>CAWHFX010000023.1:0-145256 GCA_963828715.1 uncultured beta proteobacterium | reverse complement strand
GGATCCTCAAACCGGCGGCGCAGACGCCAAAGTAAATGTCGAGAATCACCACGGGTCTTCTCCTCGCATGCGCAGTCTTCTGCGCCGCAGCCGGCGCGAACAGCAAAGCCGCGACGCCCGCCTACCCGACGAAGCCGATACACTTCATCGTGCCGTACACGCCGGGCAGCTCGGGGACATCTTCGCGCGGTCGATCGGCCAGAAGATGAGCGAAGCGTGGAGCCAGGCGATCATCATCGACAACCGCGGCGGCGCCGGCGGCACGCCGGGTTCGGAGATGGCCGCGAAGTCGCCGCCCGACGGCTATACGCTCATGCTCGGCGGCACCTCGAACATCGCCATCAATCCGGCGCTCTATTCCAAGCTTCCCTATGACGTCGCTCGCGACTTCGCACCCGTGACGCTGGTGGCGAGCTCGCCTTACGTGATGATCGTCAACGCGGCACTGCCCGCCAGGACAGTGCCCGAGTTCATCGCGCTGGCGAAGGCCCGGCCAGGCCAGTTGAACTATGCGACGACCGGCAGCGGCAGCACCGTGCACCTGACGGCGGAATTGTTCGCATCCATGGCCGGCGTGAAGCTCGTGCACGTTCCATACAAGAACCAGGGCGGGCGCATCGTGGATGTCATGGCCGGCGAGGTGCAGATGATGTTCGCGGGCACCGTGCTGGTCCAGCCGCACATCAGGACCGGGAAAGTGCGCGCACTCGGCATCACTTCAGCGAAGCGCTCGCCACTGATGCCGGAATTGCCGACGATCGCCGAAGCGGGGTTGAAAGGATTCGAGAGCAACGGCTGGTTCGGCGTGTTCGTTCCCGCCGGCACTTCGCGCGCCATCGTGATGCAATTGAATGCAGAGATCGTCCGTGCGTTGAAGTCGCCCGAAATGGCAGAGCGGTTCGCGCGCGAGGGCGCTGACCTCTTCGGCAACGCTCCGGAAGAGTTTGCCGTGTTCGTCAAAACCGAGACGGCCAAGTGGGCCAAAGCGGTAAAGCTATCCGGCGCGCGTCCTGACTGACGAATGTCCTTTATCAGAACCTATTCAGCTTTCAGGCCCGCAATCTTCACCACCTTCGCCCATTTGGCGATCTGCTCGCGCAGGTAAGCGGCGAACTGCGCCGGTGTGCTGCCCCTCGGCTCGACATCCCAGGCGGCGAACCGCTGCCTGATGTCTTGAGTCTGAAGTATCTGCACCAGGGCAGCGTTGAGCTTGGTGATCACCGCCGTCGGCGTGGCTGCCGGCGCAAGAATCCCGGTAAACGGATTGGCGACGAACCCGGGCACGCCCCCTTCGATGATCGTGGGCACCTCGGGGAGACTCGCCACCCGTTCGAGGGATGCAACACCGAGTGCACGCAGCTTTCCGTTCTTCACGTGCGGAACGGCGGCAGCCAATCCGACGAACATGAGATCGACGTGACCGCCGATGACGTCGGCCATGGCCGGACCGCCGCCTTTGTACGGACGTGCAGCATGTCGGTCGCCGTCATCGACTTGAACAGCTCGCCGAACAGATGCAGCGGTCCGCCGGTTCCGGATGAGCCGAAGGTGAGCTTGCCCGGCCTCTCCCTCGCCAATGCGATCAGTTCCTTTACCGATCTTGCCGGCAATCCCGGATGGACGATGAGCAGGTCGTGCCCGGTCGTGGTGAGGCTTACCGCCGCGAAGTCTTCGATGGGGTCGAAAGGCAGCTTCGTGGACAGGCTCGGCGCAATCACGAACGAGCTTGCGATGAGCAGCAACGTGTAGCCGTCAGGTGCCGCCTTGGCGACGTTGTCCGCGCCGATGCTGCCTGTCGCACCTGCCCGGAAATCGACGACGACGGGCTGGCTCAGCACTTCAAACAACTTCTGCCCGATCGCCCGTGCCACCGGATCCAGCGGACCTCCGGCCGGATACGGAACGACGAGCCGGATCGGCCTGTTCGGATAATCCTGCTGTGCCGGCGCGCAAGCGGCAAAGCCGATCGCCGCCGAGAGAACAAGGAGCCGCGCTCCAGCAGCATAGGATGCCATTGCCTTCCTCCGCCTTATTTGACGCGAGAGTACCTGATCGGCGATATCACGAGCGCGGCGGAGGAGAGGTTCCTTTCCTGCTTGATCAGCTCAGTCCGCCCGTGCGCCGCTTGCCTTGACCACCTTTGCCCAGGTACTATTTCTTCCCGCACATAACCGCTAAACTCTTCGGGCGTGCTCGAGACCGCGGTCAAGCCAAGGTTCTGATAGTTCGCTTTGACGTCCGGCAGCGCGAGTATGCGCACTGTCTCGGTGTTGAGCCGTCCGCCACGCTGGCGGCCGGGAACGGCGCGATGATGCGAATGGGTTTCGCGGGAAAGGTTTGTGCGGCAACCGCTGTCGCGAGCAGGCTGAAGCATGTGGCCAGCCCAACGCGCAATGCCATCTCACGGTGCGTGCGGATGTGATTCATAATGGGATTATCCGCCGGATTTACCGCTCGCCTTGAGAGAGAGGATGATGATGCTCAAGTTGTTCTATGCCGTGGGTTCCTGCGCGCTCGCGTCGCACATTGCGCTCGAAGAAGCGGGCGCCGATTACGAAGCGGTGCGGTTGGATTTCGCGACCGGCGACCAGCGCAAGCCCGAGTACCTCAAGATCAATCCCAAGGGCCGGGTACCGGCGTTGATCACCGATTCGGGAATACTCACGGAAACACCGGCCATCCTGGCCTATGTGGCGCAGATGTTTCCGAAGGCACAGTTGGCGCCGCTGGCCGATCCGTTCGGGTTTGCGCGCGTGCAGGCCTTCAACAGCTATCTTTGCTCCACGGCGCACGTGAACCACGCGCATTTGATGCGCGGCAGCCGCTGGGCGGATGAGCCCGCCTCGCTCGAGGACATGAAGCGCAAGGTGCCGAAGAACGTCGGCGACAGCTTCGCCCTGATGGAGAGCGAGATGGTCGAGGGCCCGTGGGTGATGGGCCACGCCTATACGATCTGCGATCCCTACTTGTTCACCCTGGCAGGGTGGCTGACGCGGGACGGCGTGGACATCGCCCGCTTCCCCAAGATTCACGACCACCACAAGCGCATGGCGGAGCGCTCGGCGGTGAAGAAGGTGCTCGCGACGTGGAGTTAAGGAACGGACGGTGTGCCCTCACGCAGAGGGCAATGAAGAGACTGTGTTGCGTAGCGGCCATCCGCGGCAGGACAATTACTCGGCGCTGGCGGTCTGGTGCACGAAACACAAACCAGGCGACCCGGCGGGCGGCTGAGTCGAACCGCGGCGGTGATCCAGCCGAGGGGGAGGGACGAAGCCCTGCTCGAGGGCGCGATTCTCGTAGTAGACGGCGGCGCGATCGAGTCCGCGGTCCAGGTAATAGAGATACAACCTGTAGCTCGCCGCGCCGTGCTGCAGATCGGACGCGTGCCTCAGCCATAGCACCATCCTTTTTTCGTCGCGCGGGACCCCGTTCGTTCCGGCTGCGAACATCTGTGCAACGCGGAATGCGGCTTGAGCATCGCCCTCGAGCGCTTTTACCTGCTCCGAACGAAACTGGCCGTCCCCGAAGTTCGTTTCGAGCATGACGGTGTTTTCCTTCGAATAGCCTGGCCGACCGGTTTCGACATCGAAATGTTCGTGCTCATGGGGGCACGGGGCACCATCGGACGGCTTATCGCGCGGGTCGGACGCGATTGCGGCAGTGCGATTGGCTTCCGGCATCCGCACATCCGACGCGCTGCAGCCGGCCGCCATGAATGCGGCAAGGGCAACCGGCCGTAAGAGACTGCTCATATCGCTGTGCGGCGGGCGCTGGCGCCCTGAAAGACCAAGAAGTTGAACCCATCCCAAGGAGACGGATCGGTGACACTCACGATACCAAACGGCGCATGCCTGCACCATCGCGGTTTGTGAGCACGGACATGCCGGAATCACCTCCGCCCAATGGCCTATTGACACCCGGACAGCCGCTGGAAAGAATCCTTCGCGAGCAGTGACAGGGGGAAGCCCATCATGCGACCCATACTTACGTCCGCCGTCGTTGCCGCGCTTCTCGGAGGACTACCCGCAGCGACCCTAGCCGCCGAGAGAGAGACGCGCGCGTTCGGGCAGGCCGCGCCGTCTGCGCGCGAAATCCAGGAGTTCCTTTTTCCGGAGGAGTGTGGAAACGCCGCATACGTCTGCTTGGGGGTGCGGCCGAGCGTGGAGCGATCGATCGGGGTGGACGTGAAGTTTCACAGTGACTCCGCTGATCTCACGCCTGAAGCACGCAGCCAACTCGAGGGACTCGGCAAGGTCCTCGCTGCGCGCGGCAAGAAGCTCATCCCCGGTGAAATCGTCATCGAGGGACACACTGATGCAAGGGGTACGGCGGAATACAACCAGAACCTGTCCGAGCGCCGTGCGCAGTCCGTCGCCAGCTATCTCGTCAGCACCTTCGGGGTGGACGCAACCGCGTTGAAAACGATCGGGTATGGCAAGTCGCGATTGAAGGAAGCAGACCGTCCCGACAGCGAAGCGAACCGCCGCGTCGAATTGGTTCGCCGACCCAACTGATCAACGGACTACCGCGAGTCCTGGCGGCGGCTCGTAGCCTTGCTCACGAGCCCGGTTGGCGTAGACGACCGCCTCACGAACCCTGTCCTGGTTCGCGTAGTAACGCGACAGCTCGTAGCTTGCGATGCCGTTCCTGAGCTCCGACGCGTCGCGCAGCCATTGGATGCTCTTGGCTTCGTCACGCGGGAGGCCATTGGAGCCTTTCTGGAACATTTGCGCGATCCGGTAAGCGGCGTACTTGTCGCCGTCCCTGGCCTTCGCCTGCTCAGCCTGGAATTCGGCATCGCCGATCGACTCGGGTCGTGCATAGGTTTTCCGCTTCGCCGCCTCTGAGGCGCGCTCGAGCTGCACTTGCGCACTCGGCAGCATGCGGCTCTCCTTGAACTGCTCGACGTAATCCTGCAACAGCTTCGCGCGCTCTGCAGGTGCAGCCGTGCGATCGATGCGAGCCCAGGCTTCCTGCGCTTCGTTCGGTTCCGAAGGCCCTGAGGGAGCCAGAGCCAGGCTCATGCGAACAGGCAAATTGGCTGCCACCTCCGGATCCTGTACGTGCTGGCGCAGAAAGTCGTCCGGATGCGTTTCCATGAATTTTTTGACTCGAAACTTCACGCTGTCGAAGAAATCCTTGAGCGTCATGGCGGGATTCTTGGCCAATTCCTCGAGCAGTATCGCCGTGTAGATGCTGTGCGCATCACGCGCTTTGGGGGCGATGGCGAACTTGCCGGGGGCCGTGGAATAGACGATGAGTGTTCCTCGCGGCGGATTTACCTGATTGAAGCTGCCTTCCTTGTCGTCGGGACCGCGGCTTGGATCGTTACGGCACGCGTCAAATACGAATACACCTGCGCCTTCGGTAAAGGACGCGTGACGAATGAGATCGTCATCCACGTTTACTGATGCTTTCGCGATGCCTTCGACGCTTTGTTGGAGACTCACGTCGCTCGGCACGATGTAGTTCTTCCCGTGGTGCTGCATGCCGTGACCGGTGTAATAGAACAGGGCAAGTGGCGGTCCGGATGAATCCACACGCGCGTCCGAGAAGAAGCGCTGAACCATCGCGCGCATCGGCTCGGCGCCCTGATCTACTTCGCGATGGACTTGAAAGCCCAAACCGGTAAGCGCCTCAGCCACATCGGTCGCGTTCTTACGGGAACTCGGGAGCGCCTGCTGCTCCGGAGTGTAGGTGGTGTTACCGAGCACGAGAGCTCGACGATTGCGCGTCATCATGCCGAGCACTGGTGTTTCTGTATTCTGGGCGAACGTAGGCCACGGCAGACCCGGCAGGCAAGTCGCCGCCCCACTCAGCATGAGCAGCTTGCGCAGTACATCGCGACGCGTCGATGTGCGAACGCATGACGTGAAAATGACGGGACTTTTCATCTTCGGCGTCGAGCCTTGCTCAGCCATTTGGCCTATGCAGCTTGTGTTCTTTCGAAATGCAAGGTTAATATGGATTGAAGACAGGCAAAACTGCACATCCTGGAGAGGGGTCGTGCTGGAACAACGGAATGATTACGTCGCTAAGAGCGTTCGTTTTCTCTGTTCCCTGTGCGGTCCTTTCCTTTCGCTTCTGACATTCTCGAGCCTTGCGCAGCAGCCGCCGCCACGCGCTGGTGAGGTGCTGCGCGATATCCAGGACAAACCTCAGGCGGTAACGCCGGGCCCGGCGCCTCGCATCGATGTCGCGCCTGAAAAAAGGCGTGCCATCAAACCTGTACCGGGTCTGAAGATCGACGTCAAAGGCTTTCGCTTCAGTGACGCCACGGGTGTAAGCGAAGATCGGTTACGAGACGTCGTCCAGAAATTCACAGGTTCCGGCCGGACGTTCGAGGATCTGCAGGAGGCGGCCGACGCCGTAGCCGAATATCTCCAGACGCAAGGCTATTTCGTAGCGCAGGCTTTTCTGCCGGAACAGAAGATCGAGGAAGGCGTCGTCGAGATCGCGGTGCTGCTCGGCCGGCTTGCCGAGGTCAGGGTCGATATCGACCCGGATGTGCCGGTGTCGCGCGGGATAATAGACGCCACGCTATCGCATCTTCCACCGGGTACCATTCTGCGCGCCGATACCGTGGAACGAGCGCTTTTCCTTCTGTCGGACCTCCGCGGCATGGCCGTGCGTTCGATCGTGGAACCGGGTCCTACGCCGGGCACGGCCAATCTGATCGTGAAGGTCTCGGCACGCAAGCGGGTGGATGGGACGGTCGAGTTCGACAAGCAGGGCTCACGCTTCACGGGTGACTACCGCGCGGGAGCGTCGATGGACGTCAACAGCCCATTCAAGCGCGGAGACCTGCTTTCGGCTCGAGGTCTCATGGCGCTGCCCGGCGGCTCACGCGAGCTCCAGTTCGGACGCATTTCGTATATGTCTCCAGTCGGGAGCTACGGCACGCGCCTTGGCATCGCGTACTCGGCCCTCAACTACCACCTCGGCACGGACCAGTTCGAGGCACTCGATCAGGGCGGAAGAGCAGACGTGGTGTCGTTGTTCGCGCTTCACCCGGTAATCCGTGCTCGTAATCTCAATGTGTTTGCGCACGCTGCGCTCGATTTCCGTGACTTCAAGGACGAGTTTCGGGCGGTTGGTCTTCAGGTCGACAAGAGGACGACCGTGGCGGCGTTCGGAGCCGTCGGCGATTCCCGTGACGCCTACCTCGGCGGCGGAATAAACAACTTCGCGCTGACGCTGACCACCGGGAAGCTCGACATACAGAACGCCGACGCACTCGCCGCCGATCAGCTGGCACGCGGTCCTCATACGCAGGGGGACTACACGAGGCTGAATGGCACGTTCGTGCGGCTGAACAGCCTTGCGAAATCGACCATTCTCTACGCGTCGTATTCCTTCCAGCTCGCATCGAAGAACCTGGACGCGAGCGAAAAAATCGCGCTGGGCGGGCCTTTCGCGGTGCGGGCCTACCCGGTGGGAGAGGCGAGTTCCGACGAAGCTCACCTGTTCACGTTGGAGCTCAGGTATGGTCTTCCAAGGATGGAGAAGGTGCCGGGAGATGTCGTGCTGGCCACGTTCTTCGATGCGGCGCATGGTCGTATCAACCGAAACGCCCTGCCACTGCCGGTCGACAATACCCGGGATCTGCGCGGCGCCGGCTTTGGCGTTACCTGGGGTAAGCAGGACGATTTCAATATTCGTGGAACCCTCGCGTGGCGTCTGACCGACGCGCCGACGGGTGATCGCTCCGATCGTCGACCGAGGCTTTACTTTCAGCTCGTCAAATACCTTTAAGCGCACACCGGGCGACGTGCCGAGTCACGCCGCCGCAACGTTGAGCCCATTCTCACCGCCTGAGTGATCGAGGTCATCATCATGCGCACGGCCAATCACGAATCCATCTTACGTTCCCGAAATCGCGGAGAGAACACCGATGCGTGCGGCCCGAGATTGACACCGATCGCAAGCGCAGTAGCGCTCGCGCTGCTGGCCCTCAACGGTCTCGATATTCGGAATGCATTCGCCGAGTTGCCGGCCGGCGGCCAGGTAGCAGCAGGCACCGCTACGATCCAGCAGGTCAACGGGCAGAACATGGTTATCAACCAGAGTTCCCCGAAGGCCGTGATCAACTGGAACAGCTTCAGCGTGGGCGCGTCCGATTCCGTCGTTTTCCGGCAGCCATCGGTTAGCGCCGTCGCGCTGAATCGCGTCATCGGCTCCGATCCATCGCTCATCTTCGGCACCCTGCAAGCGAATGGGCAGGTGTTCCTGCTGAATCCAAGCGGTATTGTGTTCGGCCATGGTGCAAGCGTGAACGTCGGTGGTCTCGTCGCTTCGACGCTCGGCCTGACGGATCAGGACTTTCTCGCCGGCCGATATTCGTTCGTGGCAAACGCGCGCGCAGGCTCAGTCGTGAACCAGGGCAACATCCGTGCGGCGGATGGAGGGTATGTGGCATTGCTGGGCAACACTGTCAGCAATTCCGGCAGCATCGTTGCGAATCGCGGATCCGTGGGTCTGGCCGCGGGAGACTCGGCATTACTCGACTTCCACGGCGATGGCCTCATGAGTCTCCGCGTCAATGTCGCAGCAGCCGGGGCGCGCATCGATCACAGCGGCCTCATCCAGGCCGATGGCGGCAAAGTGGTCATGACAGCGCAGGCAAAAAACGCGCTGCTCAGCACCGTGCTGAATGTCGAAGGAATCGTGAATGCTCGCACGCTCGTCGCGCGCAACGGCGCCATCTATCTCGATGGCGGAAGCTCGGGGGTGACGAGCATTTCCGGCAAGCTCGACGTGAGCTCGAATGAACCAGGCGTACGTGGCGGCGAGATCCGTGCGCTGGGCGAGTATGTCGGTCTTTTCGATAACGCGACATTGACCGCGTCGGGGCCCGCCGGTGGCGGGACGGTGCTGGTCGGCGGGGATTTGCAGGGCCGGAACGTCGATATTCCGAATGCCAAGGGCACGTATGTAAGCCGGACCGCGACCATCGCCGCGGACGCGACCGAAGCGGGCGACGGCGGAAAAGTTATCGTGTGGTCGGATGGCACGACCCGTTTCAACGGCCGGGTGTCCGCACGTGGTGGTGAGCGCGGCGGTGACGGTGGCTTTGTAGAGATCTCGGGTAAGAATCTGGAGTACCGGGGCGGTGTCGATACCACGGCTGCTCGCGGCAAGACGGGCACGTTGTTGCTGGATCCCGATGCGATCGTGATCAAAGGCGGCCTCGGTGATGGAGACAACGACGAGAGCAACTCTTCATTCTCCGGAAGCGGAACCGGAGGAACGGTCGTGTTCGGGGATAATGGACCCACGTTCGAAGTTTTCGAGTCGGAGATCGAGGGAGCGAGCATCACGGCGAATATCGTGCTGCAGGCCCGCAGTTCGATCACGGTGGATAACCAACCGTTCAATAACGCGAGCGGCAATCCGGGCGACGCACTTGGGGTTTTGGCGCTCGCGGCAGGCCGCTCATTGACTCTCGAAACGCGGAATGGTCAAGGCGAGGCCGGCGGCATCAATCTCACGCAAGGCGCGCACGGACAGAATCTTCAGATTGTCGCGTCCGGAAGCGGCTCGATAACCGTGCAAACCGGCACCGCTCAGGATAGCAGTGCTGCCGCTGCCAATATCAGCTTGCCGCAATTGCGCGCCGGTACGGGTGGCGTAACCGTGAGTGCGCTGCAGGGCGGCAGCATCAACATCAACACCATAACAACCGCGCAACCGCAGCAGGCGGGCGGTCCTGTCGTGGTCGAAGGTGGACCATTAGCACTCCAGCAGAATCGTTCAGTCTCCATCAGGGTCAACGCGATAGATACGTCGGGCAACACGGCACAGTTAGGTGCGGGCGGAAGTGCCGGTTCGGTCAATCTAACCGGCACGCAGATCACGCTCGGCGGTCCGATCACTGCGCGTGGCGGGAATGCGACCGTTGGCGTTGGAGGCAACGGCGGCAGCGTGCAGTTGGTTGGGCCGGTCGTGCTGGGAGGTGACGTTCAAATCGATACGCTCGGGGGGGCCGGCGTGGGCCCCAGCGGCCCGTCGTCGCCGGGTAGCGTCACGTTCGCCAACACCATCGACAGCGACTCGGCAGCGCGTAAGCTGACGGTGAGCGGCGCGGGAATCGTCACGTTCGGTGGAAACGTCGGCGGCGCAGCGCCGCTTGCCGACCTTGACGTTAGCGCAGATCGGATCGTTTTTAACGGATCGGGTCCGGCGACACTAGCAGTCAACGTGAACGCACCGGGCGGAAATGAGGTGACGTTTACCGGCCCGATCACCCTGTTTAACAATGTTGCCGTGAATACGGGAGCGAACAGCGTCCTGTTTAACGGCACGATCGAAACGGATCCTGACGTCAGCGCCGCATTGTCGGTGACCAGCCTGGCGACAGCGCAGTTCAATTCCGACATCGGCGCGTTCCCGCCGCTGGGATCATTCACCGCCAGTGCATCCGCGATCGCGCTCAACGGAAGTTCAATCGGTACGACGAACGGCCAGACTTATAACGGGCCTGTCATCCTAGGCAGCGATTTGTTCTTGAGCAGTACTGGCGGTGGCAACATCACTTTCGGCAGGACTGTCGAATCACCGAAAACAGCGCACAGTTTTACCACTCAAACGACCGGAACGACGACGTTCAACGGCACCGTGGGCGGCAACGGCAACCCACTGCGTTCGCTCAGTACGGGCTTTGGTAGCTCCGATGGGCTCACGACGATCATCAACGGCGGTGCGGTCACGACCACGAGTGATCAAATCTATAACGAGGCCGTCGTTATCAACGCACCGACCGTTCTGAACGCGGGCACGGGTTCGATCACGTTCGAGTCGACAGTACAAGCTGGCGCGAACCCGCTCACACTGACCGCCAACACCATCAATTTCAACGGCGGCGCAGGGTCGGTTACCGGGACGGGCGGTCTGGTTCTTCAGCCGTCCACCGCGGCCACGTCGATCGGTGTCGCCGGCGGTGCTGGAACCTTTCAGGTGCCCACTGACCAGTTGCAGGCGCTCGGAAACGGCTTTGGCGGCATCACCATAGGCCGAGCGGACGGAACAGGCACAACGCTGGTCAACACTGCCGGTTTCAACGTCCCGGTGCTGATCCGCCAGCCTGGAGCAGGTGGCGCCATTACGGTCGCCGGTCCTCTTACCGGCAGCAACAACGCATCGATAACTCTCAGTGCAGGTGGAGCGATCGCACTCAACGGCGATATCACTACGAACAACCAGCCGATAAGTCTCAACGGACCGGTGACACTCGGCGGCGCAGCCCGAACCTTGAGTGCCGGCACCGGAGACATCACGTTCGGAAGCACGATCAACGGCGCGTCCAACCTGGTAGCCAACAGCACCGGCGCGACACGGTTTCTCGGAACGGTCGGTGCAACAACGCCGCTCGCCTCCCTGACCACGAACGCGGGCGGTACGACCGACCTCAACGGAGGGGCGATAACGACGACGGGCGATCAGAACTTCAACGATCCCGTGACCCTGACAGCCAATACGCAACTCGTGTCGACCTCCGGCAATATCAACTTGTTGGGCCCGATTAATGCCGATGCTGCCGGAAACCGGCGTACGCTTACCGCCACGGCGGGTTCCGGCGCGGTCGCGCTCGGTCAGGTTGGAACCACTACGCCTCTGGGCGCCCTGACGGTCTCTGCACGGCAACTCACGGTCAACGGAAGCATCTTCCTGGATGGCAGCGGGGCTCTGGATTTGAGTAATGTCGTGGCCGTGCTGTTTGCGCCGGGCACCGTGCTCGATACCGACGCGGCGGGTGGAAGCAGCGCCGCGGGACCTGTTCGCTTCGGACCGACCGGCACGCTGAACCCGACTGGCAGTAGTGGTGGTGCTGTGACGATCGACGCGACGGCCGACGGTGGTGGCAACGCAGCGGGCGTCGACTTGGGCACGGCTGGCGGCGGCTCGATTCCCATCACCGTACTCACCGTAAGCGGTGAGCTGATCAACGTCCGCGGCGTCGTCACGGCGGATCGCATCGTTCTCACCGCGAACGAAGTGAGAACGCCCGGTGGTCAGATCGTTGCGACACGACCCTTCACGAATTTCGATCCGGCAAACGCGGCTTTGACGCTGCGTGGCTTGACGACACCCGGGACGTTTGGACAGGCGCCTCCGGCAAATGGGCTCAACGTCAATGTGCCAGGCGTTATTATCGTGGAGCCGAACGCCAGCGGCACGTTGCCCGCTGTATGGCTGACGGGTGACGCGACCACTAAGGCGCCCGTGTACGAATTTGCTGCGACGGAAGGACGACGACTCGTCTGCTTCAATGGTGTATGTCTGGGCGAGAACGAGCGCCGCATAGACCGGCTGTTCAATATCGTTGTCTCGCCACAGGAGCAGACGGCACTGACCGCCGTCCTCGACCAGTTACGCAAACTGCTCGACGAACTGCTCATGGCTGGATTTGCCAGGGAGAACGTTCGCAAGCAACTGGTGCAGGGAATCGTACTGGAAACGGGTCGGGGCCGGCCCGGAATCGATGAATTTACCGGCGAGGGCGTGACGCCCCCGATCAACTGTGAAGCGCAGGCGGACGCGCTGAGCGAGGGCGTGCTGGCCTGTAGTGGACAGTGAGCGAGCGGCACGTGCGGATCGCGGTCATTACCCCCACGTATTACCGGCCGCGGCAGCTGATTACCGCAGTTTCGGCGCTCCACGACACGAGGAGTCACAAGCACGAGATCGTATTCGCCATCGGTCTCGACGCGGACGACCACGATGGGAGGCGTGCCGTCGAGTTTCTCCTTGCGCATGGATTGCCGGTCATCTGCGTCGTCGCCCCCGAGCCTCCGACTCTGGGTGAGAAAACGAACGGCATTTTGAAACACGTCGAAGCGGACGCTTACGCCTGGATAGCCGACGATGTCATACCGATGGCACAGCACTGGGATTCGACCATTGCCGCGGTGTTCGCGGGATATCGAGTGCCCGCTTTCTGCTGGAATGAATTGAACGATCCCGGCAACACGACTTATCCCGTGGTCACCAGAAGGTTGCTCGATGCACTCGAGGGCCGGCTCTTCGACGAGTGGTTCCCGCTGTGGTTCGTGGATACCTGGCTCGCCGAAGTATGTTACTTCGCATTCGGAGAACGGCTCCGCATCGTGAAAGAACTCGTACTCGGTGGAACGCGGGGATATCCGACTGTTGCGCACGATCTGCCCTACTGGTTCCGATTCTTTGCGCTTACGCGGGGCGAGCGCGTCGCGCAGGCGCAGCGTGTCGCTCAGGCGTTCGGTCTTGAAGTGAACGTCGCGAGCGATCGTCGCAAAGCCATCTCGGAGTGCGTCGCCTGGGACGCAATGCAGAGAGCACGGGTGCCGCACTACGTCGAGGCATTGCGCGGCGGAATCAAGGACCCACCGCCACGCTACTGGATCGCCCGAACGCGGGCGGATGCGCATCTGGCTCGGCTTGATCTGCACTCGAGTGCAGACGATCCTCTCGGGTTGCGTCCGGCCTGAGCAGTCGATTATGGTGGACGTCTAAAACCGGTCCTGCTCGGCAGACGTGTCCAATGGCGCGCTCTGTATTCCGGTTTCCGGAACACCGCCGGTCTCTGCGGCGGCCCGCTTCAAGTACTCCAGGTTATTTCTCAGCCTCGGGTCGTGCGGCTCCAAGGCCACCGCGCCCTCGCAAAGCCGTATGCTTTCAGCTGTCAGACCGATCCTGTAAGCAGCGAGACTTGCGAGATCGTAGGGGTAGGCGCCCCACGATTTCGGCTCACATATGTAAGACACCGGCTTGCTGCCGATCTCAAGCGCCTGCTTCGTGGCGAAATAGGCGCCGGCGAAGTTCTGCCGCGCGTACATGATCGTCGCGAGGTCCACCCAGGGCTCGCGTTCCGCGGGTGCCTCCGCGCACGCCCTCAGTGCCCAGCGCTGCGCTTCCCGCAGGTCACTCATGGCCCTGTAACACGTGGCGATGTAACGCATCGAGGCGGCACGCTCGGGCTGCCATGTCGCGGACCGTAGCGACAGATGCCGTGTGAGCTCCCGGATAGCGTCCTGGTATTGGCGATTGTGCAGGTAATCGCGCCCGAGATAATGCGCGCTGCGATCGTCATCGGGATCTTCCCTGCAGGCCTGCTCCAGCAGAGCGGTGTATGAGGTTCTCGGCTTGCTTCGATCGGGAAAGTGACGAACGGTGATGCCCTCGCTGAACGCCTGAACCTCGTCCCGCATGCCGTTTTCCAGCTGAAGAATTTCGTGTACGGGCTTCGTCCACCGGAAGCCGTGCCGCCTGTGTATGCGGTCGTACCAGAACGTGACACCGTCGCGGCCGTCCGGCAGCGTGTTCCACACATACCGATATCGGACGCGGAGTATTCGGGGCGTCCAGACGCGCTCCAGGTGCTGTCGCCAGCCCTCGCTCACGACTTCATCGAGGTCGAGCGAGAAGCAGACATCGTAATCAGGTGGAACCGCCTGAAGAGCTGCATTCCGGGCTGCATCGAACCGCCATGGTTCTATCCGGGCATGGCGGACGACGACACCGCGACCGACCAGAAGCTCGATCGTGTCGTCGCTCGAGCCTGTGTCGGTCACGAAGATGCCGTCGGCTTCATCAAGCGCAGTGAGAAAGCGGCGCACGTGTGCCGCCTCGTTCTTGCTGATGGCGTATACGGCGATCTTCAAAGGCATATCGTGTGGCCTTAACCTCGGTTCGTCAGACGCACATCATCGTTTCGGCACAAAATCGATCAACGTGTAATGGACGGCCACTCGATCTTTCGACGGTTTTCCACGGATCGACTCGGCCAGTGCACGAAGATAAGGTTCTGTGTCTTCCACGTCCTGCCCGCGGTTGTGCGCGAAGAGCGGAGTGCTGCTTGCGACCACGACCAGCAGATGTTTACCCAGCGGGGGCACGATTTCCCACTGCATGCCGCGCTCGCCCAGCGTCATGCGTTGCCGGGCGTCGGCCCGATTGTGGCGGTCTTTGCTATTCGGCAGGATGTGAGCGACGCTGCCGTTCGGGTCATACAGGTCCGCATACAGTAATCCGGGAAAATCGGCAGCAACCACTTCCGCCACGAGCTTCTGGCCTTCGGAGAGCGAGGTCGCTCCGCCTTTCAGCGCGATACGTGGCGCTTTCGCTGCCGGGTCGACGTAGCGCGCGAGAACCGAAGCGACGAAACAATGGGGGCGGGGAATCACGCGGACCTCGTCGCGATTCACATCACGCACGCCGGCGATGCGGCGCACGCCCTCGTTGATCGCCTGCAGGTCGGCCGCCTCGGCAACATTGCCGCTGACCACGGCGGTGTGCCCGTCCAGGCGCGCGTTCAGCCACGCACAGTCGAAGCGGGCAAATACATTCGCGGCACCGGTGGCGAAATCCTCCGGCCGCAGCGTCGCGTCGGGGCCCTCATTTTCCACACCGGCCCGCGCCGGCGGAGCTGGTGAAGTCTGGGCCACGCCACCGGGTTTGTCGGAATCTTTTTTAGTCGGCCACAACTGCGCCAGGCCGAAAGCGAGCGCGAGGACGGCCAGGACCGTTACCGATGCAATGGCATAGCGTCGCGTGCGCCCCGTCTTGCGCGGGGAGGTACGCGGCTGCCGTGAGACGGCGCCTTGCGTGCGCGTCCTGGGCGCACGAAGCCGGGTGGGGATGTGCCACGATTCCAGCTTCAACGCGGCCCTGAATTCAGCCACACTCTGCGGGCGGTCTTCCGGCTTCACGGCCAGGGCGACGTCGATCGCGTGCAGGAACTCTTCGCTGTAGCGACCCCTTGCCACGTTCGCAAGCGGCACGAGTGGATCGGACATTACCCGTGCGACCGCGGGAACCGGCGCCTTGCCGGTCACGGCGAAATAGACGACGGATGCGAGCGCATAGAGATCCGTCCACGGCCCCTGCTGCATTCCCGGCGCCTCTGCGTATTGCTCGATCGGCGCGTAGCCCGGCTTCAGGATGACCGTCAGCGCCTGCGTCATGTCTCCGATCACCTGTCGGGCGGCGCCGAAATCGAGCAGGAGCGGCGCGTCGTCAGAGAGCATCAGGATGTTGTCGGGAGCGATGTCTCGGTGATAACACTGGCGTTCGTGGATGATTTCCAATGCGTCGAGCAACTGCGCGAGCAGGGTCTTGATCCAGTTCTCGTCGGGCGCCGTGCTGAGCTTACGAAGGGCTTCTCCCAGCGTTACGCCCTGATAGAAGGGCATGACCATGTATGCCGTTCCGTTCGCTTCCCAGAAGCGATACACCTTCACGAGCGCCGGATGATCGAACTGAGCAAGCAGGCGCGCTTCGTTGATGAAGCTGCGCAACCCCGCCGCGAAAGTCTCGGCGTGGCGCTGTGATGTCAGCGCGACGCCGGAGCCGGTGGCTTTCCGTTGCGCGAGCGCCGACGGCATGTATTCCTTCAAGGCCACTCGGCGCTCGAGGGACGAGTCGTACGCGAGATATACGATCCCGAACCCGCCCTCACCGATCAGGCCGAGGATCTCGAATTCGCTCAACCGGGTGCCGACCGGCAGCGCGTTGTGCGTCGAGACATCCGATTGTGCCGCTGGTGGCGGACTACCGGGGGCGCCTAGTGTTACGGTGCGATCGTTCTCCGGCGAGGCCGCGGTGCTCATCAGGCTGGCGCTGCGCCGGCAGGTGGAGCGGTGTCTTCGCCGGTGGGCTGAGCAGGCCCGGCGCCTCGCATGAGCACGACGAAGTAGTCGTCGGGCGGCAGCCCGCGCGCAGAGTGGATCTCGGCAGCGCCGGAATCGGGCTCGACGCACCACCAGAAGCTGTGGCCTTCTATTGCTTGTGCGAGAGCCGCCCGCGCGGCTGCATTTACAACAGATCCCAAGGATCGCGCGTCATCCAAATGGAACGACTGCGGCTCGGCCACACCGCGGGACCGGCAACGGATCATGTCTTGACCGCTCACGCCTTGGTCGTCCCCCGCCGCAAGACCATAGCGGTGTCGCGCGAGCGCCGCCTCCAGCTCTTCCGGGCTGAAATCGACGTTGAGCGCAGACAGTGCGACGTGTTCCAGCGCTTCGTACCATTCGTGCGCGGCGATCAGTCGTGGGATCTTCAGCTCAGGCGGCGGCACTGCGAGCGCAAACGTCATCGGGAAGTAGCGACCTACTTTGTCGACGCTCGGCAAGAGCAGTCCCGCCCGCGCCTCTGTCCCGCACGCCCCGGGCGCCAGGACGAAACGCCACATCGGGCTTGTCAGGAACACGTCGGTCCAGCTTTCGCCCGAGGCAGCGCGGCTCGCCGCAACCGAACGTTGCAGCCACGTGTCCCAGGCAGCGATGAACTCAGGTGGCAACCTGCGCGAAACGAAATCGCCCAGGCACGGCATTTTGCCGTACCACCCTGCAATCAGTGCGTCTGAGCCTGTGCTGTCCACGGTGTAGGATGGCGGCCAGTCACGCGGTGGGGCGAATTCATAGTGCGAGATCTACAATCGGCCCGGACAATGGAACTGTTCAAACTCGGGCAGGCGAATCGGATTGTAAACACTCGCGAATCTAAATGCGTATGCTGAGCGCTTCGTGCGTTCAATAAGACGAATGCCTGAATCGGATGATCTTCATCGGGCAGGCATCGTTACGCTGTGCCGTGGCCGAGTACGTGGAACACCATCATCGAGAACGCAACCATCAGGGCATCGATAACCGCCTAATCTACGCGCCTGCTGCGGTTGCTGTGAATGAGGGAGAAGTTCGTCGCCGTGCGCGGCTCGGCGGAATGCTGAACTTCTACTACCGAGCAGCGTGAGCAGTGTCGATCGAGTATTTGGATGGTACGGCCCCTGCCAGCGTTACACAAGGGAGAACTGGACCTCGTCGTCATCCACACGCAACAGCGCGCGCCACCAGAAATCGAGCAAGTGCCACTTAAGGAGGACCGCTTTGTCGTGTATTGCTCCTCCCGTCATCGTCTGGTAAAGCGCAAATCGCTGACGCTCGGCGAACTCGCGCAAGAAAGCTGGGCCAGCACTCCCGCGGCAGCTGTTAACGCGCTGCGACGGACGTTCGAAGAAATAAAGCGGCGCTCATCTTGTGGCGTGCGCTGATTGACGGTGACATCCGCGTGCCGACGTTCCTCGCACACGCCGAGTGGGATGCGGATCTCCCCAGTTACATGCTCTACGCGTATTTCGAAAAACTCATGAACGTGCCCTGCAAACGCTATGTTCAGATTGGGGAAGGTACGCACACGGTGATCATGGAAAAGAACCGTATGCAACTATTCCAAGCAGTACAGCAGTTTTTGGACGAGACGTTGCAGATCGGCGAGTAGGTTCCTGTCAAACTCAGCGAGGAAGTTGCACTGACGGCGCAGTACCCCACGAACGGCTGCTCTTTCACCAGTCGATGGCCGCTTACCGGAACCTCGTTACGGCGCTTGGTCCTTTCGCATGCACGATTAACGCGAAGACGCATGTCCCGCAACATAGGGCTCATGGTCTAAAAGCAATCCGCGGCCACTCCGGCCACCGTTCCGCATATTCTGCCGCATTTGGAATGGTCACCACATACACGCGCTCGTGACTCTCGATTGCGGCGAGCAGACCCTGTATGAACGCGCCAGGCCGCAACGGGAAGTAAACGGCCCGATCATCCGATCCAACTGAATGATGGGTGACGCGACGATGCGCACCGACCGCGGGCCATACGCCGTCCACTTACCGGCGCGTATGTCCGCTAATCTCGCGCAGCATGCCTCTGGGAATTTCGCCGCGTGACCACCGAGATTGTCGGGGGTGAAGTATTGCGCCGATCGGGTGCCTCAGCGATAGAAGCGAATGGCGCCGCCCAAGAGGTGTGGTCTAGCGGACCGAGAACAAGCTTGCGTGCTTTATGGTCTCGCAGCGTGCCCGAGGATCATACCGGTTGCGGGCGTCGCGCTAGTCCACACCCATCTTTTTGATGGCGTCCCATTTGTCGCGATCTATTTTCTCCCAGTCGATATACATGTTCGTTTCGGAGGAACCTGTCTGCAGCTCGTAATGGCATACCCAGACCTCCTTACCGTTTAGGGCCTTCGCCATTCCGCCACCAACTTGCTTCGCCCTGCGACAGATCATCGTGTAAAAGTGGCCAAGTCCTCGTTTTGGGGTTTGGGCTCCGTGCGAAACAAGTTTGATCTCCGAATACCAATCCTTGATCGGATCTTCTGGCTCAAAGGGGCCGCCGAACACAGTGGACTGGTACGAGATGTTCTCAAGCACTTCGTATGGGACTTTGCCGCCTAGGATCGAGCTGTCGGTTGACTGGTGATGACGTATGCCATTTTTCGACTTAGCGAGAAATTCGGCCCAATTCTGGGCACGCTGCGCAAGCTTCTCCGACCAGGTCAAGACGCACATTGCGTCGTCCCATTTATGGAACCTTTCGCGGTAGCTGTTATGCTTCGTGAGCATGCGGTCAGCCCCCTCCGGTGACAGTCCGCAAAGGCTGTAGGTCTCTTTGCTCAACGTCGGCATCAGGTATGGGTAGTCTGGGTGTGTCAGAGCCTCTGGGTCTTTGAGAGCATTTCGGCGCTCCGCCATCATGACTCTCAGGTCTTCTGTGTAGGCACCGATGATCTCTTCCGCCTTATCAAGCTTAAGAGTTACGCCTGACTTGATGGCTGCTTCGACTTGATCAGCGCCTTTCAATGGATCATTGGGGCGAAGCTTTGTGTTGAGCGCGATGGCAACGTTCAGTTTATTCAACAATGCCTTTTGTCGCTCCGTGCACATATCAGGTGCCTCCGAGACGTTGAGAATCGCTAAGAGTGGATATTGTTAGTGCCAAGCAGATTTTCGAGTTGCCTAGTTCACTCTGACCCTAGTGTTCGGACTTATGCATACGACATGCTACACGAGCACACTGCAAAAGGAATACGGCTCACAATTGAAAGCCGGCCCAAAAGGAGTCGGTCGCGACGGCGCGTAGGCGGGCCAATCATGACGAACTCCGCCGGCCGTAAGAACGGAGAGGAATCGGGCTGCGGTGGTATGTCAGCATTACCAGCGCGACAAGCGGACATTTGCCGCGTTGGCGGATACCGCACGCGAGATTCAGCTCAGCGCGAGGTATCTGGTCCGAGGGAATCCTTTACTAACGCGGTGCGCCCCGCCACCAGCCGAACGCGACTAGCCCGGAGTGCGCGCCAAGGTCTTCGCCGTAGGTGCTCTCGGTTTCCATGTCGCCGTCGTGCTGTGAATCTTCAATTGTCAGGGTCGCGGATTAACGCACGTAGCGAAGGTTGGCGCTGTTTTTTGGAAGACATCATAAAACGCCTGCACATCACGGCGCGCGATAAAGGTGCCGGTGATAACGACTTCCGGAGCATTGATGGATCTCAGCGGTTCTGGATCGTCAATCGCAAGGCAATCCACCATTCGCGTGCGCCGACTCACATCTTCAGCTTCTCTCATGTTGCCGCCGATGACGTAGCACATTGCGGCTCCCCATGAGACGCGGCCAGTTATCGTATTCCCCGGAAGCGTTCCAGCGCAATCGCTCACCGCCACACAAAAAAGAAACGGCCCCGACAGGAGAGGCTGCTGAATCAATTCTGCTCATGCCGCCTCGCCACAAAGAAAAAGCGGGCCGAAGCCCCGCCAAAGACGAAACCAGCCGGGACCAGGCGGGAGTAATAATGTGAGGCGTGGCTATTGCTTACGGCATCCCGGCGATATGCGGTCGTCTGGCACGGCATTTAGGTGCCTGAGCTAAAAGGGTGGTCTGGATCATCTTTTCGGGCGTTACAGCACTAGCGTGCGTGTTTCGTGTTGCGATTGGCCGGATACGGAGATGTTCTCGCTGTCGCTTCAATTGTCGTTCCAAACTGACGTCGCGGGCCCCCGACATATCGGCCAACCTCATTCCGCTATGTTAGCCCGCGTTAGCTCAGATACTCGAGCTTGTAACCCTTATCCCAGCGCCTGATGTAGCCGACCGACGGCGACGGGAAGTGCATCGTGCAGCACAGCGTGTCGGTATCGCAGTAGCGTTCGAAGAATGCGCGCCGCGTGCGCACGCCCTGGTCGCGATCGGTGTCGACCCGCATCACCAGCTCGGGATAGCGCGCCTGCATCGGCGAGTGGATCAGGTCGCCGGTAAACACCGCCTTGTCACCGCCCTTGCCGGCGCAGACCGCGAAATGGTCGGGCGTATGGCCGGGTGTCGGAGTCAGGCGGATATGGTCGTTGAGCTCATGATCGCTGGTGACGAGTTCGGCGCGGTTGGCCTCGATGATCGGCAGCACGCTGTCGGCGATGTGGTTTTGCGGCGTCTTCTGATGGATCTCGCTCCAGTAGGCGTATTCCTTTTTAGAAAACAGGTAGCGCGCCTTGGGGAACGTCGGCACCCAACGCCCGTTCTCCATCCGCGTGTTCCACCCGACATGGTCGCCGTGCAGATGGCTGCACATCACGAAGTCGATGTCCCCGACCCCGAGCCCGGCCGCCTTGAGCGCGTTCATCCAGTTGGGATCGTTCTTCTTGTTCCAGGCCGGGCGATGCGGGGCGTTCTTGTCATTGCCGATGCAGGCATCGACCAGGATGTTGTGATGCGGCGTCTTCACGACATAGGACTGGTAGCACAGTACGACATTCCCGGTGTCGCGGTTGTATCCGCCCGGCGCGAGCCAGGAGAGGTTCTCCTGGAGCGTTTCCTTTGTCAGGTTCGGGAGGAATTCGAGCATCGGGGTATAGCCCGTCTCCTGCTCGACGAGACGGTGAATGGTCATGTCGTCGACGCTGTATTCGGTGCGCATGGCCTGACTCCCTGATGTATTTGCCGACTGCCGGAATCGTAGCGCCCCAGCAGGGCAAGGGAAAGGTATCGCGCTCATCCGCGTCTTCATTCCGCCTTGATACCCGCTTCCTTCACCACTTTGGTCCAGCGCGCAATTTCGGATTTCAGGTATTCGCCGAGCTCGGCCGGCGTGCTGCCGAGCGCGACCAACCCGTTATTCTGGAGGCGTTCACGCATGTCCGCCTGCTGCAACATGCGATTCAGCTCGGCGTTGAGTTGATCGACGATCGCGCGTGGCGTGCCGGCTGGCGCGTAAATCGCCGACCGCGGGGTAACCGAAAAACCCGGCAGACCGGACTCGGCGAGGGTCGGCACGTCCGGCAGATCGGGCACCCGCGTCGGGCTCGTGACTGCGAGCGTGCGCACCTTTCCGCCTGCCTTCACGTGCGGAAGGATTTCGGCGATCGGATTGAAGATCATCTGCACCTGCCCGCCCAGCAACGCGACCAGCGCCGGCGCGCCGCCTTTGAACGGCACGTGCAGCACGTCGATCTTTACCTGCGAGATGAAAAGCTCCACCGTGAGATGCGTGATCGTTCCCAATCCCGCGGATGAATAGCTCACCTGTCCGGGCTTCGCCTTCGCCAGTGCGACCAGTTCCTGCATCGAGTAGACGGGCACCGAGGGATGCACGGCGAGGACAAAGAAGGATTGCCCGATCGTTCCGATCGGCGCGAAATCCTTGACGGGATCGTAGGGCAGGCTGAGGTAGAGCGGAACGGTGGTCGCAAGCGAGACGCTCGCAAAAAGCAGCGTGTGACCGTCGGGCTGCGCGCGTGCCACCAGTGCACTGCCGATGGTCGTGCCGCCGCCGGGCCGGTTGTCGACGATCACCGGCTGTCCCCACGCGTCATTGAATTTCTGCCCCACGATGCGCGCGACGAGATCGGTCGCGCCGGCAGGCGCAAGCGGAACGATGAGGCGGATCGGTTTGGTCGGGTAGCCCGCAGCTTGCGACCCCGCCACCGCCGGCCCTGTGAGTGCGACCGTGAGCCCTAACGTCAACCATGCCCTGCGCGCCGATAGGTTCATCCGTCCTCCCCGCTTACTCGCTACGTTATCATCCCGCGCGTATCTCTGCGGACGTGTCGCCCCGGTGGATTGTTCACGCGAGGTCCTGCTACCCTCGTCTTTCGCGAGGAGATGAGCGTCCCGATTATGCGCGAAGTGATCACTGCACCGACGCCCGGACTCGATCTGCGGCGCCACTACGGGCACTTCCAGTCGCCTGCCATCCGCGCCGGTGGACTCATCTTCTGTTCGGGCATGATCCCCGTCGACCCGCGTACGGGCGAGCGCCTGCATGGCACGCTGACGAGCGAAGCGCACGTGATTTTCGGCAACCTGAAGCTGCTGCTGGAAGCGGCGGGCTCGTCGCTCGATCGGCTGGTGCAGGTGCACGCACTCATCTACGACAGCATCGAGTACGACGTGTTGAATCGCGTCTACCGTCAGTACGTCGCAGGTGGGCCGCCCGCGCGCACCGTGTGGACCGCGCAGATCGAAGCCGGCTTCAAGGTGCAGCTCGATGTGATTGCCGCTGCGTGAAGCACAGCGAAGGAGGAGGCATGAGCCTGCCGCGTGAAGTGATCGCGGGGCCACTGCCGGGAATCGGGGCGACGCGCCCCTTGGATCAGCTGGCGTCGCTTGCGGTCCGGGGCGGTGCTTTCGTGTTCGTGTCGGGATTGACGGCCTTCGATCCAGGCACGGGTGCAGCGATTCGAGGCACGACGGCCAGCGAGACTCGACAGATCCTGGAGAATCTCAAGCTGATCCTCGAGGCATCCGGGTCGTCGCTCGACAGAGTCGTAAAGGTGAACGTCCTGCTGCACAGCATGTTGGAAGCACCGAACATGAACGAGATCTACGCACGCTTCTTCCCAGAGCCGCCTCCCGCGCGCACTGTATGCGGAGCACGTCTGCCCGACGGCGTGAAAGTCATGATCGAGTGCACCGCCCTCGCGTCCGATGACGGCGGTCCGATGACGGCCGCTAGTAATGTGTCGGACTTGCGGCTCCGACACACGACCAAAGGAAAGGAGGTTACGGAGGGAAACCATCGGTTGCCCTCTGTTCGTAGGGCGGCCAGGCCCGAGCTGAAGGCGAGCGCCGCCCCTAGACTGCCGCGTTCGGTAATCGAGCCGGTCAACCCGGTGCTCAACGCGTCGCGACGCGCCAACCTGCCGCACGTGCCCGGCATACGTGTCGGCGATTACATCTTCCTCTCCGGTATGGGGCCGATCGATCCGGTCACGGGCGAGCGCCGGCATGGCTCGATCGCGGACCAGGTGCGCACCACGCTCAGCAACGTGAAGCACATGCTCGAATCCGCAGGCTCATCGCTGGAGCGCGTGGTCAGGGTCCACGTCGTGCTCGCGGACATCGCCGACCTCGCCGAGATGGACCGCGTCTATCGCGAATTCTTCCCCGTCGACCCGCCGGCGCGTACCGCGTGGTCGATGCAGCTGCGATCCGGTAACGGGTGCGAGATCGAGTGCGTGGCACTCGCTTGAAAATCTGCGATAGCCGCGCGGTCCGAACATATGAAGGAGGCTTTTGCGTGCGATCGCAGTCTCAGGTCGCTGCGGCAGGATGCGTTCCCGCACCCGCAGGTCTCCTCTGGCTGGAAGGTGGCTTTGACTTCCCGAGCACCTCCGCCGCCTCGCGCTCGACCGCCGTTCCCTTGAAGAAGTCGGGATTGACCTCGCCCCAGAAGCGCACGGCGTTCGCGAATGTGAAGTCGCGGAAGTCGTCGTCGTCGAGTAACCCGTGCTCGACCAGCTCGTACGCCTCCGGCACCACCTTGGTCATGTCCGGCACGTCGAAGTGGCCGATGTCCGAGCTGAAGAACGCGTTGAGGCGCGCGCCCATCGGCAGCGCCTTCCTGTTGAAGGCCCAGGCGTTGATCGGATCGTCGGCCTCGCAACCGAAGTAGTAGCGCGTTGACGTAGAGGTCCGTGAAGTCTTCCTTGCGCGTGATCTCGCAGCGCCAGTAGTCGTCGAGGTGCTCCACACCGCCCGTGCCGTCGCCGTTGTCGTCGAGCCCTTCGCCTTGGCGCACGGCCTCCAGCACCTCCGGCTTCGCGTACTTCTCGGCCAGCGCGAGAATGCCGGCGCGATCGAGCCGCGCGGGATTCGTATTCTCGAGTCCCTCCGGATTGCGTTTCTCCCAATGGCCGATGAGATCCGCGTAAAGCGAGCACGCCCAGCCCACTCCCCCTTCGAGGAAGCCGAAGTTGAGCTCCGGGAATCGCCGCGTCACGCCGCCGAAGAACAACGCTTTTGCCGTCGCTTCGCTTGCGGATGCGAAGTGACCGATGTGGTTGTAGCAGAAGTTCGACGGCGAGTTGCGGAGCAGGATCGAGCGCGCGCTCTGGTGAAAGCTCGGCGCGATCTTCAACTCGCGGAATTTCGCCCACACCGGATCGTAGTCGTGGATGCTGTCGATGCCGATCGTGTCGTACCACTCGACGAACTTCGCCGCTTCCGGATGCTCCTGCTCCAGCGCGGGAATCGGACGCCGGATCAGGCTCCCTGTCATGCACACGCGAAGCCCCAGCTGCTTCGACACGTGCTCCAGCTCTTCGACTGCCTCCTCCGGCGAGTACATCGGAATGATCGCGGCGGGAATGATCCGATCGGAATAGGGACGAAACTGGTCCGCCGTGAACGTGTTGTACGCGCGGACGAGCGCGCGTCGATGCTTCTCCGACGGCAGACGGTACCAGCCGAGCGCGGACGTGGGGTAGATCACGCAGAAGTCGAGCCCGATTTCATCGAGCCGCTCGTACAGCAGGCGCGGCATCATCGCAGTGGCCCGGTCGAGGGTATTCTTCGTGGGCAGGAACCAGAACGCCTCCTGACCGATCCTTCGATGCCCCCGCTCGGCCACGCTCATGTTCAGCGACTTCGGGATGCGTGCCGTCGCCATGTCGAACGCTTCGACCGCGAGGCCCCCACCGATGCGCTTGAACTCCTTACGCATGTGCGGATGGAACTCCGCCCAGTGCCCGTCGGCATCGATGATCGGATGCTTCAGGCCGGCGCGAATCTTCCGGACGTCGGTTTTCGACATGATCCTCTCCATAGAGCCCATAACATAATGAGCGGCGGCGCGCGCTGTCACGATTTTCGCTCAGATCAAGGAGTGCGACGAAGCCAATGTCGGGAACCTTGGCGAGGAGCACGACGCAGAGATGGGCGAAAAGTCGTGCCAGCCCTTCGGGTTGCGGCCAAAATCGCGCCTTACGTCGTCGGACGCCTCGACCGTATTCTCGATACGCTCTTCGGCATCCTCCTTGTCATCCACAATTTTGGCTCGCAACGCGCACTCGAGTCATTATGTTATGGGCTCTTAGCAGCGCGGTGTGGGCTGGATAATATAGCCGTTCGCACGCTTGATTGTGCGTGTCGATGTAGCCGCAGGTCATTGCCGCTCCAGGAATGCGGCGAAGCTCGCCTGCTGCCGCTCCTTGAAAGCGGCGCACAGACGGATGCGCTCGAGTGTCTGCGCGAGATTGCGCGGGCCGCCGGCATAGCGCGGCGCACGCTCGCGGAAGAACTCCTCCACCTCGGC
This sequence comes from uncultured beta proteobacterium, assembly GCA_963828715.1. Taxonomy (GTDB): domain Bacteria; phylum Pseudomonadota; class Gammaproteobacteria; order Burkholderiales; family SG8-41; genus JAQGMV01. Next base: position 118,916 of record CAWHFX010000023.1, on the reverse strand, counting down.
TCGGCCTGCCTCGCTGCAGAACGCACCCGCCCAGAGCGGATAGGCCGCGGCCGCATCGCGCGGCGCGCGCGCGACCAGCGCATCGAAATTGGCCTTCACGAATTCGAACACCAGCGCGCCGCCCTGCGGCGTCTCCGACAGCGTCCGCGCGATCTGCACGGCCTCGCGGTAGTCATGCGCCGGATCGAGTGTAAGCGCCAGCGCGCGGCGTGCGAGCGCGGGATCGCGGAAGGATCCGAGCGCAGCATAGAGCGCGCGGCGCTCGCGGCGGTCGCGCGCGCGTGGCACTGCGGCGACGAGCCGCTCGAATAGCTCGCCGTCCCCGCGCCGTGCCGCGGCCTGCAGGACCGCCTCGATCATGGTGCCGTCGAGCGCGTCGCGCTCGACGAGCTCGCGCATCGCCAGCCGGCCCACCTTCGCATTCAGTGACGGCTCGTTGCCATCGATCGCGAGGAATTCGACGAGCGCCGGACGCAGCCGCAGCGTGTCGTCGCTATCCTGCGGCCGTGCGGCGAGCCCAAGAGCCTCGAGGTGCGCGCTGAACAGCTTGCCGAGCCAGCGCTCCCAGCTCGGTCGCAGTTCGCTTGTGACCAGCGGCCTGAGATTGCCGAACGCCCACATCAGGCTCTGCGTGATGTCGCGGTTCACCTGTGCGGCGTACCGCTGCAGGTGCTCAAGGGCGTCGCCGAGCGGGAGCGCGCCGCTGCGCGCGAGCGCCTCCAGGTCGCCGATGTCCGCGACAGTTTCGGCGATGGACGTCGCGACAGCCGATGTTGCGCTCAAGGTGCGGCCGCGGTACTCGACGCGGTAGTAGCGCGACGGCTCTGCCGCGGCGAACGCGGGGCAGGAGGTCTCGAGTGAGAGCCGCCCGGTCTCGCCCTTCATGAGCGTGCACGCGTGTTTCTGCTCGCTGCCCGCGCCGTAGCGCACGCAGACCGGCAGCCGCCACATCTGCACGTCGCCGCTCGGTTTTCCCAAGTTCGCGCCGATCGGCACGTAGCGCTGCTGCGTCAGCTGGAGGTAGGCGCCCGCCGCGCCGCAGGCAAGCTCGACCGACAACAGCGGCAGCCCGGCCTGTTCCAGGAAGGTTTCGAACGCCGCACCCGCACCGGATTGCACCTGCTCGAGCGCGGCGAGGAAGGCCGGCGCGTCGGCGATGCCGTCGGCGTGCGTCGAGAGGTAGCGCCGCAACGCCAGGGCGAAGCCGTGGTCGCCGATCCAGTTCTCGAACATGCCCAGCACCGCACCACCCTTGGCGTAGGTGATGGGGTCGAAGGCGTTGATTATGTCGTTATTGCTTTCGATCGGCTGGCGGATTTGGCGCGCGCTCGTGAGCGCGTCGTTCTTCATCGCGTAGTCGCGATCGTGCACAGTCTTCGCGCGGATATTCCAGCCGGGCTCGAAGCGCTCGATCGTCTTGTCGGAAAGCCAGGTCGCGAAGGACTCGTTCAGCCACAGATCATCCCACCAGGCATGCGTCACCAGGTCGCCGAACCACAGGTGCGCGATCTCGTGCGCTGCGACGTGCGCATAGGCCTGCTTGAAGCGCGGCGTCTCGTCCCGCGGCCGCGCGAGGATCAGGTTGGACGCGTAAGTAATGAGGCCGGGATTCTCCATCGCGCCGCCGGGGCGCGGCACGGCGATGCTGTCGAGTTTCTCGTAGGGGTGCGGGATGCCGGTGTATTCCTCCGTCATCTCGAGGAGACGCGGCGTCACCTGCACCGCATAGCGCGCGAGCCGTCCCTGGCCCCTCGGCGTGAGGATGCGCACCGGCGTCGCGTTGCGCCCCGCCTTGCCCGCGTCGACGACGTCGAACGGGCCGACGGCGAAGGCGATCAGATAGCTCGGCAGCGGCCGCGTCTCGGTGAAGCGCACGCGCTTCATCTTGCTAGGCTTGCCAGCTTCCTGCAGAAGCGTCTCGGAAAGCGCCGGCGTGTTCGACACCGCGATATCGCCGGCGGGCACCTCGAGCGTGAGTTGCCACGGCACCTTGATGCCGGGCTCGTCGAAGCAAGGGAAGGCACGGCGCGCGAAGATCGACTCGAACTGCGTGTAGACGTACCACTCGTTCGCTTCACGCACGCGAAAGGCGCCGACGTTGTCGCGCGCACTCAACTCGCCGCGGTACTCGATGCGGATCTCCGTACGTCCGGCCGAAAGTGCCGCCGCAGGGCGCAGGCCGACGAAGTCCGTGCCGCCGGGCAGCACTTTCGCCGGAGCGCCCGCGATGACCGCGCGCTCGATCTCGAGGAAGCGCGCGTTCAGCCAGACGACAGGCGTGGGACGCCGTACTTCCACTTCGATCTCGATCGTGCCGCGGAACGTGCTTTCCTCGGGCCGCAGGATCAGCTGCGCGTCGTAGCGCAGCGGTCGCACCGCTTCGGGCAAGCGCAGCGTGGGTGGCGCCTCCTGAGACGCGGCCCACTGCGAGACCAGCAACAGCAGCGCAAAAAGTACGGCTCTCATTCTTTGCAGGATAGCGCCATCGAGGAGCGGGGAGGGTCGGGCGGGCCGTCGCGCGGCTGTTGCGGAGCCATGGTGCCTCTTCGGTTGATGTGCGTGGCGCTCGGGTATCGTTGATTGGGGGAAGGGAGGTTACGGAGGGAAACCGTGGAAGGTTGCCCTCTGTTCGTAGGGCGGCGAGGCCCGAGCCTTCAGGCGAGCGCCGCCCTTACTCTGCCCCCGAGCCGTACTTCCGGATGTAGTTCTCGTGTCGGAACAGGAAATCGGCGCCGACGATGCGATGGTCGAAACCGTCCGGCCTGAAGCGGTAATCGACGAAGCCGACCTCACGCACGCCCCAGTGCAGCGTCGTCGGCGGGCCGTTCACGCATGCCGTCGAAGGCGCCCATATGTAGTAGATGCCGTCGAGCGAGAAAGCGCGCGTCTGGTGCTTGTGTCCTGTACTCACCAGACGCACGCCGTATGCTCGGCAGAGATCGATCACGCGGGCACGGCTTTCCGCGTCGAGGCAGGACTGGCGCAGTGTCGGATCGTCGCAATCGGGCTCACTGGGGTGATCGAGGAACAGCGGCTTGTGCAGGAAGAGCGCGATCGGCAGCGGGCGCAGCCCGGCAAGCACGCGTTCGAGCCATGTCCACTGCTCGGCTTCGGCGGGCTGGCCGGCGCTGCCCATCAACTGGGAATTGAGGCCCACGAATCCCCAGCCCGCGCGCTCGAACGACCAGTGCTCCTCACCGAAATACTCGAGGAAGCGCGCACGCCTCACATCGTTCACGCGCTTCGCCATCTTGCCGGAGATCACGTTGTCGCCGATGTCGTGATTGCCCGGCAGGAAACGACACGTCACCGGCAGGGCGGCGAGCTGCTCCCTGGCCAATGCGTAATCGGCTTCCTCGTCGGGATCACCCATGATGAGGTCGCCATTGGCGACGACGAGATCGGGGCGCTCGCGTGCGATCCAGTGCGATACCTTGATCCAATTGTCGAGGTGATGCGCCTGGCCTGCGCCGAGATGAAGGTCGGCAACGTGCGTGAGCCGAAATTCCGGAATCATACTCATATGATCGTTTGCAAGAACCCGCGCGCGGCGAGTCAGGGCTTATCGGCCGTTACTTCGAAAGCGTAGCGGAACCGTGGCAGGTCTTCGCCCGGGTGGTCATCCGCATAGGTAAGCTGCGGCAGCCGGTAGTTGTTGGGGCGCGTCTCGCTTCCCTTGTAGATCGCCGGATAGAGGTCGATGAAGTGCCAGCCGGGCTCGCCGGTCGCCTGCATGATGATCTCGATATCGCCCTGGCTGTTGAAGGCGCAGGCATAGCCGCTCGTCGCGTTGTCGTAGGTGACGGTGTAGATGTTGGCGGTCTCGCTCCAGCCGACACCCTTCAGGCGGATACGGAAAGTCGTGCCCACCGGCCCGCGCACGACATCGAGCGGCAGCGCCGTAGGCGTGATCCAGTACGCGCCACGCTGCTTCGCGCCTGCCGTGTCCACCCAGAAGTCGTGCACGCCGCCGAGATCGTCCGGCACCTTGAATCGGAATTCCACCGCTCCGCCTGCGTCCGCTCGGCTCTCGGCGATCACGCGCGCGCGGTCCTGCCAGCCCGCGCCGCTCATGCGGTTGCCGACGATCGTGTTCCAGTTGAGCTGATAGGTTCTGCCCGATTCGAAGCCCTTGCCCCTGACCACCGCCGGCTCGCCGATCCCGGAAAAAGCGGGCGTCGCGACGAGCGCGCCCGCAACCGGAAGCGAGCGGACCGCTTTCTGCGCTTGCCTCTCAGGCGGCGGAGGCAGCAGCGGGGCGCCCGGTGTGATCGTGAACCGGAGCTTGAAATCCGGACGACCCGCCACCGGGGACTGTTGGGTGTTGCGGTAGGGAGACCCGAAATCCGAGTGCTGTATCTCCACGATATGCAGGCCGACGTGTCCCGTGGCGGGAAGGTCGAATCGCGCCGTGCCGTTCGTCGTCACCGCCGAGATGAATCCGGTGAAGCGATTGTCAAAGAGCACGACCCAGCTTCCCTCCAGCTCGCGCCAGCCGATCCCCTGTACTTCGATGGCGATCGGAGTGCCGACGGGCCCGCGGTCGGCGCCGACGATCCTCGCGGTGATCTCGAGGCTGAACGCGGCCTGGGTCAGAAGCCGCCCGCGCTGCTCGATGACGATATCGTGAAGGAAGCCGAAGTCTTCCGGCGCCGCAAAGGCCGCGCTGATGCGCCCGCTTGCATCGCTTTTCACCGTCGCGATGCGATAGGCGGCCGGCGTGTACTCGCGGCCGTGATACTCCGCGCTCGTGACCTTCCAGCGGCCCTTCACCGTGCGCCAGACGAGGTCGAACTCCTGTGAGGCGGGGAAGCCCTGGCCCGTCACCGTGAGCGGCGTGCCGGCCGGGCCGCGCTCGGGCTGAACCTTGAGCTCGCCCACGTAGCCGCCGGCGGGCTCGGTCAATGGCACTTCCTGACCCAGCTCGGCCGGTCGATAGGCTGCCGCAGAGCCGAAGGTGGCCAGGAGGAGCGACGCGGCGAGCACGCACGCAAGCGCTGCGCGCCGCGCGGTGTCGGCGACCGGTCTCATGAGAACCGCGCTATTTGGATCCTGCCGGTTTCTTGATTTCGATTTCGCCCGCGATTACCTGCAGCTGCGAGGTGACGCGCTTGAACGGCTCCCACGTATGCGTCTTGCCGTCGAGATCCGTGGCGACGACCTTGTAGACGAACGTGCCGCTCGGGTAAGCGGTCGGAATGATCCAGCGGGCCGACCAGAAATGGTCGGTGGGCGGACCTGCCCGCGGTCCCGGATGCGGGCCGTATCGTCCCGCGAGCTTCTCACCGTCAGGAAGCTCGACGCGCAGCTCTTTGATGCCTTTGTCATCGAGCGCCTTACCCGTCTGGTCGAGCACGCGCACGCGCCAGACCACCTTTTCCAGCCGCTTGAACTGGTTCGTCAGCACGCAGAACGGGCCGGGCGCGCCCTCCTGATCGCCGCGCACCATGTCGCCCTCGAAGAACAGACGCGCATCCTGCTGGGCATACGCGGGACCGGCAAAACACAGTAGCGACGACACCATTGCCGACAATGTCACGATCCGCATAGTCCCCCCTTAGCTCTCCGAACGAGGTCGCGAGCAATCTATTCCAAGCCCGTAGACAGGGCAAGAGTTTTCCCGGCGTCCGCCTTCCGACACGCGCGCGTCGCATCGTATTATCTGTCACGCTGGTGAAGTCGAAACAAAAGGAGACCTCCATGCACCGCGCGATCGAAACCCTGTTGTCCGTCGGATTGTGTGTCCTTGCTCTGACTGCAACGAGCGTCCACGGCCAAATGAAAAACCCGCTCGTGGGGGCCTGGAAGGTTACGGAGATCGCGAATCCCAATAGTCCGCCGCTGACCAATCCGCAACCCGGGCTCTACGTCTTCACGGAGAAGCACTACAGCGCCGTCCGGTTGAACGGCACCAAGCCGTTACCGTCCTACGCGTCGAACGACGCCGCAACCGATGCCGAGAAGGTCGCGAGCTTCGATACCCTCTACGTGAATGCCGGCGGCTACGCGATAACCGGCAACATGCTCACCCTGAGTCCGATGGTGGCCAAGAGCGCGTTCGCAATGGGGGCCGGCCGCACCGTTCAGTATGAATTCACGGTGAACGGCGACTCGCTGACTCTCGTTCAGAAGCCGAACGGGCCCGGCCTCAAGTTCGTCCGACTCGAGTAGAAAGGGCAAATCAGCGCTGATGCACGACGCGTAGCGTTAATTGGGGGAAGGGAGGTTACGGAGGGAAACCGTGGAAGGTTTCCCTCTGTTCGTAGGGCGGCCAGACCCGAGCCTTCAGGCGAGCGCCGCTCTCACGCAGGCGCAGTCCCGCGCAGACAAGTCCGCTGCAGCACCCGCGGAAAGCGGGCCGCGTCGAAATTGGTATTCGCGCGATGCAGCAGACAGCGGTTGTCCCACATCAGCACATCGCCCAGCGCCCACTTGTGACGGTAGACGAAACGTTCCTGCACCGCGTGCGCGGTCAGTTCTTTCAAGCGGGCGGTGCCCACTTCCTCGGGCTGGCCTTCGAAGAAGACAGCGCGTTCCCCCATGAACAGCGCTTTGCGGCCGGTTTCCGGGATCGTGCGCACCAGCGGATGAGACATGGGCGGCGCATCGGCGATCTCTTCCGGCGGGGCTTTGTTGCCCGCGCGCGCCTGGGAAATTTCCCAGCTATGCACGACGCGAACGCCGGCGAGCTCGGCCTTCTCGGCCTCCGGCAGCGCCTCGTAAGCGGCGATCATGTTGGCGAAACAGGTTTCTCCCCCGTCGGGAGGCATCACGAGAGCGTGCAGAATGGTCGCGAGCGAAGGCTGGGCTCGGAACGACTTGTCGGAATGCCATGCGGTGGATGCGACCTTGCCGCTGGGTTTCCCGTCAGCGCCCAGATTGGTAACGATATGCACCAGCGGGTTCGCCACGCCGCGATTGCTGGCGATGTGGCGCTCGAGCGTGCCGAACTGTTCCGTGAACGCGACCTGCTGCTCCTGATCCAGATGCTGATCGCGGAAGCACAGCACGTGATGGCGGATGAACGCGTCGTAGATCGCGCGCTTCGTGATGTCCGACAGCGGCTCGCGCAAATCCACGCCCGCGATGGAGGCGCCCAGGATGGGGGAGAGCGGTTCGACGGTAAAAGCCTGACGTTCGAGGGTAAGGGTCATGCGCGCTCCCCGGCCTTTGGGTTAGCGGAAGTCTACTCGAATCCGCGTCATGCGCATCGTTATCGAAATGCTCTGTGATGGCTGAGCGAAGGTTCCTCACGGTTTTCACCTCCAACGCCACGCACGCAGTGCTCGACAATCTGGCGATCGCGTACGAACGCGAGAGCGCACATAGCGTCACCGTGCAGAGCGCCTGCGCAAGCGTGATGCTGAAACCGGCCAAAACCGGCAGTTCCCTGCGGTGCTGCTGGGGCATGAAAGGGCTACGCACTGGGGTAAGCTCCGGCCATAGCTTAATCGGCTGCTGTGGCCCGACCGGCGCCCGCGGAGGCTTGGCCGAATTGTTCTGGACGTTCTGCGACCGCGCTTAAGTACTGCCAGATACCAGCCTTACAAGGCGTCATGCGACCTTCTATCTTCTTGGACACCGGGGTCATCAAGGCATGCTTGGATACCCGCCTCATGCTGCTGCCAGAATGTAAGAAGATCATGTGGGCCGGGCACGAGATCGAGGCTACGGTCCATCGGCCGGTCTACATCAATCAAAACCTCTACTTTCTGCGGCAAGGGAATCGCGCGCGCTTTGAGGATACCGTCGCCTTGCGCTTTATCGCTGCACTCGCGAAAGAAGGCAAGATCGAACTACAGATGCAGGGCGAGGTATTTCATGAATTGATGGGACTCCCGGGCGCCATGGACGACAGCCCCCTTTTTCACGGAGCACCGATCACAACAGTAGCGGGGCCGGTTCAATACGGCCGTATCGTCGCGGACGGATTTGGCACGGATTACCAGTACGAGTTTCTTGTCAGCCTGACTCACTCTCGATTTCAAGCAGGAGCGGAACTACACGCAGCTACACGTCTTGTGCATGCGCCTTAACCGCGTCTTCATTCCATCTGATGCCAACTCCTGGCGTGTCGGGAACATGTAGCCGGCTGTTCACAAGCCGAAACGGCTGCTCCAGGATCGGATCGGCCCAATCCTGCCACTCGAGCCAATGCGCGGTTTCAGTCACCCGCATGACGTGAGCGGCGACTTCCGGGTAGAGATGAGTAGACATCGGCACGCCTGCAGCAGCGGCTAACGAGGCGGCTTTCAGCCAACCAGTCACGCCGCCGATGCGCATGAAGTCAGGCATCACATAGTCACAGGCCTTGCGCTGCAAGGCGATGTAAAGGTCACGCGGGCCGTAGAAGTTCTCTCCAATCTGAACGGGCGTCTTCAACTCTGCCGTGAGCTGTACGTATCCATCTAAATTGTCGTATACGATCGGCTCTTCGATCCAGGCGAGGCCCAGCGCGTCAATCATGTGGCATCGCTGCAAGGCCTCTCCGACATGCAGTCCCTGATTGAAGTCGACCATCAGTTCCATTCCATCGCCGATCGCTTTCCTCACGGCTTCAATCGTCGCTAGATCGTCGCGTGGACATTCCCGGCCAAGCCGCAATTTCAAGCCTTTGAACCCGCCCTCCTCACGCAATTCGAGCGCTTCGGCGGCGACGGCAGCCGGTTCTTGGAGCCACAGCCCGTTGCTGTTATACGCCGAGACCGGGCCCACCTCGCCCCCGAGCAAAACACATAGCGGCATGTTGGCCGCTTGCGCAAGCGCATCCCATGCCGCCATATCCAGCCCCGAAACCGCGATCATGGACATGCCCTGATAGCCCACAAAGTGCAGCGATTTGCGTGCAAGTGAGTACAGGTCGCACGGCGCAATCGGCCGTCCTTTAAGCATCTCACCAAGGTCGTGTAGCGCGGGAATCAGGTATCTCGCGGTCTTCGGAGTGTATGGCTCGAGATAACTCCGGCCGACGATTCCTTCCTCTGTATAGAGGTCGATGAGGATCAACGGCCATTCCGTCATGGTCGCGATCCGCGCCACGACTGGGCGCTTCAGTTTGAGCACCACGGCCCGCGCCCGGAGGCTTTTCAACCGCAAAGCCGGTGTTGCGGAGACATGCTGTCGATTGGGGTCATTCATGGTTTGACACTTTCGCTTAACCCGATGCGACGGCAATCGGTGCACAGATCGTCCATCGGCTGTTCGGCGGGTCAACATACTCCGGTTTGCTGGCGAACTTCTGTTCAGCACGACCGTCTCTAGATCCCGAAAAAGATCGGCTAGTATCGGCCAAAACCGGTCATCCAGGACACCCTCCAATTCGCCGAACGATTCGACCCCTGCGCCTGGTTGTCGCTAAAAACTCACCGGCCAGCTTTCCTTGGCGGGGTGTTGGCTCTCGGTTTATTTCATCGCGGATCGTTCACATTATTTTGTGATGCGAAGCGAGCTGTCTCTCGAATTGGCTTACCAGGTATCGTAATGCTGGATGGTGAAGCAAAGAGAGACAGGCGCGCGAGTTCGTGGTGTGCGTTGATGTCTCGCTGGAGTGCTCTCTGATCGGATAGAGACGCTATCGCGCCGCAGCCGCACCGCCTTTCAGCAGAAGATCAGACCCGCCCGGGCGGCGTCGCGCATCACTGCGCCTCGGCACGACTCGACATCTGGACTTTCTGAAAAACGCGGCTGAGGTCATTCTTGACCGTCTGCGACGACAGCTCCATCGCGGCCGCGATCTGCAGCGTTCCACACACGACTGAACAGCGGTTGCACTGCATGAGATGCCCGGTGTAAATCTGCGGGACGGAGCAGTTGCGCGCGATCCTCACTCAGCTCGGCCTCGCGAAGTAGACTGCCGTTCGCCCGTTCACCAACGCGCCGAGGCAATCATGCCAGCCGTCCGGCGCACCGGGAGCTCTCGGGATGCAGGGAACGCACAACCACTGGCTGCTGCTCCTGTCGGTTATCGTGTCGGTCATGGCGTCCTTCGTGGCGCTGGATTCCACGGCGCGTGTTGCCGCGTCACGCACTGCACACCAGCGCGCGGGCGCCGATGGCGGCCGGCAGGCCTGGTACTGGCTCCTCGGCGGCGCCTTCGCCATGGGGACCGGAATCTGGTCGATGCATTTCATCGGTATGCTCGGCTACGACGTCGGCACACCGCTTTCGTTCGCGGTAGCGATCACTTGCCTGTCGTTCGTGATTGCGCTGGTGGCTTCGGGCTTCGCGCTGTTCTGGGTCAGCCACGGATCGCTGGGCGCGGGAAAACTGCTGCTCGGCGGGTTGCTCATGGGCGGCGGCATTAGCGCGATGCACTACACCGGCATGGCTGCGCTGGAGATGGACCCGCCGATCCGGTATCAGTGGCCGCTCGTGGTCATGTCTCTCGCTATCGCGCTGTTCGCCTCGTTCACCGCGCTATGGACTGCTTTCAAGCTGCGCGAGGAGACTTTCTTCACGGCGATCTGGAAAAAAACGGGGAGCGCGATCGTCATGGGCGCGGCGATCTTCGGCATGCACTACACCGCCATGGCCGCGGCGATCTTCGACCCGAACAGCGTGTCCACCGCAGCGTCGCAGCACATCGATCACGTGTGGCTCGCAGGAGCGCTGGGCGCATTCGCACTCGTTTACATGGTGGCGACGCTGGCGATTTCGGCGCTGGATGCTTTCCTTGCGGCTCAGTCGACGAGGTACGCCGAAGACCTGGAAACGCGCATCGCCGAGCGCACGGCGGAAATTTCCCGCACGAACGAGGCTCTGCGGCGCAGCGACCGGACCCTGCGCGCGCTGGTCGAAGAGCGGGAGCGCCTCGCGCGCGATCTACACGATCACATCGTGCAGGCGATCTACGCGGTCGGCATGAAACTGGAGGAGCTTCAGCATCAAAGTGCTCAGCACGTGGCGGCGCAACTCGCTGACGTGGTCGCCGGGCTCAATGACGTGCTGCGTAATTTGCGGGAGTACATCGCCGGCGAGCCGCGCGAGTTGCGGAGCGGAGAGCAGTTTCGCGCGGAGCTCGCCAGGCTCGTGGAACCGGCAGAGCGCGGCACCGCGCCGCGCTTCGAGGTCGACATCGACAGCGCCGCTTTCGAGCGCCTCACGCCGGACGAAGCGCAGCAGCTCCTGTCCATCACCCGCGAAGCGTTGAGCAATGCGCTTCGCCACTCGCGTGCGAAGAGCGGACGGGTCGCGTTGCGCGCGAACGCCGGCGATGTCGAGCTCGAAGTAAGCGACGATGGTGTGGGATTCGATGTGGAAGCGATGCGGCGCGAAGCGGGCGGGCTGCACAACATCGCATCGCGCGCGCGAGAGATCGGCGCAAGGCTCGAAATCCACGCGTCTCCGCAGGAAGGGTCACGTATCACCGTTACAATACCGAAACAGGTACGAGGACATGACCGTGGACGCAACAACTAAGCTGCGCGTGCTGCTCGTGGACCCTGCCGGGTTGCGTTTCGTTCGCCTCCGACGGGGTCTGAACCGGCCACATCCCGGCGAGCCGTTATTTGGTTCCGCCGCCCAAGCTGCCGGTCGCGCCGACGGCGGTGCCGGTCTCGTACATGATCGGCACTGCGGCGAACTCGACCACGCTTATCGAGCCATCGCTGTCCGTATCCGTCGCGACGAAAATCGCAACGAGGTCCGGATTGGCGGCGGCCTCGGCCTGGGAAACCAAGCCGTTGTGGTCCGTGTCGAGCGCGTCGAACACCTGCTGGCGTGTCATGCCGCTGCGGGCATGCAGCGCGTGCTGGCTGCCGCCCGATCGCGAGCTGGCCGACGAGCCGTAGGACGACGAGCCATACGAGGAATCGTAGGACGACCCATAGCCGCCGTCGCCGTGCTTCGCACATCCGGTAAGGCCGATACATGCCACAGCACTGCATGCGAGGAGCCGAGTAACTTTATGACGCTTCTCCATCCACACAAGAATGACGGTTGGAGCTTAGTCCCGGCCCGACTTTCGCTCTTCCGAGATCTTGCTGAAGACTGATGAATAGCTGCTGAGCGCCGCGACAGTTCACGCGACGTACCGCAGCGAGGCGTCGTCGCGTTCCTGCGCTCGGTGCGTTCGTTGCAGGGATCAGCCGCCGCGGCTTGCGTACGCTGCGGAACATCGAAGCCCACAAAACGCCTATGTCGGGACACCACAACTACTGGCTGGTGCTGCTGTCGGTGATCGTGTCGACCAGCGCCTCCTTTGTCGCGCTCGAAGCGGTGTCCCGGGTCACGGCGCGGCGGCGCCGCGGCACGGGATGGCCGTGGCTCGCCGGCGCCGCGGTATCGCTCGGCACCGGTATCTGGACGATGCACTTTATCGGCATGCTCGGATTCGAGCTGCCGGTGCCTGTCTCCTACGACGTGTTCCTCACCCTCGTCTCCCTCGCGATCGCGATCCTCGCTGCCGCGCTCGCGTTCTGGTGGGTGAGCGGCCGCGCTGAACGTGCTCCCAGCGTGATCGTCGGCGGGATGCTGGTCGGCTGCGGCATCGCGGCCATGCATTATGTCGGTATGGCCGCAATGAAAATCGAACCGCCCATCCGATACGATCCAGCGCTCTTCGGGCTTTCGATTGTGGTTGCGGTCAGCGCCTCCGCGGCGGCGTTGTGCGGTGCCTTCGAGCTGCGCGGCGAGACCCTGTTCTCCGCATTGTGGAAAAAGGCAGGCAGCGCGGTGATCATGGGCACGGCGATATACGGCATGCACTATACCGGCATGGCTGCGGCCCATTTCGCTCCTGGCGCCGTGAGCGCCGTAACCGCGCAGCATTTCGATCATGTCTCGCTCGCCACGGCGCTCGGCGCCTTCACGCTGCTTTTTCTCCTCGGCACGCTGCTCATGTCGGCATTCGACGCGTACGCCGGAGCGCGCGCCCTCATGCATACACGCGAGCGCCTGTCGGATGACTTGCGCCGGCACATGACCGAGCTTGCCACGGCCGTGGCCCGTGAAATCAACCAGCCGCTGGCAGCCATGTCAGCGAATGCGGGTGCGGCCCAGCGTTGGATATCCGGTGAAAAGCCCAACACGAACGAGGCGAAGAACGCGTTACACAGGATCGGCGCGGACGCGACTCGCGCAGCTCAGGTAATCGGCCGCATCCGCGCGTTCCTCGGCGGCAGCGAAGGACGCCGCCCCCCGTGGAGATGCATGCGCTGGTGAACGAGGTGCTTGCAGACACGGCCGACAAAGCCCGCCGGAACCGGGTGGAGATACGCGTCAAGTGTCGAGCCGATTTGCCTCGGGCCTGCGGCGACGCGGCGCAGCTTCGCCATGTGCTGCTCGCCCTCGTGGACAACGCTATCGATGCCATGGCCGATGTGAATGGCCGAGAACGTCTGATGCAGATCGACTGCCACGAGCAGGAAGCAGACTCCGTCGCAATCTCGGTGCGTGATTCAGGTGCGGGCATCCCCGAGCACAACCGCGATCGCGTCTTCGATGCATTCCACACAATGAAGCCGGGCGCGCTCGGCATGGGGCTGGCGATCAGCCGCTCGCTTGTCGAAGCGCACGGCGGGCGGCTGTGGCTCACACCGAACGAACGGCACGGCGTCACTTTTCATGTCAGCTTGCCTGCCGCCTCCTAGCATGGAGCTATGGTGCTCTCGTTCGCGGTGCTGCGTGCTTACTTGCGGGCGGCTCAGTGGCGGCGCACACGAAGCGCGATGCGGCCGAGGACGTGCCCCTGCTCCAATCGCTCGTGGGCTTTGTCCGCTTCCGTGAGCGGATACGTGGCTCCCACGACCACCCGCACGTTGCCTTCCACCATTGCCCGGCCGAGGCGTTCCCATCGCGCGGTGGTCGCTTCGGCATCATAAGCATGAACGCGTATGCCTTTGCGCGGCCTGGAAACGGGCTCGACGCCATTCGGATAGGCCACGCGTCCACCGTCGCGGATGTGCTCGACCGCATGCCGGAACGGCTCACCGCCTGCAAATGCGAGCAGCGCATCGAGACCTTCGGGGGCGTGCTCGATCAACTGATCGACGAAGGCTTCGCTACGCGCGTCGAGCACGAAGTCCGCGCCGAGGCTGCGCACCAGCCGCTGCGCGTCGGCACCGCTCGCGGTGCCGAGAACGCGCGCTCCGCGCGCCTTCGCGAACTGCACAGCGAGCGTGCCGACCGCCCCCGAGGCGCCGAGCACGAGGAGCGTTTCGCCGGGTTTGAGGCGCAGCTCGCGGTCGATCCCTTGCAGCGCAGTAAGCCCCGTCACCGCGCCGGCACCCGCCTGCGTCCAGTCGACAAGCTGCGGGACGTAGCCGACGCACGCCGCATCGACGGCAACGTATTCGGCATAGAACCCGCCTTTCGGATTGGCGATGTGAAAAGCCCAGACGCGATCGCCCGGCGCGAAGCGACGCACCGCCGAGCCTTTCGCGGCCACCAGTCCGGCGCCATCGGTGCCGATCACCAGCGGGAACTCCGGATTCTTGCCCCAGGGGCGCCACGATCCCTCGCGCGCTTCCGCGTCCCACACGCCCACGCCGGCGGCGTACATCTGGATCAGCACCTCCCGCGAACCGACCTCGGGCATGGGCAGCACGTGAGGCTTGAGCACCGACGGCGGACCGAAGCGGTCGATTGCCGCACCCGTGCGCGTCTCGGGAAGGACCGGGGGACGCGCGGGCTGCGTCTTACGCGGCATCGTATCTACAGCACCAGGTCGTAAAGCGCATAGGCCTGTTCCCAGTGTCGCGAGCTCGGGTTCTTCACCTCGGGATCGATCACCTTGAAGCTGCCTGCGAGGGCGAGCGAGAGCCCGCCGGCAACGCTGACGAGCTTGCGTTCGGTGTCCTCGGAATAGTCGAGGTCCGTCGGCGGGCGCTTGACGAGCCGGTCGAACTCGGCCTCGAGGCCAAGCGCTTCATCCAGCTTTCGAAACTCGTTGACGCGGTCCTGAAGCCCTCGCGGGACAGGGAGATCATAAGGCTCGATCACGTTTCGCATGTTCGCTTTGGCGATCGCTTCCGCGCGCACGATGAGGTTGCGGATCGTCGCGTTGACGAATTCCGCGAGCCGATCGAGGTCTTTCTTGTCGATATCGAGGCCTGCGGCAAGCCTGAAGAAGCGTTCGAACTTGGCAATGTTGGTGCTGGTGAGCATGGTGCGACCCTCTTTCAGGCGTGCTCGCGCGGCTGCATCGGCCGCGTCGCGTCAACGCTGCGCGACATCGCCGGTGACGTGTCTGAACAGGAACTGGGCCGTGGTGAGCTGCTTTCCGACGGTGACCTTGCGCGTTTGCCTCTGTCCGCCGAAAGTTGATTCCACGGTATACGTGCCGGGCGGCAGTTTCGCGAGGAATACCGGGCCAGCCTGCTCGGAGAGCACCGGTTTGCCGGAAGCGTTCTGGATCACAACACTTGCGTCGGATATGAAATGCCCGTCCGGCTCCGTGAAGAGCAGCTTCAGGTTGAAATCTTTTTCCATCTGCTTGAGCGCCTGGCGCTCGTCTACGCCGATGCCGCCGGTGGCATAGGCGATTTCACCCGTGGTCTTGTGGGCCGCAGCGGCTTGTGCAGGCACCTGAGGTGCAGCGAAGGCCAGCACCACACCGAAAACGATCTGTCGAGCGTGCGCATACATGTGCGTTCTCCATGGATGAAGCGCGACTGTTTCTCATGTGTGGACGAGTATGCGCGGCGCCAATAGAGGAACTTGCGGAGTTTTGTCGTAAACCTGCCGCACCGTAGTCTTTACTGCACGGTGTCGGCTCAAGCACAATGCCGCGCTTTCAGACTGGAGGCGCTCCTTTGTTTCTACCGCGCGTCACGAGCTTGACACGGGAAAACGTCACCCGTGAGCTCGATCACAGAGGTCCTGCACCGTGCCTGGAGGAAACGCTCCGGGAGCTGAGCGAGACCAATCCCGAGATTCTCGACATTGCGACGAAGTGCGCGGCGAGCTTCGGACCCGTTTCCGCGGACGTCATGCTCGAGCTCTGCGTCTTTTACCGCCTGCTCTCGGCAGAGTTGAAACGCATGAGCCCGATCATGCGCCTGCTGAGCACGCTGCCGCGCGTGACCGAGGACACACGTGCGAGCGTCGTGGAGCAGATCGATGCGCTCGGCGTCGAGGCTTTTACGATGCGCGCGATCGACGAGCTGGATGCCACGAATGCCGAGTTGCTGCAGATGGCGCACAACGCCGCCACGCGTCTGGGCAGCTACGGCCCGGTCATGCAGGGCTTCGCGCTGATTTACAAGGCGCTTTCGGAACAGGCTGCGGCAGACAAGGCGGCGCTCGCGCTTCACTGACGCGCGCTCGCGCGAGTGCGCGTCAGAGGCGGATCGCAATCTCGTTGTTCACTTTCGTGACCCCCGGGGCGAGCCATGCGGCGCGCTCGGCCTCCTCGCGCTCGGCCCAGGAGCGCACCGTGCCCTTGAGAGTGACCTCGCCGCCATTCGCCTCGACCGTGATGCGGCTTGCATCCACCTCGGCGCTGCGTTTCAGCGCCTGTTCGATCTTGCGTTTCACTTCGCTCGCCGTGACCTGGGGCTTGATCCCGATCAGGTTGGTGACGCCTTTGACGCCCCTGACGTGCCGCACGGCTTCTTCCGCACGCTCTTTCTGGTAATTCCATTCCACGTTACCTTCGAGCGTGAGCCAGCCATTGTTCATCACGACCCTGATATTGTCGGCCGAATACGGAAGGTGGGCCTTGAGCGCCGATACGGCGTCGCGCGCAATCTCCGGGTCCGGGCGCTGATCGAGCACAGGAAGCCGTACCTCGATATCGTTAGCCAGCCCACGGACGCCCGCGATCCGTTTTGCATCGCGCTCCGCCTGCCACTTCTGCGCGTAGCTGCGCACGAAACCCGCGAGGGTCACTATCCCGTCTTTCACGGTGACGGCGATGTCCGTCGCATTGATGTCCGGATCCCATCGCAGCTCGTTTTCGACATCCCGTTTGATATCACTGTCCGTGCTCATGCGTTCTCTCCTGTCAGCGTCCGGCGCGAGAAAACGTCCGGACCGCGTAGGACTATGGGAGACGCCGGCGGCGGCATCAATATCAAAACGTGCGGAGTTATGTCCTTTTCGTGCGATTGCCGGGGCCGGCGCGAAACGGAGCCAGAGTCCTGGCGTGCTGCGGCGCCTCTTCGTCAATCGAGCGTCGTCAATCCGTGCTGCACGGCAAATGTCACCAGCGCGGCCATCGCCTACGCGTGGTGAGATAGCTGAGTTCGTTGCTACTTGATCTGCCGCGCGCGTGGCATGAGCAACACCAGAAGTACGATCCCCACCGCACCGAGGACGCCCATCGTTGCGACAGCACCGCGTGACCCGAGCACGAAGGCCAGCAGGCCGATCAGCATGCTGCCGGCGGTGGAGAGCATCTGGCTCATGTTGAACAGAGCCATGGTACGGCCCCGATACGCCGGCGGCGAGTGCGCCTGCACGACGGTATGCACCAGTGCGTTGGCGTGAACGTGGCACAGCCCCGCCACGACCATCGCGACGATCGACAACGAGTACCACGGCGAGGCGGCAAACACCACGAGCGCCAGGCCGTACACGATCGATGAGTCGATCATGACCCTGCCTCGTGTGAGCCGATGGCCCGCGAGCGCGATGGTGGCCGCGCTCATCAATGCGCCGAAGCCCATCGCGGCGAGCAGAAAACCCTGTCCTTCCGCGCCCACGTTGAGGAGGTCCCGCGCGAACACCGGCAGCAGCGTGGTGAACGGAAACATCAAGGTGCATACGATGGTCGTGCACAGAATTCCGGCGCGAACGGTCTGGTTGTGCCAGGAAAACTTCCAGCCTTCGACGATGCTGTGCGCGAAAGACTCCCGTCGCGCCGTCATGGCCCTGCTGTCAGAAAGCGGCAGCGGGGCCAGCCGCGCCGTCCATACCACCGCTATGAACATGCAGGCGGCCTGCACCGCGAACGCGCCGCCGGTGTCCACCGCGGCGATGAGCGCGCCCGCCAGCGCCGGTCCCAGGAGCCGCGACCCGTTGAAGATCAACGCCGTTAGGCCGATAGCATTGGTCAGCAGATCGAGCGGCACGGTGTCGGTCACGATCGCGGAACGCGCAGGCTGCTGGATCGCCTGCATCATGCCGGCAACCACCGCGATCACGTACACGTGCCATGGTTCGACATGCTTGCTGAATATCAGCAAGGCCAGCGCGGCAAACGACATCCCTTGCCCTGTCAGTGAAACGAGCAGCAACGTCTTGCGCGAATACCGATCGGCGGCCGTACCGGCGAACGGCGAAATCAGCACCGTGGGAATGAACTGAATGCCGCGCACGAGACCGAGCTGGACGACCGAATTCGTAAGCTGGTAGATCAGCCAGCCGCGGGAGAGCTCGTCCATCCACATGCCGATATTGCTGAACACCTGGCCGCTGCAGATCAGCCGAAACTCACGATAACGCAGTGCCTTGAATGCTCGATGGCCGCGAATCGTCGAGAAGAACGAACTCATGGCCCGGTGCAGGCGCTGTCAGACAATGCCGTCTTTCTTCATGCACTTCGCGTCCTCGACTGACACGGCGGAGCCGTACCTGGTCGAAGGGCCGCTCAAAACAGTGGGGGAGGTGAGAGTCTACCGTGGGGGAACGGCAGGCCGCACGCGTTGCGTCGAGTTATGAATCATGAGATTAGAGCGGCCGCGCCAAACCGGATAAGCTCGCGGCTCGACTCACGGAGGCGGTCGATGAAGGCAATGTGGCTTGCACTGGCGTTGTGCTGCGCGAGCGCATGCATCGCGGGCGAGACATCGGAATCGGCCGAGAGCTTTCCCTCGAAGCCCATCCGTTGGGTCGTGCCGTTCACGCCCGGCGCGTCGACGGATCTCATCGCACGCGTGATCGGCCAGCGCCTCACCGAAATCTGGGGGAAGCAAATCATCGTCGACAATCGCGGTGGGGCGGGCGGCGCGATCGGCGCCGAGATCGTCGCGCGCGCGGCGCCGGACGGCTACACGGTGCTGCTCGCCACCGCCGGGCCGAACATCGGCAATACGCTGCTCGTGAAGAAGCCGGCCTATCGTGTGGAAGATTTCGCGTACGTCGCCATCGCAGCCGACAATCCCATGGTCCTCATCGTGAATCCGTCTATCCCGGCGAAAACGCCGGGCGAATTTGTCGACTACGTGAAGGCGCGTCCGGGCAAGGTCAATTGGGCTTCCGCTGGCGTGAACAGCACGCCGCACATCAGCATGGCGATATTCGAAGCGGCCACGGGGGTGAAGCTCGTGCACGTGCCCTATAAGGGCGGAGCTCTGGCCATGATCGACGTCGTGAGCGGCCAGGTCGCGGGCATCCTCACGTCGGTCGCGACCGCCGAGACACAGATCCGGACGGGACGCGTGCGCGTGATCGGCGTGGCAGGACCGAAACGCCAGCCGGCGATTCCCGACGTGCCGACGTTCGCGGAAGTCGGCATCAAGGATGCGGAATCCCCTAATTTCTACGGCATGGCAGCGCCGTCGCGTACGCCGCCGGCGATCGTGCGCAAGCTCAATGCGGGGGTGAACGACGCGCTCGCGCAACCCGATGTGCGCAACCGTCTCGCCGATCTCGGCATGGACATCGTCGGTGGCTCGCCGGAGGACGCCACGAAATACGTGATGACGCAGGTCGGGCGGGTCCGGGGCTTGATCAAGGCCGGCGTATTGACGCCGGAGTAGGAAGCGGCGCTCGCCTGAAGGCTCGGGCTGCCATTCGGCAGCCCTCAGGCCGGTGAACGATTCAGAGGAAAACCAGGGTTTTCCTCCGAAACCTCCTTTCCACACACGGATTTCCCTCCGTAACCTCCCTTCCCCCATGCGTGTAAGGGGCTGACACTACAATGACGCCGTGACGACTGCGACGAGAATCGAGGATGTGAAGCGGCGGCTCCGTGCGGCCGGTGCGGGCCCCTGCCACGAATCTCGCGTACTGCGAAACTGGTCCCGGGCGTTGCCCCAAACTTGCGGCAAGCCGCGATTCGAAGATTTCATGCCGCAACGCCTGCGCGCCGTTCTGCCCGTTATCGAGGCCGAGCTCGCCGTCCTCGCGCGCCTCGCCTGCGCGCAGCAGAGCGCCGACGGCTCCGAGCGATTGCTGGTGCGCCTGGCTGACGGCCAGACAGTGGAAAGCGTGCTGCTGCCGCGTGAGGGCCTGTGCATCTCGTCCCAAGTCGGCTGCGCGGTGGGCTGCGTGTTCTGCATGACGGGCCGCGATGGCCTGGTGCGTCACCTCGGAAGTGCGGAGATGGTGGCCCAGGTTGCCCTGGCCCGCACGCGCCGGCCCGTGAAGAAGGTGGTCTTCATGGGCATGGGCGAGCCCGCGCACAACCTGGAGAACGTGCTGGATGCGATCGAGCTGCTGGGTACCGTCGGTGATATCGCACACAAGAACCTGGTGTTATCCACGGTCGGCGACCCGCGTGTATTCGAGCGCGTGCCACAGTGCGCCGTCAAACCGGCGCTCGCCCTCTCGCTGCACACCACCAAAGCGCGTCTCCGCCGGCAACTGCTGCCACGCGCTCCCCGTATGAGCCCCGAGGAGCTCGTCGAGCGCAGCGATGCGTATGCGCGCGCGACGGGATACCCGATTCAATATCAGTGGACGCTGCTCGAAGGGATCAACGACGGCGACGACGAGATCGAGGCGATCGCGGAGCTTCTTTGCGGCAAGTACGGCGTGCTCAACCTGATTCCGTTCAACAGGGTCGAAGGCCTCGATTTTCGACGGCCTGCCTGGGAACGCGTCGCGCACATTGCGCGAACACTGCACCACCGCGGCATTCTTACGAAAGTACGCGAGTCTGCGGGGCAAGACGTGGATGGCGGCTGTGGGCAGCTTCGCGCACGAGCCGCCGAAGCATTGGTTTGATCTCAGAACAGGAGCACAAGGAATGACGACGTTCGTGTTGGTCCACGGCGCGTATCAGGGGGGCTGGATCTGGAAACCCGTCGTCGCGCGCCTCCACGCGAGCGGACACGTCGCTTATGCGCCGACGCTCGACGGGTGCGCCGAAAGGCGACATCAGGTGCGGGCCGGCATAACCGTGACCACGCACGCTCAGGAAATCGCCGATTTTCTCTTCTACCAAGACCTTCGTGACATCGTGCTCGCAGGCACGAGCTCGGGCGGCATGGTGATTCTGAAAGCGGCAGAGCTGGCGCGTGAGCGTATCGCCCGGTTGAGCTTCGTCGATGCGCTCGCGCTGCTTCCCGGTGAGCGCGTTGGTGCGATCACGAATCGGCCGACGCCGAGAGAAACGGACGATCTCACGACCTCGTACTCGCGCGCGGACGCCGAGAGCCGCATGTTCAAGGATCTCGATCCGTCGCTGCGCGCCTGGGCGCTCGACCGGATCACGCCCCATCCGATCGCAGCGCTAGAAGGGCCGATGGTGTCCACGACCTTCTGGGACCAGCCGTGGTCGGCGTCTGTCATCCGCTGTACGCAAAGCGTGAATCCGCCCGAGGCGCATCAGCGCCGCATAGCGGAAAAGCTCAAGGCCTCATACCACGAGCTCGACACCGGTCATTACCCGATGTTGAGCGCGCCGGACGACCTCACGAAGCTGCTGCTCGCTTAGAGCGATCACGGCGCTCGCGCCAACCGGATTAGGTCGCTGCTCCGAAGACAGATCGCATGGCGTTGCTGGCAAACTTGGAAGTGCTGCAGATCGGCCCGGGACTCGCAGCCGCGGTCTGCACTCGCCTGCTCGCGGACTTGGGCGCGCATGTGAGCTGTATCGATCACGACTCGAGCTCGCCGCTCGCCGACTGGCTCAATCACGCCAAGTCCGTCGCGAACACTGTTGAGGCCGAGCGCGCTGCAATCGGTAGCGCTCGTCTGATCGTGCGCGAGGAATCGCCGGAGCTGCGTGCTTCGGGCCCATACACTATGACGGCCCTGCGTCGCTCCAACCCGAACGCTGTCGTAGTGACGATTTCGCCTTACGGCGCAACCGGACCGCAAGCGAACGATCCAGCGACCGATCTCACGTTGTTCTATGCGAGCGGCGTCGCGCGACTGCTCACCGGACAGGTGGACGATCTGTCGGAACCGCCACTGCGGCCGGTCGGCGAGCAATCGGCTTTCATCGGTGGACTGGCTGCCGCCTGTGCCGGTATGCACGCGATGCTGGGCAACCAGCCCGGCGCGTGCGTCGACGTCTCGTTGCAGGAAGCGCTGGCGACGTTGGCCATGACCGAGCTCTCGCGTGCGGGTCAGAGCGGCAGGAGTTGGGAGCGCAAGCGCCTCACCGACGGCAACGGCGCTACCGTCACGATTCTGCCGGCGAACGATGGCTTCACCGCGATCTCCCCACGCGAGGACAAACAGTGGGCAGCATGGCTTGCGGCCATGGGATCGCCCGCGTGGGGCAGCGATCCGCGCTTCGCCACCAAACCCGACCGCGTCGCAAATTGGGACGCGCTGCATGCGTTGATGTCGGCGTGGAGCCGCCAGCATGGCAAGCAATGGATCGCCGATCAGGCACAGGCCGCGCACGTGCCGAGTTTTCCGCTGCGCGAGCTCGCAGAACAATTGGATACTCCGCAGTCGCGCCATCGCGCGTTTTTCCGCTCGCTCGATATCGCGGGGCAAACGGTGCGCGCACCCGGTCTGCCGTTCGGGCTATCGGTGCAAGCGACGTGTGTGGGGGAAGGGAGGTTACGGAGGGAAACCGTGGAAGGTTTCCCTCTGTTCGTGGGCGGCCAGGCCCGAGGCGAAGCCGAGCGCCGCCCTCTTCCGCTAAGCGGTGTGCGCGTACTCGATTTCAGCTGGGTGATCGCCGGCCCGACGACGACGCGCTACCTCGCCGCGATGGGCGCTGAAGTCATCAAGGTCGAAGCGCCCGGCAAGGGCGATCCGGGACGGTCGAGCGGCCTGCACACGGTGCTCGGCCAGGGTAAACAAGGCATCGTGCTCGACCTGAAGAAGCCCGAGGCCGTCGAAATCGCCCGCCAGCTCGCCGCAAAGTCGGACGTCCTCATCGAGAATTTCGCGACGGGCGTCATGGACCGGCTGGGCCTCGGCGCCGAGGCGCTGAAAGCGCTCAATCCGAATCTCGTCTACATCTCCGCATCGGGCATGGGACGCACCGGACCGGATGCGCATGCAGTCGCTTATGGAACGCTGCTGCAGTGTTATGCCGGGTTCGCCGGCCTCAATCGCCATCCTCACGTTGCGCCGCGCATCGGTCTTGCGTGGCTCGATCCGATGTGCGCGTTGATGCTCGCATTCGTGACCGCCGCAGCGCTCTGGCATCGGCGCGAAACGGGCGAGGTCGCGCGTATCGACTTCTCGATGCTCGAAGCGATGCTCTGGACCATGGCCGAGCCGCTGCTCCAAACACAACTCGGCGCGCCGCCGCAGCCGGTCGGCAATGACTCGCTACGATATGCGCCACATGGTGCTTGGCAATGTGCGGGCAACGATGAATGGATCGCGATCGCGGTGCGCTCGGATGATGAGTGGCGCGCGCTGTGCTCCGTCGTGCCCGGCCTCACCCAGCGGTCCGCGCTCGATTTCGATGAACGCATGGCGGCGAAATCTGCAATCGACACGCTGCTTGCGGGCTGGGCGAAAGAACAGCCGGCACACGCTGCCGCGGCTCAGTTGCTCGAGTCCGGCGTTCCGGCCGCGGCGCTCGCGCGCGCGGGCGATCTCGTCAAGAGCCCGCATCTCAACGCGCGCGGTTTCTGGGATCGACACGGCAGCGGCGTGTTGCCCGCATTACCCTGGCAGGCGAGTTTCGGCCGCAGGAGAGGGCCGGCCCCTGCGTTGGGTGCAGATACCGACCGTGTGCTGAGTGAAGTGCTGGAGCTATCGCCGGAGAGGATCGCAGCGTTGCGCGCCGGCGGTGCATTGGGGTGAGTCCCTCGCGGCCGAGCTCGCGCTGCTCACCTGAAATCTATTCGTCCCCATTCCAGGCCATCCAAGGTTACGATTAGGGGTTAACTAAAACGGGAAATACACATGTCCAAGGTCGAATCGACGCCCGAGATGGCATCAAAGATGTACGCAGCGATGGAAGCGCGTCTGGCGATTGTCCGCAAACGCCTCAACCAGCCGCTCACGCTCGCCGACAAGATCCTCTTCGGCCACCTCGACGATCCTCAGAACCAGCCGCTCGAGCCTGGCAAGGCGACGCTCTTTCTGCGCCCGGACCGCGTCGTCCTCCAGGACGTGCTCGGCCAGAGCGCTTTCCTCCAGTTCATGCAGACGCGCCGTCCCACCGTGGCGGTTCCGACGACCGTCCACTGCGACCACCTCATCCAGGCGCGCACGGGTGCGACATCCGACCTGAAGGAATCGATCAGCGAGAACAGCGAAATCTACGACTTCCTCAAGTCCGCGGCGGCAAAATTCGGCGCTGGCTTCTGGGGACCGGGCGCGGGCATCATCCACCAGGTCGTCATCGAGCAGTACGGTTTCCCCGCCCATATGATCATCGGCACGGATTCGCACACGCCGAACGCGGGCGGTGCCGGCGCGTGTGCAGTCGGCGTCGGCGGCGCGGACGCGGTCGAAACGATGGCGGGGCTGCCGTGGGAGCTTCTCCACCCGCGCCGCATCGCCGTCTACCTCACTGGCAAGCTCTCGGGCTGGACTGCGCCGAAGGACGTCATCCTGTGGGTCGCCGGCCAACTCACGGTATCGGGCGGTACGAACTCGATCATCGAATACATCGGCCCAGGCGCACGCACGATCAGCGCGACGGGCAAGGCGACGATCTGCAACATGGGCGCGGAAGTCGGCGCCACGACTTCGCTCTTCCCGTACGACGAGAAGATGGCTGCGTACCTGCACGCAACCAACCGCGGCGCGCTCGTGCCCATCGTCGAGAAGAACAAGCACCTCCTCGAGCCGGACGCGGAAGTGGAAGCGAACCCCGAGAAGTACTACGAGCGCGTGCTCAAGCTCGATCTCTCCACGCTCGAGCCGTACATCGTCGGCCCGCACTCGCCGGATCGCGCACGCCCGCTGTCGAAGCTCAAAGCCGAGCTCGCCGACCCGAAGAACGGCTTCGTGGACACGATCTCACAAGTGCTGATCGGGAGCTGTACCAACTCGTCGTACGAAGACATGAGCCGCGCCGCCGACGTCGCGGGGCAGGCGCACGCGCACGGACTCAAGCCGGCCGCGTCGCTGATGGTCACGCCCGGCTCGGAGCAGGTCCGCGCGACGATCGAGCGCGACGGCCAGATGGCCGCGCTCAAGGATGCAGGCGCCATCGTGCTTGCGAACGCCTGCGGTCCCTGTATCGGACAGTGGCGCCGCACCGATCCCGTGGCGGACAAGCCGAACTCGATCGTCACGTCCTACAACCGTAATTTCCCTGGACGCAACGACGAGCGCACCGGCACGATGAACTTCATTGTGAGCCCCGAGATCGCCGTCGCGCTGTCTCTCGCGGGCAGGCTCTCGTTCGACCCGCAGGCCGATACCCTCACCGCGAAGGACGGGAAGCCTTTCAAGCTGAACGCGCCCGGCGTTGCGCCCGAAGTGCCGGCGAAGGGCTTCACCCCCGGCGTTCCGGCCTATGTCGAGCCGCCCGCGGACGGCAGCAACCTGAAGGTCGAGATCCCCCCGACCAGCGAGCGTCTCCAGGCGATCGAACCGTGGGCCGAATGGAACGGACTGGACATCGGCAATGCGCCGGTGCTCATGAAGACCAAGGGCAAGACGACCACCGACGACATTTCCCCGGCCGGTTCGTGGCTGCGCTTCCGCGGCCATCTGGGCCGCTTCAGCGACAACCTGCTGCTTACCGCGGTCAACGCCTACGATGGCAAGCGCGGCACGACGATCGACGTGCTGTCAGGCGAGCGCGACCAGAAGATCCCGGTCGTGGCCCGCAAGTACCAGGCGCAGGGGCTCACCTGGGTCATCGTCGGCGACTCGAACTACGGTGAAGGCTCGAGCCGCGAGCACGCGGCGCTGATCCCGCGTCTCCTCGGCGGGTCCGCGGTCATCGCGCGCAGCTTCGCGCGTATTCACGAGTCGAACCTGAAGAAGCAGGGACTGCTCGCGCTGACGTTCAGCGATCCGGCGGACTACGACAAGATCCTCGAAGGCGACCGCGTATCGTTGACCGGCCTCTCGGACCTGACGCCGGGCAAGCCCGTGACATGCCAGGTCGAGCACGCCGACGGCACGACTACTCTGCTCGCCCTCAAGCACACGTTCACGGCCTCGCAGATCGATTGGTTCAGGAAGGGCTCGGCGCTGAACACGATGCAGCACTGAGCCTATATCGCGCAGAGATGAGGGGTGACGCTCGCCGAAGGCTCGGGCCTCGTCACCCTACGGAACAGAAGGACCCGACCGCTCCGCTACCAAGGTTTCCCTCCGTAACCTCCTTTCCTTCGTCGCGTGTCGGATACTGAGTCCGACACGCAGCTAGGCATCGCCCGCCGGCGCAGCGCGCCGCGAACCCTATGAAGCCGCACGCAATCTCACCACTCGGCCCGGTGAAGCTCGCAATCACCATGGACGACATGCTGCTGTTTCGTGGCGTCCCGGTGCCGAAGAACTACAGCTGTCTCGGCATTGCACGCGCCATGACGCAGGCCTTGACGCGCCACGGCGCCACGGACATCTACGCGTTCTCCAACACGGCGCCGGCCGAGGACGACCCCGAGCTCCTGCGCGTGTTCGATCACTGGGTGGAGCACGGCCATCACGTCGCCAATCACACCCACCATCACGCCAGCATCAACTGGGTCGACGCCGCAACCTATATCGGCGACATCGAGCGTACCGAAGAAATCATCGCGCGCTGGGCGTCGCGGGCGCCGCGGCGCTATTTTCGCTACTGCAACGACATGTGGGGCGACACGGCCGAGAAGCAGGCTGCGGTCGGCGCCTATCTCGCGCGACAGGGGTATACGCCGGTGCCGGTCAGCGTCGGTTTCCGCGACACGCGTTTTCATCCGGCCTACTGGCGCACGCTCAAGGCCGACGACCGCGAGGGCATCGCATTCCTGCGGCGCGAGTTCGTCGATACCGCGCTGCACGAGCTGCGACTGCACGCCGCCAACGGGCGAGCGGTTTTCGGACGCGATCCCGTTCATATCTGGCTCATCCACGGCACGCCGCTCGGCGGTGATTGTCTCGACGAAATCCTCGATCGTTTCGAGGCGGCGAATGTTCGATTCGTCTCCCTGGAAGAGGCGATGGCCGATCCGATGAATGCGCTGGTGCCGCCGCGCGTGTCGCCCGAATTCATCCATCAGGTGGAGAAATGGGCGCTCGTCCACGAGGTACCGGTCGACGATCGCCCGCCGCCGATCCTGGACGAGATCGAACGGCTCAATCCGGCTCCAGGCGAGAGTGCCGCAGAAATCCGGGCGCGGCAGCAGGCGCTGATCGCCGAGCGCCTCGGCGCGCGGCCGGCGCCCTTCCCGATTGCGACGATCCAGCGGTCGTAAACGATCTGTCGCACGAGCGTGAGGTGAAAGCCGATCAAGACGAAACGGGTCTCGCTGCCGCTGGCATGAGCAGGCGCACCGCCCGCAACGCAGGACGCTCAAACACCACGTAGTAGACAAATCCGGCAGCACTCGCTAACACGGACAAGACCATCGTAGCAGTAAGCGGTGCAAGACCGCTGATCGTTCTGGCGAGGATCGAGATAGCCGGATTGTGGATCAGGTAGATCGAGTACGATGCGTCGCCTACTAGGATCGCAAGCTTTGGTATGCGATGCCTGATACGCGGCTCGATGAGCACAAAGCCGACCACGAGAGGCGCCAACGCAACACCGAACAGGTACTGCGGGGCATGGTTCAGAACGAGCAGGAAGCTGGCAGTTGCGACGACAACTCCGCCGAAGAGTAGCTTTAGGCCATGCCGCGGATCCAGCCTCGTGACCGCCCACGCGCAGCCCATGCCGACGATGAACTCGATGTTCATGGGATCGAGGAAGGTGCGCCAGAACGGGAGGAGGGCAGGCTTGGCCCATACATTCACGCATATCAGCGCAAGCCACACGCAGACGGCCGGCAAGAACGCACGCCGGGCGACGAGGTAGATCACGAAGAACCAATAAAACAGCATCTCGTGGATCAGCGTCCACGCGGGATTGAGCGCCGGCGGATTGTAGTCGGGGATCAACAGCAACGAACTCAGCATGCTCCATTCCCGATCGCTAGCACTCAAGGTCGGCAGGAGCGTGTAAGCCGCTATCGACACGAGGGAGACCGGCAGGTAAGGCACGAAGATGCGCACGAGCCGCTTGCGGGCGTAAGGCACCACCCGCGAATCGTTCATGTGCACATGCATGATGATGAAGCCCGAGAGCACGAAAAAGAAATCGACGCCCAGGCCACCGTATTCCAGGAGCCGGTTAACGGAACTGTGCCCGAAAAACGCCTCAGAAGACTGCGAAGCGTGAGCGACGGCAACGGCAAGCGCGGCGAGGCCACGGCCAACCTGAAGCGTCAGTAGGGTGCGATTCATCAGTTATCGAGGCGCGATAGCTGGCTGTGGCGTCCCATTCTATCCATCGGTGGGCAAGTCAGTCTTAATGCGACGTCCGCAACCCAGCCGCGAATGAGCGGCGTGATGTTTTGGGTGCGGCACGACTTCGTTGATGAGCCCGATATGCAGCGCTTCCTGCGCATCGAACGGCTCGTCGGTGAGCGGGATCTTCATCGCCTCGATGCAGCGCAGCTGCTTTGCGAGCAGGCATGGACGGGGCGGCACTATCGGGCGATAGTTTCGAAATTCTACACTGGACTACGGGCCCGGTGGGACCGTCCTAACTCCGGGCAGTGTCTGCGGCCCCGAGGTCGCTGTCCGACGGAATGTACACCATCCTGCGCCGCGGACAGAACGGCACGGGCGCCTTCGGGGCCAGCACGCTTCCCAGCCCCAGAACAGCGCGTCTGGCAGAACGGGCCCACAACACCGTCGTGATCAGCGCCGGTGTTGTTGCTCAGGAACTTGTCGAATACCGTCAACGCATCTTCGGTGCGTTCGAGTGAGGCCTTGCGGCTCGTCAAAACTCCCCGCTGCGATACGCATCGTCGAGGCGTTTGGCATCCTCTTCCGAAAACTCCGGCCAGGCATCGCCGCGCCGGCGCAGCGCGCCCGTGAAATTCGGCGGGCGCTTTGCGTTGAATGCTTGCCGGCCTTCTTCGCCATCCGTGGTGGTCTGGATGAGCAGCGCGTTGATCAGGTTCTGCACGTGCCACGCCTGATCGGTGGGCAGATCGCCGAAGCGCACGATGAACTCCTTCATCATGCGCACCGCGACGGGCGGCAACGTGCAGATGTGGCGCGCGATCTTCTCAGCGCGTTCGAGAAGTTGCGCGTGCGGCACGACTTCGTTGATGAGCCCGATGCGCAGCGCTTCCTGCGCATCGAACGGCTCGTCGGTGAGCAGGATCTTCATCGCATCGATGTAGCGCAGCTGCTTGGCGAGCAGGCTCGCGCCCGGCCCATGGCCGAGCCAGCCCTGCGTCAGCAGCGCGAACTTGAAGCGCGCATGCTCGGCACTGGCGATGCGGATATCGGTCGATGACAGCAGGATGTACATGCCGGCGCCTGCCGCCCAGCCGTTGACTGCGGCGATCACCGGTTTCCATACGCGCGGGTAGTGGTCGCCCATGCGGCCGTCGACGCCGGTCTTCTGCCCGTGTACGCTGCCCGCGAGCGGCCAGTAGATGCGCTGCGTGCGCAGATACTCCCGCTCCTCCTCGGTGATATTCGGACGCGGCGCGAGGTTGTGACCGCCGCAGAAGTGCTTGTCGCCTGCGCCGGTAAGGATCGCGCAGCGGATCGCGCGGTCTTCCCACAGGTCGATCCAGGCGGCGGAAATCTCGTCGGAGGTCTGCTTGTCGAGGATGTTCGCTTTCGCGGGGTTGTTGAGCGTGATGTAGGCGACACCGTCGCGCTTCTGATAGTCGATGGCCAAGGCGTGGTCCTCGTTTAGTGTTCGAACGGCCAGCGGTCGGAGCGCCAGCCCCTGTCCCAGAATGCCAGCCGGCAAGATACACCTTGCGCACCGTTCGTTTAACGAGCCGCGCCCTCGGGCATCGCGAACTTCGCGTCGTCGAGGCGATTCGGGTCTACGTTCACGACATGACGGCCGAGCAGCGCCTACGCGTTCGTCACCACGGGCGGGGTCGCCCCTGGTTCATTGACGACCGCCGCCAGATTCCGGACACTCGCGACATGTCTGCCGATTCCCCAGCCGCCGGAGCGGCGGCACCCGCACTCGCAACGCCGTCCGTGCTCGAGGCCGCCCGCCGTCTCGCACCGTTGGTTCGCGAAAACGCTGACAAGATCGATGCGGATCGCCAGCTGCCTAAACCCGTCTTTCACGCGCTTGCCGATGCAGGCATTTACCTGATGGCGGTGCCGCGGGCCGTGGGCGGTCTGGAGATCGACTTTCCGACCTACCTGCAAGTGATCGAAGAGTTGGGCAAGGCCGATGCCAGCACGGCCTGGACCGTCAGCCAGGGCGCCAATTGGGCCACCTATTCGGCCCGGATGTCGCGCAAAGCGGCGCGTGAAATCTGGATCGACACGCCGCGCAGCGTGGTCTCGAACACTCCGGGTGCCACCGCGAAGGCCGTCGTGGTGCCGCGGAGGCTTTCGCGTCACCGGCCGCCAGCCGTTCAGCACCGGCTGCATGCATGCATCGTGGATGGCGGCGCACGCTCAGGTGATCGAAAACGGCGAGGTGCGTCTAAGGCACGGCAAACCCGAGGTTCGTTATTGCCTCGTGCCTCGCGTGGAAGTCGAGATCATCGACACGTGGCACACGAAGGGAATGCGCGGCACGGGGACGCATACCTTCGAGGTGAAGGACGTCTTCGTGCCCGAGGAGCGAACCGTGTTTCCCTACGGGGCGCCGATCGTGAGCTCCGGTCCACGCTACAAGATTCCGCTGACGCTGGGATTCGGGGCCGGCGACGGCATGGTCGCGCTCGGTCTTGCGCGCAACTGCATCAATGCATTCTTCGAGGTGGCCGGCACGAAGGCACCCGCGCAACATGCACGGCCTGCTGCGCGATCAGGCGATCTCCCAGTTCGCCGTCGGTCAGGCCGAGGCAGACTTGCGCAGCGCGCGTGCTTATCTCATGCAGGCGGCGCGCGAAAGCTGGGACGACGCGACGTCGACGGACGCGCTGACGCTGAGCCTGAATAGCCGCACGAACCTGCGCCTGGCAGCGACTCATGCGATCCATCAATCAGCCAAAGTCGTCCAGAGCCTCTACCAGTTGTGCGGCGCGACCGTCGTTTTCGATGGCCACCTGCTTCAGCGCCTGTTGGCGGACATGAACGTAATCACCCAGCACGGACAATCGCGCCTCGCCCATTACGAGGTCGTGGGCCAGCATTGCCTGGGGCTCGAGATCGACGACTCGCGGTGGTAGTTTGTGACTATTCGACCGGCCAGCGCTCGCAGCGATACCCCATCTCCCAGAACATCCACTCGTAACGGCTCGTCGTCCTGAAATGGCGGCGCATCGCGGCGCGCTCGGCATCTCCGACAGCCGCGGCGACCTCGTTGGTGGCATCGAGCACCGCGCGCACCACGTTGCCGAACTCGTCGGAGCCATAGGTGCCGATCCAGCGGGCGTATAAGGCATTCGGCGAACCCGCACGCGTCAGCGCCTTGCCGACCTCCCAGTAGATCCAGTAGCACGGCAGCAGCGCGGCGAGCGCCTCGTGGAAGGGCCTGCCGTACGCCACCGCGAGCAGATAGTGGGTGTACGCGAGCGTCGTCGGCGCGAGTGGTGTGCTCAGAACGTTTTCAGGTGTGAGATTGAAGTCGCGGAAGAAGCCTTCGTGCAGCGTGCGCTCCACGCGTAACGCGCCCGCGGCATGATCGCTCAACATCACGATCCAGTCGTCCTTCGGCGCGTGCGCCGCGGCAATCGCCAGCGAGCGCGCGAACTCACGCAGATAGAGCGCATCCTGCACTGCATAGAACTCGAAAGACTTGCGCGGCAGCGAGCCGTCCGTCAGACCGGCAATGAAGGGGTGGCGTAATATCGCGGCATAGATCGGTTCAATCGAATGCCAGAGCTCGTCGGTGAACGCGGTCGACGGGGCTGTGCTGGAAGTCATCCGCGCCTCTGCCAGAAATGATTCAGGACCGCGATCTCGCTGCGCCCGGGATGCAGTGCGTGCCGCAAGGCGCCATGCACATAGTCGGTGGCAGCTTCGCACGCATCGTGCAAGGCCTTGCCGAGACACAGATTCGCCGCGATCGCCGACGCGAGCGTGCAGCCGGTACCATGCCCCTCGACATCGATTCGCTCGTGCGTGAACTGGAGACTCTTGTTGGCGTCCCGATAACGATCGACCATTGCTCCGGCGTTCCGCAAGTGTCCGCCCTTGAGCAGCAAAGCTTGCGCACCCAACGTCCGCAATGCTTCCAGCGCGGCTTCGGCAGCTGCATCGTCATCGATACGCCGGCCGAGCAGCAACTCGGCTTCCGGTATGTTGGGCGTGAGGATCGTCGCCAGCGGAAACAAGCGTGTACGCAGCGCATCGAGCGCATCCGGCTCGAGCAGGCGCGCGCCGCTGGTGGCAACCATAACGGGGTCGAGCACGATAAAGGCGGGCCGGTGATGCTCGAGCGCATCGGCAACCGCATCGATCACTTGCCTGTTGGCGAGCATGCCCAGCTTGACCGCGCCGATGCGAAAATCATCGAAGCAGGCATCGATCTGCGCGCGCAGGAAATCCACCGGCGGCACGTGCACTGCCGTCACGCCGCGCGTGTTCTGGGCGGTGAGTGCGGCAATCGCGGAAAGGCCGTGCAGCCCATGCGCAGCGAAGGTCTTGAGATCAGCCTGAATGCCGGCGCCACCGCCCGAATCGGAACCGGCGATAGTCAGAACGCTGAGCGCGCGGGGGTCGGAAAGAGACATGACGACGACCTACTATTTCACGAGGTCGGCCAACTCGTCGATCACCCATTTCGGCTTGCGTCCAGACTCGACGCGCACGATGTTGTCGAAGCCGTTGCGAAAGCGATCCGCCCAGTTCTCCACCGTGGGTCCCGCCGCATGTGGCGTCAGGATGACGTTCGGCAGCACGAACAGCGGATTCTCTGCCCTGGGGGGCTCCTCGGTCATGACGTCGAGGCCGGCCATCGCGATGCATTGGGTCCGAAGTGCCTCGTGCAGGGCCGCTTCGTTGACGACCGGCCCGCGACAGGTGTTGATGAGGATGGCAGAGGGCTTCATCATTGCGAGCTCGGCCGCACCGATCAAGTTGCGCGT
Organism: uncultured beta proteobacterium; assembly: GCA_963828715.1. Lineage (GTDB taxonomy): Bacteria > Pseudomonadota > Gammaproteobacteria > Burkholderiales > SG8-41 > JAQGMV01. The sequence goes on along the minus strand of CAWHFX010000023.1, from coordinate 85,707 downwards.
GCTGTCGTCGAGCGGCACGTGCAGCGTAACGATGTCGGAAGTGCGCAGCAGCTCGGTGAAGAGCACGAAGCGCACCCCGAGCGCGTCCTCCTCGTCTTCTGACATCCGCTCGATGTCGTAGTACTGAATGTCGACGTCGAAAGCCGCCGCACGCCGTGCGACCTTCTTGCCGATGTTGCCCAAACCGACGATGCCGACCGTCTTGCCGCGCAACTCGTGCACCCCCGCTTTGCCGGACGGCCCAGAGCGCCACTGGCCCGCGCAGACGTCGGCGTGCAAACCGGTGAGTTTCTTCAGCGTCGCCAGCATGAGCATCAAGGTGTGCTCGGCCACGGCGATCGCGTTCGCGCCGCCGTTGTTCGCGATTGGGATGCCGGCCTTGCGCGCTGCGGCGACATCGGCCCGGTCGTAGCCGGCGCTCAACAATTGCACCAGCTTCATCTTCTTCGCCGCGGCGAAGAACTGGGCGTCGATGTTGCGTGTCATGCCCATGTAGTAATCGGCCGTTTCGGCCGCACGGTAGTAATCCGGCGTGCCGTGATCGTGGATCATGAGCTCGAAGGCCGGCGGCTTGAGCGCAAGCGCCACATCGAGGATGGGCTTGGGGTGGTTCGGGGCGAACAAGATCTTCACGGCCATGGGCGCTACCTTTCGCGGCTTGTTGTGGGCGATCATAACGCGAACGGATGTAGACTCCCCCACGATTCCCCGCCGGAAGAGCTCTCGCCGATCACGCAGACTGCTCGCAGTCACTTCTGCTCGTCCCATCCGCCTTGCGACGCGGCCGGCGCTTTACGCGCAGGGTTACCGGGTGAAGCCTTGCGGTTCGACGATTCTCTGTGCCCTGAACAGGCTCCTAATGTCGAGACCGCTCGTTCAGATACTTCTGGTTGTCTCACAGGCTTTCGACGCGGCGCTTTAAGCGCAGGGAAGGTTGCGGCAGACTTCGGCCCAGAACTATCCCGATAGACCCATACGCGTCGTCGTCAATTTTCCGCCGGGCGGATCGACCGACTTCTCGGGGCGCATCCTCGCGCAATACATGCCGCGCGGGCTCGGCCAAACGCTCGTCATCGACAATCGCGGCGGCGCCGGTGGCAACATCGGGGCGGACATCGCGGCGAAATCGCCGGCGGACGGCTACACGCTGCTCGTGTCACCGGAAGGCCCCATCACGATCGCCCTCGGTCTCTATGCGCAGCTTCCGTACAACCCGCTGCGCGATCTCGCCCCGATCACGCAGTTGATCAAGTACGCCAACGTGCTCGTGGTTAATCCGACGCTCAAGATCAATTCGACGAAGGATCTGCTCGCGACCGCGAAATCACAGCCCGGCAAGCTCTCGTACGCGCATCCCGGCATCGGCACCAATCCGCACCTCGGCGCGGAGCTGTTCAAGCAGATGGCCGGCGTCGACATGATCGGCGTCTCGTACAAGGGCGGCGGACCGGCGATCGTGGCGGTGATCGGCAACGAAGCGCAGGTCTCTTTCGCGACGGCGCCGTCGTCGATCCCTCACGTCAAATCAGGACGCCTGCACGCGATCGCCGTGACAAGCGGCCAGCGTTCGGCGCCGCTGCCCGACCTGCCGACTATCAGCGAAGCGGGCGTGCCAGGCTACGACGTGGTGGGTTGGGTGGCTCTCTTTGCGCCAATGAAGACGCCGGCGAAGATCATCGCGCGCCTGCACGATGAAGCCGTGAAAGTGATGGCGATGCCGGAAGTGAAGGAGACCGTGCTCGTCTCGGGGTCGGAGACCGTCGGCAACACGGCCGCGGCGCTCGCCAAGATCATGCGAGACGAAAACGCGATGTGGTCGAAGATCATCAACACCGTCGGCGTGAAACTGGAATAGGGGCGGTATGACGCCGCACGTCCAAACGTCTCCCGGATTGTCCGAGAAGGCGGCACACGCGCCAGCGCTGAGAGAGCGCAATGGTGAGGTAGACATTCTGTCGAGCGAGGAGGCTTCATGTCGCGCCCGTTTTATCTTGCAGGGATCCTGTTCGTGGTGTTTTTCGGCTCGGCAGCGGCCATCGGACAAGTCTATCCGGCCAAGCCTCTGCGCTTCTTAAGCACCGGAATCGGCGCGAGCACGGACCTCGCGGCGCGGACGGTCGCGCAAGGTCTCGCGGACAGCGTCGGCTGGAACGTGATCGTGGACAACCGCGGCAGCACGATGGTCGCGGCCGAGCTGGCAAGCCGGTTGCCGCCAGACGGCTACACCCTGCTCGTGCTCACCGAGGGTCTCTGGCGCGGACCGTTGCTCCAGAAGATGCCCTACGATCCGGTGCGCGACTTCGTGCCTATCACGCTGGTGAGCCGCGCGCCCAACCTGCTCGTCGTTCATCCCTCATTGCCCGTGAAATCGGTAAAGGATTTGATTGCACTCGCCAAGGCGCAGCCGGGCGAGTTGAATTACGGCGCCGGCGCGGTCGGCGCGGCAACCTACATGGCGTCGGAAATGTTCAAGTACATGGCGGGCGTCAATATCGTGCACATTCCGTTCAAGAGCAGCGGCGCGGCGGTCACCGCGCTCGTGAGCGGACAGCTGGAGGTGATGTTCGCGACGACGGGCGGCGCGACGCCGCACGTCAAGTCGGGCAGGCTGAGGGCGCTGGCGATAAGCTCCCTGCAGCCTTCGCCGCTTGCGCCCGGCTTGCCCACGATCGCAGCCGCGGGAAATCTTCCGGGATACGAGTCGGCGGCAACCGCATGCGTGTTCGCGATCGCCGGAACGCCCGACGCCATCGTGAGCCGGCTGGGCGAGGAAATCAGGAAGGTCATCGCGCGGCCGGAAGCAAGAGAGCGCTTTCTCAGGACAGGGGTGGAGCCCGTCGGCATGACGCCGGATGAAACCGCGGCCTATATCAAGAACGATACCGCCGCTACGGCGCAGATGATCCGGGAGGCCGGGATCCGGCTGGGCCGCTAGGGACGGTGACCGGTGACCCCATGCCGTCAGCGTTTCACTGGCTGCGACAATTCCAGTTCAAGTAGCGGCGACGCGGTTGCCGACAGCAACGATCGCGAGCATCGTCCTCGGGCCACTTGTCAAACCTAAGTTCAAATTTGCGGCAGAGCCTATTGCGATTTCGCAAGTAAAGAGTTGCCGGCTAGGGAACTCTTGCCTTCGCCGCTCTGAAAGTTTGAGTGCAGAGTTTGGTGAGCAGGGACACACGCCAAATAACAGTGTGACTGCATCCGGGGAACGCGCAATGAAGCTCATCTTCCACCACCAGCTTGTCGAAAGTGAGTGGTTCACATTCCTCCTCTCGGATGTGGTCGATGAGGTCGTATACGATCCCGACTACTCCGAGACGGACGGACCGGCCATACACGTCGTAAGCGGCAACTGGCTGCCGATCCGCGGCCGCACCGCGTTCTTCGAGAAATGTCGCGCGAACAGCGACAACCTCACATTGCTGCACGCGAGCGACGAATGGTACTCGGGCGGTTACAGCGAATACCGCCACTTCGATCGCATCATCCGTCCCATGCGAACATGGCTTGCACGCGCGCCGGGCATCTTCACGATTCCGGTGGGTTATGCGAACGGCCTCGCCGGCCCGAGCGAGCTCACGCCAGCGAACCAGCGCAAGTATCTCTGCTCATTCGAAGGCGAGGTGAAGGCGTCGCGCATTCAGATGGTCGAGGCGCTGTGGGGCGTCGAGCCTTCGTTCATACATGATACGAGGGACGGCTCTCGGCTCTCCCGCGAAGACTATCGTGGGCTGCTGCTCGACAGTGTCTTCGTGCCATGCCCGATGGGCAACGCCGCGGTGGAGACCTTGCGTCTGTACGAGGCACTCGAGTTCGGTTGTATCCCGATTGTCGAGAAGCGTTGGTTTATCGATTACTACCGCGGTCTGTTCGGCGCTGATCCGTTCCTGCGGGTCGGAAGCTGGTCGGAGGCAGGCCCTCTGATGCGTGATCTTGTAGCGGCGCCGGATGAACTGCTGCGGCTGCAGCAAAGGATCGTCAGCTGGTGGGTCGAAACGAAAGCGCGCACGAAGCGGGAGTTGACGGCCTTCATGCGCGGCCCTTCGCGTGCCGCCGATCTCAAGGACTACTCGCAACGTACGCGCAATCGCGTACCGGCGCTGCACGAGGGGCTACGTCTCCTGGAACTGGTGCGACACCAAAGCGCCGGCAGCCTCGCTCAGCGGCTCGCCAATCCACGCAAGATCCTGGTGCGGATCAGGCGCAACTGCGTTTCGGATGAGCAACGCGCGCGCTACAACGTCGAAGACTTGAGCAATTCGCAGTTGTGACGAGTGCTGCATAGAAAACGGCGCCCCGCGGGACGCCGTTTTGTTTCGGCCGTGGATGGGTTAGTGCACGCCCGCCGCCGTCGAGCGCAGCAGCTTCCCGCGCTGCGAGCCGGTGTGCTCGCCGTTCTTGAACGCCACCTTGCCACTGATAACCGTCGCGAGGATGCCGCCCGACTTCTGCTTCAGGCGACACGCGCCGGTCGGCAGGTCGTGCTCGACCGTCGGCATCTGCGGCGCGATCGTCTCGGGGTCGAAGACGTTGAGATCCGCGATACAGCCCTGACGGACCAGGCCGCGGTCGACGAAGCCCCAGTTGATCGCGGGCGTGAGCGTGATCATCTTGACCGCTTCTTCCAGTGTGAATGCTCCGCGCTCGCGCATCCAGTAGGCGAGAAGATGCGTCTGTATGGACGAGTCCATGATGAGGCTCACGTGCGCGCCGGAATCGGAGAACGTCATGACCGTGCGTGGATGCTTGAGCGTCTTGAGCGCCTCCGCCTCGCTCTTCGGTACCGTGTTCGCGTCGAACTGCATGAAGAGCTGGTTGAAGTCGGTCTCCAGTGCGAGATCCATCATGAGCTCCACCGGATCGACGTTGCGCTGCGCGGCCATCTGCGCGACAGTGGGATTGCCCGACACGGGGCTCTTCACGACATACATATTCTCGAAGGTCGGCTTGCGCGGCTCGCCGCCCCCCGTCTTGTAGGCGTCACCCCTGGTCGCTTCGACCAGGCGTTTACGCCGTTCCGGATCCTTCAAGGCTCTGCGCTGCTCTTCGATCGGCAGCTTGCGCAGCTCGGCCCACTCGGGGAAATCGTCGAACTGCAGCTGCGACTTGAATGACAGCACGTGCGAGACGCCGCGAGTGTGCGTCTGCCCGAACATACGCCCGCCCGCGGCGGCGGTGGCGTCCAGCAGCTTCAGGTGGTCCTCGGCGCCTGCGATCCCCGCCGGCATCCCGAAGGTGATGGGAACGCCGCTCTTGACTGCGAGCTCCATCAGCCTGTCATTGGCGGCCTTGCGCACGGCTGGATCCGGCGAACGGCAGTCTCTCTCCCGCGAGTATTCGAATATGCCGCGGCCCGTCGATCCCATGAGGTTAACGAGACGGCTCATCTCGTCCCAGGACGCGTGGACCGAGGCGACGGGACGATTGTCCGGCCGCGGCAGGCGGTGGGCCGTCGAGCGGGAGCTCGTGAAGCCGATCGCGCCCGCGTCGAGCGCGTCGAGCAGCTCCTGCTCCATCGCGCCCATGTCGTCGGCCGTCGCTTCCTGCTCGAACGCGCGTTCGCCCATCACGTAGGTGCGCAGCGCGGAGTGCCCGATGTTCGCGGCGTAGTTGATCGTCTTCGGCAGCTTGTCGACGATGTTCATGTATTCCCGGAACGTCGACCATTCCCAGCGGATCGCGGCCTCCATCGCCTTGCGATTGATATCCTCGGCCCGCTCGATATTGTTGACGATCATGTCGCGCTGAACGTGCTTGCCCGGTGCAAGCGTGAAGCCGCAGTTCCCCATGACGACGGTGGTGACGCCATGCCAGCACGAGCAGCTGCCCAGCGGATCCCAGAAGACCTGCGCGTCCATGTGCGTGTGGCCGTCGATGAAGCCGGGCGTAATCACGTGGCCCGTGGCGTCGATCTCTTCCTTTCCTTTTTCGGCAATGCGCCCGATCGCTGCAATTCGATCGCCGGTCACTCCGACGTCCGCTCGATATTTCGGCAGACCCGTTCCATCCACCACTGTGCCGTTACGAATTACGAGATCGTACATTGGGTTTCCTCCAAAGAATTCCCGAAAAGAACGCAACCGTTCGCGCGAGACCACATTGCGACCACCCGCTGCGAAGTAGGCTACCACTAAGCATGGGAAGACGCATTCCGATTGCATTTCAGGAGCGTGTTGCTGCTGCCGGGAGGACGTATTGTGGACTACGCTTCGTCTATAGCTAATGCGGGGAATCGATGAGCGGCACGTGCACTGACGTCACGCCGCGCGGTGGCGATCGTAGTAAGTGACACGCACGCGGCTTCGGCTCTAAGGTTGTTCCTGGCGGACTGCTTTCGACCCCGAAGCGGCCCCGCTTGTCTAGCGCATGTTTGGCGCCGATTTTTCGTAACGCGTTAAAAAAAAGCGAACGCGAGGACTGTCCTGCAGCGCCCGCGAGCGGACGCGGTATAGCTGCACCTTGTCGACTCGCCTCAGACCTTTCTCTTGACGCGCGTCTGAAACATTCGGTTACGAAAAATAGCGAACGAGAGGACTTGTTGCGGCGTTAATATTCCATCCCTATGAGTGCCTTAGCCATTGCCCTCAACCGCTTCGGCCTCGGCGCCCGGCCCGACGAGCCGGCACCTGCCGACCCGCAACGCTGGCTTCTTTCGCAGTTGCGAGACCTATGAGGCGCTACCCGCGCCGTGGAAGCCGCTGCCGCGCACGCCAGCTCTTGTGGAAGTCTGGCTCTCCCAGCAGCGCGCGGTGCGGCAGGCCCCGGCGGACCAGCGAAGCGGCATCCGCGAGGCGTATCTTCGCCAAGGGCGAGCCGCGTATCTGGCGGCGGTGGGCGCCCGCGCCAGCACCGCTCTGCCGACCTCTGTTCCCTTCATGGAGCGGCTGGTGCACTTCTGGTCCAACCACTTCGCAGTCTCGGTGGACAAGCTGCTGGTGGTAGGTTTGGCCGGCGGCTTCGAGGCCGACGCCATCCGTCCGCACGTGCTGGGCCGCTTCGAGGACCTGCTGCTGGCCGTCGTCCGCCACCCTGCGATGCTGCTGTATCTGGACCAGGCGCAGTCGATCGGCCCGCACAGCCCCGCGGCCCTGCGCGCCCAAGGCGGCACGCCGGCGCGGCCTTAACGAGAATCTCGCGCGCGAGATCCTCGAGCTGCACACGCTTGGGGTGCGCAGCGGCTATACGCAGGAGGACGTGACCGAGGTCGCGCGTGCGCTCACCGGCTGGACTCTGCCGGGCGCCGAGTCTGGCGGCGATGCCTCCGCGATCTTCCGCTTCGTGCCCGCGCTGCACGAACCCGGCGCGCGGACGGTGCTCGGCCGCAGCTACGCCGATGGCGGCGAGCAACAGGCCCGCGCCATCCTCCACGATCTCGTCACCGCGCCCGCGACGGCGCGCCACATCGCCACGAAGCTCGCGCGCCACTTCGTCGCCGACGATCCGCCGCCCGCGCTGGTGCAGCGCCTGGCGGACACCTTCGCGCGCACGGGCGGCGACCTGCCCAGCGTGTACCGCGAGTTGGTGGCGTCGCCGGAGGCGTGGCAGGCCGAGGCGGCCAAGTTCAAGTCGCCTTGGGAGTGGGCCATCTCCAGTCTGCGCGCGCTGGGTCGGCGCGACATCATGCCGATGGAGGCCGCGAACTTGATGAACCAGCTCGCGCCAGCCGGTGTGGCGGCCCGGCTCGCCGGCCGGCTACGAAGACGTGGCCGGCACCTGGGCCGCGCCCGATGCGCTGTTGCGCCGCGTGGAGGTTGCGCAACGCATCGCCGCGCAAGCCGGCGACGCGGTCGACGCACGGGCGCTTGCACCGCGCGTGCTGCCCGGCACGTTAAGCGAAGCCACCGCGAGCGCCATTGCCGGTGCCGAGAGCGGCGGCACGGCGCTCGCGCTGTTGCTGGTTTCGCCGGAGTTCCTGAGGAGATGAGCGTGAACCTTGACCGACGCACTTTCCTGGGCGCGGCCGCGCCTGCTCGCCGTGCCGCGCGTGCTGTTCGCGCAGGCCGCTACCGAGCGGCGCTTCATCTTCATCATCCAGCGCGGCGCGGCGGACGGCCTCCACACTGTCGTGCCGTACGCGGAGCCTGCGTACGCCAGGCTTCGCGGTGACCTCGCGGTCGATCCCGCCACCGCGCTGAAGCTCGACGGCACCTTCGCCCTCCATCCCACGCTCGCGGAACTCCATCGGCTCTATGCAGCCGGGCAGGCGAGCTTCTTCCACGCTGTCGCCTCCCCATACCGAGACCGCTCGCACTTCGACGGGCAGAACGTGCTCGAAACCGGCGGCAGCGCGCCGTACCAGCTGAAGGACGGCTGGATGAACCGGCTGCTGGACATGCTGCCGCGCGCCGGCAAGGAGGCAATCGCCTTCGCGCCCGCCGTGCCGATGGCGCTGCGTGGTGCGGTCGAGGTCGCTTCCTACGCGCCTTCGGCGCTGCCGCAGGCGAACGAGGACCTGCTGCTGCGCGTGGAGCAGCTCTATGCCGGGGACGCGCAACTGCACGCGCTGTGGTCATCCGCCCTCGAGGCGCGCGCCATGGCCGGTGAGCATGGGCGGCGGTGGAAACCGGCAGGATCCGTCGGCGCGTCGGCCGCATGGCAGCCGGTTTCCTGGCGCGTGCGGACGGCCCGCGCCTGGCGATGATCGAGACCGGCGGCTGGGACACGCACAGCGCGCAGAACGCGCGCCTCGCCGAACCAGCTCCAGCGCCTCGACGACCTGGTCGCCGGGCTGCGCGAGGGCCTTGGCGCAGCTTGGGCGCACACGGTGATCCTGGTGGCCACGGAGTTCGGCCGGACTGTGGCGGCCAACGGCACCGGAGGCACCGATCATGGCACCGCTGCAGTGGCCATGCTGATCGGTGGCGCCGTCGAGGGCGGCCGCGTGGTAGCCGACTGGCCGGGACTCGCGCCCGCCAACCTGTTTGAGGGGCGCGACCTCAAGCCCACGCTCGCACTGGACGCGCTGATTGCTTCTGCGTGCGCTGAGGCGTTCCAGCTCGAGCCTGAACGCATGGCACGTGTCTTGTTCCCGGCTTCGGCGCGGGGCAAGCCCTTGCCGCGCGTCTTGCGCGCCTGAGCGCCATTGCCTGACGCTGACGTCGATTTCAAGGCTCTCGTGAACACGATACTCGCACGCAATTGCGGCATGTTGGCAAGAGCAACCTTGCGGGTCGGGAACTCGCTAGAGACTGTCTGCTGATGGCCGCAAGCAGCGCGTCACGAATCACAATTGACGACGCGTTGCTGCATCCGATACTGACCATGCACAATGGGATCTTCGCCACGAAACGAGATTTCGCGTAGATGCATTCACCCTGCCAAAAACGCTGACCTGTCGACTCGACCGCGTAGCTCGTGAGACAGGGGCTCCCGCTCAAAGCCTGGTGCGCGACGCCGTTAAGAGCCACCTCGACTACCTCGAGTGGTTGCGCAAAAGCCTCGACGAAGCCGAGCAGGAAGCGGCAGAGGCGGGCTGGCTGACAACTGAGGAAGTAAGCCGCACGCTCGCTACTGAAGCCGGGCGACCCACCCGTGGCCGCAGGTCGCGTTGACTGGTCGCCCCGAGCACTCCGCGACCTGATCGCGATTCATCGCGTTCCCACTGTCGAGAATTCGCGAGCCGCAGCCGAACAGGCGGAGCACATCATAAAGCGTGCCGAGGCGCTTTCTGGTCAGCCTCGATTGGGCAAGGCTTCGCGCTGGCGCGGAAGGCGCGTGTTGGTTCTGCACGTTACTATCATGACCGCAGCGCCTGTGGATGTGTGATGTTTTCCGGATGGTCGGGAGTGCGAGCAGCCCATTTCCATCAGTAGTGGCAAAACCTTGACATTTAGTCTTAACTGCCTAGTATTTGCCACATGCCCGGCCCGACCGATCGCGACCGAACGCTCAGACTGGCGCGCCGCGCAAGCGGCGTGAGCCCTCGCGACCTAACGGCCGCGGGGATCCACCGGCAGATACTCACGCGGCTCGTCGCGGAAGGCCGCATCGAGCGTGTCGCGCGCGGCATGTATCGCCTCGCCGATCAGCCCATCACGGAACACCATGGGCTCGCAGTCGCTACGGCCGCGGTCCCGCAGGGCGTGATCTGTCTGCTGTCGGCGCTCCAGTACCACAACTTGGGCACGCAACTCCCCTCCGAGGTGTGGATGGCGCTCGATCGGCGCGCGTGGCGGCCGGCCCTCGGCTATCCGCCCCTGCGCATCGTCCGCTTCACGGGCGCCGCACTGAGTGAAGGCATCCAAAGCCACACGATCGAAGGCCGGACGGTGAAGGTGTACAGCGTGCCGAAAACGCTCGCGGACTGCTTCAAGTACCGCAACAAGATCGGGCTTGATGTCGCGTTGGAAGCGCTGCGCGAGGCATGGCGCCGCAAGCGGTTCACGATGGATGAGCTGGATCACTACGCTGCAATTTGCCGCGTGCAGCGGGTCATGCGCCCCTACCTGGAAGCGCTGACGGCATGAATGCCAAGCGTGCGGGCCTTGCGCATTCGGTACAGGTGCGACTCGCGCGACATGCGAAAGCGATCGGCGTCGATCCGAACCTCGTGCTCACGCGCTACGCAATGGAGCGCTTTCTTTATCGACTCGCACGCTCGCCGTATGCGGAGCGTTTCGTGCTGAAGGGCGCGCTGTTGCTCCTCGTGTGGCTCGGCGAAACGCTGCGCCCGACGCGTGATGCGGACCTGCTGGGTTTCGGTGAGCTGTCGGACAACGCGCTGAGCCGAATCGTCCATGAGGTTTGTCGCATCGAGGTCGAGCCCGACGCGGTAACCTTTCTGCCCGAGACCGTTGAGGTGCGGGCGATTCGTGAAGAGGATGCGTATGGCGGGCGGCGCGTTTCTTTCGAGGCGCGACTCGGGCCGGCCCGGCTGCAGATCCAAATCGATATCGGCATTGGCGACGCCGTCACGCCAGCGCCACAATGGCTGGAATACCCGAGCCTTCTCGATTTGCCTCGCCCGCGCCTGCGCCTACCCGCGCGAAACGGTGGTAGCGGAGAAACTGCACGCGATGGTACTGCTCGGAATGCGCAACAGCCGGATGAAGGACTACTTCGATGTGTATGCGCTGCTGCGCGAGGAAGCGATGGACGCCGGGCAGCTTGTGCGAGCGATCCGGTCCACTTTCGAACGGCGCCGCACCCATGTGCCGGCACACGTGCCCACGGGCTTGAGCGACGCGTTCTCGACGGACGCGGGTCGTCAGGCGCAATGGCGCGCCTTCCTGGCCAAGAACCGCCTTCGCGGCCCGAGCCTGCCGGAGCTCGTCGATGAAATTCGCAAGGGTCTTGCACCATCGCTCGAGCAGGCTCGTCGAAAGGTGAGCACGTGACGCGATTCGCCGAGTCGGTGGTCGAAGAAACCGCATCATGTATCGCACTGACGACGCATTGCTGCCTCCGGTACCGATCATGCACAATGGGATGTTCACTATGAAACGAGAACCACGCTCTCGCTGAGGTGGAGCGACTGGCGGCGCATGATCCCGTTCCCGACTCGGAGGACGGCGCTCGAACTGCTTGGGAAGCTGGTGGAGGATTACGAGAAGGCGCGATTCAAGTTCCGCCAACCCGGGCCGATCGAGGCCATCCTGTTTTGTATTCAACAGAGGCCTTGGACGCGGACGTGATTCGCTACATTGCTCGACTGAGCTGGATGGAGAAGGGGCCCCTCAATGCTAAAGACTTCCTCGAGCAGCGCGGCATCGCTCTCGTGATCGAGCCGCACCTGCCGAACACCTTCTCGATGGTGGTGCCTTGCTCGCACGCAACGGTGCGCCGGTAGTAGGTTTGACGCTCCGGGAGAACCGCATCGACAATTTCTGGTTCACGTTGATTCATGAGCTTGTTCATGTCTGGAAGCATCTCGATCCAGCCAGGCACCGCGCAATTGCGGACGAGAACATCGAGAAAGCCGATGACACCGACGCTATTGAAAAGGAGGCCAACGATCTCGCGGCCGATCTCCTCATTCCCGCATCCGTTTGGCGACGAGGCTCCGCACGGCTGAAGCCCACGACTCAGTCCATACAGGCGCTCGCGCAAGAGCTGCAGATTCATCCAGCCATCGTTGCGGGCCGCGTTCGTTATGAGCGCAAGAACCGCTCGCTTTTTTCGAAGATGGTTGGCTATCGGCAGGCTCGGCTTTACTTCCCGGAAGTTCACTGGGGATAGTGTCACACGTCGACTGCCGCGAATCCGGGTCTGCCTTTTTTGAGCGCTTCGACCAGGGCGCCTTCTTCGATAAGGCCCGCCCAGCTCGCCGCTAGCTCGCTTTCATTTGCCGACGCTGCACAACGCAGGTAACCGGCGGTTATTATTCGTCCTACTCTCCAGCCGGCTTACATGATGAAAGCAACGCTGCATCCACCAGTCGCGCTTCTGTTCGCGACCGTCGCGACACTGTCCTCCCCGCTGCTCGCCGCCCAGGCGCAGACGTACCCGACGAAACCTGTAAGGATGGTCGTAGGTTTCCCGCCGGGCGGTGCGGTGGACATCGTGGCGCGCATCATCGGCAAGAGGCTCGGCGAGAACCTGAACACCCCGATCGTCGTCGATAACCGGCCGGGTGCGGGCAGCGCGATCGGCGCGGAGGTCACGGCGAAGGCGCCTCCCGACGGCTACACGCTCTTCCTGACCGCGGGCTCTATCGCCATCAATGTAGGCCTGCAGAAGCACCCTCCCTACGACCCGGTGAAGGATTTCGCGGCGGTAAGTCTCATCGCATCGACGCCCAACGTCCTGGTCGTCCAGCCGTCGTTGCCGGTGACAACCGTGGCGGACCTGATCAAGCTTGCGCGAGCGAAACCCGGGCAGTTGAACTACGGCTCCGGAGGCAGCGGAACGATGACTCATCTCTCGGGTGAGCTGCTCAAGGTGATGACGGGCATACAGATCACGCACGTCGCCTACAAAGGCGCGCCGCTGGCCGTCGTCGACGTGATGGCGGGCCAGATTCAGATGGCCATCGGTGCGCTGCCGGGTGCATTGCCGCAGATCAAGGCAAGCCAGGTGCGTGCGATCGCGGTGACCACCACGAAGCGCTCGCCGTCCGCACCAGATATACCGACCGTGGCCGAATCCGGCGTACCCGGATACGAAGCGAGCAACTGGTACGGAATGCTCGCGCCGGCCGCGACGCCCGCTCCGATCGTGACCCGCCTCAACGGCGAGATCGGACGCGTCCTCCAGGAGGCCGAAATCGTCGAATCATTGCGGCGCCAAGGACTCGAGCCGGTCCCGAGTACGCCGGACGAATTTGCGCGTTACATGAAATCGGAAATCGCGAAATGGTCTAAGGTGATCCGGGCGGCGGGCCTCCAGGCCGAATGAACTGAGCATTCCCTGTAGAGCGTTCTCAGCGGAAAGCGCGTGTTGGTTCTCACGCGTGTAGTTGCCCCGTGCACAGTTCTTGCGAGCCCGCGCGGCCATGACTCTGGATTTCAGCTCGTACCGGGCGAGCGGCTTCTATGATGAGCTCTTCGACGCTCAATGCGTGCCGCGTCCGTGGGCGAGGATGCTCATCGAACACCTTTCCGGGCTCAACGCGGCTGAACTGAACCAGCAGCGGGCGGCGGTGGATGCCGCCATCATGACGATGGGCATCACCTTCACCGTCTACAGCGACGGTGCCAATATCGATCGCGGGTGGCCGTTCGACGTTATTCCGCGCGTCATGCCCAACGAGGAGTGGCGCCGCATCGACGCAGGTCTGAAGCAGCGGCTCACTGCGCTGAATCTATTTATAGACGATCTCTACAACCGGCAGGCCATCGTCAAGGACGGCGCCTTCCCGGCGGAGGTCGTCGCGAGCTCCAGAAATTTTCGTCCAGAGTGCGTCGGCCAGACGCCCCGTCTTGGGGTATGGGCCCACGTCTGCGGCACCGATCTGGTGCGCGACCGCGACGGAACCATCTTCGTGCTCGAGGATAATCTGCGCGTGCCTTCGGGCGTTTCGTACATGCTCGAGAATCGCATGTTGATGAAACGGATGTTTCCCGAGCTCTTCGAAGTCTGCGAGATTCTGCCGGTGGATGACTACCCGGCGCGCCTGTATGACACCCTTGCGGCACTGTCGCCGCGCCCGGGTGAGCGGCCCGTCGTCGTCGTGCTCACGCCCGGCATCTATAACTCCGCCTACTTCGAGCACAGTTATCTCGCACAGCAGATGGGTGCCGTGCTGGTGGAAGGGTCGGACCTGATCGTGGCCGCAGACGACTGCGTGTACATGAAGACCATCGACGGTCTGCACCGCGTCGATGTCATCTACCGGCGCATCGACGACGATTTTCTCGATCCCGAAGTTTTCCGTCCCGATTCGACACTCGGCGTGCACGGGCTGATGCGCGCGTGGCGAGGCGGCAACGTCGGCATCGCGAATGCACCGGGCGCGGGTGTAGCCGACGACAAGGTCGTCTACACGTTCGTACCGAAGATCATTCGCTACTACCTCGGCGAGGATCCGATCATTCCCAATGTGCCGAGCTATCTATGCATGGACGCGTCCGATTGCGACTATGTGCTCGCGAATCTCGACAAGCTGGTGGTCAAGCCGGCCAATGAATCGGGTGGCTACGGCATGCTGATGGGCCCGCGCGCCAGCACCGCCGAACGCGAGGAATTCCGGCACCGCATTCAAGCGGATGCGCGCAACTACATGGCGCAGCCCATGCTCGCGCTCTCAACGGCGCCGACGCTCATCGGCGACAGCGTGGCGCCGCGGCATCTGGATCTGCGCCCCTTCGTGCTGCAATCCGACTCTCTCTATGTGACGACCGGCGGCCTCACGCGCGTGGCGATGCGCGAAGGTTCGCTGGTAGTCAATTCTTCGCAGGGCGGCGGAAGCAAGGATACCTGGATCGTGGAGGCTCCATGCTGATCCTCTCGCGTGTTGCGGAGACGCTGTACTGGATGACGCGTTATCTCGAACGTGCCGAGAACACCGCGCGCCTGATCAATGCCACGACCGGTGTGTTGCTCGACCTGCCGCGCGGCGCTTCGTTCGGCTGGGACGTTCTGCTGAAGGTCGTCGGACTCGACCGCCTGTTCGACGACTCGTATGCGAAGCACGATGAAGCGAGCATCATGCGCTTTCTGGTGAGCGATGAGCGCAATCCGAGTTCCATCGTCTCATGCATCCACCGGGCGCGCGAGGACTGCCGCACATTGCGCGAAATGCTGCCGCGGCTGGCGTGGCAGCGTATCAACAGCCTGTATCTGTTCGTCAACAGTCACGCGTCGCACGCATTCGAACGTACGCGCCGCTACGGCATCCTCGAGGAGATCATCGAACGGCGCCAGGCCATAGTGGGACTGCTGACGGACTGCATGAGCCACGACGTCGCTTACCAGTTCATCAAGCTCGGGCGTTTCATCGAACGCGCCGACATGACCACGCGCATCATCGATATTCACGCCGCGGTACTGGTGCCGCAACAGCAGGCGCCCGAGGATCCGGCGATGGGCATTCCGTGGATGGCCGTGCTCAAATCGCTGAACGCGTACCAGATGTATCAGCGGCATGTGTCAGTGCACGCGCGCAGTGCCGACGTGGTCAATTACCTGCTCAAGGACCCGCATTTCCCGCGCACCGTGCGGCGCTGCCTGGACGAAGTCGAGGCGTGCCTGGCGGAGCTGCCGCATAACATGCAGCCGCTCGCGCGGCTGCGCATCGCGCAGCGCAGGCTGGAGGCGATGCAGGTCGAAAGCCTCGCGCCGGCGTTGCGGCACGAGTATCTCGATGCCGTGCAAACCGATCTCATGGCGCTACACGCAGCAATCGAAGAGAAGTATTTTCAGTTGCACGCGCACTGTGGCGCGTTGCCTGCCGCGGCTAACGCGTGATCGCCCCCTCCTAACTTAGAGCCGATAACAAAATGCCCCCTCACCCTAACCCTCTCCCCCACAACGGGGGCGAGGGAAGTCTTTTTGTCAGGCGCTCTTGATCACACAATGTCGATTCACGTCGCGCTCAATCACGTCACGCACTACCGGTACGACCGCCCGGTCAACCTCGGGCCGCAAGTGGTGCGCCTGCGCCCCGCGCCGCACAGCCGCACCCGCATCCTTGGCTTTTCCATGCGCGTCGATCCGCGCACGCACTTCATCAACTGGCAGCAGGACCCACAGTCGAACTATCTCGCGCGGGTGGTGTTTCCGGACAAGACGTGCGAACTGCGCATCGAAGTCGACCTCGTGGCGGAAATGGCGGTGCACAACCCGTTCGATTTCTTTCTCGAACCTGACGGCGAGCACTATCCTTTCTCCTACTCGCCCGAGCAGGCTCGCGAGCTCGAGCCCTATCTCGTAAAACTGCCGGCCACGCCGCAGTTCGCGGCGTATCTGGCCGAAATTCCGCGCGCGCAGACGCCGACCATCAGCTTCCTCGTCG
This sequence comes from uncultured beta proteobacterium, assembly GCA_963828715.1. GTDB lineage: Bacteria > Pseudomonadota > Gammaproteobacteria > Burkholderiales > SG8-41 > JAQGMV01. The sequence continues at coordinate 69,311 of CAWHFX010000023.1, read as the reverse complement.
CGCTCAATCAACGGCTGCAGCGCGACATCGCTTATCTGGTGCGCATGGAGCCCGGCGTGCAGACGCCCGAAATCACGCTCACGGAAGCGTCGGGATCGTGCCGCGACACCGGCTGGCTGCTCGTGCAGTTGCTGCGCCACCTTGGGCTCGCGGCGCGCTTCGTGTCCGGCTACCTGATTCAGCTCACGCCCGACGTCAAATCGCTCGACGGGCCATCGGGGCCGGCGGCCGATTTCACCGATCTGCACGCGTGGTGCGAAGTCTATCTGCCCGGCGCCGGCTGGATCGGACTCGATCCGACGTCCGGACTGCTGGCGGGCGAGGGACATATTCCACTCGCGTGCTCGCCTGAGCCGTCATCCGCCGCCCCGATCAGCGGCGCGGTCGACGATTGCGAAGTCCGGTTCGAGCACCACATGAAGGTCGAGCGCGCGTGGGAAGCGCCGCGCGTCACCAAGCCCTATACCGACGAGCAATGGCTCGACATCGAAACGCTTGGCCACCGCATCGACGCCGACCTCGCTGCGCGCGACGTCAGGCTCACGCAGGGCGGCGAGCCGACTTTCGTATCGGTGGACGACCGCGAGAGCGCCGAGTGGAACACCGATGCGATGGGGCCGCACAAGAGAAGCCTCGCGGCCGATCTGCTGGCGCGGCTCAAGGCACACTACGCGCCGCGAGGACTGCTGCATTACGGCCAGGGCAAGTGGTATCCGGGCGAACAGTTGCCGCGCTGGTCCTTCAACGCCTACTGGCGCGCCGATGGCGAGCCGATGTGGTCGGATCCCGCACTGTTCGCGCAGGAGGACGTCGATTACGGCGCGACCGAATCGCAGGCGCGCGCATTACTCGACTTCGTGGCACGGCATCTCGGGCTTGATCCCGCGTATATCTTTCCCGCTTTCGAAGACGTGTGGTACTACCTGTGGCGCGAACGCCGCCTGCCGGCCAACGTCGATCCCTTCGATGCGCGCCTCGACGATCCGATGGAACGCGAGCGGTTGCGCAAAGTGTTCTCGCAAGGGTTGGACAAAGTGGTCGGTCATGTGCTGCCCGTTACAAAACCAGACGACAGTGAACGCTGGCAAAGCGGCGCGTGGTTTCTGCGCGATCGCTGCTACCTGCTTCCCGGCGATTCCCCGCTCGGCTACCGCCTGCCGCTCGACTCGCAGCCCTGGACCGCCGCCGTCGATTACCCGTGGCTGCATCCCGTCGACCTCAACCAGTCTTTCCGCCCACTGCCGCGTTATCAGGAGATCCGCGAAGGCCGTTCCGAGGCGGCACGCGCAAACCGTTCAGATCCGGGACGCGGCGACGTGACTCGTTCGAGCGATGCTGGCGAGCAACCCTCTCGCACGCGGGATCCCGACAGACGCCCTGCGCCCTTCGAGTCGGCAGCCTCGATCACCCGCACTGCGCTGTGCGCGGAACCGCGCTCCGGCCGCGTGCATGTGTTCATGCCGCCGACCGCTGCGCTCGAAGACTATCTGGAGCTCGTCGCGGCGATCGAAGCGGGCGCGGAGTCGCTTCAGTTGCCCGTGACGCTCGAAGGTTACGAACCGCCGCGCGACCCGCGGCTCGTTCAGTTGCGCGTAACACCGGACCCCGGCGTGATCGAAGTCAACATTCAGCCCGCGCACAACTGGGACCAGCTCGTCGAGCAGACGACTTTCCTTTACGACGCCGCGCATCAGACGCGCCTCTCGACCGAGAAATTCATGGTCGACGGCCGCCATACCGGCACCGGCGGCGGCAACCATTTCGCGCTGGGCGGCGCGACGCCGGCCGATTCGCCGTTCCTGCGCCGTCCCGATCTGCTCGCGAGCATGATCGCTTACTGGCACAACCATCCGGCATTGTCGTATCTGTTCTCGGGACTGTTCATCGGCCCGACGAGCCAGGCCCCGCGCGTGGACGAAGCACGCAACGATTCCGTCTACGAACTCGAAATCGCGTTCCGCGAAATGCAGCGCCTGCAGGCGAGCGGAAGCCTCGGCGCGCAGCCCTGGCAGGTCGACCGCATGCTGCGCAACCTGCTGATCGACCTCACCGGCAACACGCATCGCGCCGAATTCTGCATCGACAAGCTGTACTCGCCTGACGGTCCCACCGGGCGCCTCGGCCTCCTGGAAATGCGCGCCTTCGAAATGCCGCCGCACGCGCGCATGAGTCTTTCACAGCAGCTGCTCATGCGCGCGCTGGTTGCGCGCTTCTGGCAGCATCCCTATCAGCCGGCGAAGCTCAAGCGCTGGGGCACCGAGCTGCACGACCGCTTCATGCTGCCGCATTTCGTCTGGAGCGACGTGTGCGACGTCATCGAGGAAATCGGCGATTTCGGCTACCCGATACAGAGCGCGTGGTTCGCCCCGCATCATGAGTTCCGCTTTCCCAAACTCGGCGATTTCGCGGCGAACAACGTGCATGTCGAACTGCGCGCCGCGCTCGAACCCTGGAACGTCCTCGGCGAGGAAAGCGCGACCGGCGGCACCGCGCGCTATGTCGATTCGTCCGTGGAGCGCCTGCAGGTCAAGGTCACCGGTCTCATCGACGACCGCCACGTCGTGACCTGCAACGGCCGTCCGCTGCCGCTGCAGCCGACCGGCAACGTCGGCGAGTTCGTGGCCGGCGTGCGTTACCGCGCGTGGCGGCCCGAATCGAGTCTCCATCCGACGATCGGCATTCACGCGCCGCTCACGTTCGATCTGGTCGACACCTGGATGAGCCGTTCGCAGGGCGGCTGCCAGTATCACGTCGCGCATCCCGGCGGCCGCAATTACGACTCGTTTCCGGTCAATGCATACGAAGCAGAAGCGCGCCGCCTCGCACGCTTCTTCCGTTTTGGTCACACACCCGGTACGATCAAGATCGTGGAGGAACCGCGCAACCCGAACTTCCCGTTCACTTTGGACTTGCGCCGCTGTTCGGCGTAAAGCCGCCGGCGGTCGGGCAGAGGATAACGCGTGGCAACGCCGATTCCGGGCCAAGTTCGACCTTGAAAGATCTGCTCGCAACCTACCCGCACGCGCACGGCCGCTTCGACGAATTGTTCGAAGCGCCGCTGAAGCCACGCCCGCACTGGTCGCGCATACTGTCGGAGCTGACCGCAACCTCCGCAGCCGACATACGCGAAAGGCTGTCGGCGGCCGAACGCCAGATCCGCGACAGCGGCGTCACGTACAACGTCTACGCCGATCCGCAAGGGCTCGATCGGCCCTGGGACCTCGACGTGCTGCCGCTCATCATCGCGCCGGAAGAATGGCGCGAAATCGAAGCCGGCGTCATCCAGCGCGCGGAGCTTTTCAATCAGGTGCTGGCCGATCTCTACGGCAGCCAGTCGCTGCTGAAGCAGCGTCTCGTTCCCCCCTCATTGATTTTCGCGCAGAGCGGATTTCTGCGGCGCTGCCTGCGGCATGAGAATACCCGGCGGCGTCCATCTGCATGTCTACGCTGCAGACCTTGCGCGCTCGTCCGACGGTCGCTGGTGGGTGATGGCCGATCGCACGCAAGCGCCATCGGGTGCCGGGTATGCGCTCGAAAACCGGCTCATCGTATCGCGCACGTTTCCGACCCTGTATCGCGAACTGGGCGTGCAGCACGTGGCGCGTTTCTTCGCAACGTTGCGCGATTCGCTCATGCATTTCGCGCCGAGAGGCGACGGCCCGACGCTGACCGTGCTGCTCACGGCGGGCCCGTACAACGAAACCTATTTCGAGCACGCGCTGCTCGCGCGTTACCTTGGTTTCCCGCTCATCGAAGGTAGCGACCTGACGGTGCGCGACGGCCGCGTCTGGCTGAAAACCATCGGCGGGCTCAAACGTGTGCACGCGATCCTGCGCCGGCAGGACGACAGTTATTGCGATCCGCTGGAACTGCGCACCGACTCGAAGCTGGGCGTGCCCGGGCTGACCGACTGTGCCCGGCGCGGCAACGTGCTCATCGCCAACGCCCTGGGCTGCGGCATTCTCGAATCCGGAGCGCTGCTGGGTTTTCTGCCACGCCTGTCGGAACATCTGACCGGTAAACCATTACGTCTGCCATCGATTGCAACCTGGTGGTGCGGTGAGCCCGCGGCGCTCACGGAAGCGCTCGAGCGCGTCGGGAAGCTCGTGTTCAAACCAGCCGACCCGGCTTTCCCGATGGAGCCGGTGTTCGGCCACGACCTGGATGACGCGGGACTCGCCGCGCTCCGCAAGAAACTGGCGGCCCACCCCGAGCGCTTCGTCGCGCAGGAGCTCGTGCGCGTGTCGCAGGCGCCGGTGCTCGACAAGGGACACTCCGATCGCATCGCCGCGCGCGGCATCGGACTGCGCGTATTCGCAGTGGCTTCGCCCAGCGGTTACGTCGTCATGCCGGGCGGTCTGACGCGCGTCGCCAGCAGCGCCAATGTGCGCGTCGTGTCCATGCAGCGGGGCGGCGCGTCCAAGGACACCTGGGTGATGTCGGCCGGCGCGCACGACACGTCCTTCACGCTGCTCCACAACACGGTCACGGCGGCGGAGCTGCGACGCGCGCGCGGCGTCATCCCATCGCGCGTCGTCGAGAACCTGTTCTGGTTCGGCCGTTACGAGGAACGCTGCGACGATGCCGCGCGCCTGCTCCGGCTCGCGCTCAACCAGAAACTGCAGGAAACCGACGACGACGAGAATTCGATCGAGCCGGTGCTTGCACTGGCGGATGCGTTCGGCTTACTCGGGGGAAGACGATGACCCGGATGCGGCGTTGCTCGCCGCCGCTGTACGCGAAGACAATCCGTGTGGCCTGCCCGCCAATCTGCAAAAGCTCGAACGTGTCGCGTTTACCCTGCGCGATCGCATGTCGCTCGATAACTGGCGCACCATCAACAGTCTGGTCAGGGATCCGATCCTCGACAATGACGCGACGCTCCTGGACACGCTCGGCTGGCTCGACCGCACGATCACGAGCATGATGACGCTGTCCGGGTTTGCGCTCGACGGCATGACGCGCGACGACGCCTGGCGTTTTCTCTCGATCGGCCGGCGCCTCGAGCGGCTTACGTTCCAGTGCCTCGCGTTGCAGATCGCATTCGAGCACCGCGTCAACTCGGGTCTTACGTGGCTGCTGTCGCTCGCCGATTCCATCGGTACCTACCGCTCGCGCTATCTCGCGCGGCCTGAATGGCTGCCGGTGCTCGATCTGCTCGTGCTCGACGGCGAAAATCCGCGCTCCGTGATGTTTCAGACCGCAGGCATCCATTCCGCACTCCTCAAACTCGAAGCCGCCCTCGGTCCGTGCGGCAGCGAGCTGTTCGCCCCCGGCCTGCAGACGCTCGAAGGCCTCGACCCGACGCGCGATCTCCAGCCCGAAAACACGCACTTGCGCGAGACGATAGATGCATTGCGCGGCGCGGCATTCGCACTCAGCGACCGTCTCGAGCAACGTTTCTTCAACCACGCCGAGACCGCCGTTTGGGCCACGCTCGGGTTGTGACACGATCATGCCGGATCCGGTCACCTATCGCGTCGTTCACACGACCCGCTATGTCTATTCGAATGCGGTGACGAACGCGCGCCAGCTCGCGCATCTCAAGCCGCGCACGGCGCCGTGGCAAACGGTGCGCGCGCATCGTATTGAAGTCGACCCCGTGCCGAGCGAGCAGTTCGAAGGCGTCGATTACTTCGGCAACAGCGTCATGCACTTTGCGGTCGAGACGCCGCACGACGAGCTGACGGTGCGCGCGGAATCCATCGTCGCAGTGCAAAGCCATGCTCCCGACACCGACATCGACGCGGGCCCGGAATGGGAAAGTGCGCTCGCCGCACCCGGCGTCTGGGAACGAGACAGCGAGCTCGATGTCGTGCAATTTCGGCTCGCATCGCCGATGGTGCCGGTCTTGCCGGAATCAATCGAATATGCGCGCGCGAGTTTTCCCGCAGGACGCGCGCTGCCCGCGGCCTTGCTCGATCTCACGCGGCGCATCCAGGACGAATTCGTCTACGATCCGCGGGCCACGACGATCACGACGCCGGTGCGTGAAGTGCTGGCGCATCGCCGCGGCGTATGTCAGGACTTTGCACATCTGATGATCAGCTGTCTGCGCTCGCTCGGACTCTCCGCGCGCTACGTCAGCGGTTATATCCTGACTTACCCGCCGCCGGGCAAGCAGCGTCTCGCGGGCGCAGACGCGTCCCACGCGTGGGTAGAAGCTCACTGTCCCGGAGTCGGCTGGATTGCATTCGATCCCACCAACGGCAAGATAGCGGACCTGGAATTCGTCACGCTCGGCTGGGGCCGGGAATTTTCCGACGTCGCGCCGCTGCACGGTGTCATTCTCGCCGCCGCGACCCAAAGGCTCACGGTCGCCGTCGATATGGAGCCCGTGTAGTCACAGCGCCTAACAAAAAGACTCCCTCGCCCCCGTTGTGGGGGAGAGGGCTAGGGTGAGGGGGTATTTTTTATCGGCTCTCAGCAGCAGCGGGCTCGGTGAGCGTTACCAGAATGTCGGCATACCAGGCGCAGTTCAGCCCGAGCGCCTCGTCCAGGTTGATGTCACGCGTGCCTGCATCGAGTCGAGCAGAGTGGATGCCGAGCAGCACCCACGGGAGATCGCCCGGCACCGCGTCCTGGTCGGAAGCGCGCATGACGACGGGCGCGCCGCTCGTGCCCCGGTGGGTGCGCGCGTCGGTAAGGAAGTAACCGTGGCCCTGGAAGCGCAGGCCGAACGAAGACGCAACGGCCGCGCGCCGCACGACCGGCATGTGGTGCAGCGTGTCGTGAAAGTCGAGCGGGAAACCGGCCACCAGCAGGGAACTGCCGATTTCAATCCCGTTGACCGTCGTGTGCAGATGCGCTGGAGTGAACGCTCGATAGACCATCGTCTTCGGCAGCGCCGCGCGGTCCAGCTCGATCACAGCCACGTCGATCTCGCCCCCCGCGTCCACGCCTTGCCGCCAGAGCGCCTTGCCGTCCTCGTACAGAGGAATCGAGAATTCCGTGGAATCGGCGAGGTTATCCGGGTCGATATGAAGTTCGATCTTGATCTGGTCCGGGAAGTGCCCGCTCGGCGCGTCGATCATCACGTGCCGGCTCGTCACCAGAAACAGCCGCTCATCGCGCTCGAAGAAAAAGCTGCTTGCATTAGTCAGCGGCTGTCCCTGCTTGAAAGTCAGCAGGCGCGCGGCGGTCAGAAGAAGGGAATCCATCGTAGTTAGTAACTGGGGCACATCTCGAGAATAGTTTCGAGGCGGCATGCGCATGCAGCCGACGTGCCCACTTTCGCGGGCGTGCAGGTGCAGACCGACGCCACGCGCTACACTTCGCGACGTTGCTTTTTCAGGAGCATCGCCATGCCGGCACGCGTAAAGGGTCTGGGCCACGTCGGCCTGTATGTCCGCGACCTCGAGTTGATGAAGGAGTTCTGGGGCGGCTTCATGGGCATGACGCTCACCAAATGCAACGAGAACGTCGCCTTCTACAGTGCCGACCCTGAGGCGGTCGATCACGAAATCGCGGTGATGCGCGGGTCGCGCCCGGCCGGCGATCCGCACCTCGTGCAGCAGATTTCGCTGCGCGTCGACAAGCTCGACGACGTGCGGGATTTCCACCGGCGCGCGAAGGCGCGTGGTTACCGCATCGACCGCGTGGTCACCCACGGCAGCGCCATAGGCTGCTACTTCCGGGATCCGGAAGACAATCCTGTCGAGGTTTTCTGGCTGACCGGACGCACCTCCTGGGCCGTGATCGCCGTGCCGATCGACATCGAGCGCTCCGACGATGAGCTGATGGCGGAATCGGATCGTGTCTGGGCCGTGTCCGGGAAGGTCGAGATGGGCGTCGCGCCGCAGGGTGAACTCAAGCGCGCGCTGCAGGACCTGAATGCGAAGAAGGCGACGGCTCCAGTGAACTGAGGTTTTGCCTGTAAGGATTTTCGCCATGCGGCTTGGCCTGTTCATGATGCCCTTGCATCCGTCCTATCGCGCGATTGCCGATGGCTACGACCGCGATATCGATCAGTTGGTGTTGGCCGACAAGTTGGGGTTCGACGAAGCCTGGCTCGGTGAACACTTCACCGAGAAATGGGAAAACGCGCCGTCGCCCGATCTGTTGATTGCGAAAGCGCTGGCGTTGACGAAGCGGATTCGTTTCGGCACCGGGGTAACCTTGCTCGCCATGCACGAACCGGTTTATCTCGCACATCGGGTGGCGATGCTCGATCACCTGGCGCGCGGGCGCTTCAACTGGGGGATCGGGCTTGGCGGGATTCCGACCGACATGGTCTTGATGGGACTGGACCCGAAGGAGGCGCGCGGCCGCGCGGTCGAAGCGCTCGAAGTGGTGCTCGGAATGTGGCAAAGCGACAGCTCGTTTTCGCATCAGGGCGAGTTTTTCCACATCGAGGCGCCGAAATTCAATCCCGTGACCGAACGCGGACTGCACATGAAGCCGATGCAGTTGCCGCATCCGCCGATCGCCGTGGCCGCGAGCACGCCGCGATCCGGTTCGCTGAAAGTCGCCGGTGCGCGCGGCTGGTCGCCGATGTCGAGTTCGTTGTTGTCGAGCGCGTTTCTGCCGGGTCACTGGGAGACCGTGGTCGATGGCGCGAACAGCGCGGGCCTGACGCCGAATCGCAGCGACTGGAAAATTGCCCGCGACGTCTTTGTCGGGCCGACACCCGCAATTGCCCGTGAACGCGCGCGCACCGTGCTTGGCCGCAATTACGACGTGCACCAACGGCCGAGCCGCGCCGGCACCATTCAGATGCAAATCATGAAACGCGATCCGTCGATGGCCGATGACGACATCGACGTCGACTATCTGATGGAGAATCTGTGGATCGTGGGAGACCCGGACGAGTGTGCTGACAAGATCCGCGCGCTGTACGAAACGGTCGGTGGCTTCGGCACCTTGCTCAGCGTGACTGCCGATTCAGACGATCCCGCCTGGGATCACGAGAGCCTGCGGCTACTCGCCGAAGAGGTTGCACCGCGAATTGCCGATTTGGGCTGAATGACCGTTCGTCTTACTTCTGAAGCGCGCTGTCGATATCAAGTCGCAGCGGGATCGAGCTCCGTCGCAATAACGATCGACCATTCCGCTGGCGCTCCGTAAGTGTCCGCCCTTAAGCAGCAAAGCATTGCGGGCGTTGGGCACGCAATCATAGCGCGAACCGCAACGGTGCTTCACAACCATCGCAGCGTGCCGTGGCAATCGTAATAAGAAACACTGACGCGATTTCGGCTTTCAGCGTTGTTCGTGGCGGACTGCTTTCGGCCCACGAAGAGCCATTCAACGACCCAGGAAATCGGGATGCTGATTAGCCGGTTCCAAGCAGCACAGCTGCCGTTCTCAAGGGAAACCTCTATTGCCTAGAGTCACCCATGTTATTGTGTAAAGTGGAGCCTAAATGGATAAGAAGTGGTTGCACAGTGTTATCGCACAGGTTGAACATTCAGTGCGATTCCGGTGAGAGAGAGTAGGCGCAGAATGACTGGGATCATGGACCTCCGGGCACGAACGTCCCGCTGGTCGGCATCTGTGGTCGGGCTGGCGCTCCTGGTCATCGCCATCAATTTGGTTGTGGCTTGGCGCATCGACGCCGATCTGCGCCAAAAAGAGCTGGAGAACGCGGAGGGCTACGGGCGCCAGATGCTGACGGCTTTTGCCGACCACGCCGTGCGACTGCTCGATTACGGCGACAGCCAATTGCGCGCCGCCCGCGCCATCTACCAGCGCTTAGGTGGGAGCGAGGACTTCCGTGAATTCCTCGCCACCACCAAGGCGCTGCATAGCGAGTCGATAATCGTCGCCACCACTTTCTCCGATCATGACGGACAGATCGTGTTCGACTCCGAGAAGAGCCAGGTACCGAACGTCATCGCCGCCGATCTCGACTACTTCCGCTATTTCCAGACTCACGAAGACGATGTGCCCTACATCGATCCCACCCGACTCGGCAGGGTCTGGCAAAAATATCTGTTTCGCATTGTTCGGCGTTTGAGCCGCAACGGTCAGTTTGACGGCGTCGCCATCCTCAACATGCGGCCCGAGCATCTGGCCAATTTCACCCACCAATTCGATCTTGGACCCAACGTCGCATACGCGATAATGACTCTGGATCACCGACTGATCGTGCGCCAACCGATGGCGCCTGAGACCGCCTACGGCGAGCGCCAGGACGACTTGGAATTGTGGCGCCACCTCCTCACGGCGTTCGCTGGAAGGTACTGGTCGACCAGTACGTTCGATGGCCGAAGACGCCTGTACCTGTATCAGAAGTTGCCCGATTATCCGCTGGTGGTGCTGGTAGGTATCGACGAGCAGGACATGCTGAATCACTTCGCCGAGGCGCGCATCCCCAACATTCAGCAAGCGGCTGGCTTCACCATCGTCACGATCGTCCTCTGCTCGTTGGTGGTGCTGATTTTGCGCAAGTCAAGCACGCTGGAACGCACCAATGCGACCTTGGAGCAGAGCGAGTTGCGCTTATCAAGAGCGATGGAGGCCACCAGCGACGGCATTTGGGAATGGGACATCGCATCCGGAGGCGGGTATTTCAGTCCAGCCTATTGCAGAATGCTTGGCTACGAAGTAGGAGAACTTGCCAGTACGGCTGAATCGTGGCTCGAGCTGATACATCCGGAGGATCGGAAGCGTGCGCTGGCCGCCAATCAGGAGTGCATCGATAACAAGGTCGATTCTTTTGCCACCGAATTCCGCATGCGCAAAAAGGACGGCGGGTGGTGCTGGATTCTTGGCCGTGGCAAGGCAGTGAAACGGGATTCCTCGGGGAAGGCATTGCTGATGATCGGCACGCACGCAGACATCACCAACCGCAAGCAGTTGGAAGATCAAGTGCGTGAACTGGCGCTCCATGACGAACTCACTAAACTTGCAAATCGTCGCCTACTCAACGAGCGCCTGAGTCAGGCCATGGCTGTCAGCAGGCATAGTGGCGATCATGGCGCCGTTATGTTCCTCGATCTGGACAATCTCAAGCTACTCAATGATACGCATGGACATGAAACTGGTGACTTGCTGTTGATTGAGGCGGCGAATCGACTGAAAGGCTGTGTACGTGAGATGGATACGGTGGCACGCTTCGGCGGTGATGAGTTTGTGGTGATGCTGAGCGAACTTGGCGTTGATAGAGCCGAGTCCGCCAGACGAGCCGGCATCATCGCCGAAAAAGTTCGCGTTGCGCTGGCTCAGTCATATGTGCTCAAGACACCGCATGCGGGAAAACCGGAAACCGCAATCGTGCATCACTGCACCGCGAGCATTGGCGTGGCGTTGTTCAGTAAGGACGATGCAAGCCTAGACAACATCCTGAAGTGGGCCGATACGGCAATGTATCGAGCTAAAGAGACAGGGGGCAATTTGATTCGGTTTCATGATTCTGAAGCTCGGGCGATCGCATAGCCGGCGGAACCGGACATTCGATCTATGTCGGATTGTATGAACCCTCTGGGTCGCGTGCAGAAAATCGCTGACGTTCGCAAACCGGCCAGAACCTGCCATTGACCGACGATACGTTTGGATCCGATCAGAACGTGGCGGCTCAGGAGCACGAGGCGACGGCAACACGCTATCGACGCGCGTCTGCTCGCCATCGACAACTGATGAAGCTGGAACTTGATATCCGGCCGCGGCAGATCGGGGCGGCTGCGCGCGATCGCCATGGATGTCGCCGACGAGCAGGCCATGAGTCCGCGTCCGAGGAAGAGCCAGCGCGCGCCCATCTTCGCCCGCTGCAGCGGATCGCGCAGGATCGTGTTCAGCGTGACCGGCAGCTTGGTCTCGAACGAGATGCGCACGTGCAGGTGGTCGCGCAGGATCGTGTTCAGCGTGACCGGCAGCTTGGTCTCGAACGAGATGCGCACGTGCAGGTGGTCGCGCAGGTTCTCTCCCACGCCGGGGAGCTCGTGCACGACGCCGATACCCGCGCGCATCAGCACCGCGCCTTGACCGATACCGGAGAGCTCGAGGAGCTGCGGCGACTGGATCGCGCCCGCGTATTCGGAGAAAGCGAGAAGAACGGGCCGATCGTGGAGCAGGTGACCACCACGATTCTGCGGCCTGCTGCGTTTTCGCCGATGAAGTGAATGCGCTGCCCCTCCCTATACACTGCGCACGTCGTGATCATGAGCGCAGCGCCTGCGGATTAATGATGTTCTCCGGATGGCCGGAGGCGAACGCAAGGATACCGTCGACCGCACCGTTGTACTTGTCCTCGAACTGATAGTCGGCCGCATAACCCAGATGAGGCGTACACAGCGCGTTCGGCAGCGCGAGCAGCGGATGGGCGCCTCCGACGACAGGCTCTTCTTCATACACGTCGACTGCCGCGAATCCGGGCCTGCCCTTTTTGAGCGCTTCGACCAGGGCGCCTTCTTCGATCAGGCCCGCGCGGCTCGTGTTGACCAGGAGCGCCGTGTGCTTCATACACGCCAGATCGGCCGCTTTGATGATGCCGCGCGTATCCGGTCTGTAGAGGATATGTAGACTGAGAACGTCCGCGCCGGCAAAAAAAGCCTCACGGCTTTCCGGCACAGCGTAGCCCGCTTCTCGTGCTTTCGCTCTGGAAGACTCCCGTCCCCAGCACGTCACGGTCATTCCGAATGCCTTTCCGATCTGCGCCACCTTTGTGCCGATGTTTCCAAGCGCGTAGACGCCCAGCGTTTTCCCGCGCAATCCCGTGCCGATGGTCGTCTGCCACACACCCCGCTTCAGTTGCTCTGCTTCGTGACCTACGTGCCGCAGTGACGAGAGGATGAGAGCCCACGTGAGCTCGACGGTCGAGTGGCTTTGGCCACCGCCGTCGTTGAGCGCGGTGATCGCAATCCCGCGGGCGGTACACACGTCGATGTCGATGTGACTGCGATGACTGCCAGTTTGCGCGATGAGCTTCAGCTTCGGCAGCTTCTCGATCACTTCGCGGCGCAGCGATGAGCGTTCCTGCGTGATGACCACAGCGTCGGCCTCGCGCAAACGGGCGGCGAGCGCATCGGCATCCTTCACCGTGTCGCGGTACACCACCACCTCGTGGTCCTTCAGACGGGCGAAGGCCGACGAGCTGCGGAATGCATTCGACCAGTCATCGAGGATGACGATTTTCATCTTTATGTCCTCCGTCTAGCTTGGGGATCGTGATGAAGCATACATGACGTGGCGTTCGGCGAATGGCTCTGCTCCCCGCGCGCGCGCCGCACCTGAGATCGACAGACAACACGCACGCATATACGATGAGCCGGCTGAACCGAAAAGAAGGAGAGGAGCATGGTTCGAGGTACGCCGCCTGGGATCGCAAATCGGCGCCGAAATTACCGGCGTCGATGTCCGTACGCTCGACGATGCGGACTTCGACATCATCTACCGCGCGTGGCTGGACTACAACGTCGTGGTGGTGCGTGACCAGGAACTCACACTGACGGAGTACGTGCGCTACAGCCGTCGCTTCGGGTCGCTCGAACTGCATCCGTCGAAGAGCACGCGCCATCCGGAAGCGCCCGAAGTCACTTTCCTCGGCGTCAACAAGTTCGATGCCGACGGCAAGCTGAACATGAGGATCTACCGGCGCGGCGCGGAGGGCTGGCACACCGACGGCTCCTATGAGCAGGTGCCCTTCAAGGCGACCCAACTGTATGCAGTGGCGATCCCGAGCCGCGGCGGTGATACGTACTTCGCCAGTTGCTACGCGTCGTATGCAGCGTTGCCCGATGCCCTGAAGCAGCGTTTACAGGGCCTGCAGGGCGCGTACGTCTATGGCGCTCGCATCAAGAATGGCAAAGCACTGCTCGATCCGGAGGACCGCAACGTTCCGGCGGCGCTGCATCCGCTGCTCACGACGCATCCGGAGACTGGACGCCCGGTGCTGTATTTCGATCCCAACAAGTTGCTTCGCATCGAAGGTCTTGCCACCGAAGCCAGCGAGGGCCTGATCGCTGAGCTCAGGACCTACATGGTGCAGCCCGGAGCCGACTACACCCACAAATGGCGCAAGGGCGACATCGTGATCTGGGACAACCGCTGCTCGTATCACAAGGCAGCCGGCGATTACCCGCCCGAAGAAGACCGCATCCACTGGCGGGTTTCGATTAAGGAGTCCGCAGGTCACGCCAGTCGGTTTTGATCCCGGTGTTCCTTGAACGCCACGCACCACTTCGCGATCTCTTGCTTCAAGTGAGCTGTCATCGGCCGTCCAAGAGTGCGAAGTCGATTTCATCCCCCATCCGGCAGTACCCCAAATCGCTCGGATGCAGCCCGTCCCCACAATCGTAAATGGGTAACATCTGCGTCGGCCGCTCGGGGTCGCGCAGCGCCAAGTCGAAATCGACGACGCCATCGAGTAGGCTGCTTTCGCGAATCCAGTTGTTGTATGCGATCCGATGCCGTTCCCTTGTCGGATTCCAGGCGCCCGCCAGGAACGTCTCGCTACCAAACGGCGTGAGAGTCGCGGCGAAGAACCTGATTCCGCGCGACTGTGCGCGCACCGCCATCTGATGCAGGCCGGCGATCATCTGCTCTGCGGTGACTTCCTCGTCAGGCTTCGCGTTGCGGTTGCGCAGATCGTTCGTGCCCAGCATCACGATAACGTGTGTCACGCCGGGCTGGGCGAGCACGTCGCGATCGAAGCGCTTGAGGCCGCTGTCTCCGCGGATGTCGTGCAGAATGCGGTTCCCGCCGAGACCCTGGTTGACTACCGCCAACGGCCGGCCGCTGTTGCGCGCGACGAGGCGCCGAGCGAGTTGGTCGGGCCAGCGGGAATACGTGTCGTGGGTCGAGATGTTCGCGTCGGTGATCGAGTCGCCCAGCGCGACCACGCATCCCGTGTCGCTCGAGGCGAGCACGTCCATGCCGCTCAGGAAGAACCATTCGTCGGTGATCTTGAGCACCGGCATCGTGGTGGCGGCTGCGAAGTTGCCGGGCGGGGAGATGTAGTTCGTTTGGCGCGCGTAGCGGCCTGTGATCTGGAAGGCTGGAGGGATCTCGCCGGGCAGGTAGATTGACACCGCAAAGTCGGCGAGCGGCTTCGCGTCGAGCGCGACCGGATCGCTGACGAGGAGCGCACCTGCGGGAATCGTGGCGGAACGCGAGCCGCTGAACGTGATCTCGCGCTCCGAGCCTGGCACGACGGCCGGTCCCTTGTCGCGGATGCCGATGTATGCCGCACCGATCTGGAGCTTGCCGAGGCCATACGCGTTCGACACGCGCACCCGCACCGTGCTGCCGCCGATGCTCACGCGCGGGTTCATGCGCAACGTGTGATTGTTGAAGCCTATGCCGGCTTCGCTCGGTGCCGGCGATGCGGCCCAGGTGCCTACCCAATGCGTGTCAGCGTTCATCGGTTTTCCTCCCTGGCGTAGACATGAATCCACCTGCGGCACGGTGGAGTGATCATAACGCCCCTCGCACCCATCGCAATCTTTACAGCGTCCGCGAAAAAAGTCGGTAGACTGTTCGAACCAACGGTACAACTTGAGGCGTGGGGAGGGGAAATATGGTTACCCGCCGCAATACCGTCTCGGCGTTAAGCGCATTCGCAGCGTGCCCGCTTCCTCGAACCGTCGGATTGTTCGCGAGCATGTGGGGAGCGAGCATTCTTGCGGACGATGCCAGTGCGCAGACCTACCCCAACCGACCGATCCGCTGCATCGTCGCGTACGTCGCGGGTTCGTCCCCGGATGTGGTGGCGCGGATTGTCGTTCCCAAGCTCTCCGAGCGGCTCGGTCAGGCCGTTGTCATCGACAATCGCGGGGGCGCCAACAGCATCATCGGCACCGAAACTGCCGCGAGATCCCTGCCTGATGGATATACGATTCTGCTCGGGGCAACCGCATTAGCGACCAACCCGAGTTTGTACAAGCTCCCGTACGACGCCGCGAAGAGCTTCTCGCCGATCACGCAGACTGTCGCAGTCCACTTCCTGCTCGTCGTACATCCGTCTTTGCCCGTCAGGACAGTGGCCGAATTCATCACGCTCGCAAAAGCGCGGCCGGGCGAGCTTACATATGGCTCGGCAGGCACCGGTTCGCCTGGTCACCTTGCGGGTGAGCTATTCAAGAGTCTGACCAGCACCAAACTCGTACACGTGTCGTATAAAGGCGGGCCGCAGGCGAACGCCGATCTGATAGGAGGGCAGATTCAGGCGCAGTTCGACGTCATAGCGACCGCCTTGCCCCACATAAAGACGGGCAGGATTCGCGCACTGGCGGTTTCGAGTGTGCAACGTTCTACGATCCTGCCGGACATGCCGACCATTGCCGAAACCGTGCCGGGCTTCAATATGGTCGGTTGGCAGGGCTTCCTGGTTCCGGCAGGCACGCCGGGCGAAATCATCCAACGGCTCCATCGCGAAATCGTCGCGGTATTTGCTTTGCCGGACGTCCGTCAGCGCATGTTGGAACTGGGCTATGAAACGGTGGGAAGCTCTCCTCGGGAGTTTGCGGAGTTCATGCGCGCAGACACAGCTCAGTTCGCGAAGATAGTTTCCGGTGCCGGAATCCGCCCCGAATGACTAGGGGGTTGCGCTCGGCTCCGCCTCGGGCCTCGAATGTTCTGGTCGAGGTCGGATGGCAGTCCGACACGCTGCTCTAGGAGTGCACGATGGCTCCCCAGGTCACACCAAAGTCAGCCAGCTCCACCA
The DNA here is from genome assembly GCA_963828715.1 of uncultured beta proteobacterium. Taxonomy (GTDB): domain Bacteria; phylum Pseudomonadota; class Gammaproteobacteria; order Burkholderiales; family SG8-41; genus JAQGMV01. The sequence goes on along the minus strand of CAWHFX010000023.1, from coordinate 52,711 downwards.
CCTGCCCGGTAAAACTCGTGGCGCTCTGCTGCGCTAACCAGACTGCGGCAGGGATGATCGCCTCGGGTTGCGTCATGGGAATGTGCGCCGTACCGGGCCAATCGCCACGGCGGTTCATCCAGGTGTCGACCCGCCCTGGAACGAGCACGTTCACGGCAATGTGAGCGGGACGGACTTCTTCGGCCAGGTTGAGGAACATGCGCTCCAGGGCGGCCTTGCTCATCGAGTAGCCCACGCGCCCTGGACGGTAACCGCGAGCGGCCCCTGAACTGATACAAAAGATAGAACCGGAGCCTTGCGCGAGCATGCCGGGCAGGGCGAATTTGCAGAGTAAGAGCGGAGCGCGCACGTTGACTGCCAGACATCGATCGAGGAGGTCGACATCCATATCGACGACAGGCGATTCACAGTCAATGCCCGCGTTGTTCACCAAGATATCGATGCGTCCGAAGCGCTCCAGGGTGACGTCTACCACGCGACGGATATCGTCGGCCTGCGTCACGTCACACTTGATGCCTGCGGCACTGCCGCCCTGGGCCTCGAATCATCCGCACCGTGTCGTGAATGGTGCCTGCGGCATATCTGGTGAACTCCGTGCCAGTCGATGTATCGACCTCTGTGCGCGATGCCACCACCACCTTTGCCCCCTGCGCTGCGAAACCGAGGCAAATCGCTCGCCCAATACCGCGGCTGCCGCCGGTGACAAGCGCCACTTTGTCCCGCAATGTCATAGCCATTCCTTGTGCTGGTGCGACGCCCGCGGACGAGGATACGAGCCATGGGGCATGAACCGCCTGACCGCTATGTCTTCCGCGCCGGCACCGGCACGGGTACGCCAGGAATGTTGACGTTCACCGCCCACAGGTGGTTGCGCGTGGTGATGAAGAGCGTCTTCCAGTCGTCGCCGCCGAAGCCGACGTTGGTGGTCGCGGGCTGGCCGTGCAGGATGCGGCCGAGCTTCTTGCCTGTGCGATCGAGAACCCACAGGCCACCCGAACCGCCGCAATAGACGTTGCCCTCGACGTCGACTTTCATGCCGTCCGCGTTGCCGGGCTCGGGTCCGCGCAGATCGGCGAACACACGGTCCGTCTGCTTCGCGAGAAGCCCGTTCGGCAGCATCTCGAACGCGCGGATGTGATTGCGCCGTGAGTCGTTGATGTAAAGAATTTTTTCGTCGGGCGAGAACGCGAGGCCGTTGGGCGCGACGAACGTGTCGGTCACGAGGCTCATCGTGCCGAGGTCGGGCGTGAGCCGATACACGCCGGGGTGCTGCAAATCCCACTGCTCCGGAACGATGTTGTGGTTGGGGTCGGTGAAGTAGATGCAGCCGTCGGACTTGACGATGACGTCGTTCGGAAGGTTGAGCCGTTTACCCTGGAAGCTGTTCGCGACGACGGTGATGCTGCCGTCCAGCTCTTGTCTCGTCACGCGTCGCGCGCCGTGCTCGCACGCGAGCAACCGGCCCTGCAGATCGCGCGTGAGGCCGTTCGCGCGGTTTACTTTCTCCTTGAAGACCGTGACACCCTGTCCGGGCGTGTACTTCATGCGCCGGTCGTTGTGAATGTCGCTGAAGAGCAGATATCCGCCTTCCTTCCACCACAGCGGTCCCTCCGCGGGTCCGATCTCGCCGCCGTAACCGCTACCGAGCTCCTGCACCGATTGCGATGAAGAAAGAAGTCTGTCGAGTGCGGGATCGAGCCGCTCGATCTTTCCTGCCGGCTGCGCCATCGCACGGCCGACCGGTCCTGCAGCGGCGAGAGCACCCGCCGCACCAACGACCTGCAACATCTCTCTGCGTGAAATGGTTGTCATCTGCTCCTCCCAAAAGAACCTGCGAGAATCGCGATCACCTCCGACGTCGGAAATCCGACAAACCATCATACAGCGCTTCCACAAGCGCTCCGCAGAGTCTTCGTGCGCTCTTCACCCGCGTGACTTAGACTGTCCCCGTGCGCGCTCTGCTCATGAATCGAATAGCCGTCATCTGCATCGCGATTGCATGCGCGATGGCGGGTACATCCGCGTTTGCCGCGGAGACGTATCCCACCAAGCCCGTGCGTATGATCGTGCCCTCCGTTGCAGGCGGCAACGCAGACATCCATGCGCGCTACATCGCGGAGCGTCTGAGCGAGGCGCTCGGGAAGCAGTTCATCGTCGACAATCGAGGCGGCGCGGTCGGGTTGATCGGCATCGAGCTCGCGGCGCGTTCCCCCGCGGACGGCTATACCGTGATGCTCGTCGCGAACACGTTCACCGTGGCCCCCTCGCTTTTCTCGAAGCTGCCGTACGACGCGGTCAGGGATTTCCAGCCGGTCTCGCTGGTCGCGGAGACACCCTTGCTCTTCGTCGGCACCACGGCGCTCGCCGCGAACAGTGTGAAGGAGGTGATCGCGCTGGCGAAAAGCCGTCCCGGGGAGTTGGACTACGGCACGAGCGGCATCGGCTCCCCGTCGCACATGGGGTGCGCGATGTTCGAGCTGATGGCCGGCGTCAAGCTCGTGCATGTGCCATACAAGGGGATGCAGCCTGCGAACGTCGGCGTCATGACAGGGCAGGTACAACTCGGTTTGCCGAGCGTGACGACGGTGCTGCCGCAGGTGAAACTGGGAAAGCTGAAGGCCTTCGCGATCACCACGAGATCACGCTCGTCGCTCGCGCCCGATATCCCGACCATGGACGAAGCCGGCGTGCGCGGCTATGAAATGAGCATCTGGAACGGCATGGTCGTGCCGGCGGGCACGCCCAAAGCGATCGTGAACCGGCTGCACGAGACGATCGTGCAGATTCTGAGATCGCCGCAGGCGCAGGAGCGTTATGCGAACATCGGCACCGAGATCCGTTACAACACGCCCGAAGAGTTCCAGGCGCTGATCCGGGCCGAGATCGCAAAGTGGGCGAAGGTCGTCAAGGCGGCGGGGATTCGGGCGGATCAGTAGCGCCTGCGGAGTCATCATGACCGAGACACCGCGCGTCAGCTGGAAAGAGCGGCGCGAAGTACGCTCCGCTCGCTGGCGCTCGGAGAGCGGCACGCCCCCGCCCAAACGGGTCGTCGTCGCGGACGACACCACGACGGCGGATGCCGCCTACCGCCTCGCATGCGAGGGTACGGCACTGTTGTGGCGGGGCGACTTCCAGAACGCGCGGCAGCTGCTGCAGGCGCTTGCGCGGCGCGTCGATCGCAAGCCGCGAAGAAAATCCGCCACCGCGCCGACATCACCGGCCGAAGCCTTTCATCTGCATCGCCAGGCACAGTCACAGCGCGCGCGCACGCTGGGAATGCTGCTGCTGCCGTTCGAAAGCGATCACACGATCCCGCTGCGCCGGGCGCCGGACGTGCGGGACGCCTGCACGGAGGTCTACGGCACGGCAGAGGAGCGCTATGTCACCTCGATGCGCGAGCTGCTGGGCGTCATCGGCGCGCACGAATGGCGCAAGAAGGGCATAGAGATTCCGTCCGTCGGCGGCCGCATCCATCCGCATTACGGCGTCTTCGCGCCCGTTCGCAACGAATACGTCGCGCTGGTGGCAACAGCACCGTTGCCGCCGACGAGGCTCGCCTTCGATATCGGCACGGGAACCGGCGTTCTCGCCGCGGTCCTTGCGCGACGCGGTGTCGAACGTGTGGTGGCGACCGAGCGCGATCCTCGCGCACTCGCGTGCGCCCGCGAGAACATTGCACGGCTTCGGCTCGACAGGAACGTGGAAGTCGTCGAAGCGGATCTCTTCCCCGCAGGGCGCGCACCCCTCATCGTCTGCAACCCGCCGTGGATCCCGGCGCGGGCCACCTCTCCCATGGAACAGGCGGTGTACGACGCCGAAGGTCGCATGCTGCGCGGATTCCTCGGAGGTGCGGCGGCGCACCTCGAGCCTGACGGAGAAGCCTGGTTGGTGCTTTCGGATATCGCGGAGCACCTGGGCTTACGCACGCGTAGCGAACTTCTCGCGGCGATCGACGAGGCGGACCTCGAGATCGTGGACCGCACCGACGCACGCCCGGATCATCCGAAGGCGTCGGATCCCGACGACGCACTGCACGACGCCCGTGCCGCGGAAGTCACGTCATTGTGGCGGCTGAAAATCAACCCTTCTTCTGCGACTCCATCATCGCTTTGAGGTCCGCGAAGGGATTGAACGTCGACGACGGCGTCACCTCGCCTGAATCCGTGCGCCCCGCCATGTCCTTCAACTTCGAATGCTCGTGCTCGTGGCAGTAGGTGCACAGAAGCTCCCAATTGCTGCCGTCCGGCGGATTGTCATCGTGGTTGCCGTTCTTGTGGTGGACTTCCAGCAGTTGAAGATTACTGTGCGTGAAGGTGCGCGCGCATCCACCGCACACCCATGGATAGAGCTTGAGCGCCTGCGCGCGATATCCCGCCGCACGCTTGTCGGCGTTGCGTCGAGCTTCGAGAATCACCCTGTCCAACCGGTCGTTTGATCGCGCCATAGGCCTGGTTCCTTTCCTCGATGTTCTTCGGCAGCGCTTCGACGGTCATCAACCACGGCGGGGAGGAACAGCGAATGGCGGCTAGCCAAAGTGGACGCACTGCGCCGAATCGCAATGCCCGACGATCGTACGGCCATCCCGCAATTCGTAATATATCGTGCCGTTGTGGCTGCAGAGCGGACATGGGATCGATCCGTAGACTTCCCGCCGCATGGCGTAATCCGCCCGGATCATGTCCCTGCAAATCCGCACGTGCATGATGGCCGCCCCTACATCCCCAATCTGTCTTTTCTGGCGCATTCGCTCACCCTCTCGACGGTATGATAGACAATAGATCGAACGAACAGGAGGTATGCCATGCCAATCATCGACGTTCAGGTCCATCCCTTCGATCGAAATCATCCCGGCCGGCCCTGGGCCAGCCCCTCGCGCGGGCTGGACTCCGCCACGGGCGAGGAAATGGTCGCTGCCATGAAAAGTGTCGGCGTCGACGGCGCGATCATGGTGTCGTCGTTCACCACCTATGAGTACGACCCGAGCTACGCGCTCGAGGTCTACAACACCTATCCGGATAAATTCCGGGTCGTGACACCGGTCGACGCAACCGATCCGGCGATCGACGATGTGGTGGCGAAATGGGCGGCGACTAAAGGCGCGCGCGGCATTCGCATACGCATGCGTGAAGGCCTGCCGATGGACGCCGACCATCCCGGTCTGAACCGCGCGTTCGCCGCCGCCGGTAAACATGGGCTGCCGGTCAATCTGCTGTGCTGGGGCATCCTGGACAAAGGCCTGCCGCACATCCAGCGGCATCCCGACACGGTCATCGTGATCGATCACCTCGGTCTTCTGCAACCACACCGACCGCCGGTGCCGCCCGACGTCTGGGCTGATCTGCCGAAGCTGCTCGCGTTGGCTCAATACGCGAACGTGAGGGTGAAGATCAGTGGCGCCTGCACGATGTCGTACCGACCCTTTCCCTACGATGACATCTGGGATCCGGTGCTGAGAATCATCGATGCGTTCGGACTGGATCGCTGCATGTGGGGTACCGATTGGACGCGGGCGATCAACATGCTGACGTATGAGCAGGGCGTCGGCCATTCCGCGAGACGAAGCGTCTGTCCGAGAGCGACAAGGCGGCGCTCATGGGCGGAACGTGCCAGAAAGTCTACAAATGGTGATGGACGTCGACTGACGAAATGGCTACGTTCGGCCACGATGGTTTCAACCGTGACGAGGTCCAACTTTGTGTTGTAGCGGACCCGTGTCAGCGTAAGTGGTTCTTCCGCAATCTCAGCGGTTTTGCCAGCACCTTTGCGCTCGCCGCTGAACAGATCGTTTAGACGTGGACGGCACGCTCAGGTTAACATTTTGCGTAATTGCTGCAACGAGGTGCCCATGGGGCAGCGGTCAGTCGTTCATTCCGATCCAGACATCTTGGGCGGCACCCCGGTGTTCGTCGGTACTCGGGTACCCGTCCAAGCGCTTATCGATTACATCGAGGGCGGACATTCGCTCGACGAGTTCCTTGATGCATTTCCCACCGTAAGCCGGGAGATCGCCGTGGCCGCTCTCGAGCAGGCGAAGGCACACTTACTCGCCGATGCGCGTGCTTCTTGACGAGTGCGTTCCTCGACCCTTGCGCGCGGAGCTCTCTGGCCACGACGTCAAGACCGTAGCTGAAGCTGGATGGGCCGGCGTCAAAAACGGGGCGTTGCTGCAGCTTGCTGCAAAGGAATTCGATGTACTGCTCACTGTCGACCGTAATCTTGAGTATCAGCAGAACTTTTGGGGTCTGACGATCGCAGTTGTCGTAATTGTTGCGCGAAGCAACGATATTGACGTGCTCAGACCGCTTATGCCCGCGGTCCGCGAGGCGCTGCTCACGGCCAAATTGGGCGTCGTCACACATGTCCACGGCTAACTCACGCCCTGTTGAAAAGCGCAGCGGGCTCATCTGCTGCTCGCATCGAGGCGAACGAGTAAAGCGCATACCTCAAAGCCGCACCACCCCGCCCCAATAGCGCCTCGTCAGAATCAGCGCGACGATCCCCTGCGCCGCGAGTGCAACGGTCGCGGCCGGGGGCGAAAGCCATTCGGTAAGCAGGCCGAGGTAGAGGAAGCCGATCGGGCCGGTGCCGATACAGACCGAAACGACGCCGAGCAGGCGTGCGCGCATCTCGACGGGCGCGGCGCGATAGACGAGCGTCGACTGCATCACCGCAAATGCCGCATTCGCGGTTCCGCCGATGAAGAGTGCGCCAGCGGCGATCGAGACGACAGGCGCCGACGCAAACACCATGACCATCACCAGATAGAGCGCGACGCCGGCCACATAGATGCGTCCGTACCACGCGGCGCGCGCGAAGTTCGCGATCACGAGCGCGCCGAGCAGTCCTCCCGCGCCGTCGAAGCTGGCAAGGATCCCGACGCCACGCGGGCCGAGATGCAGATGGTCCGTGCCGATCACCGGCACCATGCTCGTCGCCGGCCAGCCGAATATGTTGAAGATGATCGTGATCGCGAATACGCCGATCAGGCGTCCGTCGCGGTGCGCCCATACGAGGCCTTCCCGCACGCTCGCGAAAAAAGAGGACCGCGGCCCGTGCGCGATCCGCCGCCGCATGCCGATGCGCGTAGCCGCGATGAACGCAGGCACATAGAGCGCGAGGCTGAACCAGAAGACGCTCGTAATCCCGAATTCGGCTAACAGGAGACCCGAGAGCGCCGGGCCGGCGATTCGCGTGCCGTTGTTCGTTGCAGCGTCGATGGAGAGCGCGGGCCCGATACGCCCGCCACCGACCGCATCGCCGATCATCGTGCGCCGTACCGGATGATCCGATGCCCAGCCGGTGCCGTTGATAAAGCTCGCGACGGCGAGGTGCCACACCTCGATCGCATCGAAGCTCGCGAGCAGCGCCAGCACCAACGTCACCGCCATCTGCACACCGACGACGAGCATGAGCGCGCCGCGGCGGTCGAAGCGCTCTGCGGCAGCGCCGAGGAACGCGCCGAACAAAGCCATCGGCACCATGCGCAGCATCGTGAGCATGATCACGACGAATGGCGACGCGGTGAGGCGATACGCGAACAACGCGAGCGCGAGCATCTCCAGCCAGCGCACGACGGAGATGCCGAGGCCGATCAGCCACAGGCGACGGAAGTCAGGGTTGGAGAACAGCCGCGACGAAGTTTGGGGCGTCGCCGTACCGCTACCTCAGCTTAGCAGCCATGCTTCCGGCGCTACCACGAACCGGTGTTGGGCATGCTGCTCCAGGGTTCGGCTGGCGGCAGCGCGTCGCCGGCCTGCAGCAGCTCGATGGAGATGCCGTCCGGCGTGCGGATGAAGGCCATGCGGCCGTCGCGCGGAGGGCGGTTGATCGTCACGCCGTGGGCAATGAACGCATTGCAGGTGTCGTAGATGTTGTCTACGGCGTAGGCGAGATGCCCGAAATTGCGGCCACCAGGGTAAGGCTGGGGATCCCAGTTGTAGGTGAGTTCCACGGCGGCCGCTTCATCGCCAGGTGCGGCGAGGAACACGTTGGTGTAGCGGCCCTTCTCGTCCGGACGGCGACGGAACTCGCGCAGGCCGAGCACCCCGAAGAAGGCGATGGTGTCCTCCAGCGAACTCACGCGGATCATGGTGTGCAAATATTTGGTCATGGTGTGTCCTCGGGTCGAAATTCGCCGACACCATAACGCGAAACGTCTGCGTTGGAACACTGGCGGGATTCGGCGGTATGCTAACGGTTAACCGGAACCAATCGGAGGAGCGCCATGGACCAGACCGAGGTCGCCGAAAGAAACGTTGCAGCGAACACGCAGAAAGCTTCGTCGGCCTATGTGCCGCCGCTCCAGCGCACGGCAGGGCAGCCGCCGCCCATCGCGGCGAATGGCGGCCTGTCCTACATGTCGTTCGACCGGGACGGCGATGGGGGCACCCGCAAGGCGCTCGAGGACGCGCTCGCCCTGATCGCCGAGGGCGAGGGCCAGCGTGTTGCCGACATGGTCCACAACGCGCCGCCGGGCGCGCCGATCGAGACGAAGTGGGGCGTCGGGTTCCGGAAATACGACGAGTGCATGGCGCACATACGCAGGAACGCCATCAAGGCCCCCGAAGGCGGCTTTGCGCTGCCGCTGCCCTATACCGTCTACGAGCGGCACACCTATTCCGTCGTCCCGTCCAACGCGATCTGGCGCGACCCGGCGCGCCCCGAGGTAGCAGCGCTCCTGCGCAAGAACGAGCAGAACAACAAGCGCCGCGATCTCTGGTTCCCGCAGGTGATGCGCGATGCGCATCGCATCCCCGAGTACTACCCCGGCCTCTCCCCCACCAGCGCCGAGTGCATGGACCGGCTCGGCGTCTCGCTGGCGCACCTCGACTCGAAGTGCTCGAACTTCTACGATTCGGCGGAGGTGGAGCGCGTGTTCTACCCCGAGATCGAGAAGCTCCTCCTCGAGTACTTCCCGGACGCGACCGATGCGCTGGTCTACAACCACGACGTCTTCGACAAGGATTACACGGGCGACCGCACGGAAGACCAGGCCAACAAGAACCCGGGTGTGAACGCCCGCTATGCCACCCTCGTGCACAACGACCTGAACGACAACAGCGGCCGCGTGCGCTGCCGCGAACTGCTCACCAAGAACCTGCGGAACTTCGGTCGCGAGCAGCACTACACGGAGGAAGAAGCCGACAGGAAGATGTCGCGGCGCTTCGTGTCGATCAATCTCGCCAAGCCGATGGAGACCGTCGGGCAGTTTCCCTTCGTGCTCTGCGCGTGGCCCTCCTTCGCCGACCAGCCGTACATCACCAACTACCGGATCTACGACGACCGCGTCGGCGAGACCACCCGCTTCACCTACCGTCCCGACCACGAGTGGTACTGGTTTCCCCAGCAGAAGGTGAACGAGGTCTCGATGCTGAAATGCTATGACTCCGTGACCGACGGCTCCGTCTCGCGCTGGTCTTTCCATACCGCGTGCATCGACCCGACCGCGCCCGCCGACGCCCGCAACCGCAGGAACTGCGTGGTCCGGGCTTTCATATTTTTCTAGGAAGACAGGAGCGGAAGCCGACATTGGGGTCGTGGTACCGGATGACCGTCAGGGCGCCAGTCTGCCGGCTACACCCTGCTCGGGGGGCGCAGACGACGCCGGCGGTGGTTCCGCCGTAAGGCGTCAGCTGCGAGCGTGAGCAGGTCACCCGCTCGTAGGGTGCGCTAACAGCGCACCGGTCGGTGCGTCATCGACGCACCCCAAGCATTCCGCATCACGGCTTTTCAGGCAGCCAAATCCCCCGGCATCACTTCATCGACGTAGCACCACACCCATCGCTCGCCCGGCTCCGCCGACCGGATGAGCGGATGGGCCGTCGCGTGGAAGTGCTTCGTCGCGTGCTTGTTCGGCGAGGAATCGCAGCAACCGACATGGCCGCACGTGAGACACATGCGCAGGTGCACCCACGCGTCGCCGGTCTTCACACAATCCTCGCAATAGCGCTTGTCGGGATGCGTTACCTTGATTGACTTCAGATGGTTGCATTGCGCCATGGATCGTCCTCGTGCGCTTGAGAAGCGTGCGGCGCTGCGGTCTGCAGGCATCGCTCAGTGTCCGCGGCCGCGGATGCGCAGCACGATTCGCCCGAGCAGGTGACCGCGCTCGAGCCGCTGATGGGCCTGCGCTGCCTCGTCGAGCGGATACGTCGCGGCGAGCGGCACGCGCAGGGTCGATTCGGCCGCCGCGCGTCCCACGCGCTCGAACTCGGCCGGAGTGGCCTCGCCGTCATAGGCGCGCATCTGCAGGTTCGGACGGCGGCGCGGCTCGGGCTCGACGCCGGTCGGGTACGCCACGCGGCCGCCGCTTTTCACGAGATCGAGGCAGCGCTCGAGCATCTCGCCGCCGGCAAGCGCGAGGACCGCGTCGAGGCCGGCCGGGGCGGACTGCTTCACCTGTTCGACGCCATCGTCGCTGTGCCCGTCGATGGCAATATCCGCCCCGAGCTCGAGGACGAGCTTCACCCCGTCTCGTCCGCCGGCAACCGCCACGACCCGGCCGCCTTGCAACTTCGCGAACTGCACGGCGAGCGTACCCACGGCCCCCGATGCGCCGAAGATCAGCACGGTGTCACCGCTTTTCACGCCGAGCATCTTGTGGATGCCCTGCATTGCGGTAAGCGAGGTTACGGCGCCCGCACCGGCCTGCAGGTCGTCGAGCAGCGCCGGCACGTGTCCGACGCGGGCCGAATCGATTGCCACGTACTCCGCGTAGAAACCGCCTTTCGGATTGCCCGGGTGATAGGCCCAGACGCGGTCGCCGATCCTGAACCGGCGCACACTCGTTCCTTTCGCGACGATCACGCCCGCCCCATCGGTGCCGATGACGAGTGGAAACTTGAGGCGCCGGTACGGTCGCCAGGAACCGTCGCGCACTTCGGCATCCCATACGCCCACACCCGCAGCACGCATCTCGATCAGCACGTCGCGTGGACCGGGCCTGGGCAGCGGCAAGGTGTGCAAGGTCAGCACTTCTGGCGGGCCGAAGCGATCAATCGCCGCCGCGTTCATCGTCGCCGGCAGGACCGGCGCGCGGACTACTTTCGTGGCTTCCTGCAGCATGGGCGTCTCAGATCATCTCCAGCGGCGTCGAGCCCGCCGGCGGTGGGAACAGCCGGTCGAGCTCCGCCAGTTGTTCGGCGTTGAGCGCGATGGGCAGCGCGCCCAGGTTTTCCTTCAGGCGCCTCCGATCGGCGCACTTCGGGATGACGATGATGTCGTCGTTCCTGAGCAGCCAGGCGAGCGCGATCTGCGCCGGCGTCATCCCATAACGGCGCGCGACCCGCACCAACCCCTGATGGTTCACCAGCCGCCCGTGCTCGATCGGCGAATACGCCATTACCGGGATCCGCCGTTCGCGCAGCCACGGCAGCAGGTCCCATTCGATGCCCCGCCGCGTGAGGTTGTAGAGCACCTGATCGGTCTGAACTTCGCGGCCGCCTGGGATATCCCAGAGCTCCTGCATGTCGGCGAGGTCGAGATTGCTCACACCGTAATGACGGATCTTGCCCGCCTCGCGCAGCGCCATGAACGCTTCCATCGTCTCCTCCAGCGGCACCGTCCCGCGCCAGTGGAGCAGATAGAGATCGAGCCGATCGGTGCGCAAGCGCTTGAGGCTCCGCTCGCACGCAGCGATCGCGCCGCGGCGCGTCGCATTGTGCGGATACACCTTGCTCACGAGGAAGACCTCGTCGCGCCGGCGTTCGATCGCGACACCGATGAGCTCTTCGGCCTTGCCTTCGCCATACATCTCGGCGGTGTCGATGAGCGTTGCCCCCAGCTCGATGCCGAGCCGCAGTGTCGCGATCTCTTCCTCGCGGCTCTCGCGGTTCTCGCCCAGGTGCCAGGTACCCTGCCCGAACGCCGGCACCCGTTCTCCCGAAGGCAGCGCGACTGTTTTCATGACGCGGTTACAACTTGATCTTGTCGGTGGAATACGGGAGCTGCATTTAGCGCCGACACCGCTTCGCGCGCGATCTCCGGGTCCGAGCGCAACTCCATCTCTACGTCTCTTTTGATCTTGTCGTCGGTTCTCATGCTTTGCTCTTTGCGTGGGTTGCCCTTGCGGACGATAGGAATGATGATAGGTGCGGCTGGCGCTGTTCAATGCGTAAACGTGCGGCTGATGGCGCGTTCTTGCTGTTATGCAGAAGCGCCGCCGCCACTGCATAATGCGTGCTAGCACAATCAGATCGTCAGCGTATTGTCGAAGGCTCGTGAAGCGCGGCGCAAGAACAGCTCAAGACCGTTCTCGTCCAGGTCGAAACGAAAACTGGTACGTGCTTGCCTGAGTTTGTCAAAGACGAATTCGAGGACGATGTAGGGTTCAAAATACGCATCGAGCGGCGGGAATTTTCAGGCCAACACCGCGCGATTGACCGCCTGTCGGGCCGGCCTTACAGTCGTGGATGGGAAAATGATGGTTCAATTTCCTATCCCCCTCAGCGAACCCGACCGGAGGAGACGAGCATGGCCATGGAAATCGGACACGTCCACATCAAGACGTACGACCCCAAGAAGACGGCGCAGTTCTACATCGACAATTTCGGCGCGACGATGAAGAGCGAGGCCGCCAACGGCAACATCCAGCTCAACCTGCATGGGCTGCAGCTCAACGTCACCACCATCGTCGCGGCCCAGAAGCGCAAACAGATGATGGGGATCGAGCACATCGCCGTGATGACCGACGACTACGCCGGCGCGGTTGCCAAACTCAAGAGCAATGGCGCGCACATCATGCTGGAGCAGGTCGGCAGCAACGGTCACCATGTCGCCTTTATCGAGGCCCCCGACGGCGCGCAGATGGAACTGATCGAGAAAGTCTGAGGCTGCGGTTGTTCATGCTTCGAGACGCTGGCGCTCCTCAGCACGAACGGTGTTTCGTGCGTCGAATCTATGAGTACATGACACCAGGAAGACATCGACGCCGACGCTGGCGTAGAGCGCGAGCCTTCACCGCTTCCAGCCGAGCCAGTCGCAAACGGCACGGCCCATGACGAGCTCGAGATCGCGCCCGCGGAGCCACGGCAGCTCTTCGGTGAACAGCGTCACGCACTGACGCCACGGGCAGGGCATGCGCGTGATGTCGGTGCCCCAGAACCAGCGCGCGGGGCCGAACGCGTCGTAGAGCCGATGCAGGTTGTCGTGGATGTCGCGAAACGGGTACGGCTGATCGGAGTAGCTCGGCGCGCCCGTGGCCTTCATGGCGACGTTGGGATATTTCGCGAGCGCCAGCACCTCCGGGAGATTCGCCCACCGCTCCGCAAGGGCTCGGTTCCCCGGGGGCGGCCGAGATGATCGAGGATCAGCTTGAGGTTCGGATGGCGCTGCGCCACCTCGGCGACCTTCGGAAGGAAGTTCGCCGCCATCATTGCGATCGGCAGGCCCGCCCGCTCCGCCGCCGGCCAGAGCCAATCGACGGTCCCGTCCGTCAGCCACGTGCTCTGCGCCGGTTCGTTGAACGTGAACCGCAGGCCGAGCATCCCCGGGCGCTGCTTCCACGAATCCACGAGCCCGCGACTCTCCGGCTTGTCGAGCGGGAAGCTGCCGAGGATCACGAACCTCTCGGGGTGCTGGCGGGCCGCTTCGATGCAGAGCTCGTTCGCGTTCGGATCCCACGGCGTGTGCGGAGTGAGCACGGCGGCATCGACGCCGGCGGCGTCCATTTCCTTGAGCGCGTCGTCCTTCAGGTAGGCGGGCACCTGCCGGTGCCAGGGGCTGGTGGGATTGCCCGCATTCCAGAGGTGAATCTGCGCGTCGACGATCAGCATGTTCTCTCCTTTACAGCGAAGCGGGAGTGCGGGCTTTGCGGCAGCGGCGGTTGCTTGCGATCCGGGTCAGGTCTTCGCTCATGGTCGCGGCGCGCGCCACTCGACTGTATCGCCGCTCGGCAAAGCGGTCCATCGCACGGTGTTGGCTAAAACCGCTACAGCGCCATGCCCGCCGCGTGTCCGGAGGACCACGCCCACTGGAAGTTGTAGCCGCCGAGCCAGCCCGTGACATCGACGACCTCGCCGATAAAGTACAGGCCCGGCACGGCGCGCACTTCCATCGTTTGCTGCGACAACGCATCCGTATCGACGCCCCCCAGCGTGACTTCCGCTTTGGCGTAGCCGAGCGTGCCCGAAGGCTGGATGCGCCAGGCCTTGAGGGTTTGCGCGATCGTCACGATCGAGGCGTTCGAAAGCTGCGTGAGCGGCTGCATCCAGCCGTGCGCCCCGGCGAAGCTTTGCGCGAAGCGCCGCGGCAGAAATTCTTCCAATAGCGTGCCCAGCGCCTGATGGTCGTGGCGGTGGGCCGCGAGCCAGGCTTTCGCGTCACGCTCGGGCATGAGATCGAGCGTGACCGCGCCGCGTCCGCCCGCGGCCTGCCAGTACGAGATATCTGGAGCACCGCCGGACCGGACAGACCGCGATGCGTTATCAGCGCGGACTCGCGAAACCCGGGCAATTCGGGTGCTGCTTCACACGAGGCGATCGCTTCGAAGGACGTCCCGGACAGCTCGCGGAACTGCGCCAGCCATTCGGGCGGCGCTGCGAGCGGCACCAGCGCGGGCTTCGGCGGCACGATGGGGACGCCGAACTGCTCGGCGACGCGATAGCCGAAAGGCGTGGCGCCGGTTTTCGGAATCGAGAGACCGCCCGTCGCGATGACGAGCGAGCGCGTGCTGAAGCTCTCCTTCGAAGTCGCAACCTTGAAACGTGCCGATTCGTCATCCTCGATGCGCGTGATGGCCTCTACCGTGACCGGCATCGCCCAGCGCACGCCCGCCGCGTCGCACTCGTCCTTCAGCATCGCGATGATCTGCGTCGCGCTTTCGTCGCAGAACAGCTGCCCGAGCGTTTTCTCGTGATAGCGGATGCCGTGGCGCTCGACCAGCGCGATGAAATCGCGTGCCGTGTAGCGCGCCAGTGCCGAGCGGCAGAAATGAGGGTTGCGCGCAAGAAAGGCTTCCGGACGGGTATGCAGGTTGGTGAAATTGCAGCGCCCGCCGCCCGAGATGCGGATCTTCTCGCCGAGCTTCCTGGAATGCTCGAGAAGCAGCACGCGCCGTCCTCTTTGCCCGGCCACGGCGGCGCACATCATGCCGGCCGCGCCCGCGCCCAGCACGATGACATCGAAATCCACGCGCGCTCAGTAGCAGCGTGTCGGATTCAGCATCCGACCACGCACGAAGGAAAGGAGGTTACGGAGGGAAACCATCGGTTTCCTTCTGTTCCGTAGGGCGGCGAGGCCCGAGCCGAAGGCGAGCGCCGCCCCCTAGACCGGCATGATCGATTCCTTGCGGTCCGGCGGCAGGTCGACGTCGAAAGAATTGACCATTAGCGCGAGCAGGGCGTAGCTCCCCAGGATGAGACCGAGCTCGACCGCGCCTCGCGTCCCGAGCTGCTCCAGCGCGAGCTGGGAGGTGCCTTTGCTCACGCGGCGGGTGCGAAAGAATTCCTGCCCGTAACGCACGACCGCGCTCTCGTCAGCGGCGAGCTCCGGCAGCTCCTTGCGGTCCCGTAATGCATCGACCGTCGCATCGCTGACACCGGCGGCGCGCGCCGATGCCGCATGCGCGTTCCAGATGTACTGGCAATCGTTCTCTCGCGCCGTGACCAGCATCGCAAGCTCCTGGATCTTCTTCGGGAGCGACGATTCGGTCCGCAGATACTTGTTCAGGGCATTCACGTGCTGCTGCGCCTTGGGCACGTTGATGATCACGGAGGAAGGGCCGTGACGAGGGACGGCTCCATAGCCTTTGACGAGCTCGTCGAAAGCGGCACGCTGGTCTTCGGGAACGTTCTCCCGGCTTGCTAAAGGTAGTCTTGCCACAGGGACCTCCTGTTGGTTGAGTTCGAAAACACCAGTCGGGTGCGAATCGTGCGGGCAATCACCGATTCAACGCCATCATTTCGGGGTAATGGTAGACGTCCGATTTCGTCGGCGTGTTCAGTGACGTCGCGATTATCGCCTTCGCGATCTGCTCGACGGTGATCGATTTGTATTTCGCGGGCGTCACGCCCCGCCACATCGGTAATCTGCGTAGAATGCAGCCCTTTTGCCGCCCTCTGAACCCGCTTCCGCTCGCGGGTTTTTCACCCCCTTCCATGATTCGCCTCTCCCAGCTCACGCTCATCCGCGGCACCAAGGTCCTGCTCGAAGCGCGCCGACGTCGTCCTGAATCCCGGCGACAAGATCGGCCTGATCGGCGCCAACGGCACGGGCAAATCGAGCCTGTTCGCGCTGCTGCGCGGCGAGCTGCACCCGACCAGGGCGAGGTCGACTATCCCGCGCGCTGGCGCGTCGCCCACGTCGCGCAGGAGACGCCCGCGCTCGACCGGCCGGCGCTCGACTACGCGATCGACGGCGACACGACGCTGCGCCGGCTCGAGGCAGAGCTGGCGGCCGCCGAGGCTGCCGACGACGGCATGCTCATGGGCGAGCTCTACGCCGCGCTCGGCGACGCGGACGCCTACACCGTGCGCTCGCGCGCCGAGCAGCTGCTGCACGGCCTGGGCTTCTCGCACGAACAGATGGAGCAGCCGGTGGCGAGCTTCTCGGGCGGCTGGCGCATGCGCCTCAACCTGGCGCAGGCGCTGATGTGCCCGTCCGACCTGCTGCTGCTCGACGAGCCGACCAACCACCTCGACCTCGACGCGATCATCTGGGTCGAGGAGTGGCTCAAGCGCTACGCCGGGCACGCTCGTCATCGTCTCGCACGACCGCGACTTCCTCGACGGCGTCGTGAACGTCGATCGTGCACATCGACGCGAAGAAGCTCAAGCGCTACTCCGGCAACTATTCGAGCTTCGAGCGCCAGCGCGCGGCCGCAGTCGTGCTGGCGGCGGGCATGATGGAGAAGCAGGCGCGCGAGCGCGCGCACCTGCGAGTCGTTCATCGACCGCTTCCGCGCGAAGGCGAGCAAGGCGAAGCAGGCGCAAAGCCGCATGAAGATGCTGGCGAAGATGGAGGAGCTCGCGCCGCTGCACGTCTCCGCGCCGTTCTCGTTCGAATTCCGCGAGCCGCTGCGCGCGCCCGATCCGCTGCTGGTGCTCGAAGACGTCGACGCGGGCTACGTCCTGCCGACGGATCACGCAAGACGATCGTGAGCGACATCAAGTTCGCGCTGCAGAGCGGCCAGCGCTACGGCCTGCTCGGCATCAACGGCGCGGGCAAGTCGACGCTGCATCAAGACGATCGCGGGCGAGCTCGAGCCGCTCGCAGGCACGGCGAACTTCAACAAGGGCCTCGTCGATCGGCTACTTCGCCCAGCACCAGGTCGAAATGCTGCGCGACGACCAGTCGCCGCTGTGGCACCTGCAGCGCATCGCGCCGCGCGTGCGCGAGCAGGAGCTGCGCAACTTCCTCGGCGGCTTCAACTTTCCCGGCGACATGGCCATCGGTTCGATCGCGCAATTTCTCCGGCGGCGAGAAGGCGCGCCTCGCGCTCGCGCTGATCGTGTGGCAGCGCCCGAACCTGCTGCTCCTCGACGAGCCGACCAACCACCTCGACCTCGAGACGCGCGAAGCGCTCACCGTCGCGCTCGCGCAGTTCGAAGGCACGCTGGTGCTGGTGTCGCACGACCGGCACCTGCTGCGCGCGACCACCGACCAGTTCCTCATCGTCGCCGACGGCACGCTGCAGCCGTTCGACGGCGACCTCGACGACTACCGGGACTGGCTGTTCAGGACGAAGCTCGGCACGGCAAGCGCCGAGGCGGCGGAGAGCGCATCAGTCCAAGAGTCCCTAACATAATGAGCGGCGGCGCGCGCTGTCACGATTTTCGCTCAGATCAAGGAGTGCGACGCAGCCAATGTCGAGAACATTGGTAAGGAGCACGACGATGAGATGGGCGAAAACTCGTGCCAGCCCTTCGGGTTGCGGCCAAAATCGCGCCTTCCATCGTCGGCCGCCTCGACCGTATTCTCGATACGCTCTTCGGCGTCCTCCTTGTCATCCACAATTTTGGCTCGCAACGCGCACTCGCGTCATTATGTTAGGGACTCTAAGCTCGCGTCGTGCACGCACGATATCGCGTCAGGGACCCTGAGGACCAGCGGGGACCCTCCTGCACGACAGCATTGCTTCGTCGTCACGTCGCTGCAGTGACGACGAAGTTGGAATGCCGCGCTACGGGGTCGCGTGCGCGACGGATGAATTCCTTCATCCGGTCGAGCGCACGCGCGGCGTACTTGGCATCGGGCTTGCCGGTCATGAAACCGTGGTCGGCGCCCTCGTAGACCTGCAATTCGGCCTTCCCGCCGGCCTTGTTGTAGTCGTCGACAAAGCTGCGCATCAGCTCCAGCGGGACCCACTCGTCCTTGTCGCCGCCGAAGACCAGCGCCGGCGGCAGTGCGCATTTCTCGCCCCGCTTCAGCATCGTCGGCGGCGCCGCCTCGGCATGCGCCTCTTCGGTCAGCCAGAACGTGTCGTGGTGATGCACCAGATCCTTTTTGCCGGCCTGCTTCGCCAGGTTGTAGCGCAGCAGCGGGTCGAGCACGCCCCAGCCGGAGATCACCCAGGCCTGCTTCGCATCGACGCCGGCCGGGCCCGGCAGAGTCGTATAACGCGGATCGGTCGGCCGCATCGCGGCCAGCAGGACCTGGTGGCCGCCGCTCGAGGTGCCGAATGAGCCGACCCATTCCGGGCGGCTGCCGAAGGAACGCGCATTCGCCTTCAGCCAGCGGACGCCCAGGTTGATGTCCTGGATCGAGCCGGGATGAGGGGCCACCGGCGGCATACGGAAATCGATCGAAGCGACGAAGATGCCGCTTTCGGCCAGCGCCTTGGCCATGAAGTCGTTGTCGGTGCGGTCCTTGCTGGTCCAGGCGCCGCCGTGCACCTGCAACGCCGCCGGAAACGGCCCGGTTCCTTTCGGCCGGTACAGGCGAGCAAGCATGCCCGGCTGGTATTCGACGTCTTCGATGGTGATGGCGTTGCTGGTGACGATCGTATCGTTCATGGCTTCCTCCCTCGGAACGGGTGAGGCGAATAGGAAATTCAAACTGCTCTTTTCGCGAGTGGCGACTGTATCGCCGGTCGGACAAAGCGGTCAATCGATCTTCATTTCAAACACCATTCAAGCGCTGGCGATCCACGAGAGGCAAATACAAAGGCCGAATAGGTAACATAGAGATCGAGCGCAATCATGTGAACATGGCGATGAACATCCTCCGACTCCCGGACCTCGGCGCCAGCACCGGAGAAGCCGAGGTGGTGGTGTGGCTCAAGGCCGTGGGCGAGAGCATCACGGCGGGCGAGCCGGTGCTGGAGGTGCAGTCCGACAAGGCAAACGTGGAGGTGGCAGCCACCACTCTCGGGCACCTTGGCGCGGGTGCTGGCGGAGGAAGGACGAATCCTGAAGCCGGGCGATCCCCTGGCAGTGATCGCGGAGCCCGGCGAGCCGCGAGACGCCGCAGCCATCGACCGCGCGCTTTTCGAGCACAACGGCTGAGCCGTGGCAGAGCTCCCGATACTTCCGCTGGCGGAGGCAAAAGGCCTGAGCGAAGGCCTGCGCCTTTACGGCTGGATGGCGCTCTCGCGTGAGTTGGACGAAGCCCTGTGCGCCGCCAATCCGCGCTGGTTTCCGAGCGCCGGAGAAGAGGCCGCCATGGTGGGTGCGTTCTGCGACCTGCGGCCGGACGACGCCATCGCCGCGCACTACCGCGACCCCTTGGTGATCTACATGATGCGCGGCGCGGAGATGGCGCGGCTCGTGGCGCAGGCCCTGGGAAAGGTCGGGGGCTACAACAAAGGCCGCTCGGTGCCGTTTACCGGCCCCGTCGATCTGCACATCGTCCCCTGGGTTGCCGGCGATCTCGGCACCAGTCTGGGCGTCGCTACCGGCGCCGCGCTCGCGTTCCAGCAGGAAGGATCGGACCGCATCTGCATGTGCAGCTTCGGCGACGGCACGGCCAATCGGGGTGACTTCCACGAGAATCTGAACCTGGCGGCGAGCTGGCGGCTGCCCATCGTCTATGTCTGTCAGCACAACGGCTGGGCCATCTCTCAACCCGCTGCGGACTATCTGCCGGCGCCCGTGGCCAATCGCGCCGCGGGCTATGGCATGCCCGGGGTCGCAGTGGATGGCAATGACCTGGACGCCGTGCGTCGGACGGTGTCGGAGTGCAACAGCACGGGCGCGCGCAGGGCAAAGGACCGAGCCTGATCGAGGCGCGGACGTGGCGCGCCAAAGGTCACTGGGCCGCAGACCCGGAGGACTATCGGTCAATCCACTTGGAGACGCCGATGGAGGACCCCCTCGTCCGCTACGGTGATCACCTGATTCAGCGAGGCGAGGCATCCGCAGGGGATCTGGACAGGCTGCGTGACGCTGCGCGGGCCACAGTCACGTCGGTGCTCGAGGCAGTGAGGGCGCTACCGGACACCGGTGAGGCGGAGCTGGGCCTGGACGAGGTCCACCCATGAGCGAGCCGAGCCGGCGACTGACCCACATGGAGGCGATCATCGAGGCGATCGCGGATGCCATGCGGGAGGATCCGCGCGTCTTCTACATCGGTCAGGATGTGGGCGCCATGGGCGGATCCATGCAGGGCACGAAGGGTCTCACGGAAGAATTCGGCCCGATGCGTATCCGCGAGGCGCCCATATCGGAGTCCGCCATGGTGGGCGCCGCAGTGGGCGCGGCGCTCTTCGGCCAGCGGCCCATCGTGGAAATCAGCTTCGGCGAGTTTCTACCTGCGGCCATGAATCAGCTCATCAACCAGGCACCCAATCTCCATTACATGACCGGTGGGACCGCGCGCGTTCCCGTAGTCGTGCGGACGCGCGTCGGTGACGGCCCCTACGGCGGACACCCGCAGGACTACTCCGCCTGGTTCGCCCACGTGCCGGGGTGGAAGGTCGTCATGCCGGCCACGCCGGTGGACGCGAAGGGGATGATGACAGCAGCGATCCGCGACGATGGGCCGGTGCTGTTCTTCGAGGCGATGAGCCTCTCTCACGCCGCCCGCGCACCCGTCCCTCGCGAGGCCTTCGAAACGTCGATCGGCAAGGCGCGCATCGCACGCGAGGGTCGCGACGCGACGGTGGTTGCGGTGGGCAGTTCGCTCCCGCTCGCCATGCGCGCCGCTAGCGAGTTGGCTGCAGAGGGCATCGAGCTGGAGATCCTCGATCTCCGCACGCTGCGTCCGCTCGATCGCGACGCCATCCTCGCCTCTGTGCGGCGTACCCGCCGCCTCATCACCGTGCACGAGGCCTGGGTGGCGGGAGGGATCGGCGCGGAGGTGGTAGCGTCCGTGGTGGAAGAAGCGCCCGAGCTGCTGGTTGCTCCGGTCATACGTATCGGCGCCGCGCCGGTGCCCGTGCCCAGCGGCAAGGTGCGCCCGCACGCGCTGCCCAATGTACGCCACATCGTCGATGCTGCGCGCCGCGTGATGGCGAGCACCCGGACATGACCGTTCGTGCTGAGCCCAGTAAGCCGGCTTGCGCGTGGCAAGGCGCGGTGAAGAAACTGTCATCGCGAGGCGCAGCAAGTGCGCCGTGGCGCCCGACCGCTCCGCTGCCCGTGGGCGCACGACACGGACGCTCCGAGATTGCTTCGCGAAGCTCGCTCGCAATGACAACTGTTTCCTCAGAGCGTAGCGCTGCGGAGTCGAAGGATGAACGACAAGACCACGCCTGAGTCGGGCGCAATGGATACGGTCAATGGTGTGCCGGTCGCGCGGCGCATACTCCTGCGCGGCATTCAGCGCGTGGTGGCCAACCGCACGCTCGCGGGCATTCAATCCACCGCGCATGTCACCGCGATGGCGGAGGTGGATGCCGAACCGGTCCTGGCGCACGCCCGAGAGCTGCGCGAATCGATTCCGGGGCTGACGCTCACCCACCTCCTGATCAAGACGGTAGCCGCCTGCCTGCGCAGGCACCCGCGTCTCAACGCGACGATCGAGGAACAAACGGTGATCGAGTACGCCGAGGTGAACGTTGCCGTAGCTCTGGCACTGCCCTCGGACGATCTCCTCGCGGTGGTGATCAAGCGCGCGGACGAGTTGCCACTTGCCGACATGGTGACCCGGCTGCAGACGCTCCAGCAGCGAGCGGAGGCCGGCGCTCTGTCCACAGACGATGTTCAGGGCGCGACGTTTACCCTGAGCAACTACGGCATGCTGCGCCACGTCATCTGGGCAACGCCCGTGCTCACCCCGGGACAGGCTGCCGTACTCGGCATTGGCCGAGCCGCACCGCGGATGGTACGTGGATGAAGCAGATCCCCGAGGCTGGAGTGTGCGGCGGCTACTCCCGATCTCGCTCACCTACGACCACCGCATCGTGAACGGCGTCCCGGCAGGTCGCTTCCTGGACGATCTGGCGGAGCTGCTGCAGAACCCGGGTGAGCCTCTTGCTCTCAGCGATCCTGAGCGCCATGGAAAACGCCAATGACAATCACCAGGTCATCATCGGCGTTCACCTGATAGACCACGATATACGGTAGACCCGGCACCACCAACTCATAAGTACCATGTGCTCTGCCGATGCGCCCGATGTACGGAAACCGGTCGAGCTTTTCGGTGCTTTCAAGAATGCGATCAATCACCGAATGCGCGGAGCGCGGCCGGTCTTTTTCAATCCATTCATGTATCCGCTCGAGATCGTCATACGCCGACTCGCGGATGATGACTTTCACGCGCGCCGACGCGCAAAGCGCTCCCGGACTTCTTCGAGCGTAAGAAACTTCGGACTTGGATCAGCGAGCCGTCGTTTTACCTCTGCCAGCTGCTCATCCGTAAGTTGATACGGGCTCGTATCCTGCTCTTCCATTTGGCTCAACACGCGCGCCGCCTCCTCCTGCCGCTCGGGCGGCCAACTCAATACACGATCAAGTACCGCCTTGACCTGCTCTTTAGTCATATCGCCTCACGTCTTTTAGCAGCGGTCATCGCTGATGTCCTGATCAAACGTCGATAACGAATTTTACGTGAACGGCGTCCCGGCAGGCCGCTTCCTGGACGATCTGGCGGAGGTGCTTCAGCAGCCGGGCCAGTAAGTCTCCGTCAATAAGAATTTGAAACGCATGTTCGGGACCACTGCCACATCCCTGCACGATTCCGTCAAGGCGGTAGACTTCTGCTATACGACACCGGGTTTCGGGAGGATTGCGCATGGACACGGCAGCGAGAGAGCGGCAGATCACGACGATCGAAGAGCTGGACGCGCTGTACGACAAGCCGGCGGGAGCGTCGCTCATGAAGGAGATCGACCATATCTCCGACCACTATCGGACGTTCATCCAAAAGGCCCCGTTCATGGTCCTTGCGACATCGGGTCCCGGCGGCCTCGATTGCTCACCGCGCGGCGATCCCGCCGGTTTCGTGCGAGTGCTCGACCGCAAGCGCGTTCTGATCCCCGACCGGCGCGGGAACAATCGCCTCGACTCGTTGCGCAACCTGATCGAGGACCCGCGCGTGTCGCTTCTGTTCCTGATTCCAGGTGTGAACGAGACGCTGCGCATCAACGGGCGCGCGCGGATCATCGTCGATGAAGACCTCTCCGCATCGTTCGCGGTCAACGAGCGGACGCCGAAGGTGCTCATCGAAGTGACCGCGGAGCGCGTCTACTTCCAGTGCGCGAAGGCGCTGGTGCGCTCGCGGCTGTGGGCAGCCGAGACGCAGGCGCCGCGCTCGACTGTGCCCAGCACAGGCCAGATCCTGCAGGAGATCACCGGTGGTAAAGTCGATGCGGCGGAGCACGACAAAGCCTACCCCGAACGGGTGAAGCAGACGATCTATTGATGAGTGACACGTAAAAACGGCGCCCGACGGGCGCCGTTTTTCGTTACGTATGATCCGGCGGAGCTGCTTCAGCAGCCGGGTGAGCCACATGACGGCCTGCCGCTCACAACGCCACCATGCCCATCCACCAACTGATGCTCTTGCCCACATCGAAGTCGTAGGTGCGCACGAAATAGAGCTTGCCGTCCGGCGTCATGCGGAATACCGACAGCCCCGCCTTCACCGTGCGCACCGCGTCGTTCTCGCGCACGTTCACCGGCAGGTTGTGCTGCGCCACCAGCAGGCGCCCGCTGGGGTCGATGTGGAACGTGCGCGGATGCAGCTTTTGCGTTTCGATGTGTTGAATCGCCGTCGGCTCACCGGTTTGCGGGTTGAGCGCGTAAACGACGATGCTGTTTTCACCGCCCTTGTAGACGGGGTTGCCGCTGAAATCGACCACATCCTGAGAGCGATTCGCGCCGTAGAGAAAACGCCCGTTCGGGTGCACGTGCACAGTGCTCGCGGCCTGGCGCGAGCGAATGTTGTTCGGTTCCAGCAAAGTGGTTTTGTCGAACACCACTTCCTGCTGCGGCTTGCCGCCCTGCATGCGATGCATGTGCATCCGGTTCTGCGTTTCGATCGATACGTACATCCACGGCTTCGTCGGATGAAAATCCAGGTGACGCGGGCCATAACCACGGCCGCCGTTGGGCGCGATCTTGTACTGATTCGACAGCACGCCGTTCGTGTAGTCCCACACCATCAGCGCGCCGGGATCCTCCGGATTTTGCGCCGTACCTTCGTTGCCGCGCGTCACCAGTACGACGTGTTTGCCATCCGGCGTCGTGCGCACCTGATGCGCGTAAATGCCGCAATCCATCGAGGCTTGCGGCACTTCTTCGCCAGGCGCGAAATCCTTGTTGATGCGATATACGCGCACCGAGCTTGGGATATTGAACGCCACGAGAATATGCCGCGATTCTTTGTCGAGCGACATGTGGATGGGCCGTGCAGGCAGCCGTATCGAATCGATCTGCGTTAATGCGCCCGTGTTCGGGTCGATCTTGTACCCAGTGACGGAATGATCCGTCGCGCCCGGCACGTTGGAGCTGGAGGCCGCGTAGAAATATCTTCGATTACGATGCGGCCAACGGTACTGCACGATGCCGCCGGGCGTAGTGACCGAATCGCGCGCCGTCAAGGTGGCGTTCTCCACATCAACGTCGTAGTGCGTGAGTACCGGGCCGACGTTGGCGTATAGCGCGAGCTTACGCGCGCCTTGCGCGTTGGCGAAACGAGGCGCGGCGACAGTAGCGGCAGTTGCGCCGACGGCGGACAAGAATGTTCTGCGGCTGGTCATGGCGGCTCCTGGGGCGGACAAATGTTTTAGCGTCGATGACGAGATCGACCTCGATGATCTTCAATCGACCTCGCGCGGCATCTTGGCATCGATCGCCACCTGCCGCCATTTCACGATTTCATCGCGGACGAACTTGCGCACTTCCGCGGTCGACTTCACCTCCACTTCGACGCCCATGCCGGTCAGGGTTTTCAGCGTCTCGGGGGAGCGCATGTAGGCGGCGGTCTCCGTATACAACCTGTCGACGATCGCTTTCGGGGTGCCGGGCGTGACGGCCAGCGTATACCAGTTGGACGCATCGAAACCCTTCACGCCGAGCTCGTCCAGCGTCGGCAAATCAGGGAGCATGGCGCTGCGCTTCAATGTCCCCATCGCGAGTGGCCGGAGCTTGCCGGACTTGAAGTGCGGTTGGGACGGCAGGATGGGCGCGATGCTCGCGTGCGTCTGACCGCCGATGACATCGACCAGGGCCGGGGCCGTGCCCTTGTACAGCACGATGTTGAACTGCAGACCTGATAGCGTTTGCAACAGCGCCGTGGCGAAGTATTGGAATCCGCCCGAAGTGCCGAAGATGACCTCACCCGGCTTGCTCTTGGCGACGGCGAACAACGCCTTCACCGAATCGACTTGCAGTGCGGGACCAACCGACAGCACGGTCGGCCCCGAGCCGAGCCCGATGATGAATTCGACCGCCGTCTGCGGATCATAGGGCAGCTTGCGAACCGCGGGATTCATGGCGTAGGCGGCGGATAGAACGATCAGCGTATAGCCGTCCGGATTCGCCTTCATGACATATTCGGTGCCGATGGCGCCATCGGCCCCCGGCCGGTTGTCCACGATAAAGGTGTGGCCGAGCCGCGCGCCGAGGTCGGTGGCGATCATGCGCCCCAGGATGTCGTTGGTACCGCCGGGCGCGAACGGCACGATCAGCCGTACCGGCTTCGTGGGATAAGCCGACCCTTCGGGTGCGGCGCCACCATGCGCCGACCCGTAAGCACACAGCCCGGCGAGCGCCAAGGCAACCCGAACGCCACGTATCAATCTCATCTACTCCTCCTCCCGTGTCATCTGTGATCTCGCTGCGTCCGCTGCTACTTCTCCTGCCTCCCGGCGCCTGAATAAATTCTGGATTCGCGCGACGCGGTTGTTGACCGCACAGGCCGGCGGGAATACTTTCGGCGCACAAAACGATCGTAGCCACAACGAGGAGGCCATCATGGCGAAAACAGCTGGTGTTGTCACCGTGCTGACGGCTGGTGCGCTCGCGGCGAGCCTATCTGGAACGGCAGTTGCCCAGTCGTACCCGACGAAACCGATCGAGCTCATATCGCCGACTTCGGCCGGCAGCGGGACCGACATCTATGCCCGCGCGCTCGCCGACATCGTCCAGAAGAACAAGCTGCTGCCCCAGGCGTTCGTAGTGCAAAACCGCACGGGCGGCGGGAGCCTCATCGCCTACAACTATTTCCAGACCAAGCGCGGCGATCCCTACGTCATGCTCGCCGCGACGGGCAGCATCGCCATCATGGCGGCGCGGGCCGACGTGAACATCGGACTCGAGAACTACACGCCGCTCGCGCTCTTCGCCGTCGATCCGCAGGCCGTGATGGTGAACGCGGACCTGCCCTACAAGACGTTGAAGGACCTGGCTGAAGCGGCACGCAAGCAGCCCGACACCATCGTCTGCGCCCTCAGCAACTCGCTCGGTTCGGGGCGCATCGTCATCCACGAGCTGGAGAAGCTCGTGCCGGGCGCGAAGTTCAAGTTCGTCACCTTCAAGGGCGGCGGCGAAGCCGTGTTGTCGGTCGCGGGCGGTCATACGCAGTTCACCACCGAGAACCTGAGCGAAGGCCTGGCTCTGCTCGAAGCGAAGAAGCTGCGTGCGATCGCCATCACTTCGCTGAAGCGCATGCCGCAGCTACCGGACCTGCCCACTGCGGCGGAGGCGGGGTACAAGATCGATGAGGGAACCATCCGCGGCTTCGTCTTCCCGGCGGGGGTGCCGAAGGAGACGGCGGCGATGATGGAGGGCGTGTTGAAGCGCGCGTACGAGTCTCAGCAGTGGAAAGATCATGCGCGCAAGTACTACTACGAGGACCGTTACCTCGCCAGCACGGAGTATTTGAAATTCCTCCACGAGCGCGTGGGAAGGTACAAGGTGTTCTTCGCCGCGGTCGGTGCGCCTGGACAGAGTGAAAAGTGAAGTGGTGAACTCCATCGCAATAGCATTCCGTCGCTAAATAGAGGAAGACCCATGTCAGCGACACAGACTCTCGCGAAATTCGTGGCGGAAACAGGCTACGAAGACTTACCACCGACTCTCATCGACGAATGCAAGATCGCGACGCTCGACGCGTTCGCCGCCGCGTTCGTGGGCTCCTCTCGCCCGTGGGCGCAGCGCGTGGTCGAGATGGTGCATGAGCTCGGCGGCAAGCCCGAGGTTTCCGTCGCGAACCAGCCGTGGAAGACCGATGTCTCGCGCGCCGCGCTCGCGAACGGCGCGATGATCGGCGCGTTCGAATGCGAGCCACTGACCGGCTCCCATGCCTCGGGTACGGTGCTTCCGGCGGCACTCGCGGTAAGCGAGCGCGAGCACTGCGACGGCAAGGCGTTCCTCCTCGCGCTTGCGCTCGGGTACGAAGTTTCAGGGCGCCTGCAAAGGACCGCGGTTGGTCTCGAGAGCACGCGCGGCTTCCACAATCCCGGCGTGCAGGGGCCGTTCGGTGCGGCTGCGGCGGTCGGCAAGCTCTACGGCTTCGATGCCGCAATGCTCGCGAGTGCGCTGGGGCTTGCGGGCTCGTGCGCCGCCGGGCTGCTCGAATTCGCGTGGAGGGGCGACGACACCAAGCGCATACACCTCGGTCGCGCGAGCTCGATGGGCCTCGAAAGCGCGCTCCTCGCGCGCAAGGGCCTGCACGGACCGGTGACAGTGATCGAGGGGCCATACGGCTACTTCAACGCGTTCTCGGAGCCCACCGATATCGCGAAGCTTACCGACGGGCTCGGCAGGAAGTGGCTCATCCAGCCCGCGTCGCACAAGGCTTTTGCGACCCACGTGACGCACCAGGCAGTGGTGCAGGCGATACAGGACCTCAAACGCGAGCACGAATTCGATCCGAAATCGATCACGCACGTGCGCATTCGAGGTTCGCACCGCATCCTCGAGAGCCGTCACACCGTGCGCGATCCGATGACGGTCATGGGCGGACAGTACAGCCTGCCTTTCACAGCGGCGGTGGCGCTCACGCGCGACATGTCGAACCCGCTCGTCTACGACGACGCCGCGGTGCAGGACCCGCTCGTTCGCAAGCTCGCGAAGGAGATGGAGCTCACGATCGACGAGAGCGTGCACGACCTCGTGCCGGCGGAGGTGACGATCGCGTGCGGCGACAGGACTTACAGCAAGATCACCTCACCGCACAAAGGCTCGCCACTCAACCCGCTCACGTGGGACGACGCGCGCGAGAAGTTCACCCGCTATACGCGCACCCTCATGAGCGCCGCACGCGCGGAGGAGATCATCGCAGCGGTGAACGCTCTCGAGAACGAGCGCGATATGGCGCGCATCGCCGCGCTCATCACGAACATCTGAGGTTCTGTCCTGCGAAGCGGCGGCATTTAAGCCGCGGTTCGCCCGTTGCTGGTCACAAAGCGGGCGATTTCGTCGGCGAACACGCGCTCGGAGTCGTCCTGCGGCGCATAACCGATCACTTGTCGCGCGTTGGCGATGCTCCAGCATGAGCGCGTATTGTCGGACACGCCATAGAAGCAGTGCCACGGCACGCCGTCGGCGTTGCGGATGTCGGGCGTCTCGATGGATTTCATGTAGAGCTGCCGCAGATCGCGCTCGCTGATGTAGCCTGCCAGATCGCGCTTGTAGGTGGTCTGGTTGCTTGCGAGCTTCGCGCCATCGACCGGGCGCGGCACGACGATGCGGATATGGATATTTTCGACCGGTCTGCCGAAACGACCGGTGGCGAAGATAAAGCCGAGATTCTCGTAGGCGATCTTCGCCCAGCCGTAGAAGTTGTCCGAAAGCGGATAGGTCGTGTGATCGCAACAGTCCATGCGGCCGTCGTGCAGTTTGGTTTCGTACCAGTCGGTGGCGTGGTTCGAGCTCGCCGTTACGACGCGAGTGACGCCTTCCTCCTGGGCGAGGCGAAACACGTGATAAGCCATGTCGAGCGAATCGCGTTCGACGTAGTAACCCTCCAGATCGCCCGGCGGCCGGTCCTTGAGCCACTGCCGCGGTGCGCCGGTATTCACGCCCGGGCGAGTGCTGCGCGTGTTGTGAACGATCGCATCGACGCCTTTGAAGTGTTCGCGATAGGCGTCGATGTCGGGATTGACGAGATCGACCTCGATGATGTCGTCGATGTCGTGCGGTTTGCGGCGGTCGAGCAACACAAGCTCATAGCGCTCGCGGAACACCGGCAAGAGCTGGCGCGAAAGGTAGCCGGCTGCGCCGGTGATCAGGACACGTTTGCGAGCCATGGGCGGTCACTCCGTAAGTGAAACATTCCGATGATCGGGCAATCGCCGTTGACTCAGTACTCGCCCGGAACTCCTCGATCGCGGGGGATCAGCGATCTGGCGGAGCTGCTTCAGCACCCGGGCCGCGGCCGTGCATGCGGTGACGAACTTACTGCGACGGATGTCCGGAGGATCGTAGCTGCCCGGCCTTAGACAGTAAATAAACATGCCGTCCGGCGTCGAAGCGGAACTCACCGGACATCATAGTGACTCCGCGTTGTGTCTTGCACTGCCTTAAACTGAATCACTCAGTCCTTCCAGTCAATCCCCTCTTGTCCCTCTTCTTCCGCTCGCGGTCGTAGTTGTAATGTGGTGCAGTCACGAACACCAGCTTGTCGTCTTGGTCCCGTTTTGGTTGATAGCGGCGCGCGTAGCCGCTCCGGTGTCGCACTCCGAATTTGTCCACGTAATCTACGTACCCGAGCAAGTAGGCATTTCTGCTGCCGTCGATGATTCCCGCATAGTCGCCCATCGTCATCGGCGCCCCTTCGACGCCAAAGAAGAAATGCCGAGTCACGTAGAAGAAGTCACCCGCGAGCAAGGTTGCGTTGACAACATCCTCGCCCGTGCGACGATAAGGTGGCTTTGCGGGCAGGGGCTCTGTGGCGCCGAGAACGAGAACGTCGAGGACCATGTCCGTAATATCAGCCGGCGTCTTTCCGGCGTTTTCTGCCTTGATCTGGACTGTGAGCGGTCCGAGGGGTCCAGTCGGCCCTAAACCTGGCGACACGTGCGACATCTTCACGTAAGCGCGCTCGATCGTTCTGGTCATCGCTTCGGTGTTCTTGGCCATCTTGCGGGTGGCGCCCCATAGCGCTGCCGTGAAGATCCACAAGAGGGCGGTGACGACGAGTAGGCCGAACTCGCTCTTGTTGCCCCAGTGATCGTGTACGAATGCTGATTCTGACGCCCAGCTGTTCAGCGAGTACGCGAGCGTGAGATACAGCGGCGCGTTCGTCTGCACTTCGAGCTCCTCCCCAGAAGCGAAATGCGGATTGTAGCCGCTACGTTCGGTGGTACTTCGCCAGCAGGTTCCACTTATAGTCCCAGCACAACTGCGTCGCGAGTCCGTGCATCACGGGGAACAGCGAACCGTAGGTGATGCCTTGGTGTGCCAGTGTCATTTTGAGCGTGACACAGAACTTGGGCTCGATGGTGAGCTTTTTCAGGTCCGGGTAGTTGACCGGCTCGTTGGGTTTGGGATGTATGGTCAGAATGCTCCGTTGTGCCGGAATCTGTGGACTAATATGCGGTGGTGTGTATGCGCGTACTTCCGTCAGCTTAAACGGATCTGTTTCCGGAGCGCAGAATGGCACGCCCTTCGTCATGTAAACAGCGGGAGCGACCTCCCGATGAATGAACTTGTTTTGCTTTTCGCTGAAAACGCGCTGGGCGCCGCCCTCCGCCACGGCGAAGTACAAAGCTGTCAAGAAGCTTTCCGTCCAGTCGAGTAGCCGCGTTGGGACTCCGTGGTGTTGTGCGACAGCAAGCCATTCGAGCTCCGTGGTCGGCTGGTAACTCAAATAGGGCCGCGCTTCGTTCTTGAACGCGGCGAACAGCGCCCGCTCGTCTTCCAGGCTATAACTGAACGTATCGACGCGAGTATCGGGCCGTCCAATGGATGGGATCAGGTCGAAGTTGGCGTCACGCACGCCTCGAAACAGCCAACACGGTGGCGGGTGGGCAATGCGCCTCGCTGACACGGCATAGTTCATGTACTCGATCGCCGAGTGCCTCATGAAGTCCGTCACATCCACCCAGCCCTTGATGTCGTAGTCGGCCAAGGCCACATCCCATTTCACGAAGACGATGCCGGATTCTAACGTCGCGATTCTGTGGAAATGGCGGGTAGAAAAACCCGCCTGTGAAGTGACGGCGGTTGGGTGAAAGAACTATGCACACTGAACGTGTGGAGGTGGTGGAGCGTCGGGTAGCTGTTCCACACGGGGGGCGATGAGGTGCGTTGCGAGCATCAGGCTTA
This sequence comes from uncultured beta proteobacterium, assembly GCA_963828715.1. Classification (GTDB taxonomy): domain Bacteria; phylum Pseudomonadota; class Gammaproteobacteria; order Burkholderiales; family SG8-41; genus JAQGMV01. The sequence continues at coordinate 21,119 of CAWHFX010000023.1, read as the reverse complement.
CCGCGAGCAAGAGGAAGTCTCGTGCACTCACGGCTTCTCCTTGACGGCATTCGTCGGGATTAGGACCGCGAGATAGCAGATGCGGTAGCGCTTTGGTGGCTTGAAGTCTGGCGTCATCGACGTTTCTTCCTTGTGGACAAGGAAAAGGTCAGCCAGCTTCTCCGCCGCGTGCTTGGTGAGGTGTCTTCGTTCTTCGCAACAAGATCAATGACATTCCCCTTGGCGTCGCACTTCGACGTTGGTGCAAAAGACAGAGTTCGCCTCGAACTTTGCGCGAAGCTTATCGCCTTTGCACTTGGGTTCCTCGGCTTGTCCTTGTTCTCTACGCCGTAATCTTGAGCGTCTGTGTGAGCGCCTCGTCTGCATGCCTGGATTCAGCGACGCCGGACGGCTGGTTATGACCGAAAATGACGGCCGCGGCGTTAAGCGCCGACGCACGTTTCACGATGTCACGGGGAAACACTGAGGTGTGCGTGAGGGTTCCGCGAAAGAACTCGTCAGCTGAGAGCACGCGGTTTTGGGCGTCGAGGAAGATGCCCATGACTACCTCATGCTCTCTAGGGGGTAGCGTCGGAAGAATCGTCGGCGCAGTCGAACCGCTCTCGAAGTTGTTTGGCGTGGGCAAGTAGCCTCGGCACGTGTTGGGTCGCCGCTTCCCAGACGATTTCCGGATCGACAGCAAAGTAGTGATGCGCAATCACGTCACGCATGCGCGCCGGACCAGCCCAATCCGCTTCTGGCACGGCAATTCTAGCTTCGGCCGGAATCTTTTTTGCCGCCTCACCAATGACGTGAAGGTTGAACAACACGGCATCGAAGAGAACATCGTCGCACTCGAAAGATTCGAAACTACGGCCGCTGAGGAAACGCTGAATCTTCTCCGCGCTATCGATCAAATCGTCGACGTAGAGCAGCCAGTCACGCGACACGGACAAGATCCCGCTCGACGTGTCTTCGAGCACGAGGTTTGAGACCCCGCTCGGTCACCAGATCGACCGTGCGGCCAAGAAGCGCCTCCAGATACTCCTTGAGATTGAAGTAACCCTCGTATGTCGTCGGACCATCGAACTGCACGAGCACGTCGATATCGCTGCCATCGCGCAGCTCGTCGCGCGCCGCCGAGCCAAACAACGAAAGGCCTTGAACCCTGAATCGCTTGGTGATCTCCGGGCGGTGCTCGGCCAACGTAGCGAGGATCTGTTGACGATTGAGAGTCATGAAGCAAGCTTACAACGCCAGCGCCCCCCTAAGCATCCTCGCGTTCAGAGATCGAACCCGGCCGCCTCGGCTTCGTGGAGCAAGTCTCCGTTTCCCAGTTCGCCCCAACCGTTCATGACCGCCGTATGCACGTCATGGCCGGTCAACGCGTGGCGCACCTGCACTGGTGTGCAGGCATCGAGGAGCACCTTCACCGCGTCGTTTCTGCGGCGATGCGCTCCCAACCGTAACGCAAAACTGCTTGCGCCTGCTCACGCGTGACGCTCTCGAACGTCTCCAGGAAATAATCGAGCGAGAGCCCATCCGAGAGGTAATCGAACAACGTTTGAACCGGCAGGCGCGTCCCGCGAAAGACCGGCGTGCCTCCCAAGATGCCGGGATTGGACAGTACCAATCCGCCTGCGGCAGTTTTGATTTCGGCGACAGCACTCATGAATGCGAGGCTAATCCCGTCGCGTTCGAACGGCAAGCGTGTGCGGCGGCTACTCCCGATCTCGCTCACCTACGACCAGCACATCGTGAACGGGATCCCGGCAGGCCGTTTCCTGGCGGATCTCTCGCAGCTACTTCAGCAGCGGGGACAGCCACTCGCCTCGTGAAGCGGCGGCGTTCAAGCCGCGGTTCGCCCATTGCTGGTCACGAAGCGGGCGATTTCGTCGGCGAACACGCGCTCGGAGTCGTCCTGCGGCGCATAACCGATCACTTGTCGCGCGTTGGCGATGCTCCAGCATGAGCGCGTATTGTCGGACACGCCATAGAAGCAGTGCCACGGCACGCCGTCGGCGTTGCGGATGTCGGGCGTCTCGATGGATTTCATGTAGAGCTGCCGCAGATCGCGCTCGCTGATGTAGCCTGCCAGATCGCGCTTGTAGGTGGTCTGGTTGCTTGCGAGCTTCGCGCCATCGACCGGGCGCGGCACGACGATGCGGATATGGATATTTTCGACCGGTCTGCCGAAACGACCGGTGGCGAAGATAAAGCCGAGATTCTCGTAGGCGATCTTCGCCCAGCCGTAGAAGTTGTCCGAAAGCGGATAGGTCGTGTGATCGCAACAGTCCATGCGGCCGTCGTGCAGTTTGGTTTCGTACCAGTCGGTGGCGTGGTTCGAGCTCGCCGTTACGACGCGAGTGACGCCTTCCTCCTGGGCGAGGCGAAACACGTGATAAGCCATGTCGAGCGAATCGCGTTCGACGTAGTAACCCTCCAGATCGCCCGGCGGCCGGTCCTCGAGCCACTGCCGCGGCGCGCTGGTCGTTACGCCCGGGCGAGTGCTGCGCGTGTTGTGAACGATCGCATCGACGCCCTTGAAGTGCTCGCGATAGGTATCGATGTCGGGATTGACGAGATCGACCTCGATGATGTCGTCGATGTCGTCGGGTTTGCGGCGGTCGAGCAACACGAGGTCATAGCGCTCGCGGAACACGGGCAAGAGCTGGCGCGAAAGGTAGCCGGCTGCGCCGGTGATCAGGACACGTTTGCGAGCCATGGGCGGTCACTCCGTAAGTGAAACATTCCGATGATAGCTGCCTCGTCGAAGGGAGGAGGACCTTGGGGCTGATTGCTCTCGAACGATCGCCTTACTATAATCCATATCGTAAGGATAGGAGATGGGACATGACCACCGCCGCGACACTGACCAGCAAGGGCCAGACGACTATCCCTAAGGAAATACGGGATGGTCTCGGCATGAAGCCCGGGGACCGCATCAGCTTCACGCTGATGCCTGATGGAACGGTAATCATGCGGGTGAAGCGCAAGAGCGTCATGGAACTGGCCGGCGTCCTTCACAAAAAGGGCCGCAAGCCGGTACCCATTGATGAACTGTCGCGCTGATGCTCGGCATCGATACGAACGTTCTCGTGCGTTTTCTGGTCCGCGACGACGAGGCCCAGTTCGAAAAAGCGCGGAGACTGATCAGGCGCGAGGTCGATGCCGGGGAAGACGTGTTCGTGAGCCTCATGGTCCTGATGGAAACCGAATGGGTGCTGCGAAGCCGTTACACTTTGCAAAAAATGCAGGTCATGGAAGCAATCTCCGGACTGCTCGATACGACGGAGGTCCAGCTCGAAGATGAACCAGCCATTGAGGAAACGTTGCTCATGTGGAAGGACAGCGCTGCCGATTTTGCCGATTGCCTGATCGGAGCTCACAACCGCAGACTGGGGTGCAGAGCCACGGCAACGTTCGATGAGAAGGCAGTCAAGCTCGCCGCCTTCGTGGCACTGTGACACTGCGTTCCGAGCGCTGGCCGCGCGTTGGCGGCTCGAATAGTGCTGTCCAATCGGGATCTCAGCCGCCCTCTCCGCCGCTGACCTTCACCCCCCGCAAGCAGCTCATACACCTTGGGTTGCCCTCGGCAGACTGCAGCTCATTCTTTCTCCCGAGACCTTGCTGTTAAACTTGCAGCGGCTGGATCGAGTGCGAAATAGGAGCCGGTGCCATGACCATCACGAAGCTGTCGAGCAGTCAGGCGAAGAAGAGGACCTCCCTGAGGGAACGTGTCAGCGAGGCGGAATGGAAAGTCCGCACGGACCTCGCCGCGGCCTACCAGCTCGCGGTGGTCTACGGCTGGACGGACATGATCCTCACCCACTTCTCCGCGCGCATCCCGGATGCCGAGAACCAGTTCCTGCTGAACGCCTACGGCCTGATGTTCGACGAGGTGACTGCGTCGAACCTGGTCAAGATCGACCACCAGGGCAACATCGTCGAAGATATCACCGGCTTCGGCGTCAACCAGGCCGGCTTCGTCATCCACGGCTGCGTGCACGAAGCGCGCCCCGAGGCCCAGTGCGTGCTGCACACGCACACCCGCGCCGGCATCGCGGTCGCGGCCTCGACCGAAGGCTTGCTGCCGCTATCCCAGCATTCCGCGCGGCTGGTGGGCGAAGTCACCTACCACGACTACGAGGGCATCGCGCTCGACATGGACGAGCGCGAACGGCTCGCGAAGAACCTCGGCCCGGATAGCCGCTGCATGATATTGCGCAATCACGGCCTGCTGACGCTGGGCCGCACCGTGCGCGAGGCGTTTATCCTTATGTACAACCTCGAGCAATCGTGTCGCACCCAGCTCGACGCGCTCGCTGCCGTGGGCCGCGCCGGGGTCACCCTGATCCCGGACGCCGTGGTCGAACGCACGCGCGAGCAGGTATCCCGGCCGCGAGGGGAGCACGAATATCGCGACTGGCCGGCGCTCCTGCGGATGCTCGACCGGCGCGGGGTGGACTTCCGAAGCTGAGAGCGCCGCTTAACGCGCGTCGTCATGCCCGCCGCAAGCGGCGGAATTTTCAGCCGCCGTCTCCGCCGCTGACCTTCACTCCCGCAAGCCGCTCGTACACCTTGACGAGCGACGAGCCGTCTTCCTTGCTGAATCCGGCGGCGCGGCCCATCTGGTAGACCTGCTGGGACACGTTGGCGAGAAAGAGCGGTACGCCGAGCCGCTTGGCGAAAGCCGTTTCGAGCTCCTGGTCCTTGAAGGATATGTCGAGCGTGCCGCCCGGCGTGAAGTTGCGCGCGAGGATCCGCGGCACGCGGTTCTGGAACTGCACGCTGTTGCCGGTGCTCGCGCTCACCACCTCGTAAATCTTCTTCGCGTCGAGGCCGGCCTTCCTGCCGAGCACCATGGCTTCCGCGATGGCGACGGTCTGGATCTGCCCGAGCATGTTGTTGATGAGCTTCATCGCGAGCCCCATGCCGTGTCCGCCGACGTGGAACACGTTCTTGCCGATCGCACGGAAGATATCCTCCGCCGCGGCGAAGGTGTCGTCCGGTCCGCCGACGATCACCGACAGCGTCCCCGCCGCCGCGCCGTGCGGTCCGCCGCTCACCGGCGCGTCGAGCATGGCGATGCCCTTGTCGGCCAAACGCTCCGCGAACCGCCGGGCCAGCAGCGGATCGATCGTGCTCATGCAGATGACGATGTCTCGCGGCTGCGCGTTCTGAACGAAACCGTTACCGCCGAGGATCACCGCTTCGGCCTGATCGGCGGTTTCGACCATGCAGATCGTGCGCCGGCACTCGGCCGCCGCCGCCGCCGGCGTATCCACGACGCGCGCGCCCGCCGCCGCAAGCGGCGCGACCCGGTCCGGGTTGATGTCGTGGACGATCACCTCGAACCCTGCCTTGACGAGGTTCAACGCCATCGGCCCGCCCATGGCGCCGACGCCGACGAATCCGACTTTTCCGGTCATGACGATCTCCTCTTGCGTTCGAACGGTCCGGCGTATTGTGAACGGCGCGCCGCGGTCATGGCCAACGATCGCGCAACCGACGAAGCCGGAGAGTTTCCGTGACGGTCAATTCCGTGGCATAAGCTTCGTCCTGCAACACGATTCGTCTTCGGGAATCCTGTTCCGAAGGCGTACCCGACCAACACTCGAGAGGAGATCGACCATGGCCAAGAAACCGACGGTGTACGAATTCATTCCGAAGCTGGGACAACTGCGCGACGACGTGCTGTTCGGCGACGTCTGGGAGCACAAGGATCTGAGCAAGCGCGACCGCAGCCTGGCGACGGTAGCGATGCTCGCCGCGCTCTACCGCACCGACGAGATGCGCGGCCACATGAAGCGCGCACTGGAGAACGGCGTGACGGAAACCGAGCTGAAGGGCCTGATCACCCACGTTGCGTTCTACGCCGGCTGGCCGTGCGCGGTGAATGCGGGGCGGATCGCGATAGAAGTATTCGGTGAGAAGTGAAGCGGCTCGGATGTAGCGACGACGAGCGGATCACGATTACTCCCGTGGAGAATCGCCATGCGCGCCGCTGTCGTTGAAGCGTTCGGTCCGTTCGACGGCATCAGGGTGAAGGAAATCGAGGCGCCGTCGCCTGCGGGCGGGGAGATCCTCATCCGGGTGTCGCTCGCCGGTGTGAACTTCGCGGACGGAGGCATGGTGAGCGGCCGCACGCCTCGCCGCCAGCCACCGTTCGTCCCGGGCGTGGAGGCCGCCGGCGTCGTCGAGGCGGTCGGCGCGGGTGTCACCGACCATCGCGCGGGCGACAGAGTGGTCTACTGGGATCCGCTGCCGCGCGCGTTCGCCGAGCTGGTTGCTGTTCCCGCCTGGCGCGCGGTGACCATTGCCGCCGGGGTGCCCGACGAGATTGCCGTAGCGCTGATGGTGCAGGGCACGACGGCGCACTACCTGACCACGGATTCGTTCAGCCTCGGTCCCGGCCACACCTGCCTGATCCATGCAGCGGCGGGTGGCGTCGGCCAGCTCCTGGTGAGTATCGCGGCGTTGCGCGGAGCGCGGGCGATTGCGGTTGTCGGCGGCGAAGCGAAGGCTGCGATCGCGAGAGAGTTGGGAGCCACGGAAGTCATCGACCGCCTGCGCGGTGACTTCACGGAAGTCGTGCGAGCGGCCACCGACGGGCACGGGGCCGAGGTGGTGTACGACGGCGTCGGTGCGGCGACGATTGAAAAATCGCTGCTCGCGACCCGCAAGCGCGGCACCTGCGTGCTCTACGGCGCGGCGTCGGGCCCGGTGACGACGCTCGATACGAGCCTCATGCAGAAAGCGGGCTCCATCTTCCTGCACCGGCCGGGGCTCGCGGATTACCTCCGCGATGGCGCCGAGTATCGCCGCCGGATGTCGGACCTGTTCAAGTGGCACACCGCGGGCGCGCTGAAACCGCGGATCGGCGGCGAGTGGCCACTCGAGGGCGTCGGCGAGGCGTTGACGAGGATCACGTCGGGCAACACCACAGGGAAGCTGCTGATACGCGTTTGAAAGGCGGCGCAGGACTGCGGCCCGGATACTGCGGTGCAGTGACGCGATCATCATTGCGCGGCAGTGTGACCGAAGAGCTCGCGGCGCAGCGACTCGGGTGGCATGAGCGCGTTAATCCCGGCAATCGTTGCCGGCTGCCCGCAGCCAGCGCTTCGATTTCGGTGAGCACGCAAAGGACTACGTAAGGCCTACATACCGATTTGGTGCAGGCGGCGTCATCGGGCGTATCGCGCTGCGCATCCGGCCGCGGTAACGACCCTCTCACCCGCGCGGCGCGGTGGCGCTGAGCCGCGGAACACCGTTTGCAATTCCTCGCGCACGCGCCGAGTGCGCACTGGGTACCCTTATGACCGAACCTGTTCTCTTCACGCCGTTCCGCGTTCGCAACGTCGATCTGATCAACCGGATCGTGATCGCTCCGATGTGTCAGTACTCCGCCGTAGACGGATGCATGACCGACTGGCATCTCATCCATCTCGGGCACCTGGCGTTATCAGGCGCGGCGCTGCTCACGATCGAAGCGACCGCGGTGCTGCCCGAGGGCCGGATCACCTGGGCGGACGTCGGCCTGTGAAACGACGAGACCGAGGCGGCGATCGGACGCACGCTGGAAAGCGTGCGGCGCTGGTCGCACATGCCGATCGCGATCCAGCTCGCACACGCCGGCCGCAAGGCCTCGACGGAGGTTCCGTGGGAAGGCGGCGCGCAGATCCCGTTGGGCACGCCGCACGGTTGGCAGACGGTGGCGCCGTCGGCGGTGCCGTTCGCGGACGGTGACGTCGCGCCGGTCGTACTCGATCGCAACGGGCTCCACCGCGTGCGCGACGCGTTTGTCGCATCCGCGGTGCGTGCGGCGCGGCTCGGCATCGACGCGATCCAGCTCCACGGCGCGCACGGCTATCTCATGCACCAGTTCCTGTCGCCGCTCTCCAATCGCAGGGACGACGAATACGGCGGCTCGCTCGAGAACCGAATGCGCTTCCCGCTCGAGATCTACGATGCGGTACGCGCCGCGTTCCCCGCGGAGCGCGCGGTCGCGATGCGCGTCTCGGGCACCGACTGGGTGGAAGGCGGCTGGGATATCGAGCAGACGATCGCTTTCGCGAAGGCGCTGAAAGCGCGCGGCTGCGATGCGATCCACGTGTCGAGCGGCGGGTTGCATCCCGCGCAGCACATTCCCGCGGGACCGAGCTACCAGGTGCCGCTCGCGCGTGCGGTGAAGAGCGCTGTGAACATCCCGGTCATCGCCGTGGGGCTGATCCGCGGTTTCGACCAGGCGGAGGCGATCGTAGGCACGGGCGATGCGGATCTCATCGCGCTGGCGCGCACAATCCTCTACGACCCGCGCTGGCCGTGGCACGCTGCCGCGGAGCTCGGCGGCCGCATACGCGTGCCGAAGCAGTATCTGCGTTCGGAGCCGCGGCACGCCCGTGATCTCTTCGAACGGGATTAGCCGCACCGTGTCCGCAACAAACAATTCGCTTTGGATCCGGCTTTCGGCGGGGTGACGAACTATTCGAGCGGCAGGGCGACATACGACGCCGTGATCGACACGATCACCGACAGCAGCACCAGCCAGTAGGCATGGTGTCCCGCCACGGCGCCGGTCCTGCAAGGGACACACTGGCCGCAAGAACACGCAAACGACTCACACGAATGTGGAAGACGCGCGGGCGCGCACGCGCAAGAATCGCCAATGGCTCCGCAATCGACCGATTCCCGCGCGCCGGCTGGTCGGCTCCTCCGCCGGCGCGGCGAACATGCAGCAGGCCGACACGTCCGCGCAGGCATCCGACGCGCCGGGATTTCGCAGGATGTTCCAGCCCGGAGCGCTCACCCTCGGCGTGTTTTTCCCCATCGAGGCGTTCGAGGGCGATCAGCCCACGATGCAGCGGCAGGAAACGCTCGCGCGCCGCGCCGAGGCTCTGGAGTTCAGCGCGCTGTGGTTCCGGGACGTGCCGCTGCGCGACCCGAGCTTCGGCGACGTGGGACAGATTCATGACCCGTTCGCGTATCTCGGGTGGATCGCGGCGCACACGCGGTCGATCGCGCTGGCGACCGGCGCCATCGCGCTGGCGCTGCGGCATCCGCTGCACACCGCGAAGGCGAGCGCCTCGATCGACCGGCTCTCCGGCGGACGTCTCGTACTCGGTGTGGCCACGGGCGATCGGCCGGTGGAATTCCCGGCGTTCGGCGTGGAATTCGAGCGGCGCTCGGAGCTCTTCCGCGAGAACCTGCGCGTGCTGCAGACCGTGCTCTACGCATCGTTCCCGACGATTAAGTCGTCGTATGGCGTGCTCTACGGCGCCGCCGACCTCGTGCCCAAACCCGTCGGGCGCATCCCCGTATTCGTCACCGGCCACGCGGGCCAGAACCTGGAGTGGATCGCCGAGCACTCCGATGGATGGATCACCTACCCGCGCAGCATCGAGCGCCAGGCGGCCGTCGCGGCCCGCTGGCGCACTGCGGTGGCGAAGCACGCGCCGCGCACGTTCAAGCCGTTCGTGCAGTCCTTGTACATCGACCTCGCGTCCGATCCGGAGGAGCAGCCCACGCCGCTCCACCTGGGCTTCCGCGGCGGGCGCAACGCCGTCCTGCAGTTCCTCACCGCGCTGCGCAGCGTGGGCGTGAACCACGTCGTCCTCAATCTGAAGTATGGCCGGCGCGACGCGGGCGACGTCCTGGAGGAGATCGGCATGGAGGTGCTGCCGAAGCTCCAGTCGTTCACGCCCGCCGAAGTGGCGAAGGCGACATCGTGAAGCGCGGCGGGATCGCGCAGAAATCGAGGTGATGCATGAAGCGCGGGCGATGTTCGTCATCAGCTTCAGATTGATGTGGCGGGCCAGCGCCGAGCCGTTACCCTGCAGCTTTTCGTAAGGCCCATAGAGGCACGCCCCTTTGTCGTACGTGCGCGGCTCCAGCAACGCTTCGAGTCCGCTCAGCTCCTCCACCGTGGAATCCGCACACAGCGCCTGCGCGGCGAGCGGCGCCGCTTGCGCCTCGACGCAGGCGCGCTGCGCGAGCAGCCGGTTCTCGCACCACTCGAGCGCGTGATCTGCGGGTTCGCCTTCGCGAGCTCCGGAATGTAGCTCGCGACCTCTCCCTCGGTGAGCGCCGCGTACTGCGTTCGCAACGCGTCGAGGTAGGCGAGCAGCAGGTCGGCGTTCATGGCGAGGCCGATCGTGCAGGCCCACCGCACACATTCCGAGTGCCCGAATGACGACCTCGATCTGCGCCCCCTATCGCCGCGCGTGATAGGCTTCGTTCAAGCGCGGAGCTGGTATCAAGAACTGACGCCGATCGTCGTCACGTCGCCGCCGAACTGACAGCCGCGGCGCGCCGGGCGCGCCATTCCATTCAACAGAGGAAGATATCGTGCCGAATATCAACGGACCTCTCTATTACGAGCGCATGGGCCGTACGGGCCCGGTCATGGCCTTCGTTCATCCCAATCCGATGGACCAGTCCTGCTGGATCTACCAGATGGCGAGGTTCTCGACATGGTTCCGTTGCGTGGCGATCGACATTCCGGGCTACGGGCGCTCTCCCGCCGGTACTGCAGAAATGTCGCGCTTCGACATGGCGCAGGCGCTGTGGGAGACGCTGGACGAGATCTGTCCGGGCGAGCCTGCGGTGCTTGTCGGCTGCTCCGTCGGCTCTTCCCTCGTGCCGCACATGTACAAGCTCAGGCCCGAGCAGACCAAGGCGATGATCGTCTGCGGGACCGGTTATCGCGGGCCCGATGAGGTGTCGCCGCATATCCAGTTCTACAAGGACAACGGTCTCAGCTATCGCTGGGATTTCACCTTCAAGGATTTCAGTGCGGGGTTTAACGCTACGCCGATGGCTTCGTATTTCGCCACGCTCTTCACCGAACGGGATGCCTTCGCCGACCTGCCGACCATTCTCACGCAACTGGCCGCGTCTCGGCCCGCAGAAGAATTCTTTCAAACGATCGATTGCCCGATGATCATCCTTTCGGGCAGCGAAGACGGCGCCCATCCAGGTGCCTTCAAGCTCCAAAAGCTCGTCCCCCGCTGCGAGATGAAGACCCTGCACGGGGCCGGACACGCCTGCCAGCTCGAGCAACCGTGGCTCTTCGATCAGTACATGATCGAATTCCTGAAGAAGCACGAGCTGTTTCCGGCCAAATAGACACCTCGAGTCGACCGACCCCGACGCCGTCGTCGACCCGCGCGGCGCGGCATCGAGTACTCGTTGGACACCGACCGCCTCGGCATCCTGGCGCGAGCCAAGGCGCGCTTCTCTTCAAGCCCATCAGATCCGGCGGAGGGATTACGATGGGTTACCCGCGCGCGGCGATCTTGTCTTGCGTTTTCGTCGTGAAATCGCTGGCGTCATGGCGCTCGTGCAATTGTTCTTCAGGCGGCCCGCTGGTGCGGTTGACCATGCGCCCGCGCTTGACGGTCGGGCGCTCGCCGATTTCTTTCGTCCAGCGCGTCAGGTTTTTGTATTCGTGCGTCTGCAGGAACTTGCGCGGGTCGTTGTAGGAGGCGCCGTTCAACATGCCGTTGCCGTACCACGGCCAGATCGCCATATCGGCGATCGTGTATTCGTCGCCGGCGATGAATTGATTGTCGGCAAGCTGCCGGTCGAGCACGTCGAGCAGGCGTTTCACCTCCATTGCAAAGCGGTCGATGGCGTATTTGATCTTCACCGGAGCATAGGCATAGAAATGCCCGAAGCCGCCGCCGACATAGGGCGTTGAGCCCATCTGCCAGAACAGCCAGTTCAGCGCTTCGGTGCGCTTGCCGCGATCCTTGGGCAGGAAGGCGCCGAATTTGTCCGCCAGGTAGAGCAGGATCGCGCCGGATTCGAACACGCGTCGCGGCGGCTGCTCGCTGTAGTCCATGAGCGCCGGGATTTTGGAATTCGGGTTCACCCCGACAAATCCGCTGCCAAACTGGTCGCCCTGGCCGATCCGGATCAGCCAGGCGTCATATTCCGCTCCGCTATGACCGGCGGCCAGCAACTCCTCCAGCATGATCGTGACCTTGACGCCATTGGGCGTCCCTAACGAATAGAGCTGAAGCGGATGCTTTCCGCGCGGCAACTCCTTCTCATGCGTCGCGCCCGCGATAGGACGATTGGTGTGGCCGTAGCGCCAATTGGGACTGTCGCCCTTGTCCCAGACCCAGACTTCCGGCGGTGTGTATTGAGGTGTGTCAGTCATGTTGGGCTCTCGCTGTCGCTCGATGGGTTGGCCGAATGGATAGAGTAGATTACCAATAAGGCCCAGCATCTTGCGTTACTTCGACATCGCTTCGGGTCGGAAGCGCCAGTTTGCTGATGTACCGGATTCGGCCAGAACCACCTGCCGGTCGACAGAACAGCCAGAGGTGTGCAAGCAGACCCAACAGGAGCCCGTTGTTGCTCTGCGCGCGCCCGGGGCATCGCGTTTGACCACGCCGCAAAAGGATGCCGCCGGCCCGGCATTCAGTGCATCGCCGTCCCCCCATCGACGTTCCAAGCTTGACCGGTGATGTGGTCGCTCGCCTCGGACGCGAAGAAAACCGCCAAGCGGGCGATGTCGTCAGGACGCGCGACGCGACCAGTGGGAGGAAGAGACAGCACCGGAGCGTTTGGGTCGCGCTCCACGAGCGCGCGCTCGCGCTGTGACGTTGATTCGCGCCGGCTCGTTTCGACGCTGCCGGGGCAGATCGCGTTGGCCGTAATGCCGTGGGCTCCCAACTCCTGCGCCATGACCTGGGTCAGGCCAATGATGCCGAACTTCGACGCCGAGTAGGCGCCGCGCCGGGCGGTGCCCCGTTTGCCCGACACCGAGGCCATGTTGATGATCCGTCCGCTGCCGCGCTTGAGCATGTGAGGGATTACAGCGCGGCTCATCAAGAAGGCGCCCTTGAGATTCACGTCGATGACCAGATCCCACGCTTCCTCGGGCACCTCCCAGATCAGGCGACGATCGGCGCCGTGCGGGGCGGCGGCATTGTTGACGAGCACGTCGATGCGGCCGAACTGCGCGAGCGCTTCCGCGACAAACCGTTCGGCGTCAGCGGCGTGGCTCACGTCGCCTACCAGCGTAAGGACGCGACGGCCGAGGCCCTGGATTTCCCCGGCCAGGCTGTCGAGCCCCTTCCACCCGAGGCGTTTTTCCTCGAGCCCCTCTTCGTTCTCGTTGCGCGTCCCGCCCGCCGCCACATCCGTCGCGACGACGTCGGCGCCCGCGCGGGCAAACGCGACCGAGATCGCTCGGCCTATCCCGCGCGCCCGAGCACAACCAGTGACCAGCACCACCTTGCCGGCGAATTCGCTCATCGGACCGTCCTTTCGCGATGAGACGATGCTACCCCCCGTGCGCCACAAGCGAAGCAGCGGTTGGCTAACTACAGTATCGCCACCCTGCGCCCGCAGGTTGCCGTCGGGCAACCGAACCAGTAACGCCTTTCCCCGAAATGGCAGGGCGTTGATTCAAGTTGGATCAAGTAGCGATACGGTTCGTCGTCAATCTGTAATCGAGCTCGATCTGATGATCATGAACCCACAGGCCGATGCTGCCGATTCTCTCCCCGTTGCGGGTCCACTGCCAGCCGAGAAATGCGCCCTATCAAGGCCGGGGGGACAGCCCTGGAAGAAAGTGAAAATGCCAGCGTAAGGCGATCGCGGCGAAGCGCCTGGAATACGTGTGCAAGGGACGGTAACGGCCGCTGTCGGTCGAGTCACGCCCACGCAACGGCGGGCTCAGAACGGCCACAAGCGGTCACAAAGAAAGACACCAAAGACCTCGGTTGAACAGGCCGGTATCTCCTACCGAAGGAGACATTGCGTACTGCCAACCATAGCTCCTGCCGAGCGCACAGGAGATTCCACCGCATTCACCCGACGACCCCCTATCGCTACTACGCCGGGTAGTGCGTGCGCAGCTCTTCGCCGTTCACTTCAGCGGGCTTCGCGTCGATCAGGATGAACGCAAAGACGGCTGGCACCGAGCCCTTGTTAACCCACGTATGCATCGTGCCGCGCTGGACGACGACGTCGCCAGCCTTCAGATGCACGACCTCCTCGTTCTCGAGCTCCATGTCGATTTCGCCCGACAGCAGGATCGCGTAGTCGACGGTCTCGGTGCGGTGCTGAAACCGACCGTGGCCCGGCGCGAACTCGGTGATGCGGCATGTCGTGCCTTGGCCGCTGCCGACGTAGTTGTGGCGCACGACGTAACCCTTGCGCTGTGCGGCGTCGGCCTCGCGTGAGTTGTCGACCGGCATGCGGTCGGTCGACCAGATCTCGCAACCTATGATGCCCGCGCCGATCCGACGCGCCACCGCGGTCAGTACTTCATCGGTGGTGACGATTGCTTTACCTTTCGCATCGTGACCCGTGACGACTCGCCTTACTTGCAGTGTCATATATGGTTCCTCCAGGCAATCGCGACAACGACTCCGGCTGCAGGCGAGACGCCTACGCTACAAACATGGGAAGCCATTGTGCATGATCAATACCGGAGGCAGCAACGCGTCGTCACTCGCTGTATGACGTGCCGCTTGCGGCCAGAAGCAGCCCTTCACGGAGCAGTTAGAGAGCGAGCCGACGCCGCTACTGCACGAGCGCCTTTCGGCGGACGTATTCGTGCTCGCATTAAATGCTCAGGAAATTTGAGTAATTGACCATGCGACTCACCCCGGTGGCTTCCGCAGTTTCACCTCGGAGCATCCTGGCGCCACGTTGAAAGCAGCGATATTCGACCGGAGTAGGCAGGATGAGTGAGGACTTAGCACTGCGATGTTTTTTGGGCGGAACGGAAAAAAAGTGATTCGCCCGCTGCACCGTACCCTGTCAGTTGTAATTCTTATCCGGAAGCCTTTGCGTCGCGATGGGTGATGCGTATCGGTGACGCATGTACCCCATAAGATCGCATGGGCGTTTGTCCTGTATTTCGAAATCCATGTGCTTTATTCGGTGGGGCGACAATTGTTGAACCCGGGCCTATGGGAATCCCGTCTCCCTCGCCCTCGATCCACGCTTCGCCCGTCCCTTCGATGACGGTAATGACTTCCATATAAGGGTGCGAGTGGGTGCCGGTAGAATAGCCGGGCGGAGAAGTCTGGATGCCGATGCGAACCGGTGTAGAGCCTTCGTCGTCACCCACTAAGGTCTGGTATGTTCGGCCAGTGCCGAATTCTTCTATTCGGACGTCTTCGATATTGATTACCGGCATGACTGACCACAGTTTTAGGGTTGTCGGTATTCGCAGTGTATCGAAAATCCAGGTGTAACTCGTGAGTTCGGACGGCGTCATATTCCGCGGCTCGCCGCGGCGTTTGCGAGAGCTGGTTCAACGCGCCCTTTCGTAAGTCCTATGCCAAGGAAGGGGATGCCGCGCGGGCAAAGCCCTTTCCTCCCGCATCCATGACGCCTACGCTCAAGCTGTAGGAGCGCGCTAGGCGCGCGAAGATTCGGCTCCGCACAAGAACGCCGCTTGTCTCGCATCTAGAGGTCTGCTACGGTCGCAAGCCAGACCCATCCTGTAACGTGTAAATTTTCACCAGCACACGACGCTGGCGTAGAAGGGGTAAGACATGAGCATTACGCGCTTATATACTGGTGCGGATGGCCAATCACACATCGAAGAGTTAGACCTCGCCGCCCATCCAGAACTCACTACGCTCATGGCGACGAAGGGTGTAGTCTTTCGCAGCACAGAGCCCGGTCGTTTTAGCGATTGGCACAATGCCCCACGGCGGCAGTTCGTCATCACGCTGTCGGGCGAAGCAGAGCTTGGCTTCGGTGATGGCAGTGTGCACCGGGTCGGTCCAGGGCATGCGAACCTCGTGGAAGATTTAACCGGGAAAGGGCACACGACACGCGTCGTCGGCAACCAACCACGCGTGACCGCCACGATTCACATCGCTGACTGACAGAAATCGGGAAGTTGAATGTCCGCCCAGCACCGGCAGCTTTAGGGCGGGTTGATCTGTCCCGACGCGACCGGCGGCTATCCGGAAATCGGAGCCCCGAACTCATCCGGCATGGTTCGGCCACTTGCAGTCACTCGATCCTGAGTGGCAGAGACGGTCGCAGTCGCTTTACGGCATGAGCACCTGCACCTGCACCTACACTTCGTACGATATCACCGCTTGAGCGTGAGATTCGCGAGAGGGAGAACAACTTGTCCGTCGTCAGCAAGAAGATGACGCTTGCCTGCCGCATCGAAGGTCAGGGCCCGGAGCTCATCATGTTTCATGGCGGCACGGGGTCCTGGACGCACTGGATTCGCAACATTCCGGCGTTGCGGGATCACTTCACCGTGCACGTGTACGATCTGCCTGGCAACGGTGATTCACCATCCGTGCCCGGAGATATCACGCCGCACGATTACGTCGATATCGTTTGCGAGTCGATTCGTGATGTTGGCGGTGCGACCAAGCCGGTATTTCTGTGCGGGTTTTCGTTCGGCGGCGTGGTCGCGACGATGCTGACGGCGCGCATGCCGGAGAAGGTTTCGCGCCTCGCCCTGGTCGCGCCGGGTGGGCTGCGCAGTGCACCCAGTGCGGGCTCGGGCCGCAGCCGTCTCAATCTTCGCAAAATACCACCCGAACCAGTGCCCGAGGACGAGCGGCGCGCGATTCTGCGTCACAATTTGATGCAGATGATGTTTGTGCACGACTCGACAATTACCGAAGAGACCATCGACATCCAACGCGACAACGTCGCGCGCCAGCGCCTCAACACGCAACCGTTCACGGGGGGTAGCCTTACACGCGCGGCACTGTCGAAGATCAAGGTAGCGACGCTAGGGATTTTTGGTGCGCGGGATAACTTATCGTGGCCTGATGTGTCGGCGCGGGTCGACCCTTGCAGGGAGCTGATGCCCGCTATGCACATTGAGCTGATCCCGGACGCTGGCCATTGGGTACAGTACGAAAGGCCCGAGCCCGTTAACCGGTTGCTCATTGAGTTCTTCAAGCAGTGTTAAGTCTGCTGCGTGGCGGATACGCCTCCGCGCGGCGAGGTACAGCTCGGCTGAATAGGCGGCCAGTCTCACTCTCCGGTCTGTGTTCGGCGATTGCGCATTATGGCGAGCGACCGGTATCGAGAATTCTGCGGTTCCACCGCGTCTGGCTGAGTCCGGCCAGGAGCGGCCGTCGGAAGAACGTTGACCGCTCGAACTCAATGGATGGGCATCCGCGCGTATCTTTGCATGCACCGGTTCCAGAAGTAGCGAGCGAGGTAAGCGCAATACGGCACCAAGCTGGACTTCATGCCGTTTTAGCTCAGCACCTGCGAGCTCTGCGATAGCGACGAGTCGAGACCTCCTCGGCTGAGCGCCCGCCGCGCGGGCAAGTCAGCGTAAGTGGCTTACGGACGCAAGCGGTCCGTCGACTGAGTCGGGGAAAGTTACATTCGATCGCGGGACCTGCTGTTAGACTTCCCGCGTTGTTCCAGTCCAGGAGATGCCCGCGATGAAAATTCTTGCTGCCGCGCTCATCGCACTCGGCATACTCGTCAGTCCTCTTACCCAAAGCGCACCATGTCAGAAGCGAACGCGACCACGACCGCCTCAGGGCTCAAATACGAAGATGTGAAGGTCGGCACCGGGGAAACTGCCACGGCCGGTAGAACCGTCTCGGTCCATTACACGGGCTGGCTCACAGATGGGAAGAAATTCGACTCGAGCAAGGACCGTGGCAAGCCTTTCGAATTCCCGCTCGGCGGCGGCCGCGTAATCAAAGGCTGGGACGAAGGCGTCCAGGGCATGAAGGTCGGTGGCGTGCGCAAGCTGACCATTCCCGCAAGTCTCGGTTACGGCAGCCGGGGCGCGGGAGGCGTTATCCCGCCGGACGCTACGCTGGTGTTCGAAGTTGAGCTGCTCGGCGTGCGCTAAGTGTCCTAACCCAGAGCAGGACACTGAGCGAACGACCGCTTAGGGTCGTGGCCGGTCCTTTCGTTGCGAGTTCCAAATAAGGGCAGGCACTGTCCGCCCGGTCCAATACCATTTACGACCTTTCATTTGGAATCACGCGCTCTCGCACTGGCAGAATAAACGGGTCGAACTTCCGCCTCTCGCCGCGATGCGCTGGCATAGTCGCGCCTCGGTCGAACACTTTGCTCCCGACCCTTGGCGACGAGTGATCCTTCCGCGGAACTTTTCTTTCCTTCACCCTCTCAGGTGCAGATCTAGGACTCGGCGTAGTTTCTGGATCTAGATCAGATCGCTCTTTGCCAAACACATGCCGGACGGCCACAATCCTTCGCATCGCTGCTAATGCCTCTTACGCCTGCGCCTCTCACTGCGCGGTCTGGCACGTCTCTTCCATATGATAGCGTTATCGATGAAGCGGCCATCCCCCGCAAGACCGATACCGATATCACAGCGGCGCTTGTAGAGTTGATGTGCACTTAGCAAAGTTATCGAAGAGGCTCAGCGATAACCTATTGCTATTTGACCTTCTCCTTTCCTCAAATTCATTCATATCAAGGAAGGCCTCATGCGCGCTGCAATCATCGCATTCTCGACGCTCATCGCTATCTCGGCACTAGAAGCACACGCCTCGAATTGGTCTATGGGCGCCGCGAACTGTGTGCCCGGAGATCCGGCGATTCAAAACAATTTGCATTTCATTACTGCGGGCACAGTAGCTCACAAGAGCGGAGCGACAGGGCGAATCACCCTGCTACTGTCCGATTACCGGAACGTGGGGCGATAAGACACCAACCTGGCTTTCAATCACATATGGACTGAACATAACTTCCGTTCCAGATCAGCCCGGTCAAGGTGCCATGATCACGGCGCAAGTGATACGCTTAACGCAGTCCGACGGGACTTTATCTACCGTTGGAAGCCCTGTAAGCGTCCAGACTGGCCACACGCTTCCCACCAGGGGGAGCATTTCCTCACCCTCCTTCAACCATGGTTTTGATTTTAAGAATAGCTTCTACTACGTGCGTGTGGATATCGACAGAAACTATCCGGGAGCAATCGCCACGCTGTTACGGCGTTGGACTGCATTGCTCCACTTGCTTTGCCAACTAAACCGGCTTGCATCGAATACGGACTCATAAACGTTTTGAGATCGTTGCGCAGAAAAGGCGGGATCGACCTACGTGCGAATCTGCTGCCGACGACGCGCGATAAACCTCGATCACGAAGAGGCCAGCGGCTAAAGTCATTCATTTCTGCACGGCTCCGGCACAGGAGCCGTCGCCTCATAGACGCGCAGTCGCGAATCGCTCTCGACGCAACAACCTACTACCGCACGCATCGATCAGACGTCCAGTAGGTTGCTATAGCAGGATTGTCGATCGAGCGCGACACAGTCTCAGCCCTCTCCGCGTCCGCACAAGGCTCCGACACGGCAACTCGCGCGTAAGGTGCTGACCACGGCGGCAAGTTAGGGTACTGGATACGCGCAAGCATTCGCCATAGGTGCGAGCGGGTGTAACCTCCTCGCTTCCATACGTGCGCGCACGCGCATTCTGCAGGCCCGTCAACGGATCACGTCCAGACGTGCAGCTGTCGGCCAGGAGCGGCAATTCGACAATCCGGTCTGGAATATGCTATCGATTCAATGCCCGCCATTTGTCCGAGCCTGTAAAGCGATGAGTAGCGATAAGATCGTCGTCATACTGCGATTCATGCCGCAGAAGCGGGTTGATTCGTTTCTAAGCGGCGAGCTTTATCTAAACACTCTCGAGTATTTTGCCGAGCTCGAAGGCGATTCAGTACGATCCGACAATCACGAGGGGGCCTCTTACGCTTGGCAGCTAACGCAAATTGAAATGGCTGACGACAACGGAAACTTCCTGAACATTTCCTTCATCAATCCCGTTTCGTCTCGGACGTTGCAAGCAAGTGGCGTGAACCTGCTGTCTATGTATGCGGTCACCGAAACGCGGGGGTTTCGTGTAGACGAAAGAAATTTTGGTTTCGGGGACTCGGTAGTAGTCATCCTGAACCCGGTTGAGTTTTTCGCGCGGGTGCAGCGCGCCGCCAAGAAGCTAGTCCGCAAATTTGGCTGGAAACTCATCGAGTACGTAGATCGGTCTTATGAGGGGCCTATCAGGATTTTCCGGAAGCTATCCGATCTGAAATACCAGCAGGAAATGCGTTTGGCAGTTTCGGGTGGAGACAACAAACCGCTGAAGCTGTCCATTGGAGACATTCGAGATATCTGCGACGTCTGTCCCTCTTCCCATTTTCGGTTCGGCTACGTCGATGCCGAACAGACGGTCGCGCAACCATCCACGTTGACGCAAGAACCGCTGACGGATCACCGCTCTGATATCTTAAGTGTAAAGAGGAAGTCGGATCTGACGGCAGCGTCAGATGATCTTTCGCGCCACGGGCAGAGAACGGCCAGAAGCTGACGCGCCCAAGCGACCCGAAAATTGCTCGATCGGCCGGTTCGGGCGTAGCGTATTCATTCAGCATCCGAAATTCCGTCCGTGGAGGGGACATGTCCCAGAAGATCGACCTTCGCACCGCGCCAAGAGCCGACGGCACGCTCTATCCGCCTCCGTATGATGAGCCATGTCGAGCGCGAAAGCGGATCAAGCTCGGCGATGCTGCTGGATTGACCCAGTTCGGTGTCAACATCTGCACGTTGCCCCCAGGCACCTGGTCGAGCCAGCGTCACTGGCATACCCGATCAGATGAGCTCATCTATGTTGTCTCAGGTGAGGTGGTGTTCGTGACGGATGAGGGGGAGGATACCCTGCGAGCGGGTGACAGTGCAGGGTTCAAGGCGGGAGATCGCAACGGCCATCAGTTCCCAGAACCGATCTACCGAGAGCGATGCCATCATCATGGAGATCGGAACGCGTGTCGAAGGCGACGAGGCATTCTATCCGGACATCGACCTCAGAACCGTCGACGGGCAGGGTTATGCCCACCGTGACGGGACGCTGTATCCAAAGGAGAAGCGGCGTAGTTAATGGCCGCCGCTTTCAGCCCTCCATCATCGTGCGGGGACGAGAACAATCCTATAGCCTTCGACGGACCGCTTCGGGGGTCGCCAGCTGCGTTTCATCGTACGGGTAACGGCCAAGAGCTGAACTACGCGGGAGACGAGCACATGTGCGCCTGGCAGCGTTCAGATGCAGGCCTCGGGCCGTAATCAATCGCTCGTCATGATGAACAACGGAGCGCCTTCGAACTCATAGATCGGCCGCAGTCGCTCCGTGTTGTAGTA
>CAWHFX010000022.1:0-239127 GCA_963828715.1 uncultured beta proteobacterium | reverse complement strand
CGACCGAATCCACCGCCCAGCGTCTGCGGATACGCCTCACACTGCGCCAGCGGCAGCCCCGACGCGGTCGAGAGCGCCGCGAGCGACGCTTCCGCGTTCTGCGTGGGAACCCACACCTCTGCTTTCTCCGCGGTGATGCGAGCCGTCGCGTTCATCGGCTCCATGCACGCATGTGAAAGGAACGGCGTGCTGTACACCGCTTCGACCTTCTTCGCCGCGCCGGCATAAGCTTTTAGCGCATCGCCGTCGTTGATGTCGGCGAACGCGTCATCGGACGTGAGCCCCTCCTTCAGATGCGCGGCTATGGTCGCGGTCGAGGCTTTGGCGCCCTCGCCTTCGTCCCACTTGATCGGCAACGCTTCGAGGGCATTGCGCGCATGCCACCACGTGTCGGCCACGACAGCAACGGTGCTGTCATCGACCTTCACGACACGTTTGAACCCCGGCATGTTCGACACTTTCGCTTCGTCGTAGCTGACGAGCTTGCCGCCGAACACCGGACACTGCTTGATGGCTGCGTTCAGCATGCCGGGCAGCTTGGTATCGATCGCGTACATCTGGCTGCCGTCCAGCTTCGGTGCAGTGTCGACCCGTTTCAGCGGTTTGCCGGCGATCTTCCACTGGCGAGCGTCCTTCAACTTGAGCGTCTTCAGGTCGGGCGGCGTGAGCTTCGCGGCTGCCGGTGCGACTTTGCCGTACGTGGTCGACCGGTTCGAACCCGCATGCCGGATCACGCCGTCGGACACGGTGAGCTCGCTCACCGGCACGTTCCATTCGTTCGCCGCCGCCTGCAGCAACATCGTGCGTGCCGCCGCGCCGCTTTGCAGCAGATACGATTCCGAAGTCCGGATACCGCGACTGCCGCCGGTGGACATGTCACCCCACACACGCTTACGTGCGAGGTTCTGGCCGGCCGTAATCGGCTCGACGACGACTTTCTTCCAGTCGCATTCGAGCTCTTCCGCGACGAGCTGCGCGAGGCCGGTGTGAGTGCCCTGTCCCATTTCCGCGCGCGCGACGCGGATGACCGTCGTCTCGTCGGGCCGTACCACCACCCAGTGATTGACTTCGGTACCCGCGACTGCACCCGTCGCCTGCGCTCTCGCTTCCGACATGAACGGCAGCTTGAGCCCGATAGCGAGACCGCCTCCCGCTGCGGCGGAGCTCAGGATGAATTTGCGGCGCGATAAATTCGTGTTTTGTCTCAGCGTTCTCATGGCATGCTC
Source organism: uncultured beta proteobacterium (assembly GCA_963828715.1). Classification (GTDB taxonomy): domain Bacteria; phylum Pseudomonadota; class Gammaproteobacteria; order Burkholderiales; family SG8-41; genus JAQGMV01. Next base: position 237,901 of record CAWHFX010000022.1, on the reverse strand, counting down.
CTCGGCGGCTCTAGGCTTTCATTTTCGCGGCAGTGTGGATCGCCGCGCGTATGCGCTGATAGGTGCCGCAGCGACAGATATTCGTCATTGCCTGATCGATGTCACCGTCGCTCGGATTCGCGTTCTTCGCAAGCAGCGCCGCGGCAGCCATGATCTGACCCGACTGGCAGTAGCCGCACTGCGGAACGTCGTGCTCGGCCCACGCCTTCTGCACCGGGTGCGCGGCGGTCGGCGAAAGCCCTTCGATGGTGACGATGCGATCGGTCGCGCTGACCTTGCTGATGGGCGTTACGCACGAACGCACCACCTGACCGTTGAGGTGCACGGAGCATGCGCCGCACGCGGCGACCCCGCAGCCGTACTTGGTGCCGGTCAGTCCGACCTGTTCACGAATGACCCACAGCAGCGGCGTGTCGTCCTCCACCTGCACGTCATACGTCTTACCGTTGATATTGAGCGATGCCATGACGTCCTCTCCGGTGCGAAGTTTTATACGGCGTTTTGCGGGAGCCCGAATGGGCAGCCGCAAGGCTTTGCGCGAGAGATTCTAGCGCTTTTGTGAAGCGTTGCCGGGGCGTTTGGAAGACCGCCACCCGCAGCGTGTGGACGTCCTATCCAACGCGCCAGGAAGGAAAGGAGGCCAAGCCGAAGGCGAGCGCCGCCCCCTCCGCGCGCGTGTCGGCATTGCAATCGACACGCAGCAGAAGGAAAGGAGGTTACGGAGGGAAACCATCGGTGTCCCTCTGTTCCGTAGGGCGGCGAGGCCCGAGCCGAAGGCGAGCGCCGCCCCCTATCCAGCCAAGAAGCGCTCGATGCGGCTCACCGCCTCCTGCAGCCGCTCGATCGGATTCGTATAGGCAAAGCGCACATGCCCGGATGCGCCGTGCGAGCCGAAATCGATCCCGGGGGTGACGGCAACACCGGCCTGCTCGAGCAGGTCGCGTGCGAATGCGAAGCTGTCCGCGGTGAAACGGCTGCACCCCGCATAGACGTAGAAGGCACCCTGCGGAACTTGCGGAATATCGAAGCCCAGCGTGCGCAGGGCGGGCACCAGGAAATCGCGCCGCGCACGCAGCTCCTCACGGCGCTGGTCGAGAATCGCCAGCGTGTCCGGGGCAAACGCCGCAAGCGCCGCGTGCTGTGCGGTGGTCGGCGGCGAAAGGTAAACGTTCTGCGCCAGTTTCTCGATCGGGCCGAGATACGCCTCGGGCACGACGATCCAGCCGAGACGCCATCCGGTCATGTTGAAGTACTTCGAAAAGCTGTTGATGACGAATATGTCGTCGCTCAACTCGAGCGCGGTGCGCGTCTCGCCCTCGTAAACGAGACCGTGATAGATCTCGTCGACCAGAAGCGCACCGCCTCGCGAGCGCACGAAGCTTGCGATGCGCGCGAGATCGTCGCGTACGACAACGGTGCCGGTTGGATTCGACGGAGTCGCGATCAGCGCGGCGACCGTGCGCTCGCTCCAGTAATGCTCCACGAGCGCCGCCGTCATCTGGTAATTGCTGTCGGGACCGACCGGTACGTTCACCGCCTCCCCGTTCAGCAGCCGCACGAAATGGCGGTTCGCGGGATAGCCCGGATCGCTGACGAGAACCTGCGCGCCGGGATCGACGATCGCGGAGAGCGCAAGCAGCAGCGCCGCGGAAGATCCGGCGGTGATCGCGATGCGCTGCGCCGAAACGTCGACTCCGTAGCGAGACTGATAGTAATCGGCTACGGCTTTACGCAGCGCCGGCAATCCGAGCGCCGGCGTATAGAAGACATCGCCTTTTTGCAGGGCGCGGATCCCGGCCTCGCAGATCGGCTGCGGAGTCGGAAAATCCGGCTCGCCTATTTCCATGTGAATGATGGAGCGACCCTGTGCTTCGAGCGCTTGCGCGCGCGCAAGCAGGGCCATCACATGGAACGGCTCGATGCCGCTCATGCGCTGTGCGAGCGGGTGACGGGCTCCGGATTCCGCGCGGTTCGTCAAAGATGAGAAAAAAGCGTCTTGCCGGCGACGGGCATGCGCGCGGCCAGTATGGAGCCACTATACGACTCGGTGATGAAGAGCGTGCGCCGGTCCGCACCGCCATAAGCCATGTTCGTCATGCGCGCCGTCTTGCCGGGCAACTGAACGCGGCAGAGCGGCTCCCCGATCGGACTGAAAAGCCAGATGATGCCGGGCCGTGCGTGCGCCGCCGCGAGATTGCCGCCCTCGTCCATCGCGAGTCCGTCCGGTCCGTGTATTCCGGGCAATTGCGCGAAGACGCCGACTTTAGAGACGCCGCCGCCGGGCTTCAGCGGACAGTGCCACATGCAGTTCGCACGCGTCATCGCTACGAACAGCACGTGATCATGCGGATCGAGCACGATGCCGTTCGGACTCGGCCCATTCGCGATGAGACATTCCAGCCGGCCTTCGTGCGTGTAGCGGTATACACGTCCGGTCGGGTCGTGCACGCCCGTCTGGCCCTGATCGGTGAAATAAAGATCGCCGTTCAGCGCGAACGTGAGGTCGTTGACGCCTTTGAAGCTTTCCGAGAATGCGTGGGTGAGAAACGGCTCGACGCGGCCCGTCGCCGGATCGAGCACCATGATGCCCAGCCGGTAATCCGCGATGAAGATACGTCCGTCGCGGTGTATCGCGAGGCCGTTCGGCCAGCCGTCGTATGCCGCCGCGACGTCGAACTCGCCCCCGGGTGACATCCGCAGGATGCGTCCATAGGGAATATCGACCATGTAGAGGTTGCCGGCGCGGTCGAACGCCGGTCCCTCGAGGAAGCAGTCGAGTTCAGTTCCGGGATGGTTCGCGTCGATCCAACTCGAAGGCTCACCCTTCTTCCTGAGCTTCGCCGGGACCGGGGCGAAGACCTCGGCTTCGATGAGTTGGGGTGGATCGAAGAAGCTCATCGTGTCACGCGACGCCGTTCGCCTAGAACCCGCGACAAGCCGGGACTTCACCGTGCTTCGTCGGAGTCTCGATGTCGCCGGCAGTGAGACCCTGCGTGTCGGTGACAATCATCGTCTGCGCACATACCGGCTGGACCCCGAGTGCAAAACCGGTCGCGATCGAAGACGCGACGAAGTCCCGACGCGACCAGCGCGTACGGTTGGCAACGAGCGCCGGCAAATCCTCTGTCATCCAATCGTTCATGCTGTTCTCCGGTGGTCTTTGCTCCGTGCGCGAGGCGACGAAAGGCTAGGCGAAAGGCCCCGCGTTCGCAACTGCCGCAAGTGAACGCGCGCGATGGCGCAGAAAGTCCCGAGCGAACCCACTCTCAGCTTGTCGCTCTCCCCTTTTCCATCGCAACATGCTGCCGCTCGATAACAGGTCGAACAGGGGGACTGATGAAGTACTTCTATGCAGGCGGCAGTCCGAAGAACGACGCGCGGCCCGCTGTCGAAATGAGCGTCAGCAAGTAAGAAGCCTTCGACTCGGGTCGAGCACTCGCGCCCGTAAGCAGTCGCCCGCCGGTCACGTGCGGCGGCAGTCCGCAAGTAACCCGAGCTGCGCCTGCCGCGATAGCATTCCTGCTAACCTGTAACAGATTTCGCCCGCAGCAACGGCGGGCGTCGCGGCGTTCGTACGCCCGCCTATTCTGCATAGCATCATGAGGCATCCGTGACCGACCTTTCCGATCTCTCCTCCCACGGTTTCTGGCGCGTGTTCGAGAAGGATCCCGACCCCGTCGAGACCAGCGAATGGATCGAGGCATTCGACGCGGTCATCGATGCGGAGGGACGCGAGCGCGCGACCTTCCTGCTGCGCAAGCTCCTCGAGCGCGCCGCGTTCGCGCCGGGTGCCGCTGCCGCCGGTGCTCAACACGCCGTACTCGAACACGATTTCGCTCGCCGAGCAGCCGCAGTACCCCGGCAACCTCGAGATCGAGACAGCGCATGCTCGCGCATCGTGCGCTGGAACGCGCTCGCGATGGTGGTGCGCGCCAATCGCGATCACCCGGAGCTGGGCGGCCACTCGCGACCTACGCATCGATCGCCGACCTGTTCGAAGTCGGCTTCAACCATTTCTTCCGCGCCGGGCAGGACGGCGACCTCGTGTTCTTTCAGCCGCACGCGGCGCCCGGCGTCTATGCGCGCGCGTTCGTCGAAGGACGTCTCACCGAGGAGCAGCTCGCGCACTATCGCCGCGAAACGTCGGCGGCAAAGGCCTGTCCTCGTACTGCCATCCGTAGCTCATGCCGGACTTCTGGCAGTTTCCCAACGCGGCTCGATGGGCCTCGGGCCGCATCACGGCGATCTACCAGGCGCGCTTCATGCGCTACCTCGAAGACCGCGGCATTCTCGACACGGCCGGCCGCAAGGTCTGGGCGTTCGTCGGCGACGGCGAGATGGACGAGCCCGAGTCGCTCGCCGGTCTCTCGCTCGCCGCGCGCGAAGGTCTCGACAATCTGATCTTCGTCGTGAACTGCAATCTGCAGCGCCTCGACGGCCCGGTGCGCGGCAACGGTTCGATCATCCAGGAGCTCGAGGGCCTGTTCGCGGGCGCCGGCTGGAACGTGATCAAGGTGCTGTGGGGCTCGGACTGGGATCCGCTCTTCGCGCGCGACGACGACAACGTCATCGTGCAGCCGGCTGCACGAGACGGTCGACGGCGAGTTCCAGAAGTACGCGGCCACCGACGGCCGCTTCAACCGCGAGCACTTCTTCAACAAGTATCCCGAGCTGCAGAACATCGTCGCGCATCTGTCGGACGAGGACATCGACCGGCTGCGCCGCGGCGGCCACGACCCGGTCAAGATCTACGCCGCGTATCACGCCGCGAGTCGAATCACAAGGGCGCAGCCCACGGTCATTCTCGCGCAGACCAAGAAGGGCTACGGCATGGGCCATTGGGCGCAGGGCCGGATGGGCGCGCACCAGCCGAAGAAGCTCGAAGACGACGCGCTGCTCGCGTTCCGCGACCGCTTCGCGCTGTCGCTCTCGGACGACGACGTGCAGCAGTCTGCGCTTCTACAAGCCGCCGGAGGACAGCCCGGAGATGAGTTACCTGCACGCGCGACGCGAAAGCGCTCGGCGGCTACGTTCCTGCGCGCACGCGCTCGCCGGTGCGGCTCGCCGTTCCGCCGCTCGCGACGCTTGTCCACGCACGCTCGAAGGCACGAACGAGCGCGAAGCAATCCACCACGATGGTCTTCGTGCGCATGCTCTCGCAGCTGCTCAAGGACCCGGCGATCGGCAAGCGCATCGTGCCGATCGTCGCCGACGAAGCGCGCACCTTCGGCATGCAGTCGCTGTTCCGGCAGGTGGCGATCTACTCGTCGGTCGGCCAGCTCTACGAGCCCGAGGACCGCGACGAGCTGCTCTACTACAAGGAAGCGAAGAACGGCCAGATCCTCGAGGAAGGCATCAACGAGGCGGGCGCGATGTCATCCTGGATCGCCGCGGCGACTTCGCTATCAGCGCGCACGGCGTGCCGATGCTGCCGTTCTACATCTTCTACTCGATGCTTCGGCTTCCAGCGCGTCGGCGACCTCGTCTGGGCGGCGGCGGATTCGCGCGCACGCGGCTTCCTGATCGGCGCGACGGCGGGCCGCACGACGCTGTCCGGAGAAGGCCTGCAGCACGAAGACGGCTCGAGTCATCTCGCGGCCGTCGACCGTTCCGAACTGCGTCGCCTACGACCCCTGCTTCGGCTACGAGCTCGCCGTGATCGTCCAGGACGGCATGCGGCGCATGCTCGACGCACAGGAAGACGTCTTCTACTACGTCACGGTCATGAACGAGAACTACGCGCATGGCGCCCTGCCCGCCGGAGCGGAGGACGCGATCCGGCGTGGGATGTATTTGCTGCGTGAGGCGGGAGGCGGAAGGAACGATGCGAGCAGTGAGAAGCAGCCGACGCAAACATCCCCTCGCCCCGTGGGCGGGGAGAGGGATAGGGTGAGGGGCGACAAACCCACCGTCCAGCTCCTCGCTTCCGGCACCATCCTGCGCGAGGCGCTCGCCGCCGCGGAGATGCTCGAGCAGGAGTTCGGTGTCGCCGCGAACGTATGGAGCGTCACGAGCTTCACCGAGCTGCGCCGCGACGGACTCGACATCGAGCGCTGGAACACCCTGCATGCGACCTCACCGCAACGCACGAGCTACGTCGAAACGTGTCTCTCCGATACGTTCGGTCCGGTCATCGCGGCGAGCGATTACGTGCGCGCCGTTCCGGACCTCATTCGCACCTGGGTGCCACGCCGCTACGTCACGCTCGGCACCGATGGCTATGGCCGCAGCGACACGCGCGAAGCGCTGCGCCGCTTTTTCGAAGTCGATCGCAAGGCGATCGTGATCTCGGCGTTGAAAGCGCTGTCGGACGACGAGCGCGTGGCGCCGGCGACGGTGGCCGATGCAATGGCGCGCTACGACGTGGCAAGTAACAGCGCGAACCCCTGGGACGCCTGACCGCGTGCGGCGTATCGGACGCGTTTGCGCTACAGTACCGCGAGATTGACGGGGACTCGCGCGTGGCGGCGACATTCAACGAACGGAGCGTGGCGGCAGAGACGATTGCGGCGGGCGTGCAGCGGCAGCGTTTGCTCGACCGCGGACGCGTTGCGCATACGCGGATTTTTCTCGATCGCCTCTCCCTGTCTCCACGCGCATCGACGGCGCTGGATGTGGCGAATGCCGATATCGCATGGGTGCAGGTCCTGCACGGCAGTGCCACATTGAAGTCCGGCGACGCCGATGCAGCGCTCGACGAGAAGCACATCGTGTTCATTCCGCCGGGCTTCACGGGAACGCTGAGCACACCTTCAGGCGCGGTCATTTTGTGTGCGACCGTTCCCGAGGCCGCCCGCTTCGACCTCGCGCTCGCAAACGCCGCGCCGCCCTTGCGGGTGGTGGACTGGACGTGCGAACCCGTCCTGGCATCGGAGCACGACGCGCGCAAGCGCATCTATGTCGCGACGCCGGCACTTTTCGGCACGAAAGCGATCAAGGGCGAAATAATCATCTACCCGCCCGGCACCCAGGCGCCCAGCCATCACCACGAAGGCGCGGAGCATTTCATGTACGTGCTGCAAGGCCGCGGCACCGCGTACGCGAATGAAAAGCCGCTGCCGGTGAGCGAAGGCGATCTCATCTACTACGACGAGTGCGAGCGGCATTACCTGAAAAGCGAAGGCGACGAAGACATGGTATTCGTCGAGTTCTTCGTGCCGGGACAATATCGGACGGTCTGGACGCCCGGCGCGAACGTCTGTACCTGGAATCCGACGGGCCGCACGATCAGCGGCGGCCAGCCGGTACGCGATATCAGAGGACACAGCTCGGCGTTACCGACGCCGCAGGATGTATAGACTACCTTCACTTAGACCACCCTCACCCTGGCCTCTCCCTACGACAGGGAGAGGGGAGCATCGCAACGCGGTCTCACAGCGGCACAGAGGGACTATGGCGCTCAATCTCCTTGCGACAGGGCGAGAGCGATAGCGCTACCCAATCTCCCTCGCCCCGAATCGGGCAGGGCAAGGTGAGAGGAAAACAACAGGAGACATCATGAAATTCGAAGGCTTGCTGCATTTCAACATTCGCTGCACGAAGAACGATCTGCCGAAGATCGAGAAGTTCTATGGCGAAGTCATGGGTCTGAAGAAAGGCTACCGGCCGAACTTCAACAACGAGGGCTTGTGGCTCTATGCCGCGGACGAGCCGATCCTCCACGTCGGCGCGCGGGTGCAGGAAGGCTTCCTCTCGGATAAGCACAATGCCAGCTTCGATCACATGGCTTTCCGCATGAAGGGAGCCAGCGAGTTCCGCGATCACGTGCGCAAACTCGGCGTGCAGTTCGAAGAGCAAAACGTACCCGAGGCCGGCTACCAGATCTTCATGAAGGACCCGGTCGGCACCGTTCTCGAATTCAATTTTCCGAACGAGGAAGCGCCCACCGACATCGAACGCGGCACGATGGCGCCGCGCACCAACGCGCCGGTTGTGTGAGGCGGGGGTGAGAGCCGGAAGGCGTAGTACGCGGGGCACTGCAAGGTGAAAGCCGAGACTTTTCGCGTCGCCTGCCTGCAGACGCAGACCGGCAACGATCTCGAGGCGAACCTCGAAACGATCAGAGGCATGACGCGGGCAGCGGCGCAAGCCGGCGCACAGTTTGTCCTCACGCCCGAGTACACGCTGATGATGGACGGCAGCGGGCGCACCATGCGGGAGCGCGCGCTCGACCGCAACGGCGCCCCGGCTTTACCGCAGTTGCAGGAGCTCGCGAACGATTGCGGCGTCTGGATGCTCGTCGGCTCCCTTACACTCAGGACCGACGACGAGCGGATCGCGAACCGCTCGTACCTGCTCGATGCGAAAGGCGCTGTCGTAGCGTCCTACGACAAGATTCACATGTTCGACTGCGTGCTGCCGGATGGCAAAGTCATCCGCGAGTCGTCCGCGTATCGTCCCGGGGATAAGGCCGTCGTGGCGGACACGCCCTGGGGCAAATTCGGACTTACCGTCTGCTACGACCTGCGGTTCCCGCAACTCTATCGGGCGCTCGCAAAGGCGGGCGCGTGCTATCTCACCATCCCCTCATCGTTCCAGCGCGTCACCGGCAAGTTTCACTGGCATACGCTGATCAGGGCACGTGCGATCGAAAACGCATGCTTCGTGTTCGCCCCGGCGATGTGTGGCGACCATCCCGGCAATCGAACGACCTATGGACACTCGTTGATCGTCGATCCCTGGGGCGAGGTCCTTGGCGATGGCGGTGAAGCGCCTGGAATCGTGTACGCCGAGATCGATCCGGCGCGCATCGCCGAAGTGCGGCGCATGCTCCCGAGCCTGGAGCACGATCGCGACTTCCGGGTTTCGCCCGCGGCCTAGCCGGCCCGAGCCTGCGGCGAGCGGCGCCCCCGCAGGTACACGGCTTGCCAAAGCGCCGGGAAGAAACGGCCGCCTCTAGGCCCGTAGTCAATGGACAGACACTCACCAGGCATCTCCGAGGGCGCCGGTCTGCTCGTACCCGGCCGCAACTGCTGGCGCATCGAGCGTGCGCAGCGCATGGCCTTTCTCATCGACGGCGAAGCCTATTTCAGGGCCGTGCGGCGGGCGATCGCGCGCGCCACTCGCAGCGTCTACATACTCGGCTGGGACATCGACAGCCGCATTCGACTCGTGCCGCAGGGTGCGAACGACGGCTTTCCGGAGCCGCTCGGGGACTTTCTGAACGAAGTCGTGAAGCGGCGCCGCGGCCTGCGCATGCACGTGCTCACCTGGGATTTCGCCATGGTGTTCGCGCTCGATCGCGAGTGGCTGCCCATCTACAAGCTCGGTTGGCGCACACACCGCCGACTCGACTTCCGGCTCGACGACAGGCATCCGCTCGGTGCTTCGCATCATCAGAAGGTCGTGGTGGTGGACGATGCCGTCGCATTCGTCGGCGGGCTCGACCTCACTCACTGTCGCTGGGACACGTCCGCCCACGGCTGCGACCAGCCGCACCGGTGCGATGCCGAAGGCGCACCCTACCGGCCGTACCACGACGTGCAGGCAGTCGTCGACGGCGCCGCCGCGCGCGCCCTCGGCGATCTGTGCCGCGACCGCTGGCTGCGCGCGACGGGCCAGCAGGTGCGACCCGTCGATGCCGTGCACGACGATCCGTGGCCGCAGCACGTCACGCCTGACGTGACGGACATCGATGTCGCGATAGCGCGTACGGATCCGGGCTACGTGACCGGCGTCGCTGTCGAAGAAATACGCCGGCTGTACGTCGATGCCATCGCATCGGCCCGCCGCTGCCTCTATATCGAGAACCAGTATTTCAGCTCGAGCCTCGTCGGCAGCGCGCTCGCCGCGCGCCTGCGCGCTGCAGGACGGACCGGAAGTGGTCGTCGTCTCGCGCCAGACCGAAGAGGGCTGGCTCGAAGAACGCACGATGGGCGTGCTGCGCGCGCGCCTCCACAAGCGCCTGCGGGAAGCCGACGCGAGCGGGCGTTACCGGCTGCTGTATCCGTACGTGCCGGGCCTCGAGCCGCCCCACGTCCTGAACGTACACAGCAAGGTCATCGTCGTCGACGACGAGCTCTGCAGCATCGGTTCGGCCAACTTCAGCAATCGCTCGATGGGTTTCGACACCGAATGCAACATTGCGATCGAAGCACGCGGCAACGCACGCATAAGGGCGGTCATCGCCGGTTTCCGCAACCGGCTGCTCGGAGAGCATCTGGGCACAGCCACCGAAACTGTTGCGGCTGAAATCGAACGACACGGCGGAAGCCTGATCGGCGCGATCGAGACGCTGCATCGGCCCGGCACGCGCACGCTCGAGCCGATCAACCCGACGGTATCGCCCGAGCTCGACGCGCTGGTGCCCGCCGGAGCCGTCGTCGATCCCGAGCGGCCGGTGGATCCCGAAGTGCTCGTCCAGGATTTCGTGCCGCCGGATGCGCGCAAGCCGCTGGTGAGCCGCGTATGGCGTCTCGCCCTGAGCCTGATGGCGCTCGGCGCCATGGCCGCGGCGTGGCGCTGGACGCCGCTGCGCGAGTTCGTCTCGCTCGCGGCGCTCGTGCGCATCGCGCAATCGCTCCAGGAATCCCCGATCGCGCCGCTTGCGGTGCTCGCCGCGTATGTTGTCGCGGGGCTTCTGGTCATACCGATCACGGTCATGATCATCGCGACCGGCATCGTGTTCGGACCGATCGTGGGCGCGATTTACGCGTTGTGCGGAGCGATCTTGAGCGCCGCCGTTACCTACACACTCGGCAAACGCATCGGCCGCAACAGCGTGCGGCGGCTTGCGGGCTCGCGGCTCAATCGGATCACGCGCAGGCTCGCCCGGAAAGGCGTGATGGCGATCGCCGCGGTGCGCCTGCTGCCCATCGCGCCGTTTACCGTGGTGAACGCCGTCGCTGGCGCGTCGCAGATACGCATGCGTGACTTTCTGATCGGAACCGCGATCGGACTCACGCCCGGCATCATCCTGACCGTCGTGTTTGTGGATCGTGTCGCGGCAGCGGTGACCGACCCGCGCGTTGGCACCATCGCGCTCGTGGCGGTCTGCGCGCTCGTTCTGCTGGCCGCCGCGCTTTACGTGCACCGGCGCTTCCGCTCGCCGCCGCCCGCGCGCAATGTCGCAGAAAGCTGATGTGGAAAAAAGCGGCATCCGCATCGCCTCGTACAACACGCACGGCGGCGTGGGGCGGGACCGTCACTTCGTTCCCAAGCGCATCGCGGACGTTCTGAGGGAGATCGACGCGGACGTGGTCGCGCTGCAGGAACTGGAGAACCGCGCGACCGGCTTCGACATGCTCGACTATCTGAAGGACGAGACGGGCTTCGAAGCGATCGCCGGACCGACGCTCATCAGACGAGGCGCGGACTACGGCAACGGACTGCTCACCCGTTTCCGCGTCCTGTCGACGAAACGGATCGACCTCTGCGTGCCGCGCTGTGAACCGCGCGGCGCCATCGACGTGGAGCTCGACTGCGGCGGCACGCCGATGCGCGTCGTGGCGACGCATCTGGGCTTGAGGCCTTCCGAGCGCCGCGAGCAGATCCAGCGGCTGCTGCGAGAGCTCGAAACCGACCGTCCGCTCCCGACGATACTCATGGGCGACATCAACGAGTGGTTCCTGTGGGGACGGCCGCTGCGCTGGATGCACAAGCATTTCGAGCAGACGCCCGCGGTGGCGACGTTTCCCTCCATGTACCCCGTGCTCGCGCTCGATCGCCTTTGGGTGAAGCCGCGCACGCTCCTGAGAAACGTCGAAGTTCACTCCACGCCGCTCGCGCGCCTGGCGTCGGACCATCTGCCGCTCACCGCCGAGCTGGACCTGCGGTGCGGTGAACCGCTCTAAAGTTCCAGCGTGCGCCCCCATGCGCCGGCATAGAAGTGCTCGGCGATCGCTCTTCGTGAGCGGGGCTTCAGTTCCTTCGCTCTGGTTTCGTCGTCCAGCACGTCCGGCTCTGCCTGATAACCGACCGCGATCATCGCCATCGGCGTGTATTCCTCGGGGATCGCGAATGCGGCGCGCGCCTTCGCTGCGTCGAACCCGCCCATCTGATGCGCGGCAAGGCCGAGCGCCACGGCTTGCAGCGCGAGACAAACACTTGCTGCGCCCGTGTCATGCGGGCCGAAGCGATTCGGCTTTCCATTGTGGGCGAAGATCGAGCCCGCGCAGGACAGCATCAGCACCGGCACGTTCTTCACCCATTTTCTGTTGTTCTCGGACAGACAGTCGAACGCCTTCTGCCAGCCGTCGGGATCGCGGTCGCGCCGCCACACGAGATAGCGGTAGGGTTCGTCACCGTTGCACGATGGTGCCCAGCGGGTGGCTTCGAACAGCGATAGGAGCTGCTCGGTCGACACGGCGCGCTTCGCATCGAATGCGCGCGGACTCCAGCGCTTCGCCAGTAATTCGTGTATCGGAACGCTCGTGTGCGCCAGCCGATCTTCCATGTGAGCTCCGGAGTGCAGGAAAAGAGACATCATACGACCAGAGTCCGACGGCCGCTCAGCCATAGGACAGAGCAGCCTTGCGCCGAAGGATGCGAGAGAACCTCCGATGATCCCCTCTACGCTCCGGCTTGCAGAAAGTCGGACACGAAGGGCGTGCGCGCGCCGAAGCGCAACTCCGCCGCCGACGCCACCTGCTCGATGCGCCCTTCGTTCATCACGACGACGCGATCCGCCAGCTCCAGCGCTTCTTCCTGGTCGTGCGTGACGAAGACGCTCGTGATGTGCACCTTGCGATGCAGCTCGCGGAGCCACGCCCGCAACTCCTGGCGGACTTTCGCGTCGAGCGCGCCGAACGGCTCGTCCAGCAGCATGACGCGCGGTTCGATGGCAAGGGCGCGGGCCAGGGCGACGCGCTGGCGCTGCCCGCCCGAGAGCTGATGGGCATAACGTGCGCCGAGCGAACCGAGCTGGACCAGATCGAGCAATTCCTGGACACGCTCACGGATGCACGCCTCCGACGGCCGGTCGCGGCGCCGGACCCGCAGCCCGAATGCCACGTTCTCGGCTGCGGTAAGGTGCCGGAAGAGCGCGTAGTGCTGGAACACGAATCCGATCCGGCGCTCGCGCACGTTGACGAACGTCTGGTCCTGGCCGTGCAGCAGCACCCGTCCGTTATCGGGCGTCTCCAGGCCGGCGATGATCCGCAGCAACGTTGTCTTTCCCGATCCCGATGGGCCGAGCAGCGCGACCAGCTCGCCGCCTGCAACGTCGAGCGTCACGTCATCGAGCACGCGCGTCGGCCCGAACGTCTTTCCGATATGGCGCAGCTCGATGCTCATGACGAGTGTCCCGAAAGATGCTCTCTCCACTCCAGCACGGACTTGATCCCAAGCGTGACAAGCGCCAGAACGGCAAGCAGTGAAGCCACCGCGAAGGCGGCGGCGAAGTTGTATTCGTTATAGAGAATCTCGACGTGCAGCGGCATCGTGTTGGTGGCGCCCCGAATATGGCCGGAGACGACCGATACGGCTCCGAATTCGCCCATCGCCCGCGCATTGCAGAGGATCACGCCGTAGATCACCCCCCAGCGGATGTTCGGCAGCGTGATCAGACGAAAAATCTGCCAGCCGTTCGCACCGAGCACGAGCGCCGCCTCTTCCTGCTCGACACCCTGGGCCTGCATGAGCGGAATCAACTCGCGGGCGACGAACGGCACCGTCACGAACGTGGTCGCGAGGAACAAACCGGGCAGCGCGAAAATGATCTTGATGCCGTGTCCCCCGAGCCAGGGCCCGAGCCAGCCCTGCAGTCCGAAGACCAGTACGAACACGAGGCCCGCGATGACCGGCGAGACCGAGAACGGCAGATCGATCAGGGTGATGAGCAGGCTCTTCCCGCGGAAGTCGAACTTGGCGATCGCCCATGCGGCGGCGACACCGAAGACGAGATTGAGCGGGACCGCCACCGCCGCCACCATCAATGTCAGTTGCAGCGACGCGAGCGCATCGGGCTCGCTGATGGCCGCCGCGTAGGCCGTCCCGCCTTTTCTGAACGCTTCGCTGAACACCGTTAAAGCGGCGTCAGCAGGAAGAGCGCGACATACGCCAGCGCGACGGCGATCAGCGCGCGGAAACCCACGCCGACTCTTCGGTGGCGCCCTGCGGCAACCGGACCGACAGCGCGTGCGGCGTCCGCGCAACTCGGCGACCAGCGCGTCCCCGTCAGTCCAGCCTGGTATACGATTTCGATTCCAGCATTGCAGCGCGTTGATGAGCAGAAGAAGAGCGAAGGAAGAACAGCATCACGACCGCCACGGCCGTCGCGCCGACATAGTCGTACTGCTCGAGTTTCGTGATGATCACGAGCGGCGTGATCTCCGAGACCATGGGCATGTTGCCGGCGATAAACACAACCGAACCGTATTCACCGAGTGCACGCGCGAACGCCAGCGTAAAACCGGTCAGGAGCGCCGGCAGCAGCAGCGGAAAGATCACGCGCGAGAAGGTTTGCCAACGGTTGGCGCCCAGAGTCGCAGTCGCTTCTTCGATCTCGCGCTCGATTTCCGCGATGACCGGCTGGACGGTTCTTACGACGAACGGCAAGCCGATAAACACGAGCGCGACCATGACGCCGAGCGGCGTAAACGAAACCTTGATGCCGAGCGGTGCAAGGAAGCTGCCGATAGCTCCTTTGGTGGAGTAGATCGCAGTGAGGGCGATACCCGCGACGGCGGTGGGGAGTGCGAACGGCAGATCGATCAGCGCGTCGACGAAGCGGCGGCCGGCAAACCGATAGCGCACGAGCACCCACGCGAGCAGGAGGCCGAAGACGACGTTGATCGTGGCAGCGACGAGCGAAGCGCCGAACGACAGCCGGTAGGATGCGAGCACGCGCGGCGCCGTGACGATGCTCCAGAACTGCGTCCAGGTCAGCGCGGTCGTTTTGATGAACACGGCACTCAGCGGCACGAGTACGAGCAAGCTGATATAGACGAGCGTGAAACCCATCGCAAGACCGAAGCCCGGCAGCGGCGCTGTGACGTTTCAACGCAAACATCATTCGAGCAATCCGGCTGCCACGGTGTGATGCGTGTTCTCGTCGATCAGAATGAACGCGCCGGTCGCGCGGTTGATGCGATACGCGTCGAAAGCGAGCGGCGACTGCACCGTGAGTGCGGCATGCACGATGCTGTTCGCACCGATCGGAGCCGACGGCGCCACCGGCGCAAGCGTGACCACGTCGACGAGATGGTGCACGGCCGTGAGCTTCGCCCGCAGCGTTCGCGTCGCATGCTTGATGGCATAGCGACCGCCCGGCCGCAGCGCATCTTGTGCGAGCCAGACGAGCTTCGCTTCCACCTCTCGCGCCGAGCGAGGAGGACGCTCGGGATCGACCAGAAGATCGCCGCGGCTCACGTCCACTTCGTCGTCGAGAACCACCGCGACAGAATCACCCGCACGCGCGCTCTGCACTTCCTCGAGTCCGCGATGAATCGACCTGATGGTCGTGCCGACGTCGCTCGGCAGGACCGCGATGCGCTCGCCCACGCTCAGCGTTCCGGAAGCGATGCGGCCCAGGTAGGCGCGGCCGCCCTCGGGCCGGCGCTGCGCGAGCTGCACCGGGAAGCGCAACGGCAGTCGCGTCGCATCCACGGACGCAGTGTCGAGTTGCTCCAGCAGTTCGAGCAAGGTCGGACCGCTGTACCAGGACAGCCGGTCGCCGCGTTCCACGACCATGTCGCCCGCGAGCGCCGAGACGGGTATGCAGCGCAAACGTGGCGCGTCGGGCGTAAGGCACTCCGCGAAATCCTCGAATTCCTCTCGCACCCGCTCGAAAGCAGCACGCTCGTAGCCGGCCAGGTCCATCTTGTTCACGGCGACGACGAGCTCGCGAATGCCGAGCAGATGCGCTATGCAGATGTGCCGGCGGCCTTGCTCGACCAGTCCCTTCGTGACGTCGGCCAGAACGACCGCCGCGTGCGCAGTGCTCGCGCCAGTGGCCATGTTGCGCGTGTACTGAACGTGCCCCGGTGTGTCGGCAATGATGAACTTGCGTCGCGCGGTGGAGAAATAGCGGTACGCGACATCGATGGTGATGCCCTGCTCCCGCTCTGCCTCCAGTCCGTCCGTGAGCAATGACAGATCGGTCGCGGCCAGGCCGCGCCGCCGGGACGCCGCTGCGACGGAGTCGAGCTGGTCTTCGAGTACCTGCCGGGTGTCGTAGAGCAGACGGCCGATCAGCGTACTCTTGCCGTCGTCCACACTGCCTGCGGTGATGAAGCGAAGCATCAGAAATAGCCCTCCCGTTTGCGCCGTTCCATGGACGCTTCGGACGTCTGATCGTCCATGCGCGTCGCGCCGCGCTCGGTGATGCGGGCGATTGCCGTTTCGTCGATGATGCGTTCCGGCGACGCCGCGATCGATTCGACCGGGCATGTGCAGGTGATGTCGCCGACGGTCCGGAAGCGCACGCTGATCGACTCCACGCGGTCCTCGGGCAGCGACGGGGTGAGCGTCGTCACCGGCGCGAGCAGCCCGCGCCGGCGCACGACCTGCCTCGTGTGTGCGTAGTAGATCGAAGGCAGCGCGATACGTTCACGCGCGATGTATTGCCATACGTCGAGCTCGGTCCAGTTGCTGATCGGAAACACTCTGACGTGCTCGCCGCTGTTCACACGTGCGTTGTAGAGATCCCATAGCTCGGGGCGTTGATTGCGCGGGTCCCACTGCCCGAATGCGTCACGGAAAGAAAAGATGCGTTCCTTCGCGCGTGCCTTCTCTTCGTCGCGACGCGCGCCGCCGATCGCCGCATCGAAGCCGAACTCGGCCAGCGCTTCGAGGAGCGTGACGGATTGAACTGCGTTGCGGCCCGCGTTCGCGTCGCGCAGCCGGATGCTGCCGCGCACGATCGAGTCATCAACGCTGCGCACGATCAGCTCCTCGCCCAGTTCAGCTGCGCGCGCATCGCGAAACGCGATGACTTCGTGAAAGTTGTGGCCGGTATCGATGTGCAGCAGCGGAAACGGAAAGCGCGACGGCCTGAACGCTTTTTCGGCGAGCCGCAGCAGCACGGCGGAATCCTTGCCGCCCGAGAACAACAGCACCGGCCGTTCACATTCCCCGGCAACTTCGCGCAGGATGAAAATCGCTTCCGATTCGAGATCGTCGAGATGTTCGCGTGCGATGGGTGCGGCCGCCAATGTCGCGCCTGATGTAAAGACGCTCATGCGACCTCCTTCGCTCTCACCAGGCGACCGCTCGCGTCGAGGTGCAGACCGCATTCGCGCGTTTCCCCCTCCTCCCACCACCAGCGCCCCGCCCGCTCCGGTTCGTGCGGCAGGATGGGACGCGTGCACGGCGCGCAGCCAATAGATCGATAGCCGTGATCGTAAAGGCGGTTGCAGGGCACGCCGCGCGCCTGCAGATAGCCCCACACGTCGTCCGTGCTCCACTGTGCCAGCGGATTCACTTTGAGCACACCATAGGTCGGATCGAGGTGAAAACTCGTGAGTCCCTCGCGGGCGCCGGCGCTTTCGCGCAGGCCCGTGATCCACGAGCGCTTGCCGGCGAGCGCGCGCCGCAGCGGCTCGACCTTGCGTATGCGGCAGCACTCGCGCCGGAGCGCGACGGATTCGTAGAACGCATCGCGACCGTGGTTGCAGGTGTAGTGCGTGACAGCCTCGGCTTCGGGCGTGTAGACGCGGACGCTGTATCCATACTTCGTGCGGATGCGGGCGAGCAGATCGAGCGTGTCGGCGTGCAGCCGCCCGGTGTCGAGCGTGAAGATCTCGATGTCGAGCTTCCCGGTGAGAATCGCGTCCGTTATCACCATGTCTTCCGCCGAGAGACTCGACGAGAACGCGGCGGGGCCGTAATCCAGCGCGGCGCGCGTCAGTAACTGCGACAGTGTCTCGACGCGTTGCAATGCGGTGAGTTGCGGCATCGTTCAGTTCCCCCTGGGTTGATAGATCTGGTCGAACGTGCCGCCATCGGCGAAGTGCGCCCTGGCGGCTTTCTGCCAACCGCCAAACGCCTCGTCGATCGTGAACAGCGCGATCTTGCGAAACTGGCTGGCGTACTTCGCCGCGATCGTCGGATCGGTCGGACGATAGAAATGCTTCGCTGCGATTTCCTGTCCTTCGGGCGAATAGAGATAGCGCAGATACGCTTCGGCGACCTTGCGCGTGCCTTTCCGGTCGACGTTCGCGTCGACTACGGCAACCGGCGGCTCGGCCAGAATGCTGAGGGACGGGACTACGATGTCGAACTTGCCGGGTCCCAGCTCCTTGATCGCGAGGAAGGCTTCGTTTTCCCACGACAGGAAGACGTCCCCCAGCCCACGCTCGACGAAGGTAATCGTCGAAGCGCGCGCCCCGGAATCCAGCACGGGGACGTTCCTGTAAACGCGCGCCACGAAATCCTTCGCCTTTGCGTCATCGCCATACTTGCGGCGCGCGTACTCCCAGGCGGCGAGGTAATTCCACTGGGCGCCTCCCGAGGTTTTCGGGTTCGGGGTGATCACCGAAACGCCGGCTTTCACGAGATCGTCCCAGTCCTTGATGCCTTTGGGATTCCCTTTGCGCACCAGGAAAACGATGGTCGAGGTGTAAGGCGTGCTGTTCCGCGGCAGGCGCTTCTGCCAGTCGGGCGGCAGCAGCTTCGCTTTCTCGGCGATCGAATCGATGTCGTAGGCGAGCGCCAACGTCACCACGTCGGCATCCAGACCGTCGATCACCGAACGCGCCTGGCGGCCAGAACCGCCGTGCGAATTCCTGATGCTGACCTTCTCCTTGGCATTCGCCTGCCAGTAGCGCGCGAAGGCGGCGTTGAAGTCCTGATAAAACTCGCGGGTCGGATCGTAGGAAACGTTCAGCAGGGAGGACGCGGCGAACGCCGTTCCGGCGCAGAGCATCGCGAGCGCGCCCACGCACAGCAGGACGTCGTTCAAGGCTTTGCGCGACAGGCGCAGGAAGCGACCGCCCGCGACGCGGCGTGCGCGGCGGTTGGCCGCGCGGACCATGACAGTTGAGGGCGCCGCGCCTACAGGGAGCGTGGCAACGGCTGCTGGATGCTTGCGGCCGCGTCGAACAGCTGGTCGGGTAATACCGAAAGCGGACATGGAGTGGCTCTCTTCATTTCTCGCCTCCAGTTGTCCGGTCGGCTGTTGGGGTCAGCGCGCGTGCGCGCGGGTCGGCAGCGTAGCCGAAAATCTCTTCTTTTCAGTCGCTTCGATCTGAACTACCACGCCGTCCTGAATCTGTATCAGGACGCTTCCGAAGCGGATTCGCCCGATGGCTTCTGCAATTTCCTCGAGCACGTCCGGGGACTGCCGACGAGGCACCGCGATCGATGGAACGGCCATAAGCGCACCTTATGCAGCGATTAGCGAACGGCATCGTAGCGTCTGTGACTAAGATCCGTAAATACTAAGTTGTGTGTTGGATAGAACGATCAGGACTAAAACTCTGTGGGTCACGTCAGTGAGCACTAACCGGGGGGCTGGGTCTCGACTGTGGGGCGCTCCGGAAAGCCGCGCGGTCGCCGCGCCACGTCCGCTTCGAACAGGTGCCGCAACTGATCCGCCGCCTGCCGCGTCGTCTGTATGAGCTGGGCTTCGTCGTGGTGAACGGCGTATTCGGCCGCCAGTTCTGCGAGGTCGTGCTCGCGGAAGAGACCCACCGCACGCTGGGCCGCAGCCACGCTGAAATCCAGCCGCAGCAGCGCCTGATGCGCTACTTCGAGGCTGGCGGGGAAGGTCTCGCGCCAGATCGAGCGCACGCCCAGGTCACGCAGACGGAAGTAATGAACGCGGTTGCGCGCGCGAGCAAGAATTTCCAGGTCCGGAAAGTGGCGGCGCACGATCGCTGCGGTCTTCACCGACGCTTCGACATCGTCGATGGCCAGCACGAACAGGCGCGCCTCACCGGCTTTGGCCGCATGCAGCAACTCGGGCCGTGACGCGTCGCCGTAGTAAATCCGGTTACCGTAACGTCGCACGAAATCGACCTGCGCGTAATTCGCCTCGAGCGCGGTGAACGGGATATCGCACATGCGCAGCACCCGCGACACGATCTGGCCGAAACGGCCGAAGCCGGCGATGATGACCGGTGTCGCAGGGCCGTGGATGCTGTCGTAATCGGCCGCGGCCGTGCGCGCGCTCCACAAGCCGAGCAGCCGATCGTGCAGCGCCATCGCGGGGGCGGCGAGAATCATCGATACGGTGACGACCATGTCCATCGTTTCGCGCGTGCCGGCTTCGAGTATCCCGATCGCGGCGGCCGCTCCAAACAGCACGAATGCGAACTCGCCGCCCTGCGCGAGCGACACGGCAAGACGCTGGCCTTCCGTCGTCGGAAAGCGCGCGGCGAGCCCGATCAGCCACACCACCACAAACTTCACCAGCATGAGCCCGGCACCGAGGGCGATCAACAACAACGGCTCGTCACGCGCCAGCGCGAGGTTCGCGCCTATGCCAACGGTCATGAAGAAGAGCCCGAGCAGCAGACCTTTGAAAGGCTCGATGTCCGCCTCCAGCTCGTGCCGGAATTCCGAGTCGGCGAGCAGCAGTCCGGAAAGAAACGCGCCGAGCGACATCGACAGGCCGAGGTGCTCCATGAGCACTGCGGCGCCGATCACGAGCAACAGCGCGGCGGCCGTGAATATCTCAGAACTGCTGTGCCGCGCGATCAGTTTCAGTATCGGGCGCACCGCGACTCGGCTTGCCGCGACGAACGCAATGATCACGGCGATCGTTTTCGCCGCAACGGTCCAGCTCACCGCATGCTTGACCGAAGCGAGTGCGAGCAGCGGGAGCAGCGCCAGCACGGGGATAACAGCGATGTCCTGAAACAGGAGCACCGCGAACGCCTTCTGCCCGTGAGCCGACGCGAGCTGCCCACGTTCGGCGAGGGAGGAGAGCACCAGCGCAGTCGACGACATCGCGAAGCCGATCCCGGCCACCGTGGCGGCCCCCCCGTCGAGACCGAGCCAGGCGCTGAGTGTTGCGATAACGAACGCCGTGAGCACAACCTGCGCGCCGCCAAGGCCGAAGACAAGCTGGCGCATGCTCCAGAGCCGCGCCGGGTCGAGCTCGAGGCCCACCAGAAACAGGAGCAAAGCGACGCCGAGCTCGGCGAAGCTCAGCGTGTTTTCCGCGTCCGGCACCACATTCAGACCCCACGGCCCCAGCAGCATCCCGGCGGCAAGATAGCCGAGCACGGCTCCGAGCTTCAGGCGCTGAAAGAGTGGCACGAGCACGACTACGCTCAGCAGGAAAACGGCAGCGATCTCCAGAAGGTGCATTGCGAGTGACCGCGTGAAGGAGTGAAGGAGTGGAGAGTAACGGTGACCGGTCAAGCGTGACCAGAGCGGTTCACCGTTGATTCCATTCACCGGTCCGACAGTTCTCGGATGCGTCAGGCCGAATCGTGATCGCGCGGCGCGAGCGACACACGCGAATTCGCCGCGATGCCCATGCGCCGGGGGCGGGTGGCGAGACGGCCGGCAGGCCACGTCTCACGTGCTCACTGCTCCACGTCGTGCCCCGCGGCGATCCACGCTTCGATGCCGCCCTCGAGCGGGCGCACGCGCTGCAGCCCCTTGTCCATCAGCATGCGGGCGACACGCGCCGCGCTCGCTTCGTTTGGTCAACTGCAGTACACGACGATATCGCGATCGGCCGGAATACTCTGGACGATCGCATCGACATCATCGAGTGGGACAATCATCGCGCCGGGGATACGCCGCGGCTCGGCCTCGCGCGCGAGAGGCGAGCGCACGTCGAGAATGACCGGCAGCGGACCGCTATCGAGCACGTGACGCAGGTCGGGAACGGTGATTCGCACCATGCGCAGAAAGCGGATGAGCAGGTAGCGCTCGACCGCTTTCACGGCGACATACGTCAGCACGACCGCGCCGATCACGATGATCGCACCGGTGCCCATCGTCTCCAGATTTTCGAGCACCCAATCGACTTGTCGATGGAACAAGAACCCGGCGAGCACGGGGACGAGGGCCCACAGGAGCGCGGCACCTGCGCTGTACAACAGAAACGTTCGGAGACGCAACCGCATCGTGCCGGCAAGCGGCGGCGCGACCGTCGAGAAGCCCGGGATGTATTTCGCGACGAGGAGCGATGCCGGGCCCCAGCGTGAAAAGATGTTCTCGGTCTGCTTCACGCACGTGTCGGGCTCGACCGATATGCGGCACACCGTCCTCAGGACGCGATAGCCGTAGCGCCTGCCCGCGAGATACCAGGGCACATCGCCCATCAGAGAACCGACTGTGACGATGAGCGCGAGCGGCGCGACGTGAACGGTGCCTTCGGCGATGAGTGCGCCGGCCACGATCAGCATGGGCATCGCGGGCAGCGGCAGTCCGAGCTGCGCCAGGAGCACGTTTACGAAAAGAATCGAAAGGCCGTGCTGCGCGAGAAGCTGTCGTAAGGTTTCCACTTGATCAGAGTATCTCAGTGCAGCTTCACACGCGGCTCCGTGCGGCGCACGAACAGCCGGCCCAGCATGTCGAATAGAACCTTGGCGGCACCGTGGAGAGCGTACAGGTGCATGCGATACAGCGATATGTACATGATGCGCGCAAAGAGGCCCTCGACGAAAATGCTGCCGCCGAGGAGCTTACCCATCAGATTGCCGACGGTGCTGTACTCGCCGAGCGAAACGAGCGAACCGAAGTCCCGGTACACGTAGGGCCGTAACGGCTGTCCGTTCAATCGCCGCCGCAGATTGCGCACGAGATGGCTTGCCTGCTGGTGCGCAGCCTGCGCGCGTGCGGGCACGCACGGCCCCTTGTGCTGGGGCCACGGACAGCATGCGCAATCTCCCATCGCGAGGATATCGGGGTCACGGGTCGTGACCAGCGTCTGCTCGACCACGAGCTGATTCAGCCGGTTCGTTTCCAGCCCATCGAGGTCCTTGAGAAATTCGGGCGCCTTGATGCCGGCAGCCCACACCGTAAGCTCGACGGGAATCCGCCGGCCGCTCGCGGTGATGACGGCGTCGGGACAGACTTCAGTCACTTTCTCGCCCGTCAGTACTTCGACCCGGAGCGAGCGCAGAAGATCGAGTGCCGCGCGAGCGACCCGCTCCGGCACGCCACCGAGGATGCGGGGCGCAGCCTCGATGATCGTCATGCGAATGTCACGCTCGGGCTGGATGCGCTCGAAACCGTATGCAACGAGCTCCCGTGTGGTCTTGTGCAGCTCCGCGGCGAGCTCGACCCCCGTTGCGCCGGCCCCGATGATCCCGACTTTGAGCTGTTCTTCACGCAAGGGCTCCCGCTGCTCGTTGGCACGGATGCATGCGTTGACGAGCCGCCGGTGAAACAGCTCCGCATCCTCCGGCGTGTCGAGACTGATCGCGTGCTCGCGTGCGCCCGGCGTGCCGAAATCGTTGGTACGGCTGCCCACAGCGATGACCAGCGTGTCGTAGGCAATCTCGCGGCGTGCGATGAGCTCCTCGCCACTCAATTCGTCATTCGTCGGAGTGATCCTGATCACACGCCGCCCGCGGTCCAGACCATCCATGCGCCCGAGCTGAAAGTCGAAGTGGTGCCAGCGCGCCTGCGCCAGGTAATCGAGGTCATGCTCGTACAGATCCATGCTGCCGGCCGCAACTTCATGGAGCAGCGGTTTCCACAAGTGCGTGCGCGAACAATCGAGCAGCGTGACGCGCGCCCGCTGCCTGCGGCCGAGACGGTCGCCGAGCCGCGTCGCAAGCTCGAGCCCGCCGGCGCCACCGCCGACGATCACGATGCGATGCAGTTCAGATTTGGTCGCGATGCTCATCGTTCACCCGCTTGGCGCCAGATCGGTCCTCGCGCCCGCAGCGGCATTTGGCACGACGTCGTCCCGCATCCCTGCGCGTAAGGCACAGAGAAAAGAATCACGGGCTTCTGCGAGCTAAAGGCCGCGATTCGCAGTTGCAGCCGCCTGTTGCAACAGATTCAACAGGGCCGCGGCCTTGTCGAATGTTTCCTGGTACTCGTCTTCGAGCCGTGAATCCGCGACGATGCCGCCGCCGGCCCAGAAGCGAGTTTCCCCCCGCGATATGACGAGGGTACGAATGGCGATGTTTACATCCATGTCACCGTCGAACCCGATATAACCGATCGCCCCGCAGTAAACACCGCGTCGGTTGGGTTCCAGCTCTTCGATGATCTGCATCGCGCGCAGCTTCGGTGCACCGGTGATGGAGCCCCCAGGGAAACAGCCTCGCAGGAGAGCCAATGCATCGCGCCCTGGGGCGAGCTCGCCGCGGACCGTACTGACGAGGTGATGCACAGTTGCGAAGCTCTCCACATCGAAAAGCCTCGGCACGGTTACGGAGCCGAGGCGGCAATTCTTGGAGAGATCGTTGCGCAGGAGGTCGACGATCATGACGTTTTCAGCGCGATCCTTTTCGCTCGCACGCAGCGCCTGCGCGAGCTCCGCATCCAGCCGCGCATGACCGGCGCGCGGACGCGTGCCCTTGATCGGCTTCGTTTCGACCTGTCCCCCTTCCACCCGCAGGAACCGCTCGGGCGATGCGGATAGCACATGCGCATACGGCGTGCTTAGGTACGCCGCGAATGGCGCAGGGTTCAGCACGCGCAAAGCCTGATACGCGAGCCATGGATCGCCCGTGGTGCTCGCGCTGAAGCGCTGCGCGAGGTTCACCTGATAGCAGTCTCCGTCGAAGATATAACGCTTGATCTGTTCGAAGGCCTGCGCGTACGCACGGTGCGCGAGACTCGATACGATCGGTGACGTCATACGAAACGGCAGGCGCGGTCGTTCGCGCACCGGCGCACTGAACAGTCGCACGAGAGAGTCCCACTTCAGGTCGGTGTCGGGGTCACGGCCCTGCCCGACGAGCCACGTGCGGCGCTCGAGGTGATCGACGACCAGTGCCCAGTCGTAGATGCCGATCGCCATCTCGGGAATGCGCTCACCGTCGGCGGCGCGTGCGGGCAGTCGCTGAAGCCGGCGTGCAAGGTCGTAGCCGAAATAGCCGATCGCGCCGCCGCAAAAGGGAAGCGTACCGCCGCTGCCGGGCTCGGTGGCCAGCCGCTCGCGCAGCAGATCGAACGGATCTTCGCGTGAAAGCTCGATCCGCTCTTCATTGATCTCGGTAAGCGCGCCACGCGTGACCAGGCGCATATAGGGCTGCGCCGACAGAATGTCGTAGCGCGACTGCCCCGGATGATGCAGACCACTGTCGAGAAACACTGCCCACGGCAGATCCGCGATCGCCTCGAACAGAAGGGCGCTGTCGCTGTGATACGGCAGCTCGGTGAGTAGCGGCGGCATCGTGGAAAACTGCGGCGCGCGCCGGACTAGGCTAGAACACGACCACGCTGCGTATGGATTTGCCTTCGTGCATGAGGTCAAAGCCTTTGTTGATGTCCTCCAAGCTGAGCGTATGCGTGATGAGATCGTCGATGTTGATCTTTCCGTCCATGTACCAATCCACGATACGCGGCACGTCGCGCCGGCCCTTCGCTCCGCCGAATGCGGTTCCCTTCCACACACGGCCGGTCACGAGCTGAAATGGCCGCGTCCGGATTTCCTGCCCGGCGCCCGCGACACCGATGATCACCGACACGCCCCAACCCTTGTGACAGCACTCGAGCGCCTGCCGCATCACATCGACATTGCCGATGCATTCGAACGAGTAATCCGCGCCGCCGCGGGTGAGATTGACGATATGCGCAACGAGATCGCCTTCGACCTCGCGCGGATTGACGAAATGCGTCATGCCGAACTTCTCGGCGAGCGCGCGGCGTGACGGGTTCAGATCCACGCCGACGATCATGCCCGCGCCGACCAGCCGCGCACCCTGGATCACGTTCAACCCGATGCCGCCGAGGCCGAACACGACGACGTTCGCACCCGGTTCCACTTTGGCCGTGTTGATGACAGCGCCGAGCCCGGTGGTGACGCCGCACCCGATGTAGCAGACCTTGTCGAACGGCGCGTCTTCCCGAATCTTCGCGAGCGCGATCTCCGGCACCACCGTGTAGTTCGAGAACGTGGACGTACCCATGTAATGCAGCACTTTCGAACCGTCGAGAGAGAAGCGACTCGTGCCGTCGGGCATGAGTCCCTGCCCCTGGGTCACGCGAATGGCCTGACACAGGTTCGTCTTGTCCGAAACGCAGTATTCGCATTCGCGGCATTCCGGAACGTAGAGCGGAATCACGTGGTCGCCCTTTTTCAGGCTCTTCACGCCAGCTCCCACATCCACAACTACGCCAGCGCCCTCGTGGCCGAGGATCGCCGGAAACAGACCCTCGGGGTCGGCGCCCGATAACGTGAACTCGTCGGTATGGCAGATACCTGTGGCTTTTATTTCGACCAGCACCTCGCCGGCTCCAGGCCCGTCGAGATCGACCGTTTCGATGGTGAGCGGCGCACCTGCTTTGTGCGCAACAGCAGCTTTGGTTTTCATTTGGCGAGTGAGATGAAGGCTGAAAAGTCGAACGCTGATGCGTACCATAGCGCACGCCCCCGCTTCGTCTTCTGCCGCCGCACTTTCGCGTTTCGAGTTGACGCACACATTTTCGCGCCTTGAGCTCTCAGCCCTACCGCGGACGTTTCGCCCCCTCGCCGAGCGGACCGCTCCACTTCGGATCGCTCGTGGCGGCGCTGGCGAGCTATGTCGATGCACGGAGCCGCGGCGGAACATGGCTCGTGCGCATCGAAGATCTCGACCGGCCCCGCGTGGTCGCGGGCGCGGCGGACGATATTCTGCGCACGCTCGAGACCTGCGGCATGGAGTGGGATGGGCCCGTCGTTTATCAAAGCAGACGCAAGGAGGCCTATCACCATGCGCTGCATGAATTGCGCCGCGGTGGAGCACTGTATGCGTGTGCCTGCAGCCGCCGCGAAATCGTCGATTCCGCACTGGCGGGAATCGAAGGTTATGTCTACCCCGGCACGTGTCGCAACGGTGTGCCGATGGGACGTCGGGCGCGTGCATGGCGCGTGCGCACGCGCGCGGGACGCTACGGCTTCATGGATGCAGTCCAGTCGCCCGTAGAGCAGGACATCGAATGCGAGATCGGAGATTTCGTCGTCTACCGCGTCGACGGCATCTTTGCATACCAGCTTGCGGTAGTCGTGGACGACGCCGAACAGGGCATTACCGACGTGGTGCGGGGCGCCGATCTCATCGAATCGACGCCGCGCCAGATTTATCTGCAGACGCTGTTGAGACTGCCGTCCGTGCGCTATGCGCACGTGCCCGTCGCCGTCAGCGGCCGGGGCGAGAAATTCTCGAAGCAGACGCATGCACCGCCGATCGCACGCACGAATGCCGCGCAAGCGCTGCACGCCGCGCTGCGTTTTCTCGGTCAGTCGCCACCGCCGGAGCTTGCCGCCGCACCGGTCGCCGACGCGATCAGGTGGGCGCTGGCGAACTGGCAGCTCGATCGCGTGCCGCGAGCCCGCACGGCCCCAGCTGAAAAATGAACGCCGGAGGACCGGCGTAGATAGGACATAGCGCCGCAAGGCGCCTAAGGGGTGTAGTTGCGCCCGCAGGCAACGCGGCAAGAGCCGCAACGCCGGAGGAGCGGCGTAGATCTTTCAGCTCGTCAGGACCGGTGCGCCGTGCTCGAACGCGACCAACTGTCCGGCACCCATTTCGGTCCAGCATTCGTTGTCGGTGAGCGGCGTCGTCGCAATGACCGCGACCTTATCGGCGGGCGTTGTAAGCGCGTTGAAATCGACCGTGACGTCCTGGTCGATGAGATGCGCCTGCGCGAAGGGCGCGTGCCGGAGGATGTAAGAGAGCTTGTCGCTGCGATGCGCGATCAGATGTTCGCCGTTCGAAAGCAGGTAGTTGAAGCGGCCGTGGGCCGCAAGCTCGTGCGTAAGGGTGCACAGGACCTCGAATGCGTCCGCGAACGGAGGCGCGTCATCCGGAAAATGCCGCCGCAGATGCTCGAGCATGTAGCAGAACGCCCGCTCGCTGTCGGTCGTGCCGACCGGGCGATAGACCCCGTTGAGCGACGGCGCGAAATGTTCGAGCGTTCCGTTATGCGCAAAGATCCAGTAGCGTCCCCACAGCTCGCGCACGAACGGGTGTGTGTTTTCGAGCGCGACGATGCCCCTCGTCGCCCGGCGAATGTGCGCGATCACGTTGGTCGAGTGAATCGGATATTCGCGCACCAGCTTCGCCACCGGCGACTCGATCGCGGATTTGGAGTCGATGAATACGCGGCAGCCCGGCCCTTCGAAGAATGCGATGCCCCAGCCATCGGCGTGATCGTCGGTAGCGCCGCCACGGCGGTGAAATCCTTCGAACGAAAAGCAGATGTCCGTCGGGACATTGCAGTTCATGCCGAGCAACTGACACATCTTCAGCCACCGTCCGGGCGTAACGCGGTCGCGTGAGCGGGCGCAGGAACGGGCTCTTCGATCGCCACCACATTTTCCGATTTCTGCCGCAGCCGTGCCACTATCGCCTGCGCCGAGTCGCGGCCAGCCGCCTCGCCCGCCTTCATGTTCTGGAATTTGGCCGTAAAGTCGAGCAACCGGGTGCGCACGGTCTCCGGCCGGATCACGAAATCCGCATCGTTGAGATCCGCCTGGGCACGCTCGCGCGAGCGCGGGTAGCGGGTGAGATCGACCGCGATCACGAAAGAGGCACCCATCGCGCGCGCAACCCGCACCGGCACGGGGGTCGAGAGTCCGCCATCGATATATTCGATGCCGTCGATGACCGGCGCAATGAAAAGGTCGGGAACCGCGCTCGACGCCCGCACCGCAAGACCCGGGTCACCGCGATTGAAAACGATCATTTCGCCGCTGCCGGCGCGCGTCGCGACGACCGCAAACGGCTTCTGAAGCTGCTCGATCGGCCGATGCCCCAGTGCGCGGTTCACGAAGTGCTGCAGGGCTTCGCCTCTCACCCAGCCTTTGCCGAAAAGAGAGAAGTCGATGAGCGCGCTTTCGCTTATATCGCTCGCGAGCTTTTCGAGCTCGACCCCGTTGTAGCCACCGGCATACAAGGCAGCGACGATTGCGCCGGAACTCGTGCCGGCAACGATGTCCGGAACGATCCCCGCCTCCTCCAGCGCCTTGATCACGCCGACGTGGGCGAACCCACGTGCGCCGCCGGCGCCCAGCGCGAGCGCGATCAGCGGGCGCTCGGACCTGACGGGTGTTGAAGGGCGCGTTCCGGGCGGATCGAGTCGCGCGGTGTCGAGCGCGAACGGCGCGCATGCCGCGATACAGCCCGCAAGGAGCGCACCCAGGAGTCTGTGTTTGCGCATGGAAGGCTAGTCTAGCGACTCTCACGGCACGCAAACAACAATAGCCAGGTTCCAGGGCCGCTTGACTTAGGTCAACGGTGCCGGTGAATAACATTGAGTGCGCCCTCCCACGGCTCTACGCTGCCCCGGAGTTCACCGGAGCGGACATGGGACACGTGGATAGCATCACGCAAAGAGTTGCTGCCATCAGCGAATTGCCCGGTTCGGCGCGAAGCGCCCGACCGCCGGCGCCCAGGAGCGCGAAGCTCGAGCTCACCTCGCGCTGTAACCTGGATTGCTTCTTCTGCGCAGCCCACCAGCGTCCACGCGAACACGCAGACATGGACTGGGCGCTTTTTACACGGGTCGCGGGAGAACTGCGGGAAGCGGGCGTCGAGCAACTCGGACTGTTCTATATTGGAGAATCGTTTCTCTGCGACTGGTTGCCGGAAGCCGTGCGGTACGCGAAGCGCGCCTGCGGCTATCCCTATGTGTTCCTCACGACGAATGGGGTGGCCGCATCGCGCGAGCGCGTCGAGGCATGCATATCTGCGGGATTGGACAGCCTCAAGTTCGCGCTCAACTGGGCCGACGGCCGTCAGTTCGAGCGCGTCACCGGCGTGTGCGGCGTCGAGCACGAAACCGTGCTCGAGAATATCAAGGCCGCGCGTTCGGCGCGCGATCACGTCCAGCACCAGACCGGCCATCGCTGCTCGCTCTACTCGTCCAGCCTGAGTTATGACGACGCACAACCGGAACGCATGCGTGAGCTGCTGCTTCAGATCGAGGGCTACGTCGATCAGCACTACTGGCTTCCGCTGGTAGGTCACTGGGGACTTCCCGCTCCGCGCCTCGCAGCCCGTCCGGTGCCGGTCAAACCGCTGCCCTGCTGGGGACTGTTCACCGAAGCGCACGTAACCTGGGACGGCAAGCTCTCAGCGTGCAGCCTGGACGCATCGCAGCGCTTTCACGTCGCCGACCTCAACACGACGTCGTTTCTGGAAGCCTGGGAAAGTCCGGCGTTCCAGCAGTTACGATCAGCCCACCTCGCCGGAAACGTGAAAGAGACGGTGTGCCATCACTGCCTCGCGTACTGACGCATGACGATCACCTCCCGCATCGACAACATCACGCGCATACCCGCGGCGTATCTCAAGGCGGAGTTGCCGGCGCCGAAAAGCGTCAAGATCGAGATCTCGCCGCGCTGCAATTACCGCTGTGGTTTCTGCGCCCTGAGAACGCGCGAGTCCCAGCCCAAATGGGACATGGATTTCGATCTGTTCAAGCGGATCACGCGCGAGATGCGCGAAGGCGGCGTGGAAGAGATCGGATGCTTCTATCTCGGCGAATCGTTCATGAACCCACGCCTGCTGGTGGACTGCATCCGATACCTCAAGCAGGAGCTCCGGATGCCGTACGTGTTCCTCACCTCGAACGCGTCCATGTCGTTCCCCGAAGCGGTCGAGGAATGCATGAAGGCGGGGCTCGACTCGCTCAAGTGGTCTGTGAATGCAGCGGATGAAGAGCAGTTCGAGAAGATCATGGGTGTCTCGGGACGGCTCTTCAGCCGAGCCATCGACAACATAAAAGCGGCGTGGGCCGTGCGCACGGTGAAGGGCTACAAGACGGGCCTCTACGCTTCGTCCATCCAGTACGACGGTGCGCAGCAGACGAAGATGGACGTGCTGCTGACCGAACACGTGCGCCCGTATGTCGATCAGCACTACTGGTTGCCGCTCTATTCGATGGGCGCATTCGCGACACAACGGGAATCGGAGCTCGGCTACCGTCCGACCGCGGGCAACCAGGGTCGGCTGGATGCGCTGCGCGAGCCGCTTCCCTGCTGGTCGGCTTTCACCGAAGGTCACGTCACGGCCGACGGCAAGCTTTCCGCCTGCTGCTTCGATGCGAATTCGCACTGGACCATGGCCGATCTCAATGAGGTCAGCTTCATGGAAGCGTGGAACTCGAAGCCGTTCGTACGATTGCGTGAAGCGCATCTCAAACGCGATGTGAGCGGCACCGTGTGCGAAAAGTGCATCGCCTATTCCTAGCGCCATCGTCCTGCTGCTCGCTCGCAAGCTGACTCAGGCGCCAGCGCGCCTGCGTGCCGCATCCAACGCCTGGACGGCCTGCGAAGCGCGTTTTTGAGGTAAGTCAAAAACTCACCGGTCCCTTTTGCGAAGCACTAGCTCTGGGGTCTACGCTCAACGCAATACACAATATCTTGTACCGCAGGAGCGGCCGTCATGCAGGACGTCGTTGAGACCACAGCACGCACGCTGCCCCCCATCCTCAAACGCGATGGGTCGCGGCAACCCTTCGATATCTCGCGCATCGTTTCGGCGATTGCACGCGCCGGAACGGCGACCGGCGAGTTCGGGCCGGCCGTCGCCAGGGCACTCGCCGAAGTCGTAACCGACACAGTCGCGCGCGGGGCAGCAAAGCCGACGGTCGAAGCGGTTCAGGACACCGTCGAGCGAATGCTGATCGCGGGCGGCTACGTGCTCACGGCGCGCGCCTACATCGTCTATCGCGAACAGCACAAGCGCCTGCGAGAAGATGGCAAGACGCTGCTCGACGTGAGCGCATCGATGGAGGAGTACCTGGAGCAGCGTGACTGGCGCGTGAACGCCAACGCGAACCAGGGCTACTCGCTGGGCGGGCTCATCCTGAACGTCGCGGGCAAAGTGACCGCGAACTACTGGCTGAACCATGTCTATCCGTCGCAGGTCGGAATCGCGCATCGTGAGGGAGACATCCACATCCACGACCTCGACATGCTCTCCGGCTACTGCGCCGGATGGTCGCTGCGCATGCTGCTCGCCGAAGGCTTCAACGGCGTGCCCGGGCGCGTCGAGTCGGCGCCGCCCCGGCATTTTTCCAGTGCGGTTGGACAGGTCGTCAATTTCCTCGGCACGCTGCAGAACGAATGGGCAGGCGCGCAGGCGTTCAGCTCGTTCGATACGTACATGGCGCCGTTCGTGCGCAAGGACGGCTTGTCCTACGAGGCCGTCAAACAATGCCTGCAGGAGCTCATCTATAACCTGAACGTCCCGTCACGCTGGGGCTCGCAGACGCCGTTCACGAATCTCACGTTCGACTGGGTGTGCCCCGACGATCTGCGCGATCAGGTGCCGGTGATCGGCGGAGAGGAAATGCCGTTCACGTACGGCGATCTCGGATACGAGATGACGCTCATCAACCGCGCGTACATCGAAGTCATGGTGACGGGGGACGCCAAAGGACGCGTGTTCACGTTCCCGATCCCGACCTACAACATTACACGCGACTTCCCATGGGACTCGGAGCTTGTGGACGCGCTCTTCGCGATGACGGCGAAATACGGACTGCCCTACTTCCAGAACTTCGTGAGCTCGGATCTCGCGCCGAACATGATCCGCTCCATGTGCTGCCGGCTCCAACTCGACCTGCGCGAGTTGGTGAAACGCGGCAATGGCCTGTTCGGCTCGGCCGAGCAGACGGGTTCCCTCGGTGTCGTCACGCTGAACTGCGCGCGCCTCGGTTACGTATACCAGGGCGACGAGGCAGGTCTGTTCGCGCGCGCCGCCGCGCTCCTCGACCTCGGCCGCACGAGCCTCGAGCTCAAGCGCAAAGTGATCCAGCGCCACATGGACAACAACCTGTTCCCCTACACGAAGCGTTATCTCGGCACCTTGCGCAATCACTTCTCCACCCTGGGCGTGAATGGCGTGAACGAGATGATCCGCAATTTCACGGCCGACGAACACGACATCACGTCCGAGTGGGGTCACCGCTTTGCGTGCCGCTTCCTCGATCACGTGAGAGCACGGATTCTCCGCTTCCAGGAAGAAACCCAGCACATGTACAACCTCGAAGCGACGCCCGCGGAAGGCACGACCTATCGCTTTGCACGGGAGGATCGCAAACGCTACCCGGGGATCCTGCAGGCCGGAACGGCGGACATGCCGTACTACACGAATTCCTCCCAGCTTCCGGTCGGGTTCACGGACGATCCGTTCGAAGCACTCACGCGGCAGGAGGCGCTTCAGCGCAAATATACGGGCGGTACGGTTTTGCACCTCTATATGAACGAGCGCCTGTCCTCCGCGGAGGCATGCAAGCAGCTGGTGAAACGCGCGCTCGAACGCTTCGCGCTGCCATACATCACGGTTACTCCCACGTTCTCCATTTGCCCGAACCATGGCTACCTTTCGGGCGAGCATGAATTCTGTCCGAAGTGCGACGAAGCCCGGATCGTACAGACGTGTGAAGTGTGGACGCGTGTCATGGGCTATCACCGGCCGGTGGCCTCGTTCAACGTCGGCAAGAAAGGCGAGCACTTCGAACGCCGATTCTTTCAGGAGCCATCACCGGTTGCCGTGTGAAACGAGGCATGTGGGCACATGACTTGAGAATAGGCGGCTTTGTGCCGTTCAGCGCGACCGACTATCCCGGTCAGCTCGCCGCCGTCGTGTTCTGTCAGGGTTGTCCCTGGCGCTGCGGTTACTGCCACAATCCGCATCTGCTCCCTGCGCACCGCGATAGATCCGAACGGTGGGAAGACATCGTTACGTTCCTGGACGCTCGGCGCGGGCTACTGGATGCGGTCGTGTTCAGCGGTGGTGAACCCACCTTACAAGGTGGGCTTCCGGCGGCGCTTCGGGCGGTCCGCAGCCTTGGCTTTCGCGTCGGCCTCCACACGGCCGGAATTTATCCGAAGCGGCTCGCTGCGGTGTTGCCGCTGGTCGATTGGATCGGGATGGACGTAAAGGCTCCGTTCGCCGCCTATGCACGCGTTACGCGCGTCGCGAACAGCGGGCGACGTGCACGCGAAAGCACACGCCTCGTGATCGAGAGCGGCGTTGCACACACGTTTCGCACGACTGTGGATCCGCCTCGTGTCGACGCGGAGGATGTACGTGTCATTCGCGAAACACTGTCATGTATGGGTGCGCGAGAGCACGCGCTCCAGGAATGTCGGTACCTCAAGGGTTGAGCTGTCGCAAAAACCCGGCGCTGTCCGGCCTGCTCCTTGATATTCTTCAATGCGAGTCCATGCTCGTAGCACGTAACTTCCCGGTCTCGTCAGGCCTCGACCGCAACGCACAATAAAAAAGGAGGCTCTGATCAGTCATAACCCAGGAGGGGGGAGGAGCGCGGAGAAAGGGACGCATCCTGAGAAGGGTGCGTCCCGCCTGCGCTGCCACAACTTGCATCAATCTTCGGTGTTCCCCGGCACCAGGCCTGCTATCCTTCGCTGATTGACGGACCATGACTGCGATCGTCTTGCAGATTCGCTCGCATCGAAGGCGTCACGGAGTAGCATCGCACGAGCGATGAGCGCCGAAGACACCGACGTAACGCGTGCGCCGGAGGCGAACCGACGGCTTGCGCTGCACGATCTGCACGTGGAGCATGGCGCACGCATGGCGCCGTTTGCCGGCTTCACGATGCCCGTCAACTATCGCGAGGGCATCCTGAGCGAGCACCGCTGGTGCAGGTCTTCGGCCGCGCTGTTCGACGTATCTCACATGGGTCAGGTGCGCGTCAGTGGACCCGACGCAGGAGCGGCACTCGAGTCGCTGATTCCCGCGGACCTCGTGGGGCTTCGCAGCGGGCAGGCACGCTATTGCGTGCTCACGAACCAGGGCGGCGGCGTACGCGACGACCTCATCGTCACCCGCGCCGACGACCACTTCCATGTCGTCGTGAATGCCGCAAAATGCCAGCAAGATCTCGAGTACCTGCGCGGCATGATCGGTACGCGCGTGGCCATCGAGCTCTTGACGGCACATTGCCTGCTCGCGCTGCAAGGGCCTCATGCTGCGGTCGTGCTGGCCCGCCTGGGAGCGCACGTCGATGGACTCGCATTCATGACGAGCACGGTCGAAACGGTGGCGGGAGCAACCTGCCGCGTCACGCGTTCGGGCTACACCGGCGAAGACGGTTTCGAGCTTTCGCTGGAAGCTTGCAATGGCCTCGCGGTCGCGCGCGCGCTGCTCGATCAACCCGAGGTACGGCTCGCAGGACTCGGCGCCCGCGACTCACTGCGGCTGGAAGCAGGCCTTTGCCTCTATGGCCACGAGCTCGACGAAACGACGACGCCGGTGGAGGCCGATCTCGCGTGGACGATTCCCAAGGCGAGGCGTGTGAGTGGCGCGAGAGCCGGCGGTTTTCCCGGCGCTGATGTTATCGCGAACGAACTCGAGCTCGGTGTGAAACGCAGGCGCATCGGTTTGCAGCCGGACGGAAAAACGATCGTCCGCGAAGGTGCCGAGCTCGTAACGAGCAACGGCGACAAGGCTGGCGTGGTCACGAGTGGCGGCTTCGGCCCGACGCTGGAGCGCCCGATCGCCATGGCGTACGTCGCGACGAACGTGCTGCGCACGGGTTGTCCGATGCTCGCGCAGGTGCGGGGCCGCGAGATACGCCTGCATCCCGTTAGCTTGCCGTTCGTTCCCCATCGGTATCACAGGAACAAGTCATGACAGCGAAGGTGTCGTAGTGGGTGCATCGGAGGTCGACCTCAAGACGGAGCCTGCCCAGTTCGTCGCGCGTCACATCGGCCCGCGTGAACGCGAAATCGCGGACATGCTGGCGCAGGTTGGCTATGAATCGTTGGAAGCGCTCGTGAATGCGGTCGTGCCGGCGGACATCCGTCGCAGCGCGCCGCTCGTCTTGCCCGCCGCTCGCAGCGAGTACGAAGTGCTCGACGACATGCGCGGCATCGCGAAGCGCAATCGACTTCAGCACTCGATGATCGGCATGGGCTACTACGGCTGCCACACGCCGAGCGTCATCCTCCGCAACGTGCTGGAAAACCCCGCGTGGTATACCGCCTACACACCTTATCAGGCAGAAATCTCACAGGGTCGGCTCGAAGCGCTTTTCAACTTTCAGACGCTCGTCGCCGAGCTGACAGCCCTGCCGATCGCGAATGCGTCTCTGCTCGACGAAGCGACTGCGGCGGCGGAGGCGATGGCGATGTGCTATCGCAGCGCGGCCGGAGAAGGCCGACAGACCTTCGTCGTATCAAGGCACTGTCACCCGCAAACGATCGCGGTGGTAAAAACGCGGGCCGCGCCGCTCGGGATCGGAGTGGCCGTGGTCGGCGACGATGAGCTGTCCGGCGTGGAGAACGCGTTCGGCGTGCTCCTGCAATACCCGGCAACAACCGGCGATCTAATCGATTACAGAGACGTCATCGCGCACCTGCGCAGCTCCGACGTTCCGGTCGCCGTAGCCACCGACCTCCTCGCGCTCACGCTGATCGAACCGCCGGGACGTCTCGGCGCGCAGATCGCAGTCGGCAGCAGCCAACGCTTCGGCATGCCAATCGGTTGTGGCGGACCTCATGCCGCGTTCATGGCGGCCGCTGACGAATTCAAGCGCACGATGCCGGGGCGCATCGTCGGCGCATCTTCCGATAGCGAAGGCCGCCAGGCTTACCGCCTCGCCCTGCAGACCCGAGAGCAGCACATCCGCCGTGAAAGGGCGACGAGCAACATCTGCACGGCGCAGGTGCTGCCCGCGATCGTGGCCGGTCTCTACGCCGTTTATCACGGGCGCGAAGGGCTCGAAAGAATTGCGGCGGCCGTGCACGCGAGCGCCTGTGCGCTCGCAGCCGCGCTGAAGGAGCACGGATGGGACGTGCCGACGCGCGCGTTCTTCGATACGTTCACAGTGCGCACTGGTGACAGGACCGATGCGATCCTCGCGAAGGCCGAGGCCGCCGGCTACAACCTTCGCGCGGTTGACGGCGCCACGATCGGCATGTCGGTGGATGAAACAACGACTGCGGAGGACGTGCGCGCAGTCCGGGCCGCATTCGGGATCGCGGGCGGGCCGACGTGTGCCGCACGTGCGATACCGGACAAGCTCGCGCGCCGCTCGCTTTTCATGACGCAAGCGGTGTTCGAGCGCTACCGTTCCGAGACGGAGCTTCTGCGCTACATGCGCGCACTCGCCGACAAGGATCTCGCGCTGGACCGCACGATGATCCCCCTCGGCTCGTGCACCATGAAGCTCAACGCCACCACGGAAATGATCCCGATCACGTGGCCCGAGCTCGCGCACGTCCACCCGTTCGCTCCGCGCGAGCAGTTGCAGGGCTACGACATTCTCGCGACAGACCTCCAACGCGATCTCTGTGCGATCACGGGTTACGATGTCGTTTCCCTGCAGCCGAACGCAGGCTCGCAGGGTGAGCTCGCCGGACTGCTCGCGATTCGCGCGTATCACGTCAGTCGCGGCGAGGCGATGCGCGACGTGTGCCTCGTTCCGAGCTCCGCGCATGGCACGAACCCGGCATCGGCACAGATGGCGGGCTTGAAAGTCGTCCTCGTCAAATGTGACGAGCACGGTAACGTGGATCTCGCCGACCTGCGAGACAAGGCTGGGCAGCACGTCTCTGCGCTGGCCGCTTTGATGATCACGTACCCTTCCACGCACGGTGTGTTCGAGCCCGGCCTCCGCGAGATTTGCGAGATCGTGCATGCGCACGGCGGTCAGGTCTATCTCGACGGGGCGAATCTGAATGCGATGGTCGGTCTCGCTGCACCCGGGGAGCTCGGCGCCGACGTATCGCACCTGAACCTGCACAAGACGTTCTGCATACCTCACGGCGGCGGCGGGCCGGGTGTCGGGCCGATCGCTGTCAAGTCGCATCTGGGGCCTTTTCTGCCCGGGCATCTGGACTCGCCGAATCGGCCCGTCGGCGCGATATCCGCGGCGCCTTTGGGCAATGCCGGCGTGCTGGCAATCAGTCGCGCATACATCCGTCTCATGGGCGCAGATGGGCTCACCCGCGCAACAGCGGTCGCGATCCTTGCCGCGAACTACGTCAGACGCCGGCTCGAGCCGCATTTTCCGATTTTGTATACAGCCGCGAACGGAACGGTCGCGCACGAATGCATCATCGATCTGCGGCCGCTGAAGGCTGCAGCAGGCATCGCCGTCGTGGACGTCGCCAAGCGACTGATCGATTATGGCTTTCATGCGCCCACTGTCTCTTTCCCGGTTCCCGGAACGATGATGATCGAGCCGACGGAAAGCGAGTCGAAGGCGGAGATCGACCGGTTCTGCGATGCGATGATCTCGATTCGCGAGGAGATCGGCATGGTCGAACGGGGCGCGCTCGATCGGCAGGACAACCCGCTCGTGAACGCGCCGCATACCGCCGAGTCACTCGCGAGCGACGATTGGCGCCACCCCTACTCGCGTCGGGTGGCCGCCTATCCGCATTCAACGGGTGGGCGTCCGAAATACTGGCCGCCGGTCAGCCGCATCGACGAGCTTGCCGGCGATCGCAACCTGGTATGCACGTGCCCACCGGTATCCCAGTACTCCGATTGAAAGCCTGATGCTGCGCTGTTCCGATACGGCTTACGCAGTGCCGGGTCGACCGTGCGCGGCCGCCACGCGATCGCACTCCCGAACTGCCTGCGGGAAGCGCGAGTTGCGTATAACAGCCATCGTGATGGTGGTCCTGAGCGGTATCCTCATTGCCGCGCATTTCTTCCGAAGCGGCGCATACTGGCTTGCTGCCGATTAGTCTGCTGTTCCCGGCGCTGCTGGCGATCAGGACAGCGTTCGCGCTCCGGGCCGTTCAGCTGTTCCTGGCGCTCGCGGCAGTGGAATGGCTACGCACACTCCTGTCCATCGCCATCGAGCGACACGTGTTCGGCGGCCCATGGGTGCGAATGGCGCTGATCCTCGGCACGGTGACGGGTCTGACTGTCGCTTCCGCCGTGTTGATCGGGCATACCCGGCGAATGCCGCGGGGGAGGCAAGCGCCGGTGCAGGACTCGCAGCGCGAAGAGTAGCTTTACCTGCGCCTAAGTTATCACTCGCGCGAGGCTCTCGTGCCGAGCATCAGGTAAATCGCCGACAGCCACATCGAGAAGACGATGGCGACGCTGCAGCCGATGCCGAACCCTGCCGCCGGGATGATGAACAGTGGCACATGCCCGGCCAGCGTTTCGGAAGAGGTGATACCCACAAACGAAGCCACCGCGATCAGCAGCCACCGGCGGATGTAAGTGAGGAGCATCGACCGCTGCCGGCGGTTGTAGCGCAGGGCGGCGTCGCGCACCCAAGCGTTACCGCGGGAGGCGTCCTTGAAGAAGGCGAACGGATCGAGGTACAGCAACAACTGATGAGAAAGCGGCAGGGACGCACGCCCCTCGCGCGTGAGCAGTGCTTCGACATCGGACGGCTCGAAGTTGCGGTTCATTGGACTGCTGTCCCGTTTCCCGATCGCAGGGGTCAAGCAACGCATGGGCCGCGGCCGTGCGCTGGCTTGTCAGCTGCGATACTTTGCAAGCGAACCGGGGGCACGCGCATTGCAGCGAGACCATCCAGGTTCACGTCAGAGGATGCAAAGCATACCGCGATGAAACTGAAAGGCATATGGGGCCTTTTCACGGAGGCCATCAAGTCCTGGTCCGCCGATTACGCGCCCAGCATGGGTGCAGCGCTGTCCTACTACACGCTGTTCTCCATCGCGCCCCTGCTTATCATCGTGATTGCCGTGGCCGGATTCTTCTTCGGCGCTGACGAGGTGCGGGGGACGCTCTTCGCACAGCTTTCAGGATTGATGGGAGATTCGGGCGCGAAGGCGATTCAGGACATGCTGCAGGCCGCCAATCGTCCCAAGCAAGGGCTCGTCGGCACCGTGTCGGGAATCGCCCTGCTCCTCGTCGCTGCCACGACCGTATTCGCCGAGCTTCAGAACTCGCTCGACCGGATCTGGCGGGCCCCCGCGCGTGACGAAAGCAGCGGACTTGCCAGTCTGATTCGCGCTCGCCTGCTTTCCTTCGGCATGATCCTCGCGATCGCGTTTCTCCTCATCGTCTCACTCGTGGTGAGCGCAGCACTGTCCGCACTCGGGAAATGGTGGGATCCCTGGTTTCATGGCTGGGAAGCGCTCGCCCACGTGCTCAATTTCGCCGTGAGCTTCGGCCTTGTGACCGTTCTCTTCGCGCTCATCTACAAGATCATTCCGCGAGTGGAGGTCGCGTGGCATGACGTCTGGGTCGGCGCGGCCGTGACCTCGCTCCTGTTCACGATAGGCAAGTTTCTGATCAGCCTGTATCTCGGCAAGAGCGATGTCGGCTCGTCCTTTGGCGCGGCGGGATCGCTGGTGATCGTCATGGTATGGGTCTATTACTCGAGCCAGATCTTTCTCGTCGGGGCCGAGTTCACCTGGGTGTATGCCCACGAGCTCGGGTCCCGCAGAGGTGTGCAGCGCCCCGGGGCGCTGGCCAAGGCCGAAGAAAGCCGTCCTGAAGAACCGCCCGTACCCGGCCACGAGGGCCGCCGGGCGCAGCAGCCGGCTTAGTTGTCCGCATGCGCGGTATGCGCGTGGTCGCGCGACGCTCGCTGTGACGAATGACCCCGCGCCACTGCGGCATCCGCAATGTCCCCGGCGGCAAAATCCGCTGCATCTTCGTAGAGCCGAAAAATCCGGTCCACGCCGCGGCCGACCCATTCCGGCTCCTCTTCGGTTCCCCGAACAACGACAGCCACATGTCCCCTGAACTTGTGCGCGCGCAGCGCCTGAACGAGCGAACGGTTCGCGTCCTGCTCGGGTAACGTGCTGACGACCCAGCGCACGTTCGCAAGCGGCAGCGTGCCGGCAAACTGCGGGTCTTCCGCATCGCCGAAATGTACGTGCAGACGCCGCCTCCTCAATGCGCGAACGTTCTCGGGATCGAAATCGACGGCCAGCACCCGCAGCCCGCGCTCCATGAGCTGCTCGATCAGCCGGCGCCCGAAGCGGCCGGCTCCGAAAACAACGATCTCCGGACTGTCCCTCTCCTTCGCTTCATGCTCGACCTCGAGCTCGCGCGATGGCGAACGTCGCTCGAACACTGCCAGCCAGCGCGAGAAATAGGTGTAGAGCGGCTGCAGGAACAGGATCATGTAAGTAGATGCCGTGATGGTGACGAGCGCCACGAGCGTCATGATGCTCATCGCAGTTCCGTCGATGTGACCAACACTTACGCCGAGCGCGAGCAGTACGATGGAGAATTCGCTCACCTGCGCCAGCGGCACCGCCGTGAAAAACGCGGTGCGCTTGCGATAACCCATGGCGCCCATGATCGTCAGCACGATCAGCGGCTTACCCAGGAGCACGAACAGAGAGAGGACCGCCGCAGTTCCGAGATGCGCGCCAAGCGATCCGAGCTGGAGCTTTGCGCCCAGATCGATGAAGAAGAAGAGCAGCAGAAAGTCGCGCAACGTGGCAAGGCGCGCGCTCAAGG
The DNA here is from genome assembly GCA_963828715.1 of uncultured beta proteobacterium. GTDB lineage: Bacteria > Pseudomonadota > Gammaproteobacteria > Burkholderiales > SG8-41 > JAQGMV01. The sequence goes on along the minus strand of CAWHFX010000022.1, from coordinate 196,505 downwards.
CTTCGCGAAACGGTGTCGAAGCGAGCGAGAATCCGGCGAGGAACGCGCCCGCTTCCTTGCTGAACCCGAGGAGTTCGCCGAGGGCCGCGAGCGCGATGCCCCAGGCCAGCGCAAATAGCATCAGCAGTTCCTGGGAGCGCGCCACGCGCTCGAGCAGCGGCGGCAGAACATAGCTCATCAGCACGAATACGACAGCGGCCGCGAGCGTGAGCTTCAGCGCGAGCAAGCCTGCGACGGAGATGACGCTCTGAGCTGCCTCAGGCGCCGAGCCAAGAAGCGTCATCGCGGCGACTGCCACGACGTCCTGAACGATGAGCACGCCGACCACGATACGGCCGTGCAGCGAGTCGATCTCCCGCCGGTCCGACAGGAGTTTGACCAGGATGATCGTGCTGGACAGGGTCAGCGCCGCCGCGATGTAGAGGGCCGGCACTGCCTCCATGCCGAGCACTTCGCAGATCACGTATCCCATCAGAAACGTGAATGCGATCTGGCCGAGCCCCGCCCCGAGCGACACCGGGCCGACATGCCGGACGACGTGCACGTCGAGCTTCAACCCGACCACGAAGAGCAGCACGGTGACACCGATCTGCGCGAGCAGTTCGATCTCGCCACCACTGCCGACCCAGCGCATGCCCGCAGGTCCGGCCGCAATGCCGACGACGATGTAGGCGGCAATCAGCGGCTGACGCAGGCGGGTCGCGACCAGGCCTGCGACAGCCGAGGCGATCAGGATGATGGCGAACGACGAGTAGGTATCCATTTCGACTACTGAAATTCCGTATCTGCGACTATGCTATAGCGTTCGTGAGTAACCGGCGGCGTTGATCTGCGTCAAGGCACAGGCGCTTCGGCACGCGAGAATTGCGTCACACCCGCCCCGCTGTTCCGTGCTGCCGGAAAACCATCCAGGAGGTCCCTCAATGCCCGCTCGCTCTCGCGCTTCGTCGTCTCCTTTACCAACAGGTTTTGCGTTGTTGCATGATCCGCTGCTCAACAAGGGCACGGCTTTCACCGAGCGCGAGCGCGACGCGCTCGGTTTGCGGGGTCTCCTGCCGCCCCACGTGCTGTCGCAGGAAGAACAGGCGCGGCGGATTCTCACGAACCTCAGACTCCTCTCCGATCCGCTCGATAAATTCGTCGCGCTCAATGCCTTGCACGATCGCAACGAGGCGCTGTTCTTCAAGGTGGTATCGGAGAACCTGGACGAGATCATGCCTTTGATCTACACGCCGACCGTCGGACTCGCGTGTCAGAGATTCGGCCATGTGTTTCAGCGGCCGCGCGGCATCTTCATCGGCATCAACGATCGCGGGCGCGTGGCGGACATGTACTGAAAAACTGGCCGTATCCGGCCCGGATGATCGTCGTCACCGATGGGGAGCGCATACTCGGTCTGGGCGACCTAGGCGCAAACGGCATGGGCATCCCGGTCGGAAAGCTCGCCCTTTACACGGGCTGTGCCGGTATCGATCCGCGCATCTGCCTGCCGGTGACGATCGACGTCGGAACCAACAACGCCCAGCTCCTTGCCGATCCCTACTATATCGGGCTGCGTCAGCGCCGCGTCACGGGTGAAGCGTACGATGCGCTCATCGATGAATTCGTCGCTGCTGCGCACGAGATTTTCCCCGGCGTCGTCATACAGTTCGAGGATTTCGCCAATCACAACGCGTTTCGCCTCCTCGAAAAGTACCGGCGCAAGATGCCTACGTTCAACGACGACATCCAGGGCACCGCGGCGGTCGCGCTTGCCGGGTTGTTCTCGGCACTGCGCGTCACCGGCGGCAAACTGACCGACCAGCAGATACTGTTCCTGGGCGCGGGCGAAGCTGCCATCGGTATCGCGGAGCTCGTCGTGAGTGCGATGACGAGGAACGGCCTTTCGGAGGCCGAGGCGCGCCGGCACTGCTGGCTCGTCGATTCCCGCGGCCTCGTCGTGCATGGACGGGACGGTCTGACGGAGCACAAGCGTCGCTACGCTCACGACCATGCTCCGGTCGGTGATTTTCTCAGTGCAATGCGGACCCTGAAACCGAACGCCATCATCGGCGTGGCTGCAGTCGGCGGTGACGTTCACCCAGCCGGTGCTGGAAGAAATGGCGCGCCTGAACGAGCGCCCGATCGTATTTGCGCTGTCGAATCCGACCTCCCAGGCGGAATGCACGGCGGAAGAGGCGTATCGCTGGACCGGCGGAAGAGCGTTGTTCGCATGCGGAAGCCCGTTCGATCCCGTGACGCTCGGAGACACGACCTTCGTTCCGCGCCAGGGCAACAACTCGTACATCTTCCCCGGTGTAGGTCTCGGCGCAATCACCAGTCGCACGAAGCAGATCAGCGACGACATGTTCATGGTCGCTGCTCACACGCTCGCCCACCTGGTGACCGAAAGCGATCTCGCGCAGGGGAGTCTCTATCCGGCGCTGTCACGCACGCGCGAAGTGTCCGCGCATATAGCGGCAGCGGTTGCGGAGAGTGCCTATGCGACCGGCGTTGCGGACCGTACACGGCCGTCCGACCTGCTTCAGGACGTATCGTCGCAGATGTACGATCCTGCATACGAAAGCTACGTCTGACGGCGCGGCCTTCGTTCCATGGATCTTACTTCCGCCGCTGCTGAAGCCGTAGCGCTGTGCCGGCCCGGGTTCGTCAGCGCTTCCGACGGCGCGCTGCCTTCTTCTCTTCCGCGCGCGCTGCGTGACGAGCTCCGCCGGCATCGACTGGCCGGCTGTGAGTTTGCCGACGCTTCGTCGGATTCAGCCGCACTCCTGCTCGGAATGGAAGCTGCGGCTGCCGGCATACGAACGTACGCGGCGGCCGGCAGTGCAAGCAGCTTGCTCATGGCTGAGGCCGCGTACGGCGCCGCGGATCGCGGCTTGCCCATGGTGATGACGATCGCGGACGCACCGGCGGTTGCTAGCGGCGCACGCGGCGGCGATCAGGTCGAGAGCATCGCGCTGCGCGATTCGGGCTGGATCCATCTTTATCCTGAAAACACCCAGGAAGCCGTAGATCTTCATATTCAATCGTTTCGGCTCGCTGAGTCGCTTTCCTGTCCCGTCATGATCAACGTGGACGGCTTGATAGCGGGCGGTACCGCTGCGAGCTTGTCCGTGCCAAGCCAGTTCAGAGTCGATGCCTTCGTGCCCCCGTTTGAACGGCCGCAGCTGCTCGAGCAGATCGGCATCGGTCCGAGCGATGAAGCGGGCCACCTCGACGGCAGCTTCGAGAATCGCTACATCCAGCACCACAAACAATTGCGTGCGCTCGATCTCATCGAAGCACTGGCAGAGGATTTCAGTTCGCACTTCGGACGTGCCTCAGGCGGACTGGTCCGCACGCACCACTGCGAAGATGCGGCGACGGTAATCGTATCGATCGGCTCGCTCGTGCCCGCGATCATCGACGTAGTGGAGCAGCTGCGGCATGACGGCCAGCGCATCGGCCTCCTTTCGATCTGCTCGTTCCGCCCCTTTCCACTGCGGCAGATCCGGCACGCCCTCAGCAATGCGTCGCGTGTAGTGGTCGTGGAAAGGTGGCTCGCTGCCGGAATGGGGGGCATTCTGTCGGATAGCGTGCGCAAAGCGACATGTGGCACGAACATCGATGTGCAGACGATCATCTGCGGTGTCGGCGGCCGGATGATGGAAAAGCAGGTGATGTTCGAGGCGCTGCTGCGCGCCGCGCGGGACGAGCTCGAGCAACTTACCTTCCTCGGTCTCGACTGGGATGTCGTCAACCGACAACTCGAGCAGCAGCGGCTGCAGCGACGCTCCCGTGTCGCCGCAGCAAGAACGTTACGCACGTTTCGAAACGCACGCGCCGAAGACCGCGCATCCAGCTGATCGAAGCGCGAGCCCTTCTCGCAAGCGGGCTCGGCGCCTGTTCAAAGCGAAACGTCCCGCGCTCCACACCTGCGTCGAACGCTTCCGTTCCCGTACACCTCTGAAACACGGAATCTCGTGGACCGCCCTCGGGTTGCTCTCCGCTTGACGTGGATCAAAAAGCCCGGCGCGTTCTCTCCTATAGTTGTCGCAACATCAGTGGGCCCGCGTCCAGGAGACGCGCCACGACCGCAGCCCCGCCACCTACGCGCGTTAACAGTTGGAGATCTTCATGTCCGCGGTGAGCTCAACCCATGCTGGAATCGAAGCACCTCAGGCGCACTTCGTAACCGCGCCGCTTGCAGGCGCACCCGCCGTGCTGCCGAACGGTGAAGAATTCTTCGAGATCCGTTTCGAGTCGATCGGCGGCCTCGGCGCACACGCGGCAGGACAGGTGCTGGCGACTGCAGCCGTGGTGAGGATGGGCCTCAACGGCGCCCACTTCTCGTCCTACGGTTCCGAGAAGAAGGGCTCGCTCGTGCGCTCGTTCGTACGGCTCGCGCCGGCGGATCGGCCGATCCGCACGAGCGCGCCGATCGAAAGGCCGGATGTGATCGTCGTATTCCATGCGGCGCTCCTGCGCAATCCAGCGACATTTGCCGGCCTCAAAGCGACGGGCACCCTGATCTACAACGCGCCGGCGGGCTGTACCGAAAGCAACTCGCGGCCCTGCCGAACACGGCACGCGTCGTACGCGTCGATGCGTTCGGCATCGCGCTGAAGAGCGAGTCCCGTCCGAACGCCGTACTGCTTGGCACACTGTGCGCGCTCTTTCCGTTCCTGGACGAAGAGACCGTGCTCGGACGCGCTGTCGGAGGAATTCGCCGGGCAAGCATCCGGAAGCCGTCGCATCGAACGAGCGCGCGTTCCGCGCCGGCGCGACAGAGTTCGAAATCGTGCAGAACGTCGGGCTGCGCCGAGGGCGACCTGCCCGTGCACGAGTCGAGCCGCGCATGGGGCTACGAGACGCAGCCGGCCGGCGGCATCCTGCCCTACGCCGGGCAACAGCATCTGGAACGACCTCGCGACGTCGCGCACCGGCTGGATGCCGGTGCTCGCATCGGACAAGTGCATCCACTGCGGCGTCGTGCGATCTGGTGTGCCCCGATTTCTGCCTGGCATGGGGCGAAGGCGGAGGACGACGGCAAGTTCGAGCGCAAGTTGAAGGGCGTCGATTACCGCTACTGCAAGGGATGCCTGCGCTGCGTCGAGTCATGTCCCACCGGCGCACTGCGCAAGAAAGCCGAAACGCCCGGCCTTGCGGACAAGCTCCGCGTCCCGCTGTTTCCCGATCTGATCGCCTGAGGAAACCATGACACTAGACGTTCTCGAAAGTCACCGCGCTGCGCCTGCGCAGGCAGGCACCGTCCGGCAGAAGATCGAGTTCCGCAGCGGCAACGAAGCCGCGGCCCTCGCAGCCCGCGACATCGGCTATCACGTCATGGGCTATTTCCCGATCACGCCGTCGACCGAAGTCGCCGAGAACCTGTCGAAGATGCAGGCCGAAGGCCAGCACGACATCGTCATGATCGCCGGCGACGGCGAGCATGGCGCAGCAGGCATCTGCTACGGCGCGGCGCTCGGCGGCGGCCGCGTGCTGAACGCGACGAGCTCGCAGGGCCTGCTCTACGCGCTCGAGCAATTGCCGGTGCAGGCCGGCACGCGCGTGCCGATGGTGCTGAACGTGGCGGCGCGCGCCGTCTCGGGCCCGCTCGACATTCGTGGCGATCACTCCGACTTCTACTACGCGCTCAACACCGGCTGGATCGTGCTGTGCGCGCGCGACCCGCAGGCGGTCTACGACCTCAACTTCGCGGCGATCCGCATCGGCGAGCACCCGGACGTGCGGCTGCCCGTGACTGATCGCGTACGACGGCTTTTTCACGAGCCACCAGAAGCGGCGCATCCACGTCTTCGACGATCCCGAAGCGCGTGCAGCGCTTCCTCGGCGAGCGGCCGCAGTGGCCGACGCCGCTCGACATGGAACACCCGGCGACGTTCGGGCCGTACATGAACGACCCGGACCTCATCAACAACAAGGTGCAGCTCTCGCGGGCGATGGACGCGGCCCGGCGCGTGATTCCGCGAGGTCTTCGCCGAACTCGAGCGCATGACCGGACGGCCCTACGCGGTGCTCGACGACTACCGCATGGATGACGCCGACGCGGCGACGATCCTCATCAACTCGGCGGCCGAGACGGCGAAGGAAGTCGCCGACGACGTTGCGCGCGCAGGGCAAGAAAGTCGGCGTGCTGTCGCCGAACGTGATGCGGCCGTTCCCGGCCGACGAATTCCGGCAGGCACTGCGCCGCGTCGCGCGCGGTGACGATCGGCGACCGCGCCGACTCGTACGGCGCCGGTGGCGGCAATCTCTCGCTCGAGGTGCGGGCCGCGCTCCAGCTCGATCGCGCCGAACGAGACGCGCGTGCTCTCGCGCATCTACGGTCTGGGCGGCAAGGACTTCAATGCGGCCGATGCGCGACGTGTTCTTCGCTCAGGCCGCTGACGCCGCGCGCACGCAGACAGCCCGTCGAAGTCTTCGCCTATCACGGCGCGACAGCCGGCCGGCCCGATCGTGCGCCGCGAAGCCCGGCCTGCCGGCGATCCGCACCGCCGACGTCTCGCGCGGCATGGCCAAGGTCACGCACGGACGCGTCACCGGCCAGCTCGACGGTCGAGCTCGAGCCGATGTGGAAGATGACGGAAGTGCCCGGACGCATCGCACCCGGACACGGCGCCTGCCCCGGCTGCGGCGCATTTCCCGACGCTGCACCAGGTCGGCCGCGTGCTCGAAGGCGACGTGGTCGTGCTGTTCCAGACCGGCTGCGCGATGGTGGTGACGACCGGCTATCCCACCACCGCGCATCGCATCAACTACATCCACAACCTGTTCCAGAACGGCGCCGCGACGCTGTCCGGCCTGGTCGAGATGTATCACGAGCGCGTCCGCCGCGGCGAGACTGCCCGGCGAGCAAGGACATCACCTTCGTGATGGTGACCGGCGACGGCGGCATGGACATCGGCATGGGCGCGGCGCTCGGCGCGGCGCACCGCAATCACCCGATGATCATCCTGGAATACGACAACCAGGGCTACATGAACACCGGCGCGCAGCTCTCGTATTCGACGCCGTTCGGCCATCGCACATCGACCAGCGAAGTCGGACGCACGCTCCCGGGCAAGCGCTATCACCACAAGGACACGGCGCAGATCTTCGCGGCCTGCCATCTGCCCTACGTGTTCACGGCGAGCGAAGGCTATCCCGAAGACCTGATGCGCAAGGTCGCGAAGGCGCAGTGGTACGCGAAGCACGAAGGTCTCGTCTACGGCAAGATCCTGTCGTTCTGTCCGCTCAACTGGCGCACGACCGACGACGCCGCACAGCCGGTGCTGCAGGCGGCCATCGACTCGTGCTTCTTCCCGCTCTACGAGGTCGAGCACGGTCACACGACGCTGACCTACGACCCCGAAGCGGCCGGACGGCCGCGCAGCCCGTGTGCCGACTGGCTGAAGCTGATGGGCAAGACACGAGCACCTGCTCGAGCCCGAGCCAACGCGGAAAGCGCTGCAAGGCATCGAGGCGGAAGTCGACCGTCGCTGGAGACGCATCAAGGCGATGCATGAGCACCCGGTGCTGTAAGACGAGGAAAACCTATGACCCGCATCCTCGAAACCCGTACGGCTGACTCCGGTCACGAAGTTCTTCCGGCTCGACGCGCCGCTCATCGCCTCCGCTGCGAAGCCGGGGCAGTTCGTCATGCTGCGCGTGCGCGAAGGCGGCGAGCGCATTCCGATCACGATCGCCGACTACGATCGCGACGCCGGCACGATATCCATCGTGGTGCAGCAGGTCGGCGCGACGACAACGCGCGTCGTGCGCGCTCGAGGCCGGCGAAGAGATTCTCGACGTAGTCGGCCCGCTCGGCAGTCCCGATCGAAATTCCCGACAGGCGCCCACGTCTGCGGCGTCGGCGGCGGCTTTGGTTCGGCGGCGCTGCTGTGTCTCATGCGCGAGCTCTCCACCGCGGCGGTCGCAAGACGACCGCCATCCTCGGCGCGCGAAACAAGGACCTGCTGATCCTCGCCGACGAGCTGAAACCCGTCTGCGATCACGTCGCGATCTGCACCGATGACGGTTCCGCCGGTTTCAAAGGGTTCGTCATCACAGCAACTCGAACGCTTCATCGAGGGTGAAGGTCCGGGACGTCCGGACTACGTGGTCGCGATCGGACCGATGGCCATGATGCGCGCGGTCGCGGAGACCACGCGCGCACCGCAGGTCAAGACGCTCGTGTCGATGGACCCGCTGATGGTCGACGGCACCGGCATGTGCGGCGGATGCCGTGTCATGGTCGGAGGCAAAGCGCAATTCGCGTGCGTCGACGGTCCCTGCTTCGATGCGCACGAGGTGGACTTCGACGTGGCGATGCGCCGCAACAAGGCTTACGTGAAACGAGGAAAAGCTCGCACTCGAGCGAGTGAACTGCGCGCGGTCAGCGAAGGAGCTGCACTAATGCCAGTCAAACGCGCTGAAAAAACGCCGATGCCGGTGCGCGACGCCAGAGATACGCGCACACGACTTTCTACGAAGTCAACGCAGGCTACACGTCGGCGCACGCGGAATTCGAAGCCGAACGCTGCCTGCGCTGCCAGGATCCCGTGTGCGTCGACGGCTGCCCGGTCAACATACCGATCCCGCGATTTCATCCATGCGATCGCCGCGGGAGACATGGCCGGTGCAGCGAAGATCCTGCGCAGCGCCAATCCGCTGCCCGCGATCTGCGGCCGCGTGTGTCCGCAGGAATCGCAGTGCGAAGCGGAATGCCACATGGTCAAACGCTTCAATCCGGTGGCGATCGGACATCTGGAGCGCTACGTCGCGGACTGGGAGCGCACGCAGCCGATCGACGGTCAAGCCGAACCTTACGCGCACGGAGAAAATCGCCGTCATCGGAGCGGGACCGTCCGGGCTCGTCTGCGCCGGCGAGCTCGCGCGTCTGGGCTATCCGGTCACGATCTACGAGGCGCTGCACGCACCGGGCGGCGTACTGCGTTACGGCATTCCCGGAGTTCCGTCTGCCCGAAGTCGATTCTCGATTGGGAAATCGATGTCCTGAAGGCAATGGGTGTCGAGATCCAGTCTGCAACGTCGTCATCGGCCGCACCGTGCCGCTCGACGACCTGTTCGGACGACTGGGCTACGCCGCCGTCTTCATCGGCACCGGGCGCCGGACTGCCGCAGTTCCTTGGCATGCCAGGCGAGAACCTGAACGGAGTGATGTCCGCCAATGAGTTCCTGACGCGCATGAACCTGATGGGCGGCTACAAGTTCCCCGAGAACGACACGCCGATTGCGGTCGGCAAGCGCGTCGCGGTGATCGGCGCCGGCAACACGGCAATGGACGCCGTGCGGTCGTCGCTGCGCATGGGTGCGGAAGAAGCCATCATCGTCTACCGCCGCAGCGAGAAGGAGATGGGCGCCCGCGTCGAGGAGTACCACCATGCGATCGAGGAAGGCGTGCGCTTCGAATGGCTCACCAATCCGCTCGAAGTGGTTGACGACGGCAGCGGCTGGGTGGCCGGACTCGCGGTGTCAGAAGATGAAGCTCGGCGAGGCCGGACGCGTCCGGTCGCGCGCGGCCGATCCCGATCGAGGGCAGCGAGTTCGTTCTGCCCGTCGACAACGTCATCCTGGCGATCGGCACCACGCCGAATCCGCTGCTCACGAGAACGACCTCCGGCCTGCTCACGAACAAGAAAGGCTGTCTCATGGCCGACGAGCAGACCGGCCTCACGTCGAAGGCGCTGGTGTATGCCGGCGGAGACGCAGTCACGGGCGCCGCAACGGTCATACTTGCAGCGGGCGCCGGCAAGAGGTCTGCCATGGCGATACATGAAGCACTTGCCGAGCGTCGTGGTGAAAAGGCTCCAGAGGTTGGCGTCGCGTAGCCGGCTGGCGTGTTGTTTACAATACCGGAACAACAAGCCGGCCGCGAAAGCGGCTCCTGACTGGAGCATCCATGAAGCACATCGGATTCACCGGTGTCGTTGCGCTTGCGCTCGCGATCCCGCTTGCAGCATCGGCCGCCGACACGCACCCCGCCCGTTCCGGCAAAGAGGTCGTGGACGAAGTCTGCGCGAAGTGCCACGCAACGGGCGCCCAGGGCGCACCCAGAATCGGCGATACCGCTGCATGGCGTTCGCGAGCGACGCGCGGTCTTTCCGGCCTTACGCAAAGCGCGCTCAAAGGCGTCCGCAATATGCCGCCGCATGGCGCCCGATTCGATCTGAGCGATACGGAGCTCAAGCGAGCCATCGTTTACATGGTCAATCAGTCCGGCGGCCAGTGGAGAGAGCCAGCCGATCCGGGTCGCGTCGGACAGCGTTCCGGCCGCCAGGTCGTGGAAGCGCGCTGCCACGAGTGTCACGAGACCGGGAAGGGCGGGGCGCCACGAATAGGAGATCGAGCAGCTTGGATACCGAGGCTTCGCCAAGGCTTCGAAACCACCGTTCGCTCCGCCATCAATGGTCACGGCGGAATGCCGGCACGCGGCGGATTGCCGGATCTCACCGACAACGAAATCCGCGCGGCGATCGTTTACATGTTCAATCCGGATCCGGACGCAAAGAAGTAGAAGCCGCATTCGCGGAACGTTCAACGCTGCGGCATCTCGCGTGGCCGCAGGCAGCGGCATCAGGGTGGTGCTCCCCTCCCCTGTTCGCAGGGTCAGCGCGGCGCGAGGCGCGGATCGGCCACTGCGGCGTTTTACCGGCCGTTGACGCAGTGCAAAGACATGGCCGTTTAGCGGCGACATGCTACGGCACCGTCACGTCCGTGCGCGACCTGGACGACTCACCAGCCGGAGTAATCCCCCTTGATACCCTCAGAGCAACCCGCTGATTTCGTTCGCACCGCGCCGGCTGGTGCCGCCCGCATGAACACCATCGCGACCCAGCCGTACAAGCTGCTACAGCGCTTTTCACTGCTGAGTCTGCTCAGCGTCTCGCTGGTCTTCGCCGTCTGCTCGGTGCTCGTCGCCGACTTTCTGACCCGGCACGTGGTGAACCGCGACGCGATCCTGACGATGGAATTCCTGCAGAGCGTCGTCGACGTAGAAAACGAGCTCGCCTATCGCGACGGCCGGCAGCCGAGCCTGGGTGACCGGCATTTCGAGCAGGTCTTCGAGCGCGTATCGCGCCTCCCCGACGTGCTGCGGGCGAACATCTACACGCCCGATCGCACGGTGATCTGGTCGAGCGATCCGAACCTCGAAAATGTTCAGGAGACGCCCAATCCGGAGCTCGAGGAAGCGCTCCGAGGCCAGATGCACATAGAGATGGATTTGGCGGGACCGAACGATCCGAAGCCGGAACGTGCGAACTTGAGTGCAAAGCCGGTCTACTTCGTCGAGTTGTATGTGCCGCTATGGGATCGTCGTCGTAACGCCGTCCTCGGTGTGGCAGAGCTCTACCGGGTTCCCACCGGCCTCTTCGAAAGTATCGGCGAAGGCACGCGGCTCATCTGGGCTTTTGCGCTCGTCAGCGGCCTGCTGCTTTATGGCGTGCTTTTCTGGATCGTTCGCGGCGCGGACCGCACTATTCGCGACCAGCGCGAACGGCTGGTCGAGGCGGAGCGTTTTGCCGCGGTCGGGGAACTGAGCTCGGCAGTCGCACACGGAATCCGTAACCCGATCGCGTCGATACGCAGCTCCGCTGAACTGAGTCTGCACGATGCGGGACCCGAATCTGCGGAATCCCTCCGAGACATCATCTCTGAAGTCGACAACCTCGAGCGCTGGGTGCGCGATCTCCTCGCCTATTCGCATCCGGATCACGCCGGTCCCGCGAGCGCGGATCTGGGCGCCGTGGTGGCTCGCGCAGATAGTGCGTTTCGACGTGAATGCGAGCGGCGCCGCATCGAGCTAGTTTCGAGAATTCCCCCGGCGGTGCCCGCGGTTGCCGGAGACGAAGCACTGCTCGAGCAGGTGCTCTGCAGCTTGTATGCGAATGCGATCGACGCCATGCCGGACGGCGGGCAGCTCCGGATCGCCGCCGAGATAGGCCACCGCCGCGCGGTGCGGCTCACCGTGGCCGACACCGGTCATGGCATCGATCCGGCACAGGCAGCGCGACTCTTCACGCCGCATGCGACAACCAAACCCAACGGCATGGGCCTGGGACTGTCACTCGTTCGGCACATCGTGCGACGCCTCGGCGGCGACGTGCGCATCGAAAGTGTTCCGCAGCAGGGCACTCGCGTCATACTCGATCTCGCGCCCGCGCTCTGACCATGCCCGCCATCCTGATCATCGAAGATGAAGCGATTCTGGCAAAGAACGTCAGGACCTATCTGCAGCGTCAGGGGTATGAAGCGCGGGTTGCCCCCAGCGCGGAGGCCGGTCTCACAGCGCTCGATGAGTTTTCTCCGGACGCGGTGCTCGTCGATTACAACCTCCCCGGCATGAACGGCCTCGCACTTCTGGCCGAGCTCAAACGCCGCGATCCGAGCGCGAACGTCATCATGCTCACGGGTCATGCCAGCGTCCAGGTCGCTGTCGACGCCATGAAACAGGGCGCCGCGGATTTTCTTGGAAAGCCGGTGGCACTCGACGAGCTGAAGCTCGTGCTCGACCGTGTTCTCAGCCAACGGCGCATTGAGGGCGCCCTTGCCTACTACCGCGATCGCCAGGCGGAAACGAGCGGAATCGCGCGGCTGCTCGGAACATCACCGCCGATGGTCGCGCTGAAGCAAAAGCTCCAGCAGCTCATTCAGGCCGAACGCGGCATTCGCGACGGCACCGCGCCTGCGGTTCTCATCCACGGCGAAACGGGTACGGGAAAGGAGCTCGTCGCTCGCGCGCTCCATTTCGACGGCGTGCGCCATGCCCGCCCCTTCGTGGAGCTCAATTGCGCATCGATACCGACGAACCTGCTCGAAGCGGAGCTGTTCGGCTATGAACGCGGCGCCTTCACTGACGCACGTCAGCGCAAGGCCGGCCTGGTCGAAGCCGCGGAAGGCGGCACACTCTTTCTGGATGAGATCGGCGAGGTGGACATCGGCGTCCAGGCGAAGCTCCTGAAGCTCCTGGAAGATCGCACGGTGCGCAGGCTTGGCGGGCTGCGCGAGCAACCGGTGGACGTGCGCTTCGTGGCCGCGACGAACCGCGATCTCGAACAGATGGTGCGCGAGGGCCGCTTCCGAGCGGATCTGTTCTTCCGGCTGCGCATCGTGGATATCGCGCTGCCGCCCTTGCGCGCACGGGGCGACGACATCCTGCTGCTCGCCCGAATGTTTCTCAAGACACACGGTGCGCGATACGGTAAGCCGAATCTCACGTTGAGCGCAGGCGCCGAGCAGGCACTTCGAAATTACGCATGGCCGGGTAACGTGCGCGAGTTGCGTAACGCTATCGAGCAGGCTGTATTGCTGGCGGACTTCGACGTGCTCGAAGCAGCACATTTCCCGTTCTGCAAGTTGCTGACGCCGTCTGCCGCATCATTACCAACGGGCGAGACAGCCGCGTCCGCTCCCGCTTTACCCAATTCAGGCATGAAGCTCGGCGATGTCGAACGCGACCTCGTTCTGCAAGCGCTCGAGCGCACTGGATGGAATGTGACACGCGCCGCCCAACTGCTCGGCGTCACACGCGACACGCTTCGCTATCGCATGGAGAAGCATCGCCTCAGGCCTACGGCTTGATGCGCTGGGGGATCTGACCCCATCCCCCGGGGGATATCCCCCAAGGCGCTGGGCCCCTCCTCCAGCGCGTATTCCCAGCGTTTCAATAAAACTTATCGCTTCAGTGAGTTGCGCTCACCGCGAGCCAGCTGCTCGCCCTGGCCCGAAGTCTGCTCAATAAGCGCCCGAGTCAGTAACGCCGACGGGAAGTCGGCAACTCAGCGAACGATCCCTCCACTGATAAGGAGCAATCATGAACAGCATCAAAATGGTCCTGGCAGTCAGCGCAATCTTCGGCACGACGCTCGTCGGCGCGGTGCATGCAACGAGCATGACGCTGGACAGCAGCGTGGTGGCACGTCAAGCGAACGAGCTGCCGCGGGGCAGCGACAACGACAAGCACCGCGGGAAGGCGATCGAGCAGTTCGAGCAGATCGCGCGGGAAGACGCACGTCTGCCCGGCATGGACAACGACAAGAAGCGCGGCAAGGCGATCGAGCAGTTCGAACAGTTGGCGTAAGAGACTGAACGGTCTTCAGGTGTGACCACGACGCTGCCGGGCGACCGGCAGCGTCGTGGTAAGTACGTGTAACCCCCTGTTGCACGTGCGGGGCCGGCGATGTCTGCCGGCCCTTTTTGACATCGCAAGCGACTCACATCAACAACTGACTAGAAGAGTACGTCATGCGGAACGCTGAACACATTCGCACACGGCATTGGCTGTCCACCGCAGCTATGGTGCTCATGCTGCTATCCGGCGCCGCTTTCGGAGAAAACATGCGTCCTGACGCGGGAGCACGCGGCGAAATCGCTAACGCCAGACTCAATGCACTCGCCTCGCAGGTCGAGTACGCCGACTCGACCGAGAGTGCGACGTATGATGGAGACGCGTATTCCGTCGCAGCACCGCACGAGCACACGCTGACTGAGCGCAACGCGTTGCCGGCATCGCCGGTGAAGTTCGGACGCCTTTCCGCCTACTTTCCGGACACCGTAGCGACGGACGTGGCTGTCGCCTGGAGCTATCGCCGCAGCCTCGGGAGCGATCCCGCACTCACGTTCGGCTACACGGCACGCGCCAGATTCGACAGCGCGCCCGGCGATCTGACTCACCCTCGCAGCAACGGCGAATACCGCATCCGGGCCGACTTGCAGCGGGAGATTGGAGACTTCGCTCCGCGTGTCGAATTGGGCTATATCTACGTGCCGCCATCATTCCACGATACGGCTGCCGCCCCTCGCATGTTTGGCGCAGTCGGGGTGACGTCACTACCGCTCTGACCGGTCGACCCTGGACCTGTTCTTCGACCAGCGCGCGCCCGTGCCGGGCGGAGCGACACAGCGGGAGCTCAGTTTCACCTGGACCGAGCGCACCTCCGCCCGCACCCGTGTGATCTTCTATGCCGACAAGAGCGTCTCTGAAAAATGGGCTGACGTGGGCGTGAAGGTGAGTCTCCGGTTCTGAAACTTACTGGGCGCGCGCCTGCTCGATCTTCGGCGCGCCAATATCCTGTTCGATCGGCGGCAGAACGTGCGCGACGCCCTTATGGCAGTCGATGCATGTCTTGTTTTCGGCAAAGCCTTTGGTGTGCTGTGCGCTCGCGCGACGACCCTGCTCCGCATAATCCATGTACGTGTAGTTGTGGCAGTTGCGGCACTCGCGCGAATCCGTCTCCTTCATACGGGCCCACTCGCTCTTCGCGAGGCGCACACGACGTTCGTTGAACTTCTCGCGCGTATCGACCGTCCCGAGCACCTTATGAAGGATCTCGTTGGAAGCCTTGATCTTGCGTACGATCTTGTGCTCCCAATCCTTGGGCACATGGCAGTCGGGACATGTAGCGCGCACACCGGTGCGGTTCGAATAGTGCGACGTCGTCTGGTACTCGACGAAGACGTTGCGCTGCATTTCGTGACACGTGATGCAGAACTTCTCGGTATTGGTGAGTTCGAGCGCCCAGTTGAAGGCACTGGCGGCCGGAGCCGCGCTTGTCCGGGACGAGCTTGCGAAAAGGAAACTGCGCCCCTAGTATCGTCTGCGCGAAATCCAAGAAACGGGAGGAGTTCCGAACCTCAGGAACGGGCTAACCCCGATCGCACGTCGAATAGCGTTTCGGGCAGCGCCGCCGAGGTCGCTGACGACGGCCCGCACGCCTCACGGCACCGATCACTCCGCCGAGATGCGCAACGCGGCGGCCGCGGCCCATGGCGCGAACACGGCAGAAACGACGAGCAACGCCCCGATCAGCAGGAAATGGCCTTGTGGGGTCATCCCGGCCGATACCATGTCCACAGCACCGGCGCCGAGAATGAGCACCGGCACGTAGAGAGGCAGGACGAGCAGCGACAACAGCACACCGGAGGAGCGCAATCCAAGCGTGAGCGCGGCACCGATCGCGCCGACGAAGCCGAGCGTCGGCGTCCCGAGGAGCAGGGTCAGCGGCAAGACCGCGAGCGAATGGGCCTCGACGTCGTACTGCAGCGCCAGCACCGGGCTCATCAGCACGAGTGGAAGACCGGATACGAGCCAATGCGCGATCACCTTCGCGACGACGATGCCGCCGAGAGGCGCCGCGCTCAGTAGCATCTGTTCGAGCGTGCCGTCCGCGTGATCGGCCGCGAACATGCGCGGCAGCGACAGCATCGACGCGAGCAGGGCGGACACCCAGATGACGCCGGGCGCGATGGTTCTCAGCAACTGAGGCTCGGGACCGACGCCAAGGGGAAACAGGCTTACGACGATCACGAAGAATGCCAGCGCGGTGAGCACTTCGGCCGGCCGTCGCATGGCGAGAAGGAGGTCGCGATAGATCGCGACGCGCAGTGTTCTCAGCATCCGCCGAGGTCGATGCGCTGCTGCACCGGGGCGATGAGCGGGACTTCCTGATGCGTCGTCAGAATGGCACTGCCACCTGCGCTTGCGTGCGCCTCGATGAGTTGCCGCATCAGCTCGACAGCAGCGGCGTCGAGTGCGGTGAACGGCTCATCGAGCACCCAGAGAGGCGACGTCTTGCTCGTGACCAAACGTGCAAGAGCAACGCGACGCCGCTGTCCCTGGGACAGCACACGCGCGGGCAGCGGCGCGCAAGCCGCGATGCCGAAAAGGTCCAGTGCCTTCAGCACTTCTCGATGCCCCACCGAACGACCTGCCAACGCTGCGCCGATGCGCAGATTTTCCGCTGCAGTGAGATCGTCCTTGACGGCGTTCACGTGTCCGACGTACACGAGATCCTTCCAGTACTCCTCGCGCAAAGTGCGAACGTCCTCACCTCGCCAGCACACCTCTCCGTGCGCCGGGAGCATGAGACCGCAAATGATGCGCAGCAGACTCGTCTTGCCAGTGCCATTCGCTCCGCCCACGCGCAGAACGGTGCTGCCCTCGACCGAGAAGCTCAGTTCGTTGAAGAGCGTACGTTCTCCTCGTACGCACGTAACCGCCTTTACTTCGAGCATCCCGCCGCCGTGCTGTCCGCTACGCAAACCCTGCATTATGCATAATTGCGCATGATCCTCGACAGCGATGTGGTGGTAATCGGCGCCGGATTGAGCGGACTCGTAACGGCGTTCGCGCTCGCGAGAGCCGGTTTACGCGTACAGGTGATCGAAGCCGCGCCGCGCACCGGCGGCGTGATATCGACGGTACGCCGCGATGGCATGCTCTACGAACGCGGACCGAATAGTGCTCTCGACACGCACCCGAGGATCAGCGAGTTGCTCGATCAACTCGGCATCGCGGCCGAGCGGGTCGAGGCAAGCACCGTGGCCTCGCGGCGCTATGTCCTGAGAGACGGCACGCCGGCTGCACTGCCGACATCTCCCACCGCTTTCTTCAGCACCCGTTTGTTCTCGGCCGCCGCGAAGCTCCGCCTGCTGCGCGAACCCTTTATCGCCCCCGCACCGGCGACAGCGGACGAATCCGTCACGCAGTTCGTCACACGCCGGCTCGGACATGAGCTCCTCGACTACGCGATCGAACCGTTCGTCGCCGGTGTGTACGCCGGAAATCCGGACGAGTTGTCTGTGACGGCGGCCTTTCCCAAGCTGTACGCGCTCGAGCAACGCTATGGCAGCCTGATCAAAGGTCAGATCAAGGGTGCACGCGAGCGCGCCCGACGTGACGAGCGAGCGAAGAATGTCGCTGGAAGTTTCTCATTCCGAGACGGTATGCAGACTCTGACCGACGCTCTGACACGCGCGCTGCCGACCGTCCTTGTCGACACCATGGTAACGCGCCTCGAGCGCACTCAGCGCGGCGGCTTTCGCGTCGAGGCGAGCGGGAGCGAGGCTGTTCAGATTGCGAGCCGCGCCGTGGTGCTCGCAGTCCCGGCACCAGTGGCTGCTGACCTGCTACGCGATCACGTCCCCGATGCGGCAAACGCGCTCGGCGGCGTGCTTTACGCGCCGGTCGCATCGGTGGCATCTCTGTATGCCCGGTCCGCCGTTGCTCATGCACTCGACGGCTTCGGGTTTCTGGTCCCTCGTGTCGAACAGCGACGCATACTCGGCAGCCTCTTTTCATCCAGCATGTTCGAAGGACGCGCTCCCGAAGGAAAGGTCTTGCTCACCACCTTCCTGGGCGGCCGCCGCCAACCCGAGATCGCCCTGCAGTCGGCCGACGATATCAGTCGCATCGTCGACGGCGAACTTACCGACCTTCTCGGGGCGGGCAGGCCGATCGATACCGCCGTCACGCGATGGACCGCTGCCATTCCTCAATACACGTTGGGCCACCTCGATCGCGTCCGGCGAATAGAACGAGCCGAGGGCGGACTGCGCGGGATTTTTTCTTTGCGCCTCTTATCGCGGCGGGGTCTCTGTTGGGGATCGCATCAAGTCCGCGTACGAAACCGCCGAGCGCATACTCCATCACGTGCACGCACCAGTGCACTGAACTTAAGCAGCCACAGGTGTACGACCGTTTTGTACACCTGGCCGCAAGGCCCGATCTCCTCTGACAGGCCCTGTTGCAGGCCTTCCAGCCGCACAAAAAAAACGTACTTCACACGCTGCGGCCGCGCACGTCTCACCGCCACCCTCTTGCAGTCATGTGCTTGAAAGAAGAGTGATAAGTGATCCTCCAGACGTGCAGTGAATGCCCTGGCACGCATGTCGCTCTAGTCACCAGCGAGAAGCAAAGAAAAGAAGCGAGGCACAGCATGAACGCACTAACGAGCATCCTCGTCGTCGACGATGAAGAGATCGTGCGCCGCGCTCACATGCGGACGCTCTCGGGCAGTCACTGCACGGTTCGCTCAGCTCCGAACGGCACAGAAGCGCTCACCGCGATGGAAGAGCAGCCGTTCGATCTGGTGCTGCTCGACCTTCGTATGCCCGGCATGGACGGACTGACGGTTCTGAAGGCCATGAAGCAGCGCTGGCCTCAGTCCGAAGTGATCATCATCACCGGCTACCCCTCCATAGAAACGGCTAAGGAAGCGATACGCCTCGGCGCGTACGACTATCTGGCCAAGCCGTTGCCCCCGAATGAAGTCATCCAGGCGGCGAGCGGCGCTCTGAACCAGAAGCGCTGGACCGTCCATCGCGACGCAGCGGCCTGAACCGAACCGATTACGACAACAAAAGGAGATTGTCATGAAGGCGTTACGCAAAGTGCTGGTGGTCGACGATGACCCCGTAGTCACGAAAAGCTTCGACCGCGTCCTTTCGACGAAAGGTTATGCAGTCGTGACCGCTCGCAACGGTGAGGAAGCGCTCAGCAAGATCGCTGCCGAAGATTACGACGTGGTCTACACCGACATCCGGATGCCAGGGATGGACGGTATCGAAGTCGCTGAACGGATCAAGGGTCGCACGCCGTGGCTTCCCGTCGTGATCGTTACCGGATACGGCACGGCAGAGAATGAGGCGCGCGCCAAGGCTGCAGGTGTCAGCGCCGTGCTGCATAAACCGCTCTCGCCTGCGATGATCGAGGGCAGCGCACGCGAAGTGCTCGCGCAGCCGCAGATACACGAGACGGCGGCCCTGCTCGAAACGCCGCCAGCAATCGGCAGGGAACAGGCCGTGCCGCGGAGCGCCGCGAAGACTCTGGCATTCGCTCTGGCTGCCCCGTTCATTGGACTTGCCTTCGCGCTCGCCTTTCCATTCATCGGTCTGGGCATCATCGCCAAGTACGGCGCTGAAGCGGCCTACAAACAACGCGCCCGGATCCTTGGTTTTATCAAGAACGTAACGCTGTTCGTCGCCGGTCCCTTTATCGGTTTGCTGTATGCCGCCTTGTTCCCGGTGATCGGTCTCGGCATGCTCGTGTGGGCGGCGCTCAAAGCGCGCGGCGCGCGCGCCGAGGACGTCAAAGCCGGGCTGAAGACGGTAGCAATGATCATCGCTGCGCCGCTGATGGGTCTTGCATACGTGGTAGCCCTGCCGTTCGTGCTGCTCGGCGTCCTTTGCTGGATCGGCGGCAAGCACTTGTTCACGACGCGGTGAGCGCTTAGCTCGACTGTTGATTCAGATCAACGGAACGGTCGGCGAGAGAGCGTAGGTTGTCTCCCTGAAAATCCAACGCGGAAAGGCAACCTCGCCGCCAGTTTCCGGGGCCTGGTCACCAGGAACGAACATGAAGTGTGTGCACCGCCGGGCGAAGTGCGGGGCCGGGGGTCTTTCAAGCGGTCGTCGCAAGATCTTTCGACCGGAACAGGCTGCGCCGTCGCAGCCGACGAAACGGCTTGCACGGTCGAAGGCTCACGTGTACCGCATTGCCCAGCATCCCAATCGATGTCCTGCCTCCCCGAATCCAGGCACGCGACAAGACGGATCCACAGCTTAGAAGTCCGAATCACCCCGGAGGCATGAGATGGTTCTCTTGATCGTGGTCGTTACCGTCATCGTCTTCATCATCGTCGATTTCGCGCTCCGCATATTTTTCCAGAAGCGGCATGAGTTGAAGCTTCGCAAGGAACGCGAGGCCGCGCTCGATGTCGGCCTGAAGCTCGATGTGTCGGACGAAGCGAGGACCTTGAAGCGGGTCGAAGTGAACAGCCCCAAGGCCAGGATTCTTGCTGTGGACGACGAGTCCATCATTCTGGACAGCTTCAGGAAGATTCTCGTCGTCGCAGGCTACAGCATCGACACGGTGGAAAAAGGACAGGAAGCCCTCGGCCTCATCCTCAAGCGCGACTACGACTTCGTTTTCACCGATCTCAAGATGCCAGACATGGACGGACTTGAGGTCACCAAGGCCGTCAAGCATTTGCGGCCCGACATCGACGTGATCGTCATCACAGGCTATGCGTCGATCGAGACTGCCGTGGAAACGATGAAATTCGGCGCGATGGATTACGTTCAGAAACCCTTCACGGAAGACGAACTCATCGGATTCTTCAACAAGTGCCTGATCAAGCGCAGAGACCGCATCGAGCGCGAGATGAAGCCGACCGTCCGCCTGATCACGCCGTCCATGCAGGATTCCGGTACGCAGAATGAGTTCAATGTACCCGCCGGCATATTCGTCTCTCCGAATCACACGTGGGTCAACCTGGAGATGAACGGGACAGCGCGTATCGGTCTCGATGACTTCGTACGCAAGACGATCGGCAACATCGATCAAGTCGAGTTGCCATCCGTCAACACGACAGTGCGGAGAGGCGAAGCCCTTTTTTCGATCAGGCATGGTGCCAGCACCATCGATATCGCCGCTCCGATCAGTGGTCGCATTACACTCGTCAACAGCGAGCATGTCGCACATCCCGAGTGGATGACCTCCAAGCCGTTCGAGCTGAGCTGGATGTGCTGCATCGAACCTTCGGATCTGTCGGGCGAACTGCACGCCCTCAAGATCGGTGTCGATTCGATCAATTGGTACAAGGAAGAGATCAGCAAGTACGACAGGATGGTCAAAGGCGTCGGGCGCCAACCGCAGGCGCGCGCATCTGGGCCGGCAATTTCGGTTACGAACGCTCCGGACGGGCGGTTCCTGGATGAATTCGCGAAGACATTCCTCGCGAAAGCAACTACACCGACCGTGTGATTTCATCGAAGAGGCAGTGATGATCAAGTCTGTCCTGGCAACCGGTTTCCTGGCACTGCTTCTGGCCGCGTGTTCGGTCGCGACCGGTGACGATCTCAACGCCAAGAACGCGTCTGCCGCCACCCAGCCGGCATCGACAACTCCACCCGGCACGAAAACGTCGACATCCGACGGGAGCGGAATTCCGGCCGAGATCAAGTTTGGGTCTGCGGTCGGTGAAGTCGTGTTCCAGCATCAAAAGCACCTCGGTGATCGCTCCATCAACTGTGTCGAGTGTCACCACCAGATCAATGCCAAGACGCTGAAATCTCCGCACCCGGAGTACTTGACCAGCACCGCAGTGAATTGTCAGACCTGTCATAAGGACCGGGAGACAACAGTGTACTCGTGTTCCCAGTGCCACGATGCCAAACGCCGAGACATCGCGGATGAAACGCTCAGCGCGAAAGTCGTGATTCACAAGCAATGCCGGAAGTGTCACGACGTAGGCACGGGACAGGATGCGAGCAAGAGCTGCGCTCTGTGCCATCAGAGCAGGAAGGGCTCTTCTCAGGTGCAGTGACGATCTCGGCGGCAGTTACTGAACGCACATGGACGTCGGCGTGTTGAGGTTCATGCGTAGTGGCTGGCGAGCGCCTGACGGAAGAGGTAGCGCGCAACAGGGTAAACAGTCGGTCGCACGAACGGTTGCCGGCCACACGTCAGCTGATCGCTCGGGCTTGGGAATCTGGAGATAGCATGGACAGAAGATGTTTCTTGCGCACTGCGGCGACAGCCGTCATTCCTGTACTGCCGCCCAAGTCGGCAAGCGCCGCGAAGACGCTCGAGGACAAGGAATTCGTCGGTGTGCTGGTCGACACCACCCGGTGCATAGGCTGCCGCGCCTGCGAGGTTTCTTGTTCAGAAACCAACGCCAACTTCGTGCCCGACGTCATCAACGATAACGCATTGGAAAACGTCAGAGATACCACAGAGAAGCAATTCACGATCGTAAACCGCTTCAAGACAAGCAAGGGCGAGGTCTTCGTCAAGAAGCAGTGCATGCATTGCTGGCAGCCGGCGTGCGCATCTGCCTGTCTCGTCAACGCCATGGTCAAGACGCGGGAGGGTCCCGTGACGTGGGACGGCGACAAGTGCATGGGGTGCAGGTTCTGCATGGTGTCGTGCCCGTTCGACATTCCGAAGGCCGAATATCACTCGACCAATCCTCGAATAATGAAATGCACGATGTGCTACGACAGATTGAAGGAGGGTAAGAAGCCGGCTTGTGTAGAAGCATGCCCCACCGACACGCTCATGTTCGGACCAAAAAGAGAACTGATGGAGGTCGCACGCCATCGTGTATACAGCCACCCGGACAAGTACGTGCACCAGATCTACGGTGAGAATGAAGTGGGAGGGACCGGATGGCTCTACCTCTCCGGAGTGCCGTTCGACCAGATCGGCTTCAGAACGGATCTGGGCAACACTCCGTATCCCGAGTTCACGAGAGAATTTCTGATCTCCGTCCCGCTGATCGAGTTCGGCGTGCCCGCTTTCCTGCTCACGCTCAATATGCTCACGGACAGAAAGAGCGAAGTGCGCGAAAACGAGGAATGGACAAACCCGGGAGCGGAACATGAATAACACCGCCGCCACCAGCCCTGCCGTTCCAGGCGAGTTCGCGAGATTCCTGAAGTTTCTATGGCATGAGCTGAAACCCCGGGGTAAGTGGCTCACTCCTTTCAATGTCATCTCGATACCGACCATCCTGCTTGGCCTGGTCATCCTGTATTTCCGCTTCACTCAGGGGCTCGGCGCGGTCACCAATCTCTCGCAGCAATTTCCATGGGGTTTCTGGATCGGCTTCGACGTCATCACAGGCGTTGCGCTGGCTGGCGGCGCCTACGTGATCTGCTTCGTCGTGGTGGTGATGAGGATCGAAAAATATCACTCGATACTCAGAGTCACGGTGCTGAATGGATTTCTGGCGTACCTCTTCTATTCGGGCGCTCTCCTGCTTGATCTCGGCCGGCCATGGCACATCGCGAATCCGATCATTGGAAACTCGTTCGGATACAACTCCGTGATGTTTCTGGTGGCGTGGCACTTCTTCGTTTACACGTTCGCGTTGTTTCTAGAGTTTTCGCCGGCCATCGCCGAATGGGCACACTTCGACAAGCTTCGCGGAATACTCAAGAAACTGACGCTTGCGACGGTCATACTCGGCTTCACCATTTCGATGTTGCATCAGTCTGGCCTCGGCGCTCTGTTCCTGATGACCAAGCCGAAGCTGCATCCTCTCTGGTATTCGGAGTACCTGCCATTGCTCTTCTTCACGTCGAGCATCTACGCCGGTCTCTCCATGGTCATCTTCGAGGGGACGATCAGTCACCATGTGTTCAAAGATCTCATCGGTGAGAAGACGCACCACGCGCACGACCAGATAGTCCTGGGTCTCGCGAAGGGTGCAGCCGTTACGATGTTCGTCTACTACTTCTTCCAGGCGTTCATCCTTCTGCACGATGCGCAGCGCTTGAAACTGGTGACGGGCTTCTGGGGCTTCTGGTTCCTGCTCGAGATCATCGGCTTCGTCCTCGTGCCGTGTTTCATGTTCGCCTACGGAGTCAGGAACAAGAGGCTTGGAGTAATCAAGGTCGCGGCTATCGTCACAGTCCTTGGCGTGATCTTGAACAGGCTCAATGTAACCCTGATCGCATTCAACTGGTACGCCGTCAATCGATACTATCCATCATGGCAGGAGATCGTCATCACCCTCATGGTCGTGTTCATTGAGGTCTGGGTCTTCAGGTGGTTCGTGACGCGCATGCCGGTATTCAGCAAGCAATAGACGTCAGGAGCGATGATGGAATACTACAGCTATGTGAATATATTCGAGCAGAAAGGCGTCGCTTACATCCTGCTGCTCTCGTTCCTGGTGCTTGCAGTCATGTTGATCAGATATCTGTCCGGGTCCGATGAGAAGAAGTCCCCTCGTGAAGGGGGAGACTCATAGTCACGTCAAGGTCCGTGCTGGCTGACGACCGCGAGGCGCAACGTCAGGATATCCCGCGCCGAGGTCGCTTCCGACCCGTGAAGCCGCGCCCTTGCGAAGGCCGGCAGGCGCGTGCCGCTGAGCTCTGCCGGACCAGGCGCGTCAGTAATCTCAAGCACCTGCTCCCTGCAGAGCCATCCTAATGAAACCCGACGAAATCGTAACCCGAATAGGCCTGAAGCTCATATTCGCAGTGGCCGCGATCACGATCGCGATCATCGGTGTGTTCTCATACCTGAGCATCAGTGCACAGCGAGATGCCCTGCTGTCGCAGGCCGGCATGCATGCGAACAAACTGAGTGAAGCCATCAAGAACAGCACGCTCACGAGCATGCTCGAGAACAAGAGAGAAGAGGTACACGCGATAATAAATACGGTCTCGGCGGAACCCAGCATCACCGAAATTCGCATACTGAACAAAGAAGGGCTGGTCACCTTCTCGTCGCGTGGCGAGCTCGTCGGCAAATCGGTCGATAAGCGCGCTGAGAGCTGTTATGCATGCCACACAGAGAACGCGCCACTGGAGCGACTCTCGATCGACAAACGGACCCGCATTTATCGGATCGACCCGGACTCGCCGCGCATACTCGGCGTCATTAATCCGATTTACAACCAGCCGTCGTGCTATCAAGCCTCGTGTCACGCCCATACGAAAGAACAGACCGTGCTCGGCGTGCTGGATATCAAGATGGACTTGAAGGATGTGGACAGCCAGATCGCCGACAATAAATTGAGGTTGATCATTTTTGCGCTGATCGCGATTGTTGCCACAAGCCTTTTCATCGCCTACTTCGTCGGCAAATGGATTGGAAGACCTGTGCGCGAGCTGGTAAAGGCAACCAATCAGGTGAGCGCCGGAAACTTCGACCACACGATAGAGAAGCTGGGTAAAGACGAGCTCGGTCTGCTCGCCGGATCGTTCAACAAGATGACCAAGAGTCTCAAGGAGGCGAAACAGCAACTCGTACAGTCGGACAAGATGGCCTCGCTCGGAAGACTCGCTGCGGGAGTGGCTCACGAGATCAATAATCCGCTCACCGCCGTTCTCACATACAGCAGCTTCCTCCAGAAGAGGACGACGGACAACCCTCAGGTGCAGGAAGACCTTGGCGTCATTGTCAGGGAAACCATTCGCAGTCGTGAGATCGTCAAGAGCCTTCTCGACTTTGCCCGTCCATCGGTCCCGAGGAAGCAGAAGACGGACATGCGGCGCGTCGTAAAGAGCGCACTCGAGGTCGTCGGCAGCCAGCTCGCGCTAAAGCAGATACATGTCGAGGAGCACATCCCCGACACCTTGCCGGAAGTGACCGTCGATGCAAATCAGGTACAGCAGGTGTTCATCAATCTGCTGGTCAATTCGGCCGACGCGATCGGTGATGAAGGCGGCAAGATCGTCGTCGATCTTTCAGTGATCTCGCTTTCCCCTTACGGGTTGGCGCAAGTCAAGACGGCGTTCTGCCCGAAAAAGCATGATCTGATGGACGACGATCACAAGATCAATGGGCTGCCTACGGTCAAGGTACGCATCGGCTCCAATCGGAAGAGCGGCATCGCGAATCTCGACCCTGTTTATGGCGGCCACAGGCACGACTACGAGGTCGACCTCGATACGGGCGCGGCCCTCAAGTTCGCATGTCCTCAATGCAACACTTCGCTGATAGAGCACGGTGTCGAGTGTCCCAAGTGCAAGTCCGCGGTCTATGCATTCGATGTGGGGCCGCATGGCATATTTGAGGGTTGCACGAACCCTCAATGCACGTGGCAGCGCTGGGCCGCGATGGACGATGCGGGTTTCAGGGACTACATAGAAGCGAAGGTCAGCGATACCGGACGCGGCATCGCGAAGGAGGAGTTATCGCGCATATTCGAGCCGTTCTATACGACCAAGGGCAAGCACGGCACTGGCCTGGGCCTGGCGGTCACCTGGCGCATCATCGATAACCACAACGGTACGATAAACGTCGAAAGTGAACCCGGCAGAGGAACCAGCTTTACAATTCACCTGCCGGTGCAGACGTGACTGGCGCTCGCTGCGTGCCGGCAGGCTGCGACCGATCGGTCTGCGGCATAATCGGTCGGAAGACAGGACCCTGGAATGGCCATGTGCTGGGGGAAACTCGAAACGAGGTCAATGCATATGCAGGAGTACTTCGCCAGGCCCTTGGCCCTGCTGGTCGTCATGGTGTGCGGTCTTGCCGGCTTTGCCGCCCACGCGGCAGAGGAGACGGCATCCAAGGCGGATCAACAATGCCTGGGTTGTCACTCGAACAAAGGCCTCGAAAAGAAACTGCCCAACGGAGAAACGCTTTCGCTGCACATTGACGAACCCGCGTTTGCGCGCTCTGCTCACAACGTGCTCGGTTGCTCAGTTTGTCATGGCGACGTAACTATCGAGAATCACCCGCCGCTCAAGAAAGAAATCAAGAGTGTGCGCGAGAACTCGCTCGCAATGGCGAGTGTCTGCCGCAATTGCCACGGCAATGTGTTCGAGCGTTATGAGGCAGGCATGCACGCCGCGCTGCTTCGGGCGGGCAACCCGGCTGCACCGTTCTGCACTAATTGCCACAACCCTCACGCTGCGGTGGCGAAGGCGGCGTTCGACCTGGCAACCGGCACGCCCTGCAGCAACTGCCACAGTTCCATCTTCACAGCCTACACGGGTAGTGTCCACGGGCGCGCCCGGAACAAGGGACGAATCGAAGCACCGGTCTGCTCCACGTGCCACGGTGCCCACGACGTTACGGCTGCCTCGGGTGGAGACCACCTTAAGAACACCTGCTTCGGATGTCACGCCGGCGCGCTATCCGCGCATCAGAAGTGGCTGCCGAATGCGCAGCGACATCTCGACACTATTGCGTGTGCGGCGTGCCACACGCCCGGCGCGAAGCGCAAAGTGGATCTCCGGCTGTACGACACGGCGGCGCGGAAGGGTATCGCCGAGAAGCAGGGCGTCCCGCAATTCGATCTTCGGGCCCGTGCGGTCGACAACGAAGACAAGGGACTCAGCTCCGGCGAGCTCCAGCGCCTGTTGCAGCAATTCAACCCGGATGGCAGCAATGGCAAAACGATCCTGCGCGGACGGCTCGAAGTTGATGGCGCTGTTCCGATCCATCAGCTTGCCGACAAGAGCAGGGCTGTGAGTCAGTGTGAAACCTGCCACCGCGCGGGTTCCGCACCCTTCCAGAGGGTCACTATTTCAATCAGCGACCCATCCGGCAGGCCCATCCGCTACGATGCGCACCAGGATGTCCTGACGTCGGTCGTCTCGGTCGATTCAGTCCGCGGCTTCTACGTTATCGGCGGTACGCGGATAGGCCTGCTCGACGTGCTGGTCGTTCTCGCTTTGCTGGCCGGCATCGGAGGACCGATTGCGCATCTGACGCTTAGCTGGTGGTTCCGAAGGCCCGCAAGGCGAATCGGTGGAAGGGACGATTCTTAAGGCCGGTTGAAGAAGCGCGTATGCCTGTGCGAGAGGTTCAGCGTCGGGCCATCTAACGAAACAACTCGGGAAAGCAATGGCAAGAGTCTACGTTCACCCGCTGCCCGTCAGGATCTGGCACTGGATCAACGCGTTTGGATTCGTCATCATGATCCTTACGGGCTTCCAGATACGCTATGTCGGATTGGTCGAGTTGATGCCATTCCGAAGCGCCGTGCTCCTGCATAACGGGGTCGGTTTCGTACTCATTGGCAATTTCTTTATCTGGCTGGTGTTCTATCTGTTTTCCGACAAGATCAGGGTGTATCACCCTGATCTAAGCCCGACCCGGCATTTCCTCGCAAGTATCCGGCAGATGAGGTTCTACGGTTACGGGATCTTCAAAGGAGAGCCGAATCCGCACCACATCAGCGCCTACAGGAAGTTCAATGCCATGCAAAGCATGGCCTATCAAGTCATGATGCTGCTGCTCGTGCCCCTTCAGTTCTATACCGGACTTCTGCTATGGGACGTCGAGCGTTTCACAGGAATGATCGACATGCTTGGTGGAGTACGTGTTGTCGATACGGCGCACGTTCTCATCTTCATCTTCTTCGTCGGATTCATCTTCATTCATCCCTACCTTGCGAGCCTCGGTCACACGCGGACGGCGCACTTCAAGGCGATGATCTCGGGTTACGAAGACGTCGAGGAAGAGCACGAAACCGGGTGATTCCTGGCGGCTATCCACTGGTCGCGGCGTTCGACGAGCCGAAAGCATAGCCTCAACGTATCCAGGGCGCCGCGCGCACAGCGAAAGTCAGTTAACGCTGTAAGCCATGTCGCCAGCTAACGTTCGACCAGCGGCCGCCGGAACGCCTGAGTCGCGCGCGTGTCATGTGTCAGAGGCGTCCCCGTCACCCTTTTCTGCTTCCCTGATGCGTATCCCATGCTTTTTCATCAGGGCCTGGAAATTGGCGCGGAGCATACCGGTCTCCTCGGCACTGCGTGTGACGTTCCAGCCGTTGCGCTTCAGTGCCTCCAGAATGAATGCCTTCTCGAGGTGCTCGACGGATCTTTCGCGGGCCTCTTTCTTGAGGCGCTTGAGCTCCTCACTCGTCCTGGGCACGTCGAGGTATGCACTGGGGTCGGCGTCGAGCAGGCTGACGAGGTGTGCTTTGCGTATTACCTTATCGGTCGTCAGAAGCACTGCACGATTGATCGTGTTCTCGAGTTCGCGCACATTGCCAGGCCACGCATAATTGAGAAGCACATTCAGAGCGCCCTCCGAAATCTCGTCCACCTTCTTACCGAGCTCGTCAGCGTACTGCTTCAGGAAGTGAAACGCGAGGGAAGGAATGTCGTCGCGACGCTCTCGAAGCGGAGGCGACTCGATTGGAAACACGTTTATACGATAGTAAAAATCGTCGCGGAAGGTGCCTCCCCCGATCATCCCCTTCAAGTCCTTGTTGGTAGCAGCGATAAGCCTGAAATTCGCCGCATGCGTGCGAGTGTCCCCGACAGGACGGTATTCGCGTTGCTGGATGACCCGGAGCAGCTTGGCCTGTATCGAAAGACCGACGTTACCGATCTCATCCAGAAACAACGTACCGCCATCGGCGATCTCGAACATGCCGCGCTTGTTCGAGACCGCGCCCGTAAACGAACCTTTCACATGCCCGAAAAGCTCACTCTCGAGGAGGTTCTCGGAAAGCGCGTTGCAATCTACGGCGACGAACGCCTTCTCGCGACGCAGGCTGTTGTGGTGGATCGCGCGTGCGATGAGCTCCTTGCCGGTGCCACTTTCACCCGTGATCAGTACTGTCGTGTTCGTCGCAGCGCATTGTGTGATCAGCTTGTAGACCTGCTGCATGCGTGGACTCGAACCGATCATGTTGTCGAGACTGTACGAGGTGCTCACAGCCCCGTTCACGTCGCGGTTCTCCTGGAGAAGGCGGCGGCGCTCGAGCGCGCGTGCAACGGCCGTCTTGAGCTCGTCCGGCTCGAACGGTTTGGCTATGTAGTCGAACGCACCGAGCTTCATGCATCGGACCGCCGTATCGATTTCAGCGAGCCCCGTGAACATGATCACCTCGATGTCCGGATGAGATTCCTTTACGCGCTGCAAAACCTCGATCCCGTCCACCTTCGGCATCATGATGTCGAGGATTACCACGTCGTAATTGCCGCCCTCGATGCTGCGTAACGCTTCGGCACCGTCGCGTGCCTGATCCAGCGCGTAATCCTCCGAAGCAAGCACCCGCAGCGCACTCCGAATCACGATATCCTCGTCATCCACCACGAGTATGCGCGCGCTCATACCACTGTCCCTTCATGCGCGCCGGTTTCGCGCGTTTCATCGAGCGGCTGGATCGGCAAATAAACCCTGAAGGTCGATCCGTTTCCCACAACACTTTCGACTCGGATCATTCCGCCGTGAGCCTTGACGATCCCATGACTCACCGACAGACCTAGGCCGGTTCCCTTGCCCACCTCCTTCGAAGTGAAGAACGGGTCGAAGATGCGTTGCAGGTCCTGCTCCGGGATACCGCAGCCGGTATCGATGATGGCGATCTCGACCATCCGAACCGGCGTGACGCCGGGTTCCGGGGCGATGGGCTCCAAGCACGCGCGCGTGCACACCGTAATCTTCCCGCCGCTCTCGGTGGCCTGCTGTGCATTCACGAGGATGTTCATGACTACTTGTTTTATCTGGTTCTCGTCTATCCAAACTGCCGGCAGGTTGGGGGCGAGTTCCATGCTGACGGCAGTATCGTTGAGCTGCGCCGGGCGCTCGATAAAGCGCGCTGTTTCCGCTATGACCCTGTTCAGGTCGACAAACTTCTTCTCCGGCGGCTTCTGTCGTGCGAAATCGAGGAGCCTGCGAATGATGCTTGCGCAACGCTTCGTCTCGCTGATTACGAGATCCATATCTTCGGCATCCGCGCTGCCGGGCGGCAGCTTGTCCCGAATCAGGTGCGAAAAGGTGAGCACGCCCGTGAGTGGATTGTTGAGCTCGTGAGCGATACCCGATGCGAGGAGCCCGACCGCCGCGAGCTTCTCACGTTGCAACGATTCGCTCTCGGCCGCGAGCAGTTGCTGCGTTCTTTCCTCAACCTTCTGCTCCAGCGTCCGCGCTGCATCCCGCAGCTCCGTTTGCGAGTCTCGAAGCGCGTTCGTCATGGTATTGAACGACGCTGCCACCTGGCCAAACTCGTCCGCACTGCGCACGGGAATGGGCTCCTCGAGATTGCCGCGGGCCAGTTTTTTGGCGCCCGATTCGAGATCGCGCAGCGGCACATACACGAACCGGTTCACAAGCAACCCGACACAGAGCGACGCAATCAGGACGAATCCCAGCGAATAGCCGGCGATTCGGACTGCGCTCGAGCGAATGGTCTGGTCGATCTCAGCGAGTGGATACACGATGTCTACCACGCCGAGCACCGACTGGCTGGGCAAGTGAACATGACAGGCCGCAGTGTGACAGGAAGGCTCGTTACGTATCACCTGCATGGTGGCAAGCATCCGCTCGCCGTCCCCATTCGTGAAAATGCGTGCGCGGTCGTTGTCTCCAATGCGTTCACGCGGCGCATTATTCTGGTGACAGGAGAGGCACCCCTCGGCCCGGCGATCGAGCAACAGCCCGACTTCACTGGAGTGCGTGGAATCGATGATGATGCCTTCCTTGCTGATGATCCTGATACGGTTGATGCTCTTGTCGGCCGCGACGTCCTCGATGATCTTGTGGACGTACTCGCGGCGATTCTCCAGCATCGCAAAACGCGTGCTGCGGATGATCACCTCGGAGAGCTGATTCAATTGATCCACGGCC
The DNA here is from genome assembly GCA_963828715.1 of uncultured beta proteobacterium. Taxonomy (GTDB): domain Bacteria; phylum Pseudomonadota; class Gammaproteobacteria; order Burkholderiales; family SG8-41; genus JAQGMV01. The sequence goes on along the minus strand of CAWHFX010000022.1, from coordinate 164,671 downwards.
GCGGCCAGCAGCTCGTCGCGCTCGTGGTTGACGATTAGCGTAGTGAAGAGCGCGAGCGCGGCGGTCAGGCAGAGCGCGAGGTAAAGCGAAACTCTGAACTTGAGCGTCTGCCTGGCCATGGTACCTTGATACCGGGTCGTAGTTCGGTCACCCCGTCCGCAGGTCGACGATGAAACCGGTTGTCACGAGAACGAGCAGCGTGAGACCGAAGCCGATCAGGACCAGCCCGAGAATGCGCGACCCCACGGTCATCGGTCGCGACGGGGCGTCCACCAGATACTTCTGAAGCTCTCCGGATTTCACCAGTCGTTCATACTCGAGTGCGTGTTCGCGCTTGAACTCTTCGACAGGCATGCTGCCGGTGAACATGACGATGTCCGGCGGCGGCAGCTTGTCTGGCCTGAAATGATTGTTGAAGAAATGGACCGTGAAAAGGAACACGGCGGCGAGAAATGCCTCTTCCCCATGAATCAAGGTGGCCACATTGAATACCCAGCCGGGAAGGACGGATGCGGTCGCGTTCGGAAACCACAGCATGAGGCCGCTGCCGCCGATGATCGCCATACCCCAGAAGACGGCCCAATAGTCGAACTTCTCCCAGTATGTCCATTTATCGAAGGAAGGGCGTGGCCCTTTGCCGAAAAACCACCGGAACATCTCGATAGCCTGCTCCAGGTCCTTCCAGGACGGAACCAGGGAATAAGGGCCGAACCAGTCGAAGCTCTTCGCGTTCGGGATGATCCGGAAGAACAGGACATACACGAGGTGCAGGAAGAAGATGCTCAACATCGTCACCGCGGCAGTCCTGTGGATGACCGCCGCCGTGCGCGGTCCTCCGAGCGCGGCCATGATCGCTCTAGCCCAGTCCGTTTGAGAATAGAAGACCGCCATTCCGGTGAGCACCAGCGTCATGACGCTGATCGCAAACACCAGATGCGCAAGCCGCCATAGCGGCGCAAATCGCCTTATCTGCTTGCCTCGCGCTATTGGCAAGTCGGATATGGCGACGTGCGGACTGGACTTGCCCTCCTTGCGGTCTTTGTATTCGCGATAGAACCAGAGGAGCGAATGGGACCAGAAGAACGTGAAGACACCTATGAGCAAGGCGATCATGAACTTCGAGACGATCCACATCTGCGGATAGCGCCGAAAGTCATGGGTGTTGGCGTGCGGATGAAAGGTGAGGAAACCCGCCGTCGCGCCCGTATGGCACCTCTGACACGTACTCAGCCGGTTGTTCGGGTGAACCGTGGATGCCGGATCGCTGACCCGCTTGATGTTATGGTTAGAGTGACAATCGAAGCACTTGGCGGTGTACCCATAGCCGAGCTCCGTCACCTGTCCATGATACGTATCGGTGTAGGACCTGAAATTCTCGACGTGGCAGGCGCCGCAGCGCTCCGGAATCGCAACGCGCTCCGCCTCCGTCTTTGGAGATTGGATCTGGTGCTTGGTGTGACAGGTCACGCACGTAGCTGCGTTGTTGCCCTTGGCGACTTCCGCTGCATGGACCGAGGTGCTGTACCTGTTTTGCCGCGTCCGCGTGGCAATTGCCGCATTCAACCTTGCGCTGTACGCCCTGCTTGTGCGGGATCTCGGTGATATCCTGATGGCAGCCGATGCAGGGTAGCGCGCCGTGCTTGCTCTTCTCAAACCGGCCGGCGTTTACATGGAGGTCTCGCTGCTTGCCATCGGCACCCGGGACCGCGAATCCCTCATTTCCGTGGCACGACAGGCACACCGGGTTATCCATGGGCTGGGGCTGTGCTGCGCTTTCCGAAGCCGAGTCGGCTGCCTGGAGCCGACCGGCCGCGAGAAACACCAGCAGCAGAAGAAACCGGAGTATGCCTGCTCGAGTCATTCGTCGTCGCTCCCTGAGATTGTTTGGTTTTTCTATCCGCGCTATCCTCTGCGCACGCGATGGTGCCTGCGCAGACATCCGCGAACTTTGACACAAATCAAGGCCCTGGGGCCAGCGCGGGACCACCGGCGCACGTTGACGCAGATCAAAGAATGACCCTGGCGGATGCGTTCCAATCCGCCTCACGCAACCACTTGGGCAGGGCCGCTCCGATGGAAACCATCCACGCGGACGTCGTAATCATCGGCGCAGGCGGCGCGGGTCTACGTGCCGCAATTACGCTCGCCCAGGCGGACCCCGCGCTGCGTGTTGCGCTTCTTTCGAAGGTTTACCCGATGCGCAGCCACACGTGCGCTGCGGAGGGCGGCGCCGCGGGTGTCATCAAGGCGGACGACAGCCTCGAGCAGCATTTCAACGACACTGTGGGCGGCGGCGATTGGCTGTGCGACCAGGACGCGGTCGAATACTTCGTGGAACAAGCGCCGCGGGAGCTTATTCAGCTCGAACACTGGGGCTGTCCCTGGAATCGCGAAGACAACGGTACCGTGGCAGTCCGCCCCTTCGGGGGCATGAAAATCAAGCGCACATGGTTCGCCGCGGACAAGTCCGGCTTCCACATTCTCCATACGCTGTTTCAAACCTCACTTCAGTTTCCCTCGATCACACGTTATGACGAATTCTACGCCACGGACCTTCTGGTCGAAGACGGCTGCTGCCGCGGCGTGACCGCGCTCGAAATGCGCAGCGGCCAACTGCGCCGTTTCGATGCGCGGGCGGTGATCATCGCCACAGGCGGGGCTGGACGCATGTTTCCCTTCACCACAAACGGCGCAATCAAGACCGGCGATGGTATGGCGCTCGCCTACCGCGCAGGCGTGCCGCTCAAGGACATGGAGTTCGTGCAGTACCACCCGACAGGTCTGCCGAATACAGGCATTCTCCTGACCGAGGCGTGCCGTGGTGAGGGCGGCGTTCTGTTGAACAAACACGGGCGCCGCTTTCTGCAGGACTATGGGATGGGGCCGGAGACCCCACTTGGGAAGCCCCAGCTCAAGACGATGGAATTGGGTCCGCGGGACCGGGTCAGCCAAGCTTTCTGGCAGGAAGAGCGCAAAGGCAACATGCTGGAAACGCAGTGGGGGCCGTGCATGCTGCTCGACATGCGCCACCTGGGAGAGAAGATCATCGATGAGCGACTGCCCTTCGTGCGGGAACTCTCCACCAGCTATCTCAATGTCGATCCGGTGACGCACGCGGTGCCGGTACGGCCTGTTGTTCACTACATGATGGGCGGCATCCACACGGACGCGAAGGCCGCCACGCCTCTGCGAGGTCTTTACGCTGCCGGCGAGTGTGCCTGCGTGAGTATCAATGGAGCGAATCGCCTCGGCTCGAATTCGCTTGTGGAGATACTGGTATTCGGACGCCAGGCCGCACTGAGCACGATCGACTACATGCAGTCCGGCGCAAGTCCGAAGACCCCTGCTCATGTGCGCCTTGCGGATGCTGCACAGTCCAGACTGCGCGAGCTGTTCAATCGCGCAACGGGAAAGGAAACGGTCGCCGGGCTGCGCCAGGAGATGATGGATACCATGGAGCAGCGCGCGGGCATCTACCGCCACGGCGACGAGCTCGCCGACGGTGTAAGAAAGATCGCTGCAATGCGGGCCCGCTATGCGAACGTCGGCCTGCACGACAAGAGCAACGTCTTCAACACCGACCTCCTGCAGGCACTGGAGCTCGGCTGCATGCTGGACTGCGCCGAAGCTGTGATGGTGGGCGCAGCAAATCGGCGCGAGTCGCGCGGCGCACATCAGCGCCTCGACTACGTCGAGCGCGACGACACGAATTTCCTCAAGCACACGCTGGCCTATTATGGGGGAGCGCAAGCGCCCAGGATCGACTATCTGGACGTGGTGATCACGAAGTCGCAGCCCGGTGTGCGTGATTACTCGGGCAAACACGCCGGCGCTTCTGTAGGACTCGCATCATGAACGGACGCGCCGTAGAGCTTCACGTGCTTCGCTACAACCCGGAAACGGACAGTGAACCGCGCTGGCAACAGTACACCGTTCCATATAACGAGGAATGGGTCGTTCTCGACGCACTCAATCACATCAAGGCGCACCAGGATCCGACGCTGTCGTACCGGTGGTCATGTCACATGGCCGTGTGTGGCAGTTGCGGGATGATGGTGAACGGGGAACCCAAGCTTTCATGCAAGGCGTTCCTGCGTGACCTGCCGCAAACCATCCGGGTCGAACCGCTCGCGCACTTTCCGATCGAACGCGATCTCGTGACGGTGGTGGAAGACTTCATGGGCAAGCTCGCGCGCGTGAAGCCGTATCTGATCGCGAAACAACCGAAGTCGATCGAAGATGGCGAGTATCGGCAGACACCCGCGGAGCTGAAACGCTATCAACAGTACGCACAGTGCATCAACTGCATGTTGTGCTATGCCGCGTGTCCGGAATACGGCCTCATTCCCAAGTTCATCGGACCGGGTGTGATCGCACTCGCACATCGTTACAACCTCGACTCCCGCGATGGCGGGAGGGACGAGCGGCAGGAGGAAATCGCGACGGACGAAGGCGTCTGGGAATGCACGTTCGTGGGCGCATGCTCGCAGGTGTGCCCCAAACACGTCGATCCGGCAGCGGCGCTTCAACAGGTCAAAATTGCAAGCACGGTCGACTGGTTCCGGGAACATTTGATGCCATGGCTGAACAAGTAACCCGCAGACCCTTCACGCGTGAAGTATCGCGGACACGCTGGTTTTTCCGGCACCCGCGCTATCTCAGATACATGGCGCGTGAGGTGACGTGCATCTTCATCGCCATCTACACGGTCATCCTGGTGATCGGATGCGTGCGACTCGCCCAAGGCAAGGAAGCATACGAGCAGTTTCTGGCCGCGCTTGGAACGCCCTCGAGCATCGCTTTTCATCTGCTCGCGCTGATATTCGCGATATACCACAGCTTCACGTGGTTCAATCTCGCGCCCAAGGCGCTGCCGATGCATATCGGCGACAAGACGGTACCGGCTGCGGCGATCGCTGGCGCGCATTACGTCGGCTGGATCGTCATCTCGCTCGGGCTTCTACTCATTGCTGGAGCGTTCTGACGTGACGAAGTCCAACAAGCCTATCGTGTGGGGTCCATTTGCGGCGGGTGGAACTGTTACGGCTCTGCTCACGCCTGTTCTGATCCTCCTTACTCTGCTCGCCGCGCTGGGCCATGTACCCGGCGGCCTGGCCTACGACAACCTGCGAGCGTTCGCCGGCCACGCGGCCGGCAAGATCATCATCTTCGTCGTGTTGGCGCTCTCGCTATGGAGCGCCGCACATCGCCTGCGCATCACCTTCTACGACCTCGGCCTGCGACAGGACGCGCTCGTCGCCGCGCTCGTCTATATCGCCGCGGCTGTCGGCATCATCGTCGTCCTCGCCTCGCTCCTCGCAATCTGATGTCCGGCTGCATGTCGGCGCACGCGCACTGCTAGAATTTGATATAGATCAATCGCGCATACTCGCGGCCCGGCGAGCATGCGATCTGTGAATCAGACGGAGGCCGCTGATGAACCCACCATCCCTTGCGACGCGAGAAGTCGTTCGCGAACAGCGATTCAACGAGGTTTGGACCCGCGAGCTGAACGACGTCTTCGCGGACGTGGCGCCGTATTACGACCGCGCCAACTACGTCGCAAGCCTCGGGCTTTGGGGATGGTTCCGCAGTTGTTTCCTGAACACGATCGATCTTGCGCCCGGCCAGCGAGTGCTCGACGTCTGTGCCGGCACCAATGCAATCGGCATCGGCCTACTCGAACGCGAGCCGACGCTCGACGTGCACGCGATCGACCGCAGCGCGGCCATGCAGAACGTAGGGCAGCAGCATGCAAACGCGCGGGGATTGAGGATAAGGAGCTACATCGGTGACGTGCACAGGCTGCCATTCCCCGACAACCATTTCGATGTGGTGACGCTGCAATTCGCGTCGCGCCATCTTCGGGTGAAGCAAGTGTTCGGCGAGATCCTTCGCGTGCTCAAGCCTGGTGGACACTTCTACCATTGCGACATGCTGCGTCCAGCGAACCCGATGGTAGAAAAGCTGTATTACTCATATCTCAGGTTCTGTCTCACGTTCACGGCGGTTGTGTTCCGAAGCGGCCCACCCGCCCTGAACTGCAGGAAGTACTTCATCGAAGCCTTGGAGATGTTCTACTCCGCGGACGAGCTTGCAACCGTGCTCCGTGAGCTCGGTTACCGCGACGTCCGAGTGAGAACGCTCTTTGCGGGTATGCTAGCCTTTCACGCCTCGGCAAAACCGGCAGGGTAGAAGCTCGGCGCGCTCACGCACCGAGGCGAAGCAGCCATGGACCGCGCAGGCGCACTCTCGATTCTGAACGCAAAGGTGCTTGCGGCGTTCAGCGGGCGCACGGTGGATGCGCTCCGCCGCGCGGCGCCGCTGCGCATCGCGCTTCCATACATCGAACCCGCGCTTGCGTTGAACGTGGCAAAGGAAGCGCGCAAGGACGCGCTGGTCATCCGTCAGGCCGCGACCGCAGCGTTGGTGGGACAACCAGTTCCGCGTGAGATAGTCGCTACGCTCTTCCGCGATACGAAAGCGATCGACGATGACTTCCTCGTGAGCACGGAAGCAATGCCGCTGCGCGTGGTGATACGTTACGACGAAATCGAGCCCCTGCGCACGAAGCGGATACGCTATGTGCTGGACACCGCGTACCGGATCTGTGTCGCCTGGCAACGAGGCGGCCGTCTGCGTGACGCACTGCGGTCCGCGTATGAACGAACCGATTTCGAGCTGGTGCTCTCCATCATCCTCGATCTGTACGCGCAGGAAACCCGGGTGCTTTCCCGCTCGGTGCGCCTGCCGGCCGTGCTCGCACCGATACGCGAACGCGCGGCGAAGCACCTTGCCAGCGTCATGAGCGAAGCCGGTATACGCCTCGCCTCGGAGCTCGCGCGCGGGCTCTATCAGCATTGATATGATCCGGGTATGATCTGCTTCGCAGTTCATGCGCATGGGCGCGCCGGATAAGATTGCTCGCAAAACGGGTGACCATGGACGCTCCTGAAAGCCTCTCGAAAAAGGGCTTCGTCACGACGACGACCGAAGCACTGATCTACTGATTCATCCAGTTGCAAAACACGGTCAGGAAGACCAACACACTCTCACGCCGATGACACGCCTTGAAACTCTCAAAGCCGCACTCGAAACACATTGCAGCAAGCTCGACCAGGTACGGATGTCAGCGACCGAGTTGACTGCGACGCTGGCGCCCGAGGACATTCGCGAGGTGGCGCTATGCCTGCGCGATACGCCCGCGCTCGCGTTCGAACAGCTCATGGACCTGTGCGGGATGGACTACAGCGCGTACGCCCGCGGCCCGGATGGCGAGCCACTGCGTGAATCGCCGGCGCCGGCCGGTACTCGCTATGCCGTGGTTTATCACCTGCTCAGCATCAAGCATAACTCGCGCTTGCGGCTGCGGCTGTTCGCGCGTGGCGGTGAAATGCCGGTGGTCGATTCGGTGGTGGATATCTGGCCATGCGCGAACTGGCTCGAACGCGAAGCATTCGACCTGTTCGGAATTGTCTTTGCCGGACATCCCGATCTGCGGCGCATTCTCACTGACTACGGTTTTATCGGTCATCCCTTCCGTAAGGACTTCCCAGTTTCCGGAAATGTGGAAATGCGCTACGACCCCAACCAGAAGCGGGTCGTATATCAACCCGTGACCATCGAGCCGCGGGAAATTACGCCGCGCATTGTGCGCGAAGAAAATTACGCCCAGGAAACGAACGGCCGGTCGAAGTAGCGGGACCTATGCACCGATGAGGTACTGAGTGGCTGAAATCAAGAATCTGACATTGAACTTCGGGCCGCAGCATCCGGCAGCGCATGGCGTGCTGCGGCTCGTCCTGGAGATGGACGGCGAAGTGATCGAGCGCGCGGATCCACACATCGGCCTCCTGCACCGCGCGACGGAGAAGCTCGCGGAGCATAGAACGTATCTCCAGAATCTACCGTACATGGACCGCTTCGATTACACCACCATGATGTGTAACGAGCACGCTTACGTGCGGGCGGTCGAGCAACTCCTCGGTATGGAAGCGCCGATACGCGCGCAGTATCTGCGTGTCATGTTCGACGAGATCACGCGCGTGCTGTCGCACGTCTTCGCGCTCGCTGCCCACGGACTCGATCTGGGCGCCATGACGGTCTTCCTCTACTGCTTCCGGGAGCGCGAAGACCTGCTCGACGTGTATGAAGCCGTATCGGGGGCACGCATGCACGCGGCGTACTACCGCCCCGGCGGGGTCTATCGCGACCTGCCTGATCGCATGCCGCAGTACCAGACATCCCGCTATCGGAGCGAGTCCCAGGTGCGGCAACTCAACGAGAACCGGCAGGGTTCGTTACTCGATTTCATCGAAGACTTCACGGACCGCTTTCCGCAGCGCATCGACGAATACGAAACATTGTTAACCGAAAACAGGGTCTGGAAACAGCGTACCGTCGGAATCGGGGTTGTTTCGCCCGAGCGCGCGATCCAGCTCGGCTTTTCCGGCCCGATGCTGCGCGGTTCGGGCATCGAATGGGATCTCCGCAAGAAGCAGCCCTATGCCGTGTATGACCGCATGGACTTCGACGTCCCCGTGGGCGTGAACGGCGATTGCTACGACAGGTATCTGCTCCGGATCGAGGAGATGCGTCAATCGAACCGCATCATCAGGCAGTGCGTCGACTGGCTGCGCAAAAACCCCGGGCCCGTCATGCTGGACGATCGTAAGGTCGCGCCACCTTCACGCGTCGACATGAAGAGCAACATGGAAGCACTGATCCATCACTTCAAGCTGTTCACCGAGGGCATGCACGTGCCGGAAGGGGAAGCGTATGCGGCGGTGGAGCATCCGAAGGGCGAGTTTGCGATCTACCTCGTGTCGGATGGAGCGAACAAACCGTACCGCATGAAGGTGCGCTCACCGAATTTCATACACCTGTCGGCGATGAACGAGCTTGCGACGGGGCATATGCTCGCCGATGCAGTCGCGATCATCGGTACGCTTGAGATCGTTTTCGGCGAAATCGATCGATAGAACACCGGGACACATCCCGGACCACCACGCAGTTCGAAGACCGGTGCGACGTCCTCCCGCTCAATCCAGTTCGGAAACGGCCCCGGAATCCGTTAGGAGCTGCCAGCGGCCGTCGATGAGCCCCTGGATGGGCTGGAACTGGATCTTGTATGTCATCTTGCGGCTCTGCCCGATCCAGTAGCCGAGGTAAAGGTAGGGCAGATCAAGCTTCCGGCAGAGTTCCACCTGCCAAAGGATGTTATACGTCCCGAAACTCGCGCCTTCAACGTCCGGGTCGAAGAAAGTATAGACGGACGAAAGGCCATCCTGCAGCTCATCCACGATGCTCACCATCCGCAGCACGCCATGTTCGCGGAATTCGATCAGGCGGGAATCGACGTTGCTCTGCAGAAGGAAGTGCCGATACTGCTCCCTGCTATCCTGATCCATGCCGCCGCCGCTGTGTCGGCGCGACTGGTAACGCAAGTACAACGCGTAATGTTCGGCGCTGTATTTGAGGTCCAGCATCTGGGACTTCAGCTCGGCATGGCGTTTCCATGCGCGCCGTTGCGCCCGATTCTTGCGAAACTCTTCCGTAACGATACGCACCGGCACGCACGCGCGACAGCTATCGCAATAGGGGCGGTACGTGAACGCACCGCTCCGTCGGAAACCTGCACGTACGAGCTCGCTGTACACGGAAGCATCGATCAGATGACTGGGCGTGGCCACCTGCGAGCGCGCCATGCGCTCGGGCAGGTAGCTGCAGGGATAGGGCGCAGTCGCGTAGAACTGCAAGACCGACAGCGGGAAATCAGTCAGGTAAGTCATCGTCGAAGCGCCACGTGCCTGTGTGCGACGGGTAGTTTACCAATTCTTCGACTGCACGCATGAAATCGGCACGTGCAATTTCTTGCGCACCGAGCGATGCCAGGTGCGGCGTTGACATCTGGCAGTCGATCAGGCCGAACGACCAGCGCTCGAGCTGCCGGGCAAGACGTGCCAGCGCGACCTTAGAGGCATCGGTTCTGCGCGCAAACATGGACTCCCCGAAAAAGACACGGCCGATGGCGACCCCGTACAGACCGCCGACCAGCGCGTCGGAACCCCAGGTCTCGACCGAATGTGCATACCCGGCCTTATGCAGCGCGACGTACGCCTCGATCATTTCTTCGCTGATCCATGTTCCCTGCTGGTCGGGGCGAGGCTCCGCGCACGCACGCATCACCGCTTCGAACGCCGTATCGGTACGGACCTCGTACTCTCTTCGCTTGATCCGCTTACGCAGAGAGCGTGAGACACCAATTCGGGCCGGCACGAGAACCATCCGCGGATCAGGGCTCCACCACAGCACCGGCTCGCCGGGGCTATACCACGGGAAGATGCCGTGGCGGTAGGCGTCCAGCAGGCGCGGAACAGCAAGGTCGGCACCTGCGGCCAGCAGGCCGTTCGGCTTGCGCAATGCGCGCCTAGGGGAGGGGAACGGATCCGTAGTGCGGAGCCAAGGAATCATTTCCGGATTGTAAGCGCTTGATCTACGTCACATACCGTGCGACGACACGTGCTGACAATCTATTTCGGCGAGTAAACGAGTACCCTCGTGACGCTTGTACATCAAAGGGACGAGCGAAATATGAAAATGGCCTTTGTGGTCTGTAACGAATTCTTCATCGTGGAAGTGATGGAGCTTCTGCGTAGCGCGGAAATCGATTACTACACGCGATGGGACCACGCCAAAGGCAAGGGCCACGGCACGGAACCGCACCTGGGGACCGGCGCACATGGAAGTACCAACAGTGTGCTGATGATTGCCTTCGAAGACGAGACACCTCTGGAGCATCTCATCGAGCTGATCGGATCACTGAACGCGAGGATCGTGCGCCCCGATGACCGGATACGGCTGTTTCAAGTACCGCTCGAGCTCATCGTCTGACTTAAGTGCACTCGCCGCGTGTTTGATAATCACTCATATCCGAAGGAGCACGGCATGAACGATCGTATCCCAGCTTCCATTGCGGCGGAGCACAAACAGCTGCGATTAACGCTCGAACGCGCAAAGCGCGAGAGCGGTCTTCTCGGCCTGCGTGCAAGGGAATTGGCAGAGCTCATCGAGCCGCATTTCGCTAAGGAAGAGGCTTTCGCCTTACCGCCGCTCGCGTTGCTCCCCAAGCTCGCATGGGGCGGAACCGACGCGGCCATGACCGATGTCATACCGATCGCGCGCCGGCTCGCAGCGGAGCTGCCGCTGATGGTCATGGAGCACAGACAAATTGCAAAGGTCGTCGACGCATTCCAGAGCGCGGCGGAGGAGGCGCATCGCGCCGAGTACGAGCAGTTCGCCGAATCGCTCATCGCACACACAGTGCATGAAGAAGAAATCCTATATCCCGCGGCAGTTCTCGTAGGAGCGTATCTCGAGTTGAGGATCACGACCGAGCGTCCGATCGAGCTCGGCTGAACGGGTCCTGCGTGGTCGCCCGATCACGCGAGCGTGCGTTCTCGCGCATCGCTGGGGGCGCAACTGCGCCGCACGGTTGCTGGGCGTGCCACGCTCCAAGCTGAAAACCAAGGGGCACACCTAAAGCGACAACTTAGATCGGTGCTGCGGCCCGAGGTGCGTCAGCAAGCTCGCGTAACTTGCGAACGTCGTGAATGGCGATAGTTGGACCCGCCACCGAAATCAGAGAGGCTTCCGCCAATTCCCTCAGAATACGCGAGAAATGCTCGTGCGTCAGGTCAAGGCGCGACGCGATAATTCTTTTCTTCGCCGGCAAGACCACACAGGCCGTGCCCTCGACCGCATCGACTGGCAATTCATTCGCCAGAAATTCAATCACGCGCTGAACGCCCGAACGGCGGCGCCAACTGTCGATTTCCCTTATGAGATCCCGCAGCCGCCGTCCAAGCGCAGTGATCATGCCGGTTGCAAACTCCGGATTACGCTTGATGCATGCCAGTATCGCGGTCTTGTCAACCCGCACGATCCTAGCGTGGTCCACGCTCTCGGCGGAAAGCATGTGGGGCTCTTGCAGAAACATGCCGAGTTCACCGAAGCTCTGCCCTGGACCGACGATCGCGATAACTTTCTCGGCATGGTCCCGTGCGGGCAGGGCCAGCTTCACGTGGCCCGACATGAGGATGTGAATGCCGGCTGCCGACTCGCCCGGTCTGAAGATGACCGTGCGACGCGGTGCCTCGAATTGCGCGGCAGTCCTCGCGATTCGCTTCAGCGCGCGCTGATCGAGCTCCGCGTAGGGCGGTACGCTCGCGAGAAACCCTTCTATTGCGCTTTGCTGTGGCAGAAGCATTGCGCTCCTCGCTGTCGTTTCGGTGTGCGTTCTGCAGTGCGTCGGAATCAATTCTCGGATCTATGCCGACGCGGAACCTTGACCGAAATCAAACACGAGGGGGGCTGCGTAATGCGCAGGTGCCGCTGCTACCCGCTATGCTGCACGCATGCGCAATTCGCCGGCATCCAGGATACGTACGACGCGGCCATGCACCTCGATATAGCCGGCCGCAATCAAGTCATGAAGAATGCGTGAGAAGTGCTCCTGGGTGAGATTGAGTTGGGAGGCAATTACACCCTTTTGGGCGGGAAACGTGATGTCGGAGGTCTCCCCAGCGAAGTCGGGCATCTGTTTGAGCAGGTATGCGATTACACGCTGTGTTCCGGATCGCAGGGAATAGCCTTCGACATCGCCGATCAGAACGCTGAGCCGGCGGCTTAGTCCGTCGATGATGTGCTGCGCGAATGTCGGGTCACGGCCGATCTCGGACATGACCGTTGCCCGTGGGAGGTGCAGCAGCTTGCTGTCCACGAGCGCTTCGGCGGTGATGCGGTAGGGGCGGTTGAGAAACATCGCTGATTCGCCGAAGCTCTGACCACGCGTGAGCAGGTCCACCACTTTCTCGTCGCCACGTTGTGTCTGCAGACACAGTTTTACGCGTCCGAACACCACGACGTGGAAGCCGACGCACGAGTCGCCCCTCCGTACGATGACAGTCCCTTTCGGAGCGTCTACTGCGTTGATTCCGGCAGCTAGCCGGGCGAGTGCTGCGGGTTCCAACGTCTCGAATAAAGGCAGACTCGCGAGGAACTCCCGAATCGGGATTACGTGCTTCGGCATGCGACGGGCCCTCCTTGGCCGATATTTGTGTTTGGAGGGATTATCGTCATGCCGCGGCCTGCTGATTCTGACCTAGATCAAACGTGCGTCAGGTCCCGCATTGACGAGTTGCACCGAGATGAGTCAGGCGTCGCGGTCGGTGGTCTGTGGAAAAAACCCGGGCTCACGCCCGGGTCCGCGCCGGCTGCACCGAAGCTGAGTTGGCGCCAGCGCTGTGGTTCTGCTAACCGGCACTATTTCGCGGCGAGCGCGTACTGCACGGCGGCGCTGAGCTCGGCGTCGGAGGCTGACACCTTCATGTGACCTTTGCCTTCCTTGAGCTTGGTCACCAGAGTAGCGCTGGCGTCCTTGTTTCCTTTGTACTTGGCTGCAATGTCCTTCCACGACGGGCCGGCCTTCTTGGCTTCCATGTCGTGGCACCCTGAGCACTTGCTCTTGACGACTTCCGCGCCGGACTGCGCCTGGGCCCCACCGGCGACGATCAGACCTGCTGCTGCCAATACGATAAATGCAGTTCTCATGTCATCTCCTAGATTGATCAGCACTTCGTCAGACGTACAACAGCCTGCAGCGATGACACGTTCAGACCGCGTCGGCGCCACCTGCCACAACCAAACCGCACGTAAGTCATCCTGCGCGGAGGCAAGATTTATGCGAATCGCATGCGCCGCTCGCTTAGACGGCAGAACGATAGGTGTTACAGAAAGCTGTGCTCCGAACCGTAGCCGAAAACGACAAAAGCCGACCTAAGTCGACTTTTGTCGCAATGCAACAAAGCTGGGGCTACACCTCTCGCTATTAGAAGCGATAGGTCCCATACAGGTAGAAGATGTGGGCGGTATACGGCTGGAACGCAAGCTGCCCCGTATAGTAGCTGGTCGACGTGAATGTCGGTGCCGTGCCCGCCGGGATCGTATATTGGAAACCTTGGTAGCCAACGTCATTGTACCGATACTGCTCGAACGCGTAGCCGCCGGTGAATTTCCAGTTCTTGTCGGCCTGATAGACACCACGGACGTTCAGCGCGATCCGGCGCGTATTGTCGAAGTTGCCGATGCCGACCAAGCCCGGCGCCGCGAGAATCGTGCCAGGTTGCGCCGCGAAATCGGCAGTGCCTCTGGTTTCCGCGTACACGAACGAACTCTTGACCGTCAGCTTCGGCAACGCCTGCCAGTCAACCGCCAGACCCGTCTGCCAGCTGCGATCCTTGTTGTCGGCGCCCCACGTGTAAGTCGTGCTGATAGCGGGCGCGGCCGGTGCTGGCGGCGCGTTCGGGTCGCTCCCGCCTACTCCGGGCGTGCCCTGAACGCGGTGCGTCGATTCATACTGGACGAACTCGATGTCGGCGAACAGCAGGGCCCGGAACTTCGAGGGATCGCCATAACCGGCACTAAGATAGTATTCGTAACGTCGGTCTCTATTCCGGCCGAGCGGCACGTCCTGGTAGTCGTTGAACTTCAGGTAAACATCCAGCCCAAGGTCAACCAGAGGCGCGGGGTTCGCACCGAGGTTCATCCTGACCATGTGCTGATCGAGGTTCATGTAGTCGAAACGCCGCACGAACGCGTCGATCGGATTCGCCGGATCGAAAACCCCGTTGACGGTGGAGCGCCGTTGCAGGTACTGGTATTTCAGACGCCCATCCACCGTGTCGAACGTGCTGTTCCTCCATTCGGCGAAGTACTTGTTGTCGGTCGTCTTCGGAAAGTCTGTGCGCTCCCGATCCGTAGCCTCATGCTCGTAGCCGGCACCGAGCCTGTTCTCCGGGTTCAGCCGATAATATGCCTCCATTCCCGCCTGATGTTTCGAATACGAGAACAATTCTGTACCTGCAGGAACCACCGCCGCATTGAAGACCGCTCGCTGCGGTCGGGTTGAACGTGACTTGAGTCGAGTCGTTCTGTTTGTCGCGGTAGTTATAGTAAACACGGGTGTCGAGTGCGCGCATGGGCGATGAATTGAGCGACACCGAAGCCGTGGTCGTCTTGACTTCGCCATGGAAGAACGGCACGCTCGACGCCGTCGATTGAAACTGATTCGGTGCTGCAACGCCCGTCAGCATCGTCGGCAGTACTTGCACGTCGTTGGTGAGCTTGCTGTAGGTGAACCGGCCGGCGATCGACGAGCCGAACGGCAGTCCTCTCCAGTTCCCGTTCGCCGCGATCTTCCACATCTCGTTCTCTGCCGGGAGCACCGATGTATCGCGCAGTGCCGGTTGACCCGGCGCAAAGAACGGGTTCGACCAGTTCAGAAAGAGGTTGTCGTTCTCGAACTTGCTGTAACTGCCGACGACTGCGAAGTGTTTGTTGCTGGCTTGATAACCCGCTTCGCCCGATGCGTTATAGGTCCTCCAATCGACCGGCGCCGGCAGATCGATACTGCCATTGCCGGGGCTGGTCCCGAGGGAACCCGCTATGACCTTGATCCCTTCCCGCTTCACCTCGTTACCGTCGAAACGGATATACCACGGCGAGAACCCTGACCACTCCGCAAAACCACCCGTATCCCGCCGCTTGAGCGAATCGTCGAACCTGTTCCACGTCCCCGGGTTCAGATTTGGAAACGTGCCGGTCAACACCGAGCTGCCAACGCCGCTGAATGGTGTCAGTGCGCCCGGGCCAGACCCGAAACGATGGCGGAACTCGCTGTCATACAAGCGGAACTTCCAGTTCCCGTATTCGGTGCCGCGGAAGTCGAAGTATTTATCGTCCGAGCCGAGGTTTTCGAAGAAGATACTGAAACGGCGTCGGTCGTCCTGGGCCCTCAGGTCGAAAGCGTTGATGAGGTCGGTACCGTCGCTGATATCCCGGTATTCGCGGAACTTGGAATCGTCGTTCGCCTTGACGCTCGAGTAGCGCAGTCCGGCGGTTACTTCGCCGGTCCATTTAAGGCCCGTGCTCTGGGCATACGCGGCGCCAGTTCCCGCGAAGAGATTGGCGACCAAAACCGCTATTAGTTTGCGTTTCATTTTGGGCCTCCTATCTCAGGAAATACTTGCCGCGCATTGCGGGCGCATTGCTACCGTGCACGTGGTAGTGGCAGTTCACACACCCGCGGACGACGAGCCGGTTGTTCGGCGAAGCCGTCGGCGGAGAAGGCAAAAAGCTACCCTTCGCGTCGTAAACCGTTCCCGGATGACGCGACGCATCGTGGCAGTCCTGACAAAGATTGGGGGCCTTTTCATTCATGAGACGCATGTGATTCGAACCGTGCGCGTTATGGCACGTAAGACAGTTCTCCTCTACCGGTGGGTGTTCCCACATGAACGGGCCGCGTTTCTCGGCGTGGCAGCTCGTACAGAGCTGCGGGATGCTCTCCTGTTTCAGCATCGCCTGGGTGAGCGCGCCGTGCGGATTGTGGCAGTCGCTGCACGTGACTCGGCCTTCGATGATCGGATGGTGCGAAGGCTTCAGAAGCTGACCGCGGATGTTGCGATGGCACGAGATGCAGGTCTCGTACTCGAGCTTGCGCAAGGTCGTCTCATAGGGCGCAATGCTCGGGTTGGGTGAGCGCAGAGCGATCGTGGAACCCGGTCCGGGTGCCCCATGGAGCTGGTGGCAGTCGTTGCACGCCACGTTGTTCTTTCTGTGCCTCCCGGAGTCCCAGAAGGCCAGGTGTCGATTGCTCGAGTGGCAGGTCAGGCAGACGCCGCTGCGCTCTTCTGAGCCTGTCTTCTTGCTGAAAGTGCGCAGATTTCCAACGCCCCTGCCGCCACCCGCCTGGATGTGGGCAGTCGCATCGCCGTGGCAGGCTTCGCAGGCACCGGCGTTGGCGGGCGCTCGCGGATGACCTTTTTTGGCGTGGATCGTCTCAGAGTACGAGTCGAAATACGCCTCGTGACAGCCCTTGCAAACCTCCGCTCGATCCTGCGGCTGCGCCGCACCTGCTGCTCCCGCCATGAACACGAAGGCCGCCAGCGCGAGCGCCGACAGCCAACGTGCCCCAGAGGCACGCCGGTAGGTCTTCATCAAAGACTCCCTTTTTTGAATGTACCTGCTGGAGTGGAACCGTTTCGCCGCGAACCGGTCAGCTTCTTGGAGCTGGTAATGGTCTGCATTTTTTTCTCTGCGCTGTGACCCTGAATTTCGCCGTGAGCGCTGCCTGTGGTCAAAGCCACTTTCTGTAAGCTTGATCTAAATCAATCGCCTAGTCCACCCCCCTGTGGAAAATTCGCAACACCTTTCACATGCGGCAAAATGCCGCACCTGGATCGGACATGGCAGACCGACCGCAGACTTTCGATGGCCTCGAGGCTCCGAGGACTGTCTCGTTAGAGGAACTGGTGACGAATCACATTGAGCAGGTGTTGGCGGCGCATGCCGGCAACATATCGGCAGCAGCGCGTGCACTCAGGCTGGACAGGCGCACCTTACAGCGCCGGTTGCGGAAGCTGGCGTCGGCGAGAGCACTCGCACAATGAGTCGGTCGCTCTCGGGCGCCGCGCGAGAGCCGCTTGCCGGGGTCAACCGGTTCAGCTGGTTCAAGTACGCATCACCGCCGGCTTTTTACCCGCTTGCCGGCCGTATGGCGCCGTGGTTCGGCGCCTTGGCGTTGCTGCTCGCTGCCGCCGGGCTGTACGTAGGATTATTCGTCGCGCCCACGGATGCGCAGCAGGGCGACGCCTATCGTGTGATCTTCATCCATGTCGCGGCGGCCTGGATGTCGATGTTCCTGTACGTGGTCATGGCCTTGTGGGCGGCGATCGGTCTCGCGTTCAACACCCGCCTGTCAGGCATGATGGCGAGTGCCGTAGCCCCGACGGGCGCACTGTTCACGTTTATCGCCTTATGGACAGGGTCGTTGTGGGGTAAGCCCACGTGGGGCACATGGTGGGTATGGGATGCGCGGCTCACGTCCGAGCTGATCCTCCTTTTCCTGTATTTCGGATTTCTAGGACTGCATGCCGCGATCGACGACGCGCGGCGCGCCGATCGTGCATGCGCCGTTCTTGCGCTGGTCGGCGTGGTGAACATTCCCATCATTTACTACTCCGTACAGTGGTGGAACACCCTGCATCAAGGCGCTTCTGTGAGCTTCAGCAAGGCGCCCACGATGGCGGCTACGATGCTTGTCGGCATGCTCCTGATGGCGCTGGCGTTCTGGATGTACAGCATCGCCGTCGTTCTTGTGCGGGTGCGCGTGATCATTCTCGAACGCGAAAGAAACGCCGATTGGGTCAGGGAACACATCTAACGAGAACCGCACCGCGCGTTAACAAGCTCGGCGGCGAGCGCGGGAATGTGTACTAATTGCGCGGATAGCGGTACAACTGCGCGCCGGAAATAGACGGAGGGGTTATGTGGGCTTCGTGGTCGGACTTTTTCGCGATGGGTGGATACGGCCTGTACGTCTGGGGTTCGTATGGCGTCACGCTCGTCGTGATCGCACTGGAGCTGTCCGCACTGCGGCGCAGAAGGCGTCACGCTCTGCAGAGCATTCGCATCGCCGGTACTGGTCATGACGGAGGTGCGAGGTGAAACCACGCCATCGCCGCGGACTCATGATCCTGGGCGGCCTGGCGGCGCTCGCCATTACGGCTGCACTCGTCCTGTCGGCCTTTCAGCAGAACCTCGTGTTCTTTTTTACGCCCACTCAGATCGCCGCCAATGAAGCCCCGCTGGGCCGCACCTTCCGGGTTGGCGGCATGGTCGAGCCGGGCAGCGTGAAGCGGCAGTCCGATGGCGTCACCGTGCAGTTCATCGTGACCGACACTGCGAAGGGCATCCCGGTCGTGTATCGCGGCCAGTTGCCTGATCTGTTCCGCGAGGGCAAGGGCGTCGTTACGCAGGGGCGCCTGGGGCCTGATGGAATCTTTCACGCGAATGAAGTGCTCGCCAAGCACGATGAGAACTACACACCGCCCGAAGCGGCCGAAGCCGTGAAGAAGGCGCACGAGACCTCGCTCAAGACCCAGCAGACCCTCGTCCTCCCGCCTGGAGAGAAACCATGATTGCACCCGAGCTCGGCCAGTTCGCCCTCGCGCTCGCGTTTATGACCGCGCTGGTTCAGGGGGTTTTGCCCATCGCGGGCGCGGCGCGTGGGAACCGCGCATGGATGAATGTCGCCCGTCCCGCTGCCCAAGGGTTGTTCGTGTTCGTGGCGATCGCCTTCGGGTGTCTCACCTATAGCTTCGTCACGAATGATTTCTCCGTCGCCTACGTGGCCAGTCACTCGAACAGCGCCCTGCCGCTTCACTACCGCGTGGCGGGTGTATGGGGCGGACACGAGGGATCGCTGCTGCTCTGGGTGATGATGCTCACCGTCTGGATGATCGCGGTCAGTGTGTTCAGCCGGCATCTGCCTGACGAAATGGTCGCCCGCGTTCTGGGGGTCATGGGTCTGGTGGCGGTCGGATTCCTCGCCTTCATGCTGTTCACCTCCAACCCGTTCGACCGCCTGATTCCGGCAGTCGCGGACGGCCGTGACCTCAATCCACTCCTTCAGGATCCGGGGATGGTTTTCCATCCTCCGATGCTCTACATGGGTTACGTCGGGTTCTCGGTCGCGTATTCGTTCGCGATCGCGGCGCTCCTGTCGGGACGGCTGGACGCAGCGTGGGCTCGCTGGTCACGTCCCTGGACGAACGTCGCGTGGATGTTCCTTACGCTTGGAATCGCGCTTGGCAGCTTCTGGGCGTACTACGAGCTCGGCTGGGGCGGCTGGTGGTTCTGGGATCCCGTCGAGAACGCGTCCTTCATGCCCTGGCTGGTCGGGACGGCACTGATCCACTCGCTCGCCGTCACCGAGAAGCGCGGCAGCTTCCGGAGCTGGACTGTTCTGCTCGCAATCCTCGCATTCGCGCTCAGCCTCCTCGGAACCTTCTTGGTACGCTCGGGCGTGCTCACGTCGGTTCACGCTTTCGCGACCGATCCCAAGCGCGGCATCTTCATTCTGGCGTTCCTTGCGATCGTCGTAGGTGCATCGCTCGTGCTCTACACCCTGCGCACCGCTCGTATCGGACTCGGTGGCGGATTCGACCTCGTATCACGCGAATCTCTGCTGCTCACCAACAATGTGCTGCTTGCCTCCGCCATGGGCTCGGTGATGCTGGGCACGCTCTATCCGCTCGTCCTCGATGCAATCGGGGCCGGCAAAATTTCCGTCGGGCCGCCCTACTTCGAAGCCGTATTTGCGCCGCTCATGGCGGCCGCCGTGTTTCTCATGGCGATCGGTCCGCTCACGCGCTGGCGCAAGGCCTCGCTGCCGGAGCTCGCCAAACGCCTGCGATGGGCTTTCGGCATCAGCGTCGTGACCGCACTCCTGCTGCCATTTGCTATGGGGCACTGGAGCCCATTCGTGAGCTTCGGGCTCCTGCTGGCGGTGTGGATCGGTGCAGCGACGGTGCTGACACTTCTCGACCGTGTGAAGCATGCGTCATCCAGCACCTCCGCCCTGACGCGCCTCGCGACGACGCCACGGGGTTTCTACGGCATGCTGGTCGCGCATCTCGGCATCGCGGTCTTCATCGTCGGCGTAACCATGGTGAAGGGCTACGAGCTCGAGAAAGACGTCCGGATGCAGTCCGGAGACACCGTCGAGGTCGCCGGGTATACGTTCCGTCTCGACCGCGTGGAAGAAGTCAAAGGCCCCAATTACGGTGCCGCGCGGGGGACCGTCGCAGTGACACGCGATGGCAAGCCGGTGGCCCTGATGTATCCGGAGAAGCGTGTCTACATGGTCCAGGACAACCCGATGACCGAGGCTGCCATCAACTCCGGTGTCACTCGCGACCTCTACGTCTCTCTCGGCGACCCGCTCGGCGACGGCGCCTGGCTTGTAAGGGTCCACTACAAACCTTTCGTAAGCTGGATCTGGATTGGCTGCGTGATCATGGCCCTCGGCGGGCTTCTCGCCGCCACGGATCGGCGCTATCGCACCGTTACGCGCAGGGAAACTGAATCTGCATATGCCGGCCTCGCGCCGCGCAAGACCTGAAGGCACTGACTTCCATGACGACTACGACCACCACCACCACGACACCTGTTACGACCTCTGCTCCGATCCCCCGCGTGCGCGCCTGGCTGCCGATCGGCATCTTCGCCGCGCTGGTGGTGCTGCTCGCGGTAGGGCTCACGTTGAATCCACGCGAAGTTCCCTCGCCGCTCGTGGGCAAACCGGCGCCGCATTTCAGGTTGCCGCTTCTAAACGACCCGCAGCGCGCCTTCGCACCCGAAGACATGGCTGGCAAGGTATGGCTGTTCAACGTCTGGGCCTCCTGGTGCGTCACGTGTCGCGACGAACACGCCGTGCTTTCGGAATTCGCGAAATCGGGTGTCGTGCCGGTTGTCGGGCTCGACTACAAGGACAAGCGCGACGAGGCATCCCAGTATCTGACCAAGCTCGGCAACCCGTATCAGATCATTCCCTACGACGGTGAGGGCCGCGTCGGCATCGACTATGGTGTTTATGGAACGCCCGAAACCTACGTGATCGACAAGCAAGGCGTCATCCGGTACAAGCGCATCGGGCCGCTCACGCCCGAAATCATGCGGGAAAAAATCATTCCGCTCGTTCATGAGCTCAACCGCTGACGCGAAACGCGCGGCGCGAATGCCTCTGGAAGGTTTCGCCCGCGCCATTCTCCTTGTCTTCCTTTCTGCCCTCACCGCGAGCGCACTGGGCGCAGAGGCAGCACCTGCCGCGGAGAATCCCGCTCTCGAAGCACGGGTGAATGCACTCGCCTCCGAGCTGCGATGCCTCGTTTGCCAGAACCAGACGATCGCCGACTCCAACGCAGCGCTGGCGATCGATCTCAAGAACCAGATTCGCGAGAAGATGCAGAACGGCGAAACCGACCCGCAGATCACGGACTACATGGTCGCGCGTTACGGCGACTTCGTCTTGTACCGGCCGCCGTTCAAAGCAACCACGCTCCTGCTGTGGCTCGGGCCTCTGCTTCTGGTACTGGCCGGCTTGATCGTGCTTTATCGGCGTCTGAAGAACGTAAGCGCACAGCCACCGGTCGACCTTTCGCCGGCCCAGCGCGAGCGCGCCGCGCGGCTGCTCGCCTCTGACGTGAAGGACAGATCATGATCGAGTTCTGGGCGGGCGTCGCGCTGCTGGTTGCGATCGCGCTGTGGTCCATCGTGCGGCCGCTGCTCAGGCCAAAGCCACGCGCGCAGATCGTGCGCAGTCGGGAGAACATCGCGTTCTACCGCAATCAGCTGCGCGACGTCGAGGACGAGTTTAAGAGTGGCGCGCTCAGTGCCGAGCAACGCGACCAGGCGAAGCGTGAGATCGAGGCACGCCTGCTCGAAGACGTGGATACCGCGGATGACAGTCGTCCGCTTGCGGCCCGACCGGCACGCGCGACGGCGTATGCGCTGCTCGCACTGATCCCCCTCGGCGCGTTCGCCGTTTATCTTGTCGTGGGTGCGCCAGCCGCACTTGATCCAGCGTTCGTCGCTGCCAACGACCCTGCCCATGCTGTCGATCCCAAGGAGCTAGAGGCGATGGTCGAACGCCTCGCCGAAAAGGTGAAACAGGAACCCGACAATGTCGAAGGCTGGGTCATGCTCGCGCGCTCCTACAAGCATTTCGGACGTTTCGACGAGGCAGCGCGGGCCTATGCGCACGTCGTGGCGCGCGTGGACGCCAACGCGGATCTGTTCGCGGACTACGCGGACGTGCTCGCGATGGCGCAGGGCCAGACCCTGCGGGGCGAGCCCGAGAAGCTGATCGCGAAGGCGCTCGAGGTCGACCCGAACAATCTCAAGGCGCTGGCGCTTGCCGGTTCGGCGGAGTTTGAAAAGAAGAACTACGCAGGCGCCGCAAAATACTGGGAACGTATGCGGCCGCTCGTACCCGCCGACTCGGAGCAGGCGAAAGCCATCGATGCGAATGTCGCGGAAGCGCGCGGTCTGGCCGGACTCGGTACACCGGAGCCGACCCGGGCGGCCGCGGCACCGGCGGCGAGCCGGCAAGGCCGTGTGACGGGTATCGTGAAGCTCGCACCGGAGCTGGCATCGAAAGTCCAACCGACGGATGCCGTGTTCGTCTACGCGCGAGCTGCGACTGGACCTCGTATGCCGCTTGCGATCGTACGCAAACAGGCGCGCGATCTGCCGCTCGCCTTCACACTCGACGACACGAGCGCTATGACCCCCCAGATGACCCTGTCGAAACACGAGCAGGTCGTTATCGCCGCACGTGTTTCGAAGAAAGCCGGCGCGACGCCCGAGCCCGGCGACCTGGAAGGCATGAGCACGCCCGTCCGCAACACGGCGACGGACGTGAACGTCGTAATCGACACCGAAATCCGCTGACGTCCGCGCGGGCTGCAGCCTGCCACCCGGCTAAAATGGCCGCATGCTCTACGAGCGACTGCGGCCGGCGCTATTCGCACTCGAACCGGAAACCGCACATCTTCTCTCACTGCAGGCGCTGAAGGCGTCCGAACGCATCGGCGCTCTTCGCCGACAATCGGTCACCGATACGGCGTGCGTGCGCACCGTCATGGGCATCCGCTTCCCCAACCCGGTCGGACTCGCAGCCGGCCTTGATAAAAACGGCGCTTACATCGATGCGCTCGGCGCGCTCGGTTTCGGGTTCCTCGAGATCGGCACGGTTACGCCGCGTCCGCAGCCCGGCAATCCGAAACCGCGCATGTTCCGCATTCCGAGCGCGAATGCGCTCATCAATCGTCTCGGTTTCAACAATGAAGGCGTCGATCGCCTCGTCGAAAACGTGCAGCGCTCGAGGTGGCGCGGTGTACTGGGCATCAACATCGGAAAGAATTTCTCCACGCCGCTCGAGCACGCTGTGGACGATTACGCCGCATGTCTCCGCAAAGTCTATGCGGTAGCGAGTTACGTCACAGTGAATATCTCGTCGCCGAATACGAAGGGGCTGCGCGATCTGCAGGGCGCCGATCACCTGGAAACGCTCCTTGCGGGTCTTGCGCGTGAACGCCGCGAACTGGCGGACCGCCACGGGCGACACGTGCCGCTTGCACTGAAAGTCGCACCAGACCTCGACGAGCAACAGATCGCGGTGATTGCGGAGCTCACTCACAAGCACGGCGTGGATGCGATCATCGCAACCAACACGACAATTGACCGCGACGGTGTCTCCGGCCTCGCACACGCGAACGAAACGGGGGGCTTGAGCGGTGCGCCTCTCAGGTCCAAGGCGACGGAGGTGACGCGCCTGCTTGCGCGGGCTCTCGGCGGCGCAATTCCACTGATCGGCGTCGGCGGAATCCTGAATGGAGCGGATGCTCGCGACAAGATCGCGTGCGGTGCAACGCTCGTGCAGATCTACACCGGTCTCATATACAGGGGACCGCGGCTTGTCGACGAATGCATCGACGCGCTGTGCGGCCCGACAGCAAATCTGCAGCCCGCGTCGGTTACGTGATGAACGCGCGGCTTCATTCCCCCGGGCTCGCGGACGCAATCGATAGATTGCTGCCGCAAACTCAATGCGGCAAATGTGGCTATGCCGGATGTCGGCCCTACGCCGAGGCTGTCGCCGAAAGGCGTGCAAGTCCCAATCGGTGCGCGCCGGGAGGACACGATGGCGCGGCAGCCATTGCGGCGCTGTTAGGAGAAGAGCCGCGACCGGTGGATCCGCTTTACGGCGTTCCGGGTCCGCCGACGAGGGCCGTCATCGACGAAGCGCGCTGCATCGGTTGCACGCTTTGCATTCGCGCGTGCCCGGTCGATGCCATCGTCGGCGCGAGTCGGCTCATGCACACGGTAGTTGCCGCAGCGTGCACCGGGTGTGAGCTGTGCATCGCACCCTGTCCCGTCGACTGCATTGCGATCGTCGTTGCAGCGGAGCGCGACAATCAGAGCAGGCAGGCTGCGGCGAACGATGCGCGCCGCAGGTTCGAAGCACGCAATAAACGGCTGGCGAGGCTGCGCGAGGAAGCCCTCGCGCGCAAGGGCGCCCAGCGCAATACGCGGGCGGAACGCAGAAAACGGGAAACGGTCGAGAAAGCGATCGAGCGCGCGCGCCAGCGGCTGGCGGCACGCGCCCGCGAGGGTTAGCTGAGGTTCCGCAAGACGCCTACTTGTACGTTGTAAAGCTGTGCGACGACTTCATCGGCGCGTTCGTTGATCACTGCGAGCGCAGTCCCGACGACATCGCGTCCGGCGAAGCTTTCGCCGCTGGCCGACGTCTGAGAGAAAGTGCGCCGTCGGCGGCACTCAGCGCCCGGCGGCACGCGCCGCGTTCAGATCCAGGAACCGGAATTCGAGCAGCCAGTCGGGTGCATAGCGCAACCGCCGGGAGCGTCAGTGTTGTATTTCGAACGACCCCGAGCCTTACACTGTAGCAAACTCGGACGATTCTTTGCACGGTCACGAGAAAACATGCTGGCCGCCCACGAACGACTGCTTATGATCGCGTCCTCACCGCTCTCACTGCATCGGCCAAACGGATGAATCCCGCCAAGCGACAGGAAATCTTCCAGCGTTTCAGGCGGGCAGATCCAGACCCCAAGACAGAGCTCGAACATCACACGCCATTCGAGCTCCTTGTCGCGGTCATTTTGTCAGCGCAGGCGACGGACCGCAGCGTGAACATCGCCACGCGGGAGCTTTTCAAGCACGCACGGACGCCCGCGCAGTTCGTGGCGCTCGGCCAGGAAGGCCTGGAGCAGTACATCAAGACGATCGGGCTCTATCGTATGAAGGCGAAGAACGTCATCGAGACCTCCCGCCGCCTGATGCTCGAACACGGTGGCAAAGTTCCTCAGAGTCGCGAGGCGCTGGAAGCGCTGCCCGGCGTCGGTCGCAAAACCGCGAATGTCGTCCTGAACGTGGCGTTCGGAGAGCCGACGATCGCCGTCGATACGCATATTTTCCGGGTCGCCAATCGCACCAACATCGCGCCCGGGAAGGACCCGCTGCAGGTCGAGCAACGACTGCTGAAGTTCGTGCCCGACGAGTTCAAGCAGCACGCGCACCATTGGCTCATCCTGCACGGGCGCTACGTATGCGTGGCGCGCCGCCCGAAATGTCCCGCGTGCATCATCAGGGATCTGTGCGAGTACCGGCACAAGACTCCGGAAGACAAGGTGCCGGCAGACGAACTCCTCGGCGGTGACGCGACAGGGAACCGCATGGCCGTGAAAACCACGGGAACGAAGAAGCGCAGACTTGCGTCCAAACCGAAGCTCCGGTGATCCGGTTACAGCTTCCCGTCTACGCGCAATGTTCTCCCCCTCCCGCGACGAAGCCCGTCGCTTCTTTTTCGATACATGGATGAAGTACCGGCGCGGTGAGCCGCTCGTAGGTCTGGAGCAGGCCGCGCTCGGCGTGATCCTGCTGCATCCCGAATATCACCCGATGCTCACCGACTTCGACGGCAACATCGACCGTGACTTCACACCCGAAGCCGGAGCGCCCAATCCGTTTCTGCATCTCTCGCTCCACCTCGCAATCGAGGAACAACTGTCGATCGATCAGCCACGCGGCATTCGCGCCCACTACGAAGCGCTGCTACAGAAGCGTGGATCGGAGCACGACGCAAAACACGACGTGCTCGAATGCCTGGGAGAGACGATCTGGCAGGCGCAGCGCACGGGCATGCCACCCGCCGAGTCGGCCTATCTGGAGTGCCTTGCCAGGAAGCGGTAAAGAACCAAACGGCGCGATACTGCTGCCTCGTGGCTCGTGACTGATGGTCAGTGATGAATGAACGGTGACGGGTGACGGACGGCAGGCATGGCGCCTCCCCGCCCACCACCACCACCACCCGCGTTCAGTGCTTCCCGGCCGGGACGAGATACGAGTTCTTGCGGGTGACGAGTCCCTGTTGCTCCGAGTAGTACGCGGCGAGATCTTCTATGTCGCGCTCGGTCAGGTTGGCCACCTGCGGCGCCATGATGGCATTCTTTCGGGCGCCGGACTTGTAATCCTTGAGCGCTTTCACCAGGTAATCGTCATGCTGGCCCGCGAGGCGCGGAAAATCGGCCGCCGTGCTGTTGCCGTCCGGCCCGTGACACGCGGCGCAAGGCCGCGACTTTTCCTTCCCCGCTTCGGGATTCGCCGCGTGAGCGAAGCCGCCGGCAAAGACGGCGATCATTGCAGCCGTGACGAGCGTTTTCATCGGATTCGTTCCCTGTTAGCGCGCGGCCTGCTGCATCTGGCCGGAATAGAAAGCGGCAAGATCCGCCATATCCTGGTCACTCAGGCTCGCCGCAATAGCGCGCATCGAAGGATGCCTGCGCTCTCCGGACTTGTAGGCGCGAAGCGCGCTCACGATGTAGGCCGGGTGCTGACCATCGAGCTTCGGCACGCTGTATACGACCGGGAAGGCCGTCTTGTACCCGGGAATGCTGTGGCAGCCGGCACACATGGAGCTCTTGGCCTTGCCAGCGGAAGCGTCACCGTTCACCTCGGCGGCCCCGGCAGCCACGGGCCAGAGTACGAGCGCCGCACCGGCGATGCGAAAGAAGTCGGATTTTTTCATGGGGAGGGCTGCTTGTCGGACGCGCGATTATACCGAAAATCCAGAATGGACTGACCGAGGGGTCTCGCGCTCGAGGCAACGTCGCTTTTTGCACCTGCGCCCGGGAGCGCCGATGGACGCGTCGAGGGCGCTCCGTTGATGGTCGTCAACGCCATCGCACATAATGCGTTTCACCATGGTGAGCGGCCTCTTCTCTTGAATCTGAACGCGACGTATCAGGCGCACATCGCGCCGCAGCTCGCGCGCATATTTCCATTCGCGCGGTGGTGGCCGCGCGTGAACCGGGTGACGCTGCGCGCCGATGCCACGGCCGGCGCGATCGGCGCTATCGTCGTGCTGCCGCAGGGCGTGGCATTCGCGACGGTCGCGGGCATGCCGCCCGAATACGGCCTCTATGCGGCTATTGTGCCCGCAATCGTGGCGGCGCTCTTCGGCTCGAGCTGGCACCTGGTGTCGGGTCCGACGACGGCCATCTCGATCGTGCTGTACTCGACGATGAGCACCCTCGCCGAACCCGGTTCACAGGCATACGTCGACCTCGTGCTCATGGCGACGTTTCTGACCGGTGTTTTTCAGCTCGCGATGGGGCTCGCACGCATGGGTGTGCTGGTGAACTTCATCTCGCACACGGTGGTCGTCGGCTTCACCGCGGGAGCCGGCCTTCTCATTGCCGCCACACAGATACAGCACTTCTTCGGAATACCGATGGAGCGGGGCATGTCGTTCGCGGAATCCATCCATGCCTTCTTCACCGAGTTCGACAAGGCCGACGTGTATGTCACGTTCGTCGGCGCGATCACGCTCGCGGTGGGAATCGTCGTGAAGCGCCAGTATCCGCGCGTGCCCTATATGATCGCCGCGCTGTTCGCGGGGTCGCTCGTCGCCGCCGCGCTCCCGTACATACCCGGTTTCGCGGAACGGCATCTCATTCCGACCGTCAGTGCCTTGCCGGCCGCGCTTCCGCAGTTCTCGGTCCCGCCGTTTTCGCTCGAATCGTTGCGCAAGACCGCGTCGATTGCGGTGGCCGTGACAATGCTCGGCCTGACTGAAGCAGTGTCGATCGCGCGCGCGCTGGCGTTGCGTTCGGAGCAGCGTATCGACGGCAACCAGGAATTCATCGGACAGGGGCTGTCCAATATCGCGGCAAGCTTCTTCTCGGCCTACGCCTCGAGCGGCTCGTTCAACCGCAGCGGACTCAACTACGAAGCTGGCGCGAAGACACCGCTCGCCGCCATCTTCGCGGCGCTGCTGCTCATCGTCGTGCTGCTCCTCGTCGCACCACTCGCGAGTTACCTGCCGATACCCGCGATGGCCGGCATCCTGTTCCTCGTCGCCGGGGGCCTCATCGATCTCAGGGCGATCCGCAGCATCCTGCGCACGAGCCGCTCCGAGACGGCGGTTCTCGCCGTGACCATGATCGCCACGCTGACCGCGCAACTCGAGTTTGCCATCTACATCGGCGTGCTGCTCTCCCTCATGCTCTATCTGAAGCGCACGTCACGCCCGCGTATCGTCGACGTAAAGCCCGACCCGTCCGAACACGGATATCTCTTCACGACTCAAAGCGGGCTGCCGGATTGTCTGCAGCTCAAGATGGTGCGCATCAACGGCTCGATATTTTTCGGCGCCGTAGACCATGTGCAGGGCGTGCTGCAGAATATCGACGCCTCAGAGCCCTCGCAGAAGCACGTGCTGATCGATGCCACGGGCGTCAATTTCATCGACATCGCGGGCGCTGAAATGCTGGCGCTCGAGGCCAAGCGCCGCCGCAGACTCGGCGGCGGGCTCTACCTGTATCGCGTCAACGACGAGGTGATGAGAGTGCTCACGCGCGGCGGCTATCTGGACGACATCGGAAAAGAGAACATCTTCCCCGTCAGAGCGCGTGCGGTCGGCTTCATCTATCCGAAGCTCGATGCCGAGATCTGCCGCGGATGTACCCGCCAGATTTTCACCGAGTGCAAGACAACGCTGCCGAATGGCGAGCTGCGCGAAACGTCACGATCAGTCGCCGCTCAGCCGGGATAGGGGGTGGCGCCCGCCTTCGGCTCGGGCCTCGCCACCCTACGGAACAGAGAGAAACCGATGGTTTCCCTCCGTAACCTCCTTTCCTTTTGTTGCGTGTCGATCGCAGCGCCGACACGCTGTTTTTTTAGGGTGGCGCCCGCCTTCGGCTCGGGCCTCGCCACTCACAAGGGTCATGGCTAACCGCCTCACGAAAATCTACACGCGCACCGGCGACAAAGGCACGACCGGACTCGCCGATGGCTCGCGCGTGCCAAAGGATCATGCCCGCATCGAAGCGATCGGTGCGATCGACGAACTGAACAGCGCGATGGGCGTGCTGCTGGCGGAAGACATGCCGGCCGCCCTGCGCGCACGTCTCGCTGCCATTCAGCACGACCTCTTCGACATTGGGGGCGAGCTGTCGGTGCCGGGTCACACGCTGGTCGGCGAGGCACATGTCGAGCGCCTCGAACGCGAGCTCGATACACTCAACGCCGAGCTGCCGCCCCTCAGGGATTTCGTGCTGCCGGGCGGCTCGCAGAGCGCCGCCGCCGCTCACCTTGCGCGCACCATCTGCCGGCGAGCCGAACGCAGGCTCGTGGCGCTCGACCAAGCGGAGCCGCTTACGCCGACGCTCCTTCAGTACTTGAACCGCCTGTCGGACCTGCTCTTCGTCACCGCCCGCGTTCTCAATCGCGAAGCCGGCGAGCCGGACGTCCTCTGGGAACAAGGCAAGAGCCGCAAATGACAGCCGGTGCGTCGTGGCGCTGCCGCGCACCGATCTGTCGCTAACCTCCTGACAGAGGGCCCTTCCAATAGACATGGGGCGGGCGCTCACGCTTTTCGTGCTGGTCGCGCGCCCAGCCGTCCACGTCGAAGGTGAACCCGCGTGACTGCATGCACGCGAAAACATCCGCTTCGCGGCGGGTAGCGTTCACGGCGGCGCGCTCTCGGTCGACATCAGCACACTGCCGCGGGCCATTACATTCCTGCCGCCGCTCGAGCGCGGTCACGGCACGAATATGGTCATCGGCCTGCTTCTCGCATTCGGCGTGACTCCAGTGCGCCGAATCGCAGGCATCGAGCCCGGCGAGCGCGAAGACGGCGAACCAGATGCGAGCCACGTGCGTGCGCATGCTCGGAGCGATTATAGATTCGGCTGCGCAGGCGCTGGCATAAGGACGACTATCTGCCGGCACGTTCCCCTGGCAGTGTCTTCAGTCGCACCGCATCGATGTGTTCACAAATGATCCGCGCGCCCTCCGCCATGCGAGGCGTCTGCCGCTGAATCAGATCCGGCGGAACGAAACGCACCGGAACGTCGTGCAAGGCGGCAGGCCGCAGGCGCCGCCACTCGGAAGCAAGATCGCCCGGTCCCATCGCCGAACCACCGCCCAGAACGAGTTCAGGACGTGCGGACAGCACCGCTTCCAGCGATACCGCCGGTGTGAGAACGGGCGCGTCCGCGAACACATTGCGACCGCCGCACAAAGCAATCACGTCACTGATGATGTGCTCACCGTTCACCGTGAGAAGCGGCCGCTGCCAGATTTCGTAGAACACGCGTACCGGGGCTCGTGCACTGTATCGATTGCGCAGGGCGTCGAGCGCAGACTCGAAGGTCCCTGCAGCGGCTTCGGCAGCAGCCTGCGTGTGCGCGAGCATGCCGACGCGGCGAATGACGGAGGCAATGTCGGCCAACCGCCGGGGCTCGGTCACGAAGACGCGAAACCCGAGGTGCTCGAGCCGCCGCAGGTCTCCCGACGGATTGCCACTCTGCCAGCCGAGGATCAGATCGGGTTTGATCGCAAGCACACGTTCCACGTCGATTCGCGTGGCGTCGCCAACGCGGGGCAGACGCTGTGCCTTCGGTGGGTAGTCGCTGTAGCGCACGACTGCGGCCACCTGCGCGCCTGCACCCGCCGCGAACGCGATTTCGGTGAGGTGCGGCGACAGGACCACAATCCGGCTCGGCCGCGCGCTCCACTCGATCAGCACACCGCGATCGTCGCGAAGTTCGTACACGTGTGCGGACATGGTGACGAGCGTCGCGGCAAAGACGGCACTGCGAGCAGCTCGAGGCAGCGGATCGACTCGACGGGACAAGCGAGTTGAGTCGGCTGAGGGATTCCTGCGAAGCGCGTCGGTTTCGACCGGAAGCGCCTCGGGAGCTACTCGGCCTCAGCCTCGGCTTTTACGCGTCGCTTGCGCACGGCTTCAGCAGTCCGTTCCAGCAGCGCCTGCGTGTCTTCCCAGCCAATGCAGCCATCGGTGATGCTGACCCCGTACTGCAGCGCTTTGCCCGGAAGCAGATCCTGCCGCCCCGGTTTGAGATGACTCTCCAGCATGATACCGAAGATGCGCTCATCTCCCTGACCGATCTGACCGGCGACGTCGTGCCCGACATCCACCTGCTTCTGCGGATTCTTGCTGCTGTTGCCGTGGCTGAAATCGATCATCACCCGCGCAGCCATGCCGGCCTCGGCAAGGCCCTTCGCTGCGGCATCGACGTTTGCTGCATCGTAGTTCGGCGCCTTTCCGCCGCGCAGGATGATGTGGCAATCCTCGTTTCCAGTCGTCGAAACGATCGCGGAATGCCCGCCTTTCGTGACCGACAGGAAATGATGAGGCGCCTGCGCAGCCCGGATTGCATCGACGGCGATGCGGATGTTGCCATCGGTGCCGTTCTTGAATCCGACCGGGCACGAGAGGCCCGATGCGAGCTCCCGATGAACCTGGCTTTCCGTCGTGCGCGCACCGATAGCGCCCCAGGACACGAGGTCCGCGATGTACTGCGGCGTAATCATGTCGAGGAACTCGCACCCGACTGGCACGCCGGACTCGTTGAGGTCGAGCAGGAGCTGCCGCGCAACGCGCAGCCCTTCGTTGATACTGAAGCTGCCGTCGAGCCGCGGGTCGTTGATGAGACCTTTCCAGCCGACGGTCGTGCGCGGCTTTTCGAAGTAGACGCGCATGACGATCAGGAGGTCGCGGCCGAGCTTCTGACGCAAGCCCGCAAGCCGGGCGGCGTACTCCTTGGCCGCCTTCACGTCATGAATCGAGCACGGCCCGGCGATCACCACGAGCCGGTCGTCGGCCCCGTGCAGCACCCGGTGAATTTCCTGCCGCGTCTCGGATACGGTCTTCGCGGCCTTCTCGGTAAGGCCGAATTCACGCAGCACGTGCGAAGGCGGCGTGAGCTCCTTGATTTCTTTGATGCGCAGATCGTCTGTCCTGTACTGCATAGCGGCAACCCGTTGAAATCAGGGGATTATACTTCCCGATGGCGCCGATCGCCTACGCTAGCAGCGTGTCGGGCTTGCCGTCCGACACGCGACGAAGGGAGGCCCGTAGGGCGGCCAGGCCCGAGCCGAAGGCGAGCGCCGCCCCCTTACACGGTACCGCCTACGGTGAGCGCATCGATGCGCAGCGTCGGCTGGCCGACGCCGACGGGCACGCTCTGCCCTTCCTTGCCGCACGTACCGACGCCGGTGTCGAGCGCCATGTCGTTGCCGATCATGGCGACCCGCGTCAGCGCGTCGGGTCCGTTTCCGATGAGCGTGGCGCCTTTGACCGGATAGGTCACCTTGCCGTTTTCGATGACGTACGCCTCCGACGCGGAAAAGACGAACTTGCCGTTGGTGATGTCCACCTGACCGCCGCCGAAATTCACGGCGTAGAGCCCGTTCTTCACCGACGCGATGATCTCCTGCGGATCCTTGTCGCCGTCGAGCATGAACGTATTGGTCATGCGCGGCATCGGGATATGCGCATACGACTCTCTGCGGCCGTTGCCCGTGGGCTTCACGCCCATGAGACGTGCGTTGAGGCTGTCCTGGAGATAGCCGCGCAGCACGCCGTTCTCGATCAGCACGTTGTGCTGCGTCGGGTTGCCTTCGTCATCGACGTTGAGCGAGCCGCGCCGCCGCGCGATGGTGCCGTCATCCACTACCGTGACACCGGGGGCAGCAACGCGCTCGCCGATGCGCCCACTGAAAACCGAGGTGCCCTTGCGGTTGAAATCGCCTTCGAGCCCGTGACCGACCGCTTCGTGCAGCAGCACGCCGGGCCAGCCCGGCCCGAGCACGACGGTCATCGGACCCGCCGGTGCGGGGCGCGCGTCGAGATTCACGATCGCCTGATGCACCGCCTTGCGCGCGTAATCCTGCAGTATGTCATCGGTAAAGTAGCCGTAGTCGAAACGGCCGCCGCCGCCCGAGCTGCCCTGCTCGCGTCTGCCGTTGCTCTCGACGATCACCTGGATCGACAGGCGCACGAGCGGGCGCACATCCGCGCTGAGAAGACCGTCCGAGCGCGCGACCAGCACCACTTCATATTCCCCCCCGAGCGAGGCCATGACCTGCGTGACGCGATTGTCGAGCGAGCGGGCGTAGCGTTCCACGCGTTCGAGCAGCGCCACTTTCTCCTGGTCTTTGAGGCTGGGCAGCGGATCGGTGCGCGAGTAGAGATCGCGGCCGGTGCCGCGCTTGACGACCTGCACGCCGGCGCTCTGGCCGGCGCGCGCGATCGCCCGTGTCGCCTCGGCGGCCGCAATGAGCGCATTGAGACTGATGTCGTCGGAATACGCGAAAGCCGTTTTTTCACCGCTTACGGCCCGCACGCCGACGCCCTGGTCGATGTTGAAGCTGCCGGACTTGACGATGCCTTCCTCGAGGCTCCACGACTCGCTGCGGCTGTACTGGAAATAGAGATCGGCGTAGTCGACGCGGTGAGACATGATCTGGCCGAACACCGTCTGCAGGCGCTGATCGTTCAGCGCATAGGGTTCGAGCAGAACCTCCTGCGCCGTGATGAGTGGCGCCTCGAGCAGAGTCGCGGTCAGGGGATTGTGGACTTGCGTCTGGATTCGTTCGTTCACGTGGCGGCTCGATTCAACGTAGATGATTAATGAGAAGACAGTCAGCCGATGTCAAAGTTGCGGGCCGCAGCCCGACGGCGGCTTACCGCAGTGTGCGGTGCTCCAGCGCAGGCAGGCTCTTGCGTAACTGCGCCAGGCGTTCACGGTCGATGTCGCCAACGACCACGCCGGGCCCACGCGGCAGGCGATCCGCGATCACGCCCCATGGGTCCACCAGCATCGAGTCGCCGTTCGTTTCGCGGCCGTTCGCGTGATGGCCGCCCTGGGCCGGGGCAAGGACGTACGCGAGGTTCTCGATCGCACGCGCACGGATCAGCGTCTCCCAATGCGCCTTGCCTGTCGTGGCTGTGAACGCGGAGGGCGCGAGTATGAGATCGACGTCCTTCATGGCACGGTAGAGCTCCGGGAAACGCAGGTCGTAGCAGATCGACAGCCCGATGCGCCCGAAAGGCGACTCGAAGACGACCACGTCCTTTCCCGCTTCGATCGTGCGCGGCTCCGAATAGCTTTCGGCGCCCATTTCGAACCAGAACAGGTGGATCTTGTCGTAGCGCGCGACACGTCTGCCGGTGTGATCGAACACGAGACTCGTGTTGCGGACCTTGTCGGATGTCGACGCCACGAGCGGGACCGAACCGCCGACGATCCAGATTTTGAGCCGCCGTGCCGTGCTCGCGAGGAAATCCTGAATCGGCCCGCTGCCTTCCTCCTCGCGCACCCTCACCTTGTCGCGCTCGTTCATGCCCATGATCGGAAAATACTCTGGCAGCGCAACGAGCTCAGCGCCCCGCGCGGCCGCCTCCTCGATCAGGCGCTCGGCTTCACGCAGGTTCGGTCCAACCTCGGGACCCGACACCATCTGTACGGCCGCCACCCGCGCGCGTGGCCGCGTTTCGTACACGCGTTCGCCGCTCGTGTCCGCGGGACGTGTTCTCACCGTCTCCGATACGCGCTCGCCGCTCGCGTCTGCGGGATAGTATCTGTTGGTCATGGCATGACTTCCATCTTGATGGATGCACCCGCGCCGAGATCGTTGCGAAGAGCGATCCTGCGCGTATCGATCGCGAGAGCGCCGAGCCAGGAGCGCAACTCTTCGGCCTGGATCTGCGGCTCCTGCCCCCGCGCGTGATGTATCAGGATCTGCGCGTCCGGTTGTGCGAGCGCGGCCGCTACGATGCTTTTCACGTTTTCCTGTGACAACAGAACGCTCGCAGTACGCGGTCTGTCCCAGAACTCGGGCGGCAAGTCGGTCGTCTGCGCAAGCACGGCCGTAGCCGCAGAGGGCCAGCGCCACGAGCGCACATGACTCCGGGACTCTCATGGGACGTTTTCGTTCGCTGCGACTGGCGGACGCTCAACCTTCGAAACCTGTGGATCGGACCAGTTACCCGTCACGTTGTATTCGAACGAGACGAGTTGCTCGAGAGGATCCTTAAGCACTTTCTGTGCGAGAAACGCCGCGACGCCCGCTACGGGACCGCCGATCAGCGCGCCGGCGATGGACACGCTGTCGGAAATGTGCGGCGTCACGCGCACACGCAGCTTCTGCGTTTCGTTCGCGATGTCGACGTCGCCTGACATGGCGACCCGGGCGGAAGGACCCTGCATCAGGAAGTTTTCGGTCGAGGCAATCCCCCGATCGATCCTGACGGACGCCATGATGCTGTCGAACGCGAAGCCTTCGCTAAAGACATCGCGAAAATCGAGGGAAAGCCGGCGTGGCAGGGACTGCAGCGAAACGACCCCGAGCAGTTTCGCCAGCCCGGGGTCCAGCTTCACGAACTGTCCGTTGCTCGCGTCGATGACGACCTGTCCGGCGAGTGTCGGATAGTCGAATTCCTGTGGACTGCCCGACCAGGCGAGATGGCCTTCGACTTTGGCCGTGCCGCGACGGATGCCGGGCGGCTTACCCCAGCGCATGAGGGCTTTGCCGATGTCCATCACGTCCATTCGCACATTGACCTGGGTGCGTGGCTGCGTAAGCCACGACTGCCAGACGCCGTCGGCCGTCAGCACGGCATCCTCATTCGCGATGCGAAGCTTCTCGATTTTCCAGTCACGGTCCTGGGCAACGGCGTTGAGCTCGAGCCGCCCAAGCTGTTTTTGTCCATGCTGAAACTGGTCGATGATGATGTCGAGGTCAGGTAACTCCTGCGGTTTGGGGTTGACGGATTTCAGCTGCTCGGGTCTGTCCTTGGCTTCAGGCGCGATCAGCGCAAGCTTCTTGAATCGCGCACTCAGCCGCCCTTTACCTTCGGCGCGCCACGTCGCCGTACCTTCCAGCTCGCGTCCGGCGAGAGTGACCTGCGTGGCCCCACCTTGCGGGGCGGCCGTAACGGCGAGCTCGTGGAAACGGCGGCCGAAGAAATCGACCTCGCCGAGCTTCACGTCGACGCCTCCGAGCGTCACGCTCGATCCTTCGTCTGCGCTGCGGGTGAGGGCAAGCCATTCGTCGAAGTCGACTTCACGCAGGGTACCGCGGATCCACAGACCCGGCTTGTCGAGATCACCCACTTCGCCAGGCCCCAGCCGCACGGCGCCGCGTTCGATAGGCATGTCCATTTCCTTGCCCTCGCCGCCACGCGCCAGTTCCGCTTTCACGACATCGCCGTACACGAAGGAGATGCGATCCTGATTCGTGCCGGTGTGACGTCGCTCGAGCCGGAATGGCACGACCTCGCCTGCCGTCTTTGCAAACGGCGCGGGAAGCGCAGAGCTCACGCCCTGCAAGTTCGATTCGATCGCCAGGTCGGCCAACTTCTTGTGCAGAGTGAGCACACCGTGCCAGTCCGTCACGCCTTTCAGATGTTCCGTCCAGGACGGCCCGCCAAGTTTGCGGACCACTTCGGCATTCGCGCGACCCTGCAGCGCGATGCGCACGCCGTCGCGCTGGCTCGTCGCGCTCAGCGTAAGCGGGCCGCCCAGGAAAGTGCCGGTCACGCCCGGCACCCGGATTGTCTGATCGGTGAACTCGATACGCCCGCTGGCCTGTTCGAGCGGCGCGAACGCGCGATCGAAGACGAGGCGATTGGCGGTGAACTGATACCCGCCGGACACTTTAGTCGCGTAAAGCTGTGATACCGGCAGCGTGAGCGACATGGTGAGCCGGCCTCGGCCGTCTGCCTGAACGCCGTCGGTAAACCGGTCAATCATCTCATCAACCGGGCTGTTCGCGATGAATTGAATGAAATCGGATGCGGGACCTTCGGCTTCGCCATTGACGCTCAACACCTCCGGCACGGCTTTCAGGTCCGGTATCTCTCCCTGCACTCTTGCAAGCTTCACACCGTAAATCGAAGCCTCGCGAGCCGTGAATTCCATGCGCGTATTGCGAAACTGCAGGTCGCCCTCGATGTTTTCGATACGTGGCCAGCGCTCGGCATAATCCAGAATTCCGCCGGTCACTTTCGCGGTCACATTGAGCACGCCGCGCTTCTCATCCTTGAACGGAAATTCGTCAACGTTGCCTTTGATACGAAATCGCACGTCGTTCGAATGCCCCGCGAGCACCGAGCGCTGGAGCCAGGGGCGCAGTTTCTGAAAACCAGCGATCGGGAGGTAGCGCGCGAGGCCCCGCGCATCGGCATGCGAAAGGCTCCCGGTTATGTCCATGTCGCTGTGGCCTTCGCGCGCCGCGCGGTAGCTGCCCGAAACGTTGCCGGCGGCATCCGCGTTCGAGAAGGACACGTTATTGAAGCGAAACTCGTCCCGGCGTGGTGAAAGCGTCCAGCCGACCTGGGCGGTGAGCGTATCAGCCACGAGTGGCTCCGCGAACACCCGCGGCATGTCGAGCGTGGCGCGCTGTCCTGTGACATGGAGCGTGCCGCCCTTCTCCGTTGCGTCCACGTTGCCGGACAGGCCCGCCAACCCGGGCATGTTTCCAACCCGATTGATCGCGAGCGACTCGAATCGGCCGCGCACGCTGTACTGCTGGGGGGCCGGCCAGTCGCCCTTCCATCTGATCACCACATCGTGCAGCACCCCGCGCGGAGAATAGGCCTGCAGTTGTTTGCGCAGATCGTTCTCGAGCGGGAGTGCGTCAGCCAGCGTCACGACGGGCGCCAGATTGAGCGTATTCGCGCGCAGCTCGCCCTGTTCGGTGCCATTGCGATCCGGCGCATATCGGAGCAGGAAATCCGCCGGTGCCAGCGCGGTACCGCCGCTCGTGAGCAACAATCGGGCCGTCGAAAACTCGAAACCGGAAGACAGTGTGCGCCACGCCACGCGTCCGTTCATGCGCCCGAGCTGGAGCACGGGCAGATCATGGCGCAAGCGGGCACGCACGTCGCTCAGCGTGAGATCGGCGATCGCTTCGGTAAGCTCGTCCCGCGCGAACGTCAGCCATACGCGCGCCGCACCGGCGCCATGCATGAGATCGACCGGCATGCTGAGCCAGGTTCTCCATGCGGCAAAATCGGCCTGATCGAGCCGGATGAAGACGTTTCCGTTCCAGCGCGACAATACCTCGTCGAGCGGGCCCCGCAGATCGCCCCGGATGTCGATCGCTGTGCCGATCTCCGGCGGCGGCACCGCACGCACGCCGAAGCGATGACGCCGTGCGCGGTTGATGATCTGAAGATTCACTGCGGTGAGCTCGAGCGTGGGCGCCCGCCGAAGTGCGTCGGTCCATGACACGACGGCATCGTGCACCTCGAGATCGGGCTGTTGCAGTACCCACTCGCCGAAGCCCGCGCCTCGTGAGTCCGACTTCACTTCGAGGCCGCCGACCGAAATTGCACCGTTCTCGTCGCGCTGCAGTTGCAGCGTCGGGCGGTAGATATCCAGTGCGTGAAACTCAATACCGCCGGTGAGCAGCATCCGCCATGAGAGCGTACCTTCGACGCGCGCGAGCTCGAGCGCAGGCTCGCCGGTGCTGCCGTAGACGATGACGTTCTCGAGCTTCAGGTAGGGTCGGTATCCCTCCCACTCGCCCGCAACGTGGCCGATCGTGATCCGTGCGTGCGCCGCGCGGCTCAGCGCGGCCGCAATGTCATCGCGGTAGGAATCGATGTTGGGAAGGATCCAGTAGCGCAGCGACAAGACGGTGGCTGCGCAGACGAGACCGATTACCGTCGCAGTCCAGGCGAAAGCATGGGTGGTCCGGATCGAGCTGGTCTTGATCCAACGCAGCGCACCGGCCAGGGACACGTTTTTGACTGTAGTACCTAAAATGAGTAGTCGAACAATGATTTAGCGATTGTAATCCGAGTCATTTCAGAGCACAGCATGAAATCGATGGATACGTCTTCACGAAATGCGACTGCCGCGCTCGAGGATGCCTGCCGCTTCAGCCGCTACCTGCGCCGACTGATCGCTGCGGACCCGGATCTCCCTTCGCGTATCGTGCCGGACCGTCCTCTCACGCCGCGCGCGATGCACGCGCGCTTCGCAGCGCTGCGGGCGCTTGGTGATTCGGTGACTCGCGCGCTGCGTATCGTACGCAAAGAAGTGATGGCGGTCCTGATTGCGCGCGATCTCGCCGGACATGCCGATCTTGCAGAAGTCGTCGCAACGTCGACCTCGCTCGCGGAGCTCGCGCTTTCGAGCGCAACCGCGGACGTGCACGCGGAGCTCGCGGCGTCTTATGGCGAGCCGCGCGGCGAGCAGTCCGGCACGCCGCAGGCGCTGCACGTCGTGGGCATGGGCAAGCTCGGCGGTGCGGAGCTCAATGTCTCTTCGGACATCGACCTCATCTACGTGTATCCCGAAGAAGGCGAGACCGACGGGGCACGTGCGATCAGCAATCACGAATTCTTCACGCGGCTGGCGCGCCGATTGACGCCGGCGCTGTCGGAACTCACCGAGGACGGCTACGTGTTCCGGGTCGACCTGCGATTGCGGCCGTACGGGGAGAGCGGACCGCTGGTCGCGAGCTTCGACATGCTGGAGCAGTATCTGATCACACAGGGACGTGAATGGGAGCGCTACGCCTGGATCAAGGCGCGCGTTCTCACGGGCGAGCGCGGCCGCGAGCTGGTGGATCTCGTCCGACCCTTCGTCTTCAGGCGCCACCTCGATTACAGCGCGTTCGAATCGATGCGCGATCTGCATCGGCAGGTGCGCATGGAAGTCGCGCGTCGCGACATCGCCGAGAACATCAAGCTCGGCCCCGGCGGCATACGGGAGATCGAGTTCATCGTCCAGCTCTTCCAATTGATCCGGGGCGGCCGCGACTCGGCCCTGAGGAGTCAGCCGACGCTCGGTATCCTGCCCGTACTGGCCGAGCGCCGACTGCTCGACGCCGGCGCTGTAGAGCGGCTTACGTCCGCCTATGTGTTTCTGCGCAATCTCGAGCATCGGCTTCAGTATCTCGACGACCAGCAGACACACGACTTGCCGCGCTCGGCCGATGATCGCGCACTGCTCGCGCAGAGCATGGGATTCACCGATTTCCCTGCCCTGCAAACGGCGCTCGAGGCGCACCGCTCACATGTCACGCGGGAGTTCAACGAGATCTTCGCGACGACCGAGCAACCGAGCGACGAGCTGCGCATCCTGTGGCAGGACGCGGTCGGGCACGCCGACGAAGAGCGCGTGATCGCGCTCCTCGCAAGCCGCGGCTTCGAAGAGCCTGCCGCACTTCAGCAGCGGCTTGCGGCGATTCGCCAGAGCGTGCGCTACCGCCAGATGCCGGCCGCGGGTCAGGCGCGCTTCGAGCGCATGCTGCCGCTTGCCGTGCAGGCGGCAGCGGCGCAACCGAACCGCGACGCAACGCTTACGCGCATACTGGAGCTGTTCGAAGCCGTCAGCCGGCGCGAGGCCTATCTTGCGTTGCTCGAACAGTACCCGCAGGCGCTCGCACGCGTAGCGGAGCTCATGAGCGCAAGTCCCTGGGCCGCCCAATACCTTACACAGCATCCGATTCTGCTGGACGAGCTGCTCGACACACGCACGCTTTATGAAACGCCGAACTGGCCCGTGCTGCGCAAGGCGCTGTGCGCTCAGCTGGACGAGGCGCGCGACGACCCTGAGAAGCAGATGGACGTGCTGCGTCACTTCAAGCACGCGCAGACGATGCGTTTTCTCGCGCAGGACCTCTCCGGCGCGCTGCCGCTCGAGACCCTGTCGGATCACCTGAGCGATCTCGCCTGTGTGATCCTCGGAGAGGTGTTGCGACTGGCGTGGCTCGACGTACGCCAGAGGCACCGGCCGGTGCCCGCGTTTGCGATCATCGGCTACGGTAAGCTCGGCGGCAAAGAGCTCGGATACGCTTCCGATCTCGACATCGTCTTTTTGTACGATGATCCGGCAGCGGAAGCGCCGGAAAATTACAGCCGTCTCGCGCGTCGCATCAATTACCTTCTCACTGTGCTCGCGCCTGCCGGCGTGCTCTACGAGACCGATCTGCGTCTGCGCCCCGATGGCGCGAGCGGGCTGCTCGTGAGCCCGCTCGAGAGCTTTCGCGAATACCAGGCACGGCACGCGTGGCCGTGGGAGCATCAGGCGCTCACACGGGCGCGCTTCGAAGCCGGAGACGAGCGCATCGGGCGCGACTTCGAAGCCATCCGCGTTGCCGTGCTGCGCCAGCCGCGTGAGCGCGAGGCGCTGAAGCGCGCCGTCGTCGAAATGCGGCAGAAGATGTTCGATGGACATCCCAACCGGAGCGGACTCTTCGACATCAAGCACGACCGTGGCGGCATCGTGGACGTAGAGTTCGCCGTGCAATATCTCGTTCTCGGTTATGCGCACGAGCACGAAGCGCTCACCGGCAATATCGGCAATCTGGCGCTGCTGAAGCTTGCGGCGCGCCTCGGGCTCATTTCCGAAGCCGTGGCGCAGGGCGCGCACGACGCGTATCGTCGGTTCCGGCAGCTTCAGCACAGTCTGCGGCTGCAGGGCGAGCGCTACGCGCGCGTCGAGCCCGAAGCGCTTGCGGCCGAGCGCGCTGCGGTCGACGCACTCTGGGCGCGTGTTTTCGGAGGCGGAGGCTGAGTAACGGCGCCATGGTACAAGTATCAGCGCCGCCTCCACCTCCCGCCTCCCCCCTCCCGAGTAAGCTAAAATCAACCCTTTTGCTTTCGGAGCGACCACAAATGTCGATGGCGGACCGCGACGGGCACATCTGGTACGACGGCAAGCTCGTGCCCTGGCGCGACGCGAACACGCACGTGCTCACGCATTCGCTTCATTACGGCCTCGCGGTGTTCGAGGGTGTGCGCGCGTACAAGACGGTCTCGGGCACGGCGATCTTCAGGATCAGGGAGCACACCGAGCGGCTCTTCAATTCAGCGCATATCTACCTGATGAAGATGCCTTACACGCAGGACGAGATCATCGCGGCCCAGAAAGAAGTGGTGCGCGCGAACAAGCTCGATGAATGCTATATCCGGCCGATCGCGTTCTACGGCTCGGAAAAGATGGGCGTCTCGCCGAAGGGCGTGCGCGTGCACGTCGCGATCGCGGCATGGCCATGGGGCGCCTATCTCGGCGCGGACGCGATCGAGCAGGGCATTCGCGTGAAGACATCTTCGTTCGCCCGCCATCACGTGAACGTGTCGATGTGCCGCGCGAAATACTCGGGGACGTATGCGAACTCGATACTCGCGAACCTGGAGGCGACCGAGCACGGATACGACGAAGGCCTGCTCCTCGACGTCGACGGCTTCGTCGCCGAAGGCTCCGGCGAGAACCTGTTCATCGTCAAGAATGGCTGCCTGTATGAGCCGGAGCTCACCAGCGCACTGATCGGCATCACCCGCGATTCGGTGATCACGCTCGCCCGCGAGATGGGCTACTCGGTGACCGCGCGGCGCATCACACGCGATGACCTGTACATCGCGGACGAAGCGTTCTTCACCGGCACCGCAGCGGAGGTCACGCCGATTCGAGAGGTCGACGGCCGCACGATCGGCGAAGGCCGGCGCGGGCCGATCACCACACGCATCCAGCAGGCGTTTTTCGAATGCGTCAAAGGAAAAGCCGAGGGGCATCGCGACTGGCTCATGCCGA
The DNA here is from genome assembly GCA_963828715.1 of uncultured beta proteobacterium. Taxonomy (GTDB): domain Bacteria; phylum Pseudomonadota; class Gammaproteobacteria; order Burkholderiales; family SG8-41; genus JAQGMV01. Next base: position 121,325 of record CAWHFX010000022.1, on the reverse strand, counting down.
TCGCCGCGTAGAGGGATGACGCTCGCCTTCGGCGGAACAGAGAGAAACCGATGGTTTCGTCCGTAAGCTGCTTTCCTTTGTCGTGGACCGCATGACCCAATCGACACGCGATTAGAGAATATGTCAGAACCTGTCACCAACAGTCAGCGCCACATCGAAGTCACCGCGGCGGATCTCCCGTTGCACTGCCCGATGCCATCCATGATGCTGTGGGACGCCCATCCGCGCGTGTATCTGCCGATTCAGGAAACGGGCGAAGTGCAGTGCCCGTACTGCGGCACGAAATACACGCTCGCCGGCGGGGCGAGACCCGGCGGCCACTAGACGGGAGATCATCGCCTCGCCGCGCCTTCCGCCTCCCACCTCACACCGGCCGGAATGAAGATCCTGCTCGTCGGCCCGTCCTGGATCGGCGACACGATCCTTGCGCAGCCGCTGATGACGCTGTTGCATCAGCGGCAGCCGAAGCTCGTGCTCGATGTGCTCGCGCCGGCCTGGACGTTTCCTGTCGTCGAACGCATGCCGGAAGTGCGCCAGGCGATTCCCAGTCCGTTTGCGCACGGCGAGCTCATGTTTCCCGAGCGGCGGGCACTTGGCCGGGCGCTGCGTACTGAAGCGTACGATCAGGCGATCGTGCTTCCGAATACGTTGAAGTCCGCTTTCGTCCCGTGGTTCGCCCGCATCCCGCGCCGCACCGGCTACCGCGGCGAAATGCGCTGGGGCATGCTGAACGACGTGCGTGTGTTGAACGAGAAAGCGCTGCCGCAAATGGCTCAGCGCTATGCGACGCTCGGACTCGAACGTCGTGAGACACTGCCGGCACGCCTTCCGAAGCCGCACCTCAAGACCTCGATCGCGAAACGCAACGCCTCACTCGCCGCGCTCGATCTCAAGGCCGATGACCGCATCGTCGCGTTGTGTCCTGGCGCGGAATACGGGCCCGCGAAGCGCTGGCCGCCATCCTATTTCGCCGAAGTCGCGCGCGAGTTGGGAAAAGCGGGCGACACGGTGCTGCTCGTCGGCTCCGCGAAGGACGCTCCGATTGCCGAGGACATCGTGCGTCTGTCTGGCGGCGCATGCCGCAATCTGTGCGGCAAGACGACGCTGGATCAGGCCATCGATGTGCTTGCCGCGGCGCGCCTGGCGATCACGAACGATTCAGGGCTCATGCACGTCGCCGCCGCACTCGGCACGCCCCTCGTCGCGATCTACGGTTCGAGCACGCCCGACCACACGCCACCCATGTCCGAACGCGCCAGCATCATCAAGCTCGACATGCCGTGCAGCCCGTGCTTCGAGCGCACGTGTCCGCTCGGTCACTTCAACTGCATGATGAATCTCAAGCCCGATCGCGTTCTCGCGCAAGCGCTGCCGTCGCCACGCGACCTCGAACACGCCGGGGAAAGCTCGACCGGCGCGTGACAACCCTGCCTGAATCGCCGTAACCCGGCTGTCACTCTTTTTTGTTCGCCTGCGCGGCTTTGATGGCCTCCTTGCAGGGAGGAGAAAACCTGCTCGAATTTTCGCGTATGCACTCCGCGAGCTGACCACCTGGCGTCACGTTGGAACAGAACTGCTTGAGATCGGGGCCACATGCCTTGTTGATCACCACTGCAGCCGGCTCGCCGCTCATTGCGATGGGTGCGCCGGCCAGAAGCGCGCCCATCAACGCCGCCTCGATTGTCTGTCTCATGTGATGCCTCCTGACTCACGTACACGACGAAGTTATTTTTCCGGCCCCGCGTAAGCACCCGCCGTCTCGGGGAACAGCGACTTCACGATCTTGAACTTGGAAATGTCCGTGGTGCCATCCATGTGCAGGAAGACGGCGGCATCGCGCAGCAGCTTCTCCACGCCGAAATCGAGCATCACACCGTTGCCGCCGTGCAGCTCCATGCAATGCTGTGCGACCTTGAACACCTCTTCCGACGCGAAGAGTTTGGCCATGTTGCAGAGCGCCTCGGCATCCGGCGCCTTCGCATCGACGGCAGCCGAGGCCTCACGCAGCATCGCGCGCACGGCCGCCAGCTTGGTCGCCATTTCCGCCAGCCTGCACGCGACGGCCTGGTGCTTGATCAGTATGCGTCCACCCTGCACGTAATTCTGGCAGTACTCGGCCGCCTTCTCGAACGCAGCCATCCCCACACCAAGGTTCTTTGCCGCCTGGATGATCTTGCCCGGACGAAAATAGACGCCCGCCTTCGTCAACGCGATGTCCTGCACGAGCAGATGATCTTTCGGCACGGCCATGTCTTCGAACACGATTTCGCCGTTGTTCATGAACCGGCCGCCCATCGTCTCGTTGCAGCGCTGCACGGTGAGCCCGGGCGTATCGCGCGGCACGAGAAAGCTCGACGTGCCCTTCGTCATTCCTGCGCCGGGTCGGGTCGTCGCGTAAACGACGTACAGCTTCGCGTCGTAGCCATTGCTGATGAACTGCTTGCGGCCGTTGATGACCCATTTATCGCCCTTCAGCTCCGCGCGCGTATGCATCATCGCTTCCGGCACGTCGTAAGGCAGCCAGCGGTCCGAAGCGCCGCGCGGCTCCGTCAGGCAGTGTGAAAGCAGAAAAGTCGGATCGTCCGCGATGCGCGGAAACCAGCGCTCCTGCAGATGTCGCGGCGCAACGTTGCGCAGCAAAACCGAAACCTTCCAGATCTGGACGAGCTTGTCGGACAATCCGGAGTCGCCTCGGGCGATCTCCTCAGCGATGACGGCGAACGTCTGCACTTCTTCCTCCGGATCGATGGGGGTGCCGCCGAATTCCTCGGGTATGCCAAGAGTGCGGATGCCGATCTTGTGCGCCTGCTCGAGGATCGCGCGCGGAAGCCGTTCGTCGGGCTTCATGTTCCACTCCTGTTGCCAGTGCTGGCGCAGGAACGGCGTGACAAAGTCGTTCACGAACGCGCGACACGTCTCGCGCATCATCTTCTGTTCGTCGGAAAGGCCCCGGTCGATCTGCATCATCATCGTTCGATTCCCCAACAAGCGTGGTATGAGGTGCGGGATGCCCGAAGAAACCGTGCCGGCCGAAAGGCCGAGCGCCCTCCCGCCGTTGGCAACCTTTCGAGCGCGCCGATTCTCGCCCGGGCGCAAGCCCGAGGCAACATGGCGGACGGCGAACGCCTTCGGCTCACGGCTTAAGCTTTGATAGAATCCCGTGCGCCGTCCGCATCGGAAGCGCCTGCCCGCGACGATCACCCCAGCACCGTGAAGAAGATGCTGTTCGCAACGCCGCAAGAAGCCGAGGCCGCGTTCTACGAAGCGTTCGTGAAGCGTGACCTGGAAGGCATGATGGCGGTCTGGGCGGACGACGACGAGGTTTACTGCGTACATCCGCGCGGTCCGCGCGTCACGGGCGTTGCGCAGGTGCGCGAATCATGGCGCCAGGTGTTCGCGGGTACGCAGGACGTGCGCTTTCACGTTCGCGAACAGCACCTGCTGCAGGCGATGATGGTGTCGGTACATAGCGTCTACGAACAGATCAGCGTTGGCGAGGACGAACGCACGCGGGCATGCATGGTCGCGACCAATATCTACATGCGCACCGAACGCGGCTGGCGCATGATGGCCCATCATGCCTCGCCTGCCCCGCCGGTAGAGCCTCAGCAGCCGCGCAGGGTCACGACGTTGCATTGAATTATCGAGCGGTCGGGGTGAGCGACGGTTGCGCACCTCTTATTCATTCTTACATTCCATCAGAGGAACCCCATGAGCTCCAGCGATTTCGGAAACCCGGATGTGGTCGTCGTCGGTGCCGGCAACGCGGCCTGCTGTGCTGCGCTTGCAGCGAAGGAGAAAGGCGCGAACGTGATCGTGCTCGAAGCAGCGCCGATGGACGATGCGGGCGGCAACAGCCGCTACACGGGCGGGCTCATGCGCGTCGTTTACAACAGTCCCGATGACCTGGCGCAGCTCATCCCCGATCTGACGGAAGAGGAGAAGAAGACGCACGACTTCGGCCGCTACAGCACCGAGGACTACTTCGACGACATGGGCCGCATCACGCAGTACATGTCCGACCCGGATCTGACGGAGCTGCTGATCACGAAGAGCTTCGACACGCTGGTGTGGCTGCGCAAGAAAGGCGTGCGCTTCCAGCCGAGCTACGGCCGGCAGTCGTACAAGGTCGCGGGCGGCGCCTACAAGTTCTTCGGCGGTCTGGTCGCCGAAACATGGGGCGGCGGAGCGGGCCTGATCGAAAACGAGCACAAGGCCTGCGAGCGCGAAGGCATTCGCATTTTCTACGAGACGCCGGCACTCTCGCTGGTCACCGATGACGAAGGCAGAGTCACCGGCGTCAAAGCCAAGTACCAGGGGCGCAATGTCGATATTCCGTGCAAAGCCGTCGTGCTCGCCTGTGGTGGCTTCGAGTCGAGCGCCGAGATGCGCGCACGTTATCTCGGACCCGGCTGGGACCTCGCGAAAGTACGCGGCACGCGCTACAACCTCGGCGCGGGCATCAAGATGGCGCTCGATATCGGCGCGATGCCGCATGGTCACTGGTCCGGCTGTCACGCCGTCGGCTGGGACAGGAACGCGCCGCCCTTCGGCGACGTCAACGTCGGCGATCAGTTCCAGAAGCACAGCTATCCGTGGGGCATCATGATCAATGCCAACGGCGAGCGCTTCGTCGATGAGGGCGCTGATTTCCGCAACTACACCTACGCCAAATACGGGCGCGTGATACTGAACCAGCCCGGCATGTTCGCGTGGCAGGTATTCGACAACAAGCTGATCCCGATGCTGCGCGACGAATACCGCATCAAGCAGGTGACCAAGGTTCGCGCGAATACGCTCGAAGAGCTGTGCCAGAAAATGGAAGGCGTGAACGCCGATCGCGCGCTGCAGGAGATCAAGGAATACAACGCGGCGGTCCAGCAGGACAAGCCGTTCAACATGGCGATCAAGGACGGCCGGCGCACCGTCGGTCTGAAGGTGGACAAGACGAACTGGGCCAACACGATCGACGAAGCGCCGTTCGAGGCGTATGCAGTGACATGCGGCGTCACGTTCAGCTTCGGCGGACTGAAGATCACGAACGACGCCGAAGTGGAAGACGTGTCCGGCAAACCCATCCCCGGATTGTTCGCGGCGGGCGAGCTGGTAGGCGGGCTCTTCTATCACAACTATCCGGGTGGAACGGGTCTCACGAACGGCTCCGTGTTCGGCAAGATCGCGGGCGATACGGCGGCGGCGTATTGCCAGCGAGACAGGGATCGGTGATGAGACACCTGGTGACGGTCACGAGGTGACGATCGAACCTTGTGACGGTGAGACGTCGCGACGGACGACTGAACCTTGCGATGGCGACGACGTGACGAGTGACAAGTGACGATCGGGAATACGCTCCTTCGCCCCGAACCGGGGAGAGGGCTGGAGTGAGGGGAAATCACGGGCTCGAAAACGAGCCCGTTTTCGCATCGTTAGTCGCGTCTTCGTATCGCGCGCCCGCATGGCTTCCCGGCGGACATCTGCAAACGCTCTATGCCGCGCTCGCGGCGCCGCGGCCGCGCGTCGCCTACCGGCGTGAGCGTTGGGAGACGCCCGACGGCGACTTCATCGACCTCGACTGGCTGCATCAAACCGAGATCGGGACAAGCCCTCGAGTCGCTCCGGGCGACATTTGGGACATTCCTCCGCTCGTCGTCCTTTTCCATGGGCTCGAAGGCTGTTCGACGAGTCACTATGCGCACGCGCTCATGTCACACGTCGCACGCACCGGCTGGCGCGGTGTGGTGGTGCACTTTCGAGGCTGCAGCGGCGAGCCGAACCGCCTGCCGCGCGCGTATCACTCCGGCGACAGCGCGGAGATCGACTGGATTCTGCAGCGCCTCGCGAAACTGCAGGGCGGTCCGGTGCACCCGGTCGGCGTGTCCCTCGGCGGCAACGCGCTTCTCAAATGGCTGGGCGAGCACGGAACCGACGCCGTGCAGTTCGTGCGCGCCGCCGCCACCATCTCGGCGCCGGTCGACCTGATGGCGGCGGGCGCAGCGCTCGGGCGCGGCTTCAACCTGATCTACACGCACGCGTTTCTGAGGACGTTGAAGCGCAAGTCGCTCGCCAAGCTCGCACGCCATCCGGACCTCTACGATCCGCGGCTCGTGCGGCGCGCGAGCACGCTGCGCGCGTTCGATGACGTCGTCACCGCCCCGCTCCACGGCTTTCGCAATACCGACGATTACTGGACACGCGCAAGCAGCAAACCGTGGCTTTCGTCCGTCGCGGTCAGAACGCTCGTCCTCAACGCGCGCAACGACCCTTTTCTGCCCGCGTCCGCGCTGCCTGCCCGCGAGCACGTGGCGGCTGCAGTCGTCCTCGAACAACCATCCGATGGCGGTCACGTGGGCTTCGTCAGCGGTCGTCCGCCCGGTAACCTCGACTGGCTGCCTCAGCGTATCATTCGCTTCTTCGGCGCCGGACACTGACCGTGGCTTGCGCGCCGGTCGCGCTGCAATACGCCCGCCCCCACCTCCGACCATCGCGAGAAAGAGAGTCCAGATGACCGCAACGCCGAAATCGACCATTGCCCCTCAGATCTTCAGGGCGTACGACATCCGGGGCATCGTCGCCACGGCGCTCACGCCCGAAGCGACGGAGATCATCGGACAGGCGATCGGCTCGGAAGCAAAGGACCGTGGCGTGAAGGAGATCGCGATCGGGCGCGACGGACGCCTGACCGGTCCCGATCTGTCACGGGCGCTCGCACGCGGACTGCAGGCCACCGGTGTCGACGTCATCGATATCGGCATGGTGGCAACGCCGATTCTCTACTTCGCCTGCCATCATCTCGGGACGGGTTCCGGCGTCGCCGTGACCGGCTCGCACAACCCGCCGGAGTACAACGGCCTCAAGATGGTGCTGGCGGGAGAAACACTCGCCGGCGATGCGATTCAGGCGCTGCGCACGCGCATCGAACGCGGCGAGTTGCATACCGGCAAGGGCAAGTACACGTCGCGCGACGTGCGCGAGGATTATCTCAAGCGCATCGTGTCCGACGTGAAACTCGCGCGACCGCTGCACGTCGTCGTCGATTGCGGCAACGGCGTACCCGGCGCCACCGTGCCGGAGCTCTATCGCAGGCTCGGCTGCGAAGTGACCGAGCTCTACTGCGAAGTGGACGGCACCTTCCCCAATCATCATCCTGATCCGTCCGACCCTCACAATCTGCGCGACATCATCAGCACGCTGAAAACACGCGGAGACATCGGCTTCGCATTCGACGGGGATGGCGACAGGCTCGGCGTCGTCACCAAGGCGGGCAACATCATCTACCCCGATCGCCAGTTGATGCTGTTTGCAGACGATGTGCTCTCACGCAATCCGGGCGCCGAGATCATCTTCGACGTGAAGTCCACGCGCAACCTCTATTCATGGATTCGCGAACGCGGCGGCAAGCCGACCATGAGCAAGACCGGACATTCCTTCATCAAGAAGAAGCTCCAGGAAACCGGCGCACCGCTCGCGGGGGAGATGAGCGGTCACATCTTTTTCAAGGAACGCTGGTACGGCTTCGACGACGCGATGTATTCCGGCGCGAGGCTGCTCGAGATACTTTCGCGCACGGACGACGTCAGCGCCACACTCGAGCAACTGCCCGACGCGGTGAGCACGCCCGAGCTGCACTTGAAGACGGCCGAAGGCGAGAACTACTCGCTCATCGACAGGCTCAAACAGACAGCGAAGTTCGAAGGCGCGCAGGATCTCATTACGATCGACGGGCTGCGCGTCGAGTACAAGGACGGATTCGGCCTCGCGCGGCCCTCGAATACAACGCCGGTCGTCGTCCTCAGGTTCGAAGCGGACAACGAGGAAGCGCTGAAGCGAATCGAGGAAGATTTCCGCCATGCACTGCTGGCAGTAAAGCCTGACGCGCAACTGCCGTTCTGATCGGTCTTCACGGACTGGGTGGACGTTCGCAACGCGTGACGGGCAACGCGGCGGCGCCATGACTTGTTTCTATCTCGAACGTGCAAGCCGAGCGCAATCGGTGAACGAATGCACCGAATACCTGCATTGGACGCGACAGCTGAACGCAGCGAGGTCCCACTCTGCAAGCTGCGTTCGCGCGTGCCCGACGCTTACAACCGGTTACAACTGAAAATTGATGCGTCGGCGGATCTGCAGCTATAAGTGACGAGCCTGTCTGTCCGAGACGGTATAGAGATGATCCTGTGACTGAAGCATGTCGCTAGACGAACTCAACGAGCTTCCCCCGGCGCCGCCGCGGCGACGCCAGCGCACGCGGTTCGTCTTGATCGTTCTTGGTCTCGCGATCGCCGGCGCACTGGCCTATTACTACTGGCCGGGGCGCGATCAGGCGCTGGCTGAAGCCTCCGAAAAGGGCAAGGGCAAGGGCAAAGGCGCCGCCGGCGCGAACCGTCCCGTGCCCATCATCGCCGCACCGGCTCGCACGGGAGAGGTCGGGGTGTATCTCTCGGGTCTCGGCACGGTGACACCGCTTGCGACGGTAACCGTCCGCAGCCGCGTGGACGGCCAGCTCATGCGCGTGAACTTCCGCGAAGGCCAGCTCGTCAAGGCAGGCGAGCTGCTCGCCGAAATCGATCCGCGCCCTTTCCAGGTTCAGCTCGCGCAAGCCGAGGGTCAGCTCGCGAAAGACCAGGCGCTGCTCAAGAACGCGATCATCGATCTCGAGCGCTATCGCACGCTGTTCGAGCAGGACTCGATCGCGCGGCAGCAACTCGATACGCAGGCCGCGCTCGTGCGTCAGTACGAAGGCACGATCAAGGCGGATCAGGCAACGGTCGAGAACGCGCGTCTGCAGCTCACGTACTCGCGCGTCACCGCTCCGCTTTCCGGGCGTATCGGATTGCGGCAGGTGGACCCCGGCAACATCGTGCGCTCGACCGATCAGAACGGTCTCGTCGTGATCACGCAGCTGCAGCCGATCAGCGTGATCTTCACGATTCCCGAAGACAGCGTCGGGGCCGTATTGCGGCGACTCAAGGCCGGAGAAAAGCTGCCCGTCGAAGGCTGGGACCGCGCGGAAAAAACCAAGCTCGCGTCCGGCACGTTGCTGACGGTCGATAATCAGATCGATCCCGCCACCGGTACGGTCAAGTTGCGCGCCCAGTTCAGCAACGACGATTACGCACTGTTCCCGAATCAGTTCGTGAATGCACGCATGCTCGTCGATACGCTGCGCGATGCGACCGTGATTCCGACGGCGGCCGTTCAGCGCGGCAACCAGGGCACGTTCGTGTACGTCGTGCAGGCGGACAACACCGTTACCGTCCGGCCGCTCAAGCTCGGCCCGACGCAAGGTGAAGTCGTCGCCGTCGCGTCCGGGATCAAGCCCGGCGAGAACGTCGTGACGGACGGCGCGGACCGACTGCGCGAAGGCGCGCGCGTTGAAATTGCCGATCGTACTCCACGTCCCGACAAAGCCGGCGCTGGCAAGGGCGACGGCGGACGGCGCAAGCGCGGCCCGGACGGCGGCGGCACCGCTCCCAAATCGGAATAGCGACCTGACCGAGGCGCTCGAATGGCTGTTTCGGCTGAACCGGATCGAAGTCTGAATCCCTCGCGACTGTTCATTCTGCGGCCGGTCGCGACATCGCTCCTGATGGTCGCGATCCTGCTGGCGGGCATCGTCGCGTACCGCGTGCTGCCGCTTTCCGCGCTGCCAGAGGTCGACTATCCGATCATTCAGGTCGTCACGACCTATCCGGGTGCGAGTCCGGACGTGGTGACGTCGTCGATCACCGCACCGCTCGAACGCCAGTTCGGACAGATGCCGGGCCTGATCCAGATGTCTTCTACGAGCTCCGGCGGCGCATCGGTGATCACGCTGCAGTTCAGCCTCGAGCTCGGGCTCGATGTCGCGGAACAGCAGGTGCAGGCATCGATCAACGCCGCGAGCAACCTCTTGCCGCAGGATCTGCCGACACCGCCGCTCTACAACAAGGTGAATCCCGCCGACGCGCCGATTCTCACGCTCGCCGTCACCTCGCGCTCGATGCCGATGACACAGGTGCAGAACCTGGTCGATACGCGGATCGCGCAGAAGATCTCACAGCTTCCGGGTGTGGGCCTGGTTTCGTTGAGCGGCGGCCAGCGGCCAGCCGTGCGGGTGCGCGCAAATCCGAAGGCGCTGGCTGCGTACAACCTCGGCCTCGAAGAGCTGCGCACCGCGATCAGCAATGCGAACGTCAATCAGGCGAAAGGCAGCTTCGACGGACCGACGCGCGCCTCGACCATCGATGCGAACGATCAGTTGCGCTCCGCCGACGATTACCGGGATCTCGTGATCGCATACAAGAACGGTGCGCCGATCCGGCTGCTCGACGTCGCGGAAGTCATCGACGGTCCCGAGAACCTTCACCTCGCTGCGTGGGCGAATACGTCGCCGGCGATTATCGTGAACGTGCAGCGCCAACCGGGCGCGAACGTGATCGAAGTGGTCGATCGCGTGAAGGAGCTGCTCCCTGCTCTGCAGGCGACGCTTCCTGCAGCGGTCGAAGTAACGCTGCTCACCGATCGCACGGTCACCATACGTGCTTCGGTGCACGACGTTCAATTCGAGCTGATGCTCGCGGTCGCGCTGGTGGTGATGGTGATCTACCTCTTCCTGCGCAGCGCGGCTGGCACGGCAATTCCGAGCGTGGCCGTCCCGCTGTCGCTGGTCGGAACGTTCGGTGTCATGTATCTCGCCGGCTTCAGCATCAACAACCTCACGCTCATGGCGCTCACCATCGCGACCGGCTTCGTCGTCGACGACGCGATCGTCATGATCGAGAACATCTCGCGCTATATCGAGGCCGGGGATCCGCCGCTCGTCGCCGCGCTCAAGGGCTCCGGGCAGATCGGCTTTACCATCATCTCCCTTACGTTGTCGCTCATCGCCGTGCTCATTCCGCTGCTCTTCATGGGCGAAGTGGTCGGGCGGCTCTTCCGCGAGTTCTCGATAACGCTGGCGATCGCGATCCTGATTTCGGCGCTCGTCTCGCTCACGCTCACGCCGATGATGTGCGCGCGCCTCCTCAGGCACACGCCCGAAGAGCGGCAGACCCGCTTCTACCGCGCGAGCCAGCACTGGTTCGACCGCGTCATCGCACGCTACGGCCGGATGCTCAACTGGGTTCTCGACCGGCAGACCGCAACGCTCTGGGTCGCGATCGCGACGCTGCTGCTGACCATCCTGCTCTATATCCTGGTGCCCAAAGGCTTCTTCCCGGTACAGGACACGGGCGTCATCCAGGGCATTACCGAAGCGCCGCAGTCGATCTCTTTCGCTGCCATGGCGGAGCGTCAGCAGGCGCTGGCGCGCGTGGTGCTCGAAGACCCTGCAGTCGAAAGCGTGTCTTCCTTCATCGGCGTCGACGGCACCAACGTCACGCTGAACAGCGGCCGCATGCTGATCAATCTCAAGCCGCACGACGTGCGCGACGCGAGTGCCGTGCAGATCATCCGCCGGCTGCAGACGCGGCTGGCGAACCTCGAGGGCATCACGCTCTACATGCAGCCGGTGCAGGACCTGACGATCGAAAGCCGCGTCTCCCGCACGCAATACCAGTTCACGCTCGAATCGGCGAATCCGGACGAGCTCAGCACGTGGGTACCGCGTTTCATCGACCGCCTGCATCAGGCCCCGGAGCTCGCCGACGTGGCTTCGGATCTCATGGACCAGGGCCTGCAGGCGTACGTGGACATCGATCGTGCGACCGCAAGCAGGCTGGGTGTTTCCACCGCCGCGATCGACAACGCGCTGTATAACGCGTTCGGTCAGCGCCTCATCTCGACCATCTACACGCAGTCGAACCAGTATCGAGTCGTGCTTGAAGTGCAGGCCGAGTTTCGGGGCGGCCCCGAGGCGTTGAACAATCTCTATGTACTTTCTACCGCCGGCGAACCGGTACGCCTTTCGGCGATCGCACGCGTGTCCGAGCGCGCGGCGCCGCTCCTCATCAACCACCTCGGGCAGTTCCCCTCGACGACGATCTCGTTCAACCTCGCGCCCCGGTCATCCCTCGGCGAAGCGGTAAGCGCCATCCGCGCCGCGGAAGCGGACATCGCGATGCCCGCGAGCGTCCGGCTGCGGCTGCAGGGCGCCGCGCTTGCGTTCCAGTCATCGCTCTCCAATACGCTGCTGCTGATTCTCGCCGCGATCGTCACGATGTATATCGTGCTCGGCGTGCTGTACGAGAGTTACATCCACCCGGTTACGATCCTCTCGACGTTACCGTCCGCTGCCGTGGGTGCGCTGCTCGCGCTGCTGCTGTCCGGCAACGACCTGGGCATCGTCGCGGTGATCGGCATCATCCTCCTCATCGGCATCGTCAAGAAGAATGCGATCATGATGATCGACTTCGCGCTCGATGCAGAGCGGGAGGAAGGCAAAACGCCGCGGGAAGCGATCTTCCAGGCGTGCCTGCTGCGCTTCCGTCCAATCCTGATGACCACCATGGCCGCGCTGCTGTCCGCCTTGCCGCTCATGCTCGGCACCGGCGTCGGCTCGGAGCTGCGGCATCCGCTGGGGCTCACCATGGTGGGTGGGTTGCTGGTGAGCCAGGTGCTCACGCTCTTCACGACACCGGTCATCTACCTCGCGTTCGATCGCGTGTCGCGCCGCGTGCGGGCACGCTTCGCGCGAGCTGATATCGGAGGGGCGGAGGTCGTTCTATCGCAGCCCTCGCAGGATCGGACGTGAGTGCTAATGGGCGCTCCGCAACCCAAGCCCTCGTACGCTCGGACATGAGTGCTAATTGGCGTTCGAACGCTGCGCTCGCGGGGCCCCGCTGTTCCAGCCCCCGCTCGCCGATAGGGGTCGTTCTGATCAACGGATACCCCACTCGCCTGGACGGCGGTTCTAAATGAATCTTTCGAGCCCATTCGTCCAGCGCCCAGTCGCCACCACGCTGCTCACGATCGGCATCGCGCTCGCCGGCATCATCGGCTTTCGCCTGCTGCCGGTGTCACCCCTGCCGCAGGTCGACTTCCCGACCATCTCGGTCTCGGCTTCGCTGCCGGGTGCGAGCCCGGAAACAATGGCGGCCACGGTCGCCACGCCGCTCGAGCGCTCGCTCGGGCGAATCGCAGGGGTAACCGAGATCACCTCTTCGAGCTCGCTCGGCAACACACGCGTCGTGCTGCAGTTCGATCTTTCGCGGGACATCAACGGCGCGGCACGCGACGTGCAGGCGGCGATCAATGCCGCGCGCACACTGCTGCCGACCGGGCTCCCGAGCAATCCGAACTATCGCAAGGTAAACCCGGCGGACGCGCCGATCATGATCATCGCGCTCACGTCCAAGACGATGACGCGCGGGCAGATGTACGACGCGGCCGCGACGGTGCTCGCGCAAAAGCTCTCGCAGGTGAGCGGCATTGGCCAGGTCACCGTCGGCGGCAGCTCGCTGCCTGCGGTGCGCGTTGAGCTCAATCCGTCCGCGCTGCACAAGTACGGCATTGCGCTCGAGGACGTGCGCACGGTCATCACGGCCACGAACGTGAATCGGCCGAAGGGGTTTCTCGAAAACGGCCAGCAACGCTGGCAGATCGGGGCGAACGATCAGGCCAAGAAAGCGGCGGACTACATTCCGCTGATCGTCGCGTACCGCAACGGCGCGGCGGTGCGCATGTCCGACATCGGCGACGTCGTGGATTCCGTGCAGGACCTGCGGAACGCGGGCTCGGCCAACGGCCGTCCCTCGGTGTTGATCATTCTCAACCGGCAGCCGAACGCGAACATCATCGAAACGGTGGATCGGGTTCAGGGGCTCATGCCGGAGCTGCGCGCATCGATTCCGAACGCGATCGACATGGACGTCGTGCTCGATCGCACACCGACGATCCGCGCCTCGTTGCGCGAAGTGGAGCGCACGCTGGTGATCTCGGTGTGCCTCGTCATCATGGTGGTGTTCCTGTTCCTGCGCAACGTCCGGGCGACGCTGATACCGAGCGTGGCGGTTCCCGTGTCCCTGATCGGGACGTTCGGCGTCATGTATCTCTGCGGGTACAGCCTCAACAATCTCTCACTGATGGCGCTCACGGTCGCCACCGGCTTCGTCGTCGACGACGCGATCGTGGTGCTGGAGAACGTGTCGCGGCGCATCGAACAGGGCATTCCGCGCAGGCAGGCCGCGCTCGAAGGCGCGCGCGAGGTCGGGTTCACGGTGCTCTCGATGAGCGTGTCGCTCATCGCCGTATTCATTCCCATCCTGCTGATGGGCGGCATTGTGGGTCGCCTGTTCCGTGAGTTCGCGGTCGTATTGTCGGTGGCCATCATCGTTTCGCTGATCGTCTCGCTCACGACGACGCCGATGATGTGTTCGCTCCTGCTGCGGCACAAGCCGCGGGAAAAGCGGGGAAGATTCGACATGGGAGCCGAACGCGTATTCAACTGGGCGCTGACGGGCTACGACCGCTCACTGCGCTGGGCGCTGCGCCATGGGCCGTTCATGATGCTGCTGCTCGCGATCGCGATCGGCCTCAATGTCTACCTCTACATCGTCGTGCCGAAGGGTTTCTTCCCGCAGCAGGACACCGGTCGGCTCATCGGGTTCATCCGTGCCGACCAGAGCATTTCGTTTCAGGCGATGCGGCAGAAGCTGGACAATTTCGTCGAGATCGTCCGTGCCGATCCCGCTGTGCAGACCGTAACGGGATTCACTGGAGGGGGCGGCTTCGGCTCGCGCAACAGCGGCTCGATGTTCGTAACGCTGAAATCGCTCAAGGAGAGGCACGAAACCGCCGATGAGGTCATCGCGCGCCTGCGCCGTCAGCTCGAGCGTGAGCCCGGAGCGAACCTGTTCCTCCAGGCGGTGCAGGACATCCGTGTCGGCGGCCGCCAGGGCCAGGCTCAGTACCAGTTCACGTTGCAGGCCGATGAGCTCGAGGACCTGCGCCGCTGGGAGCCGCGCATCCGCACGGCATTGAGCCGTCTGCCGGAGCTCGCGGACGTGAGCACGGACAGCCAGGACCGGGGCCTCCAGACCAGCCTCGTGATCGACCGCGACACGGCTTCGCGCCTCGGTGTAACGCCACGGATGATCGATGCGGCCTTGAACGACGCCTTCGGGCAGCGGCAGGTCTCGACGATCTATAACCCGCTCAACCAGTACCGCGTGGTCATGGAGGCGGCGCCGCAGTACTGGCAGAGTCCCGAAGCCCTCAAGAGTCTCTACATCATCCTTGCGAACGGCTCACAGGTGCCGTTCTCCGCATTCAGTCGTTACGAGATGACGAATACGGCGCTCTCGGTCGCACACCAGAGCCAGTTCGCGGCGACCACCGTCTCGTTCAACCTGGCGCCGGGCGTGTCGCTGTCGGAAGCCCGCGACGCGGTGACCCAGGAACTCGCGCGGATCGGCGTGCCGACCACACTGCACGGCAGCTTCCAGGGGACCGCGCGTGTGTTCGAGGCTTCACTCAAGAGTCAGCCGTGGCTGATTCTGACCGCATTGCTGACGGTCTACATCGTCCTCGGCATTCTGTACGAGAGCCTCGTGCATCCGATCACCATCCTCTCCACTCTGCCGTCGGCCGGCGTGGGAGCGCTGCTCGCGCTCCTCGTGTTCAAGACCGAGTTCACGATCATCGCGCTGATCGGCGTCATTCTTCTCATCGGCATCGTGAAGAAGAACGCGATCATGATGATCGACTTCGCGCTCGAGGTGGAACGGCGCGAGCGTCTCTCGCCCCAGGACGCAATCTATCGCGCGTGTCTCATGCGTTTCCGACCGATCATGATGACCACCCTCGCGGCGATGTTCGGCGCCCTGCCGCTCGCGCTCGGCTACGGCGACGGGGCGGAATTGCGCAGGCCGCTGGGCATCTCGATCGTGGGGGGACTCCTGCTCAGTCAACTCCTCACGCTGTACACCACGCCGGTCGTGTATCTCTATCTCGATCGCATGCGACTCTGGGTTCAGCGCAGGCGTAGGCAGCGACCCGATACCGCGCCGGCGCACGCGGGAGCGAACGGTTGAACTGCGCGGCGGCGTATGGTTCGAATGTTCTGTCTCTGGCACGCAAGCCGTTCTTGTGGATACAAGCTCAAGTGAAAGCCACATTCATCGCTCTCTTTTCCATATTGCTGGTCTCCGGCTGCGCCGTTGGACCGGATTACTCACGTCCCAGTGCGCCGGTTCCTTCCGGATTCAAGGAAATGGAGGGCTGGAAGCAGGCGGAACCGCGCGACCAGGAAATCAAGGGCAAGTGGTGGGAGATTTACAGCGACCCGGTGCTCGGGGGGTTGATCGAGCAGGTGAGCGTATCCAACCAGACCCTGGCGCAGTCCGAAGCACAATATCGCCAGGCACGCGCCCTGGTCGCACAGGCGCGCGCAGCCTATTTCCCGGTGCTCAATGCTTCCGGCTCTATCACCCGTTCGCGGGGAAGTGGCAACAGCGATCCCAATACGATAACGCTGCGCAGAACGACGACCGAGCACCAGATCGGTCTCGATGCATCGTGGGAGCTCGATCTGTGGGGCCGGGTCCGGCGGAGCGTCGAAGCGAACGTGGCGAGTGAGCAGGCGAGCGCTGCCGACGTGGAGGCAGCGCGGCTCTCGCTGCAGGCGGAACTCGCCCAGAACTATTTTCTGCTGCGTTCCGTCGACGCGCAGCAGCAGATCTTCCGCGACAGCGTGCGCGCGTTCACCGAGTCGCTGAAGCTCACACAGAATCGTTACAACGCGGGTGTCGCCGCCCGGGCGGACGTGGTGCAGGCGCAAACGCAACTCAAGACGACGGAGGCGCAGGCGCTCGATCTCAACGTCCAACGTGCCCAGCTCGAGCATGCGATCGCCGTGCTCACGGGCAAACCCCCAGCCGACTTCGCACTCGCATCGGCGCCATTGGACGCGTCGCCACCCTCGATACCCATCGGCCTGCCGTCCGAGCTCCTCGAACGGCGGCCGGATATCGCCGGCGCCGAGCGACGGGTCGCGTCGGCCAACGCGCAGATCGGCGTCGCGCAGGCTGCCTACTTTCCAACACTAGCGCTCTCGGCGACCGGCGGCTATCAAAGCGTATCGGTAAGCAGCCTTTTCGGGACGCCCGCGCGCTTCTGGTCGCTTGGTGCCGATCTCGCACAGGTGCTGTTCGACGCGGGACTGCGACGTGCGCGCACCGAACAGGCCGTCGCACTGTACGACCAGACCGTCGCGAGCTATCGCCAGACCGTGCTGCAGGGTTTTCAGGAAGTCGAGGACAATCTCGCGGCATTGCGCGTACTGGAGCAGGAAGCGGTGGTGCAGGACGAAGCGGTGGCGCTTGCGCGGCAGTCGCTGCAACTCACGCTCAACCAGTACAAATCCGGGATCGTGAGTTATCTCAATGTACTGACGGCGCAGACCACGCTGCTCGCCGCTGAACGTACCGCAGTGGATTTGCGCAACCGCCGTCTCGCGGCGAGCATCGGACTGATACGAGCGCTTGGCGGCGGCTGGCATACATCTACGCTGGCGAGTCGGTAGGTCAGGTCGTGGGTGTTGAGGTCCTCCCAAAACCGACAGGTTCTCCCAAGCGCGCCGCTCACACCGGGGGAGATGGTGTTACCTACCTTGTCATCCCCAGCTCTGCAAGCATTGCGCGCTCGCTTTCGTAGTCGCGGGCAACGAGCTCTCGCGTCGCCTGAGATTTCCTGAAGTCGGCCTCGAGCGCTTCGGCTTCGAGCATGCCCTTCCATGACGGATGTTGGAACGTGCGCTCGAGGAGCCCTTCCCAGTACGCGATCTGCGACGCCGACAAAGCCTTTGGACCCATGATCGCGGTCCAGTTGCCCATCACCACGTCGTAGCCCTGGCTTTTGAACGTCGGCACGTCCGGCAGCGCCGACGAACGTTCCGCCGTGGCGACGCCGACGATGCGCATGGTGCCGGCCTTGTGGTGCGGAACGAGCGCATCGACAGAAGACGAGATCACCTCGATGTGGCCGCCAAGCAGATTCGTGATCGATTCGTTCGAGCCGCCGAACGTCACGATCTTGAGCCTGCGCGGGTCGCCGCCGCCGAGCTTCGCAAGCTGCACCACCATCATGTGCGCCGGACCGCCGCGCGTGCTGCCGACGGAGGTGGTGATCGACTGAGGATCGTTCCTGAGCCGCTCGGCGAGATCCTTCGCGCTCTTCAGCGGCGAGTCTGCGCGCACCGCCATCGCATTCGGTTCGTTCGCCATCACGGCGAGCGGCGTCAGCTCCGAAGGAGTCGAGCGTGCTGCGTCCGAGAATGTGGTTGGTGAGCAGACCTTTACGAACGACCGCGATGTAGTGAGCATCGCCCGCGTGCTGGGACACATACGTGTAAGCGAGCGAACCGCCGCCGCCCGGCTTGTTCAGCACGTTGACGTTCTCGAGCCATCGCTCCTCGCGCCAGATTCTCTGGATCACGCGTGCGGTCTTGTCGTTACCTCCGCCCGCGGACGAAAGCACGACGAACTCGACCGGCTTTTCCGGTTTCCAGCTCGTCTGTGCGGCGCACGCGCACGTGGCCCCGAAAACACTCGCCACTGTCAAGATGACGAGGCCGGTATGACATGCGTGTCTCATCGCAACTCTCTCACCGGGCCTTCCCTTAGTATTGTATTTGTACGTACTCTCGCAAACCACAAACAGTCCAAGGGGGAATCATGTCGGCTCATGCTCATCTCGATGCATCCAACAAGAAAGTGGCGCTCCTCATCGCGGTGCTCGCGCTGCTGCTCGCGCTGTCCGAAACGTTCGGCCAGAGCGCGCAGACGCAGGCGCTCAGCAGCAATATCGAGGCTTCGAACCTGTGGTCCTTTTTCCAGGCGAAGACGATACGCCTGACGACCGTACGCACCGCGGCGGAAGAAGCCGAGCTCCAGCTCGCCGGCGCGAACGGCGAGGCGAAGGGGATCATCGCGAAGCGCATCGACGACTGGCGCAAGACGGCGGCGCGTTATGAAAGCGAGCCGGAGACACAGGAAGGCCGCAAGGAGCTCGCGGCTCGCGCCAAGGCCGCCGAAGCAAAACGCGACAGCTCGCTCGCCGCCTATCATCAGTTCGAGACTGCATCAGCCGCACTTCAGATCGCGATCGTGCTCGCCTCGGCCGCGGTCATCACAGGCGTGGCCGCCCTGGTCTGGACCGCCGGCGGGCTCGGCATCATCGGACTCATCTTCACCCTGATCGGCTTTCTCGCACCCACGGCGGTCCACCTCTTTTAGCCGATCGAAGCTGTTCGCGAACGCGATCTACGACTGAGCTTCCGTGCCCAATATCTCTTCACGGAAAGTCTCCAGTATCGGATTGTCGTTGTCCTTCCGATACGAGTAGACCATCTCCACGGGCTTTGTCGGCTTCATCTTGATGCGGCGAACACTCACGCCTTCGAAGCGAAAGCGTGACGCGACCTCCGGCAGGGTCGCGTATCCGAATGCAGCCTCATTTGCGGCCGCGCCTGCACCATGATATGGACTTCCGACGTGGCCGTCTCAGCACCGCCCCGCGCATGAGGCGCTCGAGTACTTGGACGTTCACGGCGTGAGGTCATATCATCGCCGCATCCCCGAGCATTGCCCGAGCCCGCGCTCGATGCCCATGCGCAGGGCTTCTTCGCCGCAGGGCGATGATTCCGTAAGTCGACAACCCACTTACACAATATCAACACCGGAGGACAGGCATGAAGGTATATCAGCGTCTCGCCCAGGCGTTCAAGGCGGAAGGCACCCAGGCCGTGTTCGGCATCATGGGTGACGCGAACATGTATTGGTACAGCGAGCTCGACAAGCTCGGCGTGGAGCTCGTCGAAGTCCGCCACGAAGGGGCAGGACTCGGAATGGCCGACGGCTGGGCGCGCTCGACGCACAAGCCCGGCATCGCGAGTGCAACCTGCGGCCCGGGCACGACCCAGCTCGCAACGGCATTCGTCGTAGCCGCGCGTGCCGAATCGCCGCTCGTCGCATTCTGCGGCGAACATCCGACGAACGACGACGGCTACAACCAGCGCTTCGACAATCGCGGATTCGCTGCGGTATGCGAAACCGGCTTCGTGCGCCTGAATTCACCCGAGAGCGTCGACGACGTCGTGCGCAAGGCGTTCTACATGGCGCAGCTCGAATCGAAGCCCGTGATGCTGAGCTGTCCGATGGACATCCAGCAGAAGAACTTCGAGGACGACGACGCGTATCAGACGTCGGCGACGATCCTGCCGAAACGTGCATCGGGGCCCGACGCAGAATCCGTGAAACGCGCGCTGGAGCTGATCACGAGCGCAAAGCGGCCTGTCATCGTCGCCGGGCGTGGCGCGCGGTGGTCGGGTGCGGGCGATGCGATCCTCAAGCTTGCCGAGCGCAGCGGCGCGCTGCATCGCGACATCGCTCATGGCCAAGACCTGGCTCGCCGGCAGAGATCCGTTTCATATCGGCGTCTCGGGCCTCTATGCGACGAAGACGGCGATCAACCTGCTGCAGGAAGCGGACGTCGTCATCGGCGTGGGCGCGAGCTTGAACCGCTACACGACCGAGCACGGTTATCTCTACCCGAACGCGAAGTTCGTGCATCTCGATACCAAAGCGCACGTGCTGATGGGCAACTCCCGCTCGTCGGACGTCTATATCCAGACCGACGCGAAGCTCGGGGTGGAAGCGATCGAATCCGCGCTGGCGCAGCAGAACTTCAAGCAGACCGGCTATCGCACGCCCGACGTCAAGAAACAGCTCGTCGGCCATCTGGCCGATCGCGCCGAGTTTCCGATCGAGGACGGCAAAGTCGATCCGCGCGACGTCGTCACGACGCTCGACGAAATCGTTCCGGCGAACATGAGCCTGCTCACGGGCAGCGGCGCATCGGCCGGATTCTCGAACATTCTGTTCGCGAAGGAGCGGCCGATCGTCATGGCGAGCCACTTCTTCGGCTGCATCGGCCAGATGATGCCGGCGGCGATGGGCGCGACACTCGCATCCGGCAACAAGCCGCACGTGCTGGTGGACGGCGATGCAAGCGTGATGATGCATCTCGCCGAGTTCGACACGATGATCCGGCACAAGATGCCGCTTCTCATCGTGGTACTCAACAACGAGTCGCTCGGTTCGGAGTACTACAAGCTCGACGCGCACAAGATGGACAAGATGCTGTCCGTCATCCCGACGCCCGATATGGGCGCAGTTGCGCGCGGTTTTGGCGGGAAAGGCGCGCTCGTGACGAAGATCGAGGATCTGCAGAAAGCCGCGCAGGAGTGGGTCGCAAATCCGTGTCCGATGATCATCGACGCCCGTATCGAACGGGCGGTCGTGACGCTGCCGTATCGCCGCATCCACTACGGCCGCGACGAGTAAGTCTGAAACAGGAGAAGCGCTCCCCTCTCGACCGCTCCACTCCCTCTCCCGGAATCGGGAGAGGGAGACATCAGACGATGTTCAGATGCGAGATCCCGCCGAGAACGTCTTTCTGTTGCGCTTCCTTGCTGTTGAGCTTGATCATGAGTCGCAACTCGTTCACCGAGTCCGCGTTGCGCAGCGCGTCTTCATAGCCGATCAGCCCCGCATCGTAGAGCTCGAACAGATGCTGGTCGAATGTCTGCATGCCGAGCTCGCGCGACTTCGCCATGATCTGCTTGATCTCGTGCACCTCGCCCTTGAAGATGAGATCGGAGATGAGCGGCGTATTGAGCATGATCTCGACAGCCGCCACGCGTCCTTTCCCGTCTTTCAGCGGCACCAGCCGCTGAGCGATGAATGCCCGGATATTCAGCGACAGATCCATCAGAAGCTGTTGCCTGCGCTCCTGCGGGAAGAAGTTGACGATACGGTCGAGCGCCTGGTTCGAGCTGTTCGCGTGCATGGTCGCCATGCACAGGTGACCGGTCTCGGCGAACTCGATCGCGTACTCCATCGTCTGCCGATCGCGGATTTCGCCGATGAGAATCACGTCGGGCGCCTGCCGCAGCGCGTTCTTGAGAGCGGAGAACCATGATTCGGTATCCACGCCGACGTCGCGGTGTGTAACGACGCAGTTCTTGTGCTCGTGCACGTACTCGACCGGATCCTCGACGGTGATGATGTGGCCGTAGCTGTTCTCGTTGCGATAGCCGACCATCGCCGCGAGGGTCGTCGATTTGCCCTGACCCGTACCGCCAATGAGGATGACCAGGCCGCGCTTCATCGTGCAGATCTCGCGCAACTGCAAAGGCAGGTTGCTATCCTCGAGCCTTGGAATGACGGTGTTGATCGTCCTCATGACCAGGCCGACGCGCCCCTGCTGAATGAAGGCGCTCACACGGAAGCGGCCGATACCACCGGGGTTCACGGCGAAGTTGCATTCCTTGGTCGCCTCGAACTCCGCTGCTTGCTTATCGTTCATCACTGCCCGTGCGATCTCGGCGGTGTGCTGCGCGGTCAGGGGCTGGCTCGCCACCGGCGAGAGCCTGCCGTCGATTTTGATGGCAGGCGGAAAGCCGGCCGTGATGAAGAGGTCGGACGCCTTTTTGGCGACCATCGCACTGAGCAACTCATGCATGAACTTGAGTGATTGATCTCTCTCCACACGAACCTCTGGGCTTTGCCGAAGGTTGCTTTAACGGCAATCGCGCGAGGCTGCACTTGCCATTACGCGCCAAAAACTTGGCTTTTCGCGTCAGTTCGCGTTATGCAACGTGCTTGACGTCGCATCGACTTGAGGGCACAACGCGTCCCGAATCGGGACGAGGGTTCGGGCGGGTCGCCGTGAGGGGAGCTACCCGATCTTCTCGCCCGCCTTCTCCAGCAGCTCGGCATCCACGTAAACGTTCTTGCCGTTCACGCGGTAGCGCCGCTTGCCGACGCGCGGGTAATCGCACACGTCGAATGGCCAGCGGTTGCCGCCGACGAGATAAACGAGGTCCTCCGCATGCGGGTTATGCAGGTTGTGCGCCGGCGAACCGGCGACGAACCCCATGAAGTCGCCCGCGCCCACCTCGTGCTTCTCGTCGCCGATTTCCGCGATGCCCCGCCCCGAGAGCACGTATATCCACTCCTCGTCCTGATGGTGGAAGTGGAAAACGCTGCTCGTGTCGCCCTGCTGCAGACGCACGAGATGAACACCGATGGTGGAGAGGCCGGTTGCGTCTCCCAGCGAGCGTGTGTGTCGCACAAATGCCGGGTTCAGATTATGCGCTCTGGCCTGTTCCGGCAGCGCCTGAACGTCCTGCGCGCGCAGCAATACGGGCTTGCTCATACGACCTCCTCGCGCGGTTCAGGTAATCAAACGCGCTCTTCGATCCATGCCCTGACGGATTCGAGTGCTTGCGGGAGCTTCGCGGCATCGGTGCCGCCGGCCTGCGCCATGTCGGGCCGGCCGCCGCCCTTGCCGCCCACCTGCTGCGCGACGTGATTCACGAGCTCCCCTGCTTTCAGCCGCGCCGTCAGATCGGACGTGACCCCGGCGATCAACGACACCTTGCCGTTGTGCGCCGCGGCCAGCACGACCGCAGCGGACTTGAGCTTGTCCTTGAGCTTGTCGACCGCTTCGCGCAGGCCTTTCGCATCGGCGCCTTCCAGCGCAGCCGCGATCACCTTGACACCCTTCACGTCGAACGCACGATCGGCGAGCTCGTCACCCTGTGAAGAAGCGACCTTCGACTTCAACCGCGAAAGCTCCTTCTCGAGCGTCCGCACGTTGTCCATGATCTGCGCGATCTTCTGCGTGACTTCCTGCGGCGACGTGCGCAGCGCGCTGGCCGCTTCGGAAAGCTTCGCTTCCTGCGCCTGAACCCATTCGAGCGCGCCGGGGCCGGTCACCGCCTCGACCCTGCGGATGCCTGCCGCAATGCCGGTCTCGAGCACGATCTTGAAGAAGCCGATATCGCCGGTGCGCCGCACGTGTGTGCCGCCGCAGAGCTCCGTCGTGAAATCGCCCATCCGTATGACGCGCACTTCGTCGCCGTACTTTTCGCCAAAGAGAGCAACCGCACCCGACTTGATCGCTTCGTCGTGCTTCATGATGCGCGCCGACACCTCGACGTTGCGCCGGATTTCGTCGTTGACGAGCCTCTCCACCTGGCGAATCTGCTCCGGTGACATCGGCTCGTTGTGCGAAAAATCGAAGCGGGTGCGCTGGGCATCGACCAAAGACCCCTTCTGCTGCACATGCGGGCCGAGCACCTTGCGCAGTGCCGCGTGCATGAGGTGCGTCGCCGAGTGATTCCACGCGGCCCGCGAGCGCGCCAGCGTGTCGACGTGCGCCTCGACCTTGTCGCCGACGCGGAGTCGTCCGGTCTTGAGCCGGCCCTTGTGGCCGTACACCTCGGCCTGGATCTTCTGCGTATCATCGACCGCGAACGTCCCGCTTGCGCTGACGAGCTCGCCGCGATCGCCTACCTGGCCGCCGGACTCCGCGTAGAAAGGGGTGCGGTCGAGGACGACGATGCCTTCTTCATCCGCAATGAGCTCGTCGGTCTGGGTCCCTGCGCGGTAGAGCGCGACCACCTGCGCTTCGAGGCTCAGATAGTCGTAGCCGTGAAATTCGGTCGCACGGCCGCTGTAATCCATCGAAGCCGACAGCGTGAACCGTGACGCCGCCCGGGCACGTGCGCGCTGTCGCTGCATCGCCTCTTCGAAGCCGGCATAGTCGACGCGCACGCCACGCTCGCGTGCGATGTCCGCGGTGAGGTCGACCGGGAAGCCGTATGTATCGTAGAGCTGGAAGACCGTCTCGCCATCGAGCATCCTGTCTTCGCGTGTGAGTGCGCCTTCCAGCACCTTCATGCCGTTCTCGAGCGTTTCGGCGAAGCGCTCTTCTTCCTGCTTCAGAATCTGCGCGACACGCGCTTCGCTTGCGACGAGCTCCGGATAGGCATCGCCCATGGCGCGACCGAGATCGTTTACGAGCCTGTGAAAGAAGGGCTTCGTCTGCCCCAGCTTGTAGCCGTGGCGGATGGCACGCCGGACGATCCTGCGCAGCACATAGCCGCGTCCCTCGTTACTCGGAATGACGCCGTCCACTATGAGGAACGAGCAGGCACGAATGTGGTCCGCGATGACCTTCAGCGAATTGTTCGAGAGATCCTTCGGTACCGGTCTCGCGCGCCGCAGCCCTGATGAGATCCTGAAAAAGATCAATCTCGTAGTTCGAATGCACGCCTTGCAGCACTGCCGCGATGCGTTCGAGACCCATGCCGGTGTCGACCGACGGTTTGGGCAACGGATTCAGGACGCCCTTGTCGTCACGATTGAACTGCATGAACACCAGATTCCAGATCTCGATGTAGCGGTCGCCGTCGGCATCGGGCGAGCCCGGGGGGCCGCCCGGAATCCCGGGACCGTGGTCATAGAAGATCTCGCTGCAGGGACCGCACGGGCCGGTGTCGGCCATCTGCCAGAAGTTGTCGCTCTGGTACTGGGGCGCACCGGGCTTGTCGCCGATCCGGATGCAACGCTCGGCAGGCACGCCGATATCCCTGGTCCAGATCTCGTACGCCTCGTTGTCTTCGTGATAGACGGTAGTCCAGAGCTTCTCCTGCGGCAGCTTGAACCTCTTCGTCAGGAGTTCCCAGGCGAAACGGATCGCATCGCGCTTGAAGTAATCGCCGAAGCTGAAATTGCCCAGCATCTCGAAAAACGTGTGATGGCGCGCGGTGTAGCCCACGTTCTCCAGGTCGTTATGTTTGCCGCCCGCGCGCACACAGCGCTGAGCGGTCGTCGCGCGTACGTATGAGCGTTTCTCCTGGCCGAGGAACACGTCCTTGAACTGGACCATCCCTGCATTGGTGAAAAGCAGTGTGGGATCGTTGCCCGGCACGAGCGGTGACGAAGGGACGATCGTATGACCGTTTTCCTCGAAGTATTTCAGGAAGCTGCTGCGGATCTCGCTGCTTTTCATGGGTGCGCGGGTGATAACCCGCTCCAAGACGCGGAAAAAACAGCGATTTTAGCTTACTGAGTGAGCACTGACGAGGACGACCGGCAGACGATCAGCAGATGCGCGGCAGTTGCTCCCCCGTCAGCCAATCCACGATGCGCCGGCCGCCCAGCCGCGTCTTCATCTGCACGAAGTGATTGCGATCCTCGACCACCCGACCGATGATCGAAGCGGAAGCGCCCAGCGGATGCGCCCGCATCGCACCCAACAGTCTCGCAGCGTCTTCAGCCGGACAGATGGCAACGAGCTTTCCTTCATTCGCGACATACAGCGGGTCAAGGCCGAGGAACTCACAGGCGGCCTCGACCTGCGGCGCGATCGGGATGGATGACTCGTCCAGCATCATGCCGACGTCCGACTGCGTGGCGATCTCGTTCAGCGTCGTGGCGAGCCCGCCGCGCGTCGGATCGCGCATCGCGTGAATGCCGGGGACCGCCGCCAGCATCGCGGCAACGAGCTCGTGCAGGGCCGCGGTATCGGAAACGATCGCGGTCTGGAAGCCGAGGTCCACGCGTGTAGACATGACCGCCACCCCATGGTCACCCATGCTGCCGGACACGAGGATCGCGTCGCCGGGGCGGGCGTTGGCGCCGCTTACGTCGATGCCGTCACGGACGACACCGACGGCCGTAGTCGTGATGAACACGCCGTCACCTTTGCCGCGCTCGACCACTTTCGTGTCGCCGGTGACGATGGGAACGCGCGCATCCCCCGCCGCCCGCGCCATGGAGTCGACAATCCGCTTCAAATCAGCCAGCGCGAAACCTTCCTCCAGTATGAAGCTCGCGGCGAGATAGGCGGGGCGCGCACCGGCCATCGCCACGTCGTTGATGCTGCCGTGAACCGAAAGGCACCCGATGTCGCCGCCCGGAAAGAAAAGCGGCGACACGACATGCGAATCGGTGGCCATCACGGCACGCCCCGGCGGCAGGACGAAGCAGGCCTGATCGTTCAACTGGCGCAGGATGTCGTTGTCGAACGCAGCCACGAAGAGCTCGCGAACGAGCTGCGCCATCGCACGTCCGCCGCTGCCATGGACCATCTCGACCCGACCGTGACGCAGATCGAGCGGCCTCACATAGCCGGGCTTGACTGCCTTAGAGACACTCACTGCGCTACGACCGCGACGTCCTTGAAGCGACCGTACGCATAATGCGCCGCGCAGGCGCCTTCCGCCGACACCATGCATGCGCCGAT
Organism: uncultured beta proteobacterium; assembly: GCA_963828715.1. Lineage (GTDB taxonomy): Bacteria > Pseudomonadota > Gammaproteobacteria > Burkholderiales > SG8-41 > JAQGMV01. Next base: position 94,310 of record CAWHFX010000022.1, on the reverse strand, counting down.
GGGATTCTCGGGTGTACAGACGCTGCCGAAAATCGCGCAGTCCTGCGGCGACTTCGCGCCGCGGAGGATCGCACCGCACTCGCAGGCCTTATTGTCGGCGACCGCCCGGTAGGCACTGTCGAAGCGCACCTCGGCATCGAACCGCCGGTACTGCCTCCGGATGCGCAACGCGCTCGCGGGTATCTCGCCCAGACCGCGCCATTCGAAGCTGTCACGCAGCTCGAACACGTCGGCCATGAGTGCCTGCGCCTTGCGGTTGCCGTCGCGGTTGACCGCGCGGGTGAACTCGTTTTCCACTTCCGCGCGCTTCGAGTTCACCTGCCTGATGAGCATGAGTACCGCCTGCATGAGATCGAGCGGTTCGAAACCGGCGATCACGACCGGCTTACCGTAACGCTCCGGCACGAACTCGTAGGGCCGCGTGCCGATTACGGTGCTGACGTGCGCAGGACCTATGAAGCCGTCGAGCGCGACAGGTGTCGATCCGGGTGCGACCGGCGTGTCCAGAATGGCGGCCATCGCCGGCGGCGTAAGCACGTGGTTGCACAGCACACTGAAGTTGCCGATCCCGGCTGCATGAGCTTCTTGAATCACCACGGCCGTCGCGGGCGTCGTCGTCTCGAAGCCGAGCGCAAGGAACACGACTTCGCGCTGCGGCTCCTTGCGCGCGATCGTGAGCGCATCGGCAGCCGAATAGATCATCCGCACGTCGCCGCCGCGCGCCTTGGCCCGCAGCAGCGACATGCCGGCGGAGCCGGGTACGCGCAGCGCGTCACCATACGTGCACAACGTGACTTTCCGCTCGAGGACCAGCCGGACGGCAACATCGACGCGGCCGATCGGCAGTACGCAAACGGGACAGCCCGGACCATGGATCATCCGCACGTTGTCCGGCATGAGCTCCGAAAGGCCGTAACGCGAGATCGCGTGCGTATGGCCCCCGCAGAACTCCATGAATCGATACTCGCGGCCGGGATCGGCTTCGTGCGCCATCGCGGCGGCGATGCCGGCGGCGAGCTTTCCGTCACGAAATTCGTCCACGTAGATCATGGCGTTTCCACGCCCAGGCCGGCCTGCGCGAACAGTTCCAGCGTTCGGCGCGCTTCGTCAGGGTCGAGCCGGGTCAGTGCGAAGCCGGCATGCACGATCACGTAGTCTCCCGGCGCGACATCGTCGAGGAGCGCCAGCGAGATTTCCCTCCGCACGCCGCCGAGCTCGACGATCGCGCGTTCGGTCGAGAGGCGCTCTACGACACGAGTGGGAATCGCAAGGCACATGGCTATTCTCCAGCGGCACGTAGGGGAAACATATCACTGTGTGGCGACTGCTTCGTTCGAGGAACGCCCGAGCCTGGCGGGCTGCTCGTGGACACGCATCGCCACCCACGCCTGTCCGAGCGAGAGGCCGCCATCGTTGGGCGGCAGTCGTTCGGCTTCGAGAACACGCAGCCCATGGGCAAGAAGCGCCGCGCGCAGATGCGTTGAGACGAGACCGTTGAGGAAACAGCCGCCGCCCAGCGCCACCGTATCGAGTCCGCTCATGCGCACCGCACCGCACACCCACTCGGCCAGCGCCGCAACCAGCGTCGCGTGGAAAACTGCAGCGCCGCGGGCGGCGTCACGCTCGCCAGCAAGATGAGCGAGCAATGGCAGGAGATCGAGCGTGGCGTCAGCGTGAATCTCGAAACCGGAGGGCAGCGGCCGGGCGCTTCCGTGCTCGAGAGCGAGCGCCTCGAGACGCATGGCTGCTTCGCCTTCGTAAGCGCTCCGGGCAGTAACCCCCAGCAGTCCCGCCGCGGCGTCGAACCAGCGTCCCATGCTGCTGGTGTAAGGACTGTTCACGCCGTTCAGCAGCATGCCGCGGATGATCGCGGCACCCGGTTCGAGCGCGAAGCGGGTTTCGATTTCGTCTTCGCGATGCAGCGCATGCAGCGCAGCCGCGGCCATGCGCCACGGTTCGCGCGCCGCATGGTCGCCGCCCGGCAGCTGCAGGCGGCGCAGGTGGCCCAGTCGTTCGCACGATGCGCCATCCACACGCAACAACTCGCCGCCCCACGCTGTGCCGTCGCTGCCGAGACCGACGCCGTCCAGCGCGACGCCGATCACCGGTTCGTGGACGTGATGCTCGGCAAGCACCGCAGCAATATGCGCGTGGTGGTGCTGCACGGCCAGCGCACGTACGCCGTGCTCGTCCGCCATGCGCGCCGCCGCACGTGTGCTGAAGAAATCCGGGTGCAGATCGTGAGCAAACACGGAAGCACGTGCCCCGACCGTGCGCTGCAGATGCTCCACGGCACAGAGCAAAGCTTCGCATGTGAGCGCGTTATCCAGATCGCCGATATGCGGCGAGACGAATGCCTGCGAACCACGGGTGAACGTGACGGTGTTCTTGAGCGAGCCGCCGACTGCCAGCACCGAAGGACCCGTGCGCGACAACGCAATCGAATCGGGCACGAAGCCGCGTGCGCGACGTACGAGCCGCAGCGCCGGCGCGTGCGGCGTCATGGAACACCCGACCCCGTCCCCTGGTTCGATGCGAAGCACCGTATCGTCACATCGGGCGACGATCTCACGGTCATGCAACAGGAAACCATCTGCGATGTCTGCGAGCGAGCACAGCGCTTCGTCGTCGCGGATGACGAGCGGTGCGCCCGATACATTCGCGCTCGTCATCACCAGTACGAGCGGCTGCGCGGCGTCGAGCCATGCGCCTGCCTCGGGCCTGCCCGCCGCTTCATGGAACAGCAGATACTGCAGCGGCGTGTACGGCAGCATCGCCCCGATCGACGCGAGCCCCGGTGCAACACCCGGCAGCAATGCATCGCAGGACGGCGTTTTCCGCAGAAGAACGACCGGACGTTCGGCGGACTCCAGTATCGCCCGCTCGTCCGCGCTGACGTGTGCGACATCGCCGATCGAGGCAACATTTGCAAACATGAGTGCGAAGGGCTTTCCGTCGCGCTGTTTGCGCCTGCGCAATCGCGCGGTCGCCGTCTCGTCGCGCGCATTGCACGCCAGGTGATATCCACCCAATCCCTTGACTGCCACGATGCCGCCGTCCTGCAGGATACGATGCGCCCTTGCGACGGGATCTCCGGAAGCGCGGGCACCGCTCGCGTCCGCGAATGCGAGCATAGGCCCGCATTGCGGACATGCATTCGCCTCAGCATGGAAGCGGCGGCTGTCGACGCATCCGTACTCCTGCAAGCAGGCAGCGCAGAGGGTGAACGCGGACATGCTCGTCGACACGCGATCGTAGGGCAACGCTGAAGTGATCGTGTAGCGCGGGCCGCAACGCGTGCACGTGATGAATGCGTAGCGATAACGACGGTCGCCCGCCGTGAACAGCTCCTTCAGACACTCCGCGCACACCGCGGTGTCGTGTGCCACTGCCGTGTGCACCTCTCCGCCTACACTGGCCGCGATCGCGAACCCCGCAGCCGATCCCGCCTCGCGTGACCACGCCTCGCGCACGCTGTCGATGCGAGCGGGTTCCCGTACCTCGGCGAGCAGGCGCGCGCGCAGCGCGGCGAGCCGCTGCGCAGTCCCATGCGCCTCGATCTCCACACCGGAGGCGATGTTGCGCACCCAGCCGGAGACGTCGAGCTCACGCGCGATGCGATAGACGAACGGGCGGAATCCGACGCCCTGAACAGTGCCGTGGACGCGCAGGCGCAGGCAGTTGTCGCGCGGTCGAGGGAAGCGCTCCATGCGCTGAGCGCCGTTCGTCACCGTCCCGCCTCGATGCGCGACGCGGTCGCGCCGGCCGGAGCGCGTGCTGCAACGGCGACTTTCAATGCCGCCTCCAGCCATCCCGTCCATTCGTTCATGCCTTCGCCCGTGCGCGCCGAGATTCGCAGCGCCTGCACGCGAGGATTGATCCTGCGCGCGTGATCGAGGGCAACGCCGACGTCGAAGTCGACGTGTGGAAGCAGGTCGCATTTCGTGATGAGCACGAGGTTCGCGGCACGGAAGATATCGGGATACTTGAGGGGCTTGTCATCGCCTTCGGTGACCGAAAGCATGACGACCGTGTACAGCTTCGCCGAGATCGAACGCTGCCGGGCAGACCAGATTTCCGACGTTCTCGATCAGCAGCAGGCTGCCGCTTTCCGGCTGCAGATTGTCGAGCGCGTGACCGACCATGTGGGCATCGAGGTGACAGCCTTTCCCCGTGTTGATCTGCACGGCGCGCGCGCCGGCGGCACGGATCCTGTCCGCGTCGATACTCGTCTGCTGGTCGCCTTCCACCACCGCGACCGTGACCCGATCGCGCAGCGCTTCGATGGTGCGCACGACGAGCGTCGTTTTCCCGGCGCCGGGTGCGGAGAGCAGGTTTACTGCAAGCAATCCCCGGTGCGCAAAGTTGCGCCGGTTGGCTGCCGCATACGCAGCGTTCTTCCCCAGAATGTCCTGCTCGATGCGAATCATCTGGCCCTGCGTAAGACCCGGCACATGCGCGCGTGCCGGTCCGCTTCCGAAATCGAGCAGATCGTGGCTGTGTGTATGGCCCATCGCATGCTGATGGGCATCATGGCCGTGATCGTGCACGTGGTCGTGACGATGAGGTTCGTCGCCGCGAACGCCCGCGCTCTCGCTTCCCGCCTCGATCGAGGCGTGATGCGCTTCGTTGCATCCACAGACGTTGCACATGGTCTCTCTCCTTGTTCGATCGGCCCCTGCGGTCAATCGACCTCGATTTCCTTCACACGCATCTCGGTTCCGCGCTGCGGCTGCATGGTCCCGTCGCTACAGCAGGGACAGGCATCGTAGAGAGCGGTCATCGGCGCCGTGCGCCCGCACGTACCGCATACCCCCTCGCCGGGAACGCGGATGATCTCCAGCCGGGCTCGCTCGGCTACGGTCCCTCGCGCAACCGCGTCGAAGCAGAATCGCAGCGCGTCGGCACCGACGCACGACAATTCGCCGATCTCGAGGCGTATCGTATTCACCTGCGAGGCACTGGCGCGTGCGGCCGCATCGGCGACGATCTCGATCACGCTCTCTGCAAGAGACATCTCGTGCATGCTTATACTCGAATGGCCGTGCGATCCGAAAGCGTAATCACATGCCCGAAGTGAGTCCCAGAGTGCTCGTCGTCGCCTATGGCAACCCGCTGCGCGGCGATGACGGCGTGGGTGCGGCGATCGCATCCGCGCTTGCGCCGGCAGCGGCTGAGCATGTGGACGTCCTCATCTGCCATCAGCTCACCCCCGAGCTCGCGGAGTGCATTGCCGCAGTGGACCTCGTCGTGTTCATCGATGCGCAACTTGGCGGGGCGCCCGGCAGCATCGCTGTTTCCAGCGTTCCGCACGATGCCACCACACATTCGACCCCCCTCGTTCATCACATGAATCCGAATGCGCTGGTATCGATGGCCGCAGCATTGTTCGGCCGTGCGCCCAGCGCCTTCATCGTTACGGTCAGCGCCGGCTCGTTCGAGCTGAACGAAGGACTGTCCGAACGCGTCGCGCTCGCCGTGCCGGAGGCGATCGAGGTCATACGGCAACTGATAGCGAACGAACTGCACGGCGCCTGACGGGTCACTTCAGTTGCGAAGCGAATCGAGCACGGCGCCATCCGGATCGACGAGCCGGATCTCGACCGCGTACTGCCCCGCTGCATGCGTCGAGCAGCTCAGGCACGGATCGTATGCTCTCAACACCGCCTGAACGCGGTTGAGCATGCCTTCCTGCAGCTTGTTGGCCTGGATGTAACGCCGGCTCACCTGCTCGATGCTTTTGCCGATCGCGAGGTTGTTGTTGCCGGTCGCAATGATCAGGTTGGCCCAGGTGATGGCGCCATCCTCGTTCACCTTGTAGTGGTGGATGAGCGTCCCGCGCGGCGCCTCCGCCATACCTACGCCCTCGAGTGCATTCACACCCGCGTGTGCGCGCACGTGGCGATCGAGTATCGCTCGATCGTTCAGCAGGTCCTCTATCCGCTCCAGGCAGAAGACGATCTCGACCAGTCGCGCGTAGTGATAGTGGAACGAGCTCTGCACGAGCCTGCCGAGTCGCTGGCGATATTCCTCGAACTCCGCGTCAGCCACAGGCGTCCCGCAGCGCGCGACGACGTTCAGCCGCGCGAGCGGCCCTACGCGGAAGATCCCGTCCGGATAGCCGTGCTGTTTGAAATAGGGCGCTTTCAGGAATGAATGGCGAACGGTCGCCTCACCGATGTATTGCTGATAGTCCTGCGCTGCCATGCCGTCGACCACGCTGTTGCCGGCCGCGTCGATGAAACGCAGATCGCCGTCGTAGAACTGGAGATTGCCGCGGCGGTCCACCAGCCCGGCATACATCGTCGGCAGATTGCCGAAATGCGCGATCTCGTCGCCGAAGCGGTCGACGATTCCTTTGAACAGTTCCAGCGTGCGCAGCGCAATCGCCTTCGTCTCGGGCAGAGCCGCAAGAATCCGGTCCCGGCCGTCACTTTCGAGCGGCGCGTTGACACCCCCCGGTACGGCCCACGACGGATGAATACGCTCCCCGGCGAGCGCCTCGATCACCTGCTGGCCGAAGCGCCGCAGGGCGATGCCGTCGCGTGCGAGTTGCGGGTGCTTGTCGATGAGGCCGAGGATATTGCGCTGGGCCGGATCGGAATCGAATCCGAGCAGCAGATCGGGTGCCGAAAGATGGAAGAAGCTCAATGCATGCGATTGCACCACCTGGCTGCAATGCATGATCTCGCGCAACTTCTCGGCTACGGGCGGCACGCGCACGCTCATGATCGCTTCGCACGCCTTGGCCGACGTGATGAGGTGACTGATCGGGCAGATGCCGCAGATGCGCGCGGTAATGGACGGCATCTCGTAGTACGGCCGACCTTCGGTGAACTTCTCGAAACCGCGCAATTGCGTGACATGAAATTGCGTATCGGCCACCTGCCCGTCGTCGTCGAGATGGATAGTGATCTTCGCGTGCCCTTCGATGCGCGTGACAGGATCGATGACGATCGTCTTCATACGTCCTCCATTAGCCGAAGCGCAGCTTCGTTGCGAGATCCGGGATACGCCCGTCCAGCAGTTCGTTCAGGCAATACAGGATCGTCGCAGCCGACGGCGGGCAGCCGGGCACGTGCAAATCGACCTTCACTACGTCGTGAAGCGGAACCGCATGTTTCAGCAGCACGGGCAAACCGGCGTTCGGAACGCCTTTTTCCACATCCGAGCCGTCGACATAAACGCGCTCGAAGATGGCTTTGAGCGGAATCGGATTGCGCATCCCGGTCACATTGGTCGTGATGGCACAGTCGCCGAGCGCGACCAGAATGCGGGTGCGTTCGCGCACCAGCCGGATCCTTTCCACGTCTTCCTGGCTGCTGACCGCCCCTTCCACCACTGCGATGTCGACGTCGTGCGGATACTCGGGAATATCCACGAGCGGGCTGTAGACCAGATCCGCCTTTTGCGCGATCGTCAGAATCCCCTCGTCCACGTCCAGAAACGACATGTGACAGCCGGAGCAGCCGTCCAGCCACATTGTCGCGAGCCTGGCCTTCTTCATGAGCTGGCCTCCCTCTTCGCGGCAAGCTCCGTCACGACACGGTTGCGCTTGGTCATCTCCGCGACAGCCTGACCTTTTTCCACCAGTGCGCCCGTCGGACAGGCCTGCACGCATTTACCGCAGCTCGTGCACGAAGCGGCCTGCCCCCATGGCCGATTGAGCTCGGCGACGAGCATCGAATTGATGCCGCGCGCGGATATGTCCCACACGTGCGCGCCCTCGATCTCGGCGCATACGCGCACACAGCGCGAGCAGAGGATGCACCGATTGTGATCGAGCACCCAGCGCGGATGTGAGACATCGACCGGCAACCGCGGGAAGTTATAGGGAAGGTTCACATGCGTGAGTCCGAGCTCCTGCGCCATCGACTGCAGCTCGCAATGGCCGTTCGACACACAGACGGAACAGACGTGGTTGCGCTCGACGAAAAGAAGCTCGACTGCGAGCCGGCGATCATGCGCGAGGCTTTCGCTGTTCGTGACGACCGACATGCCGCTGTGGGCCGGCGTCGCGCAGGCGGGGAGCAGGCGCCCGCTGCCGTGGACCTCGACCAGGCACAGACGGCAGGATCCCGGTGCGCTCAGCCCTTCCAGGTAGCACAGCGTCGGAATGCTGCGTCCGTTCGCCCGGGCCACTTCGAGAATCGTCTGACCCTCGGTCGCGGTGCAAAGCTCGTTGTCGATGCGGATGGAAATCTGCTGAGGCAAGGGCAGGCTCCTGGAATCAGGCGCTCTTCACCCGGGGCACGGCATGGGCCGAGGTTTCCCGGATGTCGCAGCGCAGGCAGCGGCTCGACTCTTCGAGCGCTTCGTTCGGTCGCAACGGTGCGACCGCTTCATCGAATGTCTTCATGCGAACGCCAGCCGGAAGAAAATGCGCGTGATGGCGCCGGCACGGGCTTACCTGCGGCGGTGTCTGGTCGTACTGGAAAACAGGAAAGAGCTGGTCGAAGCGGCTCTCGCCCGTGAGCTGGCGGTCGATACTGCGGGCGACTTCCTTGCCGTACGACATGGCCGTGACCACGTTGGATGCGCCGCTGACGAAATCGCCTCCGGCATATACACCTCCGCGACTGGTCGTAAGCGCATAACGATCGACGTCGAGCATGCCACTCGCCTTGGTCGCGAGACCCGAAGTGCGGCTGAAATCGGTGTCTGCGTTCTCGCCGACCGCCAGTATCACGCTGTCGCAGGCGACGACTCGCACTTCTCCGGTGTCGACCGGCCGGCGACGGCCCGAGGTGTCGTAGGCGCCCAGACGCGTCTTGTGCACTTCGAGGCCCTTGACCGCGCCGCGCTCGCCGGCGATGCGGTACGGCAGCGCGAGGAACACGAAACGCACGCCTTCTTCCTCGGCTGCGTCGACCTCCTCCGCGATGGCAGGCATGTCCTTGCGCTCGCGTCGATAAACGACGGTCGCCGAAGCGCCCTTGCGTACTGCGGTGCGCGCGCAGTCGATCGCGGAGTTGCCGCCACCGATGATGGCGACGCGCTCGCCGAGGCTCACTGATGTGCCGCACGCCTCCGCTTCCAAAAAATGCAGTGCACCGAAGACGCCGCCGAGCTCGCTGCCCGGTAGCCGCGCCTGCATTTCCTTCCAGGTTCCGAGCGAAAGGAAAACCGCATCGAACCGCTCTTCGAGTGCGGCAAGTGGCATGTCCGTACCGACGTGCGTGTTGAACACGAACTGAGCACCGAGTCGCCGGATGATCTCGATCTCGCGATCGAGCACGTCCCGCGGTAGGCGATACGCGGGTAGCGCAAAGCGCAGCATGCCGCCCGGCTCCGCGTGCGCTTCGTGTACCACCACCTCGTGGCCGAGCAGCGAAAGATAGAACGCCGCGGTGAGCCCGGCTGGGCCCGCGCCCACGACCGCGATCGACTTGCCGCTGGCAGGTCGTCGCTTCGCGACGATCCTGCCCGCCATGGCATCGAATTCATTCGTGAGGAGTACCGAATCGGCGATCACGCGATGCACTTCCCGCATGTTGATCGGCTCGTCCACGGTCTGCCGCCGGCACCGGCTCTCGCACGGATGCTGACAAACGCGTCCCGTCGAGGCGGGCAGTGGGTTATCCATGATGACCGATTCGAACGCATCCGCGATGCGTCCCTCTTTATAGAGCTGCAGAAACCGCGGAATGTTCATGTGGATCGGACAGCTGTTCTCGCACGGTGCAAGCGCGAGATCCGAACACACGCCGGCCCGGCAGCGTTTGGCGCGGATGTGGTCTTCGAACTCGTGGCGGAAATGGCGAATGGCAGTCAGCACCGAATTCGGTGCCGACTGGCCGAGCCCGCAGAGCGAGGTGTCGCGAATCATCCGGCCGAGCTCGTCGAGCTCGGCGAGATCTTCCTCGCGACCCTGACCTTTGGTGATGCGCGTCAGGGTGCGCAACGCCTTGTCGAGACCGACGCGGCACGGGGTACACTTGCCGCACGACTCGGAGCGCGTGAACTCGATGAAATAGCGGGCGACGTCGACCATGCAGTTGTCTTCGTCCATCACCACCATGCCGCCGGAACCCATGATCGAGCCGAGCTCGCCCAGCGCTTCGTAATCGACGGGCGTATCGAGCATGTCACTGGGAATGCAGCCGCCCGAAGGCCCGCCCGTCTGCACCGCCTTCACGTTATGTCCATGCATGCTGCCGCCGCCGGCGTCATAGACGAACTTGCTGAGCGGCGTGCCGAGCGGCATTTCCACGAGCCCGGTATTCGTCACCTTGCCGACCAGCGAAAAAACTTTCGTGCCGGGACTCGTCTCGCTGCCGACGCTCGTGAACCACTCGGCACCGTTTGCGATGATGGGCGGAATGTTGAACCACGTCTCTACATTGTTGATGTTGGTCGGAAAGCCCCAGAGCCCTTTCTGCGCCGGGATAGGGCGGCCGCGGACGGGAGCGTCCCGCACGCCCTTCGAGCGAGGCGATGAGCGCGGTCTCCTCACCACAAACAAATGCACCCGCGCCTTCGGTCAGCTCGATATCGAAATCGAAGCCGCAGCCGAGGATGTTCTTGCCGAGCAGTCCATAGTCCCTGGCTTGCGCGATCGCCACGTTGAGGCGATGGACGGCGAGCGGATATTCGGCGCGCACATAGATGATGCCCTGCGTCGCGCCCGTGATGTAGCCACCGATCGCCATGCCTTCGAGCAGCGAGTGCGGGTCGCTCTCGAGCTCGTTGCGGTTCATGTAGGCGCCGGGATCGCCTTCGTCGGCATTGCAGATGATGTACTTGCGGGCGCCGACCGCTTTGCGGAGATAGTCGAACTTCACGCCCGCCGAGAAGCCCGCGCCTCCGCGCCCGCGCAGCCTCGAGGCCTTGAGCTGCTCCGTGACCTGTTCCGGCTTGCGCTCGCGCAAGACGCGGTAGAGCGACTGATAGCCCCCGACGCCGATGTACTCCTCGATGTCGTCCGGGTTGATGAGCCCACAGTTGCGGAGCACGATCTTCTTCTGCCCCTTGAAGAAGGGAATGTCGTCCCAGGCCGGCAGATCGGGTAGTCCGCGGCCGTACTCGACCTGCGCGGTGATGTGATCCCACTGCTCTACTTTGCACAGCGTGACGCCCGGGGGAAACCCCTTGCGCAGGCCTTCGAGGATCTGGCCTACCTGATCGCTGCGCACGCGGTGCAGAATGACGAGCGGCTGGCCCGGCGTCCACACGTTCACCAGCGGTTCTTCGGCGCAAAAACCGAAGCAGCCGGTCTGCACGAGCTGCACATCCAGGCCCCGCTTATCGATTGCCTGAGCGAAGGCGTGGTGCACGGCTTCCGCACCATTGCCGGCCCCGCAGGTCCCCATGCCGACCGCGATGCGGGTGCGCGCAGGCAGCAGCTTCGCGAGACCGGCGCGCCGTACCGCGTCGAACGCGCTCTCGTCCCGAATGACGGTCATGACTGGCCCTGCCGCTTGTCGAGCGCGTCGAGCTCACGTTGCAGCGTCTGCTCTTTCACGTGCCCCAAAATGGCATGATTGATTTCGATGACCGGCGCGAGGGCGCACTGGCCAAAGCACGCGACAGTCCGGAGCGTTGCACTCGCGTCCGGTGTCGTGAGTGAAAGCTGGTCGGGTTCGGAGTCGCCCGCCGCTTCGAATCCGAGGTGCATCATTATCTTTTCGAAGAGATCGCGCGAACCGCGGGTATGGCAGGCCGTTCCGCGACACACCGAGATCGTGTTGCGGCCCTGGGGCGTCAGATTGAAGAGCGCATAGAAGGTCGCGACGCTATAGATCCGGGACAGGGGAACGCCGGTCTTCGATGCCACATACTCGAGCGCCTCGAGCGGCAGATACTTGCGCGGATGATTGTTCTGGATCTGTTGCAGGATCGCCAGCATCGACCCGGGTCGACCGGCATGGCGCGCAAGCACCCCATTGATGAAGTCCTGGTCGAGTTGCGGCGATGTGTGTGGGGCAGCGCTCATGGGTCGCTCCATGCGCGAGTCAGCGAGCCCGTTGCCCCATCTCCCTTCCTGACTCCGCGACAAACATGCCGATCGTGCGGCGATGAAGTCAGGTAAGCCTGTGCCGTGTATGGCAATCGGCCTGTGCTCGATGCACTCGCACGGCGCTACGCTTAGCTGTCGATCGCGCGTGAGGCCCGCAGAGGAGACATGGGACTGGATGAAAAGACGCAGCTAACCAGCCGCGCCAGGTTTGCTCGAGATCAGCGCAAATACGTGGTGAAGTGCCTCATGCTAGTTTGCCACACATGTGCGGTCTTGATCCAGATCAATCGAGCCGACGTTCTTCGCACGATTTGGACTGCGGCGGTCGACGACGCTAAGTTGCGTATCGCTGGCGCTCTTCATTCACCCACTGTTTGATCATTCGAGCTTCACGCCCGCTGTCTTCACGATCTTCGCCCAACGCGCAACGTCGTCGCGCACCATGCGCGTGAAGGCTTCGCCCGTTTCCCCATTGGGCTCGGCGCCGAGATTGAGAAGCCGCTCGCGCACATCCTGCGCCTTCAGCGCGCGGCCGAACTCACGCGCCAGCAGATCCGTTATCGCTGCCGGCGTGCCTGCGGGGGCGGAGATCCCGACCCACACCGAGACGTTCAGGTTGGGAACACCTGATTCCGCAAACGTCGGCACGTCCGGCATCGCGAGAGAACGCTTCGGTGCGGTCACGGCGAGTGCTTTCAGCCGACCGGACGCGGTGTATGGCTGGACAGAGGCTGTGGAAGTGATGAGGCCATGGATCTGCCGGCCGAGCAGATCGTTCATCGCCGGTGCGGCCCCCTTGTACGGAATGTGCGTCACGTCCGCCTTGGTGATGATCTTGAAGAGCTCGATCGTGAGATGCGTGTACGTGCCATTTCCGGTGGATGCCACGTTCACCTTGCCCTTGTTCGCATGGGAGTAGGCGATGAAGTCCTTCACCGTGCTGACAGGCACGGTGGGATGCACCACGAGCACAAGCGGTGTGTCGGTGAGATGAATGATGTGCACGAAACTGCGGACGGGATCGTAGCCGGGATTGGCATGCAACGCCGGCGCGATCGCCATCTGCGCGCCCGTCGAGAGCAGCAGCGTGTGCCCATCGGGTGTCCCGCGGGCGCCTTCCTGAGTGGCAATGAGTCCACCGGAACCGGCTCGATTGTCGACAACGATGTTCTGACCCAGCGCCTGCGTGACCGGCGCAGAGACCAGACGCGCGGTCACATCCTGAGATCCGCCGGGCGTGAACGGCACCAGCAGGCGCACGGGCTTCGACGGATATGACAGCGTCCGCACGGGTGGACGAGGTACCACGCCGATCGGCGGCGGACGCGATGTCATACGCCAGGATCGTGGCCAACGTGACTGACAGAATCGGTACGAGCACGGGGCGGATCCGGAGTATTTCAACCATGACTCAAGGGCTCCTTCGGAGGGCCAGACGCTATTCCGTGCCGCCGCGCACAACGCGTAGCGCAAGCTCGGTTGCAAAACCTCTCGCCTGAAGAAAACGCACCTGGCGTGCTCGCTCGGCCGCAGTGCCCGGAACCGTCTTGAACTTCCGCGCCCAAATCGCACGTGCCGCTTCGAGCTGGCCTTCCTTCAGCGGCTCGAGGGCACGTCCGACAATGTCTTCGGAGACGCCGCGGTCGAGCAACGCCCGTCGGAGCGCTGCGATACCGAACCGTCCGCGGCGCGCATGCGCGAACTGCTCGGCAAACCGGCTGTCGGAGAGCCATCCGCGCGCGGCGAAGATCGTCGAGCAACGCTTCCAGCGCGAGTGGATCTTCGACATCGTGCGCGAGCTTGCGCGCGAGCTCGGCTCGGGTGTGTTCACGCCGGGCGAGCAGGCGCAGGGCGCGGGCCGTCGGATCGGACTTCGGCTTCGCGCTTTCAGGCTTCGACCGGCGTGGCCGTTCCACCTTCAACGCCGAGGATCGCGCGAATCTTCGATTCGATCTCCTGGGCGACTTCCGGATGCTCTTTCAGGTATTCGCGCGCGTTGTCCTTGCCCTGTCCGATGCGGTCCTTGCCGTAGGTGTACCACGAGCCGGATTTCTCGATGATCCGGTGCAGAACGCCGAGCTCGATGATTTCGCCTTCACGCGAGATGCCTTCGCCGTACAGGATGTCGAACTCGGCGTTGCGAAACGGCGGCGAGACCTTGTTCTTCACCACCTTCGCGCGCGTTTCGGAACCGATCACCTCTTCGCCCTTCTTGATCGAGCCCACGCGCCGGATGTCGATGCGAACGGAGGCGTAGAACTTGAGCGCGTTGCCGCCGGTCGTCGTCTCCGGATTGCCGAACATGACACCGATCTTCATGCGGATCTGGTTGATGAAAATGACGAGCGTATTCGAACGCTTGATGTTGGCAGTGAGCTTGCGCAGCGCCTGCGACATGAGCCGCGCCTGCAGGCCCATCTGAGGCTCGCCCATCTCGCCTTCGATTTCCGCTTTCGGCACGAGCGCCGCGACCGAGTCGATCACGACGACGTCGACCGAGCCCGATCGCACGAGCATGTCCGCGATTTCGAGCGCCTGCTCGCCGTTATCCGGCTGAGAGATGAGCAACTGTTCGATGTCCACGCCGAGCTTGGATGCATATTGCGGGTCGAGCGCGTGTTCCGCGTCGATGAAAGCGGCGGTTCCGCCGAGCTTCTGCATCTCGGCGATAACCGACAGCGTCAGCGTCGTCTTGCCCGATGATTCGGGACCGTAGATCTCGACGACACGGCCGCGCGGCAGCCCACCGACGCCGAGCGCGAGATCGAGCCCGAGCGAGCCGGTCGAAACGACCTGGATATCGTTGCGATATGTCCGAATCCCCCAGCCGCATGATCGAGCCCTTGCCGAACTGCTTCTCGATCTGCGACAGCGCGGCTGCCAGCGCCTTGGATTTATTGTCGTCCATCCTGTTCTCCGTGATAGGTATTGGCAATTATCTCACAAATAACACCGTTTACTGTATATAACGCCAGTATGAGTTTTCGGATGACGCACGCACGATCAGACAATCTTCGCCACGGTCTCGAGCAGCACCCCAAGCGCGTGTACGACCGATTGCCTGCGCACCGCCTCGCGGTCGCCGTCGAAGTGACGGGTTTCCGCCCATGGCTCGGCATTTTTCACGGCCCAGGCAAAGCACACCGTACCGACCGGCTTCTCGGGCGTGCCACCCGACGGCCCGGCTACACCGCTGACCGCTACGGCAACCTGGGCATGGCTTTCCTCCAGCGCGCCGGCGGCCATCTCGCGCACGACCGCTTCCGACACCGCGCCGTGCCGCTCCAGCGTCTCGCCCCGTACGCCGAGCATCTCCCGCTTCGAAATGTAGGTGTAGGTGACGAAGCCGCGTTCGAACCAGGCGGAGCTCCCCGGCACCATGGTGATCGCTTCGGCGACCCAGCCGCCGGTGCAGGACTCGGCGGTTGTCACCATGAGGTTGCGGCGTTCGAGCGCACGGCCGAGGCGTTCGGCGAGATCGTAAATCTGAGCGTCCGCCACGGGATTATCCGATCACGATCCGCGCGCCCGCGAGCACGAGGAGCGTATAGAAAGCTGCGGCGACGTCGTCGATCATCGTTCCCAGTCCACCCTTGATCACGCGCTCATAGTACCGAATGGGCGGCGGCTTAGCGATATCGAACACGCGAAAAGTCAGGAACGCGACGGCCTGCCAGTACGCGCCCGGTGGAGTGAAGAAGAGCACGAGTAGAAATGCGACCGTTTCGTCCCACACCATCGAGCCGTGGTCCGGTTCGCCGAGTGCCCGTCCCGTGATCTCGCACGCCCAGACACCGACTGCGAACAGCGCGACGAGGACTGCGAAATAGGCAGCAGGTTCGAGACGGGGGCCGATCAGCCAGAAAATCGGAAACGCGAGCAGCGTCCCGAACGTTCCCGGCGCGAACGGAATGAGACCCGCGCCGGCGCCCAGCGCGATGAAATGTGCGGGATGGCGCAGCGCAAAGCTCGCGGCGGGCGGGCGGCTTCGCTCAGCCGAAATGATCGAACCCTCTGTGCGCCACTTTCAGTGGCTTGCCGATCGAATCGAGCACCTGCACGAGCGGTTGTCCGCTTCGGCGCGGGATGACGTTGCCGATCAGCATCACGGGCGTGCGCGCCCGTGACGCCGCTGCCACGACTGCCGCACGCCGCCGCGGCGGCGCCGTGAAGCACAGCTCGTAATCGTCACCGCCCGCGAGCACCGACTCCGCGCCGCGCTTCGATTGGGCGAGCGAACGCACGAGGGGCGTGGTCGGAAGCGCTTCCCAGTTGACCCGCGCGGCCACGCTGGACCGCTCGCAGATATGACCGAGGTCCGCGAGAAGGCCATCCGAAATATCGATTGCGCTGTGCGCGATCCCGCGTAGCCGCAAGCCCAGCGCAAGCCTCGGGGTTGGCACGTGCAGCCGTTCCTCGAGCGCACGACGGTCGGTGCCCGAGACACGCATGCGGCCTCGTTTGATCTGCACTGCCAGGCCCGCGGCGCCGATCTGACCTGAGACCCAGACATCGTCGCCGACTCGTGCTCCGTCACGCCGCAATGCCTTGCCGCGCGGCACTTCGCCAATGATCTGCACGCAGATCGTCGAGCGGACCGCGCGTGGTATCACCGCCGATGAGATCGAGCCGATGCCTGCGTGCGAGCGCCAGAAAACCACGCGAGAAGCCAGAAAGCCAGCGCGTGTCGACGCGCGGCAGAGCAATGGCGAGCGTCGCCCAGCGCGGAGTCGCGCCCATCGCCGCGAGATCCGACAGGTTGACCGCGAGTGACTTGTGTCCGAGGCATTCCGGGTCGGCATCATGGAAGAAATGTCGGCCCTCCAGCAGCATGTCGGCGGAGATCGCAAGCTCGTATCCGGCCCGCGGCTGCACGATGGCGGCATCGTCGCCGACACCGAGCTTTGTCTGCGCAGTGCGGTGCGTGAAGTAGCGGCTGATGACCTCGAATTCGGAAAGGTGCGCCATACAGTTCGGTGACGGGTGATAGGTGATGAGTGACGAACACCGACGGCCGGTCCGTGCGCCACCTCACCCGTCACTTGTCACTCGTCACCTGCCGTGTTTCCGGCTTTGCCTGCCCCTGCCCCTGCCCTTGCCCCTGTCGCACGAGCCGGCTCCAGCGCGTGCGCAGCTTCCTTGCAAGATAGAAGTTGAGAATCGCAAACACGATGAAGACCAGGGCGATCGTGAGAAGCGTGCTCGAAGCGACGCTTCCCGCGCCAGCTGACATGACATACACGGCCATGAAGAGATTCACGCCCCCCGCGAAGTAGAACAGGAGAATACGCTTGCGGATACTATCGAGAGACGGATCGTTCAAGGCCGGCGCTCCTTCGCACCGGTCGCCCCGCGAGCGGCCGTGACTTCTATCTCGCGCAACTCGAAAGCCAGCTTGTCCATCACTCCGTTCACGAATTTGTAGCCGTCCGTGCCGCCGTAGAGTTTCGCCAGCTCGACCGCCTCGTTGATGGCAACGCGGTACGGCACTTCGAGCTCGCTCTCGAGCTCGTATGCGCCGAGCATGCAGAAGACCACGCTCGATCGGCGAAAGCTCTTCAATCCTGCGGTCCAGGTGCGGTGCGATGCGTGCTTGGAGCCGTTGCGCGTTTTCGATGGTGCCGTTGAGGAGCGTGCGGAAATACGCCGTGTCCGCCTTCCCGAAATCGTCGCGCTCGGCAAGCTCCGCCGCGATGATAACAGCGTCCTTGCGCGCGAGCTGCCATTGATAGAGTCCCTGCAGCGCAAGCTCGCGGGCGCGTCGCCGCCCGCTCTTGCGGCCGTCGCGACGCGTCTTACCGCCCTCGACTGCTTCGTCTTTCGTTCGTGCCTCCATTACGTGTTCTTCGCCTCGCCGCGACTGCTGCTCACAGTTTTTTCAGCAGGTTTGCCATCTCGATCGCCGCAATCGCGCAATCCTGGCCCTTCTGCATCATGCGTGCGAGCGCCTGGTCGTCGTTGTCGGTCGTCAGGATGCCGTTTGCAACCGGCACACCGGTGGCGAGCTGCACGGAAGTGATACCGCTTGCCATTTCGTTCGAAACGATTTCGAAGTGGTACGTGTCTCCGCGAATGACGGCGCCGAGCGCTATCAGCGCATCGTAGCGCCCACTTTGCGCCATCTTCTGAAGCGTAAGCGGCGCTTCGAGCGCGCCGGGGACCGTGACGATGAGCATGTCGGATATCTCGACACCCTGCTTGACGAGCATCGCCGTGCAGCTCGAGAGCAGCCCTTCTCCGACATCGCTGTTGAAACGGCTCATCACGATGCCGATGCGCAATCCGGCACCGCGGTGGTCCGGTTCGATCTCATGAATGTTGTCGTAAGGCATTTCGGGGCGGTGACGAGTGACGAGCGAAGCGGGCGAAAGCAGGAGCCGCGGCTTTCGCGGTGACTACGTTGCGCGTTGCCCATCCCCCGGCTGCAGATAGCCGGTCACCTCGAGATCGAAACCCGCCATGCTCGGCATGCGCATCGGCAGGGCGAGCAGGCGCATGCGCTTCACTTTGAGATCCTTGAGGATCTGGGCGCCGATACCGTAATTGCGCAGCGTCATCTTGCGCGGCGGCGCATCGTGCCGGGCGGGCTTCACGCGCTCGAGCAACTCGCCCGCGGTCTCCTCGCGATGCAGAAGGAGCAGGACACCGCAATCGGATTGCGCAATGCGGGCGAGCGCGTCGTGGAAGTTCCACGAGTGGCTGGTCGTGCCGGCATCGAGCAGATCGATCAGGGACGCCGGCTCGTGAACGCGGACGAGCGCTTCCTGCGCCGGATTGATGCGGCCTTTCACGAGCGCGAGGTGCGTTTGCTCGCCGATACGATCGCTGTAGGCGATGAGGTTGAATGTTCCGTGTACGGTTTCGATATCGCGTTCCGCTACGCGCTGCACCAGCCGTTCCGTGCGGCCGCGATATTGGATGAGATCCGTAATCGTGCCGATCTTGAGCTCGTGCCGGGCCGCGAAGTCCACGAGATCGGGCAGGCGGGCCATCTCGCCGTCATCCTTCAGGATCTCGCAAATGACCGCGGACGGCGTGAGCTCGGCCAGTCGCGCAAGATCGCAACCCGCCTCCGTGTGACCGGCGCGGACCAGCACCCCGCCGCTTTGCGCCATCAGCGGAAAAATGTGGCCGGGCTGAACGAGGTCCTGCGGGCTCGCATCCGGGCGTATCGCAGCCTGCACCGTGCGCGCCCGATCGGCTGCCGAAATTCCGGTGGTTACGCCTTCCGCCGCTTCGATCGAGACGGTGAAATTCGTGCCGAGCGGCGAGCGGTTGTTGCTCACCATGAGCGGCAGGTGTAGCTGACGGCAACGCTCTTCGGTCAACGTAAGACAGATCAGACCGCGGCCATACCGCGCCATGAAATTGATTGCGTCCGGCGTCGCAAACTCGGCCGCGATCAGCAGATCGCCTTCGTTTTCGCGGTCCTCTTCGTCAACGAGCACAACCATCCGGCCGGCCTTGAGCTCGGCAACGATCTCGCCAATTGAACTGATGGCAGTTTCCTGGCGCGCGGTATTCAAGGCGGTATGGATGGGTGTGTTCAGCGCACCAAAACAACAGAACGCCGTCCGAAGATAGTGGATCGAGTCGTGCGAGCAGCGAGCGTGCGTGCGCAATTATAGCCGGTCAGACCAGTCTTGCTCCGAGCACACCCGTGCACCGAGTGCGCGACAGGCGCTCTCAGTACCACGTGAAACGAAATTGCGGACGTTGAAAGACCGTGCCGGCGTCACCGGGCTCCGGATCTCCCGTGAATCCGTGAATGCGCGCGTCGGCGACACATGCCTTGAAGCTCGTGAAAGTCCGCTCCGACGTTGTCGTCGCGCCGTGCTGGTCGATGGAGCGCCATTGCCACTCCCACGAGACGGCGTTCGCGCTTTGCACCGGCTTCGTTATGAACTCCCACGTCATCGCCTCTCCCTGATCGCGTGGACGGCGAATTGTGCCCTGCACAGACGGCGCACGTCTATGTCGGCCGTTCAGCACGGACGTACGTCGGGAGCGCGCGTCGCGCGGACGTTATGAGCTCGCCAACCGAACATTGCGGCTGATCGCCAGGCAAGACGACGGAGGGTCCTCTGTAACGCACGGCCCATGAATTGGCTCTGCATGTCCTTGGCCCGCGCCGTCCATGGATTCACCTGCATGCGTAGATGCAGTACAATCGATAATCGTTCTCATCTGAGCCGCAATGATGCGCGCCTGACTGCAACAGCCAAATAGACAGCCAGCCAGGGTTGCTCCCAGCCAGCCAATACCGTAACGCCTCAGGGAGCTTCCCGGCATGCGCCGAAAAACCGTTCGTTTCCGCTTCGACTTCCGTCAACAATCCGCAGCCCCAGGCCGCCGCGCCCAATTGAGCCCGGCGGCGGTCGGCATCGCATCGCTCTCGCTTTTCGGCGCCGAAGGGGGTGCCTATGCCCAGACCACAGCCGCGGAACAAACGCTACCCGAAGTGCGGGTGGAGGAAGGCACTGACACCGGCTTTCGGACCGACAGCACGCGCAGCGCCACGCGCACTGACACGCCGCTGCGCGACATCCCGCAATTCATCAACATCGTTCCGCAGTCGGTCATGCGCTCTCAGAACGCCTCCACGCTGCAGGAGGCGCTGCGCAACGTGCCGGGCATTTCCTACGCAGCTCCGGAGGGGGGCACTCAGGTCAATCAGGTCTTTTTCCTGCGCGGGTTCCCGATTTTCGACAACCTCTTCATCGACGGCGTGCGCGACCTGGGCGAGTACAACCGCGACGTGTTCGCCACGGATTCGGTGGAGGTGCTGAAGGGCCCGTCGGCGCTGATGTTCGGACGGGGCAATCCGGGCGGGCTCATCAATCAGATTCCCAAGTATGCGGATCGGCTCGAACGCAGGGAAGTCGCGCTCACCTACGGCTCATACGACCAGAAGCGGTTGACGGCGGACTTGAACGTCCGCACAGGCGAGTCCAGCGCGTTACGTCTGGTCGCACTAGGCGAGGACTCCGGCAACTTCCGCTATCCGCAGGGCGTCGAGAAATACGGGTTCGCGCCGAGCTTCTGGATGAACATCGGCAACGCCACCGACATCACCCTCTCCTACTACTATCTCAACGAGAGGAGCGTCACCGACTATGGCCAGCCGACGCTGTTCATCAATCAGGGCAAGGGCAGTTTCCTGGGCTTTTCCAACGTCTCGCCCAGGACGTACTACGGCTTCGCCAACAACGATTTCTCCAACTACCAGACCAGCATCGCCACAGCCAAGATCGAGCATCAGTTCAGCAATACGCTCAGCCTGCGCAACGTCACGCGCTGGGCGACTTACAAACGGCAGATGGAGGCGACGATTACGGAGGGCATCCGCCCGCTCGACGCGAACGGCAACCCGGTGACTGCGGCAACGCCGCTGAGTCTGATCCAGGTGACGCGCAACCACGACACGAACCGCAGCCGTGACAACGACGACGATGCGCTCATCAACCAGACGGAAGTCACCTGGAACACGACCACCGGTACCATCAAGCACACCGTGCTCGGCGGACTCGAGCTCGGGCGCGAGCGTCTGGACCGCCAGAACAACCGGCTCGATGCAAACCCGGCCTTGGCCGGCGTTCAGGCACCCTCGGTGATATCGCCGTTGCTCGATCCGAATCCGAGCGACCCTCTCAGCTATATCAAGAATCCCAACCAGATAGCGCAGGCCGAGGGCGACACCATCGCGGTCTACGCGCAGGATCAGATCCAATTCACCGAACAGTGGAAGGCGCTGGTCGGGATGCGCTATGAACACTACAAAGCGAAGGCGCAGACCATCGGGCTCGCACCGGGCGTTGCATCTGCGGGACCGTTCAGCCGCACCGACAACATGCTGAGCGGCCGCGCCGGCCTGATCTGGCAGCCGACCCGAACGCAGTCGTACTACGTATCGTGGGGCAACTCCTACAATCCCTCCGGGCAGCTCGACGTTGGCGACAGTCCGTTCGCTGGCGCGGGCGGTACCACCGCGCAGACCAACCTCAACGCGATCAACCAGAACCTCGAGCCGGAGAAAAACGAGAACTACGAGGTCGGCGCGCAATGGGACATCGGCGGCGTACAAGTCCGTTCCGCCGTATTCCGCAACGAGAAAACCAACGCGCGCCAACTGGATTCGACCGGCACGACCACCGTGCTCGGCGGCAAGCGCCGCGTGGACGGCATCGAGTTCGAGGCAAGCGGCTCGATCACCAGGAACTGGGACCTCTTCAGCGGCATCGTATTCATGCGCGGCAAAATCATCAGCTCATCCCCGTTCGGCGCCCTCACCAACACGAACGGCACTCCGACCGGGCCGATCACGGACGTGGCCGCGTTTTGCGCGCTCCCCACGACGAACTGCGTGAACGTCAACGGCAATACGCCGGCGGAAGTGCCGAAAGTGGCAGGCACGCTATGGACGATCTACCGCCTCGGTGGCGGGTGGGAAGTGGGCGGAGGCGCGCGCGGCCAGCAAGGCGCCTGGCTGACGGATCGCAACGACCCGGGCACGAAGATCCCGGGCTACATCGTGTTCGACGCGACGACGGCGTACGTGCAGAAGCAGTACGAGGTGCGGGTCAACGTCTACAACCTTCTCGACAAGTTCTATTACATCGGCGGGTATAACAACAGGCCCGACCGTGTGCTGCCGGGCCAGCCACGCGTAGCATCGCTGACCGTGCGTTACAACTTCAAGTAGGCGATTTCTCCAACAGGCGCTCCGTGTATCGCGCCACGAGATCGATTTCGATGTTCACGCGCGCGCCCGCCTGCAGCCTGTCGAAGCTCGTGCTTGCGAGGGTGTGAGGAATGAGGTTTACGGTGAACGCATTGCCGGACACTTCGTTCACCGTGAGGCTCACGCCGTCGACGGCGATCGAGCCTTTGCGCGCAATGTAGCGCGCAAGCGCTTCCGGGACGGAGATCGCGAGCGCGCGGTTATCCCCGATCGGCGTGACGCGTTGGACGACGCCGAGACCATCCACGTGCCCGCTCACGAGGTGACCGCCGAGCCGGTCGGCGAGCCTGAGCGCTTTCTCGAGATTGACCGGCGCGTTCGGTTCGAACGCCACCACGCACGCCAGTGTCTCGCTGGAAAGATCAACGTCGAACGTGTGTTCGGTTTTCGACACGACCGTGAGACACGCGCCGTTCACCGCAATACTGTCGCCAATCGCAACATCGTCGAGCGGCAGCGCGCCGGCATCGATACGCGCCCTCAGGCCGCCCGCGGACGGTGTAATTGCGGCGACACGCCCGACTGCCGTGACGATGCCGGTGAACATCAGCGCACCCGCGCCATGACGCGGAGATCCTTGCCGATCATGCAAACCTCCCTGATGTCGACCGCGCGCCGCTGCGCGAGATCAGTCAGCGCCGGCAGATCGAACATGCCGCACGCCTTGTCGCCGATGATATGGGGAGCGAGATACACCAGCAGCTCATCGACCAGTCCCTCGCGCAGCAGTGAACCGTTGAGCGTCGCGCCTGCTTCGACGTGCAGTTCGTTGATGCCCCGCGTGGCGAGCACGCGCATGAGATCGCCCAGAGCAACGCCGCCCCCAGTGCCAGGCAGCGACACGACGGATGCGGCGTGCGCGACCAGCGCATCTTTGCGCGCGTCATTGATTGCAGCCGTGACGACGAGCGTGCCATCGCCGACGATGCGTGCGGCGGGCGAAATCTCGAGTCTGCTGTCAACAACGACGCGTTGCGGCTGGCGCGTCGTCGCGACTTCGCGCACGTCGAGCCGCGGATCGTCCTTTCTCACCGTGCCGATCCCCGTCAGTATGGCGCATGCGCGCGCACGCCAGTGATGGCCGTCGCGCCTGGCTTCGGGTCCCGTAATCCACTGGCTGCGTCCGTTGAGCAGCGCTGTCCGGCCGTCGAGGCTCGCGGCGATCTTCATCCTGACCCACGGCCGTCCGCGCGACATGCGGGAGACAAACCCGACGTTGAGCTCGCGTGCTTCTTCTTCCATGACGCCGGCGCGCACGCTCACACCCGCCTCGCGCAGTCGTGTAAGCCCCTTGCCCGACACGAGTGGGTTCGGATCGGCCATTGCGGCGACGACGCTCGCCACTCCGGCCCGCACCAGAGCATCCGCGCATGGCGGTGTTCGTCCATGATGAGCACAGGGTTCGAGCGTCACGTAGGCAGTCGCACCGGACGCCCGGGCACCCGCGGCCTCGAGTGCAATCGTCTCGGCGTGCGGACCGCCGGCGCGCTCGTGCCAGCCCTCCCCGACCACGATCCCATCGTTAACGATGACACAGCCGACGCGAGGATTGGGCGTGGTGGTGTAGAGGCCGCGTTCTGCAAGCTCGAGGGCGCGGGCCATGATGGGGGCGATCAGCTTCCATGAACGTAATCAGACAGGTCAGGGTCTGTCCCCGACCTCATTCTGTCACTCGTTCGTTTCCTTCGCGCCCCTCGCGTCCTTCGCCGCTGGTTTGGGCCCCGGCTTCGGCGTCGGCCGCTGGACTTCCTTGATCGCATCCTGGAAATCGTCGACGCCCTGGAAGCTCCGGTAAACGGAGGCGAAGCGGATATAGGCGACCTGGTCGAGCCGTTTCAGCTCGCGCATGACCATCTCTCCGAGCCGGCGCGAGTCGATTTCGCGCTCGCCGAGCGCGAGCACGTCCTGCGTAATGGTCGCGATCGCGTCGTCGACGAGCTGTGTCGGCACAGGGCGCTTGTGCAGCGCGCGCATGAAACCGGTGCGCAACTTCTCGAGATCGAATTCGGCGCGGCTGCCGTCCTGCTTGACCACCTGCGGCATGCGCAGCTCGATCGTTTCGTAGGTCGTGAAGCGCTTGCTGCATTTCGTGCAACGTCTGCGGCGCCGGATGCTTTCGCCATCTTCACTCACGCGCGAGTCGATGACCTGCGTGTCCGAGCACTTGCAGAACGGGCACTTCATTCCCGGTTATCCATACACGGGAAACCTGTCGCAGAGCTTCTTCACTTCCGTCGCCACCATCGCGATCGTACGCGTCGTCCTGCGGCGCGTCGAGCACATCGCACATGTAGTTCGCGAGTGCTTCGGCTTCGAGCTCCTTCATGCCGCGCGTGGTCATCGCGGGCGAGCCGATGCGGATGCCGCTCGTGATGAACGGTTTCTGCGGATCGTGCGGCACCGAATTCTTGTTGACGGTGATGTGTGCTTTGCCGAGCGCCGCTTCGGCCTCCCTTCCCGTCAGATTCTTGCTGCGCAGATCGACGAGAAAAAGGTGACACTCCGTTCGGCCGGAGACGACGCGATAGCCGCGCTCCTGCATGACCTTCGCCATGACGCGCGCGTTGTCGAGCACCTGCTCCTGATAGTTCTGAAACTCGCGCGTCGCCGCTTCCTTGAAGCACACCGCCTTCGCCGCAATCACGTGCATCAGAGGTCCACCCTGCAGGCCCGGGAAAAGCGCCGAGTTGAGCACTCGCTCATGCTGCGCGTTGGCCAGCACGAGGCCCCCGCGCGGGCCGCGCAGGGTCTTGTGCGTGGTGCTGGTGACGAAATCCGCGACACCGACGGGGCTTGGATAAAGCCCGGCCGCGATCAGCCCGGCGTAGTGCGCGATGTCCGCCATGAACAGCGCGCCGACGCGCTCCGCGATCGAGCGAAAACGCTTCCAGTCGATCACGAGCGAGTACGCCGATGCGCCTGCGATGATCAGCTTCGGCTTTTTTACGTGCGCGAGCTCCTCCACTTCAGCATAGTCGATCGCCTCGGTTTCAGGATGGAGTCCGTACGTCACTGCGTTGAAGTAGCGGCCGCTGATATTGACCTGCGCCCCGTGGGTCAGATGGCCACCCGACCCGAGCGCCATGCCGAGAATCGTATCACCCGGATGCAGAGCCGCGAAGTAGACCGTCTGATTCGCCTGCGCGCCGGAGTGTGGCTGCACGTTCGCATAGCCCGCGCCGAAGAGCGCCTTCGCGCGATCGATCGCGAGCTGCTCGGCGACGTCGACGAATTCGCAGCCGCCGTAGTAGCGCTTTCCCGGATAGCCTTCGGCGTACTTGTTCGTGAGCACCGAGCCTTGCGCATGGAGCACGCGCGGGCTCGCGTAGTTCTCCGATGCGATCAGCTCGATGTGCTCTTCCTGGCGTCGATACTCCTGCTCGATCGCGCTCCAGATTTCCTTGTCATAGGTATCGAGTGTGTCCTTGAGGGAATACATGAGGGGCGCCGACCGTTGTAAACAGATGATTTTAACGCGAGGCGTGTCCGGCGGGACCGGAACCTGCCTACCACGCGCCGGCTCCAGCGAACCTGCACCGCCCCGCTATGTTCGCGACCACCCGAGCGACGTGCGGCTATTTGGGCTTGCCGCCGGCCACAGGTTTCCGCATCGAGTACACGAAATTGTCGAACGTATTCTCGGCGACGCGGAACCACAGGTACTGCTCTTCCCGGAACTTGAGCCAGGACTCATAAATCGTCTTGAATTCAGCGTTCTTCGACGCAAGCTCATCGTAGAGCTCGTGAGCGGCCTTGTAGCAGGCTTCCATGACCGGCCGTGGCAACGCGCGTAACTGTGCGCCCGCGTTGACGAGCCGGCGCAACGCCTCCGTGTTCTTCGCGTCGTAGCTTGCCAACATGTGAACGTTTGCCTCGGCACACGCGACCTCGAGCGCTTCGCGGTGCGCGGGGGCAGCGATGCGAACTCTTTTGCGTTCACATAAACGGAGAGCATTGCAGAGCCCTCCCACCAGCCCGGGTAGTAGTAGAAGCGGGCGAC
The DNA here is from genome assembly GCA_963828715.1 of uncultured beta proteobacterium. Classification (GTDB taxonomy): domain Bacteria; phylum Pseudomonadota; class Gammaproteobacteria; order Burkholderiales; family SG8-41; genus JAQGMV01. Next base: position 67,610 of record CAWHFX010000022.1, on the reverse strand, counting down.
CTTGTGAAAGCCGAGCTTCTCGTCATCGTACGGTCCCACCCATTCCGCCGCATCGATGGTGCCCTTCTCCAGCGCAGGATAGATGTCGGCGCCGCCGATCTGCTGCGGTACGACGCCGAGCCTGGCGAGGATCTGACCGGCGAGTCCGGCGACCCGCATCTTCAAGCCTTTCAGGTCCGCGACACTGTTGATTTCGCGCCGGTACCAGCCGGCCATCTGAGTGCCGGTGTTGCCAGCCGGGAACGTGACGATGTTGTACTGGCGGAACAGGTCGCGCATGAGCTGTGCGCCGCCGCCGTAGTACATCCACGCGTTCTGCTGCCGCGCATTCATTCCGAACGGCAGGGCGGTATCGAAGGCAAGCGCCGGATTCTTGCCGACGTAGTAATAACTCGCGGTCTGACCGCACTCGACGGTGCCGTTCTGCACGGCATCCAGCACCTGCAGCGCCGGCACGATCTCGCCGCCCGCGAACACCCGGATCTCGAAGCGGCCCTCCGTGAGTCGAGAGACGCGGTTCGCGATCATTTCCGCCGAGGCATAGAGCGTGTCGAGACTCTTCGGGAAGCTCGATGCCATGCGCCAGCGCGTTCGACCCTGCTGCGCCGGTGCGTCGTGCGCGAACACCCCCGTCGCGAGACCTGCGCCGGCGGAGCGCAGAAAGTTTCTTCGTCGCATCTCAGTCACCGGCGATGGTCATGCGCTCGATGAGAATCGAGCCGCATCTGTCGCGAGCCGCGCCGCGAGACGTCGTTGCCGACGGCGACGATCGCCGCCGAACATGTCCTTGAGATTACCGGCGATCGTGATCTCCTGGACCGGGTAGGCGATCTCGCCGTTCTCGACCCAGAAGCCCGCGGCACCGCGCGAATAGTCGCCGGTGACCGGGTTCACGCCCTGCCCCATGAGCTCGGTCACGAGCAGACCACGGTCCATCGTCTTCAGCAGCGCAGCGAAATCCTGGCCGGTGTCGTGCAGGATGAGATTGTGATTGCCGCCCGCGTTGCCGGTCGATCTCATTCCGAGCTTGCGCGCCGAGTAGCTGCCGAGGAAATAGCCCTGCAGGACGCCGTCGCGCACGATGTCGCGCGCCTGAGTCGCCACGCCTTCCTCGTCGAACGGACTGCTCGCGAGACCCTTCGGTATGTTGGGCAGGTCTTCGATGTGAACGAACGGCGAGAACACCTGCTTGCCGAGGCTGTCGAGCAGGAACGACGACTTGCGATAGAGGCTGCCCGCCGCTGACGGCGGAGACGAAATGACCGAGCAGGCTCGATGCGATCGGGGCCTCGAACAGCACCGGCGCCTGCGTGGTCGGCAATCTTGCGCGCACCCACGCGGCCCGCCGCGCGCTCGCCCGCCCTGCGGCCGACCGACTCGGGCGCACGGCAGCATCGAGCGGATCGCGCGCCGTCTCGTACCAGTCGTCGCGCTGCATCTCATCGCCCTGGCCCGCGATGAGCGAGCACCAGAGTCCGTGACGCGAATTCGGATAGCCGGCCGAGGAATCCGAGCGAGTTGCCGTAGACGAAGTGCGACTCCTGCGTCGAGACCGTCGCGCCCTCGGAGTTGCTGATGCGCGGGTCGACGGCAAAGCCGGCGTCTTCCGCGCTTTTCGCAAGCTCGATCGCACGCTCGACGGGCAGATCCCACGGATGCCACAGATCGAGGTCGGGAATATCGCGTGCGAGCAGGTCCGGGTCGGCAAGACCGGCGCAATCGTCGGGCGCGGTGAAGCGCGCGATCGACAACGCGGCATCGACGGTGTCGCGCACCGCCTGCGGCGAGAAATCGGAACTGCTCGCGTGACCGCGCTTCTGGCCGACGTAAATCGTGACGCCGATGCCCTTGTCGCGGTTGTATTCGATGGTCTCCACCTCGCCGCGACGCACGGTAACGGTCTGACCGACGCCTTCGCTCACCTCCGCCTCCGCCGCTGTGGCGCCACGCGACTTGGCGTAATCGAGAATGCTCGATGCGATGTCGCGCAGCTGCTCGGACGCGTAGGAGAAACGGGAGGAAGGCATTGTGAGATCGGGGACGAGTGACAGGTGGCGGAAGAACGCTATCGGACAAGCTTGCGTCGGCGGTGAATGAGCGCGCCTCCACCGCTATCATAGCAGCTTGCCTGCAAACTCTTGGCCATGTCGGACGAGCTTCCCAGCAAGACTCAGCGCAAGCGTGAAATGCACGAGCTCCAGGCGCTTGGAGAGGAGCTCGTGGAGTTGAACGACGAGCAGCTTGCCTCCATCGATCTCCCCGAGCGCCTGCTCGACGCCGTGCTGGACGCGCGCAGGGCATCGAAGCATGAGGCGCGACGGCGGCAGCTGCAGTACATCGGCAAGATCATGCGAACGTGGACCCGGAACCGATCCGGGAACGACTCGCCGCGTGGAAAGCGGTGTCCGCGCGCGAGACCGCGCGTCTGCACCTGATCGAGCGCTGGCGCGCACGTCTGCTCGAAGACGAGAATGCGCTGACCGAGCTCGTGCGCGAGCATCCGCACGCCGACGTACCGCGGCTGCGCACGCTCGTGCGCGGCGCGAGACAGGATCGCGAAGCGGGCCGCCCGCCCAAGAACTTTCGCGCGCTGTTCCAGGCGCTGAACGAAACGATTGCCGGCAAGCAGGAGCCGGGAGGTGATTCTTGACGCGTCAGTCGTGGCTCGTGGCAACCGTGCGCTAACTATATACTGCGCCGTCATGAGCACACCTGAAGAACTCATCATCGGTCTCGTCTCGATCAGCGACCGCGCCTCCCAGGGCGTCTACAAGGACGAAGGCATCCCCGCGCTCGAGCAGTGGTTCGGGCTCGCACTGGCCGCGCCGCAATGGCGCACCATCACGCGCTTGATACCGGACGAGCAGTCCGGTCATCGAAGCCACGTTGCAGCGCGCTGGTAGACGAAGAAGGCTGCCACCTCGTCCTGACCACCGGCGGCACAGGGCCTGCACTGCGCGACGTGACGCCGGAAGCGACGCTCGCGGTCGCCGACAAGGTGATGCCCGGGTTCGGCGAGCAGATGCGCCAGGTGAGTCTCAAGTTCGTGCCGACGGCCATCCTGTCGCGGCAGGTCGCGGTCATCCGCAAACAAGCCCTGATCATCAATCTGCCCGGTCAACCGAAGGCGATCAGAGAAACGCTGGAAGGACTCAAGGACGAGAACGGCAAGCCGGTCGTAAGTGGCATCTTCGCCGCCGTACCGTACTGCATCGATCTCATCGGCGGGCCCTACATCGAAACCAGGGAAGAGGTCGTGAAAGCCTTCCGTCCCAAATCAGCCATGCGCCCGAAATCCACCCCATGACCAGCGATCTGCTCGAATGCATCGAAATAGAAACAGGCAAGGCGCCGCGCGCGAGCGTGATCTGGATGCACGGGCTGGGGGCCGACGGGAACGACTTCGTGCCCATCGTGCGCGAGCTGGAGCTCGAGGGTGCGCCCGAGATCCGGTTCGTGTTTCCGCATGCGCCGATGCGCCCGGTCTCGATCAATAACGGTTACGTGATGCGCGCGTGGTACGACGTCAAATGGGGCGATCTCGAAGGTCGGACCAAGCAGGCGGACGAAACCGGCATACGTGAGTCGCAGCGCGCAATCGAGCGACTGATCGACCGCGAAATCGAGCGCGGCATCGCGGCCGGCGACGTCGTTCTCGCCGGCTTTTCACAAGGCGGTGCGATGGCGCTGCAGACCGGCTTGCGCCATCGCGGGAAGCTCGCGGGCGTCATGGCGCTTTCTTGCTATCTGCCGCTCGCCGAAAGCTTCGACGCGGAGGCGGCGGCCGTCAATCGCGACACGCCGATTTTCATGGCGCACGGAGTGGACGATCCCGTGATCGCGCACGAGATGGCGGCTCTGTCGCGCGACATTCTTGTTGCAGCACGGCTATGCCGTCGAGTGGCACGAGTACCCGATGCCTCATAGCGTGTGCATCGAGGAGATCGGGCATATCGGCGCGTGGTTGCGACATGTCTTAACGCAGTAGGAGGCGGCGCTCGCCTGAAGGCTCGGACCTCGCCGCCCTACGGAGCAGAGGGACGCCGATGGTTTCCCTCCGTAACCTCCTTTCCTTTCGGCGCGTCTCGGACGGGTTCGACACGCGGCTAAGCTAAACGGAGGATCTCGCTCAGGGGCGTGCTCGATCTTTATCCGCCGACACGGTTGGCGGTAAAGGAGCCGCCGTTCGCGCCACCCTTGACCGTTCCGTTGATCGTGTCCCCACTCACCTTGCCGGTGTATTGCGCGCCACCGGCAGTGAATGTGATCTCGTCACCGAGCACCACACCCTTGCTGACTTCCGCCGTGGTCTGGTCGCCCTTGTTCAAAGAGCCGGTAACGTTCTGGAAAGTTTGTTTGAGCACCAGCTCGCCCTCCGGCAATTTCCATTTGCCCTCGACTTTGGCCGGAACGATCCACAGATAAGCTGTGCAGTAAGCCGTGCAGCCCTCTTTTTCGCTCGCGTTCTGTGTCCGGTCGGCCTGCCAGTCACCCATCGTGAACGAATTCGACACGACCCGGGTGCCCGGTTTCATATCCAGAATCTTCGGCCGCAGCTTGAGGTTCAACTCAGGCAGCAGGAAAAGCGTAATCACCGTCGCCTGCGAGAAATCGGTCTGGAAGATGTCGCCGTTGATGAACTGCGCCTTCTCGCCCACGCCTTCTTTCTGCGCGTTGCGCTTCGACAGCTCGACCATTTTCGGGTTGTATTCGACGCCAGTGGCGCGCGCGCCGCGCTTCGCCGCGGTGATCACCGTGCGCCCGTCTCCCGAACCAAGATCCATCAGGTAATCGTTCGGTGTGAGCTTGGCGAGATCTAGCATCTTGTTCACCAGCGCCTGTGACGTTGGCACCCACACGACGTCCTTGCCATCCTGCCCGACTGTCGGCTCGAACGGCTTCTCCTTCGTCGCCGGCGCAGACTGCGCCAATACCGCACTGCTGAATGCCGCAAGCAACAGGGCCACGCAAACGTGGCGCGAAACCAATTTTGTTTTCATATGACATCCTTCGTAAGACGTAATCGACATGCGCTGCGGGCGCACATCATAACGCATAGCCCGTGGGCTATTCGTCTCGGGCCGCGCTGAAGGTGAGCGCCGCCCCCATGCATGCGTGTCGGCGTGGCAATCGACACGCAACAGAGGAAAGGAGGTTACGGAGGAAAGCCTTCTTTAGAACCACCCCATTCCGGTGAGCGGGGGCTGCGGAGCAGCGGGGCCCCGCGAACGAGTCATTCCGCGGTCAGTCAGCATTTCCATCAAAATATGCAAGGCCTCAACCAGTACGTTCGAAGCCCGAGCCTTCAGGCGAGCGCCGCCCCCTAGTTCGTGCGGGCGATCTTGTAGCTCGCCCGGTCGTAGTCGTCGCCGCCGTCTATCAGGCGACTCGGTGTGAGCGTGTACGACTTGTCGCCGACTGCAAGCTGAACACCTACCTTGGAATCGTAGCGTCCCGCGCGGCGAATGATCGCAACTTCGCCGTGGCTGTCAGGCCGGGTAGAAAGCAGCACGCCGTGCTCTGTTTCGCCACCGGTCGCGCGCGAAAGCTCGACTGCCACGACCGCGTGCGACAGCACTTCGATCCCAACGCGATACTGGCGCTGCTCGTCGCGCGCGACCCGCCGGATGATGGAAACACCCCAGCCGGTAGCGCCTTCGACCTGCACGCCGATCAATTCGCCGACGCGCAGCCAATCCGCCGCGGTCGCGGGCACGATCGCGCCATAGCCGTTCTCGCTTACGTTTTCCACCACCCAGCTCTCGGCCGTGCTCTCCGTGAAGTTGAGTGCGTCGCTCTCCTCGCGTTCGAGCTCGTCGAGCAACGGCAGATAGCCCGGCACCACAGTGATACGTCCGCTCGCCGCGCGGCGCTCGGAAGCGCGCGTCGGCGGATTCTCCGCCCAGTACAGCGCAAGGTGTTTGAGTACGGTGAGCACGATCTCGGCGGGATAAGGGCGTCCGAGATAAAGATCGGTCGGCAACACGCCGGTCTTCTCCAGTACGGCGATCGCGTCGGCGACTTTTTCCCGTGCCGCGCCGGGCCCGAAGTAATGCACGCCGAAACTAAGACTGGGGCTGCCGAAAAGACGTGCAGGAGGACGATCGCCTTTAGGATCGAACGCGTACAGCGCGCCGGGGAAAGCATCGGAACGCAATATGAAAAAACGGGACAATGTCTGTACCATGCGCTCGGCGACCTCCTGTCTCAGAGGTGGAAGCACGTCGGCGCTTGCCGCCCATAGCATCAACGCCTTCAGATACTCCTGCTGCGCCGTTCCGCTGCCGTGCTGACCGGGATAGATCGCAACCGGTGCGTCGGCGAATTTCCCGCTCTCAGCGAGCCCGTACAGACTCGCGATGGAGGCCCACACGCGCGGTTCGAAACGGCCGTAGCGCAGCATGATCCACTTCAGTTCCTGCGCACGCCCGCGAAGCGCACGTGCGCATGCAACCGGAACCCATTTGCGGACCATCAACGCGCCGCTTGCGCCGCTCTCATACTGCTTCAGGAACCATGCATACGCATCCGCGAGCGCTTTCGCAAACCGCGCGCCGGCGGTCCACAGCTTGTTCTCCTGGAATTTCTGCTGGCGCGACATGCCCAGATAATCCTGAACAACCCTGAGCTGAGGTGTTTTCGCGGCCGTATCGAGGGTATCGATGAGCTCGTAGAGGCGATCGAGCTTGAACGAATCGACGTCCACCACCGACTCGAGCCAGCCGGTAATGTCGCTGAGTGACTTCACGCTGTCGTTCGCAGGAAGCTCGGCCAGCATATCGCGCACCTGCCTGATATCGGCGAGCGGGTGATCCGCCTTACTTCCCACGATCCACTTCAGCACGCGAGCGTCTCCTGCATCCCGCTGAATTCAGGGCGATTTTAGATTGCGTGTCGAGTAACCGCCAGTGCGTAAAGTCGCACTCCGCGGGTGAGTGCCCGCGCGCGGCCCCTCAGCTTCTGTCCGCGCGCAGCTCGGACTGGCTCTCGATATACCGTCGCAGCAGACGGTTTTCCATGCCGGTTTCCAGGATGACCGCCTTCGCCACGTCGTGAAACGAGATGATGCCGACCAGCTTGTCGCCCTCCTTCACAGGCAGGTAGCGGATGTGCCGGTCCGTCATGATCTGCCGCAGGTCATCGATCGTATCGGAGAGACGACCGCAGACCGGGTCAGGATCCATGATCTCGCGCACCATGGTGCGGCTCAGGCTCGCTTGCGGCGCGTCGAGTGCGCGGAGCACTTCGCGAAACGTGAGCAAACCGGCCATGCCTGCTTCTTCGACAACAACCAGCGAGCCGATGTCCAGACGCACCATCAGGGCGATGGCCGCGGACAAGGGCTGCGACGCGTGGATCGTGTGAATAGCGCCGCCCTTGACGTTCAGGATGTCGCGGATGAGCATGGCGCCTCCGTTTTACGCATCCTAGGCTCATGCACCTTCGGGTGCAATCGCATTCCGGTGACGTGCGCGCCGCGTTACAGCAGTGCTGCGAGCCGGCCGGGTACGACACATGCTCCCCTCGCGCAACCGCGGCGGGAGCCGTGAAACCCAGGAGCCCCAATGAGCATGAACATGAGCTTGAGCATCGGACCGCTCGCCGCGCTGATCGCCGGAATCCTGATCCTGATCATTCCGCGTCTGCTCAACTTCATCATCGCGATCTATCTGATCATCGTGGGAATTCTCGGCCTCATCGGTCCCGCGACCGGTGGTCGCGCTGCTGCCGCGGACACGCCGCCATCGATCTTCCAGAGCGTTTCCCCCGAATCACCGAAGGGCACCACAGGCATCTGAGTCCTGGTTACAGCGGCTCCGTTTCGCCTTGCGCGGGGCGCCAGACGAGCAGCCGCCGTTCGGCGAGCGTCACGAGTGCGTCGAGCGCGAGCGCGAACGCGGTCAGCACGAGAATGCCCGCGAACACCGTGTTGATGTCGAACACGGCTTCCGCTTGCAGGATGAGGTAGCCGACCCCGGCGGCTGAGCCGAGATATTCGCCCACCACGGCGCCGACGAACGCCATTCCCACGGACGTGTGCAGGCTCGAAAAAACCCAGCTCGTTGCGGAAGGCAGATAAACCGAACGCAGCAGATCGCGCGCGCTCGCGCCCAGCATGCGCGCGTTCGCGAGCACCACGGGGCTGACCTCCTTCACGCCCTGATACACGTTGAAGAAGACGATGAAGAATACCAGCGTCACGCCGAGTGCGACCTTTGACCAGATGCCGAGCCCGAACCACACCGCGAAGATCGGCGCGAGGATGACGCGCGGCATCGAGTTGAGCGCCTTGATGTAAGGGTCGAGCAGCGTCGAGGCGAGCGGCGACAGTGCAAGCCATAACCCGACGGCCAGGCCGAGCGCGGTGCCCAGTACGAACGCGAGCACGGTTTCGACCAGAGTAATCCAGAGATGACTGTAGATCTTCCCGGACGCGAACCAGTCCCACGTCTTCTCGAGCACCACGAGCGGCCGCCCGAAGAAGAATGATGGAAGAACCTCGGTCGCGGTAAGGACGTGCCAGACCGCGAACAGCGCGAGGAGCAGAAGCACCTGGTAGAGGCTAAGGCGTTTCATGTCGCACTGAGCACAAGAACGCCGACCGTGCCGAGGAACGCTCGTGTCTCGAAGCACGGACGGCACGCCGTTCGCCCGTCGAGACGGCCGCGTCGCTGCGTCTCCTCAGGACGAACGCACTGTGTGCGAACGCGCGGTTCACGATATCGGTCACGAGCCACCCGTCACGAGTCACGCATCTGGCTCTGGACATATCCCTTCATCACTTCATCCTTCATGCGCGCCCAGATCTCACGATGCAACTCCACGAAGCGCGCCGTGAGGCGGATCTCGGCAACGTCGCGGGGCCGTGGCAGATCGATCGCGTATTCCCCGATCGGATGCGTAGCCGGGCCCGCCGACAGAACGACCACGCGGTCCGACAGCGCGATCGCTTCTTCCAGATCGTGCGTGATGAAGACGACCGATTTGCGATCCGCCGACCAGAGCTCCAGCAGCTCGTTTTCCATGAGCTGGCGCGTCTGGATGTCGAGCGCAGAGAACGGCTCGTCCATGAGAAGGATCTGCGGATTCATGATGAGTGTCTGCGCGAGCGCGACCCGCTTCTTCATGCCGCCTGACAACTGGTGCGGATAGCGATGTCCGTGCGCGGCGAGCCCGACGCGGCCCAGCCATTCGCGCGCACGCTCATGCGCCTCCGGCTTCGACGTTCCGCAATAGATCAATCCGATGGCGACGTTATCCAGCGCGTCGAGCCAGGGCATGAGCGCATCGGCCTGGAACAGGTAACCGGCTTGCCGGTTGATGCCGGCAAGCGGCGCTCCGAATACCGTCACACGTCCGCCGGACGGTGCGAGCAGACCGGCAGCCACGTTGAGCAGCGTCGATTTGCCGCAGCCGGTCGGACCGACAACCGAAACGAATTCCCCTGTCCCCACCACAAGCGTCGTGCGGCTCACTGCGGTGTAGGTACGGCTGCCCGGCTCGCGTGCGGCAAACGTGACGGTGATGTCCTCGAGCGCGAGCGCGGGAGGCATGTTTATTTTTTGGCGCCCCCGTATTTTTTCAAGGCGCGATCGACGAAGCTGTTGTCGAACGTCTGCGCAAGGTCGATCTTCGCCTTCTGCACTTCGGGCACGAACTGGTCCAGCACCTTGTAGACATTCTGGGCGCCTTCGAGCGAGAAGCGCCCGTCGGGCGAATAGCCGTCCTTGTTTTTCAGGAGCGATCCGCGGTAGAGCGCGAAATCGCCGCCGTAGTACTCCTTCGGCACCGTTGCGATCACGTCGTCCACGCTCGCGCTCTTCAGCCACAAGACTGCACGCACTATCGCGTTCACCACCGCCTGTGCGGTATTCGGGTTGCGCTTCACCCATTCGACCGGAGCGTAGATGCAGGCGGCATGGTAGGCACCCCCGTACACCTCCTTCATGCCTTTCGCCGTACGCGTATCGGCGACCACCACGATATCGCCGTCGGTTTCGAGCTTGGTAATCACCGGATCGAGATTGGAAATGGCATCCACGCTGCCTCTCTTCACGGCTGCGATCGCGCCAGCCGTCGCCCCGATACCGATCGCTGCGAAATCGTCGGGCTTGAGACCGGCCTTGGCCGCGAGATTCTGCACCGCCATGTGCGTGCTCGAGCCAGGCGCCGTGACGCCGACTTTCAGCCCCTTGATGTCGGCGAGGCCCTTGAAGCTGGCGGCCTTGGATTTCGCAAGTGCGAAGACGATTCCGTTATAGCGTCCCTCCAGCGCAATGGCCACGATCGGCTGCCCTTTGGCCTGCATGTTGATCGTGTGCTCGTAAGCACCGGACACCACGTCTGCACTGCCACCGACAAGCGCCTGCAGTGCTTTCGCTCCGCCCGGGAAGTCGACGATATCGACGTCGAGTCCTTCGCTCTTGAAATAACCCTTGCGCTCGGCAATCGTGAGCGGCAGGTAGTAGAGGAGACTTTTGCCGCCGACGGCAAGCGTAATGCTCCGCTTTTCCAGTGCCTGCGCGCCTGCGCCCGCGGCCGCGAACGCCAGCAGCACGATCGCCAGCAACTTCGTCACACGTATCACGACTCCTCCAGCTTCACTTGTTCATGGCGCGCACTGCATGGTTCCTGCGCGCAGCGACACACTCTGCAGCGGCTGCCGATTATATGACGCGCCGCATATTGCGCAGCGTTGAGTATGTCGTCGGCGTCGTATAGGCGGCTGGCCGCGATCTGCGCCGTTCGAGCATCCTGTCCGAGCCCCGAGAGCCTCACCAAACGTCTACAATACGCGCGCTTCAGCGCCTCGCGCTCGGTTCCCTCCTCTCTTCGATATTTCTCTCAGCGTGGCCGAACAGACGACGTTGTTCCAGTTGCTCGCGCGCCAGCCCTGGTGGGTCACGGTGCTTGTCGCATTGGGGCTGTTCTGGATTGCCTATGCCGTGTATCCGTCGATCGCGCCGTTCTTCGCGTTGCCCTTCGTGCTGCTCGCGATCTATATCGCCATCCAGCAGTGGCGCAGCGGCGTGCCGTCCGATCCGACTGAAAAGCTCGGATTGCTGCGGGCCATGTCATGGGAAAACTTCAGTGCACTGGTCGGCGAGGCCTATAAGCGCGAGGGTTATCAGGTGACACCATCGACCGAGCAAGGCTACGACTTCGCGCTCGCGAAGAACGGGCGCGTTACGCTGGTTCACTGCCGCCGCTGGAAAGTGAATCAGGTCGGTGCCGATCCAGTGCGCGAGCTCGCGCAGGCAGTCGATCGCAAGGAGGCCTCTCGCGGTATCTGTCTCGCGACCGGAGAATTCTCCGCGCCTGCTCGGAAGCTCGCCGCGGCCGAGCCCGTGCTGCTCGTAAGCGGTGCCGAGTTGGTCGCCTTGGTGCGACCACGCTCGAGGCCAAAGCGTTGGTTCGGAGGCTGATCGGACGGCTGTCGCAGTAGAGCGACGCAAAAAACCGTGTGTGGTCAGCCGTGTACCACATCGCGGAACTCTGACGTCTGCCAGGGGCGACAAGGCGTCGAAATGATGATTTTCAACCAGCTGAATTCATTCAGTTTTCTGGTTGGCACGCGTCCTGCTCAGTGGGTGTGCAGTCAGAGATTACTGCAACGGTTACACCCTCCCCTGTTTCCCCCGGCTCATGGCCGGGGTTTTTTTTGTACGGCTCCAGCGTTGCGCGTTCAACGCTTCATGCCGATCTCCCGCAGTTGCAAGTTGTGCGCGTGGCATACAACTTGCGAGGTCGTGCGCCGATGCGACGTATCCTCGTTCTGCGCGACTCGCCCGATACGGCACTGCTCACGGCCGCACTCGATCGTCTGGGTCATTCGATTCTCGGCGAAGTGACCGACACCTGCACGTTGAGTCGAAGCGTGGAGCAATTCGAGCCCGATGTGATCGTCGTCTCCACCATGACGCCGGGCGACGCGCTGTTCGAGTGCCTGAATGCCGTCGCACAATCGTGCCCGACCACGGTAGTCATGTTCTCCAAAGACCCGCGGACAACATCGATCCGCAAATCCGTCGAGTGCGGCGTCAGCGCCTACGTAGTCGACGGCTGGGCGCCGGAGCGCGTGACGTCGATTATCGAAGCGGCCGTGGCGCGCTTCGAAGCGTACAGCGCGATGAAGCAGGAGCTTGCCCGAACGCGCAACAAGCTTTCCGAGCGCAAAGTGATCGAGAAGGCGAAAGGCATCGTCATGCATCAGCGTGGCCTCACCGAGGATCAGGCATACAGCTCGTTACGAAGGATGGCGATGGACCAAAGTCTTCCGCTCGCCGAAGTAGCGCGCCGCGTGATCACGGTCGCCGAGCTCCTGAGCTGAGCACCCGTATCGGAGTGCTGCCCGACACGCAACGAAAGGAAGGGAGGTTACGGAGGAAGGCCCTGCTTAGAACCGCCCATTATCGGTAAGCGGGGGCTGCAGGGCAGCGGGGCCCCCGCGAACGAAACATTCCCGCGTCAATCAGTATTTCCATCAAGATATGCGAGGCCCTAAGCAGAACGCGCGAAGCCCGAGCCGGAGGCGAGCGCCGCCCCCTATATGCACAACGAAGGAGAATGCATGACCCCGGAAGAAGTTCTACTCGTGAAAAGCACGTGGCGAAAAGTCCTGCCGATCAGAGACACCGCTGCCCAGCTCTTTTACAAAAAGCTCTTTGCGCTCGATCCTGGATTGCAGCCCCTGTTCACAACGGATATGAAGGACCAGGGGCAGAAGCTCATGGCCATGATCAGCGCTGCCGTGAACGGGCTGGACGACATCGAGACGATCCTGCCCGCGGTGCAGGATCTCGGCCGGCGCCATGTTCGATACGGTGTGACCAAAGCACATTACGATACGGTTGCCGCGGCGCTGCTCTGGACCCTCGAGCAAGGTCTCGGCGATGCGTTCACACCGCAGGTACGCGACGCATGGACGAAGGCATACACGTTCCTTGCCGACGCGATGAAAGGAGCCGCATCGAACGCGGTTGCATAAGCGCCTGCTCGACTTCGCATATCGGAATTAGCTCACCGACTAGGCGTAAGCGAGCGCAGCTACGCCCTACCGGATCCGACGAAGAACGACACGAGGAGAGCGAGCGCGAGGATCGCCGATACGCACTTCCAGAAAAGAAGAGGATTGCGCTCGATCAAAGGCGGCTGCGTGCGGTTCAGAAAGGCCGCATTCGGATGACGCAGGTCGTAGACAAATTCGGAGAGTGTTTCGTAACGCCGGAGCGGATCGGGATGCACTGCCTTCCGCAGCACGTCGTCGATCCACGCCGGAATCTCGCGATCTCATCGAGCACCGACTGGTAGCGTAGCCGCCTCTGTGCCGATACGGATCTCGCCTTCGGCACTTCCGCGCCATAGGGCAGCCTCCCCGACAGCATCTGATAGACGATCACGGCGAGCGAGAACAGGTCGGAGCGTTCGCTTCCCGCTTCTCCGAGGAAATACTCGGGCGCGGTGTACTGAACTGTACCGAGGATCTCCTGCTCCTCGCAGGCGGCCATCTCCACGATGCCCGCCACGCGGACCGACCCGAAATCGATGATCTTCACGGTGCCCGTGCCGTCGATCATGATGTTGTCGGGTCGCAGGTCCTGATGCAGCATCTCGCGACGGTGGAATGCCTGCAAACCTTTGGCGATCTGCTCGACGATACCGCGCACCGTCTCGACGTCGGGGCGCGGGTTGTCGATCATCCACTGCGCAAGCGTGCGGCCCTCGACGTATTCACTCGCAACGTAGAGATAGTTGCGCTTGCGGGTCTGCCTGCACGGTTTGAGCACGTGCGGCTGTCGATGCGCCGCGCCACCCACTCCTCCATGAGGAAGCGCTCCAGATACGCCGCGTCGCCCTGCAAGATCCACCGAAGGTGTCTTGATCACGACGCGCTCTTCGCTTTCGATGTCCACGGCGAGATAGATGTGGCTGCGATGACTCGACATGGAGCTCGCCGGACGATCCTGTAGCCGTCGAATACCATGCGGGCCTCGAGCATCGGCGGCGCCGGAAGCGTCAGCTCACCTGCCGGTATGCGCCGCCCGCCGCAGACGCGGATACCTGCTCCAGGACGACGATCTGGACGGTCAGATTGTCGTCGCTCCCGCGCTGGTAGGCCTCATCAACGATCGCGCGGGCAGCACGATCGAGATTGCCATCGCTGCGTCCGCTCCGGCACGGCAGCGGTCATGAATGCCGCGTCCACGTGCTCGTACACACCGTCGCTTGCGAGCAGGAAGGCGTCGCCCCGCTCGACGTTGACGGCGTGGTAGTCGATCTCGACCTGAGCTTTGCAGCCGACCGCCCGGTTGAGGTAGCTCTGACTCTCGGACAGCCGCACGCGGTGATCATTCGTCAGCTGCTCGAGCGCATTCGGGTGGACGCGGTAGATGCGTGTATCGCCGACATGAAAAAGGTGTGCGGTCGCACCCTTCACGATAAGGGCGCTCAATGTGCAGACATAACCCCGATCGGTGTCGTAGCGGTACTCGCTCTGCTGAGTCTTCGCGTGAAGCCACGAATTGGTCGCCGTGAGCACGCGCTCGACCGACTTCTTGACCGACCATGACTCCGACGTGCAGTAGTAGTCGTCAAGGATACCCAAGACCGCGAACTCGGCCGCAATCTGGCTTACTTCGCTGGTTCCGATCCCGTCTGCAATCGCGACGGCAATGCCCTTGGAGCTCAGCAGAGGCTCCTTCGGCACCGTGACCCCGTAGAAGTCCTGGTTGACCGGCTTTCGTCCCTTGTCGGAATGCTGACCGACGGAAACCTTCAGCGTGCCGGAAGGCGGGCCGCGAGGGACCCGCAGCGCTTCAATTTTCACGCGGCGCGGCGCAGGGCACGCTTCGGAGCGGTCTTCACGTGCGTGGCGTAGAGCGTGAGCCCGGTGAACGCCAGGCCGCCGACGATGTTGCCCACGATCGTCGGAATCTCGTTCCAGATAAGGTAATCCATGATCGAGAACTTGCCGCCGAGCAGGAGTCCGGTCGGGAACAAGAACATGTTCACCACCGAGTGCTCGAATGTCATCGCGAAGAACACCATGATCGGCATCCACATCGCGATCACCTTGCCGCTCACCGTGGTGGAGATCATCGCGCCCACCACACCGGTCGACACCATCCAGTTGCACAGCGCGCGCGCGCATGAAGAGCGTGAGCATGCCCGCCGCGCCGTACTTCGCATAGCCGAGCGTGCGCGATTCGCCGATGCTGCCGAGCAACGCGCCGACCTTGCCGGGATCGGTCGAAAAGCCGTAAGTGAACGACCGTCGCCATGATGACGGCGACCGTGAAAGCGCCCGCGAAGTTGCCGCAGAAGACGAGTCCCCAGTTCCGCAGCACGCCCTGCACGGTCACGCCGGGCCGCTTGTCGATAAGCGCGAGCGGCGTCAGCACGAACACGCCGGTGACGAGATCGAAGCCGAGCAGATACAGCATGCAAAAACCGACGGGAAACAGGATCGCGCCGATGATCGGGTATCCGGTCTGCACCGTGACCGTCACCGCGAAGACCGCCGCAAGCGCGAGAATCGCGCCGGCCATATAGGCTCGGATCAACGTGTCGCGGGTGGCCATGAATATCTTCGACTCGCCCGCATCCACCATCTTGGTCACAAACTCCGAAGGCGCCAGATAAGCCACTGCATCTCCCGAAAGTAGTCAGTGCGCTGCGATACGAGATCGCGGCTGTTGAAAACATCGGGGCCGCCGAACGCAAGAGGCGTACCACGCTTTGAAAAAGGACGTAGAGAGTCAACATGCCGCTCACGGCCGGTGCAGCACGCACCATCACTGCTGCGTGTTCCGAGAAGAAAGCTGCATCGCGGCGCTTCGACGCACTCGACGCAAGCGTTGCGCACCAGGCGCGGGCATTGCGAAGACGCGTGCCTTATCAGTGCAGCAAGCGGCCTCGCGCACATGATGAGTGCGCATCTATCGCATCTGCCCCCCTCTCACTCGCCCTCATCCCTCGCGGCTTCCATGTGGCATACATCATGCTCAAGCGATCTCGGAACTTTTGTTGAAGACGACTTATGCGCAAGATGAAGCTGGTATGCGTCGGTAACGGCATGGCCGGCGTGCGCACGATCGAAGAGCTGCTGTCAGATCTCGCCGGATCTCTACGACATCACGATTTTCGGCGCCGAGCCGCACCCCAATTACAACCGCATCCTGCTTTCGCCCGTGCTCGCGGGCGAGCAGACGCTCGACGAGATCGTCCTCAACAGCCGCGAGTGGTACGAAGAGCAACGGCATCACGCTTCATACCGGCAAGAAAGTCATGAGCATCGACCGCGTGCGCCGCGTCGTGATCGCCGATGACGGCACCGAAGCGCGCATACGACCGGCTGCTGCTCGCGACCGGCTCCAATCCCGTCATCCTGCCGATTCCCGGCCAAGGCTGCCGGGTGTGATCACCTATCGCGACATCGCGGATACCGAAGCGATGATCGACGAAGCCAAGACGCGGCAAGCATGCCGTGGTTATCGGCGGCGGCCTGCTGGGTCTTGAAGCCGCGAACGGCCTGCAAGCGCGCGCGGCATGGACGTGACGGTCGTGCATCTTCTCGACACGCTCATGGAACGCCAGCTCGACCGCACGCGCCGCGAAGCTTCTGCAGAATTCGCTCGAAGCGCACGGTCTCCGGTTCCTGCTTCCGAAGCAGACGACCGAGCTCACTGCGGGCGAATCAGGCCGCGTGTGCGGCGTGCGTTTCAAGGACGGCGACGTCGATTCCCGCGGACCTCGTAGTCATGGCCGTAGGTGTCCGCCCGAACACGGAGCTCGCCGAGAAAGCAGGCCTTCACTGCAACCGCGGCGTGGTGGTGAGCGACACGATGCAGACGTTCGATCCGCGCATCTACGCCGTCGGCGAATGCGTGAATCACCGCGGCATCGCGTACGGCCTCGTTGCGCCCCTGTTCGAGATGGCCAAGGTATGCGCGAACCATCTCGCGCTGCACGGCGTCGGCCGCTATGCCGGTTCGGTCACGTCGACCAAGCTCAAGGTGACCGGGATCGACCTGTTCTCGGCCGGCGAGTTCGACGGCGGCGAAGGCACCGAGCACATCACGCTCGCCGATCCGATGGCCGGCGTCTACAAGAAGCTCGTGCTGAAGGACGACAGGCTGGTCGGCGCGGTGCTTTACGGTGACACGGTCGACGGCGCGTACTACTTCAAGCTCCTGCGAAACGCGACCAGCGTCGCCCCGATGCGCGATCGTCTGATGTTCGGAGAAACGAATCTCGGCGACACCGGGCACCTCGGCCAGAACCGCGCTGCCGCGATGGCGGACGACATGGAAGTCTGCGGCTGCAACGGCGTGTGCAAGGGCACGATCGTCAAGGCGATCCGCGAGCAGAAGCTCTACACGGTAGACGACGTGCGCAAGCACACCAAGGCGTCGAGCTCGTGCGGATCGTGCACCGGGCTCGTCGAACAGATACTCATGAGCGTTGCCGGCGCCGACTATTCTTCCGCGCCCAAGATGAAGCCGATGTGCGGCTGCACCGACCGCACCCACGCCGAGGTTCGCATCGCCATCCGGCAGCACAGGCTCCTTTCGATCGCAGCCGCGATGCATTTCCTCGAGTGGCGCACACCCAACGGCTGCGCCACGTGCCGTCCGGCGCTCAACTACTATCTCATCTCCACCTGGCCGAACGAAGCGCAGGACGATCCGCAATCGCGCTTCATCAACGAACGCGCTCACGCGAATATCCAGAAGGACGGCACGTTCTCGGTCGTGCCCCGGATGTGGGGTGGCGTGACCAACTCGAGCGAGCTGCGGCGCATTGCCGACGTGGTCGACAAGTATTCGATCCCGACCGTGAAGGTGACGGGCGGCCAGCGGATCGATCTTCTCGGCGTGCGCAAGGACGACCTGCCCAAAGTGTGGCGCGACCTCGACATGCCGTCGGGACACGCCTACGCGAAAGCGCTGCGCACGGTGAAGACCTGCGTCGGCTCCGAATGGTGCCGCTTCGGCGTGCAGGACTCGACGCACATGGGTCAGCAGCTCGAACGCGCGCTGTGGCGCATGTACGCCCCGCATAAGGTGAAGCTCGCCGTCTCCGGCTGCCCGCGCAACTGCGCCGAATCCGGCATCAAGGATGTGGGCGTGATCGGCGTCGATTCCGGATGGGAGATCTACGTCGCGGGCAACGGCGGCATCAAGACGGAAGTCGCGCAATTTTTCGTAAAAGTGAAAACGCAGGAAGAGGTGCTCGAATATGCGGGGGCGTTCCTCCAGCTCTACCGCGAAGAAGGCTGGTATCTCGAGCGTACAGTGCACTTCGTTCATCGTGTCGGTCTCGACTACGTGAAGAAGCGCGTGCTCGACGATGCAGCCGGCCGCAAGGCCCTCCACGAACGACTGCTGTTCGCGCTCGACGGACAGCCCGATCCGTGGGCCGAGCGCGCGGCAGGCAAGTCGAAAGACGAGTTCGCGTGTATCGAGCCCGTGTTGGAGACGGCATGATGGCCCGCATGTCCGCAGCAGTCAGTCAGCCCCTGACGACGCCACCGGACACAGCCGGGCTTCCATCGTCGGCAGGGAGCTCCGAAAGCCCGAACGGACCGGATCACGGCAAGCGGTGGACCCGCATCTGCGCGCGCGAGGACATCCCGCGGCTGGGCGCACGGGTCGTACGCCGGCCTTACGGCGGCAACATCGCGATCTTCCGCACCGCGAGCGATACCTTTTTCGCGCTTGCCGATCGTTGCCCCCACCGTGGTGGTCCGCTGTCGCAGGGTATCGTTTACGGCGACCGTGTTGCGTGTCCACTGCACAATACCAACGTCGAATTGCCTTCCGGCTGCGCAGTAGCCCCTGACAAAGGTCAGGTCGAAACCTTCGACGTGAAGATCGAAGGCGATTTCGTATTCGTCGCTCTGAGCGCGAACGGCGGTGAAAACCGTTGAGAGTCCCTAACACAATGACGCGAGTGCGCGTTGCGAGCCAAAATTGTGGATGACAAGGAGGACACCGAAGAGCGTATCGACAATACGGTCGAGGTGGCCGACGCAGTAAGGCGCGATTTTGGCCGCAACCCGAAGGGCTGTCACGACTTTTCGCCCATCTCTGCGTCGTGCTCCTTGCCAAGGTTCTCGACATTGGCTTCGTCGCACTCCTTGATCTGAGCGAAAATCGTGACAGCGCGCGCCGCCGCTCATTATGTTAGGGACTCTAAATCCACGTGCTGCTACTGCGGGGTCGGTTGCGTCACCGGAGGCGAGCGCACGGCTGTGCTCATGCGAGCCGCAGCGGCAGCTGCTCCCGATCCGCGACTGATCGCGGCCCTCGATTCGATCTTCGGACTCGACAATAACCATACGCTCACGTACGAAGACGTCCGCCGCGGCATCGGCCGGCGCGTGCGCGTGCAGGCGGGGTGCATCGAGGCGGTGCGGCTCGCAGGTGACACGACAGCGGAGCCGTGGCTGCGTGAGCTGTTCGAAAACCAGGAAGTCGTTTCGAATCTGGGGACGCTTCTGCTCGCGCCAGGCGCGCGCCTCGAGGCGAAGAAGCCGCGCGGCCCTGTCGTGTGCTCGTGCTTCGGCGTGAGCGAGCGCGAGATCCGCGCCTTTCTCGAGACGTCGGCGATCTGCGACGATCCTTTGCGTGCGCTTCAGGGCGTGCTCAAGTGCGGCACGAACTGCGGTTCCTGCCTCCCGGAGCTCAAACATCTCGTAGGCGGTCGCGATATGCAGCAGCAGGCGTCGAGGCTTCAAGCCAGCCCATGCCGGCTTCCTGAGGGCGACCGGTTGTCGGAGCGATAGAATGGAACCCAGGCACATGTCGCCCTTTCGTACCGGCCGTGAACTCGATGCGTCTTATCGCGGTACGATTCTTGGTCGGGAATCGCACATGGATGAGACCTCGCTAGCGCAATTCATCAAGGAAATCGGTCGCGGCGCGAAATCGGCGGGCAACCTCTCGCGCAACGACGCCCGTTCCCTGTTTTCGGCCATGCTCGGCGGTCTCGTCCCGGACCTTCAGCTCGGCGCGATCCTGATTGCGTTGCGCGTCAAGGGCGAGTCGCTGGAGGAACTGGCCGGCTTTCTGGCAGCCGCCGAAGCGAGCTACAACCATCTGCCGATGCCTTCGGTGGGGACGCCCGTGGTCATCCCCACCTATAACGGTGCGCGTCACCTGCCGAACCTGGTTCCGCTGCTCGCACTGCTGCTCGCCCGAGCCGGCATGCCGGTGCTCATCCATGGGGTGACCGCGGACCGGGGCCGCGTGACCACGCGCGAAGTACTCGCTGCCCTCGGGTTCGAATCGTCCTTTTCGGCTGCCGACGTGCGCAAGGCGCTCGGCACGCGCGGGGTCGCTTTCATGCCCATCGAAGCACTCGCGCCCGAGATCGCGGTCATGCTCGCACTGCGTGCAACGCTCGGCGTGCGGAACTCGACGCACACCCTCGTGAAAATGCTGCAGCCGTTCGCAGGGCCCGCACTTCGTCTCGTGAGCGTGACACATCCGGATTACCTCACGCGCATGCGTGAGTACTTCACCACGCTGGATACGGCCGCGCTGCTGCTGCGCGGCGCGGAAGGTGAAGCCGTGGCACACCCGCGCCGGGAACCCTCGCTCGAATGGGCGTTCGATGGCCATTCGTATTCATGGAAGGACGAAACGGGGGCGCGCGATGCGCCCGAGATCCCGCAGGATCGCGATCCGCACGTTACCGCACGCTGGATCGAGTCCGTGCTGGCGGGACAGGCACCGGTGCCGCGCGCGATCGAACACCAGGTCGAGTGCTGCCAGCGCGCGCTCGCAGCGATGGCGGCGATGCGGCCACAGGCCGATGAACGGTAAGGTCTATCTCGTCGGCGCGGGACCCGGAGATCCCGAGCTGCTCACGCTCAAAGCAGTGCGCGTCCTGGGGCGGGCGGACGTCGTGCTGGTAGACGATCTCGTGAATCGCGCCATCCTCGTGCACATACGCGAAGGCGCACGCGTGATCAGGGTCGGCAAACGCGGGGGGTGCAGATCCACGCCGCAGGCGTTCATCGAGCGTCTGATGATCTCCGAAGCGCAGGCAGGCCATACCGTCGTGCGGCTGAAAGGCGGCGATCCTTTCATCTTCGGCCGCGGTGGAGAAGAAATCGAAGCCCTCGCACGAGCCGGTGTCGAATACGAAGTCGTCAACGGCATTACGGCGAGTCTGGCCGCGGCTGCGTCTGCTGGCGTACCGCTCACGCATCGGCGCTTCGCCCAGAGTGTCACGTTCGTCACGGCGCACACGTCCGACCACGAGCCCGACTGGGCAGCGCTCGTGAAGAGTGGCACCACGCTCGTCGTCTACATGGGCATCGCCCGCTGCCGCGCAGTACAGGATTCGCTGCTCGCAGCAGGCATGGCCGGTTCGACGCCGATCGCAGTCGTCGAGAACGCATCGGTGCCGCGGGAACGTCGCCTGTCCACCCGGCTCGACTGTCTCGTGCGCGATATCGCGACACACGAAATCGCGAGCCCCGCGATCATGGTGATCGGGGAAGTGGCGGGTAGCGCCAACTCACTTATGCAGCCCGATATCGCGGCCACCGTAGACGCGCAGGCGTAGGTCCGCCTGCTCCTTGTGGCCCCAGAAGCGCTCGATCTCGCACAGGCGGGAGCAGTATTCTCCGACCACGACGCTCGCTTCCGGCGTGCATTCCTGATAGGTCACGGTCTTCAGGAACTTGCCGACCCACAGGCCGCCGGTATAACGCGCGGCGCCTTTCGTGGGAAGCGTGTGGTTCGTGCCGATCACCTTGTCGCCGTAGGCCACGTTCGTCTCGGGTCCGAGGAACATCGAGCCATAGTTGCGCATGCGCTCGAGAAAGTAGCGCGGCTCGCGCGTGAGAATCTCGACGTGCTCGGCCGCGACGGCGTCCGCTTCCGTGACGGCTTCATCGAGACTGTCCACGAGGATGATCTGCCCATAGTCGCGCCACGCCTGACCCGCGACGTCCGCGGTCGGCAGCACCTTGAGCTGGCGCTCGATTTCTGCTGGCAGACTTTCCGCCAGCGCGCGCGAGGTCGTGATGAGAATCGCAGGCGAAGTCGGTCCATGCTCCGCCTGCCCCAGCAGATCGACGGCGACCATCTTCACGTCGGCACTGTCGTCTGCGATAACGAGGATTTCCGTGGGGCCCGCGAACAAATCGATCCCGACGCGGCCGTAGAGCTGACGCTTCGCTTCGGCAACGTATGCATTGCCCGGGCCGACGAGCATGTCCACAGGCGATACCGTCTCGGTACCGAGCGCCATGGCCGCCACCGCCTGCACGCCGCCCAGCACGTAGATTTCGTCGGCGCCGCCGAGATGCATGGCGGCGATGGTCGCCGGATGCGGTTCGCCTTCGTTCGGCGGCGTAGCTGCGATGACGCGCGGAACGCCGGCGACCTTCGCTGTGACGATGCTCATGTGCGCGGAAGCGACCATCGGATAGCGTCCGCCCGGTACGTAGCAGCCGACGCTGGCGACCGGGATGTTCTTGTGCCCGAGTGTCACGCCGGGCAATGTTTCGATCTCGATGTCCTTCAGCGCGTTGCGCTGCGCCTGCGCGAAGTTGCGAATCTGCTGCTGCGCGAACTGGATGTCCGCGATCGTCGCTTCCGGTACTTTCCTGACGATCGAAGCGACGTCCTCCTTGCCCAGCCGGAACGACGGCGGTGACCATTTATCGAATTTATGAGACAACTCGCGCACTGCGGCGTCACCGCGCGCACGCACGTCCGCCAGGATCTGCTCGACGGTCTGGCGGACCTTGCGGTCCGATTCGTCAGCCGCTTCGCTGGAGATGCCGCGTTTGATGTATTTCATTTGATCGCCTGCGGATTGATCGGCGAGCCGGTGCCGTTGGTGATGTTGAGCGGTGGCGCGCTGAAGAAGAACTCGTATCTTCCATCTGCCGCACAGTCGTCCGCGAGATCCTTCAGATACATGATCTCACCGTGCACGATACCGATCGCCGGGATGGTGACCCAGTGGAACGGCTGATTCACGTCTTCGGGCGATTCGTTCGGGCGCACTTCGATGCCCCAGGTGTCCGAGCAGATCGCTGCAATCTCCTTCCTGTGGATCCATTCGCACGTTTCGAACGCGAGGCCGGGCGCGTCACCACCGGCGTAGCCGCCCCAGTCGCCTTTCTGCAGGCAGTCTTCCATCTGACCCGTCCGGATGATCACGAAGTCGCCGCGGCGCACCTGCACCTTCTGCCGCGCGGCCGTTTCTTCCAGTTCCGCGATCGTGATGGGATAGCCGTCTTCGAGCGCCGCGACGCCCTTGTAGCGCGCGACGTCGAGCAGCACGCCGCGACCGACCATCTTGTCGCGGAAATGCTGGATGCCGCACTTCTTCGCCCCGCGTGAATCGACGAGCGTCGCGGGATAGCCGTTCCACATCTTGTCGATCAGAAAGACGTGCGCCAGTGCGTCCCACTGCGTCGCGCACTGCGTCGGCAGATTGATCGCGTCGTCGGCGTAGCGCAGGCCGACGGTTTCGTCCTGCACGCCCGCGACCGCATCGGTGCCCGTCGCAAGCATCTGATGCAGAGGATTCCAGCGCCCGCCGAACAATCCGCGCTGCGGTCCCTTTTCATCGAGCGGAAGCCCCAATGCGAACACCTTGCCGCGCTGGACGAGCTTTGCGGCGTTCGCCACATCTTCCGGCGTGATGAAATTGAGCACGCCCAGCTCGTCGTCCGGTCCCCAGCGACCCCAGTTCGAGCATCGCTTCGCCATGTCGAGGACGTCCTGCTTGCTGTACTTTCTGGCGGCTCTCATGTAACCCTCTCTCCTGATGATTCGAAGAATTGTAGTGCCGGCCCGAAGCGTTGCGCACGATCGTGTAGCATCGGCCGGAAGAGAACACCCTATGCCTGACATCGACTTCGATCTGCCGCGCACGCCCGCCATGCGCCTCGACGATCGCGTTGCGGTCGTTACCGGAGCAGGCCGGGGGCTGGGTCGCGCGTGCGCCGTAGCGCTCGCCGAGGCCGGCGCCGACGTCGTCCTGATAAGCCGGACGCGTGAAGAGCTGGATGCCGTCGCGACTGCAATCTCGCAACGCGGCGGCAGAGCGCGTGCGCTCGTGTGCGACATTCTCGATCCGGGCCAGATCGCGGAGCGCATCGAAGCGCTGGAGCGCATCGACATACTCGTCAACAACGCCGGCGGCAATATGCCGGAACCGTTCGTGCAGGTCACCGAAGAGCGGCTCGACCGCATCCTCGATCTGAACGTCAGGGCCGCGTTCCTGGTCGCACAGGCCGCTGCGCGGCGCATGATCGCGGGGGGCCGCGGTGGCTCGATCATTCACATGTCATCGCAAATGGGCCATGTCGGCGCGCCGAATCGAACCGTGTACTGCATGACCAAGCATGCGATCGAAGGTTTGAGCAAGGCGATGGCGGTCGAGCTCGCGCCTCACGGCATACGGGTGAACGCGATCGGGCCGACATTCGTGATCACGCCTTTGACGCGGCCGTTCTTCGACAGAAAAGAATTCCGCGACGACACGATGGCAAGCATTCCGATGGGCCGCCTCGCCGAGCTCGAGGACATCATGGGCGCCGTGGTGTTTCTCGCCTCGCCCGCCGCGGCCATGATAACGGGCGCGAGCCTGACGGTAGACGGCGGCTGGACGGCGCGTTAGCTGTGCTAGCCTTAATTCGGGAGGAATCATGACGACTTCTGCTGACCTGCGCCCCCGCACCGGCGCGCAAATTCTCGTCGACGCCCTGAAGATACATGGGGTGGATATGGCGTTCGGCGTGCCTGGCGAGTCGTATCTCGCGGTGCTCGATTCGCTCTACGACGTACGCGATCAGATCAAGTTCGTGATCTGCCGCCAGGAAGGCGGGGCGGCCAACATGGCCGATGCGTACGGCAAGATCACGGGCCGGCCGGGCATCTGCTTCGTCACACGTGGACCGGGCGCCACGAACGCGTCGCTCGGCATTCACACGGCGCACCAGGATTCCACGCCGGTGATTCTCTTCATCGGTCAGGTCAGCGGCGGTGTCGTCGAACGCGAAGCGTTTCAGGAGATGGATTACCGACGCATGTACGGGCAGATGGCGAAATGGGTGGCGCAGATCGACCGCGCCGACCGCGTCCCGGAATATCTGAGCCATGCTTTCCACACCGCTGTGGCAGGCCGACCGGGACCCGTCGTGCTCGCGCTGCCGGAGGACATGCAGACCGATGTCGCGACGGTGCCGGATACCGGCCGCTATCAGCGGGTCGCATCGCATCCCGGACCTGAAAACATGCGGCAGATGCGGAATATGCTCGCGCAGGCCGAGCGGCCGTTCGTGATCGTGGGCGGTGGCGGCTGGAGCGCGCAGGCGTGCGCAGACTTCCGCGCGTTCGTGCATGCCTACAACCTGCCGGTCGGCTGCTCCTATCGCTGTCAGGACCTCATCGACAACCGCGATCCGCACTACGTCGGCGACGTCGCGGTGGGCTTGAATCCCAAGCTCGCCGAACGCATCAAGTCGAGCGACGTGCTTCTAGTGGTCGGCGCACGCCTCGGCGAATGGACGACCGGTAATTACACGCTGATCGACATCCCGCGACCGAAGCAGAAACTGATTCACGTCCACGCCGGCGCTGAAGAATTGGGCCGCGTCTATCAGGGCGATCTCCTGATCAATTCAGGCATGCCGGAATTCGCGGCGGCGGCCAAGGCGCTCGAGCCGATCAGCGAACGCTGGTCCGAATGGACCGGCGGCGCGCGTGCCGACCTCGAGGCATGGCAGCAGCCGGTGCAGGTGCCAGGGCGCGTCAACATGAGCGAAGTCGTTCAGTTTCTTCGCGAGCGCGTGCCGCGCGATACGATCGTTACGAACGGCGCCGGCAACTTTTCGTTGTGGGCCCATCGCTTCTATCACTACGGGCCGTTCCGCACGCAGCTTGCGCCGACGAGCGGCGCGATGGGCTACGGTGTGCCGGCAGCGGTCGCGGCAAAGCTCGTGCAGCCCGGTCGCACCGTCATTTCGCTCTCCGGCGACGGCGATTTCATGATGACGGGGCAGGAGCTGGCGACGGCCGCTCAGTACGATCTGAAGATCACGTTCATCGTCGTCAACAACGGCATGTACGGCACCATTCGCATGCACCAGGAACGCGAGTTTCCGGGGCGCGTGAGCGGCACCGACCTCAAGAACCCCGACTTCGCGGCTCTGGCGCGTGCCTACGGCTTCCATGGCGAAACCGTCGAAACGACGGCTGATTTTCAGGCTGCGTTCGAGCGCGCCCAGAAAGCCTCGACCGCGGCGCTGATCGAAGTGCGCATCGACCCGGACGCGATCAATCCGCGCACGACGCTTTCAGCCATTCGTGCGGAGGCGCTGAAGAACAGGGCGAAGATCTGATCGAGGGTTGTTCGTGCTTCGAGACGCGGCGCTCCTCTCAACGGACAGCCATTGGTCATTGCGAGGAACGCGGTGACGACGCAATCTCGGAACGTCCGGATGACGTGCGCCACGAGATCGCCACGTCGCTTTTGCTCCTCGCGATGACCTGTTCTTTTTGACGTCGTCGCGCCCGGCACGGGCGTTCTGCGCTCAGCACGAACGGTTTCAAAGCGTTCGCATTGAGGCGATCAGCAGAGATCGTCTCGAAATGCGAACGAGTGGCGGCTCTGCAACGAGCGCTCGTTACTCCAGCTTTATGTTCGCCGCCTTCACCACCTTCGCCCAGCGCGCGATCTCGCTCCGTATGAGGGCGCCGTATTCCTCCGGCGTGCTGCCGAGCGGCTCGTAGCCCAGATCGATCAGACGTGCACGCACGTCGGGCGCCTGGACCGACGCCTTCATCGCCGCATTCAGCGTCGCGATCACGTCTGGCGGCGTCGCGGCCGGTGCGAGCGATCCCCAATAACTTCCGGAGTCGACGCCGGGAACGCCGGACTCGTCGAACGTGGGCAGATTCGGGAAAGCCGGGTTGCGCTTCTCGCCGGTGACCGCGATCGGCCGCAGTCTCCCGTTCACGACGTGCGGTTTTATGGTCGCAGGCCCGCCGAACATCATGACCACCTGGCCCGCGATCGTGTCCGCGACGGCAGCACCGCCTCCTTTGTAGGGAACGATCGTGAAGTTGATCTTCGCAGCCGTCTTGAAGATTTCTGCAACGAGATGCGTGCCCGTGCCGTAGCCGCCGATGGCAAACGTAAGCTCGCCCGGCCGCGCCCGCGCCAGCGCGATCAACTGCTTGAGCGTGGTGACCGGCACCGACGGATGTATCGCGAGCACTACCGGCGCGGACGCCAATAGCGAAACAGGCGCGAAATCGCGCAGCGTGTCGTAGGGCAGCTTCGCGTACAGACTCGGATTCGTGTGCAGCGAGGTATCGGTGTTGAGAAGAACGTAGCCGTCAGGCGCCGCCTTCGCGACGAATTCGGTGCCGATCTGGGTCGCGGCTCCCGGTCGGTTTTCGACCAGCACCTGCTGGCCCAGCAACGCCACGAGCCGCGGATTCATCACGCGCGTGAGCGTATCGGTCCCGCCGCCGGGCGCGAGCGGCACGATGATGCGGATGGGCTTGACCGGATACTTCTGTGCGTAAACACACGCCGCGCCCGTGACTGCGGCGATGCACAGCATCACCTTCGCTGTCGATGTCGTGAACATCACACGCTTTTCTCCCTTGCAGAGCGGACCTCTAGTGTATTCCCTTGCGATCGTTCATCATCTGCCGCTTCCGGTCCGCATTCACTTGCTCGCAATGGTTCGTTACCTCACCGAAGCCGACGTAAAGACGCTTCTCACGATGCCGCTCGCGCTCGAGCGGGTCGAAGCCGCCCTGAAGGCGCGCGCCGAACACCGTGCCGTGGATGTACCGCGCGTGAGAACGCGCGTTCCGCAAGGCACGCTACATGTGCTGGAAGCCGCCGCGCCCGAGCTCGATCGCATCGGCTACAAGGCGTATTACTCGAGCCCGACCGGAACGCGCTACCACGTGCACCTCTACGACATGACGAAAGGGCCGCTGGACGCCATGGTCGAGGCAAGTCACCTCGGCATGGTGCGCACCGGCGCGGCGAGCGGCGTTGCCACGCGCTATCTCGCACGCGAGGACGCTTCGGTGGTCGCGATGCTCGGTGCCGGCAAGCAGGCGTATGGCCAGCTCGAGGCGGTATGCGCAGTCCGCCAGATACGCGAGGTGCGCGTGTGGAGTCGCAAGCGCGAAAGGTCGAGGGCTTTCATCGAAGCAATGTCTGCCCGGCTGAGTGTGCCGATGCGTGCAGTCGACGGCGCGGCTGAAGCCGTCAAGGGCGCGCACATCGTCAACGTCATCACCAAGGCGGCCGAGCCGGTGCTCCAGGGCGAGTGGCTCGAGCCCGGCCAGCACATCAACGCCGCCGGTTCCAATGCGCTCATTCGACGCGAGATCGATCTCGCTGCCGTGAAACGCTGCGATTACATCACCGTCGATTCACGCGGGACCGCTCGCAACGAATGCGGTGACCTGCTGCCTGCCGTAGAACGAGGGCTCATGGACTGGGATGTTCTTACGGAAATCGGGGAAGTGATCGCCGGCCGCGCACGGCGCCGCGGCTCGCGCGACGAGATCACGCTCTACGAATCGCACGGCATGGGCATTCAGGATCTTTATGTTGCCGAGCGCCTGGTCGCGCTGGCGCGCGAAAGAAAGGTCGGGTTGGATCTTCCGATCTGAGACTCGCAAGGAGGAGCGTATGAGCGAGAGCAGACCGACACCGTCCATCTCCCAGATTTTTTCCGGTTTCGCCCAGGACTTCGCGTTCGAAGCCATACCGGAGGCCGTTCGCACGCGCGCGCTGCACCTGATCCTCGACGCAGTCGGCATTGCGCACGCGGCGAGCAGTTACGAGTTCGCGCATCGCGCGCTGACGGCGTTGCAGGCGTTCGGCGGCGGCGACTCAGACGTAATCGGAATGCCCGCCCGGCTTTCCCTGCGCGATGCCGCGCTCATGAACGGCATTCTCGTCCACGGCATCGACTTCGACGACACGTATCTGCCCGGCGGCATACACGCCACGGCGAGCTGTTTTCCGTGTGCGCTGGGTATGGCCGCACATCTCGGCCTCTCCGGTCGCGACGTGATCACCGCCTATGTGCTCGGGATGGAAATCGCAACGCGCCTCTCCGCGGTCGCGAAGGGCGAGCTGCACCAGGTCGGCTTCCATCCTACGGGTCTCATCGCGGCATTCGGCTGCGCGGTCATGACCGGACGCCTGATCGGCATGACCGCCGATCAGATCACGATGGCGCAGGGCATCACCTCGAGCACCGCCTCCGGCAGCAGCCGGGAATACAGCGCGGAAACGGCCTGGAACAAGCGCGTCCATCCGGGCTGGGCTGCGGTCTCGGGCATTACCGCGGCGATGCTTGCGCGGCAGGGCTTCACCGGACCGACACGGGTGTACGAAGGCAAGTACGGCCTCTTCCCGAGTCATGCGGCCGATCGCATCGGGCGCTGCGACTATTCGCTTGCGACCCAAGATCTGGGCGCGAAGTGGGAGATCGAGCGCGTCGCTGTCAAGCCCGTACCCGTGGGGCAGTTGGGCATCGCGCTGGTCGATGCGGCCGTCGCGCTTTCACGTGAACATCGCATCGCACCGGCGGACGTCGCGTCCATGCTGGTGCTGATTCCGAAGGAAGCCGTGCCGATCATGTGGGAGCCCATCGCGAAACGCCGGCGGCCTGCGAACGGCTACGCGGCGCAGTTCAGTATTCCCTACACCGTCGCCGCGAGCTTCGCGCGCGGTCGCTTCAGCCTGGCCGAGCTCAGCGCATCGTCGATCGCCGATCCGGAGATTCTCGCGCTCGCCGACAGGATCGAGTACGCCATCGATCCCGATTCGCCGTATCCCAGAGTACTATTCCGGTGAGCTCATCGTAACGACCCGAGACGGCCGCAAGCTGCGGCATCGCGAGCACGTGAATCGAGGCGCGGAAGACAGACCCGTCAGCAACGAAGACATCGTCGAGAAGTTCATGGGCAATATGCAGACAGTTGCGTCCACCGCGCATGCGGAGCGCATCAGGAAACTGATACTCGGCCTGGACGCAGATATCGCAGCGGGCGAGGTCGGCCGTGCGCTGGCGCAGCCGCATTAGAAGTACAGCGATGCATCGCACGTGCGGCGCATTGATCGGATGTGTCGTCGCCGCGGCCGCTGCCTGCGCGAGCGCGCAGGATTATCCCGCTCGGCCCGTTCGCCTCGTTGCGCCATTCCCCGCCGGCGGCAGCAACGACCTGGTGTCGCGCACCATCGCGCAGAAACTGGGTGAGCGCTGGCCTCACCAGATGATCGTCGACAATCGGCCTGGCGCGGGCGGGAACCTGGGCGCCGAGATCGTCGCGCACGCCACGGCCGACGGGTACACGCTGCTCATGGGCAGCAGTTCGCTTGCAGTGAACGCGACCCTTTATCCGAAACTCTCGTTCAATGCGCGAACCGCCTTTACGGCAATCACACTCATCGGCTCGAGCGTGCACGTGCTGTGCGTGAATCCGACCGTTCCGGCGCAAACCGTGAAGGAGCTGATCGAGCTCGCGAAGGCAAAGCCCGGGCAGCTCAACTATGCCTCGGGCGGCGCAGGCAGTCCGCTGCACATGAACGCAGAGCTCTTCAGCATCATGACCGGCACCCGCATGGTCCATGTGCCGTACAAGGGCGGACCTCCTGCCGTGGCGGCCGTGCTTGCGAACGAAGCACAGCTCGTCTTCGGCAGTACGACGACAGTCGTTCCGCCCATTCGAAGCGGCCGCTTGCGTGCGCTGGGCGTTTCGAGCGCGAAACGTTCACGCGTGCTGCCGGAGGTGCCGACCATCGCCGAAGCCGGCGTGCCCGGTTACGAGCTGGTGAACTGGTATGGCA
This sequence comes from uncultured beta proteobacterium, assembly GCA_963828715.1. Taxonomy (GTDB): domain Bacteria; phylum Pseudomonadota; class Gammaproteobacteria; order Burkholderiales; family SG8-41; genus JAQGMV01. Next base: position 36,737 of record CAWHFX010000022.1, on the reverse strand, counting down.
TCGTCGCGCCGGCCGGCACCGCGGCGGCGATCGTTTCCCGCCTGAACAGTGACATCATCGCCGCGGTGAACGCGCCCGAGACGAGCGAGCGCATGACCGCAGCAGGCGTGGAACCGAATACGAGCACGGCCGCCGAATTCGCGGATTACCTCAGGGGCGAAATCAGCAAATCGGCTGAGCTCGTCAAAGCGACAGGGCTGAAGCCGTGACGAATCCGTGACTCGTGACGCGTGGCTCGTGATTCGTGAATCGATCACCGATGACAGTGATGGGTGATGGGTGGTGGGTGACGAGTCACGAAAAACGCACTACTCTCGGTCGCTATGCCTGAGACCGAACGCGACGCACGCGACACGAGCGATGAAGCAGCCGACAGGCACCGCCCGCTGAGCGGCTTACGCGTTCTCGATATGAGCCGAGTCCTCGCCGGCCCGTGGAGCGGACAGATGCTCGCGGATCTCGGGGCCGAAGTAATCAAGGTGGAGCGCCCCGAAAGCGGAGACGATACGCGCGCCTGGGGACCGCCCTTCCTGAAGGATCGTGCCGGCGTTGAAACACGCGAGGCGGCGTACTACCTTTCAGCCAATCGCGGCAAGAAATCGATCACGCTCGATATCGCACGGCCCGCGGGCCAGGCGATCTGCCGTGAGCTCGCGCAGGTGTCCGATGTTCTGCTCGAGAACTACAAGGTGGGCGACCTGAAGCGCTACGGGCTCGCCTACGAGGATCTCACGCCGGCCAACCCGCGCCTCGTCTATTGCTCGATTACCGGGTTCGGCCAGACCGGCCCGAGTCGCGACCGTGCGGGCTACGATTTCATGATCCAGGGCATGGGCGGGCTCATGAGCATCACGGGCGAACGCGACGACGCCCCAGGTGGCGGACCACAAAAGGTGGGCGTTGCCATTGCCGATCTCATGACCGGCATGTATGCGAGCGTCGCCGTACTCGCCGCGCTGCACGAACGCGCCGCAAGCGGCCGCGGGCAGTACATCGACATGGCCCTGCTCGACACTCAGGTCGCATGGCTCGCCAACCAGAACGGGAATTACCTGATCGGGGGCGAACCGCCGCGGCGCATGGGGAATGCGCATCCGAACGTGGTGCCGTATCAGACGTTTCGCACGCGTGACGGCGATGTCATCCTCGCCATCGGCAACGACACGCAATTCGCCCGCTTCTGTGCAGGGGCGAACCTGCCGCAGCTCGCGTCCGACACGCGTTTCACCACCAATTCCGCGCGCATCACGAACCGCGACGCACTCATCCCGGTGATTGCGCAGCGCATGCGCGAGCAGACGACGGCCGAGTGGATGGCGCTGCTCGAGCCGCTGGGGATTCCCTGCGGCCCCATCAACCGGCTCGACCAGGTCTACGCCGATCCGCAGGTGCAGCATCGAGGCCTCAGGATCGAAGTCCCGCATCCGCTCGCGGGTACGGTGCCGCTCGTCGCGAATCCGATCAAATTCTCGCGCACGCCGCTGACATATGAAGTGCCGCCGCCGCTGCTGGGCGAGCACACCGGGGAGATCCTGGGTGATCTGCTCGGCAAGAGCGAGAGCGAAATCGCGCAGCTCCGGGCCGATCGCGTGATCTGACAGGGGTTTTCCGCGGTCGCGGGAACGGCCATTGCACCCGATTCCGCCAATCCCAGCGCGAAAAGGAGTAATGACATGGCGCCCCTGTTGCTTGTCGGTGCTGCCATCGGCGGCGCAGCAATGTATCTCTTCGACCCCGATCTTGGCCGCCGCCGCCGCGCGCGCATTCGCGACGACGTCACTCGCGCCCAAACCGACGTGCGCGATTTCGTCGATGCCGGCACGCGCGACCTGAAGAACCGTGGAACGGTCCTGATGGGCCGTACGCGCTCGCTGATGCGCCGCCACAAGGCCAGCGACTCCGTGCTGGTCGAACGCGTTCGCTCGAAGATGGGCCGCTACGTGGGTCATCCGGGGGCGATCGAGGTGTCCGCACTCGACGGCGAAGTAACGCTGAGCGGCTCGATCCTCGCGCATGAGCACGGCGAGCTGATCGACGCCGTCCAGGACGTGCCCGGCGTGAAGCGCGTACACAACGAATTGAGCGTGTACGAGACGGCGGCGGGGATTTCGGAACTGCAGAGCGAATCGCGGCACCGCGGTGCGCGCGCGGAGCTGTGGGAGGACAATTGGGCGCCCGGTCCGCGCCTGCTCGCGAGCGTAGGTGCGACGATGATTGCGCTTCATGCGCTGCGCCGACACGGCATCATGCGGCTCCTCACGCTGATTGCCGGGAGTACGCTCTTCCTGCGTGCCGTTACCAACAAGCCGTTGCGCACGCTCGCGGGAAAAGACGGCGCCAGAGGCATCGACGTCCAGAAGACCATTCATATCAATGCGCCGATCGAAGAGGTCTATCGCTTCCTCGCGAACTACGAGAACTTCCCCACGTTCATGCGCAACGTGCGCAGCGTGCAGGTGCTGCCGGACGGCCGCTCGCACTGGGTCGTCGCAGGCCCATTGAACACGCCGGTGGAGTGGGATGCGTTCACGCTGCGCTCCGAGCCGGACAAGCTGATCGAGTGGAGCACGGTAGCGGGGAGCACGGTCGAACACGCCGGTACCGTGCATCTGGACTCATGGGGCGACGGCATGACGCGTCTGCACGTGCGCATGAGTTACAACCCGCCGGCCGGCGCACTGGGTCACATCGTCGCAAGACTGTTCGGCGCCGATCCGAAGTCGGAGATGGACGAAGACCTGATGCGCCTGAAGAGCAGGCTCGAGACCGGCAAGGCACCGCATGACGCTGCAGTGCAGAGCCAGAGTCAGAGCATGGGAACGCCGGTCTGAGGGCGCCGGGCGAAGCCGTAGACGCCGTTCTGGTATCCTCGCACGACTCGCGCCCTGCCACTCATGTGCAGAGCGTATCGACAAGCCCGTTCGCACTCGTGCCTCGAAAGCGGCGTGAGTGCGCCTCGGGCTCGTTCACGCAGAAGAGAGGAACGGAATGAACAATCTCGGCGTTTCGACAATGACACGGGTGGTGCTGATCGCGGCCGCCGCCCTGCCGTTCGCTGTCTCCGCGCAGCAGTATCCGACCAAGCCGGTGCGCATCATCGCGCCCTTTGCGCCGGGCGGCGGCACGGACTTCATTGCCCGGCTGATGGCCCAGAAACTGACCGAGCAGTTCAAGGGCCCGCAGTTCCTCGTCGACAACCGTCCTGGCGCAGGGGCGACGATCGGCACGGAACTCGGCGTCAAGTCACCCCCGGACGGCTACACGCTGACGATGGTCGCGGCGAGCTACACCGTGAATCCGAGCCTGTACAAGCTCCACTTCGATCCGATCGCGGACGTCCAGCCGATCATTCAGATCGCGAAGGGGCCGTTTCTCGTCTCCGTGAATCCCTCGCTGCCCGTAAAGAGCATCAAGGATCTGATTGCCCTTGCGAAGTCGAAGCCCGGGGACATCAACTACGCGACGAGCGGACAGGGCAGCATCGTGCATATGGCGACGGAGTATTTCGCGATGATGGCCGGGATCAAGATGAATCACGTCCCCTACAAAGGGACGGGTCCCGCGCTGACCGATACCATAGGCGGCCAGACGACGCTCATCTTCGGCAGCATCGCCGCTACCATGCCGTTTGTGAAGAACGGACGCCTGCGCGCGATCGGGGTCACGACGGCGAAGCGCATCCCCGCCCTGCCTGACGTCCCTGCGGTCGGCGAAACGGTGAAGGGCTACGACGTAACGAACTGGCACGGCCTGATCGGGCCGAAAGGTCTTGCGCGTTCATTGGTCGACCGGCTCAACGGCGAGGTCACGAAGATCATCCAGCAGAAGGATATGGTCGAAAAGCTGGAAGCGGACGGGGTATCACCGGCCGGCGGCAGTCCGGAGGACTTCGCTCAGGTCATTGCCCGCGAAATTCCGCAGTGGAAGAAGGTGGCGACGGAGGCGAAGGTTAAGGTCGAATAGTTACACAACGCTAGATTCGTGAGCGGCGCGCCTGGGACAGGCTGTCGCCGCGAGTGTGACATTCCGGCGCCATTTAGAACTCTCGTCCGATTGTACGAGGGTCAGGGCGACGAGAAAGCGGGGGCTGCGGAGCAGCGGGGCCCCGCGAACGTGACATTCCGGCGCCATTTAGAACTCTCGTCCGATTGTACGAGGGTCAAGGCGACGCGAAAGCGGGGGCCGCAGAGCGGCGGTTCCCACGAACGTTACCTTCAACCGCGAGTCAGCGCTCCCGTCCGGGCGTACGAGCCTCAGGGCGACGGACTTCAACCGGGGCGCGCTCACTCAACCGGCGACCTGCTTCATGAGCGCGTAAAGCTCATTCTGCGCCTCGAACCCGATGCCCGGCCGCTCAGGCAGGCGCAACCACCCGTCACTCACGATCGCGTCGTCGGCAAATCCAGCGAACGGGCCGAAGACGCCGGGGTATGCCTCGCAGCCGCCCAAGCCGAAGCCGCCGACGATGTGCAGCGTCATCTGATTGCCCCCGTGGGGGAAGATGGACCGACGTTCCCAGCCATGGCCCTCGAGCATCTTCAGCGTGCGCGAGAACTGGACGATGCCATACGACTGCGGAACGTCGATCTGAATGATGTCCCGATCGGCGCGTAAGCCTCCGAACCGCACGAGATTCTCGACATCCTGCGTGGAGAAGAGATTCTCTCCGGTGCCAACGGCCGGTGAATACCGGCCCGTCACCTCCGCGAGTAACGCGAAGTCCAGCGGATCCGTCGGTTCCTCGAACCAGCGCAAATCGAACGGCGCCAGCGCCGCGGCATACGCGAGGGCCCGCTCGCGGTCGAATGCGCCGTTCGCATCGACGGCAAGGCGCTCGCCTTTGCCCACGATTTCCAGAGCCGCCTCGATGCGTTTACAGTCGTCCGGGATGGTCGCACCGCCCACCTTGATTTTCATGGTGGTGTAGCCTTCGTCGAGACGCTGGCGGATCTCGGCTTGCAGGTCCTTCAGGCCCTTGCCCGCGTGATACCAGCCGCCGCCGACGTAGCATTGCACACGATCGAGCATCGCGGCGCCGTTGTACCGCTCCGCGAGTACGCGGTGCAGCGGCTTGTCTTCGATCTTCGCAACGGCATCCCAGCACGCGACCTCGATCGTGCCGATCGCAATCGACCGTTCCGTGTGTCCGCCCGGCTTCTCCCGTTGCGTCATCGCCGCGAGGATCTTCTCGGGGTCGAAGTTCGTTCCGTCCGCGACAAGGAGCGAACCGGGTTCGGCTTTCAGTACCCGCGGGATGAAGCGTGCGCGCATCGGCGCGCCGCACGCATAGCGCCCGGTCGAGTTGAACGCATAGCCGACTATCGGTTTTCCGGAGCGCATAACGTCGGTGACGACCGCGACGACCGATGTCGTCATTTCGCTGAAATCGAACGCGGCGTTGCGCATGTTCGTTTGCAGCGGAACGGCGGTTTCTCTGATGTCGACGATTTGCATAAAAACCTTACACCGCTCCTCCGGCGTTGCAGCTCGCGCTGCGCTGCCTGCGGGCGCAACTACACCCCTTAGGCGCCTTGCGGCGCTACATGCAATCCACCGCTCCTCCGGCGTTGCAGCTCGCGCTGCGCTGCCTGCGGGCGCAACTACACCCCTTAGGCGCCTTGCGGCGCTACGTACTATTAATCCGCCTTGATGCCCGCGGCCTTGATGACCTTGCCCCACTTTTCGATCTCGGTCCTGATCTGCGCCGCGAACTGTTCCGGGCTGCTCGCGACGACGTCAAAGCCGAGGCCTGCCACGCGTTCCTTCGCGTCCGGCTGCGAGAGGACCTTGGCAATATCGGCGTGAAGCTTCGTCACGATGGCCTTCGAGGTGCCCGCCGGGACCAGTACGCCCTGCAGCGTGTCGGCTTCCTGTCCTCTGAAGCCCGCTTCGCTCATCGACGGCACGTCGGGCAGTGCAGACGACCGCTTGGCACTCGTGACAGCCAATGCGCGCAGTCGTCCCGCCTGGATATGGGGTGTGGTCGGGGGCAATGCCGTCGAGCCGATCTGCACCTGGTTGCCGACGACCGCGGCGACCGCCGGACCGGCACCGCCGTACGGAACGCGCACGATGTCCGCGCCTGTCGCCATCTTGAGGAGTTCGGCACCGAGGTCTGGCGTCGTTCCCACACCGGGCGTCGCGATACTGAACTTGCCCGGATTGCTTTTCGCGAGCGCAACGAGATCCTGCATGGTCTTCGCCGCCGTCGCAGGATGAACGGTAAAGACGTTCGGCGATGCCGCCGCGTTCGTGACCGGCAGGAAGCTCTTGTACGGATCGTACGGAATCTTCGCGTAGAGCGAAGGGTTCACGACGTAGCTCGAGCTCACCACGAGAATGGTGTAGCCGTCGGGCGGCGCATTCGCCGCCAGCGCCATGCCGATATTGCCACCCGCCCCTGCGCGATTGTCGACGATCACCTGATTCCCCCACAGGTCGCCGAGCTTCTGCGCGATCACGCGGGCGATGACATCCGTCGGACCGGCAGGCGCGAACGGCACGATCATGCGCACCGGGCGTGAAGGATAGGCGGGCTCGGCGGCGAGCGCGGGCTGCGCGAGTATGGCCAGCGCCAGCAAAGCCGCTAAAGATGTGTTCATCGGTAACTTCCTCTGCGATTCGTGACTGGCGATCGTGAGTGGTGACTGGGGTGACAGGTCGCCGGTCCATCGTCACTCGTTGCCGGTGACTCGTCACTCCGGTTTTATACCCGCCTCCTTGATCACCTGCGCGAACCTCACGGTCTCGCTCTTGATGAACTGCCCGAACTGCTCCGGCGTGTTGCCGACAGGCTGAATGCCAGCGGCCACCAGCCTGTCCTGCATGTCGGGTGCCGCGAGCGCTTTGTTGATTTCACTGTTGAGCCGCGTCAAGAGCGCAGGAGGCAAGCCAGCAGGGCCTAAGATGCCGTACCAGATATCCACCACGAAGTTATCGAAGCCGGCTTCTTTCGCCGTCGGCACGTTCGGCAAGGGTGTGGCGCGCTTCTCCGAAACGATAGCGAGCGCACGCGCCTTGCCCGCCTTCACCTGCTGCTCGGCGGCCGGCACCGCCATCACCAGCACGTCCACCTGCCCGCTGATCAATCCCAGTAGTGCGAGGCCCGAGCCTTTGAAGGGGACGTGCACCATCTTCGTCTTCGTCATGCTCATGAAGAGCTCGGGTGCAAGATGGGTCGTGGTGCCGACGCCGCCCGAGCCGTAATTGAGCTTGCCGGGGCTGGCCCGCGCCACCTGCACCAGCTCTTTCAGCGTTTTCGCAGGAACGGAGGGATGAACGAGGAAGACGTTCTGAATGATCGCGACGAGCGAGATCGGTGCAAGCTCGTCCTGCCTGTAATTGAGCTTGCTGTACAGCGAAGGGCTGAGCGCGACGAGCGGTGAGCTCAATACCAGCGTATATCCGTCCGGCGGCGCTTTCGCAGTGAGCTCGAGCCCGAGATTTCCGCCCGCACCCGGCCGGTTGTCTGCGATCACCTGCTGCCCGAGCTGCTCGGAGAGCTTCTGCGAAAGGGCGCGGCCGAGGATGTCGCTCGGCCCGCCCGGAGGAAACGGCAGAATCAGCCGGACCGGCTTCGTCGGATACGTTTGGCCGTTCACGCCCGGAATTGCCGCAGCAAACACCAGCAACATCATTCCCACACACCTGCCAAAACTCATACTTCGCTCCTCGTGTCGTACGCTTCTTAGTGTATTGAGGTCAGCCGTCACCTCCACGCGCTCGGCACGCGTGCAGTGTCGTTCCAGTCCGGGACGCGCTAACTCTTGAACCGTCGGTTCAGCTCGAGCACCTGCCGCGGCGTGAGGTAATGCGGTGAGTGGCCCTGCAGTAACAGCAGGAGTTTCGCGGTTTCCTCCAGCTCTTCGATCGCGTTTACGGCTGCGTCGAGCGAAGAACCGGCGACGACGGGACCGTGATTCGAGAGCAGGACCGCATGGTGTCGCGTGGCGACTCTGCGCAATGCGGTCGCGAGTGCGTCTTCGCCCGGCGCGTAGTATGGCACGAGGGCGACGGCGCCGAGTTGCATGATGCGCGTACGCGGTGATCGGCGGGAAAGCGTCCTTCGAATCCAGCCCGTCTATGCAGGAGAGTGCGACGGCATGCACCGAATGCAGATGCACCACGGCTTCGCACGTCGGCCGCTCTTCGTACATGACCGAGTGCAGAAGAATTTCCTTCGTCGGCGCATCGCCCGAAACGACGCTCCCGCTCGTGTCCACGCGTGAGAGACGGGCGGGATCGAGCCGGCCCAGACACGACTCGGTCGGCGTAATCAGCCAGCCATCCGGCAGCTTCACGCTGATGTTTCCGGCGCTGCCATGGGCAAGACCGCGATCGTACAGCGACCTGCCCAATGCGACGATCGAGTCGCGCACGTCGTTTTCGTTCATGGTTAACAAACCTCAATCAATCGTGCACATCCTTTGACACATAGCTGCCCCGTGTGCAGTATCTGACCTTGCGCCAGATCAATTCCAACCGGGGGGAGATGATGGCCGAGTCCAAACGTTCGTATTTCTGGATCGTCGCAGGTCTCGCTCTCGCCCTGATCGCCGCGCTGGTCGTGTTGCCCGCCAGCCCGCCGGCCGGCGAAGCGCACGCTCAGAGCGCTGCCAAAAAAACGCCCAAGGCGAAATCAGAGAAACCAGCCGAAACCGTCGTCCTCAACGACGATACGGATGACCCCAAGGTCTGGGCCAAGCTGTTCCCCCTGCAATACGAACTTTACGCGAAAACGGTGGACATGCAGCGCACGAAGTACGGCGGCAGCGAAGGCCTCCCGCACAGTCCGACCGAAGCCGATCCCCGCTCGCTGGTCTCGCGCACCAAAGTCGAAGAAGACATCGGCTTGAAGACGATGTGGCAGGGCTACGCGTTTGCCGCCGATTTCCGCGAAGACCGCGGGCACGCCTACATGCTCGAAGACCAGAAATACACGCTGCGTCAGAAGGTTGTCCAGCAGCCGGGTGCCTGCCTGAACTGTCACGCCTCGACCTACGTCGCGCTCAAGAAGGCCGGTGGCGGCGACGTCACCAAAGGCTTCGAGAAAATAAACGCGATGCCGTACGGAGAAGCGGTCAAGCTCGTGCAGCACCCCATCGCATGTATCGATTGCCACGATCCCGGCACGATGGCGCTGCGCATCTCGCGCCCCGCGTTCATCGAAGGCATCCGCGCATACAAAGCATCGCAGGGCGTCAAGGATTACGACGTCAACAAGCAGGCGAGCCACGAAGAGAAGCGCGCTTACGTGTGCGGCCAGTGCCATGTCGAATACTACTTCCAGGGTCCTGAAAAGCGCCTGGTGTATCCGTGGTCGAAAGGGCTCAAGGTCGAGCAGATCACTGCGTACTACGACGAGATCAAGTTCCGGGACTGGACTCACGCGACCACGCGGGCGCCGACTCTGAAAGCCCAGCACCCCGAATTCGAGTTGTGGAGCCAGGGCATTCACGCGCGCGCGGGCGTGACGTGTGCCGACTGCCACATGCCGAAGTTTCAGTACAAGGGTTCGACGGTCAGCGATCACTGGGTGCGCAGCCCCGTTCTCAACGTGCGCAACGCGTGCTTCGGCTGTCATCGCAAGCACGACCCCAAGGTCACCGAGAAAGAGCTGAAGGACCGTGTCGAACAGATACAGGATCGCCACTGGCTCCTGCGCCAGCAGGCCATGACGGCGCTGCTCGCCCTGATCTCGGACCTGAAGATTGCCACGGACGCCAAGAGAAGCGATTCAGAGCTCGCGACCGCACGTTATCTCCAGCGGCGCGCGCAGTTCTATCTCGACTTCGTCGAAGCGGAGAACTCGACGGGCTTCCATGCGCCGCAGGAGGCCGCGCGGATACTCGCCGAGTCGCTGAACTATTCCCGCCAGGGACAGCTCGCGGTCCGTGATCCGACGTTCGAGCCGACGGTTGCAGTGGTGGACATCCCGCCGCCGCCCGCACCGGCGCCTGCGCCGACGAAGGACAAATAGTATCGGCGTCCTGGAACCAGTCGCGCGCGCTTCCACGACGTGCTGACCAGTGCGGCTTCAACGCTCATGCGTCTGGAGCATGCGCTGGCGCAGCGATCGCGCCGAACCGGTCATTCCGGGCGGATGTTCGCCTTGCGCGCGACGTCGATCCATTTGCGCGACTCGTTCGCCATGAGCTGCGCGAAGCTCTGGGCACTGCCGCCTACTATTTCGAGACCGAGCTGCATCAGCTTGTCTCGCACCTCGGGTGTCTGCAGCACCTGGTTCACCGCGCTATTCAGCCGATCGATGGTCGCGGGCGCGGTGGCCGCGGGCACAACGAGCCCGCTCCATACGACCAGATCGTAATTCGTGACACCGGACTCGGCGAGGGTCGGAATGTCGGGCAAACCCGCTGACCGCTTCGACGATGTCACGCCGAGCGCGCGCACCTTGCCCGACCTGACGTGCGGCCCGATCGAGCTCGTGTTGTCGAAGATGAGCTGTATGCGGTTCGCAAAGAGATCGGTGAGTGCAAGCGGCACACTCTTGTAGGGGATGTGAACGATCTGCGTATGTGCCGTCAGATTGAAAAGCTCGCCCGCGAAATGAAGGCTCGACCCGGTGCCCGAAGAGGCGTACGAAAGCTTCCCCGGCTGTGCCCGCGCAAGCTCGATGAGATCGTGCACGGATCTCACCGGCAGGGCGGGCGTGACCGCCAGCAGATTCGCCTGGAAGTGCGTCTGCACGACAGCGCGGAGATCGCGTTGCGGATCGTACGGCAGCTTCGCGATGACCGCGCGATTCATCGCGATATTGGTGATGTTGCCTGCGCCGAGCGTATAGCCGTCGGGCGGCGCTTTCGCGACGAGATCGATGCCGATGATGCCGCTCGCACCGGGGCGGTTATCGATGACGACCTGCTGCTTCAGAACGCGACCGAGCTCGATCGCGATCACGCGGGCGCTTGCATCGGCGCCGCCGCCGGCAGCCGCCGGAACGATCCAGCGCAGCGGACGTTCAGGATATGCCGCATGCACTGCCTGGATCACGAGCAACCCGGGAAGCACGATCGCGGAGAGCGTTCCAAGCAGCGTGACGTGACCTCGCAGGGTCCTGCAGCCGCGCCGGGCCACGCCGTTCACGACGATCGGAGTCACGATCCTGTGTCGTATCCAGCCATTCATCCGCGTTCGACCGCCTTGACCGCCGCATCATTGGTCGGCATCCCCGCAAGCTCCGCCACCGTGATCGGCTTCACGGGCGGCCGCAGCCGGTAGTAACCAATCTCCTGCGGTGGCACCCCACGCGCATCCGCAATCAACTCGGTCACCGTGAGGCCACAGAGGCGTCCCTGACACGGGCCCATGCCGCACCGGAGAAATGACTTCATCTGGTTCGGCCCGGGACAACCGAAGCCGACGGCCTCGAGGATCTGACGCGCACTCACCTCTTCGCAGCGACACACGATCGTGTCTCCGCTCGGCACTCGGAACGCTTTGCCGGGACGATAGAGCGCATCGAGGAAGGCTCTGCCGCGCAGGGCTCGGGCCAATGCAACCCGCGCCGCACGCGCCTCATCGTCCGACTTGCGTGCGCCGAGCGCGGTGATCGCCGCCGTCGCCGCGAGCACGCCGCGGTACTCGGCGGCGTCGGCACCCGCGATGCCGGCACCATCGCCCGCGATTGCGATGCCTTCGATCGCGGCATTGCCGTCGCGGTCGAGTACCGGAACCCAGCAGAGTTGTCGATCGCTCCACCGATGCTCGATTCCGACCGACATCGCGAGATTCACGTTCGGCGCGACCCCCTGATGAAGCAACAGGACGTCCGTCGGCATCCGTGCTTCCGCAGCACCTGACGCATACGCAACTTCATTCACCCGGGTTTCACCGCGAGCGCTCAGCGAGGTGACGCCGGTCACGACATGCACATGGCGCTTCACGCCGCGGATCAGTGCGAGGCCTTCCCGGAAATAATGCGATCGCACGAACCGCAGCGCATGCGGCAATGCGGCTCCGCGATTGGCCCGCGGCGTCGTATCCAGAATCGCGTCGATCTTCACGCCTGCGTTGAGGTACTGCCAGGCGGTTAGCCACAGCAGGGGACCGCAGCCGGCAAACACGACCCTTCCCGCAGCGACCATGCCAGCCGCTTTGAGAAGTCCCTGAGCGGCACCTACCGTCATGACTCCGGGCAGCGTCCATCCCCGAATCGGAAACGGCCGTTCCAGCGCACCGGTGCAGATGATCACGCGGCGTGCCCGCGTCAGATGCGACGCGCCATTCACGGACACGGCGATCTCGCGTTCACGCGTGAGACTCCAGACCGTGGCAGCCGCGACGTATTGCGCTCCGCTTGCAGCCAGCGCGCGTGCGAGCTCCGCGCCGCGGCCGTAGCTCTTGCCCAGGATCGATGCCGCATCGATCGGCGAGCAGGTGACCGCGCGATAGATCTGCCCCCCCGGCGAGACCTGTTCATCGAACAGCACGGTTTCGAGACCCGAGCGGGCGCAAGCCGCGGCGGCGGCGAGGCCGGCCGGTCCCGCACCGATCACGGCGACGTCGTACGTGTCACGTAGTCGCGGGTCAGCGTCCAAGCTCGCGCTTCCCGTGTTGAAGCTCGATCGCCATGCCCTCGCGCACGTGAACGAGACAGGCCTGCCGGTTGCCGATACCGTCGATCGTGACGAGGCAGTCGAAGCACACGCCCATCATGCAGTATGGCGCACGTCGTTCGCCCGACACCGGCGTCGTCCGGCAATGGTCGAAACCCGCCGCGAGCATTGCGGCCGCGACGGTATCTCCGTCGCGCGCATCGACGGCCTTGCCCTCGATCGTGATCGCGACGCGCGGCCGGGCGTCAGGCTGCGAGCGCCGGAACATCGAATCGCCTGCTGCTGAAACTGTCGAGTTCGTCGGATGGAAGACGCCCTTCGGCGATGCGCGGCGCGAGGAACAGCGCGTGTGCGGCAGCGAGCGTGATGCCGCTATGGCAGGCGGCCGAGAAAGCGCCCGGGCACGTTTCCGACTGGTCGTATATCGGAAATCGATCGGGCGTCATGACGCGCAGACACGCCCACGTGCGCACGACGTTCAGTGCCGCGAGCTGAGGGAAGATGCGAACAGCACGTTTCGCGAGCTGCGATGTGACAGCGGTGCTGACGGTGCCGTCGAGGCCAGCTTCCTCCTGCGAATCACCGATCATCACCCCGCCCTCGTCGGTCTGCCGGACCTTCGACATCGGGTAGCGCAGAAACGGTGCGGTCTTCTCGGTTACGACGAGCTGACCGCGCTCGGGCCGCACCGGAATGTGCAGTCCGACCATCGCACCGAGCCGGGCATTGTCGATGCCGGCCGCGAACACCACCTTCGCCGCACGCACTTCGCGCCCCCGGGTGCTCATGCGGAATTCACCGTTGCGACAATCGATATGTCCGACCGGATGCTCCGGCAGATAGGCAATCCCGAGACGGTGCATGCCTTTGTGCAGCGCGCACAGGAGCCTCAGCGCGTTGCAGTGACCGTCGTGGGGACTGTAGCTGCCGCCGACCACGTCCGGGCCAATCTGCGGCAGCATCTGCTTCACGCGCGCACGATCGAGCATCTCCCATTCGAAGCGCTGCATACCCGGCTGGCTCTGCAGACGCTCGAGCATGCGCCGCCGCGAGTCCCATTCCTGTTCCGACAACACCAGATTGAGACCGCCCGGGCGCGCGAACGCAACGTCGATTCCAGTCTGCTCGCGTAACACGCGCGCAAATCCTTCCCACGCGTTCGCCGAGCGCATGGTCCACGCCGAGTAGCGGGCCATACCAAGGCCCTTGCTCTGCACCCACACCAGGGCGAAGTTGCCACGCGACGCGCGGTGCGCGACGTCGCCGTCATCGAGCACGCAGATGCGTCGGCCGGCACCCGCCAGGCCCCACGCGATTGTCGAACCTACGACGCCGCCGCCGACGACCGCCACATCGAACTCGTCGTTCATGTGGTGGAGATTGCGGCCTTCGCGAGCGGACGTCAAATCACTCGACCCGCCTGAACGATGCCGGTTGCAGCGCGGGGAGCGGTGAAGGCCGCGCGGTCGAAGTCACCAGTGCTTGTTGCGATACACACGCGACAGCGGCGGCTCACTCTTCGCGGGGAAACGAGCTCAGGCGCATCTCCCCACTCTCGACGCGTTCGTATTCCGAAATCGCCTGGGCGCCGAGCAGGAGCGCCGTCGCGCCGATTTCCAGACTCAGCAGGACCACGATGGACGTCGTGAACGAGCCGTAGACCACGCTCACCTGCGACAGTCTGGCGAAGTACCAGACGAGAACGTGGCGGGTCGCCTCCCACAGGAGCGCAGCGGTGACGCCGCCCACGAGCGCATGGCGCAGCCTCAGGCGGCCCACCGGCATGACGAGATAGATCGAGGTGAGGACGAAAATCTCACCTGCCAGTCCGAGCAGGTACAGGAGCACGCCCGAGACACCGCCAAGCGACCAGGTGTGTCCGAGAAAGTCGATGTACTCCTGACCGATCGCCTGCAGGCTGCCGGAGACGAGCGTGATCACCAGGAAGCCCACGCCGAGCAGCAGAATGTAGCAGTAGGGAAGCAATGCGGATACGACGAAGCGCCGCCGGCGTGCTGCGCGGCGGTGCAGAAAAATGACTGCCATCGCGTTTTCGAGCACGGTAAAAGCGAGCGAGCTGAAGAAGATCATCGTCACGAAAAGGACCGTGCCGATCACCTGCCGGTGCTCGAGGAAATTGGCCAGTTCGCCGACGACCGCCTTCGACTGACCGGGCACCAGCCATTCGAGGTAGCGGCCGGCCGCCGACAGCAATTCCGCGCGATCAATAAGGTGAGAGAGGGCAATCACGATCAGGATCAGCAGCGGCACGACTGACAGCAGCGTGTAATAGGCAACGGCACCGGCGAGCAGCAATCCCTGATTGCTCTTGAAGCCCTTCAGCGTGCTGGCCGCAAAGGCACCCGGGTGGTGGAGCACGTATGCAAGTGCGTGGGGATTAGGAAACTTCAGTCGTTCCTTAGGCATAATGCAGAGTGTCGCACGCACGTGCCATCGCCGCGAGCACGCGCACATGACGAGACAACGAAACGAGGAACACCATGGCTGGTTCCGGCAGCAATAGACAATGGCGCCTTGCGTCGTACCCTGAGGGTATGCCCAGCGAGCACAACTGGACGTTGACGGAAGCGCCGATGCCCGAGCCACGCGCAAACCAGGTTCTCGCGCGTGCGATCTATCTCGACGTCGCGCCGTATATGCGGGGCCGTATCAGTCCGCAACGCAATTACGCGGCTGGAGTGGCAGTGGGCGACGTCATGATCGGCGGCGGCATCGGCGCAGTCGTCCACTCCAACGCAAAGCAGTACAAGCCGGGCGATGTCGTCGTGACCGATCACGCCTTCGGATGGCAGGAATACGCGGTGCTTTCGCCGGCGTCGATACGCAAGGTCGATCGCGAGATCGCAGCGCTTCCGTACTGGCTGGATGCCCTGGGACTGAACGGGATGACGGCCTACTGTGCGCTGCTCGAGTGCACGCGGATGAAGGCCGGAGATACGGTCGTCATCTCTGCGTCCGCGGGTTCCGTGGGACAGATCGCCGGCCAGATCGCGAAGCTCGGCGGGTGCTACGTGGTCGGGTTCACGAGCTCGGAACAGAAGATCGCGTGGTGCCGCGAAGTGGGCTACGACGAGGTGATCAACTACCGTTCGGAAAGCGACCTCGCTGCCGCGCTGCGCAAAGTGTGTCCGAAGGGTGTCGATGTGTTCATCGACAACACGGCCGGTCCGATCCACGAGGCGGTCATGCAGAACCTGGCGACGAACGCCCGCGTCGCGCTCGTCGGTAGCATCAGTCTCGCCGCCCGCTTCGGCCAGCCCGATATCGGCCCGCGCTTTCAACGTCAGATCCTGATCGCGCGTGCCACGATCAAAGGTTTCCTCGTGAGCGACTATCAGCAGTACCACGCAGAGGCGCGCCAGCGCATCGGCGCATGGCTCAAGGCGGGCCTCATGAAATCGAAGTTCGACGTCGCCGACGGCTTCGAGAGTCTGCCGCGTGCTTTTCTGAGACTGCTCACGAGCGAGAATATCGGCAAGCAGATGGTCAAAGTCGCCGAAGAGCCGACCTGACCCGCCGAACGGCGGCATACACAGGGTCGAACCGGCCGCAGAGCCGGTCTGACTTACAACACAGGAGAGTGCGATGAGAATACTGCTGGTGTGGCTCCTCAATACGCTCGCGCTGATCGCGGTGGCGTACCTCATGCCGTCGATCACGATCGCGGATTTCAAGAGCGCGCTCATCGCGGCGCTGATCCTGGGACTCGTGAATGCGTTCATCCGGCCCGTTCTGATCCTGCTGACGCTGCCGGTGACGGTGCTCACGCTCGGCCTCTTCATCCTCGTCATCAACGGCCTTCTCTTCTGGTTCGTGGGCTCGGTCGTCAAGGGGTTCATCGTGGAAGGCTTCTGGTCCGGGGTCATCGGTGCGATCCTGTTCAGCGTCGTGTCGTGGGCGCTCTCCGCACTGGTACTGAGGAAGGATTAGCCACTCCATTTCACGACGAACGCTGCCATCGCGCGCAACGCTGCACGACCAAGTTGCACCCCACGGATGCACAGGCCGCTGGATAATCCCGGCCCATATCTCAAATAGCGACGGAGAACGGATGAACGCATCAGCTTTGAACGTCGGCGCCGCATTGACAGGCGTCGCGCTGGCCATCGGCGCAGGCTCGGTCTGTGCGCAGGCGACGAATTACCCGTCGAAGTCGATCCGCATGGTCGTCGCGCTCGCGCCCGGCGGTGGCGTCGATACCACTGGGCGCTTTCTGGCGCAGAAAATGAATCAGGCGTGGGGGCAGTCTGTGGTCGCGGACAACCGTCCCGGTGCGGGCGGCGCGGTCGCAGCCGAAATCGTGGCGAAGGCACCGCCCGACGGCTACACCCTGCTCATGTCGTCATCGGGCATCACGATCACGCCCAGTATCATGAAGTTGAACTACGATCCGCATAACGATCTGCTGCCGGTCACGCTCGCCGTGATCTCGCCCGGGGTGATGGTGGTGCATCCGTCCGTTCCGGCGAGGACCGTGAAGGAGTTCATCGCGTTTGCTCGAGCGCGGCCGGGAGAGCTCTTGTATTCGTCTTCAGGACAGGGCTCCGGGCAGCATCTGGCAATGGCGCTCTTCGCGCAGATGACAGGCATAAAAATGACGCACGTGCCGTACAAGGGAACGGCACCGAGCGTCACCGATGTCATCGCGGGACGCATCGCAACCACGATTGCGAGCGTGATCTCGACGCGACCGTTCTTCACGGCGGGGAAGCTCCGCGCGCTCGCGACGGTGGGGCATAAGCGCTCGCCGGCATTGCCGGACATGCCCACGGTCGCGGAATCAGGCGTGCCGGGCTTCGGCTACGACAACTGGTATGCGCTGTTCGCGCCCGGCGGCATGGACAAGGCGATCGCCGCGAAGATCCACGAGGTCGTCGTGAAAGCGCTGGCCGAGCCCGACACGCACAAGCTCTTGCTCGGTCAGGGTCTCGACCCTGTCGGCAGCAGCCCGGACGAATTCGGCCGCATGTATACGGCCGAGATCGCGCGCTGGTCGAAAGTGGTGAAGGCGGTCGGGCTGGAGCCGAACTAGTGTCGCGAACCGTAAGTTCGCACTATAAGCGTTCGCCCTGAGGAGGCCGGCAGAGGCCGTCTCGAAGAGCGAATGGCCGCGGTTGTCCGTGCTTCGAGACGCTCCCGCTCCTCAGCACGAACGACTTGTTGTGGCACGAACTCGTGAGTCACCACACGAGCCTGCGAGTTTGCCGCGTCTGGGTCGGACTCTATCGCAGATAGTCTTTCTGCCAGGCCTTGAACTGATCGTTCCTGGTCAGCGCATTCATCTCCTCGTTCGACGCGATCTTCGACTTCAGATCCGCCGGCGCGCCGCCCTTGAACAGATGCTCGTAAACCTCGCGCACGGCCTTGACTGCCGCGGCAACAGGCTGATGACCCTGCAGCAGGATGCGCGCACCGGCCTTCGCGAAATCTTCGCGCTTCAGCGATGCAGGGGCCGAGCCGACGAAGATGGGACGTTTGACGGCATCGTGCACGGCTTTGACCTGCTCGATCGTCTCCACGCCCACCAGAAAGATCGCATCGACGCCGGCCGCAGCGTACGCCTTCGAGCGCGCCAGCGCGCCTTCGAGCCCTTCGCCTTTGAGCGCAGAGGTGCGGCCGACGATCATGAGCGACGGATCGCGGCGCGCGGTCAGCGCGGCTTTCATCTTGCCGACGCCCTCCTCGACCGAGAGGAACTCTTCCTTGGTGCTGCCGAAACGCGTGGGCAGCAAGGTGTCCTCGATGCTCATCGCCGAGACACCTGAATGTTCGCACTCTTCCACAGTGCGCATCACATTCAGAGCGTTGCCGTAGCCGTGATCGGCATCCACGATGAGGCTCAGCGTGGATGCGCGCATGATGCGGCGGATCTGGTCGGCGAACTCGGTCATGGTGAGCACGATGAGATCGGGCGAGGCCAGCGTCGTGTTCGAGGCGACCGAACCGGCCAGCATGCCGATCTCGTAACCCACACTCTCTGCGACGCGGGCGGATAAGGGATCGTAAACACTTGCAGGCGAGAAGCATTGGTCGCCCGCCAGCAGCTTGCGCAGCCGGTTACGGCGTTCGGTCAGTGTCATTCGTCATCTCCTGGTTAGGGAACCTTAGTCTTCACCGAGCAGCGACAGCGCGGTCAGGCTGCAGAGGTATTCGCGCTCGCTCGCCGTAAGGCCCGGTATCGCATCGATCGCGCCCATGAGATCGGGCGGCCCCATGTCGAAAGGATGGTCGCTGCCGATCACGACGCGATCCGCGCCGACACGATTGATGAGGTGGCGCGCGGCCTGCGGATCGTGGGTGAGCGAGTCGAAGTAGAACCGCCGCAGCAGATCCGCGGGGGAGGTGTTCGTCTTCACCTTGGGCTCCGTGCGAACGTTGAAGCCGTGTATGAACCGGCCGATCTGATACGGCACGTAGCCGCCGCCGTGCGGCAGCAGGATCTTCAGCGTCTTCAATTCGTCGAGCGCGCCGCTGAACATGAGATGGGCCACCATCATCGTGGTGTCCAGCGGAAAACCGATGAAATTGGCGAGGTAGTAGTCGTCCATCCAGCCCTTCGCCAGGCATTGGTACGGGTGCGTGAAGAGGAAGCAGTCGAGCTGCTCGATCGTCTTCAGAACCTTGCGGAAGCGTTCGTCGGCGAGCGGACGCCCCTCGATCGACGTGCCGACTTCGACGCCCTTGAACTTGTGCTCCCTCACCACGCGCTCGAGCTCGACGATCGCAGCGTCCGGGTCCTGCATGGGCAGATGCGCGAGGCCCCGGAGTCGCGTCGGGTGCTTCTCGACCATTTGCGCGATGCCGTCGTTGGCAAGGCGCGCTGCCTCGAGCCCGATGTCGGCGCTCAGGTTGTAGAAATAGATCGGCGGTCCGACGGAAATGCCTGCAATGTCGACGCCGCTGCGGTCCATCCATTCGACTTTCGCATCGACATCGTAGAACGCCGCCTGAAGCTCGGCGTAGCGGCCGTGCACGTTGAAATAGCGCTTTCCGCCGTGTTCCTCGATACCGGTGCCGTACCGCGCCGGATTGCGCGTGAGCGCGTCAACGACAGCGGGAGGGACGACGTGGTTGTGAAGATCGATGTTCATACGGATGCGAGACCGTGGCGGGTGTTGGGTGGCGAGTGACGAGTGACGGGTGACGGGGCGAATCTCAGCGTTGGTCCAACACAATTTTGACGTCGACGTGGCGGTGTCTCAGCGTTGGTCCAACACTCATAATGCACCCTTGAACGGTTTGTCTGGCCGATGGTATGGGATTGTGACGAGGAGGGGCTGATCGTGTGGTTCGCGACGTCGCAACGCGAAGCAGCGGATCTCGTGATGATCGAAATCGACCTCGCAACGCACCAGGCGGTGCGGCCATGCCGGACTGACACCGAAGGTCTGCCCGAGCATGCGAATGTGACCTTTTTCGGTGGTGCGTCGAACGAACACGATATGGCCAGCAAGCGGACGCTGCGGATTGAATGTGAAGTTACGGGGCATGCGGCGTCTTGCTGGCGCGGTTTCGCGCAGTGCTTCGGTTCGGGCACGATGCGCCGCGACGTAATGGTCGGAGCGCCGTTGCAGTTCGCTCGGGCCACTGACGCGGTGGCGCTGCCAGACTTTGGCTTGCCACAGGCCATTGAAGCTCTCGATCGTGTTCTGCATGCCGTGTTCGAGCGGCGCCGCGAACACCGGAACGATGCTCAGCTGCAGACACAGTCGGCTGACTGCTCCTACCGTATTGGCGAACTGATGGGCGCCTTGAAACACGGTGTCGTTATCGAACTGGGCGTAGCGCGGCAATCCATCGCGCGTCCAACGCTCGAGCAGGCACGGCAGCGTGCTCTTTGTGCTTTTTGCGACCACCCAGGCATCGGTGAGCGCCCCGTGCAGGCTCTTGGCGGTCAGCACGTCCACCACCGGACCGTCTACGATCTTCAGGCCTTCGACGAAATCAAAGCAGTCGAGCTCGGCGCGGCCGGCCACCACTTCCGGCAAATACCAGCCTTTAGGCGGCGCCGGCCGGCGGATTCGCCGCACCCCGTCCTGCAAACCGCGCCGTGCAAGCACACGATTGACCGTCGCCACCGAGGGCGGGTGCGCCAGTTCGGCGACCAGCTGCGAGTGGATCGCTGCCGCGCCATATTCCCCGAGCTCGCTGTGCTCGCGCAGTGTCTTTCTCAACTGAACGATGTGCTCTTCAACGGCATGCGACGTGCGATTGGACGCACGACCTGTCTTCTGATCCGAGAAATCAATGCGGTCCAGTCGTCGAGCTGCGGCCCGATCAACCCAATACGACACGGTGCTCACGTCCACACGAAGCTTCGCTGCTACCGAGCGCATGCTGCAGCCCCGGCGTACCAAGCGCACCATCTCGCGGCGTTGCGCACTGCGCGTTTTTTAGACATGCCTAACCTTGAAAAAAACCAAAAACCTTACTCAAAGTGTTGGACTAACGCTGATACTTCAGTGTTGGATTAACGCTGAGACTTACCCGGTGACGGGTGACGGGTGACGGGTGACGGGTGACGGGTGACGAGTGATGAGTGATGAGTGATGAGTGATGAGTGATCGGTGATCGTCGCGGCGTGCGCGAAGCACTTCCCGGGGCACGGCGCGACCACCCAGGACTCGCATCTCGAGCTGCCGACGGTCGAAGGGGAGGTCGAGGCGGGGCTGGAGCCGTTCCGCGCCGCCGTCGCCGCGGGCGTCCGCTCGATCATGACGGCGCACGTTCGCGTCCCGGCGCTCGGCGACGAGCCCGCGACGTTGAACCCGCGCGTGCTGCAGGACCTGCTGCGCGAGGAGCTCGGCTTCGGGGGCGTGATCGTCGGCGACGCGCTCGACATGCGTGGCGTCGCAGCGCGCGCACCAGCTCCCGACCTCGCGGTCGAGGCGCTGATCGCGGGCTGCGACGGGCTGATCATGGGGCCGGCGCTCGACGAGAACGACGTCGGCGCGGTCTGCGCCGCCCTCGTCGTGCGCGTGCCCGAGGATCGCCTGGAGGAGGCGGCGGGCCGCATGCGTGAGCTCGCCGGCTGGGTCGACCCGGTCACCTCCGGGCGCCGACCGCTCCGTCGGCATCGACGCGGCGCGTCGCGCGCTGACAGCGGCTGGAGACACATCGTTCCCGGGCGCGCCACGCGTCGTCGAGCTGCGAGCGGCCGCCAACATCGCCGCAGGCGAGGCCGAGCACTCCCTGGCCGCGGTGATCGTTCGCGAGGGCGAGGTCGTCCCGGAGGCGGACGTATTCGTTGTTCGCGATGCGCACCGGCATCACTGGATGCAAACGGCCGCCGACGTGCCCGGCGCGGTCGTCGTCGAGACGGGGATCCCCGTCTGGCGGCCGTCGGCGGCGCGCGGCCACATCGCCACCTACGGCGGCAGCCGCGTCTCCTACGACGCGGTTGCGGAGCTGCTCGCGTGAGCACGCGGCTCGAGACCGAGCTGGCGGAACAGCCGGCTGCGCTCGCGCGCCTGCTCGAACGGCAGACGGAGACCGCGAACGGCATCGCAAAGCTCTTCGGGCGCTCCGACGTCCAGTACGTCCTGATCGCCTCGCGCGGCAGCTCGTCGAACGCGGCCCGCTACGCGCAGTACCTGCTCGGACGAGCCCATCGGATCCCGGTCGCGTTCGCGACCCCGTCGCTCTACACCCTCTACGAGCAGCCGCCGCGCCTCGACGGTGCGCTCGTCGTGGGCATCTCGCAGAGCGGGGCGTCTCCGGACGTCAACGAGGTGATCGCCGAGGCGCGGCGCCAGGGCCGGCCGACCGTCGCGATCACGAACGAGAGCGAGTCTCCGCTCGCTGCGGCGAGTGAGGCGGTGCTGCCGCTCGAAGCCGGCAGCGAGCGCGCCGTCGCGGCCACGAAGACCTACGTCAACTCGCTGGGCGCGATCGCGCTGTTGTTCAGCGCCGCGACCGGGCAAGGACGCGCCGAGCTCGAGCGCGTGCCCGAGCAGCTCGCCGCGCAGATCGAGCAGTCACGAACAGCCGTCGAGGCGCTCGACCTCCTCGAAGGCGGGACGGTTGTCGCGCGCGGCGTCAACTACGGCACGTGCTTCGAGATCGCCCTCAAGATCCGCGAGCTCTCGGGCTTGCTCTTCGAGGCGTACTCAGCAGCCGACCTGATGCACGGGCCGGTCGCTGCGATCGGCCTAGGCTGGCCGGTGCTCGCGGTCGCGCCGACCGGGCCGGCGCTCGCGTCGATGCGCGCGGCCGTCAACGACGTCGCGAGGCGAGGCGCTCACATGATCGTGCTCTCGGACGACGCGGATCTGCTCGAGCGGGCCGACGTGCCGCTGCCGCTGCTCGCCGGGGTCCCCGAATGGCTGAGCCCGCTCGTCGCCGTCGTCGCCGGCCAGCTGGCGGCGATCCGCCTCGCCCGTCTGCGCGGCGTGGACGTCGACAAGCCGCTCGGCCTGTCGAAGGTGACGCTGACCCGCTAGACGCGTTGAGGTCTAGGCCAGCGCCGGCTCGATCTTCGCGATCGCGGCAGCCTCTGCTTCGTCGCCGCCCGGCGCCGCCGCCGCAACCGAGCGCGCCAGCTCGAGCACGAACGAGCGGTACGCCTCCAGCTCCTCGGGCGCCTTCGCCTTCAGGAGCTCCACTCCCGACCGGAGTGAGGCGAGCGTCTCTGCTTCGACCTTATCGATCGATGTGGTGACGCCGAAGCCGGTCCCGTGTCCCTCCGCGACCTGCTTGACAAGCGCGCTGTCGGAATGCTCATGAGCGGCGGCGACGTGCTTGGACAGGGCGCCGGCCTCCTTGAACGTGTCGAAGAACCCGCGGTCGCTGGTCGAGACCAGGAGCCCGGCTCCCATCGCGCCTTTGCGGAGGGTCTCGATCTCGTCGTCGGTCAATGTGGAGCTCATGCCGTCCTTTCGTCGGATGAGACCGACGTTACCGGGAGGCGCGTGTTTCAGTCCTCGCGTGCGTCGAGGGCTTCGAGCGACGCCTGCATGTTGGCCTGCAGCTGACGCTCCTTGCGCCCCTCCCACCAATGGTCGAAGTAGAGGCACGACGCCACCACCCAGACGAGGCTGACTGCCATGACGACCCCGAGCACGGACGGAGTCTCAGGCGCGAGCCGAGCGCGGTCAATCCCCAAGCTGCGTGATGCCGAATGGCCCCGCCCGCCCGGGCGGGGCCACCGGCTGCCGTCAACTCAGTCCGCCGGCCGCGCGGTCACGTGCACGGAGACGTTCCCGTTGTCGCACGATGCGCGCAAGGCCACGATGCCTGTCGTCGAGCCGTCCTTCGACTTGTAGGAGACCTCCGAGTCGCCGCGATCCTCCTCGAGCTCGGAGAAGAGGACCTGGTACTGCTCCTCGGCGAAGCGCTCTTTGTACTCGTTGTAGAGCCCTTCGATGCTCTCGTCGGAGTAGCCGTCGACCACGCGCGTGGGACCGCTGTCGCTCGCTTTGACGAAGGTGACGCCGTCGAGCTCGGGGAAGCCTGCCGGCAGACCCGTCTCGCCGCTGAGCGCGTTGCCGCTGCAGGTGACGGTTCCCTCGCCCGACTTGCCGGACTCGGCTTCCTTCTCGGCCTCGCTCTTGCCGCAGCCCGCGACCGCTACCGCCAGGATGGCCACGAGCGCGAAGTACCGACCGAACTTCAGCATCCAGATCCTCCAGTGGGTTGACGAAGATCCGTATACAGCAAGCGACGGGTCGAGCAACTGGCATGCGTCACGGTGCGCGTGCACATGTGTCGCCTGGTGTGGCAACGATGCTGCTCGGTGGTGCGTAGGCTTGATATCGCGACGTGTGCGGCGACGCGACAGCGCTCGGCACACCGTTGATATCACCGTGCATTTCAGCCTCGAACGACCCGCCGCGACTCGCGTTGCCGGTCACAAGGCACCACACGCGGCGCCGACGATTTTACGTTCGGGCACCCGTTTTCCTCGAGGTGCGCCACAATCCGACGGTGGCGGCCCGGCGAGGATACGGAGACGAGACCTGGCGCCTCGCGCGCGCAGGTGACACCGCAGAGCTCCGTCGCGCGGCCGACCTCCTGCTCCAGGGCGACCCGGGCACTCTCGACTACGACGGCCATCGCGCGCGGGCGTTCGCGTTGGCCCTCGAGGGACGCGTGGACGACGCGCTCGGAGAGCTGAACGAGGGATGGACGGCCGACTGGCCGTTTCCTTCCGCCTACGCCGCCGACACGGCGCGCGTCCGGTACCTCGCCGGCGACTACGAGCGGTCGCTCGGCGCGCTGCAACTCGCCGTGCGCGGGTCCGAGCGCCTCGATCCGCAGGTGGCCGACCTCGTCTCCGCGGTGGCCGCGCACGCGCCGAAGCTGCGCCTGCGCGCGGTGCGCGTCGCGCTCGGCGGCGGCACGACGTGGCAGCGCCTTCGAAATGCAGCGGCCGTCGCCGCCGCGCGCTAAGCGACCTACCCCGCCGAGATCGAGAGGACGATCTTGCCGAGCTGCTCGCCCGCCTCGAGTCGATCGTGCGCGAGCCGCGCGTCGGCGAGTGGGAACACCGTGTCCACGACCGGGCGCGCCTTCCCGCCGGCGATCAGGTCGTACGCGCCTTTGAAGTCGTCGGGCGTGCCCATCGTCGAGCCGAGGATCGAGAGCTGCTTCCACCACACGCGATGCAATGCCGCGGGCGGATTGGGTCCGG
Organism: uncultured beta proteobacterium; assembly: GCA_963828715.1. GTDB lineage: Bacteria > Pseudomonadota > Gammaproteobacteria > Burkholderiales > SG8-41 > JAQGMV01. The sequence goes on along the minus strand of CAWHFX010000022.1, from coordinate 11,510 downwards.
TGGTGGCGCCGCAGACGACGACGCGTCCTTCGACACGCGCGGCGTCAAGCGTTCGCTTCCATGTGGCCTCGCCGACATCGTCGATGACGACGTGCGCGCCGCCGCTCGTCACCTCCTTGACGTGTGCGACGACATCGGCTGTTTCGTGATTGACCGTCGCATCCGCGCCGAGCTCGCGCGCCTGCTGCAGCTTCGCGTCGCTCGATGACGTGACGATCACCTGCGCTCCGAGCGCTTTCGCCAGCGAGAGTGCAGCCGTCGCGACTCCGCCGCCGATCCCCCAGATCAGGACCCATTCGCCCGCTTGTAGTTGTGCCCGGTGCACGAGCATCCGGTAGGCGGTCTCGAAGACGAGCGGGAAGGCGGCGGCCTCCTCGAACGAGAGGTCGCCGGGGATCGGATGGACGAAATCGCGCGGGATGGCGATCAGCTCCGCATGCGTGCCGTCCATCGTCTCGCCCACGATGTGGGTCTTGCCGCCCGAGACGATCCCCGGATTGATCACGACGCGCTCGTCGGTGCCGGCGATCACGCCTGCCCCGTCGGCGCCGAGGATGCGCGGCTTCGGGACTGAAGGGAGCCCCTTGCGGATCCAGATGTCGAGGTGGTTCAGCGAGGCGGCTCGCAGCTCGATCAGCACCTCGCCCTCAGCGGGCTCCGGATCGGGGACGTCCTCGTAGCGGAGCACCTCGGGCCCGCCGTCCTCGTGGATGCGAATGGCTTTCATCGGGGCACAATCCTCGCATGACGACGGCCGACGTCCGGGAGGTTGCCGCCGACCTCGGCTTCGACGAGCTCGGAGTCGCCCGTGCGGAGGCCTACGAGGCGACCGAGCGGCACATCCGCGAGCGCCGCGAGCGTGGCCTCTTCGCCGACATGAAATTCACGATGGCGCAGCCGGAGACGTCCTGCCATCCAGAGACGCTGCTGCCGGGCGCACGTTCCGTCGTCACCGCCGCGCGGTGCTACTGGCAGCCGGAGGCGCCGCTCGCACCGGGCCACGGCCGCCTTGCCCGTTACACCTGGGACGACGCGTATGCGCACCTGCGCCGGCAACTCGATGTCCTTGGCCGGCGCCTCGGCGGCACCTATCGCGTGCTCGTCGACGCAAACCAGCACGTCGATCGTGAAGCAGCGGCCCGCGGCGGCATCGGCTTCTACGGCAAGAACACGATGCTGATCACGCGCCGGCATGGCTCGTGGGTCGTGCTCGGCACGCTCGTCACCGATGTCGAGCTCGTGCAGACGCCTGCCCTACGGGCCGGTTGCGGCGATTGCAGAATCTGTATCGATGCGTGCCCGACAGGCGCGCTCGACGAGCCCGGGACGCTCGACGCGACGAAGTGCCTCTCCTACTGGACGCAGGCGCCTGAGCCCGTGCCGGAGGACTACCGCTCCGAGCTCGGGCCGCAGGTTTACGGGTGCGACATCTGCCAGGACGTGTGCCCCTGGAACCGGGGCGTCGAGAAACGCCGGGCAGGCAATGCCCCCTCGGCAGACGGTCACGTCGACCTCGTTGCCTGGCTCGAAGCGGACGGACACGCGGTCGTCGACGAATACGAGCGGCTGTACGTCCCCCGTAACGACCCGCGCTGGCTGCGGCGGAACGCGCTGATCGCGCTCGGCAACACCGGCGGCACCGAGCACGTGCCGCTGCTCGAGCGCTACGCCGAGGACGACGACCCGATGCTCGCGGAGCAGGCTTCGTGGTCGCTCGCGCGGGTAGAGGAGCGGGCGTGAGGGGTCGTCCGCATTCGCTCGAGTGGTGGATCGGCGTCGTGCGCCTCTCTGCCGTGCCGTTCGCGGTGCTGCAGGTCTCGCTGACGACCGGCCTGTCGACCACCGACGAGCGCACGGCGTGGGCGCTCGTCGCGGCGCTCGCTGTCGGCGCAGTCGTGCTCTTCGCCACCGTCGGCGACGGCACGTCGCGCCTCCACACCGCGATCTCGATGGTTTTCGACTTCTCGATCCTCGGCGCGTTCGTCATCCTCTTCGCGTTCGAGCAGGGAACGCCGACGCGCCAGCTCCTCTTGATCGGAGTCGTCGTCGGCGCGATCCGGTACGGCATGGTCGGCGGCATCGTGACCGCGCTCGCGTACGTGCCGGTCGCGATCTGGTTCGAGCATCGGCGCGCGGACCTCTTCGACGCCGCGTTCCGCACCGACTACGTCACTTTTCAGGCAGGCGCCGGCCTGATCATGGCCAGCCTCGTCGGCTGGCTCGTGAGTCGCATCCACGGCGAGCGGCAGAACGTCGAGCGCCGCGCCGAGGAAGCCGAGGAGCTGCGCGACGAGCTCGGCCGCCGCGCGGACCTCCTCGATGCCGCCAATCGCTGCGCACGAGCCCTCAACTCGTCGCTCGCTCTCGACGAGGCCTCGACGGAGTTCATCCGCGAGCTGCGCGGGCTCGTGCCCTTCGATCGCATGGCGATCGTGCTCGCCGAGGAAGGTGTCGCGCACGTGATCGCGACGTCGGGTGCGCAGGCGAACGACGTGATGCCTCCAGGGACCGTCCTCAGCCTGGCCGACAACGTCCTGGCCGACGTCGTCGGCCGCGGTCAGACGGTGGTCCGCGGCGACATGGACGCTGACCCGCGCTACGCGGAGGAGGCGCAGCTCCTCCGGCTCGGCGTCCGCACCCGGATCGTCGCGCCGCTGCTCGCGGGAGCTCGCGTGATCGGCGTCATCTCCGTCGGCAGAAGCGAGCCGAACTCGTTCACGCAGCACGAGATCGAGCTGGTCACCCTGCTCGGGCGGCTTGCCGCATCCGCCGTGCAGAACATCCGCGCGTACGAGAGCGAGCGCCGCACGGTCGAGGAGCTACGGCGGCTCTCGGCTCTGCGGGCGGACTTCGTCTCGCTTGTCTCGCACGAGCTGCGGAGCCCGATGGCGGCGGTGATCGGGGCCGCCCGCACCCTGCAGGTCCGGTGGCGCGAGTTGCAGCCGGACCAGCGCGAGGCGTTCCTCGCCCTGATCGGCGACGAGACGGCTCGCCTGGCCTCGCTCGTCGGTGACGTGCTCGACACCTCCCGCATCGACGCGGGCACGTTCAGCTACCGCTTCGGCGACGTCGACGTCGGTGCGCTCGTGCAGGAGAGCGTCGCGACGGCCGCGATCACGCAGGACGAGGTGCCCGTCACTGCGGAGATCCCGACGAGCGTCCCCCTCGTCCGCGGAGACGCACAGCGATTGCGCCAGGTGCTCGGCAACCTGATCGACAACGCCGTCAAGTATTCGCCGTCTGGTTCCCCCGTGCAGGTCAGCGTCACCGGCCTGAACGGCACCGTCGCCGTCTCGGTCCGGGACGAGGGCTCCGGGATCGCCTCTGGCGACCAGCGCCTGATCTTCGAGAAGTTCGGCCGCGTCACAGGCGGCGACACGAAGCCGGGCACCGGTCTCGGCCTCTACATCGCGCGTTCGATCGCGGAAGCCCACGGCGGCTCGCTCGCGGTTGCTTCGGCGCAGGGCCGAGGGGCCACGTTCACGCTGACGCTGCCGACGGGCTAGAGCGTCGTTACGCGGTCTCGACCGCGACGTCGCGGCCAGGCCCGAGCTTCTCGACGACGATCGCATCGCCGACCTCGCCGACGCGTCGTTCGATCTCTTCGATCATGTGACCGTCGACGATCAGGAAACGCGTGTCGTGCTCACGGACGGAGGCGTAGTCGGCGAGCGAGACATGGAGGCGTTGCGTGCACTCGGCGAGTGAGCACTCACAGAGGATCTCGAGTGGCTCTCCGGGCTCGTTCCAACGTTGCCCGAGCTTCTCGACCTGCTCATTCACCTGACGCGCGATCGCCTCGTTCTCGGCGAGGCGGCGAACGCGCTCGTCGTCCATTACGCCTTCGCCTTCGACGGGCGCAACTCACCTGCGAGCTCTCGCGCGCGCAGCGCGACCTGCGCACGCAGCTCCGGCGGCTCGAGCACGATTGCCTCGCCGCGGTAGGAGACGACTTCGCCGACGAGCCACTCCGCACTGCCGACCGACTTGTCCGCGAGCGCGGCGCCGTCGACGAGCGGGCGGGCACCCTTCTCGACCTCCCAGCGTGCGACCGCCGGGGAGTACCAGATGCGCGCGGTGGTCGCGGTGTGGAGCTCCGACGGGTCGAACCCCTCACGCGGGACGAACGAGGTGGCGAGCACCTTGGCGTTGCGCATGCGGTCGAGCCGGTAGGAGCGAGGCTGGTCGCGCTCGGTGTCCCAGGTGTGGACGTACCAGTGCGGGAGCCGCCGCTCGATCGAGTACGGCTCGACCGTCCGCGTGACGACGGCCTGCTCCTCGGGCTTCAGGTAGTCGAGCTCGACGAGCTTATGTCCGTCGATCGCCTGCGTCAGCACGTCGACGAGCCCTTCTTCCTCGCCGACGTGCGGCGCGGGGGTCTGGGTCAGCTCGAAGACGCCGAACGTCTCCTCGAGCTTTGCGCGCACGCGGTCGAGCGGTGAGTGCGCGCCGGCGGCGATCATCGGACCGACGAACTCGAGTGCCAGGCGAATCGCCCGCGCTTCGAGCGGGGTCAGCCGCGGCGGCCGGCGGAACGTGTCGCCGAAGAGCTCCTTGTCGACGTGCACCTGGTCGCCCTGCAGCTCGGCGTAGACCGCGTAGCAGCCGCCGCCGAAGTTGACGAGATTGAGCAGCGAGAGATGCTCCTCGAGCTGGTCGGCGGGAATCGAGAAGCGCTGGACGAGCTCGCTGGCCGGGATCGTGCCTTCACGGTTCTCGCCGCATGCGGTCAGCAAGTAGGCGAGCAGCGACTGCAGCACTCCGAAGCGCTCGGGCGCGACCGGCCCGGCGAACCGCTCGCCGGCGCTCTCGGCCTCGCCCTCCTGCACGAATGCCGCAGGAGTGGGAGGGGCGCCCTCGTGCGCGGTGCGCGCCGCCCGCGCGCCGTCGACACTGAGCCGGCGCAGCTCGGACGGCTCGAGCGGGATCGCGCGGCCGTCCTGGCGGAGGATCCAGCGGGCGAGGAGATTCGACGAGGCGTACTCAGTCGTGAAGATGTCGCCGTCGACGGTGTTGCGCTCGCCGCCGTAGGCGCGCTCGACCCACCAGGCGGTGTCCGGCGCGACCTCGATCGTGGCGCTGCCGACGATGTCGCCGAACTGCCAGTCGGCGCGGCCGCGGTAGTTCTCGACGTCGAACTCCGGCGGCAGCCGAAAGTCACGCTCACGTCGGGTGGCGAAGCGGATGTCGGAGCGGATGCGCGAGACGCGGAACGTGCGGATGTCGTCGCGGTCGAGATCGTGGCCGATCACGTACCAGGAGCCGTTCTCGGGCAGCAGCGCATAGGGGTTGAGCGTGCGCTCGCGCTCCTCGTCGCTCGAGATCGTCCAGTAGCGGAACTTGACCGTCCGCTGCTTCGAGATGGCACCTTCGAGCTTGCCGAGCCGGCCCTGCAACTCGGGGGAGTAGTCGGGGTCGCGTACCTCGACCCGGCCGGCGGTACCGGTCGGCGTGGCGGCGAGCGCGCCCGCCGAGCGACCGAGCGCCAGGTTCTGCAGCGCGAGGCGCAGCGGCTCGGCGTACGCGAAGCGGCCCTCGAGGAGGAAGAAGCACGTCTGGAGCGCGGCGAGCTCTTCGTCGTCGAGCTCGAGCTCCGGCAGGAAGTACCGCTCGGCGCGGAGGGTGTACAGCTCCTCGCCGGTGAACTCGTCGCGCTGCGAGTCGAGCGGGACGCCGAGCGAGACGAGCTCGGCGCGGTCCGAGTAGAACCGGCGCGCGAACGCCTCGTCGCTCATCTCCTGGTAGCCCTCGACGTTCGACTTGATGTCCCGCGCGGTCAACGGCCGACGCTCGGCCATCAGGAACGCGACCAGCGAGAGCTGGCGGATCAGCTTGTCGGTGTCGTGGCTCATCTGTCGTCTGCGGCCGGCTCCGAGGGGCCCGTGCCGACGATGGCGAGCCTACCGCAGGGACTTACGCCGCAGCCTTGCTGCGCTCGAGGTGCTGATGCGAAGGGCAGTAGTCGCGGTCCGGCAACGGTGTCCGCTGGCACGCCTTGCCCTTGCGGGTCGTCGCACGGCAACGGGCGACGCCGCCGTCGAACGCTCCAGCCTCGATCTGCTCTTCGACGAAGCCGACGGCGGCCTCGACACCTTGGGTCACGGCCCAGGCGACCTGCGCCTGCACGGTGATCGGGAAGTAGCGGCGGATGTCCTGGAAGAGGGCGCGATCCGGCTTCGCGAAGTAGTGCGGATCGGCGGCCAGGCGCTCCATCGTCCCCTCACAGGCCGCGAGGACGTCGCGGCGGTACTCGAGGTGTGTCTCCTCGTCGACGTACGGGTCGATCAGGTCCTTGATCGAGCGATAGATCGCGCGCGAGTACTGATACATGCAGTGCTGAATATGGAGGATCCGCTCGTCCATGAGTCGTCGTCGTTCTCCTTGAAGTGTGCCGGAAGTCCTTTTGGTAGCGGAAAATCGTTCCGCATCCCCCGCGCCGCGGAGGACTCTACCACGGTGTCGGAGCCTGTTACAAATGTTCTCAGTTTTGTAAACAGACCCCAGATCCTCGACTCCCTGTACCCACGGCCTCGCGGACTACACATCAGCGGGCGATCTGGCGCGAATACGCCCCTCCGAACCCCGCCTGGCGGGCCGTGCTGACGGCCGCGTCCGCATCGCTCCGTGAGCCGTAGATGCCCGTGAAGACCACGAGGTAACCGGGCTGCAGGCTGGCGTACCGGCTCGAGTCGAGGATCCCGACCTGATGCAGGCCGTGGGAGGCCGCCCGGTCGGCGGTCGCGAGCGCGCTCGGGCGGCCGTTCGTCTTCGGGTACGAGACGAGCACGATCGTCCAGCCGTTCTGGTTGCGCGGCCAGACGAAGCGGCCGTTCTTCGGTCCGGCCGGCGGCGCCTTCGAGGTCGTCGTCGGCTCGGGGGCCGTTGGGAGCGTCGACGTGTCGACCGTCGCCGCGGGGCTCGTCGTCGGCACTGCGGTGGGCTCGGCGACGCTGACCTGCGTCGAGAGCTTGAACGTCTCCCCGCCTGCGTCGCGCTGCTCGACCGTCAGTGCGATCGCGGCGGCCGCGCCTGCGGCGGCGACGAGCAGCGTCAGGAGCGAGATCCAGACCCAGTCACCGGGATACCACCCGAAACGCCGCAGCCACCGTCGTCGCAGCGCGGGCACCCTGCCCTCGACGTTCGGCAGCGCGAGGCCGCACTCGAGGCAGAAACGCTGGTCGGGCTCGCGCGTCGCGCCACAGCGCGGGCAGGTGGTGTCGGCGGCCGCGATCGCCCGCTCGCGCTCGTCGGCGCCCGTCGGCATCAGGCCTCGGGAGCCGGCTCGATGACGGTCTCCTCGGAGGCGCTCGACGCCTCTCCGGCCTCCGGATCGAGCGAGCGGCCGCAATTCGGACAGAACCGTGAGCCGCGCAGGATCGGGGCGCCGCAGACGCAGCGCGGTGCCCGGCCGCGCGAGTGGAGCAGATCGTCGATCTCGGCGAGGCGCGCGTCGATGCCGACGATCCCCGCTGCGCGCTCGGCGAGCAGGTCGTCGCGAAAGCTCCCGCGCCGGTACATCTCGACGAGCAGTCCGCCCAGCTCGCGCAACGCGTCGTCGCGTGCCTTGCCGAGCGCGCGGCGCTCGCGGCGGAGCAACCCGGCGTGGGGGCGGCGAGGGGCGATGCCTTCCGTAGGGGCGGCACGCCGGCGAAAGCGCGGCGACATGCCGCGCAATCTACTTACGGGGGCGGCGAGGACGTTCGACCGCGCGTCGCGAACGCTCCGATGAGCAGGATGATCCCGACCACGATCGCGACGATTCCGAGGATGCCGATGCCCGGCACGAAGAACAGGGCGAGGCCGACGACGATCAGCAGGATTCCGAGCCCGAGCGCACCGAACATGGAGAGGCTTGTGACCGTTTGTCAGGCCTGCAAAACAACGAGTCGTTCTTCGGTCATCTCGCGGACCGTCCACGCTGGGCCTTCGCGCGTGTTGCCGGACGCCTTGACGCCCCCGTAGGGCATCTGGTCGGCGCGGAAGGTCGGCGCCTCGTTGACGATCACGCCGCCGAACTCGAGCCGGCGGGCCGCGTCGAGGGAAGTACCGAGGTCGTTCGTGAAGATCGCGGCCTGCAGGCCGTACCGAGTCGCGTTCGCGAGCTCGACCGCGTCGTCGATGCTTGCCACCCGGGTCAGCGTCACGACGGGGCCGAAGACCTCTTCGCACTGCACCTTGTCGTCGGGCGCCGGTCCCGCGATCACCGTCGGCCTGATCACGCCGTCGTCGGTGGCCGCGCCGCCTGTCAACACCTCGCCCTTCGACTCCTCGATCCACGCCAGGATGCGGTCGCGCTCCCGCTCGCTGATCACCGGCCCGACGTCCGTCTCTCCGTCGGCGGGGTCGCCGACGTGCAGCGCCTCGACCGCAGGGACGAACTCGGCGACGAACGAGTCCCAGGCGCTCTCGACGACGAAGATCCGCTGCACCGAGATACAGCTCTGGCCCGCGAAGGAGAACGCGTTCGCCGCGAGCTTCGCGGCGGTGCCGGCGGGCGCGTCCGCACAGACGATCGCCGGGGTGGCGTTGCCGAGCTCGAGCTTGACGCGCTTCCGGTGGCCGCGTTCCGCGAGACCCCAGCCGACGTCGCCCGAGCCGGTGAACGTGAGCAGCCGCACGCGCTCGTCCTCGATCAGCACGTCTCCGATCTCGCCGGCGGCGCCGGAGACGACGTTGATCCAGCCCGGCGGCAGGCCGGCCTCCTCCTCGAGCTCGGCGAGGAAGAACGCGGCAAGCGGCGTCGCCGACGCGGGCTTCAGCACGACGGCGCAACCTGCGGCGAGCGCGGGTGCAATCTTGTGGGCGACGAGGTTGAGCGGGAAGTTGAAGGGCGAGATCGCCCCGACGATCCCGATCGGAAGCCTCAGGGTCAACGCGAGCTTTCCCTCGCCCGCAACGGACGCGTCCATCGGCACCGTCTCGCCCGTGAGCTTGCGTGCTTCGACGGCCGAGAACGTGTAGGTGGAGACCGCTCGCTGCGCCTCGACACGCGCTGCCTTCAGCGGCTTGCCCGCTTCGCTGCAGACGATCTGGGCTGCTTCTTCCTGCCGCTCGGCGAGCAGTCGCGCGGTCAGATCGAGGATCCGCGCGCGCTCGTGCGCCGGCAGCGGATCGCGCATCGCTCGCTCGGCTGCATCGAGCGCCCGGCGCGTCTCCGCCGCGCCTCCCTTGGCGACGCGACCGACGATTTCGCCCGAAAACGGTGAGCGGACGTCGGTCCAGTCGCCCGTCTCGACGCGCTCGCCTCCGATCAGGAGTTGACGGTCGGTTGCCGTGGTGGCCACGCACGCACTCTAATCTTGTGCCGTGACCCGCCGGGAAAAGCTACGGCTGGCTGCGCTCGTCGCCTGGGCGCTCGCGACCGTCCTCCTCTTCGTCCTCTGGGGCATCCCGACGAAGCACGACCTGCTCTTCCTGTGGCTCGGGCTCGGCATGGCTGCCTACTCGCTCGACGGCGCGCGTGTCGTCCGCGACTGGCTGCCGCTCGTCGCCGTGATCTTCACCTACGACCTGCTGCGCGGCGTCGCCGACGGCTTGCTCGTCAAGGCCCGCGAGACGCCGCAGATCCGCGTCGAGGCGTTTCTCTTCGGACGCCCGGTGCCGACGGTGCGGCTGCAGGAGCATTTCTGGCACGGGCCGGACCACCTGCACTGGTGGGACTACGCCGCCTGGTTCCTGCACCTGACGCACTTCTTCGTCACGTTCATCGCCGCGGCGGCGATCTGGGCCTTCGCCCGCGACAAGTTCGCGCCGTACGCGCGGATGATCTGCGTGCTCGCGCTGACGGGCTTCGCGACCTACGTGCTCTACCCGGCGGTACCGCCGTGGATGGCGGCGCAGCACGGGAACCTCGGCGAGTCGAACCGGATGATCGGCCCGATCTGGCACCACATCCCGTTCACGAACGCCGGGGCCGTCTTCGAGCACGGCAAGGGCTACGCCAACGACGTCGCGGCGATGCCATCGCTGCACGCCGCGTTCGCGCTGCTCTTCAGCCTCTATCTCTGGCGGCTCGTCCCACGCTGGTGGCGGCCGCTGCTCGCGCTCTACCCGGTTGCGATGACGCTCGCGCTCGTCTACTCGGGCGAGCACTACCTCATCGATTGCGTCGTAGGCTGGGGCTACGCGGTCTTTGCCTTCTGGTCGGTCAACTTCGTGACCGCACGGGTCGAGCAGCGAGCCGCCGCTCTCGATCCTGCCCTCGTCGATTGAACGTTCGCCCGCTGCACTTCTGCGACGTCACCGTCGACGGTGCGCAGTGGCCCGTCTTCGGCTGGGCGATCGAACGTGACGACGACACGATCCTCGTCGACACGGGGATGATCGACTCGACGGCGGAGCTCGACGCGCAGTGGGAGCCGGTGTTGCGGCCGTGGCCGGAGCTCGGCGCCGTGAGCGCCGTCATCAACACGCACCTGCACTTCGACCACTGCGGCGGCAACCGCCGCTTCGCCGGCGTGCCGACGTACGTCCAGCGGGCCGAGCTCGCCGCGTCGGAGGGGCCCGACTACGTGACCGAGTGGGCGCGGTTCGCAGGCGCGACGTACGTCGAGCTCGACGGTGACGCCGACCTCTTCGCCGGCGTCTCCGTCCTCACGACGCCCGGGCACACCGTCGGCCACCAGTCGGTGGTCGTCGAGACGACGGACGGGCTCGTCGTGCTCGGCGGCGACGTCACGTATTCGATGCGCGAGCTGATCGACGGCGCAACCGATTCGATCCGTCGCATCCACGAGCTGCGACCGCGGCTCGTCTACCTGGCGCACCACGAGCGGCCGTGGGCGCCGGAGTACGCTTAGGTCGTGGACGCCTTCATCATCGACGCCGTGCGCTCGCCGATCGGCCGCAAGCGCGGCACCCTCTCCGCGTTGCGGGGCGACGATCTCGCAGCGCAGGTGCTGAACGGGCTGATCGCGCCGCACGACCTCGACCCCGCCGAGATCGAAGACGTGCAGATGGGCTGCGTGACGCAGATCGGCGAGCAGGGCTGGAACATCGGCCGGATGGCAGTGCTCGCGGCCGGTTGGCCCGTCGACGTCTCGGCGACCACGGTCGACCGGCAGTGCGGGTCGTCGATGCAGACGAACTTCAACGGTGCTGCGGCGGTGATGGCCGGCCAGCTCGATCTCGTCGTCTCCGCCGGCGTCGAGATGATGTCGCGCGTCCCGATGGGCTCGAACGGCGGCTCGATCTCGGAGCAGGTGACCGACCGCTACGACATCGTCATGCAGGGCACCTCCGCGGAGCTGCTCGCACGCGAGTGGAACCTGTCGCGCGAAGCGCTCGACGCGTACTCGCTCGAGTCGCACCGCCGCGCCCTCGCCGCCTCGGACGGCGGCAAGTTCGAGCGCGAGATCGTGCCGATCGACCTGCCGCAGAGCGCACCCGAGTCCGAACCTGCTCGTGTGGAGTCCACACAAAGTGCCGTCGGCGTAGGCTCGACGGAGCCGACCGGAAATACGAGCTCGGTCATGCGCGCGACAATGCGAAGCGGCGCGCGTGAGCGAGCT
>CAWHFX010000021.1:0-407828 GCA_963828715.1 uncultured beta proteobacterium | reverse complement strand
ATCTCCATTATTCGACGGCGAATTTCTTCATCCCATGCTGCCTCGATTTCGGAGTCCGCGTTTTCGTGAAGTGATGCGAGCAATTCTTCAGCTAGACGAGCTCTGTCCTCGGGCGGTAGGGCACGTGCCTTTTGCGTCAATTCCTCAGTCAGGTCTGGCATAGCAGCTCCTCGGGAATTCCGGCCATCCTACGCCACTCGTACTCTCATCGACCTGCGCGTTCGCGACGACGGCTAACGCCTTGTTGAGCGGCGCGCGCGACGTCGCATGGACAGCGACACCATTACAGGCATAGCACTGACGCTGACTCGCGTCCGCGCCAACTATTGAGTACTACTTAACTTCATGACAACCGTTTCTGTTCCCGTACGTTACTGTGCTCAGGCATGTAGACGTGAGGGCAGTGATGGCGATGGACAAGGACGTGAAGCGGCGAGTGCGCGCGGGCCGCATGCTTCAAGCGGGCAAGAAGCCAGCCGAAATCGCGGTAGCGGTGGGTGTGGCGCGACAAACCGTTTACACATGGAAACGCATCCTTGAAGAAAGCGGCATCGACGCCTTACGCGAGATCGACCGCGGTGGCCGGCCTGGTTCCCTGGACGAGAAGCAGTTCGACCAGATTCGCCGAGCCCTGCTCGAGAGTCCCACAGCCCACGGCTTTGGCACTGAGCTGTGGACGATCAAGCGTGTGCGTGTGCTCATCGAACGGCTGCACGAGGTTCGCTTCAGTGAAGTGCACGTGTGGCGCATTCTCGGGCGACTGGGCTTCTCCAGCCAGAAGCCCGAGCGGCGCGCGCTGGAGCGCAACGAGGAGGCGATCGAGCGCTGGAAGAAGCGCGAGTGGCCACGCCTTAAAAAAAAGCGCGCGCCGAGGGCAGACTGATCGTGTTCGTCGACGAATCGGGCTTGAGCGAACGGCCTACGCGAGTGCGCACTTGGGCGCCCAGGGGACAAACCCCTGTCGTGCAGTTTCATTTCAATTGGAAGCAGCTCTCGATCATTGCGGGACTGACGCTGCATTCCTGTTGCTTCCGTTTGTTCCCGGGAACGATCAAGAGCGAGCAGATCGTGACCTTCCTCAAAGCGCTGCGTCGGCAGCTGCGGCAACGACTGCTCATCATCTGGGACGGACTGCGGGCGCATCGCTCGCGGCGGGTGCGCGACTATGTGGACAGCACCCGAGGCCGTGTGCAGTTGGCGTTCCTGCCGCCCTACGCTCCGGAGCTCAACCCTGTCGAATACTTGTGGGCTTGGCTCAAACGCCACGCCTTGGCGAACTTCTGTCCGCCCAACATGAATGTGCTGCGCACAACGGCACGCAACAAACTGCGCTCGGCACAGCGACGCACCACTCTCATCGTGGCTTGCTGGAAACAGGCGTCGTTGTTCTGATGTCATGCAGTTAGGTAAGACTCAATAAATATAGCCACCAACGACCACAACGGGTGGAATTCCATAGTTCATCCCCGCGACCTGAAACGCTGACATCAGCACGTCGTCAGCTGAAGCAGCAAGTGCTTCCGGTGGCACGATACGGCCAATGGCTCCTTCACCCCAAACAACGCTTCGCAATTTCAACACGTCGTCGCAATGTGAGGACGAAGCGCCCTGCGGTTTGAAGGATACAAGGCCCTCGAAGAGCCGGACATCGCGGTCCGGCGGCGCATCGGTAGCAGCGCGAATGAGGTACGTGGCGGCGACAAGCACGCTACAGCCGAGGCCGACATACCAGTAACGTGACTGTCTGTTGCGCCGTTCGATGGACCGACCGACCGGATTCCCTTTCGGTCCGAATGCGACAGATAACGGAAGCCTCCAAAACGAGATTCAGCGGCCGTCCTCTAGTCTTCACTAATGCGACGAGCTCGGCCTTGAGTTGTGCAAACGTGAGCTGCGATGGGGTGCCACCTTCACCGACAAGCCCACAACTCTTTGCATCGCTCGAAAAACCGGGATCGACGAAAGCCCACTCGCCCGATCCACGAGTCGCCTCTTCCATTCGACCAGCGCGGATGTGCCCCATGGTGGCTAACGCCGTGTTGAGCGGCGCGCGCGACACCGCATGGATAGCGACACCGTTATAGGCATACCACTACATGCTGACTCGCGTCCGCTCGAAGGAAGGGTTAGGCCGGCATGCGCTACGCATACGACTCGGGTAGTGGAGGATAGACGAGCACTCGTTCACCCTTCTGTGGCTTGCGGACGATAGCCTCGACATAGGTTGACACAAAGGGCGGGAAGATCGCGTAGGTACGAATGCCGTCGGCTGTTTTGATCCGCACAACCGGTGCCTTGAACTCCGGCCGGCCCTGGAATACTTCGAGCAGCGTAGGCTTGAACGCCGCATAGAGGTCTTGGCAACAGGCAGCGGCTTCTTCCTCGGCGGGCGTGAGAACAGAGACAGGAAACCGGCCGCGGTCGTAGGACAGAACCGCCGGATGAAAGGGGGAGTCTGTCTTTGCTCGGCCGGACATAATGAGTGGTAGATTCCAGTGACTTGCTGCGGTTGCGTCACGCGCCGCGAGCCGACCACCGAACTCTGCGAGGACGCGCTCGATCTCATTGCGAATTCGCACAATCTGCTCCGCTGCGCGGACGTTGTCTGGGTCCGTCGTACACACCTCAAACTCGATCGAGTCACGTGGCGCGATCCGCGGGACGCGAACCGCAAACGCGCGCCGCAGTTTGGCGGCGTTGGGACTGGCGACCGGATCAGGTGGAGAGGACGCTTCCTCAAGCGATGCGAGTACCTCGGCGTCTGCAAAAACCTGTGTGCCAACGGGAAGCATGAATGTGAACGAAAGCACGACGTTGGTCGCTTGGCCCCGACCAGCGTTCGAGACCCTGCAAACCAGCGATGTGGGAAAGCTATCTGGCACGCTGAACGTGAGTTCTAGTGAAGGTACTTGGCGTTGATACCAAGCGATGCCGACTGTCAGGGCCGCACCTATGCCGAGGCCCAGCCAGAACTGTTCGTCGGGTGAGAGCATGGATCTGCAGGCCTAACGCGATGTTGATCGGCGCGTGCGACGCCGCATGGACAGCGACACCATTGCAGGCAAACCACTCATGCTGACTCGCGTCCGCTCGAACTGAAGTTAGGCAGCGGCACGCTTCCTCTGCCATTCAATCAGGCGGCTCTCGCCGAACCTGAAGGCGTCGGTGCGCCCGAGGTGGTCCAGTGCGCCCCAAAGCGCAGCCAGGTTCGCGGTAATCACCGGCTTTCCGATTGCGCGCTCGAGTGGGCCGACCACTGCGAGCGTATGCACCCCCGTGCCGCTGAAGAACAATGCGTCGGCGTCTCCTTGCGCGGCAGCGCGCATGCCAAGCTCGTGAATGGCTTCCGCCGAGACCTTTTTGAGGTTTGTGGCTCGGTCCACACCCAGGCACTCGAGCGAAGCCACCTCGAACCCCTGCGCCATCATGAAGTCGGCGGAAGTTTGCGTCGTCGCGCGCGGATACGGCGCCGCAAGCCAGAGCCGCTGCGCGCCGAACGAACGCAGGCAGCGCACTGCAGCCCCGGCGGCCGTCATGCCCGGCGCGCGTGCTGCTTCCCCTATCTTTCGCGCAAGCTCGATGTCACCCTCGATGCCTCGGACGTAGCTCGATGCGGTGTGCCCATGCACGACGAGGTCCAACTCGGCCTGATCCAGTGCGGCGGCTGCACCGATCGCGTTATCCGTGGTTTGTTGCATCGCATCCGGAGTGATTGCCTGATTCGACCGCGGAATGTGGCTCGTGTGCACGGTGATGTCGTTCGGCAGCGAGCGGTAGAACTCGACTTCCATGACCACGTTGCTCGACGGTACGAGCAAGCCTATACGTTTCGAATCTGTAGAGCCGAAAGTAGGGGCTCGGTTGGTTACCATGGGATGACTCCTCGGTCCTCTGTCGCAATGGACGTGTTGAAGCCGCGGTGCCCGCGGCGCGCGGCTGCGCGTCCGCTCGAACTGAAGTTGGGCGGCAGACGACTCACACCGAGGTATCCTGCCATATGCGATGCGATTACCACGACCGGAAACGAATGCGGGGTAGATGTTGCATGCCACGCAGTAGAAACCCGGCGCGTCCCAAAACAACGCTTAGCAGAACCGCGCAAATAGCCGCTGCTGCGCCTGTGCGCTCAACAGTGACGGGAAGGCCTAGCAGGTTTGCGATGGCTTCCCATCTGAAGAGCGCAACGCCAACCAGCGCTGCGAAAATCGCCGGGCGTATGTGTTCCTTCATTCCGCGCTTATGACGCCCAACAATCGCGTTGAGCGGCGCGGTGAAGCGCGCAGCGCTGAACCGCGTCCGACTCGAACGCGAAGTTAGGCAGCATGCGACACCGTGATGCAGATAGGCGTCTTCGGATCGGGTTTGTCATCCGGGAAATCGATCGTCTCGCGGAACTCCGCATTCCCGGCTCGGGATTCCTGTGCCGCTTCGGCTGCTCGGGCAACAAATGCCGACAGGGCTTTAAGTTCATCAGACGTGCCCTCTATGATGAGATCTTGTATGTCGATCGGCATTAAGCCTTCGTCGGCGTTCCAGTTCGTCGCATATCCCGTTACGCGCATACGATCGCTTCCCTCAGACTGCCTAACAATCGCGTTGAGCGGCGCCGCGAAGCGCACGGCGCTGAACTGCGTCCGTCTCGAACGCAAAGTTAGATTGCCATGTGCTGTGCATGTCGGCTATCTGCGCTTGCCCAACGATGGAAGACCGCCACTCACTTTGTGGGAGACAACTTTATCGGTTATGAAGATCGCGGCATCACTGTATACGCGTTCGTTCTTCTTGGATCTATCACGCTTTGGAGAGCGTCTTGCTAGAGCGATACACGCGTTCCAGCCGCTGGGCTTCTCAATGAGACAGAGGTACTGCTTCTTGAAGCCGGGGCCTGTTCGCTTGATCGGGGCGGTTGTGGGCAGTTTGCCAATTCCAGCGGCTTTCACATATGTACCATGCAGTGAAAAATTCTCGCCGAGAAACACCATCGCGCGTGCGACGCCAAACTTGTTCGCAAGCACGAAGGGGCTCGACAGGGCATCGTTTTTCGCGGAGTCGCGTAGCGTGCGCAGCGTGTTGGCCTGCGCCTCGTCGAGAGCAAGCAGCAGTACAAGCGTTTTCGTCGATGTGCGTGACATCTTTGGCAATCTAACAATCGCGTTGAGCGGCGCCGTGAAGCGCACAGCGCTGAACTGCGTCCGTCTCGAACGCGCGGTTAGATTTCAAGTATCCGCACATCGGGCTGTTCGCCCTTCAATTCGTTCCACTGTCGCGCGAACTCAACGACGTCAGCCAATGATTCATCGGGATGGTTCGTCGTGTTGCAGAAGGCGCCGGGAAGTTTGCCGTTGGTATCGAGTTCGACACACAGCCGGTCCATCGCGTCCTCCCAACCATCGGAATCAACCCCGACGGCGCAGAATAGATCGATCCCTTCCGCCAGAAGCCCTTCGAGTACTGGGCGATGTGCCTCGGAGTATGAAGTCGCTGAGTGGAGCACAACACATTTGCCCATGATGAAATCTAACGATGCGTTGAGCGGGCGCCGAGCGGGAACAAGCCCGGGAGGCAACCGGCAGCACTGCTGACGGGCGCTCCGCTCGAACGTGAAGTTGGACGCCATGATTGGCTACTGTGCGCGGGCTGTGGTCGACCACAAAAACAGACTTGGGAATTGCGAAGTCGCGAGTTTGGCGAGAGCCACAAGCATTGGACGACTCGATGCCCGCACCGCGTACGAGCCACCAGCCGGCGACGAAGCGAAAACGCGGCACTCGTGCGGCCACTGACGGATGCGTATCGCGCCTGCGTCCCGAGACCGCGCGTTTGCAAACCCGAAGCCCTGCCATTGGTACTTAAGTTCGCCTCTCATGACGCCCAACGTTCGCGTTGAGCCGCGCCACGAAGCGCAGTAGCGCTGAATCGCGTCGGCTCGAACGCGGGGTTGGGCATCACTTTGATGCCTGTGGCACCTGAGGCAGTTGATCGCAAATGTTGAACCAAGGCGACTTCGAGTGCGTATAGATATGGGCGGACGGACGAATTATCGGGTCGGTGTCCAGTGTTCCACAACGTGCAGAAACGACACCCTTCCGCTTTAGGGCTTCCCCGTAAATCGGTGAGCCACACTCCGAGCAGAAATGGCGATACTCGTTCGGACTTGACTGGAATGATTTGATGACCTCGCGACCCGAAAGGACCACGAAGTCCTCCGCTTGGATTAGGATGTTTGTAGCGAACGACGAGCCGGTGGCTTTCCGGCACATGGTGCAGTGGCAGTAGTACATGGATTGCGGTGAGCTTCGGATCTCGTAGCTCACTTTGCCACAGAGGCAGGACCCACGAATCATGTGCTGCTCCGATGAAGTGACGCCCAACGTTCGTGTTGAGCCGCGCCCCACGGCGCGGTAGCGGCGCTGACGAGCGTCGGCTCGAACGCGGTGTTGGGCACAGACGTTTCAACGAAGTGTTGCATGTGCGCTGCGACTACCGAGACCGGAACGATGCTGCATGAGCTTGCACGACGAGGCAAGCAACCCGACCACGGCTGAAAAACAACGTTGCGGAGAACGACACGGTTGGCGCTGCTGCGCCTGAAGAAGCGAAAGCGGCGCGACGGTTGAAGGCCGGTGGATATGACGTGACAGAAAAGCGGGCGTGTCGTGTGCGCTCTGAGCAACAAAGTCGGAAGGTTTGCGGCGTTGGCTGGAACGGGAACCTTCCCTCGGGGACTCGCGCCGCGTGCTTGCATCCCGAGACGGTTTGCGATGGCAGAGGCATGGCCGGATGCGGCGCTTAGTACTTCCGGCGATTGCCGAAGCGAAGAGGTCATGCTTCCGATCACCTGTGCAGGACCTTGCTTCAATGCCGGCGTAACGCCCAACAAAAAGTAGCTGTCCTATACGACGCTTTACAAAGCGTCGTATGCCTGTATATACTTACAGCAACGCACCGATTTCCGCTCACTCATTCAACCTTCTGCCGTGCTGCACCCGGTCGTTCACAGCGTCCAGCAAACGCGTCGTCCCTACGTCGCGCAACCGCGGCTCCTGGATCAGATGCGGGACGTCATACGCCGCAAGCACTATAGCCTGCGGACCGAGGACGCGTATATCGACTGGACCCGACGCTTTGTGCATTTCTGCAAGCTTCGGCATCCGCGGGAATGCGGTCCGATCGAAGTGCAGGCTTTCCTAAGTCATCTTGCGAATGCCGGCCGCGTTGCTGCGTCGACTCAGAACCAGGCGCGCAGCGCGTTGCTGTTCCTCTACAAAGAGGTGCTGGGCACGCAGTTGCCATGGCTGGACGAAATCGATTCGGCAAAGCGCCCGGCGCGTCTGCCGGTCGTGCTGAACAGGGATGAGGTGGCGCGCGTTCTCGCGCTTGCGCAGGGGACGTCGGGACTCGTGCTGCGTCTTCTTTACGGTACCGGAATGCGCATTCTTGAAGCGCTCAGGCTGCGGGTGAAAGACGTCGACTTCTCCCGCTGCGAAATCGTCATTCGTGAGGGCAAGGGTCTTCGCGATCGCGTGACGATGTTGCCGGAGACGCTGAGCCACGATCTCGCCCGCCATATCGAACGCGTGCAACTGCTGCATCAGGCGGACGTCCGGCGCGGTTATGGCTCCGTCTATCTCCCTTACGCATTGGAGCGTAAGTACTCGAATGCGGCGCAGGACTGGGCCTGGCAGTACGTGTTTCCTTCCGACCGTTTTTCGACCGATCCGCGCAGCGGGCTTACCCGGCGGCATCACGCCGATCCGCAGGCGGTCCAGCGCGCATTGCGCGATGCGCTCCGCAGCGCCGGCATCGCGAAGCACGCCACACCGCACACGCTGCGGCACTCGTTTGCCACGCATCTGCTCGACGACGGCTACGACATCCGAACGGTCCAGGAACTGCTCGGCCACAAGGATGTATCCACGACGATGATCTACACCCACGTTCTGAACAAAGGCGGACGTGCCGTGAAGAGCCCGCTCGACCGCGTTTAGGTTTGCGTCAGTGCCTCTGAAGACCGTCAGCGGCAAGCACGCCGACGCCCGCAAGGGACGCGGCGCCGGCATCAATCCCGAAGGCCGTTTCGAGACCATCGAACGCGAAGCATTCGATGACGGCTGGACGACTACGGAACGGGATGACCTGCCGCCGCTCAAGACGCAGGTCACGATTGAGCACGCGAAAAGCATCATCTCGCATAACGATTCGCCCGACGTCGGTTTTTCGCAGTCGTTGAATCCCTACGGCGGATGCGAGCACGGTTGCGTCTACTGCTTTGCCCGTCCGTCCCACGCCTATCGCAATCTGTCACCCGGCATCGACTTCGAAACACGCATCTTCGCGAAGGTGAACGCGGCGGAACTGCTGCGCAGTGAACTTTCGAAACCCGGCTATCAGTGCGAAGAACTGGTGGTCGGCGTCAACACGGATGCCTATCAGCCGATCGAGCGTGAGTTGAAAATCACGCGTTCGGTATTGCAGGTTTGCGCTGAATTCAATCAGCCGGTCGCGCTGATTACCAAGAACGCGACCGTCGAGCGCGATATCGATGTTCTCGCGCCCATGGCCGAGAAGAATCTCGTCGCCGTCACCGTTTCCTGCAACAACCTCGATCACGAAATCGCGCGCCGCCTCGAGCCGCGGTGCGTTGCACCGCGGCGCAGATTGCAGGTGATCAGGAACCTGTCCGAGGCCGGTATTCCCGTTTCCGTCCTCGTCGCGCCGGTCATTCCGTTTCTCACTGACCATCAGATCGAACCCGTGCTCGAAGCCGCGTGGGAACACGGTGCGAGGCAGGCGGGCTACGTGCTCCTGCGCCTGCCCTGGGAAGTGAAAGATCTGTTCAGGGAATGGCTCGAGCGCAATTACCCGCTCAAGGCGCAGCACGTGATGAGCCGGGTACACGCCATGCGCGGTGGCCGCGACAACGACCCGTGCTTCGGCAGTCGCATGGTCGGGGACGGCAAGCTCGCAGAGCTTCTGAAGCGACGCTTCGAGATCGCCTGCAAACGCATCGGCTTCAATGAACGCCATCGCGAGCTCGATACGCGCCGCTTCCACGTGCCGACTTCGAGTCCGCAACTGCCGCTGTTTTGAATCGGTCTCCCTCGGAGTGATGAGACCTTTAAGGACCCAGGTCGCAAAGTCAATTTTGCTTGAACGATCACCTGTTCGCAGATCGGGCTCGCTGAACCGGGTCACTGTTGTGTTGTCGTATGAAAGCACCATATGGGGGCATACAGCTTGCTGTTATGCGACCCGGAGCGGTTGCGTTGCGCCCGTGTACAAACAAACGTTTGGAACAGCCGACACCGATGTGGGAATTTCGTAAGGACGCTCAGCGCAAGTGGTACTGGAAGGAAGTGGACGACATGGGTCGTCTCCTGCGCCGCAGCGCACAATACTTCCGCGAAAGAATCGACTGCGTCGCGCACGCCATGCGACACGGCTATGTGCACCCGCGGCAGCGAGCACTCGTCGCGCGACGCGCAGAACTGGTCGACCCGAGCCGCACAGGGCAGCGCCGTCAGACCTGAATCAGCAGTGCCGCGGGGAACGTCGCGAAAACGCGGCTGAGCGGTATATTGCCTTCGATGCGCAGCCGCTCGCCCGTGTAGACGTTCTCGAACTCGCCCCTGAGCGGCCCGCTCTCGAGGGCGGTGTCCCCCCATGCTTGTTCTCCCAGTGGGAGCGTGCCGGGCTCATGTCCGAGCTGCATCCAGAGGCGCCCCCCCACGGTAACAGCGGTCTTTCCGCCGTGCCGCCGCACGAAGGCGATCACGTGCTCCGAACGCGAGCCGGTCGTCTGCAAAGGAACGTATTGACCGAAGTCGAACAGCTCGCGATAACGGCGGCGCAGTGCCAGGGTACGCCAGACGATCCACATCTTCGCGCGTCCGTCGCCGAGCGTGGAGGCGAGGCCGTGTGCGCCTGCAGCAAGATCGCCTCCGCGCTCGATCGACTCGAGCTCGTCGAGCATGCTGCGGCGCTTCGCATAATCGACCGGTCTACGGTTGTCGGGATCGACGAGGCTCAGATCGTAGGTTTCGTTGCCCTGATAGATGTCGGGCACGCCGGGGCAGGTGAGCTTCAGCAGCGTCAACGTGAGGCTGTTGCACATGCCGAACCACGCGATCGTTTTTGCATGCGCGCGTAAATCCTTCAGGAATAAATTCCGTCGGTCAGGCGCGAGCAGCGCACGCACGAACGCGCTCGTCGCATTCTCGTATTCCGCATTGGGCGTGATCCAGCTCGTGTGGACCTTTGCCTCGCGCAGGGCCTTCAACATGTACGCTTCGATGCGGTCGCAATAGGACTTCAGGTCACTGTCGTTTTCGGGTGCGAAGGTGCCGAGCAGGATCTGATACAGCAGGTACTCGTCGTTGCTCGTGGGCGCCGGCTCTCCTTCCAGCACGGTCTTCCGCGGGCGGTTGATGCGCTCCCAGCGCCGGAGCAGTCGCCGCCATGCGTCGGGCATTTCCGAGAGCACGTCGATTCGCGCACGCACGTCTTCGGAGCGCTTGTTATCGTGCGTGGACGTTGCGAGCATCGTATGCGGACGATGGGCGCAGCGCTCCGCGCTCGCGCCGTGGAAAGCCGATACCGGCATGCCGAACTGGTCGGGGTCGCCTGCGACATCGTTGAGCGAAACGAGGCGGTTGTAGCGATAGAAGGCGGTGTCCTCGATTCCCTTTGCCGTCACAGGCGCCGTGAACTGCTGCATCTTGACGGCAAACGAGCGCACGCGCTCCTTCAGATCGGCGGAGGCATCGTCCGGCGGCTCGTTCAGGAGGACGCGTCGCACGAAGTCGAAGATCGTCGTGTCGGCATCGCGGCTGCGACGGCGCGCTTGTGCGATCGCCCAGTCGATGTAGCGGCGGTCCTGTGCCGAGGGCCTGTCGACGATGTATGTGCGATAGACGGGGAAGCACGCGACGAACTCCGCCAGTGCGTAGCGCAGATTGTTGAGCGTGTAGTCGCGCGTGCGGCGGTCGGCGAGCGCGATGCGCAGCAGCTCCGTCGCAAGCATGAGGAGCGGCGAAGCGAGTGCCGCTTTCATGATCGCAATCTTGCCGTCGTATACGGCTGCAGGGTAGGGCGGCGCGTCCGCTGCGAAAGCCCGATAGATGTGCTCCATCTCTTCCGCCGTGCGGTTGTCGACGAGCACCGCGTTGACCTGCGTTGCGAAACGATAGCCGGAAGTGCCGTGCACGGCCCATGACTCGGGCAAGCGCTCGTGTCCTGCCGCTATTTTTTCGATGATGACGTAGAGTGGGCGTGCCGGCCGGCCGTTTTCGGTTTGCTCGACATCGATACCGGCCAGATTCGCGTATCGCAGCTGAAGGCGCCGGAAGTACTGCTCCGGGTCGTAGAGCCCATCCGGATGATCGATGCGCAAGCCATCGATCTTGTTGTCGGCCGCAAGCGAAAGCACGAAGCGATGCGTGGCTTCGAACACATGTTCGTTTTCCATGCGCAGCGCGGCGAGATCGTTGATGTCGAAGAAGCGCCGGTAGTTGATCTCGTCGGCAGCAACGCGCCAGGAGGAGAGCCGATAGGCCTGACGCTCGAGAAATTCGTGCAGCGCTTCGAAGCTCGTGCGGTCTCCCGACGTGCCGTTCAGCTGTGTGACGCCGTACTCGATCGCGCGGGCAATTTCAGGATGTTCGGTGGCGAGACGCGCGAGGTGGCGTTTGTGCACGTCCTTGTCGCGCTGACGTTCGGTGCGGCGCTCGGGTGTTGCGCTGTCGCGCTCCGGCAGATTCGCGAACGCGCTGCACAGCGTCGCGAACTCGGCGGCGATCTCCGGCGGCACGCCGGCCGGCTGCAGCGCGTCGTAGGCGCGTTTGAGCACTACGGGATAGTCGTGTGGATCGATCGGAAAGCGATGATCGTAGTAAGCGATACCGAGCTCTCCAGTCGCGGCATGAAAGGCGAGCTTCAACTCGCCGCGTTCGAGCACGAGACCATATTGGTCGCCCAGGACCGGAATCAGCACCTTGTTCCGGAACGGCGCGTTCGCGGGCTCCCACTCGATATCGAAGAAATCGGCGTATGCGGAGGCGAGTCCGTTCTCCAGAACATCGAGCCACCACGCGTTGTCCGCGCCCAGCACGCCCATGTGATTCGGAACCATATCGAGGATATGGCCCATTTCATGGCTGCTCAGGGTCTGCACGAACTGCTCGAAGTCTTCCTGCGATCCGATCTCCGGATTGAGCGCGTTGTGATCGATGATGTCGTAGCCATGCATGCTGCCCTTGCGAGCGCGCAGGTACGGCGAGCAATAGACGTGGCTTACGCCGAGGCGTTGGAGATAGGGCACGAGCGCGGTCGCGTGGCTGAACGTGAAGGCGCTGTTCAACTGCAGGCGGTAGGTGCAGCGCGGAAAGCGGGCGCGGGAAGCCGCGGGTTTCGCGCGACGGGATTGGGGCGCGGGCCGCAGCCGTGCGAGCGTTTCGGCGAGCGCGACAAAACGCGGATCGCGATCCATCTCCTCGAGCGTGAGCGGGAGCTTGCGCCGCCAGTTGGGTTGTTCTTCCACCGTGCCCGGCATGTTGGCCTGATCGCGCATGCCGACGATGTCTTCCGCCTGTACGACGAGCAGCCGCGAGGGCGTTCTGGCGAGATAGGCGTAGACGGCGCGCGCCAGTTCCGGCGTCATCGGGGATGCGACGGGGTTTGACGAGTCGCCTTCCGGCAGCAGCTTTTCGCGTTCGAGCGCGAGAGCGAGACGTACGCGTTCCTGCGCGCGATTCAGGACGTAGCGTTCGCGCAGCTCTTCCGACGGAAACAGATTCAGCGCTCGACGCACCTCCAGATCGTGCCCTTCCCAGAATCCGGTGAGCGTCGCGAGATCGTGCGTGCTCGCCGCGACGAGCGCATCGACCGGGTACTCGTCGGGCTTCTTGTACTCTCCACTTTCGGTGCGTTCGAAGAAGAGCAACCGGTACGACATCACGCGCGCACGCTGCAGCCCCTCGCGAACTTCGTCGGGAACGGTGCCGAGGTCTTCGCCGATGACCAGGCACTCGTTGCGATGACTCTCGAGCGCGAGAATCCCCAGCAGGTCGCGAAAGGGGTACATGACATACGCCCCGTCCGCGGCCGATGCACCAGGCGGAATCCAATAGAGGCGGTACAGCCCCATCACATGGTCGATTCGCAGCGCGCCCGAGTGGCGCATGTTCGCACGCAACGTTGCGATGAACGGCGCGTAGCCCGTGGCGCGCAGGCGTTGCGGCCGGAGCGGCGGGAGCCCCCAGTTCTGGCCCTTCAGATTGACTTCGTCCGGGGGCGCCCCCACGCTCGCGCCCACCGCATAAACGTCCTGATTGGCCCAGCTTTCGGCCCCCGCGCGGTCGATCGAAATAGCGAGGTCCTGATACATCCCGGCGGCGTAGCCGAGGTCCCGCGCCCGCATGCCCGCGCGCGCAAGCTGCTGGTCGGCATTCCACTGGAGATACTCGTAAAACTCGACGCGCTCACCGTGCCCCTCCGCGAACCTCGCAACGTCCGCAGACGACGGATCGCGATAAGACTCCGGCCATACGGGCCAGCCCCACACCGACGGGTCTTCGCGATGGAAGTGCTCCTGCAGCGCTTCGAACAGCGCGTGCTGGCGCAGGGGCTCGCCGCGCTCCCGCTGAAACGCGCGGAACGCCTCCGCCCGATCCGTATCGAGGCCGAGATGATTCTCGCGGAAGTGACGGTAGAGCCGCTCGAAAATCGGCATCTTGACCGCGGCAACCTTGACGTAGTCGACCAGCTCGCTTGCTCGCGCCGCCTGCAGCGACGATTGAAAATGCGGCGAGGCGAGCGTTGACAGCACCTCGGCGCACTCGCGCGCATCCGCTATCGCCTCGACGTCGATATAGAAGACGTTCAGAAACAGCCGCGAGGACGGGCTGTAAGGACTCGCATGGGCCGGGTTGTGCGGGAAGAGCGCGTGCAGCGGATTCAAGCCGAGCACGCCCGCGCCGCGTTGGCCCCACATCTCGAGCGCCGTCCGCAGGTCGGTGAAGTCCCCCATGCCCCAGTTGCGTTCCGAACGCAGCATGTAGAGCTGCAGCGCTGCACCCCAGGTTCGTGCGCCCCCTTCCAGAGCGGGCGGCAGGTAGCAACGCTCGGGAGTGACGATGAAGGCGGTCCGGCTGTCCGGACGAACGTCAGGCCCCGCAAGCTCGAGCTCGTGATAGCCGAGCGGAAGTGGTTCGCCCCACTGGAGGGCGACTTCGGCGTATTGCTCGCCATCGACCTCGTGCCGGCGCACGACTTCCAGGCCCTCGGGGCGGAACTCACCCGCTCGCACGTCGCCGCTCTCGAGCCTCAAGCGCCACTGGTAATTACCGGCGAGACGCGCGGCACTGAACTTCAGAGGCAGTCGATACGGCACCGCATCGACGCAGAACACAGCGGCAGGCGGCGCAAGCTCGCGCCATCGTTCGGCAGCGTGGCTTCGTGCCGTGCGGTCCAGCTCGTCGCCCTCGCGAATTGCACCGAGCGCTTTGAGCAGCGCACAGCGCGTCTCATCGGATGCCCGATGCGTGTTGCCCCAGATATCCGTGTACTCGGAGGCGACTCCGTGAAGTTCGCAGAGTGTGTCGAGAGCGGAGCTCATCCCGCGAGGTAGACGGCGGCGGCGCCCGCAGGCAGCTCACCCGACTGGAATGCCGAGCGCGCCGCGGCGGGCTCGCAGTGGAGAAGCTCACCAGAGGGCGGTGCTCCGGCGTGGACGGCCGCGTCGGAGAGGTTCAGCCGCAGCTCGAGCTCCGTTCCGTCACCAAGATGCCAATGCGCCGTGAGCGCGCCGTTGGTGATGACGCTGAAGCGCCCCGCGTGTCCGCGCATGTGCCCGAGATGCGGAACGATATGTTTGCGGCGGATCGCGAGGAGGGTCATGTAGAGATCGAGCCACGCAGCGTGCGTGGGCTCATCGAGGCTTCGCCACTCCAGCTTGCTGCGCTCGAACGTGGCGGGGTCGTTCGGGTCGGGAATCTGGTGCTGCGCCTCGGGGCTGGAGAACCGGGCAAAGCGCGCGAATTCAGTGCGGCGACCGGTCGTCACCGCATCAGCGAGCTCCGGGCCGAAGTCGCAAAAGAAAAGAAAAGGCGACGCAGCACCGAACTCCTCGCCCATGAAAAGCATCGGGCGTGCGGGCGCGAGCAGCCACGCGACGGTCGCGGCGCGTAGCCGTTCGGCACTCGTGAGCGCAACCAGACGCTCGCCGAGCGCGCGGTTGCCGATCTGGTCGTGATTCTGGAGGAACGTCACGAAGGCGGATGGCGGCAGCTCCGCGCTCGGTTCGCCGCGCACTTCTCCGTCCCGAAACGGAGACTTGTCGGCCTGATAAGCGAAGCCTTCGGCGAGACAGCGGCCAAGGTGCGGCGTCGGCGGATCGGCATAATCACAGTAATAGCCGTCGCTCTCTCCGGTGAGCTCCACATGAAATGCGTGATGAAAGTCATCGTCCCACTGCGCATTGAAATGGCGCGGCCGTCCGTCCGGCGTGTATTGCAGGTAGCGAGATTCGTTGCGATCGTTTTCCAGCACGAGATGGATGTATCGCCGCGCGCCTGGTCCGGCGCGCACGGCTTCAGCCAGCTCGACGAGAAAGTGAGGGTTCGAATCGTCGACGATCGCATGCACAGCGTCGAATCGCAGTCCGTCCAGTCGGTATTCCTCGAGCCAGTAAAGTGCGTTATGGATGAAAAAGTCGCGCACGTTGCGCGAGCCGGGACCATCGAAATTGATCGCGGCTCCCCATGCGGTCTTGTGTCGCTCGGTGAAGAACTCGCACGCATACGCGTTGAGGTAATTGCCCTCCGGTCCGAAGTGGTTGTACACGACGTCGAGGAGGACCATGAGTCCGCGCTCATGCGCTGCGTCGATCAGGCGCTTCAGATCTTCGGGGCGGCCATAGATGGAGTCGGGAGCGTAAGGCAGAACGCCGTCGTAACCCCAGTTGCGCCGGCCGGGAAAGTCCGCGATCGGCATGAGCTCCACCGCGGTCACGCCGAGCTTCCGAAGATAGTCGAGGCGCTTCTCCAGGCCGGCGAAGGTGCCTTCCGGCGAGAAGGTGCCGACGTGAAGCTCGTAGATCACGGCTTCATCCCATGGACGTCCGCGCCACTCCGAATGGCGCCAGCGATACGCGGTCGCATCGATCACTTCGCTCGCGCCATGCACGTCTTCGGGGTTGTAGCGCGAGGCCGGATCCGGCACGAGAAGATCGCCATTGATGCGATAACGGTAGCGCGTGCCTGCCTGCGCCTCGCAGACCAGCTCGCCCCAGCCGTCCGCATCGCGCGGCATGTCGAGAATGCGCGCATCATGATCGCTTCCCAGCACGAGCTCTACGGCCTTTGCGCTCGGCGCCCAGAAGCGAAAGCGGGTCCTTCCGTCCGCGAGCCTCTCCGCTCCGAACGGCATCGAGTGGCATCCCGTCATGCGCCTGTTTTCTTCTGTTCGAGCAGCGCGAGGGATCTGCCGTATAGAGGGTAGACGTGCCCGGCGTCGATCATGCCGCCCGACACGAGCCCGTCCTGGAACGCGGTGTCGAGCACGATCGCCCAGCGCGAGCCCGGTACGAACGCTGGCAGCAGGAACCGCACATCGGCGTCGCTGCTGTTGAAGAGCAGGAGAAAGCTTGCGTCAGCGACCGCGCGACCGTGATCGTCGCTTTCCGTGAGACCCTCTCCGGAGAGATAGACGCCCAGGCTGCGCGCATTCGCTTCGCGCCACTCCGTTTCGGTCATCTCACGGCCTTCGGGGCTCAGCCACACGATATCCTTCAGACGGGAGCCGTTCATGGTGCCGCCGCGGAAAAAACTCCGACGGCGGAAAAGCGCGTGCTCGCGGCGCAGCTTCAGCACGCGCTCGAAGAATCGCATCAGGCGCTGCTTCTCCGACGTCATGCTCCAGTTAACCCAGGAGATTTCGTTGTCCTGGCAATAGGCGTTGTTGTTGCCGCGCTGCGTGCGCTCGATTTCGTCCCCGTGAAGGATCATCGGCACGCCCTGTGAAAATGCCAGCGTCGCGATCATGTTGCGCTTCTGACGGGCGCGCAACGCGTTGATGGCCGCGTCGTGCGTCTCACCTTCGACACCGCAGTTCCAGGAGCGATTGTCGTCGAAGCCGTCCCGGTTGCCTTCGTGATTCGCCTCATTGTGCTTCTGGTTGTAGCTCACGAGGTCGTGCAGCGTGAATCCATCGTGGCATGTGATGAAATTGATGCCTGCTTGTGGGCGGCGGCCGCTGTGTTCGAAGAGATCGCTCGAGCCCGTCAGCCGCTGCGCGAATTCGCCGATGACGCCGCGATCTCCCTTCCAGTACGACCGCATGGTGTCGCGGTACTTGTCGTTCCATTCTGCCCATCCAGCCGGGAAATTACCGACCTGATAACCGCCTTCGCCGAGATCCCACGGCTCGGCGATGAGCTTGACCTGCGAAATCACGGGATCCTGATGAATGATGTCGAAGAAACCGCCTAGGCGGTCAACTCCGTGCAACTCACGTGCCAGTGCGGAAGCGAGGTCGAACCGGAAACCGTCGACGTGCATCTCGGTGATCCAGTAGCGCAGCGAGTCCATGACGAGCTGCAGCACGTGCGGGTTGTGGGTGTCGAGCGTATTGCCGCAGCCCGTGTAATCGACATAAAGACGCGGGTTGCTCGGATTCAGCCGGTAATAGGTGGCGTTGTCGATACCGCGGAACGACAGTGTCGGTCCGATATGACTGCCCTCGGCGGTGTGGTTGTAGACGACATCGAGGATCACCTCGATTCCGGCGCCATGGAAGGTCTTCACCATCGTCTTGAATTCCGCCACGTTGCCGCTCGAGAGGTAGCGCGGCTCGGGCGCGAAGTAGCCGATCGAGTTGTAGCCCCAGTAGTTGCGCAGTCCCTTGCGCACGAGATACCGGTCGTCCACGCACGCATGCACCGGCAGCAGCTCGACCGTCGTGACGCCGAGCCGCTGCAAGTGTTCGATTACGGGAGCGGACGCGAGACCTGCGTAGGTGCCACGCAGCGTGGGCGGCACCTTCGGGTGCAGCATCGTCATGCCCTTGACGTGCAGCTCGTAGATGACGGTGTCGCGCCAGGGTATGTCGGGCCGACGATCGTCTCCCCACGTGAACGCCGGATCGATGACGCGGCACTTCGGCATGCCCCGCGCGGAATCGCGCCGATCGAATGTGAGATCCTCGCGTTCGGCGCCTACGCGGTAAGCGAAATGCGCGTCACTCCAGTTGATCGTGCCGACGATCGACCTCGCGTACGGATCGAGTAGCAGCTTGTGGGGGTTGAACCGGTGCCCGTACTCGGGACGATAGCGCCCGTGCACGCGGTAGCCGTAGAGAAGCCCGGGCCGCGCTTCGGGCAGGTAGCAATGCCACACACCGTCCGTTTGCTCCTTCACCTCGATGCGCTGGACTTCGCGCCGGCTCTTCGGATCGAAGATGCAGAGCTCGACTTTCTGTCCGTGCAGCGAAAACAGCGCGAAGTTGACGCCCCGTCCGTCCCAGGTTGCACCGCGCGGGTAGGGTCGGCCCGGCCAGACTGCGGTTATCGGTGTGCTCATCGATTGTTGTTGGTCTTGCTGCGCGCCACTGGGCCGTGCCATGTCCGCACGAACTCCTTCCCCTGCTGCGAACCTTCGAAGCGACACGAAACGCTGAACCGCACGCACCACGGAGTCGCGTTCAGCCGCCGGCCTCGGCGCTCAGGCGGTCAGAACTTGTCGTTCGCTCGCCGTCGCGGTGTTTCGATGATCTCGGCCGGTTCGCGGCGGCGCCGCGGCCACCAGCTCTCGAGAAGTTCGGCCGCCCAGTTCTTGCCGCCGAGCCCGAACGCAAGCGACAGCGCGAAAACGATACCCGCGAGCACGATCAGGAAACTGTAGCGCACGATATCGCCGCCGATCTGCATCTGCTCGAGCGCGATCAGGACGACGAACGCAAGTATTGCGTACTGTGCGAGCGTGCCGAGGATGTCGCCATCCTGCAGGCCGATGGTACGGCAATACGCCATGACCGCGCCGGCGATGAAGCGCGCGAAATACGCGCCGAACGCGAGAATGACGAGCGCTACCATGAGCCGCGGCACGAACATCACCACGCGCCTCAGGAGATCGGTGATGTAATCGAGGCCGAGCGTATTGAACGCGAGCACGAAACCGGCGAGCACGATGAGCCAGTAAACGAGCACGCCGAAGATATCGGTCGTGTCGCTTCGTATACCGCCCTGGCGCAGGAATTCGTCGAGTCCGGCGCGCTCCGTGAGCACATTGAAGTTGATCGCGCGCATCGCCTTGACGACGGCGAAGCGTGCCGCCTTCGCGAGCAGCCAGGCTACCACCACCGCGGTGAGGGCAATGGCGAGCCTGGGCAGGAAGGCGACGACGTGGGCGAGCGCAAGGCGCGCAGGCTCGAGCAGCGTATTCATATCGTCCATGTGACCTCCAGCGTAGCAGTACGGCACGCGCCCGGAAGCGCTGCCGTCGATGACTGTCCTGTCCGCTCAGGAAAGAGCGGTCGTTGGCGAACCGCGTCGCGCCGCTAGGGCGAGCCGTCGGTTGTCGGCAGGAGCCGTAGTATGCCAGCCAATGGCCAGCGTACCCAATCGGGACGGTTGTTGAGCTCGTAGCGCAGCTCGTACAACGCTTTCTCGATTTCGAAGAGCTCGAGCAGGGCACGCATGTCGGCCTCGTACGCGTACAGACCGGCAGCTGCGCGCGACCTCGTCGTAAGCAGAGAGGAACGTGGCGCGCGTCTCCGTTTCCCAATCGGCGGCGAGCGGTCCGAGCTTCGCTTCGTCTTCGGGTGATTCGACGGTGCGCCCGAGCGCGGCCCCGGCCGCATAGCTGAACGATCTCACCATTCCCGCTACGTCGCGGATCGGCGAATGCTTGGCCCGGCGCTCCTCCAGCGACCGCGCCGGTTCGCCTTCGAAGTCCGTGATGATGAAGTCGTTTTTGCTGATCAGCACCTGCCCCAAATGGTAGTCGCCGTGATGGCGCGTCTTGATCATGCCGCTTTCCGGTGCATGCAGCGCATTGATGCGCGCCATCAGATCGTCGCCGCGTGCAAGCAGCGTCCGCGCATCCGCCGCGGCAACGCCAGTCAGGCCGTCCGCGCGACGCGCGAGAAGCTCGAGCGAGGCGGTCGCGTCATCGCGAACGCGCTGCGTCCAGTTCGCGAAATCCTGCTCGGTTGCCGGTTCGGGCGCGAAGGCGGGGTCGTTCATTCCTTTCGAGAATGCGACATGAAGCTCGGCGGTGCGCACGCCGAGCGTATGGATCAAGGCGAGGTAGGCGCCGTGAACGTCGGGGGCGGCTTCGACCAGTGCGCGCTGGGTGTCGAGGAAGCGCGCAAGATATTCGAGCGT
Source organism: uncultured beta proteobacterium (assembly GCA_963828715.1). Taxonomy (GTDB): domain Bacteria; phylum Pseudomonadota; class Gammaproteobacteria; order Burkholderiales; family SG8-41; genus JAQGMV01. Next base: position 387,448 of record CAWHFX010000021.1, on the reverse strand, counting down.
GTAGGTCCAGCCGTCGCCCTGATTGCGCACGTACGCCTGGAGCAGTGCCAGCGTGGAGACCGCGCCCTCGGCATCCTTGTGCTCGATCACGCCTGCCAGGGGAACGCAGTTCGGAAACTGCGCGACTTCGGTCAGGAAGCGCCCGATCTCCACTTCCGGATTGACCCCCTTGCGTATCCGCCGATACGCCTTGAGGAATACGCGATCGCCGAGGGTCACGATTGAGTTGCTGCTCAGGCCGTGCGGTATGCCCACCGGCAACGTCGCGAGATCGCTGCCGGTAATTTCGGGGAATGCGCGCGTGGGCACGAACTGAAGCGTTCCGCGGGCCGTCGGCAGTTCTCCGCCGCGCCCGATCATGGCTGCGATGTTTCGGGCGAAGACCTCATCGCCGAACGCGTCGGCCAACACGCCGACGTTCGCCTGCTGGCGCACCCGCGCGAGAGTCACCGCGCCCATGCTGCGCATCTTCTCTTCGTCGGTGTCTTCCCACGCCAGCGCGAGCGGCACGAAATAGGTCGCAGGCTCGCTGCCGCCCTCGGTCGTGAAAAGCGCGACCATCCACTTCCCGCCGGGCGCATCCCAGAGCAGGTAGTCGGTAAGCCGCAGTGCCTTGATCGTTTCGCCTTTGGCGGCATACCAGCGCTGCGCCTGGACGTAGCGCGGGAGCACTTCGACCTCGAGCTGCGTGCGCGTTTTCTCCGCGAGCCCGATGCGCCACGGCACCACGCGATCGCGGAAGAAACTGGTCCAGCCGTCGAAGAGTACGATGATGGGAAGGTCTTCAGGCGTGGAACGCTCCTCGTGCCAATGCGGCACCGGCACGTCGGTGGCGAGCCGGAACCAGTAAAACCCGTGCGCGGGCAACGTCAGCATGTACGGCAGCTCGCCAATCGGTGGGAACGGCGTCCTGCCGAGCAGCTCGAGCGGCACGCGTCCGCGGAAACGCGAGAGATCGAGCTCGACCGGCTGCGCCGAGCGGCCGACATTGGCAACGCACAGGATTGCTTCGTCACCGAGCTCCCGCAGATATGCAAGAATCTTGCGATTGCCGGGCCGCAGGAAAGTGAGGCGGCCGCGTCCGAACGCGCGGCTCGTCTTGCGCACGGCGAGCATGCGCTTCATCCAGTTCAGGAGCGATCCGGGCTCGCGCGTCTGCGCTTCCACGTTGACGGCTTCGTAGCCGTAGATCGGATCCATGATCGGCGGCAGGTACAGCCGCTGCGGATCGGCGCGGGAGAAGCCGGCGTTGCGATCGGGGCTCCACTGCATCGGTGTGCGCACGCCGTTGCGGTCGCCGAGGAAGATGTTGTCCCCCATCCCGATCTCGTCGCCGTAGTAGACGATCGGCGAACCTGGCATGGACAGAAGCAGGCTGTTCATGAGCTTCACGCTGTCCATGTCGTTTTCCATGAGCGGCGCGAGGCGTCTGCGGATGCCGAGATTGATCCGCGCACGCGGGTCGGCGGCATACATGCGATACATGTAGTCGCGTTCCTTGTGCGTCACCATCTCGAGCGTGAGCTCGTCGTGGTTGCGCAGAAAAATCGCCCACTGACAGGTCTCGGGAATGTCCGGCGTCTGCTGCATGATCTCGACGACCGGGTAGCGGTCTTCCTGCGCGATCGCCATGTACATCCGCGGCATCAGCGGGAAGTGATACGCCATGTTGCATTCGTCGGCGTTGCCGAAGTATTCGCGGACGTCTTCGGGCCACTGGTTCGCTTCGGCGAGGAGCAGTTTGTTCTTGTACAGCGAGTCGAGCGTCTTGCGAACCTGCTTGATGACGTCGTGCGTCTCCGGCAGGTTCTCGTTGTTGGTGCCTTCGCGTTCGCACAGGTAGGGGATCGCGTCGAGCCGGAACCCGTCGACACCCATATCCAGCCAGAAACGCATCACCCGGATGACGGCCTTCAGCACGAGCGGATTGTCGAAGTTCAGATCGGGCTGATGGCTGAAGAAGCGATGCCAGTAGTAGGCGTTCGCGACGTCGTCCCACGCCCAGTTCGAGGTTTCCGTGTCGGTGAAGATGATGCGCGTCTGGCTGTATTTCGTCGGGTCGTCGCTCCAGACGTAGAAATTGCGCTTCGTCGAGTGTTGCGGTGCGCGGCGCGCCGCCTGGAACCACGGGTGCTGGTCCGACGTATGGTTGACCACCAGCTCCGTGATCACTTTCAGCCCGGCGCGGTGTGCCTCGCGCAGGAAAGTGCGGAAATCGGCGCGCGTCCCGTACATCGGATGCACGTTCCGGTAGTCGGCGACATCGTATCCGTCGTCCTTCAGCGGCGACGGATAGAAGGGCAGCAGCCAGATCGCGTTGACGCCGAGCTCGCGGATGTAGTCGAGCTTGGAGGTGAGCCCCCGGAAATCGCCAATGCCGTCGTCGTTGGAGTCGAAGAACGCCTTGACGTGGAGCTGATAGATGACCGCGTCCTTGTACCAGAGCGGTTCATCAGCGGCGGGTCCGTCTTCCGCGACCTCCTCGACGTCGCCTGCAGCGAAGGCTTCCATGGGGGTGTCCATTTTAGGGAACCTCTGAATAAGCCCGGCGCGGGTGCGACGGAGCCAAGCCTGGATGCAGTGCTAGGAGGAAGCCCGAAGCAATATCGCGAATATTGCGAGGGGTTCCGACGACGCAATGCGCCAGGATCGGCCTGTCCCTTGGGGTTACGACCAGACCACGCGTCTGCTGCGTCGCGCTCCTTGCTGATATTCGCGATATCACCTTCGTCGCGCTCCTTGCATCCATCGCGCCCTGGTCGTAACGCGCTCCACGTGGGACTTGTTCAGAGGTTCCCTAACGTTCAGGCCGTTGCCGGCGCGGGCGCCTGGGTGACCGCGAAGATATGCGCGATGCCGGGTTCCAGCTGTACGTAATTGCGCGGCCCGTTCCACGTATAGCGCGCATCGGTAAGGAGGTCGTGGACGCCGTAGGACCTCCGCGGATCGATGCCGATGCGGCCGAGGTCCACTTCCACGTATCCGCTTTGGCGATAGTGCGGGTCGATGTTCACCACGATGAGCAGGACATTGCCGAGGTCCGCCGTCGCTTTGGTATAGGCGAGGAGCTGATCGTTCGCGACCGTTTCGAAATGCAGTGTCGCGTCGTCCTGCAGCGCCGGATTGCTGCGCCGGATCGCATTCACGCTCGCGATCAGGTAGCGCAGACTCTCCGGGCGTTCGAGGTCCCACGTCCGGATCTCGTATTTCTCGGAGTGAAGATATTCTTCGCTGCCCGGCTCGCGCGGCACGTGCTCGAGCAGTTCGAATGCCGGTCCGTAGATGCCATAGTTTGCCGCAAGTGTCGACGCCAGCAGAAGCCGGGCGCAGAAACCCGCTCTGCCGTTGTGCTGCAGATAGGCCGTCAGAATGTCGGGCGTATTCGGCCATACATTCGGCCGGAAGTACTCGCGGCCCGGGCCGTGAGCGAGCTCGGTGAAGTATTCGATCAGCTCGTGCTTCGTGTTGCGCCAGGCGAAGTAGGTATACGAGTGCGTGAAACCGAGCTTCGCCAGCCGGTGCATGATCTTGGGACGGGTGAATGCTTCCGACAGAAAAATCAGATCCGGATGCGCCGCTTTCAGCGCCTGGATCGCCCATTCCCAGAACGGAAAGGGCTTCGTGTGCGGATTGTCGACGCGGAAAATCCTCACGCCCTGGTCGATCCAGAACTCGAAGACGCTCTTCAGTTCCTCCCACAGCGCCGTCCATTCTTCGCTTTCGAAGTTGAAAGGATAGATGTCCTGGTACTTCTTGGGCGGATTTTCTGCGTATTGCACGGTGCCGTCGGGCCGCCACGTGAACCACTCCGGATGCGCTTTCACGTACGGGTGGTCCGGCGCTGACTGGAACGCGATATCGAGCGCGACCTCGATGCCCATGTCGCGCGCAGTCGCGACCAGGTGGCGGAAGTCCTCCAGCGGGCCGAGCTCCGGATGAACGGTCTTGTGCCCGCCTTCGTCCGATCCGATCGCCCATGGACTGCCTACGTCGTCCGGCGCGGCGTCCAGCGCATTGTTCTTGCCCTTGCGCTTGATCCGCCCAATGGGATGAATGGGCGGCAGGTAAAGCACATCGAAGCCAAGCTCGCGCACGTAGGGAAGGCGCGCCTCGACATCACGAAAGGTACCGTGGCGGCCGGGTTGTGCACTCGTCGAGCGCGGAAAAAGCTCGTACCAGCTCGAAAAACGCGCGCGCGGCGGATCGACGACGATCTTCAGCTCGCGCTCGTATACGGATGCGAAACGGCGGTCGGGATAGCTTTCTGCGAGCGCTGCGAGCGTTTCGTCGAGCGCGACGCGTTGAATGTCCTGTGTATCGGTCGCAGCGCCGAGTTGCTTGGCCCACTCGCGCAGGCGCGCGGCGTCTTCGCGCGGGGCACGGCTTGCGGCTTCAGCTATGAGTTTGCCGCCGACGCGCGCGGCCGCCGCGATATCGGCGGGATCGACCCGGCGCTTGAAGTCGTGGCGCCACGAAAGAAAGCGGTCGACCCAGGCGCTCACGGTATAGCGGTATCGGCCGAGGCGGTCGAGCTTGAAATCGGCGCGCCAGCGATCGTTTACCGTGAGCGTCATCGGCACTTCGTGCCATTCGGGCTCGTCCTCGTGCCGGTAACCCAGCATGCATGCGAGCACGTCGTGTCCGTCGCCGAACACGTCGGCCTCGATGACGACCGTATCGCCGATGATACGTTTCGCGGGGAAACGTCCGCAGTCGACTTCGGGCAGGATACGGTCGATGACGGCGCGCACGCGTCCATCGGCACGGGTGCGGCGCGGATTGCGCGCGCTCGCCTTAGGTGTGCGTGGAAGCCTAGCGTTCATGCTTGAAATAAACCACCGCGAGCGGCGGCAACGTAATGCGTATCGAGTGAAAGCGGCCGTGAACAGGCACCGGATGCGAATCGACACCACCGTAATTACCCATTCCGCTGCCGCCGTAAACCGTTGCGTCCGAGTTCAGCAACTCTTTCCAGAAGCCCGGTTCGGGGACACCCAGGAGATAGTTTTCGCGCGGCACGGGTGTGAAGTTGCAGACGACGAGCACGGCACGGCTGCCGGTCCTCGAGTTACGAACGAACGAGAGCGCGCTTTCATCGGCATCGCAACAGTCGATCCATTCGAATCCACCGGGCTCGAAATCGCGCTGATGCAGAGCAGGCTCGGCGACATACAGCCGGTTGAGATCGGCGACCCACTGCTGCAGCCCGCTATGCTCGTGATGCTGCAGCACCCACCACTCGAGGCTTTCCTCGTGTTGCCACTCACGACGCTGGCCGAACTCTCCGCCCATGAACAAGAGCTTCTTGCCGGGGTGAGCCCACATGTAGCCGTAAAGCAGCCGCAGGTTCGCGAACTGCTGCCACACGTCGCCGGGCATTTTGCCGATGAGCGAGCCTTTTCCGTATACCACTTCGTCGTGCGAAAGCGGCAGCACGAAGTTTTCGTGAAAGGCGTAGATGAGCGAGAACGTGAGCTCGCCATGATGATATTTGCGGTGAATGGGATCCTGACGCATGTAGCCGAGCGTGTCGTGCATCCAGCCCATGTTCCACTTGAGCCCGAAACCGAGACCACCGATGTAGATCGGTCGTGAAACCATCGGCCATGCCGTCGACTCTTCCGCGATCATCTGCGTGTCGGGGTGATCGCGGTAGACGGCTTCGTTGAGGCTGCGCAGGAAGTGGATGGCTGCCAGGTTCTCGCGGCCACCGTAGCGGTTGGGAATCCAGTCGCCGCCACGCCTTCCGTAATCGAGATAGAGCATCGACGCGACGGCGTCGACGCGCAGACCGTCGATGTGATAGCGCTCGAGCCAGAAAAGTGCGCTCGACGTGAGGAACGCCCGCACCTCGTTGCGCCCGTAATTGAAGATGGCGCTGTTCCACTCCGGATGATAGCCCTGGCGCGGGTCCGCGTGTTCGTAGAGATGCGTACCGTCGAACCGATAGAGTCCGTGCTCGTCGTTGGGAAAGTGCGAGGGCACCCAATCGAGGATGACCGCGATCCCGTTCTGATGCAGCAGGTCCACGAGATACATGAAGTCCTGCGGCGTGCCGTAGCGTGCGGTCGGCGCGAAATAGCCCGTCGTCTGGTAACCCCACGATCCGTAGAACGGATGCTCGGTGATCGGCATCAGTTCGACATGCGTGAAGCCTTCGCGCTTGAGATGTTCGACCAGGGGTTCGGCGATCCCGCGATAACCGAGGAAGCTGTTATCCGGTCCCCGCCGCCATGAGCCGAGGTGTATCTCGTAAGTCGAAATAGGCGAGTCGAGCGAATTGCGCGAAGCGCGCGTGCGCATCCACTCGTCGTCCTTCCAGTCGTAGTCGATCGTCCACACGCGCGAAGCCGTGCGCGGCGGATCTTCCCAGAAGAGCGCGAACGGATCGCCCTTGTCCTGGGTGCTGCCCTGATTGGACGTGACGCGATACTTGTAGGGCATGCCGCGCGCGACGTCTGCCACGTGCACTTCCCAGATGCCAGAAGCATCCCAGCGCGGCTTGAGCACGTGTTTCTCGGCATCCCACCCGTTGAAGTCACCGATGACGGACACCGAACGCGCATTGGGAGCCCATACGGCGAAATGCGCACCGCCGTCCTGGTCCATGTGGCAACCGAGTTTTTCGTAGAGACGGGTGTGGTTGCCTTCCTTGAATAGATAGATGTCGTGGTCGGTCAGTTTGCTCATGCGAATCGTCGGAAGCAATTCCTCGGCCTGACGGTCCATCGCTGCGGTCGCAGCGCCTGCGCGAAACGGAGCGACTATAGCAGAGCATCCGCGGTGCCTACGTGAGCGGCGAAGCCATCGCCGAACGCGCGGCGTGCCTATAATGTTGCCGGGGAGGCGTGCCTGCCTGCCACGTCTTCCGGAGGGGTGGTAGATGAAACACGAGGTTCAGCTCTATGTCGGCGACGCGTTGGGGCTCTACGGTTTCCCTGACGGACACCCGTGGGGCACCGATCGCCAGGATGCATTTTTGAAAGAGGCGGTAAAGCAGGGCCTGCCATCCAGGGCCGATCTCCGCGCGTCTCGGGAAGCGCACCGCGAAGAAATAGAGCGCTTTCACAAGTCCGAGCACGTCGAACGCGTCCGGGTACTTTCACACGAGGGCTACGGCTCGATCGATTACGGCGACACACCTGCCTACCACGGGGTGTACGAAGCCTCCGCGAACGTGGTCGGCGCCGCACTCGACGGGCTCGCTCAGGTGATGAACGGCGAGTGCTATCGGACGTTCCAGCCGATCGGCGGCCTGCATCATGCGCGGCGCAGCACTGCGGCCGGTTTCTGTGTGTTCAACGACTGCGGCGTCGTGATCGACACGCTGCGCAAGACGTACGGCGTGAAGCGGGTCGCCTACGTCGACATCGACGTGCATCACGGCGACGGTTTGTACTATCCGTATGAAGAAGACCCCGATCTCATCTACGCGGATATCCACGAAGATGGGCGTTATCTGTATCCGGGCACCGGCGCCGATTACGAGACCGGGTCGGGGCCGGGCGAGGGCTTGAAGCTGAACCTCCCGATGCAGCCGGGCTGGGGCGACGAGGAGTTCTACGCCGCATGGGAGCGCGTCGTCGCGCATCTGCGCCAGCACAAACCCGACTTCATCCTGTTCCAGGCCGGGGCGGACAGCGTTGCAGGCGATCCGCTCGCGCATCTGCAGTACACGCCGAAAGCGCATGCGCACGCTGCACGCAGTCTGTGCGGGCTTGCGAACGAGCTCACGCGCGGTCGCATCATGGGCTTCGGTGGTGGAGGTTATAACCGCCGCAATATTGCTGTTGCGTGGTGCGCGGTGCTCGACGAGTTCATCAAAGGTTCCGAGCGTTGACGGCGTCTCGCCACAGCACTTCTTGCGGGAGTGAAGCGCTGACGCGGCGCGTCGGGTTTCATATGACGCAGGCCTAGCCGCGTTGTCATCCCGGTTTTGCGCTCGCGCGTTGAGCGAAGGCCGACGGCGCCCGCGGCGGCCGCCACGAGGCCCGGTATAACCACATGGAGGGACACGATGAAACGATTGCTGACCGCGCTGTGCTTCATGCTCGCAACGACCCCACTCGCGTTTGCGCAGGACAAAGCCAAGGATGCGGATAAGAAGGCACCCGCCGCCACGGAAAAGTCGGCCAAGGGTGATGAAAGCAAAGCTTCGAAAGAGCCGAGCGAAAAACAGAAGGCTCAACAGGCACGCATGCGCGACTGCTCCGAAAAGGCGGGTGATCGCAAGGGTGACGAGCGCAAGAAATATATGAGCTCGTGCCTGAAAGGCGAAGACCCGACGAAAGCCGAGCAGCCCGCCAAGACGGCCCAGCAGGAGAAGATGGGGACCTGCAACAAAGAGGCGAAGGACAAGGCGATGAAGGGCGACGACCACAAGAAATTCATGAAGGAGTGTCTGTCCAAGTAGCAGGCTTTCTCCCCGTCACGCGTGCCGCACGGGGCGCACACTCCTGCCGTGCCCTCATTGCTGAACCGTCTCGTCAAAGGACTGCTCTTAAGCTCGGCGCTCGCCATGGATACCGACGCGCAGGATCGGCACGCCGCCGAGCGCACAGCGATGCTGGAGGAAGTCGCGCGCGACACTTGGGAGACCCGGCGTGAGACGGGGCGCGGCGAGCTGAGCCGCCGTGTGATGGAGGCACTAGGGCGCGTGCCGCGCCATAGTTTCATTCCGGCAGAGGAACGGCCTCACGCGTACCGCAATCGTCCCTTGTCGATCGGCCAGGGGCAGACGATCTCGCAGCCGTTCATCGTCGCCTTGATGACCGAGCTGCTTGATCTGAAACCCGGCGATCGAGTGCTCGAGATCGGGACAGGTTCAGGTTACCAGTCGGCCGTGCTGGCCGAGCTTGGCGCCAACGTGTACACGCTCGAAATCATCGAGTCGCTCGGGCGCGAAGCGATGAAACGCTTGTCAGAGCTCGGCTATAAGGACGTTGCGACGCGCATCGGTGACGGTTACCTCGGCTGGCCGGAGCACGCGCCGTTCGACGCGATCATCGTAACCGCTGCTGCACCAGATGTGCCGAACGCGCTCGCTCAACAACTGAAAGTTGGGGGAGGCTCGTCATTCCGGTCGGTTCGCCGGCCGGCGCGCAGACGCTCTATTTGATGACCAAGGAAGCGGATGGCCAGCTCACGCGACGGGCGGTGCTCGCTGTACGGTTTGTGCCGATGGTACCATCTGCCAGCACTACCCAGTCCCGGTGAGCGGCGCGCCTGGGACAGGCTGTCGCCGCGAACGAAGCACTCGAACGCTCCTTAGAACTCTCGTCCGAGTGGACGTGGGTCAGGGCGGTGAGAAACGGCGCGCCAGCGCCGGACGTCCTTGTGACGAGTGACCAGCAGCGAGTCGCGCCTGCTACTCAAAAGCTCCGACTCACGCCAAGCCGCAAGCCCTGCCGGCGCGCGAGATAGGTGTGATCCTGACTGAGAACGTCGTAAGTCAGGGCCCAGTTGGGGGACAGCCAGTGCCTGCCCGACAGGCTCCAATCGCGTACATCTGCGAGCGGAGTTCCGAGGGTCAGAGCGGGGTTGTCCACGTCGCGTCCCGTCGTATACGCCAGGCCGACACTGTTCCGGTCTCCATAGGCGTAGCTCATCTGGAAGCGCTGTGCGGAACCGAGCGCGCTGCCATCCGCCCTGCTGGAATACAGCGTATAGCCGCTGCGCAGATGACCCCATGCGTGCTCTGCCGAAACGGCCACGAGATTCGTCGTCACATAGCTGTACTCGTTCTGCCGCACACCCAGCCCGAGTCCCCAGCCGCCTGTCAACCCGCGGTTGAGCTGATTGGAGAGCGTATAGCGCGGTAGAGCTTCGTAGGACGGATTCGAGCTCGCCTCAGCGAGTGTAGAAATGTTCTGCCCGACTGCCTGCGACACCGAACTGCGGAGGTCGAACGGCCCTACGGACGAGCGCTGGGTGTCGATCGTGCGCGCGCTGTCGAACGAAAAACGCGAAGCGAAATCCGGCACGAGGTCGAGCGGCCCCTGCGTTCCGGGTGCGCCTTGTAGTCCGACGCCCGGCAATCTGAGACCCCTGAGGGAGGAGCTTTCGGCAGCAACGGCCGTTGCCACGTGGACGCACAGAGCACCCGCGGCAAACGCGATAGCGAGCGGCGTTCTCATGTCCCTGACTCTCTATTCTTGGACGAACATTGTAATACGCCCGTAACGTCGCTGCCACGCCCCGACAATCGAAAACGGCGGCTAGCGTGCCTGCTTTGCACCAAAAACTCGCGCCCGCGTCTGCGATGCACTACGAAATCGCTCATGACATTCGACAACGCCGACGAACGCGGGTTTCCAGCGTGGCATATGCGTTGCTTAGGCGCTCGCCCACGTTGCATTTGCAAGCTTTCGGGACCTGTCGCCTGCCTGTCGGAGCATCGGATGACTCTGTTACATGCCTTCAAATCGCTGAGCCGCAAGGAGCGTCTGTCCGAAGAAGGTGCGCGGCGGCTCACGGCAGCGTTACTGGACGAAGGCGTTCCGGAACTGGAGGAGGGGGCGATTCTGGCGCTTCTCGAAGAGCGTGTGGACGACATGGGCGAGCTGAAGGGTTCGTCCAGCGCGTTGGCGGAGCGCTGCTTTCACCTCGAGCCGCCTCGCAGCGGCGCGCGGCCGGTGATTCTGCCCAGCCACGCCGGCACTCTCGAAGACGCTAACCTGACTGCGCTCGTCGCCCTGAGCCTGCAGCGCCTGAACGTGCCCGTCCTTGTCCATGGCGTCCTGAGCGCCTCGCGAGGTGTCGTGGCGGGTCAGGTGCTGCGCGAGCTGGGCGTGCTTCCGTGCGTGACGTTGTCGCAGGCGCAGAAGGAACTCGACGCGAACAGACTCGCGTTCGTACCGACGGCCGTGCTTGCCCCCGGGCTGGCGTACTTGCTCGCATTGCGCAGCAGACTGGGCTTCTGCGGTTTCGCGGAAAGGCTCACGCGGTTCGTGGACCCGTTCTGCGGCAGCTCACTCGTCGTACTTGCCGCAAGCGACGAGCGCGAGCGCGCAATGCTGCGGGTCTTCGCGCAGGATACCGACGGCGCTTTCCTGCTGCTCGAAGCGCAGCATGGCGAAGCGTTCGCGGACCCGCGCTGCCGGCCTGCGCTGGAGCTCGTGCGCAACGGAATGTGCGAGCTGCTCTTTGCGGCTGAAGCAACGCCGGTGCGAGCCGTAGTCAACGGTCCTGCAGCGCCTGATGCGCGCGCGACGGCAGCATGGATACGACACGTGCTGCGCGGCGAAATGCCGCTGCCGCTGCCGATCGTCAACCAGGTGGCGTGTTGCCTTTACGGGACGGGTTATACCGTCGACATGAATCAGGCGAAGGCGATCGCGGCGGTAGAGACCGGCAGTCTCCTCGCAGCCTGACCGCCGTTCGCGCATGCGCTGCTCAACTGCGGCGATTTCGTTGCGGACGCGACCAAGCTCAATTCAACATGCGGGCTCGACTGATCCCGAACTTCGCGCCAGCTATTGCCACTCGGCTCGCCTTTCCGGTACCCTAGCACGTTGTCGTAAAAAATAAGAGTCGTTCACTGGGAGGTGCGATGAAAAATCCGCTCGACTCACTCTGGGGCACGATCATCTCGGGTCTGGTGCTCACGATCATCCTGTATTACGTCGTTCACCTAGCGCTGCATTGAGGAGACGCACATGGACGCCACCTTCATTCAGCTCGGCCTGGGACGCTGGCTGCACATCCTTGCCGGCATCATGTGGATCGGCCTGCTTTACTACTTCAACTTCGTGCAGGTACCGGCGCTAGCGGAGGCCGCGAAGGACAATACTGGTGCAGGCATCACCAAGCACGTCGCGCCCCGCGCGCTGCTGTTCTTCCGCTGGGCGGCGGTCGTCACCTGGCTTGCAGGCGCGATGATCCTCGGCGCTCATTTTCTGGACGCATTCCTGTTCCAGAAGTCCACGTATTACCCCATCGGCGTCGGCGCGTGGCTCGGCACGATAATGCTCTTCAACGTCTGGGTGCTGATCTGGCCGAATCAGCAGAAGATACTCGGACTGAAGCCGGCGACCGACCCGGAGAAAGCCAGGGCGCGTCGCGTCGCATTTCTGGCTTCGCGGACGAACACCATGCTTTCGATACCGATGGTGTTCTTCATGGTCGCGAGCGGCGGTGTGTTCAGGACGGCGTTCTTCGGCGTGTAGCGGCACCGGCCACGCGCTGAAGTCGAAGCAGCGCAGCGCGACGACGTGAGGCAGCGGAGGTAAACCGTCGAAGGTTTCGCTCTGTTCGTGCGCGGCGAGGCCCGGAGGCGAGCGCAGGCTATCTCGCTGGGCCCGCCTTCTCGAGTCCTTCGAGCTTGTCCCCGGGTTTGATCGAGCGTTTCGCGAACCAGGCCTGATTCATCTCCAGCGCATACTTCGCAGGGCGCGCCGCCGGATGCGCATCCTGTGTGTGCGGTTGCATGTCTTCGATGTTGATGATGACGCCGTTTGCGTCGATGAATGCGACCGACAACGGGATGTACGTGTTCATCATCCACATCGCATGAACGGCGGTCTCCGGGAATATGAACAGCATCCCGCGGTTTTCGGGCAGCATGCGCCGATGCATGAGACCGGTGGAGCGCGTCGTGTCCGTGCTCGCCACCTCGGCCGTTATCTTGTGATTCTTGATGTTCAGCACGACCTCCGGCAGGTCGGCGGCCGCCAGCGTGCTCCAGAGCGCCAACGACGTCGCCAGCGCCAAAGTATTGAGACGAGAGAGATGACGTTTCATTCGTTCACGCGTTTGCTGCGAGCCAGATACTCATTGCTTCCGTGACGGCCTCGACCTCGCCTATCGCGGGCAGGAGTTTGATCTTTAACTGTGCATGACGGGCACGCGCCTCGGCAACGAGTCGCGCCAGATCCTGGCGCAAGTGTGCGCCCTGGCCCATGAACAGCGGCGCGATCGCGATACGCTGACGGCCCGCTGCGACGAGGCCCTCTATCGCTTCCGGCAGAGAAGGCTGCATGAGATCCAGATAGGCCAGCTCGACTGTGAGTGTCGGGCGCTGGCGCCTGATCTTCTCCTGAATGGCGGCAAACGGCGCCGCCCATTCGGGATCGCGCGAGCCGTGTGCGAACAGCACGAGGGCCGAACGTCCGCCCGAGACGCTTTGGCTCATGTCCGCACCACCGCAGCGGCGATCTCACGTTTCGCGTAGTACATTTCCACTTCACTGCTTTCCCGTGCTGCCGAATCCGCCGGCCCCGCGCGCACTCGTGTGAAACTCGTCGACGACGTCGAAGGCAACCTGCACCACGGGTACGATGACGAGCTGCGCGAGTCGTTCCATCGGTTCGATCGTGAACGGCGCGTGACCGCGGTTCCATGTGGATACCAGAATCTCGCCCTGGTAATCGGAATCGATGAGGCCGACGAGATTGCCGAGCACGATACCGTGTTTGTGGCCGAGCCCTGATCGCGGTAATACGACGGCGGCCAGTCCGGGGTCGTTCAAATGAATGGCCATCCCCGACGGAATCAGTTCCGTCTGGCCGGGCTGAAGCGTCAACGCCTCCTTGAGGCACGCGCGCAGGTCGAGCCCGGCGCTGCCGGCCGTGGCGTAGTGCGGCAACTGCTCGCGCAGACGCGCGTCGAGAATCCTGAGCTCGATGCTTCTCACGTCACTGCGGGGGCGCTACGGAACCCCATCAGGCGCGCGCACGCCGATACAGTTTCGCGATATGCGCGACGAGCTGTCGGGCAACCACGTCCTTCGACGCCTTCGGGAGCGGATGCGCACCATCGTCGTCGAACAGCGTGATCTCGTTTTCGTCCGCACCGATGGCGTGCTGCGCGAGATTGGCGGCGAGCAGCGGAACCTTCTTGCGCCTGCGTTTGCTTTCCGCGTACTCGGCGAGTCGCTCGCTCTCGGCGGCGAAACCGACGCAGAACGGCGGTTTCGGCAGGCCGGCCACGTAGGCCAGAATATCGGGCGTGGGCTTCAACTCGAGCGTGAGGTTGCGCTCCGTCTTCTTGATCTTCTGCTCGCTTACTTCGACCGGCCGGTAGTCTGCTACCGCGGCCACGCTGACGAAAATGTCCGACAAGGGAACACGCGCTTTGACGGCGCTCAGCATGTCTTCAGCGGAAACGACATCGACGCGCTGCGCATGCGCCGGAGCGGCAAGGCTGCTGGGACCGGAAACGAGCGTCACCTCGGCGCCAGCCTCGAGTGCTGCGCGCGCAACGGCGTAACCCATCTTTCCCGAGCTCTTGTTCGTGAGTCCCCGCACGGCATCGATCGCTTCGAACGTCGGCCCGGCGGTGACGAGCATGCGCACGCCGGCGAGGGACTTGGGCGCAAGCAGCGCCGATACGACTTCGGCGATCTCGATCGCCTCCAGCATGCGTCCCGCGCCGACTTCTCCACAGGCCTGATCGCCACTCGCCGGCCCGAGGATCTCGACACTGTCGCGTCTCAGCTGTTCGACATTGCGCTGGTTGGCCGCGCTCTCCCACATCTGCCGATTCATCGCGGGCGCGACGACGAGGCGACAGTCGCGTGCAACGCACAGCGTGGAAAGCAGATCGTCGGCGAGTCCGTGCGCGAGCTTCGCCAGGAAATCGGCAGTGGCCGGTGCGACGATGATCAGATCCTTGTCCCGGGACAGCGCGATGTGGGCCATGCTGTCGGGTACGCGCGTGTCCCACATGCTCGTGTAGACGGGGTTGCCCGAGAGCGCCTGCATCGTGGCGGGTGTGATGAAGCCGCAGGCGGCCTCGGTCATGACCACATGGACGTCGGCGCCGCGCTCGCCCAAACGGCGTACGAGCTCGGCGCTCTTGTAGGCCGCGATCCCGCCGGTCACTCCAAGCAATATCTTTTTGTTCGGCGTATCAGACATGTAGCGCTCTGGTCGTCGCTCGTCAGTGTAAACCATCCGCCGCTCCGCGCGTGCGCGAGGGGACGAGCACGCCCTACCCGCGACTGCTTCGCGCCTCGCGGCTTTACCGCGAGGCCGATCGGCCGCTTGGGCGATATGCAGCGAACCCGTCATGGCTAGCATCGCAGGGCCGGTCGGGCACAAATTCAAGAAAACGTGCGCAGTCCAGGTAAACAGATGGACGTCGCAGTGCGTTAGGCGTGTGCAGGTCACGGCAGAGGGAAACAGGGGAGGTTGCGTGCCGATCGCAGACTGGCCGATCAATGAGCGGCCGCGCGAGAAGCTGTTGGACAAAGGACCGGCGGCGCTTTCGGACGCCGAGCTCGTCGCCATCCTTTTCCGCACCGGGGTACGTGGCCGCACTGCCGTTGACCTTGCACGCGCCGCCCTCAAACAGTGCGGCTCGTTGTCGGCGTTGCTCACGGCCAGCCGGGACGCGTTCCGGCTGACGGCGGGCCTCGGCGACGCCAAATACGTCCAGCTCCAGGCAGTGCTGGAGATGAGCCGTCGCGCACTGCGCGAGACACTCGATCGCGGACCCGCGCTGAGCTCACCGCAGACGGTCCGTGATTACCTGCGGCTGAAGCTGCAGGGACTCAGCCATGAAGTCTTCGTCGCGGTGTTCCTCGACGCCCAGAATCGGGTGCTCGAGGTCGAAGAGCTGTTCCGGGGCACGCTCACGCAGACCAGTGTGTTTCCGCGGGAGATCGTGAAAAGGGCGCTCCATTTCAACGCCGCCGCGATCATCTTTGCGCATAACCATCCGTCCGGCGTGGCAGAGCCGAGTCGCGCCGACGAGGCGCTCACGCAGACGCTCAAGCACACGCTCGCGCTCGTCGATGTGAAGGTGCTGGATCACTTTGTGGTAGGAGGCGATTCGGCGATGTCCTTCGCCGAGCGTGGACTGCTCTAGCCCTGGGTCGGACTCGCGATGCGGCTCGCGTCAAGCCCCTCCCTCGGGTTGAGCCGGCGGTAAAAGCTCGGTAGAATTCAGCCCTTTTCCAGTCTGGAGCAGCGTCATGGCGCGCGTATGTCAGGTCACCGGCAAGAAGCCGATGCTGGGGAACAACGTTTCCCATGCAAACAACAAGACGCGGCGGCGTTTCCTGCCTAACCTCCAGTATCGCCGTTTCTGGGTGGAAAGCGAAAAGCGCTGGATTAGTCTGCGCCTCTCGAACGCAGGGCTGCGTACCATCGACAAGAAGGGCATCGACGCCGTGCTCGCAGACCTGCGGGCGCGGGGCGAAATCTGATCACGTCCTGAAGCATTCGAAATCGTAATCCGGGAGCTGTGACATGAGAGAGAAGATCAAGCTGGAGTCGTCGGCCGGAACGGGCCACTTCTACACGACCACCAAGAACAAACGGACCAAGCCCGACAAGATCGAGATCAAGAAATATGATCCTGTCGCGCGCAAGCATGTGATCTACAAGGAAACGAAGATCAAGTGACGCGCCTTCGGTGCAGGATGACGGACGCGTGAATCGCTGATACGACGTTCCTGGTCGTCGTGCCCATGAAAAAGCCCGCTTTGAGCGGGCTTTTTTATGTCGCCGGTGCTTTCAGCTTACGCGTAACAGCGCAGCCTGCGCGAGAAAGTCTGCAGCGCCTCGATTCCACTTGCTTCAGCGCGGCGGCACCAGTCCTCGAGTTGATGCACGAGCTGCTCCTTCGACGCGGAAGAACGTTCCCATAACGCGGCAAGCTCGTCGCGCATGGTGTAGACGGTCGCCAGGCGCGTGTTTGCTTTCAGTACCTGCTCGCGCCGCTCCCGTTCGGGCTGCGGCAACGCAGCCGTGTCGTTGTGCAACCAGCGCTTCAGCGCCCGGAAGTCGACGGTGATCGCGCTTGCGCGCAGCGATTTGACTTCATCCGCACACGTCGTACGCAGAGTCTTCGCATATTTCGCGAGCACTTCGTAGCGATGCGTGATCACGGCCTGAAGCGTAGCGAGGTCGCAGTGCGGTTTCGCGGCCCCGAGCTTCACGCGCGGCGCGACCTTCTTCACTTCCGCCAGTCCAACCATCTGCAGCAGCCGGATGTAAAGCCAGCCGATGTCGAATTCGTACCAGCGATTGGAAAGGCGCGCGGACGAAGCGTAGGCGTGATGGTTGTTGTGCAGTTCTTCGCCGCCGATCAGGATGCCCCATGGAACGATGTTCCGGCTTGCATCTCCCGGCTGGAAATTACGGTAGCCCCAGTAATGGCCGATACCGTTGATCACGCCGGCTGCGAGGAACGGAATCCAGGCCATCTGCACCGCCCAGATCGTGATGCCGATGAAGCCGAACAGGACGAAGTTGATGATGAACAGGAGCACCACGCCGAGCACGTTATGGCGCGTATAAAGCTTGCGTTCGAGCCAATCGTCCGGCGTACCGTGACCGTAGCGCGTGAGCGTCTCGGCGTTTGCGGCTTCCTTCCGATACAACTCCGCGCCCTCGAACAGGACTTTACGGATGCCGACGATCTGCGGGCTGTGCGGATCTTCCACCGTTTCGCACTTGGCGTGGTGCTTGCGATGAATCGAAGCCCACTCCTTGGTAACCATCCCCGTGGTCAGCCACAGCCAGAAACGAAAGAAATGACTGATGATCGGATGGAGGTCGAGTGCTCGATGTGCCTGGTGCCGGTGCAGAAAGATGGTGACTGCTGCGATCGTGATGTGCGTCACTACAAGCGTGTAGATGACGTAACCCCACCACGGCAGATCGAACCCCCCTGAAAACATAAACCTCCCTTTGGAGTAGCCAGCGGCCCTTTTGAGCGCTGGAGTCTACCTAACTTCCATCGCACCGGCAAAAAAATCACCAGGGCTTTTGACTTTGCTGCAATGCAGCTGTTTTTAAAGCGATATTTGGGCCCGCGGGCCTTCGCGGAGCGGTCCCATCGCGCGCTCCAGCACAGCGCCGAAGAAGGCGTCCGTTCCGTGCACATGCGGCCACAGCCGCATGCGTTCGCCGACGTTCGCTTCGATATCCTGCTGGCGCAGGATGTCGCCGCAGCTCACTCCTGTGAATTCCGGGTGCTCGTCCATGAATCCGTCGACGATGTCCTCGTTCTCCTCCCGCAGCACGCTGCAGGTTGCATAAATGAGGCGCCCCCCCGGTTTGACCAACGTCGCGGCTGCCCGCAGGATCGACGCCTGCTTCAATCGCATTTCTGCAACACTGTCGGGCGACTGCCTCCATTTGAGATCCGGATTGCGCCTCAACGTCCCGAAGCCGCTGCACGGCGCATCGACGAGCACACGGTCGATCTTTCCGGCAAGACGCTTCACCTTCTGATCGTGCTCGCTTGCGAGCAGATGCGGATGGACGTTCGAAAGCCCCGAACGCTTGAGCCGCTGGCGCAAGCGTGCGAGCCGCGCAGGTGCGACATCGAAGGCGTACAGCCGCCCCTGAGAGCTCATGGCCGCGCCCAGCATCAGCGACTTACCGCCGGCGCCCGCGCAGAAGTCCACCACCAGCTCGCGCCGCCGGGGTGCGACGAGATACCCGATGAGCTGACTGCCCTCGTCCTGGACTTCCACTTCGCCGCGCAGGAACACCGAATCACGATTGACAGCGGGTTTTCCGCTCAGCCGCAGGCCAATCGGCGAGTAGGGCGTGGGCGTCGCCTCGATGCCGTTTTCGCCGAGAGCCCGCCGGGCGCTCTCGCGGTCGGCTTTCAGCGTATTCACGCGCAGATCGAGCGGCGCGGGCTGCTGCAGACTGCGACCCAGAACCAGCGTTTCCTCTATTCCGATCTGCTGCTCGAGCCGTTCGAAAGCCCAATTGGGTAGCTCCGCAAGGACTGCCGCTGGCAGGGTGTCGGTCGCAGCGGATCTGAGCCCGGCGATCCATTCCGCATCGCCCGGCCTCAGGACCGTCTCGAGCTGGCGCATGCTGAAACCTTCGAAACGCGCAGCCCAGGCGAGTAACAGTCGCCGCGGGTCGGCGGTGCGGGCAAGGTAATCGAGTGTGCGCTTGTGGCGCAGGACCCCGAACACCGACTCGGCGACGAATCCACGGTCATGCTGGCCCAGCGCGCGGTGGGTCCGGAAATACGCCGAAAGCACGGCGTCGGCGGGCGCGTCGAACTTCAGCACGGCGGCCAGGGCTTCAGCCGCTCGATCGAGCAGATTACGATCCCATGAGTGTCCCTCTGTTCCGCAGAGCAGCGGGGCCCGAGTCGAAGGCGAGCGCTGCGCCCTACTCACGGATGTCGAGGGTCTGGATCATCTGCTCGAAGCGCAACCCGTTTCTCTGGACCGTGATCAGCCTCACCGGAAAGTGGTGGTGCTGTGCGGAGACCCAGAGCTCCGCGCTGGACTCGCCGGGCTCGCGCCGTTCCTTGACGAGGTAGAGCGTTTTGAGGCGCCCGATCGGCGTATTGAGGTCGACGTCCGGTGTCACGGAGTAGTGGTATTGGTCGAGCTTGCGGCCGTTCGTCATCGCGAAATCGATCGAACGCATCCGGTCAAGAGGCAGAAACAGAAGCTGGTACATGGCGGAGAGGCGGTCCTGGGTGCCGGGTGGCAGCGGCAGCGACTCCGTCTTGCCGGCGTGGCGAAGCGTGAGCTGACCCTGCGGCCAATCGAAGGACGCTGCAATCTGCGCAGGCTCCCCGGCATTACGGCGCGCCTCGAACTGAATCGGCCGCAGCCCCGCGGCCGTAAGCTCTCCGGTGCTGGAAAACCGCAGCGGTTCCCGGTTCAGTATCGTCGCGAGGCCGGTCGTGCGGGTCTGGCTGACGAGGCGGTAATTCCCGCCTTCCGCTTCGTACTCCTCCGTGATGACGCCGGCGTGCATACCATTCAAGTAGCCGTTGTAGGTCGCCCTGACCGATTGCGGCCCCGCATAGGCGCAACAGGCGCACAGCGCCGCGATGCCAGCCGCGGCAGCGCGCGTCGCGCGCAAGTGATGAATCGAGCGAACTACCACCGTGATGCGACCATCCGCCGGTCAGCCTGTTCCGCAAATACCCACCGGCTCGAAGCAGTCCCGCCTGTCGTGGGCTGACCGTGCCTGCAGCACCGGCGCCGCGGCGTGGCTGACGAGCGGTCGGATCGATCACCGAGAGGGGCCATTCAGCGTTTCGACGCGCAAGAAAGCGATGGTGAGACCAGAGCACCGGCCGTGCCGTGATGCCCGTCCAGTTGTACTGTCTCGTTCGTGCCGACCCGCAGAAGGCCCTCGCAGTACCACTGGACCGCCTGGGGATAGATTCGATGTTCCTGCGCCAGCACGCGTGCGGCGAGCGAATCCTCGTCCTCACCGGCAAGAACGGGGACTGCGGCCTGAATGACGATCGGACCGCCGTCGAGCGACGGGGTAACGAAGTGCACGGTGCAGCCATGAATGCGAACACCCGCTTCGAGCGCGCGTCGATGGGTGTGCAGACCCGGGAACGACGGCAGGAGCGACGGATGGATATTGAGCATTCGCCCCGCGTAGCGCATAACGAAACGCGGCGTCAGCACCCGCATGAAGCCGGCAAGCAGAACGAGGTCCGGATGGCAGGCGTCAATGCGGGGCGCAAGTGCCGCTTCGAAGCCGTCGCGGTTCGGGTAATCGCGATGATCGACGACTGTCGCGGGAATGCCATGCGCTTCGGCGATCGCAAGCCCACCGACGTCCGGCACGTTACTGATGACCTCGCAAACGTTACCCGCGAGATCCGCGTTCAACAGCGCTTCGAGATTGCTCCCGCGGCCGGAGAGCAGAACGACGATCCGTTTCGATGCGCTCACGCGATGATCGTCTGCGGCTCGTCGGCTTTCCGCAGGTCGACGGTTCCGATGCGGTAAACCTGTTCGCCACGCTGGCGCAGCGTCGCCGCGGCTGCATCGGCCTCCCGAGCGCTCACGACCATCACCATGCCGATACCGCAATTGAAAACGCGGAACATCTCGTCATCCGGGACGTTGCCTTCTCTTTGAAGCCATTCGAACACGGGGGGAGGCCGCCAGCTTCCGCGCTCGATGCGCGCCGTCAGATTCTCCTGAAGCACGCGCGGAACGTTGCCGACGATGCCACCGCCCGTGATATGCGCGAGCCCCTTGACCTCGACGCTCTTCATCAACGAGAGAACCGGGCGCACGTAAATGCGCGTTGGCGCGAGAAGCAGGTCCGCGAGGACAGTCTCGCCGAGACGGCCGGCCAGGTCGATCGCACGTGAAGCGATGATCTTTCGCACCAGTGAATAGCCGTTCGAATGCACACCGTCGCTGGCGAGCCCGAGCAGGACGTCGCCCGGCACGATCTTCGTGCCGTCGATGATGTTCGATTTTTCGACTACGCCCACTGCAAAGCCAGCAACGTCGTATTCGCCGGCGCTGTACATGCCCGGCATTTCGGCGGTCTCTCCGCCGATCAGCGCACAACCCGCGCGTTCGCAACCGCTCGCGATGCCCTTGACGACTTCGCTCGCCGTGGCGACGTCGAGCTTGCCGCAACCGTAGTAATCGAGAAAGAACAGCGGCTCCGCACCGAGCGTCAGTATGTCATTGACGCTCATCGCGACCAGATCGATGCCGATCGTATCGTGCCGGTGAAGCTCGAAAGCGAGCTTGAGCTTCGTGCCGACGCCGTCGGTACCGGACACCAGCACGGGTTCGCGGTAGCCCTTCGGCACTTCGAACAACGCACCGAAGCCACCGATCCCCGCGAGCACGCCCGGCCGCAGTGTGCGCCTGGCGAGCGGCTTGATGCGTTCGACCAGACTGTCGCCGGCGTCGATGTCGACTCCGGCGTCGCGATAGGTAAGCCGAGTCGGTGTGCTCATGCGGGCGGGAACGAAACGGTAGGGCGCTGCAAATACGCTAAGATATGCGCGCGCGATGTGGGCCGATGCCGCATTCGAGCGGAAATTGCTGACGCAGGCGGCATGCGGCCGATTCTACCGTATATGCAAATCCCGCCCCAAACAGACCGGGCCGTACTCTCGGCCCGCATTCCCCGTGCACGCCCCCCCATATCTGACGCCACTCTGCAATCCGTTCCAACGCGTAACCTGCCTCGGTGAAACAGCTCGCGCTCGACTTCTCTGTCGTGGTGGAACCCACGCTCGATAATTTCGCGGTCGGACGCAATGCCGAACTCGTGCAGCACCTGCGCGCACTCGCGCTCGCGCGCACGAAGGAGCGCTTCGTCTACTTATGGGGCGCGAGCGGCAGCGGCCGAACGCACCTCGTCAAGGGGACGCTCGCCGCATGTGCGGCGACAGGTTCATCGGTTGCCTACGTCTCACACGAGACTGCGGCGTCGTTGCCGCCGGCGCTCGACGAGGCAGCCCTCGTGGGTGTGGACGATGTCCAACACCTCTCGCAAACGGCGCAGGTTGCGCTCTTCAATTTGTATAACACGCTGCTCGACCGGCCCGCCGCGCTGATCGTCGCGGGCCACGCGCCGCCGTCGCGCCTCGATCTGCGTGCGGACCTCGTGACGAGGCTCGCGGCAGGCCTGGTCTATGAGGTGCACGCGTTGAACGATTCCGAAAAGGCGCAGGCGCTCGCGGAACACGCAGCGCTGCGCGGGTTCTCTCTCGCACCCGAAGTCGCGGATTACCTCCTTACCCATGTTCGGCGGGACATGACTGTGTTGCTCGCGCTCGTGGATACACTCGATCGGCACTCGCTCGAGCAACAGCGGCCGGTCACGGTACCGATGGTCCGCGCGGTGCTGGCGCGGCAACAGGATGCGCAATGAACATCGCGCTCTTCGATCTCGACAACACTCTGCTCGCCGGCGACAGCGATTTCGAGTGGGCGCAGTTTCTGATCGAGCAGGGGGTGCTCGACCGTGAAGTTTACGAGGCCCGCAACCAGGCCTTCTATGACCAATACAAGGCCGGGACGCTCGAAATAGTGGAATTCCTGGATTTCCAGTTGAAGCCGCTCGCGCGTCATCCGCGTTCGGTGCTCGATGCGTGGCACCGTGAATTCATGATGCGCAAGATCCTGCCGATCATCCGCCAGCCGGCGCGAGACCTCGTCAACCGTCACGCCGGCGATCTGCGCGTGATCATCACGGCCACGAACAGCTTCGTTACGCGGCCGATCGCGCGCGAGTTCGGGATCGATCACCTCATCGCCACGGAGCCGGAGGAGACCAGCGGAGAATTCACGGGTGGCGTCATCGGCATTCCCTGTTTTCGCGAAGGCAAAGTGCAACGGCTCGAGACGTGGCTGGCGGGCCAGGGACTCACGCTGCCGCGATTCGAGCGCTCGTGGTTCTACAGCGACTCGCTGAATGATCTGCCACTGCTCGAGCGCGTAACCGATCCGGTCGCCGTCGATCCTGACGAGACACTGCGGGCGCATGCCCAGGCGCAAGGATGGCCCGTCATCAGCCTGTACGCACCGGAGCGCCGCGAGCGGTGAGCCCCTTCCGCGCTGCGCCTGCTATTCGCGATCCTGTGCGTCGCAGCAGCCGCAAGCGTGCTCGCCGCGCTGTCATTCGGAAGTTATCCGACCACCATCGGGGATGTCATGGGGGCCCCATTCGGCTCGGCCGACGCCGTCGTTCACGATGTGATCTGGGAGTTGCGCGCGCCGCGTGCATTGGCGGCGTTTGCGTGTGGCGGACTTCTCGCACTCGCCGGCACGCTGCTGCAGGTGCTGCTCAGGAATGCGCTCGGCGACCCGTACGTGCTGGGGGTGTCGGGCGGCGCATCTCTCGGCGCTTTGCTTGCGCTCGCGGCGGGCACAGGTGCGATGGCGATGAACCTGTCCGCACTCGCCGGCGCGGTGTTCGCGATCGTCGTGGTGTTCGGCCTTACGTATCGTTCGGGCGACTGGAACACGTATCGGCTGCTGCTCACGGGCGTCGTGTTGTCGTCGGGGCTTTCGGCGCTCATCAGTCTCACGCTCGTGCTCGCGCCGGAAGCGCAGGTGCGCGGCATGCTGTTCTGGCTGATGGGTGACCTGTCGCAGACCGATACTGCACTCGGGGCCGGCATCGCGCTGGTGACCTTGCTCGTGCTCGCGATCGGCACCGGCGCGCAACTGGATCTGCTTGCGCTCGGCGAGTTGAAGGCGCGTTCGCTGGGCATCGCCGTGGCGCCGCTCCAGATTTTTACGTTCCTCGCGGCGGCTATTGCCACGGTCGCGGCAGTGATCACCGGCGGCGCGATCGGCTTCATCGGACTCATTGCTCCCCACGCCATTCGCCTTACGGGCGTTGCCAACCATCGCGCGCTGCTACCGCTCGCCGTACTCCTCGGTGGTTCGCTGCTCACGATTGCCGACACCGCCGCACGCACTGTGTGGTCGCCGCAGCAGTTGCCCGTCGGCATCTTCACTGCGCTCATCGGCGTGCCGGCGATGCTCGTTCTTCTCAGCCGGCGACGCTGATGCTCTCGTGCGAGACGGTGACGCTGGCGGTACCGGGCCGCACCCTGTGCCGCAATCTGTCGGTGCGATTCGGACCGGCGGAAGTGTGGGCGATACTCGGCCGCAACGGCACCGGCAAGACTACGTTGATACACGCACTCGCGGGACTCGCATCGCCCGCGGAGGGGCAGGTGTGTCTCGGCGGTCGCGCGCTGACGGCGTTCGGCACACGCGAGCGAGCGCGCGAAATCGGCGTGCTGCTGCAACTCGAGGAGGGAACCTACTGGGGCACGGTAGAGGAGTACGTCCTGCTCGGTCGTTTTGCGCACGCGCATCCCTGGTCGGGTTATTCGACCGACGATACGGCGTCGGTTCGCACGGCGCTCGAAAGCGTCGGCGTCAGCGCGTTGTCACGGCAGCCTTTCGGGACACTCTCCGGCGGCGAGCGCCAGCGTGTTCGGATCGCGCAGGTATTTGCGCAGGCGCCGCGCATTCATCTGCTCGACGAACCGCTGCAGCATCTCGACCTCGCGCATCAGGCGCACGTGCTGAAACTGCTGGCAGGCCGCGCGCGCGAAAGACAGGAGACCGTAGTGATGGTCATGCATGAACCACTGTGGATCGGCCGCAGCTGCACGCACGCGCTGGTGCTGACAGGCGACGGGACCGCTGCCGCGGGCCCGGCGGCGGAAATCCTCACACGGGAACGCCTCGAGCACGCGTATGGATGCAGGTTGAACGAATTGCATCAGGCCGAGGGGCGCTCGTTCGTGCCGGATATATAATTCGCGGACCGCCGCGCTCACGTGCGGCAAACGCAACCTTCTTTGATTCTGATGCTCACGCAATTGCCGCGAAATCGCGATCGTCGCGTGCGCCGCTTCACTCGGCGCGCGCCGATCGCATGATCACCCGCTTTCTCGGCGACGTCTTTTCCGGCCGCATCTTCAGATC
The DNA here is from genome assembly GCA_963828715.1 of uncultured beta proteobacterium. Taxonomy (GTDB): domain Bacteria; phylum Pseudomonadota; class Gammaproteobacteria; order Burkholderiales; family SG8-41; genus JAQGMV01. Next base: position 362,280 of record CAWHFX010000021.1, on the reverse strand, counting down.
GCGTCAACCGAAGATCGTGCCTTTCAGCGCGCACGGCATCTCGCGCGAGCGCATCAGCGCGTGTGCACTGAAGGTGACGGACACCCTGCAGGACCACAACTTCACCGCCTTCATCGTGGGCGGCGCCGTGCGCGACCTCATTCTGGGCTGGCAGCCGAAGGATTACGACGTTGCGACGAGCGCCACGCCGGAAGAGGTGCGGGAGCTCTTCAGGCGTTCGCGCATCATCGGCCGCCGCTTCCGCATCGTGCACGTGATGTGCGGCCGCGAGATCGTCGAAGTGGCGACCTACCGGGCGGCAGCGCAGGCTGCCGACGACGCCGCGGGGCACCAGAACGCCGACGAGCACGGACGCCTTCTGCGCGATAACGTCTTCGGCACGCAAGAGGAAGACGCAATACGCCGGGACTTCACCGTAAATGCGCTCTTTTACGACCCGCGCACGCAGCAGATCTGGGATTTCCACGGCGGCGTGGAGGATCTAAAAAAGAGACGGTTGCGCATGATCGGTGATCCGGAGCAGCGTTATCGCGAGGACCCGGTGCGCATGTTGCGCGCTGCAAGGCTCGCGGCGAGCCGCGGTCTCGAAATCGAGCCTGGGGCACGTGAGCCGATACGAGCGCTCGCGCCGCTCCTCGCCAATGTTCCGGCTGCGCGCCTGTTCGACGAGATGCTGAAGCTGCTTCTCTCGGGCCACGCGCATGACTGCGTGCTCGCGTTGCGGCAGGAAGGGCTGCATCACGGGCTCCTGCCGATGCTCGACGTCATCCTGGAGCAGCCGATGGGGGAGCGCTTCGTGATGATGGCCCTGCGCAACACCGACGTGCGAATCAAGAACGACAAGCCGGTGTCCCCGAGCTTCCTCTTTGCATCCTTGCTGTGGCACGAAGTGCTCGCCGCGTGGAAGAAGCTCGAGGGGCAAGGGATGCCTACCATCCCGGCGCTCACGCAGGCGATGGATCAGGTCGCCCAGGTGCAGGCCGAGAAGCTCGCGATCCCGCGCCGCTACGCCGCGGACATGAAGGAAATCTGGGCGATGCAGCCGCGTTTACTTCAGCGCAGCGGGAGGCGTCCTTATCGGCTGCTCGAAAATCCCCGTTTTCGTGCTGCGTACGATTTTCTGCTGCTGCGCTGCGCCAGCGGGGAGCTCGATCCGGAAATCGGCGAATGGTGGACGCGCTTCCAGCACGGCGACGAAAACGAGCGCAAGGGGATGCTCACGTCGGAAGAAGGTCCTAAACGCAAGCGCCGCCGCCGGCGACGCCGCCCGCAGGGCGAGCCGGCGAGTGAGCAGGTATGACGCTGGAAAGCGTCTACATTGCGCTCGGCGCCAACCTCGATGACCCCGCTGCGCAGGTGCGCGCTGCCGTCGAAGAACTCGCGATGCTGCCGGGTACGCGCCTCGCCGCCGTTTCTTCGTTCTACTCGAATCCGGCGGTCGGCTATGTCGATCAGCCCGAGTTCGTTAACGCGGTCGCGAAAATCGAGACCGCGCTCACACCGCGCACGCTGCTCGACCATCTGCTGGCGATCGAGCGGCGCTTCGGACGCACGCGCGAGTTCCAGAACGCGCCGCGTACGCTTGATCTCGACATCGTCGTCTACGGCTCGCAAGTTATCGACGAACCCGAGCTTACGATCCCACACCCGCGAATGCACGAGCGCGCATTCGTGCTGGTGCCTCTCGTGGAGATCGAGCCGGAGCTCGTCGTGCCGGGTCGGGGCCCGGTCCGCGCGTTAGTTCGCGGCGTCGATACGGGAAGCCTGACGAAGGTTGTCGAGCAGCCATGAAACTGCCGGAAAAATACCGATACATCGTCGTCGAAGGGCCGATCGGGGTTGGCAAAACGACGCTGGCACGCGCGATCAGCGAAGCGACCGGCGCGACGCTGATGCTCGAGGATCCCGAAGCCAATCCGTTCCTGCCGCGCTTCTATGAAAACGCGGAACGCCATGCGCTCGCGACGCAGCTCTTCTTTCTGTTCCAGCGAATTGACCAGGTCGCGACGCTCAATCAGGCCGATCTGTTCCGGCGTGCAGCGGTGTCCGATTTCATGCTGGAGAAGGATGCGCTCTTCGCCCGGTTGAACCTCAAGGACGACGAGCTGACGCTGTACGAGCAAATCTATGATCACTTGAAGCCGCAGGCGCCGACACCCGACCTGGTGATCTACCTGCAGGCCGCGGCCGATACGCTGGTGGACCGCGTGCGCCGGCGCAATACGTCGGTACGAGAAGAACGTTTCCGACGGTTATCTCTATGGGCTGGCTGAAACCTATACGCGGTTTTTTTACCAGTACACTGCTGCGCCGCTTCTGATCGTCAATTCCGACCGACTCAATTTCGTGGAGTCGCAGGCCGACGTGGCGTTGTTGATGGAGCGGGTGGCGGCGATGCGGGGGCCGCGGGAGTTTTTCAACTTCGCGTAAAGATCCACACCGCTCCTCCGGCGTTGCGTCGCTACTGCGCCGCGCTGCCTGCGGGCGCAACGACACCGCTTAGGCGCCTCGCGGCGCTTTGGACTATCACACCGCTCCTCCGGCGTTTCGCCGCGCTGCAACACGCGTATAATCGCCGTCCCGACTCAGGCCGTGGCACGCATGCGTATCACCCTCAGCAGTCTGCAAAAGATGGCGCAGGAGGGCAACAAGATCACTCAGCTCACCTGCTACGATGCGAGTTTCGCCGCGTTGCTGGAAGCGGCGGGCGTGGACACGCTGCTCATCGGCGATTCGCTCGGCAACGTATTGCAGGGACACGAATCGACGTTGCCCGTCAGCTTGCGCGATATCGTCTACCACGTGCAGTGTGTTGCGCGCGGTGCGAAACGCGCGTTCATCGTGGGCGATATGCCGTTCGGCACGTTCCAGATCTCGCCGCAGGACACGTTCCGCAATGCGGCCGAAATCATGGCTGCCGGCGCGCACATGGTGAAACTGGAGGGAGGCCGCCCGATGGTTAAAACGGTGCGCTTCCTGACCGAGCGCGGCATTCCCGTGTGCGGTCACCTCGGCCTTACGCCGCAGTCGGTTCATCAGCTCGGTGGATATCGTGTTCAGGGCAAGGAGCATAGTGCGGCCGACCGACTTCTCGAAGAAGCACAACTTCTGGAGGACGCCGGCGCGGGCATGATCGTGCTGGAAGCGATTCCCGCCGCGCTCGCGAAGCGCGTCACGGAGTCAGTGCGCGGACCGACCATCGGCATCGGGGCGGGTGTGGACTGTCACGGCCAGGTGCTGGTGTTGCACGACATGCTCGACATCTTCCCGGGACGCAAAGCGAAGTTCGTGAAGAACTATATGCTCGCGGCCGGGACGATTCAGGGCGCGGTCGAGCTTTACGTGAAAGAAGTGAAGGCGAAACAGTTCCCGGGGCCGGAGCATTCGTTTTAGACACGATGGGTGAAGAGTGACGAGTGACAACAACAGGTTTGCGATCCGTGACGGACCATCCGGCAGCCGTGACTGATCATCGTCACGTCCGCTCGATCACGCGTCTCCGTTACCCGTCACTCACTCGTCACTCGTCACCGTTTTAGATGGACATCATTCATTCAGCGGGCGATCTGCGCGAGCGTTTGCAGCGCGAGCCGAACAATGTGTTCGTGCCGACGATGGGCAACCTGCACGAGGGCCACATCGAGCTCATTCGCATCGCGAAGCCGCGGGCCGCGTGCACCGTCGTCAGCATCTTCGTGAACCGGCTGCAGTTCGGTCCGCGCGAAGATTTCGATCGCTACCCGCGCACGCTGAACGTGGATTCCGAGAGGCTGAGCGAAGTGGGCGTCGACGTCGTCTTCGCGCCGGACGAAAGGGAGATCTACCCCGAGCCGCAGACGTTCGTGGTCGAGCCCTCGGATCTGCAGCACATCCTCGAAGGCGCGCACCGCCCGGGCCACTTCCGCGGTGTCGCGACCGTCGTCCTCAAGCTGTTCAACCTGGTGCAGCCGCACTCGGCCATCTTCGGCAAGAAGGACTACCAGCAATATCTCGTGCTGCGCGACATGGTGAAGCAGTTCGCGTTGCCGATCGAAATCTTCCCGGCGGAAACGGTTCGAGCGCCGGACGGTCTCGCGCTTTCGTCGCGTAACCTCTATCTCACACCCGACGAGCGCGCCGAGGCGCCGCGACTCTATCGCGTGCTGCGCAACGCGCAGGCACAGATCAAGGGCGGCGCGCACGACTATCAGCGCGTCGAGCTCGAGGCGATGGCCGAGCTCGCGCATTACGGCTGGCGCCCCGATTACGTCGCCGTACGACGTCAGTCGGATCTGCAGCCGCCGGAAAACGGCGGGCCGCTCGTGATCCTCGCAGCGGCGCGTCTGGGCCGAACGCGGCTGATCGACAACGTCGAGGTCTAGCGGGGCGGTGAGAGGCGGAACGCGTTGATCGTCGCGCCGCGCGGGTTCGTCAGGCTTGGTGCCGGGAGAGGGACTCGCGTTACGGGGCGTCACGCAATCAACTGAGAAAAGTTACCCCTGAAATCTACCCCAACCCTAAGCCGGTCCAGCGGTGTGGCGGTGCAGGTGGCGGTGGCGCTTCGGGCCGAGCCGCGACGGCTTCAGCTGCTTCCGGCCGCAGTTCCCTCAGCACGGCACGCTCGACCGCCTGCACCTGCTCAAGATGCGTCTGGATTTGATCACGCGTGCGAGTTCGGTAAGCAGGGCGGTCTGTCCAGCGCGGCGCGCCAGAACGGAAAGCTGAATGTCGCCGCCGACCCCACCGGGGTTCGTCTCACTCACGTGCCTGATCGTCCAAATCGCGACCAAGCGACCTTCGCTCAAGCTCGGTTCGCGATCGGGCCACAACAAACGTTTCAGGAACGCGAGGAACGGGGTCGGCGATCGGCTGCCCAGATCCGACAGCCATAAACGGTATGTCGCGCGTGGCCATCTCAGGGGCTCCGTTGAAGTCGAAGCAGTAGAGCGACGGGTATGCTCTTGGATTCGGCATGGCCACGAGGCACTTGCAAAGCGAGCCCCCGCCATCGATGCCAAACTGTCGCAGCATCGCGCCTGTTTGCAGGTACGGCCCCACAAGCTGCGCGATCTCATGACCAAGCACGCGCATAACCTCGGCGTCGGAGGTCTTCGGTTGATTCCCGTTCCAGAACTTGGATATGGCGTTCGAGATCAACTGCGCCATGCCAACCGCGCCAGTGCCAGCGAAAAGCACTCTGAGTACGAGAGGTTCCAGACCTTCTTCGCCGATTGCTGGCCTATCGTGTTGCCAAGACCTGTCCCGAGCGTCGCCGCACTGTCGGAGGCGATTACGACACCATCGCTACATCTGATGCCGACAAGTAGCGTCACAAACGTTAGCTGCTGAAGACGCTATTGACCTTCATTTCAGGATATTGCCTGTAGACCTCTCGGACCAGAGCGTTGAAGCTCAACGACGTAAGCCAGCTCAACAGGTCGTTCACGTACTCGCGAACGCCGGGGTCCAACCGCTGCTCAAGCTCGCGCGCGGCGCGAACGCCTTGCTCTGTCGCGATATAGCAGCGCACCGTGTCGTCGTTCGAGATCATCAAGTATCCAGCACGCGCGAGATGCTCGAGCGTCAGAGTAAATCTCAGACGTAAAGGGGCCGATAATCGTATGGTTCTAACTCATAGAAGGACGTCGTCTGCAGCTGCGTACGTGACGGATTCCCGCCCAGCAGAAACAGCGCCTTTTGCAACTGAACCGGGCGAAGTGATCGCCGAGGCGACAATGCGACCGCAAGCAATGTCCAATCTCGAGGCGTCATCATTAGAGGCTCCTGAAAGTTAGGCAGCGCCCATCCATTTACGAGTCAGCAGCCTCGTACGCGACGGCATAAGAGGCTGAAATCAATCAACAACGAACGAGTCTACAGGATTCGCCTTTACCCTGGTACTGGGGAAAAGCCACGGGAAAGACCCTCATTTCCCCGCCCCGCGGTTGGGCCGACCGGGTGCAATCGCCGCCTAGCCTGCCGTATGAGGGCGGTGCCCAGCGGGCTGCGTCGACGAGTTGTTCGCGCAGATCGCGCAATGCCTTACTTGCTTCGTCACAGACATCTGTCTACACGCAACGCGGGGAAATAACATCCGACATCGCACTGCACCTTCGATGTGCGTCGTGCCCCCGCACACTGGTCGGCCTCGAGCCGGTCAAACGCCCGCTTGTCGCCGCGCGAGCGCTGGCATAGTCGCGCCTCGGTTGCGCCCTCGCTGTCGCTTCTCCTCCCAAGTGGCTTGGCGGGACTTCGGTCCCGCTTTCTTTTTTCATGTCCGGTGAAGCGCGGTAGCAGGGATGCCACGGGCGGGGGATTTAAGTCTTGCAGTTGTTTGTTGTGCGTCATTGCGGAGATTAGTTTTCACTCTGTAGCATGGCTTCCGGTTATTGCCGGTCGTTGTAGTTTTTGGCCAGCACTGTCCCACCAGTGTCCCACGAAACACCCGGGAGACCAGATGGCAATCACGTATGTTGAAAAGTCCACGCTAGGTCGCGGCAACTATGTTGAGGTGAAACGGCCGTTCAAGTCGCCCAGGGACGGGCGAATCGTGCCGATCGTAATCGGTTGGATTGGGGAACTCCGCTCCGGCGCGTATGCGTAACTTCGAGCCAGAGTCGAACGTGCTGAATCCACGTTTCACAGCTGACAATCTTCCGTCGCTCAAAGTAAGATTGAGGGGACGTATGCGTAAAGGCACAGCAACGCTCTGGCGCCGGAATCGCGATAACAGCGTGGGAAATCCTCTTTTGAGGAGCGCTGAGTGCCGCTAGCGCCAGCTCTTGTTGCAGCTGTAGCGCTCGCGCTCGCGGCGTGGATGTTGCGCTATGAAAGCGTGCAGCCAGGGGTCTCCGTGACACTCAGCGCATCCGGGGCGCAAGTGGAGGGCGTGGTTTGGGATAGGTGGCTACACCGATACTGCTTAGTGCACTGGGACCGCATTCATTGCAGCATCGAAAGCTACGGCCGACAATAGTTTGAGCGACCGATGCCCGCCGGAGCCAGCACAGGATCGAGCGTGGCCGCTTGACGCATGGACTTCTGGCGCCGCTCGGTGCGGTCACGGGACGTTAGATGATTTTTCGAACCGTTCAAGTCGGGTGGCAACCCGCGCTCGAGCTAAGGCTTTGAAATGCCACAAAGCCAGCCAGCGCGAGGGGAATCAGTGCCCACGGCCAACTTGCGAAGTACCAAACAACGGCCGCGATAATCAAAATAGAACCATGTTGCATTCGCGTGTTTCTGAGCCGCCTCGTGGAACTGTGCGGATGTGTTTCCATCGACACGCCCTTTCAGTGCGAGTGCATCGTGAAAAGACATTTGGGTTCTCCTCGACAGGCCCCGGCTTTGAACATAAGCACACATGTTCTGCGTGGCTTTGATGTAAATCACGACCTCGCACTCGTGCTTGGAAAGACGGAGGAAAGCCCGCTTATCTCCTCGCGAGCGCTGGCATAGTCGCGCCTCATGGTTGCGCCTTTGCTGGCGCTTCTCCTCCCTAGATGGTTTGGCGGGACTTCGGTCCCGCTTTCTTTTTTCATGTCCGATGAAGCGCGCGGTAGCAGGTAACTCGATGCACGGCGGGGGGCATGACGCTCTCCCGCCTATCCGCGCCAGGTCCTTAGAGACGACCGGCGGGGCTTTTCTTTCGCGCTCGCCGCAAAGGCTCTCATCCGATCGATTTGATTCACCTCACTGTTCCTCTCATGCCGTTGGGGTTCCCAGCGATTACGTGACTTTCTGCAAATCATCGGCACCGTGACCGCGGACACAATCACGCCCGGATGACGCCAGCCAGTGACGGAAAATGTCTTACGATCTGTTTCCGCACGGGACTCTTTCGATAAAAAAACTGAGGTGCTTACGAGGCACCTCTGAATAGGGGAGCAAACATGTTAAAGAAAACCGTTGCTTCAATGGTCGCCGTATCGATTGCACTCGCCGGTTGTGCGACAGCTTCGAAAGATATTCCCATCGCATACGTCTCACCGCTTCAGTTTCAGAGTTACGACTGCGAACAACTGTCGGCGGAAGCCGCTCGTATACAAGCTCGTGTCGGTCAGCTCGGCGGCCGGCTTGACGAGGCCGCATCCAACGACCAGGGCATCATGGCGGTAGGGCTGATACTGTTCTGGCCGGCGCTGTTCTTCCTTGGAGGCACGAAGCAGCAAGAGGCCGAGTATGGCCGACTGAAAGGCGAATACGAGGCGCTGCAAAAGGCGGCCGTCGAGCGGAAATGTACCGCAGCGTGTACCGCCGCTTCCGCAAGAGAAAGCGCCAGCTACGCCAGCCACGACAGAAACCCGCGAGGCAAGCATCAACTGAGAGCATCGCCTGAAGACACTCCTCGCCCCGAGCGGGCGACTCCTCCCTTGGCGGAACTTCGGTCCCCGCGTTTCTCTTTTCATGTCCGGTGATGCGCGGTAGCCGGGATGCCACGGCGGCGGGATTTTAAGTCGCGGTTTCTCGTGTTGTCGATAATTGCGGGCTTCAGTTTCCCTCTGTAGGATCGCGTCCCGTTATTGCCGGTGATTGTTGTTTTTTCGTCGGCAATGTCCCACCAGTGTCCCCGCACGAGAGGATAGGGGAGGAAGGGCTTATGCCAGCGATACTTATCCGTTGCCCCATCACCGAAAAAAACGGTCCCTACAGGCAGCAGCGCCGACCAGCAGAGTTGGGAGAGCAATCAGTGGGTCAATAACAAGTTTTGGTGCTCCTCCTGTGGCCAGATACACACGTGGACTAAGAGCGACGCTTGGCTTGACGGCACTCCGCCAAGGTAGCCTGGTCGTGGCGTCGAAAGAGGAATTTGGATTCGTGCTGCAGGGTGGGCCCGGTCGCGACGTAAGCTTCCATGAAAACCTCGATGAGGCGCTCGGGGACTTCGGTCCCGCTTTCTTTGTTCTTTACGCCATCGAACGCCGCTCCCTCAGTGCTGGCCCTCACATGCGGGGTGTCCACATTGACAATGCCCGGCTCGTTGCTGACCGGGCCATTCCGCGCTCGTCTTCGCCCCGCTGGAGCTCGCACAATAGTCGCTGCAATACGTTTGGCTCGGGTGCACGACGCAATCGCAACCCTCATGTCCACACTTGTCCATGTGCTGTTCACCCACACCAGTTTGCGCCATGACCGTAACTCGCAGGTAAGCTTTACGTGGTCTGACTGAGCAACACGCATACCGCGCCTACAGCGCCCACATACCCGTCGTTGCGCTCAAGCCCTCGCCCGTTATCTCGCTCAGCACCTCACGCCCGCCAAGCTCATCGTTATCGACTAGGGCATGGCGATCCGAACGAGTTCCTTAGCCATCGTCGGATCAGAAACTAATATCTCGCGTCGCGCGCTGTTCAACGACCCAGCAAAAAGACTGGGAGCGCGCCGATCGTCTGAAGCGTCAGGACTTCAAAGGGAGGAAATGTGAGTCCCAAGGCTCTAGGGTTAAGCGCCGTTTTCATCGTCGTTTTGCTGGTGTCGGCCGAGTTCGTTTTGCGCTGGACAGTCTGGATTCCAAGAGGGACTCCCTACGTGATCGGTAGCCGCGATTACGTTTACACCCAGAAGCCAGGCATTTCGGGTCGTCATATATCGCCTGGAGAGTTTGACGTCGAATTTCGGATCAACTCCAAAGGACTCAGAGGCGAAGAGATCGATTATCTGCGAAACCCTTCCCACAGAATTCTTTGTTTGGGAGATTCCTTCACGTTTGGCTTTGGAGTCGAAGAGCAAGAGAGCTGGCCAGCGCGGCTGCAGCAGCAACTCACAGCAGGTTCGGCAACTGTCGTGGAGGTTATCAATGCCGGCGTCATGGGCTGGGGTTTTCCCGATGTACCTAATCTGGTTTGAGAAGGAAGGCTTCAAGGTACAAACCCGACCTGGTTATCGTGGGCGTCCATGCCAGCGACTGGGAAAACGCCTTGAATGGACTGACATCGCTCGATGCTCGGGGCAAGCTGCAAATCCACCAAGTGGCTGCTGACTCCCACGACAGAGTCAGACGAGCTTACGGAGTACATTCCTTTCTACTCGACGTTGGTGACCCACTCCGCGCTCGCGAACTTCGTTCGCTGGACGATCATCGGAATACTTAATAAAGATCATCGAGCCGTGCCGCACGAGAGTGAAGGTGGTAAGGACGTTTTCGACGCTAAGGAAAAACACAATATCGCAGTTCTAAGAGAGCTCGATCGTCAATACACGACGCTGGCGCTAAGCTGGTCCTTGTATTCCTGCCCAGGGACCAAGCCATCTATCCGGAAACGGACCCGGACAAAGTCTCTCACCTGTTCCAGGGAAAAATCGCGCAATGGGCGTTGGATCTTAAAGTTCCTTTGCTCGACATTACACCGACCTACCGGAATACCCTGGAGCGAAAAGGCAAGGATGCTTCGTATCTGTTTTATCTCAAAGATGGCCACGCTAACGCGCGAGCTTATCGACTCATCGCCAACGTGATTTCGGATTTCGTTGCCACTCGTTCCGACTTGATGTTGGCACCATAGTCGTTCGCGCAAATTGCTAATGAGCAGCTATACTGTTCTTATTTACAGTATAGCTGCTGATGTGCGCTGGCATCGAATATCTCCGCGACGGCGAGCGCGTCGCCGTATATTTCGACTCCAACAGTCCGCGCACCTACCGGTGAGGATGCGCGGAGGGGCGATTCGTTTCTATAGGTGGGGCGCCCGATCGGCGCAGTATTTCAGCCCCGACAATCTCGGCGGCTACGCTGCGAAGTTTCCGGAGACGTGCTGCGCGGCCTTGGCTGACGTGCGCGCGGGCAAGTGGACAGCGTATGGCCCGCGGCCGGTGCGCATCATCGCCTCGCGCATCATTCAGATTGATCGGATGATCGGCCCGGTTTACTTTCAGCTGAAGGCCGGCGAGTTCATACAGGGCTTCCTCGCCTCAATCGGCAGTCACGAACGGGTGTATGTTGTGACAGTGCCCGCTTGGGCAGAATATGTGGACAGGTGGCCGGAATGGCCTCGCGCTCATCTGTTAGATATTGGACCGCCTTCGACCCCATTGCAGTCCTTCGTCTCGCCATGTCATTCCGAGACGTAGCGACGGCTCCTTTGATGCACTACTGGAGGAGATGAGCAAAGCTCGAGCTGCTTGGTCAGCTGTGCCGAAGGCACGCAGTGGCGAAACACCTGTGAGGTGGTCCATGACCCAGAATGTTAATCGTGACGTCATCTGATACAACCAATGCGCTGTGCACGGCCGGTTCGCATATGGGGACATGCTTCGCGCGTATGCAAGTAGCGGCTGATTGGAAACTTAGAATCGATGCGGCTGTATGGACGACGTGAAACGCACGGCGGTCAATGTGATGCCGCGTCCCCTTTCAGCACGTCGATAGCATCAGTGGCCTGAAGGGCCGCGGAGGACGGCGTCGCATCGAGTACGAAGCACGGACTGCTTGTCGTATGTGCCCTGGGTCAGGGCACGATCGGTGAATCGCACCAAAAGCTCGGTCGTGCCAAGACCGCGGAAGTCGCCGAGCGCTAGCACCTGAAACGTGTCACAAGAACCCGTTGCCTCGCAGCACAACGGACAGCGGCTCGATCTGAACATAATCGAACTTGAAATCCTGAAGTCGGTAATGCTGCGCCGGGCGCCGCGGCGCGAGCGAACTCGCCAGACTGGCGAGGTCGAGATCGCGGTAGATGCGCTCGCCTGCATCACCCGCGCCGAGGCTCGACTCACGCGGGCTCGCGGCCATTCGCGACCAGCGCCACGGCCATGCAGTCGACGTATGCGTTGAATCTCGGCGATTCAGCGAGCTCACCAAGATCCTTGCCGGCGCGAAGCGTGGCGATCAGATCAGCGCACGAATGCAGCTCGATGCCACGCGACCGGTCGACGAGCGGGGGCAGGGTCGACGCAGGCGCGCTGAGATCGGGAGCAAGCACGATGACGTGCGCCCTCGCAGTGGTCGTGACAGTGCACCCGGCCACTTGGCAGCAGCCCAGCGCGAGCAGCGACATTAAGATGACGAGGTGGATACGCCAGCGCATCACCTTCGCCGCCGTCAAGGCTTCCGCAAACTGATGGAGTTCCCCGCCGCGGCGATTGCCGCATCGATCAGCCCAGCCTCCAGCTTGCGCCGCGTAGGATATGCGTCCCCGAAGTTCTTCAGGTTGTCGCTTGCATCCTTCCAGCGTTGCTCGGTGATCTGTTTCCAGAAGTTGGGCGTGGGCTTGGAGAAGTGATCCGTATTGGAAATTGATGGACGCCAGAGCCGTCTGGACGCCTTGCGGCAGGTCGTTGAAATGCACGCGGCTGCAATGGTGAGCGGCGTTCGCCTCGTCAACGGCCTCGTCGTAAGCCGCGATCAGCTTGTCTAGTAGCGGCTGCTTAATGGCTTTATCGAGTGACGTCGCTTCGGTCTCGAGATTATTGTCAGCTCCTTTTTTCGTTCAGATAGTCCTTGTCGCGTCTTTGGACCTCTTGCCGCAGTAGGGCTTGAGCTTGGTCTTCAGATCGGCGGGGATGTCGAGCGCGTCGATGTCGCTCTCAGAGCGCTGGCCGAGGTCGACCCCGGTGCTGATAGTGACTCCGCTCTGGCTGCCGGTTGCATTAGGCACGTAGCCCTTCAGCACCTGGCCGCCTTCGCGAGCGCTGATGAAGGCCCAGTCGACGTCTGTCTTGCTCGCCGTCGATGCGCTTGGCCAGTGGGGCCGGGCACACCAGCGCTTCTGTTTTGCTGTCGGAACCAGGCGCCACTGGGGTGCCATCAGGCAGTTTCGCCGCGGACGGACCGCTGCCGGCGGACGCTGCAGGCAGGCTGGGATCCGCGTGATCCGTTGATGCCGACGGGGCCGCGCGTATCGCCGAGTTGCGCAGTCACCGACGGATCCGCAGCGTCATTCAGGCCGAGCGGCCCGCTCGTGCGCGAAGGCACTGCCAACGAACTCGTTCTCACGCCGACCGGGCCGGGAACTCTGGAATTGGCCATGATAAAACGCTAGGAAGGGCGGCCCCGTAGAAGTGCTACCTTAACAAGACAGAGGGGTGGCTGCAAACCCGCGATGTCTATACTCTCAGGCGTGCAGCGAATCGATTGTCCGCGCTCTATCCTCGCGAAGGAGGCCAGCGGAGCGGCCAGAAGCGAGTCATCGCGAGATTAAAGGAAATGTCCGGTTCGCAACGCCGGCGATGCACCGTCGGTCCACTGCAACCTTAAACGTCGACTTGCTCTGCAACGGTGTGCGTCGTCGCCGGTTCGGTGTGGTTACCGGCAGTCAGGTTTGCGGGCTGCTGGGTGATGCCTCTAGCGTTTCACTGAGCACGTACGGAACGCTGACCATCGCACTCGAACGCGAGGATTAACTGTGTATGCAGTTTTTGACAGTGAACGATGTTGCCGCGCTATTGAAAGGCCAGTGCGCCGTGGAGCGTTAATCCCGAGACCGATTTAGTTCCGGTGTGCGCCAACTGCCGTTCGCTCATTCACCGCCGTCGCGACGGCACTTCTACTGTCGAAGAGGTGAAGTTCCTAGTTGAGTCAGATCGAAATGGCTAGGAACACCAGGTGGTCGCGATTGAACGTCGCGTTCGAACTTTTCAGGGGATACGTCACTACGAAGCCGGCTCGGTGTCAGCTCTCACTGCTAGATCTGTTATACGCAAGCAATTTCAAGGGTGGTAACGCGTCAATATGCGAACCAGTCAAATCTATCGAAACAAAACTCATTGCATACTCAAGAAAGCTAAGTGAAATTGACGATAAGTTCGGGCGCTCTCGGCTCTCAGAGTTGAACGAGGACCAGCTTCATGACTTGAAGGCGTTGGCCGACGCATTCCTGGCGTTAACTCGGACAACTGAGTCGAAGATCGACGGGTTTGGTCCCGCCTATGCATCTGCCGTTATGTGTGCGCATTTCCCGGACTTGTTGCCTGTAATCGACAAATGGGTACTGAATGGCGCAGCCATCACTAAAGCTGTGAAGGGAAAACCCATCAAGCAGATCGAGCAATACTACGGGAAACTGCTAGAAAGATTTTGGCAGCAGCTACGCAAGCATCGCGGTTCCACGATTCGCGAACAAGACCGAAAGTGGTACACCAGGTAACACAGAAATAACTCTTGATCTAGATACGTTCCATACGCAGCATCTCAACGATTCGATCGTCCTCACGCGCACCTTGCCAGAGCAGCTCTTGCAATGCTTTCTCGTCAGCTGACGAGACACCGACTACGCTGATGCCCCTGGGCTGCATTTCACTGATATACAAGCGGACGGCCGGCGCGTCGACGAAGCCGCAGTGGAAGGCCTTTGTATCATCCGGGCAGATGAGTGCCACCAGCGTTGCTTCTCGATGCATCGGCACCTCGTCCAGTGTCGACCGTCGCGGCGTTCAGAATGGTCATGAGTCAGAGCGCCGCGGTGCGCTATCGGCGTCCACTCGTCGGTATGTTCCTGTTCATCGTTCATCGCGCAGACTTCCCAATCTCTGCCGCGTTTTACCGCCAATTACCCACGGCGAAGCACCGTCGTGGTTATACGAAGGTGATTCCGTGGTTACACCCCACTTGCAGGTACCACATGCCTCCGTCCCACGTGATCCAGTCCCCACGCTCGTACCGCTCGCTGGCAGACCATACGCCGCGATAGTTGATGCCGGGCCCCGATTGCTCAAGGGCATTTACTCGCGCAGTCATATCATCCAGGCGCTTCTCGAGCTGGTGACGGCGTGCTGTGTGCATCGCGCGGATGATTCGCTCCTGCTCTTGCAGGACATACAGAAGGACGAGGTTCGCGTGCGTATCGCCCGCCTCGGAGACCTTTTCCTGAGCCCGCTTGACCATTAGAGGCACATGGCGCTCGTCAAGAGCCAACGTCCTAATCGCTTCCGCGTCTCCGGCTTCCATCGCCACGTTCATCTTCTTCTTGAAATCTTGGCGGTCGGCGCGATCGGCAGAACTCATCCTGTATGGCTGCTTGGGTGCCGCCGCCGCGGGTCTTGCCGGGAGTTGTCGTGAACGCTGTGCCGTCGACTCTCTCGCAACGCGTCTCGCCGCCTGCCGGTTCTTGAACTTCTCGTCTTCCAGCTTTCCGGAAAGCGCTTGCGCGCGATGACGGTACTTCGTCCGCATGTAGGGTGCTGCCGGCGCGCCCGAACTCGTGATGAAGCGCTTCCAGCTCGTCTTCGAGTTCTTGCTTGTACGCTCACCATTCGCTCCAATGCACGGTCTGACTGGGCCGGCCATCCAGGTAAACCGTGGGTGCGCGCGTCCCAAACGCGGGAGATGCGGGCACAAAGGTCAGCCCCGGTTTCGACCACGGAGAATTCATCGGCGGCCCACACAACGAACCTGCCGTCGAAGGCGGTCGGCGCAAGGCTTCGGATGCCGCCCATGGACATGCATGTGAGTTCTCGCGCCACGATCGCTGGCCACACTTGATCCAGCCAGAACGGTCCGCTTCGGTTGCAGATCTCGGCACTGAAACGAACACGCGGCCCGCTGGTCTCAACACTCGTTACGCGGCCGATTGGATGCGTCCAGCTATGCCCGTACAGTAACGGTGCAGGCAAAGTAATGCGTATGCCGCTCGCTTCGAAAGCATCGCCGTTCGCGTTCTTGTCACGCGAGGTAATCACGAAACCGGAGATAAGTCGGCGCGGCTTCGTGCCATCGAAGTTGCTATTGATTTGTCTCCACGCCGATTCTGTCTGCATTTTCTGCAGCAGCTCGTTCGTGTAGTTGGTTAGGCTTCCCATATCGACATTCAACGCACTTGCAGACGACCTGTCATGTGTCAGTGCTAAGTTCTATACGAGTTAGAAACTCGGATAACTCTCACGACCCCACGTCCGTTGCCGTTGCTGACGCGTTCAACGCTCAACCCGTGGAGGATCTTCCCGGCGCCTCGGTCCAGCAAACGTCCGAAGCGTCGCGTGGTGCCTTTGTCGATCGGGCCTAAGGCTTTCTTGATTGGCTCGCGTAGTGCTGCTCCAACGACGTTCGCATGCCGAAGCATGTCTGCGACAGTCCAGTTATGAACAGCGCTTGACGCGCTCCTTCGCATTTGATTCTGCTGTGTTCATACAGACTCGGGAGAAGCACGCTTAGCGCCTCAAGATCCGCAGCGCTAAGCGACTGCGTTTTCTTACACCTCAAAGCGGTTCGCAGAGCCCGCAGCTCTTCGTGAATCTTGGGGAGCACGTCGAGCCGGTCGCGGATTTCCGCAAGCAGCTCGCGCAGTAGCGTCTCGATTGTTTCAGCAGGGGCGGGTTGGTTCACTTCTCAGGACCGTTCATTTTTCCGGACCGTGCTCGACGCTTCGTTTCAACGCTAATTGTCTTTTTTTGGCCAAAACACTTTTCCTTCGTGCGCGCGTGCGCGCGCGAGGTGCTTTTTTTATAGAGCGCAAAGGTGCTCGCACCGGCCGCTCTCCCCAGACGGTCCCGGGTCTGATCGAGCGGCGTCCCAGAGACTCGTTCATTTGATTTCTTTTTATAGGGAAAAAAATCCCTGCGTGGGATCCAGCGGGGTGTCCGGATTCTTCAAATCCACGAATTACCCTACCCCCCGTAAGCCTTGGATTCATTGCGTGTTTTAATTACGTGGTGATCGAAGCACAGGCTTTGCAGATTTGATTCATCATCGCGACCGCCTTTACCCAGCGGGACGATGTGGTCGACATCGGTCGCTACAGTCACACGAGGAGGAGTCTCGGCCCTGCAACGCACGCACAGCGGGTTTGCCTCTAACCACCTGCGCCTGCGCTCCACGCCCTTACGTCCGCGGATCCGGCTGGGCCTCGGTAGCTTCCCGAGTCGCGTATCAGGCTGAAGCATTGCGATCCGCGGCTTGAGGGTAGCGATGCCGTATTTCGATTTCGTCACGATTTGTCCTTTGGTTTCGTCCACAACATCTTGAGTTCGGCCAGTGCTCGCTGTAACCTCCTGCGGCGTGCTGCTACCGTAGAGGCGCGGCGGTTGCCTACCCTGCCGGGAGGGTGCCGGCTTACGACTGTGCCGAGTGCCGAGTGCAGTAGATCAACCCGCAGGTCGGGCAGGCTTTCGGTCTGTTCTTCACCGCCGATGTACCTCGCACCGTTCGCGCAGGCTCAGGCGCTTACAGCCGGCGAATCCGCATGGCTTCACAGTCGGCGATTTGAACAAGGCCGTCAGGTCGCGCTTCGCCCGTTCGACGTGTCCGTCGATGCGCTTCTGCGTGGGTGTGTTACCCCTGCTCATGCCGCACCGTCCAAAGCCGCGAGCTCCGTCCGGGCTGCCTGCACATCTCGCAGCGCTGGCTTCACTTCCTCGACCTCGACGTTGCGACCGAGCAGGAATTCGCAGGCAAGCTTCGTAAACGTGTCCTTCGTGTTCGTCAGGCTCATAAGCGCAGACAGTCGTTGTTCGTGTGCTTCAGTCCCGTTCATGGTTTCCCCCTTTCATTCGGTAGCGTTGCGCTGCGCGCGCCCCCCATATCCCCCATGCGCATTCGCCGCATTGGCGCATTTGGCGATGCGCTATTGGTGCGTCAGTTCCGAAAAGCATCATTCGCCGCATTGGCGCTTTCCCTCTTGTAGATCAGGTCAGAGCGTCGCGCTTGTGACGGTGATCGTCCGTGTATGAAGCCGGAACTAGCGCACCGGACTGACGCAAAGACTCCATGACACGTCGAAATCGGCCTCTCGAAGCCTTTCCGCCGCGCTTCAAAGTGTCCGGAAATTCGGGTGCAGCCGACAGCACGTGATAGGCCGTGCGCTGTCCTGACGTCGGCCGCCGGCACGTGGATGCCTCTCGTCGCGCAGCCCTGAAAGGCTCGCAGCACGTCGCGATGTTCGATGCGATCACGGTGCGCACGGTCAAGCGCGGCAGCGTCGACGATCTCGCGCCCGACGAACAGGTGCGCCGTCGCATCCCAGGCGAACCGCATCGATTGATCGACGCGCCCGAGGTTCGACTTCTGGAGATCGAGTATCAGGTCGCCGCTTTGCTCCCAGCTTTCGCCATCGTCGCCCTGAACGGTTTCAGGATGCAGATACCAACGCGCCCTGACGCTGTTGTGCCAGCCGGTGCTGCCTGAATAGCCTTCGGTCGATTGCGCCGCTGATGCTGTCGGCTTCGCGATGTGACCGAGCAGGAGCACGGCGCCACGATCGGCCGGAATCAGCGACACAAGCGCGTTCACGTAGCGCTTTACCTCGGTCCTAGCGTTCTCGTTGCCGCCGTAGGTATCGGAGACACCGTCCACGATCAGCAGCTCCGTCGCGTGCTTCTCGATGCGTTCCTGCAAGTCGTCCGAAGGAAGCCGTATAAGTTCCTCCGGTCTGTGGATCTTTCTCCCACAGCACGACGTCATGGCCGACGAGATCAACGATCTCGAGCCAGCCGCGCAGCGTCCGCGATGACTGATGCCCAGGTGCGCAGTCGTGCGAGCCAGACGCCAATGCAGCACGCCTTCGCGGTCCTCGCACGACAGGTACATGACGCGGCGCCGCTCGACCGTGCATGCCGAAAAAAGGCAGCCCCAGCGCGATGCACACGGCAAGGTTTAGCGCGATGCCTGACTTGCCGACGCCGCCGTGACCAGCCAGAAGCGTCGCGTAGCCGACTGGCAGCCAGTCGTCGACGATGAAAGCCGGCGGCTCAGGCTCCCTTTCCGACGCGCTTCGAGATCCAGTGGCGCCGGCCAATCGATGCCGTGATGACGTTGTGCCATCGCGTCCATCTTCGCCTGCACGCGATCGACGATCGTGATGCTCTTGCCGAGCTGCGGGTTCGTCTTCCGATACCTTTCCCTGAACCGCTCGCAATCTTCGGGAGGTATGGACGCCTTCTGCGCGTCTGACAGGCTATGCGCCCAGACCGTGCTGAAGTCGTACTCGCCTAAGTCATCCAGGCTTGCGACGAGTCGGGTGCCCATGAGAAGCACGCCAGCGCTCGCGTCGTTCGGCATTACGCCGCCTCGGGCTCAGTCTGTGTGCGTGCTGCGATCAGCCGCCGAACAAGCGCGCGTATCTCGTCAGGTGAGGCGCCGCGGATCTTCGCGTCGATGATTGCCGCAAGTTCAACGTCGGGATAGGCGACACTGTTCGCGGCAATCCTGACCGGAGGCGGGAACAGTCCGGCCTTGATGTCGTTGTGAATTGAGGCGCGGCTGCGTCCCGTTGCCTCCAGGACTGCCGGCCAGCGCAGGAGCCGCTTGACTGTGACTTGCATGCCGTCTATCTCCGTTCGATTGAATCGAAACGTGACGGAACATAGACGCTCGACAGCAGGTAACGCTAACTCACCTAGTCCGGCTTACCTTCCCATAGGGCGCACCTTGCGTGCGCGGCTGTCGGTGACTTGCTGAGGCTTCGGGCCCGCCTCGAACTTGACCCAGTCGCGGTAGAGCGTCTTGATAGCTTGCCAAGAAACGCCGGTACTCCTTCGCTGCGGCCTTGTATGCTTTTGTGATGCCATCGGCCGGATAGGTCACGTTATACGCGCGCACGGCAAGCACCTTTTGCAGCCTCTCTTCGATCGCGCGCGCTCGACCCGTGGCTGATGGCCCGCCGCGATGCGTGCGCATTTCAAGCGCTTCTTCTATTCGTATTCCGGGATCTCTCTTGTCGTCGGCATCCGGAACCCGGCAGAGCCCCGCAGCATACGCGTCGATCTTCTTCAGGATGTTCTCAGGCACGGGCACCTCGGCCCTGCGATACACAAGATAGGCCTTCCAGATATGCAATCCATTGTGCGTATGCCAGTAGCAGCAAGAGATGCCTGTTGGCCTCCAGATCAACGTGCTGGCGGCGGAAGCTCTCATACGCCGCGTCAGCCCCGCCGCGGGCCTTTCTGCTGGCCCGCTTCGGCGTTTTTGCTGCCGTGCTCACGCGGCCGGCTTCTGAGCTTTGCTCCTTGATAGCATTCACGGCAATCTCACGCATCACGTCGGCCTCGTTCAGCGCGGAATCGATGAGGCAGAGCGCGTGCTTCAGCATGTCGGGGAGGGAGACATCGCGAACCTGGATGCCCGAGGCGAAGCCACCGCCAGTCGCGAGCGTGCTCTCCGAGCTTTTACCTTGCGGAGCGCGCTCCAGTGCCGACAGCACCGCGCCACAGTCCGACGATCGCGCGCGCCGCGTCCATCTCCTGCGTGAATACGTCGAAGTGGTCTCCCGATCTCTTGCAGAGGATTTTGCGCTTTCATGCTGCGCCTCCTTTCGGCTGCGCTTCCTTCCACGCGACGAACGCATCGTGATATTCCTCGAGCGTGTCGCGCAGCTTGCCCGTTGCATCGGTCAGGACACGTAGAGCAGTGCACATCTCCAGATCGTTCTCGTCGGCGGCAACATGCTGCGCGAGGAAACGTGCATAGCGGTGAATCTCAGTTGTGGCGTCGTAGACGTTACCGCTATCGAACAGGGGGTTCGTCTCTTCTATTTCGAACAGCTCCGGCATCGCCGGCGGTGCTGCTATAGTCATTCCAGCCATTGCAGTACTCCTTGTTAGTGCTGCTGTGGTCAGGGACCGCGCCGAGGTTTCAGCTCGGTTTCGCGGTCCCGCTGTGCCCCCTGTCGTATTTGACGACAGGGGGGTTGCCGGTCAGCGGGCCGGCGCCGTGTTACTCCGGTTCATGGTCAGCACCTTGCCGCCCTTTTCGAGTCGCTTCGAGATAAGTCTGCCCACGCCTGCATCATCTTGCGGCGTTCGGGTAGATGCTCGGCGTAGTTGTACGCGCCGCGGACCTTGTTTCGTTCGGCATGCGCGAGCTGGCGCTCGATCGCGTCAGCGTGCCAGCCCTGCTCGTTCAGGATCGTTGACGCCATGCTGCGGAAGCCGTGGCCGGTCATCGTCGTCCTTCGCGTATCCGAGCCGCCGTAGTGCCGCGTTCACCGTCATTGTCGCTCATCGGCCGCTCCCACGTCCGCGCGCTCGGGAACACGTATTCGGACGATTCGCCCGTCAGCGCCTTAAGTTCGCGCAGGACTGTCGACAGCCTGTTTCGATAACGGGACGATGTGCGGCGCTTTCATCTTCATGCGCTCGGCGGATGCGCCACTCGCGGCCCTCGAGGTCGAACTCGCGACCACTCCGCGGTCCGGAGCTCGCCCGGCCGCACGAATACCAGTGGCGCCAGGCGCAACGCGCAACGCGTGATAAACGAGCCATCGTAGGCCGCGAGATCGCGGAGCAGCGGCGCGATCTGCTCGCGGATCGGTCACCGCCGCGTGATGCTTCACCACGATCGGCTTGAGAGCACCCTTCAAATCGGCCGCAGGATCGCGCTCAGCGCGTCCGGTGGCGATGGCATACCTGAACACCTGTCCGCAGTATTCGCGCAGCTTATGGGCCGTTTCGTGCGATCCTTGAGCCTCTACCCGGCGGAGCACTGGCAACAGATCCAGCGCCGTCAGCTCGTCCGATCGGTCGTGCGCCGATGTGCTTGAAGACGTGCACGCTCGAGCCGGCCCAGCACTTTCTCGCGGCTGCTTCCGACTCCACTTCGCCGCGCGGTTCGTGATCCATTCGCGAGCGACTGCTTCAAAGCTATTGTCGGCACTGCGCTCGAGCTTCTCGGCTTGCCTGTGCGCGCTCGGGTCAATGCCAGAGGCCAGTAGCCGGCGCGCTTCGTCGCGCTTCTGGCGCGCCCTGCCGATAGTGGCGTATCGGGGTAAGTGCCCAGCGACAAGAGCTTCTCTTTGCCCTGATAGCGATACTTCAACCGCCACCATTTGCCGCCGGTTGGCGTTACGATCAGGATACAGTCCGCGCTCGTCAAAGAGCTTCAGCGGCTTGTCGCCGGCCTTCGTCTGCCTTACTGCGGTATCCGTCAGTGCCACGGGGGTAAGCCTCTCTTGTGGAAGCTGTTACCCCTGAATCTTACCCCTACGGCGTGCTGGCTGGCAATGAATGCCGTTGAATGGGATTAAAGCCGTCTCTCAGAGGGAAAATGCTTGAAATCGGGAGTTTATGAGATGGCGTTGAATGACGTTAAACACGCTGGATGTGCCGGGAGAGGGACTCGAACCCTCACAGTGTTGCCACCGGCGGATTTTGAGTCCGCTGCGTCTACCAATTCCGCCATCCCGGCCCGGGATGTATCGCAGACGATTATATATTGAGGCGGAGCACGCCTGCCGATGGACGGTTGGCTTGCCCGGAGCTCATGTGCGCCGCTCACCTCGCGCTTCCCGGGTGTCATGATTAACCTGCGCCTACCGCCTCTCGTCTCCCGCCTCACGCAATGAAGCTCGAGGACTTCGACTACGCCCTGCCGCCCGAATTGATCGCGCAGGTCCCCACCCGCGAGCGATCCGCCAGCCGTCTGCTTCATCTCGACGGCCGCAGCGGCGACGTTCGCGATCTCGGGTTTGCGCAATTGCCCGAGTTGATCGAGGCGAACGACGTCCTCGTGCTGAACGATACGCGCGTCATCAAGGCACGTCTCACCGGACGCAGAAAAACCGGCGGCCGGGTGGAAGTGCTGGTCGAGCGTGTGCTGGCAGCGGATCGAGCGCTGGTTCAGATCCGCGCGAGCCACACACCCCGTGAGGGCGAGACGCTCACATTGCAGGACCGCGTCAGCGCCACCGTCGTCGCCAGGCAAGGCGGCTTCTTCTGCCTGAAGTTCGATTATGCCGACGTGTTCGATATGCTCGAGCGACACGGGACGGTGCCGCTGCCGCCGTATATCGAGCATGCGGCCGACGTGGAGGACGAGACACGCTATCAGACTGTCTACGCGCGAACGCCGGGCGCGGTGGCCGCGCCGACAGCCGGGCTGCACTTCGACGCACACATGCTCGATGCGCTGAGATCGCGCGGCGTTGCACTCGCTTACGTGACGTTGCACGTGGGTGCAGGAACGTTCCAGCCCGTCCGTACCGAAGACGTGTCCAGCCACGAGATGCACAGCGAATGGTATGACGTGCCGCAGGCAACGGTCGACTCCATTCGCAGCGCGCGCAGCAGAGGCGGCCGCGTGATCTCGGTCGGCACAACCACGCTGCGCGCCCTGGAGACCTGCGGGGCGCAGGATTTTCGCGCAGGTCGGGGCGAAACCCGGCTTTTCATCCTGCCCGGATATCGCTTCAGGATCGTCGACCGGCTGGTCACGAACTTCCATCTTCCCAAGTCGACGCTGATGATGCTGGTCGCCGCGTTCGCGGGCATCGCCAACATCCGGCGTGCGTACGCTCACGCCATCACCGAGCGATATCGCTTCTACAGCTACGGAGACGCCATGCTGATCGAGAGAGGCGCGGACGCATGAGCACCACAGCGTCGAGACCGACACCCGAGAAGCGCGGGCGCTTCAGGCATTTCATGACGATCACTACGCGTCTCATGGACAACGACGTCTACGCGCATGTGAATAACGCGACGTACTATTCCTTCATCGATACCGCGGTCACGAGCTATCTGGCCAACGCGCTGCAGCGCGACCTCGTGCGCGACCCGATCGTCTACTTCGTCGTCGAGAACGGCTGCACCTATTTCTCGCCGATTGCGTTCCCCGACGTGGTACATGCCGGCTTGCGCGTCGGTCGCATCGGCGGGAGCAGCATGCGGTTCGAAATCGGGCTGTTTCGCAACGACGAGGACGTGACAGCGGCGCTCGCGTATTTCGTGCAGGTGTGCTGCGATCGCGAGACACAACGGCCGATTCCGATGCCCGCGAACGTGCGTGCCGCGCTCGAGGCGATCCGCGTCGATGATCGGGCGGAGCCGCCGAACGCGCGGGCAGAGGGTTAGCGTGCAGTTCGAGCTGCTGGCGACCGACGGGGCAGCACGTGCAGGCCGCATCACGACCGCGCATGGCACGATCGACACGCCCGTGTTCATGCCGGTCGGCACGTACGGATCGGTGAAGGCGATGAGCCCGCAGGAACTGCAGGACCTCGGCGCACAGATCGTCCTCGGAAATACGTTCCATCTCTGGCTGCGCCCTGGCCTCGAAGTCATCGGCGCGCACGGCGGGCTGCATCGCTTCATGGCGTGGCCGGGTCCCATTCTTACCGATTCCGGCGGCTTTCAGGTGTTCAGCCTGGGGGCGCTGCGCAAGATCAGCGAGGAGGGCGTCAAGTTCCAGTCGCCGGTCAACGGCGACGCCTGCTTCCTCACGCCGGAAGAGTCGATGCGCATCCAGCGCGTGCTCGGTTCCGACATCGTCATGGTGTTCGACGAGTGCACGCCGTATCCGGCCAGTGTCGAGCAGGCCCGCGCATCGATGCAGCTCAGCGCGCGCTGGGCAGAGCGCTCGCGCGCGGCGCATGGAGGAAATCCGAACGCGCTGTTCGGCATCGTCCAGGGCGGCACGTACGAAGGGTTGCGTGACGAATCGCTGGAGCGCCTGACGCGCATCGGCTTCGACGGCTATGCGATCGGCGGCCTGTCGGTCGGCGAACCGAAGGCCGATATGATGCGCATCATCGGTCACACCGCGCCGCGGCTTCCTTCCGACAAACCACGCTATCTCATGGGCGTGGGTACGCCGCGCGACATCGTGGAAGCCGTCGCCGCCGGCATCGACATGTTCGATTGCGTGCTGCCGACGCGCAATGCGCGCAACGGCTGGCTCTACACCAGCGCCGGCGTCGTGAAACTGCGCAACGCCCGTTATCGCGACGATACGGGCCCGCTCGACCCGGCGTGCGACTGCTACACGTGCCGCAATTTCACCCGCGCCTACCTTCACCATCTGCAGCGGGTGAACGAAATCCTCGGCGCGCGGCTCAATACCATCCATAACCTCCACTACTATCTGGAGCTCATGCGGCGGATCCGGACGGCGATACGAGAGGAAGCCTTCGGCCGCTTCGCGGCGGGGGTGCGTGCCGAAGACCCGGAAGGATAATGCTAAAATTCGACGCTTTCCGTGGCGCGGGTGCCGCGGTTGCACACTCGGGGGGACACTCTACTCATGTTCATTAGCGACGCGTGGGCTCAGCTGACGGGCGGTGCCGGCGGCGGCGGCTTCGAAAGCATTTTCCTGATCGTCGCGATGTTCGCGGTGCTCTACTTCCTGATGATCCGCCCGCAGATGAAGCGCGCGAAGGAGCACAAGACGATGGTGGATGCGCTGCAGAAGGGCGACGAGATCATCACCGCCGGCGGCGTTCTCGGCAAGATCACGCGGGTCGGCGAAAGCTATGTAAGCGTCGAGATCTCGAACAATGTCGAGATTCAGGTGCAGCGCGCCGCCGTGCAGACGGTGCTGCCGAAGGGCAGCATCAAAAACCAGTGATGAGTGATGACTGACGAACACCGATGCGGTGCCTGCGCGACGTCACTCGTCACCCGTCACCCGTCACGCATTCCCCGTTGGCGGGATAACCAATGAACCGCTACCCTCTCTGGAAATACATTCTCATCGGCATCGCCCTCCTCGTAGGGCTGGTCTACACGCTGCCGAATTTCTTCGGGGAGGTGCCGGCTGTGCAGGTGTCTCCTGTGCGCGCCACGCTCAAGCCGGATGCCGCGCTGCTCGCGCGCGTCGAAGACACGCTGCAGAAGGACAAGATCGTTTCGCAGGGCGCCATGTTGGATCAGAACGGCGTGAAGGTCCGATTCGAAGACCCGGACACGCAGGTCCATGCCAAGGACGCACTTCAGAAGGAGCTCGGGGACGATTATGTCGTCGCGTTGAACCTGCTGTCGCGCAATCCTCGCTGGCTCGCCTCGATCGGTGCGCTGCCCATGTATCTCGGTCTCGATCTGCGCGGCGGCGTGCACTTTCTGCTGCAGGTCGATATGAAGGGCGCGCTCGCGAAGCGCATGGAAGGGTTCGCGAACGACATCCGGGGCACCCTGCGCGACAAGCGCATTCAATATTCGGGCGTGTCGCGGGAAGGCCAGTCGGTGCTCGTTCGGTTTCGCGATCGGGCGGCCCGCGACAAGGCCATCTCGGAGCTCGAACGTGCGTTCCCCGACCTGCAGTTGCGCGGGCAGGACGACGGAGGCGAATCGCGCATCACCGCGACACTGCGGCCGGAAGCCCAGACTCGCACGCAGGAATTCGCGCTGCAGCAGAACATCACCACGCTGCGCAATCGCGTGAACGAGCTCGGCGTCGCCGAACCGATCATTCAGCAACAGGGCTCGGACCGCGTCGTCGTGCAGTTGCCCGGCGTGCAGGACACGGCGAAAGCGAAGGACATCCTCGGGCGCACTGCCACTCTCGAAGTGCGGATGGTCGAAGAAGACAAGATGGATCCCGCGACGCTGCAGGCTGCGGCGGCGGGGCAGGTGCCGCTCGGGACGGAGTACTACGTCGAGCGCAACGGCGCTCCGGTGATCGTCAGAAAGCAGGTGGTGCTGACCGGCGACCGGATCAACGACGCGCAGCCCGGTTTCGATAATCAGACGAACGAGCCCGCAGTTCATATCACGCTCGACGCGACGGGCGCACGGATCTTCCAGCAGGTCACGCGCGAGAACGTCGGGAAGCGCATGGCGATACTGCTGTTCGAGAAAGGGAAGGGAGAGGTCGTCACCGCGCCGGTCATCCGTCAGGAAATCGGTGGCGGCCGGGTACAGATCAGCGGGCGCATGAGCACCCGCGAAGCAAGCGACGTCGCACTCCTGCTGCGGGCAGGCGCGCTTGCGGCGCCGATGGAGATCATCGAGGAACGCACCGTCGGTCCGTCACTGGGCGCGCAGAACATCGAGCGCGGTTTCCACTCCATGTGGATCGGGTTCGCGGCGATCTCCGTCTTCATGATTGCCTACTACCTGTTGTTCGGCGTGATCTCCGTCGTTGCGCTGGCCGTGAACCTCCTGTTCCTCGTCGCGCTTCTGTCGATGCTGCAGGCGACGTTGACGCTGCCCGGCATTGCCGCCATCGCGCTCACGCTCGGTATGGCGATCGACGCCAACGTGCTTATCAACGAGCGGGTACGCGAGGAGTTGCGTAACGGCAACACGCCGCAGGCAGCGATCGCCGCCGGCTACGAGCGCGCGTGGAACACCATTCTCGACTCGAACATTACGACGCTGATCGCCGGTATCGCGCTGTTCGCGTTCGGCTCCGGCCCGGTCAAGGGTTTCGCAGTCGTGCACTGCCTGGGCATCATGACTTCGATGTTCAGCGCCGTCATGGTTTCGCGCGCGATCGTGAACCTCGTTTACGGGCACAAGCGCCGTCTGGAGAAGGTGTCGATCGGGCAGGTGTGGAAGCCTGCCGCCGCGGTTAAGTAAAGGCAGACAATGGAATTCTTCAGGATCAGGCGCGACATCCCGTTCATGCGCTACGCGCTGATCTTCAACGTGATCTCGATCATCACGTTCCTGATCGCAGTCGGCTCGCTCGCAATACGGGGTTTGCATCTCGGCGTCGATTTCACCGGCGGCACGGTAATGGAGGTTCACTATCCGCAGGCGGCCAATCTCGGCCACATCCGGGAGGTCATGTCGCGCCTCGGTTTTGCCGATGCGAGCGTGCAGAACTTCGGCACCGCGAGCGACGTGCTGATCCGGCTGCCGGTGAAGCAGGGCGTAACGAGCGCGAAGTTGTCGGAACAGGTGATGGCCGAACTGTCGAAGCTCGACCCGGGGGTCAAGCTGCAGCGGGTGGAGTTCGTAGGGCCGCAGGTCGGTCAGGAGCTTCTGAATAACGGCGCGCTCGCGCTCCTCTTCGTCTCGATCGGTATCGTGCTCTACCTGTGGATGCGCTTCGAGTGGAAGTTCGGCCTGGCCGCGATCATCGCGAATCTGCACGACGTCGTGATCATCCTCGGCTTCTTCTCGCTCTTCCAGTGGGAGTTCTCGCTGCCGGTGCTCGCCGCGGTCCTTGCCGTTCTCGGGTATTCAGTGAACGAATCGGTGGTGGTTTTCGACCGGGTGCGCGAGAACTTCCGTAACCGCCGCTTCCGCACGATGCCGGTGCCCCAGGTGATCGACAACGCGATCACGGCGACGATGTCGCGGACCATCATCACGCACTTCTGCACGCAGCTGATGGTGCTGTCGATGCTGCTGTTCGGCGGTGAGACGCTGTTCTACTTCGCGCTCGCGCTGACGATCGGCATTCTGTTCGGCATCTACTCGTCCGTGCTGGTCTCCAGTCCCATCGTGATGTGGCTCGGACTCACGCGCGACGATCTCGCGAGGCCCGAGAAAAAGGCGCAACCCGAGGCGGTGGTCTGACGGGTGGAAGTCGTCACCGCGTTCATCGAGGTGATCCTGCACCTCGACCAGCACCTTCAGGAGTGGGTGCGGGACTACGGGCTTTGGATCTACCTCATTCTGTTCCTGATCATCTTTTGCGAAACGGGGCTCGTCGTCACACCGTTCCTGCCGGGCGATTCGCTGCTGTTCGTCGCGGGGGCGGTGGCTGCCGGCGGCGGGATGAACGCTCATCTTCTTTTTGCGGTGCTCGCGCTCGCCTCGTTTTCGGGCGATAACACGAACTACTGGATCGGCCGTTTCGCCGGGCCGCGCATCTTCAGCCGGCAGGGCTCGGTTCTGTTCAATCCGGCGCATCTGGATCGCACGCACCGCTTCTACGAGAAGTACGGCGGGAAGACGGTGCTCATCGCGCGTTTCGTGCCAATCGTGCGCACGTTCGCTCCGTTCGTTGCGGGCATGGGACGGATGACGTATGCCCATTTCGCGGCGTTTGCGTTCGCGGGTGCAATCCTGTGGATCGGATTGCTTGTTTACGCCGGTTACCTGTTCGGGAACCTGCCGATCGTGCGCAACAATTTGTCGCTCGTGATCATCGCGATCGTACTGGTCTCGATCCTGCCCGGCGTAATTGAGTTTTTGCGCGGGCGGCGTCCGGCTTAGATTTCGCAGTCCGAGGCGAGCGCCGCTTCTAAGCCGCGTGTCGTAGGATCCGACACGCAACCGAAGGAAGGAACGTTACGGAGGGAAACCCTTGGGTTTCTCTGTTCCGCAGGGCGGCGAGGCCCGAGTCGGAGGCCAGCGCCCAAGGAAGGAAGGTTACGGAGGGAAACCATCGGTTTCTCTCTGTTCCGTAGGGCGGCGAGGCCCGAGCGAAGGCGAGCGCCGCCCCCCTCAGTCGACCCCGCGCGGTCCCTGCTGGCGCTGCGGACGGCCGGGGTTCGAATCGTCGCCCGCGGGCTGACGCGGCTGCTGTGACCGTGCCTGAGGTTGAGGCGCCGCCTGCTGACTTTGCACCGATGGCCCCGGACCTTCGCGGCTCTGCTCCGCACGGTCGGACCGGCGATCCGGGCGATTGCGCCCACCCTCGCCACGATCGCCATCCTGTGCGTGTACCGTCGCCTGCTGTTGTGCTCGCTCGCGCCGCTCGCGGTCACGCTGTTCGGCTTGCACCCGCCCTGCGTCGGCTTGCGCGCGAACCGCGGCTTCCTGCTGCGCGCGATCTCGCCGATCGCGGTCGCGCTGCTCTGATTGTGCGCGCGGGGCCGCTTCCTGCTGTGCTCTCTGTGCGCGCTCTTCGATGCGTTGGCGAGGCGCATCTTCCTGCATTCTGCGTGCTGGCGGGGCTGCCGCAGGAGACGCTGCGCTCGGGGCCGGCGTCGCAACCTCGGCACGCTCGCGACCGAGCACACGCACGCGGGGTTGATCCACCTCCGCGGGGCGAGGGCCGGCTCCGCGGCGGTCGCGCCACTCCGGCGCGTCGCGGGTTGCCTGCGGCGGCGCGTTGACGGAGACCACTTCGCGTGCGCGCACGTCAGCCGGGGGCTGGCGTCCCGGGCGTTCTGAAACAAAGCTCGCGCGCACCGGATCGAGCGGGGACGCGATCGCGAATGACTTCGGCGCGGGCAAGCTCCACCTGCGCAACCCGCCGCCGCTCCTGCCAGGCTGAACGCGACGATACGAAAGTCTGCTGCGACACGACAGTGACCGCTTCCGGCCGACTGCGATTGACGTAATTGATGGTGGTGTAGTTGGTGACGTTCGTCACGTGCGTCACGTTCACACTCTGCACGTAACGCGGTGTTGCGCGATACCAGGGAATGAAAGGCTCGCGCCAGCCGAGCGGAAACCAGCCCACGGCCGGACCGCTTGCCACCGACACGGACCAGCTGGAGCCGCCAACGAACGCAACGAGGGCGGGCGCATAGACAGGCC
Source organism: uncultured beta proteobacterium (assembly GCA_963828715.1). Lineage (GTDB taxonomy): Bacteria > Pseudomonadota > Gammaproteobacteria > Burkholderiales > SG8-41 > JAQGMV01. The sequence goes on along the minus strand of CAWHFX010000021.1, from coordinate 332,283 downwards.
GGCGAACGACCGGACCCGGTGCCCATGCCCAATAGCGATCGACATAGACCCACCGCCCGTAGTGGAAGGGTGCAAAACCCCACGGCGCGTCGTCGACCCACGTCCAGCCCCACGGTGAAATCCAGACCCAGTGGCCTTGCCGGTACGGCGCCCAGCCGGTCGGCACGCTCGCGGGCACCCACACGTTGCCGTATTCGGGAACCGAGTGCCACGAGCCGTACTGATCGAGGTCTTCGTAACCTGTCATGTCGCGTGAGACGTAGCGCGAGGAAACGACGCGGTCTTCGCGGCGATCCCGCTCGGCGCTAAAGCGATCGAACTCGTCTGTCACCGCATACGCCGCGACTTCGAATGACGGCGGGCCACCGGCCGGCACCACGGCTGCCTGGCTCGACGGCACGAGGAAGCGTTGGGCCGGCGTGACGACTTCGGCCTGCCCGAAAGTGGCGACGACACGCGTGAGATCGCGTTGCGGATCCGCGCTGATGCGATAGCTTCCCGGCTGGCGCAGCAGGACGGCGCCGGCAGGCGTCGCGATTTCCACGATGTCATCCGGATCGAGTTCCCGGACACGGACATTCACCGAGCCTTCGGCAAGTCGAAGCTGCAGCCGGTTGTCATCCAGGTTCAGTACGTCGACTGCCGTGTAGGCGCCCACCCGCACTGCGGTCGAGCCGACGTGAAATTCCGCACGCCCGTCCCGATCGATCCAGAGCCGGTCACCGCTCGTCAAGGGGCGATTGACGACGGCCTGGACCCAGTCCTCCGGCGCTTCCGCGGCCGCGAAGGACGCGCCTCCGGAGACGTAGTTCAGACGCCCGACCCGTGCGGGCGGATCGGCATAGGACACCGCGGCGCAGCCGAGCAGCAGCAGCGCCGCCGTGATCCATTTCAACGTGCGTAACATGAATGCCTCGCTTCGTTCCCGGCCGGTGCGATCCGGCACGCTCCCAAGAACGAGGATGCCCGCCAGCCGTTGTCAGGAACGGCCCGGAATTACAAACCTTTACATTTCCTGCCCGATTAAAGCGAAGCAAAAACGGGTCTGTCCCGTTTCGGTGGACGGGCGCCACCCGTCAACGTGGGGTGGCCAGGTCCGAGCGTTCAGGCGAGCGCCGCCCCTAGTTCATGGTTCGGGCGAGGCGTTTGCGGAATTCGCTGACGAGCTCGCCCTGGCCGCCGAGAAGCTCGAACACTTTCAACATGGTCTTGCGCGCGGCGTCGTCGCCGAACTTGCGGTCCCGCTCGACGATCCCGAGCAGGTGTTCGAGCGCCTTGCGGTATTCCTTGCGGGCGACATAGACGTGCGCGAGCTGCATGCGTGCGTCGAGGTCCCCTTCGTTCGCCTCGATGCGCTTCACAAGCGCGTTTTCGGAAGCTGCGCCGGCGGCACCTTCGGCAAGCTCGATGCGCGCCGTGAGCTCTTTGACGCTGTCGTCCATCTGGGTGAGCGGCGACAGCGTCGCGAGGACTGCGCGCGCTTCCGCGAGGCGGCTGGCGGCGACCAGCAACCCTGCGCGATCGACCTTGATTTCCTCGCTGTCAGGATCGAGCTCGCCTGCCCGGTCGAGCAGAGTCAGCGCGGCATCGACGTCGTTGTCGTTGCGGTAGGCTGCCAGTGCCTGCAGCCGCAGCTCGTCCGCGGGCGAGGGGATGATGCTTGCGATGAACTGGCGCACCGCGCTCTCCGGCAGTGCGCCCGAGAATTCATCGACTACTTCGCCGGCGACGAACGCTTTGACATTGGGAATACCGCGTACGCCGTAGCGGGCCGCGAGCTCCGGGTTCTCGTCCGAGTTGATTTTCGCGAGCACGAAGCGGCCGTCGTATTCGGCTGCGAGCTTTTCCAGCATCGGACCCAGTGCGCGACACGGTCCGCACCACGGCGCCCAGAAGTCGACGACCACCGGCGTGTTGCTCGAGGCCTGAATCACCGCCGAGTCGAAATTGGTCTGGTCTACATCGATCGTGTGCATCAGGTCACCTCTGGCTACTCACGGATAGGAAAGGAGGTTACGGAGAGAGAGAGTTGCTTAGAGCCATCCCTTTATCGCTGAGCGGGGGCTGCAGAGCAGCGGGGTCCCCGCGAACGAAACATTCCGGTATCAGTCAGTATTTGCATCCAAATGTACGAGGCTCGAGCAGAACGGGCCAGGCCCGAGCCGTAGGCGAGCGCCGCCCCCTTCAGATTCTGCGCGCCAGCTCCGCGGCCATACCGATGTACGAGGCCGGCGTGAGGCGAAGCAGTCGATCGCGTTCGGCCTGCGGCAGACCCGACAGTCCGCGGATGAACGCGTGGAGCGACTCGCGCGTGATGCCTTCACGCCCGCGCGTGAGCTCCTTCAGTTGTTCGTAAGCGCCGGTCATGCCGTAACGGCGCATGACGGTCTGGATCGGCTCGGCGAGCACTTCCCAGTTTGCGTCGAGATCCTGGGCGAGTCTTTGCGGACTTGCTTCCAGCTTCTCGAGTCCCCGCAGGCACGCGTCGTACGCGAGCAGCGTGTGGCCGAGAGCCACTCCCATGTTGCGCAGAACCGTGGAATCGGTGAGATCGCGCTGCCAGCGTGAGATCGGCAGCTTTTCGCTCATGTGACGGAGCAGCGCATTGGCGATGCCGAGGTTCCCTTCCGAGTTCTCGAAATCGATCGGGTTCACCTTGTGTGGCATGGTGGAGGAGCCGACTTCGCCCGCCTTGAGCCTCTGCTTGAAGTAGCCGAGCGAGACATAGCCCCACACGTCGCGGTCGAAGTCGAGCAGGATCGTATTCACACGGGCATAGGCGTCGAACAGCTCGGCGATTGCATCGTGCGGCTCGATCTGGATCGTGTAGGCGTTGAATTCGAGCCCGAGGCGGGTCACGAGCGCGCGCGCGAAGCGTTCCCAGTCGACCTCCGGGTAAGACGCGACATGCGCGTTGTAATTGCCGACGGCGCCGTTCGCCTTGGCGAGGAGCGTTACGCGGGCAAGCGCATCGCGTGCACGCGCGAGCCGCGCAACCACGTTCGCGAGCTCTTTGCCGAGCGTAGTCGGGGACGCGGCTTGCCCATGCGTATGTGCAAGCATCGGCACATCGGCAAGCGCGTGCGCAAGCGCCCTCAGCTTCGCGATGATGCGCTCCAGCATCGGCAGCATCACCTGCTCTCGCGCTTCTTTCAGCATGAGCGCATGACACAAATTGTTGATGTCTTCCGACGTGCACGCGAAATGGATGAACTCGACGACACGGGCAATCTCGTCGTTGCCGCCGAGCCGCTCCTTGAGAAAATACTCGATCGCCTTCACGTCGTGATTGGTTTGTGCCTCGATCGTTTTCACGATCGCTGCGTCGCCCTCGGAGAAATCGCGGACGAGGTCGTCCAATTGCTCGATCGTGTCAGGGGAGAAGCTTTGAACCTCGGCGATCGAGGGCTCGGCCGCGAGCGCCTTCAGCCACTCGACTTCGATTTTCACCCGAAAGCGGATGAGCGCGTACTCGCTGAAAAGGGCGCGCAGCGGCGCGACCTTGGCCTCGTATCTGCCGTCGAGCGGAGAAAGCGCGGTGAGTGCCGTGAGCGGCATTGCAAACACCCGGATGGAAACAGAAATTTTATCACGCGGGCTGCGCTGTCCCGCGCCGCCGAGGTGTGCTTGCGCTGCGGTTATACTGGAGTCCACTGCTGCCGGATCCCGATCCGCACGCATCGCACGGAGGAGATGGGGATGACACGATGACCGCCGCTGCCCGCACGCTCGCCGAATTCGCCGTCGGACTGAAATACGAGATGCTGCCGAACGCGGTGGTCGAACGCGCAAAGACCACCATCATCGACACGGTTGGCGCGATGACCTTCGGTGCGGATCTGCCATGGAGCCGCATCATCATCGAATACGTGCAGCGCACGAGTGCGCCCGGCAGAGGATCGATCGTCGGCACGCCGCACAAGGCACGCGGCCAGCTCGCGGCGCTTGCGAACGGTGCGCTCGCGCATTCGTTCGAGCTCGACAGTCTGTGCAATCCGGGTGTGGGCTTCCATCCGGGTGCTGCCTTGACGTCCCCCGGCATTCCCGTTTCGCAGGCGCAGGGCCGCAGCGGCAAGGACCTTCTGACGGCATTTGTCGCGGGTTTCGAAGTGACGTACCGCATCGGCGACGCTGCACGCAGTTCCAGCGAGAGCATCGGCTTTCACGCACCCGGACTGACCGGTGTCTTCGGCGGCGCGATCGTGACCGGGCTACTCATGAACCTCGACGTGGAGCGGATGACGAACGCACTCGGCATCGCAGGCTCGCTCTGCTCGGGGCTGCTGGAATTCTCGCGCTCGGGCGGCGGTATGGTGAAGCGTCTTCATCTCGGACGCGCGGCCGAAAGCGGGGCGCTCGCCGCGACGCTCGCCCGCGAAGGCTTCACCGGCCCGCAGAGCGTGCTCGAAGGCAAGTTCGGCTTTCTGGCGGCATTCGCGAAGGAGCGGGAGCCGGAACGGCTCACGCGTGCGCTCGGTGAGGAATGGCATACGCTGACGACGATGCTGAAGCGCTATTCGTGTCACATCACCGCACACGTGCCGGTGACGGCGGCGCTGGAGTTGAGAACACGCCACGGGTTCAGCGGCGCCGACGTGGCAGCAGTCACGATCCGCGCCAACGAGAAGGTGGTGAGCCACCACAACATCACCGAGCCGCAGGATACGACGATGGCGCAGTACAGCACGCCGTTCTGCGTCGCGCTCGCATTGCATCGCGATCCCGTCGATCCGACCGTATTCAGCGACGACAGCCTGAACGACGCATCCATACGCGCGGTCTGCCGCAACACGAGCGTCGAAGAGCTGCCCGCGGACAAGGTGAAGAATCGGTTCTCCACGTATCTCGCAGTGCGTCTGAGGAACGGGCGTGAACACTCGATCGAAATGCACGATTACGAAGGCATGCCGCACCGCCCGCTCTCGCAGGAGCAACTGCGCGCGAAATTCCTGAAGCTCACGGCGCGCACCCAGGCGTACAACCCGGAAGCCGTGTTCGCACGGCTCGAAGCACTCGAAGACCAGCCGACGATGACGCCGTTGTTCGACTGAGCGTGAGCGCGTGTGCGCGGGCAGGCCTCGCCGCTGCCTGAGCCCTCGGATGCTCGGACGAGAGTTCTGATTGGCGCCGGAATGTTTCGTTCGCGGCGACAGCCTGTCTCAGGCGCGCCGCAGTCCATCTCAGTAAGCCTCGGACGATTGGACGTGAGTTTTAATAGACGTTCGAATGCTTCGTTCGCGGCGACAGCCTGTCCCAGGCGCGCCGCTCACCGGAAGAATGCATAAGGTTCTTGTTGACTGGGTACTCCTCCTCGCCCTCGTCGCCATGTGGGGCTCGTCCTTCATGTTCAACAAACGTGGCCTCGAAACGGTCACGCCGCTTGCGCTCGTGGCCGCGCGCCTCGCGATCGGCGCACTCGTCCTGCTCATCGTCGTGCACGCGCGAGGCATGCGTCTGCCGCGGATCGGACCGGTGTGGGCCGCCTATACCGCGATGGGGTTCGTCGGTAATGCGCTGCCATTCTTCCTGATCACCTGGGGTCAGCAGGCCATCGACAGCGCGCTTGCCGGGATACTGATCGCAGCGATGCCGCTCGCGACACTCCTGCTCGCCCACTTCATCATCGCGGGCGAGCATCTGACGCAGCGACGCGCGGCAGGGTTCCTTGTGGGCTTTGCAGGCATTCTCGTGCTGATGGGGCCGGCGGTCGCGAGGCGAAGCGGAGGATCGACGCTGCAAGTGGTTTCCGAACTGGCTGTGCTCGGCGGCGCTTTGTGTTATTCGACGAACAGCATTCTCGCGCGCCTGCTCGTGAAAACCGATTTCCTGGTCGCAGCGACGGGCACGCTGCTGGTGGCGAGCATCATGGTCGTTCCATTGGCGATCACGCTCGAGCAGCCGTGGACCCTCGCGCCGAGTTTCGCTTCGACCGCGGCGATCGTGTGGCTCGGTATCGGACCGACGGCGCTCGCGACCATCCTCTACTTTCGACTCATCAGCTCCGCGGGGCCGACGTTCATGTCGCTCGTCAACTATCTCAGTCCCGCGGTCGCGGTATTTCTCGGCGTCATGCTGCTGGGGGAGCAACCGGGCGTGAATGCGTACGGTGCGCTCGTGCTGATCCTGAGCGGAATCGCCATCAGTCAATGGCGCCGCACATCGGGTGCCGCCAACGGCTAACGGCGCGTCGCCCTGCAGAGACAGTTCGGCGTCTCCAAGGCCGCAGCCGCCCCAAAATCGGTGAACGCCGCGGCCGCTGAAAAATGTCCACAGGACCAGTACTTAGCGTTGGGCACCGCTCTTGCTATACGAAGTTTCGCGGCCTATTGCGGCGAACGAGAGGACCCTCATGAACGTCATCTACAACAGCGATAACTACTACGTCGTCGAGTATCCCGCCGAGCATGGCTACGAACTCGTGGACAAGCATGCCGCGCGCGGTGCGTTCCTGCATGGCGACACGGCCGCGAAGTTTCTCGAATCGATGAAAACGGCGATCGCGGAAGACGCTTCAGCGGAAAACGTCGACGATTTCCTCGATCAGTTCGACGTGCTGCTGAACAACCCGGTCGTCTTTCACTGAGGCGCCGTGCGCTCCCTGACTTCTGAGCCTCGCACTATCGAACGCGAGTTTTAGGGGCGCTGAGTTTACGGTCGCGGGGACCTGCGGCCCGCAGTCCTCGCTCAGCGTCTCCGCCGGCCTCATGCGATTTGGACTGAGTTCTAACTACTCCGGAGAGTTTCGTTCGCGGGGACCCCGCTGTTCCAGCCCCCGCTCGCATCTCCGCGACCCTCGTACGATAGGACGTGAGTTCTAACCGGGCACTGAGAGCTACGTTCGCGGGGACCCCGCTGTTCCAGCCCCCGCTCGCCAGGAGGGGTCGTGCTAGTCGAGGTGTATGTCCGCAAATTTCGCCACCTTTGCCCATTTCGCAGCTTCCGCGCGTATGAAATCAGCGAACTGGGCAGGGGTGCCGCCGCTCGCGATGGCGCCGTTCTTGAGCAGCATCTCTTTCGCGGCAGGCGCCTGCAAGGCGGCGACGAGCGGGCCGTGGATGCGATTCACGATGTCCTGTGGCGTGCCTGCGGGCATGACCACGCCGTTCCATGATCCGCCATCGAAACCTTTGACGCCACTTTCGTCCACGCTCGGAAGGTCGGGCAGGGCGGGGAACCGCTCTCGCGTCGAGATGGCGATTGCCCGCAGCTTTCCGCTCTGAACCTGCGGGATCACGCCGATGGCGGTATTGAACGCAAGCTGTATCTGACCCGAAATCTGATCGAGGACCGCCGGGGCCTGACCCTTGTACGGAACGTGCAGCATATTGGTCCCCGTCATGAACTTGAACATCTCCATGAGCATGTGCGGACTCGTCCCATTGCCCGTGGACGCGTACGACATCTTGCCGGGCTGCGATTTCGCCAGCGCCACGAGCTCTTTCACGTTCCTGATCGGCAGCGATGGATGCACGGTGAGCATGCTCGGAAGCTGAGCCATCATGGTCACGTGCGCGAAATCCTTCACCGGGTCGAAGTTGAGCTTGCGGTAAATCGCGGGGGAGATGCTTTGCGCCACGGTGATCATGCAGACCGTGTAGCCGTCCGGAAGCGCTTTCGCGCATTGCTCCGTGCCGATGTTGCCGCCCGCGCCGGCCCGGTTGTCGGCGACGAATTGCACGCCATAGGCCTTGGTCAGAATGTCAGCCGCCATGCGTCCGATGATGTCCGTCGGGCCGCCCGGCGGAAACGGGATGATGAACCGTACGGGTTTGCTGGGATATTGCTGCGCGTGCACTGAAACGCACGCCGCCGCCGTGATCGCGGCAACCGCAAGAGAGCGGAATGAAAGTTTCATGCGTGACTCCGGGTGAAGTGCGAACAATGATCCCACATCTGGCTGTCGATGCGGCGAAGCGGCCGGATCGACGACGATCGAACATCGGAGCAGGAACGCCATGCCAGCCAGGAGCTCTGATCTGCACGGCAACGCGCCGGACACGTGTTCTGTCGCGTTGGTGCTGATCGACGTCATCAACGATCTCGAATTTCCGGGCGGCCGCGAGCTGCTCAGGACGGCCTTGCCGGCGGCATCACGCATCGCGCGCCTCGCGCATCGCGCGCGTGAGGCGGCCATACCCGTCATCTACGCCAATGACAATTTCGGCCGGTGGCGCTCGGACTTCCGGGAAGTCGTGGAGCATTGTCTGCATGACGACGTTCGTGGGCGTCCGATCGCGGAGCTGCTGGCACCGAAACGCGAAGACTATTTCGTGCTGAAACCCAAACACTCGGCGTTCTACTCGACGACGCTGGCGACCCTGCTTGCCTACCTCGAGGTCAAGCGGCTGGTGCTTACCGGTTTCGCCGGCGAAGCCTGCGTGCTCGTCAGCGCCGCGGACGCCTACATGCATGACTTCGAGATATTCGTCCCCTCGGACTGTACGGCATCGCGTGCGCCGGCAAAGAACCGGCAGGCGCTCGCCTACATGGCCCGTGTGCTGCACGCGGACACGAGATCCTCGGCGCGCCTGGACCTGCGCAAGCTGATGAATGGATCCGGCCCGGCCTCAGCGAAGGGCAAGTCGCGACGCTCGTAACGGTCGCCAGCACTTCGAAGGTCGGCGCCTGCTCGAGCATCTCTGGTGCGATGCCCGTGAGCACCTGAATGGAATGCGGGACGCGACGTTCGGGATTGACCAGTGTCGACCATTCGCCTGCGAAGCGGCCGCAATCGACTTCGACGAGGCCGATTTCGATGATGCGATCGTCGAGGAGGCTGCCGCCGGTCGTCTCGAGGTCGAGAAATACTACGCGTTCGTCAAGCATCGAGACGACCTATCGGTGAACGGCGCGCCCCGCAACAGCCGGGACGTCACCGAACGTAGCCGATCGCTCGCGAGATGTCTTCCGCGGTACGCCGCACGTCGTGCGCCCAGCCCGGCTGCAGGCGGTCGGATGGCGCGGATACCGAGAGTCCAGCGACCAGGCGCCCTTCATCGTTGTAGATGCCGGCGCCGATGCAGGACACGCCTTTTTCCGCTTCCTCGTTGTCGAACGCATAACCCTGCGTGCGGATCGCGTCGAGCTCACGGACGAGCGTCTCGCCGTCGGTCACCGTATTATTCGTGAAACGCGGGAGGCCGGTGCGCGTCGCGTAATCGAGCCGGTTCGGCCGGTCCTCGTGCGCGAGAAACACCTTTCCCACTGCGGTGATATGGAGCGGTGCACGGGCGCCGATGATCTGCACGACGCGCATCATGGAATTGCCCGGGGCCGTACGTTCGATGTACACCACTTCGTCGTGATGGCGTACGCTGAGATTCACCGTTTCGCCGAGCGCGTGATGCAGGCGCTGCATGTACGGGAGTGCCTCCTGGCGAACGTTGATGCGCGACTTCACGAGATTGCCCAGCTCGAGCAGCCGTATGCCGAGGCGGTAGGTGCCCGGCTCGACACGGTCAACCAGCCGGCTCTCCACCATGACACCCAGGATCCGGTGCGCGGTGGACGGGTGGAGCGATGTTTCGCTCGCGAGCTGTTTCAGGCTGACCGGGCCCGAGTGATGTGCGATGCACTCGAGCAGACGCATCATGCGGTCGATGACCTGGATGGAAGATTTGACTTCCCGGGTGGACTCCATGGGATGGCGCGGTCGATCGGGCGCGGAGCGGAGCAACAGAGGATTTTATATGATGCAAGCTCGGGTGCAACAATGATGGGCCGCGGAATGCAGTGCAAGGCGCGAACGGGCTTTCGTTAAACTAACGTTTCCCGGACCGCGCGCAAGTCACGTTATTTCGATCGCACATCGCGAAATCATGCCAACGCAGTTCAGCCGGTCCGCACAGGGCCGCAATGCACCGCCGGAGGGCCATGCCGCACCGCCAAATTACATGACGCCGCGGGGCTATACACGGCTGAAGGAAGAGTTCGTGCAGCTTCTGGACAGCGAGCGGCCCGAGGTCGTGCGGACGGTCGCTTGGGCCGCGTCGAACGGCGACCGCTCGGAGAATGGCGATTACATTTACGGCAAGCGACGGTTGCGCGAAATCGACCGGCGCATACGTTATCTCACGAAGCGCCTCGATTCCGCAGTCGTGGTGGATCCCGCCGAGCGCGAGGAAACGGATCAGATCTTCTTCGGCGCAACGATCGTGTATGCGGGTGCCGACGGCGCGGAGCGCACGATCAGTATCGTGGGGCTGGACGAAGTGGACCCGCAGCGTGGGCGCGTGAGCTGGATTTCGCCGATCGCCAAAGCCCTGCTGCGCAAGCGGGCAGGCGATCTCGTGCGTCTCGCAACCCCCGGGGGTGTGGAGGAGATCGAGATTCTCGATGTACGCTACATGGCTTTGGAGTGAGGTTCACGTCGTGCGAACACAGTGTCTGCCGCTGTCCGATAACGTAATGGCTGCCGCGATCGCGCGGAGTTGAAACACGATATGCCCGCACCGTTCTTCACTGCCGCACTTGCCGCCTGGCGCGCCGCTTACGCCGATCTTCCGGGCAGCTCCGCGCCTGAGACGATCACGGAAGCCGTCGTCAAGCTGAGCATCAAGGCCGTTGCGGATGCACGCACGGCCGACACGCTGGGCGCTGAACGCGAAGGCACGGGTGTCGTCATCGACGCCAGACGGGGCCTGATTCTGACGATCGGGTATCTGGTGCTCGAGGCCGCGTCGATCCTGGTGATGACGCACGACGGCCGCATCTATCCCGCGAGCGTGGCTGGCTTCGATCATTCGAGCGGCTTCGGCCTGATCAAGGCGCTGAGCGGACTCGCCTCGGCCGACCTCGAAATGGGAGACTCCGGCGCAGTGCGGGAACTGACGACCGTGCATGTCGCTGCGCAGGGTGCCGCCGGTGGTGTATCCACCGCAGCCGTGGTCGCGCGTCGCACGTTCACCGGCTGGTGGGAATACATGATCGAGGATGCGATCTTCACGGCGCCTCCGCGCTATGAGCACAGCGGCGCGGCGTTGCTCGATGCGAGCGGCAAGCTCGTGGGAATCGCTTCGTTATGGGTGAGCGATGCGCTGGAGGTCGGCGCCGCTTTTCCCGGCAACATGTTCGTCCCGACCGACTTGTTGAAGCCGCTCCTCGACGATCTGGTTGCGAACGGACGACGGCGCGGACCCGCAAGGCCGTGGCTTGGCGTGTACTCGCAACAGCACGAAGGCCATCTCTTCGTCTCGCGCACATTGCCCGATTCTCCCGCCGCGCTGGCCGGGCTCGAACGCGGCGACGTGATCCTCGGCGTGGCGGGACAGTCGATCGGCGGTCAGAGCGATTTCTATCGCAAGCTGTGGGCGGCCGGTGAAGCGGGGTGCGACGTGACGCTGCACGTGCTGCACGACAAGGCCGTGAAACAGGTGATCGTGCGCACGTCCGATCGCATGGATTACCTGCGGCCCTGGCGCATCAGCACGTAGGGGCGGCGCTCGCCTACAGCTCGGGTCTCGCCGCCTACGGAACAGAGAGAAACCGAAGGTTTCCCTCCGTAACCTCCTTTCCTTCGGGCGTACGAAGGCGAGATGAGCGCGCATAATGGCGGGTCTTCTCAGCCGCGTTGCGGTAGGACGTTCCGAGTGACCGTTTGCGTGTAGGCCTTTACATCACGTGTCTCGTCGACCTCATGCGTCCGCGCATCGGTTTTGCAGCGCTCGCACTGCTCGAGCACGCCGGATGCGATGTCGTCGTTCCGGCAGCACAGACGTGCTGCGGACAGCCCGCTTACAACTCGGGCGACCGGCACTCCGCGCTCGCACTTGCGCGCAAAGTGCTCGACGAGTTCGAAAGCTGCGAGTACGTCGTGGTACCTTCGGGCTCGTGTGCGGGCATGATCCGGGCTCACTACCCCGATCTCTTCCGCGACGAACCACGGGAGCTGACGCGCGCACTCGCGCTGTGCGAGCGCACATACGAGCTCGCGGACTTCCTGGCGAACGTGGCGAAGATCGATGCCGTGCCCGGCACGTTTCACGGCACGATCACGTATCACGATGCCTGCTCGGGATTGCGCGAGCTGGGCGTCAAATCGCAACCGCGCGCACTCCTCGCGAAGACCGAAGGGCTCAAGCTCATCGAGATGAAGAGTCCTGAACAGTGCTGCGGTTTCGGAGGAACGTTTTCGGTGAAGTTCGGCGACATTTCATCGCACATCGCCGACCGCAAGTGTGCGGACATCGTCGCGACCGGCGCCGACGCGGTGGTACTCGGGGATCTCGGATGCATGCTCAACATCGAAGGCCGGTTACGCAGGCGTGGAGAGACTCGTACGCGCGTGCTGCACATCGCCGAGATTCTCGCTGGAGCACAGGATGTCTGAACCGATGAAGATTGCGGTCATGGGCTCGGGCGGCGTGGGTGGCCTCGTCGGAGGACGGCTCGCGACCGTCGGCGCCGACGTGCATTTCGTCGCGCGCGGCGGGCACCTCGACGCCATGCGGCAGAACGGACTCACGATCGAGAGCGATGCGCATGGCACGTTGCACGTGCCGCAAGTGAACGTGACCGACGACCCGGCCACGATCGGCGTTGCCGATTTCGTGCTGATTGCGGTGAAGCTGTGGGATACCGAGGCAGCGGGGCGCGCGGTCGCGAGCCTCGTCGGGCCACATACGGCCGTACTCTCACTTCAAAATGGCGTCATCAAGGACGACATACTTAAAACCATCTTTGCGCCGGAAGCGGTCATGGGCGGCGCTGCGTACATGGGCACTTCGATCGCAAGGCCCGGCGTCATCCGCCAGATCGGCCCGTTGCAGCGCGTGGTGTTCGGGGAATACGACGGGCAGACATCGCCGCGCGCGAAACGGCTGCTCGAAGCCATGCTGCGGGCGGGCCTGCAGGCCGAGCTCTCGACGGACATCCGCAGGGCGCTGTGGGAGAAGTACGCGTTCCTCGTCGGGTCTCTCCGCGTGCACCGCGTCGATGCGCACGCCGATCGGCCCGATCCGATCCAACCCACAAACACGCGCCTTCCTGCTCGACGTCGTGAAGGAAGGCAGTCGCCGTCGCACGCGCGCTCGGGGTGAATCTACCGGCCGACTACGCCGAACAACGCGTCGCGTTCGCCGACACGCTGCCGCCCGACATGACGTCGTCGCTCCACCACGATCTCGAGCATGGCGGACGCCTCGAAGTCGAATGGCTCTCCGGAGGCGTCGTGCAGCTCGGAAAAACCGTGAACGTGCCGACGCCGTGCAATCGCGCGGTGTGGGACATTCTCGCGCTCCATGCGAACGGTAAATGCAGCTGACGTCCTACCGCTTCAAAACGACGGCCAGGGTCAAGCTCGCCGACCCGCGGCTGCAGGCGGCGCTCGAAAAGCTCCAGGACAATTTCGTGAAGGGACGCGCCGAGCGTGTAGCCGAGCTCGACAACTTCCCGGCTATCCGCGATGCGGCTGCGGAGATCCGCGATCGTGCGCTCGAGCATCTCGACGTCTATCTCGAGGAGTTCGAACGCAACGCGACTGCGCGCGGCACCGTCGTGCACTGGGCCGAAACGACCGCGGACGTGAATCGCATCGTCTGCGAGCTTGCCGCGAAATACGGTGTGCGCAAGGCTCGCCAAGTCGAAGTCGATGGTCAGCGAGGAGTGCGCGCTCAACGATGCGCTGGAAGCTGCCGGCGTCGAAGTGATCGAGACCGATCTCGGCGAGTACATCCTCCAGCTTGCGAAGGAGCCGCCGTCGCACATCGTGGCGCCGGTCGTGCACAAGACGCGCGACGAAGTATCGGATCTCTTCGAGCAGAAGCATCGACGGCCGCGCACGGCCGTCATCGCGGAGTTGACGCGCGAAGCGCGCGAGATGCTGCGCCCGCATTTCCTGTCCGCGGACATGGGCATCACGGGCGCGAACTTCGTCGTGGCGGAAACCGGCTCGACGCTGATCGTGACGAACGAAGGCAACGGGCGCATGGTGACGAGCCTGCCGCGCGTGCACGTCGCGATCACCGGCATCGAAAAAGTCGTCCCGACGCTCGAAGATATCGCGACGCTGCTGCGACTGCTGCCGCGGCACGGACGGGCCAGACGATCACGAATTACATGTCGATCACGACGGGTCCGAGGGATACGCCGGCCGCGGAAGGTCCCGAGCACTTTCACGTGATCCTGGTCGACGGCGGACGCACGAAGCTGATCGGCACGGACATGCAGGCGATGCTCCGTTGTATCCGTTGCGGCGCCTGCATGAATCACTGTCCTGTCTACCAGAGCATCGGCGGCCATGCGTACGGCTGGGTGTACCCGGGCCCCATGGGCTCCGTGCTGACGCCGACGTATGTCGGGCTGGAGAACGCGCTCGACCTGCCGCACGCGTCGACGTTCTGCAATCAGTGCGGCGTCGTTTGTCCGGTTAAAATTCCGCTGCCCGATCTGCTTCGCAAGCTGCGCGAGCAGCAATTCGCGCGGGGCCTGCGTCCGCGGAGCGAACGTGTGGGCCTCGCGCTGTGGGGCTGGGCGGCGCGCAGACCTGCCGTCTACGCGTTGCTGATGCGCGTGGCGGCGCGGGTCTTGGCGCGGCTCGGCGGCACGGATCGAACGCATCACGAATCTGCCGGGTGCGCACGGCTGGACCGCACGGCGCGACTTGCCTGCACCGGAGGGCCGGACATTCCGGGAGCTTTATGCGCGGCGTGCGGCACGTCGCGCTTCGTAAATACCACCAGAGAGAGAAAGATCCATGAACAAACCGACCGACCTGAATGCCGAGACCGTCGCGATGTGGGTGAACGGCCGCAGACAGCCGGCGACGAGCACGCGCTCGGGAGAGGTGACCAACCCCGCGACGGGCGTGGTGGTGAGGCGCGTTCCGTTCTGCAGTGATGCCGATATCGATACGGCCGTGCAGGCAGCGAAAGCCGCTTTCCCGGCCTGGCGCAAGACGCCGCCGCTGCGCCGAGCGCGCGTGCTGATGCGTTACCGCGAGTTGCTCGAGCGCCACCGCGAGGAGCTTGCCGCGCCTCATCACCGAGGAGCACGGCAAGACGCTGATCGATGCCGCGGGCTCGGTGCAGCGCGGGCTCGAGGTCGTCGAATTCGCGATGGGCATTCCCCATCTCATGAAAGGCGAACACAGCGAAGAAGTGGGAACCGACGTCGACAGCCATTCGCTGCGCGAGCCGCTCGGCGTGTGCGTCGGGCATCACGCCGTTCAACTTCCCCGCGATGGTCCCGATGTGGATGTATCCGGTCGCGATCGCGTGCGGCAACACGTTCGTGCTGAAGCCCTCGGAGAAAGTGCCTTCGACCGCGATGCGGCTGGCCGAGCTGTTCAAGGAAGCCGGTTTGCCCGATGGCGTGCTGAACGTCGTGCACGGCGACAAGCAGGCGGTCGACGCGCTGCTCGCGCATCCCGACGTGCGCGCCGTTTCGTTCGTGGGATCGACACCGATCGCGAGGTACATCTACGAGACGTGCGCGAAGCACGCAAAGCGCGTGCAGGCGCTCGGGGGCGCGAAGAATCACGCCGTGGTGTTGCCCGATGCGGATCTCGATTTCGCAGCGGACG
Organism: uncultured beta proteobacterium; assembly: GCA_963828715.1. Taxonomy (GTDB): domain Bacteria; phylum Pseudomonadota; class Gammaproteobacteria; order Burkholderiales; family SG8-41; genus JAQGMV01. The sequence continues at coordinate 316,763 of CAWHFX010000021.1, read as the reverse complement.
CGCTGATCGGCGCCGGTTACGGTTCCGCGGGCGAACGCTGCATGGCCGTCTCCGCGATCGTGGCCGTGGGCGGCATTGCCGATGCGCTGGTGGAAAAACTCGCGCAGCGTGCGGCGAAGCTCAACATCGGCGCCGGCACCGGCAAGGACGTCGACATGGGGCCGCTCGTCACGAGCGCTCACCGCGACAAAGTCGCGGGTTACGTCGACAAAGGCATCGCGGAGGGTGCGAAGCTCGTGCTCGACGGACGCAGCTTCAAGGCGCCGGGACACGAGAACGGTTTCTTCCTCGGCGCTTCGCTGTTCGACAACGTGAAGCCGCAGATGACGATCTACAAGGACGAGATCTTCGGGCCGGTGCTGAGCGTCGTACGGGTGCAGACGCTGGACGAGGCGATCGCGCTCATCAATGCGAATCCGTACGCGAACGGCACCGCGGTGTTCACGCGCTCCGGCGGCGCCGCGCGCAAGTTCGAGCGCGAGATCGAAGTCGGCATGGTCGGGATCAACGTGCCGATTCCGGTGCCGATTGCGTTCTATTCGTTCGGCGGCTGGCGCGGATCGCTCTTCGGCGATACGCACGTGCACGGCATGGAGGGCGTGCGCTTCTACACGCGCGCGAAAGTCGTGACAACGCGTTGGCCCGACGCGGACGCGCTGCCCACGGGCTTCCATATGCCGACGCTGGGCTGAGGCCTGCGCTGAAGTGAGCGCGCGAGAACGAATCCTCGCCCGCATCCGCGAACGTCAGGGACGCAGCGGGGAGCTGGGCGAGGCGGAGATCGCTGCGGTGCGCGCGCACCTCGCTGCGCATGCGCGCAATGCGATGCCGCACGACACCCGGGATGCCGTCACGCGTTTCCGCGAGCGCGCACTGTCTCTCGCTTCGACGGTAGCGGAGGCCGCGACGTTTGCAGACGTGCCGCGCCTCATTGCGACTTACCTCGACGAGCGCGGCTTGCCGCGGCGCGCGGTGTGCTGGTCGGAGCTCGTGGAGCTCGACTGGCGGTCGAGTGGCATCAGCGTGGAGGCGCGCTCTGCCCGCAGCGACGATCTGGTCGGTATCACGGGTGTGTACTGCGCCATCGGCGAGACGGGGACGCTGATGACCCTATCCGGTGTTGCGACCCCGCCGACCGTCAGCCTGCTGCCGGAAACACACGTCGCCCTCGTGCCCTGCGCGCGTATCGTGCCATCGATGGAAGACGCGTGGGCATTACTCCGGCGCGAGCATGGGACGTTGCCGCGCGCCGTGAATTTCATTTCCGGACCCTCGCGCACCGCCGACATCGAGCAGACCGTGACGCTCGGGGCGCACGGTCCGTACCGCGTGCACGTCGTGCTTATCCAGAGCTGAACCGGTCAAGTCGCTTCGGGAATGTTGCAGCGCCTCACGTAACATTTACCGGGTTAACGAGATACTCACTCCTGTGGTGCGGCGTGCACGGACCTGGTGCGGTCGTTGCTCTTGGGATCGAAAAGGAGGTCGGCTTGCGCGTCTTGACACCCGGTCTCGATCTGACGGCTTTTGTTTCAACCATCCGGAACGCAGCGGAACGCGTGCTGATGCTCGATTACGATGGCACACTCGCGCCCTTTCACATCAGGCCGGAAGCCGCGGTGCCGTATCCGGACGTGGCGGTTTGTCTGACCGAGATCCTCGCGAGCGGCGGCACGCGCATCGTCGTCGTGAGCGGACGACCCGCGGGAGAGCTGCCGCCACTGCTCAAACTGCAGCCGCAGCCCGAGATCTGGGGTTCGCATGGCTGGGAGCGTCTGCTGGCTGATGGCCAGCGCGTGGTGGACGAACCGACGGCTGAGGTGCGACATGCGCTCGCAGCCGCTGCCGCCGCGGTGCGCAAAGTGATGCCGGCCGGCGCGCGGATCGAGGCGAAGCTCGCAAGCATCGCACTCCATTGGCGTGGCCTGCCGGAAGAGGCGGGTGCGCGGCTCCAGGCCGACGCGCGTAGTGTGTGGGAACCGCTCGCGGCGGACGGCGGGGCGCTCGAGCTCCTCCCCTTCGACGGTGGACTCGAGCTGCGGGCCTGCGGGTGTAACAAACAGTATGCAGTGAAAACGGTGCTATCGCAGACCGGCGAAGACAGCGCGATCGCTTACCTCGGAGACGACATGACGGACGAAGACGCTTTCCGCGCCGTGAAGCCGCGGGGCATCGCCGTACTGGTGCGTCCGCAGTTCCGGCCAACGACCGCCGATGTGTGGCTGCGTCCGCCGGACGAGCTCGTCGAATTCATGCGGCATTGGCGTGTGCATGCGCCGTGATGTTTATCCGGGGTCGTGATGTTTATTGTCTTGAATTCGTCTATCCTAGCCGCGGAGTGTCGCGCGAGCAGGCGCTTGCGCCCGGCGCACGGATCAACAATCACCCGCGGACCCGGATTGCACGTCCGGCAGGGGATGTGAAATGAAACGTAGCAAAGAGCGGCTGATCGTCGTGTCGAATCGGCTGCCATATGTGTTCGCGCGCAAGCCCGACGGCACCTGGACGAGCAAGGGCGGCGCCGGTGGGCTCGTCACCGCGCTCGTACCCGTCTTGCGCGATCGCGGCGGCACCTGGATCGGCTGGCCGGGTACGTCGGGCGATGGTCACGGGTCTGCAGGAGGCGCTCGATGCGTCCAGCCGTCAGCTCGGCATCACGCTGCGCGGTGTTCAGCTCGAATCCGCGGACGTCGACAACTTCTATCACGGCTTCTCGAACGAGATCATCTGGCCGCTGTTCCACGACTTCGCGTCGCTCTGCATTTTCGATCCGAAGTACTGGGCAAGTTACAAGGAAGTGAACCGGCGATTCGCGGAAGCGGTCGTCGAGGAGTGCGGCAAGGCGGACTTCGTGTGGGTGCACGACTATCACCTCATGAACGTCGCGGCGGAAGCCGCGCGCGCAGGGTTGCAAGGTGCGCATGGGCTTCTTTCTGCACATACCGTTTCCGCCGCCCGACATCTTCTTCAAACTGCCGTGGCGTTCGACGGTCCTGCACGCGCTGCTGCGCTACGACCTGATCGGTTTTCAGACGATGCGGGATCGGCGCAACTTCATTCAGTGCCTGCGGCTTGCGGAAAACCAGGTGGTCGTGCAGGGCAAGGGTGTCGTCGTTTCGGTTACCGCGGGTGCCTATACGACGCGGGTCGGCAACTTTCCGATCAGCATCGATTACGGCAACTTCGCGCGCCAGGCCGCATCCGCCGATGTCGCGAAACGTGCCGACGAGCTCCTGCGTCTCCAGCCGCAGCGCACGCTGATCCTCGGCGTCGACCGGCTCGACTACACGAAAGGCATTCCGCACCGCCTGCAGGCCTTTCGCACGGCGCTCGACCGCTATCCCGAGTTGCGCGAGCGGATCTCGCTGATTCAGGTCGTCGTGCCGAGCCGTGTCGACATACCTCAATATTTCGAGCTGAAGAGTCAGATCGAGCGGCTGGTCGGAGAAATCAACGGCACGTTCATGCGGCCGGGCGGATGGGTGCCGGTGTGGTACGTGTACAGCAGCCTCTCGCGCAATGATCTGCTCGCGTACTATCGTGCCGCGCACATCGCGCTCGTCACGCCGCTGAAGGACGGCATGAACCTCGTCGCCAAGGAATATTGCGCATGCAGCATCGAGGAAGACTGCGTGCTGATCCTGAGCGAATTCGCGGGTGCCGCCGCGCAACTGCATCGCGGCGCGCTGCTGGTGAACCCCTACGATACCGATGGCGTCGCCGACGCCATCTACCACGCCTACACGATGGGCGACGATGAGCGTCGCAACCGCATGCGGCGCATGCGGCGCAGCGTGCGGGAATGCGACATCTTCTGGTGGGTGGACACCTATCTCCAGGCCGCGATCGAACGCGATCTGTCCGACTATCCGCAGCCGGAGAATTACGTTCCTGAGGTTTCAGCGGATTACGTGCCGATCTGACAGCGTGCTCGGGAGGGCCTTCCACGCGGCGAAATGAGGCTACCGAGGCCGGCGAGGCGCGAAAGCGAGCGCCGCCCCCGGCTTGGGGTTTGCTAAAGGCTTGGCGCAACAACGGCGCGCGGTCATATAGAGCGCGCCGTAGCTGTTTGTACAGCACACGAGGAGATGCGACATGCATAGGCTCGGAACGGCGGTTTTGGTATTTGCGCTCGCGAGCGGCACGGTGTGGGCGCAAACAAGCGATGAGGGTGGCGCACGCAAATCGGGCGTTCAGTCCGCGCCCGGCGTGGTGACCGGAGGCGACAGCCAGAGCGGCATCTCGTTACGGAGCGACTCCGCCCGCGGCAATGCGTCGGTTCCTGTCGTGAGCGGCGGCGTGAGTCAGAATGCGCGCGACAATATGCGCAGTCAGACGCCGCCTCATAACGTGAAAATGGTGTTCGCGCTGAACACCGGCAATTACCTGTCCGACGTTCAGGTCAGGGTGACGGACAGCGCGGGCAAGGTCGTGATCGACGACGTCTCGAACGGTCCGTGGCTCTTTGCACAGCTTCCTCCGGGGAATTACACCGCCACGGCGACTTACAACGGCAAACCCGTGACGCAGCGTTTCAGTGCGGGCAAATCGGGCGTGAGAACGGCCCAGTTCCGTTGGCCCGCGAGCGTAGAAGACGCCGCCGTCGGCGCGAACGCGGTGGATGGGAGCGGACAGATTCTCGGCACGGGCCCGCAGGAGCCGCAGCGCTGAGCAGCAGCCCCAGCGAGTCGCCACGGAGACGTTACGGAGGGAAACCTTGGTTTCTCTCTGTTCCGTAGGGTGGCGAGGCCCGAGCTTCAGGCGAGCGCCACCCCGCGGCAGCGTGTCGCAACATCGACACGCGAGCAGAAGGAAAGGAGGTTACGAGGGACACCTTGGTTTCTCTCTGTTCCGTAGGGTGGCGAGGCCCGAGCCTTCAGGCGAGCGCCACCCCCTTCGAGCGCCACCCGGCGGCAGCGTGTCGCAACATCGACACGCGACCGAAGGAAGGGAGGTTACGGAGAGAAACCTTGGTTTCTCTCTGTTCCGTAGGGTGGCGAGGCCCGAGCCTTGAGGCGAGCGCCACCCCCCTTGTAGCGCCGCGCGCGCTCTAGGGCTATAGTGAAAAGCCGCCGGACCGTCGGAGGCCAGGCGGGTTTCTTACGTACAGCGGACAACCGGTCAGCTACAGTCCCCCAACATAATGAAGCGCGGCGCGCGCTGTGACGATTTTCCCTCGGATCAGAGAGTGCGACGCGCGCTCGCTTCCTCCGCGTGGATAGCACTGCTTGTCGCATTCATCACCCTTGTGCGTCCCGCTTACGCGGCGGCAGAAGCGGTGGTGGTTGCGCTTGACGGCGCCATAACGCCGGCCACCGCCGACTACGTCGTGCGCGCGATGCGCAAGGCTGCGGACCAGCAGGCTGCGATCGTCGTCATCAAAATGGATACGCCGGGTGGACTCGATACGTCGATGCGCCGGATCATCAAAGCGATCCTTGCTTCGCCGGTTCCGGTGGCGACTTTCGTCGCGCCCGACGGCGCGCGCGCTGCGAGCGCCGGCACCTACATTCTCTACGCGAGCCATATCGCGGCCATGGCGCCGGCGACGAATCTCGGCGCTGCGACGCCCGTTGCCATCGGCGCGGAGGAGCCGAAGGAACCCGACGCGAAGAAACGGAAGAAGGGCGACGAGGCGCCACCGAGCAGCCGTGAAAGTCTGCGCAGCAAGCAGATCAACGATGCTGCTGCCTACATACGGGGGCTGGCGGCCACGCGGGGACGCAATGCCGACTGGGCGGAGCGTGCAGTGCGTGAGGCCGTGAGCCTTCCCGCCGCCGAGGCGAAGAAGCTCAAGGTCGTGGACCTGATCGCGAATGACGTCCCGGACCTGCTGAAACAGCTCGATGGGCGCAAGGTGAACGTACCGGGCGGCGAACGCACCCTCAAGACGGCCGGCATCGCGCAGGTCGAGATCGAGCCGGACTGGCGCACGCGGTTGCTGATGGTCGTCACCGACCCCAGTGTCGCGGTCATCCTGATGATGATCGGGATCTACGGTCTTATTTTCGAGTTCATGAATCCGGGGTTCGTGCTGCCGGGGGTGCTGGGCGGCATCTGCCTTCTGATCGCGCTCTACGCGTTTCAGCTTCTGCCGATCAATTATGCCGGCATCGCCCTCATGGTTCTCGGGGTCGCGTTCATGGTCGCGGAAGCGTTCATGCCGAGCTTCGGGGCCCTCGGTATCGGTGGCGTTGCGGCCATTGCGATCGGTATGTTCATACTCGTCGATCCGGAAACGGCCCCGGGATTGGACATACCGCTTTCGTTCATCGCCGCCTTCACGCTGCTCATGAGCGCCGCCGTCTTCGCCACTGCGTGGTTCGCGCTGAAGGTGAGGCACCGGCCGGTCGTCAGCGGACGCGAGGAGCTGCGGGGCGCACTCGCGGTCGTGCTTGGCGATTTCGAACAAGAGGGGTGGGCCCGCGTGCACGGAGAAACGTGGCGGGTGACGAGCGGCCGGCCGATGAAACAAGGCGAGCGTGCACGCGTGGTGGATATTTCCGGTCTTACGCTTACTATCCAGTGAACCGTGAGTCGGTGACCAGTGACATGTGACGAGTGCGACCGGCCATTCGAGGCACTCGTCATCCGTCACGAGTCACGCCTTTCTTCACCTGAAAAGGAACACCGATGATCTGGAATATGGGATTGGGTGGCATCGTGCTGATCGCGGTGCTTGTCCTGCTCGTGTCGGCGCTGCGTGTCCTGCGCGAATATGAGCGCGGTGTCGTGTTCATGCTGGGCCGTTTCTACAAGGTGAAAGGGCCGGGGCTGATCCTCATATTGCCGGCAATCCAGCAGATGGTGCGCGTGGACCTGCGCACCGTCGTCATGGACGTGCCGAGTCAGGACGTGATATCGCGCGACAACGTATCGGTGAAAGTAAATGCGGTCGTCTATTTTCGTGTGATGGATCCGCAGAAGGCGATCATTCAGGTCGCAAACTTCTACGAAGCCACCAGCCAGTTCGCGCAGACGACACTGCGTGCGGTCCTCGGCAAACATGAGCTCGACGAGATGCTGGCCGAACGCGATAAGCTGAATCTCGACATACAGCAGAGTCTCGACATGCAGACCGACGCCTGGGGCATCAAGGTCGCGAACGTCGAGATCAAACACGTGGACATCAATGAAACGATGGTGCGCGCGATTGCCCAGCAGGCGGAGGCGGAGCGCACGAGGCGCGCCAAGATCATTCACGCGGAAGGCGAGCAGCAGGCGGCCGAGAAGCTGCTCGAAGCCGCGCGTATGCTGGCGCAGCAGCCGGAGGCGATGCAGTTGCGCTTTCTCCAGACGCTATCCTCGATCGCCGGAGACAAGAGCAATACGATCGTATTTCCGGTGCCCGTCGACATCATTACGCCGATCGCCGAAGCGATCACGCGCACGCGTAAGCCGAACCCATAACAAGGACGTCGAATAGGAAGAGGGGAGGAGGACGGCGTGCGTCCGTTCGCTTTCGACATTTTCGGCGTACCGCTCGAATTCATCCTCTTCGGCGTCACGCTTGCCGGGGTCGCTGTATTTCACCGCTACACGCTCGTCGTCGCGCTCGTCGGGCTTGCGACCATCATTGCCTACAAGCTCGGTTTCACCGGCTTCAAGTCGGGCCCGGGACTGTTCGGCCTCGGCCGGCACCTGGCTCAGGAATGGGTGATCCTCGCGAACCTGCTCGGACTGCTCCTCGGATTTGCCCTGCTCTCGCGGCATTTCGAGCAAAGCCGGGTGCCCGCCGTCCTGCCGCGGTTCCTGCCGGACGACTGGACGGGCGGTCTCGTTCTGCTCTTCATCATCTTCGTTCTGTCGAGTTTCCTCGACAACATCGCAGCGGCCATGATCGGCGGCACGATGGCATTCAGCGTTTTCCGCAGGAAGGTTCACATCGGCTATCTCGCGGCCATCGTTGCGGCGTCGAACGCGGGCGGTTCCGGCAGTGTCGTGGGAGACACCACCACGACGATGATGTGGATCGACGGCGTGAGTCCTCTCGACGTTCTGGAAGCCTATATCGCCGCGGCCGCCGCGCTGCTCGTCTTCGGCGTTCCTGCATCGCTGCAGCAGCAGCGCTATTCGCCAATTATCAAGGACCCGCGGAAGGGCATACACGTCGACTGGCGGCGTGTCGGCGTCGTTACTTTCATTCTGGCGGCGGCGATACTCGCGAACGTGGTCGTCAATCTGAAGTATCCGGTCCTCGCGGATGAATTTCCGTTCATCGGCGCGGCGGTGTGGCTGGCTCTGCTCGTGAGCGCACCCATCCGGCGGCCCGACTGGAGCGTGCTCGTTCCGGCGCTGAGGGGCAGCATCTTCCTCCTCTCGCTCATCCTGTGCGCGTCGCTGATGCCGGTGGAGCACCTGCCGGCAGCATCGTGGCCGACCACGCTCGGGCTCGGCTTCGTGTCCGCCGTGTTCGACAACATACCGCTTACTGCACTCGCGCTGAGGCAGGGCGGCTACGACTGGGGTTTCCTCGCCTATGCCGTAGGATTCGGCGGCTCGATGATCTGGTTCGGCTCCTCGGCTGGCGTGGCGCTTTCGAACCTGTTCCCGGAGGCGAAGTCGGTCGGATCATGGCTGCGGCATGGCTGGTACGTTGTAGTCGCGTACGTAGTTGGTTTCTTCGTTCTCCTCGCAATGGTTGGATGGCACCCGAACGAGCGGCACAAGGTCTCGTCTGAAGCGATTTCATCCTCGGCGTTGTGGAATAGCTTTGTTCGTTTGCATGTTGACCTGGCGGCTTCGGTGCCGCGCGCTTGATTAAAGGCATACGCGCGTCTAGCATTGTTGCGAAACGAGAACACGACAGGGACACGTGCGGCCGCTGCGGCTGCGCGGCCCGGATCGGTTGATTGAATAGGTTGGGCCACCTGCAGGACGGGACGGCCACACCAGACAGAAAAGTCTAATTGGAGGAAGCATGTCAGACCACGCCGCAACGCCCGCTCAGCCGAATTCTTCGCGTCGCAGATTTCTGAAGCACGCCGCCGCCGGAAGTGCCGCCGCCGCGAGCATGCCGATGTTCGCCATGGCTGCTGATACACCGGATAAGGGTGCGCCGAAAGGCGGCGCGCCGGCCGTCGTGTCTTCGAGCGGTCCGCAGACGATGCGCTGGCAGAGCACGTGGCCTGCGAAAGATATCTTCCACGAGTACGCACTCGACTTCGCCAAGAAGGTGAACGACATGACGGGCGGCGAGCTGCGCATCGAAGTGTTGCCGGCAGGCGCGGTGGTGCCTGCGTTCGGTCTGCTCGATGCCGTATCGAAAGGGGCGCTCGACGGCGGTCACGGCGTGCTGGTCTATCACTACGGCAAGCAGAACGCGCTGGCACTCTGGGGCTCGGGTCCGGCGTTCGGGATGGACGCCAACATGCTGCTTGCGTGGCACAAGTATGGCGGCGGCCACGAGCTTCTGAACAAGGTCTATCAGCAACTCGGCGCCAACGTCGTTTCCTTCGTTTACGGGCCGATGGCGACACAGCCTCTCGGGTGGTTCAAGAAGCCGATCACCAAGGCCGAAGATTTCAAGGGATTGAAATTCCGCACCGTCGGCATTTCGATCGACGTGTTTACGGGCCTTGGCGCCGCGGTCAACGCGCTGCCGGGCGGCGAGATCGTCCCGGCGATGGATCGCGGCCTTCTCGACGCTGCCGAGTTCAACAACGCGAGTTCCGATCGCCTTCTTGGCTTCCCCGACGTTTCGAAGGTGTGCATGCTGCAGAGCTATCACCAGAACGCCGAGCAATTCGAGATCATGTTCAACAAGCCGAAATTCGATGCGCTGCCGGCGCGCATTCGCGCGGTGATCGAGAACGCCGTCGAAGCAGCGTCTGCGGACATGTCCTGGAAAGCGATCCATCGCTATTCGCAGGACTACATCGAGATGCAGCAGAAACAGGGCGTGAAGTTCTACAAGACGCCCGACAGCGTGCTGCAGCGGCAGTTGACGGCCTACGACGCAGCCATCGAGAAGAAAGTGGCCGAGAACCCGATCTTCAAGGAGATCGTGGAATCGCAACGGCGCTTCGCCGAACGGGCAGTGCGGTGGGACCTCGACACCAACGTGAACCGCGGCATGGCCTATCGGCATTACTTCGCTAAGGCTTCGGCGCCCGCCGCCAAAAAAGGCTGAGCCGCAGCATGTCGAGAGCGCCATCCGGGCAGCTTCCCGGGTGGCGTTTTCTTTTTCGGAGCCGGCACTCGCAGGCCGGTAGAAAAGCGTAAAAGCGTATGCAAAAAATCCTGCTCTTTATCGACCGCGTCAGCACGTGGGTTGGTCACGCGTTTTCCTGGCTCATCATCGGTCTGACGCTCATGATCACGTGGGAAGTCTTCTCGCGCTATGCGCTCGACGAGCCGCATGCGTGGGCTTTCGACGCGATGATCATGCTGTACGGCACGCTCTTCATGATGGCCGGCGCATACACCCTGTCCGTGAACGGCCACGTTCGCGGTGACGTCCTCTATGGATTTTTCACTCCGCGCGTTCAGGCGACCATCGATCTCACCTTGTATCTGTGTTTCTTCCTGCCCGGTGTTGTCGCACTCGTATGGGCCGGCTATTACTACGCGGCTGATTCATGGCGTATCAACGAGCACTCGAACATCACCGCTGAGGGTCCACCGATCTATCCGTTCAAGACGATCATCCCGGTGGCGGGCGCCATGATTCTGGTGCAGGGCATCGTGGAGATCGTCCGCTGCGCGATCTGCATCAAGCAGGGTTACTGGCCCTCGCGTCAGCAGGACGTCGAGGAAGTCGACGTCGATAAGCTGAAGGAGATGGTGCGTTCCGACGAAGCGGAGATTCGCCGCGCCGACCGGCTGATTCAGGAGGAAGGCGCATGAGAATCCGCCGCGAGCTGTGGTTCGGTTTCGCACTGATGGCGATCATCCTGCTCACGATCGTTGTGTTCATGCCGTGGACGGACATGCGGAGCGGGCATCTGGGCCTGCTGATGCTCGCGTTGATCGTCGTCGGCATCATGCTCGGCTTCCCGACTGCGTTCACTCTTATGGGTATGGGTGTTTTCTTCGCGTATCTCGCCTATCGCGGTGTGAACCCCGATCTCGCCCCGCGGCAGGTGCTCGATCTTTTCGTGCAGCGGACATACGGCGTCATGTCGAACGACGTGCTGATCGCCATCCCGCTGTTCGTGTTCATGGGCTATCTCGTCGAACGCGCGGCGCTCATCGACAAGCTGTTCAGAAGCCTGCACCTCGCGACTGCACGCGTGCCCGGCTCCCTCGCCGTCGCGACCATCGTGACCTGCGCGATTTTCGCAACAGCGACCGGTATCGTGGGCGCCGTTGTGACGTTGATGGGACTGCTTGCATTTCCGGCAATGCTGAAAGCAGGCTACAACGTGAAGGTTTCCGCGGGTGCGGTGACGGCGGGCGGTTGCCTTGGAATACTCATTCCTCCGTCGGTGCTGCTCATCGTCTATGGCGCTACGGCCGGCGTTTCGGTCGTTCAGCTTTACGCAGGGGCGTTTTTCCCGGGACTCATGCTCGCCGGACTTTACATCGGGTACGTGGTGGTTCTCGCGAAACTGAGACCGGAACTGATGCCGCCGCTCTCACGCGAGGAACGCGCCGTTCCATTACCAGTCTATTTCGAAAGATTGGCGCAGCGTGGGAAGCACGCCGTCGCGGGCCTCTTCCGTGCAACGAGCGGAGTCGCAGGCGTGCCGCCGCGTACCGTCTTCGCCCAATTGCTTGTATCGTTGCTGCCGGCGCTGGCGATCGCGGCATCGCTCGTTGCCATCCATCGGATAGCAACGAATCCGGTGATGGAGGTCGACACAGCCGGCCTCGAGACGAACGCGAGCCTGCTCGGCAGCGGAAGCGATCCCGGGACCGGTCTCGCCGCGCCGTCCGAGTCCGCGACCGGTCTGGCGGCGCCTGCGGATGCCCCGCAGGAGCTCAACACGCCTCCGGAACCGCCGAACTCGACGACAGCAGTCGAGACTTCGACACAGTCGCCGCTCGCGTCTGCTGCGGTTTCGGAACGGACGCGTTCGGATGCCTCGCCGCTCGCAACCGGATCGTCGGAGCGGCCTGACGCTGCATCTGTCCGGTTGCCGACACCGAACTGGTTCTGGACCTTTCTTGTCGTCTGTGTGGCGATACTGGCGGCCGTCTATGGTCTGATGACGTGGGAACGGCTGCAGGTATTCAAACTCCTGCTCGCGTCGTTCTTCCCGCTGGCGCTGCTCATAATCGCGGTGCTGGGCTCGATCGTGTTCGGGTTCGCGACACCGACGGAAGCGGCAGCCGTGGGCGCGTTCGGCGGTTTCGTGCTCGCGGCCGTGTACCGTGTTGTCGAACATTGGCGGGCTGTACCGCGCGGTGTACCGAAATCGCGCGCTTTCAATACCAGCGTGCGAGAGCTTGGAGTGATCCTCAAGGACTCGTCTTTCCTGACCGCGAAAACGACGGCGATGGTGTGCTGGCTGTTCGTCGGATCGGCGATTTTCTCAGCCGCTTTCGCGTTGCTCGGCGGCCAGGAACTCGTCGAAAAATGGGTGCTTTCGCTGGACATGACGCCCGTGCAGTTCATGATCCTGGCGCAGTTCATCATTTTTATCCTGGGCTGGCCGCTCGAATGGACGGAGATCATCGTCATCTTCATGCCCATCTTCATCCCGCTTCTGCCGCACTTCCACATCGATCCGCTGTTTTTCGGCCTGCTCGTGGCGCTCAATCTGCAGACGGCTTTTCTCTCGCCGCCGGTCGCGATGGCGGCCTTCTATCTGAAAGGCGTGGCGCCCCCTCACGTCACACTGAACCAGATCTTCGCCGGGATGATGCCGTTCATGGGAATCCAGCTGATCGCGCTCGTGCTGCTCTACATCTTCCCCGGTATCGGCCTCTGGCTCCCGCAGGCAATCTATAAGTGACGTGCGAGCCCGAGTATTCAGTCAACGCCGGGCCTTCATGGATCCCAAGCCGCGGATTGGCGGCCATGGCAACCGGGCATCTTTCCCGCGTAACATTTCGGCTTGACCGCGAGGTGAGCTGATGAAACCGAAAGTCCTGGTCACGCGCGAAGTGTTCGACGAGACGCTCGAGTATCTCGGCCAGTTCTGCGACGTCGAGTCGAATCAGGCCGACGTTGCGTTTTCGCTGGACGAGCTCGCACGCCGCGCGCGTGCCAAGGATGGCATCGTATGCAGCCTCACCGACCGCATCGATGGCGCATTGGTGCGCGGCTGTACCAATCTCAAAGCAGTCGCGAATATCGCGGTGGGCTACAACAACATCGACGTTCCCGCCTGCACCGAGAAGGGCGTGATGGTGACCAATACGCCGGGCGTACTGGACGACAGCACGGCCGATCTCGCCTGGACGCTGATGCTTGGGGCCGCACGCCGCATCACCGAGGTCGAACGGCGCGTACGCAATCGCGAATGGACGGGATGGCGCCTCAAACAATGGCTCGGAACCGACGTACATCATGCGACGTTGGGGATCGTCGGCATGGGCCGCATCGGGCAGGCGATCGCACGCCGCGCCGCCGGTTTCGAGATGCGCGTGATCTACCACAATCGCAAGCGCATGGCGGAGGAGGTCGAACGCTCGCTCAACGCGAGCTGGAAAAGTCTGGAGGAGCTGCTGCGGGAATCCGACTTTGTCGTGTTGCAGGTCCCGTATACGCCGGAAACGCATCACCTGATCGGCGCCGCGCAACTGGCGCAGATGAAGCGCAGCGCGATTCTCATCAATTCGACGCGCGGCGGTGTCGTCGATGATCAGGCGCTCATCGATGCTTTGAAGTCCGGCGTGATCCGCGCGGCCGGTCTCGACGTATTCGAAAACGAACCGAAGCTGAATCCCGGCTTTCTCGATCTCGACAATGTGGTGATCGCGCCGCACATTGGCAGCTCGACCGAGCGCACCCGGCGGGCAATGGCAATGACAGCGGCCAGGAACGCCGTTGCGGCGCTTACCGGCGCGGTGCCGCCCAATCTCGTCAATCCCGAGGCGCGGCGCAGTTGAGCGGCGCTCGCCTGAAGGCTCGGGCATCGCCGCCCTACGGAACAGAGGGACACCCAAGGTTTCCCTCCGGAACCTCCTTTCCTCCGTCGCGCTTCGGACGGCGAGTCCGAAACGGCGCTAACAGCTGCCCGCGGGTGGCCCGGCTTCAGGAACTCGCATGAAACTCGGATTCATCGGCCTGGGTGTCATGGGCCGCCCGATGGCGCTCAACCTGCTGAAGCAGGGCCACGAGTTGACTGTTTACGCGCGCCGCGCGGAGGCTGCACGCGCGCTCGTGGCCATGGGCGCGCGAGACTGTGCTACGCCCGCGGAAGTCGCGTCCGCGAGCGAAGTGATCTTTACGATGGTGACAACGTCGAGTGACGTCGAACAGGTCGTGCTCGGAGCGGATGGCGTGATCGAGGGTGCGGCGACGGGCTCCGTGCTCGTCGATATGGAGACGATCGAGCCTGCTGTCGCCCGCAAAGTCGCGCTACGCCTGCAAGAGAAGGGCGTCGACATGCTCGACGCGCCCGTCTCCGGCGGCCCTGCCGCCGCGGAGCAGGCGAGCCTTTCGATCATGGTCGGCGGCGAAGAGCATGTCTTCGAACGGGTGAAGCCGCTGTTTGCATGTCTGGGGAAAACGATCGTTCGTATCGGTGCGGCAGGCGCCGGCCAGATGACCAAGGTGTGCAACCAGCTCGCATTGCTCGTCACGGCGCAAGGTATCGCCGAGGCGCTCACGCTCGCGCGCCGGGCCGGCCTCGATCCGGTCCGCGTTCGCGAAGTCATGCTCGGCGGCCTCGCAGCGAGCCGCGTAATGGAGCTTTTCGGTGAACGCATGGTGACGCGGGATTTCTCGGCCGGCATCGAAACGCGCCTCTATCACAAGGACCTCGCGATTGCCCTCGCGGTCGCTCACGGATTGGGCCAGGGCCTTCCGGCTGCCTCTCTGGTCATGCAGCACGTCAATGCAGCAGTAGGGGCCGGTGACGCGAGGAATGACCTTTCGTCGATCCTCAAAGTCGTCGAGCGGCTCGGCGCGCCGATCGACCCGGCGCGATGATTGAATACCACCCCCGCAGCGGTGCGATCCCACGCGCGTGACCGAGATCAAGCCGGTGCCAAACGGGCCTTGTGCCGCTTCCCTGCCCGAGTTTGCTACACTGACCAACGGGAGGTATCCGATGAAAACGGTCAAGCAACTGTTGAGTGCGAAGGGCAGCCAGATCCACTCCATCCGCCCCAATGCGAAGGTGTTCGAGGCACTGGAGTTGATGGCGGACAAGGACGTGGGTGCGCTGGTCGTGACAGAAGGCTCAAGACTGGTCGGAATCATTTCCGAGCGCGACTACGCGCGCAAGGTGCGGCTCCACGGCAAGTCGTCGCAGGAGATCCCGGTGCGCGAGATCATGAGCCAGGACGTGATCACGGTGGACCCTTCACGCACGGTGGAAGAGTGCATGGCACTGGTCACGCAGCACCGCGTACGGCACCTGCCGGTGTGTGAAGGCGACCGGCTCGTCGGTATCATTTCCATCGGTGATCTCGTGAAGGAAGTGATCGCCGAGCAGGAAGAGACGATCAAGCAGCTCGAATCCTACATCCATTCCTGAGCACGGCCACGAGCGATTCGGCTGCACGGGAGCCCGGCGGCCTCGGGGGCGGCGTGCTGCGGCCGCAAGGGAGATGAATTGAAATTCGGCGCGATCATCATCGGCGACGAGATCCTGTCGGGAAAGCGGCAGGACAAGCACATGCCGAAGCTGATCCAGATGCTCGGCGAGCGCGGCCTCGACCTCGCGTGGTGCCACTACCTCGGGGATGACCCGGAGCTGATTACCGCCACACTCAGGCGCACGCTCACCTCAGGCGATGTCGTGTTCAGCTTCGGCGGCATCGGCGCAACGCCGGACGACCATACGAGGGCGTGCGCGGCGCGCGCGGCGGGTGCGGAGCTGAGGCTCCATCCTGACGCCGAAGTCGAGATCCGCGCGCGGTTTGGCGACGAGATCACGCCCCGGCGACTCATGATGGGCGAGTTCCCGGAAGGCTCCGAGATCATCCCCAACCCGTACAACAGGATTCCCGGCTTCACCTTGCGTGAGCACTATTTCGTCCCGGGATTTCCGCAGATGGCATGGCCGATGATCGCTGCGGTGCTCGATCGCCACTATGGCCATCTTGCGAAGCCCGGCGCGGTCGCCGAACGCTCGATCATCGTACGCGGCGGCGGCGAGAGCCTGCTCATCGACCTGATGAACGAGTGTCTCGCGCGCTACCCGCAACTGAAAGTGTTCAGCCTGCCGCGGATGGGACCGGACCGTTACGTGGAGCTGGGCGTGCGCGGCGAAGCCGCGCTCGTGCCGACCGCGATAGCGGAGCTGCAGGAGGGCGTATCGAAGCTGGGCCTCGAGTGGAGCGAGCCCGTCATCGCCCAAGCGTAAAAAACCCAGGGGTTACCTGGGGTTGAGGCTCACGAAGGAAAGGAGGTTACGGAGGGAAACCTTGGTTTCCCTCTGTTCCGAAGGGTGGCGAGGCCCGAGCCTTCAGGCGAGCGCCACCCCCTTACGCGGCTTTCTTGGCTTTCTTCGCCGCTTCGATGGTCTGATTCGCGACCACTTCGATGTTGTTCTGCGTGACTTCGCCGAATTGCTTCGCGACTTTCGTCAGGTTGTCGAAACCGGAGTTCACGGCCGCGAGCGTCGATTTCATGGCCGCGATGCCGACTTCCGAGCCCGCCGGGGCGGTCTTGACCAACTGGTCGAGCGCAGAAATCACGTGCTTGTTGAATTCCGTCACCTGCTCTTCCACGAGCTTGCTGACTTCCGCCTGCGTCTCGGCCGCAACGTCATAGATCTGCTTCGCGTAAGCCGTTGCCTTTTCGAAGCTCGGCTGGACAACGGTGTCCTTCAGCGCGGCGAACTGTTCGAAATCACGGATCGAGGCGAGGGTCCGGGCATTCTGCATGCCTTCGGCGAGCGCCGACTTGGCCGTTTTGAGCTGCACGTCGATGAGCCGTTCCGTGCCTTCCAGCGCGACACCTGCAAAGCGCAGAGCCGTCTCGAGATTAGCTTTGTTCAATGCGATCAGTTGTTCCGGGGTTTGATACATATAGCCCTCCTTCAGGGATAGGTGGTTACGCAATGTCTTTGCTGCATTGCACAATCGATATTATAGGTGCTGAATTCGACGAGTCAAGTCTTTTTTATTGCGGTGCAAGATAGCGTCCTGTCGGCCCCAGCCGACCTTTGACTGTCTGACCACACCACTATAGGATTCAGCGACTTAGCGGCCGCTGGCGGCTGCACGGTTATCGATGGCAATTCCTTCTGACCAGGCAGACAGCCCGGACGTTCGCATTTCGCGCGACGCTTCCGGACGAGATTGGGTCCAGGTTTCCGGCGTCTGGAACCTGCGCTCCCTCGGGCCCGCATTGCCGCGACTCGAGGCGCGCCTCCGGGGCGCACTGGGGAATGGCGGCTGGGACCTATCCGAAGTTGCTTCCATGGATCATGCGGGCGCGCTCCTGCTGTGGCGTGCATGGGGTCGCCGCATGGCCGAACCGGTGCGGCTGCGCCCTGAGCACGAGCTGCTTTTTGCACACCTCCGGTTGCCCGGCGATGCTCAACTGCCGCGCCGGCGCCGCTACCTGATCGGGCCCGTCATGGTGCTCGGGCATGCGATGCTCTCCACCGCCGATCACCTGACCGGCATGGTCGTTCTGCTCGGGCGGGTCATGCTCGATGCGGTGATGGTGTTTCGCGAGCCTTCGCGCATACCGTGGCGGGAGATTTCGGCGAACCTCTACCGCACCGGCGCGCAGGCGCTGGGCATAACAGCGGTCGTCGGTTTTCTCGTCGGCATCGTCCTGAGCTATTTGTCCGCACAGCAGCTGCGCAGCTTCGGCGCCGACATCTACATCGTTAATCTGCTCGGCATCGCCATCGTCCGCGAGCTCGGGCCCGTGCTCGCCGCCATTCTGGTGGCGGGGCGGTCGGGATCCGCGATGACCGCGCAGATCGGCGTGATGCGCGTGACCGAAGAGCTGGACGCGCTCGCCGTGATGGGCATACCGCATACCGTGCGGCTGGTGCTGCCGAAGATGCTCGCGCTCGCGATCGCCATGCCACTCCTGATTCTCTGGACGAATGCGATCGCGCTGGTCGGCGGCATGGTCTCGGCGCAGGTGCAGCTCGGCATCGACTACCGTCACTTCATTTCGAATCTGCCCGATGCGGTTCCGATCGCGAACCTGTGGCTGGGACTCGGCAAGGGCATCGTGTTCGGCATATTGATTGCACTCCTCGCCTGCCATTTCGGCCTGCGAATCAAGCCGAACACCGAAAGCCTCGGCATCGGCACCACCAGCTCCGTCGTCACTGCCATCACCGTAGTCATCCTGGTGGACGCCGTCTTCGCGATCATGTTCTCCGACGTCGGAATATTCGCGTGAACGAACCCGTCGTCGAGGTGCGCAATCTCTGGACGCGTTTCGGCCGGCAGGTCGTACACCGAGACATCAATCTCACGGTGTTCCGTGGTGAAGTACTGTCACTGGTCGGCGGCAGCGGCAGCGGCAAGACCGTGCTCATGCGGCAGATGCTCGGCCTCGAAACGCCGGGGCGCGGCGAGGTGTGCGTGTTCGGGCGCACGCTGCACGAGGGCGATGCGGCCGAGCTGCGTGCGTTGCGCCATCGCTGGGGCGTCTTGTTTCAGGAAGGCGCGCTCTTCTCGGCGCTCAACGTCTACGACAATGTTGCGTTGCCGCTGCGGGAACTCAAGACGCTCGACGAGAGCCTCGTACGCGATCTCGTCCTGCTGAAGCTCTGCATGGTCAATATCGAGCCACGTCACGCCGACAAGATGCCTGCCGAGCTCTCCGGCGGCATGGTGAAGCGCGTGGCGCTCGCGCGTGCGCTCGCGCTCGAGCCCGAGCTGCTGTTCCTCGACGAACCCACGGCCGGACTGGATCCGGACCGCAGCGAGAGCTTCGTGAAGTTGATCCAGGGACTGCACGCGGAGCTGCGACTGACGGTGGTGATGATCACGCACGACCTCGAAACGCTGGTAGCGCTTTCCGACCGCATCGCCGTGCTCGCCGACCAGAGGCTGGTCGCAGTCGGTCGCATTGCCGAGGTGGCCGGCGCGGACCATCCGTTCGTCCGCAACTTCTTCCAGGGCGAACGCGGACGGCGCGCGATCGAAGCAGCGCAGGAGCGCGCGGGCCGGAAATCCTTGCGCGACGAACAGCCGGAGGCGGTGTGATCGGTCATGGAAAATAGAGCCTACGCCCTTGCTGCCGGTCTGTTCACGGTGCTGCTCAGCGCCTGTGTCGTGCTTGCCGCGATGTGGTTTACCGGAGATACGCGTCAGAAAATTCGTTATGTGCTCGAATCACACTATCCCGTCACGGGACTGAACGAGCAGGCGGTCGTGCGCTATCGCGGAGTGTCGATCGGAAAGGTGACCACGATCGAGTTCGATCGCCCCGACCCGCGTGTCATCCTCATCGGCATCGCCATCGATGGATCGGTCAAGCTGACCCGTGGCACGTATGCCGAGCTGCGCTACCAGGGTGTCACCGGCCTCTCGTACGTGATGCTCGACGACGATGGGAATAATCGGGAGCCATTGCCGGCGGTGGGGCAGGAAGGATCGGCGCGAATATTGATCAGGGAGTCTCCGTTCGCGAATCTTGCCGACGTTGCGCAACAGGTGCTCGACGATGCACGCGAAACGGCGAAGCGCATCAATGCGCTGCTCAGCGAGCAGAATCAGGCGCAGCTCACCGCCACTCTGAAGAACATCGAGCTCGCGAGCCGGCAGCTGGCGCAACTGGCCCAGGCGATGGGGCCGATTGCAAAGAACTCCGCGGCGCTCATAGGCGATGCGCGCGCGACGTTCGGGCATGCCGATCAACTGCTCACCGACATCGCAGGCACGAACCGGGAGCTCGCGAAGCACCTCGACGCGATCGACCGCGCGGTGGCGAGCGTCGACAAAGCCGGCGAATCGGTCACGACGTTCGCGGAGAACGCCTCGGTAGAGACATTGCCGCGCATCAATCAGCTCGCCGAAGAGCTCTCTCGCGCGTCGCGCAGCCTGGAGCGCCTCGCGGGCGATCTCAAGCAGCAGCCGCAAAGCCTGCTGTTCGGACGCAGGTCCGGAACGCCGGGACCCGGCGAGCCGGGCTTCGACGCACGCACCGCGGGCGCCGCCCGATGAACGCAGGATGCCGCGTGTGCCCGAGGCTGCGCGTGCCCATCGCGGCGTTCTCGTTCCTGATACTGGCGGCGTGCGCATTCGAGCGGCCGACGTCGGACGTGCCTACTGCGTACGATCTCGGGCCCGCTCCCTCGTACACGCGCGCCAATCCGGGCGTGCCGGGCACCTTGCTCGTCGTGCCGGTACGTGCGCCCGCATGGCTGGACGAAAGCGGCATCGTGTATCGACTCCTGTACGACGACGCGTCGCGCCCGCGTGCGTATGCGACCAGCCGCTGGAGCGCGCCGCCGCCGTCGCTCCTCACGGACCGTATCTACAGTCGATTCGCAGCTGCGGCAAAAGGTGTGGTCGCGCCGGGGTTCAGCGCACGCTCGGATTACACGCTACGTGTGGAACTCGAGGATTTCAGCCAGCACTTCACGACGCCGACGCAAAGCCGCGTCCGGTTGAAAGCGCGCGCCTCGTTCCTCTCCAGCGAGACGCGGGAACTGCTGGCACAGAGAGACTTCGATCTCGAGCGTAGCGCCGAGCCGAACGCGGTTGGTGCGGTACGCGCGCTCACGGCCGCAGCCGACGAATTCACGGAGGCGCTTGCGAAGTGGACGGCGGAGAACGCGCACGCCGACTCGCGGAATGCACAGCCCACGCAACGGGAGGCGAAATGAACACGATATTCGGCAAGATCATCGCACGCGAGATACCGGCTACGATCGTCTATGAAGACGAGCGCTGCCTCGCGTTTCGGGACATCAACCCGCAGGCGCCGACGCACGTGCTGCTGATCCCGAAGAAGGAAATCCCGCGCCTCGTCGATGCAACCGAGCAGGACGAGGCGTTGCTCGGGCACCTCATGCTCGCAGCAGGCAAGGTCGCGCGCCAGCTTGGCGCGGGTGATGCGTTCCGGCTCGTGATCAACAATGGCGAGGATGTGGGGCAGAGCGTTTTCCACCTGCACATGCACATTCTGGGCGGGCGGAAAATGGCGTGGCCCCCTGGTTAGGGAGGCGGCGTCAGCACAGGGGACATGCGACGGGTCACGTCTCCAGCGGCAGCCGCACCGGCTGACCGGTGCGCGCCGAACGCTCGATCGCGATCGTGGTTTCGAGATTCACGAGCGCCTGCTCGGGCGTCGTGTGTACGGTTGGATTGCCCGTGACGAGGTGATCGAGCCACGCGCGCGTTTCGTTTCCAAGTGGTCCCCAGAAGTCGCCGACGGCCCAGTCGCCCGCAGTGTTGCTCCCCAGAAAGGCGAAGTTCACGCCGTGATCGGGAACGTACGCGTGGGGGATGCCGCGCTCGGAAAAAAGCATGTGGTCGGTATGATCGTCGTCGATGATCATCGTGCCTTCGGTGCCGAGCAACTCCACGCGATCCGACTGACCGAGCGTCGGATAACGGGCCGGCAGAGCATAGCTCACGCCGAAATTCACGACAGCGCCGTCCGCGAACGTCACGATGGCCCACGTTACGTCATGCGCGCCGTAGCCTGCATCGCGAAAGATGCCGTGCTGACCGCGCGCGACGACTTCGACCGGACGGTTGCCGTCCATGAACCAGCAGATGAGATCGACGTAGTACGTGAGCACGTCGACGACCGGCGTCGCATGCGGATCCCGCTTCAGGATCGAAAACGCCTGCGCGCGTGAGTTGTAGACGCGCGCGAGCCCGCCGACGATCGTGCCCAGCCGTCCCTGGTTCATCTGCTCCTTGGCGCGCAGAAAGCATTCCTTGAAGCGCCGGCTGTAACCGATGCGGAGCTTCCCTTTCGTGCGATCGAGCATCTCCAGAATGCGGTCGGCGTCGCTACGTTCGAGCGCGATCGGCTTCTCGACGAGGACGGGCTTGCCCAACTCGAGCGCCCGTATGATGGGCGCCGCATGCTCGCCCTCTGGCGTCGAGACGAACACTGCGTTCACTTCGGGCCGCTCGATCATTTCGAAATTGTTGGTGGAATGCAGGTCGGCGTCCGTCTGCTCGGCGAGGGCGCGTGCCTTGTCGGCGTCCAGGTCCGACACCGCGAGGAAGCCGACGCTCGGATGCTTGGCTGCGAGCCGCGCGCGCAGCGTCCCGATACGTCCCGATCCGATAACCGCGACGCCCAGCGAGCCTCCTCGCTTCATGAGCCCGACGCCATCCTGAGGTGCTTGATTTCGGCGGTGCCGCCCTGCGCTTCGTCGAGCATGCGGAAGATCTCGGTCGCTTCCTTTGCGATCGAGTCGGCAACGTCCGTAAGCATTCGCACGGCCTTATCGACCGTCGCGTGCTCGGGCGCGCCATACCAGCCTGTCGGCGCGATCGTCTTGATGTCGCGCAGCACGGGTTGGAAGCTCCGCGTGCGGCGCAGCTTGTCCCACTTGCGGCCGTGGCCATGGTCAGACGAGTAATCGATGCGATCGAGATGAACGAGATCGGGCCGATACGCGAGCACTGCGAGCGCCTCGATCTCGCCGCCATGCGTGAGACCGCCGCTATCGTGACCGTACAGTTCGGCCGCAACGTAGCATGCCTGCACCGTGAGCACCGACATGCCGTGGTCGCGGTGCAGCGACTCGGCTGCGATCGCGAGCGACGGTATGTTGCCTTCGTGCCAGTTGAGGATCAGGCAGTAATTCGCACCGTGCTTCGCCGTCGAAACGCACGTCTCGATCACCACGCGCTGGTAGGTTTCCGGTGTGAGTGTGATCGTCCCTTCGAACGGCATGTGCATCGGCGTCACGCCGAGGGGTCCGCCCGGCAGCACCAGCCCGTCCATCCGTTCCGCGACGGCGTGGCCGATCACGTTCGATGCGTAGATGTCCGTTCCGGTCGGAAGATGTGGGCCATGCTGCTCGACGCTGCCCGCAGGGAGAATCACGAGCGGATTGTTCTTCAGTTGCGCTGCGATCTCCGGCTGCGTGAGATCGATGAAGTAACGGGAGGGTAGAGAGGTCATCGGTTGTTCCTGTTTTCAGATATGTGTCGCCCCGGCCCTCGCCGGGTCGGACGAGAGTGCTAACGGGCACTCGAATACTAGGTTCGCGGGCACCCCGCTGCTCCGCAGCCCCCGCTCATAACATCGCCTCAGCCCTCGTACGCTCGAAGTGAGTTCTAACGAGCACCGGACGGCTTCGTTCGCGGGGACCCCGCTGCTCCGCAGCCCCCGCTCACCGAAACGGGGTGGTTCTAAGCTACGTGTCTCGCCTGCTCGCTCACCTTCGCGCGGGCGGCATCCAGAACCTCGGTGACACGCACATACTGACCGTTACGATCGATCGAACGCAACGCCGCGTTCACGACCGCGACGGCGACATTGCCGTTGTGTGCACTCAGCTCGCACGGCTTACCGCTCGCACATGTCTCGGCGAACATTTCCAGCTCGTCGCGGAACATGTCGCTCTCCGGCAGCGCGATCTCTTCGCGCTTTCCGTAGCCGTCCTTCCCGCGCTGTATGTAGAGCGTCGAAGTCTTGTGCAGCTCGGAAGGCGTGTCCCAGGTGCTGAAGTCGATCTCGTAGTGCATGAGGCCTTTCGAGCCGAAGACGCGAATCGCGTAGATGCCTGGTGACGTCCAGCACGAGCCGACGTAGCCGACTTTCCCATCGGCGAAGCGCATCATGGTCATCGACTGATCGTCCACTTCCGCGCCGACCGGCGAGAGCTTCGAGGCCATCGACGAGACTTCCGCGATCTCGCCGCCGAGGTAATGCAGGGCATCGAACTGATGAATCGCGAGCTGCGAGAGCGGGCCGCCGGGCGCGCGATCCCTGTACCAGCGCCACGTGCTCGGCGTGAGCTCGAGGGCGCGCTCGTTGGAGAAATTGGCTTCGATGAAGGCGACGCGGCCCAGCTCGCCGCGGTCGATCGCGGCCTTGATCATGCGCGTGCCGGCGAGCAGCCGTGCGCTGTGTCCGACGACCACCTGCACTCCATACTTCTGCTGCAGCGCTTCGATGCGAAGACCGTCCTCCAGCGTGTGGGCGATCGGTTTCTCGGTGTACACGTGCTTGTGTGCCCGGGCGACTTCTTCGGCGACGGGGAGGTGCTGCTCGTTGGGTACCGTCAGAATCACGCCGCTGATCTCGGGGTTCGAGAGCATCGTCCTGAGATCGGGCACCGACGGCACGCCGAGCTCCTGCTGGAAGGCCTTACGCTTTTCTTCCGAACGGCTGTAGCCGGCTACGATTTTCAGTTTGCCGGAGTTTGCCGCGGCATGTGTGAGCACCTTTGCCCACCGGCCGAGACCGACGATGCCGACGTTGACGGGTGAAGCCATGAGTTGAATCTCCTGATGAGAGCCGCCGGGCGTCTGCTGACGGCGTTGAGGCGTAGTCCGTATTATCGCCGATAGCGGAAGCACGGGCCGAGGCGAGGTCGTACCAAGGAAAGGAGGTTACGGAGGGAAACCTTGGGTTTCCCTCTGTTCCGCAGGGCGGCCAGGCCCGAGCGAAGGCGAGCGCCGCCCTCGACTCTAGCGGTATCATGCGCACCGGCGCGAGCCGAGTCGCGCGTCCAAAAGAGATCTCACATGAAAATTACGCATATCGAAAGCCAGATCGTCCGTGTTCCGCTCGACGAGCCGCTGGCCGGCGGCCCGACGCCACAGGGTGCGACGCAGAACTTCGTCACCCTGCGTCTGGGCACCGACCAAGGCGTGCAGGGCCTCGGCATCAGCTTCTTCGGCGGCGGGGCGATGAGCGGTGCGCTGAAGGCGGCGGTGGACGGGCTCGGCGCGCTCGCGGTCGGTGAGAACCCGCTCGAGATCGAGGCGATTGTCGGAAAGATTCGCGCGGCGGCGACTTCGAGCGGACCGGGCGGCATTTTCACGCTGGCGCTCTCCGCGATCGACATCGCGCTGTGGGATATCCGCGGCAAGGTGTTCAACCAGCCGATCTCGCGGCTGCTCGGCGGTCATCGCCAGCGCGTGCCGACCTACGCAAGCGGCGCGCTGATGCGCGGCTTTCCGCTGGCGCACGTCGAGAAGGCTGCGGCGCGCCTCGTCGAGAAAGGTTTCCGGCAGATGAAGACGCAGCTTGCGCTGCCGGGTGACACCAACCCCGCCCTCGAGGAGGAGCGCATCCGCGTCATCCGCAACGCGATCGGCCCCAAGATCGACCTCATGTGCGATATCAATCAGCGCTGGGACGTGCGGCAGGCGATCTCGATCGGCAACCGTGTGGAGCAGTATGGTCTCTTCTGGCTGGAGGACGTCGTTGCCCATGACGACTACCCGGGCCTCGCGAGCGTTGCGCAGGCGCTGGCGACGCCGATCGCGGCTGGCGAATACGTCTACGGTCTCGTACCATTCCGCCACATGCTCGAAGCGCGTTCGGTCGATGTCGTGATGATCGACGTGGTACGCGCGGGCGGCATCACGCAGTGGATGAAAATCGCCGGCATGGCCGAGGCGTTCAATCTGCCGGTCGTGAATCACCTGTGCCCGGAGATTTCCGTGCATATGGTTGCGGCGATTCCGCACGGTCTGACGGTCGAGTACATGCCGTGGTCGGCGAAGCTGTGGAAGGAAGTGCCGCAGGCGGTGAACGGTGAGTTGACCGTACCCGACAAACCGGGGCTGGGGCTCGAGTTCGACCCGGAAGCGCTCAAGCGCTGGGGTGTTTGAGTATTTACACTGTTCTCGACTCATGAACGCAGGGATAGAGAAAGCGCGCTCGCTGATCGAAGAAGCGGAACGCCTCGTCGTTCTGACGGGCGCGGGCATCTCGACCGATTCGGGCATTCCCGATTTTCGTGGGCCACAGGGCGTGTGGACCCTCAACCCGAAAGCCGAGCGCATGTCGGACATCCGCTATTACCGCAGCGATCCCGAGGTGCGCCGTCTTTCATGGCAAAGCCGTCTTGCGCATCCGGCGTGGACGGCGGCGCCCAACAGCGGCCACCGCGCGCTTGTCGCTCTCGAGAAGCGCGGTAAGCTCCGGGCGCTGATCACGCAAAATATCGATGGTTTGCACCAGCGCGCCGGCAATTCGCCGGGCCTCGTGATCGAAGTGCACGGCAATCTGCACAAGGCGATCTGCCTCTCGTGCGGATGGCGCGGTGCGATGCAGGCCGTGCTCGATCGTGTACGGAACGGCGAAGAGGATCCGTCGTGCGCGACCTGCGGCGGCATACTCAAGAGCGACACGATCTCGTTCGGACAGTCGCTCGTGCCCGAGGTAATCGAACGCGCGATGAACTCCGCCGCTGAAGCCGATTGCCTGATCGCGGTCGGCACGAGCCTGCAGGTTTATCCGGTCGCCGGAGCAGTCCCGACCGCAAAGGCGGCCGGCGCGACCATCATCATCGTCAATGCGCAGCCCACGCCGTTCGACGACATCGCCGACGTTCGGCTGTCGCAGCCGATCAGCGAAGTGCTGCCGGTCATGTGCTGTGCGTAGCCGCGCAAATCCGCGGTCGCCTCGCGGCGAACTGCGCGTCATCAGGGATGGATTGGGAATGCGCTTCATCCGGGCGGCATCAGCCGCCGCAATGCTCGGGTTCGGCACGCTTGCTGCGGCCGCGACGGCGGACTATCCGAACCGGCCGATCAGGCTGATCGTGCCGCAAGCGCCCGGCAGTTCTTCGGATACGGCGGCGCGGATCATCGCGTCGGAATTGAGCCGGCAGATCGGTCAGCAGGTCGTCGTCGACAATCGGCCGGGCGGTGCGCTGCTGATCGGGATGGAACTCGTCGCAAGAGCGGTACCGGACGGCTACACGATCGGCTACGGACCGATCGGTGCGCTCGTGATCAGTCCCAATCTCGTTCCGAAGGTTCCCTTCGACGTCCAGAAAGACTTCCAGCCCATTACACAGAGTACATGGAACCAGATGCTGCTGGCCGCATCGTCTGCGAGCGGTCTGCGCACGGTGCGCGAAGTCATCGATTTCGCGCGCGCGAATCCGGGCAAGCTCACCAACGCGTCGTCGGGCAACGGTACACCAGGACACGTAGGGCTCGAGCTCTTTAAAGTGATGACGAATACGCAGATCGTGCACGTGCCCTACAAGGGCGGAGCGGGCGGCATCGCCGATCTGATCGCCGGCCAGGTGCAGCTCATGATGGAGGGGATGAACACGATGACGCCGCATGCCAAAGCCGGCCGTGTGCGCGGCCTGGGCGTGAGCAGCGCGAAGCGCTCCGAAGCGCTCCCCGACGTGCCCACGATCGCCGAAGCCGGGGTGCCGGGATACGAGGCCACCACGTGGAGCGGTATTGTCGCGCCTGCCGGCCTTCCGCGCCCCGTGCTCATGCGACTCAACTCAGAGCTTGGGAAAGCACTCGACTCGCCGACCGTGCGCGAGCGTTTTGCGGCGGTCGGTGCGGAGACGTCGCGTTCGACGCCTGAGGCCTTCGCTGCTTTCATCAAAAGCGAGAACGAGAAGTGGCGCGACGTCGTGAAGCGCTCGGGCGCGAAGGTGGATTGACTGGGGGTCGCGCCCGTCTCCGGTTCGGGCCTCGCGACCGTATGGAACAGAAGGAACCCGACCGCTCCGCTCCCATGGTTTGCCTCCGCAACCTTCTCATGGTTTACGCCGCCAGGGCGTCGCGTTCCAAGTGAGCATCTGCATCGTATCCCGCACGACCGCGATAGCCGCTCTGCTGGCCTTCGGCGCGCCGGCCTATCCGGCGAGCACGGCGCGCTCCGACGCGGAGAGTACAAGCGCCTATCCGGTCCACCCGATACGCATCCTCGTCGGCTTTACGCCGGGCGGTGGCCCGGATATCACGGCACGCTACATCGCGCAGAAGCTGACTGAGACGTGGAAGCAGCAGGTCATCGTCGACAATCGTCCCGGCGCGGGCGGAACGGTTGCAGCGGGAACGGCCGCGAATGCGAACCCCGACGGATACACTCTGCTGTCGGTTTCATCCGCGCACGCGGTCGCGCCCGCCATCTACTCGAAGCTGTCCTACGACATGAAGTCGCTGGCGGGCATCTCGCTCTCGGCCACGTCGAAGTACGTGCTCGTCACCGCCCCCGCTTCGAACTTCCGCTCGGTGAAGGAACTGGTCTCCGCCGCGATGGCCAGACCGCGGCAGCTCAACTTCTCGTCTGCGGGTGTGGGGAGCGGCACGCATTTCGCCGGTGAGCTTTTCAAGGCGATGGCCGCGATCGACGTCACGCACGTGCCGTACAAGGGCATTCCCGAAGCCCTCACGGATGCAATGACCGGGCGCGTGCAGTTCTTCTTCTCGCCGATTGCCAATGCCGTGAGTCTGGTGAGAGAAGGCAAGGTTCGCGCGCTTGGCGTGTCCTCCCGCGAGCGCGACGCGCTATTGCCTGACGTTCCGACGGTCGCGGAAGCGGGCGTTGCCGGATATGAGTCGATTCTCTGGTTCGGACTGCTTGCGCCATCGAAAACGCCGCAGCCGCTCATCACGCGTCTGAATTCTGAGATCGGACGCATCCTTGCCGAGCCGGAGTTGCGCGCTCGATGGGTGCCGATCGGTCTCGAGCCGAAGCCCACCGCGCCCGGCGAGTTCGACCGCATCATCGCCGAGGACACGAAGACGTTCACGACGCTCGCGCGAACTGGAAACATAAAGGCCGAGTGACGCGAGTGACCGGCGAGCGGTGAACGGTGATCCGTCACTCCAGTCACGAGTCCCAGCCACGATCAACGGATCACATAAACAGGAGGATGAGATGAAGATCAAAACCAACGATATCGAAACGAACTACGTCATCGAAGGCGATGGGCCGTGGCTCGTCATGTCGCATTCGCTCGCGAGCAATCTGACCATGTGGGACGCGCAGGCGAAGCTCCTCGCCCGGACGTTCAAGGTGCTGCGCTACGACACACGCGGGCATGGTGGCTCCAGTGCGCCGCCCGCACCGTATACGCTGGATCAGCTCGCGGACGATGCGAAAGCGCTCTTCGATGCGCTCGGCATCACGTCGGCACACTGGGTCGGACTGTCGATGGGCGGGATGATCGGCGAGACGTTCGCGCTCAAGTATCCGGGCGTCTTCCAGAGTATGGTGCTGGCGGACACGACGGCTCGCCGCCCCCCCAACGCCGCGGAGATGTGGGGCGAGCGCATACGCATCGCGCAGGCGCAGGGCATGAATGCCCTGGTCGAATCCACGCTCGCCCGCTGGTTCACCGATCCGTTTCGGCAATCGCGCAAGGACGTGATGGAGCGCATCGGTGGGCACATCCGCAATACGCCGGTCGCCGGCTTCGTTGGCTGCTGCGAGGCGATTTCGCGCGTGGACGTTCTGGATCGCCTGCAAGAGATCAGGTGCCCGGCATTGGTCATTGTCGGCGAGCAGGACCATGGCACGCCGCCCGAAATGGCGCGCGCGATCGCCGCGAATCTGCCTGGCGCGAAGCTCGTCGTGATTCCTTCCGCCGCTCACTTCTCCAACGTCGAGCAGGAGAAACTGTTCAATGACGCGCTCGTCCCTTTCCTGGAGAGTGTGCGCTGATGATCGAAAGCCACTCCCGAAAAGCGCGGACCGTGCTGATATCGGTGAAGAGGCTGTCATGGCCTGCTCTTGTGCTGGCGCTGAGCGGCGGCCCCGCGCTCGCGCAAACCTATCCATCCGGCCCGATACGGATGATCGTGCCGTTTCCGCCGGGTGGGGGCACGGACATTCTTGCGCGCGCCCTGGCGCAGAAGTTGAACGAAGCGTGGGGGCAGCCCGTGATCGTCGACAATCGCGGTGGGGCGAACGGAACGATCGGCGCGGCGGTAGCGGCAAAGGCGCCCCCCGACGGCCTTACCCTGCTCGTGGTGCCGAGCGGTTTCGCCGTGAACCCGAGCATCTACAAGAATCTGCCCTTCGATACGCTGAAAGACTTCGCGCCTGTCACTCAGCTTGCAGCGAGTCCTCTCGTCCTCGTCGTGCATCCGTCGTTTCCGCCCCGCAACGTGAAAGAGCTGATCGCCTTTCTCAAAGCGCGTCCGGGCGAGATCAACTACGGCAGCTCCGGCAACGGCTCGCCGCCGCATCTTGCGACCGAGCTTTTCAAATTGATGACGAGCACGAAGATCACGCACATTCCGTATAAAGGTGCCGGCCCCGCAGCGGTGGACGTCATTGCCGGACAGATTCCGATCTATTTCATGAATGCGCTGCAGGCCGTGCCGCACATGAAGTCGGGTCGACTGCGTCCCATGGGTGTGACGAGCGACAAGCGTTTCCCGGGGCTGCCTGACGTGCCGACGATCGCCGAAGCGGGCGTACCTGGTTACTCGATGACCAACTGGTACGGAATGCTTGCGCCCGCGAAAACACCGGGGGCTTCGATCATGAAGCTGCAGGGCGAAGTGGCACGCATCCTGAATCTGCCGGAGCTCAAGGCACGCCTTTCGAGCGAAGGCGCCGAAGTGGTGGCGAGCACGCCGGAGCGGTTCACCGCTTTTCTGAAGCAGGAGATCGACAAGGACGCGAAGATCGTCAACGCCTCCGGCATGACCGCGACCGATTAGGGGCGGCGCTCACCTGAAGGCTCGGGCTGCCATTCGGCAGCCCTCAGGCCGGTGAACGATTCAGAGGAAAACCAAGCTTTCCTCCGAAACCTCCTTTCCTCACCAGCTTCCCTCCGTAAGCTCCCTGCCTCACTCAACATCAGGGATGCTCGCCTTCGCCGCTAGCTCTCGTGCTATGGCAACCGGGAGGGCGTAAACAGCGGGAACATGCGCTCGAACACGCCGTCGCGGTCTACCAGCAGGTGTTTGAGTGCAGCCGATACGTGCAACGCCACGAGCACGATCAGCACGCATGCGCCGTAGAAGTGGACCTGACTGCAGATCTCCTTCAGCACGGGCGCGTCCCAGCCCCAGTGCGGCAGCTTATGTCCGAAGTAGAGGATCGGGTACTTGGTGAACGAGGAGCCGAGATAACCCGATAGCGGTTGCGTGATGAGACACGCGTAGAGGCCGTAATGACTGGCGTGCGCCGCGATACGCTGCCAGGCGCGCATCGTCCCGGGTAACGGCGGCGGCCGATGCGCAAGTCTCCACAACAGCCGCACGATCACGAGCAGCCCGATCGTAATGCCGATCGACTTGTGCACGTTGAACCAGTAGGCGCGTACGCCCGGCGGCGACTTCGGAATCCCGTTCATCCACACGCCGAATGTGATCTGGGCGATGACGGCGGCCGCAATCAACCAGTGCAGGACAATCGCCGTTTTCGTATAGCGCGCGGGCGCTGACGCGCTCACCGTTCTCCCGTTCTCACGTAGGCCCAGAGTGCATCGATGTCGTCAGGCTTGAGCAGATCGCCCCACGGCGGCATGGCGTTTTTCCCCTTCGTCACCGAATTCACGAAGCGCGGCTTCTGGTCGGGCGGAAACTTGCGCAGATCGAAGGCAGCATCCGGGTCCTTCATCTGATTACCATGGCACGGCGAACAGTTCTGCTCGTACATCGCGGCGCCTTTTCGAACCTGTTCCGGCGGGAATTCGTTTTCGGCGGCGTGGGCGTGTGTCGCGGCCGCGAGTGCAACGAGCACAGCCGCTGCGCGCGCGGTCATCACGACTCGGGCAAAGCGAAAACCCAGACGGCGCCGCCACGCGGAACGTTCGCAAGTTCCTTCTGCATGCGATTGGGATTCACGCCGCCAAGCCCGACCTGTACGGCAACGTATTGCCGCCCTTTGTGCGTGAACGTGATCGGCTGCGCATTGATGCCGGAGCTCGTCTTGAACTGCCAGAGGACCTCGCCGGTGTCCATATCGAGTGCGATGAACTCGCCGGTTTCCCTGCCCGTGAAGAGCAGGCCGCCCGCTGTCGCCAGCATCGCCGAGTAATTCGGAACGTCCATGATCGGCGTGCGCCACTTCTGTTTACCCGTGAGCGGGTCGATCGCGTCCATGTGGCCGATGGGTTCGCCAGGCGGTCTCTTCTCCAACGGCAGATTCTCGAAGCCCTGGTAGCGCTGACCGACTTTGTATTCGGCCGGCAGGAATTTCACCAGACGCGAGTGGTGCATCGTATTCGCGTAGAGCAGGCCGGTGTTCGGATTGAATGCCGCGTGCGCCCAGTTCTTCGCACCCCACTGCCCGGGCCAGAGCTCGATCTGCTCGCCCGCGCGCATCTTCTTCGCTACGTCGGACTCGACGGGCCGTCCGGTTTTCAGGTCCACGTGCGTGGCCCAGTTCACTTTCTCGAACGGCTCGGCGGAGATGAGCTTCCCGTTCGTGCGATCGACCACGTAGAGAAAGCCGCCGCGCGAAAGGTGCATCACCGCTTTGCGCTTCGTGCCTTTCACGTCGATGTCGGCGAGTATCCATTCCCAGGTCGCGTCGAGATCGAACATCTCGTTCGGAACGGTCTGATAATGCCAGACGATCTCGCCGGTCTTCGGACGAATCGCGAGGACCGAGGCGGTGTAGAGATTGTCGCCCGGGCGCTGTCGAGCGTCCCACGGGCCGCCGTTGCCTGTGCCCCAGAAGAGAAGGCCGAGCTCGGGATCGGTACGAGCCCGTACCCCACGTCGACGCGCCGCCGTGCAGATATGCGTCTCCCGCGGGCCACGTATCATGACCGGGCTCGCCCGGGCCCGGAATCGTGTAGCGGCGCCAGAGATGTTTGCCGGTTTCCGGATCCCATCCATCCAGGAACGCGCGCACGCCGAACTCCGCGCCCGAAATACCGGTGATGACGACGCCGTCCGCAACCTGCGGCGCACCGGTCATCGAAAACCCTTCTTTCCACTCGGCGACCTTGGACTTCCAGACTTCCTTGCCGGTCTTCTGGTCGAGCGCGACGACGTGCGCATCGAGCGTGCCACGGAACACCTTGCCGTTGTAGATCGCAGGACCCTTGTTCGAAAGGCCGCAGCACACGACCCGCGGCACTGCGGGGTCGTAGTTGACCGGCGTACGCCAGATCTGCTGTCCGCTGTCGACATCGAGCGCGACCGTGTATTCGGCATTGGTCGCGAACAGGACGCCGTTGTACACGAACGGTTGTGCCTGCTCGCCGAGAACGCTGGTGAGTGATGTGGACCAGACCGGTACGAGGCGCCGGACATTGCGCTTGGTGATCTGGTCCAGCCGGCTATAGCGATTCTGGCTGTAGCCCATGCCGTACGTGAGCACGTTGTCGGTGTTGCGGCCATCGTTGCGAAGCTCGTCGTCCGACTGAGCCCATGCCGAAAACGTGGCGGCACACAGCGCGGCCGCCATGAAGATGCGTCCCTTCATAGCGCTCCCTCTCCTTTGGGTATTTATCGATGTTCGATTGTTGTCGAGCGCGCCTGCGTTACTCGAAGCGCGCGAAAAAGCTTAGCAGAATGGCTGGCCGCAATCGATCGCGGTCGCACCGGCCGTGACAGGCGACCGCGTGCGGGTGTCTTCCGGCGACGGACTACAACTTCCAGAGGACGTATAGGGCGATCGAGTAGACGAGCAGGTAGGCAGCCGCCTTGCGCCAGTCGGTGAAACGTAACGACCGCAGGAAGCGCCGATGCCGGCGGTGACGATGTGTAGCCTGCGGGACAGAAGTGTCTTGTGCTGTTGCGTGCGCCATCTAATCTACGTTCTCGAAAGCAAGCGGTCGAAAATGCCTCGAATCCGGCGCGGAGGCTCTTCGATGGAAGACAGCGCGCCGTGCGGAGGATCGACTACGAAGGAGACGTTGACGGGCGCACATACCTGAAAACACGCGGCAGAATGTTTCGCACCGTTTTCCGTCCGGTGGTTGCTCAGGAATACCGTGCTCCTTGCCGTCAGACGGTATAACCCAAAACGGGACGGTATTCGTTTCTCGCTCATCTAGGCCCCCGATCGTTCATGCGCGCCCGCGCTCAAAGTATCCGGACAGTTTGCCACATGAAAAATCGAATCGCATCCGCTCAATGATCGAATAGAGTCGGACCTGCACGGGAGCGCAAAGCCACGATCCCGGGCAGCCGTGAACAAGGTTAATTCGTGCCCATACTCGGCGGAGTGTATACGAGTACAGCCGTTCCGAGGCGCACGCTGTAGCGCTCGATCGGCATGATCAGCCACTTCAGACCGCCCTCCGCCGGCTGTATCGCCATTACGGCTTCGTTCAGAAGCGCGGGCGGAAAGTGTCGCGCGAAATCCGTCCCCTTCAGTTTCTGATCCGTGGCTGCGACGACACGTCCTTCCAGGTCGGCGAGAACCGCGAGCTTGACGCGCTCGCTCTTGCCGATTTCCCTGAGATACTGGTCGAGCTCGTCGTAGCTCTTGCGCATCAGCGCGTTGTGCATGCTCAGCACCATGACCGAGCCGAACAGCCGATGCAGTTCGTCGCTCTCACGATCGAGCGCTGCGCGCGCGCGGGTTTCGACCGTCGTCTGCTCGGCCTTGAAGACCTGGGCGAGCTGGCGTGAGGTGACGTCGTTGCGGTGGTCCACATTCTTGTGGGCGACCGCTTGCGCAATCAGCGCGACGACGACCACGAGTAACGCCGTCAGCCAGAGGGGAACTCCGGCCTCCAGGCGCGCCTTGAGAGCGGCGATTACGTCGTCGCTCGACTGGTAACGCTCGCGGAGATCGACCCGCGTCTGGGTCGCCCAAGGCAGGATCCTGTGGTCGAACGTCGTTTGCGCCCACATGAGCGCATGGATCGTGTTTTCGGCCGTGATCTGCTGCATCCGCGTGAGCCGGGGTGCGACCGTGTGCACCCGGGTCTCTTCCGCCCACATCAACCCGCGCAGAGTCGCCTGTGCTGCGCTCACCTGCATCGCGTCGAAGCGGGGTCCTACCGTTTTGGCGACGGCCGCTCGCGTTTGCTGTGCCCGCTGCGTGATGGCTCCGACGCCCGCGGCCTGTGCGCGTTTGATTGCGGGGAAGACGGATTCGCGCAGCGTCGCCTGCGCGCGCATGCGCGCGCTCCTCAGATTATCGGCCGAGGCGGAGCAGGCGCGCTCGATCGAGCTTACGGCCTGCAGCAGCCTCACTTCCGCCTGCGTAAACCACGGTTCGGTCCGCTGCACGATTACGACCTGTGCGCGGCGAACGAAAGCGGCTGGCCGTTCGAGCGTGAAATTGGTGAACCCACTTTGCCGGTGCGGTGGTCCCATTTCGTCCTCCCGAATGAGCGGCCGGCGCGTACGCGCAAGCAGTGTGCCGAACAGGGCGGCCGCGCGGCCACGGCGCCGAGCGCGCGCAGTGAATGCCTTGTGCCGCCTCAGCGGCTGAGTTGGTCGCTTAGCCAGGCCCATGCGGCGGGAGCCCACTGTCGTTCGTTCTTCGCGGCAATGTGGCCGTCATCACTGTAGATGCGCGCCGTCCTTCCTGTAGGCGGCCCATTTTCCAGAAGCATGTAGAGATTACCGATAGGTGTCAGATGGTCCTGCTTGCCGTTGATGAGCAGCATCGGCATCGTGAGCTTGTCGAGCAGACCGTTGTCCTTGAGGGACCAGCGCAGGAATTCCCGGCGCTGATCCTCTTCGGTCAGCGGTTTGCGCGGGGGGCGCGTCGCGCGCGGGCCGAACCAGTATTTGCCGCGATCGTCGACATGTTTGCGCCACGCGGCGCGTTCTTCGGCCGTTCCCCAGTAGCCTACGCCGCCGGGTGCGATGGAAATGAGCGCCTTCACCCGTGCATCGTGGGCGGCCAGCCGAATCACCCAGAGTCCACCGCGGCTGACGCCAAAGGCGCCGAGGCGCGCCCCGTCGATTTCCGGACGTTGCGAAAGCGTATCGAGCGCAGCCTGCCACGCCACGATCGACTCGGGCATATGCGGGAACGTCGTCTGGCCCGTACCAGGCGCATCCACGACGAGTGCCGCAAGACCGGCGCCAAGCGCGCCCTCGGCGTACTTTTCGCGGTCTTCCTTATACATGTCGCCGCCGCACATAACGAGCACGGCAGGCACCTTCCGATCAGCCCGAGCCCTGGCGGGCAGGCGCAGATAACCGGTCGCTTCGTGGTCACCCCGCGTGATGCGCACGGTCTCGGGCGGCGAATCGAGAAGCGCTGCCGCCTTCTGAAAGCACTCGAGATACCTTGCGTACGCCTGCGCTTTCAGAGGTCCCATCTCGGCAGGGCAGATCGGAGAGCCGGAGCGATACGGCGCGGGGAAGCGCGCCAGGCTGTAATACGTTTTCGCCTCCAGGAAGGCGCGTCGTGCGGCACCACCGTCACCCCGTTCCAGAGCCGCTGTCCCTTCGGTCTCGTAGCGTTCGGCGACTGCGCTCCATGCGGGCACCCACACTTCGTCTTCGGTGCCTTCGAGCCGCTTCACAGTCTCGAGGAGTGGCGCAAGATCGTCCAGCAGGTTGAACCAGCGGCGATAGAAACCGCCGATCGCGACCACAAAAGGATCTTCGTCGGGCCTCACGGGGAGGCTCGCAAGTACTTCGGCTTTGTCCTGTCGGGTCGTCGTCATACCATCGGCTCGCGGCGCGCCAGAGGCATAATACGGCGGCACCACGAGCCCGTCCAGCCCGGACGTGCTTTCGAATCAATGACTTCGGCGGTTCACTTGCGGAAACGTCATACGCTGGCCGCCGGCGAACGCTATTTCAGCATCCGCAGCAGTCGCGCTCGTTACGAGCCGCCCGGCATGCACTTAGCATCAGAAAGGCTACGCACATATGACAAAGAAAATCGCCGTCCTCGGCGCGGGCGCCATCGGGAGCAGCATCGGCGCCGATCTCATTCACGCCGGCCATGACGTCACCATCGTCGATCAGTGGCCTGCGCAGGTCGAGGCGATGAAATCAGGCGGGCTGCACATCCAGATGCGGGACGGCGATGTGCGCGTTCCCGTGCGAGCGCTGCATCTGTGCGACATGGCGTCGTCGAATCTCGAGTTCGACATCGTGTTCCTCGCCGTGAAGTCGAACGATGACAGGTGGCTGACGGAGTTCATCAAGCCTTATCTGAAAAGCGACGGCGTGCTCGTGGCGACGCAAAACGGATTCAACGACGACACGATCGCATCGATCGTCGGCCGCGAACGCGTCGTGGGATGTGCGATGGAGTTGTCCGCTGAAATCTTCACGCCGGGGCTCGTGAAACGGAACACCACGCACCAGACGACCTGGTTCGCGATCGGCGAGCTGGACGGCTTCTACACCCCGCGCGTGAAGGAGCTCGAGTCGATCATGGCCGCGGTCGGGCGCGTCGACGTGACCAACAATATCTACGGAGCGAAGTGGACGAAGCTCATCGCGAACACGATGACCATGGGTCCCTTCGGCCTGCTCGGGCTCGGCAACACCGAGGCGGCGGCGCTGCCGGGCATGTTCGAGATTTCGGTCAGGCTCGGCAAGGAGTCACTCGCGGTCGGCACAGCGCTCGGGCTGCGCATCGAGCCGATCTTCGGGCTGCGCGCCGACGAGTTCGCCGGTTCGAGCGAAGAAAATCTCGTCACGGCCATGAAGCGCCTGCTGGAGCACGTGCGTCACGGCCGCACCGCCCCGATTCACGATCACATCAAGGGGCGCAAAAGCGAGATGGAATGGATTCCCGGCGTCGTCTGCCGCGAAGGCAGGAAACTTGGCATCGCCACGCCGGGCAACGATGCGATCGTCGAGATCGATCGCATGATCAACAAAGGCGAGCTCGGGATGGATGCTTCGAACTTCGAGCTGCTGAAAAGCCGCATTGCGGCCGCATCCCGCTAATTCTCAGCGGACGATGCTGGCGACGCTGTCGGTCGAGCCGGTTTCGCCCATGGCGTTGCCGGCCGCGGCTGGCGCAGCCGCGCCGGGCACCCAGCCACCGCCGAGCGCGTTCATGAGGTCGACCGTAAAGCCGAGGAAAGCCTGCCGGTTGCGCACGAGCGCGAGCTGCGCATCGTTGAGCGTGCGCTGTGCGTCGAGCACTTCGAGGTAAGCCGAGTAGCCGGATTCGTAGCGCATGCGTGGCGAGCCGCAGCGCAGTTGCGCGCCTACTCAACGCGTTGCGCGAGATCCTGCTCGGTGTCGGCGGCGAGCCGCACGTTCGACAGCGCGTCGGACACTTCGCGAAACGCCGTCTGCGCCGTCTTCTCGTAATCGGCCGCAGCCTGCCGAGCGCGCGCGTCGGCCTGGTCGGTGCGCGCCGCGGAGCGGCCGGCGTCGAACATCGGCCCGACAGCGTCGACGCCGATCGACCAGATGCCGGCGCCGGTCGAAAACAGCGTCGAAAGTTCGCGGCTCTGCGTGCCGAGCGCACCCGTCAGGCTGAACGTCGGGAACTGCGCCGCGCGCGCAAGCGCCGATCTGCGCATTCGCCGAGCGGAACGTTTCTTCGGCTTCGCGAAGGTCGGGCCTGCGCTCGAGCAGCGTCGAGGGCAGCCCCGCCGGCGGCAGCGGAGGTATCGGGATCTGCCGCAGATCGCCGGGCGCGACCGTCACGTCGAGCGCGCCGGTCAGCACGCCGAGCTGGTGTTCCGCGAGCGCGCGCTGGCGCTTGAGATCCTTGATCTGCGCGCGCGAGCTGCGTGCAGATCGCGCCCGCCTGATTCACGTCGAGATCGGACACGAGGCCCGCCTGCGCGCGGCGCTTCGCGATGTCGACGACCGTCGGCGGCCGATTTGAGCGATTCCTCGGACACGACGATCTGCGCATCGAGCGAGCGCACGTTGAAGTAGGTCTGCGTGATCCCGGCTGCAAGGCGTCAGGGACACGACGTCGCGCGCGTAGCGGCTCGCGGCGTACTGCGCTGCTGCCGCTTCACGGATGCGGCGCAGGCGGCCCCAGAAGTCGAGCTCGAACGACGTGCTCGCCGCGAGCTGGAAGTTATTGCGGATCGGCGCAGTAAGCAGCGGCAGCGAGCCCGTGGCGCGTACTCGGAACGTGCACGTCCCGCCGCGACATTCGCGTCGATCTCCGGGAAGAAGATCGCCGCGTTCGCCTCGCGCACGAGCGCTTCCGCCTCCTCGAATGCGCGCGATAGCGTGCCGCACGTCGACGTTCTGTTCGAAGCCCCGCGTCGACGAGCTTGTCGAGCGCTGCATCGCCGTAAAGACGCCACCAGTTCGCGGGCACGAGCAGAGGCGATGTCGCGTTTTCCGTGGACTCCGGATAGCCCGCCGGCAACTTGACGTCGGGGCGCTTGAAGTTCGGGCCCATGAGCATGCAGCCACCGAGCGACAGCGCGACCGCGAGGCATCCGGCGATCCGTACCAGCCGGCTGGCCCCGCGTGCCTTCCGTTTCCGCTTGCGGTGTGTCAGGTGCACCGCGGTGCTCACGAGTGCTCCGGCGACGGCCGCGTTTCTTGCGACAGCGCCTTCTCGCCCATCTTCTGGCGGCGCGCGAACCACGACGAAGAAGAGCGGCACGAAGATCGTCGCGACGAAGGTCGGCGAGCAGCATGCCGCCCACCACGCCGGTGCCCATCGAGCGCCGCGCGGCGGCGCCTGCGCCGCTCGCGACCGCGAGCGGCAGCACGCCGAACACGAAGGCGAGCGAGGTCATCACGATCGGGCCGGAAGCGCAGCCGCGCCGCCTGCACGCGCCGCGTCGCTTCGCGCTCATGCCCGCGAGCAATCCCTGCTGCGCGAATTCCACGATCAGGATCGCGTTCTTCGCCGCGAGACCGATCAGCACCACGAGGCCGATCTGGAAGTAGATGTCGTTCTCCAT
Organism: uncultured beta proteobacterium; assembly: GCA_963828715.1. Taxonomy (GTDB): domain Bacteria; phylum Pseudomonadota; class Gammaproteobacteria; order Burkholderiales; family SG8-41; genus JAQGMV01. The sequence goes on along the minus strand of CAWHFX010000021.1, from coordinate 277,068 downwards.
GCCGCGCAGCCACACGAGGCCGCAGCGCGCCCAGCACGGCGAACGGCACGGCGAGCACCACGGCCGACGGCAGGCGCCAGCGCTCGTAGAGCGCGGCGAGGATCAGATACACCATCACGATCGCGAAGCCGAAGGCGAAGATCGACGCGCTGCCGGTGCGCTTCTCCTGGAAGGCCTGGCCGCTCCACGCGAGCGTGTAGCCCGGCGGGCAGCGTCTGCGCCGCGACGCGCTCGACCGCCGCGATCGCCTCGCCCGAGCTCACGCCCGGCTTGCCGCTGCCGAGCACCTTCGCCGCGAGGAAGCCGTTGAAGCGCTCCACCTGCTCGGGGCCGACGACGTTCGTCGTGCGGATGCAGCGCTTTGCAGCGGGATCATCTCGCCGGTGGTCGTGTCGAACGCACGTAGACCTGTCCGACCTCGTCGGGCTGCGCGCGATACGGCGCGTCGGCCTGCACCTGCACGCGGTACGTGCGGCCGGCCATGTTGAAGTCGTTCACGTAGAGCGCGCCGATCGTGCTCTGCAGCGCGTCGAACACGTCGGACACCGGCACGCCGAGCGAGATCGCCTGCTCGCGGTTCACCTCGACGCGCAGCTGCGGCACCGTCGGGCGGAAGAACGTGTTGATGCCCTGCAGCTCGCGGATCCTTCGCGAGCGCGCCGATGAACGCCTGCACGGCACCTGCGCGAGACGCGCGCGGATCGGACTCGGCGCGCGACTGCACGTAGAACTCGAAGCCGCCCGCGGTGCCCAGGCCGCGGATCGCCGGCGGATTGAACACGATCGCCATGCCGTCGGCGAAGCTCATGCCCAGCGCGAGAGGTCGGCGGCGAGCTGCGGCGCGGTCTTCTTGCGCTCGTCCCAGTGCTTGAGCAGCATGAAGCGTCGTGCCGGCGTTCGGTCTTGTTGGCGCCGCCGATGAAGTCGCGGCCGGGCGCGACGAACATGTGATCGATCGATCGGGGTCTTTCGCGAGCCGCTGCTGGAGCTGCGCGCCGGTCTTCTGGCGGTGCGCTGCAGCGACGCCGCGTCGGGCAGGATGATCGAGCCGATGAGGTAGCCCTGGTCCTCGGACGGCACGAAGCTCGTCGGCACGCGCCAGAAGAGGAGCGCCACGACCGCGAGCAGCACGAGGAAAGCGATGCCCGAGACCACGCGTGCGCGCGAGCGCGCGGTCCACGCCGCACAGGAAACGTCGCGTGACCTTCGCGAAGCCGACGTTGAACGGCCGGAAGAGCCGCGACTCGTGGTCGCCGGCCTTGAGCAGCAGCGCGCACAGCGCCGGCGTGAGCGTGAGCGCCGTGAAGCCGGAGATCACCACCGCGACCGCGACCGTGACCGCGAACTGCTTGTAGAGCTGGCCCGCGATGCCGCCCAGGAACGCGACCGGGATGAACACGGCGCACAGCACGAGCACGATCGCGATCACGCGCGCCGGAGACCTCGTGCATCGCCTCGATCGACGCCTGCTTCGGCGCGCATCTTCTCGTCGCGCATCAGGCGCTCGACGTTCTCCAGCACCACGATCGCGTCGTCCACCACGATGCCGATCGCGAGCACCATCGCGAAGAGCGTGAGCGTGTTGATCGAGAAGCCGAGCGCGTAGAGGCCGGCGAACGTGCCGATGATCGACACCGGCACCGCGAGCATCGGGATGATCGTCGCGCGCCAGTGCTGCAGGAAGACGAACACCACCAGCGAGCACGAGCAGCGCCGCCTCGAGGATGGTGATCGCGACCTCGTGGATCGAGGCCTTCACGACGAGCGTCGTGTCGAACGGGATGAGGTAATCCATGTCCTGCGGGAACGCGGCCTTCAGCTCCTCGAGGCGCGCCTTCGTTGCCGCCGGCGACCTGCGAGCGCGTTGGCGCCGGTCTGCAGGAAGACCGCCATGCCGACCGCGGGACTTGCCGTCCACCGTGGTCGACGTGTCGTAGTTCTGCGCGCCGAGCTCGACGCGTGCGACGTCCTTGATGCGCAGCACGCCGTTCGGGCCGCCCGCGCGCACCACGATGTTCGTCGAACTCCTCGGCGCGCACCAGGCGCCCGCGCGCCGTGACCGTGTAGGTGAGCGCCTGGCCGGGCGGCGCCGGCTCCGCGCCGATCTTGCCCGCGGCGTACTGCGTGTTCTGCGCGCGGATCGCGTTCGCGATGTCGGTCGGCGTCACGCCCAGCCGCGCCATCTTGTCCGGCTGCAGCCAGATCGCGCATCGAGGAGCCCGGAGCCGAAGAGCAGCACGTCGCCCACGCCGGGAATGCGCTTCAGCTCGTCGACGATGTTGACCGTCGCGTAGTCCGCGAGGAACGTCGTGTCGCGCGTGCCCTGGGGAGATTGCAGGCCGATCACCAGCAGGATGTCGTTCGAGCGCTTCTGCACGATGACGCCGTTGCGGCGCACCTCGTCGGGCAGGCGCGGCAGCGCGACCTGCACGCGGTTGTTCAGCTGGAACACCGCGCGGTCGACGTCGGTGCCGACTTCGAACGTCGCGGTGATCGTGACGCGTGCCGTCCGCCGACGCGCTCGAGCTGAAATAGATCATGTCCTCGACGCCGGAGAGCTGCTCCTCGATCGGCGCGGCGACCGTCTTCGCGATCGTCTCGGCGCTCGCGCCCGGGTAGCTCGTGGTGATCGTGACCGTCGGCGGCGAGATGTCCGGGTACTGCGAGACCGGCAGTGCTGGCGCGGACATGAGGCCCGCGAGCGTGATGACGATCGACGAGCACGCTCGCGAAGATCGGGCGCTCGATGAAGAAGCGCGAGAAATTGCCCATGCGTACGCATCACTTGGCCGACCCGGGTTCCGCCGCTTTTCCGTTGCCAGTGGACGCGACACCGGGTTTCGCTTCTCCCGGCGCCATCGCCTGTACCGTCGCGCCGGGCCGCAGCTTCATCAGGTTGTCGACGATCACCGCGTCGCCGTCCTTCAGTCCGCCCGTGACGACCCAGTTGTTGCCGATCCAGTTCGCGGTCTGCATCGGCCGCATGACGGCCTTGCCGTCGGGCTCCGCGATCCACACCATGCGCGACTGCTCGGTCTGCACGACCGCTGCCTGCGGAACGAGAAACGCCGTCTGCTCGCCGGCGAGTATCTGCACCTTTACGAACTGGCCCGGCAGCCATTTGACCGAGGGATTCGCAAACTCCGCGCGCAACTGCACCGTGCCCAGCTTCGGATCGACAGTCGAACCTGCGAAGTTGAGACGACCGTTTTCGGCTGCCACGGAATCATCCTGATTCAGCAGCTTTACGCGCGCGCTTTTTTCGGCGCCGCGTATGCGCTCGAAATCGACGTCCGCGACCGAGAAGCGCACCCAGATCGGGTTCACCTGGGTCATCGTCGTGAGAAGCGCGTTGTCGGTGTTGGCCGTGACGAGAGCTGCCTTCGGAACGCAGCGCGCGGCCGGTGATGCCGCTGATCGGCGCTCGCAGGTTGGTGTAGGACAGGTTGAGCTGCGCTTCCGCGAGCTTCGCCTGCGCCCCTTCGATTGCGGCAGTCGACTGCTTCAGCGTCGACACCGCCTCGTCGTACTCCGCTGACTGATGGCCCGGTTCTGCGCGAGCGTCTTCAGGCGCTCGGACTCCCGCTGTGCCTGCTCCTGCCGCGCATGCTCCTGCGAAAGAGCGGCCTTCGCCTGTGCGACGGCGATCTCGTAGGGCGCGCGCTCGATCACGAACAGCACGTCACCCGCGCGCACGGAAGCGCCCTCTGCAAAGACGCTTTTCTCGAGGATGCCCGAAACGCGGGCGCGGATTTCGACTTCGCGCGAGCCTTCGGCCTGACCCACCGCTTCGAGCGCGATCGGGACCCGTTGCGGTTGCACGCGTTCGACCGTAACTGGAATGGCAGGAGGCGGACCGCCGGCGCCCTTCCCCTTGTCGGCCGTTGCCGCGGGGTCTTTGCCACAGCCTGCGATCACCAACGCCAGAGCTGCGGCGGCAACCTGACTGCGTACGCACGTCGCCAACGTGGAAAGTCGCGCGGTGCGCGATCGTGCGGCGAGAGACATGCTGTCGAGGGATGACGAGGAGAGCGCCATTATATACAATCGTGCTTGTATGTAAATAAATGTGAACGAGCCGCGACGCATGCGCCGAACGAAGGAAGAAGCCGAGCAGACCCGACGCCGGATCATGTCCGCGGCGCTCCCCGTTTTCGATGAGCGCGGGATCGCGCACACGACCATGGAGCACATCGCCGAGGCGGCCGGGGTCACGCGCGGCGCGATCTACTGGCATTTCGCAGACAAGCAGGCATTGCTCAGGGCCATACGGCAGGACGTGTCGCTGCCACTGGTGGATCGCGCGGATTTCACGTTGCTGAGCGATCGTCAGTCGGAGCCGCTGAAGCGTATCGAGCGTTTCCTGCTCGACATCATCACTGCCGTCGATCAGGACGCACGCACGCGCATTGCGTGCTACGTCATGTCGTTCAAGTGCGAGTACGTCGGCGAGCTCGAAGGCGAGCTGGACGACTACGTACGGCAGATCGAGCGTACCCGCAAAAATCTCACGCAGGTCTACGTCGAGGCGCGCGAACGCAAGCAGCTTCGCGCCGGGCTCAAACCGGAGATCGCCGCACTCGAGACGATCTCATTCCTCACCGGCGTCATCCGACTCGTGCTTCTCGATCGTCACGGCACGAATGTGAGCAGGAAAGTGCGGGAGCTGGTCGCCGCGCATATCGATTTGCGACGCGCAAGCCGCGCCTGAACTCGCCCTTGCACTTCTGCCCGCACGCGCAAAGAATACGGCCGCCTGAAAGGAGAAACCCATGGATCAGACCGATGCCGCGACGGGGCAGGTGCACGCACCCGTCGCACCCGAGTTACCTTCGCACGGATACGTGCTCACGAAGCCGGTGCGTGGATCGGACATTCCCGCCGACTACACGTTGGTGCTCACGCGTGACGAGATCTACGTTCCGATTGCGGTACGTAAACCGCGTGGAGCCGGGCCGTTCCCGATGATTGCGATGGGACGCGGCAATGGCCGCGGCGGCCTTCCGCATGTCGAGGAGCAGGTCGAGAGACTCGCCGGCATGCAGGAGCGGATGCTCGCACGCGGTTATGCGATCGCCTACGTGAGCTACCGCAACGAGATTCCGCATCTTTACAACCAGATCGCACGCGCGCACAACGTCGGCGACGACGTGAGCGGCGAAGGGCGCACGCTGAAATCGGCGCCATCGCTCGACTCGGATGACATGATTTCGATTCTGACCTACCTGCGGACGCTGCCGTTCGTGCGGCGGGACGCAATCGGTTGTGTCGGCGTGAGCCACAGCGGGGAGATGATCCTGAAAGTGGCCGCCGAAACGAGCTTCGCGTGCGGCGTCGTGATCGAGGGCGCATCGCATGAGTTTCTATGCGTCGACACGGGCCCGAATGCGCCGCGCAAGCAAGGCGTTCTGCAGTATCAGGACAAGGAGCTCGTCAGGCGCAACGCCGACAAGACAGGCGCGATGGAGCGCATCCGGCGCATCACCACACCGATTCTCCATATCGGTCGCGATCCGGATCACCTCCAGGGCATATTCCAGCTCGCACACGAGTGGATGCGCGAGGCAGGCAAGGACAGCACCTGGGTCAGCATGGACCATCCCGATCACGGCTATCCCTACATCTATGCGCAGGAAGACGGCTCTTTCCAACCTGACCCCGTGCAACAGAAGGCGTTCGACACCTTCATGGCATATTTCGATGCGCGGTTGAAACCGATGATGGCGTGACGTGTGGCCGGTGACCAGTGACGGGTGACGAAGAACACGCTCTCGCTCGAGTCGGGGTTAGGGAAAACGGGAGGAACCTTTGCTTCAGCTGATGCGCCATTTGCTTGCTTTGACGCTCGCGGTCGGGACCGTTCATGCGGCAGCCGCCGAGTCCGCGTCGTCATATCCCAGCCGGCCTGTGCGGCTGGTTACCGGTTCGCCTGGCAGTACTTCCGACTTCGCCGCACGTTTCGTGGCGCAGAGGCTGACGGAGCGGTGGGGCCGTACGGTAGTCGTGGACAACCGGCCCGGCGCCGGCGGCATCATCGGCACGGAGATCGTGGCGAAATCTGCGCCCGATGGCTATACGCTCATCGTGGGCCAGATCGGGACGCATGCGAGCCCGCAGTTTCTGTACAAGAAACTGCCTTACGATCCCATCAAGGATTTCGCGGCGATCTCGCTGCTCACCAATTCGGGAATATCGCTCGTCATCCATCCTTCCGTTCCGGCAAACACGTTGAAGGAGTTCGTCGCGTACGCGCGGTCGAAGCCGGGTGCGCTCAACTACGGTTCGGCAGGCGGCGGCACGAGCAGCCAGCTTTCGGGCGAGCTTTTCAATCAGATGACGGGCGCCAGGCTGGTGCACGTTCCCTACAAGGGCGCCGGCTTTGCATTGACGGCCGTCGTGCAGGGCGAGACGCAGGCCGCGTTTCTGTCTACGACGACTGCTGCGATTCAGGTGAAGGCCGGAAAGCTCAAGGCGCTTGCAGTGCTCAGTCCGAAGCGCTTCCCCGCCGCGCCCGACATTCCCAGCATCACTGAAGCGGGCTTCCCGGGTATCGAGTCGAGCGTGTGGTTCGGGTTGCTGGCCCCGGCTGCAACGCCCAGACCCATCATTGACAAGATCAACAGGGACGTCGTCGCCATCCTGAGCACGCCGGAAGCGCGCGATCAGATGCTCACGCAGGGCGCCGAGCCGACGCCGACCACGCCGCAAGAATTCGACGCCTTCCTCAAACGCGAAATCAGCAAATGGGGACGCGTCATCAAGGAAGCCGGCATCAAGGTAAGCTGATCGGCCGCGTGTACTGGCGTATTGCGCTTGCGTGTCCGGCTTCGGGCGCTGGAGGCGACGCCGCGCTCCATACTCTCTGAAAGGCAATTCCATGCAGCAGCTACTCGATCAGGACACGCCGGACACCGTGAGGCTCACACCGACTGAAGCCACCGCCGTCGGCGTGCGGGCGCTCGAACGTGTCGGCTATAGCGGGGAGGATGCGCGGATCATCGTCGATCAGCTCGTCGACAATGCATTGTGCGGTTACAAGTTCGCGGGCCTACCGCGCATTCTCGCGATCGCGGGGGACGCGAAGACGCGCAGCGCCCGCACGCCCATCAGAACAGTCCATGAAACGCCGCAGTCGGCATTGCTCGATGGCGGCAACAACGTCGGCTACATCGTTGCGTATCGCGCGGCCGAGCTTGCGGCGAAGAAAGCGCGCGAGCATGGCATGGCTTCGGTGGGTGCATACAACAGCTACTACAGTGGCCGAAACGCCTATTTCGTCGAAACGATCGTCACGCAGGGCCTGGTTGCGTTCCACACCGCGAGTGGACAGCCGCACGTTCTGCCACCCGGGGCTGCGCGTCCTGCGCTGGGCACGAATCCGATCTGCTTCGGCTTTCCGTCGGAAGAGGGACCCATCACGTTCGACATGGGGACCGCGGCGCTCATGTGGGGTGACGTCATGCTGCACGAGCGGCTCGGGCAGCTTCTTCCGGAAGGGATCGGTCACGACGAACATGGAAAGCCCACACGCGATCCTGCCGCTACCTTGCGCGGGGGCGTCGCCGCGTTCGGCGGCTATAAGGGTTATGGCTTGTCTTTCGCCATCCAGGCGCTCGGCCTGCTCGCCGGCGCGGCGCTCATCCGCGGTGACGTACAGGATTACGGTTTTCTGTTCTGGGCCGTCGATCCGGACATCATGCTGCCCGAAGGTGACTTCAAGAAGCAGATGTCGGCGCTCGTACGCAAAATCAAGGCGACCCCGCGCCAACCCGGGGTAGATGAAATTCGCATTCCGTCCGAACGCGGCAGCCGCGAGCGCGAGCGGCGGCGGGTGGAAGGCATCGTGCTCGAGCGCAAGGTGATCGACGCGCTCAATGCGTTATGAGGCTTGCTATGCCGCCGTGGGAAGCGGTTGACCTCGCCTGGGATTAGAGGCGGCACGACTGCGCGCAGCCGCGCCTCGGGCATGCGCGCCACTCGTGCATCAGTTACAGCATCATCTTCCCGCCGTTCACGTGCAGCGTTTGTCCGGTGATGTAGCTTGCACCGGGGCCGCACAGGAACCTGACCGTGGTCGCGATTTCCTCGGGCGCACCCTTGCGCCTCAGCGGAATGCTGTCGTCGTCTCCCCGCACGGCCCGTCCTGTGGGCCGCACGGTGTCCATCGTTCCGGGCGCGATGCAGTTCGCGCGGATGCCCTGGCCGGCGAATTCGCGCGCGATGCCGCGCGTGAAGCCCACGAGCCCGTGCTTCGCTACCGAGCCGTGCACGCGCTTCGCCGCGCCCGAGAGTGAAACCATTCCGCCCAAGGTAACGATCGCTCCGCCGCCGTTCTGGAGCATGGAGGGCAGGCAGGCCTGCGTCAGGTAAAACGCCCCATCGAGGGTGATCGTGAGCGGGGTTCGCCATTCCTCGTAACTCAACTCGAGGAACGGACGTTCGGTCCTGACGGACGCATTCAGAACGAGAAAATCGATGCGGCCGAAGCGCTTCAGCGCGTTGTCCACCATCGTCTTCGCCGCGGCTGCGTCTCCAATGTCCGCTGCATACATCTCCGCCTGTCCGCCGCTGTTACGAATCTCCTGGACGACGCGCTCACCGTCTTCCAGGGATTTCCGCGTGTTGACGGCGATTGCGGCGCCGGCGGCCGCCAGCTCCAGCGAAATTGCGCGGCCGATATTGCGCGCCCCTCCCGTTATCAGCGCAACCTTGCCCGAAAGCTCGCGCGTGTTATCGATGCCTGCCATGGTCTCCCCTTTCGGCTTGGTGAGCCGGAAGGATACCGTAGATAGGAACCGTCCTTCAGCCGCTGGTGAGCGGCGCGGCTGGAACGGCGTGTCGCCGCGAATGAAGCCTTAGCGAAAGGGAGAACGCCCGTCCGAGTTTACGAGGACTGAAACGACGCAGACCGGCCCCAGAGCTTGGGGGCGCTGCTACGCGGCGGGAGGTTTATCTTTTGTGCACTCGGCGTGTCCACACCGGCAGCCCTGGCCGCCCAGGATGGCGCTCCGTGCCTGATGTTCGCAATGGTCGCTGCAATACGGTTCGTCCTGCACAGTACAGCCACAGGCCGAGTTGCGGCACGTACGAAATTCGTGCGTCTCAGGCTCCGCCATGCACGTGTTGCGACGAGAGCGTCACGGGCGGTAATCGTCAGCGCCGTTGGCCAACTCGTCGCTCCGGCGCATCACGAACTGAAACCGGTAACCCTCGCCGCATTCGCTGCAGCACACGAACACCCCGGCCGTATCGCATACGATTTCGAGATGACCCGCGCACGGCTCACGGCGCCGTGTGCCATCGGCATTGAAAACATGCCGGTACTTGGTGGAAATGCGCTTCATGATCGAGCTAGTGCAAGGTTGGTGCCGCACCGAGCGGCTGCGGCCGGAAGCGCCGTGCCGCGGATCACGAACGGCGTGCGGTTCAGGCTGGAAGCCTACTCCATTACACGCGCGGCATCGACTATCGAGCGTGCGCGAATTACCGCGGCCCGAATGATGAACCGTGGAGGGGGATACTGGTTACTGCGACAAGCCCGTCGCGGTGCCGGGCGCAGGCGTGCGCGTCTGTTCCTGGGCCACCGCTGTGGACTTGTAATTTGCCGTCACTGACGTGCCCGCCTGGGCGGCGAATCGAACCGGAGGATCGTTGGCATAGAACAGGATCGGTACCGAGGTACGCGTGACCTTCCCGTCGGTAACCGTCGGCTTCGACACGATGAAGTGCAGATGCGGGCCGGACGAGTATCCGGTATTTCCCGAGTAGCCCAGCACATCACCGGCCGCGACCCTCTGACCCGGTTTAACGAGCTCGGGGCCGGGAGACAAGTGTGCGTACTCGGCCACGGTGCCGTCGTCGTGGACGATCGCGATCGTGTTCGCCTTATCGAGATAGCTGGGGTCGAATCCGCCTTCCTGGTGCCGCAGCATCACGTCTACGACGGTGCCGGCGCGTGCGGCCACCACAACGGAACCCTGCGGCATCGCGAAGTCCACCGCATACAGGTTCTCGCGATTGTTATGGCTCGTCAGCTTGCCCCCGTACGCTTGTGTAATCGAATAGACCTCGCCGTCGCGGTAGGGCAAGCGGTAAGCCATGTCGGCGTCCGGCACGGCGTCTACGCGCCCGAAATGGTGGCTGTAGCGAAAGAGAAAGTTGTAGCCCCCGGCCGTCTTGTCCGCCGCGAACACGCGACCGAGCGGCATGGCAGTGTACGGGGGCACGACGACGGTGGCCGGCCAGGTGCGGTCGGAAGCAAAGTTTTCACCGCTTACGGAAGCGTAGACAGTGATCGGAGCCGGACCGTCGTTCTCGGCCACGAGCTCCTGCTGACTCCCTTGCGCACGTGTTACGAGGCGGAAGGGGTAATCGGTAATCGATGCTTGTGCGGATGCGACGAGAGCGGCGCACAGGACGCCGGAAAACATGCACACTCGAAGCACGTCGCGCATCTTTTCAAAGTAGTTATAGGCTGCAACGCGAAAGATTGTGCCACGCAACTAATTTGTTGCGAACGGGCGACACATGAGTTTTTTTGAGAACGCGACAGCGTGCACACCTGAGGCATACGTCGACCTTCTAGTGGCATTAGGAAAGATGAGAAATTCTCTCTCGAGATCGCGTGACCGTGTTTGAATGCACCTTTGAGGGCAAAAAAAGGGCGGCCTGTCTGGCCGCCCGGATGTGCGCTCCTGAATATCAGAACTGACTGCCGATCGCACCGCCGATCACTGCGCCGACGGCGGTCGTAGCCGCTCGCTCGTGCCCGTATCCGACCTGGCTGCCGATCGCGGCGCCGACGATCGCGCCGGCGGCGGTCCCGAGGACGTTCGGCCCACGCGCCGGTCCGTAGACGGGCGGATGGTAGACCGGCGCCGGTCCGTATACCGGCGGGTAGACCGGTGCGGGCCGTTCTACATAAACGGGGCGCTCCGACGTAAACCGGACGCTCGACGACCCTGCGCTCAACCCGGCGCTCCACGACCACGGGGCGCGCCGGGTAGCGGTACTCGATGGCCGGCGCGCGGCCATGGCCGTATTCGTAATCGCGGTCCCAATGTCCATGATCCGCGAACGCGGGGACGGAAGCGGCGAGAAGCGTGCCGGCGGTGAGCGCGTATATGGATTTTCTGGCAAACATGCGAGTTTCCTTTCATTCATCGCAGCGCGTTGGCTGCCTGTGACTATTAAACGCGCCGCGGCCGCTGATGTGGACGAACGAAGTGAAACAATGTGTTAGCGTTGGGGCCTCCTGTTACATTTCGATATGGGTACGGTTCTTGTTGTCGCAGTTCGATCCTGATTGAGAGGCAAAGATGGCGGATCTCACGAAGCAGCAGCTCGCGCAGCTGAAAAAAGCGCTCCTCGAAAGGCAGCGCATATTGACCGGCGAAGTACGCGCGAAGCGTGAACAAACAGCCGCCGAGGCGAGCGAGGACACGATGGGCGTCGCGGACACGGGCGACGAATCGGTGCTACGCATGCAGGCGGATCTCGACATCCAGGAAGCCGGGCGAGACCTCGAAGAGCTCCAGCAAATCGATACGGCCTTGCGCCGCATGGACGAAGGCAGCTACGGCGAATGTATCCAGTGCGGCACCGATATCGAATTTCCCCGGCTGCAGGCGCAGCCCACCGCGCTGCGCTGCCTCGATTGTCAGTCGAAATACGAGAGGACGTACGCCACGAAGGGTACGCCTACCTTGTAGGACCGTAGATGACGCGCGGTTAACACGCCCTCGAAGCTCCCCACCGCGCGACGCGACCGTTTCACGGTGATGGTCGCATTTCGGTGCTCGATCCGAATCAGTCGTGCGCGATGGACGTACGGTGCGGCGCTCGCCGCGGCGCCGAGCATATCGTTCGCTCATGCTCCTGGCCTCGTCGCTCTATGGCCGTTCGATCCCGTGGGTGCGCTGCTCCTCGCGGTTCTCGCGGTGATTTATGCACGCGGCAGTCGGCGGCTTTCACAGCGAAGCGCAGTGCCGCGCTCCCGGCATGCGCACGCGATTTCATTCTGGACGGGGTGGGCGTCGCTCGTATTTGCACTCGGCCCTCCGCTCGAGTTGTGGACGGACCGATCGTTCGCGGCCCACATGGGCCAGCACGAGATTCTGATGCTCATTGCTGCGCCGCTGCTGGTCGCAGCGAAGCCCATGGGCGTCGGCGCGCACGTCCTGATCTGCTTGCCGCAGCGCCAGGTCGAAGAAACAATGATGCATTTCGTTCCGCGAGAGGCGTGACATGGGAAAGCGCTGGAAATCGAGACCGGAAGGCTCGAACTGGGGAGACTTCGGGGAAGACGATCAGCATGGGCGCATGAATCTGGTGACGCCGGAGCGACGGCTTCGCGCGCTTGCCGAGGTGAAGACGGGGCAGGTGTTCTGCCTGTCTCATCCGCTCGATCGGCCCGGCGGCAACGTGCTCAATGCGAACCGCCACCCGCCGGTGTTCCATCCCGTCAAGCGCGCGAGCGGCGATGTGTACTTCAACTTCGCGCTCTCGAAAACCGACCCGCGCTTTACCGACGTCGGTTCGGACGAAGCGATCATGCTGTACTCGCAATACTCCACCCACTGGGATGGCTTCGCGCACAAAGGGACGGTATTCGATGCGGACGGCGATGGTGTTGCCGAGCAGGTGTCCTACAACGGCTACCGCATCGTCGACGAGGGCGGCCGCGGATTACAAGGCGAGCTCGGCGCGATTGCGGACTCGGTCGAGCCGATGGCGCGCACCGGCGTTCAGGGTCGTGCCGTGATGATCGATCTGCGTCACCATTTCGGGGACGACCGTGTTGCCGTCACGGGCGACATGCTCGAACGCGTGATGAAGGACGACGGTGTTGTCGTGGAGGAGGGCGACATCGTGTGCGTGCACACGGGCCTCGGAGAGCTCATCCGCCAGGCGAACGGAAAGCTCGACGTGTCGATCCGGACCGCCTGCGCCGTGCTGGATGGCTACGACAAGCGGCTGCTGGAATGGATTTCGGACTGCGGTGTTGCGGCGATCGCGGCCGATAACCTGGCCGTCGAACGCTCATCTACGCTGGGTGCGGACCCGCGCGTCGGCCATCGCGGCCCCCAGCTGCCGCTGCACGAGCACTGCCTCGTGAAGCTTGGGATTCACCTTGGCGAGTTGTGGTATCTCACCGAGCTTGCATCGTGGCTGCGTGCGAATGGCCGCAGCCGTTTCCTGTTGACGGCTCCGCCGCTGCGGATGCCGGGCGCCGCCGGCTCGCCGGTGACGCCGGTTGCGACGGTATAGGGAGCGGCGCTTGCCTTCGAGCCTCGTTGCTTCGCGGAATGGAGGGGCCGCGTGTCGGATGGCAGAGTCCGACACGCGAATCGTCCGGACGTCAAGCTTTCATTTCGATGAATTCGAGCTGGACACCGTCAGGGCCTTCAAAGAAGCAGACGCGGCGGCCTCCGGAGACGACCGTCTGCTCGAGGATGTTGATACCTCTCGCCTTCAGCTTCTCGACCAGCGAGTCGAGCTCGTCTGTGTCGATCGCAATGTGCTCCATCCCCATTTTCTGATCCCGCTTCTGGGCCGCCAGGAAATCCGTGATGTTGAGCGTGAGGCCATGCAGATCCAACCGATACCCGCCGCTCCCGGCCTTGCCGACGATTGTGGCGCCCAGCGTATCCACGTAAAACTTCGCAGTCGCTTCCGGGTCTTTGGTCTTCAGGTGCACATGGTTCATTTTGAATGTCATCATTCACCTCCCAGACGTAGGCGGCGTCGCGCCGCACGAACCTTCACTATGTGCTGCTCTTACGACCGGATTTGTAGCCGCGGCGCCGTGACATCGTCAAGGCGGAACGCGGTACAGCACCCGTGGCCTAGCGAGCGCCCGGACGACTTGACTGATTTGGAACACGATAGGGCGACGATATAATGTCAGACCCGATGAACAAGCCACCCCACAACCCCGCTCGTGCGCGCCTGCGAGAGCTCCTGGACATCCCGGACCGCGATCGTACGGATGAACAATGGGACGAGTTGAACGAGCTCGAAATCTCCCTCGCGCAGGGCAACCGGCAGGGTGCACCGCAGCCTGGCCAGGGCCAGCGCGACAATCGGCAGCAGATGCAGCCCGGCCAGAAGCCGAAAGGTCCCAACCTCGCGCCGCCGAACAAGAGGTTCATCCGCAAACACAAGAAGCGGTGACCGGGTGGCGCGTAACGGCAGAAATCTCGATCATCCTTGGGGTGAGCCACAGAGCTGCGGTGCGACATCGCCCCGCCAATGCCGCCCCCGCAATCGGAGGCGGCGGCGCGGCGCGGCAAACTCGCTTTGAAGATCGCAACCTGGAACGTCAACGGCATACGCGCGCGTCAGGCGCAGGTATGCGAATGGATCGAGCGCGATCGTCCTGACGTCGTGTGCCTGCAGGAGCTGAAGGCCGATCCCACGCAGATTCCCGAAAACTGCAAGCTCGCCGACTATCACGCCTACTGGCACGGCGTGCGCGCTTACTCGGGCGTGTCGCTTCACCTGCGCAAGGATTTCCTCGAGGGAGATCCGCAGTTCGGCCACCCCGATTTCGACATGGAAACGCGCATCGTGCAGGCCGCGCGCGACAACGTCGTGTTCGCGTCGGTGTACGTGCCGAATGGCGGCAAGGACTACGCGGCCAAGCTGAACTTCCTGAGGCGGCTTTCGGCGTGGGTGAAACAGGTGCACGCGGACGGCCAGGAGCTCGTGCTGTGCGGGGACATCAACATCGCCCGCACCGACATGGACGTGCATCCGCGCGAGCGCAAAGCCGACGTGATCGGCCAGCGAGCCGAAGAACGCGAGCTGTTCGACGACATCCTCGGAACGCACCTGGTCGATGTCGGCCGGGCCCTCAATCCCGGCAACGACGCGCTGTTTACGTGGTGGCCACCCTGGCGCAACATGCGCCAGCGCAATATCGGGTGGCGGATCGACTACGTTCTGGTGTCGCAGTCCATTGCCGCGCGCGCGACCGAGTGCGTGGTGCAGGCCGATGTCGGCACGAGCGACCACGCGCCGGTGATGATGACGACCGCGTGACGACGGTTCCCGGGCGCGGCGCTTAAGAAAGGAGCAACTGCAATGAGCCCGCGTTTCCTTCGTCTCGTCGTCATCTGGGCGCTCATCATTGCGACCGTCTGGCTCGGCGATCGCCTCTACCGCAGCTACGTCTACGTCGCCGACGAGCCGAAGCTCGTCGCAATGGAAGGCAAGCTCTCGGACTGGGAGAAGAGCAACATCGAGCTCTTTCAGGCCGCCAGTCCGTCGGTTGCGTACATTACGACGGAGCAGTACCGGTTCAGTCCGATGCAGGGCGTGGGCGTTGCGCAGGGCGCCGGCTCCGGATTCATCTGGGACAAGGCGGGGCACGTCGTTACGAACTATCACGTTATCGAAGGCGCCAGCACCGTATACGTCCAGCTTTACGCCGGCGGTCCTATTCCGGCGCGTGTGGTTGGCGCTGCGCAGGAGTACGACATCGCGGTCGTGCGTCTGCGCGATCCGCCGGCGGATCTCAAGCCGCTGCCGATTGGAACATCGAAGGATCTGCGGGTAGGGCAGGCGACGTACGCGATCGGCAATCCGTTCGGGCTGTCGCGCACGTTGACGACGGGGATCGTGAGCGCGTTGGAACGCCGTCTGCCCACCGCGCAAGGACGCGAGGTGCGCGGTGTCATACAGACCGATGCGGCGATCAATCCGGGCAACTCGGGTGGACCGCTGCTCGACAGCTCCGGGCGGCTGATCGGCGTCAACACGGCCATCATCTCGGAATCCGGGAGCTCGGCCGGTATCGGCTTCTCGATTCCGGTCGACCTCGTCAATCGTGTCGTGCCCGAGATCATCAAGCACGGTCGCGCGCCGCGCCCGGGCATCGGCATCGTCGCCGCCGACGAACGCGTATCCGCGCAACTCGGCGTGCGCGGCGTCGTCGTGCTGGGCCTGCGGCGTGGCTCGCCGGCGGATCAGGCCGGACTCCGTCCGTTCGATCCGCGTGCTAGCGAGCCGGGCGACGTCATCGTCGCCGCGGACGGGAAGCCCACGGCCACGCTCGCGGACCTTGCGGCGGCGCTGGAGGATGCCGGTGTCGGGAAGGATGTGACGCTGAAGGTCTTGCGCGGTTCACAGGAACGCGAGGTGAAGGTGCGCGTTATAGATCTCGCTGGTTGAAAGGCGCGCCGCTCACCAACCTTGGGTCGTGCTAACGAACCGCAGTCCTTTCCATCTCCCTGCGCACGCGCACCGCTTCCGAGTCTTCGGTTGCAACGTCATGCCACGTCACGACCGCATCCTTCTGCACACGGCGTGTCACGCGCACACGGTGAGCGAGGCCGATAGGCAGTGCGCCGATCCTGACGGAATCAGCAGCCGGCATAAGCCGGCCGTAGACGGTGAAACCGCCCTCGCCGTCGAGCATGTCGCCCTCTGCGAGATCGCGCTTCGCGACCGCCACGGCATCGGCAGTGAAGGCGGTCGGGGCGCCCGTCGGCTCACCCCGCAACCCGACGCTCGCGACGGAAATGCC
Organism: uncultured beta proteobacterium; assembly: GCA_963828715.1. Lineage (GTDB taxonomy): Bacteria > Pseudomonadota > Gammaproteobacteria > Burkholderiales > SG8-41 > JAQGMV01. The sequence goes on along the minus strand of CAWHFX010000021.1, from coordinate 260,537 downwards.
CAGCTCCAATCCGATGAGGTGGTAGGGCTTGTACATCGCCGCGTAGCGACCGCTCGCATCGGTTGCCAGTCCGTATTCGTGGAAGCACTTGCGGACGTACTCCGTGTCCGCCGCAAACGTGACGTACACGCCCCAGCGCAGATCGCGGAAAACCGGTTCACCGTTGCGTTCGACACTGGAGACGACTTCAACCTGTCCCCGCGTGGCAAGCACGCCGCCGTCTACGCGCGGCTTGAGTACCTGCGGCAGGTCATCGACGCCGCAGGGCGGGAATTCAAGTCCGCCGGATGCTGCATCGAGACCCGTGGCGTTTGCAACGGCGGCCATTTCAATTGCTGACTTAGTGCCGTCCAGAAAGGAATTGAACATCTGCGCGTTGAAATCACCGCTCGCGACCTGCGCGTCGCTGAAACCGTAGTGACCCCATACGGTGTCGGGCGTGGAGTGATGATAGATGGGCAGGTACTTGGTGCCTTTGCCCGCTGCAACGACTTCGAATCCCGCCGCACGCGCCCAATCCACCATTTCGCAGATCAGCGCCGGCTGATCCCCGTAAGCAAGCGAATACACGATGCCCGCTTCCCGCGCGCGTTGCGCGAGCAGCGGACCCGCGAGCGCGTCGGCCTCGACATTCACCATCACGATATGTTTGTGTTCCGAACAACACGCGAGCGCGTGGCGAATGCCGGCCGCGGGGTTGCCGGTCGCGTCGATGACGATCTCGGTGGCGGGCGATGCGATGGCCGCAAGCGCGTCGTCAGTCACCCATGTCGTGCCGGTCTGGAGCGCCTGTGCCGCCGACGTGGCCGTTGCGCGATCTGACGGCCAGCCTACGCGCGCAAGTGACGTTCGAGCGCGGTCGGGATCGAGATCGGCGATGGTGACGACATGCAGACCGGGCGTGCGGTGCGCCTGCGACAGGAACATGGAGCCGAACTTGCCGGCGCCGATGAGGGCGACACGCAGCGGCTTTCCTTCGACCGCGCGCCGCCGCAGGAGAGCGTAGAGGTTCATCGCCCTCGATTATGCGCCTGAGGATGCTGTGGAGCGTCAGGCGGCGGCGGGGCGCACTCCGGACATAACGCTGTGCGTCTGTGCTGGCGGGCGCGCGAAAGTCGGCCGCTGGAAACTGCCTTGTTCAGCGAGCGCTGCGCGATCGAGCACGACGAGTTTGCGTTTGCGCCGGCGCACGATCTTTCTTTCGATGAGGTCCTTGACGACGCGGCTCACCATTTCCCGCGATGCGCCGACGCGGGACGCGATCTCGGGTGAGCCGATTTCGATGACCGACTCACCGTCGGACTCACGAATCGACTCGAGCATGACGCACACGACGCGGCCGTACACGTTCTTCAGACCGAGACGCGCGAGGTTTCCATGAGCCGCGGTGAGGCGATCCACGACCGCGCCGAGCATGGCCGTGGCGGCGGCCGCATTGGTCAGAACGTAACGCGCCAGTGCTTCGCGCGGCAGGAATGCGAGCTCGCAGCCGTGCTCCGCTTCGACGCTTGCTGCGTGCGTGCCTTCCGGCAGGATGCTCGATTCCCCGAAAAATTCGCCGCGCCCGAGCCGTCCGATGATCAGCGCACGACCGTCGCCGTCCTCGACCACCAGTTTGACGCCGCCGGAGAGGATCACGTACAGGCCGGCGGCGGCTTCGCCGGCCTCGACGACGAGCGTTCCGGGACGGCAGATGCGATGCTGGAGTGTCGCTGCAAGCAACGAGCGCGTGCCGTCCTGAAACTGCAGAAACGACGGCAGATTCTTCATCAGATCGACGTTGGAAAAGGCGTGCATTACGAGCATCCTCCATTCAGCAGGCAAGTTAGAACCGCCATGTGTGAATTAGGTTTGGCCGATGAACTCCTTTTTTGTAAGAAATTGTTACGGCGCGTGCATTTCGAAGCTGACCGCAGTTGCAGCTGAATCGAGGCTGAGCGGGACGGAGAGGCGCTCAGGCGGAGCGAGAGCCAGGGTCCCGACGCAGCGTCTAGCGAACGACGATCGTGCCGATCATCCCCGCGTCGAAATGTCCGGGTATGAGGCAGCCGTAGTAGAACTCACCGGCGCGCGTGAACTGCCATACCAGGCGTCCCGTGGCCGCCGGTGCGACGTGTGCGACATTCGCTGCCTCGTGGGCCGTGTCGCCGTGTGACTTCACGAATTCCGCGTGTTGCTTGAGCTCGTCCATGGTGCCGATGACCATTTCGTGCGGCAGCTCGCCGGTATTGCGCACGGAAAAACGGATCGTCGCGCCACGTTTCACGCGAACCTGATCGGGGAAGTAGCGCATCGCATCGGACATATCGATTCTGATCGTTCGATCGACTTTCCGCGGATCGCCTTCGCGCCCGTAAGGGCGTTCCGGTGCACTCCTGCGATTCTTTTGCGCGGCCGGTCCGTGCTGCCCCGCGCCATGCCCCGTATCGTCGAGGGCATTCGCCAAAGGACTCTGCGCAACGAGGTACCCGCTCAGCAGTATTATCAGCGCATGTTGCAGCATCGTTCGGTCCTCGATTGCAAGGCGCGCCTGGTGCACGCACGTTCGCGTGCCTCCAGTGCAGTGCCGGGAATGGCGACATTTTGCGCACTTTTGGGGCTATGTTGACTGCGGTACGTGACTTGCAGGCGCATGCGGCATCCGGCTCCGAACGCCAACGACGGCGCAGCGCATGAACAACGACAACGAAAACCGTGCAGCCGCGGCAGTCCGATGTGCCGCCCAGGGCATGATCGAAGCGTTGCCCAACGCTATTTTCTTCACGGACGCCGCTGGGCATTTCCGGGGTGTGAACGCCGCCTGGGAGTCTCTGTTCGGCCTCACCCGTGAGGCGGTGCTCGGCAGGACCGCGGAAGAGCTTTTCGCGGATCGGCCGGAGCTGCTGGGAGTCGCTCAGCCCCTCGCATCTGTGCCGCGCTCGGAGGCTGCGGCCGAAACATTCGAAACGCGGATACGTGCCGCGGACGGTTCGAAGCACGACGTCGTCTGTTATCGGGCGCGCTACGGGATGCCGGGGAGCGTCGACGAAGGTACGATCGGGACCATTGTCGACGTCACGGAGCGTAGACGCGCCGAGCGACGGCAGGTGATGCACCACGCAGTCACGCGTATTCTCGCCGACGCGTTCGACCTCCAGCAGGCCATGCTGAAGGTGATCGAAACCATCTGCAGAACCTTCGAGTGGGACTACGCCGCGCACTGGGCGTGGCATGCCGGGGACGGCGCGCTTCATCGGCGCGAGACGTGGGGCGTCGACGTGCCCGAAATCCGCGAAATTCAGCAAGGCGTGGATCGGATTCGTGTCGAGCCGCGGCTGCATGGAACGGGATTGCTGCGCAAAGCGTTTACGTATGCGCAGCCGGTCTGGATTTCCGATGTCACCCTCGATTCGACGTTCGGTCGCGAACAACTCGCGCGCAGAGCCGGCCTGCGCGCCGCGTTCGCATTTCCACTCGTTCGCGGCGAGGATGTGCTGGGCGTGCTCGAATTCTTCCATGGCGATGTGCGCGAGCCGGATCCGCTGCTCATCGAGATCGCCGCGGCGCTCGGCAGTGAGATCGGCCAGTACATCGTTCGCATGCAGGCCGAGCAGGCCGTGAAATACATGGCCATGCATGATGCGCTCACCCGGCTTCCGAACCGGGGGATGTTCAATGAGAGACTGGCGAGCGCAATCGCCGTCGCACAGAGGCACGAACGCACGCTGGCGGTCCTGTTCGTCGATCTGGACCGCTTCAAAGTCATCAACGACACGCTGGGGCATGAAGCCGGTGACGAGGTGCTGCGCGAAGTGGCATCCCGTCTCGTGCGCAATCTGCGGCGCGGCGACACGGTGGCCCGGCTCGGCGGCGACGAATTCATCGTCCTGCTGGAGGACGTTCCGGACCCGCTCTACATGGGCTCCGTCAGCCACAAGCTGATCGGCGCGCTCGCCGCGCCCTTCAGCATTCGTGAGCGCGAATATCGGGTGACCGCGAGTATCGGCGTCAGCGCGTTTCCCGCCGACGGCAACGATCCGGAGACGCTGCTCAAGCATGCGGACCTGGCTATGTATCGTGCGAAGGAGCGGGGACGGAACGCATTCGAGTTCTACTCCGAGCGGCTCGGCGCGGGTTCGCTCGAGCGGCTGCGGCTCGAAAGCGGGCTGCGCCGTGCGCTCGAGCGCGATGAGCTTACGCTGCATTTTCAGCCGCAGATCGAAGCCTGCACCGGGCGCATCGTCGGGATGGAGGCGCTCGTGCGCTGGCAACATCCCGAGATGGGGCTGCTCGCGCCGTCCCGTTTCATTCGTCTCGCGGAAGAGACCGGTCTCATCGTGGCGGTGGGCGACTGGGTCCTCAATACGGCGTGCAGAGCGCATCGCGAATGGCAGCGTATGCGGATTCCGCCGGCACGTCTCGCAGTGAATCTCTCGCCCCGCCAGTTTCTCCATGCGGGGCTGGTGAAGGACACGCTGAATACGCTCGAGGATACAGGTTGCAGCGGTAGATATCTCGAAATGGAGATCACGGAAGGGATGGTGATGAACGACCCCGCGAACGCCGTCGCCACGATGGAGGAATTGAAGCGAAGCGGCATACGCATCGCGATGGACGATTTCGGGACCGGTTACTCCTCGCTGGCCCATCTGAAACGCTTTCCCATCGACAGTCTGAAGGTGGACCGCTCGTTCATCGCGGATGTGCCGGTGGACGAGGGCAACGTGGCGATCACACAAGCCATCATCGCGATGGCGCGCACGCTGCAATTGACGGTGATCGCGGAGGGCGTCGAGACGGCGGCGCAGTTCAATTTTCTCCGCAGCCGCGGATGCGACGAGGTCCAGGGCTATTACTTCAGCCCGCCGCTTGCGTTCGAAGAAGCAACCGCGTTGCTCGTGGAAAGCGCCGCGAACGACGCGGCGCCGTTTGCACTTTCGTCCCTTTCGTAGGGGCGGCGCGAGCCAACTGGCGCTATCATTCCGGCGCTTTCGTTTTCGGGAGAACCGATGCACGTTGCCGGCCGCGCGCTCGAACGCATGTGCGCCATCGCGAGCGCCGTATTCGCCCTGACCGCGTGGGCCATCACGACGCCTGAAACTGCCCGCGCTCAGAAGTGGCCTGAGAAAACGGTGCGCATCGTCACCCCGTTTGCGCCGGGTGGGGGCACCGACGTCTTCTCGCGCCTGATTGCGCAGCGCCTGACCGAGGCGTACGGTCAGCAGTTCGTGGTCGAAAACCGGCCGGGTGCAGGCTCCACGCTGGGTACCGAGTACGTCGCGAGGTCACCGGCCGACGGCTACACATTCCTCATGACGTCGGCTTCGTTTTCGTTCAATCCCGGTCTCTATCCGAAGCTGCGCTTCGATCCGATGAAGGATTTTGCCGCCGTATCGCTGGTGGTACGCGTGCCGCATGTGATCGTGGTGCTCCCTTCTTTTCCGGCAAAGACGCTGCAGGAGTTCGTTCGCGTGGCGCGCGCTCATCCCGGGGATGTGCTTTACGCGTCCTCGGGCGCAGGCAGCGCAATGCATCTCGCCGGTGCACTCTTCGGTATCGTGACTCAGACGAAGCTCACGCACGTTCCGTACAAAGGTGGAGGCGCGACCGTGACGGCGGTGCTTGGCGGCGAAGCGACGACGGCGTTCAACACACTCGAAACCGTGATCGGCGTCTTACGCAGCAATCGGCTGCGCGCGCTCGCGGTCTCGACGCGCGAGCGTTCGGCCGCACTTCCGCACGTGCCGACTGCAGCGGAGGCGGGCATCCCGAACTACGAAGCGATCGGCTGGTTCGGGTTGCTCGCTCCGTCGGCGACGCCGTCCGCGATCGTGCAGCAGATGAGCGCGGACATCGCCAAAATGATGACTACGCAGGCAATGCGGGAACGTGCGATCAACGAAGGCGCGACGCCGATTGGAAGCACACCGGCGGACTTCGAGCGCTTCCTGCGCGCCGAGCTTCAGAAATGGACGAAGCTCATCCGAGAGGCCGACATCCAGGTCGAGTAGACGCAACATGGCACAACAAGTGGAACAGCTGGCAACATTCGTTGCTGAAACGCAATGGGAGGATATCCCGCAGGCCGTGCGCAGCCATGCGAAGCTCGTGCTGCTCGATACGGTCGGTGTCATTCTCGCCGGTTCGCTGCGACCGGAAGTCCAACGCTTGCGCGAGAGGCTGCGCTCGGCGGCCGGGTCCGGCGCCACCGTGTACGCGCCCGGATGCCCCCGCTACGATCCCCGCACGGCAGCACTTCTGAACGGCATCGCTGGCCGTGCGATCGAATTGTGCGAAGGTCTGCGCCTCGTATCGGGTCAGGCGGCCGTGCAGATCGTTCCCGGTATTCTGGCGACTTCCGAGCATGAATCGCTCGCCGGAGGCGACGTGCTCGCCGCGCTCGTATTGGGGTATGAAGTGGCAGGGCGTCTCGCCACCGCATTCACTGCGCGGCCGCTTGCACACCAGAACGGACAGGTTTCGCTGCTCGCTGCTGCAGCTGCCGGTGCGCGCGTGCGTGCGCTTTCCGCCGAAGAAGTGAGCCGGGCGATACGCGTTGCCGCTCCCCTCGTGCTCACGCCCAGTTACAATCACGTCGTTGCGGGCGCGACGGCACTGAATGTGGCGGGTGCGATGAGCTCTTTCGTTGGAAGCCTTGCCCCCGAACTCGTGCTTGCGGGATTCGAGACGTACGACGACGCGGTCGAGGAAGCGCTGAGCGAGCTCGCGGGCTGTGCGTTCGATTCCGAGTTGCTGGTCGAAGACCTCGGCACCCGCTGGCACATAACGCAGAACTACTTCCGGCTGTACGCCTGCTGCAATCCGATCCATGGCGCGCTCGACTGCCTCTCATCGATTCTGGACACGCTGCGCCCGCGACCGGAGGATGTCGAGCGTATCGACATCGCCACGTATCGTTTCGCCTCCGTGATGCGGAATGCCGATCCGCCCAATTTCTTCGCATCCAAGTATTCGCTGCCGCACGCCGCGGCCGTGATGATTGTAAGAGGGGGCGTGTCCCACAGCGCGATGGACGACAGTGCACTGCTCGATCCGGCGATTGCCGCGCTTCGCCATCGGGTCCAAGTCACCGAAGATCCAGCGATGAGCGCCGTTGCGCCCCGCCTGCGGCCCTCGCGTGTGACGGTCACGCTCAAGGATGGGCGGCAGGAAAGCGCAGCACGGGACAGCCATCGCGGCGATTTCAACGAGCCTTTCGACGAGTCCGAGCTGCGCGCGAAGTTTCGCGAACTCGCAGGGCTCGTTGTTTCCTCGAAGGCCGTAACCGAGCTCGAGCACGCGATCGATCGCTGTGAGCGCTGGGCGAGCGCGCGCGAACTCTCCGGCCTGCTCCGGCGATACTGTTGAGCTCAGGGTCACGACAGGCGTGAACATTCGGTCGGCGCCGCTCTCCCGCCTGGAGTCTTTGCTGTAACAGATCCGCAGCGCAGGCGCACGTAGCAAAAGATCCACGCGGCTGTCACACGCCCTTAGCACTGCGGACGCATGATCGGTGCGCCATGGACGGAACACGCGACCTTGGTGCCTGCGGCGATTGTCTGCATGCGCGATTCGGAACGGTGCGTGCGCATAGAAGAGGCGGCGCGCGCCGATATGGTGCGCGTGGAGTGGCGGCCCATCGTCCGCATTTCGAGCGTCTCCCGCATCTTGTCGTCCACGATGGAGGAGGCGAGCGTGCGCACGCATGCGCTTGAGCGTCTCGCTGCGTGGGACAGAGGGTTGTGCCGCCGCTTCAACAGCGCCTCGCAGTTCACCGGATTGCGCGTGCTTATGATTGCCGTGAGCCGCCTTGGCAACGGCGCCTTCTGGTACGGGCTGATGGCAGCGATGCTCGCGTGGAATGGGCAAGAGGCTATCCCGGCCGTTTTGCACATGACGGCTGTAGGTCTCGCCTGCACGGTCGTCTACAAATCGCTCAAACACGGGACGGCCCGCGCGCGCCCCTACGTCTCGCAGACGGACATCACGTTGTCCGCGGCGCCGCTCGACCAATACAGCTTCCCGTCGGGCCATACGCTTCACGCGACGGCATTTACGCTCGTTGCTGTGACTTATTACCCAGCGCTCTTCTGGCTGCTGGCACCGTTCTCGCTCTCGGTCGCGTTCTCTCGCGTGGTGCTCGGTCTGCACTATCCGAGTGACGTCATCGCCGGCGCCGTTATCGGTGCGGCCATTGCGGTGGCTTCCACCGTGTTGTTCTGAATGCCGGCGCCTCTGGCGTTCGTGTTTGACGAGAAATCTACCGCATCGCATCAAAAAAAATCGGTAAAGATTCCGCATTTTCGCGCCGTTAACCAGTGAGACCGGATCCTGCTGCCGCCGGTCGAAGAAAGCCCGTGAAGACGATCAATCAAGAGCGCGCACCCGCCGACCGACGATTCGGGTCCGCAGCGTTCCCCTCCGCAGCGCGCAGCACACAATGGAAGACACACTGTGAAGCTCGAGAACATCGCCCACCTTTCGCGCGCCAATGAGGGCCGCGGCATGATCGAAAACCGCATCTACGATGAGATCTCCGTCGGAGATGCCGCTTCCATCCAGCGCACGATCAGTCAGCAGGACATCCAGCTTTTCGCGATCGCGTCCGGCGACATGAACCCGACGCACCTCGAGGACGACGTTGCCCGCGACTGCGGGTTGAGTGCCGCGACTGCGCACGGAATGTGGAGCGCGGGACTCATCTCGGCCGTGCTGGGCGTGAAGTTTCCCGGCCCGGGGACGGTCTATGCGAGCCAGAATCTGCGCTTCCACGCGCCCGCGCGCGTCGGAGACACGCTGACGGCGACGGTGACCGCAACCGCCAAGGACGATGCGACGCGAGGGGTGACGTTCGCATGTTCGGTAATGACCGCGTCTGGCACCCTGCTCGTGTCGGGCGAAGCCCAGGTGATCGCTCCGGCACGCAAGATCTCACGGCAGTTGACGTCGCTCCCGGAGCTGCTGTTCGAGGACAAGGCGGCACGGTATCAGCGACTGATCGGACTCGCCAAGGGCCTCGAGCCGATCCCGATGGCGGTTGTTCACCCATGCGATGCCGAATCCCTCGGCGGTGCGCTCCAGGCACGCGACGCGGGGCTGATCGTGCCGGTTCTGGTCGGGCCGCAGGAAAAGATCCGGTCCGTGGCGGCTGCGGAAGGTTTCACACTCGACGGGGCAACGATCGTCGACGCGGCGCACAGCCACGAGGCCGCTGCGCTGGCCGTCAGGATGGCGCGCGAAGGGCAGGTGCTTGCGCTCATGAAAGGTTCGCTCCATACGGACGAGCTCATGAGCGAGGTCGTGAAGCGCGATGGCGGCTTGCGCACCAATCGGCGCATCAGTCACGTATTCCTCATGGACCTGCCGACGTATTCGAGCAGGCTCCTCATCACCGACGCCGCTATCAATATCGAACCGACGCTCGAGGAAAAGGCCGACATCGTTCAGAACGCGATCGACATGGCGATCATGCTCGGTACCGAGAAGCCGAAGGTCGCCATTCTCGCAGCGGTGGAGACGGTACACCCGAAAATGCGCTCCACCACCGACGCCGCGGCGTTGTGCAAGATGGCGGACCGCGGGCAGATCAGAGGCGGGCTTCTCGACGGTCCGCTCGCGTTCGACAACGCGGTATCGCTTGCCGCGGCACGCACCAAAGGCATCCGGTCGGAAGTCGCCGGCCGCGCCGAGATCCTGCTCGTGCCTGACCTCGAGTCCGGCAACATGATTGCGAAACAACTCGAGTATCTGGCGCATGCGGTGGCTGCGGGAATCGTGCTCGGCGCCCGCGTGCCGATCGTGCTGACAAGCCGTGCCGACAACGCGAAAACGCGCGCTGCATCGTGTGCCATCGCCCAGGTGCTGGCCCGCGCCAAACAATGACGCAATGGGTAGACCATCATGTACCTCGAAGACCTTGCCATCGGCCAACGCGCCGAAACCGTTCGTCTGGTGACTCAGCAGGACATCGAAGCCTTCGCCGAAGTCTCGGGCGATCGCAATGCGGTGCACCTCGATGCCGAATACGCGGCGAAAACAAGCTTCAAGGGACGCGTTGCGCACGGCATGCTCTCGGCGTCCTTTATCTCGGGCGTACTCGGCACGAAGCTCCCCGGGGGCGGTACGATCTACGTGAGCCAGAGCCTGCGTTTTCTCGCGCCTGTCCGTCCCGGCGACAGCGTGAAGACGTGCGTCACCATCAAGGAGATTCGAGCCACGACGCGCTCCCGCGGTGAAGTCGTTTGTGCCACCACCGCGTACGTCGGCGATGTCGCCGTAATCGAGGGGGAGGCCACGGTGCTCGTACCGAAACAGATGCGCGAGGCCGCGTGACATGCGCGCACTCGTTCTGAATGCCGGCAGCTCCAGCCTCAAATTCGCGGTTTACGAAGGCGATCGCGCACAGGCCCTCGCACCCCTGCTGAAGGGCGGCTTCGATCGTATCGGCGTGGACGGAACGTGCTGGACGATCAAGCACGTCGTGTCCGGGGCCGTGCTCGTCGATCGAGAACCGCTCGCGCGAGGTGCCGCAGCCACGCACGGCGACTGTATGGCCACGCTGGCGCGCAAGCTCGACGCGCTCAACGTGACGATCGACTGCGCCGGTCACCGCGTTGTCCACGGCGGCGATGTCTTCAGCTGTCCGGTCGAAATCAGCCCGACGGTCATGAAGAAACTCGAGGCGCTGGCCCCGCTCGCGCCCCTGCATCAGCCCCACAACATTGCAGGCATACGCGCGCTGCAGGCGGTGGCGCCCGGCATTCCGCAGGTCGCGTGCTTCGACACGGCATTTCATCTCACGCAACCTCATATCCAGCGGATCTATGCGTTACCGCGCGAGCTGACGGCCTCGGGCATACGAGCGTACGGTTTTCACGGTCTTTCGTACGAGTACATTGCAGCTCAGCCCGAGTTGGCGGCGCATGCACGAGTGGTCGTGGCGCACCTCGGTAACGGAGCGTCGGTCTGCGGCATTCGGGACGGCAAGTCGGTGGCGTCGTCGATGGGGTTCACGGCCCTGGACGGGCTCGCCATGGGTACGCGTAGCGGCAGTATCGATCCGGGCGTTCTCCTGCATCTGCTCCGCAATGGCATGCAGGTGAACGAAGTCGAAGCGCTGCTCTACAAGAAGTCGGGCCTGCTCGGGATGTCGGGCACGAGTTCGGACGTCCGCGACCTGCTCGCATCCGGCGATCCCGCTGCCGCTGAGGCGATCGAATACTTCTGCGAAAAGGCGGCGCAGCATATGGCGCGCATGGCAGTCGCGACCCGGGGTATCGACGCACTCGTGTTCACGGCGGGCATCGGCGAGAACGCGCCGGCTGTGCGCGAGAAGATCTGCGAGCGTCTCGCTTTCGCCGGGGTGGCGCTATGCAGACAGCGCAATAGCGATCGGCCTGCCGGCAAGCCGCCCTTCGAACGCAGGATCAGTTCCGACGGCGCTGCCGTGCCGGTCTATGTCATACCGACCGACGAAGAGCGGGTAATTGCAGGTCATGCGACACGACTGCTCAAAAGAGCGGCGGCAGCCTAGAGCATGCGCGAGTCCGAAACAGCCATTGGCAGCGCCGACCGGCGCGTGCATGCGCGCGTGCGCGAGATCTTCGAAGATGCGGTCGAATGCGTGAGGCCGTTTTTCGAGCGCGGTTCGTTGTGGTCGGAGGTGCCGCTCGCGCATTTCGCTTATCGTGCGCTGCGCGATCGTTATCCGGACCTCACGTTTGCGGAGATCTACGTTTTTGTCGGGGCTGCGGCTCGGATCTATGCGGCCCGGCGCTCCCCGTCACCCTAGGCCTCGTACTCTCGGACGAGAATACTAACCGCGTTCGAATTCTTCGTTCGCGGGGACCCGTGTTCCACCCCCCCGCTCACCGTGAGGGGCCGATTCTAGTCACACAGTACGGTCTCGCCCGCTCTTACTCTATCCCCCGGCTGCACATGCACGTTGAGGTCGTCCCGCCACGGCAGCACAATGTCCACCTGCGAGCCGATGCGGATCATGCCGAAGACCTGACCTCGTTCGACGATCCGGCCTGGATTGACATACGAATCGATCCCTGCCACGGTCTTCGCGGCGATCTGCACGACGTAGCAGGACAGCGCCGAACCCTTGAGCCAGCCATCGATCTTGGTGACGGTCCGTTCGTTCTGAACGATGTGCCGGCTCCCTTTCGAGTACGGAGGCCGACCACTCAGGATGCGCCAGTGCATCGGTCCCATGTGCAGATTGCGTCCGCGCCCGGCGTGATGTCGCACGAACTGCACCCTGCCCGTGATCGGCGCGCGATTGTAGTGCACGTCGAAGGGGCTCATGAACACGCCGATGACGAGCTTCGGCGCCGGCTCGTCGGTGCGAATGAGGTCCGTGAGCGTCGCGCTCAAGCCGCGCTTGATATGCACGACCGATTCTCCCGCTTCGACCTTTCGCACATAGACGACGGTTCCGTCCGCGGCCGACAGCACGCCGTCGATTGCCGGCGTGCAGCGCGGTGGATTGCGGAAGAACCAGTAATGCCGCCAGAACAGGTAGCCCACGACGCCAATCGTCGCGCCCGCGATCAGCGCCAAGGCTGTGGTCGTGAGCTCAAGGCTTTCCATGATTCGTCCGTCAGCACGCGCACGACCGCCAGCCCCGAAGACAGCGGAAAGTCGACCAGCTCGAACGCTTCCCTGGCACTCTTGACTGACTTCAGCCAGCGTTTGACGCCGGCGTGGCGCACCATCTCGCGCAGGTAGATGTTGGTATCGTGCAGCAACAGATAGGAATTGCGCCCACCGTGGCGCGCGCACTCGATGAAGTCGTGCTTGACGTCGTCGAACGAGTGGCTGCCGTCGATAAAGGCGAGGTCGATCGGAGGGCGTCCCGATGCGGGATACTGCATGAAGAAATCTTCACTGCGCATGCGATAGTGAGTGACGACGTCTTCGACCCCGAACGAGCTGAAGTGCCGGCGGACCTTGTCGGGATCGCTCCATTGCGACATGCCGCCGACGGTCTTGAACGGCCCGTCGGTGATCACCGAGTACGACGGATCGACGAAGCTCAGTCGACCGCGCCCGTTGTCTTTCAGTGCGAGCGCCAGACAAACCACGCTGAAGCCGAAGCCGGACCCGATCACCACGACGTGTTTCGGCCGCAGCGAGCGGGCGAGACCGTAATAAAGAAATCCGAAGCCCAGATTGAGCTGATCGCGCTGCTCGGCGTGGCCGAGCGGCCGCGCATGCCTGAAAATCGCGCCGATCGTCGCCGGCGTGAGACTGAAGCCGCCGGACTCCTGGCGGTTGTCGAGCGTGTCCAGTGAACTCAGAAATGCCATCGATTCGCTCCAGCGAAATTACAGCGAAGCGTACGGCGGCCGCATGAAATTAAAGTGACGTCTTGGTTAACCATCCATGAACACAGTTGCGGTTTGAATCGCCAACGTGTCGGTGTCACGAATTCGCGCGTTGCGGGCGTGAACGAACCAGCGGGCCCACGGCGTGTCGCGCCCCAGGCGTTTCCGCGGCCGCCAGCAGCACTGCTTCCATGGATTTTACGACGCATGCCCAGTCGATCTTTTCGGCTGCCTGCCGTGCTGCCACGCGCAGCGCGGCGGCGAACGGTCGATCGCCGACGAGTTGCAAGGCTTGATGCGTGAAATGCCGCGCATCGTCGTAAGCCGCCAGCAGACCGGAGGCACCATGCTCGATGTGCTCGGCGGCGGCGGCGTAGTTGTAGGCCACGATGGCGAGCCCGCTCGCCATCGCCTCGACCGTCACGTTTCCGAACGTTTCGGTCACGCTCGGGAAGAGGAAGAAGTCGCAGGAGGCGTAATGCGCTGCGAGGTCCTCGCCCGAGCGCACCCCTGCACGAACGACGCCATCATCGCGAGCCAGCTCGGTTCCCAGCGGCCCGTCGCCTACGAGCACGAGGCGCGCGGTTGCGTGCTGCTTTCTGATTTGGCGAAATGCAGCGAGCAGAAGAGGAATGTTCTTCTCGGGGGCGAGCCGGCCTACGTAGCCGACGACGGGTTCGTCCGCGCTGGCGCCCCAGCTTCTGCGTAGCTCCTGGCTGCGGCGCGCGGGATTGAAGAGCGTTGTGTCCACGCCGCGCGCAACGACCTGCACATTGCGATAGCCGATGTCGAGCAGCTCGCGGCGCAGGCTCGCCGTGGGCGCGGTCGTGATCAGCGTGCGGTTGTGAAACTTGCGCAGGTACGCACCGATGGGCTTTTTCAACCAGCCCATGCCGTAATAGCTGCTGTATGCATCGAAGTTGGTGCGGAAGTCCGATGTGAGCGGAATCTTGAGATGCGACGCACTGCGAATCGCAGACCAGCCGAGCGGTCCTTCCGTTACGATGTGTACGACGTCGGGTCTGCGCCGCGACCACACGTGGGTCAGTAGAGAGCGGGCGGGAAGCCCCATCTGCAGCCCCGGGTACTTCGGCAGCGCAATGCCGCGAACCAGCATTTCGTGACGCGATTCCAGCGCCTCATCATCGGAACGCTGTCGCGGACGGATGAGCTGGATCTCGTGATTGAGGCCGCGCAGGCCCTCGACAAATCGTGCAACCGTGCGCGCCACGCCATTGATCTCGGGCGGATACGTTTCGGTGACAACGGCAACGCGAAGCGAACGCTGCAGCGGCGGCAGATGTTCGCACAGGATCACGTCGGATTGCATGACGCGCGATCCTCCACCGCAATTATTAGCACGCTATGACGAACTCATTACCGATTTGCGACAGCTCGACTGGAACTCAAATCTGTAATGAAAACGTCTAAAAACAGTAGCATTTACCGCTTAAGCTCGCCCCGCGTTTCATTTCCGGGAGGGATGGATGAAAGATTTTCTGAAGGCTCTGGAAGTCCAGCGCTGGGACGATCATCGTTACTACCACCACAGCAGAATCAATCAGTCGCTGCATTTACTGAGCGCGATCAGCTTCCTCTCCGCCTATGCGCTCCTCTTTACGCATCCCGTCGCGGCGGCATTCATCGGATGGCTGCTCGCCATGATCAGCAGGCAGGTCGGACATTTCTTCTTCGAACCGAAAGGCTTCGATGAAGTGAACGGCGTCACGCACGAATACAAGGAGGAGGTGAAAGTCGGCTACAACCTTCGGCGTAAAGTCGTGCTGCTCGCGCTCTGGGCGCTCTCACCGGCGGCCTTGTATTACGAACCGACGCTGTTCGGCATGCTCTCGGAGCCTGTCGGAGAACACGCATTGCTGCAAAGGACAGGCGAAGTCTGGCTGGCTCTGGGCATTGCGGGCCTCGCGTTCCGCACGGTTCACCTGTTCTTCCTGCGCGACGTGCAGACCGGTCTCGTCTGGTGCACGAAAATCCTGACTGACCCCTTCCACGATGTAAAGCTGTACCACAGGGCGCCGCTGCACCTGTTGCGCGGCGAGTTGATCGACCCGATGCTTCACAAGCCCGCCGCCTGACAGGCGCGGGTTTGCAGAGAGATTCGGTGACGCTTAGCGGGTGAGGAACGCGCGCACGCGGTGAGCCACAAGTTCTTTCAGGATGCCGCGCCGGATGGATTTGTTGGTCGCTTGCGGCGCGCACCACCACCAGCCGTCGCGTTCCATCCTGCGCGCAGCGGTGACGAAGCGCTCGACGACGGCTTCGAAATCCGCGTCCGAGTAGTTCAGGCTGAAGACGATGCGGCCCGACCCGACCCAGCTCAGCGCCAGGCCTTCCGCGCGCATGTAGTACTGAAGCATCCAGTTGTAGCGTGCGGGACGTGTATAACAGACCGTCCAGATCGAGCCGAGATTCGCGACTCGGAGCGGCAGGCTCTCTGCCGCGAGATGCGTGTTGAGCGTGGCTGCACGCCCGTTCCAGAGATCGTCGACGCCTTCGTAGGCTCGACGACCTTCCGGTGTGTCGAGCTCCTCGAGGAACACCTGCATCGCGCCCATTACGTACGGGTGACTGTTGAACGTTCCGCGGGCGAAGCACACGTCAGCAGGCCGGTCCTCGCGATAACGCTTCATCAGGTCCGCGCGTCCGCAGACGACGCCGACCGGCAGTCCACCGCCGAGCGTCTTGCCGTAGGTGACCATGTCCGCCCGAACATCGAAGTATTCCTGTGCGCCGCCGAGTGCGATTCGAAAGCCGACGAAGATTTCGTCGAAGATGAGGACGATCCCACGTTCGGTACAGACCTGGCGCAGTTGGCGCAGCCACTCTGCGTAACCGTCGCGATCGACCCCGGCGCGGCGCGAGCTGTCCACGAGCGACGAATCGGCCGGCGCGCCTGCGTTTGGATGCAATACCTGCAGCGGATTGACGAGCACACACGCGATATCGCGTCGTCTGCGCAGAACGTTGAGCGACGCCGGATCCATGTCGCGCAGCGTGTAGGTTTCGTGTGGTGGCACCGGAGTTCCGACACCGGGCTGCACGTCTTCCCACCAGCCGTGATATGCGCCGCAGAAGCGCACGAGGTGCGAGCGGCCGGTGTGGTAACGCGCCAGCCGCACGGCCTGCATCACGGCCTCCGTCCCGGACATGTGGAAGGACACTTCTTCGAGTCCGGAGATTTCCTGAAGCCGGCGCACGTTGTAGGCAACCGCAGGGTGATAGCTGCCGAGGACGGGTCCGAGTGCTGCGACGCGCGCGGCGCCTTCCGCGATGCACCGTTTGTAGAAGTCGTAGCCGAACACGTTCACGCCGTAGGAGCCCGTGAGATCGTAGAGACGGTTGCCGTCGAGATCCTCCAGCATGACACCCGAGGACGATGCGACGAAGGCGCCGGCTCTCAGATGCTGGCCTACATAGCGGCTGTACTGGAATGGGACGCGATAGGCGCCCGTGAACTGAAGATCGGAGATCGCCGGCTGCACCTCGGCGGTGAACGCCGCTGTCTTCGCGAAATGTTCGCCGTACAACGCCGCGAGCTCGAAGAAGCCTTCTCGGCGCCGGCGTGCGATCTCGTCGGGCGCGTTATCCGAATTGAAGAAGCGCTCTTCTCCGTATTCGTAGCGTGGGATCAGTGCGGCGATCCGACGTGCCATGCGCGCGTGACCGGCGAGCGACGGATGCTTGGCGCGCGAGAGCTCGAGCCGCCGGCGCAGTCGCGGCAAGCTCACTGCAAGCCCCGCAGCAGTGAGGGCATAAACCGTAACGGACACGATCATCCTCTCGGATCCAGGAAGTTGGCCGTGTCTTACTCCACTCGCGTTACAGGAGCATGACCATGCCCAGCCTGATACATGCATTGTGGCTGCAGGAAGACTTCAACTTCCTGCTCTCGAACCGCATTCCGCGTCTCGCACTGACCCGGTTCATGGGTTGGTTCAGCAAGATCGAGCACCCGTGGGTGAGGGACCTTTCGATTGGCGTATGGCGGCGCGTCGCGGATATCGAGCTCGACGATGCACGCAAGAGTACGTTTACCAGCCTGCACGACCTTTTCATCCGAGAGTTGAAGCCCGGGGCGCGTACGCCCGAGCCGGACCTGCGCGTTCTCGCGAGTCCCTGCGACGGCATCGTGGGCGCCTGCGGCATGGTCGAAGGCACTTCGGTCGTACAGGCGAAGGGTTTTCCCTATACGCTGACGGACCTGCTCGGCCGTGACGAGCTCGTCCGGCGCTATCGGGACGGATGCTACGCGACGCTGCGCATCACGCCGACCATGTATCACCGCTTTCACGCGCCGCACGATTGTGTCGTCGAAGAGGTGACGTACATTTCCGGCGACACGTGGAACGTGAACCCGATTGCGCTGCGACGCGTGGAGAAGCTCTTCTGCAAGAACGAGCGTGCCGTCATCACTGCGCGCCTCTCGGCCGGTGGTGAGCGCATTGCGTTGGTGCCTGTGGCGTCCGTTCTGGTTGCCAGCATTCGTCTGCATTTCGCGGACGTTTTATTGCATCTGAGATATCGAGGCCCCAACCGTATCCAGTGCGAGGCGCGTCTGCGTAAGGGCGACGAGATGGGCTGGTTTCAGCATGGCTCCACCATCATCGTGTTTGCACCGCAGGGGTTTGCTCTGTGCGATGCCGTTCAAACCGGTGCACGGATTCGCGCCGGAGCACCTCTGATGAGATTGCCCGAACCGGGGCAAACCCGGAACTAAGCGGTACCGGCTGTGTCACGGATAGTGTCCGCGAGATCGCGCGCGTGCGAGTCGATTCGGCGTCGCGCGTTTGGGTTCGCAATGCGGGCCGCCTCCTCAACATGCATGGAGAATTGCGATGCAGAACAATCCCGTCGGCTGGTTCGAGATCTACGTGAAGGATATGGCTCGAGCAACGAAGTTCTATCAGGCCGTCTTCGAAGTGAAGCTCGAAAAGTTGCCGGCACCCGATATCGAAATGTGGGCTTTCCCGATGTCGATGGAACGCTCCGGGGCGGGGGGTGCGCTGGTGCGTATGCAGGGATTCGAACCGTCTGGCAATAGCGTCCTGGTCTACTTCACGTGCGAAGACTGCGCGGTCGAAGCATCTCGCGTAAAGCAGGCGGGGGGCCGCATACAGAAGGAGAAGACCTCGATCGGCGAATACGGCTTCATCGCGCTTGTCATCGACAGCGAAGGCAACATGATCGGCCTCCACTCGCGCCGGTAATGGGTGCCGTCAGTCTCCCGCTGCGGCGGCTGACGGTTTGAGCGAGCCGCGCTGCAATCCGCCGGCGCCGTGGAAGGCGGGAGTATGCGGGAGCACGATGCTGATCCAGACGGCGACGGTGAAATAGAGCGAGAGCCACGTCACGTCGTCACGCCACGCCGTCCACGCGCGGACAACTCGACAGCGCTGGAGGATCGCCTGCAGCCCTTCGCTTAACGAGAGGCTCTGGTGACTCGCGGCCAGATCGTCAAGCCAGCGCGACACATACATCGGAACGTCGACGCTGACCATGAACAGCACGTAGAGGGCGCCACAGCCGATGGTCGCGTTGAGAAAGCGTCTGCTCTGATCGTCGACGTGTGTGCGCAGCGACGCGCAGACCAGGATCGCGAACACGGCAGCGGCCGTCCACAGCGAGTTCTCCACGGCGTGAAAAAAATTGTTCGTGGTGAGAACGGCCAGCCAGGAAGATATCTCGGCGATCCCGATGAGCGCCATCACAGCGAGCGAAACAGATCGCGCGTAGGGCCGGCCAGCCGCCGTAAGAGCCTCCCACAAGAGCACGGCCCATTGCATTGCGAAGCACAGCTCCGCCACGGTTGCGACGGAACGTCCCACCGCGATGCGAGACACCCCTGTGTCGTGAAGGCAGATGCGCGGGACGTCGACCATCGGCAGGAATGATCGGAAAGCGCAGCCGAGGACGTATACCGCCGCGAGCCACAGCAGCAAGCGCCGATGCTCGAGCATCGAACCGCGCAGGCTTTCCTTATGCCGCTGAAACCGCGCGGCGGAGTACGCCCACCCCGTGACGTTCAGCAAAGCGGCAGCCGACAGTCCTGTCCACCATAGCATCACCGGATCGATCATGAGTCGAGCCACGAGCCCCTGTCTCCAGGACGCGAATTGTAGCCAGAGCAATGGTCTTGCCGCCCCTAGTCCTGTTTCTTCGAAGTTTCACAACTCTGTCATCTTCGATGCATAGACTTTCTCGTCGCCGTTCGCCGGCGATCCGTTCACGAAGTTAAAGAGCAGCAGCCTTTGCACTGCAGTCCGGACTCCCTATGAACGCGGCGCAGCTTGCACCTTCGGAACAGTTTCCCTGGCTCACGGCGCTCGAACAGGAGCGTTTCGTTCGAGCAGTCGAGCGCTCGCTCACGGTCCGCAGCAAGAGCCAGTTCTTCGTCTGGGCGCAGGGCGCGGTGCATGGCTTGTTGCCGCACTCGGTGCTCATCTGCGCTTGCGGACTTGCATCAGAGCTCGCCGTAGTGGAATGCTTCTCCGATTTCCCGGTGCCAGACAAGCAGTTCGAGGAGATGTGCTGCGGTCCCGACGGCTTACTGGCGCAGATCATTCAATGGTGGCGTGAAGGAGGCAGAGAGCCGCGGCTGCTGTGTGACCACGACAGCAGTAGCCAAGCCTTGTTCAAGCCGGCGCTGCAGCGCTACAAGCTCGCGAATCTTGCGGTGCACGGCACGATCGATCTCAAGGACAATGTTACGAGCTTCTTCACCTTCAGCGGCATACCCGGCCCCCTGAACGGGCGGCATCGCCACATCCTCGAGCTGCTGCTCCCGCATCTGCACACGACGATGCTCCGTTTCGTCCAAAACGAGCGCAGCGCGAAAGTGCCCGCGCCTGTCCTCAAGCATCTCCTCACTGCGCGGGAGATCGAGATTTTGCGGTGGGTGCAGCAGGGAAAGAGCAACTCCGAGATCGGTGACGTATTGCGCATCAGCCCACTCACCGTCAAGAACCATGTCCAGAACGTTCTGCGCAAGTTGAACGTCCACAATCGAGCACAGGCGGTCTCGAAGGGCCATTCTCTGCGCATTCTCGGTTGTTCGAGCCCTTTCTAGAGACTGTCGGCGCGCTGCGAGCGGCTTGGTGCGACATACGTCGCGCGAACAAAACATCGATCGATGTGAAGCAGCCGTCATAGCTCTATCGCCGTATCGACTCGTCTCACTGCATATCCCGCTCAGTCGGCTGAAATGATTTTTCACTCAGCTTAGAAACGATATTGCAGATGCGAGGCACCAAACACGAACAGCGGCGACCTAAACAGCTGTAAGAACATCATTCAAGGCGCGACAAAGCTCAGCGCCATCAGAAATCGTTTTATACGAGAGGAGAGGTGCGATCGTGATCATCATCCAGGCGTTGCGCTCGGCCCGCAGCGAGTATGTCGTGTACTTTCTCCTGTCGGCGTGGCTCGAAGTGCTCGACCACAACGGCCGGGGGCGCCATCTTCCGGCGGAAGTAAAACTCATGCCCGTGCGCGACGCGCGCGACGTCTACACCCGGCTGCAGGCGGTCTGCGAACGCCTCGTATCCGGCGCGGCCGTCGCACCGGAGAACGTGCGGGCATTGCAGGACGCAGCGGCCGCCCTGGCAGTCGCGTGCGACAAGCTGTGCGAGCTGCGTGTGGTGCACGCGAGGCGTCTCGATGCATGTCCGGCGACCCCGACGTATTCCCTGCGGACTAGCGGCGAAAGATGCGCTCCAGCGTCAGCGCGAGTCGCACGCCCGCCTGCCTGAGACGCTGATCGAGCAGGGGCCGCTGGCGGTGCAGGTATTCGAAGCCGAGGCTCGGGCGCGCCTGATCGTCGATTATCTGCTCGCTGTCGGACGCGCAGTACGGCACCGCCGCGCCTGACTGCGCAGAGCGGACCGGCGCCGGGTAGACCTCCCTGCGATACGTTTGAGACTCCGCGATCCAGTCTTCATAGGTTCCTGTCGCCCACGCGCGTGCCTGATCCTGAGTCATGCCCTGCAGCAGCGAGCGAGCGTATTCGCTGTAGCTCAACTGCAGCCTGTCGACGAGCCCGGCGTCCCACACCGCATGGAGATTCGTGCGCTCGCCGAACCAGAGCACCATGCAGGCGTTGCCGCCTCGATCGCGCGGGTTGCCGACGTGCAGAGGCTGATGGATGTCGGCGAGGATGTGCACGACAAAGCTCAGCGCGTCGCGCTTCTGCGCTGGGTCGGCGAAGCGTGACCGCAGGACCTTCTCCATGGCCTGAAGCGCCGATAGCGCATCGCCGTTCGGGCTGCGTGCCGCCGTGGCTGATGTCTCGCCATCCGGGATATCGATGTAGTGCCACGCGAACGTTCGCCTGTACCTCTCGTCTTCGTCGCTGCGGATCTCGTCAGGCCAGGTTGAGATCCGGCTCAGCGTTTCGAGACCGAGGATGAACCTGACGCCCTGCTTCGCGTTCTCAGACAGCCGTGCGTACACCATTTCGGCGACGATCCGGTGTCCAGTGAAACCCCATGCGTCGGCAGCGCACGGTAGCGCGGCGAGCGCGGACGCAAGCAACAGGAGTGTCGCGCGCAGTCCTGTCAAACCGGGCATGCCCAACAAGTGTCTGGGCGCGTCATCCGATCTCCGCTAATAGTTCAGGGCTAGCGTAGCACGCACGGCGCGGCTCTCGACGGGATGGAAGTGCACGTCGTCGACGCCGTTAACCGGTTCCCCCGGTAGCCGCGATGCATAGAAATACTCGATGTCGTTCGATTTATTATTGAACAGATTGAACACGTCGACATAGGCGCGGAGGCGTTTCGTCACCGCGTAGCCCACCCGCGCATTGACCAGCGAGGTGACCGAGGCGCGCACGCTATTGTCTTCGACGAGCGGTCGTGGTCCGAAGTAACGCCAGCGTAAGGAGCCGAACCAGCCGCCGAGACTTTCTACCGTCGCGCCCGCTGAGACGACCGATTCGGGCGCACCGGGGATCCGATCACCCGCAGGACTTTCGTCGCGGAAGCGTGCACGCGTGAATGCCGCGGTCACGTCGAACGCCACGCCGGGCGCAGGCAGCCACTGCATGACAGCTTCGACCCCGGCGCGTTTCGAAGGCCGGCTCGGCTCTGTCGTTCCCGCGTCACCCACGAACAGCAACTCCGAATCCTGTTCGAGCCGCCAGAGCGAGAACGACGCGGTCAGACGCGGCACGAGCTGGCTGCGTACGCCGACCTCGTAGCCCGTCGTGCGCACGAGCGGCGCAACGCGTTCAGCGGGCCCGCCGCTTTTCGGGTCCACCGCGATCGTGGCGCCGCGTGCGTCGTTGCTGTGGAAACCGCGACCCCAGTTCAGAAAGTACTCGGTTCTGGCCCAGGGACCCAGTATCAACGACAGCTTCGGAGAGACGATGGAATCGCTGCGCTTTCCGGAGTTCACAGGAAGATTGCTGTTCACGTCGAGCTGGTAGAAATCGGCGCGAACGCCTGCTACGGTGCGTGCCCAGGATGTCCACTCCACGGTGTTCGAGAAGTAGGGTGCGCCGCTCGCTACCGTAACGTGGTCCTCGCGCGTGGTGGACGTTCTCTGTCGCGCAACGGTCGGATACAGTCCGACGGGATCGATGCGGTCGCGGCGCAGTTGCAGCCCGAGCGTATTCGAGATGGAACGCCCGGCGAACTGGCCGAACCATGTCTGTGCCGCCTGCGCGCCCAGGGTGAGACGACTTTCGGATTGCTCGAACTGGTCCCCGCGGACGGGGTCGTCGAGAAAGAACGTGAAATTGGAGAACAGTTTCAGGCGTGACTTGATCGCGTAGACGCTGACTGAGCGGTTCGCGTCTTCCGTACCGCCGCGCCAGTCGGCAGAGAGGCTGTAGCGGCTCGATTCACCGCCGTCCGACGGATCGACAGCGCCGAAGCGGCCGATCAGTCCCGTGTCTACCGCACGGCGCGGGATCTGGTCGGTCGCGTTCCAGTCCGCTTCGTAGGCCATGCCGGTTACGCTGAACCCGTTCGCGGCCGAGCCCTGGCTGTATCTCAGCACGCCGTTGTACTTCGCGAAACGATTGGGGTTTTCCCACGGACCGTCGCTTTGCTGATATTCCAGTCCATAGGTGAGGAACCCGGACGCGAAGGCAGGCGAGCCTGCGAGCACCGCGCGGCGATAGTCGAACGATCCGGCAGTGGCCGACGCGATGTTCGACGGCAGCTTGTCCGCATAGACAATCCGCGCCGAACCTGCCGACCCGAAGTCGCCATCCTCGGCGAAATAGGGTCCCTTGTTGTAGGCGATGCGCGAAATCAGCTCGGGTATGACGAAATTGAGATCGGTGTAGCCCTGGCCATGTGCGTGCGTGGGCATATTCACCGGCATGCCGGCGACCCATGTCGCGAAATCGGTGCCGTGATCGAGGTTGTAGCCACGGAGGAAAAGCTGGTTCGCTTTTCCGTCTCCGGAATGCTGCGTCACGATGAGGCCCGGTACGGACTCGAGGACTTCTCCCGGACGCAGCAGCGGCCGCTTCTCGATGCCCGGCCGCGTCACGACGCCCTGGCTCGCCGCATCGGACGTCCCCAACGCGTCCTCGTAGCGGCCGATGACCTCGATGGCCGGCAACGTGCCCGTCTCCTGCGAGCGGCAGGGCTGCGCCGGCAGCATCAGCGCAGCCAGCAGAGCCACCGATGCGTGCGGCGAAGCCCGCCGTCGCCGCCGAAACATTAGAGGAAGCACACAATCATTTACGCTTATACGGCGGCGACGCGCAATCAGATGCAGGTTGCGGGCAGGCACGCAACCGACACTGGCCTTGCACAGCCATGAAATCAGCCTTGCTGATGATCGCATCGGGCCTTGCCGGGCTCGGGTATCAGATCGTATCGACGCAGCAAAGTGCGCTCTGGCTTGGCCACGAAGCGGCAGCCGTACGGGCCGTGATCACCGCAGTCTTCGGCGGCATGGGCTTCGGCGCGCTGATACTTGGCCGCGCGATCGAGCGCAGCGCGCGGCCGGCGTGGTGGTACGCCGCATGTGAAGCCGCGCGTCCGTCCTCTGCCTTCGTGTCCTACCGCGCTCCGCGCATCACCTACGCATCGGATTCGTTGCCGCGCGACCGGCTGATCGCGCTGCTGCACGAAGTGGAGATCACGCCGGACGAGCTGATGGTGTCGTGGCCCGAGGACGAGCAGTGGCGATCACGACTGAGCCCGTATTGGGCGGCTCGGAACCGGTTCATCGAAGTCGGCCGCGACATACGGCCGACCCCGGACGCGCGCCGGATGCTGGCACAACTTCGCGAGCCATTGCTGTCAGTCTTGCGGATCAGCCCCGATTTCCGGCCTGCATACGATCCGCTGATGCAGATGGCGCGCGGTCTCGTCCGGATGGACCCGGCCGCGGCACGAAGTGTACTGGGCGAGCTTCAGCGAACCCAGCCCGCGCGGCCGGAAGCGGCAGAGGCCTTGCGCGGGCTGGCGGGCGTGATGCCGTGACCTTGCACAGGCAAAAAAAGCCGCTTGCGGGAGGAATTCGCAAGCGGCAGGCACACGCTTGGTAGCGGTGCAAGGAGGAGACATACCCTTCGCGCATCGTCGCACGAAGGCTTTACACGAATGAGCGTGCCTTGCCGGTCAGACGTAAGCCATTCGCTCTAAAACAACCCGCGCGATGACCGGCGAAGCACGACCCGCGTCAATCGATCCGGAACGGATTGAAGGATTGGCAGGACAGTGCGGCCATCCGCTCGGCCTCTGCGCCTGAACCCCACACACCGGCCCTTTTCGATTCGAGCAGGCGCATGGCGACCATCTGCCGCCGAGCACAATAGGCGGCGGTGTGTCTTTTCCCCCATGCGACGAGTGTGTTCGCAAGCCCGCATACATGGCGCGCAGCGGACTTCAGGGCGACTGATGAATGCAGGAATCCGGCGATCACTGGATGGCGACGCGAATGAGTGGTCATGTTGGTCTCTTGGCCATCTGCGGGTTTCCCATGAGGTTCTCCTGTTAGCACGCCCATGGATGATGCCCGCAGTCTACGCAGCATGTGTATCAGCCAGATGTCCTAGTACAGTTCGAATTGTTTCAGTCCTGTCACGGGCGCGATGAATGCGCCCGCGGGCCGGAGGACGCGCCGCCGAACTGGCGAAAACCCTCACGAAATCAGCATTTGCGTGAGCGAATAGATGCCGAGACCTACCGTCGCACCGACGACCGTGCCGTTGATCCGGATGTACTGCAGGTCGGGCCCGATCGCACGCTCGAACTCGAGCACGAGCTTCTCGCTCGTCCACGAATGAATCTGCTCTTCGATGAAGCGGCCGATGTGCGCGCGATAGCGCTCGACGAAAGGCGGCGCCGCCTCGACGATCTGTTCATTGATGAACGCCTGCACGGCCTCGTCCGCGTATAACTTCTGGCCCAGGAAGCCGACCAGCACGACAGCCTGTGCGTGGATCACCGAATCGTTTTCGTGCACGTCGGCCTGCAGCCAGGCGTGGAGCGCGGTCCACAATGCTTCGAGGTAGCGGCGGACCGCCTCGCTGTCGAACACTTCATGCTTGAGCTCCTCGACTTTCATGCGCAGCTCGGGATCGCTCTTCAGCCGTTCCACGAACCTCGTCACGGCATCATCGAAGCGTCGGCGCAGATCGTGCTCCTTGTCCTCGCGCACTTCCTCGAGCAGGTTCGTGCATGTATCGACGAGCCTGGCGGCGGTCGCTTCGCTCAGCTTCCAGCCCATGCGCTGCGAAATCTTGAGCAGCCAGAACTGGCGCGCAAGCTCGTCTGCGATGAAGCGGCGCGTGTCTTCGCGCGCAAGCACGGCGTCCGTTGCCGCGAGCGCCGCGTCGAACAGCACGTGATGCCGATTGCCATGCGTGAGCATGTCCAGAATGGCCGCGGCGACGCGGGCGAGATCGATGTCCTGGACGTTCTTGCCGATCGCCTCGTACAGAAAATGCCGCACGCGTGCGTCATCGAAGGCGACCAGACTGTACGCGATCCCGCGCCGCAGGTAGCCCGCGATCGCCTCTGCGCTTGCGGGCCGCACCAGCCATTGAGCGAGGCGCCGTGCCGGGTTGAAGTCGCGGACCTTCGCCGCGACCACATGCGGCGAGAGAAACTCACGCTGTATGAACTCGCCGATCTGCCGGGCGAGCCGGTCCTTGTTGCGGGCGATGATGTTCGTGTGCGGGATTGCGCGTATGTTGAGCGGGTGCTGGAACAGCGCCACGACTGCAAACCAGTCGGCGAGGGCGCCGATAATGCCGGCCTCCGCTGCTGCGGCGACGTAAGCGAGCCACCTGTATTGCGGCTCCAGCCAGACAGAGGCGACATACACCGCGACAGCGACCAGGAGGAACGCAGTTGCGCGGCGCTTCATGCTGCGCAGTCGTACGTCCTTGGCGTCGGCGGGCGGTTGGGATCGGTCCACGGGAAAAGGATGTCGGGATAAAAGCCGACACACCCATTGTCCTACGTGGAGCAAACGACGTGCGAGTTGCTCACGCGGGGCGGGAGGGGAGCAGGAGTGGCATTCCTCTCGACTGCAGCCTTTCTACACTACGGTGCAGGGCGTCCGGGAGTTCGGCCTGCCGCGGTCGCTGAGAACGCGGTGGCATGTCTCATGAAGCTCGTCAACGATACGGCGTTGCTTCGAGCAGTCCAGGCGGCTATAAGGTTCGATGGGCAGGGCGCGGCCCGGCTGTCACAGGGCGCGGTCCTTGTCCGTCTTCAAAGTAGGGCACTTCCAGCATCGATCAACCAATCCTCAGCACGAGCGCGAGGATACCTGTTTGAATGCACGAGAGGTCGCGTCAGATGAAGAGAATACTTTTCAAAACTACGATTCCCCGGGCCGAAGATGACTGGCATGTCGGCCGCTTCTCGCTGCTGGCGCAGCAGTTGGAATCGCTGCGGGACGACCGGGGCGACCAGACCTTCTCCGTTACAGCTCGCGACCGGACGACCGACGCCGACGGTGATGACCCGGACCTGGTCAACTTGCCGGATTCTCATTTCGATGAACTGTGGCTGTTCGCGGTCGACGTCGGCGCGGGCTTGACCACTGCCGATGCGGATGGGATTCGCCGCTTCACCGCGCGCGGCGGGGGATTGCTGTTCACTCGCGATCATCATGACCTCGGCGCGTGTCTGCTCAAGCTCGGCGAAATTGGTCATGCCCATTTCTTCAACAGCGTAAACCGAGAACCGGACCTGTCGCGCCATCGCGTCGATGATACTTATGCCAGCACGATCAGCTTTCCCAACTATCATTCGGGCAGAAATGGAGACCTGCAGGTGATCGAGCCCGCAGGTCCGGTGCACGCACTTCTGCGCTGCCGCGGCAGCGATTCCATCACCCGGTTCCCGGCTCACCCGCATGAGGGCGTCGTGGGTGTACCCGTGGCGACGCAGACGTACGCGCGAGTCATCGCCAAGGGCCGCAGCCGTGTGTCCGGCCGGGATTTCAATTCGATCGTGGCGTTCGACCCGGACCCCATGGATGGCGAAGGACGGGCGGTTGCGCACTCATCCTTCCACCACTTCGCCGACTACAACTGGAATCCACGGTCGGGCTGTCCGAGTTTTGTGACCGACCCGGAAGGCGACCAGGTGATGGTCGACGCAAACGCTCTTGACGACATCCACGCTTACGTCGGGAATCTGGCGCGGTGGTTGGCACGAGACCCGGATTGAAGTGGCAGCACCCGTGGCCGATTCCGGCTGAGCTCAACGCCGGTTAGTTTGCAGGATCGAATCGTCGCGCGCCTGCTCGCGCCCGCCGCACAGTCTGATGGCGCGGCCCTGGACAGTGTCAGATGGCCGCACGTTGAGCAGATCGAGTATGGTCGGCGCGATGTCGATATTGCGCACCGTTTCCAGGCGTTCGCGACAGACATCAGGCCCGGCCGCATGGAAAATCGCGCTCATCATCGGGTGCTGCGGATCGTCGCCGGCATAGGCGCAGTCGTGTGCGTGCTCGTCCTGGCGCTGTGACTGCGGGAGATCGCGCCTCGTTATGTCAGGGACTCTAAACTTTCTCGTGCGCGGCTTTTGCGGCATGGCGCGGGCGCGTCTGCTCACGCGCCTCGTCGGCTCGCTCCGTTGCTGGAACGCGCGGCGGGTGCGTTCCCGCCGGTGCCGCTGGCGAGAGCACGCGGCACAGGTCCAGTAAAGCGTCTTTCGTTCTACGTTCGGCGATGATGCCGACGAAGCGCGTTATCTTCGCTTGAAGTGTCAGGCTATCCAGCTCGCGCTGGTAGGTCTCCACCGCGATCTCTTCGGCAATACCTATGTTGCGTGCGAAGCTCCGCAGCCCCATGAAATGGGCTGCCTGTTCGCGTTGCTTTTCGTCGATCATGTGTGAGGTCCGTTTCTGGTGCACACAGGTTTCCAAGGATGCCGCCGCGATGAGAACCACGGTTTTACGAGTGATGGCTATGCCGCATTGACGCCGGCAGTATGCGACGCATGTCACGGACCGACTTTGATCTTTGACAAACGCGCAAGCCCTGTCATATTGCAACGGCGTTCGCGTACCATCGGCCGGGATCATTTTCTGTGCGGCGTGCTGACGGTCTTCCGATGACAAAGCTCGAATACGACGCGACGCGATGCCGCTCCGCATGCGAGCATGTCGCGCGGCAGATCGTGCGCCCACTCGTCACCCGCTACTACATGAGCGACGCGTTGGCCACGCGCGCGAAAAGCGATCGTTCGATCGTCACCGACGCGGACGAAGCCATCGAGCGCGAGGTTCGTGCGTTCCTCGATCATGCGTTTCCCGACTTCGGTTTACTGGGCGAAGAGCTTCCGCCCGTCCGGATTGACAGCGAATACATCTGGACGATCGATCCGCTCGATGGAACCGAAGCGTTTGCGGCCGGGATACCGCTGTTCGGGACGTTGCTCGCCGTAATCAGGCAATCGCCCGACGGGTCTCGAACGCCATTACTCGGCGCGATCTATATGCCGCTTCAGGACCTGCTCATCATCGGCACGCGATCCGAGACGACGATGAACGGTCGCATCGTGCGGCTGCCCGCGCCTCCAGAGGCCCGTGCCCGGTTTCTCATAGTGGGTGACCTCTCGGCGATCGCGAGAACCGTCTCGCCCCACGTGCAGCAGCGTGTCCTTACCGTCGCGGGGCAATTTCGCACCGCGCAGACGTGGGGCGACTGTCTCGGCTACGCAAACCTGCTCGAAGGCAAGGCGCACGCGCGAATCGAAGCCGGACTCGGCGTCGACGACATCGCGCCGATCGAGCCGATCATTCTCGGCGCGGGCGGCGCTGTTTCAACGCTCGACGGCACATCGCTCTCAGACGCGCTGTCGGCAATGCGTGACGTGACGGATCGAACGGCGTCCTTTTCGCTTGTCTGCGCTTCGACGGACGCGATGCAGCGCGAACTGATCGCCGCGTTATCGGCGACAGACGAGCGCGGCTGATCCGATACGACGGATTCAGACCGCGCGCGACTTTACGCGGGCGCTCCGACCGGCAAGCCTGCGCCAGTTCTCGATCTCCGCGAGCTCGGCATCGAGAGATTCGCAGACCACCTCCGGCGTTCCCAGAAAGATTCTTCCCGTCGTGCCGTCGAGCGTTATCGTGTCTCCTTCGGAGAGCCGCGTCCCGCTCACGGTACAGGTGCGTGTGGGCATATCGATTGTGAGGGCAGTGCATCCAACCAGCGCGACCTTGTCCATCTGCCGCGCGACCACTGCCGCGTGCGATGTGCGTCCGCCGCGCGCCGTCAGCAGCCCGCCTGCAATCGCGAGGGCGGCAATGTCCGACGTGTCCGTCTCCTGACGCACGAGGATCACGGGCTCGGTCGTGCCTTTCGAGCGAGCGCTGTCGAGGTCGAGCACGATGGCCCCCGTCGCGACGCCGCTGCTCGCACTCGTCGCAGTGCAGATCACCGGGGATGCCGTGGTCTCGATGGCTTTAACGTTACGCAGGAGCGCGGTGTCGACGCGACCCACGCGCGCCGCCGCTTCTGCCGGTTCGACCATGCCTTCGCGCACCTGATCCACGGCGATACGAACCTCCGCCAGTGCGGTGCGCTTGCCGGTGCGCGTCTGCAGCAGATAAAGCACCTCGTCCTGCACCGTGAATTCGAATTCCTGCATATCCCTGAATTCGGCTTCGAGCGTGCGCGCCGCATCCGACAGCTGTCGCGCTATGACCGGCAGAATGCTGGCGAGCTGCGCATCATCGCTCACCGGATGCCGCCCCGAGACCACGTCTTCCCCTTGCGCGTTGAACATGAAATCCATGTAGAGGCGGTTCTCGCCGCTGGCCGGATTGCGCGTGAACGCGACGCCCGAGCCCGAGGTGCCTCCCGCGTTGCCAAACACCATGCGCTGCACGGTCACCGCGGTGCCGAGGTCGTTGGGAATGTTGTTCAGGCGGCGGTACTCGCGAGCGCGCGCGCCGTTCCACGAGCGGTGAACGCCGCTCACGGCGGCCTTGAGCTGCTCGATGGGATCCTGCGGAAAGTTGCGGCCGACGAGCTTGCGATAGAGCGCGAGGTATTCACGGGCGAGCCCGGCAAGTGCGCGACTGTCGAGCTCCTGCGGCCGTGAACAGTGCGATCGTGCGAGCGCATTGGCGAGCAGCGCGTCGAACGGCTCGCAGGGGCATGCGTCGACCACTTCCGCGAATGACTGAATCAGCCGGCGGTAGGAGTCCCACGTGAGGCGCGGATTGCCGGTCGTGCGCAGCAGCCCTCGTACGGTCGTTTCATTCAGTCCCAGGTTCAGTATCGTGTCGAGCATGCCCGGCATGGACACCGACGCACCCGAGCGCACCGACAGCAGCAACGGACGTCGCGAACCGCCGTAGGTGAGACCCGCGGCGCGTTCGAGGCGCCGCAGACCGACCGTGAGTGAATGTGCGAGCTCCGTTTGCCCTTCGACATCCACCCCATCGTCGGTCGGGCAGAAGCCGGTGCCGAGCACGAATGCCGACGGCACCGGCAATCCGATCGCGGCCATGCGTGCGAGGTTGTAGGCCTTGTGCCCGATGACTGCGGCGTTCGCCGGAGGACGCTCGCGCGTCTGGACATCGATGAAGAAGGTGCGCCGATTGTTCGCTGACATGCGCGTTCCTACTTCACCATGACTTCGGTGAGAACGTGATCGCGCAGCATGAGCCCGGCGTGCATGAGCGCATCGGCCGAATGCTCCAGGCTCTTCACCGCTTCGGTGTAGACGTAGAGCAGGGTGTGCCCGATCTGCTCGTGCACGAATGCTTTCTTGACAGCGCGCTGCGCTTCGTCCGTGCGCTGCTCGACCGCCGAAATGCGATGCACCGCTTCGAGAAAATCCTGGATGTCCTCCCGCATCGCACCCCGATGCAGATAACGCGTGGTTTCGAGCGCTTTCAGATATTCCTGCGTGCCCTGCACGACCAGGCCCGCGAGACCGATCACAGGATGGTAGACGCGGTCCTGCCACGGCTCCTGCGGAAGCAGCGTGAAATGGAAACAGGCCTCCTCGAGGTGATCGGCAACGTCGTCCGCCGCTTCCAGCAGATTGCGGTAGAAGACGCCGCTTTCACCGGGACGGGCCGCGTCGCGTCCGGCGTTCACGACGAGGTCGGCCTGGTGTTCCCACTCCTTCGCGCGCGAGGCGTTGCTATCGATATGGCGAGGGCCATCGGGCAATCTCGCATTCAGGAGCGCGTCGCGCAGCCCGCTCGCGAGGTCGACGATGAGAGCGGCATGTTCGGCGGCCATGTCGAGTAGCGTCTGCTGCGCCGTGCGGAAATAGTTGAGAAGCTCGGCCTTGATCTCGTCGCGGATCAACGCTTCTGCGAGACCCTGTCGCAGCCCTTCACTGCACGAACGCAGCACGACTCTCAGGTACTGCTCCGCTTCGTCGATGCCGAGCATTTCGTCGAGACGCTGGCCGAAGCGCAGCGCGCCGCGTGCGACGAACTCGAGGGCGTCGTATACGACCCGCTCGCCGCCGCATTTCAGAAAACCCATGTGCCCATAGTTCTCGTCGGCGCTCCACTTCAGGAGCTGGATGACGCGTTCCTTGGGCAGGAAATTGCGCAGACGCTTGCGTGCGCGATTCCAGTCGATCAGAAAGACGAGCCGCGAGCCGAGGTACGCCATGTACTCCTCGAGCTCGGTGCGCGAGCGCGCTTCGTAGCGGCCCACCATCAGGTGATAGACGCCGTCCTCGAGGCTGTTGTCCTTGCGCGAGAGCGTATCGTCCCAGCGTACGTGATAGAGCTCGAAAAGGCTTTCGAAGAAGAGCAGCCGCTGCAGGTGGACGTCGGTATACGTGAGCGTTGCCTTGAGGTCAGCTACATGGACGACCAGCACGTGCGCGTCGGTCGTGCCGATGTCGTTCTGAATGACGAGCCGATCTTCATTGTGAGTGGCAGTCGTGCCGAGCCCGGGGTGATCGAACTTCAGGGCAGCGGTCTGATTGACCCCGCGCATGAAGGCTTTGATGAGGCTGCGGTCCCCGGAGCGAATCTCGTATACCTTGGCGCCGTCGATGCTTTCTGCGGCGATGCTCGCCTGCAGTCGGTTCAGCGCCTTGTGAGCGTCCATGACGACCAGGTGCAGGCTGTCGCCGACCTTGCGCTCAGCGGACGTGATCGCCAGGATCGTTTTGCCCGAGATCGCGTCGTGCTGCGCATGGGTGCCGGCGAGCAGAAAGCGCTGATGCCGCTGCACGAGCCCGTCGAATTCCGCGCGAGCGGCTTCCCGCAACGGCTCGAGCATGGACCTGATGTTGCGCGTAATGAGCGTCAGAATGCGCTCGGCATGCGGGATGCGGTAGCCGTCGTCGCCATCCCTGCGGCTTGCCTCGACGACGTTGTCGAGCTCGTCCTCGTCGTCGAGTCCGCAGGCGATTCGCTCCTGCATGAGATTCGACGTCGCGGCGTGCGGGTGCTGCGCCCGCTCACGCGCGAGCTGAAGCAGCGTGAAGAGATACTTGACTTGATCGTTGGCGGCGAGGGCGGCGTTCAGCAGCGCCGGCAGGAGCAGCTTGCTTTCGCCGAGCGCGTTGATTATGCGGTTCTTCTCGGTCATGCCGGCAGGCGGTGCGAGGCGGAAGTGTCACATCGTAGTGAGCCCGTGTGACAGCTTCGTTACGCGCGTGACGGCCCGCGCGCGGCGCTGCCGCGCGGTCTCGCCTCCCGGCTCCCCACGCTACCCCGGCGGCGCTACCGGACCAGCGTTTTGCGGGGTGCCTTATGGCGCGGGAACTCGATCACCCCGAGTACGCGGCTCACTCTCAACTGCTGCTTGCACACCGGGCAGTGCGCCGTCATGTGGCCGCTGTTCGAAGCGTCGAGATGATGTCGGGAGCCGCGTACCGGACGACGGCTGCCTTCGCAGAGTTCGTTCATAGCAATCGTTGTTTGGAAGTCATGGCGGCAGCGTGATTGCCGCGGCGCCCGCAGGTGTCCAGCCGCTCACTTCGGCGGCACCGCGTGGCCCGATTCTAGCGCGGCGCTCGACTGCTTTGAACCTTCGCCTCGGACCGCCGGTTCAGGGGAGGAGCAGCGTGAGCAGCCAGGCCACCGGCACGTTTATGAGCGACAGCATGACGGCCGCGCTGCCGAGATCTTTCGCGCGCTTCGCGAGCGCATGATCTTCGAGCGAGATGCGGTCCGTCACGGCCTCGATGCCCGAATTGAGAAGCTCCACGACGAGCACGAGGAGCACGCTCGCGACCATCATCGCCTTGCCGGCCCCGCTGGCATGGGTCGCGACGGCTGCCGGCACCAGGATGACGGCGATCAGGACCTCCTGCCTGAACGCGGCTTCGTGCGTGAACGCCGCCCGCAAACCGTCGAACGAGTAGAACATGGCGTTCCAGATACGCTGCAGTCCGCGCCGGCCCTTGTAGGGACTCGCGGCTGCGCGCTCAGCGGGATCCGACATCTCTGAAGAAGTCTCGCGGCAGGAGCGCGAGGTATTGCTGGTGGCGCGAGCCGCGCGGTGCGTCGGGGCACGGCGAGCGCGGCCCCGGCTCTGGAAGCCACGCCGGCACCTCGCCGCGGATCAGCCGATCGATCTGCCGCAGCCGCTCGGAGGTTTCGCGCACGTAATGGTTGAAACGCATCGTAACCGCGCGATCGGCCCAGCAGCTCGTGCGATACACCGCCTGATGCACCCGCGTTCGCCGCAACGCGCTTTCGCCCCGCTGCAGGTAGCCGAGCGCGCGACGGGCCACATGCGGGTCGAACCGAAGCCGTTTGCTTCCGTAGTCGATCAACGCGTCGCCGTGCGCTTCGATCAGAGCGGCCGGATGCACGAAAAGATGCTGCGCGACGTGCGCATCCATGGCCCATTCGGCGCTCGCGTGCGTGAGCATGCGGGCGCGAAACCAGATGTCCTCGTGCGTCGGCACGAAGTGATTGTGCGCGACGATATCCGTCATGAGATGGCATGCGTAGCCCATGGCCATCGCACGCTCCCGGTCGTCGGCCGCATTGCGAAGCAGGCTCATGACCGATGACCATTGATGTGTCGTGCCGAGTATCGGGCTGCGCATCGCTCTGCTGAAGAGCGATACGTCGGGCAGGCACGTCGCTGCGAGGCAGAGCTCGGGGAACCGTCGGATCGCGTTGCGAAACCGCGGATCCGCCACCGGGATCAGCCAGATCAGCAGCTGGGTGAAGTAGACGTGCGTGTACAGCCCCCAGGCCGAGGCGTCAGCGGCGAACAGAAGCAGCGGCGTCGTCCAGAGCAGCTTCCCGAGCCCGTTTACGAGCCGCCTGCGCAGGCCCTGCTTGCGACGCGGAGCATCCATGCTCGCACGGTATCGCCAGCGCGTGACGGCAACGTGACGCCGCCATTAACAATCAGTGACGTACCTCGCGTTGCTCACGGCCTTTCCCTGACAGTCACATTTCCGCAACAATACGTCCGCCAAATGACTCGCGATCAGACACGCACATGAAGATCAAGACAAGCGACTTTCCGGGTCGACGACGGCGGTAAGGTGAAGCTCGAGAAGTGGCCTACACGCGTCAAGCCGTACTACGCGTCGAAAGCAGACTACGAAACGTTGCTCGCGAAGAACACGGACCGGCTCCGCAAGAAACAGGAGGTGCTCTACGCGCACGATCGCTACGCGCTGCTCGTCATCTTTCAGGCAATGGACGCTGCCGGCAAGGACGGCGCGATCGAGCACGTGATGTCCGGCGTGAATCCGCAGGGATGCCAGGTCTTCAGCTTCAAGCATCCGGGGCCGGACGTGCTCGCGCATGACTTCCTGTGGAATGCCGCCCGTTTCCTGCCCGAGCGCGGGCGCATCGGCATTTTCAACCGCTCCTACTACGAGGAAGTGCTGATCGTGCGGGTGCTGCCGCACCTGCTCGAAGCCGAGAAACTGCCGCAGGAGACGCTGAAGAACGGTTCGATCTGGCGTGATCGGTTCAAGTCGATCCGCGGTTTCGAAGCGCACCTGCACCGCAACGGCACCCGGGTCATCAAGTTCTACCTGCACATTTCCAAGGAGGAGCAGCGCAAACGCCTGCTGGCGCGGCTCGACGATCCGGACAAGAACTGGAAATTCGATGAAGGCGA
This sequence comes from uncultured beta proteobacterium, assembly GCA_963828715.1. GTDB lineage: Bacteria > Pseudomonadota > Gammaproteobacteria > Burkholderiales > SG8-41 > JAQGMV01. Next base: position 224,684 of record CAWHFX010000021.1, on the reverse strand, counting down.
TGTCGAGCAGCGGCAATACTGGGCTCGCTACATGGAAGCGTACGAAGCGTGCCTCGGTGAAACGAGCACGAAAGAAGTGCCGTGGCACGTAGTACCCGCCGACGACAAGAGGAATGCGCGGCTGATCGTTTCGCAAACCATCATCGAAGCACTCGAGGCGCTCCCGCTCGCATATCCGAAAGTCGACAAGGCGCGGGAAAAAGAACTCGAGAAGGTACGCGCCGCGCTCGAAGCGGACGGCGGACCGGGAGGTCGCTGAAGCCGCTGCACGCGTTGTGTAACATCATGCCGCCGGAAATAAATGATCCATGGAGACCAGCGGCGTAAAAATCGAGGCGGATGCACGCGCGCGCACTGCGCACTTCAATCAGGGTGGCGCCGTGGCGAGATCCTCTTCCACGAAGCGCAGGAGCGCCTCCAGCAACGCCTCGCGCGGATAGGCGTTCTGGGTCACGAACATGGACCCGACCGTCGGCCGGCTGCGGGCAATCGGCACCGCGATCGCCCAGTGGTCCGCGTCGAGATACCCGACGAGCGTGCTGCCGGGAATGATCTGATCGTAGAAAATCACCTGGCTGTCGTTGCGCGCATCGATTTGCGCGAGCTTGTCGTAACTGCCTTTCAGAATGGACGAGATGCGCTCCGGTCGCGGGAAGGTTGCGAGCGAATAGTAGCGAACATCGCCCGGCAGTCGGTTCTGCGCGAGCCATGCCTGGCGCAGCGCGGGCCGCAGGCTCTCAACGGCGCGGCCGTCGCCCGAGCCGCAGGTGGAGCCCGGGAAGTGCCGCAGCAGGTCGGCCTGGTACTGCTCGGCATCGTTCGCCAGCGCCGAACCTCCAACCGAGCCTGCAGCGCTTACCACTGCGGCCACGCGGCTACGTATCTCGGGATACGTAACTACCGCCTCCAGGATGTCGGGTGCGCCCTTCGAATACCCGATCAGCACGAGTCGCGGTGCGCCCGCTTCTTGCGGCATGGCCATGATCGCGTCGCGGATCTGCCGGGCATTGTTCTCGTGTGCCCGACAGCGCATCCACCGTCAGGACCGTCATGTCGTAACCGTGTTGGCGTACGTGCGCCGCGGCGGTGCCTGGGGCCTGGAGCCACTGTTCGAAGCACGTGTACCCGATGCCGGGTACGACCGCCGCGACGAGTCGCCGTTTCGACGTTCCGAGATCGACGGGCTTACCGGAGCCCTCAGGTTCAGTGCCGACGCGGGCCAGCGCTTCGCCGCACGGCCGGTAGTCGGGAAGTGCGCGTCCGTGCGCGTCCAGCACGGCGCAGTAAATCTCGCGAAATCGCGCGCGTTTGTCCTGCACGCCCGTCCAGGCAGCCGGCGCGAGAACCAGCGGCGGCGTGTTAGCGGCGTATGGCACGAGGGGCTTCGTGGCGCATGCACCAACCGTCGTGATTGCCAACACCGCGAGCGCGTAGGCAATGCCGCGTCTCGCCAAATCGGTCGTGAGGCCGCGTTGCGACCCCGGGGGCGCCTGCGATTCAATGACTGCGTTACTTGTGCGCATCGTTGCTTTGCTCGCGTGCCGCGGCCTCGCGTCCCTCCAGGAACGGCACCCAGTCGAGCATCTCGACGTCGCTGAGGCTGAGCGGGCGCGTCCCGAAGAACAGGACCGCGCGCAAGCCGTCGGTGTAGTAGCGCGCGCCGTTTAGCGCCGTTCGGGGCCGCGCCTCGGCGGCGGCGCCGACACCGCTGACGAACCCGAGCTTCTCCAGTCCGCCCGAGTACATCATGTCCTGAATCATGCAGATTCCTCGCCTCGTCCACATCCTCGTGCACCACCATGTTTCCCGCCTGCGGCGGGGCGAAGCGCCCTCCGACGGGCCTTCCGACCTGCGCAACGAACACCGCCTGGTCCTCGAAGCGCATCGGCGCTACCCACGCGCGAATCCAGGTCGCCGGCGCGCCTGCTTGCGACCGCTTCCGCGCGACCAAATCCGGCTCACGGCCGAAGACCCGTTGCGCCAGGTCGGACTTGTCCAGGTCGCGCCGATAGCTGCGGCGTATGCCCGCAGCGCCGAAGTCCTCGAAGGTTCCAATGAAGACAGCATTCAACGGCTCGCCCTGCACCGTTCCGGCGGCGTCGGTCGCACAGCAGGGCAATTGCTCGAGCGCCGCACGGAGCGCGGCGAGGTCCGGGTAATTCGTGACCTGCGCGTCGGGATACTTGAACAGGAGCGGCCTCGCTCGGTCATCCACGACGTCGTCGGGTACCGGCAGAAACAGCGAGAAGGGAATCAGTGCCTTCCTCCCGAAAAGATCCACATTGAGCAGCTTCGTGCGAGGCTGTGGTTGGGTGAAGACGATCCCCGTGCGCGTCGCACCGGGCACGATCGGGCTCTTGAAGCCGAGGCTGTCTAAGTGCTCGTCGATGCGCGCATTCGTGCCACTCGCAAGCGGTGAGTGCATGGACCAGGCTATTTCCAGCGGCGAAAAATAATCCGGATCGGTTCCCGACCGCAGCAGCCACAACGGCTGCGACGTCCGATTCTCGACTTCGATCCATACCGCTTGCACCCCGGTCTTGTTGACGTCGGCGCCTAGCATGCTCGCGCTGTCCTGTGCGCTCAGAACGGTCGCGGTCACACGTACGTCACGCACGGTGGTGGTGATGGCGCGGTCGCGAACCGCCGCGTCGCTGACCTCGGCGGGCGCTTGCCAGCTCGCGCAGCCGACGAGGGTGAGCGCCATACTCGCTGCGTACGCCGTGTTAGCGAAGACGCGCTGCAACGACGGACGCACGCTCACCGCGGGCCTCCCTGGATCGAGTCCTTGTCCGTGTCGCCCGTAAACCACGGAAAGAACTCGATGTCCGCGAGGGAGGTGGGCTTGCGGTCGAACACGAGCACGTGCCGAAACCCGTCGGTGTAATAGGGATCGGTCGTGAGGTTGGCGCGTGGCGCGTGTTTCGGCGCCGCACCGACGCCCTCCACAAAGCCAATCTTCGCCAGGTTTTGCGAATAGGCCATGTCCTCGCTCAGCGCTGCACGCGCTTCGTCCACGTCCGGGTCGATCTTGTGCGTCGTGAGTGTCGGCGTGTGGATGGTGAGGCGACTGCCGATATCGCGGCTGATCTGGCCCACCCATACATATTTCCCGTGGTAGCGCAGCGGGCTCAGCCAGAGCCGCAGGTGGTTGCGCTGGTGAATGTTGTCGCGTGCCTTCTGCAGCGCGAAATCCTGCGCGCGTCCGTAGACGTAGAGATCGCTCACCGGTGCATAGCGGTAACGCTCGCCAGACAAGGCGGACTTCACCATTTTCATGATCGAGCTGAACCGCTTTTCCTCCGTCGGACGCCAGCCGCGCCGCACGAGGGCCGGAAATGCATCGTCGAAGCCGCCCACGACCACTAGGTTGAGGGGATCGCCCTGCCTGGAGGCGTCCTTGTTCGTCGTACAGCAGGGCAGCGCCTGGAGCGCTGCACGGAAGGCGGTGTCGTCCGCGTAGTCTACGATCTTCTCGGCCGGATAGACTTCGCGAAGGAAGACTTCGCTTGCGTGGTAATCCCCCTGGAAACCGGGCACCTTCGTGAGGATCGAGAACGTTTTCGCGCGTTCGCTTGCAACCAAGTCCACCTGAACCAGCTTCACGCCCTCATCGAGGTTGGTCAGAACAAAACCCGATGTCTTTGCACCCGGCAGGACGGGGTTGCGGAACGCGAGCTGACGGAAGCGCCGGTCGAGCGCCGTCCTCTGCTCGCGCGAGTCGTTCACGGCAAACGCTTCGGCGGCTTCCGATGCCGGAAAGAAATTCGGGTCGACGCCCGGTGACATCAGAAAGTACGGACGATCGTCACGATTCTCGACCTCGATCCAGACGGGCTGAATCGATCTCGTCGCGAGCGGCACGCCGTATATCGTCGCACTCTCCTCGGCCGAGAGCACCGCTATGGAAACGCTTACTTCTCCGTCGCTGCGGTCAACCGCTCGGCGCTTGTACTCGAGTGCCGCTTCAGGGGAGAGCGGCGGCGCAGAAGCGCAGCCGGCGAGCGCGGCCGAGACGAGCGCGGCTGCGAACCCTCGCTTCACCATGCCGATCAAATCGAGTGCCACCCTAGTCATGGTCGCGGCAGAGTGAGCAATACGCGAGGCTCGCGCCGAAATAGTCCGCCGAAAGTGTCGGCGAACGGGTGCGGCTGGGATATTGGACGTTGGTCCAATCCGCGGCACAGAAGAACTCGCATCCGGGTGGTGGCGCCAGCATTCGAGCATCTCTTCGCGTTCAGCCGAATGACAAATCGGCCATGCCGAACGCCGATTCGCGAAGCGCCGATCGAATGCGGAACATGAGAGTTGCCGGGATGGCGGACGTGCGCGGGTCGTGAGTTGCAAGGGTTCGACCGGATTTGCGGGGAGCTGCATGACCTATCGCGCGATCCTGGGGCCCCGACATGTAATTTTTCTGTCACACCGCGTCTCTACAATTGGCCGGATACAAAACCGAGTGGGACTGGACAATGAGAATTTCTCTGTTACGACAGGCGTTTGTCGCTGGCGCCCTGGCGGCATCGACGGTCGCGCTGGCGGCTGACATCACCGGCGCCGGGGCGACTTTTCCGGCGCCTGTGTACGCGAAGTGGGCGGAGGCTTATCAGAAGGCCACCAACAATCGAGTGAACTATCAATCGATCGGCTCTTCGGGCGGCATCCGCCAGATCCGCGCCAAGACCGTGGACTTCGGCGCGTCCGATGCACCGTTGACGCCTGAGGAGCTTGCCAAGGATGGGCTCGTACAGTTTCCAACCGTCATCGGCGGTGTCGTGCCTGTCGTCAATCTTCCGGGCATCAAACCAGGTCAGCTCCGGTTGAACGGGCAAGTTCTCGGTGACATCTACCTCGGCAAGATCACGAAATGGAACGACAAGGCGATCGCCGACCTCAACCCCGGCGTCCAGCTCCCCGGCAATGACGTCGGCGCCGTGCGCCGGGCGGACGGTTCCGGCACGACATTCATCTTCACGAATTACCTGTCGAAGGCGAACGCCGAGTGGAAACAGAAAGTCGGAGAAGGTCAGGCCGTGCAATGGCCTGTGGGTCTCGGAGGCAAAGGTAACGAGGGGGTCGCCGCGTTCGTTCAACGCCTGCCCGGTTCGATCGGGTACGTGGAGTACGCGTACGCCAAGCAGAACAAGCTTTCGTATGCATTGATGCAGAACGCCGCTGGCGCGTTCGTGACGCCGGACGACAGCGCGTTCAAAGCTGCGGCGGCCGGCGCGGAGTGGACGAAGTCGGGATTCTACGAGATCCTTACCAACATGCCCGGCAAGGAAAGCTGGCCGATCACCGGCGCGACGTTCATCCTTGTTTACAAGGCGCCTGAGAAGCCGCAGCAGACGGCGGAAGTGCTGAAATTTTTCGATTGGGCATACGCGAACGGCGACAAGCTCGCGGCCGATCTCGATTACGTGCCGCTACCGGATACCGTGGTGAAGCAGGTTCAGGCGGCCTGGACGACGAATATCAAGGACTCCGCGGGTAAAGGCCTCTGGGCGGCTGCGCGCTGACTTTCCATCGGCAGTCACAGACGTCCGCAACTGAGCACTGCCGGCGCGAGCGCTTCGACGCTCGCGCCGGCGTTTCACAACTATCAAAAAGAAATTACCATGGAGATCACCGCTCCACGTCCCGCCGTTGCCGTGCCGCCGCATAAGGCCGACCAGAGAAAAGAACAACTACCGCGCCCGCGACCTCCGCGTAACAGCAGCGGCCTTGGCGACGCGGTTTTTTACAATGTGACGCGCTTCTTTGCCGTCCTGACGCTCGTCACGCTCGCCGGAATCATCGTTTCGCTCGTTGTAAGCTCGTGGCCATCGATTCAGAAGTTCGGGTTGGCCTTCCTGTGGCGCGCACAGTGGGATCCGCCTGCCGGCCAGTTCGGGGCGCTGGTCCAGATTTACGGGACGCTCGTCACTTCGGTTATCGCCCTTATAATTGCGATTCCCGTCAGTTTCGGCATTGCGTTCTTCCTGACGGAACTCTCGCCGGTCTGGCTGCGCCGCCCTCTGGGTACCGCAATCGAGCTGCTCGCGGCGATTCCCAGCATCGTGTACGGCATGTGGGGTTTGCTCGTGTTCGCGCCGTTGTTCGGCCAGTACGTGCAGCCGGTACTGGCGGCGACACTGGGGCAGATCCCTCTGGTCGGTGCGCTGTTCAAGGGGCCGCCGCTCGGCATTGGCCTGCTGAGCGCCGGCGTCATCCTCGCGATCATGATCATTCCGTTCATCGCGGCGGTGATGCGCGACGTGTTCAACGTGACGCCGCCCATGCTGAAGGAATCGGCGTACGCGCTTGGCGCCACCACCTGGGAAGTCATGTGGAACGTCGTGCTGTCGTACACCAAGGTCGGGGTCGTGGGCGGCATCATGCTCGGCCTGGGCCGCGCGCTCGGTGAAACGATGGCGGTGACATTCGTCATCGGCAATACGAACTTTCTTTCGAATGTGTCCCTGTTCTCGCCGGGCAACAGCATCACCTCCGCCCTTGCCAACGAGTTTCAGGAAGCCGATCCCGGCCTGCATTCCGCGGCGCTCATCGAGCTCGGGCTGGTCCTGTTCCTGATCACCTTCCTCGTTCTCGCCGCGTCCAAGCTGCTTCTGATGCGACTGCGCGTGAACGAAGGAGCAAAGACGTGACACTCCAGAACCGGCGCAAGTTTACGAACCGCGTCGCGCTCTCGCTTTCGCTCGCCGCGATGGCGTTCGGGCTCTTCTGGCTCGGGTGGATCCTGTGGCAGGTGATGTATCTCGGCATCGGCGGGATATCGGTCGATCTTTTCACCAAAATGACGCCCGCTCCCGGCAGCGAAGGCGGTCTTCTCAACGCGATCGTCGGCAGCGTGATCCTCGTGGTCCTCTCGATGCTGATCGGCACGCCGATTGGCATACTCGCCGGAATCTATCTCGCGGAATACGGCCACCGGGGCTGGCTCGCCGAGAGCACGCGCTTCATCAACGACATTCTGCTTTCTGCGCCGTCGATCGTCATCGGGCTGTTCGTCTACGCGGTCGTCGTAAGCACCATGAAGAGCTTCTCGGCGCTAGCGGGTGTGATCGCGCTCGCCCTCATCGTGATACCTGTCGTCGTCCGCACGACCGAGAACATGCTCATTCTCGTGCCGAACTCGCTGCGTGAAGCGGCGTTCGCGCTGGGCGCGCGCAAGTGGAAGGTGATTACTATGGTCACCGCGCGTGCCGCGCAAGCCGGCATCGTTACCGGCGTGCTGCTTGCGATGGCGCGTATCGCCGGCGAAACCGCGCCGCTGCTGTTCACCGCGCTTTCGAACCAGTTCTGGAGCGTGAGCCTGACGGATCCGATGGCCAACCTGCCGGTGACCATATTCAAGTTCGCGATGAGCCCGTTCAGCGACTGGCAGCAACTCGCATGGGCGGGCGTGTTCCTGATCACACTCGGCGTGCTGGCGCTCAACATCGTCGCGCGAATCTTCCTCAAGGAAAGCGCCGCATCATGATGGCCGTATCCGGAGTGGAGTTTCAGCAGCTCGCCGAAAGCGCTGCAGAAACGGTGCAGATCGCTGTGCGCAATTTCAACTTCTACTACGGCGGCTTCCACGCGCTGAAGAACATCAACCTCGACATCTACAAACGCCGCGTGACCGCGTTCATCGGCCCGTCAGGGTGCGGCAAATCCACGCTGCTGCGAACGTTCAATCGCATGTATGCGCTCTACCCCGAGCAGCGGGCCGAGGGCGACCTGCTTCTGGATGGAGTGAACATCCTCGCCGACGATGTGGATCCGATCGAGCTGCGTCACCGGGTGGGCATGGTATTTCAGAAGCCCACGCCTTTTCCGATGTCGATCTACGACAATATTGCGTTTGGCGTATCGATGCACGAACGCCTGTCGCGTTCCGGGATGGACGAGCGCGTTGAATGGGCGCTGCGCAAGGCTGCGCTGTGGGAGGAAGTCAGGAACAAGCTCGCCCAGAGCGGCACCAGCCTGTCGGGCGGCCAGCAGCAGCGCCTGTGCATCGCTCGCTGCATTGCGGTAAAGCCGGACGTGCTGCTGTTGGACGAGCCCACGTCCGCGCTCGACCCGATTTCCACGGCGCGTATCGAGGAGCTCGTGACCGAGCTCAAGAACGAATTCACCATCGTCATCGTCACTCACAACATGCAGCAGGCGGCCCGCGTTTCGGACTACACTGCCTACATGTATCTGGGCGAGCTCATTGAAGTCGGACACACGGACGCACTGTTCATCAAGCCGACAAAGCGGGAAACGGAAGACTACATCACCGGAAGATTCGGTTGACGCGGGCCCGTGAGCCGGGCGATCTTTCGGAGGGGGCATCAGTGTCGGACTTAGAGGCGGAAATCGCGGACGGCGAAGTAGTGGCTATTGAAATGGATTCAAGCGCGTTGTCCGAATCGGCAAGCCCGGTCCCGATCGCAAAGCAGCCGAGACTCCAACCGCATCTCTACATCAATCGCGAGCTGGGCCAGCTGGAGTTCAACCGGCGCGTGCTCGCACAGGCTGCAGACCCGAACACGCCGCTCCTCGAGCGTCTCAAGTTCCTCTGCATCTTTTCGAGCAATCTCGACGAGTTCTTCGAAATCCGCGTTGCAGGCGTGCAGGCCGAGATCGAAGCAGGTACGGCGCCGATCGGTCCCGACCGCATGCGGCCGCAGCACGTGTTCGAGCAGGTCTCGCGCGAAGCGCACGCGCTCGTCGCAGAGCAGTATCGACTCCTCAACGCGGAGGTGCTGCCTGCACTCGAAGCCGAAGGCATCCGCTTTCTGCGGCGCGGTGACTTCGGGCCCGGACAGGCCCAGTGGATCCGCGACTACTTTCTGCGCGAAGTGATGCCGGTCCTCACGCCGATCGGTCTGGACCCGGCACACCCGTTCCCACGCGTGCTCAACAAGAGCCTCAACTTTGCGGTCGAGCTCGAAGGCAAGGATGCGTTCGGCCGCAACTCCGGCATTGCGATCGTTCAGGCACCGCGCGTGCTGCCGCGCGTGATCCGCATGCCGCAGGAGGTTGCCGGGAGGCCGTACGACTTCGTCTTCCTCTCCTCGATTCTGCATGCGCACGTCGACGAGTTGTTCGCAGGCATGCGTGTCGTGGATTCGTATCAGTTCCGGGTTACGCGTAACAGCGAGCTGTTCGTCGACGAGGAAGAGATAAAGGACCTGCGCACGGCGCTCCGCGGTGGCCTCCCGCAGCGCCACTTCGGCGACGAGGTCCGCCTGGAGATCGCCGACAACTGCCCGAAGCACATCAGCGATTTCCTGCTGTCCCAGTTCAGCCTCACCCAGGACGATCTTTATCGCGTGGAAGGACCCGTGAATCTGGTGCGCCTGATGAGCGTGCCCGACGGCGTGGACCGTCCCGATCTCAAGTATCCCGTATTCACACCGGGCGTTCCGGTCATGGCGATGCGCGGACACGACATGTTCCGCGCGGTGCGGGAAGGAGACATTCTCCTGCACCACCCGTTCCAGTCGTTCCAGCCCGTCGTGCAGTTCCTGCAGCAGGCGGCGCTCGATCCCAACGTGGTTGCGATCAAGCAGACCGTTTATCGCACCGGTGCCGAATCGGAGCTGATGGACATCCTGATCGCCGCCGCGCGCAGCGGCAAGGAAGTGACCGCAGTCGTAGAGCTGCTGGCGCGTTTCGACGAGGAAGCGAACATCAACTGGGCGCAGCGCCTGGAGGAAACGGGCGCACACGTCGTGTATGGCGTCGTGCGGCACAAAACGCACGCGAAAATGCTGCTCGTCGTGCGCCGCGAAGACGGCGTCCTGCGGCGCTATGTGCATCTTTCGACGGGCAACTACCACGCGCGCACGACGAAGCTCTATACCGACTTCGGCCTCATCACGGCGAACGAGGAAATCTGTGCCGACGTGAACGACGTCTTCATCCAATTGACCGGTCTCGGCAAGGCGACGCGGCTGAAGCATTTGTGGGAATCGCCGTTCACGCTGCATCGGCAGGATGCTGCGCGCGATACAGCAGGAGACCGCTCATGCGCAGGCGGGACGCAAGGGCCGCATCATCGCGAAAATGAACGCGTTGCTCGACGCCGCAGGTGATCGCAGCGCTGTACGAGGCTTCGCGCGCCGGCGTGGAAATCGATCTGCTCGTGCGCGGCGTGTGCGCGCTGCGGCCGGGCCTACCCGATTGCTCGCACAATATCCGCGTGCGCTCGATCGTCGGCCGCTTTCTCGAGCATACCCGCGTCTTTTATTTCAATAACGATGGCGCGGAGGACGTATACCTCGCGAGTGCCGACTGGATGCCGCGCAACTTCTTCCGGCGCGTTGAAGTATGCTTTCCGGTATTCGATGCGAAACTGAAAAGGCGCGTCATCAATGAGGGGCTCACGCCCTATCTGCAGGACAACGTGCAGGCGTGGCTCATGCAGTCCGACGGTACGTACGTCCTCGCGACGCCCGGCACGGATCCTCCGATCAGTGCGCAGAACCTGCTGCTGGAACGACTCGCGGGCAATCGCGCAGCCTGATCCGGAACTGCGAGCGACATGAGCGCGGCGCCGATGGAAACCGAGCTCAAGTTGCGCATTCCAGCGTCGGCGTTGCAGCGGCTGAGCGAGGATCCGGCATTGAGCGCCGGAGAACATGTCGCGACCGAGCAGCTCAAGGCCATCTACTACGATACGCCCGACCTGGATCTCAGCGGCCAGGGCGCGGCACTGCGTGTTCGCCGTGAGGGCGACCGCTGGATCCAGACGCTGAAGTGGGGCGGCGAGGTGGTGAGCGGCCTCCATCGGCGCAACGAGATCGAGCTCGAAGTGCCCGGTCCGGTGCCCGACATCGGCCGCATCGGCGAGTCCGAGGCACACGCGCTCTTTCGTTTGCCGCATATTGCCTCCGAGTTGCAGCCCGTGTTCGAGACCGAATTCACCCGTTCGCGACGATTGCTCGTGCTCGGTGATGCGGCGACCATCGAAGCGAGCCTCGATCTCGGAGAGATCAGGAGCGGCGACCGCAGGGAAGAGCTCAGCGAGCTCGAGCTCGAGCTGAAACGGGGTGAGGTTCCCGCGCTCTTCAGGCTGGCCCTCGACATCGCCCAGCGCGCGCCGGTTTTCCTCGAGCATCGCTCCAAGGCCGAACGCGGGTATGCCTTGTTTGGCCACACGCGTCAGGTGCCGGTCAAGGCGTCGGCGCCCGTCCTCGCAGGCGACACGAGCGTGAGCGACGCCTTCGCCATGCTCGCGTGGGAAAGCCTGAGCCAGCTGCACGCGAACGCAGACGGTGTTCTGAAGGGCGAGGATCCGGAGTTCCTGCACCAGATGCGCGTAGCCATGAGGCGACTGCGTTCGACGCTGAGCGCCTTTTCCCGCGCGCTGCCACCCGATGCAGATGCAAAGGTAAAGCAGGATCTGCGCTGGCTGGCGGCGCGGCTGGGGCCTGCGCGCGATTGGGACGTTTTCGTAACCGAAACCTTGCCGGCCGTGAGCGATTCCGTACCCGATCGCGATGCGCTGGGTCCGCTCACGACGGAGGTGGACGTGCGCCGCGTGACCGCGCAGCGCGAAGTGCACCGGGGGATTCGATCCCGGCGCTATCAGCAGATCCTGCTCGAAATGGCGTTGTGGCTCTCTTCGCAGGCCTGGCGCGACAGCGCGAGCGACGAGCAGCGTGCCACCCTCGAGAGCCCGGTCCGCCCCTACGCGCAGAACGAGCTCGAGCGGCGCTACGAGCGCGTCCGCAAACGCGGGCGCGAGCTTGCCCATCTCGACGCCGCCGGCCGGCACAAGCTGCGGATCGCGATAAAAAAACTGCGCTACGCAGTGGAGTTCTTTACGTCCTTGTTCGATGGCGAGGAGGCTCACGCCTTGCGGGCGCATCTGGCGCGGCTTCAGGATATTCTGGGCACGATGAATGATGCCGCTACGCTGCAGCGTCTCCTCGGCGAGGTGCATGCCGGCACGAGCGAGCTTGCAATGGCGGAGGCCCGCGGGATTCTTCTAGGCTGGAGTGCCGGTCGCGCCGATGCGTTGCACCAGGAGCTCGAGCGCGCCTGGAAAGGTTTTCGCCACTGCCGCACGTTCTGGTAGGTCGGTGGCTCGTCATGCGTGAACTGGTTTAGTCCCGGGTAGTCGGAGTTTGTGTCATGGATTTGATCCTGTGGAGGCACGCCGAAGCGGAAGACGGGCGCGACGATCACGCCCGCCGCCTCACGCCCAAAGGCGTGAAGCAGGCACAGCGCGTGGCAGTGTGGCTGGAGCAGCACCTGCCGAAGAATGCGCGGCTCCTCGTCAGTCCCGCTGTGCGCGCGCAGCAGACCGCGAAGCACCTGAACCGCGAGGAAACGACGAGCGACGCGATCGCTCCGGGCGCAGATCCCGACTCTGTGCTCGAGGCGTGCGGATGGCCGCACGGGAGCGGCACGATCGTCGTGGTCGGCCATCAGCCCACGCTCGGCTGTGCCGCCGCGCTGGCGCTGACCGGCAAGGCCGCCCGGTGGGGCATGAAGAAAGGCGGTATCTGGTGGCTTTCGGCGCGCGAGGGCGAGTCGGTGGTGCGGGTCGTGGCGGTGCTGAGTCCTGACTTGCTGTGATCGGTGACTGGTGTCTCGTGGCTGGTGACTCGGTCGCGAATTCGTATGCCCCACCTGACTCTTCCGCTGCGCTCCCGCAAGCGGTTAAGGCAGTTTGAGCGCTCCGCGAATTCAGGAATCGCGGAATTACGAAACTAAGAAATCGTCACTGCCGCATCGGTCGCGCTCGCCGGGTCGAGCTCGGGGATCTTCAGCTCGAACCCGATCTTCTGCCATTCGCGCATCTCCTCGCGTAGCGCCGCGGCAGTGAGCGTGTTGCGGGCGAGCCAGTTGCGATCGAGGCTTACGCGGAAGCGGGCGCCGGTATATTTCGCCTGAATCGTCGGAAGCGAGAGGTCGGTGCGGGCGCGATAGAAAATTACCGCGAGGCGCAGCGCCAGCACCGCGCGCAGGTCCGCCGTCCCCTCGATACGCGCCTGCACCTTTTTCAGCGACCGGCGGTGCGACAGCACGAGCAGCGCGACCTGCGTCTGCTCGTCGCGCGAGAAGCCGGGCATGTCGGCATTCTCGAGTATGTACGCGCTGTGCTTGTGATAGCCGGTGTACGCGACGGAGATGCCGAGTTCGTGCAGTTTCGCGGCCCATCCGAGATACGTCGGATCGTTCTCGTCGGCGTCCGTCGCATCCACCGTAAGCTTCCGGTAGAGCGACTGCGCGAGCATGCCGACGCGGCGCGCCTGACCGGCGTCGACGTGATAGCGCTGCATGAACTGAGCGACCGTCACATCGCGCATGTCGTGGTGGTGAACGCGGCCGAGGAGATCGTGAGAGAAGTCCCTGACGCATGGCTCCGTTGGCCGGCGTGAGCTCGTCGATATCGAGCTCGGACAGAACGGCATTCAGGATCGCGAGGCCGCCCGGAATCACCGGGATGCGGTCGGCTCTCAGCCCCGCAACGTGCATGCCTTCCACGCTGCCGGCCCGTATCAGCGTGCTGCGCAGCTTTTCGATGCCCTGGCGCGTGATGGCGCCGTCAGCGGCGGCGTTCTCATGAGAGAGCTCCGCGAGCGCGCGCACCGTGCCCGAAGACCCGACAGCCTGCTGCCAATTGCTGCTGCTGAATTCCGCCAGCAGCGGCTGGAGCTCGTTGCGCGCGCCCAACTCGGCTTCCTTCATCGCCGAGCGGGTGACGATACCGCCGGGGAAGTACTTGCGGCTATAGCTCACACAGCCCATGAAGAGGCTCGCCAGGCGGAACGGCCTGAAGCCGCTGCCGATGATGAACTCGGTCGAACCACCGCCGATATCGACCACGAGCCGGCGCTCCTTCGAGGGAGGCAGGCTATGCTGCACGCCGATGAAGATGAGCCGCGCTTCTTCGCGTCCGGCGATCACCTCGATCGGGCAACCGAGCGCTGTGCTCGCCAGCTTGAGAAAGGCCGGCGCATTCTTCGCGACTCGCAACGTGTTGGTGCCTACGGCCCGGATAGCGTGCCGGTCGAGACCACGCAGGCGCTCGCCGAAACGACGGAGTGCCGCCAGCGCACGGTCCTGGCACGCGGCGTCGAGGAGCTTGTCTTCGTTCAAACCCGCACCGAGACGAACGGCGTCTCGCAGAGAGTCGAGCGGATAGATCTGGTCCCCTACGACACGGGCGACCTGGCAGTGGAACGAGTTGCTGCCGAGATCGACGGCGGCGAGCGTGGAGAACTCAGCCATGCTTTAGCAGACCCGCGCTGCGTAGTCCGTGCATACGCGAGTATAGGCAAAGAGCGCGCCAGCGAATACGGGCATCTCGTCTTTCCTCAGGTTCCGATGATGCCGCCATCGTCCTTGCGGATGACGACAGTCGCGGAGCGCGGGCGTCCTCCGCCGGGACCATCCGGCCACGTACTCACGGCGTGAGGCTGTGCGGGATCGCTGCGCTCGCTCGCGCTCTCGCCCGGGTGCTGGATATTGATGAACAGCGTGCGCGAGTCCGGCGTCATGGTGATCCCGGTGATCTCGCAACCACGAGGGCCAGTCAGAAAGCGGCGGATCTCGCGCGTCTTCGTGTCGGCGCACAGCATCTGATTGTTGCCGAGGTGCTCGTACGGCCCGCGGTTCAGCGTGCTGGTCGAGACGTCGGTCTGTATCCACAAGAGGCCGTTGTCGTCGACCCAGAGGCCGTCCGGGCTGCCGAAAGCAGCGCCCTTGACGTTGCCTCGCTTCTCGGCGTCGGCGTTCTGCGGATCGCCCGCCAGCGCGAAGATCTCCCATGTGAATGCGACGCCCGCCGGGTCGCTGCCCTTCTCCAGCCAGCGAACGATATGGCCGAACACGTTCTCCCGGCGCGGATTGGCCGGATCGGTACCCGCCATCTTCGGCGCGCCGCGGTTCGTGTTGTTCGTCAGCGTGCAGTAGACCTCCTTGCTCGTGGGATCGACCGCGATCCACTCCGGACGGTCCATCTTCGTTGCGCCGGACGCGTCGCCCGCCGCGCGACAGCGGATCAGCACGTCGGCCTGATCGGTGAAACCGTTTTCGGGTGTGAGCCGGCCGGTGCCATGTACGAGCGGGACCCACACGCCTGTGCCATCGGGATCGAAGCGCGCGACGTACAACGTGCCGCGGTCGAGCAGGTCTCGATTGGCGCTTCGGTTGCCGGTATCGATGCGCTCGCGCGACACGAACTTGTAGATGTATTCGAAAGCGCGGTCATCGCCCATGTACACCACGAGTCTGCCGTCCGCCGCGACTGCCGTCGTCGCACCCTCGTGGCTGAAACGGCCGAGCGCCGTGCGCTTCACGGGTGGAGAGCCCGGGTCATACGGATCGAATTCGACAACCCAGCCATGACGATGCGGTTCGTTTGGGTGGCGGCCCGCGTCGAAACGCTCGTCGAATTCATCCCAGCGATAGCCGCGTCCTTTCGGAACAATGCCCGTGCGGCGATGCTCGGCGGTCATGGTCCCGGTGTTCACGAAATAGTTGTCGTAGTTCTCTTCGCAGCTCAGGTACGTCCCCCAGGGCGTATAGCCATTCGCGCAGTTGTTGAACGTCCCGAGAACGCTGGTGCCCGCGGGGTCGGCCGTCGTTTTCATTCCAGCCGCACCCGCGGCCGGCCCGGACAGGCGGATCGCGGTTGCCGCGGTGATGCGACGTGCGTACTTCGACGGTCGAACGACCGCCCAGCGGTCATTCTCGCGGGCGACCTCGATGACGCTGCACCCGTGTGCGTTCTGCGCCTTACGCACTTTCTCGACGCTCCAGTTGGCGAAGCCGTCCGCGTGCAGCAGACCGTCGTCGGTGTATTCATGGTTCACTGCGAGGAGGCCTCGCGTCGAATTGCGGGATCCGTACGGCAGGGGAAAGTAGTGCATGCCGTCATGGTGCATGCCGGCCTGCAGCCCCTGCTCCGCGGCCGTATTCGTCGCGTCCGATTTGAAGGCTGGTGCGCCGGCCGGAAGGCCGACGGGGTCGCCCCACCTGTACAACGCAGTCGCCGTATAACCGGGCGGTACGCGAACGACGTCCTCGGTCGACACATCTATACTGCTGAAGCCGGGCGACATCGGCGTGGTCGGGCCGGCGCGGGTCGGCAGCGCCTGACATCCGGCGAGTGGGACCAGCGAGATCACCGGGACTGCTGCGGCCGTCTTGAGAAAGTCGCGCCGGGTGAGCCGGGCGCAGGCTACTTCGGTGATATGGGCGTTCGCGGATGGATTGACGGTGTGATCGTCGCTGTAACTTGCACTCATCGTTTTAGTGGAGGAGACGAGACTCCGGACCATACGCATGACGCATTACAGCAAGATGAAAACGCCGTGACGCGATGTAACGAAAACGTCATGAATGCTCAATAATATCGCGGCCGAAGGCGGCGCCGCCGCAGCTCAACTGGAGAGTGCCGGATAGTGGCAACCATATTGATCGTCGAAGATGAACCGGACATCCAGGAGCTGATTGCCTACAACCTGCAGAAGGCGGGGCATGAACCGATCCAGGCGAGAAGCGCCGAGCAGGCACTGGAGGTTGTGCGAGAAGAACTGCCGCATCTCGTCATCATCGACTGGATGCTGCCCGGCATGAGCGGCATCGACCTCGCGCGCTGGCTGCGTGCGGATCGCCGTACCGAAGGCGTCCCGCTCATCATGGTCACGGCGCGCGGTTCCGAACAGGACAAGCTTACGGGCCTCGACGTGGGAGCGGACGATTACATGACCAAGCCGTTCAGCCCGCGCGAGCTCAACGCACGCGTGAAGGCCGTTCTGCGCCGGCGCGCACCTCAGGTGACCGATGATGCCGTGGAAGTGGACGGCCTGCGGCTCGATCCGGCGAGTCATCGCGTCACGTCCGACGACAAGGCGCTCGTGCTCGGGCCGACGGAATTCAAGCTGCTGCACTTCTTCATGACGCACCCCGATCGCGTCTATTCGCGTGCGCAACTGCTCGACAGCGTGTGGGGTGATCATGTCTTCGTGGAAGAGCGCACGGTGGACGTTCACATCCGACGCCTGCGCAAGGCTCTGGAGCCCGGCGGACATCATCGCCTGATTCAGACGGTGCGCAGCGCGGGCTATCGTTTCTCGCGGTCAGCATAGCGGTCAGGCGGTTGCGCGCGTGTTTTCGCTTTCGTCATCCGCCGTACCTTGCTCGTTTGCGACGTCACGCAGCCGGGCGAGGGAGCACTCGAGAATGGCCGCCATTTCGGCCGCGCTCATGACGGGTTGGCGTGTCGAGCCGAGCGTGTCCAGAAGCAGCCGCAACCGCTCTTTGAGATCGTGGACACCGGCCAGTGGAAGCGCGATGACGCGCTCCGGTATGCCGAGACTCCGATGAAAATGATGGAGCGACTCGACGTAAGCCGTGACGAGAAAATAGACGGCATGCTCCGAGGTGGCGGAGCTGATTGCATCCGCAAGCATCATGCGATTTCATCTCCTGCGTAAGATCTGCTCGAGTGGCTTCGAGCGTAGCGTGGGCGTGTTACAGAATTTCAAGGAGAGTGCGAGCGACGGGCTGTGCGCACGCGGATTGAAGGTGAGCGCATGTGTCACGAGTTTGCAATACGGGCAGTTTAAGAATGCTGCTGTGTGTAACGTGTGAAGCTGCGAATACGCCTCAAGCTGTTCCTGTTTTCGCTCGGCCTGATCGCCGCTTCGCTGCTGGTGGCCGAGGCGTATCTGTCGCGTACGCTCCAGCGACAGCTTACGGACGGCATTCGCGATGATCTGCTGGTGCGCGCACGGCTCGCAGCGGAGCGCGTGCATGCGACCGGCGGTGCTCTGGAGGATGTGAAAGTAGCCGATGCGCTTGCACGTGAGCTCGCCGCGGCGGCGCGCGCGCGGGTCACGCTGGTCGACATGGCGGGCGTCGTCAAGGGCGACTCGGAAGTAGAGCTGGCGCTGCTTCCACGCGTGGAGAACCACGGGACGAGACCGGAAATCGTGCAGGCCCTGCAGACGGGTGAAGGCAGCAGCGTGCGTTACAGCGCCACGATCGGTAAAGAGATGATGTATGCCGCCGTGCCGATACGCGATGACACGAAGACCAATGGCACGGCACGCCTCGCGCTGCCGTTGACCAACGTCGAACGAGCGATCAGCCGCATGCACGCGAGCCTCGCGTTCGGCGCACTCGTCGCGCTTGCAGTTGCCGTCTTTGCCGCCCACACCGCAGCGCGACTCACGTCACGCCGTCTGCTGGAAATGACCGACGTCGCGCGGGAGATGGCAGACGGCAATCTGACTGCGCGAACCAGGGCCGCTGGCGGAGACGAGATCGCGGTTCTCGGCGGCGCACTCGACCAGCTCGCGAACAGTCTGTCGAGCACCGTGACGGAGCTGCGGGCCGAACGTGATCTGTTCACCGGCATCATGTCGAGCATGAACGAGGGCGTGCTGGTCGTCGGTTCCGACCGCCGTATCGTTCTCACGAACCCGGCGCTCCGCGCGATGCTCCTGATCGGTCCGGACGCGATCGGCAAGTCCGTGCTGCAGGTGGTGCGTAACGGCGATCTGAATCAGCTGCTCGAACAGGCTGCGCGCGGCAATGCGGAAGAGGTGGAGCTCGACCTCACAGGCCTCGTGCATCGGCGCGTGCTCGTCCGCGCCGTTAAATTGCCGGATTCACAGGCCGGCGTGCTCGCGGTGTTCGTGGACGTGACCGAGCTGCGCCGCCTGGAATCCATAAGACGCGACTTTGTGGCGAATGCGTCCCACGAGCTGCGCAGCCCGCTTACGAGCGTACGTGCAGCAGCCGAGACGCTGCGCAGCGTGGACGACGATCCTGAAGCCGCGGATCGTTTCATCGATGTCATCGAGCGCAATGCCGAGCGTCTCGCGAACCTGATCGACGATCTGCTCGAGCTTTCGCGCATCGAGTCGCGCGAGCTGAGGCTCGAGATGGAGCCGCTCGATCTTGCGGGGATCGCTGAGAGAATCTTCGCGCAGCACGCGCATCGGGCACAGCTGAAGAAGATCGCGCTGAAGAGCGATCTCGCAAACGTTGCCCATGTGAGGGCCGACAGACGCGCGCTGGAGCACATCCTCGGCAATCTCGTCGATAACGCCATCAAGTACTGTCCGGAAGGTGCGCAGGTACGGTTGAGCGCGAAAAGCGAAGCGAGCCTGGTGCGCGTATGTGTAACGGATACCGGCGCCGGGATACCGCCGGAGCACCTGTCGCGGATTTTCGAGCGCTTCTACCGTGTCGATGCCGGCCGCTCGCGCGAGCTCGGCGGGACGGGACTCGGGCTGTCGATCGTGAAGCACCTCGTCGAAGCACTGGGGGGCGCCGTATCGGTCGAAAGCCGCGGTGGCGCAGGCTCCACTTTCTCGTTCACGCTCAAGCGCGCGTGAGCGTTTCATCGCTGAAGGAACACCATGGCTACACTGACCGACCGCGAGTATGACTCCGAGCTGCACAAGCTCCACGATCAGCTTCTTCTGATGGGCGCCAAAGTGGAGGAGATGATCGCGAACAGCATGCGCGCGCTGACCGAGCGCGACAGCGAGCTCGCCCGGCGCATGATCGAGTTCGATCATCAGATCAACCGCCTCGAAGTGGACACGGACGAGCTGTGCCTGCGCATACTCGCCAAGCGGCAGCCCGTCGCCTCGGACCTGCGACTGATTGCAACGGCGCTCAAGCTCGTGACCGACCTGGAGCGCATCGGCGATCTGGGCGTCAATATCTGCGAGCGCGTGATCGAGCTCAATACGGAACCGATCCTGAAACCGTACGTCGATCTGCCGCGCATGGCCGAGACCGTGCAGGCGATGGTGCGCGAAGCGCTGGACGCATTCGTTTCAGCCGACGTCGAGCGCGCGCGGGGGGTGGTCGACCGCGACCGTGTGGTCGATGCGTATTACGGTCAGGTCTTCCGGGAGCTGCTCACGTACATGATGGAGGACCCGCGCAACATCTACCGCGCCCTGCGCGCGCAGTCGATCGCGAAGTACCTGGAGCGTATAGGCGACCACGCGACGAATCTCGCGGAGATGGTGATGTTCATGGTCATCGGCAAGGACATGCGGCACCTGGGCAGCCGGGCGGAGCTCGCGGGTCATCGTCTGCCGCGCGGGATGCTGTTTATCGGTACGCACAATTCTTCGCGCAGTCAGATGGCCGAAGGACTCGTGCGCAGCCTGTTCCCGCCCGGGGTGAACGTCTCGAGCGCGGGCGCGTCGCCCGGCACGGAGATCAATCCGCATGCGGTGAAAGTCATGCAGGAGATCGGGATCGATATCTCCCGCCAGCGTCCGAAGCCATTGAGCGATGTCCCGCTCGGCACCATCGATACGGTCATCACGGTTTGCGCGGAGCCCGGGTGCACGCTGCCGCCTGGCGGCCTCGTACAGCATCACTGGGCGCTCGATGATCCGGAGGCGGTCGAGGGGTCGGAAGAGGAAGTCACCGCGGCTTTCCGCAAGGCACGTGACGAGTTGAAGATCCGCCTCGAAGGTCTGCTTGACGCAGCAAAATAGGGTGGCGCTCGCCTGAAGGCTCGGGCCTGGCCACCCACGAACAGAGGGAAACCTTACACGGTTTCCCTCCGTAACCTCCCATCCCCCAGGCAACGCGGCGCTCGTCTCCGGCTCGCGTTCAGGTGTCGTTCAGGCGATATCCCACTCCGGTTTCCGTGAGCAGCAGGGCCGGCCGCGTCGGGTCGGCTTCGAGCTTCTGCCTGAGATTCGCCATGTAGATGCGGAGGTAGTGCGGGCGCTCCACATGCCCGGGACCCCACACCTCCTTCAGCAGGAAACGCTGCGTGAGCACTTTGCCGCGATGACGCACGAGCGTGGCGAGCAGCCGGTATTCCGTCGGGGTGAGATGCACTTCGCCGCCGGCGAGCGTTACGCGCCGCGCACCCAGATCGACGCGAAGATCGCCCCGCTCATAGAGGGCCCCGTCATCCACGCTGTGTCCCTGCGATGCGTGGCGCAGTGCGACCCGCAAGCGCGCGAGCAGCTCCCCTGCGCCGAACGGCTTGATCACGTAATCGTCGGCGCCGGCGTCGAGTGCCGCGATCTTTTCTGCTTCCTGCGTGCGCGCCGACAGCACGATGATCGGCACCGTACTCCATTCGCGCACGCGCCGGATGACTTCGACGCCGTCCATGTCCGGCAGACCGAGATCGAGGATGATGCATTCGGGTCTGCGATTCGCGGCATCCGTAATGCCGCGGGCACCGGTCTCGGCCTCGATCACCTCGAACGACTTGCGCATCGAGCGCGGTGTGCAGGAAGCGGCGGATCTGCGGCTCGTCTTCGATCACGAGCACGACGGGCCTGCCGACCGTCATGCGCACGCTCCTCGAGCTCGCGCTCGACGCGCGGGTGGTTTCTCGTCCTGCGGAATGGTGAAGCGGAACATCGCGCCGCCCGCGGGAATGTTCTCCGCGTAGATGGTACCGCCGTGTGCTTCGACGATCGCCTTGCAGATGGCAAGGCCGAGCCCCGCGCCGCCCGGTGCGGTTTCCGGCGCGACGCGATGAAACTTGTCGAACACCTTTGTCTCTTCGCCCGGCGGCAGCCCCGGGCCGTCGTCCGTCACCGTGACGACGAGCTCTCCGCGCGAAACTTCGGCGGCGACATTGATGTTGCGTGCCGGCTGGCGTGTACTTCGCGGCATTCTCCAGCAGATTGGCGAGAACCTGTTCGATGAGCACGGCATCGATCCGGACCAGGCGTGACCGCGACGGGAGGCTGAGTCGTGACGCGATGGCTTGGCGAGCTTCGGCGCGAGGCGCGACAGTGCGCTCGCCGATGACTTCCTCGATCGAATGCCAGTCTGCCTGCACGCGTGTGGCGCCTGCCTGAAGACGCGCGAGGTCGAGCACCTTCACGACGATGTCGCTCATGCGCTGTGCTTCCTCGGCGACGCTCCGCGCGAGGTCGCGGCGCGCTTCGTCGCCCATGCTTTCGGGCGCGTCGGCGAGACTGCTCGATGCGCCGACGATCGTCGCGAGCGGCGTGCGCAATTCGTGGGAAATCGCCGACAGCAGTGCATTGCGCACGCCTTCGGTCTTCGCGCGGAGCTCGGATGCACGCCCGGCTTCGGCAACTTGCACGCGTTCGATCGCGACCGCGATCTGTCCCGCGAACGTGTCGAGGAGCCGGCGCTGTTCGGGCACGAAAACGCGGCGGGGATTCGCCGGAAGAAGCGCAATCACGCCGATCGTCTTGTTCGGTGTCACGAGCGGCACGAACAGCGATTCCGCGCCCGCCAGCGTATCGGTGCCGAGCCCCGCCGGCTGGCCGTGGTCGTAGACCCATTGGGCGATGCTGAGATCGGCGCCATGCAGCGAGCCGAAGATGCTTTCACGTCGCGGATAGTGCACGCGCCCAGCGTCATCGGGCAGCAGGATCACCACTTCGCTCGCGAAGACGCGGTTCAGGTGCGTCACCGCGATCCGCACGATGTCTTCGAGCTTCTCGGTCGCTGCGAGCTCGCGGGTCATGTGATAGAGCGCCGAGGCTCGTTCCTCGCGATAACCGGCGATGCGCGCCTGCAGCCGTACCCGCGCGGCGAGATTGCTGATGACGACGCCCACCGTGAGCATGACGGCGAACGTGACCACGTACTGCACGTCGCTCACGGCGAACGTATAGATCGGCGGCACGAAGAAAAGGTCTAATGCGACAACGGACAACACGGAGGTCGCGATCGAAGGGCCGCGGCCGAGATAGACGGCCACGACGGTGATGCCCAGCAGATAGAGCATGACGATGTTCGACAGATCGAGCGTTTCGCGCAAAGGCAATCCCAGCAGCGAAGCGATGCCGACCGCCACGGCGCTCATGACGTAGCGGTCCCAGCGCGACTTCTTCGGCCGCTCCACGCCGAGCGCGTCACGCGTGCGAGCGATGAGGGTTGCGGCCAGCGTATTCGGCCGCTCCTCCGCGCCGATGATCGCGACGTCGAGATCCTCCGCATCGGCGACGATCCGATCGGCGGTGGAACCGACGATCCATTTGCGCCAGCCGCGCCGGTGCGGGCGCCCGACCAGAACGCGTGTCATGTTCTGGGCGCGTGCATATTCGAGAACGGCGGTCGCCACGTCGCCTCCACCCACGACCACGCTTTTGCCCCCCAGCGACTCCGCGAGACGCAGTGCGCCTAGGGTGCGATCACGATCGGCTTCGGGCAGCCGCAACAGCGCCGGCGTCTCGACATACAGCGCCGTCCATTCCGCATCGAGGCCCGCGGCGAGACGGCGCGCGGCGCGCACCAGATGCTCGGCGTCGGAACCGGGACCGACAGTCACGAGCACCCGGTCCGCGGCCGGCCACGCGGCGCGAATGCCGGCGCCCGTGCGATAGTCGCGCATCTGCTCGTCGACACGGTCGGCCGTGCGGCGCAAGGCGAGCTCGCGCAAGGCGATCAGGTTTCCCTTGCGGAAGAAGTTGTCGGCCGCGCGCAGCGCCTGCTCGGGCAGATAGACCTTGCCTTCGTGCAGCCGTTCGATCAGTTCGTCCGGCGTCAGATCGACCAGCTCGACCTCGTCCGCCTGATCGAAGACCTTGTCGGGGAGCGTTTCGAAGACCCGAACCCCGGTGATCTGCCCGACGACGTCGTTCAGGCTTTCAAGGTGCTGGACGTTGAGCGTGCTGTAGACGTCGATGCCGGCGGCGAGCAGTTCCTCCACGTCCTGCCAGCGCTTGGGATGCCGCGAACCGGGCGCATTCGTGTGCGCCAGTTCGTCAACGAGGATGACCTCGGGTCTACGCGCGAGTGCCGCATCGAGATCGAACTCCCGCAGCGTCGTTTCGCGGTACGGCACTTCGCGCAGCGGCAAGTGCTCGAGCCCGTCCGTGAGCGCGGCAGTTTCGGACCGGCCGTGCGTTTCGACGATGCCGATGACGATATCCGTCCCACGCGCTTTCTCCGCGCGCGCATCGGACAGCATCGCGTATGTCTTGCCGACACCGGCGCTTGCGCCAAGGAATATTTTGAGTTTCCCGCGCTGCGCCCGGACTTCCTCGCGCTGGACTCGCGCAAGCAAGGCATCCGGGTCGGGGCGATATTCGGACATCATGGAAAAGTGTAGCGCAGGCGCTCGCGCGTCGTATTGGCGATCGCTCCTGGCACTCGCTCGCGGCAAGTGACATTTCCGTGAAGACGACCGCGCGGTCGAGGGCCTGCTTTACACTGCGCCGGCCGCCACATACGCTCAAACCCGATGAAGAATGAACAAAAAAGGGCGTACCACGGCTGGGATCTCCTGGCCGGCCTCCTCGCCTTCGGCCTGATCGCTTTTTTCGCCGAGAGCAGCCGCGAGTTGATCGCACCGCTGGCGACGCTCGACGTCTCTCCTGTTTCACTCGACCCCGCTCGTCTGCCCGGCTATGCCGCGCGCACGACCTTCAGGATGTTCGCGGCGCTCGGTCTCTCCCTTTGCTTTACGTTCACGTATGCGACCCTCGCCGCGAAGAGCAGACGGGCCGAGCGCCTGCTCGTGCCGCTGCTCGATATCCTGCAGTCGATCCCCATTCTCGGTTTCATCTCGGTCACCGTCGTATTTCTCATGTCGCTCGCACCCGGTCGCGTGCTCGGCGCGGAGCTGGCCGCGATCTTCGCCATATTCACGAGCCAGGCGTGGAACATGGCTTTCAGCTTCTATCAGTCGCTGCGCACGGTGCCGGCCGAGCTCACCGAAGCGGCCAGCTCTTTTCGCCTGTCGACGTGGATGCGCTTCTGGCGCGTGGACGTCCCATTCGCGATGCCGCAGCTCGTGTGGAACATGATGATGTCGATGTCGGGTGGATGGTTCTTCGTCGTTGCCTCCGAAGCGATCAGTGTCGGCGAGACCCGCGTCACCTTCCGGGCATCGGCTCCTACATCGCGCTTGCCATCGAGCAGCGCGATCTCGGCGCCGTCGGCTGGGCGGTCGCCACGATGTTCGTGGTGATCCTGCTCTACGATCAGCTCTTCTTCCGGCCGCTCGTCGCGTGGACCGAGCGGTTCCGCTTCGAGCAGGAATCGGGCGTGGCGCCGCCGAAGTCGTGGGTCCTCGACATCCTGCGTCGATCGCCGGCATGCGTCGCGGCCGCGACGCGCCTTCTTCTCGCGACTGTGGCGCGAGCTCAATCGCATCACCGCCGTGCGGGCCGCGGATACGCACCGGTCCACGGAAATTCGCGTTGGACCGACGTCGCGTGGAACGCGACGCGTGCTCGCTCGCGGCAGCGCTCGCGCTGTGGCAGGTCGGCCGCTTCGTCCTGCGCGGCGTGTCGCTCGCCGAGGTCGGCCACCGCGTTGCTGTTGGCTTGCGTCACGCTGCTGCGCATTGCCGGTCCTGATCGCGATCGCGAGCGCTGATCTGGGTGCCTGTCGGCGTCTGGATCGGCATGCGGCCGAACGCTCGCGCGCATCGTCGCAGCCGATCGCTCAGATCCTCGCTGCGTTCCCGGCCAATCTCCTGTTCCCGCTCGCTCGTATCCGCGATCGTCGCACTGCGGCTGAATCCGGAGATCTGGCTGAGCCCTCTCATGATCCTCGGCACGCAGTGGTACATCCTGTTCAACGTCATCGCCGGCGCCGCCGCCATGCCCTCCGAGCTTGCGCTACGCGAGCAGCGAACCTCCGCGTCCGCGGATGGCTCTGGTGGCGCAGGATCGCGTCTGCCGGCCGTGTTTCCGTACTACCTCACCGGCGCGATCACCGCGTCGGGTGGCTCGTGGAACGCAAGCATCGTCGCCGAGGTCGCGACCTGGGGCGACACGCGTCTCGACGGCCCACGGGCATCGGCGCCTACATCGCCCGGGCCACCGAAGGCGGCCGACTTCCATCAGCGTCGCGCTCGGCATCGCGGTGATGAGCGTTTTCGTGGTCGACGATCAACCGTCTGTTCTGGCGTCCGCTCTATCGGCGCGTACGCCTGGAACGTCCGGTTCATGAGCTGTGCGAGCTGATCATGCGGTGCGAACCGTCGTGACGGGACGCTGTCATGGAAAACTCCGAGTTGCTGGAAGTGCGCGCGCTGCGGCGCGCTGTTCCGCACACCCGACGGCGGCGAGCTGCTCGTGCTCGACGGCGTCGAGTCTGACCGTCGCCGAGGGCGAGATCGTGGGTCTGCTCGGCCGCTCCGGATCGGGCAAATCGACGTTGCTGCGCCTGATTGCAGGACTCGAGCAGCCGACCGCGGGAGAGATCCGCTATCTCGGACGGCCGGTCGACGGGCCCGGCGCCCGGCGTCGCGATGGTGTTCCAGAGCTTCGCGCTCTTTCCCTGGCTGACCGTGCTCGAGAACGTTCAGCTCGGACTCGAAGCGCTCGCGTCTGCCCGACGACGAGATCCGGCGCCGCGCGCTCGCCGCCATCGATCTCATCGGGCTCGACGGATTCGAATCGGCTTACCCGCGCGAGCTTCCGGCGGCATGCGCCAGCGCGTCGGCTTCGCGCGCGCGCATCGTCGTGCATCCCGAATCTGCTGCTGATGGACGAGCCGTTTTCCGCGCTCGACGTGCTGACCGCCGAAACGCTGCGTACCGATTTCCTCGATCTGTGGGGCGAAGGTCAGCTTCCGATCAAGGGCGTGATCCTGGTGACGCACAACATCGAGGAGGCGGTGCTCGATGTGCGACCGCATCCTCGTGTTCAGCATCAACCCCGGTCGTGTCATCGCCGAGAGTCGACGGTCGAGGCTGCCGCAGCCGCGCGATCGCGCCGATCCCGCAGTTTCGTGAAGTCGATCGAGCGGCATCTATGCCGCGCTCACCGCGCGCCCTCCGCGCACGCCGCCGATCAGCACGCCGCGCCGAGCACTTTCCCGGACAGCGGCATCGGAACGATCCTTCCGCCGGTGGAGACGAACCTGCTCGCCGGGTCTGATGGAGGCGCTCGCGAGCGCGCCTTATTCGGGCAAGGCCGATCTGCCGGTGCTTGCGCAGATCGCTGCACTTCGATGTCGACGATCTCTTTCCGGCCGCCGAGACGCTGGAGATGCTGCGTTTCTCGGAGCTGGAGGGCGGCGACGTCAGTCTCACCGCGCGTGTTCAGCCTCGAGAATCCGACGTGAGCGGGGGCTTTGCAGCGGATGCCTCCTTCCATGCACTGCGCCCGGCGCCGCGACCCGGCCCGTAAACCGCGCTCCACGCCTGTCCGGTTCACACGTGCAAGTGGCAGCGATGACGTAACGAACGACATAATCTGCGAACGGAAGACCGGGCAGGACCACCAGGAGCACGCCGGTCTTCCAGCTACCGACGAACCGCCAGTCACTCCGGGGACGCAGTGTTCTCATAATCACTCAACTCGAGGAGTCGTTAATGAATCCTGGCAACAGAGCATTGCTCACTGTGGCCGTCGTGGTAATCCTCATGATCGCAAGCGCGACGCCCTCTCACGCAGCCGTGCCCGACGATGCACGTGTCCTCGTCGCGCACTGGCGTACGACCTCGATCGTATTCGGCAGTCCGCGCGACGAACATCTGATCCTGAATGCGGACGGTACAGCGCAGAACTGGGTGGTCACGGCCACTGATCGCTCGGGTGTCAAGGACGGTAGCTGGAAGGTCGAAGGCAGAAATCTCATCCTGCTGCTCGCCGGAAGCAACGAAGTGTCGCTTCCATTTACGATCTACGAAGGGCAACTCGTCTTTCCGAACATGCGGTTGCCCTGTCGCTCGGTTCGACGGTGCGATCGTAGCAGAAACCCCCACACGACCCGCACGCCACACAAAACCGGCGGCGATTCTGGGAAAGACTGGCCCGATAGCGGGAGCGCCGACATGGATTGCAACGAGGGCCGTGTGCTCAAAAACGCGCTGCCGCACTCATCGGCCGCCTGAGTCAATTCACTTTGGGTTCAGGCGCGTCGAGCGCACGGTTGAGCAGAAGCACGTTCACGCGCGACTCGCGAACCGACAGCGCTTTCGTCTACTGTTCGTAGATTGCTCATAATTTGCTCCGTCCGGTTCAGACGAACACGTGGGCGATCATGTAACGGACGACGTAGTCCGCGAACGGGAACCCGAGCAGGCACATCACGACCACGCCTGTCTTCCAGCTGCCGACGGTCCGCCAGTCTTCACGGTTTTTCAGCGTTTTCATAAGTACCTCCTGTCACTGTATGGATCGTTCTGGAGTGACATCGAAAGCTTATGAAAAGGCGCGTCAAGACGTCGTAAAAACCCGCGGGCGGCGCATAAAGACTGCATCAAGAAAGTTTGTTGGGGCAGCGGATGGCGCCGCATGACGCGAGGTGCTCCGAGTGCCGCCCGCGTCGGGTTCGTCGCAGATCGAGCCCGCCCGCGGCAGCTCGGCGATCCGGAGACGGGGAGCGGCCGCTTCGTGCGTCAAGCGCCGCCCGCCTGACTGACTTACATTGCAGAAATACTAACCTTCCGCTCGGACCGGTCCTCCGCCGAGCCGTTCCACGACGATGGCGATGAGGGAGGCGACAGCGTTCAGCAGTTCCTGATGCTCCTCCAGGGCGAGAAGATTTCCTCTGAAGATGACGGCCATCACCCCGCGCACACGCCCCGAAGCGATCAACGGGAAATAGCCGTTCGTGTCGAGTCGAACGTATTCGCCTTTCGCTTGCGCGAGCTCCGCGATGACGTCGTCGAATGCGCCTCGATCCGCAGCGTTCACGTCATCGTCGAGCTTGAGGGTTCGCCTCTCCTTGCGCCACGTAGAGCATGCCGTTCCGCACCGACGAGATGCGTCCAGAAATCGACGCAGGATCCTGGAGGTGTCTGCGAGGGTGGAGGCGCCGGAAAGCTCGCGCGCAAGGTCGTACAGGGCGCGTGTACGGTCTGCGGTTGCCGAGGCGACCTGCGCCTGCTCGGAAATACGCGCCGTCAGCTCGCCAAAGATCAGCGCAACGACGAGCATCACCGCAAACGTGAGCAGATACTGCACGTCATGCACGGTGAACGAGAATCGCGGCGGAACGAAGAAGAAATCGAAGAGCGCGACGCTCAGGACGGCCGCGAGTATGGCGGGGCCGCGGCCGAGCCACACGGCTACCAACACAACCGTGAGCAGAAAGACCATGACGATGTTCGCCAGGTCGAGATCAAGAAGCAGGAGCGTGGCGATGCCGGTTGTTGCGGCACACGCGGCGATTGCGCCCAAGTAGGGAAGAAGAGAAGTGCTCGACGTGCTCCTATGTGCTCTGGTTGAAGCAGGCGTGGTCATTACTGGAGCTTGCACGGCTAAACCCGATATCGTCAACGGCGAGAACACAGATTCCGGTAACGGACTGCAACCCTTCGCAATACCGTCCTTTCACGAAGCGGTCGCGTGTCTTCGTGAGGGCCTTGCGGAATGAGCGTCTCAGACGTCATTTCGGCTGTGCGCGGTCAAGTGCGAGGTTGAGCAGCAGCACGTTGACGCGGGGCTCGCCCAGAATGCCAAGTTGCCGGCCTTCCGTGTTCTGAGCGATCAGTTGCGCGGATCTGCGCCTCCGGCAAGCCGCGCACTTTCGCAACGCGCGAGGCCTGATACTCGGCGGCTGCAGGCGAGATTTGCGGATCCAGTCCGCTGCCGGAAGCCGTCACGAGGTCGATGGGCACGGGCTTGCCTGTTGCGTCGCCGCCGGCTTCGCGCAACGTCTTGATCCGCTCTTCCACGGCTTCCTTGTGCGCCGGGTTGAGCGGTCCCTGGTTCGAGCCCGACGAGGCGCCCGCGTTGTACGGCATCGGAGATGTCGCCGAGGGTCGGCTCCAGAAGTATTTCGGATCCGAGAACGGCTGGCCGATCAGCGCGGAGCCAACGACGCTATCCCCCTTCTGTACGAGACTGCCGTTCGCCTGTTGCGGAAAGACGAACTGGGCAATGCCGGTCACGGCCAGGGGATAGAGCAGGCCCGTGACAAGCGTCAGCACGAGAAGAATACGCAGAGCCTGAAAGCCGAGTTGCAGCATGATTTCTCCTTACGCCAGTCCGAACAGCACCAGCACGAGATCGATGGCCTTGATCCCGACGAACGGCACGATGAGTCCGCCCACGCCATAAACCAGCAGGTTATTGCGCAGGACAGTGGCCGCGCCAAGCGCCTTGTAGGTGACGCCTTTCAGCGCCAGCGGAATGAGTGCGACGATAACCAGCGCGTTGAATATCACCGCCGACAGAATGGCGGACTGGGGCGTCGCGAGATCCATGATGTTGAGCGCATTGAGCTCGGGGTAGGTCAGGGCGAATGCCGCGGGAATGATCGCGAAGTACTTGGCCACGTCGTTCGCGATCGAGAATGTCGTCAGGCTGCCGCGCGTCATGAGCATCTGTTTGCCGGTCTCGACGACTTCGACGAGCTTGGTCGGGTTGGAGTCCAGATCGACCATGTTGCCGGCTTCTTTCGCGGCCTGGGTCCCGCTGTGCATCGCCACCGCGACGTCGGCCTGGGCGAGCGCCGGCGCGTCGTTCGTGCCGTCGCCGGTCATCGCCACGAGCCGGCCCTGCGCCTGATACTCGCGTATGAGTTTCAGCTTCGCTTCCGGCGTGGCTTCCGCCAGGAAGTCATCGACGCCGGCTTCGGCGGCAATCGCAGCGGCCGTGAGCTTGTTGTCGCCGGTAATCATCACGGTCTTGATGCCCATGCGCCGCAGTTCCGCGAAACGCTCCTTGATGCCGCCTTTAACGATGTCCTTCAGTTCCACCACGCCGAGCACGCGCGGCCCGTCGGCGACGACGAGCGGTGTCGAGCCGCGGCGGGCGATGTTTTCGACGATGACCTGCACCGGCCCCGGAAAACGTCCGCCCAGTGCCTCCACGTGCCGCTGCACCGCTTCCGCGGCGCCTTTGCGGAGCTGCCGGCTGTCGAGATCGACGCCGCTCATTCGTGTCTGCGCCGAGAACGGGATGAAACTTGCGCCCAGAGACACGATGTCGCGCTGGCGCAGGTTATGCAGGTTCTTCGCCAGCACGACGATCGAGCGCCCTTCGGGTGTTTCGTCCGCCAATGACGCAAGCTGTGCCGCATCCGCCAGCTCTTCTTCGGTCACGCCCGTCGCGTGCAGAAAGGCCGTCGCCTGGCGGTCGCCCAGCGTGATCGTTCCGGTCTTGTCGAGGAGCAGAACGTCAACGTCGCCTGCCGCTTCGACTGCGCGACCGGACATTGCGATCACGTTCTTGGTCAGCATGCGTCCCATGCCGGCGATGCCGATCGCCGAGAGCAGGGCCCCGATCGTGGTGGGAATGAGGCACACGAGGAGCGCCACCAGCGTCGTGATGGACACCGGGCTGCCCTGTTTCGCGGTTTCGACGGCGTAGAGCGAATACGGCAGCAGCGTCACGCATGCGAGCAGGAAGATGAGCGTCATCGCGACCAGCAGGATGGTCAGCGCGATCTCGTTGGGCGTCTTCTGGCGCTTGGCGCCTTCGACCATGCCGATCATGCGATCGAGGAACGATTCGCCGGGATTGGCGGTGACCTGCACCACGATCCAGTCGGACAGCACGCGGGTGCCACCCGTGACGGACGAAAAGTCGCCGCCTGCCTCCCGGATCACCGGTGCCGATTCGCCGGTGACGGCCGACTCGTCCACGGAAGCGACGCCCTGAACGACCGTCCCGTCCGCCGGGATGAAGTCCCCGGTTTCCACGAGCACCACATCCTTCGCGCGCAGGCTCGAGCCGGACGCGAATTCCCACTGCGCGTCACGCTTTGGCGCACGCAGCTTCTTCGCCTGCACGTCGCGCTTCGCGGCGCGCAGATGGGCCGCCTGCGCCTTGCTGCGGCTCTCGGCGAGCGCTTCCGCGAAGTTCGCGAACAGCACGGTGAACCACAGCCACAGCGACACGTTCAGGATATAGCCGGCGGACGCTTCGCCCGTGCCAACGATGGCCTGAATGCCGAGACCGGTGGTGAAGATCGCACCGATGTAGCAGACGAACATCACCGGATTCCGCCATTGGTAATGCGGAGCGAGGCGCTTGAACGCCTCCACCAGGGCGGGCTGCAGGTAGCGCGCCTCGAACAGTGAGACGCGCGGCGTACCAGCGGTGTGTGCTTGTGTGGCCATGGTTTACTTGAACAACTGAAGATGTTCGACGACGGGTCCGAGCGCGAGCGCTGGAACGAACGTGAGCGCCCCGACGATGAGCACATTGCTCACCAGGAGCACCACGAAAAGCGGCGTATGCGTGGGCAGCGTACCCGGACTGGGCGGAACGGTTTTCTTCGCCGCGAGAGAGCCTGCGATCGCGAGCACCGGCACCAGCAGCCAGTAGCGCGAGAACAGCATCGCAAACCCGAGCGCGGTGTTATAGAACGGCGTATTGGCGGAAAGGCCCGCGAACGCGCTGCCGTTGTTGTTGCCGGCCGAGGAGAAGGCGTACAGAATCTCCGAAAAGCCGTGCGCGCCCGGGTTGGCGATACCCGCTTTGCCGGGCTCCACCATGACCGCGATCGCGGCGCCGATGAGCACGATAAGCGGCGGCAGCAGTATCGCAACCGACGCCATCTTCATTTCGAACGCCTCGATCTTCTTGCCGAGGTACTCCGGCGTTCTGCCGATCATGAGGCCTGCCACGAAGACGGCAACGATTGCAAAAATGAGCATGCCGTAAAGACCCGAGCCAACGCCGCCGAATACGACTTCGCCCAGTTGTATGAGCCACATCGGGACGAGGCCGCCGAGCGGCGTGAACGAGTCATGCATGGAATTGACGGAACCGTTCGACGCGCTGGTCGTCGCTACGGCCCAGATCGCCGAAGCGGCGATACCGAAACGCACCTCCTTGCCTTCCATGTTGCCGCCGGACTGGAGCGCGCTCGCTTCGATGTCGGCACCCGCCTGCGCGTGCACGGGGTTCCCGATCTGCTCGGAAACGACAGCTACGGCGAGCAGCGCGACGAAGATGACCGTCATCGCCGCGAGAATTGCCCAGCCCTGGCGTACATCCCCGACCATTCGCCCGAACGTGATCGGGAGCGCCGCCGCGATCAGCAGAATCGAAAGCATTTCGAGGAAGTTCGCCAGCGGCGTCGGATTCTCGAAGGGATGCGCGGAGTTCACATTGAAAAAGCCGCCGCCGTTCGTGCCGAGCTGTTTGATGGCGACCTGGGAGGCGGCCGGTCCGAGCGCAAGCGTCTGCTCTTGCGTGCTCTTCTTCTCCATCACCGGTTTGCCCTCCGCATCCGTCACCGGCTTGCCGTCGGCATCCGTCTTCGCTTCTTCGTAGTCGATCTTCTCCATCGTCTGGGCTTTGACGTACGGCCCGAACGTCTGCACCACCCCCTGGCTCACAAGCGCGAGCGCGAGAACGAACGAGAGCGGCAGCAGGATGTAGAGGGTGGAGCGAGTCAGGTCGACCCAGAAATTCCCGATCGTTGCGACCTGCCTGCGCGCGAAGGCGCGCGCGAGTGCGACGAGCACTGCCATCCCCGTCGCTGCGGACACGAAGTTCTGGACCGTGAGCGCGAGCATCTGGGTGACATACGACAGCGTCGCCTCACCGGCATAGCCCTGCCAGTTCGTGTTCGTGGCGAAGCTCACCGCCGTGTTGAAGGAGGAATCCGGCGACACAGCGCCGAAGCCCGCGGGATTGAGCGGCAGCACGCCCTGAAAACGCTGCAGGGCGTACACGGCCAGGAAGCCGAGTGCATTGAAGATGAGCACCGCCAGCGTATATTCGATCCAGCGCATCTCGCCTGCCGGGTTAACGCCCGAAGCGCGATACGTGAGCCGTTCGAGCCATCCGAGCACCGGATGCAGCAATGTGCGCTCGCCCGTATAGACGCGTGCCATGAACTCGCCCAGCGGTTTCGCCAGCGCGAGCAGCACGACTACGTAGAGCACACACTGAATGAGGAGATTCGTTGTCATGAGAAATCCTCAGGCTTGAACAGCGCCCACACGAGGTAAACCGCCAACGCCGCTGCGACGATGCCGGCGATCACGTAAAGCGCGGTCATGAGTCTCTCCCGAGCCGGTCGAATGCATACACGAGCCCGATGGTCGCGGCGAAGAACGCTATGCCGAGCGCGAGATAGAGCAGGTCTGCCATGGGATCTCCTTCGAAACGGCTGAACGATAGGCCTCGGGAGATCAAGACGGCGTCAAAGTTGGCCGTCGCGGTGTAAAGATGGTGTAAAGACGGGGAAGAGTCGTCCGCCGCAGTGGGCCTCGCAGGATCGGACGAGAGTGCTAATGGGCGTCGGAGAGCTACGTTCGCGGGAGTCCGCGGACGGAGGAGCAGTGCCTGCCGCGTGCGCGGGAGTAGCGGAGCGGTCGTGGCGACCCGGAAGCGGACTGAGGCACGCGCGTTAGAGCCGCGGTCTCTCGCACGCTTTCGCCGTCAGATCCCCGCACGCGGGCGCGTCGCAGGGCGGAAGAGGGGCCCCTTGGGGATCTGACCCCGGAGACGCGCGTGGATCGGCTTTCGCTCGACGCGCCAACGATCGGCTCCACGGTCGCATCCCGCAAGCGGGTCCCTGCTCCACGTTGCGCCGATCCCTCTTCCAGGCTCCAGCGTGCCCGCTGTTCCACAGCCCCCGCTCACCATGACGAGACTATGAAGTCACACGGAAATTGAGCATCATGTCATGCGTCTCATGCTCGAGGTTGTGGCACTGGAGCATGTAGATCTGATCGCCGTGATGCGGGTGCGAGAAGTCCATGGCGAGACGAATCGTTTCGTTCGGCCACAGCAGCACGCTGTCTTTCCACGCTGACTCGGTCGCGAGCACGCCGCGCGCATCGAACGCAAGCCGCTTCACGTGCGGCGGGCTGTTTCTGCGCTCGAGTACACGATACTGGAAGCCGTGCACGTGTATGGGATGCGGCATGCCGGGGCCGGGATTGCGAAACTCCCAGACCTCGCGGGCGCCGCGTTGCACCGAGAAAGCGAAATCCGTCATGCGGTAAGTGGCGCGATTGATGCGCCAGTGTCCTTTTGACTGATCGAGCACGAAGGTGCGCTGTTCCTGCGGTTCATCGACCGGCGGCACGCTGGACAACTGCTGCGGCACTTGACGCTCGTATCGTGTCTGTCCCGTGACGCGAATAAGCATGATGTCGAGCGGTGCGCCGTTCGCGGGAACGGCCTCACCGTTATGCGCGTCGTAGTCGGCTCGTTCACCGAACGTCATCGCATCGAACGGCAGGCTCGACAGCACGACACGGTCGCCTACCGAGGCGCGTACGGAGGTCGAGCAGCACGTCCGCGCGTTCGCTCGGTGCGAGGAACACTTCGCGAACGGCGAGCGGCGCTTCCAGGAAGCCGCCATCGGCGCCGATCAGGCTGAATTCGAGCGGTTCACTGCCGCTCATGAAAGGCGAGCCGGTAGATCCGCGCATTCGAACCATTCACGAGCCGGAACCGGTATAGGCGCGATTCGCAGTCGAAACACGGCGTCGGCGTGAGGTTGACGAGCATCGTATCGCCCAGATGGCCGCGAAAGTGCTCCTGCGCGCCCGGGGAGTACGCGAAGCTTCCGTCTTCGTTGAAGCGCTTGTCCTGGATCAGCAGCGGGATGTCGGTTGCGCCGAGCGAAAGGTCGAGTGCCTGTTGCAGCCTCACGTCTTCCGCGTCCTCGACGAGAAGAAAACCGGCGAGGCCCAGATAGGCCTGCTTCGCGGCGAGGTGGTGGGGATGCGGGTGATACCAGTAGGTACCCGCGCGATTCGTGACGGTGAACTGATAATCGTAGGTTTCGCCGCTCTCAACGGCGTAGTGCGGATGGCCGTCGTTGTTCGTATCCACCTTGAGCCCGTGCCAGTGCACGATGCTCATTTCGTCGAGCGCATTCCAGTAACGCACGCGCAGGTTGCTGCCGCTCGCGATGCGCAGCACGGGATTCACGAACGTGCGTCCGCCATGTTCCACCGTATACCCGAGGGTCGTCGCGGGCCGGCCCGGCAGGATTTCGTGCCTGACATGCGTGCTGACGATAGTGAACGAACCCTCGGCGTCGAGAACACCGTGCAGCCCGTCGTCGCCCGGGACGTTGAGGGCGTTCGGAAACGCAGGGTCCGGCGGCAGCGTCACCGGAGGCGGCCGCTGCTCGCTCCGACGCCACCAGGCGATGCCGGCCGCGCCTCCCAGGGCAGCCACGGCGGTTCCTGCGATGAAACGTCTGCGGGTTCTGTTCACGAATCGAGAGCGATGACGAGCGGGCGCCCATCATCGCTCATCGACGCGCGATGTCAAATGTCCGGTTGAATCCCCTGATTCCGGCGCGCGGCAGCATGGCGACGGCGGATGTAGCAGGAGCGAGAACTGGGGATCCAGGTGCAGCCGCAGCCCGGATCCCGAACGCACATCGCGCCTAGTGCGTGGTTTCGCGTTCTTCTTGCTCTTCTTCCGAAGACGCTCCCTCCGT
This sequence comes from uncultured beta proteobacterium, assembly GCA_963828715.1. Taxonomy (GTDB): domain Bacteria; phylum Pseudomonadota; class Gammaproteobacteria; order Burkholderiales; family SG8-41; genus JAQGMV01. Next base: position 188,420 of record CAWHFX010000021.1, on the reverse strand, counting down.
ATCGACGCCCATCTCGGACATGAGCTCGGTCTTGCGCTCCTGCAGCCGGGCCGCCAGTGCCTGCAGATCGAGATCGAGTTTCTTCACCTTCGGAAACATCTCTTTCTCTTCTTCCTTCACGTGATGCTTCACGTACTCCGCGAGCACCGTGAAGTGTGCATGGCGCTTGTCGGCACCTGCGCCCATGTCCTCGATCTTCTCGATGAGCTCGCGCACGGTGGTGTGTTCCACTTCGGCTTCGTCGAGCAGGTCGCTTTCTTCCGTTTCCGCCTGCTCTCGCACGGCGGGATAGAAAATCTCCGTCTCGAGCTTGTCATGGATCTGCAGCTCCATGCAGGCGTTTTCGATGATTTCATCTGCTGCTTCGTTATCGTCGGACTCGTGCACCTTCTCGAATTCCTTGAACAATCCTTCGACACGTCGATGGTCCTGCTTGAGCAGATCGAGCGCATCGGGTTCTTTGCGTGCTTTGGCCATGAGTTTCCTTTCGTGAGGCTGAACTGCGCATGAAGAGGCGTTGCCGCCCCCATTGGGTTTGTGATGGCAACCCACGTGCCATCGGCGAAAGTGCGGCTTTCGGCAATTTTCGAGCCCGCCACTTTCTGAGGTGTTTTGCACCCTTGAAATCTCCGCCGGCAGCCCTAACTCTGCAGCACAACAGAAACGCAAGGGGGACAACGTGACGTTGCCTTCGGAGGTGGTCGAGTCGCTACGCGAGCTCACCCGCGGCGAGCTGCAGCGGCCCGTGCCGCATCCGCATGCGGAGCTGCTGATGGAGCAGGGCTACGCGGTGACCAAGGATGGCAAGGTAGTGATTACGCCGCTCGGGCGCGCGTTGCTAGCAATGCACCCGGATCGACGGCTCGCTTGAGACACGCGGCGCTGGCACGTGCATGGCCGATGAGGCCGTTCGGGCAAGTCAGAGCGCGCAGGTGCGAAAGCCGGCGAGAACGTCGCTGCGCTCCGGAAGATAGAAGTTGCGAAACGCATTGCGGATGAGCCGGCGCGGCGTCGCGAAGCTTCCGCCGCGCAGCACTTTGTGCGTGGCGAACCACGGCTCCGAGTATTCCTTGTAAGGATCGGGCGCGAAGCCGGGGTACGGCCCGAAGGTGCTCGCCGTCCATTCCCAGATATTGCCGAGCATCTGCCGACAGCCGAGCGGTGTATCGCCGGCTTTGCATGCGCCGACGTCGCTGAGACCAGCGCTTTCGAGGTTCGCCCGCGATGCGTCAGGTGGCGCCGAGCCCCACGGATACTCGCGTTTCGGCGCGCCCGCGGGTCCGTAAGCGGCCGCGTATTCCCACTCGGCCTCTGTAGGCAAGCGTCGTTGCGCGAACGCGCAGTAAGCCTGCGCTTCGTGCCAGTTCACATGGACCACCGGCTGGCGCGCCGCGAGCGGCTCGACGCGGTCGAACCGTCGCTGGTGCCAGACACCGTCACGCCGGGTCCAGTAGCAGGGGGCAGAGCGCACATTCTCCTGCACCCAGTTCCAGCCCTCGTCGCTCCACCATTCTCTCCGGCCGTAGCCGCCCGCGCTGACGAAATCGAGGAAGGCTTGATTGCTCACGGTCTGACGTGAAATCCGGAACGGCCGCAGCTTCACTTCATGCGCCCATTTTTCGTTGTCGAAGACGAAGCGCCCGTCATCGGGCGACCCGAGCGGAAACAGGCCGCCCGGCATCTCCACATCTGCCCCGACGTCGACCGACGCATCCGAAGCGGATGCACCGTCCGCCAGTGGATCCTCGTAGCCCAGCGTCTGACACGTGTATCGGAACGCCTCCGCATGCATATCTTCGTGGAACGTGGCGAGAAGGACGAAGTAGTGAAGTCCCGCGTTTTCGGGCTCCTGACCGAGCCGGGCGACGATGCGCGACAGCACTTCGTTCTGATATGCCCTGGTTGTGCTCAAATCCGGCAGCGGGAGATCCCAGCGCGTTGCGTGGGCCACCCGCGCGGAATCGTAAAGCGCGTCGGCACTGGGCATGACAGAGTCGCGGACGCGGCCATCGCTCGACTGGCGCAGACACCAGAACTCCTGAAACCACGCGACGTGACCCAGCTCCCACAGCGGCGGGTTTACGATCGTAAGATAAGGGCCGAGCAGTCGGTCCCCGGTGAGATGTGCGGTGACGCGGCTCAGGTGCGCACGGCTTTCCCGCAGGCCCTGGATCAGGACGGCGGGATCGTGACAGACGATATGCGGTGGAGGAGATGAAGATAGCATTGGCGGTTCCGGCCACGGCCGACGCGCGGAGCGGCAACTGGCGCTCCGCCGGACGCTGGGCACGCATGCTGCGCGGCCTTGGTCATCGAGTGCGAAGCGTAACCGAATGGAGCGGCGGTGACGAGGACGTCCTGATTGCGCTTCACGCGCGCAAGAGCCACGCTTCCGTCGCGTCGTTCCATGCGCAACGGCCTCGATGTCCGATCATCGTCGTGCTCACCGGCACGGACGTCTACCGCGACATTCGCGCCGACGATAAAGCGCGTGAGTCACTCGATCTCGCGGACCGGCTCGTGGTCCTTCAGGAACGTGCACTGGAAGAACTCGCGCCGCGCTTGAGACGCAAGGCGCAGATCGTACATCAATCGTGTGCGACCCGCTTGAGGCATGCGCCCGCGCGCGCGAAGTTCCGTATCTGCGTGATCGCGCACCTGCGCGAAGAGAAGGATCCCTTTTGCGCCGCCCGCGCGCTTGCGCTGCTGCGAAATGAGCCTCTGATCGAACTGGTCCAGGTGGGAGCCGCGCTCGACACGCAGATGAAAGAGGAGGCGCGTGAGTGGCAATCGCGCGACCCGCGCTACCGGTGGGTGGGCAGCGTGCCGCATGCGCGGGCGCTGCGCTGGCTGGCGGCGAGCCATGTCACGGTCGTGAGCTCGATCATGGAGGGTGGCGCGAACGTCATTTCCGAGGCCGTGAGGGTCGGGGTGCCGGTGCTCGCGTCGCGCATCTCCGGCAACCTGGGCATGCTGGGCGCCCGTTATCGCGGCTACTTCGAGACCGGCGATGCGAAAGCGCTGGCACGGTTGATCGAGCGCTGCCGTACCGATAGCGCCTACTACCGTGCCCTGCGTGAGGCCGTGACGGCAAAACGCGCCGCTTTCAGCGTGCGCGGCGAAATCGCGGCGTGGCGCGGCGTGCTGGGGAACCTCAGCTCGCTTTGATCGCCGAGTGGTAGGCAACCGTCCCTGCGAGCACCGTCTTTGCGCGCACGTCCGAAAACCCGACTTCCTGAAGAACGATCGAAAGCTCGTCCGCCGAATAGAACATCTGCAGCGCGTCCACGAAGTACTTCTTGCAGTTCAGCGCCGCCGTACCGGAGCCGAAAAGAAACGCGGTGAATGCGAGACAGAACCGCAGGTACGCGTAGTAGACGTGCTCGACCACCGGATTCGCCGGCCGCAGCATATCGCAGTGGTGGAAATGGCCGCCCGGTTTGAGCACACGATGGATCTCGCTGAAGACACGTCGCACGCCGAGGTGCCGCGACGCGAACTGGAGCGTGATGAGATCGAAGTGGTTGTCCGGAAATGGCAGCGTGTGCACGTCACCGATATGACTGTGGATGTAGACGCCCTTCGCCTGTGCACGCTGGCTGCCGACCTCCTGCATCGCCTCGCTGCGATCGATTGCGTGGACCTCCAGCGTCGGTTCGCGCTGGAGAAGGGCGATGCCGTTCGCGTTCGTGCCGGCACACACGTCGAGCACGCGCATGTGCGGCTTCACCTGGATCGTTTCCATGAATCCGCGCCGGATGCCGTCGCACAGGCCGAGCGTCGCGATGTCGTTGGCACGGTCGTAGTAGGGTGCGACGTCGGCGAAGACCTTGTTGAGCTCTTCGCTCCAGACCGGCGCAAAGCGCGCCTCACGGGCCATCTCACGTGTGGCGAGCGGGGGTGGGGTCATCTCGGCTCCCTGTTCTTGAATTCGACTTGTCCGCATGTGGCGCGGAATCGGCGCTGCGGTGAGCTTGATCCGCGTCAAGATACCACGCCCGGTGCCTCTCGTCCCCACTGTGTTCAGGGTAATTCGCGGCTCGTGCCGTCGCGATAATACTGCGCGTAGACTCGTGTAGAACCATCAGGCAGCACCAGTACCGACGTCGAACGCGTCGCGATGGCCATTGCCTTCCATCCCGGGCGAGCCTGACGGCATCCCGGCAACCGCCAGCCCGCGCGCTTTCGGACGCTGCGCGAGCAAGCGCCTGATCTCCCGGGCCGGCACATGGCCTTCGATCGCATAGCCCTCGATCGTGGCCGTATGGCAAGCGCCAAGCGGGTCCGGTATGCCGTACTTGCGGCGCTGAACGGTAGGATCGGGCACATCGATCGGGTTCACACGGAACCCGCTTGCGCGCAGGTGTTTGGCCCACGCGCTGCAGCAGCCTCAGCCAGGGTCCTTGTAGAGATCGACCGTCGAAGCTGCGAAAGCGCTCGCGCTCGAGAAGAGAAGGGCTGCAATGAGCTTGCTCGGTAATTGCATGTGCTTGCCGCCAAACGTATCCAGGTGAATCGATGCTAAAGCGTTCCGACCTCTCTATGTTGACTGAAGTCAACGAACCGTCCAGCCTGAGATGTGTCCGACCCGAACGGGGGCCGCCGCAGGCGAGACTGACGCTTCGAGCCCGCTTCGAAATCAACTGAGGTGAGAACGTATGTCGGCCGCCAGTCCCTATGACGACTATCTGATGGACCATATCAAGAACGCACGCAACTACCGCGTTCCCGATGACGCGGATCACAGCGCGACAGGGTCGAATCCGCTGTGCGGCGACGAGATTACCGTCTATCTCAAGATGGAGGACGGCCGCATCGACGACGTCGCCTTTCAATGCACCTGCTGCGGGATCTCGATGGCTTCGGCATCGATCATGACCGAAGTCGTGAAAGGCACCGCACCGGCGGAAGCGCAGGTACTGGCGAGCGAATTCGTGGAGATGCTGACGCGGGAGCAGAGTGGCGCCGGCGACGCGCTGACCGAAGACCGTATGGCTCTGCTGGATACTGTGCGCAAGTATCCGTCGCGGGCCCGGTGTGCCGTGCTGCCGTGGCAGACGCTCGAGAGTGCGTTGGCGTCGGGGGAGTAACACCTACGCCGCTCCTCCGGCGTTGCGGCTGCTGCCGCGTTGCCTGCGGGCGCAACTGCACCCCTTAGGCGCCTTGCGGCGCTACGGATGCGCACACATTGACGCACAAGAGTCGACGCTGATACGCTGCGGGCGGTGGGGATCAGCAGCCTCCCCGCTTCCCAAGACGCTTTGCGTCCAAGGCTTGCTCTGACTGTTTGCGTCCACAAGGAGCAGCTTTGAGCATGTCTGAACTTTCGAGCCCTGCCGCGCCTGCGGTGCCAACCGCGACCGATGCTGTTTCCCTCCGCGAGGCTTTCTGGTTCTGGCTGAAGCTTGGCTTTATCAGCTTCGGCGGGCCGGCCGGGCAGATCGCCATCATGCATCAGGAACTCGTCGAGCGCCGGCGCTGGATTTCCGAGCGGCGCTTCCTCCACGCGTTGAACTACTGCATGGTGCTGCCGGGTCCCGAAGCGCAGCAGCTTGCGACCTACATCGGCTGGCTCATGCATCGAACCCTCGGTGGCGTCATCGCGGGCGGGCTCTTCGTATTGCCATCGCTTTTCATCCTGATCGCGCTGTCGTGGATCTATGTCGCCTACGGTGACGTGTTCGTGGTCGCGGGTATCCTCTATGGCATCAAGCCCGCGGTCACTGCGATCGTGCTCTTCGCCGCGTATCGCATCGGGTCGCGCGCATTGACCAATGGCGTGCTGTGGACCATCGCTGGCGCTGCTTTCGTCGGAATCTTTGCCCTGCAGTTGCCGTTTCCGGTGATCGTAATCGGTGCGGGCGTCATCGGCTTCATCGGCGGCCGTATCGCGCCGGCCAAGTTCCAGACACCGGGTGCACATGGGGCTGCCGGCAAGTCGTTCGGGCCCGCCGTGATCGACGACGACACGTCGACCCCGCCTCATGCGCTCTTCACCTGGCCGAGATTCTTGAAAGTCCTGTTCGTCGGGCTCGTGCTCTGGGGCGTTGCAATCGGTTGTCTCGTGCTTCGTTACGGTTGGGACTCGACATTCACGCAGATGGGATGGTTCTTCACCAAGGCGGCGCTGCTCACGTTCGGCGGTGCGTATGCCGTGCTGCCTTACGTCTACCAGGCGGCCGTCGACCACTATCAGTGGCTCTCCCCCACACACATGATCGATGGGCTCGCGCTCGGCGAAACCACTCCCGGCCCGCTCATCATGATCGTCGCGTTCGTCGGCTTCGTCGGCGCCTGGCTCAAGGCGGCGCTCGGACCGGACTCATTGCTGCTCGCGGGCGCCGTGGGCGCGACGATCGCCACCTACTTCACGTTCCTGCCAAGCTTTATCTTCATCCTGCTCGGCGGTCCGCTGGTGGAAACCACGCACGGCGATCTCAAATTCACCGCGCCGCTCACCGGCATCACGGCTGCAGTCGTCGGCGTCATTCTCAACCTAGCGGTCTTCTTCGCCTATCACGTGCTCTGGCCCGAGGGGTTGGGCGGTCAGTTCCAATGGGCATCTGCCGTGATTGGCGTGGCAGCGTTCATTGCGCTCTGGCGCTACAAGGTCGGCATCATTCCGGTCATCGTCGTCTGCGGCGCAGCCGGGCTTGCCTGGACGTTCATCGCTCAGCACGTCACGATATGAATTTCAGATGTGGAGCGGGATTCGGTTCCGTTGTACTGATGTTCGCGTGCGGAGGGGCAATGGCCGAAACGATCGATTTCGACACCTATGCTGCGGGCGCGCTGCCGCCGGATTGGGTGTGCGGCGTCACCGGCAAGGGCGCGGCGCGCTGGCTTGTCGAACCCGACGTGGAGGCGCCGAGCCAGCCGCACGTGCTCAGGCAGTCCGGCGTCGGCGATTTCCCCTGGTGCGCCTTGAAGCGCGTTTCGATGGCCGACGGCTACGTCGAGGTGCGCTTCAAGCCGTTGTCGGGGAAACAGGATCAGGCAGGCGGTGTCGTGTGGCGGTGGAAGGATGGGAATAACTATTACATCGCGCGTGCGAACGCACTCGAAAACAACGTTTCGCTCTATTACACCGCCAGTGGCCGGCGCAACACGATCAAGTATGTCGATGCGCCGGTTGCGCGCAACGCATGGCACACGCTGCGAGTGGAGTTCGCCGCTACGTCGATCAAGGTCTCGCTGGACGGCAAGCTCTACATCGACCTTACGGACGCTCGCATTGCAGGCGCGGGCGCCGTGGGCCTGTGGACGAAGGCCGACAGCGTGACCGTGTTCGACGATTTCTCATTCGGAGCGGGTGCCTCCCGATGAAGCGCGCACTGCGAACGGGAATGGCTTAGCGCCTCGATACGTTCTATTCGTAGGCACTCGCCCTCATGCGGGCAATCGGTGCCTAGCCGGGTCTGACGCAGACACCCGGTCCTCAAAGACGATTCGTCTCAAGTGCTGCTCCAATTCCCGCGGGAAGGAGCATGTATGTTGAAGACGATCGGCAGCAGGGCGACGGTTCGCCTTGCCTTTCTGGTAATTGCCGGCACGAGCGGCGGTTGGTCCGCACTCGCGCAATCCGTGCCGTCCTTCGCGGATCATCTGCTCGACCGAGTCGCTGTGCCGCTACCGGTTGCCTACCACGCTCGCACCGGACGATTGTTCGTCGGAATGCAGGCCGGCCGGACCACGGTCGCACTAACCGACGGGACTGAAGGCGCCGACGTCGAGATCATCGGGGCGAGTGCCGGCAACAAGATCCTGCGGCTGCGCGTCGATCCGCGACACGAACGCCTGTGGGTGCTCGAGGTCGGCGTTGTGCATGTCATCGACCTGCCGACGGGGCGGCGCGTTGCCACGGTCGAGCTCCGGAACTGGTTTTACACGGCCGATGCCACGAACTGTCTGCCCGACCTGCAGCTGGATGCGACCGGGACCGCTTTCGTGAGCGACAGCGTGCAGTCGAAGCTGTGGCGCATCGACGCGAACGACTTTGCTTTGCGCGAACACAGCCTCACGCCGACCACGCAGCAATGGGTGGATGCGGGCTTCAGTGCGCTCGTCCTTCAGGACGACGGAAGCATTGTCGCGGCTGCGGGGGCGCCGGGAACGCTCTGGCACATCGACCGGCAGTTGTCGAACGCTGAGCCGATTGCGCTCGACACACCCTTACACGGCGCGTGCGCGATGGAACGCTCCGATACATCGGAGAACGAGATCTTCGTGCTTGCCGCCGGCCGCGAAGTCTTCACGGTCTATCGGTTCGCGCTTGCTCGGGTGCCGTACCGTGCGCACGCTGTCATCGTGGAACGCGTGTCCAGCTCGAATCTCGTCGGCCTGACCACGATCGATCGTGCCCCTTACCTCGCGATTGCGGGCGACGCTGCGGCTGCAACCCGTCCGCGCGCATCAGGCGCAGGGATTCGTTTCGTGCTGTCGCGGCCCGGCAACGTCAGCCGGGCGGCGCCGCGTCCCGTCGAAGTACTGCAATAAAGGACGAGGCGGTATCGAAGCCGCCTCGGAAGACGCGGACTTCGCATCCGCGTCCCGGATGCCCTACTTGACTGCCGTGATCACGGCGTCCTTGCCGCGCTGCTCGAATTCGAAGTCGACCTTCTTGCCCTCGCCGAGCTTGTCGATGAGCGCCTTGTCCTGGACCTTGAATGGCATCGTCATCGCCGGCCACTTGAGATCCTTGACCGGTTCATGCGCGATCGTCACCATCCCGGCGCTCGCATCGAGCTTCTTGACCACACCGGTCGCCTTATGCACGCCGGCAGGCGCGGCATCGTGGGTCATCGCCTTGTCTTTGCTCGTCATTTCGCCGGCATGCGCCAACCCGAGGCCCGTCATCAAAGCTGCTGCGATCACGACTGCTTTCATGAGATCTCCTTGTCAGAGGTTTACGCCCCACCTGCCTGTTCCAGCACTCGCAGGTCAGGGCGTTCGTGCATTAACGCATATTCCTTGACCATGGCGTACAGCGCCGGAATGACGATGAGCGTCAGGACGACGGAGGAGATCATGCCGCCGACCATGGGGGCGGCGATACGACGCATCACTTCGGAGCCCGCGCCCGTCGTCCACATGATCGGCAGCAGCCCGGCCATGATCGCGACGACCGTCATCATCTTGGGCCGCACCCGTTCGACCGCGCCTTCCATGACGGCCGCGTAGAGGTCGGCGGCATTGGGCCGTTTTCCTTCGGCCGCGCGCCGCACCTGGATTGCCTGCCAGGCGTGGTCGAGATAAATGAGCATGACCACGCCCGTTTCCGCGGCAACGCCGGCAAGCGCGAGAAAGCCGACGGCCACGGCGACGCTCATGTTATAGCCCATGAACCACATCAGCCATACGCCGCCGACCAGCGCCATCGGCATGGAAAGCATGACGATCAGCGTTTCGGTGAGACGTTTGAAGTTCAGATAGAGCAGCACGAATATGATCAGCACCGTCAGCGGGACGACGATCTTCAGCTTGTCGATCGCGCGCTGCATGTATTCGAACTGGCCGCTCCACGTCACGTAATAGCCGGGAGGAAGCTGAACATGGTCCGTCACCGCCTTCTGCGCCGCGGCCACGTATGACCCCAGGTCGCGGTCCCGGATGTCCACGTAGATGTACGCGGAGAGCAGCGCGTTTTCCGTACGAATCGCGGGCGCTCCTTTGACGATTTCGATGCGCGCGACCTGCCCGAGCGGCATCATGCCGCGGTTCATCGTGGGTACCAGCACTTCGTGCGCGATCTTCTGTGGATCGCTGCGCAACTCGCGCGGGTAGCGCACGATGACGCCGTAACGTTCGCGGCCTTCGACGGTGGTCGTGATCATCTCACCGCCCAGCGCGATCGAGATCACGTCCTGCACCTCGCCAATCGTCAGTCCGTAACGCGCCAGGGCCTGTCGATCGGGCTCGATGTTGAGATAGAAGCCGCCCGTGATGCGTTCGGCGAACGCGCTGGTCGTGCCGGGCACGGTTTTCACCACGCTCTCGATCGCCTTCGCGAGGCGCTCCATCTCGTTCAAGTCCTTGCCGAAGACCTTGATGCCGATCGGCGTTCGAATACCCGTCGACAGCATGTCGATACGTGCGCGGATCGGCATCGTCCATGCGTTCGAGACGCCGGGAAACTGAAGCGCACGATCGAGCTCCGACACGAGCTTGTCGATCGTCATTCCGGCGCGCCATTCGGCTTCCGGCTTCAGATTGATGACCGTTTCGAACATCTCGAGCGGCGCCGGATCGGTCGCGGTGGCCGCACGACCTGCCTTGCCGTACACCGATGCCACTTCGGGGAAGCTCTTGATGATCTTGTTCTGCGTCTGTATGAGCTCTGCCGCCTTCGTGACCGACATGCCCGGAAGCGATGAGGGCATATAGAGCAGCGTGCCTTCGTTCAGTGTCGGCATGAACTCCACACCGAGCTGCGATGCAGGCCAGATCGTTACTGCGAGCACGAGAACGGCGAGCGCGATCGTCAGCTTCTTCCAGCGCATCACCCACGCGATCTGTGGCCGATACAGCCAGATCAGGATTCGATTCACCGGGTTCCGGTCTTCGGCAAGGATGCGGCCGCGCACGAACAGCACCATCAGAACGGGTACGAGCGTGAGGCTCAGGAACGCCGCGCCAGCCATGGCGAACGTCTTGGTGTAAGCGAGCGGCGAGAAGAGCCGGCCCTCCTGTGCTTCGAGGGTGAAGACGGGCAGGAACGAGACGGTGATGATCAGGAGCGAGAAGAACAGCGCGGGTCCGACCTCCTGGCAGGCCGCGATGAGCGCGGACAGGCGCGACTCACCGGGCTTGAGCCGCTCGAGGTGCTTGTGCGCGTTCTCGATCATGACGATCGCCGCGTCGACCATCGCCCCGATCGCGATCGCGATTCCGCCGAGGCTCATGATGTTCGAGTTGATGTTGAGAAAGCGCATCGCGATGAACGCGATCAGCACGCCGATCGGCAGCATGATGATCGCCACCAGCGCGCTGCGCACGTGGAGAAGGAAGACCACGCACACGAGCGCGACGATCACGCTTTCCTCGAGGAGCGTGCGCTTCAGCGTATCGATCGCGCGTTCGATGAGATCGCTGCGATCGTAAACGGCCGCGATTTCGACGCCCTGCGGCAAGCCCGGTGCGACTTCGGCGATCTTGTCCTTGATGTTACGAATCACTTCCAGCGCGTTCTGGCCGTAGCGCGCAATCGCAATAGCGGAAACGACTTCGCCTTCACCATTGAGCTCGGTCAGGCCCCGGCGCTCGTCCGGACCGAGCTCGACACGTGCGACGTCGCGCAGCAGTACGGGCGTGCCTGCTTCCGCTTTCACCACCAGCGTTTCGAGATCGGCACGGCCGCGCAGGTAACCTTTGCCGCGCACCATGTACTCCGTCTCCGCCATTTCCACCACGCGCCCGCCGACGTCCCGATTCGACTCGCGTATGACTTGTGTAATGCGGGTAAGCGGAATGCCGTAGGCGCGCAGCTTCACCGGATCGACGATGACGTGGTATTGCTGGACGAAACCGCCGACGGATGCGATCTCCGCGACGCCATGCGCCTTCGTGAGCTGATAGCGCAGGTACCAGTCCTGGATCGTACGCAGCTCGGCCAGCGTGCGGTTCGCGCCGAGCACGGCGTACTGGTAGACCCAGCCGACCCCCGTGGCGTCGGGACCGAGCTGCGGCGTCACGCCGCGCGGCAGACGGCCGGCTGCGAAGTTCAGGTATTCCAGCACGCGTGAGCGCGCCCAGTACACGTCGGTGCCGTCCTCGAAGATCACGTACACGAACGACGCACCGAAAAACGAGAATCCGCGCACGACCCGCGACTTCGGCACGGACAGCATGGCCGTCGTCAGTGGATATGTGACCTGATCCTCGACGACCTGCGGCGCCTGGCCCGGATACTCGGTGTAGATGATGACCTGAACGTCGGACAAGTCGGGCAGGGCATCCAGCGGCGTCTTGTAGACGGCATAGACGCCGGCGAGCACGATAAAGAACGTGGTGAGCAGCACGATGAAGCGGTTGCGCGCGGACCAATCGATGATGGTGTTGAGCATGTCAGCGCTTCCCGCTCGTGGCCGACTTCGGCTCGAGCTTCGTGACGACGTACTCGCCGGACTTGCGCTCCACGAATTCGAGCGTGACCGCGCTGCCCGGTTTGACCCCGGCGCCGAGGCTCGGGTTAGCGAGCAGGAACTCCATCGTCATGCCCGGCCAGTGGAGCGTCGCAACAGGGCCGTGGCTTACCGTGATCGTTCCGGCCTTCGGATCGATGCTCTCGACGATGCCTTCCGCCCGATGACCGACGCTCGCGCCCGATTGCGGCTCAGCCGGTGCGCCGCTCGATTGCGAAGACGTCAATCCGGTGATGGCCGCCTTGAGGTTGCTCTCCGCATCGATCAGGAAATTCGCGCCGACGACCACCGCTTCGCCCGCTTTGACACCCTGCTGCACTTCCACGTATTCATCCGTGCGCGTGCCGAGCTTCACTTCGCGCGGCTCGAAACGGCCTTCGGCGGCCTGCACGAGGACGACCTGCCGCGTCCCGCTGTCGAGGACGGCGGAGAGCGGCACGCTCACCACGGCGCGGCGTTCCCCTGCCGCCAGCTCGACCGACGCGTACATCGCCGGCTTGAGCATGCCGCCCGGGTTTGCCAGCTCGATGCGGACTTTTCCGGTGCGCGTCTCGGGCGTGATGGTCGGATAAAGGAACGCGACTTTGCCTTTGAAGACTTTGCCCGGAAAAGCACTCACCTCGATCGTCGCGGCCTGGCCTGGCCGCACCTGAGCGAGGTCATGTTCGAACACTTCCGCGAGCACCCACAGCGACGATAGATCTGAAATCTGGTAAAGCGTCTCGCCGGGCATGAAGCGCATGCCTTTGAGCGCGGGCTTCTCCACGACGACGCCCCCAACCGGTGAGTGCAGCGTGATGGTGCGCCGTGTCGTGCCCGAGGTCTGCAGTTCCCGCAGCTCCTGATCGGAGATATCCCAGTTGCGCAGGCGGGTGAGGGCGCTCTGCATGAGCTGTTGCATGCTGCGCTGAAGCTCGGGACTCGCGTTCTTTACGTCCTCTATGCCTTTGGCGGCGATCAGATATTCCTGTTGCGCCGTAACGAGATCCGGGCTGTAGACATCCATCAGCGGCTGCCCGCGCGCGACCGGCTGTCCGGTCGTGTTCACGTGGAGTCGCTCGATCCAGCCCTCGAATTTGGGCGCGACGGTACTGATGCGTCGCTCGTCGATCTGCAGCGTTCCGACGGCACGCAAGGGGCGCGACAGCTCGCGCACGCGCGCTTCTTCGGTTCGCACGCCGAGTTTCTGGACTTTCTCGGTGCTGATTCGGATCTCATTGCTGCTGGCAGGTTCTTCTTCGCCCTCGTAGACCGGGACGTAATCCATGCCCATGGGATCCTTCCTGGGCACGGGCGATGTGTCCGACAGCCCCATCGGATTACGGTAGTAGAGGATCTTCCGTTCGCCTGCCGGCGCCCCCGCGGATGCGTGTGTTTCCGTATGTGCGGTGCCCGACTGACGCGCGCCGATCCAATAGCCGCCGGCGCTTCCGATCGCGACCAGGAACACTGTCGCGGCAAGTGCGAGCGCGGGTTTCATTGCATGCTCCCGGTGTGATCGTTCATCGTGTGCTCCGTCGCACCGCCGCTCAGGAACTGAATTTCGGCGAGCGCCTTGTGATAGCTGGAGACCGCCGATGCGTAGCCGAGCTCCGCGTTGAATATCGCCATCTGCGCGTCGAGCATCGGCATGAGCTCGCCTCGATTCACCTGGTAGGCAGCAAGCGCGGCTTCGAAGGTGAGCCGCGACTGCGGCAGGATCTCGGCGTCGTAAAGCCGCGCTGCGCGCAGACTCTGTTCGGCGGTGGCGGCCTGATGGTGCAGCCGGGTCGCGGTCTCGTTGCGCTGTGCCTCATACAGATTCACGGCCTGTTCCTGCAGCGCCTGCGCTTCGGCGATGCGCGGACCGGTCTTCGTGGCACGCCAGACCGGAAGGTTGATGGCGACGGTCATACTGACCAGGTCGGAACGACGCGTGCCGTCCGGCATGCTGTCGCGCTGGCCGTACGCGAAGCGCACGTCGAAGTCGGGATAGCGATCCTTCTGCGCGAGCTCGAGAGCGCGGTCGGCGCGGCTCACCATCGTTTGCAGGGCGCGTAGTTGAGGGCGGTTTGCCCACGTGCTTTCCTCGGGGCTGGCGGCGCTGGCGGCCGCCGTGTCGAGCTTCGGAAGCAGCGTGAGCGGGGGCGCGTTGTGGGCCGGGCGGCCGAGCATCCGGTTGAGCTCGGCTTCGAGCATCGGGCGCTCCCGTTCCAGCTTGATCTGCTCTTCGCTCATGCGTGAAAGCTGGGTCTGCGTTTTCAGCACTTCCACCTGCGTTGCCCGCCCGACCGAATGACGGCCTTCAACCACTTTCAGGAGCTGCGTGACGACCGCACGGTTCTGCTGCACCACGCGCATGGATTCCTGTACGAACGCGAGCTCGTAGTAGGTCGTGCTCACGTCACGGGCGATCCGGTTCACCGTCTCCTGGTAGGCATGGGCAACCGACTCCGAATCCCTTTCGGCGATGTCGCGTTTGAGCGCGCGCTTGCCGGGGTACGGAATGCGCTGGGACAGACCAAGCATCTTCATGGTCATGTCTTCGCGGTTGAAGCTGAACGAACGGGTCGGCAGGTTCAGCAAGCCGGCTTCCAGCATCGGATCGTCCAGAGCAGCCGCAGGCGCGACGCGCTGGGAAGCCGCCTCACGCTCATTTGCCGCGGCGCGGATCTCCGGATTGTTCTTCAGCGCTTCGGCAACGAGCTGCTTCAGGCTGACACCCTTGGAATACGCCTCCGCGTGTGCGGCGGCGGGCGCGAATCGGATGGGCTCGGCGTCCGGCGCGACGCTATCCGCCGCGTAAACGCCCTGGCTCGCGCCGATGACGGCCACGGCGCTGTAAACAGCGCATTGCAATTTCCGCATGCAATGCGAATGGGTAGTGCGCATAAATCCTCCGCATGGAAAGACACGTGAGCGCGAGCACCGGACGGCGCTGCGCTTCCAGGCGAGCGAAGGATCTAATTACGTAGACGGCAGTGGAGCAGATGAATCGGGGGCGGCGCGCCGGCGAAGGCGACCTGCCTCGTCCAGCCGGGCTTGGCCGGTTCTACCGGCTGCTCGAAGGAGCTGGCAGGCAGCGGCAGGATGGCGGGCGCGATCGCCGGGACCTTGACGGCTTCGCCCGCGGTCAGGCCGGACTCGCACGTGCTGTGCGCGGCTTTGCCGGAATCGCTGTCGTCATGAGGAACGGAGTGGCAGCCGAATGCCGCATCGCCTGCGGTACCGTAGAGCTGATGCGCCTGAACCAGCCCCACCACCTGGCACAGGAGCAGTGCCAGCATCGCGCAGCAGGCAACCAGCGATTTCATGCGCCGTGAAAACATCGCTGCATATTAACGACCGGCGCTCGGCCGGGGAAGGCGTCCGGGCGCGTTGACTTGATCTGCATCAACGCCGTCCGGAAGCGGACGAGCCTGGCCGGCGTACACGTACGTAAACGGACGCGGCCCGCGCACATGGCGGGTGTCGAGCGTCGTGATGGCGAACCCGGCCTCGGCGATCAGTGCATCGATCCGGCGGTCGAGGCGACATCCGCCTGCAAGCTTTGACCACAACGGGCTCAGTCGCCGCTGCCACGCCTGGACGCTCGGGTCAGGTGCGAGTCCATGTTCGGCGAACAGCAACAGTCCGCCGGGTTTCAGCACTCTTCTGGTCTCCCGCAGCGCCTTCGTTGCCTCCGGTATCGAGCACAAGGTAAACGTCGTGACGACCGTATCGACAGTCCCATTCGCGAGCGGCACACCGCGCGCATCGTCGTGCAGGATGCAAAGATCGAACGCGGTGTGCGCGGCACGGGCCTGGGTCATGCGCAGCAGTTCGGCCGAGTTGTCGAGCGCCAATACCTGCTCGACCTGCGGTCCATAAAACGGCAGGTTGAGCCCCGAGCCCGCACCGATTTCGAGCACATGGCCGTACGCGAGTGGAACGATCTGTTCACGGTAGCGCGCGATTTCGCCCACGCGCATCCCGCGATCGATCAGGTGGGGCAGAACGTGGCGTTGATAAAAACCCATATCGGCTCGCTGTGCGGCGGCCCGTGTGCTCGGCGGCGGCGTATTATCCGCCCCCGTCGCCCGGCTGCTACTGAGCCGCACCGGAACTTCGCGGCCCAGGATCGAAGGCGCTTTCAATAACTGGTACACTTCGCGCCGTCTTTGCAAGGCTATAGGCAGTTTATGAAATGGAAGGCAAGAAGCACGTCAAGTTCGGACGCAGACTCGTATTCGTCGGCTTCGGCTCGGTCGGACAGGGTTCTCTGCCGCTCCTTCTGCGGCATATCGACATGCCGCATGACCGCATCGCAATCATCACCGGCGACGAGCGCGGTCGCGCCGAGGCCGCGCACTACGGCATAAAGTTCCAGGTCACTCCACTCACGCGCGAAAACTATCGCGCGGTTCTCGAGCCCTTGATCGGCAAGGGCGATTTTCTCCTCAATCTCTCCGTCGATGTCTCCAGCGTAGCGCTGATCGAGCTGTGCTACGAACGGGGCGCGATGTACATGGATACGTGCATCGAGCCGTGGCTCGGCGGTTACACCGACCAGAGCGTCTCGCCGTCTCACCGTTCGAATTACGGCTTGCGCGAGGCGGTGCTCGCGTTGCGCGCGAAGCATCCGCATGGCGGCCCGACTGTCATTCCGACGCACGGTGCGAACCCGGGCCTGGTGTCGCATTGGGTCAAACAGGCCATGGTCAATATCGCTCGGGACATCGACGGCGACGTGTCCATTCCGAAGTCGCGGCAGGCATGGGCCGAGCTCGGCATGAGGCTCGGCATCAAGGTCGTTCATTGCGCGGAGCGCGACACGCAGCGGGCGGAGCCGCGCAAGCGGCGCTTCGAATTCGTCAACACGTGGTCGGTGGACGGTTTCATCGGCGAAGGGTCCCAGCCGTGCGAGCTCGGCTGGGGCTCGCACGAAAAACACTTTCCGCCGGATGGCAGGCAACACGAGTTCGGCTGCAACGCCGCGATCTATCTCGCGCGGCCCGGCGCCTCGGTGCGCGTGCGGTCGTGGACGCCGCTCGAAGGGCAGTATCACGGTTTCCTCATCACGCATGGCGAGGCGATCTCGATCTCGGATTACTTCACGGTCAGGCGTCACGACAAGGTGGTCTACAGACCGACGTGCCACTACGCGTATCACCCGTGCGACGACACTGTTCTCTCCGTGCACGAGCTGGCGGGCAGAGGCTGGGTCGGTCAGGAGCAGCGTCGCATCCTGATGGACGAGATCTACGAGGGCGTGGACGAGCTCGGTGCGCTGCTGATGGGCCACAAGCGCGGCGCATACTGGTACGGATCGCGCATCTCGGTCGAGGAAGCGCGGAAGCTCGCGCCTTTCAACAATGCGACCAGCATCCAGGTCGCCGCGGGCGTCATGGGTGGCGTGGTGTGGGCGATGGAAAACCCGCACGCCGGCATCATCGATCCCGATGACGTCGATTTTGAGCGTGTGCTGGAGCTGGCGAATCCGTATCTCGGGCATGTGGTGGGCGTCTACAGCGACTGGAATCCGCTCGTCGGCCGCAATCACCCGTTTCCGGAAGACGTCGATATGACCGATCCATGGCAGTTCAAGAATTTTCGCGTGACGTAGCGCTTCGCGCCGGGCACCATGCGCGGAACGGAAGCCGGCGTTTCGCTGCTGCGTAAAGCTGCGCTTCCTTTCGGTAGCGCCGATCGCGTCAGTGTCGTCCTTGCATGAGGAGGGTTCGCGATGACGCACGAGTCCCTCGCCCCGTCTGCGTGGGTCGTCCGTTGGGCGCAACTCATCCCGCCCGGCGGACGGGTGCTCGACGTGGCTGCCGGGTCAGGCCGACATTCGAAGTGGTTCGCTGCCCATGGTCACGCCGTCGATGCCGTCGATCGCGACGCGGCGTCGATCTCGTCATTGACGGGGACGCCCGGACTCAACGCGGTCCACGCAGACATCGAGGCCGGCGATTGGCCATTCCCCTCGCGCGCCTACGCGGCCGTCTGCGTGACGCACTATCTGCACCGGCCGTTGCTGCCGATGCTCGTCGAGGCACTCGCGCCGGGCGGTGTCCTGCTTTATGAGACCTTTGCCGTCGGGAACGAGCGCTACGGTCGTCCGCGAAATCCGGACTTTCTGCTGCGTCCCGGCGAACTTCTGGAGGCGGTGCGCGGTCGGCTGAGGGTGATTGCCTACGAAGACGTCACGATCGCGGAACCACGCCCCGCCTGTGTGCAGCGCATTTGTGCAACAGCAATCCGGGATGCGGCGCTTAGGGTACAATCTCCCGATTAAACTCGTGCCGAGAGCACTGTTTTTGCAGGAAGATTATGCCAAGACTGCAAGGTAGCCTGGTCGCCATCGTAACTCCGATGCGCGACGATGGTGCGCTCGATCTCGACGCGTTCCGGCGGCTGGTCGACTGGCACGTGCGTGAAGGTACCGACGGCATCGTCGTGGTTGGCACGACCGGAGAGTCGCCGACGGTCGATTTCGAAGAGCACTGTCTTCTCATCGAGACTGTGGTGAAGCAGGTTGCCCGCCGCATTCCGGTGATTGCCGGCACGGGCGCGAACTCCACCCGGGAAGCGATCGAACTGTCTGCGCATGCGAAGAACGTCGGTGCAGACATGACGCTGTCGGTCGTGCCGTACTACAACAAACCGACGCAGGAGGGGCTGTACCGGCACTTCCGCGCCATCGCAGAGGCGGTCGATCTCCCGATGCTCGTTTACAACGTGCCGGGCCGTACGGTCGCCGATATGCAGACCGACACGACATTGCGTCTGGCGCAGGTGCCGAATATCGTCGGCATCAAGGATGCGACCGCGGACCTGCAGCGCGGCGCCGAACTGCTGCGGCGTAAACCGGCCGATTTCGTTGTCTATAGTGGTGACGACGGCACGGCGCTCGGCCTCATGCTCCTCGGCGGCGATGGCGTTATCTCGGTGACCGCCAACGTGACGCCACGACTGATGCACGAAATGTGCAAACGCGCGGTCGCCGGCGATCCAGCAGGCGCGCGGGAGATCAACAACAAGATGGTGGGGTTGCACCGCCATCTTTTCTGCGAAGCCAATCCGATTCCCGTGAAGTGGGCCGTGCAGCAGCTCGGACACATTGCAGGTGGTATCCGGTTGCCGCTGACGCCGCTTTCGAGTGCGTATCACGATCAGGTCCGCGAAGCGATGCGGCAGGCCGGCGTCGCGTGACGCGGTCGAGAATCGAGGAGACGTAATGAGAACGTTACTGCTGCGCGTGCTCTGCTTCATGGCGGGCGTCGCGCTTGCTGCGTGCAGCGCCCTCAACTTCGAGATACCGACGAAGAAAGTCGAATACAAATCGGTCGCCAAGATGCAGCCGCTGGATGTGCCGCCGGACCTCGTCCGCCCCGCCACCGACGACCGTTTCAACGTGCCGGACGGACGCGGCGGCGCAGCCACGTTTTCAGAGTATCAGAAGGACCGCGGCGCACGCGAGATCGCGACCAGTGGCGGCGCCGTGATGCTGCCGCAGCAGGACAATGTGCGTCTCGAACGTGCCGGTACGGAGCGGTGGCTCGTCGTGAAAGGCGATCCGGAACAGGTCTGGCCGGTCGTGAAGGATTTCTGGCAGGAGACCGGTTTCATCGTCAACACCGAAAGTCCCGAAACCGGCGTCATGGAGACGGACTGGGCTGAAAGTCGTCCGCGCGTTCCCGACGGTTTCATTCGCAATACGCTCGGCAAACTGCTCGACGTCGTGTATTCGACGGGCGAACGCGACAAGTTCCGGACGCGGCTCGAGCGGGGCGCTCAAACGGGCACGACGGAGATCTACGTCAGTCATCGCGGCATGGAAGAGGTCTATACCTCCCCGGAAAAGGACCAGACGAAGTGGCAGCCGCGGCCGCCGAATCCCGAGCTCGAAGCCGACATGCTGCGCCGGATCATGGTACGGCTCGGGGTGCAGGAAGAGAAAGCGAAGTCCGTCGTTGCGACAGCGGCGCCGACAGTCCCGCGCGCCACGCTCGAAAAAGGCGGTGACGGTGCGGCGCTCGCGCTCAACGAACAGTTCGATCGTGCATGGCGTCGCGTGGGGCTCGCGCTCGACCGAGTCGGGTTTACCGTGGAAGACCGCGATCGCTCCAGGGGCCTGTACTTCGTGCGCTACATCGACCCCGACGTCGACAACAAGAGCGCGAGCAACAAGGGTCTGTTCTCGAAGTTCAAGTTCTGGGGCAGCAGCGACGACAAGGAGAAGCAGAAGGAGCAGTATCGCGTGCTGGTGAAGGATGCGGGGGACCGCGCCGAAGTCAACGTGCTCAACAAGGACGGCGGGCGTGAGCAGTCGCAGACCGCGAACCGCATCCTGTCATTGCTCTATGAACAACTGAAGTAACGGAATGGAGGGCCATCGGTGAGGCGTAGGACTGCTGAACGAACTGATCGGAATCGAGCAACGCCTCCCTCCTTCCGCCTCTCACCTCCCGCTGCATGATCCGCTTCGCTTCCCTCGGCAGCGGCAGCGAAGGCAACGGACTCGTAGTCGAATCGGACGCCACCCGCGTCCTGGTCGATTGCGGCTTCACACTTGTCGATGTCGTTGCACGCCTGAATCGCGTCGGTCTCGCGCCCGAAGATCTGGCTGCAATCGTCGTGACGCATGAGCACGAGGATCATGCCAGCGGCGTCGCGAGGCTGGCGCGGCGCTACAACCTGCCGGTCTACCTCACCTACGGCACGCTCGTTTCACTGGGACCGGGCGGGTCGATGATGCCGGACATCAAGCTCATCGACAGCCATACGCCATTCGCGATCAGGGATATCGAAGTTCACCCGTTTCCCGTTCCTCATGACGCGCGGGAGCCCTCCCAATTCCTGTTCAGCGACGGCGATCTGCGCCTGGGCCTGCTCACCGATGCCGGAGACTCGACTCCGCATATCCAGCGCATGCTGTCAGGGCTCGATGCGCTGATCCTCGAATGCAATCACGATCTCGATCTTCTGATGAGCGGTTCGTATCCGCCGACGCTGAAGCGTCGCATATCGAGCCGCTACGGGCATCTCGATAACGGTACGGCCGCGCGCATCCTGTGCGGCATCGATTGCAGCCGCCTGCAGCATTTCATAGCCGCACATCTGTCCGCCCAAAACAACACGCCCGAGCTTGCCCGGTCGGCGGCGGCCGAGGCGCTCGGGTGCGAGCCGGGCTGGATCGGAATCGCTACGCAGTCGGAAGGTCTCGCATGGCGGCAGGTTTCGTAAAAAAAGCCGGCCACAGGACCGGCTTTCTACTACGACGCTGTCAGCCCTACTTCTTGTCGCTCTTGTCGGAGGCATGCGGCTCTGCCGCCTTTGGAAACGGGCTATCCGAGGCGGCCGGGGCAGGCGCGGGAGGAGGAGGCGGCGGCGTCCCGGTCGCACCCGTCGCAGACGAGGACGTGCTGGGGGGCGGGGCAGCATCCGCCTTTGGTGCTTCAGCCGGTGCAGGCGTGGGCGCGGCCGGGGGTGTTGTTGCCGTGGTGCTTGGTGCCGTGGTGCTTGGCGCCGTGGTGCTCGGCGCTGGGGCTGCGGGCGGCGGCGTTACTGTTTTCTCTTCTTTCTTACTGCAGGCCGAGAGGCCGATCGCCAGGCAGGCGACGAGTAGGAGCGAGCGGTTCATGTTTTATCCTTTAGCACAGTCGTCAAACGTTCACGGATGAACGCCGGAAAACCATTGTCATAGCGGTTTCGCCGGTCGCCCTACCATTTTACCAGCAGTCGCTGTACGCATGCTGAGGCACGGACGCTAGAGACCCGAGATGCTGCGGGCGAGCGCGGGTTGCGACGCATCCCACAACTCGGCAAAACGCTCGATCAACTGCTGTGCACCGTCGATATCGTCGAGTCCGCGCGCGAACCGCGCGTGCTGGTGGTGAAAACGATGTACATAGCTGCTCGCATCGAAGACGATAAACGGATCGTATATGTGTCGTGCAAAGCGCGGTGTCTGTCGCAACTTGGCGACATGACCGAACTGCTGCACGAGAGCGACAAAGCGCGGGCATATACGCTCGACCGATTCGACCTCGTGCAGAACGACTTGAAGGGTGTTCGGCGCGCCTGCTCTCAGCAACCGCGCTAACGCATCGCAGCGATGAGACGAGTTGTATGCCGCAGAGAGTGTCCGGTCGAAAATGCGAATGACGTGCTGTGTGCCGGCAAGCAGCTCGTCGATCGCGTGTTCGTATTCGCGCACGCTCTCGAACCGATCGTACCGCGCATGGGGTAGGCCGTGAGGCGTCGAAGTCATCGCAAAGCGCACCTCATTCAGACGCTCAATTCTATGTAGCCGGCCCCGTACCACTCGTGCATCAGGCGCGACGCTTCCGCAGACAAGGTCACTGGAGGCGCCAGGGTGCGATCGTTCGCAAGGTTTCGGATCAGCGGCAGTGCAGACCGCGGACAAGGGACCGATTCGCCATTGATGAAGAACGTGCTGCCCCGGTAGAGCAAACGCGTTGCGAGCGCGAGTCGCAAACCGTGTTTCCGTGCGCGTCGCGTGAACGTTGCAGGATCCAGTGCGGGTCGTGGTCGCGAGAACACGATCTGCGGCTTCGGTTCGCTGAGATAGCGCCCGAGAAAATCGACCACGTCTGGCGTCGACCACTGGATCCGCTTCAGCGTTTCGACACTTGCATCGACCAGACGCGACGGAATACGCGCCGGCTCTCGTGTCGCCGTGCTTCCCGGATCCTCGTAGATCCCTGCCAGCGACATCCGGTCGCGCAGGTAATCCAGAAAACGCTCTGCCAGCTCCTGCGCGTGCGGCGCGCGAAAGCCGATGGAACAGGTAATGCACTCGTCGATGGCAATGCCGTCGTGCGCCCAGCCGGGCGGCAGGTACAGCAGATCGCCGGCATCGACCACCCATTCACGGTCCGGCTCGAAACGCTGCAAGATCCTGAGCGGTGCTACGGGGACGAGATCGACGTTGGCCTGATGGCCTACTCGCCAGCGACGGCGGCCTTGTGCTTGCAACAGGAAGACGTCGTAGCTGTCGAAATGCGGACCCACGCCGCCTTCCGGTGCGGCGTAGCTCACCATCACATCGTCGAAACGTGCATACGGTATGAAGTTGAGCTCGGAAGCAAGGCGCGCTGCGCTGGCGAGTGCGAGATCGACCCCGTGCACCAGCAATGTCCACCCACGGTGCGGCAATCGTGCGAAATCGCGCGTCGTGAACGGTCCGTCGCGAACGATCCAGCGGCCACGTGCGCGTATCACGAGCTTCGACTCGAGCTCCTCGCGCCCGGCAAGCTTCATCAGACGCTCGCGTGTGATGATCGAAGCGTATTGCGGCAGCGCGCCGCGTGTGATGAGCGGCTCTCGTTGCCAATAGCGTTGCAGAAACTGCGTCGCACCGATATCGGCAGGAAATTTCTTGCGCATGTGCGGCGAATTATATGCGTGCGCGGTTCTTGACCGCCGCGCGGTTTGTTCACACAATGCCAGAGGCACTTGGATGGAGGCTCCGTATGGAGCTCATAAGGGGGGAAAATCGGGTCACGCTGCAACCGGGGCAGCCGGCGCCATCGTTCGATCTGCCCGACGCCGATCTCAACATGGTGAGTCTCCACGAATTCAAGAAGCACAAGAACGTCGTGCTGTATTTCTATCCGCGGGACGGCTCGCCCGACGGCACGATGGAAGCGATCGACTTCAGCGAGCTGGAAGACGAGTTTTCCCGCCTGAAGACCGTGGTGCTCGGCGTGAGCATGGATGATTGTCTCTCGCACGGCGCCTTTCGCGACAAACACGGTGTCAGCGTTCAACTGCTGGCGGATCCGGACGGCGAGGTATGCCAGCGTTACGGTGTCCTTCAGGAGAAGGAAATGGAAGGGCGCAAGCGGCGCGCGATCGTCCGCTCCACGTTCATCATCGACCGCGACGGCCTGCTGAGACATACCCTTTACGGCGTGAGCGCGCGCGGACACGCGGCCGAGATACTCGGTCTCATCAAGAGCATTGGTAAATGCAAATAGCGAAGGATACGGTCGTCGCGCTCGAGTACGAGCTCTACGACACGGATGGTGAGTTGATCGAGAAGACCGAGCAGCCCATGGAGTACCTGCACGGCGGGTACGGCGGGATGTTCCCGGCCGTCGAGAAGGCGCTCGAAGGCAAGCAGATCGGCGAGAAATGCCGGGTGCGACTCGCGCCGGACGATGGCTTCGGCGATTACGATGCCGAGCTCGTGCACATCGAGCCGCGCGAGAAGTTCCCTGAAGACATCGAAATCGGGATGCAGTTCGAGGGTGAAGGCGAGGAGTCGCGCGAGTCGATCGTCTACACCATCACGGACATTGCGGAAGGCAAGGTCGTCGTCGACGGCAATCATCCGCTCGCCGGACAGACGCTGCATTTCGACTGCACGGTGAAGGGGGTCCGCGCAGCGAGCACGGACGAGTTGTCGCACGGACACGTGCACGGCGAGCACGGGCACCACCACTAGCCTCAGCCGGCAAATCCGTTCGCAGTGAGGAGGTCGATGATGACCGTCTCGAAATCTGAACGGATTCGTTGTTCGTGCTTCGAGACGCTCGCGCTCCTCAGCACGAACGGTTCCTTCACTACCTTTCTGCGGCCGCCGGTTGCGCCTCCGAGCTCGTCGCGCTTCCGTGCGTTGCATGAAACGTCGCATGGCCGTTTTCGATCGTGACCGTGACGAGCGTCCACGCTGAGAACGGGCTTCCGAAGACTTCGAGTCGGCGCAGGTTCGCGACGTTCCGGTCCGCGAGCGGACGATCGAAGTGAAACCAGTGCGTATCGCCGTGAATGACGAGGATCTCGCCCTGGTAGCGGCGAGCGTGCGCTTCCAGTGCCGAGAGAATATCGCCATACCCTGAGCGGCCGGTGAAGATGTTTCCGTGCATCGCAAGAACCACCGCGGGTAATCGGCGCTCGCGGGCGAGCTCGAACGTCTGCTGCATCCAGTCGAGCACGGCGCGGGTGCGGTCGCGCGATTCCTGCGGCATGCGCGCAGCGTGGTTATCGGGGCCGGGAATGTTGAAGGTCGCGAATACGACGTCGCGCGCGATCCATCTCACGTGCTCGGCATAACCACGCGCGCTCTGCTGCTCGAGTGGGAACGCGACTTTGCCGAGCGTCGATCCGGTCGAGAAGAAGAGCTCGCGCAGCTTCGCGAGTCGTTCCAGTGCATCGCGTGGACGCCGTGCGGTCTCGCAGTCCGTCCATTCGTTGTCGCCGGGCACGTAGATGAAAGGATGCTCGACTTCGGAAAACCAGCGGCGGCGTTCCTCGAAGACCGCGTCAGCTGCATTCGACTTGCGAGCTCTTGAAATCGCCGACGTGGATGATGAGCGCGAGCGGTTGCTCGTTCATGTCCTGCAGCATGCCGCCGAGCTGCAGCTCCTCGGCCGCGTTGTACGGCGTGTCGCCGAATGCGGCGAACGAGAACTCGTCGGCGTGCGCGGCGCACGACAACGATACGGAAAGCAGAACGGGGCGGAGCAGGCTCCGGCGCCGGGCCGCTCGCGAACGCGTGTTCACTCGTCCAGCTTCTGCCGCAACTGATACACGAGCTCGAGTGCCGCGCG
This sequence comes from uncultured beta proteobacterium, assembly GCA_963828715.1. Classification (GTDB taxonomy): domain Bacteria; phylum Pseudomonadota; class Gammaproteobacteria; order Burkholderiales; family SG8-41; genus JAQGMV01. The sequence continues at coordinate 162,739 of CAWHFX010000021.1, read as the reverse complement.
CGGTGTAAGTGAATCGGGATCGGTCGAACGCAGCAACTCGAGCGCAGGCAGCGTTGGCGCGTGTTCCGGCTCCGGCACGTTCGTCGTGAAAAGATCACGCTGCGGGCTTGCATGGAGTCCCTGTTCTTCCAGCTCGACGAGGCGACGGCGCGCGGCGCGGATGACGGCGCCGGGGACGCCGGCAAGCTGCGCGACCTGCAAGCCATAGCTGCGGTCCGCCGGTCCTTCCTCCACGGCGTGCAGGAAAACGATGTGATCCTTGTGCTCGACCGCATCGAAATGCACGTTCGCGACATGCTTGAACTCGGAGGCGAGCGCCGTCAGCTCGAAGTAGTGGGTCGCGAACAGCGTAAAGCATCCACACTTCTCGGCGAGGTGGCGCGCGATGGCCCACGCGAGCGCGAGTCCGTCGTAGGTGGATGTGCCGCGGCCGATCTCGTCCATCAGCACGAGGCTCTCCCGTGTGGCGTGATGCAGGATGTAAGCCGCTTCGGTCATCTCCACCATGAACGTCGATCGCCCGCCTGCGAGGTCGTCCGCAGCACCGATGCGGGTGAAGATCTGGTCGATCGGCCCCAGACGTGCGCGCGCGGCCGGCACGTACGAGCCGCAGTGCGCGAGCAGCGCGATCAACGCGACCTGCCTCATGTATGTCGACTTGCCGCCCATATTCGGGCCGGTGACAAGCAGCATCTGGCGCACCGGTGCGAGCCGCACGTCATTTGCGATGAACGCATCGACCTGCGACTCGACCACCGGGTGACGTCCGGCTTCGATTTCGATGAGCGGCTCGTCCACGAACTCGGGCGCGTTCCAGTCCAGCGCTGCCGCACGCTCGGCGAACGAGGAGAATGCGTCCAGCTGAGCGAGTGCGCTGGCTATCTGCTGGAGCGCGGGAATGTGCGCCTGGAGCGTATCGAGCACGCTTTCGTACAGCACCTTCTCGCGCGCGAGGGCACGTTCCTGGGCGGAGAGCGCCTTGTCCTCGAATGCCTTCAACTCGGGTGTGATGTAGCGTTCGGCATTCTTCAGCGTCTGCCGGCGGCGGTAATCCTCCGGCACACGCTCGGCGTGCGCGCGCGTGACTTCGATGTAGAAACCGTGCACGCGGTTGTATTCGACCCTGAGGTTGGGAATACCGCTGCGCCCGCGTTCTCTCGTTTCGAGGTCGAGCAGGAACTCACCGCAGTTCTGCTGGATCGCGCGCAGCTCGTCGAGCTCGGCATCGTACCCGTCGGCGATCACGCCGCCTTCCCGCAACACGGCGGACGGCTCCGGGCGAATCGACGCCTTGAGCAGCGTGCCGAGTGCGTCGTCACCTGCGAGGTGGCCCGTGAGCTCGATCAGCAGGGGACTCGCACAGCCTTGCAGTGCACCGGCAAGCGCTGGAAGCGCTTCGAGCGTGTCGCGCACGCCGGAGAGGTCGCGTGGACGCGCGGACTTCAGAGCAACGCGAGCAGTGATGCGTTCCACATCGACACATCGCCTGAGGAGTGCGTGTAAAGCCTCGTATGCGTTCGCTGCAAGCAACGCTGCGATTGCACCGTGCCGCATTCGCAATGCTTCCCGATCCCGCAGCGGATGATGAAGCGCATGTCGCAGCCACCGACTGCCCATGCCTGTCGCGCAGGTGTCGATCAACGAGAGCAGCGTCGGTGCGGGTTCGCCGCGAATCGTTTCGGAAATCTCCAGATTGCGTCGCGTGGCGGGATCCATGCGCACGAACGCGCCGGGCTCCTCGACCGTGAGCGAACGCACGTGCCCGATGGCCGTGCCTTGGGTGGACTTCGCGTATTCGAGCAATGCCCCGGCGGCGCCGACGGCGATGACGTGCTCCGTCGCACCGAAGCCGGACAGATCGAGCGTTTGCAACTGTGCGCACAGGAGCCGCCGCGCCGAGTCGCCATCGAAGTGCCAGGGCGCGAGCTTCTTCACTGCGGCATGGCCGTTCAATTCAGGCCATTGCGCGTCGTCGGCGATCAGCACTTCGGACGGCCGCAGCCGCTCGAGCTCATTGGCGAGATTCTCCCGCTGCGTTTCCATGATCGAGAAGCGGCCCGCAGCAAGCGAGAGCCACGCGAGACCGAGTGTGCTGCGGCTGCGATGCAGCGCGAGCAGAACGTTCTCGCGTTTGTCGTCGAGCAGCGCTGCATCGGTCAGCGTGCCCGGCGTGACGACGCGCGTCACCTTGCGCTCGACAGGTCCCTTCGAAGTGGCGGGGTCGCCGATCTGCTCGCAGATCGCTACCGATTGACCGAGCTTTACCAGCTTCGCGAGATACTGTTCGACCGCGTGATACGGCACACCCGCCATGCGAATCGCTTCGCCGGCGGACGCGCCGCGTGTGGTGAGTGTGATGTCGAGCAATCGAGACGCGCATTCGGCGTCGTCGTAAAAGAGCTCGTAGAAATCACCCATCCGGAAGAAGAGAAGCATGTCCGGATGCTGCGCCTTGATGCGCAGATACTGCTGCATCATGCGACTGTGACCTGCGAGGGCTGCTTCCGATATTTCGTTCATGTGACTGCTTCGGACGGAAGCCTGCGATTTTACGCGAGCAGGCGAGGACGCTCGGAAATGCTGGGTATCCGAACGACTATGCCGTGCTACGAATCCGATGGTGGAAAGGCGCTCTGAGCCGACGCTATCTGCGCTGCAACTGCTGCGGCGATGACCGCGGCCCGGACGCGCATCATGTCGCGAGCGGCATCAGCCGCAAGGTCGCCGGTCGCGATTGATGGCGGTCCCGTTGCGATCCGCGAACGTCCCCATCGGGGTGGCCTGGATCGCATACGACACGCGGCCCGACTGCTGCTGATCGACTGCGATGAACGTGTTCACGCCGACGACACGGCCACACGCGTCGACCAGTGGGCCACCCGAGTTTCCCTGGAGTATCGAAGCCGTGTGCACGATGATCGGCGTTCCCGCCGATGAGCTCTGGAGCGACTGTATCGTTCCTCGCGTGAGACTGAGATCGGGCGCAGCGCTCAAATCGCCCTCACGGACGAGCTTCACGAAATTCGCGTCACCCCGCATCACGAGCCCCGGATAACCCGCGGCAATCACTTCGCTCAGCTTCGTCGGTTCAGTGTTGATGTCGAGGGCGCCCGGCGCCTGCCCGTTTTCGAGCCGCACGAGCGCGAAGTCGGGCGACCCGGGTGTGGAGTTGTCGGTCGCCGCGACGACCGTGCCGCGCCGGATGTGTTCGAGCATGCGGCTCACGAGCAGCACATGCCCGTCCGTACTCGATTCCACCACGTGCCGATTGGTGATGAGGTATTGCGGCGAAACGAAGAAGCCCGTGCCGGTGGCGAGTCCTTTCGCATTCGGCAGCAGCACGAGGACGGTCGCGCGTTCGAGCTTTTCGACCATGTCCTTCGCCGAAAGCGGGCTGAGCTTGCCGTCTGCCTCTGCGGCAGCGCTCGGCGAGCGCTCGCCTTCTGCGACGTAGCCGGGAGGACAATGTGCCGCTGCTCCGGTGGAAAGCCCCTGAAGCTGAGTCTTGAGCGACTGCTCGCGCGCGAGCACGTCGGCAAGTTTCGCCTGCTTCTCGGCACTGCCTGAAATGCTTGCGGGCGGCTGGCACGCCGCGAGGACAAGTGTGATGGATGCGATCGCGATGGTGCTCCACCGCGCCGGCATGCTCTTTGGATAGTTGTCGTGGCGCGTCAAAGGGCCCTCGAGCCACATGCAGCGGCCAGGTCGAGTGTGCCTGAACGCTGTCGCACCGTAAAGCAACCCTATGGACGGTTCTCGCGCGTGCACGCACGGTGAGATAATCTCGCCGCGCGATCAGCGAACAGGGGACGCTCGTGCCGCAGCGCCTGGCAGAAACTTCGGGCGGAGAAAACGAACCGCTCGAGATCCACGGCAAACGCCTTATCGATTGCTACGACCAGCTCGTCGGCATTCTGCGCAATCGACTGGGCCAGAATCACGCGCATTTTTTCGCGCAGCCGCGTGCCGCGGTATCGGGCTCGATCACATGGTTCACGCCGCTCTCGGGCACTGTCGTTCGTGCGGACGAACTTCCACCGGAAGAACGCCAGCGGCTGGAGGAACGGGCGCAGCGCATACTCGGCGATGTTCATGGCGTCGCGACGGATATTCAGAGCCAAGGCCCCGGCGGGCAGATGATCGCGGACATGCTGCGCGCTGCAGCGCAGATCGCGCCGCGTGCTCCGCTTTACAGCATCGACGGCAAACCCGTCGTGACCTTGTGGGGCCATCGGAGCAGTGGCGCTGCGGTCGCGAGCGCAGCACCGGCCTTGCGCGCGGAGCCAGCCGCTGCGGCACCGGCGAGCGCTGTATCGAGTGCCGTGGCGCGGGGAACGGCGCCCGCATCGACACCGAGCAGTCCCGCGCCAGCGGCTAGCCAGGCGGGTCCGATTCCCTCGAAAGCAACGACGGCGGGCGCGACGGGCATGCGCAGCTATCAGCGCGTCGCGCTGTTTGCGGCGTCTGCTCTGGTACTGCTCGCCGCGCTCTTCTGGGGGTGGCGGCAGTTCACGATGCGCGCTTACGACAAGACTGCATCGGCTGGCGACATCGACGCGCAGATCACTCAGGCCGAGGCACGCAATCGGCTGCTCGAATCAGAGATCGCGCGCTTGAAAACCAAGGGGGCGCCGGCGGTAAAGTGCGTTCCCGATCCGAAGAAGAACTGAACTTATGGCGTCCGCACAAGGCGATACCACAGGCCCGCTCCTCGCGCACGACAAGATCGACCGCTATCGGCCGCTCGGTGCATTCGGCCGGCCTGCATACGAGAGCTACGTGCAACTGCGTGCGATGCTCGTCGCAAAGCGCGGAGCGAGGTTCGCGAATTACTTCGCGAAGCCCAACTACGAAGCAGCGACGCGCGAGCTGAGATGGACCGCCGAAGTGCCCGGCACCGCGCGCGGGTGGCACGAGATGACGCCCGAGGAGCAGGCGCAGCGCGCGCTCGATCTCGAAGTGGTACGGTCGGGACTGGGCAGCTTTGCCCAGGAGCTGCGGGCGCAGAGCAGTCGCGAGCCCGGCGGTTCGCAGGCCTTTGCGAGCCTCCTCGAGCAGGCGCTCAAGGTGCCGGCCCAGGGCAATTTCCTGTATTTCGTCGGGGATCAGCCGGTCATCGCGTTCTGGGGTTTCGAGACGCAAGGCGGCGGCAGCGTCGAGCCGGCAGCGCTCGCGCCCGGGTACGCTGCGGTCCCGCTCGCAGGCGCCGGAGCCGCCGCAGCGGCTGCACCTGCAGCGGGCGTTGCCGCGACGGCGGCCGCGGCCGGCGGTGCGGCTGTCCTCGCTCAAAAGCGACCGTGGTGGTGGTTGCTGCTGTGGGTGCTTCTCGGGCTGCTTCTTCTGCTGGGCCTGTTGTGGCTGCTGCGCTCGTGCACGGATCGTGTACCCGTCGCGCCGGACGTGCCGTTCGCCAACAAAGACACCGCGCCGCCCGACAAAGTACCGGGTGACACTGCGTCTATTCCCGGTGACTCCGGCGTCGTCGTACCCGGAGACGGGCGACGATCCGACGGCGTGCTCGCCGATGGCCGTGATCGCCCGGGATTCGTTCCGGGCGATGCTGCGGGCAGCGGCGCTGGCGTCGACGTCCCGCGGGAACCCGGACCCGACCTTCCCGGCGCCGGCACGACGGACCCGCCGCTCGGGGGACCGCAAGATACGCCGCCCGTCGACGCTGGCCGTGATCCCGACAAGTTACCGAAGACGGATAAAACGCCTCCCGACACGATCGCGAAGACCGATCCGACGCGACCTCTGGATCTGCCGCCGGAAAACACGAAGACGCCGCCCGGCATGGACTTCCTCTCAGGGCGCTGGAAAGCGGGTGAAGGCCTCGCGGACCGGGAGACGGGTCAGCCGGTCGATCTCTCTTTCAATTTCGACAAGCAGGGCAAAGGTGAAGTCACGTTGCGACGCGGCGACGGCTCGACCTGCAAAGGTGCCGTCGCGGGAACGATGAGCGGTGGCAAGCTCAACATCGAAGGCAGTCAGTCGGTCCCGTGCAGCAACGGCGGCGCGTACGCGCCGCCGAAGATCGAATGCGTGAAGGCGACGGGCGGCCAGACGCAATGCTTCGGCGTGAATCGCGACGGCAGCAGGTACTACATGGGCATCGCACGTGAGCCCTGAAGCGGTGCCCGTGAACGGGCCGCCGCCGGCGTGAAAGGCGTGACCGGCGCCCACCTGGTGCACGACAGGATCGACCGTTATCGGCCGCTCGGTGCGTTCGGCCGGCCGGCGTATCAAAGCCACGTTCAGTTGCGCGCGATGCTCCTCGCGAAACGCGGCCCGAAGTTCGCGAACTACTTCGCCCAGCCCACCTACGATGCCGATACCGGGGAGCTGCGGTGGACGGCTGAAGTGCCGGGCAACGCGCGCGGATGGCACGAGATGACGTCCGAGGAACAGGCGCAGCGTGCGCTCGACCTGGAAGTGATCCGCTCCGGTCTCGCGAGCTATGTGCAGGATCTGCGCGCGCAAGGCGGTTCGCAACCGGGCGGATCGCACGCCTTCGCGAGCCTGCTCGAGCAGGCGCTGAAAGTGCCCGCGCAGGGGAACTTCCTCTATTTTGTGGGTGACCAGCCGGTGATCGCGTTCTGGGGCTTCGAAACCCAGACCGGGGCGAGCATCGAACCTGCCGCGCTGGCCCCGCAATATCCACTTCAACCGCCCGCAGAGTCGGAGCCGATTGCGCAGACCGCTGTCGCTGCGGACGCCGGAAAGCGCAAGCGACCGTGGTGGTGGTGGCTGCTGTGGGCGTTGCTGGCGCTGCTGCTCCTGCTGGCCGTGCTGCTGTCGATGCGCGCCTGTACACCCGTTGCGCCGCCCGTCGAAGACAAGAAGCCGCCGGTGGAAGAAGTGAAGCCGCCGGTCGATGAAGTGCAGCCACCGATCGAGGAGAAGAAACCGCCCGTCGAAGAGGTGAAACCGCCGGTCGAAGAGCAGAAAGCGCCGGTGGAAGAGCCCAAGCCGAAACCGAAGCCGCGCGCCGACAAGTCGTCCGTCCCGGACACGAAGGGCCTCAATGCCGGCCCCGGCCTGAGTATCCCGCCGCGCGCGCTCGAGAAGGGTGACTTGAGCTTCCTCGCGGGTCTGTGGCAGCTTGGCGACGGACGGTTGAACGAGTACAAGGCGCGCCCGCAGGATGTCGTCGCCACGAACCGGCTCGTGTTCCAGTTTGCGCCGGACGGTCAGGGGACGTACCACGCAGTCGAGCGCCGGGACGCGCGAACCAATCAACCATTACCATCGATGTCGGGCAAGCTCCGCGCTTACACTGATGGCAAGCGTCTTTACATAGAACGAGACGATGGGACCCGGCACGAATGCGAAGTGAGACAGGACGGCCGCACGCAATGCTATATCGTCAACTCGGACGGCCTGCGCTGGAACGCACCGCTGCGCAGGCTGCGCGGATAGGGAGGCGGCGCTGCTGGCGCACTTTATGAAAGATCGCATGCGGATGCACCATGGCGCTTAATCAGCTATTGAGGTTGCCGCGCGTCGTGCCGCTCATTCCCGGCACGGGCGTGCAGTTCCTCGACCTCGGCTTCTCGCTCGACAAACAGTCGCCCGCGCCGAAGGAGTGGGGGTTCTTCGACCCGCATACGTCGCTCAACAACGAGCGCATCCCGACCTGCGTGCGGCGCGGTGATGAAGAGGCGAGTGGCGTCGAATCGTATTCGGTCGACGTCAGGGCCATCGTGCAGATGTTCGATCGCGTGTGGGTTCCTCTGCCGCTGCTGAGGCGCGAAGCGCAGGGCTTCTTCCGCGGGCCGACGAACTGGGCGCGCGCCTACCTTGCGAAGCTCGACGAACCGGACGACGACGGCAATCAGTATCGGCTGGTGCTCGCTTTCGATACGTCGCTCATCGAATTCGTCGAGACCGAGGCATACCTTGCGCCATCGCCGCAGGACGCGCGCAACGGACGCGAATTCGCGTTACCCAGCCACAAGGAACCCGCGGAGTGGTACTTCGGCGAGGGCTGGGTGAAGGACTGGTGCCTCGAAGCGTTCAAGGAAATGCTCGAAGCCGAGGAGCGACGCCGGCGCAAATTCGCGTTCCGCCCGCTGACCGACGACGAAATCCACGAGCAGATGCAAGGCTCGAACGAGCACATCGCGCGCTACAAGGCCTTTCTCGATCTCCTGTGGAGTCTCGATTTCGTGCCGTCGGTCAAGCTCGTCGATCGCATCACCGAGCCGCGCACGCCGCCGATCGACGTCGATCTCGTGCTCGATCTCGGTAACTCACGCAGTTGCGGGCTGCTGATCGAAGCCGATCCGGAGCAGCTCGGCGTCGATATCACCAAAGCCGTCACCCTGCAGTTGCGCGACCTGAATCGCGCGGAGCAGGTTTATTCGGAACCCTTTCCGAGCCGTTTCGAATTCGCGCGGGCGACCTTCGGGCGCGACCATCTGTCGATCCGGAGCGGCCGGGCCGAAGCGTTCGGGTGGCCGACGGTCGTGCGTGTCGGCGTCGAAGCGGCGCGACTCGCAGCCCAGCGCTCGGGGACGGAAGGCTCCTCGGGTCTTTCGAGCCCGAAGCGCTACCTGTGGGACGAAGACCCGCCGAGCGACTCATGGCGATTCAACACCAACTCGGCGAATCCCGGCCAGTCGGCCGATGCGACCGGCGTCGCGTTCACGACCTGGGTGAACGACCACGGCGATCCTCTGCACCGCGTCGATCCGCACAAGCTCGAGCTCACACCCGATGCCGGACTGCCGGCGCTGCGGGCGCTCTACTCGCGCCGCAACCTCACCGCGTTCGCGCTGTCGGAAATCTTCGTGCAGGCGATCTCGATGATGAATTCGCCCATGCACCGCCTGCGCCGGCCGGCAAATGCCAATCTGCCGCGCAGGCTGCGCCGCATCATCATGACGATGCCGACCGCGATGCCGCTCGCGGAGCGCGACATTCTCAAACAGCAGGCCGAAGCTGCCTGTGATCTCGCGTATCTCTCGCTCGGACTCGCAACCCTGAGTTACGGCGACGACGGCAGCTCGCACATCAACTACACGGCGGAGGGGCGAGTGCGAGCGAGCGAAAACGCGGGCCCCGACGTGATACTCAAGTGGGACGAAGCGACGGCCACGCAGGCGGTGTATCTCTACACGCAGGTCGCACAGAACTATTCCGGTGATGCGAACGCGTTTTTCAATACCGTGCGCCACCCGGTCAATCAGGCGGACCCGGACGCCCGCAGGCACCTGCGGCTTGCCACGATCGATATCGGAGGGGGCACGACGGATCTCGTCGTCACCTCCATCGCCGTCGATGGCTCCGGCGCCAACGTCACGCTCATTCCGCGGCAGGAGTTTCGGGAAGGCTTCAACCTCGCGGGCGACGATGCGCTGCTGCGGGTCGCGCGCGATCACGTCATCGATCCGATCAAGCGCGCGTTGCGAGACGGGGGGCTGGGCGAGCGAGCGGACAGTGCGCTCAACCAGATGATCGGCGGCAACCGCGGCGACATGAAAGCGGTGGAGCTCGTGCGGCGGCAGCAGTTCGCTGCGCAGATCGCAGCCCCGATTGCGCTCGGGATGCTGCACGCGTACGAGGCCTACGATCCGGCCGCTGAGCCGAGTGTCATCACGCGCAAGTTCCCGGAGTTCTTCGGACCTGACAATCAGCCTTCGGAAGAACTCGTTCAGTACGTGAACGCGGAGCTCGGGAAGCGCGGCGCGCGCGATTTCCGCCTGCAGGACATGGAGTTCCAGATCGATCCCGCGGAGATCGACCGCACCGTGCGCAGCGTTTTCCTCGAGATGCTTCAGGCACTCTCGGAGATCGTGTATCGATACCGCGCCGATCTTCTGATCCTGTCGGGGCGTCCGTCGCGATTGCCTGCCGTGCGCGCGATTCTCGAAGAGACGGCCGCGCTGCCTTCGCATCGGCTGATCTCGCTCCACCAGTTTCGGGTCGGCCCTTGGTATCCGTACAGAGACCAGAGCCAGCACGCGACAGTCGGCGATCCGAAAACGACGGCTGCCGTCGGCGCGATGCTGTGTCTGCTGGGCAATGGCCAGCTTCAGAACTTCAATTTCCGTTCGGACGAGCTGCGCCCGCGCTCGACCGCGCGCTTCTTCGGCAAGCTCGATCACTCGAACCGGCTGCTCAAAGCCGACGAGTTCTACGACGATCTCGACCTCGACAATCCGGAATACAAGCTGCCGGACAAAACGTTCGAATTCCGGGGACCGATGCCGCTGGGTTTCCGTCAGCTGCCGGTCGATTGGTGGCCTGCGTCGCGCCTGTACTTCATCAAGTACGCAACGCCGGACGATGGCCAGAGACTGAGCCCGCGCACGCCGCTCAACGTGACGCTCGTGCGCAAAGGCAAACGCAGGCCGAGCAAGCTCGACGACGAGGAATACATCGAGAATCCCGAGCTGGCGATTGCGGGCATCACCGATCGTGAAGGCAGGACGGTGCCGTCGATGAACCTGCGGCTGCGGCTGCAGACCATCAGCAACGATCAGGGCTACTGGCTCGATACCGGCATTCTCCTGGGGAATTAGGGACTCTCAATGGCTGAAGCACAAACCGATCTGCTGCAGGGCTCTCAGGCGCTGGGTCAGGCGAGCGGTGAAGCGCGCGCATGGGTGATGCGGCTCGCGAGCAGCGCACGGTCCGTTGCGAACGAAGAGCATTCGCTCGCGGAAGCCACCCGCCGTGCCGAGAACCTCTCGCGCAAGCTTGCGGCGTCGGCTGCGCGGCGCAACAGCGCGGGCGTATTCGGGCCGAGCCAGGCGGGCAAGTCGTACCTGGTCTCCGTGCTCGCGCGCAATCCGCAGAGCCGCGATCCGCTGATGGCGAACTTCGCGGGCAAGCAGAAGAACTTCATCGCCGAGATCAATCCGCCCGGCGATCGCGAATCTACGGGGCTGGTCACGCGCTTCACGATCGTGCCCGGTACGACGGACGCGAACTATCCGGTCGAGCTGCGCATGCTCACCGAGACGGATCTCGTGAAAATTCTCGGCAACAGCTTCCTTTCGGATTTCGATCCGAACAACCGCAAAGTCAAATTGCCCGAGGAGGAAGTCATTCGCGCTGCCGTTACCGCCGCGGAAGCGCAGGCGGGCACGCCGGCGAAGCATCTCGACGAAATCACGATGTTCGACATCGGCGAATACTTCCGCGCCTACTTCTCGACCGGCGTCGAGGCGTTCACGCGCGCGGGCTACTGGGACGCGCTCACGCGTTTCGGCCATCGCCTGCCGACGGCAGCACGCATCAAACTCTATGCGCTCCTCTGGGGCAATCTCGAGGATTTCACGCGCCTCTTCATCCTGCTGCACGATGCGCTCGAGAAGCTGCAGCACGCGCCGCAGGCGCGCGCCTCGCTCGAAGCGCTGGAGCCGCGGGAAACCAGCATCATCGACGTTCAGATACTGCTGAAGTCGCTCGACACGCCGCAGGACGCCAAGGACCTGATCGCCGTCGTGCCGGAGCTCGGTGGCAAGGACGGCGCGCCGGTGAAGGTCCCGCGCGCGGTGCTGACGACGCTCATCGCGGAGATCAAGGTCGTCATCGCGGAGAAGCCGTGGGAATTCTTCGAGCATACGGACCTGCTCGACTTTCCCGGTGCCCGCTCGCGCAGCAAGCTGATCGAGCTTCCGGGCGACAAGGAGGAGCGCGAGGAAGTCCTGCGCCACATGATCCTGCGCGGCAAGATCGCGTATCTATTCCAGCGCTACACCGAGGAGCGCGAGCTCACCTGCATGATGCTCTGCATGCCGCCGTCCGTTGCCGAGGTGAAGGATCTCGCCGGCATGGTGCGCGGGTGGGTCGATCAGACGCACGGCACGACCGCCGAGCAGCGCATGCGTCTTCCCTGCGCACTCTTTCTCGTGCTGACCAAGTTCGACATGGACTTCATCGAGAAGGAGGGCGACACAGCGGCCTCGCGGCGCGACAAGTTCACGCGGCGCCTGGGCGCCTCGTTCCTGGAGCTCTACGGGCGCGACCAGTGGGTGCAGGATTGGGACGGTCAGCCCTTTCGCAATACCGTGTTCCTGCGCAATCCGGGGTTGAAGCAGCCGCACATCATTCAGTACGGCGACACGAACACGCTGGCGGACGGCAGCGAGCAGCGGATCGAAGCGGCGATCGCCCCGGAGGCGGCGCCACGGCTCGAAGAGTACAAGGCGGGTTTCCTTCAGTCGGCCGACTGCCAGAAGCATTTCAGCGATCGCGAGAGGGTATGGGACAGCGCGTTCAGGCTGAACGATGGCGGCGTCGCGTATCTCGTGAGCCGGTTGGAACAGGTGCTCGCGCCGACGCTCAAATCGCAGCAGCTCGCCGGCCGTCTGATCGATCAGGCGAAGCAGCTCGATGCGCGGCTGCGCCGTTTCTATCAGGCCGACGACGATGCGTCGCGCAAGGAGAAGGAGGATGCGCTCGGGATGCTGCGGCGACGCCTTTACCAGGCGTCCAACGATCGCGGCTTCAGCAATTTCATCGAAATGCTCGGGCGCTTCAAAGTGGCGGAAGGCGACGTGCGCGGCGCGTTTCTGAATGTGGCATCGCTGAAAGTCGACGCGAATCCGCCGGCGGAAGCGCAGGCTGCGCCGCCTGACGACGATCCCTGGGCCGACCCTTGGGCCGGCGACACGGCTGCCGTCGCGACGAAAGCCGCGCCTGCAGCGGCGAAACGCCGTCACGACCGCTGCGATATTTTCGCAATACAGGTGCTGAACCTGTGGACGGAGCGCGTGCGCGGGCTTTCCAGCGACGGCACTTCGCTTGCGCACATGGGGCTCGACGCGCAGGTCGTCGCGGATATCGCCAACGAGATGATCGTCGCGGCGCACCGCACGAGCCTCATCGAAGCGATCAGCGAACGAGTACGCAACGAGCTTGTAGCAGCGAACGTGCGATGGGACGAAGTGGCTGATCGAGGCGCCGGCATCGCCAGCACGCTCATCAACGATTTCGTTTCGTTTCTCGGCTACGGCACATTGCCGGAGAACGACCGGCCCGGCGTGCCAGAGCCGCCGAAGGCGCGCGCGCGGGGCGTGTTCGCCGCACCGCCGCTGCCGGCGCGCGACATGCCGCCCGCCATGGGCGAACGCCGTGCGGCGAGCGAGCGCGAATACTTTCTCGACTGGGGTGTTGCTCTGAAGCAGGTCGGCATCGAGAATGTCAACTTCTCCGGCGGGCGCGAAATCCAACAAGAAGACAACCGGGCGCTGGGCCTCATCCTCGAGCGATTGAAGCCGGCCATGGCGGTGCCCCTACAGTGACGTAGCACAAGGATGCCTACCCGGCTTACGCAGGCTGAGTCGCATGCTTCGGGCAGCGCGGCTCTTCAAATCACCGGCCCGAATGCAGATCGGCTATCCGCGGAAGACGTCGAGATTTCGATCGTCCAGCCGGGCCAGGTGGACCTCTATCTCGACCCCCGCAATCCCGATCATCCATGGAGCACGACGGTGTTCCGCTTTCGGCCGCTCAATCCGCGGCGCGAGGGCACGGCAGTACCTGCTCGACATCGACTACGGCGTCACGTATCACCTGCGGGCGAACCAGCCGTACAAGCTGAAGCTTCGCGGGACGAACGGCGCGGAAGTCGAAGAGCGGTTCACCGGGTCCGCGAATCTGCGACGGCCGACTACGATTCCGCGCGGGTGGACACCGCCGCCCGATCCGCGTGGCCCGGTTGCACCGCCACCGCCGGTTGAAGTCGCGCCGCCTCCACCGGAACCTCCCTCCGTCGAGCCGACGCCTGCGGGCGAGGCCGAGCCCACTATTGCCGACACGACCGAGCTGCCGCCGAGCACTCCGGAACCGGAGTCCGAAAAGCCGTCGGAACCCGCGCCCGAAGCGCTGCGACCCGAGGTCGTTGTAAGCCCGCCGCCGGTGATAGAACCGAAGCCCCGGAAGCCGTGGCTCGCGCTGGCGGCAGTACTGGTGTTGCTGGTCGGTGCGGGTGCATGGTGGTACCTGAACCGCGGAGCGCAGGATCAGTCGCAGGTCGCCCAGCCCAATTCCGATGCGTCGCTGGACGGCATCCGGCGTTTCCTCGCGGGCAATCCCGACCCCGCAGCCGCGCGCGAGAAAGGCGAAGCACTCGCAGCAGACGGCAAGCTGCTCGACGGACAGTTCCTGCTCTTCAAATACGCGGCCGAACGGGGTGACGCGAAGGCGGCCCGCGCGCTGGGCGCCTTCTACGACCCGCACACATGGGCCAAGGACAAGAGCCCGTTGCCTGCGCCCAATCCGCTCGAAGCCGCACGCTGGCACAAGATGGCTGCAGAAGCCGGCGACGCCGAGTCGCAGTATCGATACGGAATGCTTCTGCGCGAAGGCGGCACCGACGAACCGAACGGACCGGAGATGGCCGTTGCGTGGCTGCGCAAATCGGCAGAGCAGGGTAACGCGGACGCGAAGAAGGCGCTCGGACAATAGGAACACGCATGCTTCAAGCAGACATTCCGTCCCCCGTCGCGGGGAAGATCAGGACGGCGCTGGTTCTGTCGCTTGCCGTGATGACGTCGTTGATCTCATGGCAGCCCAGACCCGCTTTCGCCCAGGGGGCACGCACGCCGCTCCTCATCGAAGGCAAGAAGACACTCTACCAACGCGTGCTGACACGCCCCGGCGCAGCGCTTTCGCCGAAGCCCGGCGCCCCCGGCGGTAAGCCCATCGAGCCTTTCACGCTGTTCTACGTGTACGAGCGCAGCACTGACGGCGGCGCCGGGTGGCTCCTCGTCGGGGCCGGCGCGGACGGACAAAACGCAAGGCTACCTGAGGGAGACCGACGCCGTGCCATGGCGCCATGCGATCACGCTCTCGTTCGCCCAGCCGACCAATCGCGAGCGCGTCCTTTTCTTCCGTGATCGCAACGAGCTGCTCAAATTCGTCAACAGCCCCAGCGCTGCCGCGGACACGCAGCGCATCACGAAAGACTTCGCAGCGAAAGGAACGCTCGGCGCGAACAGCGCGGTCATTGCGGCCGAGCCCGAGCGTTTCGTCGATCTGCAGAAGCAGTTCTATCTGCTGCCCGTGCTCGAAGCGAGCTCGACCGTACTGCAGGCCGGATTCAAGGCGCGCACGGTCAAGGTCGCATCGATCACGCGTGACGCTGTGGCGACGCCGGCGAAAGAGCCCGAACCTGCGAACGATTCGGCGATCGCGAACTTCAACTCCGCGGTGGTCTTCGTGATCGACGCGACGTCGTCGATGCAGCCGTACATCGACCGCACGCGCAGCGCCATGCAGCAGGTGCTCGAGCAGGCCGATCAGGCGAAGGTTTCGAATCGCATACGCTTCGGAGTCGTCGCGTTCCAGGACGATCCCGCCAAGACGAAAGGCGTCGAGTACCTCTCGAAAGTCTTCGCCGATCCGAACCAGACGACCACACGCGAACAGTTCCTGGGTGCAATCCAGAAAGTGCAGGCGACCAAGAGCTCGACGCGTGCCTATGCCGAAGACGCATACGCGGCGCTCGACGAAGCGCTGAAGAAGATCGACTGGCAGAAGTTCGGCGGCCGCTACATCGTCTACATCACCGATGCGAGCGCGCGCGAAGGCGATTCACCGCTCGCTTCAACGCGCATGTCCACCGATCAGATCCGCACGCTGGCGCAGGAGCGCGGGGTGGCGATCTACGCGGTCCATCTGAAGACGCCCGAAGGCAAGAAGGACCATGCGATCGCCGAAGCGCAGTTCAAGCGCCTTTCGGCATGGCCTGGCAAAGGCGCGCTGTACTTTCCGGTCGAAGCTGGAGATGGCGCCAAATTCGAAGCCGACGTGAAGCGCATGGCGCAGGCGCTCGTGGAGCAGGTGCGCAATCCCGCGAAGGCGTTGAAAGCGCCCGCGGAGGCGAAGAGCAGCGGCGACGGCATCGAGCAGAGCGTGGATGCGGTCGGCAAAGCGATGGTGCTCGCCTATCTCGGACGACAGCAGGGCGTGAAATCCCCGCCGATGTACGAAGCATGGGCGAGCGACCTCGACGTGCGCAATCCCGACGTGAAGAGCTTTACCGTGCGCGTGCTGCTCACGAAGAATCAGCTTTCGGATCTGCAGAGTACGCTGCGTCGCATCGTCGAGGCGGGCGAAAAGGCGCAACTCGACCCTGCGAGCTTCTTCAATCAACTGCGAAGTGCGGCGGTCGCAATGGGCAGAGATCCGTCCAGGCTCGGCCAGGGCAAGGCGAGAAACCTCGAAGAGGCGGGATTGATGGGCGAGTACCTCGAAGGCCTGCCCTATCAGAGCCCGCTCATGGCCATCGACCTGAGCACCTGGACCAACATGGGGGTCGGCCAGTCGCAGGCGATCCTCGACACCATCAAATCGAAGATCGCGCTCTACCAGCGCTTTCACGACGACGTGGACCGGTGGACGAAGCTGAACCCCGCCGCCAGCGATGGCGAACGCGTATATCCCGTGCCGATCGACGCGCTGCCATAACGCTTACCGGCGAAATGGGCGACGAGCTCCTGCGCGTTTCCGGTCTTGCGTTCGAGAGAGCCGCCACCGGCGGCGAGCGCGGTTTCCGAGTGGAGGTCGATTCACTCGAATTGTCTGCCGCACAGGCAGTGGCCGTGAGCGGCCCCTCCGGCTGCGGCAAGAGCACGCTCATCGATCTGCTTGCGCTCTTGCGGCGCCCCGCGAACGTCGAGCGGTTCGTGTTCGCCGGACACGATATCGCCCGGCTCTGGGCTGCAGAAGGCGCGAATGCGTGTGCCGGTGTTCGCGCCCGGCATATCGGCGTCGTGCTGCAGACCGGGGGGCTGCTCGCGAGCCTGCCGGTGTGGGAGAACGTGACACTGCCGCAGGCGCTCATGGGGGAGACCGATGAAGCCTGGTGCCGCGAGCTCCTGCGTGCCCTCGATCTCGTCTCGCTCGAGCATCGTCTGCCCGCACAGCTCTCGATCGGACAGCGCCAGCGCGTGGCGATCGCGCGCGCGTTGTCGCACCGGCCCGCATTGGTGCTCGCCGATGAACCCACGGCCGCGCTCGGCCGCGAGCATGCGCATGCGGCGCTCAACCTGCTGCTCACGCTCACGCGGGAAGCCGGTGCGGCGCTTCTGATCGCGAGCCACGACACCGCGCTCCTGCACGCTCATCACGTGCCGCTGCTCGAGTGCGTGAGCGTCGCCGGCGTAACCCGTATCGAGGCGGCATCTTGCGCACCCCGCGATTACGTGCCCGCCAGCTGATCCGGCTCGCCGCGCGCGAGCTGTGGCACGAGCGTTCGCTCGCGTTGTGCGCGGCGTGTGTGGTCGCCGCCACACTCGCGCCGCTGCTCACGTTATGGGGACTCGAGCAGGGCGTCATCGGCACGCTCATCAACCGCCAGAACAGAGATCCGGTGATGCGCCAGGTACTGCCGGAAAGTACAGGGCGCACATCGCTTCGATGCGGCGTGGTTCGACGCCGTCGGGCGCTGGCCTGAAGTGGCTTTCGTGATGCCGAACACGCGCGCGATTGCAAACCAGGTCGATCTCGTGACCGAAGGCGGCAAGGCGGCGCGCATCGATTTCCTGCCGACTTCGAAAGGCGATCCATTACTTGCAGGCATGGCGCCGCCCGAGGACGGAACGTTGCTCTTCAGCGCTGCGGCGGCTGCTCGCCTCGAGACGTCGCCGGGGCAGTCCCTGACGCTTGTGCTCGAACGCCAGCGCGAAGCGCGTACCGAACGGGCTGTGCTGAGCGTTCGCGTCGGCGGCGTTCTGTCCCAGACCGGATATGAAGGCCAGGCGGCGCTCGTGCCGCTGCCGCTGCTCGAAGCGATACAGGCCTGGCGCGACGGCTACACCGTGCCGGGCTTCGGCGCAGACGGCGCCGGACCCGCGCCGCCGACGAGCGTCTATCCGCTGTTCAGGCTGTATGCGTCATCGATACGAGAGGTCGAACCGCTCGCCCGTCGTCTCGAAAGCGAAGGCATCGCGGTTTACACGCGCGCGCGAGAAATCGCCAGCACGCTCGGCTTGCAGCGTAATCTGCGCGCGGTGCTCGGCATGATCGCGGTGATCGCGGTCGCGGGCGCGATGATGGCGCTCGTCGCGATGCAGCTTTCGACGCTCCGGCGCAAGCGCCGCGATTACGCCGTGCTGAAGCTCGTGGGACATGGTCGTGACTGGCTGATCGCGCTGCCGTGTGCCCATGCGATCGCGGTGGCATCGATGGGCAGCGTCATCGCGGGCGTCATCTATCTCGCTGCCGCAGAGGCGATCAACGCGTACTACGCCGAGCATCTCGGCGCGGGTGAAAAGGCGGTGCAGCTTCATGCAGGCGAGTTCGGCTGGGCTTTTGCCGGCGCACTCGTCGTATCGGTTCTTCCGGCCTTGTGGGGCGGATCACGCGCAGCGAAAGTGGAGGCGGCAGATGAGCTTCGGGAAACCTGAACGCGCCGGACGCAGGCGGCGCTTCGTTCAAGACGTTTGCGCGGTCGTACTCGCGTGCGCGAGCGCGTGCGTGCAGGCACAGGCGCCGTGGCCGGCGAATCTGTACAACCCGCAGGCCGCGACCGGCGACGTCGTGCTGCCCATGCCCTGCGGCGGGTCGTTGACGTTGCGTCCCGTGTACGTGCCCGGCGCCAACGCGCTCGACGATCGGCGTATCCAGATCGGCAATCCGGATGCGAAGTTTGCGTACGCCGAGAACACGCGCACCGATTACGTCGGCGGCGGGTTCACGGACACGAAACAGAAAAGCCAGCGTTATTTTCTGATCGGCAAGTACGAGATCACCACCCTGCAGTTCGACGCGCTCTCCGGAACCTGCCCTGCAGTGAACGAGAATGGACGTTTGCCGAAAACGGCGGTTACATGGAACGAGGCGGTGACGTTTACCGCGCGCTATTCCGACTGGCTTGCCAAAAATGCGGCTGGCAAGCTGCCGACGGAAGACGGCGCAATCGGCTTCGTGCGCCTGCCCACCGAGGAAGAATGGGAGTTCGCTGCGCGCGGCGGCATCGCAGTGCAGGACGCTGTCTTCGAGCAGCCGGCATTCCCGATGCCCGAGGGGCCGCAGCGCTACGTGTGGTTCTCCGGAACCGAATCGTCGAACAACGAGCTCAATGCCATAGGACTCCTCAAGCCCAATCCCCTCGGGCTGTACGACATCCTCGGCAACGCGGGCGAGTTCGTGCTCGATCCTTTCCGGCTGAACAAGCACTCGCGCATGCACGGGCAGGCAGGCGGCTATACCGTGAAGGGAGGCGACTTCCGCACGGCGTTGTCCGATATCCGTTCGTCGGCACGCACCGAGTACTACCCGATCGACCAGAAAGGCGAGCGGCGCGATAAGGCAACAGGCTTCCGCATCGTGCTCGTTCCCGCCGCGTTGACGACGCCGCAGAAGCTGCAGTCGGTGCGTACGCTCTGGACGAATCTGGCGCAGTCCACGCCGAGCGCCACACAGTCACAGCCGCTCGCCGATCCGGTACAGGAAGTCGAAGCGCTCGCAAAAGCGGTCGGCGATCCGGCGCTCAAGTCGCGGATAGAAGGGGTCGGCGCCGTTATCCGCGCGAACATCCAGGCACGCAACGAGCAGCGCGAGCGCTCGGCGAAAAGCGAGCTGCGCGTCGGCGCGTATCTCGCACGCAAGATCACCGAGGACCTCGCCAAGATCGCGAGCCTCGAGCAGATGGCGAAAGGGCCGTTTTCGGAGGAGCTCAAGAAGAACGCGCAGGAGAACCTTGCGGCGAGCAGAGAAAACCTCGACGCGACGCTGAATTACATCATCGACACGCTGAAACAGGTCGGACTGGATTACCCGGCGGCGACGACGTCCGCGCAGGGAGAGATACTCAAGCGCGAGTTGGAGGCAAGGAAGGCTACGGGCTATGCGCCGCTCATCGACCTCGCAGTGCGTTACGCGCAGAACGTGCGATCGGGGAAACCCATTTCCAAGGACGACCTCACGGCAGAGCTGACGAAACTGCAGCAGCAGGGCGGTAAAAAATAGCTCATTTCTTGCCGCAGGAAGCGGGCGACATGACGTCGGCGGCTGCCTTGTCTGTGCCAAGTGCGACCTCCTCGGGCTTGTTCGCGGGGAACACTTTGCCGTTAGTCGCCCGGGCGAGACAATTGCCGGCGCCCGTTCCCGTGATGTCCACCACGTTGATCTTGAGATGCGGCTTCGCTCGCGCGAGTGAAGCAGCAACCGCGCACGGATCCTCGCGCCTGCAGCTTTCCTGACCGTCTGACACGACGAGTATTACGGCTTCGCGCTTCACGCCATCGACCATCTGTCCCGCTTTGGCGATGCCGTCCGCCAGCGGCGTGCCGGCTTTCGGCTCGATTGCCTGAAGTTGCGACAGGAGCGCGCCGTGCTGCCCTGGCGGAAAGAAGCCCACAGAGCGGGCGGCCGGACACTGTTCGATCAGCACGAGACCCACGTTCGCATCGCTCGGAATCTTTTTCGCTATGGCGACCGTCGCCTTCTTCGCCGTCGTGATACGCGTAGGCTCGCGCAGGAGGTGATCGAAATTCTGTCTGGCGAACGCTGCGAATGGCCCCAGCATTTGTTCGGCGAGTTCGGCCTGCTGAAGCTCCTGCTGGGTTGCGAGCAGGCTGATCCGCATCGAGCCTGACGCATCGAAGACGATCACGAGCTCCGGTGCGACATCCGGCGGGCGCTGCCCCGGGCAGAGGTTTTTGGCTTCGGCGATGAGTGCTTCCCTGCAGTTCTTGCCGAGCTTGCCGACGACCTGATTCTTGAGCTCGAGGCTCTGCGCATCGGATTTCTGCAGCAATGGTTCGCGCGCGAGTCCTTTCAGCGCCGTACAGTCCGTCCCCGCGGCTGCGATGCGCTGCTTCAGCTTGTCCAGGGGATTGGGTGGAGGCGGTGGTGGCGGTGGTGGCGGTTCGGGCGCCTTCGCTTCCTCGGGCGGTGGCTCCTTCACTTCCGGCGGCGGAGGCGGCTCGGGCGCCTTGACCTCTTCAGGAGGCGGCGTGGGCGGCTCGGGTGCTTTCGCGATCGGCTCTACAGGTGGCTGTTCAGGTAGTTTCGCTACGGGCGCCTGCTCGGGGGCAGTGCCGCGCAGGAAATAGAAAGCCACACCCGCCAGTGCAAGCGCGAGGAGTGCCAGTAGCAGCAGGGGCAGCCAACGTTTCTTGCGATGGTCCCCGGATGGATCGACTGTCGCGGCGGCTGCTTCGGTTGAGCCAGCAGCGGAAGCAGCCGGGACAGCAGCAACCGAAGCCGCGGCTGCCGCGCTTGCAGCCGGCAATACGGGTGCCGCTTCAGGCGCCTTCGCGAACGGCGGGGGAAGAGGCCCATCGGAATGTCCCCACATGACGAGCACCGGCTCGCCGCCGACGCTGTAGAGCCATTTGCCTGGCGGCGTGCGCGTGGCGTAGTCCAGCATGTCCGCCACCATCTGGGTCGCCGCGCGTCCTTCCGCATGCAGCCTTCCCGCGAGCTGTCGAATGTCTTCGAGCAGGCTCTGCGCTCGCGCCTGCAGGTCGGTGCGCGCATCGGCGGGGAGCTCGTCTTCGTGAGCGACCGGACCCTCGAGCGCCGTACTCCAGGTGACTTCACCTGTGGATTCGGTGTGCGGCGAGGCCAGCAGGCTGGCGTGCCGTCGGCTCAGACGATCCGCGATGATGCTCGAGAGCTGATCGTAGGAGCTGAAGACCTGGCGTCCACTGATCGCCAGCGAATGAGCAGCCTGACTTGCGGTTTGCTTGAGGCGCTGCACGATCCGTCCTGCGAAGAAGAGCGGTCATGTTACCTTTGAAGCCAAACGATATGTTCACTGCAATGTGGCCGATTGACAGCCCGCGGCGCACCGCTTAGATTTTTCATGCGAGCGTGATATCGCTTCGGGAAAACACGTAGAGCGCTCGCGAGAGCCAACAGGGGAGAAACGCACAATGTCCGCTGCTGTGTACAGAGTGGCGCAACGCCTGCTTGCGGCGGCGCTCGCTCTTTTGCTCGCCGCGTGCCCCACCACCAATCCGCTCAGCAACATCATGGGCGGCGAATCCGGTCAGGCCGAGAATGCGCCACAGTTGACGCCTGCCGAGAAGCAGCTCCAGGAAGACGAGAAACGCTTCTACTCGACGCTCATGGGCGGCGCCGTGGTCGGCGCGCTCGCGGGGGCGGGTGTGGGTCTGCTCGGATGTCATCTGGCGGGCTACAAGGACGCGAGGCTCCGGGCCTGCATTGCCGCAACGACGGTGACCGGCGGCGTGGTGGGCGGGGTGGACGGGTACGTGACGGCGAAGCGCGAAGCCGCCGGACGCAACGAGCTCCGGGCCGTTCAGGCGACGGCCGCCGACGTGAAGCAGGACAACGAAAAGCTCAGGTCGTATCTCGACAACTCCGGTCGCGTGCTTGCCGAAGGCCAGACCCGGCTCGCTACGCTGCGCGGAGACGTGCAGAAGAAACGGGTCAGCGCGGCGGAGGCCGAAGGGGCACGCCAGCGTGAGGAGCGCAACATCGCGTCGATGACGAAGACGCTCGAGCAGGCGAAGGAGACGCGCACGAATTACATCGCCGCGTCCAAGAAGCTCAACGGCGACGCGCAGTCGAAGCGTCAGCTCGACGCCGAGATCACGCGCATGAACCAGCAGATCGCGGAGCTGGAGCGCACGGTCACCGAATACAACCGCGCACTTGCGGTGTCCCGCGCATGAGCGTTCGCATGCGACTCCCCATACCTTCACTGCGTCTGCTGTTTGCTGCGCTCACGCTCACGTGTCTTGCCTCCGGCTGCGAGACGTACGTCGATGCGAAAAGGAATACCGCCAAGGGCGGTCAGCTCGAGCGCGATACGGCTGATGCGCGGCGCTCGCTGGCCGAGGCGAAGCGCGAGAACGCGCAGCTGCAGGATGCGAAAATCCAGCGCGATCGTGAGCTCGAAGAGAATGAACGGCGCATCCGCGCCGTCGAGGCCGATCTGCGCGACCAGGATGCCTCGCTGGCGAAGGCGCTGAAGGGGCAGCAGGTGAGCAAAGCCCGCTACGATCAGCTCAAGCGCGACCTGGAGGCGATCCGCAAGGAAACGGCGGCACTCGGGCAGCAGAATGATTCCGACCGACTGTCCGCCACCTCCGACAAGAATGCCGACGCCGCCAAAGAGGCGCGCCTGCGCGAGCTCGAGCGGAAGAAGAAAGAGCTCGAAACGGCGGTTGCCGCGCTCGTGAAACGCTGAGCTTCAGCCGGGGCCGTTGACCACGACCGTCACGGTGCCGCTGTAATTCGGCGCCTTGCACACGACCCTTGTTACGGCTCCACGTTGACGTTCGAGGCCGCAGTTCACCGCGCCCGGCGGCGTGCCCGGCGTATCGATAAGCACGCTGCCGCCGTTCGCTCCCCCTCCCCCTGGCCCTACGCAGCGGAGGATCGACGAAAGGAAGTTCGGATCGCTGTACAGGCGCGCGGGATTCAATGCCTGGCGACACTCCGGGGACACGGCCGCAGTCGCAGATAACCGCTGTCCCGGCGCCTGGGGGACGTATATGCTCGTTTCGTTGCCGGCGCCCGCCCGGTTCTCCCACGATAACGTCAGCGTATAGCGTTCTCCGGTCCAGTCCACGCGCAGGTCTTTCGGTTTGCCGTCGATGCGTTGCGGATAAGGCCGCGGGCGAAACAATTGCGGCCGGTATCCCCGCTCGTTCTCATCACCACCGGGTGCGACGATGCTCAGATCTTCGGCATTCCAGCCGTCCTTGCCCCGGGTCGTCCAGCCGGGCGTGAAGGACCATTGTGCAGCCGAAGCGAAATGGCGGTTCAATTCCTCGTGGATGGCGTCCATGTACGCATCCACTTGGGCAACGCGGGCGCCGGCGCCGAATTCACCGACGAAGAGCGGCGCGTTCCATGACGCAGCATGGCCGCTCATGTTCTGAAAGGCATCACGCGTGCGTTGAGGACCGTAGTAACGCGCCGAGGTCGAGATGTCCGGATCGTAGAAGTGCGGCGCATAGGCCACCTGCGTGTAGCCCGGCGGCTTGGTGAGCGTCGATCCCACTCCGGTATCGACATAGAGGTGCGGTTCGAGGAAGAGAATCGGCTTGGGCCTGACGTTTGCGGGTACTTGCTTCGCGACATCGACATAGAACTGCGGCAGCTCCCGCTCCCGTACGACCTGGCGTGTGACGAGGTCGTTGCGCCAGTTCGGGCCGCTCACCTTGTAGTCGATCAGCGCGAACGGCTCGTTGAGCGGATCGATGCCGATCACGCCCGATCTCCCCGCATAACGGTTCACGAGCATCCTGAAGACCTCCATGTACTTGGCCTTGAGCGAGCCGTTGTAGAGGTTGTTCCAGTTCATGTGCATCGTGACGTCGAAGACGCCTTTCGTCATCCAATCGGCGCACGAGCTGTCGTTGAGCGGACGATCGAGGCCGGGAGCAAGTTGCGTCCATTGCGGGAAACCTTCTCCGCAGCCGCGAGCCATCCAGCGTGAGAAGACGTCCTGATGAAAGTCGATGATCGTGTAGATGCCGTTGGTCGTCGCTGCGTCGACGATCGCGTCGAGCATCTGGAGATAGCGCTCGCTCTTCTCACCTTCGAACGGCTCGTACGCTTCCCACACGAAGAGCAGGCGAATCACGTTGACGCCCCATCCGGCAAGCTGCGCGAGCGCAGACAGATCGCTGTTGCCGAGGAAATCGAAATCGCGCGTGACCATGATGTCACCGCGCATCGGGCCGCGGATGCCGCTTTGTCGCGGCAGTGGCAGGAACGGTGGAATCTTCGACGTTCCCGCGAGATTCACGCCTCGCAGAATGACGACGCGGCCGTCCTCATCCTTGAAGTAGCCGCCTTCGACACAGAGTTTGCCGCGGCCACGGAACGGGCGCAGATCGGCGGCACAGCCCGTTACCTCGCGTGGCGGCGCGGGCTGCTGTCCGGGCTGCTGAGGACGGGGTTGCTGGAAGTTCGGCCCGCAGGGGATATTCTTTTTCAGTACCCCCGTAATCCGGACCCGCACAGTCGTCCCCGATCTGCTGCCGGTAGACGCGATCGTCTCGAGTCGCGCCCTTTCCAGTCTTCTGGCTCGACCGACCTCCTGCTCCTGCACCCTGGCTGCTGAAGACGTCGCCTTGAGCCAGAGCTGCATGATGCGCGAACACGAGACTGCCAATGATGCCGGCGGCAAGCAGCGCGACGCGGCTCGTTTTCATCGCAGCCAACTGAATGGGCATGCTTGCTTCTCCCCTGTAGAAGCGATGCTCTTACAACGAACGGCTGTGCCGCGCCTCAGCGATCGCGCAGCAGTCGGTCTTCCAGCCAGTTCCACATCTCCGCGACGCCCAGTGTCAGGTAATCGCGCATGCAGTGCTGCGCGCCGCCTTCCTCGGGCGTGAAGATGCGAAAGGTCTTGTCCTTCGATCCGACAGCGTCGTACAGCGCCTGTGCGTCGGCGAGCGGTACCTGTTCGTCGTCCGCACCGTGTGTAAGCAGGAACGGGCAGCGCATTTTCTGGACGACGCCGTCGAGGCGATACGCTTCGAGCTTCTTCAGTGCTTCCTCGATCGTCGTGACGCCGAGTATCCACATGATGTGATGACCGGGCACCGACATCGAGGCATTGAACGCGGCGTCCACGCGCCGTTTCCAAGTGGCGTAGTAATCCCAGATGGCGCCCCATGCGACGCACGCAGCGAAGCGCGGTTCCATCGAGGCGCAGCGCGGCGCGTAGTAGCCGCCCAGACTGTTGGCGACGACTGCGATCCTTGATGCGTTGACTTCCGAGCGACGTTCCAGGTAGTCGATACATGCCGTGCCGGCGACCTCGTAATCCGGACGCAGGTAATAGCCACGGAAGCGGATCGCTTCTCCGGTACCCGGGCCGTCCATGACCAATACTGAAATGCCGCGGCGCGCGAGATCGGGCACGCCGCGCATATAGAGCAGCTCCTTGGTCACGTCGAGGCCGTCGAAGTGAACGACGCACGGCGCACGTCGCTTAGCCGCGCCGTGAGCGTGCACGAAATAACCGGGCAGGCTGCCGCCCTCGTAGGGCACTTCCACCACCTCGATTCTGAATTCGGAAGAGAGCGCGGCGAAACGATGAAAGCAGTCGATCGAATCGCGGTAAGCCGCGAGTGCATTGTCATCCTTGGGCGTGCGGAAGCGCTCGCCCATCTGGTAGTACTTGCAGGCACGCAGATAGAACGGAGCTGCGGCGTACCGGTGTCCCGTGGATTCGTAGCGCCGGGCGTGCGCGCGAACCTCTTCCGCTACGCTGACGCACGCACCGAACCACGCTTCGTCGTCGCCGACTGTCGCGCCTTTGCCCTTCAGCAGCCGGCCGATCTTGTCGACCTCGTTGATGTCCGAGCCGCCCCAGCCGGCGGTGCTCAGCATGCCGAGCATGGCGGCCGACCACCGGTAATTGTCGGGGAAGTACATGAAGTAAGGAGGTGCCTTGCGCGTGGATCGATCCATACAACGACTCCTCGGTTCGCCTTACCCGCGGGTGTGATGCAGCTTGTCAAAACGATTTCGATCGAAGCTAACATTTCCCGCAGACCGGCACAATTTCTGACGATTTTTCCGCGCCATGCTTCGGGCGAAAGATCCAGGGGTCAATCACGGCGTATGGTGCGTGCACGATCGGGGCGCGTCCCTGAGCTTTCAACCCGCGGTGCTAAAATTGCCGCTCGCTCAGGGAGAAAAAATGAAACGAACGTTGAAGCGCATCGTGCTTTGCGCATTTGCCGCTCTATCCCTTGCCTCGTGCGCGACGTTCAAGCAAGCACCTCAGCACGACGTTCACATTCCCTCGACGCTCGACACGGTGGTATGGGGCCACATCCCGACCGGCCGCGCACCCGTGGCTCGTGTGCGTCCCGGTCAGATCGTGAGGATCGACACGATCTCGCACCAGCCCATCTCGGCTGGCGTGAATCCGGTTGAATTCTTTTCGGCGGCCGGATTTGCGCCGGACCCTGTCGTTCAGCTGATGCTGGAAGTGTCCCAGAAGGCAAAGCGGCCAAGTGAAGCCGGTGCTCACGTGCTGACCGGGCCGGTCTACGTCGAAGGGGCGGAGCCGGGCGACATGCTCGAAGTGCGTATCCTGCACGTCGACTTGCGCGTTCCCTTCGGGGTGAACAACAGCGGCAAGGGCGCGGGTACGCTTCCCGATCTGCACAGCAAGCCGGCGCCGAAAGTGATCAGGCTGGATGTCGACCGCCGCGTCGCGCTGTTTGCGCCAGGAATCGAAGTGCCGCTCAATCCGTTCATGGGCATCATGACCGTCACACCGCCGGAAGGTCGTCTCCCGAGCAGCCGGCCACCCGGCATCTACGGCGGCAATCTCGACATGGCGCGTCTCACTGCGGGTTCGAGTTTATATTTGCCGGTCTTCCAGGCCGGTGCGCTGTTCTACACGGGTGATGCGCACGCGGCGCAGGGCGACGGAGAGGTCAATGGCACTGCGATCGAGACCTCGCTCGCTCCGGTGCTGCAGTTCGTGGTGCACAAGGGCATGGGCAAGACGATGAAGTGGCCGCGCGCCGAAGATGCGGAAAACTTTTACGTGATGGGGATGGACGTCGATCTCAACATCGCGATGAGCGAAGCGGTGCAGGAATCCGTGAACTTCCTGGGGCGGGAGCGTGGCATGACGCCTGGCGATGCGTATGCATTCTCGAGCGTCGCGACCAACTTCGGCGTGGCGGAGAACGTGAACTACGTACGCGTCATCTACGGTGCGATCCCGAAGAAGTTATTCAGCACGAATCCGCCGTTCTGGTCTGCGAGATAGCCGCGCGTTCCGCAGCTAATTGGAGGCGGTCTGTTTGCGTTGGGTCTTGAGCGCCGGCGTCAGATGCGGCCCGATGACTTTCAGCATCTCGACGAAGATCTTGGGATTCGCCGCGAGGATGTTGCCGCTCTCCAGGTAGGGCTCGTTGCCTTCGAGATCGCCGACATAGCCCCCGGCCTCGGTGGTGAGCAGCGAGCCGGCTGCCATGTCCCAGGGCGAGAGGCCGATTTCCCAGAACCCGTCGAGTCGGCCTGCCGCAACATACGCGAGGTCGAGCGCAGCGGAGCCCGCGCGCCGCACGCCGCTGGTGGCTCTCATCATGTCGCGCAACATGCCCATGTATGCGTCCATGTGTGCGACCTCTTTGAACGGAAAGCCGGTGCCGACGAGACCGAGCCTCAACTGCGTCCGCTTGCTCACCCGCAGGCGCGTCTCGTTCAGGAACGCGCCGCGGCCGCGGCTCGCGGTGAACAGATCATTGCGCGACGGGTCGAAGATGACGGCCTGCGTGACCACGCGCCGATGCTCGAGCGCGATCGAAACGCAGTACTGAGGAAAGCCATGCAGATAATTCGTCGTTCCGTCGAGCGGATCGATGATCCACTGGTACTCGGACGTGCCGGACGCGCCGCTCTCTTCCGCGAGAATGGCGTGACCGGGATAGGCTTCGTGCAGCGTGGAGATGATAGCCTGCTCGGCCTCCCGATCGACTTCGGACACGAAGTCGTTTGCGGCTTTCTCTCGAACTGCGAGCAGGTCGAGGTTGCGGGTGGCGCGGTTGATAATGTTGCCCGCGCGGCGCGCGGCCTTCACCGCGGTGTTCAGCATCGGATGCATGATCGGTCCCTGTCGGGCAGGAGGGAAAAACGGGACAGACCCGCTTTTTGATTCTCTAGCAGCGCGTATTCTAGCCCATGCCTTCGGTCGATCCTCTGCGCAACGTTCGCGTCGTTCTCTGCGATACGAGCCATCCGGGCAACATCGGCGCATCCGCTCGGGCGCTGAAGACGATGGGCCTCGGGCACTTGCATCTCGTGCGTCCGCAGCGCTTCCCCGATCCCGAAGCTGTATGGCGTGCCGCACGCGCAGCCGACGTGCTCGGCGACGCGCAGGTGCACGCGACGCTCGACGATGCGCTTGCGGGCGTCGCGTTTTCCATCGCCTGTTCGGCGCGCACCAGAGAAATCGCCGTGCCTGCGCTCGACTGCCGGCACGCCGTGGCGCGCGCGGTCGAGGTGGCACGTACGCAGCCCGTTGCTTTCGTGTTCGGCAATGAAACATCCGGCCTTACGACCGAAGACGTAAACAAGTGCAAGCTTCTGGCGTGCATTCCGGCGAACCCGGTGTACTCGTCGCTCAACCTGGCCGCCGCGGTGCAGATATTTGCCTATGAGCTGCGAATCGCAGCCGGTGAGCCGCTCGGGCGAGAACCGCCGGGGGTCCTCGCAACACACGAAGACGTCGAAGGGTTCTACGCACACCTGGAACAGGTCATGTGTGAATCCGGCTTCATGAACCCCGAGCACCCGCGGCGACTCATGCCGCGGCTGCGGCGGCTTTTTGCGCGGACGGGCCTCGAGCCCGAGGAGGTCAACATCCTGCGTGGGATTCTGAAGGCGCTCACTCGGCCGTCCGGCAAGTAACCGAGAGCGGTACTGCATCCGCGCGGCCTGATCGGAGTGCGCACCGGGACTGCCGGACCTCCGGGTTGAGTTAGCGCCATACCTGATTAAAATAGTCGGTTTTGAGGCCACGACTCGCGCAATGTTCTCCCGGCTCAAAGAAGAGATCTCTGTGGTGTTCGACCGCGACCCCGCTGCGCGCAACGCCTGGGAAGTCATTACCTGCTATCCCGGTTTTCATGCGACGCTCATCCACCGTGTGTCGCACCGGCTGTGGCAGGCGGGCTTCAAGTGGCTGGCCCGCTTCATTTCTCATTTCGGCCGGTGGATTACGGGCATCGAGATCCACCCCGGTGCTCACATCGGGCGCCGTTTCTTCATCGACCACGGTATGGGGGTCGTCATCGGCGAGACGGCCCTGATCGGCGATGATTGCACGCTCTACCACGGTGTCACGCTCGGAGGCACGTCCTGGGCGAAAGGAAAACGCCACCCGACGCTGGGCAACGGGGTTGTGGTCGGCGCCGGTGCGAAGATCCTGGGACCGATCGAGATCGGAGACCGGGCCAAGATCGGTTCCAACGCAGTAGTGGTCAAGCCGGTTCCCGGCGGCGCGACGGCCATCGGCATTCCGGCGCGCATCGTCGAATCACACGAAAACGGCGGTCGTTTCGCCGCATACGCAGTCGCACGCGACGCGAACGACCCGCTGGCCCAGGCGATCCAGGAGCTCGTAAACCACAGCGTCGAGACGGACCGGCGGCTCGAACGTCTCGTCTCCGAGCTGGAGCGGCTGGAGACGAAAGCGGCTCCGCGGGACGCGCCGCAACTCGATCGAACTACTTGACCCGAATGTTGACCAAAACACTCGGGTAAGGTAAACTTGAGCAAATCAGTAGGCTTTGTTGATCGCAGCTAGCACGTTGTTTACTTTGGATAAAGAGGTGGGCTCATGAGACTCACGACCAAGGGTAGATTCGCGGTAACCGCCATGGTGGACCTCGCCTTACGGCACGGTGGCGGACCGGTGACCCTCGCTGAAATCAGCTCTCGGCAGAAGATCTCGCTGTCGTACCTGGAGCAACTATTCGGGAAATTGCGGCGGCGTGAGCTGGTGGACAGCGTGCGGGGGCCCGGCGGCGGCTATCGGCTTGGCAAGGACATGGGCGAGATCACGGTGGCGGACATCATCCTGGCCGTGGACGAACCGATCGATGCAACGCAATGCGCGGGCAAGGAGAACTGCCACGACGATCAGAAGTGCCTGACGCACGACCTTTGGGCGCACCTGAACGATCGCATCTTCGACTATCTGGAGTCGGTATCGCTGCGCCAACTCGTGGACAACCATCGCGCGAAAGAAGCCGGGGTCAATCCCGTGCACGACATGCGCCAGAGCTCCGGCAGTAATGTGACCGTGTCCGCGTGAGCGAAGGTTCAAGCGAACGCATATATCTACCGTGACACACGTCTACCTCGACCATAACGCGACGACCCCGGTCGACGACCGCGTGCTCGAAGCCATGCTGCCTTTCCTGCGGCAGCACTACGGCAACGCGTCGAGCCGTCACGAGCTCGGCACGCAGGCGCGGAGGGCAGTGAACATCGCGCGCGAGCAGGTGGCGGCGCTGGTTCGCGTGCAGCCGTCTCAGGTGATCTTCACGTCCGGGGGCACCGAGGCGAACAATATGTTCATCAAGGGCGCTGCCGGTTACCTGAAACCGTCGCAGATCGCCGTCAGTGCCATCGAGCATCCCTGCGTCGCGAAGCCGGCGCAGGAGCTTGGCGCGCACCGGATGGAAGGTGCGAAAACTCGCGGTCACCGCGGACGGCCGCATCGACCTGAGCGACGTCAGGGCCGCGCTCAACGAGCCGACCGGCATCGTGTCGGTGATGTACGCCAATAACGAAACGGGCGTCATCCAGGATGTGCCTGCCGTTGCCGAGCTGGCGCGGAAAGCGCGCGCCTGGATCCACACTGACGCCGTGCAGGCACTCGGGAAGATCGACGTCGACTTTGCGGCGCTCAACGTGCACGGGATGACGCTCTCCGCCCACAAGATCTACGGCCCCAAGGGTGGCGGTGCGCTGGTGGTCGACAAGCGCATCGAGCTGCGGCCGCTGATTGCGGGCGGCGGGCACGAGCAAGGCATGCGTTCAGGTACCGAGAACGTGCCTGCGATCGTGGGTTTCGGGGCGGCCGCGGAGCTCGCCGCAGAGCGTCGGGAAGCACTTGCCAAACGTCTGCAAGAGCTCCGGGCGCAACTCGAATCGGGGTTGCACGAGCTCGGCGCGATCGTCTTCGGCGAAGGTGCACCGCGTATTCCGAACACCACCTATTTCGCGTTCCGTCACATCGATGGCGAGACGCTCGTGGTCGAGCTCGACAAGCTCGGGTTCGCGGTGGCCGCAGGCGCCGCATGCTCCAGCGCCAGTATCGAGCCCTCGGCCACGTTGATGGCCATGGGCGTCGATCGGGAGCTCGCCCGCGGCGCGGTGCGGTTCAGTCTGGGCGTCGCGAATACCGACGACGAGGTGGCAAGGTTCGTGCAGGCGCTCAAGGGATTGGTCAAACGATTGAAGGGGCTGACCGCGATGGCGGTGTAAAGCCCCGATGCGAGGTAAGTGAAACGAATGGCGATACAACTGACAGAAAGTGCGGCGAAGCAGATCCAGACGCAGCTCGCGAGACGCGGGCGCGGACTTGGACTGCGGGTGGGCGTGAAGAAGGTCGGCTGTTCCGGGTTTGCGTATACCTACGATTACGCCGATGAAATCGGTGCGGAAGACCGCGCGTTCGAATCTCACGGGACGAAAGTCGTGGTGGATGAGAGAAGTCTCGCTTTCTTCAACGGCTCGACGCTCGACTTCGTGCGTGAGGGACTGAAGCAGGCGTTCAAGTTCGACAACCCGAACGTCGACGCGACGTGCGGCTGCGGAGAAAGCTTCAGCGTCAAAAACCAGTGACGAGAGTGAAGAGTGAAGAATGACGTGCCTCGAACCTCAGGATATTTCCGTCAGTCATCACACGTCACCCGTCACGTGCATCGATAGGTCGTCATGAGCAGCGTACTCGAACAACTGGTCAACAAGCCGTACGAGCACGGTTTTCGCACCGATATCGAGTCGGAGACCGCGCCGAAAGGCTTGAGCGAAGACACCATCCGGCTCATTTCGACGAAGAAGAACGAGCCGGAGTGGCTGCTCGAGTTCAGGCTCAAGGCCTACCGGCACTGGCTCACGATGGAGGAACCGCGCTGGCCGAACGTCACGTACGAGAAGATCGACTTCCAGGACATCATCTATTACTCGGCGCCCAAGGCCGAAGAAGAAGATGAGCATGGATGAGGTCGATCCGGAGCTCTTGCGCACGTTCGAAAAACTCGGCGTGCCGATGAACGAGCGTGCGGCGCTCGCCGGGGTTGCGGTTGACGTCATTTTCGATTCGGTCTCCGTTGCGACCACGTACAAGGAGAAGCTCGCGAAGGTCGGGATCATCTTCTGCTCGATTTCCGAGGCGGTCCGCGACCATCCCGAGCTTATTCGCAAGTACCTCGGCAGCGTCGTCCCTACGACGGACAACTTCTACGCCGCGCTCAATTCCGCGGTGTTTACGGACGGGTCGTTCTGCTTCATCCCGAAGGGCGTGAAGTGCCCGATGGAGCTTTCCACCTACTTCCGCATCAACACGGAAGAGTCGGGCCAGTTCGAACGCACGCTGATCGTCGCAGAAGAGGGCGCGACCGTTTCGTATCTCGAAGGCTGCACCGCGCCCAAGTTCGACACTAATCAGCTGCACGCCGCCGTGGTCGAGCTGGTCGCGCTCGACAACGCGGACATCAAGTATTCGACCGTGCAGAACTGGTATTCCGGTGACGAGAACGGCGTTGGCGGCATCTACAACTTCGTCACGAAGCGCGGGCTGTGCAAGGGCGTGAACTCGAAAATTTCATGGACGCAGGTCGAGACGGGCTCGGCGATCACGTGGAAGTATCCATCCTGCGTGCTGCTCGGCGACAACTCGATCGGCGAGTTCTACTCGGTGGCGCTGACGAATCATTACCAGCAGGCCGACACCGGCACGAAGATGATTCACATCGGGAAGAACACGCGCAGCACCATCATCAGCAAGGGCATCTCGGCCGGTCATTCGAACAACAGTTATCGGGGGCTGGTGAAGATCGGATCGAAAGCAGCGGGCGCCCGCAACTACTCGCAGTGCGATTCGATGCTGATCGGCTCGAAGTGCTCGGCGAACACGTTCCCCTATATCGAAGTGCAGAACGCAGCCGGCAAGGTCGAGCACGAAGCGACCACGTCGAAGATCGGCGAGGACCAGCTCTTCTATTTCCGCCAGCGCGGCATCGGCACCGAAGAGGCAGTCTCGATGATCATCAACGGCTTCTGCAAGCAGGTGTTCCAGCAGTTGCCGATGGAATTCGCGGTCGAGGCGACGAAGCTCCTCGGTCTGAAGCTCGAAGGCAGCGTGGGATGAGAAACGAAGGCGGCAAAATCCTGCTGGAGGTCCGCGGCCTCAAGGCGAACGTCTCCGGCATCGAGATTCTGAAAGGAATCGATCTCACCGTGCGTGAAGGAGAGGTGCACGCCATCATGGGTCCGAACGGCTCGGGCAAGAGCACGTTCGCGAAAGTGCTGGCCGGCCATCCCGCGTACGAGGTTACGGCGGGGAGCGTGCGTTTCGACGATCAGGACCTGTTCTCCATGGAAGCCGAGGAACGTGCGCGTGCCGGCCTCTTTCTCGGCTTCCAGTATCCCGTGGAGATTCCGGGCGTCAGCAACAGCGCTTTTCTGCGCCTCGCCTACAACACCGTGCAGGGCGCGCGCGGCAAGGACGAGCTCGATCCGCTCGAATTCGACGATTTCATTCGCGAGAAGCTGAAGCTCCTCGACATGGATCCTGCTTTCCTCGACCGCAGCGTCAACGAAGGCTTTTCCGGCGGTGAGAAGAAGCGCAACGAGATCCTGCAGCTTGCCGCCCTCGAACCGAGGCTCGCCGTGCTCGACGAGACCGACTCCGGTCTCGACATCGACGCGCTGCGCATCGTGGCGAGCGGCGTCAACCACCTGCTGCGCCCGGATAACGCGTGCGTGCTGGTGACGCACTATCAGCGGCTGCTCAACTACATCATGCCCGATTACGTGCACGTGATGGAAGGCGGCCGCATCATCAAGACCGGCGGCAAGGAGCTCGCGCTCGAGCTCGAGAATCGCGGCTACGACTGGGTCGTGGACGAGTTCGAGGCGAGTACCGAGTCGGTCGCGACGGCGGGAAGCGCATGACGACAGCGGTTCATCCGTATGTCGAGTCCTTGCTGAGCGGCTCGCGCGAGCTGCCGCGGACCGCGCATGCGTGGTTGAACGAGCGGCGGGGCGCAGCGCTCGAACGCGCGAATGCGCTCAGCGTTCCCACTACTCGCGACGAGGAGTGGCGCTTCACCGACGTGACGCCGCTCACGCGCCTTCAATTGCGCGCTTCCGAGAAACCGGCCGTCGTCACGGCAGATGTCGCCGCCGCTTATTCCGTACCGGAAGCCGGCGCGCAGCTCGTTTTCGTCGACGGCCTTTTTCGCCGCCGAGCTCTCGCGGACGAGCGAGGCGCCTGTCGTCCGTATCGGACGCGCTGGCCGATGCGCTGGCGAGTGACTCGAAGTCGCTCGAGCCTTATCTTGCGAGCATCGCCGCGTTCGAGCGGAACGTTTTCGCCGCGCTGAATACCGCGCACCTGCGCGACGGCGCGGCGGTCATCCTCCAGAAGGGCGCCGTCTGCGACAAGCCGATCCATCTGCTTTACCTGCAGACGCAAGCGGACACCGTCGCTTATCCGCGTTGCGTCATCGTGGCCGCACCGGGCGCGGATTGCACCGTGGTGGAGGAGTATGCGGGTCTCACCGCCGACGCCTATTTTTCGAATGCGGTGACGGAGATTTCGATCGCGCCCAACGCGCGCGTGCGGCATGTGAAGATTCAGCGTGAGAGCGGGCGGGCCTTCCATATCGCCACCGGCGCCGTACGTGTCGCGAAGGACGCTTCTTACAATTCCCAGACGATTACGCTCGGCGGGCGCCTCTCGCGCTACGAGCTCAACGTCTTCCTCGACGGCGAAGGCGCCTCCGTGCAGATCGATGGGCTGGCGCTGATCGGCGGGCGACAGCTTGCGGATACGCACACGACCATCGACCACGCACGGCCGAGCGGCCGCAGCGTGCAGTTGCACAAGACGATCGTGGGCGACGCTGCGCACGCGGTGTTCAACGGGAAGATCTACGTGCGGCCAGGTGCCCAGCTCACCGACTCGTCCCAGCAAAGCCGCAACCTTCTGCTTTCCGACCGTGCGACGGTGGACACGAAACCCCAGCTCGAGATTTTCGCGGACGACGTCAAGTGCGCCCACGGGGCGACGGTCGGCCAGATCGATCTCGAGCAGCTCTTCTACCTGAAAAGCCGCGGTCTGCCGGACCGCATGGCGCGCAACCTTCTGACCTACGCCTTCGGCGCTGCCGTAATCGAGCGCATACCGGTGCGGTCGGTCGTACGGCGTCTGGAGGAGGCGGTAATGAAGCAGACCGGCGCAGCGGTTTGAAACGGAATCAGCGATGACGGCGATACACACATCCGTACTTGAGCGGCCCGACGCATTGGACGTGGAGGCGATCCGCGCGGATTTCCCGATCCTGAGGCTCGAGGTGAACGGGCATCCGCTCGTGTTCCTCGACAACGCGGCGTCGAGCCAGATGCCGCAGCCGGTCATCGACCGTCTCGTGCGCTATCAGACGAGCGAGCACGCGAATATTCATCGCGCGGTTCACTACCTGTCCGAGAAGGCGACCTCGGAATACGAGGCGGCGCGGCGCAAAGTACAAGCCTTCATTCACGCGCGCGAAGAGCGCGAAGTCATCTTCACGAGCGGCACGACCGACGCGATCAATCTCGTCGCGCACGGCTATGGCCGCAAGTTCATCGGTGAAGGCGACGAGATCATTCTCACGACCCTCGAGCACCACTCGAACATCGTGCCGTGGCAGATGCTTGCGCAGGAGAAGGGCGCGAAAATCCGGGTGGTGCCGATCAACGATCGCGGCGAGATCGTGGTCGAGGACTATCGCAAACTGTTCAGCGACCGTACGAAACTGGTCGGCGTCGCGCATGTCTCGAACGCGCTGGGCACGATCAACCCGGTGAAGGACTTGATTGCATACGCGCACGAGCGTGGCGTTCCGGTGCTGGTGGACGGCGCACAGGCCGCGCCGCATCTGCGCGTCGACATGCAGGATCTCGATTGCGATTTCTACGCCTTTTCCGGCCACAAGCTGTGCGGCCCGACCGGCATCGGCATTCTGTACGGGAAGGCAGCGCTGCTCGAGACGATGCAGCCCTTCAAGGGCGGCGGCGACATGATCCTCTCGGTGACGTTCGAGAAGACCACGTACAACACGATTCCGCACAAGTTCGAAGCCGGCACGCCACCTATTGCGGCTGCGATCGGCCTCGGCGCTGCCATCGATTACCTGACCGGCGTCGGCATGGATGCCATCGCCCGTCACGAGACCGACCTGCTCGACTACGCGACACAGGAGGTCAACCGGATGAGCGGCGTGCGCGTGATCGGCACCGCCGAGCGGAAGGCGGCCGTCCTGTCTTTTACAGTGGACGGCGTGCACCCGCACGACGTCGGCACGCTGCTCAACGAGGAAGGCGTCGCGATACGCACCGGGCACCACTGCGCACAGCCGGTGATGCAGCGCTTCAAGGTGCCTGCCACGTGTCGCGCCTCCTTCGCTTTCTACAACACGTCGTCCGAGGTCGATGCGCTGGTCGCCGCGGTCCGGAAAGTGCAGAAGGTGTTTGCGTGAACACGGCAGTGACAAGCGATCAGTTCTGTGAACATGGCCGGGACGAGCGATCAGTTTGGGTGAACACGGCAGTGACGTGCGATCAATGACGAGTGGCGAAACCCGCCCTCGCCCCAGGTTGGGGAGAGGGTTGGGGTGAGGGGAAATGGCAGATTCCAGACAGCTCTATCAGGAAGTGATCCTCGACCATAACCGCAAGCCGCGGAACTGGGGTGCGATCGCGGACGCGACGCATCGCGCCGAAGGCGTGAATCCCGCTGTGCGGTGATCGCATACAGCTCTCCGTCAAGCTTGCGAACGAGGCCGTGGACGCGATCGCGTTCGAAGGCGAGTCGTGCGCGATCTGCAAGGCTTCGGCGTCGATGATGACGAGCGCCGTCAAGGGCAAGGGACGGAGCGAAGCCGAGCAGCTCATTCAGGAATTCCGCGACATGGCCACCGGCAAGCTCGACATCGGGAAGGACGCGCATCATCTCGGGCGACTGACGGTATTTTCGGGCGTTTGCGATCTGCCGACACGCGTGAAATGCGCGATTCTGCCCTGGCACACGCTGCACGCGGCATTCCACTCGATCGCGAGCACGTCCACCGAGTCGGACGATGATCCGATGCACGAGTCGACCCCCGGAGGCGTCGCTTGATGTCACATGCTTCGATGACATTCCCGCATGGCAGCTTCGCTGCATGCTTTTTTACGCCTGCGTTCAACGTTTCCCATCGCTGAAATGCCCAAGATTGCAGACATAGAGCCGACGCCGAATCCGAACGCGATGAAGTTCATCCTCAAGGAGCCGTTGACCTGGGGGATTACGCGCTCGTACGACAATGCAGCCCAGGCGCAGAGCGATCCGCTCGCGGTGCAGCTCTTCGACGTCGAGCACGTGACGAACGTGTTCTACGTCGATCACTGGATTACCGTGACGCAGGACGGCAAGGCTGACTGGCAGGCGCTTCTGCGCGAGCTTGCGAAGCCGATCCGCGAAGCCCCCGCGGCGGACGACGAGTCGGCTCGCTTCGCGGCGCAGGCGGAGATGCCCGAGATGCCGCCCATGAGCGAAGCCGATCAGGAGCGTCTCGACAAGATCAACGAACTCCTCGACGAGCAGGTGCGCCCGTACCTGCAAGGCGACGGAGGCGACCTCTACGTGCTGGGGCTCCAGGGCAACACGCTGACGGTCCATTATCAGGGCGCATGCGGGAGCTGTCCCAGCTCGTTGTCGGGGACCCTCGCCGGCATCGAGGGCCTGGTGCGGCAGTTCGAGCCGGACATCGAGGTCGTGGCGGTTTGAGCGACTGGATCGCCGTTGCGCCTGCCGCCGAGCTCGCGCCTGGAGAGTGGCGCGTCGTTGACGCGGACGGTACGCCGATCGTCGTTTTCAATCTCAGTGGCGAGTTCTACGCGCTCGAAGACCTGTGCACTCACGACGGCGGCGATCTCGCCAGCGGCCATGTAGAAGGCGACCACATCGTCTGTCCCCGGCATGGCGCTCATTTCTGTATCCGGACCGGCGAAGCACTGTCGCCGCCGGCGTACGAGCCCACGCCGAAGCTTCCGGTGAGAATCGAGAACGGCATCGTGCAGGTTCGCGACAATCGCTGGGATAAGAGTCCCTAACATAATGAGCGGCGGCGCGCGCTGACACGATTTTCGCTCAGATCAAGGAGTGCGACGAAGCCAATGTCGCGAACATTGGCAAGGAGCACGACGCAGCAGATGGGCGAAAAGTCGTGCCAGCCCTTCGGGTTGCGGCCAAAATCGCGCCTTACTGCGTCAGCCGCCTCGACCGTATTGTCGATACGCTCTTCGGCGTCCTCCTTGTCATCCACGATTTTGGCTCGCAACGCGCACTCGCGTCATTATGTTAAGGACTCTGAGGTGGCGCTCGCCGCGGCAAGAACCCTCGCGGGCGCACGCGCTCGCAGCCGCGGCCCGGTGAACGAACAGAGGGGAACCCATGGTTCCCCTCTGTTACCTCCCTTCCTTGGTTGTGTGTCGATCCGACACGCGGCTGAGCGGGACGGCGCTCGGTGCTGCGAGAACTTGTGATAGGACGAAAGCGGTGAGATGGACACTCTGACGCACGCCTTGTCCGGCGCCCTGCTCGGTCGCGCGACGGCGCGAGCGCGCTCTACCTCCGGCACTCTCCCGGTCGGCCGGCGCATGTTCGTGGGCTTCGTGGCTGCGGCGTTTCCGGACATCGACGTCATCGCTAGCGAGCTCTCGCCGCTTTCGTATCTCTACAACCATCGCGGGGTAACGCATTCGCTGCTCATGCTGCCGATCTGGGCGATGCTTCTCGCGTGGATCTTCGCCGCAGTGTGGCGCTGGAAGCCCGGCTGGCGCGCCTACTTCGGGATCGCCGCGCTCGGCATCGCTGCACATATCGCGGGCGACCTGATCACGTCGTTCGGGACGATGATCTTCGCGCCCGTGTCGGACACGCGCTACGGCATCGGCACGACGTTCATCATCGACTTGTGGTTCACCGGCATCATCGTCGCCGGCCTGCTCGCAAGTGCGATATGGCGGCGAACGCGTGCGTTCGCGATCGGCGGTCTCCTGACGCTCGCTGCGTATGTGGCATTCCAGTGGACGCTTCAGCAGCGCGCGATCGATTTCGGCGCATCGTACGCGCGCGCGAACGGCCTCGGGTCGGCCAGTGTCAGCGCGCAGGCGCGGCCGGTGTCGCCTTTCAACTGGACTGTTTTCGTCGACGACGGCGCGCGATACCGCTACTCGCACATAAACCTCGTACGGAAATCCACGCTGGCGGAACCGACTTCCGAGTCCGGATTCATCTCGCGACTGAGTGCCGCGTATCGACCGCTCGCCGATGCGACATGGACGCGCGCGGATCGCTTCGGCAACACGAAGAGCGAGATCGAGATCGCCCGCGAGGCATTCGAGCAGCCCGCGTTCCGCTTCTTCCGCTGGTTTGCGGCGTATCCCGCCGTGCTGCGCGTCGATCACGGCAATCCGCGCGAGTGCGTATGGTTTCAGGATTTGCGTTTCGTCACGCCCGGGCGTCCGTCGACGCCGTTCCGCTATGGCATGTGCCGCGAAGCAGGTGAATCATGGCGGCCGTTTCAGCTCGTGGGAGAGCACGGCGTTCCGGTGTACTGACCCGCTGCGAAGACAAACCCAACCTGCGGCTGAAGCCTCGGGCTCGTGACACACTGGCGTAACACAGGTGTTCTGGCGGCGCTCGGCGCGGCAGCGTTATTCGGCATCGGGACACCACTTGCGAAATCGCTCCTCGGCGAGACAACGCCGTGGTTGCTCGCGGGGCTACTCTATCTGGGGTCCGGGCTGGGCCTGTTCGGTTTGCGCATGCGTCCAGGGGCCGCAACAGCAGGGTCGCCCTGAAGCCGTCGGAAGCCGCCTGGCTCGGTGCGGCAATCCTTGCGGGCGGGATCGCCGCACCGGTGCTGCTGATGTGGGGCCTCGACCATATGCCGGCCTCGGGCGCGTCACTTCTGCTCAATGCGGAGGGCGCGTTCACGGCGCTGCTTGCGTGGTTCGTCTTCCACGAGAATTTCGACCGAAGAATCGCCATCGGGATGCTCTGTATCGTCGTCGGCGTGATCATGCTGTCCTGGCCGGGCGAGGCGAGTTTCGGGCAAGTACTGCCGGCGCTCGCCGTCCTGGCTGCCTGCTTCGCCTGGGGTCTCGATAACAATCTGACCCGGAAAGTCGCACTGTCGGATGCGACGTTCGTCGCGATGTCGAAGGGCCTCATCGCCGGCGTGGTGAATATGATCCTCGCGCTCGCGGGCGGCGCCGACTTGCCGGCCACGAAGGTCGTGGCGGCCGCAGGCCTGGTCGGCTTCGCAAGCTACGGCGTGAGTCTGGTGCTGTTCGTCATTGCTCTGCGCCATCTCGGCAGTGCGCGCACAGGCGCGTACTTCTCTACCGCGCCATTCGCGGGTGCCGTCTTTGCCGTAGCGATTCTGCACGAGCCGCTATCCGTGCAGTTGGTGACCGCTGGTGTGCTGATGGGCTTTGGTGTGTGGCTGCACCTGACCGAGCAGCATGCTCACCAGCATACGCATGAGCCGGTCGAGCACACGCACGAGCATGTGCACGACGAGCATCATCAGCACGAGCATACGCATCCTGTGACGTCCGGCGTGCGACACACCCACTGGCATCGGCACGACTCGATCACTCACACGCATCCGCACTTTCCGGACGCGCATCACCGGCACCCTCATTAGCGCGACTTGACGCAAGGTCGCTTTTTCCGTCATAACGGGCGGGCCGAGCGAACGTGGTAACGCGGTACCGGAAGCCTCAAGGACGCCATGATTGACGCCGAGAGCGACAGTAGATACTGACCCGACCGAAGCGTCAGCCGCAGCGCGCGACCCGATGCCGGTCGCCGTCTGCGCATTGGGCATCGTGCAGATTACCGCCTGGGGCACTTCTTATTATTGCCTCGGCGTTCTCGCGGGCCCCATCACCACGGACATGGGTTGGAGCCGCAGCTTCGTGTACCTTGGATTCACAGTGTCCCTGCTGGTCATGGGCCTGATCTCGACGTCGGCGGGGCGGGCGATCGACCGATACGGACCGCGCCTCGTGATGACGGCCGGCACGCTCGTCATATCGCTCGCGCTCTATCTCCTCTCCCGCGTGACCTCCGAGATAACGTACCTCGCGCTGTGGGCGCTGCTGGGGCTCGGGATGCGTCTGTCGCTTTACGACGCGGCGTTCGCAGCGCTGGTGCACGTCCTTCCAACAAGAGGACGCGCGGCGATCTCCTATCTCACCCTCTTCGGCGCGTTCGCCTCGACCGTCTTCTGGGTCATCGGCCACTATCTGAACGAGGCGGGGGGCTGGCGTCACACGCTCGCCGTGTTTTCGGCGATCAACCTTGCAGTGTGCCTGCCGCTGACCTGGATAGCGTTGTGGCGCAGTGAATCGAATGCTCTCCGGCAAAACGACGCTGTAAAAGACGACGCGCACAGCGGCCCGTCGCTGGAAGGCAATCGGCGTATCGTTGCGATCGTCCTTTTCGCGCTCGTCATGTCGCTGAACGGCTTCGTGTTCAGCGTTCTTGCAGTTCAGCTCGTGCCGCTGCTGGAGGGCAGCGGGCTTGCGACGACCGCAGCCGTCTGGGTGGCATCGCTGAAAGGATTCGCACAGTTCGGCGGTCGGGTGATCGAGATCATCGGCGCACGCAACCTGCACGCGATGACCGTAGCGAGGATCGCGATCGGCGTATTGCCGGTATCGCTTCTGATCCTGGTCGTGTCAGGCGGTGGGCTCCGCGCGATGATCGCGTTTACGTTGCTCATGGGCGCATCCCAGGGCGTGATTACGATCGTGCGGGGTGCCGTACCGCTCGCACTGTTCGGCGTGAGCGGTTACGGGGCCGTACTGGGTCTCATCGCGACGCCCGTCCTGCTGGTGAATGCGGCTTCGCCGACGCTGTTCGCCCTCATCGTAGATGGATGGGGCTGGCCCGCAGCGCAGATCACGCTTCTTGCAGCGTCGCTTGCGGCCTTCGTGGCGATGGAACAGATGTCGCGCTGGTACCGTCGCAACCGCGAGCGTGACGCTCAATGAAAGAGGTAGATCACGCCCGTCAGGTCGACGTGGTTGATCGCATGGGTCGTCTGTCCCCGCACGATCGGCTTCGCGTGATAGGCGACGCTGACGCCGCACTCCGCCATGAACTTGAGATCGTTCGCGCCATCGCCGATACCGACGATGCGGTCGCGATCGATTCCGAGCCGATCTCGTACTTCGATCAGCGCGTCGCGTTTGCCGTCTGCATTGACGATGTCG
The DNA here is from genome assembly GCA_963828715.1 of uncultured beta proteobacterium. Taxonomy (GTDB): domain Bacteria; phylum Pseudomonadota; class Gammaproteobacteria; order Burkholderiales; family SG8-41; genus JAQGMV01. The sequence continues at coordinate 119,761 of CAWHFX010000021.1, read as the reverse complement.
CCGACGAGCTGCCCGGTGAGTTTGCCATTCGAGATTTCGAGGCAGTTCGAACGCGTGAAATCGAGCTTCAGCCGCTCCTTCAGCCGATCCGTGACGTAGGTGAAGCCGCCGGAAACGAGCAGCGTCCGCAATCCTTTCTGCTGCGCCGCTGAGAGGAGCTTCTCGGCGCCCGGCGTGAGTCTCACGCGTTCGTCGTAGACGCGCTGGAGCGCCTGCTCGTCGAGGTCTTTCAGCACGGCCACGCGGCGCCGCAGGCTCTCGTTGTATTCGATCTCGCCGCGCATCGCGGACTCAGTGATAGCCGCGACCTGCGCCTTGAAGCCCACCATGTCCGCGAGCTCGTCGATCGTTTCGATCGTGAGCAGCGTGGAGTCCATGTCCATGACGAGCAGGCGGAAATCCTCGAGTCTGCGTTGCTCCGGAACGAATCCGAAATCGAGCCGCGCGCGCTCGCACAGCGCCGCGATATCGTCATGAGCGTGCGCGGAGGCGAGACCGAAAGCCGTCGGAGCGAGCTGCCGGATAGCGGTTGCGCGCGAGAGCTTCGCGATCTCCTTCAGATCGCGCGTTTCGATGTCGAAGCCCTGTATGACGAGATCCATCGCACGCGATTATAGACAGCCCCGGCACGTTTTCTGCGGGGGTCACGGCAGGAGGTAAGTATGACCGACAAGTCGACACAGGAACTCGCGTCAAAGAGCAACATGGAGAAGGATCCCGACGAATGGACGACGGGCGACGAGCCGATGACCGGCGCGCAACGCTCGTACCTCAAGACGCTATGCGAGGAGGCGCACATGGCGTTCGACGATACGCTGACCAAAGCGGAGGCTTCTAAACGCATCGACGAGCTGCAGGAGGTCACCGGGCGGGGCAGGAAATGACAGGCATGGGCATTGCGGCGCAAGGAGCCTGGAACTGAGGGTTAAGCATGTATCTCGTCCAGCTTCTGCTCCCGCTCTACGACAACGCGGGGCGGCGCGTGCCCGCGCGCCATTTCTCCGATGTTCGCGATGAGCTGACGGAACGCTATGGAGGCGTGACGGCATTTCTCCGCTCACCCGCGCACGGCACGTGGAAAGAGGGTAGTGGCACAGTCGATCGGGACGAGGTCGTGATGTGCGAAGTCATGGTCGAGGTGCTCGACCGTGAATGGTGGTCGCGGTACAGAGGGCAGCTCGAACAGCGTTTCGAGCAGCGTGAGGTTGTAGTGCGGGCCTTCGAGGTGGAACGGTTGTAAAGGAAGTCGTAGGCCGCCCGTCCGCCCCGCTGCCCAGACGGCACGTGTCTTGCTACTGCAGCGATGCCCAACGATCAAAGAGGAGAGACGCGTGAATATGAGAAATGGCAGTTATCTCGTGCTGTTCGTCGGAGCCTTGGCGCTCTCGGCGTGTGAACGCAAGGAAACCACGACGGTTGTACCAGGCGGCGCACCGCCCTCATCGTCGTCCTCTTCAACGACCACTACCCCGAGCTCGCCCGGTTCTACGACGTCGTCTTCCACGACCACAACGCCGGCGGCTCCGGGTTCGAGCTCCAGTGCGAGCTCGAGTCCCGGCGGCATGAGCTCGAGCGGCACCGGCAGCACGACCAGTCCGGGTGCCGGTGGTTCTTCGTCCTCGACGCCGCCGAGCGACACGACCGCGGGCTCGACGTCGAGCAGTGGCGGCATGAGCGGCGGCTCGGCTGCGTCATCGACGAGCCCTGGCGGGTCTTCGTCGTCCTCGACGAAGTAAACGCATGACTGGCGGGCGCTGCCCGCCAGTAACTCAGCAGTGACGTTAGCGGCGCCCTTGACGGTCGGGTCGACCCGTCGCAGCGGCGCCGTTGGCGCTTCAGCTGTTCAATGCCGGCGTTGTGTCGTGGCCGGCGCCTGCGTCGGAACTGACTGCGTCCGGTTCGCCGCGGAACACCGAGTGCTCGGCGATGAGTCCAGCCAAAGCAGCCGGGTCGATCGGTTTCACGAGGTGATGATCGAAGCCGGCCGCGCTCGAACGCCGGCGATCCTCTGCTTGTCCCCAGCCTGTGATGGCAATCAGCAGAAGCGGCTTCCCGGCGAGTGCTTCGCGAATCCGACGTGCGGCTTCATAACCGTTCATGAGCGGCAGCCCGATGTCGAGCAGCACCACGTCGGGTGACCACATGCGCGCCGAAGCGACGGCATCGGCGCCGTTGTAGGTGACGCACAGCTCGTGGCCGGCCATCCTCAGCACGGCGGCCAGACTGTCGGCGAAATCGCGGTTATCGTCCACGATCAGCACGCGGCGCGCGGCGCTGTGCTCGCGCTCCGACGGCACGCCCGGACGGCTGACTCCCGCCGCCGGGGCTTCCATGATCGGCAGTGAGACCGTAAATTCGCTTCCTCTTCCAATGCCGTCGCTGTGAGCGTCGATGCTGCCGCCGTGCAGCTGCACGAGCCACTGCGACAGCGCCAGGCCGACACCGAGACCGCCGCGCGATTGTTCGATCGAACGTCCGACCTGTGTGAACATCTCGAATACGCGCTTCAGGTTCTCGCGTGCGATGCCGATGCCGTTGTCTTTCACGGAAACGCGCACGTGGTCGCGTATGCGCTGGGCACTCAGTCTGATGCGGCCGTTGTGTTCGGTGTATTTGGCGGCGTTGTGCAGCAGGTTCGAAAAGACCTGCGCCAGCCGCGTCGGATCGGCATTGATGTAGATGGGTTCGCGGGGAACGTCGGTCTCGAGCTGATGGCCCAAAGACTCGATCGCAGAGCGTGTAATCTCGATCGCGCTCTCCACGACCGCGCGCAGAGTAATCGTTTCACGCCGCAGCTCGAGCTTGCCGTGACTGATTCGCGAGAGATCCAGCAGATCGTCGATGAGACGCGTCATCTGCTTCAATTGACGCTCGAGCACGGACTGCGCCTGTGTGCCCGCAGCCTCGTTGCGCGGCGCGATGCGCATGATTTCGAGCGCCGTGCGCATGGGCGCGAGCGGATTGCGCAGCTCGTGGGCGAGCGTCGCAAGAAACTCGTCCTTGCGCCGGTCTGCGGCATGCAGCGCTTCCGCGTAGCGCTCACGCTCCGCGATATGCGAGCGGATCTGGTATTGCCGGTTACGCGAGCGCAGCGCGCTGTGCACCGCGCTCACCAGCGCCGGCACGCGCGTGGGCCGCTCCAGTAAGGTCACGTTGCCGAGACTTTCCAGCGCTTCGGTAACGAGCTCCGAATTCGCGCCACTTTCGGATAGCAGCAGAATCGGCGGTTCGGACCAGGGCGGCTCCTGCAGGAGCAACGCAAGCAGATCGTGATAAGCGCCGTCGCCCAGCGCTTCTTCCGCGATGAGCAGCGCCGCGGCACCTTCATGCATCGACAGACACAGTTCGCGCATGTCCGCGCACGCTTTGCACGTGACACCGGCGTCTTCGAGAACCGATGACACGAGCTCCGCGTCGCGACCGGTCGGAGCGAGTATGAGCACGCGCGCGTCGGCCGCGCTGACCGAGGTACTGACCATCAGCTTCGGCCCGCCATGAGCGGAGCGGGCGAGTCTTCGAACACCGGCACGCCCGTCAACACGCCGCGGAACTGCCGCAGCGGTTCTCCGACATCGATGCCGCTGCTGCTCAGCCAGAACTCGCGTATGGAACGCTCGAGCACGAACTGCGCAGCCAGTGTGGATTTACCCGAGCCCGCTGCGCCCGCGATCAGCGTGCTGGTGCCACGCTCGATGCCGCCGCCCATCAGATGGTCGATGCCCGCCACGCCGCTCGGCAGTTTTTCGAGGACGACGGGACGCCGCGCCTCTGCCGCGACCAGCCGGCGGAACACCATGATCCCGCCTTTGCGTATCACGAAGTCGTGATAGCCGCCGCTGTACGAAGCGCCACGGAATTTGACGACGCGCAGGCGCCGACGTTCGTTGCCATACTCGGGCTGCCCCTGTTCGAGTACGATGATGCCGTGCGCCAGCGTCTGCACGTGCAGCTCAGCCTCGCTGGCGGAGGAATCATCCAGCACGAGTACCGTGCAACCGCGCTGCACGAGGAACTGGGTCTTGCCCGCGCCAGGCGGACCTTCGACGAGATAGAGACGGCCGCGCGTGAGCCCCCCTCCGAGCACGTCATCCAGCCCGGCAATACCGGTTGCGGCGCGGTCGACGGCGGGTGTGCGCGCGGCGTTGTCCCTCGTCTGGCCGTGAAACTGAGTGTCCACCTTTGCTGCCCCGTCGCTGCTTATTGCGGCTCAAACGGAGACAACTTGGCAAGGACTGTGCCTGTTATTCGGTGAGCTCGCGGAAGGCCTGCCGCACGGCGGCGACACGGGTCTGTACGTCGGGCAGCCGAGCTTCGATCCGCAGGCGGTCCGGGCCCGCCAGCCGGTAATTACGCCGGCTCTGCACGAGTTTCAACACTTTGAGGGGCTCGATCGGCGGCTTGGGAACGAACTGAAGCTGAACCGCATTTTCTGTTGCATCGATGCGGGCGACACCCAGCGGCTTCGCCAGGATCCGCAGGCGGTGCGTCTCGATGAGGGCTCGCGTCTGTTCCGGGACTGCTCCGAAGCGGTCCACCATCTCTTCGCGCAGCACTGAGAGTGCGTCTTCGTCGTCGCAGTTTGCCAGACGCTTGTAGAGCACCAGCCGTTCGTGCACGTCGGCGACGTAGTCGGCGGGAAGGAGCGCAGGCGTGTGCAGGTTGATGTCGGTTGTCACGCCGAGTGGCGCGGCGAGGTCGGGCTCCTTACCCTGCTTGAGCGCTCTTACCGCGGCGTCGAGCATCGAGCAGTAGAGATTGAAGCCGACTTCCTGCATCTCACCGCTCTGCGACTCGCCCAACACTTCGCCGGCGCCACGAATCTCGAGATCGTGCATGGCGAGGTAGAAGCCGGACCCGAGCTCCTCCATCATCTGTATCGCTTCGAGCCGTTTCTTGGCCTGCGCCGTGATGGTGCCTTCCTCGGGCAGCAGGAGATACGCGTATGCCTGGTGATGGGAACGGCCGACGCGGCCCCGCAACTGATGCAGTTGCGCCAAGCCGAAGCGATCGGCGCGGTTGATGATGATCGTATTGGCAGTCGGCACGTCGATCCCGGTTTCGATGATCGTCGTGCAGAGCAGCAGATTGAAGCGCTGCTGATAGAAGTCCCGCATCACGTGCTCGAGGTCGCGCTCCCGCATCTGCCCGTGAGCGACGCGTATGCGGGCCTCGGGCACGAGCTTGCTGACCACTTCTTCCATCTGGATGATGGTCTCGACCTCGTTGTGAAGGAAATAAACGAGCCCGCCCCGCTTCAGCTCACGCAGGACGGCTTCGCGAATGAGTGGCTTGCTGTAGCGCGAAACGAAGGTCTTGATCGCAAGCCGCCGTTGAGGCGCCGTGGCGATGACCGAGAAGTCGCGCAGTCCTTCAAGGGACATCGCGAGGGTCCGCGGAATAGGCGTTGCCGTGAGCGTGAGCACGTCGACTTCAGCGCGCAACGCCTTCAGCCGCTCCTTCTGTCGCACGCCGAAGCGGTGTTCCTCGTCGATGATGACGAGCCCGAGATTGCGGAACTGGATGTTCCCCTGCAGGAGCTTGTGCGTTCCGATGGCGATGTCGATGTGGCCCTCGGCGATCCCTTTGAGCGCCTCCGCTTGCTCCTGCGTCGAACGGAAGCGGGAAAGCTCGGCGATCCTGACCGGCCAGTCGGCGAAGCGGTCAGAAAACGTGTTGAAGTGCTGCTCGGCGAGCAGCGTGGTCGGGACGAGCACCGCGACCTGCTTGCCGTCCGCCACCGCGACGAAAGCCGCGCGCAGCGCGACTTCGGTCTTGCCGAAGCCCACATCGCCGCAAACGAGGCGGTCCATCGGCTTGCCGTTTTTCAGGTCTTCGAGCGTCGCGGCGATCGCGGCCGCCTGATCGGGCGTCTCTTCGAACGGAAAGCTTTCGCTGAACGCTTCGTAGTCGTGCTGCTTCAACCCGAATGCGTGGCCCTTGCGTGACGCGCGCTGCGCATACAGGTTGAGAAGCTCGGCCGCTGTGTCGCGCACCTGCTCGGCGGCTTTGCGCTTCGCTTTTTCCCATTGCCCGCTGCCGAGCGTATGCAAAGGCGCCTGATCTGGCGCCGCTCCGCTGTAGCGGCTGATCAGGTGCAGATTCGACACGGGAACGTAGAGCTTGTCGTTGCCGGCATACTCGAGCGTGAGGAACTCGGTTTCACCTTCGCCCAGATCCATGCTCTGCAGGCCGAGGTAGCGGCCGATTCCGTGCTGCTCGTGAACCACCGGGTCTCCGGCCTTGACCTCGGAGAGGTCGCGCAGCATGTACTCGCTCGTCGCACGCCGTGCTTCGCGCTGCGTACGCGCGCGAACCTGCGTCGCGTAGAGCTCGTTCTCGGTGATCAGTGCGAGCGACTCGGCCTTCAGCACGAAGCCGCCGTGCAGCGGGCCGACCGTCAGCATGAGCTTGTCGGTGGCCCCGCGGAATTCGGCATAGTTCGCCGCCGCTGCTGCCTTCAGTCCGTACTCCGCGAAGTACTCGAGCATCGTTTCGCGCCGGCCGGGGCTTTCGGCCAGCAGCAGCACGCGGCCGTCGAACTGCGTTGCGAATGCGCGCAGATGATGCAATGGATCGTCGGCGCGGCGTTCGACGCCGAGGGCTGGCAAAGGCGCTGTTACGTCAGCCAATGCAGCACCGTTTGGTTGATGCGTCGAGCGTCCGGCCCCCAGGACTGCGCCTCCGACCTCCCGCCTCGTGCCTTCCGCTGGGGCGCTGCCCGCCGTGACCAGTTCGATGCGCGGGTAGGCCTTGAATGCGCCGAACAACTGATCCGCCGTGAGAAAAAGCGCCTGCGGTGGGAGCACCGGATTCGAACGGTCGCCGCGAAGCACGCTGAAGCGGCTGTTCGTGTCGTTCCAGAAAGCCTGCACGGCGTCCGCAAGCGCCGGATAGACGCACACCGTGGCATGCGCCGGCATGTAATCGGTGATCGTCGCCGTTTCATCGAAAAAGAGCGGCAGGTAGTACTCGATGCCGGCGCTCGGCGTTCCCCTGGAAATGTCCTTGTAGACGCGCGATTTGGACGGATCGCCCTCGAACCGTTCGCGGAAACTCCTGCGGAAGTGCGTCTGAGCCGCTTCGTTCATCGGAAATTCGCGCGCGGGCAGCAGCCGCACCTCGTTCACCTTATAGATGCTGCGCTGGCTGTCGACGTCGAAGCTGCGGATGCTTTCGATTTCCTCGTCGAAGAGATCGATGCGATACGGCAAGGCACTGCCCATCGGAAAGAGGTCGATGAGCCCGCCGCGAACGCTGTACTCGCCTGGCGCGACCACTTGCGTCACGTGCGAGTAACCGGCGAGCGTCAGTTGACGCCGCAGTTCCTGCGCTTCGCAGCTTCTCGCCCTGCTTGAAGAAGAAGGTGTGTGCGGCGAGATACTCGACCGGAGGCAGACGGTAGAGTGCGGTCGTGGCGGCGACGATGGCGACGTCGAACTGGTCGTGCATCATCTGATACAGCGTCGCGAGCCGCTCGGACACGAGGTCGCTGGTGCGGCGAGAAGTGGTCGTACGGCAGCGTTTCCCAGTCGGGAAACAGGTGAACCTTCAGCCCCGGGTCGAAGAACGGGATCTCTTCGAGCAGCCGCTGTGCGTGCCAGGCGTTTTCAGTGACGACGAGCAGAGGACGGCTGCGTCGCGCGAGCGTGGCGATCGCGAGTGCGTCGCTCGAGCCGTACAGGAGCGGGGTCTCGCCGCGCTGCCCCGGGGCTGGCAGCACGGGAGCGATGGATGTGTCGTTCATCTGCTATTTACGTATGTAGCGCCGCGAGGCGCCTAAGCGCTGCATTTTGCGCCCGCAGGCGACGCGCCGGTCGCAACGCCGAAGGAGCGGTGTGGATCTTTCCGGCCGCAAGGCGCCTAAGCGCTGTCTTTGCGCCCGTAGGCAACGCGGCGCGGCTGCAACGCCGGAGGAGCGGTGTAGGTTTGCATCATAACCGGAATGCGCCGCCGGCCGAACTGACGCTCGAAACGCTCGAAGCGGCCCGGCAGTAGCGTGCCGCACTCGGGGCAGGCGCCTTCCGCAGTCACCCGATATTCTTCGATGCGGTGCCAGTCACGCACGATGAGCGGCTTCGCACACCCCGAGCAGTAGGTGGAGCCGCCCGCCCGGTCGTGCACGTTCCCGGTGTAGACGTAACGCAGACCCTCGTCGATCGCGATGCGCGCGCGCCCGCGTAAGCGTCGACGCCGGCGTTGCACGCGATGTCGGTCATCTTGTGGTCGGGATGGAAAGCCGTGAAGTGCATCGGGCACGTCGGGCCCCAGCTCTCTGCTGATCCACTGACATTCCGCGCGCAGCTCCTCGTCGCTGTCGTTCTTGCCCGGGATCAGCAGCGTCGTGATCTCGAACCACACGTCCGTTTCGTGCTTGAGATAGGCAAGCGTGTCGAGCACCGGCATGAGATGCGCGCCGCAGAGCTTCACGTAGAACTCGTCCGTGAACGCTTTCAGGTCGACGTTCGCCGCGTCCATCTTCGCGTAGAACTCGCGGCGCGGCTCCGGGTGGATGTAGCCCGCGGTCACGGCGACCGTCTTTATGCCGTGTTGCCTGCACGCATCGGCGATGTCCATCGCGTACTCGGCGAAGATCACCGGATCGTTGTACGTGAACGCCACGGACTTGCAGCCGTAGTCCTTCGCGGCGATCGCGATCGCTTCGGGCGTCGCCTGGTCGGCGAGCCGATCCATGTCGCGCGACTTGCTGATGTCCCAGTTCTGGCAGAACTTGCACGCGAGATTGCAGCCGGCGGTGCCGAACGAAAGGATGCTCGATCCGGGATAGAAGTGGTTGAGCGGCTTCTTCTCGACCGGGTCGATGCAGAAGCCCGACGAGCGGCCGTACGTCGTCAGCACCATCTGGTCGCCGACGCGCTGGCGCACGAAGCACGCGCCGCGCTGGCCTTCGTGCAGGCGGCAGTCGCGCGGACACAGGTCGCACTGCATGCGCCCGTCGTCGAGCAGGTGATACCAGCGGCCGGGATGATGTTGTTCACTCATGATCGTATCGGGGTCTCGCTCCACTTCGACACCGTGTAGCGCGCAAGTTTCACTTCCGGGTCCCAGAAATCCGGCGGCAGGCCGGCTTTCTGCTTGAGGTGCCCCATGAATTCTGGACGTCCGGCAGGTCCTCCCACACCTGCGGCAGGAAGGTGCTCTTGTGCCAGCCGTACTCGAAGCTCACGCCATGCACTGCCGGGTTCGAGCTGAGAGAGCGCGTCGGCTCGCTTTCGAAAGAAATCGGCTCGAGCGGCGAAAGCAGCGACACTTCGACGCTCGTGCGGTCGAGCTCGGCGAGCGCGAGCGGCGCAAAGCGCGGGTCTTTGAATGCGGCGCCGATCGCGTTCGCCTTCACGTCCTCGCAGCAGCGGCCGCCGCGGCTTCGAGCGTGCCGATGCAGCCGCGCAGTTGCTCACCCTGACGCAGCGTCACGAACGTCGCGCCGGGCTCGAGCAGCCACCGCGCGTCTTCGGGTGAGCGTGTCTCGCGCCCGAGCTCCCGCGCGATCGCGGCGCGAGCGATGGCCAGCAGAATCTCGCCCGACTCGGCCGGTCAGCGTTCATAGAAAGCGAACGAGGCATAGCCGACCACGCGGCTTTTGTCGCCCGGCGGTATCGCCCGAGTTCCGCAGATCGAGCAACTCCGGGCGTAAGTCCCTGTGGCGCGCGACGAGCGTCGAGTCCGTCACCGGCGTTGCTCCGCACGCCTGGTCGTGGTCGATGTCCGTGCGCAACGCGAGCATCGCCTCGCACGTCTCACGATCGATCGCTTTTCGCGTCCGCGTAGCGCAGATAGTGCGAGAGATCGGAGCTCACGACGATCAGCGTTTCGGGGCCACCCCACAAGCGCTTCGATCACCGCGGCGACGTCGGCCGGCTCCGCATAGCCGACCGCGAGCGGAACCAGCTTGAAATCGCCGAGCACGGTCTGCAGAAACGGCAGATGCACTTCGAGCGAATGCTCCAGTGCGTGCGCCTCGTCGCTCACGACGACCTGCGGCAGCTCACGAATCGACTCGATAGCCGCAGCGTCGAGCTCGATGGTGCCGAGCGGTGTCGCGAATGCCCGCGCCCGGGGTATGGCGAGTCCGCGCACGGCGACGCGATGCGTAGGGCCGAGCAGGACCACGCGCTTTATCGTGCCGCGCGCCGCCGCGAGCCGTGCGTACGCGTGCGCCGCGATCGGCCCCGAATACACGTAACCGGCGTGCGGCGCGATCAGCGCCTTGGGGACCTGGCTGCGGGCAACGTCGACACCCGCCAGCAGGTCGGACACCGTGCGCGTAAGGAGGCCTGCTTCAGCAGGATAGAAAAGGCCGGCCACGGCCGGCGGCCGGACCGAGGATGCGCTATGAGGAGTCATACTGTTACGTGAGGTCGAATGGATGGAGCTTCAAGAGCATTATCGATGCCGCGTTAGAATGTGCCCACCTTTGTGAATCCGGATTCCCGTGGCCCGCTATTTCGCACTCGTCCCCGCCGCCGGAGGCGGCTCCCGTATGGGTGGCAGCACACCGAAACAGTACCTCCGGATCAACGGTCACCCGTTGTTGTACTACGCTCTGCGGCAGCTTGCAGGCCACCCGCAGATTTCGCAGGTTTTCGTGGTGCTCGCGCCGGGCGATGCCCTGTTCCGCATCGAATGTGCGGTCGAGTTCGGCGCGTCCGTGCAGCCGCTCTATTGCGGTGGCGAGACCCGCTCCGCAAGCGTCTATAACGGTCTTCTCGCGGCGCGCGATGCGATGAATGGCGATGACTGGATCCTCGTGCACGACGCCGCCCGGCCGTGCGTAAGCACGGCTGCGATCGACCGCCTCATCGCGGAGATCGGCGATGACGAGGCGGGCGGCCTTCTGGCGATTCCGGTCGCCGATACCCTGAAGCGCTCTGACGGCGACTCGCGCATCGTCTCGACCGAACGCCGGGAAGGTCTGTGGCAGGCACAGACACCGCAGATGTTTCGCTATGGCTTCCTCGTCGAGGCACTCCGGCGCTGCGGTCCCGATGCGGTGACCGACGAGGCCGGTGCAATCGAAAGGATCGGTCTCAAACCGCGGCTGGTCAAAGGCGAGTTGCGCAACATGAAAGTCACCTATCCCGAGGACCTCGCGCTCGCTGCGCTCGTTCTGAAGGCCGACCGGTGAGAGTCGGTCAGGGCTTCGACGTCCATGCGCTGGTGCCCGGTCGTAAGCTCATCATCGGCGGTGTCGATATCCCCCACGACCGGGGGCTCGCCGGACATTCCGACGCCGACGTGCTGCTGCATGCGATCTGCGACGCGCTGCTCGGGGCAGCGGGCCTCGGCGACATCGGCCGTCATTTTCCCGACAGCGACCCGCGCTACAAAGGGGCCGACAGCCGGCACTTGCTGCGTGCGGTAACCGCCTTGTTGCGCGACGCAGGGACTGCGCGTCGTGAACGTCGACTCCACGATCATCGCGCGAGCGCCCGCGCATGGCGTCGCATATCGAAGCCATGCGAGCGAACATCGCGGAGGACCTGGAAATCGCCGCCACCGAGGTGAACGTCAAGGCGAAGACGAGCGAACGGCTGGGCGCGCTCGGGAGAGAAGAAGGTATCGCTGCGCAAGCCGTCGCGCTCATCGAGCGGCCGCCGCCGCGAGCGCAATGCGAGCGATTGAATACCACCCGGCAAGCCGTCGCGCGGCTTTTCTTTGCCTTGTGGCCGGCGCCGGAGGTGCGCGACGCACTTGCGGCGATCGCCCGCGGCCTGCAGGCGAAGTGCGGCGGCCGGCCGACGCGCGCCGACAGAATCCACCTGACGCTGTTTTTCGTGGGGCAGGTGGCGCGCGAGCGTCTTGTGGAACTCGAAAGCGTGGGCAGCGACGTTCACGGCACGCGGTTCACACTCGATTTCGATCGCCTCGGGTACTTCCGCCGTAGCCGCATCGTCTGGGTCGGCGCAGCGTGTCCGCCTCCGCTCGCCGTGCTCGAGGCGCAGTTGCGTGCAAGGCTCGCGGCGTACGCATCGCCGAACGACGATCGGCCTTATCTCCCACACGTCACGCTGCTGCGGGACGCGCCGCGCAAGCCATCAGAGCAAGACCTGCCGCCGGTTACGTGGCACGCGCGCGAGTTCGTGCTGGTCGAATCCGTGATGGCCGCGGCCGCGTCGCGCTACGACATCATCGGGCGCTGGTCGCTTACTTAGAGTCCCTCGGCAGCTCTACGCGCGCCCGCAGCCCACCGCCCTCGCGTGGCAATAATTTCACGCGTCCGCGATGCATGGTGGCGATGCGATCGACGATGGCGAGCCCCAGCCCCGTGCCGCTGCCGGTTCGCGCCGTTTCGAGCCGCGTGAACGGCTGGAGCATGCGTTCGGCTTCGTCGCGTGGTATGCCTGGACCGCGATCGGAGACCTCGATGAAGGCAATGCCGCCTTCCTCGCCGGTCGCAACCGCGACTACGCCGTTGCCGTGACGCAGCGCGTTATCGATGAGGTTGCCGAGCAGGCGTTGCATCGCATGGGGACGCAGCGCCATGGGTGCGACCGGGTTGAGCGCGCACGTCAGATTCCTGCCGGCTCGCTGATAGCGTGCGACCACGCTCTCCACCAGCTGCGTTCAGATCGGAATCCGCCACCGCTGCTTCCGCATCGCGCAGCCGCGCGAAATCGAGAAACTGACCGATGGCGACATCGATTTCCTCGATGTCCTGCACGAGGCCCGTACGTAATTCTGTATCGCCCTTGTCGTCCAGCATTTCGATGCCGAGCCGAATGCGCGAGAGCGGCGTGCGCAGATCGTGGGAGACGCCGGCGAGCAACAGCACGCGCTCGTCATCGAGGCGTTTCAGGTCGTCGGCGAGGTGGTTGAAAGCGCGTGCGAGCGAGGTGATCTCGGACGGTCCTGTTTCGGTGACCGGCTGCGGCGTGGCGCCGCGGGCCATCTGCGCGGTCGCGCGCGTGAGCTCGCGCAAGGGCCGGTTGATGAGGGAGACGATGAAATAGGCGCCGCTTCCCGCAAGCACCAGCACGAGCAGGCCCCAGCCGATCCAGCGCAGCGGCTCGTTGCGTTCGATGCGCGAGCGCGGCATGTACACCCAGTACACGTCGGAATCGATGTCGAAGCTCACCCACACGCCGCTCACACCACCGCGATTGAGCGTGACCTGCGTGTCGGGACCGAGCTGGCGCTTAAGCTCCGTGGCCACTTCCTGGATGAACGGCCGATCCGGCAGCGGCGCAATGCGGTCTCCGAGGGTGGCGACATAGACCTGGATGCCTTCGCTCTCGCGAGAGCTCCTGAAGCAGATCGAAGCGTTTCGTACGGATCGGCCGTGATGAGCGCCCATCGCGTGATGTTGATGACGCTGGCGATCTGCTGGGCAGTCTGCTTGGCGCGCGGCGTGCGCTCGCTCACACGGAAAATCTGCACCCACGCGACGTTTGCCAGAACCAGCAGGATGGCGATGAAAAGGACGCTGCGCCACAGGAGCGAGCGAGGCCACAGTTTCACCAGGGGTGAAACGTGGGAAGTCGCACTGGGGGACGACGATGTGAACAGTGGCACCGCGCAGGATCCGCTGTCAGCTTTGCCCTATTCAGCCGTTTTTCCGTCCGGGATGAACACGTAGCCGAAGCCCCAGACGGTCTGGACGAAGGCCGGTTTGGATGCATCCGGCTCGATCAGCCGGCGCAGGCGCGAGATCTGAACGTCGATACTGCGGTCGAACGCGCCGAACTCACGTCCGCGGGCGAGCTCCATCAGCTTGTCGCGCGAGAGCGGAACGCGCGGGTGCTGAACCAGCACTTTGAGCAGCGCGAATTCGCCGGTCGTGAGCGCGACGTCCTCGGTGCCCTTCGTAAGGCTGCGCGTGGCGAGATTGAACTTGAACCCGCCAAACTCGACGACCTGCGTACCCGTGCTCGGTGCCCCCGGCGGCGCAGGCGGCGGTCGCCGACGCAAGACCGCCTGAATGCGCGCGACGAGCTCGCGGGGGTTGAAGGGCTTCGGAAGGTAGTCGTCCGCGCCCACCTCGAGCCCGACGATGCGGTCCACGTCGTCACCTTTCGCCGTGAGCATGATGATCGGCATGTCTTCGTTGCCGCCGCGCAGCCGGCGGCAGATCGAAAGCCCATCCTCGCCCGGGCAGCATGAGGTCCAGAATCATGAGGTCGTAGCGCTCGCGTGCGAGCTGCCGGTTCATGTCCGTCGCGCTGGACACGGTGCGCACGCTGTAACCCTGCTCGCCGAGGTAGCGGTTCAGCAGGTCGCGCAGCCGCGCATCATCGTCGACGACCAGGATCTTCGTTTTCGATTCAGACATGTGCGGCATCCTAGCGGCTCGGGCGCGTGTCTTCCAGCCGTTTGTAAAACTTTATTGCCCCGCGGAAACGCGAAACAAAATGTTACAAAAAATGATGACCGCGCGAACGGCCACGGCGTCGAATCACATAGGATGCACGTGCCGAAGTGCATGGGCGAGGTGGCCAGGCCTACAGCGAGGCCACACCGGCGCACGAGGCACGGAGCAATCGAGTGACTTGCGGACGGTAACGAGGAGGAACACATGAAACGATTGATCGGTCTCACTTTGATCGCGATGCTGAGCGCAGCCGCACCAGCGATGGCCCGGGCGTCATCGGACCCGAGCATCGACCAACGGCAGGAGCGTCTTGCGTACACGATCGAGCGTGGCTGGCGTGCCGGGGATCTGAGCGCGCCGGAGTATCGGCGGCTGCGGCAGGAACTGCGCGACATCGACCGCGAGGAACACTATCTCGCGGCGGACGGCTGGCTGTCGCCGCGCGATCGCGACCGGCTGCATGCGCGACTCGACCAGCTTGCGCGCAACGTCGCCGTGGAACGGCACGACTGGGACCGTCGTTACGGGTCTTATAATGGCCCGGGCTATCCGGACAGGCGGTACTAAGGACGTGTCGGCGTTGCTACGCGACACGCAAGAGGAGGGAAGGGCGGCGAGGCCCGAGTCGAAGGCGAGCGCCGCCCCCATCACAGGGGTAAGGGTCGGCTGAATGAAGAAGGTCTTATTGCCGATGATCGTAGCCGTCGGCCTTGCGGGGCCGGCGGTTGCGCTATCGTGGCCGTACGGTGGCTTCAGCCCCGAAGCGCAGTGGGGCGGTGGCAAGGGACGCCAGCAGGGTCCGGGGCCGCAGCAGGGCGAACGCCGCCGCGATAATCCGCCGCAGCAGGACCAGCGCGGCCCGCGCAATGATCGACGCGAGCGCATGAGCGACGACGATCGCAGCGCGCTTCACCGCGACCTAGAAAAAGCCAACAAGGAACTTTATCGGCGCCGTTTCCAATGAAGAAACGGCGCCGCGAAGAGGCGCGCAGATGAAGACTTCGACAAGCACGGTCGCCACATGTCTCGTCGTTCTGTTCTCGTTGTTGTCTCTGCCGTCGCATGCCGCCTCCGCAGTGCTCGGAACCGACGGCGCCCGCCACCTGCTGAACCGCACCGGCTTTGCCGCGTTGCCCGGCGAGATCGATGCCTACGCGGGTCTTACGCGCGAGCAGGCCGTCGATCGCCTGCTGGCTGGCGTGCGTACCGAGGCCGCCACGGCGCCGCCACCCTGGACCGCAGATGCATTCGAGTCGCTGCGCCGCCTGCGCAACATGACGCCCGAAGAGCGTCAGGCCGTTCAGCGCGAGCGGCGGCAGAAGGCCCTCGACCTCAAGGCGTGGTGGATCGAAGAGATGCGCACGACGCCGACGCCGCTCACCGAGAAGATGACGCTCTTCTGGCACAACCACTTCGTTTCGGCGGAACAGAAGGTGCGTGAGCCGGTGCTCATGTATCACCAGAACCAGCTCCTGCGGCGATACGCGGTCGGCAATTTCGGCACGCTGCTGCACGAAGTGGCACGCGATCCCGCGATGGTGATCTATCTCGACAGCGCGTCGAATCGCAAGGGGCAGCCGAACGAAAACTTCGCGCGCGAGGTGATGGAGCTTTTCACGCTTGGCGAGGGACGGTACACCGAGCAGGACATCAAGGAAGCGGCCCGCGCGTTCACTGGCTGGAGCATCGATCCCGACAGCGGGCAGTTCGTGTTTCGCCGCTTCCAGCACGACGATGCCGTCAAGACGGTGCTCGGGCGTACCGGCAGCCTCAATGGCGACGACGTGCTCGATATCCTGCTCGCGCAGCCGCGCACTGCGGAATACGTCGTAGAGAAGCTCTGGCGGGAATTTGTTTCGCCGACTCCGGACGCGGCAGAGGTCGCGCGCGTCGCGCGCGCATTTCGCGACAGCCGCTACGATACGCGGGTGGCGTTGCGCGCGCTGCTTACTTCCGACGCTTTCTACGCACCGGGCAATCGGGCATCTCTCGTCAAATCGCCAGTGGAGCTGGTGGTCGGGACACTCCGGCAGTTCAACATCACGACGGGCGAGATGCTTCCGTTCGCCTTCACGCTGGCTCAGCTCGGCCAGAACCTCTTCGCCCCGCCGAACGTGAAAGGCTGGCCGGGTGGCGACGCCTGGATCAACTCGACCACGCTGCTCGCGCGAAAGCAGTTTCTCGACCGGCTGTTCAGAGACGAAGACCCCCGCCCGGTGCAGATCGCCGCGGCTCTCGGACGCATGAAGGGGATGCCCGACCCGACGCGGGAGCGGATCGCTCGCGCGATGACGGAAATCCGGTTCGACTCGACGCATTGGCTCGCTCAGTTTCCGGGCAAGGATCCGGTCGCATTGGAGCACGTGGTGCTGGCTGCGTCTCCGGCGGCCGAGGTGCCGGCCGACGTTCAGGGACTGCAGATGCTGCGCATGCTGACGCAGGATCCTGTTTACCAGTTGAAGTGATGTCGAAGGCCTGGTGATCTGTGACTGGTCGCATTGAAGGACACATCATGAAAAGAAGAGATTTCCTGGCGAGCGTCGGCGCTGCGACGGTATGCGCCGTCATCCCGCGCACGCTGCTGGCCGCCTCGCCCTCGAATTACGGGAACCTGCTGATCCTGATCGAGCTCAAGGGCGGCAACGACAGCCTCAACATGGTCGTGCCGTATGCGGCGAGCGAGTACTACGCGCTGCGGCCGCGCCTTGCGATCCCGCGCGATCAGGTCCTCCAGCTCGATGCGGCGACGGGGCTGCACCCGTCGCTCCAGCCGCTGATGGCGCTCTGGGCAGAGAATGAGATCGCGGTCGTGCAGGGCGTGGGCTATCCGCAGCCCAACCTCTCGCACTTCCGCTCGATCGAGATCTGGGACACCGCTTCGGCGAGCACGGAGTATCTCGCCGACGGATGGCTTGCCCGCGCGTTTGCGCGCACGCCGACACCGGGCGAATTCGCGGCGGATGGTGTGGTGGTCGGCGGCGCGTCCCTGGGGCCGCTCGCCGGTGCCGGAGCGCGTTCGATCGCACTTTCGAACACGGAACAGTTTCTGCGCCAGGCCCACCTGGCGAGCGCTTCCGGACAGCCGCGGCCGGGGGCGCTGAATCACATCCTGCGCGTCGAGTCGGACATCGTGCAGGCCTCGGTCGGACTGCATCCGGATCAGGCCTTCCAGACCGAGTTCCCGGCGACGCCTTTTGGCAATGCGGCGCGGACGGCGATGCAGGTCGTCGCGAGCAGCACCGGGGTAGCCGCGATCAAGATCGCGCTCAACGGCTTCGATACGCACAGCGGCCAGCCGGCGACCCAGGCACGGCTGCTCAGGGATCTGGCCGATGGCCTGGTGGCGTTGAAAAGCGCGCTTATCGAGAGCGGCAAGTGGCAGTCGACGCTGCTCATGACCTATGCCGAGTTCGGCCGCCGTCCGCGCGAGAACCAGAGCAGCGGCACCGACCATGGAACGTCGAGCGCTCATTTCGTGCTGGGCGGGCGCGTTAAGGGTGGTCTGTATGGGAGTTCACCCGCACTCGACCGGCTGGACGGCAACGGCAACCTCCCGTTCGCCGTGGACTTCCGTCAGCTCTATGCCACGGTGCTGCAGGGATGGTGGGGAACGGACGCAACGGCCGTTCTGAGGGGCCGTTACGCACCGCTCCCAGTGCTTCGTGCATGAAGCGTTAAAACGGATTCGGGGTAGACCAAAGGCATACAAATCCGCTAGCTAGCCGCCCAACCTCAGGGTTTTTTCTCGCCTTCTACCGCTCCCGCGGCTAGAATGTCCGCCATGCGGCGCGCGCCGAATGTCGCAGGCATAAGAAGAGACGCGGGAGATTCGGAACCATGCTAGCCACGCGCATCAGGCAGAAGGACGGAGTCTTTTATTTCGTCAGCTACCCGGCCAAGGACGTACTCGACAAGGTCCGCTTCATCAGCCGGTTCTACGGCGAAGGCGAAGAAATCACGCCGCATACCGTCCCCCAGAACGACGAGATCGCCCAGTTCATCGCCCGCATCGAGCGCAACGACGAAGCCTTCCAGCGCCAGCTTTCGCGCGCCAAGGTCCGCGCATTGCGCAATTTCTACGAGATGGCGGTCAGTCAGCCGCCCATTCCCGGGACCGTCCTGCTGTTCACGGCCGAAATGCTGAAGTTCAGTGCGACCCACAGCGATAACGTCGGCAACCTCCAGGAACCGAGCTCCCGCTACCTGATCATCGACGGCCAGCATCGTCTGGCCGCTCTGCGTTTCTATCTGAAGGAGCATCCCGCCGAGGCCTCGACCATCAACGTGCCGTGCGTCATCTTCGACGGGCGCAGCGAGGATTTTGCGGCCGAGATGTTCGTCATCATCAACTCCACCCCGACGCGCATCAACAAGAGCCACCTCGTCGACCTTTACGAGCGTGTATCCTGGGCCGATCCCGACAGGCGCTTCGCGGCGCGACTCGTGGAGGACCTGTACAAGGAAGACGACAGCCCGCTGCAATACCGCATCAACCGCCTCGGCGGTCGCAGTCAGCAGGACAAGTGGATCCTGCAGGCGGAGCTGTTCAACGAGCTGCACCGGTGGGTGAGCCAGGAGTGGAAGAAGATTCGCCAGGTCACGAATACGTATCGTGAAGGCGAGCGGTACTACAACATCATCCGCGACTTCTTCAAGGCGGCCGAACGCGTCTGGGGCGACACCTGGGGCAACGAAGCCTACATGGTCACGAAGCCGGTGACGCTCAAGGCCATGGTGCGCGTGTGCGCCGATCTCGCGCGTGCCGACGCCGACCCTGCCGACGGCCGCGTCAAGCGCTGGGAAGAAAGGCTCGCGCCGTGGAAGGATCAGATCCGCTCGTTCCGGGGTGACGGCTTCTACGAGCGCTTTCCGGCCAAGGGCCAGATCGAACGCGTCGCGCGCATCCATCGCGACCTCGCGAAGTGGGCCGATATCGAGGTCCGGAGCCCGGCCAAGGCACGGGAGTAGGCGCAGCCCGCGCCAAAGCCCAGCGCCTCGTTGGGGGATGGGAGGTTACGGAGGGAAGCCGTGGAAGGTTTCCCTCTGTCCGTGGGCGGCCAGGCCCGAGCCTTCAGGCGAGCGCCGCCCTATTTTGCCGCGATCATCATGATTTCGACCCGGGTGTCGGGCGTGCCCAGTCGCGCCTCGACAGTCGCCCGCGCCGGCTTGTTGTCCTTGTCCACCCACTCCTGCCACGCCGCGTCCATCTGATCCTTTTCGCGGATGTCCGTCATCCAGACATTGCACCAGAGGATCTTCGATTTATTGCTGCCGGCATCGCTGAGATAGCGGTCGATTTTCTTCAGCACTTCATGCGTCTGCGCGTTGCACGACGCCGACCTGTCGTCGGCAGTGGTGCCCGCGACGAAGACGAGGTTACCGAACTCGACGGCGCGCGATAGCGCTCCGCCCGGATGGTGGCGTTTGATCGTGTCGTCCATGGAATCTCCGTGGTGGTTGAGGGGCGGCATGAATTGTCATAAAGAGTGCCGTGACTGACAATCGCATTCGGGTCACGCGGCCGCCGCACTGCAGCGAGCGGACTTCCCGGCGTGGTCCGAACAACGTAGCACATGGAGGAGCCCGGATGAGAGTCTCACGCGCTTGTTGCACGATACTCTGGGTGGCGTTCAGCGCGCTCGCGGGCTCTGCGACGGCGCAGAGCTATCCAACGAAGCCGGTCCGCTGGGTCATTCCGTTTCCACCGGGCGGCGGCACGGACACGATTTCGCGCACGCTGGCCCAGAAGCTGAGCGAGACGTGGCACCAGCAGGTGATTGCGGACAATCGACCGGGCTCCGGCGGCACGATCGGCCTCGCGATCGCCGCGAAGCTGCCCGCGGACGGCTACAACCTCGTTCTGGGGCAGCTTGCGAACGTCGCCATCGCGCCCGCGCTGTATCCGAAGCTCCAGTACGACCCCGTAAAGGACTTCACGCCGATCAGCCTGGCACTGACGTCGCCGCTGATACTCGTTGTCCATCCCTCGGTGCCGGCGAAGAACGTGAAAGAGCTGATCGCGCTCGCCCGCGCGAAGCCCGATTCGATCACGTTCGGCTCGCCCGGCAACGGCACTACCGGACACCTCGCCACCGAGATCATCCGGAGCGAAGGGAAGGTGCGCATGGTGCACATCCCGTACAAGGGCGCAGTGCCGGCGTTCACCGGTTTGCTCGGGGGCGAGATCGCGGTCTACATGAGCAGCATCCAGCCGGCGATACCGATGCTCAAGGCGGGCCGCGTTCGTGCGCTCGGCGTAACGAGCGCCAAGCGTATTCCGTCACTGCCCGATGTTCCGACCATTGCCGAAAGCGGCTTGCCCGGCTACGAGGTCACGAATTGGTACGGCGTCATGGCGCCGGCGGGCGTGCCGAAGGATGTGCTGACGAAGATCCATGCCGACGTCGAGAGGGCGCTCAAGCAGAAGGACGTGCAGCAGCGCTTCGAAGCCGAAGGCGGCGATCCCACGCCGACGACGCCGGAGCAGTTCGCTGCGTTCATCAAGAACGAAGTGGTGAAGTGGGGTAAAGCGGTAAAAGAATCGGGAGCAAAGGTAGAGTAGTTGTGAGCGGCGGCCGCTGGGACAGCGTGCACGCTGAAGCGTGGAGCAGGGGCCCCACTTGTAGGGATGCGACCGCGTAGGCGTGCGTGAGACCGCGGTTCTAACACGCGTGCATCAGCCCGCTTCCGGGTCGCACCTCCCGCTACGCGGCAGGCACTGCTCCTCCGTCCGCGGGCTGCCGCGAAGTGACATTCAGGCGCGAATCAGCACTCACGTCCGAGTGTACGAGGCCTTGGGCGTTGCAAACCGGGGCCCCGCCGTTCCACGGCCCCCGCTCACCGGAACGGGCGGTTCTAGAGAACGTCTATTACCGCCTGCGTCACAATCTCCGTCGTCGCCTCACCCCCCAGATCCGGCGTGTGAATGCGCTTCGCCGTCACCGTTTCGACCGCTTTCATGAGGCGCGCCGCCGCTTCCTTCTCTCCGAGATGATCGAGCATCATCGACGCGGTCCAGAAGGTCGCGATCGGATTGGCGATACCTTTGCCGGTGATGTCGAAAGCCGAGCCGTGGATGGGCTCGAACATCGACGGAAATCGGCGTTCGGGATTGAGATTCGCCGTCGGTGCGATGCCGAGACTTCCCGATAGCGCCGCCGCAAGATCGGACAGGATGTCCGCATGCAGATTGGTTGCGACGATCGTGTCGAGCGCAGATGGGCGGCCCACCATCAATGTCGTTACCGCGTCCACCAGCACGCGCTGCGTAGCGACGTCGGGATAGTCCTTCGCCACTTCGAAGAAGATCTCATCCCACATGACCATGCCGTGACGCTGCGCGTTCGACTTCGTCACGAGTGTGAGATGTTTGCGCGGACGCTTGCGCGCAAGCTCGAACGAGAAGCGGTGTATGCGCTCGACCCCGCGCGCGTGAAGACCGCCACGTCCATGCCGACCTCTTCGGGCAAGCCGCGATGCGTGCGGCCGCCGCTTCCGGAATACTCGCCTTCCGAGTTCTCCCGGACGATGATCCAGTCGATCTCACCCCCGTCGCGCAGCGGGCTCGTGATGCCGGGCAGCACGCGGGCGGGTCGCACGTTCGCGTATTGGTCGAAACCCTGACAGATCGGAAGCCGCAATCCCCATAGCGAAACGTGATC
Organism: uncultured beta proteobacterium; assembly: GCA_963828715.1. GTDB lineage: Bacteria > Pseudomonadota > Gammaproteobacteria > Burkholderiales > SG8-41 > JAQGMV01. The sequence goes on along the minus strand of CAWHFX010000021.1, from coordinate 97,774 downwards.
GGGCACGTTGGGTGCACCCACTGCGCCGAAGAAGATCGCATCGAAGATTTTCAGTTTCTCCAGTCCGCCTTCGGGGATATAGCAGCCATGCGTCAGGTAATACTCGCTGCTCCACGGAAAATGTTCGACGTTGAGTTTGAACGTGCGATCGCGTTCCGCCAGAACATCCAGCACCTTCAGGCCGGCGTCGATCACTTCGATACCAATGCCGTCGCCGGGGATCGCTGCGATCTTGTATTCGCGCATGAGAATTTGTGTTGGACGTAAAGCAGGATGCTAGCGCAAGGCTCACGCACGTGCCATGCACGACGGGCGCACGCGGCAGATCGGCTAGAATCGTCCGGATTTCCTCACGAGCCTTCGTTTGAAAATCCTCGCCCTCGATACCTCGACCGAATTCTGCTCGGCTGCATTGTGGCTCGACGGTGTTGTCGATGAGCGCGAGACCCTTGCCGGTCAGACGCATTCGAGCGTGCTGCTCGGAATGGTCGACGAGTTGCTGAAAGCGCATGCGCTCACCGTACGCGATCTCTGCGGCATCGCGTATGGCGAAGGCCCCGGATCGTTTACCGGTTTGCGCATCACGTGCGGTGTGGTGCAGGGACTCGCGTTCGCGGCCGAACTGCCGGTCGTGGGTGTCGGAACGCTGCTTGCGATCGCAGCGGGCTGCGATGCGGAGCGCGTCGTGTGCTGCCTCGATGCGCGTGTGCATGAAATTTATCATGCGGCCTACGAACGGCACGCAGGTGTTCTTCGGGCCGTGTGCGAGCCTGCGCTATGCGTGCCGCATGCGTCGCCCGAACTGCCCGGAGCGGACTGGTTCGGCGTGGGGAGTGGTTTTGGCGTCTATCGCGAAGCGCTCACGCGGCGGTATACGGGGCAACTCCGAGCAGTCGACCCGAATCGGTACCCGCACGCGCGCGACATCGCTGCGCTCGCTGCGCCGCGGTTTGCCGCAGGCGAGGGATTGGACGCGGAATATGCCGCGCCGCTGTACCTGAGAGACAAAGTGGCTCTGCGCATCGATGAGCGAGCAACCCCGTAGTGCGCGCGCGACCTATCGCCGGATGCGCGCGGACGATCTCGAGCGCGTCGTCGCGATCGAGCGCGAAGTGCACGCGCACCCATGGACGCCTGGAAACTTTCAGGACTCGCTCGACGGCGGCTATCACTGCTGGGTCGCGGAGCACGAACCGCGCATCGTCGCGTATGGCGTTCTGTCGGTCGGCGCCGGCGAGGCGCACCTGCTCAACCTGAGCGTCGCGAGCGAGTGGCAGAGGCGTGGTATCGGCTCCCACATGACGCAATTTCTGCTGAAGCTCGCGCGCGATTACGGCGCTTCGCTGGTGTTTCTCGAAGTTCGGCCCTCCAACACGGCAGCACGTGCGCTGTACGAGCGCAGCGGTTTCTCCGAGATCGGCCGGCGCCGCGGTTACTATCCGGCCGGTGCAGCACGCGAGGATGCCGTGGTGATGGAAATCGCTTTGAAATGACCTCACGCCGCGATGAGATGTTGCAGGAAATGGGTCTGTGGCCGGTGTGGAGGCTGCGCACCGGACGTGAGTCGTTCTCCTCACCGCAACCCTCTCGCCGAGTACGGGGCGAGGAAGAGTCGTTACGAGCCACCGACGTTCCGTCACTCGTCACTCATCACCCGTCACCCGTCACTCGTCACCCATCAACCGATACCGACCACTCACCACTCACGAGCCACGAGCCACGAGCCACGGATCCAGGCGACCGCCGCGCTTCGATCATGCGCATGGCGTGGCCGGAGCTCAAATCAGCCGTCGCGATGTGCCGCGACTGTGCGCTGCATGCACGGCGCACGAACACGGTGTTCGGCGTCGGCGACGAAGAAGCCGAGTGGGTGTTCGTCGGCGAAGGTCCCGGCGCCGACGAGGACGCGCTGGGAGATCCCTTCGTGGGTCAGGCCGGCAAACTGCTCGACAACATGCTCGCCGCGATTCAGTTGAAGCGCGGGCACAACGTGTACATCTGCAACGTCGTGAAGTGTCGGCCACCGGGTAACCGTAATCCGGAGCCGGAGGAAATGCAGAAGTGCGGTCCTTTCCTGCAGCGGCAAATCGAGCTCATCGGGCCGAAGCTGATCATCGCGCTTGGCCGCATCGCCGCGCAGAACCTCCTCGCGCGCGACGCGAGCATCGCCAGTCTGCGCGGGCGCGTTCACGAGTACAAAGGCGTGCCGCTCATCGTGACCTATCATCCGGCCTACCTGCTGCGCAATCTGCCCGACAAGGCGAAAGCGTGGGAGGATCTCTGCTTCGCGGTCGCCACGATGCAACGCTTGCAAAGCGGCACGATCGGCCCCACATGACCCAAGCGCTTTTCAGAGCGCGTACTGGAGAGGCTTATGCTGAGACGCACCCCCGTTGTGTTCGCGTGGCTCGCACTGCTGCTGCTGTCGGGTTGCGGTTACAACACGCTGCAGTCGCTCGATCAGCAGGTGAAGAGCAGCTGGGCCGAAGTCGTGAATCAGTATCAGCGGCGTGCGGATCTCATTCCGAACCTCGTCAATACCGTGAAGGGGTACGCGCAGCAGGAGCGCGACGTGCTGCTCGGCGTCACCGAAGCGCGCGCGAAGGTCGGCAGCATCCAGGCGACGCCGGAGCTCGTCGACAATCCGGAAGCGTTCCAGCGCTTCCAGGCGGCGCAGGCCCAGCTCACCGGGGCGCTCTCACGCCTGCTCGCGGTGGCCGAGAACTATCCGCAGCTCAAATCCGATCAGAACTTCCGCGACCTGCAGGCGCAGCTCGAAGGCACCGAAAATCGCATCGCGGTCGCGCGCAACCGCTACATCAAGGCGGTGCAGGAATACAACACGACGGCGAAGTCGTTCCCGACCAACCTCACCGCGATGATGTTCGGGTTCAAGGAGAAGCCGCAGTTCACGGTCGAGAACGAACGCGAGATCGCGCGGCCGCCGACGGTCGATTTCGGGACGCCGCCATCGCGCGATCGTGCGGCCTCGCCCCGGCCGGGTGCGCCAGCGTCCGGCACGACCGAGCCTGCCGCACCGGCTAAATAACGATGCGCGAGCTCGTTCTGCGGCGGATTCTTCCAGCCGCAGCGCTCCTGCTGGCAATGTGCTGTGCGCTGGCCCAGGTACCCGTGCCGAAGTTGAGCGCGCGTGTCACCGATCTCACCGGCACGCTCACGCAGCAGCAACGCGTTTCACTGGAGGAGCGGCTCGCGGCGTTCGAAGCACGCAAGGGCAGCCAGATCGCCGTGCTCATCGTGCCCACGACGCAGCCGGAGGCGATCGAACAGTTCAGCATCCGCGTCGCCGAGCAGTGGAAGATCGGCCGTAAGGGTGTGGATGATGGCGCGATTCTCGTGGTCGCCATGAAGGACCGTGCGGTGCGGATCGAAGTCGGCTACGGCCTCGAAGGCGTGATGCCGGACGTGGTCGCGAAGCGGATCGTCGAGGACTACATCGTGCCGCGCTTCAAGAGCGGTGATTACTTCGGCGGGATCGACGCAGGTGTGTCGAAGATGATCTCGGTGGTGGACGGTGAGCCGCTGCCGCCGCCGCGTGCGGCGCCAGGCGCGGGCCGTTCGGCTGGCGACTCACCGGGACTGCCGGAGGTTCTCTTCATCGGCTTCATGCTGGTCTTCGTTGTCGGCGGAGTCGTACGCTCGATTTTCGGCCGGTTCTTCGGTTCCTCGCTCATCGGCGGCATCGCGGGCGTGGCCGGCTGGATGATGCTCGGCTCGCTCATTGCGGCGATCGGCGTGGGGCTGGTAGCGGCGGTTCTGAGCCTCATGGGCGGCACGGGGGGCGGGCGCCGCGGCGGCTTTTACCCCGGAGGCTGGGGCGGCGGCATGGGCGGCGGCGGTTGGAGTGGCGGTGGCGGCGGAAGCTGGGGCGGTGGCGGTGGCGGTTTTGGCGGCGGCGGCGCATCGGGCCGCTGGTAACCCGGCTATGGCGGACGCAGCACCGGGCTCGATTGCGAGGCTCCGAAGCGGATGAATCTCAAGCGTGCGCTGAAGCATCTCTTCACGCCGGCGTGGGTGGTGCGGCGGACCTTCACTCCGCAGGACCTCTCACGCATCGAAGCGGCCGTCGCCGCATCGGAGAAGCGTCACCGGGGTGAGATCCGCTTTGCGGTGGAAGGTGCGCTCGACTTCCTGCCAGTCGCGCGCGGCATGACGCCGCGGGCGCGGGCGCTGCAGGTGTTTTCGCTCCTGAGGGTATGGGACACGGAGGAAAACACGGGCGTCCTGCTGTATCTCCAACTCGTGGACCGCGATATCGAGATCGTCGCCGATCGCGGCATCGCCCATCGCATCGAACAGGCGGAGTGGGATGCGAATCTGCCGGCGTATGGAGCAGGCATTCGGAGCCGGGCGTTACGAGGACGGCGTCCTGTCGGGGATCGCCGAAGTGAGCGACGTGCTGGCACGGCACTTCCCGGCTGGCGCGGAAAATGTGGACGAATTGCCCGACGCCCCGGCGGTGCTTTAGGTGTATTAATATCGGGCGGGGCGAACACACGCCCGCTCAATCTTTCCCAGGACATCGATGAAAACAGCGGTAAACCGTCTACGCGGCGTCGAGCACGACATCGTACAGATGCCGCAGGTGGGTGAAGTCGCACCGTATTACGAGCCTCAGCGCAACGAGGTCGCCGTCTTCGAAGCGGCATACAAGAAGCGTCTGCCGGTGATGCTCAAGGGGCCGACCGGCTGCGGCAAGACACGCTTCCTGGAACACATGGCGTTCCAGCTTCAGCGCCCGCTCGTGACCGTGTCTTGCCACGAGGACCTCACGAGCTCGGACCTGGTCGGGCGCTTTCTGCTCGAAGGCGCGGAGACCGTCTGGCAGGACGGTCCCCTGACACGCGCCGTAAAGGCAGGCGCGATCTGCTACCTCGATGAGATCGTCGAAGCGCGCACCGACTCGACAGTGGTGATCCATTCTCTGACCGACCATCGGCGCAAGCTCACGATCGAGAAAAAGGGCCAGGAGATCGATGCGCACGAGGATTTCATACTCGTGATCTCGTACAACCCGGGTTACCAGACGGTGCTCAAGGATCTCAAGCCGTCGACCAAACAACGCTTCATTGCGATCAATTTCGATTTCCCGTCGGAAGAGATCGAACGCAAGGTCGTGCTGAATGAAGCGGCGGGCATCTCGCCCGAGATCGTGCACCACCTCGTCGCGGCCGGCCGCAAGGCGCGGCTCCTGAAGGACCACGGGCTGGAGGAAGCCACCTCGACGCGCGCGCTGGTGTACGCCGCGAACATGATGAATGCCGGCCTCGATCCGATCGCCGCATGCCAGGTTGCCATGATCAATCCGATCACGGATGACGTCGAGCTGGCCGAGGCGCTGATGGAGATCGTGCAGGCGCACTTCCCGGTGTGAGCGAAACCAGAACACCCGCCGTTCGCGAGCTCCTGCGGGTCATTCGCGACCAGAGTCAGGCCGCCGGTAAGGACGTCGATCAGACGCTCACGGCGATCGAGCCGCACGGCGAAGAAGTCATCATCGGCTGGCTCAAGGCGTGCCGTGCGCTCTCGGACTTCGATCGCGAAGCCGGCCGCGCTTTCATTCGCGGCAGCGCGGAAGCCGAACGCGTATCCGAAACGGTGCTGCCGTGGACCCGGCAGGCGCTCGAATTCATGCGCTGGCGCGGTTCCTGGCGCGCGCTAGAAGGCTTCATGGCGAACCTGCCGCGCGCGTTCGGTTCGCTCGGACACGCAGGCGAGCGCCGCTGGGCGGAAATCGGCTTCGCCTGGTGCGCGCGCCAGATGGACAGCGGCTCGGCGTACTTCACAACGCCGGTAACCGAGCTCTCCGGCCGCCAGGGCATTTCAGGCATCGAGCAGCTCAGCACGCCCGCCGAAGAGTTGTTCGAGTCGCGCAAGCTCATGCTCGCGACGTATCTGCCGGGCGCGATCCGCGTGCGCAATCTCCTCGGCGCCCAGGCAATCCTGCCATGGGCGCTGCGCGGTGCGGACATTCTCCAATCCGGTCGCGCGCGCGGCGAGTCGTATTTCAGGCTCGAATCGGAAGAAAGCCTCGCGCTTCTGCTCGAGCATCTTCCGGGATTCAGGCTCGTCGACCGCAATCGGCTGCTCGCGATGCTGCTCGACGTATGGTACGGCGGCACGTTCGACGTGAAGGAATCGAACTGGTCTCCCGAGAAAGGCCGTCCTTTCGTCGAGACCGACGGGCGCAGCCTTTTCGTGCCGGCGGTCATGGGCAGTCGCGACGAGGCGATTCTCGCCGTGCTGCATGCCGCGGGTCACATTCGGCATGGCACCTTCGATCGCGGCGCGATGAAGCAGATCTTCGCCTCCGAAAGTCTCGAATTCGCCGACGCGGGTCCGGTCTCGTGGGCCCCGTTGTTCATGCGCCACGGCGACGATGCGCTGCGCTTTCAGCTCATCTTCGATCTCTGCGAGGACCTGCGGGTCGATTCGCGCGTCCAGCGCAATGTGCCGAACTATCTGCAGCGCCTGATCGCGACTGCGCGCGCGACGCGGGTACCCCATCTCGACAGTACGGCGTACTTCGATCTCGCGCTCGCGACGGTGGAAGGTGCGCTGAAGGCGGTGCAATCGGGCGTGATGGCAGACGAGCGCTTCGCGCGCCTGCTCGCACCTGGGGCAACGGTGGCGGATTCGTATCGAATTGCGAAAAAGCTGCATGCCGAAACGACGCTCCCGCGCATCACCGACCTCGAAGCGATGCACGCAGCTTATCTGCCGGGACGCGGCCCGAACGCGACGCGTCTCGCGCATCCGCAGGAAAACGAGGACGAGGATCAGCAGTCCCAGTCCGGCGCCGAGCAGCGCGCCGACCAGCAGGAAGAAGGCGGCGAGGAGACCGAGGCGCCGCAGAACGCGCAGGAGGGCAATCAGGACGACAGCGGCAAGCGCGAGGAAGTCGCCGGCTACGGCGAGAACAGCGGCACGGCGAATCAGGCCGCAGCGAAAACCGAAAGCCAGCGCGGCACGCAGGGCTCGAGCGACAAGGGCGTGCCGTATCCGGAATGGGACTATCGCGAAGCACGTTACAAGCGCAACTGGAGCTGGGTTCAGGAGAAGCGGCTCGCCGAGTCCAACATGGCCGAAACGAGCCGTCTGATGAATCAGTATTCGAACGCGCTCAAGCGGCTCAAGAAGGCGATCCAGTCACAGAAGCCGACGCGTATGGCGCCGCAGTTGCGGCAGCTCGACGGCGACGACATGGATCTCAACGCGGTGGTGAGCTATGTCGCGGAGAAGGTTGCCGGTCACTCGCCCACCGCGGACATCTACAAGCGTCGTGAGCTGCGCCAGCGCGAGGTGGCGGTCACGTTGCTCGCGGACATGTCTACCTCGATCATGCAGCACCTGCCGGAGGGCGGCGGCCGGCTCGTCGATCGTGTGCGCGCGGGCGTGCTGCTGTTCGCGGAGAGCCTCGAGGAGGTCGGCGACAGTTATTCGATCGCCGGTTTCTGCTCGAAATACCGCGACAACGTCAGCTACTACATGATCAAGGACTTCGATGAGCCGTTTTCTCAGGACGTGCGCAGCCAGATCGGCGGCATGTCGGGACGGCTCGCGACTCGGATGGGCGCCGCGATTCGCCACGCGACGGCTTCGTTCGAGGGCATCGAAAGCCGGCGCCGTCTGCTGCTGATTCTCTCGGATGGGCGCCCCGAGGACTACGACGACGGCGGCGACCGGCGCTACCTGCACGAGGACACCCGTATGGCGGTGAAGGAGGCCGTCTCGAAAGGCGTACACCCGTTCTGCATCACCGTCGACACGATGGCGAACCAGTACCTCCCGCAGATCTTCGGGAAAGGGCACTACCTCGTGCTCGATCACATCAACAGCCTGCCGAACAAACTGCCGGAGATATATTTCCGGCTCAGGCGTTAGGCATCGATCCGCATCACGGCTTTGCCCGCATCTATTGTGACGCCTCCACGACTACCTTCTCGCGTACTCGTGAAGACGCGCTACTTCTGCCCGAGCTGTCGCCGGAAGCGCGTGCTGCTCTAAGGTGAGTGAGACAGGCTCGAGCGAGGGCCTACCGATAGTACCGCCAGTCGAACACAAGGCGCAGGCCAAGCGACCATACGGTCCGCAGGTTCGGGGTTGGCGCCCCGGGCGGAGCTGCGACCGAGGCACCGGAGGGTATGTCCGCGCCGACGAACAGCTGGAACAGCAACGACGAGCTCTGGTTGGCCGAAAACGCCCGGTACGGGCGGTACTCCAGAATCGGCACGTCGAAGGACGTCGACTTGAAGTTGACAATCCGCCCGATTCCGCCGGGGGTAGCGCTCGGCGCAAGCAGCTGGTCGGTGTTCAGCAGCCCGTACCAAGTGATCCCGAGCTCGCGCCCGAGGACGAACTGGAAGCGGCCGATGGAGGTCGCGTAGCCCTGCTGCCATCCCAGCAGACCACCGTTGGCGGCGGTAACGGCCAGCTCCGTGTACTTCTGACGGTTCGTGAAGTACATCGGCGACAGGAACAGGAGGTCGCCCGGGATTACGTAGAAAGGCATACGGACCCGCGCCGAGAGGCCGGAGCGAGCCGGAATCGCGGCGGTGAGGCTCCCCTCGAGGGTGCCCAGCCCGGTCTGCGAGAACTGGTTCGTCGAAGCCCCGTCGGCGTGAAAGCCGAGCTGGGCGAAGGCCAGACCATCGCCCGCATCCCCCAGCGCTCCTTCCAGGCCGGAGCCGACCCGAAACGCCACGTCGAGGCCAGGGACGAACCCGTAGCTGTTCTGCGAGGCTCCGAAACCGCCACTCAAGCCACGCCCCTCGATCGATGCCGCCAGTCCCATGAACACGCCCAGCTCGCTGCGAGCGCGCGGCTGCGAACCGAGGCCTGGGCCCAGGCCGGGGACAGGTGTCGCGAGCAGCACCTGCCGCAGGGGGAGCCTGTAAAGCGCCAGCCCGGCGCCGAGCCGGTCCCCCCGGTCGGGGAAGGTGGCGGCCTTGCAGATGTCGAAATCCTCCGCTCGAGCGGGAGCGGTCGGCGTGTGCGGAATGTCGTAGTCGCGCGCGCGGCCACTCGCGGCATCGAGCACCTGCGCCAGGCTTTGGCGCACGGCGTCGGCGGCGAGCGCTGCGTCCTCGGGTCGCATGTGCGCATCGCCCATCAATACGATCGTCCGGTCGCGGCCCCGCCAGGTGAAGACTTCAAGGCCGTTCTGGTTGTAGTGATCGTGCGTGCCCTTGCGCTGCGACACGTCGCCCCAGCTGCCGGCGACATGGCCCGACGCGTACATGTCCTCGAGGAAGTGCAGCGCGAATGCCTCGTCGATCAGCGCGCCGCGCGCGAGCGCGCGGCGCTCGTCCGCGGACAGTTGCTCGTGGGCGAGTCGGCTCGCCTTCTGCAGCGCGCTCAGGTGATACCAGCCGTAGACCCCGACGGCGTTGAGCACCGAGCCGGACCGCCCTGCGAGCTCGGCGTACTTGAAAGCGTCCAGATCCGTATCGGGGCGCGGGAGCAGGAAATGCGCGAGGTTCGAATCGGCGCGGGTCGCATACTGCGGGTCGGCGCGCTGCATGCGGGTATCGGCGCTGCGCAGCGCGTTCACCCGCTTCGCGCGACTCGTCTGGTCTGCGATGCGCCGCTGTGCGTCGCCGAGCGCCGTCTCCACGCCCTTGGACTGCTCCGGCGTTGCGGTTACCGGAATGCGCGCGAGATCCTCCTTGAGCTGCGCGGCAATGTCGGCGACGACCAGAATCCAGTCGGATCTGCGGACCGTCTCGATCAGGTCGGCACCCGAACAGGCGTGATCGCCTGCAATCGCCGACAGTGCCGCCCAGTCGATGCAGGATGGCGTCACTCCCTGCTGGGGGTCGGCACCCGACACGCACAGGCGCGTCTCGTCGCCGACTCGCGCATCCTGCCACAGCCGATCGAACACCGCCCTGCGTTCGGCGTCCAGTCGCTCGAGCGCGAGCACCGCGATGTCGCGGTGCTCCGGATAAATCCATGCGGACGCCCCGGTTGCTGAAAGCCAAGCGGCGGCCGCAATTGCGATGCGCAACCGGCGTGCGAAGCGCCCTTTTTCGACCTTCGGCACGGCCCCCTCCCTCCGACATCGTCGCGTCGTGTGGCTCTTATAGCCCAAACGCTCTCGCGTGTCCCAGGGTCTTCCAGGCGCCGACGAGGCGGCGGCGGATCTTCGCGGCGGTTCGACGACACCACAAATAGCATCCTCTGGCGTGACGGGACGAGCGCGTCCGAGGTAAATTACGTTCGCACGCTCACAAAGGAGAACCCATGGCACAGACGCTCCAGACTTTCGCGGCGCAATGCCGCAAGATTCTGCTCGCCGAGAACAATCCGCAGGGCCGCAGCAAAGTCTGCGCGGCGCTGCAGGAAGCGCTCAAAGATGAAGGCTTCGTTGCGAAGAACATTCCGGCTTCGACGCCGGAGCGCCAGATTCTGTACGAAGATCCCGACCTCGGCTTCTGCATCCTCGCGCACAACTATCAGGGCGCGAAGCAAAGCGCGCCGCACGATCACGGACCTTCCTGGGCGATTTATGGGCAGGCACGCGGCGTCACCGTGATGAGCGACTGGCAACTGCTCGAGCCCGCGTCGGCCGAGAAGCCGGGCAAAGTGAAGAAGGTCCGCGAGTACAAGCTCACGCCCGGCGTCGCGCACGTCTACAACGAAGGCGACCTGCATTCGCCCGCCCGCGCGGACTCGACGAGCCTCATCCGCATCGAAGGCACGAACATGGAGAAGGTCAAGCGCTTCAAGTTCGAAGCCGTCTGAGCCGGGGGGCGGCGCTCGCCTTCGACTTGGGAACCTCTGAACAAGTCCCACGTGGAGCGCGTTAGGCCCACAACGCGATGGATGCAAGAAGCGCGACGAAGCTAATATCGGGAATATTAGCAAGGAGTGCGACGCCGCAGACGCGCGTTTTGGGCCTAACCCTTCGGGACGGGGCGGTGTGGGCGCATTTCGTTGTCGCAACCCCTCGCAATATTCGCGATATTGCTTCGGGCTTGCTCCTAGAACTGCATCCCACATCGCCTCCGTCGCGCCCGCGCGGGGCTTATTCAGAGGTTCCATACCTTGCCGCCCTACGGAACAGAGGGACACCGAAGGTTTCCCTCCGTAACCTCCTTTCCTTTGGCGTGTCGGATGCGGCTTCGACACGCTGTGTACCCGGGGGCCTTGCCCTTGCCTCGGACACCCTAATGCGCGTCCGACGGGATCGTCGGCAGCGCGCCCGCCCGCACGTTGCGGGTGTGGTGCCGGCGCACGAGGACCATGGCCGCGGCCACGAACGCACCGAACAGCGCGATCACCATGTAGATGGAGACGTTCATCCACATCAGAAATGCGTAGGTCGAGAGCATCACCAGGATCGACAGGTTCTCGTTGAAGTTCTGCACGGCGATCGAGTGTCCCGCGCCCATCAGAATGTGGCCGCGGTGCTGCAGCAGCGCATTCATCGGCACTACAAAGAAGCCCGCCAGCGCCCCGATCAGGATCATGAGCGGGATCGCCACCGCGATCGTGGATGCGAAGTTCATCGAAACGACGATGACGCCCATCGCAATCCCGACCGGCACCACATCCACCGCCCGGCGCAGGGGCACGAACCGCGCGGCGATCACGGCACCTATGGCGATGCCGACGGCACAGACGCCCTGCAGCACCGTCGCTTGAGACAGCGAGTAGCCGAGTGCGACTTCGGCCCACTTGAGCACGATGAACTGAAGCGTGGCGCCGGCACCCCAGAAGAGCGTCGTCGTGGCGAGCGAGATCTGGCCGAGCTTGTCGGTCCACAGCAGCTTCACGCAATGCGCAAACTCGCGGATCAGGAACAGCGGATTGCGGCTCGGCGCGCGATGGTCGACACCGGTGTTCGGGATGTACAGGTTGAACATCGCCGCGATCAGGTAAAAGATCATGATCACCGCGATCGCGGCTTCCGGCGGTGTGTCGATGCCGGTATTGACGCCGGGAATGTCGATATCCAGCAGCAACGAGGATACGGCCTCGCTCACCAGTACGCCGCCGAGGAGCGTGCCGAGGATGATCGAGCCGACGGTCAGTCCCTCGATCCACCCGTTCGCGACGACGAGCTTATGATGCGGCAGATATTCGGTGAGGATGCCGTATTTTGCGGGTGAATAGGCCGCCGCGCCGATACCGGCCACGCTGTACGCGAGTAGAACGATGCTGTACGAGGCAACGCCCCGAAACGCGAGCACCTCGTGAAAGAACATCATGAGGCAGCCGATGATCTTGACGATATTCGTGATGAACATGACCCGGCCCTTCGGCATCGAGTCCGCGAATGCGCCGACGAAGGCCGCGAACATCACGTAGGAGACCGTGAAGAAGAACTTCAATAACGGCGTCATCCACTCCGGCGTCTGCATCTGCAGGAGCAGCGAGATCGCCGCGACGAGCAGCGCATTGTCCGCGAGCGACGAGAAAAACTGCGCCGCCATGATGATGTAGAAACCGAAGGGCATCAGCAGGAAAAGCAGGAAAATACGGGCGCGGCGCAAGGACGGCGCGTTTATACCATAATCACTGCGCGCTCACGGTGAGCGCGCCCGCGTCGGCCGGAGCGGCCCGATTGCGCAGCCCATCAGATTCATCGAACGGAACGCATGGCTGACAGGCGTCTGCAGGTCTTCTACACGGTCGCGAAGCAACTGAGCTTCACCAAGGCCGCGGAACAGCTTTTCATGACGCAGCCGGCGGTCACGTTCCAGGTGAAGCAGCTCGAAGAGCATTTCAACACCCGGCTTTTCGAGCGGAACCACGGCCGCATCGCGCTCACTGCCGCCGGCGAGCTCGTGCTCGGCTACGCGGAGCGGATCCTCACGCTGTCCGAGGAAATGGACACACGCGTGAGCGAGCTTACCGGCGCCGTCAGCGGCGCGCTTCTCCTTGGCGCCAGCACGACGATCGCCGAGTACATGCTTCCGCAGATTCTCGGCGAGTTCAAGGCCGCGCACCCCGAAGTCCAGGCGCACATGATGGTCGCGAATTCAGAAACGATCGTGAACCGGGTCGCCGACCACAGCATCGACATCGGGCTCATCGAATCGCCGTCCTATCTGCCGAGCCTGCAGAACGAGGTCTGCTGCGACGACGAGCTGGTGGTGATCTGCGCGCCGGGTCACGCGCTCGCCCAGCGCAAGACGCTGCGCGCACAGGATCTCGCGTCCGTCGCGTGGGTCCGCCGCGAGCCGGGATCCGGCACGCGGGAGTTCACGGACAACTATATCCGTGAGTGCGGCCTCGCGCCCGACGACCTCGACGTCGTGATGGAGCTCGGTAGCCCCGAGGCGATGAAAGGCGCGGTTGCGACCGGCAGCGCGGTTGCCGTCGTATCCCGCGCGACCATCACCAAGGAGCTGCAACTCGGCACGCTGGTCGCGATTGCGCTCGCGCCGCGTCTCATCAGAACGCTCTCGCTCGTGCATCCCAAAGAGAAGTTCCGCTCGCGCCTCATTACCACGTTCGTCGAGTTCGCGATGCGCCGCATGCGCGAAATGGCGGCGCAGTTCGAAGCGGAGAGCGGCCGAGACACGAGCGCGGAGAGTGGGTGACGCTCGCCTCCGGCTTAAGGAACCTCTGAACAAGTCTCACGTGGAGCGCGTCAGGCCCAAAACGTGATGGATGCAAGAAGCGCGACGAAGGTGATATCGCGAATATCAGCAAGGAGCGCGACGCCGCAGACGCGCGTTTTGGGCCTAACCCTTCGGGACGGGGCGCTGTGGGCGCATTTCGTTGTCGCAACCCCTCGCAATATTCGCGATATTGCTTCGGGCTTGCTTCTAGAACTGCATCCCACATCGCCTCCGTCGCGCCCGCGCGGGACTTATTCAGAGGTTCCATAGCTCGTCGCCCTACGGAACAGAAGGAACCCGACCGCTCCGCTCCCATGGTTTCCCTCCCTAACCTCCTTTCCTTTCGGCGCGTGTCGGATGGCAACTCCGACACGCTGCCCGAACCCCCGATCGTTCTGCCGTGCGGCCGATAACGGCGACGATCGACCTTTCTGCGCTCCGCCATAACCTGGGTGTCGTGCGGCGACACGCTCCGCATTCGCGTGCGATCGCCGTGGTGAAGGCGAACGCGTACGGACATGGCCTGCTGCGCGCGGCGCGTGCTTTCGTCGAGGCGGATGGCTTCGCCGTCGTCGAGCTCGAAGCGGCGATACGGCTGCGCGAAGCGGGGTATTCGCGGCCGATAGTCCTGCTCGAGGGGTTTTTCGAGCCGCGCGAGCTCCCCGTGCTGAACGAGCACCGGTTCATGCCGGCGATCCACAGCTTCGAACAGATCGAGATGCTGCGGGCGGCGCGGCCGGGCACGCGCCTCGACGTGCTCCTCAAGGTGAACACCGGGATGAACCGCCTCGGCTTCCAGCCGCTCCATTTCAGCGACGCGCTCGAGCGCCTGCAGTCGAGTCCCTGTATATCGAGCGTCACGTTGATGACGCACTTCGCCACCGCGGACGACGAGCGCGGCATTGCAGCGCAGCTTCGAGTCCTGGAATCGCTGACCCGTGCCGGCCTGCCGCGGACGATCGCGAACTCTGCCGCGATCCTGCGCTACCCGGAATCGCATGCCGACTGGGTGCGGCCGGGCATCATGCTCTACGGCTGCTCGCCCTTCGCGGAATGCGTCGGGGCGACGCTTGATCTGCGCCCGGCGATGACGCTGGCGAGCGAACTCATCGCGGTGCGCGATCTTGCGCCGGGTGACGCGGTAGGCTACGGCTCGACGTACGTCGCTCAGCGGCACGTGCGCATGGGCGTCGTCGCGTGCGGTTATGCGGACGGTTATCCGCGCCACGCGCCGACCGGCAACGCCGGTGCTCGTGGATGGTACACTGACCGGCACAGTGGGCCGTGTCTCGATGGACATGCTATGCGTGGACGTGACCAACATCGCCGAGTGCGCGCGTGGGTGCTCCGGTCGTGCTGTGGGGACGACGGGCAACCCCGTCGAAAACGTCGCGCATGCCGCCGGCACCGTGGGGTACGAGTTGCTGTGCGCGCTGGCACCTCGAGTTCGCGTCGTCGAGTCGCCCTGAACGGATTACGCAAACGCCTTGGCTAAAGCGAAGACCATCTACGCGTGCACGGAGTGCGGCGGGCAGGCGCTCAAGTGGCAGGGCCAGTGCCCGCACTGTCAGGCGTGGAACACACTCGAGGAAAGCGTCGCTGAAGCAGCACCGTCCGGCCAATCGGTTTGCGCTGCATCGCGGACACGGGCAGGATTGCAGCGTCTGTCCGAAGTGGAGGCACGCGAAGAGGAGCGTTTCGCCTCGGGCATCGCCGAGTTCGATCGTGTGCTCGGAGGCGGGCTGGTCGCCGGTGGAGTCGTCCTGATCGGCGGCGATCCGGGCATCGGCAAATCGACGTTGCTGCTCCAGTCGCTCGGCTGCATGGGCGCCGCCCGCAAGGTCCTCTACGTCAGCGGGGAGGAATCGCCGCAGCAGATCGCGCTGCGCGCGCGCAGGCTCGGCGTCGATGCACGCGAGGTGCACGTGCTTGCCGAGATCAACCTCGAGAAGATCCAGGCCGTGATGCAGGCAGAGCGGCCCGCGGTTGCCGTGATCGATTCGATTCAGACGCTGTATTCCGGTGCGCTGCAGTCCGCGCCCGGCTCGGTCGCGCAGGTGCGCGAATGTGCCGCGCAGCTCACGCGCGCGGCGAAAGCCGGCGGAAGCGCCGTCATTTTCGTCGGACACGTCACCAAGGAAGGGCGCGCTCGCCGGGCCCGCGCGTGCTCGAGCACATGGTCGACACGGTCCTTTACTTCGAGGGCGATACGCACTCGAGCTTCCGCTTGATACGCGCGTTCAAGAATCGCTACGGCGCCGTGAACGAGCTCGGCGTGTTCGCGATGACGGACAAGGGTCTGAAGGGCGTGTCCAATCCGTCGGCGCTGTTTCTGTCCCAGCACGGGACCGAAGTCGCCGGCTCGTGCGTCATGGTGACGCAGGAAGGCACGCGTCCGATGCTGGTCGAAATCCAGGCGCTCGTCGACGAGGCGCACGCGCCGAATCCGCGGCGGCTGAGCGTCGGGCGTCGAGCAGAACCGGCTCGCGCTGCTGCTCGCGGTGCTGCATCGTCACGTCGGGGTCGGCTGCTTCGACCAGGACGTCTTCGTGAATGCGGTGGGCGGCGTGCGCATCGGGGAGCCGGCCGCGGATCTCGCCGGTACTGCTCGCGATCGTGTCTTCGCTCCGGAACAGGCCGCTGCCGCCGAAGCTGGTCGCATTCGGTGAGGTAGGGCTCGCCGGTGAGGTGCGGGCAGTGCAGCGCGGCCAGGAGCGTCTGCGCGAGGCGGCGAAGCTCGGCTTCACGCACGCGATCGTTCCGAAGGCGAATCGGCCCAGGCAGGCGATTCCGGGTCTGGACGTGCTGGCCATCGAGCGCGTGGGAGAGGCGTTCGCGCACGTGCGCTGATGCGTTCCGCACACGAGAGCGACTACGTGCTCGAGACCAACGGACTCACGAAAGAGTTCAAGGGCTTCGTCGCGGTCAACAACGTCGACCTCAGGATAAGGCGCGGATCGATACACGCGCTGATCGGGCCGAACGGTGCGGGCAAGACGACCTGTTTCAATCTGCTCACGCACTTTCTTGCGCCGACGCGCGGCCGGATTCTCTTCAACGGCCGGGACATCACGGGCCTGAAACCATCGGCCATCGCGCGCCTGGGTGTGGTGCGCTCGTTTCAGATCTCGGCGGTTTTTCCACACCTGACGGTCCTCGAAAACGTGCGCATCGCCCTCCAGCGCCAGCGCGGCAACTCGTTCGACTTCTGGCGCTCGGTGCGGGTGCTGCAGGCACTCGACGCGCGTGCACGCGAGATCATTGCGTCGGTCGGGCTGGCCGCGTTCGAGGACACACTCGCGGTGGAGCTGGCGTACGGGCGCAAACGCGCGCTGGAAATCGCGACGACGCTTGCTCTCGACCCCGAAGTGATGCTGCTCGACGAGCCCACGGCAGGCATGGCGCACGAAGACGTCGAGCGCATCGCGGCGCTCATCAAGCGAGTGGCGCGGGACCGCACGGTCCTGATGGTCGAGCACAATCTGTCGGTCGTCGCGGACCTCTGTCAGTACATAACGGTTCTTCAGCTCGGGGAAATCCTGGCCGAGGGCGACTACGCCACCGTTTCCCGCAACCCGCAGGTCGTGCAGGCCTACCTGGGGCAGGATCATGCCTGATGCCGCCGCTTCGACACCGCTCCTCAGCGTGAGCGACCTGCACGCGTGGTACGGCGAGTCCCACATCCTGCATGGCGTGAACTTCGACGTCCGTCGCGGCGAAGTGGTCACGCTGCTGGGGCGCAACGGTGCCGGCAAGACGACCACGCTCAAGTCCATCATGGGCATGGTCAGCCAGCGCCGGGGGTCGGTTCGTTTCGAAGGCGGTGAGACGATTCGATCACCTTCGCATGCCATCGCCCGTCGCGGCATAGCGATCTGTCCCGAGGAGCGGGCCATCTTTGCGAGTTTGAACGTGCGCGAGAACCTTCTGCTGCCGCCCGTCGTGAAGCCGGGCGGGTTCGACGTGCGACGCATTTACGAGCTGTTTCCCAACCTGAAGGAACGGGAGGGGAGCCAGGGCACGAAGCTTTCCGGCGGCGAGCAGCAGATGCTCGCGATCGCGCGGATATTGCGCACCGGTGCGACGCTGCTGCTTCTGGACGAACCGACCGAAGGTCTCGCGCCGGTCATCGTCCGACATATCGGCGCCACGATCGAACGCCTGAAACAGCAGGGACTCACGATCGTGCTGGTCGAGCAGAACTTTCGCTTCGCGCAGACGGTTGCGGACCGCCACTACGTCGTAGAGAACGGACGCGTGATCGACGCGATTCCGAATGCGGAGCTGCAGGCGAACGCGGGTAAGCTGCACGGGTATCTCGGAGTCTGACTCGTGACTCGTGAATCGTGGTTGCGGCTGCCATTGATGGAGGAGCAGTGATGAGCATCAGGAGACAGTTGTGTCTGGCAGCAGGGTTTGCGCTGGCTACTGCCGCGGCGCATGCGCAGTACTCGGACGGTGTGATCAAGATCGGCGTGATGAACGATCAGTCGGGCACCTACGCGGACCTCGCGGGGCCGGGTTCAGCCGTCGCCGCACGCATGGCGGTCGACGATTTCGGCGCGGCGAAGAAGGGCATGAAGGTCGAGGTTGTCGTCGCCGATCACCAGAACAAGCCCGAAGTGGGCTCCAGCATCGCGCGACAGTGGTTCGATGTTGACAAGGTCGATGTCATCGTGGACGTGCCCACTTCATCGGTAATGCTCGCCGTGAACGAGATTGCGCGCGACAAGAACAAGGTGTTCCTCGACTCGAGCGGCGGAAGCGCCGATCTCACGGGCAAGGCGTGCACGCCGAACTCGATTCACTGGACATACGACACGTGGGCGCTTGCGAATGGAACGGGCACCGCGATCGTGAAGACGGGCGGAACGACGTGGTTCTTCCTGACTGCCGATTATGCGTTCGGCCACGCGCTGGAACGCGACACCGAGGCGGTCGTGGTCAAGAACGGCGGCAAGGTGCTCGGCAAGGTCCGCCATCCGTTCCCGACGGCGGACTTCTCGTCCTTCCTGCTCCAGGCGCAGTCATCGAAGGCGAAGATCATCGGGCTCGCGAATGCCGGCGCGGATACCATCAATGCCATCAAGCAGGGTGCCGAGTTCGGCATCACGAAGAGCGGACAGCAGTTCGCGGGGCTCCTCGTCTTCCTGAGCGACGTGCATGCGCTGGGGCTCGACAAGGCGCAGGGGCTGCTTCTGACCGAGTCGTTCTACTGGGATCTCAACGACCAGACGCGCGCTTTTTCCCGCCGCTTCGCGAAGCTGCACAAGGGCGCGATGCCGACGTCGGCACAAGCGGGTGTGTACTCCGCCGTGCTGCACTATCTGAAAGCCGTCGATGCACTGAAGAGCGACGCCGACGGTGCGAAGGTCGTCGCCAGGATGAAGGAGCTGCCGACCGACGATCCGGTGTTCGGAAAGGGCACCGTGCGGCAGGACGGGCGCAAGATCCATCCGATGTATCTGTTCGAGGTGAAGAAGCCGTCCGAATCGAAAGGTCCCTGGGATTACTACAACCTGCGTCACACGATTCCCGCCGACCAGGCGTTTCGTCCGCTGAGCGAGGGGGGATGTCCGCTGGTGAAGAGATGATGGCGAGTGACGAGTGATGAAGTGACGAGTAACGAAGTGACGAGTAACGAAGTGACGAGTGATGAAGTGACGAGTGATGAAGTGACGAAGTGAAGTGACGAGTGATGAAGTGATGAGTGATGAAGTGACGGGTGATGAAGTGACGGGTGACGAAACCGCGAGCTTTCTGTCCTGTCGCAAGTGGCCAGTGTTCACCCCATGAGCCGTTGCCGCTCGCCGCGATTGCGTCACTGGTCACCCATCACTCGTCACGGATCGTCGTGCAACGGTGACTGAACTATTCGGCATCCCTCTCCAGGCTCTGTTCGGCCAGCTGCTGATCGGGCTCATCAACGGCTCGTTCTACGCGCTGCTGTCGCTCGGGCTTGCGGTGATCTTCGGGATGCTGAACATCATCAACTTCGCGCACGGCGCTCAGTACATGATGGGCGCGTTCGGCGCATGGCTGCTGCTGAACAAGTTCGGCCTGTCCTACTGGTGGGCGCTCATCCTCGTGCCGCTCGCGATCGGCACGCTCGGGATGGTGATCGAACGCGTCATGATCTCGCGCCTGTACCGCCTCGATCATCTCTACGGGCTGCTGCTGACGTTCGGCCTCGCTCTCGTCATACAGGGGCTGTTCCGGCACGAGTTCGGCTCGACCGGGCTGCCGTACGCGATACCGAAGGCGCTCGAAGGCGGCCAGAATCTCGGGTTCATGTTCCTGCCGAACTACCGGGCGTGGGTGATCGCGATCTCGCTTGCGGTCTGTTTCGGCACGTGGTTCATCATCGAGAAGACCAAGCTCGGTTCGTATCTGCGTGCTTCGACCGAGAACCCGCAGGTCGTCGCAGGCCTTCGGCATCAACGTGCCGGTCCTGATCACGCTGACCTACGGCTTCGGCGTGGCGCTCGCCGCGTTCGCGGGTGTGATGGCCGCGCCGATCTACAGCGTGAGCCCGCTCATGGGCGCGGACCTGATCATCGTCGTTTTCGCCGTGGTCGTGATCGGCGGCATGGGCTCGATCATGGGTTCGATCGTGACCGGTTTCGTCGCTCGGCCTCGTCGAAGGCCTCACCAAGGTGTTCTACCCGGAAGCATCGAACACGGTCATCTTCATCGTCATGGCAATCGTGCTCATGGTCCGGCCCGCCGGCCTGTTCGGCAGGGAACGATGAGGGGCGATATCGCGGCTGCCGCACTCCGCGCGCCCGGGCGTGCGCGCGGCGAGCGCGTCGCGTTCGTCTTGATGCTCGCGTTCTTCGCGCTGGCCCCCGCCGCAATCTACCCGGTGTTCCTGATGAAGGTCATGTGCTTCGCACTGTTCGCCTGCGCCTTCAACCTGCTGCTCGGCTATGCCGGACTGCTCTCGTTCGGACACGCGATGTTCCTCGGTATCGGTGGATATGTCGCGGCGCACGCCGCAAAAGCGTGGGGACTCACGCCCGAGCTTGCGATACTGCTCGGCGCGACCGCTTCATGCGTCCTGGGCCTCGTAGTCGGGGCTGCTGGCCATCCGCAGGCAGGGCATTTATTTCGCGATGATCACGCTTGCGCTCGCGCAGATGGTTTACTTCTTCTGTGTCCAGGCGCCGTTCACCCACGGTGAAGACGGGATTCAGGCCGTACCGCGCGGCAGACTGTTCGGGCTGATCGATCTCGGCGACGTAACGGCGATGTATGCGACCGTATTCGTGATTTTCGTGGCCGGGTTTCTCTTCATCCGTCGTGTCGTGAATTCGCCGTTCGGGCAGGTGCTCAAGGCGATCCGCGAAAACGAGGCGCGCGCGATCTCGCTCGGCTACGACACGGACCGCTACAAGCTCATCGCCTTCGTTCTGTCCGCCGCGCTCTCGGGGCTCGCCGGCGCCACGAATGCGCTCGTGTTCCAGCTCGCGGCGCTGAACGCGGTCCACTGGACGATGTCGGGCGAAGTCGTGCTCATGACGCTGGTCGGTGGCATGGGCACCGTGTTTGGTCCCGTCGCAGGCGCGCTCGCGGTGCTCTCGATGGAGAACTACCTCGCCCAGCTTGGCGCATGGGTGACCATCGTGCAGGGGGCAATCTTCATGCTGTGCGTGCTGACGTTTCGCCGCGGCATCGTCGGTGAGCTCGCGAGCTGGTTGAAGAAGGCGCTCTGACCGCCCGCACTGCAGGCGCTGCGACCAGGCGCGCCGGCGCGGCTATCTGCCGTTTCCGGTTTATCCGGGTCGCCCAATCCGCTAAACTAACGGCCTTTTCCGTAGTTCCCCGCCCCTTATCCGCGAGGTAGATCGATGAAAGTCCTGGTCACGGTGAAGCGCGTGATCGACCCCTATGTGAAGGTCCGTGTGAAGTCCGACGGCACCGGCGTCGAGACCGCCAACATAAAGATGACGATGAACCCGTTCTGCGAGATCGCCGTCGAGCAGGCGGTGCGCATGAAGGAAGCCGGGCTCGTAACCGAGATCGTCGCCGTGTCGATCGGTGTGCCCCAGTGCCAGGAGACGCTGCGCACCGCGATGGCGATGGGCGCCGATCGCGGCATTCTCGTCGAGACCACCGCCGAGGTGCAGCCGCTGGCCGTCGCCAAGGTGCTGAAGGCCGTGATCGAGAAGGAGCAGCCGAAGCTCGTGATCATGGGCAAGCAGGCAATCGACGACGACTCGAACCAGTCGGGACAGATGCTCGCCGCGCTCATGAACTGGCCGCAGGCGACGTTCATTTCGAACATCAGCGTGAACGGCGATGCAGCGGATGTCACGCGCGAGATCGATGGCGGTCTCGAGAAGCTCACGATCAAGCTGCCGGCGGTCGTCACGACCGATCTGCGTCTGAACGAGCCGCGTTATGTCACGCTGCCGAACATCATGAAGGCGAAGAAAAAGCCGCTGGAGGTGATCAAGCCTGACGCGCTCGGCGTCGACGTCACGCCGCGTCTGAAGACACTCAAGGTCGAGGAGCCGCCGAAGCGCAGCGCGGGTGTGAAGGTTGCGGACGTCGCGGAGCTGGTCGCGAAGCTCAAGAACGAAGCGAGGGTGATCTGATGGCTGTTCTGGTCGTAGCCGAACACGACGGTAAACAACTGAAGCCCGGTGTGCGGAACACGATCGCCGCTGCGGCGAAGCTCGGCGACGTGACCGTGCTGGTCGTAGGCAAGGATTGCCGCGGAGCCGCCGAAGCCGTAGCGAAAGTCGAAGGCGTCAAGAAGGTACTGCTGTGCGATGCGCCGCAGTACGAAGGGTCCGCCGCCGAGAACATCGCGGCCCTGGTCGTCAATATGGCCAAGCAGTACAGCCATATCGTCGCGCCCGCGTCGGCATCGGGAAAGAATATCGCCCCGCGCATTGCCGCGCTGCTCGACGTGCAGCAGGTCTCCGACATCAGCGCAGTGCAGAGCGCGGACACGTTCGTGCGTCCGACCTACGCCGGCAACGTGATGACGACGGTGCAGTCGAGCGATTCGATCAAGGTCATCACCGTGCGCGGGACCGCGTTCGATCCGGCCGGCGATCAGGGCAGCGCGGCGCCGATCGAAGCGCTCGAACCCGGACCCGACCTCGGCCTGACACAGTTCAAGGGCGCGGAGATCCAAAGTCGGAGCGGCCGGAGCTGACCGCCGCGCGTATCATCGTCTCCGGCGGGCGCGGCATGGGCAGCGCCGAGAACTTCAAGATCCTCGAAGAGCTCGCGGACAAGCTCGGCGCGGCCGTCGGCGCATCGCGTGCTGCCGTCGATTCGGGCTTCGGGCCCAACGACTTTCAGGTCGGTCAGACCGGCAAGATCGTGGCGCCCGAGCTCTACATCGCGGTCGGCATCTCCGGCGCGATTCAGCACCTGGCCGGTATGAAGGACAGCAAGGTCATCGTCGCGATCAACAAGGACGCCGAAGCGCCGATCTTCTCCGTCGCGAACTACTGGCTCGTCGAGGATCTCTTCAAGGCGGTGCCGGAGCTGACGAAGGAGCTGTAGTGCGTGGATGGTGACAGTGGACGGCGGAGCAGTGCCTGCCGCGTGCCGGTATGCGCCCCATGCGCGCAGGCGGCTCATGCACTTTCGCCGTCCACGATCCCCCTAGTCCCTCTTCCAGGCATCAGCATGCCCACTGCTCCGCCCCGCTGAAGGACATGCTGTTCGTCCTGCACGAGCTGGCAGGGCTCGAGGAAGTAACGGCGCTTCCGCCGTTTACCGATGTCACGCCGGAGCTCGTCGAGCTCGGTGCTCGACGGTGCGGCGAGCTTCGCCCAGAACGTCCTCGATCCGCTGAACCGCGTCGGTGATCGCGAGGGCGCGCGCTTCGCCGACGGGCGAGTCATGCTGCCGCACGGGTTCAAGAAGCGTACCGGCAATTCGTCGAGGCGGCTGGAACGGCGTCACCGGCGATCCGCGGTTTGGCGGCCAGGGCCTGCCGCAGCTCGTTGCGACCGCCGTGCAGGAGATGTGGAACAGCGCCAACATGGCGTTCTGCCTCGCGCCGATGCTGACCTCCGGCGTGATCGAGGCGTTCCGGCATCACGGCACCGGCCGAGCAGCAGGCGCTGTATCTGCCGCGGCTCACGACCGGCGAGTGGACCGGCACGATGAATCTCACCGAGCCGCAGGCCGGCTCGGATCTTTCGGCGGTGCGCACGCAGGCGCGTGCCCGAGGGCGACCACTACCGCATCCGCGGCACGAAGATCTTCATCACCTGGGGCGAGCACGACATGACGGAGAACATCGTCCATCTCGTGCTCGCGCGCACGCCGGACGCGCCCGAAGGCGTGAAGGGCATCTCGCTCTTCATCGTGCCGAAGTATCGTGCGTGCGGCCGGACGGCACGCCGCGGCGAGCGCAACGACGTCAAGTGCGTCTCGATCGAGCACAAGATGGGCATCCATGCGAGCCCGACCTGCGTGCTCGCGTACGGCGAGGACAAGGGCGCGATCGGCTATCTCGTCGGCGAGCAGAATCGCGGCCTCGAGTACATGTTCACCATGATGAACCACGCGCGACTCGGTGTCGGCATCGAGGGCATGGCCATCGCGGAGCGTGCTTACCAGCATGCGCTGGAATACGCGCGGACGCGCGTGCAGGGTCGCGCGACCGGACAGCGCAGCGGAGATCGCGTCACGATCATTCATCATCCCGACGTGAGACGCATGCTGATCGAGCATGAAGGTCGCAGACCGAAGCGATGCGTGCGCTGGCCTACACGGCCGCGGCGGCGATGGACAAGGCGCAGCATCACCCGGACGCCCGCGGAGAAGCGATCGCAATCAGGCACTGCTCGATCTGCTGACGCCGATCGTCAAGGGATGGTGCACCGAGCAGGCGATCGAGGTCGCATCGACTGGCGTGCAGGTGCATGGCGGCATGGGCTTCGTGGAAGAAGGCGGCGCGGCGCAGTACCTGCGCGATGCGCGGATCACGACCATCTACGAGGGCACGACGGGCATCCAGGCGAACGACCTCATCGGGCGCAAGATCGCGTTCGAAAAAGGCGCGACTGCAACGGTTGTCATCGCGCGCATGCGCACTGTCTGTTCGGCGCTGCAAAGCCTCGGAGCGGAGTTCGAGCACACACGTTCTCAGCTTGCGAACGCGCTCGACGCGGTGGACGCAGCCACGTGTTGGCTCGTCGAAATCTATCCGCGCGATCCAACCGCGGCCGCTGCGGTGGCGGTGCCCTATCTCAAGCTCTTCGGTACGGCGCTGGGCGGAGGGCTTCTGTGCCAGGCGGCGCTCGTCGCCCGGCGCAAGATGGACGAGCTTGACAGCGATCGCGATTTTCTGTCAGCCAAGCTCGTGACGGCGCGCTTCTACGGCGAGCATGTCCTGCCGCAGGTCCACGCTCACGTCGAAGCGGTGCTGCACGGTTCGAACAGCGTGCTCGCCTTGCAGGATACGCAGTTCTGATCCAGCTGTAGATATCAGCTTCGTCGCGCTTCTTGCATCCATCACGTTTTGGGCCTACCGCGCTCCACGTGGGACTTGTTCAGAGATTCCCGAAGCCGAAGGCGAGCGCCGCCCCCCAAGGAAGGGAGGTTACGGAGGGAAACCATCGGTGTCCCTCTGTTCCGTAGGGCGGCCAGACCCGAGCCGAAGGCGAGCGCCGCCCCCCTTCCAGGTAGCGAGCGCGACGATGAGGAGGACGAGCAGCGCGAGCGCGAGCGCAAGCGCCGCGACGACGATCGGCGACCCGCTTTCGAGCGCATCGGGGCGGCGTTCCGTAAGACCGGTCGCCTTGATCGCAGCGAGTGCGCCGAGCGGCACGAGCAGGTTATCGAAGCCGCCGCCGATCGCGGCTTCGAGCACGGTCGTCGCGAGCGCGATCAGCACGGCTACCGCGATCGCCTCCATGGGCGTCGCTGGTGTGAACCACACGAGCGGCACTGCAATGCACGCGAGCGCAGTCACGAAAAAGGCCGCGCTGCCTTCCACCGATTTGTAATCCCACATCGTCGTGAAGCGATGCCGCCCGAACGTCGTGCCGACGAGCGCCGCCGCGGCATCCGCCAGCGTGAGCAGGAGCAGCGGTATGCAGTAGAGCACGGGGTCCCTCGACGCGAGCAGGAACACGATGGCCGTCGCTGCGACGAAGCAGAACTCTCCCACCGATGCGCGTTTGACGCGGCTCAGTGCCTGTCTGAGACGTCGCAGCATCGGCATGCCCGCATGGAGCGCGATGAATGCGAGCGTGCAGAGCGATACCACGAGGATCACGGGCCACTTCGACTGGAACAGCCAGGGGAAGCTCAATGTGGTGAGTCCCATCGTGATATGAAGGCTCTTGCGCAGGACCTCGGCCGGCAGCAGGGGACCGATCAGGCTGAATATCGCAAACAGCGCGGCAAACGTGGCGAGGACGAGTGTGATGCCGATCCACGGATCACTCACGGCAGTCCTCGCGTGTCGATCTTGCGTACAATCGTCTCGGTGCGCAATTCATATGATGCGACGATAACAGCCCGGGCCGTGCCGAGGAAAGGCCTCGCGTCGTGCGACGAGGCACGTACTCGACCCGGTTCCGTCCCATGAGCAGCGTGCTCGCCGTATGTATTGCGATTGTGATCGCGTGGGTGCTCGCGTATCGGCGGGCTCCGGCGATTGCGTGGACGCTCGCGAGCGCGCTCTGGCTCGCACTCTTCTCGTCGCTCGCCATCTGGCCGAGACCGCTCGTCGCAGCGCTGTGGATCACTTTTCTCGTCGGCGGACTGCTGCTCAATCCCGGATCGCTGCGGCGAGCGCTTGTGAGCGCTCCGCTTCTGAAGCGCTTCAGGACCATCCTGCCCTCACTGTCGCGAACCGAACGCGAAGCGCTGGAAGCCGGCACCGTGTGGTGGGACGGCGCGCTGTTCAGCGGGGCTCCGGACTGGAATGCGTTTCTCTCTTACCCGACGCCCGCGCTCGCGGCCGAAGAGCAGGCGTTCCTCGACGGACCCGTGGAAACACTGTGCGGGATGATCGACGACTGGCACGTGACACACGAGCTACACGACCTGCCACCGGAAGTGTGGCAGTTCATCAGGGAGCAGGGCTTTCTCGGCATGATCATTCCCCGTGCGTATGGCGGGCTCGGATTCAGCGCACTCGCGCACTCGGCGGTGGTCACGAAGCTCAGCGACCTGCAGCGGTACGGCTGCCGTTTCCGTCATGGTGCCGAATTCGCTCGGACCGGCGGAGCTTCTGCTTCATTACGGTACGGATTCGCAGAAGGACTACTACCTGCCGCGCCTTGCCAAAGGGCTGGAGATGCCCTGTTTCGCGTTGACGAGCCCCGAAGCGGGGTCGGACGCGAGCAGCATCCCCGATTTCGGCGTGGTGTGTCAGGGTGAATGGGAGGGCCGCGGCGACGTGCTCGGCATGCGCCTGACCTGGGAGAAGCGCTACATCACGCTCGGCCCCGTCGCGACGTTGCTCGGCCTCGCGTTTCATCTCTACGATCCCGACCATCAGCTCGGTGACGAAGACGATCTCGGCATCACGCTCGCGCTGATTCCCGACGAATGTGCCCGGCGTGCACATCGGCAGACGACATCTGCCGCTCGGCTCCGCGTTCATGAACGGACCGACGTGGGGCCGCGACGTGTTCGTGCCGATGGAAAGTGTGATCGGCGGCGTCGAGTACGTAGGGCAGGGGTGGCGCATGCTCATGAACTGCCTCGCCGCCGGGCGCTCGATATCCCTGCCCGCCAACGCGGTCGGCATGGCGAAGCTCTGCACGCGCGCGACTGGCGCCTACGGTCGCGTCCGCCAGCAGTTCGGACTGTCGATCGGCCGCTTCGAGGGCGTGGAGGAGGCACTGGCGCGCATCGCGGGCAATCTCTACATCATGGATGCAGCGCGGTCGATCACGGCGGCGGCGATCGATCGCGGCGAGAAACCGTCCGTGATCTCTGCGATCGTCAAGTACCACCTGACCGAACGCGCGCGGCGCGTCATCAACGATGCGATGGACATCCATGGCGGGAAGGGCATCTGCACAGGTCCCAGCAACTATCTTGCTCACGCGTACGAGCAGATGCCGATTGCGATCACGGTGGAAGGCGCGAACATTCTCACGCGCTCGATGATCATCTTCGGCCAGGGTGCGATACGCGGTCACCCGTACGTTCTGCAGGAGATCGCCGCCGTACAGGAAAACGACCCGAATGCGGCGGTGCATGCGTTCGATCGCGCATTCTTCGGACACGTGCTCTTCGTGTCCTCGAACAAGGCACGCGCGCTGTGGATGGGGCTTACCGGCGCCCGTTTCGTGCGAGCACCGGGCGATTCTCACACTCGTCCGTATTACAGACAGCTGACCCGGCTGTCGAGCGCCTTCGCGTTCGCCGCCGACATCGACGATGTTCGTGCTCGGCGGCACACTCAAGCGGCGCGAGGGCCTCTCGGCGCGGCTCGGGGACATTCTGAGCGAGCTCTATCTTGCATCATGCGCGCTCAAGCGCTTCGAGAGCGATGGACGGCCTCCGGAAGATGCGCCGCTTCTGCATTGGGCTGTGCGTGATGCTCTCGTGCGCATCGAGAGCGCGTTTCACGGCTTGTTCGAGAATCTGCCGGGTCGCGTCATTCCATGGGCGCTTCGCTTCGTTACTTTTCCGCTGGGACGGCGCTACCTGCCGCCTCGCGACCGCGTGGCACACGACGTGTGCCAGCTCGTGCTCAGTCCCGGCCCGGCACGGGACCGTCTCACCGCGGGCATGTTCTTGCCGCCCGGTGAAAGTCATCCGCTCGGGATACTGGAAGCCGCGCTTGCGGCCGTGATTGCCGCCGAGCCGCTCGAACGCACGCTGCGCGCGGCGCACGACGCTGGCTCGCTATCGAGTGCAGAGCTGCACGAGCTCGGTGTTGCCGTCGAACGCGGCATCATCACGGAGCCCGAAGCCCGGACCGTCGAGCGCGCGCGCTCGCTGCGACGTCGCGCCATCATGGTCGACGATTTTCCGAAGGATCTTGGGCGCACCGAAATCTATCAGACGTCGGAGCCGGTGACGTTCGACGCATTGAGCAGGGCGGGCAGGTAAGACGCGGGGCCGGCGCTGGCCGCCGTGACGTGATGCCACGAGGAGGGCATTTGTCGGCAGCAGACGAACACGATGTGATCAGCGTCGACACGGCCGTTACGCTCGACGGCCTTTTCCGCGAGCGGGTGGCGAGGACACCGGACCTGCCGGCTTATCGCTACTGCGATGCCGGGAATACGTGGCGCGAGTACACGTGGGCCGGTATGTATCGGGAGATCGCGCGCTGGCAAAACGCATTCGAACGCGACGGCATGAAGGCTGGCGACAAGGTCGCCGTCATGCTGCGCAATTCGCCGGAATGGGTGATGTGCGACATCGCAGCGCTCGGCCTCGGGCTCGTGATCGTGCCGCTGTACACGCAGGACCGTCCCGAGAACGTGGCCTACATCGTCAACGATGCCGAGTGCAAGGTCCTGCTGATCGAAAGTGAAGAGCAGTGGGGGAGCGTCGGCCATACGCTCGAACGCGTGCCCGGCCTCGTCCGGTTGCTCACCGTCAAGAGCGACCGAACGCCCTCGGAGCACAGAGTCGTTTCGCTGCAGGCGTGGTTGGCCGCGCCCGGAGCGGCCGTGCGGCACGAGACGACCGATCCGCATGCGCTCGCCACGATCGTGTACACGTCGGGAACGACGGGACGGCCCAAAGGCGTGATGCTGTCGCACCGCAATATCCTGAGCAACGTTCACGCGTGTCTTACCGGCGTCACGACCACGCGGCACGAGGACGTCTTCCTTTCCTTCCTGCCGTTGTCGCACACATTCGAGCGCACGTGCGGGTACTATCTGCCGATGATGGCGGGCTCGACGGTGGTCTACGCGCGCACGATTCAGACCCTGAGCGACGACTTGCGGCAGGTGCGGCCGACGGTGCTCGTGTCGGTGCCGCGTATCTACGAGCGGGTATGGGGCGCCATCAAGTCGAAGCTCGATGAAGGCCCGCCCGCGCGCAGAAGGCTCTTTCTCGCCGCGGTGGAAATCGGCTATGCGCGCTTCGAGCATGCGCAGGGGCGCGTCCCGTGGAAACCGTCGTTCCTGTTGTGGCCGCTGCTGCGCAGGCTTGTTGCCGCGCCGGTGCTGGAGCGGCTCGGCGGGCGCCTGCGCGTGGCGCTGTCGGGCGGTGCGGCACTTTCCGCGGAAATCTCACGCGTGTTCATCGGCCTCGGCGTGCCTGTGCTGCAGGGCTACGGCATGACCGAAGCGTCTCCCGTCGTATGCGCGAACCGGCCACTCGACAATGTTCCGGCCAGTGTCGGCAGGCCCGTGCCCGGCGTGCAAGTAAGGATCGGGGACTACAACGCGCTGCTGATCAAGGGGCCGAACGTCATGCTCGGCTACTGGAAGAACCCGCAAGCGACGCAGCAGATCATGCTGCCCGACGGCTGGCTCAACTCGGGCGACACGGCACGGCTCGACGAGCAGGGGCACGTCTACATCACGGGCCGGTTGAAGGAGATCATCGTCATGTCGAACGGCGAGAAGGTGCCGCCTGTCGACGTGGAGAGCGCGATCCTGGAGGACCCGCTCTTCGAACAGGTGCTTCTGCTCGGTGAAGGCAAGCCTTACCTTACCGCCCTCGCGGTGCTGGACGCCGAGCGCTGGGAACATGTCGCGGCCGAGCACGGTGTCCCGTCTGCCTCGGATGCACTCGGGTCGAAGAAGGTGCAGGATGTCGTCCTGAAGCGCATGGGTGCTCAGCTTGCGACGTTTCCCGGCTACGCGCAGGTGCGGCGCGTCTGCCTCACGCTCGAGCCGTGGACGGTCGAGAACGGGATGCTCACGCCGACCCTGAAGCTGCGGCGCGCGCAGGTGGTGGAGCAGCTTCAATGCGGAGATCGATCGCATGTACGTCGGACATTGACGCGTGCATGACAGGAGCAGCGCCATGGCAAGCGTGAGACCGACCACCGATTTACCGCGCAAGGACCCGACGCTGCGCGTGATTCCGATGCCCGCCGACGCCAACCATGCCGGGGATATCTTCGGCGGCTGGATCATGGCGCAGGTGGATCTGGCGGGTGCTGTGCCCGCGATGCGGGCAGCGCAGGGCCGCGTTGCTACCGTCGCCGTCAATTCGTTCGTGTTCAAGCAGCCCGTGTTCGTTGGCGACGTGGTGAGCCTCTATGCGGAAGTGCTGCGTGTCGGGCGCACCTCCATCACGGTGACGGTCGAGGTATACGCCCAGCATCGCGGTGACATCGAGCGCGCTGTCAAAGTGACGGAGGCGGAGCTCACGTACGTCGCGGTCGACGACAACCGGCGGCCTCGTGTTGTATCGCTGCAACAGTAAAGCGTCGCACTGCGCCTTCTTCATTTGTAATCAATAGCGCAGGGTTAGAATGCTCACGTAGGATGTGAGCTGTAGGCTCTCGTCCGCGGGAGGCAAGATGAAATTGTGCCGCACCCCGAGGTGCTCGTTGATGACGGCGGTGCTCGCCGCCTATTCCGGCGTGGCCGCGTCGGCCGGGTTTCAGCTGCAGGAGCAGAACGCAAGCGGGCTCGGGAATGCCTATGCGGGCCAGGCCGCTGCCGCGCAGGATGCGAGCACGATCTTTTTCAATCCGGCGGGGATGACGTTTCTGCCCGGCCGCAACGTCGTTGGCGCCGTCAACTTCGTCAAGCCGTCCGTTGATTTCACGAATACGGGTTCGACACGGGCCAGTCCGTTACTGCCACTCGGCGACAACGGCGGTGATGCCGGCGATTGGGCCGCGATACCGAACCTGTACTACTCCTGGCAGATCAACCCCCAGCTGTTCGTCGGACTGGGCGTGAATGTCCCGTTCGGCCTCAAGACCGAATACGACCCGACCTGGGTCGGGACGCTTCCATGCGATCACGTCCGAGCTCAAGACGATCAACTTCAATCCCAGCGTTGCCCTCAAGCTGAGCGACTCGCTGTCGGTCGGCGCCGGGGTGAACTACCAGCGGGCGGATGCGAAGTTGAGCAATGCGGTCAATTTCGGTGCGCTCGGCGAGGGCGCCGCGACCGTCAAGGGACACGACACGGCGTGGGGCTGGAACGCCGGCATCATGTATTCCGTGACGCCGAATACGCGCATCGGCGCGGCCTATCGGTCGAGCATGGGCTACAAGATCGATGCGAATGTCTCGTTCGCGAATCGGCCCGCGGCGCTTGGCGGAGTCCTCCCCGACGGAGCGGTCACCGCCGATGTGACGCTACCGGCGACGGCATCCCTCAGCCTCTTTCACCGTCTGACGCCGCAGTGGGATCTGCTTGCGGACGTGAGCTGGACCGACTGGAGCACGCTGGGCGTGTTGAACATCGTGCGTGACAACGGCAGGCTCCTGTCGACCACGCCGCTTCACTGGAAAGACAGCTGGCGCTTCTCGGCCGGTGCGAACTATCACTACAACAGCGCCTGGACGTTCCGCATGGGCGCTGCATACGATCAGACGCCGGTAAACGAGACGGACCGCACGCCGCGGGTGCCGGATAACGATCGCACGTGGCTCGCTGTCGGCGCGCAATATCGTTTCTCGAAGCAACTCGCGCTCGACGCCGGATACGCGTATATCTTCGTGAAAGAGAGCAGCATCAATCTCTGCAATCCTCCGCAGGCGGCCGCCAATCCACCTGCCTGTGCCGGCAAGAACAACCTCGTCGGCACGTCCGACAACGATATCAACATCGTGAGTTTGCAGCTGAGATACACGTATTAGACTATGGTCGAAGCTCGGCCATAGTGGGTTAACGGCCGCGACAGCCTGTGCCAGGCGCGCCGCTTCCAGCTTCCTAGCCCTCGTACGCTTGGACGAGAGTTCTAACTAACGAGCGCTCGAATGTCACGTTCGCGGCGACAGCCTGTTCCAGGCGCGCCGCTCACCGGGAGCGAGCGAGTCCCGTGCTAGTATGGTCTCTTCGCTCCCGCACACCCCATGTCTTCACGCGTCGTCATTCGCAGGGCCGCTGTTCTCGGAGCAGGCGTCATGGGTGCGCAGATCGCCGCGCACCTTGCGAACGTGAACGTCCCGACATTGCTGTTCGAATTGCCCGCTCGCGAAGGTGACCCGAACGCGATCGCGCGGAAGGCCATCGAGGGCCTGCAACGGCTCGAGCCGAGCCCGCTTGCGCTGCCTGCCCGCGCGGCGCACATCCAGCCGGCGAATTACGATCAGCACCTGCCGCTCCTGCGCGAATGCGATCTCGTGATCGAAGCGATCTCCGAGCGGATCGACTGGAAGGCGGAGCTGTATGCCCGCGTCGCGCCGCACCTGGGTGAACACGCGGTGTTTGCGAGCAACACGTCGGGATTGTCGATCAATCGCCTCGCCGACGCTCTGCCAGCCGAGGTGCGTGCGCGCTTCTGCGGCCTGCACTTCTTCAATCCGCCGCGCTACATGCACCTGGTCGAGCTGATACCGGCAGCGGCGACGATGCCGAACCTGCTCGACGCGCTCGAGACGTTCCTCGTGACGACGCTCGGCAAAGGCGTCGTGCGCGCAAAGGACACGCCCAACTTCATCGCGAATCGCGTCGGTGTGTTCTCGCTGCTCGCCACGATTCACCATGCCGGGCGGCTCAGCATCGGTTTCGATACGGTCGATGCGCTCACGGGCTCGCTCATCGGCCGGCCGAGGAGCGCGACGTTCCGTACCGCCGATGTGGTCGGTCTCGACACGTTCGCCCACGTCGTGAACACGATGCGCGAAACGCTCGCGGGCGACCCGTGGCACCCGTATTACGTATTGCCTGCATGGCTCGACAAGCTGATCGAAACGGGAGCGCTCGGGCAGAAGACGCGACGCGGCGTGTACCAGAAGGTCGGCGCCGACATCCACGTGCTCGATCCGCAGTCCGGCGCCTATCGTCTGTCACAGGGAGAGGTCGCCGACGAGGTGAAGGAGATCCTTGCCGACAAGGATGTGGCCAGGCGCTTCGAACGTCTGCATGCGAGCGAGCATCCGCAGGCGCGGTTTCTGTGGTCGATCTATCGCGACGGGTTTCACTACTGCGCCGTGCACCTTGCCGAGATCGCCCACAACGCGCGCGATGTGGATCTGGCGCTGCGCTGGGGATTCGGCTGGGATCAGGGGCCATTCGAGATCTGGCAGGCGGCGGGCTGGCAACGCGTCGCCGCCTGGATCGCCGAAGACATCGCGCAGGGACGTGCGATGGCGGCCGTGCCGCTGCCGCCGTGGGCGCTCGACGTCGGAAGGACCGGCGTGCACGGCCCGACGGGTTCGTTCTCGCCCGCAAGCGGCCGCTACGAGCCCCGGTCGGCGCTTCCGGTGTACAGGCGTCAGCCGTTTCCCGCGACGCTCGCGGGCGAAGCGGTGCGTTACGGTGAGACGATATTCGAAAACGAGGGCGTGCGCTGCTGGCATACGGGCGACGACATTGCAATCGTCAGCTTCAAGTCGCGCATGCATGCGATCGGCGGCGACGTGCTCGACGGCGTGCAGCGCGCCATCGAAGAGGCCGAGCAAAATTACATGGGCCTCGTGATCTGGCAAACCGAGCCCCCGTTCTCCGTCGGTGCGAATCTCAGGAAGACGCAGCCTGGCGAGAGAGGCCGGAAACCGTCCGCATTCAGCAGGCTCGTCAGGAGCGGTACGACGCGAAGCGGAGTCGCTGGCGCTGAAAGCGGCGCGGCAGATCGGCGTCGCGGATCAACTGATGGCGGGCCGGCTCGCGGAAGTGGAGCAGATGCTCGGCCAGTTTCAGGAGACGACGCAGGCGCTCAAGTATTCGACCGTGCCGACGGTTGCCGCTGTCGACGGGCTGGCGCTCGGGGGCGGGTGCGAGTTCATCATGCATTGCGACCGCGCGGTTGCGTCGCTCGAAAGCTATATCGGGCTGGTCGAGGTCGGCGTGGGGCTTCTACCCGCCGGTGGCGGATGCAAGGAATTCGCGATGCGGGCCGCGGCGGAAGCGAAAGGCGGCGACCTCGGCCATTTCATTCAAAGATATTTCCGGACTGTCGCGATGGCGGAAGTCGGCCGCAGTGCGGAGCATGCACGTGAGCTCGGCTATCTGCGGCCCACCGACATCATCGTGCCGAATCGTTACGAGCTTCTTCACGTCGCGAAGACGCAGATTCGTGCGCTGCACGAGGCAGGCTATCGGGCGCCGTTGCCGGAGAAGGCGATCCCGGTTGCCGGCCGGAACACGATCGCGACCATCAGAGGCTTACATCGTAAACATGCGCGCGGGCGGCCACATCTCCGAGCACGATTATCTGATCGGATCGAAGGTCGCGACGGTTCTCTGCGGCGGCGATCTCGACGGCGGCAGTCTCGTGGACGAGGCCTGGTTTCTGGCACTCGAACGTCGTCACTTCATGGAGCTCATCGCAACCGGGAAGACGCAGGCGCGGATCGAGCATATGCTGAAGACCGGCAAACCGCTCAGAAACTAAGAGTCCCTAACATAATGACGCGAGTGCGCGTTGCGAGCCAAAATTGTGGATGACAAGGAGGACGCCGAAGAGCGTATCGAGAATACGGTCGAGGCGGCCGACGATGGAAGGCGCGATTTTGGCCGCAACCCGAAGGGCTGGCACGAGTTTTCGCCCATCTCATCGTCGTGCTCCTTACCAATGTTCTCGACATTGGCTGCGTCGCACTCCTTGATCTGAGCGAAAATCGTGACAGCGCGCGCCGCCGCTCATTATGTTAGGGACTCTAAGTGCGCGACGGGTGACCGGTGAACTGAAAACCAGTCACTCCGATCACCAGTTACCCGGTTGCGAGCCACCAACACGGACTGTCATGAGCAAACAGCTGCAGGACGCTTACATCGTTGCCGCGACACGAACGCCCGTCGGCAAGGCGCCGCGAGGCATGTTGAGGAACGTTCGCCCGGACGACATGCTCGCACACGTGGTGAAAAGCGTGATGGCGCAATGTCCTTCGGTCGAACGCGATGCCGTCGAGGATGTGATCATCGGCTGCGCGATGCCCGAAGCGGAGCAGGGCCTGAACGTCGCGCGCATCGGTTTGCTTCTGGCGGGATTGCCGGATCGCGTCCCGGGCATGACGATCAATCGCTTCTGCTCTTCAGGCGTGCAGGCCGTTGCGCTTGCTGCGGATCGTATCCGGCTCGGCGAAGCGGATGTGATGATCGCGGGCGGTACCGAAAGCATGAGCATGGTGCCGATGAGCGGAAACAAGCCCAGCTTCAATCCTGCGATCTTCGAAAAGGACGAGAACGTCGCGATCGCATACGGCATGGGCATCACGGCGGAAAGAGTCGCTACCCAGTGGAAGGTGAGCCGCGAGGCGCAGGATCTCTTCGCGGCAGAGAGCCACCGGCGCGCGGTTCATGCGATCGATACCGGCGAATTTCGCGACGAGATTACGCCCTACGGCGTGACTGACCGTGTGCCTGACCTCGACGGGCAGGAGGTGCAGAAGCGTCAGCGCGAAGCCGCGGTCGACGAGGGTCCGCGGCGGGACACGTCGCCCGAGGCGCTGGCGAAGCTGAAGCCCGTGTTCGCGGTGAAAGGCACCGTCACGGCCGGCAACAGTTCGCAGACGTCCGACGGCGCGGGCGCGGTGCTGCTGATGAGCGAAGCGGCCGTGAAGCGCTACGGGGTCGCGCCGATGGGCCGTTTCGTTTCGTATGCCGTGGCCGGCGTGCCGCCCGAAATCATGGGTATCGGTCCGGTCAAGGCGATACCGAAGGCACTCGCGCTCGCCGGGCTAGCGCGAGCAGGACATCGACTGGTACGAGTTGAACGAGGCGTTCGCGGCGCAGGCGCTCGCGGTCATCGCCGAACTGGGCTCGACCGCGAGAGAGTCAATCCGCTGGGCGGTGCCATCGCGCTCGGCCATCCGCTGGGTGCGACCGGCGCGATCCGCACGGCGACGCTGATGCACGGCCTGCGACGGCGCAAGAAGAAATACGGCATGGTGACGATGTGCGTCGGGACCGGCATGGGTGCGGCCGGAATCTTCGAGGCATTCTGACACGTTCGCCTGACGCGTCGGCTGCTCTCGTCGTCACCCGTCACTCGTCGACGAGCCGCGGCTCCAGTCACGAGCGACCAACCACGCTC
Source organism: uncultured beta proteobacterium (assembly GCA_963828715.1). Taxonomy (GTDB): domain Bacteria; phylum Pseudomonadota; class Gammaproteobacteria; order Burkholderiales; family SG8-41; genus JAQGMV01. Next base: position 61,102 of record CAWHFX010000021.1, on the reverse strand, counting down.
ACATGTTCGGATAATTCGGCCCGCCGCCGCCTTCCGGCGTGACCCAGACGATGTTCTGCGTCGGATCCTTGATGTCGCAGGTCTTGCAGTGCACGCAGTTCTGCGCGTTGATCTGCAGCCGCGGATTGCTGCCATCCGCGTCGCGCACGATCTCGTAGACCCCGGCCGGGCAGTAGCGCTGCTCCGGCGCATCGTATTGCGCGAGATTGATCGTTGATCGGCACCGCCGGGTCCTTCAGCGTCAGGTGCGCCGGCTGGTCCTCGTCGTGGTTCGTGTTCGAAACGAACACGGACGACAGCCGATCGAACGTCAGCACGCCGTCCGGTTTCGGATAGTCGATCGGCTTGCACTGGTCCTTCGGCAGCAGCATCTCGTTGTCCGCGTGCTGGTGGTGCAGCGTCCACGGCGCTTTGCCGCGGAACAGCACCTGGTCGAGGCCGACCATGAACGTGCCGTAGTAGAGGCCGCGACTCATGAACGGCTTGAAATTGCGCGCGCGGTGCAATTCGTCGTGAAGCCAGCTCGAGCGGAACGCGGCAGGGTAGGCGCTCAGCTCGTCGCCTTCGCGGCCCGCCTGCAGCGCTTCGCATACCGCTTCGGCCGCGAGCATTCCGGACTTCATCGCGGCGTGGCTGCCCTTGATGCGCGACGCGTTGAGGAATCCGGCATCGTCGCCGATGAGGGCACCGCCCGGGAAGACGAGCTTCGGCATCGATTGCAGGCCGCCTGCGGAAATGGCGCGCGCGCCGTAGGCGATACGCTTGCCGCCTTCGAGGATCTTGCGGATCGCCGGGTGCGTCTTGTAGCGCTGGAATTCCTCGAACGGATCCAGATACGGATTGCGATAACCGAGCCCGACGACGAAGCCGACTGCGACCAGGTTGTCTTCCATGTGATAGAAGAACGACCCGCCGTAGGTGTCGGTATCGAGCGGCCAGCCGGCGGTGTGCATGACGAGCCCTTTCTCGTGCTCCTCCGGCCGCAGTTCCCACAGCTCCTTGAGTCCGATGCCGTAGACCTGCGGATCGACGCCCTCGCGCAGCCGGAAACGTTCCTGAAGCCTGCGGCCGAGATGACCGCGGCAGCCTTCCGCGAAGAGCGTGTACTTAGCGTGCAGCTCCATACCGGGCTGATAGGCATCCGTCGGCTGGCCGTCCTTGCCGATGCCCATGTCGCCGGTCACGACACCTTTCACCGCGCCGTTCTCGCCATAGAGCACGTCGGCGGCCGGGAAACCGGGAAAGATCTCGACACCCAGCGCTTCGGCCTGCTGCCCCAGCCAGCGCAGTCACGTTGCCGAGGCTGATGACGTAATTGCCGTGGTTCTTGAAGCAGGCCGGCAGCATGAAGTCGGGAATGCTGCGCGCGGAAGATTCGGTGAGAAACAGAAAACGGTCTCGCGTGACCGGTGCATTGAGCGGCGCGCCGAGTTGCTGCCAGTCCGGGAAAAGCTCGTTCAGCGCGCGTGGGTCCATTACCGCGCCGGACAGAATATGCGCGCCGACCTCGGAGCCTTTTTCGAGCACGCAGACGCCGATCTCCATTCCGCGTTCGGCGGCGAGCTGCTTGAGGCGGATCGCCGCGGCCAGTCCTGCCGGACCGGCGCCCACGATCACCACGTCGTACTGCATCGATTCGCGTTCAGGCACTGGAACTCCTCCCTAACCGACGCTATCGGGCGCGAACCCGCTCACGACCACCACTTGGGTCGCTGCCTCGTGGTCATCCACACCCGGAATGCTCACGCTTGCCGTCATGGCGTGCCAGCCCTGACAGCGCTCGACTCTACGCCGCAGCAGCTTCGCGCTCGACGGCCGCGTTGTTGACTGTCTTGCCCGCCCAGACCAGACGCGGCACGAACAGGGTGCCTTCGAAAATGCGGCGGGCGGTACGCACGAGCGCCGCTCGGCGCAGTTCCTGTTTTCCGTCACGGAAATCAGCGTCGAGATCGATGCCGATCATGCCGGAAGGATGCTCGATGTTGATGATTCCCTGCGGTGGCGGAGGCAGCGTGATGAGCTGCGACGCGACCGTGCCGGGTATCGCACAAGCGGATGCCACGCACACGGTTCCGGTGACCGCATGCGCCTTATGACATTCGTGCGGCACGAAGTAGCGTGACGCGATCGTACCGCCATTGCGTGGCTTCGACAGCAGACCGATCTTCGGCACGACGGCTTTCGACACGTCGCCCATGCCCATCAACACGCCGGCTTTGCGGCGTATTGCTTCCATACGCTCGAACAGCGCCTTGTCGGAATCGAGCTCCGCGGCTGTTTCGTGGCCGGTCTTGCCGAACTGTTCCGCGCGCATGAGGATCATCGGCATCGCGACATCGACGCAGCTCACGTCCACGCCGTCGATCACATCGAGCGGCTTGCCCGTGGGCAGCAGCTTGCCGGTCACGGAGCCGATCGCACTGGTGAAGTTCAAGCCGACCGGTGCTGCTGTGCCCGGCACGCCGTCGATCGATGCCTTGCCCTCGTATGTGACCTTGCCGTTCGGGGTCTGCACGATGGCATCGACGAGTGCCTGCGTATTCACATTGAAGATCCGCACGCGCGTTTCGGGATCGCTCGCCGTCACCAGGCCCGCTTCGATTGCGAACGGGCCGACTGCGACGAGCATGTTGCCGCAATTCGGCTTCGTGTCGACCAGCGGCTGGTCGACCGAGACCTGCGCGAAGAGATAGTCGACGTCCGCGTCCGCGCGCTTGGATCGCGACACCATCGCGACCTTGCTCGTGAGCGGCATCGCCACCACCGATGCCGTCGACCTGGTACTCGTGCGGTGAGCCCATCGCGGCGAGCAGCACGGCATCCCGCTGCTTCGGATCGGAGGGAAGATCGGACGCAAGAAAAAACGGGCCGCGGGACGTGCCGCCGCGCATGATTACGCACGGAATGGATGTTTGCATGGGTGGGCTCCTGCGGGTGAGGCATGAATTATAGCTCGGCTGCCCCTCACCCGAACCTTCTCCCCACGCGCGGCGAAGAAGTGTTTTCGGTCACTCGCATCGAGTCACTCGTCACCGCGCTTCAGCCCCTGAGCCACGTGCGCCCCGCGATCCAGAACTTGCGCAGCGGCGTGAGGCTCGTGTGCTGGGTGAGCACATGGCAGCCATCGGCTCGTATTTCTTCGAGCAGCGCGCGATTGATGCCGGCCATGATGATCAGCGGGCGTTGGTTCTTGCGGTCCACCGACGGCAGATTGGACAGCGCCTGCTCGTAGCAGCCTTCCGTGCGTTCAACCTGGAAGGCCATCAATCTCGCAAAGCCGTCCGTCTCGCGTGCCTGCGCAATGTCGTCTGTCGTGACGCCGTACTCAGCCATCTCATGCAAAGGCAGGTAGATGTGATTGCGCCGCGCATCTTCTCCGACGTTGCGGATGATCCGCGTGAGTTGAAGAGCGACTCCGAGATCACCTGCGACATCGGACGTGCGCTGGTCATCGAAACCGAGGACGTGGGCCGATAACGTAGCGAGCGTGCCACCGCTGCGCACGCAATACTGTTTCAACGCGTCGAAGTCGGGATAAGCGTTGTAGTGCAGATCCATCTGCGCGGCCTCGACGATCTCGAGCAGGCGTGCTTCATCGAGCGCGTAAGTGCCGACGATTTCCGCGAGCGCGACGGCGACCGGATGCTGCGACCGGGCATGGTAAATCCGGGCGACTTCTTCACGCCACCAGCCAAGCTTCGCCTGCGCGACAGCGGGTTCGCGCACTTCCTGTGCGACGCCGTTCACCTCGCTACAGAACGCATGCAGCGCCAGGATCGCCTTGCGACGTTCTTCCGGCAAAAACAACACGCTGTAATACAACGTCGAGCCGCTTCGCAGCACCTTCGCCGTGCAGTATTCATGCGGCGTCATATGGGATCCGAGCGAGGAACTCGCGCGCCAGCGGCTGTGGCGGCGAATCAGCGAGCGACAGGCGAGGCCGGACCGCTGTGAATGGACGCGCGATTATATTACAATCAAGAGGTTGCGATCGACTCGCTCGAGTCGCCCCGGTAACGCCGAGGACTGCGGAGTGTCTCCGCGAGCATAATGCGAAACCTCGCGCGTCTTGCCTCCCGTGGCGCTTTGGCGCGCTCGTTTCATCCTTGCGCGAAAGTGGCGGAATTGGTAGACGCACCAGATTTAGGTTCTGGCGCCGTAAGGCGTGTGGGTTCGAGTCCCTCCTTTCGCACCAGAGTACGTTTCGTATCGACCATTTTCATTCCGTATCGACTTAAGGCTTCACCCGAATGCAAGCAAATCTCGAAAACGTCGGCACGCTGGAGCGCCGCTTGAGCGTCGCGGTCCCCATGACGGAGATCGATCAGGAGATCGACAGCCGCCTGAAGAAACTGACGCGCACCGTCAAGATGCACGGCTTCCGTCCCGGCAAGGTACCGCTCAAAGTAGTCCAGCAGCAGTACGGCCCGCAGGTGCGGCAGGAAGTGCTCGGAGACGCGCTACAGCGCAGTTTCGGAGAAGCCGTCCGCCAGCAGAATCTCCGCGTCGCCGGGTATCCGCGCTTCGAACCGAAGCCGTTATCCGATGATGCCAGCGACTTCGAATACAGCGCCACGTTCGAGGTCTATCCGGAAGTTCAGCTTGGAGACATCGCCGGCCGGCCCATCGAGCGCGCGCAGTTGGAGGTCGGAGACGCAGAGATAGACAGGACGCTGGAGATCATGCGCAAGCAGCGCGTGCACTACCACACTGTCGAACGCCCGGCGCAGACCGGCGATCGCGTCACCATCTCCTATACCGGAACGATCGACGGCACCGAATTCCCGGGCGGCAAGGCGGAAAACCAGAGCGTCGTGCTGGGCGAAGGCCATCTGCTGCCCGACTTCGAATCCCAGCTTACCGGGACGAAAGCAGGTGACAGCAAATCGTTCGAGCTGCGGTTCCCGGACGACTATCACGGCAAGGAGGTCGCCGGCAAAACGGCTCGCTTCGACGTCAGCGTGAGCGAGGTCGGCGATCCGCACATGCCTGAAATCGACGCGGAGTTCGCGAAGAGTCTCGGAGTGGCCGATGGCGACCTCGCAAAAATGCGCGCCGAGATTCGCAGGAACCTCGAGCGCGAGGTAAAGAACCGTCTCAAGTCGCGGCTGAAGGATCAGGTCATGCAGGCGCTGCTCGATACGACCTCGGTCGAAGTGCCAAAGTCGCTCATCGAAGGCGAGATCGAGCGGCTGCGTGATCTCATGCGTCAGGATTTCGCCGCCCGTGGCATTCCGGTCAAAGAGGATATGCCGCTGCCGGCGGAAGTGTTCGAGGCGCAGGCGAAGCGACGCGTGACGCTCGGGCTGATCCTCGCCGAGCTGGTCAAGGCACACCAGCTCCAGGCCAAACCGGAGCAGGTGCGGGCGGTCGTTGAAGAGATCGCACAGTCTTACGAGAACCCCCCGGAGCTCGTGCGCTGGTATTACCAGTCGCCGGAGCGTCTGCGTGAGGTCGAATCGATGGTGCTGGAAGACAATGTCGTTGAATGGGCCCTCAAGACCGCACAGGTCGAAGACAAACCCGTTCCATTTGACGAACTGATGGGGAACCGACAATGAATCGATACATTCAACCGCAATCCATTCTGGGCACGCATGCCGGCATGACGGAACCGCAGGGCCTGGGGTTGGTTCCGATGGTGATCGAGCAAAGCGGTCGCGGCGAGCGCGCGTACGACATTTATTCCCGGCTGTTGAAGGAACGTGTCGTGTTCCTCGTCGGTCCTGTCACCGAAGTGACGGCGAACCTGATCGTCGCGCAGCTTCTGTTCCTCGAGTCCGACAACCCGGACAAGGACATCTTCTTCTACATCAACTCGCCCGGCGGGTCGGTGTCGGCCGGGCTTGCGGTCTACGACACGATGCAGTTCGTCAAGCCGGACGTTTCGACGTTGTGCGTGGGACAGGCCGCCAGTATGGGTGCGTTGCTGCTCGCGGCGGGCGCCAAGCACAAGCGATTCGCCCTGCCCAATTCGCGAGTGATGATCCACCAGCCGATGGGTGGCTTCCAGGGCCAGGCTTCGGACATCGAGATCCACGCCAAGGAGATTCTGTACCTGAAGGCGCGGCTCAACGAGATTCTGGCAAAACACACCGGGCAGGAGATTGCAACGATTGAAAAAGACACGGATCGTGATAACTTCCTGTCTGCGACCCAGGCCGTCTCCTACGGACTTGTGGACAAAGTCCTGACGAGTCGAACCGAAGTCGCTGTTTAGAGGTCAAAATCAGCCTCCCGCGCACGGGCGCGCGGGCACTTGCGAGTCCCAGTGCCGGGAAGCGGGCGGGTGAAACGGGAAGGGACCGAGAGGACCAGAGTCGTGGCGAAAGCGGGCATGTCGGACAAGGTGGGCGGCGAGAAGCTGCTCTACTGCTCTTTCTGCGGCAAGAGCCAGCACGAAGTTCGCAAGCTGATTGCAGGTCCGTCGGTTTTCATCTGCGACGAGTGCATCGAGCTCTGCAACGACATCATCCGCGAGGAGACGCAGGGCGATCATGGCAACAAGGGTACGAAATCGGACCTGCCGGTGCCGCACGAGATCCGCGCCATCCTCGACCAGTACGTGATCGGGCAGGACACCGCCAAGAAGATCCTGTCGGTGGCTGTTTACAACCACTACAAGCGGTTGAAAACGATCAGCAAAACCGATGATGTCGAGCTTGCCAAGTCGAACATTCTGCTGGTCGGCCCGACCGGCTCCGGCAAGACCCTGCTGGCCCAGACGCTTGCCCGGCTGCTGAACGTGCCCGTTCGTGATGGCCGACGCCACGACGCTGACCGAAGCAGGGTACGTCGGCGAGGACGTCGAAAACATCATTCAGAAGCTGTTGCAGAAATGCGACTACGATGTCGAGAAGGCGCAGCGCGGCATCGTCTATATCGACGAAATCGACAAGATTTCGCGCAAGTCGGATAACCCTTCGATCACCCGGGACGTTTCGGGCGAGGGCGTGCAGCAGGCGCTGCTCAAGCTGATCGAAGGCACGATTGCTTCCGTTCCGCCTCAGGGCGGTCGCAAGCACCCCAACCAGGAGTTCGTGCAGGTCGATACGACCAACATCCTGTTCATCTGCGGCGGGGCGTTCGACGGACTGGACAAGATCATCCGCGCGCGCTCGGAAAAGGGCGGCATCGGCTTTGGCGCGGAAGTGCGCTCGCGCGACAACCGGAAAGACATCGGCAAGGCGCTGCGCGATGTCCAGCCGGAAGATCTAATCAAGTACGGACTCATCCCCGAATTCGTCGGGCGTCTGCCGGTCGTTGCAACGCTCGAAGAGCTGGACGAGATTGCCCTCATCCAGATCCTCACACAGCCGAAGAACGCGCTGCTCAAGCAGTACCAGAAGATGTTCTCGATGGAAGGCGTCGAGCTCGAAGTGCGGGAAGGCGGCCTGCGGGCCGTTGCGCACAAAGCGCTCGAACGCAAGACCGGGGCACGCGGCTTGCGCTCCATTCTCGAGAACACGCTGCTGAACACGATGTTCGACCTTCCGTCGCTCGAAAACGTGGTCAAGGTGGTGGTAGACGAAGGCACCATCGTGAGCGACGCGCCACCGCTTCTGATCTACTCGGACCAGCCCAAAGTCGCTGGTTCGACAGTTTAGGTATACGGTCCAACAGGTTGGGGGCAGCCCCGATTCCCGGACGCGCGCCGCAGGCGCTCCGAATCGTGCTGACCACATCCCCGCCCGGTTGAAAAACCGGGTGCGCCGCCCAATCTCGATAGGTTGCCACCCACAGGTGATACTCAATGTCTCTGCCAATTGAATCCAGCACCACCCCGACCCAACTCCCGCTGCTTCCGCTGCGGGACGTGGTCGTTTTCCCGCACATGGTGATCCCGCTGTTCGTGGGCCGGCCCAAGTCGATCAAGGCGCTCGAGGCCGCGATGGAATCGGGAAAAAGCATCGTGCTGGTCGCGCAGAAATCCGCTGCCAAGGATGATCCTGCGCCCGAAGATCTGTACGAGATCGGCAGCATCGCCAACATCCTGCAGATGCTGAAGCTGCCGGACGGCACGGTGAAGGTGCTGGTCGAGGGCAGCCAGCGCGCGCGCATCAACGAAGTGATCGACGTAAAAACGCACTTCGCGGTTGGCATTACTCCGCTGCCCGCGGACAACGCCCCGGATCACGAGACGGAGGCGATGCGGCGCACGATGATCCAGCAGTTCGACCAGTACGTGAAGCTGAACAAGAAGATCCCGCCGGAGATCCTGACCTCGCTCGCCGGCATCGACGAGGCGGGCCGGCTCGGCGACACGATCGCCGCGCATCTTCCGCTGAAGCTCGAGCAGAAGCAGGAAGTGCTCGAGATGTTCGACGTGAAGGAACGGCTCGAACACCTGCTGAAGCTCGTCGAAGGCGAGCTCGACATTCTGCAGGTCGAGAAGCGCATTCGCGGACGCGTCAAGCGCCAGATGGAAAAGAGTCAGCGCGAGTACTACCTCAACGAGCAGGTGAAGGCGATCCAGAAAGAGCTCGGCGAGATGGAAGAGGGTGCCGATCTCGACGACATCGAGAAGCGCATCAAGCTCGCACGCATGCCGAAGGAAGCGCGCAAGAAAGCCGAAGCCGAGCTGAAGAAGCTGCGCCTGATGTCGCCGATGTCGGCCGAGGCGACGGTCGTGCGCAATTACATCGATTCGGTTGTTTCGCTGCCCTGGCGCAAGAAGAGCAAGATCAGCACCGATCTGTCCCAGGCCGAGAAGATCCTCGACGAGGACCACTACGGTCTGGAGAAGGTCAAGGAGCGCATCATCGAGTATCTGGCGGTCCAGCAGCGCGTGGACAAGCTGAAGGCGCCAATCCTGTGCCTCGTCGGCGCACCCGGCGTGGGCAAGACTTCGCTCGGTCAGTCGATTGCACGCGCGACGAACCGCAAGTTCGTGCGCATGTCGCTGGGCGGCGTGCGCGACGAAGCCGAGATCCGCGGCCATCGCCGCACCTATATCGGCTCGATGCCCGGCAAGATCCTTCAGAACATGACGAAGGTCGCCGTGCGCAATCCGCTCTTCCTGCTCGACGAAGTCGACAAGATGGGCATGGATTTCCGCGGCGACCCGGCCAGCGCGCTGCTCGAAGTGCTCGATCCGGAACAGAACCACACGTTCGTCGATCATTACATCGAGGTCGAATACGACCTCTCCGACGTGATGTTCGTGGCGACGGCGAATACGCTCAACATTCCGCCCGCGCTGCTCGATCGAATGGAAGTCATCCGTCTCTCGGGTTACACCGAAGACGAGAAGGTCAATATCGCGCAACGGCATCTGTTGCCCAAGCTCATGAAGAATCATGGCTTGAAGCCCGAAGAGCTCGCCGTATCGGAAAGCGCGATTCGCGACACGATCCGCTATTTCACGCGTGAGGCTGGCGTCCGCAGCCTCGAGCGCGAGATGTCGAAGATCTGCCGCAAGGTCGTGAAGGAGCTCGTCAAGGCCGGCGAAAACCGCAAAGTGACCGTGAGCGCGCGCAACCTCGACAAGTACCTGGGGGTGCGGCGTTACACGTTCGGCATGGCCGAGAAGAAGAACCAGGTGGGTCAGGTCAACGGGCTTGCCTGGACCGAGGTCGGCGGGGAGCTTCTCACGATCGAAGCCGCGACGATGCCGGGCAAGGGCAAGATGACCACGACCGGCAAGCTCGGCGAAGTCATGCAGGAATCCGTGCAGGCTGCGCTGTCGGTCGTGCGTGCGCGTTCGCACCGCCTCGGCATTCAGGATGATTTCTATCAGAAGAACGACATTCACATCCATCTGCCGGAAGGGGCAACGCCAAAGGATGGTCCGAGCGCGGGCATCGGGCTCTGTCTGGCGATGGTCTCGACGCTCACGGGCATTCCGGTTCGCGCGGATGTGGCGATGACCGGCGAGATCACGCTGCGTGGCGAAGTGCTCATGATCGGCGGGCTGAAGGAGAAACTGCTCGCGGCCCATCGGGGCGGCATCAAGACGGTTCTGATCCCCGAGGAGAACGTCAAGGACCTCGCGGAGATACCCGAGAACATCAAGAACCGCCTCGATATCCACCCGGTCAAGTGGATCGATCAGGTGCTCGAAATGGCGCTCGAGCGCAAGCCCGAACCGCTGCCTGAATCGACCGAGCCCGCGGCGATTCCGCCGGTGACGCAAACGCCGGCGCCCGCAGTCAAGCACTGAGGTCTGTCGGGTAGCGAACTTCGACAACGGGCGGTCGGATGACCGCCCGTTTTTCATTCACCCCGGCGCTGCGGCTTCGTGTAGACGAACATCGGATACTGTCCAAACCGGCCGCAAAAACGCGGAAACGCCTGCTCGACGGACAGCAGCGCGCGCACGATGCCGCGGCCGATCGCACCGGGATGGACGCAGTGAGACAGGAACGGGGCGCTCGCCGTCCGCCACACGCGTATCTCCCAACCCGGACTGACTGCGATTTCGCGATCGAACCACGCCTGGTCGTGTGGCTCAAAATAAAGCCCCGGTTCCGAGCCGCTCGCAGCCGGATTGGAGCCCTGTCTCCCGAGAGCCGATTTCAGGCGCTGCACGAGCGTGTCAGGAAGTACTCTTCTGACCAGGGACTTGGCCGTGAAGAGCGGGCGGCCGAGTGCCATCAGGACGTCCATCGCCATGGCACGCGAGCCCCATGAGTAAACGACCACGCCTCTTCCGCCGGGTTTCACCACGCGTTCGAGCTCCCGGAACGCGAGCGCCTGCCGACTCGCAGGGACATGGTAGATCGTGTGTAGAGAGATGAATGCGTCGAGGGTGCCCGCCCTGAACGGCAGCTGAGTAATGTCGGCCTGGATGTAGATTCCTTTGTCGCGCAGGCGCTTTCTGGCAGCGCGCAGGGCCACGACCGAAAGATCGACGCACAAGCGTTTGCCGTAGCTTTCCGAATAGGCGAGGTACTCGGCGTACGGAATCGGGCCGCAGGCGACATCCAAGAGATACTTGCCGGACCCTTCGATGATCGAGCCCACGCGCGCGTACGACGCCCTGACATACGGTCGCGTGATCTCCCTCAGATCTTCGAACCGCACCGTGTCTTCGAAGACACCCTCGTCGGTCACATTCCATCCGATCTCATCGTAGAAACGCATGACCCCTGCTGCATCCGCTTCGAAGCGCGGCGCGGAGCCGGGCTTCACGATGGCGAATGCAGGTACCAGGATCAGGATGCCATCCGCGATGGGATAGATAAGCTCACCGTCTTCGGACGCCAGCGCCTGGTCGATCTCCATCTGTACGGGCGCGCCGGCCGCGTGCGCGAGCTCGCCTCTGGCCAGGCGCGACCGCACGGACGCAATTTCCGCCGGCGAAAGAACATGCAGCTTCGAGCCACTGATCGGACATTGCAGAACCGAAGCGAGGTCAAGCAGGTCTCCCGCGGAAAGAAACGATTCAGACGTCGCGCGAGAGGTATTCTCGAAGCGTCGCGTAGAAGCTTCAAAACTCATAGGGCTGCTTGCTCCCAGGGTCTGTCACTCACAAGATCGGGCGCCGGCCGTGGTCTCATTGCACGGCGGCGATCGATCAACGTAACTCATGTGGGCAGCGCGAGTCTACAGAGAGCACGTTTCATGCGCGTTTCGCCTCGAGGCTGTGGATGAGCGGCCTCCTCGGGCGCACTGCCGCCGTCTTTTGCGCGAAGTCCGCGTCCGATTTACCGTGTTAAAATTCGGCAACCCTCAGGCGCTGGTGCCTATCGCCAGAAGCTTGAGATAGGGCACGGGTGCTTAGCTCAGCTGGTAGAGCGTCGCCCTTACAAGGCGAATGTCGGGAGTTCGAGCCTCTCAGCACCCACCAGACATCGAGGTTTGGTGACTCGCGAACAGTGACTGGTGATAGTCTGAGGATGGCTGCGCTCGGATGGTGCCACCAAGCGTGAGTGTCGAATCGCGGGTTAGTGCAGTAGAAACGGAGTGGTAGTTCAGTTGGTTAGAATACCGGCCTGTCACGCCGGGGGTCGCGGGTTCGAGTCCCGTCCACTCCGCCAGAATCCATTGCAAGCCTTGGTTTAAGAGGGCCTTTTTGGTTGAAAGCGGGAGCTAAACCCGCATCTCTATCCGCATGTCGACGCGAGCTTTTGCCAGCGTGCGGACTGATCGGGGTGTTTCGGTAACCACGCCGCGGGGCGCCGCGAAGTCGAAACGGTCGCTTATGGCTAGTCGGCGATATTCCGTTGCACCGGCCGCGACGCTTTACAAGGCGTCGCTTAGGAACTTATTTCTAGTTTGAACTAAACCGCTTCGCGGTGGCGTTTCTGCTTTGCCCTCGAAGATGCCGTAGATCCTTTCACGTGAGGAGGTGGCCGCGCTCTGAAACAACGGTGCGGGCCGCTTCGGACGTCCGCTGTCGAGCAAGCGGGATTACATCTCTCGCAACGCTTGGACCTAGGTCCAATAGTGAGGCCAGCGGGCAACGACTATCCTGATCTGGTGAGCCCAAATCGCTCCGCGGGATGGCTTTACGGTTTTCGCCGGCGATCAGCTGTTGTGTTCACAGCTAAGTGCGACATGCGTTCGGCGTAGTAGCGGTTGGCACTGGTTTTTCAAGTGACACGGGGCGCGGCCGCAGGCCGTGTCAAGGCTGGTGACGGTTCAACGAGCAACTCGATCAAAAGGATGGTGGAGCAATGAAAATCACGGGTAAGGCACTGAAGGTTACGGCACTGCTCGTAACGGCGCTTTGCGCCACCGCCGTCGCAGCGCAATCGTACGTTTATCCGGCCAAGGGCCAGTCGAAGGAGCAGCAGACGAAGGACGAAGGCGCATGCCACACCTGGGCCGTGGAGCAGAGCAAGTACGACCCCACAAGGCCACCGCAGCAGGCAGCGCCCGCCACGCCTCCGACGACTGCCACGGGCACTTCACCGGGCGCCGGAGCACGGGGCGCAGCGCGAGGAGCAGTGGTTGGCGAAATCGTCGGCGATGACGCGGGGGCGGGCGCGGCTGCAGGGGCAGCCGCCGCGCGCGGCCAGAGCCGGCGTCAGAACAAGGCGCAGGGGCAGCAGCAACAGCAGGCGGCGACGCAACAGCAGCAAGCAGGCATGACCGCATACCAGAATGCACGCGCGGCATGCCTTACGGGCCGCGGCTATTCCGTGAAATAGGGGTAAGTCCCTCCGGAAGCTTTTCATGAATAACAAGGTGGCGGCTCCAGTCCTCCGCGAGACTTTTCCCCGGTCTTCGACGGGCCACTGTACCGCATATCGCGCTCCCGCTGGTCACGTCGCCAGCCAACCGGGTGGAGCACTGCATCATCGCCGCGCAGGCCCGCGCACGTCGTAAGTCTGCTGGTTGCCCGATCAGGTGCAGTGGATTGGCACGAGTCATCTTGTTACCCGTGTAGAGGTGAAACCACTACTGCGTGTCTCCGCGCCGGTCCGTCATTCGCCACACACCGAGCGAGCCGATACGAGTTGGATGTTCATCCTATTGGTAACGCTATAGAACTCCACAAACACCGCGAGTTCGCCGGCGCATCCAATCATGTCGCCGTTACAGCTACGCGCTGCCACGAAAGGGAAAGAATGGAACGACATCGCGTCAGCATCATCTTGCTTGCGCTGCTCTGTTCGCTCTACGAGGCGGGGGTCCATGCCCAGGCGCCCCCCGACCGCTGGAGCTTTGCGTTTACTCCATACCTCTGGCTGCCCAGCATGGACGGCAGCCTGCGCTACGGGCCGCCGCCGCCCGGCGGCGCTGCGCCAGTCGCAAGCGTGGACGCCGAGACCCTGCTCGGCGCACTCGATGCTGTGTTCATGGGCACGGCCGAGGCGCGTCGGGGCAGGTGGTCGGTCATCACCGATTTCATTTATCTCAGTCTCTCCAACGACCGCGGCGGCATCAAGAGCATCGATTTCAATCCCGGCAGCGGCCCGGTCAATCTCACAAACACGTCGCTCAACGTGAACACCGACAGCAAGCTGACAGGCCGAGTGTGGCAGCTGGCAGGGGGCTATTCCGCCATCTACCAGCCGCGACACACGATGGATATCATCGCGGGGGTCCGCTACTTCGACCTGACGGTGAGCACCAACTGGCAGCTCTCGGCCGCCGTGGCGGGGCCGGCCGGTGCACAGAACTTCGCGGCTGCGGGCGGCATTTCGCAGTCCGAGGAATTATGGGACGCGATCGTCGGGGTGCGCGGTCAAGTGAAGATAGGTGACGGCAACTGGTTCGTTCCCTACCACCTGGATGCGGGCGCAGGCTCCTCGAAGTTTACCTGGCAAGGCGTAGCCGGGCTGGGGTACTCCTATGCGAAGTGGGGTGATGTCCACCTCGTCTACCGGTATCTCTCTTGGGAGCAGGGCAACAACAAGCTGGTGGACGAGCTGAAATTCGGTGGGTTCGCCGCCGGACTGACATTCCGCTTCTGACCTTGTGTGGCGGCAGCGCGTGCTGCACGTCAGTAGGCATGCGGGCACCACGGGACTAACTCGAGGAGTGCAACGGATGAATCTTAAACTGCGCCGGCTCGCGATCGCCTTTGCCATGTTGTCGTTGAATTCCTGCGTCGCGTACGAGCCGGTTCCCGTCAGTTCCCAGCCGACGGTTCAACAGCGCTTCGACCGATCTTGGGCGGCGGCGACCGGAGCAATGTCGGATCAGGGTTTGACGATCACGTCGCAGGATCGCGGCGCCGGCGTGATGCGGGGAGAGCGGGGCGGCACTACGATCACAGCCACGCTCAAAACACTCGCGGACGGTAGCGTTCAGGTGGAGTTCGCCTCCCAGGGGGCGAGCAGTACAGACCCTGGGCTCATTCAACGGGTGTCCGCTAGTTATGATCGACGCATGGGCCGGTAGGATTGCAGTCAAAGCGGACGATTGACGGTGACGACGGACGTATGTTTTGCCAGTTCGAAATGGCAACGCGGATAGTTACCGAGCTTGCCCCTGGGAACACAGACGGTCATCCGCTTCACTTTGCGCAGGCATGCGACTGCAGGAGTGTCAGGAAGATTAAAGCGTGGCGCGTTCTTTTCTTTCACTTGGGTCGGCTAATACATCGAAAACGCAGCTGCTATTCCAGCGCATTCTGGAGCGACGTCCGATTTGTTTGATCTATGTCAGCTTTGCTGGGGATCCAACTATGCTGTGCAGCAGCATGGGAAGATACTGAGGTCGTTCCTACTTCCCCCTGTTGTAGGAACAGCCTCCCCCTAAGAGGCTGCCTGGGGAGCTCGATAGACTGACGAGCTCCCCTTTTTCCATACCGTTAATCGCAGTCAGCTTATCCGTTGCGTGACACGTAACGGTTTAACCCGCTTCTTTTTCCGCCCAAAAAAGAGCCCCGGCGTTGGGCCGGGGCTGAAGCTACGGGGTTGTCGCCCACAACAGGGGGCTGTGGTCGACTAGTTAAGCCTAGCATCCGTAGAACGATCCTGTATTGTCTGTTCGCGCCAAAAACTTGACCTTTCGCGACACAGGCACGCGACGATCGGACACAAACGCAATTTCAGGACTGCTCGATACGAACTTGCGCAAGCCCCGGTCGGCGTTTCTACAGCATCTCGAGGCCCTGGACGACCTGAAGGAGCGCCGCCTCCGTGGTCCCGAGCGTTTCAAGCGCGAACGCGCCTGCCTCGGCCCATTCCGGCGATTCCGCTCTGCCGATTTTGCGCAGGAACAGCCACTCGGCCGCGATCGCGAGCGCAACGTGCTCCACGCTGGCCCGCGAGAGTCCCGCAGGCAACGCGAGGTATTCATGGTGCCGCAGTACAGCCTCGCAAAGCTGCTCCGGCAGGAACCAGCTCTTGGTGAGGTAATAACCGATTGCGGCGTGATTGATGCCGTGCCGCTCGTCCTCGATATCGATGGCGCGCCTGCCGCATATCTCCGCGCCCGGCAGCAGCGGTTCGTATTGAGGCACGTCGGACATCATCGCCAGGACACCGCAGTCGCGGAAAAGCGCAAAGGTGTAAGCCTCGTCACGGTCCGAGACGACCAGCGCACGCGCGAGGCATGCATTTACGAGCGCGATGCGGAATGTCGACTTCCAGTACGCCTGCATCTTCTTGGTGGCCCGGCTCTGGAACGCGTCCCGCAAGAGCAGGCCGGTGACGATCTGAGTGACGTTGCGGAGACCTATCACGTTCAACGCGTGCTGCACCGAGCCGATCTTGACCCGCAGGCCATAGAACGGTGAGTTCACGGTCTGCAGCATCGAACCGGCCAGACTCACGTCGCTGCTGATCAGTTTCGCTACCTGCACGAAGTCGGGCTCATCGGCGCGCATTTCGCGCAGAAGCCTCGTGAGGATCATGGGGCATGACGGAAGCCGGATCTTCTTGACCGCTTCTTCCGCGTTGCGTCGCTTTGCAGCCATCTGGGCCATAGCAGTTCCGCACATGTGGTGAAGTTGCAGTGGGTCCCGGAGCTGAAACGCAGGAACGCTGCGTTCTCGTTATCGGCTGCGGAGTCACGGACTTGAGTGCAGGCCCGTTACCATTCAATCCGCGCAGGGCCAGCGTCACTGATTGCGCAGTTCGCGCGCGGTGCTGGGTTTTGCTGCGAGTCGCCCGAACTGGACTTCGCTCGCCGTGTCTAACTAAAATCAGGGACTTACGGTCATTGGCGGCGGAGCGTAATCCGCCGCGGCGAGAAGGGCGAACGGCGGTTCGCCCTTTTTCGTATCGTCCCGAATGTGGGGCCGGCGCTGGCGCCGCGCACGACACGCTCGATTAAACATTCTTCGCATCTGACAGCGGCGGGTTCTCATATGTTCGACCTCGTACAGCGCAACAAAAAGATCATCCAGATCGTCCTGGCCATCGTCCTCCTGCCGTTCGCCTTCTTCGGCGTGGACTCGTACTTCCGCGATTCCGCTACCGGCGCGACGATAGCGAAGGTTGCCGGCTCGGAGATCTCGGAGCAGGAGTTCCAGCAGGCGCTGCGAGACCGGCAGGAGCAACTTCGGAGCATGTCGGGCGGCCGCGTCGATCCAGCGCTGCTCGACAGCCCGGAAATGCGATTTTCCGTGCTCGAAAGCCTCGTGCGGCAGCGACTGCTGATTCGCCAGGGGGTGAAGAACGGCGTCACCGTTACGCCCGAGCAGCTTCGTGCCTATATCAGCGAGGCCCCGATATTTCAGGGCGACGACGGCAAGTTCTCGATGGCCCGCTACGAACAGTTTCTCAAGGGGCAGAACACGAACGCGGCGATCTTCGAGAATCGTGTGCGCCAGGATCTCATCCTGACCCAGATGTCCGATCCGTACCAGCAGTCGAGCTTCATACCGCGCTCCGTAGCCGAGCGCCTTCATCGAATCACCGAACAGCAGCGGGAGGTCAGCCGTTCTCTGATAGCGCCCGAGAAGTTCGTCTCCTCTGTGAAGCTCGAGCCCGACGCGCCGCAGAAGTACTACGAAGGTCACCAGGATGAGTTTCGCATTGCAGAGCAGGTGCGCGCGGAGTATGTCGTTCTGTCGCTCGACTCGCTTCTGCCTCAGATCCAGGTCGAACCGGCGGAAGCGAAGAAGTACTATGACGAGCGTCAGCGCGAGTTCGGCGTCCCGGAGACACGCCAGGCGAGTCATATCCTGATCGCAGTGGACAAGAGCGCGGACGCTGCGGCAAGACAGAAAGCAAAGGCGAAAGCGGACGAGGTCGCCGCGGAGCTGAAGAAGAACCCGAACAGCTTTGCCGAGCTCGCCAAGAAGTATTCCCAGGACCCGGGTTCGGCCGCGAAGGGCGGCGATCTCGGCACGTTCAGCCGCGGATCGATGGTCAAGGGCTTCGATGATGCCGTATTCAGCATGAAAGTCGGCGAGATATCCGGCCCGGTCGAGACGGAATACGGCTATCACATCATTCGCGTGACGGCCATCAATGCAGGCAGCATCAAGAGTTTCGATCAGGTACGTCCCGAGATCGAGCGGGAGCTGAAGAAGCAGCACGCAGGCCGGCGGCTCGCTGAGCTTGCGGAGCAGTTCAACAACATCGTGTTCGAACAGTCCGACACCCTCAAGCCGGCTGCGGAGCTCGTCAAACAGGCGCCGCAAACGAGCGGCTGGATCACGCGCAGCCATGCGGACGACCCGCGCCTGAATCATCCGAAATTGCTGCAGGCACTTTTTTCCGAGGACGTTCTCGTCAACAAGCGCAATACCGAGGCGATCGAGGTCGCTCCCGGAACGATCGTGGCAGCGCGCCTGGCCGATCACAAGCCAGCCCGCGTACAGGCCTTCGAAGACGTGAAGGCCGCGATCGAAAAGAAATTACTTCAGACCCGCGCGAGCCAGCTTGCCGCGGAGGATGGCCGCAAACAACTGGACCAGTTGCGCGAGGGTAAGGCAGCGGAGCTCAAGTGGAGCACGCCGGAGCTTGTCAGCCGCGCCGACCCCAAAGGCTTCACGGAGCCCGTGCTGCGCCAGGTCTTCAAGGCCGATGCGGACAAGCTGCCCGCTTACGCGGGAGTAGAAGCGCCGGAGGGCGGTTACATGCTGCTCAAGGTGACGCGCCTCGTAGAGCCGCAGAAGATCGACTCGGCGCAGCAGAAACAGTTGAGCGAAGCGCTCGCGCAGATGGTGGGCGAGGAGCAGTTCACGGCTTATCTTGCGAGCCTGAAATCCAAGGCCAAGATTTCGCTCAACAAGGATGCGTTCGAGAAGAAGGAGCGCTGATCGCTCGATGCGGCCCATGCGAGCACAATGCGTGAAGCGCTCCCCTCGGAGCCGGGCGTTCCTCGGGCATTGAGCCCAGTCAGGCGGTCAAACGCCGAAGACGACGCTGTGAAAGCCTGCGTCCACGTACGTGATCTCGCCGGTGATGCCGCCGGCAAGATCGCTCATGAGAAACGCCGCCGCGTTGCCGACGTCCTCGATCGTCACGTTGCGGCGCAATGGCGAATTTTCCTCGACGGTCTTCAGGATGCGTCCGAAACCGCTGATGCCGGCTGCCGCAAGTGTCTTGATGGGCCCGGCTGAAATGGCGTTGACGCGGACGCCCTGCGGTCCGAGGTCCTGCGCGAGGTAACGCACCGACGCCTCGAGACTCGCTTTTGCGAGGCCCATCACGTTGTAGTTCGGTACCGCGCGCTGCGCGCCGAGGTAGCTCAGCGTGAGGAGCGCCGCGTTCCGGTTCTGCATCATCGGGGCACCTGCCTTCGCGAGTGCCGCGAAGCTGTACGCGCTGACGTCATGAGCCACACGGAAAGCCTCTCGCGTGAGACTCTCGATGAAGCCGCCCTTGAGGGCTTCGCGCGGCGCGAAGGCGATCGAGTGAACGATTCCGTCGAGACCATCCCAATGCTGCCGCAGAGACGTGAACAGGTTCTCGATCTGAGCGTCGTCGGACACGTCGCACGGCAGCACGGGCGCTGAACCGAACCCGGCTGCGAGCTTCTCGACACGCTCTTTCAATTCTTCGTTCTGATAGGTGAAGGCGAGCGTTGCGCCCTCCCGGCTCATCGCTTGTGCAATCCCATAGGCGATCGAGCGGCTCGACAGCAGCCCGGTCACGAGAATATGTTTGCCTTGCAGGAAACCCATTTCGACGCGCGCCTTTTGTCTGCTGTTGTCGCGTGATTATCGGGCAAAGCACGACTGCAGGGGGACGCGCACGTAACGACCGTGCCAATGCGGAAGAATGCCCGCTTCCGCACCAGCAATGAGATAGCGCTGCAGCCTCGGCGCGCCGTTTTGTATCGTGGTAAACGACGGCGTCGGCGGCCCTACGCGTAACCGGCGGCGACCAGTTTCCGCGTGTATTCCGATTGCGAGTCGTTGAGGACGCGGTCGATCGGCCCGCTCTCGACGACTTCGCTGTCTTTCATGACGATGACGCGGTGCGCCATCGCGCGCACGACGTCGATGTCGTGTGTCACGAGCACGTAGCTCAGGCGGTATTTACGCTGCAGCTCACCGAGCAGTTGCAGGACCTGTTTCTGGATGGTCACGTCGAGGGCGCTCGTGGGCTCGTCGAGAACCACCACCTTCGGTTTGACGATCAGCGCGCGTGCGATCGCGATGCGCTGACGCTGACCGCCGGAAAACTCGTGCGGATAGCGATAGAGCAGCGCCTCCGCCGAACCGCCATGAGTGAGCTCCCACGTCGAGCAACGCTTCGATGACGCGCTGCCGTCGTTCCGCGATGCCGAGTTTGGGTTCGTGAATCTCGAGGCCTTCGCCCACGATCGAGCCGATGGTCTGCCGCGGCGACAGCGACGACAGCGGATCCTGGAACACGACCTGAATTTCGCGTCGGAGCGCGCGCCGCGCCGCGGCGTCGGCTTTCTTGCCAGGAGACGCCATCGATACGTATGTCGCCCTGTGCCGTTACGAGATTGAGAAGCGCGAGCGCGAGCGTCGTCTTGCCCGACCCCGACTCGCCGATCACGCCGAGCGTTTCGCCGGGCGCCAGATCGAAGTCGGCGCGTGCGACAGCCGTGAAATGTCCGCTCACAAACCAGCCCCGCACGCCAGGCAGGGGTGTCGGATACTCGACGTGAACGCCGCGTGCCGTAACGAGACGTCCCTCTCCCGGAGGGCCTACAGCGCGCTCGGGTCGGCTGTTCACGAGCTTCTGCGTGTAGGAATGACGGGGTTGCGCCATCACGTCTGCAGTCGCGCCCTGTTCGACGATCACGCCGTGTTCCATCACGGCGACCCGTTCGGCGAAACGCCGCACGATGTTCAGGTCGTGCGTGATGAGCAGCAGGCTCATGCCGCCCTCCGCGCGCAGGCGGTCGAGAAGCTCGAGGATCTGCAGACGGATCGTGGCGTCGAGCGCCGTCGTCGGCTCGTCGGCGATCAGCAGTTTCGGGTTGCAGGCGAGCGCCATCGCGATCATTGCGCGCTGTCGCTGGCCTCCCGAGAGCTGGTGCGGATAGCTGCGGGCGCGGCGCTCGGGCTCGTCGATGCCGACGCGGTGCATCGCATCGACCGCGCCTCGCCGGGCCTGTCGCAGCTCGAGCGCCTGGTGCAGCTGCAGCGACTCGGCGATCTGATCGCCGACCGTCATCACCGGGTTCAGCGCCGTCATCGGCTCCTGGAAAATGACGGCGATGTCGCGGCCGCGCAGACTGGTGCAGCTCGTCTTCGTTCATCGCGAGCACGTCGCGGCCTTCGAACCTGATGTCACCGCCCAGACGCGCGGCTTCGACGAGCCGCAGCAGCGAAAGCGCCGTCACGGTCTTGCCCGACCCCGATTCGCCGACCAGCGCGAGTCTCTCGCCGGCGTCGATGTCGAACGAGATGCCGTGGACGACACGGTGCGAGCCGAAATCGATGGTAAGACCACGCACCTCGAGACGCTTCACTCGATGTCGCCCTTCAGGACCTTGCGCGGGTCGAGCGCGTCGCGCAACGCGTCGCCGATGAGAATCAGAAGCAGCAGCATGACGACCAGAACACCGAACGTGGAGAACGTGATCCACCACGCGTAGAGATTTTCCTTGCCCTGGCTCAGCAACTCGCCGAGGCTCGGCGTATCCGGGCGGCACGCCAAGGCCGAGAAAGTCGAGGCTCGTGAGAGCGCCGATCGCGGACGCGAGCTCGAACGGAATGAGCGTGACGACCGGCGTCAGGCTGTTCGGCAGAATGTGGCGCCGCATGATCACGGCGTTGCTCTGTCCGAGCGCGCGCGCCGCGCGCACGTAGTCGAGCGTGCGGTTCTTCAGGAACTCCGCGCGCACGTAAGCCGCGATGCCGAGCCAGCCGAAAAGCGACAGCAGCAGGACGAGCAGCCAGAAGCTCGGCGAGAACATCGACGACAGGATGATCAGCATGTAGAGCGTCGGCATCGCGCTCCAGATCTCGTTGAAGCGCTCCATCGCGATGTCGGTCCAGCCGGCGAAGTAACCCTGGATCGAGCCGTAGAGCACGCCGAACAGGCTGCAGATACCGGCGACGAGAAGCGCGAACACGACGGACACGCGGAAACCGTACAGAAGCCGCGCGAGAAGATCGCGGCCCCGGTCGTCGGTGCCGAGAATGTTCTCGCGCCGAGGGCGGCGCCGGATTCGGCTCCTTCGAGAAGTAGTTGATCGTGCTGTAGTGATAGGGATTCGGCGGGAAGAGAGCGAAGTTGTCGCCCTTGGACGAGGTTCTCCCGGATCAGCGGATCCAGATAATCGGTCGGTGTCGGGAAGTCGCCGCCGAACGTCGTCTCCGGTAGCGTCTGCACCAGCGGGAAAGTACCAGTGTCCTTCGTACCGCACGACGAGCGGCTTGTCGTTCGACAGCACCTCCGCGAGCAGACTGATTCCGAACAGCACGGTGAAGACGACGAGGCTCACGTAACCGAGGCGGTTGCTGCGGAAACGGCGCCACGCGCGGCGCCCCGGGCTCTGGGCGCGCGTTCGGGAGAGCGGCGCGCCGGAGGCGGCTGACACAGCAGCGGCTGCGTGATCGCTCATCGCGCGTTCACCCGAAGAACTTCACGCGCGGATCGACCCAGACGTAGCTCAGGTCGCGCAACAGCGTGGTGAAAAGGCCGATCAGCGTGAAGAGGAACAGACTTCCGAGCACCACGGGGTAATCGCGTCGGATGACCGATTCGTACGAAAGCAGCCCAAGACCGTCGAGCGAGAACAGCGTCTCGATCAGGATCGAGCCGCTGAAGAACGCGCCGACGAATGCGGCCGGGAAGCCGGTCATGATCGGGATCAGCGCGTTGCGGAACACGTGCTTCCAGAGAACCTTGCGCTCGTCGAGGCCCTTTGCGCGCGCGGTGAGAACGTACTGCTTGCGGATCTCTTCCAGCACCGAGTTCTTGGTCAGGATCGTGATCACGGCGAATCCGCCGAGCACCATGGACGCAACCGGCAGCGTGATGTGCCAGAAATAATCGGTGATCTTGCCGAGGAGACTGAGCTCGTCCCAGTTGAGCGACGTGAGCCCGCGCAGCGGAAACAACTGGACAAACGACCCGCCCGCGAACAGGACCAGCAGCACGACGCCCATCACGAAGCTCGGAATGGCATAGCCCAGCAGCACGACGAACGTCGTGATCGTGTCGAAACGCGTGCCCGCCCGCACCGCCTTTGCGATGCCGAGCGGCAGTGAAATGAGGTAAACGAGCAGGAACGTCCAGAGGCCGAGGCTGATCGACACCGGCAGCTTCTCGAGGATGAGCTGGCCGACGTCCTTGTTGTGGAAGAAGCTCTTGCCGAGATCGAAACGCGCGAACTGCCCGAGCATGTGGAAGAAGCGCTCGTGCGCTGGCTTGTCGAAGCCGTAGAGCTTCCTGATCTCCTCGATGCGCTTCGCATCCACGCCCTGACGGCCGCGGTAGCCGCTTCCTGCGGACGCGGCACCTTCGCCTGTGCCGGCATCCCGGCCCTGAAGCTGCGCGACCATCTGCTCGACCGGTCCGCCGGGTACGAACTGAGTGATGACGAACGTGATCAGCAGAATCCCGAAGAGCGTCGGGATCATCAGGAGCATGCGTTTTACAATATATGACCACATAAACCCTACTCAGCTCCTTCGGCGTTGCAGCCAAGCTGCGTCGCCTACGGGCGCAACAACACCGCCTAGGCGCCTCGCGGCGCTACTTTGTATCTTTTCTCCACCAGGTCGAGATCACCCAGTCTTCCGGCCGATAGTACAGCGGTGCCACACTCGGGGCGCTCGAACTTGCCGGCGCCATACGCAACGCGGTACGTGCTCGCAAACCATTGCGGCACGGCGTAATGGCCCCACCGCAGGACACGATCGAGCGCACGCAGGCTCGCAATCAGCCGGGGGCGCGTCGTTGCCTGCACGGCGATGTTGACGAGCGCGTCCACGACCGGATCGCGCACTCCGATCAGATTGTTCGAGCCTTCGGTATCGGCGGACTGCGAGCCGAAGCGGTCCAGCAGCTCGCTTCCCGGAGACTCGCTGCCGGGAATGCGCACCGTAAACAGATCGAAGTCGAAGACGTCGAGACGCTTCTGGATGAGCGCGAAATCGGCGCGTCGGTAGATTCCCTCGATGCCGAGCTTCGCCAGTGCCTGGAAATAGGGAGTCGTCGTGCGCTCGCCACCGGCGCTGTCCAAGTATTCGACGGTGAAGGCTTCCCCTTTCGCATTTCTCAATGCGCCGTCGCGATAAGTCCAGCCGGCCTCTTCGAGCAGTGCCCGCGCTTTCTTCAGGTTGTTGCGCAAGCTGCCGGGCGGGTTGGTCGAAGCGGGAAGCGGCACCTCTTCGGTGAAGACCTTCGGCGGAAGCTTTGCGCGCAGCGGCTCGAGCAGCGCGAGCTCGTCAGGGCCGGGCAGTCCCTTCGCCTCGAAGTCGCTGTTGTTGAAGAAGCCGCGCACGCGTTCGTACGAGTTGAACATCAACTGGCGGTTCATCCATTCGAAATCGAACGCAAGCCCCAGCGCCTCGCGCACCCGCGGATCCTTGAACTTGTCGCGGCGCGTATTGATCAGGTAGCCCTGGAAATCTCCGGCATTGTGCGACGTGAGCTCGGCCTTGATGAGCGCGCCGGAATCGAACTTCTTGCCGGTATAGACCCGCGCCCAGTCACGGGCCGAGAACACCTGAATGTAATCGAACTCGCCGGCCTTGAACGCCTCGGTCTGTGCGGTGTTGTCCTTGTAGATGCG
Source organism: uncultured beta proteobacterium (assembly GCA_963828715.1). GTDB lineage: Bacteria > Pseudomonadota > Gammaproteobacteria > Burkholderiales > SG8-41 > JAQGMV01. Next base: position 36,577 of record CAWHFX010000021.1, on the reverse strand, counting down.
ATAGGTGACGCGATCGAAGTTGAACATGCCGCGGCGCACGTTCAGATCGCGTGCCCAGTAATTCGGGTCGCGGTTGTACGTGATGTCGCGCCCGAAATTGATACGTCCGATGCGGTAGGGTCCGCTCGCGATCGGAAGATCCATGACCACTTCGTCGAAAGGCTTGCCCGCGCCCCATTCACGGCTGAATACCGGAAGCCCACCGCCGACAAGCAGCGGCAACTCCGCACTCGTGCTCTTGAACTCGAACCGAATCGTATCGGGTGCTGTGACAACGGCGCGCGCGACTTCATTGAAGACCACGCGATACTGCGGCGCGGCCTGCTTGCTCATCAGCGTATCGAAGCTGTGCTTCACGTCCGCCGCGGTTACAGGCTTTCCGTTGTGAAAACGAGCGGCGGAATTGATGTGGAAGGTCACCGCAAGGCGATCCGGAGCGACCTGGATGTCGTCCGCGAGGAGACCGTACGAGGTTGTCGGCTCGTCCAGTGTTCCGGTCAGCAGCGTTTCGAACACGAGGCCGTTCAGACCCGGCGGCGCCGTGCCTTTGAGCGTGAACGGGTTGTACTTGTCGAAGTTCGTGATTCGCAGCGGCGGCACGAGATCGAGGTCACCGCCTTTCGGTGCGTTCGGATTCACCCACTCGAAATGCGAGAAGCCGGCGGGATACTTGATATCGCCGAATTGCGCGTAGGCGTGTGCGGCGAGGGCGTGAGCAGCCGACGAACACAAAACGACGAACGCGATGTCAGCCAGCACGAGGGCCGCAGTTCGCAATGCCCGCGCAAGCGGCAATCGCCGCATTCCCGCAACGCCCCTCAGTGCCACACGCGCCTCTGGGCATGTTCTCCCGGAATGGATGCGATCAGACTTTCAGTGTAGGGATGCTTGGGATTTGCGTAGATCTCGTCGGAGCTGCCGGTTTCAACGATTTCGCCCTGGTTCATCACGATCAGCTCGTCGGCCATGTACTTGACGACGGCGAGATCGTGCGAAATGAACAGATAACTCATCCGGTACTGGTCCTGGAGGTCCTGCAGGAGGTTGAGAAGCTGCGCCTGGATTGAGACGTCCAGCGCCGAGACCGCCTCGTCGCAGATCAGAATGTCGGGTTTGATCGCGAGGCAGCGCGCAATCGCGATGCGCTGGCGCTGTCCGCCGGAGAATTCGTGAGGATACTTGAAGAACGCATCCCGAGTCAGCCCCACGCGATCGAGCATTCCGTAGGCGAGCGCGCGACGGTCGCGATCGTTCGTACCGAGGCCGTGGATTCGCAGCGGTTCCATCAGGATCTCGCCCGCGGTGAAGCGCGGGTTCAGGGACGCGTACGGATTCTGGAACACGATCTGAATTCGTCGTTTGAGGTCGAGGTTCTGGCGTGCTTCGGGTACAAGGACGTTCCTTCCTTCGAACAGAACCTGCCCCGAGGTCGCCTGCTGGAGCCGCACGAGCATGAGCGCGAGCGTCGTCTTACCGGAGCCGGACTCGCCGACGAGGCCAAGCGTTCTTCCACGCACGATCCGGAACGAGGCGTCCTTCACTGCCGGGATGGCTTTGCGCCGCATCAACCCTTCCCTGAGATAGAACGTCTTGGACAGTGCGCGTGCTTCGAGGACGACCGGCTCGTCACCGGTGAGCCCGCGGGTCCGCTCGGGCATTTCATCAGCTGCGCTCCTGCCCTCGAGAAAGTCTTCGATGACGGGCAACTTCATCGGGCGACGGTTTAGCCGTGGGCGACATGCAAGGAGTGCCTTCGTGTACGCGTCCTGCGGCGCGTTGTATACGCTCGAAACCGGCCCTTCTTCTTTGACGTGCCCACTGCGCATGACGACCACTCGATCGGCGATTTCGCTGACGAGACCAAGGTCGTGCGTTATGAAGAGCACCGACATCCGGTGCTTGCTTTGCAGGCGCGCAAGGAGCTCGAGAATCTGCTTCTGAATCGTCACATCGAGCGCGGTGGTCGGTTCATCCGCGATGAGTAGGCCCGGCTCGCAGGCAAGCGCCATCGCGATCATCACCCGCTGCTGCTGGCCGCCGGAGAGCTGATGGGGATAGGCGTCCACACGCGCCTGCGGCTCCGGTATGTCCACCTCTCGCAGCAGTTCGATCGCGCGGCCTCGCGCCTGGCGGCGCGAAAGCGCGGCGTGTCGCGTAAGCACTTCGACGAGCTGAAAACCGATGCTGAACACCGGATTGAGCGAGCTCATCGGCTCCTGAAAAATCATCGAGATGTCGCGTCCGCGTAACGTCTGCAACTCTCGCGCGTGGAGCTTCAGCAGGTCGCGGCCGTTCCAGCCGATACTGCCGGCGGCGTCGATCAGCGCGTTCTCAGGCAGGAGGCCGATGATCGACAGCGCTGTCACAGACTTACCGCTTCCGGACTCGCCCACGAGGCCGACCGTCGAGTTCACCGGCACGTCGAAGCTCACGTGGTTGGTGGCGCGGACAGTCGTGTCCGGCCCGCTCCGGAAGTCGATGGTGAGATTGCGCACGGCAAGAAGCGCCGGCTGGTCGTTGCGCGTCATCGGAGGCGCGGATCGAGTGCGTCGCGAAGTGCGTCGGTGAAAAGGCTGAATGCGGTAACGAGCAACGCCATTGCTGCCGTTGCCGCCGCAAGCTGCCACCACGTGCCGATCAGGAGCTCGTTCTGTGCTTCGTTCAGCATGCTGCCCCACGAAACGGTTTCGACGCCGACACCGAATCCGAGAAAGCTCAGAATCACTTCGGACTTGATGAACAGAACGACGTGAAGCGAGAGTTGCACCAGAACGACGTGACTTACGTTCGGCAGGATGTGGACGAACATGCGGCGGTGATCCGATGCGCCGATGGCGTCCGCGGCGAGCACGTATTCACGGCCTTTGTGTCTGAGGTATTCCGCGCGGACGAGCCTGAAGATACCGGTCCAGCCGGTGAGTCCGAGTATCAGCACGACCGTCAGCGCGCCCTTCTTATTGAGAACGGCCGCGATGGCGAGGATCAACAGAAGGTAAGGAATCGACGTCAATACGCTGTAGAGCCAGTTGAAGAAATCGTCGATGCGTCCACCGAAATAGCCGGCCTGTGCCCCGAACATCGTGCCGAGCACGGTGGCAAGCAGCGCCGCGGCGAGACCGACGAGAAGCGAAGTCTCGGTGCCCTTGATCACCTTCTTGAGGACGTCGCGTCCCCATTTGTCGGCGCCGAGCGGCAGGCTCGTGCGTTTCGGTTCGGGCGCCGCGGAGGCCGCGAGCCGTTGCATGATTTCGGCAAGCTCCTGCCGCAGCGGATCCTCTATTCCCGGAACCGCGGACCCGGATGCGGGGGCGTTAGCGGCCGGCTCCTGCAATGAACCGGTCAGCGCGATGTCCTCGGTGGTGGCAAGGAACGATGGCGGCGCATAACTCACTGCGATCTCGCTGCTCCAGTCGGCAGCCACCAGGCGCAGCGCGGATGCGCAAGCAAGCGCAACGAAACCGATGACGATCGCGAAGCAGACAACGCCGACCTTGTCGCGTGCAAGGCGGCGTGATGCGAGTGCCCACAGGCCGCCCGACTCGGAGCGAGGGACATTCCCCAAGGTGCTCGCGTCCGCCGTCATTTGAGCTCGACGCGCGGGTCGAGTGCCTTGTAGATCAAGTCGGCCGCCAGATTGAACGCCATTGCAGCGATTGCTACATACACGGTCACCGCCTTGATGACCGGGAAGTCGCTCCGTTCGACAGCGAGGATGACCTCGCGTCCGATGCCGGGAATCGAGAAGAAGCGTTCGATCAGAAAGGCGCCTGCAAGCAGGCCCGGCAACTGAATCATGACGTTCGTGACGATCGGAATCGCAGCGTTGCGCAGGACGTGCACCGTCATGACGCGTCCTTCGGGCATGCCCTTCGCGCGCGCCGTCCGAACATAATCCTGATTGATCTCGTCGAGAAAGAAGCTGCGATAAAGACGGATGTCCGGCGCGAGCGAAACGACGACACCGACGATCACCGGCAGCGCGCTGTAGCGGAGCAGGTTGACGGTGAAGTCATGACCCCAGCCCTGCACGGGAAACCATCCGAGCTTGTAGCCCAGCACATACTGCAGAACGATGATATAGACCAGGATGCTGATCGACTGCCCGACGGTGCAGCCAATCATGATCACGCGGTCGGTGACGCTGCCGCGAAGATACGCGACCAGCATCGCCGCCGCCATCGCAAGCACGGTGCTGATGACGAGCATCGGTACCAGCACCGTCAGTGACGGTACGAGGCGGGTTGCGAGAATCGCGGAGACCTTCTCGTTCGTAGCCCAGCTCGCACCGAAATCACCCGTGGCGATCTGTTGGAGGAAAATCCAGAGCTGAACGTAGTAGGGGCGATCGATACCGAGCTGCCGGCGGATGTTCTCGATTTGTTCGGGGTTGGCGATCTTGCCGGCGAGCAGGTAGGCGGGGTCTCCACCGACCCAGTTGAAAAGGAGGAAAACGAGGAGCACGACGCCGAGCAGTGTCGGCACGAACTGCCACAGGCGGCGAATGACGTAGCCTGCCACCGCTCAGGCGCTCACGAGTGCGGCACGTTCATTCGTTGGAGGCGCTCGCATGAACGCCTCAATTCTTCCGTTTCTGATCAAGGTCGAGATACACCCACTCCGCATGCAGGACCGGGTGCTTCTTGAAGCCCACGACGTAGGGCTGCAGCAGTACGTTGCGATAACGGCTGTCTGCCAATATCCATACGGTATCGACTTCCATCAGGCGTGACATTTCGAGATAGAGCTTGTTGCGCTCGGCGCCGTCGGGCAGCGCTCTCGAGCGTTCGTAGCGACGGTCGAACTCCGCGGAGTGATAGCACGCATTGTTGCTTTGTCCGCTGTTCGGTCCATAGAGGAGCTGCATGAAGTTGTCGCCATCCGGGTAATCGGCGATCCACGCGGCGCCGCGCATCATCAGCCGGCACTGGTTTTCGAGCTTGATCAACTCGGGAAAACGATCCTTGTGAATCTCGAGACGGATGCCGATCGAGTCGAGCGAACGTTTCATCAGCTCGTCGAACTGCCGGTCGCGCTCCGTCGGTGTCGAAGAGTAGCGTATCGTAAGCGGCTTCCCGTCCGGCATCATGCGATAACCGTCGCCACCTTTCCTGTAGCCGAACTTGTCCAGGAGCGCGTTCGCGATCTGCGGCGAATACGGGATGCTGCTGCGGTAATCCCGGTCGTGTCCGGCCACGCCCGGGGGAATCGGAAACTCGGCGCGAACGGCCTGCCGCTTGCGGATGATGCTGATCTGATCGTCGAGCTTGTACGCCATCGCGATTGCACGGCGCAGCGCGATCTTCTCCTTGCTGAAGCCCCCCACGGGATTCGGCTGATCGCCGATCTTCTCCTGCATGTTGAAGTACGTATAGGTGATTTCCGGATCGACACTTCGGTCAAGCCGGATGCCACGGCGCGCGTACTCCTCCTTCGAGAGTACCGTCGGGATTCATGAAGAGCGGCGCGATTTCCGAGAGCTGATATTCGTAGTCCGTATCGCCGCTCAGAAAAGCGAGCCAGCGGCTTTGCGTCTCGTCCATGATGCTCACTTCGACGCGCTCGATCTGCGGCAGCTTCTTGCCTGTCATGCTCGCCGCAATGGCCCGGTCGAGGGGATCGTCGCCGGGCGTGAAGTCCCACGTTTTTCCGCGAAAGCCGGCATTGGCTTCGAGCACGATCTTTGAAGAGCGCGTATAGCTCGCCAGTCTGTAGGGTCCGGTGCCGACGGGATGCGAATTCGTGTCGTCCTTGTACGCCTCGACGACCTCTCGCGCGACGGCGCTGGCCAGCGGAAACGCGAGCACATGCGAGAAGTTGTAGTCGGTTTCCTTCAGACGGATGCGCAGCGTATAGCGGTCCGGCGTTTCGAGACCGGCGACCGGCGCATCGTAATCGAAGCGGCCCGACGTCTTCGCTGCCGCAGCGAACTCGTCCAGTCCGACGATCTTGCCTTCGAACAGGAACGCGTAGGGCGAGCGGTTCACGGGATCGAGGAATCGCTTGATCGAATACGCGAAATCACTCGCCGTCAGCTCGCGTCTACGGCCATTGAACACAGGATCCTCGGCGAAGTAGATTCCGCGCCGTAGTTTGACCGTGTAGGTTCTTCCGTCATCGGAAATCGCGGGAAGCGCTTCAGATACGTTCGGGACGAGCTTTACCGGACGTGCAAGGTAGTCGTAGGTCAGGAGTGGTTCGAAAATCGCCTCGATGATCGTGCCGGAATAGTAGTCCGACACCTTGACCGGATCGAAGCCGCTTTCCGCTGCCGGAAACGTGAGTCGCAGGATTTTCGGCGATGTCGCGGCGTGCACATGCGTCTCCGGTGCGAGCGCGAGCAGCAGACTGAGCGCACAACAAAGGAGCGTGGAGCAGACGTGCATGCGACCGAGCGTGGAGTCCGAACCGAGTATCACGGCGTGTGCCAGTATAATTGACGGCGGGTCTTCCACTTTCAAAACGATCGCCGAAGGTTGCTTCAATGAAGGTGCTCATCACTGGCGCTGCAGGTTTCATCGGTTCGCACGTGGCCACGCGGCTGCTCGACCGGGGGGACGAAGTGGTCGGCGTGGACGACCTCAACGCGTATTACGATCCGACGCTAAAGGAAGCACGGCTTGCGCGCTTACGCCGCTATCGCGGGTTTGCCGACGTAAGGGCGGATGTGGCCGACCGCAAGATCCAGGCAGAACTCTTTGCGCGCCATAAGCCGGCGCGTGTGGTTCATCTTGCCGCGCAGGCCGGCGTTCGTTACTCGCTCACCAACCCGCAGGCGTATATCGATTCCAATCTGGTCGGGTTCGGCAACATACTCGAAGGTTGCCGCCACAACGGTGTCCAGCACCTCGTTTACGCATCCAGCAGCTCGGTGTATGGCGCGAATACGACGCTGCCTTTCTCGGTGCACGACAATGTCGACCATCCGCTGAGCCTGTACGCGGCGACGAAGAAGGCGAACGAGCTGATGGCGCACACCTACAGCAGCCTGTTTGGATTGCCGACCACGGGTTTACGTTTTTTCACTGTCTATGGGCCGTGGGGACGTCCGGACATGGCGCTCTTTCTTTTTACGCGCAAGATACTTGCCGACGAGCCGATCGATGTCTTCAACTACGGGAAGCATTCCCGTGGTTTCACATACATCGACGATATTACGGAAGGCGTCGTGCGCGTGCTCGACAAGCCGGCAGGGGCGAATCCCGAGTGGTCCGGAGCGAACCCGGACCCTGCCAGCAGCCGCGCGCCGTACCGCATTTACAACATAGGAAGCGACCAGGCGACGCCGCTCATGCGCTACATTCAGCTCATCGAAGAGAACGTCGGCAAGAAGGCGAAGGTCAATCTGCTGCCGCTCCAGCCGGGCGATGTCCCGGACACGTGTGCGGACGTGGAAGATCTCATGAACGATGTCGGGTATCGCCCCACGACGCCTGTGGAGACCGGGGTCAGGAATTTCGTAGCCTGGTATCGCGAGTACTATCACTGCTAGACCATGAAATCGCTCTGGAACGACGCGGAAGCGGCGCGCTTCACGACTGACCTTCAACTCCGCGTCTATACGTCGCGGCTGCTCGGACGCGACGACACCCTGGTACTGCACGGCGGCGGCAATACGTCCGTCAAGGTGCGTGAGCGCATGGTCACGGGCGACGAGGAGGACATCCTCTACGTCAAGGGCAGCGGCTGGGATCTCGCCACGATCGAGGAGCCGGGCTTCGCGCCGGTGCGGCTCGCGCATCTGCGCAAGCTCGCAAAGCTCGAAGTGCTATCCGATCCGCAGATGATGAACGAGCTGACGACGCAGGTGACGCGCGCCGGTGCGCCCGCCCCATCTGTGGAGACCATTCTCCACGCGATCCTGCCCTTCAAGTTCGTCGATCACACGCACGCGGACGCCGTCCTTGCCGTCACGAACACGGCGGAGGGTTTGAAGCGCATCGAGGAAATCTACGGTAACGACGTCGTGATCATCCCGTACGTGATGCCGGGCTTCGACCTTGCGCAGGTATGTGCGCGCGAGTTCGAAGCGAAAGCTCACGCGGGCACGGTCGGTATGGTGCTCATGAACCATGGCGTCTTTTCGTTCGGTGCGACGGCCCGTGAGTCATACGAGCGCATGATCTCACTCGTAAGCCGGGCGGAAGCGTTCCTGGATTCCCGCGGTGCATGGGACGTGTCGTCTGATTCCGACGGCGCCAGCACGTCCGGGCAGCGTACGGACAACGACCGGGTGGGATCGCTCGTGAGCTTCGCCGCATTGCGCCGCGAGGTCTCGGCGATCGCGGGTGGTCCGATGATCATGACGACGTACGATGCGCCGAAATTCGCCGCGTTTGCAGGGCGCAGTGATATTGCCGACCTTTCGCAGCAGGGGCCCGCCACGCCCGATCACGTTATCCGGACCAAGCGTCTGCCGATGCTCGGGCGCGACGTCGAGGGTTTTGCGCGTTCGTACAAGGCGTATTTCGAACGCAACGCACGGCTCGCCAAGGAACCGAAGACGATGCTCGATCCGGCGCCGCGCATGCTCCTGGACCCGGAGCTGGGTTTCTGTGCGCTCGGCCGCACGGTGAAGGACGCGCGCATCGTGCATGATCTTTACGCGCACACGATCGATGTGGTTCTGCGGTCCACTGCCCTGGGCGGGTATCGCGCGTTGCCGGAGAAAGACATCTTCGATGTCGAGTACTGGGATCTCGAGCAGGCCAAGCTGCGTAAAGGAGGCAAGCCGCCGGTGTTCGCGGGCGAGGTCGCGCTCGTAACGGGCGCGGCATCCGGCATCGGCAAGGCGTGCGTCGAAGCGTTCCTCAAGCGCGGCGCGGCGGTCATCGGTGTCGACGTGAATTCGAGCGTCACGGCGATCGCTGGAACCCGTTCCGAATACGTTGGAGTCGCCTGCGATCTGACCGACCCTGCCGCGGTGAAACGGGCGCTCGCGTCCGCGGTCAAGGCGTTCGGCGGAATCGACATGCTCGTATTGAACGCAGGCGTTTTTCCCGGCGGACGGAACGTTCAGGACCTGGGCGACGAGGAATGGCGGCGCGTCAATGCGATCAACGTCGATGCCAATGTCGCACTGCTGCGCGAGTGTCACCCGGTCCTGAAACTCGCGCCGGGCGGCGGCCGCGTCGTCGTGATCGGGTCGAAGAACGTGCCGGCCCCCGGTCCCGGCGCGGCGGCGTACTCCGCGTCCAAGGCTGCGCTCACGCAGCTTGCCCGTGTCGCCGCGCTGGAATGGGGCGGGGAAGGTATTCGCGTCAACATCATCCATCCGAACGCGGTGTTCGACACCGGAATCTGGACCGAAGAGGTCCTCTCGTCACGTGCCGCGCACTACCACCTCAGTGTCGAGGAGTACAAAAAAAACAATGTCCTCAAAACGGAGGTTCGGAGCAGTGACGTCGCCGAGATGGCGGCCGAAATGTGCGGGCCGCTATTCGCAAAGACCACGGCCGCCCAGGTGCCGGTCGATGGCGGAAATGACCGCGTGATCTGAGCGGACTGCCGGGCCGATTACTCGCGTGCGGCGACTTTCAGACCCGACCCGGTCTTCTGCGTCTGCTTGTCGGGCGCGGCTTTGGGTCCGATGAACCTGATGCGCCTGCTTTCTTCCGAGCGCAGCGGCTGCGCGGCCTTACGCACGGTGGCGATCGCCTTCTGCAGCAGGCTGTGGTGCGTCTGTTTCTGTGTGGCGACCTTTACAGTGGCGTGCGGGGTGTGCGCGAGCTTGCGCGCATGCGCGGTGGTCTTTGCTGCCTGTATCGCCTTCGGCAGTGTCAATGGTCTGGCAGGCAGGTCGGGCAACTGAGGCGCCTCCGCGGCATCCTTCAGAGGCACCAGCAGCGGCTGTCCCGGCACCAGCTTCTTCTGGCTTTCGAGACCATTCACCTCCTTCAGTTCGGCGAGCGTCATGCCGTGCTCGGCCGCGATGCGTTCCGGCTTCTGGCCTACCTTGAGCATGACTGCTTGCCACGACACGAGCGGCTCGTCGTGTTTCTGCAGGTTGCCCTGGAACAGCGCGAGTTTGTCGCGGGGAAGCACGATACGTTCAGCTTCGCCAGCCCTGATCACCGGCTTGTTGTGTCCCGGATTGAGGAACTTGAACTCCTGGACGGACAGCTCCGCGAGCTTGGCGGCGAGCTTGAGGTCGATGTGCCGCTTGAGTGTGACGGTCTCGAAGAAGGGCTCGTTCGGTACGTCGGCGATCGCGAGCCCGTATCGCGCCGGATTGGTGATGATGTTTTTCACCGCGATCAGCTTCGGCAGGTAGCCGCGGGTCTCCGCGGGCACCGTCAGACTCTCGTAATCCGTGGGCAGGCCCTTCGCGCGATTGCGTTCGATTGCGCGACTGACGGCGCCTTCGCCCCAGTTATAGGAAGCGAGGGCAAGTGGCCAGTCGCCGAACATGCCGTACAGTTTTTCCAGGTAATCCAGCGCCGCAGTCGTTGCCGCTATCACATCCCGGCGGCCGTCGTACCACCAGTTCTGGCGAAGGCCGTAGTCTTTTCCCGTTGATGGGATGAATTGCCAGATGCCGGACGCGTGCGACTTCGAGTACGCCACGGGGTTGTAGGCGCTTTCGATCATGGGCAGCAGGGCGATCTCCGTGGGCATGCGCCGCTTTTCGACTTCCTCGAGGATGTGGAAGAGGAAACGGCTGCTGCGGTCGATCATCCGGGCGACATAGTCCGGCCGGCTCGAGTACCAGTTCTCCCAGTCACGCACCAGGTCGTTGTCCATCGGTGCCAACTCGAAGCCATTGCGGATGCGGTCCCAGACTGTCCTGACGGGCACAGCGACAGGCTGCAATTGCGTCGCGGACTCCATGAAACCCTCGACGGGCTCGGCAACCGCCATCGTTGCAGGCGGCACCGGCTTCGCGGCGGGGGGCATCTCGGGAAGTTTTTCCCATGTACTGGCCTGCGTCGCAGTCCGTTGTGGAGCAACCGGCACAGGAAGATCCCGCGCCAACGCGATCGGCTTCGTATCGATCGGTGCCTGTGCACAACCGGCGGCGCACGCCAACAGGACAAGGGTGACGAGGGGTCTGGCAGCCATTCTCAACGCTCCCTGCACGAACTGAATGGCATAGTAACGGCACATCCGGCGCTGAGTCAACAACGAAAAAGCTTAAAAATCAGTGAATAGCAGGGACTTCGTGACATAGAAACCACACGCCGGACGGCCTTTCGCGTCGCGTGCCACAAGGGACCTTCTCCGGGGCACGCAGATACGCGCATGGACGCTTTGCCTGCGCGTGCCAAGTCGAGCTTTCGGCAGAGCGGCGGAAGTGGCGTCTATGCGGCGGAGAATGTGACTTTTTTCGCGCTTTCCGGCGCCTGTACCCGCTAGCATCGCTTCCGCCACGGTAATGACTCCTGTCGTAACGATATCAGCCTCGGGATTCGTGCCGTGAACGAAGGTCCACAGAGACCGGCCGCGGAGCATTTATGCGGTGGAGGAGAGAAAAACAACGGGAACGGTTGCAGCAGCCAGCCGCCGAAACGACGTTTCGGCGCGTACCGCTGCGGATGATTCGATCATCCCGACAATTCGAAAAGGACGCAGCTAAATGACTCTACCAACCAGCCAAGCGAACACGCTGTTCATCGACGTGAATAACAATGGTATCGCCGATCCCGGCGAAACCCTCCTCAACTCGGGTACGGTCGACAGCGGCGTGAGTGCCGGCGCGTTGAGCCCGCTGCTTCTCGCAGCGGGATCGAATGCCGCGTCTGTGGCCGCTCCCGACACGTTCACCGGGACAGTGTGGTACGTCGATAACAGCGCGGCGGCTGGCGGCGACGGTACCGCGGCGCATCCGTTCAACTCGCTCGCAGCGGTAAGCGGCGCGAGTGGTCCCGACGTCGCGGGTGACATCATCTACGTCAGAACAGGTAATGCCCCCTACACCGGCGGCATCACGCTTCTGGACGGCCAGACGTTGTGGGGCGAGAACCAGGCGCTGGTCGTCAACGGCGTTACGCTGCAGGCGGCGGGCGGCGACCCGACTATCACCAATGCAGGCGGAAACGGCGTCACGCTGGCCCACGACAATACCCTCAAGGGATTCACGGTCGGCGACACGTCGGGTGCGGATATTGCGGACGGGGGTGGTACTGTCGGAAATCTCACCGTCTCCAATGTCAACCTGACGGGAACGGGGCAGGCGATCGACATCGATCAGGGCGGGAACCTCGACGTCACGATCGATAATCTGGTTTCGACGTCGTCGACTGCGCAAGGTGTGCAACTGGCGGCAGGCGGAGCCGCGTTGACGGGTACCTTTACCGCGACCGCAGGGGCCATCTCCGGCTCAACGGGCGCCGCATTTCTCGTTGGCGATGGAGCAGGTACTGCAGGTACCGGCGGCGCGGTCGCGATCAACTACGGCGGCACGATCACGAGCACGACCGGCCGCGGGGTCGACATCGAGGATCGTGCTGCGGGCGCCGGCAATATCACGCTGTCCGGAAACATCACCCACACGAGTGCTGCGCAGGAGGGCATCTTTCTGGACGACAACGCGGCCGGGACTATCACGTTCTCGGGCGCGTCGAAATCGATCGACACTCACACCGGCGCCGCGACAGCCGTCAACATCTCAGATGAGACTGGCGCAACGGTCAACTTCAGCGGCGGCGGGCTGACGATCAGTAGCGCGAACGGCGCAGGCTTCAACGCCACGGGCGGCGGCACGATCACGGTCGCGGGCGCCGGCAACAGCATCACTTCCACGAGTGCGACAGCGCTGAACGTTGCGGATACGACGATCGGCGGCGGCGGACTCACCTTCGCGAGCATCAGCGCCGGCAACAACACCCTCAGTGCCGATCCGGCGAGCGGCATCGTGCTGGCCAATACGGGTTCGAGCGGCGGACTGACTGTCGTGGGCGCCGGCACACTCGGCTCCGGAGGCACGATCCAGCACACGACCGGGGCGGGCATATCCCTCACGAACACACAGAACGTGTCGTTCAACGACGTGATAATCCAGAGCCCCGGCGACAGCGGCATCAACGGTCAAGGCGTCACGAACTTCAGCTTCACGAACGGCGCCATCAACGACGTGCCGGACGCGGGACTCGCGTCTGCGATCGGGTTCAATCACGACGGCGCGGATCCCAATGTGACGAACAACATCGCCGGTACGTTGACGATCACCGGCAACACGTTCACCAACGCCGGCATTGCCGCGGTGAATGTTCACGAAAACGCAAGCACGATCGACCAGGCGAACATCTCGAACAACATCATCACCAATGCCGGTGGCGGTTCGATCAATTTCATCGGGGACGGGAACACCTTCAACGTCTTCAGCCTCAGCGGCGCACAGATCGAAACAACATCATCTCGGCCGGAAGCGGCATCCAGATTGCGATCCAGAACCTGAGCGGTTCGGGCCCGACCGGCCATGCCGGCTTTACCACATTCGACCCGAACGGTCCCGAGCCTTTCAGCGATCCCGGCTCACATCGTTTCGATCACCGGCAACACCATTACGCTCGACGCCGACGGCACCAACGCCATCGAGCTGACGAGCACGATGAGCGAAGCGAATCGCGGTCAGATGAACTTCGAGATTCTGAACAACTCGATCACCGGCAGCGCGACCGGCACGCCCATCGTGGTTGCGTCGACTGGCGACTCCGACGTGGCAGGCGTGGTCGACCACAACACCATTGATGCGAACCAGACCGCGGGCGGCCCCCCGAGCTTCGGCATCGAGGCGAGCACCGGCGCTGTCGGCCAATTCGCCATTGGCGCGCAACTGAATCTCGCCATCACCAATAACACGATCACCGACACGAATTACTACGGTATCTACCTGCATGCATCGGGCGCTTTCGCCGAGACCTACTTCACTGTGGCTCACAACAACGTCGCCGCGCCCCTGCTCCCCGACCTGCAGGCTTCCGGGATTTACGTGCAGGCCGGCAGCCCGCAGAACCCGAATGGTCCTGCGCAGAACGATTCCGTCTTCCTCAACATCTTCGATAACCAGAGCGCAAGCAATACCGTCGGCGTGCCGGGCATCGTGCTCGGCAAGGAGGGGACCAACCCTCGCATCAACGTCTTCGCGGTTCTGGATCAGGCGGGGGGGTCGGTGCTGGCCGTTCCCCCGACAAATGCTGATGTAGAAGCGTTCGTCAGTGCATTGAACCCACTGGCGGGCGCCGCGGTGGTGGATGGCAGCGGGTTCGTCAAGTTCGACACGATGGCAGCGGTGAATCATTTCGGCGTCTTTCCGCCGCTTTCCGGTGTGGTTAACAGCCTCGTGTCCTCCCAGCAAGTGGCCGAGAACACGAATCTCACGATTGCCGGCACCCATGTCACAGCATCCAACAGCGCTTCGCTGCAACTCAGCCTGAGTGCGGCGCACGGTGTTCTGAGCCTGGCGGCCGGCACCACCAGCGAGCTCACCTTTACGTCCGGCGACGGCACGGCTGACGCGAGCATGACGTTCGCGGGTACGACTGCGCAGATCAACTCGGCGCTCGCTACGTTGACCTACCACCCGAACTCGCAGTTCGTCGGACTGGACACGATCACGCTCACGTCGAATCAGATCGAGACCGGCGGGCCTGTATTCACCGACACCGACTTCGCGAGCATCGTTGTCACCGGGCATTCGGGCCTCGACGCGAACGCGGACGGGAAGAGCGACATCGTGTGGCGCGGTCCGCAGGGTCAGACCTCGGTGTGGCTGATGGACGGGCCGAACATCGCGCAAGGGGACTTTCTCGGCGCCCCGCCGCTGTCATGGACGCTCGCCGACGGCTACGGCGACTACAACGGCGATGGTAAGAACGACGTATTGTGGCGCGGGCCAAACAACGATGTGGTGGTGTGGCAGGTCGACGGCACGCAGCTTACGCAAAGCGTTGCGGCGGGGTTCCTGCCGCTCGACTGGAACATTGTCGACGGACACGGCGACTACAACGGCGACGGCAAGAGCGACATCCTGTGGCGCGGGCCGCAGGGACAGACCTCGATGTGGCTCATGAACGGCGGGCAGGTGGTGCAGGATGCGCTGCTGCCCGGCCCGATCCCGGTGGGCTGGAACATCCTGAACGGGCACGCCGACTACAACGGCGATGGCAAGAGCGACATCCTGTGGCGCGGGCCGGACGGGCAGGTCTCGGTGTGGCTGATGAACGGGCCGAGCATCGCGCAGGGCAATGCGCTGGGCACCATTCCGCTGGACTGGAGCATTGTCGATTCACAGGGCGACTACAACGGGGACGGCAAGAGCGACATTCTGTGGCGCGGGCCGCAGGGTCAGACCTCGATGTGGCTGATGGACGGCAGCAACATCGCGTTGGGCCAGTTCCTGCCGGGCCCCATCCCGCCCGACTGGACCATTGCCGACGGGCACGGCGACTATAACGGCGACGGCAAGAGCGACCTTCTGTGGCGTGGGCCGCAGGGCGAAACCTCGGTGTGGCTGATGGATGGCAGCAACATCGCGCAGGGCGGCGTTCTGCTCGCCCCGCCGCTCTTCTGGAAGATCGTCGACGGGCACGGCGACTATAACGGCGATGGCAAGAGCGACGTGCTGTGGCGCGGGCCCGACGGGCAGACGGTGCTGTGGCAGATCAACGGCACGCAGCTGACGCAGAGCAGCGGCTTACCCGGCCCGATCCCGGCGGACTGGAGCGTCACCGGCGAGTCCGGGGCGACGCTGGTGGGTGATGCGAGCGCCAATACGCTGTTTGGTACCGATGCGGCCGACACCTTGCGCGGCGGCGCCGGAGCGGACACGCTGCGCGGCAACGGCGCGGGCGACCGCTTCGTGTTCGATGCGCCGCTGAACGCGAGCACGAACGTGGACACGGTGCTCGACTTCCGGCCGGGCGAAGACAAGCTCTCGCTGAGTGAAGTGATCTTCACGCATCTGCCGGTGGGGGCGTTGAGCGCGGGCAGTTTCGTGTCGGGTGCAAACCCGGTCGCGCAGGATGCGAACGACTTCGTTCTGTACAACACCAGCAACGGCCAGGTGTCCTACGACGCCGACGGCAACGGGCCGGGTGCTGCCGTCGCCTTCGCGACGCTGTTCGGGAATCCGACGATTACAGCCAACGACATCAACGTGGTAACCGCGTAAACACGAAAGACACGTCCCCGCGTTCAGAACGCACTCGAGCTGCTGTCGCAAGGCACATAAACGCGACCGCAGCTTGCGGGTTTGAGATCGGGGACGTTTGAGCCGCCGGCGAGCGAAGCACGTCTGCGTCATGTCACGCCGCATCGCATATTTTGTGATTCATCAAATCTACACGTCTGGCGCTTGCGAAGTCGCGAGCTCAAGAGCATGCTGCCTCGCCTTTCAGTGAGTCAGGTGCGTTTGCGCACTGAGACTAAACCCGTAGCAGCGCCTAATGGCATTATGTAAGCTGCCGTCACAGGGACGCCATTAATCTGCAGTCGCACGCCACGCGATGCGTCGCGCGTGTGAGAAACGTGTCGGGGAAGCGTCAGGATGCCTGAGAGTGTCGCCACGTCTTACTGGCTCGGGGACGACGACGAGCGTAACAATCACCTGCACGATGGCTTGACCGGCCAACTCTCCGGCAGCAACCTGGCCGGTGCCTTTCTCGCGGGGACGTTGATCGGGGCCGATCATCAGGCAGCTGCGTTCACGGCGGGTGTGGATGCGCCTGCGGCGGCACCGGGCGACCAGCCCATATCGAATGCCAGCGGCGACCCCGTGGCCGTCGTGGCCCGGTCCGGTAGCCAGTTCATCGATGGCTCCCTGAGCGGAGCCATGTGGGCGGACGGCGCGATCACATACAGCGACCCGGATGCGCCCAGCGATTATCAGTCCGGCTATTTCAACGATTCGAACGGAAACGGCATCAGCGTTCAGAACGAGAGTTTCCTGCAGCTTACGGCACAGCAGCTCGCTGCAGCCCATTTCGCGCTGAGTGACTCTACATATACGCAATTTCCGGGCGCTGCCGGGTTCTCGGTCGAAGGCTTCACCAATCTCACCATCGATTACGCCGGAAGCGGCGCCGCCGCGGCCACGATCCGTATCGCCGATAGCGCTGACCCGCGAACATCGTACGCGTTCTATCCGGGCACGTTCCTGACGGGCGGCGATGTGTGGATCGGTCCCTCGGCACGCAGTGCCGTGCCGGGCAGCTACGGCTGGTTCACCATGCTTCACGAAATCGGCCATTCACTGGGGCTCAAGCACGGCCACGAAACGGGCTTGTATGGCGCGTTGCCGGCCGATGTGAACTCGCTTGAATTCTCGTTGATGACGTATGCGACGTACGTCGGACAGTCTCCGCTCGGCGCAGTTACGTTCGAGCAGTGGGGTGCGCCCCAGACCTACATGATGCTGGACATCGCCGCGCTTCAGTACATGTATGGCGCGGATTACACGACCAACAGCACGAACACGGTATATACGTGGAACCCGAACACCGGGGACACATTGGTCAACGGCGTGCTGGCCATTCACCCCGGCGCCAATCGCATTTTCGCCACGATCTGGGACGGCGGCGGCAACGACACGTATGACCTTTCGAACTACACGAGCAATCTGAACGTCGACCTCGTGCCGGGTGAGTTCTCGGTTTTTTCGAGCGATCAGTTGTCGTATCTCGGCGGCGGTCCGAACGGCGGGCATGCGCGCGGCAACATCTTCAATGCGCTGACCGTGGACGGCGATACCCGGTCCCTCATCGAAAACGCCATCGGAGGCAGTGGCGCGGATATCTTGAAAGGCAACGCGGTCGCGAACTTCCTGAGTGGCAATGCCGGCAACGACACGCTTTTCGGCGGAGACGGCGACGACACATTGGACGGCGGCCCCGGGGCGGATACGGTGGCCGGCGAGGTTGGCAACGACACGTTGATCTACGACCCGCTGGACATCCGTATCGACGGCGGTCCGGGCACGGACGTCCTGCGCATCCTCGGCAGCGGCCTCACGCTCGATCTCACGCTCGTGCCCGACAACGTGATAACCGGGATCGAGATCGTCGAGCTTACCGGCAGCGGCAACAACAGCCTCATGCTTCGCATGAGCGATGCACTGGCGCTCTCCTCCACGACCGCAACGCTGCGTGTGGACGGTAACGCTGGGGACCAGTTTACCGCTCTGGATGCGCAGAGTTGGATACCGGGTGCCTACCAGGTGAGCGCCGGCAACAGCTATCGGAGCTATACGCAAGGTCCGGCGACACTGCTGATCGACACCGATCTCACGAGTCTCGTCGGTCAGATCGGCCATACAAGATGGTCGCTCCAGACCGATTCGGATGGCAGGAGCGACATCGTGTGGCGCGGGCCGCAGGGTCAGACCTCGGTGTGGCTGATGGACGGGCCGAACGTCTCGCAAACGGACACTCTCGGCGCCCCGCCGCTGTCGTGGACGCTCGCCGACGGCTACGGCGACTACAACGGCGATGGTAAGAACGACGTATTGTGGCGCGGGCCAAACAACGATGTGGTGGTGTGGCAGGTCGACGGCACGCAGCTTACGCAAAGCGCGGCGGCGGGGTTCCTGCCGCTCGACTGGAACATTGTCGACGGACACGGCGACTACAACGGCGACGGCAAGAGCGACATCCTGTGGCGCGGGCCGCAGGGACAGACCACGATGTGGCTGATGAACGGCGGGCAGCTGGTGCAGGATGTCGCTGTGCCCGGCCCGATCCCGGTGGGCTGGAACATCGTGAACGGGCACGCCGACTACAACGGCGATGGCAAGAGCGACATCCTGTGGCGCGGCCCGGAGGGGCAGGTCTCGGTGTGGCTGATGAACGGCCCGACCATCGTGCAGGGCAATGCGCTGGGCACCATTCCGCTGGACTGGAGCATTGTCGATTCACAGGGCGACTACAACGGGGACGGCAAGAGCGACCTTCTGTGGCGCGGGCCGCAGGGTCAGACCTCGATGTGGCTGATGGACGGCAGCAACATCGCGTTGGGCCAGTTCCTGCCGGGCCCCATCCCGCCCGACTGGACCATTGCCGACGGGCACGGCGACTATAACGGCGACGGCAAGAGCGACATTCTGTGGCGCGGGCCGCAGGGCGAAACCTCGGTGTGGCTGATGGATGGCAACAACATCGCGCAGGGCGGCGTTCTGCTTGCCCCGCCGCTCTTCTGGAAGATCGTCGACGGGCACGGCGACTATAACGGCGATGGCAAGAGCGACGTGCTGTGGCGCGGGCCCGACGGGCAGACGGTGCTGTGGCAGATCAACGGCACGCAGCTGACGCAGAGCAGCGGCTTACCCGGCCCGATCCCGGCGGACTGGAGCGTCACCGGCGAGTCCGGGGCGACGCTGGTGGGTGATGCGGGGCCCAATACGCTGTTTGGTACCGATGCGGCCGACACCTTGCGCGGCGGCGCCGGCGCGGACACGCTGCGTGGCAACGGCGCGGGCGACCGGTTCGTGTTCGATGCGCCGCTCAATGCCGCGACCAATGTGGACGCGGTGCAGGACTTCAACCCCGGCGAAGACAAGCTCACGCTCAGTGAAGTGATCTTCACGCAGCTGCCGGTGGGGCCGCTGAGCGCGGCGAGCTTCGTGTCGGGTGCGAACCCGGTGGCGCAGGATGCCAACGACTTCGTTCTGTACAACACCAGCAACGGCCAGGTGTCCTACGACGCCGACGGGAACGGACCGGGTGCTGCCGTCGCGTTCGCGACGCTATTCGGAAGCCCGAAGCTCGACGCCAACGACGTCGACGTTCATTCTGTCTGAAGCGGAAGCAACGCCACCCGTCCGGTCATTTCGCGGCACGATGGTCGGATCGATCGCGTGCCAGCACCTTCGTTGCGATGAATTGTTCCAGCTCTCGACCGACGAGGTCCGCGCCCGCTGCGCTCAGATGATTGCCGTCCCCTTTGTAAAAAACCTGGTGCGGCGCAATGTCCCCGCATCGCTTCGAATCACACAACACGACAGCGGGATCGAACACCTGCACGTTTCGATATTGGCGTTCCATTTCCCTGAACAGGCGACGCATGGCCGCGCTCCGGTGCTCGTATTGGTCCCGCGTGACGGTGCACCTTCCGAAATCGACGTTCTGCCAGACCGGCATTGCGCGTCGCTTGCAACCGCTCGTCGTGTCGAGCTCGGGCACATCGAGGGACAAGACAACGCTCTTGTCTGCCAGGAGATCGAGGGTTCTGCCCAGCGCCTCTGCGATGGCGTCCGTTCCCTGCGAGTCCCCGGAGTCCAACACGATCCGGTCATCGATATAGAAGTTGAAGAACGCGTTGATGATTACGATGTCGATGTCGCTCGCGCGCGCCAGATGTTCGATCACCGTGTCCATGAGAGGCTGGCACTTGCGATTCTTCGTTCGCCCGCTCCCCTCGAGACGATACAAAGGTAGACACGTACCGCGGCCGATCATGCGCAGCGAAGCTGGATAGTGCTGCCTCAATCCTTTGTAGAGTCCGTATGCATGGGAGTCTCCAACCACCGCTACCCCTGGCGTGCCATGTCCGTCCAGCAGAAAGAAATCCCGTTCCTTGATGAATGACCGGCCGAAGAGCTGCTGCGCCAGAGGATCCTTGCGATATTCGCGCTCCTGCATCTGCTCGTCATCCGCGACGTCCGAACGCGGTGCTGCTGCTGCGAAGCGTCCAGGAAAGCCATCCCGAACGAGCGCCATACATCCCGTCAGTGCCACGGCTACGAGCGCGACGGAAACTGCGCCGACCATGCGTGTGCCACGCTGGGCGCGGATGGGTCTTTCGACGAGTCGATACGTGGCGTAGGCAAGGACGATACTGAGACATACGGCTACGACGCGCGCGAGTCGGCCGGATGGTTGTCCTTCCCATATGTGCGACAGCGACAACAGCGGCCAGTGCCACAGGTACAAGGGATAGCTGATGAGGCCGACCCAGACCAGTACCCGATTCGCCAGCAGATAACGGTTGATCCCGGAGAGTGGCGCGGAAAGTAGTAGTGCTGCCCCACCGGTCGGCAACAGCGCGAGCCAGCCGGGGAACGAACTGTCCCTGTCGACGAGGACGAGACCCGCGATCAACAGGACGGCACCCGCGACCGACCGAACGTCGTGTGAACCACTGATGCGACGGTGCAGGGCGACATAAGCCAGGATCCCACCGACCGCCAGCTCCCACAAACGACTGACGGGTGAATAAAACGCGGCGACTGGATCGGCCGACACGAGCAATACGTTCGCCATGAAAGATCCAGTCAGGATCACGGCCATCAAGGCCAGCACACGACGGCCGCCTCGCCATGCCAGCGCAAGCAGTAGCGGCCAGGCTATGTAGAACTGTTCCTCGATCCCGAGTGACCAGAGGTGCAGGAGCGGCTTCTGTTCGGCTGCTGCGTCGAAATACCCGGACTCGCGCCACAGCAGAAGATTCGAAACGAAGCCCGCGCCCGCGACGACATGTCTGCCGAATGCCTCCAGCTCGTGAGGCAACAGCAGAAACCAGGCGACGAGCGCCGTACTCGCCAGAACGAGCACGAGCGCGGGAACGATGCGCCTGATACGCCGCGCATAGAAAGTGGAGAAACTGAACCTTCCGTCCTTCAATTCGCGCAGGATTATGGACGAGATCAGGTACCCCGAAATGACGAAGAAAATGTCGACCCCGATGAAGCCGGAGGGCAGCCTGCCGGGGAACGCATGAAATACGAGCACAGACAAAACCGCAATCGCCCGCAATCCGTCGATGTCGGGACGATATTGAGCCACTGCCAAGTGGCCCATGCCGGTTGTGGCGCCAACGCCGGCGAGTTTCAACGGAAGCATCCAGCTCCTGTGCGGCACGCGAGCACCTCACTTTGTGACGGGACAATCATGCCATGCTGCTCGGCTTGCCTTCGTAGTGTTACAGTGCACGGCATCCCGACTCGAAGGAGATGGCCACAGGATATCAAGGCGGCACCTTTTCTGGCGACGGAGGTTAGGGGCTAAACTTGCCGACATGCAAGCCGCGCCGCCGCTAGCCGAACGCGAGGAGTGGATCGACACGCCGCTCGGGCACTACCTCGTTGAGCGCGAGCAGAGTTATTTCGATCGCGCAGTCTCGGATATCTTCGGCTACAACGCCTTCCAACTCGGCATGCCGGAGCTCGACCTGCTACGCGCAAGCCGCATCGCGCTGCGCTGCCGCGTCGGACTCGAGGGAGAGGCGCATCTGCGCGCCGACTTTCGAGACTTGCCCATCGCGACCGGCAGCGCCGACCTCGTGCTGCTGCCTCATGTACTCGAATTCGCCGAGCATCCGCACCAGATCCTGCGCGAGGTGACGCGCGTCCTGATGCCGGAGGCGCAGGTTGTCATTTCCGGTTTCAATCCCTTCAGCCTGTGGGGGCTGCGTCACAGATTCCACCGCGGCGAGGAGTTTCCCTGGCGCGGACGCTTCATCACGCTCATGCGTGTGAAGGACTGGCTGGCGTTGCTCGGTTTCGAAATCGTCGGCGGAGAAATGGCGTGCTATGCACTGCCCGCCCGCCAGCAGAAATGGCTCGATCGCACGCGATTCATGGAGGCCGCCGGCGACCGCTGGTGGCCGATTGCCGGCGGCGTGTACTTCCTGCAAGCGGTGAAGCGCGTGCGCGGCGTGCGGCTGATTATGCCAAAATGGAGCGACCAGCTCGTTCCAGCGAAACGGCTGGCGGCGTCGCCGCAGAAGGTCGAGAACGACGAGACGCTTGCCCTGCGTTCGCACCAGCAGTAAACGCATCGAAACAGGAATCCATGGCCGCTGATTCAGGCACCCGCACCGCGTCTTCTACTCACGCAACGCTTCTCGCCAAACTAAACGATCGCTCCGCGCGGATCGGTGTTCTCGGCCTTGGCTACGTCGGCCTGCCGCTCGTGCTTCGTTTTGCCGAGGTCGGGTACAAGGTGACGGGTTTCGACATCGACCAGACGAAGGTCGACAAGCTCAACAACTGTGAAACGTACATCGAGCGGATCACGTCCGACATCATCCGCCGTGCGGTGAATCGGGGTTTCACGGCCACCAGCGATTTCTCGCAGTGCGCGGAGATGGAGGCGCTCATCATCTGCGTGCCAACGCCGCTCAACAAATACCGGGAGCCTGACCTTACTTTCGTCATCGCGACCACCGAAGCCGTCGTTCCCTATCTGCGGAAGGGGCAGATTCTTTCGCTCGAGAGCACGACCTATCCCGGCACCACCGAGGAGGAACTGCGGCCCAGGATGGAAGCGCGGGGCCTCAAGGTCGGTGAAGATGTTTTCCTCGTGTTTTCGCCCGAGCGCGAAGATCCGTCCAATCCGGACTACGAAACGCGGACCATTCCCAAGGTGTGCGGCGGTTCGACGGCGGCGTGTCTCGAAGCCGGGCTCGCGCTATACGGACAGGCGATCGACAAGGTCGTCCCCGTCAGCTCGACCCAGACGGCCGAGATGACAAAGCTACTGGAGAATATCCACCGCGCAGTGAACATCGGTCTCGCGAACGAGATGAAAATAGTCTGCGACCGAATGGGTGTCGACGTCTATGAAGTCATCCGGGCCGCGGCGACGAAGCCGTTCGGGTTCGTGCCATACTATCCCGGCCCCGGACTGGGCGGCCATTGCATCCCGATCGACCCGTTCTATCTTACGTGGAAAGCACGCGAGTATGGCGTCAACACGCGCTTCATCGAACTCGCCGGCGAAATAAACAGCTCGATGCCGAAGTGGGTCGTGAGCAAAGTCGTGGATGCATTGAACGACAGAGGAAAGGCGTTGCGCGGCAGCAGGATTCTCGTGCTCGGGTTGGCCTACAAGAAGAACGTGGACGATCCGCGCGAATCCCCGTCGATCGAAATGATGGAGCTCCTGCAGGAGAAGGGCGCACAGATCGCTTATTCAGACCCGCACATTCCGGTCTTCCCCCGAATGCGCGAGCACCACTTCGAACTCGAAGCGGTCGAGCTCTCTCCGGCAGCGATCGCCGAATTCGATTGCGTGCTGCTCGCGACGAATCACGATGCCTTCGATTACGCGCTCATCAAGAAAAATGCGACTCTGATCGTCGATACGCGAGGCGTCTATATCGAGCCCGCGCCGAACGTCGTCCGCGCGTGAAGTGCGTTGTCACGCAGCTCCGCGGCACCAGTGCGCATCTCGTAATCCGGTTTCTTGAATGACGATCCGCGAGTCCCCGCAGCTGCGCTGCGACGTGGTTGACATCTACACCGACGGCGCATGCAAAGGCAATCCCGGCGCCGGCGGCTGGGGCGCTCGCCTCGAAGCTGCAGGGAAGATCCGTGAGCTTTATGGCGGCGAGCCCGCGACGACGAACAATCGCATGGAGTTGATGGCGGTCATCCGCGCGCTGGAAGCCCTGAAGCGACCTTGCAGCGTGCGGCTCCACACCGATTCGCAGTACGTGCAGCTCGGCATCAGCAAGTGGATACACGGATGGAAGAAGAACGGCTGGCGGACCGCGGACAAGAAGCCCGTCAAGAATGTGGATCTCTGGCGCGAGCTCGACGAGCTCGCGGCGCGGCACGACATCGACTGGATCTGGGTGAAGGGACACGCAGGGCACGATGGCAATGAACGGGCCGACGAGCTGGCCAACCTCGGCGTTGCAACCGCCGGCCGGCCCTCGTAATTCACTTCGCAGGGAGCGCATGTGCGTCAGATCGTAATCGACACGGAAACGACGGGTCTCGATCCGACATTGGGTCATCGTATCCTCGAGATCGCGGCCGTCGAGATCGTGGACCGGCGTCTGACCGGCAACTATTTCCACCGTTACATCAATCCCGAGCGCGACAGCGAGCAGGCGGCGCTGCAGATCCATGGCATCACGATGGAATTCCTGAGTGACAAACCGAAGTTCAGGGACATCGCAGGTGAATTTCTCGATTTCGTGCAGGGCTCGGAAATCCTGATGCACAACGCGGCGTTCGATATCGCGTTCATCGATTTCGAGCTGAGCCTGCTCGAGATGCACCCGATCAACACCGTGTGTGCCGCGGTCACGGACACGCTCAGGATGGCGCGCGAGATGCACCCCGGTAAGCGCAACGCGCTCGACTCGCTGTGCGACCGCTATCAGGTGGACAATGCCGCGCGCAAGCTGCACGGTGCATTGCTCGACGCGCAGCTGCTGGCGGAAGTTTATCTGGCCATGACGCGCGGCCAGGAGAGTCTGCTCATCGATGACGACACGTTGCACATAACGATCGCGCCCATCGTGCCCGGGAGCCGCCGCTCGACAGTCGTGCTCATGCAGGCCTCTCCGGACGAACTTGCGGCCCACGAGAGCTACATGGAGGAGCTCGCGAAGGCCAGCGGGCGGCCAGTCGTTTGGCAGCAGCTTCATGGGCAAGGTAGTCTGATGACGACACATGCGTAGGTGCTGTTCGGCTGACGAGATTGGATGCTCTATGGGCTATCGTTTCCTCTCCTTTGTTATGGCGCTCTGCTGCGGGTCTGCAAAATGAGCGACACCGGCCATGGTTCGGGGACGCCCATGACCCTGAAGGAGCGCGCGAAGGTACCGCTTGCGCGCGTCGGGCGCCTGGTATCCGATCAATATGATCCGAAGCGGACCGGCGATCGTGCAATGGATGCGCACCGGCTGCAAAGGCGCGGCTCCGTACCCGATCAAGCTGCTGATCATCAAATCCTATCTAGACCGTTATCGGCTCGGCACGTTTATCGAAACGGGTACGCATGTCGGCGACACGCTCGCGTATTTCGCCGGGAAGGCCGAAGAATGCCTGAGCATCGAGCTCTCGGACGCGTTCTATGAAGCCGCATGCCGCGATTTCAGAAACGCCGGCAACGTGAAGCTCGTCCATGGTGACAGCGGGCGCGAACTGCCGGCGATCGTCGCCAAACTTGCAAAGCCAGCGCTCTTCTGGCTCGATGGCCACTACAGCGGTGGCATCACGGCCTGCGCCGACGACGTGCACTCGCCGATTGCCGCCGAATTGAGCGCGATTCTCGAACATCCGATAAAGCGCCACGTGATTCTCATCGACGATGCCCGATGCTTCGACGGATCGCACGGCTATCCGCATCTCGATGTCCTGCTGCAGAAGATTCGCGCGACCGCGGAGTACGAGGCCGAGGTATCGGCAGATGTCATACGCGTGGTACCTCGCCAGCACGCAGGCAGCTGATGCAACAGTGGGCGGGTCATGGTGGTGCATGGGGCTAGGCGAACAACTGGAGAGATTCATTCAGGACCGGCGCCGGCGGCGGGTGCAGGCGGATCAGGGTCCGCACGGCTCGTTCCATCGGGCGGGTGGGAACGATCTCCTGTTCCAGGATATGCCCGTTTCGTCCGACGATGTCGTTATCGACGGAGGAGGCTACCGAGGCGATTGGACGGCCGAAATGATCTGTCGGTACGGATGCCGATCGATCATCTTCGAGCCGGTGCCCTCGTTTGCCGCGCAGCTGCGGGCTCGCTACGGCTGCAACGAACGGGTGGAACTGTGTCCTGCGGGGCTTGGCCGATCCAGTGGAACTGCGGCTCTGGACGTGGCCGACAATGCTTCTCGCATTTCCGCGAACAGGCGTCCGGGGTCCGTCGATGTACCCGTACGGGATATCGCGGAGTTCATCGACAGTCGCAATCTGACCGAAATCGGTTGTTTCAAGCTGAACATCGAGGGTGGTGAGTATGACGTGCTGGAGCGTCTGATCGAGACCGGAATGCTCGAGCGCGTGCGGTGCTATGTGATCCAGTTCCATCGCGTTGCCAGCGATAGCGAGATGCGGAGGTCCGCGATCCGCCAGGTCCTCGCGAAGACGTACTCGTCGATGTTCGACTTTCCTTTTGTCTGGGAATGCTGGTTGAGGAAGTAACACGTGCGAATGGCAATAGACGGGACATGTGCGGAATCGTAGGGGCCGTTCTCCGAAAGGCATCGGGCAACGCCTGGCTCAGCGCCGGCTGCGATGCATTGCGTCACCGCGGTCCGGATGGCGCCGGTGAATGGTGGTCGAACGATGGCCGGGTCGGTCTTGGTCACCGGAGGCTCGCCATCATCGACCTGTCGGCGGCCGGCCACCAGCCGATGCAGGACGCATCCGGTGAGCTCACCATCGTGTTCAACGGAGAGATCTACAACTTCGAAGACCTGCGGCATGAGCTCGCCGCGGGCGGTTATGCGTTCCGCTCACGTACCGACACCGAAGTCATACTCGCGGCGTATCGCAGATGGGGCGTCGACTGCATCGCGCGCTTCAACGGAATGTTCGCTTTCGCGCTCTATGACGCCGCACAGCGCGTCTTGCTCATGGCGCGGGATCGCGCAGGCGAGAAGCCGCTGTTCTACGCGGTGAATGACGGCGGCCTGCGCTTTGCCTCCGAGTTGAAGGCGTTGATGACGGATCCGGACTTCCCACGACGCATCGATCCGGAGGCGCTGGATTGTTATCTCGCCATGGGCTTCGTTCCTGGAGACCGTTGCATTCTGCAAGGCGTGAAGAAGCTGCCGCCCGCTCATGCGCTGCTATTCGACCTGCAAAGCGGCACATCGAAAGTATGGCGCTACTGGAGCCTGCCGGCGGCTGACGACGCGCGCGAGAGTGAACCGCCGAACGAAGCCGAGCTCATCGATGAGCTCGAGGCACTGCTCGAAGACGCAGTGCGCCGCCAGCTCGTCGCGGACGTGCCCGTCGGTATCCTGCTCTCCGGCGGAGTCGATTCCAGCCTGATCACCGCAATGGCCGCGCGTGCGACGAACGCCGTGAAGACGTTCACTGTGTCCTTCCCCGGGCACGGATCGTTCGACGAGAGCGAGCACGCCCGTCTCATCGCGCGTCACTTCAACACCGATCATCTGGAGTTACAGGCGGCAGAGACCGGACCCGAGCTGCTGCCGATGCTCGCACGCCAGTTCGACGAGCCGATAGTGGACTCATCGATGGTGCCGACGTATCTCGTCACTCGTCTGGTGCGCCAGCACTGCACGGTTGCGCTTGGTGGCGATGGCGGCGACGAACTGTTCGCGGGCTACGGTCACTATGACCGCCTGCTCTGGATGAAGGGTAGTCTCGGCCGCGTTCCGCGCGAGGTGCGGGTACCGATCGCGATGGCTGCCGGAGCGATTCTCCCCATCGGCTTCAAGGGCCGTAACTGGTTGCAGGGACTCGCCGAGGATTTCGATTCCGGCTTGCCGCTGATCGGCTCCTACTTCGATCGCGCGACGCGCCGGCGCCTTTTATGTAATGGCGCGAGCAGCGCACCCGTCGCCGAAGAAGTGCGAAGCGAACGCATTCCCCGTATGACCGATCTGCTGCAGAGAGCCACGCGCATGGACTTCGAGAATTACCTCGCGGAGGACATTCTCGTCAAAGTCGACCGCGCGAGCATGCTCAATTCGCTCGAAGTCCGGGCGCCGCTGCTCGACTATCGCGTGATCGAGTTTGCGTTCGGCAAAGTACCTTCGGAATTGAAGGCAACCTTGTCGGGCCGCAAGCTGCTGCTGAAGAAGCTTGCCACGCGGTTGTTGCCGCCGGGCTTCGACACACGCCGCAAACAGGGTTTCTCGATTCCACTCGCGTCCTGGCTGCGCAAGGATTCGTGGCAGAGTCTGTTCCGGGATGCGCTGCTGGGAGCGGATTCTTTCTTCAATCCGAAGCTCGTGACCGAACTGCTCGATGGGCAGGCCAAGGGCCGCTCCAACGGCGAACGCCTGTTCGCGCTCGTGATGTTCGAGCTGTGGCGCCGCGAGTACCGCGTCGCCGCCTGAAGACCTGCTGCCGGAACATGGATTTGCACGATAGACTTGATGCTAGAATCGCCTCGGCATTGTCCCCGCTGGGCTGCGTCAGGCGGAATCAGGCTGGTTCGGTAAATTAACGCTTAGATGCAACGATGCGCCATTTCTGCTTAGGTCTTCTTCTTATCTGCCTCTGGGCTTTCGGCGCCAGCAGTATGGCGCAGGATCGCGGATCGTTCGGCGGCATCGATCCGCGGAACCTACCGCTCCTGAGCCCCGGGCCCTTCGGTTCGAGCAGTCCCGGTAGCGGTGGTAGTGTCGGGAACTTGCCGTCCGTCAACGTGGGCGTGCCGAGGATTACGAATCGGGACTTTCCGTTTCGCGACCGGCAACAGCAGCGCGCTCCGGAATTCCAGCCTCGGTTTCAGGAACCGGAGCCACCGAACGAGTTTCAGGAATTCATCGCGTCTTCCACCGGACGTTACCTTCCACTCTTCGGTTACAAGCTGTTCTCGTCGGCACCGAGCACTTTCGCGCCCGTGGACGACATTCCCGCCACGCCGGATTACGCCATCGGCGCTGGTGACGAGATCATCATCCGCGGCTGGGGACAGGTCGATATCGATTATCGGGCGATCGTTGATCGCAATGGTCAGATTCACATTCCCCAGATCGGCACGTTGACGGTTGGCGGGCTCAGGTACCAGGATTTGTACGGCTTTATACGGAACGCGGTTTCCAAGGTGTTCCGCAATTTCGAACTGAGTGTGAACCTGGGCGAGTTGCGGTCCATCCAGGTCTTTGTCGTGGGCCAGGCGCGAAGGCCAGGTGCCTACACCGTAAGTGCCCTGAGTACGCTCGTCAACGCCCTGTTCGCTTCAGGCGGCCCTTCGAGCAAAGGCTCGATGCGTCACATACAGCTCAAGCGGGGCGAAAAAGTCGTATCCGAATTCGATGTGTATGACCTGCTGCTCAAAGGTGACAAGTCGAAGGACGTGAGACTGCTGCCCGGTGACGTGATCTACATTCCGCCCGCTGGTACGCAGGTGGCGATTTCGGGCAGCATCAAGGAAGCTGCGATCTACGAGACCAATGGCTCGAGCACGCTTGGCGATCTGATCGACCTCGCGGGCGGACTGAGCACGGTCGCTCTGGGTCAGAAAGCGATCGTCGAGCGCATCGTGGACCGGCGGGTGCGCCGGGTCGCTGAATTCACGCTCGACGGCACGGGGATGGTCCGTGCTCTGCAAGACGGCGACCTCGTACAGATTCTCGCGTTGTCGCCGCGCTTCGACAACGCCGTCACCTTGCGCGGTGCCGTCGCCGTGCAGGGACGCCTGCCCTGGTATGAGGGAATGCATGTCCGCGACCTCATTCCGGATAAGGAGGCGCTGATCGTTCCCGAATACTGGCAGCGGCTGAACCGCTCATTCAAAAGCCCTGTTTATCGTGAGAGAGAGACACGCCGCGTCGACGACGCTCGCGATTCACGACGCATGGACGATCAACGCGACCCCCAGCGCAGCAGCGACCCGCAGCAGCGTGATGTCCGACGAAGTGACGAACCACGCGAGCCACCACCCGATGTTCGCCGCCCTGAGGATTCGAAGAACCCGATTCGGGCCGAGGAACCTCGCGATGCGCGGCGCGCCGACGATTCGCTCGACAGGCGTCGGAGCGACGAACTCCGTGATCCCCACGCGACAGGGGAAGGCGAACAGCGCCTGCGCACCGAGATCAAACGCAACTTCGACGAGATCAACTGGGATTACGCCGTCATCGAACGTCTCAATTACGACGATCTGACGACCTCGTTGATACCGTTCAATCTTGGCCGCGCTGTGCTCGAGGGAGATGCGAGTCAAAATGTGGCTTTACGTCCGGGCGACGTGGTGACGATTTTCTCGAAGGTGGACATCCAGGTGCCGGTCGCCAAGCAGACGCAGTATGTGCGGCTCGAGGGCGAGCTCGTGACGCCGGGCGTCTACCAGATCCTGCCGGGTGAGACCCTGAGGCAACTGCTGGTCCGAGTGGGCGGCCTGACGGCGACCTCCTATCTGTATGGCGCCGAGTTCACGCGCGAATCAGTCCGGGTTCAACAGCAGAAGCGTCTGCAAGAATCCCTTGATCGCCTTTCGGCGGAAGTCGAGCGCAACGCGGCAACGCGTGCACAGAGCGCGCCGGAGGCTGCGGGCCAGGCGGTGGCGCAAGCGGAAACGCAACGTCGCCTCCTCGAACGGTTGCGGGAGATCAAAGCGACCGGTCGCGTCGTGCTCGAAATCCCGCCCGACGCAACCCGCGTCGCGAGCGTTCCGGATATCCCGCTCGAGGACGGAGACCGTCTTGTCGTGCCGGTGAAACCGGCCACGGTGAGCGTGATCGGCGCGGTGTACAACCAGAACACATTCATATTCGAGCCTGGCAGACGCGTCGGCGACTATCTCCAGAACGCGGGCGGAACGACGCGCGATGCGGACACCGGTCGCGTCTATGTCGTGCGCGCCGATGGCTCGGTCTCGGGCAAGGCCTCGGGTTCGCTCTTTACGGCTTACACCAGCGAGCGCCTCGAAGCCGGCGATACCGTCGTGGTGCCGGAGAATCTCGAACGCTATCGCTTCACGCGCGAGCTGAAGGACTGGTCGCAGATCTTCTACCAGTTTGCGCTGGGCGTTGCGGGATTGAAGGTATTGAAAGATCTGTAGGCCATGACCGAACCCGTCTCCGCAGATCAGCAAACTCGCACACGTGTCATGGACGCTCCGGCCGAAGATCGTACGGGCCCGAGAGAGGTGGATCTTCTCGATCTGCTGATCGTCCTGGCGCGACACAAGAAAATCGTGTTTGGTCTGCCGCTCCTTGCGGGGATCCTCGCCGTCGGCATCACGCTGTCCATGCGGGATGTGTATACCGGGAGTGCGAGAATCCTCCCTCCTCAGCAGAATCAGTCCGCCGCCTCGCTCATGCTTTCTCAGCTGAATTCGATGACGGGAGGGGTAGGCGGCGTCGTCGGCGGCGCGCTGCCGGTCAAGAGTCCAAGCGACCTCTATATCGGCATGCTCAAGAGCCGTACGGTCGCGGACGCTTTAATCGCGCGCTTCGATCTACGGAAGCGATACGAGCAGAACCTGCAGAGCGGGGCACGTGGAAGGCTCGAAGGCAGAACGACGATCACCGCGGGCAAGGAAGGGATCATTCTGGTCGAAGTCGATGATTACGACCCCAAGTTCGCAGCCGCTCTGGCCAACGGTTATATCGACGAGCTCATGAAGCTCACGCAGGTGCTGGCAGTAACCGAAGCGTCGCAGCGCCGGCTGTTCTTCGAGCAGCAGCTCAACCGCGCCAAGGAGAATCTCATCCAGGTTGAGGACGCCGCGTTACGGTCTCTGCCGGGCGGACTGGTCAAGGTAGACGACCAGGGCCGTGCGATGGTCGAGACGACGGCTCGCCTCCGAGCACAGATGTCCGCCAAGGAAATACAGATCGGCGCGATGCGCAGCTTTGCGGCGGAAGATAATCCGGAACTGCACCGGACGGAGAGGGAGCTCGATGCAATGAGGCGCGAGCTTGCGCGGCTGGAAGGCTCGGGCTCGACAGCGGCCATGCGGGACGCGAACTCGGGCGGGAAAGGGCTCGACAATCTGCGTTTGCTGCGTGACCTGAAGTACAACGAGCTGCTCTACGAACTGCTCGCCAAACAGTACGAGGTGGCGCGAATCGACGAGGCGAAAAATTCGGCGCTGATCCAGGTCCTGGATGCAGCCGTCGAGCCCGACCGTAAATCAAAACCGAGACGCAGCATACTGGTGTTGCTCTGGACATTCGCGGCGCTCGTGCTCGCGCTGGTGTGGGCCGCCATTGCGGAAAGCCTCTCCCGAGCGAAAGCTGATCCGCACCGCGCCGCCCGCATGAGCGTGCTGAAGCGCTCCATCAGTTTGCGCCGTTGAGGCGCCGCATTCGCCGCGCATGGTAGCAGCGCCGGGCGTGCTACTGAATGGCAGATCTCCATGATCGAGAACACCGACGATTACGTGTCCTTGATGACCGCGCGCGCGCGCGGTCGTCTGCCGGATATGGGTTGCGCGCTGCGCGTTGCGGAGCTGATCGCGGAGATGTCGCCGCGGACGAACACGGTGGATGGCCGTATAAGCGTTCTGGACGTCGGCTGTGCCACGGGACACTTTCTGCGCACGTTCATCCGACGTGCCCTCCCGCTTCGCAAGTACGTGGGCCTCGAGATCGATCCGGCCATGGTTCGGGCGGCCAACGAAGTCTGGCGCGAGGAGCTCGGCTCGGGCGCGGCCGAATTCATCAACGCGGACCTGGAGCACTTCGCCGGCGGACAGACGTATGATCTCGTGATCTGCGTCAACGCGTTCATGTACTTCGCGTCCGCAAAAACGGCTCTCACGAAGCTCATGCGAGCTGCACGGCACCGCGTCATCATCCGCAGCTATTTCACAGAGTCGACTTACAGGATCGTCCGCGCGCAGACCACCCGCAACCACGACAAGTCTCAGGTGGACGAACTCGCCGCATTCGACGATGCCGGCAATATCCTGTGCTACGACTTCTGGAACATGTACAGCTTTACGTACATGGAAGCGCTCGTGCGCACGATCGAGCCGAAGGCGCGCGCCGAGTGGATCGAAGACAAGAACGTGCTGAGCAGCCTGGAAGAGGAGCGCAAGCTCAACCTGCAGAAACGCGGCGCCACCGAGCTGCTGGGCCGGTACGAGGTGTCCTATCCTTTTATACTGCCCTGGAAATATCTGTCTATCGACGTGAGCGCCGCCTGACCCGAGCCCCGTGCAAGCTTCCGGCTCCCATCCTTATGCCACTTCCCCTGTCAACCGATCGCCTGACCATTGAACGCTTCGGCCAGACTCACCTGGATGATCCGAACTACCTGCAGTGGCTTTCGGACAAGGAAAACCTGGTCTCGCTGAATCTCGTCGATTATCAGCTGAAGCCGGTTACCCAGGAGAAGCTCGCCGCCTATTACAGGAGCTTCGCCGACAATCCGCATAATCTGCTGTTTGCCGTGTCGACGCGGGAACCAGAAACGTTTATCGGCACCGCGACGCTCCGCGAGATCGGTCATGGCGGGCTGCTCGATCTCGGCATCCTGATCGGGGAGAAGAGTGTGCGCGGCCGCGGCTTCGCGCGGGAGGTGATCGGCTGTCTGGTGCGGTATGCTTTCGATGAGCTCAAGGCCCGCAAGATCTGCTCGTCGTTCGGAGACGACAATTTCGCGGTGTTGCTCGCATTCCTCAAGAACGGTTTCAAGATAGAAGGCCTGCAACGACAGCAAATGCTCACGTTGGAAGGAGCGCTGCGCAATCGATACATCGTCGGGCTTCTGCCCGGCGATCTGGCCTGAGCCTGTCACACCGACTTCTCCCTCGTTCTCCATCAAAGCCCGCGTTCGTCGAAGCAAATGGATGCTCCCCACGTAATCTTCTGCAAGAAGTGCCTTACCCCGAACAGCAGGCCGCGCGTCAGCTTCGACGACGAGGGTGTGTGCAACGCCTGCCGTAATGCCGAGGAAAAAGCGACGATCGACTGGGATGCGCGCAAGAAGCAATTTCTGCAACTCGTCGCTCCGCTTCGCGAGCACCGTGGCAGCAGCGGCTACGACTGCGTGGTTCCATGGAGCGGCGGCAAGGACAGCAGCACGATCGCATACAAACTGAAATTCGAGTTCGGCCTCAATCCGCTTCTGGTGACGTATTCGCCGATGATCCCGAACGAGATCGGCCACCATAACCGGGAAGAGATGGTACGGCTCGGCTTCGATCACCTCTTCTTTCGGGCGAACCAGAAGGCGCTGCGACACCTCGCGAAACGCTTCTTCGTCGAACGGGGCAATCCGAAAGTGGCATGGGATGCTGGCATCAACGCCGTGCCGCTGCAGGTCGCCGTGAACTACAAGATCCCGGTCGTCTTCTACGCCGAGCACGGCGAAAGCGAGTACGGGGGGCGCGTGCTCAGCGAGGAACACCGCCGCACCAGGGACTTCACCGAAGTTCTGGAAAATTATGTCGGCGACGATCCGCGAAACTGGGTCGATGATGTCGTGACCGAAGACGACCTCGCCCCGTACGTCTATCCGCCTTTGGAGCAGATCGAAATCCTGGGTGTGAAGGCCTTCTACTTCGGCTACTTCTTCCGCTGGTCGATGTACGAGAATTATCTCTACATCAGGGACAAGATCGACTTCCGTACGAACGTAAAGGGCAGGACCGACGGCACGTTCACGAACTACGACAGCCTCGACGACAAGATCGACAATCTGTACTACTACATGCAGTTCATCAAGTTCGGCTTCGGACGCGCGGTGCGCGATGCTTCCCGTCTGATCCAGAACGGCCACATGACGCGCGAGGAAGGGCTGGAGCTCGCACGCAAGTACGACGACGAATTCTGCTACGAGCATTTCGCTGAAGTGCTCGAGTATCTGGATCTCACGCGCGATGAATTCGACCGTATCGTCGACCAGCATCGCAACCCCGAGATCTGGAGAAAGATCGGCAACCGCTGGGTGCTGCGCAACCCACCGCAATAACCGTTTCCATGCTGGCTATCGTCGATTACGGGCTGGGCAATCTCAGATCGATCTGTGCCGCTCTCGAACGGCTCGAAGTAGCCTATGCCTGTACGTCCGACAAGGAGACGATCGGGAAGGCAGACGGTCTGATCTTGCCGGGCGTCGGCGCGTTCGGAGACGGCATGAACAATCTTCGACGGCTCGGGCTCACCGAGCTGCTGGGCGACCTCGTGGTCGAAGGCAAGCGCCCGGTCCTGGGCATCTGTCTCGGCTTCCAGCTCATGGCGCGCGAAGGCCATGAATTCGGGCACGCGCCGGGGCTGGGCTGGATCGAGGCGGCCGTAGTTCCGATGAGCAAGGTGGACGAGAGCGTGCGCATTCCGCACGTCGGCTGGAACGACTGCACGCGCACGCGGCAGAGTCCGCTATTCGACGAAATTCCGGAGAACGCGCTCTTTTATTTCACGCATAGCTATCATATGCAGTGCTCCGACGAGCGCGATGTCGTTGCCATGTCGGACCACGGCCTGCCTTTTGTCGCCGCTGTTCAGAAGGGAAACATATTCGGTACGCAGTTCCATCCCGAAAAGAGTCAGTGGCACGGCCTTTCACTGTTGCGTAATTTCGCGGCCAAAGTCGTCGGATGCTGAGAAAGAGAGTCATAACCGTCCTGACGTTCAACGACGGCGTCCTGTTTCGCAGCAAGCTGTTTACGCCGGACTACCGATACACGGCGAACTTCGTGGATGCCTGGTCGATCGATGAGATCGTGCTGCTCGACATCAGCCGCCCGGAACGTCGCAATCCAGAGCTGTTTTTCACGGTCGTCAAGGATTTCAGCAGAAAGTGTTTCGTGCCGCTGTGCGTCGGCGGCGGCGTGCGGAACCTCGACGACTTCAAGCGGTACCTCGACCTCGGCGCAGACAAGATCGCGATCAACACGATCGCGATCGAAGAGCCAGTCTCATCACGCGAGCCGCAACCCGCTGCGGCAGTCAATGCGTCGTCGTCTCGATCGATGCCCGGAAAGAGAGCGCCACCTACCGCGTCTACAACAATCGCCGCCGTGACGCGACCGAGTGGCAGCCGGACACCCTCGCGCGACGGGCCGAGGAGCTCGGCGCGGGCGATCTGGTGACGTCGATCGAGCGGGACGGGTCGCTCGAAGGCTACGACAACGCCCTGAATCGGAGGGTGGCAACAGCGTGTCCATTCCGGTGATCGTGTGCGGCGGCGCAGGCAAGTGGAGGATTTCGTGGACGGCTTCCGCATCGGTGGCGCTGACGCGGTCGCGACGACCAACATCTACCATTTCACCGAGACGAGCATCAGAAGCGCGAAACAGTATCTGCTGAAGCATG
>CAWHFX010000020.1:0-565209 GCA_963828715.1 uncultured beta proteobacterium | reverse complement strand
AAGGAGCTGATCGCGCTCGCCCGGTCGCGACCCGGCAGGCTCACGTTCGGATCGGCCGGCGTGGGCAATGCGACGCACATGGCCGGCGAGCTTCTCTTCGCAGCGGCGAACGTGAGCGTGCTGCACGTGCCCTACAAAGGCGCCGGCGTGGCGATGAACGACGTGCTGGCGGGACAGATCGACATGATCTTCGTCGCGTCCGCGCAGGGCATACCGTTCATCAAGTCCGGTCGCGTACGTGCGCTCGGCATCAGCGGGCCGGCGCGAAATCCCGCCCTACCGGATCTGCCGACGTTCGAGGAAAGCGGCTACCCCGGCGTCGTGTTCATCGGGTGGCACGGATGGTGGTTCCCGGCGGGCGTTCCACGCGAACGCGCCGTGCGTATCCAGAAGGAAGTCGCGACCGTGCTCCTGTCGCCGGAAATGAGAGCGCGCCTCGACGAGCTGGGATTGGTGCCCGTGGCGAGCCCGCCTGACGAGTTCGCGAAGTTCGTCGAGCGGGAGATCGAGCTGCACGCGCGCATCGCCAGGGCGGCGAAGATGGAGCCGCAGTAAAACTGGCTTCAGCGTTCGTGCCGAGGAGGCGAACCGACGCCGTCTCGAAGCACGGACGACAATGCCGTTCACCCTTCGAGACAGCCCCTGCCGGCTTCCTCAGGGCGAACGTTACACAAGCCGGACTGCAACAGCGAAGCGGTCTTCACTGCTTCGGCATCCCTGCGTCGCGCGCAACCTTATCCCATTTCGCCAGATCCTCGGGAATCATCCTGCGCATCTCCGCCGGCGTGCGGATCTCCACTTCGGCACTCTCGACGGCGAACCGCTTCGCCGTCTCCGGCGTTGTCAGAATCGCGCCGATCTCCGTATTCAGCTTGTTGAGCACCGCAGCCGGTGTGTGAGCCGTAGTGGCCCACGCCCACCAGATGTCGGCGTCGTAGCTCGGCAACCCCGCCTCGGCGGACGTCGGCACGTCTGGCATCGCGGGCAACCGTTTCGCACTGCTGACCGCGAGCGGTTTCAGCTTGCCTGAACGAATCAGGGAGCCGGCGGTAACGGCAGTCGCACACGCGACGTGCGCCTGCCCCGAGATCACATCGATCAGCGCCGGCGCACCGCCCTTGTAGAGTGCGATCTCCGCCGTGATGCCGGCGCGGCTGCGAAACATCGCGGAAGCGAAATGCATGAAGCCGCCCGCCGAAGCGATCGTGAGGTAATTCGGCTTCGCCTTACCCAGCGCGATCAGATCCTGCAGCGAATTGACCGGCAGCGATGTCCCGACCGTAACGACGGTCGGCGCGCGGCCGAACATCGCCACCCAGTCGAAATCCTTGATCGGATCGTACGGCAGTTTCTTGATGACGGCCGGATTCATGGTGAAGGCGGTCGAGGCCATGAGCAGCGTATAGCCGTCGGGATTTGCGCGCGCGACGGTCTCCGTACCGATCATGCCCTCGGCGCCCGGCCGGTTATCGATCACCACCTGTTTGCCAAGGCGCTCCGCGAGCAGGCCGCCGACGTAGCGTGCCATGATGTCGTTACTGCCGCCAGGCGCCTGCGGCACGATGACGCGGATTGGCCGCGACGGGTAGGGCTGCGCGCCGTCGTCACGGGGCCGCTGAGCAGCATGCGCACAGGTTGCGCCTGCAAACAGCAAGACGAGCGCGATTGAGAGACTCGACTTCATACGTTCTCCTCCGATGCCACTTCGAGGCGCGCTTTCGCTCCGGCGCTTAACGCGCCCGCGGCCACAGCACGCCCTGCTCGCGTGCCACCGTGCCCATGCCCTTGTATACGAACTTCTGCAGGCGCTTACCTTCGTACGTCTCGGTCGTGTAGAGATTGCCCTTCGAATCCACCGCGATGCTGTGAACGCCGTAGAACTGGCCGGGCTGACGACCGCCATCGCCGAAGTTCGTGATCTCGGTCAGCGTCTCGCGCAGGATCACGCGCACCTTCTCGTTGGTGCCATCCGCGAGGAAGATGAAGCGCTGCTGCGGATCTTTCGAAAAAGCGAGATCCCACGTGGAACCCGACCCGAGCGTCTCACGCGCGTAGTGCGCTTCCTTTACGAACTTGCCGTCGGGTGTGAAGACCTGGATGCGGTCCGCCTGGCGATCGCAGACGTAGATCAGGTTATCGTTGCTGCGCTCGACGCAATGCACCGGATTTCTGAACTGCTGGGGCGGCGGCGCCTTCGGATCGTATTTGCCGAGGTCCTTGTCGTCGGGCCGGTTGCCGTAGGCGCCCCAGTAACGCTTCATTTTCCCGGTGTCTGCATCGAGCACCGCGACGCGGCGGTTCTGATAGCCGTCTGCGACATAGGCTTCGTTGGTTTGCGGATCCACCCAGATTTTCGCAACACGGCCGAAGTTGTTCGGATCGTTACTGCCACCGTTCTTGCCGAGCGCGCCGACCTGCATGACGAACTTGCCATCCTTGGTGAACTTCAGGATGTGCGCGTCCTTGGGCCCGTTGCCACCGATCCAGACATAACCCTTGTGGTCGATGTGGATGCCGTGATTCGACCCGGGCCATTCGTAGCCTTGGCCGGGGCCGCCCCACGCGCGCACGAGATTGCCCTCCGGATCGAACTCGAGCACCGGCGGCGCACCGCGGCAGCATTCGCCCACGCCCAGTTCGAGCGCGCGTTCGTTCGCATGCAGCGTGGCAGAGGTACGATGAATGATCCAGACGTGGTCCTGCTCGTCGACCCAGATTCCGATCGTCATGCCGAGCAGCCAGTGATGCGGCAGCGGTTTGGGCCAGAGCGGATCGACTTCGAACACCGGTGCGATGACGCCCGTTCCGGCGGCTGAATCCGCCTGACGGTCGAACACACTCTGGCACGCGCCGAGTGCGGCCAGCGCAAGCACGAATGCGCCGCCGATGCGAAGGTTGCGCTTGCTCCACGCCTTTGTCGCTGTCATTCCTCCTCCCCTTTGCGCCGGAACGCCGAAAACAGTATACGTGCGGCTGGCAATGATGACTATTGCGACTTCGGGCGCCTTCCGGTTGCGTCTTCTCGCTCTGCTCGCGATGTGGGCGGTGTGTTTCGTCGCGTTCGACGCGTCCGCTCACGACATACCCGCAGACGTGACCGTGCAGGCGTACGTGAGACCGTCCGGCGAGCGGCTGCAACTCCTCGTTCGCGTTCCGCTCAAGGCGATGCGTGACGTCGATTACCCGCGCCGGCCCTCGGGCGCGCTCGACGTGGCACGCGCATCAGCGGCGCTGCGGGAGGCCGCCGCGCTGTGGATAGCGGACAACGTGCGGCTCTATCGAGAACGATCAGCCGCTTGCGGCGCCGCGCATCGTCGAGACGCGCCTCTCACTCGAATCGGATCGATCCTTCGCGACGTTCGACGGCGCGCTCGCTCACCTGGCAGCGCCGGCTCTGCCCGCGACGAGCGAGCTCTTCTGGGAGCAGCTTCTCATGGACGCGCTGCTCGAATACCCGATCGCCTCCGCGCATTCGGAGTTCTCCATCCATCCGCGGCTGGAGAAGCTCGGCATTCGCACGCGCACGGTGCTCCGATACGTTCTGCCGGACGGCGCAGTGCGGGTTTTCGAGTACCACGGCGACGAGGGCATCGTGCGACTCGATCCGCGCTGGCATCACGCAGCCTTGCGCTTCGTCGAGTCCGGCTTCCTGCACATACTCTCCGGCGCCGACCATCTGCTCTTTCTGCTCTGTCTCGTGATCCCGTTCAGGCGCATCGTGCCGCTTGCGGTGATCGTCACCGGCTTCACGGTCGCGCATTCGATCACGCTGATCGCGTCCGCTTTCGGCCTCGGTCCGGACGCGCTGTGGTTTCCTCCGCTCATCGAAACGCTCATCGCGATTTCGATTCTGTATGTCGCGCTCGAGAACATCATCGGTGCGAAGGTGGAGCGGCGCTGGGTTATCGCGTTCATGCTCGGGCTGGTGCACGGTTTCGCGTTTTCGTTCCAGTTGAAGCAGGAGCTTCAGTTCGCCGGTGAGCATCTGCTTACGGCACTATTCGCGTTCAACGCGGGCGTCGAGGTCGGGCAGCTTCTCGTCCTCGTCCTCGTCGTGCCGGTTCTAAATGCGCTCTTCAGGATCGTTCCGGAGCGCATGGGCACGATCATCGTGTCGGCTTTCGTCATCCATACGGCCTGGCACTGGCTGACGGAACGCGGCGAGCAGCTCATGCGATTTCCGTTGCCGACTCTGGATGCCGCTGCACTCGCGAGTCTCACGCGATGGGCGTTCGTGCTGGTCGCGGTGGTCGCTCTCGGTTGGCTCGTGAACGTCGTAAGACAGAACCGCACGCATGTTGCCGATGCGACGCGTACCATCTCGAATCGTGAGGCACGCAGCGATGAGCACGCACACTGAACCCGCTCCCGCCGGGGCAAACGACATCAACGAGATCTTCCGCGGCGGCGGCCGGTCCGTCGAGTTTCTCGACAGCATCAACAAGGCGTCCATCGTGATGCTGGCGGAAAGAGGACTCGTGCCACACGCCACTGCACGCGCCATTGCGCGCGGCATCGCGGAGCTGTCGCGCAGCATCGCGAAGCGGGGCGCAGGCACGTCTGCGGACTATCTCGACTACGAGCCGAAGCTCACCGCCATCGTCGGTGCCGATGCGTCGCGACTGCACACCGGCCGCAGCCGGCAGGACATCGCCTCGACGATCGCCCGCATGAACCTGCGCGACGGTCTTCTGCAGGAAATCCGAGGCGCTCGTGACCGCGTGCGAGAAGCTCGTCGACCTCGCGAGCCGTCACACGGAGACGATCATTCCCGCCTACACCCACGGCGTGCAGGCACAGCCGACGACGTTCGCACACTACCTGCTCGCTTTCACAGCCGCGCTCGGCCGCGAAACCGAGCGCCTGCAGCAGGCCTACACGCGCGTAAACCGCAACCCGCTCGGAGCAGCGGCGCTCGCGACGTCGAGCTTCCCACTCGATCGTGAACGGCTGGCGGAACTGCTCGGTTTCGAGGGACTCGTCGAGAACGCGTACGACGCGAATCATCTCGGTCCCGTGGACAGCGCCCTCGAAGTCGCCGGTGCGCTCGCCATCGCAGCCATTCAGATCGGACTCTTCGCGCAGGACATCCACGCTCAATACGCCGAGCCTCACCCGTGGTTCATGCTGGCAGCCGGTGAGCTCACGGGCGTGAGCAGTATCATGCCGCAGAAGCGCAACCCGGCGGCGCTGGAGCAGTTGCGTGCGCAGTCGAGTCTGATGCTCGCCGACATGCATGCCGTTTTCCTGATCGCCCATAACACTCGCACCGGCATGTTCGACTATCGCAGCTACGATCCCGTGCCCTGCGCCAGACCGCTGCAGGTGTTCAGGCTGTTCCAGCAGGTCGTCGATGGCATCGTGGTGAACAAGGCACGCGCGCTGGCCGAGGTTCGGGACGACTACTCGACCACCACCGAGATCGCCGACGCGCTCATGCAGCGAAACGACGTTCCGTTTCGTATCGGCCACCATTTCGCCTCGACCCTCACCGACTACGGACGCTCACGAGAGCTGAAGCTGGACGAGATTCCATACCAGGAGGCTGCGCGGCTGTATCGCGAGCAGAGCGGGGACGACTTTCCGCTGAACGAAGCGGATTTCGCACGAGTCGTCAGCGCCGAATATATGGTCTTCGGCCGCAAAG
Organism: uncultured beta proteobacterium; assembly: GCA_963828715.1. Lineage (GTDB taxonomy): Bacteria > Pseudomonadota > Gammaproteobacteria > Burkholderiales > SG8-41 > JAQGMV01. Next base: position 559,562 of record CAWHFX010000020.1, on the reverse strand, counting down.
GGCTTGGCGGACCGCAGCTTGCGGAGGTCGCGCGCATGCTGTCGGAGCACGACGAGACACTGCGCTCCGAGCGCGGCTGGCTCGAAGAACGTGCGGCAGCACTGGCACGGGCCGATGCGATGCTCGAACAGGCGTTCGGCGCGCTTACCGCAACCACGTCGAAGCCGAGCCTATGAGCGAAACCGCCATGGTCGCTTATTCCGGAGGCTGCCACTGCGGCCGCGTGAAGTTCGAAGTGATCGCACCGCGACGGCTCATGGTGTCCGACTGCAACTGTTCGATCTGCAGCCGCAGCGGCTATCTGCACCTGATCGTACCGGCGGACCGGTTCAGGCTCATCCGCGGCGACGATGTACTGACCACGTACACGTTCAACACAGGCACCGCGCGGCACCTCTTCTGTTCCGTGTGCGGGATCAAGTCTTTCTACGTACCGCGCTCGCACCCAGACGGTTTCAGTGTGAACGCGCGCTGCATCGACTCTCCGGCGATCGAGGAAATGACGGTCCGACACATCAATGGCCGCGAGTGGGAGAAGGCGTTTCCCGCCGGACGCGGGGAGGCGGTGTGAGGGCCTCAGGCCATCGGCCGGGCGGCCAGATCACCTTCGCCAGAACGGATGCTTCGTTCGCGGGGACCCCTCTGCTCCGCAGCCTCCTCATCTTCCTGACCCTCGGTACACTCGGACTGGGTGCTAATGGGCTTTCGAATGTCACTTCGCAGCGGACACGCTGTCCCAGCGGCCGCTGCTCACATATATTTACCACCGCAGCATACGACGCGGTCGCCCGTCACGAACGACGACTGGTCCGACGCGAGAAACACGGCGACGTTCGCGACTTCCTGCGGCTTGCCCATTCTGCGCAGAGGAATGTCGGCGACTTCCGAGGCCGGATAACTGCCGCCCGCACGTTCCGGATACCACTCGGGATTGGCCCTGACGTTCTCGATGAGCGACAGTGCGATCAGATTCGCACGCACGTTGTAGGGGCCAAGCTCGAGGGCAAGCGCCTTGATGAGGCCGTAGAGACCGGTCTTCGAAGCGATCACGTGCGCCCGCTGCGGCTGCGAGGTCACCGACGCCATCCCGCCTAAAGCCACGATACTGCCGGACTTGCGCTCCATCATGCCGGGCACGACGGCTCTGGCCAGATAGAACGCCGAGTGCAGATTGACCGCGAACGTCTTGTGCCATTCCTCGTAGCTGATCTGCCAGAAATCCTGGTGCGCGCGGCGGCCCGTGCAGCACATGAGGACATCGATCCTGCCGAACTTTTCGTTGCCTCGCTGCACAACGGTGTTGACCTGCTCGTACTCGCTCAGATCGGCGAGCAGCGTGATCACTTTCGAACCGCTCTTTTCGCATTCATTCGCAACTTCATCCAGTTGCTGCTTGCGCTCGCGCGCGACCAGTATCAGGTCTGCGCCCTCGCGTGCGAACGCAAGCGCGATCGCTTTGCCGTTGTTGCGTCCTGCTCCCGCAACGAGCGCAACCTTTCCTTCCAACTGTCCCATCTATCCTCCCGTCGAAGCGTCCTGATATAACGACCGGCGTCGCGATGCGCACTGCTGACAACGAGCCCGCATGCGCTCCGCCCATGTCCATCCGCCATCTCAAAGTACAATTGTCCTGTTCCGAAGCGCGCGCGCATAACCGCATACCGACTGTTCTTTCTGCACGAGTTCCCGGCTATTATGCGCGCTCGATTGACACGCCGCTGAGGCTTCGAATCGACGAGGCGCGCTGACGCCGTCGTGACCGGTCGCCGCCCATTGTTGCATGCGCATACGCTCGCATCTTCTGTTACTCGCATTCGGAATCATCGTTCCGATCACCGCATTCTCGGTCTTCCTGACGACGCTGCTGGTCGAACGGGAGCAGCGCACGTTTGCCGAAGGCGCGGTCGAACGCCTGCGCTCGACCATGACAGCAGTCGACGCGCAAGTGCAGGGGCAAGTCACCGCCCTCAATGCACTTGCGTCCTTGCGTGCGCTCGACAGCGGGGATCTGAAAGCGTTCGCGCTAGAAGCGACTCGCGTCCTGGAGGGTCAGGCCGCGTGGATGAACATCGTCCTCGCCGATCCCGACGGCAGGCAGGTGGTCAACGCTGCAGCACCCGAGTCGGTTGCGCGTCAGCCCTACCTCGTCGATGCCGACCTCGCGGCGCGCGTGGTGAACACGCGACAGCCCGTGGTAGGATCGATGCTGACCGGTCCGGTCCTCAAGACACGCGGCGTGCGTGTCCTGGTTCCGGTGTTCCGCGGCGGCGAAGTCAAATATGTGCTGCTTGCCTTCATAAAGCCGGAGCTGTTCCTGACACCGATCGAAGAGCAACGCATCGGGCGCGGCTGGGTCAGCGGCCTCGTGGATGCGAACGGCTACTTCATCGCACGAGTCCCGTCGCCGCCTGCTCAGAAAGCCAGTGAAGGCTTCCTCGCAGCAGTCGCCCGCGCGCCGGAAGGGTGGTATCGCGGGCTGTACGACGGAAGGACTGGATGCATTTACGGCGCACGTGACGTCGTCTTTCACGAACTGGAGCATGGGCCTCGGCATTCCGGCGGAGGAAGTTCTGGCAGAGGCAAAGCACACGGGCTGGGTAATGGGCGCCGGAATCGCGGCTTCGCTCGCGCTCGCCTCTTTTCTCGCGTTATGGCTCGGACGCCGTGTATCGGGGCCCGTCACCAGCATCGCGCGTGCAGCGCCGGGCATTGCGACCGGAAACCCGGTGGCGTTGAAGGGTCTGGAAAACGTCACGGAGGTGCAAACAGTGGCATTCGCACTGAACGAGGCTGCCACCGCGGTCCGTGAGCGTCAGAGCCTGCTCGAGCGCGAGAAACAGGTCCTGCAGGAAGCGGATCGCGCTAAGGACGAGTTCATCGCGATGATGAGCCACGAGTTGCGCAACCCGATTGCCGCGCTCTCGTCGGCGAGCCGGTTACTGGACATGGTCGATCCGAACGACCCGGCGGCACGGCACGCTCGCGATGTCATCGCGCGCCAGACAAAACAGACTGCACGGCTCATCGAGGATCTGCTCGATACCAGCCGGGTCGTCATGGGCAAAGCGTATCTCCAGTTCGAAGTGTTCAATCTTGCCGACGCCGCAGCGGCACTGGTCGAAACCTGGCGCTCGTCGGGCCGCCTGGCGCACCACCGGGTTGCGCTGCACACATCCCCGACATGGATTCGCGCCGACCGCTCGCGCGTCGAGCAGATCCTCTCCAACCTCCTCGACAACGCACTTAAATTCAGTCCGGAGAACTCGGCGTGCACGGTGAGTGTGCTGTCCGAGGCTTCACACGCTGTCCTCCGGGTGAAGGACGAGGGCGCCGGCCTCAGCCCGGGGACGATGGCCCGTGTGTTCGATCTGTTCGTTCAGGGCCGCCAGGGTCTCGCGCGGAAGTCGGGCGGAATGGGGATAGGACTCGCGCTCGTGAAGCGCCTGACGGAACTGCAGGGCGGCACTGTGGGCGTAGCAAGCGAAGGAGAAGGGCGCGGCGCGACATTCAGCGTACGGTTTCCGGCAGTTGCAGCACCCGCCGCAGGCCCGGCGCTGACGATGACGACGTTGGCCGTGTCCCGACGCAAAGTCCTGCTGATCGACGACAACGACGACCTGCGGCAGACGCTTGCCGCCGCGCTTTCGATACAGGGGCACGAGGTGAGCGAAGCCGCCGATGGGAAGACGGCCGTCAGGCTCGCTGGTGAACTGCGCCCCGACGTCGCCATCGTCGACATCGGCCTGCCGGAGATCGACGGCTATGAAGTCGCGCGGCAACTGAAGGCGAATGCCGACACCGCGCGCATCCGGCTCGTGGCGCTCACCGGGTACGGACAGCAGGAAGACAAGCAAAAAGCCGTCGAAGCGGGCTTCGACGAGCACCTGACCAAGCCCGTGGACCCGGAGGCGCTGGAAATCGCAATGGGCAGCATTGCACCGGCACGGGAACGCGTCGCGCATACGTGAGGCACGCCCTCAGCCGCCGTAGCGCGGGGGAAATCTGCCACGAAAGCGCGGAATCCGGGTCCGATCCGCCTTGTTCGCTCCTGAAGCGGAGCGTATGCTCTCCATAAAAGGAGAGAAACCAGTGGGTCTCGCGTATCCCAAGAGTCGTTTCGAAGCGCCGGCGGCCATCGATCTGAGCTCCCGGACCGAGCGCGAGCGCCTGTCGCGTTCCGCCCTGCGCGGGTTCTTTCGGATCGTCGAGCGCTGGGGCGTGCGCGACGACACGGCACGCGAGCTGCTGGGAGGCGTATCGAGCAGCGCCTACTATGAATGGAAGAAGAATACCGCGCGCGTGCTCGACGTCGATCGCATCACGCGCGTGTCCTACCTGGTCGGGATCTACAAGGCACTGCATATCCTCTATGGCGACAAGCTCGCCGACGAATGGGTGAACCTGCCGAACAGCAATGCAATCTTCGGCGGCAGCACGCCCCTCGCCTACATGGTGAGCGGCGGCCTGCTCGCAATGCAGACGGTGCGCAAGCTCCTGGACGCACGCCGCGGCGCGGCGTGAGCCTGCCCCTTCCACGCACGACGCTGCTGCGGCAATTCGACACGTGCCGGGCAATCCCGTCGCGTTTCGCCGCGCGCAATGATTCGGTGCTGGCCGGTATCGCCGAAGACGACGCGCACCTCGCTGATCTCTTCGAGCTCGACAACGCCACGAACGAGCGGCTGCGCGGCGAGCGCGGGTTACTTCCGGGAATCGGTATCGACGAGCTCGTGTTCGGCGTACCCAACGCGAGTCTCGTCAACGCGGCATTCACCTACGCGCACCCGCAGGGCAGCCGCTTCAACGGCCCGGATCGAGGTGCGTGGTATTGCTCGTTCGAGGTCGAGACAGCATTGGCCGAAGTCACGTTCCACAAGAGTGTCGAGTATCAGGAAATCGGGCGCTTCAACGACAGCGTCACGTACGAGACGCTCCTCGCCGATTTCACCAACGAGTTTCACGACGTCCGGCGCGATCCGCGCTTCGCGTCGTGCCTCGACCGCGTGAGCTACATCGCGTCGCAGCAGCTCGCCTCGCGCCTCATCGACAGGGGGTCGGTGGGCGTGATCTATCCCAGCGTACGACGCACGCGCGGAACGAATCTCGCGTGCTTCCGGCCGGCGGTCGTCGCGAATGTCCGCCGCGGCGACGCTTACCGGCTGACCTGGTCCGGCGATCCTTCACCGCAGATTGTGCTCGAGAAGCGCGCCCCGAGGCGCACCACGCGACGGGCGCGATAACATCGTTCTTCTGCACCAGGACTACACGACCTACATGAGCCAATTTCTGCAAGCGCTTCTGCGCAGAGGGACTGCGGCATGCATCGCTCTGATCGTCCTGTACCCGTCGCTACAGCCGAATGCACAACCGTATCCGACGCGCCCCGTGCGCGTGATCGTCAACGTGACAGCCGGAGGCGGCGTCGACAACGTCGCACGCATCTGCGCCCAGCACTACAGCGGCGTATGGCACCAGCCGTTCGTCGTGGACAATCGCACCGGCGCCGGCGGCAGCATCGGCGTCGAGCTGGTCGCGAAAGCCGCGCCGGATGGCTACACGCTGCTCGTCGCAAGCAGCGGCATCGTGACCAACGCCGCGATCCGGCCGCCGGGAAGCGGCAGCGAGGCAGGACCACTCGTCAGCTACGACCCGGTGCGGGACCTGCAGCCGATCACGGCGCTCACGACCGCGCCTTATCTCATGCTGGTGAACCCTTCTCTGCCTGTGTCGAACGTGAAGGAGCTTGTGGCCCTGGCGAAGGCAAAACCCGAGACCGTGAGCTATGCCTCGGCCGGTCAGGGCAGCATCCTCCATCTCAGTGCGGAGCTGCTGGCGCTCCTCTCCGGTACCCGTATGCTTCACGTTCCGTTCAAAGGCGTCGCCGATGCCTATCCCGCGGTCGTCTCGGGGGACGTGAACTGGATGCTCGGGTTCCCCACTTCCGCGTTTCCGCTCGTCAAGGCGGGACGACTGAAGGCGATTGCGGTGACCAGTGCCAGGCGCAGCAAGCTGATGTCGGATCTCCCGACCGTTGCCGAAAGCGGCGTGCCGGGTTATGAGGTCCAGGCCTGGTTTGGCATGTTCGCCCCGGCACGCTTGCCCGCTGATATCGTCGCCAGGCTGAACGCCGAAGCAAGACGCGCCATGCAGAGTCCGGAAGTCGTGCGACGCATGACGGCGGAAGGCGCGGAAGTCCTCGTCAACGCGCCGGACGAGTTCGGTGGCGAAGTGCGCGCCGAGTACGCGAAGTGGCGCGACGTCGTGAAACGGTCCGGAATCAAGTCGTAACTTTTTTGTTCAAGGAAACGAGATGGCGAAGATATACATCGTGGCGCCCGACGCGCCGCCGGAAGCAACCGAACAGCTCAAGGCCGAGCGCACGCTCGGGAGCGGCATTCGCCTGGGCGTGCTCGACAACAGCAAGGGCAATGCGGATCACCTTCTCGACATGATCGTGGCAGGCGTGAAGAAGGAATTCAAGGTCGATTCCGTCGTCTACAAACGCAAGCCCGCGTCGAGCGCGCCAGCGACGGACCAGCTCCTCGACGAGCTCGCGAAGGAGGCTGACCTCGTCGTCAGCGCGATGGCCGACTGAGGGTCGTGCACGTCGTGGAGTGTCCACGACATGGCGCAACTCACGAAACGCGGCCTCATCGCCGCGGTCGTCTGCTCGGACACATTCATGAAGCTCGGCACGGCGCAGGCGAAAGTGTTCGGCGTGCCGGACCTGCCGCTTCTGAAGATACAGCATCCGCTGGGCGGTCTCGACATGGAGAAGGTGCGTGAGCGCGCGAGCGTCGCGCTGCCGCAACTCATGCAGCTCATGAAGGAAAAACAGGCATGACTTCGCTCGAAACGCTGCTGAAGGCGCCCGGAGTCATGCATGAAGTCGACGATGATCCCGAAACCGTCTACGAGTTTCTGTGCGAGAAAGGTTGGAGCGACGGCCTGCCGGTGATTCCGCCGACGCCCGAGCGCGTCGAGCGGATGCTCGCGTACTGCGATCGCGCTTTCGACCGGCCGGTCGTGAAGATACCGCCGCGATTCGGTGCGGCAACGCCGATTCGCATCGCGGCGAACGCCGTCATGGCGGGGTGCAAACCCGAATATTTTCCGCTGGTGCTGCTCGCGCTGGAGGCCGTGGCGGAGGGCCCCTACAACCTCTACGGCACGCAGGCGACGACGCACCCGTGCACGCCGATGCTGATCTTCAACGGTCCGATCGCGAGAGAGGTCGGCCTGAATGCGGGCCAGAACTGCATGGGCAACTACTTCCGCGCGAATGCCGCGATCGGACGTGCCGTGCGGCTCGCCCTCGTGAATATCGGCGCCGCAATTCCCGGCGTCGGCGACATGGCGACGCAGGGGACACCCGCAAAATTCAGCTTCTGCGTGGCCGAGAACGAAGACGCAAGTCCATGGGAGCCGCTGCACGTCGAACTCGGATTGCCGCGTGAAGCCACTGCCGTCACCGTGATCGCGGCGGAGGGTCCGCACAATGTCAACGACCACGAAAGCATCACCGCGGAAGGCATTCTCACGATGATCGCCGGAACGATGACGATCACGGGGTCGAACAACGCGTACTACAAGGGGCAGCCGTGCGTCGCGTTCGGTCCCGAGCATGCACAGACGGTCGCGGGCGGCGGCTTCAGCAAGGCGGACGTGAAGAAATGGTTGTTCGAACACGCCACGATGCCATTGAGCCGCTTCTCGCAGGAAGGCATCGAGCGCCGCTTTCGCCGCAAGCTCGGTGACCAGTACGCAAATGCGCCCCTCGACGCACAGGTTCGCATGTTCGCGCAACCCGAGGACCTGCTCGTGATCGTCACGGGTGGTGCGGGCAAACATTCGTCCTACATTCCGACGTTCGGGAACACGCGCGCGGTAATCCGCCCGCTCACGCGCGCCGATGGCGAACTGGTCGAATCGGTGCAGGAGCTGAAGCGCGGCTAACTATGCGCCCGACGCAATCGGGCCCGCCACGCGGCAGTCCTGGAAAAATCGCGGGATCGGCGTCGCACGCGATCAGGACGCGCTTCATGTTTCAGTTCGCAGGCCATTACGTAGCGTCGCCTGCGCCTTGAGAAGCCGCAGCAGCCTATTCCGGAATCGCTCCGAACAAATACATCGCCTCAAGGAGTCCACTCGGCTTGCCGAGTACGCCGAACCACCTCTCGAAGGCCTCGAGGATCGTCGGCGAGCGGTAGATTTGCGACAGAGCGCGATTCACTGCCAGCCTCAGTGGAGCATCGCCGCGCGGCAGCACGATCGCAAGCGGTTCGATGGAAAGATAGTCCTGCAGCAGGCCGTAGCGAGTCGGGTCCTTGACGGCTGCCTGAATACCGAGGATCAGCAGCTTGTCACTCGCGAATGCGTCGATCTTGTTGGCTTCGAGCGCCGCCATCGCCTCTTCGCGATTCTTGACCGACACGACCGTTGCGCTGAGGAGCCGCGATTTGAGCGTGTCGCGCAGCGCGATCTCGTTGGTCGTACCGGGGATCGCACCGACGCGCTTCCCGCCGAGGTCGCCAACCGATTTGATGCCGGAATCTACGCGGACGAGTAGTCCCGTCCCGTCCACGAATATCAGGCTCGAAAAATCGACCTGCTCCATGCGCGAGAGGTTTGCGGTCGTGGCGCCGCACTCCATATCGACCTGCTTCTTCACCACGGACTCGATCCGGTTCTGCGAAGTCACGGCCACCCAATTCACCTTGATGCCCTGCACCTTCAGTTGCTGCTCGAGGCTCGTGGCGATCGCCTTGCATAGATCGACCGTGTAGCCCGCCGGTTGCTCTTTCGCGTCGTTGAACGAAAACGGCCGGGCGTCCGTACGATATGCCAGCGTCAGGGTCTTGGTGTCACGAACCTTCTTGAGCACGCCGTCCAGCGGCTGCGCGTGCAGGACGAGCGGTGCGGCGAAAAAGAGCATTGCGGCGGCAAATCGGATCATCCGAGTCTCCTTATCGTGAGCTGCTATGGGCTGGCACGCGCAACCGGGATAACCGCGCCTTGTGGCGGTCAGGCGTGGCCATGTCTCTTTGAGGCTGACCGCACGTATATGGGTTAATGCCTCCAGAATCTATTGGACCTTGTGCCCTCCCTCGCCCCGGTCTCCAGCCGCCGCGTCAGGCCGTCTACAGCGATGCTACGAACTCTTCGATCAGCGCGTTCACCTTGTCCGGAATTTCCGTGCACGGGAAGTGGCCGGCACCGGAGAGCTTAACGTAGCGCGAGCCGGGCACGGCTTCATGCATTTCCTTCTCGTACTCCGGCGGGTTGCCCGGATCGTCCACGCCACGCAGCAGCAGAAGCTTCGGCTTCAGTGTGGCGATACGGTCGCGCACGTCGAACGCGTCGATGGTCATCAGGTCGTGGTACTGCGACATCGGTCCGATCTGCCGGTGGCGCTCCATCAACCGTTCGCGCAGGGTGGGTTCGACGAACTTCATCGCATGGCGCTGGAACGGCAGCCACTCTTCGTCGTAGACCTTGGGGTCGGCGGCCGCGCGCAAACGCATGTCGTATGCGCCGGGCCCACGCACCTTGGGCCGCGCGGCGACGGTCATAAGTACGAGGCCTTTCACTTCCTCGGGATAGTCGAGGCCGTATTGCAGGCCGATCGACGCGCCAAGCGTGTAGCCGACCAGGACAAGGTCTTTCTTCAGCCCCTGCGCCCACAACCAGCCGCGCACCCATTCCGTATAACGCAGGACATCGCAACAACGCGTGCCCTCGAGATGGCCGGGCAGGCTTGGCGCGACGCTGCTCGGGAAATGCTTCAGTTGGTAGTAATAGGCGTCGGCGCATGCGCCGGCGCCCGGGCCGTGGATGAAAACGAGGTTCGGCATGGAAGAACCTTTCGCAGAGTGATGAAGCGCGTGCACGCCCGTCCAACAGTCCGGCTCGCCGCGCGTCGACGGTCGCAAATCCGCATCGCCCGCTAAAGCCGGCGCGAGACGGCTCGCGACATTCTGTGCATAAGAGTAGCTCAAGTTTCGTTTGCGCACAGGTGCTTCACGCGGCTTGACCCCTCGGGCGAAGCCGCGATAATGGCGCGCATCGTTCAGTGAGGAACCAGCCGGGGGAGACGATGCGCAGATTCTTGTGCACTATCGCGACGGCATTGAGTGCGATGATGCCGAGCGCGGCGGCTCTTGCGCAGGCGTTCCCAACCAAGCCGATCCGCCTCATCGTCGGTTTTGCCGCAGGCGGACCGACCGACGTCATTGCTCGCGTGCTGGCCCAGCATATGACGTCGTCCATGGGCCAGAGCGTCGTCGTGGAAAACAGGACCGGGGCGAACGCGATCATCGCGACCGAGCTCGTCGCACGCGCGGCACCCGACGGCTACACGACACTGTTCTCGTCGCTTTCGCTGCTCGTCCTGATTTCCCGACCGTGCCGACGGCAGCCGAAGCAGGTTACCCCGGCTTCGAGCAATGCGCACCGTGGGTCGGCATGCTGGCGCCCGCCGGAACGCCCGCCGCGATCGTGAGCCGGCTGAGCGAAGAAATGCGCAAAGCGCTTGCGATGCCCGAGACCGAGGCGCGTCTCGGAAGCCTCGGCGCCGTCATCATCGGCGACACGCCAGACGCGTTTCAGACATTTCTGAAAACTGATTATGAACGATGGGCGCGCGTGATCAAGGCGGCGGGTGTGGAACCCGAGTGACGGAGGCCGCGCCGAGCTACGCAAGCGAGAGGCGACAAAACCGAGCCGCTCGCGTCATTCAATCTTGAGTCCGATCGCCCGCACAAGCTTCGTATAACGCGCCGTCTCTTCCGCCACGAACGCGGCAGTTGCGTGCGGCGAGCTGCCCACGGGCTCGGTCCCATCAGCCGCGAAGCGTTCCCGCAGATCGGGCTGTTTTGCAGTCTCCGCGACAGCGTCGTAGAGACGTCCAATCAACGGAGGCGGCATCGCTGCGGGCGCGAGCAGTGCCTGCCAGATCGTGTTCTCGTAGCCGGGAACGCCGGCTTCACCCACCGTGGGCAACTCCGGCGCGTAGGCCGCGCGCTTGCTGCCCGTAGTCGCAATCGCACGAAGACGACCACTGCGGACCAGCGGCAGCGCCGAGGGCGGGCTCGCGAACATGACGTCGAGACGGCCGCCGGCGAGATCCGCAAGCGCCGGAGGCGCCCCCTTGTAGGCCACGTGTACGATCTTCACACCGGCCATTGCATTGAAAAGCTCTCCGGCCAGATGGGTGGCCGCGGCCACTCCGGAGGAGCCGAAATGAAGCTCGCCGGGTTTCGACTTCGCCTGCGCGATCAGATCCGGAATGGTGCGCATCGCCGATTGCGGATTCACCACGACGACTGCGTAGCTGATGCCGAGGAGCGACACCGGCGAGAAATCGCGTTGCGGATCGAACGGAAGCTTCGTGTACAGCCCGGGATTGATGCTGAAGAGCGTCGGCGCGATCAGTAACGTATAGCCATCCGGCGCCGCACGGGCGACGATCTCGGTGCCGATGATGCCTGCACCGCCAGGCCGGTTGTCCACCACGACCTGCTGACCGAAGCGTTCGCCGAGCCGCTGCGCATAGAGCCGCGCCACGAAATCGGCATTGCCTCCACTCGATTGCGCGACCACGAAGCGGATCGGCCGATTCGGATACGACGGCGCAGTGCCGGCCGTCGCCGCCGCCGCCGCGAGCCAGACAACGCATGCTGCCGCACAAATCAGCTGGCGCTTCATCGCGAGACCTCCGTACTCGTTTGCTCGATGTTCCGCGCTTGAAGCTCGATGGAAGCCCGAGCGGCAGCATAAGGCAGAGCGCCGCGCATGTCAGCTGCCTCGAGCGCCCGGCACGCAATGACACCCCGCTGCCCCACAGCGCGTGTCTCTGCGACAATGAGGGATCCCTAGAGAGGAGAGGCTGATCGATGGACATCGGAACGTTCCTGCTCATGCAATCGCCATCCGCCCGCCCGTCCGAGGAGATGTACGCCCGGGCTATCGAACAGGCTCAAGCGGCGGAATCACTCGGCTTTCGCAACGTGTGGCTGGGCGAGCATCACTTCTCGACTTACGGTTATCTGTCCCGCCCATTGCAGCTTGCGAGCTATCTCGCGGCGAAGACCACGCGGCTGCGCGTCGGAACCGCAGTGATCGTCGTGCCGCTGCATCATCCACTCCTCATCGCCGAAGAAGTCGCGATGCTCGACGTGCTGAGCAACGGGCGGGCAGACATCGGACTGGGGCGTGGCTATCAGCGCTACGAGTTCGAACGCTTCGGGCAGCAACTCGACGCGGACGGGCAGCGCTGGAACGAATCGCTCGACATTCTGCTGAAGGCGTTCGAAGGCGAGCCGTTTTCATACGACGGCAAGCTCTTCAAGATTCCCGAGACGTCGATCTTTCCGAAACCCGTGCAGAAGCCGCGTCCGCCGATCTGGGTCACGGGACAGAGCCCTTATGCGATCGAGGCCGCAGCGCGACGTGGACTGAATGTGCTTACCGGCGGATTCGGACTACCTGTCGAGCGCCTCGCGGAATTCGGCAAATTCTTCAGCAAAGCCGTGGATGAGGTGAAACCCGCGACGCGACCCCTCGTCGGCGTGCAGCGTGCAGTCTATGTGACCAAGGATGCCGCGGACGCGCGCGACGCGGCCGAGCACGCGCTCTGGAACATGCGCGTGACGCTGAGTCTTCGCAACAATTACGAGCGCGTGGAGAATGGCCGCGCGATTTCTGTTCCCGGCAAAACCGAGCCGACGATCGACGAGCTGCTCGAGCGCCATCTCATTATCGGGACGCCCGAGACGTGTGTGCGTCAGATCAGGCGTGTGCAGGAGCTCGTCGGCATCTCACACTTCAACTGCAGCTTCTGGTTCGGCGATCTCGATCAGTCGCGCGTGCTGAAGTCGATGGAGCTCTTCTCGCGCGAGGTCATGCCGGCTTTTGTTTGATGGGCGATCTGCGTCAGCGCGATAGCGTTCCGCGCATTGCGACTCGTCCCTGACGTGTGCCATTCTTCGACTTTGCCACCGCGCATTCACGGTCGTTCTAGTCGGAAGGAATGACGGGTAGCAGCAGGTACGACTCCCGCTCTCCGCCCGCGTGCAAGGTGACGCGACCGTCGAAGACGTCGCCCGGCCGGCTCTCGGGATCGTTATGCGTCATACCACCGGTCCCGCGCGTTCCGTAGTGGAACGTTTTGCCGAACTCGGAAAGCTCCCCTTCGTATTCGTAGTCCTTGCCGCGAATCGTGAGCGCAATGCGCCAGCCTTTCGGCACCACGATGCAACTCGTGACGATCTCGACTTCGCATTCGTAGACTTCGTTCGGCGTGAGCACCTCGGCGCGATCGTGCGGATGAGAGGGCCGCCACGGCTGGCTCTTCTTCGGATCCAGACGCCGGTGTGAGGCGCGCAGCCACCCGTTCGCGATGGGCGTGTTGGGATCTGTCGAGCCCATGAACGTGAGCTCCTTGCCGTCGGGGTCGAACACCCGAACGATCACGAACAGATCGGCGTCGCGGGTCGTCGCCGAGACGAACAGCCGCGCCGCCATCGGTCCCGTGATTTCCGTTTCCGCCTCGAGTGGCGGCGTGCGGAACGTAACGCCATCGCCGAGCGCCTCGTACGTGACCGCGTGTTCCCGTGGCGCCGGCGCATTCGCGAGCGTCATGTCGTTCGGATCGAGATAGAGCCTCGTCCAGCGTGTGCGCGCGAGCGGCCATTCGTTTTCGTGCCGCAGAACGAAACGTTCGCCGGGATGGCGGATATTGAGCTGAACGCGCGGCTGCTTGTCCCAGCCGTTCGCAGTGCCCTTCAGGAAATAGTCGAAGAAGCGCTTCTGTAACTCGACGCCGTAACCGCTCGAGAACATCGACCAGTGCGAGTCGCCGTGGACCTCCAGCCATTTCGGCGTGTCCTCCGGCGTTTCGGTGAAACCGTTGAAATTGCCGCGCGGGTGAATGCCCTGCCCGCCCCAGTTCGCGCAGGTGAGAAGGGGGGTGCGTATGAGCGAGAGATCGGCGGAGCGCGAGCGGTGCCACTCGTCGTCGAACGGATGCTTCTTCAGCTCCTCGAACGCATCGACACGATTGCGCGCGAGCTCTTCATCCGACAACGTAACGGGACCTGCCACCGACTCCCCCGTCACGCTGCTCTTCATGGCGCGCTCGCCGCGACCATACTGGATGTTCACGACCTGATGCTTGGCCCAGCGTTTCTGGAATTCACACAGGATGCCGCCGTGATAGCCCGAATCGCGATAGCGGTCGTTCTGTCCTTCCCACGGAATGATCGCCGCAAGATGCGGAGGGTGCATCCCGGCGACGCGCCATTGATTGCTGGCGTAATAAGAGATACCGAGCATGCCGACCTTGCCGTTGCTCCAGTCCTGCACGCCGGCCCATTCGATGCATTGATAGAGATCCTCGACTTCACGCGCGCATGCCGGGTCCATGAAGCCGGGCGACCATCCGGCGCCGCGCGAGTCGACGCGCACGACGGCGTAGCCATGCGGGACCCAGCATTCGGGATCGGTCGTCTCCCAGTTCTGATACTGGTTCGACGACATCTCGAGAATCTCGGGATGGTCGGCAACCATCTTGCCCCACTGCATGGGGTAGCCGTCCTGATACGCGAGACCCTTCGCGTAAATGCCGTAGGTGAGTATGACGGGGCAGCGTACGTCATCTACGGGCCGGTAGACGTCGGCACGCAGCACGAGCCCGTCGTCCATCACGATCGGCTGATGCCAGGTAATCCGCATGCCGTCGCGGAGCTCGGTGCGCGCGTAAGTGTCGTTGATCGTGTTCATTGTGGTTGCAGGCCGATGTCTTTGATGAGTTTCCCGTATCTGTCGTAGTCCGACTTGAGTACGCCTGCAAACCATTCAGGCGACTCCGCCACGGCATCCAAGCCGATCGCGTTGAGCTTCTCCTTCACGTCCGGCATCGTCATCGCGCGATTGATCTCACGATTGAGCACGGCGACGATCTGCTTCGGCGTCCGCGCCGGTGCAACGTAGCCGAACCAGCCCCGCGAATCGTAACCCGGCACCGTCTCGGCGATGGACGGCGTGTCGGGCCAAAGCGCCGCACGCGCGGGGCTGGTCACTGCGAGCAGGCGGATACGTCCCGACCTTGATGTACGGCGTGATCGACCCGATGCCCAGAATCGTGGCATCGACGCGGCCCGCCCATGAGCTCGGTCATGATCTGCGCGCTTCCTTTGAACGGAACGTGCAGGTAGTCGAACCGGCCGGACAGGGTGCGCAGCATCTCCATCGACATGTGCGGGAACCCGCCCTCGCCATTCGAGCCGAACGTGAGCTTGCCTTTGCTCGACTTCGCATACGCGATCATCTCCTGCACCGATTTGAAGGGCGCGGTCGGACTTGCGACCAGAGCCAGGTAATTCGTGGTCGAAAGGGCCACCGGCACGAAGTCCTTGAGCGCGTCGTAGGGCAGCTTTTTGTACGTGTGGGGCTGCACCGCGAGGTTCCCGCCCTGCCCTCCGCCAATCGTGTATCCGTCCGGTGCGGCATGCGCGACGACTTCCAGTCCGAGCTGCCCCGCGGCGCCCGGCCGGTTGTCCACCACGATGTTCTGTCCGAGCCGCTCGAGGAGCTTGGGCGTGATCAGCCGCGACATGATGTCCAGCGAATCACCAGGCGGGAAAGGAACGACGATGCGAATGGGCTTGCTCGGATAGGACTGCGCATGGAGCGCCGTTGCAAGCGCAAGTGCGACGACGAGCGGCGGCAGGGTACTCAGCCGATACATCACCGGATCTCCTCCCGAGGCGGCGGTCACCCGCATTCTGCCATGACTCTCACGCACAGGCTTGCCGCTTGCTCTGATCAATGCTCATCCATTATCCGAAAGAGAAGACACACCATGGGAATTTTCGGCGCCATTCTCGACAAACTGCGTCATCATGGTTCGGCTGCAGCGCAATCCTCCGGTACCGGAGAGCTCTCAGGTTCGCCGCAGCAAGGTCAGTCTCCGGCACAGCAACAGCCTCAGACCGGCACGGGGCAGCCCCAGGCCTCATCGCAGCAGCCGATTCAGGGCTCCGGTCAACAGTCGATTCAGAACGTCGACGTGGATGCGGTGCTCTCGCAGCTTGCGTCAGGTAAGGGCGGCGGCGGGAATTACCGTCAATCGATCGTCGATCTGCTCAAGCTGCTCGATCTCGATTCGAGCCTCAAGGCACGCAAGGAGCTCGCGCAGGAATTGAACGTACATGAGGGGGCAGACGGCAGCGCGGAGCAGAATATCGCGCTGCATAAGGCGGTGATGAGCAAGCTCGAGGAAAACGGCGGCAAGGTGCCTGAGAGCATGAAGCACTAACGCGTATCGCCTTCAGGCTGCACCGTTCGTCCTTCGAGACAGGTTTGCCGCTCTCATGACGAACGGAGTGAAGGCCTTTGAGACAGCGTTTGGCGCTTCCTCAGGCCGAACGGATTAAAGGCCTTCGAGACAGCGTTCGCGGATTCCTCGGGACGAAGGGTTCAAAGGCGGGCCTGCGAGGCGCGCAAGCGTCTCGAAGCACGAACACCCGCGGTCGTCTATTCCGCAAGGTCCCCTTCAGCCGACCTCGGCCATCGCGGGTGTCTTCTGCTCTAACTCGGCAGCTACCGCGCGCTCGATCGCCGTGCCTTTGAAAAAGTCGGGATTGTTCCGCGTGTGCAGACGCGCAGCATTGGTGAACGTGAACTCGCGAAAATCCTGCTCGGTCACGAAGCCGCGTTCGAACATCTCGAACGCTTCCGGGATCACGTCTTCGAAATCCGGCACGTCGAAATGCGTGAAGTCCGAGCTGAACACAGGCCGCATGCGGATGCCCATGCGCGGGTCGAACGCCCACATGGTTGCGCGGTCGTCGGCCTCACACCCGAAATAGAAGCTCTCCGAGAACACCGCACGAATGTCGCCTTTCGATTCGATCCCCGCGGCCTCGAAATCGTCCACCACGTGCTCCGGCCGACCGAGCTCTTCGACGCTGCACTCGGGCCGGAACGCGTCGAGACTGTTCATGATCGCGTGCGCACTTCCCTTCAGCTTGTCGTCACCGTAACGCTCTATCAATGCCGTCAGCTCGGAGAACCGGGTGGTATTGGGATACTGCAGCGCGGCTCGGCGGCGCTTCTCCCAGTGCTCGATCATGTCGAAATACATCTGACACGCCCAGCTCACGCCGCCTTCCATGAAACCGAAATTCAGCGTCGGAAAACGTCGCGCGACGCCGCCCAGGAACACGCTCCGCGCGAATGCGTGATTCGATTCGGCGAAGTGGCCGACGTGATTGAAGGTGAAGTTGGTGATCGATGCGCGATCCGACCAATTGACGCTGCCCGAGTGCTGCGTGACCGCGACGCCGAGATCCACACAACGTTGCCATAGCGGATCGTAGTCGTACGGACTGTCGAGGCCGATCGTGTCTACGTAGAAAGCCGCTTTCGCCGGATCGGTTCCCTCGGCCAGGCCCGGAATCGTCCGTTCCTGATTGCCGCGCAGCATCACGGCCTTGAAGCCGCGCTCACGGACGGCCCATTCCAGCTCTTCGATCGCATCCTGCGGTGTACGCGCAGGCAGGATCGCCACGGGCGCGAACCGTTCGCGATAAGGATCGAACATGTCCGCGGTCATCATGTTGTAGGCCCGTGCGGCCGCGCGGCTCAAGTCGTCGTCAGCGATGGCATTGATCGTAAGCCCGAAGCTCGGGTACATCACGGCGAAATCGATGCCAAGCTCGGGCAGCCGCTCGTTCAGCAACGCAGGCAGGAGCGCGGTCGCCTTGTCACGCGTATTGCTCGTGACGCCCCACCAGATCCTCCTGCGCAGGCGGTGCTGCTGCCGTTCCGCCGGGCTCGCGCGATACCAGCTGTCGGCGCGCCGCCACATGGCTCGCATCCGATCCACAGCGCCAGGTCCTCCGACCTCGCCCAGGTATTCGAGGAAAACGGGGATCGGCTCCATCCAGTGGCCATCCCCGTCGATCACGGGATGCTTCAAGCGGGCGCGAATATCCGCGGCTCGATGTTCCATCGACATCTCCTCCAGTTGGGGGGTGGCGCTCGCCTATGGCTTCGGGCCTCGCCACCCTGCGGAACAGAAGGAAACCGATGGTTTCCCTCCGTAACCTCCTTTCCTTCGGTCGCGCGCCGGATCGCACGTCGGCACGCGACCACCAAATTCACGGTGCGTCGGGATCATGCTCCAGGCCCGCGGCAGGAGCAACCACTCGCGCCTACGACATCGGTATCGCGCGCTGGCCGCTTTTTTTCGCATGAGGGGCCTGCCTTAAGCGCTGTTCTGACGCACAATAGGCGTTACAAACCTTAACCTAGCAGCCGCGAGGACGGCGCAGTTCATGAACCGCGGCGCTCCGGAGGTGGCCCATGACGACCGTGCTGCTCCCCTTCTGCGACGATGACGTGTCGCAGCATGCGTTCGAACTCTCCACACAACTCATCCGCCGAACGAACGGTTGTGTGGAAGGCCTGTTCGTCCTGCGCCGGCCCGAGATCATGGATGGAGACGGCTCCATGCTCGCGGACGCGCATTTCACCCAGTTGATCGACGAATGCCGGGCGATGGCGGACCGCGCGCGCCTGCGTTTCGAAGCCGCTGCCGCCGCTCAGGATGTGAAGATGGGCACAGGCGCCGGCGACGGGCCGGTTGCGATCTGGCATTCGCTGGAAGGAACGGAACAGCAGGTCGTTGGCAGCCACGGGCGACTGTTCGACGTGATCGTCGTCGGCCGCGAGTTCGGACGCGGCTGGCTGAACTGGCGCATGATATTCGAGTCGGCACTGTTCGAAAGCGGCCGCCCGATACTGCTCGCGCCGATGACACCCGTTTCGACCTTCGGCGAAAACGTCGTTATCGCGTGGAACTCGAGCACGGAGACGGCGCGCACCGTCGCGCTGGCCATGCCGCTGCTCGCGCGTGCGCGCGCGGTGACGGTGCTCGCAGTCGAAGGCTGGGGCGTGCCCGGGCCGAAAGCAAGCGAGGCGGCTGCCTATCTCGGCCACGCCGGGGTACGCGCAACGGCGCGCACGCTTCCGAAAGCGGAGCGCGCACCGGCGGAATCGATACTGGAAGAATGTACGCGCATCGGCGCCGACCTTCTCGTGAAGGGCGCATATACGCAAAGCCGGCTGCGCCAGCTCATGTTCGGTGGTGCGACGCGTCACGTGCTCGCGCACGCGAAGCTGCCGGTCCTGTTCGCACACTGATCCGGCGAATGCGGGACGACTGCTCCGGCTAAGCGAACGGCATGTCGGGACGGCGCGACAGCGTCCGTGAGACGAAGGCGGCCGCGTCGCAGCCGAATGACGTCACTCGGCGACGACAGACCGGACGCGAACGACCACACACCTCAGGGGCGTGACGGTCACGCGGTCGTGTGGCACATCGCTTGCGTCTGGGAAGCCACGATTACCGTCGCTTGCGTAATCGTCTTTTCAATCCCAAGAGGAGCTCACCAACATGACAGCGCGTTCATACCTCATGGCAGCCGCCGTGGCACTCGCAGTGTCCGGAACCGCCTTTGCTCAATCGTCGTCCAGCACGTCGACCAGCCCATCGGGCTCGTCCAGCAAGTCGGAATCGTCCGCCACCCATCCCATGACGGCAGCCGATTGCCAAAGCCTCACCGGCGCGAGCAAGGATCAATGCATGCGCGACGTGCAGAGAAGCAGCACGTCGGGCGGCGCAACGGGCGCGACCAGCGGCACGGGAACCGGGACCGGCGCAGCTTCGAGAAGCGAAAGCTCGCCCGGCAGCACCGGCAAGGGCACTGGCAGCAGCAGCCCGTCCAAGTAGGTACTTACTTACCGGAACCTCGTACTTCAACGACGCCGAGATGACTCCACGCATGCCGGATCGCGTGCAGTCACCCGGCGCTTCGTAGCAAATCCAGATTCAGAATCTCTCGAGCGGACTCGATACGAACGACGAGTCCGCTTCTCACCGAGAGAGGCCGTCTCCACGTTCTCATCCCTTTCGCCTGAGAAATCCCGTCTGCGCGACATCGAGTAGACTGTCGATCCGCAACGGAGGGGCTTCCATGGCGAATTCACGTGGTCCGCTGGACGGCGTCAAGGTTGTAGCGTGCTCGACGGCGCAGGCGGGGACGGTGCCGTATGCGCTGATGGCCGATCTGGGCGCCGAGGTCATCAAGATCGAAGTGCCGAAAGTCGGCGACAGGACGCGGGCATCGAGCATCTTTCCCGGCTTGCCGAGCACGATTTTCGAAACGTGCAATCGCGGCGTAAAGAGTGTCACGCTCAATCTGAAGATGCCGGAAGCACGCGAGATTCTGTACAAGCTCGTGGCGCGCGCGGACATCTTCGGCCAGAACTTCCGGCCCGGCGCGGCCGAGAAGAACGGCTTCGGCTATGAGCATCTGCAGAAGATAAACCCGAAGCTCGTCTACGTATCGGTCTCGGGATATGGTCCCAAAGGCCCCCATGCTGCATCTGCCGGGCACGGACTCGATGGCGCAGGCGCTCGGCGGAATCGCGGAGGCATATTCGACACCGGGTCAGCCGATGAAGACCGGCATCGTGTCCGTCGCTGACGAAACGTGCGCGCTGCTCACGTTCGGCGGCATGCTGGCGGCCCTGCATTGCGCGCGGACGCAAGGCATCGGCCAGAAGGTCGACTGTTCACTGCTCGGCGGCCAGATCCGACTCATGGGCTGGACGCTTACGACCGCGATGTGGCGCAACCGCAACCCGGTCACCGGACAGGCGCGGATCACGGGTACTGCCGAACGCCCTGGAATGAGCGCGAGCTTCAACGACGCAGACGGCAAGCCGCTCGTCTTTCAACTGAACGGCGCGCCGAAGTGGAAGCAGGCGATGACCGCACTCGGGTTCTACGATCGACTCGTCGCCGCAGGCTTCGGGGATCTCGGTCACGGTGATCTCTTCCGACGAGCGCCGGCAGACGCTGCTGAAGACGCTCGACGCGCTGTTCGCGACAGGTCCGCGCGACAAGTGGGTTGAATTGCTGCGCGAAGCGGACATTGTCTCGGCACCGATCAATACGCTGCTCGAAGCCTCGAACGACCCGGACGTTCTGGCGAACGGCTATGTGACCGAGGTCGAGTATCCGAAACACGGAACGCGACTCAAAGTGCACGGCTCGCCTTGGCACTTCTCGGAAACACCGCCGCGCATTGGTATTGCGCCGGAAGTCGGACAGCACAACGAGGAGGTGCTGAAAGACATCGGCTACAGCGCTGCTGAGATCGAGCGGCTGCGGGACCGCGAAGTCATATAGCAGCGCCCCTGTCGGCGGAGCTCGAGCTTCCGGCGAGCGCCGCCCCCATCGAACAAAGGAAGGAAGGTTACGGAGGGAAACCATTGGTTTCTCTCTGTTCCGTAGGGCGGCGAGGCCCGAGCCTTCAGGCGAGCGCCGCCCCCTAGCGTTCGATCTTCAGGTTCGCGTCCTTGATCACACGCGCCCAGCGATCGGATTCCTTTCGCATGTAGGCGCGCAATCCTGCGGGCGTGCTCGACTGCGGCTCGGATCCGAGCTCGATCAACTTCTGCGCGAACGGCGGATCGGCGATCATCCTCACCAGCTCCGCATTGAGCTTGTTCACGATCGCCGAAGGCGTCTTCGCCGGCGCCAGCATCGCATACCAGTTCACGCATTCGAATCCGGGAATGGTCTCGGCAATCGTCGGTACGTCCGGCGCCGCAACGGATCGCTTCGAACCGCCGACGCCGAGGGCTTTGATCTTGCCCGCGCGCACGAGCGGCAGCACCGCGGGGATGCTGTTGAACATGAACTGCGCCTGCCCCGCGACCACATCCATGATGCCCGGGGTCGCGCCTTTGTAGGGCACGTGCACGAAATCGACTTTCGCGCTCGACTTCAGCAACTCGCACCCCAGATGGTTCGGCGTACCGGTGCCAGCCGACGCGCAGTTGAGCTGCCCCGGCTTCGCGCGAGCAAGCGCGATCAGCTCCTGCACGTTCGAGGCAGGCAGCGAAGGGTGGGCAAAGAGCATCTGCGGATTGACGGACCCGAGCGAGATCGGCTCGAAGTCGTGAAAGGAATCGTAGGGCACCTTCGAGAGCAGCGGATTGATTACCAGGCCCGCGGAGGTGGAGAAAATGAGGGTGTAGCCATCGGGAATGGATTTCGCCGCCAGTTCATGGGCGATGATGCCGCCGGCGCCCGATCGATTGTCGACCACGATCTGCTGGCCCCAGTTGTCCGTGAGTCGCTGGCCGATCAGCCGCGCCGTGAAATCGACGGCAGCGCCCGGCGTGCTGGGCACGATGATCCGGATCGGACGCACGGGATAGTTCTGCTCCGCAGCCGTGCACGTCCACGTACAGCATGGCTCCAAGCACGATCATCAGCAGACTACGCATCGTTCTCCACTCCTCCGTTCGTTGGAAAGATTCGCACCGACTTTCGCGGGCTGCGCCGAGCATAAGGTCTGACCGTCGACGCACGCAACATCTCGGCCATCATCTCGTCTCGTTCGGCAACGCGCGAATCTCTGGAGGAGCGATGCGTGCGAGACTCGCATGTGCTGCGGTTGCATCCCTCATCATAGCGGCGCCCGTGTACGTGCCGGCGCAGGCGTATCCCAGCAGACCGATTCGATCATCGATCTCAAGACGGCCGACGAAATGCGCAGGACCATCCCGGCCGAGATCTCAAAATGGACTCAGGTGGCGGCCGAAGCGGGAATGCCGCGAACCGACCGGTAGCTGCAGGCGGCGGAGCCCGGCGCATTCGACGCGCCTCGAACTGAAAACACATGCCGCGTTGACAGCGTCCGGTAGCAGGCATAGCGTAGCTTCGCGGCCTTTCGCAACGTCTCGAGCCAAAGGAGGTTCTGATGAAAGATGGTCTGCGCTTTGTCGATTCCGATATGCACGTCATGGAGCCGCCCGATCTCTTCGAGCGGTATCTCGACCCGAAATTCAGGGACCGCGTCACTGTCAGAGTCGGAGCCAGCGGCCGACCGACGCGTGGCCCGGCCGGCACGATCCTCATCGACGGGCAACCGACCTCGGACCAGGACCTCCAGCAATACCGTAAACGCAGCCGCTCCGGAGCGACGAAGGTCATCTCGCCGCTTTCCGGCTCCCGCCTGCAGGAGACCGATCGACTCGACTTTGCGATCGAGCGCGACTACAACGCCGAAGCGCAGGTCATGGGCATGGACATGGAAGGCGTCGATATTGCGGTGCTTTATCCGACGACCGGCCTCGGATTGCTCGGGCGCAACGACATCGAACCGCGGCTCTCGCTCGCGCTCTGCCAGGCGTACAACAACTGGATTCACGAGTTCTGTTCGTACAGCCCCGATCGTTTGAAATTCGTAGCCATGCTCCCGATGCACGACGTGCATCTCGCCTGCCGCGAGCTCGTGCGCTGCGTGAAAGAGCTCGGCGCCGTCGGCTCGTTCATCCGTCCGAATCTCATCAACGGGCGCTACTGGCACTCGAACTACTGGGATCCGCTCTATTCGGTGCACGAGGATCTCAACGTCACGTGGGGCTTCCACGAGGGCGTGAGCGCGCTTTATTCGCACATGCTCGAGCTCTATGGCGAAAACCGGTTCTATCGTCATGTTGCTGCACACTGGATCGAGATGCAGCAGTCGCTGATCGCGATGGTAATCGGCGGCGTCTTCGAGTTTCATCCGAAGCTGCGCGTCGGTTTCCTCGAAGCACAGAATTCGTGGGTGCCGGGGCTGCTCACGCGCATCGAGTGGGATTACCCGCAGTTTCACGAGTCGCACGCACCGTATCTCAGCCTGACGCCCAAGGAGTACTTCCGCCGCAACTGCTGGGCCGCGGTCGAAGGCAGCGAGCCGGAGATCGAACCCACCGCCGCGCTCATCGGCGCCGACCGCATGTGCGTGTCGAGCGACTACCCGCACTTCGATTCGAACTTCCCGAACGTGTCGTCGAACATCCTGAAGAACTGTTCGCGCGACACGGCCGCGAAGATTCTCATGGGCGGCGCTGGCCTGTACGGCTTTACCGAGGCCGACTTCCAGAAGGCCGACAAGGCGGCTGCGGCGAGTGCCAAAGCACCCGCCCAGAACGTCGAAATCGGCATCGTCGGCTCGTCGCGGCCAAAGGTCACCGAAAACGCATAAGGTCGCCCTCCCCGCGTTGCGGGGAGGGGGGCGGCGCTCGCCTTCGCCTCGGGCGACCGCGCCGCCTCCCGTGGTTTCGCTCCGTAACCCCCTTTCCTTTCGGTGCGCCATGACGAAGCTGAACGCCATTGCGGCAATCCTGTTTGGCGCTGCATTGCTCGTGCTCGCGCCGGAAGCACGCGCGCAGGCCTACCCGGCCAAACCCGTCCGCGTGGTCGTACCGTGGCCGCCGGGCGCGTCCAACGACACGATGGGGCGCGTGATTTCGCAGCACCTGTCGGAGAATCTCGGCCAGCAGTTTGTGGTCGAGAATCGTGGGGGCGCTGCCAGCATCATCGGCACCGAGCTCGTCGCCAAGAGTGCACCTGACGGATACACGCTGCTCGTCACGTCGGCGACGATCGTAGCGAACGCACTCATCTACAAGAAGCTTCCCTACGAGCCGCTGAAGGATTTCGTCGGCATCACGGCACTCGCGAAGCAGGTGGGTATTCTCGTCACGCATCCATCGTTGCCCGCGAGGAATGTCAAAGAGCTGATCGCGCTCGCCCACGCGCGGCCGAAAGAAATCGTTTTCGCGTCCACCGGAATCGGCAGCTTTACGTATTTCTGCATGGCCCTTTTCAACGAGATGACGAAAACCCAGACCCTGCACGTCGCATACAAGGGAGGGGGGCCGGCCCTCATCGCGCTCATGTCCGGAGAAGTGCATGTGTTCGTCACGGGCATCTCTGCCGCGATTCCGCAGATGAAGGCGAAGCGGCTGCGGGCACTTGCGATAACGGCCTCCGAGCGCACGCCCCAGCTTCCAGAGATACCGACGATGTCGGAAGCGGGCGTGCCCGGCTATGAGTTGACGGCGTGGGTCGGCGCGTTCGCGCCGGGGGCGACACCGAGACCGATCGTCGAAAAGTTGAACGGCGAAATCAAGAAGGTGCTCGAGCATCCGGATGTCGAGAAGAACCTCGTCGCGCAGACGCTCGACCCGATGTACATGAGTGTCGACGAGTTCGCGGCACGCATGAAAGCCGACTACGAGAAGTACGACAAGCTGGTCAAGGCGACCGGGGCAAAGGTGGAGTGAGATCCCTTCTTCTCGGGATCGAGGAGGAGGTCAGGTCGAGGGAAACTCTGTTTCCTGGCTCCCTCGCCCCGTGCCCGAGGAGAGGGTTGGGGTGAGGGGAAATTTCGCTTCCTGGTAATTCTGTTCGACGCTGCATGCGTTGAGGTGACATAGCCGCTCAAACAGCTCCCTCTCCCCGCACAGCGAGGCGAGGGAAGGTTTGGCTGCCCCTCGCCATAGCTTTGCCGAGGTGCGGACGAGGGAAATGATCGGGCACACCGATTCGGCTCGTCAGACCTGTCCCAAGCCGCCAGCAGCCGACTGGGTGTCGAGCAGTTTGCGCATCCCTTGATGCTGAGCAAAGAGGCCGACATCCACTGCCGGAATAATTCTGCTGCGAAATTCGAGAGCCCGTGCCGAGAGGGTCTCTCGAGTCTCCGTCACGTCACTGGAGGCAGCGCATGGCGAAGATCAGACCCAAGTCGCTTGGAAGAGTCACGCTCTTACGTCTCACGCAGGAACTTTACGACCGCCTGAGGGACGGCGGCCTCACTACCGGAGACGGCGGGTATCAGCAAACCTGCCAGCGCATCCTTGCTTGCGTCCGTACGACCACAGGCCAGCCGGTCGCGAGTGTGACAGACCGCGACCTCACGGGACTGCGGGGCTACGCGAACCGGCTCGACGGCGGCGGATGGCAGGACTGGGCGCGGGCGGTGCTTCAACATAACGGACTGTAGCTTCTCTCGACGCCGTTGAGCGCGGCCGCGCACAGTGACGTCCACTCAACGCGCCGCAACGCGAATCCATCGAGGCACACAACACCCAACGCCGGCCGTGTGAGCCTCGGCTCAGGTTTGACGCGCGGACATAATCGAGCGCCTGGCGGTCATAGCGCCGAGGCGCGCTACGGCATCCGAACCTGCGGCTCTGGATCTGCGCGCGGCGTCGAGCTCGAATGCTTCCTTGCCGCACTATTCTGAATAGGGGCAGCATCCCGCGCGAGCTCCGGAGCAACTGTCCTGATCGCTTCGAGCAGGAGCTGCGCGATCTTCGACTGGGCGAGCTCGTCGGGATGGCTCATATCCACGAACAAATCCGGGGCGGAGTCGAGGATCGGTCGCGCATCAACGACCTCGACACCCATGTCGCGACCGACCTCGATCATCAGGTCGTTGTACATCGAGTCCAGGTAAATGGGCTGGAAACCGGCGATCGTGTCGGCTTGCTGTTCCATGCGCCCGACTTCATCCGCCTTCTCTGTCATTCCCATCCTCGCGTAAGTCTCGGCCAGATACTTGCGCGAGAGCGGCGCGCTGGGTTTCGTCAGACCAATCGTAAAAGCACGCACCGCATGGGTGTTGTCTCCGCGTTCGCGGTAGGCGAGCCCGATACGCACCATGTCCGCGAAATAGGGATTGTCCTTGAGGACGACGAAGATGACAGGAATGTCGCGGGCGCGCCCGTATTCCGCGATCAGGCGCAGGTTCTCCCGATAGAGGTCGGGCGGAACACGCGCTTCGAGGTTTCGCACATCGATCTTCGGCAGCGGCTCCGGCCGGGTGAACCCGAGCCTGCTCATCGCCGCACGTAGCACGCGTGTCGTATAGATCTTGTCCAGCCACTGACGGGTGCCGGCCCGCTGCTGCAAGTCGAAGAATCGTGCGAATTTCTCCTCGCTGTCGATATCGCGGTTGTAGACGTAGCCGCGATCGCAGTAATTGAAGGAAGCGATGAGGAGAGCAGGCTTCAGGCGCTCGCCGTACTTACGCAGGGTCTGATACCCCTGAAACGAGCTGTAGCCGAGCGTCGCCATGTTCACGACCTCTGCGTGAGACAGGGCTCGTCCCAGTACTTCCGGCCAAGCCGCGTCACGCGCTACACCGTATGCCCACGTGTTGGAGTCCCCGAGCGCGACGACGCGGGGCAGACTGGGTTCCGGAAGCTCGTCTGGCGACACGCGGAAGCCTTCCCATCCAAGCTCTCGCGAAGGCTCGCCATGACCTCTTATCACGTTCGGCGCACGCGGTTTGACGTCGTCCCGTAACGTGATGAACGCGCGGGAGCAAGACTCTGCCATGAGCAGAATGACGACCGGAAGCAAGATCGTTGCAATCAGCTTCACGTCACCGTAAGCCCAGCCGCACGCGCCACCATTGTACGCATGCCGGGCTCGTGTTGTACTGCGAGCCAATCTCGGCAATACGGTTCACACACCGCGTTCGCCGAACACTTCCTTCGCTTCGATGAGTGCATCTTCAACGTGCGGCCAGCCGCGATACCAGCCGGCCTGACCGAACGTTTCGCAAATTTCGCGCCGGCTGAGACCGGCCTCGAGCGCATAGCCGATATGGCGCCTGAGCTGCCGCAGATGGCCACGACACATGAAGAACGCGAGCAGCATGACCAGGCGCTCCTTTGCGTCGAGCGGCGAGCGCGCCCAGATCTCACCGTACAGATAGCTGTCCACGATCAGCGCGGATTCGGGAAGCATCTCATGGGTGAGCGTCGCGGCAAGTTCCTGGTCGGCCTCATCGCCCCACGCCCGGCGACGAAGCTCGCGACCGCGCTTCATCTTGTCGTCGAGTGACGAGAGCCATGCGTCCTCGAGCGGCTTGTCGAGCGCCTTCCATTCCTCGCGCTCGTTGATCACTTCCTGGCAGCGGGCGAGCGCAAACACGGAAGCCGGCACGCCCGCATAGAACTTGAGCTCGACGAACATCGCCTTGATCTTCTGCGGCGTCAGGCCGAGCGTCAGCCCGACCCGGATCTGATGCTGGAGTCCGAAGTCCATGCCGTTCACGCACTGCGCCGTGATCGTTGCAATGCTGCGAAGCTTCACGTCGAGGCCGGGCTGCCGCCAGATGCCGCCCCACATGACTTCGTGGCCGATCCGCGTGTGATCGGGCGAGATCTGGATCATCGGGCTCGGCTTCGGGAGGTGCCGGTCGATGACATCCCGGAATTCCTTCGCCTGCCGTGCCAGTTCTTCCGCAGTGGTCATACCGACTACCGTATATTGAACAACTTCTGTGCGTTACCGCTGAGGATGGCGACCTTCTCCGCGTCGCTCAGGGTGTCGGTCGCGAGCACGTGTTCGATCGACTTGTCCTGCCACGGAATCGGATGGTCGGTACCGATCATGAGTTGGCTCGTGCCGACCTCGGCCGCGATGTGCCGCAGCATCTCCGGGGTGAAGACGAGCGTGTCGAAATAGAGCGAGCGCAGATATTCGGTCGGCTTCTTCTTGAGCTGGATCGCGTTGTTGCAATATTCGGGCGAAACACGGCACCCATGATCGGAGCGCGGAGCATACGAGGGCAGATAGCCGCCGCCGTGGGCCGAAATGATCTTGAGACCCGGGTAGCGGTCGAGCGTGCCTTCGAAGATGAGGTGGGACAACGCGATCGTGGTCGAGAGCGGATTGCCGATCACGTTCGACAACCAGCCGTTACCTTTCACGCGCCCCGCGATCTCCGGCGGGCTGATCGAATGGATGAAGATGACCGCGTTCAACTCCTCGCATTTCGCCCAGAACGGATTGAAGGCAGGATCGGAGAATTCACGGGGTCCGACGTTCGAACCGACCGCGACGCCCTTCAGCCCGAGCTTCTTCATGCCGTATTCGAGCTGGCGCACCGCCAGATCGGGAAACTGCAGCGCGACCGAGGAGTACGCATACAGCCGGTCGGGGTATTTCGCGCAGGTCTCCGCGAGCTTCTCGTTCTGAACGCTGATGACCTTCTCGGCGAGATCGCGGTCCGTCACGCCGTACCAGTCCGGGTTGATGCTGAGGACTTCCACGTCGATACCCTGCGCATCCATTTCGCGGATGCGATCCTGCGTCACGACCATGCTGCCGGTGGTAGACGGCCGGCGCGGTGCTTCCTTCTTGACGCCCATCAGCGCTGTTGCTTCGGGCACGACGCAATGTGCGTGCACATCGACGGTCTTGACGCTGCCGCCCGTTCACGACGACCTGGCGCCGCCCTGGAGACACGGTCTGCAATTCGGGGCGGCCGCCGTCGAGCCCGCTGCAACCGGTGAACACGATGCCTGCCGCCGCACCAGCGGCGCTCTTCAGGAAATCCCTGCGACTGGTGGACACACTTCCTCCCCGTGAGTTGGCGGTGCTGAGCTTCCACGCATTTGTGCTGTTCGGAACGTGGCACCGGAATTATGGCACATTGATCCCGACGCGAGGACACGAAGCGCGGTTCTACAAGGAGGATCGTGGATGAGTATGAAGACGATATACGAACGCCATGGCGTGGGTCGCCGTCAGCGCGTTTTCGTTCGCGTGCTGCGCGATCGCACAACAGGATTTCCCCGCGAAGCCCATCAGGATCGTGGTCGGTGTCACAGCCGGCGGCGCGACGGACATCCTCGCGCGCGTGCTCGGCAACAAGCTCTCCGAAAACCTGCGACAGCAAGTCATCGTCGACAACCGCCCCGGAGCAAACCACATCATCGGCGGACAGCTCACGCAGAAATCCGCGCCCGACGGTTACACGATGCAGGTGATACCCGAAGGCTGGGTCATCAACGCCTCGATGTACGCGAAGCTGCCATTCGATCCGGTGCATGACTTCACGCCGATCGCGAGCATCGGGCTGGTTCCCAACGCGCTCGTCGTCCACCCGTCGCTGCCGGTACGTACTGTCAGGCAGTTCGTCGCGCTGGCACGGACACGGCCCGGGCAGATGAACTACGGCACGTCGGGCGTCGGTTCGCCGAGCCACATGTCGGCGGAACTGCTGAAAGCGCTCACACGCGTCGAATACACCCACGTCCCCTACAAGGGACAGGCGCTGGCCGTCTCCGCGCTGCTGGGCGGACAGATCGAGTTCGCCTTTCCGACCATCATGGCGTCGGTCGGGTATGTGCGTGCGGGGAAGCTCATCGCACTGGGCGTCACCACTGCGCAACGCGCGACAGCTCTGCCCGATGTGCCGACGATTCAGGAAGCCGGCGTGCCGGGCTACGAAGTCGCCGGCTGGTATGGCGTGATCGGTCCCGGCGGCATGCCGCAGCCGCTGGTGGCGCGGCTCAACCACGAGATCAATTCGATCCTCAACGTGCCCGATACGCGCGATCAGCTCTCCCGCGAAGGTGCGGAACCGCACACAGGCACACCCGAGGAATTCGCGGCAACCATGGCGAACGACGTGAAGAAGTGGCAGAAGGTCGTGGCCGCTGCGGGCATCAAGCCGCAATGACGTCGGACCGGTGGAACCGTGCCGCGCGTCGCTCCGGGTATCAGATTGCGGAACCGGCGTCGTGCTCGTACAGCCAGCGCAGCGCGCCGAGACTGCGATCGCCGTTCGTCGTCATGAGCGCATCGCGCTCCCGCTGTTCCGGACCATCGGGCAGATGGAAGCGTTTGCGGTTTACCGCACTCACTTCCTGTAGCCGCGTCGCGCGCGGCTTGCGCACGGCCTCGTAGCGTGCCAGCGCTGTCGGCACGTCATCCGGCATCGCGCGCAGGAGTGACGCCAACGCCGCGCCGTCCTCGATCGCCTGTGCGGCGCCCTGCGCAGCCATCGGCAGCATCGGGTGACACGCGTCGCCGAGCAGCGTGACGCGTCCCTTCGTCCAGCTCGGGAGCGGTGCGCGATCGTGCAACGCCCAGATGAACGTCTCGGGAAATGCGGCGATCAGGCTGCGCACGGTCGGATGCCAACCTTCATAGCGCGCCATTACGTCCGCGACAGAACCCCTGTCGGTCCATGATTCCCGTGTCCACTCGCCGTGCTCGACGATGCACACGACGTTCATGAACCGTCGGCCGGACACCCAGTAGTGAACGCAGTGGCCGCCCGGTCCCATCCAGAGATGAGAGACGACTTCGATAGCGAGATGCGCGATGCGTTCCGCCGGTACGAGACCACGCCACGCGACGCAACCGGTGAAACGCGGCTTCTCGGCACCGAAGAGGAGCGCGCGTGTGCGGCTGTGAATACCGTCAGCGCCGATGATGACCTCGGCGCCGGCCCGCGCGCCGCTGGCGAAATGTGCGATGACCTGCTCACCGGTCTCCTCGATGTCGACCAGTCGGTGCGCGGGATGTGCGCGCTCAGCCGGCAGTGCCGCCGCGAGCAGTGCTGCGAGGTCGCCACGATGGAAGTGATAATACGTTGCGCCGTATGTCGCTTCGACTTCCTCGCCGAGCGGCGCACGCTGCAGGGTGCGGCCGTCGTCCCACCGACGCTGATGCACCGCGGCCGGCCGCACGCCCGAGGCGTCCATCGCCTCCTTCAGACCCAGCCGGTGCAGCAGACGCGAGGCGTTCGGACTGATCTGAATGCCCGCGCCGATCTCGCCGAACCGGGGCGCAGCCTCGTACACATGGACGTCGAAACCGGCCTGAAACAGCGCAAGCGCCGCGGAAAGTCCGCCGATGCCGCCGCCGATTACCGCGATGCGCAGACTCAGATCGGCCTCGCGCTCAGACGTTCGCTGCGGAACGGAAAGCAGGCTTTCATCGGGTGTGCGTCCCTAAACACGTCCGAAGTCGGTTTCATACAACGGATCGAGCCGCGCCATGACCTCCGGCGGCAGCGGTCCCATTTCGGCTGCGGCAAGCGCTTCGTCTACGTGATGCAGCTCCGCGCTGCCGATAACGGCGCAGGAGACATGCGGATTCGCCAGCACGAATCGCAGCGCCACCTGAGCACGGGTGCCCTGTCCGCTGCCGATCGCATCGAACGCGGTCTTCGTTTTACGTTCGTCTTCCGCAACGCTGGTATCGGCAATGAGGACCGACTCACGTCCCGTCCGCTCGTCACTTGCGATCACGCCTGCGGCAAAGATGCGGATCGCCATGACCGCGACGCCGTTCTCGCGACACGCATCGATGATGCCGTGCATGTTCTGGCCGGTCCAGGCGGCCGGCATGCGCCGCCCCGCGCTCGGGTTGAGCAGGTTGTAATACACCTGTGCGGAGTCGAATCGCCTGCTCCGAATCACTTCGCACACGGCTTCAGTTTCGCCGATTGCGGTAATGCCCATGTGCCGGATCAGCCCCTTCTCACGCAGCCGCTCCAGGCCGTCCGCCACGCCGTTCTTGCCCAGAATCTGCTCCACCGTCATGACCCGCCCACCCGGCGTCGTTCCGATGCGGTTATGCAGTTGCAGGAGATCGACGGATGAACGCTTCAGGCGGGCAAGGCTCGCCCTGAACCGATCCTCGATCTGAGCTGGGATGTCGTTCAGGTCGGTGACATCGAGTTGGAACTTGGTCGACAGATGCGGCGTCGCACCGAGCTCGGGCAGGATCCAGGCGAGCGCTTCTTCCGACTTGCCATTGCCATACTGCGCAGCGGTGTCGATCCAGTTGATGCCGCCCGCGAGCGCCCGCCGGACCGCTTCGCGTTTCGTCGCGTCATCCTTGTGAATCACGATGCCGCCGACGGCGCCCGCGCCGAAGACGATCTCGGAAACGTCGATGCCGGTGCGGCCGAACGTACGGTGATTCATGAGAGCCTACTATCGGTGAGCGGGGGCTGCGGAGCAGCGGGGTCCCCGCGAACGTAGCCTTCGTGCGTCTGTTAGAACTCACGTCCGAGCGTACGAGGGCTGGGGCGTTGGGCGGCAACCGGCCTTCCAGACCTTACAATTTAGCCCATAAAGGAGGATAGGTCATGAACATCAAGCTCGCTCTCGCGATCGTTTCGCCACTGCTCCCGGCGATCTTCGCTTCATCCAGCGCCAGCGCAGCGTCAGCCGACGCGTACCCGACCCGCCCCATCCGCGTGGTGACCGCGCCCGCCGGAGCCGGCAACGATTACATGGCCCGCATGATCTCGCAGGGACTCTCAGGCAGCCTGGGCCAGCAACTCGTCGTAGACAATCGCCCCGCCGGCATCATCGGGGAAATCGTCGCCAAGGCGCCGCCGGACGGCTACACGCTGCTGGCTATCGGCAGCGTGCTATGGCTCACGCCTTTCCTGCAGGACTCCGTCGGTTACGACCCGGTGAAAGACTTCGCGCCCGTCTCGATCACCGCTCGGTCCGTCAACATTCTCGTCGTGCATCCGTCCATCGCGGCCACGTCGGTAAAAGAGCTGCTGGCGTTCGCACGTTCGAAGCCCGGTCAGCTCAACTGCGCATCGGGCGCCACTGGCTCGTCCAACCATCTCGCCGCCGAGCTGTTTCGGTCGATGTCGGGCGTCGACTTCGTGCGCATCCCCTATAAAGGCAGCGGGCCGGCGCTCAACGACCTCCTGGGCGGTCAGGTGCAGATGATGTTTCCAACCAGCGCCGCCGGCTTGCCGCACGTAAAGTCCGGTCGTCTGCGCGCGCTCGCGGTCACCAGTCTCAAACCTTCGACGCTCGCACCGGGCCTGCCGACCGTTGCCGAGTCCGGCGTCCCAGGCTACGAATCCGTCGTAATGTATGCGCTGCTCGCGCCCGCGAAGACGCCCGCGAGCATCGTGAACAAGCTTCAGTCCGAGCTCGCGAAATCCTTCCACGAACCGGCGATGGCTGAGCGGCTCGCCACCGCCGGTGTCGAACCCATCGCGAGCACGCCACGCGAGCTCGCAGCCGCGATGGATTACGAGATGACCCGGCTGGGCAAGGTCATCAAGGAGGCGCGGCTGCGCTCGCAGTAGTGCTAAGCGGCGAGCGCCGGGAAGCCGTACAACCGAGCCGGATTGTCGACGAGAATCTTCTTGCGCACGCCCGCGTCCGGCGCCCACCGCGGCAACTGATTGAACACGAGACCGTCATCGACCTGCCACAGTGGCGTAAGGTCGGTCGGCTTGCGTCCCGGCGCAGTCGTCGAATTCGGATGCGGCCAGTTGGTTCCCCACACGATGCGGTCGACGTTGGCCGCGATCAGCGCTTTCGCCAGCGGTTCGAAGCCGGAATAGTCCGAGCGCGGTCCGGCGGTCACCGAAATCTTCACGTAGGCCTTTCCTGACCGCACCAACTCGACGAGATCTGCGAAACCCGGCTTGGCCCGGGCCCTTCTCCGGCTCGGCGCCACCGAAGTGGTCGAACACGATCGGCACCGCTGACGCGGCGAGCGAATCCTTGATCGCCGCAATCACGGCGAGGCTCGTGTTGAGCTGCACGTGCCAGTTGCGGCTTTTCATGCGATCGGCAGCTGCCTGGAACTGCTTGCGCGCAACGTTCGGATCGTTCACGCCTGTCGTTGCGAGATTGAGGCGGATGCCGCGGAACCCCGCCTTCTGAAGCGAATCGAGCTCGCTGTCGGACGTCTTGTCGTCGATCACCGCAACACCGCGCGCGTCGTTGCCGCGCGCTTTGATGCCAAGCAGAGTGGGACGATTGTCCGTGCCGTAGACACTCGGCGTCACGATGACCACCCGCT
The DNA here is from genome assembly GCA_963828715.1 of uncultured beta proteobacterium. Taxonomy (GTDB): domain Bacteria; phylum Pseudomonadota; class Gammaproteobacteria; order Burkholderiales; family SG8-41; genus JAQGMV01. Next base: position 525,043 of record CAWHFX010000020.1, on the reverse strand, counting down.
GGACATGGAGCGCCTTGTGCATCGCCGCCATCTCGTCCGGCATCGCCGGCTCGGGCGTATAAACGCGTCCCGAGTAGAAAGGGAACTCGGGTGCGTGTATGTGCGTGTGGCAATCGCACGCGCCCGCCGGCACGTCGAAATTGACGCGCGTCGTCGGCTGCGACGCCTTTGCGAATACGGATGGAATGCGTGTCATCGCCGCGGCAGCAGCCGCGCCAAGCAGTACTTCACGTCTGGTCAGCATGTCGATACCTCCTTCAGGGAACCTCCGGTCATTTTGCGATCACGATGTTTGCTTCTTTTACGACTTTCCTCCATTTTTCGACGTCGGTCCGGATTCTGCTCTGAAACTCCTCCGGCGGGCCACCCGCGGCCTCGAGTCCTTCTGCGGCCAGCCACTTCTGCATCCCCTCGGTCTGCAGAAGCTTCGCCATTTCGCGATTCCAGCGAATGACGATGTCCGCGGGGACGCCTCTCGGCGCCCACATACCATACCAATGCGTCACCTCGTACCCTGGAACGCTCTCGCCGATGGTCGGGACCTCGGGCAGCGCGCGCGAGCGCCTGGGTGTGGTTACCGCCACGGCGCGCAACCGCCCCGCCTTCACGTGCGGGATGCTCGGGACGAGACTGCTGAAGCTCGACTGAATCTCGCCCGCGAGCAGCGCATTCATGACCGGCCCCGTTCCTTTGTACGGCACATGCGTGATGTTCACGTTCGTTTCCAACCGGAACAACTCCTGCGCAAGATGGCCCAGGCCGCCGGTGCCGGCCGAGCCGAAGTTGTACTTCCCGGGACTGGCCCTGGCGGCCGAGATCAATTCGGGGATGGTCTTGATCGGGATCGCGGGATACATGGTGACCAAGAGACACGTGGTTCCGATCAATATCACCGGCTGAATACCATCGACCGGGTCGAACGGCAGGTCGTGAAGCGCCGCATTCGCGCCGTAGCTGCCCGACACGATGATCAAGGTATAGCCGTCCGGCTCGCTGCGCGCCGCGATCGTCGCGCCGACGCTGCCACCGCCACCCGGCCGGTTATCCACGACGATCGGCTGGCCGAACGCTTCCATGAGCGGCGGGCTCATGAGACGCGCCAGAATGTCAGTTCCGCCACCCGGTGCGAACGGCGTCAGCACCCGTATCGGCTTCGTCGGATAGCGCTGCTGCGCGAGCACGCCCGCCGATGTACATGAGATTCCGATCGCGACTGCTGCACACAAAACCCACTTGCGCATGCATCCTCCTCACACGACCGCGTTTGAAGCGGTCTTGTACGGGATTATGCGCAGTTCGGGGCGTTATGTGACGAGGATCGTCGCTGCTCAGTCCGACATGGCGGCAACGCGATACTCCGCGCCGGACTGCCGCACCTGCATGCGCAGTCGGCGCGCGGCCTCGACCATATTGCTGAGCGCCGCGAAGACTTCCGGCCAGCCGCGTGTCTTCAGGCCGCAGTCCGGATTGACCCAGAGGCGTTCGACCGGAATTACGCGGGCTGCTCGCTCGAGCAGCGCGACCATCTCCTCTACCGTGGGTACGCGCGGCGAGTGAATATCGTAGACGCCCGGACCGATCTCATTGCGATAGTCGAAGTCCCTGAACGCCTCCAGGACATCCATGTCCGAGCGCGACGTCTCGATCGTGATCACGTCGGCGTCGAGCGCGGCGATCGCCGGCAGAATATCGCCGAACTCCGAGTAGCACATGTGGGTGTGTATCTGCGTATCGTCTCCGACCGCTGCGGCCGCGAACTTGAAGGCGCGAACAGCCCAGTCGAGATACACGTCCCATTCGCCGCGCCTGAGCGGGAGTCCCTCGCGCAGCGCCGGTTCGTCGATCTGTATGACCTGGATGCCCGCTTTCTCGAGATCGGCGACTTCCTCTCGGATCGCAAGGGCAATCTGCATTGCCGTGCAGCTGCGGGGTTGATCGTCACGGACGAATGACCATTGCAGCATCGTCACGGGCCCGGTCAGCATCGCTTTCATCGGCTTCGACGTGAGCGATTGCGCATACGTGATCGTTTCGAGCGTCACGGGATCGGGGCGGCTCACGTCACCGTAGACGATCGGCGGCTTCACGCAGCGCGAGCCGTAGCTCTGAACCCAGCCATTCTGCGTTACCGCATAGCCCCACAGATACTCGGCAAAGTACTCGACCATGTCGTTGCGTTCCGGCTCGCCGTGTACCAGGTACATCGAGCCCCATCTCTTCCTGCCGCCACACCGCTTCCCGAATGGCTTCCCGCATGTGCTGGAGGTAATCGAGCGCGCTCAATTGCCGCTTCCGGTAGGCAGCGCGTATGCCGCGAATAGCCGCTGTCTGAGGGAACGAACCAATTGTCGTCGTAGGCAAGAGCGGAAGTGCGAGTTTGGCGCGCTGCTTCTTCCACCTGATTTCCGCGCCGCTCGTCCGTTCGAACATCGCCGGACTGACTTCGGACAGGCGTGCCTGCACGAATTCGTTATGTACACGCGACGATGCTCGCCGTGCCGTGCGCGCAGCGTCGGCTGAGCGAAGTGCATCGCCGATGGCTGCTTCACCTGCCTCGAGCGCCCGGCCCAGCGCCACCAGCTCCGCGATTTTCTCGACCGCGAACGCGAGCCAGGATTTCACGTCGGCGGCGAGCCGCTCCTCCTGTGCAAGCGATACCGGCACATGCGAGAGCGAACACGACGATCCCAGCCACAGCCGCTCGCCGAGCTGGTCGCGCAACGGGACGAGCTGCGTGAGCGCCGCGCGCAAGTCGTTCTTCCAGATATTGCGCCCATCGATCACACCGACGGAAAGCACCTTGTCCGCAGGCAGCAGATGGCGCCAGACGTCGAGCTGCCCCGGCGCCCGCACCCCATCAATGTGGACGGCCTGCACCGGCCAGCGCGCGACCCGCGACGCAATGTCCCCGATGTCGCCGAAGTATGTCGCGACGAGAATGTCGAGGCCGCTACCAGCGAGCTCGCGATACGCGGTGTCGTATGCGTTCAGCCATTCATTGTCGAGTCCGGTCACGAGCGCGGGTTCATCGAGCTGCACCCATTGGATGCCCATCTCACGCAGCCGCGACAGAACGCGCTGGTATGCGGTGAGGAGCGCGGGGAGCAACTCCAGCCGGTCAAACTCACTGTTTCGGCTTTTCGCGAGCCACAAATACGTGATCGGGCCGATCAGCACCGGCTTCACGTCGCGTGAGACGGTGAGCGCCTCGCTCACGTGCTCGAAATACCAATCGACGCCGCCGTCGAATCGCGTGTCCGGCCCGAGCTCCGGTACGAGGTAGTGATAGTTGGTGTCGAACCATTTCGTCATCTCGAGCGCCGGCTGTGCCGCGTTCCCGCGCGCGAGCTCGAAGTACTGCGTGAGCGGGAGCTTGCGTGGATCGAAGCCGAAGCGCTCCGGAACCGCGCCGAAGAGCACCGTGTGGTCGAGAACGGAGTCGTAGTAGCTGAACTCACCCGCGCAGATGAGATCCAGGCCGGCATCGAGCTGCAGCTGGGCGTGTTGCTTCCGCAGCGCGCGTCCGACTTCCTGGAGTTCTGTTTCGATGAGCTCACCGCGCCAGAAGGCCTCCAGCGCGAACTTGAGTTCCCGCCGCGCGCCGATGCGCGGAAAGCCGAGGATATGCGTGCGTGCCAAGGTGGTCCTCCATTCGATGGCACGAGTGTGGGGTGACACGTAAAATGAATAAAGCGATGAATTTTCCTGAAATGATGAATGCCATTCATGCTTTCATCGTCGCCGTGTCGCGCGCGCCAGCGAACGAACTGCGATGATCGAGCTGCGGCACCTTCGCTCCCTCATGGCGATTGCGGAATCGCGAACGTTCGCGGCAGCGGCCGAACGCGTGCACCTCACGCAGTCCGCGCTTTCGCACCAGGTCCGCGCGATCGAGCGCCACTACGGAGTCAGGCTCTTCGACAGATCACGCCAGGGTGCGCGCCTGACCCACGCCGGCGATCGGCTGCTCGCGCTCGCTCGTGAAGTATTGGGCCGTGTGGCCGAAGCCGAGCGTGACGTCGCGCGCCTGAAGGACAACACCGGAGGCGAGCTGCGGATTGCGCTCGAGTGCCACACCTGTTTCGAATGGCTGATGCCGGTCCTGGACGACTTCAGGCGGCGCTGGCCGGAAATCGAGGTCGATCTCGTGTCCGGATTTCACTCGGATCCGCTGTCGTTGCTGCCCGAGGGGAAGGCGAACCTGATCGTCGGCAGCGAGGTGCCCCGGTCAGGCGCCTACGCCGCGGCTCCGCTCTTTGCGTTCGAGGTCCTGCTCGTCATGGCGCCGGAGCACCGGCTGCGCGGCCGCAGGCGGATCCAAGCAGAAGATCTACGCGGCGAGACGCTCATCACGTACCCCGTTCCACCGCGACGCATCGATCTCATCAGGCACGTGCTGGAGCCGGCCGGCATCAAGCTCGAGCGGCGCACCGCGGAGCTCACGATCGCAATCCTGCAACTCGTTGCGAGCCGCCGTGGCGTCGCCGCACTGCCGAACTGGGGTGTGAAGAGCTATGTCGATCACGACTACGTTCTCGCGAAGCCGATTGGCGCGAAAGGTCTGTGGAGCAGCCTCTACGCGGTCACATCACGCGCCTTGGCAGGGAAGAACTACGTGCAGGACTTCGTGACCATTCTTCGTGAGAAGTGCGCGGCCGACCTGGAAGGCATCAAGCTGCTTTGAGCGATTTCGGGCGTGACATGCCCCTGCTCGAATTGCGCAATACGCGGACGGACCTGAGCCTCTCACGTGACGTGCCTGCTGTCGGTAAACAGGCCCGATTGCAGCCGCGTCACTGGCATGAACCTCGATCTGCCCCAGCCGACCGCGCCGTCGCGGCGCTCACATTGCATTACGAGTCATTCCGGCACGAGCCTTGCCGTCTTTCAGGTCTCGACTCGGAACGTCCGCGTCGTCACTGAATACGGAGGCTGCCATGCTCAGGAAAAGTGTTCTTACACTGGCGTGCACGTTTGCACTTGCCGGCAGTGTGTGGGCCGATACGCCGATCGGTCCCGGCACGACCGGAACGGGGGGCACCGGCGCGAACGAAGCAGACGGGAGCATCCGCAATGGCGAGGGCGGGGCTGGCCCCAAACGGCAAGACGGAATGCCGCTCGATCAAGCCGACAAGAACGTGCGCGCGAACTCAGGCGCCGCCGCATCGACGCGCGACGGCCGCCCCGGCAATGCAAGCACAGGGGCGACATCTGGGGCAAGTTCACGCGGGAGCGTGACGGGAATGCGAGCCAAACCGGAGGAGACAACAAGACCGTAGTGAAATCGACGCTGCAAGTCGATCGAGAGTCGGCTCTGCGCCGGTGCAGCCAACGGACCGCGCCCCCAACGAAGTGGCGGTCAGTGAATGTCGTAAATCAATATGCGGGCGGGATTTCCATCGGCCGCGGGCGCGGCCACGTAGAGCTGCGACAGACCCGCAACGAAGAGCCCGGTGCGTGCGCGCGGTGCGGTCCGAATCCTTTCGACCATCGCATATTGATCGGGCGTCGCTTGCCGGAAGACGTCGATCGTGCCCTCCCCGCAGATGACATAGACGCGCTGGCGTGCAACGTCGTAGAAGAGGTCGTCCGTATCTGCGGCGATCGGCACTCGTGCCACAACCTTGCCATTGGTTGTGTCGTACACCAGCATCACTGCAGGTCTGCGCGCGCCGACAAAGAGCCGATGGTTGGTTTCGTCGAGCGACATCGGAAAATTGCTCGCTGCACCGGGCGTCGGCCACGTCGCAACAACTTCGTTTTTCGCACGGTCGACCACTGCGATCTGATTTGCGGTGGGGACATTGACAAAGATGCGCGTGCCGGCTCCTTCGAGCTGAAACGACTCCGGGTGCCCTGCAAGCGCAATGTTGGCGACGAGCGTTTCGCTTGCGACGTCGATCACCCGCAGCGCACCTCTGCCGTAGCCAACGTAGACTTTCCCCGCTGTCGCGTCAAAGCGGACGTTGTCGGCATCGCTTAACCCGGTGAAGCGTTTCTTCAGCGTGAGGGATGTCGCTTCCAGCAGGTCGACACGATCAGCGCTGCCATTCGCAACGTACAGCCGGTTGCCGGCTGACAGATACAGCACGCCCTGCGGTTCCCCGAAACCACCGAGGCTGCGCTCGAGGCGCCGCGCTTTAAGGTCGATGACTTCTACACTGTTGTTGCCGAGCGCGGCGACGAACAGCCGCGCCTTTTCCACATCGATCGAGAGGTGATCGATGCGACCTTTCACTCCAGGCAGGGGAATCGATGTGACGAGCTCGAGGACGCTCGGCTCAGCAGCGAAGCTCATCGAGGAGAGTATCGACAAGGCTATCCCAAGCATCGATTTCACTGGAACACGCATCAGCGCTCCTTTTTCCATTCGAACGCCCATGTAAGACCAACGCGGAACTCGCGAATGGATTCGTCTCCTGCGTGCGCGAAGCGAAAGCCGATGTCGAACGTAAGGTCCTCGCGCGCGCGCCAGATCGCCCCGATCAGGCGCGATGTGATACGCCGGCTGTCGTTCGTCTGATCCGTGAAGACTTCGGCGACCGGACGTACAGGCCAGGCGTAAGGGCCTTCGAGGATCACGCCGGCAAAGGTTTCGGATTCATCGTCGCGCGTTAACGCGATCGCGCCAGAATATGACTTCGGGCAAGCCGGCCTCCCGCAAACACACGCGACAGGCAGAACTTGAACGGGAGAACCGTCTTGGGAGAGCCGGGGAGTCCTGCTGCCCCGACGCAATAATGTTAGGCGAATGCGATGATTGTTTCAATCGCCTCGACAAGCGGCTGTGAAGAAGCCGTGAAGCTGTCGCACCACGTGAAGGTCTCGAGTTGCTCGCGCGCAACGTGAATGGCGCTCCTCGCAGTGCTGCCGACGAACGGCGATACAACTAGGCCATCTGGCTGAGTCTGATTACAGCCGCGTTCAGCTATCTTTTCGCATTCGCGTAGCGCACCATCTTGGCAGTTGCGTAGCGCACATCACATCGTTCCAGGAGAGCCGAGATGAACATAGGATCACCAAGCCCGGACACGGACTTCTCTCGCGACGTACTTGGACGCTACGTTTGCAATACCTTCGATGAAGCGCTTGTCACCTACGACGCAACTGCCCGTGCTGCGGCTGGTTTGCCTGCACGCGGAGACCTTCGACCGTTTGATTTCATCATCGTCGGCGGCGGTACTTTTGGTGCCGCACTCGCCGAACATCTCTGGTTCCGAAGCACGAGCCGCAGCGAGCGGATACTCGTGCTGGAGGCAGGACCTTTCGTATTGCCGGAGCACGTACAGAATCTACCGGCGCTTGGCCTGAATGCGGGAGCGCCCCACAAGGATCACTCAGCCCAGAACGAAGTCTGGGGACTCGCCTGGAACACGAGTGACCCAGTGGGCTTTCCCGGGCTGGCGTATTGCATCGGTGGGCGGTCCGTGTTCTGGGGCGGATGGTCGCCGCGGCTGCTCGACTCCGAACTGCCGAATGCCTGGCCCCAGTCGGTTCTGGACGACTTGAGGCCGAAGACCCTTCCTGACGGCCGCAAAGGATACTTCCGCCAGTCGAGCGATCAAATCGGAGTCAGCCAAACGAACGACTTCATCTTCGGTGATCTGCACCGCGCCATGCGTAAGCAGTTGCTCGATGGGCTCGTGGCGGGCCAAGTAACAGATGCGATCGATCTCAATACGCTGCCGGATCATCCTGCTGTGGTGTATGGCAACACGCCCGCGACACTCGCCGACGTGGCGAGCCTTCTCGGTCTGGACAGTGTACCGAGTCCACCGCCACCGATCCAAAACCTGCTCAATGAAGCGAAGCTGGAAGCGCCACTCGCCGTTCAGGGACAGCCGGGACACGCCGGATTCTTTCCGTTGAACAAGTTCAGCACGGTGCCGTTGCTCATGAAAGCGGCACGCGAGGCAGTGAGCCAGTCCGGCTTCGATGACGTGAAGAAGCGCCTGATGGTCGTGGATCGATGCCATGTCATACGCCTTAACACGGTTCCCGAGCCGGGCGGCCAGCGCGTGACCGATGTCGTCACCGAACGGGGGACGATCCCTGTATCACCGGACACGAAAGTCATTATCGCGCTTGGCACCATCGAGAGCACGCGGCTGGCGCTCCTCTCCTTTGGAAGCGATGGAAGGACCGGCCGCAATCTGATCGCGCACCTGCGCTCGAATGTCGACATCCGCGTACCCCGCGCGGCACTGGCGACACTGCCGGCCATGGCGAAAGCGCTGGAAGCGGCGGCGCTTTTCGTCAAAGGCCGGCACGAGTTCAAGAAACCCGATGGCTCCTCCGATGGCGTCAGACACTTCCACTTTCAGATCACCGCCTCCGGTTTCAGCGCGGGCGGCGCCGATTCGGAAGCGGAGCTGTTCAAGAAAATCCCCGACATCGACACGTTCGATGCTCACAAGAACGCGACCGATACCAGCATCGTGATCACGATCCGCGGCATCGGCGAGATGGAGCCGAAGCAGGATACGGATTTCGGCAACTCGGTCACGCTTGATCTCAACGCACAGGAAAACGACGAATTCCAGACGCGCAGAGCGTTCGTGAATCTGCAACCGAGCGCTCGTGACTTCGAGTTCTGGAACGTGATGGATCAGGCGGCAGACGACGTCGCGAAGATATTCGCCAATGGACAGAAGATCGATGTCATCAAGAACGGGCAGGTTATCGCGACGAGCGTCGATGCAGCCTCAGTCAAGACGATCCTGCCATACAAGTTCTCGGACGCGAGCGGTCCCGGTCGCCGCGATGGCGTCGGCACCACCCACCATGAGGCCGGCACGCTTCGTTTCGGAGACGACCCGAATACGTCGGTGACGGATTCAAACTGTCGTTTTCATCAGGTCACGAATGCGTACGTCGCGGCACCTGCGCTTTTCCCGACGATCGGCTCCCCGAATCCGATGCTCACCGGCATTGCCCTCGTGCGCAGGCTCGGTGACCACCTGCTGCCGGAGCCTCCTCTTGCAACACCGGAACCCGGATTTACCTACTTGTTCGATGGAAGCGACGCACAGTTTTCCAATTGGCAAATGGCCGGTGGCGGCAACTTCTCGCGCTTCGGCAGAATCCTGATCGCGCAACAGGACGCGCGAGGCATCGGATTATTGTTCTACAAGGCGCAGCGATTCGAAAACTTCATCTTACGGGTGGACTTCCTGCTCCCGCATCCTCGCGGCAACAACAACGACAACTCCGGCGTTTTTATCAGATTCCGCGACCCGCGTTTGCCCGACCCGGCACCTGATCCTGTCGACCCGCCCAACAATGCTGCATTCGTTGCCGTCCATACCGGGTTTGAAATCCAGATCGATGAAGAAGCGCGCGGAGACAAGCGATTCGGCGAGCCCGACGGTAGTTTCTTCTCCCGGACTGGAGCGATCTACAAGATCAAGACGGCTGGAACCGGACCGGGGCAGCAAGACTATAAGAACAATCAGAATCTCGCCGCGGAGAGATGGCAGAGGTTCGAAATCGAAGTGAACAATCAGGACTACATCGTGCGACTCAACGGTCAGGAAGCGACTCGGTTCCAGCGAGCCACGACTGATACAGCCCGGGGTAATCCTCCCAGCGTCGATCCCGATTCTGGTTTCATCGGTCTGCAAACGCACACCGGCAATGTTGCGTTCGCGAACGTACGGCTGAAGTCGCTCTAGCCCGAACGCACAACTACGCGTGCTCGTTTTGCCGCCCGTAACCGGCATACAAAAGGTCGAAAATCTTCGACGCCTCACGCACCATGTCATCGTCGTTCCGCGTCTGCTCCCTGAGTCCCATCAGCAGCGTTTCCAGACCCTTTGCATCTGGCACCGAAATGCCGCCGATGTCGAGAAAGTGAACCGCGGCGCCGATCGCGACAAGGGCGGGATCGTCGGCCAACGCAAAGGTCGCGAGCAGCACCTCGAAGGTCACGCGATGCCCGACGTGCGTGAACTCGGCGCCATCGAAATCGAAGCCCACCGCGCGCTTCGGGCAATCGCTTGGGTGCTCCAGCCACAGAAACTTCGCGTTCCGGTCGATGGAGCGCCTGATAAGCCATGCGCATGCCAGCCGGTCGACCCACGGTGCTTTGCGTGTGGCCCAGATGCGACCGCGATACTCTTTCGAGTCGAGTTGCCGTAGCCGCGCGCGTGAAACGTGCGGCTCGCCCTCGCTGAAGAGCTCCTGCGCTTCGCGCTCAATCGATATGAGCGCGCCCTTCGCCTGCACCTGCGACTCGCCCGGGTAGAAGTCGATCGCTGCGAGGTCATCGAACGCGCGCCGCAGCCGTTGCAGCGCGGTCTGTGCTTTTCGTTTGCCGAGACGCTTCAGACCGCGATTCGTCTGGCTGATGCGCTGGACGAGAGCTCCGTAGTCGCCGCTGCGGTCGAACAGACTGCGGGCGTGATCGAGCTGTGCAGCGTCTTTCAGTGCGAGCTCCGCAGTCATCGCGAAACCGCCTGCGGCTTTCACCTCGGCTTCAACCGCGGCGAACGCCGAGCTCTGTGTCGATCCGGGGGGAAGGATGTAGACGCCGTCCCGCAGCACCCCGCAGCCGGTGCTCTTGAGCGCCCGCCATAGCCGCATGCGCACGGTCGAGTGGTGCGCCGGCAGGCTCAAGAGCAGCGTCCTGAAGCGTTGCGATTCTGTGGTCAATCCAAGCATGTGTATGGTGCCGATCAAATGAGTGTTGATATCATCACAAGTTTGTAGTAATGTCACGACCTATCGGGCTAAGCAGACGCCCGGTCTACCAAAGGCATTCGCCCAAGCTCTGCGATGTCCCCGACTGTCGGGGGCACCGGCCGTGCGGGGAATGCCTTTTCTGTTATCCACGCAGCCGTGCTCGCCGAAGGGGTTACTCAAAGGAGAGCAGCGTGAGATACGAACTCAAACAGATCTACTGCCGGCCGTGGCTCCTGAATGGCCTGTCGTTGAAGCTGATCGAAAGCCACTATGAGAACAACTACGGTGGCGCGCTCCGTCGGCTGAACTCCATCACCGAGCAACTGGAGGCGCTTGATTTCGCGAAGGCACCGCCTAACGTCGTAGGCGGCTTGAAGCGCGACGAGCTCGTGGCGCTCAATTCGACTCTGCTGCACGAGCTTTACTTCGCGAGCCTGGGCGGGGAAGGCAACAAGCCCAACCAAGCGATCGCGGAGGCACTTGCCAACGAGTTCGGCTCGATGGACCGCTGGCGCCAGGAGTTCATCGCGATGGCCAGCGCCCTGTCCGGTGGCTCCGGCTGGGTCGTGCTGACTTATGTCCCGCGCGATCGGCGCCTGATCAACCAGTACGCGTCCGAGCATACGCAGAGCATCGTAAGCGGTGTGCCGATCCTCGCGCTCGACATGTACGAACACGCTTATCACCTGGACTTCGGGGCGAATGCGAATGCCTATATCGATGCGTTCATGCGCAACGTCAACTGGGAAGCGGTGACGATGCGTTACGAGGACGCGACCAGGATCGATCCGCCGCGGCCGGTGCAGCAGCCCGAGTTCGGCGACCTGCCCGCGGTGGGCGTCGAAGCCGTAAAGGCCATGATCGAGAGCGGTCAGCCCGTGCAGGTGATCGATGCCCGGCCGCGCCACTATCTCTCGCGGCAGGGCGATATCGCGAAAGGCGTCACGTGGCGCGATCCCGACCGCGTGCAGGAATGGATCGGCGAGCTCTCCAAGTCCGAGCCGGTCGTCACTTACTGCGCCTACGGTTTCCACGTCGGGTGCAAGACCGCCATCGCGCTCCGGGAGGCCGGCTTCGACGCGAAATACATGAACAGCGGGCACTCTGGCTGGCGCGCCATCGGATATCCGGTGGTCCCGCGGGGCGAAAGTGCATGAACCGGTTGAGCGCCGCTACATCCGTGACTGAACGTCAGGAGAACCCATGAATGAGCTGAAGTCCCCGGCACTTCGACTCGATGGGTATGTTGATCTTCAGTCGCACAGGGCAGCAATGCACTTGGGGCAATAGGAGGCGCAGATGGCCGAGCAACAGACGACGATGGGCCGGTTGGCGGAAGTTGCACGAGTGTTCCTGAAGCTCGGCGCGCTGAGCTACGGTGGCCCCGCGATCATGGGGATCATGCAGGCGGAGATCCAAGAGAAGCGGCAGTGGATCACGAAGGAGAAGTTTCTCGAGGGTATGGCCCTCGTCAACATGCTGCCGGGACCCATCGCAACGCAGCTCGGCATCTATCTCGGCTACGATCGCGCCGGGTGGCGCGGCGGCATCGTAGCCGGGCTTTCGTTCATGCTACCTGCGTTCGTAATTCTGATGCTTCTCACGCTCGCCTATTCCGCATATGGCACGGTGCAGCTTGCGCGTAACGCGTTCTACGGCCTCGGTCCCGTCGTGCTCGGGATTTTTTTCGTCGCGGTATACCGGCTGGGTAAAGCCGGCGTCAGGACGCGCACGCATGTCGCGATTGCCATCGCGAGCGCCGCGCTTCTGACATTTGCACCGATCGGAATAGCTGGCGTCTTGCTGCTCGCGGGCTGCATCGGTGTCGCCGTATTTCATTCGCGGAAATGGGGCCTGATTGGCCTCGGCGTGATGGCGGTGCTGATTGGCACCACGCACGTGCTGCTCGCGGTGTCGCCCTCGATGTTCATCACACATGCCAGTAAGCCGGGGCTGCCGGAGTTGGCCCTGTACTTCGTGAAGGTCGGCGCGTTCACATTCGGCGGCGGCATCACCGTGCTCGCCTTCATGCAGGACCAGGTGGTAAACCAGTTTCACTGGCTGACGGCGCAGGAGTTTCTTGACGGGCTCGCGCTCGGGCAGCTCACGCCCGGGCCGGTGCTGATGCTCGCGGCGTATGTCGGCTACAAGGCAGGCGGCGTGTGGGGCGGCGTAGTGGGCGCGCTCGCGATTTTTCTGCCGGCGTTCGTTGTGATGCTCTCGATCTTGCCTGCGCTCGCGCGCTTCAAGCGTGTGGCGTGGCTCAAATCGGCTATGAGTAGCGCCACCGCGGCCGTGCTCGGTGTGCTCGCGGTCTCTCTTCTGAGACTGGTGCCACACGCGGCTCCGGATGCGATCACGTCCGCGCTGCTCGTGCTGACGATTGCCGCGATCATGATGTGGCGGCTTGCACCACTGTCGCTGATCGCTGGCGGCGCGCTTGCCGGGATCGCCGTCCGCATGAAGTCACTCCAGCGCCTGAAAGATCTTGCTTGAACCGGCCGCCGTAGGGCTTCGATCCCGCTCGCGCTCGAAGTCAGGGGAAATCGCATCGAGGTTCAGTACCTATAACATGCGCCTATTCCACAGCGGAGATGGGGATGTCCATCATCGACCTCGAAGAAGTCGGCGCGCACGTCGCGCGGGACACGGCCGGCACGTGGCAGGCAAGGCTTGGCATCTACCTGCCAGGGATTACCTTCGACAAGGGCTACCGTCTCAAGCTGCGCATCATCCATGAGGCGGATCAGTTCATCCGCGGCATCGAGCCGAGGGAATTCTGGATGAGCTGGCGCAGCGGTTCCCAGCTTGATCTGTGGGAGACCTCGTTTGCGCTGACACCGCTTACCGATGCCGGACACTTCGGACAGGAGGGCACATACCTTTACCGCTACCAACTGCTGCTCGGTGATGGCCGACCGGTCACGTTCTGGTTCTCGGACCCTTTCGGGCGGGCAACGGGTCTGGGAACGCTGTCCGCCTTCACGATCGACAACAGCGCGCAACCGTTCGCCTGGACCGACGACGCTTTCCGGACACCGGAAGTGGACGACATGGTGGTGTACGAAGTGAACGTCCGCGAGTTCAACGAGGACTTCGAGGGCGTGATAACGCAGCTCGATTACATCCAGTCACTCGGTGTGAACGTGCTCGAGCTCATGCCGGTCACGAACGTCAAGGAAATAGCGGAATGGGGCTATACCCCGCTGGATTACTTCGCTCCCGACGAGCGCCTCGGCGGACCGCTGGGCATGAAGCGCCTGGTCAACGCCTGCCACGCCCGGAAGATCGCTGTCATCGTGGATGCGGTGTACGCGCACACGCATCCGGAGTTCCCGTATCTGCTGGTCTACAACACGTCAGGGGAACCGAATCCGATGATGGGCCGCTTCGCCGGCGAGTTCTTCGCCGACTGGCCCGGGACCGATTACCGACAGCAGTTCACCCGCGATTATTTCTTCGAGCTGAACCGCTACTGGCTGCGCGAATATCACGTCGACGGCTTTCGTTACGATTACGTGCCCGGCATGTACGACGGTCCGACGGGCCAGGGCTACGCGGATCTCGTGTATCGCACGTATCACGACTCTCTGTCGCTGCCCCGCTTTCAGACGACGAGCGGCCGCAGCAGGATCATCCAGTGTGCCGAGCATTTGCCTGATCCGGCCGGGATCCTTGCGCAGACGCATTCGAATTGCGCATGGCAGAACGGGCTCCTCGACCGCGCCCGGGACGTTGCACGCGGCGGACCGGTGACCGAAGCGCTCGCCCATCAGCTCGACCCGCAGTTTCTTGGCTACCCGCCGGAGCACAACGCGGGCGGTGATGTTTTCCCCGTCGCGGCTTTTCAGTACATCGAATCACACGATCACGCGCGATTCATCAACGAGTGCGGCGTGCTCACCCTGCGGGATCTCCTCGGCGAGCGCTTCGGCAATCGCGACCGGTTCTACAAGATGCAGCCGCACATCATCGCGCTGTATACGGCGAAGGGCATCCCGATGCTCTGGGCCGGCCAGGAATTCGCGGAGAACTGGGGCGTGCCCGGATCGGGACTCGGACGCAACATGTACGAGCGTCCGCTGCACTGGGAATTCTTCTACGACGTCGGCGGCAAGGCGCTGGTACGCCTTCATCGCATCATGGGGCAATTGCGCCGCACGCATCGAGCGTTACGCAGCCGCGGGTACTTTTTCTATTACAACGATCCCGCACATCTGCAGATGAGCGTCATTGCATATCGGCGCAATGCGCCCGCGGATGGGGCGAATCCGGCGGAAAGCGTGCTGATCGTGCTCAACTTCTCCGATGCGGACGCGGAAGTCTGGTTGCCTTTTCCATCACCAGGCCTATGGGTCGAAGAGATCGACGGGCTGCGTCCACCGGTGCGCATCACCCAGAACGATCAGTGGTCGTCGGTCGTCGTGTCTTCGAACTACGGCGCCGTTTACAAGAGAACGTGACTGCCCCGGCAGACCGGGCAGTCACGGCTCAGCAAAGCCGCGTCAGGTCCGGAGCAGCTCCACCGCTTTCAGCGCCGACGTATAGCGCCGGTTTACCTCCTCCCATTTGACGTTCTGCATGAACGCCTCGACATATTTCGCGGCAGCAGCGCCGTAGTCCATGTGGAAGGCGTGTTCGTACATGTCGAGCGCCAGCAGCGGCACACCGGTCGGCGCGTTGTGCGCGTGATCGTAGGCCCAGTAGTTGTGCAATTCCCCGGTGTGCAGGTTGCAGGTCAGCAAGGCCCATCCAGGCCCGCCGGCGAGCGACATTCCGGTCCTCTGAAACTCGGCCGCCCACTGCTCGTAGCCGCCGAACGATTTGTTGATCGCATCGAGTACCGCCCCGGCGGGCTTACCATCCGCACCGAGGTTGTCGAAGTAATACTCGTGCAGCACCATGGATCCGGTCCGAATCAGCTCTTCGCGCTTGAGCGGTCCGTAGATGAACGGGGGCAGGTCCTTCTCCTTGCCCAGCGTGTCGAGCCGCTGCTCCACCGCATTCAACGCCCGCACCGCACCTCCGTAGTTGTTCTCCCAATGCGAGCGAATGAGCTTTTCGGATAATCCTTTCAGCTTGGAAGGGTCGAAAGAGAGCGGTTTCGGCTTGTGCTGACCGCGAAACGCAGGCGCGCCTGACGCCTCCTGCGCGCCGGCCTCCGCCGAGCTCAACGCTGCCAGCGGAAGGCCCGCCACACCCGCCGCAAGAACTTTCAGAGAATCCCGCCGTGACAGTTCATCCATGATTGCCTCCTGAGTCGAGACCAGCGTACCGGTCGATATCGAACACCGGCGGCATCCGGCGGGCTGGTTGTGCGATGCTATGAGAGTTCGACAAGCCGGCTCCTTATGGACGAACGCCACCAGAGCAAGCCTTGGACGCAGACGCGTCTTGGAAAGCGGGGAGGCTGCAATCCCCACGTGCGGGCCAGAATATCAGCCGCAGACTTGCCGCGTCAACGATGCACGTGAGCAGAACTTTCCCCGAGTGCTGGACGGAGCTCGTCACGGTATTCCTGAAGCTGGGCCTGATCAGCTACGGAGGCGCCGCCATGATGGGCATCATGCACGCCGAGGTCGCGGACAAAAGAAAGTGGCTGAGCGATGCGCGCTATCTCGAAGGCATGGCCGTGGTGAACATGCTTCCCGGCCCTCCGGCGGTACAGCTCGCCATTTTCGTGGGTTACCAGCGTTGCGGCCTGGCAGGCGGGATCGCGGCAGGGCTTTGTTTCATGCTGCCCGCGTTCTTCATCCTGCTTGCGCTGACTCTGCTTTATACGAGATACGGCGCGCTCGGAATCGTAAGCGACGCGCTTCATGGCATCGGAGCCGCGGTGCTCGGCGTGTTCGCCGCAGCGCTATACCGTCTCGGCAGATCGAATCTGAACAACACTCGCCAGGTCCTTATCGCCGTCGCAGCGGCAATCCTCGTGGCCACCACACCGGCCGGCGTTGCGACGGTTCTGTTTCTCGGCGCCTGCGCCGGCATCGCGAGCTATCACTCGCGTTACATCGGACTGATTGCCGCGGCGGCAGTGGGTTCGATGTCGCTGTGCGCGCACTTCCTGCCCGGCATCATCGCGGGCTATACGGATGCTTCGATCTCCGCAGCGTCTCCTGCAAGCCCCTCCCTTGCGCAGCTCGCAATGTTCTTTCTCAAGGCGAGCGCGCTTACCTTTGGCGGAGGCATGACGATCCTCGCATTCGTGCAGGAGCATGTCGTAAACCGGATGCAGTGGCTCACCGAGCGCGAATTTCTCGACGGCCTTGCACTGGGTCAGCTCACGCCGGGACCTATCCTGATGATCGCGGCCTACGTCGGTTACAGGCTGAACGGGCTCATAGGCTCGATCGTGAGCGCGCTCTGCATTTTTGCGCCCGCTTTTCTCCTGCTGCTGCCGGTCATGCCCGTGTGGGAGCGCTTCAAGGACCTGCTCTGGATCAAGGCGGCGATGCGCGGCATCGCTCCGGCCGTCATAGGCTGTCTCGTGATCACGCTGGGTCAACTGCTGCCGCACGCTGCGCCGAACACGTTCGCGCAGCTCGTGCTGCTCGCTACGGCGTTCGCGCTCATCCGGTGGCGCACCGGACCCCTGCCGCTGATCGTCGCGGCAGGCGTGCTGTCGATCGTCGTGCGGGGTTACGACACCTGGAGCTGACGCCCCTGCGGCTCAGCGCAGAAGCTGCACCAGCTCGGACACGTTCTTCAACTCGTGGAAATTCCGAATCACCTTCATCGACGCCTGAAGGTTGTCGCCTGAAAAGTTCGCATAGGGCGCGAGCGCGCGGTATTTGGCTTCCACGTCGTCCCACGCGATGCCGAGCATGGCCGCGCCCTTCGGCGCGTACACGGTGCTCGAATACGTGCGGCCGTCACGCGTCTTGATGGTGACGACAGCACCCGACTTGTAGCGTTCCAGGTCTTCAGTGGGCGGCGGCCCGACACGCACTTTGGCGAGCAGCCCGCGAATTACGGGATCGTTGATCTTCTCCGGGAACGCGTGCGCCCAGGTGTAATTGCGGTCAGCAACGCCCGCGGCCGCGAAATACGCCGGGCTGTGCGCGATACCGATGAGATCGGTCGGATACTGCGGCCCGGTGAGAGCGGTGAAGCCGGGGCGCGATATGGTGACCGTCTCGACGTCGTCGGCTGCAACGTTACCCTCCCGTGCCGCGTTCGCTGCCGCTTCCGCCGTCGCATGACTGGGATGACCGCCCGGCACGAGCTTGATCCCCATGTCGCTCAGAATGCTCCAGCGCTCACCGAATCCGCTCGTGATGGCGTCTGCGTCAGGCTTATTGCCATACACCTCGAGAAAGCCCCGCTCGGTCTCGAAAATGCTCTCTTCGGTCTGGAAGCCTTTCATCGCCGCCTGAGCGGCGTTCATGCCCAGCATCGCAGCGACGCCCGCATGGTATTCGCGCGCAGTGCTGGTGTTTGCCGCCGCGTGCAGCGCGCCCATGGACGTGGCCATCAACGCAATCGCCTGCGCCATCTGCGGCGCGGTCAGCTGAAGGAGATAGCCTGCGGCAACTGCGCCGGCGAAGCTCGAAACGATGGAGCCGTGGAATCCCTTCTTCTGCAGCCCGCCGATCATCGCGCCGTTGATGCGGCCCGCGATCTCGTAACCGAGAACGATCGCTGCCAGAACGTCGCGGCCGCTCGCGCCCGTCTTCTCCGCAACCGCAAGCGCGGTCGCGCACGCCGTCGTGCCCGCATGCACGATGTTGCGCAGATCGCTGTCGTCGGACGCCGCCGCATCGCTCATCACGGCATTCACCCGCGCAGCGGCGACGATCGGCACTTTCTCAGCCGTGCCGAACCAGAGCGTCGCCTCGGGCTTGCCGCCGCGTTCGACTTCGAGCGCCCGAATGATCTTCGACGATTCGATGGTGGACCCGAGCGCTGCACTCGCGATGGTGCTCGAGATGAGCATCGCCGCGTATTCCACTGCTTTCGGCGGCAGAGTCGCGTATGACGCGCCCGTTGCGAACGTTGCAAGCTCTCCTGCGATCGTCATGCTCGTGACCCTCTTTCGATGACCTCCAGCCCGCTCTGCCGAATTGCCGGAGCGGCTTCCGGCGTCCTCAGAAAACGGATGACGGAACGCGCCAGTTCAGGATTTCGAGCCGTCCCGCCGACGCCGGCCGAAAACGCGGATGTTTTCTGAACATCCGGCGGAAGTGGCGTGATGTGTGCGATGCCCGGCACCGGCAGCAGCTCGCTGATCTGTTGAAACGCGATATCGGCGTCACCGCGCGCAACCACCGCACCCGTACGCTCGCCACCACCCACGAAGCGGCATTTCCCGAGAACCTGATCGGCAATCCCGAGTTTCTGCAGCAGTTCCTGAGTCAGATACTGGCCGCTCACGCTCGCGGAATACGCAATGCACTTCGCGTCGAGCAGCGTCCGCTTCAATCCTTCCACGGTGCTCAGGTCCGGCTTCGGTGTGCCGGCTCTTACCGCGATGCCGATGGATGATCGTGCGACGGGCTCGCAGCCCTCGTTCTCCACCAGCTTCTCTTCGATCAACTGCTGCATCAGTGCATCCGCGACGATCACCAGATCGGCGATCTCGCCGCGCTTGAGGCGATTCGGAATCGAAGTCTCACCGGTCCCGACTGAAGTCGTGGCCGTCACGACCTTCTTGCCAGTGAGCTTCTCGAGCTGCGGAACCAGTGCGAGGTGCGCGGCCGTAAAAGCGCCGGAGGTCATTACGATGAAATCGGTCGCTTGAGTGCTCATGATCTTTATCAGTGCATGCGATAGCGTTCGAGCTTGCTTTCGTCCAGGCTTACGCCGACGCCGGGTCCGGGCGGCAACGCAAGGCTGCCCGAAGAAATATCGAGCCGCGTCGTCGCGACCGTATCGACCACCTTCAGGGGGCCGACGCACTCCAGGCCGGGCAATACGTTCCGCGACGAGGCAGCGAGCATGACTTCCGCGATCGTACTGGGATCGAGCCCGAAGCCGTGACCGATGACGACCGGGAGGCCCGCCGCCTCCGCTGTCGCCAGCATACGGGCCGCGCGCAGGACGCCGCCTGCCTGCTTGATGCCGAATTTTACGAAGTCTGCCGCTTCTGCTTTGATCACCGCAAGCAGGCTCCGGTAATCGCTCACCGACTCGTCCGCCATCACGGGGATGCCGCCTTCGCGCCTCACGCGCGCCATGCCTTCGAGATCGTGCTGTGCAGTCGGTTGCTCGAATAGCTGCAGATCGAACGGCTTCACCAGCCGGCACAGTTTCAACGAGGTTTCGGCGTCGTACTGACAGTTCGCATCGATGCGAAGCTTCATCGCGCTACCGACTGCGTCTCGCACGGCTGCGACGCGATCCCGATCCGCTTCGACACCGCTCCCGACCTTGATCTTCGTGGAGCGGAACCCCGCGGTGAGCCAGCGCCGCGCTTCTGCTGCCGCTTCGTCCGGAGGGAGCATGCCGATCCAGCCGTTGAAAACGACGCTGTCCTGCACCGCGCCGCCCAGATACGTGTACATCGGCAGGCCGAGGATGCGGCAGGCGAGATCGATGCACGCCATTTCCATCGCCGCGGCCGCGCCGGGTTGCCCGGGCGTGAGCTGATCCAGCAACTCGACGATACTGTTCACGTTCAGCGCGTCTTTGCCGACGAGCGCACGCGCGACGCGCTCGCGCAAGGTCACCAGCAATTCGGCAGCCGTGCCGGGCGACTTCGCTGAAGCCGAAGGTTCGGCACTGCTGATGCCGAGCGTACCGTCGGAGGCCGTGAGGCGCACCACGACGCATTTCGTGACGTCCTTGGAAATGCCACCGCTCGTGAACGTGCCGCTCAGCGGCATTGCGACGCCGAAGATTTCCACCCGCTCTATCCGTGCATTCACTTCGAATCCTCCTTTTACGACCCCCGCGATCGTCCTATCGACGCGTTGCGCGCCGAACGTTCGCCATTGTCCCAATGTTTGGCGATCATTGCGAACCTTTCGCGCGCAGGTCACACTGGCTGCATCGCACCGCGGCATCGACGCCGCATCGGAGTGCCATGCAGCCTGCTCACCGTTACCAGTCCGCATGCCTGCTGGCGATCTGTATCGCGCTCGCGGTCTCGTCGACCGTCTCACGTGCGCAGTCGTCATCGCCGTCCGGCAAAACGACCGCGGGCGCGTTTCCGAGCAAGCCGATCCGGCTCGTCGCCTCGACGCTCCCAGGCGGGCAGCCCGACATGCTGGCACGCATGATCGCGCAGAAAATGAGCGAGAACTGGGGACGCGCCGTCATCCTGGAGAATCGCTCCGGCGCGGGCGGCATACTCGCCGCGGGAATCGTCGGCAAAGCGACGCCGGACGGGCACACACTGCTCTATGCGCTGCCGAATTTCGCGATCACGCCCGCCCTGCAACCGAACGTTCCGTATGCGCTCAAGGATTTCGAGCCGATCATCCAGATCGGCTACAGCACGAACGTGCTGGTCGCCTCACCGGCGCTGGGCGTGAAAACGACGGCCGACCTCGTCGCCGCTGCGAAAGCGCAACCCGGCAAGCTGATTTTCGCTTCGAGCGCAACAGGCAGCGCCAGTCACCTGAGCGGCGTGCGCTTCAACTATCTCACCGCCATCAAGGTCGTGACGGTTGCGTTCAAGGGCGGACCGGACTCGGCGATCGAGGTGCTGGCGGGTCGCGCCCACTATCACGTAGGCACGATGGGCGTCGTGCTTCCGTTCGTGAAAGAGGGCAAGCTGGTCGCGCTCGCGTTAATGACGCCGCAGCGTTCCAGCGTGCTCCCGGATGTGCCGTCGCTGTCGGAACAATTCGTAGAGTTCAAACGTCCCGAAACGTCTCACAACATACTCGCGCCGGCCGGTACGCCGCGTGCGATCGTCAATCAGCTCAATCGGGAGATCGCACGGATCATCGATCTGCCGGACGTGAAGGAACGCATGCAGGGCATCAGCTTCGTCGCGGCGCCGACGACACCCGAGGAGTGCGCGAAGATTTTGCGCGATCAGATGGCGACGCTCGGAAAGCTGGTCGCCGATGCCGGACTGCGGCCGAAGTAGCTTCCGCGCTACCGCTTCTGCGGCGGCCAGTCGCTGATGAAGCCGTCGCGATTGGGCATCTTTACGGCGGGCAGTGTCTGTGCGTTCATGACTGCGTCCTCGCCGATGATGCCGTTGATGTGCAGGACATACGCACTGACCGCGTACACCTCTTCGTTGGAGAGCGACATCGGCGCGTTCGACGGCATCGCGCGCCGTACGTAATCGAATAACGTCGTCGCATACGGCCAGTAACTGCCGACGGTGCGCTGCATCTTCGCCGTACCGAGCGTGCCGACGCCGCCCGCGAGCGGATCGGCGGGCTTGCCCTGTCCCTTCGCGCCGTGACAAGCCTGGCATTTCGCGGCGTAGACGGCCGCTCCCTGCTTGGCCGTGCCGCTGCCGGGCGGCAGGCCTTCGCCGCTCGGCGGGATGCTGATGTCCCACGCGGCAACCTGTTCCGGTGAAGCCGGAACGCCGAGATGAGGCGGTTCGAAACCGACCGCGGGCGACTGCTCACGCTGTGTCGCGCATGCCGCGAGCGCCACCACGAGACCGATCCAAATCGCTGTGCGCTCAGACGAAAACATTCTTGACGCTCCCGTCTTCTTCGATAGCCCAGGTCACGATCGAATTGTTGTGATACCGCATATCACGGTGATATTGCGCCAGCCACGCTTGCCGGGTCGGCTGTATACGACCCTTCTCGTCCGTGGCACGGCTGAGGATGACCTGCCGTGTGCCGTGCCATTCCCACGGAAACTGAAAACGGACAATGCTCCTGGGGAGATGATGGCCATACAGCACGGCGTCCTTCCAGCTCGTGCCGCCATCAGTGGACACTTCCACCCGCGTAATGCGCCCGGCGCCGCTCCATGCAATGCCGCTGATCTCATGATAGCTGTGCGCTTCGATGTTCATGCCCGACGAGGGGTAGGTGATGACGGATTTCACGCCCATCTCGAACGTGAACTGCAGCGCTTTGCCGTCGGGTAGCGGATCGGTGTACTTGGACGTTTCGTCCTTCGTGTGCGTGGGACCGTCGGTGACCTTGAGCCGTCGCAGCCATTTCACGTTCATGTTGCCTTCCCAGCCGGGCAGCAGGAGACGCGCCGGATAGCCCTGCTCGGGTCGCAGGCGCTCGCCGTTCTGGTACAGCGCGATCATCGCGTCGTCGAGCGCCTTCTCCATCGGTATGCTGCGCGTCAGGTTCGCCGCATCCGCGCCCTCGGCGAGCAGCCATGTCGCGCCTCGATCATAGCCGGCCTCTTCCAGCAGAAGCCTGAGCGGCACGCCCGTCCATTCACTGTTCGAGATCAGCCCGTGCAAAACACCCGGCGTGATCTGCTGCGGCTCCGGCGTCAGATTCCGGCCGCTGTTGCCCGAGCATTCGAGGAAGCAGATGCGCGTGACCGTGGGATAACGCGAGAGCGCGTCCATGGAAAAGACGAGCGGACGCTTGACCAGTCCGTGAATCATCAGTCGATGGACGGCAGGATCGATCGCGGGCGTGCCGTTGTGGTTGCGGACGAAATGCAGACCGCTCGGCGTCATCGTCCCGCGCAACGACTCTATCGGCGTCAGCGAGACACCCGCGCCGGGTGTGACGTCCGGGTATGCACTGATACCCACTCGGCCGACGCGCTTCTCGAATTCGGATGGTTGACCGTACGTGGCCGGAACAACGCCGGGCGTTTTCTGCCAACGTTCACCCTCGACTGCGGCGTGACCTGGCGGCGAGCTGACGAGCGCCGCCGCGCCTGATATCGCAGCACCTGCTACGGCCGCGCTATTGCGCAGGAAGCCGCGGCGGCCGGCGACCGCTTCCGTCGTGGTCGGATTTTTTCGTGCACGGCTGCGGCGCGCTTGCGGCATGATGTCTCCCTCGAGAGTTCCTCCCCCGAGACCGCCATTATTTGAGGACCGTGGCAATCTGCAGGCGGTTCAGTGTATGCCCGTGACATTCGGATGTGCAAGGGTAGCCCCGTCTCGTGCGCGCGACGCCGTTGCGCGGCTCTTCGCAAACCCGCAGCGATGCGGCTATAGTGGACCACAATCATCGGAGGAGAGATCGCATGAGCACCGGAGCACCGACGAAACTCGCGCGCATGCGCGGGACCGCTATCGCCTTGATTGCCACGGCGGCAATCGCCGCCTGCCAGACGGCGTCGACAGGTCCCGAGCTCGACGCGGCCGATACGACGCCGGCCAAACGCATGGTGACGCAGGGTCGCGCGACGAAGATCATCGCGGAAAATCTGACAAAGTGTGCCTTCACCACGCCGAAGATGAACGTTCGTGTGGCTGCCGTCGGCCAGATCACCGCGACCGACGGAACTGTCATCACCGTGCCCGCGGAGACCGCCTTGCAGAAAGGGCTCGGACCTCAGAGCTACGACCTCTACAACGAATGCAACCAGGTCGCGCCCGCGAATTCGGCGGCGGTTTCCACTGACAAGGTACCTGTCATCGACGTCGACGCAGACGGCGAAGTCATCACGGGCTTCATCGTCGCCGACAACTATTACGAGATGTACGTGAACGGCAAGCTCGTGTCCGTCGACAACACGCCCTACACGCCGTTCAACTCGTCGATCGTGAAGTTCAAAGTGAAGCGTCCCTACACGCTCGCCTTTCTGCTCGTGGATTGGGACGAGCACCTGGGCATGGGCATGGAGGTCTTCCCGGTGCCGGTCACGCCGAAGACGATGAAATTCTACCCCGGCGACGGCGGGCTCATCGCGCGTTTCTCAGACGGGACTGTCACGGACGCAAGCTGGAAGGCGCAGACGTTCTATATCGCGCCGCTCATGGATCCGAAGGAAGTCGTCGAACGCGGCAACGTGCACGACACGCCCAATCTCGGCGGCCGCACGCATCCGTATGCACGGCGGCCCGACTGCGAGGACAAGTGCTACGCCGTGCACTATCCGATTCCGCGCAACTGGCAGTCGTCGCGCTTCAACGATTCGAACTGGCCGCGAGCGTGGGAATTCACCGATCAGGAGATCGGCGTCACCAACCTGCCCGCCTATACACGCTATCCGGAGCTGTTCCAGGGCGCACGCTGGATCTGGTCGCAGAACCTGGTGCTCGACAATGTGGTGATAGCGCGCAAGGTCGTACGATAGAACCAACCCGTATCTTGAGCGGGAGCCGCAGAGCAGCGGGCTCCCGCGAACGAACCCATCACGCGCTCGTTAGCACCCTCTTCCGAGCTTGCGCGGCTTGCGGCGCGGACAGCGATGGCTCGAGGCGCGCCGCAGATGCGCAACGTTACCGCGGCGATGCGGAGCGCGTCGGCGGTTCGGCACCGAGCCCCAATGCCTGGATGATCGGACGCCACTTCGCGAGCTCCGTCCGAATCGTCGCCGCAGCCTCATCCGGCCCCGAATCCGAAACAGGATCGACGCCGAGTTTGACCAGTGCGTCGACGAACGATGGGTCGGACATCACTTTCGCAATCGCACCGTTCAAGTGATCGACAATCGGCTGCGGCGTGCCGGCCGGCGCGAGAACGATGTTATAGGTGTAGGCAATCACGTCCGGCAGGCCCTGTTCCCGCGTGGTCGGAATGTCAGGTGCGCCCATCGAACGCTCCTCCTTCATGACGGCAAGAGTGCGCAAGCGGCCCTGACGATGCAGCGGAAGCGCCGCGCTCAAAGTCGAGCAGACGATCTCGATCTGGCCGCCGATCAGATCCTGAATGGCAGGGCCGGCACCTTTGTACGGCACGTGCAGGATCTCGAGATGGCCCGCACGCATCTTGAACAACTCGCCCGCGAGATTGTTGATCGAAGCGACGCCGGACGAACCGTACGAGTAGTAGCCCGGGTGCGCTTTCGCTTCTGCGATCAACTGTTTCAGTGTCCGCGCCGGCACGAGAGGGTGTACCGACAGCGCGATCGGTCCTGTGCCGAGCATCGACACCGGCGCGAAGTCCTTCACCGGGTCATACGGCGCGTTTGCCATGACGCTCGGATTGATGGCGTGAGTGGAAGTCGTGGCGATCAGGAGCGTATAGCCGTCGGGCTTCGCGCGCGCAGTTTCCGTGCTGCCGATCGAACCCGCGGCGCCGGTGCGATTGTCGATGATCAGTTGCTGCCCGAGCACCGGGGTAATCTTCACGTTGAGCTGCCTCCCGACGTTGTCGGTCTGTCCGCCGGGCGGGAAGGGGACGATGAGGCGGATGGGGTGATCGGGATAGGTGTCCTGCGCGCGCAAGGCCTGGGCGCTGATGAGCCCCGAGGCAGCGAGCGTGACGGTGATGGCGATACGACCGATACGGCGTTTCACTTGGCGCATGTCTTCTCCTCGTAAGATCAAGTGAATTCACGGTCGGCTCTTGAGGGCCTTCGTCTTGTTCCGTGCCAGCACGAGCGGCGGCAGCTAACGAATTGCGGGATTGTTTGAAGACCGGACCTTTCTCGTCACAATGTGGACAAACATCATGATCCGCATCGTGGGCCGCGGCAAGCGCAGATATCGGGTTCAGTCAGCTATGGCATGCACCTTGCGGTGACTGCGTAATGGTGCTGCGGTGCAGCGGTGTACGGGCGGTCTACTGCGCTGTTCGGGTCGTCGACTCGAAGCGCCGCTCCGGCGGCGTGCCGGCTTCGAAGTGGATGAGCCTCAAAGCGGGCACGCTGACTTCTTCGCACGTTTTGCGTATTGCATACACCTCGGCTGGCGGCGACATCTCCGGCTTCGCTTCACAGGTCACGGCGATACACGTGATCTCCTTGAGCCACGAACAGACGTTCGCATCACTGCCGTGCGGCCCTGTGATCCGCGTGAGGAATGATGCATCCGGGTAAAACGGCTGGTTGATTCCATTCTCCTGAAGAACGTCCTGAAGCACCGTGTAGAACGCGCCGTTCGTCTCGAGAAAATTGAGTGCCTTCTGCATGAACAGCGTCAGGTCACGCGTGTACGAGAAGCCGCCCATGACGTCGGTGATGAGCTGAAAACGGCCCAGTTCGGCGGGCGAATACTCGCGCAGCCGTTTGCCCGACCGATAGTCGATCTCGTTGCGCTGCAGGGTCTCGGCTGTCGCATACCATCGAGACGTTCGCCGGTCTTCGATCGAGATCGCCACCGCTTTCGCTTTCTCGCCGCCGCGACCGACGCCCCGGAACAGCACGTCGTATTTCGAGGTGCGGTAATCCAGTATGGCGCGGGCCTCCCCGGCGCCGATGTCGAGCCAGCGATCGTTGGAGCCAAGCCGCCCAAGCGTCGCCGTAAATTCGCGCGGCAGGATGAATGTATACGAGAGCAGGGAACGATCGATTACATATCCCCTGGGAACGCCGACACCGCGGCTCGCGTAGATGCCCGCTTGTTTCAAGGCCTGCTTCGCGAGCGAGGCGCCGTCAGCATCCTGCGAATGTGACTCTGATAGCCAGGCGCTCTGCACGGCGATCACCGCGGCTGAGATCAACGCCGTGCGGCGCGGGCGGCGCATGAATCGTCTCCTCGAATCGAAAACAGCCCGCGTCTTGGAAGCGCTCGCAGTCCATGCGAGCGAACGCGACCGCGCGGGTCTCACCTAGTCTAGCGTTTTCGGCCGCCTTGCGGCACGCAACCGGAGTTGAAATACTGCGGCTCTTCCCAGGGAGGAGACATGCCACGCATAGGATTCGCGAAACGAGACGACGTCGCAGAGCAGGAAAGAGCCGCATACGATGCATTCGTAAAAGACCGCGGCACCGTTCCAGAGTCAGGACCTTATGCGCTGCTGCTGCGCATGCCTGAAGTCGCGCGCAGACTCGAAGCGCTTCGTCTGTGCCTGCGCGACGAGGCGAGCGTGCCGCAGAAGGTGCAGGAGCTCGTCATGATCACGGTCGCACGCGAGATGGATTGCGCCTACATCTGGTATGCCCATGCGGCCGCGGCGCGCGGCATCGGCGTTGCGGGAGACATCGTCGACGCGATTCGCGAAAAGCGTATGGCGGCAGGACTCGAACCGGACGAGCAAAGCGCGGTGGATTACACGCGGGAACTGCTGCGCAACCGCAAGGTGAGCAAAACGACGTTCGAGCGCGCTTCGAAGAGTTTCGGACAACGCGGCGCGATGGCATTGACCACGCTCATCGGCTGCTACGCCGTGCTCGCCTATTTCATGAACGCGTACGAGCTCGAAGCGCCGCGGCACGCGACGGAGCCGCCGCTGCCGGTGTGAGCGTTACTTGAGATTCGCAAGGTCGGCGTAGAAGGAAATGATCGTCGCGGGATCGAGGTCCTTCTTGCCCTTGGAAATTTCGGACGCGAGCGCCTGAACGTAAAGGCTCATGAGCGGCAGCGGACAGTCGAGCTTCGCTCCGAGCGCGAGTATGAGCCGCGCGTCCTTGTAGGACGTGGTGAGCCGGCTGGCGGGCTGGAGAAAGTTCTTGCGCACCATACGCTCGCCCTTCTGGTCCATCGCGCTCGAAGAAGCGGCCGAGTTCTTGAGCACTTCCAGCGCCATCGCCTGATCGAGACCGGCCTTGGCCGCGAGCGTCAGGCCTTCCGCGAGCGCCATCCTGTTGAGCGACAGCACGAGGTTGACCACGAGCTTCATGTTCGCGCCCGTGCCGTTCGGCCCGACGTGGAAAGACGCCTTCGACGCCGCGGCGAAAATCGACGTGCACTGGCCGTAGGCGCGCTCGCTGCCGCCGACCATGAAGATCGCGTTCTTCTGCGCGAACATTTCACTCGTGCCGCTGATGGTTCCATCCATCATCTCGATGCCGCGTTCGCGCAGACGCTCGGCGAGCGCCACCGAGATCTCGGGCTCGACCGTCGAGGTATCGACCACGATGAGCCCTTCGCGTCCGGACGCGAACAGCTTGAGGCCGTTGGTAAGTACGTCGGTCACCACCTGTGAGTTCGGCAGCGACAACATGATGACCTCGACTGCTCCCGGAATCTGATCTGCGGACGCCGCTTTTTTCGCACCGAGCTTCACCATGGCGTCCACTTTCGCGTCGTCGATGTCGTACACCGTGACGTCGAACCCGCCCGTGATGAGGTGCCGCGCGAGGTTACTTCCCATCAGCCCCACACCCACGACTGCGATTTTCTTGCTCATCCCGGCGCTCCTCGAAGCGAGTCATGGCGGCGGCTGGTGCGCGCGCCGTACAAACGCGTGAATCTCTGAACCGAGGCTCACGCACACAGTGCCGATGCTAACATTCCGCGGACGTCCCACTGGGCAACGGCCCCGGGGAAATCGCGGATGCAGGAAGCAGCGCGCCGGCGTTGTCGTCCGGCCCTGATGAAGGAGGACACTTCGTGTCGTCATCACACTCCGACGTCCTCGTGGTCGGTAGCGGTATCGCGGGTCTCGCCGCAGCGGTATCGGCCCTCGAAGGCGGCGCGACGGTCACTGTTCTCGAGCGGGCTCCGCGGGAAGAACGCGGCGGCCAGACGCGCTATACCGAAGCATACCTGCGCATGAAAAGCGAAAGCGAGGTGACGGACGACTTCGAGGAGATGTTCGCGCTGAACGCCGGCGGCTACCTCGACCCATCGCTCGTGCATGCCGCGTCGGGGCCGCAAACGCAGTGGCCCGGCGTTCTGAAGGCACTCGGCTTCGCAGATCCGGAGGTCGTGTCCGCATTCGCGAGCGGGGCCGGCCCCACCGTGGCATGGCTCAAGCGCTTCGGCATCCGCTTCGATTTCCTGCCGACGCAGTTCCTCACACGCTCCCAGCCGCGGCTGCTGCCGATCGGCGGCGGGCTTGCGCTGGTGGACACCCTCGCGGCCGAAGCCGAAAAGCGCGGCGCGACGTTCGTCTATGAAACGGCAGCGAAGAGCCTCATACAGGACAAGACTGGCGCGGTCGCCGGCGTGCGTGCGATCGGGCCTGGCGCGCGAGCCGCTCGAATTCGGCGCGAAATCCGTCGTGCTGGGCTGCGGCGGCTTCGAAGGCAACCCCGAAATGCAGACACGCTACATCGGCCGGCGCTCGCTCTACCTTCGCCCGATATGTCGCGGCGGCCATTACAACAAGGGCGAAGGCATCCAGATGGCGCTCGACATCGGCGCCGCGCCGAGCGGCGATTACGGCAGCTATCATGCGGAACCGATCGATCCGCGGTCGGGCATGGCGGAACCGTCGGTGTTCATTTTTTCGTACGGCATCCTCGTCAACAGCGAGGGCCGGCGTTTCGTGGACGAAGCACAGTCGACGATCGACGCGTGCTACGAGCGCATCACACGCGAGATCTACGACCAGCGGAACGGGATCGCGTATGCCGTACTGGACGTGCGCCACACCCGCATCCCGAACTACAGACTCGGACTGCGCACCGATCAGCCACCGATCACCGGCGAAACGATCGCAGAGCTCGCGTCGAAGCTCGGCGTGGCAGCCGGTGTGCTGGAAGCCACAGTCGCCGAATACAACCGCGGATGCCGGCAGGCGGAGTTCACGCCGCTCGTCCTGGACGGTCTCGCGACGAGCGGCGTCACGCCCCCGAAATCGAACTGGGCGCATCCGCTGACCGAGCCTCCGTTTCACGCCTATCCGATCATCTCGTCCAACGTGCTCACCTTCGGCGGCCTCAAGGTCGACACGCACGCACGCGTGCTCAACCAGCAGGGAGATCCGATACCGGGCCTGTATGCTGCGGGCGAAGTAGTCGGCCTCTACTACAAGAACTACGTGGGCGCGACCTCGGTGCTGAAAGGTGCGGTATTCGGGCGCTTCGCGGGGATGCATGCAGCCACGCTGCGGTGAGCCGGCGCCGCGATACATGAAGCGCCGAAGTCGCTCAGGTGTGCTTCAGGTCGAGCCTCATGGTGCTGCTTGCGATGGGCGTGGCAGCCACCCTCCACGCGCAGGGCGTTCCCGTCGAAGCCCGTGCGCATCGTCGTGGGATTCACGCCCGGCGGCGCAACGGACGTCGTGGCACGCACCATCAGCCAGAAGCTGAGTGAAGCGCTCGGCCAGGCCGTCGTCGTCGACAATCGGCCGGGCGCGGCGAGCAACATCGGCGCGGAGCTCGTCGCAAAAGCACCGAAGGATGGCCATACGCTCCTGCTGGGCACGGTTTCGACTTCGATCAACCCCAGCTCTGTACAAGAAGCTCGCATACGATCCTCTGGTGGATTTCGCGCGCGATCACGCAGGTCACGGGAACGCCGTTTCTGTTCGTCGTGCATCCCTCCCTGCCGGCACGCAGCGTGAAGGAATTCATCGCCCTCACCCGTGCCAGGCCCGGACAGTTGAACTACGGCTCGGCCGGCAGCGGTTCCGGCGCCCATCTCTTCGTCGCGATGTTCGCCAGCATGGCGCAACTGAACGTCGTGCACGTGCCGTACAAGGGCTCGGCGCCGTCGACCACTGCGATCCTGAGCGGCGAGACCATATTCATGTTCGACAACATCGTCACGACGCTCCCGCTCGCACACGCAGGCAAACTGCGCGCGCTGGCCGTGACCACAGCAGTGCGCTCGGCGGCGGCGCCGGAGATGCCGACGATTTCGGAATCGGGCGTACCCGGGTACGACGCGAACGCATGGTTCGGCATCTTCGCCCCCGCGGGCACGCCGCAGGCCGTCGTCGATCGCCTGAACGCCGAAATCGTCAAGGTCGTGAAGCTTGCCGACACGCGCGATCGTTTTCTCGCGCTCGGCGCGGAACCGGTCGGCAGCACACCCGACCAGTTCGGTGCGTTCTTCCGAAACGAAGTCGCGAAATGGGCCAGGGTGGTCAGGGAATCCGGCGCGCACGTCGAGTGAGCGAGACCCCGCACGCGACGAATCGATCCGACTCAAAAGGACACTGCCTTGGCAATGCGAATCTGGCACCAGAGCTTCACCGTTCTCGAGCAGTTACCCGCGTATGCGGCACGGCTGCAGGAGCACTTCAGGAAAGTCGCGCGGCCCGATACCGAGGTCGTGATGCACGGCATGCATCCGAAAACCTACCGCACGAACTATCCGGGCACCGACATCAAGCACAACTACATGCAGTATCTGCACGGCCAGCAGTTCGTCCTGGGCGGTATCGCGGCGGAGGAAGCGGGCTTCGACGCTTACGCCATCATGTCGATTCCCGAGCCGGCGCTGCGCGAGACGCGCAGCCTGATCGACATCCCGGTCGTGGGTTATGGAGAAAGCTCGATGCTCGTCGCTCGGATGCTCGGGCGAACGCATGGGCGCGCTGATCTTCATCGAGGGCATGACGCCGGTCATCGCGGAGAATGCGACGAAGAGTCGGGCTCGAAGGCAAATTCGCGGGTGCGCGCTTCGTCGGCTTCACGTTCGACGACGTGCTGAAGGCCTACGAAGAGCCATCGAGCCTGCTCGAGCGCTTCCACACGGCGGCGCGCGCACTCATCAAGGACGGCGTGGACGTGATCATCCCGGGCGAAGCGCCGCTCTGCGCACTGCTCATGAAGCACGGCATCTCGCGCGTGGATAACGCACCGGTGGTGGACGCGCTGGGCGCAACGTCAAGATGGCCGAATCGATGGTCGATCTCAGGCGTTCGAGCGGTCTTGCGCCTGCGCGCGGCGGCTACTTCACCGATACGCCACCGCGCGAGCGAATCAAGGAGCTGATCGAACTCTACGGCATGACTCACCTGTGGCCCGAAACAGGCAGTGCCGGCAAGCGGTAGGCGTGTCGAAACGGGAACCACGAGGATTAACGCTCCAACCATGGCGATCAATACGAATACGCTGCGCGACGTGATCCTGCGAGTGCTCGCGACGCAGCCGGTAGCCCGGATCGAAGCCGCGACAGACGCCGTGCGAACGCCTGCGTTCAGGATCGGCCAAATGCTGCAGGCGCAGGTCGCCGCGACGCTTCCGAACGATCGGTCGTTGATCGACGTCGAAGGCGTTCACGTCGACGTCAAGCTGCCGTTTCCCGTCCCGCTCGGACAAACGCTACAGCTCGAAGTGATCGCGCTCGAACCGCGGTTGACGTTCGCAATGCCGCGTGCGGCGAGCGGTGCGAGCGACGCTCCGGTGTCGATGAGCGAATCGGTTCGCCGTCTCGCAGCCGTCCTCGAAACTCTGCCGGCGGATGCGCCGCGCGCCTGAGACCGAACGTGCAGCACCGGTGCTGGCTGCACCGCCATCCGATACGGCGGCTTTCGCCGAGCGCCTTAAGACGCTCATCGCCGGCAGCGGATTGTTCTACGAGTCGCATCAGGCGCAATGGATCGCGGGCGAGCGCCCGCTCGACGATCTCATGCGCGAGCCGCAGGCGGCGCTGAAATCCACGGGAGACGCCGTCCATCCGGAGGCCAGCCCTATGGTTCAGCAACAACTGGGGGTGCTGGACACGCGGCAGATCGCGTGGAGCGGCGAAGTGTGGCCGCAGCAGCACGTCGAGTGGCGAATCGAAGAAGAAGCACGACACGAAGCAGCGAGTGTGGAAGCACCGCGTGCGTGGAAAACGTCCCTGCGACTGCAGCTGCCGCAGCTCGGCGACGTGACTGCAACGCTGTCGGTCCGGAGAGACGAAGTGCGGTTAGCGTTCGACGACCTGCAATCACGAGCCATGGGCGCAGTCAGATCCGGGCAGCCCGCCCTTCAACACGCATTCGCGCGCGCGGGGTTGCGCCTGCTGGACGTCGCAGTCCGAGAAAGTCCGCAGAGCGGGATAACCGGCTAGCACATGAAAAACGACGAACGCTCCGGTCGACTGACACCCGAAGAGGCGCGAAGAACTGCGGTTGCGCTTACCTACGAGGCGAGTTCATCGGCGCCACGCGTCGTTGCCAAAGGGCGCGGTCTGATAGCGCAGGCGATCATCGAGCGTGCGGCGGCGGCGGGTGTTTACGTGCACGAATCTCCGGAGCTCGTCGCGCTGCTCATGCAGGTCGATCTCGACGATGCGATTCCGCCGCAGCTTTATGTGGCCGTCGCGGAATTGCTCGCCTGGCTCTATACGCTGGATCGCACGCTCGGCGAGCTGCCTGCGCTGGAGGCCCCCGCATCGTGAGCGAAAACGCTCAGCGTTGATCTGCGAACAATCGAGTCAGATGCATACCTGGACGCGAGTGCGCGCGATCAGCACCGACTCCTGTCGGTAGCGCGTCTTGTACTCCGAGGCAATCTCGTCTGATTCGGCGCGAGGCGTCTCTCGACGGATCGTGAATGATTTCCACGACGCGCGAGGACTCACGATTGACACTCATATTGCGTCCGCGCCATTGCCCGGTCGCCTCGAGGATGGTGAGTCCTGCCGGAAAACGCGGTGTCACCACGCCTTCGACGAACGCCTCCCACTCCGCATCGCTTATGGGGCCTTCGGGCCCGTCCAGGCCGAAGAAGAGACGCTCCTGGACGCGTTCCGCGCAACCGCGGCTCGCGCCGGGGATCGCGCCGCTCGCCAAGGCCAGCACCAGCGCACCGACGGTAACGGCGAAGCCCTCAAGGGCGCGGCGGCGGATGGTCGCCCGCCGCGAACGTTCGGATTCTCTCGCCATATCGAAAAATCGCGCTGTGCTGAAAGGTCGGTCGCGTCGACCAGGGGATGTTCCACACGGACAGCGTCCGGTCGTGTCGGTTCGGACAGCGCTCGGTTCTCGTCCATGGAGTCAGCCTGGCAACAATGCGAGAGCCATCTTAGCGGCGGTGCGAACGTCGCGTAAGCGGATAGGAGACGTAGGCCGGAAGTAGTAGGCTCGGAAACCAGCGCCTTCGTCGAGGCCCGTCATCGTCGTTCCGGGCGCGAGGCCAAATCCAGGCGCCGCTTCCGTTTCCACGACCCTCGTACGTTAAGACGAGAGTGCATACGGGACCCACCCGCTCACCGATAGACAGACTGAATCAATCCCCGAAGGTAGCCGACCGCAAACGCCTGATTCGCGATCTCCGCCTCCGGAAAGATCGGCGAGTGATCCAGCGAAAAAGGACCTTTGAAGCCGACGTCGCGGTAAGCCTGCATCGCGCGAAACATGTCGACGTCGCCGTCGTCGACGAACGTCTCCTGGAACTTCGGAAAGGAACCCCGCACGTTGCGGAAATGAACCATCACGATCTTGCCGAGCCGATCCCATGTCCCGGATCGCGTCGTACACGTTGACGCCTTTCATCTCCTTCACGCAGCCCTGGCAGAAGAGCATGCCATTCGATGCCGACGGCACGATCCCGAAGATCTTCCGGTATTGATCGAAACTCGACACGACGTGCGCCACGCCGGCGAGGGGCGGTGTCCCGTACGGAACCGGCGGGTCGTCCGGATGCAGGGCCATGCGCACGCCCGATTTCTCCGCGACGGGCACCATCGCTTTCAGATAGTACGAGAGGTTGTCCCACATCTGCTCTTCCGAAATCGCGAATTCGACCGGCGCTCGCAGGCTTCTTCAGGTACTGCTCGTAGTCGAACGATATGTATTGAGCGGCGCCGCGTCCCTGTGTGGGCTGGGAGCGCAGGTTCTTCGAGTTGAGCAGCTTGAAGTTGTAGGCAAGTATCGGAATCCCGGCCGCGCCCATGCCCGAGAGCGCATTGACGAGTCGTGCAATCTTCTCGTCGCGTCCTGCCGTCCCTTTCTTGATGTCCTCATAACCCGAGGTCGCGAGGACGGTCCGCAGCTCCAGTCCGTGCGCTGCCACGGTCGCCTTCGCTTTCTCGAAGAAGCCGGCAGCGGACTTCGGAGTCGAGAGATCGATGCCGCCGTCCGTCGGCAGCGGATCCGTAAGATCGAGCGCGACGCAATCGACACCGAGTGTTTTCAAATGCGCGAGCTTCTTGTCCACGCCCGCGTTCCATGCGACCTTGTCCTGAATGTACATACCGCCTCCTTGGTTCGTTCGACGTTGATGATATTCTTGTGCGGGCATTCACGCACAAGGCAAACACGGCAGCAAGAGAATTGGAAATACAGGTTCAGATCAGACGTCGCACGATCGGTACAGTGTGGACGCAAAGTGCCCGTCTCGCTCTCAGCGGACTCTTTACCATTGTTGCGGGCGTTATATCGTCGCCCACCCAGAGCCAGCCGTATCCGGAACGGCCTGTGCGCCTCGTGTCACCCTATCCGCCCGGATCGTCGGCCGACTTCGTGAGCCGCATCTACAGTCCGAAACTGAGCGAGGCACTCGGCCAGCAGTTCATCGTCGACAACCGGCCCGGCGCGGCAGGAAACATCGGGGCGGAGACCGTCGCACGCGCGGCGCCCGACGGCTATACGCTGCTGACGGCGCCGGCTGCGCTCGCGACCAGCCGCTCTCTCTACAAAAAGATCAACTTCGACCTGGTGCGGGATTTCGATCCTGTTTCGATGTTGTCCTCCTCGCCGCACATTCTCGCCGTCTGCGCGAACCTCCCCGTGAAGAACGTGAAGGAGCTGATTGCACTCGCGAAAGCGCGTCCGGGCCAACTCACGTTCGCGTCTTCAGGCACCGGCAGCTCGCCGCACCTCACGATGGAACTCTTTCGTCTGCAGACCGGAATCGACATGGTGCACGTGCCGTACAAAGGCTCGGCGCTCGCGGTGCCGGATGTGATCAGCGGGCAGGTGGACATGTTGTTCTCGTCCAGCATCGCCATTCTGCCGCATGCGAGAACCGGCCGGCTGCGCGCGCTGGGCATCACGTCTTCGCAGCGCAACCCGACGATTCCAGATCTGCCCACGATCGCCGAGGCAGGTGTGCCCGGTTTCGAATCGAGCAGCTGGTCCGCGATGCTGGCGCCGGCGCGAACGCCACGTCCGGTGCTGATGCGCCTCAACGCGACGCTTGCCGCGATCGCTGGTTCGCCCGACATGAAGGAGCGCGCTGCGGCGCAGGGCGCCACGCTGTTCACGAGCTCGCCGGAACAGGCGCGAGCGTTCATCAAGAGTGAAGTCGAGAAGTGGGCCAAGGTGATCGCCGCGGCGGGCATTCGCATGGAGTAAAGCGAAACTCACATGCTCTGTTTTCGACGAGCACGAGGTACTTTTCTAAATCGAACGATGAGCAAACGGAGGATCGATGCTCGAGAAGGCAGGTTACAAAATCGCGCGTGTGGCGGAAATACCGTGGGAAGACCGGCGCAGCGTCGACGGCTGGCCGAGCCGTGCCGGAATGTATTACAACGATGCGGACAACAATTTATGCATGCGGCTCATCGATTACGCGGAAGGATTGACCGAGCCACGACATGTACACGCCGGATCGCACGCGGCGGTGCTGCTGGAAGGCGAGGCGCACATCGACGGCCTCACGCTGCATCCGCTCGACGTCATCCTCGGACCCAGCAACGAGCCGCACGGCCCGCTCGTGTATCCGAAAGGCGTCAAGGTATTCAGCGCATTCCAGGGCAGCTACTACCATAACGAAGTCGGCGAGCTCAGCAACGAGCGGCACTATCGGCTCATCGACGAATCGGAGCTGCCGTGGGAGGGTCGCGGCAAGGGTCTCAAGGCGAAGACCATGATCGATCACGGGCTCGGGCGGCTCCTGCTGGAGCTGCTGCAATTCGATGCGGGCGCGCGCCTCGAAAATGCGGCCATGACGGCGGCACTGATCGTCAGCGGTAGCGCCGTGATCGCGGACGAGACGCTGGGTGCGAAGGATTTCTTCTACGTGCCGAAGGGCGGCAAGCATGAGCCCGTGGCATTTCCGAGCGGCGCAAGGCTGCTTGCGGTAACGATGCGGTAACGCAGCATACGATGCGGGTCTCCGCTGCACCGGAGACCCGCAAGCATCATCAGCGAGGAACGATGACAGTGGTATCGCGGGACGGCGCGGGCGCCGGACTGTTCTGCGGAACGACCACGGTCGTGTTCGGGGGCGCCGAAGTCGAACCTTGCGCCGACGGCGCATTCGGCCGCTCGACTACGGTGTCCCGCTCGTAGCTTCTCGATACGCACGCCGCAAATGCCGGAATCATTAACGCTACCAGTAACCAGCTCTTCATAGGACCTCCTTTAAGTTAACACCGAATCCCATGTCTGAAATCCGCGTGCCCCGGCGGAGCCGGCTGGATCGAGTCGTTTCCCCACGCGCGGAGCCCAACGCTGTCTATTGCTGCACCGCGTGAACCATTGACACTGAAATTCGCGGCTCCTAAATTGGGTTCAAGATCGTTTTGTGAACCGCGAGCGCCGTGAACCGCTTCAGCACACGCTCGCACATCACCCTGGGAGGGGACGATGACAGATCATCGACGTGGTGGCGGTTTTTCCCGGCGCAGTTTCATCAAGGCAGGCGCTGCGGGGGCAGCGACGATCGCGGCAGGCGCAGCGGTTCCCGGCAGTGCAGTAAGCGCGCGTGACTTCGATTCGTTATGTGACGGCTCGCGGGATCTCGATCTCGTCAACGGCCGCTTCCTCACGATGGATGCCGACAACAGCGTCGCATCGAGCGTATCGATACGAGACGGTCGCATCGTAAAGCTCGAACGGGTCGGAAACCGGGGCGGCCGCCGCGACGATGACGATGGCGCGCACGGGGCGAGCCGGTGCTCACGTACCATCAACCTGCGGGGTGCAACCGTCATCCCGGGCCTCATCGACACGCACGTTCACTACATACGGGCGGCGCAGCTCCCCGGCTATCAGGTGCGCATCATCGAGACCGCGGCCTCGGTAACGGAGCTGCTGCAGATGATCGCGGCACGAACGAAGTCGGTACCCGCAGGCCAGTTCATCACGAACGTCGGCGGCTGGAACACCAGCGGACTTTCCGAAGCGCGAATGCCAACGCTGGCCGAGCTCGATTCGGCTGCACCCCAACACGCGGTCTACCTCTCGACGACGGGACCCGGCGGCGCGGTGACGAACAGTCTCGGGCGCACGTTCTTCCAGTCCCGCAGCATTACCGTCGATGCGAACGGCGTCCTCAACGCAACACAGGCCCTTGCCGCTCTGCAGGCGGTGCAGACCGACGCCGACCGGCAACGCAGCACTGGGGACTTCAACGAATTTGCGGCGGGCCTCGGCGTGACGATGGTCACCGACATGGGTACCGCCGGCGCCGCAGTCGAGGGCATCAAGGGCTACGACTACGACCTCAATCTCTGGCGGGCTGGCAATCTCAAGGTGCGGCTGCGCTCGTTCCTCAACAGCTCCGAGGACACGGGCTTCGCGATTGCCCAGGCGCGCATCAGCAACAGCTTCAGGCAGGTCGGCGACGAAGTCTTCCGCACCAACGGCATCGGCGAGCGGGTGAATGCAGACACCCTGAACCCCGGCTACATCGACTTCTGCCAGTTCGCGGCCCAGCAGGGCTGGATGGTCACGCAGCATTCGCTGACATCAGCCGAGATCGACTTTCACCTGCGCGCATACGACGCGGCGAAGCAAGCAGGGCCGATCGACACATTGCGCTGGACGCTCGACCACGTGAATCCGATTACCGACGTGCAGATCCAGACGGTGAAGGCACTGGGCATCGGGCTGCGCCTGCAGGGCTGGAACTACACGTCCGCCGCTCCCGCGGGACCGCCGTGGCGCGCGCTCGTGGATTCGGGCATTCCGCTCGGGGCCGGGACCGACTCCACCAACGTCGGTCCGTTCAATCCGTGGCTCATGATCTACTACATGACGACCATGAAGAACAATGCAGGCGTCGCGGCGACCCCCGCGAATCAGCAGATCACGCGGCTCGAGGCACTGCGCATGTATACGATCGGGGGCGCATACCTGTCGTTCGACGAGCGCCGGCTCGGCTCGATCGAGACCGGCAAGCTCGCGGACCTCGTCGTATTGAACGACGATCCGCTGAAAGTGTCCGATGCGCAGTTGAAGCGCCTTCACTCCGTGCTCACGTTGCAGGCGGGGCGAATCGTGCACGGCGGGCTCGTGTAGCGGTTCCGTCCTCTTGTCGTTGTGGGACGGAGGCGGGGATGGCTCAGCCCTTGCTTGCCCTCACCACAACGACGAGACTTCGGGAACACACATGCGCCGAACCAGACACAGCACGAACACGAGATCAATCAAGAAAATGGCGGAACTGGCGGTTGCCGCTCCGCAGGTAATCGCAACGCGCACTGCCCGCATGATGGCTGCCGGCGCCAATCCCGATGCGGTCGATCGTGCCGAGTTTCTGAAAATGTGGACCGAGAAGGGGCAGGCGTTCTGGGAATCGATCTTTGCGATGGGCGCGCAGATGGCTCGAGCCAATCAGGAATACGCATCGAGCGCAGCGCTGCACTGGATGCGCGCCTGGACCGCACCATGGTGGTCCGCCCTGAGTACGCCCGCCATTCTCGGTTCGCTGCGTATCCCGCGCATGCCGGCCGGTTTCCCGCTGCCCAGCGCGGCGCAAAGTCAGCGCGCCGCATCCAGGCTCGTGGACGCAGCGCTCGGGCCTGTGCACGCGCGCGCGACCGCAAACGCCCGCAGGCTCGCCCGCACGCGCACGCGCAAGCGCTAGTTGTGACAAGCCGTGCCGATCGATAACGCTCCTGCGTTATCCTTACGGCATAACATGAAGACCTTCTACGGCTGGCGCATCGTCGTGGCCGGCGGCGCGCTGCAATTCCTTCAAAGTCTGCTGCTCAACCAGGCGTTCGGCGCGTATCTGGCCGTGCTCGTCGCCGAGCGTGGGTGGAGCAAGACCGCGCTCTCGGGCGCGGCCTCGCTCAAATCAACGGAAGCCGCGATCCTCGGACCCGTGCTCGGCTGG
Organism: uncultured beta proteobacterium; assembly: GCA_963828715.1. Lineage (GTDB taxonomy): Bacteria > Pseudomonadota > Gammaproteobacteria > Burkholderiales > SG8-41 > JAQGMV01. Next base: position 484,783 of record CAWHFX010000020.1, on the reverse strand, counting down.
ATGATCGACCGCTTCGGCGCGCAGGGTCTCATTCGCGTCGGCATCGTCACCTTCGGCATCGGCTTCATGCTTTTGAGCCGCATCGATTCGATCGCGGGCTTTTACGGCGCGTTCATCGTGATCGCATTCGGCGCGAGCATGTGCAGCAACCAGGCGGTGAGCGTGGTGATCATCCACTGGTTCGAGAGAAACCGGGCGCGAGCGCTCTCGGCCGTTCAGTTCGGCAGCGCGCTGGGCGGCATTTTCGTCGTGCTGATCGCGTGGTCGATCCAGAGCTTCGGCTGGCGCCCCACTGCTTTCGCGTCGGGCGTGATCTCGATCATCATCGGGTGGCCGCTCGCGCGCATGATCCGCAGCCGCCCAGAAGAACACGAGCAAATCGACCTCATCGCGGACTCGGTCGGCCCGTCGACGGCGGGCGATGCGCCGGGGCCTCGCGCCTTTACGGTCCGCGAGGCGCTGCGCACGAGTGCTTTCTGGCTTATCTCGCTCGGCCACGCGTTTTCGCTGTTCGTCGTTTCCGCGATCAACGTCCACGCGATCACGCACGTCCAGGAGGGCCTGGGCTATACGATCGCGCAAGCCTCGCTCGTGCTCACGCTCGTCACGGTCGGACAGTTCTTCGGCGTCATGTCGGGCTGGTTGATCGGTGAGAAGTTCGAGAAACGACTCGTTGCCGCCACCTGCATGCTGATGCATGCGGGCGGCCTGCTCATGCTTACGTACGCGACCGGGCCTGCGGTGCTCGCCCTCGCCGCGCTCCTGCACGGCGGCGCGTGGGGTCTGCGTGGACCGTTCATGCACGCGATACGCGCAGACTATTTCGGGCGGCGGTCGATCGGAATGATCATCGGGCTTTCGGCAATGGTAACCGTGGTCGGACAGATCGGCGGGCCGATCGTCGCGGGCGTGTTCGCGGACACGATGGGCACGTACGAGGTGGGCTTCACGCTGCTCGCGCTGCTGGCCGGGCTGGGATCGCTCTTCTTCTACTGGGCGAAGCCGCCGCGCATACCTGCGTGAAAGCAGTGCCGGAGCGTTTTTCGCGGTTGTGAATGACAGCGTCTATACTGCGCCGGCCCCGCACACGTCCTGACCGGAGCCACCCATGTTCACGCGCATAGACCACGTCATGATCTGCGTTCCCGACCTCGAGCGGGGCGTCGCGCAATTCCAGAAGCTCGGTTTCAACATCTACCCGGGCGGCAATCATCCTGGCAAAGGCACTCACAACGCGATCGCCTTCAACACCGAGGATTACATCGAGATCCTGGCGATCCGCGATCAGGCCGAATACGATGCGGCCGGTCGTTCCACGTGGGCGAGCGGGACACTCACCGACTTCATCGCGGCCGGCGGCGGGATTCGCTACGTCATTGTGCAGAGCGACGACCTCGCAGCGGACGTGGCGGCGATGCGCGGGCGCGGTGTCGACGTGAGCGATGCGATCGACGGCTCGCGGCATACGCCCACGGGGCAGGAACTGCGATGGAAGACAGCCTTGCTCGGGCCGGCAAATCCGCTTCCGCTGATTTTCATTCAGCACACGACGGCTCTCGCCGAGCGCCGCGCGCAAGTGTCCGTCGCCGGCAATCATCCGAACGGCGTCTACACGCTCGAGCGGGTCTATATCGTCGCCACCGATGCAGCCAGAGACGCGGCAACGTACGCGCGCGTACTCGGCATGCCGCAGCCGGCACTCCAACGCGGCACGGTCATCATGTCCGACATGGCCGTGTTCCAGATAGGGTCGATGGGCCTGGGCGTCGTTCAGCCGTACGCGCCCGGACCCGCAGCCGACGCACTGGAGCGACGTGGCCCCGGCCCGTTTCAGGCGCTGTATCGCACGACGAGCATGGCCGCGGCGGCGCGCTGGATCGAGGGTCACGGCCTGCCGCCGCTTCCACGCGGCGTGCGCAACACGGGCGAGCACGCGATGCTCGCGACCCCCGATGTCGCGTGCGGCGCCTACATCGCGTTCGTGGGTCCCGAGTAGACAAGTGTGTTAGAAAGAACCACTTATCGGTGAGCGGGGGCCGCGGAGCGGCGGGGCCCCGCGAACGTGACATTCCAGCGCCCGTTAGAACTCTCGTCCAAGCGTGCGAGGCTTGCGGAGATGAAGGCGGCGCGGGCTTCGGCAGTTCGGAACGTCGCACGCATTTCATTCCACATTAGATGTAAGCGGACGTGCCTTTCCCTTCGTCCAGTTCCTTCAGCACCTCGGCGAACTGACGTGACGCGAGCGCGATCGTCGGCCATCCGGCATAGTGGCCGACCTGGATGATCAGTTCGACGATCTCTTCCTTCGAGATGCCGAGATGCAGCGCGCTCTTGTAGTGGCTGTGATTGCCGACTGGTCGCGCCAGCGCGATGTTGGTCGCGAGCGTGATCATCTCGCGCGTACGCAGGTCGAGGTGCGGCCGCGACCAGATGTCTCCGAAGAGATGGCCGATCGTGAGGTCGTGCAGCTCCGGGGAGAGCGCCCGCTGGTGGTCCGATGTATGGCGGCCGAGCTGCTCGCAGATCTCGAGGCCACGCTTGATGCGGTCGTCGTTTTCCACGGTTACTTGAGCTCCACGACCCGCTGAATCGTCGGCATATCGGGCCGGAACGTTGCACGCCAGGCTTCGAGGCCGTTGATCTTCGCGACGTTGCCGATCCAGCCGCCCACAAGCTCGAGCAGCTCCAGGATCTCCTCGGGACTGGCACCGGCGTTCTGCGCAGCGTGCATGTGACATTGCATATGTGCCGGCGAGTCCTTGAGCGCAACGCAGGCGACGATGATTGCGAGCTCCTTCGTCTTGCGGTCGAGCAGTCCCGGCTTGAGGTAATTCGCTTCCGTGGCGTCATTGTGCTTCTTCAGTGCGTCCGCACCTTTCAGCCCGGCCACGAAATCGTGCAGGCCGAAGCGAAAACCGCGCAGTGCCGTCGTCCTCTTGAGTTCCTGTTCCAGGTCGGTTGCCATTCGATCGCTCCTCTCACGTATCACACCCGCCGCGCACGTTCGCGGCCCGTCGTTCGAACTGCCGATTAGAGCAACAGCGGCCGCCAAGAGCAAAGCATCGCCCAACCCCCGTGGGCAGGCGTAATATTCTCCCGTTATGGAACAGTGTTACATCGTGGACGCGGCCCGGATGCCGTGGAAGCGCAGCAGCATCGGAGGACTTACCTTCAAGGGCCAGGTGCTCCTCTCCGGGCACGACGGCGGGCCTGAAGCGCTGCGCTTTTCTTTCGACGACTGCCCGTCGATGTATGCCCACATGCATCTCACGTCGCAGTTCCAGCTGCTGCTTCACGGCGCGATGGATTTCCCGCGCGGCGTAAAACATCTGGAGGCGCTCGCGATTCACTACACCGACCACAACATGCCGTATGGCCCGTTCGCCGTGTCCGGCGGCCACGACATGCTCGTGCTGCATCCGAAGGCGGGCGGGATCATTTCGATGGGAAACCTGGACGCGCGCCGGCAGATCAATCTGCGCGGGCGTATCTTCGCCTCGCTTTCCTCGCAAGCCGAATGGCGGCCGCTGCCTGACCTGGAGCAAGCTCAGTTCAAGTTCCTCATGCCGCCGGATTACGGACCCGCGGCGGTGCTGCTGAAGGCGCCGGCACACGCCGCACTGTCGATGCCGCCTGCTGAATTCGGCCGCTACGAGGTCGTGGTCGACGGTTCCGCGATCATGGACGGTCAGGAAATCGCCGCGCCCGGCTTTCGCTACGTGCGTGGCGCGCATCCAGCCGAACCGCTCGTAACCGGCGATAATGGCGCCAGCGTTGCATTTCTCAGTTTCGATCGCGACGCCCTCGAAGGCGGCATTACGGGCGAGGCACTCACGCTCGAGGCCGCCGACGCCATGGCGCGCGCGATGTAGCCTGTGAGTTCCCGATCGACCCTAGACATTCGTCCACTTGCCGCAGGAGGCGACATGACTGACAAACCCGATTCCCCCGAAGCGTTCCGCGTGGTGGTATTCGCCGACTTCGTCTGTCCTTACAGCTTTCTTGCAGTCGATCAGATCGACCGTCTCGCCCGCGAGTACGACGTCCAGCCTCTGTGGCGTCCGCACTGGCTGCATCCCGATACGCCCCCCGAAGGGGTTCCCTCCGCACGCTCGCCAGACAAGACGGACCGGCTTCGTGCGTGGATCAAGGATATGGCGCCGGAGCAGTACGACCGCGTTCGCATCCCGGAAAAGCGGCAATACAGCTTCCATGCGTTCGAAGCACTCGAATTCGCATACGACCGCGGCCGTGACTTCGCCTTCAAGACCGCGCTTTACGATCTCATGTGGACGGAAGGTCGCGACATCGGTGAAGCCGACACGCTGCTCGAAGCAGCCGAGCGGGCCGAGCTCGATCCCGCCGAGCTGGGCACCGCGCTGTATCAGCGCGTCTATGCCGAGCGCACGCTCGCCGCGGTGAAACAGGCACACGATATCGGCATCACCAATACACCGACCATCTTCCTCGGACGCACACGCATCAACGGCTGGACTTACTACGAAGTGCTGCAGTCGGTGATGGAACAGCAGGGAATGAAGGCGAAGGAAGCGCTGGCCGCGCATGAGCGTGGCGAGGCCCGAGCCTTCGGCGAGCGGCGCTCGCCTTCGACTCGGGCCTCGCCGCCCTACGGAACAGAGCCGCCCCGCAAGGAAGGAAGGTTTCGGACGGAAACCTCCGGTTTCTCTCTGTTCCGTCGGGTGGCGAGGCCCGAGCCGAAGGCAAGCGCCCCCCCTAGCGACTCGCTAGGTCGAGCAGCGCCGCCGTGAGCACGCGTGCGTCCGGCGGCGAGATCTTCGGGCTTCGCGTTTTCAGCTTCGTTGTGGCTGATGCCTTTCTCGCACGGAACGAAGATCATCCCGGTCGGGCATACGCGGGCCATGTAGTTGGCATCGTGACTCGCGCCCGACGGCATGCGCCGGTGTGAAATCCCGAGTGCCTGCGCTGACCGCTCGATGCAATCCACCACGTCGGGGTGAAACGCGCACGGATCGTCGTGCAGCGTCGGCGTGATCTTCACCGCGCAGTATCGTGCAGCTGCACGCACCGTCGGTTCGACGCAGGCGCCAAGCCGGGCGATAGTCGCCGGATCGGGATGGCGTACATCGACCGAGAACAACACGTGGCTCGGCACCGAGTTCGGCGAGTTCGGTGTGACGAGCATCCGACCGACGGTGAAGCGAACGAGGTCGGCGCCGTCATCAGTAAGATCGCGCAACGCGTTGATCGCCGCGATCGCGTCACGTAACGCATCCTTACGCGCACTCACCGGCGTCGTGCCGGCGTGCGCGGTCTCGCCGAAGACTTCAACATTGAACCAGCGCAAGCCCTGAATGCCGGTCACAACGCCGATGCGGGTCCGCTCCTGCTCGAGCAACGGTCCCTGCTCGATGTGCGTTTCGATGTACGCTGCGGCGGGCGCGCCGAGCTCCCGTCTGCACGCGCTCGGCATAGCGGCAAGCGTCTGCGCAAGCGCATCCGTCAGCACGACGCCTTCGTTGTCCTTCACGTCCAGAAAATCGCCGAGTTTGCGTGCACCCGTGTACACCGCCGATCCCATCGTGCACGGCGCGAAGCGTCCGCCCTCTTCGTTGCTCCAGGCGACGAGCTCGATGGGAGAACGCGTCCGGATGCCGGCGGCGTCGATTGCTTCGAGGGCCTCGAGCCCGGCGAGCACGCCGTAGATGCCGTCGAAACGTCCGCCGCACGGCTGGCTGTCCATGTGGCTGCCGGTCATCACGGGCGCCGCATCAGCATCGGTTCCTGGACGCCGGATGAAGAGATTGCCGATCGCGTCGGCCGAGATTTCGAACTTGCGCCGCTCCGCCCACGCGATCAGAAGCTTGCGCGCAGCGATGTCTTCCTTCGAAAACGCCGCGCGATTGACGCCGTTGTTCGGAATGGCGCCGATGCGCGCCATTTCCATGTGCCTCTGCCACAGCCGATCCTCGTCTATGAGGCTGACAGCGTCCTGTACGTCTTCTCGCATGCTGCCGATTATGCCTCGCCGGAAGAGCGTCGAGCGCGTTACATACGCTGCTGCAGCAGTCAGTCGATCCTGACGTTCGCGGTGCGCGCGACCTTGCCCCACTTCGCGATGTCCGACCTGATGCGCTCCGCAAGCTGTTCGGGTGTTCCGCCCACAGCCACGCCGCCTTGCGAGAGCAGCCGATCCCTCACCTCCTGAGTGCCGAGGATCTTCAGCGTCTCCGCGTTCAGCTTGAGGATGATCTCCCGCGGCGTACCCACCGGCACGAGCAGGCCGAACCAGCTGTCGGCTTCGAATCCTTTGAGCGATTCGTTGATGGCCGGCACATCGGGCATTGCCGGCGAACGTTTGGTCGAGGCGACGCCGAGCGCGCGGATGCGCCCGGTCTGCACGTGCGGAAGCGCGGACGGGATGCTGTCGAAAAAGAGCTGCACGTTGCCGGGCAGAAGATCGGCGAGTCCCGGTGCGCTCCCCTTGTACGGGACGTGCAAGGCCGTGAATCCCCCCATCTGTTTCAGCATCTCCTGTTCCAGGTGCGAGAGCGTGCCCGCACCCTGCGACGCGAAGACGAGGTCCCCGGGATGCGCCTTGCCGAGGGCGATCACCTCCCGCACGTTGCGGGCGGGCAGGCTCGGATGCGCGACGAGCACGTGCGGGACATTGCCCGCCAGTGCCACCGGCGCGAGATCGCGCTCGAGGTTGTATCCGAGCTTCGAATAGGTGCTCATGCCGATGGCGTTCGTGGTGATTGCGGCCATGACGGCCGTGTAGCCGTCGGGCGCTGCCTTCGCGGCAATTTCGACGCCGAGGTTACCGCCGGCGCCAGGACGATTGTCGACGATGATCTGCTGTCCCCACGCTTCGGCGAGCTTCTGACCGACGGTGCGGGTCAGAAGGTCCGCAGCGCCGACCGGCGGAAACGGCACGATGATGCGGACCGGCTTGGTGGGATAGTTCTGGGCCGCTGCGCTGACGGCGCCGAAGACGAGCCCGGACGCGACAATCCAGGAGACTCTGAACATCATACTCACGCCTGCCTGCGAAGCAGAGGAGCGTGAGCCTATCTTGAAGACCGCAGCATCCGCAATGCTCGGGTCGCACGCGGTGCGCCGGTGCCGTCACGGGGCAGCGGCGATGGCGCCCGTTTCGTGATCGTCGCGGGCGCCGTGATTCAAGGATGCTGCTAAGGCTGGTGAAACTTCAGAGGCCCTCTCACAAGCCGCGCGCCTTTTGGCTTCGGCGGTGTCATCGGAAGCAGGATGTCGACGAGGCCATACGACATGCGCGGGGTTTGAGCGACGATCTGCGGCTCTTCCGACACGAAGCTCGGGACCTCCTCGTCCTGCTGCGCTTCGAGCTCATCGGCAAGATCATCGTCGAACTCGTCCATCTCCGTGAGGAGCTCTTCCGTCTCAGCTTTCGGGCTGTACTTCCCCACAGTCACCAACTCGGCCTGGTAGCTCATATCGTTTCCCCTGTCCATGATCGCTCGGCTTCACTTCCCATTGTTCTCGAACGCGGCAGAGCAGGAATCGGCCTTGTGGCTTAGTATCCGACCTATCGACGATCCGCCTTGCCGCAGCGAAACGTTAGCGGGGAGGCGACCGGCCAGTTTTGACCTAAATCAATTTCAATGCGGCACCTGCGGGAGGTAGCCAGGTGGCTTTCGATCTGATCCTCAGAAACGCACGCTTAAAGCCCGGTGGCGGCGAAAGCGAAGTGGTCGATATCGCGCTATCCGAGGGGCGAATCGCTGCGATCGCGCCCCGGCTGGCGGCCGCCAGCGACAGCGTCGATGCGCAGGGCCGTTTCGTGTCCACCGGGCTCGTGGAAAGTCACTTCCATCTCGACAAGTCGCGCATACTCGACCGCGTGGCGGCGCTCGAAGACCGACGCGCGACGGACTACATGAAACGCACATCGGCCGTCAAAGATACGTTCACGGTCGAAGACGTTTACAAGCGGGCGAGCGCGACGCTCGAGCAATGCCTGCTGAACGGCGTCATGCACATGCGCACGCATGTCGAAGTCGATCCCAACGTCGGGCTGCGCGGGCTCGAAGCGATCGAGCGTCTCGCGAAGGATTTCGCATGGGGCATCGACCTCCAGATCTGCGCGTTCCTGCAGGAGGGCTGGACCCATGTTCCCGGAGCCGAGGCGAACATCGTTGCATCGCTCAAACGCGGCGCGACTGTGGTTGGCGGTGCGCCGCGATACGACACCGACGGCACGGCTCAGGTCGAAAGAATCTTCGCGCTGGCGAAGGAGTTCGACGTGGACGTCGACATCCATCTCGACGGCGGTTACACGACCGATGACATGATGATCTGGCAGGTCTGTGACCTGACCGATCGGATCGGCTGGGGCGGACGCGTTGCGATCGGCCACGGCAACAAGTATTCATGCCTGCCGCAAACCGAGCTCGCGGCGCTCGGCAAACGGCTTGCCGAATCGGGTGTCGCGGTGTCGGTGCTTCCGCTCACGGACATGTTCACGAGCGGCCGCCATCAGGAACACAGCGTGATGCGCGGCGTGGCGGATGCCAATGCACTCATTGCGGAGGGCGCGAACTGCTCGATTGCGACGAACAACGTGCTCAATCCATTCACACCCTACGGCGACTGCTCGCTCGTTCGCGTCGCGAACTTCTACGCCAACATCGTGCAGCGGGGGACCGACAAGGACCTGGCGGATTGTTTCGACATGATCACGACGCGACCCGCGCGCATCATGCGCAAGGCCGATTACGGCATCGCCCCCGGCAACCCTGCCGATCTCGTCGTCTGGAATGCGAAGTCGCCTGCCGAAGTCGTCGCAACGATCGCGCAGCCCGTCATGGCGTACAAGCGCGGCCGTCGCGTTTTCACCCGCGAGATAGCGGCCCTCAATCGGCCGTAAGACGAGCGCGGCTCGTCACTGCTCCAGTACCACGGGTATAGGCTGCGTGTTCCAGATCGTGTGCATGTACTCGCGAATCGAACGATCCGACGAGAACTTGCCCATGCGGGCGGCGTTGAGAATGGACATCCGAGTCCATCCCTCACGATCGCGCCAGCAATCGGCCACCTTCGCCTGACACTCGGCATACGACGCATAGTCGGCGAGCACCAGATACGGATCGTGCATGAGCAGATTGTCGACGATCGGCCGGAACAACATCGGGTCGCCATGCGAAAACACGCCTTCGCTGATAAGATCGAGCACGGCGCGGATCTCGTTGTTCTCAACGTAGCGGTCCATCGGCCTGTAGCCGCGCCGTTTCGTTTCTTCGACTTCCTCTACGGTCATCCCGAACAGAAAGAAATTGTCGGCGCCGGCTTCCTCTCGGATCTCGATGTTGGCGCCGTCGAGCGTACCGATGGTCAGAGCACCGTTCATCGCGAATTTCATGTTACCGGTGCCGGAGGCTTCCTTGCCCGCCGTCGAGATCTGCTCCGAAAGATCCGCGGCCGGATAGACGTGATGCCCGTGCTTGACGTTGAAGTTCGGAATGAACACGACGCGAAGCCGGTCGCAAACCTGCGGATCGTTGTTGACGACCTCGGCGACGCCGTTGATGAGCCTGATGATGAGCTTCGCGAGGTAATAGCCCGGTGCCGCCTTGCCCCCGAAGATGAACGTGCGCGGCACCACATCGACCTGCGGCTGACGTTTGATGCGATGGTACAGACTGATCACATGCAGGATGTTCAGGTGCTGGCGCTTGTACTCATGGAATCGTTTCACGTGCACGTCGAACAGCGATTCGATATCGACCTCGATGCCCGTGCGGCGGCGGATCACATCGGCCAGCCGTGATTTGGCAGCGCGCCTCATCTGCCTCCACTCTTCCCGGAAGCCTGCATCGTCGGCAAGCGGCTCCAGCGCACGCACGGCACTGTGATCGCGCTGCCATGCGTCGCCGATGCGGCCCGTCAGAAGCTCCGTCAGCCCCGGATTGGACAGGATCAGGAAGCGCCGCGGGCTGACGCCGTTCGTTACGTTTCTGAACTTCTCCGGCATGATGTCATGGAAGTCCCGCAGCACAGTTTGCTTGAGCAGCTCGCTGTGCAGCGCGGCGACGCCGTTGATGGCGCGGCTGCCGACGCACGCGAGATTTGCCATGCGCACATAGCGCTCTCCGGTTTCGTCGATCAATGAAAGCCGTTGCAACGTCGCGACATCGAGCCCGTGAGCCGCGCGCGCTTCGTCGAGGAAGCGGCGGTTGATCTCGAGGATGATTTCCAGATGGCGCGGCAGCACCTGCCGGAACAGATCGTACGGCCACTTCTCGAGCGCCTCCGGCAGCAGCGTGTGGTTCGTATACGCAAACACGCGCTGCGTCGCCGCCCACGCCGTTTCCCACTCGTAGTCGTACTCGTCCATGTAGAGCCGCATCAGCTCGGGGATCGCGATCGCGGGATGCGTGTCGTTCAGCTGCGCCACCCATCTTCGCTCGAAGCCTTCGAGGCTCGGCGCACGCTGCCTGTGGATTCGCATCATGTCCTGGAGCGCGCATGAAACGAAGAAGTACTGCTGCTGCAGCCGCAGTCGCTTGCCCGCGACCGGTTCGTCGTTCGGATAGAGCACCTTGGTGAGATTCTCGGAATCCACCTTGTGCTCGACGGCACGGTAATAGTCGCCCGCGTTGAACGCCTGCAGATCGAGCGCCTCGGACGCCTGCGCGCTCCAGAGCCGCAGCAGATTGGTATTGTTTACGCCGAAACCCAGGATCGCGGTGTCGTACGCCACCCCGCGCACGATGCGGTGCGGAATCCAGCGCACGCGATACCGTCCGTCCGTGTCGACGTAAGATTCGGTTCTTCCCCCGAGCTTCACGTCGAACGCGATCTCCGGGCGTGCGATCTCCCACGGGTTACCGTGGCGCAGCCATTTGTCGGTCACTTCGACCTGCCAGCCGTCCTTGCTGATCTGCTGGTCGAAGATGCCGAACTCGTAGCGAATGCCGTAGCCGATTGCGGCGATGCCAACGGTCGCGAGCGATTCCATGTAGCACGCCGCGAGACGGCCGAGGCCGCCGTTGCCCAGTCCCGGTTCTTCTTCCTGCTCGAGCAACTCGTCGAGGTCCAGCCCCAGCTCGGCCATGGCCTGTCTCACGCGATCGCTGATGCCGAGGTTCAGCAGATTCACGCCGAGATGGGGGCCTGGCAGGAACTCTGCCGACAGGTAGCACACCGATCTGGGCGCGTTGTTGCGGTACGTTTCGGCGGATCTCGCCCAGCGTTCGAGCAGCCGGTCGCGCACGGTATACGCGAGCGCCTGGTAGTTGTCGTTGCGGCTCGCGACGGCGGGAAAGCGCGCCTGTATGCAGAACATGTTCTCTTCGAAGTCCCGCTTGATCTCTTCGACGCTGAGGCCGGTGCGAACGGAGCGCAGAGCTTGATCCGGATTGTCCTTGGTGCGAGTGAGCATGAGCCGTTTCCTGGGACACAGAATGCGTCGGTAGTTTAGGGTAAGCGGCGGGGGTTTCCGGCACTTTTGCCTTAGCTCCGAGCCTGGGGACGTTCGGCCGGGTCATCAGACGCATCACCCATGCGGGCAGCGGCCTCAGAGCGCAAGGTACTTGCGGACCACCTCCTCGCTCGCCCAGAGCCCCTCGATCGTTCCCGAATACGTGATCCGACCTTTTTCCATGATGTAGGCTCGATCGGCGATGCGCCGTGCGAACTTCGCGTTCTGGTCGGCGACCAGAAGCGTCACCCGGTCGCTGCGGATCTGCTGAATGGCGCCGATCAGCGTTTGCACCATGAGCGGGCTCAAGCCCTCAGAAGGCTCATCGAGAATCAGGAGCAACGGGTTACCCATGAGCGCCCGGCCGATCGCCAGCATCTTCTGCTCGCCACCGGACAAGCCCGCGCCGCTCTTGCGCCGCAATTCGGCGAGAGCCGGGAAAAGCGCGAACACACGATCGAGCGTCCAGTGGCCGTCCCGTCGCATCACGCGCCTGCCGATGAGGAGGTTCTCTTCGACGGTGAGATCGACGAAGATGCGGCGGTCATCGGGCACGAAGCCGACTCCGCGGCGGGCAATCTCATAAGGCGCGTGTCCGGAGATCGCATGTCCCATGAACTCGACGCGACCGGCGCGCGGCGGCGTCAGTCCCATGATGCTGCGCAACGTGGTGCTCTTGCCGGCGCCGTTGCGCCCGAGCAGGCACACGACTTCGGCCGTGTCGACAGCGAGGGACGCACCGTGTATCACCGCGCCCGCGCCGTAGCCTGCCACCAGGTCCCGCACGTCGAGCATCACGGGAGCACTTCCTCGCCCAGGTAGATTTCGCGCACCTCCCGGTTCTCACGGATCTCGGCCGGCGTGCCCTGCGCAAGCACCTGACCGCGGTTCAGCACGACAATCCAGTCCGCCAGCGCGAACACCGCGTCCATGTCGTGCTCCACGATGACGAACGTGGTGCGCCCTTCCGCCGCAAGCTTGCGGACCAGACTGAGCACGGCGGCGCGTTCCACCGAGGTGAGGCCCGAAGAGGGTTCGTCCAGGAAACACAGTTCCGGCCGGGGCGCAACGGCAATGGCCAGCTCGAGCAGCCGCTGGTCACCGTGCGACAGCACGCCGGCCGGCGTCGCCTGCTGATCGAGCAGGCCGATCTCTGCCAGGATTGCCTGCGCCTCGTCGGCGGCTTCGTGCTCCTGCGCGAGCGCATGAAACGGACTGCCGGCGCGGCCGCGGCGTGCGAGCACCGGGACGAGCAGGTTCTGCAGAACGGAGAGCCGCGCAAATACGTTCATGATCTGGAAGGAGCGGGACAGGCCGCGCCGCACGCGCGAGTGAACCGGCACGCGGGTGATCGCTTCGCCTCTGAAGCGGACCTCGCCCGAATCGGGAGTCAGCGCACCCGTCGCAATGTTGATCAGCGTGGTCTTGCCGGCGCCGTTGGGACCGATGACGGCCGTGAGGCGGCGCGCGGGCAATTGCAGCGTGAGCCGGTCGAGCGCGGTGAAGTCGCCGAAGCGCTTCGTCACTTCTTCCAGACCGAGGAGATCCATCGACCCCTACGTGGACCGCGTAGCTGTAACCGCCGACTGCCGCATCCTCCCCCGCCGCCGTCGCGCGAAAACACTCATCACGCCTTCGGGGAAGCCCATCACGAGCGCGACGACGATCACACCGAACCAGATCAGCCAGTATTCGGTGAAACGCACAATCACGTCCTTGATCACGAAAAACAGCACGGCGCCGACGATAGGGCCCGCGAACGAATGAATGCCGCCGAGAAGCGTTGCGAGCACCGGTTCGGCGGACGTGGTCCAGTGTGCGATCGGCGGCGTAACCGTGTTTTCGAGCGGCGGCAGGAGCGCGCCCGCCAACCCGGCGTAGACGCCCGGCGATGGTGAATGCGACGAGCCGATACTTGCGCACGGCGAGCCCTGCGCACGCGGCGCGGCTCTCGCTGTCGCGGATCGCCTGCAGCACAAGTCCCAAAGGCGAATGCACGAGACGATGCATCACCGCTATGGCGAGCAGCGCGGCCACAACAACCACGTAGTAGTAGCGTTCAAGCGACGCGACGCTGACACTGAGCAGCCCGGGAATCTCCAGCGCCGCACGTGGAATGCCGACCAGGCCGTCATCGCCCCCGGTGAAGTCGCGCCACTTCCACGCGATCGAGTAGATCACCATCCCGAACGCGAGGGTGAGCATCGAGAAGTAGATTCGCGTGTGACGAACCGACAGCGCGCCGAGCAGCAATGCGGCGATGCCGGCCAGCGCCACACCGCCGGCGATACCGAGAAGCAGGTTCGGCACCACGAGCAGGATTTTCGCGCATGCATACGCACCGACTGCGAAAAACCCGGCCTGACCGAACGAGAGCAGTCCCGTGTAGCCGAACAGCAGATTGAATCCGAGCGAGAACACCGCAAGGATCAGGATGTGCATCACGAGGTATATCGGGTAGCGTCCGGCGATCCATGGCAGCACGAAGAGCGCAGCGACGAGCAGCACGATCGCGATGCGCATTGCACTGGAGGCGCGTGGGCTCATGCGATGCGTGTCACCGGGCAAAGAGGCCCTGCGGGCGCACGAGCAGCACCACTGCCATGATCACGAAGATGAAGAAGAGCTCGAACACCGGAAAGAACAGCGTGCCGTACGCGCTCAGGATACCCACGAGCAGCGAGCTCACGAACGCGCCCTTGAGATTGCCGAGACCGCCGATCACCGTGATGATGAACGCCTGGATGATCATGGCTGTCCCGATTCCGGGCGCGGCCACCCGTACGGGCGATCCAATCGCGCCGCCCAGCCCGGCGAGCATCGCCCCGGCCACGAACACGCCGGAAAATACGCGCGGGACCCTGATGCCGATCGCGCTCGCCATCTCGCGATCGGCCGCGGTCGCGCGCACGATGCGCCCCCACCAGGTTTTCTCGAATACGAACCACAGCACGATCGCGACCAGCACGCCCACGGCGATCACGAACACGTTGTAGATGGGGAAGGTCTTCCTGCGACCGTCAAGGCGCCGTCGAGAAAGTCCGGAATCGGCGGGATCTTGAATACGCCGCCCCAGATCGCCTTCACCGCGTCGTCGAGAATCAGAATGAACCCGAACGTAAGCAGAAGCTGATACGCCTCATCGACCCCGTACAGCCGTTTCAGGAATCCGCGTTCCATCACGAATCCGAGAAGTCCGGTGCCGCCCACGCTGAGAGCAATCGCAAGCCAGAACGGAAGCGCCAACTGACCGTAGAACGTATACGCGAGATACGTCCCCACCATGAAAAGACTGCCATGCGCGAAGTTCACGATGCGCAGCACGCCGAAGATGATCGTCAGGCCCGCGGAGATGAGCCACAGATACATCGCGAGCGAAAGGCCTACGCAGCCCTGGAAGACGATGTTGTCAATCACGGCGGCCAGCCTGCGTTACATCCCGATGTAGCAAAGCCTCGCTTCATTGTCGCAGAGAGCGAAGGGTAACCAGCCGCGCTCACTTGGCGCTGGACACGGGCGTGAACGGCGGATAGCGATAATAGTCCTTGGCCGGAAACACCTTCAGGTCGCCCAGCACCGGGATCGGGTATTTGGGATCCATCATCGGACGCCCGGCCGGCACGTTATAGATGAACTGCTGATCTTCCGCGCGAAACGTGCGCACGCCGGCCGGATTGCGGATCTGCATGCCCTTGAGCGCATCGATGACCTTCGTGGTCTCGAGGCTGCCGGCCTTCTCGACCGCGGCTTTCATGATGAAGAACGCCGAATACGTGGTCTCCGCCGAGTAGTTGGGATAACGCTTCCAGCGTTTCGTGAAACGTTCGATGAAGGCCTTGTTCTCCGGCGTGTCGGGCCAGTTGTGGATGTAGCGCGCGGTCGCCCACAGCTTGCCTTTGAAGCGGTCCTTCTGGACCTCGCCGGCGATGCCTTCGAGCACATCGACCGAGCCGCCCATCGCCTGCCACCACACCTGCACGTTG
The DNA here is from genome assembly GCA_963828715.1 of uncultured beta proteobacterium. GTDB lineage: Bacteria > Pseudomonadota > Gammaproteobacteria > Burkholderiales > SG8-41 > JAQGMV01. The sequence goes on along the minus strand of CAWHFX010000020.1, from coordinate 469,360 downwards.
TCGAACACGCCCTGAATCAACGCCTGGCGCAGAAGCTGCACGGCTTCTCCCGCCCACGGCGTCGCGAAGATCGCGTCCGGCTTCTGCGCCATCACGGCCGAGATGTGGGGTGCGAAGTCGAGCGTGAGGAACGGCGCCCAGGCCTCGCCCACGAACTCGACGTCCGGCCGATACTTCTTGAGCGTTTCCTTGAACAGATTCCAGGAGACATAGCCGTATTCGTAGTCGGCCCCGATCGTCGCCCAGCGGCGCACGTCCTTGCGATCCTTGAAGATGAGCGCGGCAATGATCGCGTCCTGATAGACCGGCACGCTCACCCGGACGATTTCATGGATACCCTTCTGGGCGACGAGCTCTTCGGTCAGTCTGTGGGTTGCAGCGTGGGTAAAGAACTGGATGCGCTTCAACTCGGCGAGAACGGGTCCGAGCGCCATGGCGACGCCGCTCGAGTCGGTGCCGACGAGGAAGTGCGCGCCCCAGTCCGTAACGAGCAGCCGCGCATTGCGCACGCCGGTGGCGGCGCGGTTCTCGTCGTCCATGAACCTGATCTCGACCTTGCAGCCGAGGATGCCGCCGGCGGCATTGATTTCTTCGGTGGCCATCGTGGATCCCATCTCGATCTGCCGCCCGTAATCGGAATGAGGACCCGAAGCGGCGCCCTGTACGCCGACCTTGATGACGGGCACACCCAGCTTGCATTGGGCATGTGCCACACCCATACAGAGAACCAGCAGGTTGAGAAGAACAGCGGACAGACCGGACAACTTCTTGTTCATCGCGCCCCTCCCTTGGGTAGCCTCGACAGGCTCCGGTAAGAAGCACTGTAGGAAGGATGCATGGGCCTGTCAAACGACGCGGCGGGCTCGCGCTCGTTGCGACAGCCAAAGCGGTAAGATACTTCCACGGCACGAAACAGCAATCAGTCTTCGGTATCCCGCTCACCTGAAAGGACACTCGCATGCGCTTTCAAGCCTGGCTGCTCGCAGCAGTCGCTGCACTTCTCCCCGCGATGCCTCTGCACGTCAGCGCGCAGGCGACTTACAAAGCCCCGGCGGTGACGAAATCGGATTACGTCAAACCGTTTCCGCCCGTGCGCATTGCGGCCAACCTGTATTACGTCGGAACCTATGATCTCGGCGTCTATCTGATCACGACATCCGCCGGAAGCATCCTGATCAACACCGGCATCAATGACTCGGTCCCTGCCATACGCTCGAACATCGAGAAGCTCGGTTTCAAGCTCTCGGATATCAAGCTGCTGCTCGCCACGCACGGGCACTGGGACCATGTCGGCGCGATGGCGGAGATGAAGCGGCTCACAGGCGCACGCATGCTCATGAACGAAGCCGATGCGGACATGCTGGAAAGTGGCGGCAGCCTCGACTACCGCTACCCGCAAGGCCGCGGCGCCATTTACGAGCCCGTCAAAGTCGATCAGCGGCTGAAAGACGGAGACAAGGTGCGGCTCGGCGACACGGAATTGACGGTCATGCATCACCCCGGCCACACCAAAGGCTCGACGAGCTTCAGCTATACCCTGCATGACGGCGGGCGCGATTACAACGTGCTGATCGCGAACATGGCGAGCATCAATCCCGGCGTACAGGTGAGTTACATGCCCGGGTTTCCTGATATCACCAAGGCATACCGCTCGACGCTCGAGGGCCAGAAGCAGCTGAAGCCCGACATCTGGGTGGCGTCGCACGCGGGCCAGTTCAACCTGCACGAGAAATACAAGCCGGGCGACTCCTACGATCCGAAGCGGTTCGTCGATCCGCAGGGTTATCAGGCCAAGATCCGATCTTACGAAAAGCTCTTCAACGCACAACTCCAGAAAGAGCAGGAGACGAAGGGCCAGTAGACGCTGCCGTGCGCGTCCGTCTTCGGAAACGAACGGATTCGCACGGGCGGCACTGATCCCGATCACAGTAATTTCACATGTGCAGTTACAGACTAGCCGCTCCAGTCGCGCGCTGCCGGACAACATCCCGTTGCCGGCTGACCGTGGCGATGTACCACAGGAGCGACCATGAAAACATCATACGCAGCAATCGTCGCGGGAATGGCCGCGGTTCTTGTCCTCGGTGCGTGCAGCCCGATGGAAAACCGCGAGGACTTCTCATCGGCGGTGAAGAACAAGACCGACACCGAAGTTCTGAAATACGCAGGCAAGCCCTCGAACGTCGACAACAGCAGTCCGGATCGCGTGGCATGGGTCTACAAGTCAAGAACGTTCGACGTCGCGACCCGGAAGACCGACCCTGAGACCGACGTCATCTTCAGCTCCGGATCCGACGGCAAGCTTCACGTCGTAGACGTCGTATTCAAGTAAGGCTGCCAGGGTTCGTCCTCGCGCGTTCACATCGTGGTGCCACCCTAGGCGTTTGCGCGGTAATCGGGTAAAATGTCCCGTCTAGCGCACTGGCGTCGCGCAGTGTTTCGTCGACCTGCCAGAGCCGTTCGGATAATGGACTGCGAGGGAACTTGAGTATGTTCGAGACGATGAGATCGAAAGTTGTTTGCGCCACAGCAGCGTTCGCGCTGGGTGTGGTATTCGCAGGTTGTTCGGAGCTGCTGAGCCGCGACGACTTCGCCGCCCGGGTTAAGGATAAATCCGACGCCGAGGTCGCCAAGGTCGTCGGCAAACCCGCTGCAGTGGACAGCAGCAAGCCGGAAGAAGTGACCTGGACCTACCACGCGAGGACGTTCAACGTCCAGGAGGGCAACAAGTTCGATTCGAAGGCAGTGGTCGTGTTCGCGAAGGGCCCTTCTGACGGCAGGCTCAGGGCCGTAGACGTCCGCTTCGAATAAGAATGCAGGCGGGCGCAGGCCTTCTTACTCGCGCCCGCGATTACCGCCGCCGATTGACGCATCGACTTGCGCCGGGCCGGCGGCCGCGCTGGCCGGGACTGTCACCGTAGCAGCGCTCTCGCCGCATGGCCGGCGCTTGTTCACGAAAACCTCGTAGCTCTGCAAGCCGGCTAATGCCTCGCCCGCGTTCGACATCTCGTCGAACACCGGCACCCCGAGCGACACCGCGTTGGCACGGAACGCGCGCTTACGCTGTTCGAGTTCCGGCTCACCATCCGAGCGCAGCACGAGAAGGAAGTGCGCCGCGCCCGGGTAATGCCCCTGCACGCGCAACGCAGCCTGCACCAGATTGTCGAGCACCTCGGGTTTCGTGCGTCCGACGAACGCCGAGAGGTTGAGATGCATCACGAGCGCGTCGGGACGGCCGTGCTCGTAGATGATGTCGATGATCTTCTCGGCGACACGCCCTTCCTCCTGCTGCAGCGTTCCGACCGGGCAGTCGACCGGGTTGGTGATACTCGGTACCGGGCGGGAGCTGCAACGCTGCCAGTCTTTCGATCGTGGCACTGCCGAATGGCGTGACGGCCAGCCCCATACGCGCGAAGAAATCGGTCGCAAGAACACTCGTCCCGCCGCCGTTGCCGAAGAGGACGACGCGACGCGTCGGGTGTTCGGGGTGCGGCGTAATCGTCTGGAACAGCAGCAGCGTGTCGATGAATTCGTCCAGCGTATCGACGAGCACGCACCCCGTCTGCCGCGACAGTGCGACCCATACCCGGTCATCTCCGGCGAGCGAGCCCGTGTGTGACGCCGCCGCCATCTTGCCTTCCTGGGTGCGGCCGCCTTTCAGAATGACGACGGGCTTCCGCGCGCCGTTCTCGCGCAGCAGTTCGAACAGACGCCGGCCGTCACGCGCCGTTTCGATGTAGATCCCGATCACACGCGTCTGCGGATCCGCGAGATAGAACTCCAGCAGGTCGGAGGGCGTCACATCTGCGCAGTTGCCGACCGTGACCAGGCCGGAAAACGTCAGCCCGCGATTGAGGCCGCGGCGAATGATGTCCGTCCCGAGACCGCCGCTCTGCGAGACGACGCCCACGGCGCCGACGTCGACCGGGCCCGTCTCGGCAAACGTCAGCCGGCCACGCGGAGAGTATGTGCCGAGGCAGTTGGGGCCGATCAAACGCGCACCGCCGGCACGCGCGGCTTGCAGCAGCGCGTCCTGCAACTCGCGTCCCTCCTCCACTTCGCCGAAGCCGCTGGAAATGACCTGCGCGAACCGCAGGTGCCCGTTCGCGCTCGCCAGCAGCGGCGGAATCTGCGCGGCCGCGATGGCGATGTAAGCGTAATCGACGGGCTTCGGCGTTTCCGCCAGACTGCGGTAAGCGGGCAGGCCGTCGATCTCGGGCGCGGTCGGGTGGATCGGATAGATGTCGCCCTTGTAGCCGAACTCGCGGATGCGCCGGATGAACGTGTTAGGGAGCGCTGTACCTCTGGCCGACGCGCCGATCACGGCCACGGTTTGCGGCGCGAAGAGGGGCGTGAAGGCCTCGATGATCTCGCTCGCGCTCATGACTGCGAGTCCAGTATGAAGCGCGCATCGACCGCGACGGCCGCTGTGGGCGACACGATGAGTGGATTGACATCCGCTTCCCGGATCGCATCGCCGTGCCGCATCAGCAGCCCACCCTCTCCGCCGATTTTGAGCAGCACGTCCACGATCGCCTCGCGCGAAGCGGGTTCCCGTCCGCGGGCGCCATCGAGTACCGCAGCGCCCTTCAACTCGTCCAGCATCTCTTCCGCGTCGACGCGCGCGATCGGGCAGATGCGAAACGCGACGTCAGCCAGCACCTCGACGAAGATCCCGCCGAGGCCGACCATGATCAGCGGGCCAAAATCGGGGTCGCGCAACCCGCCCACGACCACTTCCTGTCCCGCCGGCGCCATTTCGTCGATCAGCCAGCCGTCGACGCGAGCACGCGCGATCGCCGGAAGCGCGGACATCTCGCGAATGGCTGCGCGCACGTCAGCGGCATTCCCGAGGCCGATTCGTACGCCGCCTGCATCGCTCTTGTGAAGGATCTCCGCGGAGACGACCTTCACCACCACCGGAAATCGAAGGTCCGCCACTGCCGCATCGACGTCATCCGGCAGGCGCACGAGCCTGTTTCGCGGCACAGAGACACCGTAGTGCGCAAGCAGCGCCTTGCCGCTGGCCTCATCGAGTGCGCCGCGGCCACGAGCGCGGGCCTCGGCAATTATGCTTATCGGGTCCATCACTTCTTTCTCAGAATTTCCGGAATGAGCCCGGTGTGCACGTCGCCTGCGCGGAATGGCTCCGAGCGGAGAATCGCCAGCACCGCGGGTATGTTGTTCTTCACGCCGCGAATCTCGAATGCCTCGAGCGCAGAGACGAGTCGCTCGATTGCATTCAGCCGGTTTTCGCCGCGAACGATGACTTTGGCAATCATCGGATCGTAATGCGGTGTGACGTCGCGTCCTTCGGCGTACCCGGTCTCGACGCGCACCTCCGGTGACTGCGGCGGGCGAAACACGTCGAGCCTGCCGGGCGACGGAAAGAAGTTCTTCGGGTCTTCGGCGTACACCCGCGCCTGGATCGCATGGCCTTGCAGCCCGATCGCTGCCGGCAGAATCTCCGTGAGACGCTCGCCTGCTGCCGAGCGAACCTGCGCCTTCACGAGATCGACGCCGGTGACTTCCTCGGTTACACCGTGTTCGACCTGGAGGCGCGTGTTCATCTCGAGGAAGCTGAACGAACCGTCAGCGCCATAGAGCATTTCGACGGTGCCGATGTTGTCGTAGCCCATCTTGCGCACGATCTCAGCGATGCGGTCGGCGGTCTGCTCGACCTTGGCACGAGCGATCCCGGGCGCCCCGGCTTCTTCGATCACCTTCTGATTTCTGCGCTGAACGGAACAGTCGCGCTCGAAGAGATGTCTTGCGGCGCCGTGCTGATCGCCGAGCACCTGGAACTCGACATGGCGCGGTCGCTCCAGCAGTCGTTCGAGGTAAACCTCCGCGTTGCCGAAGCCGCGCGCGGCCATCGAACGCGAACGCTCGACGACCTCCAGCAACTGCGATTCATCGCGCGCGGGCAGCATACCGATGCCGCCGCCACCACCGGCTGGCTTGACGAGAACCGGGAAGCCGATCGTCCTCGCTGCTTCGAGAATTGCGTCAGGGTCCGCCGGCAGAACGTCGGAGCCCTGCGATATCGGCATGCCGAACTCCGCGGCGAGTGTGCGCGCGCGCGTCTTGTGGCCCATCGCCTCGATCCAGCGCGGCGACGGACCGATGAAGCGCGCGCCGCTGTCGATCACGCGCTGCGCGAATGCAGCGTTCTCCGATAAGAATCCATAGCCCGGATGAAGCGCATCGGCGCGCGACCTCTTCAGGACGTCGATGAGCGCATCCTGGTTGAGATAGCTCTCGCGCGGAGGCGCCGGGCCGATCGCGTAATTCTCGGTGGCCATGTCGAGGTACGGCGCGCCGGCATCGGCTTCCGAATAGACCGCGACCGAATGCACGCCCATTTCGGCGAGCGCCCGCAATACACGCGCGGCGACTGCGCCGCGATTCGCTACCACTACCTTGTTGAACACCATGAACCCTTCTTGAATCCGCAAATCGTCGCACAAAACGGGTGCCCGGAGGTTTAGACTTTTCACCCCAGCCTGCTTCCCGGGCCTCAACCGGAGCGTACCGACATGAAGATCAAAGCGGCGAACGGCGTTGCCAGAATACTCAAGGCCGAAGGCATTTCATGGGTCAGCTGCTTTCCCACGAATCACGTCAACAACGCGCTCGGCGAAGAGAAGGTGCCGATCTACATGATGGGCGAAGAACGCTTCGCAGTCGCGCTTGCGGACGCCTACTCCCGCGTGACATGCGGCAAGCGCATCGGCGCATGCACGGTGATGTCCAATTTGAACGCCGCGGGCATCCAGATGGCCTACGGCGCAATCGCGCAGGCCTGGGAAGACTCCTCGCCTCTGCTCGTGATCACGGAAGGCGTCAGCGTCGGCGCACACCGGCACACGCATTTCGATATCGCCGGGGCGCTCAAATCGGTTACCAAATGGGTCGGCACCATCGATCGCGCCGATCTCGTACCCGATTATATGCGGCGCGCGTTCACGCAGCTTCGTACGGGGCCGCCCGGGCCCGTGCTCATGATCGTGCCGAAAGACCTCGGGGACTACGACGACGACAAGTATCCGTACACACCGGTCAAGGGGTGGCGCTCCGGTCCCGATCCCGACGACGTGAAAGCGGCGGTGAAAGCCCTGCTCGCTGCGAAAGACCCGCTGCTCTATGTCGGCGAAGGCGTCTACTACGCCGATGCCACGGCGGAGCTCCTGCAATTCGCGGAGCTCGCGCAGCTGCCGGTGCTGACCACGCTGAAGGCCAAGGGCTGCTTCCCCGAGAATCATGCACTCTCGCTCGGCGTGCGCGGTTCGCTCGCCGCGCATTTCCTCAACAAATGCGATCTCCTGTTCTCGATCGGCTCCAGCCTCTTCCCGAACCGGTTCAGCCATTCGATCCCCGATCCGGAGAAGAAAACGATCGTGCAATGCACCGTCGACACGCTCGACATCAACCGCAGCTACGAGACACGTCATGCCGTGATCGGCGATGCCAAGCTCACGCTGCAGGCGTTGATAGACGAGTTTTCGAGACAGGCCGGCGGCGCACGGAAGAACCCCGGCTTGCACGACGAAATCAGCGCACATCGAAAAGAGTTTCTCGCGAAGTTCCGGCCGGCGATGGAGTCGAAGGACAAGCCGATCAATCCCTATCGCGTGATCGGCGATCTCATGAAAGTACTGGATCCGAAGGCGTCGTTCGTGACTGCCGACTCGGGCAACACGCGCGACCAGACGAGCACCGTGTACGAAGCACAGATTCCGCGCGGACACCTGGGGTGGGGCAATGTTTCGACACTCGGGTTCAGTCTCGCGGGTGCGGCGGCGGCCAAGATCGCCTTCCCCGAGCGGCAATGCGTGAACATCACCGGCGACGCGGGCGTGTGCTACATGATGGGCAGCTTCGAAGCGCTGACGCGCTATCGCATCGGCACCACCACGATCCACATCAACAACGGCGGCTACTCAGGCTATGGTCCCGGCTTCTGGGGCGATGGACACGACCCGTTCACGTGGAAGGTGTCGGAGCACGCCTCGGCATGCATGGCCTCGATGGCGCGTTCGGTGGGCTTCCACGCGGAGGATGTGAGTGATCCGGCCGAGATCATTCCGGCACTCAAGCGCGCGTTCGACGAAAACGCGAAAGGCCGTCCCGCCTTCCTCGAGTTCATCTGCTCGCATTACCCGGTGCACGGCGGGTGGGTCGGGCGGTAGCGAGGAGCGCCCGTTCGCCCTTCGAGACGGCCTCTGCTGCCTCCTCAGGGCGAACGGAAAACGGATCCGTTCGTGCTGAGCGCATTAAGCCCGTCGTCGCGCCGGGCAAGACGAACACTACCAACAGCGTTGCCGTTCTTCTCCCCTCACCCTATCCCTCTCCCCGATCCGGGGCGAGGGGTTGATCGGTTGATGTTCCCCTCTCCCTGGCGTAGGGAGAGGGTCAAGGGTGAGGGTAATCTGTTCGTTGAAAGGAACGGTAGTGTCTCGAAGCACGAACAGGCTGGGCGTGCGGTCGGTAACGCCGTACAGAACCTCCCTACGTGAGCGCGTGTCCCTTGCGCCCCGTCGAAGGCACGCGAAACACGTGACCCTGCGCGGTGGTGACGTAAAGAGAGCTCAGGCCCGCATCGCCGAACGCGCAGTTCACCGGCATGTCGGCGGGCACCGGATGCGTCTCGAGCACCGCGCCGCTCGGTGCGAACACATACACGAGCGGCCCGGGGCCGCTGCGCTGCCATCCGGCGCAGGCTACGATATTACCTTCGCTGTCCACGCACATGCCCTCGATCCCGCGGTGCACGCCGCGACGATCCTGCGCGAACGTATGCAGCACGATATACGGGCCGAGCGTGCCGTCTTCCAGGACGGAATAGGCGCGCAGTTCCCGCGTCCCGCCGGGCCTGTTATCTGTTTCCGCCACATAAAGCGTTTTACCGTCGGGTGACAGCGCGACACCGCGCGGCGCTGCGGTGTCGAACGTCATGCGCTCGATGTGCCAGTGACTTTGCGGTCGCGGGCCGCATTCCAGCCGCAGCACCGACTGGTGCTCGAGCAGCGGAAAAAGGTGCGGACCGGATGCCGCCACGGGATGATGCGGATCGCTGAACCAGATTCGACCTTCCCGATCGAGCGCAAGCATGCAGGGGTTGTTGTGATTGCGGCCCTCGAGCTGTGTCGCGGGCACCATCGCAGAACCGTCAGCCAGCAGACGCACGATGCGCCGGGAACCTTCCTGGCACCCGTTGAGCACGCCATCCGGTCCGAAGGCGATGCCGTTGATGCGATTCGTGTACTTGCGCGCCACGCTGACACGTTTCTCGCGCGGAGCGTAGCGCAGGATCACGCTGTCGTTGATGTCCGCTATCAGCATGGCTTCGCCGTCCCACGCAAGGCCGCCGATCGGCCGTTGCAGCGGCCCATGCACGAGCTCGAATTTCCAGGTCATATTGGATTTTTCCGGGTTACCAGACAGCAATGCCGGGGATGCCGAGCCTCACCCGGAAAACCGAGGAGAGTGTGGTGATGTAGAGCCCGCGCCAGTCGGCGTCGCCCCAGCCCATGTTCGTCGTGTGGCCGGGGATTTTCAATCGCCCGAGCAGAGAACCGTCGGGTGCGATCACGTGCACCCCGGCGGGCCCGGTGCAGTAGACGTTCCCTTCGGTGTCGACCTTCATCCCGTCCGCAACGCCCGGCTCCGGTCCTGCGAGTTGGTGAAAGAGCCGCGCGTTCGTGACGCTGCCGTCGGGCTGCACGTCCCATACGCGGATCAGGTTCTGTCGCGTGTCGTTCACATACAGCAGCGACTCGTCGGGCGAGAACGCGAGGCCGTTGGGATACACGCAGTCCTCGATTGCGAGCGTGGTCTCTCCGGATGGCGAGATCCGGAATACGCCATGAAAATCCAGATATCGTTGCACGTCGTCGCCGTGCATCTCGACATTGAAGAGCGCGCCGGACGGATCGGTGAAGTAGATCGCGCCGTCCGATTTCACGATGATGTCGTTCGGCGTATTGAGCTTCTTGCCGTCCCATTGCGAACACAAGGTGGTGATCGTGCCGTCGAGCTCCATGCGCCACACACGACGCCAGCTCCAGCCCGCGACGATCAATCGGCCCTGCTGATCGAATGTCATGCCGTCGGCCTTGTAGCTCGGCCGCATTACGATCTCCCTGCCGCCGGACGGCGTGCGCTTCCAGATCGTGTCGCCGATGATATCGACCCAGAAGAACTCGCCGGTGCGCCTGTTCCACACAGGCCCTTCACCGAAATACAGGTCGTGCGCGATCACTTCGAGCTCCGTTTCGCGCGGCAGGATGCGCTCGAAGCCCGGAGCGGCCATATCGAATTCCATGAGTTCCCTTTGATGTGCGCCGGACGTGGCGCGCGTTCGTTCGGTGTTGATCGGACGCCCGCGATCATACAACAGCGCGTCTACTTCACGAGGTACTTGGCCAGCGCTTCCTCGCTGAACTCCATCCCGTGACCGGGACGCGTCGGCACGCGCATGTAGCCGTTGTCGACGACCGGATCTTCGCGCCATACCGGCGTGCGCGTGATCGACCACTCGAGGAGCAGCGCGTTGGGAATCGATGCCAGAACGTGCACTGACAATTCGGGCGCGAGGTGCGGCGCGATCGTGATGTCGTAGGCGGCTGCGAGATGCGAAATCTTCAGAAGCTCGCTGAAGCCGCCGCACCGCATGATGTCCGGGTTGAGTATCGCTGCCGCTTTCTGCTCGACGAGGTCGCGAAATCCATAGCGCGTGTATTCGTTCTCTCCGGTCGAGACCGGGATGTTGATACGACGGGCGACTTCCGCGCACTGAGAGATGTTGTCCGCGTACACGGGCTCTTCGTACCAGAAGATGTCGTACTGCTCGATCAGGTTCGCGAGCCGCACGTTCGTGTGCACGTCGAGGCGCTGGTTCACATCGACCAGCAGTTTCCGGCTGTCGCCGATCGCCTTGCGCAACGCGGCGACACGGCGCACGTCGGTCATCACGTCAGGCTGGCCAAGCTTCATCTTGTAGTATTTCGAGCCGATCGCGAAGGTCGCTTCGGCTTCCTTGACGAGATCGTCTACCGTGTAACTCAGAAAGCCGCCGCCGCCGTAGACGGGCACGCGATCGCTTACGCCGCCCCAGAGCTGCCAGAGCGGACGGCCGAGCGACTTGCCGAGAAGGTCCCACAGAGCGATGTCGATGGCGCTGATCGCATACATCGGCACCCCCTTCTTGCGGATGCCGCGATCGGCGTCGTACATCTTTTGCCAGAGCTTTCCGATCTGGACCGGGTCTTCGCCGATGAGGCGCGGCACGAGATTGTCCTGCAGATACGCCCGCACGGAGCTCGCACCATCGCCGCCGACGAGCATCGTATAACCGAGCCCTGACGGCCCTTCATCGCTGTGGATGCGCGCGCAGACATAGGTGTTGTGCGGATAGTAGGTGTTGCGCGGCGGCGGCGTAGCAACATCCAGCGTGAATACGTCGATGGTTCTGATCTTCATGGTCCCCTCCCGCGAGCCTCGTCCGAGACACGGCTCCTGCCGTGCGCGGCAATTCTACTGTGCGAGGATGCGTGCGAGGTCGAGCAGATCGCGGCTGATCGGTTTCGTCTTGCCGGCGATCTCCTCGAGCGGCGTCGCCTCGATGGAATTGCAGAGCATCCCCATCAATACACCGCTGCCGCCACGGGCGAGTTGCTCCACGGCTGCCGCCCCGAGACGGGTTGCGAGCACGCGATCTGCCGCGGTCGGCGTGCCGCCGCGCACGACGTGTCCCAGCGTGGTGACGCGCAGGCCGAAGCCGATGGTCTCGCGATGTTCGTGGAAGTAGTCCATCATGGCGCGCGCATTGTGCTTGGATCCTTCCGCAACGACCACGATCGCGTGCGTTTTCCCTCTGCTGTATGCCGCTGACAGCCGCTCGACGACGTCGTACGGCTCCACCTCGCATTCGGGCGTGACGATCACCTCGGCGCCACCCGCGATACCCGTCATCATCGCGATGTATCCGCAATTGCGGCCCATCGTCTCGACCAGGAACGCGCGCTGGTGCGATGAAGCCGTGGTACGCAACCGGTCGACAGCTTCGAGCGTGAGGTTCACCGCCGTATCCACACCGATGGTGATGTCGGTGCCGTAAAGGTCGTTGTCGATCGTCGAAGCAATACCGACGACTGGAAAACCCGCCTTGTCCAGCCGGTATGCACCGCTCTGCGAGCCATTGCCTCCGATCACGACAAGCGCTTCGATGCCGCGCTTGCGCAGATTGCGCTGCGCAAGCTGGATGCCCGAGTCCTGCTGAAACTCAGGAGACCGCGCACTGCCGAGCACCGTCCCACCGTGCTGGATAATGCCGCCCACGTCGCGTGCGTGCAGTTGATCGATGGTGTTCGCGAGAAGACCCGCATAACCGTTGTGGACGCCGAATACGTCCCAACCGTGCGCGAGTGCCGCTCGCGTCGCCGCCCGGATCGCTGCGTTCATACCCGGTGCATCGCCGCCGCTCGTCAGAATGCCGATTCTCATATCGAACTCGATCCCTGAAGCATTGCCGCCTAATCAACCTTGACGTTGGCCTCCTTGATCACCTTGCCCCATCGTGCGATCTCGATTTTGAGAAACTCCGCAGATGCGCTGGGGCTGCTACCCAGCGGCTCGGTGCCGGCACGGGTAAGCATGTCTCTCATGTCCTCTGACTGGATCGCTTTGGCGCTTTCGGTGTAAAGCTGGTTCACAATCGCGGACGGTGTCTTCGACGGCACGAGAACCATGTACCACGAGATCGCTTCGTACCCCGGTACGCCGGCCTCGGCGACCGTCGGCAGATCCGGCATGGAGCTCACACGTTTTGCCGATGTCACCGCGATCGCACGCAGCTGGCCCGCCTTGACGTAATTGATGAGCGCCAGCATCGGATTGATCATCACCGATACGCGGTTTGAGATGAGGTCGGGTATGACAGTGCCCGTCCCTTTGTACGGGACGTGGGTCATCTGCACGCCTGCCATGCGGACGAACATCTCGCCCGCGAGATGCGACGCCGATCCGTTGCCGGATGACGCATAGTTGATCTCGCGCGGCTTCGCTTTTGCGAGGGCGATAACCTCCTTCACCGTCTTCGCCGGCAGTTGCTGCGATACGACCATCCCGTATGGCTGCGTGGCGACGGTGGTGACGGGCGTGAGATCGCGCACCGGGTCGTACGGGAGCTTCGGCATGAGCGTCGCGTTGATGGCATGCGACGGATTGACGAGCACGAGCGTGTAACCGTCGGGCGCGGACTTGGCTGCAAGGTCGATCCCGATCGTCATGCCTGCACCGGCACGATGATCGATGACTACCTGCTGTCCCCACGCGGCGGTGTATTTCTGACCCAGCATGCCGGCGACGAGGTCCGAGCCACCGCCGGGCGATGTCGGGATGATGAAGCGAATGGGCTTCGTCGGGTACCGCTGCTCGGCACCGAAAGCGGGAGCGCACGCGACGAGCGCCGGGAACATGGCCACAGCGCATTTCGCCGACAACGTGATTCGCATATCCGCTCCTGACGCGTTTACACACCGGGGAGCATACAGCACGTAAGATAGGGGCTGAAGAGGGATGGCTACGACGACTTCGACAAACGACGCCTGGCCCGCGCTGCCGCTCGCCGCATGGAGCGACACGTACGCCACGCTGCACCTGTACCTGCAGATCGTGGGCAAGGTGCGACTGGCCCTGTCCCCGTGGGTGAATCACTCCTGGCACGTGGCGCTCCATTTGAGTGCGCGAGGGCTCACAACGTCCGTGATCCCCTATGGCAATCGCGTCTTCGAAATCGAGCTCGATTTCATCGACCACACCCTGTCGATCACGACTGCCGACGGCATGCGCGGCGGCTTCGCACTCGAAGCTCAGCCTGTGGCGACGTTCTACGCGCGGCTGATGGAGGAACTGAGGAAACTCGGATTAACCGTGATGATCCGGCTCATGCCGAACGAAATTCCGGATGCGATCCCGTTCGACCAGGACCAGACACACGCGACCTATGACGGCGAGTACGTGAATCGATTCTGGCGCGCGCTCGTGCAGTCGCATCGCGTGTTCACGCTTTTTCGTGCACGCTTTATCGGCAAGTGCAGCCCCGTTCATTTCTTCTGGGGCGCTCCGGATCTCGCCGTTACGCGTTTTTCGGGACGTACCGCGCCCGCGCATCCGGGCGGCGTTCCGAATCTGCCCGATCGCGTCGCGAGAGAAGCCTACTCGCATGAAGTGAGCAGTTGTGGCTTCTGGCCCGGCGGCGGTCCCGTGCCCCATGCCGCGTTCTACGCGTATGCGTATCCGGAGCCCGCGGGGTTTTCCACTGCGGTGGTGAAACCCGCGCCCGCGTTCTACAGCACCGATCTGCGCGAGTTCATACTGCCGTACGACGCGGTGCGTCTCGCGGCATCACCCGACGACACGCTGCTCGAGTTCCTGCAGACGACGTACGACGCAGCCGCCGACCTTGCCCGCTGGGACCGCGCCGCGCTCGAACGGTAGGGAAAGCCTTCTTTAGAACCACCCCATTTCGGTGAGCGGGGGCTGCGGAGCAGCGGGCGCGCTGAAGCCAGGAAGGAGGGATCGGCGCAACGTGGAGCAGGGACCCGCTTGCGGGATGCGACCGTGGAGCCGATCGTTGGCGCGTCGATTCAATGCCGATCCTTGCGCGTCTCCGGCGTCAGATCCCCAAAGGGGCCCCTCTTCCAGCCTACGACGCGCCCGCTCGCGGGGATCCGACGGCGTAAGCGCGCATAAGCACGCGGTTCTAAGCGCGCGCCTTAGCCCGCTTCCGGGTCGCACCTCCCGCTCCGCGGCAGGCACTGCTCCGCCGTCCGCGTGCTCCCGCGAACGAGTCATTCCGGGATCAGTCAGTATTTCCATCAAAATGTGCGAGGCCTCAACCAGTACGTTCGAGGCACGAGCCTTCCGGCGAGCGCCGCCCCCTCACAGGCCGACGAAAGCAGTGTCCTTGAACGGCGCCACGAAATACGCGTAGAAACCTTCGTTGACCTGGCTCCAGCTCGGGCGAGCTTTCATGTTCGAGAGCCAGCGCGTGATATTGCGATAGGCTGAATAGTCGAGATGTATGACCTCGCCTACCGTGAGGTAAGCGGCGCCGAGATAGTCGGCAAGCGTGATCTCGTCCCCGCACACGAACGAGGAAGTGCCGATGATGTGTTCGTCGAGCACCGCCAGCCATCGTCTCGCACGCTCTCCGCTGGCGGCCATGGTCGCTTTCTGCACCCCTGCGTCCGCGTAGCGCAGATGGGGCAGCACCTGCGGATAGATGACCCCATAGCCGAGGTCGCGGTAGAGCCCCGTATTGAACCAGTCCATGCGCTCGTTCACGCGCGCGCGGCGCTTCAGCTCGGCGGGATAGGCCGGAGACTTCACCGTGTCGGCCAGATACTTGAGGATCGCGGAGCACTCCCCGAGACGAAAGTCACCCTCTTCGAGCAGAGGGACGCAACAGCTCGGATTCACCGCGGCGAACGGCGGCTGCAGATGCTCTCCCTTGAAAAGATCGACCACTTGAAGGTCTAGCGTGATGCCGCTGTCGGCAGCGAAATGGACGATCGGCCGGCAGGTCGTCGATACAGGGTGATAGTAGAGTTTCATCGGGCTCGCTCCCTACAGGGTTGTCGGCGGGTCAGGGCTCGACAACCAGTATAAGCGAGTCCGTTCCGGCCGCGAGGCGAACCCGCGCCCGGCTCTGTTACGACCATCCGTTCGTAGAGTTTCCGGGCTCCGCCCGCGCGCTCAGCTCCGGGACGTGACGGTGCTCTCTTTCGGCACGGTCGCTTCACCCGTATAGGAAATGTCTTCCGCGCCCGCAACGTCGAATACGTCCTTCGCGCGCGCACGTTCCTTCGCATCCTCCGTATGCACGGAGATGAGGATGTTGCCCTCGCGCAACTTGCCTTCGTAGCGCTTGGCTTCGAACTCGGGGATGCCCATGCCGATGAGCGCGCCGATCAGCCCTCCGGTCGTGCCGCCGATCGCAACGCCTGCGAGCGCGGCCATGAGCGGACCGGCCGCCAGGAAAGGTCCGATGCCGGGAATGGCGAGCGTACCCAGTCCGGCCAGCCAGCCAACGACGCCACCGGCCGTGCCGCCGACCAGTCCGCCGGCCGTCGCACCCTCGGGCGCCTTCGTATGTTGCTCGTATGCGAAATCGCGGGTTCCTGAACGGTCTGGCAGCAGTACCGAGATATCGTTACCGGAGAAACCCATCACCTTGAGCTTCTCGACGATATCTTTCGCCAGCGCTTCGGACCTGACAATGCAGAAGACCGCTTTGGACATGTCTGTATCCCTCGTATGTGAACGAAGGCTCGGCAGCAACACACGTGCCGATCTCGAAATGGCACGAAAGCAACCGGGAAGGTGCAGCGCGCGACGTCTCCGCTTCGATATGAGCCGAAAAATTTCGGTGACAGCTGGTGATCGGAGCGCCTTCGGGCATCGAAGTTGCCAGATCAATGCATAGCGAGCACGAGCCTTTTCGTGATCCCGTGAACGCAATCGACATCCAGAGTAGACATCGACGATGAACACCCCTCAACGCCCACGACGACAGGGAAACCGCCCCGCACGCGCGGACGAGCATCCGTCTCTCACCGCATCCGATCGTTCGGAGGAGCGCGCAGTCATCCCGATCGTCCAGGAGGAACTCGATGTTCGCACACGCCGCGTCGAGACGGGCGCCGGCGTACGCATTGAGAAGACGGTCGAGGAGCGCGAAGAACGTGTTGACCATCCGCTCCTCCGCGAGGACGTTGACGTCGAACGAGTCGCCGTAAATCGCCGCGTCGATGCGCCCGTCGCGGTGCGCTACGAAGGCGACACGATGATCGTCCCGGTGCTCGAGGAAGTGCTGGTGGTCGAAAAACGACTCGTGCTCAAGGAAGAAATCCGGATCACGCGGCGCAAGTCGGAAGTGCGCGATCCTCAACGCGTCGTGCTGCGGCGCGAGCGCGCGGATGTGGAACGCATCGAAGATCCCGGGTCGCGAGTCGCGCCGGCGGACGTCGAACGGCCCTCTGCGAGCAGGCGCTCCGCAGAGTCTCTGATCGACGAGAAGCGCCGGCAAACAGAAGCGGTCCGGCGGAAATTGCGCTAGCAGCACCGCTGCGCGAGAACCCGCCGAGCCAGTCCGAAGCAACCTACGCCTGAAAGGAAACTCATGGCCTATAACACCGTAGTGGCTGTATTCGACAATGAAACGGACGCTCGTCGCGCAGTCGAGGACCTTGCGACCGCGGGCATCGCGCGCGCGAGGATCGACGTCACGTCCGACACGCACGCAGGCGCGACGGCGACGGCTGGCGCGGAATCACGCGCGAATTACACACATGAGCATGAAGGACTCGGCGAGCGCATCAGTCGTTTCTTCAGCCGGCTCTTCGGCGGCGACGACACGCACGACGATGCGACCTACTACTCGGAAGCCCTCCGCCGCGGCAGTGCAGTCGTGACGGTGGATGCGGAAAACGAGGCGGAGGCTGACCGGGTCGCCGACGTCCTGGATCGTTGTGGGGCGATCAACATCGACGAGCGCGCGAGCACGTGGCGCGAGACGGGTTGGGCGGGCTCCCCGGCGCGTCCTGCTTCATCGGACGCCGCGATGGCCGGCAGCGATGCCACGGCTTTCCGCCGGGAGACGGGCCTTGACCGCGAGACAAGGGACACGAGCCTGGATCGTGGTGTCGCTCCGGACGTCGGACGCAGTGACGAAACGGTGATTCCCGTCGTAAACGAAGAATTGCAGGTCGGTAAGCGGCGGCGTGACCGCGGCGGCGTTCGGATCTATACACACATGTCCGAGCGGCCGGTGGAAGAGCAAGTCCGCCTGCGCGAGGAGCACGCGCGAGTGGAGCGGCGTCCGGCTGACAGGCCGGCGACCGATGCGGATATGGCTGCCTTCAAGGACAGTACGATAGAGGTGCGCGAAACCGTCGAGGAACCCATCGTCGCCAAGCAGGCACGCGTGGTCGAAGAGGTGGTGGTCGCCAAGGAAGTCTTCGAGCGGGTCGAATCGGTCAATGATGTGGTCCGGAAAGGCGAAGTGGACGTGGAGCATCTGGGGACGAATCGCACCACCGGAGCGATGACGGGCTCGGCGCCGCGAACCGGCACGTACGACGATTACGCCGCCGACTTCCGCAATGACTGGCAGACGAGTTACTCGAGCGCCGGCGGACGCTACGAGGACTACGAGCCCGCGTATCGCTATGGTTCGACGCTCGCGAGCGACGAACGCTATCGCAACCGTAATTGGAACGACATCGAGGCCGCCGCGCGACGTGATTGGGAGACGCGATATCCGGGCAGCACGTGGGAGCGATTCAAGGCAGCCGTCCGCCACGGCTGGGATCGCATGACGGGTCAGCGCTAACGAGCGCTTACAGCTCCGCCTGGATCACGGAACAGTATTCCCGGATGGCGGCCTCGGGTCGTCATCCGGTGGACCGCAATCCGGAGCGCGTCAATCGCTTCAGCGCGTTATGCCCAGCTCGGCGCAGATCCTCGCGATCTGCGCCTTGAGCTCGTCCACATCCTTCTCGAGGCGGGAGACGTTCGCCTTGAGCGCGGCAACCTCCGTCACGCCGATACTCATCGAACCGGGCTCTGACACCGGCGGCGGAGCAACATCTCCGGCCGGCGGTGGGCCGGACAGAAGATGCATCCAGCGATTCTCGCGTGCACCCGGCTGACGGGAGAGCTCGGCAATGAGCGCCCCCGCCGGCCGTTCGGCCAGCTCCGTCAGAAACGCCTCGACGGACGAAATATCCGCGAACGCGTGCAGCCGTTCGGAGTTGATCCGAAGCTCGCCGGCCGTTTGCGGCCCGCGCAGCATGAGCACCGCGAGCAGCGCGCTTGCCTGACGCGGCACCTGCAATACCCGCTCGAAGTTGTGGCTGTAACGCGAGACGCGGCCGCCGCTCGACTCGATAACCAGTGACATCGATTTCAGCGTATCGAGTGCGCTCTGCACTTCGCTCTCGGTCGCGTTGATGATCGGATCCCGGCTGCTCTTCTGGTTGCAGCCGGAGACGAGCGAGTTGAGCGTGAGCGGATAGCTGTCGGGAACGGTCCGTTCTTTTTCGATCAACACGCCCAGCACGCGTGTTTCGAGCAGCGACAGGACGGAAAGCATGCCGCGGATTGTAGCCTTACCACCGTCGTCACGCGCTTGGTGAGACGTCAGCTCGACCCAAGCTGACAAAGCCAGTCGCGGGTGACAGTCGCGCTCTCCTCCAGCACGTCCTTATCGGTGCGCCCCGAGGCTTTGAGCACGTGAAACGAGTGATCAGCGCCCTCGAGCCAGTGCATTCGCCAGTTCGGCCCGACGCTCGCGAGTGCGTGCTCCATCAGATCGCGCCGGCACAGCGCGTCGCGCGTGCCGTTCAGACACAGCACCGGCACCCGGATGGCTCGCAGATGCGCGTCGCGCAGCTTCTCCGGCTTGCCGGCAGGATGCAGCGGATACGCGAAGAGGAGCAGGCCATCGCATTCGGCGCCGTGTGCGGCGAGCATGGAAGCGGCTCGGCCGCCCATCGAGCGCCCGCCGATCAAAAGTCTGTGCGGATCGACCTCTCGCCTCGTGTGCGAGACGACCGCGTTCATGCATGCTTCGAGACGTGCCATGGCATCGGGCCTGCGGGAGCCCTGTTCACGGTAGAGGAAATTGAATCGGACGATGTCGATGCCGCGACCGCGCAAAGCCGCCCCAAGTGCGTTCATGTTCCGGTCGTGCATGTGACCGCCCGCGCCGTGAGCGCACACAAAAACCGTGCCGCGCCGGTCAAGCGGCGCAGGCTCGAACACGGCGGAGGTCTCCGCTCCGTCCACCGCAATCCGCCAGGTGAAGACGTGATCGCTCATCGTGTCCCCGCAGCGGGCTCCATTATCGAGCCGGAGGCTCCGCGGGCTTGCGGGGTCTCCTCCAGTCGGATCCACGTCGGGGCATGGTCGCTTGCGCCGGCGCGTCCGCGGAACGCCGTATCGACCTCGGCCGCTTTCAAGTTGTGCGCGAGCGCTGGGCTTATCAGAAGGAAATCCATACGGAAGCCAGCGTTGCGCCGGAAGTACTGGTGGTTGACCCAGAACGTGTAGATCCGCTTCTCGGGATGCAGGTAACGCGTCGCATCGATCCAGCCGTGTCCCAGCAAGCGCCGATATGCATCGCGACTTTGCGGCTGCACGACGGCGTCGAAGCGCCACGCCCATGCGTTGTAGATATCGGCATCCGTCGGCACGACGTTGAAATCACCGGCAAGCACGACCGGCAGACCCGAGCGGCAGAGACCTTCAGCATGCCGGATCAGCCGGTCGAACCAGGTGAGCTTGTAATCGAACTTGGGCCCCGGCTGCGGATTACCGTTCGGGAGATAGATGGAAGCGACGACGAGACCTTTGCTCTCGGCTTCGAGGTAGCGAGCCTGACGGTCCGTGTCGTCACCCGGCAGCCCGCGCCGGATCTCCCTCGGCGCTTCCCCTCTGGCGAGGATCGCGACGCCGTGATGCGCCCGCTGGCCGTGCCAGATCGCTTGATAGCCGGCCGCTTCGATCGCGCGAGCCGGACATTTCTCGTCCGTGGTCTTGATCTCCTGCAGACAGACGATGTCGGGCGCTGTCTCGGAGAGCCACGCGAGCAGTTCCGGCAGGCGCCCGTTCACACCGTTGACGTTGAAGGTGGCGATCTTCAAGGCCGACATGAAACTGAGAACCTGCGACGACGCGGGCCGGGCGACGTTGGGAAGCCGCGCGCCGCCTTAGCTCGTACTCACCTCGAGATCCGCTGGAGTCACATCGCCCGTGTAGACGTAACCGGTCTCATCGACGCTTCCCGCACCGATGTAAATCCCGATCACCTCGAGCGGCTCGGTCTTGCTGGTGTTGTACATGAAGTGCTCGACGCCTTTCGGAATGTAGTGCACGTGCCCGCCGCGAACTTTCGCACGATCGGGCCCCGCCCCCGCGACGCCATGGCCGCTGATCACGTAATAAAGCTCCTCGCAGTTGTCGTGCCGATGCTTCTTGTGCACCGAACCGGGCATGAACTTCGCCCAGAAAAGCGCGGTCGCGCTTCCGTTGTGCCGCCCGATCGGCATGCGGAAATCGGTGATGTTCCAGCCGTCCTTCGCGTCCATTTGCAGCGGCTCGACGTCCTCGATGTTTACGAGGATGCCTTCGCTGAACGTCCTCGTGCGCGGCGCACGCAGGTCCTCCTCGGTGACGGCCCCGCGGAATTCGTAACCGGTATCGGCCACGTTCTTCGCGCCGACGTAGAAGCCGATGACGAGCCCGTCCTCGTCTTTCGTCTCATTGTGAAAAAAATGCTCTACCCCTTTTGGCATGACGCGACAGTGGCCGGGACGCACTTCAGTGCGTTCGTTGCTCTGACCCACGGTGCCGTGGCCCTTCAGGTAGACGGCGATCTCGTCGCATCTGCTGTGCAGGTGTTTCGCGTGGGTCGACCCCGGGCGGAATATCGAATGAAAAATCGTCGTCGAGCTGCCTTGCTCGCCCGTGATCGGCAGCCGGAACTCGGATATGGCCCAGCCGTCGCCCTTCTTCATGTTCTCGGGCGTGACGTCGTCGACGTGGACCAGCGGGTACTTCAGTGGCATCGAAAATCCTCCTTAGCGCGTCGCAGGCGAGCTCCGACACGCCGATAGTTTACCGTCTACGCCGCAACGAACGCGTTCCGGCGCCCTCATGTACGATACGCACCACGCTCTCCAGACGGATATCGATGAACCTTATCAGCAAGCTGATCGCGGCAGGCGCGATCGCCGCGGCAGCGATGGCGGCTGTTTCCGCCGACAAACCGGGGGCCGTTTATCAGGAACAGGATTTCCTGACAGACATACGACAGCTCACGACGGAAGGCCGGCGGGCCGGTGAGGGCTACTGGTCGCCCGATGGCAAACGCATCGTCTTCCAGAGCGAGCGCGAGCCCGGCAATCCGTTCTACCAGATCTACGTGCTCGATCTGGCGAGTGGCCGCACAACCCGGATTTCCACCGGAACCGGGAAGACGACGTGCGCTTTCTTTCGTCCTGCGAGTGACGAGATTCTGTTCGCCTCGACACACGCCGATCCCGAATCGAAAAAATTGCAGGAGCAGGAGCTCGCATTGAGAGCATCAGGCGCGCAGCGCCGCTATGCATGGGATTTCGATCCGGAGATGGAGATCTACGCCTATAGCGAATCGAACGGCACGCTGAAGCGGCTCACCACTGCGCGCGGTTACGACGCCGAAGGGGCCTACTCGCCTGACGGGCAATGGATCGTCTTCTCATCCAACCGCGAAGCGTACAACCGCAGCCTGAGCGAAGCGGAGCAGCGGCTGCTCGACAAGGATGCGAGCCATTTCGCCGAGATCTACATCATGCGTGCCGACGGGACCGACGTACGGCGCCTCACGCATACGCCGGGCTACGACGGCGGTCCATTCTTTACGCACGACGGCAAGCGCATCGTATGGCGCCGCTTCGATGCGGAAGGGCGCAGCGCCGACATCTACACCATGCGTCCGGACGGCAGCGACGTGAAGCGACTTACGGATTTCGGTGCCGTGAGCTGGGCCCCCTACGAACATCCGTCGGGGCAGTACGTCATCTTCGCCTCGAACAAGCTGGGGCACGACAATTTCGAGCTGTTCATGGTCGACGTCGAAGGCGCAAAAGAACCGGTCCAGGTCACGTACTCGGCCGGCTTCGACGGACTGCCGGTCCCATCGCCGGATGGGAAGCGCCTCGCCTGGACATCGAGCCGCTCGGGTGCCGGCGCGGGACAGATTTTCCTCGCCGATTGGAACCACGCCAAAGCGCTCGGGGCGCTGAGTGATGCCCCGCCCCGCCGGGCCTCGACTCGATGAGCCGCCGTGCGAGCGTAAGGCGCGGGTTGGTCCTCTGTGTCGCGCTCTTCGTCTTCCACATCACGTGCATCGGCGCACAGGAACATGCGTCACGAACGAAAGCGCACGTCACGGCGCTTGCATCCGACGCCGCGGAAGGCCGGGCAACCGGATCGCCTGGCGAACGCGTCGCGTCCGAATACATCATCTCGGAACTGCGGCGCATCGGTGCATTGCCGCTGCCCGGGCTGCGCGATTATCGGGTGCCATTCGAGTTCACGGCCGGTGCGCGCGACGGCGGGTCGTCCATAAGCGTCACTTCGGCTCGGGACGGCCGCATCAGCACGTTCGAATCGCGCAACGATATCCAGGCCCTGTCGTTTTCCGCTGACGCAACGATCTCCGCGCCGGTCGTTTTCACGGGTTACGGCATCGTCGTCCCACCGAACCAGGGCGTGAGTTACGACAGCTACGCCAATCTCGACGTCAAAGACAAGATCGTGGTCGTGCTCCGCTACTTCCCGGAGAACGCCGATCCCAAGATCCGCAGCGTCCTCGCTCGCTATTCGGATCTGCGCTACAAGGAGAGCGCGGCGCGCCAACGCGGCGCCAGGGGCATGGTCGTGATAGCCGGACCCCGTTCGCCCAATGCAGGCGCTGTGATTCCGATGTCGTTCGACAGCGCGATCTCCGCTTCGGGTCTGGTGGCGGTCAGCATCGGCAAACAGGTCGCGCGTGCGCTGTTCGCTTCGCCTGCACGAACGCTGGAAGACGCGCAGCGCGCGCTCGATTCCGGCGAAAGCGCTGCGTCAGACTTGGCTCTGCCGGGGGTGATCGCGACGGTGAAGGCGTCCGTCGTCCGCGAAACGCGCTCGGCGAGCAACGTCGTGGCCTATCTTCCGGCGACCGCCGAAGTTGCTGAAGCCGAAAAGCCCTGGATCGCACTCGGCGCGCACTACGATCATCTCGGTCGTGGACAGATCGGCAATTCGCTCGCAGACAAGAGCGAAGCACGGCGCATTCACCACGGCGCCGACGACAATGCGTCGGGTGTCGCAGCGGTGCTCGCGGCCGCGCAGGCGCTCGCGGCCGGACCCAGGGGCCTGAACATCATGTTCGGGTTCTGGTCCGGAGAAGAAATCGGGCTGCTCGGCTCGGCCGCGTTCGTGCGGGCCGCGCCGGTACCGATGGACCGGATCCGTGCCTACCTCAATTTCGACATGGTCGGGCGCATGCAGGACAACCGGTTGATCGTGCAGGCCGTGGGAACGAGCCCCGTGTGGCCGCAGCTCCTGCGCGATGAGAACGTGGTAGCGGGTTTCGACCTCGCGCTGCAGGATGATCCCTATCAACCGACGGATGTCGCAAGCTTCAATGCCGTCAACATTCCGACGCTGAATTTCTTCACTGGCGCGCACGCCGACTATCATCGACCTTCGGATACGGCGGACAAGATCAACTACGGCGATCTCGACCGCATTGCCACGTTCACTTCCGCGCTGGCCGGCCACGTCGAGGCTCTCGCTGCACCGCCTGCATTCGTCAAAGTGGAACAGCACGCGGCGCCACGCATGAGCCGGAGCGGCACACGCGTATTCACCGGCACCATTCCTGACTACAGCACCAGGGTGGATGGATTGCTCGTCGGCGGGGTCATCGGTGGCGGGCCGGCCGACAGGGCAGGACTCCAGAAGGGCGATGTGATCGTCGAAGTCGGCGAGCGCCCGATCGCGAATGTCTACGACTACATGTATGTGATCGACACGCTGAAACCCGGCCAGGCCGTCAAAGTCACTTACCTGAGGCAGTCCGAACGCAGGGAGACATTGCTTACTCCGGCCGCCCGTAACTGAATCGGCCGTGCGTCGGATTTGGCGTACGCGCAACGATAACTTCCAGCCCTGCGAGATCCTGATGTGGATCAGCGCCCATTCCGTATGCCCGCACATAATGAAATCACAAATCATACGGAAGGAATCCGCCATGTCAGCCAATCAAGCAAAAGTCCCGGCCCGCCTCACTCGCATCGCGTTGAACGAGCTGGAAGTCCGCACCTGGCGCCGGCATTTTTCTCCGACATCGGATAGAGTGCCAGGTCGCCGCGCGCAACCCGAATCGAAAACCGGCGCCCTCGATCGTCAGCTGAAGTCCGCCGCCCGTGCGGCGTTTCAAAAGATGGGTGAAGACTAGATCCGGTCACCCACGACCGGGCGATCGAGCTCTCGGGATGGAGCCATGTCGAGCTGGTGCTGTATGCGACAGGGCTCGAGCGCGATCGGAAGCAGCTCCTGACGCTTGTCCAGCTCGTGACGCGCGAGCTTGCCAGTTTGCACGAGCGCAACGAGATGCCCGTTGATACGGCCAGTGCCATCCAGCAGCTATTGACGATATTGAACGATCACCCGCTGGCGCAGTGAGACGCGCGGCGGTCGCAGGCCGCCCGCGGCCGGCATTGTCGCTGCCGCCGGGATTTCCGCTGATCGACCGTAGCGGGCAGCAGCATGCGTATGGAGTGCGATACCGCTCTGCGGCCTTCGAGCTGCCGAGAGACTTCCGTCTACACTTGCCCTCAACTACCAGTCAGCCGCTTTTTCAAGTCGACCGGCATCGGCAAAACCGATGTGGCGCTGATCGACGGTCAGCACGCCTTTGCGCCGCAAACGGGAAATGATGCGGCTCACGGTTTCGGAAGAAAGGCCCAGGTAACTCGCGATATCGTCGCGCGTCATGTGGAGCAGAAGCGCGTTGCTCGCGTACCCCAGGCGATGATACCGCTCCGCCAGAGTGAGCAGAAAGCGTGCGACTCGCTGCTCTGCATCCATGCACCCCAGCAGAGTGGTGAGGCGGTGGTCGCGCGTGATTTCGATCGAGAGGAGACGGACGAATTCCTTGAGCAGATCCGGAATCGCGCTGGCCATTGCTTCGAGCTGAGCGATGGGCAGGACGCAAACCTCGCTGTCTTCGAGTGCGATCGCATCGAACGCGTGCACGTTGTCGCCGATGCCCTCGAGTCCCATCAGATCCCCCGGTAGATAGAAGCCGGTGATCTTCGGGCGGCCTTCGTGCGAGATCGTCACGGTCTTGAACGTCCCGCTGCGCACGACATACAAACTGTTGAGCGGATCGCCCGCGCTGAAGAGTTGTGCGGGGCGGTGGATCTTGCGCTTCAGTCTCGCCAGCGCAGAAAACGTAGCAAGGTCGGCGTCGCGCAGGCTGTGCGGCAGACAGCCACTTCTCAAACTGCACGACTCGCAGCTCGACGAGTGAACGGCCGGATTGTCATGCGACAGTGCGGGTCCCGCACCGGGCAGGCTATCACCCGATGTGTTTGCAGTTCCATTACTCAGCAACATGGCGGCTTCCGCAAGCGTCTGGCCTGTGTGTGCATTCTGTCGCAGCGCCCCTGCCGTAACTTTGATCTGCATCATCGGCTTCGGGGCCGCACCAGGGCTTCCGGCAGAACCTGACAGACCGGCGATATGTCAAACGTAACCCGTCGCGCAGGTCACGCGTGATAGCGGTGGTGCATTGCGCTCCCCCCCCCGGGAATGCGCTTGTGCGGATCGAAAACAGGCACCCGCCGATCACGTCGAGGACGAGGTGAGTCGAACCCGCCGCCGCAACGGCTACGCGGAGGCAACTACGCCTTCACACGCCTGTGATTCGCGTTCTTGGCGCTTATGAGCAGCACGGGCACGTGCGATTCGCGTAACACGCGCTCCGCATCGCTGCCCATCAGCAGGCGGTTCAAGCCGCGCCGGCCGTGCGTACCCATCACGATGACGTCGGCCCGGAATTTCTTCGCGTCTGCGAGTATCGTGTCTGATACCAGGTGACCGCGACCTTCGACCATCGCGCGCTCCGCATTGACGCCGGCTTTCTGCGCCAGCCTGATCGCTTCGTCCAGAGCTTTGTCTCCGCTCGCCTTCATCGAGTCGATCAGCATCGTGATGTCGACCGGATAGCCGTCGAGCATGGGTGCAAGCGCAAGATCGTCGAGCACGTTCATTACACGGATGCGAGCGTGCTGGTCCTTTGCGAGACCCAGGGCATGCCGCAGGCCGAGCTTGGAAGTGGCGCTGCCGTCGACGGGCACGAGTATTCGCCGGTACATTGTTATCGCTCCTGATTGAACGTTACGAAGACAATCTTAGAGCGATGGTCGCCGCACACCCTGACGTGCGTCAGCCCCGGCGTGAGCGTAGACAGGAGAGTCGCGAGTGATCCATATCAGGGTTGCGTCAGTCACTTCATCCTAGGATTGCGCTTCAGAAGTCGGCCGCCTCAGCGTCAAGCGATTGGTCGGACTGATTACTCGACTTCTCGACGACAGGAGGACACTCGCATGCCGTGGACCATCGAACGCTATCCTGTCTCCATGAAAAATCTTCCACCCGTCGTGCGCGAGAAGGCGATCGTCATCGCGAACGCCCTGCTCGAGGAAGGACATGGAGAAGATCAGTGCATACGGATTGCAACCGCCCACGCACGGGAGTGGGGCGAGCGCAGAGGTTTCATGAGCTCGAACGACATCGGTGCCTGAACCGAAGCACCCGATGTCACCTGATCCCTGTCAGTAACGGGAGCGCGTCTGGTCGCTGACCCGGCGACACAGGCGCGCCGCCCGGCACGGCATGCACGGTGACGCAAATCAGGGTGAGCACCCGCGCGTGTCCTGAGAATGTGCTCGTAACGATGTGGACGCCTCGATGCGGTCATGCGCGTCCAGCCCCGGCACGAAAACGGCATCGTCCGCAAAATGAATGTTTCACTCCGCGCCTCGACTTCTTGCGCGATGATCCAGGGCCTGCTCCGGCCCGACTGCTATCCGCACCCCGCGGAGCATATCGAGATGCTCGAGACGCACATCTCATGGGTGTTTCTCGCAGGCGCCTACGCGTACAAGGTCAAGAAGCCCGTCGATCTCGGCTTCGTCGACTTCACGAGCCTGGAGAGACGCCATCATTTCTGTGACGAAGAACTGAAGCTGAATCGGCGACTCGCACCGCAACTCTACCTGGACGTGGTCGAAATCCATGGCTCTCCGGACTCGCCGCGTATCAACGGGCCCGGCCCGCTTCTCGATTACGCGCTGCGCATGCGCCGGTTTCCGCAGGAAGCGCTTGCGAGCCGCCTGCTGACCGACGGAAGGCTTACTCCGGCGCTGCTGGATCGACTGGCGCTTCGAATAGCCGCGTTCCACGAAGAACTGCCAGCGGCGACCGCGGGAGCTCCGTTCGGTACCTGTGCGTCAGTGCTGCAGGACGCCTGCCAGAACTTCGAGGAGATCGCGTCGCTTTCGAGAGCGTCGCGCGACAGCCATCTGCTGGCGCGGCTTCGCGATTGGACCGAGCGCGAATTCGTCGTGCATTACAGCGACTTTCGCGGCCGGCGTGCCTCCGGGATGACACGTGAGTGTCACGGCGACCTTCATCTCCGGAATATCGCTCTGATAGATGGAGAACTGGTCCCGTTCGATTGCATCGAATTCAACCCCGGTCTGCGCTGGATCGATGTAATGAGCGACGTCGCGTTCCTGTTCATGGATCTGCTGGACCGTGGCGCCGATGCGCTTGCCTGGCGCTTCCTGAACACCTATCTCGCCGAGAAGGGGCTGTATTCGTCCCTTACCGTGCTGCGCTTTTATCTGGTTTACCGCGCCACGGTGCGGGCGAAAGTGCACCTCATGCGCGCCCGCCAGGCGCACGTATCTCACGAGGAAAGCGTGCGCCTCATCAGGCTCTACAGGACGTACCTGGCGCTTGCGCGGCGCTGCACGTCGCTCGGTCGGCCTGCGATCGTTCTCATGCATGGGCTGTCGGGCTCGGGCAAGAGCACGATAGCCTTGTCCCTTGCGCAGGAGTTGGGCGGCGTGCGGATTCGCTCTGACCGCGAGCGCAAGCGCCTGGCGAGACTCACCTGGACCGCACAAACGGGTTCGCCGGTAGCGGAGGGACTCTATGGTCAGGACGCGACGCAAGCCACGTATTCACGGCTGACGGATGCTGCGCGGGCCGTGGTGGCCGCGGGACACACCGCCATTGTCGATGCTGCGTTTCTGATGCGTGCTCAACGCAGAGCGCTCGTCGAGCTCGCCGCCCGTATACGCGTGCCCATCGTCCTGGTCGACGTGAGAGCACCGAGGCAGTTGCTACGCAGCCGGATCCTGAGCCGAGCCGAAGCGGGCACCGACCCGTCCGAGGCGAGTCTCGAAGTGCTCGAGCATCAGATCGCGACCGCAGACCCGGTGCTCGCCAGCGAGAACCTGCCGGTGATCAGAGTGGATGGCCGCAAGCCACTCGACCCTGCGGCACTCACCGCGATATCGAGTCGCCTCTGCGGCAGGCGAACCGTTTCGGAAGGACGCGCCGTCAGCACGGCTTAGACCGGACTCTCAGCGATCTCACCGTCACTCCGACCGCGCCGCGCCCCAGAAGCCCTTCGGGTTGTCTCTGAGTCCGCCCAGTTGCGCGCGGTCGACGAAGCGGTTGTACACCCACTGAACGGATGCGAGCGTTTGTGCTTCATCGACGGTCAGTAGCTTGCGGTTTTCCATCACGAGCCGGCCGCCGACAGAAACGTCGGCGACGTCGCTGCCCGTCGCGTTGTAGACGAGCCGGTAGACCAGCATGTCGAGCGGATAGAGATGGGGCTGAAAAAGGTTGACGGTAATCATGTCGGCCTGCTTGCCGGGCTCGATCGAGCCCAGCTCCCGGTCGAGCCCGAGTGACTTGTAACCGTCGATCGTCGCCATCTCGAGCACTTTGCCCGGCGGCAGAACGGAGGGATCCTTGAAGTGGATACGCTGCTGATCGATCGCCGCCTTCATGTCGAGGAAGAGGTCGCAGTTATGCGTTGAAGGCGAGTCTGACCCGAGCGCGACGTTCACGCCGGCTTCGATCAGCTCCGGAACCGGCGCGCGCCCTGGATAGGTGTAGATGCGCCCCGCGCGCGGATGATGTGCGGCGTGCGCGCCTGTTTCGCGCATGATCTGGATAGCGCGATCGGAAATGCCGGTGCAATGCGAAAGCACCGTGTCAGGTCCCAGCAATCCGAGCTTCTGATCGTAGGCAAATTCGACGGCATTGCCATACATGTGGGTCCAGAAAGTGACGTGATATCGGCTCTGCAGATGCCTGATCGCTTCCGCCTGCCTGTAGATCCAGCTCTCGCGCTCTTCCGACCAGACGGGATCGTGCTCGTTGCGGTTGCCGATACGCGAGAGCGCAACGCCGTAGTCGACGATGCCGTCCGGATTCTTCTGATAATCCGAGAGCAGGCGCTCGCAATTTCCGATCACCTCCTCGAAGCTCACCCTGCGTTCGGATCGCACGGCGTTCGACCAGTATGCAAAGCGGCGTGGCCAGGGTGGGCGTGCGGGGCCGAGGCCGATCCGCGTACGCAAGCCGATGCGGTTCAGTTCGCGTGCCGCAGCCTGCGTGAACACCACGTCATCGGTACGCGTGCCGTTGCCGCCCATCATCGAGAACATGCACGTGGTGCCCATCTTGAGGCGCTCGAGCGCATTCAACTGAGCGTCGGCAGCCCACCATTCCTCGTCGGTAAAGGCCGGCAGCAGATCCTCCAGCATCGTGCGGCGCTTGCCACCGTCGAGGTTTTGTCCGATCGACTTGAGCAGGCTGCCGCCGAGATAACCGTGCAGGTCCACGAGACCCGGCAGTATCGCTTTGCGTTCGCAATCGATGATGCGGGCGCTGCCGTACTTGTCACGCAGTTCTTTGGCCGGCCCCACTTCGACGATGCACCCATCGCGCACGGCAACCGAGGTGCGCTCGAGAATGGATCGTCCAGCGTTCATCGTCACGACGGTGCCGTCGTGAAAAAGCAGGTCTTGCATGCGTTATCGCTCCTCGGCCGCGTTGTTACGTTTGCTGTTCAGCGGCCTGATGTTAGCAATAAACGCATTCGGATAAAGCAGCGGTGTCGCCCGTTGCCGGCTCAGGCCACGGGGCCCGCTACGCGATCGCGCCGTCAGCCCTCGAAGCTATACCGGAGGCGCGCCGTCCTTGAACAATTGCCGAAGCTGCTGCCTGAAATCGGCCGAATCCGCATGCCCGTGCACCTTGACCGCGTGCTGGACGGCCGCCTCGAGCAACTCGTCGTCGCTGTCGGCGCTCAACGCCACCGTGCACTTGCTCTCGCTCGGGTATTCGCGGCAATCGATGTATCTGCGTGCCATGTGCCCTCCGGAATGATGATCATCGAGGATTTCATTATGCGCGTTTGGCGTAGTTGCTGGCGCCATACCAGTCGACCACCACCACCGGCTCGTCGCCCACCACCCACGCATCGTGGCCACGCGGAAGCGATGTGATGTCGCCGGGTCCGGCAATGAGTTCGGTGCCGTCGTCCATCCGAATAGCGAGCTTCCCGGAGACGTGATACTGGAAATGCGGGGCCTCGCAGCTCGAGGTCTTCGCGAGCGGTTTTACGTCCGTGGACCAGCGCCAACCCGGCTGGAACACGAGGCGGCCGACTTCGGCACCGCCCACGCGCACGATCTCGGCTCGGCCATTGGGAAAATTACGGACCTCGTCGGGCTGTGTAAACGTCTTGTGCTCGGTTGCTTGCTCGTGAGTGTGCATGCAGTGCTCCCTGAATGATGAACTGGCTGCAGGTTCTTCGGCTCCGCCGCCGCGACCGCCCGTGAGCGTGCGGGGCTGTTTGATTTTATACTTACTAGTAGGTAAAAATACAAGCCTTATCACCCAAAAGAGGGATCTCTTTGGCCGCCGCCAGCCGTAGTGCACCCGCCGCCGAGCGCATTCTCGATATCGCGGAGCAACTCGCCCAGACGCGAGGCTTCAATGGTTTCAGCTATGCAGACATCGCAGTGCAGCTTTCGGTGACGAAAGCGAGCCTGCATTATCACTTCCCGGCCAAGGCCGATCTCGGACGTGCGCTGATCGTGCGCTATCAGGTCGTGTTCGGTGCGGCGCTCGATGAAATCAGCACGCAGTCTCAATCGGCACGAGAGAAGCTCAAGCGATACGTCGCGCTGTACGACAACGTCATGCGGAACGATCGCATGTGCCTGTGCGGGATGTTCGCCGCCGAGTACGCGACCCTCCCCGAGCAGATGCAGATAGAGCTGCGGCGCTTCTTCGACGCCAACGAGGTATGGCTGAGCGGTGTGATGCAAGAGGGTCGCAATGCGGGCGAGCTGTACTTCGGCGAGGCGCCGCCTAACGAGCGCGCGCGTGTGTTCGTGGGTGCACTGGAAGGCGCGATGCTGATTGCGCGCTCGTATAAGGACGACCGCCGATTCCGCGCGGTAGCGGAGTATCTCCTCGCGGATTTACAGGTCGCCGCGCATGGCTCGAAGCCGGTGCAGGCAACGCGGCGCAGAAGAACTGCTCCCCTACCCGTCAAAAAGCGCACTGCCTCCACGTGAGGCGATGCGCACGAAGGTCGTGCGCTTCGTGAGCTCCCGCAACTGGCGGGCTCCGACGTAAGTGCAGGCGGAACGAACGCCGCCGAGTATGTCCTGCACCGTGTTCGCGACCGGGCCGCGCAATTCCACGAGGACCTCCCGTCCCTCGGACGCGCGATACTCGGCGACGCCGCCGGCGTATTTCTCCATCGCCGCCCGCGAGCTCATGCCATAGAAGCGTTTGTAGCGCCTGCCGTCGCGCTCGACCACTTCGCCCGCACATTCATCGTGGCCGGCGAGCATGCCTCCGAGCATCACGAAATCAGCGCCGCCGCCGAACGCCTTCGCGATATCGCCCGGGGCCGCACAACCGCCGTCCGCGCAGATACGTCCGTCCAGCCCGTGCGCAGCGTCGGCACACTCGATCACGGCGGAGAGTTGCGGATAGCCGACGCCCGTCATGCTGCGGGTCGTGCAGACCGAGCCGGGGCCGATGCCGACTTTCACGATATCGGCGCCACTCAGAATCAGCTCCTCGGTCATTTCGCCGGTCACGACGTTACCCGCCATGATGGTCAGGCCCGGATGCGTCTGCCGCAGCTTCTCGACGAATCGCACGAACGCCTCCGTGTAGCCGTTCGCCACGTCGATGCAGACGTATTGCACCGCGTCGCCGGCCTGTTCCACCACGCGCTCGAACTTGTCCTCGTCGCCGCGTGTGATTCCCATGGAGTAGAAAACCGATGACTTCTTTTCGAGCGATCGAAAGAAGGCAACCAGTTCCGGCTCCGTGTAATGCTTGTGCAACGCCACCGACAAGCCGAATGGCGACAGCGCCCGCGCCATATCGAAGGTGCCGACCGTGTCCATGTTGGCCGCCACGATCGGGATGCCGTGGTACTTGTGTCGCGAGTGCTTGAACCTGAACTCACGGTGGATATCGACTTCGGCCCGGGACGGAAGCGCGGAACGCTTGGGCCGAATCAGAACATCCGCAAAGTCCAGCTTGATTTCCCGTTCGATATGCATGGTCAAACCCTGCTCACGAGTACAGGAGCGCGACGTTGTGAAGACATTGTGTGGCCCGAAGTTGCCGATCGTGGCCCGGGGTCGCGCGGGCCGAACCGTAAAGGGGCAGCGCTCGGTGCCCCCTCCCCAGTCGTACGCGTTAAGGCTGACTCCGGCGGCTTGTCTGAGCCTATAACACACGTATAAGATTCGAGTCACGCAATCAGCGTGAGCGAACAGGCGCATCCAGAGTTTGCTCCACACCGCGTCTCCAAAGACGAGATGACGCTCGAATATCGTTCGGCCGGTTTTTGGAAACGGGGGCCCCGCGATCGTAAAACGGCACGAAAGTGCCGTGACGAACGCATTGTCCGCTGTGCATCCACCCGACATAGAGGTCAGCGCGGTTCCGGTGAACGGGATGCCCGGAGTCTGCCATGCGGCGGTCGCCGGATCCGTTTACGGGCAACCGAAAATCCAGGCGTAAATGCCGGCAGAGGGGTATTCACGCCCCGCACCCGGGTCTGACGGGTCGCTGGAAGGAGAAATTTTGCAAATTTGCGCCATTTATCACCGAGTCGATGGCCTTCGGTCATCTACTTTCGCTGCACGTCTTTCAACGAGCAGCATACGATGCGCCTTCAGTGCAAGCCTTGTACGGTGAGAAATCTCCCGTTTTTCGCAGCGCTTTCCGAGGACGAGCTCACCGAAGTCCTCAAGGTGGTTCAGCACCGGAAGTATCCGGCGCGTGCGACCATTCTGCGCGCGGGCGACCCCGCGGACGCCCTCTATTTCATCCTGTCGGGACGCGTACATGTACTGCTCGCCAACGGCCAGGGACGCGAGGTCATCGTCGCCATCCGCGGGCCGAACGACTTTTTCGGGGAAACCGGGCTGCTCCAGGCCGCGCCCCGCGTGGAGGATGTGCGCGCCTACGAGTCCTGTGAGGTGCTGTGGGTCCCGCGTACGCTTCTGATGGAGTGGCTGCAGCGCAATCCTGCCGCCGCATTGTTCATGGTGCGCACGCTGGCCGGCCGGCTTGCGAATGCGCATCGGACGGTCGCAAACCTCGCTCTGCTCGATGTCTACAGCCGCGTCGCGCGCGTGCTGGTGGACTACGCAAGGGACGTGAACGGCCAGTGGATGGTCGAGCCTGGCTCCGAACTGATCGCTGCCATGGTCGGCGCCTCGCGGGAGATGGTCAGCCGCGTCGTGAAAGACATGCTGAAGCATGGCATGGTGCGCCGTTACAAACGCAAGCTCGTCGTGCTCGACCGTGCGGCGCTGATGGGGCGGGCCGCGCCGGCCATGGAAAGCTCGCACGAGGAAGGGGGCGGCATGCTCGTCCGTCCCGTGAAACCCGCCGCGCACCAGCCTTGCAGCTAGCCCCTGCGCCTGCTGCGCACCGGCACGCGCGCCATTTCCCCGAGCACCTGCGCGACTGAAGCCGTATCGTGCTGCGACAGGCCCTGTGCCATCGCCGCGTTGTAAACCGGCGCGCACGCGCTGAATAGCGGCGTCGGTGCGCCCACGGCGCGCGCCATGTCTCCGATCACCTGCATGTCCTTCTGCCAGACCTCGACCTTCATCGTGGCCGGCAGGTAGGTGCCATCGACCATGAACTTGCCGCGTAGCCGGAAGATGCCGTTGCCGACGATCGGGCTCGCAGCGAACAGCTCCCAGACCTGCTGCGCGTCGAGGCCCATCTTGCGGGAAAAGGTGATGGATTCCGCCACCGCGACGTTGTAGATCGCCACGAGGTGATTCGCGACGAACTTCATCCGCGTGCCGTTTCCGAATGGACCGACATAAGGCGAGTTGCGTGTGAAGACCTGGAGGACCGGGGCCACGCGCTTCGCCGCTGCGGCGTCACCGCTTACGAAGAGGGTCCACGCCCCTTCCTTCATGCGAACCGCGGTTCCACTGACCGGACAATCGAGCAGGTACTCCGCCCGCGCGTTCGACCTGCGCACGCGCGCGTTCCTTGTCGGCAATGGGCAAGGTGCTCATTTCGATCACGACGAGCTGCGGCGCGCCGCGAGCACGCCGCGCGGAGGCGATCTGCGCTGCCGCGTCGTCGAGCGCCGCGATGGTGGCGAGCGCCACGATGACGACGTCCGCGGCTTGCGCGACCGCCGTACTCGACCGTGCCGGCTTGCCGCCGGCCTTCGCCAGACGCGCCCGGGCCGCAGCCGCGACGTCGTAGCCGACGACAGCGTAGCCATTCTCGAGCAGCGCCTCCGCCATGGCCCCGCCCATGATGCCGAGACCGATGACGCCGACTTTCGGCCTGGAGTTGAGCGCGGGCTTCAATCGACCATCGTCAGACCGCCGCTGACGCTCAGCACCTGGCCCGTGAGGTAGTCGGTCCTGCCGCCCGCGAAGAAAAGCACTGCGTCCGCCACCTCCGACGGCTTCGCGAAACGCCGAAACGGAATCGCACGAATCAGTGCGTCGCGCTGTTTTTCCGGTATGGATGCGAGGAGCGGCGTGTCGGTGGGCCCGGGACAAACGCAGTTCACATTGAGCGAGAATCGAGCGGTCTCCCGCGCAAGCGCCTTCGTAAACGAAACGACCGCGCCCTTTGCCCCGGAATAAACGGCCTCACCGCCGCTGCCGGCCCGGGCGGCATCACTGGACACCTGCACGATCTTGCCCCGGCCGCGTTCGATCATCGCGGGCAGAAAGGCATGCGTGACCCTCACGACACCCATGTAATTGAGATCGACCAGACGCTGCCACAGGTCGGGCGTCGTATCCACGAAGCGCTCGACCTTGCTCCACCCTGCCGCGTTTACGAGGATGTCGAGCGCGCCATGCTTTCCTTCGATCAGGTTCTTCGCAGCGGCGATCGAGTCCGCATTCGTCACATCGAGGCGCACGAATGTGGCGCCATCGCCCAGTTCCGCCGCTGCAGCGCGGCCGTTGTCTTCATTGATGTCGCCCAGGTAAACCGTAGCGCCGCCCTGCGCAAGACCGGTGGCCACGGCAAGTCCGATGCCCGACGCGGCGCCCGTCACGAGCGCCACCTTGCCTGCAAATTTCACGTCACACCTCCGTGTACCTCATAGAGTGTAGTTCGATGCAACTGTCGCCGATGGTGAGCGCCTCGGATCTCCCGCAGGCGTCACTGCGCCAATGGCAACGTCACGGGTCTCCGTGTTTCCGCCGAGTGCTCGATCGCCAGCGTCGCCTCGAGCGTTGCGCGTGCTTCGCGTGGGGTCGCAAGCACGCACGGCCGCCCCATGCAGACGTAGTCGAGCCATGCGCGCGTCTCGCTCGCGAGCGGTCCCCAGAACTCGCCGAGCGCCCAGTCGCCGGGCGTACCGCTCTGCAGGAACACCATGTTCACTTCGTGCCCGGGCAGATAGACGTGCGGAATACCTTTCTCCGTGTACATGAGCTGGTCGGTGTGATCGTCATCGAGGATCATCACGCCATCGGTTCCCAGCACTTCGACGCGCGCGGCATGGCCCAGCGCCGGATACTTCGCAGGCAGCGCGTAGCTCACGCCCAGATTGACCACGGTGCCGTCATCGTAGGTGAGGATCGTGTAGCTCACATCCGCCACTTCGTGGCCCGCCTTTTTCAGCACACCCATCTGCCCTCTGGCGTATACCTCCGCGATGCGCTTGCCTTCGAACAGCCAGTTCATGAGGTCCACGTAGTACGTAAGCGCGTCCACGACAGGCGTTGCATGGGGATTGCGCGAGAGCATCGCGAGGGCCTGCGAACGGGAGTTGAAAACGCGCGCGGCACCGCCGATGGGCTGTCCTATCCTGCCCTGCAGGATCTGCTCCTTGGCGAGCAGATAGCGGTCCTTGTAGCGGCGGCTATAGCCGACCCGCACGTCGGCGCCCGTCTTTTCGATCGCCTGGATCACTCTATCGGCATCGGCCAGCGTGAGCGCAATCGGCTTCTCGACGAGAACGCGCTTGCCGAGCTCGATCGCACGCACGAGCGGCTCGACGTGCTCACCTTCGCTGGTGGAAACGATCACCGCATCGACGTCCGGATGCTCGATGACTTCGTTGTTGTCGCTGCTGTAGACCTGAGCGCCCACCTTGTCCGCCAGGTTGCGTGCGTTTTCGCGTTTCTGGTCCGAGACCGCGATAAAGCGCACCGCAGGGTGCCCGGACGCGAGCCGTGCGCGCAGCGAACCGATGCGCCCCGAACCGACGATGGCAAGTCCTATCGATTTCGCGTCGATGATCTTTCCTTCCTCAATCGATACGTACGTTCGCGTCCCTGACCACCCTGGACCATTTCGCGATTTCGCTCTTCATGAACTTCGTCAGGCCTTCGGGCGTGCTGCCGATCGTTTCGATGTCGGCCTTTTCGAGAAGCGCTTTGACCTCGGGTGCATTGAGCGCGCGGACGATTTCGGAATTGAGCTTGGACACGATGTCGCGCGGTGTGCCGGCCGGCGCCAGTACCGCATACCAGACGCCGGCGTCGTAACCGGGCAGCCCCTGTTCCGCGATCGTCGGAATAGGCACGCCGGTGAGTCGCCTGAGCGTACTCACGCCGAGAGGCCGCACGCGGCCGCTCTCGATGTGCGGCTTCGACGTAGCATAGGTCGAATACAGCAACTGCACGTTGCCGGCGAGCAGGTCGACCAGCGCAGGGCCGCCGCCTTTGTATGGAACGTGCAGCATCTTTATGCCGGCCATGCTCTCCAGCAGCGCGGCTGCGAGATGCCCGCCGCTGCCGTTACCCGACGAGGCATAGCTCAACTGGCCCGGGCGCGCCTTTGCCAGCGCTATGAGCTCCTTGACGTTCTTCACCGGCAGGGATGGATGAACGATCAGCACGTACGGGCCGCTCGCGAGCAGTGAAATCGGATCGAAATCCTTGATCGGATCGTACGGCAGCTTCTTGTACAGCGCGGGATTCACCGCAAGTTGAGCCGTCAACGCGAGCACGAGCGTATAGCCGTCCGGCGGCGACTTCGCCGCCAGCTCCATACCGATGTTGCCGCCTGCACCGCCACGGTTGTCCACGATCACCTGCTGCTTCAGACTCTCGGTGAGACGCTGCGCGAGCGGCCGGCCAATCATGTCGGTGCCACCGCCCGGCGGATACGGCACGATCACGCGAATCGGTTTTGCGGGAAAGCCCGCCGCGCCTTGTGCACATGCGCCAGCGCTGGCGATGCACGTCAAAACAACAACAAGCCCGTTCGTTTTCCCAGGCACGGCGCTGCCCTCCTCGACTCGGCGATGGTAACACCGCCCGCGCGCTTGCCTGCCTCTGCCGTCCAGCCGGGCTGCGTGACTCAGGCGGATTGCAGATCGATCGCCCGCTCCTTGAGCGTCCCGTCGCTCTTCAGCACCATCTTGGCGACCTTGTGCGTCGGCGTATGCGGAAGGTCGTCCACGAAGAGGACATAGCGGGGCACTTTCTGCGGAGCGAGGCGCTCTCGACACCATTGCGCGATGTCCTGCGCTGTCGCCTGTGCACCCGGCTTCAGTACGACCGCGACGAGTATGTCGTCCTCACCCAACTCAGCGGGTACCGCCACGGCCGCGGACTCGTGCACCGCCGGGTGCGAGTCGATGACGCGGTCGAGCTCCGCGCCCGCGATGTTTTCTCCCCGGCGTCTGATGATGTCCTTCTTGCGCGAGACGAAGAAGAAATAGCCGTCCTCATCACGCCTCACCATGTCGCCGGTCTTGAACCAGCCGTCGACGAAGGCTTCGCGCGTCTGTTCGGGATCGCGGAAGTACCCCTGCATGATGATCGGCGTTCTGACGAGCAGCTCGCCTTCCCTCGCCGGCGGCTACGTCGCGACCCTCGTCATCGACGACGCGGCACTCGGCCCACGGCCGTGCCGGATCGGGATGGCGGCCGATCGGTCCCATGCTGCCGGGTTTGCGCAGCCCTTCGACCGGATTGCAGGTGACACCGGGTATTTCCGTCATGCCGTAGCCGCCGATGAGATGTCTGACTCCGAACTCGTCGCGGAACGTCGATTCGACGTTGTGGCGCACGCCATACATCGCGCGCAGCCTGTGCTCACGCCGAAACTCCGAGCGCGGCCGATTCTGGAGGATCGTGCCGATCGCGTCGATGATGTTGACTTCGGTCGCGTCATACTCGACGGCGGCGTCCCAGAACGTCGAAGCCGAGAAGCGCGGCACGATCGCCATGCTGCAGCCGGCAGCGAGGGTCCCCGCAACCGAGTAGAAAAGCGCATTGATGTGGAAGAGCGGCAGCACGATCATCACGCGATCGGTGTCCTGCAGATAGACGCGCTGGACGAAAGCTTCGCCGCTGGTGACGACGTTGCGCTGGCTGTGCATCGCGCCCTTCGGAAAGCCGGTCGTGCCGGACGTATACACGATGAGACAGGTGGCGTCCGCGCTCACGTCGTCCGGCAGTGCGCAGCCCGGGGCGCGTGCGGCTGCAGCGAGCAGCGCGTCGACACCGTCTGCTGACCCGTCCAGCATGAGAAACCATGGTGCGGGCTGCAATTCCTGTGACGCTTCGTGCGCGACGGCCAGCGTATCAGCGCTCGCGAGCACACCGCAGACTTGCGCGTGCTGCAGCACGTAACGTGCTTCCGCGACGCCGAACTCGGGATTGACCGGAACCATGATCGCGCCGATTCGCGCGAGCGCGAGCAGCATCAGCACGTGACCGTCGCTGTTGCGCCCCATGACGCCAACCCGGTCGCCCGCACCTGTGCCGCGGCTCACCAGCAGGCACGCGATCTGCTGAACGGCCCGATCCGTCGCATCCCAGCTCCAGGTGCGCTGATCGAACAGCATGAAGGGGCGCTGCGGATCGTGCCGCGCACGACTTTCGAACGCACCGCGCAGCGTGTAGTCGTGCGGCGGGTAGAGGCTCAATACCTCGAGAGGTTTTTTAAGTGTTTCGTCACTCGTCACTGGTCGTCAGTCCGTCACTGGTCACCGGCCACTCGTCACCGGTTTGCTCGCTCGCGACGCAGTCGCGAAAGCAGTCGACATTACAATAGCCGCACGTTCACCATCAAGCAGCCCCTGACATGATCGAAAGCCTTCGCAGGAATTTCGGTACGTTGCGATCGACCGCTCCGTTCTGGTCGCTTCGCTTCGTCGAAGAAACGCAGGAACAGCTCGCGGTGCGGCAGGATACGGTCGAGCCACCACGCGTCGCGATCGATCGCGGAGCAATGCTCGTCGCCGTGGTTCCGGGTGGCTATGGCTACTGTGCCACCAGCGATCTGTCGGCGGCGGGTCTGCAGGCAGCGCTCGAACGTGCAACCGCCTGGGCCGAATCGACCCGCGGCCGCAGCGTCCACGCCTTCGACCCGGCTTCGATGCCGGCACCGCGCGGAGAACGCCTGCTCGGCGCCACCGCCGCGCCGGCGTTGTCGCGCAGCGAGCTCCATGACCTGCTCGCCGACGAGTGCCGTCAGGCGCGTATCGACGAGCGCATCGTCGAACGGCGTGCGGCACTCGAGCTGCGTCGAGTCGAGCAGCTCTACCTGACCAATACGGGCGGCGACGTCCACCAGCAGTTCGCGTACGCGATACCGTATGCGCACGTGACCGCAAACGAAGGCACGGACACCCAGACGCGCAGCTTCACGCATGCGCAACAGGGTGGGTTCGAACAGCTCGAGCGCAGCGGTTTCATCGGTTGCGGACAGCGTCTCGCCGAAGAAGCACTGCAGCTCCTCTCCGCTCCGAACTGTCCGACCGGCCGCATGGACATCCTTCTCATGCCGGACCAGATGATGCTTCAGATACACGAGTCGATCGGGCATCCGCTCGAGCTCGACCGCATTCTCGGCGACGAACGTAACTATGCCGGTACGAGCTTCGTCACGCTCGACATGTTCGGAACGTATCGCTACGGCTCCGAGCTGCTCAACGTCACGTTCGATCCCGCCATTCCGGAGGAAGTCGCAAGCTACTCGTTCGACGATGAGGGGACGGCCGCGCAGAAGGTCTGGCTCATCGAGAACGGCATCCTGCGCCGTCCTCTGGGTGGCCAGCTGTCGCAGCTTCGTGCGGGCCGGGAAGGCGTCGCGAACGCACGCGCTTCCGGCTGGAACCGGCCACCGATCGATCGCATGGCCAACCTGAACGTCGAGCCCGGCACGAGCACGTTGGAAGAGATGATCGCCTCGATCGACCGTGGCGTACTCATGCGCACCAACACGTCGTGGTCGATCGATGATTCACGCAACAAATTCCAGTTCGGCTGCGAATGGGGCGAGTTGATCGAGAACGGCAAGCGCCGCGGAGTGGTGAAGAATCCGAACTATCGCGGCATTTCCGCGGACTTCTGGCGCAGTCTGCGCATGCTGGGCGATCGCGATACGTTCGAAGTGCACGGCACCATGTATTGCGGCAAAGGCGAGCCGAACCAGGGCATTCACACGGGCCACGCCTCGCCCCCATGTGTCTTCTCCAACGTCGAAGTATTCGGCGGCGAAGCATGAAGGATCATTTCTTCGCTCTCGCCGAGCGCCTGACGCGGGCGATGACGGGAAACGAGATCGTCCTGTGCTACCTCTCCGCGGAGCGATCCGAGTTCGTGCGGTTCAACAAATCGCGTGTCCGGCAGGCCGGTGCGGTCGAACAGATCTACCTCTCCATCCGCCTCGTGAGCGGCAGGCGGCAGGCATCCGCTACGATCACGCTCAGCAATGCGCCCGAAGACGCTGAGCTCGCGCTGGCTACGCTCACGCGCCTGCGCGAGACGGTCTCGCAGCTACCTGATGATCCGTGGCTCCTGATTGCAGACAAACCGGTCTCCACAGACACCGTGCGGCGGGGCCGCCTTCCCGCTGCCGGTCAGATGATCGACGATGTGGTCAGGGAATCGAAGCAGGTCGATCTCGCTGGATTCCATGCGGCCGGCGTGTCGTATCGCGCGTTCGCGAACTCGCTTGGACAGCGCAACTGGCACGAAGTGGATACGTTCAACATGGACTGGAGTCTGCATCTCCACGCGGACAAAGCCGTGAAGGCGAGCTACGGCGGGACGCACTGGGATTCCGGCGTGTTCGCGGGCCGGCTGCGCGACTCGGTCGACAAACTGCAGCTTCTCGAAGCCCCCGCGCGTACCTTGCAGCCCGCGGCGTATCGAGCGTATCTCGCGCCGGACGCGCTCGGGGAGGTGACCGGGCTGCTCGAATGGAACGCGTTCTCGGTGCGGGCGCGCAAGACCCGCCAGAGCGCGCTGATGCGCATGGATCACGGCGATACGCTTTCGCCCAAGGTCTCGATGATCGAGAACGTCGAAGCCGGCGTCGGACCGGCTTTCCAGGCGGACGGCTTCGCCAAGCCGGCGAGCGTGACACTCATCGATCATGGCAGGCTCGCTCAAAGTCTGGTCTCGCCGCGATCCGCGAAGGAGTATGGAATCGAAGCGAACGGTGCGAGCGGCGCCGAAAGCCCCGAAGCACTCGAGATCCTGCCCGGCGGTCTGGCGGAAGACGACGTGCTGCGAGTGCTCGATACGGGTCTCTATATCGGCAACCTCTGGTACCTCAATTTTTCCGACCGCGCAGCCGGGCGCATCACCGGCATGACGCGTTTCGGCACCTTCTGGGTCGAAGGCGGCCGCATCGTCGCGCCGGTGAACGTGCTGCGCTTCGACGATACGATCTATCGCATGCTCGGCGAGAACCTGATCGATCTCACCCGCACGCAGGACATGCTGCTGAGCACGTGGACGTATGGCGAGCGATCGACGGCAAGCTCGCGCCTCCCGGGTGCGCTGCTCACGGAAATGCGCTTCACGTTGTGAGCACTACGATAAGGCAAGCAGTTCGTGCTGAGGAGCAGTAGCGTCTCGAAGCATGAACAACCACGTCCGTTCACCCTTCGAGACGGCCTGGGGCCTCCTCAGGGCGAAGTCAGAGTCGGGGCTCACGCTTCCAGCGGCAGATACACGCGCCGTCCTTCCCGGCTGGAGATGTGCACGGCTTCGGTGAACTCCATGTACTTCACCGCGTCGACGAACGACGTGCGCCGCACCTCCTCCTGACCGCGGATCGCGCCGATGAACTCCTCTTCGACGCGCCAGCGGTAGATCTTCTCCGGCGGTATCGCGATTGGCGCCATCTGCTTGTCGCCGCGCCGGCCTCCGGTGAGCACCAGATCGTCACGTCCGCGCTGTTCGAGGCGCAGCGTTCCTTCGCTTCCGTACAGCCAGATCTCCGGGCCCGGCATGAAGCCGCACACCGAGCTCCAGTGCAGTCGGGCGATGGCGCCGTTCGCGAGATCGGCAAGCACTTCGGCGTGCTCGGGAACGGTCACCGGGCGACGCTCGCCGCGCTCCTGATCGAAGCGGTACGGCACAGCGACGCGCGTCCGCGCCATCACAGCGGTCGCGGGCCCGACCCAGCGCGAAATGCACTCGTACCAGATGCCCATGGAAAGAATGTTCATACCGGAGTAGTCGCGGTTCATCCGCCAGTGCAGCGGCGCATCGAGATTGACGAACCCGCTCGGGACATGCAGATCGATGCTTTGAAGCTCGCCGACGTAGCCCTCGTTCAGCATTTGCATAACCATCGGATCGGCGGCAAACGTCGTCGGGCCGGGCACGACCTGCGTAACGAGATTCGGTTTCACACGGGACGCCGCGAGCATCTGCCGCGCTTCGGCGGCGTTCATCGCGAGGCGAGCTTCGGTCAGCACATGTTTGCCCGCGGCCAGCGCAGCAAGCGTGATCGGGCAATGCATATACGGCCAGGTCCCGATCACGACCGCGTCGATACCGGCGTCGTTCACGAGATCCTGCCAGTGATCGTGCACGCGCGGTATCCCGAACTCCTGTGCAACGCGTTCGGAAGATGCACGCGAACGGTTCGACACCGAGACGATCTCGACACCGTCGATTTTTTTCAGTTTGGGAATGTGATGAAGACGCGTATTTCCGCCGGCGCCAACGACGCCGACGCGGATCGTATCGGGCATGCTCAAGTCCTCCAGGGTGGGTTCGGGATCGCCGCGGGATCATACCCGAGCCGACCGGCGCCGCGCCGAAATCTCGCTACCCGCGTTGCGGTTCGGCCTCAGGCCGCGAGACTTCGCTCGGTTCCTCGACCGCCACGAGCGGGTAAAGGAGCGGCAGGAGGAGGAGCGTAAAGAGCGTCGCGGATATGATGCCGCCGACGATAACGACGGCGAACGGCCGCTGGGTTTCGGAACCCACGCCCTGCGACAGCGCTGCCGGCAGGAGGCCGAGGCCGGCCATGAGCGCCGTCATGAGAATCGGGCGCAGCCGCGAGACGGCTCCGTTCAGGATCGCGGTCGCCGGCGCCATGCCGTTGCGGATGAGGTCGTTGAACTGCGACGCCATGATCACGCCGTTCTGAACCGAGATGCCTGCAACTGCGATGAAGCCCACGGCAGCAGATACCGAGAGATGCAGGCCCGCGATCGCGAGACCCGCGAGCCCGCCGATGAGCGTGAACGGCACCATGAGGAGAACGAGCAGCGCCTGGTTCATCGAACGAAAGGCCCAGAAGAGCAGCACGAATAT
Organism: uncultured beta proteobacterium; assembly: GCA_963828715.1. Taxonomy (GTDB): domain Bacteria; phylum Pseudomonadota; class Gammaproteobacteria; order Burkholderiales; family SG8-41; genus JAQGMV01. The sequence continues at coordinate 424,595 of CAWHFX010000020.1, read as the reverse complement.
CGCGAGCACCGAAAGCGGAATGATGACCTGCAGACGCGCGTTGGCGCGCTGCTGATTTTCGAACTGGCCGCCCCACGTCATCTGATAGCCCGGCGGAAGCTTCACCTGCGCGTTCACCTTCTGCATCGCTTCGGCGACGAAGCTGCCCTGATCGCGCCCGAGCAGGTTCGCCTTGACCGCCACATTGCGTCCGCCGCCTTCGCGCGCGACACGCCCGACACCCTGTTTCACCGCCACTTCGGCGATGGAGGCAAGCGGTATCGTGCCCGCACCACCCGGCAACGCGACCGGCAGGTCGGCGACGTCGTCCACGGCGTCCCGGAACTCGGGCGCGAGCCTCACGGTTACGTTGAAGCGGCGGTCACCCTCGAAGAACGTGTTCACGACCGAGCCGGCGAGCGCAGCTTCGACGGTATTGTTCACGTCGGCGACGTTGATGCCGTAGCGGGCCATGCGTGCGCGGTCGAGCGTGACCGTCAACTCGCTCTGACCACCGACCTTGAACGCGCCGACGTCGGCCGCGCCGTGGATCCCGGACAGTATCTGCACGAGCTGCTCGCTCTTCTGCTCCAGGATTTCGAGATCAGGCCCGAACACCTTGACGACGATCTCTCCCTTCGCGCCCGAGAGCGCTTCGTTGACGTTATCTTCGATCACCTGCGAGAAGTTGGTCGGCAGCCCCGGAATCGCCTTCAGCTTGGCGGTCATGTCCGCGATCATTTGGTCCTTCGCACCGAAGCGCCACGTATCCCGCGGCTTCAGGTCCGCCATGACTTCGAGGTTGTTCGGCCCTTTCGGATCGGTGCCATCGTCAGGCCGCCCCACTTGCGTGACGACGCTGTTCACCTCCGGGTAGCTGCGCAGGATCGTGCGCACGTGCTGCTCGATGTCTTTCGTGAGGTCGATGCTGGTCGAGGGCGGCAGCGTGATCGTCAGCCAGATGTTCCCTTCGTCGAGCTTGGGCAGAAACTCGCTCCCGAGATGCGGTGCCGCGAGCAGGGTCACGGCCAGAAGCACGCACGAGACGACGACCACGAGCGAGCGCCGCTCGCCAGCGCGCACAAGAGAACGACGGTAGCGCTCCTGGAGCGTGTGCATCCACCTGCTGTGCTTCTCGGCCAGATCGGTGTAGCGCAGCGAGTAGCTGAGCAATCCCGGCACGAGCGTGAGCGTGAGCAGGATCGCGCCCAGCAGCGCGAACGAAAGCGTGAGCGCCATCGGCGAGAAAATCTTCCCTTCGACCCGCTGGAACGTGAAGATCGGCAGGAACGCGAGAATGATGATCGCCTTGGAGAACAGGATCGGCCGGCCCATGTCGACGGCGACGTTCTTCAGCGTATGCAGACGCCAGCCGTATGCGCTGCCGGCGTGATGCGGATCGTTCGCGGAAAGTGCGAGTGTCACCATCAGCGCCTCGACCAGCACGACCGCGCTGTCGATGATGATCCCGAAGTCCACTGCCCCGAGCGAGATCAGATTCGCCGCCACGCCGCGCGCGTCCATCAGAATGAAAGCGAACAGCAGTGACAGCGGAATGACCACCGCGACTGCGAGTGCGGCCTGCCAGTTGCGCAGGAAGATCACGAGCACGCCGACGACGAGCAGCGCGCCGATCGCAAGATTGTGTGTAACCGTGTGCACGGTGTGTTTCACGAGATCGGTGCGGTCGTAATAGGGTCTGATCGTCACGCCGTGGGGCAGACGCTGCCCCACACGCTCGATTTCTTCCTTCAATGCCGCGACGACTTTCGCGGGGTCCTGGCCCTTGATCATCTGCACGATGCCCTGCACCACCTCGTTCTGATCGTCGAAGGCGACCATGCCGGTGCGCGTGCGCGCGCCGACCTCGACGAGACCGAGATCGCCGACCACGATCGGCCGCCCGCCGCGGCTCGCGACCACCACCTGCGCGATGTCCTGCAAGTTCTCGAACAGACCGATGCTGCGTATCACCAGCGCCTCCTCGCCGCGCGGCAACAGTCCGCCACCGGTATTCGCGCTGTTCGCGCTGAGCGCCGCGGCCACCTGATCGACCGTGATGCCATGCTTGCGCAGCAGCCCCGGATCGAGCCTCACCTGATATTCCTTGATCGTGCCGCCGAAGCTCACGATGTCCGCAACACCGCTCACCCGCCGCAATGCCGGGCGTATCGTCCAGTCCTGTATCGCGCGCACTTCGTAGATCGGCATGTCGGCAGGCGCTTCGACGATGTAGCGGTAGATCTCGCCGATCGCGTTCGTCAGCGGCGCAAGGCCCGGCTGGAGGCCCGGCGCGAGCGTGACGTTCTGAAGACGCTCGAGCACCTGCGCGCGCGCGAAGTAGTCGTTGGTGTTATCGGCGAACGTGAGCGTCACGACAGAGAGGCCGGTGATCGACACCGAACGGAGCTGCGTCATGCGCGGCACGCCGCTCATCTCGAGCTCGATCGGCAGCGTCACGCTGCGCTCGACCTCCTCGGGCGCCTTGCCGGGCACCTGCGTGATGACGATGACCTGCACGTCCTGAACGTCGGGGAAGGCTTCCACCGGCAGCTCTTTCCATGCGCGCCACCCCGCGACACACACGACGATCGCGATCGCGAGCACGAAAACACGCTGCTGAAGTGCGAAGGTGATCAGGCGGTCGAGCATGGTCAGCGGCGGGACGAGAGCTCGGATTCGAGCAGCAGCGCGCCGGTTGCGACAACGCGTTCACCTTCGCTGAGCCCGGATTTCACATAGCTTTCGTCGCGGCCCTGCAGACCGAGGTTCACCCTGCGCTTCTCGAACACACCGGGCTCCTTCTCGACGAACACGAAGCTGTAGACGCCCTGGCTCAGGATGGCCGCATTCGGCACGCGGGCGAGCTTCCGGCGCTCTTCGAGGAGCGGCGTGACGCGCGCGTACATCTCGGGCTTGAGCAGGCGCTGCGGGTTGTAGACGACGCAGCGCACCGACACACGGCGCGTCTGGGGGTCCAGCGCTTCACCGATCGATGCCACCCTGCCGCCGATATCGACGTCGCGATACGCGTCCACTTCGACGGACACCGGCTGGCCGACTTTCACCTTTCCGAGATAACGCTCGGGCAAATCGATGATGACCCAGACGTGCGCAGGATCGCTGATGACGAACAGCGGATCCGGAGCATCCGGCCGGACCTCGGCGCCCGGGTTCACCTTGCGCTCGGCGATCACTCCCGCAATCGGCGACCGCAGCGAGAAGCGGCCGTCTTCGCTGAAGCGCGATACGCCGCTTGTCAGGTTGCGCAGGCGCAGCTGCGCGCGTTGAAGCTCAGCGGCAGACTGACCGAGATCGGTCTCGGCGATTTCCGCTTCCTTGCGTGCTATCACGCCGGCGTCGACCAGCTCCTTCGCGCGCTCGTGAGAGCGTTCCTTCTGCTTCACGTCGTTCTGTGCCTTGCGCACGTCGGCGACGGCGGCCGCGTAGTCGGGCGCATCGATCGACGCGAGTGCCTGTCCGGCCTGAACCTCCTGCCCGGGCTGCACATCGATCCTGACCACGCGGCCGGCGATCGGTGCGCTCACGCGCGCCGTGTAGTTCTCGTCGAAGGCGATGCGGCCGTTGAGCGGTTCGAGCAGCGGCTCCGGCAGAAAAAGAACCTGCGCGCTCTTCAGAAACTCGAGTTGGGGAGCGCCTTTCCCGAAGCGCACCGTATCGGTGGCGGAATCCGAGAGGACCGGCGCCGGCTCCGGGACCGGTGCGGCATCCTTCACGCTGAGATACCGCCAGCCGTAGCCCGCGCCAAAGAGCAGTGCGCCGAGGAGCACGGCGGGGAGAAGGCCTGGTATGTCTTTTCGCATGAATGGCTGCACGGCGGCCACGCGAGTAAGCGCACGATCGACCGGGCGCCGCCTGAGCGTGGGCGCGCATCATAGAGCGCGCTTCCTTTCCCGAAGCTTGCTGTCGTCGCCGCGAAACGAAAGGAGTAGAAAGCCGCGTGAAAGGCGCGTGCGGAACAATCCGTCCGCCCTGTGGTCCACGGGGGCAGGCTTGCTATGCGCATACTATTGGTCGAGGACGACGCGATCCTGGCGGACGGTGTCGCACACGCGCTGCGCGCGATGGGACACGCCGTCGATTGCATGGCGAGCGGAAGCGACGCCGATCACGCGCTCACGGTCGAGCAGTACGAGCTCGCGATTCTCGATCTCGAGCTTCCCTCGTTCGACGGCTTCGAAGTGCTGCGTCGGCTCCGCAGGCGCAAGAGCACGCTGCCCGTGCTGATACTCACGGCGCGCGATTCGGTGCACGACCGCATCCGCGGCCTCGACATGGGCGCGGACGACTATATGACCAAGCCGTTCGAGATGGGCGAACTCGAAGCGCGCATCCGTGCACTCGCACGTCGCGCTCGCGGTGCGGCTGAGAACCACATCGAGATCGGCCGGCTCAGTATCGACGTCAAGGGTCGCCGCGTGCTGCTGGGCGACGATGCGCTCGACCTCTCGGCACGCGAGCTCGCCGTGCTCGAAGTCCTCGCGACACGTGCCGGCCGCGTCGTCAGCAAGGACGCGTTGATCAAAAGCCTCTACGAGTGGGACGAGGAAGTCGGTCCGAACGCGATCGAGATCTACGTGCACCGCCTGCGCAAGAAGCTCCACGACGGCGGTGTCGGCATCAAGACGATCCGCGGGCTCGGTTACCTGCTCGAGCCGAGCGATCGCGGTTGAGCACGCCGGTGTCAGGCGTCCTCCATCGCGGGACACTGCGCGCGCAGTTGCTGTGGCGTCTGCTGCCGACGGTGACCATCCTTATCGGGGTGACGACGTGGTTCGCCTACACGCTTGCGCTGTCGCTGGCACGCGATGCGTACGACGCAGCGCTTTTCGATTCGGCGCGCTCTCTCGCACAGCAGATCCGCACGGCGGGCGATTCGAAACCGACGCTGACACTGCCGCGCGTCGCTGAAGAAATTCTCGTGTCGGATCCGTTCGACCGAATCTATTACCGGGTGGCCGACGCGCAGGGCAACACGATCGCCGGCGACGCTCGCGTGCCGCTGCCGAACACAACGCCGACGGAAGCGGAACCGGTCAGCTTCTACGACGCACAGATCGGAGGCGAGCGCACCCGCGCGAGCGCGTACGGAATGTTCCATGACGGCAACGCGCTGATCGGCACCGTCGTTTTCGCAGAGACGCTGGTGAAGCGCAACCGGCTTTCACACGAACTCCTGCTGACGCTCGTCGTGCCGGTCGTGCTGCTGACGCTCGTCGTGGGTGCGCTGGTCTGGTATGGCGTGCGCTCCGGGGTCGCGCCTCTCGATGCGCTCGCCGCCTCCATTTCGCGGCGCGGGTGGGGGGACCTGCGCACGGTCGACACCGCGGGCGTGCCCGGCGAAGTGCGTCCGCTGGTCGCATCCATGAACGATCTCATCGAACGGCTCGACGCCGCCCGTGCCGCCCAGCAGCGCTTCATCTCCGAAGCCGCCCATCAACTGCGAACACCGCTGGCAGGACTCACTTCGCAGATCGAACGCGCGCTCCTCGCGCGCGACATGGACGGCATACGTGCGGCTCTCGCGCAGGTGCAAGGCTCGTCGCGCCGCGTGATCCGTCTCGTGAACCAGTTGCTCACCCTGGCGAAAGCGGAGCAGGGTGGGGATCCGAAGCACGAGTTCGCGCCGGTCGATCTCTCGGGCATCGTGCAGGAGACCTGCCGCGAATGGGTGCCGGAAGCGCTGGCACGAGGTGTGGACCTCGGCTTCGCCGGCACTCAGGAGGCCGTTCCGATCGTGGGACACGAGCACCTCATCGCCGAGATGCTGAACAATCTGATCGACAACGCGCTGCGCTACGGCGCGGCGCCCGGCTCCTCCGTGACCGTACGGCTCACCGCAGTGCCGCATGTCGAGCTCTCGGTGGAGGACGAAGGCCCCGGTATCCCTCCGTCGGAGCGAGTGAGCGTGTTCGAGCGCTTTCACCGGCTGCCCGGCGCGGCTGCGGGCGGTTGCGGCCTCGGTCTCGCCATCGTGCAGGAAATTGCCCGCTTCCACGGCGCCGAAGTCTCTGTCGAGGATCGCGCATCGGGTACGGGCGCTGTATTCCGCGTCGTGTTCGGAAGGCAACGCAGCTCCGGCCGCGAACACTGAGATTCGATCAGCGGTCGACTTACGCCCGCGTGTGCAGGAAGACGTGGAACGCGCGCTCGCCCGCCACGTGCTTCGCACATTCGTAACCCAATGCAGGCAGATCGAGTCCGTCGAGGAGGTGCTCTCCCCGGCCGAGCAACACCGGGCTCACGACAAGGTGCAGCTCATCGATCAGGCTCGCATGAAGATACTGCCTGATGGTCGCCACGCCGCCGCCCACGCGGACATCACGTCCTGCGGCCGCCGCCCGCGCCTGTTCGAGGGCCGCATGAATGCCTTCGGTCACGAAGTGAAACGTCGTGCCGCCTGCCATCTCGAGCGGCGCTCGCGCGTGATGGGTAAGGACGAACACCGGCGTGTGATAGGGTGGCTCGTCACCCCACCAGCCCTTCCAGCTTTCGTCGGGCCACGGTCCGCGCACGGGACCGAACATATTGCGCCCCAGGATCCACGCGCCGACGCCTGAGAATCCCTGCTCCGCGATGTCGTTGTCGATTCCCGTCTCGCCACCGTCCTGGCCGTGCATCCGCCGCCACATGCGCGTGCGGAAGAACCATTGCATCAACTCGGGTCCTCTCACGCCCAGCGGGTTCTCGAGCGCCTGATCGGGCCCGGCACCGAACCCGTCGAGCGAAATCGCAAAGCTCTGCACACGCACTTTCGACACTTGAATTCCTCGCTGACGTCGCGCGACGCTCCGGCGTCGCCTTGTGAGACTATACAGCCACGTTCACCGGGTCGGAGCAGACGTCGGCCCGCCGTGAGAAGGAGCGACGATATGAAAGCTCGCACCGCCGCAGTTGCGACCGTGTCGTGTTTCTGCAGCCTTTCATACGCACAAACGCCAGCGCCGTCTTCGCCGCCGTGGCCGTCCAAACCGATACGAATGCTCGTCGGCGCTCCGCCCGGCGGCACGTCCGACATCCTCGTGCGGCTCGTCGGTGCGAAGCTTACGGAGACGTGGGGGCAACAGGTCCTTTCCGATACACGACCCGGCGCGAACGGCAACATCGCCGTCGAGATGCTCACGCGCTCGGCACCGGACGGCTACACGATGATGCTGATGGACATCGGCAATCTCTCGATCACCCCGAGCATGTACACAAAGCTGCCGTTCGACATCATTCGCGATATCGCGCCCGTCACCACCGTCACGTTCTCGCCGTATCTTCTGACCACGCATCCCAGCGTGCCGGTGAAGACAGTCGCGGAGCTGATTTCGCTGGCGAAGAAAAACCCCGGGAAGCTCAACGTGCCGGTGGGACTCGGGAGTACGATCCACCTCTCCACGCTGGAACTGCAGCAGCGCGTCGGCACGAAGTGGACGTACGTTCCGACCAAGGGCGGCCAGAGCTCCGTTATTGCGGTCATGACCGGTGACGGCGATTTCCTGATGATGGGCGTCATCCAGACGTGGGTGCACGTGAAGAGCGGGAAGCTGAAGTTGATCGCAGTATCCAGCGCGCAGCGCGAGCCCACTTTCCCGGATGTGCCGACGGTGGCCGAAACACCCGGGCTCGAAGGCTACGCGGCCGGGTCATGGCAGGGCATCATTGCGCCGGCGAAGATCCCCCCCGAGATCGTCACGAAAACATTCAACGAAGTGAAACGCATCCTCGCACTGCCCGATGTGGCCGAGAAGCTCACCTCGCTCGGGTCTCGCCCGCAGGCGAAAACACCGCAGGAGATGGGGCAGTGGCTCGCTTCCGAGAAGGACAAATGGGCGAAGGTGGTGAAGGAGAGCGGCTACAAGGTCGAGTGACCCGCGATATCCGGCTCGCCTCGGCCGAGCAGCTGAGCTTCGACTGAGGTGTTGACCTTCTCCGCTAATCCTTCACGGCAAACACCCAGATCACGCCGCCCTGCGGCACGTACGTGCTCGTCTTCATGGTCTGATCGAGCCGCGTGATCATTTTCTGCGCATCGACACCCAGGCCAGCCTGCACCGCGATGTACTGAACGCCATCCACCATGTACGACACCGGCACCGCGGTGACGCCGGAGTTCGCACGGAATTCCCACAGCACCTTGCCCGTGCGTGCATCGAATGCGCGGAACATGCGGTCGCTCGAACCGCCCGCGAAGACGAGCCCGCCCCCGGTCGTGAGCACCGGTCCCCAGTTGATGTGCGGATACTCGTACGTCCAGACCTTCTTGCCGGTATCGAGATCCCAGGCCTGCAACTCGCCGATGTGTTTCGCACCCTCGCGTCTGAATACGCGTGTGGCCGCCGCGTCCGTGCCGGCGAAGCGCTTGCCGGCTTCGTAGTCGGGCCGTTTCTCATCGCTCTTGAACGTCGAGCACAGGTTCTCGTGCGCGGGAACATAGAGAAGTCGTGTCTTCGGATTCCACGCCGCCGGCGGCCAGTCCTTGCCGCCCCAGTGCGACGGGCAGAACGTGACGGTCTTGCCGATGGCGGGCTTCTTCGACTCGTCCACGGACGGCCGGCCCGTCGTCGGATCGATCGCCGTGAACACCTCCTGTTTCACGAACGGCTTGGCGTCGACGAACTTGATCGCGTCCTGCTGGCGCTCGAGCAGCCACAGGTAACCGTTACGTCCGGGGTGAACCAGCCCCTGAATGTCGCGGCCGTTACGCTTGAACTCGATCAGCAGCGGCGCGGACACTTCGTCCCAGTCCCACGATTCGTTCGGCGTGTACTGGTGATACGCGCGCATCTTGCCGGTATCGACGTCGAGCGCGATGACCGACGCCGTGTAGAGGCTGTCGCCCGGGTGCATGTCGCCGACCCAGGGGCTCGGATTGCCCGTGCCCCAGTAGGCGGTGTTGAGCTTCGGATCGTAGATGGCCCGTGACCCACACCGAGCCTCCCCCCGTCTTCCAGTGATCCTCGCCCTGCCAACTGTCGTGACCGGGTTCGCCGGGAGCCGGAACGGTGTAGGTGCGCCAGACTTCTTTTCCGGTCTGCGCATCGAGCGCGGCCACGTAGCCACGTATGCCGAACTCACCACCGGACGTTCCGACCATCACTTTGCCCTTCGCGATGAGGGGCGCCAGCGTGAAGTAATAGGCGCGCTTGTAATCGTCTACTTTGCTTTCCCACAGCATCTTGCCGGTCTTCGCATCGAGTGCGACGACGAACGCATCGAGCGTGGCGAGGTAGACCTTGTCTTCGAAGAGCGCGATCCCGCGATTGGTCGGATGCGACTGGATGATGTCCTCGGGCAGTTCGCGCTTGTAGCGCCAGATGAGATCGCCGGTCTTCGCATTCAGCGCCAGCACCTGATTGCCGGGCGTGGACACGAACATGACGCCGTTGTTCACGAAAGGCGGCGCCTGATGGCCCTCGACGATACCGGTGGAAAACGTCCATACCGGCTTGAGCCGGCGCACGTTCTGCGTCGTGATCCGGTCGAGTGAGCTGTAACCCCAGCCTTCGAAGTTTCCGCGGTAGTGGAGCCAGTTCTGCGGCTCGGGCTTGAGCAGCCGCGCTTCGGTCACCGGCTGATAGTTCGCAATGTTCTGCGCGCCGGCAGGTTGCGCCGCGAACGCGGCGAGCATGGCTAAACCCGCGATGACGGTGCGACGCGGGTAACGCTGTCTTGTCGTACGCATGTGGTCTTTCCCCCGCGGGCTGTGCCCGCAACTCGCACTTACGTAAGATCGCTTCCTATCCGCCCGATAAACGCGCCGGTCACGACAAGTGCTCCGTCCGTCACTTTCACCGGCAGGCGCGGCAACCGGCGTGTTGCAGGTCCGACGGACACGCGCGCTTCATCCTTCGGATCGAACTCCGATTCGTGGCACGGACACTTCAGCATTTTCTTCGCAGCATCCCAGGCCCAGTCGCTGCACCCGGCATGCGTGCAGATCGCAGAGAACGCAACGAAACCGTCCGGTGCATTGACGCGAGCCGTGTCGGTGAGATCCTTCGGGTCGAGGCGCACCAGAAGCACTTCGTTCAAACGCGATCCGTCTCGCACGACGCCGCTTTCCGGATGCTGAGCGTATGCGGTCACGTGCGGGCCGCCCGCCGTCAGATCCGACGTCGCGACGACGGCGCCCTTCCTGGGCCCACTGGAATAGACGAAGCGGTCGCCAGCTTGCGGGCGCATGCTGCGCGGATCGGCTTGAGCCGTGGCGCGAACGGGTATCAGCCCCAGTGCGGCAGCGCCGGTTGCAGCCTTGAGAAGATTACGGCGTGCACCTGCGCCGCTGACCTTCGTGCGAACCTTCGTCGTAGTCTTGTCAGTCACGATCGACTGTCTTCCACGAGAGCACCGCGCTCTGCGGCCGCAGAGTGCGTCACGTCCGGTCTGAGGGTAAACGCTCGCTGATTCGGGGACTCTACGCCGCGAGAGCGTCATTGGCCAGCGCAGTCGCGTGGTTCGCGCTCACATGCTTGTTGACCGGACGCTGTCGGTATCGCATGCTGTTTCACGAACGGTCCACACGGGGAGACGAATATGAAACGGAACTTCGCAGGCGCTTTCGGGCTGCTGCTCGCGGCATCGATTCTGTTTGGCTGTGCGAGTCAGCCATCGGGCTCCGGCTGGATCACGTTGATCGACGGCACCAGCGGCATGGAGAACTGGAACGCGACGGGCAGCAACGCCAACTGGCGAGCGGAAGACGGCGCGATCCTGGCGGACAAGAGCACCGGCAAGGAAAGCAGCGTCCTCGTCTCGAAGCGCTCGTTCAGAGACTTCCACCTCTATGTCGAGTTCTGGGCGTCCGAAGATACGAACAGCGGCATCTACATACGCATCATGAATCCCAATCAGGTGAGCACGGCGACCGGCGCGTACGAAGTGCAGATCTGGGACAAGAACCCGAATCCGGCCTATGCGACCGGCAGCCTCGTGAACGTCGCGTCCGTGAATCCGATCCACAAGGCCGGCGGCCGCTGGAATACGTACGAAATCTATGCCAAGGGACCGGAGATCACGGTCAGGCTGAATGGCAACGTGACCGTGAGCGTATACGACAAGAAGTTTCCCGAAGGAAGAATCGGGATCCAGTTCAACGGCGGGCCGATCAAGGTGCGTAAGCTCATGGTGAAGGAGCTGTAGCCCACGTCAGTCCGCGTACACGCCGGCCTTCTTGATGATCGGCCCGAACTTGTCCATCTCCGCTTTGAGCTGCGCGGCGAGCGCATCCGGCTGTGCCTTCTCGATCGGCACCGGATCCGTGGCGAGCTCCGCGAGGCGGGCCTTTACCGTCTGATCCTTCAAGGCGGTCTGCAACGCGGACGCGAGTTTGTCGATGGTCGCCTTCGGCGTACCTTTCGGCGCGTACATGCCGTAATAGATGCTGTATTCGAATCCGGGCAGTACCTGACTCAGCGGCGGCAGGTTCGGGAGCGACGGCAGCGAAGCCTTGCTGGCGACCGCATAGGCCTTGATCTTGTCGGCCTTGATGTTCGGCACCGTGTTCGTGGTCTGATCGCACATGAAGTCGATCTGACCTCCCATCAGCTCGATCATCGCCGGCCCGGTGCCTTTGTACGCGATCGTATTGAAGTCGCTTCCCAGCGCGCTCTGGAGCAGCAGACCACAAAGATGCGACGCAGAGCCTACGCCCGCATGTCCGTATGTCGCCTTGCCCTTGCTGCTCTTCACGTACGCGACCAGTTCCTTGATGTCCTTCGCGGCGAGATCCTTCTTGCCGACGATGGTCATCGGCACCTCGGCCACGAGACCCACCGGATCGAAATTCTTGACCGGATCGTACGGCAGCTTCCTGTAGAGGAACGGGCTCGTCGCGTGGCTGATGTGCACCATCAGCAGCATGTATCCGTCGGGCTTCGCGCGCGCCACTTTCGTCGAGCCGATCGTGCCGCCCGCACCCGCCGTGTTGTCGATGATCACCTGCTGGCCGAGCGACTTCGTCATGGAGCTCGCAAAGATGCGCGCCAGCGTGTCACCGGGCCCGCCGGCGGCATACGGCATGACGAGCACGACCGGCTTCGTCGGGTAGTTCTGGCCCGCAGCGTTCGCCGCGCAGAGAACCGCGAATGTTGTGGCAGCGGCGAGGAAGGTGCGCTTCATGGTTGGCCTCCTTGAGTTGTTTTCCGGACGTTGTCAGCAGGTCATGTCATTCACGGCCATGCAGCATGCCGTCGATCATCTGCGGCACCACGCCGAGATAGTTGCGCGGGTCGGTAAGCCGGTCGATCGCGTTGCGGTCGAGACGGCTCGACACTTCGGGCATGCCGGCGAGCACGTCGGCGAGCGTGCCTCCCGTGTCGTTCACCACACGGCACGCGGCATAGACCACGTCGTGCGCCTCGTTGCCGGCCCAGATGCGGTGCGAGTCCCATCATCACCGCTTCGGCGACGATCAGTCCCGAGGTCATGTCGAGATTCTCGCGCATGCGCTTCTCGTCGACGATGAGCCCCTCCGAGCATGAACTTCGCCTGATGCAGCGCGCCGGCGGTCAGGATGAAGCTTTCCGGAATGGCAATCCACTCCGCATGCCACGGACCGGTCGCGCGCTCGAAGTCATGGATCATCGCGTCGAGCATGAGTCCGGTCTGCGCACGGACCGCTTTCGACGCGGCGAAGATCAGCTCGCACGAGATCGGGTTGCGCTTCTGCGGCATCGTGCTGCTCGCGCCGCGTCCCTTGACGAACGGTTCGTACAGTTCCGCGAATTCGGTGGACGCCATGATCATCACGTCGTACGCGATCTTGCCGAGCGAGCCGGTAAGGAGCGCGAGGAAGGTCACGGCCTCGGCGAAGCCGTCGCGGGCGACGTGCCATGTAGCCGCAGGAACGCCGAGCCCGAGCTCTTCCATCATGGCCTTCTGCACGTCGAGCCCCTTTGTCACCGAGGACGCGAGCGTTCCGGCCGCGCCGGCGAACTGTCCGACGAGAACGCGCGGTCTCAACTGAGCAAGCCGCTCCGCATGCCGGTCGAACATCGCAAGCCAGACCGCGGCCTTGTAGCCGAACGTGACGGGCAGCGCCTGCTGCAGGTGCGTGCGTCCGGCCATCGGCGTGTCCCGATAGCGTTGCGCGAGTCCCGCGAGGATGCGGCGCAGCGCCTCGATATCCGCTTCGATCAGCGTCAGCGCAGCGCGCAGTTGAAGCACGACCGCGGTGTCCATGATGTCCTGCGTGGTCGCACCCCAGTGGACATAGCGCCCGGCTTCGCCGCACATTTTTGCCGAGCTGGTGGACGACCGGAAGAATCGGGTAGCCGACGTTCTCCGTCTCGTGCCGGAGTTGATCGAAATCGAAGGCATCCGGGTTTGCGCGTGCAGCGATCTCCCGTGCCGCCTCTTCCGGAATGAGGCCGCAGCGCGCTTCGGCCTTTGCGAGCGCCACTTCGACCTCCACGTAGCGCGTGACGAGCGCGCGGTCATCGAAGATCCGACGCATGGCAGGCGTGCCGAACGAATCGCGGAACAGCACGGAATCGATGACGGTGCTTGCCATTTCTTCCTCGCAGGACGGCAGAACCGTTGCCGGTTTTATCGAGGCACCCGGTTGTCAGTCTGCAGCTAACCCCGTTCACCCTTCGAGACGGCCTGTGGCCTCCTCAGGGCGAACGGATGTTGTGCGAACTAATGCTTCGGCACACTGGCGCTCCTCAGCACGAACGCTTTCTTGGTACTGCAGACCGCCTAACACTGTGCCCTACTGAATTCCCGCAGCCGTTGATCTCAGCAGCTGTCCGCCGAGCGCACCGCTATGCTCGCCGTCGCGGAACGCCACCTTGCCGCCGATGACGGTGGCGCTGATACCGCTCGACTTCTGCTTGAGCCTGCGCGCGCCTGTCGGCAGATCGTTCTCGATCGTGGGAATCTGCGGCGCGATCGTCTCCGGATCGAAGACGTTCAAGTCCGCGATACAGCCCTGACGCACGAGGCCTCGATCCTTGAAGCCCCACGCCACCGCCGGCGCGAGCGTGATCATTTTCACCGCCTCTTCGAGCGTGAAGGCACCGCGCTCGCGCATCCAGTAGGCGAGCAGATGCGTGTGGATGGAAGAATCCATGATGAGGCTCACGTGCGCGCCGGAATCGGAGAACGTCATGACGGTTCGTGGATGCCGCAATGTCGCCAGCGCCTGCTCTTCGCTCTTCGGCACCGTCGCTTCGTCGAACTGCATGAAGAGCTGATTGAAATTGGATTCGAGCGCGAGGTCCATCATGACTTCGACGGGATCCTTGTTGCGCTTCACCGCGAGCTCCGCGACTGTGGGATTACGCGACACGGCGCTGTACACCACGTACATGTTCCCGTAGTCGGGCGTGACGCGGCTCACCGCCGCCCGTCCGATAGCCGCCCTTCTTCGTGCATTCGACGAGCCGTCTGCGGTGTTCCGGATCGCTGAACGCCTTGCGCTGCTCCTCGATGGACAGGCCGCGCACTTCGGCCCACTCGGGAAAATCGTCGAACTGCAGCCGCCCCTTGAACGACAGCACGTGCGAGATGCCCCGCGTATGCGTCTGGCCGAACATGCGGCCGCCGGCCTGTGCGGTGCTGTCGATCAGCGCAAGATTGTCGGCGGTGCCCGTGCTGCCCGAGGGCACGCCGAACATGACCGTCACGCCGCTCTTCACGGCGAGGTCGCGCAGCCGGTCGTTCACCGCCTTGCGCACGTTCGGGTCCTTCGAGCGCGTCTCGCGTTCCCGCGCATATTCGAAGATACCGCGTCCGGTGCTGCCCATCGCGCAGACGAGCTGGCTCATCTCATCCCACGATGCGTGGTTCGACGCGACGGGCCGGTTGTCCGGCTCGGGCAGACGGTGACCCGACGAACGGGAGCTCGTGAATCCGATTGCACCCGCATCGAGCGCGTCGAGCAGCTCGTGCTCCATTGCGCCCATATCGTCGAAATTTGCCTGCTGCTCGAACGCCCGCTCACCCATCACATGCGTGCGCAACGCGGAATGACCGATGTTCGCGGCGTAGTTGATCGCCTTCGGGAGCTTGTCGACGACATCCATGTATTCCCTGAAGGTCGTCCACTTCCACGGCACCGCCGCCGCGATCGCATTGGCAGAGATATCTTCGGCGCGGATGATGTTGCTCAGGATCATGTCGCGCTGCTCCGGCGCGCCGGGAGCGAGCGTGAAACCGCAATTGCCCATGACCGCCGTCGTGACGCCGTGCCAGCACGAGCAGCTTCCGATGGGGTCCCAGAAGACCTGCGCGTCCATGTGGGTGTGCCCGTCGATGAAGCCGGGAGAGACGACCTGACCGGTGGCATCGATCTCTTCCTTGCCGCGTTCGCGAATGCGTCCGATCGCCGCGATCCGATCGCCGCTCACGCCGACGTCAGCTCGATATTGCGGCAGTCCGGTTCCGTCGACTACCGTGCCGTTACGGATCACGAGATCGTACATGCAGGCCTCCTTTGGTTGACACACGGCCGGGCGACGGGGCGAACGTGCCGCTCAGCCTCTCCAGGTCCGGACTTTACATCAAGCTCACAATTGCGCCAGCCGCCGGACGGTCGCGCTTCAAGCCAGATTCAAGCGGTAGGCGCGTGCGGCCGTATCGTGGAACAGCGCGCGCTGCTCTTCAGCGGAATAGCGGGCCGCAACGCGCTTGAACGCATTCCAGAGCAAGGGGAAATCGGCCGATTCGCGGTCGGGCGGGAAATTGCTCTCGAACATGCAGCGCGCAGGGCCGAAGCTCTCGATACATGGCTCGAAAAATGGCCGCCATGCGTTGGCCAGCCGCTCCGACGAAGGTCGCACGTCGAGCTTATCGAGGCCGAGTCCGAGATACGACATTCCGAGACCGCCGAGCTTCATGTAGACGTTCGAAGATTTCGCGAGCTCGTGGAGTGACGAACGCCACTGCGCGAGCGCTTCGTCCTTACGCGCGAGGTAGCTGCGCGTATACGCAAGCGGACCGCCCACGTGGTTCACGACGATCGTGGTATCCGGAAACGCGCGTGCGAGATCGGCGAGCTCGAGGTGCTGCGGGTGATAAACCATGGCATCGAACGAGAGCTTGCGCGGGCCCAGCGTCGCGAAGCCGGCGCGAAAAGCGCTGTCCTGCATGAGGCCGCGCGGCGGCTTGTAGCGGCCGGTGTTGAGTGCTTCGTCGGCATCCCATTTCGTGATGAAGCGAATGCCGCGGAAGCGATCGCCCGCGGCAGCGATTTGTGCATCCAGCACGCGCGCGACGTCAGCGCCGACGCGCAGATCGGCCGTCCCGATGACACCCGCACAGACGAGCGTATCGCCATAGGCACCGCTCGCGGCCATCGCGGCCATGCCGTTGGCAAACTCGGTCTGCCCGACCGGCGCCATCAGCTCGGGCGCCGACTTACGATAGAAGCTGCCGCATTCGATGAAGACCGAAGCCCGGATGTTGTGGCCGGTGTGCGCCTCGGCGAGATAGTCGTGCAGCAGATAACGGCTGCCGGGACGTTCCCACAGATGGTGGTGGGCGTCGATGATCGGGAGATCAGGCTGGAGAATCTCTTCGTGCTGCGCCGGTTCCTGTTGCGTGTTCGTATGCTGTGCCATTCAGACTCCCTCCTAATAGCCCCGCGCTCGGTCCACGACGGTCTTCATCGTTTCGCCAGCGAGATAATGACGCGCGTTCTCCACGAAGATCTCGGCCACGGCCGCGCCGCGCTGCGGGTGCCCGCCCCCCAGATGCGGCAGCACGAGGATGCCCTCGGTTTTCCAGAACGGATGCGTGGCGGGGAGCGGCTCCTGGCGGAACACGTCGAGCACTGCGCCGGCGATCTGCTGCGATCGAACGGCGGCGATCAGATCATCGTCGACGATGAGCGCGCCGCGCGCAAAGTTGAGCAGATACGCGCTCGGCTTCATCGCACGCAGCCGGTCCTTGTCGATGAAGTTCACGGTCTCACGGGTGGACGGCAGCAGCAGCACGACGAAATCCGAGGCGGCCAGCACTTCGTCCGTGTGCTCCGGCCCATACACTTTATCGACGTACGGAACCGGTCCCGGCGTACGCTTCGTGCCGATCACACGCATTTCGAGCGCGGTCGCCTTGCGCGCAACCTCGTGTGCCACCGCGCCCAAACCGAGGATGCCGAGCGTCTTGCCCACGAGCGGCACGGACATCTGCTTGGTCCAGCGGCTCTCGCGCTGAGCGAGGGCGATCGCCATGTACGGCTTCGTCAGGTGAAAGATCGCGCCAAGGATGTTTTCCGGCATCGAAAGGCGATGGGAACCGCGCGCACAGGTGATCGTTACGTCCGCCCGGAGATCGGGGTGCGCAAGCCACGGATCGACGCCGGCTGTCATCGTCTGAATCCAGCGCAGGCGTGGCATGTGTTTCAGATAATTTCCCGGCCGCCACGCGGCGAGAATCTCGGTACGCTCGGCGAGATCGTCTGAAATCGTCTCGTCGAGCTTGAGCGAGTGCAGATCGAACCGATCCAGAAGCTGCTCGCGCGCGAGCGCCTGCTCGTACGCTTTTGCGTCGTTCGACCACACCACGCAAACGGATTTGCTCATCGAGGGTTCCCTCGGAAGGTAAGAAGTGCGATCGTATCAGGAGCGCGGGGCCCGACTCGCTCCCATCGGAAAGGCAATCATGAAACGGCTTCTTCCTCTTGTAATGCTTCTTGCCGGCGCTCTATGGACGGTGGCCGATGCGGCCGCTGCCGAAGGCTCGGCCACCGGCGGCGACCTGGGCGCCATGCACCGCGGCATGGCGAACTCGAAGGATGTCGGCGACGTCAAGGTTCCGAAGGCCACCGGCGCGGACGCGCGAACCGTCGCCGAGATCATCACCGACCGGACCAGACTCAAGGGCAAGACGGTCGCGGTTCGCGGCAAGGTCGTGAAGTTTACGTCCGCGGTGATGGGCAAGAACTGGGTTCACCTTCGCGACGGGTCGGGCACCGCCGCCGAGAACACGCACGACCTGGTCGTCACGACGGCGGACGAGGCGAAGGTCGGTGACGTCGTGATCGCGAATGGCGTCGTCACGACCGACGTCAAGCTCGGATCGGGTTACTCGTACAACGTACTGGTCGAGAACGCGTCTCTGAAGAAGTGACTGTGACGCGCCCACGGCCGTGACGTTGAGATCGAAACAGCTGGCGTCGCGACAGCGCGGACCGGCTCGTCATGACGCAACCCAGGCGCCGGTCAGATAGTCGTAGAGATTCGCCACGTTGCGCTTCATGACACTCGGCGCCATGCCGTCCTGCCCCACGTCCATCGGGTAGCGGTCCGTCATCGCGGTAAGCCGCGCAATGGCTTCGTCCTTCGTCATGCCTTGGTCGAGCGCGCCTTTCACGTAGGCCTTCCATTCCTGGATGAACGATCCCTGCTCGTCGAGATATTCCTTGCCGCAGACCGCGCCGTGGCCGGGCACGAACACGTCTTCTTTCAGTTCGCGCAGCGAGTCGAGCGCGATCAGCCACAGATCGGGATTCGCTTCCTGCAACCATGTGTGGACCTTGTGGAAGATGTTATCGCTCGTGAAGACAACGCCCTCCCCCTTGATGCAGATCGCCGCCTGATACATCGTGTGGCCGGGCATGTGGATCATCTCGAACGTGTGATCGCCTACGTGCAGCGTCATGCCGTTCTTGAACGTGATCACCGGCGCATTCGGACGATAGCCTTCGAGGAGCTTCGGCTCTTCGGGGCTGAACGTCGCCACCCGCGCGAGGTGCTCTTCCATGTTCGTTTCGAGGATGCGCCTGCGCACACCCTCGTGGGCGACGACCGGAACGTCGAAGTACGCATTGCCGGTCCAGTGATCGCCGTGCGGCTCGGTGTTGATGATGTAGCGCAGACGACCGCCGCGCTTCTCGATCTCCGCTTTGAGCTTCAGCGCGTCGCTCGGCTTGTGCGGACTGTCGATCATCACGATTCCGTCGGAGGTCGTGACGAACCCGTGATTGCAGCCGCGAATTCCGGTTTCGACGAAAACGTTTCTGGTGAGCTGCTGCATGCTTCCTCCTCTATCCTTAGGCGTGACTCGGGTAAATTATCTGTCTTACGGGAGAGGAGGCAAGTCTCATGAGGACGATCGACATCCACGCACACGTCGTTCCGCGCTCGCTGTGGAACGCAATAGAAGCCAAACGCGAGTGGTACGGACATCGGCACGAGGCCGGCGACGGTCTCGGTACGATCGTCAGCGGCGGAATGCGCACCGGCTTCTCTTCGCCCAAAGTCCGCTACACGCCGGAGGAGCGCCTGAAGGACATGGACGCACAGGGCACGGACGTGCAGGTGCTTTCGATCCACACGCCGTTCTTCGGCCATCACCTCGATTCCGCGCAGGGACGCGCGCTGGCGCGGGACGTGAACGAGGAAATCGCAGGCATGGCGCGCGAGTGGCCGGCGCGCTTCGCCGGTCTGGCGACGCTTCCGATGCAGGATGTGAAATCCGCGATCGAGGAGCTCGAACGTGCAGTGACGAAGCTGGGCCTGAAAGGGGCCGAGCTCGGCACGCACGTGAACGGCGAGCAGTGGGACGAGCCGAAGTTTCGGCCTTTCTTCAAGGCGGCGGAGCAGATGGGCGCGGTGCTCTTCTTTCATCCGCAGCCGCAGAACAACTTCCTGTTCGACCGCATCCCGCGCCACGGACTGTCGAACAGCCTCGGCGTCATTCTCGACGATGCGATCGTGACCGCGGTGCTCATCACCGGCGGTGTGCTCGAAGGGTGTCCCGACCTGCGCGTGTGCATCGCGCACGGCGGCGGACCTGCGTGCTACGCGATGGGACGAATAGACCGCGGCTGGGATCGATTGCCGGCGGACCGCCGCACACCGCAGCCACCCAGCGCGTATCAGAAGCGCCTGTACTACGACACCGTTACGAGCAGCGAGGAGGCATTGCGCTTCCTGCTCGACCGTGTCGGCGCCGACCGCGTCGTACTCGGCAGCGACTGGCCGTTCGTGGCGTGGACGCCTTCGCCCGGAGGCTGGGTGCAGGGCTTGAAGTCGCTTTCACAGGAAGAAAAAGAAAAGATTCTCTGGCGGAACCTGGAGTCGCTGTTGAAGTTGTAGCGTGCCGCTCTGCTTCCCCTCACCCTAACCCTCTCCCCGCGTGCGGGGCGAGGGAACGGTCGAGCATTCACCACCCGCGCGTGCATGGGCGAGGGAACGCTCGAGCATTCACCAGCGCGCGTGCATGGCCCGGGGCAACGCCACTCTCCGAGTCCGGGGGCGAAGGAACGGTCGAGCGTGTACTCGATCGTAACGCGCCCTCTCCCTGGCGCAGGGAGAGGGATGGGGTGAGGGTCAGCAAGTTACCTATTCGACTTTGAGGTTCAGCGCCTTAACCTGCTCGTCGAACTCTTTCTACTCCTGCGCAATCGTCGCCTTCAGTTCCGCCGGCGTCATGCGTGGGGCAGGCTCACTGCCGTCCGACTCGAGCCGCTTCGCCACTTGCGGCGCGTACATGCCGTCGGTCACCACGCGATTGATCGCATTCACGATGCCGGGCGGTGTGCCAGCGGGCGCGAACAGGTTGTAGCGGTTGGTGATCTTGAACCCCGGGAAGCCCTGCTCCGCGACAGTCGGCAGGTCCGGCAGCGCCGCAATGCGTTCGAGGCCGAGAACCGCCAGCCCGCGCACTCGACCGGTTCGAATTGCGCTGCTGGCAGCGATCGAGCTGGCGGCGGCCATGTTGATCTCACCACCCGCCACCGCGATGATGGAAGGCGCACTGCCCTTGTACGGCACATAAGTGAGCTTCGCACCCGACAGCCGCGCGAAGCGTGACATGCCGAGGTGAACCGAACTGCCAAGACCACCCGCACCGGCATACGTGACCGGCTGACTCGCCGAGTACACGACCATCTCCTTGATCGACTTGAACGGCACGCCGAGGCTGGCAAGCAGCACATACGGCTGGGCGGACATGGCCACGACGGGCTCGAACGCTTTCAGAACGTCGAACGGCACGCGCTTCATCGCGCCCAGGATCACGAGCGTGTCACCGATGCTGAGCAGCGTGTAACCATCGGGGGCGGATCTCGCGACCAGTTCCGTCGCAATCACACCACCCGCGCCGGGACGGTTATCCACCACGGCGTTCTGGCCCCATGCGTCCGTGAGCGCCTGCGCCGCGGCACGCGTGACGGCATCCGCGCCGGCACCGGGCGCGACCGAAATGATGAGCCGCATCGGATGCGCCGGGAAGTTCGTTGGCTTCTCCTGCGCCATCGCGCTGACGGCAAACGCAGCGCCGACGAGGAGCAAAGTCAGAGGTCCAAGGAACGAGCGGGAAGCAGTATGCATCGCGGCTATCACGGATATGGACGTGCTCTCGAAGATATACGCCATGCTCGATCACCCGGCAAGCCGCGCGGGACGGGGCGGCGCTCGCCTGCCTCGCGGCAGCGCGAAGCGCGGCAGCGCGTGGCGTCAGTGCGGACGTGCCTGGTTGGCAGCGTCCTTCGGCTGTGCGTTGAGGTGAAATGCAATGCCATCGATGAGGCGCGTGATGTCGGCGTGGAAATCGGGGTCGGCCCGTACGGCCGTTGCGTTGCGGTAGGCGAGCTCGCGCAGTGAGGCCGGAAGTTCCTCCTCCTGCGGCAGCGACGCACCCTGCACCAGCACCGGAATGACCGGAATGTTGCGATGGAGCGCGGCTTCCATCTCGATGCGCACGAAATCGTTCGGCTGGTCGAGGCGTCGTACGCCATCGCCCTGCTGCACCCAGCCGCGACTGATAATCGCAAGGAAAACCCGGCACTTGCCGACCGAATCCGACAGATGTTTGCGGAAGTCGACGCCGAGCGGTATGGAGTCGACATCCTTGAACACGCGCGGCTTGCCGAACTCGTTCACGAGCCGATCGTAGATGCGGCCGACCACGTCCCCGGCGTCGCCGCGGCGATATGAGATGAACACCGACCCGGCCTCGCCAGGCTCTCGCGTGCGCTCGCGAACCGGCGTTTGAGCTGACGGTGCAGTGGGCGCGGGCGTCGGCATCGTGAAGGCCTGCTGTCTGCTGACGTTCGATTGCGCGTCGGGCCGGCGCTTCTTCCAGATCCAGTAAATGACCGCTGCGACGGCGATGGTGATAAACCCGACCACGGTGTCGCTGTCGAGCTCGTTCTGAGGCACCGCAGCCTGCGCCCACGCGGCACCGGAGAGGGTCCAGTGTGCGACCGATCCGCATATGGAGCCGAATTTATTTCGCATGATTGACCTCGGCGATCTTCAACCCTCGCGACGATGGTTCGTCCGCCGCCTGCGGATTAGACCGCTTGCGTTAGTGGGAAGCAAGCAAGCCTGAGCGTGCCGAACACCGATGTTCGCCGAGACGCGGCCGGGTCAGCCATGAACCCGAGGCGCTTGGCGCGCCGATGTCCTGCGGCGATACTCATCGTTCCTCTCCGACCCAACGAGCCACATGCGAACGATCGATCGTCGAACCATTCTGAAGACAGCCGCTGCACTGTCTGCCACCGCGCTCGCGCCAGGGTGCGCGTCGCCCCGTTCAGCGTCGGACGCCCGTGTGAGCCGCGACTCACGACTCCCTGCGCGCGGCGAGTTCGTCATCCGCGGCGCGACGGTGCTCACAATGGACACGCGCATCGGTGATTTGCCGCGGGGCGACGTGCATGTGCGGGACGGCACCATCATCGCGGTTGCGCCGAGCATTGCCACCACGACGGCCAGTGTGATCGACGGGCGCGGCATGATCTGCATGCCAGGCTTCATAGACACGCACTGGCACCTGTGGACGAGTGTCTGTCGCGCGGTCATCCAGCTCGACGATCCGAAGCGCAGCTACTTCCCGGTGACGGCCGCGCTTGGTCCGCACTACACGCCCGAGGACAGCTATCGCAGCGTGCGCTTCGGCGCGGCCGAGGCGCTCAGCGCGGGCGCAACGACCGTCCACGACTGGGCACACAACATCCGCTCGCCGGAGCACGCCGATGCGGAGCTGCGGGCGATGCGCGATGTCGGCGTGCGGGGTCGTCTCGCCTATGGCACACCGCAGGGTTATCCGGACGAGCGGCCGATGGACCTCGAAGGCCTCTCCCGCATCAAGCGCGAGTGGATGCCGGGTAACGGAAACGAGGACGGGCTGCTGACGCTCGGCATCTGCTCCCGCAATGTCGGCGACACGACCAATCCGCTGCGCGGCAACATCTCGATCGAGACCGCGCGCATCGATTGGGGCGGCGCGCGTGCGCTGGGACTTCCGATCACGATGCACACGTCGGGACCCACTCCGATCAAGCTCCTCGACGATGCGAAGCTGCTCGGTCCCGATGTACAGCTCGTGCATCCGCTCCTCACCACGCCCGAGGAACGTCGCATCATGAAAGAGCGTGGCGTGAGCTACAGCACCTCTCCGACCGGCGAGATGGGGCGCCCGGCCAGCGCGGGGGTGATTCAGCTCGGCGAGCTGCTGGAGGCCGGCGTGAAGGTCAGCATCTCGATTGACAACACCAGCAGCTACTCGGCGGACTACTTCCAGTGCATGCGCATCCTGTACCGCCTGCACACGCATCGCATCGGCTCGCGGATTCCGCTCGACTTCAAACGGCTGGTGCGGCTTGCGACCATCGACGGTGCGATCGACCTCGGAATAGCCGAGCGCACCGGCTCGCTCACGCCTGGAAAGCGCGCGGACCTGATCCTCGTGCGCACGGAAGGCATCAACATCGCGCCGGCGAGCGACCCCTATCAGGCGCTGGTCTCGTTCGCTCAGCCGAGCAACATCGATACGGTGGTGGTCGATGGGCGCATCCTGCGGCGCGACGGCAGATTTACCGCGCTCGATGAAGCCCACGTCCTGAGAGACGCGGCTGAATGCGCGGCGTCGCTGCGGAAGCGCGCGAACTGGATATAGAACTTCTACAGAAGAAGGGAGAGTCGTAATGAGTAGAGTGTCGAGCGTCGAACGCGACGCGCTTCCGGAAGATCAGCGGCGTTTCTACGATGCCGTGAAAGCGCTGCGGCGGCGGCCGATCAGCGGTCCATTCATCGTCACGATGAACAGCAGCCCCGATCTCGCTGCGCGCTTCGCTCATCTCGGACATTATTTCCACGCGCGCGGGCAGGCGGACGAATCGATTCTGCCGCTGCGCGTACGCGCGTTCATCGCGCTCATCGGCTCCCGCGCGCTCGATGGCGTGTACGAGTGGAGCGCGTGGCACAACTGGGCGATCGAAGCCGGCGTCAGCCAGGCAACGGCGGATGCGATACGCGAAGGCAGATCGCCGGATTTCACGCCCGAGGAAGCGCTGGTCAACACGATCTTTACCGAGCTCCTGTCGGGCCATCACCGGCTGACGGAAGCGACGACGAAAGCGGCGTTCGACCAGTTCGGCATTCAGGGGCTGGTCGAGCTCGTGGGCACGCTAGGGTATTTCGCGCAGATCGCGTTCCCGCTGAACGCGTTCGAAATGGAGATGTCTCCCGAGCAGCTGAAGTCGCGTAAGCCGTTCGCGCCGCTGGTCGCCGGCAAGGGAACGGGGACAGACCCCGAATTCGCGCGTCGGAGCGTACCGCCGCTCATGCGGAGCGGCAAAGCGATGCCGCGCGTACGGCCTCTCTCGACGCACGACGATGTCGCGCCGGAACATCAGCATTTCCTCGACCGCATCGTACGCACGCGCGGCTGGCTCTCCGGCCTGTTCCAGGTGCTCCTCCATTCGCCGGATATGGCGGAACGCATTGCGCACGTCGGTGACTTCTTCCTGTACGAGACGATCGTATCGCAGCCCGTGAAAGCACTCACCGGCCTCATCGCCGCGCGCGAGCTCGATTCCGACTATGTGTGGAACGCGAGCCTCGCGCTCGCACGCGCCGCCGAAGTGGATGCGCGCCTCATGGATGCGATCGAGAAAGGCGGCTCAATCTCGAGCGCCTCACCCGAGCAGAAACGGGTGCTCGATTTCTGCTATCAGCTTCTGCGTGGCAATCATCATGTGACGGACGGCACCTATCGCGATGTCGTCGATCATTTCGGCGTGCCCGCGGCGGTGCAGATCTCGGGGCTGCTCGGCTACTTCGTGATGATGGCGCTCATCGCGAACGCGTTCGAAGTCGCTCCGGACGGCGATATATCACGCCCAGCGCTATAGACGCCGAAGCTGATCTCATCCGATCCGCGTGAGCTCCACCAGCTCCGCCGCTTCCGGCAGGTCCTCGAGGGCCCAGATGCGCTGCGCCAGCGCATCCACACGCGCGGCGGGCAGATGTCTGCTCGCGAGCGAACGGAACTTCTGTTCCATCTCGCCGTCCGTCATCGGGTTTTTCGAGTGCCCGCGGTGGTACTCGACGCGCGTCGAGTGGCGCTGGCCTGACTTCAGCACGACCTCGAGATCGCACAGATTCATCTCGTCCTTGACGCGTTCGGCTTCGTCCGAAGGAATGCATTTCACGCGGCCGACGAGATCGAGCAGACGTTCGTCCTGCAGATAAGGCGGCTCGTAGTACTTCTCGTCGATCGTCCCGTACATGAGCGCGACACCAGCGGAGTACGGCATGCTGTGATCCGCCGTCTCGTGCGTTCGTGGCCGCCATTTATCCGGGGCATCGGCCATGACCCTGATCGCGGTGGGCGAGACGTGAAGGTTTATCTCCGCGATCTCACTCGCGTCGCCGACTTTGGGCTGGAGCTCGACCGCCGCCTGCGCCACGGTCTGTGAATACTGGCCGAGCGGAAATCGCTTCGTAAACGCACGCATGATGCCGAAGGGTTCACCGAGCGTCGGCAGCGTGAAAGGCTTGCGACTCACGACGTTGAAAAAACCGTTGCGGCCTTCGAACACCTGCGAAGGTCCGGTCATGCCGGACGCCGCAAGCTGAAGCGAAAACATCGCTTTGCGGGATGCTTCGGCCGACGCGTAGTTCTTCCAGTTCGAGAGCGTGCCGGTGCGGCCCTGGTTGAGCGCCACGTTGCCGCCAAGGGTGATACCGATCGCGTGCACCAGTTGCTGCTCGGTAAGTCCCGACAGCCGCCCGGCTCCCACGGCGCCTGCGAGCCCGATGATCGTCGAATGGTCGAGGCCCAGAGAACGGCTTTCGAGCACGTCCATGATCTTGCAGAAGACCTCGTAGGTGAGCACGAGGCCGGTGATGAGATCGCGACCGCTGCGTCCGGCGACTTCGGCGGGCGACAGTAGCGCTGCCAGCGTATCGCTTGGATGGCCGCTGCCGGTGCTGATGAAGCCGTCGTTGAAGTCGAGATAGCGGATCATCACGCCATTCGCGAAAACAGCGAGATCCACGCTCGTCTTGATAGCGCTGCACATCACGCTTGCCGATGGCGTCGCGCTCACCTGGCTTGCGAGCTTCATCGCGATACGACTCGGGCCACTGTCGTGGCCGCCGATCGCGCAGCCGATCGTATCGAGGATGATGCGCTTCGCCGTGTGCGTGACTTCTTTCGGCAGATCTTCATAGCGAAGATTGACCGCGTAGCTCGCCAGTTTCTCGGCGATGGAGCGTTCCTGCGCTGCCATGATGGTCGTGCTCCTCTCGAATCGGGACGGCGGGATTGTATAGTGTGGGGCGAGTCGTACGTCCCCATGCGCGACTCACGCCATTCGAGAGATGGCGGGAACGCTTTGACACCCAGCACGCCTGAAGCATTCAGCGTTTTTCTCGAAGCCGAGATGGCGAAGTGGGGCGAGGCGGTCCGCGTGTCCGGCGCCCAGGTTAATTAGCGGTGAGCGGTACGCTATCCTTTTGGCGCTTCCTTGACCTGCGCTAAACGATGACTGCGTCGATGCGCGTGCCGGAATATTTGCCAAGAATCGATGCATGCACTGCCACGACAGTCGAAAGGCGTCAATAACAACAACAGGAGGAAATCATGAAAACCTTCGCTACGTTGCTTCTCGTGTCCATCGCTCTGAGTGCGAATGCGCAGGTCTACAAATCGATTACGCCCGATGGTCGCGTCATCTATGGCGATAAGCCTGTGTCCGGTGCCACGGTGAGTGAGGTCGATGTCGATAAGGGTCCGATCGGAATCATGCCCGTTGCGCCTGAAGATCGCGAACATCTGGTCGGTCGTTTAGAGCAACAGCGGGCTCTCGAGGCGGAAAGAACCAGAACTCTGGATCAGGCTCGACGCGCACGCTGAGTCGTCGCTCGGCTTCGCGCGTGTTCACCTTGCGGACCTTATCGCCCCGCGGCGACGCGCGTCGCTACAATGCCGTTCGTGTCGCCGCACTCGCACCCCACACTCCGCTGAAAATTCTCCTGCTCGCCCTCGCTGCGATGTTCATGCAGCAGACGTTCGTCGCTATCGGCAAGATTCTGCCTGCCGTCATCGCGCCCGCGATCGTCGCCGATCTCGAATACGATCCTGCATGGGTCGGGGCCTATTTCGGCCTGACCTCGTTCTGGGCGCTGCTCTTTCAGATGAGCTGCGGCAGTTTCATCGTGCGTTATGGAGCGATGCGCGTGAGCCAGGCCTCGCTCGTCATGCTCGCAGTGGGATTGGGCGTCATGGTGGAGGGTGGCCTGATGGTGTTCCTGCTCTCGGCCATCATCGCAGGCGGCGGCTCGGCCGTATCGACGCCCGCGAGCTCGCACCTGCTGGGGCGCTTCTCGCCGGTGCAGTATGCGCCCCTCGTCTTTTCGATCAAGCAGACCGCAGTCCCGGCGGGACTGCTGCTTGCCGGTTTTCTAGGACCGCTGCTCGCGACCGCCACGGGCTGGCGTGGCGCGATGCTCATCATCGCCGGCGCCTGTCTCGTCTTTGCACTCGTTCTGCAGCCGTTGCGCGAGCGGTTCGACGACGACCGCATCGGCACGCTCATCTTCAGCATTGCGGATGTCAAGGCGACGTTGAAGTCCGTGGTCAGGACGCGCGAACTGCGCAGCCTTTCGTTCGCTTGTTTCGCGTTCAACGCGGTGCAGATGGTCGTGACGACGTACTTCGTCATCTATCTCACCACGCTGGGCTACTCGCTCGCCGCCGCGGGCGTCGTCTTCTCGACGGCTGTGGCAGTTGCAATACCCGGCCGTATCCTGTGGGGCTGGATCGGCAGCTTGTATGTCGAGCCGCGCATCGTGCTGGCCGGACTTGCCTTCGGCATGGCCACGACGGCCGCGCTGCTCGCGGCCTTTGACGCCTCTTGGCCGGTGCTGCTCATCGGCGCCTGTGCGAGCGTACTCGAGCGCAACCGCGCTCTCCTGGCATGGGATCATCCTTTCCGAAACCGCGCGTCTCGCGCCCGAAGGCCAGCGCGGCGCGGTCACCGGCGGCATTCTCTCGTTCGGCCAGCTCGGCGCGATGATGATGCCGCTCGTCTACTCCGGACTGCTCGCGCTCACCGGCAGCTATGCCATCGGCTTCGTCGTCTGCGGAATACCGGCCTTGCTCGTCGGCTTCGATCTTCTGCGTACGCGGGGGGGCGGCGCTCGCGTTCCGCTCGGGCCTCGCCACCCTACGGAACAGAAGGAAACTCATGGTTTCCCTCCGTAACCTCCTTTCCTTGGTCGCGTGTCGCATACCACGTCCGACACGCGCGGGTGCACAGGAGGGTGGCCCCTTGCGCCGATGCTGCGCCTCGTATTGAAATCGGCTGCCAGGGAGCCCAGCGACCATGCCACACTCATGCGAACCATCCTTCACACGCTCATCGCGCTCGCCTGTATGAGCGCCGCCGCATCCGGCGCACAGCTCCCGGTGCTGCGCTATGGGCAGGCTTACTCCGCGACCAACAGCGTCTATTCGCTGCCGATCGCCATCGCTGAACGCGAAGGCCTGTTCACCCGTGAAGGACTGGATTTCCGGGTGGTGATTCCGGTCCCGGGCGGATCCGACAAGATGATCCACGCCCTGCATGACGACACGATCGATATCACGCACGTCGCCACGCCATTCCTGGTACGCGCAGCGCTCGCGGGCTCCGACGCTGTTGCGATCGCTGCGGAGTTCAACAATCCCATCTACTCGCTGATAGCGCACCCGGACATCACGCGCATCGCCGATCTCAAGGGCAAGCTCATCGGGCTTGCCGATCCCGGCGGCAGCATCACGGTATCCATGCGCAAGCTGCTCGCGTTGAACGGGATACGTGAGGCCGATGTTCGCGTGAAGACTATCGAAGGCACGCAGGCGCGCTGGAACTGTCTCAAACGCGGCGAATGCGTCGCGGTGCCGCTCGGACAGCCGCAGGATCTGCTTGCGCAGAGCGAAGGATTTCGCCTGCTCGGTCTCTCCACGGACGCGGTGCCGCAATACGTATACACGGTGACCGCGGTGCGGAAATCATGGGCCGAAGCCCATCGCGATCTGGTCGTACGCTATGTACGCGGACTCGCCGCCGCGCACCGGACGATTCGCGACCCGGCACAGCGACCGCTCGTGATAACGACGATCGTCGAGACAACCGGGGTGACGCCCGCCATCGCGGAACGCACGATGGCGCTCTACCTCGAACCCGATCGCAAAGTCCTGCCTCGTCAGGCCGAAATCGATATGGCCGGTTTCGCCCAGGTCATCGCATCGATGGGTGATGCCGGTCTGCTCAAAGCTCCGCTGCCGTCCGCGGACCGCTTCGTGGACCGGCAGTATTTGCGCGCGGCCGGCATGCAGTAGGCATTCACATTCCGCGGTGTTACGATGCGGACCGCGGTTGCGACCGCTATAAAAAGTTCCGGGGGAAAGCTCAGCGCCAATCGGAGGAAATCTGCATGCGCGCCTTAGTGATTGCCGCAAGTATTGCCGTTCTTTCATACGCCGGCTTCGCATCCGCGCAGTCGGCCCAGTCCGCCGTAGCATTGAAGGGGCAGGTGACATCCGCCGAGGAAGGCGCGATGGAAGGCGTGCTCGTCAATGCGAAGATGGCAGGCTCCAACAAAACGGTTACCGTGGTGAGCGACGAGAAGGGGCAATACGGCTTCCCCGCTTCGCGGCTCGAACCCGGGAAATACACGATCTCCATACGCGCGGTCGGCTACGAGCTTGCCAGCGCCGCGACGCCTGATGTGCCGGCGAGCGGAACCGCGACGGCGGATCTCAAGCTCGTGAAGGCGAAGGACGTCGCTCCGCAGCTCTCCAACGGCGAGTGGCTGCATAGCTGGCCGGGAACAGCTGCACAGAAGCGGCCATTCCTCGGCTGCGTCGGCTGCCACACGCTCAACAAGATCACGATGTCGAAATACGACCCCGATGGTTTTGTCGAGATCATCAAGCGCATGGGCACGTATGCCAACCAGAGCACGTTCATACGACCGCAGAAACGGCTGACCGGACGTGATACGGACCTCGTGGGCGAGGATCGCGAGAAGCTGCAGCGCGCGCAGGCGGAATACCTGGCGACGATCAATCAGAGCTCCAAAGGCACCGGTTGGAACTACGAGCTCAAGGCGTTTGCACGTCCCAAGGGCCGCGCGACGCATGTCGTCATCACCGAATGGGATCTGCCGCGCCCGACGATTCAGCCGCATGACGTCGTCGTCGATTCCGCGGGCACCGTCTGGTACAGCGACTTCGGCGATCAGAAGATCGGCAAGTTCGATCCGAAGACCGGCAAGCTCGTCGAAATCTCCACACCCGAATTGAAGAAAGGCTCGCCCTACGGCTCGCTCTCGATCCGCTTCGACCGCGACGAGAACCTGTGGGTCGGCATGATGTATCAGGCGGCAATCGGAAAACTGGACACGAAAACCGGGAAGCTTCAGACGTGGCCGATTCCTTCGGAATGGAACCGCCCGAACACGCAGGTCAACATGACGAGCCCGCTCAACGTCGGCGTCGATGGCAAGCTGTGGGCGCAGAACAACGGCTTCGCGGGCGTGCACCGCATCGATCTGAAGACGGGCCAGTGGGAAACGTGGGAGCCCTTCAAGGAAGCGCCGGTCGGGCACAACATCTACGACGTGATCTCGGACTCGAAGAACAACGCCTGGTTCACCGACATCGGTCGCGAGACCATCGGCCGCATCGATGCGAAAACGAAGCAGGTCACGATGTATGACACCCCGACCAAGAGCTCGGGACCGCGGCGCGGCACCATGGACGCGCAGGACCGCATCTGGTTCGCCGAGTATCGGGCGAATCGCATCGGCATGTTCGACACGAAAACCGAGCGCTTCCAGGAATGGGAGGTCCCCACCCCGTATACCGGCCCGTACGACGTCGCGCTGGACAAGAACGGCGATGCGTGGACCGGCTCGATGCTGAACGACCGCATCGCCCGGCTGGACACGAAGAGTGGGCGCTTCGTCGAGTATCTGCTGCCGCGGACGACAAACGTTCGGCGTGTATTTGTCGACAACTCGACGAACCCGGTGACGTTCTGGGTCGGAAGTAACCACGGTGCGTCGATCATCAAGTTGGAACCGCTGGATTGAGTTCGGGGATAAAGAACGGCACGCACGGTGAGCGGCGCGCCTGGGACAGGCTGCACGCTGGAGCCTGGAGGAGCCCCGCTCGCGGGGATCCGACGGCGTAGGCGTGCGAAAGACCGCGGTTCCAACGCGCGTGCCTCAGCCCGCTTCCGGGTCGCACCTCCCCTACGCGGCAGGCACTGCTCCTCCGTCCGCGGTCGCCGCGAACGAAACATTCGATGACCGGTTAGAACTCTCGTCCACACCTGCGAGGGCTCGGGCAGAGGATAGCGAGCGGCCCGCGAGGGTCGCATGACATGAACACCACCACCGCCCTCCTCATCCTGCACGGCCTGCTCGCAGTCGCTTTGCTCGGCGCCATCACGCATCAGGCGGCGAGCGTACTGGCGCCCGTGCAGAAACCGGCCGGCTCGTTCGTCGGACGTTTTCGTGGCGTCGCCTCCGGCTCCTACGTGAACGCGGTGGTCGCGCTCTACGTGATCACCACCATCCTGGGCGCGGTGATCTACCCCGACTACCGTCTGAACGTACGGCTGGTCCTCGAGCAACTCGAGCTCAAAGCCCAGAACGGCGCCTTCGAACTGAAGGAGCATTTTGCGGTGATCGGGTTGGCGATGCTGCCGGCGTATTGGTACTACTGGCGACACACGGCTGGCGCCGGCCAGACGCGATCGCGTGCCGTGATCACGACCCTTTTGGCCTTCATCGTGTGGTGGAACTTTCTGGTCGGACACATCCTGAACAACATCCGGGGATTCGGCTCATGAGCGTGCCGCGCTCGTTCGGCGTGTTCTCGATCGTGTTCGCGGCCGCGTACGCGATCGTGTACTTGATCTGTGTCGAGAAGAATCTCGCCCTGTTCAGTTATCACCCGGCGCTGAACCAGTTCGGCGCGGGCGTCCAGGAACCGATGGATGGCCCGGTGATGTACTGGTACGGTTGGATTGCCACCTCCACGATTACGGCCACACTCGCCGGCCTCACAGCATGCGTGCTGCCGGCGTCGCTCGCGCAGCGCGTGTGGCTGGGCTGGGCGTGGTTCGTCCCCGCGGTGGTGATGGTGGTCTTCGTCTACCTGCTGCGGAATTACTTTCTTTGATCTCCGCTCCCATTCAGCACGACGGCCCGACGCCTTGAAAGCATTCCGCCGCCTCGCGAGCGCAGCACTGATGGCCTCCGCCGCCAACGTGTGGGCCGGTGGCGCAAGCTTCGGCGATCCCGACGACCACAGCCCCGACGAGGGGCCGGGCTATTACGGCTTCGTGAAAGACGAACGCGGCGCACCCGTGCGCGATGCGCGTGTGACTGCAACTCACGACAAGCTTTCCTTCGCCACGCGCACCAATGCGACCGGCGCCTACCGGCTGCGCGGCTTCAAGGACGACATCAATCCCAATGAAGTCTCGATAACCTGCGCCAAGGAAGGCTACACGGCGCTCCGTGTCTTCAGACGGCCCTTACCTAAAGGCAAACCCGTCAAGGCAGTGGAGACGGAATGCCGGTTGAAGCGCCAGTTGTAGGGGGGCGGCGCTCGGAAGGGAGCAGCGCTCGCCTTCGGCTCGGGCCTCGCTGCTCTACGGAACAGAGGGACCCCGACCGCTCCGCTCCCATGGTTTCCCTCCGTAACCGCCCTTCCTTGATGGGAGCAGCGCTCGGAAGGGAGCAGCGCTCGCCTCCGGCTCGGGCCTCGCTGCTCTACGGAACAGAGGGACACCCATGGTTTCCCTCCGTAACCTCCTTTCCTTGGTGGCGGCGCTCGCCTTCGGCTCGGGCCTCGCCGCCCTTTTCCTCCGCGCGTCCCGATCTTCATCGCGTCGGCCCGATCGTCGCCCTGCTCGTCCCGTCGCTGTTCGGCGTTGCGCCAGTCGCGGCCCAGCCCCATTCCGATCGTCCGCTGCGCATCGTTACGACCGCCATCGGCGGAGGCAACGATTTCGTTGCGCGCTCTGCGGCGCAGGCCTTCTCGGAGCGGCTCGGCGCCAGCGTCGTCGTGGACAACCGTGCATCGAGCGTCATCCCCGGCGAGATCGTCGCGCGGGCAGCACCCGATGGCGATACGCTGCTCGTTGCGAGCAACACGCTGTGGCTGGGATCCATTGCCGAAAAAACACCCTATGACGCGTTCAGGGACTTCGCGCCGATCTCGCTGATTGCGGTCGCGCCGATGCTGCTCGTCGTATATCCGGCGCTGCCCGCGCACAGCGTCCAGGATCTCGTCGCGCTCGCCCGCAGCCGACCCGAGACGCTTGATTACGCGTCCAACGCAACCGGCGGCTCTGCACACGTCGCGGCAGAGCTCTTCAAGCGCATGGCTGCGGTGGACATGGTACGCATACCCTACAAAGGCAATGCAGCGGCGCTTACGGATCTTGTCGCCGGTCGCGTGCAGGTCATGTTCGCTGTTGCCTCGGCAGTCTCGCCGGTCGTGTCCACCGGCAAGCTGCGCGCGCTGGGCGTGACGAGCGCACGGCCGTCCGCGCTCTTTCCGGGCTTGCCGGCCATCGCAGCGTCCGGCGTGCCGGGCTACGAGACTGCGACTTACACGGGTCTGTTCGCGCCTGCCGGGACAGCGAGGCCTGTGATCGATCGATTTCATAAAGCGATCGTGGAGAGGCTGAAGAGTGCGCCGGTATCCGAGCGCTATCTGAAAGCGGGCATGGAGCCGGTGGGAAGCTCACCCGACGAGCTTCGCGCTACCATGCGAAGCGAGACGGTCCGCCTGGCCGGCGTGATTCGGGACATCAGCAAGGGAGAGGCGAGATGAACGATATTCTGAACAATCATGACGGCTTCGGCCGGCGCCGTTTCATACGCGCACTCGGCGCGGGAGCGGCGACAGTGCTCGCAGGATGTGCCGGTTCACCCGTGGCCGAATCACCAAAGACGCGTCCGTCGCTCACGCGTGCGACCGCTGTCAACCACGTGGCGTACGCGGTAACGGACTATGCGCGCACGCGCGACTTCTACGTCGAGATGTTCGGGATGCGCGTCGCGTGGGACGACGGGACCAAGTGTTCGGTCGAGTTCGGCGACCCGGCCAGGCCGGACGCGTTCTATATCGTCGCGGCCAAACCCGGCGAAAAGGCGTACGTCAACCACATCGGGTATTCGATCGACGATTTCGTCGCGAACAAGTCCGCGATTGCAGCCGAGCTCAAGCGCCGCAACACGCAGTTCAAGGCCGATACCGAGCAGGGCTGGACGCTCGAAGACCCGAGCGGCTTCACCATTCACTTCATCTCGGAAACCGGGATTTTCCCGGGCGCGTCGGCGCCGTGCGCAGTCATGAATTCGAGCGAATGCAGCTCGGCAAACGCGGTGGGGCTGAAGAACCTCGCTCAGGCGCCGACGCCAAGCGGTCGCGGCTTCAAGGCAATCGCGTTCAGCCACATCGTGCAATGCGTACGTAACGTCGAGGAAACGCGCGACTTCTATCGCGATCTCTTCGGCATGCGCGAGATCAGGTCGAAGCCGGGCGAGGCGATGCTGCGTTTCGGCAACAACACGCTGGTGCTGCTCAACAGCACGCGGGCGGAGAAGTCGCCGTACATCGACCACTTCGCGCTCGAGGTCGATGCCTACGATCAGGCGAAAGTGGAGGCCGAGTTGAAGCGTCGCGGCTACGAGCCGCGGCCGGAATCGCGACTCGCGTGGACGATTCGCGATCCTGAAGGCATGCGGGTGGAGGTTGCGGGACCACGCTGGGCGGAGTACGTTAGTTAGAATCGGCCCGTCTGTCGTGAGCGGGGGCTGCGAAGCAGCGGGGCCCCGCGAACGTGACTGTCCAAACGCAATTAGCACTCCCGTCCGAGTGTACGAGGGCTGAGGCGATGCAAAGCGGCGCGCCTCGTAGAGGCTGTCGCCGCTCACCGGCTACGTTTTCGGCAGCGCTTCAGCCCCCGGACGTGCCTCCAGCTCGCATGCGTTCACCGTCATCGCGAGCATGCTGTAGTAGCCGATGGTGCCGGTAAGCTCGATCAGTTGCTCCTCGCCGAAGCGCTTGCGCACGGCGTCGAACAGCGCCTGATCGACGCGATGTTTGCGTAGAAGTGCCCGCGTGAAGTCGATGATCTGCGCGTCCTCCGGCGGCACGCCGTTCGAGTGGTTGTCGCGTATCGCGGCGATCGTCGAGTCGGGCACGCCCTGACGCCGTGCCGAGCCCGTCTGTGCGCCCCATACGTACGCGGCCTCGAATTCGCGCGCAGCCACCATTGCAGCGAGCACACGCACGCGATGGTCGAGCGAGCCTTCGAACCGTATATAACCGCCGACGTTCACGAGATGATGCGCGAGCTTCGGCGCATGCAGCAGCATCGTGAACGGTCCCTGAATGCCGCCGCGGCTTTTCGTGACTTCGTCTGCAATCGCCTGATCCTGCGGCGCCAACTGCTCCTTGCTCGTGATCGATGTAAGTCTCGCCATATCGTCCTCCCTGAAATGGTTCTATTCTCCACCAAATCGGGAGGATCAAGCATGCGTTTCGGGCTATTTGGGGGGGCACA
The DNA here is from genome assembly GCA_963828715.1 of uncultured beta proteobacterium. Taxonomy (GTDB): domain Bacteria; phylum Pseudomonadota; class Gammaproteobacteria; order Burkholderiales; family SG8-41; genus JAQGMV01. Next base: position 388,783 of record CAWHFX010000020.1, on the reverse strand, counting down.
GGCCGGCAGTGCGGCCTCCGATGCCCCGGGGCAGGGATTTCACGACTACATCGCATTCAACATCGAGGCCGAGGATCTCGGTTACCACAGCACGTTCTGCGTGGAACATCACTTCACGGGCTGGGGCCAGATCTCGGCGACGCTCAATCTGCTTACATGGCTCGCGGCACGTACCCGCACGCTGCGCGTCGGCACGGCCGTCATGGTGTTGCCGTGGCACAACCCCGTGCTGCTGGCGGAGCAGGCGGCGACACTCGATCTCCTGTCCGGCGGCCGTCTGGACCTCGGCATCGGCAAGGGCTATCGCTACAACGAGTTCAAGGGATTCGGTGTGCCGATGGAAGACGCCGAAGCGCGCTTCGACGAAGCACTCGACGTGATGTTGATGGCATGGAGGTCGCGGCAGCGCTTCTCGCATCGCGGACGCTACTGGCGCTTCGATGACATCCTGGTGGAACCGCCACCCGCCCAGGTTCCGCATCCGGCGCTCTGGATGGCGGCTGGAAGTGCTGCATCCATACGCCGAGTCGCCGAGCGCGGCAGCAACCTGCTGCTGGATCAGTTCGCCCCGCCCGGCGTAATCGGCGAGCGCATCGCGGTGTTCAAAGCCGAGGTGGAAGCGCGCGGCCGCATCTTCGATCCGATGAGCGTGGCAGTTGCACGCGACGTGTATGTCGCGACAAACGAGGAAGACAAGAAGACCGCGCTCGCACGCGCTACGCAGGTGCGCCGGCGCACGGTCGAAGTCTCACGTGCGCCCGACCATGCCGGCGGTTCGCACATACTGGCCTACACGCACGACGATGCCGGGAACGAAGCCGCCGTTTACGGGACGCCCGACCAAGTCGCGGAGAAAATGGACGCGCTGCGCCGTGCTGGCGTGCACTACGTGCTGGCCAGCTTCGGCGGCAACTCGCGCGTGAGCCTCAGGCGCTTCGCGCGCGAAATCGCGCCCGCCTTCGTGTAATCGTTCCGCTTGATCGATCAGTAGCGGCGCGGATCGTCCGGTCGGCGGTCAGCGCGATCGGGAACGCCGTCTCTGTCACGATCGCGGTACCCGTAATCGTGGTCCCGCTCACCGTAGCGCGGGCCGCCCCTGTGCGGGTCATCGTAAACGACACAGCCTGACGCGAGCGCGGTCATGGCAACCACCAGCAGCACGAGTTTCCTCGTCATAGCAGCACTCCTTGCTAACAGAGTTGTTGAAGCGTCAACGCTGAGAGGTAGCAACCCGTGCACCCGCGGTGCCGGCTTTTACAATTTCTTACATGCGCAGTCGCGCAGCGAACGACGGCGGATCAAGCGAGCGGGTCGTATCCCGGCTCGATGTCAGCATGAAATCGTTTTCCAAAGGGATTGCCGCCGCCGCGCTCGTCATGGCCTCTTCGCTTTCTTCTGCGGCGGACATCGTGGATACCGCCGCGTCGGCAGGACAGTTCAAGACGCTGGTGAAGGCAGTGCAGGCTGCCGGACTCGTAGAGACCCTCAAGGGCGCCGGGCCGTTCACCGTGTTCGCGCCGACGGATGCGGCGTTCGCAAAGCTGCCGCCCGGCACCGTCGAAAGCCTGCTGAACGACAAGCAGAAGCTCACGCAGGTGCTCACTTATCACGTCGTTCCGGGAAAAGTGATGGCTGCGGACGTGAAACCGGGAATGGTCAAGACGGTTGAGGGACAGTCGCTCAAGCTGAGCAAGGACGGACGCGATGTCATGGTAAACAACGCGAAAGTGACTACGGCGGACATCACGGCCTCGAACGGCGTGATTCATGTGATCGATACCGTCGTGCTGCCGAACTGACCGTCGAGTCGCGGGGCTCGGCCGTCACGAGCCCCGATCCTGCCGCAGCGAGCAATCACGTACGAAGACGCAGTACCATCGTGATGTAAGCTTCGAACACGACGCGTCGTTGCGGAGGAGAGATGAACCGTTGTTTGCGTGCGGCTACGGCCTGCGCCATGGCCGTTGCCGGCATCTCGGTCACCCTGGCGCAGTCTTCCTATCCCAGCCAGCCGATCCGTTTCGTCGTGACGACCGCGCCAGGGGGCGGGCTGGACAGTTTTTCGCGGCTCGTCGCGAAGGAACTGACCGCGCGCTGCGGGCAGCAGGTCATCGTCGACAATCGTCCGGGTGCAGGCACGACGATCGGCAGCGCGACCGTTGCGAGAGCGAAGCCTGACGGCTACACAGTGCTGTTGAACACCTCGTCGTTTGCCATCAGTCCTGCGATGTATCAGAAGCTGCCCTATGACACGCTGCGCGACTTCATTCCGATCACGCTCGCCGCATCCGCTCCGAACGTGATGGTGGTCCATCCATCGATGCCGGTGAAGACGGTGAAAGACATGATCGCGCTCGCCAAGGTTCGTGCGAGCCAGGGCGATCCGATTCTCTATGCATCAGGCGGTAACGGCACCAACGGGCATCTTGCCGCGGCGCTTTTCGTGAGCATGGCGAACATCCGCATGACGCACGTTCCGTACAAATCCGGATCGCTGGCCCTCGTCGATGTTGTTGCAGGCGAGGTGCCGATGATGATCGATACGATATCGAGCGTCATGCCGCAGGCGAGCGCCGGCAAACTGCGGGCAATCGCAGTATCAAGTCCGCAGCGGGCCGCGGCTGCGCCCGAACTTCCGACGATTGCGGAATCGGGCGTGCCCGGCTATGAGTCGGCCCAGTGGTACGGCTTATGGTTTCCGGCCGGTACGGCGCAGGAGATCGTGGTGTGGCTGCACAAGGAAAGCACTGCAGTCCTGCGTACGCCGAGCGTGAAGGAACGCCTTGCGGTGGAGGGTCTCGACATCGTCGCGAACTCGCCCGAAGAATTTTCCGCGATCATCAAGGCGGACATTTCCAAATGGACGAAGCTCGTGAAGAGCGCGGGCATCCCGCTCATGTGATGCGCGAGTGTGGTGAAGCGTTTGCGCATCGCCAATCCGTTCGCCCTGAGCAAGCCTCGAAAGCCTGTCCTGAGCTTTGTCGAGGGCGGCTGTGTCGACGGGTAAACGGCAGCGGTTGTTCATGCTTCGAGACGCTACCGCTCCTCAGCACGACCGGTATTTTGTATGTCGCATCCATGAATCACGCCACGCACGCCGTCGACGAGAATCGCCCGGAAGTCGTTAACGTTCGTCAGTGTCGGACCGGTCACGATGCTGTCCCCGAGCGCCTCGAAAAAACCATGGCCGTCGTTCTGCGCGAGGCACTCGCGGGGATTGAGGCCCTTCTGCCACGCGCGCTCGAGCGAATCGGGCGCGATCACGGCGCCGGCAATCTCCTCGAGGCCATCGACGCCATCGGTATCGCCTGCGATGGCATGGATGCGCGAATGGCCGTTCACGGTCAATCCGAATGCGAGCAGAAACTCGACATTGCGCCCACCACGCCCGTTGCCGCGCACCGTCACGGTTGTTTCGCCGCCGGACAGAAGCACGCAGGGGGCACTGACAGGCTGTCCCCGATCTGCAATCTGAAGTGCAATGCCGCCCAATGCGTAACCGACGTCGCGCGCCTCACCCTGCATGCGGTCGCTCAGGATATACGCTGACATGTCCTCCGCACGTGCGACTGCGGCCGCCGCTTCGAGCGCCATCTGCGGCGTCGCGATCATGCGGGTTTCAGTGCCGGCGAGGCGTGGGTCACCGGACTTGACGCTTTCGCCTTCGCCCGATTCGAGGACCCGCCGCACATTCGCGGGAACGTCGATCCGGTAGCGGCGCAGGATTGCGAGCGCATCGTCGCACGTGGTGGGGTCCGGCACGGTGGGACCCGACGCGATGTCGATCGGATCGTCACCGGGCACGTCGGAGATGAGCAGCGACACGACTTTGGCAGGATGGCACGCTGCAGCGAGACGTCCACCCTTTACGGCGGAGAGATGACGCCGCACGCAGTTCATTTCGGAAATGTTCGCGCCACTTCGAAGAAGCGCTTTGTTGACGGCCTGTTTGTCTGCGAGCGTGAGCCCATCGGCCGGCGCAGTCAGCAGCGCTGACCCGCCACCCGAGATCAGGCACAGCACGAGATCATCCGCGGTGAGACCACGCACCATGTCGAGAATGCGTCGCGTCGCGACGAGCCCGGCTTCGTCCGGCACCGGGTGGGCAGCCTCGACGATCTCAATATGTTCACAGGGCGCTGCATGACCGTAGCGCGTAAGCACAAGGCCCTCAACAGGTCCGTCGACGTGATCCTCGACGGCACGCGCCATCGCGGCTGACGCTTTGCCCGCGCCGATCACGATGATGCGCCCGCGCGGCCGGCGTGGCAGATGCGGAGGCACGCAGCGCGAAGGCTGCGCCGCGTCGACTGCTGCGTCGAACATTTTCTTCAGCAGATCGCGTTTGTGCATGGCGCCATGCTACCGCGTTCCTGTAGCGCTGTGGTCGGCGCGGGGTGAGCCGCAGTGACCTCGCTGCGACTATGAACTACGTAGCGCGGCGCAGCTTTATGGTGAACTTGATGTTCACCTCGCGCGCGACGACGCTGCTCACGAGCCATTCTCCGGAGCCGATGCCGAAAGCGGCCCGGTCCAGCACGAGTGCACCTTCGAGTAGCGCCGCATCGCCGGCATCCTTCCAGCGGAACGACACGTGCACAGGACGCTCCACGCCTTTCAGGCTGAGCGTTCCCCGCGCGAGATAGCGCCCCGGCTCGATCGATTCCAACTCGGTCGCGTGAAATTCGGCGTGCGGATACTGCTCGGGATGGAACCACTCAGGGGCGCGGATCGCACGGTTGAAGCTGGGGCTCATCATGTCTACGCTTGCGATCGCGATCCTGACGTCGACCCGATCGTGCCCGGGATTATGCGGATCGAGCTGCACCCGCACGTCGAAATCACGGAACACGCCCGGCGCGGGCGCCTTTTCGAATCTCGCGAGAAATTCCATGCTGCTGGCGCTACGGTCGATCGTCCAGAGCGCGCCGTGAGCCCACGGCGCACTGCCGGCAAGCAGCACGCCGACGAAAAGAGCACACACGTGCACCGGTTCGCGCCGCAACGCGGGGAGCATGCGCGCGAGGACGTTATTGCGTCTCACGTAGTGGTGTCTCAACGCCGCGGCGATGTGAACGCACAACAGCGCGGCCAGCAGGAGAAACAGAGCCAAGTGGGCGCCCGACATCATGCGGGTAACCGCATCGTCGGGCGCGATAAGCGTCGGCAGCGGGATGGTCCAGAACAAAAGTACCGGGATGTTCAGTGCGGAGTTGAGCAGCCAGCCCGTGAGCGGCATTGCGATCAGGATTGCGTAGAGCAGAATGAAACTGACACGTGCGCAGCGGAATTCCCACCGCGGCATATCGGCCGGCAGCGCAGGCGTGGGGTTCGCCATCCGCCACAGGAGACGAAGGAGAACCACGGTCAGCGTCAGCATGCCGAGCGACTTGTGCCAGACGTAGAGATCGGCCTTGAGGGGGGACAGGCGCCAGCAGACCGCGGCCCAGCCGAGGAGGATCTGGCCCAACACGAGCGCGGCCGTGATCCAGTGAAAAAGTTTCGCCAACGCGCCCCATGACTCAGTGGTGTTCCGGATCATCGCGGCCGAACTGACGTGATTTCACTGCCGTGTTGGCATCCCGAACAGGCGCGTGCAGCCAAGCGCCGACGCTCGCGCAATCGCGCGGCGCACGCAGGTCGCCAACGCTTCGGAAAACATGTCGAGCCGCTGCATTATTCCCTCCATTTCTCGCAGCGGGCCGCAAAAAAACGGCGGGCCGTAAGCCCGCCGTTCTTGCGCCGTCAGGGAATGAGCCCGACCGCGCGATCCCGGGTCGTCGCCGAGGACGTCGCGTCAGCTATTCGTCCTTGCCATAGAGCACGCGACGATGTGGCAGATTGATGACGTTGCGGGAGATCCGCGCGTCGATGACCATGGGCCCGGGGTTCGCGACCCACTCGCGCACGCCCGCTTCCACATCTTCGATCCTGCGTGCGAGGCAGCCCCGCGCACCATAGCCGCGCGCCACCGCGCCGATGTCGGGCGACACAATCGCGGAAGTCAACGGATTCATGTTGTGCGCGGCGAGCTTCTGGTATTCCGAACCGAGCGCTTCATCGTTCAGGACCACGATGAGCAGCGGCATCTTGCAGCGGACGACGGTATCGAAATCCGAGAAATGCATGAGCGTGCTCGCGTCGCCGTCGACCAGCACGGCGGGCTTGTTGCCGTTCGCAATCGTCGCACCCATGGCGGTCGGCAGCATCTGTCCGATGCAACCGAAGAACCCGGAGGCATGCACATAAGGACGCGGCTTGTGCGTCGTCATCACCGTGATTGCGGAGCTCGCGCCGTTTCCGGTGAAAAGACCGACGTCGCCGGGAATGATTTCATCGACCACCCGGCACACCTGGCGCGGATCGATCGTGCCCGGCTCGATCGTGAACGCCGCGCGATCCTCGTACATGTTGCTCAATCGCTCCAGGGTCTCGCCGGTGCGATAGCCCTGGGATTTCACACCGCGCTTCGCGAGCAGCTCGTCGAGAATCTGCAGGCCCGCTTTCGCATCGCTCTGCACGTATACGTCCGCCGCGCGGCCCATGCCCATCACGATGTGCGCCTTCGGATCGAGGTGAACGTATTTCGCGTTCGGGTAGAGGTAACCGTGCTCGGTCGTGTGACGATTGAGACTCGCACCGATACCGATGACACAGTCCGCCTCTTCGAAGAGTTGTATGGCCGCGCGCGTTGCATAGAGTCCGGAGACTCCGGCGTGATAATCCGTCCGGTCGGCAAGCCACGTTTTCGCGCGCAGGCTCGTTGCAATCAACGCGCCGACGCGCTCTCCGACCTTGAGCACTTCGTCGCCCGCGCCGGACCAGATCGCACCACGCCCGACGACGATCACGGGCTTCTTCGCTTTGGCGATGATGTCGGCCGCTTGTTCGAGCGCGGCCGTATCGGTCGCGACCGCGCGCTTGCTCAGGAGCGTCGAGGACGGCTTATACGGCTCGTCGTCTTCCCATTCCTTCTGCTGCGTGTCCATCGGCGCGCTCAACATGATCGGACGCGATTCGAGCTTCGCGAGATAGAACGCGCGGCGCACCGCCTCGTCGGCGAATTCGGGTGTAGCCAGCCGAATGAAGCCGGTCTCGCAACCGGCGGCAAACGCGGCCTGATTGAGGCGCTGGTGATAATCCTGGTCGCTCGCGGGATGCTCGCCGACAAACGCGACGACGGGTGATTCAGCGCGCGCTGCGGTAACGAGTGCTGTCGCAAGCTGCGTCACACCCGGGCCGCACGTCGCCGTTGCAACGGCCGGGCCGTGCGTGTGACGTGCGTAGCCGTCGGCCATGCCGAGTCCGACGCCTTCATGGCGCACCTCGATGGGCTCCAGGCCGCGATCGATCAGTGCATTCATCCAGTACATGTTGCCGTCGCCCATCATGCCGAAGACGTGCTTGGTGCCTTCGGCTATGAAGGCGTCTGCGAGCCGTTCGTAGACTTTCATTCATCCTCCCGGAAATGGCGGAACCGCCGTGCGCGCGAACGGCGTGCAGCGGCAAGTGAAAGGGTAATGCGACTGCGGAGTATAGCGGCAGCGCACCGACCGTACGGTCTCGCGCCAGCATTTCCCTCGCCCCGAGTGCTTGGGGGAGCGGAGCGGTCGGGGAGGGCAGGGTGAGGGGCAGCGAGCGAGCTAACCTTCCGCCGACGCCCGCTTCAGTGCATTCGCCTTCCAGCGGTCCTTCGCAGCGCAGGCCGCGGCCCAACCCAGTGTCCGCTTTGCGAAATCGTATTCGTACTTGTCCACGACTTTCCCGTCGAGCGTTCCTACCGCTTCGCCGAGATCGCACAGGTTTTCATATTCGTCGATGACCCTGTGCGCCCAGCTGATCTCGTCTTCGCTCGGCGAAAGGCCCGATACGAGGGGCTGGATGAACGCAGGATGCAGCGCCCCTGCGTGGTGAATACCCGCTGCGTGTAGCGCTGCCGCCTGCGCCGTCGCCTGATCGCTCTGGTCGACGCGGCCCGACGTGTTCGGAACGAACACGCCCCCGGTCGCTTCGATGCCGAGTGTCATCGCCGCCAGAGCCACATAAGCAACCGGGAACGCGTACTGGTCGAAGCTTGCGAACATTTCGATGCCGAGGTTCACGGCCATGTCATAGCCGCCGCCACCGCCCTGCGACCAGATCTTGCGCGGATTGGCGCTCAGGATTTCATAGATGTTCACGGCGCCGAGCGCCGACTCGATCATCGGCGAGAGCTCGACGGAGCCTTCCGGGATGCCGCGTTCGCGTTCGAGCTTCGAAATGATCTCGTGCGCGTGCTGCATTTCCGCCGCGGATTCGGTCTTCGGCAGCATGATGCGGTCGACGCCCGCCCACACGGCATACGGCAGATCCGCGTCGACGAAGGGCTTGTTGATCCTGACGTAGATCGACGCGCCGCCCTTGTTCGCCTTCTGTATCGATTCGCGAATGAGGGTACGGCAGCGCTCCTTCTCGGCTGGCGCGATGGAGTCCTCGATGTCGAGGATGTAGACGTCGCCGCCTCTCGTCCATGCTTTGTCGATGAAGCGCGGGTTCGTCGGCGTGACGAACATCGCGCAGCGCGAAACGCGGTTGTTCATGCTCTATCCTTTGTCACTCACGTTCTCCGTTCGCCCGGGGAGACCGAGCGCGGGCGTCGTCTCGAAGGGTGAACGGCTTCGCGACCTCGTGCTTTCCATTGCATCCATCAGCGTGTCGCAGCATGCGCGCGTGCTTTCTCGTCGTCGCGTGCTTTCGCCCTGTTCGCCCATTCGAGGTACAGGCGCGCGCGCACGTCCACCGGCACGTCGATCATCTTGCCGTCGATCGGCACTGACGCCATGCCGCGCTTGAGTCCTTCTGCAAACAGTTGTCGCACCTTCACGTAATACGCGGCCTCTTCCGCACTCGGCTGGAAGCCTTCATTACACGCCTTGATCCACGAGGCGTGCGCGCAGACCGCGCCCTTGAAGCCCGTGTCCCGCGCGCGCCTCACGGCTTTTCGCAGTTCGGCCTCATTCGATTCCGTTTGCGTGAGGCTCAGCGGATAGCTCATGCCCTGCGCCTGTCCTCCCACCGACGTCGCAACGGTGATGATCTGCGATTTGATGTACTCGAGCGGTTCGAACTCAGTGGCGGCGTCGCTCGCCATGCCGAGGTTCGCGGATAACGCACGTTCGTCCACCGTCATCGTGCCGAAGCGCGGGCTCGCGCGTGCGATCTCGAGCGAGTTCCAGACGCCGCCCGCAGTATCGATCTCGGCATCGATCTCGAGCAAACCATGCGCGATGCCGCGACGTTCCTCGAGCTCGCTCAGACGCTCGCACGCCCTGGTCACTTCCTCGGCCCGTTCGACACCGGTGAGCACGACGCCCGTCAGTCCCGCAAACACGGACGATTCGAGCTCGGCCACAGCGCTCGTGCTCCGGACCCTCACGAACACTTCCGCAGCGCCCCGTGCCGCCGCATGAATGGCCGCCGGCATTCTCGATTGCAGATCTGCCTGCCAGTCGCGACCCTGTGCTCTGGTGAAATCCAGAATGATCGCGTCGGCCCACGATGCATGCGCCTTGTCAGCGAGCTGCGGATCGTCGATCGAGAGACGGAGCAGCGAACGCCGTATGTGTTTCGGCAGCGGACGCTCGCGGCTGGCGGGTTCGTTTCTGGACAAAGTTGCGTTTTCCATCATTTCGCCACGTTGAAACCGTCGTTCACTGCGCTCACCTGCTCCGGCGTTGCGCACAGACAACCGCTGAAGCCCATGATCCGCCCTTCCTTCGCTGCCTTCAGCGTCGCTTCCTTCGATGCGACGCCGCCGCGCGAACCCGGACGCCAGAACGCGCCGAGCGGCTGTTTGCCCAACATGCGTGCCGCGACGAGCGCCCGCGTCATGAGAAAGCGATACAGACGGAACTCCCCTTGCGGCACGGGGCCGAGATGCATCGTGAGATCGATGCGCCCGACGCCCAGCGCGGTCACGCGCGTACTCGCCATTGCAAGCGTGTCGGCGTTCCAGAATCCCTTGGCGGACTCCAGCATCAGAACCAGTTCCATGCTGCCCGGTTCGACCGCGTGCTCCTTTTCCTTGGCCGCGATGAGCTCGGTCAGCTCACGCACCTCGGCCGGCTCTTCGGCCCCGGAGAAAACGATGCCCTTCACCCCGCGCTGAACGGCAGCAGCGGCATCGGCCCAGCGCGTCTCACGATCGATGCGCACGAACACGTCGCCATGGCTTTCGCCCAACGACTTCATCGATTCCTTCAACCCGGAGCGAGCCGCGTCCTTGCACCGCGGCGGTACCGAGTATTCGAGATCCAGCACCGCCACATCGGGATTGATCTCGGCGCAGCGCTTGACCTCGTCCGGCTCGTGCGCTGGCACGATCATCCATGAACGTCTTGTGTTCATCGGTTGCGCATCCTTACTGTTCGAGCTTGATGTTCGCACGCTTGATGAGTTTCGCATACCGCTCGAGGTCCACCTTGATCAGGTCGGCGAACTGCTGAGGCGTGCTGATGAACGGATCGGCGCCGAGCGTTACCAGCGTCTCGGTGAACTCGGGTGCGCGCACGATGCTCGCGATCTCCCGCGAGAATTTGTCGATGATCGCCGGCGGCGTTCTGGCCGGCGCGAGCATACCCTGCCACGATCTCACGTCGTAGCCCCGTAAGCCCGATTCGCTGAAGGTAGGCGTATCGGGCAGCGAGCGCAGACGCTTCTCGCCCGAGACTGCGATCGCCCGCATCTTGCCGCTCTTCACGAACGGTATGAGCGGAAGCGCATTGTTCATGAACATCTGGATCTGACCGCCCATGAGATCGGTCGTCGCAGGCCCGGCGCCTTTGTACGGGATGTGCTGCATGCGGATGCCGGCCATGATGCAAAGGAGCTCGGCCGTGAGATGGTTCGTTGTCGCGGTGCCGGAGGAACCGAAATTGATCTGTCCCGGTTTCGACTTCGCCAGTGCGATGAACTCCTGGAGGTTCGTCGCGGGAACGGACGGATTCACCACCATCAGCGTTTCCGTCGCGACGAGCGTGCCGATCGGCGCGAAGTCCTTGACCGCGTCGTACGGCGTCGCGAGCAGGCTCGGATTGATCACGTGCGTGCTCGTCACCTGCAGCACGGTGTAGCCGTCAGGCGCGGCGCGCACGAGCGCTTCGGAGCCGATGATCGTATTGCCGCCGCCGCGATTGTCCACGACGATCTGCTGTCCCCAGCGCTCCGTCAGCTTCTGGCCCATGAGTCGGGCGATGATCGTCGTGCTGCCGCCCGGAACGAACGGGACAATCCACCGGATGGGCTTCGTCGGATAGTTCGCCTGCGCGAACGCGATCGTCGGCGATATGAGCAGTGCGAACGCCGAATAGCCCAGCAGGGCGCCTGCAAGATGTCCGGGCACCTTCATGTGCAGCCTCCGTCTCTCCTTAACCAGAGAGTCACGCTCCAGTCGCGAGCATAGCGTTGTTTGCCGTCGCATACGCACGTCCGGGTAGTGGACGCGCCGCGCCGCCCACATTGACTGCGAACAGCCGATTCGGGACACTCGCAGCGTGCCGTCGAGTCGTCCCGCCATCGCTACAGCATCCCGCTCACCCCTTGAAGCGGCGCGTGCGCTCGCCCCGATGATTGCGGAGCGCGCTGACGATATCGATGCCGCTCGCGAGTTGCCGCGTGAGGTCTTCACGGCGCTCGCCGATGCCGGAATGTTCCACATCGGGATACCACGCTCACTCGGCGGCGCCGAGCTCGACCTTCCGACGTGGGCCCTGGTAATGGAAGAACTTGGCAAGGCCGATGCCAGTACTGCGTGGGCCGTGAATCAGGGTGCCAACTTCGGGACGATATCGGCGCGCATGCCCCCGGAAATCGCGCGCGCGATCTGGATCGATACGCCGCGCAGCGTGGTTTCGAACAGCCCCGCTCCGACGGGGAAGGCGGTGGTCGTGGACGGCGGTTATCGGGTGTCGGCCAAGCAGGGCTTCAGCACCGGCTGCCGGCATGCCTCCTGGATCGCAGCGCACGCGCAGGTCATCGAGAACGGCGCCGTGCGTCAGCTGAATAGCAAGCCGGAAGCGCGTTATCTTTTCGTGCCCGTGGCGCAGGCGGAGCTCCTCGACACCTGGCGTACGCGCGGCATGCGCGGCACGGGCACGCATCACTTCGAAGTGAAAGACGTGTTCGTACCCGCGGAGCGCAGCGTGCTCGCGGTCGGCGCGCCGCTCATCGAGCCGGGGCCGCGCTACAAAATCCCGTTCGGCCTCTCGTTCGCGCCGGGCGACGCGATGGTGGCGCTCGCAGTGGCACGCAGTTGCCTCGACGTATTCGGCGACATGGCCGGCGCGAAGACGCCGCGCTTCATGCCGGGCCTGCTGCGCGAGCAGGCGCACACCCAGCTCGCCGTAGGTCAGGCCGAAGCGAACGTGCGTTCCGGCCGGGCTTTTCTGGTGGAAGCGCTCGACGAGCTCTGGGACGAAGTGACATCGAAAGGGGTCGCGAGCGTCGACAAGCGCGCGGTGCTGCGCGTGGCCGCGACGCATGCCATACGGCTCGCCGCGCAGGCGGTCGACAGTCTCTACAACACCGCTGGCGCGACGGCGATCTTCGAGGGCAACCTCATGCAGCGCCATTTCCAGGACATTCACGTGATCACGCAGCACATGCAGGGGCGGCTGCAGCACTATGAAATGATCGGCCAGTACTGGCTCGGAATGCCTGTCGACGAGACGCGGTTCTAGTACGGTGAGTCACAGAGACCGTTCGTGCTGAGGAGCGGTAGCGTCTCGAAGCACGAACGAAGTTGACCATTGCCCTTCGAGACGGCCTCTGCCGGCCACCTCAGGGCGAACGAGCGTGGGTGCGAACCTTTGGTTCGCGGCGCAAGCGGAGGATAGGTCGATGGAATTCGGTATCTTCAACCTGATGGGCGCGCGCGAGCCGGACAAGCCCGCCGCGGCAGTCTTCGGCGAAGTGGCCGAGCAGACCCGCCTTGCGGACGAGCTCGGGTACTCGATCGCCTGGTTCGCGGAACACCATTTTTCGAATTACTGTCTCTGTGCCTCGCCGCTGATGATGATCGCGCATTGCGCGTCGATCACGAAGAAGATCAAGCTCGGCACGGCGGTCGTCGTGTTGCCGCTGTACAACCCAGCGCGGCTGGCGGCGGAAGTCGCAACGGTCGATGCGATGTCGGGCGGGCGCCTGATGCTCGGAATCGGTGCCGGCTATCAGCCGTACGAGTTCGAGCGCTTCGGCGTCGACATCGCGCAGAACTTCACGATGACCGACGAGTTCTGCCAGTTCCTCGACGGTGCGCTCACGCAGGATTTCTTCAGCTTCGAAGGAAAGCACTATCGCATCGCCGAAACGCACATCCCCGTACGCAGCGTGCAGAAGCCGATCCCGATCTACGTGGCCGGGCATACGCAGGCGATGTTCCAGGCCGCGGCGAGACGGGGTTATCGTGTGCTGACGTCGGGACGGCTCGGCGGAACAAAGCTCCTCGCCGAGCAATACGCGGACATCGTCGCGGCTTTCGCGGCCGAGAAGGTCCCGCTCTCACGCGCGCACATCACGCTCAACCGCTTCGCGCACATCACCAACAGCCGCGAAGAAGGCATGCGCTTCGCGGAGAACGCGCGGTATCAGTCACGGCTCGCATCCAGTCTCCGGCGACGCAAGGAAGTGATGAAGGGCACCGTGCTCGTCGATGTGCCCTTCCCCGACGAGCCGTCGGTGGAGACGATCTACGACGACCTGCTCATCGGCGATCCGGAAACAGTAGCCGAGAAGCTGGTTGCCGAGATTCAGGCGGCAAAGCCCGTACACGTGTGCTTCTCGTTCAAGGTCGGTTCGACACCGCACGCGGCCGCCATGCGCTCGATGGAGCTCATGATGCGCGACGTCAAACCCAAGGTGGAAAAGGCGCTGGCGGGAACAGCAGTGGCGTAGGGCAGCAAGTCAGGAACACAAGCCGTTCCACTTCGAGTGCCTTGCCGTGCGAGCCTCAGTGCGAACGGTTGTTAAACGTTCGTGCTGAGGGGCGGCTAAGCCAAAGCCCCGGACCAGCGAAGCGCGATCCGGGGGTCTCGAAGCATGAACAGCGACAGATCGTTTGAAGGAGTCAGCTGTGAACAAACCCCTCACTCGCGCCCCCGAACTCGAACGCATTCCGTACCAGAAGCCGCAGCCGCGAGACATGCGGCCGGACATGGTGATCCTCGACGGCATGGCGCAGCAGGACCCGCGTGCGTGGGTACCATTGTCCGAACACGCCTTCTCACGCCCGCTGCAGTTCAACGTCACGCTCGGACAGTACACGCACGTGCTGCGCGTTACGAAGGCGGGCGTCATCGCACGCCATCGCCACGCAGGCGGCGTTCACGCATGGGTGTTCAAGGGCCGCTGGCATTACCTCGAACACGACTGGGTCGCCGAGGAGGGCAGCTACATCTTCGAGCCGCCGGGCGAGACGCATACGCTGGTCGTGCCCGACGGACTGCACGGAGATGATCACGCTGTTCCAGGTCAACGGAAGCCTCATGTACGTCGATCCGCACGGCGTCTCGCTCGGCTACGATGACGTGTTCACGCGCATCGAGAAAGCGCGGGCGCATTACAAAGCCGTCGGGCTGGGTGAGGACTATGTGGAGCGATTCGTTCGGTAAGCCACTGGCACCGGTCCGCATGCGCCGTTCTCTATTCCCCTGACGCTCGCGGCAGATGACTTAACTGGCACGAAGCGTCAGCGCATCTACCGCTGCTAGCCTGCAGAGCACTTCCGGAAGCCGCACTGCCATCGCCATGCAGATGGCATCAAGTGCGTATTTCCTGCTCCGTGACATCGCAGTGAACGCTGCCGATCGCCCGTCGCTCGAGCGGGCAAATTCCCATTTTGCATAAATCAAGAAAAGCGAAGCTAGTAGTCGCAGCCGCTGTCACGCGCGTGCTATTTACCACACTCGCGTTGACTCCAGTGTGAGCTGGTAGTCGATCGCAGAAAAACAGGCCGACCCTCCTGCCCGATCGCAATCGGGTCGGAGCTTGAAGTAGGTCAGGTCGACAACAGCATGTCAAAACGGGGGCGCTCATGGCTTCGCTGAGCAGGTCTGATCTCGACTTTGTTTTGCAACAGATTCTGATCGGCGAGCAGCATACGGCCGGCGCGGATCTCCTGACATTGCTGCCGGACGTCTTCGCACCATTCGGGCTGCGTACCGTCGAGGGGACTTTTAATAACCTCATTGCGAGCCAGACGGGTTTCGGCACTGCGGACGCCTTTTTCCCGCACCTCTTGCCGCAGGTGTGGCGCACGGCAGAAGACAACCCGAACATTCCCGGCGTCTTTCCGACAGCGTACTGGCAGACCTCCGGTTCGGTTTATGACTCGCAGCCGCGGGTGATCAGCAATCTGGTAGTCGATCAGAGTCCGGACAACCCGGCTGCCACCGCTGCAGCCCACGCCATCCCCGGTGCGCACATCGTCACGAGCCCTGGTCTCGACGGCATTTTCAACACTGCCGACGACACGCAGGCGTACGTGCTTCCCAATGTCGCGCCCGACCTGGGCTTGTCCGCTCCGTTCAATTCGTGGTTCACGCTGTTCGGCCAGTTCTTCGATCACGGCCTCGACCATATCGAGACGGGCGGGAACGGCACCGTCCGCATCCTGCTCAAGTACGACGACCCGCTCTACCAGCGCGGTGCGGACAATATCGCGGGCACCGCGGACGACATTGGCGCCGACCTGGTCCAGGGCACGTTCGACGATCCGTTTGCGAATTTCATGACCGTGACGCGCGCCAGTACCGTCACGGACGACAACGGTACCCCGTTCGATCCGACGGACGATATCCACTATCACGTCAATCAGACCACACCGTTCATCGATCAGAACCAGACGTACAGTTCCCACCCGTCGCATCAGGTGTTTCTCCGTGAATACACGCTGGACGCGGCGGGACACCCCGTCGCGACCGGACGGCTGCTGGAAGGAGCGGACAAAGGACTGCCGACCTGGGCCGAGATAAAGGCCCAGGCAGCGACGATGCTGGGAATACAACTCAGCGACAGCGACGTTCTCAACATCCCGTTGCTGCGAACCGACGCCTACGGCAAGTTCGTCCCGGGCGCCCACGGATTCGCGCAACTCGTTATCGGCGTAGGGGCGGACGGGATTCCGAATACCGTCGATGACGTAATGGTGGAAGGCAACCCGAGTGCGAACGGCGGGCTTGGCGTCGCAACGACTGGCGCCCTTCGCATCAATCACGCCTTCCTCGACGACATCGCTCACGATGCCGCGCCGGGAACGGTGTACGACACCGATAACAATCCGGCTACGCCCGGTACCAGCATCGTTCAACCCGACAGCGACAACATCGCCGGCAACGCGATCGCGACCGACTTTCAGGGTCGCAAGATCGCCTACGACGACGAGCTGCTCGACGCCCACTACATCGCCGGCGACGGCCGTGTGAACGAGAACATCGGGCTCACCGCGGTCCATCACATCTTTCACTCGGAGCACAACCGGCAGGTTGCCGAGATTCAAACCAACATCCTCACCGATGCAGTTGATAGTGGAGACCCGACATTCCTCAACGAGTGGCTGATCACGGACGTCACGGCTGATGCGATCCCGGGCGATCCCGCTCTCCTCGAATGGGATGGCGAGCGCCTGTTCCAGGCCGCGCGCTTCGCAACCGAGATGCAGTATCAGCACATCGTGTTCGAAGAGTTCGCGCGCCGGGTGCAGCCTGCGATCGACGCGTTCCTTGCACCCATCGGGTACGACGTCACCATCAATCCGGCCATCGTCTCGGAGTTCGCGAACGTGGTGTATCGCTTCGGTCACTCCATGCTGACCGAAACCGTGGACCGCTACGATCGCGATTTCAATGTGATCGGCAACCCGAACGGCCTCGATCCGGCGGGTCAGCAGATGGGCCTCATCGCTGCGTTCCTGAACCCGCTTGCATTCGAGCAGGACGGGATGAACGCGGAACACGCCGCCGGCGCGATCGTGCGCGGCATGACGCGGCAGGTCGGCAACGAGATCGACGAGTTCGTCACCGAAGCGCTGCGCAACAACCTCGTGGGCTTGCCGCTCGACCTCGCCGCAATCAACATTGCACGCGGCCGCGAGGTGGGCGTTCCTTCGCTCAACGAAGCCCGGCGAGAGTTCTTCGCCGCCAGCCAGGACGCTCAGCTCAAACCTTACACGAGCTGGACGGACTTCGCGGCGAACCTCAAACACGAAGCATCGGTCGTCAATTTCATCGCGTCGTACGGCACGCATTCGTCGATCACCACGGCCACGACCGTCGAGGCCAAACGCGCGGCGGCCACGCTCCTCGTATTCGGCGGCGATGGGGCGCCGACGGACCGTCTCGACTTTCTGAACGGCCCTGCCGAGACGACCGGTGTCGACAACGTCGACTTCTGGATCGGCGGACTGGCCGAGAAGCAGATGCCGTTCGGCGGCTTGCTCGGATCGACGTTCGGTTTCGTTTTCGAGACTCAGCTCGAAGCGTTGCAAAACGGTGACCGCTTCTATTACCTCGCGCGGACTGCAGGCCTGGATTTTGGGGTCGCGCTGGAGAACGGCACGTTCGCTCAGCTGATCATGCTCAACACGGACGCGACGCATCTGCCCGCGGCCGTGTTTTCATCGCCCGCTCTGACGCTCGAAGTCGACCTCACCCAGCAGTTCAACGCGAACGTTGCGAACAATCCCGGAGCGGATGGGATCCGCTTCGACAATCCGACCACGGCCGTCGACGAGAGCGCGGATAACGTCGCGACGCCGCGCGAGGACCCGCTTGGTGCCGATCCTCTGATTCCGCTTGTCATTCGCGACAATCCGCAGACGCCGTTCCTCGACACCAACTATCTGCACTATACGGGCACGAAGCATGTCGTTCTTGGCGGCACGGACGGCGACGACATCATCATCTCCGGGAGCGGGAACGACACGCTTTACGGTGATGCCGGCAACGATCGGCTCGACGGCGGCACCGGCAACGACAATGTTTCCGGCGGTGATGGCGACGACATCAACACCGATACGGGTGGCGACGACACGATGCACGGCGACGCCGGAAACGACGTCATCCACGGCGGCAACGGCTTCAACCTCCTCTTCGGAGACGCCGGCCAGGACTTCATCATCACGGGGGAAGACGCGACTTCCACGTCCGCAGGCGCAGACAACGACTTCGTGCTCGGCTCGTCGCGCAGCCTCGGCACGATAGGCGGCCCGGGCGATGACTGGCTCGAGTTCGGGCACCAGGGCGGAACGGCTGGCGACACCGCCGACCCCGCCGGGCGCGACCTCACGGAAGGCCATGACGTTTTCGTAGGCGGCCCCGGATTCGAAGTCATCAGCAGCGAAGGCGGCGACGACATCATTTTCGGTTCCGAAGGCCAGGAGAAGATGAGCGGCGCCTCCGGCTTCGACTGGGCCGACTACAAGTTCGAGCAGGCCGGCGTCACGGTCGACATGAAGCTCCAGATCGACCGCGCGACACCCGCGACACCGTCGACGTCCGCGTTGCTCGATCTCTATTCGTTCGTCGAAGGTCTCTCCGGGTCGGCGTTCGCGGATGTCCTGCGCGGTGACGACGCCGTTCTCGCCGACTTCCCGTTCGCAGGCGCACAGGGCAGCGTGCTCGATGCGGCGGGTATCGCACGCATCGCCGGCCTCCAGTCCGTGCTCGGCGCCGGCGTCACTTCGTTCAGCAGCGGCAACATCATTCTCGGCGGAGCGGGCAGCGACATCATCGAAGGCCGCCGCGGCGACGACATCATCGACGGCGACCGCTGGCTGGATGCGCGCATCAGTGTGCGTGACGCGATCAACCACGCTATCGAGATCCGCAGCGTAGATAGCATGCGGAGCCTCGTGCCCGAGATGATCGCCGGAACCCTCAACCCGAGCCAGCTCGAGATCGTACGCGAGATCAAGACCGCACCGGGCAGCGCCTACGACACGGCGGTGTTCTCGGGCACCCGCGCCAACTACACGGTCAGCATCGCATTCGACGGCACGGTAACCGTAACGGACAACTTCGGGACGGTCAGTGGAAACGAGGGCACCGACACACTGCGCGGCATCGAGCGCCTGCAGTTCGCCGATATGGCCATCGATCTGCCGGGCGGGCCCGCCAACGCGGCACCGGTCGGACTGCCGACGATCTCTGACATCACGCCCGCTATCAATCAGGTGCTGACGGTTTCGGTTGCGGGCGTGACCGACGCGGACATCGCCGGCGGGTCGATCGCCGGCAGACCGATCACGTTCTATTGGCAGGTCGAGAGGCCGGGCATTGCCGGCGCGCCAGGCACGTACTGGGAAGACATCGTTCTGCCGAACGGTCTTGGCGGCGCGCCGACCGCGGCACAAGGATCGTCGTTCCGATTGCCTTCGCTCAGCGCCGTTCTGCCGAGTCTATCCATAGAAGGCGCGAACATCCGCGTTCATGCCGTCTATCAGGACGATCACGGCGTCCTCGAGAACGTCTACTCGGCGCCAACCGCGGCGGTAGGTCCTGCGGTCATCGAACCACCGACGATGACCATTCCGGGGCAGTCGCCGACGAGCAGCGCCGGCGTCCACTTCATTCGCTCCGACTTGCAGTTCATCCTGGATCAGATCGTCATCGCCGAGCGTCATGCGGCCGGAGAAGACCTGCTCACTCTGGTGGGGAACGAGCGCCTGCCCTACGGTTTGCGCACCGTAGACGGAACGTTCAATAACCTCGTGCAGGGGCAATCCGAGTTCGGCGCAGCCGACAACAACTTCCCGCTGCTGCTCGATCAGGTGTTCCGGAATGATCTCGACGGCGATACGTTCGACGCCAACGGCCCGGCGCCGGGTGGGGTGGTCACCAACACGAACTATGCGACGACGAGCAACGTCGTAGACGCCGATCCACGAACCATATCGAACCTCATAGCCGATCAGACCGCCGCCAACCCGGCTGCAGTCGCTGCCGCGAACGCCAACGCATCCGGCGGACTCACCATGAGCCCCGGCCTCGACGGCATTTTCGGCACGATCGACGACAAACCCGTTTTCGAGATTCCGAACACGACGCCAAACGCGGGCGTATCGGCGCCGTTCAACTCGTGGATGACGCTCTTCGGTCAGTTCTTCGACCATGGGCTCGACCTCATCGACAAAGGCGGCAACGGGACGATCTACATCCCGCTACAGCCCGACGATCCGCTCATCGCCGGCCCGGACGGCATCTTCGGCAACGAGGACGATCTCCACGAGAGCCAGCGCTTCATGCTGCTCACGCGCGCGAACAATACGGCGGTGCAGGCGGGCCCGGACGGCGTGTTCGATACGGCGGACGACATTCATTTCCACAACAACGAAACAACGCCGTTCATCGATCAGAACCAGACCTACACGTCTCACCCCTCGCACCAGGCCTTCCTGCGGGAATACACGCGGGTGGGCGAGCAGACCATCAGCACTGGCCAACTTCTCGAAGGACACGCTGGCGGTCTTGCGACCTGGCAGGACATCAAGACGCAGGCGGCTCAGTTACTCGGCATCACATTGACCGACCTCGACATATTCGATGTGCCGCTGCTCGCGACCGACGCGTACGGGCGACTCATTCTCGGCTCGCATGGCTACGCGCAGGTGGTTACGAGCCAGGGCCTGATCGAAGGCGTCTCGGGCGGGCTCGACCTCAACAATCTCGCAGGCGGCGCGATGGCGGCCCGCACGGGTCACGCGTTCCTGAACGACATCGCGCACAACGCCGTGCCGGGGACTGTCTACGACACGGACAACAATCCTCGAACGGCCGGCGTAAGTTTCGTTCAACCGGATGCCGACAACATCGCCGGCAACCTCATCGGCACCGACTTCCAGGGCCGCAACATGGCCTACGACGACGAGCTGCTGAACGCGCATTTCATCACCGGGGATGGGCGCGGCAACGAGAACGTCGGCTTGACGGCCGTGCATCAGATTTTCCATTCCGAGCACAACCGGCTCGTCGCGCATATCAAGGACGTCGCGATCGCGTCGAACGAT
This sequence comes from uncultured beta proteobacterium, assembly GCA_963828715.1. Taxonomy (GTDB): domain Bacteria; phylum Pseudomonadota; class Gammaproteobacteria; order Burkholderiales; family SG8-41; genus JAQGMV01. Next base: position 367,746 of record CAWHFX010000020.1, on the reverse strand, counting down.
GTCGCGTTCCTCAATGAATGGCTGCGTGTCGATGTCATGTCGCTGCCGACCACGACGGCAGCAGATCAGCGCATTGGAATGGGATGGTGAGCGGCTTTTCCAGGCGGCGCGATTCGGCACCGAGATGCAGTACCAGCATCTCGTGTTCGAGGAGTTCGCACGCACGGTTCAGCCGAACATCGATGTGTTCGCCGGCGCGGGCCAGAACTACGATACGACGCTCAATCCGGCGATCGTCGCGGAATTCGCCGATGTCGTCTACCGCTTCGGTCACTCGATGCTGACCGAGACTGTCGATCGCTACGACCCGAACTTCAATGTGGTCGACGCGGATCCGCTGCACCCCGCCCAGACGGACAGCGGACATCAACTCGGTCTCATCGCCGCCTTCCTCAATCCGCTTGCGTTCGCTGCGAGCGGCGAGGATTCCGAACAGGCGGCCGGCGCCATCGTCCGCGGCATGACTCGTCAGGTCGGCAACGAGATCGACGAGTTCGTCACCGAAGCGCTTCGCAACAATCTCGTCGGCCTCCCGCTCGATCTGGCCGCGATCAACATCGCACGGGGCCGCGACACCGGTGTGCCCACGCTCAATCAGGCCCGAGCGGAGTTTTTCGCCACGACCGGCAACGCGCAGCTCGCCCCGTATACGAGCTGGCTCGATTTCGCCGGGCATCTGAAGCATCCCGAATCGGTCATCAACTTCATCGCCGGCTACGGGACGCACGCGACGATCACCTCGGCGACGACGCTGGAGGACAAGCGTGCGGCCGCGACAGCGATCGTGCTTGGCGGCGCAGACGCGCCCGCAGACCGCATCGCGTTCCTGAACGGGTCCGCCGCGACGACGGGTGTCGACGCCGTCGACTTCTGGATTGGCGGCCTCGCCGAGAAGCAGATGCCGTTCGGCGGCCTGCTGGGATCCACCTTCAACTTCGTGTTCGAAACGCAGCTGGAACGCCTGCAGGACGGGGATCGGTTCTATTACCTCGAACGCACTGCCGGGCTCAACTTCCTCACCGAGTTGGAGAGCATGTCGTTCGCCAAGATGATCATGGCGAACACCGACGCAACCCATCTGCCGGCCCACGTATTCACGACGCCGGGACTGATTCTCGAAGTCGACCAGAGCAGGCAGTTCAACGACGGCGTACTTCCCGGTCCCGACGGCATCCTCGCCGACAATCCGCAGACCGCGGTCGATGAGTCGGCCGACAACCTGCCGGGCAGCGCCGATCCGGTCCGCAGCGGCGCGAGTCTCGTGGCGCTGGTGATCCGCGATGATCCTGCCACGTCCGGTCCCGACACGGACTATCTGCGCTATACCGGCCGCGAGCACATCGTCCTCGGCGGCACCGATCCGGGCAACCCCGCCAACCCGAGCGGTAATGACACCCTTATTTCCGGCGACGGCGATGACACGCTCTATGGAGACGGAGGAACAGACCATCTCGACGGCGGCAACGGAAACGACACGATCCTCGGCGGTGCGGGCGACGACTTCATCACCGACAGCGGTGGCGACGACGTGCTGCAGGGCGAGGACGGCAACGACGCCATCCAGGGCGGCGCCGGTCTCAACCTGATCTTCGGCGGCTTCGGCAACGACTTCATCGTCTCCGGCAACGATGCTTCCCAGGTGTTCGGCGGGCCGGGCGACGACTTCATCTTCGGCAGCCGCGCGAATGCGCAGGACATGGGCAACGAAGGCGACGACTGGCTCGAGCACGGCAATGCCAACGGTTCTCCGGGCGACAACGGCGACCCGTTTGCCCGCGATCAGGTGATCGGCAACGATGTCTACATCGGCGACAACGTCGCCGACGTCATGAACGCCGAAGGCGGCGACGACATCATGGTCGGCAATGGCGGCCAGCAGGACCACTATATCGGCGCGTCCGGTTTCGACTGGGCCGTTTACAAGGACAGTCCGACCGGCGTCGTCATCTTCGCCGCCCTCCAGGCCGAGAACGAAGCCACGGCGCTCGGAGCGAACCCCTCCACGATCGACCGCTTCCAGTCCGTCGAAGGCTTCTCCGGTTCGCAGTACAACGACTTCATCATCGGCTCGAACAATCTCACGGCGTCGTTCGCGACATCGGGATTCACCGGCAGCATTCTTACCAACTTCGATCTTATCCACGGGCTGCGCGGACTCGTCGAGTCGTTCCAACCCGGAGCAACGTTCTTCGCAGGCGAGATCCTGCTGGGCGGCGCGGGCAGCGACATCATCAAAGGCGGCTGGGGCGATGAGATCATCGACGGCGATGCCTGGTTGAATGTCCAGATCGGCGTGTATGCGAACGGCGATCCGACGCATTCGGGCACTCCGCTGTCCCTCTACAACAGCATGGCGGACCTGCGTGCCCGCGTGTTCTCGGGTGAGATCAACGTATCGCAACTTGGAATCGTGCGCGAGATCCGAGACACGCTGCTCGATCCCGCTCACACGCCCACCGCTCAGCTTGGCTACGACACGGTAAGTTTTGCGGGGAACCGTGCCGATTACGTGATCGAACAACTGGTCATGAACGACAACGGCACGCCGGCCGATGCCACCGACGATTTCGCCAGTGTCGTACGCGTGACTCATCGCGTGAACGGCGTCGTCGGCCTCGACGGCGTCGACGTGGTGCGCAACGTGGAGCGGCTGGAGTTTGCGGACACGATCGTCGTACTCAATCCGAACTTCCCCAACAAGGGGCCGCAGAATCTGCTGACGGTCAGCGATGTCACGCCGACCGAGAACCAGCTGTTGATGGTCTCCGCGGATGGCATCATCGATCCCGACAACGTCACCCTGGCCAATCCGACCGGCAAGATCACCGGTCCGGTGACGTACTACTGGCAAGCACAGGGCATCGACGGCAACTTCAGCGACGTCGTGATAAATGATGGCGTCGCGCTACGTCCGGCCACCGGCACGACGTTCACGCCTTCCGATCCGCAGAGCGGCCTGGCGCTGCGTGTGCGCGCCGTGTACACCGATGCGAACGGTATCGTCGAGACCGTGTTCTCGGCCCCGACGGCGCGCGTGGAAGCCGTCAACGATCCACATACGGGTTCGGTGCTGATCAACGACACCACACCAACCCAGGATCAGGCGCTCGTCGCCGTCGCCGCGCTGGTCGATCCCGATCAGCCGTTGCCCACCGTCGTGGGCGGCGTTGCGCCGTCCATCACGTTCAATTACCAATGGCAGCGCTCGCTCGATCTCGGCGCAACGTGGATCGACATCGCCGGGGCGAACACCGCGCAGTATGTGCCGGCGGCGGCAGACGTCTACAACGCAGTCGGCAACGCGAACACGCTGCTGCGCGCCAAGGTGAGTTACGTCGATGGCCAGGGGTTCTTCGAGCAAGATTTCTCACAAGCAACCACGCAGATCGGCGCTCATCTGGTCGGTGACGGGCTGGCGAACACGCTCACGGGCACGCCTTACGCGGACTGGCTGGAGGGTGGGGCGGGTAATGACGTCATGCAGGGCGGAGCCGGTGCGGACATCATGGTCGGCGGCACCGGAAACGATCTCTATTACGTCGCGGATGCCGGTGACGAGGTAATCGAAAGGCCCACGGAAGGTGTCGATCAGGTGCAGACGGTGCTCACCACCTACACGTTAGGCGCGAATGTGGAGAACCTGACGTTCACCGGGTCAGGCGATTTCACCGGGACCGGCAATGCGCTCGGCAATGCGATTGTCGGCGGCAGCGCAAACGACACGCTCTACGGCCTCGACGGCGGCGATATGATCAACGGCGGCGCTGGCGACGACATCATCGACGGCGGGCTGGGTGTCGACTTCATGAACGGCGGTGCGGGCAACGACACGTACTTCGTCGATCGAACCACTGACTCCGTCACAGAGGCAGCCAACGAAGGCACGGATCTCGTCTACAGCACGGCGAGCGTATACACGCTCAGCGACATCGACGTCGAAAATCTCACTTTCATCGGCACGGGCCCGTTCACCGGCACTGGAAATGATGCGGCGAACAGAATCACGAGCGGAAGCGGCAACGACATCCTCGTGGGACGCGGCGGTAACGATACGATCGACGGCGGCGCCGGAAACGATATTCTCGACGGCGGCCTCGGCTACGACATTCTGACTGGCGGCGCGGGAAACGACACGTTCCGCTACGGCTCGGCGCTCGCGGAGAGCGGTAACGGCCTCAATATTCGCGACGTCATCACCGACTTCCAGGGCGCGGGCGCCGCCGGGGGCGACGTGATCGACCTCAGCGCTCTCGACGCGAATACAATCCTGCCCGGCGATCAGGCGTTCGAGTTGATTGGCAATGCAGCCTTCTCCGCACCCGGGCAACTGCGCTGGTCCCAGGACGTCGCGAACAACCGGACGATCATCGAGGGCAACGTGGATTCCGTGCTCGCAGTCGATTTCCAGATCGAGGTCATGGGCCTGCAGTTGTTCGCGACCAGTAACGTTATGAACGCAACCGCGTCGGATTTCGTCCTTTGACGCGCGGCGGAGGAATACCGTTCAAACCGGCAATCCCATAAGGATCGATCAAATGACGGACGCAGATAAATCGCACGCCGCCGAGAAAACGCAGGCCGACACGACAAAGAACGGGGGCAATGGTGCCGCCGCGAGGTCCCAGACCAGGACGGTGTCGCACCCTCGACAGGTGGCCGCCCTGGTGCTGACTCAGATCGATCAGGTCAATGCAAAGAAGGACGAGCTCACGATCGCGATCAAGGCGCTGACGGACCTCACGAAGCAACTGGCGACGTCGTACGGGAATCAGATGCTGGCCATAGAGCAACTTACACGGCGCGTGAACGCCCTCGAGGGCAAGAAGCAGGGCTGAGCCGAAACAGCCGACCTGCGCGGCATAACTTCCGCCTGGGCGTCATGCACGTGCGCGCGGGTTTCGCGCGCTTGACTCACATCAAAGCCGTGCGCGTTTCTTTCCGAAATCATGCGAAATCGCACGAAACGCCGTGCGAAGGAACTCACATAAGAACGCGTTCAGGGGAAAACAATGAGAACGAGCGTGCGTTTCACGGGGGTCTTGTTTGCGCTGTGTACTTTTTTCACCGGAGCCCTGCCAGGGCATTCAGCAGTGCTCGTTGGCGCGCAGGGCTCCTCTTTCTTCAGTCTGACGGAACTCGGGGAGTTCAGGACTTTTCAGCCGGTTTCCGATCTGGTTGTCATCGGCAGCTCCGATGTTTCCATCGGCGGCTTCGGCGTATACGGCGCCGCTGAAGCAGCGGGCAAGATCAGTTACGTGATCTTCCACAACGACAGCCTGCTTTGGCAATCGGCCGCGTACGACGTCGCGCCTGGCAGCGCAAAATGGTATGACGCTGCCTATTCCACGACGCTGATCAGCGGCGACACCTACACGATGGGCATCCTCGCGAACAATGTGTTCGCGTGGGGTCAGAACACCGCGTCTGATGAAAGCTTTGGGTCTGTCGGTGGCAACGGGCTCGCGATAATGCCCCATCAACCATTCGCACAGATAGACCTCGTGCAAGGCGGTGACTTCGCCACTGAACCCTTCCTCCTCCGCGGATTCGAGCGCTCCGAATATCAAACGTCCTTGCGGGTCTTCGACGTCGCCGGCGCGGCCGCACCGCCGATCCCCGAGCCCGCCGAGTGGAGCATGCTGCTTGCCGGGTTGTCGATCGTCGCTTTCGTCGCAAACCGTCGCCGCAGAATACAGGCTTAACACCAGGCGCGCTGCGGAGTCCACGTGACTAGCGCAGCGAAAGACGAACGCAAGCCGCACCGCACGGCCCAGCAGCTCAAGCGTCTTGCGCAGCCGTCCGCCGTGCCTGCCGTTCTTCGGGGCGCGTTCGAAGCTTTCCGCCGAGGCCCAACGGCGCCGTCTCGAGGCATGAATGGTTCAGCCCGTTGCGGCTGGACAACCACACCCTGAATGGCCATGATCGCGGCGCAAAGGGGCGGACGGTATGGAAGTCGATTTCGATCTTGTCATCCGCAACAGTGTCATCGTCGACGGGACAGGTGCGGCGCCGTTCGAAGCGGATGTCGCAATTCGCCGCGGGCGCATCGTCTCCGTCGGAAAAGTAACAGGCAGCTCAGCGGAAGAGCTCGACGCCAAGGGTGAGTTCGTCACGCCCGGCTTCGTAGACATCCACACGCATTACGATGGGCAGGCGACGTGGGAGAACCGCCTGAAGCCGTCGTCGTCTCATGGCGTGACAACGGTGCTGATGGGCAACTGCGGCGTCGGTTTCGCACCCTGCCGACCCGATCAGGGAGTCGGTTGTGCAATGGCTCAGTAACGACACGGCAAGTGCGGTTGGGCTGCACGATCGCGGCGTTCTCCGGCCTGGATTCAAAGCCGATATCAACGTGTTCGACCTCTCGCGCCTTCACCTGCACGCTCCGGAGGTCTCGCACGATCTGCCGAGCGGCGGCCGACGGTTGGTGCAGCGTGCTGAGGGTTACTCGGCGACGATCGTGAGCGGCAAGATCGTTCAGCGCGAAGGCGATCCGACCGGCCAGTTGCCGGGGCGTTTGGTGCGAGGATCGCAAGCACCTGTGAGGCAAGTGCGATAAGCGGACCTTCCCAAGCGCGCCGCTGCCCATCATCCTGGCCCTCGTACGCTCGGACGAGAGTGCTGATTTGCGCCTGAATGTTTCGTTCGCGGCGACAGCCTCTCCGAGGCGCGCCGCTCACCTATTCCGGAACGTTCTGTTCCAATTCGGCGAGCCAGACGCGGGCATTGCCATCCGAAGGCGCCCGCCAGTCGCCGCGCGGCGAAAGGTTTCCACCTGAGACGACCTTCGGCCCGTTCGGCAGCGCCGATCGCTTGAACTGGCTGATCTCGAAGAAACGGAAGAGGAACACGCCGAGCCACTTCTTGATCTCGGCGATGATGTAGGCGTGCTTCGCGTCCGCCGGAAAGTCAGGCGGCCAGGCGCCGCGCTCGATGTCGCGCCACGCGTGCCAGGCGAGAAACGCCACCTTCGACGGACGCAGCCCGTAACGCGTGATGTAGTACAGGTGGAAATCCTGAAGCTCGTACGGACCCACCTTCGATTGAGTGCTCTGAATCGCGCCGCCATCGGCGGGGACCAGCTCGGGCGATATCTCGGTGGCCAGGATCGACAACAGCGTCTCGGACGCCGACTTGTCGAACTGTCCCGTCTTCACGACCCAGCGCACGAGGTACTGGATCAGCGTCTTCGCAACCGAGCCGTTCACGTTGTAGTGGCTCATGTGGTCGCCGACGCCGTAGGTCGCCCAGCCCAGCGCGAGCTCCGACAGGTCGCCGGTGCCGAGCACGAAAGCGTCATGCCGATTGGCGAGGCGGAACAGGTAATCGGTGCGCAGGCCCGCCTGCACGTTTTCGAAGGTGATGTCGTAGACCGCTTCGCCGCGCGCGAACGGATGGCCGATGTCCTGCAGCATGCGCGTCGCGGCCGGTTTGATGTCGATCTCTTCGGCGGTCACGCCGAGCGCGTTCATGAGCTTCCAGGCGTTCGACTTCGTGCCTTCCGAGGTCGCGAATCCGGGCAGCGTGAAACCGAGTATGTTCTTGCGCGGCAGTCCGAGGGCATCGAACGCCTTCGCCGCCACGATCAGCGCATGCGTCGAATCGAGACCGCCGGAAATGCCGATGACGATCTTCTTTCCGTTGGTCACCGACATGCGCTTCATCAGGCCCTGCACCTGGATGTTGAATGCTTCGTAGCAGTCGCGATCGAGGCGCGCGGGGTCGTCCGGAACGAACGGGAAGCGGTCGATCACGCGCTCCAGGCCGACGTCGTCGAACTGCGGCCCGTGTTCGAATTCGACGCGCCTGAACGCCGTCTCCGGATGCCCCGCCGCCACGGCCGCGCTGTTGAACGTGAGCGTACGCATGCGCTCGAGACGCAGCCGCTCGACATCGATATCCGCGACGGCCATCTGGCTCTTCGTGGGAAAGCGTTCGGTGCAGGTGAGCTCGATGCCCAGCTCGTGAATGCTGGCCTGGCCGTCCCACGCAAGGTCGGTCGTGCTCTCTCCGGGACCCGCCGCCGAGTAGACGTACGCCGCCATGCAGCGCAAGGACTGCGAGGCGCAGAGAATTCCCCGCGTTTCCGCCTTGCCGATGACGATGTTCGAGGCCGACAGGTTGCAGAGGATCAGCGCCCCGGCAAGCGCGCCCTGAGTCGAGGGCGGATCTGCTGCCCAGAAGTCTTCACAGATCTCGACGTGAACGATGAAGTCCGCGAGATCGGACGCCGCGAACAGAAGATCGGTGCCGAACGGTACGACTTCGCCTGCGAACTCGACTTCCAGCCCGGCGATGCCGAATCCGGGTGCGAACCAGCGATTCTCGTAATACTCGCGATAGTTCGGCAGAAACGACTTCGGCGTGACACCGAGGATGCGCCCGCGCGATATCACCACACCGCAGTTATAGAGCCGTCCATTGCGGCGGACCGGCGCGCCGACGATGCAGAGCGGACGCAACTCGCGTGACGCATCGACCAGACGCTTGATGGATGCCTCCACTGCGTCGAGCAGCGCGTCCTGAAGAAACAGGTCGTCGATTGCGTACGCGCTGATGCCGAGCTCCGGAAAGAGCATGAGGTCGACGTGGCGCCGATCGCCCTCGCGCATGAGCGCCAGCGTCTCGTCGGCGTTGGCGTTGGGATCGCCGACGGACGTGCGCGGCGTGCATGCGGCGACACGCACGAAACCCTGCCGGTGCAGCGAGAAAAACGTGTCTTTCCCCGACACTTGCCTACATTCCTGTCAGTGCAAAATCCGAACGCGAAGCGGCGTGAAGCCCGGTCACTTCTGTCCCAGCTTGGGCGTCCGGAGACGATCTCCCGGGTTGTCCCAGCCCTTGAAGTTGGGCTTCCGCTTTTCCGCAAAAGCCTTGCGCGATTCCATCAGATCGCTTTTCGCGCCGTGCTCATGAAGCCGCCGAGCCAGATCCGCCAGCTCTGCCGAAATGGTCGGGCGAATGGCGCGCATCATGACCGTCGTATTCACACGCGCCGCAGGCGGGAGCGTCAGCAGATGCTGCGCCATCTCGTGCGCGGTCGGCATCAGTTGCTCGGGTTCGACGAGCCGATTGATGAAGCCCACGTCGTACAGCCGCTCGGCCGTAAAGCGGAATGCAAAAGCCATCTCCGTCGCGACCGCATGCGGCAGACGCCCCTTGACGCCGTGGTCGTGCCCGCCGAGGAGCCAGCGCTTCGCTTCCGACGATTCGAAGACTGCGCCGCGGGCTGCGACGCGCAGGTCCGCCCGTTCCACGAGCATGAACCCGCCGCCCATCGCGAAACCGTTGACCGCGACGATGACCGGCTTTTCAAGTGTCCCGAGATCGGTACGGGTTCTCTTTCTTCACGAGCGCCGAGGAACTGCCCGCCTGGCCGCGCTCCACCGACTCCTTCATGTCTTCGCCGGCGCAGAATGCACGGCCGGTGCCGGTGAAGATCGCGACTTCCAGCGAGCTGCTGTCGCGAAATTCGCACCACGCTTCGGCGAGCAGGGTGCGCAACTCCAGACCGAGCGCGTTCATACGCTCGGGACGGTTCATGCGGATCACCATCACCGCGTCCTGCCGTTCGATCTCCAGGATGCTCATTGCGCCCCCTCGACGTGAACTCAAACCCCGAGAGTAGCACTACTCCAAGTCACAGCGTGGAGCAGGGATCCGCTTGTGGTGCGGAGCCTCATTTCGCTTTCTCCGGCTCCGAAAAGGCAAGCAGGCAGCCCTGATGTTCGATGAACCGGACGATCGTTTCGAGCCCGTCGCCCGTTTTGAGATTCGTGAACACGAACGGCCGCTCACCGCGCATCTTGCGCGCGTCGCGATCCATCACTTCGAGCGAAGCGCCGACGAGCGGCGCGAGGTCGATCTTGTTGATGACCAGCAGGTCCGACTTGGTGATCCCGGGGCCGCCCTTGCGCGGAATCTTGTCGCCCGCGGCCACGTCGATCACGTAGAGCGTGAGATCCGAAAGCTCGGGGCTGAACGTCGCGGCCAGGTTGTCACCGCCCGATTCGATGATGATGAGGTCGAGATCGGCGAAGCGTCGATTGAGCCGCGCCACCGCCTCGAGGTTGATCGACGCATCTTCGCGTATCGCCGTATGCGGGCAGCCGCCGGTCTCCACGCCGATGATGCGTTCCGGCGCGAGCGCTTCGTTACGCACGAGGAACTGAGCGTCCTCTTCGGTGTAGATGTCGTTGGTGACCACGGCGATGTGATACCGGTCGCGCAGCGCGCGGCACAGATGCAGCGTGAGCGCCGTTTTGCCGGAGCCGACCGGACCTCCGATGCCCACGCGAAGCGGTTGTGATGGTCGAGTCACGTCGAGCGGGACTCCTGGTTGCGCACGGTCAGGACCTGAAAAGTCGAGTGTGCTGGGTTTCGTGTCGCGCCGACATGAGCGCAAGACCCGGCGCGAGATTACTCATGTCATCGTCGTCGATCTGGGCTGCCTGCGCCGCGGACGCCACAAGTGCCGGTCCCAACGCGGCAAGGATGCGCTGACCGGCCGTCTGGCCGAGCGGGACTGTTTTGACCGCAGCGAGGACCTGATTCTCAGCCCATGACCAGAGATAGGCCACGAGAGCCGCATGAACGTCGATGCGCCAGCGGGCTGCGGCATAGGAGAATGCCGCGGGGAACGAGATATCGCCCCAGACGTCGAAGTCGGACGGTCCGATCAGGTTGCCGAGGAGCGCGACGAGCGAGTAGCCCATTTGCACCGTCTCGGCTCGCAGTTCGGCCGTCTCGCGGCTCGCAAGGAAAAGTGCGTTCCACTGTTGCGCCTGCTCCGGATCGTTCGTCTGCCACGCGTGGCAAAGACGCAGGAAGATCGGCGCCTCCATGGTCGCGACGGAGAGCGAAAGTACGTCTTCGATCCACTCACGTGCCGAGACTTCGTCCTTGACGAGGCCTGCCTCGATCGCTGCTTCGAGTCCCTGCGAATAGCTGTACGCGCCGACGGGCAGCGCGGGGCTGGCGAGTTGGAGGAGTTTTACCAGCGCGAGGTTCGCTTGCGTCCCCTCACCCCCACCCTCTCCCCGACCCGGGGCGAGGGAGTGTCCGGCTATCACTGCATCCCCTCCAGACTGTGGCTCGTCACTCGTCACGCTTCCACTCGTCACTCTCACTCGTCACTCACTCGTCCGTCACTCGTCACTCGTCACTCACTCGTCACTCGTCACTCGTCACTCTTCACTCGTCACCCGTCACTCTTCATTCCGTCACTTGCCGCACACCGCCATACTCGTGAATCCGCGCTTGCGTCGACTGCCGCTCGCGATGCGTGTGTCCCGCGTACGCGCCCGCTTCGGGTTCGAACGGCGCTTCGATCACCGTCACCCGCGCGCCCAGGCCGGCCAGCATCTGGCGCAGTACGTGATCGAAGCCAAGCCGCAGCCAGCCCTCGCCCACCTGTACGGGCACATGACGGTTTCCAAGGTGATACGCAGCGCGGGCGAGCGCCTGCGGCGTGTCGCACTCGACGTGCAGAAGCTGCTCGGGCTTGGCGATCACCTCGACGATGCGCCCATCGCTGGCGAGCAGCAGGTCGCAACCGCGCAGGATCTCGCCTCGTGGCAGCGTGAGCCACGCGTCTTCGCCGCTTTCGAGGCGCGTCCGCAACCGGCTCTTCTGGCGCAGTTCGAACGGTAGCATCAGACGCTCATCAGCCGGAGCAGCCGACGCGCGCTCGCAGCGTCCGTTTATCTCGATCACCGAAACCCCCGTCGAACGGCGTCATGCCGCAGCCCGATTTTCGCCGTCCAGGAAGAGGATGCGATTCGCGCACGCATTCCGCACTCCTCTCAGAACAGGAAGTAGCGCTGCGCCATCGGCAGCACCGTCGCGGGCTCGCACGTGAGGATCTTGCCATCGGCACGCACTTCGTACGTCTCCGGATCGATCTCCATGTGCGGCTGATAATCGTTATGGATCATGTCGCGCTTGCGCAGCGTGCGCACGTTCCGCACGGGCTCCAGGCGCTTCGCGAGCCTCAGCGCCTGCACGTGCGGGTTTCTCACACCCGCCTGCGATATGAATGTAATCGACGTGTTGAGCGCCTTGCCGAAAGCGCCGAACATCGGCCGATAGTGCACCGGCTGCGGTGTGGGGATCGACGCGTTGGGATCACCCATCGCGGCCGCGGCGATCGCACCGCCCTTCAGGATGAGCGACGGTTTCACTCCGAAGAACGCAGGCTTCCACAGGACGAGGTCTGCGAGCTTGCCTTCCTCGACCGAGCCGACGACGTGCGACATCCCGTGCGTGATCGCCGGGTTGATCGTGTACTTCGCGACGTAGCGCTTCACCCGCGCGTTGTCGTTCGTCTTCGGATCGCCCTCGAGGCTTCCGCGCTGGACCTTCATCTTGTGCGCCGTCTGCCAGGTGCGGAGGATCACTTCGCCGACACGGCCCATCGCCTGCGAGTCGGACGACATCATGCTGAGCGCGCCGAGATCGTGCAGAACATCTTCGGCCGCGATCGTCTCGCGTCGGATGCGTGACTCCGCGAAGGCCACGTCCTCCGCGATCGCCGGATCGAGGTGATGGCACACCATCAACATGTCCAGATGCTCGGCGATCGTGTTCACCGTAAACGGCCGCGTCGGATTCGTGGAGGACGGCAGCACGTTCGCCTCACCGCACACTTTCATGATATCCGGTGCGTGTCCGCCGCCGGCGCCTTCGGTGTGGAAGCTGTGAATCGTGCGGCCCTTGAATGCGCGAATCGTGTCGTCGACGAAACCGGACTCGTTGAGCGTGTCGGTGTGGATCGCAACCTGAATATCCATCTGGTCGGCCACCGTCAGGCAGTTGTCGATCGCCGCCGGCGTCGTCCCCCAGTCCTCGTGGAGCTTGAGCCCGATCGCACCGGCATGCACCTGCTCGCGCAGCGGCTCCGGTAGGCTCGCATTGCCTTTGCCGAAGAAGCCGAGATTCATGGGGAATGCCTCGGCCGCGCACAGCATCGTCTTCAGGTGCCATGCGCCCGGCGTGCAGGTCGTCGCGTACGTGCCCGTCGCCGGGCCGGTCCCACCGCCCAGCATCGTCGTGACGCCGCTCATGAGCGCCTCTTCGATCTGCTGCGGGCAGATCCAGTGGATGTGCGAGTCGATGCCGCCCGCGGTCACGATGAGCCCTTCGCCGGCGATGACCTCGGACGCGGCGCCGAGCGGGATACCGACGCCCGGCTGGATATCGGGATTCCCCGCCTTGCCGATTTTCCAGATGAACCCGTCCTTCAGTCCGATGTCTGCTTTGACGATGCCCCAGTGATCGACGATCAGCGCATTCGTAATTACGGTATCGGCAACGTCGGCACCCATGCGCTGGCTCTGCCCCATTCCGTCGCGGATCACCTTGCCGCCACCGAACTTCACTTCCTCGCCGTAGATCGTGTGGTCCTTCTCGACCTCGATCCACAGCTCGGTGTCGGCGAGACGCACGCGATCGCCGGTGGTCGGGCCGAACATTTCGGCATACGCCTTGCGCGAGATGCGCGTCACGGGCGATGCTCGCCGAGCGGCCCCATGACGAGCCCCCTGAAGCCGAAGATTCTGCAGTCACCGGCGATCTCGATGAGCTCGACCGTCCGCGCCTGACCGGGCTCGAAGCGAACTGCGGTGCCCGCGGCGATATTGAGACGGCAGCCGTAGGCGCGCTTGCGGTCGAAGCTCAATGCCGCATTCGTCTCGTACATGTGGTAATGCGAGCCGACCTGAATGGGCCGGTCGCCCGTGTTGGTCACCTCGAGCGTGAACGCATTGCGTCCCGCGTTGAGCTCGATATCGTCGCCGATCGCGCGGATTTCGCCTGGGATCATCGTCTAGGGAATCGGGTGATGGACGGTTACGAGCTTCGTACCGTCCGGAAAAGTGGCTTCGACCTGGATTTCGGGAATCATCTCCGGCACGCCTTCCATCACATCGTCGCGCGACAGCAGCCCGACGCACGAGCCCATCAGCTCCGCGACCGACTTGCCTTCGCGCGCGCCTTCGAGAATCGCCGCGCTGAGATAAGCGACAGCTTCGGGGTAGTTGAGCTTGAGCCCTCTCGCCTTGCGTCTTTCGGCGAGCAGCGCTGCCGTGAAGAGCAGCAGCTTGTCCTTCTCGCGCGGGGTAAGCTCCATTCAGGTATTCCAGATGCGTGGCATTTGTGCAGGCCTTGCCGCGAGGGCCGGCCGCACATGCCGCCAAACACGTTGAAAGTAATCGCGCGCTGCTTCGCTCGAATGTCCTGAATAGCGCGCGACGAGCACGTCCGGCATCTGCGTGACCGCACCCGAACCCGAGCAGCCGACGCGCTCGCTGCGGCACGCATCGAGCAAAGCCCGGTCCATGCGCGGAGCGGCGGCGACGAACGTGCCGCAAACGGTTCGGCCGTGAAGTCCCGCTGGGGAGCGAATCAGGCGGCCTCCAGCGTGAAGGCGGCCGCGCTCAGACCAGATCGGTCTGCCATCACGACGGATCAGACTGCGCAATCGACACTCGCCTTGCGTGAAGGATTCGCCTGCCGCAGTCCGGCCCAGACAAAGAATGTCCCACCCGATGAACACGGCGTCCGCGGCAAGCTCGACGTCGAGGGAGATGTCCGCACGCGCCGCGTTGAATACGATGCTTTCCTGTGGCAGCCACTCCACGCATGCGGACGGTCCTGCTTCGATACGGGTGCACTGCTTCGCCCACGCGCCTATCGATCGGTACCACCGGGTCGCGGCGGGCGTCGTAAGCAGCGCATGCGAACCGGTATCGGCGCGCGCGCGGAAGACGAGCTCGTCGCCGCCCGCGATGCCCCCCGGCGGATGAACGAGGATGGCATGGCAGACCGCGTCGCCTTCGGGGTAGAGCGGCTTCTGGATGACAAGCGGCCCTTCGTGACGACGTTTCGCGAGGACGGTGCGTCCGCCGCGCCGTTCGAATTCGAGCGCGAGCTCTGCGCGCCAGCGGCTGATTTCGATCGGATCTGCGATGTACATGAGCCCATCAACATGCATTTGCGCATCATACTGCGAGCAGTTGCTTCACGCCCTGCTCCTCCATGTCCTGTCCACGACCGCGCGCGATGATCTCTCCGCGCTCCATCACCAGATACTGGTCGGCAAGGGACTGCGCGAAATCATAGTATTGCTCGACCAGAAGGATGGACATCTCGCCGGTCGCCGCGAGTGCGCCGATAGCCCGCTCGATGTCCTTTATGATCGACGGCTGGATGCCTTCGGTCGGCTCGTCGAGGACCAGCAGCCGGGGGCCCATGGCGAGGGCTCGCGCGATGGCAAGCTGCTGCTGCTGACCGCCGGAAAGATCGCCGCCGCGCCGATGCAGCATCTGCTTCAGCACCGGAAACATCGCGAAGATGCGCTCGGGCAACGACGCGCCGCGCGGCCGCGTCGCAAGGCCCATTTCGAGATTCTCCGCGACTGTGAGTCGGGGGAAGATCTCGCGCCCCTGCGGCACGTAGCCGATGCCGCTGCGGGCCCGCTCGTACGGCGCTGCATGCGTAAGATCGCGGCCGTCGAACATCACTTTGCCGCTCTTCGAGGGCACGAGTCCCATGAGCGTGCGCAGGAGCGTCGTCTTGCCGACGCCGTTGCGACCGAGCAGCGCGGTCACTTTGCCCGTGGGCAACTCGAAGGAGACGTCGCGCAGGATGTGACTGCCGCCGTAGTACTGATTGAGAGCGGTGACCGAAAGCATTTCAAAACGTCTCAGGCATATACGCCGCAATCCACGTTCGTGCTGAGGAGCGGTAGCGTCTCGAAGCATGAACGCGCGCCCAATCGCCCTTCGAGACGGCCTCTGCCGGCCTCCTCAGGGCGAACGGATTCATGTGCTTCAGTCTCAACATCGCGACACTATCGGCCCAGATACACTTCGATCACGCGCGGATCGTTGCGCACGTGGTCCATCGGACCTTCCGCGAGCACGCTGCCTTCGTGCAGGCAGGTGACTTTGCGCGCGATCTTCTCGATGAACGACATATCGTGCTCGACCACGACCAGCGAATGGCTGCCGGCGAGCGACAGGAACAGCTCTGCCGTGCGCTCCGTCTCTTCATCGCTCATGCCGGCGACCGGCTCGTCGAGCAGAAGCAGTTGTGGCTCCTGCATGAGCAGCATGCCGATCTCCAGCCATTGCTTCTGGCCGTGGGAGAGGAGCCCGGCCACGCGGCCCGCCGAATCCTTCAGGCGAATACGTTCCAGCATCGCCGCGATACGATCGCGATCCTCGGACGTGAGTCGGGCAAAGAGCGTCCTGCGCACGCGTTTGTCGGACTTCATTGCGAGCTCGAGATTCTCGAACACCGTGTGATGCTCGAAGATCGTCGGCTTCTGAAACTTGCGGCCGATCCCCGCCTGCGCGATTTCGGCATCCGTGAGCTTCGTGAGGTCGATCGTCTGACCGAAGAAAGCGCGGCCGGTGTCAGGGCGGGTCTTGCCGGTGATGACGTCCATCATGGTTGTTTTGCCGGCGCCGTTCGGCCCGATCACGCACCGCAGCTCGCCCGCGTCGATCGCGAGCGAGAGGCCGTTCAGCGCCTTGAAGCCATCGAAGCTCACGCTGATGCCTTCGAGGTAGAGGACGACGCCGTGGGAGGTGTCGAGCCCGCGCGTGGCAACGTGACTGAGCTGCATGTCCCCGGAGCCCATGCCGGACAATGCATGCACGCCGGCTTCACTCATCGCGACACTTTCGACCGCACGAGACCTACGACGCCGTGTGGCAGGAACAGCGTGACGAGGATGAAGATGAGCCCGAGCGCATACAGCCAGTATTCGGGCATGACCTGCGTGAAAAGGCTCTTCGCGCCATTGACGATGCCGGCGCCGAGGATGGGGCCGATCAGGGTGCCTCGGCCGCCGACCGCAACCCAGATCGCGATCTCGATCGAGTTGGCCGGTGACATCTCGCTCGGATTGATGATGCCGACCTGAGGCACGTAAAGCGCGCCGGCAATACCGCACAGCACCGCGGAGAGGGTCCACACCGTCAGTTTGTAATGCAGCGTGTTATAGCCGCAGAACGCGACGCGCGCCTCCGCATCGCGAATGGCGCTCAGGACGCGTCCGAAGCGCGACGTTACGATGTAGCGCGCGAGCACGAGCGTCCCGAGCAGCATGGCGCCCGTAATCGCAAACAGGGCCACGCGCGTCTCCAGGGTGGTTATCGGGATGCCGAGCACGCGCTTGAAGTCGGTAAAGCCGTTGTTGCCGCCGAAACCCGTGTCGTTTCGGAAGAAGAGCAGCATCGCGGCAAACGTGAGCGCCTGTGTGATGATCGAAAAATAGACGCCCTTCACGCGCGAGCGGAACGCGAGATAGCCGAACACGTAGGCGAGCAGCGCCGGCACCACCACGACGAGCAGCGCGCACCACCAGAACTGGTCGGAGTTCCACCATTGCCACGGCAATTCCTTCCAGTCGAGGAACACCATGAAGTCCGGCAGGTCCGCCTGATACTGGCCTTCACGGCCGATCTGGCGCATGAGGTACATCCCGAACGCGTAGCCGCCGAGCGCGAAGAAGAGGCCATGACCGAGCGAGAGGATGCCGGCATAGCCCCAGATGAGATCCATGGCGATTGCAACGATCGCGTAACACATGATCTTGCCGATCAGCGTTATCCAGTACGCGGAGACATGGAAGCTGCTGTCCTGCGCCACTGCGAGGCTCAGGACGGGAAAGAGCACGAGCAACGCCAGTGCGGCAGCAGCAAGCGCAAGCCAGCCGGCTGGGGCAAACATCCGCAACAGTATGGACTCGCGGGTGTACGCGCTCATGCCTCCACCGCGCGGCCCCGCAGCGCGAACATGCCTTGCGGACGCAATTGAATGAAGATCACGATGAAAACGAGGACGGCAATCTTGGCCAGCACGGCGCCTGACCAGCTTTCGAGAAGCTTATTCACCACGCCGAGAATCAGTGCGGCATAAACGGTCCCGGCAAGCTGGCCCACACCGCCGAACACGACCACCATGAACGAGTCGACGATGTAGCCCTGGCCCAGGTCGGGACCGACGTTTCCGATCTGGGAGAGCGCGCACCCTGCGAGGCCGGCAATCCCCGAACCGAGGCCGAACGCCCACGTATCGACGCGCGTAGTGCGTACGCCCACGCAAGCCGCCATGCTGCGATTCTGCGTGACGCCACGCACGAAGAGGCCCAGGCGGGTTTTGGCGAGCAGCAGCCAGATGCCGGCGAGCACGGCGAAAGCGAACGCGACGATGACGATCCTGTTCCACGGCAGCACCACATCGGCGAATGCCTCGATCCCGCCCGACATGAAGGCCGGATTGATCACCTGGACGTTCTGTGCGCCGAAGAGAGTGCGCACGCCCTGGATCAGCATGAGACTGATACCCCAGGTGGCGAGCAGCGTTTCGAGCGGCCGGCCGTAGAGCCAGCGGATCACCGTTCGCTCCAGGATCATGCCGACCAAACCCGACACGCAGAATGCGATTGGAACAGCGGCCGCGAGATACCAGTCGAAAGCGCCGGGCGCGTACGCTCGAAACAGGTTCTGCACCACGTAGGTGGCATAGGCGCCGATCATGATCAGCTCGCCATGCGCCATGTTGATGACGCCCATCAGGCCGTACGTGATGGCGAGCCCGAGCGCGGCAAGCAGCAGGACGGAGCCGAGCGATATCCCGGCGAACGCGAGGCCGGCACGCTGATGCCATACGGCGCGACCGTCGATTTCGCGCAATGCCTTCTCCGCTTCGAGCCGCACGTCCGCGTCTTTCTCGGATTCGAGCAGAGACTGGAGAATCGAGCGGGCGTTGGGCGCGCTCGAATCGGCGACCTTGCGTATCGTCGCGATCTTGCTCTCGGGCGTGCCGGTCTTCAGTTGCAGTGTTGCCGCGACCTGCTCGAGCACTGACCGTACTTCCGCGTCCTGCTCCCTTTGGAGCGCCTTCTGTATCAGCGGAAGCGCCGCTTCATCCGCGCCGCCCGCCAGCTCTCGGGCCGAGGCGAGCCGCACGCCGCGATCTTCGGAGTTGACCCTCAACGCGGCGAGCGCGCCCTGAACAGCGGAGCGCAGGCGGTTGTTGACCGTTACATCTTCCGCGCCCTGCGGGACCGGCGACACGGCCGCCCCGGTGACGGCATCGGTTGCCTTGCCGTCCTTCACGATGAGCACCTGCTTGCCGGCGGTCTGCAAATCACCGTTGCCGAGCGCCTCGAGAATTGCCGCGGCGCGGGGATCGGCTTCCGCGACGAGCGCCGAGATCGCCTCGACCTTTTCGTCGCTGTCGCCGAAACCAAGCTTGGTGACAGCAGCCGGATCGAGCGCGAAAGCAGCGCTCGGGCCGGCGAGTGCCGTCACGAAAAAGAGAATGGAAATGAGCTTATGCATAAAAACGAGGGCCAAGCAGCCGGCCCTCCGTAACGACGCTGGTGGAAATACCGGCGCCGGCTCGCTTTACTTCTTCTCCGCCATCAAGGCCGGTTCGTCCTTCTTCTTGTCGTTGCCTGCGATGAACGGGCTCCAGGGTTGCGCCTTGATCGGCCCTTTCGTCTTCCAGACCACATTGAACTGACCGTCCGATTTCACTTCGCCGATCAAGACAGGCTTGTGCAAATGGTGGTTTTTCTCGTCCATCTTCGCGGTGAAGCCGGACGGCGCCTTGAATGTCTGTCCACCCATCGCCGCGCTCACCTTGTCCACATCGAAGCTCTTGGCTTTTTCGACAGCCTGCTTCCACATGTAGATACCGATGTAAGTCGCTTCCATCGGATCGTTCGTCAGCGGCTTGTCCGCGGCGGCGAGCTTCTTCGCCTTCGCGTAGCTCGCCCACTTCTTCTTGAAAGCGTCGTTCTCGGGGTTCTTGAGCGACATGAAGTAGTTCCATGCAGCGAGGTGACCGACGAGCGGCTTCGTGTCGACGCCCCGCAGCTCTTCCTCGCCGACCGAGAACGCGACGACCGGAACGTCGGTCGCCTTCAGACCCTGATTGCCGAGCTCCTTGTAGAAGGGCACGTTCGAGTCGCCGTTGATGGTCGAGACGACCGCGGTCTTGCCGCCGGCCGAGAATTTCTTGATGTCCGCGACGATCGTCTGATAGTCGCTATGTCCGAACGGGGTGTACTTCTCGTCGATGTCCTTGTCCGCCACGCCTTTCGATTTCAGGAAGGCACGCAGGATCTTGTTGGTCGTTCGTGGATAGACATAGTCCGTGCCGAGGAGCACCCAGCGCTTCGCGCCGCCACCTTCCTTGCTCATGAGGTATTCGACGGCGGGTATGGCCTGCTGGTTGGGTGCAGCGCCCGTGTAGAAGACGTTCTTCGAGATCTCCTCGCCTTCGTACTGCACCGGGTAGAACAGCAGTCCGTTCAGCTCTTCGAATACCGGAAGCACCGACTTGCGCGAAACGGAAGTCCAGCAACCGAATACGGCGGCCACTTTATCCTGCGTGAGCAGCTGTCGCGCTTTCTCCGCGAACAGCGGCCAGTTGGAAGCGGGATCGACCACGACCGGCTCGATCTTGTAACCCATGACGCCGCCGCTCGCGTTGATCTCGTCGAAGGTCATGAGCGCGACGTCCTTGAGAACGGTCTCGCTGATCGCCATCGTGCCGGACAGAGAATGCAGCACGCCGACTTTGACGGTCTTGCCTTGCGCGTGAGCGCCTGGTGCAAACCATGTGAGCGTGGCACTCGCTGCAAGGGCGCTTGCAACGGCCGCCATGCGCTTCAGAACAAGTCTGCGGTTGGACATGTAGGTGGTCTCCCGGTTTGAACTCGTTGATTCGTGAACGTGATGGCACCGTTGTAGCCGGCGCTCCGGCGCGATCCGTTTGCACGATCCATGCCATTTGCACCGTCACACAGCGCAGCCTTCAAAAAGGCTCCCGCTGCACTCGTTACTCTCTGCGCGAAGAGAGGCTCCGACGTTCAGCCGTCTCTGCCGCGCATCGCGTCATCGCGCCACAGCGGTGCGACGCCTCGAAATTGTGCGCGGTGGCGGTGCGAGCACGGAACGCCGGTTCAAAGCGCGTGACGATGGTCCGTAATCGCGTAATTTCGCGCGCCTCTATGCGACTCGCGTCGCTTGCGCCGGCGACGGCACACATGCGTGTCGGCGCAGCGGCTCGACTGTCCCGGTTAAGCCAATGGCATAGAAGGTGCTCCGAGCAAAAAGGTGCAGACCTGCGCGTGATTGGTGCTGCATTCCACAGAACACACAATGGGAGACACTCAATGCAATGTACGACCACACGGGTCAATGCTGATTCGCGAACTCGCGTCGCAGTTCGTTCGACTGCGGCTGCAGGCATTGCTGCGTTGACGCTGTCGGCCGCGAATCCGGTATTCGCCGCCGCGGAGTTCAAGATCGGCGATAACTCGGGCGTGACCGCCGGCTTCGGCTTGCGGACCAGCTATACGCGTCTCGAGAAAGGCGCTCCGAACGGCACCTCGGACTCCAACGACTTCGCTGTCGAGAGCGTGCGTCTTTATCTCGGCGCCCATTACAACAACATGATCAAGGCTACGTTCAACACCGAGCGCACCGGTGGTCCCAATTCGGACCGTAATGACATCCGCGTGCTGGACGCGATCGCGCAGTTCGAGTTCCACCCCGCATTCAACGTGTGGATGGGACGCTTTCTCCCGCCGAGCGACAGGCCGAACCTCTACGGTCCGTACTTCGTCCTCCCATGGTCCTATCCGGGTATCGCGTCGAACTACCCCGCCATTTTCGCCGGTCGTGATGATGGCGTAATGATCTGGGGCAAGCCGTTCGAGGGCAAAGTGTCCTACTCGATCGGCGCGTTCGAAGGACATAACAAGAACGCGGCACTTTCGGGCGCATCCGACAAGCCGCTCTATGCCGCGCGTCTCCACTTCAACCTGCTCGACGTCGAACCGCCGCCTGCGCATTACCTCGGCGGCACGTACTACGGCGCCAAGGACATCCTGTCGGTCGGTCTCGCAGGGTTCTATCAGTCCGACGGCGTAGGCACCGTCGCCAGGCCCGGCAAGCTCAAGATCTGGAGCGTCGATCTTCTGTTCGAGAAGAAGTTCGCGTTCGGCGTGCCGACGCTCGAGGGGGCTTACTACAAGTACAACCTCGGTGCGGTGGATTGCAATTCGGGCGAACCCGGCTCGGTCGTGTGTACCGGCGGTGGCGGCGACAATCTCGGTGGTCAGGTCGATGGCAAGGCCTGGCTGGCGGGGCTCGGCTGGCTCATTCCGGGTGTAGTCGGATGGGGCCAATTCCAGCCGTTCGTGCGCTATCAGAAATTCGACCGCAGCCTGAGCGACACGTCGCTCAAGGCGCTCGACGTTGGGTTGAACTACATCATCAAGGGATCCAACGCGAAGCTTTCGGCGATGTTCACGAAGTTCGAAGACTCGCGTCTCGCCTCGCCGCTACAGGACAGGAAGCAGTTTCTGATCGGCGCGCAACTGCAGTATTAGCTTTACTCGCAGGCCGGCACCTCCTCCGGCATGCACCAGAATCCAGAGGCAACGGCGCTTCCTGGTTCTGGATCCCTGGCCGAACCGTCCGTTCCTCATACTGGCATTCGCCACCATCAGCTTCCCGTGACAGTGCTCACCTGAAGCGGCTCCGCGTCCACTGACTTCAAAGTTCGCTCGAGACCCTGAGGGCTAGCATCGCCCGCACTGCTGAGCGTGCGCCGGGCGGCGTCGCCGTAACATCCTCCTCTGCGGCATGTTTGTTGCACTGCAGCTATAACAGCCCTAAATTGTGCTGTTTAATGACTCAAAAGACGGTATGCTGCGATGCAACCAAACTGGCGCAATCGTCATCAACGCGGAGGCTTAGGCGTTAAATGAACTTGAAAATACATCCTGCGATCCTGGAGGCAACTCGCCTCGTCCGTAACGGCAGCGTTCTCGAAGCGACGAAAGCCATCCAGCGCGCTTTGAGCGCACCCGCGGCCGCTGACGACGTTGTGAGCGCCGACCACCCGCAGACGGCAGACGTGGCCACGATCGAAGGCGCATTCCGGGTGATCGATCCGGAGGCGAGGTCCGGGACCGGATCGTTCGTCGAGCGCACCTACTCGAAAGCAGCGGGCATCCGCCACTACAAGGTTTATGTCCCTGCGCTTCACCGCGGGCAGGCGCTACCGCTGGTCGTCATGCTTCACGGGTGCAAGCAGGACGCCGACGATTTCGCTGCGGGCACGCGCATGAACGCACTCGCGGAGGAGCACGGCTTCGTCGTCGCGTATCCGACGCAGTCAGGCGGCGCGAACGCTTCGAACTGCTGGAACTGGTTTCAGGCCAAGCATCAGCAGCGAGACCGGGGCGAACCGTCCCTGATTGCCGGCATTACACGGGAGGTCGCGGCCGAATTCGGCAGCGATCCGCACCGCATCTACATTGCAGGACTCTCGGCGGGCGGCGCCATGGCTGCTGTTATGTCAATGACCTATCCGGACGTTTACGCAGCCGTGGGTATTCATTCGGGCCTCCCGCACGGCGCGGCTCTCGACCTCCCTTCGGCCTTTGCAGCCATGCGAGGCGAGCGATCGCAGCGGCGACGGCGCAAAGGCCGCGAGGATGCGTCGCCACGGCGCACGCCTCCGGTGATCGTCTTTCACGGCGATAACGACCGCACGGTACATCCCCAAAACGGCGACGATCTGATCGCACATGCCGCAGGCGCTACAGAGAGTTCCGGAGCGTCGATGAATGCAGCCGCGGCGCTCGAGCGCAGCGAACAGCGGGACCGCGCACGCGGGCGCGAATACACGCGTATCACTTACCGCGACGCTGACGGTAAATCGGTCATCGAGCAGTGGATCGTCCATGGCGCCGCTCACGCATGGTGCGGCGGAAGCGACGAAGGCTCCTACACCGATCCCACGGGACCGGACGCCAGCCGCGAAATACTGCGCTTTTTCTTCCAGCATGAGAACGGTTAAGCGCAGCGCCGAGCACGAGTTGCGGTCCGCACCTGTCGCTTGCGGCAGGAACATCGCCGGCCGCCTCTCGTTCCGTTCGATCCACGCCGAGCAATCTGCTCGCGCGTTTCCGTGTATACTCCGCCATCCCTACGTCATCCAATCAGCGTAGCGGCTGTTTCTTCCCCTCTAATCCAAACGTTCGTCAGCCCGATTGGTGTCTCTTGAGCTCCAAGCGACGGGCCGTCGCTGGAGTTTCGATTGATACATGAATCCCGATTCGCAGCCCTTGGGCTGATCGAGCCGCTCGTGCGCAGTGTCGCCGAAGCGGGTTACCAGGAACCCACGCCGATTCAGGCGCGGGCAATACCGGAAGTTCTCGCGGCCAGCGATGTGCAGGCTGCGGCACAGACGGGCACCGGCAAGACCGCCGCATTCGTGCTGCCCATCCTTCATCGCTTGGCGCAGAGCCCGATCCGTGTCTCGACCCGTGCGCCCCGGTGCCTGATCGTCGCGCCGACACGCGAGCTCGCAGCGCAGGTCGAGGCGGCGGTACGCACTTACGGTAAGTACGTGAACGTCAGAGTCATGGCCGTCTTCGGCGGAGTAAGCATCCAGCCGCAGATCAATCAGCTACGCAAGCCTGTCGACATCCTCGTAGCAACGCCGGGACGTCTCCTCGACCTCGTCGATCGGCGCACGCTCGACCTGTCGCGTATCGAGATTCTCGTCCTGGACGAGGCCGATCGTATGCTCGACATGGGCTTTCTCCCGGACATCAAACGCGTGCTCGCGCTACTGCCGAAATCGCGGCAGACGCTGCTCTTCTCGGCGACGTTCCCGGACGCGATTCGCACGCTGGCGCAGCACATTCTCAAAACGCCTGCCACCATCGATGTCGCCCCGCGAAATGCGCCGATCGAGCTCGTGAACCAGAGCGTGCATCTCTGTGTGAAGGGCGAGAAGTCTCGCCTTCTGAGCCACCTCGTTCGCGAGAACGACTGGCGACAGGTGCTCGTCTTCACGAAGACGAAACATGGCGCGAACCGGCTGGTCGAGAAGCTCGTAAAAGACGGTATTCGCGCCGCGGCGATTCACGGCAACAAAAGTCAGTCGGCACGCATACGCGCGCTCGCCGACTTCAAATCCGCGAAGGTGCCCGTGCTGGTTGCAACGGACATCGCAGCGCGCGGTCTCGACATCGAGGACCTGCCGCAAGTCGTCAATTTCGAGCTGCCGAACGTGCCGGAGGACTACGTGCATCGAATTGGCCGCACCGGCCGTGCGGGCTCGACCGGTTCGGCGTTGTCTCTCGTCGATCAGGAGGAGATCGGCCTGCTGCGTGCGATCGAGCGGCTCATCAGAACATCGATCCGGCGCGTATCCGTAAAGGGCGCTACGCTCGCGCAGTCGGGCGCCTGTTAAACGCGCGTCATCCGTGCACCTCGACGATACTCACGTGCGCTGACACGATACGCCAGCCGTCCGGCAGCCGCGCCCACGCCTGACTCTGACGCCCGACGGGTTGATTGTTGAAGCTTCGGAATTCGGTATTGGCAGTGGCGAAGTCGTTACCGAACGTCGTGATCACAGTCGGTCCCAGCCTGCGACCCGTGGTATCGAAGCGGTTCGCCTTGCGAAACGCGGCGAGTGCCTCGATACCGTATTGCGCATCGGCGATACCGTAACGAATGACGCGCTCGCTGTTCCAGAACATCTCGACCAGCACCGGCACGTCGTTTTCGATCAGCGCACGCTCGTAACGCTCGAAGGCCGCGCGCACTTCCGCGTGGACACGCGGCTCGTTGATCGTCATGCGGTCACGCTGCGCCCGCTCTCATGCACGAAGTTGTCCGCTCCATCGATCGCACGTGCGAACGAGGCGAAAGATGCCACCCACCCGACGATGCCGCCCTGCGCGGTAATCATCCTGACCGCTGCCTTCTTGAACTCCGGAAAGTAGCTGTCGGTCGCATCCTCGATCAGCAGGCATTCGAAGCCCCGGTCGTTCGCTTCACGCATCGATGTCTGCACGCAGACTTCGGTCGTCACGCCGGCAAATACGAGACGGGTGATGCCTGCAGCCCGCAGATGCTTCTCGAGCGGCGTCGCGTAGAAAGCGCCTTTTCCCGGTTTGTTCAGGACGAGCTCACCGGGCCGCGGCCGCAACTCGGGTACGATTTCATTTCCCGGTTCGCCGGCGATCAGAATGCGGCCCATCGGACCGCGATCGCCGATTCTCAGGCGCGGCGTGCCGCGCAGCCGCTTCGAGGGTGGGCAGTCCGACAGATCGGGCTTATGCGCTTCGCGTGTGTGCACGATCATCATCGCTTCGTCGCGGCACACCGTCAGCAGCTCGCGCACGACCGGCACAATGCGCGAAAGACGCGACACATCGTTGCCCAGCGCGTCGCCGAAGCCGCCGCGCTCGATGAAATCGCACTGCATGTCGATCACGATCAGCGCGGTACTACAGATATCGAACACGAATTCGCCCGGTTGGGCCCGAACGATGGCGCTCATGCGGCTGCCCTTTCCATATGCCCGGCCATGGCGCGTCCGATGTCACGGATGTCGGCGCGCGCGGTCGGCGCTTCGTAGACGATGCGCCCTTCGAAAATAACTGCGATGCGGTCCGCCAGCGAAAACAGCTCGTCGAGGTCGCTGCTGATCAGCAGAACGGCAGCACCCTCGTTTCTGGCATTACGAATTCGATCATGAATCTCCGCGACTGCCGCGAAATCGAGCCCGAAAACCGGATCCGCCGCGATGAGAAGCGAAACAGGCGCCGAAAGCTCACGCGCCAGAACCGCACGCTGCACATTGCCTCCCGAGAGCGTAGCGATACGCGCACGGCTGCCGCGTGATTTCACGTTGAACTGCCGGATCCAGCGCTCGGCCTGCTCCACTATGAAACGACTCAGCACCCACGGCCCGCGCGCAATCGGAGGCTGATCGAAATTGCGGAGCGCCATATTCTCCGCGACGCTCATCGATCCCACGCAGGCGTTGCGCAGCGGCTCCTCGGGCAGGCCGCACACACGCAGCGAACGGATCTGACCGCGGGTTGCGCGATACCGTGTAGCGGCCACCGTAATATCACCGGCTACCGGCACCCGCTGTCCCGCAAGCGCCTCGACCAGCTCGCGCTGACCGTTGCCTGACACACCCGCAATGCCGAGGATCTCTCCCGCGCGGCAGTCGAGATCGAGCCCGTTCACAGCGCCCACACCGGTGTCGTTGCGGACATGCAGTCCGCGGATCGACAAAACGCAGGTCGAGCGGTCCGCTGCTGTTGTGGGCGTCTGTGTCGACTCCTGCGGCACGCGATCGCCGACCATCATCTCGGCCATCCGCGTGGTATCGAGCTCGCCGACGGCGCCACCGCCCGCATTACGCCCGCGACGCAGGACCGTCACCTGATCGCAGTACAGCGATACTTCGCGGAATTTGTGAGTGATCATGAGAACACTCACTTCCTTGCGCCGCGCCATGTCCTTCAGCAGACCGAGTACTTCGTCGGCCTCGGCCGGCGTGAGAACCGATGTCGGCTCGTCGAGGATCAGAAAACGACGGCGCAGATACAGCTGCTTCAGGATTTCCGTTTTTTGCTTGTCGCCGGCCGCAAGCGATGCGACCGGCACGTCGAGTGGAATGCGAAACGGCATTTTCTCGAGGAAGCCTTCGATGCGCTCGCGCTCTGCGCGCCAGCTGATCAATCCGGGCGTATCGCTGCGACTGATCACCAGGTTCTCTGCGACCGTCATGCTCGGCACGAGGGTAAAATGCTGATAGACCATGCCGATGCCGAGCGCATCGGCATCGTGCGGCGAGCGCACGTCGCATTCGCGGCCGTCGACTTCGATGTTGCCCGTGTCCGGCTTGTAGAAGCCGACGAGGCACTTCACCAGCGTGCTCTTGCCTGCTCCGTTTTCACCGAGCAGCGCGTGAAACGAGCCTGCGTCCACAGTCAGTGAAACACTGTCGAGCGCGGCGAAGCTGCCGAACCGCTTGGTCATGCCCGTCACACGCACCGCCGCCGCCTTACCCAGCAGCGGCGCAACGGGCACTGCAACCCGCATCAGATGGTCATCCATGGCTGTGCGTTAGTGCGAGAGCTGCGAGGACGGCGCTCGAATCTGCGACTGCGCCAAAGACACCACCCTGCATCTTCACCATTTTCAGCGCGGCGAGATGATTGCCGTAATCAGTGGCGCCGGTGCAATCCGAGAGCAACAGGCACTCCAGGCCGCGGTCATTGGCCTCGCGCATCGTCGTGTGCACGCACACGTCGGTCGTGATGCCGGCCAGCATGAGATTGCGGATGCCACGTGTGTGCAGGACCAGTTCGAGGTCGGTCGCGTAGAACGCGCCCTTCCCCGGCTTGTCGAGCACGACCTCACCGGGTTCGGGCGCAAGCTCCGGAATGATCTGCCAGCCGGCCTCTCCGCGCACGAGGATGCGCCCCGCAGGCCCCGCGTCGCCGATGCCGGCGCCGATGCGCTGGGAACGCCAGCGCTTGTTTGCAGGCAGGTCGGTGAGATCGGGCCGATGCCCTTCGCGCGTATGAATCACGAGGAAGCCGCGCCGTCGTAATGCGAGGAGCAGCTTGCGGATCGGCTCGATCGGCGCCTGCGTGAGGGCGAGGTCGTAACCCATGCTGTCGACGTAACCGCCCTTGCCACAAAAGTCGATCTGCATGTCGATCACGATCAGCGCGGTATTGGCCGGGGTCAAATCGCCGTCGTAAGGCCATGCATACGGCTCCGCGGTGACGTATACGCGTTCGAGAGTGATTTCAGGCGCATTCATTTGGCGATGGACAGCTCGGCCGGTGCGCCCGCGAGCGTGCGGCTCGGAGACGAGGCCGCGATCATGATCGCGAGCGTCAGAACGTAGGGTGCGGCAGCGAACAGGTAATAGCCCCACGTGAACCCGACGGACTGAAGCGCGGGCCCGAGTGCACCGGCGCCGCCGAAGAGCAGCGCCGCATAGAAGCATCGAACCGGATCCCAGCGCGCGAAGATGACGAGCGCCACGGCCATGAGTCCCTGACCGCTCGACAGACCTTCGCTCCAGCTTCCGGGGTAGTAGAGCGACAGGAACGAACCGCCGACGCCGGCGAGCGCGCCGCCCGCAATGGTGCAGAGCGTGCGAACGACGTTTACGTTGTAGCCTAGCGCACGCGCCGCATCGGAACTGTCGCCCACCATGCGCACGATCAAGCCCCAGCGCGTGCTGCGAAATGCCCAGGCGAGCACGAAGGCGAGTACCGCTCCGACAATCAGCAGCGGCGGAATCTGCAACGCGGCGGCGATCTGCGGCGTGTCGCTCCAGTTGCCGAAGCCGATCGAAGGCAGCGTCGGCGCCTTCGGCTGGATATAGGCCTTGCCGAGGAAGAATGCGAGGCCGGTGCCGAAGAGCATGAGGCCGATGCCGACCGCAATGTCGTTTACGCGCGGAAGGTTGCACAGACTCGCGTGGAGGAGGCCGAGCATGGCGCCCGCGAGTCCTGCCGCAAGTACCCCGAGCCACGGATTGCCGCTGTGGTACGACACCGCGTATGCCGACAAGGCGCCGAAGACGAGAATGCCTTCGAGCCCGAGATTGATGCGGCCGGCCTTCTCCGTGATGCATTCGCCGAGGCTCACCAGCAGAAACGGGGTGCTGACGCGGATCGCGCCACCGAGCATCGCGAGCGGCACACCCCAGGTGCCGAGCTCGGTCACCGGGTGCCCTCGGACTGGAAAATGCGCAAGCGGCCATACAGCGATTCCGCTCCGAGGATCGTCAGAAAGGCGATGCCCTGAAGAACGAGCACCGCCGCATCCGAGAGATCGAGCCGTCGTTGCAGCATGCCGCCGCTTGCAGCGATGCCGCCGAAAAGGATGGCTACCGGTATGATCGCGAGCGGGTTCTGGCGTGCGATGAAGGCCACCAGAATTCCCGCGTAGCCGTAGCCCGCGATGACCGACGCGTTCGCAGTGCCATGCACTGCCGCGACCTCGGCCATGCCCGCCAGCCCGGCAGCGCCGCCGCCCAAGGCACACGCAGTGATCACGATGCGGTTCACCGGCAGTCCCACGAAGCGCGCCGCTCGCGCATTGCCGCCGACAACGCGAAGGCCGAAGCCCCACGTACTGCGATAGACCAGCACGTACGCGATGATGCAGGCGATGATTCCAAAGCCCAGCCCCCAGTGCACGTCCAGCATCGGAAAGTTGCCGAGCATGTTGGCCGTGCCGATGGGATGCGTCGACGGCTTGTTGAGGCTCGCCGGGTCGCGCAGCGCGCCCTCCACGAGATGGTTGAATATCGCGATACCGATGTAGGTCAACAGCAGACTCGAGATCGTCTCGTTGACGCCGCGATACTGGCGCAGCGCTCCCGCCGCAGCGATCCATGCGCCGCCGGCGGTGATCGCAGCAAGTGCCATCGCCGTTTTATTCATGAACGGCGGAATGCCATCGAAACCGTATCCCGCCACGCCCGCCGCAAGCGCGCCCAGCGCGACCGCGCCCTCCGCGCCGATGACCATGAGACCCGCCTGCGCCGGCAGTGCGACGCACAGTGCGGTCAGCATCAGCGGGGCGGCACGCGAGAGCGTGTTTTGCCACGCGAAGGCGCTCGCGAAACCGCCGCGATAGATGAGCTCGTAGACTTCGAGCGGATTCCTGCCGAGCAGCGCAACGAACAGTCCGAACAGCACCATCGCGGCGCCAATCGCCCCCAGCGGGATTGCGATCGCCTCCGCCGACGCGCGCACGTGCTCCCCGACGCGCGCATCAGGTAGCGTCGCGTCGAGCGCGAGCGCGTCAGAGCTTGCCGATGACACCGTCCACCAGATAGTTCATCTGTTCGAGCACCGGCTCGGTCTGCTGCTGCACGACGCCGGCGTTGATGACCGTCCTGCCGGTGTTGTCCTTCAGCGGGCCTTTGAAAATCGCGTAGCCGGCCTTCATCATCTCGGCTTTCACCCCATCGGCCTTCTTGCGTGCAGCCTCGCTCACCGACGTGCCGTACGACGAAGCCTTTACGAATCCTTCCTTGAGACCGCCGCGCAGGAAGTTCTTCATCGGGGCACCGGACTGGGCGGCCTTCACGTGCTCCGTATAAGGCGTCACCCAATTCCATTCAGCGCCGGTGAGATAGCCTTTCGGCGCGAGTGTGGCCTGGCTCGCGTGATAGCCACACACGTAGATGCCGCGGCGCTCCGCGCCTTCGACGATCACTTTCGGGCTGTCCACATGGCACGTCAGCACATCGACACCCTGATCGATGAGCGTGTTCGCGGCTTCCGCTTCCTTCACCGGCAGCGACCAGTCGCCGGTGAAGATCACGCGTGTGGTGCACGAAGGATCGACACTGCGCGCGCCCAGCGTGAACGCGTTGATGTTTCGCAGCACTTGCGGAATCGGCTTCGCGGCGATGAAACCGAGCTTCTTCGACTTGCTCGTCATCCCGGCAACGATGCCGTCGAGATACTGACATTCGTCGATGTAGCCGAAATAGCTGCCGGTATTCTTCGGGTGCTTGCCCTCGGTCCAGAGCCCGCCGCAATGTGCGAATCGTACTTTCGGATAACGCTCAGCCACCTTGAGCACATGCGGATCGAAATAGCCGAACGATGTGGGAAAGATGAGCGTCGCTCCATCCTGCTCGATCATGGACGCCATCACCTTCTGTACGTCGATGGTCTCCGCGACCTTCTCCTGCTCGATTACCGTGACGCCCGGCATCTTCTTCATCGCCGCGGCGGCCATCGCCTGCGCCTGGTTGTAGCCGTAATCGTCTTTCGGACCGACGTAGATGACGCCGACCAGCAGCTTGCTTTGAGCGTACGCGCGAGAGGTGAGACCCGGCGCGAGCGCACAGGCACCGGCAGCTACCGCCGCCTTGAGTACGCGACGGCGCTGGTGATGCGGTTCCTGCGAGTGGGACATGCATTTCCCCGGGCGTTTGTTGGGAGGCTTTTTTCCTGCTCGACGCAAGACCTATGCCACTCACCAACGATCGAGAGTGACGCACGTCTCAGAGGGGAAAAACACGTCGATGCCGAAGTCATGTGCGGAAAGCGAGGCGGCGAATGCCTCTGCGTAGTGCATGCGCGGCTCAGGTTCAGTGCACGGGCGACCGCGATTTGGAACCAACATCGTTCTGGTGAGCGGCACGGCTGGGACAGGTCTGTCGCCGCAAACGTGACACTCAAGCCCGGATCAGCACTCTCATCCGAATGTACGCGCCCTTACGCGCCGGAAAGCGGTCCACGCTCGTGACCGCTGGCAGAACGAGGCACGCGAGCCGGAATGCGAGCTGGCGCGGTATTTGCGAGAGGCGCTCGCAAGGCCGGGCGGCTCCTCTCCTCCTACCTAGCCTTGCTGGTCGGTCCTCGGCCAGTGTCTCGGACCGGCGCCTTCGGGCGCCGGTTTCTTCCTGCTTACCGCACCGCGTCGACGCGCGGCGAAGACCTCGCGCTTGCTCCGTCCTCGCCCTTCAAACACAGTTCGGCGACGAGGAGGTCGACTCACGCGCCATGATCACGACCATTTCCTTCGAGGGCCGGATTTCAGATGAAAACGCGTGTTGCAGCCCGGCAGCGTTCACCGCACGCGCACGGCAGACATTCCGTTACTGGAAAGGGCAGCCACAGCATGCAGCAGCGGCGCGGAGTAACCATACGCTTCCATGCCGCCGCTGCGGACGAGGCCGTATGCCGCCACCATCGTAACGACAGCAACGAGCGCGACACCGGCGATCCATGGAACGAGACCACGCGTGCGGCGCAGCTCCGTCATGCGTTCGACATCCATGCCGCTGGATCCCCCGCCTGCGGCGCGGGCACCCACATCGACTCCCACGTCCGGGAGTTGCGCGGCACACCAGCGACGCCATCCGTCGGAGCGGGCGCGCCGCGACTCCTTGCGGCCGCGCCAACCCTGGATGCGGTTGCGGCACTCGGCGCCACGAAACACATGACGGCGCAGGAGCACATAGCGCCGCGGCCATGGCAGCGCCGTCATGTCGTCACGCGTAAACATCGTCGCCGCCGGATTTCCCCGCCGACAGGCAGGCGAGATCGTCGATGTCGCCCAGCTCGTCAAGCGTCCAGGTCACGATCGGCACGTCGAGCTCGTCGACGTCCGACGCGTCATCCACGAACACTTTCTTCTTGGTGGTTTTCATACCATCCCCTACGCGTTTGCAGTATTCGCTCAGACCCGACGGGCGCCGGTTTCGACTTTGCCTTTGCCCAGGAGAAATTCGATCATCGAGATGGCGCGCCTCAGTTCGACCTGCGCTCCTTCCCGCGTGCGGTTGGGCATCGGAACGGTGCTCAGGCGCTTCATGATGTCCCTGTAGAGTCGGTTCGCTTTCATGTCATCTCCTTTAGTCCGTTGATTCGTCGACTTCGGCGCGGCTCCGATGTCCACCCCTGCTTCGATGTGGGCCGCGACGGAGGAGAGACTACGGCGCGCGGGTTTCTGCCGAATTTCGGTTGTGATTCCGTTTGTAACGGTACGGTAAACAACCGCCCGCAGATGTGCGTTTTCGTACGCGCTCGGGCGGGCGCGCGGCAGAACCTCACGGACGTGAACGTGCGGCGCTGCTCGTGACGACGCGTCGGACCTGTCGAGGGGCTCGTTTTTCTGTTGCGCCGCCTGAACATTCCTCAGCGCGCACGACGCTGCGGCGGCAAGGGAGTTGCTTTACTCAGCGGCGGTTCCACGCGATTCGCGCCGCACCACACATGGTCGCCGCCCTATGACATTCCTCTGGCAGCACGCGCTCTGGTCCCTGCTCGCGATGCCGTGCTTCATTGCCCTCTACCTGCTCACCCTGCGGCGCAGCCGGAGTGCGCTGCGCTACCCGAACGTTGCGCTCGTGCGGCCGGCACTCGGCAGAACGCAGCGCTTGCGGCGCCACGTGCCGCCTCTCCTGCTGGGACTCGCCGTGCTGGCGAGCATCATCGCGCTGGGACGGCCTGTCGCGGTCATCGACCTCCCCTCGCAACAACGGACTGTCCTTCTCGTGATCGATGTTTCGCTGAGCATGGGCGCGAACGATGTCCGTCCCACCCGCCTCGCGGCCGCGCAGGCGGCTGCAAGAACGTTCATCGAACGCCAGCCTCGAGATGTGCGCGTCGGAATCCTGACTTTCGCAGCAGATGCCGATCTCGTTCAGCCGCCAACGCGTGACCGAGACAAGTTGCTGAAGGCGCTCGAAAACCTCGACCTCCGCTACAACACGGCGATCGGCAGCGGACTGATCGCGGCGTTACTCACGCTTTTTCCGCACGAAGAGATCGGCCCGCAGTTCGAGGTATTCGGAATGGGCCGTCCACCGGAGGAATTCCGTCCCGTCGCGTTCGGTCGGCGGTTCGAGCAGCCCTCGTTAGCACCCGCGAACCGCCTCGCACCCGGCTCGAACAAGTCGGTCGCGATCGTGCTCCTGACGGATGGACGCGATACCGGAGGGCCGCCCCCGCTGCGCGCCGCGCAGCTCGCTGCCGATCGCGGGGTGCGCGTGTACACGGTCGGCTTCGGGAACGTCGCGCCCACGCGCATCGAGATCAGGGGCGTGAGCTACGACGTCACGCTCGACGAAGAAACGCTGCGGGCCGTCGCCCGCATCACGGACGGTGCGTACTATCACGCGGCAACCGCCGAGCAGCTTCACGAGGTCTATCAGGAGCTCGGCAGCCGCATCGTCCTGGAGCGCAAGGAAACCGAAATCGGGGCGCTCTTCGCGGGATTGGCGGGGATGCTGCTCGTGAGCGCGCTGACACTCTCGGTCGCGTGGTTTCATCGGCCACTCACGCCGCCGTCTTGAGTCTCCTCACATGGCTCGTCAGCCGCTGCGTCAGTCCGCGCCTCACTTCATTGAATGCGGGCGACGACACGTCTCGCGGCCGCGGCAGATCGATACGCGTATCGGCTTCGATGCGGCCGGGTCCCGCAGTCATCACCACAACCCGGTCGGCAAGGAGCGTCGCCTCTTCCACCGAATGCGTCACGAAGATCACCGTCAGACCGGTTCGCGCCCAGATCTGCATGAGCTCGTCCTGAAGCTGCTCGCGCGTCAGGGCGTCTAGCGCGCCGAACGGCTCGTCCATGAGCAGAATGTTCGCTTCGTTCGCCAGCACGCGGGCGATGGCGACGCGCTGCTTCATGCCGCCTGAAAGCTGAGAGGGGAAGCGATCGGCGAAAGCGGCAAGTCCGACCATGTTCAGAAACTCGTCCGTGATCGCGCGCGCCCGCGCAGCGGTCATGCCTTTCTGACGCGGTCCGAATGCGATGTTCTCGCGCACGGTAAGCCAGGGGAACAGCGCGTAATCCTGGAACACCATGCCGCGGTCGCTGCCCGGACCCTGCACCGGATGATCGTAGATTTCCACGCACCCCGAAGTCGGCTCGTCGAATCCGGCGATGATGCGCAGCAGGGTGGATTTGCCGCATCCCGAAGCGCCGATCACGCAGACGAATTCGCCCTTCTCGATCACCAGACTCACGTTGCGCAACGCTTCGACTTGCTTGTTGCCGATCATGAAGGTTTTACCGACATCGTGGACGGCAAGGAACGATCTGCGTGGTGGCATGCTATCCACGATGTTGAGGGCTCCAGCGCAGGACGCGATTGTTGAGCGCGACGATCAGCCGGTCGGTCGCAAAGCCGGCGAGACCGATGACGATCATGCCGGTGATCACGAGGTCGGTGCGGGACAGCGTGCGTCCGTCCATGATCACCGAGCCGAGCCCCGTCGGCACGCCGGTCATCTCGCCCACCACGATGAGGATCCACGCGAAGCCGTGCGCGAGGCGGAGCCCGTTGAAAATGCTCGGGGTCGCGGCCGGCAGCACGACTTGGCGGAACATGCGGGAGCCGTCGCACCCGAGCATGGCAGCCGCCTCGAAAAGCTTCGGATCGACGGACCTTACGCCGAAGATCGTGTTGAGCACGATCGGATAGAAAGCGCCGAGGAAGACGAGAAAGATCGCGGAGCGAGGGCCCAGCCCGAAGAAGATCATCGAAAGCGGCAGCCAGGCCGTAACGGGTATCGGCCTTAGAAGCGAGAGCGTCGGATCGACGAGTTGCCGGATCGCCTTGACCTTCCCGATCAGAAGCCCGAGCGGCACGCCGACGACAACCGCGAGAAGGAACCCGCCGTAGACCCGCTGCATCGACGCGACCAGATGCGTGAGCACGGTCCCGCTGAACGCGTCATTGTGTATGCCGCCGAAAGCGAAGTCGTACATCATTACGCCGACCTGGTACGGCGTGGGAACGAGCCGCGTCTGCGTCGCGATCACGACCTCGTGCCACAGGAAGACGAGTACGATCGGAAACGCGACGCCCAGCAGTGCGGCCTGCACACGCTCGGGCAGCACGCGCCCGCGCTGCCGCCGAACGGGTATTGCCCGCTCGGAAGCGGCCGTGACCGTGAATGGGGCAGCGCCCACGGGCACGGTGCGAGCGCGCGCGGGGGCGCTTGTCTGCGGCTCGTCCGCCGGGTCGACGGTGAGCGCGATGGAAGGTGGGGTCATCGCGTGCTCCTCGGCTCGCGGCTATTTCATGAATTTCGTGGTGATGAACTGATCGAAGTTCGGCATCTCCCGGATCTGCTTCTTCTCGTACATGAGTTGCGCATACGCCTTCGCGTGCCTGATGAAGTCGTCGTCGATCTTCCACGTAAGCTCGACGTTCGGCGCCGCGAGCTCGATCGACTTGCGCGTCTGGCCGAGCTTCTGCACGGCCATGTCGATCTTCGCGTTCTCGTTCGCCATCGCGTATTCGGTCGCTTTGCGGTGAATGTCCATCATCACCGTGACGAGCTCCGGATTCTTCTCGATCGTCTCGCGGCGGGCGCCCCACACCATGTTGAGTGAGCCGATCGCCGTCGAGTAGGGATATTCGACGATCTTGCCGGCGCCGTTGGCGAGACTGATTCCGGGCCCGGGCTCCGCGCCGACGTAGGCGTCCACGTCACCGCGTGCAAGCGCGGGCGCCATGTCCGAAAACGGCAGCCGTATCGCCTGGATGTCCTTGACCGCCAGGCCTTCCGCTTTGAGGCGCTCCAGGATGACGACTTCCTGCGTCGAGCCGGGCCAGATCGCGACACGCTTGCCCTTGAGATCTTTCACGGTCTTGATCTCCGACTTGGCGTTCGCGACGATCGCCATGCCGCGATTGCACTGCGCCGCGAATATCACCAGCGGTTCGCCGGCAGCCGCACCGAGCGTCGCAGCGGCGATTCCGAAGGTGCCGAAATCGACCGTGCCCGTGACCACGGCGTTTTTGCCGTCGGTCGGGCTTTCGAATGGAATGACTTCGATCTTGTAGCCGGCGGGCGTGAACTTCTCGTAGAAGTACGGCGTGATGCCGTGGATCAGCTTCAGCGTCCCGACTTTGATGACTTTCGGGTTCTGCGCGGATGCGGGAGCGCCGAAGCCAAGTGCAACGGTCAATGCGAGGGCGGCGGCAAGGAAGGTGCGGCGATGCTGCATGGGCTCTCCTTCGACTGGGAAGCGGCGGACAGCCGCTGCCGCCGGAGCGCTGGAGCAACGCTTATGCCATTTGAGAGTTCGTTACGTCGCAGGCGTTCAAGCTCGCAACGCGTGCGGCGCGTGCTCCGCCGCAGTGCACGTGCGCACTTTGTGCACGAGAGAAGTGCGGCAGGCAGACCGGAGGTAAGGGGAACCCGATCAGGACGTGCAGAGTTCGACCGCGAGCGCTGCCACTTCCCCGCGAGGATCCGCGAGCGCTTCGAGGATCGAGAAGTGATCGTGTCCGGTCAGCTCGACGAGCTTCAAGGCGGCGCTCGCCCGCTCCAGCGCAGCGCCGTATTCGCGTGACTGACGCTGAAGCTCCGGCAGCTCGGCACCGCCATAGGCGATTACCAGCGGACGGGTGATTGCGGTCATGCAACGCTGCGGACTGAGCCGCTCGACCTCCTCCGGCGTGAGGTGAAGCTTTTCATCGAGATAACTCAAGCGGATCGGCTCCAGGTCGTAGATGCCGCTGATCGCAAGGCCGCCGCGCACCGCAGGATGGTCGAGGGACATCGCCGTCAGATGTCCCCCTGCCGACCAGCCCGACAAGTAAATCCGCTGCGGGTCGCCCCCCAGATCTTTCAGGTTTCCCGCGAGCCAGGTGAGCGCATCACGCGTCTCCGCGACGATCTCGGTGAGTGTTGCCGCGGGCGCGAGCGTGTACGCGATGAGCGCGACGTCGATGCCGTGCGCAAGCGGTCCCGCGGCCACGAAACGGAACGTTTCCTTCGCACGCATCTGCCAGTAGCCACCGTGGATGAACACGAGCACGGGGCCGCCGCGTGAGGCCGCTGGAAAGTAGTCGATACGGTTGCGCTCGCGCGCACCGTAGCGAAGATCCAGGTGCTGCGCATGCGAGGCTGCGAACGCCGCGCTGCGTCGGTCCCACTCGGCCACGATCGCAGCGCTGTCGCGCACCGCGGCGCTGTTGTTATAAGCGGCGTCGAGCGCCGCCCGGTCCATGCCTCGATAGCGTTGTTCTGTTGTCATGGGCACCGCTCTGCACGCTGCTTTCCATGGCCCAAGCCCTCGTACGCTCGGACCAGAGTTCCAAATGGCGCCTGAATGTCACGTTCGCAGCGACAGCCTGTTCCAGGCGCGCCGCTCGCCGATACAGACAGAGCTTCTAACTCACGATGTCAGCGCTTCCGCAGCAGACCTGCTTTCGGCTTAGCCGCCGTCTTCGACTTCACTGCCGCTTTCTTCTTAACCGCCGACTTGGACTTCACTGCCGCTTTCTTCCTGGCCGCCGACTTGGACTTGGCTGCCGCGTTGGACTTACTCGCCGTCTTTGCCGTTGCGCCTGTATCCGCGAGCGCCGCATGTGCCGCAGCAAGTCGCGCCACGGGCACGCGGAAGGGCGAACAGGACACGTAATCCAGTCCGGTACGATGGCAGAAATCGACGCTGCTCGGATCTCCTCCGTGCTCGCCGCAAATCCCGATCTCCAGTTCCGGGCGCCGTCCGCGTCCCAGCCTTACCCCGATCTG
This sequence comes from uncultured beta proteobacterium, assembly GCA_963828715.1. GTDB lineage: Bacteria > Pseudomonadota > Gammaproteobacteria > Burkholderiales > SG8-41 > JAQGMV01. The sequence goes on along the minus strand of CAWHFX010000020.1, from coordinate 328,832 downwards.
CATCAACTGGCCGACGCCGGCTTCGTCCAGGGTCGCGAATGGATTGCGCGTGAGTATTCCCTTCTGCAGATATTCGCTCAGGAACCCTGTCTCAGCATCGTCCCGTGAAATGCCAAACGTCGTCTGCGTGAGATCGTTCGTCCCGAACGAGAAGAACTCGGCAAATTCGGCGATGCGATCCGCGATGAGGGCGGCGCGCGGCACTTCGATCATCGTGCCGAACTGGAATACGACTTTCGAGCGCTGCTCGCTCAGTACCGCCCGCGCTTCTTCCTCCAGCAGTGCCCGTTGTATCCTCAACTCGGCGCTCATCGACGCCAGTGGAATCATGATCTTTGGCTTGATCTTCACGCCCTCCCGCGCGCAGGTGCACGCGGCTTCCGCGATCGCGCGCATCTGCATCCGCACGAGCTCGGGCATATGGATGCCGAGACGCACGCCCCGCAAGCCCAGCATGGGATTCTGCTCGCGCAGCGCGGCGACGCGGTCGAGCACCTTGCGCTTCTCCTTCAGCTCCGCCTCCAGCCCCGCGGCGTTGCCGTCGTTCAGCTTCAGGCGCATTTCGATCTCGGTAATCGACTTCTGCAGCTCGTCGTGACTCGGCAGGAACTCGTGCAGCGGCGGATCGATGAGCCTTATCGTGACGGGCAAGCCATCCATTGCCCTGAAGAGAGCCTCGAAATCCGCGCGCTGCATCGGCAGCAGTTTGGCCAGATGCTCCGCGCGTTCTTCGGGGGAGCGCGCGAGGATCATGCTTTGCACGACCGGCACCCGCTCGGCCTCGAAGAACATATGCTCGGTGCGGCACAGCCCGAGCCCCTCGGCGCCGAAGCGGCGTGCGCGCTCCGCATCCCGCGCGTAATCGGCATTCGCCCAGACGCCAAGCCGCCGGAAGCGATCCGCCCACGACAGCAGCTCGATGAATTGCGGGTCGGTCACATCCGGAACGACGGTCGCCAGCTCGCCCGAGAACACTTCGCCCGTCGCGCCGTCGATCGAGAGCCAGTCGCCCTCGTGAAACTCGCGTCCCGCCGCGGTACGCACGCGCTTACGCTCCGCATTCACTTCCAGGTCCACCACGCCGACAACGGCCGGGATACCGAACTGCCGCGCAACCAGCGCCGCATGGCTGGTGCGTCCGCCGCGGCTCGTCACGACGCCCTGCGCGGCGAGCATGCCGTGAACGTCGTCCGGACGCGTTTCGGGCCGCACGAGGATCACCTTCTTCTGAAGATGCTTCGACCACTGCTCGGCGGTGTCCGCATCGAAGACGATCTGTCCGATTGCGGCGCCCGGAGAAACATTCAGGCCCTCGGCGATGAGTGAACCGTCGTCGCGCGCCTGTGCGCGCGCATCGGCGTCGAGCTGCGGGTGCAGGAAAAAGTCGATGTGCTCGGGCCGCACGCGCTGCACGGCTTCTTCTTTCGTGATGAGCTTCTCGTGCGCGAGATCGACGGCCAGGCGAATGGCAGCAAGCGCGGTGCGCTTCGCATCGCGCGTCTGCAGCATCCACAGCTTGCCGCGTTCGATCGTGAACTCGATGTCCTGCACGTCCCGGTAATGCTGTTCGAGCGTGTGGGCAATGCGCCGCAACTCCTTGTCGATGCTCGGCATCAAGCGCGCGAGATCCGCGATCGGCTGTGTTCGGCGCGTGCCGGCGACCACGTCTTCGCCCTGTGCATTGGTGAGGAAATCGCCTTCGAGCTGATTTTCGCCGGAGCTCACGTTCCGGGTGGTCATGACGCCCGTGCCCGAATCGTTCCCCATGTTTCCGAACACCATCGTGCACACGTTCACGGCGGTGCCGAGATCGTGCGCAATGCCGGCGGCATTGCGATAGTCCTGCGCACGCTTGCCATTCCAGGAACGAAACACCGCCATGGAAGCGAGCTCCAGTTGCTCGAGCGGATCGGACGGGAACGGCCGCTTCGCCTGCTCTTCGACGACGCGCTTGAAACCGGCCGTGATCTGTTTGAGATCCTCTGCAGGGAGCTCCGCGTCGTTCCACACACCGCGTTTCGAACGATAGTCGGAAAGCAGCGCTTCGAACGGTTTCGACGAGACATCGAGAACGACGGTTGCGTACATCTGCACGAGACGGCGATACGCGTCGTATACGAAGCGCTCGTCTTTCGTCAGCGCGACGAGGCCTTCGGCTACTTCATCGTTGATGCCGATGTTGAGTACCGTGTCCATCATGCCCGGCATCGAAAACTTCGCGCCGGAACGGCACGACACGAGCAACGGATTGCCCGGGTCGCCGAACTTCTTGCCGGTCTTGCGCTCGAGCGCTTTCACCGCATCGAGCACCTGCTCCCACATGCCCGGAGGAAAGCGGCCGCCGGCCGCCAGAAATGCGTTGCATGCCTGCGTGGTCACGGTGAAGCCGGGGGGAACCGGCAGGCCCAACTTCGTCATTTCGGCGAGATTGGCGCCCTTTCCGCCGAGCAGTCCGAGCACTGCGTCGCGCGATCCTGCGGCAAGCTCGGCAGCGCGGGTTTCGTCGAATGCATAGACGTATTTCGTCCCCGCTCTCCCGGCCTGCGGTTTCGATGCGGGAGCGCGGGTACCGGCACGTTTGGCAGTCTTGGTCTGAACGGCGGAGCGTGAGTTCTTCTTCGGTGGCATGGTCCTGATTCGTTTCGGGTTCTGGGCTGGTGGGGACGGGTTAGACAGGCGCGCCAGCGGATGCTCGCGTTCCCATAGTAGTTTGGCGGCTCTGAGAATAAATCAGCACGATGGGATTATCAAAGCCGCAGAGTGCCACGTAATATCTTGTTGACACCGCTGGAGGAGCCCGCCCCATGAATGCAGATCCCAATCGGATCCGCTGTATCGATCCGCTCGTTTCCCCCCAATATCCGTTCGACGAAACGCCGCGAACGCCCGAGCAGTCGCAGCCGCGCTACGCGAGCGTGGCCGACTACGAAGCCATTATTCCGCTGCGCGACGGCGTGAGACTCGCGGCCGACGTCATCCGGCCGCATGCGGGAGGACTCAAATTCCCGGCGCTCGTCACCACCTCCGTTTACACGCGGCAGCTTCAACGCAGCGTGGTCGCGCTCGGACAAAACGAGGCCGGCATCTCGGAGTTCTGGGTTCCGCGCGGCTACGCGCACGTGATCGTCGACGTACGCGGCTGCAACGATTCCGAGGGCGACTACGACCTCTTCGGCGCGCAGGAGCAGCAGGACCTCTATGACATCATCGAATGGGTCGCTGCGCAGCCCTGGTGCGACGGCAATGTCGGTATGAGCGGCGTCTCCTACATGGGGCGCACCCAGCTTTTCGCGGCCGAGCAGCAGCCGCCGCACCTGAAGGCGATCTTTCCCTACGACGCTTCGTGCGATTTCTATCGGGACGCCTGCTTCCACGGTGGCATCGGCACGAACTTCACGACGCACTGGACCCAGTTCGTGATGAATCTGAACATGACCTCCGCCCGCAACCCGCGGGTCGAGCGGCTCAAGGAAAAGCTGGAGATCATGTACAGCCATAAGTATCCGCTCGACGGGCCGTTCTATCAGGAGCGCTCCGCCTGGCCGCAGCTCGACAAGATCGACATCCCTGCGTACTTCGGATGCGGCTGGTACATGAACGAGCTGCATCTGAAAGGCGCTTTCGACGGCTACAACGGAACGGGCGCGATCCCCAAACGGATGATGGTCGGTCCGCGTCCGTGGCCACTGCGACCGTGGGCCGGATATCACTACGAGATGCTGCGCTGGTACGATCACTGGCTGAAGGGCATGGACACGCGCGTGATGGAAGGCGCGCCGATTCAGCTCTACATCCAGGGCGAGGACGTCTGGCGAGCAGAGAACGAATGGCCGCTCAAGCGCACGCAATGGCGCGAGCTCTGTCTCGGCGGCGCAGGCGTTGGGCGCGAGGGAACGCTTACTGAGACAGCCGGCAGCGAACGTATGCGGCGGCTCGAGTTCGACGCAGGCAGCCAGGAAGCGTGGCACGGCGAACCGCGCCTTACCTATCGCAGCGAACCGATGGGGCAGCCGCTGGAAGTCACAGGGCCGCTCGCGCTGTACCTGCAGGCGTCATCCACAGGAGCCGACACCGACTGGCTCGTGTTCCTGGCTGACGAGTCACCGGACGGCAAGGTGCGCGAACTGTGCAAAGGCTGGCTGCGGGCGTCGCATCGCAAGCTCGATCCCGCGAAGTCGAGCACCGCCGTGCCGTATCACCCGCACACGAGCCCGGAGCCGCTCTCGCCCGGCGAGGTTTACGAGTTTGCGATCGAGCTCTGGCCGACGTGCAACCTGTTCAAGCCGGGTCACCGCATTCGCCTCGAGGTCGCCAACGCGGATTCGATCATTGCAACGAACGGCCGGCCGCACGTCACGCTGCGCAACCAGGTGACGAACACGATCTACGAAGGTGGTCGCAATCCCTCGCGGCTGGTGCTACCCATTATTCCGCGTTAGGGGGCGGGAGACTTTCATAGCACCCACCCCTTTTCGGTGAGCGGGGGCTGCGTAGCAGAGCGGACGGGGAGGGGACACGCGCATACAGTGCGGAACGCGGGTATGCTTTACGCTCGCGACTCAAAAACCGGAGGAGGAATATGAGATCGCAGGCGCTGGCCGCTTTCCTTGCGCTCATCGGTGCTCTGTGCACGGCAGACATCATTGCGCAGCCCTATCCGTCACGCCCGATTACGATCGTCGTTCCGTTCTCTGCAGGCGGTCCGACCGATGTGCTCGCGCGGCTCCTGAGCGACCGGATGCGTAAACCACTGGGCCAACCGGTGCTGGTGGACAACACAACAGGCGCCGGGGGCAGCATCGCCACGGGTAAAGTGGTGCGGGCCGCCCCGGACGGCTACACCGTGTGCATCGGACACTGGGGCACGCATGTGGTGAATGGCGCGTACTACTCGCTGCCCTTCGACGTTCTGAACGACTTCGCACCGGTGGCGCTGATCGCGAGCAACCCTCAGCTCATTATCTCCAAGGTGGCCGTGCCGGCACGCGATCTCAAGGAACTGATCGCGTGGATCAACGCAAATCAGGGCAAGGTACTGATGGGCACAGGTGGCGTTGGCGGCGCTTCGCACATGGCTGCGATCTACTTCCAGAACGCGATAAACGCCAAGTTCCAGTACGTGAATTACCGGGGCGGTGCACCCGCCCTGCAAGCGGTGCTGGGCGGTGAAGTGGACCTCTACGTAACACAGATTTCGAACGTGGCGGCGCAGATCAAAGCCGGCAAGGTAAGGGCCTACGCAGTCACCGCGCCAACGCGCCAGGCGGCCGCGCCGGAAGTTCCCACCGTAGACGAAGCAGGACTTCCAGGGCTGCATACGTCCGTGTGGCACGGCACGTGGCTGCCGAAAAACACGCCGCGCGAGATCGTCATGAAACTGAACGGGGCAATCGTCGAAACGCTTGCCGATCCGGCGGTGCGGCAGCGTTTCCTCGACCTGGGTCAGGAGATTCCGCCACGCGAACAGCAGACACCCGAGGCGCTTTTCGCGTTTCAGAAGGCGGAAATCGACAAGTGGTGGCCGATGATCCGGGCCGCGGGCTTGAAACCGGAATAGCGCGACCTTCACCGTTCGAAGTGCGTCTACGCACCGCGAACACAAAGACATCCCGCTTGCTAGCACCTTCGGCCGATGCCGGGCCGCAGGCGAAACCGCGACAGTGTGCCTCGCGCGAACATGCGCGCTTCTCCGGGAGGCACACAAATGAACGCAAGACACTTCAAAACAAGTGCGGTGCGTGGTGCCATCGTCGGCGCCTGCATCGCAGGGGTCACGCTGGTGACCGCAGTTGCTGCCGGGCCGGCACAGCAATCGATGCCCCCAGTGCCGGTCACCGACGAGGCAGTCGCAATCGACCTCGCACGGGTCGAACACACGTTCTGGCTGTGCGACTACGTGGCCACGGTAAACGGGCTCGGCGCCGTACCCGTCGCGACGTGCAGTACCGCGACCGAAACGCTGAAGGACGTGAAGTTCGGTGGCGATTTCCTCGAACTGCTCGAGTGGTGGCGCGAGAACAAGCCCGCAGAGCACGCGCGGCTTGCGGCAGCCGGCGCGGGTGCAAGCGCAGCGGCGGTGGATTCAGACGGCGTAATGCAGACGCATGGCGCGAGTCGTCATCTGCTCGCGTTAATGCTCTACAACTGAGGCGGTGCTTTCCGGAGCAGGTTCGCGGGGTGGCGCGACGCTGTTTCGGCGAACACTTACTGAGGTTCGATCCCGGCCGCAGCCGCGACCTTCTGCCAACGCGCGATCTCCGAGCGCACCCGCGCAGCGAGCGCCTCGGGCGTCTGGCCACCGGGTTCGGCCCCGATGTCCAGGAGGTGCCGGCGAACGTCCGGCATCTCGAGCACCGCGGCCACATCGTCGTGAATGCGGGCGACGACATCCCGAGGTGTGCCGCGCGGCGCGAATAGCGCGAACCACGCGGTTGCGTCGAACCCCGGCAGATCTCTCGCAATCGGCAGCGCGTCCGGCCAGACGACCGAAGGCTTCTCGGCGCACACACCTATCATCCTCGCGCGTCCCGAGCGTACGGCAGCCTGCACGGAACTGACGGCGGCGATCGCGAGCGGCACGTGTCCGCCCATGAGATCGATCGACATCGGACCGGCGCCCTTGTATGGCACCACTTCGATCTTCACCTGCGCCAGCATATTGAAGAGGTGCACCGGCAGCACGGAACCCGCCGTGCCCATGTTGAGCTGGCCCGGCCGCGCGCGGGCGAGCGCAATCAATTCCGTGACGTTTCTCACCGGCAGGGACGGATGAGCGACGATCGCCTGTGGCGACAGCGACACGATCGTGATCGGCAGCAGATCCGAGAGCGCGTCATACGGCAGCTTCGCGTACATCACGGGCGTGTAGCTGTACTGGTTCGACGTGAGCAGCAGAGTGTGGCCGTCCGGCGCGCTCTTCGCGACATGATCCGTGCCGATGACGGTGCCGGCACCGGGACGCGGGTCGACGAGTATCTGCTGCTTCCAGCGCTCGATGAGCGGCGGCATGATGATCCGCGCGCTCGCATCGCTGCTGCCTCCGACCGGAAACGGGATAACGAAACGAACCTGTTTCGCCGGAAATGTCTGAGCAAGCGGCGTAGTGTCCACCAGCAGCAGTGCGAACACGAACGCTGTACGAGCAACACGTCGCACGATCTCTCCTCCAAACATCATGCACTACTTCGATTGCCATAGTCGAACGTGAGCGAACGTACGTCGTCGAGATACGAAACCATCGCCGAATGTCACTCACGCCCCGCATTTGCGAGCACTTTTCCACACGTGACATTTTCTCCTCCAAAGTGTGAAAAATGGTCGCGTTCTTACATGGTCGATGGCTCCCGGTCTTTGTCGTAAATCAAATTATTCGAACCCCGAGGCTCGCAGAATGGCCCCATCTGATTGAGACATTGCAAGTTAAAAGGAGCATCACCATGAACCCCCCTCCCCTTTCCCAGATTTCGATGGACACCTCGGCTCTTGATGCGGCCTCGCTGCGTCTGGTCACACGTGCAGTCGAAGCGCAGGCGAAACAGGCCCGCAGCGAAGCATCCAGGGCGCTGCTGCGTCGCATCGGTCGCCTGATCTGCCACAGCATGTCGATCTCGACCAACCCACGTTAGACAAGTATTCGCACCAAGATCCTCATCGACGGACACACCGCCTTCGCAGCGCGCCGTGACGACTGTAACTGCTGGACGCTCACGACGCATCTCATTCTCCGCCTGCGCTCCTCCTCCCGCAGGCGGGGAAACTGCGATCAGGGTGGCTGAAGTGCATTCGAGGGACGAGAAGATCAATAAGGCTATCGACTTGGTCGAACTGGGGCACACGATGAGCGGCATATCGAAGCAGCTGAGGGTCAACCGCTCCCGCCTGATCGGCTATCTATTGCGCGAGCAACCCGCGCGGTATCGAGCGGCTCAGCACTACATCGCCAGTATCTGTGCGTCCGAGCTGCTGGATGAAATCGACCATGCTAAGGACACGCTGGAACTCGGCAAGATAAGAGAGAAGGCTCGTGTAACCCTCTGGCTACTGGAACGGCGTTACCCCACTCTCTACGGACAGCGGTCTCATCTTACGGTGGAGGCTAGCGTGGGCGATCTCGGCGAACGGCTACGACGCGCCAGAGAACGGGTTGAGGCGTCTCGCAGGTCCGAGGAACGCGTGATTGAGGGCGAGGTGATTCTTCAGCCCGGGGGGAGCACGACGTGATCAGAATGCTAGGGGCGGCGCCTAGTCACTTCAATTCTCTCCACCATGTTCCGGTCGCGCCGGCTCTACCCGCGAGCCGCAATGTTTGCATTTCGTCGCTGCCGAATTGATCTGCTCTTTGCAAAAGGGCACTGCCGGGTTTCATCGTCCGCCATCGTGACATCTCCTTGCGGCGCAGGTGAGAGCGCCGCAGCCGTCCCCCTGGAGGTTCACGGAGACGCTCTGTAACCGCTCGCTCGATCACACGCCACCTACGGCCAGAGTCCGCGCGCAGCGGGCCAGCGCCGGGTCAGCTTCTACCTGACGCAACGCGAACTGGAGTGCCTGAGCGACCTCATGCGGCACTTTGGAAGAACACCGGGCCTTGTTGCGGTGCAGGCATCCGATTCCGTTGGGATCGCGTTAACGCTAACAAGCGCAAGGCCGCTCCGTGACGAGTTTTGATTGAATAATCAAAAATCACCGGGGGGATATCAAGAAATTCAAAGCGGCTCGAGCGCAGTAGGAAGGTCCGAGCATCGTTTCGCCACGATCAGGCCGTCGCACTCACTGCCGCCGAACGTAAAACCGGCGGCGCCACGCGCGTTAGCGCTGGCGGCGCGGATGGGCCACGAATCGCAATCGAACGGCTGGACACCCGAGCGGCGGCGCCGGCAGTCCCGGCTGATCCGACGCTGGATGCCGTGGCAGTCCTCCACGGGCCCGAAAACGGCAGAAGGTAAGCGTCGAGTTGGGCAGAACGCCTACAAGGGCGGCATAAGGGCGACTCTTCGTGCGTTGAGGCGAGCGCTTCGTAAACAGAAAAAGGCGCTCGCCCTCCTATAGCGCGTCTGCGGGTCGCTATTGTCTAGCCGGCGAGAAGGCAATTGCGCGCGCTTCGGTATAAACGGCATCCACCATGTCGCCGCGTTTCACAACCTTGAAATGATCGGGGTTCTTCACCTTGAGATCGATGACATTCCCCTTCGGGCCTTTCAGCGAGATGATGTTCTTCACAGGGTCTACGTTGATGACCTCGGCAGTCACTTTTACTTCGCGTTTGGCGACGCCCACCGGCCGTTCACCCGGCGGTTCGGAGCGCGCTATCCCCTTGACATCTGTGGCACTGGGCGTGCCCGTCGATTTCCTGAGCTCCAGCGAGAGTGCCTCCACAACCCACACCGTGACATTGTCGCCGACACGGATTTGATCGAAGTTTTTCAATTCGTCGCCCGCAACTAGCTCGACCACTCTCCCTTGGGGGCCCTTGATCGTGACCCTACGTGTAGCTTTATCCACAGCCGTCACGGTTCCTTTGAGCTCCGTGTCAGCCATGGCGCTCGCCTTGCCGGGTGAGCTTTCGACTATTGGTGCCTCTCGTCCCTCTCTGCTAGCCGCCTGTGCCCAACCCGTGTACAAACCCAGTACAAATATCGCGAGCATAAGACGAAGTGTCGTACGCATAACTACCTCCGTTTAGTGGGGTAACGAGATACCCTTTTTCAGGTCCTGCAATGCCAAAGGAACCACCGTCGAGAGCGGATTGACGGGCTTGGCAGCCCGCTTCAGGACGCGGACAAAGCCGCTTGCGGCCTATGCGTGGTCCTATCCTCGTCCATAAGTGGTCGGCCGTTAATTGGACCTTGGTCCAATAGGTCCGCCATGGAGTCGCCCCGTTTCGATGGACGGTTTACCGCTTGGGTTTCAAGCGGCGACTGTTGCGGCCGGTCGATCAACTCGCACTCGAGGCTGGCGAAGAATTCAATGTTCACGGGAAAATGAGACTATCGCGAGCTGACTGACCCCGCGTTCGAGCGCAGCCCCGGTACAGTGCTGCGGGCTACCCTGGCGAGTAGCGACCGTGCCGGTCCGCTCATCGCGCCGGCTGCGCTCACACTCACTGACCCCGGATCAAGCGCTGGGCGCGAACCGTCATCGCAGATATGCTACTGTGGGTTTTGAATAACATCTGACTGACAGCGCATTTCGTTGGCGCTGCCCTCAGCGCTTCAGGCATCGCACTGACGTTCGAAGCCTGCCCGACCACTAGGCTTCATAAGCTTCCAGGTCGCGCTTAAATCGCCGTTATTGTCGCCCCGATACCGGCTGCCCAAAGTCCAGCAGCAGAAGCCTACAGCCCGAGCACCCTCACGTACACCCCTGCGGCTATAGTCCGCCTTCTGAATTGACGGCTTTAGTGGACCAGCCCGACCTTCCCGGGAAAATGCGCCATCCTTACGCTGCACCACAGCCACAAAGTGTCACGTAGGGCTGTCACGCTGCGCCCTCAGACTCAGTTACCGGCCTGTCTGATCTGTAGTTAACTACTTGTTTTCCACATTCTTTGTTTTCAGCACCACATCGTAGAAGCCGCTGTATTCCTTGAAGCGCACCGCCAGGTATTTCGTGAACTCGGCGCTGCCGAGGAAGATGTCTTCGTAGAGATTGCGTTTAGCAAGGTCTTTCCAGCCAGCCGAGTTGTGCACCTGTCCGAGCGCATGTTCCATCGTCGCGACGGCTTCCTTCGGTACGCCTGCGGCGAAGGTGAAGCCGCGTATCGTTCCGGCGACGATCGGATAACCCAGTTCCTGCAGCGTCGGCACGTCCGGCGCATGCGGCAGCCGTTTCTCCGACGAGACTGCCAGCACGCGCAGCGTGCGGGCCTCCACGAACCCGATTCCTTCGCTTAAGTTTTCCGTCGTGAAAGCGGTGTGCCCACCGGCGGTGGAGGTAATGGCTTCACTCCCGCCCTTGAAGGTTACGAACCGGAACTTCGCGCCAGGCGCCGCTTGCTCGAGCAGATACACGAGCAGCCGTCCGGTACCCTGCACCGACGTCGTCGCTGCGACCAGCGTCTCCGGCGCCTTGCGTGCAGCTTCCATCAGATCCCTGGCCGTTTTGTAGGGCGAATTCGCAGGCACCATGATCGTCTGCGGATCCACCGCCATCAGCGCAACCGGCGTGTAGTTCTCGAGACCGATGTTGATGTCCGGGCGATAGGCCATCGCGAAGATCGTCCCGGTCACCGACATGAGGTGGTAGGGATCGCCGCGCTTACCTTTGAAGTAGTTGAACGCGAGCGCACCGGCGCCGCCGACGCGATTGACGACCTGCATCGGCTGCGGCAGAAACTTCTCGCGCCGGACGATCTCCGTGACCGCTCGCGACAGGACATCGCCGCCACTGCCCCCCGACGTATGCACGGTCACCTCGATCGGCCGGGACGGATAAGCCTGACCGAATGCGGCCGACGACACTGCCATGCTCAGCGCAGCCAGTCCGGCGCGCGCAGTCGTACAGCACCCACACGGTGAATTCATGTTCTTCCTCCCCGTTCGCGTTCTGATGGCGAGCTACTGTAGCATTGTCGACTGCTTTATCCGCAAGCCGATGGGCGGCTCACTCTGGAGGAACAACATGCTGCGTATATACGGTTCTGCAAGGTCCCGCGGGATTCGAGTGCTCTGGATGGTGGGAGAGCTCGGACTCGAGTGTGACCACAAGGATTATCTACCCCGCTCGCCGGAGACGCGGACGCCGGAGTTTCTCGCGCTCAACCCGAACGCGCGCGTACCGACGATCGACGACGACGGATTCATCCTGTCGGAATCGATGGCGATCAACATGTATCTCGCGAAGAAACACAAGAGCCCGCTGTATCCCGCCGACCCGAAGCACGAGGCGCGCACGTGGCAGTGGAGTCTCTGGGAAACGGATCGGCTCGACCGGCAGATCGTGAACTACCAGAGGCACACACGGGACCTGCCGGAGAAGGAGCGAAGCGCGGAGGCTGCGAAAGCGGCGTGGGAAGAGGTCGTACCCGCGCTCGACGTGCTGGAGACGGCACTCAGCAAGTCCGAATGGCTCGCCGGCCCGGCGTTCTCGGTCGCCGACCTCAACGTCGCCGGCGCGCTTTTCCGCGGTCTCTCGATGGACCTGAAGAAGTGGCCGCACGTCGAGAAGTGGCTCAACCGCTGCTGGGAACGTCCCGCCGCGCAACGCGCGAAAGCGATGCGAGGTTAGCGAGTCAGCACGACACCGGCGTGCGCGTCGGACCGCCAGTTCGCAGGCTGTGCGGAATCGATGCTCACGCCGCCGAAGGCGTTCACCGAACGGCAGCAGTGTGACGTGCCAATGCCGGTTGTGCTCTGGCGGCACCGGCTGACGAAATATCAGGCGGATGCGCCATGTGACCTGTGTTGCTCGAAACCCGCGCTGCTGCAAGCCGCCCGCGCAGCTTGCGAAGACTGACGATCATGTTGCTTCGAACGACGCAATCTTCGCGCCGGCGCGTCCGCTTACGGAGCGGCCTCGTCCAGACGAATGTCGTGCGTCACGACGGCATTTTGCCTTCGTACAGCGTGATCGGCGGATAGGCGCGCGGATCGATGACGACATCCACGACCGTTGTCACGTCGCTCTTTGCTGCGGTCCGAAGTGCCGAGCCGAGCGTGCCCGGCTCTTCGACGCGGATGCCGTTGCAACCACATGCGCGCGCGACCGCGGCATGGTCGACCGGGCCGAGCTGGCAGGCGTCAGTGTGGTTGCCGTACAGCACGTCTTCCGCGTGCCACTGGTAACCGAGTATCTGGTTATTCAGCACGATCAGGGTGACTTTGATGCCCATGCGCTTCGCCGTTTCGAGCTCGGACCAGACGTGCGCGAAACCACCGTCCCCGCTCACGCAGAAAACGTCGCGCTCCGGATGCGCGCTCTTCGCACCCAATGCCGCCGGCAAACCCCAGCCGAGACCGGCGAGGCCCCGGCCCGCGAGGAACCGCTGGCCCGCGCGCTGTGCCGTGAGATAACACGCGACCCAGATCGGCGAGTAGCTCGCGTCCGTCACGACAATCGATTCGGACGTCAGCAGCGCGCTCAACTCGTGCATCACGCGCTCCGGACGAAGCGGCGCGGCATCCGACCGCAGGTGTACGCTCGATTCTTCGGCATGTGCCGCGCGTGCCGCGCCGATGCTCTGCTCGAGTGCGCGTCGGGCTGAGTGTCGGTTGGTGCCTGGCTGTTTCGCCAGAGCATCGGCAAGCGCCGTCAACGTGAGCTTCGCGTCTCCGACGAGCCGCAGCGCTTCGTAATTGCGGCCCACTTCCTGCCCGTCGATGTCGATGTGTATATAGCGCGCTGTCTGCGGAAACAGCGTCCATGAATCGGTGCCGTTCTGGTTCGTGCGATCGCCGACGAACAGGATGACGTCGGCCCGATCGACCAACGGCCGCGTATGTTTGCCCGGGCTGCGCGGCCCCATGAAGTAGCCGATGACGCCAAGCGAGAGCGCGTGCCGCTCGTCCACCGCGCCCTTGCCCATGACCGTCGTGGCGACTGGCAACGCGTGTTCGTCCTGCAGTCGCGCGAGCGCCTCCCATGCCTGTGAGAGATGCACGCCACCGCCCGCGACGATCAACGGGCTTTTCGCCTGCGCGAGCAACTGCGCGGCCGCTTCGATGCATGCGGGATCCGCCACGCAGCGGTCGAGCGGATATGTTCCGAGGCTTGCGCGCCGAGCGCTCGTTGTAACTTCCGGCTTCACGGCTTCCAGCAACACGTCCTGCGGCACCAGCAATACGACGGGACCGGGACGTCCACTCGCCGCCGCCGTGAATGCCATGTCGACGTAGTCGTCGATACGGCTCGTCTCCGTGACGCGACGAACCCATTTCGAACAACCGGCGAAGATGCCGGGATGGTCCAGTTCCTGGAATGCATTCCGGTCGGTTTGTGCACGACGCACGTCCTGAACGATTGCGACGATCGGTATGGAGGCTTTGAGCGCTTCCGAAAGCGGACTCACCAGCAACGCCGCCGCGGGACCGTTCTGTGCCGTCACCACGCCCACTTTTCCGCTCGCGCGCGCGTATCCGTCGGCCATGGAGCCGCCCGCATTCTCCGTACGGTAGGCGATCTGCCGGATGCCGAAATCCGGTGCCACGAGATAAAGCGCCGAAGGCAGGCTCTGGCCGAACATGACTTGGACGCCGTGTCGTTTCAGCGCCCGCGCGAAGACATGCGCGCCGCAGGAATCGGGCAGTTTGTGACGGGCGATGGCAGCTATCGCAGCGGGATCGTTCATCGGTGCGCTCCCAGTTTGTCGATCGTGTCGTGCCGTCTGCGGCAATCCGCGACTGATCGGTGCGCAATTATCCACTTTGCACCGATCCGAAGCACGCGGTCATCCAATCCTTGCGGGCGCCCGAGAAGCACACGCGCGGCACGGAGCTTGCGAGGATGAAGTTGAGACCTCGCACAGGAGATGTGAAATGAAGCTCACAACTTTGTCGGCCGCATGCGCGGGCCTGTCGCTCATGTGTGGTACCGCGTTCGCGCAGTCCGAGCCTGTGCAGATACCGGGTACGCCAGGCGCCGAGGCCCCGAGCATGATCATTATCGAGGTCGAGCCCGGCGAAAGCGGTGAGACGCCTCCTCCAGCGGTCCAGCAGGCGCTGATCGAGATGCTGTTGCAGGAGCTTCTCGCCAACGTGCAGCCGGAAGACGATCGACAGGAATCGCAGATAGTCATACCGAGCACCGAGCCCGGCGTCGGTATTTGAGGAAACGCGTCGCGCCAGGGCGCGACCGCACGCCATGCGGTCGCGGGTCAGGTGACGCGAGCGACAGGCTGCGAGTCACGGCGGTCGCTCCATTACACTACGGCCCATGCAATGGCGGTCAGCGTGGCGCATCTTCGTGCTGTTCTCTGTCGCGACAACCGGCGTCGCTGCAGAGCGTTCCACCGGTAGTCTCCAGTACCTCGCGCTCACCGGGCCGACGGTTTCGTACCGCATGCCCCTCTACAGCAATCGCGATCTCAGCCGCGATCTTTCCGCCACGACGCTCGCCATCGTCGTTCAGCACGGTCACGGTCGTGATGCGGCTGCTTATTTCTCAACCGTCGCGGGCCTGATCTCCGAGATTCCGCAAGCAGCAGAGGACGTGCTGTTGCTCGCGCCGCAGTTCTTCGTCCGCGGTGAGGCGCATGGTGACGTGCCGACATGGACCGCGGCGGGATGGATGGCCGGTGCCGATGCAAGCGGAATGTCGGTGAGTTCGTTCGACGTTTACGATCATCTCCTCGACTGGCTGGCTGAACGCAAACGGTTTCCGAGGCTCAGGCACATCGTGCTGGCCGGACATTCGGCGGGTGCGCAACTCGTGCAGCGGTATGCGGCGCTCAACGAGTCGGATGAAAGGCTGCGCGATCATGGCATCACGGTGCGCTACATCGTTGCAAATCCGTCCTCGTACATCTACTTCACCAACGAGAGGCCGGGTGCATCCGGCTTTGCGCCTTACAGCTTCACCGTGTGCGGCACCTATGACGACTATAAGTACGGCTTCCTGAACCCGGCACGCTATGCGGCGCAAGTGGACCCCGGCTCCGCGCTCGAGCGCTACGGTTCACGCGACATCATCTATCTGCTCGGGGCGAACGATACGAATCCCGTTCATCCACAGCTCGATCGCACCTGCGCTGCAATGGCGCAAGGGAAGCAGCGACTGGAGCGTGGACTGAACTATGCGGCCTATTTGCGCTATCTCGGCGGCGTCGGCGGCAACATCGTTCCGCGTGCGTTCGAAGTCGACGGCGTCGGACACAACCAGCGCCGGATGTTCCGCTCCGTTTGCGGGGTGCAGGCGTTGTTCGAAGGTGCCGCGGCCCCGGCCGGAGCCGCGACGTGTCACAAAGTGCAGTGATCGCCCGCAGAGGCCGAACCCCCAGCTCAGCCCTTCTAGCCTCGCACAATCGGACGAGAGTGCTCATCGGCCACGGAATGATACGTTCGCGGGGACCCCGCTGCTCCGCAGCCCCCGCTTCCCAGCTCACTGAGCCTCGTACTCTCGGACTGAGTGCGAATCGGCGCTCGAATGATACGTTCGCGGGGACCCCGCCGTTTCACGGCCCCCGCTTCCCAGCTCACTGAGCCTCGTACTCTCGGACTGAGTGCGAATCGGCGCTCGAATGATACGTTCGCGGGGACCCCGCTGCTCCGCAGCCCCCGCTCACCGGTGTGTCGGTGGTTCTAAATACGGCATTCCTCCGATCCGCACCCGAGATCGCGATCGGCTTCCGCGAGCAGGCGATCGAACGTCTCCGGCACACGTATCGGTCTGCCATGAACGTGCGGGCCGGTGCCCTGCAGCCAATAGGCATGAGTCGGATGTGACCCGCCGGCGACGAGAAACACGATGTTCTCGGGCTTCAGCGTCACCGGCCACGGGTCCTGGCCGATGCTGTCGCGCGTGATGGGATTCGTATCGATCTCGAACCAGGACAATGCGCCGGCGCGCTTCAGATGCTCGACCGGGATCCTGGAGTTCTCCCACAAAAAGTCGCGCAGCTTCGCTTTCGTCCAGCCCTGCGACGCCATCATGTGCGCGACGACCCGCGGCACGATCATGATGCCCGGCGTTCCTTTCTCGTAGCCCATGAGGCCGCCGAGGTTTGGCGTGCGCATGTAGTCCGCCATGCGCCACAAGCCCTGCAGCACGTCTTCTTCGGGCGTTTCCTTCTTCGCACTGCGCCGGCGCACGTTGGTCACGCCGGTCGCGAAGACGACCGAAACGGAGTTGCTGCCGCGATCGTAGCCGTGCCGCTCGGTGCCGTGCGGAAGCCACCCTTCCGGCAACCCTTCTTCGTCCTCGGCGAACACCACGTTGGTGTAGCGCATCGCACCCCAGATTGCCATCGTGCCGATTCCCGGCACCGCACCGCCGACATTCTGCTGAAGCATGCGCAATGCTCGCCCGATACTGCCGCCCGCGGGCTGCTGCGGGTCCGGACCGAGGCAGCCGAAACCCGAGTTGAGCCGGATCTGCTTCGCGATCGGACCGTTCACGATGACGACCGGAAACGGCGCGCCGGAGGTCGCCTGCAACTGATCGAAATTGGAATCCGGGTCGAGCACCGCTTCGACCGTCGCAATCAGCACGGGCAGGTATTCCGGCCGGCCACCCGCCATGGCGAGCGCGATCGCGCAGGTCTCCACCGTCGTCACGCCGCCGCGCGGCGGAAACTTGCCGAAGGCATGCGTGCGTGGAAGCGATGTGCCGCGGAGAATCCAGTCGACGCGTTCGCGCGTCGCCGGCCACACCGGCAGACCATCACCCCAGAGATTCGTGATCATCAGGTTGTTCGCCTTGATGAGCGCGTCCTCATAGGTGGCGCCCTCGACGGCGATCATCTTGCTCTCGCCAGTTCCCCGTTCGGCGTCGGATTTCCACTTCGTGAGTCCGTTGTAGAACTCGCGCTTCTTGACTTCGAGCGTTGAAAGGTCGCTGCCCGGCAGGAACATGTCGATCGGGAACGTGACCATCGCTGCATCAGGCGCGAGTCCCAGACCGGATACTGCGTTCTTCAGCACACCGACGAAGTCGGAACGCGTGAGCGTGACCGTCGGAATCCCGAGGCTTTCTATCCTAGCGGCTGCACGGCCGCATGCTGTGGCGCAGGCCCCTCAACTCGCGTTGCCGATAATGACGGCATCAACGCCGCTCTGCTTGACCGCTCTCGCCGTTTCTTCGGTGCCGATCAGCGTATTGCCCTGCGGAAACGCGTCCACGGGCAGCACTTCGATGCCTGTGAAATCCTGCTCGAGCATCGACTTCAGCATCGGCAGCATGCGATACGCCTGCCACTGCTCGTTGCTGACGAAACCGATGCGCTTGCCCTCCAGCCCGGGAAGGCGCCCCGCGAACGGCTGCGTTACTTCCAGCGTGCCGGACGGGTCGTGAAATTCGAGTCGTACCATGTGGACCTCCTGCTCAACGTGATGCGTGGATAGTAAATTAAGGCCCCTGCCGGCGGATAGCACGCGTCGAAGCCGGCGCGTTCGACCACGAATCTGCGCCCACACCGGGCTGACAATCAAGCACGCGCAACCATGCCTATTACACTCATCGAAAACATGCGGGCTGCGTTTTACGCACCCTTCTATGCCGCTGCAGCACTCGGGGCATACGAGGCGGAACATCTCGAGGTCGATATCAAGACTTCTCCCAACGCCGCGCGAACGATGCAGACGCTCATCTCCGGCGGCGGAGACGTGTCGTGGGGCGGTCCGTTGCGGCTCATGGAAGCGCGCGAAAAACATCCGGCGCGCGAGCCGATCGTGTTCTGTGAAGTGGTGGGCCGCGATCCGTTCTTTCTGATCGGCCGGGAGAAGAACGCGCGTTTTCGCGTCGCAGACCTCGTCGGCAAGCGGCTCGCTGTCACCACGGAAGTGCCGACGCCCTGGCTGTGTCTTCAGCACGATCTGCGGCTCGCGGGCGTGGACCCGGGAAGAATCGAGCTTGCGCCTGCACGAACGATGGCTGAAAACGCGACTGCCCTGCTCGCCGGTGAGGTGGATGTGATCCAGGTCTTCATGCCATTCGCGCAGGAGTTGATCGAAAGCGGCGCCGGCCACATCTGGTATGCAGCCGCCAGTCGCGGACCGACGGCTTACACCTCGCTCAACACGACACGCGAATTCGCGGGGGCTCACCCCGAGGTGCTGCACGCGATGTGCCGTGCAATCTATCGAACGCAGAAGTGGATCGCTTCACATGACGGCGCCGCCCTGGCGCATGCAATCGCATCCTATTTTCCCGATCTGCCGCAGCCGCTTCTCGCGGCCGCCTATGACGAGTACCTGAGGATTGGCCTGTGGAATACCACGCCGATTCAGTCGAGCGACGGGCTCATCTGGCTGCGCGAAGCCGGTCGTGCCGGCGGCTATCTCACGCAGAGCCCGCGATACGAAGACGTCGTCGACATGCGATTCGCGGAAGAGGCCGTGCGTGGCGATCCGCCTTCGATGTAACGTCCGCACGCGCTGCTAGTCAGCCGCGCACGCTGCGCGCAGTGCGCTTCACGAGTCGGGCCTGATGCCGGCGGCTTTGACGATTCGGGTCCACTTCTGAATGTCCGCCCTGATTACGCGTGCGAATTCGTCGGGCGTGCTGGTGACGACTTCAGAGCCATCGGCCGCAAAGCGCTTGCGCGTATCGTCGGTCTGCAGTCCGCGGACCAGCGCTGCATTGAGCTGCTTCACGATCTCGAGCGGGGTCCCGGCCGGCGCAAAGACGCCGTAGTAAGTGACTGTCTCGAATCCCGTGACGCCGCTTTCCGCGATGGTCGGCAGGTCGGGGAACAGCTCCGAGCGCTTGAGCGCGCTCACGCCGAGTGCGCGCAACTTCCCCGACTGCACCGGCGGCACGATCGTCAGCATGTTGCCGAACGTGAGATCGGTCTCGCCCGCCATGACCGAAGCGATACTGGGCGCCGTGCCTTTGTAGGGAACGTGGGTGAGCTTCACCTTCGTACTCGCCTGGAACAATTCCGCCGCAAGGTGTGCAGGCGCGCCGGCACCGGAGGATGCGTAGTTGAGCCTCCCCGGCTGCGCCCGCGCGAGCGCAACGAGTTGTCGCACGGACTGGACCGGTACCGCCGGGTGCACCACGAGCACCAACGAGCTGGAGGCGACCGTGGTCACAGGCGCGAGATCACGCTGCGCATCGTAGGGAAGCTTGTCGTAAAGCGCCGACGCGAAGATCACCGAGCCGCTGCCCGTCAGCAGCAGCGTGTAGCCGTCGGGCGTCGCGCGCGCGACATATTCGGTTCCGACACGACCGCCCGCGCCCGCGCGGTTTTCCACGATGCACGGTTGCCTGAACGCATCGGTGAGCCGCTGCGCGACGATGCGCGCTACGAGATCCGATCCGCCGCCGGGCGTGAACGGCGCCACGACCCGGATCGGCTTCGACGGATAGTTCGCCGGCTGAGCCGCCCGCGCATCCTCCTGGGATGCAGATATAACCCCGGCCCACGTGAGCAAAGCGACCGCAAGCTGCACCGTCCGGCGCAAGCGAGGGTGCCCTCTGCGCGAGCGATCATGCCTCGGTACACGCGCGACCATCGTGCTGAGCCATGAAATGCAGGAGATGCTGCGCGCACGCGGCCGTGTGCGTGAGCTGGATCTTGTGAAATGCGCTCGGCACGTGAATCAGCGACAGCCGCCGCACGTCGCGTCGCAGGATCTCCTCCTGCTCGGGACCGGTTCGCGGCCCGCCGCGCGGATAAAGCGCGAGTACCGGTGCCTCGATACGAGGCAGGAATTGCGCGACATCCGCAGCATACATGGCCCTGGACATCGCGGCCTGCATCTCGGGCTTGTTCTTCGCGAACTCCTTTTTGTACCAATCGAGCAGACCCTCGTCCGTGCCGGGCGGAAAACGCGTCGAGCGGTTCGTCGCGTCGATCCACGCGTCGCGTCCCAGCGTCTGCATCGCATCGAAGCGCGACTCGCGGCCGAGCGAATAGTCGTCTTCCATTTTCTTCGTCATCAGAACCGGCGTCGCCACGATCGTCAGGGTGCGCACCAGCCGCGGGTGCAGCGCCGCGAGCGCGAGCCCCAACTGTCCGCCCATCGATTCGCCGCAGAAGTGCACCGACTTCGCGCCGAGCGCGCCGATGATCGCGACAAGATCCTCGATATACGCGTCCAACCTCGATTGAGTCGCGATGTCGAAATCCGCGGAGGACTGCCCAAGACCTCTGAGGTCCGGCCGCACGACTTTGTAGAAGCGGCTGAGGTAGGGAACCCAGCCGTACCAGAAGCGCCCCGATCGTCCGTGACCATGCTGAAGAATCACATACGGCGCGTCTTTCCACGGGTCCGTGAAATCGTCGATCTCGTAGTGAAGAGAGGGGGCCGCAGATCGTTCGAGCTTCATATCGCGATTACTCCGGTTTCGCGCCCGCGGCCTGAAACACTCTTCTGCGCGTCGCGATTTCGTCCTGCACCATTTGCGTGAACGCTTCAGGCGTCGAGCCGCGCGGAATGGCGCCTTCACGCGTAATGCGCTCATGAATCTCCGGAAGCTTCAGGATGCGGCTGGTCTCCTGCGCCAGTTTCTGGACGATCTCCCGCGGTGTGCGAGCCGGAGCGAAGATGCCGTACCAGCCTTCGTAAACGAATCCCGGCAGCGCGGCTTCGGCGATGGTGGGCACGTCCGGCAGCATCGGCAACCGCTGCGGGGACGTAATTCCGAGCGCGATCAGACGACCGGAACGCACGAGCGGCGTGGAAGGCAACAGCGGCGCCATCGCGTAATCGAGGCGACCGCTCATCACGTCCGTCGCAACTTCGGGCGTCCCTTTGTAGGGGACATGCACCGCCCGTATCTTCGCTGCCAGGTTGAACAGTTCAGCACCGTAGTGAGTCCCGCTGCCGATGCCCGAAGAACCGAAATTCAGCTCGCCCGGCTTCTGATGTGCGAGCGCAATGAAGTCCCGCAGACTCTTCACGCCTAGCTTGGGCGCGACGGTAAGCACCATCGGCGTCACGGCGACCAGCGTGACGCCCGCGAAGTCGCGATCGGAATCGTAGGGCAGCTTGTCGTACAGCGCAGCGGCGCCTGCGAAGCCGGACGAATTCAGCATGAGCGTGTGCCCGTCGGGCGGAGCCTTCGCAACGATGCCGCCGGCGACCGTACCGCCGGCGCTCGGCCGGTTGTCGACGACGACTTGCTGGCCCCACGTCTTCGTCATTTCAGGCCCGATCATGCGCGCCAGCAGATCGGTCGCGCTGCCGGCGAGAACGGCACGATCATGCGTATCGGCCGCGTCGGATAGTCGCCCGCAGCCGCCATGCAGATCGCGCAGGGCACCATCAGGAATGCGACTGCCCAGCGTTTCATCGGCAACTCCTCACCCCCGAGTTATCGTCCGGAAGCCGCAGATGCTCGGCGAGGCTGGATGGATTCCCGTTACTTGTTCAGCCGCTCGCCTGTGGCCTCAGCTGCGAGCGGCAGTTCGACAGCTTGCCGTGTGCGAAGTGAGCGTTCGATTGCCATCGTGATCTCGACGACTCTGCGCGCGTCCTGCGCCGTGGCGAGAAAGCACGGCCGCCCCATGGAGAGGTGATCGAGCCAGTTGCGGCTTTCGGTTGCGACCGGTCCGTGAAGATCGCCCAGCGCCCAGTCGCCGGGCGTTCCGCTGCCCAGAAACACCATGTTTGCGCGATGGCCCGGGAATGTAGACGTGGTCGGCGCCCTGCTCGCTGTACATGAGCTGATCGGTGTGATCGTCGTCGAGGAGCATCACGCCGTCGGTTCCGAGTATCTCGACGCGCGCTGCATGCCCCAACGCGGGGTACTTGCGGCGGCAGCGCATAACTCACGCCGAGATTCGAGATCGCGCCGTCGGCATACGTGAGCAGGACGCCGACGACATCCGGCGCGCCGTAGCCGCTCTCCTGTATGACGCCCCTCTGACCGCGTGCGACGACTTCGACGACTCCGTTACCGTCGAGCAGCCAGTTCAGCAGATCGATGTAGTAGGTGAGCCCTGAAACCGGATTGCTGTCCGCCGGCATGCGCTTCAGCGTCTGCATCGCCTGCGAGCGCGAGTTGTAGACGCGCGCCGCGGTTCCCGTGATACGCCCGAGCCGACCCTGCACGATCTGCTCTTTCGCGAGCAGGTAGCGCTTCTTGAAGCGGCGGCTGTAACCCACGTGCAGACTGCCTTTGCTGCGCGCAGCGGCGGCGATGAGACGATCCGCCTCTTCGAGCTTGATCGCGATCGGCTTCTCGACGAGCACCGGCTTGCCCAGCTCGAGCGCCTGCATGACCGGCTCGCTGTGCTCGATCTCGAGCGTGGACACGATGACGGCATTCACTTCCGGCCGCGATATCGCTTCGTAATTGCTGCCGGCGTGAAACTGCGCGCCGACACGTTCGGCAAGGGCCTTCGCGCGTGCGGGATCACGATCCGACACTGCGAGATAGCGCACGGCAGGATGCGCGGCCGCCATCGTCGCCCGCAGCGTTCCGATGCGACCCGATCCGATTACCGCGACGCCAAGCTCTTTTCGCGTGTGCATGGTGCGCGAGTTTGCCCCAGCGCTCGATCAGCGTCCAGCACGCGGCCATCCGTGTCGAAACCAACTGATGAAATTCCGTTCGCGCGCGTGCTCGTCACGTCCACGGCAGATTGCCTTATCGGCACACGGCACCGGCCAAACGCTCGCAGGCGGTGCGTTCGCGCACTTACGACGAAATGGCTGCTGCCTAGAGTGGCGGCGTAACGAGAAATTTGCTCGGACCGGTGCGGCGATGGACCGCACAACGAAAGGAGCCAGCGATGCAAACAACCGTTTTCCAGCTTCCAGCACCGACCCACCAGCAGCGGGCCGGACGTCCATTTCACCTGACGCCGCGCGAACTCGAGGTGCTTGCGCTGCTATGCGAAGGCCTGCCGAACAAGCTGATCGGGCGCCGACTGAATATCTCTGCCGCGACGGTGAAGTGCCACATCAGCCGGATTCTGGACGAACTCGGGGTGGCGAGCCGCCTGCAGGCTGTCGTCGCCGCTGCACGCCGCGGCCTCGTGCCCGACGCGCCTGACGCGACCGCACAAGTGCGCTCATTACGCGAAACCGGCAGCCCGGGCGCCGCCACAGCACGCCCGATGATCGCCGCAATCATGTGAGTGATTTGCTTTGGAGAACTGCCATGACGCTCCAGCAATTCGAACAGCAGCTCGAAACGCTCGATCAAGAGGCCGACGCGATCGTCGCGGTGGTGTCGTCGATGCCGACGTGGCGGTTGCACATGCTTGGACAGGTTGTCGGCGATGAGCTGGCCCATCGTGTCGAAGGCAAACCGTGCGATCCGGCCCGGCTCCACTGATATTCGTTGCAAGGGGAACTTGAAACCAACGCTTGCCACTTCAAGTGCCCGAATCAAAAACGGCAAGCACACATTAGTGAAGGAGTACCATCATGAAACACGTTCTGAAGACAGTGGCACTTGCAGCACTCGTGGCGAGCTCGCATGCCGTGCTCGCCGAGACCTCGCCGTTCCCGCTCGCCGCCGAGACAAACGTGGGACAGCCGGCGCTCGACACGTATGCGGATCAGCAGGCACGCCTCGGCAGGCTCGACATGAGCGGCCCGTCTTCGTTCCCGATGGCCGCTGAAGCCAACGTCGGGCAGCCGCCGCTCGACACGTACGCCGACCAGATGGCGCGCAACGGCACGCTCATCATCGGCAGCGGATCGCCGTATCCGGTCGCTGCGGAATCGAACGTCGGTCAGCCGCCTCTGGACACGTTCGCCGATCGCTACGCCCGCGCCACGCGTTTCGCTGACGAACCGGGGCGCCGTCGTCGGCCAGGGCGGATGTGGAGAAATGGGCAATCGATCCTAGCTCCATCAGCTAAGCGCGTCCGCCATGACTCCTCGCGCCGCCGCCGCCGAGACAAACGTGGGACAGCCGGCGCTGGACACGTATGCAGATCAGCAGGCACGCCTCGGCAGGCTCGACATGAGCGGGCCGTCTTCATTCCCGCAGTCCGCCGAAGCCAACGTCGGGCAGCCAGCGCTCGACACGTATGCCGACCAGATGGCGCGCAGCGACAAGCTCATCATCGGCAGCGGATCGCCGTATCCCATCGCGGCGGAAGTGAATGTCGGTCAACCGCCACTGGACACGTTTGCGGATCGCTACGCGCGCGCCACGCGTTTCGCTGACGAACCGGGGGCGCCGTCGTCGGCCAGGGCGGATGTGGAGAAATGGGCAATCGATCCTAGCTCCATCAGCTAAGCGCGTCCGCCATGACTCCTGAGGGCCAGAGGGCGCCGGAAGGCGCCCTCTCTTTTTGAGTTCTCGGGATCCAATAAGGCCGGTCCGCGCATAGCGGTTGGCTCGCGGCGCATGGAAAAGTATGCTGTGCGCATGCCAAGACGAAAACAGCCGTCGAGTGCGGTGGAGCACCGACTCCTCGTTCTGGACGCGGGCTCAGTGGCGAGCAACAACTTCATGCAGAGCCTGAAGCGCGTCGCTCCGGCTGCGTGTCTGGTGGGTTGTGCCACCGATCGCTTTACGTTGCACAGGTCCGTCGCGGATCGTAACTACCTCGTTCCGAAAACCGGGAGCCGCTGGCTGGCGACGCTCATCCGGGTCATCAAGGCGGAAAACATCGACCTCGCGATTGCAAACAGCGATGCCGACGTGGCGTTGCTGTCTCGTGTGCGGGGGCAGCTTCCCTGTCGCACGCTTCTGCCCAAGCCACACGTCATCGAGCGCTGCCGGGACAAGTTCGAGCTGAACGCATTCCTGCGAGAGCGTGGGATTGCGGTGCCTTCGACGCATGCAGTCGAGCACGTCGGAGAGCTCGAAGAGCTGTTCCGGCGTCTGTCGGCGCACTCCCAGCTCTGGTGCCGCATCCGCAAGGGCAGCGGCTCGATCGGGGCCATACCCGTGAAGACGCCGGACCAGGCGAGATGGTGGATCGAGTACTGGCAGGAAATGCGGGGAGTGCCGCCGGGGATGTTTACCCTCGCCGAATACCTGCCCGGGCGCGATATCACCGTACAGTGCATATTCAAGGGCGGCCGGCTCTATATCGCCAAGATGCTGCACCGGCTCGCGTACAACGTCATCGGCGGAGGGCCCAGCGGAATCTCCTCAACGGCTTCTTTGGGCAAAATGATCCACGAGCCGGCGATAGTGCGTCTCTGTGTGCGTGCGGTGACTGCGGTCGATCCGAAAGCGAACGGCGCCTTCTCGGTCGACCTGAGAGAGAATGCTGCAGGAAAACCGTGCATCACCGAGATCAACGCCGGCCGCTTCGCGAACGGGCCCGTCGTGCACGACCTCGCCGGCGAACCCAGCACGGTTCTGACTTACGTGCGCCTCGCGCTTGGCCAACGCACGAAGATAATCCGAGGTCGCGCGTACGCCGACGAGAACTTCATCATGCGGCACCTCGACATGCCACCGCAGGTGGTGCGAGCGGGCGAGTTGTCGGACGGCGTCCAGGCCGTCGTCCCGTCTCAGCGCGGCCGTGCGAAGCGCACCGCAGGGTAGCGCGCGAACAGGCAGCGCGTCGTCAGCTACTCGAAAGCGGCACGATAGTGGAGGGTCGGCAGCGCTCCCTCGAATGCCCGGATGTCGAATGTTCCCGGCGACGATCGGGGGCGCTGGAAACTGACGAGCGTCCTTTTACCGTCTCGCCTCACGGTACATTCAACGGATCGATCGTTCGCACGTATGTCGAAACGGGTCAGCTCCGGTCGCGCCAACTCGACTGTGACGCGTTTCGGCCCGCTCCTGACCGTGAACATGTCGTTCAGCATTGCGGCCGCCCTTTCGATCAGATCGTCGTTACTGCAGAGCACGTCCTTGCGTGTCAGCTGATGCGCCTGGTCCCGTAGTACGCCGTAGTCTTCCAGAAGCGCACCTGCGTGGGGTCCGACCCGCAGCGACCGGCGAATCGCAGTCATGAAGCCGACGCCGTTCGGAAGCGTGCGATAGTCCGGCAGCATGTAGCGGCGGAACTTCTCATATTCCCACGTGTTGGCGCCGCCGCCGCCGGTACGCTTGTCCGTACCGAGCACCATGCCGATGCTGTGATCCTGAAAGCCCGCCGCGAACATCTCGGCCGCACTGTAGGTCAATGCATCGGCAATGACGAGAACCGGACCGAAATATTTCTGGCCTATGTTGTTGCATTTCTGCGGGTCCGACTTCGGATACGCTGCGGAATACACCGCACCGGTCTGCAATCCCTCGGCAATCGTGCTGCGCCAGGCAGTCAGGTCGGGCAGATCCTTGCCAGGCCGCTTCGCGTTCACCAGACTCTGATTGAGCAGGGTATTGATGAACTGAACGGGTTGAGGCTCGATGCGCCGAGGGGTCAGCGTCTGGAGGATGTACTCCGCCGCGGTCATCCTGCCGCCGGGGTTCTCCCTGACATCTATGATCAGCCCATTCTGCGGCAGCTTCGAAATCAGACTGATGAATTCATCCCGAAACGTCTCCTCGTCGTCCAGTTCGAAGCTCCAGATCCGGAGATAGCCGACTGTTCCGCGCGCGGTCATCACGGGGCGAGCCGAAAAAACGTCGTCGTGTTTGGTCTTGATCTCGTTTTTGGCTCGAGCGAACAAATGGCGCCGCATGGTCTTCAGGACCTCGAGCTTCGGGTTCTTCGCCATTTCGTGCGTCGTTGCGGGCCGCCGGCTCGGCGCGGATCCCTGAGGTAATGTGGCCACCTTCCATGAAAATCTCTTCTCCTCGCGCTGGCCGTCTGCTGCCAGATAACCCACGGTAGCCCAGTCGTGATCGGGCTCGGGGGTTTGCTTGAGCACACGCAGAGTGAGGCTCATCAGGGCCTCCGAGTGGCGCGCGTCCGGATTGCTGCCCATGCACTGGTGTGCGTGATTGCGCACGGCACGATCGATCGACATCCCGTTCCAGTCGAGAATCTCGACACCCGCCGCGAAGCCTTCATGCGCACAACCGGGCACGATAGCCGAGACAATGTACTTGCGCCTGTCGTCCTCGTATATGTCCTCGACCATGAACGGCAGAAAGGCGATCTTGCCATCGTAGAAACGCGGCAACTCGTAGCACGTATGCGAATCGCGTAGAGAGTAGAAAACTTCGAGCAGCTCACGGTGGAATCCCACTTCGTCGAGTTCTTCCTGGAGATCCTCCTCGCTCGCCACCGAGTCGAGCCTGTCCCGCAGTATCTTCAACCGCTGCACCGGATCGACAGCATGCATTGCCCGCTTCATCGGGAGATGCACGTAATTCTCATCGAGCATTACCAGCGCCTGTCGGACGATCCATTGCTTGTGCCTGAGGGACAGAGGAGCGCCGCGGTCCTGCCGGAAAACACTCAGATCGACCGCATCAGGAAACTTGCGGTGAATCCCTTCCTCGCATGAAGGTACAAGCAGACACACCTGAACCTCCCGCGCCGGATGGCGGGCTCGAAACACGATCCCGGCTGAGCTTACGTGCCTTGGGCATCTGATCTCCCCGTTTGAGCAGTCTCGCGTCTCCCGACGAACGTGGTGGTCGCTGATCGGATGCGCACAGAGCAGAACACGAGCATACGCTCGGCATTTGCAGCCGTGAAATCGTTCGAAGGTCCGATAGCATTAGCCGGTACGGATGTCGATTGATGTTTGCGGACCATTGACGCGACGTTCTATACTCCGGCGGCCTCAACGCGAGGCGTATCCTGTTTGAACTTCAGTGCCCGACCGATGCACGAGTGAGGGGAAGACATATGTCGACCAAGGGAAACATCGTCTGGACGCCCAAGAAGTCGAAGGAGCATCGCAAAAGCCGGCTGGACATCAAAGGCATTCTCGAGCCATCCGAATGGCAGGATTTCGAGCTGGCTCTGATGCGTCTGGGCAAAGACTTCGGTATAAACATTACCGGCAGCTACGGCTCGAAGCGGGCCACGAAGAAGGCCACGAAGAAGGCCGCGAAAAAAGCCAAGAAAAAGGCTACGAAAGGCGCCGCGAGAAGACGATAGGAAGGACCCGGCCACTCGCTGATCCCGATCGGCCGCGTTTCACTTCACGATGTGCTCGGCCGTGACGAGGATCGTTTCCGGTATCGTGATGCCGAGTGCCTGAGCTGTCTTGAGGTTCACTGCCGTTTCGACGACGGTAGGTTGCTCGACGGGTAATTCCGACGGCTTTGCGCCATTCAGAATGCGGTGCACGAAGTACGCCGCACGTTGGTACATGGCCTCGAAGTTCTCTCCGTACGTGATCAACGCGCCCGACGTGGCATATCGGCGGTCGGGGCCGATCATCGGCAACCGATGTTGGAGCGCGAGCCTGGCAAGGTGCGCCCGGTCCGCGGGGTTCACGAACACCGCGTCCGCCTCGATTGCCACCGCATCGACCTGCTTCTGAACGGCCGATTTGAATGCGGGTTCGAAATCCGCCGAACTGCGCAGTGCCACGTGTTCGAGCACGACGTTCAGGGCGCGGGCAGCCGCGGCCGGCTCTTGCGCGACTTCCGGCGACATGTGCTGGTTCCCGGCCGAATAAAAACGCGCGAAGCGCTTCGCCTGCGGCACGATTTCTTTCAGCAGTTGCAGCCGCTTGGGACCGAGCTCCAGCGAAAAAAAAGCCATGCCGGTGACGTTTCCGGCCGGGTGCGCGAGACTTTTCACGAATCCGAGCTCGACCGGATTCGCCGTCGAACCGAACACGACCGGAATCGTCTTCGTCGCCGCCTGCGCTGCTCTCGTGGAGCCTGCGCCGGTGGTCACGATTACATCCACGTTCTGCCGCGCGAGCTCACTGGCGAGCGCCGGGAAACGCGAATCGTCGTTCTCGCTGGAGCGAATCCTGATCTCGAAGTTCTTCCCTTCGATCCAGCCGAGCTGATTCAATCCCTGGATGAACGCTCGATAGGTGGGAATCGCCTTCGGGTCCGGATTATTGGCGAGGTAGCCGATGACCTTGCGCTGCTGGCCGCGCGCCGGCACGACCGGCAGCACGAGCAATCCCGCCGCCATGATGAAACGCCGACGCGACATCGCAGGAAAGCCGAGGTCATCCGGGCCGGGGGTGGGGTTAGTCGCACTCGATCTCATATGATCGGATCTAGGTAATGACTCGGTCGGCCTGTAACACGATCGATTCGGGCAGTACGATATCGAGGGCCTGCGCTGTCCTCAAATTGAGCACGAACTCGAAAACGCCCGGCTGTTCCACCGGCATGTCAGCGGGTTTCGCGCCGCGCAGGATCTTGTGCACGAGCAGCGCCACGCGACGATAGCGCGCATTCAAGTCCTCTCCGTACGAGGCCAACGTGCCTGCTTGCGCAAAGCGCGCGTCAGGCCCCAGCACCGGGATTCGGTACTCGAGACCGAGCTTGGATACGCTGATCAGGTGCGAAACGAGCACAGGCCCGCTTGTCACATGCATGCCGTCCACGTGATTGCGAGCTGCGGCAGCGAACGCGGCTTCGATGTGCTCGAGGGTGGTCACCGGGAACTGCTTGAGCTGCACGCCCAGCACGCGCGCGGCAGATTCGTCCGCCGTGATGATCTGCCGCTGCAAGTCTGCGATACTGCTCGAGTCGTACATGCGTGCGAGGCGCGTCGACCGCGGCAGCATCTCCTTGAGAAGCTGGAAGCGCTTGCCGCCCAGCTCCTGAACGGTCAGCGCGACGCCCGTGACGTTCCCACCCGGCTTGGCAAGCGTCCTTACGAACTTCTGCTCGACGGGATTGGCTGCCGAACCGAAGACGATCGGGATCGTGCCGGTCGCCGCCTTGGCGGCAGCGGTGGCTCGCGACCCAGCGGTCACTATGACCGCGAACTTGTTTTGCACCGCCTTCGCGGCGAGCGGGGCGAGGTCGTCGTCGGTCGCGTTCGGCTGGAAGTGGATCTCTACGTTTTTGCCTTCCACCCATCCCAGCTCCTTCAGATTTCTGACGAACGCCTCGAAAATCTGGCTGTCGCGCGGCATGCTGAGTGCGAGGAATGCAATGCGCACGGGCGGCTGCTCGCGCGAGAAACCGGACGGCACCGGCAATGCACTCGCCGCGAGCGCGGCGAGAAACCGACGTCGCGTGATCAAGAGAGATCCCTGGTGGGAGCCGAATCCGGATGCGTCTGCGGCCAGGCCAGTATGTTAAAGGCCGGCACCGGACGCTGAAAACCCTTGAGTGTGAGCTCACCGATACTTTCCACAGTGGCGACGTCTTCCACCGCCGCGAGAACGCGCCGGGACACGAGCGTCTGGCCGCCCTTCGCCTGCGCGCACAAGCGCGCCGCAAGGCTGCAGACGACCCCGATCGCGCCGTAGTCGACGCGGCCCTCGAAGCCAATGGCGCCGAGCGTCGCGTAACCCTGTGCGATGCCGATCCCGAAATCGAGGTTGTAGCCGCGTTTCACCCAGTCGTTCGCAAGGCGCGCGAATTCCGCATGCATGGCAAGCGCCATATGGACGGCCTTCTGCGCGGGATTCGTCACCGGAACCGGATCGTTGAAAAAGACCATGATCGAGTCGCCGGCGAAGCGCTCGACCGTCCCCTCGTACGCCATGATCAGCCGGCCCATCGCGCAGTGATACTCGCGCAGCACGCCCATGACCTCTTCCGGGTCGGACGTCTCCGTGAATGCGGTATAGCCGCGCAGGTCGAGGAACACGACAGTAATCTCGCTCCGATGGCTGCGCAGCGGGTCGTCGGTGCCGCCGCTCAAAATCAGCTCTGCGAGCTGCGGCGAGAAAAAGCGCTTCATCCTCGAGAGTCGCTCGACCTGCGCTACCCCCTGTGCGACCCGCTGCTCCAGCGTGCGGTTCCACTCTTCCAGCTCGCTGCGCTGACGCTGTACTTCGTCGTACAACGACTTGATGCGCAGCAACGACTTCACGCGGGCGAGCAGCTCCGGCTGATTGATCGGTTTCGTCAGGAAGTCGTCCGCACCCGCCTCCAGGCCGGCGATGCGCTCCGACGCGTCGAGCGCTGTGACCATTACGACAGGCAGGATTCCGGTTTGCGGATTCGCCCTGATAGCGCGACAGACGTCATAGCCGCTCATTCCGGGCATCATCACGTCCAGCAGCACGAGATCGGGCCGCTCCTGCTCGACCTGGCTCAGCGCCTCGAGACCGGATGCGGCAGTGATGACGTCGTAACCTTTCACGCGCAGGATGTCCGCAAGCAGCCTGACGTTTCTTTCGACGTCGTCGACGACCAGA
This sequence comes from uncultured beta proteobacterium, assembly GCA_963828715.1. Classification (GTDB taxonomy): domain Bacteria; phylum Pseudomonadota; class Gammaproteobacteria; order Burkholderiales; family SG8-41; genus JAQGMV01. The sequence goes on along the minus strand of CAWHFX010000020.1, from coordinate 297,114 downwards.
ATCTTCTGGGCCATTAACTTACGCCCGGTGAGGGCCCTGCGTAGCGCTGCACCTGCTCGAGGAAGCTCTTGAGGTCGATCGGTTTCATGATGTAGCCGTCGAAGCCTGAAGCCGTGATCTTCTCCTGCTCTTCCTGCATCGCCGACGCGGAGACCGCGACTACCGGAATGGCTCGCGTCAGCGGATCCGCCCGCAGCTGGCGCAGCGCCGTGATCCCGCTGATATCAGGAAGCTGGATGTCCATGAGCACGAGCGCGGGAAGCTCCGCGCGCGCAAGTCGCAGCCCCTCGGTGCCGGTGCGTGCTTCGAGCGTGCGGTAGCCTTTGACCTGAAGCACGTCGCGCAACAGTTTCAGGTTCTTCTCGTTGTCCTCGATGATCAGGATCGCGTTCATGCGCTCTCCAGCGCGCGCTCGGGCAGCCGCACGGTAAACGTGGAGCCCTTGCCAAGCTCGCTTTCCACCGTGATCTTACCGCCATGCAGCTCGATGAAGCGCTTCGTGAGCGCGAGGCCCAAGCCGGTGCCTTCCGATTTGCGCACGTGATCGGTGCCGACCTGGCGAAACTCCTCGAAGATCATGCCGAGATGATCTGCGGCAATGCCGATGCCGGTGTCGGAAATCCCGATCTCCATGGCCTCGTCGACCGCGCGTGTCTGAATCGTGACGCTGCCGCCCTCCGGCGTGAACTTCACGGCATTCGAAAGCAGGTTCAACATGATCTGCTTGAACTTGCGTTCGTCCCCGACCCACTCGCCCACGCCCGGATCCACGTTAACGATCAGCGATACGTTCTGCCGGGTCGCGCGTTCGCGCACGAGAGTCACGGCGCTTTGCAGGGCTTCACGCATATCGAAGCGCGACAGGTCGAGATCCATGCGGCCCGCTTCGATCTTGGAGAGGTTGAGAATGTCGTTAATGAGCGAGAGGAGGTGCTTGCCCGAGCTGTGTATGTCGTCCAGGTACTCGGCCTGTTTGTCGTTGATTTCGCCGAACATGCGTTCGCGCAGCACTTCCGAAAAACCGATGATCGCGTTGAGCGGTGTCCGGAGCTCGTGTGACACGTTGGCAAGAAATTCGGACTTGTGACGGTTCGCCAGCTCCAGCTCGCGGCTCTTGGTCTGAATTTCGTTGAAGAGCCGCACATTTTCGACTGCAATACCGGCCTGATCTGCGAACGTGGTGACGAAATCGATCTGCTTCTGCGTAAACGGGTTCCGGAGCACTCTCAGCGCAACGATCGCGCCGACCGGGGTACCTTCGCGGATCATCGGAACTGCCATCGCCGTTCGCACACCGATGTCCTTCCAGCGATACCCCGGCTCCGTCGTGACGTCCTCGATGTGAACCGGCTGCCGGCTCATCAGCGCACGTCCCACGGTCGAGCCTGAATTGGCCGCGATTGTCCCGTGCTTCTCGATGAAACGAAGCAGCCGCGGGTTCTCGCTGTAAACGGCATGCAACTGGTAGTGCCCGGAGGATTCCAGCAGGTAGAGTCCCACCGCATCGGCCCTTGCGAGTTTGGCCGCGCTCTGAACGAGCTCCTGGAGCACGCGTTTGAGGTCGAAGCTCGACCGGCTGATCGTCTTCAGCGTCTCGTTGGTCGCGGTCTGCTGCTCGAGAGACTCGGTAAGGTCGCGGGTTCGCTCGTCGACCTTGCGCTCGAGGCTCGTGTAGGACTCGCGCAGCTGTTTCGCCATTCGGTTGAATTCGTTCGCGAGCGCTTCGAGCTCGTCTCCCGTGCCGATCCGTATGCGCTGGTCGAGATCGCCCGCAGCGATACGCGCCGCGCCTTCCTGTATCGCCCGAATGGGCCTGACCATGAGCCGCGCGAGGAACAGACTCGCGATCACGGCAAGCACAAGACCGGCGAGTAGCAGTAGCCCGGTGCGCTGCAGTGAAGCGTAGAGCGGGCCGAGCGCTTCGGAGAGAGGCTGCTCGACGAACACGTGCCATCCAAGGAAAGGGATGTTGGCGTACGCGATCAGCGCGTCCTGCCCATCGGCATCGCGCGCGATCATAACGTGCTCCCGATCTTCGCTTACCGCCTCGCTCGATGCGGCTTTGACCTGTGCGAGCCCGGACAAGTCGCTCTTTCGCAGCACGCGGCTGATGTCCGGATGCGCGATCAGATGACCCTGCGCGTCGACCAGATATGCGAGCCCCTCACGTCCGATTTTGATCTGGGAAATGACATCCCATATGAATTTCAGGTTCACTTCGGCGACAGTGACACCAGCGGCGTCGTTCAGGCCGCCGACGGAGATCGTCATGTACGGTTCGGTTTCCTTGCGAAAGTAGACGGGACCGAAGTAGGTCTTGCCGCCGCGCGCCGAAATGAACTTCTCATCGGAGGAGAAGTCCGTGTCGGTTCCCGTCACGTTCATGCCGAGCCTTGACATCCGCAGTCGCTCGCGGCCTGTAGCATCCAGCATGCTGACGTCGGTGATTGCGGGCACCTGTCTCAGCAGCTTCAGATAGTCCAGCCGCCGCTGTCCGAGATCGGCCTGTGCAGCAGGCGCCAGGCGCATCCAGCCGAGCTGTCGTTCGATCTCCTGAACGTAGGTCTGGATGCGCGTCGCGGCGGCCTCGGCCTTTTCGCGCTGCAGATTGAGCCGCGCGGCCTTGCTCTCGTCGTAGGTGAAGTTCAGTCCCACGACCCCGCTCACGATGAGCGCGGTGCTCACGAACGCCACGAAATAGACGACATACTTGTGAATACAGCGAAGTGCCTGCCTTGCTCGCAGGCGTGGCGGCCGCGCGGGAGCGCACCGGCAGTCCGCGTGAATCCGAGCACGTCTGTCCGCCTTCATGCGCGTAAGCCGGATCTCTGTGATCATCGGGGACATGTGGCGACGACGGAGTCGAGTGGTGGAACGGTTTCAAGCTTAAGGGTGCGAAGTACCCGGTAAGTGCGTACACGCACACGCGAACCACGGCGGCGCCGACTTGATCCAGCGATCGAGCAGCTGCCGCGAACGAGACGTTACGCGATGCCGCGTATCTCCGCGACGATACGCTCCAGCCGGGCCACGTCGGGTATGACGAGCGCACCGCTGTCGCGCTGCAGCAGACCTCGTTTAACCATCGCGGAGAGTTCGCGCGTCACCTGCTCGCGATACGTGCTCACCTTGCCTGCGATGTCCGCGTGCTTCGGCGCGGGCTGAATGCGGGCGACATTGCCGCTGACGCCGGCTTCGTGTGCAAGCCGCAGCAGCTCGGTGTGGACTCGGTTCTGCACGCCGAGCGTACTGAAGTCGAAGATGCGATCGGTCAGATCCCGAACCAGCCCGACCAGGCGATCGAGCACGCAGTCGCATACCGACGGATGCTCGTGCACGAGCTGCCTGAACACCGTCGGGCTCATGCTCGCGACGACGGTATCGTCGAGCGCCTCGATATCGGCCGAGCGCGCGCGTCCGTCGATTGCCGCGAGATCGCCGAACCAGTCACCCGCGCGTATGTCGCGATACGTGACCTGACGTCCCGCGGCAGAAAAGGCAGTCGCACGGACGCGACCGGCGATGATGAGATAGACGTCGCGATCCTGTGCCTCGCGCGAGACGACGCGCTGACCGTGTGTGAAGCGACGCCATCGGCACTGCTGCGCAAGCGCCTCGAGTGACTGTGCATCGACGCCTGCAAGCAGCTTCACGTTCCGCAGGCCGAGCGCGGATGGTGTATCCCTTTGGCCTGTTCCATCGATCCCCTGTCGAGCGCATCGCAAGTCACCATGTTCGCGCACCGTTCGAGCGGCTGCAACCATGCTTGCAGGGGAGGTTCGAGCTGGTCCGAGGCGGATAAGTGTCCCCGCGCGTGAGAAATGCCACATTCCCAAATAGCGGCATTAGTTCCAGCGTGCGTTTACGCACTTACCGCACCGACTCCCGAAAACTAGATTGGCAGCGCGTCCCAGGGGACGGTTAACGGGGTTCAGAGCAGACGGTAAACAGGAGAACAGTATGAAAACAGTCAGGTCGAACTACGCCCATATCCGCAGCATCCGGTGCAAGACGTCGGCATTCGCTCGCCGGCACATATCGTCACCCGGACGCCCCGGGCGGATGGAGCGCGGCAACGGCCGATACACCTCACGCCGCGGGAGCTCGAGGTGCTCGCGCTGCTGTGTGAGGGTCTCCCGAACAAGCTGATCAGCCGGCGTCTGGAGATCTCTTCGGCTACCGTCAAGTGCCACATCAGCCGCATTCTGAGCGAGCTGGGGGTTTCGAGTCGGCTCCAGGCCGTCGTCGCCGCGGCGCGCCACGGTCTGACGCTGGGGTCGGACCCGAGGATGAATGGTTCGGAAACGTCCGGCGCGCTCCAGGGCACACCGGCCACCGGTCTGCACGGCAGCCCGATGCCGAGTTATATGACCGGCGCGTCGGCCTGAGCGCCGAGCGGATGCCAATGCGCGGGTTGGCCTCAGCGCCCGCGCGACTCCACGTCCGGCAACGGGGGGATCGCGCCGATCAGGCTTTGACGCCGATCGGCGCGATCCTGCCGGGCAGCAGGCAACCCTTGCGAGCGCGGTGCACGATGTGCTTCTGGAGGTCTTCGCCGCTCACGCGCACGCTCTTCTCCGCGCCGGCACGCGACCTGCCGAGGATCGTCACGGAATTCGAATTCGCCGAAACCGACCGCAACCATCTTCTCTCCGTCGTCGAGGCCCATCAGCGTGATGCCGCGACCGCGCGCCAGCTCCTTCAGCTCGCCGGCGGGGAAAAGCAGCATGCGGCCGTGCTCGGAGAGCGTGACCGCCATCTCGGGTTCCGCGGGCACGAGCGCCGGGCGCAGCACTTCCTCGCCCGCCTGGATCGTCATGAAAGCCTTGCCGGCGCGAATGCGCGTGAGCAGCTCCTCCGCTTTTGCGACGAAGCCGTAACCGCCCGAGTTGGCGAACAGATAACGCCTGCCGGGCGCTGCATCGACCACGTGCGCGAGGCGCGCGCCCGGCGCGAGCTCGATCAGGGACGTGAAGGGCACGCCGTCGCCCTTGCCGCCCGGAATGTCTGCGGCCTGCACGCTGAACGCGCGACCGGTCGAATCGATCGCGGCGACGAAATTGACCGAGCGCGTCTCGAAGATCGCATACTCGGCATCGCCGGTCTTGTAAGTGAGGCCGCTGAGGTCGAGACCGTGGCCCTGGCGTGAGCGCACCCAGCCGTTGCGCGACACGACGATCGTGAGCGGCTCATCGACGACCTGGCGCTCGAACGTCGCGCGGCCGGCTTCCTCGATCGTCGTGCGGCGCGCATCGCCGTACTTCTTCGCGTCGTCCCGGATCTCGTTCGCGACCAGCTTCTTCATCTCGGCTTCACTGCCGAGAAGCGCGTTCAGCTCCTTGCGCTCGGTCTTGAGCGCCTTCAACTCCTCCTGGATCCGGATGCCCTCCAGTCGCGCGAGCTGGCGCAGGCGGATCTCGAGTATGTCTTCGGCCTGGATTTCGCTGAGGCTGAAGCGCTTCATCAACTCGGGCTTCGGCTCGTCCGACTCGCGGATCACCTTGATGACCTTGTCGATGTTCAGAAAGACGATGCTGCGTCCTTCGAGGATGTGGATGCGGCGCTCGACCTGTGTCAGCCGGAAATTCGTGCGGCGGGTTACCGTGAGGATCCGGAACGCCACCCACTCGTCGAGCATCTCGCGGATGTTCTTGCGGCCCGGGCGACCGTCGAGCCCGAGCACCACCATGTTCACCGGAAAATTTTCTTCGAGACTCGTGTGCGCAAGCAGGAAGCGCATCATCTCGTCCGGATCCTGACGTGAGGAGCGCGGCTCGAAAACGAGGCGCACCTTGCTTTGCTTGTCGGACTCGTCGTTGATCTTTTCAAGTACGCCGAGGACGAGCTGCTTCTGATTCGTCTGCGCCGCGGTGACCTTCCCGCCGCGCTCCTTCGGCTTCGGATTCGTGAGTTCCTCGATCTCCGCCATGACGCGTTTCGCCGACGTGGTCGGCGGCAGCTCTGTCACCACCACCTGCCATTGCCCGCGTGCGAGGTTTTCCACTTTCCATTTCGCGCGTGCACGCAGGGAGCCGCGGCCGGTGGTGTAGGCGTCCATGATCGCCTGCGGCGGACTGATGATCTGGCCGCCGCCGGGAAAATCCGGGCCTTTGACGATCTCCATCAGCGCCTCGGCCGTCGTCTTCGGATGCCGGATCAACTGTATTGCAGCCTCCGCGACCTCGCGCATGTTGTGCGGCGGCAGCTCGCACGCCATGCCCACGGCGACACCCGATGCGCCATTGAGCAGCAGCATCGGCAGACGCGCAGGCAGAAGCTCCGGCTCGCGCAGCCGTCCGTCGTAGTTCGGCAGGAAATCGACGGTGTCCTGATCGATCTCGGCTAACAGCAGATCCGCGATGGGTGTAAGCCGTGCTTCCGTATAGCGATATGCCGCAGCAGCATCGCCGTCCGCCGTGCCGAAGTTGCCCTGACCATCGATCAAGGGATAGCGCAGGGAGAAGTCCTGCGCCATGCGCACGAGCGCGTCGTAGGTCGATGCATCGCCGTGCGGATGATATTTACCCAGGACCTCGCCCACGATACGCGCGGACTTGCTGTGTGCGACGCCCGGACGCAGGCCGAGCTCGTGCATCGCATACAGGATGCGGCGCTGAACGGGTTTCTGGCCGTCCTCGACGTTCGGGATCGCGCGGCCGCGCACGACGCTCATCGCGTACGTGAGATAGCTGCGCTCCGCGAACGTGCCCATGTCGATGTAATCGTCGCCACCGATGGCGGTCGGGTTCGCCGGCGCGCCCGTCCCGCCGCCGCCCGTGCCTGTATCCGCGAAGAGATCGAGCGTCGCGTCGTCGGCCTTGGGTTGTCGCGTCTTGGTATCCGTCATTTGAACGTCGTCACCCGTCACCGGTCACGGTCAAACATCGGCTTCGACCGTATCGCCCTTCTCTTCCATCCACGCGCAGCGCTTTTCGGCCTCGCGCTTCGACATGAGCATATTGAAGATCGCGAACGTCTTCTCGCGATCCTCGATGCGCACCTGCAGGAGGCGCCGCGTGTCCGGGCAGAGCGTCGTTTCCCACAGTTGCTCCGGATTCATTTCTCCCAATCCCTTGAAGCGCTGGATTCTGACGGCTTCGGGCTTCACCCCGTCGTCGCGAGCGCGATCGAGGATCGACTTGCGCTCCTCCTCGTCCAATGCATACAGCTTCTTCGCCGCACGTTTGCCCTGCGCCGGGACATCGATCTTGTAGAGGGGCGGGCTCGCGACATAGATATGGCCGCGTTCGATCAGTTTCGGGAAGTGGCGATAGAACAGCGTGAGCAGGAGAACCGAGATGTGCGCGCCGTCGACGTCTGCGTCCGTCATCGAAGCGATCTTTCCATAGCGGAGGCCGGAGAGGTCCGGCTCGTCACCGTCACCGTGCGGATCGACGCCGACCGCGACGGCGATGTCGTGTATCTCCACGTTGGAGAACAGCAGCTCGCGCTTCACTTCCCACGAGTTCAGCGCCTTGCCGCGCATCTTGTAGATCGCCTGGAAGCGCTTGTCGCGCGCCTGCTTGGCAGAGCCCCCGGCCGAATCGCCTTCGACCAGGAAGAGCTCGTTGTCGCTGAGGTTCGTCGATTCGCAATCCGTCAGCTTCTCGGGAAGAATGACGACGCTCGAAGACTTCTTGCGCTCGACCTTCGTCACCGAGCGCGAACGCTCCACCGCCTGCCGGATCACGAGGTCCGCGATGCGCCGTCCCCAGTCCACGTGGCTGTTCATCCAGAGCTCGAACGGGTCTCGTACCATGCTGGACACGAGCTTCAGCGCGTCCCGGTTCGAAAGCTTCTCTTTCGTCTGCCCATGGAATTGCGGCTCGAGTACTTTCGCCGAGAGAAAGTACACCGTGCGCGACCAGACGTCGTCGGCCATCAGCCTGATGCCACGCGGCATCATGTTGTGGTGTTCTGCGAACGCCTTCACGGCTTCGAAGATACCGTCGCGCAAACCTGCTTCATGCGTTCCGCCGGCCGGCGTCGGAATCAGGTTCGCATACGATTCGCCACCGCCTTTTCCTTCCTCGACGAACGCGAATGCCCACCCGGCACCTTCGCCGGCCGCGAAACCGTCCGTCTCGGTCACATACTTCTCGCCATCGAAGATGGGCGCCACCGACTGCGCTTCCGCCAGCAGCTCCGAAAGGTACCCTTTCATTCCTTCCGGGTAGTTCCAGGTACGCGTTTCGGTTTCCTTCGCGCCCTCGATGTTGAGCGTCACCTTCACGCCGGGAAGCAGCACTGCCTTCGAGCGCACGATGCGCTCGAGATCGGGCAGCGAGACTTTGGGGCTGTCGAAATACTTTTTGTTGGGCCAGATGCGGAGTGATGTTCCATTGTCGCGCGGCGCGCATTTGCGCGTCACCTTCAGCTTCTCGCGCACGACGCCGTTCTCGAAGACGATGCGGTGGCACGCGCTTTCACGCTTCACTTCCACTTCGAGCCGTTCGGCCAGCGCATTGGTTACCGATATGCCGACGCCGTGCAGCCCGCCTGAAAACTTGTAAGCCGCGTCGGCTTCGCTCTTCGAGAACTTCGCGCCGGCATGAAGCTCCGTCAGCACGAGCTGAACAGTCGGAATCTTCTCTTCCGGATGGATGCCGACCGGGATACCGCGTCCGTTGTCGGTCACCGTCACGGAACCGTCACGGTGCAGGGTAACGTCGATGCGATCCGCATGTCCGCCGAACGCCTCGTCCGCGGCGTTGTCGATCGCTTCCTGGATGATGTGCGTCGGGTCGCTCGTGCGCGTGTACATGCCCGGCAATCGCTGCACGGGCTCGATCCCACGGAGTTTCCGGACTGAACTTTCGTCGTATTTTTTCGCTGGCATGGCAGAAGTATTGCGCATCAACGCGTGCGCATTCGATTGAACCGTGATTGTACTCTGATGATGCGAAAACGCCGGTACCGTACTGCGGTATCGCCGTGCCGCGCGCCCGCCAGTATTTGAGAGAGCGTCGAACAGGATCCGTTCAAGACGTTCCATACGCTCGCTGCTTCCGCATGAGCGGCGACAGCGCGAAGAGGCCCAGCACGGGGCCGATTGCAAGCGGAAGGTAAAGGTACTTTGCGCCGACGCTGGCCGAGAGATGCGTGAGCACCTGAATGCTGAAAATCGTGATCGTGAACCCGATGCAGTTCGAGATCGTCAGGGCGGAGCCGACGAGCTCCTTCGGCGCATTCTGAGCATTGAGCGCGGAAAACTGAGGTGAGTCGCCGACGACGGTAATGCCCCAGATCAGCATGAAGCCGAGAAAGAGCGGTGTAGGTGCGTGGAAAAACAGCGGCGAGAAGACGCAGCAAAGGCCCGATGTGGAGAGTTGAGCAAATGCAACCGGCGCGCTGCCGACTTTCAGCGAGAGCAATCCGCCGCCCGCGCAGCCGATTGCTCCGACGCCTATTACACAGAACGCCCATAGCGGCACGTTCAGTGCCTCACCCATTGCAGCCGAATGAGCCGAAAGCACGACCGGCACGAAGGCCCAGAACGCATACAGCTCCCACATGTGGCCGAAGTACCCGAAAGAGGAGCATCGAAAAAGTTTCGAGCGGAAAATGACCATCAGCGCGTGCGGATCGAAGCGGGCCCCCCTCGCGAGATACGGCCCGTCCGGCACGACCAGCATGAGCAAACCGCCGAGCGCAGCGGTGACCGACACGCCGATGGTGACCGTCTCCCACGGCGCAGCCTGCCCGACGCCCTTCAAGAAATGCGGGAATGCGGTGCCGAGCACGAGCGCGCCGACGAGAAACCCGATCGCATTGCCGAGACCGCGCTGATACCAGCCGGCGGCGATCTTCATCCCCACCGGATAAATACCGGCGAGGAAAAAACCGGTTGCGAAACGCAGTGCCAGGACACTGGCGAAATCGCGTGCCGCGAAATAGACGGCCGCGTTCGAGGCTGCGCCCGCCAGCGAGCAGATGAAAAAGACCTTGCGCGGGGAGTAGCGGTCCGAAATTGCGAAGAACGCGAACACGAGCGTGCCCACGATAAACCCGAGCTGGACTGCCGACGTCACATAGCCGAGCGCGTCCGGGCCCGCGGCCCATTGCCCCTGCAGGTCGCCGAGCACCGCATTGCCCGCGAACCAGAGCGACGTGCCGGCGAACTGCGAAAGGATGATGACAGGCAGGATGCGGGAAGGGCGTGTGCTGCTCTCCGTAACGCCTGTCATGACCGGCCCATTATAGAAGCGCTGCGAGCGACGGCACGCTTTTCGTGCGAATGCGTTTACACTTTCGGTATGGCTCGCGTCGCCGGACTCTATCGCTATCCCGTAAAAGGCTTCACGCCCGAACGGCCGGATTCACTCACCGTGCTGGCGAACGGTCGCATCGCCGGCGATCGGGCGCTGGCATTTCGCTTCGCCGATTCCGGTTTGCCCGAAACGGCGTGGAGCAAGAAGTACGGATTCGCGGTACTCGCCAACACCCCCGGTCTCGCCCGCCTCGATGTGAGCGTCGACCACCATGCGCAACGACTGAGGATTGCGCTCGATGGCGACGTGCTCGTGGAAGACGGGCTCGATGCCGAGGGGCGCAAACGCATCGCGGCGGCTGTCGAGCGCTTCGTGCTCAAGCTTCCCGAAAACCCGCTTGCGGAACATCGTCAACGCCGGCCTCTGCAGCTCATCGGAGACGCTGTCACGCCCCGTTACCAGGACAGTGAGCACGGCCAGATCACGTTGCACAGCCGTGAGAGCGTTGTCTCCGTCGCGCGCGCGCTGCGGCAGCCGCAAATAGACGAGCTGCGCTTCCGTTCGAACATCGCTATCGAGGGCGTCGCGGCATGGGAAGAGCAGGACTGGATCGGCCGCAAGATTCGGGTCGGAGCGGTCCTGTTCGAGGTGTTGCGTCCGAAGGTACGCTGCCTCGCGACGCACGCCAATCCAGCGACTGGCGAACGTGATCTCCCTGTGATGCAAACGCTCGTCCGGGCTTTTCAGCAGCAGGAACCCACGTTCGCGATCGCACTTACGACCGCCGGCCCGGGCGGTGAGATTCGTGTCGGCGACACGGTAGCTTTCGCGTGAGCGGCGGGCGCGGAGGCGTATGGCGCATCCTCGCGTGCGCCAGCCTGATCGCGTGCACGTGCCTTTGCAATGCAGTGCGAGCGGCCGATTACCCGTCCAAGCCCGTGCGCATCCTGGTCGGCGCCACGACCGGCGGAGGCGTCGACATCACTGCGCGCATTCTCGCCAACAAGTTGTCGGAGTCGATGAAGCAGCAGTGCGTGGTCGACAATCGTCCCGGCGCGAGCGGCAACATCGCATCCGAGCTGGCCGCCAGAGCCGCACCGGACGGCTACACGATCCTCATGGGCACGATCGCACCGCTTGCCATAAACCCGAGCCTGTATGGCACCCTTACGTTCGATCCGGTGCGTGACTTCGCGCCCATCTCGCGCGCCGCCGATTCGACCAACGTGCTCGTCATTCACCCGTCGCTTCCCGCGAAGTCGGTGAACGAGCTGATCGCGATCGCGAAAGCAAAGCCCGGTCAGCTTCTCTTCGGCTCGGCGCAGACGGGCTCGGCGGGCCACCTTGCGGGTGAGCTGTTCAACAGCATGGCGAACGTAAGGACGGTTCACGTGCCCTACAAAGGCGGCGCGCCGGCCATGGTCGATCTCATGTCGGGCCAGCTTCAGATGATCTTCGCGACCGTGATCACCGCCGCGCCGCAAATCAGCGCCGGGCGCATCCGCGGGCTCGCGGTCACGACAAAGACGCGCTCCGACGTCCTGCCGTCGCTGCGCGACCATGGATGAAGCGGGGCTGCGCGGCTTCGAAGTGAACAATTGGTATGGACTCGTCGCACCCGCGCGAACGCCCCCGGACGTGATTCGAACCCTCAATCGGGAAGTCGTCTCCGCACTCGCAAATTCGGACGTGAAAGGCGTGATGCTGAAGCAGGGCCTCGATCCCGCGCCGAGTACGCCGGAGGAGTTCGGTGATTACATGAAATCCGAAATCGTGAAGTGGCGTAAGGTCGTGCAGGCGTCCGGCGCAAAACCGGACTGATTCGCGCGGCGGGCGCTTACACCTCGACGGTGACCGCTTTGCCTTCCTTCTCGCTTACGGTGTCGCGCCACACGAGATAGGTGACGTCGCCGCCATCGGTTGCGACGGCCGTGTGCACCATATTGGGCGGGATGTGCAGCAGGCTGCCGGTCGGCACTACGAACTCCTGTCCGTTCATGTTCACCTTGAGCGCACCTTCGAGCACGTAGTTGAACGTCTCGTCCGGATGGTAGTGAGGCTTGGAGCCGGTGCCGCGTTTCTTCGTGACGAGCCCGCAGTAGATGCGCTCTCCGGTAAAGGAAGAGCCCTCGGACGTCGAGGTCTTCCCGAGCAGCGCTTCCTTTTTCATGGTGCGGAAGTCGTAGACGAACTGCTTGCGGTCCTGCGGTACGGCGGCCATGTGAGCTCCTTGAGTGTATACGCACGATTTAGCACCGGCGCTATGCGAGCGTCAAGGCGACGAATGCGAGCGGTTGCGGTACGCTTCGCGCCGGAAGGATTCTGATCGTGCACAGAGCAATCTCGATTACCGGGTACCACCTGCGGCGGAAGCGACGGACGATCCTGACATCACGAGTTGCTTCGAACAAACTCGTCGTGCTGCTTCAGGCATGCTTCCTGCCATAGGCTGCGCATCATGGAACCGGTTCCGAACAACGCAGTCGCGGTGGAATGGCAGTTCCGCTGCCTCGAAACCGAAGCGGGGGATCGCGCCTGGGATTGGCGCTGCCGATCCAGGGACGGCTGCGTGATCAGGGGTTCTCATGGTCGTTTCGAGTCGTTGAAAGAGGCTGTGGCAGACGCGGGCAGACATGGCTTTGCTCCTGCCGCCGTGCGGGACGGAACTTAGAGCTCGTGTGAGCTGAAGCGGGCCCGTTGCAGCCTCGTGTGCTGGACTGAAGGAATCGCCCCTAATGGGTTGGGAATTCGCAGCAGTATGGGGGGACGACCCCGATCAGGCGTGGCGATGGGTATGGCGGCGCGTTGCCGACGACAGTGGAGCCGTACTCCAGCAATCCGAAGCGTTTCCGCATCTTGACGCGTGCATCGACGACGCGAGGCGAAACGGATTCGACCAGAGCGGTTGCGATACGGGCTAGGAAGAGCAGGCACGCGTCCTGCAGCACACCCGTCGGTTAGTGACTTCGAGTCGCTCACTCGAGTGCTTGCCCCGAAGCTGGGACGCAAGCTTGGTTGAACCAACAGGAGGCTCTATGAACAAGGACCAGGTGAAGGGCGCCGTCAAGGATATCGCTGGCAAGGCGCAGGAAAAAGTGGGTGAACTGACGGGTAGCGACAAGCAGCAGATCAAAGGCTTGAAGAATCAGGCCGAAGGCAAGATCCAGAAGGGCTTCGGCGACGTGAAAGAGGCTGTGGACGACGCGAACGACACCCCGCCGCCGCGGTAAAGCTCGTGGCTCAAGAGAACCCCGCGGAAGCGCGGGGTTTTTGTTGCGCGTTCGGCTGCCCCGGGCGCGCACCCAACAACTGGTGAAGCGAGGTCAACTATGAAAGTGGCGCGTTGGTCGGCGCTGCGCAGTCTGCGATATCAAAGCGGGCGCATGGGCTGGATACTGTTATGGGCACTCGGCGTTCCTATTCCTGTTCTGCTCGTTCTCTACCTGCTGCGCGGATGCACTTAAAAAAACCGCGGCTCCCGAAGGAGCCGCGATCGCGATGCGTTCGTATCAACTCCGCTTCATTGAACCCGATTGATCAAATCGCCGCCTCATCGTTCGTAGAAGAGGTTTGCGTTCGACTCGCTCGGCAACACATCGGCGGGCAGCAGGATCACGTCGTAACTGGATGCGATGAGGTCATCGTCGTTCAGCGAGAGCAGAGCCTCGCTCTCCGGCGCCGGCGCGTTCGTGTAGACATCCTGATCCGATCCCGACGCCGGCATCCAAATGACGACGTAGTAGTCCGAATAAACACCGCTATCCGCGGCACGCGCGTCGGGCGTGTCGAGCCCGCTCATTTGAGAATTGCCTTCCAGGAAGCGGGGCGCGCTGCTCAGCGAATCACCACCCGGGAAGCTGCCGCCGACGGAACTCATCGTACTTGCCGAGGTGCTGCCCATGCTCTCGTCGGTCGGCATGGCGACTGCCGATGTATTCGGCCCGTTGAACATCATCATCGGCGGATACTGTTCATCACCTGCTGCGACCCAGCTTGCCGGTTGGCCGGTGCCTGCATGTGCTGCCGCGGCCCAGCCGAACGTACTCGCTGCCGCAATAGCGATCATGGTCTTCGACTTCATAGCGCGCCTCCTTTTCAGATAGCTTCACCCTTGCGGGCCTTACTTGCCCCGTCGCAAACGCTGTGCCGGAAAAGGATCTGGCGGCGAATCAGCAAGTTATAGACAATCGCAGGCGCACAGTCCGATTCGTTCGTCGCTCGCGAACGACGCAACGCGCCGGGCCTCTGCAAGTGCCTTCAGGTTGCGATTGTTCAGGAGGAAATCATGATCCGTGTCATCTGCGCAGCTGTCGCTTCGCTTGCGTTTTTCGCTTCCATGTCGATGGCCGCGGAGTCGTATCCGAGTCGTCCCGTTCGCGTGATCGTTCCATTTCCGCCCGGCGGCAACGTGGACACCTTCGCCCGCGTGCTCTATCGCCACGTCGAGCAGGAACTCGGGCAACCGGTGATCATCGACAACCGCGGCGGAGCCAACAGCATCCTGGGCTCGGATCTCGTCGCGAAGGCAACGCCTGATGGTTACACCTACCTCAACACGTCTTTCGGGTTCGCCGTGAATCACGCGATTGTCCGCAAGCTGCCGTTCGATGTGGAAAAGGATTTCCTGCCCGTTACGAACCTCGCTCTGGGCAGCGGCTACCTGCTCGTCGTGCATCCGTCCGTTCCCGCGAAATCGGTCAGCGAGCTGATGGCGCTTGCGAAGCAGAAGACGCTTCGCTACAGCACGGCGGGCATCGGCAACGGCCAGCATCTCGCTGGAGCGCTCTTCGCCGGGCGCACGGGCGTCGAGATGATTCATGTGCCATACAAGGGCGGCGGACCGGCGCTGAACGCGGTGCTGAGCGGCGAAGTCGAGATTCACTACCCCGCCGCGTCTGTCGGCGTACCGCAAGTGAAGAGCGGCAGGGTGCGCGCGCTCGGCTTTACGGGTCCGAAACGCCTTTCCGCGTTACCGGATGTGCCGACAATCGGAGAAGCCGGATTGCCGGGTTACGTGGCGGACGCCGGCTGGCACGCGGTGTTCGCTCCGGCGAAAACGCCCATGCCGATCGTGAACCGGATGTATGCCGCGATTCGTAAAGCGCTGGACGTGCCGCAAGTGCGCGAGCACTTCGTCAGCGGCGGCTACGAACCGCAGGGCGCGCCGCCGGCCGAATGGGCGAAGCTTTTCAAAGACGATCTGAAGCGTTACGCCGAGATCTGCCGCATCGCGAAGATCGAAGTGCAGTAGCCGCTACGCCACCGGCTCGCGACGCGACGATGGCACATGAGCGCGAGCGACGGGGCGATCGCCGCGATCATCGGGAACAGGGCGCCCTCACGGCCGCTTGAATTCGAGCACGTCGAAGCGCGGCCCACGATCAACCACATACAGGATGCCCCTGTCGTCCATGTCGACGTCGTTCGTGAGCGGCCCGGCGCGCCCACGCGCAGGCTCCGGCACGAAATAGCCGACTTCCTGCGGGGCATCCGGGTCCGCAACATCCACGATGCGCAGCCCGCCCGAGAACCACGTGCAATACACGAGCGTGTCCTTCCGCATGCGCTCGAGAAACTGATGCGCGCCGAAGCGGCCGGGTGCCGCGCGGCTCCACGGCGAATCGAGCTCGCTCGCCGTGTAGATCGACAGCGGCTTGATGTTGGCAAAATCGCTCACGTCGAACACCCACAGACAGGCGTGCGGTCGTCCACGCCGCTGCTGAACTTCCTCGGCGTCATGCGCGTGGTCTTCTTCGTCGATGGCGACGGCAATGCGCCGCCCGCCGATTTGCACCGGCATTTCGATGAAGGTGTGAGTCGGCTCGACGAACGGCGGATGGTAGTTGTAGGAGCCCACGGTCTTCGGCGTCCGGATGTCGCTCACGTCGATGATGTGCGGCCCTGCCATCCAGCAGCCCGCCCACAGATGATCGCCGGAGCGCAGCGCGTGATGCAGGCGATTGCGGCGGCCGGGCCACGTCGGCTTCTCCCCACCGGCCGTATGCTGTCCCGGCAGCCACCAGCGCGAGACTTCTTCGGGCTTAGACGGATTGCGAATATCGTAGATCACGAGCATGGCCCCGAGATAGCCTGGCATCTCGGTCGAGATGTAGGCGTAGTTCTCGTCCATGTCGTAACGGTGCACGCCCTTGCCCCCGGTCTTGACGAACGTAATGAGCTTTGGCTTCGTCTTGTCCTTCACGTCATAGATGCGAAAGCCGCCGCCTTCGTACGGCTTGCGCTCGGCGGCCTCGAGCGCCGGTATGTCGGACTCGCTCACGCTCAATCGCTGTGCGAGCTCACGAGCGGTCGGAGGTCGCCCGAGCTGCTGCTCGAGCGCGGAGCGTGCGGTGGCGAGGACTTCGGATTTGCGGCCGAGCGCGGCGCCGTTCTGCTCGCTGTTGACGATCATGATATCGCCGATCACGCGCGCCTTGTGACTGTGCGAGTCCGGATCGTCGAGCATGATCTGCGACACGACGCGCGGCTTGCGGGGGTCCGAGATATCGAGGATCGACGTGCCGAACCGCTCCGAATTCGTCAGGTGACCGATGAAGGCGTACTGACCCTGGATGTACACCTGACCGGCCCCCGGCAGTTCCATGTGGGAGAGGCGGCTGATGTTGTGAGCGAGCTCAGGCGACGCGGCAGGTGCGTTCATGGTGTGTTCCTCGGGGAGTTGTTCTTGCCCGGAATATAGCGCAAGCACGACCGGAAGGAGCCGGGATTACGGAGGAAGCCATCGGTCCTCCGTTTCGCAGGGCGGCGAGGAGCCGAAGGCGAGCGCCGCCCGAGGAAAGGAGGTTACGGAGGGAAACCTTGCGTTTCCCTCTGTTGCGTAGGGCGGCGAGGCCCGAGTCTTCAGACGAGCGCCGCCCGAGGAAAGGAGGTTACGGAGGGAAACCTTGGGTTTCCCTCTGTTGCGTAGGGCGGCGAGGCCCGAGTCTTCAGACGAGCGCCGCCCCCTACCGGAAGTTGATCTCCACCCGCCGGTTGCGTTCTTCCGACACGCCGTCCGGTGTTGCGACCAGCGGCTCTCGCTCGCCGCGCCCGCTGATTTCGATCGCGCCCGGTGCAACACCCAGCTCGATCAGCATGTCGCGGATTGCGATGGCACGTCTGACGGACAGCACGTCGTTCATCGCGTCAGCCCCGACCCGGTCGGTGTGTCCGATCACGATCGCCTGCGGTGTCGGGAAGCTTCTGACCTTGTCGACAAAAGCCGCGAGTGCTCCTTGCGATCGGGGTGCAATGCGCGTCGTGCCGGTGTCGAAAAACAGCAGCAGCGAAAACGGCTTCGCCGGTTGCGACTCGAGCACATTACCGAACTGCTTCTCGACGTCCTCGGGCTCGATCACCGTGCGGCGTTGCTCGTTGTTCGTAATCTCGACCGCTGCATACGGCGTCGTCAGCACTTGCACGCCGTCCCCGCGCTCGATGACGAGCGTCGAAGGCGTACCGTCACGGCTCGGCAGCAGGATCACGCGCTCGTAGTAGATCGGCTCTCGCGGCGGTGGCCGCGGCGGCGCCTGCGCGCACGCGCCGATGGTGAGCGTCGCAAGCGAGCCTGCGATCGCTCGAACATTAAAGTTCATTCGCCTCGACGATGAACTCCGTGCCCCGCACGCCCATCGTGGACAGACGCGTTTTCACGACGAACGCGTCGGGCGAACGCTTCGCGATGAGACCGGTGACGACCGACAGGACGCCACGCGTCAGCGTTATCAGAAGATTGCCTTCCTGCGTGCGCGCGTCGAAGGAACAGGTATCGACGACGAGCAGTGCGCCGGGGCCGAGCGTAAGAAGCGTTTCGTCGGCCAGCGTGAGACCGACATATCCGTCCACCCCGGTCAGCACACGATCGCCCTCGGCGACGAGATCGCCCGCCCGCAGCGCAAGCCGTTCTCCGCCGCGCTCGACGAGCACGTCTCCTCTCGCAGTCTTGACCACTCCGCCGTAGTCGGCTGCGATGCCGCACGTGCCCGCCAAGAGCCCGAGCACGAGCACAACCGCATGCGCCCAGCCCATTGTCATCTCCGATCGACTTCATGCAAGTCTAAGCGTTGCAACGGCCCCGGTCCAGCGTTCAGGGCATTGTGCCAGTCGTGGACCGCGCGCAAGCCGGTGCAAAAAAAGGCCGCCCTGAAGGACGGCCTTTCGTTCTCGCAGAGTCTCGTTTACTTACTTCACGTCGACGATTTCCTGCTTGTCGACGCCACGCTGCATGAAGTGCACGAGCCGAGTGACGGCGCCGCTTCTCGTGGAGCCGACATTTTCATACGGCGCACGCAGCGACGCATTCGCGACCCATACACGCTCACGTGCGGCATTTACTTCGGCGACGTGGCGCGCGCGGTCCGCGAGCAGGTCCTGATCGCGCTGAACGTACGACTCGCGATCGGAAAGGGCCGACGTGGGATTCGGCATCGGACCCCAGCCCTTGAACCCGCCCGTCCTCATGTCGAGCGTATCGCGAATGGGATTCTCTTCAGACGCCTCCGAATAGAAGACCTGCTTTGCACCGAACGCGGTCGCAGAAGCGAACGTGGCGGCGAGAGCAGCAGCAACAACGATGTTTCGTTTCATTTGAAATCTCCTGGGTTCGCATGCCGTACGCGGCAACGCATCAAGAGGTGCAATGCGCGTACCGAGGCGAGCGCCCTGGCGTCGCCCTGTAGCGACACCGACGCAGGCGCCGGCTGGCGAACCGCGCCGGATGCGAACGCCGTCTCGCGCGTCGCTTTGCAGATCTACGGCTTCGTCAAAGTGATGCGCCGGCGCTTCGTCACGACTTCAGGCGTCTTGCGCGGCGGGCGTGACACAGGCACGCTCGGCTCCGGCTCACTCTGTGCGGCAGACGGCATTCTCTTGCGTGATGTCTTCTTCGCATGCTTCGCGGCGGGCTGCACCGTCGCGATGACGCTCTTCACGACGAGCCTCGGCTCGGGGCAATTCAGACTGAGCGAGTAGATGTCGAACGACTTGATCTGACCGTCCAGGCGCTCACCGGTCTTCAGGAATACGGACACCGGCGTAGCGGTTTTCCGAAGCTGATTCAGGAATTCATTCTGGAGTTTTTGATTGTCTCGCATCGTTTCGAGCCCATGCAGCCAGGCATGGAAAGGGAACCTCTTGCAATCGCAAGAAACATGCGTGCGACCGCAATGCGAATGAGCGAGTATACCGTGTGCGAGTGTGGAACGCGCCGGCCGGCGCGAGCCGTCCGCTGAGCGTCGGGTCACAGTCGCGGCGGCTCGGTATCGAGCCAAGCTCGCGAATGGCTTCACGGTGCCGGCTGCCCGCAATCTCGATCCACGAACATGAACCGATTTGCTGCACAGGAGACACCTTTGAACATGCTCCGCGCGATTTCATTCGTTGCCGCTGCGCTCGCCGGCATTGCGAATGCTCAGACTTACCCAGTCAAACCGGTCAGGATTATTTCGCCATACCCGCCCGGTGGAGGCAACGACACGATCTCTCGCCTGATCGCGGACAAACTGACTGAGCAATTCTCGCAACGCGTGATCGTCGACAATCGTCCCGGCGCAAACACGGTTGTCGGCACTGAGATCCTCGCCAAATCGGCGCCGGACGGTTACACCCTGATCGTGCTTCCCAACAGCCTCGCGACGAATCCGAGTTTCTATCCGAATCTTCCGTACGACACGCTGCGCGACTTCGCACCGGTGGCACAGATCGCGCAGTCTCCGCAGATGATCGTCGTGCATCCAAGCTTTCCGGCAACCACGCTCAAGCAACTGCTCGCACTCGCGAAGTCTAAACCGGGGGACGTGAGTTACGGAACGTCGGGCAATGGATCGATCGGCCATCTCGCCATGCTGCTGCTAACCGAAATGAGCGGCGTGAAATTCACGAACGTGCCATACAAGGGGACGGCGCCCGCGGTAAACGATGTCCTCGGTGGCCATATTCCGATGATGATGGCTTCGATGATTTCTGTTCTGCCGCAGGCGCGCGCCGGCAAGCTGCGGATCATCGCGCTGACAGCAGCCAGGCGTTCCCCCGCTCTTCCCGACGTTCCCACGATCGCCGAAGCGGGCGTGCCGGGTTACGAAGCGACGCTGTGGTACGGCATGGTCGCGCCCGCACGTACACCGGAGCCGATCGTGAAGCGCATCAATGCGGAGCTTGCAACCGCGCTCAGATCGCCCGATCTCGTGGAACGCCTGTCAACGCAGGCCGTAGAACCTCATCACACCACGCCGGAACAGTTCGGCGCGCTCATTCGTGGTGAGGTCGCGAAATGGGGCAAGGTCATCACGGCCACTGGGGTGAAAGCGGACTGACCGCCGGGCCGTGCCGCAACGCCCGGACGCAGAAGCGCCCGGGCTGCGCGACAGGAAGATCAGTAACCGCCGCTCATGGAGCCGCCGCCGGAAGACGGACGGATCTGACCGCGGATTTCGCCACCTTTGTTTTTCGGGCTGTGGAAGTTCACATACAGACGCCCTGCCTTGTATGCGTCGTACTGTGCATCAGTGAGCTTCGCACCAGGCGTCACCTCCCATTCCGTATCGGATACTTTACGCAGCGGAATGATGACTGGCCCGTTCGCACCGACGGCGCCTTCATGAATGTGACCGGCAGACATCTGCGATCCATTCTGGAGTTTGAACGAGCCGCTGATGGAGCGGTCGTCGCCGACCGTCACGCTGCCTGTGGCCGAAGCATCAGTCGTTACGGGTGGGACCTCTTCTGCCCCTGTGATCTTCACCGGCACGCTGCCACCGCCGCCCATACCGGCGCAACTCGCCAGCAGGAGTGCGGCAACGAACAGCAACGAGCGGGTTCTCAGACTACTGATGCATATCATGACATTTCTCCCTCTGCAGTGACGGATCGTTTAACGACGCTCGCGGGCAACGCCTGACTCGCGATCGTAGGCGCATGATATGCCTGTACGGCATATGCATTCAAACGGCATCGAGCGCTCCCCTGCGAATCTCCTGCGCATACATCGCTCGCCGGGCTGTTATTCCTCGGCGTCAACACCGTCGTGCGACGAGAATGCGATCACACATGGTTTGCCGGACCGGTTGCTCCAGGCATGATTGGTTCCGCGTTGCACGACCGTGTCACCTGCCTTCAGATGCACTTCCTGGCTGTCGAGCACGAGCGTGATCTCGCCCTCGAGCACGAGACAGAAGTCGAGCGTGCGCGTCTTCTGCATGTACGGATGCGGCGCGTCCTTACTGTAAGTCGAAGCGCCTGGCGATCCCATCGCATCGAAGAAGCCCTGGACGTCGCGCGCGCTGACCCGCTTGATGAAGCTATCGTCCGGCGGGAACGTCACGATGCGACAGACCGAACCGCCGGGCGGCGGTTCGATCGTGTGCGGCGTATCGAGCGTTTCAAGTACGCCTTTGATGCGTGCGGGCGTCCTGTCGGTCACCCAGACGCGAGTCGCCGTGTAACCCGGACGCGCCGGATCGGTTCGCACATCAGGCGACGGACCATCCGCTATCGCGACCGACTTTCCGTCCTCGCCATCCACTGTGATGATTCGTCGCACAGGCTTCACGTTATCAACCATGCCAGGCTCCCATCGCCTTAATTCCCAGTACACTCGGACGAGAGTTCTAACGAGCGCCTGAGTGCTTCGTTCGCGGGAGCTTGCGGACGGAGGAGCAGTGCCTGCCGCGTAGCGGGAGGTGCGAACCCGGAAGCGAGCTAAGGCGCGCGCATCGAACCGCGAGCTCATGCACGCTTTCGCCGTCAGATCCCCATAAACGGGGCCCCTTCTCCAGGCTTCAGCGCGCCCGCCGCACGGCCCCCGCTCACCGAGACAAGCTCGTTCTAACAGACGGCTGCCGCGCCGCTCACCGGAACGCGCCGGTCCTCACTCATCGTATTTCGCTCCCATCATCACGAACGCCATCAGGCTGCCCGCACCCGGGTTGGCCCAGCCGTGCCAATTTCCAAGCTGCACGACGACATCGCCCGGCTTCATCACGTACGTGCCGTTGTCCAGCAGGAGCACGCGCTCTCCCTCGAGGAGGATGCCGTAATCCACTGTCTCCGACTTGTGAACCGGAGACGAATACGCGTTCGCGCCACCCTTATCCCACGTGCCACCCCGCCTCTGTCGCGGTTCATGAAGCGGCACGGCGGTCTTATCCTTTGTCGGGTCGTAATCGGCCGGTTTCGGTGGCGATTGCACGATGCGCAGGTGCCCTCCGCCGTGAGGCGGCTCGAAACTGAACGGAAGCCGTCCACCATCACGGTCGCCCGCAAGCGGCACGGGAGACGACGAGTACACCCACACGTCGGTCATACAGGTTCCAGGACGGATCGCACCGGGGTTCACGTTCGGCGCCGCGCTGTCGTAGAGAACGCGGGAGCGGCCCTGAGCGTCGTTGCCCGTCACCACTCTGCGGATCGGTTTGATGCCATTGCTCATGCGTCACCTCGTCATTGGCGGCGAATGTTACCAGCTTGTCTGCCGCATCCGGCACACTCGGCACGCACCGACTATTGAGCTACGCTATCCAACGGCCCTAATCCAAAGGAGAGCGAATGAAAATCCGCCGGGTTCAATGCTGGGTGCTCCGCATTCCGTTCACGTTTCCCCTCGTGAAAGAGCAGCAGCACGCGCTCTGCAATTTCATCGAGATCGAAACGGACGAAGGGCACAAGGGCCACGCGTTGTCGACGTATCCGTTGAAGTACGGCATTCGCGAATTCATCAACGGCGAGGCGGCGCCGGTCATCGAAGGCCTCGACGCGTTACGCCCGGAGGAGGTTCGCAAGCGTCTGTTCTGGGCGACGGCCCGCAAGTATTTCATGGGGGCCTGGAACAACGCCGCAAGTCTCATCGATGTCGCGCTCTGGGACATCAAAGGCAAAGCACTCGGACAGCCGATCTGGAAACTGCTCGGCGGCGCGCATCCGAAGTTGCCGGCCTACATCACGTTCGGGCTGCCACGCTACACGACCGAAGAGTTGATCGAAGTCGCGAAGACGCTGATCGGAGAGGGTCAGACGCGTCTGAAGATGGTCGTCGCCGCGGGCACGGATCGGACCGACGAAATCCTCGGCGAACCTACGGACGACGACATCGTACGCGATGCCGAACGCGTGCGTGCGCTGCGCGAAGCGGTCGGACCGAAGGTCGAGCTCATGATGGATGCGAACAAAGGCGCGACGTTCACGCAGGCATTGAAGCTCGCCAGGCTGTGCGAGCCTTACAACCTCACGTGGTTCGAAGATCCCGTGCTGCAGGGTGACGTGAGACTCATGGCGAGACACCGATGGTTTCCCTTCCGTAACCTCCTTTCTTGGGGGCTGCGCTCGCGTGAAGGCTCGGGTCTCGCCGCTCTTCCTTTCCTCGCGTGTCGGACGACAAGCCCGACACGCCGCTCCACGAAAGCTCAACAATAACGCGAGGGCCACCGTGCTATATTCGGCGCGCCTCGATGGAAGCCTTCCTCGTTTCGACCGGTGTCGTCGCCTTAGCCGAGATGGGCGACAAGACCCAACTCCTGTCACTCCTGCTCGCGTCGCGATTCCGGCGGCCGCTGCCGATCCTGCTCGGGATCCTGCTCGCGACGATTCTCAATCACGCGTTCGCCGGCGCGGTGGGCATGTGGGTCACACACGCCGTCGGTGAGAGCGTCATGCGCATCGTGCTCGCCGTGTCCTTCTTCGCGATGGCATTCTGGACGCTGATCCCGGACAAGGCGCCGCTCGCCGAGACCACCGCGTCGCGCCTCGGGATATTCGGCACCACCCTGATCGCTTTCTTCTTGATCGAGATGGGAGACAAGACCCAGATTGCGACCGTCGCACTGGCCGCCCAGTACGATGCGTTCTACAGCGTCGTCGCGGGAACCACGCTCGGAATGATGCTGGCGAACGTGCCGGCGGTGCTTTTGGGCGAGCGCGCGACGAAAGTCATGCCGGTCCGCGTTCTCCAGCGAATAGCTGCGGCGTTGTTCGCGATACTCGGCGTCGTTACGCTTTTCACGTAACCGGGGTCAACCGGCGCCTGTAAAGTCGAAGTCCACTTCAGGCGCGCGGCCGCTCACGATGTCCGCGATCGCCTGCCCCGCTCCGCACGCATGCGTCCAGCCGAGCGTTCCGTGACCGGTGTCGAGATAGAGATTCACGAATCTCGTGCGACCGATCAGCGGAACATTGCCGGGCGTGGCGGGTCGCAGTCCCGTCCAGAACTGAACCCTCGACGTGTCCGCCGCGCCCGGAAACAGAGACTCGAACCGGCGCACCAGCGCACCACAGCGTCTGTCGTTCAGCGCCGTGTTGTACCCGTTCAGCTCGGCTGTGCCCGCAACGCGAATGCGTTCACCCAGACGCGAGATGACGATCTGATACTCGTCGTCGGTCAGACTGACTTCCGGCGCGCGGCCAGGGTCGAGCACGGGCATCGTCGCCGAGTAACCTTTGACCGGATACACCGGAATCGTGATGCCGAGCGGCTGCAGCATGAGCGGACTGTAGCTGCCGAGCGCGACGACGTAAGCGTCACCTTCGAAGTGCTGCGTAAGCCCGCGGGCATCGGTCACGCGAACACGTGCTATGCGATCTCCGGTCCGTTCCAGGCCGTCGATTCGGTGGTCGTACCTGAAAACCACGCCGGCCTTTTGCGCAAGCTCGGCGAGGCGCACGGTAAAGAGATGCGCATCACCCGATTCGTCCTCCGGCGTATACGTGCCCCCGGCAAGGCGATTGCGCGCAAGTGCGAGCGCGGGCTCGATCGCGACGCATTCGGCGGCTGTCCTGGGTCGGCGATCGCAGCCGTAGCTGCACATGAGCTCCGCTGCCCCGAGCGCGTGCTCATACGCCTGGCGATTCGTATAGAAATGCAGGATGCCGCGCTCGAGGTGGTCGTATTCGATGCCCGTTTCGGCACGCAGGGCTTTGAGGCGCCCCCGGCTGTAAACGCCGAGCCTCACGATCTGCCCGATGTTCGCGCGCGTGTGCGAAGGAAGGCACTCGACCAGGAAACGCAGACCCCAACTCCACTGCCGCAAGTCGGCGCGCAGCCGGAAGAGCAGCGGCGCATCTTCCTTGAAGAGCCACCTCAAGACCTTGAGCGGGGCCGCGGGATTGGCCCACGGCTCGGCGTGGCTCACCGAGATCTGACCGCCATTGGCGAAGCTCGTTTCGAGCGCAGGCGCGGGCTCGCGTTCGATGACCGTGACTTCATGGCCGGCTTGCGCCAGATACCAGGCGGCCGTCGTGCCGACGACGCCCGCGCCGAGAACGAACACCTTCATTCCAGAAACCGTGCTGGCGACGAAGCCAAGGTTGCAGTCCGCGACGCGGGAGATTATACGGGCGCCGGCGCAGCGCCGCTCCAGTGCTCAGGACTAGCATCGCGAGCAGCGACTGTGGAACACGATCGACCGATTAGAATCACGCACACTTTAACGGAAGACCACCATGCCCATCGGCCGACTCGACCATTACTCGATTCGAACACTCGACGTGGAGGCATCCAGGCGCTTCTACACCGAAGTCATGGGCTTCGAGGTCGGCTTCAGACCGGCGTTCGATTTCCCGGGTCTGTGGCTCTACAACGGTGCCCGCTATCCGCAATCCTTCGGCGTGGTGCATATCGTCGGCATCGATCGTTCCAACCCCGACGGCCTGAAGGCGTACCTCGGAGATCGCAATCTCGATAGTCTGAACGGAACCGGGACGGTGGACCACATGGCGTTCACCGCGACCGGTCTCACGGAAATGCGCTCACGTCTCACTACCCACCGCATTCGATATCGGGAGCGCACAGTCCCCGATCTCGGGATCCACCAGGTCTTTTTCGAGGACCCGAGCGAGGTCACGATCGAGCTCAACTATCCGGCGGAGGAAGCACGACGCGCGGACTAGCGCGGACTCGTGCGCATTAGGCTCCCCATCTTTGATGTCGTGGTGGTCCGGTGCGCGCGAGCGTCGCCGTTCATCAGCGTGAGTTACGGCGGATGACTTCCAGCTACCACTCGTACTTGTAGCCCACGCCGTACACCGAATGCACGATCTCCCGGTCCGGGAGCATCGCCGCGACTTTCCTGCGGATCTTCTTGATGTGGCTGTCCACCGTGCGGTCGGACACGACGCGCTCGTCGCGGTACATCATGTCCATGAGCTGATCGCGCGTGTAGATGCGACCCGGGTGTGACGCCAGCACCTTGAGAAGCTGGTATTCGACGGCGGTGAGGCCGAGATCTCTGCCGCCGATCGCAGCTCTGTAACCGGCGTCGTCCAGCGTAAGCCCGCCGTCCTGCGGCAGATCCCTGCGCTTCACGCGGCGGAGTACCGCTTTCACGCGAGCGACCACCTCGCGCGGACTGAACGGCTTGCAGATGTAATCGTCGGCGCCGAGCTCGAGCCCGAGCAGACGATCGATTTCGTCCACGCGCGCAGTGACCATAACGATCGATACGTCGGTCGTCGCGCGCAGCGCCTTGCAGACGTCGAGGCCGCCTTTTCCGGGCAGCATGAGATCGAGAAGCACGAGATCGGTCGGATGCGTGCGGACCCACTCCTCCACCTGATCGCCCGCGATGGAGGAGCGCGACGTCGAAGCCGTCCTGCACGAGGTAATCGCGCAGCAGGCCGGCGAGCTTCTCTTCGTCCTCGACGATAAGAATGCGATCAGTCATGTGCGTCGGCTCCACTGTACGCGGGCAGCGTGATATCGATTGCCACACCGCCGAGACGACTCGCGCGTGCAGCGAGCGTGCCGCCATGACCTTCGCACCAGCGCCCTCGCGATGGCCAGACCGAGCCCCGAACCGCCGCTTGCCCGATTGCGCGAACCTTCCAGCCGATAGAGGCGATCCGTGAGATGCTCCAACGTCTCCGGCGGAACGCCGGGGGCGCTGTCCTCCCAGGTCACGGTGACGCGTTCGCCGTCGCGCCGTAATTCAACCGCGATCGTACCCGGCGCGTCGGTATAGCGCACGCTGTTCTGCAGCAGGTTCGCGAACACCTGTGCGAGTCGCGTCTCGTCGCCGAGCACGCGTGCCGCGCAGTCGAGCTCCATGCGCACTTCGAACCCCTGTTCTGAAAGCGTCCGGCGCTGGGGTGCCAGGACATCCTCGACGACTTCGGCGAGCATCAGCGGCTCCTTGTAGTAGCTCAACGCCCCGAGGTCCGACAGCGACAGCGTGTGCAGGTCTTCCACCAGGCGTGCAAGACGTGACGTTTCACCTCCCAGGGAAGCGAGTGCAGACTGGTCGAGCGGCCGCACGCCATCTTCGAGCGATTCGATTTCGGCGCGCAGAACGGCGAGCGGCGTTCTCAGCTCGTGCGCAATGTCGGCGATCCACTGCCGGCGCGCCTGTCTCGCGGCGGCCAGGGTGGATGCGAGTGCGTTGAAATCGCGTGCGAGCTGCGCGAGCTCGTCGTGTCCGCGCACGTTCGAGTCGAACGCCGTAATCGCCCTGCGATCGAGCGCCCGCGCGGCCGCGGCGAGTACGCGCACGCGGCGCGTGAGCCACTAACGCCAGACCCGCGCCGAGCAGAAGCGCGGTCGCCAGCATGCCGACCGCGATCGCCGTGAACGCGAGATGCTGCCGGCGCAGATAGACGCGCTCGATCGATGCGATGAGCTCGGGGCGCGGCACGTATCCGAGGTAGCCCACTGTCTCGCCGTGCGGCGCGATCGGCTTCGTGAGCGCGCCCGCAGCGCATCTCCGGCCTGCCGATCAGCAGACTCCGGTCAGCGTCGAACAGCAGGAGCCGCGGATCGATCGTGAGCGGGGTGTCGCGACGCCGGGCCGCTTTAGCGTCGTCACGTCTGCGCGCGCGGAATTCCCAGTGCATCGCGCGACATTTCGACCCACCGATCACGATCGTTGACGAGCCAGCTCCATCCTCCTTCCCGCGCGTAGCCCTCCTCCAGGCGATCGACCATGACTTCCAGACGGGCGTCGTCGGCTCCCCGCAGATAGTCCATGAAGCCGCTCTCGAAGCTCGCGCTGAAAACGAAGTACGCAGCGAACGTAAGCACGACGATCGTGCCGGCGATCGCAAGGAAGAGCTTGATGGCGAGCTTGTCGAAGCGGGTCCTGTCCACGACACGGAAGCTACTGCGCAAATGCGCAAGGATTATGGCCGACCTCCACCCGCATACCGTTACAAAACTTCCGCAATCCGTCCACATTCGATGCGCTTTGGGACATCAGACTGCGCAGCGTAACGAATCGCATCGCAGGAGTGTGGACATGGATCGGATCGAAGAAAGTCTGCTGAAGCCCGAAGCGCCAGTTGTCACGCGCAAGCTGCCTATGCCGCGCAGACGACGCACGCGTGCCGCGCTGGCACTGGCGGTTGCGCTGGCGCTCGGCGGCGGTGGCTACACGGCATGGAATGCCTGGAGCGACACGCACGCACCCACTCGCGAGTACACGTTCACCGTCGTGCAGCGCGGCGATCTCGAAGACAGCGTGACCGCGACCGGCATTCTCCAGCCACGCGACTACGTGGATGTCGGCACGCAGGTTTCGGGGCAGCTGAAGAAGCTGCACGTCGAGATCGGATCCGTGGTGAAAGCCGGGCAACTGCTCGCCGAGATCGATCCTACGGTCTATCTTTCACGCGTAGACGCGGACCGCGCGCAGTTGCGCACACAGGAAGCACAGCTTGCCGACAAGCAGGCGCAGCTCGCACTCGCCGAGCAACAACAGCAGCGGCAGGCGAACCTCATGCGCGAGAACGCGACGACGCAGGATGCCATGGACACCGCGGCGGCCGCCTTGCGTTCGGCGCAGGCGCAGATCGGGGTGCTCAAGGCACAGATGGAGCAGACCAGCTCGTCGCTGCGCGGCGATGAAGCGAACCTCAACTACACCAAGATCTATGCGCCCATGTCGGGCACCGTCGTTTCTCAGAGCGCGAAACAGGGTCAGACGTTGAATGCCAACCAGTCGGCGCCGGTGATCGTGCGCATCGCCGATCTTTCGACGATGACCGTGCAATCGCAGGTTTCCGAGGCCGACGTATCGAAACTGAAAGTCGGGCAGGACGTTTACTTCACGACGTTCGGCAGCCAGACGAAGCGCTGGACCGGCACGCTGCGACAGATCAATCCGACACCCGAGGTGGTGAACAACGTCGTGCTCTACGACGCGCTGTTCGACGTCGAGAACCCGGACCGCGCGCTCATGACGCAGATGACCGCCCAGGTTTTCTTCATCGTTGCGCAGGCGAAAGATGCCGTGCTCGTGCCGGTGAGCGCATTGCACCCGATCGGCGCAGGCGAGCGGCGACCGCGTTCGGGGACCGACAGCACGAAGAAGGGGACGGCGGCTGGTGCGGCGAACAGCGGCTCTCCTGCCCGTGCCAGCGATGGCGGCGACCCGCGCGCGCGGTTCACCAGCGGACGCGCGATGGTGCGCGTCGTGAACTCCGACGGTTCGCTCGAAGACCGCGAAGTACGGGTGGGCGTGATGAGCCGTGTTTCGGCGCAGATCGTGAGCGGTATCGAGCCCGGTGAGCAGATCGTAGCGAGCCAGGCCGCGCCCACGGCTCAGGCCAAGGCCGCGTCAGGCAGCAATGCGTCGCGCATGCAGCCGAGGATCTAACGATGGGCAAGCTGATCCTTCAGGTTAACCCTCACCCCAACCCTCTCCCTACGACAGGGAGAGAGGGGCAATCCGGTCGAGCACGCCCTCGACAACACCCTCGCCCCGTATGCGGCGGGAGGGTCGGGTGAGGGGCAAGCCCCACTCATCGAGCTCTCCGGCGTCACCAAGACCTACCGCACGGGCGATCTCGCCGTCGAAGTCCTGCACGGCATCGATCTCGCCATCCACCGAGGCGAGTTCGTCGCGATCGTCGGCCAGTCCGGGTCCGGCAAGTCGACGCTCATGAACATTCTCGGCTGCCTCGATCGGCCCTCGTCGGGAACGTACCGCTTCATGGGCGAAGACGTGTCGACACTCGGTCGCGACGAGCTTGCCCGCCTGCGGCGCGAAGCGTTCGGCTTCGTCTTCCAGAGCTACAACCTGATCGGCGGCGCAACCGCGACACAGAACGTCGAAATACCGGCGATCTACGCCGGTATGCCCGCCGCCGCACGTCATTCACGCGCGCAGTCCTTGCTGACGACGCTTGGGCTCGGCGAACGGCTCGAACACCGACCGAACCAGCTCTCCGGCGGTCAGCAGCAGCGCGTATCGATCGCGCGCGCGCTCATGAACGGCGGTCACATCATCCTCGCCGATGAGCCGACCGGCGCGCTCGACAGCAGGAGCGGCATCGAAGTCATGGCGCTGCTCAACGAGCTCTCGCGCAAGGGTCACACCGTTATCGTCATCACGCATTCGCAGGAGGTGGCAGGGCACGCGCACCGCGTCATCGAAATACGCGACGGTCTCATCGTGAACGACGAGGCCGCACGTTCCATCGCGCCGCATCCGGATCACGCCCACGAGCCGGCTCATCCGTCAGAGCACGCGCGGGCGGAATACCCGACAACCAACACACCGCGGAGCCTCGGTCTGCGCGGCTTTGCCGAAGCCTGCAAGGCGGCGGCGCGCGCGCTGCGTGCGAATGTCTTCCGCACCGCGCTCACGCTGCTCGGCATCGTGATCGGTGTGGGCTCCGTCATCGCGATGCTCGCGGTCGGCGACGGTGCGAAGCAGGCCGTGATCGATCGCATAAGCGGGATGGGCACGAATTTGCTGCTCGTGCGGCCCGGCGCCGCCAATCGCGGCGGGATGGGCGGCAGCATAGCAACCATGACGCCGGAAGACGCCGAAGCGATCGCGGCATTGCCGAACGTGCTCGCGGCAGTGCCCGAGCTTGGCGGGAGTGTGACGGCACGCTACGGCAACGTCGATTACCAGACGCAGATCACGTCGACCGGCGCGGACTTCCCCGTCGCCCGCAACTGGCCGGTCGCGCGCGGCATGTTCTTCTCGCGTGGCGATGTGCAGGGTTACGCGCCCGTCGCCGTCCTCGGTCAGACGGTCGCCCGAAATCTGTTCCCGGATGGCAGCGATCCGATCGGCAAGCACATCGTGCTGAAAAACGTGCTGTTCCAGGTGATCGGAATCGCGGCGGAGCGCGGGGCATCGCCGCAGGGCGCGGACCAGGACGACGTCGTGTTCGTGCCGTACACGACGGGCGGGCTGCGTCTCTTCGGCCAGCGGTTCCTGCGCAACATCACCGTTGCCGCGGATGACATATCGCGCATCGACGAAACGCAGACGGCCGTATCGCAACTGCTGGAAGCGCGGCATCGCACCGTCGACTTCCAGATCCGGAATATGGCGTCACTCATCGAAACCGCGACCGAAACACAGAACACGCTCACGATTCTTCTCGGCTCGATCGCGGCAATTTCGCTGCTCGTCGGCGGCATCGGTGTCATGAACATCATGCTCGTCAACGTCACCGAACGCACACGCGAGATCGGCGTGCGCATGGCAACCGGCGCACGCATGCGCGACATCCTGCAGCAGTTTCTGACCGAAGCGGTGGCAGTGTCCGCACTCGGCGGCCTGATCGGCGCCGGCGCAGGGCTCGGCAGTGCGGCGCTCATCGCGGCGTTCGGCACACCGGTGCACTTCTCGATCGGGCCGGTCGCGCTCGCATTCGGTTGCGCCTTCGCAACCGGACTCGTCTTCGGCTACATGCCTGCGCGCAAGGCAGCGGCGCTCGACCCCGTCATCGCACTCTCGTCTGATTAGGGGATGGCGCTCGCCTTGAGCTCGGGCCTCGCCATCCTACGGAACAGAAGGAAACCATGGTTTCCCTCCGTAACCTCCTTTCCTTTCGTCGCGTGTCGGACACAAGCCCGACACGCCCCAGGTGAACTCATGAAAACATCCGCCATCGCGAAAACGATCTGTGTCGCAGTCGCCGTCGCATTGTCCGGCTGCGCCGTCACGAGTCCCATGCTCCAACCCAACGTGAACGCGCCGACTGCGTGGAACGAAGCACCGGCAAGCGCGCCCTCCACGATCTCCGCGACGTGGTGGTCCGCGTTCGGCTCCGAAGAGCTTCAATCGCTCGTCGCCGAGGCGCTCGCCGGCAGTCCCGATCTCGCGATCGCGATGGAACGCGTGCGCCAGGCCGAAGCGCAGGTGCGTGTCGCCGGTGCGTCGCTGTTTCCTTCTCTCAATCTCGGCGTCGGCACCTCCACGCGCACGACGAGCGACGATCGTGGATCGATTAGCACGAATGCGACGAGCACGACCTTGAGCGTGAGCTACGAAGTCGACCTCTGGGGACGTAACCGCGCGGGCGTGCGAGCAGCAGAGTCGTCCCTTCAGGCCACCGCTTTCGATCGCGACACCGCCCGCCTCACGCTGATCGCGGGCGTCGCAACCGGTTATTTCGAAGTGCTCACGTTACGCAGCCGGCTGGGGATCGCGCGCGAAAACCTCGCAACGGCAGAGCGCGTCCTGGAGCTTGTGCAGGCGCGGGCGCGAAACGGCGCCGCGTCGGCCCTCGATGTATCGCGTCAGGAAGCGACGGTGCTCTCGCAACGGGCCGCGCTCCTGCCGCTCGAACAGCTCGAACACCAGACACTGGCCGCGCTCGCCGTCCTCATCGGCCGCCCACCCGAAGGCTTCGATGTGAAAGCAACGAGCTTCGCGGACCTCGACATTCCGACAGTGGATCCCGGCATGCCGGCTCAAGTGCTCGTGCGCCGCCCCGATCTGGCGGGCGCGGAGGCGCGCCTCGCCGCTGCGAATGCGGACGTCGCCGCCGCACGCGCTGCGCTGTTGCCGAGCATCGCGCTCACCGGGACGGCGGGGACGGCAAGCACTGCACTCCTTGCCGTGCTCGGTGGCCCCAGCTCGGCGGTTTCGCTGGCGCTCTCCGTGCTCGCCCCGATCTTCGACGGCGGCCGGTTGCGCGGCCAGGTGAGCATCGCCGAGTCGCAGGAGCGGGAGCTGGTGGAGGGTTATCGTAAAGCGATACTCGCCGCATTCGAAGACGTCGAGAACGCGCTCGGCGCGGCCGGCCGCTTCGCGCAGCAGGAAACGCTTCAGACACAAGTGCAGGCGCAGGCGCGCGAAGCACTGCGTCTCGCCGAGATCCGCTATCGCGAAGGCGCGGATGACCTCCTCACGGTGCTCGATGCACAACGCACGCTCTTCAGTGCGCAGGACCAGCTCGCGCAAATCCGCCAGAACCGGCTCGATGCAGCAGTGAATCTCTACAAGGCGCTGGGCGGCGGGTGGAGTGCGGAGAATCGTATCGGTTGAGCACAGGGCGCGGCGTAAGAACCGTTCTTGCTGAGAAGCGATAGCGCCTCGAAGCATGAAGGGCTGCGTTCACACTTCGAGACGAGTCTTGCTGTCTCCTCGGTGCGAACGCCGCGGACGAGCACGCACTAGGACTTGGCCAGCCGGGGCATGAGCTTCAGTGCGTTCTCGCGATCGATGGCGCGCAGCTCGGCGGCAGTGAAGCCGTACGCCGCGAGGCCCGCGTTCTCTTCCGCGCCGCCGCGGAACGGATAGTCGGTTCCATACAGGATCTGCGAGATCGGCGCGATCTTCACCAGCGCCGAGAGGGCGCCCGCATGATTGCCCTGGGCCGTGTCGTAGTAGAACTTCGCGAGCTCGTACATGAGCCCCTTCGGCAGCTTCTCGGACTTGTCCTTCATGAGCCGCTCTTCCTGCAGGAAGCGGCTCAGCAGGAACGGCATCGTGCCGCCGCTGTGCGAGAAGATCCAGCGGATATTCGAAAACCGCGCGGCGGCACCGCTGAAGAGCAGGCTCGCGATCGTGCGCGTCGTGTCCGTCGCATATTCGATGGTGCCGGGGGAGACGCCCGGAACCGTGCTTCCGCAGCACGCCGGAACGAGCGGATGCGTATAGACCACGGCCGAGCGGCGGTTCAGTTCCTCCAGCACGGGCCAGAACACGGGATCACCGGGATACTTGCCCGAGTAGCTGGTCATCAGCTGAAAGCCTTCCAGGCGCAGCGTATCGAGCGCGTATTCGATCTCCTTCAGGCTTCCTTCCGTATCGGCGTAGGGGATCGTGCCGAAGGCACCGAAGCGTCCCGGATGCTCGCGCACCAGACGCGCGCCGAATTCGTTCGCCTCACGCGAGAGCGCGCGGCCGAGTGCCATGTCGCCGAACGAGACGCTCGGCTGAATGAGCGACGTGACGGCGAGCGCGATGCCGCTCTTGTCCATTTCGGCCACCGACTGCTCCACGGTCCAGGGGACGGTGCGCACGCCTTCGGCCTTGAGCGCCTGATCGAAACGCGGGAACGAGACGTGATGATGGACATCGATGCGCGGTGCGCGTTCGCCCGTTTGCGCGGAGCGCGAGACAAAGGGCGCGGAAGCGATAAGAGCGCCGAGGCCAGCGATGAAATTGCGTCGGGTTTTATGGGTAGCAGTCATTGCCTGGTTCGTATCGAAATCCGAGAGACACAATCGCGTCGACCGCAACGTGCGGCCACGACTCCGTTCGTCCTGAGGAGACACGGCAGAGCGGTCGTCTCGAAGGACGAGCGCGCCGGTTGTTCATGCTTCGAGACGCTACCGCTCCTCAGCACGAACGATCCTCGCGCTGTGTTTTGTCAACGCTTTCTGGTCGGTGGCAAATCGGTGCACACGCCCTCGGCCACTTCCGCCGCCATGCCGATGCTCTCGCACAGCGTCGGATGCGGATGGATCGTCTTGCCGATGTCCGTCGGGTCGCATGCCATCTCGACCGCGAGACACACTTCGCCGATGAGGTCGCCCGCATGCGTGCCGACGATACCGCCGCCGATACAGCGATGCGTCGTTTCGTCGAAGAGCAGCTTCGTGAACCCTTCGTCACGCGCGTTGGCGATTGCCCGCCCCGACGCCGCCCACGGGAACATCGCCTTGGTGTACTTGATGCCCTGCGCCTTGCACTGCTCCTCCGTCAGTCCCGCCCACGCGACTTCGGGGTCGGTGTAGGCGACCGAGGGAATCTGGCGCGCATCGAAATAGCTCTTGTGCCCCGCCGCCGCTTCCGCCGCCACGTGAGCTTCGTGCACCGCTTTGTGGGCGAGCATTGGCTGCCCCACGATGTCGCCGATCGCATAGATGTGGCCAACGTTCGTGCGCATCTGTTTGTCCACCGCGATGAAGCCCCGCTCGGTGACGGACACACCGGCTTTTTCGGCCTCGATCGCCTTGCCATTCGCTGACCGGCCGACTGCGACGAGCACGAGATCGTAGAGCTGCGGCTTGTCCGGCGCGGCGGCACCTTCGAACGCAACCTCAATCCCGTCCGAGGTGGCCCTGGCCGACACGGTCTTCGTCTTCAGCATCACCTTATCGAAACGCCCGGCGTTTTTCTTTTCCCAGACTTTCACCAGATCGCGGTCGGCGCCGGCCATCACGCAGTCGAGCATCTCGACGACGTCGATGTGCGAACGCAGGGCCGAGTAGACGGTGGCCATCTCGAGGCCGATAATGCCGCCGCCGATCACCAGCATGCGCTTCGGTATGGAAGCGAGCGCGAGCGCGCCGGTGGAATCCACCACGCGTGGATCCTCGGGGATAAAGGGCAGTTTCACAGCCTGACTGCCCGCCGCAATGATCGCCTTGTCGAAGCGTATCGTTTTTTTCTGTCCGCTCTTGTCCTGTCCGCTGCCGGAGGTGACCTCTACCTGTAGATGATGCGGATCGAGAAAGCGGCCGACACCCCGCACCACGTCCACCTTCCGCGCCTTCGCCATCCCGGCAAGACCGCCCGTCAGCTTCTTCACCACGCCTTCCTTGAATGCGCGCAGCTTGGCGAGATCGATGTTCGGCGCGCCGTAGCTGATGCCGTGCGCTGCCAGCTGTTCGAATTCGTCCATGACCGCCGCGGTATGCAGCAACGCCTTCGACGGGATGCAGCCGACGTTGAGGCACACGCCGCCCAGGCTCGCATAACGTTCGACCAGCACGGTGTGCATGCCGAGATCGGCCGAGCGAAATGCAGCCGAATAGCCACCCGGCCCTGCCCCGAGCACGAGCATGTCGCACTCCATATCCGCGCTGCCCGAGTACGCAGCAGCAGTGGGTGTCTTCGTCGCCGGCGCTGGGGTCTGTGCCGGAGTGCTCGATACGTTACTCTTCGCGTCAGTGGACAACGTGAGTATGAGGGTCCCTTCGGCGACCTTGTCGCCGACTTTGACGTTCAGTGCAACGATTCTGCCGCCAAGGGGCGAAGGCACGTCCATCGTCGCCTTGTCCGACTCGAGCGTGACCAGCGCTTCTTCGGCTTTCACTGTGTCGCCCGCTTTGACGAGCACGTCGATTACGGGTACATCCTTGAAGTCGCCGATATCCGGCACCCGCACGTCGATCGTTTCGTTCGCGCCTGCGCCGCCGTAGTCGGCCGCAGGTGCGCCGGCCGCTGTCGTATGACCACTTTCCTTGATCTTCTCCGGCGGCGCGGCGCCGGCGGGTGAAACGTCCGCCTCGACATCGATGAGGTGCGAGCCGCGGGAAACCTTGTCACCCACTTTGACGGCAATCGACTTGACGATGCCATCGACGGGCGATGGAACCTCCATCGTCGCCTTGTCGGACTCGAGCGTGACGAGCGGCGTCTCGGTCTTCACCGTATCGCCGATCTTCACCAGCACGTCGATCACCGGCACATCGTTGAACTCGCCGATGTCCGGCACCTCGACTTTGACAAGAGTCGCCATGGTCCTCCCCTATGGAACCTCAGATTAGATCAGCGCGCGCCGCATATCGGCGAGCAGAGCGCCGAAATGACTGTTGAACCGCGCCGCAGCAGCACCGTCGATCACGCGGTGATCCCACGAGAGCGAGAGCGGCAGCACGTAGCGCCATTCGGAGCTCTTGCCGTCCTTCGACACCTGCTTCCAGAACGAGCGGCACACGCCCATGATCGCGACCTCCGGCGCGTTGATGATCGGCGTGAAGTACGTGCCGCCGATACCGCCCAGGCTCGAGATCGTGAATGTCCCGCCCTGCATCTGATCCGGCTTCAACTTGCCCTCGCGCGCAAGCTTTGCGAGCTCACTCATTTCTTTCGCGATATCGACGACGCCTTTCTTGTCGGCATCGCGAATGACCGGAACGACGAGACCCTGCGGCGTATCGGCCGCAAAACCGATGTGGTAGTACTTCTTGAGAACGAGATTGTCGCCGTCGAGCGAAGCGTTGAACTCGGGGAACTTCTTCAGCGTCATCACCGACGCCTTGATCATGAACGCGAGCATGGAGACGCGAACGCCGCTCTTATCGATCTCCTTGTTCAGCTGCACGCGAAACGCTTCCAGCTCCGTGATGTCGGCATCGTCGTGATTGGTGACGTGAGGGATCATCACCCAGTTGCGATGGAGGTTCGCGCCGGAGATCTTCTTGATGCGCGAGAGCGGCTTCGTTTCGATCGGGCCGAACTTCGCGAAATCGACTTTCGGCCACGGCAGCAGGTCCATCCCCGCGCCTCCTCCGGCTGCGACGGCTTGCGTGGCTGCCGTCCTCGCCGGCGCGGCTGAAGCACCCCTGGCTGCCGCTTCGACGTCTTCCTTCACGACGCGGCCTTTGGCGCCACTGCCCTTGACCTTTCCCAGATCGACGCCGCGCTCGCGTGCAAGTTTGCGCACACCCGGGCCGGCATAGGCCAGCGCGAACGCAGCTTCGTCGATTGCGCCGGCAGGCGTCGCGGGAGCGCTGACAGGCGCCTCGCGTATGCTTGCCTGGGACGACGCAGACGGCGCAGTCGCAACAGCGGTCGCTTCGAGCGCGATCGGGTCACCCGTCGTCGTTCCCGTCGCGAGCGTCAGCACTACCGTCCCCTCCGACACCTTGTCGCCGACCTTTACATTCAGCACCTCGACCTTGCCACCGAGTGGCGATGGGACCTCCATGGTCGCCTTGTCGGACTCGAGCGTGACGAGCGGATCCTCCGGCTTGACGGTGTCGCCCACCTTCACCAGCACCTCGATCACTGGCACGTCCTTGAACTCGCCGATATCGGGCACGCGTACTTCGGCATGACCACCGGGCGCGCTGGTGGGCGCAGGCGGCGCCGACACCGCCGTCTTGGGTGGCGCAGGCGCGGC
Source organism: uncultured beta proteobacterium (assembly GCA_963828715.1). Taxonomy (GTDB): domain Bacteria; phylum Pseudomonadota; class Gammaproteobacteria; order Burkholderiales; family SG8-41; genus JAQGMV01. The sequence goes on along the minus strand of CAWHFX010000020.1, from coordinate 258,880 downwards.
CGCCGCCGGCTGGGCACTCGTCGCGGCGTCGATCGAGCCGATCACACTGCCCTCGCTCACCTTGTCGCCGACACCGATCTTGAGCGACTTGATCGTACCTGCCACCGGCGAAGGCACCTCCATCGTGGCCTTGTCCGATTCGAGCGTAACGAGCGGATCCTCGACGTTCACCGTGTCGCCGACCTTCACCATCAATTCGATTACGGGTACGTCTTTGAAGTCGCCGATGTCGGGTACTTTCACTTCAATCGCAGCCATGCGAAGCCTCCCGTTTCTTCGTGTTTTCGCCGTGCGGCTTCAGACCGTCCACGGATCCGGGCGCTCGGTGTCGAGCCCGTACTTCGCGATCGCCTTCTCCACCACCGCCGCCTCGACCTTCCCGTCCTCTGCGAGCGCTCTCAGTGCCGCGACCGTTACATAGTGGCGATTCACTTCGAAGAAGCGGCGCAGGTTGACGCGGTAATCGCTGCGGCCGAAACCATCGGTGCCAAGCGTGACATAAGGGCGCGGGATATGACTGCGTACCTGGTCGGCATAGTTACGCATGTAATCGGTAGCGGCAACGACCGGGCCGGCGTGACCTTCGAGCATCGTTTCGATATAGCTCTTGCGGCGCGGCTTACCCGGATGCAGCAGGCTCCAGCGCTCCGCGTGCATCCCATCGCGGCGCAATTCGTTGAAGCTCGTCGCGCTCCACACGTCGGAGTCGACGTTCCAGTCCTCGCGCAGCAGGTCGGCAGCCGCGAGCACTTCACGCAGGATCGTGCCGCTACCCATGAGCTGCACGCGCGGCCTTTTGCTTTTCTCGCCTGCCTTGAGCAGATAGAGACCCTTGATGATGCCTTCCTCCGCGCCCGCAGGCATGGCCGGGTGCGCGTAGTTCTCGTTCATCAGCGTGATGTAGTAGTAGACATCCTGCTGTTCCTCGTACATGCGCCGGATGCCGTCACGCACGATCACGACGACTTCGTAGGCAAACGAGGGATCGTACGAGACACAGTTCGGGATAGTGGACGCGAGTATGTGGCTGTGGCCGTCCTCGTGCTGCAATCCTTCGCCGTTCAGCGTCGTGCGCCCTGCCGTGCCGCCGAGGAGGAAGCCGCGGCAGCGCATGTCGCCCGCGGCCCAGGCGAGATCGCCCACGCGCTGCAGGCCGAACATCGAGTAATAGATGTAGAACGGGATCATCGGCACGTCGTTCGTGCTGTACGAGGTCGACGCCGCGATCCAGGAACTCATCGCGCCCGCTTCGTTGATGCCTTCCTGCAGCACCTGCCCCGCCTTGTCCTCGCGGTAGTACATGAGCTGGTCGGCATCCTGCGGCCGATACAGCTGGCCAACGGACGAGTAGATGCCGAGCTGCCGGAACATGCCCTCCATCCCGAACGTACGCGACTCATCGGGAACGATCGGGACGACGTACTTGCCGATCGACTTGTCGCGCACGAGCATGCCGAGCATCTGCACGAACGCCATCGTCGTCGAGATCTCGCGCTCGCCCGATGCCTGCAACAGACGTTCGAAGCCCGAGAGCGGCGGCGCCTTGAGCGGCGAGGCATTGCGGCGGCGCTGCGGCAGCCATCCGCCAAGCGCCTGGCGGCGTTCGTGCAGATACTTCATCTCGGGGCTGTCGGGCGCCAATGTGATGAACGGCAGCTCGGAAATGCGGCTGTCCGGTACCGGAATGTCGAAGCGATCGCGAAACTGCTTGAGCGCATCGTCTTTCATCTTCTTCGCCTGATGCGCGATCATCTGTCCTTCGCCCGCCTCGCCCATTCCATAGCCCTTGACTGTCTTCGCCAGAATGACGGTCGGCTGATCCTTGTGTTTCACCGCTGCGGAGTAAGCCGCGTAGACCTTGAACGGATCGTGTCCGCCGCGATTGAGCTTCCAGACCTGTTCGTCGGTGAGATCCGCGATGAGCGCTTTCAGCTCGGGCGTATTGAAGAAATGCTCGCGCACGTACGCGCCGTCCTTGCTCTTGAAGTCCTGGTACTGGCCGTCAACGCACTCTTCCATGCGCTTCAGGAGCAGGCCCTCCTTGTCCTTCGCGAAGAGCTTGTCCCATGCCCCGCCCCAGATCACCTTGATCACGTTCCAGCCGGCGCCGCGGAAGACACCTTCCAGTTCCTGGATGATCTTGCCGTTGCCGCGCACCGGGCCATCCAGACGCTGCAGGTTGCAATTGATGACGAAGATCAGGTCGTCCAGACGTTCGCGGCCGGCCATCGCGATTGCGCCGAGCGACTCCGGCTCGTCGCATTCGCCGTCACCGAGGAATGCCCAGACCTTGCGGTTGAACGTCTTCGCGATGCCGCGCCCCTCGAGATACTTGAGGAAACGCGCCTGATAGATCGCCATGAGCGGCCCCAGCCCCATCGACACCGTCGGAAACTGCCAGAACTCCGGCATGAGCCACGGGTGCGGATAGGACGACAGGCCCTTGCCTTCGCTTTCCTGGCGGAATTTCAGAAGCTGATCCTCGCTCAGACGTCCTTCGAGGAACGCACGCGCATAGATGCCCGGCGAGACGTGACCTTGAACGTAAATCAGATCGCCGCCATGGTCTTTCGTCGGTGCGTGCCAGAAATGGCCGAAGCCGATGTCGTAGAGCAGCGCCGATGATTGAAAACTCGCGATGTGGCCGCCGAGCTCGGACGACTCCTTGTTCGCGCGCAGCACGAGCGCGACCGCATTCCAGCGGATCGCCGAGCGTATCTTGTGCTCGAGCTCGCGATTCCAGGCCGGCTTTTCCTCTTTCTCGGGCTTTATCGTATTGACGTACGGAGTGGTCGCGAGGAAGGGCGGCATGGTTCCGCTCTTCAGCGCCTCCTCACGCAGACGCGTGAGCAGGAACTGAGCGCGTTCCGGTCCCGCGTGTTGCACGACGCTGCGCAGTGCGTCTATCCACTCCTGGGTTTCGGCGGGATCGTAATCGGTGAGGAGCATGACATACCCTCTCAAAATGGTGAGCGGCGCGCCTGGGACAGGCTGCACGCTGAAGCGTGGAGGAGGGGCCCCGTTCAGAGGGATCCGACCGGAGGCGTGCAAAGACCGCGGTTCTAATCCGCGTGCCTCAGCCCGCTTCCGGGTCGCACCTCCCGCTACGCGGCAGGCACTGCTCCTCCGTCCGCGGTCTACCGCGAACGTAACATTCAAGGCAAGTCATACTTTAGCCGCAACGCCGTGTTGAACCAACCGTGTCAAAAATGGCGGCCTTCTCTGCGGCCGCCGGGCGCGCACGTGTCGACACTTGTCGACTCGTCGGGGAGATGGGTGACGCGCCGTTCGAACAGCGCGTCGGACCAGTGAATGCTGGCTCGGGACTGCCGGTTGCGAGCCGCGGGCGCGGCTCGCGTTTTACTGCGCTTATTGCGCGCTGCGGTCGAGAACCTGCGCGAGTGCGTCGTCCTCGAGCACCGGCACGATCGTGAGATGCATGAGGTCGCTCCACATCAGCGCGAATTGCGCAAGCGCCTGCGGATCGTCCGTTTCGATGAGATCGTAACCGCCGCTGAAATCGGCGCGTGTCCAGCGTCCCAGCAGACGAGCCCCTTTCGGCGGTTGACCGCCGGTCTTGCGGAATCGCTCGATTCCTTCTGCACGTGTTTTCGAGTCGGGATTCCAATCGAACGTCATCATGAATTTCATTTCAGTCTCCTATTCTCGGCAAGCTGGCAGCGGCACTGTGATCGACGCTCGCGGTGCGCGTGACGATGTCAGGCTTCATCGGCCCGAGCACACCGAGCAGTTCCTGCTTCTCCCGTTGCGGCACCTTGAACTTGTCGAGCGTTTTCACGAGATCCTCGACCAGCGCGTTGAAATGTGCGTCGTTCACCCCCATGCCAGCGTGCGCGCTTTTCATGTCGCGTCCAGTGTAGGTGCATGGTCCGCCGGAGCCCGCACAGATCTGCTCGACGAGCAGCAGTTTGAGCCGCGGTATGTCCGTTTTCGCGAAGAATCCGTTGATGCGGTTGTCGGCCGCGACGTTGCCGACGAAATCGTCGACCACGGCGGTGATCGCTGGCTTACCCCCGAGCCGCTCGTAGAGTGACTGATTCGGAGTGGCCATCTGCGCGTTTGAAACGCCGGCGCAGAACAGCGCCGACAGCGCGACGACCGGAAGAAACTTACGTGCTGATCGCATCATATGTGCTCCTGGGCAGGTTTGAGAGCCCTTCGCGAGGCGAGGGACTGAGCACATATACGAACCGGGTGGCGTGTTGGATGCGCCCGCTATATCGTCGCCAGTTTGCCCTGGTAGACGACGGGCCCCGTGGGCTGCCCGGTGGGTGAGCCGCCCGGCGGCTCCACGCTGACGGCAAGCGCGCCGCCGCGTTCCAGGAGTGGGCGCGTTTGCGGAGACACAGCCAATACGGTTTCACCCTGCACCGGCAGCAAACCGAGGGATACCGGTGCCGCTCCGGCGCCTGGCAGTGCCCATAACTCGAATGCGCGATCCGGCACCGGCGCGGCGCCTTCCGCCACGACGCGAAGTTCAGGCGTGCCGCCCTTGCGAGATGTAACCGTGACGACCCAGCCTGTACGGGCCTGCTGATCCCTGAGGACGGCGAGCTGCGCAGGCGGGACGGGCGACTCGGGCAACCCGGCGACGATCGCAAGCACGATCGCAGCGAGACTCGCGGCGATCGCCAGTCGCCTCCACCAGAGCACGCCGCGCGTTCGCGCGGCCGCTGGACGTGCTGCGATACGCTCCTGGATCCGCGGCCACAACGAAGCGGGCGGCTCGACCGCCGGTGCACTCGCGGCAAAGCCGGCGAGCCGGGTGGACCAGCGCTCGACCTCGTCGCGCCAGTCCGGCCGCTGGGCCATCAAACGCTCGAAACGCCTGCGCGCCGGCCCGCGAAGGGAACCGAGCACGTATTCAGCGGCCAGCGCCTCTCGCGTTGCAGCCTGGTCGTATCTCACGGCTGCTCCAGGCAGCGCTTGAGTTGCATGAGACCTCTACGTATCCACGTCTTCACCGTGCCCAAGGGTTCCCTCAGGCTTTTCGCGAGCTCTGCGTGCGCAAGACCGCGATAGTAGGACAGCGCAATCGCCTGCCTGTGCGCGGCCGGCAGCGTTTCGAGGCAGCGGCGCAAGGCCTGCGTCTCGTCTGCGGCGTCGGGCGGCGCCACCGCGTCCGATTGCAGCGCATCCAGCGCCTCGTCATCCGCGATGTCCTGATAGACCGGCGTCGCGCGAAGCATGTCGAGCGCCCGATTGCGCACGATCGCAGCCATCCAGGTGAATGGCTGCGCGCGGTCGGAGCGGTAATCGCCCGCGCGATACCAGACGCTCACGAACGCGTCCTGCAGACATTCCTCCGCGAGCTCGCGTCTTTTCAATATACGCAGCGCGAACCCAAACAGTTTCGCCGCCGTCGCTTGATACAACGCGTGATACGCCGCCTGGTCGCGGAGCGCGGTCCGGGCGAGAAGGTCGTCGAGACTCGCTGGGCGCGCTGAGCTCATGCGCGCGCCGCCCGGCTGCTGACGCGAGCGGACCGGCGGTGCCGTGGGCCGGCGATTCCCGCTCCCATGTCAGTGCTGTGCTACACGCGAGCGCAGGCGGTCGCGCCTCACTCCACTCTCGCCGCGACCCGGTGAGCCGCAGGTGTGTCGCCGGATTGAACCGTCAACGTGCGGCCGGTCATTGTCGGCGGCGGTGGGCTTGTTTTCACCGCTGATTTGTCCTGGGGCCTGCGAGCGCGCGCCGCGGTCTTCACCGCTGCGCCGGCGCGAAGGGTTTCGACTTCCTGCAGCCAGCGGATCACCACCTGCTGACTCACTCGGTTGCGGCGCTGCGAAACCGTAGCAGCGAGGGGTATCGTCACCTGCTCGCCTGGATCGAGCTTGTATCTGGCCTGTTTGTGCAAACCGTAATACAGCGGATGCTTTTCCGACGTATTGCGGAGGCGAAGATATCCACCAGGACGCCGTGCTGCGCCGGAATCGTTTACGATCGTCCCGGCCGCATACGTGCGCTCCCTCATCCGGGCGTTGCCCGAAAGTCCAACCGTGAATGACCCGGTCGCCCACTTTCCGCCCGGCGCCTGCTGATCCTTCTGAGGTGCCGGCGCGGCTTTCGATTCCTGGGATCTCGCCTGTGGCACGGTGCGCGTTTCGATTTCAGGCGCGTCGAGCTTCTCGAGGGCAACTGGCGCTTGCTGGGTTACCACCACCGTCGCCGGACCCTGGGAAGGATCAGGACCCGCCACCGTGGAATGCGTCTTGTCGGCGGTTGCGCCCATCGCAACGATCGGCTCCTGCGGCTGTCGTACTCCGGCGTTTACCAGGCTTACGAAATGCCGCGCCTCCCTGTCGCTGGAAAGCACGATGCACATCTTCGGAATGCGCGCGTTCATCAGCTCGTCATTGTGCACCGCGACGCCATTCTGGTATCGCGTGTAACGGCACGACTCCTTCGAGAACGTGATGCAGAGCTTGGAGTCGGCGACGCGATGCGCCTTGACCGGGCCGCCCAAAGGGCACGAGAGATCTCCGTAGACACTGGAGATGCCCTGATACCTCTCCTTCACGATGAGGCGGTCATCGGAGACGACGGCCTGGAAGTTCTCCGCGCCGTGACGGTACGTGAAGACCTGCGCGTGCGATGACGAGGCTGAAAGCACGGCGACGGCCCACAGAACGCCCAGGCCGTAATTCTGGGGGATTGCCATGATCCCTCACAATCTCTGGCCGCTGTCACAACTCCGGCTTCCTCAATCACCGAAGCCGACGTTCCCCTCAGCTGCCGTGAGGGTGGCGGCACAGCTCATGTTAGTTCGCGAATTCGGTTCTAACTTTTTGTCATAGCAGGCATATCGAACCGTCCGCATGCGCTAGAGTGCCAAATATTTCCTTCTTCTGCAAGGAGGTTCATCAGGGTGAGCGCTGGGAGGCACGCGAAGTCTCGGTTCCAGCGGCCGCGGTTCAGCATCTGCCAACCCCCATGTAGGTGACGGAAGTCGGGGCGGCCGGTCTCTTGCATCACGCCGAGCCATTTCTCGGGAGATCCGTCATGAAGAAAGTACGCTGGCTCGCCGTCCTGCTGGTCTTTACGCTTCCACTCGCTGCATGTGGTCGCGATCAGAAGGCGGCTGACACCGGAAAATCGGGAAACACCTCTTCGTCAGTAGGCAGCGGCCCCTCCGAAAACCCCGGGAAAGGACCGCTCCAGACAGGCGAAGCAGGAGCGAAGGGCAGCACCGGGTCGGATGTCGCGGGCGGAGGCACGGCCACGGGCGCCCGCAGCACACCGAGTCCCAAGTAGCGCGAATCCGTCGCCGCATGGCTCGCGAGCGTCGCTCGTAGGCGCAGCGGCGACGTACTTGGTTCGGAAGATCGAAGGATCGACAATCAAGCGCACGGTTCCGTCCTGGGAACGAGGGAGAAGAAAATGTGCGCTTACATGAGAGTATTGGCCGCAACTGCGCTTGCTTCATTCATCGCGGCGTGCGCCACGCCGGATCGCTCACTCGTGCTCGAGCGTGAGGGCAGCTTTTTCGTGAACGGCCAGGCGGTGAAATCCCGATATCCCGGCGCGTCCCTCGTCACAGGACCAGCCGATCCGGGCACGCTCATGGTCAACCAGATGTACGTGCAATACCGGGTGCCTGTGCACGCGTCGCCCGTTCCTGTCGTTATGGTGCACGGCTCGAATCACACAGGCGTGACGTACGAGACGACGCCGGACGGACGAGAAGGTTGGTACACGTACTTCGTTCGACGCGGCTTCCCGGTGTATGTCGTCGATCACGCGGGTCGCGGGCGCTCCGGCTTCGATCCGACGGCGATCAACGAAGTACGTGACGCGCCGGGCACGAAGCCCGCCACATTGCCGACGCTGCTCCTGAGCACGCGCGAGCGCGCATGGCAAAACTTCAGATTCGGGCCTGACGACGGCAAGCCCTTCCCCAACCTTCAGTTCCCGGTGGACGCGCTCGACCAGTATCTGTCGCAGCTCGTGCCGAACACGGAGACGGCGCTCAGGGATGGCGCTGCGAATACGGTAAACGCGCTCGCCGCACTCCTCGATCGGATCGGGCCGGCTGTCGTGATCGTGCATTCGCAGTCGGGCACGTACGGAGTCGATCTCGTGAAGCAGCGGCCGCAGCTCGTGCGTGGACTGATCAGCATCGAAGGCGGCTGCGACAATCTGAGCGCCGCGGATGCAAAGACCTACTTCGCCGGCGTGCCGTTCGTCTCGGTCTGGGGCGACAACAGCGTCGGCGCGAAGAATACGGTGAATGGAGACAAGCGTCGCGAAGTGTGCGTTCAGGCCGTAAGGTCGATCAACGCCGCGAGTGGCCGTGCGTCCGTGATCATGCTGCCGGAGCGCGGCGTGCGCGGGAACAGTCACATGATGATGATGGACAGGAACAATCTCGAGATCGCCGACGTTCTCCAGAAATGGATCGCGGACAACGCCCGCAAGTGATGTTATTGCGTGAGCGTGCCGCCGGCGCGTTTTGAGAACCGAACCACGGCGCGGCCGGCCCGCGGTATGAGATCCTGCAAGGTGTAGCGGTCGAGGTGCTCCAGAAACGCGCGGTTCGCCCCGCGCAAGATGCCTTTCAGCGCACCCGACGACAAATATCGATCCCTCGCGCCCGGCCAGACGATCTCCTTCGAGTTCACGCTCAACTACCCTGGTGTGTTCATGTATCACTGCGGCACGCCTATGGTCCTGGAGCACATCGCCTCCGGCATGTACGGCGCCGTGATCGTGGAGCCAAGAGACGGCTATCCGACGAAAGTCGACCGCGAGTACATGGTCATTCAGAGCGAGTTCTACGCGATGCCCGACCCGCAGGGCCGCAAAGTCAATGGCGCACCCTTATACGTGCAGGACGGGAGTCGCCTGCGTAACGCGCAGCCGACGCACACCGTATTCAATGGCATGTTCAACGGCATGCTGCACAAGCCGCTTGCCGCGAAGGCCGGTGAGCGCATTCGGCTCTTCGTGCTCAACGTGGGCCCGAGCAGGACCTCGAGCTTCCACGTGGTCGGCACCATCTTCGACCGTGTGTGGATGGAGGGGAATCCCGCCAATCAGTTCACCGGGATGCAAACCGTGCTGCTCGGGTCATCGAACAGCGCGATAGCCGAGTTTGTAATTCCGCAGGACGGCTCGTACATCATGGTCGATCATCATTTCGCGAACGCGTCACAGGGAGCGGTGGGTATCATCTCGACCAAGGCACAGCCGCCCGCGAAGGACATCGAGCACCACAACATGCCGGCATCTGCGACGCCTGCGGATCCGGTAGCCATTCAGGGCAAGAACGATTTCGAGAGTAAGTGCCTCGCCTGTCATACGCTGGGAGCGGGCAACAAGCTCGGACCGGATCTGGCCGGCGTGACGAAGCGGCGCAACGAGGAATGGTTGAGGGGCTGGATGAGAGCACCCGAGCAGATGCTGAAATCCGACGCGGACGCGCAGGCCCTGCTCAAGCAGTTCAACAACGTGCCCATGCCGAACCAGAATCTGAGCGAACAGGAGATAAGAAATTATGTGGAGTACTTCAAGTGGTTCGACGCGCAGCCCGCCGGCAGCGTCAAGCCCGCGACGGCCGGCCACTAGGCGCAGGACGTAGCGAGGCGCCGTATGAACGGGCTCGTTCGTGCCCTTCATGTCGCCGCGATCGTGCTATGGATCGGCGGCGTAGCCATGGTGACGCTCGTGCTGCTTCCCGCCGTTCGCGCGTTGGACAGGCGGGACGCGTTCACGCTGTTCGAGCGTCTGGAGCGCCGGTTCGCCGCGCAGGCCCGCTGGACCACGGCGCTTGCCGGCGCATCCGGTCTCTATCTTGCGTATGCGCTCGACCTGTGGTGGCGTTTCGCCGAGGCGCGATACTGGTGGATGTGGGCGATGGTTGCCGTGTGGCTCCTGTTTACACTGATGTTGTTCGTTCTCGAGCCGCTCGTGATGCACCGCTGGTTCGCCGCTCGCGCCCGCTCGGATCCCGCGGCAACGCTGCAGTTGATTCAGAGGATGCATTACGGGTTGCTGCTCGCAGGTCTCGTGACGGTGATCGGCGCGACGGCCGGTGCTCACGGCTTTCTGCTGTTCTGATGCAACTACGACTGCGCACGTAGACGGGATCTCGATATCTCTCGACATCGAAACGCCGGATGCATCGGCGACGAGGTTTGACGCCGTGCTCGAGTACAGGTACTTTCAAGCAGATTCACATGAGCGCCGTAGTCGCAAGTTATGCGTTGTTCTTCGTGCGTGGCTTCCTCGGAAGCCGCTGGCTGAAGATCGTCCCGCACGTCATCGACACGGTGCTTCTCGCGAGCGCAATCGCACTCGCGACCATGCTGCGTCAGTACCCCTTCGCCTCCGGCTGGCTCACGGCCAAGGTGACAGGACTCGTTGTCTACGTCGTGCTCGGTACCATCGCGCTCAAGCGCGGTCGCACGCTCCGCGTCCGCGTTGATGCATGGATAGCTGCACAACTGGTGTTCCTCTACATCGTCAGCGTCGCGATTACCAAGGATCCTGTCGGCATTTTCCGCTGACGCGCGAGCACGAACCGGCTTTGCGCCGAGCCCCGGACGAGCAGGTCAAGAAGTTGTGAACACATTGACACTGCTCTCCACATTCGTCAACGCGAAATCGACGCGCACGTCACGCCGGCTTATCATCGACTTTGCGATGATCACGATGCGCATGTCGTAGGCTTGCGCGAGCGACTGCGCTAACGTGATCGGTGCTTCGCATCGATACATCGGGTATGTTCCACACGCGAGTCAGTAAAAAAATCGGACACCGCGTGCTTTCCTTCTCAGCAGCAGTTCTCCCGCCGCAAGCTCCCGCGCCTGTCACGGCGCGAAATCGTCGACACACCACCGTTCGCATCAAGGAGGGTAGGACTATGTTTTCTTTATCGTATCCGAAGTTCAACGATCCGGGACACTCCGTACGTTCTTCGCGCCGTAATACGGCGCTACGACTGCTCGGCAGCGCACTTGCTGTTTCGCTCTGCGCCATACCTGCGTTCGCCGACAACGGCGACGACAATAATAACGGGGCGATCCGGCTACTCAGGACCATTCCCATGCCCGGGAATTTCACGCCGTTGAGATCCTTCGACATCAGTTGGGTCGATGCGGCGACGCAGCGTTACTACCTCGCGGATCGTTCGAACGCGGGTGTGGACGTGGTCGACACGAGGACGGGGACTTTCATCAAGGTCATCAAAGGCAACTTCGCTGGGGTCAAGTTCAACGCCGCCGGCGCAGCGAATACCGCACTGTCCGGACCCCATGGCGTGGTCGTATCGGGGCGTTGGCTGTTCGTGACCGACGCAGGCAGTCGCGTCGTTACGATCGATCTCACGAACGACCAGATCGTGGGCGAAGCGAAGACCTCGTCCAGCGCCAACCGTGCCGACGAACTGGCGTACGACCCGGAAAGCGGTACGCTCCTCGTCATCAATAATGTCGATAGTCCTCCGTTCGGGACGTTGATCTCGGTGGACAAGAACACCGGAAAACTTACGGTGGGCGCGCAAGTCGCGTTCGACAAGTCGCACGCCGGATTCGATGCGACGAACGGCGCCGAGCAGCCGCTATGGGACCCGGTCACTGGCAGGTTCTATCTGTCGATACCAGAACTCAACTGCGACGTGGCCGAGCTGTGCGGCGGCAAATACCCTGTGGGCGCTGTTGTCAGGATCCATCCGAAGACGGCGACCGTGGACGGGATATTCCCGGTGCGGTTCTGTCAGCCGGCCGGACTGACGCTCGGGCCGAAGCAGGACCTGCTGCTCGGTTGCGGCGTGACCTTCGACACTGCCGGCAATGTGTGGACCGCAACCGATACCGCCAGTGCGGCACCCCGTTCGGTGATCATGGACCTCAGAACGGGCGAAGTCGACAAAGCTGTCATGGGCGTCAGCGGGAGCGACGAGGTCTGGTTCAATCGAGGAGACGGACGTTACTATCTTGGCGCCCGCAACAATCCGACAGGCCCGGTGCTTGGCGTCATCGACGCGAGCTCGCAAGCGCTGGTGCAACTCGTACCTACGGTGAATACCGCGGGCGTGCCCAACGTGTTTCCGGCTGGGACCGCACATTCCGTTGCGGCCGATCCACGCAACAATCACATCATTGTTCCGCTCTCAGCCAACAATGTCTTTCCGAATTGCCTTAACGGGTGCTTCGCGGTGTACAGCGCTCCCAGGGACGACGGGCGATAGAAGCGGGGCCGCAGACATCGGAGCGTAAGCTCACGCCCGGTTCTTGATTGCAAGGTCAGTACAGGAAGCGGCGCCTCAGGGCGCCGCTTCTCGTTTCAGAAGTACGCTTCTCCCGGCTCGATCGGCGACTGCCACGTGCAGTCGCCGAACGGGCCATCCCCGTTTTCCCGGATGTAGCAGACCCGGCCCTTCTCGGTCGGCTTGACGCTGCCGGAGAAGAGCCCCTGCAGCCAGTCGAGCACGTACTCGTGGCAGTCGAGCCCGCCCAGATTGGGAATGCCCCAGAGCGGGTGATACTGGTTCTCCATCACCCACATTTCCTTCGGCACGCGAAGGTCGCCGAACGCTTCCACGGCATCTTCGAGCGGGCATAGCGGATCGAACTCGCCGGTCACGAGCAGCGTCGGACATTCGATCTTGCCGAGATAGCCGCGCACCGTCATCGGCTTCGCGACTTCCTCGTCGAAGCGGTCCTCGTCACCGTAGCCCGCCATGTACATGAACATCTGTTTGAAGCGCGGCGATGACTGAGTGAAGATCGTGTTGTTCGGATTGAAGCACGCGACCGAGCTCACTACCGCCGCCGCGCGATGGTCGTAGCTCGAGAGCCGCAGCGACCAGTAACTGCCCATGCTGATGCCGTAGATCGCGATTTTGGCGGCGTCGATTTCCGGGCGTTTGGCGAGATGGCCGATCACCGCTGCGCCGGCTCTCTCGTAGTTATCGCCGACGGAACGTATCTTCTGCATGTTCGAGTTGCCCTGCCCCGGACCGTCCATTGCGAGCACATGAAAGCCGCGTGAAAGCGCGATGTTGTGATGCGCCTTGGGAAAGACTTCTTTCGTCTGATCCATCCCGGGAACGTAGATCACGACCGGCGCCTTGCGGCGGTCTGGCAGCAGATGCAGCAGACAGGAGATGGTCTTGCCATCGTCGAACGGCACTTCCACCCGCTCGATCGGGTAGGCCGCGACCTCGGAACGGCGGTCCACCATCTCCGAGAGCTTGCGATACAGAGTACGCCTTCACGGGATGGTCGTCGAAATAGATCGGGTGCTGCGCCATGCGATAGGCCTCGATCGCGTGGTCGTAGTGCGTCGTGGCGGTTGCGTTCGCCCCCTGGGCGTGCGCGCGCCGGGCCAGCGCTTCGTGCCGTTCCGCGGCCTCGCGCCAGACTTTCGGCAGCATGCGATAGTTGCGCGCGCGTTTGCCGTGCGGCACTTCGAGATCGTCGCGTTCGAAATTCTGAACACGGCCGCGCATGTTGAGCGCGAGATCGAGCATCCATTGCTGATTGTCGCGCTGCGTTCTGAGCTTCCTTATCATCGCTCCTCCAGTTCGTTGACGCTCTGAAAATCTGCGGTCGTATATGATAGACAGACTGCGGCAACGTCGAAACGAGGAACGGCCATGCGCACTCCCGCCAGCATCGCCAGGCACCCGATACACCCGATGCTGGTGCCTATACCGATCGGGCTGTGGATCTTCTCTTTTGTGTGCGATCTCGCCTTCGTTTTCGGGAGCGGCGCGAGTCTGTGGTTTACGCTGGGCTTCTACAGCATGATCGGCGGGATGATCGGGGCAGTCCTTGCAGCGATTCCGGGGATCGTCGACATGCTGTCGCTGCACGGCCGCCCCAAATCCCTCGCGCTTACGCACATGGGATTGAACCTGACGATCATCCTTATCTACGGCGTCAACGTCGGCATGCGCATCGGTCAGCCTGCCGTGGCGGGTCTGCCGCTCGCGCTGTCGACCATCGCGGTCGTCATGCTTGGCGTATCCGGCTGGATCGGGGGCCACCTCGTTTACGTTCATCGTGTGGCTGTGGATGAGCCGTAGTCGCGTTCTCGGTGCTGCGCGGACGCGGTAAGACCACCTGCGTTTGAGTGACTACGGCAACGAGGCGTTTATCGGCATTGCGGATCGTGGTCTGCCATACCATGGTCGTGCGGCCGATGTGAAGCGGCTTCGCGATCGCAGTCAGTAGCGGCGCCTCGCCTGCGGCGAAGAAATTCGTCTTCGATTCGAGTGTGGTCGTGCGATGACCCACGGGCAGATTCGCGACCGTGCCGGTCGCACCCACGAGATCTGCAAACGCCATCAGTGCGCCGCCACTCACGCGGCCCGAGCGATTCGTGTGCTTCTCGGTAATCGGCATCTCGGCCGTGATGCGCTTGCGGCTGACGGTGAGCAGTCGCACGCCGAGCGTCTGCGCCATCCCGCCGCTCAGCACAACTTCATGTGCGCGGTTCGGCGTCGATTTTCCGGTACTCGGGTGGTCGGCTCGCGCCTTCTGCGCGGTGCGGGCCAGACTGCCGACGACTCGTTTCCGGGAAACGCGGCTCTGCTTCGTGTTTTTCGATCGATACTGAGACATCTGCGTTTGTGGGTTCGTTTCGCTGATCAATCCGGGCGTTAGCCGGCGCGCGAGATGCTATCATGCGCCGCTCATGTTTTCGCCCATGCAGATCTCCGAGAGCGCGCAAGGTCTGGTACTCTCTTATCCACTCTCGACCGGGCTCATTTTTCTGTTCACTGGAATAGCGGTCGCCGCTCTGGGTCTGCTCGGCCGGCGCATAGTCCGGCGCCGCTGGCCGATCGTGCTGGCCGCCGCAGTGAGCATGTGGGCGGCGACTTATTTTCTGACGTTCAGAGCCGCATTGGACGACCAGGCCGGCAGCATCTACGCATTCCCCTATTCCGGCTGGTCGATACGTTGGAACGATGCGACCGACGTCTATCTCGAGCATCGAGGCAGCGGCACGGACTGGCACATCGTGGTGCGCGACGCGCAGCGCCGGCCCTTCGAGTTCGACGTCGGTGATCTCTCGATCGAAGACCGCCACCGCCTGATGGCCTTCATGGTGGATCGCATGCCGCCCGGTGCTTCGAGCGGCGAGCCGGCACTGCTCCTGCGCCGGGCACCTTACGGGCCACGTCGCGCGAGCTTGCTGAGCGACCAGCAGATCTGAACGACCCGGGTCGCTTCCTCAGCGACCGGCGACGTCCTCCCGGGCGTGGAAGTAAGCCCGGATGAGCGTCTCGAGCGCGCCGGGCTCGACCGGCTTCACCTGGAAGGCGTCGAAACCTGCGTTGGACGCGCGCTGACGGTCCTCTTCCTGTCCGTAACCGGTCAGCGCGACCAGAAATGCGGAGCGCGTCTGTGGCAGCGCGCGGAGATCACGCGCCACCTCGAAGCCGTCGCGGAGCGGCAGGCCGATATCGAGCAGGATCACGTGCGGCTCGAACTCGTGCGCGATCTCGAGGGCGGACGCGCCATCGTAAGCCGTGCGCGCGTCGTAGCCCGATATCTGGAGCAGCAACTGCATCGTATCGGCCGAATCGACGTTGTCTTCGACGATCAGCACGCGCTTGCCGTGCCCCGACTCCTCTGCTTTCGTTGCCATGTTGTGTCCCATGCTAAGCCGTTGCGGCACGTTGCTTGCCACGCCGCGTCTCGGATGAACGTCGGCGCGGCTGGAGGTTCGAAATCATAAACACCGACACGAGGCAATGCGCGTGCGCGACTGCCTGATCGTTGGCGGCGGTCCGGCCGGACTCACTGCCGCGATCTACCTGGCGCGGTTCCGTCGCGATGTGCGTGTCGTGGATGGCGGCGGCAGCCGTGCATCGCTCATACCCACTTCTCACAATTATCCGGGATTTCCTGACGGCATCAGCGGGCGCGAGCTCCTGGTACGCCTGCGCGAACAGGCGCGGCGCTACGGCGCCGTCCTCACCGACGGCACTGTGGAGCAGTTGACGCAGGTCGCAGACGGACATTTCCGCGCGATCGCGGGGACGGAAATCGTGGACGCAAGAACAGTGCTGCTCGCGACAGGGTCGATGGATGTGGAGCCGAGCCTTCCAAACATCAAGGACGCGATCCGTACTGGCCTCATCCGCCACTGCCCCATCTGCGACGGCTACGAAGTCATCGATCGCGAAGTCGCGGTCATCGGCCGCGGCCGGAAAGGCATCAACGAAGCGCGCTTCCTGCGGCATTACACGCACAAGCTGACGCTCTTCACGCTCGGAACGCCGCACGAGATCAGCGAACCTGAACGGGCGTCGCTGGAGGCTTGCGGCATCGCGGTCGTGGACGACGCGCTGGCGGAGGTCTGCACGCAGGACGGCGCCATCGTCGGCCTGCAAACGCGTGGAGGCAAGACGTATCGCTTCGACACCCTTTACTCCGCGCTCGGCTGCCATGTCCGTTCGGAGCTCGCGCGGACTATCGGCGCGGCCTGCGATGATGTCGGCCAGATCGTCGTGGACGACAAGCTCCGCACCACCGTGCCCGGCGTGTACGCGGCCGGCGATGTTGCGAACGATCTTAACCAGATCGCGGTCGGCACGGGCCACGCCGCAATCGCCGCGACACAGATTCACAATCTGCTGCGCGCGGGAACCGACCTTCAGCCAGACTAAGGCAACCCCGCACCGGCACGCAGAACCTTCGCGAGATCCTGCTTGCGGTCCAGCATGTCGCGCCAGATATCACCTTTCGCTTCGACGATCGCGGCCGCATTGCGCAACGTAAAGTCTTCCGGCTGCGCGGTCTCGAGCGTCTTCCACTCGAGCGGCATCGACACCGGCGCCCCAGGGACGCCGCGCACGGAATACGGCACGTTGAGCGTTTTTACGCGAACGTTCATCTGGTAATCCAGGAAAACCTTGCCGGTGCGCTGCCGGACGTCCCACTCGACAGTGATGTCTCGCGGGTGCTCGCGTGCGAGGTGACGCGCGATCGCGCCGGCGAACGCACGGGCCGCGGCGTAATCGACCGTGCGGACGATGGGCACCAGGACATGCACACCCGTCTTGCCCGACGTCTTCACCAGCGTCTCGATGCGCATCGAATCGAGCAGTGCTTTCAGCCAGAACGCGACTGCTTTTCCCTTCTCGAACGCGGGACGGTTCGGTTCGGGTTGGCCGCCTTTCGCTTCCGCGCCTGAATAGATGTAGGGATCGATGTCGAAGACGATGTAATCGGGATAGTTCAGGACCGAGCGGCGGAGGCTTTCGAGCGAGCTCGCGAAATCGGTTCCTGCTTCACGCGCGTCAGGCTCCGGTGTCACGCGCGAATGCCACCCGTGCAGCTCGAGCGTGCCGACGTGCGCGAGCCACAGCGCAGTTGCCATGTTGTTGCACAGGAGGAAGGGTTCGGCCCGATCGCTCTTCTCCGAAAATATGTTCACCGTTTCGACGAAAGCGGGCAGACGCTGTTCGTAATGGAAATGCACGAAGCGCCGCCCGGTTATGCCCTCTGGCATGCGGATGAGCGTGAGCGGTCGATCCCGGAGATGCGGGAGCATGTATGGACCGACGCGCAGTAGATGGTCGAGATAATCGCGACGCGTGTACCCGGGCGCCTTGGAAGCCGGGTCCGGCGGCCACAGCAGCTTCTCCAGCCGCGTAAGCTTCAGCACCGATCCATCGATGTCGAGCGTGACGTTCTCGCCGGCGCTCTCGAGCGCGCGCAGGGCCTCGACATAGCGCGGTGGGGCCTGCGCTCGCCGCCTCGTCGCCGCAGCCGCCGACGGTCGCGGTCGCGCGGGCGTTCGTTTCGAGCGCGGGGCCGAGCGTGCGGCCATCAATCGCTACGCAGCCGCAAGAATCGTATCAGCAACATGGCTGCGAACGGCAGGATGAGGCCAGGAACGTTTGCACGATGAGCAGATCACCGAACTGAGTATAGTCGGCGGGCGTCTGCGCCGCGCCAGTAGGCGGAGCCCTGACCTGCCACGTGACGGTGAAGAGCCGGTTCGGGTCCGAGATAGAGCAAGACGAGCGCGTCACCCTCTTCGCGCGGCAGAGCACGCTGCGTGCCGATCGTGCTTCCATGGGTGCGTCCCCACGCGACGATACGAGCAACGCCGCGGCAACGGAAGCCTCGGCAGATACGCCTTCTATAATCCAGCGCTCCATGCCTCTCGCCGTCATACTCGCGCTCACCACCGTTTCATTCGTCAGCAGCAAAGGCTATCGAGTCGGCGCGACGCTGTTCGCAGTCCACCTCGGCGCCGGTCCGCTCGCAACGGGTCTGCTGTTCGCGGTATGGGGGCTCTTCCCCTTCCTGCTCTCGGTCTATGCCGGCCGTCTCGCCGATCGCTTCGACAATCGCGTGCTGATGTACTGCGGACTCACCGGATTCAGCGTGAGTCTCGCGCTGCCGTCCGCGTTTCCGGTGCTGCCTGCGTTGTATGTGTCCGCGGCGCTCGGCGGATTCACGAGCATGCTGTTCGTCGTCGCGAGCCAGAACCTCGTAGGCGTGCTCTCGACCGCGGAAACGCGGACGCGCAACTTCAGCTTCTACAGCCTGGGCGAGTCATCGGCGGCGATCGCCGGTCCGATCCTCGTCGGCACCGCGATCGACACCCTGCGTTACCCCGCGACCTTCCTGTTGCTCGCCGGAATCAACGCGCTCTGCCTCGTGCTTCTCCTCGCGCGCGGAGGGTCGATTCCCGCAGCGACGCCGAAACAGGCGGAAAAGACCGCGCGCAGCGCCCGCGACCTGCTCGCGATCCCCGACCTGCGCAATGCGCTCATCGCGAACGGGATCGTGATGACGGGTCTCGACCTCTTCAATCTGTACATGCCCGTCTATACCCACACGCTGGGATTCAGCGCCACGACGATCGGGCTCATCATGGGCGCTTTCGGCGTCGCGGGCGTCATCACGCGTCTCGCGATTCCGCCGTTCACCAAACGCTGGGGCGAGCGCAGAATGATCTCGGGCGCGCTCGCGCTGTCCGCTATCGCCTTCGTCACGGTCCCGCTCACGTCGAGCCCGGCATTGCTCGGGCTCGCGTCATTCGCACTTGGGCTGGGATTGGGTTGCGGCCAGCCGCTCACAATGCTGCTGTCGTTCAACGCGGCGCCCGCAGGTCGCGCGGCAGAAGCGATCGCCATGCGGCTTTCCGTCAGCTACGGCGCGCACATCGTCATTCCGCCCGTTTTCGGAGCGGTGGGTGCGACGCTCGGGCTGGGTCCGATTTTCTGGACGTGCGCACTGCTACTCGGTAGTGGAGGGGCGCTGACGCGACCGAGGTAGGGCCGTGACTCTTGCATCGTGATTCGTGATTCGCAGAAGCGGCCTTTGCTCTCGTCACCCGTCACTGGCCACTCGTCACCGCGCTAGCTGATCCTCACGACGATCTTCCCCACCATCGCGTTGGCTTCCATGTGCGCCTTCGCGGCGGGCAATTCCTCGAACCTGAAGACCTTGTCGACGACCGGTGTGATTTGGCCCGACTCGATCGCAGGCAGTATGTCGCGGGCGAATCCGCGGGTCGCTTCAGCACGCTCTTCCGCTGTGGCCCTGGCGTTCGACACGCCAAAGATTTCGAAACGGTTCGCGTGTACGGCCGACAGATCGATATCGGCGTGATGCTGATTGTCCACATATCCAACGATCGCGAGCCGCCCTTTGCGTGCGAGCGAGCGCACCAGTTCGGGGAACATGGAGCCGCCGACGAGATTCACCGCGACGTCTGCACCGGCGCCCGCGGTCGCGTCGCGCACGACGGCTGCGAAATCCGGCGCGCGCGTGTGAATGCCAACGTCGAGACCGATCGCTTTGAGCTTTGCAAGCTTCTCCTGCGAGCCTGAGGTGCCGATGCTGCGCGCGCCGACGACCTGCGCGATCTGAATCGCGGCGACGCCGGCACCCGCGGATGCGCCGGTGACGAGCATCCATTCTCCCTTCGTGAGCCTGCCGTATTGAATCACCGCTTCGTACGCGGTGATGAAACTGAGCGGCGTCGCCGCAGCCTGCTCCCACGAGAGTCGTGGCGGCTTGCGCAGAACCTGATGGTCCTCCAGGATCGCGTAATCGGCGAACGCTCCGCGCGCCCGGCCCATGACTTCCTCACCCGCGTTGACGTGCGTCACACCGGCCCCAACCGCATGAACGACGCCCGCCGCTTCATTGCCGCCGAGTTTCTCGGGCCCGCCGTGCACAACCCCGCCGACGAACAGTTCCCCCCGGTTCAACGCGGACGCGCGTACCGCGATCACGATCTGCCCCGGCTGCGGCTGGGGTATCGGCACTTCGCGCCGCTCGAGCATCGCCTGGTGACCCTTCGTGACGATCCAGGTACCGATTTCATGTTCGCGCCTGTTCGGATGCGGGGAACGGAATGATAGCGACGCGTGGCCGCAATATGCACGCCAGATGCCAGCTATGATGAGCAGGCCCACGCAACACCGCGGGAGGGACTTGTCCCCGATCGGGATCGTCCCAATGTGCGCTTCAGACGGCGGAGGCGCGATGGTGGGCGCCGCCGGCGGTTGGGATCGCTATTTTTCGAGAAGCTGCTTCTTCTCTTTTATCTGGGCCCACTCGTCGGCATCGCCGGGCGCGTCTTTCTTCTCGATGATCGGTTGCCAGGCCTTGGCAAGCTCTGCGTTCATCTGGATGAACTCGCGCTGGCTGTCCGGCACATCGTCTTCGGCGAAGATCGCTTCCACCGGGCACTCCGCGACGCAGAGCGTGCAATCGATGCACTCGTCCGGATCGATCACGAGCATGTTGGGACCTTCGCGGAAGCAGTCAACCGGGCACACATCAACGCAATCCGTATATTTGCATTTGATGCAGGTCTCGGTCACAACATAGGTCATAGTGTTCCCTGAATCGGCTTTGGCCGGTATCGGCGTGAAGCGCTATAGTTTAGCAGAAACAACATGATAGAGGCCCGTCTCAGGCGCGCGAAGCGCCTTCCCAACGCGTTGCTATTTGAGTAGCATAACCTGCAGTCTCACGGCCGGCACCACGTGCGCCGTAGCGACTCTTCAAATTCCTAAGGCTTACACATGGCTGAGCATATTCACTACGTAACCGATGACACTTTCGACCCCGAAGTACTGCAGTCGGACACTCCGGTGCTCGTGGATTACTGGGCGGAATGGTGCGGGCCCTGCAAGATGATCGCGCCGATACTGGACGAAGTCGCCAGGGAATATTCCGGGCGCCTTAAAGTGGCCAAGCTGAACATCGACGAGAACCAGGGCACGCCGCCCAAGTACGGCATCCGCGGCATTCCCACGCTCATGCTCTTCAAGAACGGCGCCGTCGAAGCGACGAAAGTCGGCGCACTCTCGAAATCGCAGCTCACCGCGTTTATTGACAGCCATATTTAATCTAGCTAATCTCACCGAGGCCGCCTGAATTTTCCCTCAGGCCGCTCCCGCTAAAAAATAATCGAGCAGGTCTCAGGCGCGGGCGCTCCTCTGCCGCTCCGCCATTTCCCCGTTCCACCCGTATCGCATTATCAGTCCATGCATCTATCCGATCTGAAAAATCTCCACGTCGGCGAGCTCGTCGACATGGCCGTCGCCAACGAGGTGGACGGCGCGAATCGCATGCGCAAGCAGGAGCTGATCTTCGCGCTCCTGAAGAACCAGGCGAAGAAGGGGGAATCGATCTACGGCGGCGGAACGCTCGAAGTGCTGCCCGACGGCTTCGGCTTCCTGCGCTCGCCCGACACTTCCTATCTCGCCGGCACGGACGACATCTATGTCTCCCCGTCGCAGATCCGCCGCTTCAATCTGCACACCGGCGACACGATCGAAGGCGAGATCAGGACGCCGAAGGATGGCGAGCGTTACTTCGCGCTGGTCAAGGTCGACAAGGTCAACGGCGAGTCGCCGGAGAACTCGAAGCACAAGATCCTCTTCGAGAATCTGACGCCGTATCACCCGACCGAGCACCTGAAGCTCGAGCGCGACATCAAGGCCGAAGAAAACTTCACCGGCCGCATCATCGACATCATCGCACCGATCGGCAAGGGACAGCGCGGTCTGATCGTGTCGCCGCCGAAGGCGGGCAAGACGGTGCTCATGCAGCACATCGCCCATGCGATCACGGCGAACCACCCGGAAGTCGTGCTGATCGTGCTGCTGATCGACGAGCGTCCCGAGGAAGTGACGGAGATGCAGCGCTCGGTGAAAGGCGAAGTGCTGTCGTCGACGTTCGACGAGCCGGCGTCGCGGCACGTGCAGGTGGCCGAGATGGTGATCGAGAAGGCCAAGCGTCTCGTCGAGCACAAGAAGGACGTCGTGATCCTGCTCGACTCGATCACGCGGCTTGCGCGCGCCTACAACACCGTCGTGCCCGCATCCGGCAAGGTGCTGACCGGCGGCGTGGACGCGAACGCGCTGCAGCGGCCGAAGCGCTTCTTCGGCGCCGCGCGCAACATGGAAGAAGGCGGCTCGCTCACGATTCTCGCCACCGCGCTCATCGATACCGGTTCGCGGATGGACGACGTGATCTACGAAGAATTCAAAGGCACCGGCAACATGGAGATCCATCTCGACCGGCGCATGTACGAGAAGCGCATCTTCCCCGCCATCAACGTGAACCGCTCCGGCACGCGGCGCGAGGAGTTGCTCATCAAGCAGGACATCCTGCAGAAGATCTGGGTGCTGCGGAAGCTGCTCTATCCGATGGACGAGCTGGAGGCCACCGAATTCCTGCTCGACAAGATCCGGGCGACGAAGAACAACGCGGACTTCTTCGACTCGATGCGGCGCGGGTAAACGCTCGAAGCACGAATCGGGATCGTCCAAGGGTCTCGACGCGTGGTCCAAAGTCCCATGGCCGCCTTCACTGCCCGATCCCCATAAATGGGGCCCCTCGGGCTTCGTTCCGCCGCCGGCTTCTGCACTCCCGAATTCGCAACTGCTAGGGTTCCAACACCGCTACAGTTACGCCACTCTTTTCGTTCTAAGACGACGTCATGGCCGGCTACGCGGGTCGATCCCCAAGAATGGGGCCCCTCGCCCTTCGCTCCGCCGCCGGCTTCTGCACTCCCGAATTCGCAACTGCTAGGGTTCCAACACCGCTACAGTTACGCCACTCTTTTCGTTCTAAGACGACGCCATGGCCGGCTACGCGGGTCGATCCCCAAGAATGGGGCCCCTCGCCCTTCGCTCCGCCGTCCTACTTCTTCGATCGCATGCGTCGCAGTGTTTTCTGCTTGTCCTCCCCTATTCGTTGATTTCGTGAGTCGCGGCTAAAATACTGCCCGGGCACGCGCTTGGCGTCACCGCCCCGGGAATAGGTGGGGGTCGGATGATGTTCCGCCTTGCATGTGTGATGCTTATCGCGCTCGCCGCATGCGCACAGCTGCCGCCAAGTCCGCAGGAGATCGAAGCCAAGCGCTTCGCCCCCGCGCCCGGCGGGGCTGTGATCTATCTGGTGCGTGACGTTCCTGATCTCACGGATATCGGAGCGGCGGTGATGCTGGACGACAGACTCATGGGCAGCACCTACCCGGGGACGTTCTTCCGATGGGTCGTGCCACCCGGGCGCCACGAAATCAGGGGCTACGCCGGCGATGGCGGCTATTACGCGCTCGACGTCGCCGCCGGTCGCGTCTACTTTGTGCAGCAATCCGTAACGCGGTTCTTTCCGGCGCCATCGAGCCAATCACGGTTCTCGCTGGTTCCCGAGCCTCACGGGCGCGCAGCCGTTCTGCGCAGCGTTCTTGCAGGAGGTCAATGACATGTCAAGACTTTGGCTGTCGCTCGTTCTCGCCGCAGTGCTTTCCGCATGCACGTCCGCCGCGCCCCTTGCGTCGTGGCCCTCCGGCCCCGCCGATATACAGGCGAAACGCTTCGAAACCGTACCCGACCGCGCCATCATTTACGTGGTCAGGGTGCTGCAGGATCTCGGAAACGTG
Source organism: uncultured beta proteobacterium (assembly GCA_963828715.1). Lineage (GTDB taxonomy): Bacteria > Pseudomonadota > Gammaproteobacteria > Burkholderiales > SG8-41 > JAQGMV01. The sequence goes on along the minus strand of CAWHFX010000020.1, from coordinate 234,976 downwards.
CCCGCCACGCTGTGGCTCGACAATCAGGTGATGGGCGCGACGTACATGGGCACGTATTTCCGGTGGGAAGTGCCGGCGGGCCAGCACCTGATCGCCGGCTACGGTCCCGACAACGGCATGATCAGGCTCGACGTGCAGCCGGGCCGCATTTACTACGTGCAGCAAGTCGTGCGTGGCGGCGCCAGGGCCAACTCGCCTTATTCGACGTTCCGTATCCTCAACGAACGGGATGGCCGCGCGCTCGTAAGCCGCGCGGTGCTGATCACGTAGTTGTGGCAGTCCCTGCGACTGCGAGCCGGTGGCTGACCGCGACAGCGGCAGCGGCGCTGCTCGCAGCGTGCACGTCCACCCCGCAGGCGTCGCTCGAAGAGGATGCGCGCGCGAAGGAGTTCTATACGCACCCCAACGCTGCGACCATCTACGCCTATCGGAGCGAGTTCAACCAGCTCGAGGCAGACAGCGTCCTCTTCATGGACGGCCGGCTTATCGGCTCGACGCTCCCGGGTGCCTATTTCCGTATCGACGCCGTGCCCGGGCGCCACGTGCTGCACGGAATCGGGCCGGACGTAGGCTCGATCGCCCTCGATGCGCGCCCGGGGGAGCTCTACTTCGTGTCACTTGATGTTATCGGCGGCCACACCCATTTCCGGTTAGTGTCGCCCGCGATTGGTGAGAAGCGCATCCGTGCCTGCTGCGCCTTGCTCGAGAATTGGGCACCGGGACAGCGCCCTCTGTTGCGCTGAAGGGCGTAAGAGGCAGGCTTGCCGTGGCCGGGAGAATCATCGATAATCCGCCCCTTTCCACGGTTTCAAGCCGTAAAACAGACGGCAGGATGGTATCGTGAAAGCAAAAATTCACCCAGAATACAGAGAGATAACGGTTACCTGCAGTTGCGGTAACGCCTGGACGACCCGCTCGACCATGGGCAAGGACCTGCACATCGAGGTGTGCTCCGCATGTCACCCGTTCTATACCGGCAAGCAGAAGATCGTAGATACGGCCGGCCGCGTCGAGAAGTTCCGGCAGAAGTACGCGCGCAAGCCCGCCAAGACCGAAGCCGCTTAGAGCAAGAGCTTCGAACTCCACGAAGGGCAGCCAGCGCGGCTGCCCTTGTTTTTCTGCGCGTCCGGCGCGAGGAGAGACGACCCATGAAGAAGTTTCGGATCGCGGTGATCCCCGGCGACGGCATCGGCAAGGAGGTCATGCCCGAGGGACTGCGCGTGCTCGAGGCAGTGGGCCGCAAGTTCGATGTTGCGTGGCAGTTCGACGAGTTCGACTGGAGCTGCGATTACTACCAGAAACACGGTCGCATGATGCCGGACGACGGGCTCGACCAGCTCCGCAATCACGATGCGGTCTTCTTTGGTGCGGCCGGCTGGCCGGCGACGGTTCCCGATCACATTTCGCTCTGGGGTTTGCTGATCCCCTTTCGCCGCGGATACGACCAATACGTGAACCTGCGCCCGGTGCGTCTCATGCCTGGGATGCGCTGCCCGCTTGCGGACCGTAAACCGGGCGACATCGATTTCTGGGTCGTGCGGGAGAACAGCGAAGGTGAATACTCGTCCGTCGGCGGTCGCATGTACGCCGGCACCGAGCGCGAGTTCGTCACGCAACAGGCCGTGTTCTCGCGGCAGGGTGTGGACCGGATCCTGAAGTACGCCTTCGAGCTTGCGATGTCGCGCCCGAAAAAGCATCTCACGTCGGCGACGAAATCGAATGGCATCTCGATTTCGATGCCGTACTGGGACGAGCGCGTGAAGGCGATGGCCGCGCAATACCCGCAGGTGAAGACCGACTGGTTTCACATCGACATCCTGTGCGCGCATTTCGTGATGCACCCGGACTGGTTCGACGTGGTCGTCGGCTCGAACCTCTTTGGCGACATCCTTTCTGACCTGGGACCCGCCGCAACCGGGACCATCGGCATTGCGCCGTCCGCGAACATCAACCCGGAACGGCATTACCCCTCGTTATTCGAGCCGGTGCACGGTTCGGCGCCTGACATCTATGGCCGCAACATCGCCAATCCCGTGGGTCAGATCTGGTCGGGCGCGATGATGCTGGATCATCTCGGCTGTCCGGAAGCGGGCGCGGCGGTGGTCAAGGCGATCGAGACGGTCCTTCAGCAAGGGCCGAAAACGCCCGACCTCGGCGGCAAGGCCAGCACGTCGGATCTGGGCAAAGCGATCGCGGAGGCTTTGTAGCGCCGGCTCTTCGTTCGCCTGCCGCTTAGAAGGGTAGCGATGACGTTGCTGCGGTGTGCCTGTCGGCGCAGACGGAAGAAAACGCGAGCGGATCAGCGACTACGAACGGTACTCGATGTATCCCTTGTTGATCTCGAGAAGCTTACGGGTCAACCGATACACGCCGCCCCCTTCGCGCGTCTTGCTCGCATCGGTATTGCCCTCGATCGTGCCGATCAGACCGCCGGTGACGCTTTCTGGCGCTCGAATGTCACGTTCGCGGCGACAGACTGTCCCAGTCGCGCCGCTCTTCCATCGCCCAAGGCCTCGTACACTCGGACGAGAGTTCTGATTGGCGCTCGAATGTCACGTTCGCGGCGACAGACTGTCCCAGTCGCGCCGCTCACCGACAACGGGCGGTTCTAATAAGCCGCCACGCCCCCATCACTCCTCGGGTCCGCGCCCCCCTCCAGCGCGCCGTTCCGGTAGCGCAGGATCGCTCCTGCGTGTCCGGCTGCCTCGTCATACGGCGCGAGTATCTCTACCTCGTGCCCCCACTCCATGAGCGAATGCGCAAGGCCCATTTCGAAGCGCGACTCCAGCTTGAGCGTTTCGCTGTGCTCGCCCCAGCCTCTTCCGAACAGCCACCGCGGCGCGTTGACCGCGGCCTGTGGATCCATCGCGAAGTTGACCATGCGCGTAAACACCGCGGCCTGGGTCTGCGGCTGACCGTCCCCACCCATCGTGCCATACACGAGGGTGCGGCCATCCTTGAGCAGAGCAAGCGCGGGATTCAACGTATGGAATGGCTTCTTACGCGGCATCAGCGCGTTCACCGCGTACTGGTCGAGTGAAAAGCTGCAACCCCTGTTCTGCCAGTTGATTCCGGTCTTCTCCAGCACGGCGCCGCAGCCGAACTCGTGATAAAGGCTCTGGATGAACGACACCGCACGCCCCTGCGCGTCGATCGCGCCGAGCCATACGGTGTCGCCGGGCCCCGTGTTGCTGCGCGCGTCCGGATGCCACGGCATCGCGCGGCGGCGCTTCACCTTCGAGGCCAGTGCGCGCACGAAGTCGCGCTTCAGGAGCCGCCGCGCATCGACCGCCATGTAGCGTGGATCTTCGATATAGCGGTCGCGCACGCTGAACGCCTGCTTCGTCGCTTCGACACAGAGGTGGACGTATTCCGGGCTGACCGGACCGGTGCGCCCCGCCCGCAACTCGTCGAGAATACCGAGGATCAGCAGTGAGACCAGCCCTTGCGTCGGCGGAGACGTGTTATAGATCGTGCCGCTGCCGTGGCGTATGTAGAGGGGATCGGCGAGACGCGCCCGGTGCGCCTTCAGATCGTCGAGTGTGACGGGGCTGCCGATCCGGTCGAGATCGCGTGCGATCGCTCGGGCGAGATCGCCACGATAGAAATCGTCCGTCCCGGCACGCGCGATGCGCTCGAGCGTCGTCGCGAGTCTCGGCTGGACGAACAGCTCGCCGGTTCTCGGCACCTTGCCGCGCTGAAGGAACGTTTTCGAGAAGCCGGGCTGCACCTTGAGCTCACCGGCCTTCTTCGCCGTCATTGCGGCCTGGCTGAGCGTCACCGGGACGCCGTGACGTGCGTAATAGATCGCGTCCGAAAGAAGACGCGTGAGCGGCATCCTCCCGCCCAGCGCACGCTTCGACAGCATGTGTGCGATGCCCCAGCCGGAGACCGCGCCCGCCACAGTGTTGGCCGCCCGCCCGCCCCGATACGGAATGTGGTCCCTGAAGCCTTCTTCGCGATACCAGTCGATCGACGCGCGGGCGGCAGCTGAGCCGCATGCCTCGATCGCACCCGGCGGCTTTCCAGGCACATAGACGAGCCAGAAACAATCGCCACCGATCGAATTCATGTGCGGGTACACGACCGCGATCGTCGCCGCGCCCGCGATCATTGCTTCGAGAGCGTTCCCTCCCTCGCGCAGAACATCCAGAGCTGACTGAGCCGCCAGTGAATGCGGCGCAACCGCCATCCCGCGGCGACCGCGTGTCGATGTGAGCATCCCTTATCCTCGAGCGGCAGGTTCGGAACCTCTGAATCTTTGGACCTGATGCCTCCCACGTGAGCCTCGTCCAGAGATTCCCCCGGCCTGCACGGATTATTGTTGGTGCCGCGGCGAGAATGCCTGCGGTTTTCCCAGACGGCTGCATTGTACGTCGAACTGCCGTCGAAGCCGCGCACGCGTGCTTGCTATCATCGAGACTCGACTCTGCCGGGAGTGGTGCCGCATGCGCTATCTCGTCGTCCTTGCGCGCGCGATCGACATCGTGAACAGCTTCGTTGGACGCGCGGTCGCGTGGCTCGTCCTTGCGGCCGTCCTCGTGAGTGCGGGCAATGCCCTCGTGCGCTATGCACTTGGCGTGAGCTCGAATGCATGGCTCGAGATTCAGTGGTACCTGTTCTCGGCGATCTTCCTGCTGTGCGCGGGCTATACGCTGCTCAGGAACGCTCATGTGCGCATCGACATTCTGAGCGGCCGGCTGTCGCCGCGCACACGTGCGTGGATCGACATCGCGGGCGCCCTGCTTTTTCTGATGCCGATGGCGCTCATCGTTCTCTATCTCTCCTGGCCGATGTTCGTTCAGTCGTATCTCACTCACGAGCTGTCGAGCGATGCCGGCGGGCTCGTGCGCTGGTACGTCAAAGCGCTGATACCGGCAGGATTTGCCCTGCTCGTGCTGCAAGGCTTGTCGGAGATCATCAAGCGCATTGCGGTCCTCCGCGGTGGTCCGGACGCTCTGGAGAACCCGGAGGCTCACTGATGACGCAGGAGCTCATGGCGCCGCTCATGTTCGGCGCGCTCGTCGTACTGCTGCTGCTTGGCTATCCCGTCGCGTTCTCTCTTGCGGCGAACGGCGTCCTGTTCGCGCTCATAGGCATTCACATGGAGCTTCTGCGTCCGGAGCTTCTGCAGGCCTTGCCGGAACGCATCTTCGGCATCATGCGCAACGAAACGCTGCTCGCGATCCCCTTCTTTACGTTCATGGGACTGGTGCTGGAGCGAAGCGGCATGGCCGAAGAACTGCTCGACACGATCGGCCAGCTCTTCGGCACGCTGCGCGGCGGGCTTGCATACGCCGTCGTGCTGGTCGGCGCTTTGCTCGCCGCAACCACCGGTGTTGTAGCCGCGTCGGTCATTTCGATGGGTCTCATTTCGCTGCCCATCATGATGCGCTACGGCTACTCGCACCGGCTCGCGAGCGGTGTCATCGCGGCGTCCGGCACGCTGGCGCAGATCATCCCGCCCAGCCTCGTTCTGATCGTGCTCGCGGACCAGCTCGGCCGCTCGGTCGGCGACATGTATCGCGGCGCGATGATCCCCGGCCTGACGCTCGCCGCGCTGTATATGGCCTACGTAGCGGTGATGAGCGTCGTGCGCCCGAACGACGTTCCCGCATTGCCGCCGGAGGTACGCGCTTACCGGGGACTTGCGCTGCTGCGGCGCACGCTGGTCGCATTGATGCCGCCACTCGTGCTCATCTTTCTGGTGCTCGGCACGATCTTTATCGGCGTGGCAACGCCGACCGAAGGCGGCGCAATGGGCGCGACCGGGGCACTTGCTCTTGCGCTCGTACGGAGGCGACTCACACTGCCGCTGCTCAGGCAGGCAATGCAATCCACTGCGACACTTACGAGCTTCGTCGTCTTCATCGTGGTGGGCTCGAGCGTGTTCGGGCTCGCGTTTCGCGCGGTCGACGGCGACCTCTGGGTGGAGCACCTGTTCCGGACCCTGCCGGGCGGGGCCATAGGGTTTCTCGTCGCGGTAAACCTGCTCATTTTCGTTCTCGCGTTCTTCCTCGATTTTTTCGAGATCACGTTCATCCTCGTCCCGTTGCTCGCGCCGGTGGCCGACAAGCTCGGCATCGATCTCGTGTGGTTCGGCGTCATGCTCGGCAGTCAACATGCAGACGTCCTTCATGCATCCGCCGTTCGGGTTCGCGCTGTTCTATCTGCGCAGCGTGGCGCCCAAACAGATCAGAACGTCCGATATCTATTGGGGCGCCGTGCCGTTCGTGGCGATCCAGCTCGTCATGGTCGCGCTCGTCGCCGGGTTTCCGCAGATGGTCCTTCATTACAAGAGCGAAGACGCCGCGCCGCACGGAGCGCCGCTCGAATCGCAGATCCCCGCGCCCGAGGCGCCGCAACGGCCCGGCGAGCTGCAGATCGAGCCCGCGCCACCGCCGGACAGCGCGCCCAATGCGGGCGATGTCGAACGCATGCTGAAACAGCAGCGTTAGAGTCCATAACATAATGAGCGGCGACGCGCGCTCGCGTCATTGTGTTATGGGCTCTCAAGTGCAGTGTGATCGAACGAGGAGGTCTCAATGCAAAAATCGGCTCCACGCGTGCACGTTCTTCTCAGCATTGCGTGTTTGCTGGCACCACCTGCCGCAGGTCAGCAGTGGCCTTCGAAACCGATCATTTTCGTCAGCACCGGCGCAGCCGACGCCGCGCCTCGCGTCGTAGCCGAAGAGCTCTCGAGAGTGCTCGGTCAGCCGATCGTCATCGATACGCACTCAGGCGCGAGCGGCATCGTCTCGGCCGAGTACGCCCTGCGTCAGGCTGCGGATGGCCACACGTTTCTCGCCGCCACCAGCGCGCTGATGGCGGCACCGCACACGTTCAAGGTGTCGTTCGATGTCCTGCGTGACTTCACGCCGGTATCGATGCTGGCGATGGCGCCTTTCGTGCTGGTCGCGCATCCGTCGGTCCCGGTGCGTTCGCTCGGCGAGCTGATCGCACTGGCGAAGAAACGACCTGGCGAGCTCAACTTCAGCTCGACCTCGCCCGGCTCGTCGTCCACTTTGACAGCCGAGCTGTTCAAGGCAAAAGCGGGGATCAACATCGTGCACGTGTCGCACAAGACGATGGGCAGCGCGCTCACGGACGTACTCGGCGGTCAGGTCCAGCTTTGTATGAGCGCGGGGCCGAACGCGGTCGAGCAGATTCGCGCGGGGAAAGTTCGGGCGCTCGCTGCATCCACGCCGAAGCGCTCTGTAGTGCTGCCTGAGACGCCGACGTTCAGCGAGCTCGGTTTTCCCGACATCGCATTGAGCGCCTGGTTCGGCATCCTCGCGCGCACCGGGACCCCGGCCGCGATAACGACGCGCACCAGCGCAGAGATCCGAAAGGTCCTGAGTAAACCCGAGGTGCGCGACAAGCTCCTGAAGGCTGCAGTTGAACCGGTTGGCAACACGCCCGAGGAATTCGCCGTGTTCATGAAGACCGACTTCGAACGCTGGGGCGAAGCGGCGAAAGCCGCCGGTATATCGGCCAATGCACCGTCGAAGGGGCCCTGAGCCGGCTTATCATGTCGAGTCGACTCACGAGCCGAGTCAGAGCTCCGAAAGGATTCGCGTCATGATCAGAAAATGGCGGACGAGGGCTATCGCAACGACTGCCAGCGTCGTTTCGCTTGTGCCACTGATGCCTGCGACTGCGGCGACGACGGAAGATGCCGCTCAAGCTGCCATCGATCGCCCATTTCGAAGGCGAGGACACGACGTCCCGGCTCGCACGAAGAGAACGCAACTGGATAGCGAACGTCCGCATCGACCGCGGCACCGAGGCGTAGGCCTGCGTGGATTGAAAAAACATGCGGCGTGATCAGCCGGCACTAACGGCCGGCTGATGAACCGCGCGGGCGGCGGCCCGGAGGGGAGGAAGGCCACGCACGCGTGCCCCATCGTGTTGGGCACTCTCTTAGTATGTCTTGTAGGGCAGATACTTCCCGTTGAGCGTCACCTTGACGCGATCGCCCTTGGGATCCGGCTCGCGCGTGATGTCCATCTTGAAATCGATCGCACTCATGATGCCGTCGCCGAACTCCTCGTGGATGAGCTCTTTGATGGTCGTGCCGTAGACATTGACGATTTCGTACCAGCGGTAGATGAGCGGGTCGGTCGGCACGGCGGTGGGCAGCGAGCCCTTGTACGGCACCTGCTGAAGCAGGAGCACGGCGTCCGGCGGCAGGCCCAGCAGCTTCCCTGCCTTCTCCGCCTGTTCCTTTGTCATCTGCATCTGGCCGAGGAGCGCCGCCGTCGTCCATTCCTTGCTCTGGCCGATTGCTTTCGCGAGCTTCGCCCAGGTAAGCCCCTTTTTCAGACGGGCCATGACGATCATCTCGGTCACGTCCACGCGCGTCATCGGTTTCGCGAAGCTGGCGGCTGCAAGCAGCGCCTCGGGTGCGTCTGATTTCTTCATGCGTGTCTCCTTGACGGGTTGATGAGTTCAGCGTACTGCCACGAGCGGCGCTGAAGGTCGCTCGCCCGGCGTCGATGTGATCCCTGCTTCGACAGCGCTGAGCCCGGGCCGCACGAGCGGCGGGTCACGCGGATCGTACGCCGGCGAGCTGGCGACCGCCCCGAACGCGCGCGAGCGGTCGACCAGAAACTCGATGAGATGATTGCGTATCGGGTAGTAATGGGGATGCTTGTGCAGGTCATGCTGCGTGCGGCTGCGCGGCAGCGTGTTCACCACGATTTCGGCGATGCGGGCGCGCGGACCGTTCGTCATGAGCACGATCTTGTCCGCGAGCAGGATCGCTTCATCGACGTCGTGCGTAATCATGAACACCGTCTGGTTCGTCTCAGCGCAGATGCGCAGCGCCTCTTCCTGCAGCACGCCGCGCGTGAGCGCATCGAGCGCGGAAAACGGCTCGTCCATGAGCAGCATCTTCGGCTGAATCGCCAATGCGCGCGCGATACCGACGCGCTGCTTCATGCCGCCGGAAAGCTCGGCCGGCCGCTTCTTCTCGGCGCCCGTGAGCGTGACGAGATCGATGTACTTCTGGCAGTGCGCGCGCACCTGCTCCCTGTCCCACGCAGGCCAGCGCGAGCTGACGGCGAACGCAATGTTCCCCATGACGGTGAGCCACGGCATCAGCGCATGGCTCTGGAAGATCACGGCGCGATCGAGGCTCGGGCCTTTGATTTCGCGTCCGCCGACGAAAACGTAACCGGCCGAAGCCTCCTCGAGACCCGCGAGAATGTTCAGTATCGTCGTTTTACCGCAGCCCGAGTGGCCGATGAGACAGACGAACTCGCCCGGCTGGATCGACAGATGGAGGTCTGCGAAGACGGTCGTCTCCACGCCATCGCGACCGGCGAAGCGCTTCGTGATGCCTTCGATGCGGATCAGTGGATCAGACATCGGTGAGGAGTGACGAGCGACAGGTGACAGGTGACGAGTGACGAGCGTGGAGTAGCCATGCGCCGCTCACTCCGGAAACGTGACGAGCTTCGTCAGCCTCGCCAGCGCGAGATCGAGCAGCATGCCGACCAGACCGATCGCGAGGATGCCGCTGATGATGTTTGCGATCGACAGGTTGTTCCACTCGTTCCAGACGAAATAACCGATGCCAGTGCCGCCTACGAGCATCTCTGCGGCGACGATGACCAGCCACGCGATGCCGATCGAGATGCGCATGCCCGTCATGATCGTCGGCGCCGCGGCCGGCAGGATCACGCGGAACGCCTTGCGCAGCGGGCCGACTTCCAGGGTCTTCGCAACGTTCAGCCATTCGCGACGCACACTCGCCACCCCGAATGCCGTGTTGATCAGCATCGGCCACATCGAGCAGATGAAGATCACGAAAATCGCGGACACCGAACTGTCCTTCAGCGTGAACAGCGCAAGCGGCATCCAGGCGAGCGGTGAAATGGGCTTCAGCACCTGGATGAACGGATCGAGCGCGCGATACAGGAGCGGCGACATCCCGATCAGGAACCCGATCGGAATCGCAACCAGTGCAGCCAGCAGGTAGCCGATCGCGACGCGCGCGATCGAGTAGGCGAGCTGTATGCCGATGCCTTTATCGTTCGGTCCTTTGTCGTAAAAAGGATCGGCGAGGTGATCCCACAGCTTGCGCCCGACTTCGCCGGGACCGGGCAGCGCCGACTTCTGTCCCGTGGCGGCAGCGGCCCCGACGAGCTTCGCATACTCGGGATCGACGACCTGATTGCCGGTCTCCTGCATCGTTCCCACGTGCCAGACGCCCAGAAACGCAAGCAGGATCGCGATCGAAAGGAGCGGGGCGGCCCAGACGCTCCTCCCTTTCATGTCAGGCGGTCCTCTTGATCGCGAAGCTCGCCAGATACGCGTCGGGTTTCGTCGCGTCGAACTCCTTGCCCATGACGGCGAACTTCTTCGTCGGCGACGCCGGCGGCTTCATACCGGCTTCTTTCATGAGGCGCGCTGCATCCGTCGCGAGGAACACGTCGCGCGCGACCTTCGCGTAATCCACATCGCCCTTCAACTGACCCCAGCGCTTCATCTGCGTGAGGATCCACACCGCGAACGACTGGTAGGGAAACGGATCGAAGTCGATACGATTGGGCTCCTTGCGCACGTTGCCGAGCCCGTCGGCGAACGTTCCCGTCAGCACCTGCTCCACCACTGTCACCGGCTGATTGAGATAATTCGGCGGCGCGATGGCTTCGGCGATCTGCTTGCGATTCTCGGGCTTCGTCGCAAATGCCGTCGCGTCGACGATCGCCTTCAGCAGAGCGCGATACGTATTCGGATACTGCGTTACGAAATCCTTGCTCGCGGCGAACGCGCAGCAGGGATGACCATCCCATATTTCCTTCGAGAGGACGTGTATGAAGCCAACACCGTCGTACACTGCGCGCTGATTGACCGGATCGGGAGCGAGGAAGCCATCGATGTTGTCCGCGCGCAGATTGGCGACCATCTCCGGCGGCGGCACCGCGCGGATCTGGATGTCGCGGTCGGGATCGAGTCCATGCTCCGCCACGAAATAGCGCAGCAGATAGTTGTGCATCGAATAGTCGAAAGGCACGGCGAACTTGAAGCCTTTCCACTGCTTCGGATCACGCTTGTCCTTGTGCTTCATGGCGAGCGTGATCGCCTGGCCGTTGATGTTCTCCACCGCCGGCATCGTGTAGGGAATCGGCTTCGCGCCCACGCCGAGGGTGATCGCAAGCGGCATGGGCGACAGCATGTGCGCGGCGTCATACTCGCCGTTGATCGTCTTGTCGCGAATCACCGCCCACCCGGCGGTTTTCACCACATCGACATTGAGACCCTGACGGCCGTAGAAGCCCATCGGTTGCGACATGATGATCGGCGTAGCGCACGTGATCGGAATGAATCCGACCTTCAGATTGGGCTTCTCGATGCCGCCTTTCTGGGCGAACACCTCCTTCGCTGCCGCGACGGGGAACAGCGACGCCATGGCCGCCAGCGCCGTGCTCGAACCCACCGCACTCAGAAAGCGGCGACGGGTCTCCGCGTGCGGGAAGAGGGCGCGCATGACCGCGCTCTCGACGGCCCGGTTTCCGATCGCGTCACTATCGCAAGGCTGCGCGGCGCGCAGGTCATGTTCGGTCGCGCTCGCATGAAGTCCGCAGGCACAGCGGCGCTTCGACTCGAACGGATTTGTGGGTGCCGACACTTGAACCTCCTCGGTTATTGTTCGGCGGGCCGGTTTGCACGATGCATACCAGCGCGTGTCCAAGACTCGCTCACGTGATCCGAGGTTGCTGTTTCGCTACGGGAAATGGCACGCCGTCGCGTCCGGCCGTGCAGCCTGTGCACACGCATCCGGCACGCCGGACGCACGATCGTAGTGCGGTGCGCACCGAATCTGCGCGGCCACGGCATAGCGAATGAGATAATTGCCGCCTCGAAGAAGAAGATGATCGTTCACCCTCTACTACCTGCCGCCTGCTGTAACCCTTCATGATGGCGCGGCATCATGCCCTGTTCGGATTGCTGTGCCTCGCGTGGCTCCTGCCCGGTCTGATCGCACACGATCCGTGGAAACCCGACGAGGCCTACACCTTCGGCGTCGTCTACGACATGCTGAGCGGCGGCTCGTGGGTCGCACCGTCGCTCGCCGGTGAACCCTTCCTCCGGGAGCCGCCGCTCTACTACCTGACGGCGGCGCTCAGCGCACGTGCATTTTCTCCATTGCTGCCGCTGCACGACGGCGCGCGGCTCGCGACGGCCTTCTACGTTGGATTCGCACTTTTTTTCCTCGCCCTCGCCGCGCGCGAGCTGAACGGTCGCGGGCAGCACGGCACGCTGGCCGCTGCGCTGCTCATCGGCTGTTTCGGCCTCGTGCTGCGAAGCCACCAGATGATCCCCCAGGTGGCGGCGCTCGCGGGGCTCGCGATGGCGTACTACGGGTGTTCTCTCGCGTTGCGGCGCCCGCTCGGCGGCTTGTGGCTGGGCACCGGACTGGGCATCGTCTTTCTGTCCCAGGGTATATCGGAAGCACTCGTCGTCTTGCTCCTCGCGATGTTCCTGCCGCTCGTGAACAGCGCGTGGCGGACCCGCACCTACGCGCCAGGCGTTCGGGATCGCACTGCTGTCCGTGCTGCCATGGATCACGATATGGCCGATCATGCTTCACGCTCATTCGCCCGAGCTCTTCCAGGCATGGCTGCAGGCCGAAACGGTGAGCCAGGCGCTGCGCGGCGGCGGCTTCTACTATCTGCGTATCCTGCCGTGGTACGCCTGGCCGGTGTGGCCGCTCGCCCTATGGGCGCTGTGGCGCGCGTTCGGAACAGGTCCGGTAAAGCCGGCCATTGCGCTGCCGCTGACAGGGCTTCTGATCACGCTGCTCGCGCTGACCGAATCTGCCGACAAGCGCGAGCTCTACGCGATGCCGCTGCTGCTGCCCCTCGCGCTGCTTGCCACGCCGGGCATCGCGACGCTGCGGCGCGGCGCATCGAATGCATGGTACTGGTTCAGCGTCATGGTCTTTACGTTCTTCGTGCTGGTCGCGTGGGTGTACTGGTCCGGGCTCGAGCTCGGCGCTCCACCGGGCCTGCACGCGCATCTGCACCGGCTCCAGCCGGGTTACACGCCGGGTTTCAAGCCGATCTCGTTCGCGCTTGGGGCGCTCTACACGATCGGATGGTTCGCCGTTCTCTTCACATTGAGGCGCAGTCCGCAGCGTCCAGCGTGGGTGTGGGCGACGGGCGTGACCGTCACGTGGGGCCTGGTCGCAGTGCTGTTCGTGCGGTGGGCCGACCTCGGCAGATCCTATCGCAGCGTGGTCATGGAGACGCAGCGCGCACTTCCTCAGCGATACGATTGCATATCGAGCCGCGACCTGGGAGAGGCCCAGCGCGCGCTGTTCCACTACTTCGCGGGCATCGTGACGTATCGGGAAGAGGTGCCTGGGCGGCGCCGTGCATGCGACCTCATGCTCGTGCAGGGTTCGGCCCGCGAGGAGCGGTCGCCCGGCCCCGAGTGGGTGAAGATCTGGGAGGGATCGCGGCCAGCCGACAAAGCGGAACGCTTCAGGCTCTACCGACGTGCGGCGGCGACGCGAAACCGGTAAGGTCCATTTCGGCATCGGGCCGGACGCCGCAGGAGCGGGCCCAGGTGCGCGAGACCACGCCGCTTCAGGAACATTTCCGGACGGCTCGGGTCAAATTACGCTTATTTTGTTTTCAGACCCCATGAACGACAGTCTCCAGCGATTCCTTTTCGAGCATGCCCCGATCCGCGGTGAAGTCGCGCACCTCGATGCGACGTGGAGAGCTGTGGTCGAGCGGCATGAGTATCCGCCGGCACTGCGGACCATCCTCGGCGAGCTGATGGCGGCCGGGGCCCTCCTCGCGGCAACGCTCAAGTTTGAAGGGTCCGTAATCCTGCAGCTCCAGGGCAATGGTCGCGTCAAGCTGATCGTCGTTGAATGCACGAGCGAGCAGACCTTGCGCGCAACCGCCAAGTGGAATGGCGAGATCGGCGACGACGAAAGCCTGCCGGCGTTGCTCGGGCAGGGCCGCTTCGCGATCACACTCGCGCCGGGCCCCGGCAAGCAGAGCTATCAGGGTGTGGTCGAGATCGACCCGGCTGGTGTGGCCGCCTCTCTCGAGCACTACATGCGGCATTCCGAGCAGCTCGACACGCGCCTGTGGCTTGCGGCCGATGACGGGCGCGCCGCCGGGCTCCTCCTGCAGAAGCTGCCCGCCCACGAGGAAACCGACGGCGACAGCTGGAACCGCGCCACGCTGCTCGCGCAGACTGTGACCGCGGACGAGCTTCTCGCACTTCCCGCGCCGCGCCTTCTGCACCGCCTGTACCATGAGGAAGACGTACGCGTGTTCGAGCCGCGGCCCGTATCGTTTCGCTGCTCGTGTTCGTCCGAACGCGTAGGCGCGATGCTGCGCATGCTGGGATTGGCGGAAGTGCGTTCGATACTCGCCGAGCGCGACGACGTCGAAGTCACGTGCGAGTTCTGCAATCGCACCTATCGCTACGACAGCGTGGACGCCGAGCAGCTTTTCGCCGCCAGTCATCAGGCGCAGGCGAGCTCGACACGCCACTGAAACGGGCTGTTCAAGGGCCTGCTGCGCGCTTTTGCCGGTCCCTGCCCGGGGGGCGTAAACTTCCCGTCCCGCCACTGAAAAAAGCGTCACCCCTACCCCAAGGAGAAGTCCATGAGCACTGAACGAGAAGTCGTCGTATTGAGTGGCGCGCGCACAGCTATAGGCGATTATGGCGGCGCCCTTAAGGATATGCCTCCGACCGAGCTCGCCGCGACCGTCATCAGGGAGGCCGTCAAGCGCGCGAAAGTCGATCCGCAGCAGGTCAATCAGCTCGTCTTCGGCAACGTGATCCACACCGAAGCGAAGGACATGTATCTCTCGCGCGTCGCGTGCATCAAAGGCGGCCTGCCGCAGGAAACGACGGCATTGACGGTCAACCGGCTGTGCGGCAGCGGGCTGCAGGCGATCGTAAGTGCGACGCAGGCGATCCAGCTCGGCGATGCCGACGTTGCGCTCGGCGGCGGCACGGAGTCGATGAGCCGCGGCGCCTACATCCTCCCCACCCTGCGCTGGGGCCAGCGCATGAACGACGGCGGCACGGTCGACATGATGGTGGGCGCGCTCACCGATCCGTTCGACACGGTGCACATGGGAATCACGGCGGAGAACATCGCCGATAAGTGGAAAATCACGCGCGAACAGCAGGACGAGTTCGCCGTCGAAAGCCATCGCCGCGCGATCAACGCGATCGAAAAAGGCTACTTCAAGGACCAGATCGTCCCGATCGAATTGAAGACCCGCAAAGGGCCGGTCAGCTTCGATCGCGACGAACATCCGCGCGCGGATGCATCGGTCGAAGGCATGGCCAAGCTGCGTGCGGTATTCAGGAAGGAAGGCAGCGTCACCGCAGGTAACGCGTCCGGCATCAACGACGGCGCAGCCGCAGTGGTGCTCATGGAGAAAGAGGCGGCGGCGAAGGCCGGTCTGAAGCCCATGGCACGGCTCGTGTCGTATGGGCTTGCAGGCGTCGATCCGAAGATCATGGGCATCGGCCCGGTGCCCGCGGTGACGCGTGCACTTGCGAAGGCCGGTCTTTCGGTCGATGACATGGACGTCATCGAGTCGAACGAAGCGTTCGCGGTACAGGCGCTCGCCGTTTCATGCGATCTGAAGTTCGATCCGAAGAAGACCAACCCGAACGGCGGCGCAGTCGGGCTCGGTCATCCGATCGGCGCGACCGGCGCGGTGCTGACAGTGAAGGCGCTGTATGAGCTGCAGCGCACCGGCGGCCGCTATGCGCTCGTGACCATGTGCATCGGCGGCGGTCAGGGTATCGCGGCGATATTCGAGCGGATGTAACACCGGGTGACCAGTGATCGGTGACGTGTGACCGCAGAAACCGGTCACACGGGTCACTGGTCACCTGTTCACTGCGATAACCCCGCTCAGGCGCCGCAAGCGCGCCAGCTCGTCGAGACAGAAGTGAGTGAACGCGAGGCCGGAGACGACCGGCGCGACAAGGTTCACGAACGGCAGGTAATACAGTCCGGCGAGCAGCAGGCCCAGCAGATAGAGCCTCCCCCTGGTCCGCATCACGATCTCGCGGTATTCATCGCGGCTCGCGTGCTCTGCCAGCGCGTCGTACCGAAACAGGCGCTGAGTCAGGTATGCCGAGTTCAGCGCGGGCAGGACGAAGGCGCCGAATCCGGTAAACCATAAGGGCAGCGTCACGATCCAGAGCAGGATGAAAAGCGTTATCGCCACGACCGCATTCGCGAGACTCCCCGGCACGCTTCCACCTGTACGTCGTGCCAGTCCCGGATAGTCCTTCGACACGACCGACACGATCACGGGCATTGCCGCGAGCTCGTTGACGATCATGGCCGTGATCAGCATGAGCGGCAGCAGCAACGCCACGACGACAAATGCGCTGAAGCTGCCAACAACCCACGCTGCGCCGTGCTCGGTAAACCACCGCGCAACGGCGGTCCCGTCGAACAGATTGCGCAAGCCGAGCATCCATGTGTCCCAGAATACCCATGCGAGCACAGTCCACAACAGGATGGCGGCGACCATCGGCAGGAACAGCACCGCGAGCACGCGCGGCTTGCCGACATCGCGAAGCGCACGCGCGAATGCAGTAAAGACCGGCATCGACTGGAAGCGTTGAGGCAGGGGCAGTTATTCTACAATCCGGCATGGCCTCCGATCTCACGCGTCTCCCCGCCTGGCAGGCACTCCAGAGTCACTACGACAGCACGTCACTCGACATGCGGGCGCTCTTCCAGAGCGATCCACGGCGGTTCGAACGCCATTCGATCCAGATGGGCCCGCTTCTGCTCGATTACTCGAAGCACCGGGTAAACGACGACACCCTGAGACTGCTCGCAGCTCTCGCGGAAGCGCGCGACCTGCGTGGCTGGATCGGACGCCTCATGTCCGGCGAGCGCATCAACGTGACCGAAAACCGCGCTGTTCTCCACACCGCGCTGCGTTCGGACCGGCCGGTGCTGCTGGACGGACGTGACATCACGCAGGACGTGAAGCGCGTACGCGGGCAGATGCGCGCGTTCTCGAATGCACTGCGCGAGGGCACGATCGTCGGCGCAAGCGGTCGCCCGATACACGACGTCATCAATATCGGCATCGGGGGTTCCGATCTCGGTCCAGCGCTGGCGGTAGAGGCGCTCGCGCCGTACACCGCGGCGGTTCCACGCGTGCACTTCATGTCGAACGTCGATGGGGCGCACGTAGAGTCAGTGCTTCAGGGACTCGATCCCGCAACGACGCTCGGCATTATCGCTTCCAAGACTTTTTCGACGCAGGAAACACTCACCAATGCGAACACCGTGCGCGCGTGGGTGCAACGCGCGGTCGGCGAGCGTGCAGGCGAGCACTTCGCCGCCGTCACTGCGAATACGGCCGCGGCAAGCCGTTTCGGCATCCCGCAGGAGAGGGTGTTCGAGTTCTGGGACTGGGTCGGCGGGCGCTACTCGATGTGGTCCGCGGTCGGCTTGCCGATCGCGGTCGCCGTCGGCATGGACGCGTTCGAATCGATGTGTGACGGCGCACGCGCGATGGATCAGCATTTCGCCCAGGCCCCTTTCGATCGCAACATGCCGGCCATGCTGGCGCTGCTCGGCGTGTGGTACGACGACTTTTTCGATTCCGGTGCGCATGCCGTGTTGCCGTACGACATGCGCTTGCGGCGCCTGCCCGATTATCTCCAGCAGCTCGAGATGGAAAGCAATGGCAAACGCGTGACGCGCGGAGGCGAAGTGGTCGATTACGCGACCTGTCCTGTCGTATGGGGGCAGCCCGGCACGAATGGTCAGCACGCTTTCTACCAGATGCTGCATCAGGGCACGCAGATGGTGCCGGCCGATTTCATCGCCTGCTGCAACCCCCACCACGGCCTGCCCGAACACCACGCGATCATGCTCGCGAACTGCTGCGCCCAGACCGAGGCATTGATGCGCGGCAAATCGGAAGCCGAAGTGCGCGCGGAGCTTCGCTCGCAGAACACGCAGGGCGCCGAGCAACTGGTGCCGCACAAGGTTTTCCCGGGAAACCGGCCGACCACCACCATTCTCCTGGACGCGCTGACGCCGGAAGCGCTCGGCGCGCTGATCGCGCTCTACGAACACAAGGTGTTCGCGCAGAGTGTGATCTGGGGCATCAACGCGTTCGACCAGTGGGGGGTCGAGCTCGGGAAGAAGCTCGCCGATCGCATTTTGCCCGAGCTTACCGGCGGCGCGGCCGTCCCGGATCACGACAGCTCCACGGCGGGGCTGATCGGTTACATCAAATCGAGGAGGGCGTAAATGAACGATGAAACGCTGAACATGAGCATTCGCAAGTTCCTGAAAACGGTGGGCGTGAACTGTCAGCTCGCAATCGAGAAAGCCGTCCGCAAGGCAATCGAGGACGGCCGTTTGAAAGGGACCGAATCGCTGCCCGCCCACATGACGCTGACGGTCGGCACGCTCGAGCTGAACGTGAAATTCGACGGCGAGCTGAGGCTTCAGTAGGTCTCACGACGTTCGCGCGGTCGGAAAGCATCGAGGCAGCGCACGCTCTGGGCGCACGTGCAGCGCCTGGCGCATGCGACGTGAGAAGAAGCAAGTCAGAGCTTCAAGAGATATTCCCGGTAATACCTGAGCTCTTCGATCGACTCGTGTATATCCGCGAGCGCCTCGTGCTTTCCATGCTTCGTAAGGCCGCTCATGATCTGCGGCTTCCAGCGGCGCGCCAGTTCCTTCAGCGTGCTCACGTCGAGGTTTCGGTAGAGGAAAAAGCCTTCGAGCCGCGGCAGGTAACGCGAGAGAAAGCGCCGGTCCTGATGCACCGAGTTGCCGCACATCGGCGAGACCCGGGGCGGAACCAGATCCACCAGGAAATCGAGCATGCGTGCTTCCGCTTCGCTTTCGGTCAGCGTCGAGGCTTTTACTCGGTCGATGAGGCCGGACTTCCCGTGCGTTGATCTGTTCCAGTCGTCCATTGCGTTCAGCACCTCTTCCCCCTGATGCAGAACGAGCACAGGCGCTTCGGCGACGGTATTGAGATGGCTGTCGGTGACGACGATCGCAATCTCGAGCACACGGTCCCGTTCGGGATCGAGCCCGCTCATCTCCATGTCGATCCAGATGAGCCGCGAGGGGTCTTGTGCCATAATGCGAGCGCTTTCTGCCGGTCCTTGATTTGCCTCACAGTATAGTCCCGCGGCGTGGCTCCTTTCGGTCTGACTTTCCTGCTTGTGCTCCTCAGTGCGACATCCATCCGCTTGTGGCTGGATGTGCGCCACATCGCGCATGTGCGCGCCAACCGGGAGCGTGTTCCGCCGCAGTTTTCGCAGGAGGTGAGCCTCGAAGCGCATCGACGCGCGGCCGATTACACATGCGCGAAGACGAGACTCGGACTCGTCTCGATCCTCGTCGACTCGGCGCTCGTGTTGTGGCTCACGCTCGGCGGCGGCGTGCAGAAGTTCTACGATGTCGCATCGCACTGGTTCGACGGCGAGATCGGGCGCGGGCTCACGTTGATCGCGCTGGTTGCAGTCGCCACGACGCTGGTCGAACTGCCGCTCGGCCTGTATCGAACGTTCAGGATCGAAGAGCGCTTCGGCTTCAACAAGATGACCCCGATGTTGTTCTGGGTCGACTTCCTGAAAACGGCCGCCCTGGCCGCCGTTTTCGGCCTGCCGCTCGCTGCGGCGGTGCTCTGGCTCATGCAGGCTGCGGGCGCATACTGGTGGTTGTATGCGTGGCTCCTGTGGGTGGTGTTCAACCTCCTCGTGCTTGCGATTTATCCGAGCTGGATTGCGCCGCTCTTCAATCGCTTCTCACCGATGGAGGACCCGGAGCTCAGGCAGCGTGTCGAGAAGCTCCTCGCCCGCTGCGGCTTCAGGGTGAAGGGGCTCATGGTGATGGACGGGTCGCGCCGGAGCAGCCACGGAAATGCCTATTTCACAGGCTTCGGCCGCTCGAAGCGCATCGTGTTCTTCGATACGCTGCTCGCGCGTCTTACGCCGCGTGAAGTCGAGGCGGTACTGGCGCACGAGCTCGGCCATTTCCGTCTGCGACACGTGATAAAGCGGATCGCATGGATCTTCTGCGGCAGCCTCGTCTTTCTCTGGCTGCTCGGTTACCTCATGCACCAGGAGTGGTTCTACGCCGGGCTCAACGTGCAGGAGCATTCGACGGCCATCGCGCTCGTCCTGTTCTTCCTGGTCATGCCGAGCTTCACGTTTCTGTTCCAGCCGCTGCTGTCGAGCTATTCGCGCAAGCACGAATTCGAGGCCGATCACTACGCCAGCCAGTACGCGTCCGCGAGCGATCTCGTATCGGCCCTGGTCAAGCTTTACAAGGACAACGCCTCGACGCTGACACCGGATCCGGTCCACTCGGCGTTCTACGATTCTCATCCTCCGGCACTCGTACGCATCGCACGTCTGCAGGAACATCAGCAGCCGGCGTGAGCCTCAAGGAGAGCTCTGATGGAAGAACTCACCAGCCGCAGGTGCAAGCCGTGCGACGGCGATGTCGCCCCCTTGAAGCCGCAGGAAGTAGAGAACCTGCTGAAAGAGCTGAACGGCTGGACCGTCGTCGACGGCGCGATCGCGAAGACTTACTCGTTCAAGGATCACTACCGGGCGATCGCATTCGTCAATGCCATCGCATGGATTTCACACCGCGAAGATCACCATCCCGATCTGCTGCTGGGCTACAACACCTGCCGGGTGTCGTACGTCACCCACGCGATAGACGGACTTTCCGACAACGACTTCATCTGCGCGGCCAAGGTCGACGCGCTGTTCAGGCTTTGATCGGGATGCCCGCGGCTCAGGGAACCTCTGAATAAGCCCCGCGCTCCACGTGGGACTTACTCAGAGGTTCCTATGACGGCGCCGGATCGCACGTCCGGACGCGACGCCTCAGGACGTGAAAGCGGAGTGGTCGTGGCTGCTTACGGGCGGCGCTACCGGGTGGAGCGTGAACGCGGAGACGAGATCGATTGCGTGACCCGCGGCAAGAAAAGCGATGTTGCCTGTGGGGATCGCGTACGTTTCGCGCTGACGGGCGCTCGCGGCGGCGTGATCGAAGAGATCGAACCCCGACGCACGCTGTTCTACCGGTCCGACGCGCGCCGCCAGAAGCTGATCGCAGCCAATGTCACACAGGTCGCGATCGTCATCGCCGTACGGCCGGCCTGGAATCCGGACCTTGTCAATCGCTGCCTCGTGGCAGCCGAACACGGCGGCATCGCAGCCGTCGTGGTACTCAACAAGACGGACCTGCCCGAAGCGGCTGTCACCTCCGCCTCGCTCGATCTGTATCGCAAGCTCGGCTATTCGGTGCTGCCGCTCTCTGCGAAGGGCGACGTAACGCCGCTCGTCGCGCACCTGAGCGCAAATCGGAGCGTACTGGTCGGCCAGTCCGGCATGGGAAAATCGACGATCATCAATGGACTCGTGCCGCACGCGGCAGCACGCGTTGCCGAGATTTCCTCGGCGCTCGGCACCGGCCGGCACACCACCACGCATGCGGAGCTCTACCATCTCGATAGTGCCGATCTCATCGATTCGCCCGGACTGCAGGAATTCGGCTTGCATCACCTGACGTCGGAGGAAGCTGCGCTCGCGTTCCGCGAATTCAGGCCGTTCCTCGGTCAGTGTCGCTTCCGCGACTGCCGCCATCTCGCCGAGCCGGGCTGCGCGATTGCGGCCGCCGCCACGCAGGGACACATTGCCGAGTCGCGCCTGGCGTCGTACCGGCGGCTCGCGCAGGAACTCGCAGCGAAGCCGGCTCACTGGGAGCTACGTTCAGTCTCTTGAGGTATCGATGGAGCTCACCCCGCTCTCCGTTGCGTGGGGCGGCGAGGTAAGGAACCTCTGAATAAGCCCCGCGCGGGCGCGACGGCGGCGTTGTGGGATGCAGGTCTAGGAGCAAGCCCGAAGCAATATCGCGAATATTGCGAGGGGTTGCGACAACGAGATGCGCCCAGAGCGCCCCGTCCCTTCGGGTTAGGCCCAAAACGCGCGTCTGCGGCGTCGCGTTCCTTGCTGATATTGTCGATATCACCTTCGTCGCGCTCCTTGCATCCATCACGTTGTGGGCCTAACGCGCTCCACGTGCGACTTGTTCAGAGGTTCCCCAAAGCCGAAGGCGAGCGCCGCCTACCAAGCCGCGTGTCGGGGCATCAACCGACACGCAACGAAGGGAAGGGAGGTTACGGAGGGAAACCGTCGGTTTCCCTCTGTTGCGTGGGGCGGCGAGGCCCGAGCCGAAGGCGAGCGCCGCCCCCTACCCAAGCGAATGCGCAACGGTCACGATGAAGATCAGGAACAGCCAGAGAACGAGCGCGCGCCAGAGCAGGCCGACGGTGCTCTGCATGTAGTCGGTATCGGCTTCTTCTCCAACCCCGAGCTCGGGCCTGAACTGCAGGCCGCCTTCCTGATGAAGGCTGTCGCCGAGACGCACGCCGATCGCACCGCTGCCGCTCGCGAGAAGAACACCGTCGGGCGCGGACGCCCACGTCACTCCCTGGGTGCGCCAGCAATAGACCGCATCTTCGAAGTTGCCGACGATCGCGAAGCTCGCCGCGGTCAGACGCGCAGGCAGCCAGTCGAGCCACAGGAAGAACGTTCGAGCGAACCGTCCGAACTCGGCGGACTCGGCATCGCGCCGCGGCTTCCAGGTCTCCGCGAGCATAGCCGCCGTCCTGTACAGCATCGCGCCGCCGGGCCCGAGCACCACAAAGGCAACGAGTGGCCCGAAGAAATGCCGGTGCGCCTGGATGAGAGCAAGCTCGATCGACACTCGCGCAACTTCGGCCGTGGTGAGTTCGGCCGTCCTCGCTTCGCAAACGCGGCCGAGATGCTCGCGAGCGCGCGGCAGAGCGCCTTCCATCAAAGCCTGCATGATGTCGCGAAAATAGTGGCTGAAGCGGCGAAATCCCATCGTCACGTAGAGCACGACGATGTTCCACGCCCACGCCAGGAGCGGGCTCACGGCGTGCGCTGCGTGAGAGACGAGCACGGTCACGAGCACGACCGGCACCACGGCAGCCAGCCACGCGAGGACACCGTCCCGATACTGGCCCGTATCGAGAAAGCGCTCGAGCGCGGATGCGTAGCGCTCGAACGCCTGATGGACCGGATTACGTTCTCTCAGCGGCTGGAGCTGCTCGAGCAGAAGCGCCGCGAGTAACGAAAGGAACTTCAACGGCTGGTGGCGAGCCCCGGAATCAGGGGTAACGTATGCCGACGATGTATACCTCGGTCTCGCCTGCCGGCCTGCGCCATACCACGGTGTCGCCGACCTTGGCGCCGATCATGGCCCGCGCCAGCGGAGAGGCCCAGCTGATCTTGCCCGCGTTCACGTCGGCTTCGTCATCACCGACGATGTTGAATTCGTGACGCGCGCCCGCTTCGTCCTCGATCGTGGCGATCGCACCGAAGTGAACCTCGTCGTGGGGCTGCTGCTGGGTGTCCACCACCGACGCGCGATCGAGTTGCGCACGAAAGTAGCGTAGATCTCGATCCGTTTCCCGCAGCTTCTGGCGGGCGGCGGAGTCTTCGGCGGCGTCGCGCTTGTATTGCTCATGGCGCTCTGCCAGCTCGCGCAAACGAGCGTGCAGCAGTTCCAGACCTTTCGGCGTCACGTAGTTCAGGTGCGCTGGCACGGGCCGCTCGGGCAGATCGCCTGCGACCAGGTCATCGTCGCTTTCTTTGACAAAAGCTCGGCTCATGGTGCCCTCAAGCAAACAACGTGCGGCAGGGAGGCAATCTGCAGGCCGCACATTCAAGCCGGGCGGATTACCGCAATGGTCTTTATACCGTCGAAGCTGCGGTCAGGCAACTCGCGTTCCTTAAGGACGCGCGGAGTTCGGGCACCCGCAATGTGTGAAGAACTTTCATGTGAAGCGCGCGACCTCATCGGCGCTCGCCAGCATACGCGCGAAGCTGTGCAGCATCGCGGCAGTCGCGCCCCAGATGTAACGGCCTTCATATGGGATCGCGAGGTAGTGGCGGTGGCGCCCGCGGAACCGATATTCGCGCCGCAGGTAGCGTTCTGGATCGAGGAAGTGATCGAACGGCACCTCGAAAACGGAAGCAACTTCGAAAGGATCGGGTTTTACTTCGAACGGCGGCTCGATCCAGCCCACCACCGGTGTGATGCGGAAACCGGTAGGTATCTCGTAGGTGGGCAGCCGCCCGAGAACGGTCACCTGCGCGCGCGGCAGGCCAATCTCCTCTTCGGTCTCGCGCAGCGCCGTCTCCTCGCGATCGGTGTCCTCGGGCTCGACGCGACCGCCGGGAAAACTGATCTGACCGGCGTGATCAAGCAGATGCGGCGTTCGTTGCGTAAGGAGCACGTGCAACTCGGGTCCGCGGCATACGATCGGGATCATGACAGCCGCTTCGGTTACTTTCATGCCTTCCGGCACCGGTATGACATGCAGATCACGCGGGTCCGGCAGCGGTGCGGGACCGGCAAGGCGTTGCGACAATCTTTCGCGCGTCCAGCGGCAACGCGGCGCGGGATCCGGAGCGGTCTCGGGAATGGGCACGGTGGCGGTCGGGGTGAGAGGACTGCTGATTTTAGCCGCTGCTCTCGACTTCGCAGCGGTTGTCGCAGCGGCGACCTCGGACTGCCTTCGCCGCGCTGTCGGCCCTCGAGAGGTGTGTGACTGCGACGCGCGCTGCGACGAGCCGCGTCGCTGGCTCAAGTGATGGCTGGCTCGGTGGATAGCGCGGCGCATACCACGTCGCCGATTCGCACTATGCCGCCCGCCAGCACACGGGCGGTGATACCACCGTGGCCGCGCATCGCGTTGTAGCCGCCGCTTCCCAGATTGGCTTCCATGCGCGAGCACGGCTCGCACAGTCCGGTGCCTTCGAGCACGACCTCACCAATCGCGAAGCGCTGGTCCTTGAGCGCAAGAAGGTTGATGCCGGCGACCACGAGGTTTCTGCGCGTCAGCGCGGGCTCGATGGTATCGAGCCGGAGCATGTGCGCGACAGCGTTCAGGTGCTCGCGCTGGATGAGCGTCACCTGTCGCGGACTGCCGGGCCGCTGGGAACGGTGATCACCGGTGAGACCGCGCTCGACGCGTGCTTCCGCTTCACTTACCGCCGATACCGCCCCGCGCGGACTGACGCGCAGGCCGATCCATTCGAGTCGGCCTTCGTAGGGGAAGTTGTCGGTGAGCTTGCGCAGCGGGCTGTCGGGATTGAGTTTCACGCAAGGGCGGTGACGGATGAGGGCAGTGACAGGTCATACGGGTCACTGATCACCGGTCACCATGGAATGGGTTTGCGATCTCGGTAGAACCCGCCCGTCGGGCCGCCGTCGGGCAACGTTGCGAGCCACACCGCGGTATCGGCAGCCTGTGCGGGCGTCTTGGGGGCGTGATCGCCCCCCATGCCGGTCTTTACCCACCCGGGGCACATCGAGTTCACGAGAATGTTGCTCTCGCGGAATTCCGCCGCCAGGATGCGAGTGAGCGCATTGAGCGCGGTCTTCGATATCCGGTACGCGGGCGTGCCCGCCTCCATGTCGTGCAGTTGCCCTAGACCGCTCGACAGATTCACGATGCGCCCGTAGCGAATCGCCTTCATCAGCGGCACGACCGACTGGGCGAGCTGCAGGGGACCGAAGAGATTGGTCTCGAGCGTATCCCGATAGGTATCGAGCTTCGAGTCGAGAAAGCGCGAGCCGCGCGAATCGAGCAGGACACCCGCGTTGTTGACGAGCACGTCGATCCGGCTGCGGCGCTCCGCGATCGCGGCGACGCAGGCGCGAATACTGCGGCAACTCGTGACGTCGAGCCGCTGAAATTCGACGGCGAGTCCTTCCTCCTGCAGCGCTTTCGCGGCGGCCTTGCCTTTGCCGGTGTCGCGCGCGGTCAGCACGACCCCGAGGCCTTTTCCCGCAAGCTGCCGGCAGATTTCGAGCCCGATCCCGCGATTGCCGCCGGTAACCAGTGCGATGCGTGTGCCGGCAGCCATCGAGCGGCTATCCCCGCCTGCTCTGAGGGATCGTACCGACCATGTTCTCCGGTCGCACCCACTGATCGAACTGTTCGGCCGTGAGATGCCCAAGCTCGAGCGCGGACTGCTTCAGCGTGAGACCTTTCTTGTGCGCATTCTTCGCGATCGCCGCGGCCTTCTCGTAGCCGATATGCGGATTGAGCGCCGTCAC
The DNA here is from genome assembly GCA_963828715.1 of uncultured beta proteobacterium. Lineage (GTDB taxonomy): Bacteria > Pseudomonadota > Gammaproteobacteria > Burkholderiales > SG8-41 > JAQGMV01. The sequence continues at coordinate 208,800 of CAWHFX010000020.1, read as the reverse complement.
CAGCATCAGCGACTCGCGCATCAGCTTGTCGATGCGTTCGCGATTCGGCTCGATACCTTCCGCGCAGTGCTCGTTGAAGTTCTCGCAGGCATGTGCGAGCAATCGTGCGCTGTGGAGAAAGTTGCGGATGACCATCGGCCGGAAGACGTTCAGCTCGAAGTTGCCCATCGCGCCGCCCGTGTTGATCGCGACATCGTTGCCGAACACCTGGCAGCACACCATCGTCATCGATTCCGACTGCGTGGGATTCACCTTGCCGGGCATGATCGAGCTGCCGGGCTCGTTCTCGGGAATGATGAGCTCGCCGATTCCGGAGCGGGGCCCGCTTGCAAGCCAGCGAATGTCGTTTGCAATCTTCATGAGTGAGGCGGCGAGCGTCTTAAACGCGCCATGCCCGTTCACGACCGCATCGCATGAGCCGAGCGCCTCGAATTTGTTCGGCGCCGTCTTGAAAGGGAGCCCGGTCAGGCGCGCCAGCTCCTCGGCAACCTTGACCGCAAACTGCGGATGCGCGTTCAGGCCCGTGCCCACCGCGGTGCCACCCAGCGCGAGCTCGCACAGATGCGGCAGCGCGTCTTCGACGTGCCGCAGCCCATGGTCGAGCTGCGACACGTAGCCCGAAAACTCCTGGCCCAGCGTGAGCGGCGTCGCATCCTGCAGGTGGGTGCGGCCGATCTTGACGATATCCATGAACTCCTGCGCCTTGCGGTCGAGCGTATCGCGCAGCTTCTTCACCGCGGGCTTGAGCGTGCCCTCTATCGTCATCACGGCAGCAACGTGCATCGCAGTGGGGAAAGTGTCGTTGGATGACTGGCCCTTGTTTACATCGTCGTTTTCATGCACGAGTCGTGCGCGCCCGCGCTCGCCGCCCAGCACTTCGGACGCGCGATTTGCGAGCACCTCGTTCACATTCATGTTGGTCTGCGTGCCGGAGCCTGTCTGCCAGACGACGAGAGGGAAATGGCCGTCCAGCCTGCCGGCCAGTGCGTCGTCGGCGGCAGCAATGATCGCCTTGCCCTTCCTTTCGTCCAGCACACCAAGCGCCATGTTCACCGCGGCCGCGGCTTTCTTCACGAGTACCTGCGCGCGTACCACTTCAGCCGGCATCTCCTCGCCGGGGAAATGAAAGTGATGCAGGCTGCGTTCGGTCTGCGCACCCCAGAGCCGGTCCTGACGGACGTCGATGTCCCCCATCGTGTCGTGTTCGATACGCGTTTGTTGACTCATTGTGGCGATCTCATTTGTTCGTGAAGCGTGGAGGCGTGAAGATGAAAGCTCGACGGCATGCAGTCGCCGGGCCATGCGGCGAGACCACGCGCACTACAGCAGCTTTTTCTGGTCGGTGCGCTGATTCGCATCCACTACCGTAACGGCCGTCAGATTGACGATGCGACGCACCGTCGCCGATGGCGTAATGATGTGGACCGGCTGCGCGGCGCCGAGCAGCATCGGGCCCACCGTTATGTTGCTCCCCGCCGCCGTCTTGAGCAGATTGAAGGCGATGTTGGCCGCGTCCAGGTTCGGCATGACGAGGAGATTTGCCTCTCCGCGCAGACGCGAGCCGGGAAACACCGCCTTGCGTATGTTCCCGGACAGTGCCATGTCGCCCTGCATTTCGCCGTCCACTTCCAGCTCGGGCGCGCGCTCGTTGAGGAGCCTGACCGCATCGCGCATCTTGATGGCCGTCGGGGTGTCGGCCGCGCCAAAGCTCGAATGCGACAGGAGCGCGACCTTTGGCGTAAGCCCGAAGCGCCGGATCTCTTCAGCCGCCAGGATCGTGGCTTCGACGATGACTTCGCACGGCGGATCGAAGTTGACGTACGTGTCGCAGATGAACACGGTGCGCTCCGGCAGCAGCAGCATGTTCATGGCTGCATAATGCCTGACGCCGGGACGCTTGCCGATGACGCTATCGACGATTCGAAGATGCGATGGATAATTGCCCAGAATCCCGCACACCATGGCATCCGCCTGTCCCATGTGCATCAGCATCGCGCCAATGACCGTGGGCTGCCGGCGCATGTCGAGCTTCGCGATCTCGGGTGTGACGCCGTGCCGCGCGGCAATGCGATGGTATTCGGTCCAGTATTCGCGATAACGCGGATCGTTGTTGGGATCGACGAGCTCGTAATCTGCGTCACGCTTCAAACGCAGGCCGAGGCGTTCGACCCGTCGCTCGATCACTTCCGGCCGCCCGATCAGCAGCGGGCGCGCCATGCCTTCGTCAACCACCACCTGTGCCGCGCGCAGGATGCGCTCTTCTTCGCCGTCTGCATATACGACCGTACGCGGCGACTGCTTCGCTGCGGCGAAAACCGGCTTCATGACGAAGCCCGACTGGTAAACGAACTGGTTCAGCCGGTCGCGATAGCTGTCCAGATTCTCGATCGGACGCGTCGCCACCCCGCTGTCCATTGCCGCTTTCGCAACCGCCGGCGCCACCTTTGCGATGAGGCGCGGATCGAACGGCCGTGGAATCAGGTATTCGGGGCCGAAGGAAACGTTCTGCTCGCCGTACGCCTGCGCGACGATATCGGACTGTTCCGCCTGCGCGAGCTCGGCGATGGCGTGCACCGCCGCGAGCTCCATCTGCTGGTTGATCGTGGTCGCCCCGACATCGAGCGCGCCGCGGAAAATGAAGGGAAAGCAGAGAACGTTGTTGACCTGATTCGGATAGTCGGAGCGGCCGGTTGCGATCACCGCATCGGGCTTCGCCTGCCGCGCAAGCTCGGGCATGATCTCGGGCTGCGGATTCGCGAGCGCGAGAATGAGCGGGCGCTCGGCCATTTTCGCGACCATCTCGGGCTTGAGCACATTGCCCGCGGAGAGACCGAGGAAGATGTCGGCGCCGGCGATCACGTCCGCAAGCTTGCGCGCAGTCGTCGGCACGGCGTAGCGGGCCTTCTCCGGATCCATTTCCTCCTTGCGTCCCTCGTAGACCACGCCTGCGATATCTGTCACCACGATGTTCTGCTTGCTCATGCCCATCGCAACGAGCAGGTCCAGGCACGTCAGCGCGGCCGCACCCGCACCGGAAGCAACCAGCTTCACCCGGCCGATGTCCTTACCCACCACTTTGAGACCGTTCGAGATGGCCGCGCCCACGATGATCGCCGTGCCATGCTGGTCATCATGGAACACCGGAATCCGCATACGTTCGCGCAGACGGCGTTCGACATAGAAGCATTCCGGCGCCTTGATGTCCTCGAGGTTGATGCCGCCGAAGGTCGGCTCCAGCGCGGCGATGATCTCCACAAGCTTGGCCGGATCGCGCTCGTCGATTTCAATATCGAAGACGTCGATGCCCGCGAACTTCTTGAACAGAACGGACTTGCCCTCCATCACCGGCTTCGCGGCGAGCGGTCCGATGGCGCCGAGGCCGAGCACAGCGGTGCCGTTCGTGATAACGGCAACCAGATTCGCACGCGCAGTGTAGCTGGAAGCGGCAGCGGGATCGGCCGCGATCGACTCGCACACCGAAGCGACGCCTGGGGTATAGGCAAGCGCAAGATCGCGCTGGTTGATCAACCCCTTCGTCGCAGCGATCGCGATCTTGCCCGGCGTGGGCAGGCGGTGGTATTCATGCGCCGCCTTGCTCAGTTGTTCGTCCATAGTGGATGCGGAGCCTGGGAGACGCGCTGCCGGGCTGAAAGCACGCCTTGGAAGGATATGCGCACGATTATAAAGCGCACCCGACTTCGTCGGGCAAGCAGTGCTTGTCGCGGCTCACCTGTCAGCCTTATTCTCGTCACCTGCAGCGATTCTCGCGCCGGCATGCCCGTTGCGCCGCCGGCAAGTCACTCCATGCGCCTTTCGATGGTCACGCACACGCGCGGAACGATGCTGCGCATGCGGCCGCTCGCGTTCGTTGCGCTGATCCCCCTCTCCTGGGCTGTTTTCGCCGCGGAGCAACCGGATCCCAGCGTGGAGCACCCGGAATCCGCCGTGACGCAGACACCCGTGTCGGTTAACTTTCGCGTGGTCATCGAGGCGCCGAGACCCTATGGGCAAATGCTCGAAAAAGGCCTCGATATCGCTCGCTGGCAGGGCGAGCAGCGCGTGACGATGCCTTTGCTCGAGCGTCTCGTCGGAGAGGCGCGTGCCAGCGCGGCCGAAGTGCTCGCGACGGAGGGCTATTTCTCAGCCGACGTGAAGTCCGCGATCGAGCCCTCGAGCAACGGAGAGGTGCTGGTACGCATTACCGTCACGCCGGGGCCGCGCACGCGTATCCGCGGGCTCGACCTGAGATTCCGCGGCGAAGCGCTGAGCGACCCCGTAGGCCTGAAGCGGCTCGAAAGCATCCGTCAGACGTGGCGACTTCGACCCGGCGATCCGTTTCAGCAGAGCGAATGGGACGACGCGAAGCGGCAGGCGCTCGCGCGTCTGCGCCGTGGCCGATATGCCGCCGCACAGATCGCCGACAGCGAGGCGCGCATCGATCCGGCACAACGCACAGCCGATCTCAAGCTCGAGGTCGACAGCGGCCCGACGTTTTTCGCCGGCGGCATGGTCGTGACGGGCCTCAAGCGCTATCCGGAAAGCATCGTTCAGAACCTGAATCCGATAGACCGCGGCAAGCCCTACGACGCCTTGCAGCTCGACCTGTTCCAGCGCCGCCTGCTCGAGACCGGATACTTCAACGCCGTGCAGTTCGCGATCGACCCCGATACCGATCAAGCGGCGTCGGCGCCGCTGCACGTCAACGTCATCGAAGCGTCGTCGCACCGTGTCGACACCGGGCTTTCGTACAGCACTGACACCGGCTTCGGCGCTACGGTCGATTATTCGGACGTCGATGTGTTCGACCGCGCATGGCGCTTTCGGCCGCGGCTGAACGTGACCGAAAAAGAGCAGCAGATCAACATCGCACTCGATACCCCGCCGCGGCCGGGCGGCGTCTGGAATACCTATGCCACGCGCTTCCAGCAGCGGGACATACAGGGCGAGCGCAGCCACGAGGTGACCGTCGGCTATGCGCATAATTGGGGTCTGGAAAGCACGCCCTCGCAGGTGATTCTGTCCGGTCATTTCGAGCACCTGTCGGTTTCCGGATCGACCACCGAGGATAACTATGCCGTATTCCTGGGCTATCGTAAGACGTTCCGGACCACCGACGAGATCGTGTCTCCCCGCCGCGGCGTGCTCGGCACGGCCGAGATCGGCGCGAGCGTACCCGGCGTATCCAGCCGGGAGTTCCTGCGTGGGCGCTTGAAGATCAGCTGGCTGATACCGATCGGCCTGAGCGGCGATCTGCTGTTGCGCGGGGAAGCGGGCGCCGTCGCCGCGACATCGCGTTCAGGTGTCGTTTCTTCGTTCCTGTTCCGCACCGGCGGCGATCAGACGATACGTGGTTACGCGTTCGAGTCGATCGGCGTCAAGCAGGGAGACGCCGTGGTCGGAGGACGTTACCTCCTGGTTGGGAGCATGGAATACACGCACTGGATCACGCAGACGATCGGCGCTGCGGTCTTCGTCGATTCCGGCGACGCGTTCGACCAGCCCAGCGCGTTCAGGAACTCGCTCGGGCTGGGCGTCGGCGCGCGTTGGCGCTCGCCCATCGGTCCTTTCAGAGCCGATGTCGCTTACGGCGAACGCACCGATCAGATCCGCCTGCATTTCTCCGTCGGCTACAGCTTCTGACGCCGTGATGAGCCGAGCACGTTCAGCCATTCTCGGACTCTTGTTGGTCGCGGTGCTCACCGTATGCGCCGCCGCGGGCGCCGCAGCCTGGCTCGTGTATACCGAAGCGGGGCTGCAGTGGATCGTGGCGCGAGCCGTCAGGTTGGCCGGTAACAGCGTCTCGTTCGATGGTGTTGCCGGCACGGTCGCCGCCGGCGCGCGCGTGCGCTCGCTGCGTTACGCGGGCGAGGACATCGAAGTGCGCGTTTCAGATGCGGTCCTGCGGCTCTCTCCGAGGTCGCTCGTCACGCTGAAGCCGCGTATCGCGGAGCTGAGCGCGTCCGAAGTGTGGGTGACCTCGAAGCCGGGCGAACCCCGAGGACGCCCCCCGGACACCTTGGCCCTCCCGGTAGATGTCCATATCTCCGACGCGAAAATCGCGCGCCTCATCATCGATGCCGGCAAAGGTGCGTTCGAGATCAGCGAGGTTGCACTCGAGTATTCCGGCGGCCGCAACGTGCATCGCATCCACAAACTCTCCCTCGCTGCGTACGGCCATTCGGTCGAACTTGCCGGCTCCATCGACGCTCATGCACCGTTCGCACTGAAAGCCGATCTCTCGATAGTGCGATCGGTAGCGCCGGCGGCGACGCTCAAGGCAACGGCGTCGGGTAACTTGAGCGCGCTTGACCTTCAAGGTGCGCTGACGAGCGGTGAAGCGTCCGTGTCGCTCGCCACCCTCGTCGAGCCATACGCTGCCTTCCCGGTCGCGGCTTTGAAAGCGCAGCTCCAGGATCTCGATTTGAGGGCGTTTGCGAAGGACTGGCCGCAAACACTTCTTGCGGGCGAGATGGATCTCGAGCGCACCGGCGTGCTGCTGGTCGGTCCGGTACGTCTGACCAATGCCGCGCACGGGTCCTACGATCGAGGGCGCGTGCCCGTAGCGGCGTTGCGCGTCGAAGTTCGCACTGATGTATCGAACGTGCGTGCTTTCACCTTCCATGCGGACCTCGGCCGCGCCGGAGCTGTGACCGGGAGCGGATCACTGACGAACGATGCAGCAACGGTAGCGCTCGCGACGCGCAATCTCGATCTCTCAGGACTGCACGGCCGCATGCGCAAGACGCGCCTCGCCGGGCGGGCGGACCTGACATTGACCGAAGCGCAGCAGTCAGTCGCTGCGGACCTCTCGCAGGACGACATCAACGTCGCTGTCACGGCGCACCGCGCCGGATACCGCGTCCAGGTTTCGCAGTTTCGTGCACGCGCCCGTGGTGGCGAAGCACGCGGATCGGCGAACATGATGCTCAGCGGCAAGCGTCCGTTCGCGCTGCAAGCGTCGTTCACGCGCTTCGATCCCGCAGCATGGGGCGCATTTCCGCCAGGATCGATCAACGGCGGGATCGAGGCGAAAGGCTTCGCCGAGGGTCCGGAAGCAGACGTGCAACTCGGCATTCGCGATTCACGCTGGCTCAATGCACCGCTCACAGCACAAGGCTCGTTGAGTGTGCGCGGTGAGCGTCTGCGTGACGCCGACGTAACCGCGACGATCGGCGGTAACGATCTTGCCGCGAAGGGGACTCTGGGCGCGCCTGGGGACACGCTGGCAGTGAAGTTCGACGCGCCGAAGCTCGGTGTGCTGTTGGCGGACGTGCAAGGCGCCGCGCGCGGCAACGCCCAACTCAGCGGGTCCTGGAGCATGCCGGCGATACGCTTCGAACTGACGGGTGAAGGGCTTCAATACCAGAAACTCGCGCGCGTCAAAGCGATCCGAGCTCGGGGCGAGCTTACGACGGACAGCGCGAGTCCGTTCACCGTGGATGCAACGCTGCGCGGCGTCTCCATTCCCGAATGGCAGCTCGATTCGCTCGCCCTGCGCATCGCCGGCACGCTGCCTGCGCACACCATCGCGCTCGATGCCGCCGGAGAGCGCATCGATTTTCACGCGCGCGCGCGAGGCGGCTGGAAACAGGAGGCCGGTTGGACCGGGCGCGTCGAGGAACTGGCAAATCGCGGCGAAGCAGCGACGCAGCTCCTCGCGCCGGTGAATATCGCGATCGGCCCTAAAGGGGTTCACGCAGATCCCTTCGAGATCAGCCTCATCGAAGGACGATTCGCGGTGAGCGCACTCGACTATCAGAACGGCCGCGTGACGACGGCAGGACGCTTCACGAATCTTCCCGTCCGGCCGTTGCTAGCGCTCGCTGGCGGACCGGGTGCGATGGCGGGCACACTGCGTTTGAATGGCGAATGGTCACTTCGCAACGCGCCGCAACTCACGGGACGGGTGACGATCTCCCGCGAGTCAGGCGATCTCGCGCTGGGCGAAGATCGGGGGCTGAAGCTCGGACTGCAATCGATGGCGGTCGACGCGGAACTTGGCAGTGCCGGCACGACGTTCAAGGCAAGTGTGCGCTCGGCGCTCGCGAACGCGACCGCCGAAGGCCGGATCGCGCTGATAGGAAGCGGAGAGGAAGCGCGTTATGCCGGCAATTCTCCGCTTACGGCGAATGCGGCCCTCGACGTCGCGCAGCTTGCTGTCATCACGTCGCTGATCGATACCCCGATGCTTCTGGATGGCAACGCCCATGCGAAGCTTGCCGTTCAGGGGACGCTGGCCGACCCGCAGGTGACGGGACCGGTTACGGCGGACGCGCTCGCGTTCGCGCTGCCCGCAGAAGGAATCGACCTGAAGGACGGCAGGCTGCGGGCAAATGTCGAGCACAATGAGATTCGGATCGAATCATTCTCGATCCGCGGCGGTGAAGGCTCGTTGAACGCGCGCGGGACTCTCGCGCGGACCGGGTTCGACGAGGCTTCCGTGGATTGGTCCGCGGAAAATTTCGCCGTGCTGTCACGCCCCGACCGGCGGCTCGTCGTGAGCGGAAAGGGCAACGCCTCGTTGCGTGCGGGGAAACTCGCCTTTACGGGTGCCTTGCAGGCCAATGAAGGCTTGTTCGAGCTCACTTCCGTGACACTCCCACACCTCGGCGACGACGTCGTGATCGTTGGCCGCGAAGAAAAGAAGGAGGCGGAGACCGAACCGGGCGGTACCGAGACGCGGACCAGAAAGACGACCGAGGCCGCCGTGGATTTGAACGTCGATCTCGGCAACAAGGTGCATCTGCGCGGCCGCGGTCTCGATGTGTGGCTCGCGGGGTCGGTGACCGTGCAAACCACGCCGCAGGGTGAGCTCCGCGCAGTCGGCACCGTGGATGCGAGAAACGGTACCTTCGTCGCATACGGGCAGCGTTTGGAGATCGATCGCGGCCGCCTTTACTTCAACGGTCCGCTCGACAACCCCGGGCTCGACTTTCAGGCGATGAGAAAACGTCAGGCGGTCGAGGCCGGTGTTGCCGTGACCGGCACGATCAGCCAGCCGCTCGTGCGCGTCGTTTCAAATCCGTCCCTGCCGGAAGGCGAGGCGTTGTCATGGCTCATACTCGGCCGCGCGCCCAGCCAGGCGGTAGCGGGTCAGCTTTCCGCGCTGCCGCTCGCAACAGGAGCACTCCTGGGCAAGGCGACCGCCCCGCTCGCGAGCGCGCTTCATGTGGACGAAGTGGGCCTGCGCAGCGGCGAGGCAACCTCAGATCAGTTCCTGACGATAGGCAAGCGCGTCTCTGATCGGGTGTACCTCGCCTTCGAACAAAGTCTCGGCGGAACGGAGAGTCTGCTGCGGCTCGAAATGACCGTTACACAGCGGCTTGCGCTGCGCGCGCAGGCGGGACGCACGAGCTCTTTCGGCTTCTTCTATCGCTACGCGTGGGACTAGGGGCGGCGCTCGGGAATGGGCGGCGCTCGCCTTCGCTCGGGCCTCGCCGCCCTACGAACAGAGAGAAACCTTCCACGGTTTCCCTCCGTAACCTCCTTTCCCCCATGAAGGCAATTCGTCGCGGCGCTCGCTTCGGCTTGGGAACGCCTGACGCCCCGCATGTATCATTCTGTTCATGGACGCTGTGACGCTTCGTAACGAGCTTTATCCTGAGATCGAGCCGCACCGCTCCGGCATGCTCGAGGTCGATGGCTTGCATCGCATCTACTGGGAGGAGTGCGGTAATGCGACCGGACAGCCTGTCGTCTTCCTGCATGGCGGCCCCGGCGCAGGCTCGGCACCCGCGCATCGACGCTTTTTCGATCCCGCGCATTACCGCATCGTGATCTTCGACCAGCGCGGCGCTGGTCGCTCGCGCCCGCTCGGCGAGTTGCGGGACAACACGACGCCGCTGCTCATCGCCGACATGGAAAATCTGCGGCGGCGCCTTGGCATCGAGCGCTGGCTCGTGTTCGGCGGCTCATGGGGCAGCACGCTCGCGCTTGCGTATGCCATCGCGCACCCCGAGCGCTGCTCGGGTCTCGTGTTGCGCGGCATCTTTCTTTGTCGTTCGAGCGAGATCGAATGGTTCCTGTACGGCGTCCGCAATCTGTTCCCGGAAGCGTGGGCGGCCTTTGCGTCCGCAATTCCGGCAGCGGAGCGCGGCGACCTGCTGTCCGCCTACTACCGCCGGCTTACGGACTTCGACCCGGCCATTCACATGCCCGCGGCGCGAGCATGGAGCATCTATGAAGGGTCGTGCTCCACGCTGCTCGCGAGCCCTGAGACGGTTGCCTATTTTTCCAGCGACGTCGTAGCGCTGGGGCTCGCGCGCATCGAGGCTCACTATTTCACCCACCAGATCTTCATGCCGCCCAACGCGTTGCTCGAGAACGTCGGACGCATCCGGCAGATACCGGCGGTGATGGTTCAAGGCCGCTACGACGCCGTGTGCCCGATCGTCACGGCGGACGACCTGCACCGCGCATGGCCGGAAGCAGACTACGTGGTGGTACCCGATGCGGGGCACTCCGCATGGGAGCCGGGGATCTGTGCGGAGCTGGTAAAAGCGACGGAGCGCTTTAAACGGCAGTGACTGAACTGCGTGACTGGTGACTCGGACCCGAGACTGATCACACTTGTCGATTGCTCACATGCACATGTGAACTCAGGGCGTCTTCTTGTCCTGACCCGCGCCGAGCGCCTCGAGCGCCGCCTTCTGCATTTCGAGGGTCTTGATCGTCATCTGAACGAAGCCGACGTTCATCGTGAGCCAGTTCTCGACGCTCTTCAGCTCACGGATCTTGGCCTGGATCTCGTCCACGTTCGCAGTCGGTGTGAGCATGCCCGGGATAGGGAACGACATCGGGTTCCACATCTTCTGCATCCACTCGAAGAGATCCTTCGGCAGACCGGTCTCGGCCATGATGCGTTCTCCTGAATACGACCGTTCCGCAGGCCGCGCCTTACTACTGCGCGAACGCGAGGGCCTGCTTGCCGGGCGCTTCGGCTGTGACGGACTTCGGCGGCGGGGCACTGTTCCCAAGCACCTGCTGGAGGCGCTGTTTCTCGGTCATGATCTTTTCGGTGTAGGTCTCACCTTCGTCGTTCGGCGCGCCGACGTACATCTGCAGCGCCGAAGTGATACTGCCGGTTCGCGAAAAGTATTCCTTCAGCACGCGTGAGCCGACGAGGATATTGGTTTCCGGATCGAAAACGGCGTACTGCTCTCCGCCCAGTTCCCGGAACTTTTCGCTGTGGAAGCGTGGGATCACCTGCATCAGCCCTTTTGCGCCGACGACACTCTCGGCAATCGGATTGAAGCGCGACTCGACCGCCATGACGGCAATGATCAGCAGCGGGTCGAGGCCGACCTGCTGGCCTGCGGCATGCGCGATCGTGACCAGGTCGAGCGTATATGCCTGTGAAACCTTGTAGCGCTTCGCCAGAAACTGCGAGAGCTTCCGATAGCGCACGCTCTCCCTGGGCGTTGAAGCGGGCGCTTTCGCCTGCTCGACGATCGGCTGTTCGGGGACGACCTGCTCCGCCGGCGCCTGAACCACTGGTTGATCCGGCTCGCCCCCGATGTCCCCGGCGAGCCAGCCCGCCCCGAGAGCAAGTATCGCGATGGCGAGCACGAGCAGCGTCGCATGCAGGCGCAACGGGGTCGTGCGGACCGGAATTGCGAAAAGCTGCGGGGCTGATTTTGCGAACATGCAAAACCTCCTCGTTACGGGACCGGGTCGCACAGCCGCGACCGAGATCAGCCTGTCACCGTTCCCGGTGACGTTTCGGGTTTCGTTCTCACGCGCGGGCCATGTACACGACACCGCACCGGAAAACGAGCTTGGTAGTGCTATTGATTCGGCCGTTGGCACTAAGGCCGACCGGCCTCATTCGTGGGTTACTGCGTGGCGCAATGCGCCTGAAATCCGACGTTCTTGACTTGCCGGCAGCGGTCCAAAACCACCCTGATCGTCCCGCCGATTGCTAAATTATGTTTGCTTTTCAACGCACTATCCCTGCCCGTCGGTGCCGGACAAGCGTTGAGTCCCGGCACTGTAACCTGCGTCCGGGCGTTGTGCAACCCCGGCTCGTGCCGACCTAACCGGCGCGCTGCCGCTGTTTCCAGGCTTCCAGTGCGGCCTCGTAGCGCGCGACGGCGTCCCAGTAGAGGTCGTAAATGCAGGGTTCGCAGCCGCTCTCGCAACAGTCCCCGGCGTCGGGCGCACGCGGTGGCGCCGGTGGTGGGTCGCCGCGGTCGGCATGCGGTGGTTCGCTCATGTCGCTTTCTCGAAGCTCGGTTGATGAGGGTGCCATCGCACTTCTCGCCGCGCGACGCTCGCTCTCCAACACCACGGCAGACATATGCCAACAGCGAGCCGCGGAAAAAGCGCGCGCGATTCGCTGCGACACGCGCTTGCGGTACATCGATCAGGAGACGTCGGTGCGCGCCGACACTTGCTTGAAAGCGCGAGTGGGCCACGTTTATACTGGCCCGACCCCCGTTGGAATTCTCCCCCTTGATGCAGTCGCCGCCGCGGCGCACGTTGTCCGGAGCACATTCACCGTGGGAGAGGAGGATCGATGCCGAAGTTCTCACCAGAAAACATCCGCGCCGTTGCGCTGGTCGGGCACGGCGCGGCCGGGAAAACAACCCTAGCGGAGGCGCTGCTGCATCGTTCAGGCGCGCTGACGACGCCGGGCAGCGTCGAAAAGGGCAGTACCGTCTGTGACTTCGACCCGCTGGAAAAGACCTATCAGCATTCGCTGAACGCATCATGCGCGCACTTCACTGCGGGTGAAACGCGCATTCATCTCGTCGACACACCCGGACTTCCGGACTTTGTAGGGCGCGCGATCGGCGCGCTTCCCGCCGTGGAAACGGCAGCGGTGGTGATCAGTGCCCAGAACGGCATCGAGATGATCACCAAGCGCATGATGCAGTGGGCCGCCAAGCGCGGCCTATGCCGCATGATCGTCGTGAACAAGATCGACGCGGAGAACGTCGATCTGCCACAGCTCGTCTCGCAGATTCAGGCGGCGTTCGGCAAGGAGTGCCTGCCGATCAACCTTCCGGCGGATGGCGGCAAGCGCGTGGTCGACTGCTTCTTCAATCCGGCGGGGGAATCCGACTTTTCCTCTGTGGCTGAAGCGCATCAGGCGCTCGTCGACCAGGTCGTCGAAGTGGACGAAGAGCTGATGGCCAAATATCTCGAGCAAGGCGAGGTCAGCCCGGCCGAATTGCATGCGCCGTTCGAGCAGGCGTTGCGCGAAGGCCACCTCGTGCCGATCTGCTTCGTCTCGGCGCGCAGCGGTGCCGGCGTGGCCGAACTGCTCGACGTGTTCGTGAAGCTCATGCCGAATCCTACGGAGGGCAATCCTCCGCAGTTCCTGAAAGGCGAAGGCGCGGCCGCCCAGCCCATACAGGCCGCTCCGGATCCCTCGAAGCACGTCCTGGCCCACGTGTTCAAGGTGATGATCGATCCGTTCGTGGGCAAGGTCGGCATCTTTCGCGTCCATCAGGGCACCATCACGCGCGACACGCAGCTTTTCATCGGGGATGGCCGCAAGCCGTTCAAGGTGAGCCATCCCTACCTGCTCCAGGGTAAGGACTTCATCGAAACCGAGGCGCTGGCGCCCGGCGACATCGGAGCCGTCACCAAGGTCGAGGACCTCTACTTCGACGCGGTGCTGCACGACTCGCACGACGAGGACCACATCCACCTCGTTCCGCTCGAATTTCCGCTGCCGATGCACAGCCTGGCGGTCGAACCGAAGCGGCGCGGCGATGAGCAGCGCATTTCCGAGGCACTGCACAAGCTCGCCGCGGAGGACCCGACGTTCAGAGTGACGCACGGTAACGAGACGGTGATCAGCGGGCTCGGCGACCTGCACATGCGCTACATCATGGACCGGCTGCAGTCGCAGTATCACGTCGAAGTCACGACCAAGCCGCCGCGCATTCCTTACCGCGAAACGATCACCGCGAAAGCGGAAGGGCACCACCGTCACAAGAAACAGACCGGCGGCGCGGGACAGTTCGGCGAGGTCTTCCTGCGGGTCGAGCCGCTGCCGCGCGGCACGGGTTTCGAATTCGTTGACCAGGTCAAAGGCGGCGTCATTCCGACGCAGTTCATGCCCGCCGTTGAAAAAGGCGTGCGGCAGGTCCTCGATGCCGGCCCCATCGCGGGCTACCCGGTGCAGGACGTGCGCGTGATCGTCTATGACGGTAAGCACCACGCGGTCGACTCCAAGGAAGTCGCGTTCATCTCCGCCGGGAAACGCGCTTTCATGGATGCGATCGCAAAGGCGCGCCCGATCGTGCTCGAACCGATCGTGAAGGTCGAGATCAACGCGCCCGAGCCGAGCATGGGCGACATCGCCGGCGACATTTCCTCGAAGCGTGGCCAGATCAGCGGCACCGACTCGGGCGGCCCCGGCACGGTTGCTATTCGGGCCCAGGTGCCGCTTGCGGAGCTCAGTAATTATCAGGCCCGCCTCAAATCGGTCACGGCCGGCCAGGGCTCTTTCTCGGTCGAGCTGTCCCACTACGACCCTGTTCCGCCCAACGTGCAGAAGGATCTGGCTGCGCTGCACAGCAAGACGGCGCAGGTGGAAGAGGAATAGCGAGCCGGTTGGCTGCTTCGGATTTGCGCAGACTGGTGTCCACTCCGTTCCCGCTCAAGCGCGGCGCATGAGATCTCGATCCGGCGCTGGCGAGCACACCTGACCGTCATGGATGACGCCGTTCTGCGCAGCATGGCCAAGTGGCCGAACGTGCCCGCGGTCTACGGCTGGCTCAGGCTCGACCGTCGCGGCAATTGGCTGCTGAAGGGCGAGCGCATCAACAACCCCGCGATTGTCGAGTTCATCGGACGCAACTACGAACCTGACGCGCAGGGCCGCTGGTTTTTCCAGAATGGCGCACAACGCGTCTATGTCGAGCTTGAATACACCCCGCTCGTCTACCATGTCGTGAGCGCACTGGACGCGCCGCTCCTGCTGGAGGGGAATGACGGTCGGCTCGCGGCTGGCATCTCCGGTGCCTGGATGGACGACAACGGCGACCTTCTGGTGGAAACCGAGCGTGGCGTGGGACTGGTCCTGGACCGTGACCTCGAGAATGTCGTGCCCGCGCTCGCCGACGAACAGGGCAACCCGCTGCCCGAAGACGACCTCGACGAGATCACCACGCGCCTCCAGCAGGGCGAACTGGAGCCGCTGTGGCTCAAGTATGCGGACGTGAATGTCAGCATCTCGCCGATTCGGGCACACGAAGTGGCACGGCGTTTCCGTTTCGTGGCGGCACCCTCGCCCGCTTCCGGCGAGCAGGCGTGCGCGTGAGTTGAGTCTCACGCCTTGAGGCCATGAGGCCGCTCACGGACTTCACCGTCGCCGATCGTCGGCTCGTACGCGGGTTGTTCTTCGATATCGACGATACGCTCACGACCGACGGGGTACTGCGCGCGGATGCCTATGGCGCGATGGAGTGTCTGCACGACGCGCGCATCATGACGATCCCGCTCACCGGCCGGCCCGCCGGATGGTGCGACCATATCGCCCGCATGTGGCCCGTGGACGGTGTGGTGGGAGAGAACGGCGCGTTCTATTTCCGTTACGACCGCGGGAGCCGCCGCATGCACCGGCGCTTCGTGGACGATGCAGCGACCCGGGCACGCAACCGCGAACGGCTGGCAGCCATCCGGCAACGCATCCTCGAGGACGTGCCCGGCTGTGCTGTCGCTGCCGATCAGCACTACCGCGAGGCGGATCTTGCGATCGACTACTGCGAGGATGTGTCTCCGCTCGATGGGACGGCGGTGCAGCGCATCGCGGAACTGATGCGCAGCGCCGGCCTCACCGCGAAGATCAGCTCGATCCACGTGAATGGCTGGTTCGGCTCACACGACAAGCTCACGACAACACGTCTGCTGATGAGCGAATGCTTCGGAACGGACCTCGACCGGGCGCGCTCGGAGTTCGCGTTCGTTGGTGATTCGCCGAACGACGCGCCTGCATTCGCGTATTTCCCACACGCGATCGGCGTTGCGAACGTGCTCGACTTCGGTGCGGCGCTGCCCCACCCGCCGGCCTACATCGCGAGGGCGCGCTGTGGCGCGGGTTTTCGCGAAGCGGCTGAGTACATAATTGCGGCGCGAACGGAGGAAAAGCAATGATCGATCTGCGCAGCGATACGGTAACGCGGCCGACCGAAGCCATGCTCGAGTCGATGCGTGAGGCGAGCCATGGCGACGATTCGCGTGACGGCGACGCCACCGTCATGAAACTGGAGGCGTTGGCCGCGGAGCGCGTCGGTAAAGAAGCCGCGGCGTTCATGCCGAGCGGTACGATGACAAACCTCGTCGCGGTGCTCACTCATACGTCCCGCGCCGGCGAAGTGCTGCTGGAAGCGGGGGCTCACATACTCAACTCCGAGCTGGGCGGCATCACGGCTCTCGCGGGTGCGTTCTACAAGGGCCTGCCGGGCTCGCGCGGCGCAATGGACCTCGCCAGCCTCGAAGAGGCGATGCGGTCGCCGACGCGTAACAACTTCGGCACCGCGCTGGTATGCATGGAAACTTCACATAACCGCGCGGGCGGCACGGTCCTGCCCATCGAGCACATGCGCGCCGTCTACTCGCTGGCGCATGAGCGGGGCATTCCCGTGCATACGGACGGCGCGCGCGTGTTCAACGCGGCTGTGGCATTGAACGTCGATGCGCGAACGATCGCAGCACATACCGATTCGATCTGCTTCTGCGTTTCGAAGGGTCTGTCGGCGCCGGTCGGATCGCTACTGTGCGGGACAGCCGCGTATATCGAGCGCGCCCGCGCCTTCCGCCGCATGGTCGGCGGCGCCATGCGGCAGGCGGGTCCGTTGGCCGCGGCCGGCATCGTCGCGCTGGAATCGATGGTTGACCGGCTGGCAGAAGATCATGCGATGGCAAAGCGATTCGCCGACGGCCTTCACGCGCTTTCACCCGACGTCGTAAACCGCGACGAGGTGCAGACGAATATCGTCCGGGCCGATGTGTCGGCAACGGGCCGCCCGGCCGCGGACTGGTCGGCCGAGCTCAGGAAACAGGGCATGCTGGTGAGCCCCGCAAATCGGGTCATGCTCCGATTCGTGACGCATCGTCACATCGGCCCGGCCGAGATCGACGAGGCCCTCGGCACATGGAAAGCCGTGTGCCATCGCTTCGGGCTCGCCCACTAGACCTAGATGATGCGCTTGCGGACGTAGGTAACGGCGAGCTCCGCCACGACGACAATCGCGAAGATGGCGACCAGCATGAGCGCGACACGGTTCCATTGGAACAGGTTCATTGCCGAATCGATCGCCACACCGATGCCGCCTGCGCCGACGAGACCGAGCACGGCCGATTCGCGTACGTTGATGTCCCAGCGAAAGAGCGCGATGCCCCAGAAAGCCGGGACGACCTGCGGCCAGTAGCCTTTCAGGAATACGCTCGTCCAGGACGCGCCGCAGGCAGTCAGCGCCTCGATCGGCCCGGGTCGCGTCTCCTCGAGCGCTTCACCGAACAGCTTGCCCACGAAACCGATGGAGCGAAAGGCGATCGCAAAAGTCCCGGCAAGTGCGCCCGGACCGAATATCGCGACGAACAGCAGCGCCCACACGAGCGAGTTCACCGACCGTGAGGACACCAGCAGGAACTTGGCTACAAAGTTGATCGGCGTCGAGCGCACGATATTGTGCGCGGCGAGTATGCCGAGCGGGACCGCCATGACGACCGAGAGAATGGTTCCGAGCGTCGCGATGTGCAAGGTCTCGATGAGCGCATCGTGTACGCCGCCTGGATAGTAGGACCACTCGATCGGCCACATGCGCCTGATGAGGTCTGCCATCTGCTCCGGCGCGTCGTAGAGGAACTCCGGGATGATCTCCACCGTGCGCAGCGATACGACACACGCCGCGACGATGCCGAAATACAGCGCGAAGCGAGCAAGACGCTGGGCGGGCGTGTAGCGCCGCCACTCGCGCTCGAGCGCGGCCGTCGTCATTGGTAGAGCTTCTTGATCGCGTTCTGCAGGGCCTCACTCGCCATGATCATGGCGATGATCCCCAGCAGAATCGTGAGCAGGTAGTCATAGTCGAATTTCTGGAACGCGGCGAACATCGTACCGCCGATACCGCCCGCGCCGACGATGCCGACCATCGTGGAATTGCGCAGATTCGAATCCACCTGATAAGTGGCGAACCCCACGAACCGTGTCAGGACCTGCGGCAGCACGCCGTAGAAGATCACGTTCATGAAGGAGGCGCCGGTGGCGCGGATCGCTTCCACCTGATTCAGCGAAATCTCTTCGATCGCTTCGGCGAAGAGTTTCGCGACGAATCCGATCGACGCCACTGTGAGCGCGAGAATGCCTGCGAGGGCGCCGAACCCGACCGCCTTCACGAAGATGATCGCCACGATGACCTGGTGGAACGAGCGGCAGAGCGCGATGAAGAGCCGCATGGGCCAGGTCACCCAGCCCGGCATGAGATTTCGTGCCGCGAGCAAGCCGAACGGGAGCGAGAGCACGATGCCGAGCGCGGAGGCGATGATCGCGATTTCCAGAGATTCATAGAGACCGCGCGCCATGAGCTTCATCTTGTCGGGCGCGGTATCCGGCGGAAACATGCGCGCGATGAAACGGGCGCCGTGGTCGAGCCCCACTATGAAGCGGTCCCACGTGAAATCCAGGATCGACGCGGCGTACACGGTATACGCGACGAGCACGAGCAATCCGATCCTGGCGAGCCAGTTCGGCTTGAACGCGGGCTGGCCTCGGTGCGACGAAGATACGGCGAGCGTCACTCGACACCCGCCCGTGCGTCACCTGCTGTGGTCCTCACCTGCCCCTTCCTTCCTCGCGCCTCCCCCATTTTCAATCCATCCAATCCTGCCCGCCGTAAATGCGCCGCAGATCGGCCTCGGCAAGCCCTTCCGGGCCGCCGTCATACACCACGCGCCCGCCGGTCATGCCGATGACGTGATGCGCGAAGCGCCGGGCAAGCGGGACGTTATGGATATTCACGATGACGGGAATCGCACGCTTGTCCGCGATACTCACGAGCAGCTCCATGATCTCCACCGACGTCTTGGGATCGAGCGAGGAGGTGGGCTCGTCTGCGAGGATGAGCTCCGGCTGCTGCATGACTGCGCGGGCGATGCCGACACGCTGCCGCTGCCCTCCCGACAGGCTGTCCGCGCGTCGATTCGCATATTCCGTGAGTCCAACGAGATCGAGAACCTCGAACGCCGCGTCGACGTCACGCGCCGGATAACGCCTGAGCCATGCGTTGAACGCGGAGAGATAGCCGAGCCTGCCGGACAGCACGTTTTCCATCACGGTCAACCGCTCGACGAGGTTGTACTCCTGGAACACCATGCCGATGCGCCGCCGCGCTTCCCGCAACGCGCGACGGTTCAGGCGCGTGAGATCGGTGCCGTGGAAAAGGATCGCGCCCGCCGTGGGCTCGACCAGCCGGTTGATACAGCGGATGAGCGTGGACTTGCCGGTTCCGGACGGGCCGATGATCGCAGTGATACCTCTCGCCGCGACCGTGAGATTCACATCGACGAGGACAGGAACACCGCGCCGATACTCCTTGCGAAGCCCGCGGATCTCGAGTGCGGGCGCGAGCGCCGGCTGCGCCTCCGGCATCGCTATTTCTTGTCGGCGGCTTTCTGCTCTGCCGCCTTGCGACGCGCTGCCTCCTCGCGTGCCGCCTCTTTGTCGTAGGCTGCCCGGTTGAAAGGCGTGCCAGTCTCCTCGGCGACTTTGCGTACGACCGCCCAGTCTTTCTCATACGTAATCGGAACGAACCGGTCGGCGCCGCCAAACGCCTTCTGCATATCAGCCGGGAAACGAAAATCGTAAAAACATTTCGTCAATGTCTTCACGAACTCGGGCTGCAGATCGTGGGCGTACGCAAACGACGAGGTCGGGAAGACGGGACTTTTGTAAAGGATCCGGAAGTCATCGGCCTTGATCTCGCCACGCGCCGCCATACGGTTGAATACGTCCGATGCAACGGGGGCTGCATCGTAGTCTCCAGACTCGACACCCTTGACGGATTGTCCATGGCCGCCGGAGAAGATCGGCTTGTAATCCTTATCCGGGACGAGTCCTTCGGGCGGAAACAGCACTTGCGGCGCAAGGTGGCCCGAGTTCGATGAAGGCGAGGTGTGTGCGACGCGCTTTCCCTTCAGATCGGAGAGCTTCTGATAAGAACTGCTGCGCTTCACGATCATGATGAGGTTGTAACCTTGCCATTCCTTGTCGTTGCCTTTGACCGCAAACGGCACCGCACCGGCAAGGTTCACGGCGAAGCCCGTCGGACCGGTGGAAAAGCCGCCGACGTGCAGCCGGCCCGCCCGCATCGCTTCGATCTCGGCCGCGTTCGATTGCACCGGGAAGTAGACGACGCGCTTACCCGTGCACTTGCCGAGATAATCGAGAAACGGCTTGAAGGCCGTCTCGTATACCGCTGCATCTTCAACTGGCGTATAGGTGAAGACCAGCGTGTTCGGGCTTCTCCAACGCTTCGGATCTTTCGGCGCATCGGCGACGAGGTCGTTGTTCTCATCGCAGTACAGCGTGTCGAGCTGCCCCCGGTGCTTGCACGCGTCGGTTTGCGCGTGGGCCACATGCGCGCACATCAACATCATCAGTGCGCCGAATGCGCCCATGAACACAGACCGTATCGATTTCATCTCTTCCTCTTCGTTGTAATCGATGAATGGATCGTACTGAACGCGCTCGCGACGGGTCAACAACGCGTCGTTATCATTTCGAACGACACGCGTGTGTACTTAACGACGGTGATCCATTTAACGCGTGCGAATGCAGCCGAAGATCGTGTCGCGCAACCGAGAACGAGGCCGGAAACGCGAAATGACGATGTCAAGCTTTTTTTGAGGTCAGGCGCGCTTGCACGCACATTATTGAGTCGTAAACAGCTGATATCTAATGCTAATTTCTATTATGCCGCGACGCAACAACGCTCTGCGCCTTGCCGCGCGAAGCCGGATTCTGTATCTTTGGAACCCTGCTGTCCCGCCCCGAACCCAGGCCGACAGCCCGATGGTCCCCAAGGCCATCAGGCCATCGGCGCGGAGCCAGGTCAGGACCGGTTCGCTACCGGAAATGGCCAGGCGCCGGGGACCAAAGCCGGGCTGGGCGTTTCTGGAGCAGGCGGTTCTGCGGCAGGTTGGGCCGACAGAGCTTCCGGTTCCGAGCGCCGACGAGGGGCGGCGGGCTTTTTCTTGGCTGCTTTTTTCCGAGCCGACTTTTTAGTCGGCTTTTTTTTGGCCGCTTTTCCGGCGGTCGACTTGCGCGGCGGTTTGCGACCGGCTCTTCGCACAGGCGACTTTCTCGCCGCCTTCTTCTTGCTGGCTGCCGATCTTCCTGCTTTCTTCTTGCGCGCCGCCTTTTTCCGGGCTGTTGCCATTACGACCTCCTGACATGAATCCGTTCAATGCAGTGCCGCTACGGCCTTGCTCACGACGTCCCGATAAAGCACGTCCGGGTCGAGCTTGATGTCCCCTTCCCAAGTCACGGTCCTGGAGATGGGATCGATCTCAGCGCGGCTGAACTTCTCCTCGTCACAAAGCATGCCGAAACTCTGGGTGGAAACGAGGTCGCCCAGGTACACGTGTCCTTCCAAACCGTCGTCGAACTTCAGCCACAACGTGTAATTATCCTCAGCGCGCAACTCGGTTACCGAATGCACGCTCGGTCTGCGGCTACGATAGCGCCGATACTTCAGGCTGTATGCCAAGCATCGTCTCCCATATAGGCGAATGAGACGAGTGTCGACTCGTCAGTCCCAGCTCAATGCACCGCCAGTCTGATACTCCGTGACACGGGTTTCGAAGAAGTTCTTCTCCTTTTTGAGGTCAATCATCTCCGCCATCCACGGGAACGGGTTCGTTGCGCCCTCGAACTGCGGATCGAGCCCGATCTGCTGGCAACGACGGTTCGCAATGAATCGCAGGTACTCCTTGAACATGGCCGCGTTCAATCCGAGAACGCCTTTCGGCATGGTGTCTTCGGCGTAGCGATATTCGAGCTCCACCGCCTTGATCATCAGCGCGCGGATTTCCTCCCGGAACTCCGGCGTCCAGAGCTGCGGGTTCTCGAGTTTGATCTGGTTGATGAGATCGATGCCGAAATTGCAATGCATCGATTCGTCCCGGAGGATGTACTGGTACTGCTCCGCGGCCCCCGTCATCTTGTTTTGCCGGCCGAGCGCAAGGATCTGCGTGAAGCCGACGTAGAAGAAGAGCCCCTCCATGATGCAGGCGAACACGATCAGGCTCTTCAGCAGCTTCTGATCGTTTTCGAGCGTTCCCGTCTTGAATGCCGGATCGGTCAGCGTGTCGATGAACGGAATCAGGAACTCGTCCTTGTCGCGAATCGACGCGATCTCGTTATATGCATTGAAGACTTCACCCTCGTCCAGTTGCAGGCTCTCGACGATGTACTGATACGCATGCGTATGGATCGCCTCCTCGAAGGCCTGCCGCAGCAGATACTGGCGACACTCGGGCGCCGTGATATGCCGGTAGGTGCCGAGCACGATGTTATTGGCAGCAAGCGAATCGGCCGTCACGAAGAAGCCCAGGTTGCGTTTGACGACGCGCCGTTCGTCCTCGGTCAGGCCGTGCGGGTTCTTCCAAAGCTCGATATCGCGGCTCATCTGGATCTCCTGGGGCATCCAGTGATTCGCGCAGGCCGACAGGTACTTCTCCCACGCCCATTTGTACTTGAACGGAACGAGCTGATTGACGTCCGTCTGGCCGTTGATGATCCGCTTATCGGCGATATTCACCCGGCGCGCGGCTTCGCTCCCGGATTGCGGGGCAGCGCGAGCCGTGGCCATCGAGCCGTGCAACTGCCTTCCCATAGCCGCGCCTTGAAGCGCTTGTTCTTCAAACGACAACATCGTTCTTGTCTCCATTCATTCGGCCGAAAGTGAAACCCTACTTTCGGCCGCTAGAAGGTTAGCCCCGAAGGCTTGAGGCGGCTCGGCACCTTCGGGGCAGGAAGAGCAACGAAAGACCGGGCCGTTATCGGCGCGCCCCGGGTCACGTGCACTCTGCAGGCGCATGCTTACTGACAAGCTTCGCATTCGGGATCGTCGATCGAGCAGAACTTCGGGGCTGGTGCATCGGACGATGCGGCCGCCACGCCGCCCCCCGTCGGGACCGCATTCAATTGCCCTGTGCGGCCGGTCGACTTCTCAGCCGATGTTGCACCCAGCGTGCGCAGGTAATAAGTCGTCTTGAGTCCGCGCAGCCAGGCCAGCTTGTAGGTTTCGTCGAGTTTCTTACCCGAAGCGCCCGCCATATAGATATTGAGCGATTGCGACTGGTCCACCCATTTCTGGCGGCGTGCCGCGCACTCGACGAGCCATTGCGGTTCGATCTCGAAAGCCGTCGCATAGAGCGTGCGGATGTCGGGCGGAATGCGATCGATCCTGGCGAGCGAACCGTCGAAGTATTTCAGATCCGCGATCATTACTTCGTCCCACAGGTTGAGTTTCTTGAGATCCCGCACGAGAAACTCGTTCACCACCGTGAACTCGCCCGACAGATTCGACTTCACGTACAGATTCTGATACGTCGGCTCGATGCATTGTGACAGCCCGGTGATATTGGCGATGGTGGCTGTGGGCGCAATCGCGATGCAGTTCGAATTGCGCATGCCGACTTCCCTGATGCGCTTGCGCAGCGCTTCCCAGTCGAGAACGCTGGACATATCGCATTCGACATAGCCGCCCCGCTCTTCCTTCAACAGCCCGAGCGCGTCGAACGGCAGGATTCCGCGGTCCCACAACGAGCCCTTGAACGTCGAGTATGGGCCGCGCTCTTCGGCGAGGTCGGTCGAGGCGCGATACGCCGCATAACCGATCTGCTCCATCGAACGATCAGCGAACTCGACTCCCGCGGGAGAACCGTACGGAATGCGCAGCATGTGCAGGCAATCCTGAAACCCCATGATCCCGATCCCGACGGGGCGATGCTTGAAGTTCGAGTTGCGCGCCTTGTTGACCGAGTAGAAGTTCAGATCGATCACGTTATCGAGCATGCGCATCGCCGTGCCGACCGTGCGATTGAGCTTCTCCATGTTCATGCGTCCCGTCGCGAGATCGAGGTGCGCCGGCATATTGACCGAGCCCAGATTGCACACGGCTATTTCGTCGGGCCCGGTGTTGAGCGTGATCTCGGTGCACAGATTCGAGCTGTGAACGACGCCGACGTGCTGCTGCGGATTCCGCAGATTGCATGGGTCCTTGAACGTGATCCAGGGATGGCCGGTCTCGAACAGCATGGAGAGCATCTTGCGCCAGAGCTGGACCGCCGGAACCTTCTTGAACAGCTTCAGCTCACCGCCTGCCGCGCGCGCCTCGTATTCCAGATACGCCTTCTCGAACGCTTTGCCGTACTTCTCGTGCAGATCCGGTGCGTCCGACGGCGAGAAGAGCGTCCACTCGCCGTTTTCCATCACGCGCTTCATGAAGAGATCCGGCACCCAGTTTGCCGTGTTCATGTCGTGCGTACGTCGGCGGTCGTCGCCCGTGTTCTTGCGCAGCTCCAGAAACTCTTCGACGTCGAGATGCCAGGTTTCGAGGTACGAGCACACCGCACCCTTGCGTTTACCGCCCTGATTGACCGCGACCGCCGTATCGTTCACGACCTTCAGGAACGGCACGACGCCCTGAGACTTGCCGTTCGTGCCCTTGATGTAGGAGCCAAGCGCACGTACCGGCGTCCAGTCGTTGCCCAGGCCACCCGCGTACTTCTGCAGCATCGCGTTTTCCTTGATGGCCTCGTAGATGCCGTCGAGGTTGTCCGACACGGTGGTGAGATAGCAGCTTGCCAGTTGGGAGCGCCGCGTACCCGAGTTGAACAACGTCGGCGTCGAGCTCATGAAATCGAAGCTCGAGAGCACGTCGTAGAATTCGATCGCGCGCGCCTCACGCTGATCGACTGGCTCGTTCAGCGCGAGCCCCATGGCAACGCGCATGAAGAAAATCTGGGGAAGCTCGATGCGCCGCCCATGGATGTGCAGGAAGTATCGGTCGTACAGGATCTGCAATCCGAGATACGTGAACTTGAGATCGCGTTTCGCGTCGAGGGCGGCGCCGAGACACTTGAGATCGTATTGCGCGAGGCGCTCGTCCAGCAGCTCGGCCGCGATTCCCTGCTGCACGAACTCCGGCAGATACTGGGCGTAGCGCGTCTCCATCTGCGCCTGCGTCACCTCCTCACCCAGGGTTTCGAGTCGCAGCGTGTTGAGCAGCAGGCGCGCGGTGACATAGCTATAGCCCGGATCCTGCTCGATCAGCGCACGCGCGCCGAGCACCAGCGACTTCCTCACTTCATCCATCGGCACGCCGTCGTAGAGGTCGCGCTGCATCGCATCCAGAACAGGTTGCGCGCTGACATCGCCACCGAGCCCCACGCACGCCGTCTCGACCAGCGAGGTGATCTTCTCGACGTCGAGGGGCCGCGCCACGCCCTTTTCGGTCACATTGATGACCCGCTTCGTTTCGACGGTCGCCGTCGCCCGCGCCTGACGCTGCTTTGCACGCTCCCTGGCGCGCTCTTCGCGGTAAAGCACATAAGCGCGCGCCACGTTATGCTCGCCGGCGCGCATCAGTGCGAGCTCGACCTGATCCTGGATGTCCTCGATGTGAAACGTGCCGCCGGAAGGCTGCCGGCGCACGAGCGCCTGAACGACGGCGTCGGTGAGACGCGCTACCTGCTCGCGCACACGGGCCGAAGCCGCGCCCGTACCGCCGTTCACTGCCAGGAAAGCCTTCGTCATTGCCACCGAGATCTTCGGCGGCTCGAAGCCGACGACGGACCCATTGCGGCGAATGATTTTGTACTCCGCATACTGCGCCGAGCCGGCGGATGCCGCCTCGGCGGGGGGGAAATTGGGCGTCGCGACGGAAGCGACAATCTCGCTGGCGAGCTGCATGATTAACTCCTTGATCGTACTGACTTTTGAGCACCGGGAAGGTTCCGGACCTCCTCCCGCCCGAACCACTAGATATTGTGGTTTTGTGCGCGTTCAGATCAAATTCTAGTAGCGCGTTTTTTCAAACGCAATAGGTGCGTCGAACAAAATCGGACGGTGACGCGGGTCGCGAGCACCGCACCGGCAGGCGCCGTCACAATCTTGTTTGACACGAAGCCAGGCTCAGGTGCGCGCAATCAGGCCACGGTACAGAGCCCAGTCGAAATGCGGTCCGGGATCGGTCTTGCGGCCCGGGGCGATATCGGAATGCCCGACGATGTCCGCGATCGGGTACGCCGCCTCGAGTGCCTTCGTCAGTTCCCCGAGCAGCGAGTACTGCACGGGTTCGAACGGCTGGTCGTCACAGCCCTCCAGCTCGATCCCGACGGAGAAGTCGTTGCACGCAACGCGACCGCGCCACTGCGAAATCCCGGCGTGCCATGCGCGCCTGACGCAGGGAACGAATTGCGTGAGCTCTCCTGTTCTGCGAATGACGAAGTGGGCGGATACACGCAGACCCACCAGGGTTGCATAGTAGGGATGGGCGGCTGTGTCGAGCGTGTTCAGGAACAGCTGGTCGATAGCGCGACCGCCAAACTCGCCTGGAGGCAGACTAATCGCGTGCACGACGATGAGCTCGATGCGCGTGCCGGGCGGCCGCTCGTCCCAATTGGGCGAAAGCAGATAGCGGGCACCCTCGAGAAGGCCGCTCACGTCGACTCGCACGATCCCGCTCAGCTCTTCGCGTCGAGCTCGTCCTTGATGCCGAGCCGTTCCATACGATAGCGCAGCGCGCGGAACGTAATCCCGAGCAGCTTCGCTGCGGCCGTGCGGTTGTAGTGCGTGCGGTCGAGCGCGTCGAGTATGGCCTTGCGTTCTATCGCGTCGAGCTGCTCCTGCAGGGGCAGGCCTCCGAGCGCGCGGGGCTGCTGCATTTCGGCCGCTGGTGCGAGCTGCAGGTCCGCGGCGCGGATCTCGTCTCCCGTGGCAAGCGCCAGCGCGCGTTCGAGAATATTCTCGAGCTCGCGCACGTTACCGGGAAAATCGTAGCGTATGAGCTCGGCCTTTGCTTCCTCGCTCAATACGGGCGGATCGTCGCTGCCACACTGACGTTTCAGAATCGCTGCGGCAAGCAGAGGGATGTCCTCCCGCAACTCGCGCAGGCTCGGCATGCGCAGCTCTATCACGTTCAAGCGGTAATAAAGGTCCTGCCTGAAACCACCCGCTTTCACCTGATCCGAAAGGCTGCGGTGCGTCGCGCTGATGATTCGCACGTCCACTGCTTCTTCGCTCGTCGCTCCGACCCTGCGTACCTTCTTCTCCTGTATCGCTCGCAGGAGCTTCACCTGCATCTGCAGTGGCAGGTCGGCGACCTCATCCAGAAAGAGCGTGCCGCCGTTGGCAGCATGGAAAAATCCGTCGCGGTCACTGGCGGCACCCGTGAATGCGCCTTTGCGATAGCCGAAGAATTCGGATTCCATCAGCGTTTCGGGGATCGCACCGCAATTCACCGCAACGAACGAGCCATCCTGACGCGAACCCTTCAGATGAATGAGCCGGGCGGCAAGCTCCTTGCCGCTGCCCGATTCTCCGCTGACGTGTATGGGCGCCTGACTGCGCGCCAGCCGATCGATGAGCGCCCGCGTGGCCTGCATGAGCGAAGATTTTCCGATCAGCAGCGGCAAAGCAGCGCCACCTCCTGTCTCGCCCTCGGTCGCTCGGCGTGCCGCCGGCCGCGTGAGTTTCAAGGCCGAGCGGACGAGCGTTCGCAACTGATTGAGCGACACTGGTTTGGCCAGGTAATCGAAAGCACCCGCCTTGAGCGCGGCGACCGCGTTCTCCGCGCTCCCATACGCCGTAATCACCGCCACCGGCATATTCGGCTGATGACGCGAAACATAGTCCAGCACCGCGAGCCCGTCGCCGTCCGGAAGGCGCATGTCCGTGAGGCACAGCTCGTATTCGTTGCGACCGAGCAGCGCCAGCGCCTCGGTCGCGGTACCAGCGCAATCAGTCTCGAGACCCATGCGTGAAAGAGTCATCGCGAGAAGCTCCCGGATATCCGCTTCGTCGTCGACGACCAGCACCTGCGCCTTATTCATGAGCGGCCCTGCACATAACGGTGAAGCATGCGCCCTGCGGCGCGTCCACGAAGTCGAGCTTGGCATTATTCGCTTCGCACACTTCGCGCGCGATGTAGAGTCCCAGGCCCGTGCCGCCCGCCGCGGTCGTGAAGAACGGCTCGAACAGTTGAGCGCGGAGCGCGGGCGCGACGCCCGGACCATCGTCCATCACGTCCAATTTTACAGTGGCACCCTCCTCGACCTCGTTGACCGCGATCCGAATGCTGCCTTTCTCCCGCCGGCAATGCCGCAGGGCGTTTCGACACAGATTCCACATCACCTGGTTCAGGTGACTGCGGTCGAAGACGACTCGCGGCTCGGCATGCAGCTCGAGGCCGAAAATCTCGGGACTGATTCTCTCGATCTGGCAGAACTGCTCCACGAAAACCCTGAGGTAATCGACGACTTTGAACTCTTCGCGGTGCACGCTATCGCTGCGCCGGAGCTTCAGCACGTCGTTCACCATGCGATTCAAGCGCTCGGTATTGTCGTGAATGATGGTGATGAGGCGCTTCGCCGTGTCCGTGCTGGCAGGCTCCTCCTGGAGAAGCTCCGTCGCATGACTGATTGCGCCGAGCGGATTGCGTATCTCGTGCGCGATGTTCGCCGTGAGGCGCCCGAGTGCCGCGAGCTTCATCTGCCTTGCTTCGTTCTGGATGCGCGTGCTGTCTTCGAGAAAGATGACTGCGCCGGCACTGCGCTGCCGGCCGACGGGCACGATCCGAACCGCCATCTGAGGCGTGATCGTCATGTCTCCTGCGGGCGTATTGTGCCGCTCTTCTGTACGCCATGCCTCGAAGCGCTGCGCAACGCCCGGCGCGTATTCCGACAGCGCCCTGTCACGCCGGCCGCCCAGCGGGCCGAGTATGCGTTCGGCACGTGCATTGAACTGCCGTATGACGCCGATGCCATCCACCACCAGTACTCCGTCCTGCATGTCCTGGATCACGTACTCGCTGACCTGCGCCATGTTCTCGAGGTCGATCTCGCGCTGCGCGGCGAGCTCCTCACTCGCGACGGCGTATTTCGCGAGCTCGTGCGCGAGCCACGCAATCGCGAAGTACGCAGCCGCCAGCAGCCCGGATTGCGCATACAGCGCGACCGGCGCGTCGAACTTGAACACCTCGATCGCGTGCTCGAGCAGCACCGAGATGCTGGCGATCGCTGCGTAAAGGAGCGTGTGCCTGCCGCGCGCCACCAATCCGGCCGCCGCGACAGTCGTCAGAAGCAGCAGACCAAGTCCACTCGCGATGCCGCGGCTCGCGTAGGTCAGGAGGAAAGTGGCCGCGACATCGAAACAGACCTGCAGCGCCAGCTGGAAATCGAAGCGCCAGCGTAAGCGGATGAGGACGAACCAGAGGAGACTCAATACGCATTGAGCGAATGCGGCGATGACAAAGAGCACGTAGTCGCGCGATCCGAACTGCAGCGTCGCGCCCCACGTCGCCGCAATGACGATCAGTAACCCGGCGGCGACCAGTCGATACGCATTGAAGTAGTAGAGCGCCCGCCAGAGCGCGGCTGATCGGTGGCGCCGGCGTACGCGTTCCGCGCGTCCGCTCGCGACAGTCGCGGCGTGAATACCGGAAGTATCTCGATCGTACCTGCGAGCCATGTCACCCGCGCGGTGAGTGGTGTCGCCAAAAAACGCGTCGGCAGCTCTGTCGCTCACCGGTTGAGTCACTCGTCAGCGCGCCTGTGCGGCAACTATCCCGATCCCTGTTGATGCAGCCGCCGATGATCGGCGCTGCAATAGAACAGGTTTTCGCTCATCACGCTTTCGCTCCGCGGCAGGTGTACGCCGCATTGAACACAGCGCACCATGTCTTCGCCTTTTGCGGGGGTGGATCGACGATGCGGACGGTCGAGCTTGTTCTTGTACGACTTGACGATCAGGTAAACGACAGCAAATGCGATGACGAGAAGGATGAGCTTCAACTCGAGATCACCTCGGTCAGACCGGCACCGCTGACAGGAAAGTGCACCGGGATCACGCGGATGCCATGCGCGCCGGAGAGCGCGGCGTGCGCCCTGCGTTCTGCGCCTTCCATTTGACCCCGCTTGTCGTCTGGTCTGACCTCGCCGTTGGATCGATCGACAGCTGCAGGCTGAGGCGCCGCGGCCGCGGGTTTGCCGGACGCTTGAGGCGTCTGGTTCCTGACGACACCTTTGGCGGGAGTGGGGCCTGAGGGCCCGCCAGCCCTGACGCCGCTCGACGCTTTCGCCGCAGAAGCTGCATTCGCGGCACTCGCCGGAGCGGCCGGCGAACGCGCGGGCGAAACCGGCTCTGCATTGCTGCGCACGGAACCTTGCGGCGCCGCCCGCCCCGCGGCTGCGGGCACCGGTGGTTCCTGGGCAGCTTCGGGTTGCGGGCCTGCATTGATCAAGGATGCGAGCGACTGCGCCTGTTGAACGTCGGCGAAATCGATGCACTTGAAAGAACCACTCGCACTGCGGGACCCGGCCGCGCGGGGATCGTTACCGTAGCTGCATTGCTGCTTGGAAAACACCAGACACACTTTGGTGCCGTTCGCGCCCGCCGGCACCACGTTGGCGCGAACCGCGGAGCCGAGGGGGCAAGTGAAGGCTCCGGCGTCGGCCGACGGGTCATCGCGCTTTTCCCGCAGCGTCAGCGCCTCCGCTGTCACGTCTGCTTCGTACTGTCTGCCACCCGACTCGAAGGCAAAAACCTCCGCCGCCGCCTGCTGGGCAAATACCATCGAGATAGCGACGCACATGAGCGTTTTCATAGATAACGCGTCGGCGCAAGTCAGCACGCACGCCATTCGCGGTGCGCGATCATTCGCCGCGCGCCGCAGTGACAGCCATGCAGACAAACACGATCGTTGAACGACGCCAGCCAGACGCGATCTGTCATTCGTGTGCTGTGTTCGCGAAAAAAAACCCAACATGCGTGCAGTCTCAGTCGCAGGCGATCAGGCATTATTCCTTAGCCCGGGCAATCGGGCAGCGTAAATATCGGCACGCGCAAAACGCTTCTCTTCCGATGAGACAGCTCGCCGCAGCGGCCCATTCAGCCTCGCTCGCGGTCTCCCTCATATGTCCGTTCGGCCGTAGTGGCGGACGTGTCGCCGGAAAAGAACGGTATGGTGCAATGCGGGACGTAATTCCTCAAGGGCACTGGTTCGCACTTCTTAAAGTGTTGATTATTGCGCAGCCGATATGCTGCACCTGGATCGTAGTGCGATTGAAATCAGGATGACGTCCCCCAAGACCCTCGCAATCAAGCTGAGAACGCTCATGCCCGCGCATGGGTTCGACCAGGCCGAGCTCGCCCGCCGGAGCGGCATCAGGCCGAATAGTATCAGCCGTTATCTCGCAGGCTTGAACATGCCGCGGCCCGGGCAGCTTGCAAAACTTGCGGCCGCTCTTCACGTCGGCGTCGGCGAACTCCTCGCCGAACACGATGCGCCGCCACCGATCGATGGTGGTTCAAACCTGGTGCGTCTGACACAGAGCACGGCCTCCCCGCACCTGGTGCGTTTACAGGTCGACCAGTCTGTGCCGGGGGACGTCGCAACGCGCGTGCTCGAGATTCTGCTGCAGGCGCAGAAGCGCATAGGTGAAGACGTGCTACCGCCTGCCGGTGCGCACGAGCGCAAACCACGCGCAGCAAAGCCGACTGCACCCGCACCCGATCGCTATGGAAGCCTGGCAGATATATTGCTACCTCGCACGCCGCAACAGCCGGAACACGTGCGGCAGGTATTGCGGCTCGACGGACCGCCACATCGGCCGCCCAACGGTCAGACGGGCGCTGAGTGAGGGGCCGAACCGCGCATTCCGAATGTGTTCGGCACTGGATCTGAAACCCGCTGCTCCGGTCATGCACATACGCTGGAGGCAGCATCTTGATGATGCTTCGACATGGCTTGCGACGATTGCGCTGCGCTGATAGGTAAACCTGCTCGCGTCGAGCCGCATGCTGCGCTATACGGCGAGAGAGCGCGCGTGGGCAGCGACGGCATACTCGGGCACTTCAAATGCCGCATTTGCGGAACTCTGTGGGAACGTTTTGAAGCAAACCGGTACTTCAAGCGCGAACCGCAGGTCTGGACCATGCGTGCGGTGACGAATCAAAGCGTCTGGGCGAGCGCCAAGGCGAAAGCTGCAAGCGGCTAGGCAGGTTCGTTTGCCGCATGCCGCCGCGAACTGCACAGAACCGCTAACGAGGAATGGTCGGGGTGAGAGGATTCGAACCTCCGACTCCTGCGTCCCGAACGCAGTACTCTACCAGGCTGAGCTACACCCCGATCGGCAGCGAGATTTCCATCCGTCAGCGACTGGCGGGAAGCGCCGATGAACACGGCGCGGATGCTGACGTGGCCAGCGAACGTCAGAACGTGCGCGTGACCGCGAAATCGGCCAATTGTAACAGATACTCCCGATAACTCGATTGCGCCAACACGGCCAGCGCGGAACACGCGGTGCGCGATTCCGACTGAGCCTGCGCCCGCGCATATTCGAGCGCGCCGGAGGCGCGAATCGCGTCCAGCACCGCGTCGAGATCATCCAGTCCCCCGGACTCGATCGCGCGTCGCACGAGCGCCGCCTGCCCGGGCGTGCCATGCTTCATCGCGTAGATCAGCGGCAGCGTGGCCTTGCCCTCGGCGAGGTCGTCGCCGACGTTCTTGCCGATGACCGCGTGGTCGCCGGAGTAATCGAGAACGTCGTCGATGAGCTGGAATGCGGTCCCGAGATGCGCGCCATACGCGGCCATCGCCTCTTCCGCGGCATCACCCGCCTTGCCGAGGATGGCGCCCAGGCGAGTGGCGGCCTCGAAAAGCTTCGCCGTCTTATAGCGGATGACCTGCAGATAGCCCTGCTCGTCCAAGTCGGCGTTGTGGCAGTTCATGAGCTGCAGCACTTCACCCTCGGCGATGACGTTCGTCGCATCCGCCAGCACGCGCAGAACTTTCATGTTCTCGACGGAAACCATCATTTGGAATGCCCGCGAGTACACGAAGTCGCCGACCAGCACTGCAGCGGCGTTACCGAAAAGGGAATTCGCAGTCGGACGGCCGCGGCGCAGGCCCGACTCGTCGACCACATCGTCGTGCAGGAGCGTCGCCGTGTGAATGAACTCGATTACGGCCGCGAGCTCATGGTGATGGCGCCCCCGGTATCCGGTCGCACGGGCAGCCAGAATCAGCAGCACCGGCCGCAGCCGCTTGCCGCCGCCACCGATGATGTAGTCTGCGATCTGTCGGATGAGCACGACATCCGAGTGCAGTCGATCACGGATCACTTGATCGACCGCATGAAGATCGTCGGCAATGAACGCCCGGAGAGCTTCTATGGTCACGTGGGGTACAAAAGGTGGGATGCTACCGCAGCGACAAAACGACCGAAACCGCAGGCGCTTAGCAGATGATCCTAAGCCATTGAAAAGCGGCACCTAAGCGGCTGGGCACGCCGCGATTATACTTTGACTCGCAGTGCCTGTTTTTGTAGAATGCGCGGTTTTCTCAAGTACCAATCGAACAAGGGTTCGCCATGTATGCGGTCATAAAAACCGGCGGCAAGCAGTACCGTGTCAGCGCCGGGGAGAAGCTGAAAGTAGAGCAGATAGCGGCGGACATCGGTACGGAGATCGTACTCGACCAGGTGCTCTTCGTCGGAAGCGGCGATGATGTCACGCTGGGCTCGCCGCTTGTCAGTGGAGCGACCGTGACCGCCCGCGTCCTCGCCCATGGGCGCGGCGATAAGGTGCGCATTTACAAGATGCGTCGCCGCAAGCACTATCGCAAGACACAGGGGCATCGCCAGAACTTCACCGAAATCGAAATCGTCGGGATCGGATCATCCGCGACACAGAACTCTGGCGCGAACGCTTCTTCCGAGCACGCGCAGGCCGGCGAGCAAAGCTGAAAGGGATCAGATATGGCACATAAGAAAGCAGGCGGCAGCTCACGCAATGGGCGCGATTCGCAGGCGAAGCGTCTCGGCGTGAAAGCGTTCGGTGGTGAGGTGGTGCCGGCGGGCAGCATCATTATTCGTCAGCGCGGCTCGCAGGTCCACGCCGGCGACAACGTCGGCATGGGGCGCGACCATACGCTTTTTGCGAGGGTAACCGGCCGGGTGGAGTTTTCTCAGCATGGCTCGGCAAACCGCAAGACCGTGAGCATCGTGCCCGCCTGAACGCTGCTCCGTTGCCGTCAAACGCAAGCCCTGTTCGCGCGGACAGGGCTTTTTCGTTTCTGGATGGCTCGGGACGCGCATCAATCAGCCACCACCACCCAGTGCTGTTTCCATGAAGTTCATCGATGAAGCGGTAATCGAAGTGCACGCCGGCAAGGGCGGCGACGGCGTTGCGAGCTTCCGGCGCGAGAAGTTCGTACCCCGCGGCGGCCCCGACGGTGGGGACGGCGGCCGCGGCGGCAGCATCCTCGTGCTCGCCGATCGCAACATCAACACTTTGATCGACTATCGCTATGCGCGCATCCACCGCGCGAAGAACGGTCAGAAAGGTCAGGGCTCGGATTGCTACGGCCGCTCTGCCGAGGACATCGTCCTGCGCGTTCCGGTGGGCACGGTCATTTCCGACTTTGACAGCGGCAGTGTCGTCGCCGATCTGGCCGAGCACGATGCGCGCTCGCTGCTCGCGAAAGGAGGCCGGGGCGGACTCGGCAACCTGCATTTCAAGTCGAGCACGAATCGGGCTCCGCGGCAGTTCACGCCGGGCGAGCCGGGGGAGAGTCGAAAGCTCAAGCTCGAGCTCAAAGTGCTCGCAGATGTCGGACTTCTCGGCTTGCCGAACGCCGGCAAGTCCACCTTCATACGCGCGGTCTCTGCAGCCCGGCCGAAGGTGGCGGACTACCCGTTTACGACGCTGCATCCCAATCTCGGGATGGTGCGCGTCGATGAACGACGCAGCTTCGTGATCGCGGACATCCCGGGCCTAATTGAAGGCGCAGCGGAGGGTGCCGGCCTCGGTCATCGTTTTCTGCGGCACCTCGCGCGGACTCGATTGCTGCTGCACCTCGTCGATGTCGCACCCTTCGACACGGAGCGGGATCCGGTGAAGGATGCGAAGGCGATCGTCACCGAGCTCAAGAAGTACGACGAGGCACTCTATCGCAAGCCACGCTGGCTCGTGCTGAACAAAATCGACGTTCTGTCGGAAGACGCCAGAGACGAGCACGCGCGCGCCTTCGTGCGCCGGTTGGGATGGAAGGGTAAAACGTTTATGATCTCCGCGCTCACCGGCGAAGGCTGCCGTGAGCTCGTCTACGCCGTCATGGATCATCTCGAGTCGGAGCAGAGCGAGGTCGAAGAGGTGTCCGCCAGCGCCGCGCCAGGCCCGACGAATCCTGATGCCGAGCGCCCCATCGCGCGACGCGCCCGCGACACGTAGGAACTGCGCAAGACTCGGCATGCGTTCGGTCGTCAAAAGCGCGAAACGCCTCGTCGTCAAGGTCGGAAGCAGCCTCGTCACGAACGAAGGACGCGGGCTCGACCGTGTGGCGCTCGCCCGCTGGGCACAGCAGATTGCCGCACTACGGCTGCAAGGCCGCGAGGTCGTCCTCGTGTCGAGCGGCGCGATCGCGGAAGGTGTGCAGCGACTCGGCTGGAAACGTCGCCCGCATGCGCTGCACGAGCTGCAGGCCGCCGCGGCGGTGGGGCAGATGGGCCTCATCGAGGTCTATGAATCGTGCTTCCGTGAGCACGGCCTGCTTACGTCGCAGATTCTTCTTACGCACGAGGATCTCGCCGACCGGAAACGCTACCTCAACGCCCGCTCCACGCTACGCACGCTCCTCGCGCTCGGTGTGATTCCGATCATCAACGAAAACGATACGGTCGCGATAGACGAGATCCGCTTCGGCGACAACGACACTCTGGGCTCGCTCGTGACGAATCTCATCGAAGCCGAGGTGCTCGTCATTCTTACGGATCAGCTCGGGCTGTACGAGCGCGACCCGCGCAAGGATCCGAGCGCGCGACTCGTCGACGAGGGCCGCGCCGGGGATCCCGCGCTCGAAGTAATGGCTGGCGGCGCCGGAACGGCGCTCAGCCTGGGTGGCATGCTGACGAAGGTGCTCGCCGCGAAGCGCGCCGCCCGAAGTGGCGCCCATACCGTTATCGCCTCGGGTCGCGAAGCGGACGTGTTGTTACGGCTTGCGGCAGGTGAGCTCATCGGAACGCAACTTGTCGCCAGCCAGCAGACGATCGCGGCGCGAAAGCAGTGGCTCGCCGACCATCTGCAGGTGCGCGGCCGGCTGGTCCTCGATCCAGGCGCCGTGAATGCGCTCGTGGTGGGAGGGAAAAGTCTGCTGCCGATCGGGGTCCAGGAGGTGCTGGGCGACTTCGAGCGCGGCGAACTGGTGAGTTGCCTGAATGACGCACACCGCGAGATCGCCCGCGGGCTCGTCAATTACAACTCGAGCGATACGCGGCGCATCCTGCGCACGCCTTCGGCGGAGATCGAGTCGAAGCTCGGCTACGTGGACGAGTCGGAGCTCATACACCGGGACAACCTGGTGCTGCTGTAGCTAGTTTGTTAGCACGACGGCGTGCCGGGAACATGCGTGCAGAGCTAATCCCCGCGGTTTTGAGTTGTCGGACTGATCGGCTCGCCGCGCTTGAGCGCGGCGACGACATTGCGGGGCTCCGGCAGGAGGTAACGGGAGGGACACATGAAGTCGCGGAACAGCATCACGTAATGCGACGGCATTTCCCGCGCCGTGATGAACTTCCATTGCGGATCACGCGCACGTGCCCAGGTCCCGTCGTTGTGGCCAAGCGCGTACAGCTTGTGTTCGCGCGTTTCGCAGCGCATGCCTTCGAAGGTCACATTCGTCGCGCCGCCGGCGGCTTTGATCACGGCCGTGTAGCGCATGACGCCGTCTTCACCGCGCGAGATGGAATTCGCATCGATGAAGATCTGATGCCGTACGACGCCGCCGGTTTCGAAAGGTATCAGCGAGTTGCCTTTGGGATAGGGGGGAATCTGCGCCTGCATTTCGTTCCAGGGTTTCTTCTCCTGGTCGAAGTCGTAATCCCACCCCGCCCACTGCGCATTGAGCCCCGATGACACGGAACCGAGCAGCGCAAGCAGCACCAGCGTTCTACGCTGCATACATGTATTCACGCGTGGACGGCACGGCCAGCCGGCCATTCGGGAGCGGCTTGCCCCCGAGCACCTGGTAGATGGACATCCACCCGCGCTCGAACGCGTGTGCGGAGCCTGCCATGTAGATGCGCCACACGCGATACTTCTTCTCGCCGACATACGCGAGCGCCCGCTCGGCATTTCCTTCCAGGCGCTCCACCCAGTGCCAGAGCGTCCGCGCGTAATGCTGGCGCAGGCTCTCGACATCCCAGCTTTCGAGACCCTGTTCAGCCATTTCGGCAAGGACGTGCGAGATGTGCGTGAGCTCGCCGCCCGGGAAAACGTATTCGTCGATGAATGAACCGATGTCGCTCCCGAGCTCCCGCTGCTCGGGGGAATTGAGGGTGATGCCGTGATTCATGACCAGCCCGCCGGGCTTGAGCAGCCGGAATATCTTGCCGAAATACACCGGAAGATTCTTGCGCCCGACGTGCTCGAACATCCCGACACTCGCGATCTTGTCGTACGGTTCGCGTTCGGGAATATCGCGGTAGTCGAGCAGCTGCACGTCGCACAACTCGCCGAGGTTCTCTTCCTGTATTCGCTGTCGCGCGTACTGGTACTGATTCTGCGAAAGCGTGATGCCGGTTGCGCGCACCTTGTAGTGCTGAGCCGCCCACCGCACGAGCGCGCCCCATCCGCAGCCGATATCGAGGAAGCGCTCACCGGGTTTCAGCATCAGCTTGCGACAGATGTGATCGAGCTTCTGCTCCTGGGCCATATCGAGCGTGTCGTCCGCACGGCGGAAATAGCCGCACGAATACACCCGCCGCGCATCGAGCCAGAGCCCATAGAAATCGTCGCTCACGTCGTAGTGATGGCGTATCGCCTTGCGGTCGAATACGCGTGTGTGGCCGATCCACTTCCACAGCCGCGCACTCGTGCCGGCACTTGGGCCCGGCGTGCCCGAGAGCGCCTCGCCGAGCCGCATAATCTGGCGCGGCTCGCCTTTGAGATCGAGCTGCTGCTCCACGTAATGCCGGGCAAGTTTTCCCATGCTGGGGTGGACGAGTGCCGTCAGTACTTTCGGGGAACGGATCATGACGTCTACATCGGCGCCATCGGCGGTGCCGACGCGGCGTCCATCCCACAGCGTGATCGAGACCGGCACCTCCAGATTACGCATCTTGTTCTGAATCTGGCCGAGCAGAACATCCTGTGCCATTAGAGCTCCTCGCCGGTTATTGGCATGGTCAGCGGCTGCGTCGAGCGTTGGTCACGTGCCGAGATCCTGCCGCAGGGAATCCGCAAGTGGCGCGTCGAGCGAATCGATGCTGGCCGAATAAGCCGGATGGTCGACGCCGATGGAGATCTGCGCGCCGCGCAGAATCGTTTCACGCATCGCCGGCGCGAACTCGAAGCGAAGGAAATGCACTGACGATGTTTTCTCTTCGTTCTCGCGGTCGAGGTCTTCGTCCGCGATCGCATAGACGCGCGAACAGCTTTGCGGCTGGACCCACACTCGATCTTCGACGCCGATCAACTTGGCCAGCATGCCCTGACGTTCCGCAGAGTCGGCATACTCGATCATCATCGTCGCCTTCCAGTTCGACCCGTCCGGAACGAGCGGGTTGTAGGCGTCGAGCTCGGCGCAGATCGCCTCTTCCTCGAACAGGCGCTCGGTGCGCAGCATCTCCTGAATCTGGTAGCGGACGGTGAGCTCGTCTTCGAAGATGAGGGTCAGGTGCTCGCCGAGACGTACTGTTCGGTGCTTCTTGTGCTCCATGACACGTGCACGAAACTGCGGCCGCTCCTTGGCGTACCGTTCCAGGGTCCACAGGGTCTCGCGTTTTATTGCCGGCACGGTCGTTCCTGAGCTGTTCGCTACCGTTGATCAGATGCCATAGGCCATACGTATGAGGCTGAGCGGATGGCGCTTCTTGCCCGGCGCGAGGCCGGCGCCCTGCTCGATGTGGCGCGCGGCGATCGCACAGTCCGAGCTCACGTGATCGGGATTGCTGTCCGCCATCTGGCGAAACACCGGCCGCCCGATCTTCATCGACTGCTCGAAATATTCGGTCTTGACGCCCCACGTACCGTCGTGACCGGAGCAGCGCTCGACCGTAGTCACCTGCGTCCCCGGTACCATCTCGAGCAGCTCGCGCGTCTTCTGGCCGATGTTCTGAACGCGCAGATGGCACGGGACGTGGTACGCCACACGTCCGAGCGGGTTCTTGAAGTCGGTGCGCAGCAAGCCGTCCCTGTTTCTCAGTACGAGGTATTCGAGCGGATCGAACATTGCGCCGCGCACCGCCCGCACGTCGGGATCGTTCGGGTACATGAGCGGTATCTCCTGCTTGAACATGAGCGTGCAGGAGGGGACCGGCGTCAGTATGGCGTAACCTTCGCGTGCGAGCTGCGCAAGCACCGGGATGTTGATCTCCTTGTTGCGAGCGACGGCCTCGAGATCACCGAGCTCGAGTTTGGGCATACCGCAGCACACTTCGCGAGGCACGATGATGGTCTGAACGTCGTTGTGCGCCAGAATCGCCAGTAGATCATGGCCGATTTCCGGCTCGTTGTAGTTCACGTAGCACGTGCCGAAGATCGCCACTTTTCCCGGCGAGCGCGTGCCATCGGTCACCGCAGCGGGGGTATGCGCGCGGGCCTGATCGCGAAAGCGTGCGCTCGCGTATTCCGGCAGCACGCGCTCGCGGTGCACGCCCAGCGTGCGCTCCAGCAGCGCACGAGCAGGCTTCGACTTATTCGCCGCATTCACGAACTTGACGACGACGGGAATGGTCGCCAGTTTGCCCAGTCGGTCGGTACTCGACAGCACATGCTCGCGCATGCCTGCGCCATGCTTGCGGAACTTCAGCGCCTTCGCCCTGAGCTGCAGGTGCGGGAAGTCGACGTTCCATGGGTGAGGCGGGACGTACGGACATTTCGACATGTAACACATGTCGCAGAGATAGCACCGGTCGACGACGTCCCAGTAGCGATCCTTTGCTACCCCGTCGAGCTCACCGGTCGGACCCTCGTCGATCAGATCGAAGAGCGTAGGAAAGGCCGTGCAGAGATTTACGCATCGCCGGCATCCGTGGCAGATACCGTATACCCGCTCGAGCTCCGCGAAGATCTTGTTCTCATCGTAGAACTCCGGCGAGGTCCAGTCGAGCGGGTGCCGGGTCGGTGCGTCTAGGCTGCCTTCTTTCACTTTTTTCTATGCCAAGCGCGCAGGGAGACGAAGACAACTGCCGTCATCTCCCATGTCCATCAATCGGCCAGCGCGTCCAGCGCCTTCTGGAAGCGGT
The DNA here is from genome assembly GCA_963828715.1 of uncultured beta proteobacterium. Taxonomy (GTDB): domain Bacteria; phylum Pseudomonadota; class Gammaproteobacteria; order Burkholderiales; family SG8-41; genus JAQGMV01. Next base: position 168,312 of record CAWHFX010000020.1, on the reverse strand, counting down.
TGGCATGGGAACGCTCCGCTTTCGCGAGCGTCTCGAACCAGTCCGCGATTTCACTGAAACCCTCGTCCCGGGCGACTTTGGCCATGCCTGGATACATGTCGGTATATTCGTGCGTTTCACCGGCGATCGAGGCCTTCAGGTTCTCACGCGTGCGCCCGAACGGGAGATCCGTCGCAGGATCGCCGCAGGTTTCGAGGTATTCGAGATGGCCGTGAGCGTGGCCAGTTTCGCCCTCGGCCGTCGAACGAAAAACCGCGGCGACGTCGTTCTGGCCTTCTACGTCGGCCTTGGCTGCGAAATAGAGATAGCGCCGGTTGGCCTGCGATTCGCCTGCGAACGCAGCTTTTAGATTCCCGTGCGTGTTCGAACCCTTGAGTTGCATGACTTCTCTCCTTCACATCGGAACGGCCGGCTTGGCGGCCGGATTGCTGCCGTCTGGGAACTGCATACGCAATACAGCCTTGAGAGATCATAGAAAACGGCCAGACACGCTGTCAAACCGACGCGCCCTCAGCGCACGAGCTGCGCTTCGATCTCCGAAAACGTGCGCGCAATTTCGCTTGTTGAGATCACGACGCCGAGCTGTCGCGCCACCTGAGTTGCGGAGAAGAGTCCCCGCACCGTTTGCCGGCCACGTGAGTCCTGATCGACTGCAATCGCATGCTGCCGTCCCGACCGCTTCAAGGTCGCGACGATGTGGCCCACCTTTGCTGCTCTCACGTCGTTCATCGAGAGCACCTCCAGATGCTCCTGCGCTGTCATGATGTCCCGCACGAGCAGTTCTTCCCGCCGGATGCCGCGGTGGGCGATGACCTGCATCGGCTTCTCGCCCAGGATATCCGTTGCCGTAACCACCCCGACGACCCGCCGGTCCTGATCCACGACCAGGAGGAGCCTCACGCCGCGCTGGATCATGCGGCGATGCGCTTCTTCCACAGTGTCGCCGGACAGAATGATGACTGCGGCCACGGACCGGAAGTCGGTCATCACGTGCTGTGCCGGATCGTCCAGACCGACACGGTCGGGGATCGCTTGCGTCGGTTGCGCATAACCGGCGCCCGAGTCGAGCATGGTGGAAGGCAGAGGTGTGTAGTCTCGCAGCACGCTGAAACTCCTGTCAGTCTTTCGGGAATACGAAACAGCGGCCTAGCGATGCCCATGGCGGCGCAGGGACGTCGGCCAACGGCACGACATCCTCAGCCGCGCGAAAGCTGGCTCGCGGTGCGGTCCGCTACTCGGACGACCGGCCGGTAATCGTTGCGCCGCTTCAGGTAGCGCGACAGCTCGCTCAGGGCCTTCTGATAGACGTCGCGCTTGAAGTCGATGACCGATTCCATCGGAACCCAGTAATCGCTCCACCGCCAAGCGTCGAACTCGGGCTTGTCGCTGGCGCGCAGGCACACGTCGCAGTCGCGGCCGATCAGCCGCAGCAGATACCAGATCTGCTTCTGGCCCCGGTAATTACCACGCCAGTCGCGCCTTATCCACTGGTCGGGCACGTCATAGCGCAGCCAGTCGCGCGTGCGGCCGAGAATCCTTACGTGCTGAACGCCCAGACCGACTTCTTCCTGCAACTCGCGGTACATGGCGAACTCGGGCGTTTCGCCCGGTTTGATGCCGCCCTGCGGAAACTGCCACGAGTGTTCACGCACCCGCTTACCCCAGAAAACCTCGTTCCTGAGGTTGCACAACACGATGCCGACATTGGGGCGGTAACCGTCACGATCAATCACGTCGCAACCTCTAACTTCCCCTGTTTTCAGGATTTTTTCACAATTCGAAATCGATGGAAAGTCGGCCGCGAGGTTATCAGGCTTCCACCCGTGCATAGAGATGGTCGTCATCATGCCGGTTCATCTTGCGCAAAGCGGTGACGAACTTCGGGAATTCGAGCTCGTAGCTCGACTGAAGATCGAGGGCGGCATGAACCAGAGCCGGCCAGCCGAAGGGTTGAGGCGCGTCCCTGAAGCCGAGCACGATGACGTTCCCGGGGCGTTCGGCGGGCAGGCACAACGTCCCGCCGGGGAAGCACTGCTGGATGCGCCCGAGCAGCGTCTGGAATAGCTTGTCGCCGCCCCAGAGATTGACGACAAGCATCCCGCCGGGCGTCAGGCGCTCGCGGCACGCCGCATAGAACGGCTTACTGGCGAGCGCCTCCACGTGCGAATCCGCTTCGTAGCCATCGACCACCACTACGTCTGCACTGACGTCGAGCCGGTTGATGTAGCGCGCCCCGTCTTCGATCATGACGCTGAACCGCGGGTCTTCCGCCGGAAGGTTGAAATACTCACGAGCGACAGCGACCACGCGCGGATTGACCTCGACGACCGTGGTAGCGGTCTGCGGCAGCCGGTGATAAACGAATTTGGCGAGCGAGCCTCCGCCGAGTCCGATCTGCAGCATTTTTCGAGGTGGCGGCATGAACAGGAGGAATGCCATCATGCTGCGTGTATACGAAAGCTCGAGGTCGTTCGGCCGTGCGAGCCGCATCGAGCTCTGCACGGTATCGCTGCCGATGTGCAACGAGCGAACACCGAAGCGTTCGCTCACGTATACGGTTTCTTCGTCGTCCGCGGGTTTGCGGGCGCGCCATTTCGATAGCAGTTTCATCATCGGGTACGGGGAATCTCTGACTAAGGCCCGCGCTCCGCGTGGGACTTGTTCAGCGGGTTCGTAGCCAAGCTTCGGTAGAATAAGGGCTTTTTCTCGCCCCGAACAGATATGCGAGTCTCGCAGTTGTTTCTTTCGACCCTCAAGGAAGCGCCGGCCGAAGCGGAAATCGTGAGCCACAAGCTCATGCTTCGTGCAGGGCTCATACGCCGGCTCACGAGCGGCATTTACAACTGGCTGCCCATCGGCCTGCGCGTATTGCGTCGGGTCGAAGCGATCGTGCGCGAGGAGATGAATCGCAGCGGCGCAACCGAGCTTCTCATGCCCGGCGTGCAGCCGGCGGAACTGTGGCAGGAATCGGGTCGCTGGGCGATGGTACGGCCCCGAGCTTCTGCGCTTGAAGGATCGGCACCAGCGCGACTATTGCCTCGGACCCACACACGAGGAAGTGGTCAGCGATATCGTCAGACGCGAGGTCAAGAGCTATCGGCAGCTTCCACTCAACCTCTATCAGATCCAGACCAAGTTCCGGGACGAGATCCGGCCCCGCTTCGGGGTCATGCGCGGGCGTGAATTCCTGATGAAGGACGCCTATTCGTTTCATGCGGACAAGGCGAGCCTCGATACGACGTACGCAGAGATGTACGAGTGCTACAGCCGCATCTTTGCGAAGCTCGGTTTGCGTTTCCGTGCTGTCGCGGCGGACACCGGCAGCATCGGAGGCACGGGCTCCCACGAGTTTCACGTTCTGGCGGACTCGGGCGAGGACGCGATCGCCTATTGCCCGGCGTCGGATTACGCGGCCAACGTGGAGCTGGCCGAAGCCCTTGCGCCGGCCACGCCTCGTGCAGGGCCTCGGGAGGCGCTCACGAAAGTGCACACGCCGGGCGTAAAGACGATCGGCCAGCTCTGCAAGTTCCTGAACATCGTGGCGGATCGGACGCTCAAGTCCGTCGTCCTGGAGGGTGAGAACGGAAAGCCGGTGCTGCTGCTTCTGCGCGGCGACCACGAGCTCAATGTGGTCAAGGCGGGCAAACTGGATTTCGTTGCCAAGCCCGTTCGCTTTGCGTCCGCGTCCGATCTCCAGGCCGCGTTCGGCGCCGATGCCGGATCGCTGGGCCCCATTGGCTTCGACGGTCTGGTGGTCGCCGACCGGGCCGTTATGGCAATGAGCGACTTCGTGATCGGAGCGAATCAGAACGACTACCACTATACGGGTGCAAACGTAGGCCGCGATTTTCCCGAACCGCGCTATTCCGACCTGCGCAACGTGGTGGAAGGCGATCCGAGCCCTGATGCCAAAGGCACGCTCGAGATCTGCCGCGGCATAGAAGTCGGCCACATATTCCAGCTCCGCACGAAGTACTCGAGCGCGATGAACCTGACGGTTCTGGACGAGACGGGCCAGGCCCGGCTGATGGAAATGGGCTGCTACGGTATCGGCGTGAGCCGCATCGTCGCGGCTGCGATCGAGCAGAATCACGATGAGCGCGGTATCGTTTTTCCGCCGGCCATGGCGCCCTTCGATCTATGTATCGTGCCCATCGGGCTTTCAAAGAGCGGGCGCGTGCGCCAGACGGCGGAGCAGCTCCATCGTGATTTATCTCAAATCGGCCTGGAAGTACTACTTGACGACCGCGATGAGCGCCCGGGTATCATGTTCGCCGACATGGAGCTGGTCGGCATCCCGCACCGTCTGGTAGTCGGCGAGCGCGGACTGAAAGACGGCAATGTCGAGTATCGGGGCCGACGTGATGACAAGGCCACGGTCATTCCTCTGACCGAAGCAGTGGCTTTCATACGAGAGAAGACGGAAGTTCGATGAAACTCAGCGCAGTGACCGCCGGTTTGGTCATGCTCGTGCTCGCATTCGCGGCGCCCGGTGCATATGCCGGCGCCCAGATATACGAGCCGCTGTCCGCCAGCGTTCGTGCAGCGCTCAGCAAGGCTGTCTCCGACCAGGCGGTGCCGTATCTCGCGTTCGAAGACGAAGTGGAAGCGCGGACCTGGCTTGGCCAGATGTCCGTCCGCCTCGCGAAACGCATGCCGGATCGCATTGCACGCGAAGAGTTTCTCGTCACCGTGCATTACGAGGCCAAGCGCGCCGGGCTCGACCCCCAACTCGTGCTCGGTCTGATTCAGGTCGAAAGCGCCTTTCGCAAGTACGCTGTGTCCGCCGTGGGTGCACGCGGCTACATGCAGGTGATGCCGTTCTGGGTGAATCTCATCGGAGGCGACGATCAGAACCTGTTTCATCTGCGTACGAATCTTCGCTTCGGATGCGTCATCCTTCGCCATTATCTCGATCTCGAAAAAGGCGATCTCTTCCGCGCGCTCGGCCGTTACAACGGCAGTCTCGGCCGTGCGGAGTACCCGAATACCGTGCTGCAGGCATGGCAGGGTACATGGCTTTACAGAGTAGCCGGCCCGCATACCGCTTCGGCGATGTAGTTCTCCGCTCCTATCGAAGCGCGCTTCGCTTCACCTGCCAGCAGGTACAGCGACTGCATTTACCCTGTAAGAGCTACAGAAGGAGCACCAATGGACCGCTGGCAGTTCATTCAGAGCCCAATCGGCGATTGGTATTGGGTGTGTTCGGACGTTCTGTCGCACCGCACCCGAACCAGCACGGCAACTTTCAAGACCCAGAGCCAGTGCATAGCCGACGCGCAGGGCCACGGCTATCAGAGCGGCGGAGGGGGCTCTCACGCGAAGTCGAAACGCACGCCGGGACACTGGGTGCCGAAAGGAAGATGGAAGTGAACGAGCTCGTGTCGCGCCAGTGGGAATTTCTGCAGACCCGTGCCGTGAAGTGGAAATGGCGTCAGGTCGCCGACACCGGATGCGTGCTCAGCGAATCACCTGAGTTCGCGTTCCTCGCGCAGTGCATACGCGACGCCGAGCGTTACGGCTTCGCGGCTGACGATCACGTGCTGAGTTGCGACGAGGGTGCGGCACTCTGGAGCGATCCCCCCGAACACCCGGTTTAGTCGGCTCAGCTCATGCGCCGCGTGCGCTGAGCGCCTGCGCGAGTTCGAGCGACGGCTTCGCCGTTCCGTGCTCGCCGCCGCTGAAGAGCCGATCGAGCGGCATACGCATGTGTTCGCCAACCCGTATCCCCAGTTCGTGAACCAGCGTGTCGAGATCGGCGTCCGCAGCGCGGGCCGGGCGATGTGCCTCGCCGCGAAATACGAACAGTCGGTACACATCCTCGACCGTGATCGTGGTGGGATCGCGATGAAGCACCCATCCGGCGGGAACCGTTCGCGTGACCCAGCCGGCGCTCGTCAGCAATTCCAGTATGCGCTCGACGCGCTCGATCCGCGCCGTTACCGCCGCGAGCAACTCCGGCAGCTTCACTGAAACGCCGGTACGATGTGCGCGCCAGAGGATATGCAGGATCTGCAGCGCGTCGAAAAAGTCGCTTCCCGGCACGGGCTCTGATTGGCCGGCGCCGCTGCGCCATTCCGGCAATGCTGCAACGACGACAGCGCCGAATACTACGACCAGCCATGACAGGTAGATCCACATCAGAAAGATCGGCAGCGTGGCGAACGCGCCGTAGACGAGTGTGTATGTTGGGACCTTGGCAAGGTAAACCGCGAAGCCGCGTTTCATGCCCTCGAACACCACTGCAGCGAGCAGCCCGCCAATGACAGCATCGCGTACGGCGATGCGACGGTTTGGCATCGCGACGTAGAGCAGCGTCAGTGCGACGCCCGTAAGCAGGATGGGAACAACGGTCAGAACGGCTACCCCGGCACCGGGCAGACCATGCACGAGACCGACGGCTTGTCCGACGAGCCATGACGTGAGCGAGAGGCTCGCTCCGATCAGCACCGGTCCCATCGTGATGAGCGTCCAGTACACGAAAACACGCTGCACTACCGGACGCGGGCGCTTCACGCGCCAGATATCGTTGAAGGCGCTTTCGATAGTGAGCAGCGTCATGAGTGCTGTCACGACCAGAAACCCAATACCGACCGCCGTCAGTTTCGCGGCCTGTGCGCTGAACTGCTCGGTGTAGTTCGCGATCACGCCCGCGGACGCCGGGACCATGTTGTGCAGGATGAACGTCTGGAGTGCTCCGGTGAGCTCGCCGAAAACGGGAAACGCGGCAATCATCGTGAGCGCGATCGTCACGAACGGCACGATCGAAAGCAGCGACGTGAAAGTGAGGCTCGACGCGATCTGCATGCAGCGATCTTCGACGAATCGCCGCATCACGATACGCCCGAAGCTGAATACGTTCAGACGCCCTGCCGGCATCGGTCCTCCCGTTCAAGAACTCGGTAATATCCGCTGGCCGTTCGAGTCTTACAAGCATTTTTGGAGTGCGCATGCCTTGCGATATTCTGGTTTTGTACTACACGCATCACGGCTCGGTGGGAAGCATGGCCCAGCTCGTAGCCCGCGGCATCGAGGACGTCCAAGGCGCGAGAGCACGGCTGCGTACCGTGCCGCGCGTGTCGACGCTCACCGAGGCGACCGCGCCGCCCGTACCCGCGGCCGGTGCCCCCTATGTCGAGCTCAAGGACCTCGCGGAGTGCGCCGGGCTCGCGCTCGGCTCTCCGACGCGCTTCGGCAACATGGCGGCGCCGCTCAAGTACTTCTGGGATTCCACCTCGGAGCTGTGGCTCAACGGTGCGCTGGCCGGCAAACCCGCTTCTGTGTTCACGTCGACGTCCATGATGCACGGTGGGCAGGAGACGACGCTGCTCTCGATGATGCTGCCGCTCCTGCACCACGGGATGCTCGTGCTCGGGCTTCCGTATGCGGAACGCGATCTCACGCTGACACGCAGCGGTGGGACGCCCTACGGTCCGAGCCATACCGCCGGCCCGGCGAACGACGCGCCCATGACGGAGCATGAGAAGCGGCTGTGCCTTGCGCTCGGGCGCCGGCTCGCCCAGTTCGCCGTGAAGCTATCGCAGTGACGGGTGACGCGTGATGACTGACGAGTGAGGGGCGGCTCCGGCATCGAGTTCGGCAGCGCAGCGAGGAGCAGAGCAGTCGATGAGCATTGGAACGCCGACCCTGACGAAAGACGAGTAGCCGATGGTCGTCACCCGTCACTCTTCACTCGTCACTTCCCTTACACCTGCGGATTGACGCGCTCGGCCGTCGAGTGCAGCTTGTTCAGCGCATCGATGTAGGCTTTCGCGGACGCGACGACGATATCGGTGTCCGCTCCCTGCCCGTTCACGATCCGCTCACCCTTCGACAGACGCACTGTAACTTCGCCCTGCGCATCTGTCCCAGTGGTGATGCTGTTCACGGAGTAGAGCAGCAGCTCCGCGCCACTCCGTGCCACGGCTTCGATCGCCTTGAACGACGCATCCACCGGGCCGCTTCCGTGCGCTTCCGTCTTCACTTCGCGTCCGCCTTGCGAGATCACGATGCTGGCGAACGGCTCTTCGCCGGTCTCAGAATGCGCCGTCAACGCGACGAGCCGGTACTGCTCCGCGACGACCTCGTCCGCCGTTTGCGAGATCAGCGCCTGGAGGTCTTCGTCGAAAATCTCGTGCTTCTTGTCCGCGAGATCCTTGAAGCGCTTGAATGCGGCATTGAGCGCCTCTTCCGAGTCGATGACGACACCGAGTTCGGTGAGCCGCGTCCTGAATGCGTTGCGGCCGCTGTGCTTGCCGAGCACCAGCTTGTTCGCATTCCAGCCGACATCCTGAGCGCGCATGATTTCGTAGGTATCGCGGCTCTTGAGGACGCCGTCCTGGTGTATGCCGGATTCGTGCGCAAAGGCGTTCGCGCCCACGATCGCCTTGTTCGGCTGAACCGGGAATCCTGTAATGCCCGCAACCAGCCTGCTCGCGGGAACGATCTGGCTCGCATCGATGCGCGTCTCACATGGAAAGACGTCCTGACGAGTACGCACGGCCATGACGATTTCCTCGAGCGCCGCGTTGCCGGCGCGTTCGCCGAGCCCGTTGATCGTGCATTCGACCTGGCGCGCGCCATTCAGGACTGCCGATAGCGAATTGGCCACGGCGAGGCCGAGATCGTTATGGCAGTGAACCGACCACACGACCTTGTCCGAGTTCGGCACGCGCTCTCTCAACGTGCGAATGAGGCCTCCGAACATTTCGGGAAGCGTGTAACCGACGGTGTCCGGCACGTTGATCGTCGTGGCGCCTGCCTTGATTACCTGCTCCAGGATACGGCAGAGAAAATCGATATCGGAACGGCCGGCATCTTCGGGAGAAAATTCGACGTTGTCGGTATATTCGCGCGCCCACTTCACCGCGCGCACGGCCTGATCGATTACCTGCGAAGGCTCCATGCGGAGCTTCTTCTCCATGTGAATCGGCGAGGTCGCGATGAAGGTGTGCACGCGCGGCCGCACGGCCACTTTCACCGCTTCACCGCAGCGGCGTATGTCGCTTTCGTTGGCACGTGCGAGGCCGCAGATGGTGCTGTCCTTCACGGCGCGCGCGACCGCCTGCACGGCATCGAAGTCGCCGTCGCTCGCGGCGGGGAAACCGGCCTCGATGACGTCGATCTTCATGCGCTCGAGCTGCCGCCCGATGCGGATCTTTTCTTCCTTCGTCATCGACGCGCCGGGGCTCTGCTCGCCGTCGCGCATCGTCGTATCGAAAATGATGAGGTGTTCCTGGGCCATTGCTGAAATCTCCTTCTCGAACGCGCTTACCATGCGTTCACACGAAATATCACTCCGGAGCCCCGAGTGCTCCGTCCGAAACTGCGAATGTGGGTAGAAGTATTAGCGCGCGCGAACGCGCAGCAGCAGGCCGGCCAGCAGGGCGCTGGAGGAAAGACGTGGTGCGGCAGCCTGAAGGGAGAGTTCCATGCCGCACCAATATAACGGGTTTTCAGAACCCTTGCAACAAAGCGCGCGCTTCATGAGTGGGGCGAGAGGGGGGTCTTCGATCGCCTGCCGAAGAAACCGAGAATCCACATGACATACCCCGACAGCCCGTAGCCGCCGAACAGCAGGAGCAGGATTTCGGGCAACGTGCTCGCGAAAGCCATCAAGAACACGAGCCCCAGCGCAATTCCAACCACGACCGAGAAGGGCACGCTGCGGCGCAGGTTGATGTCCTTGCCGCTGTAGAACCGGAAATTGCTGACCATGGACAGACCCGCGAACATCGTGATGGCCCATGCCAGCCAGCGCACGTCCGGGCCGTGCACGTCATTCTGCTCGAGCGCCCACACGAGTCCCGCAACCAGACTCGCCGCGGCGGGACTCGGCAGTCCTTGAAAGAAGCGCTTGTCCACGACGTCGATGTTCGTGTTGAACCGTGCGAGCCGCAAAGCGGCGCAGGCGCAGTAGACCAGAGCCGCGATCCAACCGAGTTTGCTCGAGAGCCAGGGACCGAGCATCGCGACGCCGCTCGAGGCCGTGAAATACTGGAGTGCCCAGTGGTAGACGACGAGCGCCGGGGCGACCCCGAACGAGACCATGTCGGAAAGGCTGTCGAGCTCGGCGCCGAATGCGCTCTGCGTGCGCGTGAGCCGCGCAATGCGCCCGTCCATGCCATCGAGCACGAGCGCAACGAAGATCGCGATCGCCGCCGGCTGATAACGCCCGCCCATCGCCTGCACGATGGCATAGAACCCGGCGCACAGCGCCATGATCGTGAACAGATTGGGCAGCCAGTAAATGCCGCGGCGGGCAAACCGGGATTTGATGAGGAGCTTGTGCTCTCGCGGATCCATCATGGTCGCGGCGGCAGGGTCGCGAGGGTCGTGCTCGTAGCGTACACCTTGTCGCCGACGCTTGCCTTCGGCACGGCATCAGGCGGCAGATACACATCCACGCGGGACCCGAATCGGATGAAGCCGAAACGCTCGCCCCGCCCGAGACGTTGTCCTGTCCTGGCATAACAGAGGATGCGCCGCGCGATCAGTCCGGCGACCTGGACGCACGTCACATCGCCTCTCGATGTACTCAGCCACAGCGCCGCACGCTCGTTCTCGAGAGAGGCCTTGGACAGCGAAGCGTTGACGAAGCTGCCGGCGTGATACCACGTGTTGCGCACTACGCCGTCGACGGGGCTGCGGTTCGAGTGCGCATTGAAGACGTTCATGAACACGCTGATCTTCACCGCGTCGCGGTCGAGGTAAGGATCACGCGCTTTCTCGACAACGACGATGCGGCCATCCGCCGGCGAGACAACGGCGTCCGGATCGGAGGGCGCGGTGCGCGGTGGATCGCGGAAGAACTGAACGACGAACGCCACGACTATCCAGAGTGGTAGCGCCCACAGCCATCCCGCCCAGAAATGGACGGCCACCGCAGCGATCAGCGAGAGCGCGATGAACGGCCACCCTTCCTTTGCCAGTATCGGATGAGGATAGTTCATGGTTATTCGTTACTTAGGCCGCCCCCTGTTGGTGAGCGGTGCGCCTGGAACAGGCTGTCGCCGCGAACGTAGCATTCAAGCGCCAGTTAGAACTCTCGTCCGATCGTACGAGGGCCAGGGCAGAACGAAGCAACGACCGTGCGCAACGTACCGCGCCGGCTCACCAGAACGGCGTTAGTTCCTACTCTGGTCTACGAGGCGATTTTTCTTGATCCACGGCATCATGTCGCGCAGTTTCTCGCCGACGACCTCGACCTGCTGCTGCGCGCCGATGCGGCGCATCGCCTTCAACATCGGTGCGCCCGCGCGATGCTCCAGGATGAACTCGCGGGCGAACTGACCCGTCTGGATCTCGTGCAGGATCCGCTTCATCTCGGCCTTCACCTCATCGTTCACGATGCGCGGGCCGCGCGTGAAGTCGCCGTATTCCGCCGTATTCGAGATCGAGTAGCGCATGTTGGCGATGCCGCCTTCGTAGATCAGATCCACGATCAGCTTCACTTCGTGCAGGCATTCGAAGTAGGCCATCTCGGGCGCATAACCCGCCTCGACGAGGGTATCGAAGCCCGCCTGGATCAGGGCCGTCAATCCGCCACACAGTACGACCTGCTCACCGAAGAGATCGGTCTCGCATTCTTCGCGGAACGTGGTCTCGATCACGCCGGCGCGCGCCGCACCGATCGCGGCAGCATAGGAAAGCGCGACGTCGCGCGCCTTTTTCGAGGGGTCCTGAGCGATCGCGATCAGCGAAGGCACACCGCCGCCCTGTGTGTACGTGGAGCGCACGAGGTGACCGGGCCCCTTCGGAGCGATCATGATTACATCGAGATCGGCCCGCGGCTCGATCTGCTTGAAGTGAATATTGAAGCCGTGCGCGAAGGCGAGCGTCGCACCCTTTTTGATTTTCGGCTCGATCTCGTCCTGATACACCTGCTGATGATGCTCGTCCGGCAGGAGCAGCATCACCAGATCGGCGCCGCTGACTGCGTCGCCGACTTCCTTTACCGCGATGCCGGCGTTCTTCGCTTTCTTCCAGGAAGCGCCATCCTTGCGCACACCGACTGTCACCTTCACGCCTGAGTCTTTGAGATTGTTCGCGTGCGCATGGCCCTGCGAACCATAGCCGATGATGGCGACCTGCTTGCGCTTGATGAGCGACAGGTCTGCGTCTTTGTCGTAGAAGATTTTCATGATGGTCTCTGGCGATGAATAAACTGAATTGAGTGGATGAGTGGCTGCTGCCGGACGTGAGAAAGCGTTTACGCCTCCACGCCGCCACTTCGTCAACTAGACTCTCAAGACCCGATCTCCGCGACCGATCCCCGAGGCGCCGGTGCGCACCGTCTCGAGGATCGAGCTGCGATCGATAGCCTTCAGAAAAGCATCGAGCTTGGAACCGGTTCCAGTGAGCTCGATCGTATAGTCCTTTTCGGTGACGTCGATGATGCGGCCGCGAAAGATGTCGGCCATGCGTTTCATCTCTTCGCGATCCTTGCCGACCGCACGCACCTTCACCAGCATGAGCTCGCGTTCGATGTGCTCGCCGTCCGAGAGGTCGACCACCTTCACGACGTCCACGAGCTTGTTCAGTTGTTTGGTGATCTGCTCGATCACCTCATCCGAACCGGACGTCACGATCGTCATGCGTGAAAGCGTCGCGTCCTCCGTGGGCGCAACGGTCAGCGATTCGATGTTATAGCCGCGCGCCGAAAACAGGCCGGATACGCGCGAGAGCGCGCCGGCTTCGTTCTCGAGGAGAACAGATACGATGTGCCGCATGTCGTTGTTTTTTAGTTATACGAGAATCATCTCCGAGAGGCCCTTGCCGCCCGGAATCATCGGGAACACGTTCTCGGTCTGGTCCGTCGTGAAGTCCATGAAGACGAGCTCGTTCCTGCGCGAGAACGCTTCCCTGATCGCCGGCTCGACATCGCCCGGTTTTTCCACCCGGATGCCGACGTGCCCGTAAGATTCGGCGAGCTTCACGAAATCCGGTAATGCATCCATGTACGATTCCGCGTAGCGGTTGCCGTGGAAGAACTCCTGCCACTGGCGGACCATCCCCATGTAGCGGTTGTTCAGATTCAGTATCTTGATGGGCAGGCGATACTGCTTGCAGGTCGATAGCTCCTGAATGCACATCTGGATACTTGCCTCGCCAGTCACGCATGCGACCGTCTCGCCCGGATGCGCGAGCTGGACGCCGACGGCGGCAGGCAAGCCGAAGCCCATCGTGCCGAGGCCACCCGAGTTGATCCAGCGGCGCGGCTTGTCGAACTTGTAGAACTGCGCCGCCCACATCTGGTGCTGGCCGACGTCGGACGTGACGAAGGCATCGCCGTTCGTGATCTCGTACAGCGTCTGAATCACGTACTGCGGCTTGATGATGGCGCTGTCGCGGTCGTAGCGCAGGCAATCGCGGGCGCGCCAAAGCTCGATCTGCGTCCACCAGGTCTTGAGGGCATCGTCGTCGAGGCGGGTGCTCGCTGCCTCCACTTGCTTCAGCAACTCGTCCAGTACCTCGCGCACGTTGCCGACGATGGGCACGTCCACCTTCACGCGCTTCGAAATCGATGAAGGATCGATGTCGATGTGTATGATGGTGCGCGGCTCCTCGAAAAAATGTTTCGGGTTTCCGATCACGCGATCGTCGAAGCGCGCTCCGATCGCAAGCAGCACGTCGCAATGCTGCATCGCCATGTTCGCCTCGTACGTGCCGTGCATGCCGAGCATGCCGAGGAAATGACGATCGGTCGCCGGATAGCCGCCGAGACCCATCAGGGTATTGGTGCACGGCAGCCCGAGGAGCTGAACCAGGCGTGTGAGTTGCGGCGCTGCATCCCCGAGGATCACGCCGCCGCCGGTATAGACCATCGGACGTTTCGCGCCGATGAGGGCCTGGATGGCTTTCTTGATCTGCCCTGCGTGCCCTTTCACCACCGGGTTGTACGAGCGCATCGCCACCTTGTCGGGATACTCGAACTCGGCCTTATGGCTGGTCACGTCTTTCGGGATGTCCACCACCACGGGACCGGGCCGTCCGGTCGAGGCGATATAGAACGCCTTCTTGATGGTCGAGGCGATGTCCTTCACGTCCTTCACGAGAAAGTTATGTTTTACGCACGGACGGGTGATGCCCACGGTGTCGCATTCCTGGAACGCGTCCTGACCGATCGCATGTGTCGGGACCTGGCCGGTGATGATCACCAGCGGAATCGAGTCCATGTAGGCGGTCGCGATCCCGGTCACCGCGTTCGTCACCCCCGGTCCGGAGGTCACGAGGGCGACGCCAACCTTCTGCGTCGAGCGCGAATAACCGTCCGCTGCGTGGATCGCCCCCTGCTCGTGACGCACGAGGACGTGCTTTACCTTGTTTTGCTTGAAGAGCTCGTCGTACAGGAATAGGACCGCGCCGCCCGGATACCCGAAGACGTATTCCACGCCCTCCTCCTGAAGACAGCGCACAAAGATCTCAGCCCCGGTCATTGACATAGCTCTAGCCTAACGCGACAAGGTAAAAGGTGAAAACTGACAACATTACCGTCTGCAGCGTGCTGGGTCAAGCAAAACGCCTCTTTAAACAGTATGATACGAGCGCATGCCGTGCTCAGGTCCGGTGTGCCGCTCACGCTGGAACGGGTTGCGTCAAGAACACGTTTTGTTAACATGCCTGCCACCCGTGAGGGGTCCGACGCCAGGAACGGCGGTCGGCTGCTTAACACTTGCGGCCCTCCGACTAAAGACGAAGGCAAAAGCGACTGGCTACTACCAAGGAATTAGCGGATTTTCTCGCCGCGGTGGAGCGGCGGGCGTACAAGCAGGCGGTCTTCGCGGTTCGCGATGAACACGCAGCGCTCGACATCGTGCAGGACACGATGCTCAAGCTCTCCGAGAAATACGGCGACCGCCCGGCTGCAGAGCTGCCGCTTCTCTTCCAGCGTATTCTTCAGAACACGATCCGCGACTTCTATCGCCGCCAGAAGGTGCGCGCGCTATGGACGACGCCTGTCTCGGCCCTCTTCGGAACGGACACGGACGAGGAGTACGACCCCCTTGAAACGCTGGAGGTCGCGAGCGAATCGATGTCCATGGAAACGCCTTCGGATCAACTCGCCCGCAGCCAGGTCCTCCAGATCATCGAAAAAGCCCTGGAGAAGCTCCCGGCACGTCAACGCGAGGCTTTTTTGCTGCGTTACTGGGAGGAAATGGACGTCGCGGAAGCGGCGAAAGCAATGGGTTGCTCCGAGGGCAGCGTCAAGACGCATTGCTCCCGTGCGACCCATGCGCTTGCCGCGATGTTGGAAAAGCAGGGGATTACGCTATGAATCAACAAGATGAACTCGCGCAACGGCTTGCCAGAGTTCTGGACGAGGGCACCAACAAGCTCCCGGCAGGCACGCGGGAAGCCCTCGCTTTGGCGCGGCAGCAGGCCCTCGCCCGGCATATGGGTGACCACGTACGGGTTACCGCGAGCCGGGCCCGCCTCGCAACGACAGGCGGATTCGACGTGGATCAGTGGACGTTCGGCATCCGTTATCTGATTCCGCTGGCGGCGCTCGGTACTCGGACTGATCGGGGTGGTCTACGTACAGACAAACGGCGTGATGAGCGGCATTGCAGATATCGACCTCGGACTCCTTACCGACGACCTGCCAATCGATGCCTACCTCGACAAAGACTTCGATTCATGGCTAAAACGCTCGCCGCGCTGATTGCGTCGCTATGTATCGTATTTTCCGTCGCTGCCGCCGATAGCAAAGTCCAGGCTAAGAAGCCCATCAGGCCGAGCTGGTCCGAGCTGACGCAGGCGCAACAGCAGGTGCTTGCGCCGTTGCAGCCCGATTGGGAGCAGCTCGATAGCACGCGCCGCAAGAAATGGGTCGCGATCGCCAATCGCTATCCGACCATGAAGCCGGATCAGAAGGAGCGGCTCCAGGACCGCATGCAGGCGTGGGCCAAGCTGAGTCCCGACGAGCGGCGCGAAGCACGGGAACGCTACCAGACCCTGCGCCGGCAACCTCCGCGTCAACGCGAGGAGGTCAAGAAGGCGTGGGAAGAGTACAAGAAGGCGGCGGAAGAGTACGAGCAATACCGGAATACGCCGCAGCCGACCGAGAGCGCCAAGACTGCCGATTGATGCACTTGGGGCCCAGCGCGCGCAACCGAAGCCGCTCGCGGCTGCGCCACTTCCCCGCCGCCTGGCATCGCTCGGGTACGAGGCGGTGCTGCTTGCCGGCGTTCTGTTTGCCGCAGGGTTGGCGTACCTCCTGATCGAGGCCAGCGTTCGGTCTTCACATAGCCGCCCCTTGTTTCAGGCGTGGCTGCTTGCGGTTGCGGGCGTGTACTTCTGCTGGCACTGGATTCGCGGCCAGACGCTGCCGATGAAAACCTGGCGCCTACGGCTCGTCGGGCGCAACGGCGCACCTGTGAGCGTCCAGCGCGCGACGCTGCGCTACATGGCCGCCGTCCTTGGATCGATCCCGTTCGGGATCACATTCCTGTGGGCGTTCGCCGATCCCGAACGCCACTTCTTGCACGATCGGCTCGCTGGAACACGCCTGATCGACGCGAGCTGAGACGTCTCCTCGGCCGTCGCGCTGAAGTCGCCAGGGTCGACTGCGTCCTCGTCTCAAATGCCGCGAAGGCCCCCGCCGTCGGTCGCGATACACTGGCCCGTGATGTAGGAGGAGAGCGGCGATGCGAGAAAGAAGATCGTCTGCGCCACCTCTTCGACCGTGCCGAGCCGTTGCAGCGGAATGTTCGCCACGCGCGGCGCGAGAAACTGCTCGAGCGACTTTTCCGGTGCCCACTTACTGCGGCCGGCTTCCATCTGTTCCGTCATGATGCCGCCGACGGCGACTACGTTCACGCGGATGTTGTCGGCTGCAAGCTCCAGCGACAGCCCTTTGCTGAAGTTCATGGACGCCGCCCACGCGACCCCCGACGTAACCACTCGTGGCGGCGGCTGCCGGCCCTTGATCGATGTAATGTTCACAATGCTGCCGCTGCCGGCCTTGCGCATGAGCGGAAGCGCGGCCCGGCTGACGCGGATCATTCCGAGTACTTTTTGCTCCAGCGCGGTGCGCCACTCCTCATCTGTGATGGTCTCGAATCGGCCCTTGGGCAGCGCCTGCCCGACCGAGTCGACCGCGTTCACCGGCCAGCGCACGCCGTCCACTTCGCGCTGCGACGATTCGCCCGCGTTGTTCACAAGTACGTCGATGCGGCCGTAGCGTTCACCGACCCGGGCGACGAAGCGCTCGACCGCTGCGGTGCTCAGGATATCCGCGATTTCATGCAGGACGGTGACACCATGCGCCGCAGCGAGGCTGTCGGCCGCCGCCTTCAAGGTCGCGTCCGTGCGTCCGCAGATCGCGAGCGAAGCGCCAGCCGCAGCGCATAGCTCCGCGGTTGCCCGCCCGATGCCGCGACTGCCGCCGGTGATCACGACGACCTTGCCTTCCAGTATGCGCGCAGGCATCGCGATCAGCCTTGGTTCGCAGAACAGGTCATGTAGGTGAAGTTCGCCTTGCGGTGCATTCCGCGGCGTATGGCATCCACCGGCACCACGTCGGCAGGCGCGACGCTCGCGAAGTTGATCCCGGGGCCGTAGCGCTCGACCAGCCACGCGGCTTTTTCCTGAGCAGCGATGAGACCGAGTTCGAAGAGCAGATATTCGTTCTTTCCCAGCCCGGCGATTCTGTCGAGCGCCGTGGGATCTGCAGCGTAAATCTCCTGGATCTCCGCGCTTTCCAGGTAGACCTTCGACACGCCGAGCCCGATATCACGCAGGATCTGTTCGCAGATCGCGTCCACGTCGAAAACCCGGTCGCGGTTCTTGCGCCCCATTTCGGTGTAGACCTCGAGCCCCAGCGACTTCGCCTCGGCGATGAGGTCTGCACGATGATTCGCTTCGAGCGGCTCGATTACATCCTCGCTCATTTCGACGCCAACGAAACCCACGTCGCGGACGCGCTTGAGGAACTCGGGGATTTTCTTCTGCTGGACGGCGAGCTGAAACGGGATGCCGCCCGGAACAACCTGGATGCCGTACGAGTTGTAGAGCCTGATCTTTTTCCGCAGCCACTTTGCAGTCAGCCGGTACGACAATCCTGCGTGGTCCGTGATCTTCGCGTAATCGATGATCGACGCCGCGACCTCGCAGACGTCCTCGGACTGTCGCAACGAAAGGCCGATCTCCGACATGAGCAGCATGCTGCTCGTACGGGGCTTGGGAGGGATCTGCATCACCTCCAGCATTGGGAACACCGTCTTCATCATCCTCGTCTTTCACTCGAAACTGATCTTCGCGCGTGTCACCAGCCGCGCCCACTGTTCCGTCTCGGCCTTCACGCGCCGCGCCATGTCACCCGGCGTAGCGCCTATCGTATCCGCACCGAGCGCTTCGACCTGCTGCTTTACGTCGGGCATGGCGAGAACGCGCGCAAGCTCGCGATACGTGCTGTCGATAATGGCCGGCGAGGTCCGCGCGGGTGCCACAAGCCCATACCATACCGATACGTCGTATCCGGGCACACCGGCTTCCGCGATCGTGGGCACGTCCGGAAGTTGCGGCGATCGTTTGCCCGTGCTCACTCCGAGTGCTCGCAGCTTTCCGCTCTTCACATAGCCGAGCGCCGCCGGCGTGTTGAAGAACATCATGCTGATCTGGCCGGCAATGAGATCCAGCGCCGCCGGGGGCCCGCCTTTGTACGCCACGTGAATCACTTCGACGCCCGTCATCGACTTGAACAACTCCATCGCCAGGTGGAGCGAGCCGCCCACTCCGGAAGATCCGTAGTTGAGCTGCCCCGGCTTCTCCTTTGCGAGCGCGATCAGCTCCTTCACATTCCGCGCGGGCAGTAGCGGATTCACCACGAGCAACTGCGAGGTGCCCGCGATGATCGTAATCGGCGTGAAGGCCTTTTCAGGATCGTACGGAAGCTGCTTGAACAGGCTCCGGTCGGCGGTGAGATTGGTGTTGAGGGTGAGAAGCTGACTATAGCCGTCGGGCGCCGCCTGCGCAGCGATCTGCGTCCCGACGCGACCCCCGGCGGCGGGGCGATTGTCGATGACGATCTGCTGGCCCCATAGCTCGGAGAGCTTTTGTCCGATTGCGCGCCCTACCAGATCGACACTCCCGCCCGCGGGAAACGGTACGATCCAGCGCACCGGGCGCTCGGGAAAGTTGGTTTGCGCATGTGCCGCGCCAGTCGCGAGCACGAGCGAGGCGAGAGCGGTGACGAAAGAAGTCAGTTGCATTGGAAGACCGTTTCCTTCGCCCAAAGCCTCGCACGCTCGGACGAGAGTGCTAAATGGCGCTCGAATGATACCGCTCGCGGGAGACCGCGGACGGAGGAGCAGTGCCTGCCGCGTAGCGGTAGGTGCGACCCGGAAGCGGGCTGAGGCACGCGTGTTAGAACCGCGGTCTCACGCACGCCTCCGCGGTCGCATCCCCGTAAACGGGGCTCCTGCTCCACGCTTCAGCGTGCCCGCCGTTCCACGGCCCCCGCTCACCCGAACGGGGTGGTTCTTTCTAACGATGTTCCTAACGTCTCTCCTGAAACCACATCATCACCAGCGCCAGCGCGAGGAAAAGCAGTGTCGGCGTGACAGCGGCGACCGGAGCGGGCCAGTCGTAAATCAATCCGAGCGAACCGGACAGCCGGTTCATCGTGTAGAACGCGAGCCCGAGCATGATGCCCGTGAAGATGCGCGCACCGACCCCGCCCTTCCGCCTCTGGAACGAGGCAAACGGCAGTGCCAGCACCATCATGACCAGCACTGCAATCGGATACATGATCTTCGTCCACAAAGCGATCTCGTAGCGGAGCGCCTTCTGATGGTTCTCGCGCAGGTGCTGGGAATATGAATACAGGTACCACGCCGACATGCGGTCGGGCTTGACCATCAGCATCGCGAGCAGCTGCGGCTCGAGCACCGAGATCCACTCCAGTCGCTCGATGCGTCGCACCACGGTTCGCTGGCCTTCGAACGTGGTGCGAACGACGCCGCGCAGCGTCCAGATGCGGTCCCTGACGTAGGCACCCTCATCGGCAAGGCTCAGCGTCTGCAGCCGATACTCGTCATCGAATTCGTATATCCTTATGCGGCGCAGCTTCGCGTCGCGCGTGACCTCGCCCACGTTCACGAAGTTCCGGCCATCCTTCACCCACAGCCCAGACCGGAACTCCTGTGCGACGATGCCGGCAATCGCAAGCGAGCGCACGCGTTGCGCGAGCTGCTCGGCCGGCGGGCCGATGAACTCGCCGAACACGAACGTGATGGTGGCAAAAAGGAGCCCGACGGTCAGAAGCGCCGCGTTCAGACGCAACAGCGACACGCCTGACGCACGCATGACCGTGTACTCGCTGCTGGCGACGAGCTGCGCCAGCGCGAATAGCGTGCCGATCAGTGCCGCGATCGGGAATACTTCATACACGTGCGTCGGCACCGACAGAAGAACGTGCAGCGCTATGTTGGGCAGCCGGTAACCGCCCCGGCCGAGATCTTTCATCTCTTCGACCAGGTCGAAGAACGCGAAGAGCATCAGCAGCGCCAGCACCACCAGGGCCGTGGCCATGATGATCTCGACCGCGAGATAACGCCGCAGCGTTCTCATGCGGGCACGCGCCGCTGTCGGATCAGGCGCCGCAGAGAAACCACCATGAGACGCCGGTAGAAAAGCGCAACCAGCACGGCGAGCATCAGCACGTGCACACCCAGGCCGACCACGAAGCTCACCCGCGACTGCGCGATCGACGCCTGCGTGATCGAAAGCAGATTGTTGTAGGTCATGTACACGAGCAGCGCCAGCACCAGATTCATGGAGCGGCCCGCGCGCGGATTTACGAACGACAACGGTATAGCGAGCAGCGCCAGCATCAGGGCACTCACCGGAAGGCCGATCCGCCATGAGAGCTCGGCGAGATTGCGCGGCGTCGGATCCCGCAGGAGGTCCACTGAGTTGATCGTTTTGGTCGTCGCCGCGCGAGCGGGCGCCTGGCCCACTTCCACTCGCATGGCGTAGCGTTCGAATTCATACACTCGATACTCGGGTGTGCCGGGCATGCCGTCATAACGGCGGCCGTTGAGCAGCACCAGGAAACGGTCGCCGTTCTCGGCGGTTTCCTGATAGCCACGCCTCGCGACGATCACCCCGAGCTTCCCCTGCTGATTGGAGCTCACGAAGATGTTTCCGACCATGTTTTCGGCGTCGGATACCTCTTCGACGAAGTACACGCGGTCGGCTCGCGCTGACTCGCGAAAGACACCGGGCATGATAGTGGACACGTCGTCACGTGAGTCCATAAGCCGGCGCAACTCTTCCGAACGACTGGTCGCCCACGGCGAAAGTGCGAGCGAGAAGCCGCTGATCATGAGAACCAGCGGCAAGGCGAACGACAACACCGGGCGCATCCACCGCGTGAGTCCGAGACCGCTCGAAAACCAGATCACCATTTCGGAGTCGCGGTAACTTCGCGTGAGCGTCAGCAGTATCGCGATGAACGTCGTGAGCGACAGCAGGACCGGAAGCGTATTGACCAGCGTGAAACCGAGCAGCACGAGCACGCCCGTGGACGTGATCACGCCAATCGCCGCCTGGCTCAACAATCTCACGAGCTGCGTCGTGAACGTGATGCCGAGCAGAACGAAAAACGTCGCGAGCGCGGTGTTCGCGAACTCGCGCACGAGCGCTTTGTGGAAGATCATGGAGGCTTTGCTTTTGGTGAACGTTGTGCGGATAATCGGGCTCCGCACAGGAGCAAGCATTTGAAATTTAGCACGAAACACCTCCAGCCAGGCCGCGCCGCGAGCGGCTGTGTCGTCGCCGGTGTGTTCGAATCGCGTACGCTCTCTGCACCTGCGCGCGAGCTCGATGCGCTGGTGCAAGGCGCCCTCGCCAAAGTCGTCAAGCGCGACATGGAGGGCAAGAGCGGCTCGACTGTGATGCTGCACGATCTGCCTGGCCTGACCGCGGAGCGGGTGATGCTCGTCGGGCTCGGGCGCGAAGCCGATTTCGGGCCGCGCCAGTATCGTGAAGCGATCGCCGCGGCGATGCGGACACTCATTCCGACGGGCGCCACCACTGCGGAGTTCCATCTCAGCGCGCTCGAAGTGAAGGGCCGCGGTGCGGCCTGGCGCACACAACAGGCCGCTACGGTCGCGCTGGAAAGCATCTATCGCTTCGAGCAGATGAAAAGCCGCAAGGATCGCGCGCCGCACTCGCTGCGCGAGATCGTGCTGGCAGTGGCATCGCGGGAAGAGTTGCGCGATGCGGAACGCGGCACCGCGCACGGTATTGCGCTCGCCGAGGGCATGGCGCTCACGAAGGATCTCGGCAATCTGCCGCCGAACGTGTGCACGCCTTCCTATATCGCCGCCGAGGCAAAGGAGCTGGGCAAAAGCTACGGCATGAAGGTGCGGGTCTTCGAACGCGCTGACATGCAAAAACTCGGCATGCGCACCCTGCTGTCAGTCGCGCAGGGCAGCGCGCAGCCGCCAAAGTTCGTGGTGGTCGAGTATGGCGGTGCTGCGAAGAGTTCAAAGCCAGTCGTCCTCGTCGGCAAGGGCATCACATTCGACACCGGCGGAATCTCGATCAAGCCGGCGGCCGAAATGGATGAAATGAAGTACGACATGAGCGGCGCGGGAACCGTGCTCGGCACGCTCAAGGCAGTGGCGGAGTTGAAACTGCCGCTCTCCGTCGTGGGACTCATTCCGACGACCGAGAACATGCCGGGGGGCCGCGCGACCCGCCCCGGTGACGTCGTGAAGAGTATGTCTGGACAGACGGTCGAGATTCTCAACACGGACGCGGAGGGACGGCTCATTCTTTGCGACGCGCTGACATACGCCGAGCGCTACGAACCGTCGGCAGTGATAGACATCGCGACTCTCACCGGTGCCTGCGTGATCGCGCTCGGACACGTCGCTTCCGGCCTGTTCGCGAACGACGACGCGCTGGCGAACGAGCTTCTCACGGCTGCCGATGCAGCGTACGACCGTGCATGGCGCCTGCCCGTGTGGGACGATTATCAGGAACAACTGAAGAGTAACTTTGCGGATTTTGCCAACATCGGCGGACGCCCTGCGGGCAGTGTCACCGCCGCGTGTTTTCTCTCGCGCTTTGCGACGAAGTACAAGTGGGCGCACCTCGACATCGCAGGCACTGCATGGCGCGGTGGCAAGGACAAGGGCGCGACGGGCCGGCCGGTACCGCTGCTCACGCAGTTTCTCGTGACGCGATCGAACGCCCGATGAGGTGGGCGCTGCGGGCAGCCGCGTAAGACGCACGTGACCCAGATCGACTTCTATACGAACGTCCCGGACAAGCTGCAGACGGCTTGCCGTATTGCCGCGAAGGCGTACAGCCTCGGGCGCAAGATCGTTGTTTCCTGTCCGGATGCGGACGTCGCGAGGCGACTGGACCACACGCTCTGGTCGCATGCGCCGACGAGCTTCCTACCGCATTGCACGTCTGGAGATGCTTTGTCCTCGATCACACCGATCGTGGTGGACTTTCGAGGGGAGACGCCGTCACACGATCAGGTGCTCGTGAATCTGCGCGACGACTGGCCGCCGTTCTTCAGCCGCTTCGAACGCTTGATCGAAATCGTCAGCAGCGAGGACCAGGACCGTCAGCTCGCGCGCGAACGCTTCAAGTTCTATCGCGATCGCGGTTACGAGATCCGCACGCACGATTTACGCAAAGAGGCCTGAAGCTTGCAGCTCTAAGATGAGCGAAAAGGAACCGGCAGGCCGTGGCGAAACGGCTGTAGAGGCCGATCGCTCCGAAAGCGAGGGCCACGCACGCACGGCACACTCCGCAGCTACCCATGATGTAGCCGAGCCGAGCGATGATTTCCCTCTGCTGACCGACATCGTTCCCGACCCGGTTCTGATAGAAGAAGATTCGTTCGCCGGCGCAAACGGGGAGACAGGCGCCGTCCAGGTCATCTCGCGAGTGCAGACACAGAATCTGCAGCACATCGTTTATCAGCGCTTGAGAAAGGACCTCGACGCCCAGATCGCCGAAGTCGTGCGTGATCAGTTCATTCCGGACATCGGCTCTGCGCTCGGTTCCGTGCTCGAACGGGTCGCGAAAGAACTGCAGGGCAATATCGGAGACATGGTGCGCACGTCCGTCGAGCAGGCGCTTCAGGCGCAACTCGCGCCGCTGCGCCGGGCACTCGAGTCCAGCAGCCCGGATCTTCGTGATGCGTCAGCTATAATGCCCTCTTTGTCCGCACCGCCTGCGTCATCGATGGAGCTCGCCAAGAGTTTCGATCCTGCGGGCATCGAGGCACGCTGGTACACCACCTGGGAAACCGGCGGCTACTTCAAAGCAGGCCTCGATCGCTCGAATCAGCGCAACTACTGCATTCTGCTGCCGCCTCCGAACGTGACGGGAACGCTGCACATGGGGCACGCGTTCCAGCACACGATCATGGACGCGCTTACGCGCTACCACCGGATGCGCGGCTTCAACACCCTGTGGCAGCCCGGCACCGACCATGCCGGTATCGCGACGCAGATCGTGGTCGAGCGCCAGCTCGAAGGCCAGGGCACGTCGCGCCGCGACATCGGACGTGACGCCTTCGTCGATCGCGTGTGGCAATGGAAGGAGCAATCCGGCTCGACCATCACACGCCAGATGCGGCGGCTCGGGACATCGTGCGACTGGTCGCGCGAGCGTTTCACGATGGACGAGGGGCTCTCGCGCACGGTCACTGAAGTTTTCGTGCGCATGCACGAACAGGGACTGATCTATCGCGGAAAGCGCCTCGTCAACTGGGACCCCGTCCTGCAGACCGCGGTGTCCGACCTCGAAGTCGAGTCACACGAAGAAAACGGGCAGCTCTGGTTCGTGCGCTATCCGCTCGCGGGTCGCGACGGTCATCTGATCGTCGCGACGACACGCCCCGAGACGATGCTCGGAGACGTCGCGGTCGCGGTGCATCCCGAAGACGCGCGTTACAAGCACCTGATCGGCGCTTCCATCGCATTGCCGCTCAGCGATCGCACCATTCCCATCATCGCGGACGAGTTCGTCGATCCCGAGTTCGGCACCGGCGCCGTGAAGATCACGCCGGCACATGATTTCAACGACTATCAGACCGGCGTTCGCCACAAGCTCGAGCCGATCAACATCTTCACGCTCGCTGCGCGCGTGAACGACAACGCCCCTCCGCGGTATCGTGGACTCGACCGCTTCGAAGCACGGCGCCTGGTGCTTGCCGATCTCGCAAACTACGAGCTCATCGCCGAAGTGCGGCCGCACAAGCTGATGGTGCCGCGTTGCGGACGCACGGACGCCATCGTCGAGCCGATGCTCACGGACCAGTGGTTCGTGAAGATGGAAGGGCTCGCGAAGCGCGGGCTCGACGTGGTCGAAAAAGGCGAGATCCGGTTCGTGCCGCCCAACTGGACCACCACGTACAACCAGTGGCTCGCGAACATTCAGGACTGGTGCATATCACGCCAGCTCTGGTGGGGGCACCGCATTCCGGCCTGGTACGATGCCGAAGGCAACGTCTACGTCGGCCGCACCCGTGAGGAAGCGCAGGCCAAGTACCGGTGGGCGCTCGGTTCGCGCGAACCGGGTACGCTGCGCCAGGACGACGACGTGCTCGATACGTGGTTTTCCTCCGCGCTGTGGCCGTTCTCCACGCTCGACTGGACACCGGAGTACCCGCGGCGCTCGAACGACGCGCTCGATCTGTATCTACCCTCGTCGGTCCTCGTCACCGGCTTCGACATCATCTTCTTCTGGGTCGCGCGCATGGTGATGATGACGCTGCAATTCACGGACAAGGTGCCGTTCCGCGAGGTGTACATCACGGGCCTCGTCCGCGATGCCGAAGGTCAGAAGATGTCGAAGTCGAAGGGCAACATTCTCGACCCGCTCGACATCATCGACGGCGTCGCGCTCGAAGAGCTCATCGAGAAGCGCACGAGCGGGCTCATGGATCCTCGCCAGGCGAGCGCGATCGAAGCGGCGACGCGCAAGCACTTTCCGAACGGGATCGACGCGTTCGGCACCGACGCGCTGCGCTTCACGTTCGCGAGCCTCGCGTCGCATGGCCGCGATGTCAAGTTCGACCTCGCGCGGTGCGACGGTTATCGCAACTTCTGCAACAAGCTCTGGAACGCGACGCGCTTCGTGCTGATGAACTGTGCGGATCGCGACGTGGGTCTGGACGAAAACGCGCCGTTGGAGCGGTCCGTTTCGGATCGGTGGATCGTGAGCCGGCTCCAGCGCGCGGAAGGCGAGGCGGCCAGAGGTTTCGCCGAATACCGCTTCGACAATCTGTCGCGTTCGATCTACGAGCTCGTGTGGGACGAGTACTGCGATTGGTACGTGGAGCTCGCGAAAGTACAGCTCGCGAGCGGCGGCGAAGCCCGGCAGCGCGCGACCCGGCGCACACTGGTGCGGGTGCTCGAAGCGATACTGCGGCTCGCGCACCCCGTCATTCCGTTCATTACTGAAGAGCTGTGGCAGAAGGTCGCTCCACTTGCCGGAAAAGAAGGGGCGTCGATCATGCTGCAGCCTTATCCGGAGACGGACGCCACCCGCATCGATGAAGCCGCAGAGCTCGAGACCGGCATCCTGAAGGAACTTACGACGGCATGCCGAACGCTGCGCAGTGAAATGAACATCGCCCCGTCACAGCGCATGCCTCTGCTCGCGCAAGGCGACAAGACGCGCCTTGCAGCGTTTGCGCCTTATCTGACAGCGCTCGCCCGCCTGTCCGAGGTCGTGATCGTCGACGAGCTGCCGGCGGCAGAGGCTCCGGTGGCCGTGGTTGGCGACTTCCGACTCATGCTCAAGATCGAGGTCGATGTCGCCGCCGAGAGGGAGCGTCTCGGCAAGGAAGCAGCCCGTCTGGAAACGGAAATCGGGCGGGCGCGAGCGAAGCTCGACAATCCCAGGTTCGTGGAACGCGCTCCCGCTGCGGTCGTCGCGCAGGAACGTGAGCGCATCGAGCGTTTCGGTTCCACGCTCGAGAAGGTGCGCGCGCAGCTTGCAACTCTGCGCGGCTAGGCACGGCGCTCCGACTCAGGCGACGAGCGGCTGGCCGAGCGCGCGCCGGACGACGGTCACGACATCCTGAGGCGAGAGCGCACCGAGATCTGCGGGCCTGCTCCTGAAAAACCAGTCGACTTTTGCGCCGAGGCGTGCGATCGGCACATCCCTGAGCGCAGCCTCGAGATCGCGCAGTGTGCGCGCAGGACGGATATCCACGTCACTGGCGAGCCAGACCTTGCATATCGTGCCGCGGTTCGGCTCGAAAGCGACGGCGGCTCTCAACGTAGCGTCCGCCACCGCTTGAACCGCCTCCGTGATCGGCCTCGCCCCTGCAGGCGTCTTGACGAGATCGACCCACTGCGGCGTATCGACCGCGCGTAGCGCTTCGTCGCAGCGTCGTTGTTCGGTAAGGCTGAGCTCTCCCTCCCGGAATTCGACGGCGAACTCGCTTTCGAACGCCTCGACGAGATTGTCCCTCACGCGAGACACCCCCGGCTTGCGGCCGAGCTCGGCTTTCAGTCCCGTGGTGCGCGGTGGCAACGCCAGCGTGCCCGCTCGGGCCACGGGCGGGCCGCGGTACACGCGAGCGAGATCGCCGCTGTCGCTATCGAGCCACAACACCGCCTGCAGCAGCACCGCGTCGCCATCGGCCGTGCAACCCGTCGTGCACAGAGAGCGCCCGTCGATTTCGACTTCGTCCGGCCGCCGGTAGCGTGCATCCACACCGAGTGCGCTGAGCGCCGTCGCGGCTGCATGGCACACGCGGCGAACGAGCTGTTGCATGTCCGCCCTGCCGATGTCGCGCCGGTGCAGATAGAGCTCCCACCCGAGCTGAGTCTCATCGACGTACATGGCAGGCCCGCCCGTGATCCGCCGCTGTACGGTGATATTGTGGCTGCGGCAAAAGGCGAGATCGAGCTCCTGCTCCGCGCTCTGGAAGTGACCGAGCAGCGCCGCACGTGTGCAGCGCCAGAAGCGCAGCGTGCTCGAAATTTCGTCAGCGCGGCGTGCTTCGAGCAAAGCGCGACTCAACGCAATGTTGCGCGCGGCTGAAGCGAGACCCGTGTCGAGCAGCCGCCAGCTCTCGACCATGAGTGGTTAACTGAGCGTTCCAGGGCGCGCCGAGCTCATTTCTTCTGCATGAAGAAAACGAACTCGCTGCTCGATGTATCCGAGGCGAGCAGCGCGTTGCCGGTTTGCTTGCAGAACGCCTGGAAATCTCTGACCGAGCCGGGATCGGTCGCCATGATTTTCAGCACCTGTCCCGACGACATGTCGGTCAGCGCTTTTTTCGTGCGCAGGATCGGGAGCGGACAGTTCAATCCGCGCGCGTCGAGTTCCTTGTCGAACTGCATCAACTTCCTCGCCCAGTGTGCCTGCCCGGCGTTTTGGGCTGGAAAGCCCAGCGTCCGTTGCCGGCGCGCGGGATTATAGAGCCCCTTTTCAACGCCGCTGCTGCTTCTGGTCCTTACGCTGTGCCTCTTCCGCCTTGCGCAGTTCGCGCAACCGCGCCTCGGTCGCCGAAAGCTGATAGAAGTCGCCGTCGCCGCTGCGCACCGCGATCTGCATCTGCTCGACCGCGCCCTGCAGGTTGCCCATGCGCACATAGGCTTCACCGGTTGCCCTGTGCTGCGCGAGCCGCTTGCCTTGCAAGGCATACGCCCGGGCCTGAAGAATGTAGAGCTTGGGGTCCTCGGTGAACAACTGCAGCCGCGAGTTGATGACGCTCAGAGCCATATCGGCGCGTTGCGCCTGAATCAGTGCTTCGGCGTACTCGTAGTTGATGGCGCGGCTCTGCGGGTAGGCCTTCGCGGCAGTCTGATAGCAGTCGATTGCGCCCTCCGTGTCGCCAGCGCCGCCGCGTATACGGCATCCGAGCGAGTCCACCATCGAGTTCGACGGCACGATTCGTTTCAGCGCGTCGAACTCTTTACGCGCCGCCGCGACGCTCTTCTGGCGAAGCAGGCTCGTCGCAAGACCGTATCGACTTGCGGCCTCGCTCAGGAAACGTCGCTCGGTCAGGCTTCCCTCGAAAAAAGCGCGCGCTTCGTTGGGCGGATCGAGATCGGCCTTGAGCTTCGCCCGGACAAGCTGGAAATCCAGACTATCGGCGACCTGCCGATACGGCACGTTCTCGAGCCGATTCTGGATGTCGGCGATACGCTCGTGCGTAAGCGGGTGGGTGCGCAGGTAGGCGGGCGCGCCCCCTTCATAGACTCGTGTCGCGCGCTGCATCCGTTCGAAGAACGTCACCATCGCCCGCGGGTCGAACCCTGCCCCCTCGAGCGTCTGAACGCCGACACGGTCTGCCTCGCGTTCGTGATCGCGCGTGAAGTTGAGCATGTTCTGAATCGCCGCACCCTGGCCGAATGCCGTCGCTGCCGCGCCGAGGTCCGAATTGGCGCGGGCCGCCAGAACCGCAACCGCCAGCGCGGCGAGGGACAGCACGGTACTTTGCTTCTGCTGATCCAGAATGCGCGCGATATGCCGCTGCGTGACGTGCGCCACCTCGTGCGCGATGACGCTCGCGACTTCCGATTCGCCCTGTGCAGCGAGCAGGAGACCCGTATTCACGCCGATGTAGCCGCCCGGCAGCGCGAACGCGTTGATCTGCCGGTCGTTCATCAGGAAGAAGTTGAACTCCTGACGCGAGTCGGGGTTACGACTCGTGAGCCGCGTCCCCAGGCTATTGAGGTATTCGGTGGATTCGGCGTCGTCGTAATAGGTCCGGTCGGCGCGCACCTCGCGCATGATCTCTTCACCGAGACGCCGCTCCTCTAAAGCGCTGAACGACGACTGCGAGCTGTCGCCGAGATCGGGCAGGCCTTCGGCCAGCACCGTCGGCACGACGAGCAACAGGATCGTCAGCAAGCGGCTCCAACGCATGATGCTATGATAAAACCATTTAGCGGCAAGTTCCTGAAAGATGACAGCAAACAAGCTCACCCACTTCGATTCCGCCGGGCAGGCGCTGATGGTGGACGTGGCCGGAAAGAAGGAGACGCATCGCGTCGCGCGCGCCTCAGGCCGGATCCTCATGCAGCCAGCAACATTGCAGCAGATCGAGGCGGGTGACGCTAAAAAGGGGGATGTGCTGGGTGTCGCGCGCATTGCCGCGATCCAGGCGGCGAAACGCACGTCCGACCTGATACCGCTGTGCCATCCCATCCCATTAACGAAAGTGACGGTCGATTTCAGTCTCGACAGCACGGCTACGGCCGTGGACTGCACTGCGACCGTCGAAACGTTCGGTCGCACAGGGGTCGAGATGGAAGCCCTGGCTGCGGTCAGCGTCGGCCTGCTCACGATTTACGACATGTGCAAGGCCGTGGATCGAGGCATGCGCATCGAAGAGATCGGGCTGCTCGAAAAGCGTGGAGGGCGCTCCGGCCACTGGACGCGTGACGCTTAGCTAGTAACTCCGCCGCGGTGGACACTGCGCGCGAAAATGGCTAGCATACGCGCCTTTCTGGAATCACCTAATCCACTGACTCTAAAGCGTTCTCTGCGCAATTCGGCGGATCGGTCGAAAGGTCATGTCATGCACGAACAACGCAGACGTTTTCTTCTCATCACGGGCGCGGGTGCAGCCGCGCTCTCCGGATTGCTCCCGCCGTTCAACGCAGACGCGGCGACTTGGAACAAGGCCGGGTTCGAATCGAAGGCGCTGAACGATGCGATCAAGAGTCTCGGCGCGGCAAATGCGACAGAGACCCGCGACATCTCGATAACCGCACCCGATATCGCCGAAAACGGCGCGGTCGTGCCGGTTGCGATACAGAGCAAGATCCCGAACACGCAGAGCATTTCGATCCTGGCCGAGAAGAATCCGTTCCCGCTCGCCGCCACGTTCGATATCGCCGACAGCGCCGAGCCCTACGCGTCCGTCCGACTGAAGCTCGGTGAAACCACCCACGTGCGCGCGATCGTGAAGGCTGAAGGGAAGTTCTACACCGCTTCAAAGGAAGTGAAGGTGACGGTCGGCGGCTGCGGCTGATGACGGCGCCGAAAGAGAATCGACATGTCTGAACCGATGAGAATCAGGGCGACCTTGCAGGGCGATGTGGCCGATGTGCGCATCCTCATGCGACACCCCATGGAAACAGGACTGCGCAAGGACGCGCAGGGCCAGATCGTTCCCGCGCATTTCATTCAGAACGTGACGGTCGCGCACAACGGCAAGATCGTGCTCGATGCGCAATGGAGCCAGGCGGTGTCGCGGGACCCGTTTCTCGGGCTGCGCGTCAAGGGCGCAAAAGTCGGCGACAAGATCACGGTCACGTGGACCGACAACAAAGGTGACAAGCGTACCGACGAAGCGAGCGTTACAGCCGCATCGTGAAGTGAAACCGCGTTCGGGCCACCGAACGTGATTGAGGAGGGGTGAAATGTCGAGCGTGCGACGCTGGCTCGCCGCCTTCGTGGTGGTAGCCTTGCCATGCTCCCTCGCTGCTCAAACCGGCCCGGACGGTCTCGCGCTCGCTCGCAAGATGCTCGCGGAAGACAATCCGGGCGAATTGTGGATCGACCGCGGCAAGGATCTCTTCTTCCAGAAGCGAGGCCCACGCAACGAATCGCTCGAACGCTGCGATTTCGGCCTGGGACCCGGCAAGCTGGAAGGCGCGAGCGTGCGGCTTCCCCGCTATTTCGCCGATACGGATCGCGTTCAGGATCTCGAATCGCGCCTGCTCACCTGCATGGTCGAGCTGCAGGGGTTCAAGCGTGAGGATCTCGCCAAGACGGCGATCAGCCCGGCACTGAGCAACGGATCCGACATCGAAGCGCTGGCGCTCTACGTCACGTCCCGCTCCAACGGAATGAAAATGAACGTCACGCTGGATCATCCGCAAGAACGCGAGATGTACGAGGTCGGCCGCTACCTGTTTCACCGCAGGGCGGGACAGACCGATTTCGCGTGCGTCACGTGCCATGGTGAACCGGACAAGCGCATCCGTCTGCAGGACCTCGTCAACATGACGGACCAGAAGGAAATTCAGGAAGTCGTCGGGAGCTGGCCTGCCTACCGCGGCTCGCACGGCGTCGTGCGTACCATGCAATGGCGGCTTTCCGACTGTTTCTGGCAGATGCGCCTGCCAGAGCTCGCGTACGGGTCCGACGTGTCGATCGCGCTCACGACCTATCTCCACCGTCAGGGCAATGGTGCGGTGGTGCACGTGCCCGGGTTCAAGCGGTGAGCCGCGTGAGGATGCTCGGCCGTCGCAGTCGCCGGGCCATCGCGAGCCTCTTTCCTCTGCTTGCGATCGGCTGCGCCACGACTGCAGACACAGCAGCCATCCGCGACGACGCGGAACAGATGGTTTCGAGAAGCTTTTCTGCGCCGGATCCCGCTCTGCTCAAGCGCCTGAATCAGGACGAGGCGCAGAGAATCTGCAGCAAGATCGATCATGCGCCACTCGCTCAGGACGAGTCGGCAGAAGTCGTAAAGCTCGCGCGTGCTTCGATCAAGTACCCGTCTTCGGGCAAGCTCATGGGCGACTGGAAACATGGCGAGCAGCTTGCGCACGACGGTGCGGGCGATCGCATTCAGTCCGGCCGGCTCGAAAACCGCAAGGAGAACGGTGGACTGTGCCAGAACTGCCATGCGCTGGAGCCCGGCGAGGTCAACGTGGGCAACGTCGGCCCCGGGCTGACGCGATACGGCGTACAGCGTGGCAGTTCCGAAGAGACCGCGAAATATACTTACGAGAAGATCTATAACGCATGGGCCTATGTTCCCTGCTCGAATATGCCGCGGCTCGGCGCGAACGGCCATCTCACGCCCGAGCAGATCGCGGATCTCGTCGCGTACCTCGTCGATCCGCAATCGCCGCTGAACGCAAGGTAACCTCCTCTCCTTTGCGCAAGTGTGCCGATTCGCCAGTTCATTGCACAAAAAGCGTTCGTGCTGAGCGCAGAACGCCCGTGCCGAGCGCAACGACGTCAAAAGGACAGGTGTCATCGCGAGGAGCAAAAGCGACGTGGCGATCTCGTGGCGCACGTTATCCGGACGTTCCGAGATTGCTTCGTCACCGTGTTCCTCGCAATGACCAATGGCTGTTCGTTGGAAGGAGCGGTAGCGTCCGGAAGCATGAACAAGCGGTTTGCCGTCCCCTTCGACAAGATCAGGACAGGCTTCGACCACCGCGTGCTGTGTCTCCTCAGGACGAACGGGTTAGTTGTGCGAATTCAGAGATGCACGGCGCTCGATGCGCACATGGATCTTCGATGACACGCCGCGAGTTTCTCGAAGCACTCGCCGCGGGGCTTGCGGCCGGGCTGCCTCTTGCGAAAGCGGCGCGTGCAGCCGATCTCGACGATCGTCTCTACACGCTGCCGTCGCCACGCGGCGGCGTCACGCTTATGCATTTCACCGACTGCCATGCGCAGTTGCTGCCAGTCTATTTCCGCGAGCCGGACGTGAACCTCGGCGTCGGCGAAGCACGGGGCCGGCCGCCGCATCTCGTCGGCGAGGACCTGCTGAAGCAGTTCGGCATCGCTCGGGGTACCCCGATCGCATACGCTTGCACACACCTTGACTTCGCGGAGGCCGCTCGCCGTTACGGCAAGCTCGGTGGGTTCGCGCATCTCGCGACGCTGGTGAAGCTCGTGCACGCTCAACGGCCGGGCGCACTGCTCCTCGATGGCGGCGACACCTGGCAGGGATCCGCGACAGCTCTGTGGACCAAAGGGGCCGACATGGTCGCCGCATCGAAGCTCCTGGGCGTAGACGCAATGACCGCGCACTGGGAGTTCACCTACGGCGCCACGCGTGTGCAGGAGATCGTCGCCAACGATCTCGGCAAGACCGACTTTCTTGCGCAGAACGTGCGCACGCTCGACTTCGATGACCCGGTGTTCAAACCGTACTCCATACGCGAGATGAACGGCCAGCCTGTCGCGATCATCGGACAAGCGTTTCCATATACCCCCATCGCTAACCCGCGCTATTTCGTCTCGGAGTGGACGTTCGGCATCCAGGAAGAACGGCTGCAGAAGGTGATCGACGAAGCGCGCCTGAAGGGCGCCCGCGCCGTCGTGCTGCTTTCGCACAACGGCATGGACGTCGATCTGAAGCTTGCCTCGCGTGTCACCGGACTCGACGCCATTTTGGGCGGGCACACGCACGATGCCGTGCCGCAGCCGGTGCTCGTCAAGAACGCGGGCGGGACGACGATCGTCACCAATGCAGGCTGCAACGGCAAGTTTCTGGCGGTGCTCGATCTCGACGTGACGGAGAGCGGCGTCAAAGGATACCGAGTACCGTCTGCTTCCGGTATTCGCGAATGCCCTCCGGCCAGATGAAGACATGCTGGCGCTGATCACGAAATTGCGCGCACCGTATGCGGCGAAGCTGAGTGAAAAACTCGCCGTCACGGAGGGACTGCTCTACCGCCGCGGCAACTTCAACGGCACGCTGGATGAAGTGATACTTGCCGCGCTGATGGCGGGCACCGAGTGTGAGATTGCGTTCTCACCGGGCTTTCGCTTTGGCACGAGCGTTCTTCCGAACGAGGCGGTGACTGTCGAAGACGTGATGAACGCAACGGCCATCACGTACCCTTACGTAATGGTGAACGAGCTCACGGGCGAAGCGATCAAGACGCTGCTCGAAGACATCTGCGACAACCTGTTCAATCCCGACCCTTACTATCAGCAGGGCGGCGACATGGTGCGCACGGCGGGGCTTCGCTACACGTGCAGGCCGAACGCGCCGATGGGTAAACGCATCGACAATCTGATCCTGGGCGGGAAACCGCTCGACGCATCGCGACGCTACAAGGTCGCGAGCTGGGCGCCGGTTGCCGAAGGCGCGTCGGGCAAAGCCGATATGGGATATCGTCATTCCGTACCTGCGTTCGCAGAAGGTCATCAAGGCGCCGCAGGTGAATCGGCCGTTGCTCGTTGGCGTCGGCTGAGAAGCGGGGTCCCAGAAACGAAAAAGCCCTCGCGAGGAGGGCTTTTCGTGAGAAATGTCGATCAGGCGTTCGCTGGCTCTTCCAACATTTCTTTGTGCACGGTTCGAGTTTACTTACGGCATTCGGCAGGCACGTACTTGTATTGGCCCGCGGCCGGCGTTGAGCAAGCCCATGCAACGACGGCACCCGCTGCACCGGGGGCGGTGGGGGTCAGTGTCAGCGTCACGGCACCCGCATTGGCGGCCGTCACTACGGTAATGAGGCCTGTTGCGGCAGTGCAGGCCATTGAGGCCACGTTTCCAACCGGAGCCGTGATGGGCGTCACGCCCAAGCACGCATCGGCCGGCATAACGCCGCCATTGTTGGAAATGTTCTCGCTGACCGTGGTCTTTGCGGCGCCAGCAACCGTCAAACCCTCTGTGACGCGGGCACGGATCGTGTAGTCCTGATACGCCGGCAGCGCGACCGCCGCCAGAATACCGATGATCGCGACGACGATCATCAGTTCGATGAGAGTGAAACCTTGTTGGGTGCGTTGCATTTGGGATCTCCGGTTGTATTTCGTTCTGTCTGTTGTTCCCGCTGGCCACTCCCGCGGGCGACGAACCCTACTGAGCACGGTCTGTGCCAGCGCACGCCCAAAGCAAAAACCCGTATGCAATCAGCATCGTATGAACGTCAGCGCCGATACGATCACTCACGCATCGATCAGATCACCGAAGACAGAAACTGTAGTGGGCGCTACGAAAAAGTGTGATCTACCGCACATCGCAAGGCCGCGCCGGTTCGCTCGTGTGACGTGCGTCACGCTTTTTGGGACTTCTGGCCGACTCGTCTGGTGACGCCATGTTCGTCATGAAGTGACGCGCAGCGTCACATCACCACGGCGACAGTAAACTCAGCGCCTCATGCCCGTGACTTCGAAACCCTGAGCATCTGCTGCTTCGCCTCCCGCCATGCGTCCGCATACTCGCACTTCCCGAACTCCTCGAAGTACGGCCCGCCCAGCGTGTAATGGACGAGTGCCGCGTCGGCGCGCGGCGGGTTGTAACCGACGAGATGATTCCACCGGTCCGGCAGTGAACCGATGAGATCTTCGGACTCCAGCCACTTGAACTGGTGCAGTTCGAGACCCGTCGCTGTATTGACGTAGTCCGGCGTAAGCGTGCGGCAAAGCGCGTTGTTGAACAGCATCACGCTCGACCAGTTCTTCTTTTCGTACTTGCTTTGCGGTTCTCCGAGGAACTTGACGGTCTCTCGCGGAACGTGGCGGTGCTTGACCACCATCACCGCGTACCGCTCGTCCCGCAGGCTCCAGAGCGTCGCGATGTCGTCGAGCATCAGCATGTCGCAGTCCATGAACACGGACCAGCCGGTGTAGTCCGCAAGGAACGGCGTGAGGAAACGCGAGAACGAAAAGTCCGTCGATTGCAGAGGATGCCGCTCGCGCGTGAGCACGCCGCCGAGCTGCGAGAGCATGAGCGGCGCGATGGCGACCGGTTGCGTCGCGTGGCGCTGAATGCTGAACGAGAGGACGTTATACGCAATCGTCTCGCGCGGATCGAAGCCTATGAAAACGCGTATCACGTGACCTATTGAAACCGGGGCTATCTTCGAATGATAATCGAACGGGCAGCAATGCTCAGGGAAAAAGGGATGACTCTGTTCGGCTCCATTTCGGTGAATGAGGTAGACGCGTTCGCGAAGACACTCGCCGGAGAGGTCGCAACGCAGTATCCACCCACCGTCGATCAGACCGGCGGCCACACGGCTTCCGAAAAAAGTCTGACCGAAGTCCTGGAAGACGTCTGCAACAAGGCTGTCGTATTCAAGAACGAGCACAAGCTGGGCGTCTACAAGAAAGCACGACTGGGCAATACGTTCCGGTGGGAGCTCGAAGCGCTCGGCTACACGCAGAAGTTCATCGAAACGGCCACTGAAGGCCTCGTCGTCTTTCTCGCCCGCAAGCAGTAGGGAGGGGGCAGCGCTCGCCTCCGGCTCGGGCTCCGCCGCCCTACGGAACAGAAGGAAACCGATGGTTTCCCTCCGTAACCTCCTTTCCTTTGGCCGCGCGTCGCGCCCAAGTGCGACACGTTAATAGCAACGCCGACGCGTCAGCTCCGGTCCGGCGGAGGAGTCACGTAGCCGGGAATGAACGCAGGATCGACGGGGTCGATCTGTTCGGGCGACAGGAACTCGCGGGCGTACGTGTCGTAAACCTTCTCCCACATGAATACATCGAATAAATCCGGGTCGATGTGGCCGTTCAACTTCAAGCGGCCGAGGATCGTGAGGGCTTCGCTGAGCGTCTTGCCTCTCTTGTAAGGTCGATCGTGCGCCGTCAGCGCCTCGAAGATGTCGGCGACGCCCATGCAGCGCGCCTGAACGGACATCTGCGCCCGCGAGAGTCCCTTCGGATAACCCTTGCCATCCATGCGTTCGTGGTGACCGCCGGCGTATTCGACCACGTGGGCCAGGTGCCGGGGCCAGGGCAACGCCTTCGAGCATCCGGATCGTAACTTCGATGTGATGATTGATGATCCGCCGCTCCTCGGCAGTGAGCGTTCCGGCGCGCACCGTAAGGTTCTCCACTTCGTTCTCGGAAAGAAAATTCACCGTCGCACCGCTCGGGTCGGTCCAGCGATAGCGGCGTGAAATCTCGCGTACGCGTTGCATGTCCGCCGCCGGCATCGATTCGGAGCCGGCATTACACGTGCGCAGGAATTCGCGGTCGGCAGCGATCTCCGTCAGGCGCTGCGTCGAGCGCCGTCTGATCGTGCGCGAGCGCCATCTGCGCGTCGCGCCTGATGACCTCGAATCGCGTGTCGATCAATTCGATGCGGTCGAACAGCGTCTGCAGCTTGGTAGCCTTGTCGACGACGTGCACGGGCGTCGTGACTTTTCCGCAGTCGTGCAGCAGTCCCGCGATCTTCAGCTCGTAGCGGTCGCGTTCGCTCATCCGGAAATCCTTCAGCGGACCGCGCGTGCAGTGCGTAACCGCATCCGCGAGCATCAGCGTAAGCGCCGGCACGCGTTCGCAATGGCCGGCCGTGTAAGCCGACTTGTCGTCGATCGCCGCGTTGATCACTCGGATGAACGATTCGAACAGATTCTCGAGATGATTGATGAGAAGCCGGTTCGTCAGCGCGATCGCCGCCTGCGATGCGAGCGATTCGGCGAACCTGCGGTCCGCTTCGGAAAACGGTCGCACCGCTTGGGTAAGCCGGTCCTTCGCGTTGATGAGCTGCAATACGCCGATGATCTCGTTCTCGTGATTCTTGATCGGGATCGTCAGGAAGGAGCGCGACCGATAGCCCGTTCTCTCGTCGAAACGGCGCGTGCCGGAAAAATCGAAACCCTGCTCCGTGTAGGCGTCCGCGATGTTGACCGAACAGTCGTGGTGTACGGCGTAGGTCACGACCATCGAGTGCACCGGCGCGCCCTGCTCGTCGTACAAAGCGAGCGGCGCGAAAGGAATCGGGACGCCGCTCGTTCCGCCCATCGCGACACCCAGCGTGTCGTTGCGAACGATTTCGAACTGGAGCTTGTCGGATCCGACCATGCGGTACAGCGTGCCGCCGTCCGCGTTGGTAATCGACTTCGCCGCGACGAGTATCTGCTCCAGGAGCTTGTCGGTATCGTGTTCCCGCGAAAGTGAAACGCCGATTTCGACCAGTTGCTCCAGGCGCTGCAGCAGGTCGGCTGACTCGTTCATCGTGTAACGCTCGTACCTCGCCGCAATGCGCCGCGGCGGTTACTTGATGCAGACCGCCCGCACCTGCTGGACGTCGGTGATTCCCTGCAGAACCTTGTCGATGCCGTCCTGCTTGAGCGTTCGCATACCGTCCTCAAGCGCAGCGGCAAGGACCTGCGCCACGCGCGCGTGCTCCTGTATCAGCTGCTTGATGCGATCGGTGCCGATCAGCAGTTCGTGGAGGCCGGTACGGCCCTTGTAACCGGTGTTCGCGCACGCCTCGCAGCCCTTGGCGCTGTGAAGGATGATGTCGCCCTGCGCGTTGCCGAATTCCGACACCCAGGAGCGATGAAGCTTCTCGCGCTCGCCGTCCGGATCCGACTTCCAGGCCGGTAACGATAGAAACTCCTGACTGTACTCGTCGAGAAGCAGCTCGATCTCGTGCTGCGTGGCGACGTGCGCCTCCTTGCATTTGCAGAGACGCTTCGCGAGCCGCTGGGCGAGAATGCCGAGCAGCGCGTCGGCGAAATTGAACGGGTCCATGCCCATGTCGAGCAGGCGCACGATCGACTCGGGCGCGCTGTTCGTATGCAGGGTCGCGAACACGAGATGGCCTGTAAGCGAAGCTTCGATGCCAGTCGAGACGGTCTCCTTGTCGCGCATCTCGCCGACCATGATGATGTCGGGATCCGCCCGCAGGAACGCCTTCATGACGACCGCGAAATCCAGCCCCGCCTTGCGATTGACCTGGACCTGACGCAGACCTTTCTGCGTAATCTCGACCGGGTCCTCGGCCGTCCATATCTTCGTGTCGGGCGTATTGAGATGACCGAGCACGGAGTGCAGCGTGGTCGTCTTGCCGGAGCCCGTCGGACCGCATACGAAGAACAGCCCGTACGGTTTCTCGATCGCGCTCCTGCACAACGTGAGATTGCGCTGGGACAGGCCCAGCTTGTCGAGCGGAATCGGCTCTCCGCCCGCCAGTATCCGCATGACGATGTCTTCGACACCGCCGGCGGTGGGAATCGTCGCCACCCGCAGCTCGATATCGAGCGGCCCGTACTTCTTGAACTTGATCTTGCCGTCCTGCGGCTTGCGGCGCTCCGAGATATCGAGGTCGCACATGATCTTGATGCGCGCCGCGAGCGCATTGCGATAACTGCCCGGCACGGAAATGTACGGCATCAGAGAGCCGTCGCGGCGGAAGCGTACTTCGGTCTTCGCCTTGCCCGGGTACGGCTCGATGTGAATGTCCGACGCGCCCTGCCGGTAAGCGTCGATGATGATCTTGTTGACGAGCTTCACGAGCTCGTTGTCGCTCGCTGCCGAGGCGATGTCTTCGGCGACTATGCCCTCGGCCTCGTCGTCATCGAGGGAACCCAGCAGGTCGCCGATCTCACCGAGGTGATCGTCGAGCAGGCCCGCGCTGAACATCTGTTCGACCGTCGCCCCGAATTCCTGCGCTGTCGTGACCGCGTACGTGATCCTGCTCTTCGGATAGACGTTGACCACCATCCGTGACGCTTTGGTCTGCTCGGGGTCCAGCGTCATGATGAGGATGCCGTCGGCATCCTCGCCCACCGGCAGCCATTGATTCGTCTCGCAGAACTCGCGGCTCATGTTGCGCAGCAGGTCGCCGGGACGCACCCGATCGCCGCGGAAGGACTCGTACGGGTACGTTGAAATACGCCGCCAGCGCACTGCCGAGATCGGACATGCGCACCCCGAACTCGTCGAGCAGTATCGTTTCCAGGTGCAGATTCTTGCGGCGGGCCGAGCGCTGCGCGAGCTCGAGGTCGTCCGAAGTGAGCACCGCATTCGCGACCAGCGCCTCGTACTTGCTGCGCAACGGCATCATGGGCGCGCGTTGCCGCTGCTGCAGGGCGATGGCCAGCGTCTCGGCAAGGTGCCCGATACCCTCTTCCATCATGGGCAGGAAGGGCCGTGCCTTGCGTGAGTTGATGATCTGAACGACCCCGGCCAGGTCGCGCGACTTCGCATCGAGTATCGGCGACACCAGCATCTGGTGAGTGCGGTACCCGGTCTTGAGATCCACCGCCTTGAGAAAGTTCAGATGCGGGTTGTAGGACTTCAACTCCGCGTCGTCGTAAACATCACGTATGTTCAGGACGACCTTGTGGCCGGCGACGTAACCGGCGATGGACTGATCGTTGATCGGAAGCTTTATGTCCTTGAAGGAGTTGAGGCCGGTCTTGACCTTGGAGACGATCGAGTTCGTGTCTTCGCTGATGACGTATATCGTCAGCCGGTCGGCGTCGAACAGGTCGCAGATCTCGTGCGACAGTTCGACCATGAGCTCATCGGTGTTTGAGGTCGCATGGACCTTATTCGTGACCGCCTGCAGTTTCTGGTGGAACGCCACTCTCTGCGAGAGCGTGTCGTCGCCGTGAGGCGCGGTTTGCAAGACGCCAGCCATGGCTCACTCTTTCCGTTCGCCCATGCGTCGCTCGAGATCGATTCGGTGCGTCATAACTCGAACACCTGGTCATTGATGAGCTGCCGCGGACGCCGTTCCGGAACACGCCTCTCGACCTCCTCCATGATGATCTCGGCTTCGCGCGGTTTCAGATGAGTGATGTAGATATCCGGAAAGCTCGTGAGCTTTTCCAGCTCCCTGGCGAGCAGGCTGGGGCACAGGTGCTTCGACACGACGGCGAGCTCGTACTCGCGATCCGAGAGCGCCGTTTCGATGATCAGATAGCGCAGGTTGGCGATTTTGTTCACGTACGGCCACAGCGCATCATTGGTCGTCGTGTCGCCGGTGAACACGAGGCTGCGACGGCCCGAGTCGAGCTGGTAGCCGACCGCCGGTACGACGTGGTTGGCCGGCAGAGCGGTGATCCTGCGGTTCCCGACCAGCGTGACCGTACTGCCGATCTCTATCTCCTGGTAAAGCAGGACCGGCGCGCTCGGACTCGGAATCTGCGAAAAATCCGGCCAGAGCTTCCAGTTGAACAGATGCTCCTTCAGGATCGTGAGCGTTTCCCGCGTCGCGTGAATGGTAATCGGCTTCGCGCGCATCCAGCCCACCGTATCGGCCACGAACGGGATGAACCCCACGTGATCCATGTGCGAATGCGTCAGAAACACGTGATCGATGCTGGCGAGCGCGCTGATCGACAGATCTCCGACCCCCGTTCCTGCATCGATGAGAACATCGTCATCGAGCAGCATCGATGTCGTGCGGAGATCGCCCCCGATACCGCCGCTGCATCCGAGTATGCGGACCTTCATCATTTCGTCTGGAACGTAAAGGCGCCATCCCAGCCGGCTCCAGGGGGATTTGCGCGCAGGTACTCGATGCGCCGGATGAACGTTGAGTAAAGCTGAGATTGCCGCGCAGCGCGAGCGAGCTTGATCAGGCGCTGTTCCGAGGCATCCCAACGCTGCTTGCGATAGAGCTGCAGAGCCTCCTGAAAAAGTTGTATCTCGTCCAGCATGGGCCGCGTCAGCTCGTCCTCGAGCCCGAGCGGCTCGAAGATACTGATCGCGGCGTCCTTACCCTTGACGCGAACGCGGTCGATTTCTCTGAAGACGACGCCCGAAGCGGCGCTGCAGGTATCTTCGCCGACTATGATATCAGTCCCGTATTCGCGCGTAAGACCTTCAAGGCGCGAGGCGACGTTCACGGCGTCACCCAGGACCGTATATGCAAGCCGCACCCGAGAACCCATATTGCCCACGCTCATTCGTCCGGTATTGATGCCCACGCCGATCTGGATCGGCGGCCAGTTTTTCGCTGCGAAGCCGGGCTGCAAGTCTTTGAGCGTGCGCTGCATTTCCAGCCCTGCGAGCACGCCGTTGCGGGCGTGATGAGGATCGGCGAGCGGGGCGCCCCAGAACGCCATGATGCAGTCGCCCATGTACTTGTCGATCGTGCCTCGATGTTTATAGATCACCTCGGTTAACGGCGTCAGGAACTCATTCATGAGTTGCGAAAGCGCCCTCGGATCGAGTCCTTCGGAGAT
This sequence comes from uncultured beta proteobacterium, assembly GCA_963828715.1. Lineage (GTDB taxonomy): Bacteria > Pseudomonadota > Gammaproteobacteria > Burkholderiales > SG8-41 > JAQGMV01. The sequence continues at coordinate 125,728 of CAWHFX010000020.1, read as the reverse complement.
GGTCGTGAAACCGCGCACGTCCGTGAAAAGAACGGTCATCTCCCGGGACTCGCCTTCCATCGACGCCTGCGCGGGATTGTCCGCCAGCCTCTCGACCACCTCGCGCGGAACGTACTGTCCGAACAACCCCGTTATTTGACGCCGTTCCCGTGCGACCACGAAATAGCCGTGCGCCATGTTGCAGATGAAGAGCGTGAGAATTGTCACGACCGTCGCCGCGAGCGGCAGCACGATGTGAGCGAAATGAAAGAGGCTGAGATTGAGCGCGACCGCGAGCAGCAGGACGGTCAAGGTGACCAGCGTCGCGCGCTGCGGAGCGAGCATCGGCAGCCAGATCGCCAGCAGCAGGCCGGTGCACAGGACGAGGGCGAATTCCGCCCCCGGCGCGTAGGGCGGCTTGTGGGGAATGCTCTGGTCGAGGATGCCCGAGATGAGATTGGCCTGGATCTCCACGCCGGGATAGACCGGATCGACCGGGGTTGCCCGCAGGTCCAGCAGCCCTGGGGCCGTGGCGCCGATCAGGACGATCTTGTCTTTCAGTTCCGCCACCGGAACGCTGCCGTTCAGGACCTTGGTCAGCGAGTGGTATCGAAAGCTCTGGCGGTGTCCGCGAAACGGAACGAGCGAGGCGCCATCTTCGTCGACCGGAACCGTGAACGAGCCGATCCGCAGCCCATCGAAGCCCTCGTAACCTGGTGTGATGCCGCTGTGCAGGACGATCGGCAGGACATCGGGCGAACCGAAGAGCAGGCGCACAACGGCGAGCGATAGCGGCTCGTAGAACCCATCGCCATAGCGTGCGAGCATCGGCACGCGGCGCGTGATGCCGTCGGCATCGATCGTCGGGTTGAAATGTCCGGCCGACGCCGCGCTGTTCTGGAGAATCGGCAGATTCGCGGAGTACCCTCTGAACCTCGCTACGCTGGGCGGCCGTCCGGCGAAGTCGGGTACCGACAGGACGGCACGCGGCAGCAGACCCTTGCGATCGCTTTCCGCCTGAAACGTATAGCCCAGCACCACGGGGCGGCCCGCCATGCTGGCCGCGAAGATGCGATCGTAGTCGAGGCTCGGCCTGACTTTGGACAAAGCCGCCTGAAACGGCGGGACATCCTTGAACTCGCCCGTCCCCAGGCGCTCGAGCACGTTCAGGCCGGACGAACCGTCCGCTTCGGCAAAGACCACGTCAAACGCGACGACCGCCACGCGATACTGCTCGAAGAGCTTGTCGAGCAGCAACGCCAGCCGGTCCCGAGGCCACGGCCAGTGACCCTCCCCGCCCGCTTGCGGCTCGACCAGGCTGGCTTCATCGATTTCGAGGATTGCGATGCGCGTATCGAGCGTGCCCGGCATCGTGAGGACCAGGCGCGTGTCGTAAATGATGTATTCGAGCTTGTCGATCAGCGGCAGCGGCACGTGCTGGCTCACGTGCAGCAGGATCAGCGCGACCGTAATGACGCCGAGCGCGATCCGAACGCGGTACTTTCTCACGCGCCTCGATCGCTACCCATCGAGACAAGGCGCACGACGATCGCAGATGCATTGTCGGCGCCGCCGGCGGCGTTCGCCTGCTCGATCAACGCCCGCGCGGCATCACCGACGGCTCCGGCATCCTTCGACACGATGTCCCGGATCACCCGGTCGCTCAGCATGTCGTGCACACCGTCCGAGCACAGCACGTAGACGTCTCCCGGCAAGGCCTCATGCGTTTGCACGTCCACGACCACGGCGAGGTCGGTTCCGACCGCGCGCGTGAGCACGTGCCGGTTGGGCATTGAGCGCGCCTGCGCGGGCGTGAGCCAGCCCTCATTCACCTGTTCCTGGACAACCGTGTGATCGCGGGTAAGCGGCTCCAGCTCGCCGTCCCGCAGCCGATACGCGCGCGAGTCGCCCACGTGCGCCACGCTCACCGCGCCGTCATGCCAGAGTGCGGCGACGATCGTCGTTCCCATGCCGCGATAGGCTCGCTCTTTCGCCGCGGCGCGAAAGATCTCCTCGTTTGCGTGCTGGATTGCCGAGGCCAGAAGCGACTCGGCGGTGATGGCGTCCATGTCGCGATTTTCCTCGCGCCCGCGAAGCAGTGAACACGCAGTAAGCCGGACCGCCATCTCGCTGGCCACTTCGCCGGCATTGTGGCCGCCCATGCCATCGGCGAGCACGGCGATGCCCGCCGGTGCCGACGCCTGCAGAAAATCCTCATTGTGCGTGCGGACCTTGCCGCAGTCGGTAGAAGTCGCGATCTGGAGCGCGGGGGTCACGCGCGCTTCGGCAGCACGCCGGCGTTGCCGTCCGGCAGGCAGCGAAAGGACGGACGGTCACGAACGGAAACCATAGGATCGGAGCGGTCGGGTCGCTTGTGGTGCACAGGAGCGACGCTCCCACACGAGCGCCGCGCCGGTCAACTCCCCAACACCGCGCCGTTCGAAAGCCCATTCGCGCGCGCGAGCTCGCCTCCGGTCACCTTCTTGCCGTCCGCACCGCGGGCGCGCAACACCTCGATCGCACCACCCTGCGCGGTCACCCGGAAGCTCGTTTCCGAGAGCGCCGAGATCTCGCCGATCTTCCCGGCGACGTCTGCAAAACGGCGGTATGGATGCTTGCGCGCATCGAAGATCTGCAGCTTCTGCCCGTTCAACGTGGTCCACGCACCCGGCGCGGGATTGCATGCACGGATCGTGTTGTAGACGAAATCCACGTGATTCGACCAGTTGATGCGCGCCTCGGCCTCGCGGCACCAGCCTTCGTAGCTGGCCTGCGACTCGTCCTGCGCGCGCTCCGTGTGCTTTCCGGCGTGCACGAGGTCGGCCGCTTCGAGCATTGCTTCGACGCCCAGCGGGAACAGATGGTTGAAATAGACGTCCCCGAGGGTATCGTCCGGACCGATCGAGCATTCCTTCTGCAAAACGATGGGGCCTTCGTCGAGACCTTCATTCGGGCGGAATATGGTGAGGCCGGTACGCGTGTCGCCGCGGATGATCGGCCAGTTGATCGATGACGGGCCGCGGTACTTCGGAAGCAGCGACGGATGATATTGAATCGTTCCGAGCCGCGGCAATTGCGTGAAGGTGTCGGGCGCAAACTGGAGCACGTAAGCCATGATGCCGAGGTCGACGGCAAGGCCCTTCAATGCGTCGTGCGCTTCGGGACTGCGCAGCGATTTGAACTGAAAGACCTTCAGGCTGCGCTCTTCAGCGGCGGCCCGCAGCGGATCCGCTCTCGCGCCCGCTTTCTCGGGTGCACAGAAAACGCCCGCGATCTCCTCGCCGCGCTTGAGGAATGCTTCCAGCACTGCTTTTCCGAAGTCTTGTTGCCCAATGATCGCTATTTTCATGTTTGTCTGCAGATCGATGCCAAACCATTATGCTGCGTTTCTCGTCCCACTGTGTTCGTTTATGGTTGTGGTGTGAGGAGAGGAGGGTCACGGAGGGGAACCTGGGTTCCCTTCCGTGTCGTTTGCCGAAGAAAGCGGCGGTTACGCTGCCTTCTTCGGCGGCAAGCTGAACGCGCCCGCGTTCCTGAGTGACGTTACCTGTTCGTCAGAATAGCCGAGCACCTCCTTCAGGATCTCGTTCGTGTGCTCGCCCAGCGTCGGCGAACGCCTGATGACAGCCGGTGAGTCCGACAGCTTGATCGGCATGCCGACGTTGAACCACTTGCCTCTTTGCGGATGGTCGAGCTCCACCCACATGTCGCGCCCACGGACGTGCTCGTCGTTCGCCAGATCCTGGGTCGACATGATCGGGCCACACGGCACATCCAGCTCGTTCAGGATCTCCATGAACTCGCGCTTGGTGTACTTCTCCGCGAATTTCGCGATGAGCGTCCACACGAGCTGCTGGTGTTTGCGCCGCTCACCGATCTTCGCGAGGTGTGGATCGTTGACGAGATCGGGCATGCCGACCTCGGGTCCGATGCGCTTTGCCAGCGGTTCCCAGACAGCTTCCTGCACGACGACGTAGATCCAGTCGTTCGCCCCGTGCGGCTTGCAGTGAATGGCATTTCCAAGCTGGCCGCCACCTGAATCGTTGCCCGCGCGCGGCACTTCACCCATGCCCTTGTACGTCGGCACCGAATACTCGGTCAGCTCGCCATGCGTCAGACGCTGATGATCGCGGAACTTGACGCGACAGAGATTCATGACACCGTCCATCATCGCGACTTCGACGTACTGCCCCTGCCCGGTGCGATTGGCCTGGTGCAGCGCGGCCAGCAGTCCGATCGCGAGATGCAGCCCCGTTCCCGAGTCACCGATCTGCGCGCCCGTCACGAAAGGCGGGCCGTCGGGCACACCGGTCGTGCTCATCGCACCGCCCATCGCCTGCGCGACGTTCTCGTATGCCTTGAAATCCGCATAAGGACCAGTCGATCCAAAGCCCTTGATGGAGCCCATCACGATCTTCGGATTGATCTCGCGGATCTTGTCCCATGGAAAACCGAAACGATCGAGCACACCCGGCCCGAAGTTCTCCATGATGATGTCGCACTTCTTGAGCAGATCGACGAACACGGTCTTGCCCTGTGGCGTCTTCATGTTCACGGTGATCGACCGCTTGTTGCAGTTGAGCATCGTGAAGTAGAGGCTGTCCGCGTTCGGCACGTCGCGCAGCTGGCCGCGTGTCGCGTCGCCCTGCGGCGGTTCGAACTTGATCACGTCAGCGCCCATCCAGGCGAGGAGCTGCGAGCATGTCGGCCCCGCCTGCACGTGCGTCATATCGAGAATACGTACGCCCTTCAGTGCTTCCATTCCGGTCTCCAGATCTTATTTTTTCTTGGCGGTCGGGTTAAGCGCCGTAATCCGGCCGCTCTCGGTGCCCGCGCCTTCGTCGATCACCGCGTTGATGAGCGTCGGCTTGCGCGACCGGATCGCTTCCTCCATTCCGTTCCGCAACTCGTCCGGCGTCCTGGCATACACGCCCACACCGCCGAATGCCTCGATGATCTTTTCGTAACGCGCATCCTTCACGAACACGAGCGGCGCCGGATCGGGCCCCCCCGTCGGATTGCGCTCATCGCCGCGGTAGACGCCGTTGTTGTTCATGATCACGACGCATACCGGCAGATCGTAGCGGCAGACTGTCTCCAGCTCCATGCCGGAGAAGCCGAACGCACTGTCGCCCTCGATCGCAATCACCTGCTCGCCGCTCACCACTGCGGCCGCCACGGCGAACCCCATGCCGATACCCATCACGCCCCAGGTGCCGACGTCGAGGCGCTTGCGTGGCTTGTACATGTCGACGATGCTGCGGGTGAAGTCGAGCGCATTCGCGCCTTCGTTCACGAGGAGCGCGTCGGGATTCGCTTTGATGATGTCGCGCACGACGTTGAGCGCGCTATGGAAATTCATCGGCGAAGGATTCTTCGCAAGCGTCTCACCCATTCTCGCGATGTTCTTGTTCTTGCGCTCGGCGACCGCGTTCAGCCAGTCTGCGGGCGGCTTCGCCCATTCGGAGCCGATGCCGGCCAGCAGCGCCGATACGCACGATCCGATGTCGCCCACGACGGGGGCATCGATGCGCACGTTGCTGTCCGCCTCCTGCGGCGAGATGTCGACCTGGATGAAGCGCTGTCCGCCCCACTGCTTCGAAGTCTTGCCGCCCCACGTCTTGCCCTTGCCATGCGAGAGCAGCCAGTTCAGCCGCGCGCCGATCAGCAGCACGACGTCGGCTTCCGGCAGCACGAACGAGCGCGCGGCGGACGCGCATTGCGGATGCGTGTCGGGCAGCAAGCCCTTCGCCATCGACATCGGCAGGTACGGTATACCTGTCTTCTCGACCAGCATGCGGATCTGCTCATCGGCCTGCGCATACGCAGCGCCCTTGCCGAGAAGAATCAGCGGCCGCTTCGCACCGCCGAGCAGATTGAGCGCACGCTGCACGGCCTCTGGCGCCGGGATCTGGCGCGGCGCCGGATCGATCACCTTGATCAGCGATTTCCTGCCGAGCTCCGCATCGACGCTCTGCGGGAAGATTCGCGCCGGAAGATCGAGGTACACGCCACCGGGCCGTCCGGACACGGCCGCGCGGATCGCCCGCGCAATACCTACGCCGATGTCCTCCGCATGCAGCACGCGAAACGCGGCCTTGCACAGCGGCTTCGCGATCGCGAGCTGATCCATTTCCTCGTAGTCGCCCTGCTGCAGATCCACGATCTCACGCTCGCTCGAGCCGCTGATGAGGATCATCGGGAAACAGTTGGTCGTGGCATTCGCCAGTGCGGTGAGGCCGTTCAGAAAACCCGGGGCCGAAACGGTGAGACAGATGCCGGGCTTCTGCGTCATGAAACCCGTGATCGCCGCCGCATTGCCGGCGTTCTGCTCGTGGCGGAATGCGATCACGCGCATACCGGCCGCCTGCGCCTTGCGCGTGAGATCGGTAATCGGAATTCCCGGCAGACCGAAGATCGTATCGATACCGTTCAGCTTGAGTGCCTCGATGACGAGATGAAAGCCGTCGGTCACTTCGAGTTGCGTGTCAGTCTGCATGTCCATTTTGAGATCCCTCGCGTTATTGGCGGCGATTGAATTCTAACGTCAGCCGGCGCTGGCTGCGGGCGCGCTGGTGCGAGTCCGTGCCCGCCAGCGGCTGAACGCGGGCCAGAACAGCATGATGAGACCAAGCGTCATGATCGACCCCACCAGCCAGTCGCTGAAGAAGACCCGCAGGTCGCCCTGCGAGATCAGCATCGACTGCCGGAAGGCATCTTCGGCCTTGTCGCCGAGCACCAGCGCCAGCACGAGAGGCGCGAGCGGATAGGCGAGCTTCTTGAAGGCGTAGCCGGCGATGCCGAAGATGAGCATGAGCCATATGTCGAACATGGCGTTGTGGACCGTGTAAGCGCCGATCGCGCAGATCACCACGATCACCGGTGCGATGATCGAGAACGGAATGCGCAGAATCGCCGCGAACAGCGGCACGCACGTGAGCACGATTACCAGCCCCGCGATATTGCCGAGATACATGCTGGCGATGAGGCCCCACACGAAATCCATCTGCTCGACGAACAACAAGGGTCCGGGCTGCAGGCCCCAGATGAGCAAGCCGCCGAGCAGCACGGCAGCGGTGGGCGAACCGGGAATGCCGAGCGACAGCATGGGCAACAGTGCGGACGTGCCGGCCGCGTGCGCCGCAGTTTCCGGCGCAATGACACCTTCGATCTCACCGGCGCCGAACTTGTGGCCGTTCTTCGATACGCGCTTCGCAACACCATAGGACATGAACGAGGCCGGCGTCGCGCCGCCGGGCGTAATCCCAAGCCAGCAGCCGATGAGGCAACTTCTGAGCGACGTCGCCCAGTATTGTGGCAGCTTCGCCCACGTTTCGAGCACGACCTTCGGATTGATCTTCGCCGCGCGGCCCGAAAACGACAGGCCCTCTTCCATCGACAGCAGGATCTCGCCGATGCCGAAGAGCCCGATGACCGCGATGAGAAAGTCGAAGCCGCGCATCAGCTCCTGAAGGCCGAACATGAGACGCAACTGGCCGGTCACCGTATCGATACCCACCGCCGCGAGCGCGAAGCCGAGCATCATCGCCGCCATGATCTTGAGCGGCGGCTCCTTGCCCATGCCGATGAAGCTGCAGAAGGTCAGGAAATAGACCGAGAAGAATTCGGGCGGCCCGAACTGCAGCGCGAAGCGGGCGACGAGCGGCGCAAGGAACGTGATCATCAGCACGGCCACCAGCGCACCGACGAACGACGAAGTGAAAGCCGCCGTCAGCGCCTCGCCGGCACGGCCCTGCTGCGCCATGGGATACCCGTCGAACGTGGTTGCGACCGACCACGGCTCGCCCGGTATGTTAAACAGAATGGACGTGATCGCGCCCCCGAACAACGCGCCCCAGTAGATGCACGAGAGCATGATGATCGCGGACGTCGGCGGCATGGTGAACGTCAGCGGCAGCAGGATCGCGATACCGTTCGCGCCGCCAAGGCCCGGCAGGACGCCGATGATCACGCCGAGGCTCACGCCGATGAACATGAGCAGCAGATTGAACGGCGTGAGTGCGACGGCAAAGCCGTTGAACAGTGCTGCGAGGTCTTCCAACTAGTTTTCCTTCTGTTAGAACCACACCTGTCGGTAAGCGGGGGCTGTGAAGCAGCGGGGCCCCGCGCACGAATCATTCAGGCGCCGATTAGTACCTTGTTCCACGTACGAGGGCCAGAGCAGAAAACACTTCAATAGCCCAGAAATGCGAGCGGATTGAAAGCGCCCTTGTAGAGCGGCACCTGAAACCAGATTTCGAACGTGACGAACGCCACGGCGCTGATCAGCACACCTACGAGCACGCTCTTCGCAACGCTGTAGCGGCCGAGCCAGAACATGAAGCTCGCGATGTAGAACGCCGCGGCTACGTAGAGGCCGATCAACTGGATTGCGAGCACGAAGATCGCCGCGGGAACGAGCACCGAAAGCACGCGCCTTAGTGACTCGGTTTCCACAAACAGCGGATCGCGCACTGGTACCCTGTTGCGCAGCACCTGCACGAGCAGGCCTGCGCTCGAGATGCAGATGATGAGGCCGACGTAAAACGGGAAATAGCCGGCTTCAGGCCCGTCCGAGCCCCAGCTTGCGCCGAGGCGAAGACTGTCGGAAACCACCAGTGCGCCCAGTAGGAACAGGACGCCTGCGACCGCAATCTCGGCGGAGCGCCGGCTTATGCCGCTCCGAGTCTGGCCCGCGCGTTCGAGCCGATCATCCATCCGCAAGCGCTCGTGCTCGTGAGAAGGCAACTGCGTGCCGCCCGCATGCATTGCGTCTCACGTCGCCCGGAGCAGCGACGTTTGGAACACGCGGCCGATAGCTACTTCTTGGCAAGGAAGCCCGCCTCCTTCATGAGATTCGCGTGCTGCTGCTCGGCCTTCGTAAGCCAATCGGTAAACTGCTTTCCGCTCATGAAGCTTTGATTGAACGCGCCGCGCTCCATGAACTCCTTCCACTCAGGCGTTTCGCGCACGCGCTTGAACAGATCGGCGTAGTAGTTGACCGCAGCATCGGGAACGCCGGGAGGCATGAAGATGCCGCGCAGCATTACATAGTCGGTCGGAACGCCGGCCTCCTTGCAGGTCGGGATGTCGTTCCACGACATCTTGTCGGTTACTTTCGTCTTGTACGGCATACGTTCGTCGTCGAAGACGCAGAGCGGCCGGAGTTTCCCCGCTCGCCATTGCGCAACCGCCTCGATCGGATTGTTCACGCTCGAGTCCACGTGCTTTCCAACGAGCTGGGTCGCCACGTCGCCGCCGCCCTTGAAGGGAACGTAGGTGAACTTGGCTCCGGTTGCCTTTTCGATCGAGGCGCTGATGATCTGGTCTTCCTGTTTCGAGCCAGTGCCGGCCATCTTGAATTTGCCGGGACCCGCCTTCTTCGCCGCCTCGATGTAGTCCTTGGCGGTCGTGTACGGGGACTCTGCATTGACCCACAGCACGAACTGATCGAGCGCGAGCATCGCGACCGGTGTCATGTCCTTCCAGTTGAACGGCACTCCGGTCGCAAGGGGCGTGGTGAAGACATTGGAGAGCGTGATGACGATCTTGTGGGCATCGCCTTTCGCGGCCTTGACGTCCAGAAACCCCTCTGCGCCGGCGCCTCCGGCCTTGTTGATCGGGATGAGGGACTGCTTCATGAGGCCGTGCTTGACGACGATGCCCTGTAACAGTCGGGCCATTTGATCGGCGCCGCCGCCGGTGCCAGCGGGGATGATGAATTCCACGGCCTTCGTCGGCTGCCACGCCTCCGAATCCGCGGCGCGGACCGGCACGGTGCAGGCCCAGAGCACAGCGGCGACAGCGACCGCCGACGCGAAATGCTGAGATTTCATGAAACTCCTCCTGATTATGGGTAGCCGTAGAGCGACATGCGCGCCGCGTGCCGGCCGGGGCCGCGCGGGCCCTAAGGCTACTTGACCAGCACCACGGGCACGTCGGAGAGCGCGACGACCTTGCTTGCAACCGAGCCCAGCAGCACTTTTGATACCGCGCCCCGGCCATGCGTTCCCATAAAGATCTGCTCGCAGCCGTTTTCCCTGGCGTACTGAACGATCTTCTCCGCCGGCTCGCCCACGAGGATGTGACATTGATACTTGAGACCGGCGGCGTCCAGTTTCGCGCGTGCCGGTTGCAATGCAGCGAGACCCTCCTCGCGATGGTACTGTTCGAGTGCTTCACGACCGATGACGGCCGAGACGCGGCTCCCGTATGGAATCGAGTGCTGCACGTTCAGCAGATGGATCTCCGTGTCCGCGCCATGCCAGGCCGCCTTTTTAACCAGATGGTCGATAGCGCGGCTCGATGTTTCAGAGCCATCGACGGGGACGAGAATCTTCATGGCTTCACTCCGCGAGTATCGAATGCGATCAAGAGTGCCTACGTCTTCGGCTGCTCGCCGGCGAGATCGACCGGGGGCTTATGCGCCACCGCTGTCCGTGCTGCGAACCACTTTCCCGTTGCGATGACGAAAATTGCGCCGATGGCAGGCGCGACCCAGTGCAGCCAGTGCATGTTCGCGTTTACCCAATCCTTGATGATCGGATCGGTCGCGGCCATTTCGCCCGAAACCCATCCGAGCAAACCTGCGCCGATCGTGATGATGATGGGAAAGCGATCCATGAGCTTCAGCAGGATGGTCGAGCCGAAGACGACGAGCGGGATGGAAATGCCCAGGCCGAGAATCAGCAGCAGGAGGCTGTCCTTCGCGGCCGCGGCAACCCCGATGACGTTATCGAGGCTCATCACGAGGTCGGCGATCAGTATCGTTTTGATCGCGGCCATCAGATTGTCGCTCGTGTTGATGTCGCCCTCTCCCTCGTCCTCCGGGACCAGCAACTTGACTGCAATCCACAGCAACAGCACCGCGCCGATGAGCTTCAAGTACGGCCATTTCAACATCTCCACGGCAACGACGGTCAGAATGATCCGCATGATCACCGCGCCGCCGCTACCCCAGATGATGGCTGCCTTCTGTTGCTTCTGCGGCAGCGAACGCGCCGCGAGTGCGATCACGACGGCGTTATCGCCCGAAAGGACGATGTTCACGCCGATGATCTGCATGAGCGCAACCCAGAATGCAGTATCGGTTAATCCCATGATGGGACCTCACTCCTCGTTGTAATCGCTGCCGGGCGAACGACGGCTTTCGACGCTCCACAGGGATGCCGGGCAGCAGGTGGTCGGGCACGACAGACAGGAAGCCGCTTTGCGGCGCGCATGAAATTATATAAGACGCAAGATCACAAGAGAACGCGCGGCTTTATGCGCTTTCAGAACAGCCCGACGACTCTGCCGTCTTCGGTGAGATCGATTTTTTCGGCGGAAGGCACCTTCGGAAGGCCTGGCATCGTCATGATGTCACCGCACACCATGACCACGAACTCGGCGCCCGCCGCAAGGCGCACCTCACGTATATTGACGACGTGGCCGGAAGGGGCGCCGCGCAGACCGGGATCCGTGGAGAAGGAGTACTGCGTCTTCGCAACGCAGACGGGATAACGGCCGTAACCTTCTTCCTGCAGACGCTTGATCTGGCCGCGCACCTTCGCGTCCGCCGTAACGTCGCTCGCACCGTAAATGCGTGTCGCGATCGTTTTGATCTTGTCCCACAGCGGCACATCGTCTTCATAGACGTACTTGAACTGGTTGCTGCCCTTCTCGATGAGATCGACGACCGTTTTCGCCACGTCCGCCGCGCCGGCACCGCCTTGCGCCCAGTGTGTCGCGAGCAGAACCGGGACCTGGTGCGGACTCATCTTTTTCTTCACCAGTTCGATTTCCGCGTCCGTGTCGAACGTGAAGCGATTGATGGAGACGACGCACGGCAAGCCATAGTGGTTCCGGACATTGTTCACGTGCCGTTCGAGATTCGCGACGCCCTTTTCCAGTGCAGCGAGGTTCTCCTTGTTCACTTCCTTCACGTCGACGCCGCCGTGATACTTCAGTGCCCGCATCGTCGCGACGATCACAACGGCGTCGGGTCTGAGCCCCGACTTGCGGCACTTGATGTCCACGAACTTCTCGGCGCCCAGATCCGCGCCGAAGCCCGCCTCGGTCACCACGTAGTCCGCGAGCTTCAGCGCCGTCTTGGTGGCGATGACCGAATTACATCCGTGCGCGATATTCGCGAATGGTCCGCCGTGAATGAACGCGGGATTGTTCTCGAGCGTCTGCACGAGGTTCGGCTTGAGCGCTTCTTTCAAGAGGACGGTCATCGCGCCATGCACCTTCAGATCCTTCGCGCGCACCGGCTTCTGATCGCGCGTGTAGCCGATGACGATATTGCCAAGCCGCGTCTTCAGATCATTGAGTGAAGTCGCGAGACAGAAGATCGCCATTACCTCCGACGCGACGACGATGTCGAAACCATCCTGGCGCGGATAGCCGTTGCCGGGCCCGCCGAGAGAACACACGATCTCGCGCAGTGCACGATCGTTCATGTCCACGACGCGTTTCCACGCGATGCGGCGCACGTCGATGCCGAGCTCGTTGCCGTGATGAATGTGATTGTCGATCGCGGCCGCGAGAAGATTGTTCGCAAGCGCGATCGCGTTGAAGTCGCCGGTGAAGTGCAGGTTGATGTCTTCCATCGGCACGACCTGGGCATAACCACCGCCGGCAGCGCCGCCTTTCATGCCGAAGACCGGGCCGAGCGAAGGTTCGCGCAGGCAGATGACGGCCTTCTTCCCGATCTTGTTGAGCGCATCGCCGACCCCGACCGTGGTGGTCGTCTTCCCTTCGCCCGCTGGCGTCGGGCTGATTGCCGTCACGAGGATGAGCTTGCCGTCCTTACGATCGCGCAGCGTATCCACGTAATCGAGCGCCACCTTGGCCTTGTAATGGCCATAAGGTTCGAGCGCATGTTCGGGAATGGCGAGCTTCTGTGCGATCTCGGTGATGCGCTGCAACTTCGCCTTCTGGGCGATCTCGATATCGGATAACGGCATTGATCGGTTCCTTCCTTCAGATATACAGGTCCTTCCCGAGCCGCAGGAAAGGAGGTGTCGGAGGAAAACCTGGGGGTCCCTCTGACTTGTTCACTGGCCGGCCCGCCTGGCGGGCAGGCGCTGGCTGTTGCCTCAGACGACAGCCTCCAGCGCCTGCCCGCCGCCATAGCTCGAGCGGCGCATGAGCTCTCCGCCGCGCATCACCTTCACGGCGCAATACTTGAATTCAGGAATCTTGCCGAACGGATCGAGCACGGGATTCGTGAGCAGATTGGCCGCCGCCTCATAGAAGCAGAACGGAATGAAGACACAGCCGTGCGGCGTGCCGTCGTCGGCACGCGCATAGAGTGAAATGATGCCCCGCCGGGACTCCACCGTGATCACGTCGCCGGCCTGAGCGCCCATCGCCTCGAGGTCGAGCGGATGCAGCAGCGCGGTCGGTTCGGGCTCGATCGCATCGAGCACCGCCGAGCGGCGCGTCATCGCACCCGTGTGCCAGTGTTCGAGCTGACGCCCCGTGATAAGCACGAACGGAAACTCGGTGTCAGGCTGCTCCGCCGCGGGGATGATGTCCGCCGGAACGAAACGCGCTCGTCCGGTCGGCGTCGGGAAGTGGTCGGTGAATACGACCGGCTGTCCCGGATCGCCTTCGCGTTCACACGGATAGGTAACCGAGCTCTCGGACTCGAGTCGCTCCCACGTAATGCCCGCGATCGATGGCATGGCCTTGCGCATTTCAGTGAATACATCCGCGGGGCCGCTGTAATTCCATTCAACCCCCAGCCGGCGCGCAATCTCCTGAATGATCCAGAGATCGGGACGCGCGTCACCCGGCGCAACAAGGGCCGTGCGGCCAAGCTGAACCATGCGGTCTGTATTGGTGACCGTGCCCTCCTTCTCGGGCCACGCCGTCGCCGGCAGGATCACGTCGGCGAGGTAGCAGGTTTCGGTCAGGAAGATTTCCTGCACGACGAGGCAGTCGAGCTTCGCGAGCGCCTCGCGCGCATGGTGCGCGTCCGGGTCGGACATCGCGGGATTCTCGCCCATGATGTACATGCCGTTGATGTCGCCATCGAGTATCGCGTGCACGATCTCGACGACGGTCAACCCCGGCTTCGGATCGAGCGGCATGTTCCACAAGCTCTCGAAACGCGCACGCGCTTCGGGGTTGTCCACGCGCTGATAGTCCGGGAACACCATGGGGATGAGACCGGAGTCGGACGCCCCCTGAACGTTGTTCTGCCCGCGTAGCGGATGCAGCCCCGTCCCCGGCCGGCCGACCTGCCCGGTCATGAGGCACAGCGCAATCAGGCAGCGCGCATTATCGGTGCCGTGAATGTGCTGCGAAATGCCCATGCCCCACAGGATCATCGAGCCGCGTGAGGTCGCGAACAGCCGAGCGACTTCGCGTATGGTTTCAGCCGGTATGCCGCAGAGCGGCGCCATCGCTTCGGGGCTGTAGCCGGCAACGTTTCTCTTCAGCTCTTCGTAGCCGGACGTGCGGTCCTGAATGAACGCCTCGTTCACGAGGCCTTCTTCGACGATGGCGTGCATCATCGCGTTCAAGAGCGCGACGTCCGTATCCGGCTTGAACTGGAGCATGTAGGTGGCATGACGCGCGAGCTCCGAGCGTCGTGGGTCTGCATAGATCAACTTCGCGCCGCGTTTGGCCGCGTTCTTGATCCACGTGGCAGCCACCGGATGATTCGAGACCGGATTTGCACCGATCAGGAAAATCACCTCAGCGCGCATGACGTCGTTCACCTGATTCGACACCGCGCCGGAACCGATACCTTCGAGGAGTGCCGCCACGCTCGAGGCATGGCACAGCCGCGTGCAGTGATCGACATTGTTCGTGCCGAAGCCGGTGCGCACGAGCTTCTGGAAGAGATACGCCTCTTCATTGGTGCCCTTGGCGGAGCCGAACCCGGCGAGCGCCTGCGGACCACGCTCGTCGCGGATGGCCTTGAGCTTGCCCGCGGCGAGCTCGAGCGCTTCCTCCCAGCTCGCTTCGCGGAAACAGGCGAGAGGATCCGACGGATCCATCGTGAAATCGGCGTGCTTCGGTATGCCAGGCTTGCGGATGAGCGGTTTCGTCAGGCGCTGCTTGTGATGCACATAATCGAATCCGTAGCGTCCTTTCACGCACAGCCGGCCGCGGTTGGCCGGACCATCGCGTCCGTCGACGTACAGGATCCTGTTGTCCTTGATGTTGTACGTGATCTGGCACCCGACGCCGCAATACGGACACACGCTGTTCACCTGCTTGTCGGGCTTCATGAGACCGACGTCGCGTGCCGGCATGAGGGCGCCGGTCGGACACGCCTGCACACATTCGCCGCACGCGACGCACGTCGAGCCACCCATCGGATCATCGAGATCGAACACGATCTTCGAGTGCTCCCCGCGATGGGCATAGCCGATCACGTCGTTCACCTGCTCCTCGCGGCAGGCGCGCACGCAACGCGTGCACTGGATGCATGAATCGAGATTGACGGCGATCGCGTAGTGCGAGAGATCGGCCGGCGGATTGTGACGCTTGCCGAAGCGTGGCTTACCGACGTCCAGATGTGCGGCCCAGTGGTCGAGCTCGGAATGAAGGGTATGGCGCTCCACCGGCATGTCCGAGAGCAGCAGCTCCAGAACCATCTTCTGCGAATGCACGGCGCGCGCGCTGTCGGTCGTCACGTCCATCCCGGGCGTCGGCACGCGGCAGCAGGAAGGCGCGAGCACGCGCTCACCCTTGATCTCGACCATGCACGCACGGCAATTGCCGTCGGGGCGCATGCCTTCCTTGTAGCAGAGGTGCGGGATTTCGATCCCGTGCCGAGCGGCAGTCTGGATAATCGTTTCGCCCGGCGCGGCGGCCACCGCATTGCCGTTGAGGGTGAACTCGATCGGCATCTGCGCCGTTTCGTGATTGCTCGTGGCGGTCATTGGCTGCTTTCGTGAGGTAAGAGGCGAGAAGGCGAGAGGTGCAACGTCAGACGGCAACTGGCGCCTCCACCTCCCGCCTCACTTAACCTCTTGAGGAAAATACTTCAGTACGCATCGTATCGGGTTGGGCGCAGCCTGTCCCAGCCCGCATATGGAAGCGTCGGCCATGGCGGCCGAGAGCTCTTCGAGCAGAGGCGCGTCCCAGTGCGGCTGCTCCATGAGACCGACTGCTTTCGCCGTACCCGCTCGGCAGGGCGTGCATTGGCCGCACGATTCGTCGGCGAAAAAGCGCATCACGTTGCGCGCCGCAGCAGCCGCTCGGTCCTTGTCCGACAGAACGATGATCGCAGCCGAACCGATGAAGCACCCGTACGGCTGCAGCGTGTCGAAATCGAGCGGCACGTCACCGAGGCCCGCCGGCAGTATGCCGCCGGAAGCGCCCCCGGGCAGGTACGCATAGAGCGCATGCCCGTCCAGCATTCCGCCGCAATACTCGTCGATCAGCTCTTTCACCGTGATGCCGGCGGGCGCAAGATGCACGCCCGGTTTCTTCACTCGTCCCGAAACCGAGAACGAGCGCAGTCCTTTGCGTCCATGCCGGCCTTGCGAGGCGAACCACTCGGGGCCTTTCTCGATGATGTCGCGCACCCAGAGCAGCGTCTCCATGTTGTGCTCGAGCGTCGGACGCGCGAAGAGTCCCACCTGAGCGACATACGGCGGGCGCAGGCGGGGCATGCCGCGCTTGCCTTCGATGGATTCGATCATCGCCGACTCTTCGCCACAGATGTAGGCGCCGGCACCGCGGCGCAGCTGGATCGGCGGCAGCGGGCACGGCGGATTGGCGGTGAGCGCCGCCAGCTCGCGCGACAGAATCGCGCGACAGCCCGCATACTCGTCACGCAGATAGATGTACACCTCTGCTGCGTCGACGGCCCATGCGGCGATGAGCATGCCTTCCAGGAAGCGATGCGGGTCGCGCTCCAGGTAATAGCGATCCTTGAACGTCCCCGGCTCGCCTTCGTCGATGTTGATCGCGACCAGCCGGGGGGCGGGCTCCGCCCGCACGATGCGCCATTTGCGGCCCGCCGGGAAGCCGGCGCCGCCGAGGCCGCGCAACGCGGAGCTTTCCATATCGCTGAAGATCTTCTCGACGTCGACCTTGCCGTTCACGCAATTCGCCGCGAGCTGGTACCCGCCCTGCGCGCGATACGCTTCGTAAGTCACGTAGTCCGCGATTCCGCATTCGGTCTGCGCTGCATTCGCTGCAGCGAGCACTGCGTCCGCCGTCGCGCGCGCGATGGGGTTGCGCCCGACCACCGCCACCGGCGCCTGTTCGCAGCGGCCGACACAGGGCGCCGGCAGCACGCGCACGTTCGGGCCGAACTTCTGTCGCAGCGTTGTCAGAAGCTCGCCTGCGCCGGCGAGCTCACACGACAGTGAATCGCACACACGCACCGTCAGCGCGGGCGGCAATGGGTCTCCGTCCTTCACCACGTCGAAGTGGTGATAGAACGTAGCGACTTCGTAGACTTCGGTAGGCGCAAGACGCATTTCGCGTGCGAGCGCGACCAGGTGCGCGGGCGACAGATGGCCATAGCGATCCTGGATCTTGTGCAGATGCTCGAGAAGCAGATCGCGCCGGCGCGGCGCGTCTCCGAGCAATGCCTGTACTTCGGCAAGCGCTGCAGGGTCGACCGGCCGGCCCTTGAGTTTGCCGGCACCGCCTCGACCAGCGCGCTTTACGTTACCACCCTCCAAAACACCTCCTATGCCCTGCTACCGCAGCGCCGCCTTCATCAGCTTCCCCATCTCCGCGGGGTTGCGCGTTGTCTTGATGCCGCACTCTTCCATCACCGCCAGCTTCTCCGCCGCAGTGCCTTTGCCGCCGGAAATGATCGCGCCCGCGTGCCCCATGCGCTTTCCGGGCGGCGCGGTCACACCGGCAATGAATCCGACCACCGGCTTTTTCATGTTTGCCTTGATCCAGCGCGCGCATTCCTCTTCGTCGCTGCCGCCGATCTCACCGACCATTACCACACCTTCGGTCGCCGGATCGGCGTTGAAGAGCTTCATGACATCGATATGCTTCAGGCCGTTCACCGGGTCGCCGCCGGTGCCGACGCAGGTGGACTGGCCCAGGCCGAGCGCGCTGAGCTGACCGACAGCTTCGTACGTGAGCGTCCCGGAGCGCGAGACGACACCGATGGGTCCCTTGCGATGAATGTGGCCCGGCATGATGCCGATCTTGAGCTCGTCGGGCGTGATGATCCCCGGGCAGTTCGGGCCGATCAGACGTGTCTTGCGGCCCTGCATGCGGTACTTCGTCCGAACCATGTCGCGGACCGGAATGCCTTCGGTGATGCAGATGACGAGATCGAGGTCCGCGTCGACAGCTTCGTCGATGGCGGCAGCGGCGTAAGGCGGAGGCACGTAGATCACGGAAACAGTTGCGCCGGTCGCCTGCTTTGCCTCCTTCACCGTGTCGAAGATGGGAATGCCTTCGAAGTTCTGCCCGCCCTTCTTCGGCGTGACACCGGCCACATAGCACTGAGCGCCGTTCGCGTATTCCTTGCCCATGTGCGTATGGAACTGACCGGTTTTTCCCGTGATCCCCTGGGTGATGAGCCTGGTGTCCTTAGTTATCAGTATCGACATGGCAGAGATGAAGGAGTGGAGGAAGACAGTGACAAGTGATCGGTGACGAGTGACGGGTAACGGCGAGGGACGACGGCTGAACGCCGGGTAACTCCGATCTTGCCCGTGCTTCGCTCGTCTCTCACGCCGCCGCGGCCCCCACGACTTTTTCAGCGGCATCCGCCATGTTCGCGGCGGAGATGATCGGCAATCCGGAATCGGCCAGAATTTTCTTGCCGAGGTCGACGTTGGTGCCCTCGAGCCGCACGACCAATGGCACTTTCAGACTCACCTGACGGGCCGCCGTAACGACGCCTTCGGCGATGACATCGCACTTCATGATGCCGCCGAAGATGTTGATCAGGATGGCTTTGAGGCTCGGGTTCTTCAGCATGATCTTGAACGCCTCGGTCACCTTTTCAGCCGAAGCACCGCCGCCGACGTCGAGAAAGTTCGCGGGGTTTCCGCCATAGAGCTTGATGATATCCATTGTCGCCATGGCGAGGCCGGCGCCGTTCACGAGACAGCCGATGTTGCCGTCGAGCTGAATGTAATTGAGGTCGTGCTTCGAGGCTTCGACCTCGGCGGGATCCTCTTCGTCCAGATCCCGCATCGCCACGATGTCGGGATGGCGGAAGAGTGCGTTATCGTCGAAGTTCATCTTCGCATCGAGTGCAAGCACCTTGTCGTCGCCAGTGACGATGAGGGGATTGATTTCGACGAGCGAGGCGTCGGTTTCATCGAACGCCCGATAGAGGCCCTTCAGGAGATCGCGCGCATCACCGATGGCGCTTTCCGGCACGCCGATGTCGTTTGCGATCGATTCAGCATCACGGTCGGCGAGGCCGGACACCGGGTCGATCGCGACCTTGTGGATTCTTTCCGGTGTTTTTGCAGCGACCTCCTCGATGTCCATGCCGCCCTCACTGGATGCCATCAGCACCACGCGCTGCGAGCCGCGGTCCACCACCATGCCGACGTACAGCTCCTTACGGATATTCGCGCCCTCCTCGATGAGGAGCCGGCGAACTTTCTGCCCCTGCGGGCCTGTCTGGTGTGTTTTCAACTGCATACCCAGGATTGCGGCCGCATGCTCGCGTACCTCTTCGATCGTACGCGCGAGCTTTACCCCACCACCCTTGCCGCGACCGCCTGCATGAATCTGGGCTTTCACTACCCAGACCGGCCCGCCCAGCTTGCGCGCAGCTTCGACGGCCTCTTCGACGCTGAAGCAGGGCACGCTGCGCGGGGTGGGCACACCGAATTTACGGATGATTTCCTTGGCCTGATATTCGTGAATTTTCATGGTGCCGTCGCCGAGGGCAAGCAGGAATGTGAACCGTGCAAGTGTGGAACCGCCACACGATCAGAAGTCTCACAGGGCGTTTACCGCAACCCGCCAGCACAGCGTCGCAACATCCAAACTTCAGCCGCGCGAAGCAACCGACTGTGCTAACGACATGCTCACGGGAAGTGCTGGCAAGCGGCCAAGGCAGTCGGCCAGCGTAAGACTCCGTCGCGCGAGTATAGCAAAGCGGCTCGAACGGTCCTGTCAGAGGACGAAGCCGCAAGCGGCTGCTCACAGCTTGTTTCAAACATGAAACACTTTGATTCGGCCCAAGTACTGTGAAGTCGGAACCGTAAAGGATGGTGCGTCGCAGCAGCCATGGAGATAATGTCTGGGTCGCGCCAAAAAAAAGCGCAACCTGAAGGTTGCGCTTAAGTTCCACCAAAGGAGGAGGATTTGGAGGAGTGTGCCGCCGCTCTGGGAGAACGATCGACACGGCGCCATTATGCGGAACGGAGAGCGGCGAGATCAACCGTTTTGTGCTGCTTTGCGGAAGATTTTTTTTAGCATTCCGGTTGAGAAAAACTAACTTGAGGGGGTTCGTCACCGCACGACCAGCACCGGTACCTTCGCGTGTGTGAGAACCTTCCGCGTCTCGCTCCCCAGAAGCACGGCCGCGAGGCCTTTGCGCCCATGCGACGTCATCACGATGAGATCACATCCGTTGACTTCGGCGGCACGCAGGATCGCATCGTAGGGATGGTCGCTCGTCTCGCACACCGTCGCGCAGTGAACGCCGGCTTCGCCACAGGCCGCACGGATGAAGCCAAGGTAGTTGTCCGCACGCGCCTTCGCCTCCTCCTCGATGCGTTCTTCCGTGACCGGATCGAAGGCGCCTTCGTAGGCGATCAGCAGATGGTAATCCGGGATGACGTGAATCCCGGTCACGCGCGAGCCGTGCAGCTTCGCGATGTCGATACCACACTGCACCGCACGCTGCGATTGCTCCGAACCATCAGTCGGGATCAGGATGTTCTTGAACATCTCTCCTCTTGCTGCTCGGGGGAGGGAGTCGCGAAGAAAGCTTGTCGCTCCCTGCACAGCGTGTCAAGCCCTGCAACAGCGGCGTACAGCCGCGCACCGCTGCGGAGCGCACGGCTTCGCCGATAGCCCGCGTGCCAGTGCTAACATCCCCTCTCCCCGCCAGCTCGTAAAAGGAGACCCAGATGCGCACGACGCTCATGTGCAGCGGCGACATAAACCTCATGAACGTGAACGACCCGCGCGCGCCGTTCGTCCGCGTGTCCGACGTGCTGCAGCAGGCCGACGTTCGTTTCTCCAATCTCGAGTGCTGCTTCTACGAGTCCAAGGCGGAACGCTCGCTCTCAGACGAAGGCTTCCACGCGAAGCCGGCGGTGGCGCAGGCTTTGCGCATGCTCGGCATCAATGCCGTCGGCACGGCGAACAACGTGAATTACGGCACCGAGGCAATCACGTCATCCCTGCGCGCGCTGGACGAAGTAGGCGTCGCGCACACGGGGAGCGGTCTGAACAGCGCGGCGGCGCATGAACCGGCGATCGTCAAGGCAAAGAACGGCGCCACGGTCGGCTTCCTCCAACACACGTCCGTCTACTGGCCGACGAATCATGAGGCCGGCGACAAGAGTCCCGGCGTGGCCGCTTTGCGCGCTCATACGGCGTACCAGGTGCCGGCGCACAAGACGCGCCCCGAGATCCCGCCCATGAACCGCCCCGGCGTGCCGCCGGAAGTGATCACCTGGGCCGATGCCGGCTATCTCAAACGTTTGGGCGAGGACATCGCGGCACTGAAGAAGAAGGCCGACGTCGTGGTCGCCTCGCACCATTGGGGACTCAAGCAGGATCTCCTCCAGTACATGAGCGACATCGCGCATGCGGCGATCGATGCCGGCGCGGACCTGGTAATCGGGCATGGACCGCATTATTCGCTGCCGGTCGAGGTCTACAAGGGCAAGCCGATCTTCTACGGCCTGGGCAGCTTCTCCTTCCACACCGGTCATGGCGGCCGCAAGCACGGCGACTGGGTGGGGATGCTTGCGCGCGTCGTGGTCGAAGACGGCAGGACGAAGGAGGCCGCTTTCCGCCTGGTGCGCCACAACGACGCGAACGAAACCTACTTCACCGATCCGACAAAGGACGCGGAGGCGCTGGAAGAGATCAGGGTGCGCAGCACGCCGCTCGGAACGAAGCTCGCGATCCGCGGCGAAGAGGTCACGATCGCGATCGAGTAGGGGGCGGCGCTCGCCTACGGCTCGGGCCTCGCCGCCCTACGCAACGGAGGGACCCGACCGCTCCGCTCCCGAGGTTTCCCTCCGTAACCTCCCTTCCCTGGTTTGGTTGGCAGCGCTCTCGTTTCCGAGTTATTCCGTTCGCGTTCTCAGTCCGAGAAGCTCGCCAACGCGCTCGGACGCTTTGAGTCCGGACCCGGTGAGCACCAGAACCGTCGTTTCGTCGGGCTTCACGCGGCCGGCACGAACGAGTTTTGTCAGCCCGGCGGCACCCGCCGCCGACGTCGGCTCGACGTACAGTCCCTTGCGCGCCAATCCGCCGAGCGCTTCGACGATCTCGTCTTCGGACACAGCCACGATCTCACCGCCGCTCTCCCGTACGCCGCTCAGGACTTCTTTGACGCGCGTGGGTTTGGAAGACGCGATGCCTTCCGCGATCGTCGGCTTGATCTCCGTGGGCACCAGCGATTCGGCGCCATTTCGCCACGCGGCGTAGTAGGGCGCGCAATTTTCGGCCTGGATTCCGAAGATGCGCGGCAGCCGCCCGATTTCGCCGGCCGTCATCAACTCGCGAAATCCACGAAGACACCCGAGCACGTTGCTGCCGTACCCCAGCGGCGTCACGACATTGTCCGGCGCCTTGAATCCCAGCTGTTCCCACAGCTCATACGCGAGCGTTTTCGTGCCTTCGACGAAGAACGGCACCCAATTGTGGCTCGCGTAGAAAATCTCTCGGCTCATCCGTATCGCGGTATCCGCCACGTCCTGCCGTGTGCCGCGAATGGTCACGACGTCGGCACCGCATGCGGCGATCTGCGCGATCTTCGGATAAGACGCCGTTTCTGGAACGAGGATGCGACACTGCATGCCCGCCGCTGCCGCATATGCGGAGAGTGAAGCGCCCGCATTGCCCGACGAATCTTCGAGAACATGCGTGACGCCGCGGCTCTTGAGATAACTCACCAGCACGGTCATCCCGCGGTCCTTGAAGGACCCGGTCGGCATCATGAACTCGAGCTTGAAGAGCGTCGGTGCGCCGCGCCATTCGCCGGGGACGAGTGGTGTCCAACCTTCCCCGAGCGTAACGGCTCCCGATCGCTCGACGCCGATGGCAGCGGAGTAGCGCCAGACATCATGCCGGTCAGCCGCGATGTCCGCGCGTTTGAGGCCTGCGCCGGCAGTGAGATTCAGATGCGCGCCATCGTCACCGCACCAGCGCGGCGTGTCGACCGAATACGTACGGCCGTTGTCGGCGATGTATTCGAGAGCCATACGTTCTTCCGCAGACCCGCTGGCAGCGCTACCTGCGGGCCTCGAGAAAGCTTCGTGTCAGCTCCAGCACGCGCGCCACGTCTTCCAGGTTGTTGTAGACGTGCAGGGAGAAGCGCAGCATTCCGCGGCGGATCGAAAGCTTCACACGATTTTCCGCGAGATGCGTGTAGAGCCCGTTATAGAGCTCGTCGCTCGTCGCATACTGATTGGCGCTCATTTGGCCGACAGTGACGATTTGTGCGAGATGCGCGCCGGGCTCGCCTCCGGCAACGGGCAGTCCGAGGTCGAGAAAGCCGCGTGCAAGCGCATGCGAGAGCCCGACGACGTAGCGCTCGATATTGCGGGTGCCCCATGCCAGCAACTGCTGCATGGATGCGTCGACTGCGGCAGTTGCGAGAAAGTTGTAGTTTCCGACGTCGAAACGCCGCGCGCCCGGTGCAAACGTGAAGTCATACCCGCCGATGCTGGCTTCGTGGGCCTCGCCCAGATCCACGCCGAAGCGGGCGAGATACGCGGGCTGAAGCCGATCCGCCCATTCGCGTCGGCAGTAGAGAAAGCCCAGACCGTAGAGCGCGAGCAATCCCTTCTGTGTGGAGACCGCGAGAGCGTCGATGTTCGACGCCCGCACGTCGGTATGCAGGATACCGACGCTCTGCGCTGCATCGACGAGGAGCAGTACGTCCCGTTCGCGACAAGCCTTGCCGAGCGCGTCCACGTCCGTTCTGAAACCGGGCGCGAACGTGACGGTCGAGACCGTCGTGACGCGCGTGCGCGCATCCATTTTCGAGATGAGCTCGTCCACAGGCACGCGACCGTCTCGTTGCGGGACGGTGCGCACCTCCACGCCGAGCCGTCGCAGGTTCAGCCATACGTACACGTTATTCGGGTGCTCGAGCTCCGGGCACAGCACGACGTTGTCTCCGGCGCGCCAGGGAATGCCCGTCGCGATCATGTTCAGGCCTTCAGAGATATTCTTGGCGTACGCGATCTCTTCCGCATCCGCGCCGATCAGTTGCGCGAAGCGACCGCGCGTGCGCTCGACCAGATCGAAGTACTGCGCCTTGTCCGTTGCGCCGTTCAGCATGCGATCGTCGAGGTGTGTATCGATCGCCGCGCGCGTTTCGCGCGAAAGTACGCTGCGGCCGGAGATGTCCATGTACGTCCAGCGTTCGAGCGCCGGAAAATGGCTGCGCGCCGTGGTGACGGCGAACTCTTCGATCGGTTTGTTCATGTGATGGCCTTCGAGTGTGTGCAGAACTTCGATACGCGCAGCAATAGCTGGGGCCGTTCGCCCCGACGAGGCCGACAAAAGGCCGTCTCGAAGGGTGAATGGCCGCAGTCGTTCGCGCTTCGAGACACTACCGTTCCTCAGCACGGACGGGTGCTTGCCCAGAGGATTGATCGTAAACGTTCCGCGCCTGCTCCGCGCTGATTCGTCCTTCCACACGATCACGCGCGAGCGCGCTGCGATCGCGTTCGCGTGGATCGCCATAACCGGCGCCCGAAGGCGTGCAGATGCGCAGCACCGAATTTCTGGGGAGCTTCACGTCGGCCGCTGCTGCCGGGAGCTTGCGTTCCTGCGCCGTATCGGGATCGAGTATGAAGGCGCCCAGCACACCCTTGTTCCCTCCGTTCGCGCCGGCGGCGGCAACGTGCTGCCGCTCCGACGACAGACTGACCACGATATCGTCGGCGAGCACGCGGTAATCCCGCACCACGCCCATGCCCCCGCGATACTGCCCTGGTCCGCCCGAATCTTCCCACAACGCATAGCGCTCCACCCGAAACGGATAGGCGTGCTCCAGCGCTTCGATCGGCAGATTGGAGGATCCCGACGCATGCACGCGAACGGCGTCCACACCATCGCGATGCGCGCGGGCGCCCATGCCGCCGGCGACCGTCTCGTAATCGACGAAGTACTTGCCGCTGCGCGGATCGGTGCCGGAGAGCACATACAGATGGTGCGGGCCGCTTCCCGCAAGCGCCTTGTCGGGCAGCGCCTGGGAGAGCGCCGCGGCAATCACGTCCCCGAGCACGCTCGCTGAGATCGAGCGGCAGCCGATCGCCGCCGGTGGGACGGGGCCGACCACGCTGCCGGCGGGCGCGCTGATGTTGAGCGTGCGGTAATAGCCGGCGTTGGCGGGAACGTCCGGGTCCAGCAGGCTCTTGGCGACTGTATAAACGGTGGCGAGCAATGCTCGATACGGAATGTTGCGAGCACATCCCAACTGAGGGTCCGATCCAGCGAAGTCGAAATCGAGTCGTCCCTTGGCGACCGTCAGGGCAAGGCTGATCCTCGCAACGCTTTCTTCATCGTTGCCGTCGAGAAAATCCTCGGCCATGTAGCGGCCCGGGGGCAGCCTGTCGATCGCCGCGCGGAAGCGCCGCTCGGTGAAATCGAGGTATGCCGCGATCGTCGCATGGGTCTCGCGCTCGCCGTAGCGATCGAAGAGTGCAGTCACTCCGCGCGCACCGACCGTATTCGCCGCGAACTGCGCATGCAAGTCGCCGACGCGTTCGTCGGGCGTGCGCGAATTGAGCAGCACGAGGTCGAAGACGTCCCGGTTCACGACGCCCCGCCGCATGATGCGCACCGGCGGGATCCGGATGCCCTCTTGATAGATCGACTGACAGACCGCCGCTTCGGAGCCCGGCACCATGCCGCCGACGTCGGCGTGATGCGCGATATTCGCGACGTAGGCCACGATGCGTTTGCCGATGAACACCGGCGCGATGACGTTTATATCCGGGAGGTGTGTCCCGCCGCCGTTGTACGGATCGTTGGCAATGAACATGTCGCCGGGGCGGATCTCCGACTCGCGAAAGCGCTTCAGGATTTCGTCCACGGCGCCGACCATGGAACCCAGGTGAATCGGCACGCGCTGCGCCAGCGCGATCACCTGCCCCGTCCGATCGAAGACGGCCGTCGAACAATCCGCGCGTTCCTTGATGTTCGGAGAAAACGCGGTGCGCGTGAGCGTCGCTCCCATTTCTTCGGCCGTGGCAAGAAGAAAGCGCGCCATCACTTCCGCCTTGATCGGATCTACGCCGCGAGCCATGCCGCGCTCCTTCTGTTTTCCGCTGCTTCGAGCGCCATGTGCAGATAGCCGAAGCGGTCGCTGCGTATCTGTGCGCCCGGTGGAACCACGGTCGTGGTGTCCATCTGCTCGATGATCGCCGGCCCCCGCAAACGAGACTCGAAAGGCAGGCGCTCCCGATCGTAAACCGTGGCGGCGATGAAGCCTCCCTCTTCGAACCAGACGCGCCGTTTGCCGAGCACGGCGGCTTTCAATTGCCCGCGCACGACTCGCGGCTTGTCGTTCGGGAGTGCGCGCCGCGCGCCCTTGACCGTGAGGCGCAGATTCACGAGCTCGACCGGCTGCTCGCGCATGTCGTAGCCGTAGAAGTCCTTGTGGCGGACATGGAACGCCTGCGCGAGTCGCTCGACAGCCGCTTCGTCCAGGCGATCGCCGGCGAGCGGCAGCGCAAGCTCGAAGTTCTGCCCGAAGTAGCGCAGGTCCGCGAACCACTCGAACGTGCCCTTCGCTTCGCGTTCGCTCTTCAGCCATTGGGTGCCCCGCTTCGCGAGTATCTTCAGCCCGGCATTCAGCGTGCGAAGCCCTGCCGTGTGAAGGCGCACGAGACGCGTGAGGCTGAAGTCGGAACGCACTTCGGCATGCAGCAGTCCGACCGCCGAGAGTAACCCCGGTCGCGGCGGCACCAGCACTTTGCGCATACCCATGCTGCGGGCGACATCGGCCGCATGCAGAGGTCCGGCGCCGCCGAACGCCACCAGGGTGAAATCGCGCGGATCCTCGCCCTGTTCGATCGAGATCACCCGCACCGCGCCCATCATGTTGACATTGATGATCTCGAGGACGCCGGCTGCGGCGCGCGTGCAATCGACACCGAGCCTGGTCGCGAGCGCATCGATCGCCGCTTGCGCGCGGTCGGCGTGCATCTGCATGCGCCCCCCGAGCAGTGCCTGCGGATTGAGTCGTCCGAGAACAACGTTCGCATCCGTGACGGTGGCCTCCGTGCCACCGCGGCCGTATGCGGCAGGACCCGGATACGCGCCGGCACTGCGCGGACCGACCTTGAGAAGGCCGCCGGCGTCCACCCAGGCAACAGAGCCGCCCCCTGCGCCGATCGTATGTATATCCAGCGTGCGCGCCCTGACCGGAAAGCCGCCCATCGTGCGCTCGCTTTTGCGCGCAGGATCGCCGTCGCGGATGAGGCATACATCCGTGCTCGTGCCGCCCATGTCGAACGTGATCAGATCCGGATCGCCGACACGTGCACCCGCACCGACGCTGCCAATCACGCCGCCCGCCGGTCCGGAGAAGAACGTGTTCACCGGAAGCTTGCGCACCGACCGCGGCGATACGGCGCCGCCGTTCGACTGCATCACGCGAGGCGCATGCTTCACGCCGAGCGCACGCACGCCGCGTTCGAAGCGCTCGAGGTAGCGGTCCATGACGGGCATCAGACTCGCGTTGACCGCTGCCGTCGCGAAACGCTCGAATTCCCTGAACTCAGCGAGGACATCGCTCGAAGTGCAAAGATAAACTTCAGGCCACAGCTTCTTCACCAGTGCGCGGGCGCGTTCCTCGTGCGACGTGTTGGCATACGCATGCATGAAGCAGATCGCCACCGCTTCCACGTTCTTCTTCTTGAGGGCGTTCACGGCCCGCGCGATGTCCTCTTCGGCCAGCGTCGCGACCTCGGCACCATCGAACGCAACGCGACCCGCCACTTCGAAACGACAGTCGCGCGGCGACGGCGGCACCGGCTTCGGAATGTCGAGGTTGAAGTAGTGCGGGCGACGCTGCCGCGCAAGCTCGAGCACGTCCCGAAAACCTGCCGTCGTCAGCATGCCGGTCTTCGCCCACTTGCCCTCGAGCACGGCATTTGTCGCGAGCGTGGTGCCGAGCACGACCAGCGTAACGTGGCTCGGCTCGAGTCCGCTGCGCTCGAGGATCTCGTTGATGCCGTCCAGTATGCCGCGCGCGGGGTCGGCCGTCAGCGTGGGAACTTTGTGATAGTGATACCGGCCGCGTTCTACTTCGACGGCGACGAGATCGGTGAAGGTTCCGCCAGTGTCGATGGCGACTTGAACGGTATTCATGACATGTCGTCGCTTGCTCAATGCGAGCTCTCGCGGCTGAGGACGTGAGTTCTATTAGCAGAGCTGGCGCTATTCACCGCCTTGACCCTCGGAGGATCGGACTGAGTGCTAATCGGCGTTCGAAGATTACGTTCGCGTCGACAGCCTGTTCCAGGCGCGCCGCTCACCACAAACGGGCCATTTTGTGCAACCTCAATCTGCCCTCAGTCCGATCTTCTGCGCAAGCTTGCCCCACAGATTCATTTCGGATTTCACGAACGCATCGAACTCCTCGGCTGAGTTGCCGACGGGCAGCGCGCCCTGCACTGCGAGCCGTTCGCTGATGTCGGGCAGCTTGATGATGCGCCCGATCTCGGAGCTGAGGCGCGCAAGCACCGGTTTCGGCAACTTGCCCGGGCCGAACACACCATACCATTCGTAAGTGTCGAAACCCGGCATGCCGGACTCCGCAAACGTCGGCGTGTCGGGAAGACCGGGAGAGCGTTTCGCTGCGGTCGTCGCGATTGCCTTGAGACGGCCCGCCTTGATGTGCGGCAGCACGCCCGGCGGCCCACTGATGAGAAATTGAATGCGACCGCCGACGAGATCGATGATCGCCGGAGCGCCGCCTTTATACGGAATATGCGTGATGTTGATGCCCGCCTTGAGCTTCAGGAGCTCCATCGAAAGATGACCGGACGTGAGCGGTCCGGGCGACCCATAGTTCAGGGCGTCGGGTTTCGCCTTCGCAAGCGCGATCACTTCCTTGAGCGTATTCACAGCCACGCCGGGATACATCGTCATCACCCCCGGCACGATGACCATGAGTGAAACCGCCGTGAAATCGCGTTCGGTGTTGTAAGGCAGGTTCTTCGTTACGAACGGATTCACGATATGCGGCGTGAGGAGCGTACCGATCGTATGCCCATCCGCCGGCGCCTTCGCAACGATCTCACTTCCGACCGTGAATACGCCGCCCGGCCGGTTGTCGACCACGATCTGCTGTCCAAGCGATTCGCTCAGCTTCTGCGCGACGAAGCGTGTGATGATGTCCGCCGTCGCGCCGGGCGGAATCGGGACGATCCAGCGAATCGGCCTCGTGGGATACGACTGCGACTCGGCAGCGCAGCAGATCGCCGGCAGCAGCAAGAACACCGCCGCTGCGCAAACACGCGTTCCTCGTATCGACGACATCCCCACTCCTCACACGTTCCGTGGGGACGCATCTTAGCAAGGGGCGGCACATCGCAGGAAACGCCGATGCAAAAAAGAAGGCGGGACGAACCCGCCTTCTCTCTCCCCGCACCTCGTGACGGTCCGAAGGCCGCCACATACACGAACTTACTTCGACGTCGTGGTCGTCGTCGAGGACGTGCTGCCCGTCACATCGCTCTTGGCTTTGTCTGACTTGGGCGAGCTGGCTTTCGTTTCTTTGTGTTCCTTCGTCGTCGTGGTCTTCGTGCCGGCGTCATTGGCCGCGCTCTTTCCGCTATCCGATTTGGTTCCGGATTTCGAAGTGGTCGTGGTCGATGTCGTGGTGGATTTCGACGCGTCGCCCTTGCTCATGTCGCTCTTCGCCGCATCGCTCTTGGTGGCAGGCGCGGTCGTTGTGGTTGTCGTCGTCGATTCCGACTTCTTCGCGTCGCTCGCGCCTTGCGCAGCAGCGACACCGGCAGTCGTAGCGAACGCAAGCGCGATAGTCGTGGTCAG
Source organism: uncultured beta proteobacterium (assembly GCA_963828715.1). Lineage (GTDB taxonomy): Bacteria > Pseudomonadota > Gammaproteobacteria > Burkholderiales > SG8-41 > JAQGMV01. The sequence continues at coordinate 95,584 of CAWHFX010000020.1, read as the reverse complement.
CAGTTTGTTCATGATGTCTCCTGAAGTAGTTTGAATGCCCTCATCGGGTCTCTCCAGTAACGCGCGATGCATAGAGGGGTTGACATGGACTCGATGTCGTGATCTGACGACGCGCATCGACGCAAATGCGGAAGTAAGTCCCACGTTATTTTGGGGAGCGTTCTGCATCGATAGTCGTGCGCAGTGTTACTCCACGCACTCGCCTTTCGAACACCGTGGGACGCGGTGTTAGGATTGATGTTCATAGAGGAGAGCTTCGCTCATGGATCTCGGTCTGCAAGGACGCACAGCGCTCGTTACCGGTGGTTCACGCGGCATCGGCTTCGGTGTCGCGCAGCTTCTCGCCGCGGAAGGCGTTCACCTGCATCTCGCTTCCCGCAACACGGAAGACCTCGCGAAAGCACGCGAGCGCATAACCGAGGTGCACGATGTCGACATCACGTGTCACGCGTTCGATCTCGCCTCGGGTCAGAACGTGCGCACGCTGGCGAGCGCGTGCATCGATGTCGACATCCTCGTAAACAACGCGGGGGCGATTCCGCACGGCGACGTTGCTGCAGTCGACGATGAAACCTGGCGGCGCGCATGGGACCTCAAGGTCTTTGGCTTCGTGAATCTCACGCGCGAGATCTATCCCGCGATGTGTAAGCGTCGCAGCGGTGTGATCGTCAACGTGATCGGCACCGCGGGCGAGCGGCCCAGTGCAGGCTACATCGCAGGAAGCATGGGCAACGCAAGCCTGATGGCGATGAGCCGCGCGCTCGGCGCGGAGAGCGTGCACCACAGCGTCCGAGTCATAGGCGTTAATCCCGGCGGAACAGAAACGGATCGTCAGATCGTGCGCTGGCGCGCGCGTGCCGAAAAAGAATTGGGGAACGCAGAGCGGTGGCGCGAGCTTACGAGGGCTTTTCCGTTCGGGCGGCTCGCGACCGTGGATGAGGTTGCGAACATGATCGTTTTCCTATGCTCCGACCGATCGTCGTACACGACCGGCACGATCATCACAATCGATGGCGGCGCCTCGGCGAAAGCCTAGCGCTCACTTCGACGCGGGAGAGACCCCGATACTTCTCGATCGGGGCTCGTCAAACGCGAGACCTCAGGCCTTGCGCTCGTAGCGTTTGAGCACGATCCTCAGCGGATCGCGGAAGTGAGGTCGCACGCGTGCGGTCCATGGCGTCTCGACCGCCTTCTTCCAGGCATCCGACGAGCAGACCGCCGGCGAGCCAAGGTGATAGACGGCGAGATAGCGTTGCATGCCGTCGCTGGCGCTGTTCACGATCCTGAAGCGGCGCGCGCTCAGGCAACCCTCGACCTTACTCAACGCCGGAATGTGTTCCTGGTCGTACCAGTCGTTGAAATCCTTCTCGGCTTCCGGCGACGCGTTCATCGCAACGATGAGCAGACCGGGCGCCGATGCCGGCGCACGCTGATTGCCCGGCGGCATCTGCTCCGCCTCGAAGCGACAGATGCGCTTGCATTTCGCGGTCACCCGCTTCGACCACGGGGAAAGATTCGCGCCCGCGATCTTGCGATAGGCCTCGCTTTGCAGCACGTCGAAAGAGTCGAGATCGTAGGTCGCGAGCGAAATCTTCGGGTTTTCCGCACCGATCCAGCGCTCGCAGTTGATGAAGCCGGGCACGGCACGACGCTCCGGTATGTGCTCCGTGTCGTACCAGTCGTTGAACTCGTCCTCGTTCGCACCGCTGTAATCGAAGCCGGCGACGAGCAGTCCCATCTTACTGTCAGCCATGGATGTCTCCTCCGCTGTAGATCCAAAAACCATCGATGTTAATGCCGACGCGCCTATGGCCGCTCGCGGTTTCAGGATCTGCCGGAACTCGAGAAAATGGCTGCTGCAACGTCATTCTGCCTGATGGTGCCGGGCCGAGATCAAGCGACTGCGCGGCGCGGAAATGGAGAACGGGAAAGGCTGATAATTGTGCGCGGACCATCAACGACGCGGGTTCCGCACTCGGTTCGTCGGCAACTTTCAAGCGTAGCTCCTGGACGTCGCGAGCGTAACTACCCCAACGACTATCAAACAGATCCCGGCAATTTTGGGCGCATCGAACTCCTCGTGCAACACGACCAGTCCGACTATCTGTGTGCCGACGATCACCAAGCCGGAGGCTAAAGGGAACGCGACTGAAAGCGGATACAGCCTCAGCACACACAGCCACAATCCGAAGCTCGTGCCGTACATGAGAACACCGGTCAGATAATCGACATTGAGCCCGATGCTCGCCACTTTCAGTTTGTACAGGGCGAACAAGCTCACGCCGACGTAGAAAAGCAGCAACGCGCCTTTAGCCAAATAGGTCATCTTCGACGATATAGCGGGGGCGACTCTTGGTTTCGAGATATGCACGCCCGACATACTCACCTATGACACCTATCGCCAGCAGTTGTATACCGCCGAGCAGATAGATAGGCAGTACCGTCGACGCCCATCCCGGGACGACGTCCGAAAAGAAGAATCTTCGAACCAGAACATAGCCCGACATGACGACCGATACAGCCGTAAACACGATTCCGATAACAGCTATCACGCGCAAGGGAGCCACAGTGAAAGACGTTATGCCGGTGAGCGCGAAAGAGAGCATTTTCCGGAAAGTGTATTTGGACTCGCCGGCCTGTCTGTCCTTCACGTCGAAGTACACGGTAGCTTTGTTGAAACCGATATAGTGCACCAAGCCGCGAAGGAAAATGTTGCTTTCATGGAACTGAGCAAGCGCGATGAGTGCTCGGCGTGAAAGAAGTCGATAATCGGCGTGATTACGAATGATTGTTATACCCAGCATAGACATCAAACGGTAGAAAGCCTCGGCCGTGAAACGCTTGACAGCCCCGTCTGTCGCTCGATCGCGCCGCACACCGGAAACGATGTCAGCGCCTTTACGGTAGGCATCGATGAATTCCGGGATCACCCGCTCATCTTGCTGAAGATCAGCGTCGATCGACACTGAGCAGTCACAATTATCTTTTACACGTAGCAGACCGGCAAGTAGCGCAAGTTGATGTCCGAAGTTGCGCGACAGCTTGATGCCGCGTACCCGGTTCGACGAAGCACAGAAGCTGCGGATGAGGGTCCAAGTAGCATCGGTGCTGCCATCGTCGACGAAGCAGATGTAGCTTTCTGCGGAGATGATGCCACTCTGGGCGGCTTCAACGAGACACGCAACCAGCCGGTCGCGAGTCTGCTGAAGAATGTCCTCTTCGTTGTAGCAAGGAACAACAAGCGCCAGGAGTGGCGCACGAGCGTCAAGTGATGTCATGGCGTTGGCTGTATGCTCTGCTGCAAGACTGACTGCTTTCCGCGAGGTGGTTGGCAGTGGCTCCGCTTGCTCAGACAGACAAAGGGACAGCGTCAGGTGTCGGGTTTCAGTTCAAGGTTTCCGAGACCTCGTAGCAAAACGCATTATGCCGAATACTCGAGCCGTTGCGTGGACTCGTGGCCTCTCTCGCTTAGATGCGGCATACTCGCCGCACGCACAAATGCGGTATTAGGACCCGTCTGCCGTTGCCGCGCGATAAGAAATCGCAGCCTGCCCGAGATGTGCGAACGTTGAGTTGCATTCGAAGCATGCGCGGTGCCCGACGCGACAACCGTATCGCCGAACCCGTCGCGCAGCTCACGTTTAAGTGGGTGTACCTCAACGTCCGCGACGGAGCGAGCGTGCTGCCCACTGACATCGGCGACTCTCTCGTTTGGCACAACGCACGACACCGTGATGGCAATGTGAGCGGCCTCACGCCGGGCAAAATCAAGCGGCAGTCGCTACCCACACCGAAGATGGCCGGTTAACATGCAGTTCCGCCTCCGGCGCGATCTGTACGTCCGCGATCGCCCCGGGAATTCACATCCAAATCGAAGCAAAGTGGTTCAAACAATGAAGGCACTTCTGTTTAAGCGGCGCGCAATGCGAACCAAAACGGCACGGCAATGTCTGGGCCCGGCCAGTAGCGGGATGGGTGCAGCGGCAGTATCTTTGCACAAACGAAAATCGGAGCGATATTAGCCATGAGGGACTGGTTCGAATCAGCGACTGGTTTCCTTCGCGTCGTCGAGGACCGTAAGCTCGTCATTATTATCGCTGCCTCGTTGACCATGTCATTCGTCCTGTGGCAGCCGCTCTTCCAGGCCAAGTTCTGGATCATCGATGACCACCAGATCATCACAACGCTGGGCCCATCGAAGTCTTTCGGTGTTGCTGACATCCCCGAAGCAGTACTGGCGGGAGAAGTCGGGCAACCTTTCGTGGCCCAGAGATTTCGACCGTCTTACATAGTTCTTCGAGTGCTGGAGACCTATTTGTGGAGGGACAACGCCACTGCCTGGTTCGTGACCCGCATGGCGCTCTATGGTCTCTGCTTTGCAATCACCTGCTACGTTCTGTCGTACTTCATCGGGGCTATTCCTGCCCTGGCGTTCGCAGGCTTCGAGTTTTCGAGACCTTACTGGAGCGACATATTCGGCCGGCTGGGACCTTCCGAGGCTTACGCCGCCGCCGGACTTGCACTGGCGGCTCTGGGTTTCTGGGTGAGGATTGATCGAGAGCGCGTTCGGCTTGCATGCATCTACATATGTATCGGAGTCGTACTGGCCGCGGGTTCCAAAGAGAACTTTCTGTTCCTGATCGTTCCGCTGACGTGGGTAGTTTGGCGGGATTGGAAAAGGCTCGGATGGCTCACTCGAAGTATCTACGTGCTGACCGCGCTGTATACCTTGTTCGTTCTGTCCTCGATTCTCGTTGGAACCCTGGCAGCCGGTCAGGACATTTATGCCAGGTCCACGAATCTTATTACGCGCGCACGAATGGCCCGAAGCACGCTTCTCCAACCTGCGATACTGCTTTGGGTGCTGGGAATAGCCGTATTCTGGCTGCCGGCAAACGGCACGATGCGGGCGCTGGACCGCCACACGTCAGCTTCTATCGACGCTCGGAGAGCCGCCATCGCCGCGCTCTGGCTCAGCGCGTTGCTGCTCGTTTACGTCGTCCAGCAGTACTACTACGCCGGCTACGTCGGCAGTTCCGTGGAGGGGCGCTATGTTTTTGCGTCGGCCTTGTCTCAACATCTCGCGGCGCTGGTTCCCTTCGCCGTATTCATCGACCACATCCGATTACATGCTCGCGCGTCGCCGCCGAAGACCGTTTTCGCCTCGCTCGTTGTTTTCGCAGTCTGGCTGGCGATCAGCGCGTCTGGTGCCAAGGCGATTCGAACGAACTCAGTCAATATGGCAACAAAGACCATCGACTTTCAGGCGAAAGTGGAGAAGGCAGTGTCGATGGTCAAGGCCAATCCAGGCGTGCGGCTGGCCTTCGTGGCTCACAACGTCTGGGACTTCGAGCCGCTTGTGGCAGTCCAGAAATGGTTCCGGTTCGAAGGCGTGGAGAACCCGATCAGCGTCGTTATTTCAGCTGACGTGATGACCAGTGCTACTTCAGCTATGGACCGCTACCTCGCGCGAGAACTCTTCGTGCGGGAAAAGGAAGGCGGTGATGGTTTCGTTCCGTGGACGCCCGCTGACGTGAACGGGTGCATTTCGCTGCCGTTCAGCGCCGACCACTCCGATGTGGGGTGTACTGACGGACCGCGCATCTGGTAATCGATGCGCATCCGGTCGCGGCTGCTGTAGACAATGCGGCTTTCACGGCGTACGCGGAAGCGGCGACTTCAACCGCGGCGCGTAGAGCGCGCATCAGCATCGGGTCGCTGCCTGCCGGATCCTGAGCACAAGCCTAGCGCGCTCCAACGTAGTTCCCAACAGTCTGAAATCGTTCAGGGGCTCGCTTTCGGTCAGCCACTGTGGGGCTGATAGCAACTGCGTCCTTCGCGAGCGCAGGTGCTACTTCTTCGAGAGCGGCGAGCACGAGCTGTGCTATACGTGCGTGTCCAACCTCGTCCGGATGGCACATATCGAGGAACATATCGGGGTCTGCATCGAGCATCGGCCGCGCGTCTACGACTTTGACACCGAGCTCGTGGCCAACCTGAATCATCAGGTCGTTGTAGTCTTGATCCAGGTAGATCGACGCGCCGGAGATCGTGTTTCGCAACACCCCCTCCATGTGGCCCACCTCGACGGCCTTCTCTTTATTACCCATCGCCTCATACGTCTGGGCCAGGTATTTCCGAGACAATGTGCCCGACACTGTATTGGTCAGCCCTATATTGAAGGCGCGCACAGCTCGCTCGTAGTTGCCGCGCCCTCGATACTCGATGCCGGCGCGGATGTGCCGCGTGTAGTGGGGGTTATCCTTGAGCAGGATGAAGATGACCGGAATGTTCCGCTCGCGTCCATATTGGACAATCCTCCGCAGGTTTTCTGCATAGTTCTTCGGAGGAACACGCGCTTCGAGGTCACGAACGTCGATGTTGACGCGCGGGTCGGGCCGAATGAGGCCGATCTTGCGCCCGATGTAGCGAATCACGCGCGTCATGTAGATCTTGTTCAGCCACTCGTATCGGTTGCCTTTCTTCTGGGCATCGTAGATCTGTCCGAACTTTTCTTCACTGTCGACGTTCGGGCCGTATACGTAAGCTCGATCGTTGTAGTTGAACGAAGCAACGATGGCTGATGCATGCAGGCGCTCGCCGTATTTGCGGAGTGTTCCATATCCTTGAAAAGAGCTGTACCCGAGCGTCCCCATATTCAGGACAACCGCGTGACGCAGCGCACGGTTCAGCACTGCCGGCCAGGCTGCCTGTGGCTCCACGCCGTATCCCCACGTGTTCGAGTCTCCTATGGCGACGATTCGCGGTATCGTCGGGTCCAGCTTCTGCGCGGTATCCAGGTCGCGGTAACCTTCCCACCCGAGCTCGCGCGAGGGCAGGCCGTGCGGATTCTTAGGCTCAACCGGGGGTGGCGTGAAATCCTGACGCAGCGTGATGGCAGTACGTGCGCAGGATTCCATTACCAAAAGGACAATGATCGGCAGCAGAATAGCTGCCAGCGTGACTACTCCCTTTTTCATCCGGGTTCCTTACCACAGCGTCCAGCCGAATCCGACCGCGGTTGGCTGATTGGTGCGCTGCCTGGCTAACGCGAGTTCACTCGCTTACCTGGGCGAGAATACGGCGCTGCCATGATTGGTTCCGCATGCAAGCGGCTGGCAAACGAACGGCGGGCGCGCTTCAATCGATGGAAATGCCGGCACGTCTGGCGTGAGTGTCGATCTCTTGCTGCGCCGCTGTGAGTTTGCGTTCGATCGCTCAACTCCACACATGCACAACGTGGATGCACCGACCAATTGCCGCCCGCATCATTCAGCGCAGCGCCAAGCACAGTTTATACCTGCTGCATGCTGGGCGTTATGCTTACAGCCTTCATTTTCATATCCGCGACGGCTCCGCGCAGGAGTTGTTGAACGTGTGCGCCGCCATTTCGACGCATCAAAGCTCAACGTCAAGCTCGTGGAGAATGCGGTCAAGTGCGCGCGTCGCGTTCACGACGTAAGGCAGATCTCACGTTTTCCGCACGGCTGGTTTCTCGGCCGATGAACGTGTTCGCGTTGCGCAAGCTGAAGGCGTTCTAAGCGCCCGCCGTCCGCGTCAATCGACCCGAATGTTCGCGCGCTTCACGACCGGCGCCCATTTCGCCAGCTCGGCCTGAATGTGGGCGCCGAACTTCTCCGGTGGCCCGCCGACCGGTTCGTAACCATTCTCGATCATGCGCTTTTTCATCTCGCCGTCGGCGATGATCTTGTTGTACTCGCCGTTCAGGCGCCGCACGATGTCGCCCGGTATTGCGGCGGGTGCGAGCATTCCGTTCCATGAAGTCACGTCGTAACCGGGAACACCGGATTCAGCCACGGTCGGCAGATCCGGCAGGAACATGGAGCGCTTTTCGCTCGTTACGGCGAGCGCACGCACTTTTCCGGCCTTGATGTGACCGACCAGCGTGGCCGGCTCGCCGAGTATCAGCGCGATTTCGCCACTGATGAGCGCGACCGCAGCCGGACCGCCGCCCTTGTACGGCACGTGCACGAGCTTGGTGCCCGTCATGTAGTTGAAAAGCTCGCCCGCCAGGTGATTGATCGCACCGTTGCCGCTTGAGCCGTAGGACAGCTCGCCGGGCTTCGCTTTTGCGAGCGCGACGAGATCGCGGATGTTTTTGACCGGCAGCGAAGGATGAACCACTACCACCTGCGGCACCGACGCGAGCCAGATGATCGGCGCGAAGTCGGTCTCGCGGAACGGCATCTTGCCGTAGATGTGCGGATTGATCGAATGCGTGCCGGAGTAGGCGAACACGATCGTATAGCCGTCGGGCGGCGCTTTTGCCGCGAGCTCCGCGCCGATGTTGCCCGCAGCGCCGCCGCGGTTGTCGATGATGATCTGCTGGCCGAGCGCTTCGGACAGCTTCGGCGTGAGCATGCGGGTCAGCACGTCCGCGCCACCGCCGGGCGGCCACGGAACGATGAGGCGAATCGATTTTGCAGGATACGGCGCCTGCGGCGAGGCCACGTTCGACCATCCCAAAACCAACACGGCTGCGACGCTCGTCGCGTGCAGCGCGAAACGCGCTTTCATCCGGCTTCTCCGATTCGAGGTCACTTCGTGATAGCCCGCGCGATGGGTGAGTAAAGCGCGATGCCGGCACTCGAAAGCGCCCGCTCATCGAAATCCTGCTTCACCACGGCGATACCGCGGAGGGGAGTCGAACGATCGATACCGACGCATTCGAGCCAGGCCCACGGCACGCCCAGCAGCTGCTGCTCCGGCTGCGCACGGTCCGCGACGAGCAGCCGTTCGTGTTCCCCGACTTCGGGCGCGCGTGCGAGTCCGTCGAAGAGATTGCGTCGATAGTACTTACGGTCGATGAGCGGCAGCCATTCGCCCATGCCGCGCACGCTGAGGTAGTACGGGTCCTGAAACACGCTCGCCGAGGTCATCGTATACATCGCAAGCGACGGCGGATAACCGGGAGAGCTCGACTTGAAGCGTTGGGCCGAGTGGACACCGGAGACGGTCAGCATGATTTTCAGATGGTCTACGTACCACGCGTCCAACTCACGCTCGCGCGCTGGATCGGTGATGCCGGTCTCGCTCATGAAGATCATTTCGCCTGCCTTCAGATGACCTGTGCTCGCATATCCCAACATTCCGAGCATCGCTGGTTGCGGTGCCTTGTGCCTGGTGACTCGCGACTGGAGTGACTGGTCACACGACTCAGCGGTCACTGCCCACCGGTACTGGTTTCAACGGCACATCGAACGCCGCATGGCGCCCTGCAATGCGGCCCGATATGAACGCCCAGCCGAGATGATGTCCGTGTCCTTCGAGCAGCAGCCCACCCTGCCCCGCCGAGCCCGCGGCATAAAGCCCCGGGATGACCGATCCGTCTTCACGCAGCACTTCCAGTCGTTCGCTCACCTTCAGGCCACCGTCGGTAAACACGACATAACTCTTCACGGGCCCGAGCGCGTAATACGGCTTGCGCGCCAGTACCGGCCGGTCGCCGTGGCTGCTGTCGTTGTACTCGCCAAACGTCGCGGTGAGCTTGTCGGCAGGAACACGCATCGACGCCGCCAGTCCATTCAGCGTATCGGCCTGGTGATAGATATCCGCACGATTGCGCCGGTAATCCTTCAGGTACGCGTAGGCGACGCCGGGCGCAGTCGAGACGAAATAGGGCCACGCCTCGAATTTCTCCGCGAGCTGATCGTCGAACACGATGTATGCAATGCGCTCGGGCTGGCGCGCGACGGCGTGCGCAGGCTTGCCGAGCTCGTCCACGAAGCGCTCGCCGCGGTTGTTGACGAGAATCGCACCGGTTTTGAAGAGATCCGGCGACGGCCCGAGCGCGGTCGTAAGGAAGCTCATTAGAAACGGCCGCAGGACCCATTGCGGCAGCACGTCCATCGACCAGGCGATGCACTGTGCCACGTGCTTCGACGGCGGGAGCCTCTGTATGAAGTTGGGACGTGTGGGCGGGATGAAACGCATGATCGGGCCGCGCACGATGTCACCGTTCACGACCGCGGCGCCGAGGGCGAGCGCCATGCGATGGCCATCGCCGGTACTCGAGGCATTCACCGCCTCCACATCGGCAACATCGGACGACGCGAAATGGGCCTTGAGATCCGACCCGCCGCTGTAATCGCCGCTCGCCAGCACAACTGCGCCGCGCGCACGAAACGTCTCGGTGCCCGTCGCGCTGCGGACTTCGACCCCGGTCACACGCCCGTTCTCTTCGAGGATGCGCTCCGTGACACACCCGACGTGGATGTTCACGCCCAGCGATTCGCAATGCCGCGTCAGGTGGTAGGCGAACGACTTCGAGTTCGGTACGACGTTGTGCATGCGCGGGTAGCGATGCGGCGGCTCGGGCATGGGACCGACGAAAACCACGCCGAGCCCCATCAGCCACTCGAGCATGTCGGTCGTGTTGTCGACGAGAATGCGGCGCAGCACTAGATTGTCACGAGGCGCAAGCGGACCCGCATGCAGCGCGAGGTCTTCGAAGTGCGCCTGTGGGCTATCCTGAATGCCGGCCCGTTTCTGATGCGGCGTGTTCGTCGCCGTAACGGAGCCGACCGACCACGACGTGCTGCCGCCTGTCTGCGGGTTCTTTTCCAGCAGAATGACGCTGCGGCCCATGCGTGCAGCTTCCGCAGCCGCGGCAAGGCCCGCGCCGCCACCGCCAACGACGATGACGTCGGCCACCGTTTCGTTCTTTGCCAATACTCCCCTCGCCGATGAAGCCGCTCTGTTTTCGTGCGGGCGGCTCTTGATGATCTAGGCCGAGCGGCGCACCGTTTCGCGGCTCTTCAGTCTCGAGTCGGACAGGCGGCGCAGGAGGCTGCCGCAGTTTTCGATCTGCGGATCGATCCCGATCGCATCGAACGCCTGCCACGCCGAAGCCTGCACGGCGGAATAGACCGGCTTTCCAAGATCGCGTTCGAGCATGTCCACCACCTCCAGTGCACGCAGCTGCGTGCAGGCGACGAACACTGCGTCCGAGTCGGCAGTCGTGATCGACTTCACCTTGCGGTAGATTTCGTCCGGCGCGATCTTGGCATGGTCGAACATGTCGAGCATATCGAACGTTCCGAGCTTCACGACGTCGATGCCGTGCGCCTTCAGGAACTGCTTGAGCCGTTCGTTCGTGAGCTCGACGTACGGCGTTACGACATCGACTTTCCTGTGGCCCCCGGACATCAGACACGCGGCCATCGCTCCGGCTGTCGTAACCGTCGGCGCTTTCGCGATCGCAGTGAGCTGTTCGCAGATCTTGCGATTCCACTCGGGTCCTTCGAAGAAGCTCCCGCTGGTGCAGCCGTAGACGATCACGTCCGGCTCGACCATCGCCACTTCTTCCGCGGCTTTCCTGCTTGCGCTTTCCATGCTGCGCAGCTCTTCCGGCGTGCCATGACGGCCGCCCGCGATGCGCGCGCTGTGCACCGAGACGCCTTCCGGTGCAATGCGCCAGAACTCGGGCTCCATCGTGGTGTTGATCGACGGCACCAGCAGTCCGATGCGTCCGCGCCATCCGTACATAATGAAGTCTCCTTGTAGGAGTTAAACGGTTTGCGCCCGTTTCTCCGCCGCCAGCTCGCGCAGCAGACGGCCATAGCCGTTCACCGGCTGCGCATGTCCGATGGCGCGCAGCGCGGCCCAGATGCTCGCCTGCGTGGTTGAGATTACGGGCTTGCCGACTTCACGCTCGATGCGTTCGAGCGCGTCCATCGTCTGCCAGTTGGTGCAGGAAAGAACGATTGCGTCGACATCATCGCGATTCACCTGGAGCGCAAGATCGTACGCGGTATCGGGTCCAAGGCGTCCGACCACGAGATTGTCCACGAGCGAGAGCCCCTTCATCGCGGCCACCTGCACACCGCTCGCCTCCAGGAAAGCTTTCGCGATGCCGTTGACCTTTGCGTCGTAAGCCGACCCGAGCACGACCCGACGCGCACCGACATGACGTATCGCTTCGATCAGGGCGGTGGAGGTCGTTGTTGCCGTGCGTCCGGTGATCGCCTCTATTTTTGCGATGAGTTCGCGGTCGTAGCCGAGTCCCTTGAGGAAGCTGGGCGCGGTCGCGCCGAGGACGATCACGTCGACATCCGCCGACGCAAGCAAGCGCGCCTGTGTTTCCATCTCGGCGACCATACTGAGGATCGCCTCGGGAGTGATGCGCGTGAGGTAGAGTCGCGCGGTGTGCAGCGTCACGTCGCGTGGCAGCGCCCGATAGAACTCGGGTTCGACCGTCGTGTTCGAAGAGGGAACCAGCAGGCCTATGCGTCCCATGCGCTGTGTGCTCCGGAACTGCGGGGAAGAGGTTTGCGAGTCGCGCTACTCGCACCTGCAAGCGAGCGCGTGCGAATCTTTATAAACAAGGCGCATACGGGTGTCAAACGACGCCGGGCGGAGTGAATACGACTTTGCCGACGACCTTGCGCTCTTTCACGAGCGCGAGCGCCGTGCGATGCTCCTCGAAGCGGAAAGCACGCCATCACGTGCGGCTTTACGAGCCCGCGCTGATAGAGAGAGAACAGCGCTTGCTGCGCTGCACGCAACTTGCCCGGTTCGCGGTCGCGGTAGTCACTGATCTGCAGACCGATGAGCGCAATGTTCTTGACGAGAATATAGCCGGCCTTGATTTCCGGAATGCGTCCCTGCGCGAATCCCACGATCACGAGCCTTCCGCACCAGGCGATCGCGCGCAGGCTCGCATCGAACACGTCTCCGCCGACGGTGTCGATGATGAGGTCGGCTCCGCCGGGGCCGGTAGCTGCTTGAATCTGCGTGCGCAGCGCGGAGCGCAGGTCCGCGACATCGGTTCGCACCACGTGTTCGGCGCCCGCGGCTTTCGCGTGCTCAGCCTTGTCATCGCTGCTTACCGCGGCCACGACGCGGGCGCCCAGCGCCTTGGCAAGCTGCACGGCAGCAAGCCCGACGCCACCCGCCGCTCCGGTGACGAGCACCGTCTCACCCGCGCACAGGCGGCCTCGCTCGACGAGCGCGAAATGCGCCGTGAGATAAGTGAGGCCCATCGCCGCCGCATCCGTATAACCGATGCTTTCCGGCAGATGATGGCAATTGACCTGCGGCACGAGACACTTCTCCGCATACGCGCCGAATTCGACCTGCGCACAGACGCGATCGCCGGGCTTGAACTCCGTCACGCCGGCGCCGACCGCGGCGACGACGCCCGCGAGATCCTTACCCGGACTGAATGGACGCGCCGGCAAGTTCTGATACGTGCCGCCGATCACGAGCAGATCGGGAAAGTTGACGCTCGCCGCTTTCACATCCACGAGCACCTGTCGCCGGCTGAGGCACCGGATCGGCGACTTGCGTCAGAGTCAGATTCTCGAGCGGACCGTGCTCGTGGATGACCAGCGCCTTCATGTCCCCCTCAGTTCTTCACTCGTCACCGGTCACTCGTCACTTGTTTATCGCTCAGCAGCGCATTCGCCTCGCCTAATAGCGGGTAGCCCGCAGTGCGCTCGGATGCGCGGAACGTGTCGGCGATCGGAACCGGCAATGCCGGAATCGTATTGCCCTCGGCGGCAAGTTCCCGCGCGAACACACCGCGGGCAACGAAATGAGGATCGTGTATCGCATCTTCGATGCTGGCGGCGATCGCGCAACAGACGTCCTGACCGTCGAACAACGCCTTCAGCTCATCCGCGCTGCGCGCGCCTACGCGTTCGGCCACGGCGGCTCTGGTCGCATCGGCATCGACGCCGTCATCGCGCAGCGCAGAAGGCAGCTCCAGCAACTCACAGAAGTTCGTCCAGAACTTCTGCTCGAGCGGTGCGGCCGCGAGAAACCGGCCGTCGCGCGTGCGGTAGATGTTGTAACGCGGTGAGCCGCCCGTCACGAGCTCGCCGCCCGGTCTGGGCCACTCCCCTGCAGCGAGGCCATTCCCCAGGCCCCAATACATGAGCGTGAAGAGATTGTCGGCCATCGCGATATCGAGCTTGCAGCCCGCGCCTGTCGCATCACGCTCGCGCAGCGCGAGCAGGATGTTCACGACGGCGGGGTAAGTGCCCCCTGCGATATCGGCAACGAGTGCCGCCGGGAGCACCGGTGCGCCGTCGGCGCTGCGCGTGAGACCGAGCATGCCGGCCTCGGCAACGTAATTCAGATCGTGCGCAGCCACGTCGGCACGCGGCCCGTATTGCCCATACCCGGTGATAGCGCAGTAGACGATCCGCGGATTGATCGCGCGCAGCGCCTCGTAACCCAGCCCCAGCCGGTCCATGACACCGGGGCGGAACTGCTCGACCACCACGTCGGCGCGCCGTATGAGCGGCGTGAGCTTCTCGATCGCGCCCTGCGCTTTGAGGTCGATCGCGATGCTCCGCTTGCCGCGATTGAGCAGAGCGAAATTCACACTGTCCGCACCGAATTTCGGCACGTACGAGCGCATCTCGTCGCCGTGACCGGGCCGTTCGATCTTGATCACCTCGGCGCCGGCCTCGGCCATCATCAGTGTCGCAAGCGGCCCCGGCAGCAACGTGCTGAAGTCGAGGACGCAAATGCCTTTGAGAGGTTGCATTCCGAGGAGTCTCTATCTGCGCTCGAAGCTGCGGCCGATCAACTGGCGATGGATCTGATTCGTGCCTTCCCAGATCTGCGTGATCTTCGCATCGCGCATGAGCCGCTCGACGCGATAGTCCTTGCAGTAGCCGTAGCCGCCGTGCAGCTGCACCGCGTCGGTCGAGATGCGCATCGCCAGGTCCGACGCGCGCAGCTTGAGCATCGACGCTTCGACCCCGAAATCCGTGGCGCCGCGATCGAACAGGCGCGCCACGTGCCACAGCCAGGACTCGCACATGGCGAGGTCGGTGGCCATATCCGCGAGCATGAACTGTATGCCCTGGAACTCGACGATGCGGCGTCCCGACTGTCTGCGGTCGTTGATGTACGCGATCGAATCCTCGAACGCCGCGCGGGCGATTCCCAGCGCGTGCGCAGCCACGCTCGGCCGTGACTTGTTGAGCGACGCAAGCAGGATCGCGAGACCCTGGCCCGGTTCGCCCAGGACGTTCGCGCGAGACACACGACAGTTTTCGAATGCGAGCGTCGCGGTACTCGACGCGCGCAGCCCCATCTTGTCTTCCTCCCTCACGACCGTAAGCCCCGGCGCTCCCTTCTCGACAACGAGTGCGGTGATGGCTTTCCGGCCGTCCTCGATCTCGCTCCATTTTCCGAAGAGCAGATAGAGATCCGCGTGCGCGCCGTTCGTGATGAAGGTCTTCGTCCCGTTCACGACGACGTGCTCGCCGTCGGGCTTGAACTGCGTCTTCATCCCCGTGGCGTCGGAACCGGCGCTCGGCTCGGTGATGGTCAGCGAAGCGATGCCGCCCTGCGCCATCACCGGCAGCAGGCGCGCCTTCTGATCTTCGCGTCCGAAATCGATCAGCGGCTTCATGGCGTGAAAGTTGGTGGCCCAGATAATGCCGGTCGATGCGCATGCGCCGGAAATCTCCCGCACGCATTCGAGGTACGCCGCATATGAAAGAGGTGCGCCGCCATACGCTTCCGGTATGAACATCGCGTTCAGGCCGCGGGCATTGATCGCCTGCACGTTGGGCCACGGAAACGCGCCGCTCCGGTCATACTCGGCCGCCTGCGGCGCGATCGTGTCGCGCGCGAGTGCGCGCACGCTCTCGATCAGCATGCGCTCTTCGTCGCTGAAAACTACGCTTGCATCGATGCGGTCGAAGACGTTCATGTCAGTGCGCAATACCCTGACCGCCGTCGATGTAGATCGTGTCTCCGTTGAGGAAAGGAATGTCCTCGACGAATATCGCAGCGACGAGACGCGCGACTTCTTCCGCGGTGCCATGGCGTTTGCCGGGAATGCGCTTCTGCAGATAGTCGCGTAACGGTCCTGCCTCGAAAGCATCGCGGTTCAGATCAGTCTCGATATAGCCCGGTGCGACGTCGAGTACGCGAATGTTCTTCGCCCCCCACTCGACGGCGAGACAGCGGGTGATTGCTCCGACGGCGGCCTTGGACGCGCAATACGCGAGGTTGCGCTTCACACCGATCTTGTCGAAGAACGAACCGATGTTGATGATCGTGCCGCCGCCTGCTTTGACAAGATGGGGATACGCTTCGCGGCAGACGGTGAATACCGATGTTGCGTTCGTCCGCATGACTTGCTCGTATGTTTCGAGCGTGAGTTCATGGCTGGGCGCGTCGAGATGGATACCCGCGTTGTTGACGACACCGTGCACACCTTCCACGGCGATCGTTGCGAGCGCGGCACGCACGCTGCTCTCGTCGGTGACATCGCAACGCGCACAGACGAAACGGGCCGCGAGCTCCGCGGGCAATTCTGCCGCAGGCGGCGTCCCCCGGCGGCTCAGACAGGCGACGCGAAAGCCGCGCCGCGCGAGCTCCACGGCGATGGCGGCACCGATCCCGCGGCTGGCGCCGGTGACGGCGATGAGGCGGCTGTCGGCTGTCAACTTTCCCCTCACCCTAGCCCTCTCCCCAGGCGCAGGGGAGAGGGGACTTTTCGCTCATCACCGGCCACACGTTACCCCGTCGCTCGTCACTCATCACCGTCACTCGTCACCGTCACTCGTCACCGTCACTCATCACCGTCACTCGTCACCGTCACTCATCACCGTCACTCGTCACTCGTCACTCATCACCGTCATTCCTCACTCGCCACTCGCCACTCGTCGCTCATCACCGTCACTCGTCACTCGCCACTCGTCGCTCGTCATTCGTCACTGAAATTAGCTTTCCGCTTCTCGATGAACGCCGTCATTCCTTCGATGGCATCGCGCGTCTGGAACGCGAGCGTGGACAGATCCGCTTCGATCTTGAGTCCCTCTGCGAGCGGCGTCGCAAGTGCGCGGCCCACGGCCTCGCGTGCGAAGCCGAGCACGGGAAGGCTGAAGCCCGAAAACTCCCGCGCATACGCCATGCCGGCGGCGAGCGGGGCGCCATCCACGAGGCGCTGCACGAGCCCGATGCGATGGGCTTCTTCCGCATCGACCATGCGTCCTGTCAGGATCATGTCGAGCGCGCGGGCCTCGCCCACGATGCGAGGCAACCGCTGCGTACCGCCGTAACCCGGGATGAGGCCGAGCTTGATCTCGGGCAGCGCCATGCGCGCGTTGCGTGTCGCGATGCGGAACGTGCACGCGAGCGCAAGCTCGAGGCCTCCGCCGAACGCATAGCCATTGATGATCGCGATCGACGGCATGGGCAGGCGCTCGATGCGCGCAAACACCCCCTGTCCCGTCTCGGCGCCCCGCTTTTGCGTCACGAGGTCTCGCCCCAACAATTCCTTGATGTCGGCACCGGCGCAGAACGCCTTGGTTCCGGCACCGGTGAAGAGCAGGGCTCGCGCATCGCTCGCCGCAACCTCCTGCAGGGTGCGCTCGAGCGCTGCGACCGACGCGAACGAAAGCGC
This sequence comes from uncultured beta proteobacterium, assembly GCA_963828715.1. Classification (GTDB taxonomy): domain Bacteria; phylum Pseudomonadota; class Gammaproteobacteria; order Burkholderiales; family SG8-41; genus JAQGMV01. The sequence goes on along the minus strand of CAWHFX010000020.1, from coordinate 78,186 downwards.
GTTCAGCGCTTCCGGACGGTTGAGCGTGATGAGGGCAAATTCGTCGACACGGGTAAGCTCTATCATCAGCCGGAAGCCTTGGCAGATATGTCCTCTGAGGCACCGGTCCAGCGCACCGCCTCGGGTTTCAGACGGCCGCTGCGCGCCCACTCCGCGAGCTCGCGTTTGAGGATCTTGCCGCTCGCCGTCAGCGGAAACGTTTCCAGGGCAATGAAGTATTCGGGCATGTCGTACCTCGACAGACCTTCATCGTCGAGATGGGCGAGGATCTCGCGTGCGGTCACCGCTGCACTCTCGCGCGTGACGATCGCGAGACAGACGCGTTCGCCGAGCCGCTCGTCCGCCACGGCAAACGCCGCCGCCTGCAAGACGAGCGGATGCTTGATCGCGAGGTTCTCGATCGCCGTTGGATGGATGTTATGGCCGCCACGGATGATGAGATCCTTCTTGCGCCCGACGATCTGGAGATTCCCGCCTTCGTCGAAGCGCCCGAGATCGCCGCTCATGAACCAGCCGCTCGCATTGAACGAATTCTCGGTCGCGGCCTGGTTGTCGAAATAGCCGAGCGTCAAGCAGGGCGCCGCGCGTGCCGATCTCGCCGATCTCTCCCGGCTTCGCTTCGACATCGGGATTCTCGGGATCCCACAACCGCGTCTCGTAGCCGTTGCACGCTTTTCCGCACGTCGTGGTGATCGTCGTTACGTCGGCGTCCGGCATCGTGTACTGATGGGAGCCGTTCTCGCTCATCCCGTACACGTTCTGCGGCTTTACACCCATGTCCAGGAACGCGCGCGCGGTGCCCGGCGGAATGATCGAGCCGGCCATGTAGAAAACGCTGACGCGCCCCAGCCGGGTGAGGCCGCGCTGCTTCAGTTGTCGCGAGGAGATCGATCGCATGCGTCGGTACGCCCATGACGTACGTCGCACCGCTTTCGACGATCCAGTCGAGCGGCTTCATGCCGCTCGGCGGATCGTTTACGACGACCTCGAATCCGGCGACGAGACTTTGCTCGATTGCGACGGTCGCGATGTGATGCGACAGTGGACTGTGGCTGTAGAGGACTGTGTGCTCGTCGTGCCGCCAGTCCTTCACCATCGCGCGGCCGTTCGCGAGCAGCGTGTTGTCAGAATGCAATACGCCTTTGGGCGTTCCGGTCGTCCCCGAGGTGAACGCGAGATACACGACCTTGTCGGGGTTCTCGTCGACGGCCGGCGGTTGCGCCGCAGTGGCAGCAGCCACGGGAAAAGCGGTGCAGTCGGCGCGCACCCGATCCGATCCGACTGCATACACGCGCTTCATGCCGGGCAGTGCGGCCGCGGCAGAGAAAACGTCGCGAGTACCCGCATCGGCGCCATATCCGGGCTGCGCGAACAGCGCGACGGTCTGGATGCGCTGCATGAGCTGCACGACATCGGAGACCGTGTAGTTCTGATGCAGCGAAGGGTTGCAGACATACCCGTTTCGCGAGCACGCAAGCAGCACGACGACGGGTTCGACGCGGTTCGGAAGCCACACCGAGACGCGCTGGCCGCGTTTCAGGCCCGCCGCATGGAGGTCGGCAGCAAGGGCATCAACCCAGTCGAGCAGTGCGCGCCACGTGAGCCGGCGACGGCCGTCGCGGAACGCAAACGCGTCAGGCCGCTCGCGCGCGTGCCTGCGAAGCAGCGTATACAGCGTGTCCTCACGCCAGTAGCCCTCGGCGTAATAGCGCCGGGCAACTTGTGGATCGTGAAGTGTCAGGATCGTACTCACGGCGCTTCACGCCTCCCGCTATTCCCCTCACCCCATCCCTCTCCCCGCACACGGGGCGAGGGGGATCTTCGCCTCTCGCCTCTCACCTCCGGCCTCCCGTCAGTGGCCAAACTTGTCCGGATCGGGCGTCCGCTTGCCACGGAAGGCTTCCCCGAGCTCGTGCGATTCGTCGGTGTCCAGGTAAAGACGGAGCAGCAGATCGTGCGAGATGCGCGAGAGGCCCGACACGCCGCCATGACGCGCCACGAACGCACCCTTGAGCGCGGCGAGTGCGAATGCGCCGCGCTCGGCGACGGCTTCTGCCATCTTGCGCGTCTCTTCCGCAAGCGCGTCGTCCGGCACGACCTTGTTGATGAGCCCGATTTCCAGCGCTTCACGCGCGCTCAACCGCGGGTTAAGGAACCACATCTCCTTCGCCTTTTTCTTGCCGACGAGGTCCTCCAGATACCACGTGCCATAGCCCGCGTCGAAACTTCCCATCATCGGCCCCACCTGCCTGAATACCGCGCTCTCCTTGGCGATGGTCAGATCGCACATCACCTGGAGCACCTGCCCTCCGCCCACCGCATAGCCGTTGACCGAAGCGATCACCGGCTTCTGCAACCGCTCGATGCTTTCGTAGATCTCCAGCGTCGGCAGCATGCCGGCGTAGAGGGTGCTGTCCTCCATCCCTTCCTTGCGCCCGCCGATGCAGAAGAAGCGGTCTCCGGCACCCGTGATGACGAGCACGCGTGTGCGCGTTTCGCGCCGCACCTCGTTGATGCAATCGCGAATCTCGTGGCACATGAGCGGCGTGAACATGTTGCCGTCGTCAGGCCGGTTGAGCGTGAGCCAGCCGACTGCGCCTTCTTCACGGTAGAGAATGGTTTCGAAAGTCATGGCGCACCGTCTTACGGCAGGAGCACGGTGGAGCCCGTGGTCTTACGGCCTTCGAGGTCGATGTGGGCCTGAGCCGCCTCGCGTAGCGGATAGGTCTGGTTCACCTTGATCTTCACCACGCCTTTCTTGACGACGGTGAAAAGCTCGCGCGCGGCCGTCAGGAGATCCTCGCGCGTGGCCGTGTAGTTCGCCAAGGTCGGCCGCGTGAGATAGAGGGAGCCCTTCTGCGCGAGGACGCCGGGATTGAACTGCGTGACGGCGCCCGAAGCATTGCCATAGCTCACCATGAAACCGAGCGGCGCGAGGCAGTCGAGCGAGTCCATGAACGTGTCCTTGCCGATACCGTCGTAAACGACAGGCACGCCCTTGCCCTTCGTAATCGCCTTCACCCGCTCGGACGTCTTCTCTTTCGACGTGACGATCACGTGCTTGCAGCCGGCCTTTTTGGCGATGGCGACTTTCTCATCACTGCCGACCGTGCCGATGACGCTCGCACCGATATACTTAAGCCATTGGCACAGAATCTGTCCCACACCGCCTGCCGCCGCGTGCGCGACGACGGTGTCGCCGGCCTTCACGCGGTAGGTGCGCCGACAGAGATACCAGGCTGTCATGCCCTTCAGCATCATCGCGGCCGCAGTCTGGTCGTCCACGCCGGCGGGGATCTTCACAAGGCGCGCAGCCGGTCTCAGCAGGACCTCGGCGTACGACCCGATGGGACCCGCATACGCGACGCGATCTCCCACCTTGAGGTCCTTGACCCTCGGGCCCACGGCTTCCACTACACCAGCGCCTTCCGAACCGAGCGTGAGCGGCATCTGCAGCGGATAGAGACCGCTGCGGTGATAGGTATCGATGTAATTCAGACCGACGGCGGTATTGCGTACTCGCACTTCGCCGGGACCGGGCTTGCCGACCTCGACTTCCTCCCAGCTCATGATCTCGGGTCCGCCGCTCTGGTGAATTCGAATGGCGTAAGGCATCGTGGCTCCCCCTTGTCGTTCGCGAGTGTGAAAACGCGAGTTTAAAGCACACAGGAGGTGCACGAAGCTCGCGCGGCGCCAGCCGAAATCGCGTCAGAGCCGAGCCGTCACAGCTCGTGGTGCCGCAGAGCGCGTCCGCCGAGCGACCTCCTAATGGGCGAACACGAGTCCAGCATGCTCCCTCAGCGCATGAAACCGCACTTTCGCCCAGTTCTCCTGCGCCGCGGTGAGCTCGGGTGCATGACCGGCGAGGAAAGTCGGCGCTTCCACCACGTCGTAAGCGATGCGGTGCGCGTTGCTGTCGATGAAGCGCTTCAACTCGCGGTCGTCGTCGCAGGTAATCCAGCGCGCGAAGCGGTGGCGTGTCGGCGCGAGGCGCGCATCGACACCGTATTCGTGCTTGAGTCGATGCGCGACGACCTCGAGCTGGAGCTGCCCGACGGCGCCGAGCAGGAGGGGCCCGCCGATGTGTGGCCGGAAGACCTGGATCGCCCCTTCTTCGCCGAGTTGGGCGAGCCCCGACCGGAGCTGCTTGCTGCGGAGAGGATCGGCAAGCTCGACGGCATAGAAAAGCTCCGGGGCGAAAAAGGGAAGGCCAGTGAACTGCAGCGTCTCGCCCTCCGTGAGCGTGTCTCCGAGCTGGAGTACGCCGTGGTTCGGGATGCCTATGACGTCGCCGGGATACGCTTCGTCCAGCAGATCGCGCCGCTGCGACAGAAACGAGACCACGTTGTTGGTGCGCAGATCCTTGCCGTTGCGGCTGATCGTGAGCTGCATCCCGCGTACGAAACGGCCCGAGCACACGCGCACGAAAGCGACGCGATCGCGATGCGACGGATCCATGTTGGCCTGGATCTTGAAGACGACGCCGGTGAATCGGGGTTCTCCGGGCACGACCACGCGTTGCATGGCAGGTTTGGGGCCGGGCGGCGGCGCCAGCTCGATCAACGCGTCGAGCACTTCGCGCACACCGAAGTTGTTGATGGCTGAACCGAAAAAAACGGGCGTCTGAGCGCCCGCGAGGAACGCCCGGCGATCGAACGCAGGCGAAGCAGCTTCGACCAGCTCGATTTCACTTCTCGCCTGCTCGAACGCATCGCCGAAGCGTGTGACCGATTCGGGATTCGCGAGGCCTTCGATGATTTCGTCGTGCTCCTGCCGCCGATCCTCGCCGGGCCGGAAGACTCGCATGCGACGGGCCCGCACGTCGAACACGCCGCCGAAGCGCTTGCCCATTCCCACCGGCCAAGTGAACGGTACCGCGGGCACGCCGAGCACGCGTTCGATCTCGTCGATCAATTCGAGCGGCTCACGCACTTCGCGGTCGAGCTTGTTGATGAACGTGATGATCGGGGTCGAGCGCGCGCGGCAGACTTCCAGCAGCCGCAGCGTCTGCGCTTCCACGCCGTTCGCGGCGTCGATGACCATGAGCGCTGCGTCCACCGCGGTCAGCACACGATAGGTGTCTTCCGAAAAGTCCTGGTGGCCCGGCGTATCGAGAAGATTGATGACGCAGTCCCGGTACTCCATCTGCATGACCGAGCTCGCGACCGAGATGCCGCGCTGCTTCTCGATTTCCATCCAGTCGGACGTGGCGTGGCGCGAGGCTTTGCGCGCCTTCACGCTGCCTGCAATGTGTATCGCGCCCGCAAAAAGCAGCAGCTTTTCCGTGAGCGTGGTCTTGCCCGCGTCCGGGTGCGAAATGATGGCGAACGTGCGCCGGCGGGCGACTTCCTGCTCGATGCTCATGGGGGGATGCGGTCCTGCGGCAACAACGACAGAGGCCTGGCGGGATGCCAGGACTCGCGCGGCGCCGGATTCTACCGCTTCGACGCCGATATGAGCCGCCAAACGGTAAAAAGTTCACTCTCCGGCCGCGAGCGCGGCGCGCTGCAGAACGGCTGGGAACCACTCTCCCGCGACTACTTCAGATCGACGCCGCCGAGCGCTTTCACGAGCTCGCCGATGCGTTTGCGTTCCTCGCGGCGGAACGCGTCCAGCTCGCTGCGCGAGCCGGCGGCGACTTCCACGCCGAGCGTCTTGAGCTGCTGCGTAAGCTCGGGCTCCTTGATTGCCTTGACGCTTTCGGCGTTGACCTTGTCGAGAATCGCCGAGGATGTTCCGGTCGGCGCTACGAGACTGTACCAGCCGAACATCTGATAGCCCGGGACCACCTCCCCGATCGCGGGAACGTCCGGCAGCAGCGTCGACCGCTTGGGGGTCGTCACACCGAGCGGTCGAACCCGACCCGACTGGATCATCGGCAGCACCGCCGGCAAAACGGCATACGTAAGATGGACTTCTTTCGCCATGGTGTCGCCAATCGCCTGCGTGATGGCCTTATACGGCACGTGCAGCATGTCGATACCGGCGAGCCGCGTGAACATGAAGCCGCTCAGATGCTCCGAAGCACCCGCGCCTGCCGACCCATAGCGAAGCTGCGTCTTCTTCGCGAGCTCGATCAGCTCGCGAATGGATTTCGCGGGCACGTCGGGATGCACGACGAGCACGAACGGAACGGTGCCGATGAGCGTGATCGAAGCGAAGTCCTTGTCGAGGTTGAACTTGAGATCGGGATACACCTCGGAGGCGACGAAGAGCTGCGAGGTCAGCATCATCCAGGTGTAGCCGTCCGGCGGCGATCGCGAGACGATCTCGGCGCTCAACACGCCCGCCACACCGGGACGCGCATCCACGACGACGCGCTGGTTCCAGGCTCTCCAGAGGCGCTCGGACAGCGCGCGCGAAATGATGTCGGGCCCCGACCCTGGCGCACTTCCGATTACGAGCCGGATCGGTCTGTCCGGGTAGTTCGCGGGTTGTGCCGCGTGTGCTGCAGGAATTGCGCACAGGCACACCAACACAAGACGCGCGACACGCCTCGCGTTCCACATTCCACTCCTCCCAGGCGATCTTTCCTTCGTCACATCAGCAGCCGGAGATCATCTGCGTGATGACGTCCGGCTGCTGCTCAAGGGGCATGAGCGGTCTGAATTCAACGCGCGAACCCGTCGGCACCTCCTCGAGTACGACGTTCAGAACAGGATCGCCCACGATTCCGCGCTTAACGACGACGCCCATGGTGGCCGTGCCGTTGAGCGGCTGCACGATGGCAACGAGGCGGTTGTTGAGCGCCGCGACGTTGACCTTCATGCATTGCGCGGCGACTTCGGGCGCGCTTTTGAGCTGGATCATGTCCATCCGTCCCGGCTCGTGCGATGCAATCATTCCAACGCCGACCGCCATACCGGCGATGACCGGCGCGGCAGGTAGTACGCTGGAAATGCCGACGTAAGCGGCATAGGCTGCAGCGGGAAAAGGCATACCGTTTGACCTGCGGTGACGATGTGCAGAAGCATAACGACTTCCGCGCCTCGCAAAAAGACCCTTGTCTCGTGCCGCGCGAGACGTACGGAGACCTCGTGATCGCACTGCTTCAGAGAGTCACGCACGCCCGGGTTGACGTAGCGGGCGAGTGCGTCGGTGCAATCCAATGCGGATTGCTGGTGCTGCTCGGAGTCGAACGGGCCGATTCGATCCGCGAGGCCGATCGGCTGATCGAGCGCGTTCTCGGCTATCGCGTGTTCGCGGACCCGGACGGGAAAATGAACCTGTCGATACAGGATGTCGCAGGCGGCCTGCTGCTGGTCCCGCAGTTCACGCTGGCGGCAGATACGGCCAATGGAATGCGCCCGAGCTTTTCATCGGCTGCGATCCCCGAAGAAGGTCGGCGTCTCTTCGACTACTTCGTCGGTCGGGTGCGGGGGCGACATGCGCCGGTCGCGAGCGGCATCTTCGGTGCGGACATGAAGATCACTCTGACGAACGACGGGCCAGTTACGTTCTGGCTGCACGCGCGTCCGGATCATCGCATTGCAACATGAGTCGCGCGCGAACATTTGTGAGCGTGCCCTAAACCTTTTAAGATTATTCGTGTCCTAGCGCGTGCGGCTCACGTGTTTTTACGACCATGAAATCCCTCCTGCTCAAGCTCCTCATACCCCTTTGCGTGGTAGCCATGGTGGCGGCCGACTACGCGACGGCGGCAGGTGGCCGCGGCGGCGGCGGTCGTGGCGGCCGGGGGGGTGGCGGATGGTCGCATGGAGGCCACAGCCATGGTGGTTTCCACCACCATGGCTCGGGTTTTGGATTCTTCGTCGGCGGCTTCGGCCTCTATGCGCCGTGGTACTACTACTACCCGCCCCCGTACTATGTCTCCTCTCCGTATTCCATGGGTGGCTATGTCGAGCAGGACGGTTACTGGTACTACTGTCCCGCACTGCAGACATACTATCCCTACGTGATGGAGTGTCCCGGCGAGTGGCAGCGTGTGGATCCCCAGCCCCCGGCGCCCCAGGCGCAACCCGCACCACCGGACTAGGCCGAAGCACCGGAACCGCCAGTGTTGATGCGATCCGGCGCGTTCGATGCATAACAGAATCGCGACGATCGCGCGGTACACCACCCTCGAAGCGGTGCGCACCCGCTTCGCCGTACTCGCCCTCGCGGTTATCGCTGTCACGCTTGCGGCCAGTTTTTTCGTGCGTGAAATCGCCGTCACCGAAAGCCTGCGATTTCAGATCGCCTTTTATGCCGCCACCGTCCGGTTCGCGATGGTGTTCGTGGCGTCCCTCTACGCGATTGCGAGCGTCAGCCGGGAATTCCAGGACAAGGGGCTCGATGTAACCCTTGCGCTCGACCTGCCCCGCTCGCACTACATCCTCGGGAAACTCTCCGGCTTCCTCGCCATCGCCCTGGTGCTTTCGTTACTGTCGGCGCTGCCGTTGGTTGCGTTCGTGGCGCCCGAAGCCGCGCTGCAATGGGCTGCATCGCTCTCGTGCGAGCTTGCGATCGTGGTGGCGCTGAGCCTGTTCTGCGTCGTCACTTTCAACGCGCTGATGCCGGCAGCCTCCATCGTGCTTGCGTTTTACGTGTTCGCTCGTGCGCTGAGCGCGATCCGCCTGATCAGCGCGAACCCCATCACGGACGCCGACGCACCCTCACAGCATGTGATGAACGCCTTTATCGAAGGGCTGGCGCTGGTGGTCCCGGCGCTCGACCGTTGGACGCGCACCGTGTGGCTTCTCGATGAGCCGGCATCGTGGTCGAGCATCGGGCTGCTTGCCGCAGAGAGCCTCGTGTTCGTCGTCGTTCTCGCCGCTGCGGCGGTGTTCGACATGCAGCGCAAGAACTTCTGATGAAATTCTTCGGACGGACGCGCGAGGAACGCGCGCTGGCGGCCGTCTCGAGACGTACCTGGTCCGTGTTCGTCGCCGCGCTCCTGATTCATCTCACGTGCCAGTCGCTCGCGCCGCGACCGAGCGCCCAGGCGTCCGCGCTGCGTGATCCACCGCCGACCGCATGGCTGCGCGCCGCGAGTCTCGGCGAGCCGGTGGCGTTTGCACAACTGCTTACGCTTTACCTCCAGGCCTTCGACAATCAACCGGGCGTGAGCATCCCTTTCGCACGACTCGACTACGCCGTCGTGATCGGCTGGCTGTCTGCGCTCATCGATCTCGATCCCGCAGCCCAGTATCCGCTCATGATGGCCTCGCACGTGTACTCGCAGGTAGCCGATGAGACAAAGCAGCGCGCAATGCTTGACTTCGTCCGCCAGCAATTCCTGCGCGATCCGGAGCGTCGCTGGCGTTGGCTTGCGCACGCAGCACTGATTGCCAAGCATCGTCTGCACGACATGCCGCTCGCACTGCGCTACGCCGAAGACATCGCGCGCAACGCGCGGAGCGCGCCAGGTTGGGCGCGCCAGATGCGCATATTCATCCTCGAAGACATGGGTGAAAGCGAAGCCGCGGCCGTCCTGCTCGGCGGCCTGCTCGAAAGCGGCGAAGTCACCGACACCAACGAAATGCGTTTTCTTACGCAGCGCCTCGACTCGATCAAATCCGCAGAGAAATCCCCTCGCCCGTCCGTCGTTCGTTAGACAAATGCCTGTTTTCGCGCATTGGCAGCAGTTCAAATGTGCGCTCCAAAACGGGCCGGGTTCGAGCCCGATAAATCAACAGAGGGGGAGTTCATGCGCAAGTTGCAGAAGGGTTTTACGCTGATCGAAATCGCGATCGTGCTGGTCATCATCGGATTGCTCATGGGTGGCGTGTTGAAGGGGCAGGAACTGATCACCGGCGCGCGAGTGCGCAATCTGATTCAGCAGCAGGACGGCGTCAAAGCGGCCTATTTCGGCTTCCTCGATCGCTTCCGCGCGCTTCCGGGTGATTACGCGAACGCCACGACCACGATCACGGGTGTGGTGGCGAGCACCGGATGTGGGAATGGCAATGGCGATGGCCAGATCGAAAGTTCCTCGGGCGTCTACGAAAACATTCTCGCGTGGGAGCATCTTTCGAAGGCCGGCTTCATCAACGGCACTTATTCGTGCGCATCGACCCAGAGCGGTACGAGCTCGCCCACGAATCCCTACGGTCAGTTTCTCAATCTCGTATTCGACTCGGCATACGCGGTTCCCGCCAGCGCAACCGCGAGCACCCGTCACAATCTCAAGACGGGCGGCCAGATCGCATCGGACATCCTGGCCGAGATCGACCGCAAGATCGACGACGGCAACGCTGTGAGCGGATCGTTCCGCGCGCAGACGGGCGGCGGCGTGGATACGACAACGACGAACTGCTACACGGCAGCCGGCGTTTGGGTATCGCAATCGCCCGGCGCGAACTGCGGTGGCGCGACGATGTTCTAACCATTTCGAAGCTGAGCGGACCTACGGGCCACTGCGGTGGCCCGCTTTTTTGCGGGTAAGGCATCGCGCTTTATCGGCAACTCGGTGTGTGTGACACTGTCACAGAGCGATTGCACGCGCCGCCCCCCAATCCTCATGGCGCCCGCAGAAACAATTGAATTCGCACGCGCGTACAAGGGCTTGCAGCCGCGTTTGCTATAATTTTCGCGATGACCGACGCCGACCTCGAAGTCCCAGACACCGACGCGATCGCAATTGCGCGCGAAGTGCTCCAAATCGAGGCGAAGGCGATCTCGGACCTGATCGGGCGGCTCGACGGAAGCTTCTCCCGCGCAGTCGCGCTGGTGCTCGAGCGCCGTGGGCGCGTAGTGGTAAGCGGTATCGGAAAATCCGGCCATATCGCGCGCAAGATCGCATCCACGCTCGCGAGTACCGGTACGCCGGCTTTCTTCGTACACCCCGCAGAGGCGAGTCACGGCGATCTTGGAATGGTTCTGCGAGAGGATGTGTTCATCGCATTGTCGAACTCGGGCGAAAGCGCGGAGGTGCTGGCAATCGTTCCGCTGCTGAAACGTCAGGGCGCGACGCTGATTGCGCTCACCGGCAATCCCGAGTCGACGCTCGCGCGCGAAGCGGACGTCCATCTCTATGCAGGCGCCGAGAAGGAAGCCTGCCCGCTCAACCTTGCGCCGACCGCGAGCACAACCGCGGCACTGGCGCTCGGTGACGCGCTCGCGGTGGCACTCATGCATGCGAAGGGCTTCACGCGCGATGAGTTCGCGCTGTCGCATCCGGGCGGGGCGCTCGGACGCAGGCTTCTTACATACGTGCGCGATGTCATGCGCACCGGTGAGGACGCGCCGCGTATCGGCGAGCGCGCGATGCTGATGGAGGCCATTCTGGAAATGTCGCGCGGGCGCATGGGTATGACCGCGATCCTCGACGATACCGAGCGGGTGATCGGCATCTTCACGGACGGGGACCTGCGACGCACCCTGGAGAAAGGAACCGATCTGCGCAACACGCCGATCAGGACGGTCATGGGCGCTTCGCCGCGGACCATAGCGCCCGACCGGCTCGCCGTAGAGGCAGTCGAGATCATGGAGCGCAACAAGGTCAATCAGATCCTCGTCGTGGATGAACAGAAGCGGCTCATCGGGGCGCTCAACATGCACGACCTCTTCCGCGCGAAAGTGATCTGAGCGCGTGCCGAAACCATCACCGCTTGCGGCCGGACTGTCTTCACCCGCGATGTCCCTGGACGACATCTACACCCGCTCAAAGCCCCTGCGGCTGGCGATATTCGATGTGGACGGCGTACTCACCGATGGTGGCCTTCACTACAGCGACAGTGGCGAAGAAACCAAAGTGTTCGATGTGCGCGACGGCCTCGGCATGAGAATGCTGCAGGCGAGCGGTATCGCTCTCGCGATCATCACCAGTCGCACCTCCGGCTGCGTCGCTCAGAGAGCGCGCGATCTCGGTATCGAGCTCTTGTTCCAGGGCGTGGAAAACAAACTCGAAGCGTTCGAAGGGCTCGTCCGGGACTTGTCGATCACGCCGGCTGCGTGCGCCTACATGGGAGACGACTGGGTGGATCTCCCGGTGCTTCTGCGCTGCGGTCTCGCCATCTCGGTGCCGGAAGCGCCGCAGAGCGTTCAGACACGCGTCCATTACGTTACGCGCGCGTCGGGCGGGCATGGCGCGGCGCGCGAGGCATGCGAGATGATCATGCACGCGCAGGGCACCTTCGATGCCCAGTTGGCGCGCTTCATCTCGCGCGCTGAACCGACGCCATGATCGATCGTTCCGGAAGCTGGTTCGTGTTCGCGATTCTCGCGGTGCTGGCCGCGCTCACGTTCTGGCTCGACCGCATCATCCAACCGCAACCATCCGGGCCGCGCGACCTGGGCAGTCTCGACCCGGACTACATCGTCGATGGCTTGTCGGCGATGGAAATGGACGCTGATGGACGCCTGAACCATACACTGCGCGCACAGAAGATGACGCACTATCCGGAACAGGACCTCACGGTTCTGGTCGAGCCGAAATTTACGGCATTCACGCCAGGCCAGGGGCCGCTCACGGTGACATCGCGTGAAGGACGCATGTCGGGGAATGGTGAAAACGTCTACTTCGAGCGCGACGTGCGCGTGGTCAGAGTGCCCCCTCCGGGCTCGAGCGACCTCGTGCTCGAAACGAGCTTCCTGCATGTCATCCCGGATGCGAAAATCGCCAAAACGGACCGTCCCGTGACGATCCGTGATGCAACGGGCGTAGTGAGAGCGAATGGCTTGGAATTGAACAGTGACACACGTGTTCTCCAGCTCCAGGGACGCGTCAAAGGAACATTCAGCAGTTACGCCGTGCGCGGTAGTAGCGATGCGCCGTAAGAGCGTATTCATGCGCCTGGCTGCGCCGTGGCTCGTCGCTTGCCTGCTGGTGCTTGCAGCGCCTGCGCAAGCCGAAAAAGCGGATCGCTCGAAACCGATTCACCTCGAAGCCGATCGGGTGATCGTAGACGACGCGAAGCAGATCGCAACCTTCACGGGCAATGTCGTGCTGACCCAGGGCACCATGGTCCTGCGCGGCGACCGCATGGAAGTGCGTCAGGACAAGAACGGTTTCCGCCAGGGCACGACGTGGGGCAGCCTCGCCTACTTCCGCCAGAAAACCGACAATGCCGACGAGCTGATCGAGGGCTGGGCCGAGCGCATCGAGTACGACAGCCGCAGCGACAAAATACAGATGTTCAATCGGGCCATGCTCAAGCGTGGTCAGGACCAGGTGCAGGGGAACTTCATCTCTTATGATGCTGCGACCGAACTGTTCCAGGTCACTGGTGATACATCGGCGGCCGGATCCAAGTCGGGCGACAGCCGCGTGCGAGCGATCTTCCAGCCGAAGCAGAAGGAGCAGCCATCCCCGCCTCCAGTGACGCTGAAACAGGATGCGGGCGACAACGTGCCTGACGGAGATTCCGGTGCCAGCTCAAAATAATGTCGTCCCGCTGCATGCCGACCAGCCGACGCGCTCAGGCAATACCGCCGCGGCCCACCAGAAGAGCATGGAGCTGCGCGCACACAATCTGAGCAAGACGTATCGATCCCGCGTCGTGGTAAAGGACGTATCACTGAACGTCCACAGCGGCGAAGTGATCGGGCTGCTCGGTCCGAACGGCGCCGGCAAGACTACGTGCTTCTACATGATGGTAGGACTTGTCGGGATGGATGGGGGCGAGCTCTATCTCGACGGCGAGCGCGTAACACACCTGCCGATACACGCGCGTGCCCGCCGCGGCCTGAGCTATCTCCCGCAGGAGGCGTCGATCTTCCGCCGCCTCACGGTTGCGGAAAACGTGCGTGCCGTGCTGGAGCTGCACAATGACGACGCCAGTACGATCGAGCTCAAGCTCGACGATCTGCTGCGGGAGCTCCACGTAGCGCACCTGCGCGACAATCCGGCCATCAGCCTGTCCGGAGGCGAACGCCGGCGGGTGGAAATCGCTCGCGCACTTGCCACCGAACCGCGCTTCATCCTGCTCGACGAGCCGTTCGCCGGCGTCGATCCGATCGCCGTCGTGGACATCCAGAAAATCATCGCATTCCTGAAAGAACGCGGCATCGGCGTGCTGATCACGGACCACAACGTGCGGGAAACGCTCGGAATTTGCGATAGGGCGTACATAATCAACGACGGATCGGTTCTCGCCTACGGCAAACCGGAGGAAATCGTTTATAATGAGAGCGTAAGAAAGGTCTACCTCGGAGAGCACTTCCGCCTGTAAGCGGCGCTTCGACAAAGGCCAACCTCCCGCGGGAGCGGCCTCCGCCCGCAGACTCAGCGATGAAGCACTCCCTCCAACTCCGCCTCTCTCAGCACCTCGCCCTCACGCCTCAGCTGCAGCAGTCGATCCGGCTGCTCCAGCTTTCGACGCTCGAGCTGAATCAGGAGCTGGAGCGCTTTCTCCAGGATAATCCGCTGTTGGAACGTGACGAGGGGGGTGCCGACGTCGAGGTCCTGCCGGCCGGTATGAACGGTGGCACTACAACGGAGCGTGTCACCGAGACACCCGTTACGCAGAGTGAGGAAGCCGCGCCGAGTGCCGATAACGACGTGTTCGGATCGCCGGAAGGATATGGGAGCCCACGGGAAGACGATGAATACCCGCAGCTCGCTGCCGATAACCCATCATTGCGCGAGCACCTCGGCACGCAGCTCACGCTAACCCAGCTCGCGGACCGCGATCGCACGCTCGTCACGCTCGTCATCGAGTCGCTCGACGAGGACGGTTATCTCGCGCAGGACCTCGGCGAGATCCAGGCGATGCTGCCCGAAGAGCTCGGCGTGGAACTCGAAGAGCTGCAGATCGCGCTGAAGCACCTGCAGCATTTCGAGCCGACCGGCGTGGGTGCCCGCAACCTGGCGGAATGCCTCGCCCTTCAGCTGACCGCGCTGCCGGAGACGACGGCTTACCGAACGGAAGCGCTGGAGGTCGTGCGCAACCATCTGGAGGCGCTCGCGGGACGCGACTACACGCGCCTCAAGAAAGCACTCCGTTGCGATGATGTATGTCTGCGCGGCGTGCAGAAACTGATCACGAGCCTCAATCCGCGGCCCGGCCGCGAGTACGCGGCGGATGACACGCGCTATGTCGTGCCCGACGTGATCGTGAGAAAAGTGAAGGGTACCTGGATTGCCTCTCTGAACCCGGAGGCAATGCCGAAACTGCGTGTCAATCGCCTGTATGCCGATATCCTCGCGCGCGCCCGCAGTTCGGGATCGCATCAACTCGCGAGTCAGTTGCAGGAAGCCAAGTGGCTCATCAAAAACGTGCAACAGCGCTTCGACACGATTCTGCGCGTCGCCCAGGCCATCGTGGATCGCCAGCGGCACTTTTTCGAGCACGGTGAAGTGGCGATGCGGCCGCTCGTGCTGCGCGAGATCGCCGAAGCCCTCGACCTGCACGAATCCACTGTCTCGCGTGTGACCACGCAGAAGTTCATGCACACCCCGCGCGGGATTTTCGAGTTGAAGTATTTCTTCGGCAGCCACGTCGGCACTGAAAGCGGCGGCGCCGCTTCGAGCACCGCGATACGCGCGTTGATCAAGCAGCTCGTCGGGGCCGAGAATTCGCGCAAGCCCTTGAGCGACAGCCAGATCTCGGAAATACTCGGTCAGCAGGGCATCATGGTCGCCCGGCGGACGGTCGCCAAATACCGCGAGTCACTGCAGATTCTGCCGGTAAACTTGCGCAAGACTCTTTAGTTGTTAACAAGAGGAGAGCCCCGCATGAACCTGAACCTGACAGGGCATCAGCTTCCGATTACCCCCGCCATACGCGAGTACATCGCATCCAAACTGCAGCGCATCACGCATCATTTCGATAACGTGATCGATGTGAATGTAATCATGTCGGTCGAGAAACTGCAGCAGAAAATCGAAGCGACGGTACACGTGCGCGGGAAGGACATCTTCTGCGAAAGCTCGGCGGACGACATGTACGCGGCAATCGACGGACTGGTGGACAAGCTCGACCGCACCATCATCAAGCACAAAGAGAAAACCCGCGGCCACCGTCATGACGGTCAGGCGATCAAGCATCAACCTGGCGAATAGCCCTCCGCGCGTCGACCGATCGGGCGTCCCCGTACTGCAATGAACCTCGTTTCCAAGCTCCTGCCGGACTCAAACGTCATGATCGACCTCGACGTGTCGAGCAAGAAGCGCGTATTCGAGCAGGTGGGGCTGCTGTTCGAAAACAACAACAACATCGCACGCAGCGAAGTTTTCGACAGCCTGTTCGCGCGCGAGAAGCTCGGTTCGACCGGACTCGGTCAGGGAATCGCCATCCCGCACGGCCGCATCAAAACGATCAAGGAAGCGCTCGGCGCCGTCGTACGCACGCGGGCGCCGATTCCCTTCGACGCGCCCGATGCGCAGAACGTGAGCCTCATCTTCGTGCTCCTGGTCCCGGATCGCGCGACCGATATGCACCTGCAGATACTGTCGGAGCTCGCGCAGATGTTCAGCGACAAGCCGTTCCGGGAGCAGCTTCTGGCGGCGCCTACGGCCGCGGAGCTGCATCGACTGATCGTCGAATGGCAACCCCATGCCACATCTCAGCATAGCCCGGCTGTTTGAGGATAATCGCGAAAAGCTGAGGCTCGAGTGGTTGGGCGGCCGCGGCGGCGGCGCGAGACAGCTCGATAGCCATCACATCAGGGATGCCTCGAAGGGGCTCATCGGCCATCTCAATTTCATCCACCCGAACCTGATCCAGGTCCTCGGGCCGAGCGAAGTCCGTTATCTCGAATCGCTCGATCCCGCCGTATGCCGCAAAACGCTCGAGGCTCTCACGGCAGGCGAGCTCGCCTGCTTCATCGCGGCCGGGATGGACACGGTTCCTGCAATACTCGACGAGGTGATCGAGAGCGCGCACGTACCGCTTTTCCGCTCACCGCTTACGAGCGTGGAGCTCATGTGGATGCTGCGTCCGTATCTTGCGCGCGCGCTCGCGGAATCGGTAACTTCTCACGGTGTTTTTCTCGACGTCCTCGGCATGGGTGTTCTCATCACCGGTGAGTCCGGCGTAGGCAAGAGCGAGCTCGGTCTCGAGCTCATCAGCCGTGGCAGCGGCCTGATCGCCGACGACGTGGTCGAGTTCTATCGTATCGGCCCCGAAACGATAGAGGGCAGGTGCCCGGCGTTGTTGCGGGATTTTCTGGAAGTGCGGGGTCTGGGCGTGCTCAACATTCGCAGCGTCTTCGGCGAAGCGGCGCTGCGGCCGCGCAAGAACCTGAAGCTGATCGTGCATCTCGAGCGACCCGCCCGCGCGGCAGACCTCGCGCCGCCACTCGAACGACTGCCCCTGCGTCCCGGAAGCGAGGACATCATGGGTGTGCCGATCGGCAAGGTGACGATTCCCGTCGCGGCCGGTCGCAATCTTGCGGTGCTGACGGAGACCGCCGTACGCAATCGCGTGCTGCAGTTCCGCGGCATCGACAGCACGACCGAATTCATCGAGCGGCAGGCACAGCAGATGAATGGAGACCAGTAAGGCGATGCGCAGATGCAGCTCGTTCTGATCACCGGCCTCTCCGGGTCCGGCAAGAGCGTTGCACTGAATGCGTTGGAGGACGCAGGCTATTATTGCGTCGATAACCTTCCCGTGAGCCTCGTACCCGATCTCGTGAAATGCCTCGAGCAGGCGGGCCACTTGCGCGTCGCGCTCAGCATCGATGTGCGCAGCGGACAGACGCTCGAAACGCTGCCGCAGCAACTCGCCTTGCTGCGCGCGGCCGATATGGACATCAAGATCCTGTTTCTCGATGCCAAGAACGACACGCTGATTCAGCGCTTCTCCGAAACGCGCAGACGGCATCCTCTGGCGGATGGTCAGCGCACGCTGCCGGAATCGATCGCGCGGGAGCGCGAAATACTGGAGCAGTTCGCGAATCTTTCCCACCACATCGACACGAGCGAGCTGAGCCCGCACGCGCTGCGCAACTGGGTGCGCGAATTCGTGCAGGTGCCCACCGCCGGGCTCACGCTGCTGTTCGAATCGTTCGCTTACAAGCACGGTGTGCCTCTGGACACCGATATGGTGTTCGACGTGCGCTGTCTGCCGAATCCGCACTACGATCCGCGGCTGCGGCCGTATACAGGACGCGATGCTCCGGTCGTGCAGTTTCTCGAACGAGACGAAGGCGTCGCGAAGATGCTGGCGGACATCCGGCGCTTCATAGAGGAATGGCTGCCCTGCTTCGATCACGACAGCCGCAGTTACCTCTCCGTCGGCATCGGCTGCACGGGCGGAAGGCATCGTTCGGTCTACCTTGCGGAAACGCTGGGTTCCTATTTCCGCGCTCGGCATGGCCGCGTTCTCGTGCGTCACCGGGAGCTCGCAACCTGAATGCACTCATGCGGTACGCGAGGACTGGAGGTGGCCCATGACTGAAGAGCATTTCATATTTCCGCTCGGAACAGTACTTTTCCCGGGCGCCGCCCTGCCGCTCAAGATATTCGAGCAGCGATATCTGGAGATGACCAAGACGTGCTTGCGAGACAATCGCCCGTTCGGCGTATGTCTGATCAGGGAAGGACGCGAAGTCGGTGATCCCGCGCTACCCGAAGCGATCGGCTGCCTCGCCACGATCGAAGAATGGGATATGCCGCAGATGGGCCTGTTTCAACTGCTCGCACGCGGCGGCGATCGGTTCCGGCTCGTCGACTCACGCGTCGCGAAGAACGGGCTCATATCCGGCGTTATCGAGCGTCTCGCCGCGGATCCGCCGGGAGATGCGGTCGATGCGACCTGTCGCGAGATCCTCGAGCTCATCATGCAGCGAACGGATGTGAGCAGCTTCGAGACACCGGCCCGTCTGGATGATGCGTCATGGGTGGGTTTTCGACTGGCGGAAGTGCTGCCGCTCGATGCCCGCCTCAAGCAGGAGCTGCTGGAAATGGATGACGCATCGAAGCGCCTGACGCGCATCCGCGACGCGCTCTTCGAAGAAGGTCTGATCGGACGCGCCTGAACCGCAGTGGCATCGTGACGCGCCATGTCGAGGCGGGTGACTGGCTGGACGACTTCGACCGATACGCAACTGCGCACATCGTCATTTTTTGCTGTCGGTCCCCGCGGTGTCCCCAAAGTAACCCGGAAACTCCGCCGCGTAGCATGCGGGGGAGCTGTAGCCGTGCTTATTCGGCGCACGCGCCGTGAAGAGTTGCGCGCTTCGCGCACGCGCTTCCGCCGCACTGAGCAGCTCGAGCGCATGTCCACCCGCGGCATAAACGCCGCTTTCCGTGACGACGAAATCCATCGGCACATCGTGCGCCTGAGGGAAGATCGTTTCAAGACGAAGCGCTTCGTAACTCACACCGATCGCAACCGGGCGTGGTTCAGCCGCGGCCAGTGTGCGATCGAAGAATCCGCCGCCGTAGCCGAGACGATAGCCGCGAGCGTCGAAACCATTCATCGGAACGACCGCCATGTCGGGCACCACTATCTCTGTGCCGTCCGGAACGGGAATATCGTAGACGCCGGCGCGCATCAGTACGCCGGGCGACCACAGTCGGAACTGGAGTGGCATGCCCTTCCCCACCACTTCGGGTAACGCAGTGATCGCACCTCCATCGCGCCAGCGCCGGCCGGCGAAACGTGCGTCGAACTCCGCCCGGTAAGGCCAGCAGAACGCGACAACCGCCTCGTGCGGCACGTCCAGGCTGTCGAGGAGATGGCTCGTGATTCGCTCATTGAGCAGTTTGCGCTCACCCGCGGGGATCGCCTCGCGCCGGGCGACGAGCAGCTCACGCTTCTTCTTGCGCCAGACTTTGATCTCTTCCCAGTTCATGCTGTTTGCGGTGGGTGCGCGATCGACATCGCGTCGATGATGCGACGTACCGGCGCGGGTATCGCATTGTGCTTCACGTGCGCGATGTCGATCCAGCGATAGTCGCTCTCACCGGCGTGCGGCACGATGCGCGTGGCGCGCATGCGCACCGGCGATATCGTCAGCGTGAAGTGCGTAAAGCCATGCTCGACGGCGTGCATCGGCTCGACGGACTCCACGCGAACGCCGTAGCGGCTCATGCATAACGCTGCGGCGTCATCACATGGCTCGATCTCCGGGAAGCACCACAGCCCGCCCCACACGCCCGGCGCGGGACGTTTCTCGAGCAATACGGCACCGCCGTGTTCGATGATCATCATGCCCCATCGCTTGTGCGGCAGCGCTCTGCGCGGGCGCGGCGCCGGGAAATTCGTGACGCGATCGGTTGCGAACGCGATACAGTGCCGGCGCACGGGGCAATCGGAACAACGCGGGTTCGAGCGCACGCATATGCCCGCTCCGAGGTCCATCAGTCCCTGCGTATAGGCCTCGATTGCGTAGTCGGGCAGCAGACGCTCGGCACCTTCCCACAGCGCGTCGGCAACGCGCTTCTGCCCCGGATAGCCGCCGATCGCGCCAAGCCGGGCAAGCACCCGCTTCACATTGCCATCGAGAATGGCATGGCGTTCGCCGAATCCGAACACCATGATCGCAGCGGCCGTGGAGCGGCCGATGCCAGGCAGCGCGACCACCTGATCGAACGAGCTCGGAAAGTTACCGTCGTGACGTTCGATCATCAGACGTGCAGCCCGGTGCAGATTCCTCGCACGCGAGTAGTAGCCGAGTCCGCTCCAGTGCGCGAGCACCTCATCCAGTGACGCCTGCGCGAGTGCGGCCACATCGGGGAACCGGTGCATGAACCGCTCGTAGTACGGGATCACGGTCGTGACCTGCGTCTGCTGCAGCATGATCTCGGAGATCCAGACCGCGTACGGATCGCGCTTCTGCCATGGCAGATCGTGCCGGCCGTAGCGCCGCTGCCACTCGATGATATCGCTCGCGAAGGTCGTCATTCGTCGGAACCCGGGAAGGCTGCTCGCGCCACATGGCCGGCATCGCAGGCGCATTGCATCGATAGTGTACCGGCACGGCACGCGCCGGGAAACGCGCTCAGCGATGCCGGTAGATGGGTTCGGACACCGCGCCGACGACTTCCGTCATGGCCGTGTGAACGCGCAGGCGTTCCACGTCCGCCCGCACGCGGTAGTCGGGCGGCGGACTGCCGTAGCGCGGCCGGTCATACTCATCCTGCGCAAGCCGCTGGGTTTCGCGCACGCGCGTGCGCGGATCGTCAGGACGGTCCCGGTCGTTTCTCCACATGGTACGCTCCTCGGGCCGGAAAACGGGCAATACTGTGGAGAGACGGGCTGCAACGCACATGCCCGATCGCACATGACTACCGCCGGTGCATCAGGGCTCAGTGCGCAGCGGGGCCAGCCGGCACGAGACAGAACAGCGGATTTACGGAGAAAAGATCGGACCCGGCAGCGCCGACCAGTGCAACCACGCCGAGCACCCCAAACGTAGCAGCCGCACTCAATCGCTGAAAGCGGCCGCTCAGCGCAGTGCGCAAGCGGTCGGCGAGCAGAGCGACGGCGATCAGGTTCGGCAATGTGCCAACTCCGAACGCGAGCATGATCGACGCACCCCAGAGCGCATCCGCGCTTGCGACTGCGGTCATCAATGCGGCGTAAACCATACCGCACGGCAACCACCCCCATACGAGCCCGAGGCCCATAGCGCGGGTCACGGTGTCCGCAGGCAGGAAAACTCGCGACCAGGGTTGAATGTAGCGCCACACGACCGCGCCCGCCGCTTCGAGCACATGAACGACGCGCCCGTATCCTGCGATGTATAACGCGATCACGATCAACGCGCTTCCGGCGACACCGAGCAGCAGGTGATGCGTCATGGAATCGCCGCGCAGCGCGATTCCCGCATGGCCCAGCGCACCCGCAGCGGCACCCGCCACAGCATAGCTTGTGATGCGGCCGATGTTGTACGCGAGCGCACGCTGCCACTGGAATCCACTTTTCGCCCGGCGCGAAACGCAGGCCGCGACAATGCCCCCGCACATGGCCGCGCAGTGCACACCTCCGAAGAGGCCGGCAAAGAACGCGCCGGACAGCAGAAAGCCGAGCCAGCCTGTCACGAAGGTGCCTCTTCACGCTCGGGGCAACCCGGCGGCCGCTGGGTCGGCTGGAGCGGGCACAGGCGATTGATGTCGGCCGAGCTGCGTTGAAGGAAGCACGTGAACGCGCTGCAAGCCGCACCGAATGCCCAGAATATGAAGAACCCGATCGTATATGCGGTCGTGCGGCCCACCTCGAGGGGATCGCCACTCAGATGCAGATCGGCCGGATCGAAGAGCGTGAAGAAGAGTGCGTTAGCGAGCCCGCCGACGATGAACGATGGCCACAGGATCCATATCGCCCGCTTCATCATCCCTCCTGCGCCCGAGCCGGGAAGCTCAACGAAAGCTCCTGTGGGGCCTGCCACTCGCCGGTGAGACGCCACGACGAGCCGTCGTCCTCGATCGCGAGGTGCCACCGGCCCGCCGCGAGCGCGGGCAGATTCGCTTCATACGTACTTCTGCTCGTGCGCTCGAGCGTAAGAACCCGATCGAAGCCTGCCCGCGTCGCATGATTGAAGCGCATCACGAGCACCTCCGGCGGCGCATCACCGGTCAACGTCACGCGCACACGATCGAGCGCGGGCGTGAACAGCACATGGGCCCGATAATGACCGACGGCGGCGGCCTGTTGACGCGAGAGCTGCTGGTTGATCGCAAGTCCTTGCTTGTAGTAGTCGTCCGCGACCAGACCGTCGTTGTTTGCGAGGGAAACCATCAGGATCGTGATCCCCCCGATCACCGATACCATCGGCGCTGCCATAAGGAGCCACGGCCACGGCTCGCGATGCCACGGTGTAGAGTTCGTGCGAACCGGCGACATCGTCTTCTCCTCCAGGCAACTCACCTGACGAAAAACCGCGACTTTTCGCTCGTGCTGACGCGGGGTTCATCCACGGCTTCGATATGGAATACGACATCGTACGCGCCCTGGCGGACTACGGCAGGATCCACGCGCAATGCGACCGCGACCGCCTCCGTGCTCGCCGCCCGCACTTCCACCGCCTCCCTGGTCGAGACAGTCAGCGTTTCGGGCCCGCGTGCCGTGATCACGAAACGCCGCGCCTGTTCGTGCGTGTTCATGATTTGCAGCCGATACACGTTCTCGATGAGACCTTCGCGTGTCTCCCGCGCAAGCGTTGCACGATCGCGGATCACGTCGACCTTGAGCGGCGTGCGTACGTACAAACCCGCCGTGAGCACGAGCGCCGCGACGAGCAGCAGCGATGCGTAGATGCCCGTGCGCGGACGGCGAAGCCGCCGAACGATGCCGGCCCGGCCATAACCTTGCCGCAGCGCGTTCTCGGTGGAATAACGAATGAGACCGTGCGCATAGCCCATCTTGTCCATGACCTGATTGCAACCGTCGATGCAGGCCCCGCAGCCGATGCACTCGTACTGCAGGCCGTTGCGTATGTCGATCCCGGTCGGACACACCTGTACGCAGATCTCGCAGTTCACGCAGTCACCCAGCCCCTCAGGGCGCGCGTCCAGCGAGCGCCTGCGGGCACCTCGGGGCTCACCCCGCTTCTCGTCGTACGTGATGACGAGCGTGTCCGGATCGAACATGACTGCCTGAAACCGCGCGTACGGGCACATGTACTTGCAGACCTGCTCACGCATCCAGCCCGCATTGCCATACGTGGCGAATGCATAGAAGAACGTCCAGAACGTTTCCCATGGACCGAGTGTGCCGGTGACCGGCTTCATGACCAGTGTGTGGATCGGCGTGAAGTAGCCGACGAAGGTGATCCCCGTCCACAGCGCGAGCAGAATCCAGACCGCGTGTTTGGCCGACTTGAGTGCGATTTTGCGCAGGCCCGTCTCCTGACGGTCGAGTCGCATACGCTGCATCCGGTCACCCTCGATCCACCGCTCGATGTGCATGAAGATCTCGGTGTAGACCGTCTGCGGACACGCGTAGCCGCAGAAGAGCCGCCCTGCCAGAGCCGTGAAGAGAAACAGCGAAAATGCGGCGATGACGAGGAGCCCGGTGAGGAAGATGAAATCCTGCGGCCACAACACGAGCCCGAAGATATAGAACTTGCGCTCGGCGAGATCGAACAGAACCGCCTGGCGGCCGTTCCAGGAGAGCCACGGCAAGCCGTAGAAGATGATCTGCGTGATCGCCACCAGCGCGACGCGCCAGCGGGCAAACCAGCCATGCACTGCACGCGGATAAATCTTGCGCCGCACTTCGTAGAGCGCGGTTTCGACCTCGTTACTGACAGACTTGAGTTGGTGCGCCACTCTGGTCATAGCGATCGCGTTACTTGGCCCTGCATCACGAGGCACGCCGAAGCACGCTGCCTCCCGGGCTTGCCTTCCGGCAAGCACCTAAGCGCTATCGTGATTCGCGCGGCCAATCACTGGCTCGAGCATTACTGGTTCTGATGGGATAGCCCGTACACATACGCCGTCAGCAGGTGGATCTTGTTTTCTTCGAGGAAGTTCTTATGTGCAGGCATCACATTCTGGCGTCCCTTGTTGATCGTTTCGATGATCCACGTCTCCGAGCCGCCATGCAGCCAGATCTCATCGCTCAGGTTCGGCGCGCCGATCGCGGGATTGCCCTTGCCCGCTGGGCCGTGACACGCCGCGCAGATGGTTTCGAATTTAGCTTTGCCGCGGTGCGCGCGCAGACCGTCGGCCGTGCGGCCGGAAAGCTTCAGGACGTAATGCGCTACGTCTTTGACGTCCTCATCGGTGCCGACCGCCGCAGTCATGGAAGGCATGGTTCCCCGCCGGCCTTCCGAGATGCTGGTGCGAATGGTTTCAGGGTCGCCGCCGTACAGCCAGTCATTGTCGCGAAGGCTCGGGAACCCTCTCGAACCGCCTGCGTCGGAGCCATGGCACTGCGCACAGTAGTTCATGAAAAGCCGCTGGCCGATGCGCCGTGCCTCCGGATCCGCAGCTACCGCGACGATGTCCTGCCTGGCATAGCGCTCGAAGATCGGTTTATAGGTCTTCTCGGCGCTGACGCGCTCGGCATCGTATTGACCTCGAGAGCTCCACCCGAAGTAGCCTTCGAAGGCGCCGAGACCCGGATACAGCACGAGGTAGCCGACGCCGAAGAAAATGGTGATGTAGAAGAGCCACATCCACCATAGGGGCAGTGGATTGTTCCACTCCGTGAGGTCGCCGTCCCACGTATGCCCCGTCGTATCGACTTCGGCAGACCGTGCCGGGCGCTTCGCCGACATGGACTTGAGCAGCACCGCACACGCCGCGATGCTGACAATCGTCATGACCGCAACGTAAATACTCCAGAAATCATTGACGAAGTCGCTCACTTGCCGGTTACCTCATGCAAAGCGCCCTGTTGGGCCGGTTGCTCGTCGTCGAGCGGCAGGCGAGCCGCCTCCGCGAAGCGCTCACGATTCCTCGCGCTGAACGCCCAGAGCACGATTGCGACGAAAAGGACAAACATGATCAGGGTGAACACCGCGCGCAGATCGTTCGCATCCATCGTTCACCTCGTATCCTTGAGAACAGTGCCGAGTCCCTGAAGGTAGGCGACAAGAGCGTCCATCTCCGACTTGCCCGTCACTGCGGCAGCAGCACTGTTGATGTCTTCTTCGGTGTAGGGAACGCCCAACGTGCGCAGGGCACGCATTTTCGCGGGCGCATCGCCTGCGTTCGCGGCCATATCCGCGAGCCACGGATATGCAGGCATGTTCGACTCGGGGACGAGATCGCGCGGGTTCCTGAGGTGAATGCGGTGCCAGTCGTCCGAATAACGCTGGCCTACACGCGCGAGGTCGGGGCCGGTGCGCTTCGAGCCCCACAGGAACGGATGGTCATAGACGAATTCACCTGCGACCGAGTAGTGCCCATAGCGCTCGGTCTCGGCGCGGAACGGGCGGATCATCTGGGAATGGCAGTTGCCGCATCCCTCGCGGATATAGATATCGCGGCCGGTGAGTTGAAGCGCGGTGTAGGGCACCACGCCGCTTACGGGCTGGGTCGTCGATCTCTGGAAGAACAGCGGAACGATCTCCACCAGGCCGCCGACGCTTACGACGAGCAGGACGAGGATGATGAGCAGCCCCATGTTCCGCTCGATGGCATCATGTTTCGAGGTCGCGTTCATGGAGTCCTCACGCCTTCGCCACGACAGGTGCGGAGACGGGGGCGACACGTATGTCGAGCGCCGGTTCACGATTGCCCGGTATCGTGGCATCGACTGCCTTGTGGCCGCTCACCGTCTTCCACGTATTGAATGCCATCAGCAACATTCCACTGAGATACAGAAGCCCACCAAAAAGGCGCACGCCATAGTAGGGATAGGTTGCCTTGACGGCTTCGACGAACGTATACGTCAGCGTGCCGTCGGCATTGACTGCGCGCCACATGAGGCCCTGCATCACGCCGGCGATCCACATCGCGGCGATGTAAAGGACGATGCCGATCGTGGCGACCCAGAAATGAAGCGTGACCAGACCCGTGCTATACATCTCCGTCCTTCCGAACAGCCGCGGGATCAGGTAGTAGATGCAGCCGATCGAAATGAAGCCGACCCATCCGAGCGCCCCCGCATGAACGTGGCCCACCGTCCAGTCGGTATAGTGGGACAGCGCGTTCACGGTCTTGATGGACATCATCGGGCCTTCGAACGTCGCCATGCCGTAGAACGAGAGCGACACCACCATGAACTTGAGGATGGGATCGGTACGCAGCTTGTGCCAGGCGCCCGAGAGCGTCATCACGCCGTTGATCATGCCGCCCCACGACGGCGCGAGCAGGATCAGCGAGAAGAGCATTCCGAGCGATTGGGCCCAGTCCGGCAGCGCCGTATAGTGCAGATGGTGCGGCCCGGCCCACATGTAGGTGAATATCAGCGCCCAGAAATGGACGACTGACAGGCGATACGAGTAGACGGGTCGATTCGCCTGCTTCGGAATGAAGTAATACATCATCCCGAGAAACCCTGCGGTCAGAAAGAAACCGACGGCGTTGTGGCCGTACCACCACTGTACCATGGCGTCCTGCACGCCCGCATAAGCCGAATAGGACTTCCAGAGCGTCACCGGAATTTCGGCGCTGTTTACGATATGGAGCAGCGCAACGGTCAGGATGAAACCGCCGAAGAACCAGTTGGCAACGTATATGTGCGGCGTCTTCCGCTTAGCGATCGTGCCGAAGAAAACGATCGCGTACGCAATCCAGACGAGGGCGATCAGAACGTCGATCGGCCATTCGAGCTCGGCATACTCTTTCGCGGAGCTGATGCCGAGCGGAAGCGTGACCGCTGCGGCCACGATGACCGCTTGCCATCCCCAGAAGGTGAACGCGGCGAGCTTGTCGCCGAAAAGGCGTGTCTGACACGTGCGCTGGACGACGTAATACGATGTTGCGAAGAGCGCGCAACCGCCGAAGGCGAAGATCACTGCATTCGTGTGGAGCGGTCGCAGTCGCCCGTAGGAGAACCACGGCGCGACATTGAGCTCCGGCCAGATCAGCTGCGCGGCGATGACGACGCCAACGAGCATGCCGACGATGCCCCAGACGACGGTCATGATGGCGAACTGCCGTACTACGGAATAGTTGTAGGTAGGCTGGGTTTGCATGGAAAGATGGTCAGGTTCTTCGTACGCGTGCGATGGTATGTGCTACGCCAGACCATGCGTTTGATGTACATCAAGCGCGCAAACGCGCGTCAAACGTCGGCCGCGTCGCCCGCGTGAGGCACGCTGACCTGCCAGCCCAGGTCTGCTCGGATGCGTTGCGCGAATGCTTCCGCGGCCAGAATTTCTCCGTGGACCACGAACGTGTGCGCCGGCGGCCGGCGGAAATTACGCAGCCAGCCGAGAAGTGCCTCCTGGTCTGCATGCGCGGACAGTCCGCCCAGTGTCGCGATTCGAGCCCTGACGGGGATCTCGTCGCCAAAGAGGCGCACCGTGCGTGCACCGTCCACGAGTCGACGGCCCAGCGTTCCAGCCGCCTGAAAGCCCGTAAACACGATGGTCGACTCGGCACGCGGCAAGTTGTGCAGGAGGTGGTATTTGATACGGCCCGCGTCACACATGCCGCTCGCGGAAATGATCACAGCGCCGTGCTTGACGTCGTTGAGGCGCTTGGATTCCTCGAGCGACTCGGTAAAACGAACCTGAATCGCCGTGTCGCGGTTCTTCCGTCCCCAGGCAATGAGCTCGCGCGTTTCGACATCGACGTCATCCCGGTGCTTAAGGGTCACCCGCGTCGCTTGAGTGGCCAGCGGCGAATCGACATAAACCGCGAATGGATCGCGAACACGGCTACTGCGAACCAGTGTGGCAAGCAAGTGCAGCAGCTCCTGGGTGCGGCCGACTGCGAACGCAGGTATGACGATGTTGCCGCGGCGGCGAGCCAGGGTGTCGTTCAGCAGCGCTGCAAGCTCGTCCTCGGTCGCAGCGAGGCTCTTGTGCAACCGGTTGCCGTAGGTGGATTCGACCATCAGCGCATCCGCCTCGGTCACGCAACGCGGGTCGTTGACGATCGGCCGGCCGGGCTGGCCGAGGTCCCCGGAGAACACGGTCTTGCGCACAGCGCCGTTGTCCTGCGACCAGAGCTCGATGATCGCGGATCCGAGAATATGTCCGGCGTCCCGGAAGCGGCAGCGCATACCGCCTCCGAGGTCGATCGTGCGTTCGTAATCGATGGCTTGCAGCAGCCGCAGGCAGGCCTGCGCCTGTGCCAGGCTATACAGAGGCGCCGACTCCCTTTCCTGCACGTGAGCTGCGTCGGGCAGCATCACACCGAGCAGGTCGCATGTGGCCGCCGTTGCGTAAACCGGTCCTTTGAACCCGCGCTCCACCAGCCGCGGCAACAGACCCGCATGGTCGATGTGGGCGTGGGTGAGCAGGACGAAGTCGATGTGCGCGGGATCGAAGGCGAAGCGGGCGCGATTCTTTCGATCCGCGTCCGCGCCCCCCTGGAACATGCCGCAATCGACGAGGAATGCCCGCTCGGCGCCGCGCACCCAATAGCACGAACCTGTTACTTCACGAGCTGCGCCGAGAAAGGCAACGCGCACGGCGATTCAGATCGTACGCGAATAGCGGCGGCTGTCGCGGTCGTGGCGAAGATACTTGTCGAAAACCATGCAGATGCTGCGTATCAACATTCGCCCTTTCGGCGTGACCACGATCCAGCTTCCGTCGAAAGTCACCAATCCCGCGTGCGCGAGCTCGCGCAGTTCCTTGAGCTCGGTCGCGAAATAGCTGTCAAAGTCGAGCAGGTATGCGATGTCGATTGCGTCCTTCGACAGTTCGAAGTGACACATCAGCGCCTGGATCACACTGCGGCGCACGAGATCGTCACGGCTGAGCTCGATCCCGCGCACGATGGGTAGTTCGTTGTCGTCCAGATGACGGTAGTAGTCGGACAGGGTGCGGGCGTTCTGGGTATACGTCGGGCCGATGGCGCCGATCGCGGACACGCCGAGGCCGATCAGATCGCACTCGGCATGCGTGGAGTAGCCTTGGAAGTTGCGGTGCAATCGACCCTGCCGCTGCGCCACAGCCAGCGAGTCGTTCGGCAGCGCGAAATGGTCCATTCCGATATAGACGTAACCGGCGGCAACCAGCTGCTCGGCCGCGAGCCGCAGCAGCCTGAGCTTCGTCTCCGCCGCCGGGATCTCGGCAGCCGCAATCTGCTTCTGCGCCTTGAACCGGCCGGGGAGATGGGCATAGTTGTAGACGGCGATGCGGTCCGGCCGCAGCTTCGCTACGCGATCCAGCGTTTCCTCGAACGTTGACACCGTTTGCCGGGGGAGGCCATAGATCAGATCGACGCTGACGGATGCGAAGCCGGCGTTGCGCGCCGCATCGATCACCGCCGTGGTCTGTGACTCGCTCTGAACCCGGTTGATCGCGCGCTGAACGTCCGGATCGAAATCCTGCACGCCGAAGCTCACGCGATTGAAACCCAGTGAGCGCAGCGCGGCCATTGTCGCCGGCTCGACCGTACGTGGGTCGATCTCGATCGAGTATTCGCCGTCCGGGGCGAACTCGAAATGCGACCGCAGCGTCGCATAAAGTTCCGTGAGCTCGACGATGCCGTAGAACGTGGGACTGCCCCCACCCCAATGCATCTGGGTGACGCGCGTGTCGTCGCGGAACAGCGTCGCCTGAAGCGCGATCTCTCGCGTGAGATAGCGCAGATATTTCGCGGCCTTGTTCCCGTCGCGCGTGATGACCTTGTTGCACGCACAGTAATAACAAAGAGACCGGCAGAACGGCAGGTGCACGTAGATCGAAAGCGGTCGGCTCAGGCCCGTGACGGTACGACGCGCTGCCCAAGTCGTGTATTTCCGCCGGTCGAAGCTCTCGCTGAACCGGTCCGCAGTGGGGTACGACGTGTAGCGCGGCCCGTTGCGGTCGAGCCTGGAGATGAGGTCGAGATCGACGTCGAGAGTCTGTTGGTCCACGGCGAATCCTTTTATTACACGCAATCCGGAACCCGCTGTTTCCGGTCAGCGAAGTATCCGACCCCTGACTGGAAGATTTTTTGATCAGTGTCAAACCGGCTTGACAGGCCGGGTGCGCGAGCCTGCCAGCGTGCAAACGCGCGAGTTGCCGGAGTTCGCGCGGAAACAGCGTCGGAAGCGACTCCATGCGGCACGCAACTTGCGGTGTATTTCTTCGCCTGTTTGCGAAAGGAGACAAACCATGCTGGTCGACAAGGATGTACGCGTCCCGGACGACGCAACGAAAGTCGGGCTCGACGAGGACTGGGAAGTGAGTTACTGGTGTGCGAGGTACGACGTGACCGAAGATGAGCTTCGCGCCTGCGTCGTGCAGGTGGGAACGCGCACCGACGACGTTGAACGGCACCTCAGAAAGGCGCGGGAGCAGGTATTCAAGCAAACCGGCGAAGATTGATCTCGCCGCGCGCCGTGTCACCATTCCGCAATAAGGGAATGCATCCGATCCGGCGCATTGCCTACAGTACCGATCTCAGCTCAAGTCTAGGCGCCCGGCAAGTTCCTCGGGTGATAGGCCCACGTGATCGCGTGCCAGCGAACGTAGCGTGACACCCTGGGGCAGGCTGGCCTGAATCAGTTCTCGGAGGAGGGTCAGCAGATCGGGCTCGGCGGCAACCAGCACGCTTCCACTCGTCCAGCCGGCTACCGTGGAGGCGATCTGTCGCGCGATTTCGTTGGCGAAGCGCGCCTTGCTTTCCACGTGGGCTGGATTTTTTCGGTTCTGCAGCAGCGCGCTTTCCATCAGCTTCACGTTGCCATCCACATCGCGCTTCGCCAGCAGTAGTCGAGCGCCGACCGCGTCGGCGACGACGACACAGCAATTTACACGCACACCTTTTCTCCGGTCGGTGCTCGATGATCAAGCCGCGCGCGTTGTTTTGCATGCGGGTGCAAGGTCTGTTCATCGAGGTACGGCAACGGTGAGCACACAGTGCACCGGATTATCTCGGCGCACCAGCATGAGCTCGGCACGGTTTGACGGAGATCAAGTCATGCAGACATTCGGACCGCACGGTGAGGACTCACCGGCCAAGCGGGCAATGCGGCGCGCTGTTGCCGCTGCAAACGTCGTTGGCCTTAATATGGTGCTGCCGTACTTTTGGGTCGATTCCGCGAAGGAGATAGTGCGATGCGGACCATGAACGCGATGGTGCTCACGGCGCGGCGCCAGCCGCTGCAGCGACAGAGCCTGCCTGTCAGAGCACCGGGACCAGACGAAATACTCGTTCGGGTTCATGCGTGCGGCGTGTGCCGGACCGACCTGCATGTAGTGGACGGAGACTTGAGCGCGGGCAAGCTCCCCATCATTCCAGGACATGAACTGGTGGGCCGCGTAGTCGAACGCGGAATCCACGCCACCGAGTATCGAGTCGGCGATCGTATCGGCGTGCCATGGCTGGGCTACACCTGCGGCACGTGCGCGTACTGCGCCGCTGGTCGCGAGAATCTCTGTGACAACGCGCGCTTCACGGGCTACGACATCGACGGCGGCTATGCCGAATACGCCGTGGTGAATCAGCGTTATTGCTTCGCCCTGCCGGAGCAGTATGACGACGCCGCGGCGGCGCCGCTGCTGTGTGCCGGTTTGATCGGCTACCGTTCCCTGGCCATGGCCGGTGATGGGCGCCGAGTGGGCCTGTACGGGTTTGGGGCCGCGGCACACATTGTCGTGCAGGTTGCGTTGTTTCAGGGCCGTGAAATCTATGCATTCACGAAGCACGGCGACCTCGAAGGCCAGGCCTTCGCGCGACGACTGGGAGCGATCTGGGCCGGTGACTCCGACTCCGCTCCACCCGTTCAGCTTGACGCCGCCATCCTTTTCGCACCGGTCGGTGCTCTGGTTGTGGCGGCTCTCAGAGCGAGCCGCAAAGGCGCGACGATCGTGTGCGCCGGTATCCATATGTCCGCGATCCCGTCGTTCGCGTACGAGTTGTTGTGGGGCGAGCGGACGCTGCGGTCGGTGGCGAACCTCACACGCCGCGATGGTGTCGAGTTCCTGCGGCTTGCGCCGCAGGTGCCGGTTCGCACGACGGTCGAGTCGTTCGCACTCGCGGACGCCAACGTTGCACTGGATCGATTGAGGGATGGCCGCATCACGGGCGCCGCTGTCCTCGTGCCCTGAACCCCGTCCGCCCGGCCCGTTGATGTAACTCAAGGCACTGCGCACCATGTTCACGCAGACTTTCAGCGTGTCCACGCGCGGCCGACGTCCGCCGACGATGTGAGGAGGCACAGGCCATGTTCAGAGTACTAGCAGCCGTTGACGGCTCGCGAAGTTCCGATCGTGCCGTCACCTATCTCATCAATGAAGTAAAACACGGCGGCCCTGCAGAAGTTCACCTCCTGCACGTGCGGCGCGAGTTCGATCGTCGAAAGCTCTCGGCGGTAAGCCGTCTGCTGTACGAATTGCAGGCCGACGAAAGCGACTCCGTTCTCGAGTCCGCGCGCCGTCTGCTCGACGCAGCCGCCGTTCCCTGCGTGACGCATACCGATACCGGCGATCCTGCGACCGCGATCGCACGCTGCGCCACTGCTAACCGGTGCGACGAGATCGTGATGGGTACCCGCGGCCTCAGCGCGGTGGAGAATCTGCTGCTCGGCACGGTCACGATGAAGACGCTCCATATCAGCGATGTGCCCATAACACTGGTCAAATAAATCGCCTTTGAGGCCGCGACAGCGGCATACAAATGTGTACGGCGCACATCGACGTTGACTCAAATCAACGCCGCGCGCGGCGTGATCGATATCCTGCGAGCGCATGGAACACTGCTCAGCAACACGCCGCAAACGCACTACCCCGACTGAAGCACGGAATGCTTCCATGAGTGCCGTGCCGCCTCGCTCCGAGCCGTCACTCGAGGAGAAGGTCGCGCACCTGAGTTGCGCCGAGAGTTACGTCGAAGGGGCAACCGACGTCGAGATCGTGGAGACGCACATGTCCTATGTGTTTCTCACCGACAGCTATGCGTACAAGATGAAGAAACCCGTACGCTATCGGTTTCTGGACCTCGCCTCGCCGGACGCCCGCCGCCGCAACTGCGAGGAAGCGTTGAGGCTGAACGATCGTCTTGCCGAGGGAGTGTGCCTCGGTGTCGTGCCGCTTTCGATCTGCGCAGACGCATTGAAGATAGATGACGCGACGCACCCCGTGGACTGGCTGCTCAAGATGCGCCGGCTACCGAAGCAGCTCATGCTGGATCGCGCGATCGACCAGGCTCGCGTGACTCGTCAGGATGTCGTGCGCTTCACGCGCGCGCTCGCAAGCTTCTACGCCCGTGCCGATCGAGCGAGGTGCGACGCGGGAAGTTACAGGGCAGGACTGAAAGACACCGTAGTGCAAAGTCATCGAGCGCTCTCGAGCCCCGCATTCGGCTTCGACGAACACATGCTGGATGCCTTGAAAAACAGGCTGATCCGTTATCTGCAGCGAGCCGCGCCGCTCCTGGACAAGCGAGTCCACGACAGCATGATCGTCGAAGGTCATGGGAATCTGCGCCCCGAACATATCTGTCTCGCGCCTGAGCCCGTATTCATCGACTGCGTGGAGTCCGACGTCGCACTGCGCACGGTAGATCCTGCAGACGAGCTCGGCTATCTGGCGATGGAATGCGAGTTCCTGGGAGCCGACCTGATTCCGGCCGCGATTTTCGCTACTTACCGGGCGTGTACTGGTGACGCCGTGGACCCGACGCTCGTGGCTTTCTACCAAGGCCAACGCGCACTCTTTCGGGCCCGCATTGCCGCCGCCCATCTCGAGGATCCGCTGCCGGACCATGAACGCGTGAGATGGCTATCGGGGGCGCACTCCTACTTGCGCTTGGCAGAGCAGGTACCTGCCAGTCACTACCGTAGGACCCAAGCGCCTACATTGCTCGGAATCGCGTTACGCTGGCACTGCGGCGCGTCGAGGTCGCCACAGGGGCGTTCGCTTCGGACCGCCCCGACTCGCGCCCCAGGAACGGTCAAGGCCCTTAGTTGATATTGAACTGGTCGTCGTCCCCACAACGGTGTTCATCGAGCCAGCGGTTCGTATCGTCGTTGTCGGCCCAATCGTCGAGAGGTTGTGGCACTGAATCGCCATCCTGTGCCTGCAGGTCGACTTCTTCGGGCTCTTCCGGTGTCGCTTGCGCAAGCGATGACATATGGAATTTGTGTTTCACCATCGCTTCGCGCGGACCTCTCGTCTGCGCTTCTGATTTCCGGGTCTTCACTGTTCGTTTCCCTGTGTTAGTGGCGGCCGACCGAAATCGAGTGTAAGAGGCGCCTGACGATCGTCGTTGATTCAAGTCAATCGTAAGCCACGGTGTCAGCGCGCCGTCAGATTCTGAATGCGGGGCTGTAATCGCGTCCCGTGTCTTCGGCGAGTCCCTGGTGAGTCACGCGACCGGCGTGCACTTCCAGCGCCGGAACGAGTCGTGCGTCGGCGCGGAGCGCTCCTTCGAGCCCGACATTCGCCAGTTCGAGTGCAAACGGCAGTGTTGCCTGCGTCAGCGCCAATGTGGCCGTGCGAGCAACCGCCGACGGCATGTTCGCGACACAGTAATGCACTACACCTTCTTCGACGTAGATGGGCGCGCTGTGTGAAGTGGCGCGGGACGTCTCCGACACACCGCCCTGATCGATCGCGACATCGACGAGGACCGACCCGCGACTCATGCGTCGCACGTGCTCGCGTCCCAGCAGTTTCGGTGCTCGCTTGCCGGGCAGCAACACCGCCCCGATAACGAGGTCCGATTCCGCTACGCACTGTTCGAGAATATGCGCACCGGAGATCAGAGTTTTCAAGCGTGCGCCGAAGACTTGCTCCAGTCGAGCAAGACGTTCGGGGTCGCGATCGATCAGCGTTACATCGGCCCCCATTCCGATTGCCACGCGCGCAGCACCCTCGCCGACGGTGCCACCGCCAATGATCGTTACGCGTGCGGGCGCCACACCCGGTACTCCGCCGAGAAGGACCCCGCTGCCGCCGTTCGCCATCTGCAAGGCCCATGCACCCGCTTGCGGCGCCAGGCGACCCGCGATCTGTGACATCGGAATCAGCAGCGGAAGGCTGCCGTTCGAGGCTGTAACCGTTTCATAGGCAACGCAACTCACGCCAGCATCGAGCATGGCCTGCAGCAGTGCAGGGTCGGGCGCGAAATGGTGATAGCAGAACAACACCTGGCCCGGATGCAGGAGTGCGAATTCCGCTGGCTGAAGTTCCTTCACCTTCACGATCAGATCCGCCGAATACGCAGCCCGTGCGTCAGGCACCATTTCGGCCCCGGCGGCAACGTACTCATCGTCCCCGAAGCCGACGCGCGCGCCCGCGCTGTTCTGTACGAGCACGCGATGGCCGGCCGACCTCAACACTCGTACTCCCTCCGGGATCACCCCGACGCGATACTCATGATCCTTGATCTCGCACGGAACTCCGATAAGCATGGCTGCCGCTCCCTCTGTTGCGAAAGTCCGTTGACCTGTGTCAACGGCTTTCGGATGCCGAACTGACGTGGCCCCACGGAATTGATACACATCAACGTAAGCTCAGTCACGGTGGAGTCCACTGTGGACCACGAGTGGATGGCGAGGAAATAGCCATGATGGGACCGACTTTGATGACGCCGGAACTCACGGCAGCAATTCTGGACATCGTGCCTGCCACACAGGGACACATCCCGCTCACTCTCGGAGCGGCGCGTTACGCCATCGAGCACGAACAGATCGTATGGTCGAGTGACGGTGAGCTCCTGCATCCGCAGGATCGGACCTCGCTGGTGATCGAGCTCGACGAGCTGATCGATCAGCATGGGATGAACGCCGCCGCCCTGAGTTTCATGCCCGCAGCGCACGTGTAGTTCGGCTGCGCCGCATCGTCGCCTCCGCGACGCACGCGGCGCGCCGGTTGCCGCTCTTCTGCAACGCACACCGGAATGCGAGTGCGACACTCGCTGCAGCCAGTTCCACATTTCAATCCTGAGCTCCACCGCAGACGCACGCCGAAGCTCCGTCGCACGGTTCGAAGGCGCCTTATGCAGTAACACGAAAATTGCGCTACATCAAGAAATCGGGCGCCGAAGCACGTCATGATGCGTGCGACGAACGGTCCGCCTCGGCGGCTTCTGCACTACGGGAGACACATTCATGTTCAGGCACATACTGGTTCCGACCGACGGGTCGGACCTGTCACACACCGCCGCGGTGAACGCCGTTGCACTTGCCAAGCTGAGCGGCGCACAGATCACTGCTCTTCATATCGCGGAACCCTATAGCACGCACGTACAGGAAGAGCACGTGCCGCTGCATTTCGTCTTACCGGACGAGCACGAGAAGAACGTGCAGCAGCAGGCCGCGCCGCATCTGGCCGACGTGAAGAAGCTTGCGGAGGTCGCGGGCGTGCGATGCGAAGTTCGGATGGCGATGAGCAAGTTCCCGGCCGACGCAATCGTAGACGCCGTCGAACAGCTCGGATGCGACGCGATCGTTATGGGCTCGCATGGACGCACGGGACTTTCGAAGCTGCTTCTCGGCAGCGAAACCCAGAAGGTGCTCGTGAAGACGCGCGTCCCGGTACTCGTTACGCACTGATCGCTCGACCCCGGAACGGTAGTCCAAACAAAAAGCCGGCCTCTCGAGAGGCCGGCTTTTTTCGCTCGGTCCGCAAGGCCGCTCCGAGCGGCTTGCGTTGCTCTGCTTAGTGCCCGACGAGCTCGCGCAGTCTGGACATGTCCTTCAGCTCGACCTCGCGCTGATGGGCGCTGAGCAGGCCCTCACGCTGCAGCCTTGAGAAAAGCCGGCTCACCGTCTCGAGCGTAAGGCCGAGATAACTTCCAATCTCCTCGCGCGTCATACGCAGGCTGAAGCGCGTCGCCGCATAGCCGAGCCTCTGATAACGCTTGGAAAGGCTGAGGAGGAACGCGGCGATGCGCTGTTCGGCATCCATGCCGCCCAGCAGAAGCATAAGCCCCTGGTCGCGCGAAATGTCGCCGCTCAGAATGCGCAGCAGACTCGCCTGCAAGTCGGGAAGGCGCAGCGCAAGCTGCGTGAGTCGCGAATACGGGACGACGCAGACTTCACTGTCTTCGAGCGCGATGGCGTCGTATCCATGAACACGGCTGTTGATCGCATCGAGGCCCATCATTTCGCCCGGAAGATGCAGCCCCGTGACCTTTTCCTGGCCGGCACGCGATATTCCGACGCTCTTGAAAGAACCGCTGCGAACGGCGTAGAGCGAGTCGAAACTGTCTCCGCTGCGATACAGCGCAGAACCGCGAGGGATGCGGCGTTTGACGCGCGTGAGCTCGTCCATATCGCCCAGCTTGTCGGTCGTGAGGCCGCACGGCAAACACACGCCCTGCAGGCAGCAGCTGGAGCAGGATACCGGCCTGCCCGTCGCCTTGACGGTGCGGGCTGGGGTCACGCGCAACGCCGTAACTGTGGCGCTCGGGCCGACGGGCTCGGTTGAAGCGATCGTCATCAGTGCTACCCCCTGTTGAGCTTCAGCGGTTGCCAGTCTCATGTCTTTGCCTTTCTTCGATGCCTATGGCCGAAAGGATCTCGGTGATACGTTCAAAGTCTGCGGACTTGTCGAGGAAATACTCGGCACCCGCGTCAGCGCTCGCCTTCACGTGCTGTGGCGTCGCGTAGTTGCTCATTACGATGCCGACGAGTTCGGGCATACGGCGCTTGACCTCGGCCAGAGCGTCGATCCCGTTTCCGTGTTGCAGGCGAATGTCGAAGATGCCCACGTCCGGCCGCGTTGCGGTGATACCTTCCACCGCCTCGTCGTACGTTGCTGCCTGACCGACAACCGCATGCTCGCCATCCGCTTCGATCATCTCGACGAGGCGCTCGCAAAGCGGCGCCGAATCCTCCACCAGGAAGACTTTCATGCCTCGCTGGACGTGTCGTGTTTGCATGGACCGCAGTATGCTCACCGGCCGGCGGGCGCACCATCGGCGTGCGCTGAATTGACCCCTAGGAATGGAAGCAGCGGCTGTAGGAATCGTCCGACACGGCCCCGTGCTCCG
The DNA here is from genome assembly GCA_963828715.1 of uncultured beta proteobacterium. Taxonomy (GTDB): domain Bacteria; phylum Pseudomonadota; class Gammaproteobacteria; order Burkholderiales; family SG8-41; genus JAQGMV01. Next base: position 39,851 of record CAWHFX010000020.1, on the reverse strand, counting down.
GCGGGTCGTTAGGGGCGGTCATCCTGCAGCCCGAGGAGCTATCCGGACGTGACGGTGCGAGCGTCGGGAGGCGCAGCACCGGTCCTGACCGAGCGTGAGCGGCTAGTCGTCCGTCAGGTTGTGGCGCACAGCGTAGCGCACGAGGTCCGCCTGATTCGCGAGGCCCATCTTCTCGAGAATGCGCGACTTGTGCGTGCTGATCGTCTTCACGCTGAGATTGAGGCCCGCGGCGATGTCAGTAACCGACTTGCCGGCGACGATGGCGCGAAACACCTCGTACTCGCGGTTCGAGAGCAGTGTATGAGGAGGACCGTCCGATCCGGTATTCGAGGCGAGAACCAGACGCTCGGCAGTTTCCGGACTGATATACGCGCCGCCTCCGGCGATGCGCCGAATCGCTGCCACGAGCTCATCGGCAGCACTCTCCTTCGTCAGATAGCCAGCAGCCCCCGCGCGCACGGCGCGCACGGCATACTGCTCTTCGCTATGCATGCTCAACACGAGCAGCCGCAGTTTCGGGCGCTCCACCTTGAGGAGTTTGATGAGCTCGATGCCGCTGCGCCCCGGCATTGAAAGATCGACGACAGCGACGTCGACCTCCGTTTCGCGCACGCGCGCAAGCGCCTCGAACCCGTTCGTTGCCTCTGCCGCGACAACGATATCGCCGGTCGACTCGAGAATTTCCTTCAAGCCATTCCTGACGATCGCGTGATCGTCTGCGAGCAGGACGCGGATCATCAGGCCGGCTCCGCCACCGCACGCGTTCTGAGCGGAATCTCGATCTGGACGACGGTGCCCCCTGTCTCCGGAGAGAAGATGCGCGCCGACCCGCCCAGCGTACGCGCACGTTCCCTGATGCCGAGCACGCCGAAAGACTTGCGCCCGGGATCCGGCTTGAATCCACGGCCGTTATCCGTGATCTGAACATGCAAGCGCGAATCGTGTACTGAAAACTGCACCTCGACGGAGGTGGCCTGCGAGTGCCGGACGACGTTGGTCAGCGCTTCCTGCACCATCCGATACACTGCGGTCGCGTAGGGCTCCTTCAGATCGACGTCGCTGGTAGTGCCGGTCAGACTCACGACGATACCGGCGCGCTCCGACACGTCGTAGAGCAGGTTTTCCACCGCGGGCACGAGCCCGAGATCGTCGAGCATCACCGGACGCAGATCAGCCGCGATCCGCCTCATGGCCGCGACCGTGTTGTCGACCACGCCTTTCATGCGCTCGGCCTTCGTCACGAGCTGCTCGTGTTCGCGTGGCAGGCGAGAGGCGATCCACGACGCATCCATCTTGAGCGCGGTAAGCCATTGTGCAAGTTCGTCGTGCAGCTCGCGTGCGATACGCGTGCGTTCGCCTTCACGGACCTCGTGCATCGCTTCGTAGAGGTCGCGCAACTCCTGGTGCGAACGCTCGAGCTCCTCGGCGGCCCGCTGCCGCTCGGTGATATCGCGGAGGATCACGGTGTAGAACATCTGGCCTGCTACAAGAACGTGGGAGATCGAAGCGTCGATCGGGAATTCCTCGCCGTTGCTGCGCAGGCCCGAAAGCACCAGGGCGGCACCCATACGGCGCATCGTCACTCCAGAGCGGCCGAACCGCTCGACATGCGCGCGGTGCGATCCACGGAAACGGTCAGGTATGAAGCGATCAAGGGAACCGCCAATCGCCTCGTTCGCACTGCACAGGAAGATATGTTCGGCAGCCGAGTTGAACAGGATGATATTCTGCTGCTGGTCGACCGTGATAATCGCGTCCATCGCGGAGGCGATGATCGAATCGAGGCGCATCTGCTTCTCCGCGGCATCCGCGATCAGGGACGTCGTGAGTCGCCATACCCGTGCCAGCAGAAAGGCCGCAGTGCCCGCGAGCCCCGCCAGCAGGAGCGCCGCGAGCACGACAATGGCCGAGTCGCGTTTCCAGTCGTGGAGTACGGCCGACATGGGCGTGGACAGCACGAGCAGCACCCGGTAATCGCCGATCACACGATAGGCGACCAGACGCTCGTCGGATTCGAGCACGCCTCGGCCCCGCAGCAGGCCATTGCTGGAATCCCTGGCGTGCTCGAACAGAACGTGGTCCGCATAACTGCGGCCATAAGCACCGTCGACACTCGGGTAACTCGCGACCAGTGTGCCGTCCGGGCGAAACAGGATGATGCGGCCGGTATATGCAAGCTCGATGCTGCTGTAAAACCGGTCGAAGTAGTTGTTCACGAGCTCCTGGTCCCGTTCCGGCGATCCGGACGAAGCACTCCGCCCGGAAACACGAGCATGGATATCAGGGGGCGCCATCTGCAAGGCAAAACGCGTGTGCTCCGCGAGCACGACGCTGACGTTTTCCAGGTGGAGTTCGGCCTGTTCTATTGCGATGCGGTAGTCACGCGTGATCATCCATGCAGCCGCGATCGCGATGAACAAAATGATCACCGCACCGACGGCATAAACAGCAATCGGGCCATTTCGTTCTAGCCGTCCGGGTGTCGTCACGCGCTGAGGTCTCCAATCGGCGACGCGATTATAGCTTCCCGCCCGGTCAACATCCTTCCTATGCTGCCTGAGGCACTTTCGCAAGCGTGAGCCGCACGTGCTTGACATCCAATTCCGGTTCGACCGAGTCGTCGAAGGTAAATCCAAGCGCTTTCGCCATTGCCAGCATACGGCCGTTGGCCGCAAGGATTTGCCCCGTCATGACCTTCAGCCCGCGCGCCCGGGCGATGTCGATCAGCCGTAGCATGAGATGTCGTCCAAGACCGTGTCCCTGCCAGTCCTGACTGACGACTATCGCAAACTCGCACGACTGCCAGTCGGGATTGACGACATAGCGCGCGACCCCGACCTGAATCTCACGTCCCGTGCTCCGATCTACCGCGATCAGCGCCATCTCGCGGTCGTAGTCGACCTGGGTGAAGCGGGCGAGCATGGCCGGACTGAGCTCCTTCACGGTGCTCATGAAGCGCAGGTACTTGGCTTCGGGCGAAAGCGAGCGGACGAACGCCTGCTCGATTTCAGCGTCTTCGGGACAGATTGGCCGGATCGTGACCTGCGCCCCGCGCTCGGTCTGCCATTCCGAGACCAGCCGGTTCGGATACGGATGTATCGCCATGTGCTCGTACGGCTGCGCTTCTGCGGAGTGGGGCGCGACGACAACCCGCGCATCGGCCGCCACGGCGCCGGCGTGATCCACGAGTAAGGGATTCACGTCGAGCTCGCGTATCCATGGCAACTCGCACACCATGGCCGAGACACGCAGCAGCACGTTTTCGAGTGCCTTCATGTCGACTGGCGGCATGCCTCGGAACTCTCCGAGCAGCTTCGACGCACGCGTGGAACGGATCATCTCGCGGACGAGGAAACTGTTGAGCGGCGGCAAGCCGACGGCTCTGTCTGCGTAAACTTCGATTTCGATCCCGCCTGAACCGAACGTCATCGCGGGCCCGAACACCGGATCATGCAAGATGCCGATGAAAAGCTCCCGGGCGTTCTTGTGCATGAGCATCGGTTCAACCGTCACTCCGGTGATGACCGCTGAAGGCTGTGCGCGCTGCACGCTCGCCATGATCGTGCGGTACGCCGCGATCACGCCTTGCTCGTCCGTGATGTTGAGCTGCACCCCGCCTACATCGGTCTTATGAGTAATGTCCGGCGAGTCGATCTTCACGGCGACCGGGTAGCCGAGCGCGAGCGCACGTCTGACGGCTTCCTCCTCGGTCTTGGCCTGTAAGGGCTGAGCGACGGGAATCTGAAAACAGGTAAGCAGCCGTTTCGACTCGCTCGGCGTGAGCACCGTCCGATTTTCGCCAAGCGCCGTTTCGATGATCTTTCGCGCTGTTTCGAGATCAGGGTCCGGCTGCTCCTCCAATGGCTGTGGCGTCTGCATCAACATGCGCTGGTTGCGGTAATAGGATGAGACGTGCGCGAACATGTCGACAGCGGGCTCGGGGGTTCGGAAAACCGGTATGCCCGCCTGCTGGAACACTGATCGTCCTTCGATTACCTGCTCCTCGCCCATCCACGCCGCGAGCAACGGTTTCGTCGAATTCTTCCGGCACGCCACCACGGCGTGCGCGGCTTCCGCCGGTGCGGTCATGGCCTGCGGCGTCAGCACGGCGAGCACGCCGTCCACGCCGTCATCTGCGAGGCACGCCGCTACGGCTGCGCCATACCGTTTCGCATCCGCATCCCCGATCAGGTCCACGGGGTTTCCGAGTGCCCAGTTCGCCGGAATCGCCTGAGACAGCGAATCGAGCGTGGACTGCGACAGTTCGGCCAGCGGCAGACGCAGATCGGCAGCACGATCCGCAGCGAGTACACCGGGCCCACCGCCATTGGTCACGATCGCCAGGCGATCGCCACGTGGCCGCACACGCGACGACAGGGCTTGCGCCGCGGCGACGAGTTCCACGATCGTCGTCACACGCACCGCACCCGTGCGACGGATAGCGGCTTCGAACACATCGTCCGCACCGACCAACGCACCGGTGTGCGAAACGGCTGCTCGTACACCTGTCGGATGTCGGCCCGCCTTCATCACGATCACGGGTTTTGTTCGCGCGGCCGCTCGCAGTGAGCTCACGAAACGGCGGGCGTTCCGGATGCCTTCGATGTACAGCAGGATCTGCTGCGTTTTCGGATCGTACGTGAGATAGTCGATCAACTCGCCGAAGTCGAGGTCCGCGGATCCCCCGAGCGATACGACACTCGAAAAACCGACGTTACTCGGTCGCGCCCAATCGAGCAGCGCGGTGCAGACCGCACCGGATTGAGACACGATGGCGAGTGAGCCCGGTTTTGCGTTGCCGTGAGCGAAAGTCGCGTTGAGACCGATGCCCGGGCGCATGAGCCCGAGGCAATTGGGCCCGAGCAGGCGCAGTCCATACCGTCTCGCGCTCGCAAGCAGCGCGCGTTCGAGCTGCGCGCCCGCCGGGCCCGTCTCCGAGAAGCCGGAGGTGATGACGACTGCCGATCGCGCTCCAGCCCGCCCGCACTCTTCGATTACGCCGGGTACGGTTTCCGGCGGCGTGGCAATTACCGCGAGATCCACCGGGTAGCGTAACTCGGCGATGCTCGGGTACGATTTCACGCCGCGGACCCAGCGATATTTCGGATTGACCGCCAGCAGTGAGCCCGAATACTTGGCGGCAAGCATATTCTGCATGAGCACGGCGCCTACCGCGTCGGGACGCTCCGTTGCGCCGATGATGGCGACTGACGCCGGCTCGAAAAGCGGAGAGAGATAATGGGCGTGATTCATGAAGACTTCCCTGTCTGAAATTCGACCTCCGAACCCGGGGCTGACCGCACGGACAGACGCGCGACGGTACTACGCGGATGCCCTGCTACCATGTGCGCGAAACATGAACGGGAGCTCATATGTGGATCATGATTCTCGGACTCGCGCTGTTCCTGGGCATCCATCTCGTGCCGGTGTTCCCCAACATGCGCGCAAGGCTCGTGCAGCGTCTCGGCGCCAACAGGTATCGCGGCATCGTTTCGATCTTCTCGGCGATTGGATTCGCGCTCATCATCATCGGCTATCGGCTGCGTCCCGAACCTGAGCAGCTTTTCGCCCCTGTCATGGCCGCACGTGCGGCCGCCCCGTGGCTCGTGAGCATCGCATTCGTGCTCTTCGCGTCGGCCAACATGCCGGCGCACATTCGTCGCGCTCTGCGTCATCCGATGCTGATTGGCCTGATGCTGTGGTCCGGCGTTCACCTGCTCGCGAACGGCGATGTCGCCGGCACCATCCTCTTCGGCAGCTTTCTCGCGTACTCGATCGTCGATCTCGTTTCTGTAGTCGCGCGCGGCGCGGTGAAGGAATTCGTCCCACAGTGGAAGTTCGATGCGATAGCGGTCGTTTCCGGGCTGGTGCTGGCGTATCTCACCATGCGGTTTCATCCGACGATATTCGGCACGGGCTCGGTGATCTGAGCTGAGCTGACCGTGCTTACCTGACCGAGACGGAGCGCGCATCCTCGTTCTGGGGATCGCGACGTGCGCCGTCATCATCCAAAAGGATACTGTGAGCAGGTCCTTCGAGATCCTCGAACTGACCGGCCTGTAACGCCCACCAGAAGACGGCGCCGATCAGGAAGACCAGCACGACTGAAAGCGGCACGAGCAGATACAGGATGTCCACGGCTACGCACGTCCGAGGATGGATAAATGCTCGCGTTCACGAACTACTGCGCCGCGACTGTCCTTGACCAGCCGCAATGCGTTCAGGACGACAGCAAGTGAGGAAAGCGACATGCCGGCTGCGGCAACCAGCGGCGTAACGTAGCCGGCCAGCGCGAGCGGCACGGCCGCAGAATTGTAGATCAGCGCCCAGGCAATGTTCTCGCGTATCACGCGCATGGCTCGCTGCGCGGTCTTGCGCGCATGCTGCACCAGGCTGAGCTGGTCGCGCATCAGTATCACGTCCGCGTTGAGTTGAGCGAGATCGGTGCCGCCACAGACGGCAATCGACACATGGGATTGTGCCAGGACCGGCGCATCGTTGACGCCATCGCCGGTCATCGCCACGACGGCACCGCGCGCCTGCAGTGCTCGTACGTAATCGACCTTAGCAGCGGGCGTGGCGGCGGCCCGTATCATGTCGATGCCAAGCTCCCGGGCGATACGCCTGACGCGATCCTCGCGGTCACCGGAGAGAAGGACCACCTGCTTGCCGCTTGCGACAAGCTCCTGCACGAGCTTCTTCGCATCGGACCGCAGCGTTTCACTGAACGTGAAGAGCGCAAACCACCCGTGCTCGTCACCGAGCGCTGCCACGCTGACGTCCTCGGGCACAGATCCAAGCTCGGCCGGCAACGGGGCACCGTTCAGTGCGGAGACGAACGCAGGTGTGCCGATGCGCATTCTCGCGCCGTCGAGCATCCCTTCGATACCCTGTCCCTGCACGTTGCTCACCTGAATAGCCTGGCGACTGCGGACACCTTCGGCTGCGGCGACCAGCGCACGACCGATCGCGTGCTCCGAACCTCTCTCGAGCGCAGCGGCATACGCGAGGCACGTTTCCCTGCCTTCCGCACCGAGTGGAACGACGTCCACCAGCGTCATCGTCCCAGTGGTCAGCGTGCCTGTCTTGTCGAAGACGAAGTGCGTCGCCTGCGCGAGCGCCTCGAGCGCATGACCGCGAGCTACGAGGACGCCGCTGCGGTGGAGAGCGCCTGTGGCTGCGGTGAGGGCCACGGGCGTCGCGAGCGACAGCGCGCATGGACAGCTTACGACGAGCACCGCGACCGCGATCCACAATGCCCGCGAAGGGTCGACCACGTACCACCCTGTTCCCGCGAGAACGCTCAGCGCGAGGAGCACTGCGACGAAGTAGCGCGCCGCTCGGTCCGCGGACTGCGCAACTCGAGGCCGCTCGCCTTGTGCGCGATCCATCAGTTGTACGATGCCCGATAGCACGGTCTCGGCGCCGACACGCTCGACCCGCATGATGAGCGGGCTGTGCTTGTTGCGCGCGCCCCCGACCAGCCGGTCACCCGCCGTTTTTGGCACTGCGCGCGATTCTCCAGTGATGAGTGATTCATCGAGCGCGCTTCGGCCCTCGACCACAACACCGTCGGCCGGCACGACCGCACCGGGCCGTACCAGCACGACGTCCCCGGCTGACAGCAAGGCCGATGCAATCGAGTGCGGCTCGCGTGATGCCGGGAAGCTGTCCAACTTTTCCGCCAGAGCCGGTGCAAGCTTGACGAGCTCGTCCTGGGCGGCCGCAGCGCGAGTGCGGGCAGAAAGCTCGAGCAATCGCGCGCCGAGCAGAAGAAAGACGAACATCGAGACCGAGTCGTAATAGACCGCTCCAGCCTGACTCGCGGTCGCATAAAGACTCGCGCCAAAGGCGAGGAGAATGCCGACGCTGATCGGAACGTCCATGCCGACCTGTCCGCCCCTGAGCTGCCGCCACGCGCCGACATAGAACGGCATGGCAGCCCAGGTCACGACCGGAACGGTCAGACACAGGCTTGCCACGCGCAGGAGTGCGTCCAGGTCCGCAGTAATGGTGGTGTCACCCATATACGCCGGGACCGCATACATCATCACCTGCATCATGGCGAATCCCGAGACGAACACGCGCCATAACAGCTTCCGCCGTTCGGCGCGCAGGGCGTCATCCGAGCGCGCAGTGTCATAGGGCTGCGCTGCATAGCCGAGATTCCGAATCGCCGCGAGAATCGCACTGAGCCGGGTCTCGCGCTCGTCCCAGCTCACCCGCAGGCGGCGGGCCGCGTAGTTGGCGCTCGCCCCCGTGACGCCAGGAAGCCGCTCCAGGCGCTGCTCGATAAGCCACACACACGCGGCACAGGTGACTCCCTCGAGAAGCAGCGCAGCTTCCCGTTCGTGGTTACCGGTTTGGCGGTCGCGAACCAACGTACGCTGCACGACTGGCAGATCGTAGACAGCGAAATCCTGGCCGGCGGACAGGTCGGGCACAGCGGGAAGAGCGGATCGGTTCCGATGGTACGCCCCGAGGCCGTTATCGGCGATCGTCTGAGCAACTGCCTGGCAGCCGCGGCAGCAGGTCTCCCGCTGCGTGCCGTCGACCACGACGGGGAACGCGACGTTCCGAACCCGCAGCCCGCAATGAAAACACGCGCGCGCAGCCTCGGCCGCCGCGCCTCGCTCGCGCGGGCTTAATGCTGCGTCTGTTGGCATGCCGGCATACTAGGTTCTCGCTCTGGGCCCAAATTTGACGTATATCAAGTTTTACCAGCCTACCGGGGATCACTCTGAGGCTCAAGCCAGTTACCCTGCGCGCCGTAATTTGACTGGTTCGCACTCGGTCGCACGGCGCGTCGCCTCCGAGGCTCGGTGCGCGACAACGGGCCCGGATTCGGCCGACGAGAGCACACACACGACAATGACGGCTTACCCGCCGCGACGTCCGCCGGCCCCGCAGGATACGCCTGCCGCCGAGGTTCGCTGCTCGCGCCTGCATTCCATCGTTTTCGGCGAGAAGGTCGACGCCAGGCAGCGCACGCTGATGCTGCGCCACCTGATGGCGGCCGGCAGCTCCGTCCTCATCGTTTGTCTGTTTGCGCTGGGTTATGCGCTTGGATACCTCCCGCTGCACGCCGTACTCATGGCGAGCGTGGCGATCGCCGGTTTGATCGCATTCTTCTTCACGCTGTTTCGCACGGGGTGGAATCTGAGATTCCGGGACCCGAGCCTCACGTTCCCCCAGATCCTCTCGTCGATTCTCGTCATAAGCTGGATGCTCTACTACGCAGGGGAAGCTCGTTCGATCTACTTCCTGATCTACATGGTGTCTTTCCTCTTCGGCGTGTTTCAGCTGCGGGGCGCACGGCTCACACTCCTCGCGTTCGTGATGGTCGGCTCCTACGGGACAGTCGTGGTGCTGCTGGGAATCAACTCGCCCGAATCGGTGGACTACAAACTCGAGTTCCTGCTGCTCATCGTCCTCAGCTCGGTTCTCGGATGGTTCGCGCTGATGGGAGCCTACATCCAGACATTGCGGGCACGCTTGCGCAGCGCACGCGATGCCGCCACCGCGGCGAGTCAGGCGAAGAGCGAGTTCCTCGCGAACATGAGCCACGAGATCCGTACGCCCATGAACGGCATTCTCGGAATGACGGAGCTTCTGCTCGAGACGACGCTCGACCCGGCCCAGCGACGCTTCGCGGACAACGTACGCAGCTCGTCCGAAGCACTCATCCGGATCATCAACGACATACTGGATTTTTCGAAGATCGAAGCCGGGCGCATGGCGCTCGAGATCGTCGACTTCGACCTGCATCTGATCATCGGCGAAGTCATCGAGGCGCTGTCCCGCCAGGCTCGCGCGAAAGGATTGGTGCTCCGGTGCCAGATCGCTTCCGACGTTCCGGCGGCAATGCGCGGTGATCCGTTACGTCTGCGCCAGGTCTTGTTCAATCTCGTCGGCAATGCACTCAAGTTCACAGAGCGCGGCGAAGTCGCCGTAACCGTGCGGCAAGCGCCGCAGCAGTCGCCAGCGAATGGCTCTGATTGCAAGGTGCTCATCGACGTGCGCGATACCGGTATCGGCATCAGCCCCGAGACTCAGTCGCGGCTGTTCAAGGCGTTTTCGCAGGGCGACGGATCTACGTCGCGCCGCTTCGGAGGCACCGGACTCGGGCTCGCGATATCGAAGCAGCTTATCGAGCTGATGGGTGGCGACATTCGGATCGAGAGCCGACTCGGCGAGGGCTCTACGTTTTCGTTCACGGTCAAACTCGCGGCGAGCACGCGCGCGTTCACGCAGAACTCGTCAGCCGAGAAGGTTGCGATCGAGGTTACACGGCCGGCCGTCGACTCAGCAGCCGACGCGCTCTCGCCGGCGCCGGATCATAAGCCCCGCCTGCTCCTCGTCGAGGACAATCGAGTCAATCAGGAGGTCACCAAGGCCATGCTGCACCGTCTCGGCTACGGCGTCGATGTGGTGGGAGACGGTCGGGCGGGCGTCGAAGCCGCCATGACCGGCCGTTATGCCCTGATACTGATGGACTGCCAGATGCCGGAAATGGACGGTTTCCAGGCTACAGCCGCGATACGCGCGAAAGAAGGCGCGCTCGCGAAGCACGGGACGCCGGCAGCTCGTCTCCCGATCGTCGCGCTTACGGCCAATGCACTGAAAGGCGATCGCGAACGTTGCCTGGATGCCGGCATGGACGACTACATCGCGAAGCCGTTCCGAAAAGACGATCTCGAACGCATGCTGAAATGCTGGCTCGATCGACCGGCCGAGCGGCCAGTCACGCCAGGAACGCCTCAGTAGCTATTCGCACACCCGCATCGGGGGGCTGGCCCATCATGACGTCGGAAAGGCGCTGCGCAGCTCTTCGCGGAATGCGGTGCTACCGAAGCGCGCAACGACCGCGTCGTGCAACGCGCCCCGTTCGAACCACAACTCGGGCCCTTTTCGTTGCAGGAGCTCGACCACGCCATTCGCGATCTGACGCACGTCTGTCGGATCGACGAGGCGGCCGAGGCGGCCCTTGTCGACCGCGTCTACCGAGCCGTCGCGGTTGCCGGCAAGCACCGGTGTGCCACATGCGAGCGCCTCGAGGAACACGATACCGAAACCTTCCCCCGTGCTGGGCATCGCGAACGCATCCGCCAGGCGATAGTGATCGGCAAGCTCGTCGTCCGCAACGAAGCCGGCGAACGTGACGGCATCCTCGACGCTCAGCTGGCGCGCCAGACTCTGAACGCGAACCTCGTCATCGCCTTTGCCCGCGAGGATGTAGCGCACAGGACCACAGGTCTTGCGGATGCTTGGAAGCGCCTGTACCACTCGGTCGTAGCCCTTATATGCTTCCCGCGCATCGAGCCGCGCCACCGTCAGGACCACCTGCTCGTCGGGTTTCAGGTTGTAGCGAGTCATGAGCCGTTCCGACTTGCAGCCATGGCTGAAGCGGGATGCGTCTACGGTGCAGGGCAGGATTCGCACGCGGACCGGATCGAGATCGACGGTGTCCATCAGTCGTTGCTTGGACCAGGCGCTATCGGCGAACACGAGATCAGCGTTGCGCAACGCCCGGCGCCGTGCCTGCGGCAGGTTCTCGTGCATCTCGATGCCATGTACGGTCAACGTGAACGGAATCCCGAGCAGTTTCTTGACGAGTTGAGCAACGGGCCCGAAATTCAGATGCAGGCTGACCACTCGCTCGGGGCGGTGATAAGCACACGCGGCAAGCAGGCCCGCAGCGAAGCGGGCTGTCTGCAGGCGCCCGGAAGAATTTCCCGTGCCCCATATCGGGAAGCCGTCCCACGTGCCGGGCGTGTCGAACTTGCCATACAGGCGCACGTCGTGACCGAGGTCGCGCAATGCCTTGGCAAGCGCCCGACCGTGTGCACCTATACCCCCTTGGAACACGCTGAATCCGGGTGCCCACACGTGGAGCTTCATATGCCGCTTCCGTTTTTGTCGGCTTTACGCTTATGGAAAGCTGTCGCCGCTCAATGTGCGGGCGGCCCCCGTCGAATCCGCCTGCTCTGGTGGCGGGACGAGTTCCGCAACGGTAACGTCGGACGATAATTATGACGCACCGAACAGCTTCCGACAGCACGCAATTGTTGTTGTGAACGCGTACTACGCGTCGTTCGATTCGACGGCAAGTCTACATGCTTGCGCCGCGAAACCCAGAGGCATCGCTTTTCGCCGTTGGCAATTTTCCCGGAAATCTCAAACGTATTACTCGCACCACCGGCAGGGCATCACAATCATCATCGCCCCAGCTACCTATCTGGCATGCGCCCAGGCAGAGTCTGAGCGGACAGGTCGCAAGTGGTCGCCTCCAACGTGCGCACACGTGTGGCAACATGCGACGAACGCTCGTAAAATCAAAGCGCTCGGCGGGTGTCTTCCAATGGTAGGAAAGTAGCTTCCCAAGCTAAGAACGTGGGTTCGATTCCCATCACCCGCTCCAAAAACGCCGGGAGACTCAGCCGCCCCGCTGTCCGGGCTGCCGAGCGTAGTAGTCGGCCACCTCGTCGATTTCCTCCGCGCGCATAGCGCGCGCCATGTTTCGCATCTGCGCGTAGCCGTCGTTGCGACGCGTGGCGGACGCAAACTGGCGCAACTGCTCGACGAGATATTGCTTCGGCATACCCTCGAGCCATGGCGTGCCGGGTTTGCGGTCAATGCCCCCGTGACATGACCCGCAGGGCGCGATATTGCGCAAGGGATCGCCGACGCGCACGAGTGCGGGCGCGGGTTCGTGGTACGGCGCGGGCGTGCGGTGCGTCTTCGGTAGCGAAGCGTAGTACGCGGCGAGATCGTTGGCGTCCTGCAGCGACAGTCTCGATGCGAGCGCCTGCATGATGGTGCTGGCCCGATCTCCGTTCTTGTAATCGAGCAGTTGCTTCACCACCACTTCCCGGTATTGCCCGGCGAGATTGGGAGTGTCCGCGGCACTCACGCCTTGCGCGCCATGGCACATCGTGCACTGCTGGATCGCAAGCGAACCGCCGCGGCCGATCGCATCAGCCGTCGCGCGGCGCGTCATCGAGTGCTCCAGAACCACCTGCGTCGTTCTCTGCGCTGGGACGGCTGTGCTGGACGGCCCCCATTCCGCGGGCACACCTGCAGCGCGGCAGATAGCCGCCCACAGTCCCTCCGCCGCGAAATCCTTCTGTGCGAGCGGCAGCAGTACGAAGCCCACCGCGAACGCGACGACCGTGACGACCACGAGCCAGAAGATACTCCAGCGCGCGGCGGATCCACCCGCCCTGCCGCCATCCGCGTCGCGCTTCATCGATCGCCGATCCTCATGGCCGGCACCGCGGTGTCGGCGAGTGTGGCAAGCTGCACGATCGGAAAGCCGTAGTTGACGACGGTCAGCGCGATCATCATCGCCACCCACAAGGCGTAGCCGTTGAGCAGCGGCGGCGCATGTACAGGCGTGTGCACCGGGACGCTGAACGTGAACGCCGGCGGCTGCGCTACGTTTCGTCGGGCGGTCGCGAGAATCCAGACGAAGAGCAACGCTGACGCCACGAGTGCGAGCCCACCGAAAGTCGAGACGATGACGGTCCAGGCCTGCGGCTGCAACGCCGGATGAGTGTAGTCGTAGTAAGCCATGCGGCGCGGCATCCCGAGCAGGCCGACCCAATGCCATGGCAGCGTGAGAACCATGATGCCGACGAACCAGAGCCAGAGCTGAACCCGCATCAGCGATCGCGAAAGCGGCGGGCAACGCGCAAGCTGCGGCCACAGGTCGTAAGCGATCACGAAGTACATGATCACGATCGCGCCGGCGAATATCAGATGGAAATGACCGGTCACCCATTGCGTGTTATGGATGCTCTCGTTGAGCTGGTAGCTCATGTTGACGATCCCGCCCGCGCCGCCGAGACCGAGCATGACGAAGGAGAATGCGATCGAAAGCATGAAAGGCTCGTCCCACGGCAACGCCTTGATCCACCCCAGCGCACCGCGCCCGCCTCTTAGGCGGCCCGCGATCTCCACCGATGCAACGATCGTGAATACGGTGAGCAGCGTCGGCACGGTCACGAGCGCCGTCATCGCCGCATGCACGAACTTGAAGCCCGCTCCGACCTGCGGATCGGCGAACAGGTGGTGGATGCCGATCGGCATCGAGAATACGAGGAACAGAACGAACGCGACACGACCCATCGTGTCGCTGTAGAGCCGGCCTCCAATCGCGCGAGGCACCAGGGAGTAGAAAGCGATATAGGCCGGCATGAGCCAGAAGTAGACGATCGCGTGCAATGTCCACGAGAAGAAGACGCGCGACAGGCCGGCGTCGATCGTGTCGCGCAATCCGAGAGACGCCGGCAGGATCAGCACCAGAATCTCGACCGCGGCGCCGATCGATGTCCACGCCCAGAGGTACGCGCCCGCTACGTTGCCGAACATTGCGAGCGGAATCGTTTTGCCGGGATTCTCCTTTTTCCAGGCGCGCAGGTTGATCGACATCAGCGCGACCCAGATCCACGATCCGACGACGACCAGCACGACCCCGAGATAGAAGAACGGACTCGCGATCATCGGCGGATAGAACGTATACAGCACCGAAGCCTTACCAAGCGCCATGGTGGCGGCCGCCATCACCGTTCCCGCCAGCACGAGCCAGAAGCCGGCCCAACCCCAGCGGATTCCGACCAGCGGACGTTGCAGCGCCAGCTCGCTCAATGCGTAGCCGAATCCCATCGCGACCAGCGTCGGCAGCACGTACGCCATTACGACTCCGTGCGCAGTTACCGAACGATAATAGTGCTCGGGATTGTTCACCCATTGCGCCAGGGGGCTGCGCACGAACATTTGCCATTCGCCGAGCAGAATCGCGGCGGCGAAGGCGATGAATGCAACCCAGAAATGGGCCAGGACGAGCTTTCTAGCGACGAACACAGTTCAGCCTTTCGCCGCGTTTCGCCTTTGCCATGAACTCCTCGGACGGCAGCACCTGAACGCGGCCCCACATGGTTTCGTGACCGGTGCCGCAATACTCATGACACGGCATGAGCTGCTCCCCCGTTTTGGGAAACGTGGTCGTGAAAGTTGCGACGAAGCCCGGGATCAGCATGACGTTCGCGTTCGTTGTACCCACGACGAAGCCGTGCACGACATCGGTCGCCGTTCCGCGAAACGTGACGGGCATCCCGGCGGGCACCACGATGCAGGGCGGCTCGAAGGAATACTGCTGGGCCACCAGGCGCACAACGACCTTACCCTCGGCGGTCAGGGTCGTACCCAAATTCGCCTCCACGAACTCGCCCGACACATGCAGTGTGCGCGGATCGATCGTTTCCACGCGCGAAGGCGGCATCGCGGACCAGTGAATGCCGGTCACGATCATCATCAGCACGAGCACGAAGATGATGATGCCGACGACGATGGCCCAGCGTCGCTCGGCCGCAACGGCCACATGCTCCGCACTCACTGCACCGCACCCCGCGGCAAGTAAACGAAAACGTAGAAAGCAAGGTAGATGGCCACGACGATCGCGGTCGCGATACCGGCGAGCGCGAAAGCGCCGACCGGGCTGCCCCTCACGATCTCATCGATGCGACGATCCTGTTCGCTGCGGTCATCGTCAGTCACCGCGCTCGCTCCTATTCCGGCAGCAGTCGTCGCAACTCATTCGCTTGCGCGGGGGTTACCGGTGTGCCGGTATTGCCCCACGCCACGCGGATGTAAGTCACGACGGCCGAGACCTCGTCATCGTTCAGGATATGCGCGAAAGGCGGCATCCCGTGCGGGCGCGGATTTCTCCGCGTTCCAGGTGGATAACCGCCGTTCAACACCATCCGGATGGAATTTACGGGCGATGCCATGGTGATGGATTGGTTCCCCGCGAGCGGCGGATACATGGGCGGGGCGCCTTTGCCGTCCACGCCGTGGCACACACGGCACTGCTGATCGTATATCTTGCGGCCGAGCTCCATCACCGCAGGCTGAACCAGGCGATCGCTGCTTTGAATCGGGCGACCCGAGTCTCCGGCCGGCAGCGACTTGAGGTACACGGCCATGGCGCCGATGTCTTCGTCCGAGATGTACCTGGAGGCTGTTGTACACGACTTCCGCCATCGGCCCGTAAACGGTCGCCCGATTGGACACACCGGCCTGCAGCAGGTCGGCAATGTCCTTAAGGCTCCAGTCACCGAGGCCGCCTTCCCGATTCGATGTGAGCGAGGGCGCATACCAGTTCTGGTTGGGAATCATCCCGCCTTCGAACGCCTTAGACTCACTCGTGCCGCCGAGAACGTTGATCGCGGTATGACACATCGCGCAATGTGCGAGACCCTCGACCAGGTATGCCCCGCGGTTCCATTGCGCGGACTGCTTGGGGTCCGGCATGTATTCGCCCTGCCTGAAGTATAGCGCCCGCCATCCGATCAGCAGCTCCCGGTTGTTGAAGGGAAACCGCAACTCGTGCGGGCGATTCTGCTGGTGTACCGGCGGTACGGACTGGAGGTAGGCGAAGATCGCGTCGGAATCCTCGCGTGTCACCTTCGTGTACGAAGCGAAGGGCATCGCGGGATAGAGCAAGGTCCCATCGCGTGAAACGCCGGTGTGCATCATCCGATAGAACTCGTCCGCGTTCCAGCGACCGATGCCGGTCTCCTCGTCCGGGGTGATATTCGGAACGTAAAGGCTCCCGAATGGTGTGGGCATTGCACGGCCCCCGGCGAACGGAACGCCACCGGGCGCGGTGTGGCATGCGACGCAATCGCCGGCACGCGCGAGATACTCGCCTTTGTTGATGATCTGCGTCGTTGCGTTCGTCGGCGCGCTTGCCGCCGGCAGGAGGCCTGGCCGAGCTGCCCACCATCCGGCGAGCACCACTCCGATCACCAGCGCGAGTGCGAAAGCGCCAAGAACGAACTTGCGCATCATCTATCTCTGACTACCGCAGGCGAACGGCATACGTACGAGGTTGGAAGACTCTGGCGAAGCATCCTGCGGCGGACGCTGCTGCCCAAGCCAGGCGGCGATCCCTGCAATATCGGCGTCGGATAGCCGCGACGCGATGCGTTTCATGCAGTCCGGCTCGAGCGCACGCCGTTCGCCCACGCGCCAGCGAGTAAGCTGCGCAGCGATGTAGGCCTGGCGCAGGCCGACCAGACCTGGAATACCGGGTTCCATCCCGGTAAGACCCGCCCCATGGCACGTGATGCACGCGGGGATTCCGGCCTTCTTGTCACCTCCGGTCACGACCGCCTGGCCCCGCGCGAGCATGCCGGGCTCCGCCGTCGTCTCATGCTGCAGGAACGGCGGGCGCTGTCTCGCGAAATACTCCGCCAGTTCGCGTAGATACGCGTCCGGAAGATAAGCCACCAGGTAATTCATCGGCGCATAGCGTCGCGTACCGTCTCTAAACGCCACGAGCTGGTTGTAAAGGTAGCTCGCCGGCTTGCCGGCGATACGGGGGAAGTAGTCGTTGCGTGTGCCCTGCCCGCTCTGGCCGTGGCAGGTCACGCATCCCTGCACGCGGGCTTCCATCGAGTCAACGGTCTTGAAGGCCGGGATCGCCTCGTTCTGTGCGGCGGACAACACAGGCACCGCCCAGCACGCGATCGCGCACGCATTCAGGATCAGCCGCCGAATCACCTTCATAAGCGAGCGTTGATGGACTTCGCCAGTGTGCACTATGACAGAAGAATCCTTAGCCGACCACGCCGTTCGACGGCCGGCGCGCGTTGTATTGGCCCCAGCCCGCGCATGTGGCTGCAAGTCTGGCGCTCGCGAAGTATAGTCGCACCACTTTATGAATCAAAAATTCAGACTCGCCACACTGTCCGGATGCTTTCTGTCTGGGCTTCTTGCGCCCGCACCCCGATGCGCGGCGCAGGAGCCGCCGGTCACGCGACTTCCCGAAACCACGGTCACGGCTACGCGCGTTGAACGTGAAAGTTTCGATCTGCCCGTATCCATCGATACGGTGGACGCGCGCACGATTCGAGAAGACCGCGCACGGGTGAATCTGTCGGAATCTCTGAATGGTGTGCCGGGTATCGTCGTCCAGAACCGGCAGAACTATGCGCAGGACCTGCAGATTTCGTCGCGCGGCTTCGGCGCACGCTCCACGTTCGGCGTGCGCGGTCTGCGGCTGATTTCCGACGGCATCCCCGCAACAATGCCGGACGGACAGGGACAGGCCGCATCGTTCAACCTCGATACGGCTGATCGCATCGAAGTTCTACGTGGGCCGTTCTCGTCCATGTACGGCAATGCGTCGGGAGGCGTGATCCAGATCTTTACCGCCGATGGACCGCCCGAGCCGACTGTAGGTGCGGGACTGAACGCCGGCAGCTACAACACGGTGAAATGGACCGGCGAGTTCGGCGGTCAATACGGGCCGTTCAACTGGAATGCGGCCGGCAGCCGGTTCCGCACAAGTGGCTATCGCGACCACAGCAATGCGCGTCGTGACCACGAGCACGCGAAGCTCAAATGGGATACAGGCTCGGGCGGTGTTTTCACGCTGATCGCAGACGCGCTCGATCAGCCCGAGACGCAGGACCCGTTGGGATTGACGGCCGCACAGGTCGCCCAGAATCCGCGCCAGGCGCCGGCTGTCGCCTATACGTTCGACACGCGCAAGAGTGTCTCGCAGAACCAGGCCGGGCTCATACACGAGATCAAGCTCGGCGCGCGCGATTCACTGCAAACGCGCGCTTACATAGGCGAACGCCAGGTCACGCAATACCTCGCGATTCCCCTGGCTGTCCAGGCGGCAGCCACGCATTCCGGCGGAGTGGTGGATCTCGACCGCAGCTACGGCGGCGGCGGCATTCGCTGGGGCCATTCGTTCGACGCGATCAACCTGGACCTCCAGGTCGGCGTCGACTACGAACGCATGAACGAAAAGCGCCGCGGTTTCATCAACAATAACGGCATCGCCACCGCATTGAAGCGCGACGAAGACGACACCGTCGACACGACGGATTTCTACGCGCAGGCCGAGTGGCGGCTGCATGAGCGCGTGCTCGCCATGGCGGGTGTCCGGCACAGCCGCGTGCAGTTCGATTCGCGCGACTTATTCGTCACCACGAATCCCGACGACAGCGGTTCGATCAAGTACGAACGGACCTCTCCGGTGGGCGGCGTTACGTTCGACATATCTGAACGGATCAAAGCGTATGCGAATGCCGGCAAGGGATTCGAGACACCCACTTTCGCTGAGCTCGCGTATCGGCCGGACGGATCTTCAGGACTCAATTTCGCGCTGCGCCCGTCCGTCAGCACGAACTGGGAAACCGGGCTCAAGTTCCTGCTGGGGCAGGCGAGCCGTGCAACGATCGCGCTCTATCGCATCAACGTCGAGGACGAGATCGTCGTAGCAACGTCGACGGGCGGCCGCACCACGTTCAAGAACGCAAGCCACACACGGCGCGACGGCGCCGAAGTTGGCTGGCAGGGCCGGCTCGGCCTCGGGTTCGAAGCTGCCGTCGCCCTCTCCTGGATCGATGCCACCTTCACAGATTCGTTCACGAGCGGCACACCACCTGTTCCCGTGCGCGCCGGCAACCGTCTGCCTGGTGTGCCGGCACAGTCGTTCTACGGCGAGCTTGTGTGGCGTCACCCGCAGACCGGCTTTCATGCCGGGGTCGAGTTGCGTCACAACGGCCGTGTATTCGTGGATGACGCGAACAGCCAGTCTGCGCCGCCTTACACCATCGGCAACGTGCGATTCGGATTCGAGCAGCGCAGCCGCCGCTGGCGTTTCACCGAGTTCCTGCGTTTCGATAACGTGACGGACAAGCAGTACATCGGCTCCGTGATAGTCGCCGAAGCGAACGGCCGCTTCTATGAGCCGGCGCCGGGCCGCAACTGGCTGCTCGGGTTGTCCGCGCACCTCACGTTCTAGGCGGAGGCGCACGCCTTCGGCTTGGGCCTCGCCGTCCTGCGGAACAGAGGGACCCCGCTTGGTTTCCTTCCGGAACCTGCTTTCCTCGGCCGCGTGTCGACTCGCGAATCCGATCCGCTTCCAGCGCGCGCAGTTGCGCTTGCGCAGCGCCGCTGCAACAATTTAGTCCACACTTTCGCAGTCCGCATCCACGTTACAAGCAATGATTACGGTCACGATCAACGGAGAGCCACGGCAATTCGAACAGCCGCTGCGCGTGAGCCAGCTTGTCGATCAACTCGGGCTCGCGGGGAAACGCTTCGCAGTCGAACGCAACGGTGAGATCGTGCCTCGCAGCCAGCTCGGTGCAAGCTCGATCGCAGACGGAGACAGGCTCGAGATCGTGGTAGCAGTCGGCGGCGGGTAACGCTGCGCTCGCGCGCGAGAATAAAAGTCGATGCACGGAGGGGGGTCTTGATCCGCTTCAGGATGATATGCGCGCTCGCGGCCCTGGCAGCGACGCCGGCGTTGTCACAGGAATACCCGGCGCGGCCGGTGCGCATGGTCGTACCGCTCACGCCCGCTTCCGGTGCCGACATCGCCGGCCGCATCGTCGGACGCCAGCTCCAGGACATGTGGAAACAGACGGTCGTGGTGGACAACCGTCCCGGCGCAGGCGGACAGATCGGAACGCAGATCGTGGTGCGCGCGGCACCCGATGGCCATACGCTTGCTCGTCCAGTCCTCGTCGCACGCCGTCAATCCGGCGATTTACAAGAGTCTGCCGTACGACTCGCGCAACGATCTCGTGGACGTCGCCTCGCTGGGATCGACCGCGTACGTCATGGTCACGGCACCGGCCGGACCGTACCGCACTCTCAGCAATCTGATCGACGCCGCCCGCGCGAAACCCGGGGCGATTCCGTTCGCTTCGGCCGGAGTCGGCACCTCGACGCATATCACCGGCGAATATCTGGCGCAGGCGGCGGGAATCAAGCTCAACCACATTCCGTTCAAGGGCTCGGCGGAGGCAATCGCGGATGTCACCGCAGGCAGGGTCGCGTTCTACATGGCGCCCGTTAACACCGCCATCGGGCTCATCAAGGAAAACAAGATCGCCGTGCTCGGCGTCGCGAACGCGAACCGGATCAGCATGCTTCCAGGGCGTTCCCACGATTGCCGAGCAGGGCCTGAAAGGCTTCCAGATGGACGTCTGGTTCGGTGTCTGGGCTCCGGTGCGGACACCCCGCAATGTCCTTCAGAAGCTCTCGTCTGACATCCGCACCGCGCTCTCCGCACGTGAGGTGCGTGAACAGTACGCGAAACTCGGCATGGAGCCCGGCACCCTCTTCCTCAATGAATTCACCGCGTTCGTTCGCTCCGAAATGAGCAAGTATCAGCAGGTCGTGAAACGGGCGGATATCCAGCCCATGTAGCGGTATCATCCCCCTATTCACCGGGACGAGAGACGACCATGAAACCCCACGAAAACCTGGACCCGCTGCTGATCGCGGGCAAATCGTATGCTTCGCGCCTGCTCGTCGGGACTGGCAAATACAAGGACTTCGCCGAGACGCGCGCAGCGGTCGAAGCGAGTGGCGCACAGATCGTGACAGTCGCGATCCGCCGCACGAACATCGGACAGAATCCGAACGAGCCCAGTCTGCTCGACGCGATTCCACCTTCCAAGTACACGCTGCTTCCGAACACGGCCGGGTGCTACACCGCGGAGGACGCCGTGCGCACGTTGCGGCTCGCGCGCGAGCTGCTCGACGGACACGAGCTCGTGAAGCTCGAGGTGCTCGGAGACCCGCACACGCTCTATCCGAACGTCGTCGAAACGCTCGCCGCCGCGAAAACGCTCGTGGCGGACGGCTTCAAGGTGATGGTGTACACGTCGGACGATCCGATCATTGCGAAAGAGCTCGAGGCGATCGGCTGCGTTGCCGTCATGCCGCTCGCATCGCTGATCGGCTCCGGCATGGGGATCCTCAACCCCTGGAACCTGCAGATCATCATCGAGAACGCGAAGGTGCCGGTGTTCGTCGATGCCGGCGTCGGCACGGCCTCAGACGCCGCAATCGCAATGGAACTGGGGTGCGACGGCATTCTGATGAACACGGCCATCGCGCTCGCGAAGAACCCGGTGCTGATGGCGAGCGCAATGAAGAAAGCGGTCGAAGCGGGGCGCGAAGCGTTTCTCGCCGGTCGCATGCCGAAGAAGCTCTACTCGGCCGCGCCGAGCTCGCCGACCACAGGCCTCATCGCTGCCAAGCAGTAGTTTCTGACCGACAGCAGCCATCGCCCGATCCGCAGCTACGTGCTGCGGCAGGGACGCGTCTCGAAGGCACAGCGGCGTGCGCACGACACGCTGCTGCCGCGGTACGGCGTCGGCTTCGAAAATCGCGTGCTCGACCTCGACGCACTCTTCGGCAGGCGGCGCCGCGCGTTTCGTCGAGATCGGTTTCGGCATGGGCGAAACGACGGCCGCGATCGCGTCGGCTCATCCCCACAATGATTATCTCGGGATAGAGGTGCATACGCCGGGTGTCGGCAGCCTGCTGAAGCTCATCGACGAGCGCGACTATGACGAACCTGCGCATCGTTCAGCACGATGCGGTCGATGTGTTCGAGCACATGCTCGCACCCGCCACGCTCGACGGCGTGCACGTCTTCTTCCCCGATCCGTGGCCGAAGAAACGCCATCACAAGCGGCGCCTGCTGCAGCCGCCGTTCGTCGCGCTGCTCGCCTCGAGGCTTGAAGCCGGGCGGCTACATGCACGTCGCCACGGACTGGGAAGAGTATGCGCAGGAGATTCTGCGGGTGATGAGCGCGGAACCTCAGCTTGCCAATACGGCGAACGCATTCGCGCCGCGGCCCGACTACCGTCCGCTCACCAAATTCGAGCAGCGAGGACTGCAAGCTCGGCCACGGCGTGTGGGACATCGTGTTCGACGAAGCGCGAGAGACTGCGGAGCGATTCAGGCCCTCGTCCGCGCCGCAATCAGCCGGACTGATCAATCCAGCCTGATATTGGCTTCCTTGATGAGCTTGCCCCACTTCGCGCGCTCGGCGTCCATGTACTTGCCGAACTCTTCCGGTGTGCTGGAAACCGCTTCGACGCCGAAGACCGCGAGCTTCTCCTTCACGTCGGACATCGCGAGCACTTTCACCACATCGGCGTTGACCTTGCTGATGATCGCGCGCGGCACGCCCGTGGGAAAGAGAATGCCCCACCAGTTCACTGCCTCGAAGCCCTTCAGGCCTTCCTCGGCGAACGTCGGGAGCTCCGGCGTGAACGGAGAGCGTTTCGCGCTCGTAACCGCGAGCGCGCGAATCTTGCCGCTCGTCATGTTGGGCATTGCAGGCGCCGCGTCCGCGATCACCATGCTGATCTGATTGCCCATAAGCTCGGTGATCCACTGCGAGCCGCCCTTGTAGTTGACGGCGGTGATCTCGATGCCGGCCGCGCGTTTGAACCATTCGCCCGCGAGGTGCGACATGCTGCCAGCGCCGCTCGTCCCGAACGTGAGCTTGCCTGGTTGCGCCTTGGCGAGACCGATGAGCTCCCTCGTCGATTTCGCCGGCGAAGAAGGATTCACCACGAGAATATTCGCGCCCACCGTGATCATCGTGACCGGCACGAAATCCTTCTGCACATCGTAGTTCACTTTCTGCAGGAGCGGATTCGCAACCACCGGCCCGAAATTGCCGAGAAGCATCGTGTATCCGTCCGCCGGCTGCTTCGCGGCGTATTCCATGCCGATCGCTCCGGCTGCGCCTGGCTTCGAGTCGACGAGGCACTGCTGTCCCCATGCATCCGTGAGCTTCTGTCCGATAATGCGCGCCATCACGTCCGAGCTCCCGCCTCCGGGATAGGTCACGACGAACCGCACGATCCTGGTCGGATACGACTGGGCTATAGCCGCGCTCGAACAGAGCGCCACGGCCGCGGCTGCGCAGGTGAACAACGCCTTCGCGTGCTTCACAATGATCCTCCTCCCTGTTATGAAATGCAGCTGTATTCTAAAGGCGCGACCTTCTGACACAATCGACGCGTGCTGTCCTCAGGCAACTGACTGCGGCAGGAACATCTGCAAGAGATCGTTCAGGAAACGTCTGCCAAGCTCCGTCGGTCTGGCCCGCTCATGGTCCCGCACGATGAATCCTTTGGCTTCGGCCGCATCGAGCATGGGCAGCACGAGGGTCAGTGGCAGGCCCGTGCGTTCCGTAAACAGGGACAGCGCGAAGCCGTCGGTAAGGCGCAACGCGTTCATCATGAACTCGAACGCGACATCATCCGGCGCCACGGTGTCATCCACCTGCACGGCGCTTCCAGCGAGGGCCCGCGCCATGTATTCGCGCGGCTGTCGATAGCGCGCCTGCCGCACGATGCGATCGGCGAAGCTCAGCTTGGAATGCGCACCGGCACCGATGCCCAGGTAGTCGCCGAATGTCCAATAATTGAGGTTGTGCCGGCAGCGGAACCGGGGTCTCGCATACGCCGATGTTTCGTAATGCTCGTAGCCGCGTTCACGCGTCAGTGTTTCGATCGAAATCTGCATGTCCGCCGCGGTGTCGTCGTCCGGGTACCTCCGGCGGGTACCGATGAAAATGCGTGTTCGGCTCGATCGTCAGGTGATAGACGGACAGATGCGGCGGATCGAATCCGAGCGCTGCGTTGAGATCCGCGCGCGCCTCATTGAGGCTCTGTGCGGGCAGCGCGTACATGAGATCGAGATTGAAATTGTCGAAGCGCTCGCGCGCGATCTCGGCGGCCGCGCGCGCTTGTGCGTCATCGTGTATGCGGCCGAGTTTCTGAAGATGCGTGCGATCGAAGCTCTGGATGCCGATCGACAAGCGATTGATGCCCGCAGCGCGGAAGGCCGTGAATTTGCCGGTCTCCACGGTGCCGGGATTCGCCTCCAGCGTGATTTCCGCGCCGCTCGCGACTGGCAGTCGAGCACGCACGGCCGAAAGCACCCGTTCGATCGCCTCAGGGCTGAGCAAACTCGGCGTGCCTCCGCCGAAGAAGATGGTGTACACGCGCCGACCCCATACGAGAGGCAGCGCCTGATCGATATCCGTGATCAGTGCATCGATATACGCGCTCTCAGGCAGTTCGCCGTCCAGCGCGTGCGAATTGAAATCGCAGTACGGGCACTTGCGGACACACCACGGCACGTGCACGTAAAGCGACAGCGGCGGGAGCGTCCTGAACTCAGGTCGAGATCGGGACAGCCCCGCCGTCGTAACACTCACAGCCATATAAAGTCCCGCAGCATCGCTCAGCCGCGTTCGGCGAGCAGCCGCGAAACGAGCTGCCGCAGCGCCAGCGCACGGTGACTCACGCTGTTCTTTTCGGACGGCTCCAGCTCGGCAGCCGTGCGGCCAAACGCCGGCACGAAGAAATAAGGATCGTAGCCAAAACCGTTTCTTCCGCGCGGAGTGTGGATCACTTCACCGTGCCACCGGCCCTCGGCGATCAGCGGTTCGGGATCTTCGGGATGCCGCACGAGGACGATCACGCAGTAGTAGTGCGCGCGCCGGTCATGCGTGCCTGCCAGTGCCGCGATGAGCTTCCGGTTGTTGCGTTCGTCCTGAGCTTCGCGATCGGGAGGTGAGGTCTCCACCTCGTTTGCATAGCGCGCAGAGCGCACGCCGGGTGCGCCTCGGAGAGCAGCGACACAGATGCCGGAGTCGTCAGCGAATGCCCCTCTTCCCGACGCGCGACACGCATGTCGTGCCTTCGCCAACGCGTTCTCGACGAATGTGGCGTGAGGCTCTTCTGCGTCCGGGATTCCGAGCTCGCCCTGCGGCACGATCTTGAATCCGAGCGGGTCGAGCATTTCGTGGAACTCGCGGAGCTTCCCGGGGTTGCCGCTGGCGGCGACGAGCTCGTTCATTGGCTCAATGCGGCGCGCTGTGCGGCAAAGAGCTCACGTATGCCGCGATCCGCCAGCGTCATCATCGTCTCCATCTGGCCGCGCGTGAACGGTTCGCCCTCGGCGGTGCCCTGCACTTCCACGATGCCACCACTGCCGGTCATTACGACATTCATGTCGGTTCCGCACGTCGAATCTTCAGCGTAGTCCAGGTCGAGTACAGGCACCCCATCGTAGATGCCCACGGACACTGCCGCCACAAAATCCCGCACCGGCGAGCGTGCAAGAACGTTACGGCTCATCAGAACATCCGTCGCATCGCGTAACGCGACGAACGCGCCAGTGATACTCGCCGTACGCGTACCGCCGTCGGCCTGGATCACATCGCAATCCAGATGAATCGTGCGCTCCCCAAGGTGTTTCAGGTCCACCACCGCGCGCAGGGCGCGCCCGATCAGGCGCTGGATTTCCTGGGTACGGCCCGATTGCTTGCCGCGCGCGGCTTCCCGATCGGTACGCGTGTTGGTCGAGCGCGGAAGCATGCCGTATTCGGCGGTGACCCATCCCTGCGCCGTGCCTTTCAGATGCGGCGGCTGACGCTCCAGCACGCTGGCGGTGCAGATCACCTTGGTATCGCCAAACTCGACGAGGACGGAGCCCTCCGCATGCCGCGTGTAGCCGCGCGTGATGCGTACGGCTCGCAGTTGGTCGGGCTTGCGTTGGCTGGGTCGCATGTAACTCCTTCGCTGTGCTATCGTTCGGCCCGACGGGGGGCCGCGAGTGAGGATTTTACGGGGCGCGGCGATCACATTCACGATTGACAACCACTCTGGTCAGACGCACCCGATGATCTACAGCATGACGGGTTACGCGGTTGGCTCGCGCGAGGTCGAAAGCGGCCTGCTCAATGTCGAGTTGAGGTCGGTCAACCACCGTTACCTCGACGTGCAGTTTAGACTGCCAGACGAGCTTCGCAGCCTGGAGCCGACGTTGCGCGAGGTGTTCGCCACACGCTTGAATCGCGGCAAGATCGAGTGCCGCGTGTCGTACACGCAAACGCCGGGCCGCAAACGTGTCGAGCTCGACGCCGATCTCCTGGCCCAGTTGTTGGATCTGAACGAGCGTGTACGGAAGGTGTTCCCCACGGCGCAAGGCATCACAACGGCCGACGTTCTGCGCTGGCCTGGCATGCTGGGGGCGGACACCCTGGACGTGGACGCGGTGCGCACCGTCTGTCGCGCACTGCTGGAGTCCGTCCTGGAGGAATTCACGGTCAGCCGCGCACGCGAAGGGGAGAAGCTCAAAGCGATGCTGCTCGAGCGGGCGGCTGCGATCGAGACACAGCTCGCCGAGGTCGCCCCGCGCATGCCGCAGGTGATGGCGGCGTTTCAGGAGAAGCTCACGACGCGGCTCAACGAGGCACTCGCCAACGCCGACGACGACCGTGTTCGTCAGGAGATCGTCCTCTTCGCCAACAAGATCGACGTGGACGAAGAGCTGACGCGGCTCACCACTCACATCGCCGAGCTGCGGCGTATCCTCGACAAAGGCGGCGCGGTCGGCAAGCGGCTCGACTTCCTGATGCAGGAGTTGAATCGCGAAGCGAACACGCTTGGTTCCAAGGCCGCCGACATCACGATCACGCAGGTCTCGATGAATCTCAAACTGCTGATCGAGCAGATGCGGGAGCAGATACAAAATATCGAGTGACGAAGACCTGAAACGTCGAAGCCGGCATTTTCACGGCTCCAACGACGGTACAGGTCACGCGCAAGCTCTGCTAGGGCTGCACCTGCGCAGCCCCGTTCCGGTTTAGCATTCCAGCTTCGCCAATCGGGAGACGACGCCGTTCACGAGCGGCTTGCATCCACAATCGTGGCGGGGACCGGCGCTGTATTCGCACTCGTAGAACATGCACATCAGGGAGTGCGAGCTATTGCTCGGCCCCCGAAAGCTTGAGCGAAGACATCCGGTCTAATGTTTCGCGCCTCGTCTCCCCGATGCGAACCTTGCAGCCCAATGGGAGCGTCAATGAGAAAAGCGTTCGGGTGGATCGTTGCGATCGTCGTCGTGGCAACCGCAATCGCCATTTACTACGGGTACTACAAGCAAGAGCCAGTGCCGCCTCCAGCGCCGGCCCCGGTCGCGCAAGCGCCGCAAGAACCAGCCGAGCCGGCGATTCGACATCCGATCCCCGAAGAGGCCGGAGCAACGTCGCTCCCGCGTCTGGACGAAAGCGACAGCGCGATCACTACTGCCCTGACAGATCTATGGGGAGAGGCCGCCAAGAGCCTTTTGCGCACGGACGGTTTCATTCGCAGAATCGTCGCAACGGTCGACGATCTGCCGCGCCACAAGGTCGCCGTGCGCGTAAGGCCCGTCCAATCGGCGCCGGGGCAGTTTCAAATTGACAAAACCGGTGATGGACGGACGATCAGCGCCGACAACCCGGCTCGTTATGCAGCATACGTAAGACTCGCGAAGCAGATCGACGCGGAGAAAGTGGTCGGACTCTACGTGCGGTTCTATCCTCTCTTTCAACAGGCTTATGAGGCTCTGGGCTATCCCGGCAGCTATTTCAACGACCGGCTGATCCACGTCATCGACCATTTGCTCGAGGCGCCCGACATTCCGGCGAAGGCCAGGCTTGTTCAACCGAAGGTGTTTTACGAATTCGAGGATCCGGAGCTCGAAGGGCGCTCGGCAGGAGAAAAAATCATGATGCGGATCGGGACCGAGAATGCCGCGGTGATCAAGACGAGGTTGCGGGAAATCCGCACCGCTCTGGTCGCGTTCGAAGCCAAGCGATAATCCTACTGAGAATGCGATCCCGCGGTCTTGTCGGCGGCAGCCACAAGCGATGTGCGAGCAAGCTGAACGACCGTTTGCATGTGCACGCTGCCCCGAAGCCCTGCTTCCGGTTTAGCATTCCGGCTTCGCAATCGGAGAGGCCTGAGGACTCGATTCCATGAGCGGCTCGCTTCTGATCGTCAGCGCGCCGTCCGGTGCAGGCAAGACGAGCCTTTGCAGCGCGCTGCTCGCGGCCGACCCGCTGGTCCGTAAGTCGGTTTCGTATACGACGAGAGCGCCACGGCCGGGTGAAGAGCATGCCCGCCACTACCACTTCGTCACCGTCGAAGAGTTCGAGCGCATGCGGGCAAGCGGTGACTTCCTGGAATGGGCGCATGTTCACGGCCATCGTTACGGGACCTCGCGCAGGCTGGTCGAGAGCGTCTGCAGGGCCGGGTACGACGTGCTCCTCGAGATCGACTGGCAGGGTGCCGCTCAGATCCGCGCCAGGAAGGTCGAAACCACTTCGGTCTTCATCCTGCCGCCGTCGGTCGAGGCACTGGAGGAACGGCTTCGCGGGCGCGGCCAGGACAGCTCCGAAGTGATCGCGCGCCGGGTTGCCGCCGCGCGCAGCGAAATCGCGCATGTGTCTGAATTTGATTATGTTATTATCAACGATGATTTCGAACGCGCGGCGCAGGACCTGATCGGCATCGCACGCACCGACCGGCTGCGCGGAGCCCGCCAGCTCCTCCGCCATACCGAATTGCTCGATCGACTCAAGGACTGAAAATGGCCCGCATCACCGTAGACGACTGCCTGAAGAACATTCCAAATCGCTTCGAGATGTCGCTCGCGGCTACTTATCGTGCCCGTCAGATCACCAACGGCGCACAACCCATGCTGGAGTCGAATCGCGACAAGCCAACCGTGATCGCGCTGCGTGAGCTTGCGGCCGGCAAATACGGAAGCGAAATACTGAATAAAGCTCAGCCTTGAGGGTGTAGGCGCAACACTTGAGGAGGCTGCGCCTCATCTCATATGACTGAGGCTGCCACGCTGTTCAAGGAATGGTCCGGGTATCTCAAACCGGAGGATCTTACTCAGCTCGAATCCGCTTACCACTTCAGCAAAGCGGCCCACGAAGGGCAATTCCGGAAGTCCGGTGAGCCCTACATTTCGCACCCGCTCGCCGTCGCCGACATCCTCGCGCAGTGGCACCTCGATCCGCAGGCGCTTACCGCAGCTCTGCTTCACGACGTAACCGAAGATACCGAAGTCACCAAGACCGAGATCTCGCGGAACTTCGGCAATCCCGTAGCCGAGCTCGTCGACGGCGTGTCGAAGCTCGACAAGGTCGAGTTCGACACTCTCGAGCACGCCCAGGCCGAGAACTTCCGCAAGATGCTGCTCGCGATGGCGCGCGATGTTCGCGTCATCCTCATCAAGCTCGCCGACCGTCTTCACAACATGCGTACGCTCGATGCGGTCGAACCGGCCAAACGCCGCCGCATCGCGCGCGAGACCGCTCGAGATCTACGCGCCGATCGCGAACCGGCTCGGGCTGAACAGTATCTTCCAGGAACTCGAGGACCTCTCGTTCCAGCATCTCTACCCGGCGCGCTACCGCGTGCTCGCGAAAGCGGTCAAGTCGGCGCGCGGCAATCGCCGCGAAGTCGTCGAGCAAGATGCTGGAGGCGGTCAAGCAGCAAGCTTGAAGGACAGCAAAGTCGAAGTGCAGGTGCACGGGCGCGAGAAGCACCTGTACTCGATCTACCGCAAGATGCGCGAAAAGCATCTGTCGTTCGCGCAGGTGACTGGACGTGTTCGCCTTCCGCATCATCGTGAAGGACGTGCCGTCGTGCTATCTCGCGCTCGGCGCGCTGCACAGCCTCTATAAACCCATCCCCGGCAAGTTCAAGG
The DNA here is from genome assembly GCA_963828715.1 of uncultured beta proteobacterium. Taxonomy (GTDB): domain Bacteria; phylum Pseudomonadota; class Gammaproteobacteria; order Burkholderiales; family SG8-41; genus JAQGMV01. Next base: position 9,445 of record CAWHFX010000020.1, on the reverse strand, counting down.
ACTACATCGCCATCCCGAAAGCGAACGGCTATCAGTCGCTGCACACCACGCTCTTCGGTCCTTTCGGCAGCCCGATCGAGATCCAGATCCGCACCCAGGAGATGCACAAGATCGCCGAAGCGGGCGTAGCCTCGCACTGGCTCTACAGAAGCTCGGACGCCTCGCTCTCCGAGCTGCAGCAGAAGACGCACCAGTGGCTGCAGAGCCTGCTCGAGATGCAGTCCGAGGCGGGCGACTCGGTCGAGTTCCTCGAGCATCTCAAGGTCGATCTGTTCCCCGACGAGGTCTACGTGTTCACGCCCAAGGGACAGATCATGGCGCTGCCGCGCGGCGCCACGGCGGTCGACTTCGCCTACACCGTGCACACCGACATCGGCAACCGCTGTGTCGCCGTGAAGATCAACCAGGAGCTGATGCCGCTGCGCACCGAGCTCAAGAACGGCGACCGGGTCGAGATCATCACCGCCGCGCACGCGAAGCCGAATCCGTTGTGGCTCAACTTCGTGGTGACCGCGAAAGCGCGGCTCTCACATCCGCCACTTCGTGAAGACCATGCACTTCCAGGAGTCGGTGCAGCTCGGCGAGCGGCTGCTGAACCAGGCGCTCGTGAGCTTCAAGTCGTCGCTTGCTTCCGTCCAGGAGAACCATGGGATCGCCTGCTCAAGGAATCGAGCGCCAAATCGCGCCAGCAGCTGCTGTCCGACATCGGCCTCGGCAAGCGGCTGAGCGCCGTGATCGCACGCCAGCTCCTGTCGGTCAGCCAGACGCAATTGCAGGACGGCGAGCCCCGGCACCGTGATGATCCGCGGCTCGGAAGGCATGGCCGTGCAGTTCGCGAAGTGCTGCAAGCCGATTCCCGGCGATCCGATCATCGGCATGATCAGCAAAGGCCAGGGCATGATGATCCACACGCACGATTGCCCGGTGATCGCGAGAACCCGCCCCGATCCCGACCGGATGCTCGACGTGCAGTGGGATCCCGACACGCGCAAGGCGTTCGAGGTGAACATCAAGCTCGTGGTCGCCAATCAGCGCGGCGTGCTCGCCAAAGTGGCGGCCGAGATCTCGAGCGCAGGCTCGAACATCCAGAACGTGGCGGTGGATCCCGAAGACGGCGGAACCTACACCGGGAATGCACTTCACGCTGCAGGTCTCCAATCGCCTGCATCTCGCCCAGATCATGCGCGGCCTGCGGCGCGTCCCCGAAGTGATCCGCATCTCACGCGTGCAGGCTGGGTAAGGGTCGCGCTCGCCTTCGACTACAGGCCTCGCCAGCCATGAACAGAGGGTGTGTCGACCGCGAAGTTCGAGACGCTGCTTAACCTGTGCGCCAAAGCACGTGCCGCGCACTGCACGTCATCTTTTCGCGCACAAGCTGCGCCCGTCGGACCATCCCATCTGGTAGTCAGCGTCCGCCGTGAAGCGGTTTTCATCGCGCCGGCTGGCACACGCGTCAGCATAACCTTCCTTGAAGGCTGCGGAATACCCGGCGAGGTTATAGCGCGGCACTGCGGGCGCTGTGTTGGAGCTCGAGCTCACGGGCGCTGGAGGGGAGACGCGCGTTTCGCTCGCACAGCCGCCCGCAAACGCGACGATTGCCAGTGATGCGAATACACGCGGAGGCAGCATCACGCGATCAGCTTGTTACAGGCGCGAGCCCGGTTCCGCGGCGATGCGCACGTCACTGAACGGGTCGCTACGCTCGATCGCGCGGATCGTTTCTATCATCCCGCATTCCACGCAATCGAATGTCGAAGTGCCACGGCTGGCAGCGGTGATCGTCCGATCCATTGCACCTGGCATCGGCTGCGCCGCAGATGCGGCGCTTAGGGCGCCAGGCATCCATCCGGCGATGGTCGCGATGCCCAGAATACTGAACACGATCACGGCAATGGCGGCGATCAGCATGAGCGGATATAGCAGACCGTACGGCTGCGCCGATCGTTGTTGACTCAGCTCCATGACGATCCTCGCGGGGCGCGAGTCGCGGCGGTCGCCTTGAATAGCCGGTCGACCCAGGAAATCGCCGCCGTGCTCTGTATGTCGCAGCCGATTTCGGTGCACGCCTCGCCCGCCACGATCGGCATACCTCGACGCGTTACAACAACGCGCGCAGGCACGCTTTCGGTGCGATCACGAACTTCGGTGCGATCACGAACGTATGGCGATGACCTTCTCACGACTGCTCCACCGTAGAACCGTTCGGTGGGCATTGCAGCAACGTCCATGCCAGTTGCATTTGCCCGCTATTCCAAGCACTTGGAGGCCCGTGCCGTCGTCGTCAGGCAACATTCAAAAGGAGTTCAGAGTGGAAAACGAGCGAGCTACGCTCTTACCCCGCATTGTCGCGCCGGTGAGACAGAGATACAGGCGCGAGCTTGGCACGCGGCCAAGCTCGCATCCGGGCCCCTCATGCACAACCCGCCTACTTGCCGACGTTCTTGAAGAGCTTCGGGTCGAGCTGGTGGCGCTGTAGCAACTTGTAGAACTCCGTGCGGTTGCGTTTGGCCAGCCTTGCCGCCTGCGTCACGTTGCCCTCGGTGATCCGGAGAATCTGCGCGAGGTAATCCCGTTCGAATTTGCGGCGCGCGTCCTCGAATGATGCAAACGCCGTCTGCTGATGCTGAATCGCCTGCTGCACGAGCGTTGCGGGAATGACCGGTGTAGTCGCGAGCGCCACCGCCTGTTCGACGACGTTGTAGAGCTGACGCACGTTTCCCGGCCACGGCGCCGCGACCAGAACCTCGACGGCCTCCGGCGCGAAGCTGGTTATCGTCCGCTTGTACTTCTCCGCGAGCTGCGAGAGGAAGTGGTTCGCGAGCAGCGGAATGTCTTCCCGACGCTCGGCAAGGGGCGGCAGATGCAGGGCCACGACGTTGAGGCGATAGTAGAGATCGTCGCGGATCGCCACGACGACCCAGAGATTCCCATCACCCGCCAGGGCTTCGTCTCCAAGGGGCCGGTGCGGATCGGCTCCAACTGCTGGTTCGGCGTCAACTGCGTCGTCACCAGCGGGGTGACGATCGGCGACCGCTGCGTGATCGGCGCCAACTCGGTCGTCACCCAGGACATCCCCCCAGGCGTGATCGCCGTCGGCGCCCCGGCCAGGGTGGTAGAAAGAGATCCGATGACGGACAATGTCTGGAGCAGGAGAAGCTGACCCTCTGGCAGCGGATGGCGGTGCGCGAGATCACGCCGCAGGCCGGGAAAGAAGCCCGACTAGCCGCTGGCGCCGAGGACTGGGCGGCGGTCTAGAGGCCAGAAGCGACCCGTCCCGCGGTACGGTGCCGCGCCTGATCCGGCTGCCCAGCAGCCCGCGCTGCGGCATCTGCGGGCGCCGTTCGCGGGCCCGGGCCGCACATCGTGCGGCCCGCTCGGCTACCGCCCCTCGCGCAAGAACCCGAACATCTGCGGCGTCTGCGTCGAGACCTCGCCGCCGGGCGGGATGAACCAGCAGACGGCGTCCTCTTCGCCGACCTGCGCGGCTTCACCGCGCGCTGCGAGGGCGCCGATCCGGAGGAGGAGTCGCTGCCTCCTGCGGCGCTTCTACCGCGCGCCGAGGATGTCCTCTTCCCCGAGGCCGTGATCGACAAGCTGATCGGCGACGAGGTGATGGCGCTCTACCTGCCGGATCTGAAGCCTGGGCATCGACGCCGAGGAGGTGCCCGCCGCTCATGCTCGAGCACGCCCGGAGCTCCTGCGCGCGCGTCGGCTACGGCTCGCGCCGAGGCCGTTCGTCGAGATGGGCGTCGGCATCGACGTCGGCGAGGCCTTCGTCGGCAACATCGGCGAGCGCGCCCTCTACGACTTCACCGCGGTCGGCGACGTCGTCAACACCGCCTCGCGTCTCAGGGCCAGGCAGGCGGCGGCGAGATCGTCATGTCCGAGCGCGTCGCCGACGGGCTGCCGGAGCCCGTCGGCGCGCGGGTCGAGCTGACCCTCAAGGGGAAGAGCGAGCCCCAGCTCGCATACCGCGTGACGACCTGAGGCCCTCCCTGCGTACTCCTGCCGTAAGCCGGGTCCCTAGGAGAGCGGCTCCCAGTCCCATGCCTGCTGGGACGTGAGGCTCTCCTGGTCGAGGTAGTGGCGCAGCTCGTCGAGCTCGGCCGGCTCGACCCCGTAGACGTGGTCGGGCTCGGGGAAGCGGCGTGAGCGGACCTCGTCCACGTACTGGCCGACGCCGCGGACCATCTCGCCGTGGACGTCGGCGTAGCGCTTGACGAATTTCGCCATCCGCCCCGTGGTGATCCCGAGCAGGTCGTGGAAGACGAGCACCTGGCCGGCGGTGGCCGGGCCGGCGCCGATCCCGATCGTCGGCACCTCCAGCTTCTTGACGATCGCCTCGGTCACCGCCGCTGGGGACCGCCTCGAAGACGATCGCAAAGCAGCCCACCGCCTGCAGGGCGAGGGCGTCCTCGCAGACCTTGATCGCGTCGCGCGCGGTCTTGCCCTGAGTCTTGTAGCCGCCCAGCGCGGTCGCGGTCTGGGGGTGAAGCCGACGTGGCCCATCACCGGGATCCCCGAGTTGACGATCGCCCGCGGCCGCTCGACCGAGGTGCCGCCGGCCTCAAGCTGCTCGACCACCTGGCAGCCGGTCTCCTTGACCAGGCGCTGGGCGCTGACCACCGCGAGCTCGTTGCTCGACTCGTAGCTGCCCATCGGCATGTCGCCGACCATCAGCGGCGTGTGCAGGCCGGCGATCGTTCGCCGAGCATCACCATCTCGTCCATCGAGACCGGCTCGGTGCCCGGGTAGCCGAGCACGACCATCGCCGCCGTGTCGCCGACCAGGACGATGTTCACGCCCGCCTCCTCGGCGACCTGGGCCGACGGGTAGTCGTAGGCAGTGACCATGACGATCGGTTCGCCGGCCGCCTTCATCTCGGTCAGCCGGGGAATGCTGACCGGCTTGCGGTCGGGGGAGGGGGGAGCCGTGTGGGAGCGCCGGAGCTCATGCGACGACCTCCGGCGTGAGCAGCACCTCCGGGGTGGCTGTTGACCGCGACCGCCCGGTTGTCGTCGTTCACGTGGACGACGACCGGCGAGTAGCGCTCGAGGTCGCTCTCGTCATAGGCGCCGAAGGAGGCGACGATGATCTTGTGGCCGGGCCGGGTCAGGTGGGCCGCGGCGCCGTTGACCTGCATCGTGCCCGAGCCGGGCTCGCCGTCGATCACATAGGTGACGAAGCGGTCTCGTTGTTGATGTCCCAGACGTGGACCTGCTCGTTGGTGATCAGGTCGGCGCTCGCCATCAGCTCGGTGTTCACGGTGATGCTGCCGATGTAGTTGACGTCGCAGTCGGTCACCGTCGCCCGGTGGATCTTCGACTTCAGCATCTGCCTCTGCATTGACTCCTCTTCTCGCTTGTTCTGCGGTTCAAGTCTCTGTGGTCGTGGGTCGGATCAAGACGTTGTCGATCAGCCGCGCGCCGCCGACGCGGGCGGCGACCGCGAGCAGGACGGGGCGGCCGGTTGAGCTCGGCCACCGGGGTGAGGTCGTCGGGGTCGCGCGCCTCGACGGGCACCGGGTCTGAACCTGCGCGGCGGGCGAGCTTGGCGGTACGTGCCGGACGATGGCGCAGCGGCGAGTGACTCCTCGCGGGTGCCGCGCTCGGCGGCGGCGAGGGCGCGCGAGATCGCCGACCGCGCGCTCGCGGTCCGGCGGCTCCCAGGTAGGCGTTGCGGGAGCTCATCGCCAGCCCGTCGTCGTCGCGCACGGTGGGCAGGCCCCTCGACCCCGGACGGGGATGTCGAGGTCGCGGACCATGCGCCGGATCACCGCCAGCTGCTGGGCATCCTCGGCCGAAGTAGGCGACCTCGGGCTGAACCGTGTTGAAGAGCTTCGCGACGACGGTGGTGACGCCGCGGAAGTGCGCCGGGCCCGCGGCTGCGCCGGGTCGCCGTCAGAGCACCTCGGTCAGGCCGCTCGACCGCGACCTGCGGTCGCGAAGCCCCGGTGGATAGACCTCCTCGACCGGCCGGGCGCGTAGACGTAGGTCGACACCCTCGGCCTCGGCGCCCGAGCCGCGCGTCGCGCGCCTCGTCCCGCGGGTAGCGCTCGAGGTCCTCGCCCGCGCCCGAACTGGGTCGGGGATCGACGAACAGGCTCATGACGACCACCTCGCACTCCTCGCGCGCCGTGGCGCAGCAGCGAGAGGTGCCCCTCGTGCAGGATAGCCCATCGTCGGCACCAAGCCCGGTCGCCGCGGCCCTCAGCGCGGGCTGGCCAGCTCGCGCCTCAGGTCGGCCCGTTTCCGCGCCACCGTCATCCGACGATCTCCTTGCTGCGGCGCCCGGCCAACGCGACGGTCCGCTCTGCCATGGCCCGATAGAGGTCGAGCAGCTCGGGATCAGTCTCCGCGAGCGCCTCCGGATGCCGCGCCACGGTCGCTTCGTCGCCGCGTCGCGATCGGCCCGGTGCGGGCTGCACGGCCGAGCTCTGCCCAGTTGGCCGCGGTGCGCAGCACGTATCGGGGCAAGCAGCTCGCGGGACTCCGGGAATCCGGCGCCCTCGAGCATGCTCGGTCGGCGGACTCCTCCGGCGCGGTCAGGAAGTTCGACGCGATCACCGCGGCGGTGTGGTAAGCCGCCCGCGGCTCTTCGGACGACGCGGAATGGGCTCATCCGCCAGGGAGCCCGCCAGGGCCTCTGCGCCGTCGCGCGCAGCGTCGTCGTACCCCTGCGACCGCGCGAGAGGCTCCTCTGGCGAGAGCGGACGCCTCACCACGGATCGTCTGCAGCGGGCGGATCGGCGGAGACCGAGGCGCCCGCCTCAACCGCGGTCGATAGCGCGCCGAGACACGTCGCTCCGCTGGTGCGGCCGACGAACGCGGGCATGCGCCGAGGTTCCCGGCGCGAGCGCCGCATGCGGCCTCGAACGCCGCGTCGGGGACGCAGAGCAGGACGACCTCGGCCTCCGCGATGCATGGCCCTGGTCTGCTCCCTGCCGACCAGCGTAGTCTCGATGCCGCTTGCCCCGGCCGCGGCTGCGGTCGCTCTGCCCGCCCGTCCCGGGCCGACGCTGGTGAGCGCGGTTGGCGCTCGCTGATTCCGGTCCGCTTCCCGCTCCAGCTACCCGCATTCGAGGTACCGGCCGGAGCCAGTTCAGCTCTGTTGACGACACTTGCCGGACGAGCCGGGGTCCACGCCACTCGGGTCGCGGCCGGTGCGAATTATAGCAGCGCCGCGCCGGACCCGGCAGACTACGATGGGTCGAGCCGAGGTTGACGATGCCGAGCTACGAGCTTCAGTGCGAGCGCTGCGGCGCCCGCTTCGAGGCAGCTCGGTCCCGAACGAACCAGCCGCGGTTCCGTGCGCTGAGTGCGCCTCGGCGGAACGGTCCGGCGCCTGTTCTCGGCGGTCGCCCCGCCCGGGCGCCAGCCGCGCGGCGCCGAGGTGCGCTCGGACGAATCGCGCCGTCGGCGAGCGCGAAGCCGGCGCACCGCGAGCGGCTGGCGCGCGACCTGCGCCGAAGCGGGCGAAGGGCAGAAGCGGCCGAAGTGAGCGCCACGGCCGAGGCGCGGCGCGAGGCAAGCTGGTCGAGCTCTTCAACGAGGTCTACGGCCTGCACCAGGTGCCCCCTGCACGAGACCCGCACCAAGGCGGTCTTCGGCGCCGGCAACGCCGACGCCGACCTGATGTTCGTCGGCGAGGCGCCGGGCGCCGAAGAGGATCGCCAGGGCCTGCCCTTCGTCGGCCGCGCGGGTCAGCTCCTCAACCAGATGCTGGAGGAGATCGGCCTCTCGCGCGAGGACGTCTTCATCGCCAACGTGCTGAAGTCGCCGGCCGCCCGGGCAATCGCGACCCGCAGCCGGTCGAGATCGACGCCTGTCGGCCGTACCTGTTCGAGCAGGTGCGCCTGATCGAGCCGACGGTCGTCTGCCACCCTGGGCAACTTCGCGACCAAGCTGCTCAGCGGCAACCCGGCCGGGATCACCAGGGTCCGGGGCACGCCCCAGGTCCACGAGCTCGGCGGCCGCGCCGTCTTCCTGCTGCCGCTCTTCCACCCGGCGGCGGCGCTGCGCACGCCCGCCGTCGACGGAGACCCTGCGCGGCGACTTCGAGGCGATCCCGGACCTGCTCGCCGAGCCGCTGCCGGCGCCCCGGTCGCCGAGGAGGCGGCAGGCGGAGCCCGACCGAGGCCTCGAGGTCGGAGGAGCGGCTCGAGCCCGCTGCCGCCCCCGACCAGCTCGGGCATGCTTCGGTTGAGCGCCGCCCGCGGAGGTCGTTCAGCAGACCATCCTCCGCGAGCGAGACCGAGGCGGTCGGGGCGCCGGGATCGCCGGCGACCTCGCGCCCGGCGACGTCGTCCTCGTCAGCGGCGAGCTCGGCGCCGGCAAGACGACCCTGATCCGCGGCGCCTGCCGGGCGCTCGGGGTCGAGGGCCCGGTGACCTCGCCCACCTTCACCATCGGCCGCCGCTACCGCGGGGGCCGGGTCCCGGTCTCCCACCTCGATCTCTACCGGCTCGCACGAGCCTCGAGCGAGGAGGACCCGGCCCTGCTCGACGACTACCTCGACGCCTGAGGCCGATCGCCTTCGTCGAGTGGCCCGCGGCGGCCGAGCCGCGCCTGCCTTGCGAGGCGTCGAGCGCACGAGGTCCGGCTGCGCCCATGGCTAGGCGGCGACCGCCGCGCGATCGAAGCTCGGTGCGCGCACCCACCCGCGCATAGCCGTGTTCTGGGAACGGTGCCGGCGCGTGTAGCATCGGCCGACCGCAAACCGGATCGAGCGAGGAGGAAGCGCGCCCGATGAAGCGAGTCAAGACGCTGACCGCCAGCGGTGGCGGCGGGAGCGGCGCTGCTGGCGAGCCTTGCGCCGGCGCTCGGCCCAGCGCCGCCGCCTACCGCCACTACGTCGCCTGCGGCCTCTCGCAGAACGCGAAACCCGCCCACCTCTGCCAGAAGGGGTCCCGCGACAAGGGCGCCTTCTTCCGCAGCAACGACGCAACGACGTCTTCTACACCGTCTGCGTCAAATTCCCGACCAAGAACGCCGGCTCTGCGCCCCGCGCCAGGAAGCCGCCCAGGCGGGAACCCTCTACGTCAACAAGATCACCTCGAACATCCCCGGCCAGCACGAGGTCACCTGGTTCGTCGAGGGCAAGCGGGTCGGGTCCTTTCGCCTTCACCGTCCCCGGCTGACGCGGCGCTGAGCCGGCTGCTGAGCTGGCGCTCCTCGGTTTCGACACGGCGACCGAGGACACCGCCGTCTGCCGCCGACGCGGGGCGGACGAGGTCCGCTACGAGTCGCTGCTCGGCCTCTCGGCGCGACGGGCAGCCCTGGTGCACACCACGCGCGCTGCTCGGGCGAGGTCGAGCGGGCGGCCGAGGCCGCCGGGGGCTGGGAGCGCGGTCGACGCAGATCGCGGTCGGCGTCGAGCGCCCGGCTCGTTCACCGGCCTGCGGGTCGGGATCGCCAGCGCCCGGGCCCTCGGCGCCAGCACCGGG
>CAWHFX010000019.1:0-287245 GCA_963828715.1 uncultured beta proteobacterium | reverse complement strand
CACAACCGGTCAGTGGCGATATTTTCCCAAAGCAGACTGTCGCGTAGGTATTCGGCGCGGCCGGTGGCGGCTGTTCCTACAGCAGGCCCGACTGAGCCGCCGGCTCGCCGCTCCGCAAGACCCATATTGGCCCATGGTCCAATAGAACGTGCTTGTCGGCGGAACTATCATTTAAGCGGACTGGGCACTTGCCCGACGGCTCCCAAGTCTGTGCCCCCCTGAGCCATCCACAAAGTAGGAGGATCCGAGCATGGGTCCATATCGCAAACTCTGGTTCATATAGATCGCAACCCAGCCAGTCTGCCATTGCCATGCTGGAGCGCCCGATTGCGCCCAGTGGTGCGCTGAGAACGTCGTGAGTCCACGCACATGACTGCAGCCACCGCGCTGGACGCGTTGATCCTCGACCAGACCGCCGAAGCGGTCATCTACGCCAACCGCGAAGGCGTCATCGAAAGATGGAACGCTGCCGCTGCGGCGATGTTCGGCTATCCCGCGGCCGAAGCACTCGGGCAGAACCTCGATCTGATGATTCCCGAGCACCTGCGCAACGCGCATTGGCGGGGCTTCGACGCCGCCATGGCGAGCGGGAAGACACGTCTGGGCGGACGTCCGACGCTCACGCGCGGATTGCACAAGTCCGGGAAGACACTGTACGTCGAGATGAGCTTTGCACTGGTCCTCGACGACGCCGGTTCGACGCTGGGCTCGGTGGCTGTTGCGCGTGATGTGACCGAACGTGTGGCGCGCGAGAAAGCTGCGGCGACTGGCGCGGGCAGCCCTAGCACGGAGGCGCAACGCGATTTTGGAGAGAAAACATGGGGCACGCACAGGCGAGCATCGGCACGATGAATTACGCGGTCTCGATTGCGGCCGGACATCATCAGCTCAGTGCTGACGAGGGCGCTGAGCTGGGCGGCAAGGATGTCGGGCCCTCACCGCATGACTTGCTGTGCTCGGCGTTGGGCGCGTGCACGGCGATCACGCTGCGCATGTATGCGAGACGCGAGAATGGCCGCTGCGAGCGGTCCATGTAGACGTGCATTTCAAGCAAGAAGGCAAGGCAGGCGCGATCGCACGCGTGTTGAGTATTGAGGGCGATCTGGACAACGAACAGCGTGCGCGCCTCGCGGACATCGCGGAACGCACACCCGTGACGCTCACACTGAAGCAAGGCGTGGCGATCACGACGACGCTGGCGTGATGACACCGCTCGCGTATCGCTTCGGTGTGCGACTTGCGCCGCGCATCGCTCTTCTCACCAATGGATCGAAACTAGCCGAGGAGGGCAGGATCGAATACATTACCGAACGCCATCCACTGCGGCGAGATTTTTGACAGCTGTGGCGTCACAAGATTCGCGGCCGCGCAGAGCCGGATGCTCACTGTTCGCGAGAGGCAGAATCTTGATGGCCCTATCTCGCCCCTACCGGGTGCAAAAGCTTATTGAAATGTACACACTGATCGCAATAGACTGACGACCTACGTTCCAATAACAAATATCGTTTACGCATTACGAACGGCCGCTTCTCGCTTTTTAGCGTCCGTGGCGAATGGCCGCTTCCATACTGGCCGCTGGCGGGGTACGGCCGTTGAAGCTTTCGTCCATGTCGTTCGTTCTGCCACGGTTTGCCCGGATCGATCAGCGCCGTTTCGATGCCCGCCTTCTCCAGCAATTCGAGGAGCGCCTTGGAGACAAATTCTGGACCGTAGTACCTGCAGAATGCCAGCCATCGAGGGTAACGGCATCCTTTGGTTTGTCTGTTGACCGAAGGAGGAACCCAAGATGGCTGACTCGGCAAATGCTACTCCGGCATGCAATTTGGTGGCGATCGACATCGGCCGGTACGGCAACGCGGTGTTGATCGAGGTCGCGAGCGGTAAGCGACATCGGTTCAAGATGGCGAACACGGCCGCTGATTTCGGCCGGCTGCTCAATTTCCTTGGTTCTCTGCCGGGGCGTTGCCGCGTGGGTCTCGAGCCTACGGGCGACTATCACCGGCCGCTGGCGCACCGGTTGCTAAGCGCGGGATTCGAAGTCGTGAGCATTAACTCTGTGGCACTGGCGCGCTATCGTGAAGCAATCTTCAATTCTTGGGACAAGAACGATCCGAAAGACGCTGCGGTCATTCTGGAAATGCTTCGGCGCGGCGACGTGCAGAGTTACGTCGATCCGATGGTGGTCGGCACGCACGATCTGCAGGAGCTCGCCAAGACCTATTACCAGGTCTCGCGAGCACGTACCAAGGTCCAGCACTCGTTAATCAACCACGGGCTGCCGCTGTACTTTCCCGAAATGCATCGCTACTGGGCCACGACACGCAACGAATGGTTTGTGCGCTTTCTGTTGAAGTTTCCGACCCCGGCACATGTTCGCTCGTTATCTCGTGCCGAGTTCGTTGAGGCCGCGTGGGAAGTGGTCGGCCGCAAGGTTAATAAGCAGGCCAAGCTCGAGGAGATCTGGGAGATGGCGGGCACCACTGCCGCGTTGCCCCACGCGCCGCACTCACTCGCAGTAGAGACCTTTCGCATCACCTTGCGGCGATACCAGGAACTCAATGACCTGCGGACTCAACTTGAACTACGCGCGGAACAAACATTGAGGCTGATGCCGATTTTGCTCATCTCAAGACGTTGCCTGGCATTGGGTCGGTCATCGCGATGACCATCCTTGCCGAAGCCGGGAACCTGCGGCGCTTCGGTCATCATCGCCAATTTCTGAAGTACTGCGGTTTCGATCTCGCCAAGAACCAATCCGGCGTCCAGCGCGGCAAGGAGCAACTTTCGAAGCGCGGTAACGCACGGCTGCGCCTGGCATTCTGGCTCGCGGCAGTGGCCGCAGTGCACATGAAAGAGAACTCGTTTCGAGCGAAATACGAACGCTACACCCAGACGCGCCCGACGATCCCGACTTGCGTCGCAAGGCATTGACTGCCGTCGCGGCCAAAATGGCGCGAGTCGCGTACAGCCTGATCAAGAACAACCAACCCTATCGCCAGTTCTTCGAACAGAGTTTACCCAGTGGATCGATCCCTCTCTCGGTTGCCGTTGGGGCGCCTGCGACCCCGTAGATAATGCTCGGACCTTCCGCTGGGACTCTATGCTGTTTTAGGTACGGTGAAGATCACGCCAGACGCGCTGAATCTTGTGTCCACTATGGTCAGGCAAGGCTCCCTTGCACGACCGCGGAAGACCACTGGTTGATGTGGTACTGTCTGTTTCACCAGCTCGACGCGGCTTCGCACATCGACAGGATGCCTGTTGCTCTTCGATGAAGCCGGCTTGCATTTAGTACGTTGTCCGAGCGCAGGTAGCGTGGCGCCCCGCGTTCGCTGATCAAACGTGCCAGCACCTCGATGATGCGCTCAGAGCGGATGCTGCCGGCGACGTCGATGGCTAGGCATTCGCGGGTGAACTCGTCGATGAGAGTAAGGCATTTCAGGCTCTGCCCGTTGGCACAGGCATCGAATACGAAGTCATAGGCCCACAGGAAATTGGCGCCGGTAGCCAGAATGGGCCGCGGTCTGGATGTCGCCACACGCCGCCGCCCGCTTTCACGCGCGCAGCGATCCGCAAAACAGCGAGTTGGAACGTCCGAGCGCAATGGGGCGAATCCGATTCTCCACCAGTTATTGTCCACGGGCAGCGTGCCGTCATCGATAAACCGGATCAGTGCGGGCCAGCGGCCAAGACTGTAATCGATTGCCTTGGCGATGGCCGTGCCGTCGGTCGCCCGCTGTCGCTGCAGCAGCAGCCATTGGTGCAGCTTGTCCATGATGGGCCGGGATTGCGCGGCGCGGAGCCGCTGTCGATTCTCGGCATCCTGAGCGCCTGCGCCTGTCGCTCCCGCTCGTAGAGCGGAGCGAAGAATTTCAGCGCTTCCTCCGCGACCGGGCTCTTCGCCGACCTGTCTCTCGGAACCGTTCCTCCTCCACCACCCAGCGCCGCAACAGATTCGCGTTTAAGCGCTGCTCAAGCGCGACCGCCGCGATCGATACGCCCGGCGTGCGGCAGGCTGCCACCACCGCAGCCTTATACTCAGCACTAGTGCGTCGACGCTGCCTCGGCGTGCGACCGTTCTCGGAGGTGCGAATCGCCCTTCAACCCGGCGAAGTCTAAGCACAGCATCCATTTCCAGAGGGTCCTTGGGTGTTTAACCGGTCAGATTTGGAAACACCCGCGGCGCGCGAACGGTACAACGCGTTAGCGGGCGCAGCGGCCACCCCACGTTACCGATTGGCGGACAAACGAATTTCGAATTCTCAATGACATAGCGAGGTGGGGTAGCATGAAGCGTCGTTGTAATACTTCAGCCCTTCAGCCACGCGTCCAAATCGGTTTGAAGATCCTCGATGCTGCGGTAGATCTTCTTTCGAAAGGCGATCCGGTAGAACTCATCGAGCACCGTCTTGTGGAACCGCTCGCAGATGCCGTTCGTCTGCGGACTGTGCGCCTTGGTGCGCGTGTGGTCGATATCCTCGAGCGCCAGATACAGCTGATACTCGTGACGCTCGGCATGGCCGCAATACTCGCTGCCACGATCGGTGAGCACGCGCAGCAATGAAAATGACCCCATGCGCCTCAAAGAACGGCACCACCCGATCGTTCAATAGATCGGCCGCCGTCAAGCGGCGTCTTGGTGTCGACAGAGCTTGGCCTGGACCACCTTCGAGTAGGTGTCGATGAAGGTCTGCTGGTAAATCCTGCCGACGCCCTTCAGACCCGACGTAGAACGTATCCTGCGCGCCGCAGAAGCCCGGGTGCTCCGATTCGAACTCCCCGGCGCTGTCGTCGCGCTTTTTCTCCAACGCCTGTAGTTGCGCTTCGGTCAGCACCGCTCCTTCCTGTGCCACCTTCGCCTCCAGCTGCTTTCAGCCTGAGCTTCATGTTCTGCAGCTCATGACGAATCCACACGCAGCGCACCCCCGCAGGCGAAATACTGAGTGCACGCCTCTTCAGTTCATTGGACACGCGCAGCACCTGTCCCCACGCCGGCTGTTCCAACGACAGCTCAACCATCGCCGCTTCCACCTCCTGGCGCAATGCGGTTCCTCAGGTTCGGCTTCTTGCGCGTGAGCTCCTGCAGCGCGAGCACGCCACCCCGGTCATAGAGTTCCTTGAAGGGGTAAAAACTAGCCCAGCTTCGGTCGAACGAATTTCTGCTCTTGAGTCATCATCTTCTCCTATCGGCTACTTCACTATTTACCGACACCGAGAGAGAATAACTGACTGTCAGATAGATTCTAACTTCGACAGAGTAAATGTGGGTTTTACCCACCCACCCTACCCACTTCGGCGGTCTTCAACCGTGTGTCGCTGGCTAGCTCAGTACGCACCGCTTCACGCTTGCGCCGACTGGTTTGCTGCAGATAGCGTCCGGCCCCATGCGTTTCTTGCACGCGCGATTTGTCTTGCAACTAGGGACGCATCGTTTGGTGAGCTTGTCACAAGCGGAGCCACCGCAGTGATGATCCCCGGTGCATTCGGGATCATTCTTGTTCTTGTCTGGTAGCTTGATTAATCTGAATTTTCTTAAACCGAGTCATTCCACGGAGATTTATTCTGGCAGAGTTCAACTGCGTCACCTGCAAGCGACTCTGAGGCCGCGAGGTGGAGTATGACTACGCAAAGTGCAATTCTAGCTCGATTCGCTGCCATCCTTTTGTTCCGTCCTATGGTTGCATCCGGTAGGGTTTGCTTAGTGCGTGATGCTATGTCCGGCTCCAGGAACATGAAAGAACGCGACATTTGTGCCCGTATGACGGCCGGGCGTCTTTTAAGATCGCCCGATACTCACTCGGGTCTATTGCTGCTCTGAGAAATCCGCTTCGTATTGCCTCTTCATCCCAAATGAAGTGGAGTGGCTTACCATTGAAGCGATCAACTTGAGAGGGTTCGAAGCATGCTAAGCGGCGCAGGTAGGAGTTAACCCAGAATCGCGGACACTCTATCGTTTCCACGCGTGTCCGATCCAAGTACATCTGTATGCGCCGGAATGGTCATGGTGTCCCCGTGAACAACGGCTTCATGGGCTTCGCCGCTAACAGGACCTCTTTGCAACCTGTTCGTAACGAAGATATGCGGTTATTCCAGTTGTTCCACGGTCCCCACCAGCTCAGCATAATCTGCATAAGGTCCCCATACGCGTGACATCAGGAACAAACGCCACATGAACCACGGGTAGAATTAGACGGGAGTCATCAAGTAGAGTTTACCGAAGAACTGTTCCTGAAATTCGCTGCCGAGCATGGAATCGGAGATTTGCCTGGTTTTGCGACTTGGCTTGTTCGAGCATATGAAGCCTCTCAACCAACACAGTTGACTCACCACGATGCGACGATGGAGCTGCTTTTTTGGCGAAAGGGCTCAATCTGAAGCGAAGAACGCAGTCCATGCGCCACCGACTTTGCCTTTCATTCTTGGCGAGGCATCACGCAGACCGTGAGTCCGACCGAACGCGTCTCTGCTGATCGCAACAATATTCTGGCGGTCAGCCATCCAAGCGGCATTCGCCTTTCAATGATTGGGCCATAACTCCGGCGGGAAACATTGCGCCGAGGCAGTGTGTGCGTCTAATCACTACATTCCACCACGGCACCATACTTCGCAGCCTTCATCTTCGATGGTTGTCTAACATGGAGATCGATCAGCATGCCTCGTCTAACACAAAGTAATGGATCGTTGCGACAGTTGAAAAACGCGATTTTATTGAAGCAAATCGAAACAGAGCCCGGCCCGAGTTGCACTGGCCAGGCACATGGCATGCCTACGTGATGCCTCCTGCTATACAGACGGCTTGGGCTTAGGATGTGTCTATTCACCGTCTGCGCCGCCCTGCTGCAGTCAAGCCATCTTGAGAGCCACGCACGCCCCTCGACGTGCTCTCGCCCCATGCCGCCCCACTATACTGATCGACCACCGTGAGCATGCGGGAGGCGTCCGTCGAATTCAGGGCCAATGTCGCTGTGGTCCGCTCCAGTAGATGTTGGCTATATACTGTTTCGATTCGCAACGCACGATTCACTTCAAAGGCCGCATGAGCTCCGGGATCTAGGAACCCACACCACACCGTCGAATGTGCGCAGCTGTGTGTCGATCGTTAGATGCTTGCGTGAACCCACGGTCTTGAGTAAGAGACGTTGGCCGCCTATGTGCTTGCCTTTTGCATCGAGTTCGATCACGTCAGCTCGAAGACCTGCGCGCCCGTGGCGCGCCGCCCATCGGGCACGAACTGCACATGCAACGTGCCGAAAGCTCCAATTTTAGGGCGCGGCCCTGCGAGTTGCGCGCCCGAGCGCGTGATAAGGAGCCGCCCGTCAGCCAAGCGCTCAAAGCCATCACCTTTCACACCGCCTTTCGCCCAAGCCCGGAGTGCGTCGCCC
The DNA here is from genome assembly GCA_963828715.1 of uncultured beta proteobacterium. Lineage (GTDB taxonomy): Bacteria > Pseudomonadota > Gammaproteobacteria > Burkholderiales > SG8-41 > JAQGMV01. Next base: position 279,863 of record CAWHFX010000019.1, on the reverse strand, counting down.
CGGAACTCGACGAGGATGTGGCCCCAGTCAAAGAGCGAGTACCCGCGGCGCTTTGGCGTCTGAAAAACCAAGTGCGTTGCGCGGCGCTCGCGATCGAACCTGCCAATGACGACATCCGCGAAGCGTGCACCTTCGCCGTCAGTATCAACGATGGATACGTTTTTCCAGACGATATTGTTGTTGCTTCGAACGTTAGCATAAAGATTGCTCGTTTCCGGTGACGTCATGCCGAAGGGCGCGGTGGGAGACGTCTCGATACGAGCGAGAAGACAGAAATGCGCCTTGTCCGCTCCGAAGGCGGCGTAGTCCGAGGGGTCGGGCGGCGTCCATGTGAACTCACGATCTCGGTCTGCGCCCCCGTTCACGGTGACCGCCTGGCTGCCGATCATTCCCCCCATCAAGGCCGGTGAAGTAACGCTACCATCCCAGGGCGCCGGCCAGGACAGTGAACTCGATGCCTTGGCCCAGTACAGCTTGAGCGTGCCGCTCTGCGCTGCGGCACCGGCACAACCACGATTGCGAACCCGGACGTAGACGTAGTTGGTCTGCTCGCCATTCGGGTTCTGATGGTCCTGATTGGTCAGTCCATCAGCCGCGTTGCGGACCCAGATGTCGTCGCTAATCCACATTGGGTTGGTGCTGGCGTCTGGTTCCGCGCCGATATCGTCGGCGTTGTCCTGCATCCAGAGATCGGGTGCAGGCGGTCCGCCAGTGACAGGTATCAAGCCGTCCGAGGCAAGAATGCTCGCGCGTGCGATCATCAGCGCGGCGTTCATGCGAGTCGCCTGGTCCTGCGTGAACATGAACATGGCATGTCATCGGTATAGTCCATGTAGTTCATGTACATGTCGCCATTCGGACCGTTACCGCACGAGATTCGGACACCAGTGGGGTTGCCGTAGGTCTCATCGGCCTGATTAGGCGTATCGGCGCACTCATCGGATCCACTGCACTGATCGGTAAGCGTGGTATCGTCACCCCAAATATGAAGCAGGTTGAGCCAGTGACCAATCTCGTGCGTACCAGTGCGGCCCAGATTGAACGGTGCCGTTGCTGTTCCAAGTGTGCCGAAGGCTTCCGTATCTACCACAAAGCCATCCAGGGCTGCCGGACTGCCGGGAAACGTCGCAAAGCCGAGAATCGTGTCAGTAAAGTTAGCTACCCAAATGTTCAAATACCTATCCGACGGCCAGGGATCTGCACCACCCGTTGCCACCGACTTGACGTCGTTGCGGGTAATCCAGGTAAAACCGGTCGTTGCAGTGTTGGTGCGAGTTATGCCGTGGGTAGTACCGCAGTTGGGATCGCGAACGGCCAGCGCAAATTCAATGCGCGCGTCGGCGGCAACTCCGGCGAAACTGGCGGGCACGCTGGCTGCGTCGGCATTGGTCGGCGGAAGTCCGCGTTCAGTACGTCGATCTGAGACCGTATCTGCGCGTCGCTGACGTTCTGGGCCGCTGTATTCCAGACAACGTGAACGACGACTGGAATCCGCACGACTCCAGTACGCAGGCCCTCCCGTGCGTAGCGCGCGATGAACTCGCGCGTCTCAATTTCGATCTCCCTGCGTCTCCGGCGATATTCGGGGTAAAGATACGCAAGGCGACGATGCTCGTCCATCGTTCCGCACGTCCGGCGACGCTGCTCATCGTGCTTGGGAGGTCGTTTTGCTTGCTTGCGCGGTCGCTTTGCCATGACGGTCTCCTTTCAGTTCGCGTTCCAATGTGGCCCAACGATACAGGTTTGTCCACCGTGCATTGCAACGGTGCATTAAAACGAGTTCAACTTAACTGCTGAGCTTAGGCGACAGCTTTTGCAGTTTAAGGTGTGCGATCGAAGCCGAGCACGTGCTGGGGTCAGGTGTGTAAGTCGATGGGTAAATGGCATTCGCGAGCGGATGGCGTCGGCAGCCAAGGTGCAGTAGCGATTGCGCACACGACACCGCCCCTTTCTTCATTACTTCAGTTTGTGCTGCACCGAATCTGTTTGCGTTGATATTCCGCTCGCATAAATTCTATGCGGTCACGTCTGACAAACTGCTCGTCTTCTTGCCGATAGACAGTGCGCCACGAATGTGGCACAGCTGAACGCAGCTGATTGGACGTCGAACGGGAAGGAGGATGGTATACGGCCCAACGGCGAACAAGATTGCGATGGGAATCAGGTAGTCGGCTCGTCTACCATTGGAAAGGGGAACGCTACCGGCCTGCGTCACGTGCATTCCGCGGCCGGGGAGCCGAACATCCCAATGCAGCCCATGCCTGCAAGCAACGATGGTGTCGGACGGCAGAAAATTGTTGACGTCTGACTTGTTATGAGCGCTAAAATAATCGGGATTCTTACCCGTTTGGGAGGAGCACATGGCACAGCCACAGGCATCGTCACAATCAGAACTCGGTCGTTTGTCTTGGTACCAAGTTTCCCCTGATGCGTTGAAGAAGATTGTGGAGAGCGGCAGACTACTTGAATTTGCTAACACTGTTGCCGCCAGTGCCGCTGCAGAGATTCACGCGCAAATTGTAGACCAAGTCTCCCGGGCGGCGATCGGAGGCGGCTCATCCAGCGGCATAAGCGTCGGTGCCGTAAATATATTCGAAGGCGGTGACTTTGAGACCTGTTCCCAAAGGACCAAAGGGCCCGCGTCCGAAGATTGGAGTTGTGTTCGGCGGCACGGCCCTATCTCACGTCGTCGATGTCGCGGAGATCGGAGCCAATATACGCCCCTAGAGCTGCGAGATGGCTACATCGATGACGGCCTCTTCGAGCCTAATGGTCCATCTGACGGGTCGTTGTAACCTACAGTGCCAGCACTGCTACATGGAGGGTTCTCCCCGAAGGCGGGAGAATCTTCCATTCGACTGGATCAATGAAGCGATCGCGCATTTATCCGCAACTCGGCATTGGTAAGTTATTTCTAACCGGTGGCGAACCACTGCTGTACCCTAGGTTCGTCGACGTCGTTCGAATAGCGGCGGAAGTGAAGGGTCTTACAACGACAGTCTGCACAAACGCTACACTAATTCGATCGAGTGAAGCAGCCTTATTGGCGAGTCTCGGCGTCAATGTGCACGTTAGTATTGACGGCAAGTCGGCGGACTACCACGATGCCTTCCGACGGGTTGATGGGGCATTCCACGGGGCCGTGCGCGGCGTGGGACTCCTTGCTGCCGCCGGAGTGGAAGTCACCATAGTGACAACAATCTGCCAGGCAAATCGTGATCAGTTAGGTGAAATCGCGAGCTGGGCTATCGACTCAGGTGCGAAGAGGCTCCTGGTCCAGCCGCTACTTGATCTCGGTCGCGGATCATCGATCAAGCATCAACAACTGACAACTGAACAAGTCAACGTGTTGATCTTTCGAATTATCCGATATTGCTAACTCTTCGAAGGGTCAGATCAAAGTCAGTATCATTGGCGGTAATAAGAAATTCCTGCTGGCGCATCCGTGCGCTGCCTATGTATGCAACGGTATTGGTTGCCACCGGCGTGTCTCAGCGGAGATCAAAAAAGTAGTTGTGCGTGAGGACGGAACAATTTTGCCAGAGGCAACGAATCTGGATAGACGATATGCGATTGGAACCGTTGCAGAAGGGCCGCTGCCAGATCTCATCAAGAGCTATTTCTCAAACGGGTACCAGCTTTCGATCACCTATGCCGGACGACTTACGAGGAGTTCGTCCCAAATTGGCCTGATCCTATCGTGCCCTGGGACCAGCTACTTGCCTTGAGGAGCAAGGCTGATCTGCCGAGGGTCGGAGTACAGGTCCGGCGGGGATGCGGGGGGAGATCCGTGCAGGGAAGTCCTTCATGAGACTTGAACGGCGCCGATGGCTGCTGTCTCTCGCGGTTCTATCCAGCCTGTAACAGGAAGCGAAATCAAGGAACGAGGACGCCGCAGCGTCGCCGTCGTATGAGGGCAGCCAGTCGAGATGGGATGGTCGACTGAGTCACCGGGAGACGTGAGTTTCGCTAGTATGCTTTATTATTCCCCGCTGAAAGTCACCTGCTGTGCTGTCGTCTGTCGTCGTCCTTTCGTAAGCCCTTCAATGCTCGATAGCATTCACGACGAAGCTACAATCGCCGAAAGGACGCATGTTCTTTTGGCCCCTTCGCATGGCATACATACATCGCGCAGTTTGACAACCTCTCAATCGGTCTTTGCTATTCGACCGACATCGTCCACGCATTATCGTTAACTCCGTGGGAGGCGGCATGGCTCAACATAACACAGGTCCTATCAGCTTCGAGCTTGACCCCGAATACGCAAAAGCTCTGCGCACCATTGCTGGTAACCGTGCCGTACGGCTCAGCGGTCAAGTACAGGGCAATCGGTTGATAATTAGCTTCGTCGCCTGTAACGCTCCCTTTGTCGCATGTAATGCGCCTTTTGTCGCGTGTAACTCACCATTCACGGCGTGCAACGCGCCGTTTAAGCCTGGAACGTAAGGGCCCAAAATGAACTTTGTCGCAGAAGACACAGTTCGAGCGCTCGACCGGATCGCAACGGAACCATTGACGTATTATCGAGCAGCACTGCATGTGGCATGTTCAACCGCCCCACCGCCGTTCGGGCAACTCTGGTACGGCGATAAGTACCGGTTCCTTGCAGTAGAACCGACGTGGTTGGCAGCGTCACTAATCGCAAACGCAGAAAAGGAGGGCGATGGTTCGCGCAAACTCTGGGCTCTGGCCGGACGTGCATCAGAACCTCGGGTCGCCGAGGCCATTCGCCAGCATGCTATAGACGAGTCTCGGCATGCGCTCATATACGTCGCGATGTGCCAACTTGTATTCCCGGAAGCGCTGGACGTGCAGCTGCTCGCTCACGCACGTGCTCTTTCTCCACAGTACAGGTCGCATGACGTACCGCCCGTCAGTGGAAAAGCGAGCCGCGAATCAGTGCTCGACGAGTTAGTTCAAATGAACTTGGGTGAGATTCGCACTCGAATTCACCAACTACTCCTACAGCCTGTGCTGAGGGTGCACTGCCCACCCGGAAAACAAGAGCGGCTAAGCCGGACGCTAGATGTGCTGCTTACTGATGAAACGCGCCATATCCAATACACCGCGCGTCTGATCGAAGCGGAAGCTCAGCGCGGCAAATCCCAACTTATTTGCTCGATTATGCGCACACGGCTACAAGAATTTAACCAAATCACCCTTGCCGAAGTGGGGGACTCACGTTTCGTTGGCAAATAGACGAGACCGCGCACAAACAGGCGGTGAACTTTGGCAACCGCAAACAATTCTATCAAGTGCCACTTTGCATCGCTGTATTCGCCGCAGGCGCAATCGTTCGCTAGAGCATTACAGGCCTTGCTGCCTGCAGAGCTCGCCACCCCGACCGTGTTGGGCTTAGAAAGCACCGCATTTCTGACGGACGCGGTTGTGCGGCGCTGGCGGGAAGCATGTGCCGGGGCCGCTGCGCAGGCTCACCGTAACTGCTCACAACTGCGGCTGGTCGACCTTGGTTGCGGTCGTGGCCACCTCGGTGTTGCCCTTGGCGAACCTTTAGGGGCAGAGGTGCTAGGCGTCGACATAGCACACGAGGCGTTCCGGGCAATACCGAAAGCTGCCTGTCCCAGAACTCACCTTGTAAATGCGGACCTCTGTGCCTTGCCTCTCGCGCAGCACTCCTGCCACTTAGCTATCGCCATTGACTCCCTGTACCTGATCGATGACGTGCAACTTGCTCTTCGGGAAATCCGGCGGGTGTTGGTTCCAGGGTCGTGGCTGATAGGTTCGCTGTACCGGGTGAGTGGGACATTCCGGGGACCGCGTTCCCAAACGTGGTGGCACGCGGCATTAGCGCAGACTGGGTTTACGTTGGTGCGTTGGGACGATGTGACCAACGAATGGCGAAGCCAAATGACAGAGAAGCACAGCCGTATTTGGCACTATCGACACACGCTTGTGAAAATATTCGGCTGCATCGCATATGCCCAGTGCGAGGTTTCCAAGCGCATGCTTGGTTTAGACCTCGGTCTTGGCTTCATCGCGACGAACGAACGTTGGGAGTTCGTGGCCGCCAGCCTATGATGGGACAACATCGAAAACCCGCATGACGTACGTGCTCGCGAATACTAATGAAGGCCAGATCTTACGACACTTAAACAGAAGAGGTGGCCGGCCTCGAGCGTTGGATATATCAGCGTTATCCTTAAGACACCGGCGTGTGAATCCGAAGACATAGCCCCATTCCCTCCCGAACCGGCAGCACTTGGCGCGAGTCGACGAATCGTCCACGCAAGCACCAGGATCGCGCAACGCAACATTCCACATGCGCCGCAAGAAGCACGTTCTGCTGAAGCGCCGAAAGATGAGCACGCAAACGACTCTAAAAGCGCGGGGGTTCTTCCACGAGGGGTGCCGCACGCCGGTTACACGCCTAATGGAAGCAGCGCTGCCGCAAGCAAGTCCAGGCGAATTGAGCTTTATGTTGAACATATGGCGAATCACGCAAACAGTCTGAAAGATCTACGGATGAAAACCGATTTGGCGATCTCCCGCTTGTCGATAGTTGAAGCGGAAAGGCAGGCCTTGCGACGAAAGGCGGCTAAATACTCCAAAGAATGTGGCTGCTCGATGGGTTCCTTTTTCCTGATGGCTGCGATTGCCGGGCTTATCTTTTATTTGGTTTTCTTTGCGGCAAGCATCGTACCTCCAATTTGGTGTATCGCCTTGATGTTCTTCGCGGCGACAGCGGGCAAGTTGCTCGGGATGACGGCAGGAAGAATTAGGCTTGTCCTTTTACATAGGAGGGTGTCACTCGCAAGCGCGCGTGGGCTGCAACAAAAGCTTTCGAGATAACGGGCGGAAGAGAAATGGTTATGGCCGAATCCTGCAAAGAGCAGCAAGTAAGGGTTGAAGAAGAGGTCATCGAGAAAGTTGATCGCTACGAAAAAGAACGGCGCAAAAAATGCGAAAACGAAGAATGCAATCCTTGGCTGCTTTGCTTGAACCAAGTGGTTTGCTGGTTTGTTTGGGTAACTGTAAAGATAACGGAATGGGTCGTCACTGTCGTTGTTCGCTGGGTTTACCGCGTCGTGTGCGTTGCGGTCTCCTTGGTCGTAGGCGTGCTGGCGCTTATTTTCACCTTTAATGCGGACATCCTTATCGGTGCGCTTCAGGATCTCTCGGAACTGGTGTCAGACGCCGGTTTTTTTACCGCTGGCGCTCTTCTTCTTTATGGAAACAACGGCATTGATTCGATCCTCACATTCGTCGGCCTTAAGGATAAAACGCGCAAGCTCACGAAAGAAGAAATCGCGATCCTCAGGCCGATATTCGGAGATTCTATCCTGTACGAGTTGATCGAGGTGAATCAAGGAAGGCTGGGGATCATGGGGCCGCCATTTTCAGAGCCGACCGGCGCAACGACGATGGGCTATACGATCTATTTCCGCTCTTATTCCACGACTACCCTCGTCACACGAGTGCGTGCACATCTGGCAATTCCAATTCGGCGGTACCCACTATATCGGGCAATCGGCAACATACCAGCTTCACCATAGGTTTTTTGGCGGGGAGGATCCTTATAATTGGTTTGCCAAGATCGGACGTGAAATAAACGGCTGGTACTCTGTTGGAAAGCACCGAGGCGCAGGCCGAATTTATCGAGGACGTTTTCACATTCGGCCGGTGTATCTCACATGCTGGCACGCCGCAGGGCGACGGCGCATTCTTCCGTTGCGATCATGGCAAGAACGAATTCATCTATGGCTTCGATGGCAGCAACGAAACCACGGACCCGGCGCAAGGCGCGTTAGATTTCACTGACGCGGCAAACGCTGCCTGGTCGATATTGAAGATGGCATGATTGACGCACTAGAGCGCGGTAGAAGGCGGATCAACCGGCTCTTTGTCGCAACACGCTGATCACTATGGAAGACAACAAACTTTTGACCGACGAATGTTAATCTGAATAAACGTAGCAAACGCGCGGATTGGAAAAACGCTATGCGCAACTAAGTCCTCAGCACCTCCTGCGGTATTCGCTGGTGACAACGCTACGTGAGCCACTTGTATTTTCGGACCATCTGGACCATGCGCTGCAAATGCAAAATAAGATCTGCGCGACGATCCGACTCTGATGTCGCTATATTCGATCGAGCAAGGTTAGACGATACTGGTGTTTGAGGGTGATTCTGCTGTTGTGCAGACCGTACGCATTTCCATCTTTCAGGTTCAGTGCGGCGAGCTGCCTAACCAGGCTGTAGGAAACACTCAAACAAGATGATTTTCTTAATCCCTAACCGTGCTTATTTTCGAGGCCGGCTGTCCCTATGTGTGACAGTCACTAGCTAGTTTCTGTCGCGAAACGCGTGAATCTGCGTGATTGTGGCATCAATTTCGGATGGCAGCGGTTCACGCCGGGTTCGATCGGCGTGACGAAGAAGGGCATTGCGATACAAGAGGGATACAGATCAGGGGGCGCGGGCACCCGCAGATGTGGAGTGCCCGATGATCAGGCGATGGATCGCGGGCGCCGTTTATCTGGGCGCCCACGTCAGGCGATCTTTGGCTAGGCTGCGGCTCGACGCCGTTTTTTCTTCATCAGCAGCTCGGCAATGACCATCAGGTTATTGGCCAACACGGCCGCCCCTACGAACAGCTCGAAGTGCTCACGACCTTCAGCGCGACAGCGCTTCATGCCGCGGCCGCGGAAGAGAACGGAAATACGCCCCTCAATGCCGGCGCGGAAGCGTTGTCCTTTTTTGAATGCGGGAGTCTTCTCGAACATTTGGCGCGCGGTTGTTTTGTGGCCGCCACGCTGCGGAATGCATGCGAGCACGACCCGCGTGTTGACATGCTCTGATGCTGTGCTGGCTGAAGAAACCGCGATCACCACTGAACAGTTCAGGCGCTTCGCCGAACATCTGCCTGTGACGCTGCAGAGCGGGCTGAACCTGAATCTCATCGATGGGGTTGCCGTCGAGCACGGCGTACTGTGTGATCAGGCCACGGGCGCTTTCGGCGAGAAACACCTTGTGGCCGAATTCGATCGGTTTGTCGACCTTGCCGCGTTTGATTAGATCGGTATGCGGCTCGAAGATCGAATAGATCTTCTCGGCATTGGGCACTGACTGCCCTTGCAGAACACGCCGGTGTGCTTGATCGATTACCTTCAGGGCGAGTTCACAATGGTGCTCGATCCGGTTACGAAGGTCCTGTAGCGCAAGCGCGTTTAACACATCAATCACGCGCTCTTTGTGCGTCTTGTTGAGAACCGCGCGCGCGTTGGCTACCACCTCTTCCGCGGTATGAATGAGGTCGCGGTACCTGCGTAGTTGGCGCCGCTGTCGCTGCGCCGGTGTCATGCGCTGGATCTCCTGCATGCGGCGCCGGGCGCGCCGCGTGCGGTTGGGAAAGGCGCCCACGCCATCGGCAAGCAGTTCGTCCAGGCGCTCGACCAGCCGCGTGATCACGCGCACGCTGTCCCACAATAGAGTGCTGTCGGTCGGATGGTGAATGTCGGTTTCGACCACCGTGGTGTCGACACGCAACTTGCGTCCGTCCTCGAGCCCCAGATCGACTGCCGCCTGCACGATCATCTGATTGATCGCGCGCAGCGTCTGAACCGTTAGCCGGTTAAAGGCGCGGTTGAAAGCATCGTGCTTGGGCACGCGTCGGCTGTAAAAATTGGTGAAGCGCCGTAACGTATAGCCGTCAGCGATGCGTTCGCGCAGTTCCCGGTAGTCCCAGTTCTTCACGCGCTGCAGGATCAGCGCGCGCAACGCTTGCTGAGCGGTCAATCCGCTCCTGCCGGTGTTCGGGTTCTTCAGACCGCGCTCGAGATCCCGCCGCACCATTTCGACCAGTTCGCCGTGGCGCTCGAGGAAGCTCGCAACCGCTTGCATAAGCGGGTCAAGCTTGACGTTCTGATTCAGAAATTCCACATCGGCAAAACTGAACTGCGGATCGGCTGCGCGTGTCATTTCTTCGTTCTTTGCGCCTTCTCATGCTTCACAGCCGTCGCGTAGCGCGGGCCCGCCTCGTTCAGCAGTTGCTGCAGCGCGCGGCCATTCTCCAGGGCACGCTCAATCTGCGGCACCAGTTCCTCTGGGATATAGATCGCCGTGCGTCGCCCTTTGACGCGGCAATACAGCACATAGCTCGGATGCTGTTCGCCACTGCGACACGCGGCACAGTTCTCGCGTACGCAGGGACTGCGCCGAAAACTGAGTGAACCGAGCATGGCCGGCGACATTGCGGCGCTTCGTTCGCGCCACCAGCGTTCGACATCGGCAAGCGTTTCGGTCTTGATCGCCATGTCGTACGTATGCCATGACGCACACATACCAGTCAAGAAAAAATCACCAAAAACTCAGCGCCCGCAAGTACCTTACGAGTTTTGCGACAGAAACTAGCTAGCCAAGAACACTTTTTCGCGCGAGGTCGCGCACTGGTACCACTGGTCATCGACATTGAGAGTGTGACTTGCCCGTGGTTGTTGGACGCTCGAACTCACGCAAGCCAGGTTGCGACCGCTGTGGCGCGTGCGATGACGCTGCTTCGAAAACTTAGAACAGGCTTCAGGGGGTGCGCGATCGGTCACGTGCACCTGTGTCACCGACGCAACTGCACGCAGCAGCATTAGAGTGCAGCTATCGTCTGTCTCGAACGGTATGTAGTTTATCGATGCTCCTACTGGGCAAGAACACACTGTCCTTGTTAGGAATATATCGTGCCGACACTCGATGCACACCGCTTTTTAGCGCCGACGTGCTCCAACGGGCCTGTCCACTGGCATCCAGTTTGACTGGCTGTCCTGCTTTCTCGCCGTTGATGATGAATTGAACCGTCCCTGTGGGGGAGCGTCGTCCGTCCCGGCTTCTGACGCCGACGTGCCGCATTACGGTCGCGGTGAAGGTCACCGCTTCCTTGAGGCCGGTTGGATCCTTGTGATCGCTGACGACGATGCCGGTGCCACCTGCCTCGATTTTTTCGGTCTGCAAATATGTTCGGGCGAAGCCGGCATTCCCAGTAACATGCACGTCGAAGACACAGTCCCGCTTACGATTCTTGCCCACTACGCCCCTGCATACCCGCTGCGCTACATCCAAGGTTGCTGGCTTAAGAGGAGTGGTTTGCGGGAGAACGCAAGGAGGATTCTCCGGGGGCCACGTTTTGACCGTAAAAGTGGCGGTGGACGTGCCCGGTGCATAGTCAAAGAGGCTCGCCTTGTCGGCAACACGCCATGACTCGCCGAACTTCTCATATACGTCGACGTAGCGTTGATGCGCGCTCGCGGGCTTCGGACCCATGGAGGTGCCATCCGCCAGCGGCGGCAACCAGCTTCCCCTCGCACGAGCGCCCATGATGCCTTCCAATGCCGGCGTATGGTAGACGTTCACGTTCAGGAACCATTTGCTCTGGCTCGCCCACCACCCCGGCGTCGCAATGAGTGTCGTATCGTCAGGGAAGTCAATCTGCAGGCCCCCGCCGAGCGACGAAACGACCCGCCCGCCGGACCCAAGCTCGTATCCGGCTTCGGAATTAGGCACCAGCTTGCCGTCAATGCGGAGTTGAAGGCCACTCGGATCGGGCTCACCGCTTAGGTTGGGTTGAAACGTTACCCGGTGCTTACTTACGCGGGCCGCAACGGCCGTGTTAAGACTCACGCACGCACTTAGGCCGGTGTACGGATCTGCCGCTACTATCGCCGTCGAAAGGGGTGCCATCCGGACTTGGATTTCCGTTCCTCCCGCATCACGCAAGAGCACGAACTCGCCTGCGCCCTGGAAGTCGTAGTGGATGCCGTCGATTGTCGTCAGATGAGTGTCGCCTTCAGCTGCTGCTGGTCCCCCGGTAACGCGATCTGTATAGGCCTCCCACCGTGCAGGACTGTCGGGATTATCCCCTGTGCTGTTCGACCTGTCCGCCCAGATCGGGTGTGCGAGTCCTTGAAAATAAGCGAGGCCGGCGTAATCGCCGAACTGGATGTCGGCCTGGCCGGAAACGGGCGGACTGGACCCCGTACGCTCGGTCAATGCGTCGCCGATCTGTGCATTGGCAAAAAAAGTGGGCGAGCCTCCGGTCGGAGTGGCGACGCTACAGAACACCTGCATAGCTGTGTTCGTTCCCGAGTTGCGCGCGTCATGCCAGCACACCATGATGTTGCCGGAGAGCGGATTGCTCGCAATGCGAGATAGGAATTGACTCCGATTGGTCGCGTCATCGTTGACCCGGATCGGAGGGTCGCTCCAATTTGCGCCATCATCGTCGGAGAAACGCACCATGATGTCAGTGTCGTCACTCTCGTCCACTGGTTCCTCGGTGTACACAAGGTAAAGACGACCGAAATGCGGGCTTGTCGGGTTGAGGTCATAGGCCAGACCAGCCTCTGCATCTATAGTGCGCAGGTTCTGTGCTGGGATCGCGTCGAAAGCTCCCACATTGGTCGTCGTGGCAACGCCTCCAGCGTTGAACGGATTTGGACCAAGGCCGTCGGCTTTAGTATTGACTCGTATACTGGTCGGGTCTTCGCCGTCCGGGGTGATGATTTGACACACTTGTACTACGGCACCGCTGGGAGCGATAGCGACGTCCCCAAAGCTGCAATTAGTAGTGTTAGGAATATCCTGCATGGCGCCGAATGCGCCGATATTAGCTGCCCCCAGTCCGGTGACAGGAGCTCCGCGAGCGCGCATCGAGCCACTCTGGTTCCATACGATCCAGACCGCGCCGGAGCCGGCGGCGACCGAAGGCTGGTCAACGCTGCCGCTGAATGTCGCTAGGCTAGTAAACGTTAGCCCCCCATCCGTGCTGAGAAGAGTCTCGACCGTGTTGGCGTTGCCGAGGTAAGTAACGAAGAGATTGCCGAAGTTGTCCCATGCTAGCGCCGGATCGCAGCACGCAAGCGGGCCTTGGCCGGCGTCGCCATCGGCGATCGTCTTGTCGCTGTCAGGGTACGTCCACGTCACACCGCCATCGGTGCTGCGGGTTGCAAATAGACCGCCCGTGGCATTGTTGCAAGCGGCAAATAGCTGGAGCTTGTTCGTGGGATTCTTCGCGATTGCACACTCGTTCTGGTAATTAAGCATCTTCGAGATATTTCTATCGGTCGTTCCCGAGACTTGGGCGTGTGCCGCCGAAAACGCGAGCAGGAAATACGCGCCGGTCACGATGGCAAGCATCGGAGCGTGGAGCGACCAGAAGCAACGGATTGTGGTTCGCATGGACCAGCCTCGGCTATTTCTTCGGTTGTGGCTTCACGGTCTCGGACCAAATACCGCGCCCTGCTCTCTGAGCCTCGTTCTCGGCGGCCGATAACTCGCGGTACCTGTAATCGTAGTTCGGTTGTCGCCGAACGAGGCCGGCGCGCACGAGTTCCACTCCGACGTCTTTGATTCCGATTTCGGGATCGTCCGTCTCTAGGCGCCCGATCATTTCCTTGTTCTTGCCGCGGTAGTCGAGGCGCAGCCGAGCGTTCTTCCCTAAGAGTAAATCAGACACGAATTTGCGGGCGTCTTCAGCGCGACGGTCCTCTCGAGGAACATCCAACCCAGCAAGACGAATTTCAATCAGCCCCGTGCCAATGTCGACAGTGACGTGGTCTGCGCTTTTGACTTCCGAAACCCTCCCGTAGAGCGAATCGCCAGCAAGCGCGGTGATTGGCACCGACGCGCAAAGCAAGATCACGAGCATTCCCGCAGTAGTAATTACCATCCTCCTGCAAGACACAGACAATATTCGTGCAAGAGCCGTGGCCATCTTTCTCTCCTTTGATCCAGAATGTATCGAGCTTCCTCGCCGTGAATCCTGTTCGCGAGCTAAGCCAAGGCGGAAGGTGGAGACGCGCCAACATAATCTCACGTCATGCAGAGCTGGCGTCATGGGCAGGCCTGGCGGTGCAGTCGGTGTTGCCGAAAGAATGCCGCACGCGTCTTTCGCGCCGGAATCGTCATGGGCTGCACCGGCGGTTCATGTTCGAAGCGCGCCGTAAGGTATGGACGAACTGTGTCGCACTTGATTAGCTGACAATGAACTTGTATGCACCGACTGCCGCTTTCAGAGGCTCGGACCAACGTACCAATGTACATTCCTGGTTCCAAGACTGCGTCCTTTCAGGGCCCCACACGCACCGATGCCCTGATGTATTCCGTGCGCAGATAGGTGGTCATGAAGCCCTCGTCGCCGGTCGCCGCGACATCCAGCGTGCACTGCATGCGTAGCGTCTTGTCCTTGAGTTTGCTGCAGATCTCCCGCGCCCGCCCGATAGGTATCGGTTGCGCTGGAGGCGTGCTCGATCCCGGCACCACGCACGGCGGCTTCGTCGGTGGCCAGTTCTTGACGACAAAGTTACCAGGTCCCGTCCCCGGCGCGTAATCGAACATACTGTCGCTCGTGCTGACCCGCCAGGCGTCGGCGAATTTGACGTTCAGGTACATTGTGTCGCATGGCAAGTGACGCCGGCCGCTGGCCGAGAGGCGTGCCGTCGGGGAGCAGAGGCAGCCATTGGGCAGGAAGGATGGACCCTGCCACACCCTCGCGTGCTGGAGCGTTGAACACCTCGATGTTGAGGTACCAGAGGTTGTTCGGCGGACCCCAAAATCCCGGAACTGCGATGAGCTTGGCCCTATCAGGAAAGTCGATCTCGAGGCCGTCGCCTAGCGCCGTGCGCATCACCCGTCCGCCGTCGATCCCGATCGGCCTCTTGTCGAGGAGCACCGGCTTGCCGTCGATTCGGACTTCCAGACGGGCGCCGGGATTGTCGCCGAAGGCTGGTTGGAGCGTCACGCGGTGATTGCCGACCCGCGCAGCCAGTGCGGTATGAACGCTGACACAGCTGGTAAGGCCAGTGTGTGCGTCGGGACCGACTGGTGCCGCAGTCGAGACTGCAGTCTGGCGCACCTGCACCTCGAAGCGCGCAGCGTTGCGCAACATCACGAACTCACCCGCAGGCTGGAAGTCGTAGCGTGTGCCATTGAACGTGACCTTATGCGGATCGCCGCGTGACGCCGCGTCCCCCGCAGCAGGACTGCCGCACCATGCCAACATCGACGCGAGCTCGGGCGTGCAGCGACGAGCGAACGGTTGATTCGCTGGCGTCGTCGGGTCGAAGTCCGCAGGATTGCAGTCGGCCGTATGGCTCGCAGTACACTCGACTCGCAGCGGGTCGGTTGCCGTCCGGTTAGGCGTGCACGACAGCGTGCCCGCCGCGCCCATGGGCATCGATGGCGGCGGGAAGGAGCTTGCGGTAGCACTGGTACTGATCGGGAACATGCTCGCCCCCACCGCCGCCCTGAATACTTGATTGCAATAGGCCGGTAGACTTGTGGACAAGTGAGGAAGCCGGCCCGCGAACGACGGCGACGACGCGGAACCATGGCACGCGCGACAACTCGCTGGCGAGTTCATGGGGCCCGGATTCTCTGGCCATGGCAACGGTGCACCCGAGCTAGTGACATCACCGGTGCGAACGATAGGCTCGTACCAGCCGGGCGGAGGCGGGAAGGTTAATCCCCCTGTCGCAGTGCGAAGGCCATCGAGGACTGCGCCGTGCACGATATACGGGTTCTCGCCGGCGTGGCAATCAGAACAGACCCCACCTACGCTGCCGCGAAGATCGCTGCCACCGACCCACTGGTCGATTCGACTGTGCGCTTCCCCGTGGGAACGTGAACGCAGCATTGCCCGTGATGGGCGCCGATGAAATCTGGTTGTCCCAGAAGCACACCTTGGCTGGACCGCCCAATGGATCAGCCTGGCCGAGGCAGATAATTCCGTCTAAAAAAACAGTGTCCGTTGCGTCGAATCTCGGCAGCGCAACGCAGAGACCCGCGGGCGTCGTGCTCGTGTAAGTGAGCACCTCGGCACGCATCCGGCGCGCAATGAAGAGGTCCGTGTTGTCGATGATGCCTCTACTCACCCACTGGCTGCCAAGTCCGAAGTCCGGGGGGCACGGGCACGCCCCGGTCGAGACAAAGCTGGCGATATGCAGCCCCGGAAGCTCCAGTCACCAGCATTCGCTTAATTGATGAATCGGATTGTCGTAACAGGTTCAGTCGCTCGAGGCGACGCTGCAACGCGGGGGGCATTTGATAGGCGTCAGAAGCTTCGCGACTTTGCTCACCGAGCCGTCTCTCGAGCAAGCCACTGTTGAGGCCGCGCAGCTTGCCCATCAGGCGATCCTGCTGATCGACTTTGGTGCGCTCAACAAGCCACTGGAGCATCAGCGCGTTCACCACGAGTCGCTCATGCGTGCCCGACTTGGTTGCCTCCATAAGCTCCCCCTCGATTGCTCTGGTACCTCGAGCGGTCATCCTTCGTTAGGAGCCCCACGAGCTCGGTCCGATACCAATCCTGCGCCTCAGCGACAGATTTGGGTGTGCGCACGAACTCACGTCCGAAGGAGTCAAACATCACGCCGTGGCCCATGTAAGCGATAGGTTCAGACGCCCTAGGCGAGCGTTGCGCTCCGCTGGCATCGAGGACGAAGTGCAGCGCAAGTAGTGCAACTGTCAAAGTGGTAAACGTTGTCTGCGACGAACGGATTACGCTAGCCATAGCAGGGAAACAACAAAGCGGCACACAGCTCGGAAGCCAACCGATTCAGGAATCGGCCATCATCATTGATAGCCATAGCATCATCCAACGAAAAAGTGATCATGAACTGTTCAGTACTAGATGCGCCTCCCGTAGAGGCAATATTCACGCACTTCGGTGAACATGCAAATTGATTCTTTCTAACAATCTTTGCAGTTCCGCTCAACACTTTTCGGCTGTGCACTGAAAGGTGTGCTTGCCCAATAGGACAGCGTCGGCGAAGAAGCCGATCGATTGATCGATGAACTGACCCATTACCGGCTGCGATCAGACCGGCCTCCCGGTCTCGGTCCTCCTCGACCACCCAGCGCCGCAGCAGGTTCGCGTTCAAGCGGTGCGCGAGCGCGACCGCAGCGATCGACACCCCGGCGTGCGGCACGCCGCCACCACTGTGCTTTGAACTCGGCGCTATGCGTGCGGCGACGGCGCCCGGGCCTGCGACCGTTCTCGGAAGTATCCACGTGTCCACCTAGAGGTGGCTCCGCGTATTAAGACAGAATTCTGCGGAAATTAAGTGGCAGCCCCTGCGGGTTAAGCGGCCAGCGGAACTGGCAGCGAATCGAAGTACACGGCATCGGGCGTCATGCCGTCAAGCGCACGATGCGGCCGGCGGCGGTTGTAGAAGTCGATGTAGCGCGCGAGGCCAGCTTTGGCGTCGGACACCGTGTCATACGCATGCAGGTAGACCTCCTCGTACTTGATCGTCTTCCATAGCCGTTCCACGAACACGTTGTCGCGCCACGCGCCTTTGCCGTCCATGCTGATCGCGATGCCGTTTTGTGTGAGCAGCCCAGTGAACTCGGTACTGGTGAACTGGCTGCCCTGGTCTGTGTTGAAGATCTCGGGCTTGCCGTATTTCGCCAGCGCTTCCTCCACCGCTTCGATGCAGAAGTCGGTGTTCATGCTGATCGAGACTCGCCAAGCCAAGACCCGCCGTGTCGCCCAATCCAGCACCGCTGCCAGATACACGAAGCCACGGCGCATCGGGATGTAGGTGATGTCCATTGCCCACGCCTCGTTCGGGCGCTCGATCACGCGCTCGCGCAGCAGATACGGATAGATCGGATGTGCGGCATGCCGGCGGCTGGTGTTAGGACGCCGATACAGCGCTTCGATGCCCATCGTCCTCATGGGGTCGCCTGCCACGTGCTTGCGCGACGCGGAAACCCTCGTGCCGCAGCAGATAACGCAACATGCGGCTGCCGGCGAACGGGTGATCAGGTGCAATTCGTCGATGCGCCGCATAAGCGACAGATCGGATGGCGGCGTTGCCCGCGGCAGGTAATACACCGCCAGAAACCTCCAGCAGCTCAGCCTGCCGCGTGATGGGAAGCGGTGCTCGGCGTCGATCATCGCTTTGCGCTCGCATCGTCGATACGACCAGCGCGCCGGCCAAAAAATCATTCCATCGCAGTTGCCCGATCTTCGCCTGCAGTCCTTCAGGCTGGGACCTTCGCTGCCGCGCTTCTCGGCGGCAGTGGCAAACACGTCGCCCAGCTTCTCCGATGGCTGTGCCTTCCACTGGGTAATCTGCTGCGGGTGGACGTCAAAGCGCTCGGCGAGCTGCGCCAGCGTCTGGTCGCCTTTACGGCGGCCAGCGCCACCTTGCGCTTGAATGCCGACGTGCCCCCTCGATCCGGCGCGGTCGTTTCATTTCCCGTTTGGCTCCTATGCGGACTCATTGTCCGATTAAAGCAGAGCTCAACTATCCGCCTGTCTGAAAAAGCGGAGCCCTCTCTCAATAAAACTTAGTGGACACGATCCTCCTTAACTGCCCTGAACCCAGCAAGATGGCTTCGTCGGTCGGTTACGATGAACTGATGCACTAACGTTTCCCAAAAAGCAGAAGGTTGTGTTCTACTTGTGCGCGCTTTCGATGGACGTGCACGTACCGAATTCAGCGGGCAGCGGGTACGCTGTGCCACGTTCTTCCGCTCACAGGCGGACTGGCCGATCCTCGGATCGGAGTGTATGGCTACCGCGCTTGGCCCCGCGTTGCTCAAAAAGCTTCGCGGTGGCGTATGCGGGAGAAACATGACTTGCTGGCCATTGACGCGCGGACAAATCTCACATCCCCGAGGCAGGTGGCGTACTTGACGGCAATAACGCTTGCGCTAAGCTTTTTCCGTGAAAGGCCCGTCTCTTCCAGTGTCCCGCTTGCCTCGTAAAACACGCTCCTGCTTACTCCCAGGATCATTTTCAGCCGCAGCACCGTTCAACTGCGCAACGGGTTATTCCGCATGTTTGAGAGCTTTCGTCAAATGTTGTGTATGGCGGAGATGATCAGGCGGCGGCTTTTTGCTGCTGATTGCTGTTGTCCTGTCTGATGCCATCGACGAACTGCACGCCGCTGATCACCTGCGCGAGCCAGTCGAATCCCTTGATGCGCCGGAACGAGCTCTCGGCGCACGTTGCGAGCTTGAACAGCATCGCCAAGAGCGAGGTTCTGGAGAACGCGCCCTTGACTCTCTTGGTTCGATGACGAATCGTCGCGAAGGTCGACTCGATCACGTTGGAGGTGCGCAGGTGAACCCAGTGCTCTGCCGGGAAGTCGTAGAACGCCATCAGCGCTTCACGATCCTCGCGCCAGACATTCGGTGGCCTTCGGATACTTCGCTCCATAAGTCGTGATGAACGTCTCCAGCGCTTTGCTTGCCTGGACACGGCTCTCGGCCATCCAGATCGCCTGCAGGCCCGCTTTGGCTTTCGCCTGCACTGAGCGCGGCAGGTAGTTCAGAACATTGACCGTCTTATGCACCCAGCAGCGTTGAGTGCGCGTGCTCGGAAACACCTCGTCGATCGCCGACCAGAATCCCAGGCGCCGTCGCCGATCGCCACCCTCGGAGCAACCAGGCCGCGTGCCTTGAGCCCGATCAGCACTTCGCGCCAGCTTTGCGTCGATTCGCGCACGCCGTCTTCGATCGCCAGGAACCGCTTCTGGCCCCGCTCATTGACGCCGATCACGATCAACGCACACAGCTTCTGGTCCTCGGCGCGAATGCCCGAGTAGACCCCATCGGCCCACACATACACCCAGCGCTCCTTCGACAGGTCCGCTTTGCCCCAGCGGCATACTCGTCGGCCCAGCGGCGTTTGAGGCTACCCACGACCGCCCCCGACAGATTGGCGACATCCTTGCCCACCAGAGCTTCCAGCGCCGGACCTGTATCGGCCTGGGAGATGCCCCGCAAATACAGCCATGGCAGCAGCGCATCGATCGACTTCGCGCGCCGCACATACGTCGGCACAAGCTTCGATTCAAAGCGGATGCCTTGGCCCGTGCGATCGCGCACCCGCGGCACCGTCACCGATACCGGACCGATCCCCGTCACGATCGAGCGTCGGGGCAAATGGCCATTCCTCACCAGCGCACAGCGCCCGGCGTGATCGCGCTGATCGGCAAAGCGATTCAGCAATTCAGCGCACTCGGCATTCACCGCTGCCTGCAGCAATTCCACAGCCTTCTCTCGCAACAGTTCCGTCAACGGATCGCACGGCGTGCTTTGACTTCCAATCGAAACAACCCTATCGTCATTCATGGTGGTGGTGGATTCCTCTACTGAAACGTTGGTCTTCGACAACCTCATTTCAGCATGCATCCACCGCCGCCCTCAAATTCCGCTCATACACAACTTTCAGTTATAGCTCCAGTTTGACTCACGAGGAGAGAACACGGATTGCTAGATAGGATGCCTTTGGGCGCGGTCCGCGTCTTTGTCACGGTAGCGAGGTTGCTAAGCGTGACTAAAGCGGCTGAACAATTGAACGTGTCGCCGTCGGCAGTAAGTCATCAGATTAAGGCGGTAGAGGATTACCTTTCTACCCGACTTTTTGATAGGACAGGTCATAAGCTCAAACTCACGGCCTCCGGTGAGCGCTTTATGATGGAAGCGTCACAAGGAGTTTTTCTGATCGCGCGTGCTATGAACAATATCAAACGTGATAAGGAGAGATCACTGCTTCGGATCAGAGCGCCGATTGGCCTTGCTTCTTTATGGCTGATGGAACGTGTCGGCCGATTCATGAAATCGAACCCTCATATCAACTGCACCTTCGCGGGACTCGCGGAATCTCCTGAACGGAGTGGGGTCTTGTTCGACATTGGCTTTCGCTATGGTGGCGCTAATCTTTCAGGCATATCTTGCTACGCTCTCGGTGGTGATGCAGTGTTCCCAATCTGCAGACCTTCTCTTGTAAAAGGCGAAAATGGCCTTCGTGATCCCGCTGCCTTGGCGCGTTGCACGCTGATCGATAGCATTGAAGAAACCTATAGGGACAACGGAGAGCCCAAGGTGCCGGGGTGGACGACATGGCTGTCCGCGGCTGGATACCCTGAGTTAGTCGTCAAAAGATACCTGAACGTCACACCGCGATTACTAGTACATCACGCGGTTGGAGGGGGGCACGGCGTAGGATTAAGCAGAACTCTCTTGGCTGCCGATGCGCTACGATCTAAGCAACTCACCTTACCGTTCGGCCCCATTCTCGAACAGCCGTTCACGTACCGTATCATAGTGCCTACGGCGTTATCGAAGAACAAAGACGTGAGCGCATTTCGTGATTGGGTGCTAGAGGAAGCCCGCGCGAGCACGCAGCTTGTCGGCAAACATATTCGTAGAGTTAATCGTAACATCGGCACGTGCAGGACTGGCTTCAGGCAACATACCTAGCATGCCGACGATTACTGAGCAACACGCCTGCCAACAAACCCACAAGGTCTGGTTCTGACGTAAGCGCGCGAACTTGCGACACGTTGTCGGCTGCTCTGGGTGCTTACGCATTCACGTGCGGTTGAAGATGGAAGCCGAGATCTTAACGAGGGGCGGGTCCCGTACTTTTGGGAAAGAGTCACTGTGAGGTAGGCACAGCATCGCGGCTCGTGTTCACTCAGCCGTTGTAGACTACTCGGCGTGAGCGACAGCAGTTTTGCGAGCTGGCAGCGCGGTGAAGGGCGGACGAATGGCTGAGCGACACGCATTGCTGAAGCTCATTCGTGAGATCCACGGTCAAACCAAGGCAGCGTATGGCTCGCCCCGGACCTTTCAGGAGCGTAAGCCGCGGTATTCGTGTCAGCGAAGGTCGCGTGGAGCGGCTGATCAGGCAAAACAGCATACACGGCCGCCACAAGCGGCGCTTCAACGCGACCACTGATTCGAAGCACGCGCTGCCGATCGCGCCCAATAGGCTCAAGCAGAAACTCGCCGCCGAACGCCCCGCGCGAGATGTCGAGCGTCAAGAGGTTGTTTCGGGATTGAGCTGGTGATGCCTCATCTCGAAGGGCACACTGGGCAGTTGCATTTCGGCGCAGGCTGGTGTGTACTACATGATGTATGCTTCACAAGAGCCGCGTCGATCGATTCTGATCTGCGTCAACCTCTACGGGAGGGAAGCATGTCATGGACACCCTGCTGCCGAGCCGCGAGCCGTTCGCGCTCTGGCCGTTTACTTGAGCGTGAGAACCCTACGTTTATTGTGAAGCGCACCTCGTGCACGGCGGCTCGCTGTGTTTTACCTAGGGACCGCCGCGACGTTCGTCATAACGCCGCGAACTACCCGCTGTGGTGTCGTCGTTCTTGGAGAAGATGGCGCGCGGGAAACAGTGCTGTCGGCACCAGGTGCGCCGTTCCGCATTTCGCGGGCTCGGACTTTTTTTTTGACATTTCCATTACACGTTCTCTTCAGCGATTTTGCCAATCACGCCAACGTTGGGCCGCCTCTGTGTCCTCGTTAAGCCTTCGAAGTTCCACTTGGGATTGAGACGTCCCTTTTCACACCCTCAGGAGATATGCCATGGCACAGCGACCATCCTCCGTTTTGCAATTTGATCCGAGTTGGATAAAAGATCCCGTACCTTGGCCTTGGTTGCTTGACAGGCTCGACACGTCGGTGCTCGTTGAACTCACGGCGGTTCATGTGGAGATGCAGAATGCTGTGCTCGAGGCGCAGCTGAAGGCAAATCGAAGCGCGCTGAATATTATCAAAAACGCGGCCAAGGGCGCTTCCGCCCACCCATAGGCGCTAACGCATGCGGTCGTCGGCGCTCGCCGCCTGTGGACATCACGTCGTCTTGGGAAATTCATCATGCCGCGCACGTTGAGAATGCAGGCCCACGGCGCGACGCCACCGGCGCTGCGGGCTCGCCGCACCGATCGACCGGTGATCCTCGTTGGGTTTCAGAACCAAGGGAACCTCGGTCTGGGGTATCTCGCTTCCACTCTGAAGCAGAATGGCTACCGCGTCCAAATCTTCGACTTCGAAAGCGACCCCGACCAGATTCTCAAGTCAGCGACGGAGCAATCTGCGCTGCTTGTGGGCTTCTCACTAATTTTTCAGTTTTACATACGACGTTTTCGCGCGGTGATTCGGCACCTTCGTGAGCACGGTGTGCATTGTCATATTACGATCGGTGGACACTTCCCGAGCCTGAGCTACGATGAGACGCTTTGTGAAATCCCAGAGCTTGATAGCGTCGTGTTGTTCGAAGGAGAGTTGACACTGGTTGAGCTGGTGGATTGTTTGAGCACCAATAACGATTGGCGTGGGATCCGGGGCATCGCGTATAGAGCTGCCGGCACAACGGTCGCGAACCCACTACGGCCGCTTATCGAGGACCTGGATCAATTGCCTTATCCAGAACGTAACTACGAGCCGCCCAAGGTTCTTGGGCGGGTCATCATGCCTATCCTCGCCAGCCGTGGTTGCATCCGGCGATGCTCGTTCTGTTCGATTCACACGTTTTATCGCACCGCGCCGGGACGTGTGGTGCGCACTCGTCAGCCGCGCGAAGTGGTGCGCGAGATGCGCTCGCTTTATGATGAACGCGGCGTGACGATTTTCCTGTTTCAAGACGATGATTTCCCGCTGTTCGGCAAGGTTTGGCGCAAATGGGCCAACGAATTTGTCGATGAGCTGTTCCGCAGCGACTTGGTCGGACGCGTGATCTGGAAGATCAACTGCCGCGCCGATGTGGTCGAAACAGAATTGTTCTCGCGCCTGCAGCAGGCAGGACTTTACCTAGTCTACATGGGACTCGAATCAGGTAGCGATGAAGGGCTGAAAACGCTGAACAAATCGATTACCGTCGAACAGAACGTCAACGCGGTAAGGACGCTGAAATCGCTAGGGCTAATGTTTGAGTATGGCTTCATGCTGCTCGACCCTTCCAGCACCTTTGAGTCCGTTCGCGCCAATGTGGATTTCTTACGTCAAATCGTCGGCGACGGTTGCACCGCGGCGACGTTCTGCCGAATGCTGCCCTACGACGGAACGCCGACGAAAGAACAGTTGGCGAGAGAGGGGCGGCTACGCGGAGATGTGTGTGATCCTGAATACGACTTCCTCGACTCGCGCTTGGAAGACTTCTATGATGCGCTTACGGGGATCGTCGAAGTCAAAGGATGGGTTCACGGCTACGATGGATTGTCATTACAACTAAGCTGGGCATGGCATGAAGTGGCGGTCATGGACAAACTGTTTCCCACCCTCCGAGGGATGGAACGGTACAAGCAGTGGTTGCGCCAGCTGACGAGCACGAGTAACGGCGTTCTTCTGCAGGTCGTAGAAGATCTCTCCTATGCATTCTCGGAACATCGACATCATTCGTGGTCGGCGCAGGCGCTGGAAGAGCACCGCCGTCGATTCATTGCGGAGTTGCGGACGCGCCGATCAGTTCGTGCTCAGCAATGAGACGATCCTGCTCGGTGCGTTGGACAATCTCGCTGAACCGTCCCCCCCGGTCACATTTTCAGCCGCGCACACATAATCGAAGCGTTTTTGACGTCCCCTTCCGCAGGTTGTGTGACACGAGCACCTGGCGATGGAGCCGATCGACCTAAGCATTTGGTTCGCTCATACCAATGTCATACTACCGATAGTATCGTGATGCGGCTACGGTTGCCAAACGTATGCGCGCCACGCTGCGGGCGATGCGGCTTGAACTGCTGCGGCGACGACACGAGCCGATGCCGGCGGTTTCACAGCATTCATTTCGCTGAACCGCAGCAGTGCCGGTGATACATAATTCTCAACCCCTGTGGGGCGCCTCACAGTCGGCGACATGGGAGCGCGGTATAACAGGTCCAGAACATCGACAGAGGAGGCATCGTCGCTGAACTCATCGTGTTCGATCATGTAGACCAGGTGCGGCCTATCCTCCAGCACGAAGGTGCCTTGGCATTTCGAACAGAGCGGGGTCCGTGGGTCTGCCTGGACCCGAATAGCCGTCAGGTTGAGCCGACGCAAAGCCTGAAGCGCCGCTTCCGGCCCGCAAGCGTCGGCGAGTACTGTGCGACGCCCTCCGAATGGGTCACGCACGTCTCAACTTGTGAATCACTGAGGCTGCGCGTAAGCTCCGTTGAGCGAACTAACGAGAATCGGCGATTACTCAACGGCGCTTGGCACGCATCGCACCGCTCATTCACGATGTTGCCCCAAAACGAACATCGTTGTACCTCTCCGACCTCGACCTGCGTCTGGTAGGACAGCACGGTCGAACCTTTCGCGTGTTGTTGATCATCGGTGGCATAGAGCCGGAAGAAACGGTAGTTGCCACGTGAGCGGCTATAGGCGCTTGCCAGATCCTAAACCGCCGGTGGTCCTACGGTAGCCCAGAAAACGGCCAGCCGTTCGCCTATTCCGTTGGGGTGTCGTTGGTCGCGCAAGGAAGGGGCAGTGCGGATTGAGGCAAGTATGCGCGCAGAAATGATTGGATCAAGTATGTCACGCCCATTTTGCGGTGCGGCTCATGGTTCAGCCTCACTCATTGACGACCTGGTGCCGCTAGGCGTCGTGGCCTGAATGGGCACGCGTCGAAGGTGCCGGTGCTCATTGAAGATGCCGGGCACGCCGGAGAGGGTCAGTTGTCGGTGTCAGGTCGTGCTCCCGACACCGACACCGCCACTTACACCTGCTTGCTCGTTGGCCTGCTCGGGTTGATCAGCAAGAGATCGTAATCCCGGCCGCCACTGCAGTGGCTTCTCCGTTTTCCGAGATCTTTCAGAGGCTCATCTTGACGGACGCCCCCATGTCGATGTTCTTCCCCGCAGTAGGGGCAGTCCACGACGACAAACGTTCCGTAGCCGTCACGGTACGCTTCAAGGTAACAGGGAGCTTTTTTGGTACTCGATTTTTCAGTGCCATGGCTTTCTCCTTCTGGTTAGTTGCCATTGATGATGGTGTTGCAC
This sequence comes from uncultured beta proteobacterium, assembly GCA_963828715.1. Lineage (GTDB taxonomy): Bacteria > Pseudomonadota > Gammaproteobacteria > Burkholderiales > SG8-41 > JAQGMV01. Next base: position 254,130 of record CAWHFX010000019.1, on the reverse strand, counting down.
TTGCGGGATTGCAGGGGGAAGCCCCTACAACGTGGTGCTAGGTGTCTGCGCGGCAGACGATTTCCCGAACGTCTCGGTGGGTGTCTTGGTCTTCCGCTGGCATAAATTGGGATGCGGGGAAGTGGGACAGCGTGCTGAGTTGATGAGCCTTCAAAGAGCACCGCCAGATGATCGGCATCCCATGCGGTTCTTCTGCCGCGCAGACTCCTAGGGTGCGGTGTCGGTGTCGAGGCCGATCACTCCCCAGCACGACGGCACCACCAACATGCTTTACGAGACAGCCGTTTTCGCGCTCACGATTCGAGGTTCAGTGCAACTTCAATCCGGGACAGCAAACCCTGCAGCTCTCGTACGGATCGGGACCGCGCGCCATGCTTCAGTGCGTTCATGCTGCCGCGATCATCGCCTTTCGTCAGGCCTGCCTTTAGCCACGGCTGCCAGCGATGTATTCGAGCGCTGCTTTGCTCGCGTCGTTCGGCGTCCAGCCGCGCCGGCTCGTTCTTTATTTCGTTCGCCATGTCAGGTCCATTTGGGCGGCTGCTGTTTGAGCGCGTTCAGGCTACCCAACGTCTTCCGAGCCAGCTCCACGGACCGCAGACCCAAGTTCGCGAATGTCTGAATACGGGGCAGGGCGTTCGACTCGCCCGCGATCGTCAGGAACTTAACGCCAACGCCGTCAGCATCGCGTATTGATCCAGCAACGCTCCCTCGATGGCCTCATTCTCTCCGCGTTTGTAGGCCAGTTCGGTCGCTACGAGTGTCTGCTCGACGGCGCAGACGTCGATACCGCGCAGTGCGGCCAAGAGCTTCACCGACCGATTCTGACGGTCGCCTGGCTGACTCGGGAAGGCTCGCATCAGGCGGTTCACCGACAGGTGGTACGGCCGCTCCGGTCGCTTGCGCGGGAGTGCTGGACTGACTTTGATAGGCGGTTGCGGGCTCTGACGTTGCCTGACCAATCGCTTGGTACTCGTCTGGGCGGGAGGGCGGCCGGCTGCCCGCAGTTAGCGGGGCTCGTCAGCGCCAATCCTGCCTTAGGTGACAAGGCGCTGGTGCTTAACGTCTCTGCGTCACAGCTCTGCAAATGCCCATCGTTCATGAATCGCTCTCCTCGATTCGATCCCATTAGCCCCGCGCTTCACTGCTGTCGGCCATTGGACACACATTGTCCGATGAAGAATAGTGGAGCACGTTTACCGCGGTGAGAGCCGGGGATAGTGGCGCTGCACGGCGTGAATGCTCCTGCAGCTTTCGCCGGTCTACTTGCCTCTCTCGATGAAATACAGCAGCTCGCGAAGACGCGACAGGTAGTCGCGTGCCCAGTTTCGTCTGACCCACGGCGTCGAGCCGTCCTGAAACAGGTGTCCATCGCGGGCAGGTTTGACGGAAACACGCGCGACCTGTTCCGGAGTCAGCGTGACATGGGAATTGGCGTAGTTCTCGAAGTCCCGAGCAGGTGCCTCGGCTGTGTCGACCCGATAGGCTCGCCATCACGGTTGAGCAGGATATACCTGCCCCGCATGGACGTCTGTTTGATGAAGTACGGCAGATCGCGGCGCAGGATCAAGTCCTCCCCGGAGCGTTGCCGGCATCGACGCCAGCTCTCGGGGTGCTGCAATGCGGCTTCCAAGTTGGCTATAGCGCGTTTCATTCCTTCGGACGCGCTAACGTGCTCTGCTGAGACATCTTTCAATCGTGGATTGATAGCATGGGTTTGCCCTTCTTCTTCTTTTTGACGAAACATTGGAGTCACAGAACTTATTATGACTTCGTCATATTACCCCACAAGGCTCACCGAGGTCACGTTACAAAGTCCGATACGTGCGCAAAAAGTCTTGGGAAACACGGGGGACTGCGAGATCCGATCCCGGCCCGTGCTGGCAACGCAAGGCCACGCCTTGGGCCGTGTCCTGCAACCTGTTCACGCAGCTCGGTCTCGCCGCGCACATGACCACCACCGGTTGGACTGGCGCGGCACGTATCGCTACATGAGGCCTCGCTCGGTGCATCAGACTGAACCCGAAGGACGCTTGACCGTGAACCTCCGGGGAATGCCGTTCGCCTTGATGGAGGGCGTCCACGACTGGTCCAGCGAGCGATGCGGGCAGGCCTTTCCCCGATCGCGGACCACGCACGCGTCGTGGCAGCCTGGGCGATCACGCGTTAGCCATCGCTCTTCCGCAAGCTGACACCACAGCAGAAGTGCGCCTATGCGGGGCGCTCGGCTCGAAGATAGTAACAGCGGATGATGCGCGGCCCCTGAAGGAGCTGTAGCGGTGCGCGTCTCGTGCGCTCCCCGCGCATTTACGGCACGCTACGCGTGATCTCGCGCGCGCCGACCTGGCCGGGAAGTCGCCGCGCGATGTCCTCCCTTTTGGTGCGTAACCGCTTCACCGATTCACTACGTCCGCGCTTTTAATTTTTCCCTCTCTTGCCTCAAACTTCGCGCTCATGTAACTGGCTCGCCAGAACGTCACGAGTAAAGCAAGAAACAGCACAACGACGAACGCGAGCAGCACTTCCTTTGTCCCATACGCGCTCACCGCGAGCGACAGCGCCATCAGCGCAACCAGTGCGAGCGTGTGGACCGTCGCTTTGATCCATGGAGCCATAGTGTCACCTCACCTCGATTCGGCCGCTGGTACGCCAGCACGGCGATACCTCGAATGCGGCCGCGTTGCAACTATAGGCACGATGCAGTGCTCGTGTCCGAGCAGCTCGCGGCTGCCCAACAGACGACCGTTGCAGGCCGAGGTTCGGGCGTTCAGCGAGCAGCTGACCTGCGCTACGGAGTCCACCGGGAGGCGTTTCGCGGCATCGGCATCCTGCTTGAGATCGTTCTCTGGGCTCATGCTGCATTGTCCCCCAACGGCCTGAACGCATAAAGCGGGCAGCCCTTTTGCTTGCAGTTTGTAATATCACTCGTCCAAAAACCGACACATTCGAGGCAGAAAGCCTTTCACGGCCGAGGCCCCGCTACCCGGAGTAGGCGCGGACGAAAAACGGGCCGGCAGAGGGCTGGAACCCCCGAAATTTTGCGGGTTTGGCACTCGTTCATGAGCACAGCCTTCCCGGGAAGTGAGGAGAAAAAAACGTAAGCCGGTGTGCTCCCTTGCGCTGCTCGCGGGCGTGGCTGGAGGCGCTCTAAAGACCCTGGACTTGCCGGATGCTCACGTCATGTCCTCCGTAGGTGCTTGCGGCGCTGGATAAGCTTGCAGATCAGGCTTCGTACTCTGCAACAGGCCGGCCGATGTCGGTGTCGAGGCGCCGTCCCACCGACACCGACGCAGGCCGGATTACCGGCGCGGACAGCAACCTTCAGCCGTACCCGCAACGAGGCCAGGTTGGCGTGTCAAGGGCGGGTCGTTGCTCATCGGCGCGTTCGGTGTCGGTGTCAGGGGAGGCTGCGCGTGCCTTGGAAAGCCGCGCTGGAACTTCCCGGCACAGCAGTTCTTGCGTTGGGGGGAGAGGCGGTGGTCTCGCACCGCGCCGGGTTCTTGTAACCTTCCTGCACTCACGTAACGCGCGTTGAACAGCACGGCCACCCCGGGACGTCGGGCGTACATTCGGCGAGCACTCGACGCTGAGGCTTGCAGGGCCGGGACGGCGAGTGCGAGGCGGCGCGACCGCGCAAGCCACACGGCTGGATGTGTGCGGGGGAGTGTCGGTGTCCGGGGCGACGTCCTCGACACCGACATCGGAACTGCTACAGTCATTCCAGTTCAGAATGGAGGAAGCTGTTTGATATACGCGCACGCCCTCGCCCTTTTTCCAGACCGGCTGGATCCCCCCGGGCGCTACCTTAGAGGTGTCGCGCGGACGTTCTGGAACACGTTCTCGGCGTTTTCCAGTCTCACGATACCTGAAACGTCCGCTCCGCCACTTGGATCTCATGGACCGCAGGCAAGGCACCTGACTTACGTTTCATGTTCCGCGCACATACTGCGCCGACGTAGAGAATCCTCGGGTAGGTAGGATGCCACATGCGGTGAGCGTAGCGAATAGTCCGGGACTCACACATCTCACACTTTTGCGAGGGCTGGCCGAGATCCTCGACGCCCGTGTCATTCCAGTCCGTATGAGGCAGGCCCGGCTTCGACCAGTTCCCATATGGACGTGAAGCTTGCTCTTTGCTAAGGGCGGCTGAAATGTTCCGGACACAAACGGAGAGCGTTTCGATGACCATGGCCCGCTTGCCGTCGGTCGTGAACGGCATGTCCGCCGCGCTGTTGGCGTCACGAATGGGCTGGAATTGCTCGAGCGCAAAGGCCGTGAGCGGGAGCAGGTGGTCTCTCGATCCGCCACGCCCCTTCGAATCGCGCAAGAGCAGCGTTTCATCGTCGAAGGAGACTGCGGACCAGTCGGCGCGCAGAAGCTGCGCGATGCGCTGGCAACCCATCGCCACGTTGAAGCGGAGTGTCGCCTGCTGTATCAACGGCAGGGTGTCCAGCGCTTTCCAGTAAGCGCGCAGCTCGTCCTCGGACAACGTGCGTTCCCCGACGCGCTCGTATTCGGCGATGCGCGGAACGACCGCGACCGGGTTGTATTTCAGCCCGAAGAGCACGCCATCGCGTGCCACGGTTCGCGGGTCGTGATCTGCTTTGGCGCCGAATTCGAACGCCGCGCGCAGATAGGTGCGGGTAACGTTGACCTGGCGCGTGATGCCGGCCTTGACCATGCGCGCGAGAATCTGCTGGATGTGTCCGGGCTCGATCTCGTTCGCCTTCGTCTCTACGAGCGACGAGAACGGCTTGCGGACGTGACGCTTGAAGATGCCTTCAACGGCGGGTGCGCTCGGCTTGTTCGCGGTCTTCAGAGCATTGACATACGCCGTCATGAGCTGGCCGAACGTGCCCTGCCTGCGCGCGATCTGTTCTTTACGCTCGACGGCGCGCAGGTGTTCCTTCACGTCTCCCGTGCACTCGTGGATGTCGCGCTTCTCCCGCAGGATCTTGCGCACCTCGGCAAGCGTTTTCCCGTTCTTGCCGGTGAAATCGTAGCGACCAAGCGCGAGCGTTTTGTCTCAGCCCTTCGTTCGATAGCGGTAGAAGAACTCTTTGACGCCGCTCGGCAGCACGCGGACGATGAGCCGGCCTTCACCCCTCGGCGCGTACTCGGCGCGCTTGTAAGGCTTCTCCTGCGGCTTCAGATTGCGAATGAATGGATCGGTGAACGTGCGCTGCATGCCGGTGATTTACAGTCCCTTGGTCGCGTTTGGTCCCCGCTCCGGTCCCCGTTTGTTTCCGTACACGAACTCAGCGTCGGCCACGTTCGAGCATGCTGACCGCCGCCGCTTGTGGACTCCTGCAAGCGCTCCGCGAGCGCGCTCCAGAAGGGACGCGGTATGTCTTCCCCGGCTTACCGGATGCGGACGGGAAGGAGCGGCCCCGTTGGGACGTGCGGAACTGTTGACACGCCGTGAGGGCACATGCGGGGCTGGACAGGGTGCACCTCCACGACCTGCGGCGGTGCATCCGGGAACGGTGGACCTTGCTGATGATAGTGAAACAGTAAACAAGCTGTTCAAGCTCGTTAATTTGATCGTAGAAGAGATGATCACGAAGCCGAGAGAGATCAACGGTCTCTACGAGGAGTTACCGGAAACCGCTGAGTAACGAGGCTTTTGGTGGTCCACAACGCTGCGTTGAAAAAGTAGCTCGCAGCCAATATTGTCCGGTGCGCACGCAGAAACGTCGACCACGTCGGGTGCTTACTGCCGTCTGGCGCCGGTTCCATACCATTGCGCGTCAGTACGTTGGCAATGGTGCCGCGACTCACTTCGTGCCACGCACGACAGTAGAATTGGATGTCCCAAAGGGAGAAGCAATGAGGATGTCTGCGATATGGTCGCGCGCGCGAGCAAGCCGCGCACAGATCCGAACCACCCTTATCTTGCTCGCGGGGTTGTGCCCCGCCGCCGGTGGTGCGCTTGCGCAAGCGAACTACCCAACCAAGCCGATGCGCTGGGTCATTCCTTATACTGCCGGCGGCGGCGCCGACCTCATCGCGCGTCCGATTGCCCAGCGGCTCGGTGAAGTGTTGGGCCAGGCCGTCGTGTACGACAATCGCGGCGGCGCCGGCGGGCTTATCGCTGCGGAATACGTCGCGCGATCGGCGCCGGACGGCTACACGTTCCTCGTGCCGGCCACCAACACGCACACGATCGGGCCTGCGCTCACCGAGAAGCTCTCGTACGACCCAATCAAGGATTTCGCGCCGATCACCCAGTTCGATACGACGCCGAACATCCTCGTTGCGAATGCCGCTTTCCCGCCGAAGACGATCAAGGAGCTGGTCGCCTACGGCAAGGCGAACCCGAACAAAATCGCGTGGGGTTCTTCGGGCAACGGCTCCGCCGGCCACCTTGCTCTGCTCGAATTTGCCGAGCGGGCAGGCATCAAGGTCGTGCACGTGCCGTACAAGGGCGCAGGTCCGGCGATGACGGGGACGCTGAGCGGCGAGAATCAGCTGCTTTTCCTGAATGCCGGCGTCGTGATGCCGCATCTCAAATCGGGCAGGCTGCGCGCGATCGGCTTCGGCAGTCCAAAGCGTCTGTCCACGCTGCCCGACGTGCCCACGTTCGAGGAGTCCGGTTACCCCGGCTTCGAATCGAGTAACTTCAAGGGGCTGCTCGCGCCGGCGGGCACGCCTCGCGCCGTCATCGACAAGCTTCACGACGAGCTGGTCAAGATCGTTCATGCGCCGGACACTGTTGCGCGCATGACCGCAGCAGGCTCGATCCCCGTCGGGAACACGCCCGAGCAATTCGGGGCTTACATCAAGCAGGAAATCACCCGTTACGCCAAGCTCGTCAAGGCGTACGGCATCAAGGCAGATTGACCAAGGGAAATCGAGATGAGTCGCTCGCTCGATGTCTCAACGGCCGCCCAACGCGCGCGAGCGCCGTCCCTCCGCTTCTGCCGCACTTGATTGGTACGCTTGGTGACAGCATTGTCGAGTCTGTTCCAGACTCCGATTGCCGCTTGATTGCGAAATCGCTACTGACACGCGTTGGCGCTCGGCTGCGCGAGGTTGCCATCATGTTGGCTTCAGCATCGCGTTCGCGTTTGATACCACGTTCAGCGGCGTCATTGCCCTCGAATTCCAGGCGGCAATGTCCTACATTATCGACAAGCGCTCGTTCTAGCGGATTGCGCGGTTCTACTACGCATGGCCCTCGTGCCGTGGTTCGTGATCGAAGCGGTCGCGCGCACGCCGCTCATTGGTTCTTCGGGATGTTGATGGGCGTGAGCTCCGAACACTTCGGCTCGACTCCGGCCTTTCACAGAAACGCAACTGATAGCATACGATCATTGCCAATCTGCAGAAGCCCAAACCGATACGCCAGGTACTGACGGCAGTCCCAACATCCGCGCCCGACACGCTGGTGTTCTTTGTGACGAAACTACCGAAGACTACAGTGAGCCTCGCCCGAAATCCCACCAATGAAAAGGAAGAGCAATGCCTTTTGAATCCATCGCAAACGACTACGGCCTCATCGGCAAAGTTGCCATTGTTTCAGGCGCCGGCGGACCGATCGGGCAGGGACTCGATGAAGGCGTGACGAACGGACGAGCCGCCGCGATCCTTCTCGCCCGCGCAGGTGCGAAGGTCTGCGTCGTCGGCCGCACTCAGGAACTCGCGCAGCACACCGTCGACATCATCAAAAAAGAGGGCGGGGAGGCCTTCGCGATTGTTGCCGATGTTACGAAGGAAGCTGAGTGCCGCGGGATCGTTGACTTGACCATGGAGCGTTACGGCCGTCTCGATTGCCTCGACAACAACGTAGGCCGCAACGCTCCGGGAGATGTCACCGAGATCAGCGTCGAGCAGTGGCGAAGTATGTTCGTGCTCAATGTCGACAGCATGATGATGATGTGCAAGTACGCAATTCCCGCCATGATTTCCAGTGGTGGCGGAGGTTCTATCGTCAACATCGGGTCTTTGCGCAGCATTCGTCCGCAGAAATCGACCGTCTACACGGTCACGAAGGGCGCTGTTATCGCGCTCACTGCGACGCTTGCGGTGGACCACGGCGCGCAGGGTATCCGCGCAAACTGCATCATTCTCGGCCCCGTCTTCACACCCAATATCAACCGCAATCTCACTCCAGAGCGCCGCCAAGCTCGAGTCGCGGCCTCTCTCATGAAACGCGAAGGCAGCGGCTGGGATACGGGCCAGCTCGTCCGCTTCCTGCTCTCCGACCAGTCGAAGTTCCTGACAGGCCAAAGCATCTGCCTCGACGGCGGCTCCTCGCTGGTGGGGCCATCGCGTTAGACGCAGAGATTCATGCACGGCTCGGTACCCGGGTCGGCATGCAATTGCTCCAAAGGCTTCCTGCCAGGCATAGCAGCGATGGCAAAGTTTGCCAATGCTTCAGGTCGGAGGCGTCCGGGCCGCGTCGATAGGCTTATGCACGCCCTTTGCCGCTGCAATCTCGCCGATGATCCTCCGCAACAGGTCCGGCCGCGCATGTGCGAGGGCATCAAGCCAAGGTTCAAGTTTCGTGGCGAAGTCTTTTGCTGATTTCACGCCGCTGATATCGATGCCGAGCTCCGCGAGATCGGCGACCTCTGCGGCAGTAAACGGATGCTGCGGCCGGACTTAAGCATGTCGACGCGTTAGCGTGTAGTCGGCACGAGTTCCCGTGCACGCGAGAAAACTCGCACGCATCGCGCGCTCGCGCGATCGCGGGTTACGATCCGCATCAATGCGAGTCTTTGGAGCCTTGTCCGCTTTCCAGGGCTACCGATGCCGTCGCGATCAAGACGCGCCGTTTGCACGGCCCTCACGCCGGGCGGTGTTCTCTTCAATTTGACGGCGTATGCGCTCGATCTCGGCGCGCCGGGCTGCGGGTGTGCCCCACGGCGCCGGATCTGCTGCAGTAGGCGGTGAGGACGGAGCGGGCGACGGTAGTGCGGTCACCTCCGGTTCGGCATTGTCGGCTTCCGCGGCCTCTTCGGCTTCCGCGGGCTCTTCGGCTTCCTGCGCCCGCAGCATCGCTTCGTACTCCGCGCGCTCCTCGCGCATCTGCTGCATGATGCGCTCCCCGCCGATCGGCGCGGACGGTTGAGGCAGCCCGGCCGCACCTAGCAGCACTTCGATGCGCGGCCACTGCCGCGGGCTCGCGGTTTCGAGGACGAAGCGCAGATTGAGCGCTTCGAATATCGGAATCCAGGTTTCCCCCGAGGCATCGCGCCGCCGCAACGCCAGGGCGGGGTTGAACTGGTACCACCCGTGGCCGATGCGCAGGAACAGCCGGCGGTTGTACGCATAGTCGCGGTTCACCTCGTTCCTTGCCAGCACGCCGGAGAGAAACTGGCGCTTGTTCCGCTCCCGGGGCAGCACGCGCCGGGGCAGGTTCTTCCAGGCGTCGAGTATGGCTGCCGTTTCGATGCCGCCGCGATCCCTCCAGCTCCTGCCGTGGAAGCGGGACTTGAAGAGTGTCCACAGCGACTGGAACAGGAAGTATTCGGAGAGATGCCGGTCCAGGCGAACCAGCCGCTCATCGGTTTTCACGTCCACTGCTGCCGGAGCTATCAGTTCGTAGAGCAGTGGAAACGGGCCCGTCGCGAACGCCGAATCGCGAAACGCCTCCGCCATCGCCCAGTGCAAGGCGGTGCGGCCCATATGATCGGTCAACTCGGGGTTGGCGCCACGTTCGAGGAGTGCCTCGACGAGCGGCACGTTGCCCGCCGCCGCAGCGGCCATGAGCGGCGTCTGGTTCATCGGCGTGCGGTGATCGACGCCGTGGCGATTGCTCTGCTGGAGGATGTCCTTCAAACGTGGCCCGAAATAGGTGACGAAGTGCTTGCGACCCAGCGACGCGCGTTGCTGCGGGAAGGCGCGGGCGGCGGCGAACCCGGCGTCGGCCGCAAGGCGCTCGGCAAGCACCGGCTCGTCGTAGCAGGTTGCATACTCGTAGAGCTGCTGCCGTGGTTTGGTGCCGGGCGCACGGTCCTGGAACACCCTGGTCAGAAGGCTGCGCACGGCGGCTTCGTCGTAGACCGGCCACGGCACGGGCACTTGCCTGAGAATCGTCTGACGGATCGCGTCCGCCTGTTCCTGCTTGCCCTGGAGTTCCAGCTTGCGCGCTTCCTTCTGCCACGCTTCCAGGCTCGACGCAGCGGACTCGACCGCGACCCGCTCGCCGCCCTGTCCCACCCCGAGAAGATTCAGCAGCGGATGAGCGGTGTCCGATTCGACCAGGTAGACGTTCCGGACCGCTCGCGTCAGCGCCACATAGAGCGCGTTCACGTAGAACTTGTAGATCTCTAGCGAACGGTCCGCCTTGTCCCGCGCCCGGTGATAGTCCAGTTCCTCTGCGGCCAGATCTGCGGCCGACACGCCCTCCGTGATCTCGGAGAAGCGAATGCGGTTACCGGAAATGAACCGATAGAGGACGATGTTCTCGTACTCCAGTCCCTTGGCCTCGTGAATCGAGAACATAAGCGGCGTCTGGAAATGCGTACGCGCTGCGGGCTTGTCCTCATCGCGCATGACCAGCACTGCGAACTGCGTGGACTGCCGGGTCTTCTGGTTCAGTTCCCGGGTAACGTTGTCCCTGTCTGGCAACACCGTCACAGCCCCGTCTTCGCCGCCCACGGCCTCGACCAGGAAATTGCTCTCCCGGTCGATGGAGCCGAAGCGGCGATGCTTGATCTTGAGAAGCGTGTTTGCCACCCGGGTCGCTTCACGGCCGTTGCGAAAATTGGCGCTCAGCACCGAGAGGGTCTGCCGCTCGGCCAACGCATCCTCGCCCCAGAACAGGCGCTTGACCTTGCTCCACGAGAAGAAGTTCGGGTGCACGATCTGGTTGGAGTCGCCGCACAGCACGAAATGCCCCGCTTTCTTGAGCGTCGCGAGCACCAGACCCAGTTGTGCATTCGTCAGATCCTGGACTTCGTCGATAACGATGAAGTCGTAGCGGGGCGCGGCGTGGGGTCGCCACTCATGGGCGATCAGGTTGATGTCGTAGAGGCCCGCCTCGACAAGCCAGGCACGATAGCGCTCGAAGAGGTCGTAGACCCTGCCCCGGTCCGCCTCGGCGAAGATCGATTGACGCACGCCGAGCGCGAGGTAGTCGGAGCGGCCCAGCGGGCCCGACGCCTGTGCGGTGACGACGCCGCGGATCTCCTCGAACGCCTGATGCGCGTCGACGCCCTTGAACGCCTGCTGCTGACGGGCGAACCAACCGGCAAAATCGCGCCATAGCGCTTCACGGCCGGACGGTACGCGCAGGCTCTCGACAAACTCGCGATACGACAGGAACACCGCTTCCTGGCCTGGGTGCTCGAATCCGAGTCCGTAGTACAGTTGACGCGCGCACTGGGCGAGGTACGCCGAGTGAGTGACGTAGAGCACCTCACCTTCGGCGTGCTTCAGCTTCTCCAGCGTCAGTGCGGTCTTGCCACTACCGGCACTGCCGACCACGATGACCGGCGGTGGCAGCCGGTAGACAGTTTCCTGGGCCTCGTCGAACGAGATCGGCTTGTCCAGGAGATGGATGTCGCGCCGCTGGGGGTGGAGGTAGCGGATAGGCGTCGCCTCGGCCGCAGCGACCTGAGCATCGATCTGGGGAATCTTCGTCTCGTCGATCGCTGCTCCCCGCAGGAAGCGCGACTTGTCATAGGCGTGCTGCTCGATGACTTCCAGCATCAGGGCGCAAGTCCGGCCCCCATGCTTCAGCAACGTGAACAACAGCCGGTTGGAGTCGTCGAGCTTGGCGCGGTAGAACTTGCCCTCGACTCCGGTCAGCTTCTTCACCTCCGCTTGGCGGAAGTCGTCGCGTTCGATTGCGTCGCGGACTTTCCGGTACTGCGCCTTGACGCGGGAAACATCGAGGCCGACATACTCCAGGATGTGCAAGATTCCAACTCCTAAGCCTTGTCTGCGATTCTATCGGCCTGTGCCGAAACTGTGCCGTGGTCGTGTACGTAAGGCAAAGCAGCGATGTTTTCGCTTGATCACTGACCTTCCGTGGACGACTCCAATCTTGCTGGCGCCGCTCGGTTGGTTCAAGTAGACTAAGCACGGAGGCTCGGGTCAATGGACACCGTCAATATTCACGAGGCGAAAACTCACCTGTCGCGGCTGGTCGAAGAAGTTGCCGCGGGTGCCGAGATCATCATTTCCAAAAACGGCGTGCCGCGCGCGAAGCTGGTGCCGCTGGACGCATCGAGAAAGCTCAAGTTCGGCGTAATGAAGGGAAAGCTCCGTTACCCCGACGATTTCGATGCGCCACTGTCTGACGAGGCGCTCGCGCTGTTCGAGGGTCGCCGCGGCAAGTGAGAATTCTGCTCGACACGCACGTATTCCTTTGGATGCTCGATGATTCGCCAAACCTTTCGCAGAACGCGCGCGAATTGATGACGGCGCCGGGAAATGACTGTTTCGTGTCGGCCGTGAGCTTTTGGGAGATTGCTATCAAGGCTGCGCTGCGACGCAAAGATTTCCGCGTCGACACCGCCGCGCTTATCGATGCGGCTGACGCTGCCGGCCTCAAGCATCTGTCTTTTGTTGCCGCACATGCCGTGCATGTGGCGCGGCTACCGCGCCATCATCCCGACCCATTCGATCGCGCGCTCATTGCGCAGGCCATCCTGGAGCCGCTCACGCTTCTTACCCACGATGCAACGCTCGCGCGCTATGGAAACGCGGTGCGCCTCGTGTAGCAATCAGAGGCACTCAGGGCGGGCCTGCGAGACGAACTTGAATGACGGCCGGTCGCTTGCTCAGATGATGACCGCGCTCAATCCGCCGACGAGCTGGTGCCTCGCAATCGGGAAACGTGGGGCGGTCGCTCGTGCGGCACCGTCTGCGTTCCATTCATCCTCGAGCTCACTCAGCTTCTTTCTGCGCTTTTGATTCTGCGTGCGCCAAGCGGCCCGTCCCTTGCAAGATAATTTCTGATGTCGATTGGGGTGGTCGACGTATAACCTGTGTGCATCACTACAATCCGGGATGTCTCTCGAGTTTCCTACGGGCGCCGTTTGGCTATCATTCCCCAGATAAAGAGAACCACAAGCGCGCCTACGACTGCGCCGATAAGTCCGGCGCCCTCGCCCGGCGCGTACCATCCAAGCGCATGGCCGAGATAGGTCGCAACGAATGCTCCCACGATGCCGAGGATTGTCGTCAACACGAAGCCCGAGGGTTCATTGCGGCCCGGCATGATGAACTTCGCGATAACGCCAGCGACAAATCCAATGATTATTGTCCAGATGAAACCCATGATCTGCTCCTATGCGGGGGCCCGGTCACGGCCGAGCTGCCACATAACGATACACCCCGACGGCTGTTTAGGGGACATAGCACGTTCGTGCAGATCGATGTGCGGATGTGTTCCACTTAGGACTTTGAGGAGAATGAAATGAGCCAAGGTACGCCATCCATGGTTGCGCTTTTGGGACTTCTCGCTGTCGCGGGTTATCAGAACCGCGACAAGATCGCCGACATGCTGGGTGGGCTTAAGGAACAGCCGGCCGGCGGATCTGGCATGAACAGTCAGCAGAGCGGTCTGGGCGGCATGCTCGGCAATCTGGGCGGTCTCCTCAGCGGTGCGAGTGTGGGAAGCGTTCTGAGCGGCGGGCTCGGGGGGCTCATCGATCGCTTCAAGCAGAACGGCCATGGTGACGCGGCGGATTCATGGGTCGGGAAAGGTCCCAATCAACAACTCCCCCCTCATCAGCTCGAGCAAGCGATCGGCCCCGATGTGCTGAACACGCTTTCGCAGCAGACGGGCCTCTCGCGAGAAGAGCTGCTGTCCAGGCTGACACGAGAATTGCCCGCAGCGGTGGACAAATTTACGCCGGACGGCCGGCTGCCGACCGAAGACGAGGCTGCGCGACTGATCCAGCATTGAGCTTGGTCGCGTGACCCTTGGGGAGTGGGCCGACACGGTCGCACAGCGAATGCGAACGAGCTGCCCGCGACTCCGCCCCGAACCACGACAACTGCTCAGCTTACCTCTGCCTTTTGACACCGTCTGGTGAGGCACCGGCGGACAGCCTGACTGGCGAGTCCGTCGGTGATAACCAGAGCTCATACTGCCGCCTTGTGGCGCGAGTCTCGAACCCCTTGATATGCTTCACACGAACGGGCCGCACGCCGAGGGTGCGGAGCACCCTGACCAGCTCGCCTGACTGCCGCGCATCATCTGGATAGAAGTAGCGCAGATCGGTGGTAAGCGGCCCCACATCCATGAGCTTGATGCCGGTGACGCGGATGCCTCGCGCCAACAGCGGCTCGATAAGGCGCTCGACCTCTGCGCACTGCTTGGGATTGCGCACGTGGACGAAGACGGCGAGGGGCGTGCTGACGTGAGGCTGCTGGCCGACTGAATCCGCACGCGCGCGGCTGGAAGCATCGGACGAATACACGTCCACGCGCTCCGGTGCACTGTGCGTGCTGCCCGCGGCCTGCGTGGGTCGGGTCGCACGTGCTGGTGTTTCGCGCGCTTGCTCCACCGGTTCCGCATGCTTGGGGAAAGGCTCAGGTGAGGAAGTGCTCCGCTTCGATTCTTCCGCCGCCGCAGAATCCGCTGCGCGCGCCTGCTGGGGACCCGAGTTCACGAGCTTGGCCAGACGTTGAGCTTCATCTGCGCTGCCAAGCGCAATACACATTCTCGGCACGCGCGCATTCGCCAGCTCTTCCTGGTGTATCGGCGAACCGTCCTGGAAGCGCGTGTACTCGCATTGATCGGCGGCGAACGTGAAGCACAGGCGCGAATCCGACGCAGGCAGGACAGTCGCCCGCACCGCGGCGCCGAGCGGGCAAGAGAGATCACCATAGATCGTGGAAGCCCCTTGATATCGCTCCTTCACCACCAGCCGCTCAGCGCTCACGATCGCTTCGAAGTTTTCGGCACCTTGCCTGTGGGTGAACACCTCGGCGGAGACATTTGCCGTAAGCAGCAAAAAAGACAAGACGCACGCGGTCGGACTACTTTTCGTCGAGAGCACCAAGCCTCCGCCGAAATCGCACTGCAGCGCTGTGTTTCAGATTCGTTTGGACAAGCAAAGTTGGTTCCGAGCGGGCCGCAGTCACAATCCTTCCTCGGCCACTTCATATCCGCTGCTCATTGAAATTCCCGACGGACCATCGGCGCCGCTCGTCTTCCCTCCTCGCCCGAACTTCGAAGTCGCAAGGGTGCCATCGCGGACCTCACAGCCAGCGCCGAAATCCCGCGCCTTGAGCTCGCACGTGCCAGCGCATAGCGGCTGGCGTTCTTCCTCGGCCTACGCGACAGGCGAAACGCCGGTCGGCCACACGGCCAAACGTCGTCTCGTATAATCCCCGCGCGGCGACGGGGGGTCAGGCACGGGAGCTTTTTGACCCAAGAGCGTATTGTCCGGTTATCTGCACGTCTGGCCAGGCGCGGTGCCCGCACTTTCGACGACGTTGATTTGATTTCGGGAAGCCACATGAATTCGATCGCCGCAGGGCAGTACTTGAAGATCCTCCAGAAAAACGAGGCGAAGCTCCTCCAGGAATGGGTGAAGAAGCAGACGAGCTCACACGCGTACAGACCCGACCTCATGAAGGAAGGTGAGCTTGCGGACGAGTCGCGCCAGTTTCTGACCCTTCTTCTGCGCACGTTGACCCAGACGACTTCGGACGACATCGCCGTCGGCGACTGGGCCGACATCCGCGACATGCTCGCTCAGATTTCACGTTCGCGCGCCGTCCAAGGGCTTACGCCATCGGAGACGGCGACATTCGTTTTCTCACTGAAGCAGGCGTTGTTCAAGTTGTTCAGTGAAGAGCTCGAGAGCGACCCCAAGGCGCTGGCCGAGGCGCTGTGGAGCACGAGCGAACTGCTGGATCGACTCGGGCTTTATACGACCGAAGTCTTCCAGACAAGCCGAGAGGAAGTGATCGTGCGTCAGCAACGCGAGCTGCTCGAGCTATCGACGCCGGTCGTGCAGCTTTGGGACGATATTCTCGCGCTTCCCCTGGTCGGCACACTCGACAGTGCGCGCGCGCAGGTCGTGATGGAAACGCTGCTCCAGAAGATTGTCGACACCGAGGCAGCGATCGCCATCATCGACATTACAGGCGTCCCCATGGTCGACACGCTTGTTGCCCAGCACCTGCTGAAAACAATCGCTGCAACGCGGCTCATGGGTGCCGACTGCATCATCAGCGGGATCCGTCCGCAGATTGCGCAAACCATCGTGCATCTCGGCGTCGACCTGGGCGAGGTGGTCACGAAAGCGACGCTGGCGGACGCCTTTTCAGTAGCGCTGAAGCGGACCGGCTGCCGCATCTCGACCTCACCGACCCAGTCGTAGCATGGACCGCATTCCGATCCTCAAGATGGGGAAGTTCCTCCTGGTGACGATCCAGGTGGACATGCACGATCAGCTGGCGCTTCATCTCCAGGACGATCTCACGACTCGCATCGCCAGCGAGCGCTCGCACGGCGTGCTCATCGACATATCTTCGCTCGACATGGTGGACTCGTTTATCGGCCGCATGATCGCGAACATCGCGGGTATGGCGCGCGTGCTCGACGCGGAGACAGTCGTTGTCGGGATGCAGCCGTCGGTTGCGATTACGCTGGTCGAGCTCGGCCTGCCCTTGCAGGGTGTGCACACCGCGCTCAACGTCGAAAAAGGCATGGCGCTGCTCGAGAAACACGTCCGGCAACGCCTCTGAACAGCACTGCATGCTGAACAACGTCACCACCTTGCCGATCCTGCGGTCAGAGGACATCGTGCGCATGCGTCAGGCTGTGCGCGAGCGCGCGGTCGCGCAAGGCTTCAGCCTCGTCGATCAGACCAAGATCGTCACTGCGGCGAGCGAGCTTGCGCGCAATACACTCGAGTACGGCGGCGGCGGCGAAGTCATCATCGAGCTTCTCGGAAGCGGGGTACGAACCGGCATTCGCCTCACGTTTCGCGATGACGGTCCCGGCATCGCGGATATCGAGCAGGCGCTGCGCGACGGTTATACCTCCGGCGGAGGGCTCGGGCTCGGACTGGGCGGTGCGAAACGACTCTCGAACGAGTTCTCGATCGACAGCAAACCGGGCGGCGGCACGCGCGTTACGATTACCCGATGGCGCTGATGCACCGCATCGCAGTGGCAGTCACGGAGCAGAGCCAGGTCTCGGAGGCGCGCCGGGCGGCAGTGGCCATGGCAGAGGAGCTGGGGTTCAGCAAGTCGCGCGCCGGGACCGTCGCGATCGCTGCCACCGAAGTCGGCGACCAATCTCGTCAAGCACGGCGGTGGCGGTTCGATTGTCGTCCAGTCAATGATCCAGAACGGGCTGCGCGGCATCGAGCTGTTCGCGCTGGACCGGGGAGGCGGCATCAGCAATATCGCCGCGAGCTTGCGCGACGGTCACTCGACCGCGGGCACGGCGGGAATCGGCCTTGGCGCGCTCTCCCGCCTGTGCTCCAGCTTTGACGTATATTCCCAACCTGCAGCCGGGACGGCCGTGCGATGCGTGGTGTGGTCTGGCGAAGCGCCCGTTCTCGACACCGACCTCGAAAGCGGTGTGATCTGCATCCCGCTCAAGGGGGAGACCGCGTGCGGCGACGACTGGAACCTGCATGCGTCGAAAGGACGTTACGTGCTGCTCGTGGTCGATGGACTGGGACACGGTCCGGAGGCAGCCGCGGCAGCGCTCGCCGCAAAGGACATCGCCGAACGCAACGCACAGCGTACGCCGGCCGAACAGATCGACGCTATCCATGCAGGACTGCGCGCCACACGCGGCGCTGCGGCCGCCGTGGTCGAGTTAAAGCCGTGGTCCGAGGTCGGCACGTTCTGTGGCATCGGCAATATCTCATGCTTCGTGCGCGTGGACGGCAAGACCCGGAATCTCGCATCGCATAACGGAATACTCGGTCATCAGGTGCGCAAGGTTCAGGAATTCAGCTTTCCGTTTCCGCGCAACGCGCTGCTTTACACGTTTAGCGACGGTATGAACTCACGTTGGGATCCCGGCGCATATCCAGGCCTTGAAAATCGTCCGGCTGCCCTCATTGCCGGGGTTGTTTATCGCGACCACGCGCGCGGCCGCGACGACACGACACTCGCAGTGCTGCGCAACATCCGTTCCGGGAAGGCATGACTAAACGCCTGATCAGCGTCGCCATCGATCACGAGCAGGATGTCGTGTCCGTGCGCCAGCGCGCGCGTCAGATCGCGGGTCTGCTGGGTTTTGAAGCCCAGGACCAGGTCCGGATCGCCACGGCGGCGTCCGAAATAGCGCGCAACGCCTTCCGTTACGCGGGTGGCGGCACGGCGGAGTTCGAACTGGAAGGTTCGATCCCGCCGCAGCTCCTGATCATACGCATCAGCGATCGCGGTCCCGGCATCGAGAATCTGCAGACGATCCTCGACGGTGGTTACCGCTCGCAGACCGGCATGGGCCTGGGCATCGTCGGGGCACGTCGGCTCATGGATCAGTTCGACATCAGCTCGAAATCCGGTTTCGGCACGGTCGTAAGCCTGAAGAAGATATTGCCGTCGGGCGCGCGGTGTTTCGCCGGGCCGGAGCTCGCGCGTCTGGGCGATGCCCTCGCCGTGAACCCCCCGACGACGCCGATACAGGAAATTCAACAGCAGAATCGCGAGCTCCTTCGGACACTGGAGGAGCTGCGCGAGCGCCAGGAGGAGCTCGTGCACCTGAACAGCGAGCTCGAGGACACGAATCGCGGCGTCGTCGCGCTCTATGCGGAGATCGACGAGAAAGCCGGCCATCTGCGTCGCGCGGATGAGATGAAGTCGCGGTTTCTGTCGAACATGAGCCACGAGTTCCGGACGCCGCTCAATTCGATCCGTGCATTGGCGCGCCTGCTCCTCGATCGCACGGATGGGCCGCTGACGGCGGAGCAGGAGAAGCAGGTGCTCTTCGTACGCAAGGCCGCAGAGGATCTCACGCAGCTCGTGGACGACCTGCTCGATCTCGCGAAGATCGAGGCCGGCAAAATCGATGTGCAGCCGATCGAGTTTTCCGCGGCCGATCTCTTCAGCGCGTTGCGCGGGATGCTGCGACCGCTGATCGTGACCGAAACCGTGCAGCTGCGTCTGGACGAGCCACTCGACCTGCCGCTGCTTTACACGGACGAAGCGAAGGTCTCGCAGATTCTTCGCAACTTCATCTCGAACGCGCTGAAGTTCACCGAACGGGGCGAGGTGCGCGTGAGCGCTGATCACGACCCTGTCAACGGGACAGTCACCTTCAGTGTGAGCGATACAGGCATCGGCATTGCGCCCGAAGATCAGGCGAAAATCTTCGAAGAATTCACGCAGGTGCAGGGCCCGCATCAGCGCAAGGTGAAGGGCACCGGTCTCGGACTGCCGCTGTGCCGCAAGCTTGCGACACTCCTGGGCGGCACGATCGGTGTCAGAAGCGAGCCCGGCCTCGGATCGACTTTTTTCGCAACGCTGCCCGTGCGCCTGTGTGACGATGAGGTCCCGGCTGTCGCAGCGAGCATCAGTGTCGACCCGTCGCGCATGAGCGTGCTGGTGGTCGAAGACGAGGAGGAGGCACAGCTCGTCTATGAAAAGATTTTCCGCGATTCCGCGTACGCAGCGGTCGCGGCGCGCACTTTGCGCCATGCGAAGCAGGCGCTCGAGCGGTTGCGGCCCGCGGCCATCATTCTCGATATCATGCTACAGCGCGAGCAGACCTGGCACTGGCTGAGCGAGCTGAAGAACGATCCCGCGACGCAGTCGATCCCGATCATCGTGGTGAGCACGACCGCGGACGAGCGCAAGGCATACGCGCTCGGGGCGGACGCCTACTTCGTGAAACCCTTCGAGCCACCGGAGCTGCTCGCTCGCCTCGACGCGTGCACCAGCCGGCGCATTCTGCTCATCGACGATGACACGGCTTACCGTTACACCGTGCGCAAGGCGCTGGCGCCGACGCGGCACGAGGTGATCGAAGCGGAAGATGGTCGAAGCGGGCTGCGAGCGGCACAGCTTGTGCGGCCGCAGCTCATCGTACTGGATCTGGGGCTGCCGGACGTCGACGGTGAGGTGGTGCTCGAGCGTCTCGGCGACGATCCGGCTACGCGTGACATTCCGGTGCTCGTGGCGACGTCGCGCGATCTCAGCAGCTCCGAGCGTGCGCAGCTCTCACGCCGTGCACGGGCGGTGCTCAGCAAACGGGACTGGGAACTGAGCATGCTCACCGAAGTGCAGGCGATACTCAACCAGGTGCGGTCGTGACGTGGTTCGAACGGAGGCGCCCGGCCCGCATCCTCAATGTGGATGACAATGAGATCGGCCTCTATACGAAAACGCGCATTCTGCGGCAGGCCGGATTCGAAGTCATCGAGGCCGCGAACGGAATGGACGCACTCCAGGCCGTTCGTACCCAGCACCCTGATCTCGTGCTGCTCGATCTGCAGCTTCCGGACGTCGACGGATTCGAAGTATGCCGGCGCATCAAGAGCGATCCGGCCAGCGCACGGCTTCCGGTTTTGCATATAACGGCGACCGCCGGCATCGCGCCGGATTCGGAAGCAAGCAGTGCCGAGAGCGGAGCCGACATCTTCCTGCAGCAGCCCGTCGAGCCGCAGGAGATCATCACTGTCGTACGCACACTGCTGCGCCTCCGGACGACGGAGCTCGGCCTCGCCGAGAGCGAGGAGCGCCTGCGCCTCGCGATCGAAGGCGCCAACATCGCAACGTGGGACATCGATCTGCGGGACGGCAGCGCGCATTTCAGCCGCGAGCTTTACGGCTTCCTGGGACGAACGCCTGTGGGCGGCCCTGCCAGATGGGAACTGTGGCTCGATCAGATCCACGCTGACGACCGCGCGGCCGTACTGCAGGCAATGGACCGAGCGCGCAAGACCGGCGAGCGTTTCTCACACGAGCACCGCATCATCCGCAGAGACGACGGCGCGGAATGCTGGCTTGCCTCCTATGGGCGTGTGCATCGGGACGAGCACGGCGAACCGACGCGCTTCATGGGCATTGCTCTCGACATCACCGCGCGCAAACACGCCGAGCAGCAGCGAGAGCGGGTGCTGCGACTGGAGAAGGCCGCCCGCACCGAAGCAGAAAACCTGGCGCGTCTGAAGGACGAATTTCTTGCCACGCTTTCGCACGAGCTGCGAAGCCCGATGAGCGCGATACTCGGCTGGCTCCATCTCATGCGCAGCGGCCGACTCGACGCGGAACAGCAGACGAAAGCGATCGAGACGATCGAACGCAACGCGCAGCTTCAGAACAAGCTCATAAACGATCTTCTCGACATCTCGCGCGTGATCGCCGGCAAGCTCGACCTCAAACGCGAGCCGGTGCGGATGCAGGACATCATCGATCGCGCTGTCGAATCCGTGCAGGTTGCGGCACACACGAAGGCCGTCCGCATATCCACCGAGCTGCAGCAGGTCCCGGAGGTGCACTACGACGCGGCCCGCATGCAGCAGGTGTTCGTGAACCTGCTCTCCAATGCGATCAAGTTCACCCCCGAGGGTGGCAGCGTGGAGATCATGGGTCGACGCAACGGGAACCGCTACGATATTTCGGTCAGGGACAACGGCGAAGGAATTTCACCGGAGCTTCTGCCGCACTTGTTCGAGCGATTCCGCCAGGCGGACGGTTCGACGACAAGGCGGCACGGCGGTCTTGGCCTGGGGCTGGCCATCGTCAGGCACCTGGTGGAGTTGCATGAAGGAACCGTGCAGGCGAGCAGCGAAGGCAAGGGTAAAGGCGCAACGTTCACGGTGCGCTTGCCACTGACCGCGGCGCCATCGGGCAATCAGTCCGGCGCCGACGGACCTTTCCAGGACGTGGCTCATCACAGGAATCGGAATGCCCTCAAGGGTGTTCGTATTCTTGTCACGGATGACGAGCCGAGCGCGCGCGCGCTCATGTCGCAGGTTCTTACGTCCGAAGGCGCCGATGTGATGACGGCGGAGAACGCGTCGCAAGCGCTCGAGATCTGCGTCCGATGGCGCCCTGCCCTCGTGGTTCTCGACATCGGGATGCCGAGCGTTGACGGTTATTCACTGCTGCAGCAGATCCGCGAAAGCGTGCACTCGAGCAGCATCCCTGCCATTGCCGTCACCGGATACGCCCAGGAACAGGACCGGCGCCGCGCTCTGAACGCTGGTTTTCAGGTGCACATCACGAAGCCTTTCGACGTGGACGAGATCGTCGCGAAGATCGCACGTCTTCTGAGCAGCTCTCGTGCGTGAGGACTCAGGGCGCTCCGCAGGTGTGCCGAATTCACTAAAGTAATCGGGTCGGTGTCCGATATTGAGGGCAAAGCACAAGTCGCCGTCCTCACCGGACCGATCCACGCTTTCCGCCCCGGTCAGCTCTCGTCAAGAAGACGCCTGCCGGGGCGTTTCTCCATTCAGGGCAGCTGACCGGCGGCGAGCATGCGAGCGAGCAGCATCGACATCGGTATCCACGTCACGATGTCGTCGAACTCGTTCCCGCTTACGTTCGAGCGTACACGGCTGACGAACAGCCGGTCGGCGCTGCCACCGTTCACGTTGGGATTCTGCGCTTCATGCACGCTCGAACCGCCGCTTGCCTCATTCGGACCCGACGACCAGATCACCGCTGGCGCAGTCGAGACGAGCGTGATCGCCTTGCCGCAGGTAGAGCCGGCACTGACGCCGCTGCCACTGTCGCAGACGTGAAACAGCGATAGCGCCGGGTCGCTCAGGTGCGCGAAGCCGGCGCTACGCATTCCATTGACGCGGGTCAGCGCGTTGCCGATCGATCCGATCGCATAAGGGGCAACGGCGTAGCGGATGCGATTGCCCGCGCCTGCCCACGCATCTGCGGCATAGCCGCGCACGTCCTGCGTCGCGATTCCCAGCGCCGCCGCCGGTAGGAAGCCGAAGTAGGACGGGCAATAGCCGGTTTCGTGGTTGCTCGCCGCGGGTTCGCGCCCAGTGCTCGAGTCGTCCGCGGGGCAGGGGAGGTAACCGTTCGCGGCTGCATAACCGGTCAGTGCATCGCGGAGGGTCCTGAGCACTTGCTCGGTTTGCTCGACCTTGCGGGCCTCCACTCGCATCTGTAGTGGCATTGCGAGCGCGCCGAGCAGCAGGCTGATCAGAAACACTGCGACGGCGAGCTCGACGAGCGTGAAGCCCCAGCACCTTCGTCCGCCGGTTCGAAGCCTGCCGGTGCCGCTGCTGCGGGTCGTCACGGCGGCGACATCGCCGTCTGAGCCGCCGGCGTGAACTGTCCCGTCTGAACGAGGCGGCTGATGAGCGCCGTCGCCGGAATCCAGGTCACCACGTCGTCGAACTCGGTTCCGGGCACTGTCGACGGTGTTCGTGTGACGAAGACGTAATCCGGTGTGCCGCCATTGGGATTGGGATTCTGTGCTTCGTGCACACTGGTGCCGCCGGTGGCCGCGTTCGCGCCGACCGACCACACGACGGCAACCGCATTGGATGCGAGTGTGAGGGCCGAACCGCAGTCGGTCGCGGTGACGCCGTTGCCGCTCTGACAGATGTGGAACAGCGCAGGGTTACCCAGGCTGCTGATCGGCAGACTGCGAAGCCCGTTCAACCGCGTGAAGGGCTGCGATACGCCTGCCACGGTGTGATTGGAGATCGCATATCTGATACGGTTGGAAGCCAGCCCCCAGCCATCGAGCGCGTAGCCGTCCGAGTCCACCGGCCTGAACCCGAGCAGCGCGGCCGGCAAGTAGCCTTGCCATAGCGCACAGGCGCCGCTCGCATGATTGCTGCCCGCTGCTTCCTGACCTTTGCTCGACGCGTCGGCGGGACACGGGAAGTAGCCGTTCGCGGCTGCGAATCCGAGCAACATGTCGTGCGCGAGTTCGAGCGACCGTCGCGTCTCGTCGACTTTGCGGTTCTCGACCTGTGTCTGCAGCGGCACGAGTATGCTGCCGAGCAGCAGCGCTGCCACGAACAGTACGATCGCGAGCTCGAGCAGGCTGAATCCATGCGCGACCCGCGATGTCGGTGCCTTCACGACGTGCACTTTCCCAGTTGCGCGATCACGGCCGCACAAGCCGCACTGCCCGGCGCGCTTGCGCAAGCGCCGGTCGCGAGTGCGCCGGCTGCAGATGCGCAGCTGCAGCCGGATGCGCTCGCGAGAGCCGCCTGGCATGCGCCGCGTATGCCGCCGCCGGGTTCGGCGCAGGGCGCATTATCGATAAGCACCCCTGCGACGGCCGCGCACCCCACTCCTGCGCCAGCGACACCATAGATGTTGTTGCGCTCGGCATCGGGCGAGCGTGGCGTGACGAACCGATCATTCCCGTTCGCGTTCTCGGGATCCGCGAAGTAGTCGCTCAACGAGGAGCGTTGCCGGCTTCCGGTCGCGAACCCGGGCGTGAGGAGCACGACCTCGTACCCGCGCAGACTGTCGATCGTTAGATTCGCCTCCGCACACGTCGTGCACCCTTGCCCCGCTTGCTCGAGCGCACTCCTGGCGACGACATAATGTGTCACTCGTGCCCAATCGTTGGCCGAAAAGTATGACGGCAGAAGCCCTGCAGGCCAGGCCTGGGGCAACGCCGTTTTGACCGGGATCCGGCCCCGATTCACTCCGGCGTCGCTCACGCCGTCTCCGGTCTCATCCGGCCATGGAAAGCAGCGGCAGGCACTCGTGCGCTTGTAGTCGAGCAACGCGTTTCTCGCTTCCAGCGCCACACGGCGTTCGACCAAGGGCATGAAGGCGCTCGTCGTCACCACGGCCAATTTGTCGTTGAAGCCCGGCTGCAGCGGCGGAGCGACGAAGGGTCCGGAAGCATTTGCGTTGCTGAACTTGTTGATGGCGTCGAGGTAATTCACCGGACAGTTCGCGCGCGGCACGATTCGGCCATTACTGCTGCACGTCTGCGTCACGCCGTCTCGCACTTGACCATTCAATGCCGCTCCAGGCGCAAACACGACGGCGACGGCCTCGGTCGTGACGGGGGCGGTCTCATCAGCGCTGTACACGGTCAGGGTGCCCCTGCTGTCGCTGTTGATGGCCGGCGCGGACGGGTGATCCCTGAAACTCGGCGACAACGCGTACCATAGACGCTCGCCGCTCTCGTCGCGGAGGTCGCCTACGCCGAGCGAGCGCCACGGCAGTCGTCCGACGTATGCCGGGCAGCTCGATCCGACGAAGAGGTCGGCACTGCCATCGCCATCAGCGTCGGGGCAAGGCAGACTGCCGGGACGATTCGCGTCGCTTACCGCCCGGCCGATGAGCGCCTGACGCGCCTCCTCCAACGCGTCACGAGTGCGCTCATCGGCATGCACGCTTCGACTGATTTCCGTCGTGGATCCATACACGAGCAAGGCCGCCGCAAGACCGAGTATGCAAAGCATCGTCAGCAGCGCCTGACCACGCTGTGCGGCCCGCAGACGCGTTCCAACCCGGTGGCTTTGTCCGCGGCGGCTCATCTCTTTTCGTTCCAATGAGGCGTGCTATGGCTGCGAAGGCCCGCTTGCCCGCTCTGCATCTTTCTCCTGATCGCTGCCGCGCCGGAGTTGCGGCGTCGCCTCTGCCTCCTGGCGCGAATCACGCACGGCCATGCCTTCCACAATGCCTCCAGCGCGGACATCGAAGGATTGTCCGACCTTGATCTCGGCAGCCCGCCCCGTCGCGGGAATCTCCACGGCGACGGCGCCATCCGCTCGCACGTATCCCCGGAGATTGAGGCCGGTGAGTGCGTCCCGCTCGTCCACCACGCGATTGTTGATCCAGAGCAGTGCGCGTCCATCGCTACGGCGAACAAGGCCGCTGTAGGTAAGCGTCGACGCGCTGGGTTCCGCTACGGCTGGCGGATCGATGCGAGCCGGTACTTCGCGTATGTTCTTTTGGGATCGCGCCATGTCGAGCTCTGTGCGCTCTGATGGAGTGAAGAAGAAGCGACCCAGAGGCTGTGCCGCGAGCGCTGAACCTGTGATCAAAGCACACGATAGAAGCGTAATGATGTGCTTCACTGTCTGTTGTCCGTTTTGTTCGGTGCTCGCAGCGTGAGCCACCGCAACTCGCATTCGGCCGTGAGGTTTTCGCGTGCCTGGCGGCCCGCATCGCTTCCGCTGGGCGGCAGCCTGCGCAGGATGCAGCGATCGACGGTGAAGAACCCGCTACCGCTGCGCGTCAGTGCGTCCATGAAGCGCTCGAGCTCTCCTTCGTGGAGCAAGCGCAGACGGATCTGCATCACCGATTCGCTGATCCTGAGTGGACCGGCGTCGACTTCCGAAGCGTGCGCGTAGGGTCGCTGTGCGCCGATCTCGTACTCGATACCAGACAGGTTCGCTTCGCGCGCTGCCGCGCGCAGGCCATCGAGCCAGTTCATCCTTTGCTCTTCGCCCGTCAGCCCTTCGC
The DNA here is from genome assembly GCA_963828715.1 of uncultured beta proteobacterium. GTDB lineage: Bacteria > Pseudomonadota > Gammaproteobacteria > Burkholderiales > SG8-41 > JAQGMV01. The sequence goes on along the minus strand of CAWHFX010000019.1, from coordinate 227,835 downwards.
GTGCAAGTTGCTGATAGCCGCCGAGGTAGCGCGCTCTTGTCGCCTTCTCTTCACCGGCGTTTTCGACGCGTACGCGTTCGCTCCGGAGTTGCATCTCGGCGCGTGTCAGCAGTTGCCGGGCGTCGCCGAGCATTGCGCCTGAGTAAAGCAGCGCACACACGCAGACAATCACGGTCGCGGCGAGCATGGCGAGCGGCATGCGCAACGCTACGATGTTTGCTCGTCTCATATGCGCGGCTTGTATACGATCACGAGGTCGAACTCGGCTGTCGCGGTGCCCTCGGTCTTGTCCAGAGTAGTACCGGACAAGATCGCGCTGGGGCTGATATTCAAAGGCATTCGGAGGATACGTACCTCCGCCACGGCGGGCACCTTCCTCAGGCTCTCGGCGAAGCGGTTGATGCTCGTGATGGCGGCACGATAATCACCGCGAAACGGCTTTATCTGTCCAGCGACATACGCGCTCTGTTTGCGTGCCGTCGCCGAGGTGCCGGGGAGTGCATTCGAGGCTAGGGGACCGGCGTCACCCCCCTTCTGGATGTCCGATGTCGCATGCGTCCATCCGAATTCGTGCAGGACGACCTCGGGACTGCTCTCGAGCGCTTGAGACAGGAGGGCCATCATCGCACCCGGGTCTCTGGCGTTGTCGCGGAGTCTCTGGGCGACATCGACGGCGCGTTTCATCACATCGCCGCTCACAGGTGCGCCCGCTGCGTTCACTGCAAGCCGCTCGTATCGGGTCTGATACGCACTGATCTGGCTCTCGACGGCGTGCACCTGCGTGCGCACGCCGTGAGTGAGCCAGCTATTGAGGCCCGTGCAGCACGCTGCCAGCGCACCCATGCCGGCACAGGCCGCGTACAGTGCGCGCCGGGTGCGGTAGAGGCGGTACTGCGCCGTCGCATCCGCCGGTGCAATACATCCGTCCCCACGGTAAAGCGCGAGTAGTTGGAGATACAGCGCATCCGGTGACGCCGCGAGGTACTGCCTGCCGATACGGAGCTTCGCCTCGAGCTGTGCAGCATCCAGACGCAAACATCGAAGCGCGGGGTTGTCACGCATAATGGCGTCTGCCACGTCCTGCAATGCATCTTGCGGGTCGAGCAGCAGGATCGTAAGGCGCTCGTCGAGCGTCGCCATGCGCAATGCATGCAAATAGAGCCGTGTATTCGATATTTCTCCTGCAAAGAAGCGCACCTGGTCCGCTTCTCTGTTGTCTGTGCGCGTGACACGACTGAACTTCAACTGGCCTTCTCGCAGGAAGGTGATGCGGAGCCGCTCGTCGTGCTGTGCCGCGATGGCGAGATTGCGCGTCCTTATGTGCAGCTTTGCAGCAAGGCCGGCGCTTACCATCGGCAGCAGATACAGACCGGAAAGCGGAAGCGCCTGACCCTGCAGCACGCGTAGCCAGTCGGTTACGAGATCCGGATTGGTCAGCGCGGCAAAAAGGAAACGGTCTTCTCGACGCTTTCCTTTTTCGCGGTCCTGCAGCCACGCGCCAGCATAAGGCGTGTTTCGGTAGTGCTGTTTCAGCTTGCGCGCCACCATCTCCTTGCGCTCGGTGCCGCGAGTGTGCGGCAGCGCCTCGGCGCGGTAATCTTCTTCGCTCGCATCCACGACCATCGAGACCGGCGTCGCTGCATGCCGTGCCAGGAACTCGCGAAAATTCGCGAGACCGTCTTCGGTATGCGCGAAGCTCTCGAGCTCGACAATCCTTCCGGCGCGTGACAGCGCGGCGCTGGCCCGTTGCTCCGACACGCAAACCAGGAGCTTGTCTCGACGTAACGTGAGCATCACAGTTTGAGCTTGCCGAGAATGTCGTATACGGGCGAGAGCACCGACCACATGATGAGGGCCATCACGATACCGAGGCCCATCGTGATCGTCGGCTCGAGCAGCTTCAGCGCCTTGTCCACGGATTCACGCACGTCGCGCGTATAGAAGTAGTTCACGTTGCGCAACGCAACGTCGAGCGCCCCCGTGTTCTCGCCGACTCGAAGCATACGAATGACGAGCGGCGGGAACATGCCGAGATTACTGAAGCATTCCGTGAGGCTCGCGCCCGCCGACACCTGCTGTCCTGCACGGACGAGGCCGTCGGCGAGAACGCGGTTACCCACGATCGCCTCGCTCGTGCGCATCGCTTCCAGCACTGTGATGCCGGATTCGTACATCAGCGCGAAGAACGTGGCGAAGCGTGCCAGGATGATCTTCTGCAGAATGCGGCCGACGACCGGCAGGCGCAGCTTCGCCCCATCCCACGCATACTGGATGCGCGTGCTTTTGCGGAGCCCGCTTCCGAATGCCATCGCGCCCGCGATCGGCACACCGAAGATGAGGAACCACCAGTCGACCACGATGTTCGACGCGGCGATCAGCGCGCGAGTCTGCAGAGGGAGCGCGACGCCCATCGTCTTCAGCAACATCGTTACCTGCGGCACGAGGTAGATGAGCAGGAAAAGCACGACGGCGAGCACGACAAGCATCACGAGCGTCGGGTAGATCAGCAGCCGGCGGGTCTGCGACGCGAGCTCGTCCTGCCACTTGATCGATTCCGCGAGACTCTGGAATACCTCGGGCAGACGCCCGGTCTGCTCACCGGCGCCGACGAGACTCACGAACACGTTGTCGAACGTCCGCGGATGGGCGGCCATGCACTGAGACAGGACCTTGCCGCCTTCCATGTCTTCGAGCATGGCTCCGAGCACATCCTTGAACGCCGGGTTTTCAACCGAGGTGTGCAAGTCGCGCAGGCCGTCGAGCAACGGAATGCCGGACCGGCTCATCTGCTCGATATCGAAGCAGAAGTTGATGAGGTCCTGACGCGTTACGCTGCGGCCGCGGGCGAGCCGGGATGCGCCTCGCGCGAGTTGCCGGCAGGTGATGAGGTCGAGACCGACCCGCCGCAACCGCAACTCGAGGTCCGCATCGTTTACCGCTTCCAGTGCGCCGCGGACCGTTTTCCCCGCTCCGTCCACAGCTTTGTATTCGAATGAAGGCATGCGAACCGTAGCCGGTCAGGCGTAGCGTCCGGTCAGGTCCACGGCTCGCGCGAGCTCGGTCAGCGTCGTAACGCCTTCCAGTACCCGTTGCGTGCCGGCATGGACGAGCGGCTTGAATCCTTTGGCGACCGCCGCGAGTCTCAATTCCTTCGGCGTCGAGCGACGTGCGACCAGCTCGTCCAGATCGGCATCCATGACCAGGAGCTCCATGATGGCGGTGCGGCCCCTGTAGCCTTTCCCATCGCAAGCGTGGCAGCCGACAGGCCGGTACAGCATCAGGTCCGACGCGGGCAGGGTGCCGAAGATCATGCATTCATCGCGACTCGCGGGATAGGCCTGCTTGCATTCGGGGCACAACGTGCGGACGAGGCGCTGTGCGACGACGCCGATGATGTTTCCGGCAACGATGTCCGGCTGAATGCCGATATCGAGAAGACGCGGAAAAACGCCGAGCGCCGAATTGGTGTGCAGGGTCGTGAATACCTGATGTCCCGTCATCGCAGCCCGGAATGCCATTTCAGCCGTATCTTTGTCGCGCACCTCGCCGACCAGGATGATGTCCGGATCTTGCCGCATGATCGAACGTATGCCGCTCGCGAAATCCATGCGTGCGACTTCGTTGACCGACGTCTGTCGCATGAGCGTGAGCGGGTATTCCACCGGATCCTCGAGCGTCATGATGTTCACGGTTTCATCGTTTACCTGCGCGAGCAGCGAGTACAGCGTCGTCGTCTTGCCGCTGCCCGTGGGTCCGGTCACGATGACGATGCCTTCGGGCCGCCCCAGCATCAGGGCGAGCTTGTCAGTCAGCTCGCCCGGCAGGTTCATGCGATCGAGGCTGATGATCGACTTCTCGCGATCGAGCACCCGGAGAACGATGTTCTCGCCGTAAATCGTCGGTTGCGTGGAGACGCGGAAATCGATGGTGCGTCCGTTGAGCGTCATCGAAAGCCGGCCGTCCTGGGGCGCGCGGGTTTCGGCGATGTTCATGCCGCTCATCACTTTTACGCGCACGGTCATGCCCGCCATGTAGGTCTTGTGCAGGCTGCGCACTGTTTCGAGCACGCCGTCGATACGGAAGCGCACGCGCAGGAAGGCGTGCTCGGGTTCGAAATGGATATCGGAGGCGCCGCGCTTCACCGCATCGATCAGCAACGCGTTCACCAGACGCACCATCGGCTGCGTGTATTCGTCGCCATTCGCGTCCAGGCTGCCGTAGTCGATCTCGCCAGTTTCGATTTCCTTCAGTATTCCGTCGACCGAAAGGGCGTAACCATAGAACTGGTCGATGTACTCCTCGAGCTGAGCCTCGGACGCGAGCCGGATCCGGATCTCGATATCCGTGCCGAGCATTGCGCGCAGTTGATCCATTGCCACGGTGTCGAAGACCTCCGTGGTCGCAACCGTCAGAAGGTGAGTGTGTGCATGAAACGCGATGGGCAGTATGCGATGACGGCGTGCGAATTCCTGCGGAATCAGGCGCAGGGCTTCGGAATCCGCGACGACGTTCGACAAATCGATCGACTCCCGTCCGATCGAGCGCGCCATGATGTCGCGGATGGCCGGTTCGGCGACGAACCCGAGACGCACCAGGAGCCGTCCGAGCGGCACGTCGTGGTGACGCTGTTCGGCCAGCGCAATCGCGAGTTGATCGCGTGTAATGAGACCCTGCTGCACGAGCAGCTCGCCGAGTCCTGCTTTGTGTCGTTGTCCAATCATGATCTTCAGGATCTATTCCGGAATTTGCGCAGCAAGGCTGCTGATGCGTTCCCGTGCATGGACGGGATTGAAGTTGAAACGGGCTCCGCGAGTGGCGAGATGCTCGGCGCGGCGATAGAAGTCGAGCGCGAGCTTTCGCTGCCGCAGGTGATCGAGACCCACTGCGACGTTGTAGGCGTAGTCGGCGTTCTCGGGCTCGAGGTGATGGGCCTGGAAATAGGCGTGCTGTGCCTGGCTCCAGGACGACTGGTCCGCGTACAGGTTGCCGAGCACGAAATGAAGAAACGCCGACGGCTCGCGCGAGAGAAGCTGCTTCAAGCGGGACTCCGCGGCGATGGGATCCGCACGACCGATCAGGCCGATGAGCGCTGCCTGCGCGATGCCGTGACCGGGGCTCACTTGCAGCACGCGAAGATATGTCTTCATCGCATCGTCCGTGCGATGCTCGAGCGCGGCGATGTAGGCGAGGCCGAGCAGGGCGTCGAGGTTGATCGGCTCGGCTTCCAGCGCGTGCTCGTACACCGAGTGCGCCTCTTCGAGCCGCCCTGCGTGCAAGAGGCCGTAGCCCTGAACTACGTGCGGATTCAGCCGCGCCGCGGCGGTCCCGGGGCTCACTGCGATAGACTCACGGCTGCCGCTGCTCACGATGCCGCTCGGAGGGGCCGCAGGAGTGGCGCTTGCTGCCGGCTCCGCGCCGCTGCTCTTCTCCTGCCGAACGGTCTCGCGCGTTCCGGAGGTGCCGCCAGCGTCCTGATGTCGGCTGGTCGAAACGACTGCCGAAGTGGGGATGAGGGCAGCGGGCCCGGTTCTCGTCGCGGGCGAAAAGACTTCTGCTTCGTTGTGGCTGGGTGTCGGCGTGTTGGCGTGGACCGCGGCGGCACCGACATCAGTCGCCGGCTCGCGCGCTGCGACGGAATGCTCCGAGCCTGCCTGAGCGCCCTCAGGAGCAGCGGTGTTGATGGTTGCAGTAGCCGCGTCGGACACCGGCGTCCGAGACTCAGTCGCTGCGACCGGGTTTGCCAAGGGCAACGCGTGCGGCGCTTCGCGTGCAGGGTGTTGCGCCAGTGTGCCCGGTGCTGTCACCTGCATGTACACGTAAGCGCCGAATGCAATTCCAAGCGTGCCCGCAAGCACTCCAACCGTGACGAGCGGATGGAGGCGCAGGTATGTGAACGCGCGTCGAACCGCGCCCGCTTCCAGCCGCATCACCGGCGTTGCAGCGTCGGCTGCTCGTGCATGCCGCTGCGATGCCTGCGGTCGCCCGCCCGCCCGTGGTCCCGACGGCGCTGATTCGGCGACGCGCGAACGTTCCTGAACCTCTGCCGATCGTGTTTGCGCCGAGTGCGTGGATGTACCGGATTTGTCTTCTTCTATGTGCAGTTGCCGCTGCGCAGCCGGAGGTGCTTCGAGCGAAGGTTTCCCGGTTCGTGCCGGCGTCTCTTCGAGCGTGAGCTGCGTTCGATGTCCAGGTGGATTCGAAGTACGTTCCCGGACCGCGTGCTCGAGCGCCTTGATGAGCAGGTTCATTGCGGCCTCCGGACCTCAGTCGAGCTTGCCGCGGCCTGAGGCAGGAAGCGCTGGAAGAACTTCAACTCGTCGCTCTCGATCGAGGGGTTGGTGATCACGGTAGGGCGCACGAAGATGATCAGCTCCCGCTTCTGAACGCGTTCATTACGAAAGCGGAAGAGCTCTCCGGCGACCGGCACGTTTGCGGCCACCGGAATCTGCTCGCGGTTGAAAGTCGCGTCGTCCTCCATGAGTCCGCCCAGCACGATCGTCTGCCCGCTCGCAACCTGGAGCACCGACTCGAGCTCCCGGATCTGAATCTCGGGCACGATATTGGTGAGGCAACCACCGGCCCCCGCGATACCGCACAGGTTCGGATTCGGATCCTGTTTACCCGGACCCAGCAGCCGCGAAACGGTGGGCCGAACGGTAAGCGTGACGCGGCCATCCTCATTGATCTGCGGCGTGACACCCAGCACGACGCCGACGGAGACAGTCTTCGCGATCGTCGAAAAGGTCGTGGGCGCGACGACGCCGTTCGAGACGACGCCGGGCTGGGCCTGCACTTCGAAATACACGAGGTTGTCGACGTGTTTGAGCAGGGCCGTCTGGTTATTGATGGCCATGACCTTCGGGCTCGACAGGACGCGCGTGTTGCCGAACTCCTGCAGCAACCGGATCGTGGCCGTGATGTTGCTGCTCGAACCCGTCGCGGGTGAACGCGTGATCGTGAGTCCGCCGGTGACCGCACCCGCTGCGGTCGCAGCCGCGGTGAACCCTGCGCCGGCGCCCATCAGGGACGCGATGGCGAATCCGCCGTTCGTCGCGAGCTTCTGCAGATCCACGCCCGCCTGATAGGCGTCCGCGAGCCGTACCTCCACGATCGTCGCTTCGATCAGGACCTGGCGCTGAACGGCATTTGTGACGTTGTCGAGATGCTGCTGAACCAGCTGCTGCTGCCGGTCGGTGGCGAGTACGCTGATGGTCCCGCTGATGGGGTTGATGATGACATCGGTACCCGTGTCGCTCTGCGGGAGGACCGTGCCGGTGGGCGAGAGCGGGGGAAAGGCGTTACGCATGAGCTCGGCTGCGCCCGGCCCCGCACGCGCCACCGCTTCGGCTCGCTTGAGCGCTTCCTCACGTGCCGCGCGTGCTTCCTCGCCGACGCGCGCACGCTCGTCCGCGCTGGCGGCGATCCTGCCGGTCGAGATCAGGATCGCGCGGATGTTGTCCCGCAACTGCTCCCAGAAGTCGTTGCTGGTGGTGCTCGTCACGGTGGTTCTCGATCCGCCCGTGCCAGTAGCAGGGCTGTTCCCACCCCCACCGCTTGCGCCATGCGCGCCGCTCGCACTCCCCGACGAGCCACTTCCGACCTCTCCGGTTACGTTCACCGTCGAGCTCACGTTGCGCGTCACGTTCACGTAGTTGACGCGATACGTCTTCATGTAAGGCGTGTCGGGCGTGACGATGATCGTCCTGGCTTCCTGCCGGAAACGCATGTTCACCTGACGGGAGATGCGTTCGAGTATCGACGGAAGCGTCTCATCGATGGCATTGAGGCTGACGAGGCCCTGCAGCTGTGGATGGATGTCGATGTTCTGCTTCGTGTCGCGCGCGAGGGCGTTGAGCAGCTCCTTGACCGGTACCTCATTCACCACCACGCTGTAAGTCTGCGGCTTCACTGCAGGCTGCGGCGGCGGAACGAAGTTGCTGATGCGCGCGGGAGGCGGAATCACCGGTTCTGGCGCCGGCGCCGGTTGTGGCAGGGCGATGTGCCCCTCAGAGGGTGGAACGTAAGGGCGTACGTGCTCGCATCCAGCGAAGCCCGTGCACACAATCCCGGCAAACACGGTGCGAGCCCCGAACGAGCGCAAATCGTACTTCCGAGCGGTTCCGGTCCCGCCTGCACGGGCCCCCCCGCCTCTTGTTAGAGACATTGCTGAGAATCCCCTCTCCCGCCACCTTGATCATTATTGCGTCGCTTGCCGACACCCGCGTCTTGATGCGCTCGTGCTGCGGCTGCGAACTGCTTTCTATTCGGCAGCAGGCGTGGTGGCTTCTGCCTGTGACGCCTGGCCGGTTCCAGTGCTGCCGGGAAGCGCCTCGAAGTCGATTGACTCCGACTGCTCGTGAGGGAACGGACGATACCTTCGCGTATCCGCTGATTCAATGATCTCGACCAAATTTTTCGTGTTATCTGTCACATCGCCGCCCGGCGTCGCGAAGCCGGCAGAAGCGACGTGAGCGCCGTGGGCGCCAACAGGCCACGCGCGCAACGAGACCGGCGCTGCTTACCCGAGGAGGGAGCGTCCTCCTATCCGTCGATACACGCGAGAAAAGCCTGTTCGACGTTCGGGCCCGCATATTGATCCGTGAGCTCGCGTGGCGTCCCGGCGAAACGAACGCGTCCCCGGTGGACAATCGCCATGCGGTCGCAAAGCTCCTCCACGTCGGCGAGTGCGTGGGTGGAGAAAAAAACCGTGCGGCCGTCCTCGCGCAGTTTGCGCAACTGCTGCTTGAGCAGGGCACGTGCCTTCGGATCGAGACCACTCATGGGTTCGTCCAGAATCTGCAGCGACTTTCCCGAGAGCAGACACGCGCAGAGCCCCAGCTTCTGAGTCATGCCTTTCGAGTAGCTGCGTGCAGCGCGGGTGAGCGCACTCGGATCCAGATCCAGTTGTGCGAACGTTTCGATGACGCGCTGCTCATCGTAAGCACGACGGTGGAGCGCGGCCATATAACGAAGGAAGTCGCGGCCAGTGAGGTAATATGGGGGCACGAAGCGTTCGGGCAGAAAAGCAACATCGCGCCGCGCAGCGGTCATGCGGCTCGAAATGCCGAAGATCTCGATATCACCGGAATCGGGCTCGCAAAAATCGAGCAGACATTTGAGCAGCGTTGTCTTGCCCGCGCCGTTCTGTCCGACGAGTGCGAACAGCTCGCCACGTTTCACTTCCAGATCGAACCCGTCGAGCGCCCGGTTCGTGCTGAAGCATTTCGTGACGGCTTTGAATGCCAGCGCGGCGCCGCCGGCGATTATTACGGTAGACATCGAATTTATTTATAGCTGAAGCACAGCCGCACGTCAGCCCGATCGCCGTACCTGCGCGGCGCTCAGAAGGGCGCGTCCGGTGCCCGACATGGCAGGAACCCGCCCGGGAGGTTAGAATGCGCGCTTTTTCGATGCCAAGTTCGATGGCGAGCGATAGCCTCATCGAGCTTTCAGGCGTCGACTTCTCCTACGATCGTCGACCCGTGCTCACCGGGATCGATATGGCCATTCCACGCGGTAAGGTGGTTGCCATCATGGGGGTGAGCGGATCGGGGAAGACGACGCTGCTGCGACTCATCTCGCGGGTAGTCAAGGCGACACGAGGACAGGTCAGAGTCGACGGGAAGCTCGTAAACGAGTTTGACCAGCAAGCGGTCTACGATCTGCGCCGCCGCATGGGCATGCTGTTTCAGTTCGGCGCGCTTTTCACCGATCTGTCGGTCTACGACAACGTGGCCTTCCAGATGCGTGAGCACACCGAGCTTCCGGAAAGAATGATCCGCGATCTCGTGCTGATGAAGCTTCATGCGGTTGGCCTGCGCGGCGCGCACCGGCTCATGCCTTCCGAGCTCTCGGGCGGGATGGCACGCCGGGTCGCGCTCGCTCGCGCGATTGCGCTCGACCCGATGCTGATCATGTACGACGAGCCGTTCACCGGTCTCGATCCGATCTCGCTCGGCGCGATCAGCAATCTCATCCGCAAGTTGAACGATGCGCTGGGCGCGACGTCCATCGTGGTCACGCACGACGTCGCAGGAGGCGCTCGAGCTCGTGGACTACGTGTATTACCTGTCGGACGGCCGCATCGTCGCGCACGGCACACCGGATCAGATGCGCGCATGCGCGTGAGCCGCTGGTGCGACAGTTCGTGTACGGCGAGCCGGACGGTCCGGTCCCGTTCCAATACCCGGCTCGCGAGCTCGCGACGGATTTCAAGCTCCGTCACTGATGATTGCCCGATTCGCATGATCAACGTCCGCGGAATCGGCCACCGCGCGATCGATAGCGTCTGGCGCCTCGGATATGCGATCCGCTTCTTCGCGCTGGTCCTCGCAGGCTCGGGCACCGCCTTTCGGCGATTGCGCCTGACGTGCGTGAGGTCTATTTCGCGGGCGTGCTCTCGCTCATCATCATTCTGGTCTCGGGCCTGTTCGTGGGCATGGTGCTCGGGCTTCAGGGCTATCACACGCTGCAGACGTACGGCTCCGAATCGGCGCTCGGCGTGCTGGTCGCACTGTCGCTCGTGCGTGAACTGGGGCCGGTCGTGGCCGGGCTCCTCTTTGCGAGCCGCGCGGGCTCGGCGATGACGGCGGAGATCGGTCTCATGAAAGCGACCGAACAGCTCGCGGCGATGGAAATGATGGCGGTCGATCCGATTGCCCGCGTCGTGGCGCCGCGTTTCTGGGCCGGCGTGCTTTCGATGCCGCTACTCGCCGCTCTCTTCAGCGCGATGGGGATTTTCGGCGGCTACCTGGTCGGCGTCGTACTGATCGGCGTCGACGAAGGTTCGTTCTGGTCGCAGATGCAGGCGGCCGTGGATTTCCGGCAGGACATCATGAACGGTGTCATCAAGAGCTTCGTCTTCGGGGTCGCGGTCACCTGGATTTCGCTCTTCGAGGGCTACGATGCGCCGCCGACCGCGGAAGGCGTTTCAGGCGCGACCACGCGCACGGTCGTGACTTCCTCGCTCGCGATACTCGGACTCGACTTCATGCTTACCTCCTTAATGTTTCGGGGAATTTGATGGAACGCTCGACGCTCGATCTGTGGGTCGGAATCTTCGTTTGTGCCGGCATCGGCGCGCTGCTCGTTCTCGCGATGAAAGTCGGCAACATGGCGAGCATCGGCGTGGGGAACGATACCTATCCGCTGTACGCTCAGTTCGAGAACATAGGCGGGCTCAAGCTACGGGCGCCGGTGAAGAGCGCCGGCGTGGTGGTGGGACGTGTATCGGCGATCGGCTTCGACAGTCAACGATTCGTGGCACGCGTGGAGATGAAGGTGGACAAGGACTTCAAATTCCCCAAGGACACGTCTGCCTCGATCCTGACCTCGGGCCTGCTGGGAGAGCAATACATCGGCCTCGACGCCGGGGGAGATTCGGGAACGCTCGGAAGCGGAGACACGATCAAGCTCACGCAGTCGGCAGTCGTGCTCGAGAAGCTCATCAGTCAGTTCCTCTATAGCAGGGCGGCCGAAGGTGACACGGCCAAGAAATGACGCGTGATATGGAAACGTTTCGTGTTTTGGGCAGGCTCGTTCTCGCGATCGTCTTCTCTTTCGTTGCTGCATTGCCTGCGGGAGCGGAAGACCTCGCGCCGGACGCGCTTGCCCGCAGCGTGACCGATGAAGTGCTGGCGATCGTGCGCGCCGACAAGGATCTCCAGTCCGGGAACAATCAGGAAAAGGTCGTGCAGCTCGTCGAGAGCAAGGTCCTTCCGCATTTCGATTTCGCGCACATGACGCGGCTTGCGGTCGGACGCAACTGGCGCGATTGCACGCCGCCACAGCAGCAGTCGCTGACAGAGGAATTCAAGACGCTGCTGGTTCGCACTTATACGGCTGCTTACAGGCAATACAGGAACGAGACGATCGAGTATCGGCCACTGCGTATGACGCCGGGGGACACCGACGTGATCGTCAAGTCCCTGGTGAAGCAGCCCGGGCGACCGCAGCCGATCGCGGTCGATTACGCGATGGAGAAGCTTCCTTCCGGCTGGAAGGTGTACGACGTGAAGATCGAAGGCGTGAGCCTCGTCGAGAACTATCGCAGCACGTTCGCCGGAGAGATCCAGCGCCATGGCGTCGATGGGCTCATCCGCCTCTTGAGCGACAAGAACAAGGCGCTTGCCGCGCAGCAAAGCGCGCATCGATGATCACGTGCAACGAAGGCCGCTGCAAGGTGGAGGGGCCGATTACGATGCGCAATGTGACCGGGATCGCCCGGGAAGGCGCGCGGCTCTTTCCGGTAGCCGACGTGGTGGTGGACCTTTCCGCGGTCACCGAAGTCGACTCCTCGGCTGTAAGTCTGTTACTCGAATGGCGCCGCGTGGCGCAGACCGCGGGCCGGCGCATCGAGTTCACCAACATCCCTGCCAACATCACGACTCTAGCTGATCTTTACGGCGTGTCCGACCTGCTCGACGGGCGTTCGGTCCCGGCGTAAGCGGGCCTGACCAACGCGAGCCGAGGCGTATTGGACCAATTGCCTGTAACCCCAAGTTGGAGCACGTCCGGAACACTCTGCGATGACGCCCGCGATCAGGATCGAACGTGTCGCCAAGCGCTTCGGCGGTCTGGACGCGCTCGGCGGTGTGAGCCTGGACATCGAGCAGGGCGAATTCTTCGGGCTCCTCGGCCCCAACGGTGCAGGCAAGACCACGCTGATCAGCATCATCGCCGGCCTGACGCGTCCGACGTCGGGCGCGGCGCACGTGATGGGTCACGACGTCATCGAAGAGTACCGGCAGGCGCGCCGCTCTCTGGGCGTAGTGCCTCAGGAGCTCGTGTTCGATCCGTTCTTCACGGTCCGCGAGGCACTGCGCATCCAGTCAGGCTATTACGGAATACGGGATAACGAGAGCTGGATCGAAGAACTGATGGCCCATCTCGACCTCACGTCCAAAGCCGACACCAACATGCGGGCGCTATCCGGTGGCATGAAACGCCGCGTACTGGTGGGACAAGCCCTCGTTCATAAGCCGCCCGTGATCGTGCTCGACGAGCCGACTGCCGGCGTCGATGTCGAACTGCGGCAGGCACTCTGGCGATTCATCCGCGCCCTGAACCGCGACGGTCATACGATCGTGCTGACCACGCATTATCTGGAAGAGGCGGAAACGTTATGCGGGCGTATCGCGATGCTCAAGCACGGGCATATCGTCGCGCTGGATACGACCCAGAATCTCCTGCACCGCCACTCGGGATGTTATGTCGAACTGCGCATCGCACCCGATCGCCTGCCCGAGGCGCTCGTGGCGCGGATCTCGGAGCGTCTCGAGGGCGGGGCGTATCGTCTGGCGCTCGACCATTATGACGAGCTTGAAACCCTGATGGCGACACTGCGCTCTCATCAGATAGAGGTGCTCGAGCTGGAAGTCATGCAGCCGGACCTCGAGGAAGTGTTCGTTCAGATCATGCAAGGCAGCTGAGGTGTATCGCAGCAGGGGAGCGTCTCACGGATGACCGGCTTCTATACGCTCTTCTACAAGGAATGGCTGCGTTTCTGGAAGGTGAGCGTCCAGACCGTCCTGGCGCCGGTGCTGACCGCGCTCCTTTATCTGCTCGTCTTCGCGCACACGCTGCGCGGGCACGTGCAAGTGTATCCAGGCGTCGAATACAGCGCGTTTCTGGTACCGGGGCTGGCGATGATGGCCGTGCTGCAGAACTCTTTCGCCAACGCATCGTCGAGCCTCATGCAATCGAAGATGCAGGGCAACATCGTGTTCGTGCTGCTCGCGCCCCTTTCGCACCGTGAGTTTTTTCTCGCGTATCTCCTGGCGGCGATGGCGCGTGGCGTTCTGGTGGGTACGGGCGTATTCGCGGCCACGCTCTGGTTCGTGGACGTGCCCCTGCTGCATCCCGCCTGGGCGCTCGCCTATGCCATCGCGGGGAGCGGCGTTATGGGCACGCTGGGCGTCATCGCGGGCATTCACGCCGACAAGATCGACCAGATTTCGGCGGTCCAGAACTTCATCATCCTGCCGCTCACTTTTCTGTCCGGCGTTTTCTACTCCATTTACTCGCTGCCCCCCTTCTGGCAGGGCATGTCGCACGCCAACCCCATCTTTTACATGATCGACGGTTTCCGCTACGGTTTCTTCGGCCGCGCGGATGTTTCGCCGTGGCTTTCGTTCACGATTGTGACCTTTAGTTTCTTAGCCTTATCATTGCTGGCCCTTCATCTCATCCGCGCGGGTTACAAACTGCGCCACTGAAAACCGTGGATCCAGGTCTCATCAAGCAATACATCGAGCAGGGCCTCGACTGCGAGCACGTCGAGGTTGCAGGCGACGGACACCACTTCGAAGCCGTCGTCGTGAGCGAGCTGTTCCGCGGCAAACCCAGGGTGCGCCAGCATCAGATGGTGTATTCGGCTCTGGGCGACCGCATGCGCGAAGAAATTCACGCGCTTTCGATCAGGACGCTCACGCCCGACGAGTGGCAGCGGGCGCAATAAACAGGCGCTGACGCTTGGACAAGCTTGTCATCCATGGCGGCGCAGCGCTGCGGGGCGAGGTCGCGATTTCGGGCGCGAAGAACGCCACGCTCCCCATTCTCTGCGCGGCAGCTGCTCACGTCCGAACCGCTCATCGTCGAGAACGTTCCGCATTTGCGCGACGTCACGACGATGCTCGACCTGCTGGGCCGCATGGGTGTATCGATCTGCGTGCATGACGGGGGCGCGATCGAGCTCAGCGCGGCGCGGCTGACCAATCCCGTCGCTCCGTACGAGCTCGTCAAAACGATGCGTGCCTCCGTGCTGACGCTCGGCCCGCTGGTCGCACGGTGCGGCGAAGCACGCGTATCGCTGCCCGGCGGCTGTGCCATCGGTCTGCGACCGGTGGACCAGCACATCAAAGGCCTCCAGTCGATGGGCGCCGAGATCAGCGTCGAACAGGGCGACATCATCGCCCGCGCACGCCGCCTGCGCGGAGCACGGATCCGGATGGATCTCGTGACCGTGACGGGGACCGAGAATCTCATGATGGCGGCCACGCTCGCCGACGGCACGACCGTGCTGGAGAATGCGGCTTGCGAGCCGGAGGTTGTCGACCTCGCACGTTGCCTCGTTTCGATGGGGGCGCGCATTCGCGACGCTGGTACGCCCACCATCGAGATCGAGGGCGTCGAACGGCTGCACGGCGCACGGCATCACGTCATGCCCGACCGCATCGAGACCGGGACGTTTCTCGCCGCTGCGGTCGCGACCCGCGGCGACGTGCGATTGACCCAGACCCGCGGAGACATACTCGAAGCGGTGCTCGGGAAGCTGCGCGAGTGCGGCGCGAGCGTTGAGACGACGGCCGATTCGATCCGCGTATATACGAACGGCACGCTGCGGGCAGTGGACGTGAGTACCGCACCCTATCCCGAGTTTCCGACCGACATGCAGGCGCAGTTCATGGCGTTGAACAGCGTCGCGGCGGGGACCGCGATCATCTGCGAGACGATTTTCGAGAATCGTTTCATGCACGTGCAGGAATTGCGCAGGCTCGGCGCGAACATCGAGTTCGAGGGCAATACGGCGCGCGTGCAGGGCGTCACGCATCTCGACGGTGCAACGGTGATGGCGACCGACCTCCGCGCTTCGGCGAGTCTTGTGCTCGCAGGGCTGGTTGCCCGCGGGACGACAACGATCGAGCGCGTTTACCACCTCGACCGCGGTTACGAGCGGATCGAGGAAAAGCTGACGAGGCTTGGAGCCGTTATTGAACGCGTCAAGTAGGCCGGTGAGTGGGGTTCCCGCGAACGAAACATTCCGGCGCTCGTTAGAACTCTCGTCCGAACGTACGAGGGTTCGGGCGATGGACGACGGCGCGACTGGACCCTCACGAGGGCCTGTCCAGCTCTAAATCCTTCTCGTACGCTTCCGCTGCATGATGAAACGCGACCGGTCCATCAGGCAGCGCCTTGATGAACTGGCTCACGAAGGGATCGCTGGAGGTCTTCACCTCTTCGGTCGCGCCCTCCGCGACGATCACGCCATCGGCAAGGAAATAAACGTAATCGATCACATGGAGCATTTCCTTGGCATCATACGACACCACGATGGAAGTGAGACCGAGCGTGTCGTTCAGACGGCGGATCAGATTCCCGACTACGTTGCACGAAATAGGATCGAGGCCGGCGAACGGTTCGTCGTACATGATCAGCGATGGATCCAGTGCGATCGCGCGCGCGAGGCCGACGCGACGTGCCATGCCGCCGGAGAGCTCCGCGGGCATGAGTTGCGCGGCCCCGCGCAACCCGACCGCGTTCAGCTTCATCAGCACGAGATCGTTGATCATGTCCTCGGGCAGATCGGTGTTTTCGCGCATCTGAAAGGCGATGTTCTCGAACACCGAGAGGTCCGTGAAAAGACCGCCTTGCTGAAACTGCATGCCCATGCGCCGTCGCAGCTCGAACAGCTCCCCGCGAGAAAGTGCATTCACGTTCTTGCCCATCGCTTCGATCGTGCCGCGCGACGGGCGCAACTGTCCCCCGATCAGCCGCATGAGCGTCGTCTTGCCCGATCCGCTCGCGCCCATGATGCCGATGACCTTGCCCTGGGGGATTGAGAGGTTGACGCCGCGCAGGAGCGGCTCTCGTCCGTACGAGAATGCAACGTCGGAAACGCGAATGATCGGTGCGGATGTCATCGGGAGAACTGCGTGCGGGCCTCGCGCGTGAGTTTAGCGGCAGTGCTTTTGCGTTACAATTCAATCCTTTCTGCGTTCGCGGCCGCTGCTCCTCTTCATGATCACCATCGCGCTCTCGAAAGGGCGCATTTTCGATGAGACGGTGCCGCTCCTCGCTGCGGCCGGTGTCGCGACCCAGGACGACCCGGAGACCTCGCGCAAGCTCATCCTCGGCACGAATCGCGCGGACGTTCGGGTGATCATCGTGCGCGCGACCGATGTCCCCACGTACGTCCAGTACGGCGCTGCCGACATGGGCATCGCGGGCAAGGACGTGCTCGAAGAACACGGCGGTGCGGGACTGTATCAGCCGGTCGATCTCAACATCGCGCGCTGCCGCATGGTGGTCGCTGTCGCCGATGGATTCGACTATAAGCGCGCCGTACGCCAGGGCGCGCGCCTCAGAGTTGCGACCAAGTACCTGCAGACCGCGCGCGAGCACTTCGCCGCGAAAGGCGTTCATGTAGATCTCATCAAGCTCTATGGTTCGATGGAGCTCGCGCCGCTCGTGGGGCTCGCGGATGCGATCGTCGATCTCGTGAGCACCGGCAATACGCTGAAGGCGAACGGCCTTTCTGCGGTGGAGGAAATCGCTTCCATTTCCGCGCGTCTCGTGGTGAACCAGGCGTCACTCAAGCTCAAACGAGACGCGCTTCAGCCGCTGGTCGAATCTCTTGCGCGGGGCGCGGCGTGATACGCAGGCTTTCCACTACGCAGTCCGATTTCGACGCGCGGCTGGCCGAGTTGCTCGCTTTCGAGGCGGCGCAGGATCCCAGGGTCGACGCGATCGTTGCTTCCATTCTGTCAGACGTGAAGGTGCGCGGTGACGCGGCCCTGCTCGAGCATACGCGTCGCCTCGACGCGGTCACGGTAGATTCGCCTGCGCAGCTCGAGATTCCCGCCGACGAATGCGAAAAGGCGCTCGCGCAACTGCCGTCTTCCCGACGCGCAGCACTCGAGGCAGCGGCCGGGCGCGTGCGCCGTTATCACGAACATCAGCGCGTGGAATCCTGGACCATCGCGGACGAAGAGGCTAACGAGCTCGGGCAGAAAGTGACGCCGCTCGATCGCGTCGGGGTGTACGTCCCCGGGGGCAAGGCGGCGTACCCGTCGTCGGTCATCATGAACGTGATGCCCGCGAAAGTGGCGGGGGTGGGCGAAGTCATCATGGCCGTGCCGACACCCTCCGGTGAGCGCAACGCCCTCGTGCTGGCCGCAGCGGCGCTGTGCGGCGTGGATCGCGTATTCACGATCGGAGGCGCGCAGGCGATCGGCGCCCTTGCGTATGGGACGAAACTGGTGCCCGCCGTGGACAAGATCGTCGGGCCCGGGAACGCGTACGTCGCCGCAGCGAAACGGCGTGTGTTCGGCGTAGTGGGGATCGACATGGTCGCAGGGCCATCGGAAATCCTCGTCGTCGCCGACGGGACGAACGATCCCGACTGGATCGCGATGGATCTTTTTTCGCAGGCCGAGCACGATGAGCTCGCGCAGGCCATTCTGCTGTCGCCCGATCGGGCGTTCATCGCAGCGGTCGCGCAAAGCATCGAGCGCCAGCTGCCGGACATGCCGCGTCGTGAAGTCATCGCAGCCGCGCTCTCCGGACGCGGGGCGTTGATCGAAGCACGCGATCTCGACGAAGTCTGTGTGCTCGTGAACCGCATTGCGCCCGAGCATCTCGAGCTCTGCCGTCGCAGAGGCCGAAGCGCTGCTGCCGAAAGTGAGACATGCCGGCGCCATCTTCATCGGGCATTTCGCGTCCGAGGCGCTTGGCGATTACTGCGCCGGGCCGAATCATGTGCTGCCGACCTCACGTACGGCGCGGTTTTCTTCGCCCCTCGGCGTATACGATTTTCAGAAGCGCTCGAGCGTCATCCGCATCTCGCGGGCCGGCGCCGCCGAAGCTTGGCTTGATCGCAGCCGAGCTCGCACGCGGAGAGGGCCTCGAGGCGCATGCGCGCTCGGCGGAGCTGCGCATCCAGTGATGGCCGGCAAGCCCGACAGAACCATCCGCGACGAGATACGCGCGCTTACGGCGTATCACGTGCCGGACGCCTCGGGCATGGTCAAGCTCGATGCGATGGAGAACCCGTACGGGCTGCCCGAAGACGTGCGCGGCGAGCTGGCGGCGCTCGTCGGTCATACAGCGGTAAACCGTTATCCGGATGCTGCGGCAGGCGCGCTCAAGGCGCGGTTGCGCTCGGTGCTGGGCATTCCGCAGGACATGCAGGTCGTTCTCGGCAACGGGTCGGACGAGATCATCCAGATGCTCATGCTCGCGACGGCGCGTCCGGGCGCGGTGGTGCTGGGCGTCGAGCCCTCGTTCGTCATGTTCAAGCTGATCGCGCTGTTCTGCGGCATGCGCTACGTCGGCGTGCCGCTTGCGCCGGGCTTCTCGCTCGATGAACGCGCGATGACCGAAGCGATCCAAACGCACGCGCCCGCGCTCATATTTATCGCGTACCCGAACAATCCGACCGGCAATCTCTTCGATGCGCGCGCGATCGCGCGCGTGCTCGAGCTCGCGCCGGGCGCAGTCGTGATCGACGAGGCCTATCACGCGTTTGCCGGCCGGACGTACATGGACCGACTCGGTGCCTGCGACAATCTGCTCGTCATGCGCACGCTGTCGAAGTCCGGCCTTGCGGGGTTGCGCCTGGGCCTGATCGCGGGGCCGGCCGCGTGGCTCGATCACGTGGAGAAAGTGCGCTTGCCCTATAATGTGGGCGTGCTGACACAGCTCGTGGCGGAAAAAGCATTACGGCATCACGACCGACTCGCCGAACAGGCGGCCACGATCAAAGCCGAGCGCGGGCGGGTGTGGCACGAGCTTCAGCAGATGCCCGGCGCGACCCCGTTCCCGAGCGATGCCAACTTCATCCTGTTCAGGGTTACCGCGGCCGATGCCGTATTCAACGGTCTCAAGCAGCGTGGTGTTCTCATCAAGAACGTCCACGGCGCTCATCCGGCGCTCGAGAACTGTCTGCGTGTGACCGTGGGAACGCCTGACGAGAACGACCGATTTCTGGCAGCGCTGCGCGCGACCGTCGAGTAAGCGGCTGCCGAACACGAACACAGCAGTGAGCGAGAACTTGAAACGCGAGGCCAAAGTCACCCGCAATACGCTCGAGACGCAGGTCAGCGTCGCGCTGAACCTCGATGGGAGCGGCCGCGCGCGGCTCGCGACGCAGGTGCCGTTTCTCGATCACATGCTCGACCAGGTCGCCCGTCATGCCATCTTCGATCTCGAGGTCGAGGCGCGCGGCGACCTTCACATCGATGCGCATCACACCGTCGAAGACATCGGCATCACGTTCGGCCAGGCGTTCGCGCGCGCGGTGGGCGACAAGAAGGGTGTTCGCCGCTACGGACACGCCTACGTGCCACTCGACGAAGCGCTGTCCCGCGTCGTGGTCGATCTCTCCGGCCGCCCCGGACTCGAATTTCACGTCGACTTCGTGCGCGCGCGCATCGGCGCGTTCGACGTGGACCTCGTGCACGAGTTCTTCCAGGGCTTCGTCAACCACGCGAGCGTGACATTGCACATCGACAGCCTGCGCGGCGCGAATGCGCATCATCAGGCGGAAACCGCCTTCAAGGCGTTCGGCCGTGCTTTGCGCATGGCCGTCGAAAGGGATCCGCGGGTTTCCGACGTGCCGTCCACTAAAGGTTCTCTGTAGATCGCGCCTCGACGATGAACCGGATTGCGGTGGTCGATTACGGTATGGGCAACCTGCGCTCGGTCGCGAAGGCGATCGAGCATGTCGCCCCGCACTCGCCGGTCGTGGTCACCAGCGATCCCGACGTGGTGCGCGACGCCGGCCGGGTCGTTTTTCCCGGTCAGGGCGCGATGCGCGACTGTATGCGCGAGATGGACGGCCGCGGCCTGCGCGACGCGGTCATCGCGGCGGCCCGCGACAAGCCGTTCCTCGGCATCTGCATCGGACTTCAGATGCTGTTTGAGCACAGCGAGGAAGGCGATACCCCGGGGCTGGGCCTGCTGCCGGGTCGGGTGCGGCGATTTCGGCCCGAGGAGATGGTGGATGAGCGCGGTAACAAGCTCAAGGTCCCCCATATGGGCTGGAACGAGGTGCACCAGAGCGGGCCGCATCCGCTGTGGAACGGCATACCCGACGCGACCCGCTTCTACTTTGTGCACAGTTACTTCGTCGAGCCCGCGCATGCTGCGCTCTCCGCCGGCTACAGCACCTATGGTTTGCCGTTTACATGCGCCGCGGCGAGCGGCAATATCTTCGCCGTGCAGTTTCATCCGGAAAAAAGTCAGGCTGCGGGATTGCGGCTGCTCGCGAATTTCGCGACGTGGCAGCCTGCCGGCATGCCTCGCGGTGCAACCGAACCGCGCTCGCGACAACACGACCTGCCCGCTTGATCAGGCGCGGAGAACGTGCTGTAGTATGGTGAAAACTCGCTAAACCGCCCCCGCTCGAACCTGCGTTATCCCCCCACGTCCTCGACGGCCTCCCGTTCGGCCCACGTAGTGCTTTCGGCCTATGCTGATCATCCCAGCCATTGATCTCAAAGATGGAAAGTGTGTACGCCTCAGACAAGGGGCGATGAGCGATGTGACGGTTTTTTCCGACGATCCTGCCGCGATGGCGCAGCACTGGTTGAAACAGGGTGCGCGCCGGCTGCACGTCGTGGATCTGAACGGAGCGGCCGCCGGGCGTCCGAAGAACGAAAGTGCGATCCGCGCTATCGCCGATGCCGTCGGCGATGACATGGAAATCCAGCTCGGCGGCGGTATTCGCGACCTCGACACGATCGAGCGGTACCTCGACGACGGGGTGAGCTTCGTCATCATCGGAACGGCGGCGGTCAAGACGCCAGGTTTCCTGCACGACGCGTGCACCGCGTTCACCGGGCACGTTCTGGTCGCACTGGACGCGAAAGGGGGCAAGGTCGCCGTCGACGGGTGGTCGAAGATGACCGGTCATGACGTCGGCGACCTCGCGAAGAAGTTTCAGGACTACGGTGTCGAAGGAATCATCTACACCGATATCGGCCGCGACGGCATGCTGAGCGGTGTGAACATCGACGCGACGGTCGCGCTCGCACGCAAGCTCACGGTGCCCCTCATCGCGAGCGGCGGCGTGACGGACCTCGAGTGCGTGAGGGCGCTGTGCGCTGTCGAATCCGAAGGCATCGTCGGCGCGATCACCGGCCGAGCGGTGTACCAGGGCACGCTCGATTTCGCGGAGGCGCAGAAGCTCGCTGACAGCCTCTCGGGCGACGGCGAGTCGAAGCCGGAGGCGTGAACCGCCTCGGTTGAGATGGCGCTGGCCAAACGCATCATTCCGTGCCTGGATGTGAACGCCGGCCGCGTGGTCAAGGGCGTGAACTTCGTCGGGTTACGCGATGCCGGGAATCCGGTCGAAGTCGCCGCGCGCTACGACGAACAGGGTGCGGACGAGATCACGTTCCTCGACATCACCGCGAGCAGCGACGAGCGTGATCTCATCCTGCATATCGTCGAAGCGGTTGCGACTCAGGTGTTCATACCGCTCACGGTGGGCGGGGGCGTGCGCAGCGTCGAAGACGTGAGGCGGCTTCTGAACGCCGGCGCGGACAAGGTCAGCATCAACACGGCGGCGGTGCAGAACCCGCAACTGGTCGCGCGATGCATCGGACCGCTACGGAGCGCAATGCATCGTCGTGGCGGTGGACGCGAAGCGCGTGCTCGACGCGCAGCCGCTGCGCTGGGAAGTGTTCACGCATGGCGGCCGCAGGGCGACGGGGCTCGATGCGCTCGAATGGGGCCGCAAGATGGAGGCACTCGGCGCGGGCGAGATCCTGCTGACGAGCATGGACCGGGACGGAACGCGGCAGGGCTTCGATCTCGAGCTCACGCGTGCTTTTTCCGACGCGCTTGCGATTCCGGTCATTGCGAGCGGGGGCGTGGGTAACCTCGCTCATCTCGCTGACGGCGTCGCAGTCGGCCGTGCGGATGCGGTGCTGGCGGCGAGCATCTTCCACTACGGCGAATTCACCGTCCGCGAAGCCAAGGAATACATGCGCGCCCGCGGTATCGAAGTGCGCCTGTAAAACATGCATATCCGCGCTGCACCGTCTCGTGCAGGCTCTGTTACCCTTCACGCGTTCGCTTCTTCACTCCTTTGAGTGCCTCATGGACTGGCTGCACGAAGTGAAGTGGGACGATAACGGGCTCGTTCCCGCAATCGCGCAGGAAGCTGATTCCCGACGCGTGCTCACGCTTGCCTGGATGAACCGCGAGGCGCTCGGGAAAACCTTCGAAACCGGCGAAGCGCACTACTGGTCGCGCTCGCGGCGTCAGCTCTGGCACAAGGGCGAACAATCGGGACACGTGCAGAAGGTGAAGTCCATAAGGCTCGATTGCGATGCGGACGTGGTTCTGCTGGAGGTGGAACAGCGCGGCGGGATTGCATGCCACACCGGCCGGCACAGCTGCTTTTTCCGGCGTCTGGAGGACGGCCAGTGGGTCGCGGTGGACCCGGTCCTCAAGGATCCGGGGGAGATCTATCGCTCATGACAAGCCATGATGTGCTGGAACGTGTGTCCGCGGTCATCGAATCGCGGCTCAAGGCGGCGGACGCCTCGAATTCGTACGTGGCGAAGCTTGCTGCCAGTGGCGAAGACGCAATCCTGAAGAAAGTCGTAGAAGAGGCCGCGGAGACCCTGCTCGCCTCGAAGGGGGGTGATAAACTGCACGTCATTCGCGAGACTGCAGACCTCTGGTTTCACTGCATGGTGCTGCTTGCATGGCATGGATTGCGGCCCGATGACGTGCTCGCGGAGCTTGCGCGCCGCGAGGGCACCTCCGGGATCGAGGAAAAGAATTCGCGTGGCGGTTGAGCGCTGCGCTCCTCGCCGACAGCCGCAGCGCTGCCATCGGTCTGCGGCTCTGAAATCAACCTGGGAGTAGATCCATGGGCTCGATCAGCATCTGGCATTGGCTCATCGTTTTGCTGGTGGTGGTCCTCATCTTCGGGACAAAGAAGCTGCGCAACCTTGGCACCGATCTGGGCAGCGCCGTCAAAGGCTTCAAGGAAGGCATGAAGACCGAGGAAGACAAGGACAAGCCGGAGATTCCGCCCTCCGCCGGTACCACGATCGAAGGCGAGGCGCGCAAGGAAACGACACGGACGTGAGGCCTCGGGCGCGAGGCGAGAGACGCAAGACCTCACCCGGCGCCTTCCGCTTTCGCAGTTCGTAGCGCCCTCCGCCTCTCACTTCCGCCTCCCTGAAATGTTCGACATCGGCTTCTCCGAGATGCTGGTCATCGCCGTCGTGGCGCTGATCGTCATCGGGCCCGAGCGGCTGCCCAAGGTCGCGCGCACGCTCGGCCATCTGTTCGGCCGCATGCAGCGCTACGTGAACGACGTCAAGGCCGACATCAGCCGCGAGATGGAACTGGAGGAGTTGAGAAAGCTCCAGAACACGATACAGGACGCCGCGCAGTCATTCGAAAAGTCCGTGAAGAGCGAAGTCGCCGCGGCTGAATCCGGATTTCAGAAACTCGCGCAGGAGGCCAATCCCATCGCCGACCCGGCGCTGACGCCGCCCGTCGCTCCCGTTGAGACGCTGCCGGCAGCCCAGCCGAGCACTGCGCCTGCGCCCGCCCAGACGGTGCCCGGAGAGCTCACGCCGGCGGAGGCGAGCGCGCAGATGAAGCTCGATCTCGGCAGTTCGACCGTCGCCGCTGACAAACCGGTCTAGCTTCGCGAGCACATGAGCGAAGACACCTTCATTTCGCACCTGATGGAGTTGCGCGACCGGTTGCTGCACTCGCTGATCGCGATCGGCCTCGTTTTTCTGTGCCTGTTTCCGTGGGCCTCCGATCTCTACGACGTGCTGGCGTATCCGCTCGTGCACTCGTTGCCTCAAGGCTCGAAGATGATCGCGACCGGTGTGATCACGCCGTTTCTGATCCCGGTGAAAGTGGCCGCGATGATCGCGTTCCTGATCGTGCTGCCGTACGTCCTTTATCAGGCATGGGCATTCGTGGCGCCGGGCCTGTACTCCCACGAAAAGAAGCTCGTGCTGCCGCTCGTGATCGCGAGTACCGTTCTGTTCCTGATGGGTGTCGCGTTCTGCTACTTCCTCGTTTTCGGGGTGGTCTTCAGCTTCGTCGCCCGCGTCGCGCCGGCGAGCATCGCGGTGGCGCCGGATATCGAGCAGTACCCTGAATTTCGTCCTGACGATGTTTTTGGCGTTCGGCGTGACCTTCGAAGTTCCCGTGGTCGTGATCCTGCTCGTGCGCATGGGGATCGTGTCATTGGAGCAGCTCAAGCATGCCCGGCCTTACTTCGTCGTCGGCGCGTTCGTGATCGCGGCCGTGGTGACACCGCCCGACGTCGTTTCGCAACTGCTGCTCGCGCTGCCGATGTGCGTGCTGTACGAGCTCGGGCTATTCGCCGCGCGTTACTTCAAGAAGCCGGTCGAGGAGACTGGCACATACCTGGCGCCAACCGACGCGCAGATGGACGGGGATCTGGACCGCGTCGACGTCGAGCGAAAGTGAGCGGCGCTCGCCGCTTTACGCAACAGAGGGAAACCGATGGTTGCCCTCCGTAACCTCCTTTCCTTCCGTCGCGTGTCGGCTGGTAATTCCGACGGCCCGTTCAGCGCTGCTGAAGCGGCCGGCGGCCGACAATGACCCTGACGTCCGTTTCCTGATTGCTGCGCACGAGCCGGATCGTTGCCTGCTTACCCGGGTTCAGCGCGGACACGAGGTTCAGCATGCTCGCCGAGTCCGTGACGGGCTGCCCTTCGACGCCGACCAGAATGTCTCCCAGCCGTATCCCGGCCTTTTCGGCAGGTGTACCACGGACGACTTCCGTGATGAGCGCGCCCCGGATTTCCGGCAGCCGGAACGATTCCGACAGCTCCCTCGTCATGTCCTGCACCCCGACACCGATCCAGCCGCGGGTGACCTGGCCCGTCTGCATGATCTGCTCGAGCACCTGACGCGCCGTGCCTGCGGGAATTGCGAAGCCGATACCGAGCGAGGCGCCACCGGGCGTGCGGGAGTAGATCGCGGTGTTGATACCGATGAGACTGCCGCTCGCGTCCACCAGCGCGCCGCCGGAATTTCCGGGGTTTATCGCGGCATCGGTCTGGATGAAGTTTTCGAACGTGTTGATGCCGAGGTGATTGCGCCCGAGCGCGCTGACGATGCCGAACGTGACCGTTTGCCCGACACCGAAGGGGTTGCCGATCGCGAGCACCACATCGCCGACGTGCACCTGGTCGGATTGTCCGAACAGAATCGAGGGCAGCTTCGGCAAATCGATTTTCAGCACGGCGAGATCGGTTTCCGGATCGGTCCCCACGACCTGTGCTTTTGCGCGTCGGGTATCCGCAAGCGCGACTTCGATCTCGTCGGCGGCCTCGACGACATGGCTGTTCGTGAGGATGTAACCCTGCTCGCTCACGATGACGCCGGATCCGAGGTTGGTGCTCTTCCGCGTCTGGGTTTCGAACGATTCTCCGAAAAAATGGCGAAACACCGGATCGTCCATGAACGGATGTCGGGGCACCTTCGTCTCTTTGCTCGTGTAGACATTCACCACTGCGGGCATCGCGCGGTTCGCGGCATCGCTGAACGACGCAATCTTGTGAATTTCGCTCTGCGCGGGCGCTTCGCGGATCGTGACGACGCCCTCACGCGAACTGCCGGCGAGCAGGTCCGGTCTCAATGTAGAGACGACGAACAACACTGCGATGCAAATGGTCGCGGTCTGACAGAACACGAGCCACAGCCGGCGGATCATTGCGCGTGGCCCCGGGAGATAGAATGTTTCTTTGGCAGCGTGAGTGACTGATGCGTCGAGCAGAGCTCGAAACCTACCTCGACCAGTATCTGGACACGGGAAGGTTTCGCGATTATTGCCCAAACGGCTTGCAGGTGGAAGGCCGCGCGACCGTGAACGCGCTCGTCACGGGCGTGACCGCTTCGCTCGAGTTGATCGAACAGGCAATTGCCGCCGGTGCTGACGCCATGCTGGTTCATCATGGCTATTTCTGGCGTGGCGAAGACGCACGCATAACCGGAGTCCGGCGGCGACGTATCGCGCTGCTCATGACGCATGACATCAGTCTGTTTGCATACCACCTGCCGCTCGATGCTCATCCGGAGGTCGGCAACAACATCGCGCTCGCGCGCGTGCTCGATTTCTCCGTCGCTGGACGGTTCGGAGATCAGGATCTCGGTTTTCACGGCGAGGCTGCGGGGGTCCTGCGCCTGGATGCCCTCGTGCAACGGATCGGTGAACGCCTGTCGCGTAACCCGCTTGTCATAGGCGATCCGGCGCGGCCGGTGCAGCGCGTCGCCTGGTGCACGGGGGCGGCGCAGGGTTACCTCGAGGACGCCGTGCGTCTGGGTGTGGATGTTTTCATCAGCGGTGAAGTTTCCGAGCAGACCGTGCATCTCGCGCGCGAAAGCGGCGTCGCGTTCGTCTCAGCCGGGCATCACGCGACGGAGCGCTACGGAGTGCAGGCACTGGGCGCTCATCTTGCTGATCGCTTCGGGATCTCGCACCAGTTCATCGACGTTTCGAATCCGGTCTGACATTGGCGGAAAGGTGCCGCTAGCCGGCCCTAACGGGCTTGCATTCCGTGAGCGCAAACCTCTGATTAGCAGAACAATTTTCATGGTTTGCTTAACTTCTGGCTGCTTGGTTGTGTAAAATGCGGCCTTTTTCTTCCGCAATACGGGTGAATTCATGTCCGACCACGAGCTCGATGAGGGAAAGCGCCGCTTTCTCCTGACGGCCACGACAGTTGCGAGCGGTGTCGCGGCGGCTACTGCCGCCGTTCCGTTCGTCGCAAGCATGCTGCCCTCCGAGCGTGCCAAAGCGGCCGGCGCTCCCGTGGAGGCCGATATCAGCCAGCTCGCCCCGGGTCAGAAAATGACGGTGGAATGGCGCGGCAAGCCGGTGTGGATCGTCCGCCGGACGCCCGAAATGCTCAACGCGGTCAAAGAGGACGACCCGCGCGTCGCCGACCCGGAAAGCAAGCGCAGCCAGCAGCCCGACTACGCCAAGAATGAATTCCGTTCCCTCAAGCCGGAATATCTCGTCGTCGTCGGCATCTGCACCCATCTGGGCTGCTCGCCGGTAGACCGTTTCGCTGCACAACCCGAGGCTTTCGAGGCCGACTGGCGCGGTGGCTTTTACTGCCCCTGCCACGGATCGCTGTTCGATCTCGCGGGCCGGGTCTACAGGAACAAGCCCGCGCCGGACAACCTGACGGTGCCCCCGTACAAGTTTCTGGCCGACACGAAACTCGTCATCGGCGAAGACAGCAAGGGAGCCTGAGTCGAATGGACGTGACTCACACCAAACCGCCGATCTCACACAAGAACAAGCCGCCGGTCACCGGTGCGGGACCGCTGAACGGGCTGCTCACCTGGGTCGACCAGCGCTTTCCTCTTCTGACCCTGTGGCGTGAGCACGCATCCGAGTACTACGCGCCGAAGAATTTCAATTTCTGGTACTACTTCGGCTCGCTCGCGATCCTCGTGCTGGTCATCCAGATCGCGACCGGTATCTTTCTAGTCATGCATTACAAGCCTGATGCGGGACAGGCGTTCGCATCGGTGGAATACATCATGCGCGACGTGCCGGGCGGGTGGATCATCCGCTACATGCATTCCACGGGTGCGTCCGCGTTCTTCATCGTCATCTACCTGCACATGTTCCGCGGACTTCTCTACGGGTCCTATCGCAGTCCGCGCGAGCTCCTGTGGATCGTCGGCATGCTGATCTATCTCATGCTGATGGCCGAGGCCTTCTTCGGCTATCTGCTGCCGTGGGGCCAGATGTCCTACTGGGGCGCGCAGGTGATCGTCAACCTGTTCGATGCGCTGCCATTGATCGGACCGGAACTCGCGCTGTGGATCCGCGGTGACTATGTCGTGTCCGACGCGACCCTGAACCGCTTCTTCTCTTTCCACGTGATCGCGATTCCCCTCGTGCTGCTCGGCCTCGTCGCCGCGCACATCATGGCGTTACATGAAGTTGGATCGAACAATCCGGACGGCATCGAGATCAAGGCGAACCTGGGACCCGACGGGCATCCGGTCGACGGCATTCCGTTCCATCCGTATTACTCGGTGAAGGACACGCTCGGGGTGATGGTGTTTCTCGCGATTTTCGCGATCATCATGTTCTTCATGCCGGAGTTCGGCGGCTATTTCCTCGAGTACAACAATTTCATTCCGGCCGACCCGCTGAAGACGCCCTCGCATATCGCGCCGGTGTGGTACTTCACGCCGTATTACTCGATCCTTCGTGCAACCACATCTCAGTTCACGTACGTCCTGGCGGCCGCGGTCGTCGCCTACACGATCCTCATCTGGCGCAGCGCCGCAAGCGCCAGGGCGAAGATGGTGACTCCGGTCGTCGCCGTGATCCTGCTCGCCGGCCTGTTCACGATCGATGCGAAGGTGTGGGGCGTCGCGCTGATGGGACTGGCGGTCCTCATTTTCTTCCTGCTGCCCTGGCTCGACGTGAGCCCGGTGAAGTCGATCCGTTACAGGGGCGGGCTCTATAAAAGCGCGCTCGCGCTGTTCGTCATCGTGTTCGTGGTTCTCGGGTATTTCGGTACCCAGCCCGTGACCGACCTCGGTACGCGACTTTCGCAGCTCTGCACGCTTCTCTATTTCGCGTTCTTTCTGCTGATGCCGTGGTATACGCGCATGGATCGCACCCGACCGACGCCGACGCGGCTCACGCACTGAGATGACGACGATGAAGACCTTGAGAGCTCTCGTCGCGGCGATCGCACTCATCCCCCTGCTTGCATTCGCGTCGGAGGCAGGACTCAAGCTCGATCGCGCGCCCATCGATGAGCACGACATGGCCTCGCTGCAGCGAGGCGCGCACACGTTCGTCAACTATTGTCTGAACTGCCACAGCGCCGGCTATATGCGTTACAACCGGCTGCGGGACCTCGGCTTGAGCGAGCAACAGATTCGGGACAATCTCGTGTTCACCGGGGTCAAGGTCGGCGACCTCATGAAGACCGCAGTGGCGCCGCTGGAGGCGAAGGAGTGGTTCGGCACCGCGCCGCCGGATCTGACAGTCGTCGCGAGATCCCGCTCGTCCGAGGCAGGCTCGGGCACCGATTGGCTCTACACTTATCTGCGCTCGTTCTATCGGGACCCGAAGCGGCCGACCGGCTGGAACAACACCGTGTATGTCAACGTCGCGATGCCGCACGCGCTCTGGCAGCTGCAGGGCGAGCAGGTCGTGAAAGAAGTGGAAGAGCAGGGACCCGGCTACATGCGCATGGTGCAGAGGCTGGTCCTGGACAAGCCCGGTCTCCTGAAGCCGGCCGAGTACGATCAGGTCGTAGCCGATCTCGTGAACTACATGACGTACATGAGCGAGCCTGCGCGCCACGAGCGCGTCACCATCGGCCTCGGCGCGATGATCGTCATTTTCATCCTGATCGCCCTCTCGTATGCGCTGAAGAAGGAATACTGGAAGGACGTGCACTGAATACCGCAAGAGCCTCGCTATGATGACCCTCTATTCCGGGACCACGTGTCCCTTCAGCCAGCGCTGCCGGATCGTGCTTTACGAGAAGGGCATGGACTTTCAGATCGTCGATGTCGATCTGTTCAACAAGCCCGAAGATCTGGCGGTCATGAACCCGTACAACCAGGTTCCGGTTCTCGTCGAACGCGACCTCATCCTGTACGAGTCAAACATCATCAACGAATATATCGACGATCGCTTCCCGCATCCGCAGCTCATGCCGGCCGATCCGGTCATGCGTGCGCGGGCACGGTTGTTCCTTTTCCGGTTCGAGCAGGAGATGTTCAGCCACATCGAGCCGATCGAGAAGGGCACTCAGAAGCAGGCCGAGCGCGGTCGCACGATCATTCGCGACAGTCTTACTCAGATCGCGCCGGTCTTCAGCAAGCAGAAGTACATGCTGGGCGACGAGTTTTCCATGCTCGACGTCGCGATTGCGCCGCTCTTGTGGAGGCTGGATTACTATGGCATCCAGTTGCCGAAGCAGGCCGTGCCCATCGCGAAGTATGCTGAACGGCTGTTCAGCCGCCCCGCTTTTATCGATGCACTTACGGCGTCCGAGAAAGTGATGCGAAAATAGGTTCCGCCATGCCCGAGAAATCGACCAAACCGTATCTGATCCGCGCCATTCATGAGTGGTGTTCGGACAGCAACTTCACGCCCTACCTCTCAGTGAAAGTGGACGCGAACACACGCGTGCCGACGGAGTACGTGAAGAACGGGGAGATCGTGCTCAACGTGAGCTACGACGCGACCCATCGCCTGACGATCGGTAACGACGCGGTCCAGTTCTCGGCACGCTTCAATGGCGTCTCGCGGGAGTGCTCGATCCCCGTGGACGCGGTGCTCGGTATTTTTGCGCGCGAAAACGGGCAGGGGCTCTTCTTCCCCGTCGAGCCTGCACCCGCGGCAGAGGCTCCGGCACAGGAGGCACCCGCAGCAGAGCCGACGGAGCCTGCTCCGAGCCGCCCGAAGCTGCAGATCGTCAAGTAGGCGGCGCAGCGGCGCCCGAATCGACACCGCGCGTGCAAAAAGAAGAGGGGAACCCGTGGGTTCCCCTCTTCTTTTTCCGCCTCGACTGACGCGACGGGCAGCCGTGCGCGCTTACATGTTACGTTGAGTCTCGCGCGCCTGATCCTGAATCTTCTCGCCGCCGCGTTCGATATCGCGCCCCATGCCCGACATGGTGTTGCAACCGGCGAGGGTCATTGCGAGCAGAATCAAAGCCACGATGCGTTTCATGTTGCCTCCTTTCCGTTTCCCGAGCTCTTGACTGTCCCTAAAAGATTGCCTTGCCCGCGATGACGGCGATCACCACGAGTGCGGCAGCGACGAACAGGAACAGGAAGAACAGGATCTTCGCGATACTGGCTGCGCCCGCTGCAATACCGGTGAAGCCGAAAAATCCGGCGACGAGCGAGATGAGAAAGAAGATGAGCGCCCACTTCAACATCTTCGAGCTCCTTCAACGATGGGCGTGCTCAGGGTCCTCTTCTCATCGCGCCGGCGATGAGCGAAACAACAAACAGCACCAGGAATACGAAGAACAGGATTTTTGCGATCCCCGCAGCTCCCGCCGCAATGCCGCCAAATCCGAACAAGGCGGCCACGAGCGCGATCACGAAGAACAGCGCAGCGTAGTAAAGCATGGTCATCTCCTTTCTCTCTGACGCTTCCGGGCGTGATGCCCGGCCTCCGCGTCAATGCGGGCCTTCCTGCAACGCGCGTGCCGTGACGCGTTCGTCATGAAAACAGAAGTGGACCTGTGCTCGAGCAGGCGCGCGGACGCAACCCGGCTCTTTGCCGCGCGGGCGCGTGAACGGCCGGAACGTGACGCGCACGCCGGGTGAGACGTGCGCAGAACAGGGGATTTAGACGCGGGCAGCGCGAATGCACAGTGCTCGGCAGCGCGTGCAGAGTGCAGCAGTGCCCGGCAGAACCTGCCGGTCAGGAAACCGGCGCGAAGGGTCCGATCAGGCGATGGCGCGTCTTACGCCGAATCTCGGTATTCGCTCGGGGCAGCGACGGCTTGCAACCGTATACATAACGGCCGCCGGCGAACGCCACGGGCTGTGAATTCTGCAGCTCCCTTTCGCGCTCCCGGCGCGCTTCACGTTCCTCGTCTATACGGGGGGCGTTCTCATGTGCTTCAGGCGCTGGTTGGGCGTGATGTTGTTTCGGAATTCGCCAGGGTAGGCGTCGCAATTTGCGCATGTGTTCTCTCTCGTGTTTTTGGCCCGATGATTCGATCCCGATGTATGCCGGCCGTCTCCTCGACTGCTTCCACTGTGCATCCGCGGATGACGCCTTCTGTTCAGGCCGTCAGCCCGGGAATGCAACGGCTATTCCTAAAAAAAAGAGCCCGGGTTGCCGAGCTCAAAAGGGGGACCTTTATGCCGGTTGTCCGAGCCACGATCGGTGTTGACCCATGGCCCGCGGCGTATCCGGATGCTCGTCGAGTAGCGCTACAGCCTGGCTCACAACGTCGGAGTACACTGCGCTTGCATTATTGGTGCCACAGATAGGTGTTACGCGTTATCAGGCACTTATCATTGCCGCCGTGGTCTAACAATGGATCGATCCTTACTGCGGGGCGTAAGTTTTACTGAGAAAGCCCGGTCATTTACTGTCGTTCGCGCGGCGACTTATAATGCGACGCCCTGCCGGCATAGCTCAGTTGGTAGAGCAACCGCCTTGTAAGCGGTAGGTCGTCTGTTCGAGTCAGACTGTCGGCACCGGGACGTCCTGGGGCCTTTCCTTCCGTCAAGCGGGCTTATTCCGCGCCGGCGATCGTCAAGTATGCGCCGGTCGAAGACGTGCACCGAACAAACCATGACGACGGCGGAGCGCTGCGGTCGAGCCTGCGAGCGGCACGGATGGCCTCGCCGACAACCTGATTTTGGATACATGAAGCGCGGCTGACGACCGCGCGACAATTGAGGAGTAACCGTTGATAACAGTCGAGAACCTGACGAAGGCTTTCGGGCCCAAGCTCGCGGTGAACGACGTCTCGTTCACCGTTGGTCGCGGCGAAGTCCTCGGCTTTCTGGGGCCGAATGGGGCCGGCAAGTCCACCACGATGCGGATGATCACAGGGTTCATCCCGCCGACCTCCGGCAAGGTCGTGGTGGGCAACCATGACGTCGTGGAGGATCCTACCGGCGCCAAACGCCTCATCGGCTATCTGCCCGAGAATGCGCCCGGCTACGCGGATATGACCGTGAACGGGTTTCTCAACTTCGCCGCGGAGCTCCGCGGTCTCTCGCGCGACGCACGAAAGCGGGCCGTCCATCGCGCGGTCGAGCTGTGCTTCCTCGATTCCGTGCTGTATCAGACGATCGACACGCTGTCGAAGGGCTACAAACACCGGACCTGTCTCGCCCAGTCCCTCATACATGATCCGGACGTGCTGATCCTCGACGAGCCGACCGACGGGCTCGATCCGAACCAGAAGCACGAGGTGCGCAATCTGATCAAGCGCATGGGCGCGAACAAGGCGATCGTGTTCTCGACGCACATTCTGGAAGAAGTCGAAGCGGCGTGCACGCGAGTGATCATCATCGACCGCGGGCGCATCGTCGCGAACGGAACACCGGCAGAGTTGAAGGCGCGTTCCGAGATGGCCGGTGCGGTGCACCTGCGAGCTCGCGGCATACCCGCGGACACGTTGCACGAGAAGCTCGCACACGTACCGGGTGCGGTGCGAGTCGAGATTCTCTCCGAGATCGACTCGCGCGTTGAAGCGCGTGTCATCCCCGAAAAAGCCGCCGCGGCAAGCCTTACGCGCAGTGTTGCCGAGTACGCGGCACGCGAAGGCTGGCAGCTTGACGAGATTCACACCGAAGAAGGGCGGCTCGACGAAGTGTTCAGAGCGATCACGCTGCCTGACACCATCAAAGCGGCTGCATGAACGCCATGAATGCCTGGGCCAATATCTTCGCAGTCATGAAGCGCGAGCTCGGCGGCTACTTCACTTCGCCGATCGCCTACGTGTTCCTGGTCATCTTCCTGCTGCTCACCGGCTTCTTCACGTTCACCGTCGGGAACTTCTTCGAACGCTCCGAAGCCTCACTCGTGTCGTTCTTCACGTGGCATCCGTGGCTCTACCTGTTTCTGGTGCCGGCGGTCGGCATGCGGCTGTGGTCGGAGGAAAGGCGCCTCGGCACGCTCGAGCTGCTGCTCACGTTCCCGATTACCACCTGGCAGGCGATCGTCGGCAAGTTCCTCGCATCGTGGCTGTTCCTCGCGCTGGCACTGCTCCTCACGTTTCCGGTCGTGATCACCGTCAACTGGCTCGGCGATCCGGACAACGGCGTGATCGTGGCTGGCTACGTCGGGAGCCTGATGCTCGCGGGCGCGTACCTCGCAATCAGTTGCATGACCTCCGCGATGACGCGCAACCAGGTGATCAGCTTCATCCTCTCGGTCGTGATCTGCCTCTTCCTGATACTGGCGGGCTACACGCCTGTCACGGACCTGCTCACGCGATGGGCGAATCCGGTGCTCGTGCAGACGATCGCCGCTTTTTCGGTGATGACCCACTTCGAGGGATTCCAGCGTGGCGTGCTCGATACGCGGGACGTCGTGTTCTTCGCCTCGGTGATCGGCTTCGCGCTGTTCACGACCGGCGTGATCATCCGCAACCAGCGGGCAGGATAGAGCATTATGAAACGCAACCGAGAAAGCCTTCTGTACTCCGCCGGCGGCGCGATCGTGCTGGTCGCGATTCTGATCGTCGGCAACTTCCTCCTGACCGCGTTCAACGCCCGCGTCGATCTCACCGAGGGCAAGGTCTACACGCTCTCGCCCGGCACCAAGGCGGTCGTGTCGAAGCTCGACGCGCCCGTTCACATCCGCTTCTATTACACCCAGGGCAACGAACGCGGTGCCGGTGGGCCTGAAGACCTTCGCACAGCGCGTCGAGGATCTGCTGGCGGAATATCGCCGCGCATCGAACGGCAAGGTCGTGATCGAGCGCTTCAATCCGGAGCCTGATTCGGACGCCGAGGATTCTGCGGCACTCGACAACGTCGAAGGGCAGATGACGAACACCGGCGAGAAGTTCTACCTCGGCCTTGCCGTGTCCTTCCTCGATCAGAAGGCAGCGATACCGGTCCTCGCGCCGGACCGCGAGCGCCTGCTCGAGTACGACATCACGCGCGCGATCGCGCAGGTCACGGCCACGAAGAAACCGGTCGTCGGCGTGATGGCGGGTCTTCCGGTGCTGGGACGGCCATTGAACCCGATGACCAAGCAGCAGCCGACCGAGCCATGGGTGATCGGCTCGGAGCTGAAGCGCAATTTCGAAGTGCGCAAGATCGAGCTCGACGCGAAGAGGATCGACGACGACATCCAGGTGCTGCTGGTGATCCATCCGCGCAACATCGCCGAAGAGACCGAGTATGCGATCGATCAGTTCGTGCTGCGCGGCGGGAAGCTGATCGCGTTCGTCGATCCCTACGCCTATTTCGATCAGCAGCCCGATCTGCAGAATCCGTTCGGGGGTTCGCAGGCCGGACAGTCGTCGCTCTACACGCTGTTCAAGGCATGGGGTGTCGAGCCGACGATGAATCAGGTGGTGGCCGATCTCACGTACGCGAGCGGTGCCGGCCCGCGTTTGCTGCCGACGCTGCTTTCGCTCAATCAGGAAGCGCTCAACCAGGACGACGTCGTAATGAGCCAGGTCGGCACCCTGCTCGTTCCGTTCGGCGGTGTTTTCAAAGGAAAGCCTGCCGAAGGCCTGACCGAGACCGTCCTCGCCCATACGTCGCGCAACTCGACGATGGTCGATCTCATCATCGCGACGCTCTCGGGTGAGCCTTCGACGCGTGGTTTCCAGCCGTCCGGCGAAGAGTATCCGCTCGCGATCCGGCTGTCGGGCAAGTTCAAGAGCGCATTCCCGAATGGTCCACCCGCGCCGATGGTGCCGCGGGATCAGAAGAAGGAAGAGCCGAAGAAGGAAGAGCCGCCGGCGAAGCATCTGCGCGAAGGCGGTGGCGGAGAACCAGGTCGTGCTGGTCGCGGACGTCGATATGCTCAGTGACGGCGCCGCGGTCGAAGTGCAGGACGTATTCGGGCAGAAGCTGGTCGTGCCGCGCAACGGTAACCTCTCGTTCGCGCAGGGACTCGTCGAGCAGTTCTCGGGAGAGCAGAAGCCCTGATGAGCCTGCGCAGCCGCGAGTCGTTCACACGGCCGCTCACGGTCGTTCAGGACATGGAGGCGAGCGCGCAGCAGCAGTATCTGGGCAAGATCAAGGAGCTCGAGGACAGCCTCAACCAGACGCAGGAGAAGCTGCAGGAGCTTCAGCGCGGCAAGGGCACGACGTCGACCAGCACGATCCTCACGCCGGAGCAGCAGGCGGAGATCGACAACTTCCGCAAGAAATCGGTCGAGATTCGCGGCGAGCTGAAGGAAGTGCGTAAGAACCTGCGGGTGGACACCGACCGGCTCGAGTTCTGGACGAAGGTCGTCAACATCGGGCTGGTGCCGCTGCTGGTCGCGCTGGCGGGACTCGCGCTTGCGTTCGCGAAGCGCCGCCGCGCTACGGCGCGTGCAGCGCGTTCCGCCTGATCGTCGGAGACACAGGCATGAATCGCAAACAATTCCTGGCTCTGGTGATTGCGCTGATCATCGTCGGCGCCGCGGGTGCGGCGATGTTCTGGCAGAACATCGCGGAATACCGGGCGAGCGGCGCAAAGATCGGCGCCAAGCTGTTGCCCGAGATGAAGGTCGCAGACGTCGCCCAGATCGAGCTGCGCGACGGCAAGTCGCAGTCGACGCTCGTGCGGAAGGAAAACCGCTGGGTGGTGCAGGAACGAAACAACTACCCCGCGGATTTCAAGGCGATCAGCGATCTCATCATCAAGCTCATCGATCTCAAAGTCGTGCAGGCTGATCAGGTCGGCGAGTCGCTGCTGCCGCGCGTGGAGCTGGTCGAGCCCGGCCGCGGCGAAGGTGTCGGCACGAAGATCGAGCTCAAGGACGGCGCGGGCAAGACCCTCGCGAACGTCGTGCTCGGAAAGAAAGTGCTGAAGAAGGATCCGGGCAATCCGCTGCCGGCTGCACAGAACGGCGTACCCGCGGGCCGTTACGTCCGCGTGCTGACGGGCAAGGACCGGGTGGCGGTGGTCAATCGATCCGCTTGAACAACGCCGAAGCGTCGCCCGGCCAGTGGCTGGACAAGGATTTCGTCAAGGCCGAGCGCGTCAAGACGCTGGCGGTGAGCGGAACCGCCGGCCAGCCATGGAAGATCACGCGCGACGTGGAATGGGGTCAATGGAAGTTTGCCGCGGGTGGTGGGCAGCTCGACGCCAGCGCCGCGGTGGGTGCGGCGAATGCACTCTCGCAGCTCGGGTTCAGCGATGTGGCGATCGGAGTGAAGCCGGAAGAGCTGACGAAGCCCGTCGTGATTACGGCAGAAACGTTCGACGGATCTGACCTACACGCTTCGCGTGTCGCCGCGCGGCTCCAGCGAAGAGTATCTCGTCAACGTTGCCGTGGCCGGTGAGCCGCTGAGCGAGCGGCCGCCCGAGAAGGATGAGAAAGCGGAAGAGAAGGAGCGTCGCGACAAGGACTTCGCAGAGACCCGCAAGCGTCTCGAGGCGCGCGTCCAACGCGAGAAGGGACTCGCTTCATGGACCTACGTAGTCGAACGCAAACAGGTCGCGCCGCTTCTGAAATCACGTGAAGAAATGATCGCCAAACGCAAGCCCGAAGGCCGGGAAGGCGGCGGGCCGCCGCCGGGATTCCCGTTCCCGGGCAGGGGATGATGTTAATGTTCGGCAGGGTCAGGGTGAGAGGCATGCTATGAAATGGTTTCGTTTCCCGAATTCGCCGGTATTTCCCGTTGGGCCACAAGTGGTCGTTCAGCAAACGCCGCGACGGCTACGAATCCGATGTGACCGCGCTCGTGCGTTCTATGCTGGAGAACGACGAGATACGGGAGGATCAGCGAGCGGCGTGGGAGCGTTGGCGCAATGAGAGTGCCACCAAAACTTAAGTATAGGTGAGCGGCGCGCTTGGGACAGGCTGTCGCCGCGAACGTAACACTCGAACGCCCGTCAGCACTCTTGTCCGATTGTGCGAGGGCTGGGGGAGAAAGAAGCGGCGCGTCCCCACGCACGCAGCACTCGACGCCGGTTAGAACTGCCGTCCGAGCGTTCGAGGCGACGGACAACACCAAATCATCATGCGCATCTTTAGCATCGCAACTTTCGTTCTTCTCGGACTGGCTCTGGCGAACGGTGCAGCGAGCGCCCAGGTTTATCCAACCAAACCCATTCGGTTCGTCGTGCCCTTCGCGCCCGGCGGCAGCACCGACACGCTGGCGCGCGTGCTCGCGCTCAAGCTCTCGGACGCTCTCGGGCAGCAGGTCGTCGTCGACAATCGTTCCGGAGCCAACGGCAACATCGGCATGGAAATCGTGGCAAAGGCGCCGGCCGATGGTCACACGATTCTGCTCGGTTACATCGCAAACGTCGCGATCGCACCCAGTCTCTACGAGAAGCTTCCATTCGATCCGGTCAAAGACTACGAACCCGTCACGTTGATCGCGACTTCGCCGAATGTGCTCGTCGCGCATCCTTCGGTCGCTGCGAAGAACCTGAAGGAGCTGATCGCGTTGGCCAAAGCACAGCCCGGCAAGCTCAACTACGCGTCGGCGAGCATCGCGAGCGTCGGACATCTGACCGGTGAACTGCTGAACGAGCTTGCCGGCATCAAGATGACGCATGTCGCCTACAAAGGGAGCGGACAGGCGGTTACCGATCTCCTCGGCGGGCATATCCAGCTCATGTTCAGCGGCTTCTCCTCGACGCTGCCGCACATCAAGTCCGGGAAGTTGCGGGCGCTCGCCCAGACCGGAGAGAAGCGCTCGGCCGCGCTTCCCGATGTGCCCACCATCGCTGAATCGGGCTTTCCGAACTTCGAAGCGACCGCGTGGTATGGGGTGCACGCGCCGGCGAAGACGCCGAAGGCCATCGTGAATCGGCTCAATGCGGAAATCGTGAAGGCGCTGAAACTGCCCGACGTGAAAGAGCGTCTGAGCGGCCTCGGCTTCGAGATAGCCGCCAGCACGCCCGAGGCTTACGGCAAGTACATCCGCAGTGAAATCACCAAGTGGGCGAAAGTGGTCAAGGCATCCGGCGCGAAGCCGGAATAACGTGTACCTGTCAGCGTGTCGGCCGTGCGATCCGACACGCGACCAAGGGAAAGGAGGTTACGGAGGCAAATCGTAGGTTTCCTTCTGTTCCGTAGGGCGGCGAGGCCCGAGCGAAGGCGAGCGCCGCCCCCATCAGGCTCGCGGCCGCAGACCCAGCCGGGCGTAGATCGGGCCCACGTGCGCGTCGATCTCTTCGCGCTTGGTCGCCAGAAACACGCCGGCCGCCGTGCAGCACAAGCCGCCGATGGTGAGCGTCAACGCCACACCGATATGATCCGTCAACGCGCCAGCTGTGACGGCACCGAATGGCGACATCCCGAGGAACGCGGCCGTGTAGAGGCTCATCACGCGCCCCCGCTTGTCGTCGTCGACGATCGTTTGAAGAATCATGTTCGTCGAAACAGATGTGACGAGAATGCCGAACCCGACGATTGCCAGCAGCGGAAGCGCGAGCGCGACGCCGCCCACCCACGGTAGAACGGCCAGCGCGGCTCCGGCCGCCCCGCTCGCGCACGCGATCACACGCACGAGGCCGCGCACGTTGGGACGGCTCGCGAGAAAGAGCGTCCCCGACACGGCGCCGAAGCCCGAGGCGCCGACGAGAAAGCCCATCAGGTTTGCGCCCCCGCCATAAACCTCTCTCACCAATACCGGCATGAGCGTCATGTACGGCGTGGCGAGCAGGCTCACGACGGCCATAACGATGAGCAGCAGTCGTATGGGCACGAACCGCCACGCATACGTGAAGCCTTCCTTCAGTCCCTGCATCACGGGCGCGTTCGCCGCAGCGCGCGGGCTTGCCTGGACACGGATGAATGCGAAGCTCACCAGCACCGCAACGAACGTCAGAGCATTGAACGCGAAGCACACTGCCTCGCTGAACGCGGCGATCGCGATACCCGCCAGCGCCGGACCGATCAGGCGCCCGCAGTTCGCGATGAGGGAAGTCAGCGCGACTGCATTCGGGAGATCCTCCTTCCCGCCGACCAGCTCGATCAGGTAGGCGTGACGCACGGGGAGCTCGACTGCGACAAGCACTCCCATGAGCATCGCGAGCGTGACGATGTGCCACGGCGCGATCACGCCCAGAAGGGCGAGGGTGGCGAGTGCGATCGCCTGGAGCATCTCCAGCACCTGGGTCGTATACATCGCGCGATGCAGGTTCCAGCGGTCGGACATCAGGCCCACGAGCGGCGCAAGGATCAGGATCGGCAGGCTGCTCGCGAATCCCAATACGCCGAGCAGTGTTGCGGAGCCGGTGAGCCGGTACAGTAGCCAGCTCTGTGCGATCGACTGCATCCAGTAGCCGATCAGCGCAACCGCCTGACCGGACGCGAACAGCGCGAAGTTGCGATGCCGCAGCGCGCGCAGTGCGTTGAGAGTCCCTAGCATAGTGTCGCGAGCATGCTCTGGAAGCGTGAGTCCGAATCGCGAGAAAAACCGGCAATTCTAACCGCAGGCGCACGGGGCACGATCGTGCCCTGGCCCGCGCGCAGAGACTGATGCTCCTGCTCTCGCGTTCGCGCGGGAAGCGAGCATGGCCAAGGCGCCTATAATTCGCACGCGAGCCGCCGCCGGCGGTCGTTCACTCATATCCAAGGCACCTCTGAACCAGCCCCCGGGCGGCTTACTCACGTGTCCTGAATTCCTGCGGAGGCACCACCATGAAAATCGCGGTCATTGACGACTACCAGGACGCGTTCAGGAGGATGCAGGCCTATCCGAAGCTCGCCGGCCATGAGGTAACCGTCTACAACGACTCCGAGAAAGATCCGGAAAAGCTTGCGGCGCGGTTGAAGGACGCCGAAGTCGTCGTGCTCACGCAGCAGCGGTCACTCTTCCCTGCGGCCGTTATCGATCGCCTGCCAAAACTGAAGATGATCAGTCAGACCGGGCGCAACCTCGCGCATGTCGATGTCGCACGGTGCGCGGAAAAAGGCATCGTCGTCAGCGCGGCCGGCGCCGGCAGCCCGCACGCGACGGCGGAGCTCACGTGGGCAATCATCCTTTCGAACCTGCGCCATATCCCCGATGAAGTGCAAGGTCTCAAGAAGGGCGAATGGCAGAAGACTCTCGGAATCGGCCTCGTAGACAAGACGCTCGGCGTTTATGCCTTCGGCAAGATCGGGAGCGTCGTCGCCGGCGTTGGGCGCGCCTTCGGCATGAAGGTCGTGTGCTTCGGCCGTGAAGGCTCCACGGCGAGAGCCCGCGCAGCCGGCTTCGAGGTCGCGCCGAGCCGGGAAGCGTTCTTTGAAAGCGCCGATATCGTGGCCCTTCATCTGCCGCTCAACAAGGAAACGCGCGGCATCGTGAAGCTCCAGGACCTCGAGCGTATGAAGCCGACCGCGCTCATCGTGAACACGAGCCGTGCGCCGATCATCGAGCAAGGTGCACTGGTGACCGCTCTGAAGAAGGGCCGGCCGGGCTTTGCGTCCGTCGACGTGTACGAAAGCGAGCCCATGCTGGATACCAGCAATCCGCTCCTCGCGATGCCGAACGTGCTTTGCACGCCGCACCTGGGTTACGTGGAGGAGCGTACCTACGAGGCCATCTACGCGCTGGCGATCGACCAGATCCTTGCCTACGCGGCGGGCAAGCCCATCAATGTTGTGAAGGAGTGAAAGTTGATGGGCGAAGAGTGATGGGTGAAGAGTGGTGAGTGACGGGTGGAGAGTGGTGAGTGACGGGTGATGGGTGATGGGTGACGGGTGATGGGTGACGGGTGATGGGTGACGGGTGACGGGTGATGGGTGACGGGTGACGGGTGATGGGTGATGGGTGATGGGGTGAAGGGTGAGGCGTGCAGGGGAAGTGCGACGGGATGATGGGTGCGGGTGCCGAGAAACGTCCCCTCTCCCGTACTCGGGGAGAGGGTTAGGGTGAGGGGAAAGCGCCAACGCCACTCAGCTTTCCATCGCGGCGAGCGTCGCTGCCTCGCGACGCTTGATCGCTTCGTGTCTCGCGATCAATTTATCGGCGCGCACGATAATCGGAATATCGATCATCTTGCCGTCGAGCGCAAAAGAGCCGCGGCCGGACTGCAGCGTCTGCGTATTCATAGCGACGATCTTCCGCGCGTAGGCGATGTCTTCCTCGCGCGGGGAATATTCTTCGTTCACGATGGCGACCTGGCCCGGGTGAATGCAGCCCGCACCGTCGAATCCGAAGCGTCTGGAACGGCGCACCATGGCCCGGAACTGGTCCCAATCGCCGAAGCCGGCCACCGTTCCGATGAACCCGAGAGGCATGACGCCTGCCGCTCTTGCAGCGATGATCATGCGCTGCTTGGGATGCAGCAGGACGTCGTCGTCCGGTTGCATGTCGCAGTCCAATGCGAAATCTTCGCCTCCGATATTCATGGCGACGACCCGAGGGCTCGCGCGCGGGATCTCGTCGATGCGCGCGAATGCATCGGCGGTCTCGATCATCGTGATGAACTTCGTGTGGCCGATCTCGAGACCCTTCTTCTGTTCGATTTCGCTGACGAGCTCGTCGAGCAGCTTCACGTGCGAAGCACTGTCGATTTTCGTGAGTGCAACGCCGTCCACGTCACGGCAGATAGCGTGCTCGAGATCGCGCACCGCCAGTGAAAGCGGCCGGTTGATTCGCACGACAATGTCGGCGCCGCCACGGCGTACGCGGGCCGCTGCCGTCTCGATGAGCGTGCGCGCACGCTCTTTTTCCGCCGGCGGCACGCTGTCCTCCAGATCGAGCTGAATCACGTCAGCGCCGCGCGTGTGCGCCTTGTCCACGTACTTCTCGACATTCACGGGGACGTACATGAGCGAGCGCCACACGCGCAGTTCGGTCGGCATCGGTCAGCTCCAACGTGAGTTCCGGCGCGTTGCTGGCGCCGGGTGGTGAGATGTAAACCGGGTCCGCGGGAAAGCGCAGTTTACGCGCCGGGGCCGGCTAA
Source organism: uncultured beta proteobacterium (assembly GCA_963828715.1). Lineage (GTDB taxonomy): Bacteria > Pseudomonadota > Gammaproteobacteria > Burkholderiales > SG8-41 > JAQGMV01. Next base: position 184,535 of record CAWHFX010000019.1, on the reverse strand, counting down.
AATACAAAATCACGGTGCAAGGATCAGTGAGTGACGATCGATGCGACATTGAAAGAGGCGCTGTTTCGTCCGCGATCCATCGCCCTCCTCGGCGCGACACCCGACCTCACGAAGGTCAACTCGCGACCGCAGCGGTTTCTGAAGCGCTTCGGATATGCGGGCCGGGTGCTCCCGATCAACCCGACGCGGAACGAGATCCTCGGCGAGCGCGCCTACCCGGATCTGAAGTCCGCTCCCGGTCCCATCGATCATGCGTTCGTGATGGTGCCGGCCAGCGCGGTTCCGGACGTGATCGAGCAGTGCTGCGAGCTGCGCGTGCCCGTCGCGACGCTGTTCACGGCCGGATTCGCAGAGCTCGGCGAGGAAGGCCTGCGACGCCAGCGTCGGCTCGTCGAGCGCGCGCACGCCGGTGGCCTGCGCCTCCTCGGTCCCAACTGCATGGGTGTCGTCAACGTTCACGACGGCATACCGCTCACGGTCAACGCCGTCATCGAGCGCGAAGAACTGGTGCCGGGAGGCTTGAGCCTCATAACGCAAAGCGGCAGCACGCTGGGCAGCGTCCTGTCGCGGGCACAGGCACGCGGGCTCGGATTCTCGAAGCTCATTTCGGTGGGCAACGAATGCGACCTCGGGGTAGGCGAGCTGGCCCACATGCTCGTCGACGACGAGACGACCGGGGCCATCCTTCTCTTCCTCGAAGCATTTCGCGATGCCGACCGACTCGGCGCAGCCGGCCGGTGCGCCTATACGGCCGGCAAGCCGGTGATCGCGTTCAAGCTCGGACGCTCGGGGGTTGGGCGTCAGGCGGCTATGTCTCACACCGGCGCGCTGACCGGGCCGGACGAAATCGCCACCGCGTTCTTCCGCGAGCACGGCATCATCCGCGTCGATACGTTCGAGGCGCTGTTCGAAACGGTGCAGCTCGTCACCGGGCAGAAACCGCCGCGCGCCAAGCGAGCGTCGGTAGTGACGGGCACCGGCGGCGCGGCCGCGATGGTCGTGGACCGGCTCGGCGTGCTCGGCGCTGACGTGGTCGGTCCCTCGCCGGAGGTGATCGCCGAGCTGGCCGCGAAGGACATTCGCGTATCCGACGCGCCTCTCACCGATATTCCGATCGGACGCGGGTCTGCGCGTTATCCCGACATTCTCTCGGCGCTGCTCGCGTCGGATCATACGGATGCCGTCGTATCGGTGATCGGCTCGAGTGCGCAGAATCCGCAGACGATCGTCGACCGGGTCTTGGCGGCCAAACCACGCGGGCGAAAGCCGCTCGCCGTGTTCGTCGCGCCACGTGCCGACGACGCGCTGCTGGCGTTGCAGAAAAGTGGCGTTGCGAGTTTTCGGACACCCGAATCATGCGCGGACGCCATCAATGCCTACCTCAACTGGCGCGCGCCGGGCGAGCGGCCGGACAAGACGGAAGAGGGCGAGCGTGCGAACGAGTATCTCGCTGCGACAACCGGCGAGCGGCTGAACGAGCGTGAGGCCGGAACGCTGTTCGAGGCGCTTGGCATACCGGTCGCCGCGCATTGCGTCGTGTGTTCTGCATCCGACCGCATCGACCTTCCGGGGCCGTTCGCGGTCAAGCTCCTGTCGCCCGACATCCTGCACAAGACGGACGCCGGGATGGTCAAGCTCGACGTGGCGCGCGAGCACGTGGTCGCCGAGGCGCACACGATGCTGGAAGACGCACGCAAGCGTTTTCCCGCGGCGCGCGTTGACGGCGTGCTGGTGCAGCAGATGCAGCGCGGCCTTGCCGAAGTGATCGTCGGCTACCGCAGGGACCTGGAAGTGGGTCCGATCGTGATGCTCGGCATGGGCGGCATCACCGCCGAGATTTCGAGGAGCAGGACCGTGCGGCTTGCGCCCATTACGCTCGCAACCGCGCACGAAATGATCGGCGAGGTGAGGGAGCTCGCGATTCTGTGCGGGTTCCGCAACCTCCCGCGTGGCGACATCGATGCACTGGCGGCGTCACTGCGTGCGATATCGCTGCTGGCGCACGTCGAATCGCGCACGGTGACCGATGCCGAGATCAACCCGCTGATCGTGAAGCAGGAAGGCGGCGGTGTCGTCGCCGTCGACGGACTGGTCGTATTCGGAAAGTCGAAAGGAAAGTGAAAGTTGATTAAGATGCGGAGCTTCGACACGGCGAACGCGCTGACGGCCCTGTACCAGGCGGGCGCGCACGTGAAGTCGCCGGCGAAGCTGCTCATGCGACGCAGGATCGCACATGCGTTTTTCGCGTTACTCTCGGCCGCGACTGGCGGTCTCGCGCCGGCGCAGGACTATCCCGCCAAATCCATCCGAATCGTCGTGCCGGTGCCTCCCGGCGGCGCGAACGATACGTTGAGCCGTATCGTCGCGGCGAAGCTGTCGGCGCAGTTTCACCAGCCGGTGATCGTGGACAATCGACCGGGGGGCAACACCACGATCGGCACGGCCGTCGTCGCCAAAGCCCCGCCTGACGGTTACATGCTCCTGATGGCGCCCAGTGCGCATACGGTCAACCCGACGCTTTACAGCTCGCTGCCTTACGACCCCATCCGGGACTTCACGCCGATAGCGGGCACGGCGGCAGCGCCGCTGCTGGCCGCGGTGCATCCGTCATTGCCCGTTAAATCGGTGAAGGAGCTGGTCGCTCTCGCGAAAGCGAAACCCGGGGAGCTCAACTACGCGTCGCCGGGGAACGGCACGTCGGGCCATCTCGCGGGCGAGCTCTTCAAATCAGTCGCGGGCGTTCAGATCGTACATGTGCCGTACAAGGGCGCCGGGCCGGCGACTACCGATCTCGTTGGCGGGCACATTCTGCTGATGTTCCCGACGGTGCAGGCCGCGATGTCTTACGTGACCGCAGGGAAGCTGCGAGCACTGGCGATCACGAGTGCCAGGCGCTCCGCCCTTGCGCCCGACATTCCCACGATGACGCAGGCCGGCTTGCCGGGTGTGGAGGTCGGATCGTGGTTCGCGGTGTTGGGGCCGGCTGGCTTGCCGAGCGACGTTGTCGAACGCCTGCACGCGGAAGTGAAAAAGATCCTGCAGGCGCCGGACGTAAGCGAAAAGCTACGCGCCCTCGGCTACGATTCGTTCTACATGCCGCCAGGCGAGCTCGCGGCATTCTTGAAGAGCGATCTCGTGAAGTGGAGCAAGGTCATTCGCCAGGCGGGTATCCGGGCGGACCCGTGACACGCGATGGGTGAACCGCGATTCGTGGCTGGTGTCGATCACAGGTGGCCTGCGACCCGTGAACGGCGGTCGAGGCGAGCGCAGTGGTCGGCCGGCAATAAAAAAGGGCTGCAGTCGCAGCCCTTTTTATGGCGCGTATGGTTCGTCAGTGCAGATGCTTGTTCCGCGGATGCAGCGGTATCACCGTCGAGGTGACCGTGCTCTCGCGATCGCCCTCCGGCCGTATCGCCGTGCTCGCGTCGAATAGCTTGTTGATGAGGCCGGCGACCTGTTCGACCTCGGGCTTGCCGAGGTGCCGCGAGAGGAGATTGCTCACGTCTTCCACCACGCACTGGCGGCGAAACTCGTGGATGGCTTCGGCGCTCGGGCCGACGAACATCTGATAGAACTCGTCGTCGGCGCCCTCGGGGTAGTACGTGACTTCCACCTCCGAAGCGTATTCCGTGAGTGGTCCGAGATTGTGAAACGCTTCGGTGAGCCGGCTTTGAAAGCTGCGGCCGACTTCACCCGTCCAGCAGACATTCAGCACCCGCTCCTTCGAATCGAAGCTGATGCCCGGCTCTTCGCGCTCGAGGCTGTGCGCGTCGGCGATCGTGTCCACGTCCAGGTAATCCAGCCACGGCCGCATGGATTGATCCACCTGGGAAAGCCGCACGCCCTTGCACAGGAAAATGCTGCCATGCACGTGCACTTCGGTTCGCATGAGACTCGTGCTCCACTCGTCCAAACAAACCCGACATTATACGCTGCCGGGGGGCGGCGCTCGCCTAAGGCTCGGGCCCGCCGGCCTGCGGAACAGAGGACCACGGTTTCTCTCCGTAACCTCTTTTCCTCTGATGGCGGAGGGTGCGGTCTCGTCCGGCATGAAAAAGACGAGCAGGTTTGCGAACAGAATGATGCCGGCGAGGAGGTAGAAACCGGTGTAGAGACTGGTTGCGTCCGCCACGATGCCGAACAGGACCGGGGAGATGGCCGAACCGAGCGAAGTCACGCCGAACTGCACGCCGACGCCCGCGCCGGCGAGATTGCGCGGCGTCACCTCGATGGCCCATGCCTGCAGCACGGAACGCATGCCGTAGAGGAAAAACCCGATCAGCGCGATGAAGACGACGAACAGCGGGCTTTTCCCCGCGAGCACCATACCGACCACCATGACACCGCTCAGGATCATGCTCGACATGACGACGCGGCGGCGGCCCATCTTGTCCGAAAGGTAGCCGCCGACAGGGCCGGCCACGAAGCCCGCGACCTGTATGACCGTCATGCAGATACCGACGACCACGGTGGAGTAGCCGAGCTCGTACGCGAGGTAGACCGGGAGGAAGGTAAGCAGTCCGGCCTGTGTCATCGTGCGCAGCGATGCGCTCAGGCTCACCATCATGAGCCCCTGGTTCTGCAGGAGCTTCCACACGTCCTTCATGTATTCGCGCACGTTGCGCTGGTCGCCTGCGGCATTGATCGAATCCGCCGATTTGCCGGTCGCGAACGCGCCGAGCATGACGAGGATCAGCACTGCCATCGTGACGCCGGGAACCACGTTGATGACGACGACTTCGCGCCACGAAAACGCTGCCAGCAGCGCGCCGACCACGACAGGTGCGAAGGCTTCACCCAGATTGCCGCCCATACCGTGGAACGAGAGAACGAGCCCTTTGCGTTTCGGATATCGATACGCGAGCGTCGGAATCGCCGCCGGATGCCAGATGTTATTGCCGATGCCGACCAGGGTGACGCAGATGAGCAGCATCCAGAAATCGTGCGTGACGCTCATGAACGCGTAAGGCACGCCGACCCAGAACAGCGAGGCGGCCATGAGGTAACCCTTCTGCCCGACCGTATCGACGATCATCCCGCCCGGCAGGTTCGAGACCGCCGCCGCGAAATGCTGCACCGTCATGATGAGGCCGATCTGCGCGTACGAAAGCCCGAGCTCCTTGCCGATGAGCGGGAGCAGCAGATAGAAGGTGGCCGTATACCAGTGCGTGAGCCCGTGACCTGCAGAGATGAGCCAGACTTCCTTGAATGTCTTCGGCGCGTCGGCGGTGGCTGCGATGCTCATGGCGGGGCGGTTTTCTCGAAGAGCGCAATGATAGCACCGGCGGCGGTTGAGTCCGTGCCGCCGCTCCGCATATGATTCACGCCTCGCGCGCTTGCCGCTCCTTCCCGGTTCATCGTCCTCCTTTGCCGTATGCGCACTGATCTCGAACGCTTTTTTACGCCGCAGTCGATCGCGGTCATCGGCGCATCGCAGGACGTTGCGACGATCAGCGGGCAGCCGCTCAGGCATCTCCAGTCGCACGGCTACCGCGGGCGGCTCTACCCGGTGAATCCGCGCTACAAGGAAGTGGGCGGGCTCAAGTGCTATGCGTCACTCGGCGACGTTCCCGACACGCCGGATCTCGCGCTCGTGCTCGTCAATGCGGCACGCGTTGCGGACATCCTGCGCGAGTGCGGTCGCAAGGGTGTGGCGTACGTCATCATCTTCAGCTCCGGGTTCTCGGAGACCGGCGACGCCGGCGCGGCGCTCCAACACGAGCTGATGAAGATCGCGCTCGAATTCAACATCGGCATCGTCGGTCCGAACTGCCAGGGCATGGTCAACGTCGCCGACCGCGTATACGCGGGCTTCGGCTCGATCTTCCAGTCCGACTACGAAACCGGACCGGTCAGCATGGTGTCGCAATCCGGCGGCTTCGGCTACTCGGTCATGAATCTCTCGTCGAAGGAAGGCGGCCTCAACTTCCGGCAGATGGTCACGACGGGCAACGAGATCGGCGTCTCCGCGCTCGACTTCATCGAGTACTTCATACGTGATCCGCAAACCGCGCTGATCGCCGGCTACGTGGAGGGCCTTAAGGACGCGCGGCGACTGCGCGAAGTGGGCGAGAAGGCGCTCGCCGCGGGCAAGCCCATCCTGATGTGGAAGGTCGGCAACACCGAGCAGGGTCAGCGTGCGGCAGCCTCGCACACCGCCAACCTGGGCGGTGCGACGGCACTTTATCGCGCCGTCTTCAGGCAGACCGGCATCGTGCAGGTCGAAGACATCCAGGATCTCGTCGACTGGGGGCGCGCCTTTCGTGGCGGCCGCCTTCCCGCCGGCGGGCGTCTCGCGATCATCACCATTTCAGGCGGTGCCGGCATACTGATGACGGACGAGTGCATCTCGGGCGGCATGTCGCTCGCGCAGCTCGCGCCGTCCACACTCGAGAAGCTGCGCGAGATCGTGCCTTCGTTCGGGTCGCTCTTGAATCCGATCGACGTCACCGCGTCGGTGTTCAACGAGACCACGCTCATGCAGCGCGCGCTGCAGGTGATCGTGGACGATCCGAACGTCGATTGCCTCGCGCTCATCAGCGCTTCGCTCCAGGGGGAGCTTGCGCACAGCATTGCTCAGGGCATCGTCGAAGTCATGGAGAAGACGACGAAGCCGCTGTTTCTGTGCTGGAGCGCGCGTGACGAGCTGGCGAAGGATTGTTATGCGGCATTGGACGCAGCGGGTCTGCCACACTACAAGTCTCCAGTGCGCTGCGGGCGTGCGCTGCTCGCCGTGTGGTCGTATGCGGAAGCGAAGCGGCGCTACGAGCAGCAGCGCAGCGACATGCCGCCTGTGATCGAACGGCCGAACGCCCGTGAGCTGCTTTCCGATCGCCCGGGTGATCTGGCGGAATACGAAGCGAAGCGCGTTCTTGCCGAATACGGCATCCCGGTCACCCGCGAAGCGCTGGCTACTTCAGTGAGCGAGGCGGTTGCGACTGCGAAGCGCATCGGCTATCCCGTTGCGCTGAAGGTGCAGTCGCCGGATATCTCGCACAAGACCGAGGCGAAGGCGGTCAGGATCGGCGTGGGCGACGATGCAGAGGTCGCGGCGGCGTACGACGAGATCGTCGCCAACGCGCGCGCCTATCTGCCCTCCGCGCGCATCGATGGCGTGCTCGTCCAGGAGATGGCGGGCGGCGGCACCGAAGTCATCCTCGGCGTTACCAACGATCCGCTGTTCGGTCCGGCGGTGATGTTCGGCTTGGGCGGCATCTTCGCCGAAGTGTTGAAGGACGTCGCGTTCCGGCTCGCGCCCGTGACGCCGGCGATCGCACGCGAGATGATCGCGGAGATCAAGGGCTATCCCGTGCTCACGGGAATTCGCGGCAGGCCGCCGGCCGATCTCGAGGCGCTCGCCGATGCGATCGTGAGGCTCTCCGCGCTCGCTGTCGATGTGCAGGACCACGTGGCGGAGCTCGATATAAATCCGTTGTTCGTGATGGAAAAGGGTCGAGGTGTGGTGGCGGCGGATGCGTTGATCAAGTTGAAGGGCCAGTGACGAGTGACGGAGTGACGAGTGACGAGTGACCGAGTGAGTAGTGACCGAGTGACGAGTGAAAAGACCCGCCCTCGCCCCATATACGGGGAGAGGGATGGGGTGAGGGGAATAGCAGGAGGTAAACCATGCCAGTAACAGCTGAAGTTCGCGCGTTCTGTGACGAGATCCGGCGCTTCATCCGCGCCGAAGTCGATCCGCGCTCACGCTGGATCGAAGAAAACGACGAGGTGCCGGCCGATCTCCTGCAGAAAGCGCGGGAGCTCGGGCTCTTCGGTTTGACCATTCCCGAGGAGTACGGCGGCATCGGCCTCGATCTCGCGGGCAAGTGCGCCGTCGAGCAGGAGATGGGCCAGACGAACTACGGTTTCGCGACCGTGATCGGCAACCACACCGGCATCAGCAGCACCGGCATCGTCCAGGTCGGCAATGCCGAGCAGAAGCGCAAGTATCTGCCGAAGATGGCGAGCGGCGAGTGGATCGGCGCCTTCGCACTGACCGAACCCCAGGCCGGCTCCGATCCGGCGTCGCTGCGGACGAGCGCGGTCCGCAAAGGCGATCGTTACGTGCTGAACGGCGAGAAGATCTACATCACCAATGCGGGGCTCGCGCAGGTCTTCACGGTGATGGCGATCACGGACCGCTCGAAGGGCATCAAGGGCATCTCGGCATTCATCGTTCAGCGCGACTTCCCCGGCTTCACCATCGGCCGCAACGAACTGAAGATGGGCATGCATGGTTGCACGACCGCACCGCTCGCGTTCAGCGACTGCGAAGTGCCGGCCGAAAATCTCCTCGGCGCAGAAGGAATGGGCTACATCCAGGCGTTGAAGACGCTCACGTCGGGGCGGGTAACGGTGGCGGCGCGCTCCTGCGGCATCATGGACAAGCTCATTCAGCAGAGCGTCGACTACATGAAGATCCGCACGCAGGGCGGGCGCAAGCTCGCCGAACACCAGGGCCTGCAATGGATGCTGGCGGACATGTCGGTCGCACGCGATGCCGCTCGCGGACTCACGCAGCGTGCGATCGATGCGATCGTGCGCGGCGAGCGCGGCACGATGGAAGCGTCAGCGGCGAAGCTTTTCGCGACCGAGGCGCTGGCACGCGTCGTGGATGCTGCGGTGCAGATCCACGGCGGCATGGGCTACATGCGCGAAGCGGGCATCGAGACGACCTATCGAGATGCACGCATCGTGCGAATCTACGAAGGCTCGTCGGAAATTCAGCGCAACATCATTGCGGGCCAGTTGCTGAAAGACGATTGAGCACTCTCGGGAGAAGTCGTGGCGAGCATTCAGGAATTGATGAACCTGGAAGGACGCGTCAGCGTCGTCACCGGCGGCGCGTCCGGCCTTGGCTTCCAGATGGCGCTGGGCCTCGCCGAAGCGGGCTCGAACATCGTGATCGCCTCACGCAAGCTGGAAGCCTGCGAACAGGCCGCGCACGAGATCGAAAAGGCGGGCGTCAAGGTGCTCGCAGTGCGCTGCGACGTCACGAAGCAGGCCGACGTCGAAGCCATGAAGTCGACCGTAATGCAACATTTCGGACGCGTCGATGCGCTCTTCAACAACGCCGGCCGGGCCTGGGTCGCCTCGCCGGAAGATACGCCGGTCGAGCGCTGGCAGCAGGTGTTCGATCTCAACATCACCGGGCCGTTCCTCTGCTGTCAGGCGCTCGGCCGGGAGATGATCAAGGTGAAGCGCGGCAAGATCGTCAACATCGCCTCGGTCGCGGGCGTGGTCGGACGCAAGTCGGATACGTACAACTCCATCGCGTACGGCTCGAGCAAAGGTGCGCTCGTCAATTTCACGCGCGATCTCGCGGTGAAGTGGGCGCAGCACAACATCAATGTGAACTGCATCTGCCCGGGCTTTTTTGTGACGCCGCTGAACGAGAAGCTGTATCTGCAGAAGAAGGAGCTGATCGATCGCGACATTCCGCTCGGGCGCACCGGCGGGCCGGACGACCTGAAAGGCACTGCAGTGCTGCTCGCTTCCGACGCATCGAACTTCATCACCGGTGCGATCATCCCGGTGGACGGGGGCGCGCTCGCGTGGTGAGCAGGCGGGCCGCCGTTCCGTGCGTTAACATCGGCTCATTGCGTACGAGATGGTGAACGCGTGAGTGCTGTCGAAAAACCGGTCCTGACGATGCGGGAAGCCGTCGCCCGCTACGTGCCCGATGGTCAGGAGCTTCTGATCGGCGGCTTTGCGTTCAGCGATCCGACGGCGCTTGCGCACGAGTTGATCCGCCAGCGCAGGCGGGATCTCTTCGTCATGAAGACGTCCGGCGGCGTGCTCGTCGATCAGCTCGTCGGCGCGGGTTGCGTAAAACGCCTGCTCTCCTGCCACGTCTGGAACTCGGTTGGCCCGGTCGCGGCGCATTGCTTCCGCCGCGCGCTGGAGCAGGAGAAGCCGCACTCGATCGACATCGAAGAGCTTTCGTACGGCGCATTCACCATGGCGCTGATGGCGGGCGCCTGCGATCTGCCGTTCATGCCGACGACACCGGTGCAGGGCGCGGGCCACTTTACGCAGCGCGGGTTCATGCAGCAGAAATTCGGTGTAGTCGAAGATCCGTTCGGCAGCGGACCCGTGTGCGTGGTGCCGCCGCTCAAGCCCGCGCTCGGCTTCTTTCACGTGCACCGCGCCGACGTATACGGCAACGCGCAGATGTTCGGGCCGACGGGCGAATTCCGCTACGCGATGGCGGCATGCCGCAAGCTGATCGTGATCGCCGAAGAGATCGTCGATACGGAGCGCGTTCGAGAGCATCCTGAAGCGACGGTCGCGCCCGGCTTCATGGTGGAAGCGATCGTCGTCGAGCCGTGGGCTGCGCATCCGACGGATTCGTACGGCTACTACCTGCGGGATCTCGCCCATCATGCGCTCTACGGTGAGATGACGAAAACCGAAGAGGGTTTTCAGCGCTATGTCGACGAGTGGGTGATCGGCACCGGCAATCACGCCGGCTTCGTGCAGAAGCTGGGTGCGGAGCGCGTCGCCGAACTGACCGTCCGCGAGAGGCACTGGTGATGGCTGCGTCGCTCTTCGAGAAAATGCTGGTCACCGGCTCGCGCACCATCGCGAACGGGTCCGTTCACTTCGTCGGCTTCCACTGGCCGATGGTGATGGCGCGCGTCGCCCGGCGCCTGCACGCACCCGATGCGATCATCGTGTACGAGAACGGCATCGTCGAAGATCGCCTGACATCGGTGTTTCCGACATCGCCGTGCGACCTCGTCGCCGCGGAGGGCGCGACCACGTGCGCGACGAGTCTCGATGCGCTGTACATGTGGCTCGGTTCGGGCCGGGTCCAAACGACGGTGCTCGAGGCGCCGATCGTGGACCGCTTCGGCAACGTGAACACCACGGCGGTTGGGCCGTATAGGAAACCTCGCGTGCGCTTGCCAGGGTCGGGCGGCGGTACGGAGCTCGGCAGCATCGGCCGCGGGCTCGTGCTCGTGAATGCCAGCACTAACCGCCGCAGTTATCCCGAACGCGTCGATTACATCACCAGCCCGGGCTATCTCGAGGGTGCACGCGAACGTACGAAGCTCGGGTACAAGGCAGGGACCGGTCCCAAGGCTCTCGTGAATCCGCTCGGCATCTGCAAGTTCGATGATAACGGGGAGCTGTATCTCGCGTCGCTGCACGCGGGTGTGAAGCTCGAGGACGCGAAGGCCGCCTTCGGCTGGCCGGTTCGGGCGGCTGAGGTCGAAGTGCTGCCCGAGCCTTCCGCGGACGAGCTTGCCATCGTGCGGCAGGAGCTCGAGCACGCCAAGCGGCGCTACTACCTGCTGCCGGAAGCGTGACGGCGGCGTGCCGGAAAGCGTGATGAACGCCGTGCCGAAGGGCGCAACGCAGTGCACTCCTGAACGGACCTCCGCTGTGCTCGTCGTTCGCAGTGTCGAAGCGATCCCGGTCGCGATACCGTTCTTGAAACCAGTCCTCATGGGCGGCGGTCAGAAGATCGAGCATTCGGAATCGCTGATCGTCCGCATCGAGGCGAGCAGCGGCATCGTCGGCTGGGGCGAAGCCTCCGCAGCGCCCGTCATGACCGGCGATACGCTGCCTGCGATGAGGGAGGCAGTAGAGAAGCATCTCGCGCCCCGGTTGGTAGGCCAGAGTGCGCTCCACCGAATTCGGCTCTCGCGCGTGCTCGACGAAGCGATCATCGGCAACACCGGTGCGAAGGCGGCCTGCGATATCGCACTCCACGACCTCGTCGGCAAGCATTACGGCGTGCCGGTGGTGCAACTCCTCGGAGGCAAGGCGCGCGAGCGTCTGCTCGCGCTGGCGCAGCTCGGCAATCCCGATATCGAAGAGGACATCGCCGAAGCGCGGAAGAAGCGAGCCGAGGGTTACACGTATTTCAAGCTCAAGGTGGGCGTGAAGCCGGTCGACCAGGAGATCGAAGCCGCACACGCCTTGCGTGCGGCGCTGGGTCCCGACGCGCTGTTATGCGCCGACGCGAACATGGGCATGAGCGTACCGAACGCGCGCAAATTCGCTCGCGGCGCGGCGGATGCCGATCTGCTGTATCTCGAACAGCCGTTTCGCGATAACGATCTCGCCAATACGCTGGCCCTTGCGCGCGTGAGCCCGATCGCGTTGTGCGCGGACGAATCGGCGCACAGCGTCGAGAGCATCATGGACTGGCAGCGCGCCGGCGCGATTGCCGGTGTGAACCTCAAGACGATCAAGCTCGGCGGCATGGTTCCCACGCTGCGCGCCGCGACCGTGAGCCATACGCTCGGACTCGCGATCAATCTCGCCAGCAAGACGGGCGAATCGAGCATCGCCGTGGCGGCACTGACCCACCTCGGTTACACCGTTCCGAATCTCGACTGGGGCATCAATATCAACAATCACTACATCACCGCCGATCTGGTGACGCAGCCGCTCAGGCAGTCGGGCGGCAGTGTGGACTGTCCCGAGGGCCCAGGACTTGGCGTCGAGGTGGATGAGGACGCCGTCCGTCGTTTTCGCGTCGAGGCATGAGGCTGTCCACTGCCGGGTGCGACACGGGGCCCAGCGCGAGGCAGGCCGCCCGCGCGGATTCGCGCGCCGCACGTGTTTGAGGCCAGCCGCCTCGATACGTCTCTCGCGCCCGGTGTTTCGCGGCTCGAGGTCTGGGCCTGGGCGATGTACGACTTCGCGAACTCCGGCTACACGACGGTCGTCATCACCGCTGTTTTCAATGCGTATTTCGTGGCGGAGGTCGCGCGCAATGCGGCCTGGGCAACGTTCGCCTGGACCGTCGCGCTTGCCGTGTCGTACGTCGGCATCATGCTCGCGGGTCCGCCGCTCGGCGCGTATGCGGACGCGCACGCGGCGAAGAAGCGCCTGCTCTTCGGTACGACGTGCGGCTGCGTTCTCTTCACTGCAGCGCTCGCGCTCGTGGGACGCGGCGATGTCGCGTTGGGCGTCGCATGCATCGTGCTCTCGAACTTCTTCTTCGGACTGGGAGAGAACCTCATCGCCGCCTTTCTTCCCGAGCTTGCGAAAGAAGAGTCGATGGGGCGCATATCGGGTTGGGGCTGGAGTCTCGGCTATATCGGTGGACTCGTAAGCCTCGGCGTATGCCTCGCGTACGTCACCCACGCGCAGGCATCCGGCGCCGGGGCGACAGCGTTCGTGCCCGTGACCATGCTGCTGACGGCAGGCGTTTTCGCGCTGGCCAGCGTGCCGACGTTTCTGTTCCTGCGGGAACGTGCACGACCCGATCGCGTACCGGCCCCGCTCGTGGGCGATACGTTCGCCCGCCTTCGGGACACGCTGCGACACGCGCGCGAGCATGAGGACCTCGCACGCTTCCTCGTGTGCATCGTCTTTTACCAGGCCGGTATTCAGGCCGTGATCGCGCTGGCCGCCATCTACGCGCAGGAGGCGATGGGCTTCACGACAGCCGAAACGCTGATCCTGATTCTCGTCGTTAACGTCACCGCATCTGCCGGCGCATTTTTCTTCGGACAGTTCCAGGATCGGCTTGGACACGTGCGCACGATCGTGGCAACCCTCCTCGGATGGATTGCAGTCGTGCTGATCGCATGGGCTGCGGAAAGCCGGCTGCTGTTCTGGGTGAACGCCAATCTGGTGGGCCTGTGTCTCGGCTCGAGTCAGTCCGCGGGTCGTGCGCTCGTCGGTACCTCAGTCCGCCGGCACGAACCGGCGAATACTTCGGCTTGTGGGGTCTTGCCGTGAAGCTCTCGGCCATTCTGGGCCCCATCACATACGGTGTCGTAACCTGGGTGACGCAGGGCAATCACCGGCTCGCAATCCTGGTCACGGGCAGCTATTTTGTCATCGGTCTCGGCATCCTCGCTACGATCGACGTTGCGCGCGGTCGTCGTGCGGCCATTGCGAGTACGGCGTGAGACGAGAGCGGGTGAGTTTGTAGAATCAAATGCCGCCCCGGTCGCAGCGAAATGGCAGAACCTCTTCGGGTGCATACCACGTGAACAGAATCCTCGCCCTCATCCTCGCGTGTGCGGCGTTGCCTGCACTTGCCCAGACCTATCCCACCAAGCCAGTGCGTTTCATCGTGCCTTTCGCAGCAGGCGGTGGAAGCGATCTCGTCGCGCGCACCGTGGCGCAGAAGCTGACCGAAGCGCTCGGCCAGACAGTGGTCGTGGACAATCGCACCGGCGCGGCGGGCAGCATCGGCGCGGAGCTTGCCGCGAAATCCCCTCCCGACGGACACACGTTGCTCCTCGGCAGTAACGGACCGCTTGCCATCAACCCGCATCTCTATCCGAAGCTGCCCTACGACGCGGTCCGAGATTTCGCACCCGTAGCGCTGGTGACCGTCATGCCGTTTCTGCTGGTGACGCACCCGGCGCTGCCCGTGCGCTCGGTGAAAGACTTGATCGCTCTCGCGAAGTCCCGGCCGGGGCAGTTGAACTACGGGTCGCCCGGCAACGGCTCGACCACGCATCTCGCGAACGAGTTGCTGAAGTCGATGACGGGCATCTCCGTCACGCACGTGCCGTACAAAGGTGTCGCTCCGGCGGCGACCGATCTCATCAGCGGGCAGACACAGATGATGTCGGGTGACCTCAGCACGCTGCTGCCGCACGTGAAGTCGGGCCGCATGCACGCGCTCGCTGTCACGTCGGAGCGGCGTTCGAGCCTGCTTCCGGGAATGCCGACGATCGCGGAGTCCGGTGTTCCCGGCTACGAAGCGAGCGGCTGGTTCGGTGTCCTGGTGCCGGCCGGAACGCCGGCGACGATCGTCGAAAGGCTGAACAACACGATTGCGAAAGGTCTCGCCGCCGCCGATGCGCGTGAGCGCCTGGGCGCACTCGGCGGTGAAGTCGCGAGCGGCTCACCCGAGCAGTTCGCGGCCCATGTGCGCCGCGAAAGCGCAAAGTGGGGCAAGGTGATCCGCGCGATCGGGCTCACGGCCGACGCGACGACCTGAAGCACACCGTCCTGAATCAGATACGGATGTCCCTACTGCTTCAGCCGCATGCTGGCTGGCGCCGGTCAAGCGCTCTGATTGTGGCAGCACCTGACCGGCAGCAGCACTGGCTGCAGTTGCGCGACGCCTGAAGGTGCTAGGGCGCGCAACCCTGAACGAGCTGGGCGGAACAGCCTTGGCCGCTTCCCCGCTCGAGGACGATGTTGGGATATTGCGGCCGCGCCTTGCCGACGACGGTCATCCCGTTAACAGTCGTGTTGACGCCTTTCGAATACAGCCCGACCGCGCCGTACGCCGCGCTCGTGTCCCTGTAGTCCGGCGCTGAATACGCGCTGCTTTCGATGCGGATATTCGGATTGCTTTCGTTGACGTAGATACCGATCAGGTTGTCCCCCGCCGCGTTCAGATAGTCTTCCTGAGTGATCGTTACGTTGCGTATGGTGCCGCCCGCGGTGCTCTGCGACGTGATGCCGGCATTCGTGTTCACGTTGAGAATCGGCTGAGAATAGGATGCGGCCAGCGGGTCCGACTCGGGATGCAGACTGTTCGCAGTGAAACGCAGATCTGCGTCGACCACCATCCACGGCCCCGAGCCATTCAACGCGAACAGCGCATTCTGGCCTTTCGGTCGGATGAACTGCACGCCACTCGTCCTGAAGGCCTCGAAACCGGGGATGACGTAGGTGCTGCGCACTTGGCAATCCTCACATCCCCCGCCTTGCGTATCGACCCACTGGTACTGCCACGTCACGTACGAGCGCAGAAGATCGTTCTGAATGTTTTCGATCCTGCGCCCCCATACGTTTTCGGCGTAAATCACACCGAGCGCTTGTTGTGCGACGTCGATCACACGCAGGTCCTGCGCAACGCCGTTCTGGCTGTTCGAAATGAACAGGATTCCGCGCGGAAACGCGGCGCCCAGGGGCACGTCGGTTTCAGTCACGGGCTGACCCGTTCCCGCCGGTGTCGAGCCGCCCCAGTTCAAGCCGAAACCCTGATCGCGGAAGTTGCCTTGCAGCGTCAGATCGCGAACCGTGGAATTAGGCGAGTCGACTACCTGAATCTGCGCTGACGGGACCCCCTTGGGTGAAAAGATCGTCGTGCTGTCCGTGCCTTGTCCCGCAAGCTCGAAGCCGCCTCTGCCGTTCACCCACACGACGCCGCCAACCGGAAAACGGCCCGCGGGCAGTGCGAGGGCCGAGCCGTTTGCGATGAGCTTGTTCAGGATCGGCGCCGTATCCAGATACACAGTCGCATCCGACACAGATTCCGCTGCACCGGCATCGAGCGTCAGTGTATTGCCGCTGATCGCGACGATTTGTGCCTGGAGCGACCGTGGAATTGCCTTACCGACGTAATACGAGCCTTGAAATTTGGCGCCGGCGCGATTGTCTCCCATGTAGACCCAGTTCCCGTTCGCCCATTGAAAGACGTTGCCCGAGTCCTCCGCCCAGGCGAAAAGGCCGTTCTGCTGGCCACCGTCGCTGAACAACTGCGCCTCACTGGGATACGAGGTGGCGGGCCATGTGCCGCCGACGCCGCGCGTGCCGCGCTGGCCGTGGCCCGGCTCGTTTCCTATCTCCACGATTACGAAATCGCCGACGTTGAAGCCTCCGGCGGAGCCGACCGTCAGTCGATTCGAACCACGTTGAATGGAGCCGGTCGTCGCCACCTGACGCACGCCGTCGGAGACCGAGCGGCCATCGGCTACGAGAGCCAGCACGGCCGCAGGATCGTTGCCGATGATCATCCAGCCGTTGAGGTTATCCCACCTGTACACGCCCCAAGGTGCGACACCGTAGACGGACAGGTTGACGAACAGCAGTTCGGTGCCGGCGCCGCCTGTCCATACGCCATTACGCAGAATGTGCCCTTGATCATCGACCGACCAGACAGTGCCGCCACCATCGACGACGATACTGCCGCGCGTCCCGTTCGGGCTGGTTTCGGCAGCAGTGGCTGGGGGCGCGGAAAGACTGACAAGAATCGAGAAAAACGCCGCGAGCAGGAACAGAAGGGATCGACCGGCGGATCCGCTATTCCCATCGCGTCGTCCGTTGTTCTGAAGGTTTGTTTGCATCATCACTCCTGTTATGAAGTACCGATTCGAGTGCGGCGACCATCGCGCGGCGTGAACCGCTCCGCGTCGTGAGAAGCCGAAAGGTGGCTGCTTAAAACGCCGCTCATGCCGTGAGGCACAAACGGGCGCGCGCCGAAAAGCTCGATCAAGCTGGAGATCGTTTCTGGTCTGATCACTCCCTTTGCGCACGCAGGCGCACGGCGCGCACGATTCGAGGCGAGACGAATGCGCCGGATGCGACAACCGCGTACTGCTAATACGTTCTACTGCGGCAGGAACAGCTGGAGCGCGCGTGCGCGCGCTGTCGTTCCCTTGCACTTTTGCCAATGCTGGTTCGTGGCCGTACACATGAAACAGGGGTGAGGCCGGAACCGATGTGACACTGGAGAACTTCGGGCAGAGTGTGACAAATTACCTAGCCGAAGCCGCGCGAAGATTAGCAGAAACTGGCGAAGAGTGTAAGCGGCGCCATCGGCGGCCCATTCAGAGCAGCGAAAGCTCGAACAGGGGTAGAACTACACGAACCTTCAGTCGCATCCTGGAACGGGACCACCGGATCAATCCACTACTGGCCGATCACGTCGCGTCGAACCTGAAAACGAGCGAAGGCTCGTCCATGCGTCGGCGTGGTTTGCGGATACGTTCAGCCATCGCGAGCGCATAGGGCGCCGTTTCGAGCAGGATGTTCGTCAGCCGCTCGTCCAGATCGAGACCGGCGCGTCTCGCCATCTGCTCGATGAAGGCGACGGTCCGCGCGTCGAGTTGCGCGGGTATGGGTTCGTTATTCGGTGTGAGCACTGGTTGCGGCTGCCCAGGTTCGAGCTTGGGGTGGCGCCTGTGCCAATCGGTCGCCATCTGAAACGCATGTCCCACTTTCAGGACGCGCGCATCGTCGCGTGCTCTGCCGATGATCTGCAGCCCGAGCGGCAAGCCGTTTTTCGAGAAGCCGCCGCACATGACGAGTGCGGGTGTTCGCCCGACATTCGACGGCGTGAATACATTCGATCGCCGCCAGAAGCTCGCAGTGGTGTGTGCATCCAGGCGCGGCGCCGGGCCGAAGCCACTGGTGAGCAGGACGTCGTATTTTTCGAATACCGGCTTCATGTCGGCGAGGTAACGGCGGTGCTCGCGCAACGCCTGCACGTAGTCGACTGACTGGAAGAGACACGCCGGGAGCACGCGGCCGAGGAAGTCGCGGCCGAAATGGCCCGGACGCTTCATGAGCTCGGCATGATGGATCGCGAAGAGCTCGGTCTCCGCAATGACGACCTTGATGTCCATGCCCTCGCTCACCGGCTTCAGGCGTGCATCGCTCACGTTCGCGCCGAGCGACCTGAAAACGTCGATGACGTTCTCCATCGCGACCCGCTGGTCTTGGGGCCCCGGCAGATCTTCTTCCCAGTAGTGACGCAGGACGCCGATGCGCAAGCCCTTGATGTCGCCTTCGAGCGCCGCACGGTAATCGGGAATGTCTTGTTCGATGCTGCCGCCATCGCGCGGGTCGTGCCCCGCGATCGCCTGGAGGATGAGCGTGCAATCTTCGACCGTGCGCGCCATCGGCCCACAATGGTCGAACGTGAACGAATTCGGCATGACGCCGTATCGACTCACGAGCCCATACGTCGGCATGAATCCCGTGATGCCGCAGAACGACGCCGGGCCGCGGATCGAGCCGCCCGTGTCTGAACCGAGCGATGCCGGAATGAGCCCTCCAGCAAGCGCGGCTCCGGACCCGCTCGATGAGCCGCCCGTGAAGTGAGCGAGATTCCAGGGATTGCGAGCCGGCGGCCACGGCAGGTCGAAGGACGGTCCGCCGTGAGCGAACTCGTGCGTCTGCAGCTTGCCCGTGAGGATCGCGCCGGCGTCGATGAGCCTGCGGGTCGTCGCGGCGTCCTCGTCCGGGACATTGTCGATTGCGATACGCGAGCCTCCGCTCGTGAGTATTCCTTTCGTGTTGTAGATGTCCTTGAGTGCGAACGGAATACCGTGCAGCGGCCCGCGGTAGCGTCCGGCCGCGATCTCGCTCGTTGCACGCTTCGCATCGTCGCGGGCCCGCTCGGCCGTCACCGTGATGAACGCATTCAACTGCGGATCCAGCGTTCCGATCCGCTGCAGAAGCGTATCCGTCAACTCGACGGGCGAGAGCTTGCCCGTGCGGATGAGGGAAGCAGCTTCGGCGATCGTGAGGTAATGGAGGTCGGAGGACATGGGCAGCGGCTCTTCTTCGACAGGACGGCACACGAGGCTTCATGTGCGCTTCCGATTATAGGCGGAGCCACGCTCGCCCTGTTCGGCTGCACTGTGGGCGAGCTTCGCATTGAGCAGGCGACCGACGCTGTAGGTCGCAACAATGCGCGGCACGGAGATGTGCCCGAGCGCTTCGTCGAACGCGCACTTCGATAAACACCGCACCCCAGGACCGCGTCGCGAATTTTTCCTTTTCTTCCCCTTCCTTCGCTTCTGCCTCGGCTTCGATCGGCGTGCCACCGTTGCGCGCGATGATGGCGGCGAACGATTCGGCGCGCCTGGAATCGCTTTGAAGTACGAGGCGTCCGTTGCGTGCGATCACATCCTCCGGCCGTGCGCCCGCGAGCGGTGTGTCCCGTCCGGCCACCGCCATCGCAATCAGTTTCTGCAGCGCCTGATCACAGGCAGCCTTCACGGCAGGACCAACACTCGCCACCGTCGGGCGAGCCCCCTGACCCCGGCATCGAGTGGTAGCGCGCGCTTCGGCTGTCCACCAGTCGGAGCGGACGCTCGATGCCGCCTTTCATGAGATCGAGCAGATTGGTTCCGCCACCGAGATACTTCGTGGATTGCTCAGCGCCGTTCTGTATCGCGGAATCGATGTCGGCGGCGCGGGAGTAAGCGAACGGACTCATGCGCTCGTACCGACCTTTTTCACGGCGGCAACGATGTTCGGGTACGCGCCGCAGCGACAGATATTTCCGCTCATGCGTTCGCGAATCTCCTCATCCGTCAGCGGGAGGTGCTCGAGCGCGCGCACGTCTTCGGTCGCAGCGCTGACACTTCCCGCGTCGATCTCAGCGAGAAGTGCAACCGCCGAGCAGAGCTGACCGGGCGTGCAGTACCCGCACTGAAACGCGTCGTGTTCGACGAACGCGGCCTGCATCGGATGAAGCACGCCAGCCCGCGCGAGTCCCTCGACCGTCAGGATGTCGTCACCCTCGAACGCTGCCGCGAGCGAGCGAGCGAGTCGAGGTGCTATAGGCGCAATAACTCGACCAGTGACGAGACCGACGCCGCCTCGTCGAGTCGATGGATTATCTCCAGGCTCTTTGCGATGTTCTGCTCCGACATGCCACCCTGCCGCGTGAGCGCGCGATACTTCGCCTCGATATCCGCTCGTTCGATCCCACGCGGTCCGGAGCCGGGCGGTGCCTCGAAGGTACGGGAGAAGGAGCGGCCATCGTGCAGCGTAATCGTGAGCGTCCCGCCGCCGCGGCTCGCGTAAGGCGACGCTTCATCGCTGCCCGCGACCTTGTCCTGCAGCGCGCCGATGAGCGGATCCATGAACTTCCCGGGCTCGACGTGCTGCCACGAATAGCTGCGATCGACGATAGCCGCGGCGACCATGTACGGCAGGCTGTGGGCCACACCGGTGAGATCGGTCGGATGATAGAGGAGGTGACGCGGTGACCTGCGAGTCTGCGCCGTAATGCGCGCCACCTGTTCGGGTTTGATGTCGCCCTCGATGGCGCAGGTCCACGCCGCTTCGGCGAGGGCATGATTGATCCACGCGCCCGGCATGAGCTTGATGGCGAGATCGTCGACGATGCCCCACGACTCACCGAGCCCGTCCGCGATATTCTCTATATTCCGGCCACCGAAAACGTCGAAGTAGCCGCGTGGCATCTCGAACACTTCCGCTGCGGCGGTCATGCCTCTGGCCGCGGACATCGCGGCCGTTACGGCGAGCATGGACGACAGTGCCGCATCGTAGTCACGCGCGCAGCTTATGTTGGCGGCTGCACGGTTGCCGCCGATCGAGGTGGCGGCGAGCGCGATCGCCTGCGTCATCTGCGCAGGCGTGAGTTTCATGAGCCTCGCCGCCGCGACCGTCGCCGCGAAAATCGTGATGACCCCGGGGTGAAAACCCGCATCGGCAGGTTCGATGCGCTCGCCGATACGATGCCCCACCTCGTAACCGAGCACGACTGCCGCGAGGAGATCGCGGCCGGATGCGCGCTCGCGCTCAGCCATCGCGATGGCCGTCGCTGACGTGACGGTGCCCAGGTGCGCATGCGCAGCGAGATCGGTGTCGTCGGAGGCGGCCGCGTCGCTCATGATTGCGTTCGCGCGCGCGGCATCCATGACGGGCAGCTTCGGTCCCGCGTCGAACCAGAGGGTTGCCTGCGGCGTCCCGCCGCGCTCCCGCGCCAACTCGCGAAAGGCCCGTGCCGATTCGATATCGCGTCCACTGGCGGCGCTGGCGATCGTGCTCGCAATCACGAACTTCGCGTGATCGATGGCGCGCGGCGGAATAGCTTCGAAGCGGCTGTCCAGAGCGAACTTCGCGAACGCGGCGGCGATCGTCATGTGAACGTTTCCGTAGCAAAAAGAGCGCTGCTGCGCTTCGACCCGGGAACTCAGAACCGATAGAGCGCTTCGGGATTGGTGACGAGTATGCGATTTCGCGTTGCTTCGACCGGTGCCCAGACCGCGAGCAAGTCGAACAGCACGGCATCGTCCGGCTTGTGCTGCGCTTCGCTCGGATGCGGCCAATCGCTCCCCCATACCAGGCGTTCCGGCGCCGCCTTCACGTACGCCTGCGCCACTTTGGTGGCATCCGCGTACGTGGGAGGCCCGATCAGCGTGTTCGAGTAAGCGCCCGAGAGCTTCACCCACGTGCGGCTTTTGTCGATCAGCTTCCGTATGACGCCGTAGGCCGGATGCTCGATCCCTGCGGGCGCCTTGAGTTGTCCGAGGTGATCGAAGACGATCTGAGTCGGCAGGCGGTTCAACAGGTCTGCATTGTCCACGATCTGCTCGCGCGTCATGTTCAACTGCACGTGCCACCCGAGATCGGCGATGCGTTTCGCGAGCGGCTCGATCATGTCGATCGACACGACGGCCACCTTCGGGTCGCCGACTGTGAAACGTATGCCGCGAATGCCGCCGGCGTCCAGACGCTTCAATTCAGCGTCCGTCACATCGGGTCGAATGACGGCCACTCCGCGCGCGTTGCCTTTGAACTGCTTGATTGCTTCCACCGTGACGGTGTTGTCGACCTGGTAGTTGCGTGGAGTGACGATCACGACGCGCGAAGTACCGATGCGCTTCTGGAAGAGCCGGTAATCCTGAACGGTCGCGCCCGGCAGCGCCGGAACGGCAGACTTGAACTGCGCATCATAGATGTGGATGTGGCAATCGGCGGCGTTTGCCGGCGCTTTGGTCCTGGGCGCTTCGGTCCCCGCGGAATTCGGCACACTGTGCTGTGCATGCGTGACTGTCGGGCGAAGGACGCCGGCCGCCGTCAACGAACCAGCGGTCGCAAGCTTGAGAAATGTTCGGCGGCCCTTTTCTTTCGCAGTCATTACGCGATCCATCTCATGACCTCCTCTCCCGATTATCCTCGTGCGCCATCTGACGCGCACTTGCTCCTGTCGCTATACTTCCCTCCGCTGCCGCGAAGAGTGGAGGGGAAGTATGTCCGAACGTTCTGCTGAAATCCAATATCTCCTCGACCGCGCCGCCATCGAGGATCTGCTGCGTCGTTATTTTCACGGGCTCGACCGCTGCGACCCCGCCCAGGTGCGCACGTGTTTCACCGATGATGTTCGGGCAAAGTACGACCACCGCCCGCCGGTGACAGGCATCGAAGACATGATGCGCGGGTTTCGGACCTTCAAGCGAATTCCGGAATCGAAGTTGAAGATGACCACGCATTTCATGGGCAATCTCAACATCAATCTTATCCAGGGCGATGTCGCGGAGACGGAGACGAACGCCATCGCTTTTCTGGTCGAAGTGGATGAGGCCGGCGGCGACATCGTGCAGATGCGCAGTCTGCGTTATCTCGACAGGATGCGCCGCCAGGACAACGGCTGGCTCATCAGCGATCGGATACACACGCTGGACTGGAGTTGTCAGGCGCCTGCGAACTTCGCGATCACGCTCGCTCAACGCATTTCCGCCTTGCCTCCACGCTCGTCCACGCAATAGACCTTACGCAGTTCGCGAACGTCCGCGACTTTGTCGATGCGCCACACGGTATCGATCAGCGCCCGTGCGCGCCTCGTGCCCAGAATCGGGGCGAGCAGGTCGAGCGCCTTTGTGTTCTCTTCGTCGCGATCCAGCGGGTTGTAGCTGCTTCCGCGTGCGGCGTACGTGTAGTGCCGGAGCGTGCGTCCGTCGCGCAGCTGGATCCGGACCTCGGCATGCCAGCGTCGCAGGGGATCCGTCATTCTGGCACTGCCGACCAGGTCGATCCGTGACTTGAGCCTGGCGATGCGTGGATCGCGCATGCGCTTGAAATCATGCGCCGACTCGAATGTCACGCGGCCGTCGAGCAGCATCAGCGCGACCATGTGTTGCAGGCTGATATCCGGCGCAGCCCTGTTGTTGACGATCGCAGCTTCCTTTTCGGGGATCGTGATCGACACCTTTTCGACGTCATCCACGGCGAACGGATGCTCCTTCGCGAGCGTCTCGAGCGCGTCCATCGGCGCGAGTATCGGCGCGCCCACGCACCATTTCTTGATCGATGAGTTCAGGATCTCGTATGTCTTGCCCAGACCGCTAACCAGCCTGGCTGGGTCGCCGTCGGGCGCAAAGGTCCCGAAGAAATTGCGGTCGCCCGAGAACACGTCTGCCACGCCCGTGAAGCCATGCGCTGCGAACAGGGCCGCCTGAACGCCGTTGTGCGCGGGGGCGCCAGCCATGTCGAACGCCTTCTCGACATGTTCCGGGTCCCTGAGGAGACACGCGAGTCCGGCAGCCTGTTGAGCGGCATACGACAGCATATAGCGCGTCTGCGTAGGGTTGAGCCGCATCATCGCGCCGGCGGCCGCGGTGGCGCCGAACAGCCCACCGAAGCTCGGTGTATGGTGACCGCGCAGGAAGAAGTCGATCGGCTTCAACGCCATGGCGAGCCGCGCACCGACGTCATATCCAACGACCATCGCGCGCAGCAGTGCAGTACCGCCTGCTCCGTTGCGTTCTGCCAGTGCGAGCGCGGCCGGAACGATGCACGCGCCCGGGTGAAACATTCCCGCGGCGTGCGAATCATCGGTTTCGTCGGCGTGCGCGAACATCCCGTTGGCGAGTGCGGCGTTGACTGCGGTGGTGACGATGCGCGTACCCGGCACGCACGCCTCTCTGGTTCCGCCGAGCGTCTTGATGTAGAGGGTTGCTCGTCTGCCGGGTATGAGACGTGAGCCCGATACGATCGATGCCAGCGTGTCGAGCAGG
Organism: uncultured beta proteobacterium; assembly: GCA_963828715.1. GTDB lineage: Bacteria > Pseudomonadota > Gammaproteobacteria > Burkholderiales > SG8-41 > JAQGMV01. The sequence goes on along the minus strand of CAWHFX010000019.1, from coordinate 160,095 downwards.
TGCAGCTTGGCGGACTCGATGACTTCGCTCGGCAACGTCTTGCGCAACGCGCCCGCGATGTAGGTGCTCAGCGTCTGCATCGTGTGCGATACTTCCGGCGCTTTCTTCGGCATGGCGCGAGCTTTCATAAGAGTTTCGGGAACGCGTGATTGCGGACAGCGCACGCAGGCTGTCTATGCGCGCTGCATTCTATGGCGTCAACCGGATGCGGCGAATTGATGCGGGGACCTGAGATGACGCAATCCGATAAGAGTCCGACAGGCGCGTCAAGATGGATGGCCGTGCTGGTCGTCGCTCTCTCATCGAGTATCGCCGCGACGCCAGGCTCGTCACAAACACGCAGCCAGGATGCGAGTGCAGCATCCGCCTATCCGAGCAAGCCGATCCGACTGGTCGTTCCCTTCGCGCCGGGCGGTGGCGCAGACATCGTGGCGCGTGCGATGGGCCAGAAGCTTTCGGAGGCGTACGGGCAGCCCGTCGTGGTAGACAACCGCGGCGGCGGAACGACGATCGGCGGAACCGATGCGGTGGCAAAGGCGGCGCCGGACGGATACACGCTGCTGCTCGCCACGAGCGGCCACGTGATCAACCCCAGCTTCTTTGCAAAGCTGCCGTTCGATGCGATCAGGGACTTCGCGCCGATCACGCAGCTCACGTCTCAGGCCTACCTGCTCGGCATCTATCCGGGGCTGCCGGCGAAAACAGTCAAGGATCTGATCGCTCTGGCCAAGGCGAAGCCGGGACAGCTGAACTACGGTTCGGGCGGTAACGGCAACGCGACGCACCTCGGCGCGGAGTTGCTCAAGGACCTCGCCGGCATCGACATGGTGCACGTGCCGTATAAGGGCGGAGGGCCTGCGCTCGTTGCGCTGATGTCCGGCGAAGTCGCCATGCTTTTCAGCAACGTCTCGTTCACGTTGCCTCAGGTGAAGGCGGGGAAGGTGAGAGCGCTCGCCGTCAGCGGCGTGAAGCGCTCGGCCGTCGCACCCGAACTGCCTACGATAGCGGAAGCAGGCGTGCCCGGATTCGAGGTGACGAGCTGGTATGGTGTTCTGGCGCCCGCCAGGACATCGAAGCGCATTATCACGAGCCTTCATGACGCGTTCTCGAAAGCGCTGAACGCACCCGAAGTCAAACTTCGCCTTGCGAACGACGGCAACGAGGTGGTGGGCAGTACGCCCGAGGCGTTCGCGGCTTATATGGCCGCCGAGGTTCCGAAGTGGGCGAGAGTGGTCAAGCTGTCGGGCGCGCGGATGGAATGACTTGCAGATACAGGAGGTGAAAGGTGGCCACCGCTCGTGAACGATTTCGCCAGATCCTCGCCCGGCCCGAATGTACGCGCGCCGCGCCGGTGTTCGATCCGCTGTCGGCGCGCATCGCCGACATGCTCGGATGGGAGGTCTGCAAGCTCTCGGGGTCGGTCGGCAAATTCGCCAACCTCGCCGTGCCCGACGGCGTGCCGCTCGCCAACATCTCCGATCTCGTCGACCTGTGCTGGCGCATCAATCGGGTTTCCGACATGTGCCTCATCGCTGATGCGGACGAAGGCGGCGGCAATGCGATGAACGTGTATCGCACCGTGCGAGAGCTCGAGGCGACCGGCGTGGTTGCGATCGAGCTGGAGGACAATCGGGTGCCGAGTCGATTCGGTGAAGCGGAATCGCGCCACGCGTTGATGGTTCCGCTAGAGGAGCACGTAGATAAGCTCAGGGCCGCGGTGGAGGCGCGTCGCGATCCTGCGACCGTGATCGTTGCGCGCACTCTCGCGCTTGCGCAGTTGCCGCTCGATCAGGCGCTGGAGCGCATCCACGCATACTCGGAGACGGGGGCGGAAGCGATCATGCTGCCGCGGCTTCCGGGAGGCCGCGCGGACATCGAAGCGCTGCATCGCACGACGTCACTGCCGCTTTTCGTGCTTGGCGCCCCGCCGGATGACGACAGTGCTCCGGGCTTTCTTGCCGCGCACGGTGTGCGCATCTTCTTCCTCGGACTCTCGATCTATGCGATGACCGTCAAGACGCTCCATGACGGGCTCAAGCATCTCAAGGACGGCGGTTCTCCTGCAGCACTCAAGGATCGCTCGGCGGCGCAGGAGCTCATCGAGGCAGTGAACCGGACGGATGAGTTCAAGCGCTGGCAGGAGCGATTCATGAAGTGAAAAGGAGACGTATCCAGCGGGCGCGATCAGTCAGCCTGTTTCGCGCTCTCGCTCGATCGCCACTTGGTTCCCATGAGCCACGCCGGGATCGTTGCCAGCATGAACACCAGCGTGACGATCAGGAAACAGTCGCGGAATGCCAGGGTGTAAGCCTGGGCATAGACCACATTCCCCAGGAAATACAGCGCGCCGGCCGATTGCAGGTCGGGCGGTGCTCCTGCCTGCGCGAGCACGCCTTCGAGCCGATGCAGTAATTCGGTTGTAGCCGTGTTAGCTGCCGTTTCGGTGCTGGCGAGCGCATCGCTGTAAAAGAAGGATCGGCGATCCAGCGCGACGGACAGCAGGTTCACTCCGAATGCGCCGCCGAGCTGCCGTGAGAAATTGATCATTCCCGCGCCCTGCCTGAGTTGCGTCGTGTGCAGCGAGCGCATTGCGGTGGCGTTCAGTGTGGGGTTGATGAGCGCCTGCCCGAGACGGCTTACCACTACGCAGCCGAGCATGAGCGAGAACGAAGTATTCACATCGATGTCACGCATCCAGTAGGCCGATGCAGCGAACAACAGCAATCCTCCCACGAGCAGCGTCCGTGGCGGCACTCGATCACACAGGTATCCGCCCAGCGGCATGAACAAGCCGAGCAGCAGAGCGCCGGGCATGAGCAGCAGTCCGGCATCGAGCGGTGTCAGACCCTGAATCGTCTGCACGAACAAGGGTATGAGGAAGGTTGTGCCGAACTGCCCCATGCCGAAAACGACTGCCACGCAGGCCGCAGCCGCAAACTTGCCGGTCCTCAACACGCGCAGGTTGACCAGAGGCTGTGGCGCACGCAGCTCCCACACGACGAATGCGATTCCTGCCATGGCTGCGAGTACGAGCAGATGCACGACGAAATCCGAACTCCAACCTTCGCGTTGCCCGTTTGATAAGCCGACGAGCAGGGACGAGATGGTCATGCACAACAAGGCGAAACCAAGCCAGTCGAAGTTGGTGCGCCTGCCCGTCGCCTCGCGTTCCGGGAGCAACAGGCTGCCGAAGAGAATCCCGAAAACGCTGAACGGCAGGCCCATGTAAAACACGTAGCGCCAGTTGAAGAGCTCGATAAGGACGCCGCCGAGCGTCGGCCCGAGCGCCGGACCGAGGATGACGTTGATACTGTAGTAGCCCATCGCCATCCCGCGTTGCGCCGGCGGGAACACACTGAACAACGTAAAGAGCGTCAGCGACTGCAGCACGCCCGCCAACAAGCCCTGGAGCACACGTGCGAAGGTCAGCACCACTTCGTTCGGACTGAGCGCGGCGACCAGCAGCGAGACGACGAAGATGCATAGGCCGCCCACGAAGGTCTTGCGCTGGCCGAAGCTGTCGATCAGCCATGCGCTGAGCAACTGCCCGATGGTCTGGCCTGCAAGGTTGCCCGTTGAAATCCACTGAGCGCGGTCCTGCCCGATCCCGAAAGCGCCCATGATGTCGGGCAGCGCGACATTGACCGTGGTGGTGGTCAGGATGGCCGATATCGTCCCGAGCAACGCCACCACGGTGACGTAAATGCGATAGCGCGGCCCGTAGCGGGCGAACAGAACCTCGGACGTTTCAGGAGCGCGGGACATCAGAGCAGGCTGTCACCGGCCCACGCCTGACTGAGATGCCCGTTGATCGTCTCTGAGCAGCGTGCGCCCTGGCAGGCGCTGCGTGATCGTACTGAAGTTGCCATCAAGGTGAATGCATTGTATCGCTGCTCTGGAGACCCTTGCGGGACGTGACGTCTACTCAGCCGTCACGTTCGCCAGCTTGACGAGCCTGCCCATTGCATCGAAGTCTTCACGTATCAGCCGCCCGAACGCTTCCGGTGTGCTCTGGGCGGGCTCTTCGCTCACGTCGAGGTAGAGCTTCCTGACCCCGGCGGAGCCCAGCGCTTCGCCCATGAGTGCGTTGAGCTTGTCGACGACGATTGTCGACGACGATCGGCTTCCCGAACTGCTCCGAGATCCGCGTGAACACGACCCGCCCCAGCAGATCCGTCGTGCTGCCCGGCGCGTTGGGAAGAATCACCCGGAGCGGGCGCTCCGGGTACGCCGCCGCTGCCGATGTCACTGTCAGCGCGATCGAACAAGCCAGCAGCCAGGCCACGCTATGCATGCATTTCTCCTGAACGCGAGCGCCACCCGCTTACGCGCCAATAGAATACCGGGTTCGCATCGAACAGAGCACTTCGTCAAGGAGGGGTCGAAGCATGCACGTGAAGACACGACGCTGGACCGCACAGCGCTGGTTGATCGACAACGTCATCCGCTCGGTCGGCATCGACTGGGACCAGCCGCGCAGCATCAGTTACAACGCCCCTTGTGGTCCGGAAGCGAACGCGGACTTCGCCGCTCTTCGCGAGCGCGTCAAGAAGTACGCCGACATCTCACCGGCGTTCGAGGCTGCGGCGCGGCGCCGTGAAGCCCGGGCACAGGCCGCCGAAGCGGAAGAACAGTTCGTCACCGCACGCCAGAACTATTTCATCGCGGCGATTCAGTATGCCGCCGCACAGTGGCCGCATGACGAAAACAACGAGAAGAATCTCGCGCTCAACGAGCGCAAACGCGAGTGCTACGAGCGCTATGCACGCTACGCCGATCACAAAGTCGAAGCGGCATGGGTGCCGTTCGAGGACAAGGCGCTGCCGGGCTGGCTGCACCTGCCCGTTGGCTACAGTGGGGGACGCATTCCGGCGGTCGTATCGATTCCCGGAATGGATGGCTTCAAGGAGGCGAGCGTCTCGATGTACGGCGACCGTTGGCTCTCACGCGGCATCGCCGTGCTCACGATCGAGGGACCTGGTCAGTACGAAAGCGCCGTGTACGGCATCCCTGTGAGCATGCCGAACTGGGTGAAGGCCGGCCGCGTGATCATGGACTGGATGCGGGCTCGTCCGGAGATCGATCCTGCACGCGTCGGCGTCGTGGGTCAGAGCTTCGGCTCGTTTTTCGCGACCCTCTCGTGCGCCAACGATCCGCGATACAAGGCCTGTGCGGTGGCGGCGACGTGTCTCGAGCCCGGCTTTCACACCATCTTCGAGGAGGCTTCGCCGACGTTCAAGCAGCGCTTCATGTACATGTCCGGCTACACGGATGAGGACGCATTCGATCGCTTCGTGGAGACTCTGACGTGGGAAGGACACGTCGAAAACGTGCGCGTGCCGTATCTCTGCGTGACCGGAGAGATGGACGAGCTGTCACCGCTCGAGCATACGGAGCGCTTCATGGCGGCGCTTCCCTGCCCCCGGCGGCTGGTCGTCTATCAGGACTGCAGACACTCGGTCGGCAACGTGCCTTCGACGAACCTCGGTCCGATTCCGCAGGTGCTCGTGGCCGACTGGATGGAGGCGCGGCTCGCCGGCAAGCCTTTCGTCACGGAACGATGGTTCGTGCAGGCGAATGGGAATGTCGTGAAAACGCCGTTGTGAGTTTCCTCGCAAGTGCCAAGCGCCAGTCGGCGTGATGGCAATGGCCGACGAAGACGCGCCCGGGTAAGGAGCGAGGGAACAACGAGCGCAGGATGACTCGTGACGAGAGTTCCTTTCCCCTCCGTGTCCGCGGGAAAGTCAGAGCGAGGGAACGACGACCGATTCATTCCTCGCCCTTCAACCCCGCCGCCTTGATCACCTTCGCCCACTTCGCCATGTCCGAACGGATGAGCGCGGCCATCTCTTCCGGACTGTTGCCGACCGGGTCGGCGCCACTGGCCGCAAACTGCTCTTTCACTCTTGCGTCCTGAAGCGCGGCCACGACGCCGTTGTTGAGCTTGCCGATCACGTCGCGCGGCGTTCCGGCCGGCGCCATCAGGCCGTACCACTGCACGGCTTCGTAGCCCGCAACGCCCTGTTCGGCGATCGTGGGTATATCGGGTGCTGCGGGGGATCGTGTTGCGCTCGTCACGCCATACGCGCGGAGCTTCCCCGCCCTGAATTGCGACGTGCCCGTGATCATGTTCGTGATCATGAGCGGCACATAGCCAGCGGTGACATCGGCAATCGCCTGTGAGGCGCCCTTGTAGGGAACGTGCACCATCTTCAGCCCGGCCATGTAGAGAAACATCTCCATGCACAGGTGCAGGTTGCTTCCGGTGCCGGCCGACGCGAACTCGAGCGTGCCCGGCCGCGCTTTCGCGAATGCGATCAGCTCTCTTACGTTCCTGGGTTGCAGCGACGGATGGCCGACGAGCACGTTCGGCAGCCGCACGAACACGGAGACGGGCGCGAGATCGCGCACGGGATCGAACGGCAGATTCTTCTGCAGCGATGGCTGGATCGTTATCGTGCTGATCGCGGCGAGCAGTGTGTAACCGTCGGGCGCGGCGCGCGCCACCATCTCGGTCCCGATGATCGAGCCTGCGCCGGGTCGGTTGTCGATCACGATTTTCGCCGGCAGCGTCTCGCTCAGGCGCGCGCCGACGATTCGCGTCGAGGAGTCGGTTCCGCCGCCAGCAACGGAAGGCACGACGATCCGTATGGGCTTCACCGGGAAATCCTGCTGCGACCACGCCGATGGGCAAGCAAAGAGCGCCCACACGAGCGCTGAGAAAAGGATAGGGTTCACAGCACGTCCTTCGCAGTCGTCGAACGATTCAGGGCTTCTCGCGGTCGCGAGTCCGGCGGCGCAGCGGCGATCAGGCAGACGATCGCAGCGCTCGTGCACCAGCTTGTCGTGACGCCCTTGCCGTGCGGCGTTAACATCGCCGCTTCCATCAAGACGCCACGGAGGCAGCATGCCGGAACTCACGTTGAAGCAGGCGAACGTCATCGTCAGCAAAGCATTCGAAAAAGCACGCGAGATGAAGATCAAGCCACTCGCCGTCGTGGTTCTGGATCATGCAGGCAACATCGTGTCGGCGCAGCGTGAAGACGGTGCCAGCATGTTCCGCATGGACGTTGCGAAAGGCAAGGCGTGGGGCGCAGTCGCGATGGGCGCTTCCAGCCGCGCGCTGGGAAAGCGTGCTCGCGAGAACCCGAATTTCTTTCTGAGCCTCGCTTCGACTGCGCAAGGGAAGTTTCTGCCGCAGACCGGCGCCGCGTTGATTCGCGCGAAGGACGGCACGATCCTCGGTGCGGCGGGCGCGAGCGGGGGCACCGGCGATGAAGACGAAGCATGCTGCGCGTTCGGCATCGAGCAGGCGGAGCTGGTGGCGGATACGAAGGAGTGAGTAAGACGGTGACGAGTGATGGGAGCGGCAGTGCTCGCGCGCATGGGGCAGCCACGGTTTTCTCACCCGTCACCCTTCACTCGTCACCCATCACCGTCACGGTTTCTTCGCCGCCTCCGCCCCCACCAGCCCGAGATCCGACAGGATCACCTTGAGCTGCTCGTATTCGCGGTCGAGATGCTTGCGCGTTTCGGCGCTCAGCAGGTAATCCGCGTTCCACATCTGCTGTTCGGTGTCCTTGCGCCATTCATCGCTCCTGGCCACGGCTGCGAAGACGTTGTCCCAATATGCGATCTCGGGCGCCTTCAGGCCTTTGGGTCCCATGAAGCCGCGCCAGGTAAAGAAGACGGCATCGTGTCCGAGCTCCCGGAACGTGGGCAGGGACGCCATGGCGCCTGACTCGCGCTGCGGTGACGAAATGGCGAGTATGCGTGCGCGGCCTTCGCCCTGCAGGGGAACCATGCTGCGCGGCGAGGCGACGTAGACGTCGATGTGTCCGCCCAGCATCGCGGTCTGCGCCGGCCCACCGCCCGGATACACGACTGCTTTGGCGACCTTCGGATCGATTCCGATGGATTTGAGGTACATGCTCAGCACGATGTGATTGTGATTTCCGCGAGCGGTGGCGAATGCAAAGCTCACCGACTGCGAATCCTTCTTCAGCCGCGCCGTAAGGTCCTTGAGCGAGCCGATCGGCGAATCGGCCTTGACCGCGAAGACCACGTACTCGCGGGCGAGTATGTTGAGCGGCGTGAAGTCGGTGTAATCGAGCTGGCTCGTTCCAAGCAGCTTGTTACCGATCACCGCCGGTGAAAACGTCGCGATGTAATGGCCGTCGCCGACATGCTGGTTGAGGTAGGCCCACCCGATCGTATTCGCCGCGCCCGGCTTGTTCACGACCGTGCTCGACGGCACGAGGCCGGTCTTCTGGAAGACATTCTGGATGAGCCGCGCCATCACGTCGGGCGAACCGCCCGGCGCCGAGCCCACCACGAGCTCCACCGTCTTCGTCGGCTTCCATTGCTGGGCGCTTGCAGCCGCTGCAAGAACGAACGATGCAGCCAAGAGCAATGACAGCCGGCAGGCTGTCCACCCGGACCTCTGCATGCTTTCCTCCTCGGAGTTATTGGTATCCGAGCGGAATCCTATAACATTCCGGCGTACGCCCGCCTCATTCCTTTCCGGTCACCGCCATGCCTGCCTATCCGCCTGCCATCGTTGGAATGCCGCTCGCCGAAGTCGATACGCCCGCCCTGATCCTCGAGCTCGACGCCTTCGAGCGCAACCTGCAACGCCTGCGGGACTCATTGAGCGGCCATGCAATTCAGGTGAGGCCGCACGCCAAAAGCCACAAGTGTGCGCAGATCGCGCTGCGCCAGATTGCGTTGGGTGCAGTCGGTATGTGCTGTCAGAAGGTAAGCGAGGCGGAGGCATTGGTCGAAGGTGGCGTACGCGATGTGCTGGTCGCAAACGAAATCGTCGGAAGCACGAAGCTGAAGCGTCTGGCGGCGCTTGCGACGCAGGCACGCGTCGCCGTGTGTACCGACGATATGGGGAACGTCGAAGCGCTCGACGCGGCGGCGCGCGAGTTCGGCGTGATGCTCGACGTGCTGGTCGAGATCAACGTCGGCGCGAATCGCTGCGGGGTGGAACCGGGAGAGCCGGCGGTGGCATTGGCGCGGAAGATCAAGTCGAGCGATCATTTGCGATTCGCCGGTCTGCAGGCTTATCACGGTTCCGCGCAGCACATCCGGCACGTCGACGAGCGACGCGCGGCGATCGAAACGGCGGCGGTTAAGGTGCGTTCAACCCGCGAGCTTCTGCAGGAGGCGGGCATCGACTGTCTCAAGGTGACCGGCGCCGGAACGGGCACGTATCTCTTCGAAGCGGCGAGCAGCGTCTACGACGAGCTGCAGCCGGGCTCGTACATCTTCATGGACGCCGATTACGCGCGCAACGAGTGGACCGAGAGCGGCATACCGCGTTTCGAGCACAGCCTCTTCGTGTGGACCACGGTGATGAGCCGGACCGGCGATGAGCGCGCGATCGTGGATGCCGGTCTGAAGGCGTCGAGCATCGATTCGGGCATGCCGCGGATCGCGACCGGCGGTCCGGCGGAGTACATCAAAGCCTCGGACGAGCACGGCGTCATTCAAGTGAACGGCGCCTCAGGCTACAGGCTCGGCGAAAAGCTCAAGCTGATTCCCGGCCACTGCGATCCGACCGTGAATCTCTACGACCACTACGTCTGCATCCGCAACGCGCGTGTCGAAGCGATCTGGCCGGTCACCGCGCGCGGCGCAGTGTGGTAGACGGCGCTGGATGCTCTAGCGTCGCGAATCGTAACGTTCGCACCAGAACCCGTTCGCCCTGAGGAGGCCGGCAGGGGCCGTCTCGAAGGGCGAATAGCCACGATTGTCCGTGCTTCGAGACCCCCGGATCGTGCATCGCTGGTCCGGGGCTTCGGCTACCGCTCCTCAGCACGAACGGTCCACACCCCTACGCGGGGAGGGCTTCCCTCCGCAGTCCGGGCATTTCGAAGTCGAGAGCTTCGAGATCCTCGATCACTTTGGCGGCCTGCTCCTGCGTGAGTTCGACCAGCGGCGGGCGCACCGTGTTCCAGGCAGGATCCTTGGCGTAGTGCGCAATGACCGCTTTGAGCGCCGGAATCATGACGTACTGTCCCGTGGCCTTGCGGATAGCGTTGAGCCTGTCCTGCTGGCTCTGCGCATCAGGATTACGCCACTCGCGGTAGAGTTTGTCGATCGGGGCCGGGTTTACATTGGCCGTGGCGGAGATGCAGCCCGCGCCGTTTTCGCGCATATTCGCAAGCAGGAACGACTCGCTCCCGACGAAAACGTCGAAGCCCGACTTGGCGAACGCTTCCAGGAACAGCTTTGTGTTGTTCCAGTCGCCCGAGCTGTCCTTCATGCCGGCAATCGCTGTCGGGTACGCTTTCATCAGACGCTCGACCAGCTTTGGCGTGATGCCGACGACTGCTACCGGCGGAATGTGGTACAGATAGATACGCAAGCGCGAATCACCCACGCGCTCCACCACTTCCGCGAAGCTGCGGTAGAGGCCGTCCTCGCTCACGTCCTTGTAATAGAACGGCGGAAGCATGAGCATGCCGCCGCAACCGGCTTTCACCGCATGCTCCGTCAGCCGTACTGTGTCGCTGAGCGCGCAGCAGCCGGTGCCGGGCATCATGCGTGTGGGATCGGCGTCCGCGGCGATCAGCGCGTCGAGCAGTGCGATGCGCTCGTTCACCGACAGCGAGTTCGCTTCGCTGTTGGTGCCGAACACGGCGAGACCGCAGTTCTGGCTGAGCAGCCATTTGCAATGCGCGATGAAGCGTCGCGGGTCCGGGCTCAGATCGCTCCTGAAGGGCGTGACGACCGGCGAAAGGACGCCTTTGATACGAGGTGTGGCGGTCATTGGAGGAGCTCCTCGGAGAACGCGGCGGGATGCGCGCTGGGGAAACTTGAAGTGAAAAGCGAGCATAGCACAGCGTGCAAGCGCCGGCCGAACACGCTCTATAATCCGCGCACCCGAGGAGCAGGCGGCGCGCGAGCAGCGTCGTTCAGAAGGAGAACACCGTGAACTTCCATGGCAGCCTTGCGCGTGCGGCCTGTGCCGCGGGTACTGCTTGCAGCATGCGCTCTCACCGTTGCTCAGGAGTATCCGACCAAGCCCCTGCGCTTTATTGCGCCGAACCTGCCGGGCGGTCCCACCGACATACTGGCGCGGTTGCTGGGGCAGAAGCTGTCGGAGAGCTTCGGACAGCCCGTCATCATCGAGAATCGCGCGGGCGCCGGCGGCAACATCGGTACGGAACTCGCGGCGAAGGCGGCCCCTGACGGTTACACGCTCGTGACTGGCAACAACGCCACTTTCGGCGCCAACCCGACGCTCTACAAACGGCTCGGCTTCGATCCGATCAAGGACTTCACGCCGGTCATTTTCGTCGCGACGCAACCCAACATTCTCGTCGTGCATCCCTCGCTTCCGGTGCGCAACGTGAAGGAGCTGATCGCACTCGCGCGCGCGAAACCCGGTCAGCTCAACTATGCCGGCTCGGGCGTCGGCGCAGCGGCACACCTCGCAGCCGAGCTGTTCAAGAATCTCACGGGAACGAAGATCGAGCACATCTCGTACAAGAGCGCAGGCCCGGCGCTCATCGACCTTATCGCGGGACAGACGCAGCTCATGTTCGCGACCGCATTGTCGGTAACGCCGCACATCAAGGCGAATCGCGTGCGGGCGCTCGCGGTGACTACCGCGAAGAGAAGCAAGCTCTACCCGGAGCTGCCGACCGTTGCGGAAGCCGGCGTGCCGGGCTTCGAAGCAAGTACGTGGCACGGTGTTCTCGTGCCGGCAGGAACACCGCCGGCGATCGTGGAGCGCCTGAATTCCGAGATGAACAAGGCGCTGCAGATGCCGGACGTGCGCGAACGCCTCGCGAGCCTCGGTGCCGAGATCGTGGGTGGATCATCGAAGGAGTTCGCGGAGCATATTCGGCGCGAGATTCCGAAGTGGGCGAAGGTGGTGAAGGCGATTGATGTTCACCTCGATTAGTCACAGTGAGCGGGGGCCGTGTAACGGCGGGGTCCCCGCGAACGTAACATTCGAGCGCCCATCAGAACTCACGTCCGAGAGTACGAGGCTTGCGGAGACGGACAGCGGCGCGCCTGGGACAGGCTGTCGCCGCGAACGGGACATTCAAGCGCCAGTTAGAGCGTACGAGGGCTTGGGCGATGGAACGGGTCTATCCGCTTTTTAGGAGAGTCGTGTGAACCGAGTAGCAAGCATTTTGGCTGTGTGCATTCTGGCGCCCGGTATCGCCTCCGCCGCCGATCTGACCGTCTTGAGCGGCGGCGCGATCGAACCGGGACTCAAGTCTGCCGTGGCGGCATTCGAGAAGCAGAGCGGACACACGGTGAAGATCACGTTCAACACCACGCCGCAGATTCAGAAGCGCGTCGCGGCGAATGAGAAGTTCGATGTGGTGATCGCACCGCCAGCCACCATCAAGACGTTCACGCAGGAGGGCAAGGTGGAGGCCGAAGGTGTGAACGTCGGCCGCGTGGGTCTGGGTGCCGTTGTCCGGCCCGGCGCACCCGCGCCTGACCTGGGCTCGGTCGACGGGTTGAAGCGCAGTGTGCTGGAAGCCGATTCGATCGTGTTCAACCGTGCATCGACCGGCATCTATCTCGAAGACCTGCTGAAGAAGTTGGGCGTCTACGACAAGATCGAGGCGAAGACGACGCGTTACGCGGACGGCGCGTCCGTCATGGAGCACGTGCTGAAGGGAAAGGGTAAGGAGATTGGCTTCGGCGCGATCACCGAGATCCTGCTCTATAAGGATAAGGGACTGCACTACGTCGGCCCCATTCCGGCGGAAGTACAGAACTACACGTCCTACACCGCGGTGCCGATGAGCGGCGGCTCGAACCTGGAGAACGCCCGCTCACTGGTCAAGTTTCTCGGCAGCGCGGACGCGAAGAAGCGCTTCGTGGCGGCGGGCATCGAGTAGGCACTCGCCGGAGTAGACTGGCCGCGACATATTCGCTAATCGGCCAATGTCCAGCGCGTCGGAACCCGTCCGCCAGCGCGTGCTCCGTGCGCTTGCACTCGATCGTACGCCCGGTTACCACTTCGCCGGCCATTTTCTTGATCTATCGTTCGACTTCGTTTCCGCCGATGCGGCCTGCACCTCTTTGAGGGTGGGACCCCACTGTGCCGCGGCAAGCGGTAGTATCGACTACGGCGCGCTCGCGTTGTTTACCGACCTCGCGATGGCAGCGAATGTCCGTGCCGGGCATGATCCCGCGACGCGGCTGGCATTGGTGACTATGACCCTGCACTTCACCGGCGCAGCCTTGTCGGGTCGCGTCGAGGCTTCGACTGCGCTACAGGGTTACCTCGTCGGCACGGCGACTCGTCAGGGCGAGGTAAGTATTGCGATTACGGCCGAACGGCAACGGGCGTGCTTCGGCATCGGCTCATTCATGGTGCTGAATCCCCCGCAGGGCGTGACGCTGCACGCGCGGCGATTGCGGCGCGAGGGAGACCTGGATGTCGCACCCCTCGACGAGAGCGATCTCTCGGACAGCGAACGCGCGATTCTGCAGCGCGCCGATGAGGCACTTGCCGCACCGGAAGGCGGCGCTTTTCTGCGCCGCTTCTGGGGAATCGACACGCAGAGATGTGCCGATGGGGCGAGAGGGGTGTTAAGGAACGGTGCGCATGTAGCCAACCGGGTCGGACATGTGCAGGGTGGCGTGAGCATGGGTCTCGGTATGGCAACCGCGGAGAGTGCCTTGTCCGAAGACTGGACGATGAGCGCGGCCTCGGCCTGGTTCATTGGCCCCTGCGAGGGCCAGACGATAGAGGCCGAGTCGACGGTGATTCATCAAGGCAAGCTTGTCAGTCTGCTACGCACCAGGGTCACCGGCAAAGACCGCCGCCTTGCGACGGAGGTGGTCACCACGCACTCGCGGAAGATGGCATAACGCCCGGCTCGACCCCTAGCCGCGGTTCAGCTCCAGAATATCGAATCCGAGATAGCGGTCGGCGATGTAGATCAGCCCGCGCTCGTCCACGTCCACATCGTTCGTCTGCGGCGCGACTCTGCCGGGCGCGGGCTCGGGAATAAACCAGCCCACCTCGTGCGGCGCGCCAGGATCTTTCACATCCACGATACGTAAGCCGCCCGCGAACCAGGCGCAATAGACGAGCGTGTCGCCGCCCTTCATGTGCTCCTGGAATTGATGTGCGCCGAAACGTCCCGGCGCCGCACGGCTCCACGGCGATTCGGCTTCGCTCACCTCGAACACGCCCAGCGGTTGAATGTGCGCCGGGTCCGTGATGTCGAACGTCCACATCGCCGCATGGGGCCGACCGCGCCGACGCGCCATCTCCTCGGCGCTGTGTGCGTGATCCTCTTCGTCGATTGCGATCGCGATCACCCGGCCATTGATCCGCTTCGGCAGCTCCATGAACGTATGCGAAGGCTCGGGAAACGGCGGGTGATAGTTATAAGCACCGACGGTCACGGGCTTGCGAATGTCCGTGACATCGACGATGCGCACACCGCCGTGCCAGCAGCCGGCGAAGAGGCGATCACCGACGCGCACCGTGTGATGCAGCCGATGCTGGCGCCCCGGCCAGGTTTTCGTTTCGCCGCCGGCCGCGTGCTGTCCGGGAATCCACCACTTCGAGACTTCCTCGGGACGTGCCGGATTGCGAATGTCGTAAATCCGGAGGATGTTGCCGACGTAACCTTCCGCTTCCGTGGAGATGTAGGCGTAGTTCGCATCCATGTCGAACCGATGCACGCCGATGCCGTAGGTGCGCTCGAAATGAATGAGCCTGGGCTTGCTGCGATCCGCGATGTCGTAGAGCTTGAAGCCGCCGTTGCGGTACGGATTCTTTTCCTGCGCCTCGACTGCCGGAATTTCGGTGGGCTCGACGCCGAGTTTTTCTGCGAGCTCCGCGTGCGTCGCATCCCGGCCGAGCGCTTCGCGCAACTGAACCCGCAGCTTGGGAAACTCGTCCGCCTTGCGCCCGATCGCGGTCATGTTGCGCTCGCTGTTCACGATCATGAGATCGCCGATCACGCGTGCCTTGTGGCTGTGGGACTCCGGATCATCGAGCGTGATCTGCGACAGCACTTTCGGATGCTTTGGATCCGACACATCGAGAATGCTGGTGCCGATTTGCCGGTCGTTCGGGATATGGCCGATGTAGGCGTAGTCGCGATCCACATACACCTGCCCCGCGCCGGGCAGATCGAGATGCGAAATGCGTGTGACGTTGTGCGAGAGCTGCGGCGTTTGAGATGGCGCGTTCATAAGGATGTCCGTTCGGGCGAGAAGAACCGATTCTACCGGAGCGGTTCGCTATACTATCGCGCTGCCGCCGCCTCTAAGGAAAGGAGGTTACGGAAGACATCTTTGCTTAGAACCGTCCATTATTGGTGAGCGGGGGCTGCAGGGTAGCGGGGTCCCCGCGAACGAAACATTCCGGCTTCGTCGTATTTCCATCAAGATATACGACGCTTCAAATAGGACGGGCGGAGCCCGAGCCTTCAAGGCGAGCGCCACCCCCAGGCATGAAGCTTCCACACCACAATCGATACGATTACTCGCCGATCACCGAACGGAGGGATTACGACTGGCCGGGACACAAACGCCTCGCGTTCGTCGTCACCACCAACATCTCCTGGCACGCATTCGGCAAAGGGCGCGGACACGACAACGCCAAACATGGCGAGCCGCAGACGAACCGTAACTATTCGTGGCGCGATTACGGCAATCGCATCGGTATCTGGCGTCTGTTCGATCTGGCCGACGAGCTTGGCATCCCGCTCGCGCACAACACGAACAGTGCGCTCTACGATTACGCGCCGCAGATTCTCGAGCGTATACGTGCGCGGCCTGGCGACGAGATCATCGCGCATGCGCGAACCAACTCGGAGAACATCCACGACTTCCGATGGGAAGCGGACGAAGCACGTCTCATCCGCGAAGTGACCGACATCTTCACTCGCAACGAAGGCAAGGCGCCGAAGGGCTGGCTTTCCGGCGGCTCGTACGAGAACCCGTGGACGGTCGATCTGCTGAAGGAAGCCGGCTACACGTATCTCTGCGACTGGCCTGCCGACGACCAGCCGTTCTGGATGCGCACGCGCTCAGGACCCATTCTCTCGGTGCCGTATCCGGTCGAGTTGAACGACTCGCCGCAAATCATTCACCGGCAGCACACCGGTCGCGAGTTCTGCGACATGATCGTCGATCAGTTCGAAGAGATGGTCGAGCAGTCCGGAAAGGCGCCGCTCGTTTTCAACATCTCGATACATCCGCACACGTTCGGCTATCCGTTCCGGCTGCGTCCGCTGCGCATTGCGCTCAAGCATTGCCTCGCCGGCAAATTCCAGGAACGGCTGTGGAAATGCACGCCAGGCGATATCGCGGACTACTGTCAGACGCTCGAGCCGGGCATCGTTCCCGGCTCGTGAGCTGAATGGTTCACTGTTCGTGCTGAGAGGCCGGCAGCGGGCCGTCTCGAAAGCCCGACGCTCCGCCTTGCCTCAGCGTTCTTCGCTCCGCCTTGGACGAATGAGCCCGAAGTGCAGGGCGACGCCCGCGAGAATGCTCGCGATGCCGATCGCAATGGTGGCGCCGGCGATGATCCTGATGCGGTGGCGCGCCTGCGCCAATGTTCCGATCTCGACCTGCCCGGGGTCGTGCACGTCGTAGACGATCTCAACCTGTTCTCCAGGTTGGAGGTTGTAGTGCCTCTCGGATCGCCCGACGACCTCCGCGCCCTCGGCTGTGCGATAGCGCACGACCGGATGCATCCGCCCCCGCTTGTTGACGCTTTCGTGAACCACCTCGATAACAGTGCCCGTCGCTTCCCGCGCATTCTGAAGCGCACGCTCCATACGGTCGTACGCGTACAGTCCGCCGAGTACGAGACAGAGTCCGAAGAGGATCGAAACGAAGTTACCGCGAGCTATACCGGCACAACCCTCAGCTTGGTCACCGGATAGGCGTGCAGTTTCTTCAGACCGTTCTCGGTGAACACGCATGTCGTCCCGACCCACAGACCCTTCTTCGTGCCCGGGATTACCGGAAACGCGACGATGGTGACGCACTGGCCGGGCTTATAAACCCAGTCGAGATCGCCCGAGGTGAGGCGGCTCGGCGTCTTGCCGTCTTCGATCACGCCGGCGTGCGGCCGGTGGTTGTAGGTGCTCCAGCCGCTCAGCAGCGGCAGCCCCGTGATCCAGCCCTCAGTCCTTGAACGGCTCGACCCACTTGTTGATGTCCTTCCCGGTCATGCCGGGCTTGATCTCGGCGATCGCCTTGTCGTGAACGGCGACGGACACTTCGAACATCTTCCGATATTCGGGTGTCGGCTCGCCGATGAAGTAGGTGCCCCAGATCTTTCCGAAGTAGAGCCCATAGCCGAGTGCGACCTCCGTCATGACGACGTGCCCCGCCTCGAGCGTCTGGTGAGTCGGGAAGAAATCGGGGTAGAAGCGGTCCGGGTTCGTCATCGACGTCGAGCCGACGTGCGAGAACGGATAGCGTCCGCCGAAGCGATTCGCGACGCCGTCCATGATGCCGCGCAGGTCCGAGTGCCGCACGCCCGGTTTGCTGGCAAGTACGACCTCCTCGTGTGCGACATCGCACAGCGCGCCGGCCCTTTCCATGCGCTCGATTTCTTCGGGACTCTTGTTCAGACGGAAGTCTTCGAACCAGTTGGTGACCGTCTCGAACGTCGCGCCCGGGAACGTCTTCGTGAGGTACTCGTGATGTTCGTGGGGCAGGGTGATCGTCCACCAGCTCGGGAGCGGTCCGACGATGCCGATGCGGCCCTTTTCCAGCTTGAGCTCCTTCAGCCGGTTGCCGACGCCCGTGATGAGATCGAATCCGGCGACGCGCACGTCCTCGATCGCCGCACAGTCTTTCGCGTTGGTGATGTGATAGGCGAATGAAATGAACAGCGTCGGATCCGCTTCGAGCGGAAGCACGACGTAGCTGTGAGGAATGGCGGTGTAGTTGGACAGGTAGACGGCGTTCACCTGACCGGTGTCCGTGCCGCCCCAGTGATACGCGCCGTAAACGATCAGAGCATCGAGGCCCTTTTCTTTCATCGAGGCGCGGATCGTACGGCGCCTGTTGGCGTACTCCTGTTCGGAAAACGGCGGGAAATAATCGTTCGGGGTGAGCACGGTCCTCTCCTTTGCCAGTCGCGCTTTGCGCGGAGACTACCATGCGGGAGGCTGGGCGAGGCCGTAGACAGGCGGTTCACCATCGCCGCGAGCCTCGCACGCTTGGACGTGAGTGCGCAGAGACCGCGCCGTTCCGCGGCCCCCGCTCACCGGAGGGGGGATGCTAACCTGTCAGCTGGCAACCCGAACGCGGTTGTCGACGTCGTTCACGCCACGACAAGCTGCGGCGACATCTTCGATGATGTAGCGCATGCGCCGCATTGGAACGGCGCCATCCAGGGTCACGTGCCCGTCCCTGACTTCGACCGTCACCTCGGACACATCGACGCGCACTTCACGTATCAGCGCTTCGCAGATGTCCTCGCGAATGCGCTCGTCGGACCGCCGGGAGCCTTTCGGTCCCGGTCGAGCGTCCGAGTGCGCTTCAGGCGTGGTGAGGCCGATCTCGTCCGTAAGCCTTCGGAGCACTCCGGGTTCGGACTCGCCGTCGTTGTCGCGCATCGTGCTTTCGCTTTCGTCCGCCATGGCCGCTACTCCTTCTATCCAGGACGGCATGGCAGCAACCGTTATGCCGGCGCACTCCGCGCGCCTTCTCCCAGCGCAAGCTGCATGTGCACGACGTCGATCCAGCGACCGAATTTGAACCCCACCGCCGGATGGACGCCGACCATCCTGAACCCGAGCCGCTCGTGCAGCCCGATGGAAGCCGTATTGGCGCTGTCTCCGATCACGGCGAGCATCTGGCGATAGCCCAGCCGCGCGCAGGAAGCGATGACATCCTGCATGACCGCGGAGCCCAGGCCGCGGCGAAAATGCCGATGCGAAACATAGACGGAGTTTTCGAGCGTGTAGCGATAGGCAGAGCGCGTACGATAAGGCGTGGCATACGCATAGGCGACGAGAGCCCCTGCACCGTCGAGCATGACGCGCCATGGCAGGCCTGCGCTGCGCACGCGGTCCATCCGCGCTGCAATCTCCTGCGCGTCCGGCGCTTCTTCCTCGAACGTGGCCGGCGAGGTCCGCACGTAGTGCCCGTAGATGGCGGCGATCGCCTCCGCGTCGTCGCGCGTTGCGTCGCGAATGATTGGAGTATCGTTCAACGCACCCGTCCCGACCGACTGATCGCCAACCTCATTCAGCCTTGATGTTCGCCATCTTGACGACGTCGCCCCACTTCTTGAGCTCCGATTTGATGTACGCGGTGAATTCCTCCGGTCCGGAGGGTGTCGGCACCGTACCTTCGGCGAGCATGCGGTCCGTGACGTCCTTCAGCTTGAGCACTTCGATGATTTCCCTGCTCAGCCGCTGAACGATGGCCGGCGGCATGTTCGCGGGTCCGATCATGCCGCCCCATGCATACGCCTCGTAACCCGGCAGGCCCGCTTCTGCAATGGTCGGAAATTCCGGCAGCGATGGAATGCGCTGCGCATTGCCGACGCCGAGCGCACGCACGCGCCCGGCGCGCACATGAGGAAGAATCGACGGGATGCTGCTGTAGGTGAGGTGCGCTTCACCCGAGACGACGGCGATCACGGCAGGTGCGGTGCCTTTGTACGGAATGTTCTGGATGTTCACTTTCGCCAGGGAATTGAAAAGCTCGCCTGCGAGGTGCCCCGAGTTGCCGGCGCCCGGATGGGAATAGGTGACGTGGCCGGGCTGCGCACGTGCGAGCGCGATCAGTTCCTTCACGTTTTTCACCGGCAGCGACGGATGCGAAACGAGGAGCAGCGGAAAGTTGACCATGTTCGCGATGTGCGTGAAATCCCTCACCGTATCGTGTGGCAACTTCGCATAGATGAACGGGTTCACCGCAAGCGGTCCGGCCGATGCTGCGGCGATCGTATAACCATCGGGCGGAGCGACTTTCAACGCTTCGAGGCCGACGATGCCGTTCGCGCCTGCGCGGTTGTCGATCGCAACCTGCTGGCCGAGCCGCTCCGAGAGCTTCTGCCCGACGATGCGCGCGATGAAATCGACGCCGCCGCCCGGCGGGAACGGCACGATCAGCCGAATCGGCTTTACGGGGTAGTTCTGCGCGGTCACCGATACGGGCACCGCAGCCATTGCACCGACCATCGCAACTACGGTCGTACCTGCAAACGATTTCACGTGTAAGTCTCCTCCGCTTCGTTGTAGGAAAACGGTCGCGCAAATTGTGCAGCCTGTCAATGCAGAGCAGTCGAGCATGTGCATGCCATAATCGATGCATGCAGGAGAGACCGAAACAATGCTGAGGATAGGCATACTGGCAGGCGACGATATCGGTGCGGAAGTCGTGCCGCAGGCGGTAAAAGTGATGAAGGCGGCCGCACTGAAGACCGGGCTGGATATCGAGTGGCATGAGCTTCCGCTCGGGCAGCGCGAAGACCAGCGAAATGGGCGATGCGATCGCAGACGCGATCCACACTGTGAGTTGAAAGGACCACGACATGCTTCTCGGAAACGCAGTGATGATCAACTGGAGCGACGTCGCTCCCGAGCACCGGTCCGCGTATTACGAGTGGCACAGCCGCGAGCACATGGTCGGCCGTGTCGCCATCCCCGGCTTCAAACGCGGCCGGCGTTACATCGCCGCGCAGGCGAGCCGCGACTTCCTCGTGTGTTATGAAGTCGAGGATGTCTCGGTGCTTACCAGCAAGGCGTACCTGGACAAGGCGAATGCACCGAGCGCGCTGACGCAGCGCACGACATCGTACGTGCGCAACGCGACCCGCGGCCTGGCGCGCGTGCGGTGCTCGTTCGGTATCGGTACGGGTGGTTTCGCGCTGACGCTGCGATTCGATCCGGAGACCGGCCACGAAGAGGCGTTGGGGCGCTATCTCGAAGATGTGTCAGGCATGCTGGCAGAAGATCCCGAGATCACGGGCGCGCATTTCTGCGTGGCCGATCGCGACGCGAGCTCGGTTGCGACCGCGGAGCGGCAGGGTCGTCCCACGGCGATTCCGAACTGGATCGTCCTGCTCGAAGGCGTCTCGCTCGATGCCGTGAATGCTGCATGCGATCGCAAGCTCGCGATCGAAGACCTGCGGCGCCAGGGCTGGGCCAAGAAGATAGAGCGCGATACTTATCAGCTTCAGATCATGGTGATGCCATGAACAACACTTACCGCTTCGTGAAGCTCGAGCGCCGAGACGGCATCCTGCAGATGACGCTGCACACGGACGGCGGGCCGTTGCGCTGGGGCCTCGAGCCACAGGCGGAACTTGCGACCGCGTTGGCAGACGTCGGCGCCGATCGCGAGAATCGGGTCATCATCCTGACCGGGACCGGTGACGAGTTCAGCGGTCCGCGGCTCGATCCGGATGCCGAATTTTTCCACGGCGCCGAGCTCACGCCGGCCGGTATTCACCACGTGTTCCGCAACGCGCGGCGGCTGGTGCACTCGATGCTGGACATCGAAGTGCCGATGATCGCTGCAGTGAACGGCCCGGCGAAACGACACGCCGATCTCGCGCTTACGTGCGACATCGTCATTGCTGCCGACGACGCGACGTTCGAGGACACTGCGCACTTTCACAATGGCGGCATCGTGCCCGGCGACGGTATCAACGTGCTTTATACGATGCTGATGGGCCTCAATCGAGCGCGTTATCTCATGCTCACCGGTCAGGTGCTCTCGGCGCAGGAAGCGAAGGATCTCGGTCTCGTCGCCGAGCTCATGCCGCGCGAGAAGCTGCTGCCGCGTGCATGGGAACTGGCCGGGCAGCTCGTAAAAAAATCAGACATGCTCCTGCGCTACACGCGGCAGGTCCTCACGCATCCATTGCGCAAGGCATTGGACGACGGGATGTACTACTACACCGCGATGGAAGCGCTGTCGACGCTGGACAAGGGCGGGAAGCGGTGATGCGTGCCCGTGGATCGTGATTGGTGCATCATCGTCATCTCCGGCCGCTTTCGCCGTCGCGGGAGCGCCATAGCTCGGCGATCATCGAAATGTCGTGTTCACCGAGTCCGCGCGCATTCAATGCGCGATAAAGCTCCTGGGCCATCGAGTGCATGAAGGTCGGCGCATTCGTGCGTGCCGCCAGCGCCTGCTGCATGAGCATGTCTTCGCAGGCGTGCTCGATCGTCACCCGCGGCGGGTTGTAGTCACGTGCGATGATGCGCGGACCGAATGCTTCCAGCGCCTTGCTCGAGGCGCCTTCCATCAGCGCCTCATGGAGGAGGGCCAGGTCGAGTCCGCTCTTCGCCCCCATCATGAGTGCTTCGTTGACGAGCGCGACCGTGCTGTAGCTCAACACGTTGCTGATGAGCTTGGCGGTGTGCGCTTCGGCTGCAGTGGGAAACTGGACGAACGTGTTTCCCATCGCCGCCAGCACCGCGTGCGCTTTTTCCACGTAAGCGTTCTCACCGCCGACGAAAAATGCGAGGGTGCCCTGTTCAGCGCCGGCTACGCCACGCGTCATCGCGGCGGCGAGAAAACCGATATCCTTGCTTCGCGCCTGTGCCGCGAGCTGCGCGCTGCTCTGCGGTTCGCTCGTGGAGCAATCGATCAGTATCGTGCCGCTCCGCAGCTTTTCCATCAGACCGCCTTCGCCGAGGAGCGTCGCTTCCACTTCGCGTGACGTCGGCAGGCACAGCACGACGACTTCCGATGCGGCAAGAGCGGCTGGGGAAGTGACGACTTTCGCGCCCTGTTCGCGCAGCCGGTTTGCGGGTTCCTCCCGGCGATGTTTGAGGACCGTTACGCTGAAGCCCTTATGCAATAGATTGGCGACCATGGGCTCGCCCATGGCGCCGATGCCTGCGAATCCGATCGTAATCATGCTGGACGCTGCGGGTCCTCGTGTCGTCTTCTGAAAATGAGGCCGTCGCCGACAGCGGTCGGTGCGGACGAACCACGGGGGTGATGTCAGACGCGAAACCGCATCCGATGGTATATAACGCGATAGATTCGTGCAATCCGCGGCACGAGCCCCGACACACAACAGGAGGAACGATGAAGTCACGGTCGAGCATGATCGTGCGTGCGGCTTTCGCCGGCATATGCGGGGCGACTTCGGCCCAGGAGTATCCGGTGAAGCCCGTGCGCATCGTCGCGCCTTTTGCGGCCGGCGGTGCCACCGACGTGCTGACGCGCGTGGCGAGCGTGAAGCTGACGGAGCGTTGGGGCCAGAGCGTGATCGTCGACAATCGCGTGGGCGCGAGTGGAAACATCGGGGCGGAGCTCGTCGCGAAGCTGTCTGCGCCGGACGGTTACACGCTGCTCATGGCGGGTGCGCCCCACACGATCGGCGTGAGTCTCTTCAAGAACCTGCGCTACGATCTCGAGAAGGATCTCGTCGCAATTGCGAACGTGGCGACGTTTCCCAGTGTGATCGTCGTGCACCCGTCTCTGCCCGCGAAGAACGTGAAAGAGCTCGTCGCGCTTGCGAAAGCGAGGCCGGGGCAGCTCAATTTCGGCTCGCCCAATATCGGCTCACCGAATCACCTGGGAATGGAACTGTTCGCGAGCATGGCGAACATCAGGATGGTGCACATCCCGTACAAAGGCGGGTCGGGGCAGATGGTGGGCGACCTTCTCGCCGGTCACGTACAACTGGCGTCGGTGGGGTTCCCACCCGCCATTCCGCAGATAAAGAATGGCAAGCTCCGCCCGATCGCAGTGACGGGGCTCACACGGTCCGCGCTGCTGCCGGAGGTGCCGACCGTAGACGAATCCGGGTTGCGCGGTTACGAGGTGAGCTCGTGGTACGGGCTGTTCGGCCCGGCGGCGTTGCCGAAGGAGATCGTCAACAAGGTGAGCGCCGACGTGCTCGCGTTTCTGAATGCACCGGATTTCAAGGAACGTCTTGCAACGCTCGGCGCCGAGCCCGCGCCGATGAAGCCGGACGAGTTTGCGCGGTACGTGCACGCCGACATCCTCAAGTGGGCGAAGGTGGTGAAAGCTTCAGGCGCCAAGGCGGAATAGATCATTCGCCTTTGATTCCGGCCGTCTTGATCACGCGCGTCCACTGCGCGTGCTCGGCTTTCAAATGCGCGGCGAACTGCTGCGGCGTTCCGCCGACCGGCTCCGAGCCCTCCGCGGCAAGCCGCTTTTCCATGTCGGGCGAGCGCATCGCCTTGGCCGTTTCACCCGCAATACGTTGCACGATGGTGGCCGGCGTCTTGTTCGGCGCAATCAGGCCGTACCAGTTGACCACCACCACGCCCTTCACGCCGGCTTCCGCGAACGTCGGCGTATCGGGCAGCGCTTTCACCCGTTGCGGTGAAGTCACCGCGAGCGCTCGGAGCCGTCCCGCGGTGATGTGCGGAATGGACGAGATGATGGTGGGAAATCCGGATTCAACCCGGCCGGCGACCATATCGGTGTAAGCCGCACCCATGCCTTTGAACGGCACGTGCGTCATACGCGTGCCGGTCGCGATCTGGAACAGCTCCCCGCTCATGTGGATGAGGCTGCCGATGCCCGACGAGCCGTAATTGAGCTTGCCGGGATTCGCTTTCAGATACTGCACGAGCTCGCCTACCGTTTTCGCGGGAACCTTCGGATGGATGACCAGCACGTAGCCCTGCGAAGTCGCCTGAGACACCGGGGCGAAATCGCGAACGATGTCGAAACGCGACTGGTAGAGAATCGGATGCACCACCGTCGTGGCGCTGATCATCATCAGCGTGTTTCCGTCGGGCGGCGCCGCTGAGAGGATCTCGAGCGCCACCTGACTCCCGGCGCCGGGCCTGTTGTCCACGACGAACGTCTGGCCGAACGCATCACCGAGTTTCTGAGCCAGCCCGCGCGTCACCGTGTCCATCCCGCCGCCGGCCGCAAGCGGGACGATGATGCGCACTGGGCGCGTCGGATAGTCCTGCGCGGGCGCCTCACCGGAGACGATGAATGCAGAAAGAAGCGCGACGCCGGTGGCTACCAGGCGCGCTGGCGTAGTCGAAATTCGCATTGCTGGTTCCTCGAGAGTGGGTCGCGCAGGCCTCGAGCCCGCCGAGCCCGATATGCGGGCGCGGTCATATCGAAGAGACGCCCGATGTGCGGCGTCGCGCGAAGTTACCATAGCTGCGGCAACTGCAGCGCACGAGCTTGCGATTACTTCGGCGTGCTCCACCTTCGCTAGAATGCGCGCTGGCTCTTGAGCGCGTGCCGGTACCCACGAGGCCGGTTACGACGAGCGCGCTCACTACACCCCACACGAGGACGCTCATGAATACCGTAGGCAAAAGCGGAGGAGGTGCGATGTGCCGGCGTCTCATGGCCGCGCTGATTGCATGCATGTCGAGCTTCTCGTGGGCGCAGGGATTCCAGCCGACACGTCCTGTCGAAATCGTCGTCCATAACGCGCCGGGCGGCGGCTCCGACGTGCTGGCGCGCTACATGAACACGCTGCTCGACAAGAACAAGTTGTTGCCGGTGCGCAGCATCGTCAACAACCGGCCCGGTGGCGGCAGCGCGACGGCAATGGCGTATATCGCCGAGCGCAAAGGCGAGCCGCACACGATCGCACTCTACACGTCCGCATGGCTCGTGACGCCCATGCTGGCGCAGGAAGTGAAGGTCAGCATCTACGACATGACGCTCATCGCGCGGCTCGTGATGGAGTCCTCGCTGGTGCTGGTGAAGGCGGATGCGCCGTATAAGACGCTCAAGGACTTCATCGACGCCGCGAAACGCGAACCCGGGCGCCTGAAGCAGGCCGGCGGC
Organism: uncultured beta proteobacterium; assembly: GCA_963828715.1. Lineage (GTDB taxonomy): Bacteria > Pseudomonadota > Gammaproteobacteria > Burkholderiales > SG8-41 > JAQGMV01. The sequence continues at coordinate 134,355 of CAWHFX010000019.1, read as the reverse complement.
TCGGTGCAGACGCGCGGAAATTTTCTGCGGCTCATTCTCGAGAAATCGACCGGCGCGCAGTGGTCGTATATCAGCTTCCCCGGTGGCGGCGAGCGTCTTGCGGCGATCCTTGGCGGGCATGTCCAGCTGCTCATCGCCGAGCCGCAGGAAGTGAGCGAGCATCTGCGCCGCGGCTCCCTGCGCGTCATCGCCCAGATCGCCGAAAAGCGGCTGGCGGCGTTCCCGGACGTGCCGACGCTGAGCGAAGCGGGTTTTTCGGTCTGGAGTGCGCCCACGGTGCGCGGAGTGGTGGGGCCGCCGGGTATCAGCCGGGCAGCCGTCGCGTATTGGGAAGAGGTGTTTGCCCGTCTCGTGAAGCTGCCGGAATGGCGCAAGTACCTCGAAGAGAATCAATTCGAGGACGGCTTCCAGCGCAGTGACGAGACGGTGAAGTCGACGAAAGAGTTCGAGGTGCGGATGCGCGACGTACTGAAGGAGGCCGGATTGAAGGTCTACCGCTGACCGCCGGCTCGACAACACACGACTGTTCGAAGCACTCTGAAATGAAACCGATGATGACTGCACGTATGTCTGCGAAGCTGGTTCTCGGCGGGGCGCTCCTGGCCGCGGCGAGCGGGGTGTCCGCCCAAACGCAACCGGCAGCGGGCTATCCGACGAAACCGGTCCGCTTCATCGCGCCGTTCCCACCCGGCGGCACGAGTGACATCGTCGCCCGCGTCGCGGCGCAGAAGCTTACTGACGCACTTGGGAAGCAGGTGCTCGTGGACAATCGCGGCGGTGCTTCGGGGACCATCGGCTACGACCTCGCCGCGAAAGCGCCGCCGGATGGCTACACGCTGCTCCTCTGCAGCATGGGCGGACTCGTGACCAACCAGTTTCTGTTCAAGCGCCTGCCGTTCGACCCGCAGAAGGACTTCGCTCCGATCTCTCAGCTGGCCACCGCAGGGCAGGTGCTCGTCGTGCATCCCTCGGTTGTGGCGAAAACGGTGCAGGACCTGATCACGCTCGCCAAGGCAAAGCCGGGGTCGCTCACGGTCGGATCAGGTGGCGTCGGCACGACCCAGCACATCGTGGCGGAGGTATTTCAGTCGGCGACCGGCACTCGTTTCGTTCATGTCCCGTACAAAGGCAGCGTGCTTGCGGTCGGCGACACGGTGGGCGGGCAGATCAACATGACCTTCGCGGACATGGCACCCGCGGTGCCTCACGTGAAAGCGGGTCGCCTGCGCGCGCTCGTCGTGAGTAGCGAGCAGCGCTCGACTGCATTGCCCGACGTTCCGACGATGGCGGATGCCGGCATTCGCGAGTGGTTTCCGCAGACGTGGTGGGCGATGGCCGCGCCACGCGGAACGCCGCCCGCGATCATCAAGCGGCTCAATGCCGAGATCGCTACTTTCATGAAGGCGCCCGACGTGCAGGACAAATTCGGAAGCCTCGGCCTCGTGCCGCTTCACAGCCAGCCGGAGCACATCATGGAACTGGTCAGGAAAGGTACCGCACAGATGGGGCAGGTCGTGAAGCAGGCGGGGATCGTGCCGGAATAGTCTCGACGTTCAGCGCGGTCGCTGTCGTTGCTTCGAAGCCGGCGAGCCCCGATGAGGCGATCGTCGGCAGCCGATAGCGCCCGCGGTCGCATGCCGCACGAAGGGCCGTTGCATGCAGGCAGGCCGAGCGTTCATGCGCGCGCTCGCCGGATCACCTCAGTTGGCGCTGCGTGTGGCCTTCCAGGCACCCGCTCTCATACCCGAGGAGCGGCCTTCCATGCTGTCACCGTTCACGCGACCCGAATACGTCGTGTCGCCGGCGGTGAAGGTGATCTGGTCGCCGCGCATCCGCGCGCTCGAGATGGCTGTGACCGCAGTGCCGTTCTTGAACGATCCGGAGAGCATCTGAAACTTCTGCTCGAGCGCAAGCTCGCCCTGCGGCAACTGCCACGTTCCGGCGACCCTGGCGGGGACGATGTAGAGATAGGCCGTGCACCAGCTCCCGCACTCGCCGCTCGAGCGTCCGGTCTCGTCCGCTTCCCAGCCATCGATGCCGAACCCGTTCGCGACGATGCGAGATCCCGGCTTGAGCGTCAGAAACTTCGGCGTGAGCCTGCGCAGATTCTCGGGCAGCAGGAAGAGCGCCATCACGCTTGCCTCGGAGATGTCCGCCTCGTACATGTCGCCCTGAACGAACTGAGCCTTGTCGGCGACGCCTTCCTTCTCAGCCATCTGCCTGGCGTAGTCGACCATCTTCGGGTTGTACTCGACGCCCATCCCGCGCGCGCCGCGTTTGGCTGCGGCGATCACGTTACGGCCGTCACCCGAGCCCAGGTCCATGACGAAGTCGGTCGAGGTGACTTTGGCCATGTCGAGCATCTTCTCGGTAAGCGCGTGAGGGGTCGGGACCCAGATCACGTCCTTGCCTTCCTGTCCCACCACCGGCTCGAACGGCTTCTCTGCCGTTTGCGCCGATGCAGCCGGGACCGTCAACGCAATGCACAACGCCGACATCGCGCTAACGATGATGCCGCGCTGCAGGTGCGCAAAGGCCCCGCGCGATTGAAGTCGCAATGAACTCACTTTTGATCCTCCTGTTGCCGAGCGGCTAACGTACGCGCGTTGCTTTCCACGCGGCGTTCGTGCCGCCTTTCGATGTGCCGGTGATCACGTCGCCGCTGACGCGGCCGACATACTCTGTCTTGTTCACCGTGAACGTGATCTGGTCACCGAGCATCCGGCCCTGTTCGACCGGCGCGCTCGTGCCGTCGAGCGCGTAATTGCCCGAGACCGCCTGGAACTTCTGTTCGAGCGTCAACTCGCCCTGCGGCAGCCGCCAGGTTCCCGCGACTTTGGCGGGCACGATGTAGAGCAGCGCAGTACACCATGCGAGGCAATCGCCCGTCGTCCTCTCGGTCGCTTCGGGTTCCCAGCCCTCGATGCCGTAGTGATTGAGCACGATGCGCGTCCCCGGCTTCAGATCCAGGAATTTCGGAGTGAGGCGCCGGAGATTGTCGGTGAGCAGGAACAGGGCTAGTACCGTCGCTTGCGAGATGTCGGCCTCGAACATGTCGCCCTGAACGAACTGAGCCTTGTCGGCGACCCCTTCCTTTTCCGCCGTCTTCCTGGAAAGCTCGACCATGTTCGGGTTGTATTCGACGCCGACCGCCTTTGCGCCGCGTTTCGCTGCGGCGATGATGTTGCGGCCATCGCCTGAGCCGAGGTCCATCACGAAATCCTGCGGCGTAACCTTCGCCAGATCGAGCATCTTCTCCACGAGTACGGGCGGCGTCGGCACCCACACGACATCCTTGCCCGCCTGTCCCACGCTCGGTGTGAAAGGCTCGTCGGCTTTCTGGGCGGCGGCGGTGGCGGCCAACACGAACGCGGCGGACGCGATCGACAAACGCAAGCTCAGGCGTGAGAGACCCAATGGGGATTCCTCCATGCGGGCGGGCAGAAGGCGGAAGTCTAAAGCAAGAGCCATGGTCCTGAGCAAGCGGCCGATGCGCCGTGCACGGGCGATGTGCGCAGCGATCGCGCGCCTACCTGCCTCGCGTCAGCACCGGCGCGTCGTCCGTTCCCGCTTCCGCCATCGGTTCGGGATGCGCTCCATCCGGAAAGGAATCGTCGGGCAGCTCTTCTTCGGTTTCGACTCCTGCGATCTCCAGCGGCAGGAACCCGCCTGACTGATGCCGCCACAGCCGCGCGTAGTGTCCATTGAGGCGCAGCAGCTCATCGTGCGACCCCTGTTCGACGATACGGCCGTCGTCCATCACGATCAGCCGATCCATGCGGGCAATGGTCGAAAGGCGGTGCGCGATTGCGATCACGGTCTTGCCTTCCATGAGACCCAGAAACTGCTCCTGGATCGCGAGCTCGGCCTCGCTGTCGAGCGCGGACGTCGCTTCGTCCAGCACGAGTATCGGGGCGTTCTTGAGGATGGCCCGCGCGATCGCGATGCGCTGGCGCTGACCGCCGGAAAGCTTCACGCCGCGCTCGCCGACGTGCGCGTCGTAACCCGTGCGATCTCTCCAGTCCCGCAATCCCACGATGAACTCGTGCGCTTGCGCCGTTTGTGCCGCGGCCCGCACCTGATCATCGGTTGCCTCCGGGCGTCCATAGCGGATGTTGGCGGCGATGGATCGATGCAGGAGCGACGTGTCCTGCGTCACCATGCCGACCGCTGCACGGAGGCTTTCCTGAGTCGCATACGAGAGATCCTGGCCGTCGATCAGGACGCGGCCCTGCTCGGGCTCGTAGAAGCGCAGCAGCAGGTTCACCAGCGTCGACTTCCCCGCACCCGAGCGCCCGACGAGGCCGACCCGCTCGCCCGGACGTATCGTGAAATCGAGATGGTCGAGCACCGGCCGCGCGTCGCTTCGACCGTAAGTGAAAAGGACATTCTCGAACCGGATCTCGCCGTGCGTGACCCTGAGCGGAACGGCGCCCGGACGGTCCTGCCCCGACAGTGGAACCGCGATCGTCTGCATGCCTTCCTGCACCACGCCGATGTCCTCGAAAATGCTGGTGACCTCCCAGCTGACCCAGCCGGCGACGTTCGAGATCTGCCACGCGAGCGGGAGTGCAGTGGCGACCGTACCGGCAGACAGCGTGCCGTCCGACCACAGCGCAATGCCGACCGCGGCGGTCGCCGTGACGAGCATCGCATTCATCGCGGCGAGGCAGAACATGAACTGCGAGATGAGGCGCATGTGCGCCGCCATCGCGTTCTGATGATCGTCGATCACCTCGCGGACATACGCGTCCTCGTCCGCCAGACGCGCAAACAGCTTGACCGTGTGGATATTGCTGTAGCTGTCGACAACCCGGCCGAGGACGAGCGAGCGCGCTTCGGAGCTCACCTTTGCGAGATCGCGCATGCGCGGCACGAAGTACCAGAGAAATACGACGTAAGCTGCGAACCACAGCGCGGTCGGCGCCGCGAGACGCCAGTCGGACCTGGCCATGAGCACGAGCGCAGTAATGCCGTAGATGGCGATGTAAAAGACGCCCCGAATGCTCGACATCACGCTTTCGCGCAGCGCGTTCGCGGTCTGCATGACGCGGCTCGCGATACGCCCCGCGAAGTCGTTCTGGAAGAACGGAAGGTTCTGGCGGATGACGTGCCAGTGGCTCTGCCAGCGGATCAGGTTCGTCACGCCCGGCATGAGCGTGTTCTGACGGACCGCGACGTCGGTCAGCACCACGAACGGGCGCACGACCAGGATGAGGACCACCATGCCGCCGAGCATCAGCGCGTTGTCGGCCAGGGCGGCCTGCCGGTCGGTCGCCTCCATCAGCGACACCAGCTTGCCGATGAAGAGCGGAATCACCGTGTCGATCCATGCCACGGCAACGCTGGTGACGAACATCACGCCGTACCAGGCTCTCGTCTGCTTTACGAAGTGCCAGTAGAAGGCCGTGAGGCCGGCCGGTGGCGTACCCGGGCCGACACTTGCAGTGCCGCGTATCCGCGACTGGAGGTAACTGAACATTCCCATTGAATCGGCGAAGAGAGTGCGATTATGTGCCTTGCCGGCTATCAGGTAAGTCTCGACCCATTCATAAAGCGTGAGAGCCCCGTCTTCGGGGCGAGGACACGAGGACGCATATGCTCTCGAAGATCATTTCCGGCGGCCAGACCGGGGTGGACCGCGGCGCGCTCGACGCCGCGCTCGAGGCGTCTTTTCCCTGCGGCGGATGGTGCCCGCGGGGACGCAGGGCCGAAGACGGGCGCATTCCCGACCGCTATCCGATGGATGAAATGCCTGTGCCCGACTATCCGTCGCGCACGCGCCGCAATGTGCTCGACTCGGATGCCACGCTGATCGTCTTCTTCGGGACGCTCAGCGGTGGCACGCTCGAAACACTGCGAGTCGCAGAACGCCACGGTAAGCCCGTCCTGACGCTCGATGGGGCGGCGAAACCCGTGGAGAGCGCGGCGGTCGAGGCGGCCGCCTTCATCGATCAGAACGCGATAGGGACACTCAACGTCGCAGGTCCCCGCGAAAGCACGCAGCCCGGCGCAGCGGTTTACGCGCGGGCGCTCGTCTCGGCCGTCCTGAAGATCGTCGACAAAAGTGCGTAGCCGCCGCGGCCGCTACGTCTTCGGTGCCGGGTGAATGTTGTCCACCCAGTGCACTTCCTCGGGTTTCTCGACGACGGGAATATCGAGGTTCACCACGACGGGCTCCTGGCCGCTCCTCACCAGCACGCACGAAAGCGGCTCGTCGTCGTTCGCGTTGATTTCCTGATGAGGCACGAACGGCGGCACATAGATGAAGTCACCCGGGCCTGCTTCCGCCATGAACTCGAGCTTCTCGCCCCAGCGCATGCGCGCCTTGCCGCTGACCACGTAGATCACGCTTTCCACCGGCCCGTGATGGTGAGCGCCGGTCTTCGCCTTGGGGTGGATCACGACCGTGCCTGCCCACAGCTTCTCCGCGCCCGCCCGTGCGTTCGTGATGGCGGCCGCCCGGTTCATGCCCGGCGTCTGCGCCGTATTCACGTCGAGCTCGTCCCCGTGCACGACGCGCACGCCGTGAAATTTCCATTTCGAGATGTTTTCCATGAGAGCCTCAATTCAGTCGCTTGGAGGATTATGACAGCAGACGGCAGCCATGGTGCAGGCGGACATATAGGTCAAAGGGGCGCGTTATAACACCGCGGCCGCGCTTGCGAACCCTACTCCGCGACGCTGTTCAGCACCCGCCTGCCATTCTCGAGCAGTTGGTCATACAGCTTTTCGAGAGGCGCATTGCAACCGCGTAAGCCGGCGATCACCTGTGAGGTCCACTCAAGATATTCTTTGCGTCGGGAAAGCGGCCATTTTGCAGGGGGCGCCTCCGTGACTGCACGCACGTTTGCGATCTTGTCAGCGAGTTTGATCTGCTTGGCGCGCAGTGACACGTGTGGCGCATGTTCTACCTGCAGACGTTTACGATCCGCCTTGTCCAGTGTCGTGTCATCTGTCACCTCTTCGACGACTTTGCGTACCTCACGCCCGAACAGCGCCTCCAACTCCTCGGGAGTCGTCTGCGTATCTTCGATCGTGTCATGCAGGATTGCGCCTTGCAGAGTTATCAAGTCCGTCACGCCTCCGACGCGCGCAAGCAACTCGGCGACCTCGATGGGGTGGTTTATATACGGCGACGCCTCCGCATCCTTTCGGCGCTGGTCGCGGTGCTTGTCTGCCGCGAAATGAAGCGCCTTCAGCAGTGCTGCTTGCCAACTGGCACAGGAATCCGTCGGCACGTAAATTTCCTTTGTCACGTGATCCTCCCGTCATTCGGAGTAGTCGGGTGCTTACAAATGCCGGAGGCAGTGGGGTCTCCTCCTCCGTGCACTAAAACCGGTACTCGGGTCCTTCCACGTACCTGAACCGTTCGAGCGCATCCTTGCGCAGGGTGAATCCGAGCCCCGGCTTCTCCGGCGCGTGCACGGTGCCGTCGGGTCGAATGTCGAACGGCGCGTCGAAAAGCTCGTACATCATGGGCATGTAGCCCTGACTCACTTCAAGAATATGGCAATTCGGCGCCGCCATGGCGACGTGGATGCTGGCGGCGAACAGAATACCGCTCCCCCACGCGTGGGGTGCGAGACGCACGTCGTGCGCGGAGGTGAGCGCGGCGATGCGGCGGATTTCCGTGAAGCCACCGGCACGCGCCACGTCCGGCTGCGCAATGTCGAGCGCGTCGCGTTCGAGCAGGTCCTGAAATCCGTAGCGCGTGAATTCGCGTTCGCCGGATGCGATCGGGATCGACGTCGCACGTCGGACTGCCGCCTGCCCGGCATGGTTCTCGGGCGATACCGGCTCTTCGAACCACGCGATATCATAGCGCTCCAGTGCGTGCGCCAGCCTGATCGCGACCGGCACTTCGAGCGAGCCGTGCGCATCGACCATGAGCTCCACGCTCGCTCCGATGCCGCGCCGTGCCGCCTCGACGCGCCGCACGCATTTATCGATGGAAAAGCCGTCGCGGCCAACCACCCGCATTTTCACCGCACTGAAGCCTTTGGCGGCGTAACCGCCAAGCTCGCTCTCCGCCTCATCGCCCGGCGCCCAGCCGCCGCTCGCGTAAGCGCGGACGACATCACGTGTGGCGCCGAGCGCCTGGTAGACCGGGATGCCGAGTGCCTGCGCCTTCACGTCCCACACGGCGATATCGACGCCCGCGATCGCTTCCATGATGACGCCGCTGCGCCGGTTCACCTCCGGCTGCGGAACGCCGCGTTCCAGCGCCGGCTGTGCGCGTGAGCCGTTGTACATCTTCTCGAATATGCGCTCCGAGAAGAGCGGATCTTCGCCGACGACTTCAGGCGCGAGCTCGTGCTCGATAATGGCGGCGACGACCGGCGGCGAACCGAGCGCCGCACCGATTCCTGTGAGACCCTTGTCGGTCTCGACGAGAATCAGCGTCGCATCGCTTTTGATTTTCGTGCCGAGGTCGGTGCGATGCTGCCGTTCGGACGGCACGGGATCGGACATCGGAATCGCGCGAACGCGGGTTATCTTCATTTACGAGCTCCCTTCGCGATCGGGTGCTCCCGGACCTCTCGTCGAATGTCCGGGAGAGGGACGAGTCTTCCGGTGTGCATGCCGATATCCTAGTATACGGTGGAGAGGAGTGAGCAATGAACGACAGGACGAAGCGCGAAGCGAACATCGTGGCCGCACTGCGCACCAGTGCCGCTGTGCGACTATTCGGCGCGGGCACCATGAGCACGGTTGGGCGCACTGCGCTGGTGGCCTTCGTCGTGTCGTGCACGCTCGCCGGCAGCGCGGCTGCCCAGAGCAATTACCCGAGCCGGCCCATACGCCTCATCGTGCCGTTTCCGCCCGGTGGCGGGACTGACATTCTGTCGCGGCTCGTCGCGAACAAGCTGAACGAGCGCGCGGGCTGGCAGGTCGTCGTGGATAACCGCTCGGGTGCGGGCGGCAACATCGGTCTGGACGCCGCAGCAAAGGCGAATCCCGACGGCTACACGATGGTCACCGGCCAGACGAGCAATCTCACGATCAATCCGTCGCTCTACAGTAAGCTGCCGTACGATTCTCTGCGCGATTTCGCGCCCGTGTCGCTCATCGCCTCGTCACCGATCGCGTTGATGGTGTGGGCGAAAGCCCCGTACAAGACATTCGCGGACCTGCTGGCGGCGGCGAAAGCGAAACCCGGCGAGCTCACGTTTGCCTCGACCGGAAACGGGACGGTAGGACACCTCACGGGCGAGCTTCTTCAGCGCACCGCCGGCGTGAAGATGATCCACGTCCCCTACAAGGGTTCTGCGCAGGCGTTTCCGGATCTCCTCGGCGGGCGCATCAACGTCTTCCTGGCGTCGCTCGAGACCGCGATTCCGCAGATGAAGGCGGGCACGATCCGCACGCTCGCCATCACATCGCTTCAGCGCGTTCCGGTGCTGCCCGACATCCCGACCGTCGCGGAGTCCGGCGTGAAAGGCTTCGAGACGACGACGTGGTTCGGCATACTCGTTCCGAAAGCGACGCCGCAGCCGATCGTTGCGAAGCTCAGCGACGAGATCACGAAGGCGCTCGACGCGCCGGATGTCCGTGAGCGCATGGCTGCGAACGGCGGTGCTACCGTCAAAACCGGGCCGGCCGCCTTCGACGCACTGATCCGCAGCGAGCTGCCGAAGTGGAGCCGCGTCGTCAAGGACGCGAACGTAAAGGTCGAATAGGACCCCGCTACAGCACTGAGCGCACGAGCCCGCCGTCGACGCGGATCGTGGTGCCGGTGATGTAACTCGAACGGCTCGACGCCAGGAAGGCCACGAGATACGCGAGCTCCCTCGGCTCGCCGATGCGGCCAAGCGATGTTTCGCCCGCGCGCTCCTTCAGCGCTTCTTCCAGAGGAATACCGGCCTGCTGCGCGCGTGCCGTCACGTTCGAGAGCATGCGCTCCGACAGAATGGATCCCGGGCAGACATTGTTCACGAGTATGCCGTCCCGGCCCACCTCATCGGCGAGGCTCTTGGCATACGCGACCACGCCCATGCGCGTCGCACCCGAGAGCGCGAGGTTGGCGATCGGCTGGTAGACGGTGCTCGCGAGGATGTTGATGATGCGGCCGGCACCGTTCTTCTTGAAATGCGGAAGTGCTTCGCGCGCCATGCGGCTGAAGAAAAGCAGCGAGCGCTGCACGGCGGTCGCCCATTGCTCTTCGGTTGCCGTCTGTGCATAGGCGAGCGGCGGCCCGCCCGAGTTGCTGACGAGCACGTCGAGGCGGCCGAAGCGTTTCACCGTTGCGGCGACGAGATCGCAAATCGTGTCGTTGCGATCGAGGTCGCCTGCGAACGCGAGCACGTCAACGCCCGTGCCACGCCGAATTTCATCGGCCGCTTTCTCGAGATCAGCCTGCGAGCGGCTGCAGACGGCGAGGTTCGTGCCTTCTTCGGCGAGCGCCTGCGCACAGGCACGCCCGAGTCCCTTGCTTGCGCCGCCGACGATGGCGACCTTGCCTTTCAACTGAAGGTCCATGATGTCCTGTCAGCGCGAGCGTCAGCGCCGCGACCGCGCAGTGATGTCGTCGTCCATTCGGGCGTGACGCGGGCCTGTCTCATGCCGGCCCGCCGCCGGTGGTTTGCCGCAAGCTATCCCATGAAGTCGCGCTTGCCGATCTCGACGCCGTTGTGGCGCAGGATGTTGTACGCCGTCGTGCAGTGGAACATGAAGTTCGGCATCGAGCGATTCAGGTAAAGCTCGATGCCCTTCATCTGCACGTCGCCGGTCGGCCGCTTCACGGTCACGCTCTTTTCCTCCGAGCCGTCGACCTGCTGCGGCTGGATGGTCTTCAGCCACGCGTTCGTCTTCTCGATGCGCTGGAGGAGGTCGGCGAGGCTCTTTTCGCTGTCTTCCATTTTCGGCGCTTCGACGCCGGCCAGCATCGCCGTGCACGTGAGCGCATGGCTCGTGGCGGCCTGTATCTGACGCGTGAAACTGAACATGTCCGGATAGAAGCGGTACGCGAGCAGCGTCGTCTCGTCGTACTTCTTCTCGGCGTAGAGCGCCTGCGCCTTCTTTATACAGCCGGCGATGCCGTTCAGGTGCTTGATGAAAATAGGAACGGTGATCTGATGCATTGAGGCCATGAGTGTCTCCTTTGGTTGCCCCTCAACCCTCCCTCTCCCCGACTCGGAGAGAGGGAGGGTCCGTCAGTCGATCTTCAGTCCGATGGCGCGGACGATCTTGCCGTACTTGTCGATTTCGCTCTTGAGGTAGCGCGCCATTTCCTCCGAGCTGCGGCTGGCAGGCTCCACCCCGATCGCCACCAGGCGCTCGCGCACGTCCGGCGCGTTTACGGCTTTCGCGAGTTCCGCGTCGAAGCGGGCGATGATGCTCTTTGGCGTTGCCGCCGGCGCAAAGACCGCGTTCCACAGCAGGTGCTCGTAACCGGGAACGCCGGCTTCGATCATCGTCGGAATGTCGGGTGCGATCGTCGTGCGCTTCCCGCTCGTGACCGCGAGCGCTCTGACCTTTCCTGCGCGTGCGAGCGGCAACGACGCGCCCATACCGCCGAAGTAGGCCGCGATCTGGCCGCTGATCACGTCGAGCCCGGCCTGTGCGCCGCCCTTGTACGGAACGTGGACCATCTCCGCGCCGGTGATGGATCTGAAAAGCTCGTAGGCGAAGTGGTCGGAGTTGCCGGCGCCCGTCGAAGCGACGTTCAGCGCGCGGGGTTTCGACTTAACGACCGCAATGAATTCCTTCAGAGACTGCGCCGGTATCGAGTTATTGATAATGAGCACATGCGGCCCCGCAGCGGCTTCGCCGATCGGCACGAGATCGCGCAGAACGTCGTAGTTGAGCTTCGTATAGGCAGTGCGAGCGACTGCGATGCCGGTGTTCGCGTAGAGCACCGTGTAGCCGTCGGGCGCGGCTTGCGACACAAGCTCGGCCGCAATGTTGCCGCCCGCCCCGGGACGATTGTCGAACACGACCGGGCGTCCGAACGATTCGGACAGCTTGTTGGCGATGACTCGTCCGACGACGTCGCTCGAGCTTGCCGGTGGGAAGCCGATCAGCATGCGAACCGGGCGCGCCGGATAGCTTTCGGCCGCCATGCAGGTGCAGCGCGCGACGATGCCGATCGCGAATGCGAGGCCGATGGCGAAGTTCGTAAGCCGGAGCGATCACGCTGTGCAGGCATCCGATCAGCTCCCGGCGGTGCGATACAGGAATGCCGTAACGAGCGAGAGCACGATGACGAGCAGCGCTAGTCGAACACGATCTGTTTGAGGACGGTCGACGCCGGGCATGGGCTGGACCACATAGTAGATCATGTACCAGGGCACCACCGTGAGCAGCGCGATGGCGACGCGGAAACGCAGCCCTTGCCGGGCCCAGGATCTTGGCTCCACGCCGCGAGTAAATCCAGACGAGCGCGCCGGACATGATCACGTGGGCGAGGATCATCAACGGAAAATAGTGCTGCGCTTCCGCCGGTGTCCTGAAGAGATTCTGGACCGCTGCGTAATCCGCTCCGAGCAGCACGCCGTGTACGAGGAAGCTGCCGGCCATCCACAGGATGAAGACGATCAGCCAGGCGAGCAGGAATCGTTTGTTCATGAACTCCTCAGCCGTGGTTTCAATCGAAGCGGCGGATCACGGGCGACAGGATCGAAATAAGCTGTGGTGCCGGGACCGCGATTATCGCGCAAAGGTACTGTCTTTCACGAATTAGCTTATGGGCCGCAGCGGCAGCGCCGATCCGTCAGGCCGTAGCCCGCAAATCATCCAGAAACTCCGATGACGGTTCGACGCTCGTCACGAGCAGGTGGTCGCGCGCCCGAGTGCAGGCGACGTAGAGCAAATGGCGTTCGGTGTTGTAAACCTCTTCGAGGTCGCTGTCGTCGGCCACCGTTTCGATGCGCGACTGCAGCGGAATGATTTCATCATCACAGGCCATTACCACTACCGCCCGGAACTCCAGTCCTTTGGCGAGGTGCATAGTGCCGATCGCGACTTGACCGCTGGTCGTATCCACCTGCTCGTCAAGGACCTTGAACGGGAGCCCGACTCTTGTAACCGCCGCGCGGGCGCGGTCCAACTCCGCTTCGGAACGGACGAATACGCCGATTTCGTGGGGCGCCACGCCATCCTTGGTGCGATCTGCCAGCCACGCGCCGACCGCTCGTATCTCTTCTTCCTGGTTCTTGAACGTGCGAACGACAGGCATTGGCCCGTTGAATATTGAAACCGTTCCGCGCCGCTCCTCCGTATTGCCGTCGACATCCGATACTTCCGGCGCCAGCAAGCGATCCGCCCGCATTCTGATCTGATGAGAAGTGCGGTAGTTGATGTGCAGGGTGCGCGCACGACCGCGAATATCGACGCCGAGCGATCTCCAGGAGAACGGTTGCTGAAAAATCCGTTGGCCGAGGTCACCGGCAAAGAACAGCGCATTCGGACGACCGGCTCCGAGCGCCGCCAGAAAGCGCATTTGCGCAACGCTTACGTCCTGCGCCTCATCGACCACGACAAAGTCGAAGGCGGGATGCTTGCGGGCCGCCAGTTGATCGGCCAGGCGAGTGAACATTTCTGCGCGCGTGATAAGGCCCTCGCCTCTCAACCGGGCGCGCACGGCATCGAAGATCCGCCACAAGGCAGTACGTTGGGATTCTGACAGGCGCGTCTTTCTGCCCAGGCGTTTCACGTCCCGATAAGACTCCCAGCTATCCAACTGCCATGCGTCAACCACGTCTAGCCACTCCGCAAGCAGGAAAGTCGTGCTGAATTTCTGGCCCACTGCTGCCTCGCCGATGAAACGTAGTATGACGTCTCCCGAGGCGATGCGTGGCGTACCGAAGTGCTGCTCGTAAAGCCGCTCGCCGATCGCGTCTACTGCATGTACTTCGAGGCGCTCAGCCAGGCGCGGCTCGTTACTGATCAAACGCCTGACTCTGGTTCGCAGTGCATTCGCCAAGGTCTCCGAGAACGTCGTCAGCAGCACTCTGCTCTGCGGATGGCTCCGCGCGAGATGCACAGCCCGGTGCAGAGCGACAATCGTCTTGCCCGTCCCCGCTGAGCCTGACACGCGCGTTGGACCGGCGTAGTCACGTTCGACCCACTGTCTTTGCGCGGGATGCAGAAAGATCGTCCACTTATCCCACGGATAGGCGAGGGCGCGCTCCAGCTCCTCGATGTCATTCATCACCCGGAAGCGCCGCTGCGCGTCGGGATGGGCGAACGGATCGGTGTCGGGTGGGGCGGATTGTGTTACTCGCGGCTTTCCTCCGGTCGCCAGTTCCAACAGGGCTTCGGCCGCTTCGCTCGGAAGGTGGTCTGCCAGTTCCAGCAGACTGTCCTCGTTGGCCCGCCGAACATCGGCCAGCCATTCCACTGGTACGCCGTAACTCAGCAACTCATCATCGGTGCGGCCCGCGAACAGCAACGGCCTTTCTGGGGCGGGTCTTGCGTCGACGACATACCTTGGTACGGCAATCTCCTCGACTCGCTCGCGAATCTCCACCAACTGGGCAGCGCCCGTCTTGGGGTGCGTCTCCAGCCTGCGCCGCTCGGCCCAGTCATACGCCTGGTCGTGATGTCCGACGTAGCAGAGCAACAAGCTGGCATCAGTCTTGTGGACGATGAGCCGGATATCCGTGCCCACACGGACCGACCAGAAGTGCTTGTCCTTCGACTTGTGGAGTCTGTGGAAGCGCATCCCGGGACTGGCGGGATTGAGCTGCAAATCAAACGCGGTCGTCTTGACGTTCTTCTGCTCTTCGCCGGTCAGTCGCGCGAGGCTGTCGGTGAAGGTGTCGGCGATGCGGAAGTCCATCACGCTGCTTCCCATAAATGACGGATGGGGACCGCGTACAGGCTTTCTCCGAAAGGCGCCGTCACTTCCCCATCGTATAGCACCACGCCAGCCCTGAACCGCTTGCCGGCCGCGTCTTTCAGCTTGCGCAATCCTCGAAAGTCGGTCGCGGTGACGGTGGCCGCCGCCTTGACCTCCACGCCGGCGACATTGCCGGCTCCCTGCTCCAGCACGATATCGACCTCAACGCCATCGCGATCGCGGAAGTGAAAAAAGGCAATCGGGGATGTACGCCAGCTCGCTTGGCGCTTCAATTCCTGCAGCACGAAGGTTTCAAGCAACGGACCGACCGCTGCGCGGTCACTCTGAAGCCCGGCGGCATCCATCCCGAGCAGCGCGCAGGCGACGCCGGTATCGCCCACGTGCAGCTTGGGCGTCTTGACGAGGCGGCTCAGCCGGTTGCTGTGCCACGGGGGCAGTCGCTCGACCAGGAATACCCGCTCCAGCAGCGTGACGTAGTCCTGAATCGTCTGCCTGGTAAGCTGAAACGGCCCGGCCAGATCCGTCACGTTAATCAGCCGCGCGGTATAGCCGGCGGCCATTGTCAGTAGCCGGGGTAGCGCATCGAGCGACCGAACGCGGGTGAAATCCCGCACGTCACGCTGCACCTGCGTCTCGACATAATCGCGATACCATGCCGCGCGCCGTGCCGCGGTGCGCAGCGCAAGCGCAGCCGGGTAACCGCCGGCCACGACACGGTCGATCAATGCCACACCGAGGCGCTCGGTAGTGCGCGTGCGGAAGCCGCCCCCGAACAGATCATCGAGAAATCGCGGCGGCTTGCCCGCCAGCTCGCACTGCGCCAGCGGATGCAGCCGCAGGATGCCCATCCGGCCGGCGAGAGAATCCGCGAGCTTCGGCACCAGCAGCACGTTGGCTGACCCGGTCAGGATGAACCGACCCGGAATCCGTCGGCGATCAACTGCGTCCTTGAGCGCCGTGAACAGCCCCGGAACACGTTGCACTTCATCCAGGATTGCCCGAACCGGCAAGCCCGCCACGAAGCCGACAGGGTCCTGCTGCGCGGCGCCGCACGCTGCCTCGTCGTCGAAGGAAAAGTAGCGGTAGCCGCGGTGCTCCCCCACGGCGAGAGCCAGTGTCGTTTTGCCGCTCTGACGTGGGCCGTGAATGAGCACGACCGGTGTGTCCGCCAAAGCCTCGCGTAAGCGCGGCGCCAGGTAACGGCGGAACGTTTTGAT
The DNA here is from genome assembly GCA_963828715.1 of uncultured beta proteobacterium. Taxonomy (GTDB): domain Bacteria; phylum Pseudomonadota; class Gammaproteobacteria; order Burkholderiales; family SG8-41; genus JAQGMV01. The sequence continues at coordinate 118,332 of CAWHFX010000019.1, read as the reverse complement.
TCTGCGCGGCATGTGCAATCTTAGTCGCGGCAAGCGGCTGATCGCAAGGTTCAGTAGCGGCTGATCGCTAGATCAGAGTTCGGCTAATCGCTACTTTGTGGGGCGGCCAATCGCAAGGCGTGTGCCAGCCAGATGAAGAAGCGGAACGATCAGCCTCCGGATTCTGGTTCTCTTCTTGTGGCGTTGTGCTTACACGCGAAACACCTTCATCACCTCGTCGCCGAGGTGGTTGATCACCTTCACGGCGATGCGGCCGGACTTCGGCTTGTCGAAGGGGCGTGAGGTGTCGCTGTGCAGCGTCGCCCAGGCTTCCTCGTTGATCTCGGCCTTCAGCGTCGTCTTCAGCGCGCTGTAGGGATCGTTGGCGCCGAGGAAGTAGGCGTGGCGGACGAAGAAGCTCTCCTCGTTGTAGTCGGTGTCGATGAACCAGCAGGCGATGCCGTCGGCGCCGTCGCTGACGGACCTCGCCGGTCTGCGGGTTGAAGACGTCGACGCCGTTCACCTTCACGCGCAGCTTGCCGTCCTTCTCGGGCAGGAGCGTCGATGTCCGGCTCGCCGAAGATGACGAAGAGGTTGCCCTTGCCGGTGTTCTTCAGGTCGTCGGCCATGTGCAGGTCGGCGTTCATGCGCGCCTTGAGCACGGGGATGCGGCCGAGCTTGTTGAACTCGGTGGTGTGGGCCTCGTAGTTGAAGGCGCAGGCGATCAGCACGTCGAAGCCGGCATCGCCGGCCTCGCGGGCGGCGGCGACGAGGTCGGCGCGCTGCACGGTGCCGAACTCGGGGCCGATGAAGATGGCGGCGCGCTTCTCGGTCTCGCCTTCGAGGTAGCGGCCTTCGGCGCAGACCAGATCGCCGGGCCACGGGGTGAGCGCGGTGAAGGTGATCCGGTCCTCCTTGTGCGCCTGCTGCACGCCGGCGGTCTTCAGGTTCTCCAGGATCATCTGCGGGGAAGGTCTGCTTGGCGCCGTACTCGGCGCTGTCCTCCTTCAGGGGGTCGATCAGCTCGTCGTTCTCGTCGACGCCGAGCACGCGGTGCGGGCTGAGGCTCTCGACGGTGAAGGGGCCGGCGACGCGGACCTTCTTCTTGTCGTCGTAGGGCTTGTCGTAGAGGTACTCGAACTCGGCCTTGGCGGCGATGGAGGCGTCGATCTCCTGCTGCCGGGCGATGCGGGCCTGCCACCAGTCGGCGTGCAGCTTCTTCGCCGCGTCCGGCCACTTGGCATCGGCCTCGCGCGGGATCTCCCACTCCTGCCACGTCTTCTTGAGCGCGGCGTTCAGCTTCTCGCGCAGCGGCTCCAGCGTCGCCTGCCACTGGTCCCAGATGACGTCGATCTCCGCGTTGTTGGCGATGGACTTCAGCGTGATGTGCGGCACGCGCTCGTAGACGAAGCCGTGGCGGATGTTGCCGTGCACGGGCTGCGAACTCGGCGCGGTGCGGGTGACCTCGGCTTCCTTGAGCTGGCCGTCGCGGGAATCGGCCAGCAGGTAGAACGGATAGCGCGCGCCCATGATGCGGGCGCGGGCCAGCGCCAGCGCCACGCGCGAGGTGTCGATCGTGATCCAGCGACGGCCCCATTGCTCGGCGACGGTAGGCCGTGGTGCCGGAGCCGCAGGTCGGGTCGAGCACGAGGTCGCCGGGGTCGGTGGTCATCAGGATGCAGCGTTCGAACGACCTTCGCGATGCGTCTGGACGACGTAGACTTTGTCGTCGCGCGAACTCCGCATGACTGCGTGTCGTCCCAGATGTTCGTGATCGGCGATACGCGGAAAGTCGTCGAGGAAGCGGACATACGCGAAGCGTGTTGCCGCGAGGCTGCAAGTCGGCTCGCCTTGTGCAGCCGATGCATGCCCGTCTCGCTGGTCTTCCAGTAGCCCGTTGCCTGGACGGAATGTCTCGCCCTCGAAATCGAACTGGAAAGTCTCCGCGGCGGCGCTCTGGCTGGTCAGGTTGTCGTGCGCGAAAATCGCGTGCCGCTCGGCAGTCAGATCTGACGTTCAGCTCGCTCTTCGTCAGCTCGTCGACGTCGTCGATCGTCTGGCCGTTCGACGCAACGTGTATTGCCTGGCGCCCGTCTCCGCCGACGTCTTTCGGCATGAAGAGCTGCCGATACTTCAGCGTGCTCGATGTTCTTCGCGATACCAAAGAATGTAGTCGCATGACGCCGGCCAGAGAGCTCGACTGCTGAGCCCGCCTGTCTTCGCGAACGCGATCAGTGCGACGAAGTTGTCGTCGCCGAACACCTCATCCATCAGCGCCCGGACGCGATGCACATTCTCATCGCCGATCTGCACGAAGATGGAGCCGGAGTCGGTGAGCAGATCGCGGGCGACGGTGAGCCGGTCGCGCAGGTAGGTGAGGTAGCTGTGGATGCCGTCGCGCCAGGTGTCGCGGAAGGCCTTGACCTGCTCCGGCTCGCGGGTGATGTGGTCGGCGTTGCCGTCCTTCACGTCGCGGCTGGTGGTGGACCACTGGAAGTTGCTGTTGAACTTGATGCCGTAGGGCGGGTCGAAGTAGATGCACTGCACCTTGCCGCGCAGGCCCTCGCGCTCGGCCAGGCTCGCCATCACCTGGAGCGAGTCGCCGAGGATCATGCGGTTCGACCAGTTCTGGTCGTGCTGGTAGAACTCGGTCTTGTCGGCGCCCTTGGGGATGCCGTTGAAGTCGGCGAAGAGGTCGGGCGTGAGCTGCCCGGCTTCGTGCTGCGCGCTCCTTCGTCTGCGCGCAGCAGGTCGTCGATCAGCACCTTCGGGTGGACCTTCTCCTGGATGTAGAGCGGCGGCGCGTGGACGACGAGGTCGCTCCAGTCCTGCTCGTCCTTGCCGCGCCAGACGAGCTGCGGGTCGAGGTCGCGTGTTGCGCCGATCGTAGCGCGACGCGGACCGGCTTCTGCTCGCTCGCTTGAGCACCGACTGGTACTCGGCGGTCGGGATGTTCTTCCGCTTGGCCTCGTCGTGCTTGAGCGTCTCGACGGTCTTGGCGTGCGGTGCTTCTTGGCCATGGCTATGCTGTCCTCTGCCGGCTGGCTGCTGCGACGGTCACTCGATCATCTTGTTGAACTCGCTCTCGACCTTGGCCTTGAAGTCGGACTCGATCTGGTAGACGTCGGTGAACTCGGCGAATGCCCAGCGGCCGTACGTGCCCGAGGTGGTTCACGCCGGGCACCCAGTAGGTCTCCATCGTCGACTTCTTCTCCTTCGCGTCCTCGCGGCGGTAGCCCTTGATCTCGACGACGAGGTGCAGCAGGTCGTCGGCGCCGTGGCCGTCGTCGACCAGCACGATGAAGTCGGGCAGGTACTTGCGCGTCTCGGAGCCGTAGCGGTACGGCACCTCGAAGCCCGAGGTTGTGGTTCTTGGCGTAGGCGCGGACGCGCGGATGCGACTCGGCGACGCGGCAGAACTCGGCCTCCCAGTCGCTGTCGAGGATCGACCCAGTTGACGTGGCAGCGGCGAGCGTCGGTCTCCCAGCGGTCGGTCTGCGACGTGTTGAAGCGGACGTGCGCCGTCGAGCCGGTCGGGTTGTAGGGGTCGAGCAGCGCCTTGATCGGGCGCTCGCCGACGAACGCGCGGGTGATCGCCGGCGGTGATGCGGTTGCAGGCCATGTCGGCCAGCTCCTGGTACATGAGCTGCGCCGGGATAGGTGCCGCCCTTGCAGACGAGGCAGGTGTCGAGCCACTGCTTGGTGATGCGCTTGAGCTGGCCGAACAGGTGCAGCTTCGGCTCCTCGCCGGGGTCGCGCCACTTCGTGTAGAGCAGGCGCTGGGTGAGGTGGAAGAGGAGCGTGCGAGGGCCGCATGTCGCCGAGGTGCTTCGAGGTTCAGGTCGACGCCCTCGCCGATGATGCCGGAGTTGCGCGTGATCGACGGGCCGACGAGGTCGGGCGTCAGTTCGAGGATGGAGTCGTCGTTGAAGTCGGCGGTCAGCCGCTCCTCGGGCAGCTCGACGCGGTAGCCCTCGACGCGTGGGAAGCGGATCTCCAGAGCGTCGCGCTCGGGGCGAACGGCCTTGACCTGGACCGTCTCGCGCGGCGGCTGCGGCGGGGCGACGACCGGCTTGGCGGTGAAGTCGAAGGGGATGCCGAAGACGTCGGCGTACTCGACGTTGAACAGGCCCTCCTCGTTCAGGTCGTAGGACTGGCGGCGCAGCGCGCGGCCGATGACCTGCTCGCAGAGGAGCTGGGTGCCGAAGGCGCGGATGCCGAGGACGTGGGTGACGGTGTTGGCGTCCCAGCCTTCGGTGAGCATCGAGACGGAGACGACGCAGCGGATGGAGCCGCCGAGCTGGCCGGGCTTGCCGACGGTGTTCATCACCTCGCGGAGCAGCTCCTGGTCGGTGATGTTGTCGCCGGCGCGGGCGTCGCCGGTGCGCTCGACGATCTCGCGGCGGAAGCGCTCGATCTCGTCGGCGGCCATGCGCGCGGAAGTTGTCGTCGAGCGCGTCGCCGGCTTCGAGCTGCTCGCTGTCGATCAGCAGCGTGTTCGGGCGCGGCAGCGGGTTGCCGGTGGTCTCGTCGAAGTTGCGGAACAGCGCGAGGCGGCCGTTCTCGAGCGTGGTCGTGCCGTCGTCGTTCTTGCGGTGGAAGCCGGAGATGAAGTCGTAGACCAGCTTCGAGATCGCGGTGTTCTGGCAGACGACGATGAAGCAGGGTGGGACGCGTGATGCCCGCCTCCTCCCAGAGCTCGAAGGTCTTCTCGTAGTGGCCGTAGAGGGCCTCGAGCGCGGTCTGCAGCCGGGTGGGCAGCTTGAGCGGGTCGAGCTCGCCGCCCTTGCCGCGGCCCTTCTTCGGCATGTCCTTGCGGATGTGCTCCCACAGGTTGCGGAACATCGGCATCTCGTCGCCGGGGATGTTGTCGGCGACCGGGCACGCGCGGCAGCTTCACGATGCCGCACTCGATGGCGTCCATCAGCGAGAAGTCGCTCATCGTCCACGGGAACAGCGTGCCCTCGGCGTAGCCGGAGCCGCGCAGGAAGAACGGCGTCGCGGAGAGGTCGATGACGCGAGCGACGCCGAGCTTGCGGTTGACCGCTTCCAGGCCGGAGATCCAGAGGCGGGCGGCCTCGTTGTTCTTCTCGGCTTCCTTCCGGTCGTCGCCCTTCAGGTCCTCGTCGTCGTCCGCGTCGGGCTTCTCGCGGTAGCAGTGGTGCGCCTCGTCGTTGAGGACGAGGATGTTCTTCATGCCCATCAGGTCGGGCATGACGCGCTGGAGCATCTGGCCTTCGGTTTCGAGCGTGTCGAGTTCGTCGCCGGCGCGCCCTTGCAGCAGCGCGCGGCCGCCTGCCGAGAGCTCGATCCGCTCGCGCAGCTTGAAGGCGTGGTAGTTGGTGATGACGATCTTCGCCTGGTTGACGTCGTCGAGCATGTCGCTCGGGCACGAGTTCGCGGCTGGCGTAGTAGCTGTCCGGGTCGTTCGGCTGCAGGACGCGCAGGCGGTCCTTGATCGTCAGGCCGGGCGTGACGACGAGAAAGCCGCGGGTGAAGTGCTTGCTGCCGGGGCGGCGGACGGCGTTGACCGTCTGCCAGGCGATCAGCATCGCCATGACGGTCGTCTTGCCGGCGCCGGTGGCGAGCTTCAGCGCGAGGCGCATCAGCTCGGGGTTGGCGTCGTTGTTCGCCGTTGGCGAGGTGGTCGAGGAGGCGCTTGCCCGCTTGCGATGTGCGGCGCGACCTCGGTCAGCCAGATCGCGGTCTCGACCGCCTCGACCTGGCAGAAGAACGGGCGGACGCCGCTGAACTCGTGGTGGCGCCAGTGCTGGAGCAGGCGCGCCGTCTCCGGCGTGACCTGCCACTGGTTCGGGTTGGGCAGGCCGCGCCAGCTGTCGACGTGGCCGCGCACCTCGTTGATGATCGAGGTCGGGTCGTACTGCTGCTCCTGCGGTCGAGAGGCCCTTGCCCTCGTCGAAGACGAGCTCCTGCTGCGCCGGCGCGCCTTGCGCTTCTTCGGCTTCGGGATCGGCGTGATGAACTCGGCGCCGCCGGCGGCGTCTCGATGATCTGCTGGGTCGGCTGGCCCGTCGTCGTCGAGCTCCCAGTGCCGCGCGGGATACTCGTACGGCGAGTTCAGGATCGGCTTTGTGAAGAATCGATTGTCCATTCGATTGTTTCTTCTTCGCGATGCCGCCAGCGTCCGACCTGGACCGCTCCCCTGATTCCTTGGGCCGACGTATTAAACCACTTCCAATTTCCGTCTATGTCGAGCCTCGTCGAAGAGGGTGAGCAAGTCCCTTGGCCTCCCATCTTCCCTCAGCCGTGACTGGGTTTAAACCACGACCTCACGCGCGCGTGAGCGGCCGCAACGCCTTCACATCTTCCATCTGCTCGATCGTCCAGATTGCATCGATCAGGCCGCGCGCCCGCTTCTTCTTGAGGATCGGGCGCAAGAGCCCGAAGCACTTCTCCTCCACTTCTTCCTTCGTCATCGGATTGGCAGGCGTCCCGCGCACGTTCTGCGTGTGATGGTGCAGCACCCGGCCGTCGCGTAACGTCACGTCGACCTTGCCCTGCCGTATCGGAAGCGCCGCCTGCAATTCGTCATCGCCGAGCAACTCGATGCGGCTTCGCATCTCGAGCACCTTGGGATCGCTCATGCGCGCGATGTCGTGCGCGGCTTCGAGACTCGCCGTGCCGTCGAGCAGCATGACCGAGACCATGTACTGCATGTTGATGTCGGGCATGTGCCGGTTATTCACCGTGCGTGCGCCCTGCTGCGACACGCGCACGACGACTTTCTCGACGTCCGCCGCCTTGAACTTGTGTTCTTTGAGCAGCGTACTGAAGGCGATCGAGCGGCGCCTGGATCGGACTTCCGACCGTCCAGCGCTTGATGTTGGTCCTGAGAATTTCGTAGTTCTCGCCGAGCCCCTGCGTGAGCAACTCCGGCTTCGCGTTCTGACCGAACGCGAAGAAGAGGCTGCGCTCGCCGGAGAACACGTCGTCGATACCGGTCATTCCCGATGCCACCATCGTGGCCGCGGCGGCACCGTTGCGCGCCGGCATGCCGCCGAAGATGAACGCCTTCTCGATATGCTCGGTGTCGCGCGCGTAGTTCGAGAGTCCGGCCACCTGCTGGCTCGTGTAGGACAGCATGTGGCGGATCTGACGCTCGTCGAGCCGCGCCAGCGATCCGCACGCCGCGGCCGCGCCGAACATGGTGCCGTGCGAGTGCGTATCGCGTCCGGATGCGCCGAGTGCATAGCCGCCCAGTGCGGGTGACATGCGCGAGGAGATGTCATAGCCGAGCGCGATCGCGCGCAGCAGCGCCGTGCCGGATGCACTTTGGCGTTCCGCCATCGCAAGCGCCGCCGGAATGATCGCGCATCCGGGATGCGTGAGCGACGGTGCGTGCGAGTCGTCGGTCTCGTCGGCATGGGCGAGCATACCGCCGGCAAGAGCAGCATTGACCACTGTCGTTACGAGCTTCGAACCGGGAACGGAGGCTTCCTTGGTGCCGCCTTGTGCCTTCGCATAGGCAATCGCTTTCTCGCCGGGCGGAAGGTGGGAGCCCGAGATCATCGATCCGAGCGTGTCGAGCAGGTGATACTTCGTTTTCTGGATGACGTCGTCCGGCAATGGTCTGCCGCCCGCTTCGACGATGTAGCGGGCGACCGTCTGCATCACCGGGGAAATGATGTCGGGATTGTTCATTCTCAGGACTCTAAAGCTTTATGCCGAGCAGCTTCGCCGCCGTGCCGCCGAGCATCGCGATGCGCTCGTCGTCGGTAAAGTCCGGCGCATTCATGATGTGCGTAACCGGGTCCTCATGCCACGGGATCGGGTGATCCGTCCCGATGACGAGCTGGCTCGAGCCGACTTCAGCCGCGAGGTGGCGCAGCATTTCCGACGTGAAGACGAGCGTGTCGTAGTACATCGTCCGCATATATTCCGTCGGCTTCTTCTTCAGCTTGACCTCGGGATTGCAGTGCCACGGGGCGACACGACAGGCGTGGTCCGAGCGCGGCGCATACGACGGCAGGAAACCGCCGCCGTGCGCCGAGCACACCTTGAGATTCGGGAACCTGTCCAGCGTGCCTTCGAAGATCAGCTTGGACAGACAGATGGTGGTGTCGAGCGGATTCCCGATCGTGTTCGCGAGCCAGCCGTTTCCTTTGAAACGCTCGGCGAGCTGCGGCGTACTTTGCGGGTGGATGAAGACGAGCACGCCGAGGTCTTCGCATTTCTTCCAGAACGGGTGGAACTTCGCGTCTGAAAAATCGACACCGGCACAGCTTGCGCCGACAGCCGCGCCGCGCAGGCCGAGCTTCTTCACGCCATGCTCGAGCTGTTCGGCTGCGAGCTCCGGGGACTGGAGCGTCACGGAGGCGAACGCGACCAGACGGTCGGGATACCTGCCGCACATTTCGGCAAGGGCGTCGTTCTGGATGCGGCAGATCTCGGCCGCGAGGTCCTTTTCGTCCCGATACCAGAACGGATTGATGCTCAGCGCTTCGATATCGACGCCCTGGCGATCCATGGCGGCGATGCGTTTCGGCCCGACTTCGTCCAAGTCCGGAAACTGGTGATTGTCGGACGTGCGGCCGACCAGCTTCAGCGCCTCGGGTACGAGGCAGTGCGCGTGCACGTCGATCGTCTTCACGCGTTTGCCGTTGATGACGACCTGGCGGCGCTGGCCGCCGGCCTGCGGCTGCGATGCCGCCGCGTCGGTCACCGTACAGCCGGTGAAGAAGAGGGGTGATGTGTTACGAGTGCCAGTGGTCATGCGTGTCTCCTGAGTAGTTCCTGATGTGCCGCACCTTTGCGTGGCACTGGAGTCCGTTCGTCCTGAGGAGGCCATCAGAGGCCGTCTCGAAGGGCGAATGGTCGTAGTCGCTCGTGCTTCGAGACGCTACCGCTCCTCAGCACGAACGCCCAATATGCAGCGAGCCTGACTATTGGATTAATTCAGTTTTATCCCCGTCCTTTTTATCAACGCTGCCCATTCCGCGATTTCCCGGTTCTGTCTTGCAACTGCCTCCTCGTGCGAGCTGCCGATGATCTCCGCGCCTTCCGCTGCGAAGCGGCTCTTGAGCTCCGGCGTCTGCAGCGCACGCACGAGCTCCTTGTTGAGCCGTGCGATAACGTCCGGCGGTGTGGCGCTCGGCACCATGATCATGTAGGCCGCGTTCTCGTCGAAGCCGGACAAACCGAGCTCGCGGCCTGTCGGAACGTTCGGCACGCGTTGCGAACGCTTCATGCCCGAAATCATCAGCCCGCGGAGGCGACCCGAGAGGACATAAGGAATCGTCGCCACGGAGTTGAAGAACCCGGCATGAATGTGTCCTGCCATCAGATCGACGAGCGCCGGCCCGGACCCTTTGTACGGCACGTTCGTGATCATGAGTCCGGTGTCGAGCTTCAGCATCTCCATCCGGATCAGTCCCGCCGTACCGCCGACGCCGTAATTGAGCTCCTTCGGACGTGTCTTCGACAACGCGACGAGCTCCTTCACCGATTTCACCGGCAGGGAAGGATGCACCGAGAGCATATTCGGCGACGCGGCGAGCAGCGTGACCGGCTGCAGATCCTTGCGCGCATCGAAAGGCAGCTTCGGATAGAGAGCGGCGTTCGTGTTGTAGGAGTCGCCCGACATAAGCAGCAGCGTATATCCATCCGGAACCGACTTGGCGACGTACTCGGCGCCGACCACACCGCCCGCGCCGGTTCGATTCTCGACCACGACAGGTTGCCCCAGCAATGTCGAGAGTTGCGGTGCCAGCGTCCGGGCGGTGATGTCCGTCGTTCCGCCGGGCGCGAGGGGGTTGATGATGCGCACGGGCCGGTTCGGATAACCCTGCTGCGCCTGCGCGCCCAACGCGGTCAGAAAACAAACTGACGCGAAAGTCCTGCACATCGCAAGAGCGCGCGCCGACAAGCGCATGCATGTCCTCCGCTGCTCGTAACAGACCGGAAATACGAGCAGCCCGTGTTGGATGGTTCAGCCGGCACGACCCGCAACCGCCGAGCATCGAGCTGCTCGGCGGTTGCGCACTGTCGCGCTCGTGTCGAGACCGCCGGTATTACGCCGGCGTGAACATGGGGATCGAAGTCCCGTTCTCCGACTTTTTAAAGACGACCTTCACCTTCTGTCCGATGCGCACCGCGTCGAGATCGCAGTCGACGATGTTCGTCATCATCTTGATGCCTTCGTCCAGCGTCACATAGGCGATGCAGTAGGGCACGGGGCCGCCGCGCCGCGTCACGCTGTACGTGTAGATCTCGCCGGTGCCCTTCGCCTGCACCCATTCGACCTTGTCGCTCCAGCAGAACGGACACAACGCACGGGGATAATGGTGCACTTCGCCGCAGGCGTTGCACTTCTTGAGCATGAGCTTGCCTTCGTTCGCCGCGTCGAAATAGGGCTGGTCGCCGGGGTTGACTGCCGGGTCGCGGATTTTGCGCTCTTGATACGGGGTAGCCATCGTGCTTCCTTTTCGATGATCGTTGTTACACGCGTTCCATGATGAGCGTCGCGGAACCGTGGCGGTGTCCGATTGCGCCGCCCGTCCCGTGGGCGAGCGCGAGATTGCAGTTCGGCACCTGAACCTTGGGATGCGCCTCGCCGCGCAACTGGCGCACGGCCTCGATGATCTTGGTCATCCCGCCGCGGTTCGCGGGATGGTTGTTGCAGAGCCCGCCGCCATCCGTGTTGAACGGGAATTTTCCGGTACCGGAAATGAGATTCCCGTCGGCAACGAACTTGCCGCCTTCGCCTTTCTTGCAGAAGCCGAGATCCTCGATCTGCAGTACCACCGTGATGGTGAAGCTGTCGTAGATCGACGCGTACTTGATGTCGCCCGGCTTCACGCCCGCTTCTTCGAACGCGCGCGGACCCGTCCACGCCGCACCGGTATAAGTGAGATCGACTTTGCCGCCCATCTGGTGTTTGGTCGTTTCGCCTGCGCCGATGATGTTGACGACCGGACGTTTCAGGGACTTCGCGACGTCCGGGTGCGCCACGATCACGGCACCGCCGCCGTCGCTCACCACGCAGCAGTCCAGGCGGTGGAGCGGGTCCGAGATCATCGGCGAATTGACGACCTCCTCGACGGTGACCACATTCTTCAGCATTGCATTCGGGTTGTGCTGTGCGTGATGCGAGGCGGCGACCTTGACCCATGCAAGCTGTTCGCTGGTGGTGCCGTATTTCTGCATGTGCAGCATCGCGCACATCGCATAGAGATTCACGGTGACCGGGCTGTAGGGCATCTCGAAGGGCGCGTCGGGCAGGTTCACGCCGCGATCGCGCACCTGCGTGCCGGAGCTGCCTTCCGAATTCGGCCTGCCGGCGAGCGTTACCAGCGCCACATTGCACTTGCCCGCAGCGACCGCTTCAGCCGCGTGAGCGACATGAACGAGATATGAACAGCCACCCATGTCCGTCGAATCGACGTGCCGGAGCTTGTTCAGGTTCATGTAGTTCGCCATGCTCCAGACGTTCGCGCCAGGTGCGTCGCCGGCACAAAAATAGCCGTCGATATCGCGCACCGACAGCCCGGCGTCTTCGATCGCGCCCTTCGCCACTTCGGCGTGAAGCTGCGCGACGGACGTGTCGGGCGCTTTGCGCAGCGGATGCTCGTACGCGCCCACGATGCAGGCTTTGTTCTTGATCGTCATTGCGGTGATTCCCTTTGATGGTCGGCGAGGAAAAACGGGGCCGAGCGGTTGGTTCTTCGAATTCCGGCAGTGCGTATGCTATACCGAGCTACAGAATGAATGCCACTTCGTCCGCATCCCGGACTACACTCTACCTCACTTACGCGCTGATGCTCTTCGGTTTTGCGAGCATCAGTTCGACCCGCATCCTGCTCTCGCTGAATGCGCTGCACCTGGGCGCGCCGGCGTCGACCGTCGGCGCCGTCGTTGCGTGTCTGTACATCTTCCCGGTGCTCGCTTCATGGCACGTCGGCCGGTATTCGGACCGCGTCGGCGCGCGCGGGCCACTGCTGATCGCCGCCGTGACGGGTGCATGCGCGTTGCTGATCCCGTTCTTCTTTCGCAATTTCGGCGCACTGTATGTCTCGGCGGCCTTGATGGGCGTCGCGTTCACGTTCTACAACGTCCTGCTGCCCAACATCGTGGGCGTCATCAGCGAACCGCACGAGCGCGCTCGCAATTTCAGCAATGCGAGCCTCGTCGGCGCAGCAACCCTCTTCGCCGGTCCGCTTCTCGCCGGAATTGCGGTCGATGCGGTCGGCCCGGCGGTCGCATGCCTTTATCTGCTCGTACTCTCCTTTGGCGCCGGTCTGCTGCTGGTGTTCTGGGGCCGGCTGCTGCCGGGCGGCACACCGGCGGTGGGACCCGCGGCGGGCATCCGGAAGACGCTCGCTGATCCCCAGATCCGAAGTGCGCTCATCACGAGCAGTCTCGTTCAGGTGGGGCAGGACCTCTATCAGTTCTACATCCCGGTGTATGGACACGGAATCAAGCTCTCGGCGTCCGCGATCGGCGGCGTGCTCTCGGCGATGGCGGCGGCGTCGTTCGTCGTGCGCTTCGCGCTTCCGCGCCTCATCTCCCGCTACGGCGAGCAGCGCATCCTTGCCTACTCCTTTTGTCTGACGGCGGGTGGGTTCTGCCTGATGCCGCTGTTCGAGAACGTCTTTGCGCTTGCGTTGATCTCCTTCGTGTTCGGGCTCGGCATGGGCTGCGGGCAGCCGATCACGACAATGCTGATCTTCAGCCGCTCGGCGGAAGGACGCTCGGGAGAGACGCTCGGCGTGCGTCAGGCTGTGAACAACCTGCTGCGTGTGCTCGGGCCGAGCGTGTTCGGCGTGGTGGCGTCCGCGTTCGGCCTCGCGTTCGTGTTCTGGCTCAGCGCGGCGATGATGGGCGGCGGCGGCGCTGGCGTCGAGACCGCCGCCGCAGCGGTAACGCCTGACTCGCCCAAAAGACGACGCGACCAGGAAGCCGACGCTATCGGGCCGCTGCAGGCATTCTCAGATCGTCCAGTACCTGCTGCGCGTTGCGCCCCGCATTCACGCCCAGGTAAACCTTGCTCACCTTGCCCTCGGGATCGATGAGAAAGGTGTTGCGTTTCGCGAATCTCATCACGCCGAAATCGCGCAGCGACCCGTATCGAGCGCACACGGCGCCGTTCGGGTCCGACAGCAGCGGAAACGGCAGGTTGTACTTTCGAGCGAACGCGGCGTGGCTGTCGGTGCTGTTCACGCTGATACCGCACACGGCGCTCCCGATGGCTTCGAACTCGCGCATGGCGTTGCGGAAGCGCATGGCCTGTTCGGCGCAGTCCGGCGTGTCGTCGCGCGGATAGAAGTACAGCACGAGTGGCCGGCCGCGAAACTCATCGAGCGTGCGTGCCTTGCCGTTCTGGTCCGGCAGTGAAAACGCCGGCGCCGGCTCACCGGGGCGGGGGCGCTTGCCGTTGATCCGCGTGTCGCGCAGCCACAGCAGACCCGCAATAGCGATAACCCCGGCGAGCGCAATCAAGTAAGTCATGTCCGCTTTCGCTCCGCGTTCAATCCGCTTTGAGGTGGGCCTGCTTCACGACAGCGGCCCAGCGTTTGATCTCTGCCTGAATGTGAGCGCGAAACGCCTCGGGCGACGATGCGATCACGTCCGTCCCATCTTTTTCCAGACGTTCGGCGAGATCGGACGAGCGCATGGCGTTTGCGAGGCCGACATTGAGCGTCGCGATTATTTCGGCCGGGGTGCGCGCCGGCGCGAGAACGCCATACCAGCTCGAGAATTCGTAGCCGGGCACGCCGGACTCGGCGATCGTCGGCAGGTCGGGCAGCAGTTTCGAGCGTCGCGCAGCGGTCAGCGCGAGCGGGCGCAGGCGTCCCGCCTTTACGTGCGGGAGCACGACGTCGAAGCCGAGGAAGGCGAGGTTCGCTTCACCTGAAACCGTCGCGATGACGGCGGGTCCGCCCCCCTTGTAAGCGACATGAACGATGTTCGTTCCCGTGAGCGACTTGAAAAGCTCCGCGGCGATATGCGAATTGGTGCCGTTGCCGCCCGACGGATAATTGAGTTTTCCCGGCTCCTTCTTCGCGAGCGCGATCAACTCTTCGACGGAAGCAACCGGGAGCGACGGATGCACGACCAAAATGAAGGGCGCTGCGCCGATCAACGACACCGGCGCGAGATCGGTGGTCGCGTCGAACGGAAGCTTTGCATAGAGACTCGGGTTCAGAACGAGCGGCAGCGTCGTCATGAGTATCGTGTAACCGTCAGCCGGCGCGCGGTACGACGAGCTCGGTGCCGATGTTTCCGGACGCGCCCGGCCTGTTGTCCACGACGACCTGCTGACCGATGATCGTGCCGAACTTCTGCGCGAGTACGCGGGCGAACACATCAACGCTCCCGCCCGGTGCATACGGCACCACCATGCGCATCGTGCGCGCGGGAAAAGCGTCCGCACCATGTGACGCGGCGGCGTGCAGTGTGCCGAGTACCGCGAACACGAGCACGATTGCGCAGAGCCGGCTTTGCAACGTCTGCTCCTCCGCAAGAGCGGGTTTGACACCTTTTTCGAGCGAAGGATACCATCGCCCGCCATCCCGTCCGCGGTTCAACATTGGAGGACTGTCCCATCATGATCCTTGAAGTCGCGATAATGAAGATCAAGCCGGAGCTCATTCAAGAATTCGAATCCGTGTTTCCGAAAGCGGCGGCGGTGAGTGCCAGCACGCCCGGCTATATCTCGCACGAGTTGCAGCGCTGCGTCGAGACGAAGGGCAAATACTTCTACATGATTCGCTGGGAGAGCATCGAAGCGCACATGGTGAACTTCCGTGAATCGCCGCGACGCGACGAGTTTCGGAACATCCTCGGCAAGTTCTGGGCGGAGCCGAACTTCACCGAGCATTTCGAATCCGTCACCGACGCGCGTTTGTGAGAGGAGGCGCGTTCGTGGACAGAGGCGTGTGGATCACCTGGTATGACCTGCCTGAAGCGAGGCGCGATGCGTATCTCGCGTGGGCGCATGAGACGTACATACCGGAAATGCTGAAGCGTCCCGGATACGTCTGGGGCGCTCACTTCGCGACCGTCTCGAAAGGTGCGCGTGCGACCAATGCACGCGACAGCCGCAACGTCGCGGACGACCCGGGACTCCCGCGCGGAGACCGTTACATGCTGATCTTCGGCGCGCGCGACGCAGACGTGTTCGGCAATCCTGGCCCCACGGCCCTGCACGCGGGCCTTCCTGCTTCGAGCCGTGACATGCTGGCGCTGCGCGCAGGTGAACGGATGAATCTCTTCGTCGAGGCGGGCCGGGTCGAGGGGCCCGAACGCGATTCGTGTCCGGCCGGAAGCGGCTTGCCCGGCTGCATTCAGGTCGGCGCCTATAACACGGGATGGCAGGACGAGGAGGAGATGCTCGCGTTCTATTCGCAGTGGCGAATGCCGGCGATGGGGCGCACGCCTGGATGTGTGCGCATCCGCAAGCTCGCGTCCGTTGCGGGCTGGGCGAAGCACGGTGTCCTGTATGAATTCACGTCGCTGCAGGCTCGTAACGAGCATTTCATGAAGCACGAGGACGGACATCCGGACATGAAGGCGTGGGGCGATCGGGTGACGAAGAAACTGACGCACGCGCCGGGTTCTTCGACGCTGGCCGAACGTATCTGGCCGCCGATCGCCGGGAAGTGAAAGCAATCGCATGTTGATCGCTGACGCGCAAGTCCACATCTGGGCGCCCAATACGCCGGAGCGTCCGTGGCGTCCCGGCCAGAACGTCCACCGCGAAATTCCGCTCGGCGCCGACGAAGTGCTGCGCGAGATGAACACGGCCGGCGTCGAGCGCTGCGTGCTCGTGCCGCCGTCACTGGACGCGGACCGCAACGATCTCTCACTGGCCGCGGCGCGTGCGCACCCATCGCGGTTCGGCGTGATGGGCCGACTCGATCCGGACGCGCCCGGTGCACGCGAACAGGTTGCGACATGGCGCCAGCAGCCGGGCATGCTCGGCTTGCGCTACAGCATGAACCGCCCGCAGTGGACTGCGATCCTCGCGGAGCGGCGCCTGGAATGGCTGTGGGACGAAGCCGAGAAGGCGCGAGTGCCGGTGATGGCGCTCATCACGCATGCGATGACGCCGCTCATCGACGAGCTCGCGCTCGGCTGGCGCTAGCGTCGACTCAGCCGGCCGGTTAGCCGCCACGACGAACTGTTCGACGCGGAGCCTGCGTTTGCGACAGAAGTCGTGAGCGACTTCACATAGGCCGCGAGTTCGACGCCTTCACATTTCGAAGGCGGACAAACGCTCCGCTCGCGCTGGTGCGCCGGTCATATGACTGCTGTCGTACGACTTCAGGCAAATAGTTTCTCCTCGTGTGCGTTCTTACTATCTCCCTATCGACGTCAGCGTGCTGATGAAGATCGGGACCGTAGCGCATCTCGCCACTTCGGACCTGATACGACCCCAGGCGAGCACTACCAAGGAGACTATGATGAAGCGCGTCATTCGAGCAGTATGTGTGGGTACTCTGGCAGTCGTCGTGCAGAGCGCGTCGGCAGCGTCCGGCTACCTGGATTCGATCAATTCGCCGTTCCCCGTGAGCGCCGACGAACACCGTGCACTGCCGGCGTTCACGACGTTCGCCGATACGCATGCGATCGACCCGCAGCAACACGCCGGGAGTCCGTTCCCGACCAATGCCGATGAACATCGCGCACTGCCGGCGTTCTCGACGTTCGCGGATGCGCATCCGATCGATGCGAAGCAATATGCGCGGAGTCCGTTCCCTCCGAATGCGGACGAGCACCGCGCGCTCGCGGCGTTCGAGTCGTACGCCGAGCGCGTAGCGCGTCTGGCGACGGCTCAGCGCATGGCGAATGAAGCTCGGAAAAGCACGAGTACGGAGTAGCAACGGTGGCGCGAGCTGGCCGAGTGGCCGGTCTCGCGCCGCGGTCGATAGATTGAAGATGTGAATGCCGCCGGCGAAGCGTGGGACGGGTGTCGAACCGGCAATCGCTTCCCGCGTGCGGCGGGAAGCTCAGCAGGACTCGTGCATTTCAACTCGAGGCAACAAGCCGTAGCGTTGTCCCGCCAGGACGGCCTGCAGCCTGTTCGTTACTCCAAGCTCTCGCAGAATCGCGCTGATATGCACCTTGACGGTCCCGGCCGTGATGTTCAGGTGCCGCGATATGAGTTTGGTGGGCAATCCCTGGGAAATGAGCAGAAGGATCTCAGCCTGACGCGTAGTAAGACGAAACTGACGGGCGCGCGTGCTGCCACCCTCCGCGCTGCCGACGAGCGGCCACGGCAGGCGCACGTCACTGGCATCGACCATCGCATGCGAGAGTGAGCTACCCAAGTAGTCCTGCACGTTCGAACCTTCCTTCCTGCAACTGTTCGTTACCGTGTTGCACCGGATTCCGCACCGGCATAGCTGCGGGCAAACTCTTTCAAGTCGTCCGTGTTCACGTCCGATACGGCCGAAAAAGCCATGCCGTCGCCGCTCCAGTGAACGACGTTCACGCCTCTTTTCGAGAAGCTCTGCATTCCAGTCGTTTTGGTCGATGCGTCATCTGGCCAGATGAAAAGATCGATCACATGCCGGCGATGGCCGTAGACGAGCACTGCGACCGAGCGATCGTTGATGTAATCCAGCCGCCCACCGAGAAGCGGAAAGCCGACCGAAGCCAGGTCAGTGACGTTGGGCGAGAAGTCGAGCTTGGAACTGAGCCATGGCTTTACCGTGTGCTGGTCCGAAGAAGCCACGTCGATCTGATGGCTCGTCAGTACCGCACGCGAGTGTCCGCTCACCAGCTGATCAATCGTCCGCTGTTCCTGCGACACGCCCGCCATTTGAACCGTTACGGTGAAAGTCAGTACGGCGGTGGCGAGTGCCGCTCCCGCGACTGCACCGCCCGTCGGCAGCCAGCGATTCCAATCGAAACGCCTGAACCGGCGACGCCAGTCAGGCGTCGGTCGCGCCGGGGCCGCGGTTTCGGCGACGGCCGTTCGGATGCGGCCGCGCAGAGCTGCCGGCGCAGCGCGATACGCCACGTCCCTCTTCATGCCGGCGGACAGCGCACGACCCGCGCTGAGACGACTGCGGCATACAGCGCAGTGTTCGACATGCCCATCGACGATCCTGACGTCATCCCGGTCGAGCTCGCCATCGAGATAAGGATCGAGAAGGGTGCGTATGCGGTCGCAATCCATTTTCACACCTCTTCCGTAGCCTTCAGATGAGCGAGCAGCAGTTGCCGCGCCCTGGACAGTCGTGACATTACGGTGCCGATCGGCATGCCTGTAACGCTTGCAATTTCCTTGTAGGACATATCCTCGAGCTCTCTCAGGACCACGACTTCGCGGAATTGCGCAGGCAATCGTTCCAGAGCGCGGTTGAGCCAGCGCTGGCTGTCCTTCCGTTCCAGGTACTGCTCGACGGAATGACTGTCGTCGCGTTCGAGCTGTCCCATGTCGTAGCCCTCGGCAGCGAGCGCTTCCTCGTCGAACTCGATACTGCTTCTCTCGATGCGGCTCTGCTCGAGCCACGTGTAGAAGGTGTTGCGCACGATTGCCAGCAGCCACGCACGACCGCTGCGACCGTCGTAGCTGTCGATGAATCGATACGCGCGGAGGCAGGCCTCCTGGACGATGTCTTCGGCATTGCGCTCGTCGCGCGCGAGCCAGAAGGCAAGGTTGTAAGCCGCATCCAGGTGCGGCATGCACACGTCCTCGAACTTCGTGGTGCTCGTCTGCTGCTTCAATCCGGTGCCCCGGCGTGAATGCGGTTGCTCAGCTGGCCAAAGTGCGTGGAAGTACATGGCGGAATCGATAGGGTGCTCGAAAGCTCCATACCGCTCCCGGAGATTTTTTATTCCCGGATCCGGATCGCGCTGCAATCCGGAAGATTCCATCGGCGACTCTGCGGTGACCCGAGGCCGCGCGAACGTTCGAGACAAATCCCGGCGATGTTCTCAGCGGCGTCAGCCTGTCGGAATAAGTATACGTCACGCCCGCTGCGGCTCGAATGACGTGCGCCGGAATAAAAATCGCGCCCCGCCGGTATGGATGGCTACAGGCAATCCCGCCTGGGCGAAAAGGAGTTCCACATGAACACAAGCAACTCAGGCGGTCCGAACCACAACCCGGGGCGTCGCCAGGCGTTGAGCTGTCTCGCCGCCTGGACTGGCGCCGCCGTCGTCTGGACCGTCTCGGGCGGCGTGCCGCGTGCCCTCGGTGCGACGCGTGACGGTACGGTTGCCGATGCGCCGGCGAATGCACTCACGTTCGTGCAGATCAGCGATACCCACATCGGCTTCAACAAGGAAGCCAATCCGGACGTCGTCGGCAGTCTGCGGCGCGCGACCGCGGACATCAACGGCCTTGCGCAAACGCCGGCATTCGTCGTGCACACAGGCGATGTGAGCCACCTGTCCAAGCCCGAAGAGTTCGCCAGGGCGCGTGAGCTCCTGCAGGAGATTCGCGTCGATCGAGTTCATACGGTGCCGGGCGAACACGACACCATCGATGACGGCGTCACCGGCTATCTCAAACACTTCGATCACGACGGCAAGGGCAAGGCGTATTACAGCTTCGATCAGAGCGGTGTCCACTTTCTCGGCTTGAACAATGTACTCAATTTCAAGGCCGGGATGCTGGCGGCGCTCGGTGACGAGCAGCTTGCATGGCTGAAGAACGATCTCGCGGGCGTGTCACGCTCTACGCCGATCGTCGTACTCGCGCACATTCCGCTTTGGACCGTCTGGGAGCAATGGGGCTGGGGCACGGCCGATTCGGCGCAGGCCATGTCGCTGCTGCGTCCCTTCGGCTCTGTCACGGTCCTCAACGGACATATCCATCAGGTACTGCAGAAGGTCGAAGGCAACGTTGCCCTTCACACCGCCATGTCGCTCGCGTACCCGCTGCCCACACCGGGTCAGGCCGGCATCGGCGAGCCGGGTCCGGTCACGGTGCCGGCCGGGCAGCTCGGCAAACTGCTTGGAACGCGCAAGCTCAGCGTAGTGCGTGGGCGTCAGCAACTCGCGCTGGTCGACACGCCACTCGATCGCTCGTAAGTCGATATCACACCCGCACAGGAGCTATCATGGATCATCTCACTCCCCCGCAGAGGGTGCGCTCGCCTCGCGCCCGCATGTCCGCTGCCGCACTCGTCTGCGGCGCGTTTCTCATACCATCGTCTATGTCCTCGTTCGCGGCGTCGTCCGGGCCGACTCTCGATATAGCGAAGTTCGCCTTTACACCGAAAGAAATCACGGTTGCACCCGGCACGAAAGTCGTCTGGACCAATCACGATGAAGCGCCGCATACGGTGGCGAGCAAGGACAAGAGCTTCACGTCGAAGGGACTGGATACGGACGACAAGTTCGAGCAAACCTTCGATAACGAAGGTGACTTCGACTATTACTGCACCTTGCATCCGTTCATGACAGGTGTGGTGCACGTGCGGAAGCGTTAGCGCTAAGGCCATTCGAGTTCTGGCCGCTCCTCGAATGACTTGTCCCACCGCTCACAGTTCGCGCGATCGACAACCTGCACCGGCAGCATGATCTCGTTCGGTACGGACTCGCCGCGCAGATGGCGCAGCAAGGCTTCGGTCGCGATGCTGGCGATGTCTTTCGCGTTGAAATCGATCGTGGCGAGAAGCTTGCCTTCCTTGATGGCCGTGATGGCTTCGGGGATCGCATTGACGCTCGCCACGGTCGTTCGCACGCCGGCTTCGTCGAGCGCCGAGATCATGCCGAGGCCCATCTCATCGTTCGCGGCGAGCACCGCATCGAAACGCACGCCTTCGCGCAGCAACTCGTGGGCAACACGCTTTGCCGGCTCTCGCAGATAGTCGCCACGGATCTTGCGCACGATGCGCACGTCCGGAAAGTTGCTTATCGCGTCCTCGAATCCCCGAACGCGGTCGATGCTGGTAGGAGAAGCCGGGGCGCCTTCGAGGATGACTATGTCGGCCGTTGGTTTTCCCCTCACCCCAACCCTCTCCCCACCGTCGGGGAGAAGGGGTGCCTGAAGAAGACGCTTGCAAAGGTAGTTGGTGAGCTTGATGCCGATCGCGTAATCGTCGCAGCCCACGTAGCACACCGGTCCCGGTTCGCTGAACCGGTTGATGCAGCCGACGAGCGGAATCCCCGACGCATAGATCCGGCGGAGGGCGGCATTGATCGCGCTGGGATGGACCGGAACCACCACGAATCCGTCAGGCTTCTCCGCAAGTGCCTCGGCGATCAGCGCGATTTGCTCGTCGATGTCATCCGGCTTCGACGGCACGTAGTGCTTCGTCTGCGCGCCGAAACGCTGCGCCACCCGATCGGCGCCGAGCCGTGCCGCGGCATAGGCGGGATTGCTGCGGTTTTTGGTGAAGACGGCGATTTTCATCACATCGACCTTCGTCCGCGCCCGAGACACTCAAGCGCGAACGGCTTATGGGCACACGCATGGTCGACTGTGAGCGAGTCGGTCGCGTGCACTTTCTCAACCGCCGCGCGCGAGCTTGAGGAAATTCGGCTCCGGATGCGCGAACGGCGGCAGCACCCACGTTCCGGTGCCGACCGGACGGACTTCGCGATCGACGACGACTTCGACCAGATAGGGTTTGTTCGCCTTGATCGCCGTTTCGATCGCGCTTTCGATGTCACCAGGGCGTTCGACACGCGCCGCTTCGACGCCGAACGCGCGCGCGAGCATTGCGAAATCCGGATTCATGAGCTTGCCCGATTCGGCCTTGGCGAAGCTCGTCGCCAGCTCTCCGCTCTTGAAGAGACCGAGCTGCATGTCGCGGATCGAGCAGTAACCATAATTGTTCCACACGACCCAGACGGCGGGAATGTCGTATTCCGCCGCGGTACCCAGAACGTGCGGCGTCATGAGGAAGGAGCCGTCGCCGACCACCGCGACCGCGGGCACATCGGGTTTCGCGAGCTTGGCACCCAGGATGCCCGACGTCGCATAGCCCATCGCCGCGAATCCCCACGACTGAAGCAGATGACGCGGCCGTCTGGCCTTCCATAACTGCACGACCCAGTTGTGGTGCACGCCGACATCCGTGGCGAGGATCGCATTCTCCGGCACCACGCGGGAGAGTGCGTTCATCAACCGCTCAGGCCGCACCGGCGTTGCGTCGCTCGTGAGGAACCTGCTCTGATAGTCATCCCACAGGCTTGCGTTCTCCGCGAGTCGCGCGGTCCAATCCGCATAGCTCTTGCTGGGAGAGCCGAGCCTTCCACGTGCGAGGCGCGTCAACTCCTGCAGCGCCGCTTTGACATCACCGATGATTCCGATGTCGGCCGGATAATTTCGGCCGATCTCTGTCGGATCGATGTCGATCTGAATGATCGCGGTCGGTGGTATCTTCAGCGTGTAGCCGTCGATCCAGGCGCTGGTCGTCCGATCATCGAAGCTGCAGCCGAGCGCAAGAATCACATCGGCGTTGCGTGTCGCTTCGTTGGCCTGGTAGGGGCCGTTGCGGCCGATCGCGCCCATCGCGAGATCGTGACGCTCGTCGATGGACCCTTTGCCATTCGGGCTCGTGACGACCGGAATGCGCAGCACGCCGACGAATTCCAGCAGCGCTTCCGTCGCTTCGCTCAACAGCACGCCTTGTCCAGCCAATATGACGGGGCGCTCCGCTGACACGAGACGTTCGACTGCTTTGCGCAGACCTTCCGGGTCGCCCGGCGAGCGCTGATACGCGACCGGATCGGGATCGGGCACGCCGAGCGACGTTTCTTCCTGAAAGACGTCGAGCGGCACGTCGATATTGACCGGGCCGGGGCGGCCCTGACGCAGAAGACCGAACGCCTGCTTCATCGCGAGCGGCACCATGTCGGCACGCGTGGGCTGGAAGCTGCGCTTCACGTACGAGCGAATGACGGACGGGAAGTCGCCCTGGAAATAACGGCCGGTCTCCTGGAACGGGCTGCGGTTGAACTGCGTCGTGGGCACGTTGCCGGTAATTGCGAGATACGCCGACGAATCCATCATCGCGTTCGCAAGCGCGACGACGAGATTGGCGGAGCCGGGACCGCACGACGTGAAAGTTGCGACGGGCTCGTGCCTGATCTTGTAATACGCATCGGCCATGTAGCCCGCCGACTGCTCGTGGTGCGTCGAAATCGTCTTGATGCGATCGGCCGCGGCCGCGGCGGCATCGAGAAAGCCGACATTGCCGTGGCCGCACACGCCGAACAGGTACGGCACCTTCTCCTTGATCAGGTACTCGACCATGATCTCCGCGCCCTTGTACTTGCGCGTTTGCGATGTGCGGTTGCTGGGCTGCGGCTGCGGTATCCATGCTGGTTCCTTGTCGAGACTGCTCACGCGATCGGGCGCGCGCGGGGCGGGATCAGGTCAGGTACCTCTGGCATTGACGACCGTGTCGTCGATCCAGTCGGCGATGTAATCGACGCCCGCCTGACGGTTGTCGGCCTGCGCATGATAGACGCTGCCGTCTTCGGTCGTGAAAATTTTGAGGTGCTTGCGTTTCGAGCCGAGCGCCTCGTAAAGCTTGTATGCCGAGGCCACCGGGACCACCTTGTCTTCCTCGGCATGCACGATCAGGAAGGGCATCTCGATCTTCGCCGCGATCTCCCGCAACGAAAACCGTTCCGCTTTGGCGATGGCAGCATCACCGTCATCCATGTGTCCCATGATCCAGCGGAAGTGAAACTGCGACTGCGCGGTGTTCTTCGGATCCGTCTCGTGGCGGCGTTTGATGTCGCGCTGCCACGCCGCGAGGTCCCAATGCAGCGCTGCGAAAGCGACGCCGGCGGCGTAGCGCTTCTCGAACGCGGCGACACGCCCGGCGTAATAGCCGCCGAAGCTGTAACCCATCACGACGACCTTGGCGGGGTCGACGTCCGCTCTCGACGCCACGTAGTCGTAAGCGGCGGTACCCGCGGACTCGTAGTCATGGCGCGCGTACATATTCCGCAGGCGCAACGATTCGCCTTGTCCCGGGCCGTCGATCGCGAGCGTGTTCCAGCCGCGCGCCGCGAATTCGAGGCCGTTGAAGAGCACGCTCATTTCCTTGCAGTTGTCCATGCCGTCGAAGACGACGACCGTCGGCGTACGACCCGAAGCCGAGGGTGCCTTCATGAACAGCGCCGGAAGGGACGTGCCTTCGAAAGGCACTTCGACGCGCTCGATGTTCGGATAGCGTTGCAGCAGGCCTTTCGTCTGCAGCTCGATCGCCTTGCGGCCGATGTCGCGCTTCAGCTCACCCGGATAGATGAAGCGCTCTCCGGTGAAGTAGTACATCCCGGCGCGCAGGAACGCATTCCCGGCGCTCATGCGATGTCCGGCCGCTTCTGCGCGGTCCCCGATCTCCTCCAGGCGTGCGCCCATCCGGCACCACTCTTCCTGCCATGCGTCCGATTCCTGCTGCCGGTCTCTGAGTCGCTCGCACACTTCGTCGATCTCGGCCATCGCGACCGCGCCGTACGGCGCCATGCCTTTCGTGACGAGCGCTGCGTTCGACCACACGAAGTTTCCCGGAAACGGCGTGATCCAGGTACCGTTATAAGACATCGTATTCTCCGTCGAAGAAGTAATCGACACCGCAGCGCTTCAATCGATTTTGATCCCGACTTCCTTCACGACCCTGGACCAGACCGCGAGCTCGTTCTTCAGGAATTTCTCGAATTCCGCCGGCGGGCTGTTCACGAAATCCGCGCCCAGCGCAGCGGCTTTTTCACGCACCTCGGGCGATTGAGCTGCCTTCGCCGTAACCTGATACAGCGTCTGAATCACGTTCTGCGGCGTACCTGCCGGCACCATGATGCCTTGCCATTCGATTGCCTCGTAGCCGGGTACGCCCGCCTCCGCGATCGTGGGCAGGTCGGGCAACGCCGAGTTGCGCTTCGCGCTGCTTACAGCGAGCGGAATCAGCTTGCCCGTTTTGAAGTGCTGAATCGCGGACGGGATCGTAGCGAGCAGCAGCGATGTTTCCCCCTGCACGATCGAGATCACCGCAGGGCCGCCGCCTTTGTACGGTATGTGCACGAGCTTGATGCCGGCCATGTGCGCGAAGCGTTCCGTCGCGAGATGGTTCGCGCTGCCATTCCCGGCGGAGCCATAGGTGAGCGTGCCGGGCTGCGACCTGGCGAGCGCGATGAGCTCCTTCACCGACCTCGCCGGGATCGACGGATGCACGGTCGCGACGAGCGTAACGATGCAGACCAGCGTCACCGGCAAGAGATCCTTCTCCGAATCGAACGGCATCTTGCGATAGATCGCGGGGTTCGCACCGTATGCGATGTTGTTCGCACCCACCGTGTAGCCGTCGGGCGGCGACTTCGCGACGAGCTCGAGTCCGATCGTGGACGCGGCGCCGGGACGATTGTCGATGACGATCTGCTGTCCCAGAAACTCGCTCATGCGCGGTGCGAGAATGCGGAACACGACGTCGGTCGCACCGCCCGGCGCGTACGGCACGATGATGCGTATGGGTTTGGTGGGATACGTCTGCGCCGTCGCCCGCGGAGCGAGCAGCGCTACGAGCATCGCACAACACGCAGCGATCACTACGGGCGTGGTTCTGATCATGGATTGCCTCCTCGCAAGAGAGTGCTCGTCGTGTCGCGTTAGAATAGCCGAAAACCGCGGGCGCACGATTCGGCTCGTCTCGCTTTTCACCTAAGGAGTCGACTGTCATGGCACAGCGCAAGCGCGCCGAAGACCTCCGTAGTCACAAATGGTTCGGCGCGAAGGATCTCCGGTCCTTCGGACACCGTTCACGTGCGTTGCAGATGGGCTACACGCGCGAGGACTTCGGCGGCAAGCCCGTCATCGCGATCATCAACACGTGGAGCGATCTCAATCCGTGCCACGCCCACTTCAAGCAACGCGTCGAGGAGGTGAAGCGCGGCGTGTGGCAGGCGGGCGGCTTTCCGGTCGAGCTACCGGCGCAGTCGGTATCCGAGACATACCTCAAACCCTCCTCGATGATGTATCGCAACTTCCTCGCGATGGAGACCGAGGAATTTCTCCGCGCGCATCCCGTCGACGGCGCGGTCCTCATGGGTGGCTGCGACAAGACGACACCGGGCCTGCTGATGGGCGCGATCAGCATGAACCTGCCGGCGATTTACCTTCCGGCAGGTCCGATGCTGCGCGGCAACTGGCACGGGCAGCCGCTCGGCTCGGGCAGCGATGTGTGGAAATACTGGGCGGAGCTGCGCGCCGGCAACATCGGCGAGAGCGACTGGCAGGAAGTGGAAGAGGGCATCGCGCGCTCGTTCGGCCACTGCATGACGATGGGCACGGCATCCACCATGACGTCGGTCGCCGAGACGCTCGGGCTTACATTGCCGGGCGCGGCTTCGATCCCGGCCGCCGATGCCAACCATCCGCGCATGGCGGAGCGCAGCGGCCGTCGCGTTGTCGAGATGGTGTGGGAGGATCTGAAACCCTCCGACATTCTGACCCGTGCTTCTTTCGACAACGCGATTACGGCGATTCACGCGCTGTCGGGCTCGACCAACGCGATCATCCATCTCACCGCGATTGCGGGTCGCGCCGGGATTGAACTGACCGGCCAGCGCTTCGACGAGATCGCGCGCATTACGCCCGTTCTCGCGAACATACGCCCCGCCGGCACGACTTATCTGATGGAGGATTTCTATTACGCCGGAGGTTTGCGCGCGCTTCTGCGAGAGCTGGGGGAGCGCCTGAGACTCGACTGCCTGACGGTCAATGGCAAGACGCTCGGTGAGAACATCGCCGATGCGCGCATCTACAACGACGACGTGATTCGCACGCGCGACAAGCCCTTGTCGGAGACGGGCGGTCTTGCGGTGCTGCGCGGCAATCTCGCTCCCGACGGCGCAATCATCAAGCCGACCGCGGCGGAGCCGCATCTGCTCAAGCACGCGGGGCGGGCGGTCGTGTTCGAGGATTACAACGCGATGAATGCGCGCATCGACGACGAGTCGCTCGACGTCGATGAAAACTCGGTCCTCGTTCTGAAGAACGGAGGGCCGCTGGGCGGGCCTGGCATGCCGGAATGGGGTCAGCTCCCGATTCCGAAGAAGCTGCTCAAAAAAGGCGTGCGCGACATGGTACGCATCTCCGACGCACGCATGAGCGGGACGTCGTACGGGACGTGTGTGCTGCACATCGCGCCGGAGTCCTACGTGGGCGGCCCGCTTGCGTTCGTGCGCGACGGCGACGTGATCGAGCTCGACGTCGAGGCGCGCAAGCTGGAGTTGAAGGTAAGCGACGCGGAACTGGAGAAGCGGCGCGCCGCATGGAAACAACCGCCGGCCCGCTACACGCGGGGCTACGGCGCGCTCTTCGCACGGCACATTACGCAAGCTGACAAAGGGTGTGATTTCGATTTCCTGCACGCGGGCGCGCCGACGCCGGATCCGGAGATTCATTGACGCCGTGACCGTGAGCCGTGACCAGCAGCTACCGATCATTGGACGCCGACGGGAATAACAACGGAACGAGCAACGAACGCCTTCATCGATCTCGTCATGCTCGCGCGCAGCGAGGATGCGCTCGCCGCGAAGTTCCGGTAGCTTTGAAACAACGCCTCGCGGTAGCGAACACGTTCGCTCGCGTTCCGCAGCTGCGCGCTTTGCAACACACCGCCCGGGTCTTCCCCAGCGCCGCCGATGAATAGGCCGGTTGCCGTCGCCGGCACGTGCGTCGTGCTGGCACTCGCGGCGGTCGTCTTCATGCTGCCGCCGCCCACCGGCTACAGCCCGCAGTTCATGCACGCCGCGGCGCTCTGCATCTTCACCATCGGTCTATGGGCGCTCGGTGCGGTGCCGGAGCACATCGTCGGGCTGCTGCTCTTCCTGCTCGCGATGGTGTTCGCGGTTGCGCCGGCCAATGTTGTTTTCTCCGGCTTTGCGTCGGGCACGCTGTGGCTGGTCCTCGGCGGATTGATCATCGGGGAGGCGGTGAACTCGACCGGTCTCGGTGAGCGCTTCGCACGCTTTCTGATTGGACGCCGCGTGCTTTCCTATCGCTCGCTCATCGTGCTGGTCGTCGTGGCCTGCATCCTGCTGTGCCTGGTCATGCCGGCGACGGTGAGCCGCATTCTGCTGCTGATGCCGATCATGTCGGCGCTGGCGCAGCGAGTCGGACTCGAGCGGGGGAGTTTGGGATACGATGGTGTTGCGCTCGCCGTGATGATGACCAACTACCAGGTGGGCACGACATTCCTGCCGGCGAATGCGCCGAACCTCGTTCTTGCCGGCGCGGCAGAAACGCTCTACGGAACAAACTTCATTTACGGCGAATGGCTGCTGGTTCAGTTTCCGGTTCTGGGGCTGCTGAAGGCGATCGCGATCATCATCCTTGTCTGCTGGTTCTTCCCCGCGCAAACCCGCGAGGCCGAAACGCAGGCCGCCGGCAAGCCGCTCAGTGCGGCGGAGCGGAGGCTGACGGTGATCCTGCTGGGCGCACTCGCGCTATGGGCGACCGACTTCTACCACGGCATCCATCCGGGTTGGATAGGGCTCGGTGCGGGTGTCGCAACACTTCTGCCGGTGATCGGCGTCATGCCTCCGACGGCGTTCACCGATCGGGTCAAGTTCGGTCCGTTTTTCTACATTGCGTCGATACTCGGGCTCGGCGCCGTGATGGTCGAGACGGGTCTGAGCCGCGCGTTAGGCGAGTGGTTGCAGGCGACCCTGCAACTCCAGCCTGAACGCGATGCGATCAACTTCGCGATCCTGACGTTGCTCTCCACCGCAACCGGCGCGGTCGTGACGAACGTCGCGCAGCCCGCGCTGCTCGCGCCTCTTGCGAGCACATTCGCGGAGGCGGCCGGCTGGCCACTCAAGGCCGTGTTGATGACGATCGTCGTCGGCTTCACCACCGCCGTCCTGCCGTTTCAGGCGCCCCCGGTACTGGTCGGCGTGCACGTGTCCGGCCTGCGGCTGCACCGGTTTCTGCGAATGAGCGTGCCACTTGCGCTGGTGAGCCTGCTATTGCTGTTGCCGCTCGACTATCTGTGGTGGCGCGCTATCGGCTATTTCGGGTAGGGTGTGTGCGACAACAATTCAAGGAGCAGCGATGAGCAGCAAGCTGTTTAGTCCGCTGGCGATCGGCCGCATGTCGCTGCCGAACCGCATCACGATCGCGCCGATGTGCCAGTACAGCGCGATCGACGGAACGATGACCGACTGGCACGTCATGCATCTCGGCAACCTGGCGCTCTCGGGTGCCTCGATGCTCGTCATCGAAGCGACGGGTGTGCGTGCCGATGGCCGCATTACGCCCGGTTGCACCGGCCTGTATTCGGATGAAAACGAAGCGGTGATGAAGCGCACAGTGGATTTCGTGCGCAGCATTTCGCCTGTCCGGATCGGAATCCAGCTCGCGCATGCGGGACGAAAGGCGTCAGCGGAGCGTCCGTGGGAAGGCCGCGGACCGCTTGCCTCGGACGAGGGGGCGTGGGAAACGATAGCTCCGTCGGCGATCCCGTTTGCCGCCGGATGGCATACGCCGAGGGCTCTCGACCGTGTCGGCATGGACGAGATACGTGACGCATTCGTCGCAGCGACAAAGCGTGCCGCGCGCATCGGACTCGACTTCGTCGAGGTGCATTCGACTCACGGCTACCTGCTGTGCGAGTTCCTGTCGCCACTCTCCAACCGCCGGGAGGACGAGTATGGCGGAAGCCTGGAAAACCGCATGCGTTTTCCGCTGGAGGTGATGCGCGCCGTGCGCGCCGCCTGGCCCGCCGAGAAGCCGCTGGGCGCCAAGATCTCGGGAACCGACTTCGCCGACGGCGGCTGGACGCCGGACGACGCGGTTGCCTACGCGTCAGCGCTCAGGCAGTGCGGGCTCGACTACGTGACCGTGTCGGGCGGAGGTGTTGTGGCAGACGCGAAAGTGCCCACGTCGCCGGGATATCAGGTGCCGTACGCAGAACGCGTGAAAAAGGAGGTCGGGATCGCGACAGGCGCGGTGGGACTGATCACTCGGCCCCAGCAAGCGGACGAGATCCTTGCGAGCGGTAAGGCCGACTTCGTGTCTCTCGCGCGCGCGATGCTGTTCGATCCGCGCTGGGGATGCCATGCCGCCGTCGCGCTCGGCGCGGACGCCTATTACCCTCCGCAGTACGAGCGTTCCGGTCCGAAGCTGTGGCCTCCGGCGCGGGAATGGAAAAGCTAACGCTGTTAAAGCGACTGCGAAGGAGCGAAGGAGGGGAGGTTACGGAGGGAACACCTGCTTAGAACCACCCCTTCTCGGTGAGGGGGGCTGCGGAGCAGCGGGGTCCCCGCTCACGCAGCATTCCGGCGTCAGTCAGTATTTCCATCAAGATGTACGAGGCCTTGAGCATAACGGGCGAGGCCTGAGCCGAAGGCGAGCGCCGCCCCCTTATCGAGCGCCGCCCTCTACGAACCCGCCCTGAGCTCGTGTGGTGAACCGCGGCTGTCGACAGTCTGGAGCGTAACGCCCCGCCGCCAGGCACGGTGAACGTATTGCAGCACACGCGAGGCGCGCTCGAGGTCGAGTCCCCGGCCATCGGCTTCATGATCGTGGCGTAGCACGAGCGTGCCGTCCGTCTTCATCTCCTGCACGCAGATCCGCGGCGCGCCATAGTTGAACTTCGGCGCAAGGATCGCCTCGCGAATCTTGTTCACGTCACGCGCAGCGACCTTGATGCCGTCGTCGGATCTGGCTTCGTAAACGAACAGGCCGAGCTTCTCCGCCATCTCCTGGTCCAGATAATTCCGAATGAAGCCGAAATCGTCTTCGTCCCGGCGGATTTCCCGCGCCCGCTCGAGCCCGTCCTTCTCGACGATACGCTCCCACATGCTGAAGCCCACGTGGTAGGGATTGATCGCAAGCGCTGCCTGCTGCTCTCCTGCGAAAGGACGAACGACGTTCGAGTGACAGGTGACCGCGTCCAGATACAGGTCTTCCGGGAGGAAATCAGCTTCGCGCAACAGCCGCGCATGCCAGTACGTCGCCCAGCCTTCGTTCATGATGTTGCAGGCGAAGACAGGATAAAAGTAGAACGCCTCGTGACGGACGGCCAGAAAAACGTCGCGTTCCCAGTCTTCCAGCTCCGGACCGTAGTGAGCGATGAACCACAGGAGATCGCTCTCGGGGCGCGGCGGCACGGGCGTGCTTTTGTGTTCCCTCTGCGCTTCCGCCGGAGCCCCCTCGCCGGGGAGATGCCGGAAGCGCGCCGTGAATGGATCGGCTGCTGCGTGCTTCGTCTGCTGCGCGGCCGTCGGCTTGCCCTTGCTATAGAGCGGCCGATGCAATTCCTGATCGAGATCGACGTGCGGTTCGAGCGCGAGCGCCGCATCGAGCAGGGCTTCGACTCGCTGCTGCCCGCGGGTCTTCACCGCTTCCTCGATGCGGTGTGCCTGTGCCGCCGCATGCTCGACGATGTTGGTGCCGGACATTTCGGCGAAGCGTGCGAACAGGTGATTGTTCTTCGCGAAATCCGCATGCCCGAGCACGTGTGCCGTCACCAGCGTGTTCTCGGCGAGCGTATTCGTATTCACCAGATAGCCGTGGCACGGATTGCCCGGGAACATCACCTCGAAAATCCGCGAATGCCCCATCGACTGGCGAATGAGCTGATGGATGTAGCGCACGCCGAACGACCAGTGCGGCATACGAATCGGCAGGCCGTAGATCGCCACCTCGTTCATGAAACTGCTCGGAACGAGCTCGAAATCGACCGGGTGGTAATCGAGCCCGATCGATTTGGCCAGGGATTCGACGCGCTTGCCGTAGTCCTGCAGGCGCTCGTTCATGTCGGCGTGCGAAAGCATCATGCCGCCTCCGCGCGCGCCTGCTGCTCCTGGAAGAACTGTCGCAGTGCGGCCCATACGTCTTCGCGTCCGGTGACACGCGCCATGCCGAGCGGCAGATTCGTCCGCATCAGGCGCGAAACGATGCCTGCCATTTCGGTCTCCGGAGAAATGCCGTACGCGGGGCGTATCTCGATAAAGCCGCAGTAGTTGAGCGACGCGCAGACTTCATTCAGCGAGTCGTTGGCGAGCTCGCGGTCGTCCACGAGATTTTCGCCGTCGGAGGCATAGAACAGATACACGTTGTACTGAGACGGATCGAAACGCTCGCGGATGATCTCCTGCGAGAGCTTGAACGCGGTCGACGACACCGTACCGCCTGTCCCGCTGGTCTGAAAGAACTGCGATTCGTTGAATTCCCACGCCTCGGCCGAATGCGCGACGAAGGCGACCGACACTTTGGCGTACTGACGGCGAATGCCCTGAAGGGCGAAGAAGAAGAACGTCTTCGCGAGCTGCCGTTCGGTTTCGCCCATGCTGCCGGACACGTCGAGCGCGAAGATCACGGCTGCGTTCGTTGCGGGCCGCTCACGGCGAACAAGCTGCCGGAAACGCAGGTCGTCATCGACGAACGGGGCCGGGTCTTGCTGAATCGCACGCCGCCGGATCGCCTGTTTCACGGTGCGTCTGCGGTCCAGGCGCGAACGTACGCCGCGCTTGTCCCAGCCCTCGCGCACGAATTCGACGTCGTCCTGCCGCGCGGACTGCTTTGGTTTGAGATCGGGCAGCTTCAGCTCTTCCCACAGCCAGTCGAGAACGTCTTCGACTTTGAGCTCGAGCACGAACTGAAGATCGCCCTGACCGCTGCCGGCCTGGTTGCCACCCTGATCCTGGCCTTGCTGCGGCTGTCCCGGGCGCAGTACCTGTCCCGGTTCGCCCGCACCCTGGCCCGCGCCCGTTTCGCTCTCCGGATCGCGCAGTCTGAAACGAGCATGCTCCGCAAGACGCACTGGAACGAGCACAGTGCCGCCGCCCGGCCCGCTCAGAACATCTGGGCCGGCGATCAGGTTCGGGAGCGTCTTCTCGACGGATTCGCGCACCTTCTCGTTGTGCCTCAACCAATCGCGTGCGCCGCGCGAAAAGAGATCGTACCACCCTACCTCGGCCGATATACGTATCGGCGGTTGCCAACGGGACACGCTGTCGCGGTAGAAACTCATAGCTGGCTCCCTCGGACATCCCGCGGCGTCAGCACCGGATCGGGCATTGTGGGATGCTCCTATTCTTGGGCCAGCAGCGTGGTCACATAGTTCAATGCCTCCCGCGCGCTGTGTGCATCGTAGCCGTACTCTTCCACGAGCCGCTTCTCGACGACCGAGATTTTCTGCTTCGCTTCCTCGTCGGGCCGTGTGCTCGAGCTCACGAGGCGCAGTACGTCGCGCCGCTGCTCGAACAGGTACTGCCCGATCGCGTCGTGCAGCATCGCGTGGCTGCTCAGCGTAAACTTGTCGCCGCGCTTGAACGCCCCCATCGCCTTGCGGACGATCTCCTGGCGGAACGACTGCTTGCCCGAGTCCGAGACGTCGATCTTCTCTTCCACCGAACGCAGGAAGCGCTCGTCCGGCTTGCGCTCTTCGCTCGTCATCGGATCCTTGATCATGCGGTTGTCGAGCGTTGCTTCGACTTCGTCGAGATACTTGTCCAGAAGATCCTGCGCTTCCTGTTCGAACGAGACGAACAGCGCCTTGTGCACGTCTTCCTTCACCCACTTGTTGTAGAAATCCTTGCGGGCGACGACGAGGAAATCGACCCATTTGCGCTTCTTCTTCGGATCGATACGCGCGTCGGATTCGATCGCATCTTTCAGACCAAGCAGAACATCCATCGTCGTCAGGCTTTTCGCGGAGCTCTGAACGATCGCATTCGACAGCGCGTTGATGACGAAACGCGGGCTGATGCCGGTGAGCGCTTCGTCTGGAAGCTTCTGTTTGATTCTCTCGGCTTCCGCGCGGCTCACGCCTTCGGCATCTTCGCCGGCGTGCACGCGCACTTTCTTCGAAGAATCGGCGTCGTTATCGCCCTCGTGCAAGCGTGTCAGGATCGCGAACACCGCGGCGGTATGCAGGACGTGCGGGTCGAGATGCACTTCCGCAAATGCAGGCGCGTTCGTGATGAGCTTCTGGTAGATCCGCGCTTCATCCCGGAAATTGAGCGTGTACGGGACCTGGATGATGACCATGCGGTCGAGCAGCGCTTCGTTCTCGCTTTCCTGCAGGAACTTGCGAAACTCCGCGAGGTTCGTATGCGCGAGAATGGTCTCGTCCAGATGGATCAGTGGAAAGCGCGAAACCTTTACGTTCTTCTCCTGCGTGAGCGTGAGCAGCAGATACAGGAACTCGCGCTTCACCTTGAGAATCTCGATCATCTCGAGCATGCCGCGGCTTGCGGCATACACGGCGCCGGACCACGACCACGCACGCGGATCGCCCTCGTCGCCGTACTCGGCCACCTTCGAAAGGTCGACCGATCCGACGAGATCCGCTATGTCCGCAGTAGTGGGATCGTGCGGCGCGTAGGTACCGATACCCAGGCGGCCGGCTTCCGATATGAAAATGCGCTCGACAGGCATCCGCATGAAATCGCCGTAGAGGCCGTCGTGGCCGACTTCTCCGCTCGCTTTTGTCGCGCGACCTTCCTCGAGCTGGTGGCGGCAGAGCGGGCACAGTTCGCCGGTGATCTCCACGCCGTATGTTTCGCGGAATTTCGGGCGCAACGTATAAGGAACGAGGTGCAGCGGTGATTCGTGCACCGGGCAGCCCCGGATGCCGTAGAGCGCGCCTTCGTCGGTATTGCTGTATTCCTCGAGCCCGCGCTTGAGCAGGATGACGATGCTCGATTTACCGCCTGCAGGCGGTCCGAGCAACAGCATCAGGCGGCGTCCTACTTCCGAGCCGGCGCTCGCCGCGCGGAAGTAATCGGCGAGACGCTCGAGCTCTTCGTCGATTCCGAACAGGTCTTCGCAAAACAGCTTGTAGCGGGATTTGCCGCTGGCACTCTCTTCAACGCCCTGCCAGCGGATCATGTCCCAGATGTACTGGTGGCTCGTCCGTGCGATGGACCGCGGATTGGCGGGGAGAATCTGTTCGATGAAGTCAGCGAAAGTTCCCGACCAGTGGGTGGCCCGGTGTTGTTGTGTAAAGGCGACCAGACTTCGTACAAAGTCGCCATGGCGCTGACTATCTTCCGAACGGGTCGACATATTTGCCCTCCGCGCAAGATGCTCTCGCCTGCTGTATTCAAACAACGTACCAGGTTCGCGTGTGTCGGCGCTCAGTCCTGCAGAGTTATTCGGCTAACCATTCGGCTAACGAATGGCGTCGTTACCTGATGGACACGAGTGATGTGCCGTCGCCGCCGGACTTCCGGCGCTTCTGCCGAATACCCTGATTTACCGTGATCCGACCGCTTTCAGGACTCTCCTCGACTCAAAAACATCTGTTTACACGCGAATTCCTCGATTCCGACGAATTCACCCCTCCCTTAACGCACAACTTGTGATTGCGTCTACGCGTTCATTCCCGCTTGATTCTCCCCACCTTGCAGGAAGAAGTTCCGACATTTTTATCCCATCGCGTCGTCCTTGTACAGACATATCGAGTGTTTTCAGGAATTACTGGCGAGCAACCCGCGGTTCGCTCTGATCGAAACCGCTTGGTCGGTAGGGTTTCGATATGTGATCGGCCGTGGAACTCGGCTCCAAAACAGCGCTTGATGCACCGCAGTGTGGCGCATTGGCCGCGCGCCACGTTCGACCCAGGTGCAACAGCCCGCCGCCGCCATCGTTCTCCATTCGCAGCCGTGTCAGCGCTGACCGTGGAATACAAGCGCAGCCAACGGAAAATTCGCAATCGACGGTGAAGTCGCTCAACGGCCCTCTTTTTTCTCGAAAGGCCGACAGCATCCATACGATTTGATCTGCGCGTACATGCGGGTTTCCATGCGGACCGGGACGGCTGGAAAGACATGCGCGGGTCCGAGGCCTCGTCGATGAGCATACGCGCGGACTCGTTGTAAACATGGGTCTTGGTATTGAAGTCGAACTGCCTGACGGATCATCTGGAGAGTATGCGCCGTGGAGGGTTTATCCATCGGCAAAACGGGGTAGGACTTTCGTCGGTATAGGCCGAACAGTGAGCGCGGCGCCTGTTGGAGCCGTCAGCGCACTCGGTGAGCCGAATGTGAGTCATCACTAACAGAATTCCGACGCCATCCTGTGGCTCCTTGGCGGCGCGCGAGGTATTTGACACGAAAACGAAATTTTAGAATAATGCCCGGTTTCGTTCGGAGGGGTTCCCGAGCGGTCAAAGGGGGCAGACTGTAAATCTGTTGGCTCAGCCTTCGAAGGTTCGAATCCTTCCCCCTCCACCAGTTTTGACTCATGGGCAATCGCCGGGCGTCGGTTAAAGCGAGTGCGGACACGGGCGGGTGTAGCTCAATGGTAGAGCAGAAGCCTTCCAAGCTTACGACGAGGGTTCGATTCCCTTCACCCGCTCCACCTGTTTCAGCCGGGAGTGCATTTTCGCTCTCACACGGCCCATGTAGCTCAGTGGCAGAGCACTCCCTTGGTAAGGGAGAGGTCGCGCGTTCAATCCGCGCCATGGGCACCAGAATCGGTCGCATCAGATAGTGAACGTGAAGACGTAAGGGGCGACGATGCACACATCGTTGGGCACGCATTCACTCGCTGACGTATTCACCCCTTCACTGCGGTAGGTAGAGAACAAGGAGCACAGATGGCCAAGAGTAAGTTTGAGCGCAAGAAGCCGCACGTGAACGTTGGGACGATTGGTCACGTGGATCACGGGAAGACGACGTTGACGGCGGCGATGACGATGATACTGGCGAAGAAGTACGGGGGTGAGGCGAAGAGCTACGACCAGATTGATGCGGCGCCGGAGGAGAAGGCGCGCGGGATCACGATCAACACGGCGCACGTTGAGTATGAGACGGCGAAGCGGCACTACGCGCACGTGGACTGTCCGGGGCACGCGGACTACGTGAAGAACATGATCACGGGGGCGGCGCAGATGGACGGGGCGATTCTGGTGGTGAGTGCGGCCGACGGTCCGATGCCGCAGACGCGCGAGCACATTTTGCTGGCGCGCCAGGTGGGGGTGCCCTACATCATCGTGTTCATGAACAAGGCGGACATGGTGGACGACAAGGAGCTCTTGGAGTTGGTGGAGATGGAGGTGCGCGAGCTTTTGTCGAAGTATGAGTTTCCGGGCGATGACACGCCGATCGTGATTGGCTCGGCGTTAAAGGCGATGGAAGGCGACGCGAGCGAGATGGGGGAAGGGGCGATCATGAAGCTGGCCGAGGCGCTGGACAGCTACATTCCGGAGCCCAAGCGCGCGCTCGACGGGCCGTTTCTGATGCCGGTGGAGGACGTGTTTTCGATCTCGGGTCGGGGCACGGTGGTGACCGGGCGGGTGGAGCGCGGCATGATCAAGGTGGGTGAGGAGATCGAGATTGTGGGGCTGCGCCCGACGCAGAAGACGGTGTGCACGGGGGTGGAGATGTTCCGGAAGCTGCTCGATCAGGGGCAGGCGGGGGACAACGTCGGGATTTTGCTGCGCGGCACGAAGCGCGAGGAAGTGGAGCGCGGGCAGGTGCTGGCGAAGCCGGGTTCGATCACGCCGCACACGAAGTTCACGGCCGAGATCTACGTGCTCTCGAAGGACGAGGGCGGGCGGCACACGCCGTTTTTCAACGGTTATCGGCCGCAGTTTTACTTTCGCACCACGGACGTGACGGGGTCGATCGAGTTGCCGCAGGGCACCGAGATGGTGATGCCGGGGGACAACGTGTCGATCACGGTGCAGTTGATCCAGCCGATCGCGATGGAGGAGGGGTTGCGCTTTGCCATTCGCGAGGGCGGGCGCACCGTGGGCGCGGGCGTGGTCGCGAAGATTATCGAGTAACGAAATGCGTGACGAGTGACGGGTGACCAGTGACGGATTGCCAGCCAGTTGGTGCTTCGTTGAATTTACCCCGTCAAAGCGATGGGCCGTCCCGAGCTTTGACGCAAGCGATCCGCGGCGCAAAGTAGGGTGTCACTTTGCGACGAAAGGTTGTAGGCCAGTAGCTCAATTGGCAGAGCGTCGGTCTCCAAAACCGAAGGTTGGGGGTTCGAGACCCTCCTGGCCTGCCATGAATCATACGGCCGAAAGTGCACCTCTACTTTCGGCCGAGCTGGTAATGACCGACCGAAAGCTCGGGGCGGCCCGTCGCTTTCGGGTCGAGCAACGGCAACACTCGGCGGGAACTTATCAGCTGAAACTGACTCTTAGGATGCCCGACCGGGCTTAAGTGGATGGCAGACAAGATCAAAATGGCGCTAGCGGCGCTTTGCGTCGTCGCCGGACTTGCAGCTTTTTATTACTTTCAGGATCTCCCCGGGGTCGTCCGGGTGCTCGCCGTGCTCGCGGGCCTTGCTGCAGCCGTCTTCGTCTTCTGGATGACGGCGCCAGGCAAGGAATTCTACGTCTACGCACAGGACTCGGTGGCCGAGACCCGGAAGGTGGTCTGGCCGACGCGCAAGGAAACCCTGCAGACGACCGGTAGTGGTCTTCGGTTTCGTCATCACGATGGCGCTGTTCCTCTGGGTGGTCGACGCGAGCCTGCTGTGGGTTGTCAAGAGGCTGATCGGGCAGGGGGAATGATGAGCAAGAAGTGGTACGTGGTACACGCCTATTCCGGATTCGAGAAGAGCGTGCAGCGTGCGCTGCTGGACCGCATACAGCGCGTCGGGCATGCAGGATCAGTTCGGCCAGATCCTGGTACCGGTCGAGGAAGTGGTCGAGATGAAGAGCGGTCAGAAGAACATCAGCGAACGCAAGTTCTTCCCGGGATACGTTCTCGTCGAGATGGAAATGACCGACGAACGCGTGGCATCTGGTGAAGAACACGCCGAAGGTCACTGGATTCATCGGCGGCACGCCGAACAATCCCACTCCGATTTCCGAGCGGGAGGTGCAGAACATCCTGCATCAGATTCAGGAAGGCGTCGAAAAGCCCCGTCCGAAGGTGCTGTTCGAGGTCGGCGAGGCGGTTCGCGTCAAGGACGGCCCGTTCGCGGATTTTCACGGCAACGTGGAGGACGTGAATTACGACAAGAACAAGCTGCGCGTGTCGGTGACGATCTTCGGGCGCTCCACGCCCGTGGAACTGGATTTCGGGCAGGTGGAGAAGGCGTAAGGGCAGTGACGAGTGACCGGTGACGAGCGGCGAACATTCGGCATCGGACGGATAGTGGACAGTGACTGGGTTTCGCAGTAACAACCGGGGAGGGCAGTACCGCGGTGCTTGAAATGAGTGGTGGTTCCCGTCACTCATTACTCGCCACCCGTCACTGTCCGTAAGCACCCAAGGAGAGCAGTAATGGCAAAGAAAATCGTCGGTCTTATCAAACTTCAGGTGCCGGCGGGCAAGGCTAATCCGTCGCCGCCGATCGGCCCGGCACTGGGCCAGCGCGGGTTGAACATCATGGAATTCTGCAAGGCGTTCAATGCGCAGACGCAGAAGATGGAGCCGGGCCTGCCGGTTCCCGTGGTGATTACGGCGTACGCGGACAAGAGCTTCACCTTCATCATGAAGACGCCGCCTGCGTCGGTGCTCATCAAGAAGGCCGCGAAGATCGACACCGGAAGTCCCCGTCCGAACACGGACAAGGTCGGCCGCATCACGCGCGCGCAAGCCGAAGAGATTGCAAAGACCAAGATGCCCGACCTGACCGCAGCGGATCTCGAGGCAGCGGTGAAGACGATCGCCGGCAGCGCCCGCAGCATGGGCATCGAAGTGGAGGGCGTGTAAATGGCACACGATTCGAAGCGTTACAAGTCGCTGCGGACCAAAGTCGAGCGCACGAAGCTCTACCCGATGCAGGACGCGCTGCAAGCTCATCAAGGACAACGCGACAGCGAAGTTCGACGAATCCGTCGATGTATCGCTGAATCTCGGCATCGATGCCGAAGAAGTCGGATCAGGCCGTGCGCGGCTCGCTCGTGCTGCCGCAGGGCACGGGCAAGAGCGTGCGGGTGGCCGTATTCGCCCAGGGTGATCGTGCGCAGCAGGCGCGCGATGCCGGCGCGGACATCGTCGGTTTCGACGATCTCGCCGCCGAGATCAAGGGCGGGAAAATGGACTTCGACGTCGTGATCGCAACGCCGGACGCGATGCGTGTGGTCGGTCAGCTCGGCCAGATCCTCGGCCCGCGTGGGCTCATGCCGAACCCGAAGGTGGGGACCGTTACGCAGGACGTGACCGACTGCAGTGAAGAACGCGAAAGCCGGTCAGGTGCAGTACCGCACCGACAAAGGCGGCATCGTCCAGTGCACCATCGGACGCGCTTCGTTCAGCATCGAAGCGCTGGAAGAGAACTTCAGAGCCTTGATCGACGCGGTCAACAAGGCTCGCCCGGCGGCCGCGAAAGGCGTGTACCTGAAGAAGGTCGCCGTCTCGAGCACGATGGGCGTAGGCGTGCGGGTCGACCAGGCGACGCTGCAGCAGCAGACGCATTGAGTATCGATTCGATCGCATCCCGGAGCGCATGCGCTGTCGCGAATACGCCCGGAGGAATACTGGGTCCCGGATCGTTTTTCGGGACCGGAGAGTTGCATCCTGGATTGCGCTGCTCGAGCGGCTCGTCCGGGACTGATGGCTTTGGGCTGGCGGTGCTTCACGGCCGCCGGGTTGTCAAAGACCGTTGGGGTCTTGCAGGACTTAATCGCCGCGTGACGTTTCAGAGCGCAGCGCCCAACGCAGACGGCGTGCCCGGGAGAAGTGGATGTCATGTCTGCTCCTTGAACTTGGGGTCGTCGTTTTTCGGTAGGAGAAGACCTTGAGTCTTAATCTGGAGCAAAAGCAGGCGGTAGTGGCCGAGGTGAGTGCGGAGGTTGCGCGCGCCCAGGCCATCGTGTTGGCTGAATACCGTGGCCTGCCCGTGGGGAACATGACCGAGCTGCGCAGACGCGCGCGCACTTCGGGCGTGTATCTCCGTGTTCTGAAGAATACTTTGGCGCGCCGTGCCGTTGCCGAAACGCCGTTCGCGGGACTGTCCGAGCAGATGATCGGGCCGCTCGCGTATGGCATCTCGGCCGATCCGGTGGCAGTGGCCAAAGTGCTGCACGAGTTTTCGCGCGAAAACGCGGAGAAGTTCATGATCAGGGGCGGCGCGATGCCGAACGTGGTCATGACGCCCGCGCAGGTTGCGGATCTCGCGCGGATGCCCAGCCGGTCCGAGCTGCTTGCGACACTGCTCGGAACGATGCAGGCGCCAATCGCGAAGCTCGCGCGCACCTTGAACGAGGTGCCGGGCAAATTCGTGCGGACGCTGGCAGCCCTTCAGGAACAAAGGGAGAAACAGGCTGCCTGACCGCGGCCTCACGTATTCGGACAGCGAAGAGTAGCAGTACACATTCAGGAGACAGACATGGCGGTAGCGACAGCAGAAATCCTCGATGCGATCTCGAACATGACCGTGCTCGAGTTGTCACAACTCATCAAGGAAATGGAAGAGAAGTTCGGCGTGTCCGCGGCGGCAGCGGCCGTGGCGGTTGCACCGGCGGCGGCAGGCGGTGCCGCGGCACCGGCGGCCGAAGAGAAGACCGAGTTCACGGTCAATCTCACTGCGGCGGGTCCGAACAAGGTGAACGTGATCAAGGTGGTCCGGGCCGTTACCGGCCTCGGGCTGAAGGAAGCGAAGGACCTCGTCGATGGCGCGCCGAAGCCGGTGAAGGAGGCCATACCGAAGGCCGACGCGGAGTCCATTCTTAAGCAGATTACCGAAGCGGGCGGCAGCGCTGAAATCAAGTAACCCGTTCGTGACGGCAGGAATGGCTGGCGGGCGACCGCCAGCCTTTGCCATTTTTGAAGATGAGTTTACGTCTCCTCGCACAGTGGCTTTGAGATGCGTCGAGACAGCAGTATCTGGCCCGGATTTACCGATTTCTACCGATTTTCGTACCTCCCAACTCTGCCCGGAGTAGACATGGCGTATTCATTCACCGAGAAGAAGCGTATCCGCAAGAGCTTCGCCAAGCGCGACACAGTTTTACCGGTACCGTTTCTGCTCGCGACGCAGCTCGAATCGTATGCGGGGTTCCTGCAGGAGTATGTGTCCGCAGAGCTCCGGAAGAACGAAGGGCTGCAGGCTGCATTCAAGTCGATTTTCCCGATCGAAAGCCATTCGAAGAATGCGCGGCTCGAGTTCGTGAGCTACATGCTCGGCGAACCGCCTTTCGACGTTAAGGAGTGTCAGCAACGCGGACTCACGTACGCGGCGCCACTGCGCGCGAAGGTACGCCTCGTCATCATGGATAAGGAGGCGCCGAAGCCCACGCCGAAGGAAGTGAAGGAGCAGGAGGTCTACATGGGCGAGATCCCGCTCATGACGATGACCGGCTCGTTCGTGATCAACGGTACGGAGCGCGTGATCGTCTCGCAGCTCCACCGCTCGCCGGGTGTGTTCTTCGAACATGACCGCGGCAAGACGCACTCATCGGGCAAGCTGCTCTTCTCCGCGCGCGTGATCCCCTATCGCGGCTCGTGGCTCGATTTCGAGTACGACCCGAAGGACTACCTCTACTTCCGCGTCGACCGCCGCCGCAAGATGCCGGTGACGACGCTGCTGAAGGCGATCGGCCACACGCCCGAGCAGATCCTCGAAGAGTTCTTCACCTTCGACACGTTCCATCTCACGAAGGACAGCGTGGAGTTCGAGCTCGTGCCCGAGCGCATGCGCGGTGAAACGGCGCGCTTCGACATCACGGCCAAAGGCAAGCTGATCGTCGCCAAGGACAAGCGGATCACGGTGAAGCACGTGCGCGAGATGGAAGCCGCGGGCATGACGCGGATCCAGGCGCCGGAAGACTTCCTGCTCGGCCGCACGCTCGCGCGCACGGTCGTCGATACGTCCACCGGCGAAGTGATCGCCAGTGCGAACGACGAGATCACGGAAACGGCGCTTGCGAAGCTGCGCGAAGCCGGGATCGACCGCATCCAGACGATCTACACGAACGATCTCGATCAGGGACCGTATATCTCGTCCACGCTGAGAATCGACGAGACGGCCGATCAGATGGCGGCGCAGGTCGCGATCTATCGCATGATGCGGCCGGGCGAGCCGCCGACGGAAGAAGCGGTGAAGACGCTCTTCAATGGTCTGTTCTTCTCCGAAGACCGCTACGATCTCTCGGCGGTCGGCCGCATGAAGTTCAATCGCCGCGTCGGGCGCACCGAGCTCGAAGGACCCGGCACGCTCTCGCCCGACGACATCGTTGCCGTCATCAGGATCCTCGTCGAACTGCGCAACGGGCGCGGCGAGATCGACGACATCGACCACCTCGGCAATCGTCGTGTGCGTTCGGTCGGTGAGCTTGCGGAGAACCAGTTCCGCGCCGGGCTGGTGCGCGTCGAGCGCGCGGTCAAGGAGCGGCTGTCGCAGGCGGAATCCGAGAACCTGATGCCGCACGATTTAATCAACGCGAAGCCGGTGTCGGCGGCGATCCGCGAGTTCTTCGGATCTTCGCAGCTGTCGCAGTTCATGGATCAGACGAATCCGCTGTCCGAGATCACGCACAAGCGGCGCGTCTCCGCGCTCGGCCCGGGCGGACTTACGCGCGAGCGTGCCGGTTTCGAGGTGCGCGACGTGCATCCGACGCACTACGGCCGTGTGTGCCCGATCGAGACACCTGAGGGACCGAACATCGGTCTGATCAATTCGCTGGCGCTCTACGCGAGGACCAACACCTACGGCTTCCTCGAAACGCCGTATCGCAAAGTGCAGGACGGTGCGGTCACGAACGACATTCACTACCTCTCGGCGATCGAAGAGGGCAGTACATGATCGCGCAGGCGAATGCGGCACTGGATCGAACTGGACGCTTTACGGACGAGCTCGTCTCCTGCCGCAACCGCAACGAGTTCACGCTCGCGACGCCCGATCGCATCGAGTACATGGACGTCGCGCCGTCGCAGGCGGTGTCGGTCGCCGCATCGCTGATTCCGTTCCTCGAGCACGACGACGCAAACCGGGCGCTGATGGGATCGAACATGCAGCGGCAGGCCGTGCCGTGCCTGCGGGCCGAGAAACCGTTCGTCGGAACGGGCCTCGAGCGCACCGTGGCGGTCGACTCCGGCACGGCGGTGCAGGCGCGCCGGGGCGGCGTGGTCGACTACGTGGACGCAGGCCGGATCGTGGTGCGGGTGAACGACGATGAAACGTCGGCGGGCGAAGTCGGCGTCGACATTTACAATCTCGTCAAATACCAGCGCTCGAACCAGAACACGAACATCAACCAGCGGCCTCTGGTGAAGGTCGGC
This sequence comes from uncultured beta proteobacterium, assembly GCA_963828715.1. Classification (GTDB taxonomy): domain Bacteria; phylum Pseudomonadota; class Gammaproteobacteria; order Burkholderiales; family SG8-41; genus JAQGMV01. The sequence goes on along the minus strand of CAWHFX010000019.1, from coordinate 74,277 downwards.
GACCGGATCGCGCGGGGTGACGTCATTGCCGACGGTGCTTCGACCGACACGGGCGAGCTCGCGCTCGGGCAGAACATGCTCGTCGCTTTCATGCCCTGGAACGGCTACAACTTCGAAGACTCGATCCTGATTTCGGAGCGCGTGGTCGCGGAAGAGCGTTTCACGTCCATCCACATCGAAGAATTGTCGGTGGTCGCGCGCGATACGAAGCTCGGACCGGAAGAGATCACACGCGACATTTCGAACCTGTCCGAAAACCAGCTCGCGAATCTCGACGAGTCCGGGATCATCTATATCGGCGCTGAAGTCGAAGCGGGCGATGTGCTGGTCGGCAAGGTGACACCGAAAGGCGAAACGCAACTGACGCCGGAAGAAAAGCTCCTGCGCGCGATCTTCGGCGAGAAGGCATCCGACGTGAAGGATACGAGCCTGCGTGTGCCCTCGGGCATGTCAGGCACGGTGATCGATGTGCAGGTCTTCACGCGCGAAGGGATCGAACGCGACAAGCGCGCGCAGCAGATCATCGACGACGAGCTCAAACGCTACAAGAAGGATCTGGCGGACCAGCTTCGTATCGTCGAAAACGATGCCTACGAGCGTCTGGAACGTCTGCTGACCGGCAAGATCGCGAACGGCGGTCCGAAGAAACTCGCGAAAGGTACGAAGATCACCAAGGAGTATCTGGCCGACGTCGAGCGCCATTCCTGGTTCGACATTCGTGTTGCGGCAGAAGATGCCAGCCAGCAGATGGAGCAGTTGCAGGAGTCGCTCAAGCAGACGCAGACGCTGTTCGACCGTGCCTACGAAGAGAAGCGCAAAAAGCTCACCCAGGGCGACGAGTTGCCGCCGGGCGTGCAGAAGATGGTGAAGGTTTACCTCGCCGTCAAACGCCGCCTGCAGCCGGGCGACAAGATGGCGGGGCGTCACGGCAACAAGGGCGTCATTTCGAAGATCACGCCGGTCGAGGACATGCCGTACATGGCGGATGGCACGCCGGTCGACATCGTGCTGAATCCGCTCGGCGTGCCGTCGCGGATGAACGTCGGCCAGATCCTGGAAACGCATCTCGGCTGGGCCGCGAAAGGGCTCGGCCAGCGGATCGGCGAACTGCTGAAGCAGCACCAGAACGCGTCGGCGCTGCGTGGCTTCCTCGAGAAGATCTACAACAGCGGCGGGCGGGCGGAAGATCTCCAGTCGCTCACGGACGAGGAAGTGGTCGAACTGGGCGAACATCTCACGGCGGGCGTCCCGTTCGCAACACCGGTGTTCGATGGTGCGACGGAGAAGGAGATCAGGCAGATGCTCGATCTCGCTTATCCCGATGACGACGATCGTACGCGGCGTGTCGGTTTCACGCCAAGCAAGACGCAGGTCACGTTGCACGACGGTCGCACCGGCGATCCGTTCGAACGTCCGGTCACCGTCGGTTACATGCACATGCTGAAGCTTCACCACCTGGTGGACGACAAGATGCACGCGCGTTCGACCGGACCGTACAGCCTCGTCACGCAGCAGCCGCTGGGCGGCAAGGCGCAGTTCGGCGGACAGCGTTTCGGCGAAATGGAGGTGTGGGCGCTCGAGGCTTACGGCGCTGCTTACACGCTGCAGGAGATGCTCACGGTCAAGTCGGACGATACGGAGGGTCGGCGCAAGGTCTACGAGTCGATCGTCAAGGGCGATCACCGGATCGAGGCCGGCATGCCCGAGTCGTTCAACGTTCTGGTGAAGGAGATCCGGTCGCTCGCGATCGACATCGACCTGGATCACAACCGCTATTAGAGGCGGTGACGAGTGACGGGTGGCGAGTGACGAAATTGGCAAGCGGTGCTCAGGCAGTAACGAATTGCAGTACGACTGTGGGGCGTGACGAAGTGATGACGGGAAACGAACCTGTATGGGCCTCGCTTTCCGTCATTCACCACTCATCACGCTTCGCTGAAACCGGAGGTTTCAATCAATGAAAGCATTGCTGGATCTGTTCAAACAGGTAACGCAGGAAGAGGAATTCGACGCGATCAAGATCGGGCTTGCATCGCCCGAGAAGATCCGCTCGTGGTCGTACGGCGAAGTGAAGAAGCCGGAAACGATCAACTACCGCACGTTCAAACCCGAACGCGACGGCCTCTTCTGCGCCAAGATTTTTGGTCCAGTGAAGGATTACGAGTGCCTCTGCGGCAAGTACAAACGCCTCAAGCACCGTGGTGTGATCTGCGAGAAGTGCGGCGTCGAGGTGACGCTGTCGAAGGTTCGTCGCGAGCGCATGGGTCATATCGAGCTCGCAAGCCCGGTTGCGCACATCTGGTTTCTGAAATCGCTGCCCTCGCGGCTGGGCATGGTGCTCGACATGACGCTGCGCGATATCGAACGCGTGCTGTACTTCGAAGCCTATGTCGTGATCGATCCGGGCATGACGCCGCTGAAGCGCGCGCAGTTGATGACGGAAGACGATTACCTCGCGAAAGTCGAAGAGTTCGGTGACGACTTCAGCGCCGCGATGGGCGCGGAAGGCGTGCGCGAGCTGCTGCGCAACCTCGATCTCAGACACGAGATCGAAACGCTGCGCACGGAGCTGGCGGCGACGAGCTCGGACACGAAGATCAAGAAGATCGCGAAGCGCCTGAAGGTTCTCGAAGCGTTCCAGAAGTCGGGCATCAAGCCGGACTGGATGATCATGGAAGTGCTGCCGGTGCTGCCGCCGGAGCTGCGTCCGCTCGTGCCGCTCGACGGCGGCCGCTTCGCGACCTCCGACCTGAACGACCTCTACCGGCGCGTGATCAACCGGAACAACCGGCTGAAGCGCCTGCTCGAGCTGAAAGCGCCCGAGATCATCGTGCGCAACGAGAAGCGGATGCTGCAGGAAGCCGTGGACTCGCTGCTCGACAACGGCCGTCGCGGCAAGGCGATGACGGGCGCGAACAAGCGTCCGCTCAAATCGCTCGCCGACATGATCAAGGGCAAGGGTGGCCGCTTCCGGCAGAACCTGCTGGGCAAGCGCGTGGACTACTCGGGCCGCTCCGTGATCGTGGTCGGCCCGCAGCTTAAGCTGCACCAGTGCGGCCTGCCGAAGAAGATGGCGCTCGAGCTCTTCAAGCCCTTCATCTTCAACAAGCTCGAAGTGATGGGCCTCGCGACCACGATCAAGGCGGCGAAGCGCATGGTCGAGTCGGAAGAAGCGATCGTGTGGGATATTCTCGAGGAAGTGATCCGCGAGCACCCGGTGATGCTGAACCGCGCGCCGACGCTGCATCGTCTGGGCATCCAGGCGTTCGAGCCGGTGCTGATCGAAGGCAAGGCGATCCAGCTCCATCCGCTGGTGTGCGCGGCGTTCAACGCGGACTTCGACGGCGACCAGATGGCGGTGCACGTCCCGCTTTCACTGGAAGCGCAGATGGAAGCGCGGACGCTGATGCTGTCCTCGAACAACATTCTGTCTCCGGCGAACGGCGAGCCGATCATCGTGCCGTCGCAGGACATCGTGCTCGGACTCTACTACACCACGCGCGAGAAAGTCGCGGCGCGCGGTGAAGGCTCGAACTTCATCAATGTCTCGGAAGCGTCACGCGCCTATGAGACGGGTCAGGTCGAGATCAATGCGCGCATCAACGTGCGCATTCGCGAGTACGAGCTGGACGAAGACGGTACCAAACGCGACAAGGTCTCGCGTTACGACACGACGGTGGGCCGCGCGCTGCTGTCGGAAATTCTGCCGGCGGGACTTCCTTTCGAGCTCATCAACAAGGCGCTCAAGAAGAAGGAGATCTCGAAGCTCATCAACGCTTCATTCCGCCGCTGCGGTCTGCGCGAGACGGTGATTTTCGCCGACAAGCTGATGTACAGCGGCTTCTCGATGGCGACGCGCGCCGGTCTTTCGATCGCGGTGGACGACATGCTCGTGCCGCAGCAGAAGGACACGCTCATCGCCGAAGCCGAGAAGGAAGTGCAGGAGATCGAGAAGCAGTACACGAGCGGTCTCGTGACGCAGGGCGAGCGCTACAACAAGGTCGTGGACATCTGGGGTCGCGCCGGGGATCTCGTCGCGAAAGCCATGATGGACCAGCTGTCGGTCGAGCCCGTGATGGAGTGGGATGCGAAAGCAGGCAAGCTCGTGCAGCGCAAGAACGACAAGGGCCAGCCTGCGCTGCAGGAATCGCTCAACTCGATTTACATGATGGCCGACTCGGGCGCACGGGGTTCGGCGGCGCAGATCCGGCAGCTTGCCGGCATGCGCGGTCTGATGGCGAAGCCGGACGGCTCGATCATCGAGACGCCGATCACCGCCAATTTCCGCGAAGGCCTGAACGTGCTGCAGTACTTCATTTCGACGCACGGCGCCCGCAAGGGTCTTGCCGATACGGCGTTGAAGACCGCGAACTCGGGCTACCTCACGCGCCGTCTGGTGGACGTGACGCAGGATCTCGTTGTGACCGAGGACGACTGCGGCACCCAGCAGGGCGTTGCGATGAAGGCGCTGATCGAGGGCGGTGAAGTCGTCGAGAGCCTGCGCGAGCGCATTCTCGGCCGCGTTGCCGCTGCCGATATCTACAGCCCCGAGAGTGGCCAGAATCTCTTCGAAGCGAATACGCTCCTCGACGAGGACGCGGTGGATGCGATCGAAGCGGCCGGCATCGACGAAGTGAAGGTACGCACGCCGCTCACGTGCGAAACGCGGCACGGGCTGTGCGCGAAATGCTACGGCCGCGACCTCGGGCGCGGCACGCCAGTCAACGTTGGCGAGGCGGTGGGCGTCATTGCCGCCCAGTCGATCGGCGAGCCGGGCACGCAGCTTACGATGCGCACGTTCCACATCGGTGGCGCGGCATCGCGGACCGCGGTGGCGAGCCAGGTCGAAAGCAAGTCGAACGGGGTGGTGCGCTACGCCGCCGGCATGCGTTACGTCACGAATCAGCGCGGCGAGCTCGTTGCCATTTCGCGTAACGGCGAAGTGGTGATACACGACGAGAACAACCGTGAGCGCGAGCGGCATAAAGTGCCGTATGGCGCGACGCTGCTGGCGCGCGACGGCGAGATGGTCAAGGCAGGCCAGGTGCTTTCAACCTGGGATCCGCACACCCGGCCGATCATCACCGAATACGCCGGCCGCGTTAAGTTCGAGAACGTGGAGGAAGGCGTTACCGTCGCCCGTCAGATCGACGAGGTGACCGGCCTTTCGACGTTGGTGGTCGTCGATCCGAAGCGTCGCGGGAGCGTGCAGGCGAAAGGCCTGCGCCCGCAGGTGAAGCTGCTGGATGAGAACGCGCAGGAAGTGAAGATCGCGGGCTCGGACGTCGCGGTGAACATCACGTTCCAGATCGGCTCGATCATCACCGTGCGCGATGGGCAGGAAGTGGGCGTCGGCGAAGTGCTGGCGCGCATTCCGCAGGAAACTTCGAAGACGCGTGACATCACCGGCGGCTTGCCGCGGGTGGCGGAACTGTTCGAGGCGCGTTCACCGAAAGACGCGGGCGTGCTGGCGGAAGTCACCGGCACGGTGTCGTTCGGGAAGGATACGAAGGGCAAGCAGCGTCTGGTCATCACCGACCTCGACGGCGTCGCGCACGAGTATCTGATTCCGAAGGACAAGCACGTCATGGCACACGACGGGCAGGTGGTCAACAAAGGCGAGATGATCGTGGACGGTCCGGCCGATCCTCATGACATCCTGCGGCTGCTCGGCGTCGAAGCGCTGGCGCGATACATCTGCAACGAAGTGCAGGACGTCTACCGTCTGCAGGGCGTGAAGATCAACGACAAGCACATCGAAGTCATCGTGCGTCAGATGCTGCGGCGCGTGCAGATCGTCGATCCGGGCGAAACCCGTTTCATCACGGGTGAGCAGGTGGAGCGCGCCGAGGTGCTGGAGGAAAACGAGAAGGCGGAAGCCAACGACAAGCGTGCGTCGGTCTACGAGTACATGCTGCTCGGCATCACCAAGGCTTCGCTTTCGACCGATTCCTTCATCTCCGCCGCCTCCTTCCAGGAGACGACGCGGGTGCTGACGGAAGCCGCGATCATGGGCAAGCGCGACGAGTTGCGGGGTCTGAAGGAGAACGTGATCGTCGGCCGGCTGATCCCTGCCGGAACCGGCCTCGCGTATCACAGGGTCCGGCGGCGTCAGGCGGCTCAGCCCGAAACGATCGAGACGCCGGAAACGACGGAAGTGCTTGCTACCGGCACCGAGGACCAGGAGCAGGTTGCTTAATGGCCGCGGCCGGGAGCATCCCACTGCTTTCGGCCGCATCCGCGAGATCGGTGGATGTTGACACTCTTTGACGTAAGCCCATAAAATCCCCGGTCTTTTTAGCCGCCGTTGCCCCCGCGGGCGGCGCGGCTCGAAACTCGACGATCAAGGTCAGGGACGGTGGAAACGCCGTCCCGGCTTTTTTGGGCGATCGAAACTCTTTTAAGCAAAAACTGGATAACAAATCCATGCCGACCATAAACCAGCTCGTTCGTAAACCGCGGCGGGCACCCGTAACCAAGAGCAAGGTGCCTGCGCTCACCGGCTCACCGCAGCGCAGGGGCGTTTGCACCCGCGTCTACACGACCACGCCCAAGAAGCCGAACTCGGCCCTGCGAAAGGTCGCGAAAGTTCGCCTCACGAATGGCTTCGAGGTGATCGGCTACATCGGCGGCGAGGGTCACAACCTGCAGGAGCACTCGGTGGTGCTGATCCGCGGCGGCCGTGTGAAGGATCTTCCCGGCGTGCGCTACCACGTGGTGCGCGGCAGTCTGGATACGGCCGGTGTGAAAGACCGCAAGCAAAGCCGGTCGAAGTACGGCGCCAAACGCGCCAAGGCGGCTTAGGCCTGAGCCGCGTGTCACTGGTCACTCGTCACCGCATTTCAAATATCACGATTCACTGAAGTTCATATGCCTCGACGCAGAGAAATACCGAAACGCGAAGTGCTGCCGGATCCGAAGTACGCCAGCCAGGACGTCTCGAAGTTCATCAACGTCCTCATGAGCGGCGGCAAGAAGTCGGTGGCGGAACGCATCATTTACGGCGCGCTCGACACGATCAAGAAGAAGAGCCCCAAGGAGCCGCTGGAAGTCTTCACCCAGGCGCTGAACAACGTGAAGCCCATGGTCGAAGTGAAGAGCCGGCGTGTGGGCGGCGCGAACTATCAGGTGCCGGTGGAAGTGCGGCCGGTGCGCCGGATGGCGCTCGCCATGCGCTGGCTGCGAGACGCAGCACGCGGTCGCGGCGAGAAGTCGATGCAGGCGCGGCTTGCGAGCGAGCTGCAGGAAGCTGCGGAAGGGCGCGGCGGTGCGATGAAGAAGCGCGAGGAAGTGCATCGCATGGCCGAAGCCAACAAGGCGTTTTCGCATTACCGCTTCTAAGCTGACGAGATCGATAACTTAGGGCACTACCGTTGAATCAATAACTCCGCCGGCAGTCAAAAGCCCTCTGATCCACACGCGAATCAAGACCGTTTATGCCACGCAAGACCCCCATCGAGCGCTACCGGAACATCGGCATCATGGCCCACATCGATGCCGGCAAGACCACGACCACCGAACGGGTCCTGTTCTACACGGGTGTTTCGCACAAGCTCGGCGAAGTGCATGACGGCACTGCGGTAATGGACTGGATGGAACAGGAGCAGGAGCGCGGCATTACCATCACGTCGGCGGCGACGACCTGTTTCTGGAAGGGCATGGACAGCGCCTATCCCGAGCACCGCATCAACATCATCGATACGCCGGGGCACGTCGACTTCACGATCGAGGTCGAGCGCAGCCTCCGCGTGCTCGACGGCGCGTGCACGGTGCTGTGCGGCGTAGGCGGCGTGCAGCCGCAGACGGAAACCGTCTGGCGGCAAGGCAACAAGTACAAGGTGCCGCGTCTCTTCTTCGTGAACAAGATGGACCGGCAAGGCGCGGATTTCATGCGCGTGTACGACCAGGTGAAGGCGCGCCTCAAGGCGAACCCGGTGCCGATCCAGCTTCCGATCGGAGCCGAGGACAAGTTCGAAGGCGTGGTCGATCTCGTCAGGATGAAGGCCATCTACTGGGACGATTCGACCCAGGGGATGAAGTTCGACCTGCGCGATGTCCCGGCGAACATGCTCGACGATGCACGCGAATGGCGCGAAAAGATGGTCGAGAGCGCCGCCGAAGCGAACGAAGAGCTCATGAACAAGTATCTCGAGGGTGGTGAGCTTGAGCGAGGCCGAGATCAAGCAGGGCCTGCGCCAGCGCACGATGAACAACGAGATCTATCCGATGCTATGCGGCTCGGCGTTCAAGAACAAGGGCGTGCAGGCGATGCTCGACGCAGTCATCGACTACATGCCTTCGCCGATCGACATTCCGCCGGTTAAGGGCGTGAACGAGAAAGGCGCAACCGAGGAACGCAGGGCAGCCGACGATGAGCCGTTCTCGGGGCTCGCGTTCAAGATCATGACCGATCCGTTCGTCGGCCAGCTCACGTTCTTCCGCGTCTATTCGGGTGTCGTGAATTCAGGCGATACGATCTACAACCCGGTGAAGGGGCGCAAGGAGCGCATCGGCCGTATTCTGCAGATGCACGCGAACGAACGCGAAGAGATCAAGGAAGTGCGCGCCGGCGATATCGCCGCGGCCGTTGGCCTCAAGGACTATACGACGGGCGACACGCTTACCGCGCCCGACAAGATCATCACGCTCGAGAAGATGGAATTCCCCGAGCCGGTGATCCACGTCGCCGTCGAGCCGAAGACCAAGGCGGACCAGGAGAAGATGGGCATGGCGCTCAACCGCCTCGCCCAGGAAGATCCGTCATTTCGTGTGCGCACCGACGAAGAGTCGGGGCAGACGATCATCTCGGGCATGGGCGAGCTGCACCTCGAGATCATCGTCGATCGCATGAAGCGCGAGTTCGGCGTCGAAGCCAACGTCGGCGCGCCGCAGGTCGCGTATCGCGAGACGATCCGCAAGCAGGTCGATAAGGTCGAGGGCAAGTTCGTCAAGCAGTCGGGCGGACGCGGCCAGTACGGTCACGTGTGGATCAAGCTCGAGCCGCAGGTGCCTGGTAAGGGCTATGAGTTCGTGGACGCCATCAAGGGCGGCGCGGTGCCGCGCGAGTACATCCCGGCGGTGCAGAAGGGCATCAACGATACGCTGCCCAACGGGGTGCTCGCCGGCTTCCCCGTAGTGGACGTCAAGGTAACGCTCATCGACGGTTCGTACCACGAGGTAGACTCGAACGAGAACGCGTTCAAGATGGCGGGCTCGATTGCGTTGAAGGAAGGTTTGCGCCGTGCGAGTCCGACGCTGCTCGAGCCGATCATGGCGGTCGAAGTCGAGACACCCGAAGACTTCATGGGCAACGTCGTGGGCGACCTCAACTCACGGCGCGGCATGATCCAGGGCATGGAAGATCTCGCGGGCGGCGGTAAGGCGGTCCGAGCCGAGGTGCCACTGGCGGAGATGTTCGGTTATTCGACGACGTTGCGTTCGCTTTCGCAGGGGCGTGCGACGTACTCGATGGAATTCAAACACTATTCCGAAGCGCCGAAGAACGTCGCCGAGGCGATCATCAACAAGTACACCGGTAAAGATTCGGACAAGAAGTAGAGGGCAAAGTCATGGCCAAGAGTAAGTTTGAGCGCAAGAAGCCGCACGTGAACGTTGGGACGATTGGTCACGTGGATCACGGGAAGACGACGTTGACGGCGGCGATGACGATGATACTGGCGAAGAAGTACGGGGGTGAGGCGAAGAGCTACGACCAGATTGATGCGGCGCCGGAGGAGAAGGCGCGCGGGATCACGATCAACACGGCGCACGTGGAGTATGAGACGGCGAAGCGGCACTACGCGCACGTGGACTGTCCGGGGCACGCGGACTACGTGAAGAACATGATCACGGGGGCGGCGCAGATGGACGGGGCGATTCTGGTGGTGAGTGCGGCCGACGGTCCGATGCCGCAGACGCGCGAGCACATTCTGCTGGCGCGCCAGGTGGGGGTGCCCTACATCATCGTGTTCATGAACAAGGCGGACATGGTGGACGACAAGGAGCTCCTGGAGTTGGTGGAGATGGAGGTGCGCGAGCTTTTGTCGAAGTATGAGTTTCCGGGCGATGACACGCCGATCGTGATTGGCTCGGCGTTAAAGGCGATGGAAGGCGACGCGAGCGAGATGGGCGAAGGGGCGATCATGAAGCTGGCCGAGGCGCTGGACAGCTACATTCCGGAGCCCAAGCGCGCGCTCGACGGGCCGTTTCTGATGCCGGTGGAGGACGTGTTTTCGATCTCGGGTCGGGGCACGGTGGTGACCGGGCGGGTGGAGCGCGGCATGATCAAGGTGGGTGAGGAGATCGAGATTGTGGGGCTGCGCCCGACGCAGAAGACGGTGTGCACGGGCGTGGAGATGTTCCGGAAGCTGCTCGATCAGGGGCAGGCGGGGGACAACGTCGGGATTTTGCTGCGCGGCACGAAGCGCGAGGAAGTGGAGCGCGGGCAGGTGCTGGCGAAGCCGGGTTCGATCACGCCGCACACGAAGTTCACGGCCGAGATCTACGTGCTCTCGAAGGACGAGGGCGGGCGGCACACGCCGTTTTTCAACGGTTATCGGCCGCAGTTTTACTTCCGCACCACGGACGTGACGGGGTCGATCGAGTTGCCGCAGGGCACCGAGATGGTGATGCCGGGGGACAACGTGTCGATCACGGTGCAGTTGATCCAGCCGATCGCGATGGAAGAGGGGTTGCGCTTTGCCATTCGCGAGGGTGGCGCGCACCGTGGGCGCCGGCGTGGTCGCGAAGATCATCGAATAACGCGAAATGCGCTGACGTGTGACGGGTGACCAGTGAGCGAGCCGAGCCCTGTTTGCCAGTCACTAGATCGGCGCAAAGTAGTTCACTTTGCACGGGAGTAATAATGGCAGTCAAATCACAAAAGATACGCATACGGCTGAAGGCGTTCGATTACCGGCTGATCGATCAGTCGGCGCTCGAAATCGTCGATACGGCCAAGCGCACCGGCGCCGTCGTCAAAGGTCCCGTTGCCGCTGCCCACGCGCAAGCAGCGTTTCGACCTTCTGCGCTCGCCGCACGTCAACAAGACGTCGCGCGACCAGCTCGAGATTCGCACGCACCTGCGCCTGATGGACATCATCGATCCGACGGACAAGACCGTCGACGCGCTGATGAAGCTCGACCTTCCGGCCGGGGTGGATGTGGAAATCAAGCTGTAAGCGAGTGATGCGTGATGAGTGGAGAGTGACGAGTGACGAAAACCGTCCGCCCCGTCACTCATCACCCGTCCGCCCGTCACCGTAGGTAGAAGTCACCGGCCAATTGAAGTCGGTGCCAGGCTCGAAGGGGCTTGCAAACCAAAGAGGTACAGAAGATGAGCTTAGGACTGGTGGGCCGCAAGGTCGGCATGACCCGCGTTTTCACCGATGATGGCGATGCCATCCCGGTGACGGTGGTCGATGTGTCGAACAATCGCGTCGCCCAGATCAAGACTGCCGAGGCCGACGGCTATTGTGCCGTTCAGATTGCCTTCGGCAAGCGCCAACCCAATCGCGTCACCAAGGCCGCGGCCGGACATTTCGCGAAAGCGGGTGTCGAGGCCGGCCGGGTCGCTGCACGAGTTCCGGGTAAAACCGGAACAGTTGAACGACCTTCAGGCGGGCGGCAGCGTTGGCGTGGACATCTTCCAGCCGGGCCAGAAGGTCGACGTGAGTGGCGTATCGCTCGGCAAGGGCTTTGCCGGCGTGATCAAGCGCCACAACTTCTCCTCGAATCGCGCCAGTCACGGCAACTCGGTGTCGCACAACAAGCCGGGTTCGATCAGCATGGCGCAGGACCCCGGCCGCGTATTCCCCGGCAAGAAGATGCCGGGCCACCTGGGCGCAGCCAAGCGCACGGTGCAGAACCTCGAAATCGTTCGTGTCGACGCAGAGCGTCAGTTGTTGCTCATACGCGGCGCGGTTCCAGGCTCGCGTGGTGGCGATCTCACGGTGTCTCCGACGAAGCGTGCGACTAGACCGAGTGCGCCAAAGCCGGCAGCGAAAGCCGCCGCGGCGCCCGGCGGCCGCAAGTAACGGGGGACTGACATGGAACTCAAACTGTTAGACGATCAGGGCCAGTCGAGCGCCTCCGTTTCCGCGTCGGATCGGGCGTTCGGCCGCGACTACAACGAAGCGCTCGTTCACCAGGTGGTCACGGCGTACCTCGCGAACGCGCGCATGGGCACGCGCGCGCAGAAAGACCGCGGCGACCGTCAAGCATTCGACGAAAAAGCCGTGGCGGCAGAAAGGAACGGGTCGCGCGCGGGCCGGCATGACCTCCAGTCCGCTGTGGCGCGGCGGCGGCCGCATCTTCCCGAACTCCCCGGACGAGAACTTCAGCCAGAAGCTGAACCGCAAGATGTATCGCGCCGGACTTTCGTCGATCCTGTCGCAACTTGCGCGTGAAGAACGCCTCGCCGTCGTCGAGACGTTCACGGTGGATGCGCCCAAGACCAAGCTGCTCGCGCAGAAGCTGAAGGGCATGGGCCTCACGAACGTGCTCATCATCACCGACGCCATCGACGAGAATCTGCATCTCTCCGCGCGCAACCTGCCGCACGTCTCGATCGTTGACGGCGACGAATACGGATCCGCTGAGCCTCATCCGCCATGACAGGGTGCTCGTCACCCGCAGTGCGGTCGCGAAGATCGAGGAGTTGTTCGCATGAGCCAAGCCCCCTCACCTCAGAAGCAAGAGCGCCTGATGCAGGTGCTGCTCGCGCCGGTCGTCTCCGAAAAGAGCACGTTCGTCGGCGAGAAGGCGAACCAGTACGTGTTCCGCGTCGCTGTCCGATGCGACCAAGCCCGAGATCAAGGCTGCGGTCGAGCTCATGTTCAGGACGCAGGTGAAATCGGTGAGCGTCGTCAACGTACGCGGCAAGGAAAAGCGCTTCGGCCGGTTCATGGGCCGCCGCAACCACTGGAAGAAAGCGTACGTCGCGTTGCAGGCGGGACAGGAAATCAACTTCGCCGAAGGGGAGAAGAAGTAATGCTGGTCAAGGTCAAACCGACCTCTCCCGGACGGCGCACGCTGGTCAAGGTCGTCACGCCGGGCCTGCACAAGGGCAAGCCGGTGGCGAGCCTGGTCGAGGCGGAGAAGAAGAAGCGCGGCCGCAACGTGCACGGCCGCATCACCATGCGCCACAAGGGCGGCGGCCACAAGCAGCATTACCGTCTCGTCGATTTCAAGCGCAACAAGGACGGCATCGCGGCGAAAGTCGAGCGCATCGAGTACGACCCGAACCGCAGCGCGCATCTCGCGCTGCTGCTGCTACGCCGACGGCGAGCGCCGCTACGTGATCGCGCAGAAGGGCGTGAGCGCCGGCGCGCAGCTCATGTCCGGCTCCGAGGCGCCGATCAAGAACGGCAACACGCTGCCGCTCAGGAACATCCCGGTCGGCACGACCATCTGCTGCATCGAGATGATGCCCGGCAAGGGTGCGCAGATCGCGCGCGCGGCCGGCGCTTCGGTGCAGCTTCTCGCGCGCGAAGGCGAGTACGCGCAATTGCGGCTGCGCTCGGGCGAGATCCGCCGCGTGCACATCAACTGCCGCGCGACGATCGGCGAGGTCGGCAACGAAGAGCATTCGCTCGAATCGATCGGCAAGGCGGGTCGCGTGCGCTGGCGCGGCGTGCGGCCGACCGTGCGCGGTGTCGCGATGAACCCGATCGACCATCCGCACGGCGGCGGTGAAGGCAGAACAGCCGCGGCGCGGCGCCCGGTCAGTCCCGTGGGGCGTGCTCACGAAAGGCTACAAGACGCGCAAGAACAAGCGCACCGACAGCATGATCGTGCGCCGGCGCAACGCGAAGAGCTCAGGCTAGACAGCACAGGTTAAAAACATATGGCACGTTCCATCAAGAAGGGCCCGTTCGTAGATCACCACCTGCTCGACAAGGTCGAGGCGGCGCGGGCGACATCCGACAAGCGTCCGATCAAGACGTGGTCGCGGCGCTCGACGATCCTGCCGGATTTCGTCGGACTGACGATCGCCGTCCACAACGGCAAGCAGCACATCCCGGTCTACATCACCGAGAACATGGTCGGGCACAAGCTCGGTGAGTTCGCGCACACCCGCGTCTTCAAGGGACACTCGAAGGCCGGCAGCGCGGGCGCGCGATAGGAAGGCGAGCCCGACGCCGGCGGCGCGGTAAGGAGGCGCACGTTACATGGAAACCAATGCAATTCTCCGCGGCGTGCGGCTGTCGTCGCAGAAGGGCCGGCTGGTCGCCGATCTCATCCGCGGCAAGAGCGTCGAGAACGCGCTCAACATCCTGCAGTTCAGCCCGAAGAAGGGCGCTGCGATCATCCGCAAGGTGCTCGAATCGGCGATCGCGAATGCCGAGCACAACGCAGGCGCCGATATCGACGAGTTGAAAGTCACACGCGTCTGCGTCGAAAGGGGGCCGGTGCTCAAGCGCTTCATGCCGCGCGCGAAAGGCCGTGGCATGCGCATTCTCAAGCCGACGTGCCATGTCTTCCTGACCGTCGGCGACGGCAGGAAATAGACAGAAGGACTCCGTATATGGGTCAGAAAATACATCCGACGGGTTTTCGTCTCGCGCTGAACCGCAACTGGGCTTCGCGGTGGTATGCGAACAACCGTAATTTCTCCACCATGCTGCTCGAGGACGTCAAGGTGCGCGATCACCTGCGCGAGAAGCTCGGGCACGCAGCCGTATCGCGGGTCGTGATCGAGCGTCCCGCCAAGAACGCGCGCATCACGATCTTCAGCGCACGTCCCGGCGTGGTGATCGGCAAGAAGGGCGAAGACATCGAATCGCTGAAGTTGCAGCTCCAGCGCATGCTGCGCGTGCCGGTGCACGTCAACATCGAGGAAGTGCGCAAGCCCGAGCTCGATGCGCAGCTCATCGCGGACTCGATCGCGCAGCAGCTGCAGAAGCGCATCATGTTCCGCCGCGCGATGAAGCGCGCGATCACGAACGCCATGCGCCTCGGTGCGCAGGGCATCAAGATCATGAGCGCGGGCCGCCTGAACGGGATCGAGATCGCCCGCACGGAGTGGTATCGCGAAGGCCGCGTGCCGCTTCACACGCTGCGCGCCGACATCGACTACGGTTTCGCGGAAGCGAAAACGACGTACGGCGTCATCGGCATCAAGGTATGGGTGTTCAAGGGCGAAGTGCTGCCGAAGAACGAGCAGGCTGCTCGTCATCGGCGCGCCCGCGACGCCGGAACCCGAGCAGCCGCCGCCCGCGCAGGCCGCGCGGTGACCGCAGGCCGTCAGGAAGAACCAGGAGCAAGACGTGCTACAGCCAGCCAGACGTAAGTACCGCAAGGAACAGAAGGGCCGCAACACCGGCAAAGCGACGCGCGGCAACAAGGTGAGCTTCGGCGAGTTCGGCCTCAAAGCGATCGGCCGCGGCCGGCTGACCGCGCGCCAGATCGAAGCGGCACGGCGCGCGATGACGCGCCACATCAAGCGTGGCGGGCGCATCTGGATCCGCATCTTCCCCGACAAGCCTATTTCGCAGAAGCCCGCCGAGGTGCGGATGGGCAACGGCAAGGGCAACCCGGAGTATTGGGTCGCCGAGATCCAGCCGGGCAAGATGCTGTACGAGATGGACGGCGTGGACGAGGGTACCGCGAAAGAAGCGTTCCGGCTCGCCTCGGCGAAGCTGCCCATCGCGACCACGTTCGTGCAGCGGATGACCGGAGCTTAAGCGATGAAGGCAAGCGAATTGAGAAACAAGTCGACCGAGGAGCTTCGGACCGAGCTGCAGTCCCTGCTGCGTGCGCAATTCTCGCTGCGCATGCAGAAGGCGACCCAGCAGCTTTCGAACACGAGCCAGATCAGGAAGGTCCGCCGCGACATCGCGCGCGTGCGTACGCTCCTCAGCGAAAAGGCCAGGGCAACAGCATGAGCGAAGCGACAACGGAAAAACAGCAGGCGAACAAGCGCACGCTGACGGGGCGCGTGGTCAGCGACAAGATGACCAAGACGGTTACCGTGCTGGTGGAGCGGCGAGTGAAGCACCCGCTCTATGGCAAGTTCGTGACACGCACGCGGAAGTACCACGCGCACGACGAAGCGGGCGAGTACCACGAGGGTGACCTGGTGGAGATCGAGGAGTGCCGGCCGCTGTCGAAGACAAAGGCGTGGCGGGTGGCGAAGCTGCTCGAAAAAGCTCGGATCGTTTAGTTAGAACCGCCCCGTGCCGGTGAGCGGGGGCTTGCGCAGCAGCGGGGCCCCGCGAACGTAGCCCTCGAAGGCCATTTAGAACTCACGTCCGATCGTGCGAGGCTTGCGGCGATGGAATAGCGGCGGAGCTGGAACTTATTGCGATAGCCGCCTTTCCTGACTATAATCACCGGCTCTTCGCGCCGGCCTGTCCTCAGGCCTGAGCGCACCCTACCCGGACGGGCTCCAAAACTGGCACCGCGCAGGCAAGCGGCGCTAAGTTGGTGAAGCAGCAGAGAAGCGAGACACAGCGATGATACAAATGCAGTCCATTCTGGACGTGGCCGACAACACGGGCGCGCGCGAAGTCATGTGCATCAAGGTTCTCGGTGGCTCGAAGCGGCGCTACGCGGGCATCGGGGACGTCATCAAGGTGAGCGTCAAGGACGCGGCCCCGCGCGGCCGGGTGAAGAAGGGCGAGATCTATAGCGCAGTGGTCGTGCGTACCGCGAAGGGCGTTCGTCGGGGCGACGGTTCGCTCGTGAAGTTCGATTCCAACGCCGCCGTGCTTCTGAACCCCAAGCTCGAGCCGATTGGCACGCGCATTTTCGGGCCTGTGACCCGTGAGCTCCGCACCGAGCGTTTCATGAAGATCGTTTCGCTCGCGCCGGAAGTGCTTTGAGGCGGGAGGCGAGAGGCGTAACAGCCTCGATTTCCGGGCTACGCCGCGCTGAGGATTAGCAGATGAAGAAGATACGGAAAGGCGACGACGTCGTCGTCATCACCGGCAGGGATCGCGGCAAGAGGGGCACGGTATTGCGCATCCTGGACGCGGAACACGTGGTCGTCGAAGGCGCGAATCGTGTCAAGAAGCACCAGCGGCCGAACCCGATGAAAGGCGTTCAGGGCGGCATCATCGAAAAGGAAATGCCGCTGCACATCTCGAACGTGGCGCTGTTCAATCCGGATACGAAGAAGGCCGATCGCATCGGTGTTCGTACGCTGGAAGACGGCCGCCGCGTTCGCTTCTTCAAGTCCAACGGCGAAGTGGTTGACGTATGAGCGAGAAAGACACGAAGAAGGGCAAGGGCGCAAAAGAGGGTAAAGGCGCAAAAGACGGCAAGGGCCAGCGCGATGCCCAGCAGCCGAAACAGCCCAGACAGGGCAAGCAGGGCAAGGACGGCGGGCAGGAGGCGAGACCTGCTGCCGCGGCGGAAGCACGCGACGAACGGCCGGCGACGCCCGCAGGTCCGGCGCGCCTGCAGGTGTTCTATCGCGAAAAGGTCGCGAGCGACCTCACGCAGCAGTTCGGCTACAAGAGCCCGATGGAAGTGCCGCGCATCGAGAAGATCGTGCTCAACATGGGCGTAGGCGAAGCCATTGCCGACAAGAAGATCATGGACAACGCGGTCGCCGACTGACGAAGATCGCGGGGCAGAAGCCGCTCGTCACCAAGGCGCGCAAGTCGGTCGCGCAGTTCAAGATCCGCCAGGGCTACCCGGTCGGCTGCAAGGTGACGCTGCGCGGCGCGCGCATGTACGAATTCCTCGACCGCCTGGTGAGCGTCGCGATGCCGCGCATTCGCGACTTTCGCGGCATCTCGGGACGCGCATTCGACGGCCGCGGCAACTACAACATGGGCGTGAAGGAACAGATCATCTTCCCCGAGATCGAGTACGACAAGATCGACGCGATCCGGGGCATGAACATCACGATCTCGACCACCGCCAAGAGCGATGCAGAGGCGAAAGCGCTGCTGGCTGCCTTCAAGTTTCCGTTCAGGAGCTAGAGGATTCACTCAACCGGCGCAACTCCTTCGGCCGGCGACACGCGTAATCAGAGGGACCACTCGAATCTATGGCAAAAACGGCATTGATCAACCGCAACGAGAAGCGACGCGGCACGGTTAAGAAGTACGCATCGAAGCGCGCGGAGCTGCTCGCGATCGCGAACAACCAGAGGCTTTCACAGGAAGACCGCTACGACGCGAGGTTGAAGCTGCAGAAGCTGCCGCGCGACGCCTCTCCGGTGAGAGTGCGCAACCGCTGTGCGCTGACCGGTCGGCCGCGCGGCACGTTTCGCAAATTCGGTCTTGGGCGCAACAAGTTGCGAGAGATCGCGATGCGCGGCGAGATTCCGGGCGTGATCAAGGCGAGCTGGTAGGTGGAGCGGCAGGAGAGAATTGCATGAGTATGAGTGATCCTATTTCCGACATGCTGACGCGCATCCGCAATGGGCAGCAGTCGGAAAAACAGTCGGTGACGATGCCCGCGTCGAAGCTCAAGGCCGCAATTGCCACCGTGCTCAAGGACGAAGGGTACATCGACGATTTCGCCGTTCGTGAGAACGCCGGCAAGCCGCAGCTCGAGATCAGTCTCAAGTACTACGCAGGCCGCCCGGTGATCGAAAAGATCGAGCGTGTGAGCCGTCCTGGGCTGCGCATCTACAAGCCGAGCCGCGGAATTCCGCACGTGATGAACGGTCTCGGTGTGGCGATCGTGTCCACTTCGAAGGGCGTGATGACCGACCGCAAGGCGCGCGGCCTCGGCGTGGGCGGCGAGGTGCTTTGCATCGTCGCGTAAAGAAGAAGACCAGCCATGTCGAGAATTGCGAATTACCCGGTCGTGCTGCCGGACAAGGTCGAAGTGTCGATCGCTCACGATCAGATTTCGGTCAAGGGTCCGCTCGGCACGCTGACGCAGAGAGTGTCACCGCGCGTGAAGATCGAGCGCGTGGAGAACCGGCTCGAGTTCAAGGTGAACGACAACTCGCGTCAGGCGAACGCGCTTGTCGGGCACTGTCCGCGCGCTGGTCGCGAACATGGTTACGGGCGTGACCAAGGGCTTCGAACGACGGCTCAATCTCGTCGGCGTCGGTTACCGCGCGCAGGCGCAGGGCGACAAGCTCAACCTGACGCTCGGCTTTTCGCACCCGGTGGTGCATCCGCTGCCGAACGGCGTGAAAGCGGAGACGCCGACGCAGACCGAGATCGTGATCAAGGGCACGGACAAGCAGATCGTCGGCCAGGTGGCGGCGGAAGATGCGGCGCTACCGCGCGCCCGAGCCGTACAAGGGCAAGGGCGTGCGCTACGCCGGCGAGCAGATCGTGCTCAAGGAAACGAAGAAGAAGTAGGTGCGAGATGAGTGACAAGAACGAGGCGCGGCTGCGGCGGGCGCAGGCGACGCGGGCGAAGATCGCGCAATTGAAGGCGGTGCGACTGACGGTGCACCGCTCGAACACGCACATCTACGCGCAGGTGATCGATGCGTCCGGCGCGAAGGTGCTCGCCAGCGCCTCGACCGCGGAGCGCGAAGTGCGGCCGAACCTTGCAGTACGGCGGCAACGTCAAGGCCGCGGCGGAAGTCGGCCGGCGCATCGCCGAGAAGGCGAAAGCAGCTCGGCATTGCGGAAGTCGCGTTCGACCGTTCGGGCTACAAGTATCCACGGCCGCGTGAAGGCGCTTGCCGAAGCCGCGCGCGAAGCCGGCCTGAAGTTTTAGCGTAGCGTCAAGTGAGTTAGACGCGGGCGGCTTGCCGCCCGCGCAGATGAACGAGTTACGAAAAAACCGAACCCCATGGCAAGACTACAGGCAGGCAAGATGCAGACCGGCGAAGAGCGTTCCGACGGCCTGCGCGAGAAGATGGTCGCGGTGAACCGCGTCACCAAGGTGGTGAAGGGCGGCCGCGTGCTCGGCTTTGCCGCGCTGACCGTCGTCGGCGACGGCGACGGCGGCATCGGCATGGGCAAGGGCAAGGCGCGCGAGGTGCCGGTCGCCGTGCAGAAGGCGATGGAAGAAGCGCGCCGCAAGATGGTCAAGGTGCCGCTCAAGAACGGCACGCTGCAGCACGCGGTGATCGGCCGTCACGGCGCGGCGCGCGTCTACATGCAGCCGGCGTCCGAAGGCACCGGCATCATCGCCGGCGGGCCGGTGCGCGCGGTGCTCGAGGTGATGGGCGTCACGAACATCCTTTCCAAGTGCCTGGGCTCGACCAATCCGTACAACGTCGTGCGCGCGACGATCAACGGGCTCACCAGCATGAACACGCCGGCCGCGATCGCCGCCAAGCGCGGCAAGTCGGTCGAAGAGATCACGGGGTGACAATGGCCAGGACGGCAAGAAAATCAAAGTGACGCTGGTCAAGAGCCTGATCGGCACCAAACCAGAGCATCGTGCATGCGTGCGCGGTCTCGGCCTGCGCAAGACTCAACCACACGCGTGGAAGTGCTCGACACGCCGGCGAACCGCGGCATGATCAACAAGGTGTCTTACCTGCTGAAGGTAGAGGAGCTCGGATGGAGCTCAATCAACTCAAGCCGGCCGGCGGTGCCCGGCACTGCAAGAAGCGCGTCGGTCGCGGCATCGGCTGTGGCCTCGGCAAGACCGCCGGGCGCGGCCACAAGGGCCAGAAGGCGCGTGCGGGCGGCTTTCACAAGGTCGGCTTCGAGGGCGGCCAGATGCCGCTGCAGCGGCGGCTGCCGAAGCGCGGCTTCGTTTCGCTCGCCAAGGGCGACACCGCGGAGGTGCGGCTGGGCGACCTGCAGAAGCTCGAAGTCGACGCGATCGATCTCGCCGCGCTGAAAGCCGCGGGGCTCGTGCCGCACGGTCGCGCTGAAGGCGAAGGTCATGCTCGCGGGCGAGCATCGAGCGCAAGATCGCGCTGAAAGGGCGTGGGCATCAGCAAAGGTGCGCGCGCGGCGATCGAAGCGGCGGGCGGCAGCGTCGAGTTACCGGAACGAAAGCCCGGCCGGCAAGCTCCAGAAGAAAGCGCCCGCAGCCGACAGCGAAAGCGTGAGCACCCTTGGCCGCAAATACCTCTCTCCTCGCGTCGGGAAAACTGGGCGACCTCAAGCGCCGGCTGCTCTTCCTGCTGGGCGCGCTGATCGTCTTCCGCATCGGGTCGTTCATCCCGGTGCCCGGCATCGACCAGGCGTCGCTCGCGGAGCTCTTCAACTCGCAGCGCGGCGGCATCCTGGACATGTTCAACATGTTCTCGGGCGGCGCGCTGTCGCGCTTCTCGATCTTCGCGCTGGGCATCATGCCCTACATCTCGGCGTCGATCATCATGCAGTTGATGACGGTCGTCTCGCCGACGCTCGAGGCGCTGAAGAAGGAAGGCGAGTCCGGCCGCCGCAAGATCACGCAGTACACGCGCTACGGCACGCTCGGGCTCGCGCTCTTCCAGTCGATGGGCATCGCGATCGCGCTCGAATCGCAGCGCAATCTCGTGATCGAACCCGGACTCGTCTTCCGGCTCACCGCGATGGTCACGCTGACGACCGGCACGCTTTTCCTGATGTGGCTGGGCGAGCAGATCACCGAGCGCGGCATCGGCAACGGCATCTCGCTCATCATCTTCGCCGGCATCGCCGCGGGCTTTCCGCGCGCGGTGGGCGGCACCCTCGAGCTTGCCCGCACCGGCGCGTTCTCGATCCCCATCGGTGCTGGTTCATTTTCGCGACGGTCGTGCTGGTTACCGCATTCGTCTGCTTCGTCGAGCGGGGCCAGCGCAAGATCCTCGTGAATTACGCCAAGCGGCAGGTGGGACGCAAGGTCTATGGCGGGCAGACTTCGCACCTGCCGCTCAAGCTCAACATGTCCGGGGTGATACCGCCGATCTTCGCCTCCTCCATCATCCTGTTTCCCGGCGACGCTCGTCGGCTGGTTCGGATCGACCGAGGGCTTCGGCTGGTTGCGTGACATCGCGTCGACGCTGCATCCGGGCCAGCCGATCTACATGCTCCTGTATGCGTCGGCGATCATCTTCTTCTGCTATCTTCTACACGGCGCTCGTCTTCAATCCCGAAGGAGACGGCGGATAACCTGAAGAAGAGCGGCGCGTTCGTCCCGGGCATCCGGCCGGGCGACCAGACGGCCCGCTACATCGAGCGCATCATGCTGCGTCTGACGCTCACGGGTTCCATCTACGTGACACTCGTGTGTCTGCTGCCGGAGGCGCTCATCGTCTGGAAGAACGTGCCCTTCTATTTCGGCGGCACGAGCCTGCTGATCATCGTGGTCGTCACCATGGATTTCATGGCGCAGGTGCAGGCCTACATCATGTCGCACCAGTACGAAAGCCTGCTCAAGAAGGCGAACTTCAAGGGCGGAGTATTCCCGACACGGTGAGAGTGGAAGTCAGAAGGTACATACATGCGCTCGCGAGAGACGTCTGGCGGGCACGTCGGTCAACGATACCGCGCGGGCGCCAGCAATTTTGACGAGCCAGCATGTCGAAAGAAGAGACGATACAGATGCAGGGTGAAATCGTTGAAACCCTGCCCAACGCGACGTTCAGAGTGAAGCTCGAAAACGGTCACATGGTGCTCGGACACATCTCCGGGAAGATGCGCATGCACTACATCCGCATCCTGCCGGGCGACAAAGTGACGGTCGAGCTGACGCCCTACGATTTGACGCGCGGAAGAATCGTGTTCCGGGCGAAGTGAAAGCTGACGCGAGAGAGGATCAATCGTGAAAGTACTGGCATCGGTAAAGCGGATCTGCCGCAATTGCAAGATCATCAAGCGCAAAGGCGTCGTGCGCGTAATCTGCAGCAAGGACCCTCGTCATAAGCAGCGTCAAGGATAATGAAAACACAATTCGCTCCCTGGCGCTCCGCGCCTTCGGCCGCCGTGGCGTTCAGATGCGCCAGGTGGGTTTGCAGACCATTGCCGCCGCTGGCGGTCCTTCACTCGAACGGGCGATGCGAACGCGCTTTTCGGCGCGGGCGGCCGAGCCTCAGTCGGCTGCCGCCAGCGCCCCTACGCGACCGGTGAAGCCGACCCAATATTCTTGAAAATTAGGGCGTTACGCGCTACACTCGCCGGTTTTCCGCGGCTGGGTAGTGCCACGACAGAGGAGCATTAAATGGCCCGCATAGGTGGTGTCAATATCCCGAACCAGCAGCACGCGCAGATCGCGCTGACCGTGATCTACGGGATCGGCCGCAGCCGTGCGAAAGCGATCTGCGCCGCGGCCGGCATCGACGGCGCGACCAAGATGAAGGACCTGTCCGACAACGACATGGACCGGCTGCGCGAACAAGTTACGAAATACACGATCGAAGGTGACCTTCGCCGTGAAGTGTCGATGAACATCAAGCGCCTGATGGATCTCGGCACGTGGCGCGGCAAGCGTCACCGCGCAGGACTTCCGGTCCGCGGACAGCGCACGCGCACGAACGCGCGCACGCGCAAGGGCCCGCGCAAGGCAGCGGTCAAGATTGTCCGCGCCGGCGCCGTATGAGCGCGTGTTTAGCAGTACCAAAGGTAAATAAGCTATGGCCAAAGCAAGCACCCGGGTGCGCAAGAAGGTCAAGAAAGAACGTGGCGGAAGGCATCGCCCACATTCACGCGTCCTTCAACAACACGATCGTGACGATCACCGATCGCCAGGGCAACGCGCTCGCGTGGGCCACGTGCGGCAGCAACGGCTTCAAGGGCTCGCGCAAATCGACGCCGTTCGCGGCGCAGGTCGCCGCCGAGCAGGCCGGACGTCTGGCTGCCGGAGTCGGGCGTGAAGAACATCGAAGTCCGCATCAAGGGCCCCGGTCCCGGCCGCGAATCGGCCGTGCGTGCGCTGAACGCAGTCGGATTCAAGATCACCAGCATTTCGGACGTGACGCCGGTGCCGCACAACGGCTGCCGCCCGCCGAAGAAGCGCCGTATCTAAGGAGAGGCAGACACGTGGCAAGAAATCTCGACGCGCGATGCCGTCAGTGCCGCCGGGAAGGCGAGAAGCTGTTCCTGAAGGGCGAGAAGTGCTTTACCGACAAATGCGCCATCGAGCGCCGTAACTATCCGCCCGGGCCAGCACGGGCAGAAGAACACACGGCTTTCGGGCTACGGCGTGCAGCTGCGCGAAAAGCAGAAAGTGCGCCGCACGTACGGCATCCTCGAGCGGCAGTTCCGCACGAATTACCAGCAGGCCGACCGCAAGCAAGGGCGTCACCGGCGAGAGCGCTGCTGCAGATCCTCGAAGGCCGGCTCGACACCGTCGCGTATCGCATGGGTTTCGGCGCTTCGCGCACGGAAGCGCGCCAGGTGGTGCGCCACAACGGCATCCTCGTGAACGGCAAGCGCGTCAACATTCCCTCGTATCAGGTGCGTCCCGGCGACGTGATCGAAGTCGCCCAGGGGGCGAAGGGCCAGCTGCGCATCAAGGCCGCCGCCGGAAGCCGTGGCTTCGCGAGGCTACCCCGAGTGGGTCGAAGTCGATGCGACGGCGCTGAAGGGCACCTATCAAGGCACGCCCGCAGCGCTCGGAACTGCCGTCCACGATCAACGAATCGCTTGTGGTCGAGCTTTACTCGAAGTAATCGCGAGCGACGCAGAGGTACCAGATCATATGGCAAGCAGTGCCTTTTCTGAAGCCGCGCATCATCGAAGTCCAGAACATTTCGCCGTTTCACGCCCGGGTCACGATGGAGCCGTTCGAGCGCGGCTACGGACACACGCTCGGCAACGCGCTTCGCCGCACGCTGCTGTCCTCGATGCCGGGCTACGCCGCGACCGAAGTCAAGATCGCGGCGTGCTGCACGAGTACTCGACGATCGACGGCGTGCAGGAAGACGTCGTCGACATCCTGCTCAACCTGAAGGGCGTCGTGCTGAAGATGCACGACCGTGACGAAGCGATGCTCAACCTCAAGAAATCGGGTGAAGGCGTGGTCACCGCCGGCGACATCGAGCAGCAGCACGACGTCGAGATCGTCAATCCCGATCACGTGATCGCGCACCTCGCGCCGGGCGGCAAGCTCGACATGCAGATCAAGGTCGAGCAGGGACGCGGCTATCTTGCCGCGACGACGCGCAAGGCGGTCGAGGAAGGCCGCAGCGTCGGCAGCATCCTGCTCGACGCGTCGTTCAGCCCGGTGCGCCGCGTGAGCTACTCGGTCGAATCGGCGCGCGTCGAGCAGCGCACCGACCTCGACAAGCTGATCATGGACATCGAGACCAACGGCGCCATCGAGCCCGAGGAAGCCGTCCGCTACGCAGCGCGCATCCTGGTCGAGCAGCTCTCGATCTTCGCCGACCTGAAGGGCATGCCGGCGCAGCATCGAAGAGAAGAAAGCGACGCAGATCGATCCGATCCTGCTGCGGCCGGTGGACGATCTCGAGCTGACGGTGCGCTCGGCCAACTGTCTGAAGGCCGAGAACATCTACTACATCGGCGATCTGATCCAGCGCACCGAGACGGAGCTTTTAAAGACGCCCGAACCTCGGCCGCAAGTCGCTGAACGAAATCAAGGAAGTGCTCGCCTCGCGCGGCCTCACCCTCGGCATGAAGCTCGAGAACTGGCCGCCGGCAGGGCTCGAAAAAGTATAAGCAACGACAAGGAAGCACCATGCGTCACCGCCACGGCCTTCGCAAGCTGAACCGCACCAGCGCCCATCGGCTGGCGATGCTGCGGAACATGACCAACTCGCTGCTGCGGCACGAGATCATCGAGACCACGCTGCCCAAGGCGAAAGAGCTGCGGCGCGTCGCCGAACCGATCATCACGCTCGGCAAGACGTCCTCGCTCGCAAACCGCCGGCTTGCATTCGATCGTCTGCGCGACCGTGACATGGTGGTGAAGCTCTTCGACGAGCTCGGTCCCCGCTACGCCGCGCGCAATGGCGGTTATCTGCGCATCCTGAAAGCCGGTTTCCGCAAGGGCGACAACGCTCCGATGGCCCTTGTGGAGCTTGTGGATCGGCCCGAAGCAGAAGCCGGCGGCGAGGGTACCGGTGAACGCAAGCGCGCGCGCAATCGCGAGGAGCCGGCCGAGCAAGCGGCGGGCTGAGTTCCGCGCGCCTGAAACAAAAAGCCGGCCTCCCGCCGGCTTTTTGTTGCGGAAAGGTCTACACCGCTCCTCCGGCGTTTCAGCCTTCGGGCGCAACAACAGCGCTTAGGCGCGTCGGCGGCGCGGAAAGGTCTACACCGCTCCTCCGGCGTTTCAGCCTCCGGGCGCAACTACAGCGCTTAAGCCGTCGGCGGCGCGGAAAGGTCCACACCGCTCCTCCGGCCTTTCAGCCTTCGGGCGCAACAACACCCCTTAGGCGCCTTCCGGCGCTATATTTAATCAATGTTGAACGAGCTGGAATTGACCGGCCGCGCGCGTACACACGTCGTCCAACGCGACGATCTGAAAGCCGCAGTGCACCCGCAGGCGCTCGATCCGTTTCTCGCGATGAAGGCCGATGCCGCACGGGAGGGCATCGACATGGCCATCACGAGCGCGTTTCGGGATTTCACGGCCCAGCAGCGCATCTGGAACATGAAATGGCGCGGGGAACGGCCGTTGCTCGATGCGCACGGGTGTGAGCGCGACCGCACGGGTCTTACGCCGCGCGACATCGTGCAGGCAATTCTCTGCTGGAGCGCGCTGCCCGGCGCAAGCCGTCACCATTGGGGCACGGAGCTCGACCTTATCGATCGCGCCGGCCTGCCGGAGGGTTATCGCGTGCGCCTGGTGCCGAGTGAGGCTGAGCCGGGCGGTCCGTTTCATGCACTGCATTGCTGGCTGGATGCGAACATGCATCGCTATGCCTTCTTTCGGCCGTACAGTACGTTTCGTGGCGGTGTTCTTCCGGAACGCTGGCATCTGAGCTATGCGCCCGTCGCCGACGCCGCGCTTGCGGCCCTTACGCCGGAGCTGCTGGCCGAAGCCCTGGGAGCGAGCGAGGTCGTGGGTAAGGAGCTGATCCTCGAGGACATCGCGGATCTACACGCGCGCTATGTGGTGAACGTGGATCCGACGCCTGCGGCGTTCACGTCCTGAGCGCTTGCCGCATGTGCGCAGCCGCTACCATTTTCCTTTTCACGGATTTCGGGTCGACCGACATCTACGTCGGCCAGATGAAAGCGGTGCTGCAGGCACGTTCACCCGCGAGTGCAGTCGTCGATCTCGCGAACGACCTTCCCGCCTTCGACGTCCCGGCCGCAGCGCATCTTCTGGCGGCGCTCACCCCGCAACTTCCTGGCGGTGCTGTTACGGTATGCGTTGTGGATCCGGGTGTCGGGAGCGCTCGCAGGCCGCTCGCAGTGAAGGCGGACGGGCGCTGGTTCGTCGGTCCCGACAATGGCCTCATGTCCGTTGTGGCAGCACGGTCGATCGATGTGGCGTGTTACGAGCTTCGCCCGCTCGATCAGGCGCTTTCCGCGTCATTTCACGGACGGGATCTCTTCGCGCCCCATGCGGCTCTGCTTGCAACTGGGAGCTCGAAGCTGGGCGGGATGACCACGGTTCGCACGCTCGACGTGGACTTCGGGTCTGATGATCTGCCATGCGTTGTGTATGTCGATCACTACGGCAACGTGCTGACCGGCGTACGAGCTTCATCGCTCGATCCCGAACGCGGCCTCACGGTCAGGGAACAGCCGGTAAAGCGTGCGCGCGTGTTTTCGGACGTGGCCGCGGGGGCCCTCTTCTGCTATGAGAACAGCATCGGCCTGATGGAAATCGCCGCGAACCAGGCCAGTGCAGCGCGCCTTCTCGATCTTTCCATCGGCGACGCAGTGCATATTGGCGACTGAGACACCGGCGCATCGCGCGACGACGCCGATCTTTACGATCGGACACGGCAATCGCTCTCAGGATGAGTTCCTCGCCCTGCTGGCGAGTGCCGGGATACGACGCCTGGTCGACGTGCGCGCATTCCCCGGCTCGCGCAGGCATCCACAGTTCGGTCGTGCGGCACTCGAAACTTCCCTGCCGGATGGAGGCATCGAGTATCTATGGGAAGGCGAGGCGCTCGGTGGCCGCCGCCGTGCACGCCCCGATTCTCCCCACGTGGCGCTCAGGAGTGCGAGCTTTCGCGCCTACGCCGATCATATGCAGACCGAATCATTCCGCGCCGCGGTCGAGCGTCTGATCGAGCTCTCCACGCATGGGCCGATTGCGATCATGTGTGCCGAACGCCTGCCGTGGCAGTGCCACCGCTACATGATCTCGGATTATCTCGTCGCGCTCGGGATCGAAGTGCGACACCTGATCGATCAGACGCAGCCCCGCGAGCACCGGTTGCGCACCGAGGCTCGCGTCAGCCCAGGCGGCCTCATCTATGACGCGTATGCGCAGGGCACCCTGGATATGCGCTCCGACACGGACGAATGAGTTCGCTGTCTCAGGCGCGCGGCGTAGCGAGGGGCAGGCGGACGATGAACTCCGAGCCGGTGCCGGCACCCTCGCTCTTTACCTGCACCGAACCGTCGTGCAGCTCCACGAGATTCTTCACGAGCGACAGGCCTATTCCCAGACCGCCGCCCGAGGCCTGCGTCGAGCCCACCTGGGTGAACAGTTCGAAAATGTGCGGCTGCATTTCTTTTGCAATGCCCACGCCAGTGTCAAGCACGTGCACCAGCGCCTCGTTCTGCTCCATCGAGGCCCGCAGCTCGATGCGGCCGTGTTCGGCTGTGTACTTGGCCGCATTGGTGAGCAGGTTCACGAACACCTGTTCGAGGCGGCCGGCATCGGCCTTCAGGAGTATTGGCTCATCCAGAATGTACTCGACGAATTCGTGGTGACGTTGCGAGATCAGCGGGCGCGCCGTTTCGACCGCGCGGGTCAGCACATCGCGCAAGTCGACGGCATGAAATTCGAGCTGTAGCTTCCCCGCGCTGATGCGCGTGATGTCGAGGAGGTCGTCCACGAGCCGCCGGATGAACTCCACCTGCCGCTCGATCAGTTTGATCGGGTAATGCAGCGCGCTGTCCCGGAGCCCCGTCATGCGGATCAACTGCAACGCGTTCATGAGGGGCGCGAGCGGATTGCGGAGCTCGTGGGAAAGCGTCGAAAGGAAGATGTTCTTGTGTTCGTCCGCCTTTACGAGCGTATCCACGCGATTGCGCAGCATCTCGAGCTGCTCCTTGAGGTCGGTCCGGTTGCGAATGGTCTTGGCAAAGCCGATGACCTCGCTGTGTTTGTTGCGCAGGGCGGTGGTGGAGCCGGTCGCCCAGAAGCGGGAGCCGTCCGAACGCATGAGCCAGCGGTCGTTGTTCATATCGGCGCTGCAGCTCGCGACGTAAAGCTCGTAATCCGGAATGCCCTGCTGGACGTCCTCCGGCGCAAAAAGGCGATGCACCGCAAGCGCGAGCAGCTCCGGCGGCGTATAGCCGAACATGCGTGCAGCGGTCTGGTTGCACCAGCGGATCACGCCATTGCGGTCGAGCAGCAGACACGCCTGATCGGAGGTCTGCTCCATTGCGAGCCGCAGAAGGATCTCGGCTTCGGAGGCATTCACGCGAGAGGTCTCGAGCGTAGACATAGGCCGCCTGCCGCTGCAAGATGCGCGCCAGTTCGATGCGCTGAGGGCACCGGAACTGCGACCCGTGACGCAATCGCGGTTTGGCCTACTTCAGTACCCAGCGCCCGTTCTCGACCCGAAAGACCGAAAGCTGAGGGT
Organism: uncultured beta proteobacterium; assembly: GCA_963828715.1. Taxonomy (GTDB): domain Bacteria; phylum Pseudomonadota; class Gammaproteobacteria; order Burkholderiales; family SG8-41; genus JAQGMV01. The sequence continues at coordinate 44,744 of CAWHFX010000019.1, read as the reverse complement.
TCCTGAGGTCGCCGCGCTCTTCGAATTCGATGTCCGCGGTTATGCCTTCGTAGCGAATGCGCTTCAGCTGCGGCAGATAGGCGTGGGGTTCTGCACTGCCGGCGAGCTCGATCGCACGCGCAAGCAGCATCACCCCGTCATAGAAGTAGGGCGCGTAGAGCCCGATTTCCTGATTGAACCGTTCGCGATAAGCGCGTGCGAACTGGACGCCATTTGGGCGCCTCGCGAGCGGTGCCCCTGGCGTCGATGCAACGTGGCCTTCGGCGGCGGGGCCTGCGAGCTCCACGAATTTCGTGGTGTTGAGGGTCTCACCGCCGAGCAGTGTCGCCATGAGCCCCAGCTCTTTCATCTGACGCGCGAGCGGGCCGGCCTGAGTATCGTACCCGGCGAAGAAGATCGCTTCCGGCGCCGCCGACTTGAGCAGTGTGAGCAGGGGCCGGAAATCGAAATCCTTGTCGCTGATGTACTCGCGCCTGACAACCTGCACACCCGCTGCTTTGGTCGAAGTAACGAAGCTGTCCGCCAGTCCCTGGCCATAGGCGGTGCGGTCGTCTACCACGGCAATTCGCTTGAAGCCGAGCTGGCGCACGGCATACGCGCCCAGCATCGCCCCCTGCCTGTCATCGTCGGCCATGATGCGGAAAGCCGTCGCATAGCCCTGCCGCGTGTACTTGGGATTCGTGGAGACGGAGACTTGCGGTATGCCGGCCTCGCTGTAGATGCGCGATGCCGGAATCGTCACGCCCGAATTGAAGTGGCCCACGACGCCGCGAACGCCCGCGTCCACGAGCCGCTGGGCGACGATCGTGCCGGTCTTCGGATCGGCCTGATCGTCTTCGACTGTGAGCTCGAAGCGCACCGGCTTTCCGGCGATCCTTGCACCGCGTTTGTTGAGCGCATCGATTGCCATCCGCGCGCCGTTCAGATTGTCCTTGCCGTAGTGCGCTTGCGGCCCGGTAAGGGGTGAGGCGAAGCCGATGCGCACCGCCTGCGGTGTCTGCGCGTGCGAAGGACCGGCAGACGTAAGCGCGATTACAAGGAGCGCACCAACGGAATTGAACGCTGCGCCGAGTACTCGGCGCGCACAACGGAATTCGCATCGCGGCGTGGGGTTTGCTGCCGCGCGTGCGCGGGCGAAGCCGAAAAGCGCTGCCCACGCGCGTGTTCTCACGAAACCACTTGCCTGAGATAGCGACCGGTGTGGCTTGCCGGGTTGCGGGAGATTTCTTCAGGCGGCCCGACCGCAACGATGCTGCCTCCGCCATCTCCGCCCTCCGGGCCGAGGTCGATCACCCAGTCCGCGGTCTTGATGACTTCCAGATTATGTTCGATCACTACGATCGTGTTGCCATGATCGCGCAGGCGTTGCAGCACCCGCAGGAGCAGATCGATGTCGTGAAAGTGAAGCCCGGTCGTGGGCTCGTCGAGGATGTAAAGCGTGCGGCCCGTGTCCCGCTTCGAGAGCTCCAGCGCGAGCTTCACTCTCTGTGCTTCGCCGCCGGAAAGCGTCGTCGCGCTCTGACCGAGCTTGATGTAGCCGAGACCGACGTCGAGCAGGGTCTGCAGTTTGCGCGCGAGCATCGGCACGGCGCTGAAGAACTCCGTTGCCTGCTCGACCGTCATCTCCAGCACTTCGTGGATGGTGCGTCCCTTGTACTGCACCTCGAGCGTTTCACGGTTGTAGCGCCGGCCATGACAGACGTCGCACGGCACGTAGATGTCGGGCAGGAAATGCATCTCGACCTTGAGCACGCCGTCGCCCTGACATGCTTCGCATCGTCCTCCTTTGACGTTGAACGAAAAGCGTCCGGCGCCGTAACCGCGCTCACGCGCCGTCGGCACGCCCGCAAACAGCTCGCGTATCGGCGTGAAGAGTCCCGTATACGTCGCCGGGTTCGAGCGCGGGGTACGGCCAATCGGACTCTGGTCGACGTTCACGACTTTGTCGAACAGCTCGAGGCCGGTAATCGCCTCGTGTGCCGCGGGTTCGGCGCTGCTGCCATAAAGGTGGCGCGCGGCTGCGTTGTAGAGCGTGTCGTTGACGAGCGTCGATTTTCCCGAGCCGGACACGCCCGTCACGCAGACGAAGAGTCCGACCGGCAGGTCGACGGTCACGTTTTTGAGGTTGTTGCCGGTCGCGCCGGCAATCGTGAGCTGCCGTTTAGGATTCACGCGATGACGCAGGCCGGGGACTTCGATGCGCCGGCGCCCGCTCAGGTACTGACCGGTCAGCGACTCCGGATGGTGCTTCACGTCCGCGGGCGTCCCCTGCGCGACGACGCGTCCGCCGTGCTCGCCTGCGCCCAATCCCATGTCGACCACGTAATCGGCGCTCAGGATCGCTTCTTCATCGTGTTCCACCACGATGACCGAGTTGCCGATGTCGCGCAGGCGCTTGAGCGTTTGCAGGAGGCGAGCGTTGTCGCGCTGATGCAATCCGATCGACGGCTCGTCGAGCACGTACATGACGCCGGTCAATCCCGAGCCGATCTGGCTCGCGAGACGAATGCGTTGCGCTTCACCGCCCGAGAGCGTGTCCGCGGAACGATCAAGCGACAGGTACTCGAGCCCTACGTTCACCAGAAATTGCAGGCGGTTCAGGATCTCGCGCACGATCTTTTCGGCGATTGCCTGCTTCACACCGGGCAAGTTGAGCGCGTCGAAGAATCGAATGGTATCCGTTAGAGGCAACGCTGAAATCTCGTAGATCGCTTTCCCGGCGATCGTGACGCACCGTGCTTCTCGCCGCAGTCGAGTACCTCCGCATTCGGGACACGGCTGCGTGTTGAGATACTTCGCGAGCTCTTCACGGACGACGACGGAGTCCGTCTCGCGATAACGCCGCTCGAGATTCGGCAGGACGCCTTCGAACGGGTGCTCGCGGATGTGCTTGTTGCCCTTTTCTCCGACGTAAAGGAAACGAATCTTCTGCTTGCCGGAGCCGTGAAGGATCGCTTCCTGTACATGCGCTGGCAGATCCACGAACGGCTGCTCCAGATCGAACCCATAGTGATTCGCCAGCGACTGCAGCATCTGGAAATAGAACTGGTTGCGCCGATCCCAGCCTTTGATGGCGCCGGAGGCGAGCGAAAGCTCGGGGAACGCGACCACGCGCTTGGGGTCGAAAAAACTGACCGATCCCAACCCGTCGCAGCGGGAGCAGGCGCCCATTGGATTGTTGAACGAGAAGAGCCGCGGCTCCAGCTCCGGCAATGAGTAGCTGCACACGGGACACGCGAACTTCGCCGAGAACAGGTGTTCCTTGCCCGTGTCGATCTCGACTGCAAGCGCGCGGCCGTCCGCGTGGCGCAGCGCCGTCTCGAACGATTCGGCGAGACGCTGTTTGGCATCGGCGCGCACCCTGAGGCGGTCCACGACGACCTCGATCGTGTGTTTCACGTTGCGGTTGAGCTTCGGCAGCTCCTCGAGCTCATATACCTTGCCGTCGATGCGAATGCGCACGAAACCCTGCGCGCGCAACTCCTCGAAGAGGTCCGCCTGCTCGCCCTTGCGTCCCACGATGAGCGGCGCCAGCACCATGAGGCGGGTGTCTTCCGGCAGCGTAAGCACGTGATCGACCATCTGCGAAACGCTCTGGGCCGTCAGCGTGATGTTGTGATCGGGGCAGTGCGGATCGCCGATGCGCGCGAAAAGAAGTCGCAGGTAGTCGTGAACCTCGGTCACCGTGCCGACGGTCGAGCGCGGATTGTGGCTCCCCGCCTTCTGCTCGATCGAGATGGCCGGCGAAAGACCTTCGATCAGGTCGACGTCCGGCTTTTCCATGAGCTGGAGAAACTGGCGCGCGTATGCCGACAATGACTCCACGTAACGGCGCTGGCCTTCCGCGTACAGCGTGTCGAACGCAAGCGACGACTTGCCGGAGCCGGAGAGACCCGTGATCACGACCAGACGGTTGCGCGGCAGATCCAGATTGACATTCTTGAGATTGTGGGTGCGCGCGCCGCGAATGCGTATGAAATCGCCCGTCGCGGCCTCGGCCGAACTTACTTCCTGCAGCGAAATCGGTTTTGAAGATGTGACGGCAGCCATGGACGGGCGCTGAAAGTAAACCTGTTAATATACCGGAGACCCCCTCGCAATCCCAACGTTCCAAACCCCTTCTGATGTCCGAGCGCGATCGAATGACGCCCGTGGAGTTGCGTGCGAGCATCGGGCTCGCCAGCATCTTCGGGCTGCGCCTGCTCGGCATGTTCGTGATCCTGCCGGTGTTCGCGATTTATGCGGAGCAGATTCCCGGCGGCACGAACCTCACCCTCGTCGGCATCGCTCTCGGCGTCTACGGACTCACGCAGGCAATACTGCAGATTCCGTTCGGGTGGTGGTCCGACCGCTACGGACGCAAGCGCGTGATCTATGCGGGGCTCGTGATGTTCGCACTGGGCAGCTTCGTGGCTGCGGCCGCGGCGAGCATCTACGTCGTGATCGTCGGACGCATACTGCAGGGTGCAGGCGCCATTTCGGCGGCGGTCATGGCCGCGGCGGCTGATCTCACCCGCGAGCAGCATCGAACGAAGGCGATGGCGATGATCGGGTCGACGATCGGACTCTCCTTCGCGGTGTCGCTGGTCGCAGGCCCGTGGCTGAACCGCCATATCGGCGTGCCCGGAATTTTCGCGATGACGGGCGTGCTTGCGATCGCGGCGATGGTCGTCGTATGGCGCATCGTGCCGAGCATCTCCGACACGCCCGCGGCCGCCAGCGCGAGCGGCTTGCGCGAATTCTGGCGCGTCGCCGCCGATCCGCAACTCGCGCGACTGAATTACGGCATCTTTGCGCTTCACGCGGTGCTGATGGCGCTCTTCATCGCCGTGCCGTTCTCGCTGCGCGACGCGGGTCTGCCGCTCGGCGAGCACTGGAAGGTCTACCTGTCGGTCATGCTCGGCTCCGTCGTGCTGATGGTGCCGGTGATCATGAAGCAGGGACGGCCGGGGCGCCTCAAACAGAGTTTCGTCGGGGCCGTTGCATTGTTGCTCGTCGCGCATCTCGCGCTTCCGTGGCTCACTTCGAGCATCGCGCAACTCTCGTTCTTCCTGCTGCTTTTTTTCACGCCGTTCAATATTCTCGAAGCAACGCTGCCCTCCCTCACCTCGCGCATGGCGCCTGCCGGAAGCAAGGGTGTCGCAATCGGCGTCTACAGCAGCGTGCAGTTTCTCGGTACTTTTGCCGGTGCCGCGGTGGGCGGGTTCGTATTTGGTCGCTGGGGAATGACCGGCGTTGTCATCGTGGACGTCGTGCTGCTCGTTATCTGGTTAGTAGTAGCGCCGGGCATGCGTCCACCCGCATCCCTCAGCACTCGCACTTACACCGTGCCGACACTCGGGCCGCGCGAGAGTGAAGCACTTGCGGCGGCGTTGAGAGATCTGCGGGGCGTGCACGAAGCCCGCATCGATGCGGCAGAATGCACGGCGTACCTGAAGGTGGACAGTACGCGCTTTGACGAACAAAATGTTCTGCAGACAATTGCAGAGAAGGGGGAATTCGGATGGCATCCGTAAACAAGGTGATATTGATTGGAAATCTCGGGGCGGATCCGGAGACGCGCTACCTGCCGAGCGGCGACGCGGTCACGAATATCCGCATCGCCACCACCGAGAACTGGAAGGACAAGGGCGGCGAGAAGCAGGAGCACACGGAATGGCACCGGATCGCTTTCTTCGGCAAGACTGCTGAAATCGCGGGCGAATATCTAAAGAAAGGTTCGCCGGTCTATGTCGAGGGCCGCATCCGCACACGCAAGTGGCAGGACAAGGACGGCCAGGATCGCTATTCCACCGAGATCGTCGCCGATCGTATGCAATTGCTCGGTGGCCGGTCAGGTGGCGCGGACGCGATGGGTCGCGAGTTCGCCGGTTCTCAGACCGCGCCCGCGCCTGGAAAGCCCGCCGCTGCGCGCAAACCCGCCGGCTCGATCGACGATCTCGAGGACGACATCCCCTTTTAGGGGCAGCGAGGCCGAGCCGGAGGCGAGCGCCGCCCTCAAAATTGCGTGTCGCAGTTGTCAGGCGACACGCGACGACCGGAAAGGAGGTTACGGAGGGAAACCATGGCATGGTGTCCCTCTGTTACGTAGGGTGGCGAGGCCCGAGCCGGAGGCGAGCGCCACTCCCTTCGAGCACCGCCCCCTACCAGAACGGCGCGCTCGGCATCGCCTCGCTTGCGGCCGCAGTGCTGTAGCGGCTGAACGCCTGCAGGAGGATAGCGCCCAATCCCGCGATGCAAGCCAGCAGGATCAGGAAGGGGCCGACGTACGGCAGCGTCGTTAGGAACGTCAGTACGAAGAGTCCGATTGCGAGCAGGACCATCCGCCACCCTTTGGATCGGGGTTTCTGCCCGATCAGCCGCGCCAGCACGTCGCCCACGAAAAAGCAGCTCACAAGATAGGCGGCGAGCAGCGCCAGCGCGTGAAACGCGCCGAGCGCGATGGCGACCGGTATGCCGATGATCGTGATCACGAGCAGCACGGCGACGGGCGGTACGCTGAAGAAGAGGGCAGTCCCGATACCCAGTGTGCGGACCGGCGCCTCGCGGATGAGTGTGCTCGCGTGCTCCGTAAAGCGCGGAAAAAGGCTGTAGAGCAGCAGGCCGGCCACGAGCAATCCGGTGAGCAGCAGGGGCCGCAACGCTTTCAGGATCGGAATGTCCGCGATCGGGTTCGAGATATCGATCGTGTTGGTCGCGCGCGTAATCTGACCGGTGATGCGCGCCGCCGGATCGATCTTGATGTCCTCGCCGCTCGAGTATTCGATGTCGCCATGGATGCGGGCGGTGCTGAGGACTTCGATGCGGTGACCCGACAGCTCCAGCGGGCCATGGATCTCGCCGGCGATCACGATCTCGCGCCCGTACAGCTTGAGGCCCGAGAGCGCCCGGCCGTTTATCGCTACCCGGCTCCCTGCGATCCAGCCTGCGCCGCGAACCTCCGAGGTCGGCCCGAGGGTGACATGACCGCCGACCAGCAGAAGGTCGCCGTGGACCCGGCTCGTGAGGTTGATTACGCCGCCTGCCGCGCGTAAGCCCTCGCCGATCGGTGCCCGGACATCCAGCGCGCCTGCCCCGAACACCGCATCTCCCGCGACCGGCTCGACGACTTCGATGCGTCCGCCCGCCGCGACCAGGTCGCGATTGATAGCCCGGTCGACGCGGACTTCGGCACCCGCCATGTAAACGTTGCCGCCCTGAGTGTCCGCGTCCTCTGCCGCGTGACCGATGCCGCTGATAAGAGCGAGCATCGTCAGGCACCCTGCTGCGGTGCATGCAATAGAGCGTCTGGAGCGCATGAGCGTTATCTTTCGCAACTGGAGTTCCCCTGAGCCGTGGCCGCCGTGAGTCGATCTCTTCGCCGCTTGCATTTCCGCGAACCGCCCCCACATCGCTTGGGATCGATGTAAACGGCTAAGGTATAATAACTTTTTAGTACCGGAGTGATCATGCCGATCTACGAGTATCGCTGCGCAACATGCGGATTCGAGAAAGAGTATCTGCAGAAAGTGAGCGATCCCCTGCTTACCGACTGCCCGGATTGCGGCAAAGCGACGTTCACCAAGCTCGTGAGCGCCGCCGGTTTCCAGTTGAAGGGAAACGGCTGGTATGCCACGGACTTCAAGAACAAGGGGAAATCGCCCGAGAAGCCCACGGACTCCGAGAAGTCTGAATCCGCCAAAGAGGACAAGAAAGAGTCATCCAGCAAGGATTCCGCGGCGGCACCCGCCGGCGGGACGGGCGCGTCCCCGGCCTGCACTTGACCGCTTTCGCTGCTGCTGCGGTTTAGGGTTGCTGGAATCAATCCGTCGGCGTCCCCGGTGAGCCCTCCGCGTCCTTTTCTCTGTGGCCCGGCGTACGCCCGTCGGCCCTGAAGCCATCCGGGATGCCATTCAAGGGTCACGTCCGCCGCTACTTCATCACGGGCCTGCTCGTATGGATTCCCGTGGTGATTACGGTGTGGGTGTTGAGTGTGCTGGTCGGGACGATGGATCAGACGCTGCTCCTGCTCCCGCCTGCGCTGCGCACCGAACACTGGCTCGGTGTGTACGTGCCCGGCATGGGCGTCGTGCTCACCGTTTTCGTGGTTTTCCTGACCGGCCTCTTCACGGCGAACATGATCGGGCAACGCCTCGTGGGAGTCTGGGAGCGGGTGCTCGCGCGCATTCCAGTCGTGAACAGCATCTACAACGGGGTGAAGCAGGTCAGCGACACGCTGTTGTCCCCGAGCGGCCAGGCGTTCCGCAAGGCGCTGCTCGTGCAGTGGCCGAGCCCGGGCATGTGGACGGTCGCGTTTCTCACCGGCAAACCGAGCGGCGATGTCGCAAACCATCTGCAGGGCGATTACGTGAGCATCTACGTGCCGACTACGCCGAACCCGACCGGTGGCTATTTCGTCATGGTCCCCCGTAGCGGGGTGGTGGAACTCGACATGACCGTGGATGAGGCGCTGAAATATATCATTTCGATGGGCGTCGTTAATCCGGGGGCACGCCGCCGCGTTGCTCGACCCGTGCCGAAGCGCGAGCCGAGTGCCGAGGCGCCGGCGCAGATCTTGAACCCATAAGGTGCGTCCGGCCCGACGCTGACTGCATCCGCCATGCGTAGCGAATATTGCGGCCGCGTAAGCCGCGAGCATCTTGGAAAAACGATTACCCTGAACGGCTGGGTTCACCGCCGCCGCGACCATGGGGGCGTGATCTTCGTCGACCTCCGGGACCGCGAAGGGCTCGTACAGATCGTGTGCGATCCCGATACGCCGGAGACGTTCGCGGTTGCCGACAAGCTGCGTAACGAATACGTGCTCAAGGTGGTCGGCCGCGTGCGCGAGCGTCCGCAGGGTACGATCAATCCGAATCTCGTGAGCGGCGAAATCGAGGTGCTCGCAGCCGAGATCGAAATTCTCAACCCGTCGCTGCCGCCGCCGTTTCAGACGGACGACGAGCATCTGTCCGAGACGGTGCGCCTGGAGTATCGCTTTCTCGACCTGCGCCGGCCGCAGATGCAGAACAATCTGCGCCTGCGCTACCGTGCCGCCATGTGCGTCCGGCGTTATCTCGATCGCCACGGCTTCATCGACATCGAAACGCCGATGCTCACGCGGTCCACGCCCGAAGGTGCGCGCGACTATCTCGTGCCCTCGCGCGTGCACGCCGGCCACTTCTTCGCGCTGCCGCAGTCTCCGCAGCTGTTCAAGCAGCTCCTCATGGTGGCCGGATTCGATCGCTACTATCAGATCGTCAAGTGTTTCCGCGACGAAGATCTGCGCGCTGACCGCCAGCCGGAGTTCACGCAGATCGATATCGAAACGTCCTTCCTGACTCAGAATGAAATCATGGAGATCATGGAAGGGCTTGTGTGGGATATGTTCAAGGAGGTGCTCGACGTCGAGCTGCCACGGCCGTTCCCGCGGTTGCGCTTCGACGAGGCCATGCTGCGATACGGTTCCGACAAGCCGGACCTGCGTATCGCGCTCGAGCTGACCGAGCTCACCGACGTCGTGCGCGACGTCGAGTTCAAGGTGTTCCGTGAAGCCGCGCAGCAGAAAGGCGGCCGTGTCGCTGCACTGCGCCTGCCGGGTGGCGGAAGTCTCACGCGTGGCGAGATCGATGCGTATACCGAATACGTCAGGGTGTATGGCGCCAAGGGCCTCGCCTATATCAAGGTGAACACACTGGCGGCCGGTGTCGAAGGGCTGCAATCGCCGATACTGAAATTCCTGTCGTCCGATGTGGTCAAGCAGATACTCGAGCGCACGCAGGCCCGTGACGGCGACTTGATCTTCTTCGGCGCCGACAAAGCGAAGGTCGTGAACGACTCGCTCGGCGCGCTGCGCCTGAAGATCGGGCATGAGCGCGGACTGGCCGAGGCCGGCTGGCGGCCGCTGTGGGTCGTCGAATTTCCGATGTTCGAATGGGACGAGCAGGGAGGGCGCTGGGGCGCGATGCATCACCCGTTCACGTCGCCCGCCGACGGTCACGAGGATCTCCTCGAGTCCGATCCCGCGGCGGCCCGCGCCAAGGCCCACGACATCGTTCTCAACGGCTGGGAGATCGGCGGCGGTTCGGTGCGTATTCACCGCAGCGATGTCCAGTCGAAGGTCTTCCGCGCGTTGAACATTGGAGCCGAAGAGGCGCAGGCGAAATTCGGTTTTCTGCTCGACGCACTTCAGTACGGCGCTCCACCGCATGGCGGCATCGCATTCGGTCTGGACCGCATCGTCACGCTCATGACGGGCGCCGAGTCGATCCGCGACGTGATCGCATTCCCGAAGACGCAACGCGCACAATGTCTGCTGACCAAAGCGCCGAACACGGTCGACGAGCAGCAGCTGCGCGAGTTGCACATTCGTCTGCGTCAGCCGGCGGAACCGAAAGCGGGCTGAGCCGTATTCGGTCTCCGCACGTTGCTACTCGCGTGAAGGTCTGGCCGCAAGCGCGCACGTGGACGTTCGCGTTGATCGGACTGCTTGCGTGCCTGTTCACGGCGCCCGCGCCGGCGCAACCGCGGTACGGCGATCGAGCACCCGCCGTAGCGATTGCGGAGCTGCCGCAGGAAGCGCGTGCCACGCTCGCACTGATCCGCCGCAACGGACCGTTCCCGTACGAACGCGATGGTGTGGTATTCGGAAATTTCGAACGCCAGCTTCCCGTGCGTGCACGCGGTTACTATCGCGAATACACAGTACCGACGCCGGGTGTGACGCACCGGGGTGCGCGGCGCATCATCGCTGGTCGCGATGGTGAGCTCTACTACACGCAGGACCACTACCGCAGCTTCAGGCGCATCGTCGAATGACGTATTCGCAGCCGTTTCCGAGCAGTCGTTCCGGCGTCTATCGAACGCCCTCCGATGTCGATCGTCTCGAGTCCGAGGCGCGAAGCGGCGGTCACGCGTGGGCGGAGATCGGATTGGGCGTGTGCCGTACAAAACAGGATGCGCTCGCGGCGATTGCGGACGCGGTGGGTGCGCCTGCTGCGAGCTTCGGCGCGAACTGGGACGCGCTGGCGGATGTTCTTCAGGACCTGTCCTGGCGTCATGCGGCCGGCCAGACGCTCCGGCTGCGTGGAACGGAAGCGCTCGAGCCTGCTTCCGAGCGGACGACGCTGCTCGAGGTTCTGCAGGCCAGCGCAGCCTACTGGAGATCGCGCGGGAAGCCGTTCTTCGCGTTCGTGGACGACGCACGGGAGCTTCCCGAATGGCGGTAGGTGAGCGACCATATAAGCTTCCGGTGTCGGTGCTCGTGATCGTCCATACACCGGATCTGCAGGTGCTATTGATGGAGCGCGCCGACCGTCCGGGTTTCTGGCAGTCGGTTACCGGGAGTCAGATCGCGGGTGAGACGCTCGAGGAAACGGCTGTTCGCGAGCTCAAGGAAGAGACCGGGATCGACGCAGGGGTATACCCGCTCGCGAATTGGCAGAAGCAGAACCGTTACGAGATTTACGCGCACTGGCGCCACCGCTACGCGCCCGGCGTGACCCACAACACCGAACACGTGTTCGCAGTGGAAGTGCCGCGACAGATCGAGATCACGCTGGCGCCGCGGGAGCATCTCGATTACGAGTGGCTCCCCTGGCGGGAGGCGGCCGGGCGGGCCTTTTCCTGGACCAATGCGGAGGCGATTCGCGAGCTTGCCGAGCGCAGCAAAAACATTGAATGACAAACGGGAACTTAGCGGCGCGCGCGCCGTCGTATTACCCTCCCATGCCGGTCCTGCACCGTGGCGGCAGCAGGTTGACGTGGCGAGTAGAATACGGCTTGCGGCAACGTTATGAACCCTGAGCATCCGTACCGGGAGGCCTAACGAGGATGGAAGTCAGCACGATACAGTTCGATCGCTTCAAACCCCTGGCGGACGAGGACTGCGAGGCCCGCATCGACAGCGCGAAACGCGAACTCGGCGACCGCGCCGTGATTCTGGGCCATCACTACCAGCGCGCCGATGTCTACAAGCATGCTCAGCTCACCGGCGATTCGTTGCGCCTGTCGAAGCTGGCTTCGCAGACAGATGCCGAATACATCGTCTTCTGCGGCGTGCACTTCATGGCCGAGGTTGCGGATATTCTGTCCAAGCCGTACCAGAAAGCAATTCTGCCGGACCTCGCGGCGGGCTGTTCGATGGCCGACATGGCTAATCTCGCCAAGGTCGAACGGGCCTGGCGCGAGCTGTCCGAAGTGCTCGATCCCGACGAGAAAGTGACGCCGGTCACCTACATCAACTCCGCCGCGGATCTGAAGGCTTTTTGCGGTGAGCACGGGGGCATCGTCTGCACCTCGACCAACGCGCGCCCCATTCTGCAATGGGCATTCGGGCGCCGCGAGAAGGTCCTGTTTTTCCCCGATCAGCATCTTGGCCGCTGGACCGGATATCTCATGGATATCCCGCTCTCGCAGATGCTCGTGTGGGATCCCGATGAGCCAATGGGTGGTCTCACCGCGCAGCAGATCAAGATGGCGAAGGTCCTGCTCTGGAAAGGCCACTGTTCGGTGCACCAGATGTTCCAGGCGCAGCACATCTTGCGCTGGCGCCAGCAGAATCCGAGCGGCGTGGTGATCAGCCACCCCGAGTGCAACTTCGAGGTTTGCAAGCTCTCCGATTATGTCGGCTCGACCGATTTCATCATCAAGACGATCGCATCGAGCGCGCCCGGCACACGCTGGCTTGTCGGGACGGAGCTCAATCTGGTGAACCGCGTTGCCGAGCAATTCAAGTCGCAGGGCAAGGTCGTGCAATTCATGGCACCCACTGTTTGCATGTGCTCGACCATGGCCCGCATCGATCCACAGCATCTCGCATGGGCGCTCGAAAATCTGGTCGGCGGGAAGGTCGTCAATCAGATCAAGGTGCCGGCGCATGAGGCCGAGCTCGCGCGCATAGCGCTCGACCGCATGCTGGCTGTGTCCTGAGCCCGGATCCGCGCCCGGATCGGTCTGGGTCCGGGCGTAGCAGTGCCGACGCCGTGAATCGCAGCCTCCACGTCGTCACCTACAACATTCACAAGGGGCTGTCGCTTTTCAACCGACGCCTGGTGATCCACGAGCTGCGTGACCGTTTGCGCACGCTCGGCGCTGACATCGTCTTCCTGCAGGAAGTGCTCGGGACGCACGAGCGCCACGCCGAACGTCATGGCGAATGGCCGGCGGAACCGCAGTACGAATTCCTGGCGGACACGATGTGGGGCGATTTCGCTTACGGCCGCAATGCCGTGTACGACCACGGCCATCACGGCAATGCGATTCTTTCGCGCTTTCCGATCCAGCAATGGGCGAACCAGGACGTCTCGTCTCACCGGTTCGAGCGACGTGGGCTTCTCCATTGCGAAGTGGTGGTGCCCGGCTGGGACAGCACATTGCATTGCGTGTGCGTGCACCTCGCGCTGACCGCGCGCGGCCGCAGCCGTCAGCTCGAGCGTTTGCGTCAACGCATCGAGCGACTCGTCCCGCAAAACGCGCCGCTGATCGTCGCCGGCGATTTCAACGACTGGCACTGGCGGCACAAGGCCACTCACGAGCTCGCGCATCCACTCAACATGCACGAGGTGTTCGAGCTGATGAAAGGTCTTCCGGCGCGCAGTTTCCCGGCGATGCTTCCGCTGTTCCGCCTCGACCGGATTTATATTCGCGGCTTTCGCGTAAACCGCGCGCACGTTCACCACGGCCCTGTCTGGGGCCGCATGTCGGATCACGCCGCGCTCACCACGACTCTCGAACGGATATGACCGAGTACCTCGACGGCAACCAGCTCACGTTGCTGGAGAGCGGTCGCGAGTATTTCCCGGCGCTCGAAGCCGCATGTGACGCGGCCCGCATCGAGATCCACGTCGAAACCTACATCTACGAAAACGACGAGGCAGGCGAGCGCATCTCGGCCGCACTGATACGCGCGGCGCGCCGCGGCGTGAACACGCATCTGCTCGTCGATGGCTACGGATCGAAAAAGCTCCCCCAGAGGCTCGTCTCGCGGCTGCGCGAGGCGGGCGTCAAGTTCCTGTTCTATCGGCCGGACATCGCGGCCTGGCGCGCTCCGCGGCAGAGGCTGCGCCGCATGCATCGCAAGCTCGCCGTGATCGACGCGCGCGTCGCATTCGTTGGCGGCATCAACATCATCGACGACATGCACACGCCACGCCAGACGCCGCCGCGCTTCGACTATGCGGTGAAGATCGAAGGACCGCTGCTCGAAGTCATCCATCCCGTGGTCAAACGACTGTGGACGATCGTTCAACTGACGCAATTCGGCGGCGGCTGGCCGGTATTCGACGATATCGTGCCGGACGCGACGCCGCGCGGCTCGCAGCGCGCTGCGTTCCTGGTTCGTGACAATCTCTGGCACCGGAACGACATCGAGGAGGAGTATCTGGCGGCAATCGGCCGCGCGCGGTCGGAAATTCTGATCGCAAGCTCGTATTTTTTTCCCGGCCTGACCTTTCGGCGGGCACTGGCCGAGGCGGCTGCGCGCGATGTCCGTGTGGTTCTGCTACTGCAGGGCCGGGTGGAATATCGTCTTCTGCACTATGCTTCTCGTGCGCTGTACGGAGCATTGCTCGACGCCGGCATCGAGATCCACGAGTATCACAAGAGCTTCCTTCATGCGAAGGTGGCCGTGATCGATCGCACGTGGGTCACCATCGGATCGTCCAACATCGATCCGCTCAGCCTGCTCCTTGCACGAGAAGCGAATGTCGCAGTGGAGAACGCCAGTTTCGCGTGCGCGTTGCACGCAAGTCTGTCCGCGGCGATGGCCACCGGTGCGCGCGAAGTCGAGGCCGAGCATTGGCATCGCAGGCCTCTGCCTGCGCGTGTGGCGCACTGGGCATGCTATGGTTTCGCGCGACTGCTGACCGGGCTCTCGGCGTACGGCCAGACGCAGGAGTTCGCGTGACGCGGCGGGTGGCACCAGCCTTGCTGCGCAACATTATGAAGGCGGCGAGTGTTCGCTCGCTGCTTTCATCCTCCTCCTTTGGTACGTCTTCGGGCGCGTCTAACCGGGTGCCCGTTTTTTTTGGCCTGGCAGCATGTGGCCTGACACTGCCTTAACCCTCGTACGCTCGGACGAGAGTTCTAAACGCCGCCGGCGTGGCACGTTCGCGGGGACCCCGCTGCTCCGCAGCCCCGGCTCACCCGTCGCCCAGGGCTCGCACTCTCGGACTGAGTGCTGGACGCGTGAATGCATCGTTCGCGGAGCCCGCTGCTCCGCAGCCCCCGCTCACCAATCAGTCACTGGTTCTAACTTAGAATCCATAGCATGAGATCGCGCATCACCGCCGACAGTCCGCGCTCCCAAGGTATACGGGAATGGCGGGTCGTTCCGATGCTCCTGCCTTATGTGTGGGAGTACAAGTGGCGCGTCGTGGTCGCGCTGACCTTCCTTGTGACAGCAAAGCTCGCGAACGTCGCGGTGCCGCTCGTGCTCAAGGAGATCGTCGACAGTCTGTCGCCGGCGCAAGCCGTGCTTGCTCTGCCGCTCGCGCTGCTCGCCGCGTACGGCGCGCTTCGTCTGTCCACCACCCTCTTCGCCGAGCTTCGCGATCTCGTCTTCGTGCGCGTAGCGCAGCGTGCCGTGCGGCGCATCGCGCTCACGGTGTTTCGCCACCTGCACGCACTCTCGCTGCGCTTTCACCTGGGGCGCCAGACCGGCGGCGTCTCACGCGACATCGAACGCGGCACACGCGGCATCTCGACGCTGATGTCGTACATGCTGTTCTCGATCATCCCCGTGATTCTCGAATTCACGCTGGTCGCGATCGTCCTGCTGACACGCTTCGACTGGCGTTTCATGGCTGTGACCTTCTCCGCGGTGGTCGTGTACATCAGCTTCACGGTCTGGATCACCGAGTGGCGCACGGACATACGCCGTCGCGCTAACGAGCTCGATTCGCGCGCCAACTCCCGTGCCATCGACAGCCTTCTCAACTACGAGACCGTCAAGTACTTCAATAACGAGGAGTACGAGGCCAGGCGCTACGATGAGAACCTGCGGCAGTACGAGAGTGCCGCGGTTACGACCGAGGCCTCGCTGGGGCTGCTCAATATCGGTCAGAGTTTCATCATCGCGATCGCGGTGACGCTGCTCATGATTCTTGCTGCGCAAGGCGTGGTCGGACGTACGCTCACGCTCGGCGACCTCGTACTCATCAACGGGCTGCTGATCCAGCTCTACATCCCGCTGAATTTCCTCGGCATGGTGTACCGCGAGATCAAGCAGGCGCTGACGGACATGGGCCGGATGTTCAGACTGCTCGAGGAACATCGCGAAATCGAAGATCGGCCCGGCGCCGTCGACTTGCCGGTGGGTCCGTTGTCCGTGCGTTTCGATCACGTCGATTTCAGATACGAGCACAATCGCCAGATCCTGTACGACGTTTCTTTCGACGTGCCGGCGGGCAGGAAGATCGCGGTGGTCGGCGCGAGCGGCTCCGGCAAATCGACACTTGCCCGGCTCCTGTACCGGTTTTATGACGTGGAGGCGGGCGCGGTATGCGTAAACGGCGTGGACATACGGAATGTCAGACAGACGAGCCTGCGGGCGGCGATCGGGATCGTGCCGCAGGACACCGTGCTGTTCAACGACACGGTGTACTACAACATTCATTACGGTCGTCCCGAAGCGACTGAAGACGAAGTCTTTGCTGCTGCGAAAGCCGCTCATATCCACGACTTCATGATGAGCCTGCCGGAAGGCTACGAGACGCGCGTCGGCGAACGCGGGCTCAAGCTATCGGGCGGCGAGAAACAGCGGGTCGCAATCGCGCGCGCGATCCTGAAGAATCCGCGCATTCTCATTTTCGACGAAGCGACCTCGGCCCTCGACTCGAAATCGGAGAGCGCCATCAAGGCCGAGCTCGATCGCATCGCCCGTGGTCACACGACGCTCGTGATCGCGCACCGGCTTTCGACGATCATGGATGCCGACGAGATCCTGGTGCTCGATCATGGGCGCATCGTCGAGCGTGGCGCGCATCACCAGCTTCTCGCGCGCGCCGGCGCTTACGCCCAGATGTGGGTTCTGCAGCAGCAGGAGGAGGAGGAGGAGGAGAAGAGGCGGCGTTGGAACCAACCCGTGCCGGTGAGCGGGGGCCGCATAGCGGCGGGGTCGCCGCGAACGAAACCCTCCTGCGCGGATTAGCACTCTCGTCCGAGCGTACGAGGCCGTAGGCGTTGGAAGGCGACGCCGTCCCCGCGAACGAAACCCTCCTGCGCGGATTAGCACTCTCGTCCGAGCGTGCGAGCGCTGAGGCAGAACGAAAGTTGCTGTTAAGCTACTGCCGCGACCGACGCAATCGCAAGGCTGGGGAAACGCACGCACACGATAGTACCCACACCAGCGCTTCCTTCCTGCAGCGATACTTCGGCCCCATGGCTCTGCGCGATCTCGTGCACGATCGCGAGTCCGAGACCACAGCCCTCGACGCCCGTGCCGAGCACGCGATAGAAGCGCTGGAACACGTGGCCCCGTTCGGCATCGGGAATGCCGGGACCATTGTCTTCCACCGCGACGATGGCGTAGCGGCCAGAGCAGCTGACACGCACGGTAACCTGCCCGCCCGGCTGGGTGTAGCGGATCGCGTTGTCGAGAAGGTTGTTCAGCATCTCACGCAGCAGAAACGGATCGCCTTCGATGAACGCGCACGTCGACGTGTCGTCGAAGCCGAGATCGATGGTGCGCTCGAGGGCACGAGGTACCCAGTCCGTCGTGGCCTCGCGCGCGAGCTCCGTAAGGTCGAGACGCTGCACCGCGC
This sequence comes from uncultured beta proteobacterium, assembly GCA_963828715.1. Taxonomy (GTDB): domain Bacteria; phylum Pseudomonadota; class Gammaproteobacteria; order Burkholderiales; family SG8-41; genus JAQGMV01. Next base: position 27,003 of record CAWHFX010000019.1, on the reverse strand, counting down.
GCATAACGCGGCCTACTGGCGGTTCGGCGCGCGCCAGCGATAGCAACTGGTTCACGAGGCGCGTGGCGCGTTCGGTTGCCGTTCTGAGCTGGCGCAGTGTCGCCTGCGCCTCGCCAGGCGGCGTCTGGCGCAGGGCGAGCTCCGTCTGCGTCTTCAGTCCCGCGATCGGCGTGCGCAGCTGATGTGCGGCATCGGCAATGAAGCGCTGCTGCGCAGCCAGCGCGAGACTCAGGCGCTCGAGCAGCTCGTTGATCGCATGAATCAGTGGGCGCACCTCCTGTGGCGCGTCCTCTTCCGGGACGGGGGAGAGGTCGAGATGCGACCGGCTCTCGATTTCCTTGCGCATCGTGCCCAGCGGCGCAAGGCCGCGCCCGACGGCGTACCACAGCATCATGCCCGCGAGGACGATGAGCACGCCCTGGGGCAATGCCTGCTTCGCGAGAATCTGACGTGCGAACTCATTGCGCGCGGACCGATTCTCGGCGACCTGAACCATGACCATGCCCTCGCTCGCGCCCGTTTCCACAGGCAGATGCAGCGTCACGATGCGCACAGGCCGGCCTTTGTAGACTTCGTCGTAGTAGTTCACGCGCCCGGAGGAGGGGTCCGCCGGGGGCGGCAGATCGGGCTCGCCGGTGATGTATTCGTTCTGCGGCCCCGTCACCAGGTAGTAAACCCTGCCCGATTCACGCGTCTGCAGCATCTGTACGGCGATCTCGGGCAGATCGACGTAGATCCGTTCGTTGTGCACCCTGACCTGCCGCCCGATGTCGAGCGCCGACTCGAGCAATGCACGGTCGTAGGCGAGATTGACGAATTGATTCGCGATGTCGTAGTCGAACACACTGCTCACGAGCCACAGCACGGAAAGTGGCCAGAACAGCCATGCGAGCAGTTGGCGGCGCAGCGTTTTCGATGAAGGCTTCATCGGCGCATCAGGCGTTTGCGTCCTTCTCGAGAAGGTAGCCCAGTCCGCGGATGGTGCGAATATTGACGCCCGCGGGCTCGAGTTTTCTGCGCAGCCGATGGACATAGACTTCGATTGCGTTCGGCCCGACTTCCTCGTCCCAGCCGTAGAGCTGTTCCGCGAGCTGCTCCTTGTTCACGACGCGACCGGCCCGCATCATCAGCACTTCGAGCACGCCCAGCTCGCGCGCCGAGAGGTCGAGCGGTTCTCCGCCGAGTGTCGCGCGCCGCCCCGCCGTATCCAGCACCAGCGCCCCATGACTTAGAACCGATGCACCCCCTGACTGACCGCGGCGTATGAGGGCGCGTACACGCGCCTCGAGCTCCGGCAGATCGAACGGCTTGATCATGTAATCGTCTGCGCCGAGGTCCAGACCCTTCACCCGGTCCTGCAGCGCATCGCGTGCGGTCAGCACGAGCACGGGCACGGTCGAACCGCGACGCCGCATGCGTCGCAACACCTCGAAACCATCGAGCCCCGGCAGCCCGAGATCGAGGATGACGAGGTCGTAAGACTGGGCTGCGAGCACGTGATCGGCTTCCACCCCGGTCGACGCAGCGTCGACTGCATAGTCAGCGTGGCGCAGCGTCCGCGAGAGGCCGTCCGCGAGTACCGAGTCGTCTTCGATGATAAGGATTCTCACGTGTCAGGCATCCGTGCATCCGCATGCACACGAGTGTAAGCCCATGAATGCAAGCGATGTGTAAGCTTCACGTAAGCAGTTATTGATAACGTCCGGTGGACGGCGAAGTGTCTTGGCAGTTTCTTCGATCTTTCCTCCTCGGAGGCCTGGTAGTTGCACCTGTCTGTGCTGAGCGGGCAGTTGCGTGGCCTCTTTAAATCCCGCCGGGGCACACCAAAATGTCCCGAGCGGGGTTTTTTTTGCCCGTTCGCCACGCTTCGAGGAGCCTAAAACAACGCGCGCAGTGTTGAAAATGTTCTTGAAAACCGTCTGCTAACCTTGTATTTTCCATGCCGTTTATCGGCTCGAACAGTACATGGGAGGACGCAGTGAAAAGGCTCATCAGCGTGATTCTGGCGCTCTGGATTGCACCGGGTCTCGCATGCGCTGCTCCTCCGGCCGAGGCGAAGGCGCCCAAGCCGACCTTTACCAAGACCGTCGCCAAAAAGGCGAAGGCCCGGCCCAAGGCGCTGCACAAGGTGCTCGCGCGGTCCGCCCGCCCGCAGCCCGTTCGCATGACGCCGCTTTTCGAGGACAACGGAGCAGAACCATTGCTCAAGTCCAGCGCGGCGTTTGTTCTGGACCCCTCTGACGGCCGCACCCTTTACGCCAAGAACATCACGTCGGTGCAGCCGATTGCTTCGATCACCAAGCTCATGACCGCGATGGTCGTGCTCGATGGGAAGCTCGACCTCCAGGAACCCGTCGCGATAACCGAAGACGACGTGGATTCCCTCAAGCATACCCGCTCGCGGCTCCAGGTCGGGACCGTGCTTGCACGCGACGACATGCTGCGGCTCGCGTTGATGGCCTCGGAGAATCGCGCTGCAGCGGCCCTCGGGCGTGCCTACCCGGGCGGCATCGGCGCCTTCGTGCGCGCCATGAATCAAAAAGCGGCGGGCGACGAGTCGGCCTTCGCCGTAGGCCTCACCTGCGGCGGGATCATCGACATCTTCGTGGAACGAATCGACCGGACGTCGTACCCGGAGCTCGCCGAGGTGGCCGGCGACATCGCCGCCGGGCGTCCGGTGGCGGTGGCGACCGTGGTCGCGCACCCGGATCCGGCGCGGGTCGGCCGACGGCTGGTGGTCAGACCGGAGGGCCGGCCGGCCGCCGGGAGTCTCGGGTCGGAGCGGGCCGACGACGCGGTGGTCGACGACGCTCGCGGACTGCTGGAGAACGGCCGTACGGAGACGTTGGAGTACGGGCCGGACGGGCAGCGGCGAGGCGAGGGGATGCGGGTGTTCGTGTCGTCGTACGCGCCGGTGCCGCGGTTGCTGGTGTTCGGGGCGATCGACTTCGCGGCCGCGGTCGCGCGGCTCGGGTCGTTCCTCGGCTATCGCGTGACGGTCTGCGACGCACGGGCGGTTTTCGCGACCGCTTCACGCTTCCCGTCCGCCGACGAGGTGATCGTCGACTGGCCGCATCGCTACCTGTCCGCCGAGGCCGCGGCGGGCCGGATCGACGGCCGGACCGCGATCTGTGTGCTCACCCACGACCCTAAGTTCGACGTACCGCTACTGGAGGTCGCGCTGCGTCTGCCCGAGGTCGCGTACATCGGTGCGATGGGCTCCCGCCGCACCCACGACGACCGCCTCGAACGGCTCCGGGAAGCCGGTCTGACCGACGCCGAGCTGGACCGTCTCGCCAGCCCGATCGGCCTCGACCTCGGCGCCCGCACGCCGGAGGAGACCGCCGTCAGCATCGCCGCGGAGATCATCGCCCAGCACTGGGGCGGTGCCGGCGACCGCCTCTCGCGACGCGCGGGCCGCATCCACCACTGATCCGATCTCTTGTGGTCGAGATCACAGCGGAGCAGGATCAACCGTACGGCGGTTGCTGACATCTGGAGGCGGGGCAATGACCCGGATCACGGTCGAGGTCGACGGAAGCAGCTTCACGGACGACGTGGAGCCGCGCACGCTGCTGGTGCATTATCTGCGCGAGCAACTGGGAAAGACGGGCACTGTGGTCGGCTGTGACACCGGCAACTGCGGCGCCTGCACAGTGCACCTGGACGGGCGGAGCGTGAAGTCCTGCTCACTGTTCGCCGTCCAGGCCGACGGGCACGAGGTGACCACGATCGAGGGCCTCGCGACCGACGGGCAGCTGCATCCGATGCAGCAGGCCTTCCACGAGAACCATGCCTTGCAGTGTGGATACTGCACACCCGGCATGATCATGCAATCCATCGATCTGATTGCCGACAATCCGGATCCCACCGAGGACGAGGTCCGCCTCGGCCTCGAGGGCAACCTCTGCCGCTGCACCGGCTACCAGAACATCGTGAAGGCCGTCCGGGCCGCAGCCGCCGCGGGAGGTGGCCGATGACCACCACCGAGGACCGCCCGGCGACCGAGATCGGCAATCCGCGCCGCCGCAAGGAGGACGCGCGCCTGATCACCGGCCGGACCCGCTGGACCGACAACATCGTCCTGCCCGGCATGCTGCACCTCGCGATGGTCCGGAGCCCGTTCGCGCACGCCCGGATCACCGCCATCGACACCACGGCGGCCCGCGCTGCCACCGGTGTGATCGCCGTCCTGACCGGCGCGGACATCGCCGACGAGCAAGGCGGCCTGCCGAACGCGTGGGCCGTCGTCTCCGATCAGAAGGCACCCGTCCACCCGTCGATGGCGGTCGACCACGTCGCCTTCGCCGGCGAGATCGTTGCCATGGTCATCGCACGGAACGCGGCCGAGGCGAACGACGCCGCCGATCTGGTCGACGTCGACTACGAGGAACTCGCGCCCGCGCTCGACCTGCGGGCCGCGGCCGCGGACGAGGTGATCGCCCACCCGGACCTCGGGACGAACGTGTCGGCGGTCTGGTCCTACGACTCGGCCGAGGCCGGCACCGGTGACGACGTGGACGCGGCGATCGCGGCGGCCCGTGACGGCGGGATCGTGATCGAGAAGGAGATCCGCCAGCAGCGGCTGATCCCGGCGTTCATGGAACCTCGCGCGATCGTCGTCGATCCGACCACCGAGCAAATGACGGTCTGGTCGTCGACCCAGGTGCCACACTTCGTGAAGATCTTCATCGCACTGGTGCTCGGCATCCCGGAGCACAAGATCCGCGTGATCGCGCCGGACGTCGGCGGTGGCTTCGGCGGCAAGCTCCAGTTCACGCCGGAGGAAGTGCTCACGGTCATCGCGGCGCGTCACACCGGAAAGCCCTGTAAATACAACGAAACCAGGTCCGAGTCGCTGATGGCGGCGCACCACGGCCGCGACCAGTGGCAGAAGCTCACGCTGGCCGCGAACGCCGACGGCACGGTGACCGGCCTCAAGGTCGACCTGATCGCGAACATGGGCGCGTACCTCGGTCTGGTCACCTCGGCGATCCCGCTGCTCGGGGCCTTCATGTACAACGGCATCTACAAGTTCCCGTCGTACCGCCTCGGCATCACCAACGTCTTCACCAACACGACCTGGACCGACGCCTACCGGGGCGCCGGGCGGCCGGAGGCGACGTTCGCGATCGAGCGGCTGATGGACGAGCTCGCGGCCCGCGTCGGCGTCGACCCGCTGGAGATCCGCGAGCGGAACTGGATCAAGCACGAGGAGTTCCCGTTCAACACCGTTTCCGGGCTGCGGCTACGACTCCGGCAACTACGAGGCCGCGACCGCGAAGGCGCGCGAGCTCTTCAAGTACGACGAACTGCGCGAGGAGCAGGCGGAGCGCCGGGCGTCCGGCGATCCGGTCCAGCTCGGCATCGGTGTCTCGACGTACACCGAGATGTGCGGACTGGCGCCGTCGCGCTGGCTCGGCTCGATGGGGTACGTCGCCGGCGGCTGGGAGCACGCGTCGGTCCGGATGCTGCCGACCGGGAAGGTCGAGGTGGTCGACCGGGACGAGCCCGCACGGCCAGGGGCACGAGACCGCGTGGAGCCAGCTGGTGGCCGATCGGCTCGGCGTCGCCTTCGAGGACATCGAGGTCCTGCACGGCGACACGCAGGTCGCCGCGCGGGGCCTGGACACGTACGGGTCTCGCTCGCTGGCGGTCGGCGGGATGGCGGTGCTCGCCGCGGCCGACAAGGTGATCGAGAAGGCGAAGCCGATCGCGGCCCAGTTGCTGGAGGCAAACATCGACGACCTCGAGTTCACCGCCGGGCGGTACGGCGTCCGCGGCACGGACGTCGGGGATGACGTTGGCCGAACTCGCGTTCGCCGTCCTCCAGGCGCACAAGCTCGGACGGGTCCGCGGAGAGCCATCTCGACGCGGAGGCGACGCTCGACCCGGACGACTTCTCGTTCCCGCACGGCACGCACCTGTGCGCGGTGGAGGTCGACACCGAGACCGGTGCGACGAAGATCCGCTCGTACGTGAGCGTCGACGACGTCGGCGTCGTCGTCAACCCACTGATCGTCGAGGGGCAGGTGCACGGCGGTCTGGCGCAGGGCATCGCGCAGGCGCTGTTCGAGGAGGCGGTGCACGACGATTCCGGCACGCTGGTCACCGGGTCGTTCGACCAGTATCTGGTGCCGGGCGCGCCCGATCTGCCGAAGTTCGAGACGGCTCGCACGGAGACTCCGGCGACGACGAACCAGCTGGGTGTGAAGGGTGTCGGCGAGGCCGGCACGATCGCGTCCACGCCGGCGGTCGTCAACGCGATCGTCGACGCGGTCCGGCATCTCGGTGTGACGGACGTCGCGATGCCATGTACGCCGTACCGCGTGTGGAAGGCGTTGCAGGAAGGAGCTCGGTCATGATTCCCGCGGCGTTCGAGTACTTCAGCCCGACGTCGGTGGACGAGGCGGTGGCCTTGCTGCGTGAGCACTCCGACGCGAAGGTACTGGCCGGTGGGCAGAGCCTGATGCCGGTGCTGCGGTTGCGGCTGGCGGCGCCGGAGACGATCGTCGACCTCGGCAAGATCGACGAGCTGCGGGGCATCCGCGACGACGGGGACGCGCTGGTCCTCGGCGCGATGACACCGCACAGCACGGTGCAGTCCGATCCGCTGGTCGGCGAGCATGCCCGGTTGATTTCGTTGGCGACGGCAACGGTCGGGGACCCGCAGATCCGGCACCGCGGCACGTTCGGCGGCTCGCTCGCCCATGCCGATCCAGCCGGTGATCTCCCCGCGGTGGCGGTCGCACTCGACGCGTCGTTCGTGATCGCCGGGCCGGACGGTCGGCGTACCGTGGCCGCGGCGGACTTCTTCCAGGGCGTGTTCAGTACGGCGCTCGCCGAGGACGAACTGCTGGTCGAGATCCGGGTGCCGAAGTACACCGGTTGGGGAGCGCACTACGAGAAGTTCAACCGGGTCGCCCAGGCATGGTCGATCGTGTCCGTCGCGGCGGCCGTCCGGCTGGACGGCGACTCGATCGCGGAGGCGCGCGTTGCGCTCGGCAACATGGGGTCGACGCCGATCCGGGCGAGCGCGGTCGAGGCCGCGCTGATCGGCCGGCCTGCTACGGCCGAGGCGGTGCGCGAGGCCGCTGCCCGGGCCGCGGAGGGGACGTCGCCGGTGACCGACATCAACGGTGATGCGGACTATCGGCGGCACCTGGCGACGGTGCTCACCCGGCGGGCGGTCCTGGCTGCGGCAGGTACTTCGTGAAGCTGGAGCACAAGTTCGTCGTACCGGCCCCGATCGAGCAGACCTGGGCCGCGTTCAACGACCTCGAACGGGTGGTGCCGTGTTTCCCCGGCGCCACCCTGACGTCGTACGACGGCAACGAGTTCACCGGCGCGTGCAAGGTCAAGCTCGGGCCGGTGTCCTTGCAGTACTCCGGCAACGGCGCCTTCGCGGAGCGCGATCCGGCGGATCACCACGCGGTGATCGAGGCCAAGGGCAAGGACCGTCGCGGCAACGGCACCGCGACCGCCCGCGTCACCGCCCAGCTCGCCGCCGCCGGCCCGGACTCCACCGAGGTCACCGTCGACACCGACCTCACCATCACCGGCCGCCCCGCCCAGTTCGGCCGCGGCCTGATCCAGGACGTCTCCAACCAACTCCTGGACCAATTCACCACCTGCCTGAAAACCAAACTGAAAACCCCGCCGGCCGGCACTCCGGACTCGGCAACCCGCCGGCTCGGCACCCGCGGCTCGGCCAACCCGCCGGCGCCCCGGCCGCGGCCGGCACCGCCAGCTCGGCCACGAACCCGCGGCACGGCACGATCCCGCCGACGGCGGCCGCGGAAGTGCAGGGCTCGGCCTGCCGAGTCGTCCTCGCCAACCGCGTCCACCACACCGCGGATGTCGGCCACACCACCGTCGGGCTCGAGCCACCGACCCGGCACCAGCCGAAGCCCCGGCCCTGAACCTCGCCAGCACCCTCCTCCCCGTCCTAGCCCGCCGCCTCGCCCCCTACCTCATCGGCGCCGCCCTGGCCCTGCTCCTCCGCCGCCTGATTCCGCCGCTGACGAACCCGGACCCTGTCAGCCCCGCGCACGGCCTGCCGACAACCGACCGCCGTCGTGACCATCAAGCCCGGCGACATACTCGCGGAATCCTGCCTGTATCCGTCCGGTCGACCAGCCCGCGCTCCTCCTCCCGTACGGCGATCGCGTCGGCGGCGATCCGGGGCGACGCGCTGGCGGGGCTGACGGTGGTCGGCCACTGCGCGCCGTCACCCGGGAACGGGCGGATCGACACCCCCTCGGCATGCACCGCCTCTGCGAACGCGGCGGTGTCGCCGCCGAGCGCCAGCCACACGAAGTTCGTCTGCATGTCCGGCACATCCCAGCCGGCCGCGCGCAGCTCGTCGACGACCAGGTCCGCCGAGCCAACCTGGCTACGGCTAGTTGACCTGGGGCGGTCCGCCGGGCGGCCACTCGACCAGTTCGATCCGGTAGCCGTCGGGGTCGGTGAGCCAGGAGGTCTTCGGGCCGTCCGGGCCGCCGGGGAGTTCTGGCGGCGCCGGCTCGAGGCCGGCGGCGGTCAGGCGGTCGATGGTGGCGCTGAGTGAGTCGACCTCGATCGCGAAGTGCTCGAAGCCGCCGGTCTCGATCGACCCGTCGGCCGGCCGGTGCACGAGCTCGAGCGACACGGCCGGTTCGTCGGGGAGCTTCAGCCAGACGAGGCTGGAGCCGTCGTCGAACGGCACGGTGCTGAGCTCGGTGTAGCCCACGGCCCGGTAGAAGGCGAGCGACCGCTCGAGGTCACTCACGCGGAACGCGAAGAGGATCGTCTTCATGTCGACGATCCAACTGTCGACCACCGGGCCCGTCAACGATTGGGGGTAGGAGAGGATGTCGGCATGCGAGTGCTGATTGCGCCGGACAAGTTCGCGGGCACGTTGACGGCCGTGGAGGCGGCCGCGGCCATCGAGGAAGGGTGGCGGCGGCGGGATCCGGAGGCCGAGGTGCTGGTGGCGCCGATGGCGGACGGCGGGCCCGGGTTCATCGACGTACTCTCGGCGGTCGTCGACGGGACGCTGCTGTCGGTCACCGTTCGCGGACCGCTCGGCGACGACACCCCGGCGACGGTGCTGCTCGCGGGCGAAACGGCGTACGTCGAGACCGCGCAGGCGTGCGGGTTGCACCTGGTGGAGCCGAAGCTGCGCCGGCCCGAGGACGCGACGACGTACGGCGTGGGTCAGCTGATCGCGGCCGCGGTCGACGCCGGGGCGAAGCGGATCATCCTCGGACTCGGCGGCTCCGGCACGAACGACGCCGGCGCCGGCCTACTCGCCGCCCTCGGCGCCACGGCAACCAGCGGTCATCAGACGACCGGCGGTGATCAAGCAGCCGCGCGACGGTCGGGCGACCGACGGTGGTCAGGCGGCCGATGGTGGTCAGGCGGCCGATGGTGGTCAGACGCCGGCGGTGATCAGCAGTGTGGTCGAGCGGCCGGCGGTGGTCAGGCGACCGACGGTGATCCAGGCGGCCGCTGGTGGTCGGGCTGAGCGGCGGTGAGCCGGCGGCGGGTGCGTCGAGTGGTCGGCTGGACGCTGGGGCGGCTGGGCTGGCCGGGTTGACCTCGGTGGATCTGGAGCCGGCTCGGGCGCGGATGGCGGGGATCGAGTTCGTCGCGGCGAGTGACGTCGAGAACCCGATGCTCGGGCTCCGTGGCGCCACCAACATCTTCGGCACCCAGAAGGGGATCACCGACGACCGCAAGCCCCAGGTCGACGGCTGGCTGACCCACTTCGCCGAGCTGGCCGACCGGAAGACCGCGGACAAGAAGGGCGCCGGCGCCGCGGGCGGGCTCGGGTACGCGCTGCTGCTGCTCGGCGCCGAGCGGGTGTCCGGGATCGACCTGGTCGCGGAGCTGACCGGGCTGAAGGAGAAGGCGTCGCGGGTGGACCTGGTGCTCAGCGGCGAGGGTGCGTTCGATTTCCAGTCCCGCGACGGCAAGGTGATCGCCGGGGTCGCGAAGGTGGCGAACGACGCGATGCGGCCATGCGTCGTACTGGCCGGGAAGGTCCTGATCGGGGCCCGCGAGATGCGCACGATGGGCGTCGAGTCGGCGTACTCGCTGGTGGACCTGGTCGGCGAGGAGCGCGCCTTCGCGGATCCACACGGATCGCTCGCGGCGGTTGCGGAGCGTGTTGCCCGCACCTGGGCGCGCTGACCAGCCTGTGACCGGGGTAGTTGATCCTGGAAATTGGTGTGCGACCATGGGAATGGTTCCGGATCGGCGCTTGTTGGTGCGGAATGACAGCGGACTTTCCGCGCACGGCCGCCTGCCACGCGGCCGGGCGCTCACGAGATGACTGGAGTCAGGAATGACTGAAGCGCAGACCGAGCAGGCCGTCGCCACGGGTGTGATCCTCACCGACGGGGCCGCCGCCAAGGTGAAGGCGCTGCTCGAGCAGGAAGGTCGCGACGACCTCGCGCTGCGGGTCGCCGTGCAGCCGGGTGGATGCTCCGGCCTGCGGTACCAGCTGTTCTTCGACGAGCGTCAGCTCGACGGCGACGTGGTCGCCGGCTTCGGTGGCGTGAACGTCGTGACGGACCGGATGAGCGCGCCGTACCTGAAGGGCGCCTCGATCGACTTCGTCGACACGATCGAGAAGCAGGGCTTCACGATCGACAACCCGAACGCCACCGGCTCCTGCGCCTGCGGCGACTCGTTCAACTGATCTACCGCCGAAGCCCCGCTCGCCACACTAGGCGAGCGGGGCTTCGTCATGCCCGGATCAGTGCGCCGAGGCTCCTTCGCGGGCCCGCTTCGGCAGCAGCCAGGTGACCGCGAGGCTGATCAGGAACATCCCGATCGCGACCAGCACAGCCGTCTTGGTGGCGCCGAGGAACGCGTGCGCCGGCAGCAGCTGGAAGAAGATCGTGCCGATCACCGCGACCCCGATCGCGCCGCCGAACTGCTGCATAGCGGTCAGTACGCCGGACGCCGAGCCCGCGGCCTGGTCGTCGATCGATGCCAGGATGATGTCGAACAGCGGCGCGAACACCAGGCCGGCACCGATCCCGGTGGCGAGGGTCGCCGGCACCAGATTCCAGATCGTCGTCGCATCGCCGTACGTGTGCAGGGTGAACCAGACGCCGCCCATCGCCAGCGTCATCACCGCGACGCCCAGCTGTAGCGCCTTCCGCCCGAGCTTCGGAGCGAGCAGGCCGCCGGACAGCGGCGCGCCGATCGCGATCCCGAGCGAGAACGGCACCATCGCGAGGCCGGCCTTCAGCGGGCTGTAGTGCAGTCCGAGCTGGGTGAACAGGTTGAAGACCAGCATGAAGCCGGACATCGCCAGGAAGAACGTGGTGATCACGCCGAGGCCGGCGACGTACCCGCGGTTGCGGAACAGGGACGGGTCGATCACCGGGTTGCCGGACCGGCGCTCACGCCGGCCGAACAGGACGAACGTCGGCACCGACGCGACCATCATCAGGATTGTCCACAACGGCCAGCCGAGCTCGCGGCCCTGGACCAGCGGGTAGATCAGCAGACCGGACGCGAGGCTGACCAGGATCACACCGGCCGCGTCGAGCCGGGACGCGCCCGGCGTCTTCACCTCGGGCATGAACCGGAGCGCGCCGACCAGGGCCGCGATGCCGATCGGGACGTTGATGAAGAAGATCATCCGCCAGCCGGCGTCGAACCAGTTCGCGTCGATCAGGGCACCGGCGATGATCGGGCCGGCCACCGCCGACAGGCCCATCACCGGGCCGAACATCGCGAACGCCTTGCCGATCTCGTCCGCCGGGAAGACCGCCTTCAGGATCGCGAAGCCCTGCGGGATCATCACCGCGCCGAGCAGACCCTGCGCGACCCGGCTGCCGATCAGCAGCTCAGGGCTTGTCGACAATCCGCAGATCGCGGAGGCGACGGTGAACCCGACCGCGCCGATCAGGAACAGCCGGCGCCGGCCGACCAGGTCGCCGAGCCGGCCGAAGCTGATCAGCCCGATCGCGAACGCCAGCGTGTAGCCGGCCAGCATCCACTGCATCGCCGACTCCGACCCGCCCAGCTCGGCCCGGATCGACGGCGCCGCGATGTTGACGATCGTCGCGTCGACCAGGTCCATGATCTCGGCGATCAGCACGGTCGCGAGGACGAGCCAGCGCCAGCGGTACGGCGTACTCGCGGAGCCGGTCGGTGGTTGGGCGGTTGGGTCGGCCGGGGTGGCAGGCGTGGCCGGGTTGGCCGAGGAGGTGGCGGTCGAGGTGCTCATCGGTGGCTCCTGGGATTGCGAACGGTGTTCGTTGACGAACACTGTTCTACGCGCGAACAGTGTTCCTGTCAAGTACGGTGTTCGCTACAGTGGGGCCATGACCCAGTCGCCGTGGCAGCCGATCAGTCCCGAGAAGCCCGTCCGCGCGGCCCGCGCGCCGCTGACCCGGGAGCGGATCGTCGACGCGGCCATGCGGGTGCTGGTCGAGCAGGGGTACGAGGCCGTGTCCATGCGCAAGGTCGCCTCGGCGCTCGGGACCGGACCTGCGTCGCTCTACGCGCACGTCGCGAACAAGAAGGAGCTCGATCAGCTGCTGGTCGACCGCGCGGCGCAGGACATGAAGCTCCCGGAGACGCCGGATCCGGAGCGCTGGCAGGAGCAACTGAAGGACGCGATGCGTGAACTGCTCCGGGTGATGCGGGCGAACCCGGGCGTCGCCCGAGCCGCGATCGGCCAGGTACCGCTGGGGGAGCGGGCCCTGCTCAGCACCGAACGGATCCTCGGCATCCTCAAGGCCGGCAACCTCCCCGACCAGGCCGCCGCCTGGGCCGTCGACCTGATCCCGCTCTACGTCACGGCGATCGCCTTCGAGGAGAGCGTGCAGGGAGCCGCCGGCTGGACCGAAGCAGACGTCGAAGGCTTCGTCGCCGGCCTCCGCAACTTCTTCGCCTCCCTCCCCGCCGACCGCTACCCCCTGACCATCGCCCTAGCCGGCCCCCTCACCTCCGGCGCCACCACCGACGCCCGCTTCGAATTCGGCCTCACCGTCATAGTCGCCGGCCTAGCCGCCCTAGCCGAAACCCCATAACCCGCCCCAGCCCGCGTCACGCCCCGAGCCGCGGCGCGTCTCCCGGCCCGCGCGGCGCCCTACCCGCCCTCGCCGAAAGAGCGCAACCCGCCCCTCGCCGCGGCCGCACCTCGCCGGTCTGCCTATTCGCCGAGCCTGACTGCTCGCCACAGCCTGACTACTCGCCAAGGCTTGATGGCTCGATCGGCTCTTGGAGTTCGGTGACCCAGCCAGCCGGGTCGTCCGGGCAGTCGAGGTACAGCTCCCGCGCAGGCTCGCTGGACCGATAGCCGTTGTCGTCGATCCAGCGAGCCAGCGCCTGCCACGCAGGCAGCACCTGGTCGATCGGCCCGCGATACACCAGCGTCGCAACGCGCACCGCCGGCAGATCAATCACCTCAAGCCCATTGAGGTTGCCGCCGACCCGCTCCGCGTTGCCACCGCTGTTCGGCGTAGCCGGCGCCCTGTGCGTTGCCGCCGCCTCTTCCGCGTTGCCACCGGCCCGTTCCGCATTGCCGCCCGGCTCTTCCGCGTTGCCGACAACCCGTTCCGCTTGCCACGAGCCCGTTCGGTGTTGCCGCCAGCCACCTCCTGGTTGCTGTCAGCCCCCTTCAGGTTGCTGCCGGCATCGACAGTGGCCGGGACAGTCGCGCGTACGACGACCTCGTCCTCGTCCTCGCCCGACTGTGGTCGCGACCGTTCGTACAGACAGGTCAAGCGGCCGACCGGTCGGACATCAGCATCGGGGAGCCGGCAGCCGAGTTCGTTACAGAGCGGGACGGACGACCGGGCCGATGTCCTCCGGCGTGAAGCTCGCAGCCGTGGTGGTCAGTCCGACCAGCCGGATCGCAGGCAGTTCCTTGATCACGACGTCGGCGGTGGGCAGGTCGCCCGTGATGCCACGCAGCCGCGACTCGACCTGCGCAAGCCGGGCATAGCTCTCGGCGACGGTCGACTCCAGTTCCGCGCGTCGGATTGTCAACAATGCGCGCAGCTCGGCCGGGCTGATCTCGTCCGCGATCATCGTCCGCACCTGCTCGAGCCCGAAGCCGAGATCCTTCAACGCGACGATCCGGTTCAGGTCGGCGAACTGCCCGGCGGTGTAACTGCGATAGCCCGTCGTCGGATCGACGTACGCCGGCCGCAGCAGCCCAATCGCGTCGTAGTGCCGCAACATCCGAACCGACACCCGCCCGTGCCGCGCGAACTCCCCGATGGCGAACAATCCCCACTCCCTTCCAACTCGACGCTAACGCACTCCCATCCGAGCGGAGGCTCGCGCGCCCGCCCGATCCGAGCCGAGGCTCGCGCGCGCCGTCTGAGCCGAGGCTCGCCGATCCGCGACGAGCCGAAGCTCCCCCGACGGCGTGCGCCTGTCCGAGGCGAGGCTCGCGCGCTCCCGTCCGAGGCGACGCTCGCGCGCTCGCCAGCGGCGGGTCCTCGCCGGCTCGACGCAACTGCCGAGTGACTCAAGCGGCGAGCAGTTCTGCGAAGGTGATGGCGGTGTCGTCCTCGTGCCACGGACCGATCACCTGTGCGCCGACGGGCAGGCCGTCCGGCGTCTGACCGATCGGCATGCTGAGCGCGGGATGACCGATCAGCGAGGCATGGGCGATCCAGAACGCCTGAGCGTCGTACCGCTGCTCGCCGTACGACGTCTTGATCGTCCGCTCCTCGAACGGCCGGTCGTCGTGGGGGAACGCGGCGGTGAAGCTGGTCGGACACAGGAACACGTCGACATCCTCGAAGTACTGCTGCCACTTCTGCCGCGCGACCATCCGCCGACGCTCCTGCTCGATCACCTCGGCGAGACTCGCGGACGACGGCGCGCCGCCGTGCAACGCGAAGAACAGTTCGACCTGGGATCCGAACGCCTCGGCCTGCTCCTCGGGATCGACCCCGTCGGGCCAGCCTTCGACGATCTTCGCGCCGCTCCGACCGAGCCGGTCGATCGTCTCGGACAGCACCGCGCCGACCTCACTCGACACGGGTGCGGCCGGATGGTCGGACACGACGCCGACCCGGAAGTCCGCAAGCCGCTGCCGCCGCGATGGGCGAAGCTCCCACGAGAACGGCGCCGCCGGGCCGCCGGTCACCCGCAGTGCCGTCCGCAGGTCCGCGGCCGATCGCGCGAGTGGTCCGATTGTCGACAAGTTCGGGAACTCGTTCGGCAGTTCCGGCGGTCCTGGCACGTTGGAATCCCTGCAGTGGGACCAGTCCGGTGGTCGGCTTCAGCCCGTAGACACCGCAGTACGCCGCGGGCAGCCGGATCGACCCGACGAGGTCCGACCCGTACTCGAGGTAGCTCAGTCCCGCGGCCAGCGCCGCCGCGCCACCTCCGCTCGAGCCGCCCGGCGTACGGGTGAGGTCGGCGGGGTTGTTCGTCCGTCCGTAGATCTCGTTCGAGGTCTGCCCGAAGTCCGCGAGCATGGTGTGGACATTGCTCTTGCCGACGATGATCGCGCCGGCCCGGCTGAGTCGCTCGACCACAGTCGCGTCCCGATCCGCGACGTACTCCGCGAACGCCGGATTGCCCCACGTCGTACGCATCCCCGCGACGTTGAAGCACTCCTTGATCGTCATCGGTACGCCGTGCAGCGGTCCGACCTCGCGCCCCTCCGCGACCGCCGCATCAGCCGCATCCGCGGCCCGCAGTGCGAACTCCGCCCGCGTCTCCACGATGGCGTTCACCGCGTCGTCATCCGCGATCCGCGCCAGCACGTCCTCGGTCACCGCCCGCGACGTGACCTCACCGCGCCGAATCCGCCCCGCAATCTCCGTAGCCGTCATCATCATGCCGCCGGTCTACGCCCTCACACAGTGTCAGAGTCAACCAACCCACCAGCCCCCGAAAGACCGGGCACTAGCTGACACCCCACGGCTAACCGCGGTCCGCCAACCGCTAACGCTGACCGCCGACGCTCACCGCCGATGCCGACCGCTGTCGCTGAACGCTGAACGCTGAACGCTGCCGCTGCGGCCGACGCCGACCGCCGATGCCGAACGCCGACGCCGACCGCTGCCGCTGAACGCTGCCCGCTGACCGCTGACCGCTGACCGCTGCCTCGCGGCTGACGCCGACCGCCGATGCCGACCGCCGTCGCTGCACGCTGACCGCTGCCGCTGCGTCTGACGCCGACCGCCGATGCCGACCGCTGTCGCTGAACGCTGACCGCTGCGGCTGCCGCTGCGGCTCACGCCGACCGCCCGACGCCGACTGCTGTCGCTGAGCGCCGTCCGCTGCCGCTGTCGACTCGAACGCCGATCGCTCACCCCCGATCACTGCGGTCGACCGCCGGCGCCGACCGCTGCCGCTAGACCGCTCCCGCTGACCGGTATCCGCTGACCTCAGGAACACCGGACCGGCATCGACCGATCTACGACCGGCCCTCGCGCCCTGAGGACCTGGCGATTCCGCCTGTCTCAGCACCCGTCGCGGGATGACAGCTCCCTCGATCCGGAGCCACGCGTCGTTCGCGCCGCGTGCGCTCGGCGCCGAGGTCGCAGATCGATCGCGCAGTACAGGTCGTCGGAGAACGGGACCGGCGTGCTGCCCGCTCCTAGCCGAGGTGGCAGCCTCGTCGACCCACCTGAGTGATTAGCGGTTGGTGAGGCGGGCGATGGCGTCTTCCATGTGGGCGGCCAGGAGGTCGTCGGCTTGGAGGTGGTCGCCGGCGCGGATGGCCTCGGCGATGTGTCGGTGTTCGTCGACGCGGGCCTCGGCGCCCGAGTAGGTGGCCGCGAGGGCGTGGATGCACATGCGGGTTTCGGTGATGAGGGTTTTGTGGATTCGGGTCAGGCGAGGGCTGGCGGCCAGGTGGACCAGGAGTTCGTGGAAGGCGATGTCGATTTCGCCGACGGCGGCTGGGTCGCCTTCGGCTTCGCTCATTTTGCGGACGAGGGCCAGGAGTTCCTCGCCGGCGGCCTCGTGGTCACCGGCGACGACGCGGCGGGCGGCGGTGCGTTCGATCGCCTCGCGGGCCAGGTACATGTCGCGGATCTCGTCCACTGTCATGTCGATGACGAACAGGCCGCGGTTGCGGATCGGGACCAGCAGGCCTTCCTGGGTGAGCCGTTGCATGCCTTCGCGGAGCGGCCCGCGGCTGACGCCGAGCTTGCGGGCCAGGTCCGCCTCGCCGAGCTGGGCGCCGGGCTTGAGCTCGCCGGCTCCGATCGCCTTGCGCAGCTTGTCGGCGATGATGCTCGGCGTCGACTCCTGCGTCAGCGGCTCGATGTAACTGGTCACGCGTACGTCCCCCTTGATGAAAACAGACTGCCCAAGCTTGGCAGAGACGGTACTGGGCCATGCAAATCGAGCCCTTTCCACACCGTCACCTGGTTCGCGGTGAGCACTGGCTTGCCGATCGCCGCCTCCAGATCGTCGACAATCTCCAGCGTGTGCGTGGCCGTTCCGGCACCAGGATCGCCTCGGCGTCCGGGTGGTCCGCGGCTTTCACCATCGCGACCACCCGATCCGCGGCGAGCGTGCCGCGTCCTCGCCGACCGAGACCGATCACGACCGGCAACCGGATGGATCCGTCGAGCCGCGCCTCGAGCGCCGGGTAGTCGTCCTCCGCGCTGTGTCCGGGGTAGAGCAGCCCTACTGCGACCATCTGTCCTCCTGGCTGACCGGCGGGCAAATAGGTAGATTGTCGACAATGCTAACCCCAGACAATCTCGCCTCTGGAAGAGTCGATCCGCGCGCGGGCTCCGGTCTCGGGTACGACGTCGCGCGGCTGGCGGCCGGTCTTCGCCGGGAACTCAGGGGGTCCGTGGCTGACGACCGACGGACCCGGGCGCTCTACGCGACGGACGGTTCGAACTATCGCGACGTACCGGACTTGGTCGTCGTACCTGCCGATGCCGAGGAGCTGGCGATCGCGGTCACGCTGACCGCGGCGGCCGGGGCTCCGGTGGTGCTGCGCGGCGGTGGTACGTCGATGGCCGGCAACGCGATCGGTGGCGTGGTGATCGATGCGTCGCGGCATGTGAACCGGATTCTGGACATCGACCCGGGCGCGCGGACGGCGGTCGTCGAGCCGGGGGTCGTGCTGACGGACCTGCTGGCGGCGGCGAAACCGTACGGCTTGGCGTTCGGCGCGGATCCGTCGTCGGGGAGCCGGGCGACGCTCGGCGGGATGATTGCCAACAATGCGTGCGGAGCGCATTCCGTCGCGTGGGGGACGACTGCCGACAATCTGCAATCGCTCGATCTGGTGCTTGCCGACGGCACCAGGATGACGGTCGAGTCGACCGGAGACCGCGCCGAGTGTGCGGCAAGGCTCGGGCGTGAGGGGGAGGTGCACCGGGCGCTGCAGGCGTTCGTGGATCGGAACGAGTTGCTGATCCGGCGGAGGTTCGGGCAGTTCAGCCGGCAGATCTCCGGGTATGCGCTGCATCGGTTGTTGCCGGAGTACGGGTACAACGTGGCGGCGCTGCTCTCCGGCAGCGAAGGCGGGCTGGCGGCGACGCTGCGGGCGACGGTGCGGTTGAGTGAGTTGCCGAAGGCAAAGGTTTTGTGTGTGCTCGGGTTCGGGGACTCGATCAGTTCGGCGGACTGTGTGCCGATCGTGTTGCGGCATCACCCGCTGACGATGGAGTCCATCAACAGTGACCTGGTCGAGCGCCTGCCGTCGGAGGTCCGCGATGCCGCGGTGCGCGCCGGATTGCCGGCGGGGAAGGCATGGTTGCTCGTCGAGATGGGCGGAGACGACGAGGTGCTCGCCGCCCGCGCCGCCCAGGCGATGCTCGACGAACTCCGCGACTCCGCCCCACCCACGACAACCACCGACCGCGGCCTCACTGGCTGTCGGCTTACCCTTTGCCTCGTCCGGGGGAACTGCGGGCTCGGGCGTGTTTGCGGTCGGGGCGGCTGCGACGGCCAGTCTGGTGACGGATCCGGGGGCTCAGGCTGTTTTGTGGCGATGTCGGACCGATGCGGCTGGGTTGGCGACTCGGCGGGCGGATGGGGCTGAGGCGTGGGGTGGTTGGGAGGACGCCGCCGTACCGCCGGCGCGGTTGGGTGCTTACCTCCGCGGCCTCGACGAGTTGCTTGGCAGGCACGGTCTGTCCGGTGCGTCGTACGGGCATTTCGGTGAGGGCTGCATGCACATGCGGATCGACTTCGACCTGCTCAGTACGCGCGGCATCGCGACGTACCGGGAGTTCGTCGAGCAGGCGACGGAGCTCGTGGTCGGGTTGGGCGGTTCGGTCTCCGGTGAGCACGGGGACGGGCGGGCGCGGTCGGAGTTGCTCAGCCGGATGTACGGCGCCGACGGGGTGCGGCTGTTCGCGGAACTGAAGGAGATCTGGGATCCGGCGCGGGTGATGAACCCCGGCATGATCGTCGACCCGCCGCCGTTCGACCTGGCGATCCGTCACGACGGGCCGGCGAAGGATCGTCGATTGCCGACAATCTTCACGTATCCGGACGACGGGGACGACTTCGCGCAGGCGCAACGCCGGTGTGTGGGGATCGGCAAGTGCCGGCAGAGTTCGGGCGGCGTGATGTGCCCGAGCTATCAGGTGACGCACGACGAACTGCATTCGACCCGCGGCCGCGCGCACCTGCTCTGGGAGATGCTGCAGGGCGACGTGATCGCGGACGGCTGGCGGTCGACCGAAGTACGCGATGGGTTGGACCTTTGCCTGTCCTGCAAGGGATGTCTGTCCGATTGTCCGGTCAATGTGGACATGGCGACGTACAAGGCCGAGTTCACCCACCATCACTACGCGCGCCGCCCGTGGGCGCGGCCGTTGTCGCATTGGTCGATGGGGTGGCTGCCGTTGTGGGCCCGGCTCGCGTCGCCGGTACCGGGTCTTGCGAATCGTTTTGCGAGGGCGCGGCTGACCAAGCGGCTTGGTGGGATCGCGGCCGAGCGCGAAGTCCCGCCCTTCGCCCGGCAGACCTTTACTTCTTGGTTTGCTGCTCGTGGGGGTTCGTCGACCGGTGGCAGCAAGGTGGTGTTGTGGCCGGATACGTTCACCGATCATTTGGCGCCTGAGATCGGGCGGGCGGCGGTCGAGGTGCTGGAGGCGGCCGGGTTCGAGGTGGTACTGCCGGACAAGCCCGTGTGCTGCGGTCTGACCTGGATCTCGACCGGGCAGCTGAAGAAGGCTCGGCGCGTCCTCAACCGTTCGCTGCGGATCCTCGCGCCGCATCTCGCCGCAGGTACGCCGATCGTGGGTCTCGAACCGAGTTGTACTGCGGCCCTCCGGCACGACGCACCTGATCTGATTGCCGACAATCCACTCGTCGACCAGGCGGCGCACGCGACGCGGACCTTCGCCGAGTTCCTGGTCGAGTCGGGTTGGGAACCACCGCAGGTCGGGGGAGAGGCGCTGGTCCAGACGCATTGCCACCAGCACGCCGTACTCGGGTTCGACGCCGATCGCCGGGTGATGGCGGCGGCAGGCATCGACGCCACCGTGCCCGACTCCGGATGCTGCGGCCTGGCCGGCAACTTCGGGTTCGAGCGCGACCACTACGACGTCTCGAAGGCGATCGGTGAGCGCGTACTGCTCCCCGCCGTACGAGCGTTGCCCGAATTGCCCGCGTACGACGAGTGGAGGATCTCGCTGGTGGGCAGCGACGTGGACCGCACGGCCCTCGCGCACGCACGGCGCGCGGTATACGGAAGCCAGTCAAGGCACCCCGCGCGCGACCTCGGCCGAAGCGCAGCGCTCGTACTTCGACATCATGTCGACAGGGACTTCTCGCTCAAGCAGCGCTACCGCGAGAACGTCAGCTTCGTGAGCCACAACCTGGCCGACCCCGAGAGCTCCCTGCCGGCGCCCGGGCGCTTCGACCTCATCCTGTGCCGCAACGTCACGCTCCATTTCTCCGCGGCCGCGCGCATGAACGTGGCGCGCACGCTGGCGAAAGCCCTGGTGCCCACGGGTGCGTGGCTGGCAGGGCCTTCCGATCCGGTACCGCCCGTCGGCTTCACCATGGACGTCCTGCCGGGGGTCTTGCGCCTCTGCCCGGGCTCCACGGCCTGAACCTCCGCACATCTCGGCGGCGCCCACACGGGAGCGAGAGCGCGCGGCAGCCGCGTCGGCCCCTGCCAAGCATGTACTCGAACAGGCCGACCTCGCCCACATCAACGAGGCGCTCGCGCGGCTCGAAGCCGCGCTGCAAGACCACAACCAGTGGGACGGTTCCTACTTGCTGCGAGCCGTGGTGCGCGAATCCCGCGGCGACCTCGAAGGTGCGCGCGCAGATCTCATGCGCGTCCTCGATCTCGCGACCGA
The DNA here is from genome assembly GCA_963828715.1 of uncultured beta proteobacterium. GTDB lineage: Bacteria > Pseudomonadota > Gammaproteobacteria > Burkholderiales > SG8-41 > JAQGMV01. The sequence goes on along the minus strand of CAWHFX010000019.1, from coordinate 5,731 downwards.
CCCCGAGCAAGCGCGCCTGAGACGGGTGACGCTGGCGCGACTCGGGAAACACGAGCACGCGCAGCGCGCTCTGCGCGTGACGGTGACGGCGCTGAGCGCGAGCGAGGAGCTCGCCGAGCTGCGCAGCGTCGCTGCGGAAGAAATGTTGCGTCTGATTCCGCCCGGGGCGAGAGTCATGAGTCGCTCGGGAACGAATCGAGCGGCCGCCGCTGTTCCGTCCCGCAAAAGGAGCCAGCTCCGACAACACGGAGGGCTCGGCACACTGGAGAAGTTGTCATGAGTTCGACGCGCACCGTGATTCGAGTCCTGGTCGTCGACGACTCGCCCGCGGCGGTCGAGATGATGCGGCGGCTCATCGACCGCGCCCCCGACATGCTCGTGGTGGCCAGCGCGCGCAACGCTCGCGAAGCCCGCGAGTTGATCGGCGGTGGAGGTCAAGCCAGACCTCGTCACGATGGACGTGGTCATGCCCGACGGAGACGGCATCGCAGCCACGCGACAGATCATGCGCGAGCGTCCCACGCCGATCGCCATCGTGACGGCAAGGCCGGTCGGCCCGGGTAGCCCGACCACGTTTCAGGCGCTCGCAGCGGGTGCGGTGGACGTGCTGACCAAGCCGCAGGGAGACGTCTCGGCCGAGAGCGAAGCAGGCAAGGCGTTCTTGCGGGAGCTGCGCAGCATCGCCGGCGTGGTGGTGAGCCTTCGCAGGCGCGCGCCGAGCGACGACACGGAGCCGCGCGTGCTGCTCACGCCCATTCCGGAGCCCATGAACTTGCCCACGGGCGGCGACCTCGCGGTCATCGGCGTCGGTGCCTCCACGGGCGGCCCCCCCTGCATCCGCGCTCTGCTCGAGCCCCTGCGCGGCACGGACACGCCGCCCATCGTGGTGGTGCAGCACCTGGCCCGGCACTTCGTCGACGGCTTCGCAAGCTGGCTCAGCGGCTGCGTGGAGCTCGACGTCAGCCTGGCGCGCGAGGGCAGCAAGCTGCGGCGCGGGGCCGTGGTGGTCGCGCCCCCAGACCGTCACGTGTCGATTGACGCCGACCTGCGCGTGCGCCTGAGCGAGGGTCCCAAGGTGCACGGCCATCGCCCTGCGATCGATCCGCTGTTCGAGTCGCTGGCGAAGGAACACGGCTCCAAGGCGGCGGGCATCCTTCTCACCGGCATCGGTGAAGACGGCGCGCGGGGTCTCCAGGCCTTGCGCGAAGCGGGCGCCGTCACGGCGGCCCAGGACGAGGCTTCGAGCCTGGTGTACGGCATGCCACGCGCGGCAGCCAACTTGAACGCGGCCCTGATTGTGGCCAGCCCCGCCAACATCGGCAGACTGTTTTCGCGTACGGACAACCTGCTCGCGACCCTGCGCTCCAGCCAGGGCCTCAGCAAGCCAAGCGACTTTTGATAGAAGCACCAGCCATCCACGACGCCGAGCTGGCGCGAACGTAGGACAAGCACTACCTCCGCCGCACGTTCCGTCACCCAGACCGGGCCTGAGAGCTTGACCCCCTCCTGCCTCGGAGAGACTATTCATGTCGTCCTGGTACGTGGAAGATCGTCAGCCTTCAGTAGGGGCGATGTCATACAGACTGCTCGTGATCGACGATGACCAACGGCTCCTCGAGCTGCTCGGGCAGCGGCTCAAGCTCGAAGGCCACGTGGTGTTCTGTGCAGGCACGGTCGCGCAAGGCTTGCGCGCCATGGGCGAAGAGCATCCCGACGCCATCGTGGTCGACTACCGCTTGCCCGATGGGAGTGCCGTCGACTTCATCCGCGCCGCCCGCGCCGTAGACGACGGCTGCCCCATCATCGGTTTACCGGCAGCGGCACCTTCGAGACCGCGGTCGATTGCATCAAGGCGGGTGCCGACAATTTCGTGGCGAAGCCCGTCGAAATCCCCGCACTGCTGCTGGCGGTCGAGCGCGCGGTGGGTGCCCGGCGCGAAGAACGGCGCGCCGTGGCCAAGCAGCGCTCGCGCAGTCGCTTCGACCCATTCGTGGGCACGAGCGCGGCCATCCGCGAGCTCCGCTCCCTGGCCGAAGCCGTGCTCCAGAGTCAGGCACCCATCCTCATCCTGGGAGAGACCGGCACGGGCAAGGGGGTACTGTCGCGCTGGTTTCACGACATGGGGCCGCGCAATCGCGAGCCCTATGTCGACCTCAACTGCGCCGGGCTCAGCCGCGAGCTCTCCGAGTCCGAGCTGTTCGGCCATCGGCGCGGCTCGTTCACCGGGGCGGCCGCCGACAAGACGGGCCTGGTCGAGCTCGCCCACCGCGGCACGCTATTCCTGGACGAGATCGGCGACCTCGAGATGACCGTGCAGCCCAAGCTGCTCAAGGTGCTCGAAGACAGGCACGTTTCGGCGCGTGGGTGACCCATCCGCCGCACGACCGACGTGAGCCTCATCGCCGCGACCCACCGCGACCTGGTGGCCATGACGTCCGAAGGTAGGTTCCGCAACGACCTGCTGTTCCGCATCAACACGGTGACCATGGACCTGCCGCCCTTGCGCGCACGCGCGAAGACATCACGCCCCTGGCCGAGCAGATCCTGCACCGGCTCGCCGAGGAACAGGGCAAGCCCCTGTGCACCCTGTCCGAGGCATCGCGGCAGTTGCTCACGGAGTACAACTGGCCCGGTAATGTGCGCGAGCTCCGCAACGTGCTCGAGCGCGCGATGATCTTCTGCCGCGACTCCGAGCTCGACGTGGCGCGAGTGCTCTCGGTCAGGGGAAGCAGCCCGAACAAGGAGCTCGAGAGCACGAGCTCCCAGAGCCTCGAAGCCATGGAGCGCCAGCACATCTTGCAGATGCTCGAGGAATGCGGCGGGCGCGTGGAGATCGCGGCCGACCGGCTCGGCATCTCGCGCAATCCGCCGTACGCCAAGATCAAGCGCTACGGCGTCGTCGCCCGGCCCTAGCAGCGCCGACGCTCGGCGCCGGGCCCGACACGTCCACGGGCAGTCCAGCTTCTGGACGCCCCTGTCCAGACCCGCACTCGCTCGACCGACGTTCGCGGCCCGCGCGCGCCGAGAAGCGAAGCGAAGTCGCGACATCCGCCGTTGCATGCCCCGTGTGCAGCACGGTACGCGGCTTGCAAACTCTGTCGGTCGGGGAAATTTCGGATGGCCAATGGCAGAGCCCGCACGCACGCGAGTCTGGTCGATCAATTGCTCAAGGCGCGGCGCGGGCGAGAAAGCAGCATGCGGCCGGGGATGGTTCACGCCTTTACAACAGCGCCCTGGGCGCCGATTCATCCCCTCGAAACGCAGATCGCATTCTGGTCGTGGACGACTCCGACGCAGCTCGTTCCTTCATGTGCACGACCCTGCGCAAGGCGGGCTACGAGGTCCTGGACATGCCCTCCGCCATCGGCGCCACGCGTGTCATCCAGCGCAGCAATGTGCGCGTCGTGATCGTGGACTTACACATGCCGGGCCTCTCGGGCGACGGCCTGGTGGAGGTGCTGCGCATGCATCCACGGTTTCGCGAGCTCATCATCATCGTGGTCTCCGGCAGCAGCGCCCAGGAGCTCGAGCGCATGCGCACGCAGTGCGGCGCCGATGAAGCCCTGGCCAAGCAAGACGTCGCCGACGGCCTGGTTCCCGCGGTCACGCGCCTGTTGCGCGGCTCGCGCGCCGGCCGCCGAGAGGATTGAGGAGCGGCGCTCGAAGAGGGCGTGCGGCGCTGGCGAGCTCCTGCGCCGCGTTGTGTGGGCATGTGTTCGTCAGTCGTGGTTGACCGTCGTGAATCGCCCGCCGGGCGGAGCATTCGCCGGTGACGTCGGTTTCGGCGAGCGCTAGTGTGCACGCATGACCGAGCTCTTGCTCCGCAAGTGCTGGTTCTCGCCTCGTCGTGGGCGGTCTCAGGCTGCGCAATCGCTTCATCAAGAGCGCCACGTACGAGGGAATGGTGGCCGATGGCTTGCCCACGCGAGCGCTCGTGCGTCACCACGTGGAGCTTTCGCGCGGCGGTGTGGGCATGACGACCGTCGCCTACTGCGCCGTGTCGCCCGACGGTCGCACCTTCGCCAATCAAGTCGTGATGGGCGAGCGAGCCCTTCCCCACCTGCGCGCGCTCACCGCTGCCGTGCAGCACGCGGGCGCACGCGTGATGGTGCAGCTCGGCCATGCGGGCGGGTTCAGCAAGAACGAAGCGCTGCGCGGGCGACGCGGGCCCCTGGGTCCATCGTTCGGCATGAATCCTTACGGTGTGATGAAGGGTCTGCCGTTCACGTTTGCGATGAGCCGCGCCGACATCGAACGCACCACGCAGGACTTCGTGACGGCTGCCCGGCTCGCCGAGCAGGCAGGCTTCGATGCGCTCGAGCTTCACGCCGGCCACGGCTACTTGCTCAGCCAGTTCGCCAGCGCGCACAGGAACCAGCGCGACGACGACTACGGCGGCTCGCGCAAGAACCGCATGCGCTTCGCCTGCGAGGTCGTGCGGCGTGTGCGCGACGCCGTGTCTCCGGGCGTGGCCGTGTTCGTCAAGATGAACCTCGACGACGGAGTGCAGGGCGGCGTGCACGCAGCAGACGCGGCAGAGCACGCGCGGGATGCTCGAAGCGAGTGGCGCCGATGCACTGGTGCTTTCGGGCGGACTCGCTAGCCACAGCGCGTTCTACTTGCTGCGTGGTGAGCGCCCGCTCGAGGCCATGGTGGCGGTGGAGGAAAACCCGCTGCAGAAGCTGGCCATCACACTGTTCGGCCCGGCACTCGTGAAGCAGGTGCCCTTCACACCCATGTTCTTTTTCGACGACGCGCGAGAGGTGCGCAAGGCGGTGCGGCTGCCCCTCGTGCTGCTCGGCGGCATCCGGGCCCGCGCGCACATGGAGGAAGCCCTCGCAGCAGGCTTCGAGCTGCTTGCGCTCGGTCGCCCGTTGATTCACGACCCCGGCTTCGTCTCGCGTCTCGAGCGCGGAGAGCTCGAGGCCTCCGCTTGCACCCCGTGCAACCTGTGCATCACCGAGATGGATTGCCCTGGTGGCGTGTGTTGCGCGCGCGTTCCGGAGCAGCTCGCGCGCCGCCAGCGAGAGGTGGAAGCAGGAGACGCCGGCCCGGGTATCGTGGGCGTTCCGTAGGCCGCAGGCCGCTGTCCGATGCAACTCGACACTTTTGCGTGGACCGCCCGGGTGCTCGAACTGTACATTGCGCCGCCATGGCAGGACGAACGTTCGCGATCGGTGACATCCACGGCGAGCTCGACGCGCTGCTCACGGTTCTCGGCAAGCTGCCCGCCCTCGACGAGGACGACACGCTGGTCTTCGTGGGCGACTACGTCGATCGCGGCCCCCAGTCGGCCCAGGTCATCGCACACGTGCGCGAGCTCTGCGCGCACGCCAGGGCCCAAGGTGGTGTGCCTGCGCGGCAATCACGAGGACGCCTGGCTGCGTGTCATCGACGCCGGCTGGGACGAGTTCGTGCTGCCCCCGAGCAACGGCTGCCTGCCACGCTGCGCTCGTTCACGGGCGAGGCGCCTGCCCGAGCGGGCGAGTTGCGTCAGGCAGCACGAGGCCGAGGCGCTGTTCGGCGGCACGTTCTTCCCGCCCGACGTGGTCGACTGGCTGCGCGCGCTGCCCTACTTCTACGAGGACGAGCACGCCATCTACGTGCACGCGGGCCTGCCCGAGGTGGAGGGCGCGTTCCCGCATCCGGCGCAGGTCGCCGACAAGACCGTGCTGCTCTGGCTGCGCACGAAGAGCTTCTTCGAGAACTACCGCGGCAAGCCGGTGGTGTT
>CAWHFX010000018.1:0-148045 GCA_963828715.1 uncultured beta proteobacterium | reverse complement strand
CTTAGTTTTCCTTTAAATACCACCAAAACAGTATTATGTATAAGAAAAAGTGAAATAATAACAGTGCAGGATTAGGGATTATATAGAGACTCACACCTCAAAAAGAAAACAACCTAAATGCATATCCACAGCAAGAGGTATGTGACTTAGATATTGTCCACTGCCAAAAGAAAAATCTTACAGCACCCTATCTCAAACACCAAACCAACAGATGGCCAACCTTTTAGAACCATATATTGGCCCACGCCCGTTCAAAAGGGACAAGTATGACCAATCGCGTTTCTTTGGCAGGGATGTTGAAACCAATGAGATAGTCTCGCTCATTACCTCCACAGGCTTGTCTTAACTTACGCTCAATCAGGCGCCGGAAAAACATCCATCTTTAATGCCCAAGTCACACCCGAATTGGAAAGATACGGGTTTGAGGTGTTGCCTGTGGCCAGGGTTCAAGGTACAACTACTACCACTGCCATGATCACTGCTTTGGATAGTAGGTCATATGGTTCAAAAGACAATATTGACAGTGAGAACCATACCGACCAGATGGAAAATCTGTACATTTATAACGCAATTCAAAGCCTGCTTCCAAACGTTGACTCTGAATCAGCACTTGGCCTGTCCCTATTTGAATTTTTAGACAGGCATTTTCCAAACCGCAAAGACAATAATGGATACCCCCTGCCCAGGTTCTCATATTAACCGACTGGAAGAGATCTTTAGTTTTTATCCAAACAAATGGATAGACCAGCAAAAGGAGTTCTTTGAGCAAGTTGCCGATTCCCTGGACAACAATCCCCTTCTTAGGGTTGTGCTTATCATCAGGGAAGACTTTTTAGCGCAACTGGATCCCTTCAAAGGCAATCTTCCAGAGAGACTAAGGCCACGCTTTAGGCTGGAAAGGCTGAACAGAAACGGGGCCATCGCGGCCATCAAGGGCCCTTTAACAGACACAATAAGAAACATGGACGAGCAGGAAAAAGGAAAAACACAGAAGGAAATAGAAGAGTTGGTTGACGACCTTTTAAAAATAAACGTAGAGGGACCGGATGGCTTAGTAAGGCAACTAGAGGGAGAGTTTGTTGAGCCAATCCATCTGCAGGTTGTATGCAACAGATGGTGGAACGAGCGAAAAGAGCCATCAGAACACCCAGAGAATAAAAAAAACAGAAGCAAGGATGTTTTAAAAGACCTGACAAACGTCTTTGGGGCGCTGGAAGACTTTTATGAGCAGGCCATTCACGACGCAACTGAAAAAACAGGCGTGTCCGAAAGAGAGATTAGGGAATGGTGCCAACAAAGCTAATAACCTCCACCGGAACCGAGAAAGCGTGACCGGGACCGCGACTCTGCGGGAGGCTTGAGCAACAAAGCAATAATGATTCTTGAAGGCAAATATCTCGTAAGGCGGGAATGGCGCGCAGGGTCATCATGGTATTAAGTTTGACCCACGATCGAATGATTAAGGCTGTGCTAGAATCCAATGCCAGATGGAAGAGGGAACACGAAAGGAAAAGGAAAAGGAAACAAAGAAAAATAATGATACCTGCAATAATTGCAGCTGCTGTTAATTGCATCTTTGTTTTTTATTAATTATTATTACTTTGAATTGCCGGCAGCAAATCCGATTCTCATAGGAGATGGGCCAGCATCTGTATACTTTAACACCCACACCAACACAGCCTATGTGAGCAACTATTATGACAACACCGTCTCGGTCATTGACGGCAGGACAAACAGGGTGGTCGCCACCATTAATGTGGGCACCACTCCACAGGGTGTTTCCGTCAACCCCGACACCAACACGGCCTATGTGACCAATGAAGGTGACAACACCGTATCGGTCATTGACGGCAGGACAAACAGGGTGGTATCCACCATTAATGTGGACTACAGTCCATGGGATATTTCCGTTAACCCATACACCAACACGGCTTATGTGGCCAATATGATTGACAACACCGTATCGGTCATTGACGGCAGGACAAACAGGGTGGTATCCACCATTAATGTGGGCAATAACCCTAGATATGTTTCCGCCAACCCCGACACCAACACGGCCTATGTGACCAATGAAGGTGACAACACTGTCTCTGTCATCGACGGCAAGGCAAACAGGGTGGTCGCCAATGTTACAGTGGGCTACAATCCAGAGGGTGTCTCCGTTAACCCCGCCACCAACACGGCTTATGTGGCCAACAATGGTGACAACACCGTATCGGTCATTGACGGCAAGACAAACAGGGTGGTCGCCAATGTTACAGTGGGCAACAGTCCATGGGATATTTTCGTCAACCCCGCCACCAACACGGCCTATGTGGGCAACACTGACGACAACACTGTCTCTGTCATCGACGGCAAGGCAAACAGGGTGGTCGCCAATGTTACAGTGGGCACCACTCCACAGGGTGTCTCCGTCAACCCCGCCACCAACACAGTTTATGTGGCAAATAGGGGTGACAACACTGTCTCGGTCATTGACGGCAGGACAAACAGGGTGGTTGCCACCTTGCCTGGTTGTGAGCACCACCTGCCGGTATTAAAGTGGGCAATAGCCCTAATGGCGTTTAGTTTTAACCCCGCGACCAACACGGCCTATGTGGCCAACTATGGCGATGATACCGTTTCTGTCATTGACGGCAAGACAAACAGGGTGGTGTCCACCATTAATGTGGGCACCAGTCCTCAAGATGTTTCCGTCAACCCCGCCACCAACACGGCCTATGTGGGCAACACTGACGACAACACCGTTTCTGTCATCGACGGCAAGGCAAACAGGGTGGTATCCACAATTAATGTGGGCTACAGTCCTTACAGTGTCTCCGTCAACCCCGACACCAACACGGCTTATGTGGCCAACTTTCTTAACAACACCGTATCGGTCATTGACGGCAGCACAAACAGGGTGGTTACAAACATAACAGTGGGCAAAAACCCTAATGCTGTTTCCGTCAACCCCGACACCAACACGGCTTATGTGGCCAACTATAATGACAACACTGTCTCGGTCATTGACGGCAAGGCAAACAGGGTGGTCGCCAATGTCACGGTGGGCAACAGCCCTAATGCTGTTTCCGTCAACCCCGACACCAACACGGCTTATGTGGCCAACTATAATGACAACACCGTATCAGTCATTGACGGCAAGGCAAACAGATTGACAAACACCATTAAAGTGGGCAATAACCCTCAAGGTATATCCGTCAACCCCGACACCAACACGGCCTATGTGGCGAATCGTAATAACGGGACCGTCTCGGTCATTGACGGCGACGCAAACAGCGTGATCGCCACCATTAATGCGGGCAGGCTTCCAAATGGTGCAAATGTCAATCCATTAACGAATTTAGTTTATGTAACTAGCATTGCTACCGATAGTGTCTCCGTCATTGACGGCAGCACAAACAGCGTGGTCACCACCAAGTCTGGTAATGAGTTACCCCCTGCGGGCATTGCAGTGGGTGATAATCCTTACAGTGTTTCCGTCAACCCCGACACCAACACGGCTTATGTGGCCAACTGGGGTGACAACACCGTATCGGTCATTGACGGCAAGGCAAACAGGGTGGTCGTCAATGTTACAGCGGGTGACAGCCCACAGGGTGTTGCTGTTAACCCAAACACCAACACGGCCTATGTGACCAACTCTGATGACAACACCGTATCGGTCATTGACGGCAGCACAAACAGCGTGGTTTCAACCATTGATGTGGGCAATAGCCCTATTAGTGTCTCCGTCAACCCCGCCACTAACACTGCCTATGTGACCAACTTTCTTAACAACACCGTATCGGTCATTGACGGCAGCACAAACAGCGTGGTTTCAACCATTGATGTGGGCAATAGCCCTATAAGTGTCTCCGTCAACCCCGCCACCAACACGGCCTATGCTGCAAACTCTGACGATGATACCGTCTCAGTCATTGACGGCAAGGCAAACAGGGTGGTCGCCAATGTCACGGTGGGCAACAGCCCTTACGGTGTTTCCGTCAACCCAGACACCAACACGGCTTATGTGGCCAACTGGGGTGACAACACCGTATCGGTCATTGACGGCAGGACAAACAGCGTGGTTTCAACCATTGATGTGGGTTACAGTCCTTACAGTGTTTCCGTCAACCCCGACACCAACACGGCTTATGTGGCTAACCATGACGACAATACCGTTTCGGTCATTGACGGCAAGGCAAACAGCGTGGTTTCAACCATTGATGTGGGCAGGTTTCCAAGTGACGTAAATGTCAACCCATTGACGAATTTGGCTTATGTGACTAACTCTGACGATGATACTGTCTCTGTCATTGACGGCAGGACAAACAGGGTGGTCTCCACCTTGCCTGGTACTGAGTTACATCCTGCCGGTATTAAAGTGGGCTACAGTCCAGGTGGTGTTTCCGTCAACCCCGCCACCAACACGGCTTATGTGGCCAATAGGGATGACAACACCGTCTCAGTCATTGACGGCAAGGCAAACAAAGCAATGCTTATAAAATCATAATCATTTTTTAATACAAACTTCTTTTAAACATATTTTATTTACCATTCTAATACACAATTCCTTTCAACTCCTTCGTTTGTTATGCTAAACAAGATAGCAGCATTAATTACATACTAAAAGTTTTAGCAAAAGTATCAAGTAGAGGTTTTTTAATGTCATAACATTTTCTTTTTTTGTAAAATATTTCTTATTTTGAAGATTTATAACATTTTCCTAATTCACTCCCACTTGGAGGAAAGATATGATTAAAATACAGAAATTATAATCCATCATACATCATTTTTAGATCTCAAAGTATAACTTTAAGGCCCCATGAACTAAAGGAAATGTTTTTATAATTTTAATATTCTAAAGTTAACGAATAATTTTGGACCTGTTGCTTAACTAGACACCATAAAACTATTTCCTCAGGTTTATACCATTTTTATTCTAAGAGCCTACCCAAAATTATCTTTCTGTAAATGATGATGCTTCATGATAACTGAACCAATCCAAGGTAACTCTCTGCCTTCTTTTCATATCCTGTTAACACCTTCCTGAACCTATTGTGCCATGAGTTTGTTCTCTCCACTATCCATCTTCTTGCAGGGTATCGTTTTCGGCGGCATGTGTCATATGTTTCTGCCTTCTTGGCTTTTTCCGGCTCTGTTCACTTAACGATAAGCCTATAGACTTGAGGATGCCCTATCTCCTTTGTGAACACAAGAAACAGAACACCTTCTGAGTACGTTGGTTATGGTCTTATCTCGTATTTTTCGGTTTGTCCTTGAGGAGAGCATCCGAACGGCTGTCCTGCTTTGTCAAGCGAAACCATGTTTCAATCTGGAACTGGATTCAGAAGTACAGCCCCAGGAGATATCCGTCAAAAAGAAAAAAAATACCGGAGTTTGTCATTGATGAGACCCTGGTAAAAGTGGGTTCCGAACATGTATGGCTGTGGGTGGCCATTGAACCAAAAAACAGGCAAATTCTCGCACTAACCACATCCAGGGAGAGAAACATGCTTGTTGCAGAAAGGTTTATCCATGGTTGGTCAATGCTCATGGAAGGCATCCGGTATCAACGGATGGAGGCACATGGTATCCGCAGGCCTGCAGGTTCCTGAAACTGAAGCATCACCATCATTCCCCTTTGGAGAAAAGCCTCATCGAAAGGACAATGCAGTATATCAAGGACAGGACCGAATGTTTTGACGACTACTTTCCCTGCAGGCTAAAGAACTGCAAACTAAAGCACGTGAAGAATTGGCTGAATCTGTTTGTAGATTATCATAACAGTGAATTGAAAATGCTTAAATGAACAGAGCCAACCAGAGCCATATTAACCGGGTAGCATCTTCCACTGGCATCGTGCCCTTAGAATGTACATGATGCCATCCAATACTTTTCTAAATGGAACTATTGGCCGACCTATTGTTTTGTTTTGTTTTTCTGCTGGCAATATGGGACTAATTTCATGCCATAGTTTATCAGGAATCTTTGTGATGGCATGTTAATCCTTTTTCTGCTTCTGCTGTTGATAGGTCCTGCAGGACACATTTGAACAGTGATGGAAATAAGCTATAATTCTATCGGTTTTTGGGATAGGCTCTAAATATGTAGAAGGGTAATTTCATCACCATTTCTTTTCTCAATCCTATACCAATTAGCACATATATTCAAACTGCATTTTTCATTTGTTTATTTTTTAACAAATGCTTATAGCTAGGTTCACTCCATTGTCATCTTGCTCATTTGACTCTTACCAGAGAATCTTTTGAAAGGATCTACAGATATGAACAGGATGCAAAGACAAAGGAAAGGATGCTGCTTGTTCTCAACGTGATTTATCATGGTTTAATGGCTGCCAGGGTAGCCAGGGATCTCCACAGAAGTAAAGCTTGGGCCTGTGAATGGCTAAAAAGATACCGTAAGGAGGGCATGGGTGGATTAAAAAGCAGACCCAAAAGCGGCAGGCCACCTGAACTGCCTGAAGAGATTAGTTTTAGCATAAAGAAAGAACTAAAGGAAAGCAACCAGGGCTGGACAACAAAACAGGTGGATGAGCTGATTGTAAGAAAAAGCGGCATAAGATATCACTATACCCACACATACCGCATACTTCGCAGGTGGGGCTTCAAGCAGAAGGTTCCCCGAAAAATGCATGTTAATACTGCATCCAAAGAAGAGAAAGACGATTTCAAAAAAAGGCCACCCAAATATTTGTGGATAGGCAACAGCAACAAAAAGAAGAGGAAAAGGAAGGCTTTACCCTAGTATCACTGGATGAGTCATTCCTCTTTTATGATTCCCTGGTAAGAAGGGTTTGGATTGACAAAGAGAAAAGACCTGTAGTGAGGGTAACAGGCTCACACAAACATTCATGCCTGTTTCGGAGCCTTAAGCCTGGAAGGAAAGCAGCTGTTCAGACAGTATGATAGGTTCAATGGTGATGCATTCCTGGAGTTCCTGAAGACAATTCATTCCAGGTTCCCAAAATGCCATCTGTTTCTGGACAAGGCATCGCCACACTACAGGTCAAGGAAGGTTAAAGAATATTTTGATGAACATAAAGACAGTCTGATACCGGTATACCTTCCAACTGCGTCACCCGAGTTTATGGTGATGGAGGAGGTATGGAACATAGCCAAGAGAGACCTGCTTGTCCTAAAACACTACACATCCTTTTCAGATTTTAAAAACAGGATATCTCGGTATTTCAGGACAAAAAGATTCAGTCTTAATATGAGGAACTATCTGTTGAGGGATGTTCGATAACTTATGCTAAATGGTATATATCAATCCAAGCGGTACTAAAATAGAATAGGGTAGAAGGTAATTTGTATTATAGGCTATAAAAACCAGGTAACGGATAAAAAAACCAAACATACACACATATCTTCATCCATATAACATTACTATTTAGCAGTACTTATTTTTCATTTGGTGTTCCCATTGTATTCCTTTATTGACTGTGATCCGTCGCGTTCTACCCGGGCCACATTCGCGAGCCGGTGGATTCGCAGGACGCGGCGATCGACCGGCTCAATTCCGTTCTGCGGCGACGATCGACACCCTCAGCGCCGGCGGGAGCGCGACCCAGGGCAGTGAGCGGCGGGTCGACGCCGACGCTGTGGCACACGCACCGTCTGCACGGCGTGACCGAGATGCGGCCCGGCACCTACGTCTACAACGATCGCACGACCGCGGAGATCGGCGCGTGCGCGTGGGACGACTGCGCGTTCACCGTGCTGGCGACGGTCGTCAGCACCGCGGTCGCCGGGCAGGCGGTCATCGACGCCGGCACGCAAGGCGCTCGGCCGCGAGCCGCTGCGCGGCGCGGACGCGGCGGCGGATTCGGATCGCTCCTCGAACACCCCGAGGTGATCGTCAAGGGAATGTCCGAGGAGCACGGACTGCTCGACCTCTCGCGGAGCGGCTGGAGGCCGGCGTCGGCGAGATGGTGCGCGTCATCCCGAACCACGTCTGCATCGTCGTGCATCTGAACGACACGATGCACGGCGTGCGCGGCGACGTCGTCGAGCGAAGCTGGCCGGTCGACGCGCGCGGACGCGCCCCGGCCTATGCCGACAGCTGAATGACCTGATCGCAGGATCTTCTCGGTGTCCGCTGGGCGCGGTCCGCGGTAGCGCATCGGCGCCTGACGCGAGATCTTCACCGAGAACGAGCACCGCGCCCGGCGGCAGCGTCGTGCGCGACGACGGTCCGACCGGTGGCGTGCGCATTCCGCCCTCGAGCGCGGCGAGGATCGCGCCGCGCGTCATGAGCAGGTCGCAGCCCGCCAGTGACTACGACTGCGCAGCGTGTGAAACCAGATCGCCGGCGCATCGACCCCGTCGACGCTGCCCGACCGCAGCCGCTTCACGACGTGAGGAACGATCTCGCTGCAGTAGTCCACTGCTGTCGCGACGTTGTCGAAATGGACAGCGTAGTACCGTGCGCTCTGCAATTCCATAAGACTCGCCGGTATTCGGTTTCGCGTCACAGTGCCCGAACCAGTCCCTACAGGTGCGTTCGCAATCAGCGTGCCCAGCAACGAGCGTACGCTCCGCCTTACTTCGTCACGACGTTCACAGTAACCGACATTCCGGGTCGCAGCGGACGATCCGGCCCCAGACCGTTCGACATCGCGATTCGCACCGGAACGCGCTGAACGACCTTCGTGAAGTTCCCCGTCGCGTTGTCCGGCGGAACAACGCGAACTTCGAACCCGTTGCGGCGCTGACGCTTTCGACGCGCCCCTTCACCGCCTGGCCCTTATACGCGTCGACTTCGATGTCGACTTCCTGGCCGACGCGTGATGCGCGACAGCTGCGTCTCCTTGAAGTTCGCAGTAATCCAGACGCCACTGTCGGAAACGATCGTCAGCAGCGGCTGGCCCGCCTGCACGAGCTGGCCCGGCTCGACCTGCTTGCGTGAAACAATGCCGCCTTCAGGCGCGACCACTCGCGTGTAACTCAACTGCAGCGCGGCGCTTTCGCGCGCGGCCGCCGCAGCCTGCAGACGCGCCGCGGCGAGACGAACACCCGCGTGCGCGTTCGTTACTGCCGCGCTCGCCGAGCCTGCCTGACGCTGCAGAGCCTGGAGCGACGCTGAAGCGGCTTCGGCAGCGGCCTGGGCCGCATCGAGCTGCTGCTTCGATACGATCTGCTTCGCCGGCGAGCTCCTTCGTGCGCGCCAGATCCGACTTCGCCTTCGACTCGGCGATGCCGCGCCGCTTCGATCTGCGACTCGAGCGAACGCCTGTTGCCCGGCCGCTGACAAGCACCGCGGCTTCAGCCTGACCCGTGAGCCCCGCGGCGCCAGTCGCCGCGCGCGCGGCGGCGAGATCGGCGTCAGCCGACAAGAGCTTCACGTTGTACTCAGCCGGATCGATCTGCACGAGCAGCGAGTCGGCACGCACGCGGCTGTTTTCGGCCGACGTTCACCTTCTGCACGTAGCCGCCGACTTTCGCGATGCACGGGCACGATGTGCCCATCGACCGCGGCGTCGTCAGTCGAGACGTGGGTGCGCGAGAAATCTCCATTTGCCGAAGCCCCACCACGCTCCGACGAGCAGGAGCGCGAGACCGACGAACAACATGACCGGCGGGCGCTTTCGCGCCGGTTCCTGTATGGCGTCTTCCACGGGTGTATCGGTTACGGGTTCGTTTTCGACTGCCGGGTGGCCATTGCTATCTGATCGTTGAAAGAGTGCCCTGCGCGCGAGCGAGCGCGACGCGCGCAGATTCGTAGAGTGCTTCAGCGTCGACGAGCGACGTACGCGCTGCCGACAGCGAAAGGGATGCCGAGATGACGTCGGCGTTTCCGGCAACGCCGGCCGCGAAACGCTCGCGGGCCTGGGCGACTTCCTGCTCGCCGAGGCGCACCCGCTCGCGCGCGGCGTCGACCTGCTCGCGCGCCGAGGCAAGCAAATCTAGTCCCACAAGTGCGTGTTGCCGACGCACAACGTGACCCTAAGATCCCACAGACGCTACTGTTTCTGTTGCCGTGAGCATCGGCGTCCAGGCGGTGCCAAACGCAATCGCGATCTGCTTTGAAGGCACCGGCTGGCGCAGACCGCTCAAGACCTGGCGCCCGGAGGTTGCGGGTATCAAACGGCAGTCCTGAGGCTAACCCGGTTTTTCGAACCGTCTGAGTCTGGAATTTCCGGCATGATGAACAGCCTTGAAGGGAGGTCATGCCGTGAAGAAATCGAAACACTCGGAGGAGCAGATCGCCTTCGCGCCAAAGCTGGCCTCGCGCGCTACACTGACTTTACAACCGCCGCCGGCCGCATCGTGCGCTTGACGGCATGACGCCCGATGCCGTGATTCGCTGCCAGTTCCGCTGGCCGCTTAACCCGCAGGGCTGCACTTAACTTCCGCAGAATTCTGTCTTATTAAATAATAGGTGGAGCCACCTCTTTCTGCCAGACACTGAGCCGAGAAACCAAACAGAGCCCGTAACAAGTCAAAGGGCACAGCTTCACCCGCTCGACGTAACCCTGAACCGCCCCGGCTTTTCCGGAGAACTCCGGGTTTGAGTCCGGCCGCTATCGGGCGCTGACCCGTTGAATGATATGTCGCTTCAAGCTCCACCGCCGGCTACTCGAATCAATTGGCAACATTCCACCGGTGTCGGCGACTCCTACGATAACGCGCTCGCCGAGACCATCAGCGTGGACCACCCCATCCATCTTCTGCTTTACAATCAAGGTCCTTTAAGCGTTGAAGGCGGACGATCATGCTCCGGATCATGGCCACTGCGTTCAAGAACCAGCCGCTTGAGCGTCCGTTCGGCACTGACTTCAAGGAGAATGGCGGGACGATCGGCAGGTCAACCGAATCGACAATCATCCTGCCGGATGACAAACGCTATATCTCCCGAATTCAAGCGTCGGTGCGCTTCACCGAAGGGCGCTACTTGCTATCGCATCATGGGAGCGCAATACAGACCTTGCTTAACGGTGAACCCGTACCCGATGACTCCGAAGTGGAATTGCGAGACGGGGATGAGCTTCGGATTGCTGACTATGTGCTGCAGGTTAGCTTGCTGGGGAACCCGCGCCAGAATTCGACTGCTCCAGATCCGTTCGCAGATCTCTTTTCGGAGCCGCTGAGCGATCAGCCATCCTATCCCGAGCCGTCGCCGCGACCGTCGGTGACGGCGAAGCAGTCCGACGGCATTTCTGGTAAGCCTCTTGAGGCGCCGCGATCGAATGCCTCGTCTTCGAGCCTTATCCCCGACGACTTCGATCCGTTTGCCGAGACCATGACACTGAATGACTCGCCCGCTCCTGTCATCTCGGAGGGCATGCACCAGGCACCAGCGTCAGGTCCGAGTCTCGATGAAACATTCGGGTTGCGGGACGATGGCTCCAACGATCCGCTCGCATTCTTCGGCTCGGGAGCGGCGTCGGAGTCGGAACGAAGAGCCATCCCGGCGCAATCAAGGAACTCAGTTCGGAGCACATCCGATCACGCGCCGCTGATGGATACAGCATTCAGAGCCCCACGCCCTCAGTTGCACAATGATCATGCGCGGCACGACGGACGCGCTGAAGAACCGAACGCGCGTTCTGCAACTTCCCCGGACGATATGGTGCTGTCCTGGCAAACAGCGCCTCAAGCGGATAGTGCCCCGGCCATAAAGTCCGTCAGTTTGCCGTCCGCCCACGATGTCGCGCCACCAGTTCGGCGACCCGAAATGCGGGGGGCGGATCTTCCGGGTGCGTCGGTCGAGTCTGTTCCAGCCAAGGCGCAGGCGCATACGAGAGAAGTTGGGAGCGAGGAATCCGGACTGCTTCGCGCATTTCTCGCGGGAGCCGGAATTCCGGAGGATGCCGTGCGCGGTGGTCTCACGCCTGAGAGTGCGCGGCTGTTGGGACAGCTGCTCCATGAGGCGGTCCGCGGCACGCTGGACTTGCTGCTCGCGCGTGCGTTGACCAAACGCGAGATCCGCGCAGACGTGACCGTGATCGTCGCCCGCGAGAATAACCCGCTCAAATTCTCCCCCAATGCAGATGCTGCATTGAGGAATCTGATTTCGCCGCAGGGGGCGGGATTCATGAACCCAATGGACGCCATGCGCGATGCGTTTAACGATCTTCGGTCACACCAGTTTGGGTTCATGGCTGGCATGAGGGGCGCTTTGGAGGGCGTGCTCGCGCGTTTTGAACCTGCACAACTCGAGCAGACCCTTACGCGCAATCGCATGAGAGATGCGCTGCTCCCCGCCACACGGCGCGCGAGACTATGGCAGCTCTATGAAGAGCTGTATCGCGACATCATGAAGGAAGCAGAAGACGATTTCCAGACGCTCTTCGGGAGGGAATTTCTGCGAGCATACGAAGCGCAGATCGCTAAACTGGAAGCAGAAGACGCGGCTACTACACGATAGGCGGAGACGTTATGCAAATCGAGGTCGCTGTGCTCTCGGAAAGGGGAGGGCGCGCTGTCAACGAGGATGCCTGTGGCTTCTGGTCAGGTAACGGCACTTGCTTCTGTGTGCTGTCCGATGGGGCGGGTGGACACGGCGGTGCTGATGTTGCATCGAAGCTTGTCGTGCAGCAGGTGCTGGAATTTCTTCGTGAACGCGAGGACTGCAGTGCCGAGACGATTGGGCTTGCCTTGCGGCATGCGAACGACGTCTTGCTGCAACATCAGCAAGCGCGAGCCGAGGTTTCAGATATGCGTGCTACCGCCGTCGTGCTCGCGATTGACTTCCATCGACGATACGCGTCTTGGGGACACATTGGCGACTCCCGTCTCTATTATTTCCGTGATGGACAAATCCTGGCGCAAACCCGAGACGATAGCGTTGTGCAGAACTTGGTCGAGGCCGGCTATTTGGAGCCGCACGCAACACGTCAATCTCGTGCGCGAAATCAATTGCTCAAGGCCATGGGTGAGAAGAACGACTTCGACCCCTCGGTAAATCGCGCTGCTTTGCCTCTGAATGAGCAGGACAGGTTCTTACTTTGTACTGATGGAGTTTGGCAATACCTCGAGGACAGCGAGCTCCACCGCGCTGCCTCCGTCAGCAGTTCACCGAGTGAGAGCCTGCGGATTATCGACTCGCAGGTGCTCGAGCGCGGTTCACCGAACCAGGACAACTACTCCGCCATAGCGGTCTGGTGCAAGGAGGATGATTGAGCGCAGGCTGTGCGATACGACCGGCTGACATGCGGCAAGAACGGTCTGGACGCAGGACGGTCCGCTCGTCGTTAGCCGGTGGACTGGGAGTCCTTGGGAGGGTGGTCGAGGTCTAACGCCTGCAACGGATCGGAAGACACCTCCGGCACGGACGATGCGTCGACCGCATCGGCGGCGGGTTGGGAGTCCTTGGGAGGGTGGTCGAGGTCCAACGCCTGCAACGGATCGGAAGACACCTCCGGCACGGACGATGCGTCGACCGCATCGGCGGCGGGTTGGGAGTCCTTGGGAGGGTGGTCGAGGTCCAACGCCTGCAACGGATCGGAAGACACCTCCGGCACGGACGATGCGTCGACCGCATCGGCGGCGGGCTGGGAGTCATGGGGAGGGTGGTCGAGGTCTAACGCCTGCAACGGATCGGAAGACACCTCCGGCACGGACGACGCGTCCATCGCACCGGCGGCGGGCTGGTAGTCCTCGGGAGTGTGGTCGAGGTCTAATGCCTGCAACGGATCGGAAGACACCCCCTCCATCAACGACGCGTCCACCGCACCGGCACCGAGCAGGACCGCGAAGTACTCGGGCGACGGTAAGCCGTGTGCACAATGAAGGTCGGATGCGGCTGAGTCGCGGCCGATATGCCACCAGAAACTTCGGCTGGCGGCTGCAGATTCGAAGAGGGCGGAAGCGGCCGCTTGCACGGTCTGCGACACGTCAGCGGCCGGACAAGCAAACGCAGCAACTGCCGTGCGGCCTCGAAGATCTGCGATCAGATCACACGCCGCGGATGCCGCGCGTTCGTCAGCCGGAGCTAATGCGCTTGTTATTTCAGACAATGCTCGTTCCAGTTGCTCTACGCTGAAATCCACGTTCAGCGCTGACAGGGCGACATCTTCCAAAGCTGAATACCAGTCCTGCGCCTTGAATAAATCTACGAAAAGGCCCGACTGTGCGGGAGCCGGCAGGGCAAAAGTGAGCGGGTAATAACGCCCGACCTTGTCTACGCTAGGGAGCAGTAATCCGGCCCATGCCTGTTCGCCGCATACGCCAGGGGCCAGTGCAAAACGCCACATCGGACTTCTCAAGAATACGTCCAGCCAACCGTCGCCAAGTTGCTGACGACTGGCCGTTAAACTGGACTGAAGCCATCGATCCCACGGATTGATGAACTCATTCGGGAGTCGTCGGGACGCGAAGTCGCCGAGGCAAGGTATCTTCCCGAACCACCCCGGTACAGGCGATGAATGCGTAACCGTCGATGCTGCGTAGGTGTCCATAAAGCGGCTACAGCCGATCCGGGCAGCGAAACTGCTCCAGTTCCGGCAAACGAAGCGGATTTTGCACGCTGGCCGAGTTGATCTCGAACTGAGCGCGGCGTCCTTCGAGATTGAACGTAGCGATCATCTTTTCCGGCTGACTTGTTGGTTGAAGCTGCGCGCGATCGAGCAGTCGGAAGAGAGCCCATGGGCCCTCGAACGATTGGGAGGGTGTGTTGCCGCCACCCGCGAGTGTGGCGTACAGGCGTACCTGCGACGAGCCTTTGGGACCGGGCCATTGCACGGGGACCGACACCTGAGGCCCATGACTATATTTGACCACCTGCCCGTCGATATCCAGAACCAGTTGCGAAATCGACGCGTCGAGAGCGATCGGTTTGATATCGAGCTTCACGGCGGGTGTCGTGCCTCCACGGAAGAACACATCCCGTATGGTCTGCGCCCTCTGGAACTGGACGAGGTTCCCCGCTTCTCCGAGGGAAGCATCGGCCAGTTTGCGGAATCTCCACGGCCTGGCGGACGTATCGACATAGGCGGCCAGGTTCTTCTGGAAAAAATCGTCCAGCGCGCCGCCGGGCGCAAAAAGCCGAGAAAAGTCATCCCGCGTAACGTCGCCAAGACTGCTTCGATCGAAAGGGTAGCGTCCCCCGATCGCTTTCCGACAGAAATCGGCGACTGAAGCTGTCCGCTCGCTCAGGCCCCGGCGCGTCGCATTTGCCAAATGCTGGGCAGACGACTGGGAGAGCGAGGTGAAAACGGATTGAACCGGCTCCGGCAACCTGGCCGACTCGGCTTTCAACTTGTTCTGTATGTCGTTTGGGGGAGGTGGTGTTCCTGCAGAGACTGCGGCTTGCGCGGCCGTGAGGTGCGTATAGACTTCGTTCATAAGTGCTGTTGTCGAGTCTATCGGTGCTGGCTGCCCGGGCGCTGCCGGACGCACGAGCCTTCGCAGGGCACTGAAGTGTTCATCCACGATCGCCTCCGGCTTGCTGGCGATGACGGGTGTCGAGTCCCGCGGTGTACCGAAGATCTTCGCAAGATCATCCCGTCGTTTTCTTATCGCGTCCGCTGCTCCATCGACGATGGATTTCTCGGATTTTTCGTTGTCGTCCTTTGTGAGAGTTATTGTCGCGACGAGCGCGCGGAGCAACGCAGGCAGCGGTGAATCGGGTGTCGACAGAATCCTCGCCAGCGCGATGCTCTGTTGGAGGTCGTGAGATCTGACGAGCTTGATGTCGCGAATGAATGCGTCCCAAACACCGACGTACTCATCGAGATAGAGTCGCCGCACATCGTCCATCAACCGCTCTTTGGCCGCTGAATCGGCCGGGCGGCTCTTGCCTGCGTATTTGAGTCCGAGTACCCATGGTTCTTCCGCGTTCAACTGCGCAGCGACCGGCTCTACCGCTTTCAAAAATGCGTTGTAATAACCGTTCTGGCTGAATAAGCCGGGAACACCCGTGGTCAACGGCCGCCCACTCGCTCGCATGAATACGAGCGGCGCAGAGGGGCCGCCAGCGCCTGCTATGGTGAACTCGGGAAGATCGGCTCCTACGCCTTGCAGCTTGAGACGGCCATACGCACGTTCCGCGAGCGGTATGCGGCTGATCGTTTCTCGCGCGCTCGCTATCACCTCTCGGTCGGGCTGGGTGGCTAGTGTCACCGCCCCATTGGATAACAGAACATCGAGGTGTGACTCGAGTTCACGGCGCTGCTCGGTCGTGACGCTGCGGGGCAGATTGCTATCCCATTCTGCCATGATGAATGCCTTGAGGCCTTTCGCATCGTAACGAGCAGCGTCTGTCAGCATGACGTGCGCTTTGAGAGCCTCATAGAGCAGTTCCACATTCTGCTGTCCTCGACCACGCAGTTGCTGCTCGATGCGGGCTGCGACGCGCTGCAGGAAGACGTCATTCAACAGTCGCCGATAGGCCGCGTCCGCCGCAGCTTGCAGCTTCTCCCCCTGATAGAGGCCGAACGTCATCGATATAGGCGTTGTCCCGGCCGGCGCAACACCCGGTCGGGCGAGATCGCGCAGCTCGCGCAATGGCGCAAGAAGTTCGACGACATCCGTGCTGGGGGTGCGCCCGAGCGCGACGACCTGTTCCGAGGCTGCTTTGATTCGACCATCGACCTCCGAGACATAAGTCTCGTTGTTGGAGTAGCTCACTGTCCATGCCGCGATGGCGGTCAGCGTGAGCAAGACCGCTGTGCCGAGCGATGCCCACTGCAGCATGCCTCTATGTCTCTCCCATCGCAGGTTTGTACCGGCGAGATCGGACTCCTTGAAGATGACGTCGTTGAATAAGCGTGAGATAAAGAAGCTGCGTGCGCTGGACCGTTTCCCTTGCAGTACCTTGCGTTCGAGACCTAACGCGCGTGCGAGGCCGCCCATGAGGCGATCGATCGGGCTGCCCTCCTGCGTGCCGCTGATGAAGTAGACACCGCGCAGCATGACCGGCCGCTCGTAACGCGACGGAGCGAACACTCTGTTGAGGAATTGCGACAGCGGCTCTCGGATCGCACTGAAGTGTTGGGGGAACGCGTAGAGTAAGGTGCGGGTTTGAACATCTCTTTCCTGTTCCAGACGAGGAAGCAGAAGACCGTTCAACCGTTGTTCCAGTGCTGCAAAGCACGCTTCGAACTGCTCCAGCACATTCTTTTCTTCTTCAGGCAGTGGGAACGTCGTGCCCCATACCTGCTCACGTTCTTCACGAGTGCAGTTGCCGAAGAATTCCATGAAGCCAGGCAACAGGTCTGCCTTGGTGACGAAGACGTAAATCGGAAAACGTACATTGAGCTGCTCATATAGTTCCTGGATACGCGAGCGCAGCGCGTTCGCGTGAGCGTCCGCTTCCGCAGCACTTTGCTGAAGCAGGTCGGCGACGCTGATCGTCACCAATGCGCCATTGATTGGCCGCCGCGGCCGGTAGCGCGATAGCAATTTCAGAAAACCTTGCCAGGCAGCGCTGTCCGCTTCCCGGTCGCTTTCCTGAGTCGTATACCGGCCGGCGGTATCGATCAAAACGGCATGATCCGTGAACCACCAGTCGCAATTGCGGGTGCCGCCATAACCGCTGACCGCTGCATGGCCGAAGCGCTCACCAAGCGGGAAGCGCAGTCCGGAATTCACGAGTGCTGTAGTCTTTCCGGATCCTGGCGCGCCGATGAACATGTACCAAGGCAGTTCATACAAATACTGACGACCCCAGCGACCTGCACGGTTCCCAGCCTTGCTGCCTTGCTTCAAAATCGAGATGGCTTCTTCGAACCGCTGACGCAGAACCGCCACTTCCTGCTCTCCCGCGGCGGGCGTCGCGGGAGAGGGGGCGGTTCCTCGCATGAGTCCATCGGCGAGTTGGGTGTTCTGACGCTTTGCCTGGAACCTTCTCCATACCCACCGGCCGACATACGAAACGAGTATGGCGGCAACCGCGATCATCCTGACGAGTGAGGATTCGAGTGGATGCCAGCTCGCAATCGCGATGAGTGGTCCGACAAACCAAACGATCAGACCAAGCGCAATCAGGCCGAGTAATACCAGTGTAGCGCGGCTGAAAACGAGTTTGAGCACCTTCATCTGGTAGAAGTCAGTCTTGTCCGCGAAGATAGGTCACTTCGTTGCGAGCAATGTGATCTCAACCCGGCGGTTGCGCGCTCGGCTTGCCAAGGTATCGTTGGATGCCACCGGTTCCGAATCCGCCCGTCCTTCGGCGCGAACCCGAGCCGGGTCTATTCGAGTGGCGAGCCGCTGCGCGACCGATCGCGCGCGCTCCTGTGACAGGTGCCAATTCGATGGAAAGCGAACCGAACGGATCGGCTGATTATCGGTGTGCCCTGTAACCGTCACGTTACCGGGTACGCGGTTTAGCTCCTCGCCGATACGTATGAGAAGCGGATCATAGCTTGGAGTTATCGTTCCGCTTCCCGGTGCAAACAGCGCATCACCCACGATTGTCACGACGCTGCGATCCACTTCATCACGTACCGCAACGAGTCCTTGTGCGATCTCGTCCTTCAAGAGCCCGGCCAATCGCGGTTGCGGAGCGGGGGCGCGCGCTACCGGTTTAGGGCGGTCTCCCGCTGCGACCCGGATCGTTTGAATCTTGGCATACACCGGATCCGACGCCACGTTGAGTTTGTAGCTGAGCAGTAGGAAGACGCCGAGCAAGATTGCTCCGCATGTGGCGAAGCTCACCCACAATGGCATGATCATAAAGAGCCGCTGACGCTTGACCGGCGTAGGCTGCCAGGCAGGAGAGAGATCGCGTTCAGGGTCGGTCGATTGCGAACGAATAACCTGTGAAACATGCTCGCGTACTGCTTCCAACTGCGATTTACCATTCTGCAGCACGCGATAACGACCTTCGAAGCCAAGTGCCAGACACACGTATAGCAGCTCGAGAAGATCGCGGTTATTTCCGGGCCGATCGGTCAGACGCGCGAGCAAGACGAAAAACTTCTCGCCCCCCCAGGTCTCATTGTGAAACATGACCAGAAGGCTTTGCTTAGCCCAAACGCCTGAGCCCCATGGCGTGGACGACGCGACTTCGTCCAGGAGAGTAACAAAGCGCGTAGCGCGCTCCCACAAGGGTCTCTCGAGAGATTCCTGCCGCGTGAGCGCGTGCCTCGAAAGCCTTGATGTCGCGAGCGAGAGCATCGCGCAGCCCCGCTGGGTCAGGATGATGCATCGTCGCGCGAAGCTGCACCACCAGGTTCAGGAGTGGATTGGCAGCCGCGATTAGCGGGTTGAGACCCGAAACATGCGCGGTGAGCGTGGAGGCGTCGGCGGGCGACGGTTCTACGTTTACGCCTGCAGAACGCCCCCTGGGCGATGGAATGACTACTGTGTGGTCCGGATTCGGCCTCGCCGCTGAAAACGGGTCTTGGCTCATGGCCTAAGCTCGTATTGCCCAGAACTGAAGCTCAAGCCCCGGGAATTCGCCACCGACGTGGATCGCCAGATTACCGGTGCGCTCGAGCTGCTTCCACAAATCGCCTGAGCGCTCCAACTCGAAGTAATGATTGCCGGCATTGAATGGAATCTGGCGCGGCGCTACTGGAAGCGCGTTCATGGTGATACCAGGGAGTTGCAGATTGACGAGATCCCTGATTTTTTCGACTGGCCCCATCTTCACCTGCGCCGGAAAGCGCGTGCGTAGCGCCTCCGTCGGCATCTGCGCGGCAACGGCTAATACAAAGCTGGCCGTTTTGACGAGTTCCAGGTCTGCGATGACGGCGACCTTGACTCCGAATTTTCGATCGAGCAGCTCTATGGGGATGGCATTCTGTTCGAGGACCATGCTGAGTGACCGGCGAAGGTGGGCCATCACAGGCCCGAATGTCTGTTCGAGCATATCGTGCTGGTACTCGGGAAAAGAGATGATGCGTGCGTTGGCTCCGCCGAACGTGGCGAGTTCTCCCGCGAGCTGAATGCAGGTCGAATACAGATGCTCTGGATGCAGTAATGGGTGGGTGCCAAAATGAGAGAACAGCGGTTCGTATCGATTCACCGTTTGCAACAAGAGGAAGTCGGCAATTTCCGAAACGCCACCGCGACCCATTTGCGACAATCGCCCCGCGAGTGCCTCGCCGCGGTGGTGTAGCAACCCCTGCAGTTCGCGCACATAGCCGCCCAACGTTGCATCTGCGCCTGAATGCAGCATAGGCGGAATATAAGATTTGCTGAGCAGAACCTGATTATCGGATCGACGTTCCAGGACTTGCACTACGCCAATGGTCGTATACGCGTCGGTCGCATCACTCTGGCGCATCAGGCGCATGCGCAGACGTCCGATCTGCACGGTGGTATTGCTTCCACCGGACGCACTCGAATCCATCACTTCGATCTCGCCAACCGAAAAGCGGGCCAGACTCTGATCCTGTTTGTCGTTGCCGAAGTCGGCTTCCACGCTGCCCGAACGCCGCAGGGGCAGCGCAATTACGATGCGTTCATCCTTCAGATCCGGTGGAATGTCAATCGCGAGGGGTGCCGCATCGTCGGCAGGGAAATCAAAAGGCGTTCCATCCGGGAACACGCCGTGGGCCGCGGTGAGTTGCACTTTGCCGAGCGACAGCGCTACTTGATCGAGCTCGAGTTGCACAAAACCCCAGCTGAAGGCAAAGAGCGGTCGAGTTCTGCCTTCAATACGCTTTTCCCAGAAACGATCGTGTTGCTGGAAGTGATGCGGCTGGAGAAACAAGCCTTCGGTCCAGACGATTTTGCTATTCCACGACATTGGTGTCTTTCTCGAGTGCGGCAAAAGATTACTGCAGGCCGATTGACACCTCGTGCCCTTTGAGGTGGATTTGCATTCGACTCGTCTGGTGAAGAGGCACTGCAGTGGCTGCACGCCACCGGCCGCTGTTGACATTACGGAATTCGGCTATGACACCGAGGTAACGCGTCTCAGCTTTCAGTGGCGGCAGTTGCACGTTGCGCGTCTGCTGAGGCGAAGGTGGTGGCAATACTTCGTGATAAGCCACGAGATCGGCGCCCAGGGTCTTGCTTTCGCTCTCGATGATTGCAAAGTAGTCAGCCTCAGTGAAGCTCTTCAATGCCTTCAGCTCGTACAGTCGTAAGACGACAGGTGATGGCCTGCCGACTTGATCGGGGTTCAGATCCTTATCGGTTACCACCTGAATCTCGACTTGCGTAGCGGGGGGCGGTCCGGCAGGCTTCGGCTTCGCTTCGGGAATCGGAGGAGCGGGTGTCGGTGGTGGCGTAACCGTTGGCACAGCCGGCAGCGGCTTGGCAGTTGCAGCAGCGGCTGTCGCCGCAGCAACCTTTGACTCTGGGGCTGGAGGAGGTGGGCCTGCGCAACCCCCCGCCAAGAGGCCTGCAAGCGCGAATGCGACAGGGACATACGATCTACGGTTCACCCTGACCTCCTGCAAGGGGGAATTGCTCTCCCGGCTACGTTCTATTTCACCAAACCTACGTTAGCAGACTCACCTTGTCCTAGCCAAGCTTCCTGGCTGCGACCGCCTCCTGACGCGCGTAGCCAGCCTACCTGTGATGCCACTCAGTGGTTAGTAGTTAGCCGCGTAGTAGATCCCTCCTCCAGACCCGTCGCTTCAGGTCGCCAGAAGGAGTGGGGGTGGTTCATAATAATTCTGCGTCGCCTAGCGATACTGATACTACTCGTCTGCGCTATGTGCACCGTAAAGTGCCTCTCTTCAGTTACTCATGAGCGTTAGAGATAGCGACGCCAAAGGGCGGCATGCGACGATGAAGGGACGTTGGACGTATTCGTCGGACGCGGCGCAATACCTCGCCCGAATACACGGCGCGCTAGACGCGCTCTTAGGCTTACTGTGGACACGTATTCTGTTAACCACCCTTGGATAACTTGATGGTGCCAGAGCACATTACCGCCGCCTGTCATGATGCGTATCGCTACTGGGGACGCTTAACTGCCTTGCTTCTCGGCTTCGCCGGGCACGTCCCTTCTGCGCTATCGGAACCTGTCTTCTTGTCGTGTATCACCGAGGCACCGAAAGAGTATGCGGGGCTTAGTTGGCAAGTTCTGTTCGACGATGCGAAGAAGGTAGTGCAGCTTGGCAACGGTATGGAAACGCGAAACGTGGTTATCAATGACCTTCGAATTCATTTCATGTTCAGCAAGGACCTCGAGTTCAGCATCGATAGGCTAAATGGGCAGTTTAACGTGGGAACGCGCGAAGCACCTTCGGCATCGCGCGGCAAGTGCGCCGTTGCCAAAGAGCGGCAGTTCTGATCTGGTTTAAAGAATGTCGGACCGGTAGGAAGATTGATATTCGGCAAACGTGACCTTGGAAGAGGGCGGTTTGCCGTGAAGCGCAAGCGGTTCTATGTGGATCAGATCATCGCGGTGTTGAAGCAGGCCGAGCTCGGTATGCCGGTGAACGACGTAATTCGAAGAATCGGCATCGCGGAGCAGATGTTCTATCGGTGGAAGAAGCAGTATGCGGGTCTGCAGTGGACCAGGTGCAAGAGCTGAGGCAACTGCAGGACGAGAACAAGAGGCTGAAGAAGCTCGTAGCGGACTTGAGCCTCGACAAGGCGATCCCGCAGGACGTCGTCACAAAAAAAATGGCGCGGCCCGCGCTGAAAGCCATCCGCCGTGGCCTACATCGTGAGCCACTATACGCTGAAGGTGTGGCGGGCCTGCCGCCTGATTAAGCAATCGCGCAGCGTGCAAATTCTGGCGGAGAGGGCGGGATTCGAACCCGCGGTACGGCTTTCACCGTACACACGCTTTCCAGGCGTGCGACTTAAACCACTCATCCACCTCTCCGGAGGCAGCGATTTTATCACCTGCGGCGCGACGTCCGGTCCGTGGGCCTTCGCAGCCGTGTACATTGAATACCAGGTGCGCGTGACGCTCGGGGAGCAAGCGTGCGCAGGCATGTTCCTCGCAGCGGCAGGGCTCGTTTTAGCTCGACTCCGCGCGCTGACGGCGCCGGCCGACAGCATCGAATTGGCCGGAACATCCCACGCATGACAAATCATCGGCAGGGCGGCGAGTCCGCGGTATATCGCGGGCGCGGACAGCCCACGGAACCCAGAGAAACAGCGAGCCGTCCCGGAGAGGGCAATGCCGGAAGAAAGCGGTCTGTCGCGAAGACGGTCGGGCTCGGAATCATCACCGGCGCGGCAGATAACGATCCGTTCGCGATCGGCACATACGCCAGCGCGGGCGCGAAGTTCGGACTCGGGCTTCTATGGGTGACCCCGATCATCCTGCCGATGATGTTCACCGTCGTATACCTTTCGGCGAAGCTGGGGCAGGTATCAGGTCGGGGTCTGTTCCACGTGATCCGCGATTTCTATCCCCCCTGAATTCTGAATGCGACGCTGATCGGTGTATGCATCGGCAACACGATCGAAGCCGCTGCGGACCTCGGGGGCATCGCGTGAGTGCTCAACATGTTTATCCTGGTGCCAGTCCCGTGGCTGGTCGCGGCGACCGGCATCGCCGTTGTCGCGCTGCAAGTACGTCGGCCTGAATTTTCTGGGGCTGAATCCGATGAAGGCGCTCGTATGGTCCGGCATCGTTCAGGGGTTTTCGACGCCGCCGCTCCTGTTGCTCATCATGCTCATGACGAACAATCGCCGGATCATGGGAAACAAGACGAATACGTACGAATACGTGGTACATGAACGTGCTCGGCTGGGCGACCACGGGTGCGAGCTTCCTGGCGAGCTTCGGGCTGGTGGCGAACTTCTTCATGTAGGGCAGTCGCCGGATCCGCATGCTGCGGAACCCATCCAGGATCGGTGCCGACAAACAGATCGTCACAAAATCCTGCCGCACGCCTAGAATAGAACGACTTTCCGCGGCTGCCTCGGAGGAGCAACGAGGGCGGACCTCGAGCAGAGGGAGGAGCTGTGCGGATACTTCTTTCCGAAGACGATATGTCGATGGAGCCGCTGCCGTTCATCCCGTGCTGGAGGTATTACTACGTCGTTTCGGACACGCGGTGAGCAGGAAGCAACGGCTCGAGCACGTCGTATAACGACGATTTCGACTGACGCAGAGCACAGTAGAGGCATACATACACCGCGTGCGGAAGAAGATCCCTGGTGCTGACGTACACGTGCAGATGCTTTGCGGTCGGTTATCGGCTGGACTATCCGGCGGATCGACTGCTTGTCCGTCGGACAAGTCGCTCTGAGCGATGTGCTTTGGATGACCAACGTTGACAGGGCTGCCGCTCGGTGCTCTCATACATCGGCAGGCTATAAACAAATAGAAGGACCCGCGGAGTACAGGTCGAAGGTCCCGCGGGTACACAAACCGTCAGAGGGAAAACGATTATGGCCGTTGTACCCGCCGCGCTCGATTGGTCGAGAATCGAAGCCGATCCACGATTCCAGGAGCTTCACCGCAGAAAGAGCGCGTTTCTGTGGGGCCTGATGGCATTCTCGGTGATCTACTACTTCGCCTTGCCGATCGGCGCCGCGTACCTCACGGATCTGTTCAAGATCAAGGTGTGGGGTGTCATCAACATCGGTTATCTCTTTGCTTTGTCGGAGTTCGTGGTCGCCTGGCTGATCGCCTTCATCTATGCGCGCAAAGCGCGGGACTACGACGCGATGGCCGAGCAACTCGCAAACGAGGTTTACCGGTCCGGAGGTGTTCGATGAAAACATTCCGTGCGAGATGCGCAGCGCTCGCGGCCACGCTGCTGGCCTTCGCCGATAACGCCTTCGCCCAGGCCATCCCTCCACGTTACCAGTGGCTCACGCTTACCGTGTTTGCGGCCATCATCGGCGTGACCATGTTCATGACCTATCTCGCGGCGAAGCGCGTCAAGACCGCCGCCGACTTCTATGCAGCTGGCGGCGGTGTGAGCGGGCTTCAAAATGGGTGGGCGATCGCCGGCGACTATCTTTCCGCGGCCTCGTTCCTGGGTATCGCCGGTTTGATTTCGTTGAACGGCTACGACGGCTTCATGTACTCCGTGGGCTGGCTCGTCGCCTATATCACGGTGCTGCTCGTGATCGCGGAGCCGTGCCGCAACATCGGCAAGTTCACCCTCGGTGACATTCTCGCGTTCCGCAACAATCCCAAGCTGGTGCGCACCGTGATGGCGCTCTCCACGATCACCGTTTCCACCTTCTATCTGACTGCGCAGATGGTCGGCGGCGGCGTGCTCGTGAAAACCCTGATCGGTATCGAGTACGAGATCTCGGTTGCCGCGGTCGGCGTGCTGATGCTGGCCTATGTGCTCTTCGGCGGCATGGTCGCGACCACCTGGGTTCAGATCATCAAGGCGGTGCTCCTCGTCATCGCCTCACTGGTGATGACGGTGTGGGTCTGGTCGCAGTACGGCTTCAGCCTGCCGTCATTCATGCAGGCCGTCGTTGACGATCCCAAGGTGCAGGCGAGAGTGGCAACCCTGCTCGGCGATGCCGCGCGGAACATGACGCCGCAGGAACTGGGGCAGCGATTCCTCGAGCCTGCACTGCTGTTCAAGAATCCGATCGACCAGATCTCGCTCGGCATGGCGCTGGTGCTCGGCACCGCGGGACTGCCGCACATACTCATGCGTTTCTTTACCGTGCCCACGGCGCAGGCTGCTCGCACTTCGGTGATCTGGGCGATGGCCATCATTGGCGGCTTCTACGTGCTCACGCTCTTCCTCGGACACGGCGCCGCGATTCTCGTGGGCGCGCCTGCGATCACGGCAATCGACCCCGGCGGCAACATGGCGGCGCCCCTGCTCGCGCAGTTCCTGGGCGGCGGTCCCGAGTCGATGCTCGGCAATTTCATGCTGGCGTTCGTCGCGGCGGTCGCGTTTGCCACGATCGTCGCGGTTGTCGCCGGCCTGGTGCTGGCTGCGGCCTCCGCGATGTCGCATGACATCTGGGTTGGTGTGATCAAGGGCGAGCACGCGACCGACGAAGAGGAACGCCGCGCTGCTCGTATCTGCTCGCTCATCGTCGGTGCGCTGGCGATCGTCATCGGCATCCTCGCAAAGGGGCAGAACGTGGCGCATCTCGTCGCCCTCGCGTTTGCCGTTGCCGCATCGGCCAACCTGCCGGTTGTGCTTCTCACGCTCTACTGGAAGCGTTGCAATACAGCCGGCGTCGTTGCGGGACTTGTCGTCGGTACTCTCACGGCGATCGGGCTCGTGCTCGTATCGCCCAACGTGGTTTATCCGCTGCAGGTCAGGGCCACGCAGCAGAAGGTGATCGAGACGCAGACCCAACGCATCGAGAAGATCAAGGCGGACCTGGCGGCGACGACCGAACCCGAGGCCACTGCGAAGCTCCAGAAACAACTTACGGCTGCGGAGAATGCCAGGGCTGTGGCGAAGAAGACTATCGATGGACTGGGCGATTCGCGCACGAGCCTCGTCGGCCTCGAGAAACCGCTGATCGACCTGCGCAACCCGGGTCTGATTTCGATTCCACTCGGCTTCCTCGCGGTGTTTCTCGGTTCATTGCTCTACCGCGATCGGCGAGCGGAGGACATCTGGGACGAGCTTTTCGTCCGTTCGAATACGGGCATCGGCCGGGCTGCCGCCGCAGCGCATTGAGACGGCCTCGTTTCTTCTCGGGCTTCTCAGCGGCCTGAAACGGACTTCGCAGGCCGCGCCCGTCGCGGCCTGCAACTGTTTGCGAGCGCGTGAGTCCGAGTGAGCTGACCAGCGCAATCCGCGAGGCGACGGGCGTCGAAGCGCTCGTGCCGCTCGCTGCCCGCCTCCGCGACATCGCGCGTGCGATGGTCGAGCAGGACGTCGCCGTCTCCGAGATCACGTCCTTCATTTCCACGACCAACGATTTCATCTCGTCGCGTCTGATCCAGCTCATCGTGCCGGACGAGGTCCTGCCCGAGAAATGTTGCTGGATCGTCCTGGGCAGTGAAGGCCGTTACGAGCAGACCCTGCACACCGACCAGGACAACGCGATCATCTTCTCTGAAGCGCGGCCGCCCGATGAGGTCCGCGCGCGTCTCGTCCCCGCCGCACTCGAAGTGAACCAAGCAATGAGTCGCTGCGGCATTCCGCTCTGCCGCGGCGGCATCATGGCGAGCAATCCGCAATGGTGCCTGAGCTTCGGCGAATGGAAGGAGCGCTTCGCGCGCTGGATCGACTGGAGCGACCCGCAGGCGTTGCTCAATGCGGCGATCTTCTTCGATTTTCGCGCACTGCATGGCACCGCGAGCCTTGCAGGCGAACTTCGCGGCTGGCTGGCTGAACGTGCGCAGGGACATACCCGCTTTCTGTTCCAGATGACCCAGAACGCGCTCCTCAACCGGCCGCCCCTCGGCCTCTTCGGCGGGTTCGTGCTGACCACACATGGCGGCATACCGGATGCGCTCGATCTCAAGGTGAACGCGATCACGCCTTTCGTGGACGCCGCGCGTGTCTACAGTCTCGGGACGGGCGCGACGGCGACCGGGACGGTGCAGAGGCTGCGCGAAGCGGCGACACGCGGCCGCGTTCCGGAAGCGCAGGCGACAGCGTGTGTCGAGGCTTTTCTATCCATGCAACGGCTGCGCATTCGGCTTCAGGCGTACGACGTCGCCGGAGCCCGGCAGCCGGGCAACGTCATCGAGCCGCATACGCTCGATGGACCCGTACGGGCGGCGATAAAGTGCGCGATGCGTGAAGCGATACGGCTGCAGAAGCGCCTGGCACGCGCTTATACCACCCTCGGGGGCTACGGCGTGTAGGGGGTGGCGCTCGCCTGCGCTCGGGCCTCGCCACCCTACGGAACAGAGGGACACCGATGGTTTCCCTCCGTAACCTCCTTTCCTTCGTTATGTGTCGGGGGCGCTCGCCTGCGCTCGGGCCTCGCCACCCTACGGAACAGAGGGACACCGATGGTTTCCCTCCGTAACCTCCTTTCCTTCGTTATGTGTCGGGGGCGCTCGCCTGCGCTCGGGCCTCGCCACCCTACGGAACAGAGGGACATCGATGGTTTCCCTCCGTAACCTCCTTTCCTTCGTTATGTGTCGGGGGCGCTCGCCTGCGCTCCGGCCTCGCCACCTATCAATATCGAAGGCGCGCGTATTGCGTGCGCGCCGAGGCCTCACGCGCCTGCTTGAGCGTCACGATGCCGCGCTCTGCGAGCAGCGGGAGCATCTTCAGAAACACTTCTCCAGTGATCATGGCGTCGCCGAGCGCGCTATGGCGTTCGACGACCTTGATCGCAAGGCGCTGCGCGATCGCCTCGAGCTGGTGCTCGTTCGTGCCGAGATGGCCATGCACGATTGCGGAAAGAAGCAGTGTATCGAGCACCGGTTGCGTGAAGCGGACGCCGGTCTCACGCTCCTTCAGTTCGAGGAAACGCATGTCGAACGCCACGTTGTGTCCGACGAGCACCGTCTCTTCGCAGAACTTGTGGAATCCCGGCAGTACCTTGTCGAGCGTGGGCTGACCTTCGAGCCTCTCCGGCCCGATGCCGTGGATCGCGATCGATTCCGGCCGCAGCGGGCGGCGCGGATCGACGAGACGGTCGAAGTGCTCATCGACGAGCAGCCGGCCATTGACGATGCGAACCGCGCCGATCGCGATGATTTCGTCTCCCGCCGAAGGCTCGAGCCCCGTCGTTTCCGTGTCGAACACGGTATACGCCAGCTCGGCGAGCGGCGCGTCGTCGAGCGCGGAGGCCTGTTCCGACCGCTGAAAGAGATCGAAGTCGTAGTAGACGGGCCGTCCCGCGCGCACATTCGGCGCCTGCGACGCGCTGCCAGGATCGGCGAGCGGCAACAAGAGGCGAAAAGAGGAACGCCGCTGCGCTCTGCCGGGCTCGTACCAAGCCTCGCCCCGGTGCCGCTCCAGCACCTCGCGGAACGTGAGCGGGCTCGTTTCTCCGCCCGTCGTAAGCGCCTCGTTTTCCCATGTCAGCGCAGTGGAGGCCGCGAGCGTCGCGCCGATCCACGTGAGCTCGATACGTGCATGCCGCCCAGCCGCCACGGCCCCGAGCCGCACTGCCCGCACGCCGAGATTTTCCTTGAGCTGTGATGCGAGATAGGAGACCGCCTGGACCATGGTGTAGCTGTCCACGACGACCCACAGCGAAGCATCGACGTCCTCGATACCGGTGAGCAGGCCAAGCCGCGTTTCGACGCGATGCCGGATGACGTCGATCAAGTCCGCCACCCGGATCTGTTCGAGCGAGCGCTGGCTGCGCACATAGTCCGAGTACTCGCGCATCGTGCGATCGAGCTTGACCGTAAGCCGATCGGCTTCTTCGCGGATGATGCCGGTGAACTGGCGGCGCCGCTCCGCCGGCATGTCCGGGTAATTCACCAGGTTCTCGACCGCCGCGCGCACGCCGCCCAGCGCGCTGCGCACACGCTCTGTGAGATCCTGCAGCAGGTGGTCCGAACGTTCGGCACGGCGTACTTCCTCGCCGATGTCCTCCAGCAGCAGTACGAATCCCGCGAGCGCCTCATCGACGCCTGCGGTGTCGTCGGCCGCAGCAGGGACGGGCGCCATCTGTACGCGGGCGAGCGTTCCGCCTCGGAGCGCCGCCATGAACACGGCCACCGGTCGCGCGTCGCCGCGTGAGAGGTGATGGCGTAGTTGCTCGAGTGCGTGCGAAAGCAGGTCGCTTTCCAGCAGGGTGAACACCGAGCGTCCGAGTCCGACGTACGCGACCGGTGCCTCTTTGTCGGCCGCGGGCTCGCTGAACATGCTGCGCGCGCGTTCGTTGTAGAGCAGGATGCGACCCTCGGCGTTGCACACCATCACGCTTTGCGTCAGCTCCGACATGAGCGCCGCCAGCCGATTTCTCTGCTCATCCGCCTCGGCACGGGCTTCCGTCACGCGCGCCTGCACGTCCTGGATCGCATTCTCATGGCGTGCGGCGAGGACGTTCACTGCGGTCGCGAGCTCGCGCATCTCGGTCGCACCTGCGGGCTCCGCGCGGTGGCCGGCATTGCTTCCCGCGATGAGGCGCAGAGACTCGCTCAGGCGGCGAGCGGGCGCGAAGTGCCTGTTCGCAATCCAGTAGGCGACGAAGCCGCTCACGACGATTACGATCGCGGCCGCGACCACGAGGGCATCCGCGTTGTCAGCGAGCACGCGGTGGAACGCGAGACGGCTCTCACCCTCGAGTGCGCTGTCCAGAATCAGGAAGACCAGCGCCTGCGTACCGAAAAGGAGCGCGAGGCACATAACCCAGACTGCGGCGAGCCGGGCCCTCATCTCTCAGTCCAGGAGGCGCTTGATCGTTTCGAGCAGGTCCTTCGTCGCGAACGGCTTCGTGATGTACGCGTCCGCCCCGAGCGCGAGGCCTTTCGCAACTTCGGTGTCGCGCCCCTTCGCCGTCAGCATGACGATTTTCATCGCAATGAGCTCCGGCGCTTCGCGTACGAGCTGACACACCTCGAAGCCGTTCCTGAGCGGCAGCATCACATCGAGCAGCATGAGATCGGGCCGAAATTCGCGCGCCGTGCGCAACGCCTCTTCGCCGTCCCCCACCGTGCGGGTCTCGAAGCCGCTCTGCTCGAGGAGGAATTCGAGCGATACCGCGATATTCGGCTCGTCTTCGGCGATCAGCACCTTCTTTGGCATGTCACGCTCCGCCTGCCGTTACTGAGGCACGTGGCCGTACGTCGAGCGCGACAGGAAGTGTGAACGAAAACGTCGCGCCCTCGCCGGGCCGGCTCTCGACCCAGAAATCGCCGCCGAAACGATTGATGATCCGGCGCGAGATCGGGAGTCCCAGCCCCGAGCCTTGCGGCTTGTCGGTCAAAGTATCGCCGACCTGACGGAACTTCTCGAAAATAATTTTCTGGTTCTCGGCACTGATGCCGGACCCGTTATCGCGCACGTCGACGCGGACTTTCCCGCCCTCACGCACGAGGCGCACCTGCACTTCGCCGTCCCCCTGCCGGCAGAACTTGGCTGCATTCGACAGCAGATTGAGCATGACCTGAACCAGCTGGTCGCGGTCGGCGAGGATCGTGGGGACCGGCTCCAGGTCCGTAGTCACGTGAATGTGCCGATCCTCGAAGAGCTGGCTCGTGGCGACGAGCGAGTCCGCAATGATCTCCTTCACGTCCACTTCGGTTTCGCGCCACTCGGCGTTGACCGACTCGAGCTTGGCGAGATCGAGCACCTGGTTGATGAGGCGGGTGAGGCGCTCCGATTCCTTGATGATGATGTCGAGAAAGCGCGTACGTTGCGCGCTCTCGAGCTCGGGATTGTCGCGCAGAATCTCGGAGAAGGCGCGGATCGACGTGAGCGGGGTGCGCAGCTCGTGCGTCACGGTGGAAATGAAGTCGTCCTTCAGACGATCGAGCTCCTGGAGGCGCCGATTCATCTCGCGAAGCTCGCCGGTCGCGTTCTCGAGCTCCCGCGATTTCTGCTCGAGCTCCCGGCTGTAGGCGAGCACCTGCGACGCTTCGTCGATGATGCCGAGCACTTCCTCCAGTCCGAGCGGTTCCTCCTGCACGACCGACGCGACCATTACCCGGGCGGACGCATTGCCGATCGCACCGGCGAGGAGCGATTCGACGTGATGGACGAGGCCCGCATCGGCCGTGAGGTCTTCGACACGGGAGACGCCCTGCGCGGCAGCGTACGCGGCAAGTGCCTCGCGCGCGGGTTGGGGCCCGAGAAACCGGCCGAGAAGCTCCGAGAGATCCGCAACCGAAGCCCTGCCGCGCCACAAGCGCGAACCCGTTGCCGCGGGCCGCCTGAGCGCGTCGACGAATAGCACCGCCTGATGGTGCTCCACGGCGCTCGGCCGCTGCACGAGCGAAATGCCGATGTAAGAGCCGATGTTCGCGAGCATGCTCCAGAACAGGCAGTGCGTGATTTCGTCGAGTCCCCGCAGCCCGAATAACTGCTGCGGCTTCACCAATTCGAAGCCGAACAATCCTTCGTTGAGGAGCGTAAGCGGCAGCCAGCCCGATTTTGCGAACGACGGTACCAGGAGCGTGTAAACCCATACTGCGAAACCCGCGGCGAGCCCGTAAATTGCCCCGAGGCGCGTTCCGCCCTTCCAGTAAATGCCGCCGATGATCGCGGGCGCGAATTGTGCGACGGCCGAGAAGGAGATGAGCCCGATCGACACGAGGGCATAGGCCTCGCCGGCGAGATAGAAGTAAAGATAGCCGAGCACGAGCACGACAACGATCGCGCCGCGGCGGATCGCAAGCAGCAGCGCCGACAGATCTCGCCGTTCGGTCAGCCGCAGCCGCTTCCACCGCAGCATGAGCGGCATCACGAGGTCGTTACACACCATCGTCGAAAGCGCGATCGTTTCGACGATGACCATGCCCGTGGCAGCCGAGAGACCGCCGACGAATGCGAACAGCGCCAGCGCGGGTTGTGCCTGCGAAATCGGAAGCGTCAGCACGAACGTGTCCGCATCGGCGCCGGGCGCGAAGTGCATGAGCCCGCCCAGTGCGATCGGCATGACGAACACGTTGATGGCGAGGAGATAGAGCGGGAAGAGCCACGCGGCTTTCAGGATATGGCGTTCATCCACGTTTTCGACGACGGACAACTGGAACTGGCGCGGCAGGAACATGATCGCCAGCATCGAAAGGAACATGAGCGAGGCCCATGTCGTGTAGTTGCCGCTCGCCCCGCCGAGAACCAGCAGCGCCGAGAGCTGCGGCACCTCGGCCGCACGCGCGAAGATGTCGCCGAAGCCGGAGTACATGCCGAAGGTGACGAAAATGCCCACTGCAACGAACGCGAGAAGCTTGATCACCGATTCGAATGCGACCGCGGCGACCAGCCCCTCGTGGCGTTCCGTTGCGTCGAGATGGCGGGTGCCGAAGAGAATCGTGAAGGCCGCGAGCAGCATCGCGATATAGAAGGTCGTGTCGCCGAGGAACAGGCGCGCGCCCTGCTGGTCCGGCATCACGACCGCCGGGTACTGAAGGATGATCGCGAAGCTCGTCGAGATCGCTTTCAGTTGCAGCGCGATGTAAGGCACGACGCCGACGACCGCAATGACGGTGACGAGTCCGCCCAGCATCTGACTCTTGCCATAGCGCGATGCGACGAAGTCGGCGATCGATGTGATGCGGTTCGCCTTGCTGATGCGCACGATCTTCAACAGCACGTACCACCAGAGCGCCGCCATGAGGGTCGGGCCGAGATAGATCGGCAGGAACCCGACACCGCTCGTCGCCGCGCGGCCGACGCTGCCGTAGAAAGTCCAGGACGTGCAGTAGACTGCAAGCGAGAGTGCGTAGATATACGGGTTCGCGATGATGCTGCGGCCGGCATCGGCGCGTTTGTCGCCGTAGTACGCGATCGCGAACAGCAGTGCCACGTACGCGAAGGACGCGAGAACGATGACAGTCGCGGTCAGCATGGCGCGACCGCGGGCGTCACTCGGGCGGGCGCTCGATCACGAGCGCCATCAATGCGATGAGAAGCGCCCAGGCGAAAAACACGTACACGTACAGGAGCGGGATGCCCAGGAGGGACGACGTTCCCGCAAACAGCGCGAACAGCGGGTAGTCGAAAGCGAGACAGCCGAGCAGGAACAGCGCGATGAGTCGCTGTCCTTTGAGGCTGCTTTCCATGATCGTGCCGAGCGTCGCGCTACCGTAGCGTGGAGAGGCCCGAGCCGAAGGCGAGCACCACCCCCCTAGGCTGTCTGCTTGAGTTGATCCAGAATGGCCGGGTTCTCGAGCGTCGAGACGTCCTGGACGATAGTCTCGCCCTTGGCGATCGAACGCAGCAACCGCCGCATGATCTTGCCGGAGCGAGTCTTCGGCAGATTCTCTCCGAAACGGATATCGCGCGGCTTCGCGATCGGCCCGATTTCCCGCCCGACCCAGTCCTGAAGCTCCTTGATCAACGCCACGGCCTCGGCACCTTCGGGGCGGGCCTGCTTCAGCACGACGAACGCGACGATGGCTTCACCAGTCAGGTCGTCAGGCCGTCCCACCACAGCTGCTTCGGCGACGCGCGCATTGGCGACGAGAGCGGATTCGATCTCCATCGTGCCCAGACGATGGCCGGCGACATTCAGGACGTCGTCGATTCGGCCCATGATCCGGATGTAGCCGTCTTCGTCGTACGTCGCCCCGTCGCCGGCGAGGTAATAGCGCCCTTGAAAATCGGCAGGGTAGTACGTGTTCTTGAAGCGCTCGGGATCGCCCCAGATCGTGCGCAGCATGGACGGCCACGGCCGCTTGATGACGAGAATGCCGCCCTTGCCGCGGCCCACCGATTCTCCCGTTTCGTCCACGATGTCGGCGACGATCCCGGGCAGGGGAAATGTGGCGGAGCCGGGTTTTGTCGGCGTCGCGCCCGGCAGCGGTGAAATCATGTGCCCGCCGGTTTCGGTTTGCCACCACGTATCGACGATAGGACAGCGCCCGCCGCCCACGGTCTCGTGATACCACATCCAGGCTTCGGGATTGATCGGTTCACCGACCGTTCCCAGGATACGCAGGGACTTGAGGTTGTACTTGCGCGGCAGGTCCCCGCCCGCCTTGATCAACGATCGAATCGCCGTCGGGGCGGTGTAGAACACGGTCACCTTGTGATCCTGGATCATCTTCCAGAAGCGGCCGGCATCGGGGTAGGTCGGAACGCCTTCGAAGATGACCTCGGTCGAGCCGCATGCAAGCGGGCCGTAGGTGACATAAGTGTGCCCGGTGACCCATCCCACGTCGGCTGTGCACCAGAAGACGTCTGTCGGCTTGTGGTCGAACACCCATTTGATCGTGAGAATCGCCCATAGCAGATAGCCGCCGGTGGAATGTTGAATGCCCTTCGGCTTGCCGGTCGATCCCGACGTATACAGGACGAAGAGGGGGTGTTCGGCGCTGACCCATTCCGGCTCGCACGTCTCGGGCTGTCCCGCGACGAGCTCGTGCAGCCACACGTCGCGGCCGCTGTCCCACTTGATCGGTCCTCCTGTGCGCTTGTATACGATGACCTTGCGGAGCGAGTCGCAGCCGCCCATCCCGACTGCTTCGTCCACCGCCGCTTTGAGGGCGATGCTGCGCCCGCCGCGCATCTGTTCGTCCGCCGTGACGACGGCGACGGCCCCGGCATCGATAATTCTCTCGTGCAGGCTCTTCGCCGAGAATCCGCCGAATACGACCGAGTGAATGGCGCCGATGCGCGCGCACGCCTGCATCGCGACCACCACTTCGACCGACATCGGCATATAGATGATTACGCGATCGCTTTTGCGGATGCCGAGGGACTTAAGCGCATTTGCGAGC
This sequence comes from uncultured beta proteobacterium, assembly GCA_963828715.1. GTDB lineage: Bacteria > Pseudomonadota > Gammaproteobacteria > Burkholderiales > SG8-41 > JAQGMV01. The sequence continues at coordinate 112,981 of CAWHFX010000018.1, read as the reverse complement.
ATGCACACGCGCCGGTGCAGCTCCTTGTAAGTGACGCGCGTGACGGTTCCGTCGTCGGCCTCGAAGATGATCGCCGTCTTCTCGGGCTGCGATTCGAGATGCCGGTCGAGGCAGTTGTAGGACGCATTGAGGAGTCCGTCCTCGAACCACTTGAAGAAGGGCGCGTTCGATTCGTCGAGAACGCGAGTGAATGGCTTCTGCCACAGGAGTTCAGTGCGGGCGAGTCGTCCCCAGAAGCCAGTGAAGTCGCGCTCGGCTTCGTCGCACAGCGCGCGATACGCATCCATCCCGGAGATGTTCGCCTGTCGCGCGAGCTCCGCCGGCGGCGGAAAAACGCGGGTCTCCTGCAGCACTGACTCGATGTTCGACATGAGTTCCTCCGAGAATGCGTGATTGGATCGCCTGCTGCGCGAGGTCATTCGATGCGCGCAGCGCCGGGGCGATGCTGTTCCGATTGATGGAAGCATTAATCGCCACTGTTGTAAAGGCGCGGTAATGCCGTGGCGCTGGCGCGAACGAGCCATCGCGGGCATACTTCCAGCCTGGTTTTATCTTCTACGGCGGGCCGCCCCGCATTGCATGGTAGTGAACCTGGTCAGGTCCGGAAGGAAGCAGCCACAGCTATTCTCTGCAAGTGCCGGGGGTACGGCTCGCCACCCTCCTTCCTCGGGGACATGGATGCCTGCCGTGCTTCGATTTCGTTGGTTCGGTCCGCTCGTCCTGATGGTGCTGGGTCTGTCAGCAATGCCTGCCCGTGCGCTCGACGGCGTCACGTTCGAAGGGCAGCAGCGATGTCGCGATGGCTCGCGCGTCGTTTCAGTGGGATTGGAAAAGCCGCTTCCTCCAGGGCGCGAACTGGCACGTGGGCGGGTACTGGGATGCCGGACTCAGCTACTGGAATCATGACAACACGCCTACAGGCCAGAACGACGAGCTGTTCGATTTCAACCTTACGCCGGTGTTTCGCCTTCAGCCGAACGGACTCGCGGGTCCGTACGCGGAAGCCGGCGTCGGCCCATATCCTGACGAGCACCTCGATCGGAAACCGCAACCTGGGCACTTCGTATCTGTTCGGTTCTGACGTGGGTGTGGGTTATCGCTTCGACCGGAAGGGTTTCGAGATCGGCTATCGCTTCCAGCATATTTCGAACGCCGGCATCAAAGAGCCCAACGACGGCATTAACTTCCACCAGTTGAGGCTGCAGTACCACTACTGAAGTGGGTGCTGAGTGCCGCCGGCGCATTCGCTCTGATCATCGTCCGGCGTTTGCCGGACAAGGGTCGTCTTTCATCGGTGATCGTATATATACGTGACGCAAGTTCTCGCCCGTAAGTGGCGCCCCCGCAATTTTACGGAGCTGGTCGGCCAGGAGCACGTCGTGCGCGCGCTCTCGAACGCGCTGCGCGACCAGCGGCTGCACCATGCCTACCTGTTTACCGGTACGCGCGGCGTCGGCAAGACCACGCTGGCCCGCATCCTCGCCAAGGCGCTCAACTGCGAGAACGGCGTGAGCGCGAGCCCGTGCGGAAAATGCCGGGCGTGCACCGAAATCGAGGCCGGCCGCTTCGTTGACCTGATCGAGCTCGACGCGGCGTCCAACACGCAGGTGGAGAACATGCGCGAGCTGCTCGAAAACGCGCTGTATGCGCCTACCGCGGGACGCTACAAGGTCTACATCATCGACGAAGCGCACATGCTCTCGCGCAATGCGTTCAACGCGATGCTGAAGACCCTCGAGGAGCCGCCGGAGCACGTCAAGTTCGTGCTCGCGACGACGGACCAGCAGAAAGTGCCGGTGACCGTGCTTTCGCGCTGCCTGCAGTTCAATCTGAAGCAGATCCCACCGGCTCAGATCCAGGAGCAGCTCGCCAAGGTGCTGCTGGCGGAAGGGATCGCTGCGGAACCGCCGGCGTTAGCCCTGATCGCCCGTGCGGCGCAGGGCAGTCTGCGCGACGCGCTGTCGCTGCTCGATCAAGCCATCTCGCATGGCGGAGGCGCGGTGGAGCTCGAGTCCACGCGCGTGATGCTCGGCGCCGTCGATCAGACGTATCTGCATTCGATTCTGCGCGCACTCGCGAGCGGTGACGGTGCGGCGATGATCGCGGAAGCGGATCGCATGGCCGAACGCTCGCTGTCCTTCGAGATGGCGCTGCAGGACCTCGGGACGCTCGTGCATCGGCTCGCGTTGTTGCAGATCGTTCCGCAGGTCGCCGCCGCGGACGATCCGCAGGCCCCGCTGCTGAACGAGCTTGCCGGCCTGTTCACGCCAGAAGAACTGCAGCTCTATTACCAGATCAGCGTGCAGGCGCGAGGTGAAATCGGGCTCGCGCCGGACGAGTATGCCGGGTTCACCATGGCGCTGCTGCGCATGCTGGCGTTCGCGCCGTCGAAGGATTCGCCGGTCGAGCGGGCGAGCCCGCCTGCGCAACGTCGTGAGAGCGCGGCCAGCCCGGCTGCGAACGCCGTGTCGAAGCCAGCTCAACCTGTGCCTCTTCCCGATCGTCCCGACAGTCAGGCGTGGGGCGATATCGTCGAGAAATTCGGATTCATGGGCGTCGCACGCCAGGTCGCGGCAGAATGCGAGATCGAGACTTGGGATGGTGAACACATCGAGCTCCGGGTGGCCAAAGCACAGGAGCGCTGGCTGGAGAAGGGCTATGGCGATCGCATCAAGGCAGCGCTCAAGAAGCAGTTCGGCGATGCGCTGCAGGTGACGATTCGGGTCGGCGTGCCGGACGGCAGCTCGCCGGCCGCGATTGCGGAACGCGAGCGTGCGCGCCAGCAGGCGAAAGCAGTCGCGGAAATCGAGCAGGATCCGTTCGTGCGCGATCTCGTGGACAACTTCGGCGCGCGCGTGAACGAGGATTCCATCAAACCCATACAGTGATCGGATCGATATGAAGAATCAGCTTGCAGGCCTCATGAAACAGGCGCAGCAGATGCAGGACAACATGAAGAAAGCGCAGGAAGAGCTCGCGTCGATGGAAGTCGAGGGTCAGTCCGGCGCGGGCATGGTGAAAGTGGTCATGACCTGCCGGCACGACGTGAAGCGTGTCTCGATCGACGACAGCCTGCTCAAGGACGACAAGGACATGCTGGAAGATCTCGTCGCCGCCGCCGTGAACGATGCGGTGCGGCGGGTCGAGAGCACCGTCCAGGACAAGATGTCGAGCGTGACAGCCGGGATGCCGTTGCCACCCGGCTTCAAGCTTCCGTTTTGAGTGAGGCGGTATCTTAGAACGAGCCGTTCCCGCGGACGGCGCGCCTGGGACAGGCTGCACGCTGAAGCGTGGAGGAGGGGCCCCGCTTGTGGGGATCCGACCGCATAAGCGTGCGTCAGAACGCGGTTCAAACTCGCGTGCCTCAGCCCGCTTCCGGGTCGCACCTCCCGCTACGCGGCAGGCACTGCTCCGCCGTCCGCGGTCTGCCGTGAACGTGACATTCAGAAGTCTCTTGAACTCTCGTCCGAGCATACGAGGCTCAAGAAGATGATCGGAATTCACGTCCGATCGTGCGAGGCTTCATGAAGACGCCAGCAACGCTCGACGAGCTCATCAATGCATTGCGTTGCCTCCCCGGCGTCGGTCCGAAATCGGCGCAACGCATGGCGTACCATCTGCTCCAGCGCGACAAGCCGGGTGCGCATCGTCTTGCCGGCGCACTCGCACATGCGCTCGAGCGTATCCGTCCGTGTGAGCGGTGCAACAGCTTCGCCGAAGAGACGGTGTGCGCCCTGTGTCGCTCGCCGCGCCGGGATCCGGGTCTCCTGTGTGTCGTCGAAACGCCGGCCGATCTGCTGATGGTCGAACAGGCGCACTGCTATGAAGGTCTGTACTTCGTGCTGATGGGCGCGCTGTCGCCGCTGGACGGGGTCGGCCCGCGCGAGATCCATCTCGATCGGCTCGTGAAACGCGCCGGCGACGGCGTCGTGCGTGAAGCGATCCTCGCCACGAACTTCACCGTCGAAGGGGAAGCGACGGCGCACTACGTCGGCGAGCTTCTGCGCGCGCGCGGACTCAAGGTGAGCCGTATTGCGCGCGGCCTGCCGGTCGGCGGCGAGCTCGAGCACGTGGACAGCGGCACGCTCGCGCAGGCCGTGCTCGAGCGCCGCGAGGCCTGAAGGCGGGATGCCGATGGCTCAGCGAAAAGCGACGAATCGCGCCCGCAGCCGCCCCCGAAGTCCGCTGCGCTCGCCGGCGCGCAAGACCGCTACGGGTCATTCGCGAAGCCGGCCGGCGACCTCGCGCGGGTACGTCCGCACGGCAGCGCACCGACCGGCCCTTGACGCGCCTTCGCAGAAGCTCCACAAAGTGCTGGCCCAGGCGGGCCTCGGCTCACGACGCACAATGGAAGAGTGGATCCGCGAAGGCAAGGTGACCGTGAACGGAGAGCTGGCCGTCATCGGCACACGGGTCAAGCCGAGCGATACGATCCGCATCGGCAAGAAGACCGTGCGCTGGCCCGCGACGCACCGGTTGCCGCGCGTGCTCGTCTATCACAAGCCCGAGGGCGAGATCGTTTCGCACGATGATCCCGAAGGACGCGCGAGCGTGTTCGAACAGTTGCCCGACTTGCGTGGTGCGAAATGGCTGGCCGTCGGGCGACTGGACTACAACACGTCGGGGCTTCTCATCTTCACGACGTCGGGCGAGCTCGCGAACCGCATGATGCACCCGCGCTTTGCCGTCGAACGCGAGTACGCCGTTCGCATTGTCGGGCAGCTCGGCGCGGCGCAAATCCAGCGACTCAAGACGGGTATTCCGCTTTCGGATGGTCTCGCGATGTGCGATTCGGTCACCGACGAAGGCGGCGAGGGTACCAATCACTGGTATCGCATCGTTCTGCGCGAGGGGCGCAACCGCGTCGTTCGGCGCCTGTTCGAAGCGCTCGGGCTCACCGTGAGTCGCTTGATTCGCGTGCGCTTCGGCGTGGTGGCATTGCCCCCGCGCCTGAAGCGCGGTCAGGTTACGTCGCTGCCCGCGGGCGAAGTGAAGCGCCTGCTCGAATGGCTCGACGAGGTGCGCGATCCGGCACCGAACCGAGAAGCGCCTCCCGCGTAATCACGAATACGCAGTCGTCGCCGCCGCTCGTTTCAGGCCATATGAGCGGCAGCTGCGGAAACACACGCTCCACGCGGTGTCTGTTGTGTCCCACCTCGACGACCAGCAGTCCGCCCGGATTCAGGTACGCGGGCGCGTCGGCGACGATGCGCTTCACGAAATTCAGCCCGTCGCGGCCACCCGCCAGCGCAAGTCGCGGCTCGCGCTGGTACTCGCGCGGCAGCGTGCGCATGACCGCTTCGCGCACATAAGGCGGATTGGACACGATCAGATCGTAGTGTCGGCGCCCGAGCCCGCCGTAGAGATCCGATTCGATGAGCTCGATGCGGGCGGCGAGCCGATAGTCACTCACGTTGATACGCGCGACATCTAGGGCGTCGCTCGAGATGTCGACTGCGTCCACCTGGGCGCGTCGGAACTCGAGCGCGAGCAGAATGGCGATGCAGCCCGAGCCCGTGCCCAGATCGAGCGCACGACGCACCGGCTGGCGCGGGCGCAGCCAGGGCTTCAGACCCTCGCGCAGAAGCTCGGCCAGATACGAACGCGGCACGAGCGCGCGCTCGTCGACGTAAAACCGGTGCGCACCGAGCCATGCTTCCCGCAGCAGGTATGCCGCCGGCTTGCGGGTGTGAATGCGTTTGGCGACGAGCATTTCGATCCGCCGCTGTGACTGCGCATCGATCGGACGCGTCAGATGCGGTTCCAGCTCATCGAGCGGAAGCGCGAGCGAATGGAGGATGAGCCAGGCCGCCTCGTCGCGCGCGTTGGTCGTGCCGTGGCCATATGAAAGCCGCGCGGCGTCGAAGCGGCGCACGGCGTCGCGCAGCAGCGTCTCGAGTGTGGGGCTTGCTGGGGCTCTACGGACGCGGCGTTCAGCCGAGCGCATCGAGATTGAGCTTGATGCTCGAGAGATCTTCCTCGGCGGCGCGGGGCGCATTCGCTTGCGCTGCCTGAGTCGCAACGATCGGAGCGTCGGGCGAACCCTTCTTGGTGATCGCCTGATCGACCTGCGAAGCGTTGTTGATGAGCCAGTGCAGGTTCGTGGGCGAGTCCGCGTTCGCCATTGCTTCGTCGAGCGAAACGCGGCCTTCGCGGTAGAGCTTGAAGAGCGCCTGCTCGAACGTCTGCGATCCGGGGGCGAGGCTCTGTTCCATCGCGTCCTTGATCTGGTCGATCTCGCCCTTGCGTATGAGCTCCTGGATGTAGCTCGTGTTCAGCATGAGCTCGACGGCCGGCAGGATGTCGCCATTCACGTCGTGCACGAGGCGTTGCGAGATGATCGCCTTGAGGCTCACCGACAGGTCCATCAGGAGCGGGGCGCGCGCTTCGTGGGGAAAGAGGTTGATCACGCGCGTGAGGGCGTAATAGCTGTTGTTCGCATGCAGCGTCGAGAGACACAGATGGCCGGTCTGCGCGTATTGCAGCGCGGCCTGAAACGTGTCGCGGTCGCGGCACTCGCCGATCAGGATCACGTCGGGCGCTTCGCGCATCGCGCTCACCAGCGCATTGTGATACGAGCGTGTGTCAATGCCGACTTCCCGCTGGTTCACGATGCTCTTCTGGTGCTTGTACATGAACTCGATCGGGTCCTCGATCGTGAGGATGTGGCCCGCGACAGTCTGGTTGCGGTGATTGATCATGGCCGCAAGCGTGCTCGACTTGCCCGACCCCGTAGCGCCCACGACGAGGATCAGTCCTCGCTTCTCCAATACGAACTCTTTCAGGATGGGCGGAAGGCCCAGGTGCTCGACCGTGGGAATCGCGACCTGGATGTGGCGGATCACGATGCCGCAGGCGCCGCGCTGCTTGAAGATGTTGACGCGGAAGCTGCCGATGCCTCTTTCGACCAGCGAGAAATTGATCTCGAGATCCCGCTCGAAGGTCGCGATCTGCTCTTCGGTCATCGCCTCGTAGGCGATGCGCTTCATCGTCGGCGCGTCGAGCACGTTGCCGTCGACCGGGACCAGATCTCCCTTTATCTTGATCTGGACGGGGGCACCGGCAGTAAAGAAAAGGTCGGAGGCCTCGGTGTCGGCCATCAATTTGAACAGCGATTTCACGAACATGACGATCCCCGGGGGAACGTGGGAGGCGCCGCTCGACGGGCACGCGGTATTGTGCCAACTTCCACGGACCGGGGGGCAGAAATCGCGGCGGTGATCGTTACTTAATCACTGCGCAGCAGCTCGTTGATGCTCGTCTTGGCACGCGTTTGCGCATCGACCTGCTTCACGATGACCGCGCAGTACAGGTTGCACTCGCCGCGCGGGCTGGGCAACGAGCCGGGCACGACCACGGACCCGGCCGGAACGCGGCCGTACAGCACCTCTCCGGTGTCCCGCCGGTAGATCTTCGTGCTCGCGCCGATGAATACGCCCATGGAGATGACGCTGCCTTCCTCGACCACGACACCTTCCACGATTTCCGAGCGCGCGCCCACGAAGCAGTTGTCTTCGATGATCGTCGGATTGGCCTGCAGCGGCTCGAGCACGCCGCCGATACCGACTCCGCCGGACAGGTGCACGTTGCGTCCGATCTGCGCGCACGAGCCGACCGTGGCCCAGGTATCGACCATCGTGCCCTCATCGACATAGCCGCCGATGTTCACGAACGAAGGCATGAGGACGACGTTCTTCGCAATGTAGGCGCCGTAGCGCACGGTTGCCGGAGGGACGACGCGGAACCCGACCTGCTGGAACGTGGCGCGATCGTAGCCCGCGAACTTCGATGGCACCTTGTCGAAGTAATGCGTGTAGCCGTCATTGATGAGCTCGTTGTCTTCGAGGCGGAACGAGAGCAGAACGGCCTTCTTCGCCCATTGGTGCGTGACCCACTCGCCACCGACTTTTTCGGCGACGCGGAGCTTGCCCCCATCCAGGAGCTCGATCGTCTCCAGCACCGCTTCCCGAATTTCGGGGTTGGCACTTTCCGGCGACAGCGAGGCGCGCTCTTCCCACGCGGCGTCTATGGTCTTTTGCAGATCATCAGTCATATGCTTACCTACAGTCGCTGGACAAAATCCCGGATGCGTTGCGCCGATTCGGCACATTCGGGCGTCGAACTCACCAGCGCGACGCGAACGCGGTTCGTGCCGGGGTTCGCGCCATGCGCTTCGCGCGCGAGATAGCTGCCGGGGAGCACGGACACGGCCTGAGACTCGTAGAGCCGGCGCGTGAATTCCGGGTCGGGAATCGGCGTGCGTATCCACAGATAGAAGGCGGCTTCCGGCATCTCGATCTCCATCGCGGGACGCAGGATGCTCACCGCGGTGTCGAACTTCTCGCGGTAGAGGCGCCGGTTTTCCACGACGTGTGCCTCGTCGTTCCACGCGGCGATGCTTGCGGCCTGCACGGGCGGGCTCATTACACAGCCGTGATAGGTCCGATACAGAAGATACTTCTCGACGACCGCAGCATCACCGGCGACGAACCCGGAGCGCATGCCCGGAACATTCGATCGCTTCGAGAGACTCGAAAAGACGATGAGCCGCGGAAAGCCGTCACGGCCAAGCTGCTGCGCCGCCTCGAGCGCACCGAGCGGCGGCTGCGCTTCGTCGAAATGGATCTCCGAATAGCACTCGTCGGAGGCGATGACGAACCCGTACTTGTCCGAGAGTGCGAAGAGCTCCTTCCACTCCGAGAGGGGCATCAGATGGCCCGTCGGATTCGCCGGCGAGCACACATAGATGAGTTGGGTGCGGCGCCATTCGTCGGCCGACAACTCGTCCCAGTCGAAAGCGTAATTGCGCGCAGAAAGCGTGTTCAGATATTCGGCACGCGCACCTGCCAGAATCGCCGCGCCTTCGTAGATTTGATAGAACGGGTTGGGGCAGACGACGATCGGATCCGGTTTCGTGTTGTCCACCACGGCCTGCGCGATCGCAAACAGCGCCTCGCGAGTGCCGGTGACCGGGATTACCTGCCGGTTGGGGTCGATCGCCTTGATGCCGTAGCGCCGCCTGATCCAGTCGGCGATCGCGATGCGCAGCGCCTCGCCGCCGATCGTGGGCGGATAGACCGCGAGACCGTTCAGATTCGCGATCAGCGCTTCCTTGATGAAGGCGGGGGTCGGATGTTTCGGTTCGCCGATGTAGAGATTGATGAGTTGCCGCCCCGGCGCCGGCTGTACGCCCGCGAGCAGCGCGTTCAGCTTCTGAAAGGGATAGGTTTGCAGCCGTTCGAGGCGCGGATTCACAGGCGGACGCTCGCTTTGCGGGCCGCGCGTGCGCGACCGAAAAAACGGAAGATTATAGAAGTATTTGAAGATACTCAGTCGCCGGCAGTGCCGTCGGGCCGCTCGTGCGGAGCGCGACAGGGTCTCGAGCATGGGCAACGCCGTCGTTTACCGATCGACACAGCCTTTGCCCGCGTCGTCGCGCACGGACGCTGGCATGGAACGACCGCGGAACTATCGCGTGCTGCTCCGGAGGGCCGCGGCATCCTCGAAGTCTGGAAGCATCGTCGACTGGAAGCCGGCTTTCGCGTGCTCGGCAACGACGGTGGTGAAGATCCCGCCACGCACGAAGAACCGCGCGGTCAGACGCATGAAGCGCGGCTTCGTCGCGGCGACGAGATCGTCGAGAATGCGATTCGTCACCGCCTCGTGGAACGCGCCTTCATTGCGATACGACCAGATGTAGAGCTTCAGGCTCTTCAACTCCACGCAGAGCTTGTCCGGTACGTAATCGAGGATCAGCGTCGCGAAATCCGGCTGGCCGGTTTTGGGACAGAGGCACGTGAACTCCGGGATTTCCATGTGGATCCGATAGTCGCGGCGCGGCGTCGGATTGAGAAACGTCTCGAGCGTTTTGGAAGACTTGCTCGGCATCGTAAGCAGCGTGGAAATGAGCGATGCGGCCGGGGAAATCGGATAGAATGCCGCGTTAATAAAGTCGAGCCATTATAAGGGCAGCGGATCAGAGTGCGCCTCACGCAGATCAACCTCGCCGGCTTCAAGTCCTTTGTCGATCCCACTCGTATTCCCATCCCAGGTCAGCTCGTCGGCATCGTAGGGCCGAACGGCTGCGGCAAGTCGAACGTTATCGATGCCGTGCGCTGGGTTCTCGGCGAAACGTCCGCGAGACATCTGCGCGGCGAGACGATGCAGGACGTCCTTTTCAACGGCTCCGGCGAGCGCAAGCCGGTCAATCGCGCCAGCGTCGAGCTGATCTTCGATAACGCGCTCGGGAAGGCCGCGTGGCCAGTGGTCGCGCTATGCGGAGATCTCGATCCGCCGCGTGTTGCAGCGCGACGGCGACTCGTCCTACTACATCAACAACGTTCATGTCCGCCGCCGCGACATCGCCGACATTTTCCTGGGCACCGGGCTCGGCGCGCGTGCCTACGCGATCATCGAGCAGGGCATGATCTCGCGCGTGATCGAGGCGAAGCCCGAAGAGTTGCGTGTGTTCCTGGAGGAAGCCGCGGGCGTTTCGAAGTATCGGGAACGCCGGCGCGAAACCGAGGTTCGTCTCAAGGACACCCGGGAGAACCTCTCGCGCGTCCACGACATCCGTGCAGGAGCTGGCAAAGCAGCTCGAACACCTTCAGGCCCAGGCGGAGGTCGCGCGTCGCTATCATGAGCTGCAGGGCGAGCTGGATACGACGCAGGGCCTCCTGTGGCTCACGCGCCGTAACGAGGCCACTTCCGCGCGCAACCGCCACACGCGCGAAATCGAACGCGTCACGGTCGAGCTCGAGGCGGAAACGGCGAAGCTGCGCGACGCCGAAAAGCGGGTGGAAAGTCTGCGCGAGGAGCACTATCGTGCCGGCGATACGACGCACGCGGCTCAGGGCGCCTTATACGAATCAAACGCCGAAGTTGCCCGCATCGAGCAGCACATCGCGCACCTGCGCGAAACCCGCGAACGCATAGAACACCAGATCGCGAACCTGCGAGCCCAGCGGGCGAACACGGAAGCTCAACTCGAAACCGCGCGAGGCAATCTCGAGCGTTGGCGTACCGATCATGCCACCGCCTGCGAAGCGCTTGCACACGCGGAAAGCGCGCTCGCCGAAGAAAGTGAAAAGCTCCCGGTGCTGGAGGAAGCGTTTCGCGCCAGCAACAACAGGCGCCACGAGCTGCAGCATAAGCTCGCGCAGGCCGAGCAGTCGCTCCACGTCGAGCAGACGAAGCTCGCGCACGCCGCGAAGGTGCTCGAACAACTCGTTCAGCGTGAGGACCGTCTTCGCGACGAGCAGTCGTCACTCGCGCAGCCGGACGAAGCGGGCCTCAGGCGAGTGCAGGATGAAGCTGCGGCGCTCGAGCGCGCGCTCGGTGACGAGCGCGGGGCGCTGACGCGCAAAGAGGAGGCGCTGCCGCAGCTCGAGCAGCAGCTGCGGGAACGCGTCGAGGCTCGCGACCAGCTCAATCAGCGCATGACCGAGCTGAGCGCTCGTATCGCGGCGCTGACGCAACTGCAGGAGCGGATTGCGCGCGGCGAGGGACTCAACGATTGGCTGAGCGCCCGCGGGCTCGAAGCGGCGCCGCGCCTGTGGCAGGGCATCTCGATCGAGCCCGGCTGGGAGAATGCGCTCGAATCCGTGCTGCGCGAGCGGCTGAACGCGCTTACGGTCGAGCGGCTCGAAAGCGCGGCCGAGTGGTTGCGCGATGCCCCGCCCGGAAAGATGACGTTGATCGAACCCGGTGCTGCAGCAGAACCGCGGGAACCCGTGCACGCGGACGGTGTCGAGCCGCTCCAGCGCTTCGTGACCTGTCGCGACAGCCGCGTCGAGCCGGTGCTCCACGACTGGCTGCACCAGGTTTTCGTCGTGAGCGAGCCCGAAGCGGGACTTGCGCTGCGTCAATCACTGCCTCCCGGCGCGATGCTGGTCACGCGCGAAGGCCACGTCTACACCCGCCACAGCATCAGCTTCCACGCGCCTGACTCGGAGCTCCATGGCGTGCTCTCACGTCAGCGTGAGATCGAGGACCTCGAACGCCAGGTTGCCGCGGAGCGTGAGCTGCTTGCATCGCACGAGGCGCAGGCCGACGAGGCGGAACGCGGGATCGAGGCGCACAAGGCGTCGCTCGCGTCGTCCCGCGCAGTGGTTGCCGATGCGCAGCAGCGGCATCACGCGTTGCAGATGGAAGCGCTGCGCCTGTCGGAACAGGCGCAGCGGCTCACGCAGCGTTCGGAGCAGATCGCCGCGGAGCTGGCGGAAATCGATGCGCAGAAGCGACTCGAGTCCGAGCAACAGGCCACCGCGGAAGCGAATCGCGCGCGTCTGGACCAGGAGACGAGCGACGCACGTAACGAACTGCAGGAAGCGACCGGGCTTTACGATCGCGCGGAGGCTGTGCTGCGCCGCCAGCGCGAAGCGCTCGATGAGGCGCGCCACGCTCACCAGGAGGCCGCTTACAACGCCCGCAGCGCCGAGGCGAAGGTGCAGGACGTCGAGCAGTCAATTCAGGCGCTGACGGAACAGTGTACGGGACTCGCAGCGACGCTTGTCACGGAAGAAGAATCTCTCGGGGGATGCGATGAGCAGCCCGCGCAGGCGCAGTTGCAGCAGGCGCTCACGACACGCTCGGAACGTGAGCAGGCGCTGGCGGCCGCGCGCGATGCGCTCGCCGGCAGTGAAACGCAGCTCAAGGAAATCGAGCAGGAGCGATTTGCGGCCGAGCAGCGCCTCGGGCCGCTGCGCGAGCGGGTGAACGACGTCCGCCTCAAGGAGCAGGAAGCGCGCCTTACCGAAGAGCAGTACGCGCAGCAGCTTGTCGAATCGGGTGCCGACGAAGCCGCGCTGCAGGCGTTGCTGGCGAAGGGCACTCGTTCCGGCGCGATGCAGGCGGAGATCGCGCGGCTCAACGAGGAATTGAAGGCGCTCGGCGCTGTGAATCTCGCGGCGCTCGAAGAGCTTCAGGCGGCACAGGAGCGCAAGACGTACCTCGACGCGCAGTCGCAGGATCTCGCGGAAGCGATGCAGACGCTCGAAGATGCCATTCGGCGCATCGACCGCGAAACACGCGAGCGCCTGCAGCAGACCTTCGACCAGGTGAATGGCCATTTCAGCCGGATGTTTCCGGTGCTCTTCGGCGGCGGGAACGCGAAGCTGGTGCTGACGGGCGAGGAAATCCTCGACAGCGGCGTGCAGGTGATCGCGCAGCCGCCGGGCAAGAAGAACGCGAGCATCCATCTGCTCTCGGGCGGAGAGAAGGCGCTCACGGCACTGTCGCTCGTGTTCTCGATGTTCCAGTTGAACCCCGCCCCGTTCTGTCTGCTCGACGAGGTGGACGCACCGCTCGACGATAACAACACCGGCCGGTTCTGCGATCTCGTGCGCAGGATGTCGGAACAGTCGCAATTTCTTTTCATCAGCCATAACAAGATCACGATGGAGATCGCGAACCAGCTTCTCGGTATCACGATGCAGGAGCCGGGCGTCTCGCGCGTGGTCGCGGTGGACATCGAAGAGGCCATGAAGCTCACCGAAGAGGCCGCCGCGTAGGGGGCAGCGCTCGCCTTTGGCAAGGCCACCCCACGAACAGAAGGAACCCGACCGCTCCGCTCCCATGGTTTCCCTCGGTAGCATCGCTTCCTTCCTCCGTAACTCTCGTTCCTTAGTCGCCTGTCGAATGACGGGTTCGACAAGCTGGTAGGGCCGGGCTCGCATGAGCGATTTGCAGGTCACGCTGCTGGTTATCGGGGCCGCGGTCGTGGGTGGTATCACCGCGTTCAACTGGTTCCAGGAATGGCGCCTGAAGCGCCGGCTGGAGGATTCACGTGCCGAGAAGCGCGAGGAACCCCGGCCGCGTTCCGAGCCGGTTCGCACGCCGCCGCGTTTTGAGCCGCGGCCGGAGCCCCCGCGCCGCGTCGAGCCTGTCGTCGCACCTGCCACACCGCGTACGCAGGCTGCGCCCGCTCCGGACGTGCACCCGCGTGGACCGGCGCTGCCGCCGGTGCCTGGCTTCGATCCCGACATCGACTACATCGTTGCGATCGATGCACCCGAGCCGATCAGTGCCGCCGGCCTCGCGGAGCTGCACACGAAGGCGGCGGCGTGCGGGCGACGGTTTCGTGTGTATGGCTTCGATCCGGCGTTGAACGAGTGGCAGGAAGCGCCTCGGCTGAGCGGCGGTCGATATGCGCATCTGCGTGTCGCGCTGCAGCTCGTGCGTCGGGCGGGCGCCGTCGACAGCCGAGCGCTTACCGCGCTTTGCGCCGCCGCGCAGGAATGCGCGCAGCGTTTTGCCGCGACGACTTCCTGTCCCGATCTCCAGGAGACGCTGGCACGTGCGCGCGATCTCGACGCCTTCTGCGCCGACGTCGACATTGCGATCGGCATCAACGTCGTCGCCACACGCGGGGCAAGACTGGCCGGCACGCGCATCCGTGCGCTGGCGGAAGAGGCCGGTTTTCGTCTGGAGCCGCACGGCGTGTTTCATTATGCCGGTCCCGCGCACCAGACGTTGTTCACGCTCGACAATCATGAGCCCGCGCCGTTCCTGCCGGAGCAGATCAAGCAGCTCACGACGGACGGCATCACGCTCCTTTTGGACGTGCCGCGCGTTGCCGACGGGCATGCCGCGCTGGACCTCATGGTGAAGATCGGAAACCACCTGGCGCAGGGCCTCGGGGCCACGCTCGTGGACGACAACCGCGTCGCGCTCACCGAAAACTCGTTGCGGGCGATTCAGCAGCAGCTCAAGGCGATCCACGCGAAAATGGATGCGCGTGCGCATCCCGGCGGGGAGCGAGCGGGCGCTCCGTCTTTTTTCATGACGGCACCGAGCGAAGCCCGGACGCGCGTTGCGGCGCTGCGTGACGAGATCGAGCGGCACAACTATCACTACTACGCGCTCGACAATCCGCTCATTTCGGATGCCGAGTACGACACGCTGTTCCGTGAGCTGCAGGATCTCGAGAGCCGTTATCCCGAGCTCGCCACGGCGGTATTCCCCGACGCAGCGCGTCGGTGTCGACGCGCAGGCGGCGTTCGGCGAGGTCCGGCATCGTCTGCCGATGCTCTCGCTCAACAACGCGCTCACCGAGGAGGAAGTCGTCGCGTTCGACCGGCGTGTGCGCGAGGGGCTTGCGAAGGACGTCGTCGCGTATGCGGCCGAGCCCAAGTTCGACGGCCTCGCCATCAGCCTGACGTACGACGGACGGGATGCTCGTGCGCGGGGCGACGCGCGGTGACGGCTACACCGGTGAAGACGTGACGGCGAACCTGAGAACGATCCGCGCCATTCCGTTGAAGCTCCGCGCGAAGAAGCCGCCGTCGCTGATCGAGGTCCGAGGCGAAGTGCTGATGCTCAGGCGCGACTTCGACTTGCTCAATGCGGCGCAGCGTTTCAAAGGCGAGCGCGAGTTCGTGAATCCGCGCAACGCGGCCGCCGGTTCGCTGCGACAGCTCGACGTGCGCATCACCGCTTCGCGGCGCCTGACCTTCTACGCATACGGTATCGGAGCGGCCGACGCCGCGCCGAACTTCGCGCATCACAGCGATGTCCTCGACTACCTCTCTGAGAATCACTTTCGGGTCGCGGCCGAGCGCGAGGTCGTTTCAGGACTGAAAGGACTGCTCGCGTTTTACAGCGGGATCGGCGAAAAGCGTGCGAGCCTGCCTTACGACATCGACGGTGTCGTTTACAAAGTCAACGACCTCAAGGCTCAGGAGAAACTGGGTTTCGTCGCCCGCGCGCCCCGCTTCGCGGTCGCTCACAAGTTCCCGGCCGAGGAGGCGACGAGTCGTGTCGAATCCATCGAAGTGCAGGTTGGCCGGACCGGCGCGCTCACGCCGGTTGCGCGGTTGACGCCGGTGTTCGTGGGCGGCGTGACGGTCACCAATGCGACGCTGCATAACCTCGATCAGGTGCGCGCGAAGGACGTGCGCGTCGGCGACCGCGTGGTCGTACGGCGCGCCGGAGACGTGATACCTGAGATCGTGCGCGTGGCGGAACGAATGGAGGCCGGCGCCCCCGAGTTCCAGATGCCGCCGAAGTGTCCGGTTTGCGGCTCGAAAGTCGAGCGTATCGAGAGCGAGGCCGTATATCGCTGCACCGGCGGGCTGTTCTGCCCGGCGCAGCGCAAACAGGCGGTCCTGCACTACGCGTCCAGACGGGCGATGGACATCGACGGGCTGGGCGAGAAGATCGTCGATCAGCTGGTTGACGGCGGTCTCGTGCGCACGCCGGCCGATCTGTACCGGCTCGACGTCGCCACGCTCGCCGCGCTTGAACGCCTCGCCGAGAAATCGGCTGGAAACCTCGTCTCGGCTATCGAAGGCAGCAAGCAACGTTCGCTTGCGCGATTCGTCTATGCGCTCGGCATCTACCACGTCGGCGAGGAAGTCGCGAAGATCCTGGCGCAGCATTTCGGCTCGGTCGATGCTCTCCTCGGCGCGGACTGGGACGCGCTGATCGAGGAGAAGGAGAGGATCCAGAAGGAGAACGCCCGGCGCCGGACCCGCGCGCAGGCGCTGCTCGATCCGGTACTGCCCGGCATCGGCCCGGAGATCGTGCGCAGCATCGCGAACTTCGTGCGGCAGGATCACAACCGTGAGGTGGTGCAAGCGCTCCTCGATGCCGGCGTGCGCCCCGAAGCGAGTACGCCTGTCGCGCGCAACCGGGGTAAGGTGGCCGGCATGACGTTCGTACTCACGGGCACGCTGCCCAACCTGACGCGGGAAGAAGCCACCGCGCGTATCGAAGCCGCCGGCGGCCGCGTCACCGGCAGCGTTTCAAAGAAGACGCACTATGTGGTGGCCGGCGCCGACCCCGGGACGAAGTACGACAAGGCGCGCGAGCTCGGCGTATCCGTGCTCGGGGAACAGGACTTGCTAAAATTGCTCGCCGAGTGATCTCGGCGGCGTTCACGGGTGCTCGATCCGCATCTTAAATCCCGAGCGCCCTTGAAAGGCGTAGGGCAGCTCATCCGGCAGGCGACTCCGATCGCCGGCGCAACTTCAACAGGTGGTCATGAACAAAGTAACGAAAGCGGTATTCCCCGTCGCGGGGATGGGCACGCGTTTCCTGCCGGCGACCAAGGCAAGCGCCAAAGAGATGATGCCGGTCGTCGACAAGCCACTCATCCAGTACGCGGTCGAAGAGGCGGTTGCCGCCGGCATGACCGAGATGATCTTCATTACGGGCCGCGGCAAGCGCGGCATCGAAGATCATTTCGATAAAGCGACGGAGCTCGAGGCGGAGTTGACCCAGCGCGGCAAGCAGGACCTGCTGCAGAGCGTGCAGGAGGTCATTCCGTCGAACGTATCCTGCGTTTACGTACGGCAGCCGCAGGCGCTCGGTCTCGGTCACGCGGTGCTGTGCGCGCGGCCCGTCGTCGGCGACAATCCGTTCGCCGTCGTGCTGGCGGATGACCTGATCGATGCGCAGACACCCGTGCTCGCTCAGATGTCCGCGATTTACGCACGCTGCGGGCGCTCGATCGTCGCGGTACAGAACGTCACGCGTGAAGAGACGCAGCGTTACGGCATCGTGCGCATCGACGATCAATCGAAGTCGCTGCACCGTATCGGCGGCATCGTCGAGAAGCCGGAGCCGGCCAAGGCCCCGTCTACGCTCGGGGTCGTCGGCCGTTACATCCTGACGCCGCGCATCTTTCATCACCTGATCAACCAGACGCCGGGCGCGGGCGGCGAGATCCAGCTGACCGATGCCATCGCATCGCTGATGTCGGACGAGGACGTCTTCGCCTACGAATTCGAAGGCGTGCGCTACGACTGCGGCAGCAAGCTCGACTATCTCAAGGCCAATCTCGCGCTCGCCTTGAAGCATCCTGAAATCGGGGCCGAGTTCAGGCAGTACATGAAGTCGATGGGTTGCGCAGTGCCTGATTAGCCGCAATGGTGCCTGCGCTGATATAGTCCGCCGCGAACTTTTGCGAGCGGCTCAATTGACCCCGACACCCGACCAGGCGAGGCAGATTCTCGAGGCGGCGGACCTCCTGTGTCCAGAGCATTCCGTGACGACGGAAGTCACGCGAATGGCACAGGAGATCAACGGCAGGCTTGGCGATCGCAATCCGCTGGTCCTTGCCGTGATGCGCGGCAGCGTGCTGTTCGCGGGCCAGCTTCTGCCACAGCTTCGTTTCCCGATCGAGTTCGATTATCTCGACGTGAGGCGCTACGGCGCCGCGACAGTTGGCGGGCAGATCACGTGGCGCGTGAGTCCGGGCACCGAGGTGAACGGGCGCGTCGTGCTGGTGCTGGACGATATCCTCGATGAGGGACACACCCTCGCCGCGATACGAGAAAAAATTCTGGAAGCCGGCGCGGCGGAGTTCTACAGCGCTGTGTTCGCGGAGAAGGACACTGGCAGGGCGAAGCCGATCTCGGCTGATTTCATCGGCATTACGGTCCCGAACCGTTACGTATTCGGGTTCGGGATGGATGTCTACGGCTGGTGGCGCAATCTGCCGGCCATTTATGCACTGCGGGAGTGAGGGGTGTTAGCCATCATCGGCGGTACCGGCCTCACCGCGCTCCCCAATCTCCAAATCGTGCGGCGCGAAGTCGTCCGCACACCTTACGGCGATCCATCGGGAGCGCTGACGCACGGCACCATTCGCGGGCAGGCCGTCATCTTTCTCGCTCGCCATGGATACGGGCACACGATCCCGCCGCACCGCGTGAACTACCGCGCGAACATGTGGGCGCTGGCGCAGCAAAAGGTGAGCTACATCGTCTCGGTGGCGTCGGTGGGCGGCATACGCGCCGACCTCACGCCGGGTACGCTCGCGATTCCCGACCAGATCCTGGACTATACCTATGGCCGTGAATTCACCTATTTCACGGGGATAGATCGAAGCGTCGTTCACATCGATTTCACGCAGCCGTACTGCGAGCCCCTGCGCCAGCGCCTGTTGAGGGCAGCGCAGCAGGCGGGCGAAGCAGTGCTCGAAGCGGGAACTTACGCGACCACGCAAGGTCCCCGTCTCGAGAGTGCTGCGGAAATCAATCGACTCGAGCGTGACGGTGCCGACATGGTGGGCATGACCGGAATGCCGGAGGCCTCGCTCGCCCGCGAGCTCGGCCTGTGCTACGCGGCGGTGGCAGTCGTGGTGAACTACGCAGCCGGCCGTGCCGAGAGTGCCACGGGCATCCGCCTCGCCGACATCAACGTGGTCTCGCGCACGGCGCTCGCGCGGGTCCACAGGATCCTGGATTTCCTGGTTACGCTGGATGGCAGTTAGGCCCGTACTGCGCATGGGCGACCCGCGACTGCTGCGCGTGTCGCGCCGCGTGGAGTCGTTCGATACGCAGGAGCTCGCAACCCTGATTGCAGACATGCAGGACACGATGCGTGCGCTCGACGGGGCGGGACTTGCGGCGCCGCAGATCGGCGTCGATCTGCAGGTGGTGATTTTCGGGCTCGAATCGAATCCGCGCTATCCCGATGCGGAGCCCGTACCGCAGACGGTCCTCATCAATCCGGAGCTCATGCCGCTCGGCGACGAGATGGAAGAAGGCTGGGAAGGTTGCCTTTCCGTGCCTGGCATGCGCGGGCTGGTGCCGCGCTACAGGCGGTTGCGCTATCGCGGCGTCGATCAGTACGGCGTGCCCTTGGATCGAAGCGTGAGCGACTTCCATGCGCGGGTCGTGCAGCACGAAGTCGATCACCTCGTGGGTATTCTTTATCCGATGCGGATCCGCGACATGCGCAAGTTCGGCTTCACCCAGGAGCTGTTTCCGGGGGAGGACATCAAGGATGAGTGAGGCGGAAAGCGCCAGGCGGGAGGCGCAACGCCATCGCGCACGGGATCGTCCCCGGGATGCAACAGCTCGAGGGTTGATTGCTCGAGCTTCGAACGGCTGGACTGGTTAGTACTTGATGTCGCGGGCCTCCTGGCGCCCCTCCTGCTTGTCATCCCGGAATTCCTGGCGGCACTCGGAGTTGTTCTTCTGATCCGCCTGGCGGCAATCGACCTTCTCGTTACGGCCGCCCTGTCGGGTGTCCTGCCGGGTGTCACGACCGTCGCGACGCTCCCGCGCGTTGTCTGTCGCGGCGTTGCCGGACACGGGTGCCGCCAGCAAGCCGACGGCGACGAGCGCCGGCGCGATCGCCAGGAATCCGCGTTTACCCATGCTCATGTTCTGCCTCCAGATCTGTCTCACCAAGTCTGTCTCACCAAGCTGTCTCACCAAGTGCATGAAGCGTGTAAGCGTAAAGCCGCAGTCGGGCGAGGCACATTGGACCTTAGCCGCATTCTGGGACGATAGTCGCTGGGTGCGCTGGTCGCAGAATCAGTGAAAATCCCGCGATTCCGTCACCAGCCGTCCGAGCAGCCTGCTGTGATCGAACAGTCGGCGCGCGACGAGGTGGATGACGCCGCCTTCCTTCTGCATGAAGCCTTCGACGCCCAGCAGGCGCGCGCCGAGCAATTCTCTGCGCTGGCGTTCGACGAGATCGTTCCAGACGATCACGTTCGTATAGCCGGTCTCGTCCTCGAGCGTCACGAAAATGACGCCTTGTGCCGTTCCGGGGCGCTGCCGGCAGGTCACGATGCCGGCCGTTCGGGCGCGTTTTCCATTCGGCATCGTCTTCAATTCTTCCGCGCTCGCAACCCGCATGCGCGTAAGACGCTGGCGCAGCAGCGCGAGCGGATGGCGCCCGAGCGTGAGCCCGAGGCTGCGATAGTCCGCAACGATGTCTTCGCCTTCCTGCGGCGCAGGGAAAAGCGGCAGCGTCTCGTGCACCGGCGCGTCGGACAGGAGCGCATCCGCGCGAATCGTGCCGGCGACGAGCCAGTGCGCCTGACGCCGATGGCCGGCGAGCGTGCGAAGCGCAGCGGCCGAGGCGAGATTGGCAAGATCGCGGCGATTGAGCGCCGCCCGCCGCGCAAGATCCGCTACGTCCGCGAACGGCTGCGTTTCGCGTGCCTGCACGAGCCGCAGCGCACCGTGCTTGCTGAGTCCTTTCACCATGCGCAGACCCAGTCGCACTGCTGAGGGCTGACGGGTGGCGGGTGACGAGTGATGAGTGACGGGTCGCACGAGTGATGAAAACTTGCCCTCTCCCCGTGCCGCGGGAGAGGGTCAGGGTGAGGGGGTGACGCGAGCGGCTCCAGCGTGCAGTCCCATTCGCTCACCATCACGTCGACCGGCCGCACTTCGACGCCATGACGGCGTGCATCCTGGACCAGCACCGAAGGCGAATAGAAGCCCATCGGCTGGCTGTTCAGCAGCGCGGCGAGAAATGCGGCGGGCTCGTGATACTTGAGCCACGCCGACACGTACGCGAGCAAGCGCGAAGCTCGCCGAGTGCGACTCGGGAAAGCCGTACTCGCCGAAGCCGCGGATCTGGTGAAAGATCGCGTTCGGCGAAAGCCTCGGCGTAGCCGTTCGCGAGCATGCCGTCGATCGCAATCTCGCTTCGAACGGCTCGAGACCGCCCTTGCGCCGCCACGCCGCCATCGCGCGCCGAAGCTGATCGGCTTCGCCCGGCGTGAAACCGGCCGCCACCATCGCGAGCTGCATCACCTGCTCCTGGAAAATCGGCACGCCGAGCGTTCGCTCGAGCACCTTGCTTACGGCTTCCGACGGGATAACTCACCGGCTCGAGACCCTGCTTGCGCTTGCAGATACGGATGCACCATGTCGCCCTGGATCGGGCCCGGGCCGCACGATCGCGACCTCGATCACGAGATCGTAGAACTCCCGCGGCTGCAGTCGCGGCAGCATCGACATCTGCGCGCGCGATTCGATCTGGAACACGCCGATCGTGTCGGCGGCGCGGATCATGTCGTACACCTCTGGTCGTCGTCCGGACGCGCGATGATGGCGGCCATCGTGTCGGCCGCTGTCCTGCCGGGATCGATGAGCTCGAGCGCGCGGCGTATCACCGACAGCATGCCGAGCGCGAGCACGTCGACCTTGAGCAGCCGCAGCGCGTCGAGATCGTCCTTGTCCCACTGGATGACGCTGCGCTCGGGCATCGCCGCGTTCTCGATCGGCACGAGCTCGGCAAGCGGCCCGCGTGAGATCACGAAGCCGCCGACGTGCTGCGAGAGATGGCGCGGAAAGCCGACGAGCGTCGCGACGAGCCCGACCAGCTGGCGCATGACGCGGCTTTCCGGATCGAAGCCGCGCTTCGCGCAAGCGCTCGGCGAATCGCGAAGCGGCTGTCCCACCAGGTGAGCGATTTCGCGAGACGATCGACCTGCGGCGAGATCGAGCCCGAGCGCTTTGCCGACGTCGCGCACCGCGCTGCGCGGGCGATAGCACACCACGGTCGCTGCGATGGCGGCGCGTTCGCGCCCGTACTTGCGGTAGACGTACTGCACGACTTCCTCGCGCCGCTGATGCTCGAAATCGACGTCGATATCCGGCGGCTCGTTGCGCTCGCGCGAAACGAACCGTTCGAACAGTCCGTTCATGCGCACCGGATCGACTTCGGTGATGCCGAGGCAGTAACACACCGCCGAATTCGCGGCCGAGCCGCGTCCCTGGCACAGGATGTTCTCCTGCCGCGCGAAGTGCACGAGATCGTGCACGGTCAGAAAGAAATGCTCGTACTGCGAGCTCGGCGATCAGCGCGAGCTCGTGCTCGACGAGCTCGCGTATCGCGGGCGTTGCGCCGTCGGGAAAGCGGCGCGCGAGGCCTGCTTCGGTCAGCTTGCGCAGATGACTTACCGGTGTTTCGCCCGCGGGCACGAGCTCGGCGGGATATTCGTAGCGCAGCGTGCCGAGGTCGAACTGGCAGCGTTCCGCGATGCGCACGCTCTGCGTCGATGAGATCGCTATCGTAGAGCGCCGCGATACGCGCGCGGCGCCGCAGATGGCGCTCGCCGTTGGGATACAGCGCGTCGCCGGCGGCGCGCACCGGCACGCCGAGCCGTATCGCCGTGAGCACGTCCTGCAGCGCGCGGCGCGAGCGCACGTGCATGTGCACGTCCCCCGCCGCGACGAGCGGCAGGCCCGACTCGTGCGCAAGCGCGCGCAGGTTTTCGAGCTGTGCGCGCATCGTTCGCGCCCGACACAAGCTCGACCGCGATCCATGCGCGACCCGGAAAACGTCGCGCGATAAGACGCGCAGAGTCGAGTGACGAGTGGTGAGCGGCGATTGACGGGTGACCGGTGACGGGTGACGAGTGACGGGTGACGGGCGTGGCAGAGCGCGCGCTCGAGTCGCATTCGGATGGCTCGCCATCGATCCTGCCGCCGTCCGTTTCCGATTCAACCGAACCGTCCGGCACGAGGATCACGAGGCACCCTTCGAGTCCGTCGTCGAGATCGCTCGTTTCGAGCCGGTATGTTCCTTTCGGGCGTACGCATGCGCGCTTTCGTGATCAATGCGCACATGCGGCCGTAGCCCGCGCGGTCGGTGGCGAGCAGCACGAGCCTCGGACCGTTCTCGATCTTGTACTTCGGTGCCGACGATTATTTTCAGGCCATGTTTTTTGGCCTCGATGTAGGCGCGCACCACACCCGCGACCGAGCATTCGTCCGTGATCGCGAGTGCCGCGTAGCCGAGCGCGTGCGCGCGTTCCACCAGTTCCTCGGGATGCGACGCGCCGCGAAGAAAGCTGAAGTTCGTGAGGCAGTGAAGCTCGGCGTAGGCGGGAAGCACCGGAAGAACCGTGAAGGAGTGAAGGAATGAAGAGTGACCAGATCGGCAGCGTTGACGCAGTGATGGGTGACTGAGGTGACGGGTGATTAAAACTCTCCTCTTCCGTGCATGGGGGAGCGGAGCGGTCGGGGCGGGCTAGGGTGAGGGGAATCAGCTAGGCGAAAAAACCATGCAGAAACCACCGGCCGCCGCTCGCGCGCTCGCGATAGATCCACAGCAATGCATCTTCGGCATTCGCAGCGACGAAGTAGTCGCGCATCACGTCGTTGCCGTCCCACCAGCCCGTTTCGATGCGTTCGGGTCCGACAAGGAGGTCGAGCTTGCCGTCGTAATACGGCACCTCGCCGGTTTCGGGCAGCGGTCGCGGGTGTGCGAGCAGCCACAGCGGACGGCGCCCCAATGCGCTCACGCTTCCGGCATCCCCGCTTCCCGGTTCGCACACGCGCCAGGCGCGTTCCGGGCGGTGGTCGGAACAGCGCGTGAGGCCCGTCACCGCTTTCTCGCCCAGGCGCGCGCGCAATCGCTCGATCAATTGCGCGGCCGCTTCCGCATGCCGGCCGGCATCCGGCAGAAACGACTGACTTTCACGCGCGAGTGGAAGCATGAGCTCGCTCTCGAGCGAGATCTCGGTCGCCGCACAGGGCAGGGCCGTGCGATCGAGGCGCTCGCGCAGCACGTTCGTGAGATGGTCCGGGTCGCGCGTGGCCTGAACGAGAGCGAGCGTGATACGGGTGGGTTCCCGGCGATCGTGCGCAAAGCGGAACGCGAGCCGCTGCACGCCGCGCTCAGTCGCGGCAAGATAGCCGCACAGCTCGACGAGCATGCGTCGCGCGCAGAAGAGCAGCATTTCGGCTTCACGCGCGGGTGCGGGCAGAGGCTGGGTGGCTTCGAACACCACCGGCGGCGTGAACAGACGTCGCGGATCGGGCAGACGGCCCAGCGCACGGTCGAGGTCGTCCAAGAAATCCGGGCCGAGGCGCCGTGCAAGACCGTCTCGCGGAAGCTTCAGGCAATCGGCGATCGTCGTCGCGCCGACGTTGTGTAAAAGCATCTGCGCTTCAGGATCGACGTCCATCACGGCCACAGGCAGGTCCGGAAGACTCGCGCGTAACGCATCCGCGTGACGCAGGCGGACCGCGAGACCGGCGCGCGCGAACCATTGCGCCGCGAGTGGCGTGGGCGCACATGCGATCGATGCGGCATAGCCCAGTGTGCTCATGCCTTCCACGATCGCATTCCACAGGCGCGTGAGCCCGCCGTAAAACGCGAGCGAGCCTTCGATTTCGAGGAGCAGCTCGGCCGGCTCCGCAATCGCGACTACAGGCGTGAACTGATGCGCCCATCCTGCAATGCGTTCCAGTGCGGCTCGTTCGGCCATCGGATCGCGCGGCACGACGTCCAGATCGGATGCGAGTGCCGAGGCGGCCGCGACCGGCATGCCGGGCCTGACACCGCATTTCGATGCAGCTTCGTTACATGCGATGACTTCGGAGCGGCTGCCGGTCGTTGTGGTTACCGCGAGCGGATCGAGCGTGCGCTGCGCGCGTGCGTAGACTTCCAGCGGCAGCAGGGGAAAGCGAAGCGCCAGCCACAACATGGCTCATCGGACCGGAAGAAACGCGCGTATTTACGCGAAGGACTCGAGGACTGGCGCGCGTTCGCGCAGCAGCGCGGGCTTCCTGCGCCGTGCAAATCGGCCATGCAGATCGAGCGCGATCGGCGCAGGCAATCCACCGCCTCGCCGTTTAAGGATGCGCACGATCGTCCGGTTGTCCGCGCGCGACACGTGCAGCCGCAGTGCCGCGGGCGACGCCGGTGTGACGCGCGCCGAACGAAACAGAAAGAGCGTGCTGCCGGCGCTTTCGGCCGCAAGCTGCAGTCGGCGCACCGAGCGTTCGTCGAGATGGTCCTGCCACATGAGCACCGCGCCGCAGCAGGGTGACCGCAGCGCCTGCTCGCACGCCCAGACGTTATCGTGTGCCGTTCTGGTTTCGACCAGCAGAAGCCGTTCGAGATTGACGCCGTGAGCCGCAAGCGCCGGCGCATAGAGCACGTGCAAAGGCGCGACGACCGTCACCCAGCGGCCGCTTTGCGTGAGTCGGGCCACAGCGGGCATGGTGAGTTGCACTTCGCCAACGCCGGTGCGCTCAGCGTAGATTTCAGTAATCGCACCCGCCGGCCAGCCGCTGCCGGGCAGTTCCACGTCGACCTCGGCGAAGCCGGTCGAAACGCTCGGTGCAACGCGTACGCACTCGCTGCCGCGCCAGAGGGCGGGATGGTTGAGCACTGCGTCGAGCGCGGGGTACTCCGTGCGTGAGCCGTTGCGTTCATAAGATCCGTCCATTGCGAATGACGCCGACCGCGATGCCTTCGATGGTGAGCGGCTCGCGCTTCAGATCGACGACGCGCGTGGAAAACGCCGGGTTTTCAGGAATCAGCTCGACCTTGTCGCGCTGTTTGCGAATGCGCTTCACGGTCACTTCGTCCTGCAGGCGTGCAACGACAATCTGCCCCGAGCGGCATTCGGTCGTGCGGTGAACCGCGAGCAGGTCGCCGTCGAGAATGCCGGCGTCGCGCATGCTTGCTCCACGCACCTTGAGCAGATAATCGGCGCTGGGCGAAAAAAGCGCCGAATCGAGCTGGTAGCGGGCTTCGACGTGTTCGGCCGCGAGAATCGGCGAACCGGCGGCAACCCGTCCGATAACGGGAACTCCCGGCTCCTGTTTCAGTCGTATACCGCGCGACGCGCCCGGAATCATTTCGATGGCGCCCTTCCGCGCGAGCGCCCGCAGGTGCTCCTCGGCTGCGTTGGGGGACTTGAAGCCCATCGCTTCGCAGATTTCGCTGCGAGTGGGCGGGAAACCGGAGCGTTCGGTATAACGCTCAATCAGCTTGAGAATTTGCGCCTGGCGCGGAGTTAGGTCATCCATGAGTGCCTCCTTGGCTGTAATTATATACAGCCTTGGCACGGAAAAGGGAAGCGGGAGAGACCCAGGTCGACGCCGAGAGGCGGACGCCTGCGCTGTGAAGGAAAGGAGCTAACGGCGGGGAAACAGAGGAGCGGCGCGGTCGGGTTCCCTCTGCTCCCGAATCGAGCCGCGGTACCTTTTTTAGCCGGGCAAAGCGAGCCGCCGCGGCCGGAATCTTCCACTCGGGAAGATTCCTGTTACACTTCAAGGCTCTGTGGAAACGATGGGCGGCTCGCCCATTTTTTGTTTGTGGTGCGGGAATTGACGGCGGATCTCACGAAAGTGCTTGAAACGACGCTCCAGGGCCTTGGCTACGAGCTCGTCGACATCGAGCGGTCCGGAAAGGGTCGCCTTCTGCGGGTCTTCATCGACAAGGAAGGCGGAATCAACGTCGATGACTGCGCAAAGGTGAGCAACCATTTGAGCCGCGTGCTCGCGGTCGAAGGCATCGATTACGAGAGGCTGGAAGTCTCGTCGCCCGGCCTCGATCGGTTGCTCAGGAAAGAGCAGGATTTTGTGCGCTTCGCGGGACACAAGGCGCGGATCAAATTGCGTGTGCCGGTCGAAGGGCAAAGAAATTTCGTGGGGGTGCTGCGCCAGATGCGCGCTGGAAAGGTCGAGCTGGACGTGAATGGCCGGATCGTGAGTGTCGATCTCGCCAATCTCGACAAGGCGCGGCTGGTGCCCGCCATCTGAAGCCGAAGGAGTTCGAATGAGCCGGGAAATACTGTTACTCGTGGACGCGCTGGCGCGCGAGAAGAATGTCGAAAAGGAGACTGTTTTCGGCGCGCTCGAACTCGCCCTCGCTTCGGCTACCAAGAAACGCTTCCAGGAAGACATCGATGTACGCGCTGCGGTCGATCGCGCGAACGGCGATTTCTCGTTCTTCCGCCGCTGGCAGATCGTTCCGGACGAGGAGTTCGAAGTACCTTCGCGTCAATACATGCTGCGCGAGGCACTGGAAGAGAAGCCCGACGCGAAGCTCGGCGACTACATCGAAGAGCCGATGGGTGATCTGGAAGTCGGCCGCATCGGCGCCCAGACGGCGAAGCAGGTGATCCTGCAGAAGATTCGCGATGCGGAGCGCGAGCAGATCCTGAATGACTTTCTCGCGCGGAAGGAGAGTCTCGTCACCGGCGTCATCAAGCGTATGGAACGCGGCAACGCGCTGATCGAGTCGGGGCGTCTCGAAGCGGTGCTGCCGCGCGATCAGATGATCCCGAAGGAAAACCTGCGCATCGGCGACCGGAGTCGCGCCTACATCTGGAAGATCGACCGCGCCGCCCGCGGCCCGCAACTGATCCTTTCGCGTACTGCACCGGAGTTCCTGGTGAAGCTGTTCGAGCTTGAAGTGCCGGAGCTCGAAGACGGTCTGCTCGAAATCAAGGCCGCGGCGCGCGACCCGGGTTCGCGCGCGAAGATCGCGGTTCATTCGAAGGACCCGCGTATCGACCCGATCGGCACCTGCGTCGGCATGCGCGGCTCGCGCGTGCAGGCCGTCACCTCGGAGCTCGCGGGCGAGCGCGTGGACATCGTGTTGTGGAATCCCGATCCTGCGCAGTTCGTGATCAATGCGCTGGCGCCGGCCGAAGTGAGTCGCATCACGGTGGACGAGGAAAGGCACAGCATGGACATCGTCGTCGAGGAGGAAAACCTCGCCCAGGCGATCGGCCGCAGCGGCCAGAACGTGCGTCTCGCGAGTGAGCTCACGGGCTGGGAGCTCAACATCATGACGCTCGAGGAATCCGAGAAAAAGACCGAGGAGGAATCCTCGCGCATCAAGACGAGCTTCATGGAAAAGCTGGACGTCGACGAGGAAGTCGCGGACATCCTCGTGCAGGAAGGCTTCTCGACGCTCGAGGAAGTTGCCTACGTCCCGCTCAACGAGATGCTGGAAATCGAGTCGTTCGACGAAGCGACCGTGAACGAGCTGCGCAGCCGCGCGCGCAACGCGCTGCTCACGCAGGCGATCGTGAGCGAGGAAAAAGTCGAGCACGACATCGAAGATCTGATGAAGGTGGAAGGCATGGACAACGACACTGCCCGCCTTCTCGCGTCCAAAGGCGTGAGCACCCAGGAGGAGCTTGCGGATTATGCGACGGACGATCTGGTCGAGGAAACCGGTCTCGACCCGGAGCGCGCCAAAACGCTGATCATGGCTGCGCGCGCGCCGTGGTTTGCTGAAAATAGCGCGTAAAGAGCAACTACGCGTCGGAACGGGGCGGCTCGCCGCCGCGTCCCGCGCTAAATCTCCACTTAAGCGCCTCGCGGCGCCGTATGCGAGTACCGATAGAGCAGGAATCGACGGACTGATGGCTCAACTCAACGTCACACAATTCGCTAAAGAACTGGGGCTGCCGCCCACGATGCTGATCGAGCAGTTGCAGGCGGCCGGGGTTACGCGCGCGCTTACGGTCGAGACGGCGCTGACCGAACGGGACAAGACGCAGCTCCTCGAGTACCTCCGTCAGTCCCACGGCGCGAAAGAGGCGAAGCAGAAGATCACGCTCACCCGCCGCCAGACCACCGAGATCAAGAAGTCGGACGGAACGGGTAAATCGCGCACGATCCAGGTCGAGGTACGCAAGAAGCGCGTGCTGGTGAAGCGCGACCCGATCGAGCAGGAGCCCGTCGAACTGCCGAAGGTGGTGCTCGACGACACGCAGATCGCGCTCCGCGAGGCCGAAGCGCGCCAGCAGGCGGAGCTTGCGGCCCGTCAGGCCGAGGAGATCGAGCGCAAGGCCGATCAGGAGCGGCGCAAGAAGGAACTCGCCGAGGCGCAGGCCGCCGCGCAGGAAGAAGCCGCGAAAGCGGCCGAGGCGAAGGCCGAAGCCGAGGTGAAAGCCGAAGCTGCGCCGGCCGAAGCGCCTGCAGCGACGGCCGCTCCCGTGGCGGCGGAAGCAGGACAACAGCCACAGCCCGGCCAGCCGGCCGGCGGGACGCTGCACAAGCCGACTGCGAAGCCCGGCGACAAGGCGGACAAGAAGACGGCGAAAGCCAAACCCGCGAAGCAGGTAGTATGGCGCGACGACGCGGTCAAGCGACGCACGATCAAGACGCGGGGCGATTCGAGTGGTGGCCTGGGCTGGCGCGAACGCAAGGCGGGCCGTCACGGACATCGGGAGGATGGTGAGACTGGGTTCAATGCCCCCGCCGAACCTTTGGTACGCGAGATCGTGGTGCCCGAGACCATCACGGTCGCCGATCTTGCTCACAAGATGTCGGTGAAGGCCGCCGAAGTCATCAAGGCAATGATGAAGCTCGGCACGATGGTGACCATCAATCAGGTCATCGACCAGGAGACGGCGATGATCGTGGTCGAAGAGATGGGCCACAAGGCCGTGCGGGCGAAGCTCGACGATCCCGACGCGTATCTCGCGGAGGAGCACGAAGCCGCGCATGCCGAGCTACAGCTCGAACCGCGCGCGCCGGTGGTCACGGTCATGGGACACGTCGACCATGGCAAGACTTCGCTTCTCGACTACATCCGTCGCACGCGGGTGGCGAGCGGGGAGGCGGGCGGCATCACGCAGCATATCGGCGCCTATCACGTCGAAACGCCGCGCGGCACCATCACGTTCCTGGATACACCGGGCCACGAGGCCTTCACCGCCATGCGCGCGCGCGGCGCCAAAGTGACGGATATCGTCATTCTCGTGGTTGCGGCGGACGACGGCGTCATGCCGCAGACACTCGAAGCGATCGCGCACGCGAAGGCCGGCAAGGTGCCGGTCGTGGTCGCGCTCAACAAGATCGACAAGCCGGAAGCGAATCCCGAGCGCGTCATGCAGGAGCTTGCGTCGCACGAGGTGGTGCCCGAGGAGTGGGGCGGGGACACCATGTTCGTCCAGGTTTCAGCCAAAACCGGACAGGGCATCGACAGTCTGCTCGAGCGTGTGCTGCTGCAGGCCGAAGTGTTGGAGCTGAAGGCACCGAAGGATGCATTCGCGAAGGGCATCGTGATCGAATCACGGCTCGACAAGGGACGCGGCCCGGTCGCGACCGTGCTGGTGCAATCCGGGACGCTGAAGCGCAGTGACATCCTGCTCGCGGGCGCCGTGTTCGGTCGCGTTCGCGCATTGCTCGACGAGACCGGCCATACCATCGACACGGCAGGACCTTCGCTGCCGGTGGAAGTGCTGGGCCTTTCGGACGTGCCGATGGCGGGTTCCGAGGTGATTGCGCTGGGCGACGAACGCAAGGCGCGCGAGATCGCGCTCTTCCGTCAGGGCAAATACCGCGACGTCAAACTCGCGAAGCAGCAGGCGACGAATCTCGAGCACATGTTCGATCAGATGGGCGAGGGCAAGAAGACGCTCTCGCTCATCATCAAGGCGGACGTGCAGGGTTCGTACGAGGGCCTGACGCACGCGCTGCAAAAGCTTTCGACCGACGAGGTCAAGGTCAACATCGTGCACGCCGCTGTCGGTGGCATCACCGAGTCCGACATCAATCTGGCGCTCGCGTCGAAAGCCGTCGTGATCGGCTTCAACACGCGGGCCGACGCAGCCGCGCGGAAGCTCGCCGAGTCCGCGAGTGTGCAGATCCGCTACTACAACATCATTTACGAGGCGGTAGACGAGATCAAGGCGGCACTTACTGGCATGCTGGCGCCGGAGCGCAAGGAAAACACGCTCGGCATGGTCGAGATCCGGCAGGTGTTCAAGATCTCGAAGATCGGGACCGTCGCGGGTTGCTATGTAATCGATGGCCTGGTGCGGCGGAGCTCGAAGATACGTCTTTTGCGCGACAACGTCGTCATTCACGAGGGCGAGCTCGATTCGCTGAAGCGGTTCAAGGATGACGTGCGCGAAGTGAAGTCGGGCTTCGAGTGCGGCCTCTCGCTCAAGGGCTACAACGACATCAAGGTCGGTGACCAGCTCGAGGCGTACGAGGTGGTCGAGGTTGCACGGACTCTGTGAGTGCCCAGGGATTTCCTCCGCAGCCGCCGTATCGCCGAACAGATCCAGCGTGAGCTGGCGGAGCTGATCCGGCTCGAGCTCAAGGACCCGCGCATCGCCTCGCTCGTGACGATTACGGGCGTCGAGGTGAGCGCCGACCAGTCGCACGCGAAGGTCTTCTTTACGCTGCTCGTCGACGACGAGAAGAAGATCGAGGAAACCCGCAAGGGTCTGACGAGCGCGGCCGGCTTTCTCCGCACACAGCTTGCCCAGCGCATGAAGCTGCGCGTCATCCCGCAGCTCGACTTCAAGTACGACGCGTCGGTCGAGCGCGGTGTCAGGCTCTCGCACCTGATCGACGAAGCCGTGGCGAGCGATCCGAAGCCGCGGCCGGATGAGTAGTAAGGTTTTCCGCCACTCCAGCCCTCGCATTATCGATGAGAATACCAACGCGATTCGAAGGCAACGTTCGCGGCGACAGCGTGTCCCAGGCGCACCGCTCACCGGCACGGGCCGTACCAATGGACGCGTTTCCCTCTCCGCGTCGCGCCGCTCACCGATAAATGGGTCGCTCTAACGAGGGACGCCGCTCTGTAAGCGGCGTCCTCTTACTCGACAAGCCGGCCGGGATCACATCCCAGACTGCCGTTTCGCGCGCGAAGGCGCTGCTCCGCGCCATCAAGGCCGGTCACACCGGTACGCTCGACCCGATGGCCACCGGTCTCCTGCCGCTCATGTTCGGAGAGGCGACCAAGTTTTCGCAGCCGCTGCTGACCGCGGACAAGGCGTATATCGCACGTATACGGTTCGGCCTCACCACGACGACCGGGGACCTGGAGGGCGATGTCCTTTCGCGCTCGCCTGTGCGGCCCGACCCACAGGCGATACCGGAGGTGCTGGCGCGCTTTCGCGGCGAGATCGAGCAGATTCCGCCCATGTTCAGCGCCCTCAAGCACGCGGGCAGGCCCCTGTACGAATATGCGCGTGCCGGCGCCACCGTCCAGCGCGACGTGCGCCGCATCACGATTCACTCGCTCGCGCTGATGGAAGCGGCAGGCGACGACATCGTTGTCGAGGTTCATTGCAGCAAGGGCACCTACGTCCGCGTGCTGGCCGAGGACATCGGCCGTGCGCTCGGCTGCGGGGCGTGCCTTGCGGGCCTGCGGCGGACGCGCGTCGGGCCTTTCAAGGTCGAGGAGGCGATCACGCTCGACGAGCTGCACGCCCTGCCGGATCCTGCGCGGCCGGAGCGCCTCCAGCCCATGGATGTCATCCTCTCGGACCTGCCGTGCCTCGTACTGGACGACGAGCAGTCCCGGCACATCGGTCACGGCCGTCCCATCGACGCGCCGGCGCCCGTACCGAGCGGCTTGGTGCGGCTCTACGGTCCCGGCGCAGGCTTTCTCGGGCTTGCGCGTGCGGGGGCAACGGGACGGATCGAACCGTGCCGGCTGGTCGCGCCAACACCGCGGATCGGTTGAGGAAATCGTCGATTCCAGATTAAAATAACCGGATTTTCAGTGGAGCCAAGTTAGATGGCCGTTAACCAAGCGCAGAAAGCCCAGCTGGTGCAGGACTACCAGCGTGGCCAGGGCGACACGGGTTCTCCCGAAGTGCAGATCGCGCTTCTCACTGCGCGTATCAGCGATCTAACCGAGCACTTCAAGACGCACGTGAAGGATCATCACTCGCGGCGCGGGCTGCTGCGGATGGTGAGCCGTCGCCGCAAGCTCCTCGATTATCTGAAGCGCACGAACGCGGATAAGTACAAGGTGCTGATCGAGCGACTCGGGCTGCGCAAGTAGCGCCTGCATGACGAATCGCGGTGTGTTCGTAACTGCTCCTGGCCGTAACACGCCGGTAGGCCGCACAACAATCTGAACATCGCTGGCGCTCAAGACCGCTCGTGCGGTCTTTTTTATTTGCAGATAAAGGACAACATGAAACCCGTAACGAAAACACTCACCTGGGGGCGTCAGCGACTTACGCTCGAGACCGGCGAGATCGCGCGCCAGGCAAGTGGCGCGGTGCTCGTCAACATGGACGACACGGTCGTGCTGGTGACGGTCGTGGCCGCCCGCAGCGCCAAACCCGGGCAGGACTGGTTCCCGCTCACAGTCGATTACCAGGAGCGGACGTATGCCGCCGGCAAGATTCCCGGTGGCTTCTTCAAGCGTGAAGGACGGCCTTCCGAAAAAGAGATCCTCACTTCGCGGCTGATCGACCGGCCGATTCGTCCGCTGTTCCCGGACGGCTTCTACAACGAGGTGCAGGTCGTCGCAACGGTGATGTCGTCGAACAACGAAGTCGATTCGGACATTCCGGCGATGATCGGGGCATCCGCGGCGCTCGCGCTCTCGGGCATTCCCTTCAACGGCCCGATCGGCGCCGCGCGCGTCGGCTTCGCGAACGGCGAATACCTGCTCAATCCGACGGCGACGGAGCTCGAGACTTCTCAGCTCGATCTGGTGGTCGCCGGCACGCAGCAGGCGGTGCTGATGGTCGAATCCGAAGCGCACGAGCTGGCGGAAGACGTGATGCTGGGCGCCGTCGTCTATGGCCACGAGCAGATGCAGGCCGTGATCAACGCGATCCACGAGCTGGTCGACGAAGCGGGCCGGCCCGTCTGGGACTGGGCGCCGCCGCAGAAGGACCAACCGCTCATCGAGCGGATCGCGCAACTGGCGGAGAATGATCTGCGCGAGGCATACAAGATCCACAGCAAGCAGGAACGCCGCACACGCATCGACGAGGCCTGCAAGCGTGCCAGGCAGGAGCTGGTGCCGGAGGGTTCGACGGCCGACCACGCACAGACGGTTGCCGACGAGCTCAGCAATCTCGAGGCGAAGATCGTCCGCAATCAGATCCTCGACGGCGAGCCGCGCATCGACGGACGCGACACGCGTACGGTGCGCCCGATCAGTATCCGCACCGGCGTTCTGCCGCGGGCGCACGGTACCGCGCTCTTCACGCGCGGCGAAACCCAGGCGCTCGTCACGGCAACGCTGGGCACGTCGCGCGACGAACAGATCATCGATGCACTCCAGGGCGAGTATCGCGAGCGCTTCATGATGCATTACAACATGCCGCCCTACGCGACTGGGGAGACGGGGCGTGTCGGTTCTCCGAAGCGGCGCGAGATCGGGCACGGACGCCTCGCGAAGCGTGCTCTGCTTGCGGTGCTGCCGAGCGCGGAGGAGTTCGCGTATTCGCTGCGCGTCGTGTCCGAGATCACGGAATCGAATGGTTCGAGCTCGATGGCGTCGGTGTGCGGGGGCTGTCTTGCGCTCATGGACGCGGGCGTGCCGATGAAAGGGCACGTGGCGGGCATCGCGATGGGCCTCATCAAGGAAGGCAACCGTTTCGCGGTGCTGTCGGACATCCTGGGCGACGAGGATCACCTCGGTGACATGGACTTCAAGGTCGCCGGCACAGAACGCGGGGTCACCGCGCTGCAGATGGACATCAAGATTCAGGGCATCACGAAAGAGATCATGCATGCCGCGCTCACTCAGGCGCGCGAAGGCCGCATGCACATTCTCGAAAAGATGAAGCAGGCGATCGAAACGCCGCGTTCGGAGCTCTCCGCGTACGCGCCGCGCATGATCACTATCAAGATCAAGCCGGACAAGATTCGCGACGTGATCGGAAAGGGCGGCGCCGTCATTCGCGCGATCACGGAAGAGACCGGCACCACGATCGATATCCAGGACGACGGCACCGTCACGATCGCCTGCGTGTCATCGGAAGGCGGCGAGGCGGCGAAGAAGCGCATCGAAGAGCTCACCGCCGATGTCGAAGTCGGCAAGGTCTACGAAGGCACGGTGCTCAAGCTGCTCGACTTCGGGGCGATCGTGAGCGTGCTGCCAGGACGCGACGGGCTGCTCCACATCTCGCAGATTGCGAACGAGCGTGTGAACGCCGTTTCGGATCATCTGAAGGAAGGGCAGCAGGTGCGTGTCAAAGTGCTGGAAGCCGACGAGAAGGGACGGCTGCGGCTCTCGATGAAGGCGGCGGCACACGACGCGCAGCAACAGCAGCAGCGTCCGCCGCAGGAGCCGGTGCAACCGCAGCAGCAGAACGAAGCACAGCCGGTGCAGTAACGAGGGTCGGTGCGGGCGATTGCTCGCGACGATAAAAACAAAGGGGCAGCTTTCGCTGCCCCTTTCGTATTACGGGCACGGGTTGAAAGGCGTAGAGGTCCGGCTATTTCGCGACCTGGCGTTCCCTCAATTCGTCGAGCGTCTTGCAGTCGATGCAGAGCGTCGCAGTGGGACGTGCTTCGAGGCGTTTCAAACCGATCTCGACGCCGCACGAATCACAATAGCCATACTCGCCCGAGTCGATACGGCCGATCGTCTCTTCGATTTTCTTGATGAGCTTGCGCTCGCGGTCGCGATTGCGCAGCTCGAGCGACATGTCCGACTCCTGGCTCGCACGGTCGTTCGGGTCCGCGAAGATCGTCGCCTCGTCCTGCATCGTATGCACGGTGCGGTCGATGTCCTGGGAGAGCTCGTGCTTCATCTCCTCCAACATCTTCTTGAAGTAGGCGAGCTGCCTCGTATTCATGTATTCCTCCTTGCCTTTCGGCTTGTACGGAGGAATTGATTTGTGCAGTATCTCTGTGGGCATCGGTGTTCGGTGTCCCGTTGAAAAAGCGGTTTAATATCAGAAACGCACAGGCGGAGCAAGGATACTGGGACAACGTTTTTCTACCTTGGTTTCAATTGACCCTTGTGACGGGCAAAGGGTATCATTGACGGCCTTTTTCGGAGGTCTTTCGCAACATTACATGCGGAAGAAATACCCCCGCAAGCGCGAGCCGAGTGCCCGTAGCTCAACCGGATAGAGCACCGGCCTTCTAAGCCGGGGGTTGTGGGTTCGAGTCCCGCCGGGCGCGCCAAGCCTCCGTACGCGCTCACCGCTTTTCCGATGGTGGCTGTAGCTCAGTTGGTAGAGTCCCGGATTGTGATTCCGGTTGTCGTGGGTTCGAGTCCCATCAGCCACCCCAAACATCAATGACTTAGCGCATCTTCCCGTAAAGCGCTGAGTTCAAAGCAGGCGCATGGTAAGCAGGCGCACATGGAAGCCAGAAGCCCGAGCTGAACCTGTTGCGCGGTCAGAACGCGGACGCCGAAGCGAATGTGCGTCGCCGTGATGGTCTCACCTGAATGCCACGGTGAGACAATCTCGACTGAAGGCGCCATGACCCTGCTTGGCAGAGAGTGGCGCTTCGGCGAACTCTGGGGTGCGGAAAATCAAGTCAAGGCGCACCTCGCAGATTTTTTTGGACGCCCCGGCCTCTTCGCGTGACGCTACTTAAAGCCCAACCACGCGCGGTTCAGGCTATGCCGCGCGATGATGCCGAGTACGGAGCAATCGCCAGCGTTGAGCAGGACGTGCCCGGTATCGGCCGCGTGCGCGTTACAGCGCAACGCATGAAGCACAAGCGCGGCCGGTCAACGCATTAGTTCTGGCACTGCCGAGCGTGCAGAGCAGGTCATTTCGCAGCGCCCTGACGCCGTACCTCCAAGGTGAGATCTACCAGGCGCCAGGCTGCGTAATTCGTCGACACTCATGGGCTCGACGGAGTGGCCGACCACGTTTCTATACGCGGACATACAGTCGCGTCTAGAACAACGGAGTGCTGCCACATTATCTCCCTATCTCTCGGGCACGCGAATCTGAACCAGTCGCGCGTCCGCTTGTAGGCTTGTTGATCCGTATCGCCTTGTGCGCCACTGCCGACGCTGGTTGCGCTTGGTGAATCCTGCAAGCAAAAGCATTCCTTTCCGCCGGCACCCCTCAAACACGAACTGAATAAGGTGTGATCAGAGGCCGCTACCATCCGCGACAGACGTTCAACAATTCTCGGGCGTCTCGTCACGGCAGCCCTGACCCGCATCAGGTCTGGTATTTGGGCACGAATCTAAAGAGTGTTCGCGCGGGTTCACGAATGCGGCAGCGTGAGCACCGCCTCGAGACCGCCTTCGGGCAGGTTGCGCAATACGAGGTCGCCGCCGTGAGATCGCGCGAGATTGCGCGCGATGGTCAGCCCCAGCCCGGTGCCCCCGGTCGCTCGATTACGGGATGGTTCGATGCGGTAGAACGGCTCGAACACACGCTCGAGCTCCTCGGCCGGAATGCCCGGTCCTGAGTCGCTGATGCGGATTTCGAGCCGATCCGGGCTGTCGGCCACGGCGACGCGCGCCGTGGATCCGTACTTGATAGCGTTTTCGATGAGGTTGGTCAGGCAACGCCGCAGGGCTTCCGGGCTGCCGCAATAGGGGCGCGTTGCCGTACCCTCGATGGCGATCTCGGCGCCCAGTACGCGCATGTCGTCCTGCAGGCTGTGCAGCAGCGCCATCATATCGGTGGGCGTGCGCTTCGATTCGCGCTCGAGCCCGCGCATCACTTCGAGCGTGCCGCTCACCATCTGCTGCATCTCGTCCAGGTCCGCTTCGATTCGCGCTCGGGCCCCTGCGTCTTCGAGCAGTTCGGCACGCAGTCTCAGCCGCGTGATGGGCGTCTTCAGATCGTGAGACATCGCGGCGAGGATGCGCGTCCGCTCTTCGATGAAATTGATCAGTTGCCGTTGCATCGTATTGAATGCGCGAGCAGCCCGGCTGACCTCAGCGGGCCCGGACTCCTCGAGCGGCGGTCGGTGTATGTCCTCGCCCAGTCGCTCCGCGGCAAATGCAAGCCCCTTGAGCGGCTTCGTCACCCAGCGTACCGCAATGAACGTCAGCACGACGATCGCGGCGAGCAGCAGAGCTATGCTGGCCGACAGCCGATAAGGTGCGCTGGCGGCCTCCTGCGACTGTCGTGAATCGAACGTGACAAGCGTGCCGTCGGTGAGTGGCGTCTGCACGACAAAGGAAAGTCCGGCGAACGCCGGACCGCCTCCCATGGGCCCGGCACCTATCGGGCCGCCTCCCATACGTCCTCCTGGCATTCCGGCCTGCATGCCAGGTCCGTAGCCGGGCGGCGGCCCCCGCAGAAACGGTGCATTCATGACGAAAACACTGACCGGCTGCTCGTCGCCAAGCACGCGGCGCAAAGCACGCGAGAACGAAGGTGCCTGATCCTGCTCCACCGAAACATCGGCGGGGTTCAAGGGCGAGGTCTCCAGAGACACCCGCAACTGGGGCGAGTTGACGACGGCGACCACCCGCTTTCTTTCCTCGACGGGGGTGGAATCGAGCAGCCGCACGATGTCGG
Source organism: uncultured beta proteobacterium (assembly GCA_963828715.1). Lineage (GTDB taxonomy): Bacteria > Pseudomonadota > Gammaproteobacteria > Burkholderiales > SG8-41 > JAQGMV01. The sequence continues at coordinate 74,295 of CAWHFX010000018.1, read as the reverse complement.
CGATGCGCTGCACCGAACGCATGCCCAGCGCGCGCTGCATGAACTCGTCGCGATCGCGCCAGTAAATCGCGAGGCTCGCCGCCTGCGCTAGGACAAGACCGCTCACCATGATCAGCAGCATGCGGCTGAACAGCGACTGCGGCAGCCAGCGTCTCATCGCTCCACCGTCACGGGCACGCTTAGAACATACCCTTCCCCGCGCACTGTCTTGATGATCGAAGGTTCCTTCGCCTGATCCGACAGGCGGTTGCGAAGGCGGCTCACCTGCACGTCGATGCTGCGGTCGAAAGGTGTCGCATCGCGCGAGAGCATGAGATCGATGAGCTGGTCGCGATTCAGGATGCGGTTCGGGTGTGCGAGAAAGGTCCGCAGGAGCTTGTATTCGGTGCCGCTGAGAGGCACCACGACTCCGGCAGCCGAAATCAGATGGCGGGCATTGACGTCGAGCGTCCATGTGCCGAAGCGCACAAGCCGTGCCTCGTCCGGCTGCAGGTTTTCCGGGAGCGTGCGGGTGCGGCGCAGGACGCTCTTGATGCGCGCCAGGAGCTCACGCGGGCTGAACGGCTTCGCGAGGTAGTCGTCCGCACCGATTTCGAGCCCGATGATGCGGTCCGTTTCTTCCCCCCGAGCGGTGAGCATGATGATCGGGACCGTCGAAGAACGCGCGCGCAGGTCGCGGCACAGCGTCAGCCCATCCGTGCCCGGCAGCATGATGTCGAGCACTACGAGGTCGGGTGCGGATCGCTCGAGCGCAGCCCACATCGACTTACCGTCGGCTGCCACCGTGACGCGATAGCCGTTCTTCTGCAGGTACTCGTCCAGCAGCGTGCGGATTTCGGAGTCGTCGTCGACGACGAGTATGTGATCCTGTGTGCTCATGCCATCTGTATAACGCCGTTCGCACCAGGCGAAGACACATTTTTTGTATCGCAGTGTAACGAATCGGCCGATCGACAAGCTGCGATACCAAAAAGCCTGTCCGTGACACTCTGGGGAAACATCCCGGCCGCAACATCGATTCTGCCGGCGCGCCTTCTGAATCGGGTTGACCGCGATCAAAGGCTCGCAACGGCAGTCATGGACAACGACTCAAGGAACGATTATGAAATCCACTCGTAAATTGCTGATGGTCGCACTCGCTGCCGGATTCGCCGCAGCAGCAGCAGCGGCCGCGAACGCTCAACCCTTTGCCGGGTCGCGATCCGATTGCCCCGGTGCGTACGGCGCGGGGCCAGGAATGATGATGGGATGGGGCGGAGGCCCCGGCATGGGCCCGCGCGGCGGGCATGGACCTGGCGCGGGGCCCGGCTGGATGGGCCCGCGCGGCGGCGGCCCCGCCTTCAATCCCGTATCGAATGCCGAAGCGCGGCTCGCCTACCTCAAGAGCGAGCTCAAGATCACGGCCGACCAGGAAGCCGCCTGGAATGCCTACGGTTCAGCGGTGAAGCAACAGGCCGCGGATATGCAGGCTTTCAGGACCGCGATGTTCAGCAGCCAGACGCCTCAGGACCGCACCACGCTGCATGCGAACCACGCGAAGCAACGTGCGGCCAGCTTCGAGAATCTCGACAAGGGTCTTCGCGAGCTCTATGCCGTGCTTACGCCCGAGCAGAAAGCGCAGGCCGATCTTTACCTCGGCCACATGCGGTTCGGTCAGGCCGGCCCTCGCGGGCGCTGGTAACCAAAGGGTGCTGAGTGGGGCGCCGACTCGCAGCGACTGCCGTTACATGCGCGGCCACCGTTCCCGGCCGCGCATGCCACGCAGTGTTCCCGCGCCGGCAGGTACGCGTGCCACGCCAGCGAACAGGTCGAACGACCTCCATCGCAGCCCCAAAGGATGATCGGCCGTGATGAGCACCTGGAAAACGAGCGGGAAGAACGACAGAGCGATCGAGCTCTCCGGAAAGAGCCACGTCGAGCTCGCACTCTATGCACGAGGCCTCGAGATCGAACGCAATCATCTGGCCGATGTGCTCGAACGCGTGAGAGACGTGCTCAGAAGTCTCGCCGCAATCCCGACGGCCTCGCCGAACATACGCGAGCAGGTTCATGGACTGCTCACGTTGGTGGAGGAGCGACCGGGACTCGGCGGTTTCCCTTCCGCGCCGGACGCAACCTAGTCCTGCGTCGCGATCCTAAGCCATCCACGGTAACTCGCTACACGAATACTCGATCGAGACAAGGAGCGTTCGATGTCGATCATCGATGCGCAGAATCTCCATAAAACATACCGGCTGGGCGATATCGATGTGCACGCCATACGAGGCGTGAGCTTCACGATTCCGCCCTCCGCATTCGTGTGTTTCGTCGGCCCATCCGGCAGCGGGAAGTCAACGCTGCTCAACATGATCGGGTGCCTGGATCGTCCCACGTCCGGCAAGCTGGAGGTGCTCGGGACCGACGTTGCCGGTCTGAGCCGACGCGCGGCGGCCGATTTTCGCGGTCAGAACATCGGCTTCGTGTTTCAGGACTTTAACCTGGTGCCCGTCCTCACCGCATACGAGAACGTGGAATATCCGTTGGTGATGGTGCAGAAGCGTGCGCCTCACGAGCGCTCCAGTCGCGTCCGGAACGTGCTCGAGGCAGTCGGCATGGCCGCTCATGCGGGCAAAAGACCGGACCAGCTCTCCGGAGGTCAGAAGCAGCGCGTGGCCATCGCACGCGCGCTCGTAACGAACGCGAAGCTCGTTCTCGCCGACGAGCCGACAGCGAACCTCGACCGGGTTACGGCCTTGCGGATCATCGAGCTCATGAAACAGATGCGCGACCAGTTCGGAACGACGTTTCTGTTCTCGACGCACGACCCGAAGATCGTGCAGGAAGCCGAGACCACACTCACGCTCGAAGACGGCCGCCTGACTGACGGCACCGAAGAACCACCGAGGGTCGCATGAAGAACGCCATCAAGCTTGCCATCCGCAACCTCCTGCGCTATCGACGGCGCACCCTGCTTACAGCGGCGCTCATCGTCATCGGCGTCGTGGCGGTGCTCACGTTCGTGGGCGTCTCCGGCTCCTTCAAAGACATGATGGTCTCGACCATCACCGACTCGATGCTCGGCCATCTTCAGGTCCACCGCCGCGGCTACGTCGCGTCGATCGACAGTCTCCCGCTCAACCTCAACATGGGCGCGGGCATGACCACGCAGGTGCAGGACGTGCTGAAGACGATGCCGGACGTGGTCGGCTGGTCGAACCGGGTCAAGTTCGGGGCCATGTTCAGCAACTTCGCTGAGACCACGAGTATCCGCGTGAATGGGGTGGATCCCCATGACGAAGCCTTGACGACGCCACTGCTGCCCGGTCGCCTGCGCAACGTCCCGCACGGTGAACCGATACTGGAGCGCGGCGAAATCCTGGTTCCCGTGCTGCTTGCCCGCGGTCTCCGGGTGAAGGCGGGCGACGAGGTCGTTCTGATTGCCACGAACAAGGACGGCTCCGTCAACGGCAAGACCTTCAAGGTGAGGAGCGAAGTCGAAAGCGTCACTGGACCCGGCGGGCGCGACGGCTACATACACATCGAGGACGCGCGGGAGCTTCTGCGCATGGCGCAGCCGGAGGTAAGCGAGATCGCCATACGCCTCTCGAGCCCGGACCGCGTGAATGCGGTCGCACAGTCACTGGCAGCGAGCCTTTCCGAGCTGAAGAACAAGCAGGGCGTTGCGATCCTCGACGTTCATACCTGGCAGCGCTTGTCGCCGTTCGCGAACGTCGCGAACATGATCGACATGATGACGCTCTTCGTGCGGGTGATGCTGATCGCGATCGTGCTGGTCAGCGTGATGAACGTAATGATCATGGCCGTTTACGAGCGCATTCGGGAGATCGGAACCATGGCGGCCATCGGCACGCGTCCGGGACGGATACTCGGACTGTTCATCTCGGAGGGTTTTCTTCTTGGAGTCGTCGGCTCTCTCGCCGGAATAGTCGTGAGCATCGCGACGCTTACGGCGTTGAACGCCGCAGGGCTGACGTTCGACTTCGGGCAGCAGCAGGACCTGCCCCTGGTTGGCAGCGTGTCGCCGCGCGACGTGGCCACCGTCGGCCTGATGGTAGTCGCAGTTGCGGTTCTCGCGAGCGTCCAGCCCGCGTGGAAAGCGTCCCGAATGAATCCCATCACTGCGCTGAGGCACGTATGAAAACGCTCCTGGCAAGTCTGCTTTTGCTCTCTCACATCGTGCTCGCCGCGGACGGGGCGGAGATCCTGAGAAAGGTCGATCGCAATCTCGAGCCCGAGTCTTACGAGATGTACCGCAAGCTCATCAACGTCGAGCCGAACGGCACCCGGAAGGAATTCGTTCTGTTCTCGGCCAAGAAAGGCCGGGACAAGGTCGCGGCATTGTTTCTCGCGCCATCGAGCGACAAGGGGCGCGCCACGCTCAGGCTCGGCGACAACATGTGGCTCTACATCCCCAATGTCGGCAAGCCCGTGCGCATCACGAGCCTGCAATCGGTGACCGGAGGCGTTTTCAACAATGCAGACATCCTGCGCATCGATTACTCCGAGGAGTACGTGGTCGAGGCGATGCAGGAAGAGAACGAACTCTATGTGCTTTCACTCAAAGCGCGGACCGGCGAAGTGGCGTACGACAAGCTCAGGATGTGGGTGGATCGCAAGGTGCTCCTGCCCACCAAGATCGAGGCTTACGCCGCCAGCGGCATGCTCATCAAGACGCTCCGCTTCTCGGATATCAAGGATTTCGGCGGCGGCATCCGGCGCCCGGCGACGGTTGAAACCGACAGTCCGCTTTTCAAGGATTACAAGTCGGTCATGCTCTATTCCCAGTTGAAGCGGCGCGAACTGAAGGACGAGGTGTTCACGCTCACCAACCTGGGACGCGTGGATGACCTCAGAAAATAGACGGTGCATGTCCATGCGCGCGTGCTGGCTCGGCCTGCTGGCGTTCGCGCTCAATGCCGTTGCCGCGGATTCGACATTCACTTTCGACGCGTCCGAGTTCGACCGCAAGCCATTCGAGCTCGGCGGCTACGTCGAGTATCGCCACGACTTCTTCCGTCTGAACCGGGACGGCGCCTTCTACGGCCTGAGCTTTTACCGGGATGGGCCGGGATCATCGCTGAATCGGGACGCCGCCGCGCTGAAGCTCGAAGGGAAGGTAATCCGCGGCACCACTGCACTGCGCGCTCGCACGCACCTCGAGTACGTGCACGACGATCTGGGGGAACAACACACGGCTCGCTTCGATGAGCTTGCCGCCTCCTGGAAACCGGATCCCGGCTTGACCCTCGAAGCCGGGAAGATCGCGCTCAAATGGGGCAAGGGGTACGCCTGGAACCCGGTCGCATTCGTCGAACGACTCAAAGATCCAAACGATCCCGAGCTCGCCCGGGAGGGCTTCTGGATGGCGACCGGCGACTGGGTGAGGACGTTTCCCGGGCCGCTCAAGACGATCGCGTTCACGCCTGTCGTGCTGCCGGTCCGAGAGGATGTAAACAGCGATTTCGGCAAGACAGGCCATACGAACGTTGCGGCGAAGCTCTATCTCCTCTGGTTCGACACGGACATCGACTTCGTCTACTTCACCGGAGGCAGTCGCACGGGCCGTTTCGGATTCGACTTCTCGCGCAACATCACCAGCAATCTGGAAATCCATGGCGAATGGGCGCACATCAGCGACGCGGAACGTCGCGTCGTCACGCGCTCGGGCGCGCCGACGGTCGATCGCAGCGATGCCCTCAGCTACCTGCTCGGTATCCGATATCTCACTGCGAAAGACACGACATACATCGTCGAGTACTACCGAAACGAGGCGGGCTACACGAAAGCGGAGATGCAGGATTTTTTCGGCCTGGTGGACGACGGGCTCGCGCAATTTCAATCGAGTGCCAGCGATGCATTGCTCCGACGCGCGAACGCGGCTGCCTCCGCCGGCTACGGGCGTCCGCAGGCGATGAACCGATACGCCTACGTACGGGCGCAGCAGAAGGATCCTTTCGACATCCTGTATTTCACGCCCGCGATTACGTCGATCGTGAATCTCTCGGACGGAAGCTTCTCCATCACCCCCGAGCTCGTGTACACGGGCATTACGAACCTGGAGCTGCGGTTGAAACTCTTCCTGCTGCACGGCGGCGAGAAAACGGACTTCGGAGAGAAGCAGAATGCGAGTCGCGTCGAGATTCGCGCACGGCTGTATTTCTAAGCGTACCGCCGCCTTTTGCGGGGAACCCTCCGTTCGGACGGCAGCGGCTATTCGGTCTCAGGCTCGATCATCAACTTGCGGTAAGTCCAAGGCTCTTCACGAGCTTCGCGTTCTTCTCCATCGAGTCCTGCACGACCTTCCGGAACTCTGCCGCATCTCTGATTACGATAGCGGTTGCCTGAAGCGCCATGCCTTTCTGCACTTCGGGCCGCCCCATCGTTTGCACGACCGCATTGCGCATCTTCTGAATGATTATTTTCGGCGTATTGAGCGGGAAGAAGAAGCCCTGCCAGCCGCTGTAGTCGAAGCCCGGAATCGTTTCGGCGATCGGCGGAATATTCGTAAGCACTGGCGACGGCCTTGGCAGACTATGTGCAATCGCACGCAGGCGTCCCGAGCTGATGTGCGACATCACGGCTGGCGCGGGCGTGAGCGTCCAGTGGGACTCACCGCTGATCACAGCAGCGACCGACGCACCACCGCCTTTGTACGGCACGTGCAGCGAGTGGATCTTTGCCGCCTGCTGGAAAAAGGCGCCTGAGAGATGGCTTTGGGAACCCGCACCCGCCGAGGCCATTCTAAAGTCGCCGCTTTTGCTGTTCGCGTAGGCGATGAGGTCCTTGACCGACTTGATGGGCAAAGAAGGATTCACCACGAGGACGTTCGGAGTTTCAGCGAACTGCACCACATAGTCGTAGTCGCGGACTGGATCGAAGGTGGGATTTTTCTGCAACATTCGCGCGACGGTAGAAGCTGCAGTTGTCGCACTGATAAGGGTGTAGCCGTCGGGTGTCGCGTCCTTGGCGATTTCCATGGCAATTACCCCGGCGGCACCCGGTCGGTTGTCTATGACCACCTGCTCCCCAAGAACTTCAGAGAGACTCGTGGCGACGATCCGGCTTAGCGTATCCACCGAGCTGCCTGGCGCATTCGGCACCATCAGCCGCACGGGTCGTTGAGGGTAGTCCTTGACTGCTTCGGCGGGCGCGGCTGCGGCTCCGCGGACGAGGGCCATAAGCATCAGGACGAGCAGGAGAGGATGGGCTTTCATCTTTATGCCTTTCAGCAACCCCAGCATGAGACCGGCATTGGCGAGCAAACCTTACACGGACGGCGACAAGCTCCACCGGGCGCTCTGAGCTTTGGTGAGTCGGACCATGCCTGTTCCAGCAACGGCCCGCCGAGGGGACACGAGCGTGCTCGCCGAATGTCGCGACCTGACGCAGATCATCGCAACCTGGACTGCCCCGCGGGAACATGACAACTGAGCTACCGTCGGCTGAGCGACAAGGAGAATAGGTCATGTTCAATCGAAGAATCCAGTGGGCGGCCCTGCTGATCGGCGTTTCGCTTCCACTTACGATGCTATGCAGCGGATCAAGCCAGTGACCAGATACAGCGGCCCCAGACCCAGGCGCAAGGAAAGAGCCAACCCCAACAGCAGATATACGGGTCGGTAGTGTCCTAATTTGGGACACTACCTACGGGTCGCAGTTAATGACGCCGGAGGAACGCACCGGATACCGTGACAAGATGCGCAACGCGAAGACACAAGCGGAACGTGACCAGATCCGTGCAGAACACCACGTCACCATGCAGGGGCGCGCGAAGGAGAAGGGTGTCACTCTTCCAGACCAACCGTGCGCTGGCGTCGGAGGCCGTGGCGGGCCCGGAAGAGGCGCAGGAGTCGGCGCCGGCTTGGATCAAGGGAGTGCTCCGTCCGGCGCAGCAAACCGCTGATCCTGCCGCCTTATTCCGCTAGAAGCAGATGCATTTCGAAAGGACATGTTATGTACACCGTCACGTATACGATCAATCTGAATGAAGGTGCGAGCCGACAAGACATCCTCCTGGAGCTGGAGGCGTCGAAGGCTGATTACGAAGGTGCCGCCGGCTTGGTTACGGCTATTTTCGGGTTCTCGAAAGATAATAAGTCTGTCCTCGAGATCTCGATGTGGGACAGCGAGAGCGCGGCAAGACACTTCTTCACGCCGCATCTCGAAACGAGCATGTCCAGGCGCTGGCAAGCCGCGCCGATGAAGCGGCTGGATTGGGAAACGCCGCATGTGATACAGGTCGACCCAGCCGCATACGGTTAGGCACGATATGAATCGCAATCTGTGGCTGATGGTTGCAGCCCAGGGTCTATTTCTCACCAACAACGTCGTTTTCGTCGCGATCAACGGATTGGTTGGCCTTTCACTGGCGCCCTACGCCTGGATGGCGACCTTACCGATCATGGGCTACGTGATTGGAGGTGCGCTCTCGACCGGGCCCGTGGCGTGGACGCAGTCACGTTGGGGACGCAAGGTCTCATTCCAGATCGGGCTCGGAGTGGCGATCGGCTCCGCGTTGCTCGCGACGTACGCTGCGACGACCAAGAACTTCTGGCTACTGGTGACAGCGACCCTCGTGGCCGGCTACTACAGCGCCAACGGGCAGTTGTATCGGTTCGCCGCGGCGGAACTTGCGACGCCGCAGTATCGAGAGCGCGCCGTCTCGATGGTACTTGCGGGCGGAATCATCGGTGGAGTGATAGGGCCGAACCTCGCGCGATGGACGCAGCACCTCACCGAAGTGCCGTTCGCGGGCGCCTACACCACGCTCGCAGCAATCGCACTCCTGGGTACGGCCGTGATATCGCTCGTGGACTTCCCGCCGGACACCTCGAAGAAGACACGAACCAGCGGCGGACGCCCGCTCTCCGTGATCATGCGCCAACCGGTATTTATCGTAAGCACGACCGCGGCTGCGCTCGGCTACGGAGTAATGAACATGCTCATGGCTGCATCACCCATCGCGATGAAGCTGCAGGGCCATGCGTTCAACGATGCAGCAGTCGTACTTCAATGGCACGTAATTGGCATGTTCGCCCCTGGCTTTTTTACCGGGCACCTGATCGAGCGGTTCGGCGCGATTCGCATCCTGTGCGCAGGCGTAGCACTCAATCTGCTGTGCATCGGCGTGGCCCTGTCAGGTGCGCATGTGATGCATTTCGTCTTCTCGCTGTTTCTCCTCGGCGTCGGCTGGAACTTCCTTTTCACTGCAGGGACCGCATTGTCGCTCAAGGCCTACCGGCCCGAGGAAAGGAACAAGACCCAGGGAGCCGTTAATTTCTGCGTCTTCGCCATGATGATGATTTCTTCGTTCTCCTCCGGCGCCCTGGTTACGACGAGCGGTTGGACGCTCCTCAATTACGTTTCGCTGCTCCTCGTGGCGATCGCGGGCATTGCCGTGCTGCTGGTACGCATTGCAGGAACAGCGGCAGCGTGCGATGGCGTAAGCCGCAGTTATCGGGTAATCACCTCATCAACCTCTCATGACAAGCATTTTTTCGATGCGTCGGGCTGCCTTTGGATTACTTGCGACAACTATGTATGTACTCGCGATTTCGTCACCCTCGCCGGCAACTGATCCACATCGTGGCGCCCTGTCCATGGCCGCGTCAGCATTTCTTTCTCTCTTCAGCGGATAGCTGGTGCTTGAGCCATAGTCGACCGTGACCGCTTTAATGCAAACGCTGCCGCCCCGCGCACCTTGGGGTTGGGTCCTGCTCAGTGCCGTGGCATGGCTCGCGACTTATGTAGGCCTGATGCCGTTCGCCGACAGGGTGCTTGTGCTCACGGGCTTATCGCGCAGCACCCAAGCGGGCGAGGCGCTGCATTTCTTTGTTTACGATACCCCCAAAGTCCTGCTGCTCCTGACCGGGATCGTGTTCGCCATGGGTATCGTGCATACCTTCGTCTCACCTGAGCTTACGAGGGCCATGCTCTCGGGCAAACGAACAGGCGTCGGTAACGTCCTTGCCGCAGCATTGGGCATTGTCACGCCGTTCTGCTCTTGTTCGGCGGTGCCGCTCTTTATCGGATTTCTCTCCGCAGGAGTGCCACTCGGCGTGACGTTTTCATTCCTGATTTCCGCCCCAATGGTGAACGAAGTTGCCCTCGCACTGCTCTTTGCGATGTTCGGCTGGAAGGTTGCGGCACTTTATCTCGGCGTGGGACTCGTCATCGCCATCGCTGCAGGAATCATCATCGGCAAGATCGACATGGAAGACCAGCTAGAGGATTGGGTGCAGGGAATTCGCTTCGCCACACCAGGACGTGGCGACGACGGGACGCCCTCCTGGGGCGAGCGGATAAATGCCGGCAGGGCTCACGTGAAAGACATCGTAGGCAAGGTCTGGCCTTATATCGTCGTTGGCATCGCAGTAGGTGCGGGTATCCATGGTTACGTGCCCGAAAACTTCATGGCTGAGGTAATGGGCCGAGACGCCTGGTGGTCGGTGCCGGCCGCGGTACTGATCGGTGTGCCGTTGTATTCCAATGCCGCGGGCGTGATTCCCATCGTTCAGGCGCTCATCAGCAAGGGCGCCGCGCTCGGCACCGCACTGACGTTCATGATGGCCGTGGTCGCCCTGTCTCTTCCCGAGATGATCATTTTGCGTAAGGTACTGAAGCCGCCGCTGATCGCCGTTTTTGTTGGCGTGGTCGCAACGGGTATCCTGATGGTTGGATATCTCTTCAATGCTCTCTTGTGAAGAACGCCGGGGAACTGTGAGAGCGACGCGAGCCCGTGGACACCGCAAGGAGCAACCATGAAGCACGTTAAGGTACTGGGAACGGGATGTGCAAAGTGCAAGGCAACGCTCAAGCTGATCGAAGACGTCGCGATAGTTGAGCATGCGGAGATCCGGTTAGACAAAATAGACGATATCCGTGACATCGTGTCATATGGTTTGATGTCCACGCCCGGGGTCGTGGTCGACGGGAAGGTGGTGCATGCCGGTGGTGTTCCATCTCGTGCTGCTGTCGAAAGCTGGCTGCAGCAATAAGCAACACGGCCTGGCAGGCTCGCACAGGCTCGGGTGAAGCGAATGCGGCACCGAAGACCGTGGCGCCAAATGCAGGCACGTCACGCTAAGAAACGCTACGAAGTCGAACTTGCGAAACGAGCGCCGCGCGACTCATACGTGGGCGTCGGCGCCGCGGACATCGGGTTCGGCCTACTGCGATCATACGAGCCCGGTATTGCCTGATAACATGTAACTCTCCGATCGAGCCGCCAGCCGGTCTCGTTTTGATTCCTCCGAACTCGAGAGCGGTCGCCGATCGGCTCAATTTTCCGCCAGGCGCAATCGTGCTGCTGATCGGTAGCAGAGTACCGTTACGTAAAGGCCCAACATTTCGGGACCACAAGCTGACGGACCAGGGCGTGGCGGACGTCCTGGCTTACCTGAATGCGGAGTTTTACAAGCTGAAGCAGCCGCTATCGCGGACTTAAGCGGCGCGGCGCGCTGCCTCCGTTCGCGGTGTGCAGCACACGAGGAGCCGAGACAGTGAGCGCAGAGCGATTTCGACTGCTACTTCTGGCGCGCTTTCCGTTTTTCGCGAGCTTGCGTTCAGACCAACTCGAAGCTCTGCTTGGGGAAGTGCAGTTCATGGAGGTGCCTCAGGGCTCCACGGTCTTCAACGTTGACCAGCCTTGCCACGGTTTTCCACTGCTTCTCGACGGTACTGTGCGCGTGACGAAGATCGCGCCTAACGGTCGCGAGATCGTCCTCTATCGCGTGGAGCCGGGACAGGGATGTATCCTCTCCGGCGGTTGCCTCCTCGGAGATTCGACGTACTGCGCGTCGGCTATTGCCGAAGAAAACGTAACGGTTGCTCGCGTTCCGCCGGCGCTCTTCCAGAAGCTCATATTGGAATTTCCGCCGTTCAGAGCCTTCGTCTTCGGCATGTACGGACGGCGTCTCGCGGAAGTGATGGAGCTCGTGGCGGCGCTGATCGATCCGGTGATGCCGACGTGGCAGCGTGATCTGAAGCTCGCTAACCAGCTTGGGCTGAAGCTCGTCTACACAGTCGACACGCACATTCACGCCGAGCAGGCGGCGAAAGGAGCCTCGACGACTTTCTCGAGATCATGGGCGAGTTGAAACTCCCTTATCCGAAGTTCATCGATTACGCCGTGCCGGGCGACCGCCAATGCGGTGTGTGCCCGCCGGATCTCGATGCGGATTTGCAGCGGTACTGTCGGCAAATGTATGAGAGCCCGCAGGCCTGACGATGGCGCGCGAGTACACCGTCCATCTGCCACGCCGGCGCTAAGGGCGGGAAGATATGACTATAGACTGGCCGAACTTCACGCCTTGGTTCTCCCTCTTCGGGGGGTTGCTCATCGGCGTCGCATCCGGTTTGTTCATTCTGTTTAACGGCCGGATAGCAGGGATCAGCGGCATCCTTGGAGGCATGCTTCGAGCCGCAAGCGGCGACCGGTTCTGGCGCATGAGCTTCCTGGTGGGTTTGATCGGATCGCCGCTGATCTATGCCCTCGCGGCGCCGCTGCCGGAAGTGCGTATAGACGCTGACTACGTCACCCTTGTCGCAGCCGGGCTGCTGGTCGGGATCGGCACGCGATACGGCTCGGGATGCACAAGCGGACATGGCGTGTGCGGACTGTCGCGACGCTCGCCGCGCTCACTTGTCGCGGTGGCGTCTTTCATGTTGGCAGGTTTCGCGACGGTATACATCACCCGTCACGTTTTAAGCTGGTGACGCTTTATGCGCGCATTCATGGCGTTGGTGGCAGGGCTCGTCTTCGGCATCGGCTTGATCGTATCCGGTATGACCGATCCATCGAAGGTGCTCGCGTTTCTGGACTTGGCGGGCGCATGGGACCCATCGCTCGCCATGGTCATGGTCGGCGGGATAGCCGTCGGAACGTTCGCGTTCGCGCTCGCGGCCAAGCGCACGAGGACTCTGCTTGGCGAGGTCATGCGTTTGCCCACGACGACGCAAATCGATGGCAGGCTCGTCTTGGGTGGGGTGCTGTTCGGTATCGGCTGGGGCCTTGGGGGCTACTGTCCGGGCCCGGTGCTGGCAGCGCTGCTGACTGGAGGCGTGAAGCCGCTCGTTTTCATCATTGCGCTGCTCGCAGGGATGGCAACATTCGAGTTTGTGGAGCAGCAACGGCTGCGGGTAAGCGTAGCCGCAAGGCTTCTTAGGCTGCTGAAGTTCAAGCGCAGCCCTTCCCGCCAATGTCGTCGATGATGATCAGTTCGTCTCTGGGCCTTCTTGTTGGGCTTATTCTTGCGCTCACCGGCGCCGGTGGCGGCATCCTCGCCGTGCCCCTGCGGGTCTTTGGCGCACATCTTAGCTTGCCGCAAGCCGCCCCCATCGCGATGCTCGCCGTTGGCATGGCCGCGGCGCTCGGGGCAGCCCTCGGGCTCAGGGCCGGTATCGTTCGGTACAAGGCCTCGGTGCTGATCGCCTCTGCCGGCATGGCGCTCGCCCCGGTCGGACTGTGGCTCGCGCATCAAACCGATGAAGGCTGGCTCGGTGTGCTGTTCGCTCTCGTCCTGTTGCTGGTCGCTTACAGAACCTTTCGCCAGGCCAAAGACCCACTAGCAGGCGCCCATCAGGTGAAGGCGCCGACTCGGGCGTGCGTACGCAGTGCCGCTAGCAGACGATTCATCTGGACGACAAGATGTGCGCGTGCGTTGGCTCTATCGGGCGGACTCAGCGGGCTTCTGTCGGGACTGTTGGGAGTTGGCGGGGGCTTTGTCCTGGTACCCGCTCTGCAGCGCTTCACCGACCTGGATATGCGATCAACCGTAGCGAGTTCTCTCGCGGTAATCGCACTGATATCCGCGAGCGGCGTTGTGACGAGCGCACTTGCGGGGACGTTTTATTGGCCGGTGGCAGTGCCCTTCACTACCGGCGGACTGATCGGCATGCTTGGCGGCCGGCTGGTCGCCGCACGGCTAGCGGGGCCGCATCTGCAGATCGGCTTCGCCGTGGTCGCGGCCATAGTCGCGATTGGGATGTTCGCCGAAACTCTCTTCTTCTAGGGTCCGACACCGAAGGGATGATCGCAATGGGGCCCATCGCCGGGCCCGTCCCGCTCCTGGCGGCGGGCCTGAGCGTGGCGCTCTTCGTCTCCAGTCGGCGGAGTGCAGAGGCCCACGTGAGGATCGATTCCGCGCTCCAATCTCTTGGCGATCGCGGACATCGCCGTGCGCTGGTACGCCTTGCAGGAACAGCGGCAGCGTGCGATGGCGTAAGCCGAAGTTATCGGCTGGAACTCCGGCCCGGCTCGTAACTCCCTATCGCTCAATCCGCCTTACTTCGGCTGCTCGTTTCCGTACGTCTTGACGAGATAGTCGACGATGACCGGCATGTCTGAGTCGTCGATCGGCGCATTGAAGACCGCCTTCATTCTCTTGACCATGGTTTCCCAGTAAGCTCGGGAAGAAGTCGGCGGCTGATAGAGCATGTATTCGGCGGAATGGCACGCGACGCAGTTCGCCTGTGCCTTGCTGTAGCCCGACAGCGTGCTCGGTACAAGCTGAGCGCCGTCGGGTGGCAACGTGATGGATTTCTGCGCTGAAATCGCCGGTGCAGTGCATGCTGTCAGCAGCGCAGCGACGAACAAGATTCTCGATGGAGGACTCATCGCTTCCTCTTCATGCAGCCGAGACCACGACCTTTTCCACGACATTGCGCATGTAGCCGGCAGGCTGCCATAACGCTTCCATGGGCTGGCTCTGACCCGATCGGTTCCACGCACGTACTCGCAGATCGTACGTACCCTTCTCCGGCGTAAAGCCGAACGTGAACTCGCGAAACGAATAACGCCCCAGATCGGCGCCGAGTTTTGCTTCGCGCCAGGTCTGCCCGCCATCGAGCGAATAGGCGACCTCGCGTATGCCCTGTCCTGCGTCGAACGCAATGCCCTTGACGGACGTCGGCTGGCCGGCACGCACGCGCGCACCGTCCTGAAGAGACGTGATGAACGAGCGCACGTTGAAGCGTCCGATCGGGCGCGTCGCCGCCGGCGTGGTCCCCGGTTCCACGCACGCACAAGGGTTGTCCGGTATCCGGTAAGCAGGATTCATCCAGAAGCCCTGGTAGACATGATCGATCACTTGGATCTCCGAGAGATGCTTGACCCAATACGTGCCGTAGTAGCCGGGCACCACCAGCTTGACCGGATAGCCGTTGAGCATTGGTATATCCGCTCCGTTCATCTGGTAAGCCAGCATGACTTCACCGTCGAGCGCGTGGTTTACGTCGAGCGCCTTGACGAAATCGCCGCTGCCGAACACGGCCCGATCGAGGCCGTCGAACGTGACCTGGCGCGCCGAATCCTTGAGCTCTGCGCGAGCGAGAACGTCCTTCAATGGCACGCCGACCCAGCGCGCGTTACCCATAGCCCCGTTCGTCAGCTGCCCGCCGGTTACGCGCGGCGAAAACAGGCCCCTGCTATTGCCCGAACACTGGTTGACCGCGACGATCTCCACGGGCTTGAAGTTCGTGCGCAAGTCCGCCATGGTGAGCTCGAACGCCTTGCCGACCGCGTTTCCGCCGATCTTGATGACGTGCTTGTCCGCGTCGATTGCCGTCGGAATCGCCGCGTTGTGATAGCGGACGAAGAATGCATCGTTGGGTGTAATCGCGCCCTCGTTGAAGACTTCGAATGGTGTTTCCAGCTGCGGCGGGCGTGACGTGAGCACGATCAACGGGCGTTTCTCGGGATAGGCCACCAGGTTGCGCTTGCCATTGGCGATCGGCAGCTCAAGGGTCGGCGCCTGCGCATTCGCCATACGTGTGAATCGCCCTCCGGCAGCGAGGGCCAGAGCATACGTGCCGCCGGTCATAAACCGTCGGCGAGTGGCATTCGTCTCTATCGACATGCGTTTGACTCCCATTGCGAGTGATGAAACTGCCCGAGACTCGAAACAGTGCGCCGATCGACTGCGTATTCGAACCCTGCGGCAACTTCCTGCCGCACTGTATTCTAAGCGACGATCCGCCTGCCTATGCCGCAGCGGCTGTCTTCCCCGCGTCGGGCGCGGAAAGCTCGTCGTAGGCGCTCATCGCTTCGGCCGCATACATGACCGACGGTCCGCCACCCATGTAGACCGCCATTGCCAATGCCTCGGTAATCTCGGCACGCGAAGCACCTGCTTTCATCAAAGCCTGCATGTGAAATCCGATGCAGCCATCACAATGTGCAGCGACGCCCAGCGCAAGTGCGATGAGCTCCTTGGTTTTGGTGTCCAGCGTTCCCGGACGCGTCGCGGCTCTCGCCATCGCGCTGAAACCGCTCATGGTGTCCGGTATATCAGCGCGCAGTTTGGCCATCTGCCGCGAGATGTTCGAGGTCGTTGCCCTGTAACTCTTTGCCATGGCATCTCCTTTTCCCACGCCTAAAAGCGAGATCACGTTCAGTCTTGCCGTCCTTCAGCAAGGGGACCGCCGCTCTACCGTCCAGCAACAATGGCGGTCAGCAGTTTGGCGTCCACGACGATCCCGTAGTTGGAGGTGCGCTTCCGAACCGAGCAGACGGGTCAACGGTTCGCTTAGCGAAAATGTACGACCGCGTTCGAGTTGGTGGAAGCTGCGAACTTGATAAAAATCAAAGACGAGCGTGTATCAAAATGTATCGACGTCACACTGCGATACACGGGTGACATACGCGGCGGGAGGCGGACGAAAATGCAATTCGGATGGATGCAACCGCCGAGTTGTCGGCCGGCGTCGTAGTCCTCAGAGCAGGGTCGCCGCTTTCAGGCGCGCAGAACATTGACGAAGACAACCGAAGCGGTGGGAGATGAACCGCACGGTCGATCCGATGCCGATCCAGCGCCACAACGGGTACCACTGTAAGTACTCAAGCCGATCTTCGGTCTTTCAGTTCGTTATGAACTGTCGCAATGTACAGCGCTCGCTGCACGTCGCCCCATTCACGGATTCGGTCGACGTGCGCGCACATACGGCGCACTGTGACACGTGCGGCAGCGTTGCTGCGGATCTGGTCCGGCTCGAGTGCGAAATCCGTGATGCTGCCATGGCCGTGCGTGTACCTGAGGGACTTTCCGCACGCGTGCTGCTGCGGAAACAGCTTTCCCTCCCCAGAAGTGTACGCAGGATGCTGCGACACCTGCTGCCGGACCTATGGACTTACTTGCGCCGAAAGGCGACCCTGTCGCGATGAGTTCTGAAGCCCTTCACGATTCGCACGAGTCCACATTCAGAGGGTGACCGCGGCAGTGGTCGGAAGACCCGGCCAGGGAGAGCCCGCAGTAAACACACCTTATTAACCTCTCCTGACAAGCATTTTTTCGATGCGCCGGGCTGCCTTTCGGTTAGTCGCGACGACTATGTATGTACCGTTCTGCGCAGAGCTCATCAATGCAACCATCTGCCCGTCTTGAACCAGCAGGCGGTCCCCGGCGCTGTAGTTCGGGATCAGCATCACATTTGCCTGCGCGCCGGGTGCGCTGAGTGCGATGCGATCGCAATCCCGATTCGCCTCAATGTGACACTTGCCGACGTATTCGACATGAGCGTCGCCTGCCTTTATCGCCAATCCGATACGGTTGAGTGACTGTTCGACCCCTACATCAGACGCTGGCCGGCCAGCCGGCGACAGCGCTTCCTCGGCAACCTCCGCGATCGCTGCTAGCGCGGGATGAGTAGGAGAAACGGTTTGAGTGGTACTCCAGAAAACCACAGCATCGACTACCTCCCCAGCGACCAGCGGAATCGATGCCATCACAATGGCCATGCTCGCGGCCAGCGCCCAGCGGGAGACGGGCTGCATACGCCGGGGCAGAAGAATGCGGTGCACGAGCGCGTCGGGCACCGGCACGAGAGCAGCCTCCTCGATGTATCTGTCAAGGTCTGTGAGCCTCTGTTGTGACTGCGAGCAGGACTGACACTCTTGGAGGTGGGCCCAATGCTCATCGGATTGCTCGCGCGGGACCGCAAGCAAAGCTCGTCTGGATTGCAAACAGTTCATGGGTTCACATTCCTTTCCGCAGCGACTCTGCTGCGACGAAGCGTTAGACGTGCGCGACACAAGCGCGTCATTACGGCGCCTGACGTGAGATTCATGAGCCGCGCTATTTCGTCACAACTGAACCCACCGAGGAGCTGCAATAGCAAGGGTTCTCGGTACGCCGCAGGCAAGGCATGCAACGCTTCGCGAATTTCGATATCGTCGAAGGGGGCAGCAATCCGCTGGTCCTCAAGGGCATCGAGATCCTGGTCCTCGACGATGTCCAACCGTCTGCGTTCAAACAGGCGCGCATGCTCGTTACGCAGAATCATGTAAAGCCAACTCTTTGCCGCGCCCTGCTCGCGAAGGGATTGCCAGGCGCTCCATGCTCGTGCGAACGTTTCTTGCACCAGATCCTCGGCGGAAAACCGGTCTCTGGTGAGCCAGTATGCGAAACGGTAAAGCTCAGACGAATAGGCCCGGACCAGTCCTTCGAATGCCGTCTTACTCGGATTGGCCATGCCATGACTCCTGGAATCGCTGGACTCAGCCGGCCTGCACTGTAAAGCTGACGCAGGGACCGCTTCGATCAAGTTATCCATGAAACGTATCCTGGGCTAATCGGCTGACGCTAACGATCGCCTGAGTTTCGGCGAATATACTGATTCGGGTGCGACTGCGATGTAAGCTTCGCTTAACGATCTGCCTTCGTAAGACTTCCCCAAAAAAGGCCCGGACGCGCCGGGCCTGAGGGCATTTCAAGAGGAGAAAGGACTTCGTGGTTCGGAGCTAACGCGCTCCATCGCGATTAGACCGGATGACCTGCTATTTCCTTACACGATTAGCGCTCGCGCGCTGAAAGCACCTGAGTAGTGCTTGATTTACTTCTTTCGGCTCGATCGTAACCTGCATGCGATGTTCCGCAGCCAATCGCGCCTCGAACAACATGTTGCGATAACTTGAGCTCACTGTTGGCTGCATGCTTTCATTGCGGAGACTGATGTGCTTGCGGCAGATGACGAAGGCATCATGGACACAGCGCGCCAGCAACAAATGCATGTCCTTACGGCTATGCACCAACCCGGGCTGTAAATTTTGAACTCGACGTTACTTGCTCGGCGCTGGACTTTCCGCCCCGGGTCGCGACGATATGCGCCCCAAACGAGAGTCATTCGCGAGATGTCCATGTGATCGCGGCAGTGAGGAACTCGCTGTAATTCCAATGCTGGTTGCCGACGGACGGCAATCAAGAAACTCGTACGCCTCGCGATAGCAGAGCCAGACGAGCCGGCATTCGAAAGGGGGTCCATCTCGCCTTCGAGTCTTCAAAACATTGACCGGCATCAACGTGCCCCATTCCGTGTCCCTGCGGAATCTGAGAGTAGGTCGTGATTCCCTCGCTGCGGCCGCTTACTGAAGTAAGGCCGATCTGAAAGCCGCGGTCTTAGTCATGAGGCAGGACGACGGCGACCGTACGACAAAAGAGCGCGGGGACGGCATTTATCTGAGACACCAGGACGGCCGCAGTAAGTTTGCGCCGGTATCCCCGGTCTATATCGTGGATCCGGTTACCCGCTCCGGACTGTGACTACAACAAGCTGGACAAGCTGACGAGTGCCTGCTGAGAGCGTTGCTCTTGCGCGAGGAGAAGAGCCGATGAAGACCGCTGCGTTGGTCGCGGCTGCTGCCGTTTGCCTCGGGACGACCAGCGCCTGGTCGGACACATATCCGACGAAACCGATACGCCTGATCGCGCCGTTTCCACCGGGCGGTGGTACAGACATGCTTGGCCGAACCATCGCAGTTCCGCTGTCGGAAGCTTTCCGCCAGACGGTCTTGGTGGACAACCGGCCTGGTGCGGGCGGCGCCTTCGGGGCGGAGATCACCGCACGGGCTGAGCCTGACGGCTATACGTTCATCTTGGTGTCCGCCAGCTATGCAGCGACCGGGGCTTATCGGAGATTGGCGTTCGACCCCGTTCGGGATATTCAACCCGTCATCCTGATCGGGACGACTGGCCTCGCGCTGACGATCAATCCTTCAGTGCCTGCCAAGACGACGGGCGAGTTGATCAAGCTCGCGAAATCGAGTCCAGGCCAGCTCAACTATGCATCGGTGGGCCCAGGCAGCGCCGTGCATCTTTCTTTTGAGCTTTTCAAGCTTTCGACTGACACGAACATCGTTCACGTTCCATACAAGGGCGCCGGGCCGGCATTGAATGCGCTTATGGCTGGCGAGATCCAGACAAGCATGACCAGCATGGTGCCGACCATCCCGCATGCACGAGCAGGCAGGGTGCGAATACTGGCGATCACACCGGCGAAGCGGTCACCAGCGTTGCCTGACGTGCCGACGATCGGCGAGACCGTTCCGGGTTACGAAGTCAGCCATTGGTATGGCATCTGGGGTCCGAAGGGAGTGCGGCGGGATGTCGTCATTCGGTGGAACAAGGAAGTTGCGAAAGTGTTGCTCACGGCAGAGATGAAAGAACGTACGCGCGGTGAAGGTCTGGATCTGGCCGGTGGGCCTCCCGAACGGTTTGGTGAGCGCATAAAGGCGGACATCGACAAGTGGCGGCGGGTAATGAGGGATTCGCACATCGAGCAGGAGGGTTGATGCGAGCATCGCGCCGGCATCGGCTGTGTGGAGTGCACCCATGCAGTAATCGTGACAGTGCTCTCGCACCCGAGCTGCTCATTGATTTCATACGCTCGTGCAACGTTTGACATCTTCGACGACAAAGGAGGACCGACGATGAGAAGCCTGTGCTTTGTTGCTGTCACAGCATTGCTGACGTTCATTGGTAACGTCTCGGCCGCAGCTCCGGAGTATCCGACCAAGCCGATACGCTACATCGTGGCAACGGGTCCGGGCGGCGCGTCCGACCTCGTCGGCCGCACCATAGCGCCGCCCCTCTCAGAGATCCTCGGGGTGCAGATCGTCGTCGACAATCGTTCCGGCGCCGGCAACACCGTGGGCGCCGAGATCGCAGCGCGTGCGGCGCCGGACGGGTACACGCTCCTGAGCTGCAATATCGCGTCGCTCGCGGTTGGCCCCGCACTTTACAAGAACCTGAGCTACGACCCCGAGCGCGATTTCGCCTCGCTCGGCCTGATCGCGAACAATCCCAACGCTTTCAGCGTGAATCCATCGGTTCAGGCTACCACCATCGGGCAACTGATCGAGCTTGCGAAGGCAAACCCCGGCAAGCTCAACTACGCTTCAGGCGGCGTGGGCACCTCACCGCAGCTCTCGATGGAGCTCTTCACGATGCAGGCCGGCATCGATCTCGTCCACGTCCCTTACAAAGGTGTCGGGCCAGCACAGCTCGATCTCATGGCAGGCCGTGTCCAGGTCATGACTTCGACGGTCCCCTCGGTGCTGTCTCTGGCGCGCAGCGGCAAGGTCCGGGCGCTGGTCGTGACATCCAAGCAGCGCGATCCGCAGTTGCCGGACGTGCCGACCTTGGCGGAGTCGGGAATGCCTGACTTCGAGGTCGTCTCATGGCAGGGTTTGTGCACGAACGCCGGTGCGCCGCGACACGTGCTGCGGCGGCTTCGCAGGGCGCTCGCAGAGGTGCTCGCGCAGCCCGAGACGCAGAAGCGGATCCTGAATAACGGCTTTCAGCTTTACGTGATGTCGGCCGACAAGGCTGCTGCATACATGAAGGCCGAGCGGGTGAGATGGGCGAAGGTGGTACATGACCTGGGAATAGCCCAGCAGCAATAGCTGCGCACACCGGCGTGGACTAAAGACGTGAGGAGAGTCGCAATGTCAGGCAGGTTGCGTAATTCGTTCCTGGCGCTGCTTCTGCCCGCCGCGGTCGCCAGTGCCTTCGCTGCTGACGAGTACCCGAACAGGCCGATCAGGATGATCGTGCCGTTTGCACCGGGCGGCGCGTCGGACTTCGTGGCGCGCATCGTCGAGCTGAAGCTTGCTAAACAACTTGGGCAGACGGTAGTGATTGAGAACCGCGCCGGCGCGTCGGGCTATCTCGGGATCGAGGTCGCTTCGCCAGCCGCACGTGAAGATGACGGTCGGCAGCAGGTGATGCGGCTGCAGCCGCTCCACGATCCATTCCGCGATCCGCTCGAAGAATCCTCCCAGGCGCAGGTTCGCGACAATCAACATCATCGAGAAGAGCAGCACGATGGTCGCAAAGTCGACCGATTGGAGCGCTTCCTGTGCGCCGACGATGCGGAACGCGACCATCAGCACGGCTCCGATGATGGCGGCGCCGGGGCGGTCGATCTTCATCCCCGGGAACTTCCCGAGCGCGAACACGAAGTAGCTGCCGATGAAAATGGCGTAGGCGGCGACGACGCGCGCGTCGGAGAGCAGCACCGGATCGAGGTGGGGCATGGAGCGGTCTAAGGTTTCCAGTCACCATTCAGCCAGCAGCCAGCAGCCAGCAGCCAGCAGCCAGAGACTATTCCTCATCTGGCCGATTCGAACTCGCGGTGATACCGATCCGTGGTCGCTTTCAGTTCCGCCATGAACTGAACGAATTCGGGAGCTTGTCTGATGCGATCGAGGAAGGCGACGTGCTCGAAGTAGTGGTAGGCAGAGAACCCCGTCGCGCATGCTTCCCTCAACCACTTGACCGCTTCGGCGCTTTTTCCACCCGTCGCGTAGATGCCGGCGATTGCGTACGACGCGTGGTGATAGAACGGGTCCTTGACCGCGTAACGCTTGAGAATCGAGGGAATCATTGCCTGCGCCGCCTGGAAATCACCTCTCATCCCAACGAGCAGTGCTTTGGCCGACAAGAGGCTGGCCTGCCCCATGGTGGTGGCTGTGTCAGCCTGTTTGATGGCACGGTCCGCGTCGTCCAGGCGGCCTGTGGCCAGGAAATACCACGGATCGATGGGCAGGTTCGGTTCTAATCGCGGATGCGCCTCGACCCAACGGTCGAATTGTCCGCCGAATTCGTAAGTGGCGTCCAACTGCCCTTTCGCAAACTCGCTGGTCGGATCGATCTCCAGCGCCCGTTGCAATGCGCGTTCTGCCAGATCGGATAGTCCGAGGTGGCTGTAGAGATAGCCCAACTCGGCGTGACCGATGTTGGGGTCGAGTCGCTCGGCGGCGAGGAGCACGCGGACAGCCTCCGCGCCCTGGAATCCTTCGTATCGGCTGAACAGTAGTTGAGAACGAGCCAGCGCGATTTCGGCCAGTTCTGGATCGAGCGCCAGCGCCTGCCCGATTTCAGACCTGGCTTGATTGGCCACACTGTCATCGGCCGTCTGCGAGAAGACGGCGATGGTGGCGTACGCGTACGCGAGCTGCGCGTGTGCCAGCGCAAACTTGGGGTCCGCCTCGACCGCCTTCCGAAAGAAGTCGATGGTGCTGGCAATCTGTGCGTCGGTCATAGACAGCCGTTGATCGAATTTATGGAGACCCTTGAGGTAGAACTCGTAGGCGATCGGATTCGTCGTTTGTCGCTTGGCAAGCCGCGCCTGCTGCGACAAGTCCAGCTTGAGCCGCAAATGCGACGCCACCTGCTGAGCAACCGTGTCTTGGATATCGAAGATGTCGGTCGTGCGCATCTCGAAACTGTCGGCCCAGATCGACACGCCGTCGGCCGTGCGCAACAGGTTTACGCTCACCCGCAAGCGGTCGCCCGCGCGTTGCACGCTCCCCTCGAGCACGACGTCTGCGCTTTGCTGCCGTGCTGCCGTGAGTGCATCGGTGTCGTCATTCAGGTAGCGGCGGACGGCGCTGGTCGGGCGCACGATTAACTCGCCGGTCTGGCTGGTCTTCCGGATCACGGCATCCGCAATGCCCAAACCGAGGTAATTGTCGTTCGCGTCGAGCGATTTCAACGGGAGTACGACCAGCGAATGGACCTGAAATTGAGGAAGAGCCTTGCGCTGTTGCCAGTACCACGCGGACGCCAGCGCCGCCGCAATCAGCGCGCCGCTGATCGTGACAGCAACGAGGCGCGAAGTCACTCGACGGTGGCCGGGCTGGTCGCTCGGCAATGCCGGCGCATTCTCGGAGGGACTTGGTGCCGCCACGACAGGAACATCGTGACCGAGCACGCGCTGCTGATGTGACTCGAAGTCGAGCTTCTGCTGCAGCCGCCGCAAGTCGACCAGCAACTCCTCCGTTGTCTGGTACCGCTCGGCAGCGCTCTTACGCAGCGCTTTGCCGATGATCCAGTCGAATTCGGGAGGGACTCGAGGATCGAGTTTTGCGAGTGGCGCCGGCTCCTTGTCGAGAATCGCCACGAGCACATCAGTCGTGGTGCCGCCCGCGAACGGCGAACGTCCTGCGAGCATCTCGTAAAGGAGGCATCCCATGCTCCAGATGTCAGAGCGCGCATCTACCTCGGTGCCGCGGGCTTGCTCCGGGGACATGTACGGCAAGGTCCCGATGATTGCGCCGGCGTAGGTGTGGGCCTGCGTTTGGGTAAAAGTGTTCGTGTCGATCGGTCCATTCCTCTGGGTCAGCTTGGCGATCCCAAAGTCCAGGACTTTGACGTAGCGGTCCCGTCGCACCATGACGTTTTCCGGCTTGACGTCCCGATGGACGATGCCCGCCTGGTGCGCCGCTGCCAACGCCGATGCGACTTGCACGGCGATGGCGAGAGCCTCGGTCGGCGGGAGGTTCTCGCCCCGACTCAGCATCTGACGCAGGGTTTCTCCATCGATGAATTCCGTCGCGATGAACTGACAACCCTGCGCTTCGCTGGCCTCGTGAATGGTGAGAATGTTCGGATGATTGAGGCTCGACGCTGCGGTGGCTTCCTGTTTGAAGCGCCGAACACGTTCAGCGTCTCGCGTGTACTCGGCGGAAAGAATCTTCAGCGCGATGTCGCGTTCGAGCTTCGTGTCGCGCGCGCGATAGACCTCGCCCATTCCCCCTTCGCCCAGTTTTGCAAGAATCTGATAGGGGCCGAGGCTTTGACCGATCACCAGTGCGTCGAGCTTCGATGACGTCACGGCTTGACGCCTTCGATGAGCACGACGGTCCCGAGCGGCTGCGACACGTAGTAGGCGTAACGGCGGCCGTCGCGTGAGACCTGGACCGACAAAACCATCGGAGCGCCCGTCGGGTCGGCCGGGCCGACCTCCTTCAGCGGCTGGCGGCGTCCGGTCGTGAGATCGATCTTGAACACGGGGACCAGACGACCGAGCGTGCGGCCCTTCGCGAAGATGGCTTCGGAACTTTCACCCCACCCGATCGGCATGAGGTCGTTCCCGAGCGCCGCGATCGGCTGGGGGTCGCCACCAGCGATGGGGTAGAGCGCGGGTCGCTGATCCGGTGCGACCGCGATCACGAAGCGGCCGTCTGGTGACACGACCCGCGGCAGATACGTCGTGAGCCGTGCGCCCTCACCGCTGAAAGCCCGCGGTTCGCCGCCAACCGTGTCCTGGAGGTAGAGGCGCGAGCCGTGCCCGGGCTCGGATGCTGAAATCACGACATGACGGCCGTCAGGCATCCACGCCGCCCCGGTATGCGCGTCGAGTGCCCCGCGGGGCAGGGTCCGAGTCGAACCGGCGCCAGTCGGGACAATCGCGATCGTCGTCGGCACCCCAGGCGCGAGCGCGAGCACAGATCGACCATCTGGTGAGATCCCTGCCGGAATGCCCTCTCCGAGCCGGATCGGCGGACCGCCGTCGAGCCCGCGAAGATGGACCCCGTAGTCCAGGCTTCCGAACAGGAGACGCTGGCCATCTGGGCTGAAATCGACCGGAAACGCGACGTCCTGCCACGAGAGGTCGACTTCGCGCCCGCCCACTTCGCCTGCCACCTGTGCCCCGTGCATGCCCTGCGTCACGGCGAGCATCCGGCCGTCGCTGGCAATGTCCTGGAGCACCAACCACTGCGTGCCTCTCGCCACGACCCGTAATGCAGGTTTCTCGATCGGTGTGCACAGGATCGACGCGAAGCTTCCGAAGCAGACTCTCTGGCCGTCAGGCGTCCAAGCGAGACCGGAGACCGAGTCTTGTTCAGGCAGCAGATTCCGCTTGGCCTTGCTCGCCACCTCCACCATCGCGGGCCACCCACGGTCATCGTCGTGCAACGGGTGCTCGTTAAAGGCGACGCGTTTGCCGTCGGGTGACACGCGCGGGAACGACAGCCATCCCGCTGTCTCGTAGAGCAGCGTGCCGATGGGGAACTCGAGCCGCATGCGACCGCGGTCCGAACGCACGACCGCGATGCGTCCGTCGGCTCCAACGTCGGCCTGGCTGACGCCCTCCAGCAACTCGCGAGGTGCACCGCCGCTCAGCGGAATCTGCGCCAGCGTCCCACGATCGACGAAGAGATTCTCACGCTGCGGACCAGTGGCGATGGCCATGTCGCCCGAGAGGGAGACGGCGAGCAGCAGGGCGTCGACTATCGCCGGAGCGTCGGCGCGGGGGCGTTCAAGACGAACCGAGTAGATGCGTTGCGGCTCACCATCCCAGAGGGCGCTGTAGAGAATGTTCTGACCGTCGGGCGCAAACCGTGCGTTGCGGACATCGCCTCGTCGGAACGTCAGCTGGCGGAAGCGAGGCAGCTCGGAGGACACCGCGGCTGGCGTCCTCATTGCCGCGGCGAGAAAGCCCAGGCCAGCGCCGGCGACGAGAAGCGCGATGGCAAGCGCCAGGAGTCGCCAGGATCGGCGCGACGTCATCGGCGGCTCGAGCGCGCTGAAGGACGTCGACACATCGCTGCCTGAGACGGCCTCGAGCGCGATCGCGACGTCGCGGGCGTCCTGCATCCGCTCGTCGGCATTCTTCTCCAGGCACCGCCGGACGATGCGATCGAGCGGTGGTGGTACTTGGCGTCCCGTCGACGAGAGTTCCGGAACGTCCTCTTTCAGGATCGCCGTCATGGTCTCGGCGGACGTGTCGCGCTGAAACGCGCGCCGCCCGGTGAGCAGCTCGAAGAGGACGGCGCCCAGGGCGAAGATGTCAGTTCGATGATCGACTTTCGCGCCGCGGACCTGCTCCGGCGACATGTACCCGACGGTGCCCAGGATCACGCCGGGCTCGGTGCCGCCAGCGATCGTCGGCGAGTCGGCATCGCCGGCGTTGTCGGTCAACTGTGCGGCCAGCCCGAAGTCGAGGATCTTGACCCGGCCGACACGGGTGACGAAGACGTTCTCCGGCTTGAGGTCGCGGTGGACGATGCCCTTTTCGTGCGCCGCCGCCAACCCGCTGGCAATCTGGACGGCGATCTCGACAGCTTTGCGCGGCGTCAGGGCTCCTTCCCCAAGCCGCTGACGCAGCGTTTCGCCTTCGAGCAATTCGGTCACCAGGTATGGCGTGCCGTCGTGCGTGCCGACGTCGTGAATCGCGAGGATGTTCGGGTGGGTCAACGCCGCGACGGCGCGCGCTTCACGTTCGAACCTCGCACGACGATTGGAATCCTGCGCAATCAGCGTGGGAAGGACCTTGATCGCGACGTCGCGATCGAGCCTGGTGTCGCGGGCGCGGTACACCTCGCCCATTCCGCCCGCACCGATAGGCTGCGTAATCAGATATGGCCCGAGGTGGACGCCTGACGTGACGCTACTCATGCCGTCCTGCCGTGTGCCGGGCAGGCGCCTCGATCCGCAACTCGCAGTCGGTCATTGCCCTCCTGACCCAGAACCCCTGCGGCGCTGATTTCGTACGAGCCGAGTCGTGTACCCGCGGCGACACTCATGGTCGGCCGATCTCGTCAGTCCAGTTGAGAATCACGTTGAGCTGCCGCGGCACCGATCCCGGATCGCGCAGAATCACGAGGAACCGTTTGCCGTCGTGCGAGACACCGTAGCTGTGGAACCGGTGATTGAACAGCATGGTCGATCGGTCGAATAGCCGTTGAGGCGCGCCGAAGGACCCGTCAGGCCGCAACGGCACGGCCACGACCGCGTCTCCTGTCACATAGAACAGTTCCTTGCCGTCGGGCGACCACATCGGCAGGATGCCACCGCCGGTCGAGACCGGGATCCTGTTCGCGCCGCCCGGATATGACTGCACGTAGATCTCGCTCCGTCCCGATTCGTCGGATGAATAAGCGAGCCAGCGAGGGCCGCCCTCCGGGCCCGGGGAGAACTGACCCGCGGTTTCGTTGTAAGGCGTGACCCGCAATGGAGAGGTCTTCCCATCCGGAGACAGAATCCAGAGGTCCCGGCCGGTCTTCGGATCGATCTCGGTGTAGAGCAGCGTCCCGTCGGCCAGCAGCGCAAGTGGAAACTGATCGTGAGGCCGCTTGAGCAGCGCTTCCGCAGGCCGCGCCCCATCGGCCGGTTGCCCGTAGATGTCCCAGTCGCCACCTCGATTCGACGCGAACACGATCCGTGTGCCGTCGCGGCTCCACTGCGGAAGGATATTGCTGCCGGTGCCCGAGGTCAGGCGGCTTCGCGTGCCGCGCTGCAGGTCATGAATCCAGAGGTCGAGACCGTCCCTGACGACGGCCTTCTGTCCGTCGAGCGAGAGGCTGGCCTCCCGATACTTCTCCTGCCCGGTGCCGAGCGACTCGATTTTTCCCGCGCGATCGACCCAGACCAGCGACGCTCGCGACGGGTTGCCAGTCGCGTACACGGCGGTGCCGGTGTTCGAGACCGCCAGCCAGCCGACGCTTTCGGTTTCCACCTCGTAGTTCACGTTCGTCAGCACCGACGCATCGGCGCTCGTCGGCACCGGGTGGGCGACGTCAAACGGCGCCGCCCGGATGCCGGCGACCTGATCGGACAGCAGCAGACGACCGCTCGAGCCGCCGGTTGCCTGGAAGGTCGCGGCGGCGAAATTCTCCCCCCGCAGGATCAGATCCGACTGGCCTGAATCCAGGAATAGTACCTTGCTGCCCTGTGTCTGTCCCCACATCGTGAACAGCACGCTCCGTCCACCGGGAAGCGTTTGCGGAAACACGTGAGCGTATCCTTGTGCCGCGCCGTCAGGTTTGGTCAGTGATTCAGGACTGCCGCCGCTCGCTCTGATCCGCAGGAGGCCTGAGCCGAGCGATGCGGCGTAAATGATCGTGTCGTCGTCGTTCCACGTCCCGCCGAAAGGATATGCGGCTTCGGTCAGCCGGACGGGAGCACCGCCGGTCACCTCGGCCTTTTGCAGCTGACCCTGGGCGAAGAACGCAATCCATTTGCCGTCAGGTGAAAAAAACGGCTGACGCGCGCCGCTCGATCCCGCCACTACGCGCGGTTCGAACGCATTCAGATCGCGCAGGTAGAGTTGCGCATCGTTGGCCCCCCGCTCGGTGACATAGGCGAGTGTGCGACCGTCGCGTGTAATCGCTGGGTACGACGTGATCTCCTCGCCAGGCGGAAGCGGAATCGTGAAGCGAATCGAGGGTTTCTGAAGTGCGGCCGGCCGGTTCAACACCACGAACGCCGCCACAGCCAAAGACGCGGACGCCAGCGCCGCAAGCACCCAGAGCGGCGAGCGCCGCGCCGGGCGGCCGGGCGCCGGTTCGGACTCGATGGCGCTTCCCAGCGCGATTCGCGCCTCGCCGATATCGCGCAGGCGCTGCTTGACGTCGCGATCGAGACAACGCTCGAGGAGCCGGCGCAGACGCGGCGGCGTGTCGGATGGCAGCGCGGACCAGTCGATGTCCTGGCGCAGCACGGCGGCAAGCACGTCGGACGATTTCCTCTCCCTGGAGGGCGCGGCGACCCGTCAGCATCTCGTAAACGACGAGGCCGAATGACCAGATATCGGCGCGCCTGTCCACCGCCTTGCCGCGCGCCTGCTCCGGCGCCATGTAGGCCGCCGTTCCGAGAATCACGCCGAGCTGGGTCGCACGCGCCGTCAGCGTCGGTGAGTGCATCGCGTCCGCGCTCGACAGACGCCATGCCGGATCCATCGCCCTTCGCGAGGCCGAAGTCGAGCACCTTCACCGTGCCGTCGGCGCGGACCTTGATGTTGCGCCGGCTTCAGATCGCGATGGACGATGCCCTGTTCGTGCGCCGCTTCGAGCGCCGTCCGCAATCTGCCGCGCGACTGGGAGCGCCTCGGCGATCGGCATCGGACCGCGCGCGATGATTGCCGACAGGTCCTCGCCGTCGACCAGCTCCATCACCAGCGCCTGCTCCCTCGATCCCGTAGATCGCGGCGATGTTCGGATGGTTCAGCGACGCCAGCACTGCGCCTCGCGCGTGAACCGCGCCAGGCGATCCGGATCGAGCGCGAAGATCTCCGGCAGGACCTTGATCGCGACGTCGCGATTGAGCTTCGTATCGCGCGCGCGATAGACCTCACCCATTCCGCCTTCGCCAAGCTTGCCCAGGACGCGATACGCCCCGAGCGTGTCACCAGCTTTCATCGCGTTCTTTTCGCTTGGCTACGACTCACGTGGCTCGGGTGCGATTGGCAGAGAGCTTCGGCGTGGTCTCGACTGAGCCGTGTGGCGGGGGAGTCGGATGGGACACCAATCTCGTACGGCCAGCGGCTGCCAGTGGCAGGAGTCATGTTTTCGAAAGTTTGGGAGCGCGCTGATTATGTCCGAACACGCCCTCCGGCGCTAGCGATTTGGAATCGCTACATCGGAGCCTGCCAGCCAGACGAAGGTGGTAGTTGTGGACCCGCGCGGCGACCCGTTAGAAGGCCTCGAGTCTTCCGCGTTCATCGCTTGAGGGCGGCCATCCAGTTCAGAACGACCGTGATGGGTGCGGAACTCCCAGTGGGTTCTCCGCTTCCCAGACCCGGCCCACTACCGCTGAAGCACACTAAGCGCGAAACCGTCACCGGGGGTGATCACCAATTTGACGGAGCTCCGCTTGTTTTTGAAATTCGACGCTCGCCAGTCTTGCCATTGAGTTGAGTGTTTTAGTCGTGCGGGGCAGGGTTCGACGCAAGGCATGGGTTTTGCCCGTCGGAGCGCTGATCATGTCACGCCAACGGGTAAAGCGCCTCTTGCTCGGTTCGGTGCTTCTCTACCTACTCTGGTTGTTGGCAAACAGCCTGATCGCTTTCGGTTATCAGGTGAAGCGACAGCAAGACACAGTGCGAATGCTCGAGCGGGACGGGGAACGCCAGGCGGCGCAGCTCCGCCAGAGTCTCGAGCAGCAACGCGCCGCCTTCGCAAAACCGCCGTTGGTGACGCGGCTGAATGCCAACAAATCAACTCGGCAGAAACTCACAGCACCGGCGCTCGTCAATCGTCTTCGGCAAGAGAATGCATTCGGACTCGTTGCCAACCCTCAGCGTCGTCTTCTCTGCATCGAAAATCACGGCGGGTGGGATTACACATGTCTCTTCCTCTCCGATCCGATCACGACGACAACCTGGGTTCAGTTCGGTGTCCTCGTGGACAACGCGCATGTGATCGAAATGTCAAAGCTCTATCCGTCCAGCACTTCGCTTCCCGAACCCCTCAGTGCCGGGACCAAGTGAGCATCCACAACGAACTCGTACAGCCATACCCACTCAATCTCGGTCAAAACGGAATTCATCGCATGCATCAGCTTTAGCCGCTGGTGACGGGTGCGTGCAGCCCGCTGCCCACAGCACCTCTGGCGATGGCTCTTTGAACTTCGGAGCCAGTCTGATACGGGTGCAGTCCTCGCCGCGGGGCCAGGGGCGAACTCAACGCGACAGGCGGTGCGAAGGGCGCTCTCGCCGCAGCTCACGCAGCAGTCCCCGCGAGTTACCCAGACGATTGTCAAAAATCCGCCGGGCGACATCGAGCAGCGCGCCGATGAGCGGGTCGCGCAGGGCGTATCGCACCGACAATCCTTCCTTCTGCGCCGACACGATGCCCTGGTTGCGGAGCACGGCCAGCTGCTGCGAGACGATCGGCTGGTCCAGCGCCAATGCCTCCTGCAGCTCCTGGACCGTGCGTCCGCCTCGCACGAGGATCTCCAGCATTCGGATCCGGGTGGGATGGGCGAGCGCGCGAAAGAACTGCGCCTTGAACGTCTGAAGCTCGCCGGCGACGACCGGCTCGCTGCGCCTCGCGCCTCGCTTCTGCGGCATTCGTAAAGAATAATATAGTAATATTAATATACTATCAAGGCCGTCGATGCTCACCGACGCCGGCTCACCGGACCATCCGCTGACGCGCGTGATCGATCAGCTCGCGCATCTGCTGCCGGCGCAGGGGCCGATCAGCATCTTCATTCACCACAACACGCTGCACGCGTTCGAGCACCTGCCGTTCGAAGAGGCGGTCGAGCATGCCGCGATCCGGCTCGGGCGCGAGCCGTTCCTGGCCGAGTCGCGATATCGCGACAAGCTGGCGTCCGGCCGCATTCGCCCGAGAGACGTCGAAGCCCTGCTCCTCGAACAACTGGGCGCCAGCGCGACGGAGGATGTCGCGGGCGTCGGATCGCGGCTCGATCTCTGGCGGGCCGTGGTGCTGCACGGCATTCCAGACGCGACGGGGCGGGAGCTCTCGTGGATCCTCGAGGAAACCGAGGCCTTGTCCCGATTCCGCACCGATGTGCCGGCGAGCGCCCGGTCGGCGTTGATCGCGCTGCGCGAACTGAACGATCGCGTGGACGACGAACGGCAGGCGGTGCGCCGGTTGTGGAACGCGTGCCTCGAGGCGGTGCGACGCGCCGACACGTCGCCGGTTCCCGCGCGTGGAGACTCCGGTTCGCCATCGCGACTGGCTGCTCGCCGTGCACGGTGTCGACACCGATGCCTGGATCCATCCGCCGCTCATTCGATTCCTGGCTGGTTACCTCGATCAGGGTCTCGCGCACTGGTCCATGCCCGAGAGGGACCGCGGGATCCATGGTTGCTTTCTGGAGATCTACCGCACGTCGCTGGCGGCGCAGTGCGGCCGTTGGGCCCGAACGCTCCCTCGCCTCGTCGCCGACGACCACGCCGCCGAGCGGAACGCGCTCGACTCGATCGCCCACTCCCTCGGCTCAGCTCGGTGTCGACGATGACGAGTGCGTCGACTATCTGCGCGCCGAATTGCTCGCCCTGCGAGGCTGGGCCGGCATCGTGCGTCAGATCGAAGAGCGGCCCGACCGTGTCCCGGCACGGGATCTCACGGTCACGTTGCGCGGATACCTCGCGGTGCGCCTGCTGTTCGAACGGGCCGCGCTCGACGAGGCGGCGCGACAACTCTCCTTCAGCTGGACCTTTGTCGGCAGCTCCGCGACTGGCTTCGGGATCAGCTCCCTGTCGCATCGCCTCCGACGGCCATCGAACGGGCGTGGCCGCTCTTTCACGTCGCACAGCTCTGCGGCCTCGATCCGTCGATCGTCGAGCAGTGGACGCCGCGGCACGTGGCGGAGCTCGAATCCGAGCTGCGACAGCTCGACGGCGTGCGCCGGCGTCGCATCCTGCACCAGGCGTTCGAGCGAGCGATTCGTCATCGCCTGTACGACGCGCTCATGCACCACACACCGCACGGGCCTCCCGGGCCGCCGGCGTTCCAGGCGATTTTCTGCATCGACGAGCGGGAGGAATCGTTTCGCCGGCACCTGGAGGAGGTCGAGCCAGCCTGCGAGACGTTCAGCACCGCCGGCTTCTTCAACGTGGCGATGTATCACGAGGGCGTGACGGACGCTCACCCGCGGCCGCTCTGCCCTGTGGCGATTCGTCCCGACCACTACGTCGCCGAAATCGAAGCGGACGGGGATCGCCTCATGCAGCGCACGCGGCGTCTGCACCGGCGGGCCGCCGGCTTCCTCGGCTACAACGTGCATCTGGGAAGCCGGCTGCCGATGCGCGGCGCGGTGCTGATGACGGCGTTCGGCTGGCTGGCGCTCGTTCCGCTGGTCCTGCGCGTGGTCTTCCCATGGCTCTCGTCACGATGGCGCCGGATCCAGCAGACCTCCATTCACCGCCAGCCGAACCCGCCTGCAACTGGATCGCGAGGACGAGGCGCCGCCCATCGGGAAGTATTCCGGGTTCACCGTGCGGGAGATGGCGGATATCGTCCGTCGCGTCATTGAAGACCTCGGCATTCGCGATCGCCTCTCGCCGCTCGTGCTCGTGATCGGACACGGATCGATCAGCCTCAACAATCCCCACGAGTCGGCTCATGACTGCGGGGCGTGCGGTGGCGGACGGGGTGGGCCGAACGCCCGCGCCTTCGCGCAGATGGCCAACGATCCGCGCGTGCGCCGGCTGCTTGCCGCCGAGGGCCTGGCGATCGACGCGACCACGTGGTTCGTCGGAGCCCAGCGCAACACCTGCAACAACGAGGTGACGTTCTTCGACGAGGATCTCCTTCCCGCGTCTCGCCGACCGCTGTTCGAGCGAGCCGTGGACGCGATTGAGACGACGAGGCGTCGCGAGGCGCACGAACGGTGCCGCCGGTTCGACGGCGTCCCGCATTGGTATCCGCCGGCGGCGGCGCTCGCGCACGTGCAGGGGCGCGCCGACGATCTGGCGCAGCCGCGTCCCGAGTACGGCCATGCGACGAACGCGTTCTGCATCATCGGTCGGCGGACGCGAACACGAGGATTGTTCCTCGACCGCCGCGCGTTCCTGGTCTCGTACGATCCGTCGCGCGACGACGATGGCGCGATCCTCGCGCGCATCATGGCCGCCGTCGTGCCCGTCGTCGCCGGGATCAACCTCGAGTACTACTTCAGCTACGTCGATCCGACCGGATACGGCTGCGGCACCAAGCTGCCGCACAACGTGACGTCGCTCCTTGGCGTCATGGACGGTGCGCAGAGCGATTTGCGCACCGGTCTTCCCTGGCAGATGGTCGAGATCCACGAGCCCACCCGGCTGGCGATTGTGGTGGAGGGCACGCGCGATCGCCTGCGGCGTGTCGTCGAGGCCAACCCGAACATCGAACGGCTCGTGCGTAACCGCTGGATCTGGCTCGCCTGCCTCGACGCGGAGTCCGGCGCGTTGTGGGAGCTCCGCTCGACCGGCTTCGTCGCGCACACGCCGGAACACGCCCTCGCGGTGGTCGCGGGCGAATCGGCCGCGTGGTACCAGGGCAAGCGCGGCTTTCTTCCTCCGGTGGCGATCGTGCCGGGAGCCCTCGGTCACGCTCGCGAGCCTCGGCGTGACGACGAGCGTTCCTCTCGCGGTGTTGGTGCTGGTCGGCGTCGGATCGCCGGCGCTCCTGCTCGCGCTGCTCGGCGGCGCGTCACTCGTCAACCGCCCGCTGCCGGAGCGCTGGACGGGCCTGCTCGCCGGCAGTTCGATGACGATGGCGTGCGCCGCGTTGTTCGTGGCGTTCGTCGTGTACGGCATGACGGGAACCGCCACGCAACTGCTCTCGTACGGCGCCTGGTCGGCCTCCCACGAGGGCGGCATCGCGATCGAGTTCCTCGTCGATCGACTCTCGCTGGCGTTCGCGACGCTCTCGACCGCCATCGCCGGCGTCGTGTCGGCGTTTTCGAATCGATACCTGCACCGGGAGTCAGGCTACAACCGCTACTTCGTGCTGCTGGCGATGTTCGTCACGGGCATGCTGCTGGTGGCGCTTGCCGGGAACGTGGCGGTCCTCTTCATCGGGTGGGAACTCGTCGGTCTCAGCTCGGCGCTGCTCGTCGCGTTCTTCCACGAGCGGCCCGCCGCGGTGTCGAATGCGTTTCGCGTCCTGTCGGTCTACCGCATCAGCGACGCGGCCATGCTGTCGGCCGCGGTCCTGCTGCGGCACGTCGCCGGCACCGACAGCCTGTCGCTCCTGTTTGGCGGCGGGCGGCTTCGACCGCCACGCTGACGGCCACCAACGCGACGATCATCGCCATCCTCCTCATCGTGGCCGTCGCGGGCAAGAGCGCGTTGCTGCCCTTTTCGAGCTGGCTGCCGCGAGCGATGGAGGGGCCCACACCGTCGAGCGCCGTCTACTATGGGTCGCTCTCGATTCACGCCGGCTGCTTTCTGTTGCTGCGTGCGGCGCCGCTGCTCGAACAGGCACCTGCGGCCCGGCTCCTGGCCGGCGGCCTCGGCGCGGCCACGGCATTGTTCGCCGGGATCACGACGCGCGTGCAGAGCGACGTGAAGTCGTCGCTCGCCTACGCCTCCCTCACGCAGGTTGGCCTCATCGTCGTCGAAATCGCCATCGGCTGGTACACGATCGCGTTCGTCCATCTGGCGGGACACGCCTGCTTTCGGCTGCTGCAATTCCTGAGCGCGCCGAACGTCCTCCACGATCTGCACGGAATCGAAGACGCCATCGGTGACCACGCCTCTCCGGATGGCGGCCACCTCGGAGTGGTCGGATCGGAGCGCGCCCGTCGACGGCTGTTCCTGATCGCGCTCGAACGTGGATTCCTCGACAGCATCCTCGACCGTGTCGTGGTCGAGCCCTTTACTCGACTCGCACGCCTGCTCACACGTCTCGACCAGTGGCTGTGCGATGCCGTGCTGCCGGCTCGAGTACCCGGCTGCGGTCGACGGAGGCGATCGAGATGAGTGACGCACGGCTGTGGCTTGCCGGGCTCGTCGCGCTGCCCGCGCTCGTGATCGGCACCTCCTTTCTGCGCGTCGATGTCGAACGACTGCGACGGCTGGCGGTCGCGTCGGCGATCGCCATGGTGCTGGCGGCTCTCGTCATCCCGCTCTCGCCACCTCTGCGCGACTTCTCGATCCGCACCTCCGCGCTCAGCTGGATTCCCGGCGGAGAAGACATCATTCGGATCGACACGCTCTCGGCCGCCCTTCTGCCGTTCGCGGCAGGACTGTGGCTGCTCACCGTCGCGGTCACGCCGCGCGCAGCGCTCGATCGGCGGGGCTTGCGGCGAACCGCCCTCGCGACGCTGATCACGCTGGCGTCCTTTCTCACGGAAAGCGCGCTCGTACTCCTCATCTTGTCGGTGGCCTCCGTCTGGACGTTCCTGTCCGCACTCGCGGATCCCGCGCATCAGTACCAGCGCCGCGTCGTGGCGGTGTATCTGGGCGTCTCGACGCTGTTGTTTGCGATCGGCGTCGCGCTGCTCGTCAGTCCTGGCGCGCAGAACACCGCGCGTCGAAACGGCGGCCATGTGGTTGATCGTGATCGCCGCGCTCGTGCGGAAAGGGATTGTGCCGTTTCACGCGTGGGTGCCGGAGGTATTCGATCACGGACGACTGGGCCCCGCCATCCTGTTCAACGCCCCGCAGGTGGGCGCGTACATGACCGTGGTGCTGATCGTGCCGCGGGCCTCGCCCGAGATGCTGCGGATCATCGCCCTCCTGGCGCTCGGGACCGCCGTGTACGGTGCGGCGCTCGCGCTGGTTCAGACGCAGCGCCCGTCGGGCATGCGGCTACCTCTTCATGAGTCAGTCGGCGCTGGTGATGGCTGGCCTCGACTGCACGAGCGTGACCGCGCTGGCCGGTGGCCTGGTAGTGTGGCTGTCGGCAGGGTTGGGGTTTGCGGGACTCGCCCGCTCGCGTCCTCGTCCTCGAGGCGCGCCGCGGGCGGCTCGATCTGACCACGTATCACGGCGGGTACGAGCGCATGCCGCTGCTGGCGATCAGCTTTCTCGCCATGGGGCTCGCGTGCACCGGCTTTCCGGGAACGCTCGGCTTCATCGGTCAGGAGCTTCTGGTCGACGGCGCCGTCGACGTGTTCCCGGTCATGGGATTCGCCGTCGTCATTGCGTCGGCGCTGACCGGCCTGGCCGTGCTGCGGATGTACTTTTCGCTCTTCTGCGGCCGCTCGGAGGTGCTGGCGCATCCCAGCCTGCGGCTCGGGTTGAGGCCGCGCGAAGCGTGGACATTCGTGGCACTCGTGATCGCACTGATTGGGCTCGGTCTCGCGCCTCGCCCGCTCGTCGATTCGCGGTTCGACGCCAGCGACGAGATTTTGCGGCTGCGCCAGGAGCGCGTGTCGGGTCAGTAGTGAAATGCGACGATCACGCGTGAGTTGGGTCGGGCCAGCACTCCGCCAGCGTCGCGTGCAAGTGGTGTTTCGTTCTACTCTGATCAGGTGGTGCATCCACCCCTTCAGCCACGCCCCGAATTCACTCGCACTGGCGTCATCGCAATGCTTCGACGGGGATGTTGGGCGTCGTTGCCGATCGAGACGATCGAATCGCTCGTCGAACGCGGCCGAATCGTGGAATTTCCGGCCGGCCAGACCGTATACGCCGAAGCGGACGCCGTTGGATTGGCCGTCGTCCTCGAGGGCCTGCTTCGCGTCTACATGCATGCCAGCGACGGACGTCAGGTCACCGTGCGCTATGTCCGCGCTGGCGATCTGTTGGGCGTGCCGGCGCTTGTTGGCGGACCCGCACCTGTGTTCGTGCAAGCGGTGGTATCGGGCGCCGCCTTCTTCTTCGCGATCGATCTTGTTACACGAATGGCGCGCAGCGATGCATCGGTGGCCTGGGCCTTCGCGCAAGAGGCGGTTCATCGGTTGTACGACGTGCTCGAAGAACTGGCCGGCAACACGTTTGCTTCCGTCCGCCAGCGGGTCGCACGCCATCTCCTCGACCTCGCGGCGTCGCGTTCCGGAGCCGACGGGCGGTTCACCGCGCTCGTGAGCCAACAGGATCTCGCCAACAGCGTGGGGTCGGTTCGCGAAGTCGTCGCACGGGTCCTCGCAGAGCTTCGCGCCGAGCAACTCGTCCGAACGTCGCCCGGGCGTGTGGAGATTCTCGATCCTGTTCGGATGAGCCGCCAGCTCTGGTCCCGCGCGCGTGACGAAAGTCACAGCCTCTAGAAAAGTCGACCGGCACAATCAGTCTCAGGGCCACCTGTCGATCGGCCCTGGATTGAGGGTCACATGTTTGCCGTCGACCATGCCGCCACCGCCCTGATCATCAAGCGACGGTTTCCATCCGTGTCGTTGACGCCGCTGCTCCTCTCGGTTCAAGCCATGGAGCTGGCGTGGGTCGGTCTCAACTACCTCGGTGTCGAACGGACCACGACGGGAACCTCCGTCCACAGCGTCGCGGACATTCATCTTGCCTACATGCCGTTCTCGCATTCCGTGGCAACTGCTGCCGCCGGTGCACTGCTGGCGTGGCTGTTCATTGAGAACGGACTGGGGCGGCCGCTCCTCGGGCGAGCTATCGGCATCGGCATCTTCTCGCACCTCGTCCTCGACCTGGTGACACATGCGCGAGACATTGCGCTCTGGCCGGGCAGTTCGTGGCCGGCGCTCGGACTGGGTCTCTACGATCGCGCGCCGATGTGGGGTTTCGCGCTCGAGATGGCCTATGGCCTGTTCTGCTGGTGGATCTACCGCGGACGCCGCTCGCTGCTCGCCGTCATCGTTCTTGGAAACATCGCCAACATCACGCTCTTCTCAGCGGCGATTCCGGGTCCCGAAGAGTACCTGGCGGGCCACCCGTTGATGGTTGTCACCGTGGTGTTCATTCAGATCGTCGCCACGTTGACGCTCGTGGGTGTTCTCGCGGAAGAAACCATTCCAGGGCGTCGACATCAACCCCGTCGCGTTGGTCCGGAAGTCGCGCATCCGCTTGAGGGTCAACGCTGATGAAGAGACCGACTCCGCTCGCAATCGACAAGAACGTGACGCTCGACATCAATGGGTCGAGGCAGCGGATCCGCACCTGCGCGGAACGCGAAGGGCTCCCTCCGCTCCTCGTCGTGCAGGCTGGGCCCGGTGTTCCGCTGCTGCACGAGGTCGCAAAGTTTCAGCGGCTGCTCGGCCTGGAACGAGATTTCCTGGTGAGCTACTGGGATCAGCGCGGATGTGGAACCGCCTCGCTACGGGACGCGCGAAGCGTGTCGATGCGACAGCAGGTCGAAGACCTCCGCGCCGTTCTGCGCTGGGTACACACAGAAACATGCCAGCCGATCATGCTGCTCGGCATCTCGCTGGGCGGCACCATCGCCCTGCAGGCCGTTGAGCACGAAAGCAGCCATGCAAAGGCAGTCGTCGCGATTTCCCCCGATTCACAGGCCGCGATGAGCGATGCCTCAGCCCACGATTTCCTGCAACTCCAAAGCGCGCGGGCCGGGAACCGCCGCTTGACCGAAACGGTCACGAAGCTCGGGCATCCACCGTTTGTCGATGTGGCCAGGTTCCAGCGGCGGGCCAAACTGCTGGCGGATCTCGGGGCGCTTGAACACGGGCGTCGATCTAGCGCGCTCATGCGAGAGATGCTGATCGGCATGCTCATGACGTATGGCGTCCTCGGTACGGCGAAGGCGCTGCGCAACCTGGCTGTCGTTCAACGCACGCTGCTGCCGGAGCTGGCCTCGCTGGACCTGCTGGCCAATCCGCCACGCGTGGCGATTCCCGTGCACTACGTATTCGGTGACAGCGACGCGCTGACGCCGGCGGCGCTGATCACGCAGCTGCCAGAGAGGGTAGCCGCCCCGGGGAGCACGGTCACCGTGATACCGGACGCCGCTCACCTGGTGCACTTCGATCGGCCGGAGGCTGTGCGCTCGATCGTGGCCGAACAATCACTAATCCCTGATCACTGATCGCGAATCTCTCATCCGTGAATCCGTGAATCACTGGATCCTTGAATCCTCGAATCCTCGAGTGGATTCTGCGATTCAAGGATCAGGGATGCCACGATCAGCGATTCAGGATCAGTGATCAGTGATCAGCGATTGTCAGTTCTCCTCGGCCATCTTTCTGACCACGTCCATCGCGTACTCGGGAGTGCTCGACGTTCCATGTTCCGTGTCGACGTAACCGGTCCAGTTCAGGCGCCGCAGTTCCTTGAAGATGAAGGGATAGTTGATCTCGCCCGTGCCCGGCTCGAGCCGTCCCGGGTTGTCGCCGACCTGCACGAGTTTGATCAGCTTGTCCTGCAGGCCGTTGCGGAGGCTGACGACGAGATTTCCCTCGGTGCGCTGCAGGTGGTACATGTCGAAGCAGATTTTTACGTTCGGGTGGTTGACTTCCTTGATGACGGGAAAGGCTTCGATGCATCGATCGAGCGCACGCCGCGCCTGGTTGGGATTCACGCTCAGCGGTTCGACAGCGATCGTGACACCACCTGCCGCCGCGATATCGCCGGCGCGCTTCAGCCCCTCGATAATCTGGCCCCGCTGCGTGTCCCATGGCACATCCGGCTGGATGATGCCCACGAAACTGATCAGATCCGGCTGCGTGCCGAACTCCTTCGCAATCTCGACGCGTTCCTTGATTTCTGCCAGCAACGCCTCCTGAGCGCCCGGCTTGGTGAAGCCCGTCGTGCCGCCCGCGTTGCCGGTGCCCACCAGGCTGACGCACTTCAACCCGGTTTGCTGCTGCGCCTGAATCATCGACTTTCGTTCGTCCGGACTGGCGTTCCAGTAGCTGTACGCCTTGAATCCTTTTGCGGCGACGGCCCGGATGCGATCCGCCCGCGGCATCGGCGGATTGCCGCGTCCAGCGTTGAACATGATCTCGATGTTGATCGACAGCGTGTACGGCGGCGGTGAGCCCGGAGGCGCCGCCTCGATCTTGTCAGCGCCAAGGGCGAGCAAACTGAACGGCGCTGTCGCAGCCGCGCGAAGCACATCCCTCCGATGAGTCATCATGGACAGGTTCTACAAGGTTCTACCGGGTTCTGCAAGGTTCTACAAGGTTCGTTCAGCAAAGTTCTACAAGGTTCAGGTTCTCTAGAACCCTGCGGAACCCCTACTTGTCCCAAACCGAGGCTTTCTTCGCCCAGGAGGTCTCGCGGTAGCGCTGCGCGAACTCGCGAGCCGTCGCAGCCAGTGCAGACGGGTCGCCAGTCGCCTTGTATCGCGACACGCCCTTCCAGGTACTGCGCCTCCGGTGCCGCATCGGCTTTTGGGAATTGCTCGATGACCTGGGCGAAGTGGCTCTCGGCGTCGGTGAACCTGCCTTCGGCGAACGCCGCATGACCAACGCCAAGCATCAGCTGTGGGAGAAAGTCGTCCGCCGGCAGGAAACCCTCGATGCGATGACGCTCCTCGCCCGTGCGATCAAGGACCAGGATGGTTGGCGTCCATTGCGCGCTATAACGAGCGCCGAGCCGCTTGAACTCGGCCGCCTGTTCGCGCGCGTGGACGCGAATCGGGACGAAGTTGTTATTGTTTGTGCCTAAACGCACGCCATCAGTCGGCGGCGCGGCTCTGCAAAACAGCCCAGGTCACGGGCCTGAAAACTGCGCAACAGACAGTGTTGCGCAACAAAGTTTGTTGCGCTAAAGTACCACCCCTATGCCGGTTGCCCTGGCCCAGAAGGTGCGGACGCTGAGTGTCGATTTCCGCTCGGCGGCGCGGTTGGCCGACCTGCTCGGCGTGAGCCGCTCACAGGTGACACGGTGGCTGCGCGGCGCCGGTATCGATCCGCTCAACGCCGAGAAGGTTGATCTGCTCGAGCTCGTCTGGTCGAATGTCCTTCGCATTTACGACCGGGACGCCGCCCTCGCCTGGCTCTTCGGCGTCAACCCGCTGCTCGGGGATCGGCGCCCGGTCGATCTGATTCGCATGGGACGCACCGAGGAGTTGATGCGCGCCATCCGCGCCGAGCGATCCGATAGCTTCGCGTGACCCGTCGGAGTTGGACGTGATCCTCCATCGGTGCTTCGCTTGGGACGAGCAAGCCGGTGACGCCGGGGTCGACGGTCCGCTCTGGTTTCCGCGCATCTACCAGGGTGAAGGTCGTCACGACAATCCCGACCGCTACGGCTGCCTGTATCTCTCAGTCTCTGCGCTCTCCACGGTGGTCGAACAGCTCGCCCGGTTTCGCGGCCAACGACTGGTGCCCTCGTTGCTGCGCCGCCGCGGGCTGCCACTCGCCGTGGCCGACCTCGAGTTGGACGACGAGGCGGAGCTTGTTGATCTCGACAACCCGGTGGTGCTGCGGCGTGAGCGCCTTCGCCCCTCGCAGGTCGCGACCCGCGCACGGCGGGTGACCCGGCCGCAGGCGCTGACGCTCCACGATCGGCACCGCAATGCCGCGGGCGTGCGCTGGTGGTCCACGTATGAAGCCCTCTGGATCAACGTAACGCTTTTCGAGCGAGCCGCATCAGAGCTGCGAGTCCGCTCGGTTCGATCGCTGCATCTAGACGATCCGACCGTGGCCGAAGCGGCAGAGTTCTTCGGGCTACGCGCGCTGCCGTAACCCAGGACGTTCAGTCACGGCGATGCCCGATGCGCCGGGCAGGGGAGCCTTGGCACCGCCTCGGCCCTCACCTTCAAGCAGCGCCTCGAGGTTGGCGTAGGCGTAAACCGTCGGCGCATGATTCTGCATCAAGCCACCGGTGTCGGCCGTTGGTCCATATGTGCTGTGCAGCTCGCGTCCGAGCATGCGAAGCATCGCCATCTGTTGCCCGCGGTGATGCGACGTGTGCGTCAGCCGTCGCGTCATGACCCAGGCTCGCGACCGGCCAACGTCGAAGAAGGATGTGAGCGCCTCCCACCACGCGTCGTCGGTCTGGCGGAGCCGTTCGAGCCGGCGGCCGCTGTCCTCTGCGTAGCGCATGATGAATTGAAGCCGTACCTCACGTTCGGGAAGCGGCGGCGCTCCGACATCGATCCCGAGCATGTTGCGAAACCAGTTGTCCTCGCTCACGCACTGATGGACCATGTGCTCGTGGAGGCTGCGTCCGCGTGGGTCGTCCGGCTTCGGCCGGACGCTGAGGTCGTCGTCGGCGAACTCGCTCCAGACGCTCAGCACTTTGAGGCGTTCGGTGTCGTAGCTGTCGATCAGAAAGTCGTACTTCATTGGGCCTCTCATCCGAATCAAACGAGCGTGGACGTGTCGTCTCGGATCTTCCGGTTGCTTTCCCGTTCGACTGACGCGACGGGCATGCCAGGCACGAGGATCGCGGCGTTCACCCCACAGAGCGACTCGTGCGGATGCGGCGCGGCGTCCGACGGTCATTGAACGGCGCATCACATTTTCGTGGTCTCGCACGCGCGTTTTGTTCGGACCGCTACCTCATCGGTAGGATCGCGATCTCGCCTTGCCGCCGCAGTTTGTGCGTGACTCGTTGATTTCATGGGCATAATGTCATCCCAAGGCTGCACACAATGTCGGCGAGTCTTTTGCTGACAGGAAATCGGTTGACGTCGGAGGCGCAACCCTGTTTCGGAGATCATGCGTCCGACCCTGCCACTCTCAGTCCAGCTGCTGCTGACGTTTGTCGGCCTTCTTGTGGGGATCACTGTTGTCCTCACCACGGTCGCGTACACCTCTCTGCTTCATAACCTCGATGCCGATGCGCGCCGTACGGTAAGCACGGCGACGCGGACCCGAGAGCAAAGCCTCACGCAGCTGTTCCAACTCCGTCAGCAACGGGCCGAGGCATTCCTCGTCAGCCTGGAATCGCTCTGCGCCGAGGCGCCGGATTCCAGTCGCCTCGCGTGGGTTGGCGAATGCGTGCGGCCCATGGTCGATGATTTCCGCGAGGGCGAGGGCGCGTTGTCGGCGCTGTTGACCTACCGGACGCGTGTTCTACGCCGATCGGGCGTCCGCCTTG
The DNA here is from genome assembly GCA_963828715.1 of uncultured beta proteobacterium. Classification (GTDB taxonomy): domain Bacteria; phylum Pseudomonadota; class Gammaproteobacteria; order Burkholderiales; family SG8-41; genus JAQGMV01. The sequence continues at coordinate 30,141 of CAWHFX010000018.1, read as the reverse complement.
CGCCGATCGCACCGTTACCGGGCGCGCTCGCGCGCGTCACCCGGACTGACGAAGGCGCTCCACGATACGCGATGCAGGCGAGGCGCGAAGACCTGTCCCTCATGTTGACCTTCGATCACGCGCCGGTCGAACGAATCCTGGAGGCGCCGTCCGGTCTTCCTCCGGGGAGCGACTTGTCGCTGATCAATTACGACGGCGACGTGCTGGCGACGACGAGTTCAAGCGCTCCGGTCCTGTCCGGCGCCGCCGCTGCCGCATTGATCAACAACTGCCGGACGGGTGCCGAGGCGTTGGTCGACGTCGACGGCCGCGGTCAGCGCGCATTGCAAAGCTTTCGGCCCATCATCGGATTGGGCACCGCGTGTATCGCCGCACGCGTGGACTACGATCAAACGCTGGCGCCGGCCGAACAACTGCGACGGCAGCTTTTCATCAGCGGCGCGTGGTTCGTGCTCGCCGGCGTCGTCCTGTCGCTGGTGGCGGCTCAATGGATTGCCGCCCCGGTCCGACGTCTGGCGCGCTCCGCCCGCACGCTGCAAACCGGGCGCTTCGACCGGCCGATTCCGCTGTCAGGGCCATCGGAAGTGCGCGCCTTGGGTCGCGCGTTCAACGCCATGGGGAACGATTTGGCGGAACTGGTGGCCAAGGAACAGTCAGCACGACAGGAGGCAGAAGCGGCAAACCGATCCAAGGACGAGTTCCTGGCCACGGTGTCACACGAGCTGCGGACGCCGCTGACCTCCATCCTGGGATGGGCGCACATGCTTCGAACCGATCGGGTCCCGGCCGATGGCGTGCGACACGCCATTGACGTGATCGAACGCAGCGCGCGCGCACAGCGGCAGCTGATCGAGGATCTCCTCGACGTCTCACGCATCGTGTCCAATCGCCTGCACGTCGTCTGCGAGCCGGTTCGTCTGGCCGACGCCGTCGAGGCGGCCGTCGATACCATTCGACCCGCCGCGGGCCAGCAGCAGATCGAGATCGCAATGAGCCTCGATCGCTCCGCCATCGTCCTCGGCGATGCAGGTCGGCTCGAACAGGTGGTCTGGAACCTCGCAAGGAACGCCGTGAAGTTCACTCAGGCCTCCGGGCTGATCACCATCACGCTGGAACACACGAACAAGCAGGCGGTTCTGGTTGTCGCAGATACGGGGATTGGCATCTCTTCTCAGTTTTTGCCGCACGCGTTCGAGTGGTTCCAGCAAGCGGACGCGAGGGCTCGCAGCCAGTCGGGGCTGGGGTTGGGTCTGGGCATCGTGCGCCATATCGTCCGCCTGCACCGGGGAAGCGTGCGCGTGGAAAGTCGCGGCGAAGGCCAGGGGGCAGAATTCATCGTCACGCTGCCACTTCACGAAGTCGACAGCGCGGTCCTGAGGTCACGTCCACACGAATTCCCTCGTGCGGCGACCATGAGTCTCAGGGACGTGCGCGTTCTTCTCGTCGAGGACGACGACGATACACGCGAGCTCCTGCGGATCACACTCCAAGCGGCGGGGGCGTCGGTGGACGCGGTCGCGTCGGCGAAGGACGCGCGACGTGAAATGATGGAAGAACCGCCGGACATCCTGATCTCCGACATCAGAATGCCCGAGGAAGACGGTTATGCGCTGATTCGGTCGTTGCGCACGGCGGGAATCTCGACGCCCGCGATTGCTCTGACCGCGCTGGCGCGCCGCGAAGACGCCGACGAGGCGCAGGCCGCTGGTTTTCAGCTGCAAATGACCAAGCCCATCGACGCCACGGGCCTCATCGACGCCGTTGCCAGCCTGGTCCGCGGTGGTACGGTGCACTGAGCAAAGTCCGATCGGTCAGTAGCCTCATCCTTAATCCGAGGGGCTTCGCCCCTCGGACTCCCCTACAGGCTCGCTCGCGGGGGCCCCGATGCCCCACTCCGCTCGCCTGGCTCGCTCGCTCTCGCTCGCTCGCGTTGCCGGTATTTGTTGACTAAGCCCGTTTGGGTTGATGAGAGAGCTTCTCGTTCCTCGTTTATTGCGCCAGCTTCAGCGACAGTGTCTTCGTATCCCCCTCCCGTAATTCAACCGTCGTCGCCAGCGCCTTCCAGTTGGCGAGTTGCTCCGGATCGAACTCCTGACCTGTTTCCACGTACTCGAGCGCAACGACGAAGTACTCGTCCGGCGGCAGCGCGCGAATCGTGAATTGGCCGCCCTGGTCTGGCCGCGCGCTGCGAACGAATCGAGTCTGGTGTCCCCATCGGGCGGTGTTCGTGGAAAACGCCACGACCGTGTAATCGCCGATTGGCGCGCCGTTGTTGTCCTGTACCGTTCCGGCCAGGCTCGTTGCGCGGCGTGTCAGGCGGATCTCGATGCCGGAGACGCGCTGGCCCGGCCTGAAGTCGTAGCCGGTGTCGGTGATGTCGATGCCTTCGTGCGTGACGGATTTGAGGAACCAACCCTCCGGAAGCATGGCTGTGCGGAATGTCTGTCGTTCTGTCAGTCCGGACAGCTCAAAGGTCGAGTCGGGATTCACACGGACTGACATGTTCGAGAACGTCGGCGCGCCGGCGACCGTCGTGACGCTCCGGACGAACACTGACAGGTTCACCTTCGCACCGTCTTCGAACACGACGCGTCCGCTTGCGGTCGCGCCGGGAGCGGCGGCCACTGTCAGCGCCGTCACATCCTCGCCGGCGATGGAGACGGGCACGGACGCGAACTCGGGCGCGCCTGCGGCTGGCCGCACGTCGTAGACGTGGAGCCGATATTCGCCGGGCGGCACGCTGCGCAGCGTGAACGTCCCATTCGATGTGGTCCTGGCCGGCGCCACCGGGACGCCCGCGGCCGGATCGGTGGTGACGAGTTGGATCGAGGCGCTCGCCGGCGCACTGAGCGAATTGAACACCGTTCCCGACACGACGGCGTAGCGAGCGCTGACGAGCGTCACGTTGACGTTCTGCGATTCTTCACCCAGTCCGATCCTGATGCGACGGGCCTCAACGGCGGATGGCGTACCCGGATAGTACACCGGTGGATACCCAACCGCCGTTGCCGCCTCACCCGGCGGGCTGAACAACGCCGAGACGAAGTAGTCTCCTGGTGAAAGGCCGTAGATCCTGAACTGTCCGAGATCGTCGGTGATGTCGGCTCCGCCGCTGGCGAGCCCCTCGATGCCTTCGGCAAGCGGCGTCAACTCGCGTCGCCCATCGACGTACCGCTGTCGCAGCGCACGAACGAACACGGTCGCTGCCGGGTCTCCGAATTCGTCGAACACTCGACCGGTAATCGCACCCGCGCGAGGCAGCGTCATGTCGATCCGGTCGAGCAGCTGACCGGCGAGGACGTCCAGACGCTTGCCGCGTTCGAACGGACGTTTCTGGCCGTACTCGATCTTCAGGTACCCGGCCTTCGACACACTCAACATGTACGCGCTGGGGGGGAGACTCTGTGCTTCCCACCGTCCGTCCGCATCGGTCCTGATCCAGCGGCCCTGCCGCTCGGTCGGGTTCGAGGCGCGTGTATCGACGACCGTGACGATTGCGCCGGCCAGTGGCTTGCCGGTGTCGGCGGCAAACACGCTTCCACGTATGCGCGCCGTCGTTTCATTCGATCGTGATGCCGCTTGCGGGTACGTGATCTCGGCGTCGGAAGCCGGGCGAGCCATGGGAGCCGCGAAGGTCAGAAACGCGGCCGCCAGAATTGCTGCAAGGCCAGCAGTATTGAACATCCAGTAACTCCAAAGCGGCCAACCTACGCCATTCTCGCTCGAAATGAGTGGCGGAGGGGACGAAGGAGACGGAGGGAACGGAGTTCACAACGAAGCAACGAAGCGAACGAAGGCGAACGGAGGCACGCAACCCAGACAGTACAATTCGGCATAGAGTGCTGACATGACATTCGCCGCAGATCTCAGATCGGCGTGGCGGAACCTGCGCCGCGGCGGCTGGCTTTCGGCTACTGTCGTCCTCATCCTCGCCGTGGCGATCGCCTCGGTCACCGCTATCTTCAGCATCGCGCACACCGGGGCACAGACGGGAGACGTCGTCGCGCTCGTCGCCAGAGAAGGCCTGTGGATTGCGCTAGCCACGGGCCTCTTCGGCGCCTGGATCCTGCGACGGTCTGTCGCATCGATGTTGTTCGGCGTTTCACCGGGCGACACATTCACGTTTGTGGGCGTCGCGCTGGTGCTCGGCATCGTGTCGCTGTTGTCCGCCTATCTACCGGCGCGCGGCGCGGCGCGCATCGATCCGGTCGTGGCGTTGCGCGCCGAGTAGTCTATTCGTTGCTGGCTCCTGGCTGCTGGGCTGCCCTGAGCGTCCTAGTTTACGCGAGTCGAAGGACGGCTCGCGGCTCGTGGCTGGATTCAGGTAGTCTGAAGTTCGCGATGACGGCTCGAGCATTCATGACCGCGAGAGACTTTCTGCTGACGCACCGGGCCGACTACGAGGCGGCGGTCCGAGGCTTCCGCTGGCCGTCGATGGAGACGTTCAACTGGGGATTCGACTACCTTGACGTCATCGCAGCGGGAAACGCGCAACCGGCACTGGTCGTCGTGGAAGAGGACGGCACGAAGGAAGTGCGGACCTTCCAGGAAATCTCCGAGGGTTCCAATCGCGTCGCCTCGTTTTTTCGAACGCTGGGAATGAAACCGGGCGACCGGCTGCTCCTCATGCTGGGCAACGAAGTCGCGCTCTGGGAAACGTTCGTCGCGTGCATGAAACTGGGCGTCGTGGTGATTCCGGCCACCACACTGTTGGCACCCGAAGACATTCGCGATCGATTCGATCGCGGCCGCGTCGCGCACGTCGTCGCGGCGGCCGCGTCTACATCGAAATTCGCCGCCATCTCGCAGTCCTTTACGCGAATCAGCGTCGGCGACACGACACCGGACGGGTGGCACGACATCCGAGAGTCCACGACTGCGAGCGCGTCGCTAGTGCCGGACCGAGACACGCGTCGCAACGATCCTCTCCTCCTTTATTTCACGTCAGGAACGACGGCGAAGCCGAAGCTCGTGCTTCATACGCATCAGAGCTACCCGGTTGGTCACCTGTCGACGATGTACTGGCTGGGGCTACAACCCGGAGACGTGCACTGGAACATCAGTTCGCCCGGGTGGGCGAAGCACGCGTGGAGCTGCATCTTTGCACCGTGGAACGCTGGTGCAACCGTATTCGTGTTCAACTACCGGAAGTTTCAACCGCGGAGCATTCTGGAGACGTTGGTGAAATATGGCGTCACCACGCTGTGCGCGCCGCCGACGGTCTGGCGAATGCTCGTGCAGGAGTCGCTGGCGGACTATGAAGTCACGCTTCGCGAGGTCGCCAGCGCCGGCGAACCGCTGAACCCCGAGGTGATCGAACAGGTCAAGGCGGCGTGGGGTTTGATGATCCGCGACGGCTTCGGCCAGACCGAAACAACCGCGCTGATTGGAAATCCGCCCGGTCAACACATCAAACTCGGATCGATGGGACGGCCCCTTCCCGGATACCACATTGAGCTGATCAACGCGGACGGCTCGGCCGACGAGGGAGAGATCTGCATCAACACCGCCGCCGGGCGAGGTGGCCTGATGCAAGGGTACGCCGACGATGAGAGCAAGACCGCGGAGGTGACGGGCGGCAATCGTTATCGAACTGGCGACGTCGCCATGCGTGATGCCGACGGCTACATTACGTATATCGGACGTGCAGACGACGTGTTCAAGGCGTCGGACTACCGAATCAGCCCGTTCGAGCTCGAGAGCATTTTGATCGAGCATCCCGCGATTGCGGAGGCCGCCGTGGTTCCCAGTCCCGATCCCGTGAGGCACGCGGTGCCGAAAGCATTCGTGACCCTGACCACCGGACGCGAGCCCTCACCGGAGTTGGCGCAGCAGATTCTTGAATTCTGCCGTGGCCGCCTGGCGCCCTACAAGCGCATCCGCCGGCTGGAGTTCTGCGATCTGCCGAAGACCATCTCGGGAAAAATTCGGCGCGTGGAGCTTCGACGTCAGGAGGCCGAACGTCGCAGTGCAGGAACTCGTTCAACACTCGAGTTCTTCGAGGAGGAACTGAATCCCTAATCACTAGTCACCGATCCCGAATCGCTAATCCTCGAATCGCTAATCGAATCCTCGAATCCTTGAATCTTCGAATTTGAGTCTTCGAACCGCGAACCGCGAACCGCGAACCGCGAAAAGGAAACGATTCGTAGCGCGGCGACTCAGCCTATAATCGCAGTCCCTGTTGAACCAATGCCTGAGCAAGACGCGGGCAATTCGGGCGCGGACACGACCGCGGATGCATCAGACCGCCGCGACTTGGCGGCGCTGACACGGATGACTGCGGCGTGGCAGGAGACCAGTGTCGCGCTGCACGACAGCGAGCGGCGCTATCGCGAGCTCGTCGAGTTCAGCCTTGGGCTGATCTGTATCCACGATCTCGCCGGCACGATTCTCTCCATCAACCCTGCGGCCGCGCAGTCGCTCGGCTATCGCTGCGAGGATGGCATCGGCCGCAACCTTGCCGACTTTCTCCAGCACGACAAGCGCCCTCTCTTCGCCGACTACCTGCAGCGCATCCAGGAGCACGGCCACGATGCGGGCCTGATGAAGGTCGTGGCCAGAAGCGGGGCCGTGAGGGTGTGGATGTATCGCAACGTGGTCTCGCGCCGGCCGGGACAGGAGCCGTACGTGCTGGGGCACGCGATCGACATCACCGAGCGAGTGGCGGCCGAACGGACGCTGCGCGAGGGCGAGCAGGCACTGCGCGCGGCTCAGGCAGATCTCGAGGCGAGGGTTCGCGAGCGCACCCTCGCACTGGAGCAGGCGAACGAGCGGCTTCGCGTCGAGATGGCGGAACGCGAGCAGACTGAACGCCTTCGGCGTCGTGCCCTCGTCGAGGCGGACCAGGCAAACCGGCTGAAAGATGAATTCCTCAGCACGCTCTCGCACGAGCTGCGCACGCCGCTCAACGCCATCGTCGGCTGGGCGCGGATCCTCCGCTCGCGCGATCTCGATCCGAGCACGGCGCATGCCGTGGAGGTGATCGAGCGGAACGCGCAGGCCCAGGTCCGGCTGACTGAGGAGGTGCTCGACATCTCGCGGATCATCACCGGCAAGATGACGCTGGCGCTCGAGCACGTGGACCTGGCCTCGATCCTCCGGTCGACGATCGAATCCGTTCGCCCAGCGATGCAGAACAAGCGCATCCGCTTCGATGCGCGGATTCCCGACACCGTGCCGTTCGTGCTCGGTGACGCGCACCGCCTCCAGCAGGTGTTCTGGAACCTGCTGTCGAACGCGCTCAAGTTCACCCGTGCCGAAGACACGATCACGGCCACCCTTCGCCTGATCGCCGACGGCGTCGAATTGGAAGTCGCCGACACCGGTATCGGCATCCCGCACACGGTGCTCCCGGTCGTGTTCGATCGCTTCCGTCAGGCCGATTCATCGACGACGCGACGTCACGCGGGACTCGGGCTGGGGCTCGCGATCGTCAAGGAAATCGTGGAGATGCACGGCGGGAGCGTGCGTGCGGAGAGCGCGGGCGAGGGACATGGCGCAACCTTCACGATCTGGCTGCCGACGAGCGATCCGGACACGTACGTTCCGCAGGTTGTCTCCGCCCCGCGCGCGCTCCCGCTCACCCGCATCGCCGGGCGCACCATCCTCGTCGTGGAAGATCACGACGACGCCCGTGAACTGATCGCCAACGTGCTCGAGGCCGCTGGCGGCCGCGTGATCGCTGCCTCGACCGTGCGCGAAGCGATGGATCGTGCGGCAGAAGGGCGGCCGGATCTGCTCGTCGCCGACATCGGCCTTCCTGGCGAAGACGGATACGATCTGCTTCGCCGGATGCGGACGCTCTATCCCGGCCTGCCCGCGATTGCGCTGAGCGCCTACGCCCGATCGGTCGATCGCGATCGCGCGCTGGCTGCGGGCTTCGGCGACTACGTGATCAAGCCTGTCGAGCCGGCCCACCTCGTCGAGATCGTCGCGGCAGCGTGTGCCCCGCCCGACGACTAATCCCTCCGAGGCCAGTCAGCCGTGCAGGATACGGTGTAGCATGACCGCACTGAAGGAGCTGAACATGAAGCGCGCGATAGTGACCGTGTGGCTGGCAACGGCCGTTGTATTGATTGGGATAGCCCAGGCGCCGCCGAACCTGTCGGGCACGTGGCGGCCACAGAATCCGAATAGCGGACAGGCGAACCCGTTCGAATTCACCATCACGCAGACGGCCGACAGCGTGACGATCCGCACGCCGCTCAACAATCCCGAGTCGGTAACCCTCAAACTGAACGCCGAAACACGCACCCCGATCGGTGGCGGCCAAGGAGGGGCAGCCGCACCGATCGCGGTATTTACCGCGAACTGGGAAGGATCGAAGCTCGTGGTGATGTCGGCGGTCACCGGCGGCCGAGGGGGGCCGAGCTCGGGGCGACAGGTCTACTCGCTGACCGGCGACACGCTGACGCTGGAGTCGAGCAACTCTCTCCCCGATGGTTCCATGACGCCGGTCCGCACTGCGACCTACGTCAGGTACACCCCGGTGGCGATGCCGGCGCCGCCGAGCCGGACGGTCGAGTCCGGCTACGTCGGCCTCTTCAACGGCAAGGACCTGACCGGCTGGAAGGCGAGTGCGAATCCTGATTCATTCAAGGTCGAGAACGGTGCCGTCGTGGCCAACGCGGCCGGCCAGGCGTCGCACCTGTTCTACGACGGACCGGTCGGCAACCATTCGTTCCAGAATTTCGATCTGCGCCTCGACGTGCTCGCGCGCTATCGATCGAACGGTGGCGTCTACGTCATGACCGAGTTCCAGCCGCAGGGGTTTCCAGGGAAGGGCTTCGAGATTCAGGTCAACAACAGCCACAGCGATCGCATTCGTACCGGCAGCCTTTACCACGTCGTCGATCTGTCGAACGTCCCGGGAAAAGACGATGAGTGGATTCCGATGGAGATCAAAGGTGAGGCGAACACGATCACCATCTCGCTGAAGGGACAGGAAGTCGTCCGCTGGACGCAGCCGGCCGACTGGCAAAGCAATTACGATACGGCCAGCCGCAAGATCGCACCTGGCACGATCGCGTTTCAGTCACACGATACGTACAGCGTGACCGCGTACGCGAACATCCGGGTCAAGCTGCTGAACTGAACATGCATTCACGTCGGCCGTACGCAACGATTCCCATTCTGGCGGGCATGCTTCTTGGCGCCAGCGCTCTGGCGCGTCAGGGTGTGAAGAACCCCGAAGCGGCACAGCTGACGAATCCGGTCGCGTCAACGCCGGAGACGCTCTCCGCTGGAAAGAGGGCCTACGACACGAACTGTGCAGCATGCCACGGCAACATGGCACAGGGGGCGGCCAAGGCCGGCATTGCCATTTCGATCATCGCCGAGCAGGGTGGAAAGCAGCCGCCCGACCTGACCGACAGCCAGTGGGACCATGGTTCGACCGACGGCGAGATCTTCACCGTCATCAAGAGGGGCGTGCCGCCGACGATGATGGCAGGATGGGAAGGCCGCCTGTCGGATACCGAGATCTGGAGCGTGGTCAATTACCTGCGCGCCGTGGCGTCGAACCCGAACGTCACGGTCGCGCCAATGGCGACCGCCGACACGAAGCCGCGGCCGATGCTGGAACTCGCCGACTACGTGCAGATGCCGATCACCGCCGACAATACCGACACCAGCACACGGGCTGAGCTGGCGCGCGTCAATTTCCTGCGCGACGAGCCGGGCGGCCGGCGATTCTTCGTCAACGATCTCAATGGACCGCTGTACATCCTCGACAAACAGACCAGGCAGTTTACGAAGTACCTCGACTTCAACGGCCTCGAGGGGCGGCCGGGATTGTTTCGCCGGTTCACCTTCCAGCGCAACTTCGCAACCGGTCTCATTAATGTCGTCTTCGATCCGGATTACGCGCGCAACGGCACCTTCTACACAATCCACATGGAGGATCCCACGATCGAGACGCCGGCCGACCCGAAGACCGGCGTCGTCCCAGGCCTCGATCTTTCGAGCTATCGCACGACGCCGACGAATGCGACTCCAACCTGGCCGGGCGCCACGATCAATCGCGAAGCCGTGATGATCGAATGGATCGACCGCAACATCCGGAATGCAACATTCGAAGGCACGGCCCGCGAACTTCTCCGCATGCAGCTCGCCTCTCCGATCCACCCGCTCGGCGAGATGACGTTCAATCCAACCGCCCGGCGAGGCGAGCCGGACTGGCGGATCATGTACGTCGGCGTGGGCGACTCGGGCACCGGCGAGCAGAAGGACATCCGCCGGATGACTCCGCAGCGCCTCGACAACCTGAGCGGGAAGATCCTGCGTATCGTTCCAGACCTGCGCGAACATACGGCTTCGAGCACGGTGAGCGCGAACGGACGATACCGCATTCCCAACGACAATCCGTTCACCGCCATTGAAGGTGCGCGGAAGGAAATCTGGGCGGTCGGTCTGCGCAATCCTCATCGCCTGGTGTGGGATGTCGATCCCGCCGCGCCGCGCTCGCCGCGTCTGTTCGCGTTCAATATCGGCCTGACCCACTGGGAGACCGTGATGATCATCAGGAAGGGCGCCAACTACGGGTACCCCTTGCGTGAGGGGCCGCAGGTCATGACGCTCGAAGGGATGAAGGACGTCCCGGCCGACGACACCATCCCGTGGCAGATCACCGACACGATCGCTCGCGGCACGGTCAAGCCGATCTATCCGGTCATTGCGTATCCGCATGCCGCGATCGGCGGCGACGCGATCGCGGGCGGCGTCATTTATCGCGGCAACAAGATTCCCGCTCTGAAGGACAAGCTCCTGTTTGGCGACATCACCACCGGTCACGTCTGGTACGCCGACATCAAAGACGTGTTGAGTGCCGACGACGGCAACCCGGCAACGCTCGCGACGATGCATGAGGTGGACGCCGGACTTCGCCGCCTCGTGTTGGAGACGTTCCGCACGCGGGGCGGCGTCGGTGACGCCATGCCGGGCGCCGGCGCTGTCTCAGGCCGGGGGCGCGTGGACCTGCGCTTCGCCGAGGACAGCAACGGCGAGCTTTACATCCTGACCAAGAGCGACGGCATGATTCGACAGGTCGTCGGACTCAAGGATCACTAACCTCAGCGCTGACACACCGGGCAATAGAACGTCGATCGTCCGGCCTGCACGCGCCGACGGATCGTGCCGGTACAGCCGGACTTCGGACAGCGTTCGTCCTGCCGGTCGTAGACGAGAAACCGCGCCTCACGGTACGCCGGCTTGAACTGCCGCGCGATCGCATCCTCGAGCACCTGTTTGACCGCTGCGGCCAGTCGGTGCGCCGCCGGACGTGGAGCTCCCGAAGGGGTGGCCAGGATCGAGGCGGGACGGCGTGGCGAGAGCCCGGCAACGTGCAGCGCCTCGCTGGCATAGATGTTCCCGAGACCGGCGACGACGCGCTGGTCCAGCAGCGCCGCCTTGAGCGAGGTCTTCTTCCGTTGGCACGCGCGTGCGAGCGCCGCACCGTCAAACGCGTCGGACAACGGTTCAGGTCCAAGCGTGCTGAGTACCGGATGCTGGGGCAGATGGTTGGCCCGCACCAGCTCCATCATCCCGAACCGACGTGGATCGTTGAAGACGACCGCCCGTCCCGATGACATGTGAAATACGACGTGATCGTGCGGTTCAAGCCGCCTCGCCTTGCCGGCGGTTCCGCTGACGCGTGTGTCCCGGATCACCCGAAACCAACCCGACATTCCCAGGTGCATCAGGAGGGTCTCGCCAGAGGACAAGGATGCGACCAGGTATTTCGCGCGCCTGTCGAGGGCGACGACCGTCCGGCCGGTGAGTCGCTGGGCGAAATGACGGGGGAACGGCCGGCGCAAGTCTGGCCGCCGAACGTCGACGGCGTCTATCCTCGCGCGCACCATGCTCGGCGCGATCCGGCGCCGCACGGATTCGACCTCGGGAAGTTCGGGCACACTTCAGGATAGTGCGAGCGTCGCCCGGTCACCAGAGAGTGTCACCACGAGTGTGCCTGGCGTCCGCCGTACCGGACAGCTCGTCGGCACGGGATCAATTCCGATCGGTGTGTCGGCGTGCGATTTGCCGCGGCGCCGTGCTGGCGCTCGTTTTGCCCAGCGTCGTTTCGCGATCCGCACAATCTGCCTCTCCGGGAAGTAGGTCGACGTGTCTCCAGGAACCACGTGCGCGATCGCTCTGTGTTGTCTCTCGCTCGCTATCCCTGCTTCGGCGGATCCGGTCGCCCTGGCCGCCACCCTGATCGGCCGACCCTATGCGTGGGGAGCCGAGGGTCCCAGTTCGTTCGATTGCTCGGGGCTCATTCAGTACGTGTATGGAAAGTACGGCATCGATCTTCCGCGACGGGCGATCAGCCAGTCGGCGTCCGGGGAGCCCGTCGGTCGGCGACTGCAGCGCGGCGACCTCGTGTTCTTTTCGACTGATCCCGGAGGAACGCTCGTGACCCACGTCGGCATCTACGAGGATAACGGCGTGATGATCGACGCCAGCAAGCGACACGGAAACGTCCGTCGCGACAGCCTGGACGACGACTATTGGGGTGAACGGTTCATGTTCGCGAGGAGGATCCCGGACAGCGACGACACCCTCGAAGTGCCTGACCCTCTCCCGCAGCCGACATCGTCGCCAAGCGGGCGGCGGAAGGCCGCGACCCGGGTGCTGGAGCAGATCGCTGACGTGCTTCTGCGGCGACCGCGCCGCTAGACGGAGGTTACGGAGCACACGGGACAAGATCAACACGGAGACGCGGAGCCACGGAGAAACCCAAAGTAGTTACCCTCCGTGCCCCCGTGACTCCGTGTTGATCTCGTTCCGTGCACTCCGTACCTGCCGCAGCCCACCGCACGCTGAGGCAGAACGCGTCAGCGTGCAGCCACGGGGCTACCTCAGCCGCTCGATTCGTGCCGGGTGCGACCGGGATTTGACTCGCCGCCATGGTGAGCTACTATGCCCGTGCAAGGCCTCTCTTGATGAGGAAATGCTCGATCAGCCAACTCCATCACTCGTTAGACGATCCACCACCACACCGCAAAGCCCGCTGACCATCTACATGCTGGCAGTCGCCGCCATCGGCGCTGCAGTTCTGGTTCGATACCTGCTCGATCCCTGGATGGGTGACTCGCTGCCGCTCGTCACGCTCTTCGGAGCGGTCGCCGCTGCGGTGTGGATCGGTGGCGTCAGGCCCGCGATTGCTGTCGTCATCCTGGGCTTTGCGGCCTGCGATTACCTGTTCATTCAGCCCAGGCGCCAGTTCTCAATGGGCGGTGTTGCCGGATTGATCGGCATGCTCGCGTATTTCGTCACCTGTGGGCTGATCATCGTGTTTGGTGAAGCGGCCCGCCGGGCGCAGGCGCAGGCGAACGAACGGCGCGAGCTTCTGAGGGTCACGCTTCTCAGCATTGGCGACGCGGTCGTCACGACCGATGTGCAGGCTCGCGTGACCTTCATGAATGCCGTGGCCGAAACGGTCACGGGCTGGACGCAGCAAGAGGCGCTCGGCCGTCCATTGGACGACGTATTTCGAATCGTCAACGAGGATAGCCGCCAGCCGGTCGCGAACCCGGCGATCCGGGCGCTTCGTGAAGGCGTTGTTGTCGGACTGGCGAATCACACCCTGCTGATTCGCAAAGACGGTGACGAGTGCCCGATCGACGACAGCGCCGCCCCGATTCGGGACGAGCGAGGGCGTCGTGTCCGGATGCGTGCTGACCTTCCGCGACGTCTCCGAAACGCGACGGGTCGAGCGAGAACGGGCGAGGCAGTTCATGACCGCTCGCCTGCTCGCTTCGATTATCGAATCGTCCGACGATGCGATCGTCAGCAAGTCGCTCGACGGCATCATCCAGAGTTGGAACGCCGGTGCCGAGCGGATCTTCGGCTACCCGGCGGCGCAGGCCGTGGGGCGCCACATCTCTCTGATCATTCCACCGGGCCGGCTTTCGGAAGAGGATCGGATCATAGCGAGCCTCAAGGCTGGAGAACGGATCGACCATTTCGAAACCGAGCGCCTGCGCGCCGATGGCAGCCACATTGCTGTGTCGTTGACGATCTCTCCGCTCAAGAACGCCGCCGGCACCGTCATTGGCGCGTCGAAGATCGTGCGCGACATCACCGACCGCAAACGAGCCGAGGCCGAGAAGGAGAAGTTTGTCACGCTAGTCGAAAACAGCACCGACTTCATCGGCATCTGCGACATGGCGGGCGTGCCGTTGTTCGTCAATCGCGCCGGGCTCGCGATGGTCGGACTCGACGACATGGACGAAGCGCGGCGTACTCCCGTGGCCTCGTTCTTCTTTCCGGAAGATCAACACCGGATCACGCAGGAATTCCTTCCGTCGGTGCTCGAGAGCGGCCACGGTGAGATCGAAGTGCGGTTCCGCCACTTCAAAACCGGTGACGCCCGCTGGATGGCGTACAAGGTGCTTGCATTGCCGGACGCCTCGGGTCGTCCGATCGCGTTGGCGACCGTGAGCCAGGACGTGACCGAGCGGAGGCGGCTGGAGGACAACCTCCGACGCCTCGCGGCGGACCTGTCCGAGGCGGACCGACGCAAGAACGAGTTCCTCGCGATGCTGGCGCACGAGTTGCGGAACCCGCTGGCGCCGATCAGCAATGCGGCGCGGGCACTGCAACTCGGCGGCGACGCCGAAGCGGTGCAATCGGCAGCCGACATGCTCGAGCGGCAGGTCGGCCAGATGTCACGGCTGGTGGACGACCTGCTCGACATGAGCCGCATCACGCGCGGCCGCATCGAGCTGCGCAAACGCCGGGTCGATCTCGCGGCGATCGTCGATCAGGCCGTCGAAGCTGTTCGTGCGCAATACAGGAGCATGAACCACGAGCTGACCGTGACCCAGCCATCGCGCACGCTGCAGCTCGACGCCGACCCCGCGAGGTTGGCACAGGTGATCGGAAACCTCTTGAACAATGCGTGCAAGTTCACCGACCCCGGTGGCCACGTGTGGCTCAACGTCGAGGAAGGCGATGGCGAGGCGGTCGTTCGCGTCCGTGATAACGGGATCGGCATTGCCGCGGAACATTTGCCACGCCTGTTCGACATGTTTGCGCAGGTGGATACTTCGCTGGAACGTTCTCGGGATGGTCTCGGCATCGGACTCACGCTGGTGAAGACGCTCGTCGAGTTGCACGGCGGCAGCGTCGATGCGCGTAGCGACGGGCCCGGCCACGGCAGCGAATTCACCGTCCGTCTGCCGCTCGCGGCGGCATTACCCGAGGCAGTTCCACTTGCACCTGTCGCTGCGCGCAACTCCAACGGCGGTCTCCCGTCGTGTTCTCATCGTCGACGACAACGACGACGGCGCCGAATCGCTTGCGATGCTGCTGGAGTTGGCGGGTCATCAGACGTGGAAGGCGCACGATGGCCTCGAAGCGATCAAGGCGGCCGAGCGCGTCGTCCCGACGTGGTGCTGCTCGACATCGGCCTGCCGAGAATGAACGGCTACGAAGCGTGCCGCGAGATCCGCAAGCAGCCGTGGGGGAAGGACCTGGTGCTGGTGGCGCTGACCGGCTGGGGCCAGGACGAAGACCGGCGCAATCCCGCGAAGCCGGCTTCGACGCCCACATGGTCAAGCCAGTCGATCACGACGAGCTCCTGACGTTTCTCGCGGCGCTTCCTCCAGCTGGACACGCGCGCGACGCCGTGGACGACGGCGAACGTTCGCAACCCATTGATCGCTGACAGCTGGCGACGCTGGAGTAGCCAAAGGCTATAATCTCGCGGCAATGCCGCTGACCTCAGGTGCCCGGCTCGGTTCGTACGAAATTGTGTCGGTCATCGGCGCAGGCGGGATGGGCGAGGTCTATCGCGCGCGTGATACATCGCTCAACCGCGACGTTGCGATCAAGATCATTCCCGACCTGTTCGCCGCCGACCCCGAGCGCCTCGCCCGCTTCTCGCGCGAGGCGCAAACGCTCGCGTCCCTGAACCACCCCAACATTGCCCACGTGTACGGTCTCGAAGGCGCCGGACTCGTGATGGAGCTCGTCGAGGGCGAAGATCTCGCCGAGCGCATTTCGCGAGGCGCGTTGCCGCTCGACGACGTGCTGTCGATCGCCACACAGATCGCGGACGCTCTCGAAGCCGCGCACGAGCGCGGCATCATTCATCGCGATCTGAAACCCGCCAATATCAAGGTCCGCATCGACGGCGTGGTCAAGGTGCTGGACTTCGGACTGGCGAAGGCGCGCGACGCGGCGGCGGTGGCGCCGCCCGACGGCAATTCTCCGACATTTCTGAGCCCGACCGTCCGAGCGAATGTTTCGCAGCAGGGGGTCATTCTTGGCACCGCCGCTTACATGTCGCCCGAGCAGGCGAAAGGGAAGCCAGTCGACAAGCGCACGGACATCTGGGCATTCGGGTGCGTGCTCTTCGAGATGCTGACCGGGAAGATGGTATTTCCGGGTGACAACATTACCGACATTCTCGCCGCCGTCGTGCGAGGCGAACCCGACTGGTCCGCTCTTCCTGACGAGACGCCCGCATCGGTGCATCGCCTCCTGCGACGATGCCTCAGCAAAGACGCGAAGGATCGCTTGTCCGACATCGGCGTCGCGCGTCTCGAGATTCGAGACGCCACCGAGGTGTCGCGATCCGCTGGAACACCTTCCCTGACTCAGAGCGCCAGACGCGCGAGCGTCTCGTGGGGCATGCTTGCGGCCGGCCTCGTGGCCGGCGCGGTCATCGCCGGGACGGTTGCATGGAGAATGTGGCCCGTTCCCAGGTCGCTGCCGGCGCTGAAACTCACGATCGAATGGCCCGAGGATGTGAGCTGGGACGGCCCGAGCGGGCCGGGGGTGGCGATCTCGCCCGACGGAACTCATCTCGCGTACGTCGCCGTCGATCGCGCCGGTCCGCAGGTATACGTTCGGGACCTGCGCGGCGATGACGTGCGCATCGTGTCGTCGTCGGCCGAGAACCCCTATAACCCGTTCTTTTCACCGGACAGCTCGCAGATCGGATTCGTCTCGAGTGGAAGGCTCTGGCGCACGGCCGTCACCGGCGGTCAACCGTTCGAGATCGGCCCCATCGACACGAACGATCGCGGCGTGGTCTGGTCGGCTGACGGTTACATCTATTCCGGGGGCGGCTCCGGCATCTCGCGCATGGCGGAGACCGGTGGACCGCGCGAACAGATCACGACGGTCGATCGATCGGCCGGCGAGGTTGCGCACAGGTTTCCAAGCGTTGTTGCGGGGACTCGCGCGGTACCTCTTTACGATCTTCAAGGGCTCTCTGGAGGAGGTCCGGATCGGAATCGTCGATCTGCCGACGAAGAAGTGGCGGGTCCTGATGGATCGGACCGGGCACTCCGCCGTCTACTCGCCGACCGGCCATCTTCTCTATCTGAGAACCGGCGTGCTCATGGCCGCCCCATTCGACCGAACACGCCTCGAAGTGACCGGCCCATCGGTCGCGGTGATGCCCGGTATCCGCTTCAACAACGGCGGTGCCGCGCACTTCAGCGTGTCCTCGACGGGCACCTTGGCCTACATCCCGAATTCAGAGAGACGCACGGATGCCGACCTGCTGTGGGTGGACCGCTCGGGGAAAACGACGACGATCGAGCTGCCGCGCGGCCCATACGGTAGACCGGTGCTGTCGCCTGACATGACGCGCGTCGCGCTGGAGCAGTCGGCGACGATGGGGAAGCAGAACATCGTGGTGTGGGACTTCGCGCGCCATGCGCTCAGTACCATCACCCGCGACGCGGGCATCAGCGAAACGCCGCTGTGGACGGCCGACGGCGGGACCCTTCTCTTTGCGTCGCGTCCGCAGCTCGGTGCGCTTGGGCGGCTGTTCCGACAGCGCGCTGATGGTGCCGGGACGCCAACGCAGGTAACCGCGGGTCCACTCGCGCAGGCCTACGCGAGCGGCGGAGAATACCCGGCGTCCGTTTCTGCCGACGGCACGAAGATCATCTACTCGGTCACTGGCACGGATGCGGATGGCGTCAAGGTGCTGGACCTGGCAACGGGTCAGGCGCAGATGCTCGTGGCCCGTGCGCGCACCCCGAGGCTCTCGCCCGACGGACGCTGGCTGGCGTACCGGTCGAGCGAGTCGGGCATCAGTGAGATCTACGTCAGCCCGTATCCAAACGTCTCGAGCACACGCTGGCAGGTCTCGACCGCCGGCAGCAGCCCGCTGCGATGGTCTCGTGACAGCACCGAGCTCTTCTATCGCGGCCTTGGTTCCAATCGACGGCACATGTTCGTGGTCAAGGTGGGCAAGGACGGACTTGCCG
Organism: uncultured beta proteobacterium; assembly: GCA_963828715.1. Taxonomy (GTDB): domain Bacteria; phylum Pseudomonadota; class Gammaproteobacteria; order Burkholderiales; family SG8-41; genus JAQGMV01. The sequence goes on along the minus strand of CAWHFX010000018.1, from coordinate 11,908 downwards.
GTGTTCGTCCCCAACTCCTGCTCGATGTTCCTGACTCCGGCGGCGTCGACGGACTTGGCCTGGAAGAATTCGACGTCGCATCGGATGGCCGATTCCTGCTGCTCAAAGGACTCCCGGAGAGACCAGCCATCCCACACGTGATCGTCAACTGGTTCGAGGTGCTGAAGCAGACGGCTTCGTCGGACGGACGGGCGCCGCAGTAGCGGCCCATCCTGCGCTTGAACAAGAAGGTATGATCCAGCGCGTGCGCACCACCAGCAGAGAGGCCCGTCCCCGTGACTGAATTCGTCTTTCCACCTCCGTCACCGGTCGCGGCGCCGATCCGCGGACGTGCGGAGCGATTTCCCGTTCGCCGGATCTTTTGTGTCGGTCGTAACTACGAGGCGCACGCCAGAGAGATGGGCGGTGCTGTCGATCGCGAGGCGCCGTTCTATTTCATGAAGGCATCGGAGCACTACGCGCCTTCGGGATCGAACATTGCCTATCCTCCCGGCACGACGAACTATCACTACGAGATGGAGCTGGTCGTCGCGATCGGCAAGCCGGGGTTTCGGGTTGCTGACGCCGAGGCGCTGGACCACGTGTTTGGTTATGCGTGCGGGCTGGACATGACCCGTCGTGATCTGCAATCGGTCGCGAAAGAAAAGCAGCGACCGTGGGACATCGCAAAAGACGTCGAGCAGTCAGCGGTGCTCGGCGAAATCGCACCCGCCGTCGACATCGGTCATCCCAATCACGCGCGCATCGAGCTGCGCGTCAACGGTCAGACGAAGCAGTCATCCGACATCTCGCAGTTGATTCACAGTGTCCCAGCCGTCATCGCGCACCTGTCGCAGGTACTACCATCTCCAACCGGGCGATCTCATTTACACCGGCACACCGGAAGGCGTCGGCCCGGTGAAGCCGGGCGATCGGCTCGAAGGATCGATCGAAGGCGTCGGCGCGATTGCGGCTCAGATCACTTAAATCGGGTTCGACGAGGTTCTACGAGGTTCTGCAGGGTTCGTTCGCCTGGCAGAATCCAGCAGAATCGACTATCCAGACTGGCCATTGACTGCTCTCAGGCGACATGCACTCGTCTTCCTGTTGCTGCTGGCCGCGTGCGCCAAGCGGACGCCCCCGGTCACCGCACCGCCAGTGCCCAGCGCTCAACCTCAGAACTTCACGGCCACCGCGTATTGCACCGGCCGGGTGACAGCGTCCGGCGCCCCGGTCTCCACAGGCGTTGTCGCGGCAGATCCAAAGGTGCTGCCTATTGGAACGGTGATTCGGATTGAAGGCGCTGTGCCATACAACGGGATCTACCGCGTTCTCGACACCGGTCCTCGGGTGCGCAATCGACAAGTGGATCTGTACGTCGCCGATTGCGCGGCGGCACGACGCTTCGGCCGCCGCTCCGTTCAGGTAACAATTGTGGACCCTGGCAGAACCCGGTAAGAACGAACCTTGTAGAACCCCGTAGAACCTTATAGAACCCTCTGTAGCACCCTGTAGCACCCATTCTGGTTAGGCCATCGCCGCGCGCACTGTGGCGCGAATCTTTTCCATCGCGGTCTTGAGATTGTCGTCCGCACTCTTCGCCCAGTACTCCTTGTTGAACAGCTCCAGCGAGAGATACCCGCGAAAGCCGTTGTCGCGCAGATCGCGCAGAATCTGAGCGAGTGGCGCGGCACCGTCCCCCGGGTAGATCCGATTTCCGTCGTTGAGCGTGGACGGATCGGCGGCCTGCGGATAATCGTTGAGATGCATCACGTGCAGCGACGCACCGTTGATCTGTTTCAGCGCGGTGAACGGCGTCCCGCTCTTATACAGGTGAAACACATCGAGCAGCAGGCTGGCGTCAACGCGTCCCGCGGCGACCGTCACATAGATGCCGTGTGACAGCGGGCCGAGCACGGGGTGCGTGCCCCAGAGTTCGAGCAGCGGCTGGACGCCCATCTTCTCGCCCATCTCGAGCGCCTCTCGATAGTACCGCGCCGCGTTGTCAAGGCTGACGGCGCCGGCGCGGCTGTTGCCCGGCGGGACCGCGACTCGTTTGCCGCCGATCTGCGCCAGCTTGTCCATATCGGCCTTCAGCTTCTCCATCGAGGCTGCACGCCGCGTATCGTCATCATCGAGCAGCGAATTGAAGGCGATGGCGTCTTCCACGGTGAGGCCGGCGTCGGCGATTCGTTTGCCGAGATCTTTGAGCGTGCCGCCGGCGGTGGTGTAGCGATCGATCTCCATGATCCACGGCTCGATCGCGTGGAACCCCGCCTTCGCCGCCGCGGTAATGACGCCCGGGAGGTCCAGATTATTGCCGCGGATCGTGCTGGTGTTCAGGCAATAGCCGAACGGCTCGTTCGCTGGCCGCGTTCGCGCGGCCGGGCGTGCCCCCTGCGCTTCCGCGACGATTGACGTCACCGCCGCGGCGCCGACGGCGGCCGCAGCACTGGCAAGTACTTCTCGACGAGACAGGTCCATCCGCGAAACCTCCAGGATGCGGAGCGTACCGGGTGAGCCTGCGTGAGCGCAAGTGCGGGAATTGCCGGACTGCGTTCACGACGGCACGACTCCTGCGGCTGCTGACGGCACCAATTCGGATCCCGCTGATTTCCGAATAAATCGAGCTCTTGGCCACACCGAGTTCACGGAATATCGTGGGCAGGTCCTTGACATCCTCTCGAACACCGGGGTCAGACTAGACGACGACATGGACGGTCGGTCTCTGGAGAGCGCCTCTTCCGTTGGTCGCGGCCTGGTGGCCACGGCCTCACCAACGCGCGCGTTGGTGCTGGCGACGATCTCTTTTGCGTTGTCGTTCGCGGCGTGGGGTCTCATCGGCGGTCTGGCGTCCGTTTTTACATCGCTCTACAACCTGACCGCATCGCAGACAGCCTTGCTGGTGGCCGTGCCGGTGTTGCTCGGCTCGTTGGCGCGCCTGCCCATGGGCATGCTTACGGATCGGCTCGGCGGACGTCTCGTCTTCACCGCCCTGCTGGCTTTTTCCTCGCTCGCTGCGTTCATCGTTCCGCTGACTGCCAGCTACCGATCGTTGCTTGTCGCCGCGTTCCTCATCGGCATGGCGGGTTCATCGTTCGCAGTCGGCGCCGCGTTCGTCTCGCGCTGGACACCGACGGCCCGGCAAGGTACGGCACTCGGGGTCTATGGGCTGGGCACGATGGGTCAGTCGCTCGCGGTGTTCGTCGGCCCGGTGGCGGCTGCGCGATTCGGGTGGCCGACGGTGTTTCGCGGCACCGGCATCGTGCTGCTCGTGTGGGCAGCCGCCTATCTCCTGCTGGCACGCAATCCGGTTCAACCCGGTCGCCCTGCCACTGTTGCTGCGATGGTGGCAGTGTTGCGGCGCGCTCCTGAAGCCTGGCTGCTCGGCGCCTTCTATTTCTTGACATTCGGTGGGTTTGTCGCCTTCTCGATTTACCTGCCAACGCTGTTGCGCGCGCAGTTCGGTCTCGCACCTGCTGATGCCGGCCTGCGCGCCGCCGGCTTTGTCGTGGTCGCGACATTGATGCGGCCGGTCGGCGGTTGGCTTGCGGATCGAATCGGTGGCGCACAGGTGCTGTCGTGGGTCTTCGGCGGGGTTGCCCTGTTTTCGCTGCTCCTGACATGGCAGTCGATGGTGCCCTTTACTGTTGGCGCGCTGTCGTGCGCGCTGTTGCTGGGATTGGGCAACGGCGCGGTCTTCAAGCTGGTGCCGGAGCACTTTCCGAAAGACACCGGCACGGTGACCGGCTTGGTGGGCGCGCTCGGGGGTCTCGGTGGATTCTTCCCGCCACTGTTGCTGGGTGTGTTCCGCGATCGTCTCGGAGCGATCTGGCCTGGCTTCCTCCTGCTCTCTGCGACCGCCGTCGCGCTGCGTCTCGCGAACGACCGCGTGTTCCGCCCGCGCGACGTCGAATGGGCGCAGGCCCTGCCGGTGACCGCGCGTCAGGCGCTCGAACGCGTGAGAGCGGCTGCCTGGGGCGTGCTCGTCACGGCCGCGCTGGCCGCCGCGATCGTCGTCGGTTCACGCAACCTTCAGCACTTCGATGCCGCGCTCGTCGGCTACACCTTCGCGACTCTTTTTGCCGCATTCGGGATCAGCTATCGCTACGCGATGTGGCTGCGAAGGCCACCCACGCGCATGTATTGGCGCCGCGGGTGGCAAGCGTTCTTCTCACGCCGATCGCTCGGGTCGAACGCGGTGAGCCTGGGGCGCCGCGCGCTCGTCGAGTTTGCGGCGAACGCATACATCTTCCGTCGCGGCCGGCTGCGCGGGCTGGCCCACTGGCTGATCATGTGGGGTTGCGTGCTTGCCGCCGCGATTACGTTCCCGCTGGTGTGGGGCTGGATTCACTTCGAAACAGTTCCCGGCGACCTCCACACCTATCGCACGTTCGTGTTCGGCATTCCGACGCAGGACTTTCCGGTTGAATCGCTCACCGCGTTCCTGATCTTCCACGGACTCGTGTGGTCCTCGTTCCTCGTCATCGCGGGCGTGATGCTCGCGTTCAGGCGACGGATGATCGATCACGGCGCCGTCGCGGTTCAGCAGTTCGGCCAGGATATCCTGCCGCTCCTCCTGCTCTTTGCGATCAGCATCACGGGACTGATGCTGACGGCGAGTTACACGTGGATGCGCGGCTACGCCTATGACTTCCTCGCCATCCTTCACGCGGCGACGGTCATTGTGACGCTCTTGTGGCTGCCGTTCGGCAAACTGTTTCATGTCTTCCAGCGACCGGCGCAGCTCGGCGTGGGCTTTTACAAAGATGCGGGCGCTCGCGATCGACAGGCGTTGTGCCGTCGTTGCCAACAGCCTTATGCGTCGCTGACGATGGTTCGCGATCTCGCGGTCGTCGAGCAGGAACTCGGCTTTCGATATGAATTGCCACAAGGGGGCCACTATCAAGAGGTCTGCCCGAAATGCCGTCGAGCGCTGTTCGGGTTGGCGCAGGGCGCGCTGTGGCAATACAAGGGATAACAAAAGGGACAAGGGAAAGCGCCTGCGGCCCGAGCAGTGAGAGAAGCAGACAAGGGACAAAGGAAGGTTAATCGTGGCGGAGGTTCCGGTCGATCCGATTCGCATCATCCAGGGGTTCGGGCCGCATCTGTCGTCGATGACCGGCGTTCGCCTGTCGACCAGCGCGGAGCCGGATCGCCTCGTCAAGACCCATTGCTGCTTCTGCGGCCAGCAATGCGGAATCCAACTGAAGGTACGCGACAACCAGGTGATCGGCTTCGAGCCGTGGGAAGACTTCCCGTTCAATCGGGGCATGTTGTGCCCGAAGGGCGTGAAGCGCTACCTCCAGGGTTCCCATCCCGATCGACTGACGACCGCGCTCCGGCGTGATTCATCGTCGGCGTCGGGCTTCACGCCGATGGTGTATGACGAGGCGATCGCGCGCGTGGCCGGCGAGATCGCACGCATTCAGCAGGCGTATGGACCGGGGGCGGTTGCCGTGCTCGGCGGCGCCAGCCTGACCACCGAGAAAACGTATCTGCTTGGCAAGTTCGCGCGGGTCTGTCTCAAGACGCCGTTCATTGACTACAACGGGCGCCTCTGCATGGTCAGCGCCGGTGCGGCGAACAAGAAGGCGTTCGGCATCGATCGCACCACGAATCCGTGGTCTGACATGGTCGGCACCGAGGTGATCTGGGTCGCGGGTTCGAACGTCGCGGAGTGCTCGCCGATTACCACCAACTACATCTGGCAGGCGCGCGAGCAGGGCGCGAAGGTCATTGTCCAGGATCCGCGCATCACTCCCGTCGCGCGCACGTGCGATCTGTATCTGCCGGTCAAACCGGGCCGGGATGCTGCGCTGTTTGCCGGCGTGCTGCAGGTCATGATCGAACGGGACTGGATCGACCACGCGTTCATCAGGGATCACACGGTCGGTTTTGAACAAGTCGCCGAGTATTGCCGCGAGTGGACGCTGAAACGAACCGCGGAAGTGACCGGTGTTCCCGAGCGTGCCCTGATGCAGGCGGCAGAATGGTGGGGCCCGGCGAAGACGAGCTTTCTGTTTCATGCGCGAGGGATTGAGCACCATTCGAACGGCGTGCAGAACTCGCTCGGCACCATCAACCTGGTCCTGGCGACCGGGCGAATCGGCAAATCGAAGAGCGGCTACGGCACGATTGTCGGCCAGGCCAACGGACAAGGTGGTCGTGAGCACGGTCAGAAGTGCGACCAGCTGCCCGGCTGGCGCGACATCAGCAATCCGGCGCACCGTCGCTACATCGCCGGTGTCTGGGGCATCGAGGAGCCGGATCTGCCGGGTCCCGGCGTCGACGCCTACGAGCTCTTTCGAAAAATCGATCGTGGTGAGATCAAAGCGCTCTTGTCGATCTGCTTCAATCCCAAGGTGTCATTGCCCGACAACAGTTTCATCGCGCGCTGTCTCGACAAGCTCGAGTTCTTCACCTCGATCGATTTCTTCCTGAACGATACGGCGTGGCACGCGGATGTCGTGCTGCCCGGGAGCCTCCAAGAGGAAGACGAAGGGACGGTGACCCAGGTCGAGGGCCGGATCATCAAGATCAACCAGGCGGTCGACTGTCCGGGAGATGCGCGACAGGATTGGCGCATCATCCAGGACATTGCCCGGGCGCTCGGCCGGCCCAGGGGGTTCACGTTTTCGAATCCACGCGAGATATTCGAGGAACTGCGGGTCGCGAGCAAGGGGGGAGTCGCCGACTATTCGGGCGTCACCTACGAGAAGGTCACGCAACAGCTTGGCGTGTTCTGGCCGTGCTACAGCGAAGATCCCAGAACCGGCGCACCGATCGCCGATCATCCGGGTACGCCGCGCCTGTTCGAACCCGGCAGTTATAACCCGGTGGCGAAAGGCAGCGGACCGTTTTACTTTCCAGACGGACGTGCGCGGTTCAACGTTGCCGACTATCGACCGCCGGTAGACGATGCGAGCGAAGAGTATCCGCTCTTCTTGACCACCGGGCGCGTGGTCAGCCAGTTCCTTTCCGGCACACAGACACGTCGCATCGGTCCGCTGGTGAAGCAGTACGCGGAGCCGCGGATCGAGATGCATCCCAGGCTCGCCGCCAAATTGGGGATTGCCGACGGCGACTGGGCGACCGCGGAGACGCGGCGCGGAGCCATCACGCTGCGGGCGCAGGTCGTGACCACGATCCGCCCCGACACGATCTTCATCCCGTATCACTGGGCCGGTCGAAAAAGTGCGAACCAATTGACGGTGGCGGCGCAGGATCCGATCAGCAAGATCCCGCAATACAAGGTCTGCGGCTGCCGCGTGCGCAAGGCAGACGCCGCGCCGGAATACGCGGCGGTGCTGGAACCGCAGCAATAGAACGGATTGCCGCATGCCCAAGCCGGACTACCTGCAATTCTTCATCGACCCGAACCGCTGTATCGGCTGCCAGGCGTGCGTGCAGGCGTGCACCGAGTGCGACACGCATCGGGGCGACTCGATGATTCATCTCGAGTACGTCAGCCGGCCGGAGAGCGTGCAGACCGTCCCGGTGGTCTGCATGCACTGCGAGCAGCCGACATGCGCGGAGGTGTGCCCCGCCGATGCGATCAAGCGGACCGGCGACGGAGTCGTGCAGTCGGCGAGGAAGCCGCGATGCATCGCGTGCGGCAACTGCGTGATGGCCTGTCCGTTCGGCGTGCCCGAGCTCTACGACGATCGCAAGATCATGATGAAGTGCGACATGTGCTACGACCGGACGAGCGTCGGCAAGAAGCCGATGTGCGCGACGGTGTGCCCGAGCCAGGCGCTCTTTTTCGGCACGCGCGAGCAGATCGACCAGCTGCGGCCGATGTCGACGCCGATGAACACGTTTCAGTTCGGCCGGCAGACAATCACGACCGGGGTGCACGTCATGATTCCGCGAGCGCTCGCGTCTCGCACGCCGTACCTCGATGTCGTGGCCGCGATGGATGAGCGACCACGCAGTCGCGCCGTGTCGCTGCGGGTGCTGAGCGATGCGCCACACGAGGCCGCGGCCGTCGAAAACGATCCCTATGCCGAAGTCGAGGTGTAACGATGGCCGACCTCATGTCCGATCCCCGTGGCCTCGTCGATCCCGCCATCAACTCGCCCGGACGCGAAGGTCTGACGGGAACCGCGCCGGTGAGTCTGTACGCGCCGTCGGTGGAGCGCGACCAGATCACGATCGCCCCGGACTTCGCGGCGGCTGACGTCCAGCCGGCGTGGCGACAGGACTTTCCAATCGACTGGCCGCAGGACCTCTATGTCGAGCGGCGCGACTTCATGAAGTTCATGGTCTCGACCAGCGCGGCGTTCACGCTGGGGCAGATCTGGATCGGCGCGCAGAACTGGTATCGGAAGCGCACCGGTCAGCCGATCATTCAGCGGATTGCCTCGGTCGACGATGTGGCGGTGGGTGCGGCCCTTGAATTCACCTATCCGGACGAACACGAACGCTGTCTGCTGGTCCGTCTGACGACGAACGAATTCGTGGCATTCAGTCAGGGAAGTACGCACCTCTCGTGCGCCGTGATCCCGCGCCCGTCGGAGGGCATCTTCTACTGCCCCTGCCATGAGGGGCGTTTCGATCTCCGGACCGGCGCGCCAATCGCCGGTCCCCCGCGGCGGCCGCTGGCGCGCATCGTCCTCGAGATGCGCGGTCGCGATGTTTATGCCATCGGGGTGGAGGAGCGCACGACGTGAGTGGCTCGATGAAGCGTCCGTTCAACCGCGAACAGCGAACGACCATCATCTATGGCATGTTGTTCTTCGTGCTGATCGTCGTCGGCTGCAGCTCTGGCTGCTCACGACGACGATGAACGCGTGGCTGGGTGGAGACGACTCAATCGTGTGGCCGGCCGCGGCGGCGAGTGGTGGCGGCCTCGCGTTGAACGTGGGACTGTTGCGATACCTCGGACTGCATCGAGCGGACGCGCACGGGTGGCGTCTGACACGATCGCGCTGACGGGGTCCCTCGCCGTGCATCGCCGGGCGTTCAGTTTCCCGCTCAGCGCGAAGGAAAACGGCTGAGGTCGAATCGCGGTCGCCGAAATTTCCCTTTTCGATTCAACATTGTTGTCGCAACTCACTCGCACTAGGTGTATGGTCTTCACGCACCAACGGACGATCCTGCGCCGCGGCAAATCTGTCTGAAGCCGTGTCCGTCCGTTTTCAGTCGGACTGATTCAGCACAACTAACATCGGACCTCACAAACGGAGGCGGAGACGCGTCTTGAATGCGTCGACGATTCCGAACCGTGAAAGCGGAGCCACTCATGATCGGGCGTTCTTTCATGTCGCGATCGCTTACGTTGTTCGGATTGGTGTTGCGTGTCGCTTGTCGCGGGCAAGCCGTACGTCAGCGCGCAGGCGCCCAGCCTCGCCGGCTCCTATGAGCTCATTGCGCGCCACAGCGGGAAGTGTCTGGGCGTTAGCGGCGCGTCGATGGACGACGGCGCGCCAGTGATCCAATGGACGTGCGACGGAGGCCTCAATCAGCGGTGGAGGCTCCAACCCGCATCTGACGGCTACTACAACCTCGTTGCTAGTCACAGCGGGAAGCTGCTCGACGTGACCGGCGTCTCGACCGACGACGGCGCTCAGATCATTCAGTGGCCGGCCAATGGCGGGCAGAACCAGGAGTGGCTGCCGACGTCGCTCGGCGGCGGCTACTACACGCTTACCGCGCGACACAGCGGCAAAGTCCTCGACATCTCTGGCGTTTCGACTGACGACGGCGCTCCCGCGATCCAGTGGACGCCCAACGGCGGTGAAAATCAGCAATGGCTGCTGCGGAGCGCCTCTGCTGCCGGACCTTCCGCCGCCGACGCGACGCGATTCCTCGAACAGGCGACGTGGGGCCCGACGCCGGACCTCATCAATCATGTCTGCAGCGTGGGGCTCGAAGGGTTCCTCGACGAGCAGTTCGCCGCGCCCCTGTCGAGCTACCCGACACTGCCGCTGTATCCCGACGACGCGTGACACGACCACGTGCCCGAACGGCTCGCCCTGTCGCGAGACAACTACACCTTGTATCCGCTACAGAACCGATTCTTCCGGAATGCCCTGTACGGCGAAGACCAGTTGCGGCAGCGGGTCGCCTTCGCGCTCCATCAAATCATCGTCGTCTCGGGTGTGGACATCACGCAGCCCAGCTGGATGGCCCCGTACCTCCAGACGCTCGACCGGAACGCGCTTCGGCAATTACCGCCAGCTGCTCTATGAGATCAGTCTCAACCCTGCCATGGGGAACTACCTCGATATCAACAACAACACGCGGACACGGCCCAACGAGAACTACGCGCGTGAGCTGCTTCAGTTGTTCTCGCTCGGCACGATGTCGGCTGAACCCGGACGGCACGCCGCAGCTCGACGAGCGCCGGCCAGCCGATGCCCACGTACACCCAGGAAACGGTCAACAACTTCGCCCGCGTGTTCACCGGCTGGCGGTTCGCGGCGGCCCCGGCGACGGGCGTGCCGAATTACATCGACCCGATGGTCGATCAACGAGGCGAACCACGACAAGGGGGTAAAGACGTTGCTGAACGGTGTCACGCTCGATGCGGGGCACACCGCCGCGCAGGATCTGGCGGACGCGATCGACAACATCTTCAACGATCCGAATGTCGGACCGTTCATTTCGAAGCAGCTCATTCAGCACCTCGTCACGAGCAACCCCAGTCCCGGCCTACGTCGAACGGGTCGCCTCGGTCTTCGACGGCGCCTCTGGACAGCGCGGCGATCTGCCGGTCGGTCGTGCGGGCCATCCTGCTCGATCCGGAGGCCCGCGGGGGACGCCAACGCCGACGCCAATTACGGCCGGCTCCGACATCCTGTTCAGTTCATCACCAACGTGCTGCGGGCGTTTGGCGCCAAATCCGCGGACCTCACCGCCGAAAGCGATGGATACCTCAACCCGCAGAGCGTGAGCATGGGCCTGGATCTGTTCCGCCCGCCATCGGTGTTCAGCTATTTTTCTCCTTCGGGGGTTGTGCCAGGCACGGCCGGTGTGCGGGGACCTGAATTCGGCATCTTCTCGACGTCGACGGCGCTCAAACGCCTCAATTTCGTCAACACCATGGTGTTCTCGAAGATCGCGGTGAGCGCCAACGCGCCCACGGGCACCTCACTCGACATCCCGCCTCTGCTGTGGCTGGCCGCCAACCCTCCGGCTCTCCTCGACTACTTCAATATCCTGCTGCTGCACGGATCGATGTCGGACGAGATGCGGACCAGCATCGAGGACGCGGTCAATACCGTGCCCTCGACCAATCCGCTCAAGCGCGTGCGCACCGCCGTGTACCTGGTGCTAACGTCGTCGCAGTATCAGGTGGAGAGATAGCCATGACGATGACCCGTCGAGAGTTCCTGCTGCGAACCGGCTCCTGCATGGGCTATGCGCTCGGGGCGGCGGCCTTCGCCGCCGGCGTTCAGCGGTTCGGTCTCATCAACGCATTCGCGCAAGGCGTCGACTACCGGGCGCTCGTCTGCGTGTTTCTCGGCGGCGGCAACGACGGCAACAACATGATCGTGCCCACCAGCACCACCGATTACAACCAGCTACGCGGCCGTCCGGTCTGCGTCGGCCCTGGCGATACCGCGCGACAGCCTGCTCCCCATCACCACCTCGAGCGGCGAAACCTTCGGTCTGCATCCCAGCCTGACGGGGCTCTACGAGCTGTGGACCGCCCAGAAGCTCGCCATTGCGTGCAACGTGGGTCCGCTCGTCCAGCCGATTTCCCGCGAGGAATATCAGAACGGCGCCCCGCGTCCCAATCAGCTGTTCTCGCATTCGGACCAGATTGCCGAGTGGCAGACGGCGATTGCCGATCGTGCAAGCTCGACCGGCTGGGGCGGCCGCACCGCCGATCGCTTCGAGGTCCACGGCTCGGGGTTCCCGATGATCACCGCCCTTTCCGGCGGCATATTCACCCGCGGACAGACGAGCACGCCGCTGT
>CAWHFX010000017.1:0-246323 GCA_963828715.1 uncultured beta proteobacterium | reverse complement strand
TGCCACGAGTCTACTGCGAAACTGTCGTTCGAATTGTTGGACATTACGAGGTAGCCGATCGGGGCTGCGCCAGGGCGACACCCTTGGTCGAGCGTGGGGTGGCGTCATTCTTATTCGTGACGGCGCTGCGCTCGATCACGCCTTCAAACCACGAGTCTCCGCCCGAGACTTACGCGCCGGCCGATTCGCCGCTGTATGCTATCGAGACAGGAAGCACGCGCCGCGCGCCGCGGGTTATGGGCTACGCTGCAGCCAGTGCCGCCGTGGGAGTGGCGTGGTGCTGAGCGGGCCGGGCGCTGAACCGCTCGCATAGGTTACGGTGCAGCGACTGCGAGAGAACGTCTGCACCAGCGGCAGAGAACGGCCAAGAGCTGTCGGTCGAGGCCGTTGGTCGGATTCGCAGCGAGCATAACAGCAGTCCGGACGCTTCGATTAAGTGGGATTGTGCGTCCCGTCATCGCGACGACGTTGCGCAAAGCTAGTTGGAGGCGCGGCATTATCCGTGTTCTTCCTGACGACTACTACTTGGCCAGCTAGCGTCATTCGCCCGGTGCTCCCCATACCTAAGGCAAGCCCTTCTCAGAACGTGCTGCACACATACCGGCACCAATTCTGAGGGTCGCGTTCCGCTCGATCTGTGGTGGTATCCTTTCTGGCGCATCACTCGACGTATCTTGCCAGCCGTGACGTATTTTGGGTCTTTGGAGTGCATAGGTCAACCGTATGGAGGCAGAGCAAACATGAAGATCAGTTCACTGGGACATGTCGTGTTGCGGGTAACGGACCGCGACGGAGCCGAACGCTTTGACGGTGGCATGCTTGGGTTGCCGCTTTGCGCTCGTCTCCATAAGCGAGGCTTCAAGAGCATCACGTCCCATTCAATATCGGTTCAATTAAGTCAACGCAATCCACACTCGCCGCTGCTGCCGCAAGGCTCTGTCGTATCCTGGCAGTTTGCATTCCTGTGTTGATGTTCACCAATGCGCCAGCGGCCGAACATGAGCCATCTAAAGACGCGAAGGGGATGCCGGGAGCCAAAGGAACAATCGAATATAAGCCCACCGACTGGGCAGGTAATGTCACCACCTATTGGACGGACACCGATGGGGTCAATCCCGGCGTGGCAGGGTGTCATATCGGTGTGACGCAGGACGGTAAGCCCAATGGACGATTTTTCGGGGAGGCCTGCCAAAGCGCGCAGATATTGATCGAGTCCAATCCAGGCGCTGGCGTAATCCACTCACATACGAACGATCTGGGACATCCCGACACGTTCGACTGCAAGGCGTGGTGTGTCGGTGCGAAGAAGGCCAAAGGAGGAGTTTGTAAGCCGGCTTCCGGTCCTTCCCCGTGCACCGCTTCAGCTCGCTGCGAGTGCAGCTGAGAAAATCAGTTCGTGATATTGCATGAAGCCGCCAGGAATGTGGCGTAGAGCGTACGGCCGTTATCGGGAGCCGGCTATAACCGGTATGGGTCTGACGGCAGTCCATCGTGACGGTTAACTGTCCGGCTTGGCTCGTCTGTCGGTGACCGCACTTCTTATGGTGCGCGGCCACTCCGGCCACCTGTCCGCATATTCTGCCGCACTCGGAACCGTCACAACATACACGCGCTCGTGATCTGGGAACGCGGGAATCATTTCTGAGGCTTCGGAGCTGCCCGCATCGGAACGAGAGTTCTAGCTCGGCCGGAACAACTTCTCCCCACATTCAAGGCACTGCACGGATGATCGTGTGTGTCGTCTGCCAGCGTTCTGACTTGTCGCGCCGGGATGCGGTGATAATGAGTTCGTCCTTACCTGCACCGGCTAGAGCCACGTGAACGAAGCGAATGGCGACCGAGCAGTGGTCCGGTGAAATGGTGACTCGATTGAACACCCACGCTTCTGAGTCCAGTGTGTTTTCTCGCATGTGCTCCCGAATAACCGCCGCTGTAGGATCAGAAATCCAGAAAGATCTGCCGTCCATTCAGTATTCCTTGTTCAACTATCGTTGGGGAGATACCCCGCGTTGCTGCTGCTTTCTCCTGCGCCGGAACTCGCCAGCCCTAGTGCAGGATCCATGCCTTCGGATTCGATGTTCCCTAGTAACTATCCCCCGGCAAAGCCGGGGGCTTTAATTGTGTGAGCCGCTCAAAGCGGCCTATACGGGGTCGCTAACGCGGCCCCGCACATGTTGCGCCACCTGAAGGTGGCTGTTCAACGCCATAGGTTCATCTGGTCCAATCGCTCGTCCTCTTCTTCCTGGTTCCGGATGTATTCGCGCACCAGCTCCTCATCCCGTCCGACCGTGGATACGAAATAGCCGCGGCCCAGAAAAGCTGCCCGACGAAGTTCCGCTCCCGCTCTGCCATACACCCGCGCAAGATGATCGCGCTCTTGCCCTTGATGTACCCCACCACCTGCGACACCGCATACTTCGGCGGGATCGCAGATCACATGTGCACATGATCGGGCATCAGATGCCCTCTCGATTCGATTCTCCTTCTGCTCCGCCAGCTTCCGAAACACCTCTCCCGAGGTGCCTTCGCAACTGCTCATACAACGTCCTTCTGCCGTCACTTCGGGATAAACACGACGTGGTATTTGCAGTCCCACTAGCGTGTGGCTTAGGCTCTGCATACTCGTCCATCGTGGAACTCCCTTTCGTGGTGCTTGGCGGCTCACGATCGCGAGTTTCATTGATGGATGACTTCCGTAAAAGTCAAACTGCTACTGCCACCCCGGCAGAGCCGGGGGGCTTCCCTTTGTAAGCTAACGAGGTAAGTGCGGGTGAAAACAATCGCAGCGTTGTTACTGCCGGTAATCCTTCTACTGATGATCGAGTCTTGTTCACGGACGCTGATCACCTTGAGAGAGGACCTTACCCCGACGCCGGCAGTCGTAGATCCCATGATTGCCGAGCGGGCAGCTTCGCGGGAGATCGGGTGGGAAGGATACCGGGTTCCCCCAGCGGAAATTCCCGAACCGAAATTGCCCCGCATCGTGGCAATCGGAGACTCGAATACCTGGGGTTACGGTGTCCGCGCCGAGGCGGCATGGCCGAGCGTCCTCGGTCGCGCCCTTCGCAATGCCGAGGTTGTGAACATGGCCGTTTCGGGTTACAGCTCGTTCCAGGGATTGCAGACACTTCGTAAATACGGTGATCGCCTCAAACCCTCGATGATCATCGCGTCTTTCAACTTCAACGATCGGGCATTCGTCTACAACCACAACGGTGACAGCGAAGAAAAGTTCGCGCGGTTCTTCGACTTACAGGGTAAGTCGAACCTTTACAACTGGCTGAACAAAATCTACACAACGCGAATACTGCGCGCCATCATGACCAGGGTTGGATTGCTAAAGTCGGAGCCTGTAAAGAAGATAGATGTTCGCGAGGTCAGCCCTCGCGTTCCACCGGAGAAGTATCGCGAGAATCTGAGGAAGATTGTCGAATACGGCCGGGAGCGAAAGATTCCCGTGGTGTTCATTCTGCTCAAGGACAATCCGTACTACACGAGCCAGATACGCATGGGTCTTGCCTATCGGGAGCGCGGTGATTACGAGCACGCCATCCGTGCCTTCACCATCGGGCAGACAAACACGATAACCGGCACGATGTCGCGCAAGTTTCTGGCCGAAACCTACGCGATGAGCGGCGCGAAGGACAAGGCAGACGAAGCCGGCCGAATAGAACCGATGCTAGAAAGCGTCGGCGGGTTCTGGCCGGTCGTGCTGGACTATGTCTACAACAACGTGATGATCGAGGTTGGCCGAGAGATGGGCGTCAAGGTCGTGGACGCGCGCCCTATGCTCGATGCGAACCCCGAAATGTTCATTGATATGTGCCATGCCGACGAAATCGGGCAATCCCGCCTGGCTCAACTTGTCTTTGGCGCTGTCAAAGTGGTCGCACCGGACTTGGTGAAGGACGCCCGGCCTATTCCAGACTTGGGCGCGCAACGAGGCTCGAAACCTGCGGCTTCGATCGAGCCTCCGTCGGCAGCACTGGTGCACTAACGATAAGACTCGGGATGCACTCAAGCTGATCTCGTTTGACCCGCTCACGTTGCGGTCTGCGGGATCATCATTTAAATGCGTACCGTAACGAAACGTGCGACCAACTAATTACCCCGTTCAAAACGCCTGATGATTTCTTCATGAGAGTTCCACCAGGACTGCTGACCATCGTCATCCCGACTCGCGACCGACCCGAGTTTCTCGCGACCTGCTTGCGTTCCGTCTTCGAGAACCAGGTGAGCGTGCCGGTGATCGTGTCCGATAACTCGATCCGGAATCATGCCGCCATAGAAGCTCTGCGGCAGCGCTATGGATTTGATTATGTACGCCGGTCAGGGATGTTGGCTGCGACGGACCACTTCAATGCATGCGCGAAGCTGGCGCCAACAAAATGGGTGTGGCTGCTGCATGATGACGACGAGCTCTATCCCGGCGCCGTCGAAAAGATGGCGGCCTGCGCACTTGCGGCCGAAGACGTAGGTATCATCGTCGGTGGACTTAAGTACATCAATACGGCCGGCATGACGCAAGGCGAATGGATGCCCTCCGCCAGAAATAAAAAGCATGGCGAAGCGGCGCTGCTTGCCCTGGGGCTGGACCCTGGTAGGATGTCGCCCGGCATGATTTTCCGAGCGGACGCTCATGAGCGCTGGGGTGGCTTTGTGGAAGTGGGGGGCCATCCGGCGGACTACACGTTCGTAGTGGGGCTCGCATACACGTTCGGTGCAGCTTTCGTAAACGAGGTCGTGGGTCGCTACCGCTACGGAGACCATCAGGAAACCGATATCTCCACTCCGCATGCCGTTAAAGCCTGGCTGGAGTTCACGATTGAAATGACCCGCCTTACGATCGACAGAACGAATTGTTCGAGCAGCGCCGCCGAGCAGATTCTCGACCGCATGACCTGGTTCACCTTCCTTATCCTGATGCCTCGCTGGCTCTTATCCGATACGCAATTCGTGATCGAAACGTGTCGGGAGTGCCTCTCCGCCTCGTCGGCGCGACTCCAGTGGCAAACCGCGGTGCGGCAAAGATACCCGATGCTCTTCTGGCGTCCTCTATGGTTAGCTTGGCTCGGCTGCCAGGTTAACGGCTTCGCAGGGCGAGTCGCCCGGAAAGTGCGGCAGCTTACCTATGTAACGCGCAGCCCCAAACCGGTGGATTGAGCATCCACGTTACGTTACAGCAGCGGTCGTGGAGCGGACGCAGCGCAATCATCATGCACGTGCCGTGAAGCAGTGAGGCGTGAGTGGTCTGACCCGCGTCAAGAAGAGTGACGCGGAAAGAAAAGCGGGACCGAAGTCCCGCAATTAGGAGGAGGAACCACCCACCGCACTACGAAGCGGGTGGCCGCAACTTATGCGTGCGCCTTTGTATGCCTGCATATGGGGCCAAAGGCATACCGGACGGCCGCGGCGAACGATGAGAAGCGCTGACGGGTTAGCTACGAGGCGGGCCGTGAAGCGCGCGGAGCTGAATCGCGTCCGCTGAAGGCGGGGCTATGCGCCTGCTTTTACCGCTCGCTTAGATAATGCTTCGCAAAGAAAGCCGCCGTCGAGTCGAGCGTTATTCAATTCGTGCGCGAGTTGCTGAAGTTCCTTTGATAGATTCATTAGGTCCGCAGTAGAAGGCAACGGGTGCCACGTATGGTCGGAGCCACGTTGCATCAGTTCGCCACCGAGTTCTTGCGCCCAAACATTGTGCACTAGGTCGTTCCGCCGCTCCGTCGCGCTTTTGCAGCGCTTAAGCAAAGCTTGCAGTTTTAACAACGGCTCGCCTTCACCTAGGCGGCGGGCCAGTTTACGTATGCGTTCCCGCAAGCGACCAGAGCTTTCATACACCGTCGCATCCAACGCTTCGTCGACGCGGATGCCCGCGATGGTTTTGATTGTCATGCGCAAGACGTGGTTAAGGTGCTCATGGTAGAGCGCCACTGTCCCGACTGCGGCGAGCAGCTCGGTATCATTCGGGATAACTAATGCCATCATTGTCGGCTCATGCACTACGTGCTCCTTTGCAAGATGTTCCGCCTGCGTTCAACACCGAAACACCCCGCAAAGCCCGCAATTCAGCGGGGTGATTATTCGTATCAGTGCATACCCGCGTCCCGCCGTCGCGGAGAAGCGGGAGAGGAGGTGTTCCGACACCGGCTGGCCCGCTACCACTCTTTCCAGACGTTATACAGAAACGCTGCGGCAGATATCGCGATAGCCACCCAAGCGATCCAGCGCGATTGTCGGGCGTGTTCTGCGGAGGCTTGTGCGGCATCTGCGGCGCGCATCGCTGTCGCGACGGTTTCGTTTTGTCGCCGAAGCTCCTGTTCGCCGAGCCACTTGTATGCAAGCTCGCCGACATAGGACTCGGGCCTGAGCGTCTGCCGCGCTTCAAGTCGCGCTCTGACGGCTGCCTCGCCTTCGCGCTCGAAAGCCGCGATGTGCTGGGCTACCTGCTCTGGCGGTAGTGCCATGTTCGGGCTACGCGACTATGTTGGCCCTGTTATCGCGGTTGTGTCGCCAGCGCGTCGAGCACGCATCGGACGGATCGCGGCTAATCTCGTGCGCGGTTCTCGTCAATCCATTTGCGCGCGGCAGCCGCTGCGGATTCGGCGGTCGCAAACTTTTGGTCGTGCCTCGAGTGCACGGTATCGCCGGTTACCGTTTTGATGCTATAGCCCCATTCAAAAGGTGCTCCGAGGGGCCCTACGCCTGTTAGCGTGACGACGCGGCCTCTGTATTCGAACGTGTGCAAGTGGCCTCCGGGGGGTTCAGAGCTGGATGATTTCTATGCTGTTATCGCGATTCATGCGTCAAGGCGGCGCTCTCCGCCGGCCGAGCGGGGGGCGGACTAATCGTCGTTGACCGTGATCTTGCCTCCCGTCACGGTGCGTGTTGCTACCGGAATCTTCTTATCCCGCACGGCAGCCGTGTATGCATGCAACATCGCGGTCATAAGCGGCAGCACATTGGCGGGCTCGATCTCGATTGTGAAGCGTTTACCGCTGCCCTCGAACATCAAGATCATATTTTCGCTGGCCTGCTGCGCCACAACGATCACGGTTTGCGTGCTCATGGTGTCTCCGTCGGTGGGCTAACTAAGGGGGACCCCGGGCTTGTGGTGCTACGGGTGCGCGAGGTGATTCGGGTCAGCGAAGTAAGGATCCGTCGCGCACTTCACGACACGGGGCGCGCAGAGTCGAGTCTTTTTCATCTCCGTAGTACGGGGGGTGGCTGTGGCCGGCGACGGGAAGGCTTTATTGCGGAGGCCAGAGTATAGGTCGAAGACTGCCGGAACCAAGATCACCAGCGTAGGCAGAACGAGGTAACGATCGGGGTAACGGCTGGAATGCGAGCCCGTTCGTGCCGTCACTTTCATAGGGAGATCGGCTCTCGAGTTCGATTCTCGCCGCCTCCACCAACCCTTTTTGCGTTCTGTCTGACAGCCGCCTCGAGCGGCTGTTTTCTTCGTTTCTCGATTGAAACGGAAGTCCAGACGGGACGCTCAGTGGCAATGGCTGCAGGCTTATTGTTCCTCTACGGCCTTTCCATCGACTTCACCTTCGGCAGCCAGCCAGTCGTCGAGCTCGTAACCGGGGGCAAAGCCCCGTAGCTCGGCGCGTCGATACGCGGCCTCTGCGATCCGTTGCTGCCGGTCTTCGCCGCTGGGATTCGCCGTTGCGGTTTCGCTTTTAAGCCCCGGTTCTTGTCCTTCCGGTTCACCCGTCATGGGAACATTCACCGCACCCAGCTCACTGTTCCCCTCGGCACGTCGAGCCTGTTTCATCTGAACCCGCGCTATGTGTAGTGAATGTCTGGCGTTCAGCACTTTTCGTACCGCAATGTCGTGAAAGCAAGGTCCAGACGGCATCCCGTCGTGTAGGCAGCCCCTTTCGCGCGCTCGCGCCATTCCAGCGTGCTGCTTAGGAGCGCGCCCGCGTCATCCCGGACCCGTATCAACCATGTCTACCGGTCGGTGCGCTGACCCGAGCTACCCGCGCCGCCGGCATCCTGGACCTTCGCTTCGTGTTCGGGATCGGGAAAGCTGTCTGATACGAACATGACCACGAACGTGACCACCCCGACGGTGATTCCCAGCCACCAGTACGATGTTCCTATGGCCATGCCGATCGCGCCGGTGATCCAGACTGCGGCGGCGGCTTTCACGCCTCTCACATCGGCGCCACTTTTGAAAATCACTGCGCCGCCCAGAAAACCGATTCCCGAGAGCATTCCCTGAAGCATCCTGCTGATCGAGGCGGGATCCGTCTTCGCAAGCTGTATCGCGAGCAGCATGAACGTCGTGCTGCCCACCGCGATGAGCACCATTCCAGCAATACCGATCGCTTTGTGATGAGCGCGGCGCTCGAATCCGATAAGGCCGCCGATCAGGCCTGCGCCCATCAGACGCACGAGGATTTCGGCGACGCCCGCGTAAAACGACTCGATCATGACGACGGCCCTCCGATCGCTCAAGGATCCGTCATCATATAGCGGTGTAACCGTGCCCTGAGCCCTGCAAACGGCGTTGGGCGGTGGGACGTCTGAATCGCTACCTGGCGCTCCGGGCCAAGTATCGGATGACTCGCACGAGAGAACGCACGGTTATTGCACAAGCCTGATCGGCCTTCGATGACGACTTTCCAACTCAAGAGTATCAATCTATGAACAACAGCGAGCGGTGCTCAACCGGCGTTCCCGGCCTGGATGACGTGCTTCACGGCGGCTTTCCCCGAGACCGTCTCTACCTGATCGACGGCAATCCAGGCGTCGGGAAAACTACGCTCGCGCTGCAGTTCTTGCTGGATGGCATGCGACGAGGTGAACAAGGCCTGTACGTGACGCTTTCCGAGACTAAGGCCGAGCTCGATGGAGTGGCAGAATCACACGGATGGTCGTTGGAAGGCATCGCGATCATCGAGCTTTCCGAGATCGAGAGTGCGCTTACCACGCGATCGCAGAACACGCTGTTCCAGCCTGCCGAGGTCGAGCTCAACAACTTGAGCAAGCTCTTGCTCGAGCGCATTGCGCAGCTCAAGCCGAAGCGTCTCGTGCTCGATTCGCTTTCAGAGCTGCGCCTCCTCGCACAGAGCGCCTTGCGCTATCGGCGGCAGATCCTTACCTTCAAACAGCAATTTTCATCGTTAGGGTGTACCGTACTGCTCCTCGATGATCGCAGCGCGGTGGGACCTGACGTTCAAGTCCAGAGCCTGGTCCACGGGATGCTGACATTGTCTGTAATTCCCCTGAAATTTGGGATCAATCGACGTTACCTCGCAGTACAAAAAATGCGCGGCTCCCAGTTTCGCGAGGGCAATCACGATTACGCGATCAACCGCGGCGGCGTCACGCTGTTTCCCCGTCTCGTGGCGGCTCAATACCGCGGCGGATTCGAGCGACACATCGCGTCGAGCGGTAACAAGGAGCTCGATCTGCTCGTCGGCGGCGGCCTCGATGCCGGAACGAGCAATCTTCTCATGGGACCCGCAGGCAGTGGCAAGTCTACGGTGGCCAGCCTCTTTGTAAATGAATCTGCAAGACGTGGCGAGAAAGCGATCTTCTTCGCGTTCGATGAGACGGTGCATACGCTGCTCTGGCGCGCAGAGCAGATGCGGCTCGAATTCAGCGAGCACATCGCCTCGGGAATTCTCGAGGTGCGGCAGATCGATCCCGCAGAAATCGCCCCCGGCGAGCTTGCGATGCAGATCGTCGATTGCGTAGAGAAGCAGGGGGTTCGTATGATCGTGCTCGATAGCCTGAATGGGTACGTCAATGCCATGCCGCAGGAGGACTTCCTCAATCTCCATCTGCACGAGCTACTCAGCTATCTGAATCAACGCGGCGTCGTGACGCTGATGGTGCTGGCGCAGACAGGACTCGTCGGCGTGATGGGTTCCCCGGTTGACGTGAGCTATCTCGCGGATACCGTGATTCTCACGCGGTATTTCGAGGCGCGCGGGTCGGTGAGAAAAGCGATCTCGGTCATCAAGAAGCGCAGTGGGGCGCATGAGACTGCGATTCGGGAGCTGCAGCTCTCGGAGCGCGGCATTCAGATCGGGGCGCCGCTGCAGGAGTTCGAGGGCGTTCTCACAGGGGTGCCCCGCTTCGTGGGTACGACCAAAGAAATCAACGGCTGAGGCTCGCGCGATGGAGCTGCCGCCGGTCGTGCTTGTCACGCCGAACGACGCGGATGCGCGCGCTGGCGTGACTTTCCTGGACGACGCGGGAATCGTGGCGCTTGCGTGCTCAACGCTCGCCGATCTGTGTCAGATGTCGCTCGCCGCCGTCGGATGCGCAGTGCTCGTCGAAGAGGCGCTGGTGCAGGCGGAGGTCGCTGACTTTCTTATCGCGCTGTCGTCTCAGCCCGCCTGGTCCGACTTGCCGCTCGTGCTGGTCGCGAGTCAGGGTACGTCGCTCCGCGCGCTCGTGGAACATGTTTTTCCGCAGTCGGGGAACGTGGCGGTTCTTGAGCGGCCGCTCAATCCGGTGACGCTCGTCACTGCGGTCAGAGTGGGGCTGCGTGCGCGGCACCAGCAGCTCGAAGTGCGTCGATTGCTGCAGCAACGCGACGACGAACTCAGAAAACGCGATGAATTTCTGGCGATGCTTGCGCATGAGCTGCGTAATCCGCTCGCGCCGTTGCGCAATGCTGTGTACATCATGCAACAGCTCCAACTGGATGACCCGGTCCTGACGAAGGTGCGCGATCTCTTCGATCGTCAAACGGGGAACCTGAAGCGCTTGGTGGACGATCTCCTCGAGGTTTCGCGCCTCGAGCTCGGCAAGGTCAATCTGCAGAAAAGGCCTCTTGATCTGAATACGGCGATCGCATCCGCCGCCGAAGCGTGCCTATCGATTACTACGGCGCGCGGACATGCGGTTGAACTACGGCTGGCGCGCGAGTCGCTGACGGTATACGCGGATCCGGTCCGTATGGAGCAGATCATAGGAAATCTACTGACGAACGCGGCGAAATTTACGCCGGAGGGCGGAAACATCGTCGTGGAGGCGCGGGGTGATGAAGACACCGCCGCCATCGTGGTGCGCGACAGCGGTATCGGGCTGAGGAGCGACATGCTGACTACGGTGTTCGATCTCTTCACGCAAGACAAGCAGACACTCGAGCGCGCGGGCGGTGGACTCGGCATCGGCCTGACGATCGTGAAGCGCCTGGTTGAGCTGCATGGAGGGACAGTGTCTGCGGCCAGCGAAGGTCCAAACAAAGGCTCCGCTTTTACTGTCCGCTTTCCTCGCAGCAAAGACGCGCCCGGGAGATCCATTGCAAGCGACTGCGAGGCGCACCCGGTGCCGTCACCAAAGCGCGTACTCGTGGTGGAAGACAATGCCGACATCCGGGAATCGCTCGGGCTTATCCTCGGGATGTGGGGACATCGGGTGGAATTTGCCGTTACGGGCAGTGACGGCCTCAAGCGCGCACGCGATTTCAAGCCCGACGTAGCGTTGATCGACATCGGCGTGCCTGAGCTCAATGGCTATGATGTCGCGCGCGGCATTCGCGATGACGATACTTCGTGGGCAAAAGTTGTGACGCTCGTCGCCTTGACCGGCTACGGTCGAGACTCCGACCGGGAACGTGCCCTGGCGGCTGGCTTTGATGCGCACCTGGTGAAGCCGATCGATCCGGACGTACTGGCGCAGACACTCGCGATCACACGTCATTAAGGAAGTATAGCGTCGCAAGCACAAGTGCCTCGACGGTGCGAGTGTCGGTTAACGACCGCAGCATGCGCGTGCTGTCATCCGGCCCTGCAGCTCATGCATTAATGAGTTGATGAGCGGCGAGAGAGCTGGGATCCGCAATCCTCAGCAGCAACCCTACTACGAGCAGTCGCCCGGAGACGACAGCGAGCGCGCCGGGCCGACACCCGATCAAAGCGACTCCGCCGGTGCAGTGTTCCCGATCGAGAACCGCTTCCAGGAATCCACCTATTGCCTGGCTGATTTGAACGTGCTGTTTGCGGAATCAGCGCGGGAAAAGCCGAGCAGGGAAATGCTCCAAACGGAGTTCTATTTCGGGCGTCCTGTGATCCGATCTGCCGTGATACACAGGTGCGCTTCGCAAGGTGGCCGGCAATATGCCATGGCGTGGTTGTTCGAGCACGCAGAGCCTGACCTAAGCCTGCATCTGCCGGCTTGTGAGGTGACGGTCAGCGCAGACGGCAAAGTGTACGTATCAGCAGGGTGCCCGATCGACTACCCCCTGAGACCGCAGGCGAAAACGGTCAACCGTTCGAGTCGGCGAGCAGCCGTGGCGGCCCCCGGAGCTGCCGTCCGCAGGACGCATTCCAAACGCAGCGCGGGCGCTTCCATGCCGGTTCCGCTGCGACAACGCGCACGTTGGGTCTGGGTGCCGCTCTTCTTGCTGGTTATCCTCGCCGGCGGTGTTCTCGCACACCGCGACCTGCTCGCGCCTGTATCGACTACATCCGAGACGGCTGCTGGACGCCCGCAGGATGAGCCGCTAACCGTCACCGCAGTGGAACAAGAGAACCAGATCGAACCAGAGCTCTATGCGGGCACGCCTGAGCCGCCGTCTCTCCGCCAGTCTGAGGAGCCGGTGCAATCAGAGGGCGAACCTGCGGCATCAGCGCCGCAGCCTGCGACATCAGAGCCGCAACCTACAACATCAGCGCCGCCACCTGCGACATCAGAGCCGCAACCTTCGGCATCAGAGCGACAACCGGCGACATCAGAGCCGCCACCTGCGGCATCAGAGCCGCAAGCTGCGGCATCAGCCCAACATCGTGCATTACCAGAGCGAAGCGCGCCGGCATCACGGCCTCGCTTAATGGAGCGAAAGATTGCCGCATCAGAGCGACGAGTTAAGCGTCGACCGGACGCCGGCAGGCCGCCGCCGCCACGTTCCTCCGAGGCAGTAGCCGCCGTGCAAGCATTCTCCAGCCGCGAGCCAACGGTTGCAGCGGCCACGACTGCCAAGGCCCCGCCGCCGGTGGCACCTGATCCGCCGATCGCGATTGGCGGAACGCCCGGCGACGGGCGGGAAACCACGCAGGCCGTGGCAAAGGAGCAACCGGTACCGTCAGTTATCGTTCGCGAGGAACAGCCAGCACCCGCGCCCGTCGTACAGGGACAGAGACAACAGGTAGCCGTGGAGAATACCTGGCTGACGCGGATGCGCGCGGAGCTCGTCGTCTGTGGAAAGCCCGGCTTCTGGCGAAACGACATTTGCCGCGAAGTAACGCGCTGGAAATATTGCCATCCGGACCGGTGGCGCACGGTCGCCGAATGCGCGGTGGAGAGCTTCCCTTAGAAACACCGGAACTTCACCGCGCCTGGGTCTCGCTCTCCAGCAGTGCCGATCAACTCCGGGTGAGTGCTACCGGGTGCTCATCCAAGCGTTCAACACTACGCAAGACCCGAAATCGAAGCCGCTGCGCGACCCCGGTTGCAACGCGCCGCCATTCAGGTAACTAACAAAAACCTGTGCATCGCCCCGCGGCGCTTAGTTGTCATGGCTGTCTCTGACTTCCGCGACCGCGAGCCCGTACGGCACCTTCCGGGCGAAATGATGGGGCTCGACGCCATCAACAGCCGTGTCCATGGCTACGATGCCATCGCGCTCGAAGACAGCGAGGTCTGCGTGGTGCCGTACACGCGCCTCACGCAACTTGCGCTGCGTGTGCCCGAGTTGCAGGCGAGCCTGCTTCGCATCCTGAGCGGCGACATCTCGCGCGATCAGGGTCTCATGCTGCTGCTCGGCGGCATGGATGCCCAACAACGGCTCGCGGCTTTCCTGCTCAGCCTGTCGAAGCGTTATCAGAGACTGGGCTACGCCGCGACGCGCTTCAGCCTGCGTATGACCCGCGAAGAAATCGGCAGTTACCTCGGGCTCACGCTCGAGACGGTCAGCCGACTCTTCTCACGGCTGCACCGCGAGGGCTTGCTCAGTGCGCATCAGCGCGAAGTCGAACTGAAGGACATGGCGAAACTGCGCGAGCTGGTCGGCCACTGACGTCGGGCGACGGCCCGCGCCCACAACATTGAGGTGGGCCGAGGACTACCGAGCATCGATGAGTGACAGCCGCCGCTGGTCACCGCAGCGATCTGGCCGGCCGCCGCGCCTCAGCCGGGGTAAAGCGTGGATCACGCAGCACGGAGCGCCCAATGCCTCTGCAACGGCCTCTCGTGTATGGCCCCGCCGCAGGTTAATGCCGTGAAGCACTGATGGAGGTCAGTTTGTACCGCCAGTCGAGCCTGCCCTTGAGCTTCGACTCGCCGGAGCCATAGTAAAGCGAGGCTGTGAAGTTGCGCGCCTGCCGCGGCGGCACATTCACAAGAGCCTCGCCGCTTGCCGTACTAATCAGCACGCAGTCCGCTTGGCTCACCGCAGGGCAATCGAGTATGGTCACGTCGAAGCGCATGCGTTCCAGCGTAAACGTTTCCGAGTTGTTGATGACTTTTCCGGTGAGGTCGTAGCTCGACCGGTAGGTGCGCTTGAGCTCCACGTTTTCGACAGCGATGTCGGACACTGTGATGCGCATCCGCCCTTCTTCATCGACGCGTTTGTCGAGGTAATACACCAGCACGGCCCCCACCAGCACGATGCCCAGCAGACCCAGCGCGAGCTTACGATAACCACGCCAGAAAAGAAGGGACAGAACTACGGCCGAAGCGGCTGCGAGCCAAGCCATGCCTGTCCTTTTCGATGGAGCATAAGAATGTGACGCTGATCTGCCAGGGGTAGTTCGAGGCTCACCGGTGAGTCACTTGCAGCGGAGCACTTCAGCCCGCTCCTTCGCCGGTACGCGATCGCTGCGGTGTTCTCGGCGGCGGCCAGCATGCGCAGTGCCGGAATTGTAGGCCACGATGCATGCGCTCTAAACAGACGCGCGGACGCAGTTACTGCAGATTGACAGACCGACCTACTCGGGACGAGCTTCCTGTGTCGAACTGGATCTAAGCCGCATCGAGCTGGCCGCAACGACGCGATTTCGACCGGCTCCCTTCGCAGCGTATAGCGCCGCATCAGCGTGGCCGAAGAGGTCTGACGGGTTCTCGGCATCGGCCGGAAACACTGCGACACCCAGAGAGACGGTGACGCGCCCCAATGGCTTTCCATCGACACACAGCCGGAGCGCCTCCATCTCTTGCCGAAGCTGCTCCGCACGTGCGAGGGTCTCTTGCTCCCCTGTCTCCGGCAGTAACAACAAGAACTCCTCGCCACCATAGCGGCAAGCAACGTCCGAGCGCCGGCTTGATGCTTCGATGTGCGCGGCGACTTGCCTGAGCACGAAATCCCCTATTTCGTGTCCGTGCGTGTCATTGAATTGCTTGAAATGGTCGATGTCGACCAGGATAGCGCCGACTGGCCGACCATAGCGTTGTGCACGATGAAATTCCCCAGAAATCCACTCATCGACGAAGCGCCGATTGCGCAAACCCGTAAGGGGGTCCGTAATGGCTTGTTCTCTCAATCGCTCCGTCTGACGCAAATTGGCTACTGCAAGGGCAACGTACTGGCCAACGGTCGCCGTCAGCGACCGCCATGCCGCAGCACTCGCGTCGTTGATCCCCTCATGAGCTTCCAGCAAACACAATAGTCCGACCGTCTCGCCGTTCGCCACCAACGGCACTGTCTCGCTGCGTGAACTCGCGCCGCACTTCACTTCTGCAAGCCCGGAAGCAAGGCAAGACTCGAGGTTGCGCGAGCCCGCGGAGAGTTGGGGAGGCAAACGGCCAATGTGACCCCAGGTCGAATGTCGGCGGAACGCGCCGGAACTGTTTTCCCGGAGGTACAACGCACCACCTCGGCAGCCGGTCACCTGCGGCACGCGTTCGGCTACAACGGAACATGCGCCAGCCAAGCTCGTGGCATTCTGTAAATCGTGAGAAAGAGCCCCGAGAAGTTCATCCTGGCAGTGACGCTTCTCGAGCAGCCGCCGCTGGCTTACGTTCGTCGCGACAGAAGTTAAAACTGCAAACATGAGCGCAGTGCTCGCGAGCAGTACAAGCAAGACAGCTAACGAGACGCTTTTCGCCACATTGCTTAGCGGGTCCATGCGTGGCGTAAACGTAACGAGCCATTCCCGATCACCCGTTCGAATGATGCGCTTGACCGTATAGCGCTCAAACGCACGATCCGGCAGTCCGTCGGACGCTTGCTTAGAGTTGACGCTGTCGAAGATGAGCCTGTTAAGCCGACTTTCGGCCGACGTATGTGCGGCCTCCAGCTCATATATGCGTATGCGGGTCTGCTTTGGTTCGAGCGGCGACAGCACCGCGGCCACCAGGTCCGGCACTCGGACGGTCGAGCCCACCACGCCTAAGAACGCGCTACGGCGCTCGTCCAAGCTCGCCGGCACGCCGCCGCCGCGATATACGGCGAGCCTCATCAGGACGCTCGTTACGCTTGAATTACTGTCTCGGAGCAGGGTAGCTCCAGCCGACGAAGCGAGTTCTCCGGTATCGCGGGCACGCTCCACTGCGTCGCGCCGCTCAGGGTGGCTAGTCAGGTCGAGACCCCACGCGACGACATTTTTTCCCATGGGCTCAATGTAGTTGAGGACCGTATAGTAAGGTTGCGGGGCGGGTGCCTTTATGGAGAATCGAGGCAGGCCTTCCACTATAGCTCCCGTTTCGCGGCGGACTGCTTCCTCGAACGCGACTCTTTCAGAATGAGCCACGACGGGTGCGAAATTCACGTTCGTGATAGCGGGATACCGCTCGGCGAGTGACATCGCTTTCGCGAAGCTGTGAAAATCCTGGCGCGCTACCTCTTGGGATGCATCGAAGATCCCTCGCAGGGCGAAGAGCACCTCACCATAAGCACGTACTTGCCCCTCCAGAATTCGAACGTCGTCGGCACACTGTGCCTCGAAACGCGCCATTGCCTCATCAAGCAGCGAATGTCCGATCACGACGGCGCACGTGATCGAAAAAAGCACGCCTACGGCTGCAGCGACCCACCGCACCCAAAGACGCGTAAGGCCGAATTTCTCCGCACCCGTCCCGGCATGCACGGCTGTGGCCGGGCCATCGAATGGCAGTTCGTGCTTCCGATCCGTGCGCATGTATAAATTAAGCCAATTAACCCCGAAGACCGCCTTCTTGGCCGAACAGACCTTGGTGCTGTGGAGCGTCTGCTCGGTTGCTGCAGCAGTAATCTCGATCCTGTACAACCTCGAGGCCAAGGGCCGGAGTGACAACTCAGTGACAAGTGTCGTTCGCAGCAGACGCGGCCCTTGTGTCGTTTAGCGGGATGCTGGCCAAAAACTTGAATTTGGAATAGGCGAGAACCGTGCAAAATAATATCGCGCTCAAAGAAGCGGCTTAGGGCTCGGACCGCTAGCCATGGGATAAGCGCTTCTTTTTAGCTCGTAAGAAGTCGGTTTCGCCATGGCTCGAACCTTGGTGGCTTACACGGAAGGGAAGGCCTGCCGCACCTTCTCGGCAAGCGGCATCGGGCTCGCGGGCAGGAATGAAAAGAGAGGGAACCCGGCAGGCATCTTCTTATGGCGGAGAGCTGACCGGGCTTGGAGCGGCCTCGTCCCCCCCGTGGCCCACAACGTTGCCGTGCCTTGTGACGAGGCTGATGCTGTTGTTCTTATTGCGCCGGATTGTGCGGTGGATCCATAGGACACCGGCTGATCTGCATCAAATGCGACGACTAGGGCATTTATGCCAACGTGCTGTTAACGCACGATGCCGAGTGAAAAAAGAGATCGTCATCGGCGCGCGCACGCTGGAGGCCTTGATGCGCGCACTGAGGGCATCCAACTCGGCAGGCCCGCGAAAGACCGGCGAGGCGACCGAAGGGTCGTCCGCGGCACGCGGCATGAGAAGCTGTAAGCGCCGTCGCGGGCGTATCAGGTCAGCGCGGGTCAGTCATTGCGATTCGCGCGTCACAGGAGCCACATGCCAACGAGATTCGCGCCAGGCTGGATGAGCGCGGAAAGTCACGCCGCGCGACGTTAAGTGACCCTCCTTACCGAAGCCCCAACCAACCGAGCACGGCGAGAATGATCACGACCAAGCCGACAATGTAGATGATGTTGTTCATAGCGCACTTTCTCCTAAGAGCGTTTCACATGGGGCCTTGATGAGCATCGGCAGCAGCCCCCTTCGGGGCTGGATCTGCGACCGTCCGAGCCGTCCTTACCTTATGGGTAGACGTGCTCGGCGCGGTTGGCTCGCCAATCCTGAGAGAAATACTTCGCGTCCTCGTCGGAGCGCGGTCGCACGCCCATCAGAATGCCCCCCTTCTTGATGCCCGCCTCATAGTGCTTCACGCGCTCCTCCGGGATGCCCCAACCGACGAGGGCACCCACTATGCCACCGGCGGCGGCGCCGGCTCCTGCGCCCGCGAGAGCCGCGGCGGCAGGTCCCGCAATAACGATGCCGAGCCCCGGTATCACGAGCGAAGTGCCTATCGCCGCGATGGCGGCCGCAATAGCGCCCACGGTGCCCCCAACGGCCCCCCCGACTCCCGCGCCCTCCGCGGCCTTGTTCCCTAACTCTGTCGTGGTGGTGCTACTGCCGAAATGCCGTTTGCGAGTTTCGTCGGACATCGCAAGGTTGATGTCATTCGTGGTGTAACCACGTGACGCGGCTGATTGATACGCACGCTCCGCACTTTCTCGATCACTGAATAGTCCAGTCACCATTCCGGGTTCATGTGCCATACGAGATCTCCTCCATCTGAAATCGGTAGTGCTAACGCCTTGCCAAAGGCGGCAAAGTGGCACTGACAGTGCAAGGGAGGGGCCTACAATGCGGGCGCACCCGCTACGGCACCGATGGAGCAAGAACCTCGCGAGCCTTCGATAACGCCTTGCGCGCCTCGCTGCACGGTGACGAACCGCCGGCTCATGGGCGTGTCAGCACGACAGCACGCATAGCGCAGGCGAGATACTGACGAGCACGGCATGGGCGAACAGGACGCCGATGAGGAGCCATGCAAGCGCATTGAGAATCTTGCCAAGCATTCGACGTTCAACCTCTGCGTGCGTACCGGCGTAAGCATCCTTGGTGAAGGCAAAGCACACAGCAACCGAGGCACCATCGGGAGCGGCTGCGAGCGCAGACCCGCAAGCGCACAGCACCCATCGGACCGGTAAATCCTCGCAGACCGCATTACGCCTTCTGAGACGACCGCGAGGTTCCTCTCGAGATTCGCATCAGAACGCGCGTGGTCAGAGCGATCGCGCCGAAAAGGGTAGCGACGCTCGCATCGCTATGGAGCGCTGACGCCTGCCGCCTTCAGGACTTTGCCGTAAGTCGCCATCTCCGACTTGATTGTCGCCGTGAGATCTTCGGGCGTGCTGGGCGCGACCTCGTTACCGGCCTTCAGGAAGGCCTCTTTACCCTCGGCCGACTGCAGATAGCGCGCGATCTCGCGGTTCAAGCGTGAGACGATCGCAGCCGGTGTCCCGGCCGGGGCGAATACTGCCGAGAGAAAATCCGAATCATAGCCAGGCACGCCGGCGGCAGCGATCGTCGGCAGCCCCGGGGCGAGGACGGAGGCACGCGCGCTGCCGACCGCGAGCGCGCGTAAGCGCCCTGACTGCACATGCGGCGCCGCGGAGCCGGCGGTCGGAAACATGACCTGCACCTCTCCACTCATGATCGCCGTCATCGCTGGCGCGGCACCCTTGTACGGGATGCGCGTGATCTTCACGCCGGCAAGGTAGTCGAACAGCACCGCTCCGAGAAAGTTCGAGCTGCCGGGCGCGCCGACCGCCGAATTGAGGTCGCCGGGTCGCGCCTTCGCGAGATCGACCAGTTGGCGTACCGTTTTCAGCGGCATCGACGGATGCACGACCAGCACCACCGGCGATCGGCCGAGCACCGCGACCGCGGCGAAATCTCTCAGCGGATCATAGGAGACCTTCTCGATCAGCGGCGCCAGCCAATGCGTGCTGCCGGCGACGAGCACCGTGTAACCGTCGGGCGCGGCCTTGGCGACCACCTCCGGCGCAAGGATGGCGGGCCGGTTATCCACGATCACCTGCTGGCCGAGCAGCGGAGCGATGCCCCGCGCGATCAGCCGCGCTACGAGATCGCTGCCGCCGCCGGCGGGCGAGGTGACGATCCGCACCGGACGCGCGGGATAGTCCTGGCTCAGGGCCGCGCTGGGGTTCAACGCGGTGAACACGAGCATAAGAATCTGTAGCACGACGGCATTGTGGAAGTTCATCGCTGAGGTACAAATTCACATGGGAACACAGGATTAGACCGGATCCAGCCCCAAGGCAGATCCCTACGCTATCATTTGCCATAGCTTCGAAACGTGAGAGTTCTGCGAATCGGCATGGATCACAGGATGCGCCGTTTATTTCTTACGCTGGCAACAGCCGGCATGTTCGCTCTCTCGCCGTACACCGCGCCATCGCACGCGTTCGCACAATCCACGACCGAGTGGCCGGCGAAACCGGTTCGCATTATCACGCCCTTTCCATCCGGTGCGGGACCGGAAGTCATCGCGCGAGTACTCGCCGAGAAGCTGAGCAAGTTGTGGAGCACGCAGGTGATCGTCGAGAACCGTCCCGGCGGTAACGGCTTCATCGCGATCACCGCATTCAAGCAGGGCGACAAGAACGGTTACGATCTCATCCAACTCGACAACGTGCACTTGACCGCCTATCCGCACGTCTTCAAGAAGCTGCCATACGAGCCTGCGTCAGACTTCGAGCTTCTGCTGCCGCTCTTCAAGGCGTCGTTCTTCTTCGTCGTGCCGACGAACAGCCCGTATAAGAGCGTGGGCGACCTCGTTGCCGACGCACGCGCCAAGCCAGGTAAGCTGAACTACGGCTCGTGGTCGATCGGCAACCCCGTGCACATCGCTTCTCAGCTCTTCCAGTCACTGACCGGAACGCAGATGCAGCATGTCGTTTACAAAGAGACCTCGCAGCTCTACTCCGATGTCGCGAGCGGCGAGCTCGCCTTTGCACTGGGCACTTACGGCACAACCCAAGCCTTGCACAAGGTCGGCCGTCTGCGATACATCGCCGTCGTTGGCGCGAAGCGCCTGGACGCCTTCCCCGATGTGCCCACTGTGCGGGAGTCCGGCGGCCCCGCCGAGCTCGAGGCGATCGGATGGACCGCTCTCGCAGCGCCGAGAGGCATTGCTCTCGGGGTCACGGAGAAGATGCGCCGCGATCTGGGGAAGGTCCTCGCGGAGCCTGACATGGCACAACGATATACGACATTCGGTTACGAATACTTTCCTGCGAGCAGCGAGCAGTTCAATGCTCATATGGCCGACGAGTCGGCGCGCTTTGCCGGCGTCATCAGGAAAGCGAACATCACTCTGGATTGAACCGCTGTGCCGAAGTCCCCCGTATCATAAGCGCCGTTGCACATACAAAAACGCGGCCTTAGTGGCCGCGCTTCTGTTGCCGAGGCATCACGCTATCCGGGACTTTCCTCGTTCGTCAGCCCCTGAACGGCAGTTGGTTCGGGCGCGGGCGAGACACCGCTCGGGGGCAGGAGTATGTCGTACATCCCGATGAGCTGTTCGACATCGGTAGACGACGCCGGCGGAGTGTTCTCGACGTCGTGCTTGATGCTGTAGGCTTCCCAATCCGAGGAAGTCGCAGGCGTCCAGCTCACGACATAGCCCTCGCTGTCCACATCGTTTGAGGCACGGTCCGGCGTTTCAGGATTCGTGCCGGAGATCTTGTCCTGCTTGCCGCTATGCATGTCCGTTCCTGTGTTCCGGTCCGGATCGGTCGGCGGCTCGAGTGGAAGCACAGCGCCGATCGACTCAGACGGAGTCTCGCTCGTGCCGCCGATACTTTCGCTCGTTTCGGTCGAGGTCTTCTCGAGCGAGTCGGTTGTAGTGCTCGCAACGGCGTCGGGATCGGTGCTGGCGATCGTGTCAGTGCGCAGCCCCTCGAACATGACCATCGGCGGGTAGTGTTCATCGCCAGCTGCAACCCATTCGCTTTGTGAACTCGCCGCGCTCGCAGTCGAGCGCCTGATCCGCCATTTGGTCGTGCGCGATCGTTCGCCAGCGATCGCGCTTGCCGCGTTGCTCAAACCAGCCCCGACGTTTTCGGCATCCGGTGTGGTGATCGTGGCAACCGTGTCCGCATTGTTGCCCTCGAACATGACCATCGGGGGATACTGTTCATCCCCGGCGGCAATCCAGTTTGCCTGATGATTCGACGCTGCATGCGCTGCCGCCGTGCAACCAAAGGCGCTCGCAACTGCGATGACGATCCGAGTTTTTCCAGTCATATCGATCTCCTTCGATTGTCTTGCCCTCGTGGGGCTTGCCTGACAGTCGCGACCCGCGCGACGTCGCGTAAGATACCACTCACATAGCATGCTGCGGTGAGTGTTATAGTTCGACCCTGAGAAATGTCGCCTAACGACGACGTCCGCACCGCCGCCTGATCGTAAACGCCTGTTCCGCGGATTCATGTTCGATGCGCGTTGATGCAGTGACCGGCGCTCGCTTCGCGGCATCGAAGTGCAACGTGATACACACGCTCGCCCAGGCCGCCGACAGTGATCGACGCTGAGCATCGAGCACCTCAGGGAGGACACATGTCGCGCCATCTTCTGCGGTCAATCGCTCTGGCTTCGGCATGGCTCTTGATGACCGGTTCTGGCGTGGTGGCCGTACGCGCGAGTACGACTCCAGGAGCCGCACCGCCGATCGACAGCGTTTACTGCCAGCTCGAAGCCGACGGCCAATGTCATTGCGGACCGCGACGCGGAACCGGCCGCAATATCCCTTGCAGACCCGATGCCGCGCAGCAACCCGCACTTGCGCAACCCGCAGAGCGAGCGAGCAATGCCGGACCGGGCTGTGTCTACGAGGTGGATCCCGCTCGCGTCCAGGAGATTCTGAGGGCACGTCCCGGGGTGTGCCAGCGCTATGGTCCGGACCGGATTCTCTGCGATGCGAGTAATTCGCAAGGTGCTTCGCCGTCTCCGTCACAAACCGAGACATGGGACCGAAAGCTCAAGCGAGAGCTCGAAACCGCGATCGAAGCGCGCGCGAGCGATATGGGCTTGCAGCCGGTCCCGACGCAAGTGGTCGTGACCGTCTCGCGCACCGCGGTCAAGTGGCGGCCCGTCAGCAACGATCCGGCGACGCGACCCTATTACGATGTGGCCGTCACGGTCGTAAGCGAATTCACGCGCAGCGGCCGCATCCGGTCTGCCGACGGCCAGACGCGTGACATCACGTTGAACCTCGGCGTCATGCGCCCGGACACGCAGTCCGATCCGTCGTCGACTGCGCAACCGGCTGCGTGTCCATACATCCCGGGACAACGCCTCGTGGGCAGCACTGAGCAGACAGCCAGGACGGATTCGAACGGGCCCGTGACAGGGGGCGTGGGCGACTATGGTTCCGCGTCTCCGGTGCCGGCGCCCGCGGTTCAGGTGACATATGGGAGGGGCTGGTGGCAGCCTGCAGGTCAGACGACAAGGTTTCCGCTTCGCATCCAGGTTCCAGTAGCGCAGCCGCTGAACGTATATAGCGAAGGCCCGATTACTCCGGGACCCGAGGGGCAGTACTACAGCGGGTTCGGCGGCAGGCTGGTGCGGCAGTGGCAGCCGGCACAGGGAGGAAGGGGCGAAACGGCCGGAACATTCCGGATCGAAAAACTCTACACGGTGCAGGGCACTGTCGAGAACATCAATCTCTCTGTCCCGCTCACCTCGATTCCGCCACCCTGAGTTAAAGCCAGAAGCAGCGCAGCCGCCTGCGGACCCGTCAGCGTAGTTCCACCAGCTCCAGTGCTTCGCGACCGGGTCCCTCGATCATCACGGCACGCGTGTCGCCGAGGGCGTAAGGACCTTCCACGATAGGCACGTCCTCGCTTCGCAGCTTCGATACCCACGCGTCCAGATCGACGACGCCCAGCCCGATGTGATCGATGAGGTGCCCTCGTGTGGACACGAGAGTGCGCTCGTCCTGCTTCGGATACCACATCAGCGCGACATTACTGAACATCACCGCCGCGCGCGGCGAGCGATACATCCCCTCGCGCGTGAGCGAAGGCCACGTGCGGTCGGCGCCTCGCGGCACCTGGCAGTTCTGTTCCGTGAGCGGCGTCGCGCTCTCGCGTCCGGGCATCGACGGGGCGTTCAGATGCAGGCGATACCAGAGCTGCGCACAAAAGGGGTGTTCCTGCCACATGTGCACGTGATTGAAGCGTTCCTTCGGTTGGTTGCCGGAGTACTCGACGAGCGCGTTGTCGGGGCCTTCCATGTAGGAGAAGCCGCCACGCCGCGTCGGTTCGACGCCTCCGGCGCGCGCTTCGCGGATCTGCTCGCGGGTGAGCCCGAGCACGCCTTCCTTGCCCGGCCACGTGTCGCTGCTGATCTCGACGTGATCGCCTTCGTCGCTCGTGTAGAGCGGATGGATCTTTACCTCGCGCCGCTGCCGATAGCGCTCGAGGCTCGCGCGTGAGTCCGGCACGTGCCAGCCGAAATGCCAGAGCGCGGTGCGCTGCGGGTCGGTCTCCGGTGCCGACTCGACCTTGCTGAAGAGAATGAGGGTCCCCTCGCCGCAGTCGAGCGCCGGCTCGCCGTTCCATGTCGTCCGCGATGTGCTCGCGAATTGCCGCGTGTAGAAATCGATCGCCGCGTCCGGGTCGACCGAATTGAGATGCAGGTGATGGAAAGTCGGCGTGGGGAGCACGGGCACCTCGCACATGTAGGATCCGATCACTACTCTAGCATCCGGACCACCGCCCGAGGGAGTTGGCGCCAGACCGGCCGCCTGCCGGTGGCGTCATTCCATCAAAAAGCTCAGGCTTCGTCTGAATCGCTCTACGGCGCCCTCTCCGTCGGCCGGCGTTACAATCGATTCACAAGGTCGCTTCTTCCTTGAGCGCAACGGGAACAGGACATTGGATGTCAGGAGCTCACGACAGCGTAATCCGCGCCGAATTCGGCCGTCAGGCCGACACCATGGCGCATGCCGCGGTGTTCAACGACGCAGCCATTCTCGAGCGTATCCGAGAGGCGGCCCGACTCACGAAAACCTCGCGCGCGCTCGACGTTGCTTGCGGGCCCGGCATTGTCGTGGAAGTGCTTGCCCGCGACGCGGGAGAAGTGATCGGTTGCGACCTCACGCCGGAGATGCTCAAGAACGCGGAGAAGCGTTGCGCGGGTCTCTCCAATGTGCGCTTCCAGCTCGGCCGCGCCGAAGCTCTGCCGTTCGACAATGCGTCCTTCGATGTGGTTGTCTCCCGCTCGGCGCTCCATCACTTTGTCGACCCGGCGCTGACACTGCGCGAGATGGCACGCGTAATGAAGCCGGGTGCCCGTATGGTGACGGTCGACGTGACGGCTTCGGAGAACCCGGAGGAAGCCGCGCTTCACAACGCGCTCGAGATCCTGCGGGACCCGTCTCACGTTCGCATGCTGCCGAGAAGCGAGCTCGAGCGTCATCTCATTGCAGCCGGATTGCAGGTTGAAAGCTGTACGCCGTGGATCAATGATCGTGAAGCCGGCGAGTGGATGAAAATCACAAACGCTCCGGAGCGAGTCGGTCCGCTGAAAGTCGTGATGGCGGAGTTGGCCAGACGCGGCGCGACGGCGGGCCTCAACCTGCGCCTGGACGGCGGAACGATCCGCTTCGACCATCGGCCCGCACTGACGGTCGCCGTCAAGCCGACGCTTTAGAGTGTTGCGCCGTCGTTTGCGATCGACATCCCGCCTCCTGGCGCAAGGCTCGATCGCGACAGCGCTTGCGTGCTGGGCCGGCGGCCTCGGCGCGCAGAATCCCGTCGCATATCCTCAGCGCAACGTTCAGGTGGTGATCCCCTACACGCCCGGCACAGGAGCGGACATTGTTGCGCGCGCGCTCGGGCCTCGTCTCGCGGAGCGCTGGAAAGTGGCGGTCATTGCCGATAATCGTCCTGGCGCGACCGGCATTATCGGCACCGACTACGTCGCGAAAGCGGCGCCGGATGGACATGTGCTGCTTATGACGGCAACGTCATTCGCAACCTCGCCGGCACTGACGCCGAAGCTTCCGTTCGATCCGATCAGGAGCTTCACACCGATCGTTCAGGTTGCAGCAAGCGAGCTCACACTGGTCGTTCATCCGCAGCTTCCGGTGAAGTCGATGGGCGAGCTGATTCAGCTTGCGAAGAGCCGGCCGGGCGAGCTGCTTTACGCTTCGCCGGGCAACGGCGGTCCTCAGCATCTCACCACCGAGTTGATCAAGCTGGAGACCGGCATCGACATCGTTCATGTGCCGTACAAGGGCGCATCCGGAGCCACCGCGGATCTCATCGGCGGTCACGTCCAGGCGATGGTCGCGGCCATGCAGACGATCTCGCCACAGGTGCGGAGCGGTAAAGTACGCATGCTGGGCGTCATGAGTGACAAGCGCGCCGCTGCTTTCCCGGACGTGCCGACCATGAAGGAGCAGGGCTTGCCCAAGCTCGTCGTGCAGACGTGGTACGGCCTTTTCGCGCCTGCCGGGACGCCCGCTGCGATCATAGCGAAGCTGAACAGTGAGATGAACGTGCTGCTGGGGCAGGTCGAGGTGGGCGAGGTGCTCGCGCGTCAGGACATGATCGCCGTCGGCGGCACGCCGGAGCGCTTCGCGACGCTGGTCAGCGCTGACCTGACACGCTGGGCGCGCGTCGTGGCCGCGGCGAACATCAAGGCCGACTAAGGGGATCGTGGATGGAAGTCGTGATCATCGGTGCCGGCATCGGCGGATTGACACTCGGGCTCATGCTGCATCGGGCACGCATTCCGTGTCGCATCTTCGAGGCCGCATCCGAGCTGAAGCCTGTCGGCGTCGGCATCAATATTCTGCCGCACGCCTCGCGCGAGCTGTGCGGACTGGGTCTGGAAGATGCATTGACGAAGGTTGCGGTCGTCACCCGCGAATTTCGCTTCTACAACCGCTACGGTCAATACATCCATAGCGAGCCGGCGGGCCGCTATGCCGGGTACGAATTTCCGCAGTTTTCGATACACCGCGGCGACCTGCAGCAGGTGCTGCTCGACGCGTTCCTCTCACGCGCGGGCACCGATCGGGTCGTGACGGGGTGGCGCTGCAACCGGGTCGATGCGGAGACCGGCATCGCGTATTTCGAGAGCTCCACGACGGGGAAATCGCTCGAAGCACAACGTGGTGACGTGGTAGTGAGTTGCGAGGGCATCCATTCCGTCGTGCGCAAGCAACTCTATCCGCAGGAGGGGCCGCCCAAGTACGCGGGCATTAACATGTGGCGCGGCGTGACGCGCTGGCCCCGCATACTCACCGGCGCAAGCATGGTACGCGTCGGCTGGCACAAGCCCGCCAAGCTGCTGCTCTATCCCATCCGCAACTCGATCGATGCGCAGGACCGGCAACTCGTGAACTGGGTCATCGATATCGAGACGCCCGAATATCAGAAGAACGACTGGAACCGGCCCGGTCGGCTGGAAGACTTCATCCACATACTCGAGGATTGGCGATTCGACTGGCTCGACGTGCCGCAATTCATACGGAGCGCCGACACCATCCTGGAGTATCCGATGGTCGATCAGGATCCGCTGCCGCGCTGGAGCCATGCACGTCTCACGCTGCTTGGCGACGCGGCTCATCCAATGTATCCGCGCGGTGCCAACGGTGCGGCGCAAGCGATACTCGACGCGCGCGTGCTCGCCGATGCCCTGCGCGAGCATTCAGATGGCGCGGCCGCGCTAAGCGCGTACGAAGCCACCCGGCTGCCCGCGACGAGTGAAGTCGTGCTCGCTAACCGCCGCGCGCCTCCCGATCGCATCCTGCAGGAGGTCTTCCGGCGCACAGGCGACAAGCCCTTCAGGAACATCGACGACGTGATCAGCCGCGAAGAGCTGACCACGCTGTCCGAAAGTTACAAGCGCGTGGCAGGCTACGACAAGGACAGCCTCAAAACTCGATAGGCACCGAGACTGCCATCCCCTGCTCTCGTGGCAGGAGCAGACCGCTTGACCTGAGCGACCATGAATATCTTCGACAAACGGTGCGACTGATGAACACGAGCGAAACAGAACGCGCAAGGCCGCTGCTCCGCGCGCTCGATCACCTCGATCGCGGCGAGTGGCAGAAAGCACACGGCATCGTGCAGGAACTCGAATCGCAGGAGGCGTACTGGCTGCACGGCATCGTGCACATACTCGAGGGGGACATGGAGAACGCGCGTTACTGGTATGGGCGAGCGCAGCGCCCGTTCTGTGAGGACGCCACGGCTGAGCGCGCCGCGGCCCGTAGCGTGCTAACGGCGCCACGCTAGGCAATGAGCGCGTTGGGCTATCCTACTCCGCTTTGATATTTGCCGCCTTCACGACCTTCGCCCAGCGCTGTATTTCAGAGATGACAGCGCTCCGAAACTCTTCCGGCGTGCTCGCGATGATCTCCAAACCCATACCGGCCAGGCGCTCCCGATCATCGGGGTGCCGGAGTATGCGCGTGATCTCGTCGTGCAACTTGTCGATCACCTGCTTCGGTGTGCCCCGCGGCGCGAGTACGCCTTGCCAATCGCGCACCACGATACCTGGTACGCCCGCCTCGGCCATGGTTGGAACGTCCGTCAGTTGCTCCGAGCGCTCCCTGGACGAGACGGCCAGCGCACGCAACCGGCCGCTCTTGATGAACGGCAGCGCCGAAGTCATGGAAGCGAAGCTCATCGACACATTGCCGGACACCAGGTCCGCGATCGCGGGGCCTCCGCCTTTGTACGCGATGTGCGTCAGTTTGATGCCGGTCTGGAGCGCGAAGAACTCGCCGATCAAATGCGGCGCGCCGCCGATGCCCGATGATGCGAATGTGAGCTCACCCGGTTTCTGCTTCGCGAGCGCGATCAGGTCCTTCACTGACTTGACCGGCGATTTCGCATTCACCACCAGCACATTGCCAACGGCCGCTGTCATGGTGACCGGCTCGAAATCTCTGACCGCGTCGTACGGAACCTTCATTATGCTGGGATTCACCGAAAAGCGGAGCGACACCAGCACGAGCGTGTAGCCGTCCGGATTCGCTTTCGCCACGAGGTCGGTACCGATGATCTCGGCTGCGCCGGCGCGGTTGTCGACGACGACTTGCTGTCCCCAGCTCTCGGTGAGCCTGACACCGAGCACGCGCGCCATGCCATCACTGCTTCCGCCCGGCGGGACGGGAACGACGAGCCGGATCGGACGATTCGGATACGTCGAGGCGCCGCTCGGCGCGGCCGACTGAGCAAATGCGGCGGTGCTCATCGCGATGAGCGACGCTGCCGTTACAGCACCTGCGATGCGCTTCATGAAGCTCACGCGCCGCACGATCGATTCCGCGCGCTTACGCTTCATGTGCTTCGACTCTATGGCCACGAATGATGCGTTCTCGATCGAGCAGCA
This sequence comes from uncultured beta proteobacterium, assembly GCA_963828715.1. Lineage (GTDB taxonomy): Bacteria > Pseudomonadota > Gammaproteobacteria > Burkholderiales > SG8-41 > JAQGMV01. Next base: position 217,001 of record CAWHFX010000017.1, on the reverse strand, counting down.
ATCGATGTGACCTCTTACCTCGATAACTGGACGGGACGTCCGCCCGCCGTGGTGCCGACGAGCCGTGAGCCATCCAGGGTCAGCCTCAACACCAGATTACATTCATTCGTACGGCCGAAGGGCTTCACGTTTCGCAGTCGGAGGTCCTTACCGTTTACTGCACCAGCCATCGGAAATTCACCGACACACTGCGCGGCACCGAGTGGATGGATCTCGCCCGTCGCCTCGATCTTCCTGTCAGCTACTTTGTGGATGACGAGAGTGAGCCCCACCGGCACACTTTGTCGCTGCGTTCCCGGCGCATCAAAAGTGCCTGTGTAGCGACCAACGATCGATGCCTCTTCAGCACAGGCAAAGCCTGCAAAACCAAGAGCCAGCACGAAACCCGCCGTCGAAGCTGAGTTCATCTCTGCCACCCTCCCTTGCGGCTTACCGCCGATGACCTGCCACCATCAATCATCTTAGCCGTGTTATGACGATTGTGGCGACTACTGTGATCCGATTCTCGCGGCGTGCGCGACCTCGGCCAGGCGGTTCAGCTCCTCACTCACGTACTTTGTGAATTCGGCGGGAGTCTGATCCGTAATCACGCGATAGCCGCCCGCCTCGATCGCGCTACGGACCCGCGACTCGCGCAGAGCCGCCTGAACAGCACCGTAGACCACCGTCACGACCGGATTCGGGGTTCCCGCCGGTGCAAACCAGCCATGCCAGCTCGCCTGCGGGTTTTCCATGTCGCGCACACCCGCTTCGGTGAGCGTCGGCACGTCGGGTAGCACTTCGAACCGTGAAGTGCCCGTGAAGCCGAGCACCCGCACGCGACCGCTCTTCACGTGCGCGAGCACTGCGATGGGATTGATGAAGAGGACGTCCACTTCGCCCGCCAGCAGCGCGTTGATGATCGCCGGCACACCTTTGTAAGGCACGTGCATGAGAGACGTGCCCGCACGCAGGTTGAACATTTCCACCAGCAGGTGCTGTCCGCTGCCGTTGCCCTGCGAGCCGTATTTCAGAGGCTCGTTTCGATCAGCCCTTTCTTTCGCGAGCGCTATCAGCTCCTGCATCGATCGCGCGGGCACCGCGGGATTGACGACGATCAGATTGCCGAGCGACGCAGCAGTGACGGTGATCGGCACGAAATCACGCAGCACTTTGTACGGCGCGGCAGGCTGGGTCGTCTGGGTGATCAGCATGTTCGACGCGTTATACAGAAGCGTGTAACCGTCCGGCGGCGCTGATGCGACGATCTGCACGGCGATCACACCCGTGGCTCCGGGTCGGTTGTCGACGATAAAATTCCTGCCGAGGCGACGTTCGACATACGGCAATTGAAGACGTAATGTCATGTCTGCCGAGCCGCCGGCCTGCTGCGGCACCACGACGCGGACCGGACGCACCGGATAACTCTGCGCCGATGCACCGGCCGCAACCAGGAGCATCGACAGCGCCGCATGCGCGACACGCCAGTGGGCCGTCACTTCGCCGGGCTCACGCAGGCCGAATCGCCCGGGTGGCGGGAACCGCATGCCCGCCTTCGAACAACATGAGGCGATTGCGGTTCGGATCCCCGCACACGATGATGTGAACGACGTCGGGACTCGAGATCAGGCGCAGCATTTCACCCGGCGGTCCGCTTTGATCTTCCGGTTCCGTCTCCGCAGGGCCGAGACGCGTACCGCCGGTATAGCGTCGCGCCCAGTCAAAGTCGGAGCGGGGCGCTCGCGCATTCTCGTACAGGTACTCGGCGACCGCGCGCTTTGAATAACCGGCGTCGGCAAGCGCACGCGCCACCGGCGGCGACATCAGGATCGTGATCATGACGATTTCCTGGTGTTCGCCCCGCCCCGCACCCGCCAGACTGTAAACGCGCACGCGCTTCCGGAGCTCACCGCACAGAACCTCGAGCGTGATGTCCGCACCGCTGCGATCCGGCGCGCTCGCGGGAGCCGGCGCATGGCCCCAGTTGTTCGTGACGCCGAGCGTGACTGTGCTCGTGGTACGCTCGAAGCCGCGATCCACGTGATACGGATTCCAGGGACTCGCGTGTTCGTTCTCGGCGAGCGCGAACGCCAGCGGATATCCGAAGCTCCCCATGTAGTTTCTGCCAGGGCGATATCCCGCGATGTTGCGCACGATCAGCCCCAGCGCACGCCCGAGAGCGGGGTTGGGCCCGCGTGACACGAGCTGGCCTTCGCATGCAATGCCCAGCTCACTGACGAGCGGTCCGTTCACGAACAGAAACGGCAGGATGCCGGACGTGCTGCCGAGATTGTTGACATTGAACTCTTCGGCCGCGAGCGCTTCGGTGGCAGCAATCAGCAGCGGCATGTGTTGCGGCTCGCAACCGGCCATGATCGCGTTCGCCGCAATGTTGCGCGGCGTCGCCCTGAGTCTGGCCGGCGGGAGCACCGCAATCTCCTCGTCCGCCCTTCGACCTGCACACGACACGAACTGCTCGATCCTCTCCGCCGTGGGCGGAACGATCGCGAGACCATCGCTCCACTCCTGCTCCTGGAAATAGCGATTGACTTCATCGTACGTGCCGGTGAAGACGATCGGGTCATGCCGGGCTGTACGCGCGAGGTCTGCGGACGCACTGGCTTGTGCGCGCTGTGTCAGGCCGGCGATCACGCGTTCGACCAGCACTTCGCGGATGTTCTTCTGCATGTCCTCGCGCGAATGGATCGCAAGCGCGCCGGGATACTCCGCGACTTGTATGTTTTCGATGCCCCATGACTTCCCGGTGAGCGTTGCGTTCACCAAGAACCCGGTGTTGGCGATCACCACGCTCGGAATGCCCGCATTCTCGGCGGCTGCTGCCGGCCGCACCGCGGCCGGAGTGCAGGAGCCTCAGGCCCCGTTGCCGGTGATGATCGCGTCACAACCTTTCGCTTTCGCGAGCTCCGCAATTCTCCGCGCGGCTTCTGCCTGTTCTTTCCGTGTCTCGCCGCCGTAGTTTGCGGGGAATTCGGTAAACGGAATCACCTTGAGACCGGGAAAGCGCTGCTGCAGAAGCTCGCGCAAAACCGGAAAAGTTTCGGTGCCTTTGTAAACGCCGTTCCAGACTTCACCGATGGTCTTGCCGTCGAGCGTGTCGAGGGGCGGTGCGACCGCTTTTCGTGCCATGGTGTCGTCACCGATGGGACTGAAGACTTCCAGCTTTTGCATATGCAGCCTCCGTCGTCTTGAATGACGTACTCGATGTTGTTTGCGGCGCGCGCGACGCCGACGTCAGTTATCCGCGGCCCCGGATTCTCTGATGAGAACCGCGTACTTGTTCAGTTCCGCGCGAACGAACGTGGCGAATTCGGCTTGCGTTCCGGCGACCGTTTCCATTCCGTTGCTCGAGAAGCTCGATTCGACCTCGTGCAGCTTGAGCGCCCGCTGGATCTCTTCGTGCAGGCGTTCCACGAGCGCCCCTGGCAGCGCCGCGGGCCCGAACAGGCCCAGCCACAGCGTGATTTCATAACCGGGCAGGCTCGCTTCCGCGACGGTCGGCAGGTCCGGCAGGAGCCGCGAGCGTCGAGCCGACGTGACCGCGAGCGCGTGCAGCTTCCGATTCCTGACGTGTGCGATCACCGATGGCATGCTGGCGCACATGAGCTGCACCTCGCCGCTCAACAGCGCGACGATGGCCGGACCGCCGCCCTTGTATGGCACGTGCACGAGATCGAGCGCTGCCATCTTCGCGAACAACAGCGCCGGCAGGTGTGTCTGTCCGCCCGGCCCTCCCGAGGAATACATCACGCGGCCGGGATTCCTGCGCGCGAGCGCGATGAGGTCGCGCACGGATGTCACCGGGAGTGACGGATGCACCACCATGATGGTCGGCATCTGGGCGACTGGAGATAACGCGACGAAATCGTTCAGGGTGTCGTAAGGCAGCTTGCGGTAGGTGGTCGCATTGGTCACGTGCGTGGCCGAGTTGAGCATGATCGTATAGCCATCAGGCGGGCTCTTCGCGACCACTTCGCTCCCGATGATGCCGCTGGCACCAATACGGTTGTCGACAATCACCTGTTGCCCGAGCGATTTCGCGAGCGCCGGCGCGAGAAGACGCGCGGCCATATCGTTCGATCCGCCCGGAGGCCAGGGCACGACCATGCGCAGCGGCCGGGTCGGATAGTTCTGGGCCAGCGCACACGTATTGAACATTGCGAGCAATCCGGCCAGCAGCAGCCGCGCGTGCATCTCAGCTGGCCCCGGAGATGCGAAGGCGTATCACACCGGCACGCTGCCCTCGACCATGATGCGCTGCATGAGCCGGCGGTGCCGCGGCCACTTGTAGTCGAAGGTCGCAAGGTGCTGCAGCGTGCAGTCGTCCCAGAGCAGCAGGTCGTGCACTTGCCAGTGGTGAGTGTGTCGAAAGCGCGGCTCCACGATGCGATCGGCCAATTCTTCGATCAGCGCGAGCGCCTCTTCCGTTTCCATGCCTTCGATGCCGACGCATTCGCCCTTGTTCACATAAAGGCACTTGCGGCCGGTGAATGGGTGCGTGCGCACGAGCGGGTGCACCACATCCGGTTTGTCCCGTCGCAGCGCCTGGTCGCTCTGCGCTCCCGTGCCGGTGCGGGCGCGCCTTCCCGCTAGATTGTGAATGACGCGTAGACCCGCAATGCGGCGTTGAGTCGCCTCGGGCAAGCTGTCGTACGCGTCGGCCGCGCTTGCGAACTGGGTGCTGCCGAGCGCGATGCCGTTCTCTGTCGGCACTTCGAGCGCGTAAAGCATCGTGGCACGGGGCGGTCTTGGCGTGAACGACTGATCCGTATGCCATACGCTGCCTGCATCGGCGTGGCCGATATCACGCCCGTTCTCCTTGATGTTCGACACGAAGAGGATCTCGGGATAACGCGGGTGCGTGTAGTGCTTCAACCAATTTTCCTCGATCGGACCGAGGCGGCGGGCAAACGCGATGAGGTGTTCTTCGTCGAGCTTCTGACCACGAAAACAGAGGACCGCGTGCTCGTTGAACGCCTGCTCGATGCGGCCGAAATCTTCGTCCGACAAACGTGCAAGATCGATGTCCGTGATCTCGGCGCCGACGACGTCCTGCGTTCTCGTAATCCTCATCGCCGTGTGCTCCTCTTCATTACACGACCGTCCGAAAGACAGCGACTTATGCTACACGCCCACATCGCCACATAACAGCGTCTGCGGTTGCATGGCCATACACAAGAGTGATCGTCCATCGCTGCCGGTTATACTCGTTACGAATGCTGCGCACACGAGTGAACATCGGGGCGCAGACGAGTGCGCCGCAGTCGGCGCTGCGATCGCCCGAGAAGAACGGAGCCGCTCTCACCGCCACGTGAGTAGCGCGTTACCTGCTGGCGCGAAATTCGGTAAGCTTCCGGCGCAGGAGAACGTCCGCTACAGGCCGCGTTTCGTCAGGGAGGAGTTTTGCATGCAAGTTCGTCATACCGCAGTCGTCAGCGTCGTTATTGCGCTCGCCGCCCTAGGAGGGCAGGCCAGCGCGCAGCAGAAAACGCCGGCGGGAGGCGCCCAGGCGGCGATCGAGAAAGTGCAGCAGGCTGCGAAGTCCGCCGCTGAATTCGAGTTCCTGGGCACACTCGCGCGCACGTGTTTTCTGCCGCCCAGCCGAAGCGAAGATACGCGTGACATTCCCGCAGCGTACGTGTCGGACCCGAAGAAGGCGCCGCCGCGCGATTCATGGTATGCCGAGCCCGCAAAGGTTTTCGATAATCTTTTCTTCGTCGGCGGCAAGGTCCACTCATCGTGGGCCCTCACGACGCGCGAAGGCATCATCCTTCTCGACACGATCTATCCGTATAATTCGGAAGAGCTCATCGTCGGCGGCATGCGCAAGGTGGGCCTCGATCCCAAAGACATCAAGTACGTCCTGATCTCGCATGCACATCAGGATCACATCGGCGGCGCCGAGATGCTGCAGAAACGCTACGGGCCGCATATGGTGATGTCTGCCCCTGACTGGGAGCTGGTCGAGAAGTATCCCAACCGCTTCAAGAACATGGCGCCGAAGCGCGACATCGTCGCGCAGGACGGAATGAAGATTACGCTCGGAGACTCGACCGTGAGCATCTGGTTCACGCCGGGTCACACGGACGGGACGATCTCCTACACGTTTCAGGTGCTCGACCACGGCCGTCCCGTGAACGTCGTCTATTCGGGCGGGACGGCGCTGGTGTTCGAGTACCACACGCCGGACTGGAGTATCAAGAACCTGCAGAAGTACATCGACTCGCAACGTCACCTCGCGGCCAAGGCGAAGGAGACGGGCGCCACGGTTCTCCTCTCGAATCACTCCGAATTCGACGAGGCCTACAAGAAGAACCGCATGCTCGCGGGTCGCGGCGCAGGCCCGCATCCCTATGAAATCGGGGCGGATTGGGTGCAGCGCTACTTCAAGGTGACCGAGAACTGCGCGCGCGCGACGCAGCTGAAGCTCGAGCAACAGGTCGCCGAATCGCGCTGATATTCCCTGTTGCGCAGGGCGGAGGCTAGAACGGCACGCCGAAGATCGCCTTCACGGTCCACCTGTCCGACGCGTTCGTAATGCCGCGACCGACCCCGAAATTGATGCCCCAGCTTTTTGTCTCGTAATCCGCTGTGACGTAGATCGCGTTGTCCTGCTCGGACCAGGGCGCGATCCGTCCCGTGGTGCCGAGTACGGAATAGGTACTCGAGCCCGAGAGCGAGACGTTCCGAGACTTTGCGGGCGGCCTTCAGCACGACTTCGAACTCCGGGGTGGCGCTACCAAGGCCGTCGGACAAGTTCCATCCCAGCAGTATGTTGCCGCCGAGCAGCCATTCCGTCCCGCGGTGGCCCATGATGATGCGCAGCTCGGACGTCCATCTCGATTCAGAAAACTTCTGTTTCTGGTGAGAAAGCTCGGCATTCGCGCCGAGATACCAGCCGCCGGTCTCCTCGTCGCCGCGGATCGGCAGCCACTTGAGACGCAGCTTCGCGCCAGCGACATCGAAGTTTCCCGCTGCATCGCGATTGGTCGGGATGTACAGACCCGCTTCCCACGTTTCAGTCAGTCCGTAGGAGAACTCGGGGGTGATGCGCAGTCCGTGATTCGGAACGACTTCGCCAGGGTAGTCCGGCGTCCTGCGTCCCTTCGGCGTCGTATTGACGTGCAGTTCCAGCCCGGTCTTACGCGGCTCGTTGATGTCGTCGGTGTACACCTGGATCTCATCGCTCAACGCCGCATGCGCAAGGCCGGGAGCGATGACAACGCACCAAGTCATCGCCAGCAGCAGCCGTGTGCAGTTCACACTGCAGCCTCCTCTTCAGCCTGAGCTTTCTAAATGTCGCAAGCGTATCAGTACAGAGGATGGTCGGCGGTTCTGAATGCCGCGCGATGATGCGCGCATGCGCGCGAGGCCGTCGATGCGGCTCACGCCAATCGTTGATATGGAATAGCCGTCGAGGCCAGAGGCAGTCTACGGCCTCAGGAGAATGGGTTGCGCACGCACGACCGCGTCAGGAAGCGTGATGACTTCCGAGCGCGCGCGGTCGTGGCGCGCAGGCAAGCATCGAACCGGGTCAGACGGCGAGGTAGCGCCGCAGTTCTTCGGGCCGGTGGCGGTTGGCGATGATGCCAGCGTCGCGTATGAAGCGGAGGAATATGGCGAGTTCCAGTATCCACTTGAACATGATGGCCTCCTTCGGCTGAATGACGAATGCATAGTATTCGCCCGCCACGACAGCCGTTTTGACCCACATCAATTCCGGATCGCGACCGCAGCGCTGCCTCGAGCGCTTCGCAGCGGCCAAAAGAAAGGGCCCATAGCGCTCCGACGTGGAGGATCTGGGCCCAAAAAAGCTTGCGTCGCAACCGGAAGCAGGAACATCCGGACTTTGGGCGACTCCGCTTTTACGGCTTGAAGTATCGCACTGGCCGGCATCAGAGCGGTCTGACGCAGATCAAGCAACCGGCTAAGAACCCGATCGGCGCGTTTCTCGCATGTCGAGCGAGTGGCTCGATAGCGTCGCACGTCATCGGCCGCACCGCCCAACTCGCTCAGGAGTACAGACAATGGCACGCAAGTCCGCGCGCAAGAAACCGATCTGGGAACGCTCGAACCCCCGACGCAAGCACAAGACCTTATCGCCTCAGCAGAAGGCGAAGGCGAAACGGCTGGCGAAAAAAGCAGGACGGCCCTACCCCAACATGGTCGATAACGCGCGTGTTGCGCGAGGCAAGTAGTCCCAGAGACGCTTACTCATGGGCGTGCGCAGGCGTTGCGGGAGGTTCCGGCATCGCGGGCGCTGGCAGCGGTGGCTTCGCCTTGAGCGCGTTCACGACTTTTGCTCGTGACACGCTCTTGCGTGAGGAATGGGGCGTCTTCTTCGCTTTCCGAGCGGATTGGCGGGATGGCCGCTTGGCCGTACCCGCTGCGGAACGCGTGCCGGCCGTCACAGCGTCCGGATTGGCGGCGGGACCGCCCGACGAACCCGTCGCGGGGGTCTCGTCCGCGCCGCCTTTCGCTGCTTCAGCGGGCTCCGTCGTCGGCGGCCGTGGACCCGCGTTCACAAGTGCCGCGAATCGCCGAGCCTCTTCCGGACTCGCCAGCGCAATGCACATCCGGGGCACGCGCGCATGCGCAAGCTCATCCGGATGGATCGCGACACCGTTCTGGTAACGCGCGTACGCGCACCGGTCCTTGGCAAAGCTCACGCACAGTCTGGACGGCGCTGACGCCAGCGTGCTCGCTTTCACGCCCGGCCCCAGTGGACATGACAAATCGCCGTAGATCGTCGTCGCGCCCTGAAACCTTTCCTTCACGATCACACGCCCATCCGTGACGGCTGCTTCGAAGTACTCGCCTCCACGGGTGTGTGAAAAAGATTCCGCACGCGCGCCAGCCGCAAGGCAAAGCATCAGGAAGAACCCTAGCCCCTGCGCGTATCGCTTTCTCATCAGCGACTCCCGCGCTCGTCGCCGGAGAGAAATCGCTCGCGTGTGCACCTCGAAGTCCTGTAGCAGAACACCTCTGGGTAGGGCCGATGACAACGGCGGTGGTTCCCGCGTCCGCGCAAATGCCATGTCGGCGGGGCGTTTCAGGCAAAATCGAGCCACAATGTAACGGCGCAACGCGCTTGACCGTGCGTCACAGGACAAGCTCGACGCGTGAACGGTTTCTCTCGGACAGGGAGCAGTCGCATGAAAGCAATCGTATGCAAAGCGTGGGGTCCTCCGGAGAGCCTGGTCCTGGAGGAACGCAGCCCGCTCGAAGCCACGGCCGGCAAGGTCGTGGTGAGCGTTCGGGCCGCGAACGTCAAATTTTCGGACACGCTCATTATTCAGAACAAGTATCAGACCAAGCCGGAACTGCCATTCATCCCGGGTTCCGAAGTCGCGGGGACGATCAAGGCAGTCGGCGCGGGCGTGGACGGCTGGAAGGTCGGTGAGCGCGTGAGTGTGCAGACGCAGAGCGGCGGCTATGCTGAAGAAGTGCTGGTCGAGCCGGAGCGCTTGCTTGCGATTCCGCCGAACATGGATTTTGCGACCGCAGCGGGTCTCGCGTCCACCTACGGCACGTCGTATTACGCGCTGACGGAGCGCGGGAACCTGCGCGCCGGTGAAACGCTGCTGGTGCTCGGCGCCTCCGGCGGCGTGGGGCTCGCTGCAGTCGAGATCGGGAAGGCGCTCGGCGCGAAAGTCATCGCGTGCGCGTCGACCGAAGAGAAACTCGCCGTCTGCCGGCAGCACGGCGCCGACGCAACCATCAACTACACGACCGAGGATCTGCGCGCTCGCGTAAAGGAGATAACCGGCGGCAAAGGCCTGGACGTCGTGTACGATCCCGTCGGGGGTCCGTACTCGGAGCCTGCGTTACGTGACCTCGCCTGGGGGGGCCGTTTTCTGGTGATCGGCTTTGCGGCCGGCGACATACCTAAAATCGCGCTCAATCTGCCGCTCATCAAGGGCTGCAGCATCGTGGGCGTGTGGGTTGGCGCCTTCATCCGGCGCAATCCCGCGCAGCATCGCGCCAACGCGAGAACGCTTTACGAGTGGTACAAGGAAGGCAAGATCAAGCCGCACGTCTGGGCGACCTACCCGCTCACGCAGGCGACGGAAGCGCTCAATGCCGTCGCCGGCCGCAAAGTGGCCGGCAAAGTGGTCCTGACGACGGAGAGTTAGCCGGCCGCGGGGCGGCACTGTCCGTCATCGAATCTGTCGTTCCGCGAAGGCCGTTCGCAAAATCATGGAAAGAGGTGAGTCGTGAATGCAACCGAGCAGATCGCGCATTTCATAGCCAACGTTCGATACGAGAATATCCCCGCGCCGGTCCTGAGCGCGACCCGTACGATCATCCTCGACGGCATCGCGAACGTGATTGCCGGATCGGTTCAGCCGGAGCTCGAGTACGTCCGGCGCTATGTCGATCGGCTCGGTGGGCGGCCCGAGTGCACGGTGGTGGGCGCGCAATTCCGTACCAACCCGCCGCTTGCCGCCTTCGCCAACGGTGCGGCGATGCATGTGCTCGATTACGAGCCGCAGGGCATCCCCTCGAGTCATGGCACATCGACCCTGCTGCCCGGCATCCTCGCGCTCGCCGAAGTGAACGGCGCTTCCGGATGCGCCATCCTCAGCGCCTTCGCAGTGGGCTGGGAAATGCAGCAGCGCATTGCGACCGCCGCGCGCAAATCGGAGTCACGGCCGTTCCATCCGCCCGGCATCTACGGGCCGCCCGCATGCGCTGCCGGTTGCGCCAATCTGCTCGGGCTGTCGGAGCATGAGGCACGCATGGCGCTCGGTGTGGCGACATCGAGGACCGGCGGTCTCTTCGCGAACAACGGCTCGATGACCAAGTGCACGCATCCGGGCAACGCCGGCCGCATGGGCGTCGAAGCGGTAATGCTCGCGCAGGATGGCTTCACTGCGAACGATTCGATCTTCGAGGCGGTGCGCGGCTACGTCGAGACGCTTTTCGGCGACGAGTTCGAGTGGGACGCGCTGCTCGACGGGCTCGGCAGCAAGTGGAATCTCCAGCAGCACGGCTTCAACATCAAGCGCTACCCTGCGCAGATCGCAATGCAGTGGGCCACGGAATCCGTGGTACTGCTGAAGGAAAAGAACAAGATCAGCGCCGAAGACGTGGAATGGCTGGAGCTGGAAGTGTCGTCGCGGCGTCCCGGCCTGTCGCGCCCCGCGCCAGCGACCGGGCTCGACGGCAAGTTCAGCTTCGAATATTGCGCCGCAGTCGCTCTGACACAGCCTCAGGTCGGCATCGATTCGTTCACCGATCCTGTCCGCTTCTCCGCACCGGTCGAGTCGGCGCTCAGGAAGATCCGCCTCAAACCGAATCCCGATATTTCGACCTCGACCATGGAGACGTGGGTCCAGGCCCGCGCCGGCCTGAAAGACGGCCGCGTTGTAACCGAGCGCTGCGACGCGTATCGCGGCTCCGCGCGCAGTCCGATCACACCCGACGTGCATCTCGTCAAAGTGAAGGACTGTCTGCGCCGCAGGCTTTCAGACGCGGCGATGGACCGCCTGATCGATATGGTGCAGCGACTCGACGATGTAAAGGATGCGCGTGAATTGACGAAGGCCCTCTCGGGCCAGTGACGCCGCGGCGCGCAAGTCATTCCTCGATCTTGATATTGGCGGTCTTGATGACGCGCGCAGTCTCCGCGTAATCGACCTTCATCTGCGCGGCCATCTTGTCCGGGCCCGTGTAATACGGCTCCATGCCGGAGTTGACGAGTTTTTCGGCGATATCCGGGATGGCCAGAATCTTCTCGCACTCCTGCGCGAGCCTGTTGGCGATCGCTCGCGGCGTTTTCGCGGGCGCGAGAATGCCCTGCCAGTTCTTCGGGTCGTAGCTCGGCAGCCCGGCTTCAGCGTAGGTCGGCACCTGCGGCACCGCAGCCATACGCTTGTCGCCCGTGACGGCGAGTCCCTTCAGCCTTCCGTTCTTGATGTGCGGGATCACGTTGAGCGCGTTCGAGAACGACGCCTGCACCTGTCCGCCCATGAGATCGACGATGCCCTGCGCGCCGCCCTTGTACGGAATGTGGTGCATCTTGACGCCCGTCAGAATGCCGAAGAGTTCGCCCATCAGGTGCTGCGAGCTCCCGCTGGAAACCGATGCCACGTTGAGCTGATCCGGCCGCGCCCTGGCGTACGCGATGAACTCCTGCAGATTGTTCACGGGCGTCGCGGGATTGATCACCAGAATGTAGTTGGTCTTCGCAAGAATCGTCACCGGCGCGAAATCCCTGAAGACATTGTACGGCGGCTTCATCAGGAGCTGCAGGACGATCTGACTGTTGCCGGCGAGCAGAATCGTGTAGCCGTCGGGGGCGGCTCTCGCCACGGCCTCCGCGCCGATCATGGTGTTCGCGCCGGGGCGATTGTCGATAATCACCGGCTTGCCGAACGTCTCGCTCAGCTTTTCGCCGACGAGACGCGACAGTGCCGACGTGCTGCCACCGGGCGCATAGGGTGTCACCCACCGGATCGGTTTGGTCGGATACTCCTGCTGGGCCGCGAACGTGTTGCCGGCTGCGGCCAGCACGGCAACGTTCAACACGCAGGTAAGCGCAGTGCAAACTCTCATTCCATGGTCTCCTCGCCTCGCATGATAGCGCCAACTCGGCCCACTTCAAGCGCGCGGGCGCGATTGACAGCGGCGATGCGGTCGAACAAGCTCGGGGGGTTGGTGCGAACGCGCCGCGCCCGACCGAAGCCGCTTACAACACGCGCGGGACGAATCCGGAACATGCAGAGCGAAGAACCGGCCGATGCGGCATATCGTATCGCCTCTATCGAACAAGTAGACGCCGGGCTGGGTGCGTCGGGCTATATCGCGAGCCAGCGTATCTCGACAGCGATCTACGTCGCGCACCACCTTCGTAAACCGATACTGGTCGAGGGTCCAGCCGGCGTCGGCAAGACCGAGCTGGCAAAATCGGTCGCATCCTGGCTCGAGCTGCCGCTCATACGCATGCAGTGCTATGAGGGACTGGACGAGTCCAAGGCGCTCTACGAGTGGAAATACGGGAAGCAACTCCTCTACACGCAGATCCTGCGCGACAAGGTGGGCACGCTCATCGGCGACGCACACGATCTCGGCACGGCACTCGACCGCCTGCACAGCTTCGGCGACGTGTTCTTCTCGAAAAGCTTCCTCGAGCCCAGACCCCTGCTGCGAGCGCTGGAAGCACCGCAAGGCGCGGTGCTTCTCATCGACGAAATCGACAAGTCCGACCAGGAGTTCGAGGCGTTTCTGCTCGAGCTCCTCTCGGACTACCAGGTGACGATTCCGGAGATCGGGCCCATCGCGGCAACCGTGCCGCCGATCGTGTTCCTCACCTCGAATTCCACGAGAGATCTCGGTGATGCGCTCAAGCGCCGCTGCCTCCATCTGCACATCGGATTCCCCGACAGGAAGCTGGAGTCGCGGATCATCGCTTCGCGCGTACCCGGCATCGATGCACGGCTTCTGGCGCAGCTCGTATCGTTCATACAGCAGCTGCGGGGGCTCGACCTGAAGAAGCTGCCGTCGGTGAGCGAGTCCATCGATTGGGCGCGGGTGATGGTGCTCATGCACACGACGGTGCTGACAGAGGCGCTGGTGCGCGACACACTCAACGTCCTGCTGAAGTTCGAATCGGACATCGAAGCGACGGGTAAGCGCATTACGGAATTCACCAAGCAGGCACAGCAGGCTGTCGCCTGACGAAGCCGTGATGGCTGAGCCCCGTCTCACGCCGCCCGGGCCGACGACCGGCTCCGCCAGCGAACCGCTGCGCCGCTTCCTGCAGGTCGCCCGCGGCGCCGGGCTGCGCATCTCGGCCGCGGAAGGGATCGACGCCGCGCGCGCTGTCGATCTCGTCGGCTTCTCCAACCGCGCCGTCCTCAAAGAGACGCTGAGTGCCGTGCTCGCAAAGACCATCGACGAGAAGCTGATTTTCGAAGACACGTTCGATCTCTACTTTCGCCGCGATGAGTTTTCCGCTGCCGAGCCGCCCGACGAAGAACGGGACGCCGCTGCCGGCAACGTCCCGCAATCGTCGGCGACCGTTCCCGGCGCAATGGGCGGAGGCGGTGGCCCGTCCCTGCGGCAGCTGCTCGAGGATGGCGATCGCTCGGAGCTCGCAGTCGCGATGGAGACGGCGGCGCACGAGGCCCGCATCGACCGGATCCGCTACCTGACGCAAAAGAACATCTACGTCCTGGATATCCTCAATCGCATGGGCCTCGGCCCGGCGCAGCGGGACATCCAGGATCTCCGCGCGATCGGGGCACCGGCCGCTACGGCGCGCGCCGATCGACTCGAAGCGAGGCTCGAAGAGCTCCGTGACTCGGTTCGTGATTTCGTCGAACGCAGTCTTCTGCTCTATGCGCGCGGCGAAACCGAGCAGATGCGCGAGCGGCTCCTCAAGTCCGCACGTCTCGCCAACCTCGATCGGCATCAGCTCGAACGCATGCGCGTGCTCGTCCGCCAGATGGCCAAACGACTCGCCACGCGCTACGCACGCACGCGACGCAGGCGCAATCGCGGCGAGATCAACGTTCAGCGCACGATCCGGCGCAACATGGGCTGGGGCGGGGTTCCGTTCGACGTCGTATGGAAACAGAAGCACATCGAGAAGCCGCGTCTCATGGTCCTGTGCGACGTTTCGGGGTCGGTCGCATGGGTCTCCCAATTTCTGCTGATGTTCCTGTATGCGTTGACCGAGGCTCTCTCGGACATCCGTTCGTTCGCGTACGCCGGGTCGATGATCGAAGTGAGCGAGATACTCGAGCACCAGGCATTCGAAGAAGCGTTCGCCCGCATCATGTCGTCCGTCGGGTTCGAGTCCTCGAACTACGGCAGCGCGTTCGAAGACTTCGAGCAGCGCTGGATGAAAGACGTGAACAGCAAGACGACGGTGATCATCCTCGGGGATGCACGAGGCAATGGAACCGATCCGCGCGTCGATATCGTGGAGCGGCTTTCAAACCGCTCGCGCCGGCTCATCTGGCTCAATCCCGAATTCCGCTCCGTGTGGGGCAGCGGTGACTCGGACATGTATCGCTATGCGCCGTACTGCAGCCTCGTGCGCGTGTGCAGCACGTTGAACGATCTGGAGCGTGTGATCACGGATCTGCTGGAAAGTCGAGGATGATGAATTGCCACTCCCTCGCCCGGAATGGGGAGGGGTGAAGGCGAGGAGATCCATGAAGCACCCGACGAAATGGTTCGCGGCCGCGTTGCTGACGGTGATGGCGACGTCCGCCGTCGCGCAGAAGTACGGCGGCACGCTGCGCTTCCCGCTGCGCGAAAACCCGAGCAGCGCGTCGCTGCACGAGGAATCGTCGATCACCGCGATTCAACCGTTCATGGGCGTTTTCAACAATCTCGTCATGTACGACCAGCAGGACGAGGTCGCGCGGCCGGAGTCGATCAAGCCCGATCTCGCGACTTCATGGTCGTGGAGCGCCGACCATACGGCACTCACGATGAAGCTGCGGGAAGGCGTCAAGTGGCACGACGGAAAGCCGTTCACCAGCGCCGACGTCCAGTGCACCTGGGACATGATCACCGGGAAGCGGCCTTCGAACTGGCGCAAGAATTCGCACAAAGAGTGGTATGCGAACCTGAAGGAAGTGGCGGTGGCCGGGCCCTACGAGGTGCGCTTCGTCCTGCAGCGGCCGCAGCCGGCGTTCCTCTCCTTCCTCGCGAGCGGCTGGTCGCCAGTCTATCCCTGCCATGTGGACGGGCGCGTCATGCGTCAGCAGCCGATCGGAACCGGCCCGTTCAAAGTCGCCGAGTTCAGACCGAACGACGTGATACGGCTGGTGAAGAACACCGATTACTGGAAGCAGGGCCGGCCCTATCTGGACGGGATCGTTTACCGGATCATTCCCAATACGGCGACGCGCGTGCTGGCGTTCGTCTCGGGTCAGGTCGACATGACGGGAACCTCCACCGTCAATCCGCACACGATCAAGGACATCCACGCGCAAGTCCCGGGGGCCGTGTGCTCCACGACGGGAACGATGGTGACCGGTGTGGTGTTGATGAACCACAAGGTTGCGCCGTTCGACAATCCCAGGATAAGGCGTGCGATCTCTCTCGCACTCGACCGCAATGCCTTCGTTGCCGCGCAGCAGGGCGCCGCCCGGCTCGGCGGCGTCATGATGTCGCCGCCGTACGGCAACTGGGGCCTTACACCGGCGCAACTGGAAGCGATACCTGGATTCGGAAAAGACGTCGAGCGCAATCGCGCGGAAGCGCGCAAGCTCATGGAAGAAGCGGGCTACGGCCCCAACAAGAAGCTGAAGGTGACTTACCTCGTGCGCACCTCCGCGCCGAACTTCACCGCCGGCGCGACTCTCGCCGCCGACCAACTGCGCCACATCTACATCGAAGGCGAGATCGAGCCGAAGGAGTACTCCATCTTCACCGGCGCGATCATCAAGGGCGCGTATACGATGGCGTTCGAGACATCGGGCTCGGCCATCGATGACCCGGACGTCGTGCTCTACGAAAATTTCAGGTGCGACTCGATCCGCAACTACACGAAGTACTGCAATCGCGACGTGGAAGCGAAAATCGAGGAGCAGTCAGCGACCATCGACCCCGCGAAGCGCAAGCAACTCGTGCAGTCGCTCGATATCTTCCTGCAGCAGGAAGTGGCACGGGCTGCCGTCTACCAGTCCACGAGCACCGCCTGCTGGCATCCATACGTGAAGGGATACGTCAGGTCTAAAAACGGGATCTACACGCACCATCGGATGGAAGACGTGTGGCTGGATAAGTGAGGCGCCCCTCACCCCAACCCTCTCCCCGATTCGGGGCGAGGGAGTGTTGTTCGTCACCCGTCACTCATCACTCCTCGATTCCCAGCCGCTTCTTGTAATCCGCATCCCAATACGCCAGCCGGCCCAGTCTGACGCGCTCGTCCATCGGCATTTCAAATACCGGCCGACCCTTCACCGGCTTGCTCACGCTGATGAGGTGCGTTTCGAGCGCATGGATCCGATGCTCGTCGTAGCCGAGCACGTCGCGCAGCAGTTCGTGGTTGTGCTGTCCGAAGGTCGGCGCCGGGCCGCGCACGTGGGGCGACATTTTGCTGAAGCGCCACGGGCGGCCGACGATGAGGCGCCGCGGACCCATGCCGCGCTCCGGCGGATACTCCACCGGCTCGATCAGGCCGCGTGACTTGAGATGGGGATTGAAGTGCATATCCCGACCGTCGAGCACGGCGCCGGCTGGAACTCCGGCGCCCTGCAGCCGTTCCATGGCCTCGATCTTGTCGAAGCCGCGCATCCAGCGCGTAATGATCTCGTCGATTTCATCGTGATGTGCGCGACGCGCTGCTTCCGTCGCAAAACGCTCGTCCGTTGCAAGCTCGGGCCGATCGATCACCTTGCACAACGCGGCCCACTCCTCGTCGTCCCGCACGCTGAGCGCGCACCAGGCGTCTTCGCCGGAGCAGCGGTAGCAACCCTGCGGTGCGAACTTGCGATGCCGGTCGCCGATCCTTTCGCCCTGAGCGCCGTTCGCGATGGAATCGAGCACGAAGTCCGATACGTTGAAGCAGCCGAGTTGATACATGCCGACATCGACCCAGAAGCCGCGGCCGAAGCGGCGGCGGAACCGAAGCCCCAGCATCGCCGGCTGTCATGCACGCCCAAGTCGCGAGAAAGTCGACGTAAGACTGCCCGGCCTTGGAGGGCTCACCGCCGCGATAGCCGGTGACGGCCGCAAGGCCATGCGTCGCCTCCTGTGTCGTCGCCTGTGCGGGGTAACTCGAGTACGGCCCACCGTGACCGTAGCCCGTGTTGGAAATCATGATCAAGCGCGGATTGATCTTCTTCAGGTTCGGATAATCGAGACCCCAGCCGCGCATGACGCGGGGCGTGAAGTTCTCGATGATGATGTCGCTCACCCGGATCACGTCGATCAGGACCTCGCGCCCTTCCTTGCGCGAGAGGTCGAGCACGAGCGATTTCTTGCCGCGATTCGCGAGGTTGTACGTGCTGGTGCGGTTCCACGGATCCTGGCCGCCCTCGTTGTCCGGCAGCATGCCGGAGAACGCGCCGCCGCGCGTGAAGTCCGGCCGCGACGGCCCTTCGATCTTGATCACATCGGCGCCGAGATCGCCCAGGAGGCCGCAGGCGTAAGGCCCTGCGAATACATAGCTGGTGTCGATGACGCGGATACCTTCCAGCGGCAGTTTGGTCATGCGGATCATTTGTCGAGCCATACGTCTTCCATGCGTAGATTGCTGTACTGATTGTTCAGGCTCGGCACGTAACCCTTCACATACGGCCGGCGGCAATTGGGCAGCGCTGCGAACGTGATCGTCGGGCGCACCACGTCCATCTGCAGTTTCCGGTCGATCTCCTTGACGAGTTTCTTCCGCGCGGCCGGATCGATCGTCGCGGATTGCTGTTCGAACAAAGCCTCCATCTCCTGATTGCAGTAGCCGTCCACGTTACTGCGCGAGTTGCAGGAGAAGCTTTCGTAGAACGACACGTCCGGATCGTCCATCGCCTGACCGCGGGAGCGCACCGCCACCATATAGTTGCGCTTCGCGAGCTGGTTCGTCCAGATCGCCGTATCGATCGTCTTCATCTCGCCTTTCACGTAGATCTTCGAGAGATCGTCCAGGATCAACACCGAAGTGTCCCGATAGCGCGCCACGTCCCGTGTGCTCAGACACGATCGTAAGCGGCTTGTCCGGGCCGTAGCCCGCCTCGCGCATGAGCTTGCGCGCCTCCTCGCGCCGTTTCTCGAGGTCCGGTCCGTAACCGGGAATCGTCGCCAGCTCCGCCTTGTCGAGCCCCCACGCACCTTCGGGCGGCGGGCATCAATTCGCCGCCCAGCCTGTCGAGCCCGGCACCCTTGATCTTTACAACGGCTTCGCGGTCGATTGCAAGCGCCATGGCCCTGCGCACACGCGCATCCGAGAAGGGCGCCATGGAGCGGTTGATGAGCAACTGTGTGTATGCGTAGCTCAATCCCACCTCGCAGATCGCGTCGGGTACCTTCGCCTTGACTTCGGCGAGCAGCGTCGCGCTGGACGTGTAGATATCGGTCTCACCCGCAATGAACGCGAGGGTGCGGGTGCTCGGCGACGGGATGACCGGCATGTCGATGCCGTCCAGGTAAGGCCGCCCCGGTTTCCAGTAGTTCGGATTGCGCACCAGCCGGATCATCTTGCCCGGTTCGATCGATCTCACCATGAACGGACCCGTGCCGATCGGCTTCTGTCGCATCGTGCGCGCATCGACATGACACGGATAGACAACCGACCAGCCGCCCGCGAAGAAATGGAGGAACGAGGGTTGCGGCCGGGTGAGACGGAAGCTCACCTGATCCTCACCTTCGACGACGATCTCCTGCAGGTTCGAGAACCAGGCCTGGCGCGGATTCCTGCGCCAGCCCGCGTCGCGCTTGCCGGCGACTGCGTCCCACGTACACTTCACGTCCGCGGCTGTGAACGGCTTGCCATCATGCCACTTCACACCGTGCCGCAGCTTGAACGTGAGCGTCTTGTTGTCGGCGCTCCATGACCAGCTCGTGGCGAGATCCGGCACGATCGACTCCGGCCGGCTCAGGCTCTTTGACGGGTCGAAGACAATCAGGTTGTTGAACACCGGCACGAACGGCGTCGTCACGATGTTCGAACCTTCTTCATGCAGGGACGCGCTCGGCGGATTTTCGTCGTTGGCGCGTTTCAGTATGCCCCCGCTCTTCTGGGCGAACGCAACCGTGGCCATGGCCAGAAGCACAACTGCAGCGAGCGATCTCACCATGATAGTTCCCTCCTCCGAAGGCCGTTCGCCGTCAGTTCGCGACTGTTCAATCACCGCATGATGCGGCCGGCAGGATCACTTTGAATCAGCGAAGGGCCAGTTCGGAAGACCGCGGCCGCGCACGATCGCGTCCGCGCGAGGTCTTCCATCTCAGCGAGGATCAACCCCGCGGCGGGTCCGGCGACGATCTGGCCCATCTCGATAACCCGCATCCCCTCCAGTGGCAGCTTGCTCATGTGTGATTTCATTTCGCAGTGTGTGGGGAATGTAAGCCTGCAAGCCGCACGAAGCAACGTCGCCGGGGCAATCCTCGAATTACGCACACGCATCCGGCTTTCCTACCCCGGCACGCGCACGTATCATCGGCGCGCACCCCTTCCCGACGATCGACTCTCAGGAGCATGCCCATGGATGCCGTCACGCCCTTTCGCCACCGCTCGTTTCCGTTGAGCATCCATGCCGGCAAGGACGCGCTGGAACAGTTGCGCGGCGAAGTGGATCGCACGAAGGCGAAGCGCGCCTTCATCGTTTGCGGCAAGTCGGTCGCACGCAGGACCGATCTCCTCCAGCGCATCAAAGCGATCCTTGACGACACGTGCGCCGGCGTTTTCGACGGCGTGGAAGAGTCCTCACCGCTTCCATCGGTACTGCGCGGCACGGCGGCTGCGCGCGAGGCAGGCGCCGATCTCATCATCGCAGTCGGCGGCGGCAGTGCCATGGTCACCGCGCGCGCGATCATCATCCTGCTCGCCGAGAAAGGCGACATCCACGAGATCTGCACGCAGTATCCGCCCGGCGGCGACGCCTGTGAGCCCGCGACTGATGGCGCGCAAGATTCCCAACATTCTCGTTCTCACCACACCGAGCACGGCGATGACACGGGCCGGAACGGCCGTGATGGATACCGAGACGCGGCACCGCCTCGAATTGTTCGATCCTAAGACACGGCCGGCGGCAATGATCTGGGACGACGATGCACTGCTCACGGCCCCTGCGGAACTCTGGCTGAGCACGGCAGCCTCGGCGTTGAGCGGCATCCTCACCGGCGTGGCTGCACCGCGGTCCAACCCGCTTTCGCACGGCGACATGCTGCACGCGCTGCGGCTCTCTCTCGAAAGCCTGCCGCTTCTCCGCACCGAGCCCGGCAACACGGACGCGCGCATGAATCTGGTGGCGGCGTCGTTTCTGTCGAACCGCGCGCTGGACGGGATGCGCGGCCGTGCGTTCGGCATCATCTCGTCGCTCGGTCACGTGATCGATACGATCTATCCGCACATCAGCCATGGTGATTCATACTCGCTCACGACGGCGTGGGGCATGCGCTTCAATCAGGCCGAGACGTCTGCAGGACTCTCGCGCCTCGCGCACGCGTTAGGCGTGGGCGCCGGATCGGACGCAGGAGAGGCGGCGAAGCAGGCGACGGACTTCGTCGAAGATTTCTATCGGAAGCTCGGCATGCCGGTGCGCCTGAGAGACGCGGATATTCCGCAGGACGGCATCGAACGCATCGCGCACGACGCGATGGGTGACTTCTACCTGCACCAGAATGCCCGCAAGGTGAAGGACCCATCAGAGCTCTCGGCGCTGCTGAAACAGATGTGGTGAAGGCGCTCGGCCGCGACGACGCCGCGCGCCAGATCCATTAACATCGGGCATCTCTGAAGCAACGACGAAGGAGCCTCGCATGGCCGAGACGGAGGACACCCGCAAGATGCTGGACTGGAACGCGCTGGAGATCGGCGAAAAGCTGCCCTCCTTCAGCTACGTTCTGACCCAGGCGATGATCGACGAATACCGCCAGGGCGTTATGGATCCCGAGGCGGCGTTCCCCACGATCTCGCACAAGGTCGACGTGCGCCCATACCAGACGGTCTACCGTGACAACGGTTCGGTGAACGCGCGCTGTGCGTTCTACTGCTACAACCCGCCGCTTCCCGGCAAGCGCATCACCGTGCAGGCATGGATTGCAGACAAGTACGCACGCAGAGGCAAGACGTACATCGTCACGGAGGCCGTGTCGGTCGATGAAGACGGACGGCTTCTCGACCGCGTGATCACGCACGAGCTCAAGCAGCCGACGGAGGTAGGAAAGAAATGGCAATGACGCGCAGTTACAAGGTCGGCGACGAGCTGCCGAAGCTCACCAAGAACATGACGCAGGAAGCGATCAACGCCTTCGAGAACAGTGGCGGCGCAAAAGGGCCGAGCCAGTTCACCGACACCGAAACGGCGCAGAAGACGCTCGGCACGCATGGCACCGTCGCGTCGGGCCGCATGTCGCTCACCTTCGCGACCGAGCTCTTGCGACGTTTCTTCGGGCCGGACGTCTACAACCGCGGCGGCATGGTGGATCTGCGTTTCCTGCGGCCGGTGCGCCCCGGCGACTCCGTCACGTTCACCGGCAGGATCACCGGCATTGCCAAGGAAGCAAACGGCTCTCGTGTAAGCGTTGAAGTCAGCGCCACGAATCAGAAGGGCGACACCACCGCGGCGGGAAACGGCGCATGCGTGGTGCCGAGCGGCTTCCTTCCGGCCGAAGAGTAGGCGACCGTGCAGCGCCCCTGGCTGCCGCCGAAATGGGATGCGGAAGCGGACGTGGTCGTCGTCGGATTCGGCGGCGCCGGTGCAGCGACCGCCATCACCGCGCACAATCTGGGCGCGGAAGTACTGATGCTGGAGAAGGCACCCGAGGGTGAGGAAGGCGGCAACACGCGCGTCGCCGGCCAGGGCTATCTCCACATTGACGACATCGACGAGGCCATCCGCTATCTCAATGCGCTCTCGCGGCCACCATGTCGCGCCGCCGGCGATGGTGCGCGCATGGGCAGAAGAAGTGCACCGGAACAATGACTGGGTCCGCAGCATCGGCGGCGATCCGCAGGAGCACCAGCATCAGCCGGAAGGCATCGAATTTCCGGACCTTCCGGGCGCCAACTGCGTTCACAAGTTTCACCACGGCGATATTCTCGGCTACTCGAACACATGGAAATTCTTCGAGTCGGCCGCGAAACGACTGCCGCTCCGGATCCTGTACGAGACGCCCGGCCGCGAGCTGATCCAGGACGGCATCACGAAGGAAATACTCGGCGTGCGCGCCGAACGAGGCGGCGAGTCGATGTACCTCAAGGCACGCAAGGCCGTGGTTCTGACGTGCGGCGGCTTCGAGAACAACCAGGAGATGATTCGCAACTACCTGCCCGATCTTCCGTTCTGCTACACGACCGGATCGCCCTACAACACGGGTGACGGCATCAGCATGGCACAAACGGTCGGTGCGGATCTGTGGCACATGAACAACTATGCCGGGCCATCGATGGCATTGAAGGTGCGTGATTACAAGGCGCCGTTTTCGATGTCGGCGCTCCATTACTCGCACGAGCAGCGCGGCGGCATGATCGTCGTCGGTCCCGATGCGAGCCGTTTCACGGACGAGAAGTATCACACGCGCCATGGCAGGATGCGCGCGAACGGCCGCTGGTACCGCCTGCCTGCGCCCTGCCCGATGTTCATGGTGTTCGATCACGCGCTCTTTACGTGCGGTCCGCTCTACGACATGAAGCCGGTGAGCGGATGGGGACGCATCATGGAGCGCTATGAATGGAGTCGCGACAATCGGGCGGAGTTGCAGCGCGGTTGGATCAAACGCGGCGACACATTGAGCGGGCTCGCCGCCGCGATCGGGCTTACCCCCGCGCGCTCGAGGAAAGCGTCGCACGCTGGAATCGAAACTGCGAAGCGAAGGCGGACGCCGATTTCGGGCGACGCAAGATGCTGATCCCGATCGTGCAGGCACCGTTCTATGCCGTCGAGCTTTCGCCTTCGATGCTCAACACGCAGGGCGGACCGCGGCGCAACGAACGCGGACAGATCCTCCGTCCGGATGGCACGCCCATACCGCGACTCTACAGCGCAGGCGAGCTGGGGTCGATCTACGGCGATCTGTATCAGGGCACCGGCAACATCGGTGAGTGCCTGGCGTTCGGACGCATCAGTGCGCGGAACGCCGTGGCGGAGAAGCCCTGGGAGTAGTAGCGTGGCAGATGCGCCACGGCAACGCTGAAGGGCCGGGCTTGCCGCGAAGCGCACTGGAGGAGAGCGCTCATGCACAGCATGACCATTCTTGCCGCGATCTCGATTTCGTCAGCGCTGGCTGCGTCGGCGCATGCGGCGGATGCCGCCGCCGGCTATCCGGACAGACCCGTTCGTCTCGTCATCGGCAGTGCGCCGGGGTCAGGACCCGACATCGTTGCGCGAGTGCTGTCCGAGCGGCTTTACAAGTCGTGGAGTCAACGCATTGTGGTCGATTCCCGGCCCGGCGTTGCGGGCGCAATCAGCGCGGACATCGTGGCGCGCGCAGCCTCCGATGGCTACACGTGGTTGATGCTCACGTCGCAGCTTTTCATCGCGACCAAAGTCTACAAAGATCTCAAGTTCGACCTGGACCGGGACTTCGCTTCCGTTGCCCTTATCGGAACGGTGCCGTTCGTTCTCAACGTGAACCCGCAGATCCGGGCGAAGTCAGTCTCGGAATTGATTCAGCTTTCGAAAGAGACACAGCTTCGCTATGGCTCGGCGGGAACGGGCGGCGGCGAACACCTGTGCATGGTCTACTTTCTCCACATGGCGGGCACGCAGATGCTGCATGTGCCCTACAAAGGTATCGCGCAGGCGCTGGCGGATGTGGCCGCGAACGAGATTCACATCACCTTCGCAGTCGTGCCTGCGGCGCTCCCGATGGTGCAGGGCGGCCGAGTACCGAGCGCTCGGCGTGACGAGTCTCAAGCGCGCGCCCCTGCTGCCGGACATTCCATCAATCTCGGAGAGCGTGCCCGGTTTCGAGACGTTCGGCTGGTACAGTATCGTCGCACCGAAAGGGACACCGGTGGCGGTGCTGGACAAGGTGAGCGCGGAGATCGCGAAAGCCGTAAAAGAGCCCGAGTTCGGCGATGTGCTAAAAGTTCTCGGGATAGACATCGTCGGCGGTTCACGCGCCGAGCTTGACGCGTTCCGTCGGAGCGAGGGGAAGCGCCTGAGCGACATCGTCAGCACCGCGAATCTCGAGGTCAAGTAGCGGCGTGCGCGAATCGTGCGAGCGCCGGAATAACGCTACTTTTCCGCTACGCGGCACGATCCGCGCTCCCAGCGCCCTCACCCTCGCAGGCTTGGACGAGAGTTCTAAGTGGTGTCCGAATGTCACGTTCGCGGGGCCCGCGGACGGAGGAGCAGTGCCTGCCGTGTACGCGGTAGTAGCGGAGCGATCGTGGCGACCCGGAAGCGGGCTGAGGCACGCGCATTCGAACCGCGGTCTCTCGCACGCTTGCGCCGTCAGTCCCCGCCAGCGGGGCCCCTCTTCCAGGCTTCAGCGTGCCCGCCGTTCCGGCCCCCGCTCACGAAATGGGGTTCGTTCCAATGGACGCGTTCTATTCGCCTTTGATTCCGGCCTCCTTGATGATCTTCGCGTACTTCGCCACGTCAGCCTTGATCAGAGCTGTCGTTTCCTCCGGCGTCGACGCGAACGCCTCCGATCCCTGCTTGACGAGATAGTCCTGCGTATCGGGCGTTGCGAGTATCGACGCCATCTCCTTGTTCATCTTGTCGATCGCATATCTTGGCGTGCCGGTCGGCGCGACGATGCCCCACCAGCCGCCAGTCCGAAACTGGGGCATACCGGACTCCGCGAACGTCGGCACATCGGGCAGCGCGGACGCTCGTTCCTCGCCGGATATGGCGATCGGCTTGAGCTTGCCTGCTTTTATGTTCGAGATGACCGAAATCGGCACCTGGAACGAGAGATCCACGCGGCCGGCCATCAGGTCGGCTTGAAGCGTACCGGAGCCCTTGTAAGGAATGTGGTTCATCTTCGTTCCGACAATGAGGTCGAACTGCGCCGCCGAGAGATGCGTGTTCGCCCCGATGCCGGAGGACGCGTAGTTCAACTTCCCTACCCTCGCCTTCGCGTATGCAATGAACTCCTGCAGATTGTTGGAGGGATTTGACGTCGGCACCACGAGAACGAAGCGCGACTTCGCGATCGTCGCGATGCCCGTGAAGTCTCTGAGCGTGTTGTAAGGAAGGTGGGAAATGAGGCTTGGCGTGCTTAGAAACGCCGACGACGCAAGCAGGATGGTGTAGCCATCGGGCGGCGCCTTCGCCACCGCTTCGGTGCCGATGATCGTGTTGCCGCCGGGACGGTTGTCCACGACGATGGACTGCCCCCAGCGCTCGGAGAGCCTCGTCGCGGCGAGTCGCGCCATCGGATCGGTGCTGCCGCCCGGCGGATACGGAACGATGAAACGGATCGGTTTCGTCGGATAGGCGGGCTGCGGAGTCGCCGCGTGTGCGGCAGCGATGACGCCGCCGCACGCCATGAATGCGAGCACCGCAACACGTCGGGCCGCATGCCGAACAACGGTCATTCCGGAATGCATAATCGCTCGTCAGGCTGAATAGCGGCTTCGTAAGCACGGCGCAGTTCGAGCAGCCCCGGCTGCAGGCACGTGCGCGTGCGCACGAGCGCCACCTCTTCGAGACACGCGTCGAAGGGACGGCCGGTCCGGTCCGCAAGGTAGCTTGCGACAACGAGCGGCGAGCGGCTCACGCCCTGCATGCAGTGGACGAGAACCCGGCCGCGCGTGAGAAGGTCATGGAGATGCCACACCGCCTGCTGCAGTTGCCGCACATCGTTGCCATGGCCGTCGATCAACTCGACGCAGCGCCACGTGAGGCCATGGAGATTGAAGGCGCTGTTCGGCCAGCCGTTCAACGACAGGATGCCTGCGATGCCCGCACTGCACAGCTGATCGAGCCGGCGGGCGTCGTCCACATCACCGATCGCGATATCGCGTGTAATCCACTCCAAGATCGAACTCCATGACACGTGCAGGACTGAACGCGGTCCCTGACGCCGCTCAGCGAACGGGCGTTCCAGAGTAGGCCACGTTCTGCGCAGAGTATTTCGAGTCCGCTGACGCGCGTCAACCCGCGAGCCGGCGAAAACGCAACGCCTCTCGTCGTCACATCGTGAACAACGGCTTGGCAAGCTCCGCGACGCTCGGTAGTCTCAATGCCAAAGAATGTCCCCACGCTCCCGGATCGCCTGGCGATCCGAGGACTGACATTAACCGAGGAGGTATTCGTGAAGTTCTCTGATGTGATCGCCCGTCTGGTCATGCTCAACGTGCTGCTTGCGACGGGCCTTGCCATCGCGGCCGAGGAGCCCTACCCCAATCGTCCCGTGCGCTACATCCTTCCGTATCCGCCCGGTGGCAGCACGGATCCGATGGCACGCTTCATCTGCGGGAAACTGAGCGAGGTCTGGGGTCGCTCCGTGATCGTCGATAACCGTCCGGGCGGTAACACGGTAATCGGAACAGAGGCTCTGGTGAGATCGACCCCGGACGGCTACACGATAGGCTGGTCGGGTGCCTCGATGTTCAGCACGCCGAGCCTGCTTCCGAGTCTTCCCTATGACACGTTGAAAGATCTGGTCGGTGTGGCCACGGTCGCGAAGCAACGCGTCGTGCTCGTGCTCCATCCGTCGGTACCGGCGAACAATCTCAAGGAACTGATCGCGCTCGCCAAGGCGAAGCCGGGAGAGCTCAACTTCGCTTCGTCAGGTCACGGCACGAACACGCATCTTTCGGGTGAGCTGTTCAAGATCGTCACGGGCGTCAACATCACGCACATTCCCTACAAGGGATCCGGCCCTGCCACCCAGGACCTGGTGGGTGGCCGCGTCCAGATGTCGTTCCAGATCCCGATAACGGTGATCCCGATGATCAATGCGGGCAAGCTGAAGCCGATCGCCGTCACCGGCGACTCGCGTCTGTCGGCGTTGCCGCAAGTACCGACGTTCAGCGAAGTCGGTTTGCCTGGCTACGGCCTGACGGGCGTGACCGGGATCGTTGCGCCGGCGAAGACACCGCGAGCGATCCGCAACAAGATTGCCAGGGACGTGGCGGGGATCCTCAGCGCACCCGGCACCGAGGAATTTCTATCTAAGCAGGGGGCCGAGCCGTTCATCACGACGTCGCCCGATGAGATGACCGCCGTCCTGAAGGAAGAGATGGCGCGCTATGCGAAGATCATCAAGACGGCGGGAATTAAATACGAACCTTAGAATCACCCCACTTTCGCTGAGCGGGGGCTGCGAAGCAGCGGGGTCCCCGCGAAGGAAGCCTTTGAGCGCTTGTTAGAACTCCCGTCCGATCGTGCGAGGCTTGCGGAGACGGTACGCGCCGCTTGCGACACGCGGGCTCCCGCGAACGTGACATTCGAGCGCCGATCAGAACTCCCGTCCGATCGTGCGAGGCTCGCGGAGACGGTACGCGCCGCATAGCAGGCGTCTACGCTGCTTTACGCTGCGGCTTGTGCGGATTAGGGGGGCCCAGCCCCAATCGCGGCATATCGATCGCCGGGCAGCGATCCATCACCACCTTGAGGCCCGCCGCCTCGCAGCGCTTCGCGGCCGCTTCATCGATGACCCGCAACTGGAGCCACACCGATTTCGCGCCGATCGCGATCGCTTCGTCACAGACGGCGCCGGCAAGCTCCGATCTGCGGAATATGTCCACCATGTCGACGGGTTCCGGGATCTCCTTCAGCGAGGCGTAGGCCTTCTGCCCGAGCACTTCCGCCAGGTTCGGATTCACCGGGATCACGTGATAACCGCGATCGAGCATGTAATGCATAACCGCATTGCTGGCGCGCTGCGGGTCCGGGCTCGCGCCCACCAGAGCGATCGTCCGGGTGTTGGTCAGCAGCTCGCGTAAACCTTCGTCTGAATTGATCGGCATCGTCGGCGCCTCGCGATTGATTACGCTCCAATGTAACGCCGCGCGCTCCGGCTCCGCAATGGGCAAACGGGACCGTAACGATTTAAGATGATACGTTCTATCCCCCCGCGCTGGCCCCGCCCGCACGCACTCGCTGCCGGGCCGCACCGCGCTGGCTCCGATCAATCGCCGAACCGAGGACCTCCCTATGGCCGCTGCTCCGCTGCACCTGCTGAACGTCGAAGACGGTATCGCCGTCGTCACTCTGAACCGACCCGAAGCGCTCAATTCGATGAACAAGGCGTTGCGTCTCGAACTTCTCGAACTCTGGCCCGCTCTGGACATGCGTCAGGACGTGAAGGTGATCGTCGTCACGGGCGCGGGCGACAAGGCGTTTTGCACCGGCGCCGATCTCAAGGAGCGCTCGACGCGCACCACAGAAGAGATGGTGTATGACCGCCACTATCTCACTTCGAAGTCGACCGCTGCGCTGTGGAACGTCAGCAAACCGGTGATCGCCGCAATCAAGGGCTATTGCATGGCGGGCGGCTTCGAAATGGTGCTCCAGTGCGACATCTCGATCTGTTCCGACAACGCGATTTTCAGCCTGCCGGAAGTGAGCCACGGCTTCTTCCCCGGTGGCGGCGCCTGCCAGCGGCTGCCGCGGCTCGTCGGTTATCAGTTGGCGAAAGAGCTCATCTTCACCGGCCGACGCTGGGATGCGAAGGAGGCGAAAGAGCTCGGTCTCGTGAACAGAGTCGTGCCCCTCGACAAGGTGATGGACGAGGCGATGGCGATGGCGAACAAAATCGCGTCGCATCCGTCGATCGGCGTGATTCAGTCGAAACGCGCGCTCAACCAGTCGATGGAAGTCGGCCTGACCGCGGGGCTGCGCTTCGATGTCGAGGCGTGGGTCGGCTGCATGCACTCGGACGAGTGGAAAGAGAAACTCGGCGGCTTCGTGCGCAAAGAGCGGAAGTCGTAGGCGTAGGCGATTGCATGCGCAACCCCGGCGAACGTCTCGACCCGGCAGCATGAGTACGAGCTCCGATTCCACGCCACAACGCGCGTTGCGCAGCGCCGTGAGCGTATTGTTGATGTTGGCCGTCACAGGCGCGGTCGCTGCGGAGAAGCCTTATCCGAGCAGACCGGTCCGCATGATCGTGCCCTTCCCTCCGGGCGGCGGCGTCGATGGCGTTGCACGCATCATCGGACCGAAGCTCACGGAACGCTGGGGACAGCAGGTCGTCGTCGACAACCGGCCCGGCGGGAACACGATCGTAGGCAACGAAGCGCTGGTGAGGTCCGCGCCCGACGGTTACACGCTGATCATCGTCAGCAGTGCGCACGTCATCAATCACTTTCTGCTGCCGAACATCCCCTATCACGCCGTCAAGGATTTCGCGCCCGTTGCAACGACGTCGATCGGTCCCTACGTACTCGTCACCCATCCTTCGCTGGGCGTCAACACACTGCAGGAGTTCATCGCGCTCGCAAAAGCGAAGCCGGGACAGCTCAACTATTCTTCAGCCGGTTCCGGGGGTGTGCAGCATCTCGCGGGAGAGCTGTTCAGCATCATGGCGGGTGTGAAGCTGCAGCACATTCCGTACAAAGGCGCGGGCCCGGCGGTGATCGAGTTGCTGGGCGGGCAGGTGCAGTTCTCGTTTCAGCCACCCGGAAATGTGCTGCAGTACGTGAGGAGCGGTAAGCTCAAGGCGATCGCCGCGCCGGGTCAGACGCGGCTGCGTGCGTTACCCGACGTGCCCACGTTCGCCGAGTCCGGCATGCCGGGTTTCGAAGTGAAATCGTGGATCGGCATCCTCGCGCCGGCGCGCACGCCGAAGCCGATCATCGACAAGCTGTCGACAGACATCGCGAACATCCTGAAAATGCCGGACACGCGCGAGATGCTGATCAACCAGCAGCACGAGCCGTTCATCACGACGCCGGAGCAGTTCGCCGCATTTATCAAGGCGGAAATGGAGCGCGTGTCCACCGTAGTCAGCAAAACCAACATCAAGATCGAACCGTAAGGATCAACAATGGCGCAATCACACGCGGATGACACCCGCAAATGGCTGGACTGGGATGCTCTGGAAGTCGGAGAGACATTTCCGCCGTACTCGTACGTGCTCACGCAGGAAATGATCGAGGATTTCCGCAAGGGCGTCATGGATCCCGAGGCGGCTTTTCCCACCATCTCGGGCAAGGTCGACACGCACCAGTATCACGAGGTGTATCGCGACAACGGGTCGGTGAACGCGCGCTGCGCGTTCCACTTCTACAACCCGCCGATCGCGGGCAAGCGCATCACGGTCCAGTCCTGGATCGCCGACAAATACGCGCGCCGCGGCAAGACCTACATCGTGACGGAAGCCGTCTCGGTAGACGAAGACGGGCGTCTTCTCGACCGCGTGATCACACATGAATTGAAACAACCGTCCGAGGTCGGCAAGAAATGGCAATGACGCGCAGCTATAAAGTTGGAGACGAGGTCCCGCCGCTCTCCAAAACCATGACGCAGGAGGCCATCAACCTCTTCGAGAAAAGCGGCGGCAAGACCGGCCCCAGCCAGTTCACGGATGAGGCGACTGCCCGCGAAACGCTCGGCACGCGCGGCACCGTTGCGTCCGGGCGCATGTCGCTCACGTTTGCCTCGGAGCTTCTGCGCCGCTACTTCGGGCCCAACGTATACAACCGCACGGGCAGCATCGATCTGCGCTTTCTGCGGCCATTGCGGCCCGGCGACACCGTCACGTTTACCGGCAAGGTCTCTGCGGTCGTGAGAGAACCGAACGGGGGCCGTGTCACGGTCGAAATCACCGCCACCAACCAGAAAGGCGACGTGACGGCGGCCGGATCAGGCGCTTGCATCGTTCCCTCCGGTTCGATACCGGAAGAGGCGTAGCAGGTCGAGCAGCGATCGCGGACGGCTGGAGGAGAGCGGAACCTTGGCACAGAAAACAGTAAGGCTGGGCTACATCGGTGCGGGCGGGTACAGCCGGCGTGTGCTGCTGCCGAACTTCCGGCGGATTCCGGGGGTCGAGTTCGCAGTGGTCGCGAACAGCACGGCGGAAAGCTCGGAGACCGTTGCGAAGGAATTCGGCTTCGAGCGTACTGCGGCTGATTGGCGCGAAGTGCTGCACTCGAAAGACATAGACGCGGTCGTCGTCGGCACGCGCACGGAGGCTCACTTCGAGATGATCGGGCCCCTGCTCGATGCCGGGCATCACGTGCTGTCGATGAACGCGCTGTGTCGCAACAGCGATCAGGCGCGCGAGCTCACGGCTAAAGCGGCCTCGCGCCCGGATCGCCTGGCGCTCGTGTATCCCGCGGCGGGTCCGGCGTATTTTCTGCGCGAAGACGCGATGATGCGGCACCTTCTCGACGACGGTTATGTGGGGACCGTGCTGCAAGTCGTCGACTACTGGTATGCACCGTTCTTCGGACTCGGCAGCATGTTCGAAGTCGGCAGCCGCTGGTTCGGTCGTCACACCCGCGTCTTCGGATATCGACGCGCCTATACGGTCGAGGGCGTGACGGTGCCGGCACGACCCGGCCGCGGTGCGGTGCGGCCCGAAACCAATATCGCCATGGCCGAACTGGCTGACGGCGGCATGATCACCTACCAGCACAGCACGATCGCAGGTGAGACCGCCAGGCCACGATGGGAAATCGTCGGGTCGAATGGACACGTGGTGGCCTATGCAGGGACGGCGAATGCGCCCGGCAGCTTCTTCGGTGCGAAGCGCGGAACGGATTCACTCGAGCCGCTCCCCATTCCCGCGGAGTACAGCCAGCCCGTCAGCGTAGAAGCCGATTTCATTGCTGCCATCCGCGGCGAACGCGAGCCCGCGCGTGCCATTCCCCGTTTCGAAGACGCTCTGCGTCTTCTCCAGTTCGGCGAAGTGTGGCGCGATTCCGCAGAGAAGGGATGCTGGTGCGATCTGCCGCAATGAGCCGGCGGTAGCGCCGGGCAACTCGAAAGGCATGTTGCAGTCGCAAAGAGTTCCTGGAGGAGGTCACGATGCTTACTTGTAGAGAGATCGCGCTTGCATGCGCGCATGCGACCTGCGCATGGGCACTATCCGGTGCGACGCTCGCAGCACAGACGCAAGCCGAATTTCCGAACCGGCCGGTACGCATGGTGAATCCGTACACGCCCGGCGGTTCCGTCGACCTGGTCGGACGCGCACTGGTCACCGGACTGTCCGAGATCTGGGGGCAACAGGTCATCATGGACAATCGGCCCGGCGCCGGCACGATGATCGGCACCGAGATCGTCGCGCGCGCGGAGCCGGACGGCTACACGATGCTCTGCACCAGTTCGACGGTCGCGATCCTGTCGAGCATGTACAAGAACATGCGCTTCGACCCGATACGCGATCTGACGCCCATCGCGCTCGTCGCGGTGAGCCCCTTCGTGCTCGTCGTGAATCCGGCACTGCCTGCGAAGTCGGTGCAGGAGCTGGTCGCGCTGGCCAAGGCGCAACCGGGCAAGCTGACGGGCTCCTCGTCCGGTATCGGCACGACGAACCATCTCACGCTCGAACTTTTCAAATCTGTCACGCAAACCGACATTCTGCATGTGCCTTATAAAGGCGGTGCTCCGGCCATCGCCGATGTCATCGGCGGTCAGATCAACATACACTTCAACACGCCAGGCACGCTGCTGCCGCACGTCAAGGCGGGCCGGCTGCGAGCGCTCGGGATAACGAGCGCGAAGCGCGCGGATTTTGCGTCCGAGCTGCCAACGCTCGCGGAATCGGGGCTGCCCGGTTTCCAGGCTTCAGTCTGGTATGGCGTATATGGACCGGGCAAGCTGCCGCCGCGCCTGCTCGGGCAGTGGACCGACGCGATCGATCGCTACCTGAAAACCGAGCAGGCGCAAACGCATTTGCGTCGCAGCTACATGATCAGGGGCGAAGGCACGCCGGCTTCGTTCGCGGAGTTTCACAAGCGCGAGAGCGAGCGCTGGGGAGCCGTTGTAAAAACCGCGGGCGTCGAGGCACAGCCGTAGCCCGAATGCATTAGACTCGCCCTGTACGGTACACCAAGGAGGTTCCCATGTCAGGCTATCCGAAAATCATCCATACCGAAGAGGGTATGCGCGACGGTCTGCAGATCGAAAGCGCCGACATCCCTGTCGCCGCCAAGATTCGTCTGCTGAACGCGCTGTCCGAGACCGGATTGAAAGAGATCAACGTCGGCTCTTTCGTCAGTCCCAAATACACGCCGCAGATGGCGCAGATCGACGAGCTCGTCACGAAGTTCACGCCCAGGCCCGGCGTGCGCTACACCTACACGGCGCTCAACGAGAAGGGGGTCGAACGCGCCAGCGCCTACACGCCGCCGCTGAGCCCGCGCGTTCATGAGTTTTCGACGCGGGTGGACATGTGCGACGTCTTCGCCCAGCGCAACACGAACCGCACCCAGGCGCAGCAGATCGCAACGTGGCCGAAGCAGATCGAAAAAGCCGTCGCGAAAGGCGCGAAGGAGGGCGGCATGACGATCTCCAACGTCTGGGGTTCGAACTGGATCGGCGAAGTGCCGTACGAGCAGCACATGCTCATGTTCGACCGTATGTATCGCATGTGGGAAGACGCGGGCATCCCCGTCACCAAGGTCGGTATGGCGGACGCGACAGGCTGGAACATGCCGCATCGCGTCGAGCAAACAATCAAAGGTCTCAAGGACCGCTATCCGACCGTCAAGGATTTCAACCTGCATCTGCACAACGCGCGCGGCACGGGCCTCGCCTCGGTGTACGCCGCGCTCAAAGTGCTGGACAGCTCCGACACGCTGCGCCTGCAGACCGCAATCGGCGGCATGGCTGGATGTCCGTACTGCGGGATGGGGCGCGCCGCAATGATGATTGCGACCGAAGACCTGATGCACATGTTCGAACAGATGGGCATTCACACCGGCGTCAATCTCTACAAGCTGATCGAGGCGGTGTGGCTCGCGGAGGAGATCGTCGGTCACCCGCTGTACGGGTTCACGTCCAAGGCGGGACCGCTGCCGCGTCACGACAAGCTCTACGCGATGGACATGCCGCACATCGAGACGCTCGAACAGGCGAAGCATTTCATCAAGGGTCCGAAGGCCTGGGAAGGCGCGCACTCGCCGTGGAAAGAGCCGATCACGAGCTTCATGCGTTCCGACGCGCCCGGCTACAAGGAGAAGCAGGAAAAACTCGCGAAGGCGAAAGAAGAGCCCGCGCAACCGAAGGCTGCATCTACGCAGCCGAAAGTCACGGCGGGTTGACCGACGCGGCAACGCCGATGCGCGCGCTGCCGTAGCTATCGGAGTCTGGTTCGATCTGCGCCGGCCGGCGGGCAACCGTCTGCCGGCGCAGTCGCGTCATGCGGGCCCGGTCACGCTCCCGGCCGTGTGACGCAGGTGGCACGCCGCCCAGTGACCCGGTGTGACTTCGAGCAGCCGCGGCGCTTCCACCCTGCAGCGCTCCATCGCATAGGGGCAGCGCGTGTGAAAGTGACAGCCCGACGGCGGATTGATCGGACTCGGCACGTCACCCTGCAGCACGCGCTTCTGCCGCCTGAGCCGGGGATTCGGCACCGGTACGGCAGCGAGCAGCGCTTCGGTATACGGGTGCAGAGGACTCCGGAAGAGCGCTCGCGTTTCCGCGTATTCGACGATGCGCCCGAGGTACATCACCGCGACGCGATGGCTGATGTGCTCGACGACGGCGAGATCGTGCGCGATGAAGAGATACGAGAGCTTCTTTTCGTCCTGCAGGTCCATCAGCAGATTGATGACCTGCGCCTGAATCGATACGTCGAGTGCGGAAACCGGCTCGTCCGCGATGATCAGTGCCGGATCGAGCGCGAGCGCGCGGGCAATCCCGATGCGCTGCCGCTGCCCTCCCGAGAACTGATGCGGCAGGCTGTCCATCTGCGAGCCGCGCAGGCCGACGCGCTCGAATAGCGCGGCAACGCGCTCGCGTCGTTCCTTTGCATGTGCAAGCTCATGCACGCGCAGCGGCTCGCCCACGATGTCGCCTGCCGACATGCGCGGGTTCAGTGAAGAGAACGGATCCTGAAAGATGATCTGTGCCTGACGCCGATAGGGCCGCATCTCGCGCCGGGTCAGCGGGAGGATGTCACGCCCGAGGATGCGCACCTCGCCGGCCGTCGGTTCGACCAGGCGTATCACTGCGCGCGCGACCGTCGA
The DNA here is from genome assembly GCA_963828715.1 of uncultured beta proteobacterium. Lineage (GTDB taxonomy): Bacteria > Pseudomonadota > Gammaproteobacteria > Burkholderiales > SG8-41 > JAQGMV01. The sequence continues at coordinate 181,279 of CAWHFX010000017.1, read as the reverse complement.
CTTGCCGCAACCGCTTTCACCGACCAGCCCCAGCGTTTCCCCAGGCGCGATCGAGAAGCTGACGCCATCGACCGCATAGACGTGACCGGCCACGCTGCGCAGCAGACCTTTGCGGACGGGAAAATGCTTCTTGAGGCCACGCACGTCGAGCACCGGTGTGGCCGTTGGCGCTTGCGCTGCTCCGTCAGGCATGTGTCGCGCCTCCCGCGACTTTGTCCGAGTGCCAGCATGCGGCCCGATGGTCGGGGGCCTTGAGCTCATAGGGCGGGAACTCGCGGTGGCACAACTCGGTCGCGAACGGACACCGGGGCGCAAACGTGCAGCCTTTCGGCAGATCGATGAGCGCCGGCACCATCCCCGGTATTTCGGTGAGACGCGCGCGCCCGGAGCGTTCGGCCGACATCGACGCGAGGTGCGGCACCGCCGCCAGCAACCCCTGTGTGTACGGATGCCGCGGCCGGTCGAAGAGATCGTCCACGCGCGCCTCCTCCACCTTCCTGCCGCCGTACATCACGATGACGCGCTGCGCCGTCTCGGCAACCACGCCGAGGTCGTGCGTGATGAGCACGACCGCGGTACCGAGCCGCTCCTGCAACTCGACGATGAGGTCGAGGATCTGCGCCTGAATCGTGACATCGAGTGCTGTCGTGGGCTCGTCGGCAAGCAGCACCTTCGGGTTGCACGCGAGCGCCATCGCCGTCATCGCGCGCTGGCGCATGCCTCCGGAGAGCTGGTGCGGGTACTCCTGCGCGCGACGCGCGGGTTCGGGGATCCTGACGAGCTTGAGAAGCTCGACGGCTTTGTCGAAAGCCGTGGCGCGCGAGACGTGCTCGTGAAACATGAACACCTCGCCGATCTGACGGCCGATCGAGAGCAGCGGATTGAGCGAGGTCATCGGTTCCTGGAAGATCATCGAGATCTGGTTTCCCCGTACCTTGCGCATCTCCGCTTCGGGCAATTGCAGCAGGTCCTTACCTTCGAAGCGTATGTGTCCGCCGACGATACGGCCGGGCGGGTCCGGAACCAGCCGCAGGATCGAGAGCGCGGTCATGCTCTTGCCGCAGCCGGATTCACCCACGATGGCGAGTTTCTCCCCCGCCTCGAGCGAGAAGGACACGTCGTCCACCGCCTTGACGATCCCTTGCCGCACGAAAAAATAAGTCTTCAGGCCTTCGACCTCCAGTAACGGGCTCGTCGCCTGCGGCGGCGCGATGACCTGCTTGTTTTCGAGAACAAGGTCGGCCATGGTGCCCTCAGTTCGAGGTGCGCTCGCGCGGATCGAGGAGGTCGCGCAACGCGTCGCCGAGCAGGTTCGTGCCGAACACCGCAAACGTGATGGCGAGTCCGGGGAAGATGACGAGCCACGGCGCCGTGCGCGCATATTCCGCCGCGGATTCCGAAAGCATGCGTCCCCAGGACGGATGCGGCTCGGGAACGCCCAGCCCCAGAAACGAGAGCGACGCCTCGACGAGAATGGCGGTACCCAAACCTGCGGTCGCAAGCACGATCAACGGTGCGAGCGTATTCGGAAAAATGTGTCGCAGTGCGATGCGCAGCTCGCTCATGCCCATCGCCCGCGCCGCTTCGATGAACGGCATCTCGCGCAGGGACAGCGTGTTCGCGCGGATCACCCGCGCAATGCTCGGGAGTTTGGGAATCGCGATCGCAATCATCGTGTTCGTCAGCGACGGTCCCAACGCGGCGGCCATTGCCATCGCCAGAATCAGTGTCGGCAGCGCCTGCAGCATGTCGATGAAGCGTTGCAGCGTGAGGTCCACCCAGCCGCCGATATAGCCGGAGGCGAGTCCGATCATGACGCCGAGCAGCACGCCGAGCGCAGTCGCGCCGAAAGCGACAGCGAGAGAGGTCCGCGCGCCGTACACGATCCGCGCGTAGAGGTCGCGGCCCATGAAATCGGCGCCCATCGGATGCGCAACGGAAGGCGTGGCGAGCGATATGGCGGGGTTCGTGGCGAGCGGATCCTGCGCGGTGATGTACGGCGCAAGTAACGCGACCAGTACGAAAGTGATCACGATCGAGAGCCCCACCGCGCCGAGTGGATAGCGACGGGCGAGAAACCAGGCCATCCCCCAGCGCGAGTTGACGTGCGCGCCGGCCCTGGCGAGATCCGCAGCGAACTCCCCGGATGCAAGTCCCCGATCGAGATCGTTGTTCGTAACGACAGCCAGCGTGTCGTTGCTCAGGGGTGCGTTCATAGGCTGAGGTGCGTGTCGGAGTTATCCTCCGACACGCGATGAAAGGAAAGGAGGTTACGGAGGGAAACCATTGGTTTCCTCTCTGTTCCGTAGGGCGGCGAGGTAAGGAACCTCTGAATAAGCCCCGCGCGGGCACGACGGCGGCGTTGTGGGATGCAGGTCTAGGAGCAAGCCCGAAGCAATATCGCGAATATTGCGAGGGGTTGCGACAACGAGATGCGCCCACAGCGCCCCGTCCCGAAGGGTGAGGCCCAAAACGCGCGTCTGCTGCGTCGCGCTCCTTGCTGATAGTCGCGATATCACCTTCGTCGCGCTCCTTGCATCCATCACGTTTGTGGGCCTAACGCGCTCCACGTGGGACTTGTTCAGAGGTTCCCAAGCCGAAGGCAAGCGCCGCCCCCTATTCCGCGTACTTGATGCGTGGATCGATCACCGCGTACAACATGTCCACGAGGAAATTCGTGACGACGACCGCGAGGGCGCTGAACAGAACGAGGTTCTGCACGATCGGGTAATCGCGCCAGCGAATGGCGTCCACGAGATAACGGCCGAGACCGGGGATGTTGAATACGGTCTCGATCACGACGAGTCCGCCAATGAGTTGTGCGGCTTCGATTCCCAGCAGCGTGATCACCGGCAGAATCGCGTTCTTGAGCGCGTGCCTATAATTGATGATGTTCGGCGCCGCCCCCTTGGCGCGCGCGGTGCGGATGTAATCCTGTCGCAGCACCTCCAGCATCGACGAACGCGTGAGGCGCACGATGAGCGCGGAGCTGCGAAAGCCCACCACGAGGGCGGGGATGCTGAGCAGCGCAAGCTCGTGCCACAATCCGCGCGGCTCGTCCGAATAGATCGGGATGGTTCCGAATGTATGGACAGCGATCATCAGCACGAGCAGGCCGCACCAGAAGGAAGGCAGCGATAATGCGCTCAATGTGATGACCCGAACGGTGTTGTCGACGAGCCCGTTCTGTTTCACCGCGCTCCAGACACCGAGCGGAATGCCGATCACGATGGTGAAAAAGAAGGTGAGCGCCGCAAGTTTCAGCGTCACCGGTATGCGCGGCAGCATTTCAGAAAGGGCCGGGCGCTCGGACATGTAGGAAAAGCCGAGGTCGCCGCGGGCGAGCCCGCCGATCCATTTGAAGTACTGCTCGGGAAGCGGCCGATCCAGCCCCAGCTCGGCTTCGATCTTCGCCTTCTGCGCCTCGTCGATGTATCCCGACGAATCGAACAGAATGTCCGCGATGTTGCCGGGGACGACCCGCATCAGCGCAAAGATGAGGACCGACACGCCGAACACCGTCAGCGCGAGCAAGAACGTCCGCCTGATCAGATACGTTCCCACGATCTCCTCCTTGGTCTGGGGGCGGCGCTCGCCTAAACGCTCGGGCCTCGCCGCCCTACCTTGCCTTCGCCGCGTGTTACGCAAAAGCGAGACACGCCCATGGCGACGGTCGATTACACTCCGCAGCTTTGACCGTTAATCACGCCATGAATGCAGCGGACGCACATCAGGAAATAAGCCGTATCGACGCGCTGGCCGAACATCGCTCCATGCCCTTCCTGCCAGGGCGAATGATGAAATGGCGGTCGTTCGGAAACGGCGAGCCCGTAGTGCTCGTGCATGGCGGTCACGGCAGCTGGCTCCACTGGATTCGCAACGTCGAAGCGCTCGCGCGCACGCATCGGGTGCTCGTGCCCGATCTCCCGGGCTTCGGCGAGTCGCACGATCTGCCGCCGGAATCCGGGATGCCGGCGCTCGTCGATGCGTTCATCGCTTCCCTCGACTCGTTGCTCGGCGGTCGCCCCGCGATCGATCTCGTCGCGTTTTCGTTCGGCGCGCCCGTGTCGGCACGCGTGGCAGCCAAGCGCGGTGCGGTACGACGGCTGGCGTTCCTCGGTGCGGCCCGAACCGGCACACCGACACGGTCGCGCGCAGCACTCATCCGGTGGCGCAAAGCCGACCCGGCGGCGCAGGAAGCCGCGTTCCGCCACAATCTGCTCGCGCACATGCTGTACGATGAAGCGAGCGTGAACGCCCTCGCTTTCGAGGTTTACGTCAAATCGATCCTGGCCACCCGTTTCCACAGTCGCGGAACGACAGGCAACAGCACGCTGGCCGAAATGCTCACGCCGTACACGGAACCCGCGCTTTTCATCTGGGGCGAACACGACGTCACCGCAACGCCGGCCGCAGCCGCAGAAACGCTCCTGCGCGACAAGCCCAATCGACACTACCGCCTGTTGCCGAACGGTGGCCATTGGATTCAGTTCGAGCAAGCCGATGCAGTCAATGCGGAGCTCGCGCGATGGGTCGGCGGCGGAGGTGCCTCGCAGTAGACCAGCAGCGGCACGACCCATACCGCACTATTACTGCGAGGCGTACTCAGAGAGACTCGTAATCCCGACTACCCTTTGACGTAGTTGTCGGGACGCTGCGTGAAGCGGTTACGGCACTCGATCGTGTCGAAGTAGTACCACTTCCCATCGTGGAACTGACGGGTTCCCGCCTTCGGGTCGACTTCCTTCGCGCCGCCGGGGGTCATCCCCGTCTGCGCCTTGGCAGCGGCCTCGTCCACCGGCCGCTGGCATACCGGGCATTGCGCCATATCGAAACGTCCTTCCTTCTCAAGCTGTCATCGCGGGCGCGGGCTTCGTTGCCGCCGCCGACGCCGATTCGTCCTCGGTTGCCACCGGCACCGGCTGTCCGAGAATCACGGTTCCCGGCAGATCGATCAGTGCGTGCGCGATACGTGCGCGGTGCTCGTAGGTCGTGCCCATGCGCATGGTCCAGGCCGACACGCGCCGGAACCACAGATGCAGATCGAACTCCATCATGAAGCCGATGCCGCCGTGGATGCACTGTGAGTTGCGCACCGCGGCTTCGCACTTCTCGTTGCAGAACGCCTTCGCCTGCGACACTTCGACCGACGCCGGCAGTCCCTGATCCATCTTCCACAAGGCTTCGAAGGTGAGCAGTTCGCCGCCATCGACCCAGATCTGCATGTCGGCGCACATGTGCTGCACCGACTGGAACGCGCCAATGGGCTGGCCGAACGCTTCGCGGAACTTCGCGTATTCGAACGCCATCTCGATATCCTTGCGCGCGGCGCCGAGCATCTGTGCGCACAGCAGCGCGGTGCCCCGGTCGAGCATGCGTTCGACGATCGGCCACGCTTCGCCCACCGGCCCGATCACGTTCGCTTTCGGCACGCGCACGTCCTTGAACGTCACCTCGCTCTGCTTGTCTTTCGCGATCGTGACAAGCGGTGTGTGGCTCAGTCCCGCCGACTTGGTATCGACGATGAAGAGCGTCAGGCCCTGCGCATCCTTCGACCCGGCACCGGTGCGCGCCACCACGAGGCAGTGATTCGCAGCGCCGAAATTGTCGACGAAGAGTTTCTTGCCGTTCAGTACGAAATCGTCGCCCTGCGCTTTCGCACTCATCTGAATGGCACTCGGGACGAAGCGCGGGTCCTCTTCGGTGAAAGCCCACGTCAGAATGGAGTTGCCGGCTACGACCGCAGGCAGATAGGCCTGCTGCTGCGCGTCCGATCCGTCGCGAGCGATCGCCAGTGCCGCGACCGCGGTGCAGTGCAACGGCAACGGCGCCATGGCGCGTCCGGCTTCGCGCAGAACGAGCCCGAGATAAACGAGCGGCATGTTGGAGCCGCCCACATTTTCCGGCAGGCACATGCCCTGCCATCCGAGCTCTGCAGCCTTCTGCCACAACGCAGGCGGATAGCCGAGCGCATCGGTCTCCATCTCGCGGACCAGGCTCGTGGGACATTCGCCGTCCAGGAACTCACGCGCGCTTTCGGCAACCAGCCGTTCTTCGTCGTTCGGTAACGTATCCATTTACTTCGCCTCCGGTTTTTTGGACCTGCGCGAGGATGGCAGACCCAACCCGCGCCGCGCGACCTGATCGCGCATGACCTGCACACTGCCGTGATTGATGCCGGACTGGAAAGCCCCCATCACGTTGTGCCCAAAAACGCCCTCCTCGATCGCATGCGGTGACCCGTTGAGCAGCGTCCCATAGGGTCCCAGCATCTGCGTGATCGCCTCGGTGACGCGCACGCCATGCTCGGGCGCCCACACTTTTTCGGCGGACCCTTCGTAGGTGAAACTGCCGCCATGTTCGACGATCGACATGCTGCGCATCGTCATGAGCCTGCATACCTGCGCCTCGACCCAGAGCTCCGCGATCTTGTCGCGGATCGCCGGATCCTTGCCGGGCGAGAAGCCGTCGAAGCTGTTCTGCTTCACCCAGTTCACGATGTCCTCGTCGCGCCTGACCGAGATCAGGTAACGCGAGGCGCCGACGCGATCGAGATTGAGCCCCATGGACCCCACGCGCCAGCCCTTGTTTTCCTCGCCCAGCAGACACGACTTGTGCACGCGAACGTCATCGAAGAAGGTCTCGTTCGTGCGCGAAGCGCCGTACGTCGTGCTGTGCGGCGCGGTCGGGTTATTCTGAATCGTCCACAGCGGGCGGACCGTGATCCCGGGCGTATCCATCGAGAACAGGAAAATGGAGATGCCGTCGTGCTTGGGCACGTCGCGATTCGTGCGCGCCATGAGATAGATGTGCGTCGACGCGTGCGCCGCCGTGGTGTACATCTTCTGTCCGTTGATGATGTAGTGATCGCCATCGCGCACGGCGCTGCAACGGAGATTCGCGAGATCCGCACCGGCGTGCGGCTCGGTGAAGCCGAGACAGAATGAGATCTCGCGCTTGATGAGACGAGGGATGTAGTACTTCTTCTGCTCTTCGGTGCCAGCGGCCATGATCGCGGGCGCACCGCTGCCGCCGAGCGAAACGGGCACGCCTGCACGCGTGAACTCTTCCTCCAGGATGTACTGCGTGATGCGATCGCCGCCCTGCCCGCCGTATTCCGTGGGATAAGTGATCCCCAGCCAGCCGCGGTCGTAGATCTTCTGGTAAAGCGCCGTCGCCGCGGGCCCGGTACCGCGCGGACGGTGCGCCGAAGCGTGCGGATCCAGTTCTTCGACGATTTCCTCCGTGACGTTCTCGCGGATGAACTGTCGAACCTCGCGCCGCAGCGCTTCCTGTTCCGGTGTGTATGCGAAGTCCATACGTATCCTTTCATTCAAACGTGCGGGCCCCGACTTCGGAGCGCGGCCGTTTATCGTAGTTATTTTTCTTAGATTACCCCTTTCGCCTCCAGGTCCGCGAGCCGCGCCGCATCGAGCCCCAGATCGTTGCCGAACACGTCCGCGTTGTGCTCGCCGAGCAGAGGCGCCGGCCGGCGATACGTCGCCGCGCTTTCCGACATGCCCCAGAGCCTGAACGGCACCTTGATGCGCCCGATCACGGGGTGATCGACCTCCTGGTAGAAGTTGCGTGCCGCAAGATGCGGGCAGCGCGCGAGATCAGCCGGTTCCTGTACGATCCCGAACAGCATGTGGTAGTTCTCGGAGGCGCTCCTGAAGAGTTCCTGCATCGTGCGGTCCTTCGTTGCTTCGAGCACGAGCCGGTCCAGGTCTTCTCCGTGCACAGTGCGTCCGGCCACGGTCGAAAACCGCTCGTCCTTCAGCTCTTCGGAGCCGAAGAAGTCCGCGATGTCCTCCCACTCGGCGCCGCCGCCGGTCTGCCAGACGAAGTGGCCGTCCTTGCACGGCTGGACGTGACCGTAGCTCGAGCCGCCCAGGCGCCGGCGGCCCTGAACGGCGCCGGCCCAGCTGTAATAGGGCTGGTGAATGATCAGCGTCGAGCTCACGACGTCCTGCAGCGAAAGGTCGACATGCTGCCCTTCGCCGCTCACATCGCGCGCGTAGAGCGCGACCGTCGTGGCGAGGGCGCCATTCAGACCGCCTTCGAATTGCGACTGCATTCCGCCGTGCTTCAGCGGCTCCCGATCCGACGTTCCGCTGATGCTCATGATGCCGCTCAGCGCGTACGTGACGATCTCTTCACTTTCGTAGCCACTATATGGACCAGTCTGCCCGAAAGGCGTGATCGACACGACGATGAGTTCCGGGTTTTCGCGTGCGAGCGCGTCGTAATCCAGACCGAGTGACGCAAGATAGCCCGGCCGGAAACTTTCGACGATCACGTCCGTCCTGCGTGCAAGCTCGCGCACGATCTCGCGCCCGGCCTCGCTCTCGATGTCGAGCTTGATGCCGCGCTTGTTGAGATTCGCGAGAAGGTAAATCAGGCTCTTCTCGGGGTGCGGCTCGTTGCCGGCGAACGGCGGCATCGAACGTGCCGAGTCGCCACGAGGCGCTTCGACCTTGATCACGTCGGCGCCGAAGTCGGCAAGGATCCTCGCACAGAGGGGGGCGGCCAGGCCTTCGCTCAGGTCCAGCACCTTGATGTCATCGAGCGAAGCAGGAGGAATCATTTCAGGCAGTGGTGTATTTCAGGAGAACCAGCGCGGCTCTCGGATGGTCGGCCGCTGTTCGCGCGCGGGAGCCTAACCATATCATAACGCGAACAAACGTTGACAATTCCGGCGGGCGCGTGCTGCAATCGACCGAGGTCGAGGCTCGCAGCCGGAGGCTGTGAGCGCCCCCGAAATCCCTACTTCCCTCAGACGCGCTTTTTCCAGGAGACAGACATGGCCGGAGGATTCCCGAAGATCGTCTTTACCGACGAGACGATGCGCGAAGGCATGCAGATCGAGAGCGCCGACATTCCTATCGAATCGAAGGTCGAACTGCTCAACAAGCTGTCCCAGACGGGACTGCCGAACATCGTTGTCGGGTCGTTCGTGAGCCCGAAGTACACCCCGCAGATGAAGAACATCTCCGAGGTGATGAAGGGCTTCAAGCCGCAGCCCGGCGTCAATTACACGGCAATGATTCCGAACGAGAAGGGACGCGAGCGCGCGAGCGAGTTCGCGCCTCCCTTGAACTTGTCGAAAGCCCGCGCGATCCCGCGCACGAGCTGTCACCAGTGTGACGTGTTCGTCCGTCGCAATTACAACCGCACGCAGATGCAGGAAATGGCGTCGTGGGTGAGGACGATCAAGGCGGCGCAGGAAAACGGCGCGACCGAAGCAGGCATCGGCACGAACGCGACGTTCGGTTCCAACTTTCTCGGCGATTTCCCCGTCGACGTAACGATGGCGTTCCTCGAGAAACAGCACGAGCTGTGGACCGCGGCCGGCATCAAGGTTACGCAAGTGTCGGTCGGTGACCCGATGGGCTGGGTTCATCCGCTGAAGATCGAACAGATCTTCGGGCGCATCAAGAAACAGTGGCCGGACGTTCACGATTTCCGTGCGCACCTGCACAACAGTCGAGGCATGGCAACTGCAGCGACATACACCGCGATTCGCATGCTCGACGAGAACGACACGCTCTACGTCGAGTGCACGCTGGGTGGTGTGGGTGGTTGCCCATATTGTGGAAATGGCCAGGTCACCGGCATGATGCCGACTGAAGATTTCGTGCACATGCTCGAAGGCATGGGCATCAAGACCGGCGTCGATCTCGACAAGCTCATCGAATGCGTGTGGCTGCTCGAGAAGATCATCGGCCGTCAGGCATGGGGACACGTCTCCCGCGCAGGTCCGCGTCCGACGACGAAGGACCGCCTGTTCGATGCGAACGCACCCTTCGTCGAAACGGTCGAACAAGCGAAGCATTTCAAGCTGGGGCCGAAGCAGTACGAGGGCGGCATCGTGCCGTGGACCGAATCCATCAAGAGCCCGTATCTCGACCGCCTCCAGCGCGGTGAGCCGATGTTCGAACTGAACGGCAACTGGCCGTGGCAGGAGGCGTTCTTCCCGAAAGTGGACGATCTGCGCGCAGCCGGCGTCGTCACGCAACGCACAGAGCTCGCCGCATGAGTCAGGCAGGCGCTAGCACCGAAAGCGTCCTCACCCCCGAAGTGAAGGGGGTGATCGGCGCGACGGGCGAGAAGATCGAAGCCAGTCTGCCATGGGGCATCGAGCGTGAGGGCCTGCGGATTTTCACGCAGGCCATCATGGATCCCGATCCGCGCTATTGGGACGACGCATTCGCCAAGACGACCAAGTACGGTCAGATCATCACTCCGCCGATTTACTGCACGTATCTCGGCCGGCGCGCGAAGCCGGGTACCGAAGATCCGGTCACGCGCGCGTTCGAGGAAAACCCCGAGTCGGACGGCATCGGCGGCGTACCGAACCCCCGAAGAGAAAGGGGGTCTGCCGAACGTGCCGACGCCCCTCGTGCGCATCCTGAACGCGGGCAACGAGATCGAGGTGCGCCAGTACCCTAAGATCGGCGATCACATCTATTCGCAGGCGCGCTATTCCGATATCCGGGAACGCGTCGCGAAGGATGGCGCACGCATGCTGATCGTGACGACGGAAACCATCTACACCAATCAAGACGGCGACGTGCTGTGCATCCTGCGCGCATCGCAGATCAGACGTTGAGGCTGCCATGACGACCGCGCAGGAATTGAGAGAGAAGAAGCAGTTCTACTTCGATGACCTCAGCGTCGGGCAGCAACTGCCCTCGCTCGTCATCGGGCCGCTCACGCCGACGCATCTGTTCCGTTGGAGCGCCGCGATCGAGAACTGGCACCGCATCCACTACGACCAGAGCTTCGCGATCTACCACGAGGGTCTGCCCAACGTTCTCGGCCAGGGCTCCTGGAAGCAGAGCATATTGCCGCGCTATCTGAAGGATCTCTGTCTGCCGGACGGCTGGCCCTGGAAAGTCACCTTCCAGCACCGGGCCATGATCGTGCCGGGCGATACGGTAACGGTATGGGGAACGGTCACGAACAAGTTCGAAGAGGAAGGCTTGGGATTCGTCGAGCTCGACGTCGGCATGCGCCTCCAGTACGACGTGGAGTCGTGTCCGGGTAAAGCCACGATCGTACTGCCGATCAGAAACGGCAAGCCGATACCCTACCCGTTCGTTCCGCCGAAGAAACTCGCCGGGAAAAACGCTTAGCTCGAGAGAGGAAATACATGCCACGTTGGATTGCGATCGGAAAGGCGTCGGGCTGGGACGATAAAGAGCGATTTACGAAGGAACTGAAGGCCACGCCGGAATTCCGTCTGAATCCGAGGACCACGATTACGAGCGTCTATGCGCTCGCTGACGGGCGCCTGATCGCCGAATGTCACGGCCCCAGCCAGTCGGAGTTCGACGAGTGGCTGAAGAAAAAGGGCTGGACCGTCGAGAGCGTTACCCCGATAACAAGGGTCGCGAAAACCGGCGAAATCTGGAACGTGAAGTAGCAAGTTCCCGAGCGCGTGTGCGTCGGCGCGCGCGCTTCTTCGAGTCTGTCCTCAAGTACGTTCCGCCGCGGCTCAGTCCGCGGCTTGCCTGCGCGCCGGATCAAAGCCTTGCCGGCAGGATCGCCCGACGCTAATGACCAAACAGTACCAGCACGACGAACGCGACGGCGACGATGATGAGGATCGTCTTCAGGACCCACGCCTGGAGTTCATCGTACATTGCTCGGGGGAACGAAACGGCTGGGCCGCTCGGGTTCTCGCTCAATGACTGTGTGACGAGGCCCGATTATCTCAGCCTCCGGCGCAATTGACCCGGCCCAAGCGTTTGCCCGCCCAGGCGGAGGGACGGAAGACGTCGCTGGCAGGCAGAAAAAAGCACCGCCGTTCTGCGGCGGGGCGAGTACGAACCCGATGAATTTGTTGTTGTGCGTTCATTCGACCGCTTCTCTCCCGAGCGGCGTTATGACTTCTGGGCGCGAGTCGCTGTAAGAGCTGAAAAAGAAAGGCCCCGCTCGGTTGCCCGAGGGGGCCAAACCCATCACAGGGAGGAGGAGCCCGTATCGCTGGCGCCAGCGGCAGAGTGGCCATCTGCCTAGGCTGCTGAGTTGCTGCAATGCGGATGCAGTATGGCCTCCCATGCGCTCGAACGCGTATGACTTTGATCACGCCTGAGGAATTAATGCATAGCGACCGCCCGCGTGCCATGCGTGCCCGCCTCTCGCGGGCCGCTGACACGCATCGTGCCAGGCAGCGGGCCCACGGCGTTGCAAGGTGCCCTGCTCCGGCCGGAGGGGCCGGGGATCAGCGCTGGTTCTTCCGAAATTCAGCGTTGTAACGTCTGCGGTAACGCCACTTCGTGAACCCGCTTGCGATCCGCCGGAGCAGCGTGATCGCGGCGACGATGAGCAGCAGGACGACGACAAACAACAGGATCGTGCCGAAGAACAGTGTGAAGTCGGTTTGCACGACTAAGTTCAAGACGAGCTCCGCTGATCGCAGGATAGCGCGACATTATGCCGCGCCTCGCGCCACCCGCGACCACAACGATACGACGAACGTTGAGCGTTTTCGTTCGAGATCGATCCGAAATATCGGTGTGATACCTTCCTGCGTGACGGCGACCCGGGTCGATCGGGATCGCCCTTAACCACGATCGCGTATGAAGCCACGGAGCCGCGCACGCCTCGGCGTGTTCATCTTTGTCGTCGTCCTCTTCGATCCATGCGCGTCGGGATTGGCGAAACAGCGGGATCGCGCCCTCGTTGCGGCCGGGATCTCGCCGAAACGCGCGGAGGTACGCCTCGCGCCCGCGAGCCCCGTCCCGAACCTCGGGCCGACATCGGTGCGGTGACAGGCGCGGCCGGACAGGCCGGCTATGTTCATTACTTCGTCATCACCGGGCCCGATGGCGAGACCGAAACACAGGTCGGCATCGAGCTCGCAGACGGTCGCGTCGTGTGGTCGTTCCCGGAAGCAGGCGTGTTCGTTTCGCCTTTCATGGCCTGGGGCAGCGTGACCATCGGAGCGACGCGTTATGACGTGGAGCACTTGTTCGGGTTGCGTCCGTTCCGGGATCAGCGGTCGGTCCGCGCGCTGCAACGCGCACTCCCCTCACGCGTCGAAGCGTTCACCAACCCCTGGACGCCGTACTGCGCGGAAACCCGTAACACTGACCGCTATTGCCTGAGCTGCCTCGGGTTCGTGCTGCGCGTGCTCTATCCCGGCAGGACGCGCGCGTATCCCGCACTGCCAGTGAACTTCAGAAGCGCGCGCAAGGACGTCTATTCCACGGAAGACCTGCTTCTCTACCTCGCAGGTGTTCCGCTCGAGGGGCCGCGTATCGCACGCGCGCGCCGGATTCAATCACTCGACATTCCCGCGCCATTGCGCGATGAGCTTTCGCGCATCGTCGCTGCGCTCGATGAGCGCCCTTCGAGTCCGCGTGCAAAGAAGAGTCGCGAACATGACGCTCGGAATCGTGATGCGGCGCTGCCAGCGGCAGGTGGACCGCGCGCTCAGGCACGCCGCTCGTAGACCGCTCGACGCGTGTCGTCGTCGAGCGACGCGTCTCGATCGGCGAGCGTCACACGGACGTCATCGATCTGAGCCTGCGACTCGCATACGTCGGTGTGTCCGCAGCGCGACGGATCGCCACGGCATTCGCCTTGCTTGGTGGAGGGTGGAGCACACCTTCATTCAGCCAACGAGGCGACGACAATGCATATTCGCTCATGTTTTCTTATCGCAGGCGCGCTTGCGCTGTCCGCGCCGGTTTTAGCGCAGACCAGCGGTGCCGCAGGCAGCGGTTCGTCATCGATCGGCAGCAGCACCCCAGGCGCCGCAAGCAGTTCTTCCTCGGTGGGCGGTAGTACGCCATTGAGTACAGGCAGCACGCCGCTGATCACCGGCGGTTCGCCTCCGCTCACCGGAAGCACGCCTTCAGTGAGTGGCAGTACACCCTCTGTTATCGGCAGCAGCCCGTCCGTGACGGGGAGTTCACCGCCCATCACCAGCAGCCCGCCGGTAGTGGGCAGTACGCCTTCGACCGCGGGCAGTGTTCCCCCGCCGCTGAGCGGCAGTGCACCGCAGGTCAGTGGCAGCACCCCGACAATCAATGGCGGCATCGATACCGGGACAGGCGCGAGCACCGACATGAGCCGTGGTGTACCGGGCTCTGCTGGGCGGCCGATTGGTGGAACCAGCAGCAACGGACTGGGCACGCCCGCAGGCGGCACGATCGGCGGTGGAACGGTTGGTAGCGGTTCCGCTGGAGCCGGCGCAGTCGGGGCCGGTGGCGTTGGCGGCGGAAGCGCGATCGGCGGGGCGGCGAGCGGGGGTCGATAGTAACTTACGACCACCCCGGTTACGGTGAGCGGCGCGCCTCGAAGAGGCTGTCGCCGCGAACGTAGCCTTCGAACGCGAGTTAGCACTCTCGTCCGATCGTGCGAGGCCTGGAGTGACGGAAAAGCAGCGTCTCAGAGCGGCGCGAACCTCGCCTTCGATCCCAGTTCCGTCCCAGTGTACGAAGCTTAAGACGACGATGGCGGCGCGCCTGGTCGTGCACCCGGCGCGCTACTGACTCTATCCCTTCATTCGGCTTCGATACTCACCCGTCCGCGTATCGATTTCGATCTTGTCCCCGGTCGCGCAGAAAAGCGGGACCTGCACATTCGAATCCGGTATTGATGCGCGCGGGCTTCAGCACTTTGCCTGACGTATCACCGCGCACCGCCGGCTCGGTGTACTCGATCTCACGCACGACCGTCTGCGGAATCTCGACCGAGATCGGCCGCCCGTTGTAGATGACGACCTCCACCTCCATGCCGTCCTCGAGGTAATTCAGTGCGTCGCCCAGATTCTCCTTGTCGACGTCGTACTGATTGAAGTCGGCGTCCATGAACACATAGCTTGGATCCGCATAATACGAGTAGGTGACTTCCTTGCGCTCGAGAGTGACGACGTCGAACTTCTCATCCGCCCGGTACACCGTCTCGGTCGTGCCGCCGGAAAGGAGGTTGCGCAGCTTCATCTTTACGACCGAAGCATTGCGGCCCGACTTGGAGAATTCCGCTTTCAGGACCACGAGCGGATCCTTTCCCACCATGATCACGTTACCGACCCGAAGCTCCTGCGCGATTTTCATGACAGCCCTTACTAAGCCTGAGCAAAGACAGTTATTTTAGCTTCTCCCGGCAGAACGAGACCAGATTGGCCGCGAGATCTGCATTCCGGGCAATCCCACACGCCCAATGGCGCGTGTGTTCAGTCAGGGAGGCACGCTCCGCCATGAAGTCCCGCCACGCCAGCTCGATATCGGGCTTCGCGGGTCCGATCCCGTTCCACGCTCGCATCATGGCTGCCGCCACTTCCCCCGTGCGCTTCGGAGCGCTCGCGGCATAGCGCTCCAGAAACGCATCGAGCTTGGCCCAGTGCGCCTGCGTCTCCTGCGGATAGATCTGCCACACGAAGGGGCGTCCAGCCCAGAGCGCACGCACGACGCTGTCCTCGCCTCGCACGAAGTTGATATCGCACGACCAGAGCAGTTCGTCGTATTGCACTTGCGGTACGAAAGGAACGACACGCAACTCGAGCGCGCCACAACGGATCACACCGTCCGGCGGGGGACTGTCGAGTTCAAAGTGCTGCAGAACCACCGGCAGCACGCGGCCTTCCGGAACGGCAGCCACCACGGGAGCAGGCGACGATTTCCACGCATCGAGAAGCGAATCGACCGGCGCCGCTTCATATGCGAAGAACGACACCGTGATTGCATCGCGAGCCGGCGGCACGTGGCCGTTACGTTTCCAGAACGCCGCCCGATCGTCTGCATCGAAGCTGTCCCGTCGCGCGAACAGATCCGGCTCACGGAGCAAGCCCCCGGTTTGCGCCGTGAAGCCCGGAAAGAAGAAATAGCGTCGCAGATCGCGGCGCGGATGCGGCGACGGCAACCCGTGGTGCTCCGCGACCCACGGCTCCGCGCTCAGATACTCGAGTACGATCCACAGGGACTTCGGCTGCGCCTTCTCCATTGCAGCCGCATAGGGCGCGGGAAGCCCGCAGCCGAACGCCTCGATCACGACCTCGGCAGGCAGCGCCCTCATGCTGCCGGACCACTCCAAAATCTGAATGCGGTCGACGACCTGCTCGGCCGCCGCCGTGATGGCCGGGTGCATGCGCCGGAGTGTTTCCAGACCGTCGATCCACAAGCGGACCATGCAGCCTTCCTGGTCGAGCCGTCGCGCCAGCCGCCAGCACACACCGGCATCGCCGAAGTTGTCGACGACGCGGCAGAAGATGTCCCATCTTTGCGGGGATGTCATGAACAGCGCTGCCGCCGTTTACGCGGCCTCCACCGGTGAGCAGCGATCGCAACCCAGCCGAGCACCGGCGAGGCGCGATGTGCGAGAATCATTGCGTATGGCACGAGAGATCAATCTGAACGGCGACATGGGCGAAAGCTTCGGTCGCTACAGCATCGGGGATGACGAGGCGCTCATCGAACTCGTGAAATCCGCGAGTATCGCCTGCGGCTTTCATGCCGGCGATCCGAGCGTCATGGCGCGGTCTGTGGCGCTTGCAAAAGCACATGGCGTATCGGTAGGCGCGCATCCCAGCTTTCCGGACCTGCAGGGATTCGGCCGTCGCGCCATGCGCATGCGTGCGGCGGAAATCGAACCGATGGTGGCCTACCAGATCGGCGCGTTGCAGGCCATAGCGGCAGCGCAGGGCGTTCAGGTTTCGCACGTCAAACCACATGGGGCCCTCAACAACATCGCGCACGACGACGCTGATTGCGCCCGAGCCATCGCGCGCGCGATCAAGGCCGTGGACCGCAACCTCATCTTCGTCGCGAATGCCTTGTCGCAAATGGTCAAAGCCGGCGAAGCCGAAGGCTTGCGTGTCGCGCACGAAGCATACGCCGACCGCACGTATGACGACGAGGGGCGGCTGACGTCGCGGCAGGTCGAGGGCGCGTTGATCACGGATCCCGCGAAGGCGGTCGATCAAGTGCTCGCCTTCATGGACAATGGTGCGCTGGTCGCGGCGAGCGGCAGAAAACTCTCGACGCGCATCGATACCATCTGTGCCCACGGCGATGAAGCGACGGGTGTGGCGGTCATGCGCGCGGTCAGGCAAGCGCTCGAAGCGCGTGGCGTAACGATCGTCACGCTGCCGGAAATGATCCTGTAAGCCGCACGACACGGAGCAGATCGTCGCGATAAGACGTTTGTCGCCGACTCATGCTCGTAAAAAAGCCGGGCACTGCGGGCCCGGCTCTTGGAATCTGGGAAGTGCCTTGAACTTCTTAGATTGCCTGGATGTTGCTCGCCTGCTTCTTGCCTTTGTTTCCAGCCGTGATCTCGAAGCTCACTTTCTGGCCTTCTTTCAGTGTCTTGAATCCCGGCATGTTGATCGCGGAGAAATGCGCGAAGAGATCTTCGCCGCCGCCATCAGGTTTGATAAAACCGAAACCCTTTGAGTCGTTGAACCACTTCACAGTACCTGTTGCCATTCGTTGCGTTCCTTCAAGAAATTAACGAGAGCTTTAAGCCCGGCCGATGTTCAATTTCCAAGCGTCCGAAGAACGCAACCGGCGAATGGCAGAGTCAACATTCTCAAGAACTTAGAACTAAACACGGCGCAACGGTATACGCGCTCGCAGAAACCGTCAAGCGGAATCTGAGCGCGATTCTACCAATCGCAAACGAGTGTCATGTTCACGTTGCGGGCACTTCCAGCTCCGGTTCCGAATGCGCGGGCGCTGCATCATCGCCGAGTATGATCGAGCGAATCGCATCCTTTCTCGGCAGCGCTGTTCCATCGAGCTCGATGTAGCGTATGCCGACCTCGGCGAGAAAGGACTGCAGTGTGTCCGCTGTCGTCGTGACTGCATTCGTCGCCACGACGAGCTGCACGGCAGCAAGCGGCACCATACTCCGATCGCATACGAGAAAATCGATCGTGCGCGAAGCAACCTTGCGCAGCGCTTCTTCCCGCGCATAAGGTGAGAGCTCGGCTTTCACATCCACCGCGAGCGCGAGTGGTATCTGCGCTAGCAGGACGTAGTCGGGAAGCGCGGTTCGCAGCAAGTAATAGAGCAGTGTCTGCGGGCGATCGAGTATGCGCTCGCGCCGCACATACGCAGTCGATTCGTGCGGCGTGTCGCTGTCATGCGTAACCGATGCAACGGGCCCGTCGCCGGCCCCTTCATCACGCATCGGACGCACGGTGCCGAGCATCTGCTGAAGACGCTCGGTTCTCGCTGCTTCACGCTCCTCTGCCTTGCGCCGATGATTCCAGACGATATACGCGATCCCCGCCAGCGGCAGCATGACCAGCAGCAGATAGCTCAGCAGCAACGGTCAACCTTCAGCGGATGCGCGTGTGCTATCCAGCAGCTTCAGATCGGCGCGCGTAGATGCGGACATGCGCGACATGCTGCTGCCGGCGACATGCAGCAACTCGGGCCCGAGCTCTTCGACGCTGCGCACCCCGAGCAGCGCCATCACGCGGGAAATCTCCTCCCGCATGAGCTCCAGCGCGCGGTTCGCACCGGCCTCTCCGCCCGCAGCCACACCGTAGAGCGTCGCGCGGCCGATGAGCACCGCGTGCGCGCCGAGTGCGAGCGCCTTCACCACGTCCGAGCCGCGGCGAAAACCACTGTCCACGATCACGGTCATGCGTTTGCCGACGGCGTCGACGACATCCGGCAACGCCTCGATCGGCGCCATCGATCCATCCAGGTTGCGCCCGCCGTGGTTCGAGACGACGACGCCGTCCGCTCCGCACTCGGCCGCGAATATCGCGTCCTGCGGATGCGCGATGCCCTTCACGATCAGCGTTCCGGGCCATATCCTGCGCAGCACCTTGAGATCGTCCCAGTTGAGCGAATCGTTTTTCATCTGAGAGCGGCCCATGGGCGCGGCCGTGACGCGATACTTGATCTCGCTCGGATAGTTCTCATACCGCGGCATGCCGGTCGTCACGATATAGCGCGCCAGCACGCCGAACAGCCACCGCGGATGCATCAGCACGTCGGCAATGTTCCCGCGGGTGAACGTGAACGGGATCGTGAAACCGTTGCGCAGGTTGTATTCCCGGTTCGGCGAAACCGCGCCGTCGACCGTGACCACCAGCGCTTCGTAGCCTGCCGCTTTCGCTCGCTCGACGAGCTTGTGCGACATCGACTTGTCAGGCCACATGTAGAGCTGGAACCACAGCCGACCGCCGGCTTCGTCGGCGACGCGTTCCATTGCCGTCATGGAACCCGTTGCAAGACAGAAAGGAATTCCGGCTGCCTTTGCTGCGCGGGCGAGGGCGATCTCTCCTTCGTACCACATCAGCCCCGCGGTTCCGGTAGGCGCCACGCAGATCGGCATCTTCTGCGTGTGCCCGAAAAGCGTTATTTCCTGGCTGCGCTTCGAGACGTCGACGAGCGTGCGCGGCTTGAACTTGATGCGATCGAAAACGGCGCGATTGTGATGCAGCGACACTTCGTCCTCGGTGCCACGATCGACAAACTCGAACAGCCCCTTCGGCACGCGCCGCAGCGCAAGCGCCCGCAGATCGAAGACGTTGTAGGCGCCGAGCGTCTTGTCGGCCATCAGCGTTCCCCTTCCATACGCATAGTCATCGTCGCGCAGATGCTCGAACTCAGAAGCTATTCTAGAGCCTGGCCGTTCCGGTCGCATGCAGGCAGGCGCGCGCGGCACCGTGCTTGCTGGGGACCATGGTCCCTTTTCAGCGAGATATCACCATGGCCGCACCCGAAAAAAGAAGGCCCTACACGACGTGGATCATCGTCGCGATCATCGCGATCGTCGTGCTGATGTTCGCCGGCCTTCTGCCCCTGCCGGGACAGAAGAACAATGTGACACCGCACAGCCAGCCTGCGCCGGAGGGGCAGTCGCCGATGGCCGAGGTACCCAAAGGGCCGCCGCCGAGCCCGCCGAGTCAGCCCGGCGAGGGAACGCAACCCCCGCCCGGCGGGACGCCTTCAGGCTCGCCCGGCAACACGACGGGTGCCACATCGAGCGCGACCGACACCAGTCAGGCGCCAGGACGCTGATCAGAACAGGAGGCGGCGTGAGTTGCAGCGCAAACGCAACTCACGCGGAAAGGAAGCGTAGCGCTCGAAACGGGCGCCGGGCGCGATCAACGGCGGGTAATCAAAAGCCCGAGAACGATCCCGATCGCAGCGGCGACGCCGATCGCGCGCCACGGATTGTCATGCACATACTGATCGGTGTAACGCGCCGCCTGCGCCCCACGTTCCTTGAGCACGGCTTCGGCCTCGGCCAGCTTGACCTTCGCCTGATGCAGGCTGTCCTGGATCCGCTCCCGCGCGACGCCGATCTTTTCGCCCGCCTGGTTTGCCGTGGCACGCAGCAATTCTTCGGCGTCCGAAACGACCATCCTCATATCCTGCACGAACTTGTCGCGGTTCGTTTCGTGCATAGGGCTCGCAGGGTTCTCGCTCATGGGATCCTCGATGGTTAACGCCGGCTCGGGGGCAAATAGCGCTGACGGTCAGTTAGGGTAGCGCCTTTCATGCCCGTCATCAACCGTCGATGCGAGCCGCATTGCATTGGCATACGCCGTCCGCTCGCATCATTTCGGCGGTCTCAGGACATCGACTGGTAATAGAGATTCTGCGGATGCCGTGCCTGCGCAAAGAAGTACCAACGCTCAGCAAGCAGGCCCGCGTACTGGACCGGGAATGCCGCCAGCATCAGCATGCCGATCTGCCACCAAGTTCCGGCGACCAGCAGAAACATGGGCAGCGCGAACGCGGCCAATAGAAATCCCCACTTCACGCTGCGCAGGACCGCGGCCGTCCTGCCGTGAAAGAACTCCCGCGTATTGAAGGAGCCGCCCATGAAGCCCTGCGACTTCTGTGCGAGCTTCGGATGCTTTACGCCGATCGCAGTCTGCAGCGACGACTTGGGCCGGATGCGAGCGTTGCGAACGAGCATTGCGAAGCGCGCGCAGAAGGCGAGCGCGGTCAGAGCCACCGCCCAGCGCGCGAGGCTCGCCTCGACTTGCGGAGCCGTTCCATGTGCGAAGGCCGCGGCAAACGTGTACCCGGACGCGCAGCCCAGCAGGACGAAATTGACCACTGTCAGAGGGTGCGCCCACTCCTGCAGGAAGCGGATGCAGGCGTAGATCATTCCCGTGCAGACGAAGAGCGCGATGCAAACGGCCACGCCCGCGGCGCCGACCACGAGCGTGTGTTCCATGCCTGCGTGGTGCATGAGGCCGTACGCAAGCGTCAGCACCATGAACAACGGCAGCACGATCACCTCACGCGACAACCACGACGTGCGCCACATCGCGGCGGCGCGCCACGCACGCTCCGGTCTGCCGAGATGGAAAAAGGACGCGATGAGACCTGCGGCGAGGAAGAGGAAGGCGATAACGCTTCCGGTTGCGAGAAACGACGACGCCACCGGCGTCAGCCACGAGAGCTTCCCGCCGAGTTCGATCGCATAGAGCGCGATGAATAAACCCTGCCCGACGCCCGTCAGGGTCGTGAGGAAGATCACCGAGAACGCGGGATTCATCGCTGAAGGCGTCCGGTCTTGCGCACCCGCACGCTGCGACGGGGCTCGGCACGGGCTTCGAGACAGCCGTTACCGTGTTCTTCAACACGAACGGAAGCGAATGGCATTCGTGCTGAGGGGCGCCGAGGTCCGTCTCGAGGCACGAGCGGCCTCACCACGACGTCACGTCGTCCAGTGACGGAGCCTTCGCGGGTGAATCGGGAACGAGGCCGTCGACCTTGAGCGGATTGTCGGCGCGCTCGAGCTCGTCGGCGTGCAGGTGCCGCTCGGTCTTGCGTCGCGGCAGGTAGTGATTGGCCGGCTGCGTGCCCCATTCCGGCATCAGCTGATAGCCGCCGTTCTCGCGGATCGCGGTCGACACGATCGAATCGGGATCATGGATGTCGCCGAAGAGACGCGCATTGGTCGGGCAGGCCAGCACGCACGCGGGCTTGCGCTCCGCCTCGGGCAGCGCCGCGTCGTTGATGCGGTCGACGCACAGCGTGCACTTGGTCATCACCTGTCGCTCTTCGTCGAGCTCGCGCACGCCGTACGGACACGCCCACGCGCAATACTTGCAGCCGATGCACTTGTCGTAATCGACGAGCACGATGCCGTCCTCGGCTCGCTTGTAGCTCGCGCCCGTCGGGCACACCGGCACGCACGGCGGATCCTCGCAGTGCAGGCACGACTTCGGAAAATGCACCGTCTGCGTATTGGGAAACTCGCCGACCTCGAACGTCTGCACGCGATTGAAGAACGTGCCGGTCGGATCCCGGTCGTACGGAGCTTGAATCCGCGAGGGTGCCCGCCGGCCCGACGTATTCCATTCCTTGCAGCTCGTCACGCAGGCGTGGCAGCCGACGCAGACGTTGAGATCGATGACCAGGGCGAGCTGGGTCATCTTGCGTTCAGCTTCGTTTCCATTCGCCGGTTCCCGCACGGAATGCCTGCCACAGGCGACGCACGCGTTGCGTGCCGGGCGCGGGCCCACGGCGCGAATTGCGGTGATGTCTCGTGCGGCTCGTCGGCTTCCGCCTTGTAGATACGCACGCGCACGTCGTACCACCCGGCCTGTCCGGTGATCGGATCGGAATTGGACACGCGCGACACGCGCTTTGCGCCGTCGACAGCCGGCAGCTCGTCGGCGATCAGGTGATTGAGCAGAAAGCCGCGCTGCGACTCGTTCGCATCGGGGGCGAGATGCCACGCACCGCGCGCCTTGCCGATCGCATTCCAGGTCCAGACGGTGCCGGGCTCGACGGCTTCGGAGTAGCGGCACATGCAGCGCACCTTGCCCCATGCGATTCGACCCACATCCAGTCGCCGTCCTCGATGTCGTTCGCACGCGGCGAGCTGCGGATTGACGAACAGATAATTGTGCGCGTGGATCTGGCGCAGCCACGCGTTCTGCGAATCCCACGAGTGATACATCGCCATCGGACGCTGCGTGACGGCGCGAGCGGATAGCGCGAGGTCGGTCGGCTGCGCCTCGAGCGGCGCGTAGTAGAACGGCAGCGGATCGAAGTACGTTGTCGATGCGTGCCTTCGAGTTCCGGCGGGGGTCGCCGCGCCGCGCCCTTGCCCTGCGCCGCGAGGCGGAAGTGTCTGCAGCACTTCCGAATAGATCTGGATGCACGACCGGATCGCGTATAGCGGCGGATGCGCACGCGCTGCGCCCACTCCATGTAGCCGCGGTTCCAGTTGCGCATGTACTGGTACGACGGCGGCAGCTGGTGGTGGTAGACGCAGTTGTTCTTCGCGTACATCTCCCACTGGCGCGGGTTCGGCTCGCCGCGCATGAACTTGTCGCCGTCCTTGCCGCGCCAGCCCGACAGAAACCCGATGCCCGAGCCCGGCTCGGTCTCGTAGTCGATGATGAAGTCGGGTAGTCGCGAAACTTGCGCGTGCCGTCCGCGTTGACGAACGCCGGGAACTTCAGCCGCGATCGCGAGCTCGATCAGCACGTCCTGGAAAGGCTTGCATTCGCCCTTCGGCGGCACGACGGGGACGCGCACCGAATCGATCGGCCCGTCGAAATCCGAGATCGGCCGGTCGAGCATCGACATCACGTCGTGGCGCTCGAGATAGGTCGTGTCGGGCAGCACGAGATCGGCGAACGCGGTCATCTCCGACTGGAACGCGTCGCAGACGACGAGGAACGGAATCTTGTACTCGCCGTTTCTCGTCGCTGTCGTTCAGCATCTTGCGGATCTCGGACGTGTTCATCGTCGAGTTCCACGCCATGTTCGCCATGAAGATGAAGCAGCGTGTCGATCGGATAGGGATCGCCGCGCCAGGCGTTGGTGATGACGTTGTGCATCAGGCCGTGCACGGCGAGCGGGTATTCCCACGAGAACGCCTTGTCGATGCGCACCGGAGTGCCGTCGTCGTCGACGAAGAGATCCGTCGGGTCCGCCGGCCAGCCGAGCGCCAGCGCCGCCGAGCGGCTTGTCGGGCTGGACCGCCTCGGGCGGTTCGGCGGCTTCGCCGACGGCGGAATCACGCGGGAACGGCGACTTGTGCCGGAAACCGCCGGGCCGATCGATCGTGCCGAGCAGGGTCATCAGGATCGCGAGCGCGCGAATCGTCTGGAAGCCGTTCGAATGCGCGGCGAGCCCGCGCATCGCATGGAACGCGACCGGATTGCCGGTGACCGTCTCGTGGTGCTCGCCCCAACTGTCGGTCCACGGGATCGGCAGCTCGATCTTCGCGTCGCGCGCGGTGACGCCCAGCTCCTGCGCGAGCCGGCGAATCGTCGCGGCCGGAATGCCGGTGATCTCCGCGGCCCATTCCGGCGTGTATTCTCGCACGCGCTCGATCAGCAACTGGAACGCGGGCTTCACCGGCGTCCGTCGGGCAGACGGAACTCGCCGGCGAGGTAGGGATCGGCGCCGCGGTGTGCTTGAGCACGGGCGCATTGCTGATGCGGTCCCACCACAGCTCGTCGTGCGAGAAGTGAGGACTGCCATGGCCCGTGTCCTCGCCCGCGCACGAGCAGGCCGAATTGTGCGCTGCCCGGATCGACGTTGACCAGGTGCCCGGCGTTCGTGTAGCGCGCGAGAAATTCGCGATCGTAGAGTCCCATCTCGATGAGCTCGTGTCGATCGCGAGCAGCAGCGCGCCGTCGGTGCCGGGCCGGATCGGAATCCACTCGTCGGCGATCGCCGAGTAGCCGGTGCGGACCGGGTTGATCGAGATGAAGCGGCCGCCGCGCGCTTGAACTTCGAGATCGCGATCTTCAGCGGATTCGAGTGATGGTCCTCCGCGGTGCCGATCATCACGAACAGCTTCGCGCGGTCGAGGTCCGGCCCGCCGAACTCCCAGAACGAGCCGCCGATCGTGTAGATCATTCCGGCGGCCATGTTGACCGAGCAGAAGCCGCCGTGCGCAGCGTAGTTCGGCGTGCCGAACTGACGCGCAAACAGCCCGGTGAGCGCCTGCATCTGGTCGCGGCCGGTGAAAAGCGCGAACTTCTTCGGATCGGTCGCGCGAATCGTCCCCAGACGCTCGGTGATCAGGGAATACGCCTCGTCCCACGAGATCGGCTCGAATTCGCGCGGCGCCGCGCTCCGCGCCGGGCTTGCGCAGGAGCGGCTGCGTCAGCCGCGCCGGCGAGTACTGCTTCATGATGCCCGAGGCGCCCTTGGCGCAGATCACACCCTTGTTGATCGGGTGCTCGGGATTGCCGTCGATGTAGCGAACTTCGCCGTTGCGCAGATGCACGCGAATGCCGCAGCGGCACGCGCACATGTAGCAGGTGGTTGTCCTGATCTCGGCTGACGTTTCGGGCTTTGCTGCGGAGGGCGGTTGCATGGAAAGGGAGTGAGCGCTGCAGGGGCAATTGTAAGCAGCCGTCCTGAAGAGGTCTTTCGAAAATGCTTATACGCTTATAAGAGCACAATCCGTGACGGGGCCCTGGCAGGTGTGAGGTTCCTCCTGCCCGGCCTGCCTCAGGCGCGGCTAGAATCCCGCCACATCAACCAGGGGGGCACCATGGAGCTTACGACGATCGTTCTGGTGATCCTGCTGGTCGTCGCGGCCGTGTACTTCGTGATGCTCTACAACCAGCTCGTGCAGATCAAGCACAACGTCTCCAAAGCCTGGGCGAATATCGACGTCGTGCTCAAGCAGCGGCACGACGAGCTTCCGAAGCTCGTAGAGACGTGCAAGCAGTACATGCAGTTCGAGCAGGAGACGCTCGCACGGGTGATGCAGGCGCGTTCCAGCGTGTCGGCCGCGCGCGAGCAGCGCGACGTGGGCGCGCTCGGGACGGCCGAAGGCGAGTTGCGCGGCGCCGTCGGCCGGCTCTTCGCGGTCGCGGAGGCCTACCCCGAGCTCAAGTCGAACGAGACCTTCCGGCATCTCCAGGGCCGCATCTCGGGGCTGGAGAACGCGATCGCCGACCGACGCGAGTTCTACAACGAGTCGGTCAACATCAACAATGTGCGGATCGAACAGTTTCCCGACTCGATGGTCGCAGCCATCTTCAGCTTCCGCCCGTTCGATCTGCTGAAGTTCTCGAACGAGCAGATCAGCGACGTCGACCTGAAACAGCTCTTTCGCGCCTGATCGTTGGCAAGCCTCGGCCGCTATCGCACCGGTTGGCTCACCGGCGGCGCACACCTCGTGATCCTGTGGATCGCGGCGGGAACGGAGTCGCGCGCGGCGTGGCCTTTCGCGCTTGCGGCGATGGCCGTCGTCAGCTTCTTCGCATGGGCGGCGAACTACCGGCGCTATCGGCAAGTCCAGGATCTCCCGACCTCGAAGATCGCTTCGGCGGCTCAGGGTTACGTGGAGCTCTATGGCCGCTCTGCGCACATTCCCGGAAATCCGGTGAGCGCACCGTGCTCAGGCCTGCCGTGCTGCTGGTGGAGCTATCGCATCGAGCGCAAGACGAACGACAACAAGTGGATCGAGGAGGACCGCGGTGAAAGCGTCGCGCATTTTCTTCTCATCGACGAAACAGGCGAGTGCGTGATCTCGCCCGACGGCGCCGAAGTGATCTATGCACGAAAGAGCGTCTGGACGCGGGACGTACAGCGCTATACGGAGTGGCTGCTGCTGCCCGACGGCCCGCTTTATGCCGTGGGGGACTTCAGGACCACCGGCGGATCGGACCTCCAGCTCGATGAGAACCGTGACATCGGCGAGCTGCTCGCGGAGTGGAAGAAGGATTCGCGCGAGCTCCTTGCACGCTTCGACGGCGACGAAAGCGGCGACATCGACCTGAAAGAATGGGAGCAGGCGCGGCTCGAAGCACGGCGCGAGGTGCAGCAGCGTCACGCAGAGCTGCGGGCAACGCCCGGATTGAATATGCTGAGCAAACCCGCGGACGGACGTGTATACATACTCGCTGCCGGGCTCCCGGCGACAATAGGACGCCGCTTTGCATTCTGGAGCTCGATCCACCTCGTGTTCATGTTCGTGGCGGTCGCCGCGTCGGTGATGTTGTTCAGGTCCTGAGAGTCCCTGAGATGAGAAATGCAGGCGTGCTGTGCCTCGGCTCCGCCGGGTTCCACCGAATGCACTATTACGATTGGGGCGACGCGGACAATCCGCGCGTGCTCATCTGCGTGCACGGGCTCACGCGCACGGGACGGGATTTCGACTACCTCGCGACAGCGCTCCAGCGCGACTATCGCGTCGTATGTCCGGATGTCGCAGGACGCGGCCGCAGCGACTGGCTGGCTGCGAAATCGGACTACGGCTACGCGCAGTACGCGGCCGACATGACCACGCTGATCGCGCGTGTCACCGCTGGCGTCGAACGCACGATCGACTGGATCGGTACGTCGATGGGCGCACTGATCGGGATCATCCTCGCATCGCGCAATGGCAGTCCCATTCGCAAGCTCGTGCTGAACGACGCCGGCATGCTCGTGCCCAAAGCGGCACTCGAGCGGCTCGGGCGCTACGTCGGTCTCGATCCGCGGTTCGCGACTTTCGATGAGCTGGAAACACACGTAAAGCACGTTTCGTCGCCGTTCGGGCCGCTCACGGACGAGCAGTGGCGCCATCTCACGCTGCATGCGGCGAAGCAGTTCGACGACGGCTCGTGGGGCATGGGGTATGACCCCGCGATCCGGGCGCCATTCGAAGGCGAGCTCAAAGACGTCGATCTTTCCGCGTACTGGGATGCGGTGCGCGCGACGACGCTGGTCGTCCGCGGGGCGCGCTCGGACATTCTGCTGAAGGAGACCGCGCAGGCAATGACCGCAAGGGGCCCGGGGGCGAAGCTGGTGGAAATCGAAGGCGTCGGACATGCGCCCATGCTGATGTCAGGAGACCAGATCGACGTCGTGCGCCGCTTCCTCATTGACGACCCGCAGGATCAGCCGTCGACGTGAATGTCACCGGCCCAGCGATGCACGCGGTGGCGAAGGCAACACGCCTCCTGGCAACGGCTCTGGCCGCAATCGCGGTACTGTGCGCATGCATGCGAGCGCCATCGGAGTGGAAAGAGCTCGTACTGGAGAACGGCGGGTTCGCGGTCCTGATGCGAGGCCAGCCTCATTACGTCCGCCAGATGCTCGACACGCCGGCGGGCAGGATGGAGGCGCACCTCTATAGCTCCGACCGGCCGGATGCTTACTTCGCCGTCGGCTATTCGGACTATCCGCTTGCGCTCGTCGTCGGTGGCTCGCCCGAGGGACTTTTCACGGGCGTCCGCGACATGTGGGTGCGACGACTCGAAGGCCGCCTGACGCAGTCGGACAACCGCATCACCGCGGGGGGGCGCCATCCCGGTTACGCGTTTTCGGCGGAGGGACGAATGAACGGCGCCGACGCCATTCTCGATGCACGCCTTTATCTCGTCGGGCAGCGTCTCTATCAGATCGTCGCGATCGGCCGCAAAGGCGAAGTCTCGCAGGGTATCGTCAATCGCTTCCTCGATTCGTTCAGGCTGGTCGAGGAAAAGCAGGTCGGGTCGATCACCATAGAGTCGGCGAAATAGGCAGCTCGTGTGGCGCAGCACAAGTTCGCACTGCTACGACGGTTCGTGCTGAGGAGCAGTACCGCCCGAAGCAAGGACAACCGCCGTTCGTGCTGAGGAGCAGTAGCGTCTCGAAGCATGAACAACGGCGTCCGGTTCCCCTTCGAGACGGCCTCTGGCCTCCTCAGCGCGAACGGATGTTGCTTCGGCACACCAGCCACCATTCCGTTGACTCACGTCCAAGCATGCGAGGGCACGGCGACGACAGCGGCCGCGTCGACCATTCACGGCTACTCGGACGCCGGTGCTGGCGTCCTTGACGCCTGCTCCATCGCTTCGAGCAGCACGTCCGCATCCTGCGCGCCCGACACCCCGATCCGCCGGTTGAATATGAAGAATGGCACGCCGCCGATGCCCGCGCTCCGCGCGCTGATGTCTGCGTTCGAGACCTCCGTTCGATCCTCGTCGCTCGCGAGATACGCGTGCAACGCATCGCGGTCGAGACCGCCGCTTGCGCCGATATCCGCGAGCGTGTTCACGTCCGTCAAGTTCGCGCCGTCGATGAAATACGCCTTGAAGAGGACTTCGGCGACCTCGTTCTGCCGACCGTGCCGCTCCGCGTACGTCAGGAGGCGATGCGCCTCGAGCGTGTTCGGCTGAACGGCGATCTTGTCGAACGCGAACGGGATACCAACCGAGGTGCCGACTGCAGCGACGCGCGAATAGGCATCAGGCCCGCGGCTCTTGCCCCACTTGCGCTCGATGTATTCACTGCGCGACATGCCAGTCGCAGGAATGTCGGGATTCAACTGAAACGGCTGCCAGCGCACGGCCGGCATGGGCTCATCGGGATGCGCTTCGCTCCAGGCCGCGACGGCCTTCTCGAGCTTGCGCTTGCCGATGAAGCACCAGGGTCAAACGACGTCGGAAACGATATCGATTCGAAGTGGTTCACTCATATCTGCTCTCCTTGGGGTGCCTGCATTATCGCTTCATCCCGCGCCAGCATGCACGCGTCCGTCGCATCCAGGTCCTGCATCAGATTCATCCCGCTCGCGGCAAAGCGCCGCGCAGCAGCCAACGGCCTCGGATCGCGCTCGTACTCGAGCGACCACTGCGCCTGTCGCGCGAGGAGCGCGAGCGCTACCGTGCGGCCGATCGTGAGGGCAAAACGTCTGGCGCCGGCTTCCAGCCGAGCCTGGTCCTGCAAATTACGGGCGAGCGCGGCGCCAGCCGCCTCCATCGTCTGCTCGATACGCGCCGATAAGCGCACGAGGTCAGGATGTCGCACATCCTGCAGCACGAAACGGACTTCACGCTCGACCAGGCCGAGGCCGCCGCAGCTTTCGAGCGCGCGCAGCGTCTCCAGCGACAAGACGTTGGTGGTGCCTTCCCAGATCGGAAGCACCTGCGCATCGCGCAGCAGCATCGGCACGCCGGTGTCTTCGACGTAGCCGCCGCCGCCGAACGCCTCGACGATTTCGGACAGCACGGCAACGACCTGCCGCCCCGTCGTGAGCTTGGCGATCGGGGTCATGATCCTCAGCAACGCGCCCTGCTCCGCGCTCGCGCGCCCGCTCTCGCTGCGGCCGAGCAGTTCGACGACGGAGAAGGTCAGGTGAAACGCCCCCTCGAGCTCGGCCTGCAAGCCGGCGAGCGTATCGACGTGCAAGGGTTTGGTCGCAAGCGGCGCACCGAATGCAACGCGCCGTCGCGCAAAATCCCGCGCCAGCGCGAGGCCGCGCCGCATGAACGCAACCGCGCTCACGCTGTTCCACGTGCGCGTCACGTTGAGCATCGGAGCGATGTTCTTGATGCCGTCCGCCGTGCCGCAGACAAGCTGCGCGGGGGCTCCGTCGAGCGTGAGCTCCGCTGTCGGCACCTTGCGCGTTCCGAGCTTGTCCTTCAACCGATTGACGAGAATGCCGTTGGGCCTCCCGTGCCCGTCGCGCGTCTCGACATAGAACAGCGCGAGCCCCCTGCCCCCGGCGGGATTGCCTTCCGGGCGCGCGAGTGTCAGCGCCATCTGCGATGCGATCGCGGAGGTGAACCACTTGCGGCCGTGGAGCCGCCATCCATCGGACGTCTGGCGCGCCACCGTTTCGGTCAGGCCGACATCCGAGCCGCCGGTCGCCTCCGTCATCCACTGTCCGCTCGTCCAGAATGTCCGTGGATCGCGGCTCGTGAGCCGGGGCACCGCGCGTTCGATCAGCTTGTTGTTGTTGGACGCGAGCAACGCGGTGGCCGCCCCATCGGTCATGGCAAGCGGACAACTGTAGAGATCCGTGGACGGCGTAAAGAGATACGCGAGGCAGAACTGGTGGATGCGCGAGTAAACGCCGTGGCGGCGCTCATATGCGGTCGCGACGATCCCCTCTTCTGCCGCAAGACGCTCGGCCTTGCGCCAGAGCGGCGTTATCTCGATTCGATCGACGCGCGTGCCCCACGCATCCCATTGCACGAGCCGCGGTTCGTTCTCGCGATCCGCAAGCTGCTCGGCATAGAGCTCCGCACCCGCGAGCGCACCCAGCGCGCGCAGTTGCGGCTCGATGTCGGCTCGAACGTCGGCGGGCAGTGCGCGATTGAGATACGACCGCAGCACGCGATCGTCTTCGTACTGGTTGCCGAGCTCTGGCGGGGCCTGCGTGAAGGGCATGTCATGCGCGTTTTAGCACGGCGACTCGACACGGGGAAGCTGTCTTCGATGGCGCGACGGAAGATAGATTTCCGATGCACGACGGACCTAACGGGACATCGCGGCGCGGTCTTTCTTCGGACCTAACGTCATCGCGGCGATCACCGCACTCGATGCGGCTAGTCCTGCCGCTGCGAACATGACCCATTGATAGCCATTCGCGAGTGTCCCGGCAGAAATCGAGCTGCCATGGATGCCACCGAAGGCAAATCCCAGCGCCGCGACTGCCAACAGGCTGCCAGTCCTGGCCGCGGCGTTATTCACGCCTGAAGCGATGCCACTGCTTTCTTCAGGTGCGGAACTGAACACGGCCGACGTAAGCGGAGGCACACTGAGTGTCATGCCGACGGCCACGACGATCAGGCCTGGCAGGATTCCGCGCGAATAGGTCGCTTCTTCGGCCAGCAGTCCGAGCAGCATGTAACCGGCCGCCGTGATGGCAGGTCCGACCACGAGCGGGAGGCGCGGCCCTGTGCGCTCACTGAGCTTTCCGGACCAGCGGGAGCCGACGCCCATGATCGCCGACAAGGGCAGGAAAGCAGCCCCTGCTGCGGTAGTGCTATAGCCGTGGCCTTCAATCAACATGAACGGGAGCAGAAAGAGCGCCCCGCTCAATGCCGCGTAAAGGAGAACGGTCAGCCCGTTCGCGGCAGCGAAGATCGGATTGCCGAATAGATCGAGCGGCATCATCGGAGCGGCTGCGCGCCGCTCGGCGTGCACGAACAGCAGGATCGCGGGTACGCTTGCGGTCAGTGCGATCGTCCCGGCTGCCCGCTGCCCTTCACCGAGCGCGATCAGACCGTATGAGAGCAGCGCGAGTGCGACGACGGCGAGTGACGCACCGCGCCCATCGAGCGGACCTGCATCCCGTGGACCGTGGTCCTTCGGCAGTTTGAGTGCCAGCACCGCGGCGACTGCCGCGAGCGGCAAGTTGATGACGAAGATCGCCCGCCAGCCGACATTGTCGACCAGCCAACCGCCGAGTGGCGGGCCGAGTGCCGTCGTCAGCGCCCCCGCAGCCGCCCACGTGCCGATCGCCGCGCCACGGGCTTCTTCCGAATAGGCCGCGCCGATAATTGCAAGGCTTGCAGGAACGAGAAGCGCAGCCGCCACACCCTGCGCGAGACGGGCCGCGACCAACGTCCGCGGCGAGAGTGCAAGGGCGCAGGCGCAAGAGGCTGCCGCGAAGGCGATGAGTCCCAGGACGAACATACGGCGCCTTCCGAATCGGTCACCCGCCGCCCCGCCGAGCAGGATCAGGCTGGCGAGCGCAAGCATGTAGCCGTTGACGACCCACTGGACGGTTGCGAAATCGGCGTCGAGGGCGGAGCTGATCGCCGGCAGCGCGACATTCACCACGGAGCTATCGATGAAGCCGAGGCTCGATCCCAATATCGTCGTGGGAAGAACCCAGCGGGTTTCGCCCGCCGCTGCATCCCACCGGTGTGCCGCGGGCGTCTCACATGGCACGCGATAAGGTGCGATCAAGGGTCTCTAGAGCGGCGCCAATCTGTAATGAGGGAGAGGGTGCGCTTTCAGCCGCGCCAACTCGACAGATCCAGCGGCGCGTCGAAGAAATGCGGCATCGATTTCAGGAACGCTTCCGCACGCTCGCGTGTCCAGCCGCCGAACGCGACGTTGCCGCGAAACTTGTCTTCGATTTCCGCCCGGCTGAGCGGCTCCTGCGCGCCGCCGCGGATATGGCCCTGCCGCTCTTCGACCACGGTGCCATCCCTGAGTGTCATGCGGATGTGGCCGGTGTAAGCCTTCGGATACGGATTGTTCGGATCGACCACGTAGCGCACCTTGGAAGCGAGCGCGAGGATGCGTGGATCGCGCACGGTTTCTTCAGTGAATGCCGCCAGGCCCGCGCCACCGGTCACGAACGCGACGGCGACGTTGAACGGCGTACTGAACTTGGCGGCGTATTCGTTCGCGGGCCGATGCTTGGACTCGAGCGGATCCCACAGCCGATGCACGTAACCTTCCGCGGTTTCGCACAGCACGTCGGTAACGTCCTCGGGGTCGATCCCCTTCTTCGAAAGCCGGATCGCGCAATCGATATAAGGCTGATTCATCGTACCGGTTGCGTAGGGCTTGAAGGTGATGCCTTCCATCACCCAATTGCGGCCGAAGTCGCGCGTCAGGACACCATAGTCGCCTTCCTTCGACCGCGCGAAACCCTGGAACAGCCCGTGCGTGCCTTCGAACACGGTGCGCGGCCCGAGAAATTCCTGCTGGCCGAAACGTGCCGCCTGCACGCCCGCCTGAGCGGCCCAGCCCGCGTGCAGCCGCTTGGTCCAGGCACCCTCGGCGAGATATTCGATGATGCCGCTCGAAAGACTGCCGGCGTTGCCGAGCGCATCGACGGTCTGTTTCCGGCTCGCACCGAGCGCAACGCAGGCAGCGAGCGTCGCGCCCATTGTTCCGAGCACGCTCGTCGGATGAAAACCGGATTTGTGTATGCCTTTCGGGACGACCATCGACAGTCGACACACGGCTTCGACGCCGCTGACGAAGCCGACGAGCGCCGCGCGCCCGTCACGCTGGAACCGCTCGCACGTTGCGAGCACGGCAGGCGCAACGACCGCACTGCTGTGCACGGGCCCGCCTTCGAACGTGTCGTCGAAGTCTTCCCCGTGCGCCGCGATGCCGTTGATGAGCGCGGCCTCGACCGGACCGTACGTAACGGAATGTCCGATAGCCGTGCAGGGTCCACCCGGATCGACGGCTCGCGTGGCCGCTTGCACGTAATCCGTCTTGCGCGCCGCGACACAAAGCCCGACGACATCGATCAGCAGTTCCTCCGCGCGTCGTCTGACGCCATCGGGGATGCGTTCGGCGCTGAGTGCCAGCGCCTGATCGGCGAGTTGTTCCGCGACGGCTAGACCGCGATCCGGGACATTCATGTGATCTCCTTACGCTTGTGCAACACGACAAAATACGGACGACTCACCGGAAGCCGCAACGCCCGCGTGCGCCAGCAGCAACCGCGACGTTAGCGGACGACCTTCGCCCCCGCGTCCTTCAGGGTATCGCCGATCAGCATCGGCAGGCGTTTCTTCAGCATCGTTGATTTCCTTCGGGTTAGCCGTTTTCTTCGAGCGCTCTGACGCGCCACGTGTTGGCTTTTCTGAAAACAGGCAGCAGCAGAATCACAACCGCGAGCGCGAGCATGACCGCCGAGATCGGGCGCGAGACCAGGATCGCCAGATCGCCCGAGGACATCATCAGCGACTGGCGCAGCGCGCGCTCCATGCTGTCGCCGAGCACGAGCCCGAGGATCAGCGGCGCCGACGGGTAGTCGAGCTTGCGCATCAAGTAGCCGAGCAAGCCCGAATGCGCTCAGCAGCCACACGTCGAACAGGCTCCCCGACACACTGTAAACGCCGACGATGGAGATGCCGAATATCATCGGGTAGAGCAGCGCGACGCGGCGCTTGCAGCACCTGCGCGAACAACGGCATCAGCGGCAGGTTGAGGATCAGCAGCATGACGTTGCCGATGTACATGCTCGCCACCAGGCCCCAGAAGAGCGACGGATTATCCGAATCAACAGCGGCCCCGGCTTGAAGCCCCACAGCACCAGCGCCGCGAGCAGAATCGCCGTCGTGCCAGAGCCCGGAATGCCGAGCGTGAGCATGCGGCACGAGCGCGCCGCCGGTCTCCGAGTTGTTCGCGCCCTCCGGCGCTGCGACGCCCTCCACCACGCCGGTGCCGAACTTCTCGGGATGCTTCGACACGGCCTTCTCGACGCCATAGGAAATGAACGATGCGATCGTCGAGCCTGCGCCCGGCAGTATCCCGATCAGGAATCCGATCACCGACCCATTGAGGAACGCGAAGCGGCACGCTTTGAGCTCCTCGCAGCGTCGGCAACAGATTGCGCAACCCTTTTGGAACCGGCAGCATCTCCGAGCCCTCGCGCACTTCCATGTTCGCCGAGCACTTCGCCGAGCGCGAACACGCCGATCGCCACCACGACGAAATCGACGCCGTAGAGCAGTTCCGACTGGCCGAACGTGAAGCGCGACTGCGCGGTGAAGAGATCGGTGCCGATGCTCGCGACCCACAATCCGACGAGCATCGCGAGCAGCGCCTTCACCAGCGATTGTCCGGCGAGCAGCACGACCATCGCGAGGCCGAGCGACATGAGCGCGAAATACTCGGGCGAGCTGAACGACGAGCGCGAATTTCGCGAGCGGCGGCGCGATCAGCATCAGCGCGATCACGCCGACCGTGCCCGCGACGAACGATGCGATGGCCGCGATGCCGAGCGCCGCGCCCGCGCGGCCCTTGCGCGCCATCTGATAGCCGTCGAGGCACGTCACGACCGACGCCGACTCGCCCGGCACGTTGAGCAGGATCGATGTCGTCGAACCGCCGTACTTCGCGCCGTAGTAGATGCCCGCCAGCATGATCATCGCGCTCGTCGGATTCATCTGGAACGTGAGCGGCAGCAGCATCGCGATCGTCGCGGCAGGCCCGAGCCCCGGCAGGACGCCGACGACCGTGCCGAGAAAACAACCGACGAAGCACCACAGCAGATTGCCCGGCGTGAGCGCGACCGCGAAGCCGTGCAACAGACCGGCAGCTATGTCCATCTACGAATCGTGCTTATGCGGCTTAGCGCATACGCACCACGAAACTCCCCTCGCCCTGAGGGAGAGGGGCCGGGGGTGAGGGTCAAAGAACGTGTGCAAGATGGCTCGTCCTCAGAAGCCGAAGACGCCGCTCGGCAGCGCGACGTTCAGCGCCACCGGAAACACCACATAGAAGACGGAGGCGGTCACCACGGCCGAAAAAATCCCGAATGCAAACGAGCGGCCGTACATCCCGGATGCGATGAAGAGGGTGAGCAGCGCAAATCCCAACACGAACCCCAGGACCTTGAGTGCAGCGATGCAGACTGTCAGCGCGAGCCATGCAATCAGAGCACGCCCGATGCGGTGCCAATCGGTAGCGCCTTCCGGTGGGTGCGCGCGGCGGGCGAGCGCAGTCACCACGACTGCGAGGGACAGCACGACGAGCGCGAGTCCGTACCACATCGGAAAAAAACCGGGGCCCGGACCTTCCGGCGTGAGGTAATCCCAGTTGCGCGCTTCTGAAACGATGAAGATGCCGAGTCCCGTCAGCACAGCCCCGGACACGACATCGCCGTCCTTGAAGAGAGACTTCGCCATCAGCCTTTCGACGTCTCACGCGTCGCGGTCACCGCGCGGCGCGAGCGTGTAGCAAAGCGCGTCAAGCGCCTGCGACGTTCTTGTAGCGACCCTTGGGCACCAGTTCCGCAACCGTTCCGCCCGGTGCGCGGAACTTGACGGGGATGACACCCGGATCGCTGATCATCTGGCAACCGTATCCCTGAAGCTGCTTCCAGTAGCTGTCGATGTCGTCGACTTCGATTGCGAAGTGGTGAATGCACGGGCCTTCACCAGATGCCTTCGACTCCGCGGACTGCGTGTCGTCGTCGTACTTGATGAGCGTGAAATCGATGGCCCCATCGGTCAGATGACGCGACAGATGGTCGCGCGTCTTGCGGGTTTCCACTTCGCGGAAACCGAAGACGTGCTGGTAGAACTCGGTGGTTTTCTCGAGATCTTCGACCTTCAGCGCGAGGTGCACGATTCGATTCATGAGTGCCTCTTGAAATGGGGGGACGTGACCAAAATGAGGAAGTGATGACAACGGCGCCGCACGCGTGATCGAGCGGGCAGAATCCAATGGTACCGCATCGACGCCGCACTGTCGCTCGCTCGTGAATTCCGAAGTCGAATGCGCGCGCTGCTAGTCGTAACCGGCTTCGCGCAGCCACGTACGTCCGGTCGCATCGGCATACCGCGAGAGAAAAGCGCGTGCCAGCGCCGCCTCACTCGCACACCGCGCCGCCGCCGCCGAGTACACCGTATTCGCCTGGTACCCTTCAGGCAACGGCCCGGCGTAACTGACACCTTTGTTCGCGCGTATCTCGGTGGCCTGCGTGATGCCGAGATCATCGTCCGTCCCGCTCTGCGCCAGCCATCGCATCGCAGCGTATCCGTTCGGATAGAACTGCAGCCGACTTTCAACCTGTCGGGCGATGCCGAGCTTTTCCACGAGCGCCATCACGACCTTGCCCGCCGTGGCGATCGCCGGATCCGGGCAGACCACCCGCCGCCGTGCAAGGATGACGCTGCGCAGGCGCTCGCCGTCGGCGATGTCCGGCACCGTCGTGCCTGCGCGCACGGCGACACCCGTGGCGACCGTGCCGAGATCAACCCGCGAGGACGCTTCCACTTTGTCTGCGCTCAAGAGCTCGTCGATCATCACCTGAGTGAGGACGATCACGTCTACGTTCTCGCCGCCCTCCATACGCGCCTTCATCGCACCCACGGCTCCGAAATCGGCAACGACATCGCAGCCGGTCGTGCGTTTGAATGCGTCGACGATGCGCTCGGTCACCGCCTGTGCGGCCCCCGCACCGAGGATCCGTAACGTTGCCACCGGCGTTACGCGTGAGCCACGGCGGACACGATGGCGTCACCCATGGCGTGCGTGCTTGCACTCCCGCCCAGGTCCGGCGTGAGCGCGCGTCTCTCGCTGATCACGCGTTCGACTGCACGCTCGATCAAGTCCGCGGCCGCGACGGCTTTCGGCTCGCCGTGCTTGTGTCCGAGCCACGCGAACAGCATCTGTCCCGACATGATCATCGCGTAGGGATTCGCAATGCCTTTGCCCGCGATGTCGGGGGCCGAGCCGTGCGTCGCCTGGGCCATGGCGCGTTCGGGTCCCGCCGACAGACCGGCCGCAAGACCGAGTCCGCCGACCAGACCGGCCGCCGCATCGGACAGAATGTCGCCGAACGTGTTGGTGGTGACGATCACGTCGAATTGCTGCGGCTTCATGACGAGCTTCATCGCGAACGTGTCGACGAGGACTTCATCGTACGCGACGTCAGGATAATCCTGCGCGAGCTTGCGGCACTCCTCGGCGAACATGCCGCACGCGAGCTTGAACACCGTGTCCTTGTGAACCGAGGTGAGATGCTTGCGCGATCGTGTGCGCGCAAGCTCGAACGCGGCGCGCGCCACCTTGCTCGAGCCCTGACGCGTGATGATCCGCACGCCGATCGTCATGTCGGGCGTGGGGCGGAACTCGCCGTTGCCCATGAACACATTGCGATCCGGCGGCATGCCCTCGTTGTTCTCGCGCACGATCACGAGATCGACATCGTCGTAAACGGACTTCACGCCCGGCAGTGATTTCGCCGGACGGATATTTGCGAAAAGATCGTAGTGCTTGCGCAGGATGGGATGCGGATTGATCGCGTTCGGCACGCCTTTCGGATACGCCTGATGACCGATCGGGCCGAGGACCCAGCCATCCAGCGTGTCGAGCTTTTCGAGCGTCCCGGGTGGCAGCGTATAGCCCAGCTCGTCGTACGCTTTGCGCCCGATCGGCAGCGGACGCCACTCGACCGCGAGTGCGCAGCGTTCTGCAGCCGCGCGCATGACCTTGATCGTTTCCGGCACGACCTCGAGGCCGATGTCGTCGCCTTGCAATATGCCGATTTTCAAGGGGCGGTTCACGAGAGCACTCCTGGGAACGAGCGTAGGCGCGCGATCGCTCGCGCGGGCGATGGATGTTAGCACGCACGCTGTCCCGCCCTTCTCTCGCGCAGACGTCCGGTTTACGATGCCGGCGTGAAGCAACTCCACGCCGCGCGCCATTCACTGGAAGCGCACCTCATCCGCGGGTTCCTCGCCTCGCACGGAATTGCGGCCGAAGTGCGCGGCGAATATCTGACGAGCGGCTGGGGCGAGTTGCCCGTCGATGTGTGCTCCGTCTGGATCGTCGACGAAAGAGAGTTCGATGCCGCGAACGCGCTGCTGATCGAATTCCTCAAAGGCAGCTACGCTCGCAGGTTTCGCGACCAGGCGTGGAGCTGCCCCGCGTGCGGCGAAAGACTCGAAGGTCAGTTCACCGCCTGCTGGGCCTGCGGTACGGCAAGACTGTAAGCACGCTCGAACATCAGCGCGCTAGCCCGCTCATGACTGCGTACAGCGCCGCCTTCGCTTCGAATCCGATGCCGGGAACATCGGGCAGCGGCACGTAACTGTCCGCGACCGGCGTATTGTCGGCGAAGCCGCCGAAGGGCTGAAACACATCCGGGTAAGACTCGTTGCCCCCGAGCCCGAGCCCCGCCGCGATGTTGAGCGAAAGCTGATGGCCGCCATGCGGTATGCAGCGTCGGGAGGACCAGCCGTTCTCCTTCAGCATCTGCAGCGTGCGCATGTATTCGACCAGGCCGTACGACAGCGCGCAATCGAACTGGAGCCAGTCGCGATCCGGACGCATGGCGCCATAGCGAACGAGATTCCGCGCGTCCTGCATCGAGAAAAGATTCTCGCCCGTGGCCATCGGATGCTTGTAGTGGCTCGCGAGCGCCGCCTGCACCTCGAAGTCGAGCGGATCGCCAGCTTCTTCGTACCAGAAGAGTCCGTAAGGCTCGAGCGCCCTCGCGTATGCAACGGCAGTCTCGAGGTCGAAGCGTCCGTTTGCATCGACAGCAACCTTCGAAGGCGAACCCACGACGTCGATGACGGCGTCGATGCGGCGCAAGTCGTCTTCCAGCGGCTCTCCGCCGACCTTCATTTTGACGACCGAGTAGCCGAGGTCGAGGTACTTGCGCATTTCATCCTTGAGCGCATCGACATTCTTGCCCGGGTAGTAATAGCCGCCGGCGGCATAGACGAAAACCTTCTCATCGCACCGCCCGCCGTTGTAGCGATCGGCAAGCAACCGGCAGAGCGGCTTGCCTTCGATCTTCGCTACGGCATCCCATACCGCCATATCGATCACGCCAATGGCTACGGAACGCTCACCGTGCCCACCGGGTTTCTCGTTCGCCATCATGCAGGCCCAGATACGGTGCGGATCGAGATTGTCGCCGCTATCGTTCAGCAGCGACGCGGGCGCTGCCTCCATGACGCGCGGAATGAAGCGCTCCGCGAGCAGTCCGGCCTGTGCGTAGCGTCCGTTCGAATTGAACCCGTAACCGACGACACGTCTGCCGTCGCGCACGGCGTCCGTGACGACCGCCACGACACTCGCAGTCATCTTCGAGAAATCGATGTAGGCGTTGCGTATCGCCGAAGCGATCGGAACGGCTGCGGAATGGATGGCAGTGATTCTCACGATCGGAATTGCAGCGGGAGCAGCGGGGACGGACAGATCTTATCATGTGCTATGATCGATCACGCTCGCGCCGCCCTCCCATAACTCATTCATGCCGGCAGCACTTCGCCGCACTTTCTGCCCGCTCGCTGTGCTGTCTTGCGCAGCGTTCATCCTGACTTCACATGCCGCCACGCCGCAGTGGCAGCCGGAAAGAAACATCGAAATCCTCGTCGGCGTGACACCGGGCGGCCCCGTCGATGTCTCTGCGCGTCTGTTTCAGAAAATCGCGCAGGACCGGCAGTTCGTCGCGACTTCCATGTCCGTAGTGAACAGACCCGGGGCGAACAACGCACTCGCCTGGGTCGCGCTCAATCAGCACGCCGGCGACGCGCACTACGTCGCCATGACACTGCCGAATATCGTGACGAACCGCATCACCGGCGTGCATCCGCTCAACTACAGCGACGTCACACCGCTCGCACAACTGAACAGCGAGTACATTGCTTTCACGGTGAAACCGGATTCGCCGATCCGGTCCGGCAAGGATTTCATCGAGCGCCTGCGGGAAAATCCCGGGGCGTTGAGCATCGCGTTCAGCAACATCGGCAGCGCCAATCACATCGGCGCGGCAGTGCTGTTCAAGGCGGCAGGGCTCGACGTGCGTAAAGCGAAGCTCGTCTCGTTCAAGGGCGCCAGCGAAGCAGTCACCGCGCTCATGGGCGGGCATGTGGATGCGATCGCATCGAGCGC
Source organism: uncultured beta proteobacterium (assembly GCA_963828715.1). Lineage (GTDB taxonomy): Bacteria > Pseudomonadota > Gammaproteobacteria > Burkholderiales > SG8-41 > JAQGMV01. The sequence goes on along the minus strand of CAWHFX010000017.1, from coordinate 140,267 downwards.
GTCGACCATTCTGTCGCAGGTGCAATCCGGTCAGTTGCGGCCAATCGCGGTCGCAGCACCGAAACGTCTGAGTGGCGCGATGTCCGGCGTCCCGGTATGGAAGGAACAGGGCGTGAACGCGGTCTTCGCGAACTGGCGCGGCATCGTCGGGCCGCGCGGCCTCACGCCGGAACAGATCGCCTACTGGGACAGTCTCATCGGAAAGCTCGTACGGTCCGAGGAGTGGCTGCGCGAAGTCCACAGCCGCGGCTGGGAACCGGATTATCTCAACAGCAGCGAAAGCCGCCGCTTTCTCGAGCGCCAGAACGAGGAGTTGAAGGGTCTGCTCGGCGATCTCGGGCTGGCGAAATTCTGAAAACGACACGATCATGAGCCAGAACAAACAACACGTCTCTCCGCTGATGCAACAGCTCAGCATGTACATCGCGACCGCGCTGCACACGAAATTGCCGGATGCCGTTTGCGAGCGCGCGAGAATCCATATCGTCGATACGTTCGCGGCGATGATTTCAGGCTCGCGCCTTCTTCCCGGCCGTCATGCCATCCGGCACGTCAAGACCGTCGGAGGCCTCGAACAGGCAGGCGTCGTGGGTACGCGTATCGTGACCTCGGCGCTCAACGCGGCGCTCGCGAACGGCATGTTCGGCCATGCCGATGAGACCGACGACACACATCCGCCGTCGCTCACCCATCCCGGAACGAGCGTGATACCCGCCGCCATGGCGATCGGCGAAATGCGCGGGCTCACGGGACTGCAGGTGCTGCGGGCGATCGTCCTCGGTTACGACGTCTGCGCGCGGCTTCTGCTTGCGCTCAAGCCGATGCCTTTTCTACGATCCGGTCATCACGCGGGCGCCTTCGGTCAGCTATTCGGTGCAGCGGCCGCGGCGAGTGCGCTCTTCGACCTCGATGCGCGGCAGGTGCGCTTCGCGCTGTCGTATGCCGCCCAGCAGGCAGCGGGTCTTTACACGATGTTCCGCGACCCGGAGCACATCGAAAAGGCGTACGCGATGGGCGGGATGCCGGCACACAACGGCACGCAGGCCGCGTTCATGGTGGCGAACGGCTTCACCGGCGTCGAAGACGTGTTCTCCGGCGAGCGCGATTTCTTCTTCACGTTCTCGCCGGACGCCGACCGGGAAGCGCTCGTGCGGGGTCTCGGCACCGATTTCGAGCTCCTGCGGGGCGGCATCAAACGCTGGCCGGTGGGCGGTCCGATCCAGGGTCCGCTCCACGTGTTGCACGACCTCGTTCGTGAGCATGGTCTCACGGCGGACCGTATCGAAAAGCTGACGGCGCGCCTGCCCGACAAGGAGCTCGAAATCGTCAACAACCGCGACATGCCCGATATCTCGGTCCAGCATCTGCTGGCGGTCATGCTGCTCGACGGGACGGTCACGTTTGCATCGGCGCACGATTTCGCCCGCATGCTCGATCCGCAGGTGCTCGCGCTGCGTGAGCGCATCGAAGCTGTCGGCGACGAGACGCTGACGGACGATCAGCGCCGGTGGCGATGCGTGATGGAAGTGAGGCTGAAGGACGGGACGACGCTGCGTCACCAGACGATGGCGGCGAAAGGCAGTTTCGAGAATCCGCTCACCCGGGACGAGGAAGAGGAGAAAGCGCTCGACCTGATCCTGCCGATCCTGGGCAAAGCTCGCAGCATCGACTTGCTGGCGGAGCTGTGGAACTTCGAAGCGATCCCCGACGTGCGAACGCTGCGCGCGCTATACCAGGTTTCGTCGTAAAGCCGCACGCCGGACGAGCGCGTTGCGGGCGGCATTTAATGTGGCAGATGAACCGGGGATTTCAAGCGTATGCGGGCCAGCACGCCTGACTGTGCCGCATTCGAAAACGTATCGCCTGCACTGGCGTTCCTCCCGCGAGCCATCTTACGCAACCGCCAGAAGCCGCGCCGTAGCTTGATCTCCATGCAGTCGAGCAGCCACGCAACGCCATGGGACTCTTCCGCCATCACCCCCGCGCCGACAAGCGCGACCAGGAAGCCGGGGCCGGGTGCGACCAGGAGCACGACACCTGTCACCAAGAGGCACAAGCCGATCATGATGTTCAGCGGTTTCGCAAAATAGCTGCGGCCGCGCTGCAGACGCAGGCGGTAGCGCCGTCTGAAACGCACGCCGGGCCGCGCGCACTTCAAGTCGCGCCATTGCAGTTTGAGGCGCCTGAACATGGTCGCAGTGGAGCAAGCCGCGCGCCCGCGCGCAAAAGGTACCTCATCACTCGTCACTGCAGACCCGTCACTGCCCCACCAGCCGGGGCGGCGCGCTGACTCGGCGTCATTCGGCCTTGATGCCGGCGCTCTTGATCACCTCCGCCCACACCTTGCTCTCCGCGCGAATGCGGGCGGCGAGCGCTTCCGGCGTGCTGGTTTCGGGTTCGAGGCCCTGCGGCCCCATCAACTGATGCACATCGGGACGATCGAGCGCCTTCACCGTCTCGTCATGGATGCGGGACACGATGGCGGCGGGCGTCCCGTGCGGCACCATGAAGGAATACCAGGTGCTCACGTCGAAGTCGGGAAAGCCGAGCTCGATCATCGTCGGCAGGTCCGGCGCGACCTTCGAACGATGGGCGCCTGTCGTAGCGAGCGCCTTGAGCCGGCCCGCCTTCACAAGCGGCAGCGAAGAAGCCACGCTGCCGAACAGAACCTGCGCTTCGCCCGACAGCACCGCCGCGGCAGCCGGACCGCCACCCTTGTAGGGAATGTGCACGAGTTGTACGCCGGCGCGTTTCTGGAACAGCTCGCAGGCGAGATGCAGCGGGCTGCCCACACCCGCCGAGGCGCAATTGAGCGATCGCGGCTTTGCCTTGAGGAGCGCAACGAGCTCCTTCACGCTGCTCGCCTGCACGCTTGGATGCACGACGAGGATGTATTGCGCCGTCGCGAGCAGCGTTACGGGCTGCAGATCCTTCTGTATGTCGAACGACAGCTTGTACAGCGTCGGGTTGACGGTCAGGACCGTACTGAATCCCTGGAAAACGGTGTAGCCGTCCGGTGCCGCATGGGCGACTGTCTCGGCGGCGATGTTGCCCGCCGCGCCGCCGCGGTTATCCACGACCCATTGCTGCCCCATGAATTCGCTCAGTTTCGGCGTAACGATCCGCGCCAGCGCGTCCGCACCGCCGCCAGGTGCAAAAGGCACCAGCAGCCGGATCGGCCGGGTCGGATACTCGCCCGGAGCCGCTGCCATCGACCATGCGAAGGGGCCGATCGAAAACAGCGTCAGTGCGACAGTCGCAATCGTACGGCTGCGACGTGACATGAAACGTCTCCTCTGTGTGGGTTATGGCGGCCCGAGCCGACACGCTGCGCGGCGTGTGCGGGCGACGTGGCGGGCTCGCAGTCCATTCGATCTACCGGGTTCCGGACGCCGTGAGCCGGACGATCTCGCCAGCATCCGCCAGATTCTCGAGATTCCAGAGCGCATCGAGCAGCCGCCCTGTCTGCGCGTCGTTGAGCATGCCGGCGGCGAGCTTGCGGAATTTCCCTTCGACTTCCGCTTGCGACATGGGGTTCTTCCAGTGCCCGCGGTGATACGACACGCTCGCCTCGTGCGTGGCGCCGTCCGCGGTCACCACGATCATGCGGCAGAACATCGCCTCGGGCATGCGCGCGTCCGCCTCGGCGCTCCCGTCCGCACGCACCTTCCGGGTCAGCGCGAGAAGTTTCGAATCGTTCAGATAGCGCTCGCCGAAATGCTTTTCCTCGACTTCCCCGTACATCAACGCGACAGCCACGGTGTAAGGCATGCTGTGATCCGCTGACTCGCGGGTCTTCGGCTCCCACTTGTCCGGATCACCCGCCATGATCTTGATCGCCGTCGTCACCGTTTCGATGCGCACTTCCGCGATGTCGTCCGGCGAGCCGATCTTGTCGCGCAACTGAAGGGCGGCTTCGACGACTGTCTGCGAGTACTGGCCGAGCGGGAACCGCTTCATGCTGCACTCCATGATCTTGAACGGCGTGCCGCTGCCGCCGAGCGGCGGAAGGTCGAACGGCTGCCGCGTAACCGCCTTGAAATAGCCCCCGATGCCTTCGAAGATCGGCGACGGCCCGGTCATGCCGCGATGCGGCTAGCGTCGCGGCGAACACGGCGTTGCGGCTCGCGTTCGCATACGCGCAGCCCTTCCACATCGAGACCTCGCCGATCCGGGTCTGATAGAGCGCGACGTTCGCCGCAATCGCGAGATTGAAGGCCTGCGCGACCTCCTGCTCGTTCAATCCCGAGCAGGCGCGCCGCCGCCGCGGTGCTCGCCATGCAGCCGACGGTGACGTGGTCGAAGCCGAGCGGCTTCAGATCGCACGCATCGCAGACGCCGGCAGAAGATCTCGTAGGCCAGCACCGTCGCGACGATCGCGTCCTTGCCGCTGCAGCGCCGCAGCTCCGCCGTGGTCAGGACCGCGGCGATGCTGTCGCTCGGATGGCCGGATTCGCCTGTGCTCGTGTACCCGTCGTTGTAATCGAGAAAGCGGATCATCGACCCCGTTCGCAAACGTTGCGAGATCATGGCTCGTGCGCTCGCCGCTGCCGATCACGCTGACCGGCTCGCTGCTGCGCACCGTTGCCGCAATGTCACGGACAATGCGCGCCGGTTCGCCCCAGAACCCTCCCAGCGCACATCCGACCGTGTCCACGATCAGACGCTTGGCCTGCTGCACTACCTCGGGCGGTAAATCGTCGTAAGAGAGGGCTTTCGTGTAACGGCTCAGTCGATCGACCAGATTTGTCATAAGTCAAAAAACGCAAAGTGGAGTCGCCATATGTTACCCGCGACCCGACGCGCTTCCGCAGAGGCCTGGTTCATGTGCGAAAAGGCACCGGACGTGACTGATTTATCGTTTCTTTTCATGCGATCACTACCCTCCCCAAGGGTGCTATGCAAGAATGCCGCACCGAGGGGAATCGCCCTGTGAGGCACCACCGAGTATGCAGACGCCCGCGCCCGCTGTGACGCGCCCCGCACCCCCCAGGCGCGGTTCGAAGCTCCTGAATGGTTTCCTGATTCTGCTTGGCCTCGCGGTCCTCGGTTTCGCGATCTATACCGAGGTCCGCTCATCGCGGCTTCAGAGCCGCTACTTCTCCAGCGTCGTGCGAGACATGAAGTTCGTCGTCGAGCCCGGGCCGAGCGCATCGGTGCGCTTCCCGCAGGACGGCCCGTACGATCACCGGCTCGGTTACAGCGAACTGCCGGTGTTCCTCAAGCGTCTGGACGCGAGGGGTTACGAAATCGATGCGCAGGCGCGCGTAACCCGCCCGCTCGGCGACCTGATCGAGGCCGGCTATGCGCCGCCCTATCCCGAGAAGACGCAGGCCGGGCTGCAAGTGCTGGACTGTCGCGACGAAACGCTCTTCAGCTTCGCCTATCCCGAGCGCGCGTACCGTGATTTCGCGGCGATTCCCGGCGCCGGTCGCACAGACACTGCTCTTCATCGAAAACCGCGAGCTGCTCGACGACACGTATCCCCACCCGCAACCCGGCGATCGAGTGGACGCGGCTCGGGCGCGCCGTCGGCGCTCAGTTCATGAAAATCGTCGATCCGGACTACGACGCGCCCGGCGGCAGCACGCTCGCGACCCAGATCGAGAAGTACCGGCACTCGCCTCCGGGCGTCACCAGCTCGATCTCGGACAAGCTGCGCCAGATGTACTCGGCGACGCTGCGTGCGTACTCGCAGGGCCCGGACACGTCCGCGCAGCGGCAGCGCATCGTTCTCGAGTACCTGAATACGGTCCCGCTCGCAGCCGCGCCCGAATACGGCGAAGTCACCGGGCTCGGTGACGGGTTGTGGGCGTGGTATGGCGCGGATTTCGACGTAGTAAACAAGCTGCTTGCAGCAGTCGCCGTCGAGCGACTCTGCCGTCCTGAAAGAACAGGCCAGGGCCTACCGACAGGTGCTGAGCCTTCTGATCGCCCAGCGCCGTCCGACGCACTTCCTCGGACCGGGACGCGAGCAGCTCGCGACGCTGACCGACAGCTATCTCAGGCTCACTGCGGCGAGCGGCATCATCACGGATGAGCTGCGCGACGCGGCGCTCGAAACGAGCATCGAATTCCGCAACGATCCCGGTGCACCGCGCGCGCAGGTGCGCTCGTGGAAGGGCGCAAACGCCATTCGCAACCGGCTGGTCACGACGCTGCAGACGCCGCGGCTGTACGATGTCGATCGCCTCGACGTCAAAGTGACCAGCTCGCTCGATGCGGACATGCAGGACACGGTCACCGGCATGCTGCGCAAGCTGCAGGATCGTACCTACGTCAAGTCCGCCAATCTCGTGCAGGAGCGCCTGCTCGGTGCGGCTGATCCGGCTGCCGTGCTCTACACCTTCACGCTGTTCGAGCGCGGCAAGGACGCGAATTACGTGCGCGTGCAGACGGATAATTCGACACAGCCGTTCGATACGAACGAAGGCGCGAAGCTCGAGCTCGGCTCCACCGCCAAGCTGCGTACGCTCGTCACATACCTCGACATCATCGCGACGCTCCACGAGCAATATGCGACGCTGTCCGCGCAGCAGTTGCGCTCGGTCGAAATCGACAGCCGCGATCATCTCTCGCGCTGGACGATCGATTTCCTGCTGACGTCTCCGGATCGCAGCCTCAAATCGACGCTCGAAGCCGCCATGCAGCGGCGCTACTCCGCAAGCCCCGGCGAGACGTTCTTCACCGGCGCCGGCGCGCACACGTTCTCGAATTTCAAGCGCGAAGACGATTCGAAGAGACCGACGGTGCAGGAGGCGCTGCGCGAGTCGATCAATCTCGCATTCATCCGCATCATGCGAGACGTCGTTTACCACCACATTTACAAGCCGCCGGACAACACGGGGCAGGTGCTGCAGGACCGCAGCCATCCCGAGCGCAACCGGTATCTGTCACGTTTTGCCGATCACGAAGGCCGCGTATTCATTCGTCACTTCTACCGTAAGTATCACGGCCTCGATCGTGAAGAGATGCTGGACGAACTGCTCGACGGTGTGCGCCCGGCGCCACACCGCTACGCCGTGATCTTCCGCTCGGTCGCGCCCGAACAGAGCGTCGCGGCTTTCATCAAGTTCATGCGCCAGCGTTTCCCGGGCTCCACGTTCACCGACGCGGATCTCGCCTCGATGTACGACGAAGTACGGCATCGACAAGTTCAACCTGCAGGATCGCGGCTATCTCGCCCACGTACACCCGCTCGAGCTGTGGCTCCTCGGCTACCTGCGGCAGCATCCGGAAGCGACGCTGCGCGAGGTGAACGACGCAAGCAGTGACGAACGTCAGATCGTCTACCAGTGGCTTTTCAAGAGCAAGGCGAAAGCGGCCCAGGACTCGCGCATCCGCACGCTCCTCGAAATGGAAGCGTTCACCGAGATTCACAAGCAATGGAAGCGCGTGGGCTATCCGTTCGGTTCTCTCGTGCCTTCGTATGCAACGGCGATCGGCGTGTCCGGCGACCGTCCTGCTGCCCTTGCAGAACTGATGGGTATCATCCTGAACGAGGGCGTGCGGTTGCCGACCTCGCGCATCGAAGAGCTCCACTTCGCTGCGCAGACCCCGTACGAAACCGTCGTGCGGCGCAAGGAGAACCAGGCCGAGCGCGTCATGAAACGCGAAGTCGCAGCTGTGCTCAAGGCCGCCGTCGTGGACGTCGTGGAAGCCGGCACTGCACGCAGGGTCAAAGGCAGCTTCAGGCTTGGCGATAAGACCGAGCTCACAGTGGGCGGGAAAACGGGCACCGGCGATAACCGTGTCGAAGTCTTCGGTGCCGGCGGGCGCCTCATCAAGTCACGCGCGGTGAGCCGGACCGCAACCTTCGTGTTCTTCATCGGCGAGCGCTACTTCGGGGTGATTACGGCTTACGTGCCCGGCGAGACGGCGCAGAACTACAACTTCACGAGCGCGCTGCCGGTGCAGATCCTGAAAAATCTCGCGCCTGAACTGAATCCGTTCCTCGATCCCGCCAAGACGCGCAGCTGTTCGACGGAACGTTCGGGACGGGTGACGGAGAGCAGTGCGTCAGCTGCTCCTGTAGAAAAGACGAATTAACTGGCGTTAGAACGCACCCGTTCAGGCGAGCGCCGCCTAAGTCGCGTCTTGTTGGGGGAAGGGAGGCTACGGAGGGAAACCGTGGAAGGTTTTCCTCTGTTCGTCAGGCGGCCAGGCCCGAGCCTTCAGGCGAGCGCCGCCTAACTCAGCACTCTCGTCCGAGCGTGCGAGGGTCAGGGCGATGGAAACGAATCAGTCCTCAGCGTAAAAAATCGCGTACGTCCTGCTCTTCCCTCAGCTTCCACACCCGCTCGATCACTCCCCGCATCTCGGCTTCCGTCGCACCGCCGTCGTAACGCGCGAGACGCAGCGCCTTGTCCTCCAGCTCCACGCGCGTCAGGCAGTTATCCGGATCGCCTTTCGGCGACGTAATCTTCTTCTCCAGGACGCGGCCGTCGCGCGTCTTTACCGACACGCGTCCCATCCACCGCCGCGGATAAGCACCGTCGATCTCGGGATCGAGGATCATGCGCACTTTGTCGTGGAACGCGCGCACTGCGGGCTCGCGCAGACTGTCGTCGCTGAAATCCGCGAGACCCGCTCTCCCGTAAAGCGCGATCAACGCGAGCACGAAGCCCATCGAAAACTTGGACTGATGCAGCGTCTGCGGATCGATCACCGGCCCGAGAACATCGATCGCGCCCTGATGGACGTGCGCAACCACTTCGACGACGTCGTCCGCTTTCAGCCGCTGCTCGTGCATCAGTTCGAGAAGCGCATCGGCAGCGGGATGCGTGTGCCGGCATGACGCATGGAACTTGAACGAAGTTTCGGCGAGAGCCCAGCGCGAGCCCAGCCCTTCGGTGAGCCGGCGCACGTCTGCGTCCGTCGACATGCCGGCAGCCATGCCCTGCTTGCCTTCGAGTATCTGCTTCGCACCCGTAAAGCCATCGCGCGCAATGTACGCAGCCATCAAGCCGTCCGCCGCGGCTTTCGCGGTATGCAGTTGCTTCGAATCGGCTGCGTCACGCAGGAACTCCCAGAGACCGGCCGCCATGGTGCCCGCCGATCCCAGGCAATCCTGCGTCTGTTTCACGTCGAGTTTCAGAACGTGCGCCACACCCGCAGCTGCGGCCAGCTTCCCCGCGGTGCCGGTCGTATGGAATATGCGGTAATGCGAGCGGCCGAGGAATTCCCCGACGCGCACGCCGCATTCGTAGCCCGCGACCGCGGCCGCGATCAACGCCTTGCCGGAGATCCCTGCATGCTGGCCGGCGGCGAGAATGGCCGGAAAGACGACCGTGCCCGGATGCAGCACGGAGCTATTGTGCAGATCGTCCTGCTCCACGAAGTGCGAGGCCGCGCCATTCACGAGTGCCGCAAAGAACGGCGACGTGCGCCGGCGCGTGGTAAGCACCTCGCTCGGACCACTGAGCGGGCCCATGACTGTCGCAAACTGTTCGATCGCGGCCACCGGACGTGCATTGCGGCCCGCCAGCGCAGAGGCCAGCCAGTCGAGAAAGAGCTCCTCGGTGCGCGCGACGACGTTCTCGGGCAGCGCTTCGTAGTGGATGGAGGAAAGGAACTCGGAGAGGACCTGCGTGGCGCTTTCCGCTTCGCGCACGGGCGCTGTGACGGGCATCTGCATGACGAACCTTCGTTTGCGCGGGAAAAACACATTCTAGAATAGTCTCCCGAATGATTCGAACCGCAGCAACCGTGCCGCGGAAAACGGAGGACGTGGAAATGGGTAAACGAATCGCCGTCGTGGGCACTGGCGCGCTGGGCGGTTACGTGGGCGGCTATCTCGCCCATCACGGGCAGGACGTGACGCTGATCGACATGTGGCCCGAAAACATCGAAGCGATCCGGTCGCGCGGGCTCGAGCTGGACGGCGTCACGCCGGAAGAGAAGTTCACCGTCACGAAGGCAAAGACGATGCACTTGACAGAAGTGCAGTCGCTTTCGAAGCAGAAGCCGATCGACATCGCGTTCGTCTCGGTGAAGTCCTACGACACCGAATGGGCAGCCACGCTGATCAGGCCGTATCTCGCACCGGATGGCTACGTCGTCTCGCTCCAGAACTGCGTGAACGAGGAGAAGATTGCCGGCGTCGTTGGCTGGGGGAAGACGCTCGGCATCGTGGCCTCACTGATCTCGGTCGACATGTACGACGCCGCGCGCATACGGCGCACCGTGCCCAAGGGCAGCGACAAGCACACGGTCTTTCGCATCGGGGAGGTGCACGGCAACGTTACGAAGCGCGTGCAGGAGCTCGTCGACATGTTCAAGGTGATCGACAGCTCCAAAGCCACGACCAATCTTTGGGGCGAGCGCTGGTCGAAGCTCACCCAGAACGGAATGAAGAATGGCGTATCGGCGCTCACCGGCCTCACCAGCCCGCAGTGCGATCTGAATCCGAGTGTGCGCCGGTTTTCCATTCAGCTCGCGGGCGAGTCGGTGAATGTGGCTCAGGCGCTCGGCTACGAGCTCGAAAAAATCGCGGGTGTGAACCCGGCGCTTCTCGCGCTTGCCGCGGGCGGCAACAGCGACGCGATGGCCGAAGTCGAAGAGCACCTCGAGGCACACGCGAAACAGAACCCGCGCGCCGATATGCAGCGACCGTCGATGGCGCAGGACATACGCAAAGGCCGGCGCACCGAGATCGAGTTCATGAATGGCTTCATCGTCGACAAGGGGCGCATGATGGGCATCCCCACTCCGGCGCACGAGAAGCTGGTGGGACTGGTGAGAAAGCTCGAGCGCGGGGAGATCGAGCAGTCGCCCGCTCACCTCGGTGGATAGGAACAACGGTCTACTCGAGAATGCGCACCGCTCTTTCTGCCTTGGCCCTCGCACAATCGGACGTGAGTTCTAACTAACAGTCGCCGGAAGGCTACGTTCGCGGGAGCCCGCGGACGGCGGAGCAGTGCCTGTCGCGTGCGCGGGAGTAGCGGAGCGGTCGTGGCGACCCGGAAGCGGGCTGAGGCACGCGTGTTAGCACCGCGGTCTTACGCACGCCTACGCGGTCGCATCCCCATAAATGGGCGCGTCGCAGGCTGGAAGAGGGGCCCTCTGGGGATCTGACGCCGGAGACGCGCGAGGATCGGCGTTCGACCGACGCGCCCACGATCGGCTTCACGGTCGCATCCCGCGAGCGGGTCCCTGCTCCACGTTGCGCCGATCCCTGCTCCACGCTCCAGCGTGCCCGCTGTTCCACAGCCCCCGCTCACCAATGTCACTGTGGTGCTAATCTGCACTTCCGAATGTTCGATAAATCCATCAAACCGAGCTCGATCGTCCGCTACCTCGACGATTTCGTGATCGGTCAGGACGACGCCAAGAGGATTCTCGCGGTCGCGGTGTATTCACACTACCGCAAGATCGAGCGCGCGCAGAAGAATGCGGTGGAGGTCGCCAAGAGCAACATCCTCCTGATCGGCCCGTCAGGCACCGGCAAGACGCTCGTGTGCGAGACGCTGTCGCGCTGTCTGGGCGTACCCTTCGTCACCGCCGACGCGACGTCGCTTGCGCAGACGCGCTGGGTCAATGACGAGATCGAAGCGATCCTGCAGCGCCTCGTCGACAAGGCCGACGGCGATCTCGCTCGCGCCGAACGCGGTATCGTCTTCATCGACGAGGTGGACAAGCTCAAGGCGCCTGCCGGGCAGGCGCGCGGCACCTCCGGAGAGAGCGTGCAGCATGCGCTGCTCAAGATCATGGAAGGCGCACCCGTGCGCCTGCGCAGCGAGCGCTATATCGACACGACGCACGTTCTGTTCATCTGCGGCGGCGCCTTCGTGGGGCTCGAGGCGATCATGTCGAAAACCCACGGCTACGGTTTCATCTCGGTGTCGGACGAAGACAACCAGAACATCCTCGACCGGCTCAATACCCGCGTGAAGCCGACCGACCTGTTCGAATACGGTCTCATCCCGGAGTTCACGGGACGTCTTCCGATCGTCGCGACGTTCCAGGACCTGACGCGCGCCATGCTCATTCGCATCATGGTCGAGCCGCGCAACTCAATCTACAATCAGTTCCGGGAAATTCTGAGCAATGAAGGCGTCGAGCTCACGATCGACCGCCGAGTGTTCGAGCAGATCGCGGAGCTTGCGTTCGAATACAAGACCGGCGCACGCAGCCTGCGCGGCATTTTCGAAGAGATGATGACGCCGATCCTGTATGCCGTGCCCGATCGCGACGACGTCGTCAAAGTGGAAATAACATCGCTGTTTCGCGAGCCGGCGTTCGTGACCGGCAGGCGCTCTTAACGAGTCGACGGCACAGTCACCAACAGCGATCTCGAACAGCAGAAAGGCGCTGGATTGCGGGTTCGCGCCACAATGACGTTCCAGATCGCAGCCGAGTAAATACCAGAGCAAAGGAAAACTGTTATGGCACAACCTGACCCGTCCGTGGTCAAGAATCTTGCCCCCACCGGCACGCTGCGCGTAGGCCTCAACATGTCCAACTTTCTGCTGACGCGCACTGAGTCCGACGGCAGTCCCGCGGGCGTCGCTCCCGATCTCGGCCGCGAGCTCGGCCGGCGTCTCGGCGTGCCGGTGCAGCTCGTGCCGTTTGCGAATCCCGGCCTGCTCGCCGACGCGGCGAAGACGGGCGTGTGGGACGTCGGCTTTCTGGGTGCGGAACCGCAGCGCGCGAACGAGATCGACTTCACGCCGGCGTACGTCGAGATCGAAGCGACGTATCTGGTGCCACCCGGATCGAAGATCACGTCGGTCGAACAAGTCGATCGAGACGGAATCCGCATCGCGGTGCCCGACCGCGCTGCCTACGAGCTCTACCTCACGCGCAATATCAAGCACGCACAGCTCATCCGCGAGAAAGGCGCAGACAACGCCTTCAAACGCTTCGTGGCCGACAAGCTCGACGCGCTGGCGGGATTGCGGCCGCGGCTCGTCGACGATCATGCGAACCTCGCGGGCTCACGCATTCTCGACGGCCGCTTCACCGCTGTTCAACAGGCCGCTGGCGCGCCGAAGGGTCGCAGCGCAGCCGCCGTTCAGTATCTGTGCGAGTTCATCGAGGACGTGAAGGCGAGCGGCCTCGTCGCGAAGACGATCGAGAACAACGACGTGGTCGGTCTTACGGTTGCCGCCGCGTCGAAGTAGCAGCAGCGGGGGTCCTGCGCTCCTTCCTCAGGCATCGTTTGCGCGCGCAAGACACGCGCGATGGCGCGCGTCCACCCGGTTCGCGAACCAGTCGGTCGTGAGCTTGCGGGTGATCTTGGGGCTTTGCAGTGGTATGCGCGGCAGCACGGCACGCGGAACGCGCCCGGCATTCGCCTTGTCCGCCAGCGCGAAGACGCGCGTATAAAGGCGGCTGCGCTCCAGCTCCGGGCTTTTGCCGAGTTCGAGATCATGCCGTATCTCGGCGGCGGACATACCGACGCGCCGTGCGAGCGTGCGTGCGGCAAGCTCCGTGCTGCCCGGCTCCGCGGCGGGCTCTCCCCGGTCGTAGCGCAGCAGATCGCCGTCGAGCGTCAGCGAAATTCCGGTCAGCAGCGCAACCGCATTCTGAAACGCCGCATTCCGGCTCGCGTAGTGACCCGCATTGAAATCGGCGTAGCGGTAGATGGGGCTCTCGTACGGCGCCGGATAATCGAACAGATGCGCGATGCCGAAGTACATCCCGCCCCGCCGCGTGAACACCTCGTTGCGGATCGAGCCATCGACCGGATAGGGATACGGCTTCTGCCGCGCGTGCGCCTCGGCAAATTCGACGCTGACCTGCATCGGACCGCCGGTGCGCACCGGATTGCGGTCGGCGAAAAACGTCTTGCCCATCGGCACCATCCCGATGAAGTCCTCGAACAGATCACTGAGTTGCTTCTCGGTCTTCACGTGGTCGATGCGCTCGCTGTAGCTCTGGCCATTGGACGACGTGAGCATCAGCGCGCCCTGCAGCACGAGTTTCGGAATGCCGACGCGCTCGCGCTGTCTGTCGATCTCCCTCCAGGCGATGGATGGAAGATTGGGTATCGCGGGATCGACACGAAAGTTCGATTCCTGATCGGTGATCGCCACCACGCTGCAGATGTAATCCGGCGTGACGGGAATCTCCAGCGCCGCCATGGCCGCATAGATGTCGCGGGCCCAGCCGCTGCGGTCTGAAACACCAGAAGGAACGAGACGGGCGATGAGTGCGCGCCCTTCCGTCGGACTCGGCGGTGAATAGGAACTCGGGGGCAGCGAGTCGCTCGCACAGCCGGCAAGAAAACCGAGGATGGCTGCCGTCAGCCACCTACGGACAGTCATCCCGAGCACCACGAAGGTGGATCGGCGCATCAGTCTCATCCAGCCTCTGATGGAAGCCCTGTTGAGACAGCAGCGTGACCGCCGGGTTGCACGAAAACACCGGCTCCGAATCCAGCCGAAGCGGGTGTCCGGTGCGGATTCGTGACGTTCAGGCCTGCGCGTACTTGCCGGTGAGTTGCGGCGTCGTGCCCTCGAGCCCTTTCTGTTCGCGGTCGAGCCGTGTCTCGCGCGCCCAGGTGCGCCGGAGTTCGTCCTTCACCTTGATGGTCAGCTTGCCGAGCCCCTGAACCTCGAGGTCGACCGTGTCGCCATCCTGGAACGCGGACAGGCCGCGATGATTGGTGCCCGTGGCGAGGATGTCGCCCGGCTCGAGATCGTGGATCGACGTGATCCACTCGATGCAGCGCGGGATCTTGTGCGCCATGTCGTCGGTGTTGTAGTTCTGCTTCAGGACACCATTCACCCACAGTCTCACCTGCAGCTTCTGCGGGTTCGGGATCTCGTCCGCCGTAACGAGATACGGGCCGATCGGGGCGAACGTTGCGCGCGACTTCATCTGATAGAAGGTGTTTCCTTCCGGCTTCACACCGCGCGCTGAGCCGTCGATGAAATTGACGTAACCGAAGATGTAATCCATCGCCTTCGCGGCAGGAACGTTGCTGGCGCGCTTGCCTATGACCAGAGCGAGCTCCGCTTCACCCTCGAAGATCGTCGCCGCGATGTCCGGGAGCACCATCGTCTCACCATGGCCGACGATACACCCGGGCGACTTGTGGAAGGCGTTGATGGGCGCCGGTGCCTTGCGCGTGCCGTCCTCCATGTAATTGACGGCCATGCAATCGATGTTGACAGGCTTCGGCAATGGCGGCCGAAGTTTCACTTCGGCAACCGGCACGCCCTTCCCGCTGCTCGCCGCCTTTTCGAGCGGCGCGCGATATTCGGCCCAGCGTTCGATCAGTCCGTTCATGAGGTCGCCCGGACCGGTGTGCGGAATCTTCTGCACGACAGACGTGACATCCACAACCGAATCGCCCTTCAGCACGCCGAGCCGAAAATCGTTGAAGTAGACAAGTTTCATGCGTCCTCCGATGGTGAACTGTGTGCCATGCCAGCGCGTGCGGCGCCGCATGCTCGCTCGGCTCGAGTGTCCCGACCGCGGGGCGATGTTAGTCCAACGCGAGTTACACGGGCAAACAATTCCGCCGTATGATTCTCCTGCGGTGCACGGAGACGTTGTGGACCCCGTGACGCTCGACCGGCTGGAGCCATGGAGGGAATGAAATGAATTCGGGTGGCATATCGGTGCGGCGCAGACAGTTCATGCTCGCGGGCACGGCGAGCGTCGTCGCCCCGACGGTCTCGTTCGCGTTTCCGGCAAGCGCCTCGCCGGTTGGCAGTGAGATGCTCCTCGTGTCGGGCAGGATCGTGGACACAAGCGGAAAGCCTGTCGCGGGGGCATTGGTGGAGATGGCCTCTCCTGCGCATAGCGCCACCACTGACGGTGACGGGCGTTTCATGTTGACGATGCGCGTCTCGAGACGCGACGAGTACGTCGACTACCGCGTGAGTGGCACGGCCTTGCGACCGGCGCACAAACGGTTGCGCGTTGCCTATGGTGAAAGCATCGGCACCGGTTCGAACACGTTGCTGCGCGACGAGCAGGGTGTCTGGCGCACGACGTGCACGGTGACGCTCGCCTGACGGTCAGGCGAATCCTTCCATGCGAACGTTTCTGCCCCCGGTCGTGCTCGCGGGCTGCATCCTCAGCGCCTGCGCGGCGGCCCAGGAGTTTCCGGTCCGGCAGATACGCATCATCGTGCCGTTTCCGGCCGGCGGTTCGTTCGACATCATGTCACGCGTCCTCGCTCAGCGCATGCAGCTCGGTCAGAGCGTGCTGGTCGAGAACCGGCCGGGCGGCGGCACGGTGATCGGCACCGAATATGTAGCCCGCCAGCCCGCCGATGGGCATACGCTGCTGTGCATCGGACCCAGCTTCACCATGCATCATGCGGTGCGCAGCAAGGTTCCGTTCGACATCAACCGCGATTTCATGGCGCTCAGTCAGGCGATCGGTCTGACCATGGTCGTCGCCGTCAACGCCTCGCTGCCGGTGAAGACGATGAAGGAGTACATCGCGCTGGCGCGCGCGCGCCCCGGTGAACTGACGTACGGAACGTCCGGACCGGGCACCAGCCACAACATGCTCGGCGAAGCGCTGAACATGGCCGCGAAGGTCAACATCACGCATACGCCCTATCAGGGTGAGGGACCCGCGGTGACAGCTGCGGTGGGCGGGCACATCACCGGCGTGCTGGTGAACCTCTTTTCCACCGCACCCTTCATCAAGACCGGCAAGCTGCGCGGACTCGCCGTGACCACCGTCGAGCGCGATCAGTTGCTTCCGGACATTCCCACCGCGCGCGAAGTCGGTTATCCGGAGATCGAGGCCGTCAACTGGGCCGGCTATGTCGTCCACTCTGGCACGCCGACAAACATCGTGAACAAGCTCAACGCGGAGATTGTCAGAATCCTGAACACGCCCGAAGTGCGCGAGAACATGCGTGGTCAGGGTCTGAATGCGGCGCCGGGCACGCCGGAGCAGTTCTCCGCGTTGCTGAAAAGCGATGGTGATCGCTATACCAGGGTCGCACGCGCGGCAAACATTCGGCTGGATTAGCGGCGCCGTTGGTCTCGCAATCATTAGAGAACTTGCAGGAGGAAAATCGGTGAGAACCTTTCGCCGCTGCATCGCCGGGTGCATCGTAGTCGCGGCCACGTGTGGCCTCGCCATCGCTCAGGATAAGTGGCCCAGCAAGCCGATCCGTATGATCGTTCCGTTCCCCAACACGGCGGCGAGCGATGCGCTCAGCCGAATACTCGGCGAGCGGCTTTCACACATCTATGGCCAGCAGTTGGTCGTCGACAATCGACCTGGCGCGGGCGGCCTGATCGGCAGCGAGCTCATACGCAGCTCGGCGCCGGACGGCTACACGTTCGGAATGGTGGGCCAGCCCCATCTCTCGAACGTGCTGATGCGCGACCCTAAACCGTACGATCCGCTGAACGATTTCGCATCGGTTGGCCTCGTCGGCGTCACACCCAACGTGATCGTTCTCGGCAAAGGCGTCGAAGCAAAGACGATCCCGGAGCTCATCAAACTCGCAAGAGCAAAGCCGGGGGCGCTCAACTATGGCTCTGCCGGCGTGGGAAGCTCGTCTCATCTGGCAGGCGCCCTGTTCGCATCCAAGGCGAAAATCGACGTCGTCCACGTTCCGTTTCGGGCCGGCGGCGACAGTCGCAGCGCGCTGCTTTCGGGCGCGATCCAGTATTACATCTATCCGCTGCCGGCGATCGTGGGCGGCATTCGCGCCGGGCAGTTCCGCGCGCTTGCGGTTGCTTCGCCCAGGCGGGCCGAGGCGCTTCCCGAGCTGCCGACGAGTGCTGAAGCGGGATTCCCCGAGTACATCTCGGAATCGTGGTTCGGCATGGTCGCCCCGCGCGCGTTGCCGCGCCAGCTCATCACCCGACTGAATGCAGACACGGTCAAGGTACCTGAAGGAGCCCTCCACGCGCGAGAAGATCATTCGCGCGGGAGCCGAGCCCCGGCCGAGCACGCCGGAAGAGTTCGCCAGACTTCAGCGTGACGAGTACGCCGAGCTCGGGAAGCTGATCAAGCAGATCGGCATGAAGGTGCAGTGAACGCGGTCGACAGAACTGCCGCGTTCCGGTGAGCGGCGGCCGCTGGGACAGCGTGTCCGCCGCGAAGTGACATTCAAGCGAAATTTAGAACTCTCGTCCGAGAGTGCGAGGGTTAGGGCGGCGGAGGAAGCCGGGATAAAGGGCAGCAATGACAACGCCAAGCGAATCGGAACTCAACCATCTCGGCCAGCCTGTCGGCTTGCCGGTGCCGAACTGGAAACCCGCGCAGCCGCCCACACGCGAACCGCTGAACGGCCGCTACTGCCGCGTCGAGCGTCTGAGCGTCGAAAAGCATGCTGAAGCGCTGTTCGAAGTGAACGCGCTCGACCGCGAAGGCCGCATGTGGACCTATCTGTCCTACGGCCCGTTTCAAACACTCGACGCATACCGCGAGTGGGCCGAGAAATTCGCGCGCAGTGAAGATCCGCTCTTCTATGCGATCGTCGATCGGGACACGAGTAAAGCCGTCGGCGTTGCAAGCTATCTGCGTATCGACGTGCAGAACGGCGTGATCGAAGTGGGGCATCTCGCGTTTTCACCGCTGCTCCAGCGTACGCGCGCCGCGACCGAGGCGATGTATCTCATGATGAAGCACGCGTTCGACTCGGGCTATCGGCGTTACGAATGGAAGTGCAACTCGCTCAACGCGCCATCGCGTGCGGCCGCGACACGACTGGGATTTTGCTACGAGGGCCTGTTCCGCCAGGCCGTGCTGTGGCGGGGACGCAACCGCGATACGACGTGGTTCTCGATACTCGATCGCGACTGGCCGCGGCTGCAGCCCGCATTCGAGCAATGGCTACATCCTGACAACTTCGACGCGGAGGGCAAGCAGAGGGTGCGGCTGTCCGACCTCACCGCGCCGTTCGTGGAGCAATGCGGCTGATCGGGATGGCCCCCGCCTTTGGGTTGGGTCTCGTCGGCGTACGGAGCAGAAGACGGTGTGCTGCCGCGCTGGTGCTCGCGGCTCTGCTGATGGCGGGCACCGCCACGGGTGCCGATGCCGCGAACGGATCGGGACAGCCGATTCGATTTCTCGTTCCCAATCCGCCGGGCGGCGCGAGCGACGCGCTGGCGCGCATTTTGGCCCAGAAGCTCACGGATTCCATGGGCCAGCAGATCATCGTAGACAACCGCGCGGGCGGAGGCGGCATCATCGCCACCGAGATCGCCGCGCGCGCGTCGCCCGACGGGTCCACGATGCTGCTCGGCTTCAACGGCAATCTCGCATTCAGCCCGGCGATCCAGCGCGTTCCGTACGATCCCATCGGCGACTTCGCGCCGGTAGGCCTGGTTGCCACATCGCAGTACATCGTTGTAACCCATCCCTCGATACCGCGAACGCTCAAGGAGTTCGTCGCCTACGCGAAAGCGCGTCCGGCGCAGTTGAACTACTCCACGGCCGGCAGCGGCTCACCTTCACATCTCGGGGCGGAATTGCTCAAGCAGGCGACAGGCATCGATCTCGTGCACGTTGCATACAAGGGCGGCGCCCCCGCAGCCACCGCTGTGATCACGGGAGAAGCGCACCTGCTGGTCGCGAGCATTCCGGCGACGCTGCCGCAGGTGAAGGCGGGCAAGCTCGTCGCACTCGGGGTGACCGGCGCGACGCGCACTACCATCGCACCCGAGATCCCAACGATCGCGGAGCTTGGTTATCCAGGATTCGAGGTAACCGCATGGTACGGTCTCGTGTTCCCGGCCCGTACGCCGCGCGTCCGTGTCGTCAGGCTCAATACAGCGCTCCTGAACGCACTGCGACTTCCCGACACCGTCGAACAGATGAGTCGGCAGGGCCTCGACGCTGCAGGCAGCAGCCCCGAAGCCTTCGAAGCACATCTGAAACGTGAAGTCCCGAAGTGGGCGCGCGTGGTGAAGGAAGCCGGCATCAAGGGCGAATGATTTGTCCTAAATGGTATTCGACCGCTAAGGGGTAGCCGGCAGGCTGGGGCACTGGACTTGATAGTCGATCTCCGGCGATACCAGTTCCTTCCATGCCTGGCGACCCATGTTGCGCGTGAGCCTGGCACACAGTAGCTCAGCCCACACGGCGGCCTGCGCCCACTGAATCACGAAGCCGGCTTTGGTGTAGCCGAGCATCGTGCCTTGAGGATTGAACGCCAGACCAAACACCGGCCCGTGCTGCGCCGAGCGCGGAAGGCTGCCGATAAGGTGGCCGCTATGCGCATTCCACAGCCGCACCCCGTCGCTGCCACTGGCGAAGACGCGCGCACCGTCGGGGCTGAAGGCCACGGCCCAGATCTGAGTCTCGCTGAACTTCACATCGAGCCTGGGGCGTGCCTTGCCGGAGGCCGACACGTCCGCCTTGGCGCCGGCGTTCACGTCCCAAACCTTCACGCTGCCGTTGTCGGCGCCCGAGACGATCTGGCGCCCGTCAAGGCTGAACGCGACCACCGCGACGTCTTCATGCAACATGGCGGGCGCTGGTAGCGACAGCTGGCGCTCGGCGTCCCAAAGCCGCAGCGTGCCGTCCGCGCCGGCCGAGACGAGCGTCGTGCCTTGCGGATCGAACGCCGCATGCCGTATGCCGCCTCGGTGGCCTGTCAGCGGCTCGCCGATCGCTTGGCCGGTGTTGGCATCCCACACCTGAAGCCGTCCGTCGACCTGTGTGTAGTCTCCCGGTGTGTCGCCCTCCTGTTCATAGGTGACGAATCGCGCGCCGTCGAACCGGAAGGCAGCGCCATTGAAGATCCGGCGGTGCTGGGCCTTCACGGGTTCGCCGATGGGGTAGCCGGTCTCGGTGTTCCACAGCTGCATGAATGCGCCTGAGCTCAGCGTGGCCTCGTCGCCAGCTTCGCGGGCCGGGGTGTTACCGGTGGCATTCGGAGACCGGATTGCGGGCATGCTGGTCGTGACCAGCCTCATCCCGTCGGCGCTGAGCGCCACGAGGTTGGCGTCCCGTGCCGCTGCGCCCGGCAGGGCACGGACCACATGCCCGCCCTCCATGCTGCGCAGTTCCACCTTGCCCGCGGTGTTGCCAACGGCGAGCAACGCACCGTTGGTGCCGAAGACGAGGTTGCGTTCGTCCTCGTGGCCAGGCTTCAGCACCGCCAGCAACGAATGTCGGCCCGCGATGTCCCACAGCCGCAGTCTGCCGTCCTGATCGCCGGATACGACGGTACCGCCGTCCAGGCTGAAGTCCACCGCGGTAAGCGATCCGTCGGCCCCGGCCTGCAGTGCGCCGACCGGCTTGCCGGTGGCCGCATTCCACACCTGCACCCTGCCGCTTTCGGTCGACGCCAGCACCCGCAGTCCGTCGGCGCTGAAGGTCACGCGGGTTACCTTGCCCGACGGCGTGCCTTCCAGCAAGCGGCGCTGGCCGGTCTTGGCATTCCAGAGCCACACCCCTTTGTGTTCGGTGCCGGCAACGATGGCAAACCCGTCGGTGCCCGCCGGACTGAAGGCCAGGCCGGCCACATCGTCATCACCCTGGAACGCCTTTCGCAAGTCGAGCGTCGCCAGCAGTTCGCGCGTGTCGGCGTTCCACAGGCGAAGCACCAGTTCGTTCCCGGCTGCCGTGATGCGCGAGCCGTCGGCGTTGAACGCGATCGCCCGATTGACAAACCCCTCCGCTTCCATGAGGGGCTTGCCTTCCAGTTTCGCGGCCTTGGTGTCCCACAACTTGAGTGTCCAGTCCCAGCCGGCCGATGCGGCACGGCGGCCATCCGGGCTGATGGCAACCGTCTGCACGCCAAAGTCTGACCAGGGCGGCGCTTCGTTCTTGTGCGCCTTCATCGCTTCGCCCAGCGGCTTGCGGGTGACCAGATCCCACAGCTGTAGCGTGCCGTCCGAGCTGCCGGCAACCAGGGTCTTGCCGTCGGCACTGAGCGAAAGGGTCGAGATGTCATTCTGCGTGGACTTGAGCGCCGCGCCCAGCGCCTGCAGCGTTGAAGCGTCCCAAACCTGCAGCGAGCCGTCGCTGGCGCCGGACACCACGTGCGTGCCGTCACGGCTGAAAGCCACGTCGCCGATGCGCAGGCCGGTGTTGACTGCCTTGCTCAAGTGCGGCACGGCCTTCAGAGTGGAGAGGAGCGCGCGGTCCGCCTCGGCCGACGGCCCCGCCAACCGCTGCGCCACCAGCACCTGCTGCAGCGTCTGCTCGTCGCCGCCGGCTCTCGCGCCGTCGAGCATGGCCGGCGCCTCGCCGATGAGGCGAAGTGAGACCGCGCGGCGCAACTCGTCTCGCGCGCGTTCGGCGCTGTCGGCGGCCACCTTGGCCGCGACACCCAGGGCGACCGCCAGCGTGGCCAGGACCGCCATCACCCCGCGTACCAGCCAGCGCCACCACACGTTCGCGCGCACGCGGGTCGGCGCCATAGCCAGGCGTTCGAGTACCGCCTTGCTGGCAATGCCGTCACTGGCCGCTTCGGTGCACTCGTCAAGCCAGATCTTGTCCTGGAAGACGAGCCACTCCTGCGCAGCGGCTGCCAGCGCCGGGTCCTGGAGGGCGCCGCCAACACTGATGGGAATGATGGGCCGGCCAGGATGGCGGCGCCGGAACTCTTCAACCTCCTTGCGCACCCAGCGCGGCTGTTCCAGCGTGCCGCGGTTGGCAATGACCACGAGCAGCCGCGAGCTGTGTAACGCCTTGAGCAAGGTGCTGTCCAGACGTTCGCCGGGTGGCGCTTCGTCTTCGCTGAAAAACACGCTGAAGTCGCGCTCCCGCAGCCGGCGCGCCAGGTCAGACGCATAGCTGAGGCTGCCGCGCGGCGCCGGGCCGAGCGCAAACGAGATGAACAGGTCGTAGCCAAAGAGCCGCGCAGCGAAGTTGCGTTTCGGCGCTGGGCTGTCGCCCACATCGGCCGCCGGGAAGGACATTGCCGCATCCACCGGTGCTTGGGTTGACTGCGTCACTTCCTGGTCCCGTTCGTTGTGGTGTTGGACGATTGGCCGGGGCTGCGCCGCTGCTCTCGTTTCAGCGCCAGTAGCGGCCGTGGTTGGCACACCCACCCGCGCAAGCGATGCCGAGCCGCAGGCCGCGGCGCCATCGGGCGGCGACATCTCCATATGCGTGGTGTCGTCGGGCCAGGCGCTTTTGAGGTGAGCGCGACATCCGACCATGCAGAAGGATGTTCAAGTTGGCGGACGAGTCAAAGCGTTGTATCAGCGTGACAACGCCGGTGTCGTCGATCTATCGTCATTTTGAACGTAACAGCCGATGTCCGCTTGTGGCCGACTTCAGCACTTGAGGATAGGCAACTGACGACCCATTGCGGTCAGTCGTGTTTCTCGAAGCGGACATTCCCGTGGACGCCTCGGCTTTATGGAATGCAGCGGACCGCGATAACGGCCGCTCGCGATCTCGTTGTCCGCGATTCGCGCCTGCTTCAATGCGAGATCGTTCGTCCGCGTGATGAACGCGTTCAACTGGCCGTCGAGCGCATCGATGCGCGCGATGAGCGCAGTCACGTAATCCACCGGCGAAAGCGCTTTGGTTTCGAGCAGGCGACTCGCCTGGGCAAGCGTGAGGAAGTGCAGATCGGCGGGCACGCTTGCGCCGGCGTCGCGAGGTTTGTTCATGCGACGGTACTGTAAGCGATCGATCGCGCCGCACCGATCGACTCCCGTTCACCCTGAGGAGCAGCCCTAGCTAGGCCTTCGCAGCGACGAGCGCTCGCGGGGTCCGATTCCACGGCATCGCCGGTACTCGCAATGCATACTTGCCGTCACCCAGCAATGCCTGCGCACAAAGAATGAAGGTCCACGCGAGGGGAAACTCGGCGCCTCCATCCGAAAACCAGAAGCCTTTGCGAGTGGCCTGGTGGTACACGATCGCTATCATCACTGGAAGTACGAGAATGCTTACATATCGCGAATAGACCCCAAGCAAGAGCAATATGGCGCCCGCAAACTCCGCTGCCAGGGTGTAATAGATCACCCAGTCCGCATAGCCCGCCTTTTCCATGCCGCTCCACCACGTGTCGAAACCCATCACCTGAAACTTCCGGTACAGATGCGCGAAAAACAGGAATGAAAGCGAAAGCCGCAGCACGAGTGCGGCATAGGGTGCCGTGCGGGTATCGATCATGAGGCGCTCCTTTTTTGCCAACACTTGCGAATCAAGCTGACTCTACCGGGTCTTCCCTGAGACACTACGCACTTGATCGGTCTTTTGTCTGTACGCTAACGCGCTTTCGGATCATGCGAACCTTGAGAGCCGCCGTTATCGCTGCATGCGTGCTTGCGCCGGCGGTGGCTCGCCCAGACTCCCCGCTTCCCGTCACTCGATCTTCAGGTTCGCCTGCTTCACCACCCGGCCCCAGCGTTCGTAATCATCCTTGATGATCTGGCCGAACTCCGCGGGCGTGGTCGGCTGGGGATACTGCCCGATCGCAGCGATGCGCTTCTGCGCATCGGGCGCGCTCAGCGCCTTCACGACCGCGCCGTTGAGTTTCGCCACGATGTCGCGCGGAGTGGCGGATGGAACGACGACGCCGTACCACTCCGTCACATTCCCCAGCTCGGGATAGCCCGCCTCCACTGCAGTCGGCACGTCCGGCATCGCTTCGATGCGCTTGGCGCCGAAGATCGTCAGCGCGCGCAGCTTGCCGCTGCTCACGTGCGGCACCGACGCGAAGGGCACGCTGAACATGATCGTTATATAGCCGGTGAGCAGGTCGATGATGGCCGGCCCGGCGCCCTTGTAAGGCACGTGCAGCATGTCGGTCTTCGTGGTGAGCTTGAACAGCTCGCCGACGACCCACGGACCGGCCGACGTGGAGGCAAAGCTGAGGTTGCCCGGGTTCTGACGGGCGAGCGCCGCGAGCTCCTTTGTCGTGGTCACCGGCACCGACGGATGCACGACCAGGATGAACGGCATGCTCACGCCGCCCGATACCGGAGTGAAGTCCCTGAGCGTGTCGTAGCCGGGATTGCTGTAGAGATGCGGATTGATCGCGAGGGAACCGGAGTGCGCGAGCACGAGCGTATAGCCGTCCGGCGCAGCCTTGGCGCCGATCGCCGTCCCGACGCTGCCCTGCGCACCGGCGCGACTGTCGATGATGATCTGCTGGTTCCAGAACTCGGTGAGCTTGCTGCCGAGAATGCGAGCGAAACCGTCCGTGCCGCCGCCGGGAGGAAACGGCACCACGAAGCGCACGGGCTTCTCCGGATACGCATCCGCGGCCTGCACGGCGGCCGTGGCCAATGCAATGGACGCGCCGATCAACATCATGCGCAAGACCATTCCTCTCCTCCCGGAAGACGTGTCATAGTTGACGCAAGCTTAAGCGCTCGAGGAGTACAAGGCCAGATGGCGAGGAAAGCGGAGTACGATTACATCGTCGTCGGCGCGGGAAGCGCCGGATGCGTTCTCGCAAATCGCCTCAGCGCATCGCAGCAGCACCGCGTGCTGCTGCTCGAAGCCGGCGGTGAAGACCGCGATCCGTGGATTCACATACCGCTTGGCTACGGCAAGCATTTCGGCAATCCGAAAGTCAACTGGCTCTATACGAGCGAAGCCGATGAAAACAGCGGCAACCGGCGTATCGCGCAGCCGCGCGGCAAGGTGCTCGGCGGCACGAGCTCGATCAACGGCCTCGTGTACATCCGCGGCCAGCGCGAGGACTACGATCACTGGCGCGATCTCGGCAACGTGGGCTGGGGTTATGCGGACGTGCTCCCCTATTTCCGCAAGGCCGAGAACAACCAGCGCGGTGCTGACGAGTACCACGGCGTCGGCGGGCCGCTGTGCGTGTCGGATCCGTCGGGTCCGCATCCATTGTGTGAAGCATTCTTCGACGCCGCCGAAGAATGCGGCTATCCACGCAACCCCGATTTCAACGGTGCCACGCAGGCGGGATTCGGCTACATCCAGGTCACACTGAAGAAAGGCCGGCGCAACAGCACTGCGGTCGGCTATCTGCGACCGGCGCGCGACCGTGCCAATCTCTCGATCGCGACCGGCGCGCACGCGACCCGAATCGTGTTTTCAGGCAAACGCGCGGTCGGGGTGGAGTATCTGCAGAACGGCGCGCGCCGCATGGCGTTCGCCCAACGTGAGGTGATTCTCGCTGCGGGCGCATTCAATTCACCGCAACTCCTGCAGCTTTCCGGCATTGGCCCTGCCGAGCTGCTGAGGAAGCTCGGCATTGCCGTGCGCGCCGACATGCCGGGCATCGGCGCCGACCTCCAGGATCACTACAACGGGCGACTCGTCCTCGAGAGCACGAAGCGGTTCACGCTGAACGACGTCGTGCACAACTACATCCGCGGTGCGCGCGAAGGGTTGCGCTACCTTCTGTTCCGCAAGGGCTTCCTCACGATGGGCGCGTCGTATGCCGCTGGGTTCGTCTCCACCGATCCGCAGACCGAACGGCCCGACGTTCAGATCGGTCTCGTTCTCTTCAGCGCCGACAAGTTCGGAGACGGCCTCCACCGCTTTCCCGGCTTCACGATTCTCGTGCGGCTGCTGCGGCCTCAGAGCCGCGGCACCGTGCTCCTGAAAAGCGCCGATCCGCTCGAGCCGCCGGAAATCAGACCCAACTATCTTGCGACGGAGAAGGACCGCAACGTGCTCGTCGAGGGCATGAAGGCCGCGCAGGCGATCGTCGATTCATCCGCGATGCGGCGTTACGTCAAACGCGCGTACGATCCGCCTGCGGTGCCGGGCAGTGACGACGAATGGCGCGAATACGTGCGCACACGCGGCGGCATCAGCTATCACCCCGTGAGCACGTGCCGCATGGGCGTCGATCGCGACGCCGTCGTCGACGAGCGGCTGCGCGTTCGCGGCTTCGACGGCCTGCGTGTGGTGGACGCGTCGATCATGCCCGCGCTCATCTCGGGCAATACCAACGCGCCGACGATCATGATCGGCGAAAAAGGCGCCGACATGATCCTGCAGGATTCGGCGTGAGGGACGGTGAAGTCCGCGCTTTTGGACGAGAGTGCGCTGGCCGATCACGCGCGCGTGGACCCCGCCTCTTCGAGGCCCCCACTCACCCATCTTCCTGAGCCTCGTACTCTCGGACGAGAGTGCTAAATGGCGCCGGAATGATTCGTTCGCGGGGACCCCGCCTCTTCGAGGCCCCCACTCACCCACCTTCCTGAGCCTCGTACTCTCGGACGGGAGTGTTAACGACGCTGGAATGTTTCGTTCGCGGGGACCCCTCTGCTCCGCAGTCCCCGCTCACCGAATGGCGGTGGTCCTACTAAGGATATATCCTGGGCCCAATCGTCGGCGAGCCCGGCGTGTGCACGGTGTTCCCGGTGATCTGAGAGCTCCAATGCGTTTTGTCGAGTGAAAGCGACTCGTGCGGCTCTTCGAAGTGCCTGAGCCGCATCTCGGCCGATTCGAACTCGTAGAGCACCGCATGCTTCGCCCACCCCGCGACACAGATCAGCTTGCGCGTGCGCAGACAACCCGGCATCTGCGCCATGTACGGCAGCCGGAATTGTGCATACCAGCGGCCGAGGTCGAACTCCAACTCCGGCGAGCGCATGCGGAAGCTTCCCATCTGGATATAGGGCCCGGGTGTCGAACCGGGACTCGCCTGCGCCGCCGCCGGACCGCTTACACGTGCCTCTTCGGTGAAGATCGCAGTGCGCACCCCCTGCCGCAAGGCGAGCCTCTCCCTGAACGAATCCGGGAGCTCGATTTCAGACAACGCGGGATGAAAGAACGTGTGCGCCGACGGTGCGCCGACGAGCATCACATACTGATAGCCGGCGCCGATGTCTTCGTCCGTATGGCCGACGACCGTCTCTTCGACGCGCTTCATTTTCGGCCCGCCCCCTTCGTGCCGATAGTGCGCGACCCAGGCATATCCGGGCAACTGTTTGAGAAATGGCAGGTACGTGCCGTGGGCCCATTCGAGATACGCGTCGCGCGTGTCGTCAGCGAGGTTGTACCAGGTGGCCCATATTCCCGTGTCCATGTGCTGTCGACTCCTATTTCTCCGGCTCGATGTGGATGTTCGCTTCCTTGATGACCTTGATCATCTTTGCGCGATCGGATTCGATCAGGCGGCCGAGCTGCTCCGGCGTGGAGCTGGCGGGCTCGAGACCGAGCCCGAGCAGACGCTCCCTTCACCGCCGGATCGCTCAACGCTTTTGCAGCCTCGTCATTCAGGCGCTGCACGATCGGCTTCGGTGTGCCGGCCGGAACGTAGAGCGCCGTGTACGTGAAGAAGACGAAGTTCGGCACGCCGGCTTCCTGGAACGTCGGCGTATCCGGCAGAAGGGGTGAGCGCTTCTCGCTCGGCACGGCGAGCGCGCGAAGGCGGCCCTCCTTGATCGCGGGCAGTGGCACGGCAATGCTTGAGAACATGGCGGGAACACGCCCGCCGATAACGTCGAGTCCCGCCGCAGTCGCGCCGCGATACGGGACGTGGCCGAACGACGCACCGCTTGCACGATTGAAGAGCTCCATCGCGAAGTGCTGCGCGTTGCCCACGCCGCCGGATGCGAAGTCGATCCTGCCCGGCTGCGATCTGGCGAGCGCGATCAGCTCTTTCAGCGACTTCGCCGGTACCGAGGGGTGCACGATCAGCACGTACGTGACCGCCGCCACCATCGACACGGGATCGAAACTCCTGACCGGATCGTACGGCACCTTCTGATACAGATACGGGATCTGGGTGAGCAGCCCGTCGTTCAAACCGCCGATCGTGTAGCCGTCGGCAGCCGCACGCGCAATACGCTCTGTGCCGATCAGTCCAGCCGCACCCGGCATGTTGACGATGACGGTCTGCTGCTTCATGTTCTCCGCCATGCGCTGCGCGACCAGTCGCACCATGACATCCGATGCGCTTGCGGACTGCATCGGCAGGATCACCAGCATCGGCTTTTTCGGATAATCCTGCGCCAGGGTCGCACACGGGACCACGAGCGCGGCCAATGCCGCAAATGCCGTCCGTACGACGTGCCCCATCCGCCCTCCTTTGCTCCCGCCCTTTCGCTTTGAGTCGGGTTTGCGATCGCGCTTCAGGATCGCGCTACACAGCGATCGTCAGCGCCGCGCGCCCGATCACTTCGCCGCGCTCCACTTTTTCGTGCACGATCTCGGCTTCCTCGAGTGGACGAACTTCGGTCACGAGCGGCCACACATCACGTCGGGCGACGAGGTCGAGTGTTTCCACGATCTCCGCGCGTGTGACGTAACGGCTGCCCAGCAACGATTGTTCTTTCAGCAGCATCTCGCGGGCCGAGACGTTGAAGGACTGGCCGGCACCGCCAAGCGTCACGAGACGACCGCGTCTGCCGAGTGCTTTCGCGCCCGCTTCGAGCGTGGCTGCGGTGGACACGTAGTCGATCACGACGTCGACACCCTGGCCGCGTGTGAGATCGAGCAGCGCCTCCGCGGTCCTGCCGTCGGACGCATCGACGACCTCGTCTGCACCGGCTTTTCGGCAGGCGTCGAACTTGGCGCGCACCGTATCGACGGCGATCACGCGCGCATGCGCCCACTTCGCCATCATCACCTGATGAATGCCGACACCGCCGCCCGCGCCGATCACTGCAACGGTATCGCCGGCAGCGACGGATGCCCGTCTCAGAACTTTGTACGGCGTCGCGAGCGCATCCATGACGACGCCGCACTCGGCCGGATGCGCTTTGTAGTCGAGGCTTGCCGGAAATTTGATGAAGAGGTGCGCGGGCAGCTTGATGTACTCGGCATAGCCGCCATCGCAGGTGATACCGACATTGCCGCCCGAGTTTTCGCACAGCGGCTCGAGATTGGCATAGCACCACCGGCAGTGACCGCAATTGAGATAGTAGTACGAGGTGACCGCGTCACCTTCCTTGACTGCGGTTACCCCCGCGCCCACCTCGACAATCTCCGCCGTGATCTCGTGACCGATAATGGTGGGAAAGCGCGCGGCAATGCGGCCTGCCTTGATATGCTGGATCGTGAGCCCCGAGCCGCACGTGAGCACGCGTGCCACCGCCTCGCCCGGTCCGGCAACCGGATCCGGCATGTCGACGAGGTCGAAGGGCCGATTCGGCCCTCTCAGCAGGAGCGCTCTCATAGGCTCTACCCGATGACGTCGGCGAACATGAAATTCGCAGCCTTCAAAAACAATGTCCGGTTCACGCCGTCCGAATGCAGGAACGCAGCCGCATCACGCAGCAGCTTCTCGACCCCGAACTCCTTCATGTAGCCATGACCGCCGTGAATCTCCATCGTCCAGGTGGCGATCTTCCAGCACGCCTGCGCCGCCATCGCTTTCGGCAGCGCGCCGAGCGTCTTGTCCCACGCATGCTCGCGGTGATCGGCGAGCCAGCATGCGCGGTGAATGTAAGAGCGCGAGGCATCGATCAGCATGCGCATCTCCGCGAGCTGCGCGCGGATCTCGCCATGTTCGATCAGCGGTTTTCCGCCCTGCACGCGCACGCACGCCCACTCGAGGGATTTACCGAAGAGCGCCTCCGCGACGCCGATCACGGTCGCGCCCGCGTAGGCGTTGCTTTGCGGAAAGAAATTGGCCAGCACGTTGAAGCCGCGACTCACTTCACCGACAACGTTCTCGTCCGGGATGAAGCAGTCCTGGAATACGAGCTCGGCGTTGTTGGCGAGACGCTCACCCATCTTGTCGTGCACGCGGCCGATGGTAAAGCCGGGCCGGTCACGTTCGACGAGGAAGCACGTCGATCCTTCGGCCAGCGGCTTGCCGCGCTCGGTCTGCACGAAAAGAAGATAGAAGCTCGCACGGTTGCCGTTCGAGATGAAATGTTTCATGCCGTTGACCACCCAGCCGCCCCGCGCTTTCGTAGCTGTGGTCCGGAACGGTGTCGGGTGCGGCAGGAAGTAATTCGACGCGTTGTCGGGCTCGGTGATGCCGATCGCAAGCATGCCGCGCGGATCCTTCGCGAATTTCGGCAGCACGCGGGACTGCTGCTCCGCGCTGAACGCTTTCTCCATGATCTGCGCGATCTTCAGTGTCTGCGCGAAGATCACCGATACGCCGATGTCACCTTTCGCAAGCTCCTCGATCACCATGGAGGTCGTGAGCGAATCGGTGCCGAGGCCGCCCCACTTCTCCGAGAGCGTCATCGTCCGGATACCGAGCTCGTGCGCCTTCTCGACGATCTCCCACGAAAAGCCCGCGGCAGGATCGGGATCGGCATCGAGCTTCGCCGCGCGCGGCCTCACCTCCTCGTCGACGAAGCGCTTTACGGTTTCGAGGATCGCTCTTTGCTCTTCGTTGACGATGAAAATCGCTTCCATTGATTCCCTTACCTCTCCGCTCCGCCGCCGACCCGAGGCAGACGGGCTCTTACGCGGCCCGCGAATCGATGATGATGCGCAGGATCCGTCCCGGGTTGCCCTCGTACTCCTTGAACGCTTCCGCGGCGTGCGCGAGCGGGTACGTGTTGGAGACAAAACCCGATACGTCGATTTTCCCAGCGGCCACGAGATCGATCGAGGCGCGGATGTCGGCAGCCGTGAGGGCGCGTGAGCCGATGATGCTCACTTCCTTGTAATACAGCGGGAATGCGCTCACGCCTGCGAATGGCTCGTGACTCAGCGAGAACGAGCAGAACCGTCCGCCCGGCCGCAGCATGTCGATGCCGGCGCGCACCGTATCCGCGCCGCCCGCGGTGTCAATGACGACGTCTGCACCCATGCCGTTCGTGAGCCGCAGCACCTCCTGCACTGCGTCTTTCGCGTCGCGCTCCACCGCATGACGCGCGCCCGCCTGCATCGCACGTTCGAGCTTCCATTTCGTGCGCGAGACCGCGATTACCGGATCGCAACCCGTGAGCACAGCAAGCCGTGTGTGGAGCAGACCGGTCGTGCCCTGGCCCAGCACGACGACCGACTCGCCCGCTTTCAACTGCGCACGCTCCTGCGCGTGCCGCACCGTCGCGAGCGTCTCGACGATGGTGGCATCGTCGAACGGCAATTTCGGCGGCAGCGGATAGAGGTAGCGCGTGTCGAGCGTCACGTATTCGCTCAGCGAGCCCTCGATTTCGCGACCGAAGAGGCCCGCGTTGCGGCAGAGATGCTCCAGGCCGCGCTGACATGAATCGCAGTGGCCGCATGTGATGACCGGATTGATGAGCACGGTCTGCCCGGGCGTGAGGCCCGAGCCTTCCGTCGTAACGGCTTCGACGGTGCCCGTGGATTCGTGGCCGAGAACGACCGGGTAGCGCACCGACTTGTTCGCGCCCGTGTACATGTCGAGGTCGGTGTGACAGACCGCGGTGGCGGCGATCTTCACCAGGGCTTCACCCGCTCGCGGGGAAGGGCGTGCGCGCTCGACGAAGTCGAACTTTCTCGGGCCGCTCAGCACGGCCACACGTGATTCTGCTGTCAACTGATAATCTCCTCGTGACGCTTCGCACTGTTGTACGCGTCGAGAGCTGCGACTGCCGCGCCAACGCTATTGCAAACCTGCGACCGTCGAAGCTACTCTGTGATGGAAGTTCGCGTCAATCGCCCTGATTCGCGGCGATTCGAAACAGCGTCGCCGGGCGAGGAGAACACATGAGAAGCGGCGGAGGAGCATGCAGTTGTTCATCCCTTCGACGGCAGCACTGTGTGGCTGGCTCAGGACTCCGGCGCGAAACGCTACCGCTCCTCAGCACGAAGGTTTTCGTGGTCCGGAATGCGAGCTCGTACGATAAACGTTCGCCCTGAGGAGAAACAGCGCGGCGCTCGTCTCGAAGGGTGAACCAAGCTTGTCGAACGGCGGGGGTGAACGGCCGCGGTTGTTCCTGCTTCGAGACGCTACTGCTCCTCGGCACGAACGGTATCTTGTATGTCGGATCTATTTTGTATGTCGGATCTATGAATCACGCCACCAGAGACGCACAGGATGACGATGCAGGATAAAGACGAGGACCAGGCCGCGAATGAGATCGTGCAGCGCTTCATCCAGGAGCGCGGCGATCTCTACGAAGAATTCCATCTCTTCGCACGCGAGGCGCCGGAAACCGTGAACCTCATTCGCCGCACGGCGGGCTACGTTCATTTCTACGAGAACCAGACGACCCCCGAGCAGAATCTCTCGGGCCCGATGCGCGAGCTGATCGCGACCTGCCAGTTGTGCGCGCAGAATGACGACCGCTTCGCGCCCAACCATGTACGTCGCCTTTACCGGATGGGCGTGACGAATCGCGTGCTCTTCGAAGCAGGAGAAGCGATCGCGCCGGTCGTCGGCTGGTCTACGGTGGCGCACGTGGCGAAAGCGATTCTCACGGCGAACGATCCGGCGTACCCGTACGGCGAGCTGCCGCCGGGCGGAGAACCGAAAACGCTCACGCGCTTCTCCGAGCTCGACCTCGGCCGCGAAGCAGCCACTCAAACCATGGACAGCGCGCTCGACACGCCCGAGTGGCGCTATGTCGCGTCCATCGATCCGGAGCTTGCACGACGCGCGGGCGCGTTCGTCGATCATTGCCTGTTCGCCGGCGGCTCACGAGACAGGCTGCTCGGGGCCGGTGCACGCGAGCTGATCGCCATCGCAGCGCTGTGCGCGCGTGGCGCAGCTGACAGTGCCGTGCAGCACATCCGGCGCGCCTATGCCTGCGGTGTTACTCGGCTGCAGGTGCTCGAAGCCATTTCCTGCGTGCTGCCGATGACGGGTGCCCTGACGGTCGAGATCGGCGCCCGTGCCATGCAGCAGGTCGACGCCGATGCCAAGTCTTGAAGCGTCGCAGAGCTCGCGTCAGGCTGATTGACTGGACGTGACCCGATGGACTCAGGTACGCCGACTACGCGGCTCAACGGAAGGTGTCGATGAGCAACGATCGTAATGCGTTCCGCTATCTCTGCTCGCACGATCTGCGCGCGGAGAATCCTCTCCACCGTCGCCTGACTGAAATGTTCGATGCGATCCGCCGCGAGACGGACGGCCGCCTCGAAGTCGACGTCATCCCATGGGGCGGTACGGGCCCATCGAAGGTCACGCTGACGAAGTTGCTCGACGGCGAGATCGCGTTTCATCCCGTTTCGGGCATGCCGCTCTCCACGATCGTGCCGATCGCTGCGATGGAAGGCCTCCCGTTCGCGTTCGACTCGGAGCAGGAAGCATGTCGGATCATGGATGGCGAATTCGGCGACCTCCTCAGAAACGAAATCGCCGCCAAAGGGCTCGTCGTCTTTCCGCGGAACTGGCCCCAGGGAAACAATCAGATTACGAGCAGCACCAGACCGATCCGGACGGTCGACGATCTCGACGGCTTCAAACTGCGCACCGCGCAGGTGCCGTACAAGATCGATCTCTTCAGGTCGCTCGGCTGCGAGCCGCAGCCGATCTACTATCAGGCGGTGTACGACAACCTGAAGAGTGGCGCCGCATCGGGTCAGGAGACACCCTATCTGTATGTCGAGATGGACCGTTTCGTCGAAGTGCAGAAGTACCTGAGCGTCACGAATCACCGCATGGGCAACTTCTGGCTGTGTGCGAATCCCGAACGCTGGAACGCACTTCCCGCGGACGTGCGAGCGAGCGTGACGCGCAACGCCGAAAAGTATGTCGGCCTGTTCCGCGCCGATATGGAGCGCGAGAACGAAGCGGCCGCGCAGCGCCTGAAGTCGCGCCTCGACTTCAACGTCACCGACACGAGCGGCTTCGTCACGCGGCTCCAGGAAAACGGGTTCTACGCGCGCTGGCGCAGAGAGTTCGGAGACAAAGCCTGGACACTTCTCGAGCAGAAACGCCGCCGGCCTTTACCGTGAGCTAAAGCGCGGTGAGCGGATCTGATCGTCTTGGTGCGCGGCGTATCATCGCCACGCGGTTTCGCTCCGCTCCTGGCACGGTAACCCCGGGGAGCAGGAGGCGTCGGAAGGCAAAGCATGTCCTCTCGCCCCGTCCGCGGGGAGAGGGTAGGGTGAGGGGTAGCAAAGCAGTAACCAACATGTACAGGGAGCTCAAATGAGAGTTGCATTCATGTGTGGGGTTGCGACGTTGGGACTGGGATTGACGGCACTTCCCGCAGCCGCCCAGAACGTAAAGATGACTTTCCTCGGTTCTCACAACGGCGAGCTCTGCGATCGCGATCGTGCGACGCTCTTCGTAGACCCGAGCGGCGTGCGCATCCTGTATGACGCCGGCCACACGCTGACCGGTCCGGACGACCCCCGGCTCGGCGACGTGCATGCGGTGCTCCTGAGCCACGCGCACGGCGACCACATCGGCGATCGCAAGCTGAAGGCACTCGACACCGGCACGTGCGGCGAGCCCGAGACGATTTCCGCCGGCGCGAACGGAATGACGGCCGAGGTCGCGGCAGCGAAGAACGCGGCCATCGTCGCGGTCGTCGACCTCGCGGTCTTCCTTGGCAAGAAAGTCGAAGCGATTCGAGGCAAGCCCGTCGGCCCGTGTCCGGTATCAGGCGGCGCCGTGAACGTTCCGGTTGCGGCGCCGTGTCGCTCCAACTCGCATCTCGGAGGCACGATCAAGCTGCGTGCGGCGAACGCCAAGGAGGCCGTCGAGATCACGAACGTCTACGCATCGCATGCGAACGCAGTGGCGCCGAGTCTGCTGTCGGAGCAATTGCGGAAAACGGCCGAAGGCGAAGGCGTTGCGGTCACACTCGGCCCGCCCATCGGCTTCGTCGTGAAGTTCACGAACGGCCTGACCGTTTACCTGAGCGGCGATACCGGCCTGCACACCGAAATGAAGAATATCGTCCAGGACTATCACAAGGTGAACATGTCGATCTTCAACCTCGGACCGAATGCGATCGATCCGCAGGCCGCCGCCTATGCGATCAACGAGCTGGTTCGTCCGCAGTCGGTGGTGGTATCGCATGCGAACGAGGCAGTCACGGAAGGCGGCAAGCTGCGGCCGAACACGCGGACCGCGACGTTCATGAAGCTGGTGAAGCGGCCGGCCTACCTTTCGATCAGCGGACGCACGATGGAGTTCGATGGGAAGGGCGCCTGCGTGGGAGGATGCCAATAGTCATCACGGTGAGCGGGGGCTGCGGAGCAGCGCGGTCCCCGCGAGCGAAGCCTTCCGGCGCCGGTTAGCACTCTCGTCCGAATGTACGAGGGCTGAGGCGGTGGTAGGCGGGGGCTGCAGAGCCGCGGGGTCCCCAGCGCGCCCTCCACGAATTACCGATTCGATCAGCACGGAACTCTCGAGGGGCAAACGATGCCCCATGGGTTCCAGCAGTGGAACGGTCACTATGCATGCACCGCATGACATCGCCTTTCTCTTCGACGTCGACAATACGCTTCTCGATAACGACCGCGTACTCAGCGACCTGCACGATCACCTGAAGCAGACGTTCGGCGCTGCGAGCTGCGACCGTTACGGTGAGATCCTCGAGGCGCTACGCGCGGAGTTGGGCTACGTCGATTACCTCGGGGCATTGCAGCGCTACAGACTCGAGCTGGACAACGATCCGCGCCTGCTCCTCATGTCGTCTTTTCTCGTCGACTATCCTTTCTTTGAACGCGTCTACCCGGGCGCATTCGACGCCATCGCCCATGTTTCCCGCTGGGGCGCGACGGTGATCGTGTCCGACGGCGACGTCGTGTTTCAGCCGCGCAAGGTGCAGCGCTCGGGCCTGTGGGATGCATTGCACGGACACGTGCTCATCTACATTCACAAGGAGACGGTGCTCGACGACATCGAGCGGCGTTACCCGGCGCGGCACTACGTCATGTTCGATGACAAGCTGCGCATTCTCACGGCCATGAAACACGTATGGCAGGCGCGCGTGACCACCGTATTCGTGCGTCAGGGCCATTACGCGCTCGATCCGCAGAACGTGGCGCTCTATCCGGCCGCCGACATCACGCTCGAGCGCATCGGTGACATCGTCGATCACGATCTTGCGGCGTATCTTGCCGCCGCACCGCATACGTGACGTCATGAACGAGCCGCGGGACAGCAGCCTCAACGCTGAGAACGCCGGCATCATCAACGCGCATGGCTCGCGCATCGCGGTGCGCGTCATCGCGACCGACGAAGAACGCATGATTGCGAAGAGCGTCTGCCGCGTCCTGCGCTCCGGCACGACATCAGGAGCATCACGATGAAAGCAAGCAGCGCGCACGTCGCGCAACCGACATTGTCGGCCGATCTGCTGCGGAACATGGACGCGTACTGGCGCGCCGCGAACTACCTCTCGGTCGGACAGATCTATCTGCTGGACAACCCTCTCCTCAGGAAGCCGCTCACCCTCGCGGACACGAAACCGCGGCTCCTGGGGCACTGGGGTACGACACCCGGCCTCAATTTCGTTTACGTGCACCTCAATCGGATCGTGAAACGGGACGACCTCGACATGATCTTCGTGACGGGGCCCGGGCACGGCGGACCGGCGGTGGTGGCGAACACGTACCTGGAAGGCACGTATAGCGAGCTCTATCCCGACATCTCGCAAGACGAACCGGGGATGAAGAAGCTTTTCAAGCAGTTTTCCTTTCCGGGCGGCATTCCCAGCCACGCGGCGGCGGCCACTCCTGGTTCCATCAATGAAGGCGGTGAGCTCGGCTATTCGCTCTCGCATTCCTTCGGTGCCGCCTTCGACAACCCGGATCTCATCGTCGCCTGCGTGGTGGGCGACGGCGAAGCCGAGACAGGTCCGCTCGCGACGAGCTGGCACTCGAACAAATTTCTGAACCCGGCGACCGACGGCGCGGTACTGCCCATACTGCACCTCAACGGTTACAAGATCGCCGGGCCGACCGTGCTGTCGCGCATTCCACGTGAAGAGCTCGAAGCGCTGTTCCGAGGCTACGGTTATCGCCCCTATTTCGTCGAGGGCGACGAGCCGATGGCCATGCATCAGGCGATGGCTGCGACGCTCGACGAGGTGCTCGGAGAGGTGAAGCGTATCCAGAAAGATGCGCGCACGAACGGATTCCGCGCACGTCCGCTGTGGCCGATGATCATCCTCGTCACTCCGAAAGGCTGGACCGGGCCGAAAACGGTCGACGGCAAGGCGGTCGAAGGCACGTTTCGCGCGCATCAGGTACCGCTCGCCGGGCTCGCCGAGAAACCGGAGCATCTGAAGATGCTCGAGGCGTGGATGCGGAGCTACCGTCCGGAGGAGCTCTTCGACGAAAACGGAACGCTGCGCCCCGCGCTGGCGGAGCTCGCGCCCCAAGGCGCCCGGCGCATGGGCGCTAACCCGCATGCGAACGGCGGCCTCCTGCTGCGCGATCTGCGCCTGCCCGACTTTCGCGATTACGCGGTCGAGGTTTCGTCTCCTGGAACAGTTACCCTGGAAGCAACCCGCGTACAGGGCGCGATGATTCGCGACGTGCTGCGCCTGAACGAGCGCGCGCGCAACTTCCGCGTGTTCAGCCCGGATGAGACGTCATCGAATCGCTGGGACGCGGTGTTCGAGGTGACGAACAGGGCATCGGTCGCGAACATCGTTCCCGGCGACGAGCACGTCGCGCCGGACGGCCGCGTCATGGAAATGCTGTCGGAGCACCAGTGCGAAGGCTGGCTCGAAGGCTATCTGCTGACCGGCCGGCATGGATTCTTCTCGTGCTACGAAGCGTTCATCCACATCGTCGACTCGATGTTCAACCAGCACGCGAAATGGCTGGAGGAAGCGAGACACATCCCCTGGCGCCGTCCCGTGGCCTCGCTCAATTACCTTCTTTCTTCGCACGTGTGGCGGCAGGACCACAACGGCTTCAGCCATCAGGACCCCGGCTTCCTCGACGTCGTCTCGAACAAGAAAGCCGCGATCATCCGCGTCTACCTGCCGCCCGACGCGAACACGCTGCTGTCGGTCACCGACCACTGCCTGCGCAGCCGCAACTACGTCAACGTCATCGTTGCCGGGAAACAGCCGGCGCTGCAATGGCTGGATATGGATGCGGCGATCAAGCATTGCACCGCCGGCCTCGGCATGTGGGAGTGGGCGAGCAACGACGAAGGCGGCGATCCCGATGTCGTGATGGCGTGCTGCGGCGACATACCGACACTCGAGACACTCGCCGCCGTGCAGATCCTGCACGAGCACTTTCCGCATCTCAGGATCCGCGTGATCAACGTCGTGGACCTGATGCGGCTACAGCCCGAAAGCGAGCATCCGCACGGGTTGGCCGATCGCGACTTCGACACGCTCTTCACGAAGGACAAGCCGATCATCTTCGCTTTCCACGGTTACCCGTGGCTGATCCATCGCCTCACGTATCGCCGCACCAATCACGATCAGATCCACGTGCGCGGCTTCAAGGAAAACGGCACAACGACGACGCCGTTCGATATGGTGGTTCTGAACGACCTCGACCGCTTTCATCTCGTGGGAGACGTGATCGATCGTGTGCCGAGCCTGGGCTCGCGCGCGGCGCACTCCAGGCAATGGCTGCGCGACCGGCTGCTCGATCACAAGATGCACATCGAACGATACGGCGAAGACATGCCGGAAATCAGCAACTGGAAATGGCAGAGGACCACGGACATACGCGGACCGGAGACATAACCGCTCTGACCCTCGTACGTTCGGACGAGAGTTCTGACTGGCGCTCGAATGTCACGTTCGCGGCGACAGCCTGTCCCAGGCGCGCCGCTCACCAGATCGGAGGTCGTGCTAAATATCGGTGATTACCCGTGCACGTCGATCTTGATGTTCGCGCGCTTCACGACGTCCTGCCAGCGCGCGACATCCTTCGCCAGCCGCGCACCGAACTCTTCCGGCGGGGATTGCGTCGGCACGAACCCATCCGCCACGATGCGATCGCGCACATCCGCTGACTCGAGCGCCTTGTTCACCGCCTGATTGAGGCGCATCACGAGGTCCCGCGGCATGCCGCGCGGGCCCCACAAGCCGTACCAATGCTCGGCGGCGTAGCCGCTGACGACTTCGCCGATCGCCGGTACGCCCGGCAGCGCATCGATCCGCTTTTCCGTGGTGACGCCGTACGCACGCAGTCTGCCGGCCTTCACGTGCGGCACGACGGCGACGGCCGTGTAGTAGCCGAGATCGAGATTGCCACCGAGCATGTCGACGAGCGCCGGCGCGACGCCCTTGTACGGGACGTGAACCATCTCGGCACCGCTCATCTGCGTAAACATCGCACCGACAAGATGCGCAATGCTGCCGACACCGGTTGAACCGTACGTGAGACTGTTCGGTTTGGCGCGCGCGACCGCGATCAACTCCTTCAGACTGGCCGCCGGCACCTTCAAGTTGCCGATCAGCACCAGCGGTCCCACCGCGAGCAGATTGATCGGCGTGATGCCTTTCACCGGGTCGTAGGGAAGCTTGTAGAGCGCAGGATTCGCGCCATAGCTCGCCGACACCATGCTGAGCGTGTAACCGTCGGGGGCTGCGCGCGCCACCATCTCGGCGCCTATCGTCCCGCCTGCGCCGGCGCGGTTATCGACGATGAATTGCTGGCCGAACGTCTCGGCCAGCTTCTGTCCGAGCGCGCGGGCGATGCTGTCCGTGCCCCCGCCCGCCGCGAACGGCACGACGACGCGCACGGGCTTCGTGGGCCATGTCTGTTCGGCGGCGGATGACACTGCGGGTAATGCAAAGAAGGCACACGCCAGTGCGGCACGTACCGTCAGACTGCGGGTTGCTTGCATGGCTGCGTGCCCCGCTGCCCGCGTCAGGACGCCTTCCGCAACGATTCCCCACGCAACCCGTTGAGTATCGCGAGCGCGCGTCCCATCGAGAACTCGCGGGTCTTGCGGTCGAATGCCTTCGCGCTGCCGGGCATCATGTAGCCATGCTGAATGCCGGGGAAGATATCGACCTCGACGTTCTTCATGCGCTTCGGCACTTCGCGGTAGGCCTCCTGCACCGGCGGCGGCGCTGCATGGTCCTGGTCACCCCAGATGATGCATACGGGCGCCGTCACGCCCTCGAGGTCCTTGATGTAGTCAATGAGCTGCGTGCCGTGGCACGAGACGCCGCCTTCGAAGCCGAGCCGCTTCGGGCCGAGGATCGCGTACGGTCCACCGTAGCAGAAGCCCATCGTCGCCGCACGGCCGTTGAAGCGCGGTTCCTTGCGCAGTTCGGCCAGCGTATCGGTCAAGTCTGTTTCACCCTCCTTTATGCGCTGGAGCCGCGGCTGCGAACGGCTCCGGGTGCGTTCGTCGTCGCGGCCGAGCGGGCCCGGCACCGTGCGCCAGAAGAGATCCGGCGCCGCAGCGATATAGCCCTGCGCTGCGAATTCGTCGGCGATGTCGCGAATGTCTTTGTCGACGCCGTGCACGGCCGACGCCAGCACGATCGCAGGCACTTTCGCGTTTCCGTCGGGCAGGGCGATGTAGCAGTCGAACTCTCCTCCACCCGAGCTCGATTTGATGCGGATGTCTTTGGTCGTCATTGGGTCCTCTCCCGTTTCTGATGGCGCTCCCACAGACACGCGGAGCGGCAGGAGCGCAATCTTGGCACAGTCGGCGGCCCAATAGAACCGCCGGGCGGAACCGGCGCGCCGCGGTCGGTTCCGAGCAGGGAGGAACCTTTCATGCTGAGCACTCGCGTGTCGATGCACGCACCTCGTCGCGACAAAGGTAAGGTGTCTTCAGTTCCGCGCCGACTCCGTCGCGCGGTCGCCCGCCAGCTCCCGTGGACGCATGATCCAGAACGCCGCAAGCGCAAGGACGCTCAGAATCGCGATGAGCAGGAACGCCATGCTCCAGCCGGCGCGCGACATGCCGCCGGCGAAATCGAGCGTGTAGCCGATCATGAGCGGACCGATGAAACCGCCCGCATAGCCAAGCGTCGAGTGCACCGCGAGCGTCGCGCCGCGCCGGGACGGTTCCGCAGTGCCCGCCGCACCGGCCGTGAGCGACGAGGAATCCAGCCATACGACGAAGCCGTAGACCATGAGCAGTGCGACGGCCAGCGAATATGAAATCGTTCCCACGCTGCCGATGCTCGCCGCCACGACGATGGATCCAAGGAGGGCGGCAGACACGAGCCGCTTGCGGCCGAGCCGTATCGCGGCTTCGTTCCCGAGTACGCTGGCAGCGGTGCCGACCAGTCCGAGTGCCGTCAGCACGAAACTCGGTGAGAGCAACGCGTCGGCTGCCCCCGTGCTCGCAGCGACGTAGCCGAGGAACGCAACACCCCAGCCGCGCAGCGCATTCATTTCGAGCGTGTGAACGCAATACGCCTGCGCGTAGGCCATCGCCGACCGGTTGCGCAGCACCACGCGAAAATCGAACAGTCCGCCGCCGTCCGAGGCCGCAGCCGCCGGTTTGCGTGGAGGCGCACCCAGCGCGACGACGAGCCAGGCTACCAGCGCACTCGCCGACGCCACGATGAACGCCGATGGCCAGCCGAAGTGATCGGCCAGCAGCTCGGCGCATGCGAACGACAGCGCGCCGGAGATGCCGATGCTCGCAGCATGGCCCGTGACCGCACGCGACATGAGCTTCGCATCGACCTGATCGGCGAGCAGCTTGACGCCCGTCATGTAGGTTCCGGCCCAGCCTATCCCGGCCAGTGCGCGCGTGAGGAGCGCCGACCAGAAGCCGTGTGCAGCGAGCGCGAAAACGAGATGACCTGCCACCGTGCAGGCAACGCCGAACAGATAGACGCGCTTCACGTCGACGCGATCGGTGAGCGTAACCAGCACCGGTACGGACAACATGTACGCGCCATAGAAAGCGGCCGTGATCCAGCCGGCTTCGGCATTCGAAAGCTGCCAGAGCGGGGCGAGCCGCGGCAGCAGCGCAGGCCAGAAGAACGCGCCGATCTGAACCATCACCTGCGCGCCGCAGACGGCAAGAACGAGCCGCTGACCGGAGAGACGCGGCATCAGCGGCTTGCGCTCATTTCGCCATGCGAAACGATCTGCCGCGATTCACAAGCGGCGCCTCAAAGTGCGGTACCATTCAGCCTATACGCTTTCAATTCCGGAGATATACATGCCCGCCTCTTACAAGATTCTGATCATGGGCGCGTCCTACGGCTCGCTGCTGGGCGCCAAACTGCTCGCCGCGGGCAGCACCGTGAAGCTGATCTGCCTGCCTGCCGAAGCCGACCTCATCAACCAAGAAGGCGCACGCATCCGGATGCCCGTGAAAGGTCGCGAAGGTCTCGTCGAAATCGACACGCGCAAGCTCCCGGGCAAGCTCTCCGCCGGCGGCACGCAAGGGGTCGATCCCAAGGATTACGATCTCGTCGTTCTCGCCATGCAGGAGCCGCAGTATCGCTCGCCCGGCGTGCGCGAGTTGCTCGACGCGGTCGCGAAGGCACGGGTTCCGTGCATGTCCATCATGAACATGCCGCCGCTGCCGTATCTCGCGCGCATCCCCGCCATTCCGCTCGACGCGTGCAGGCCCGCCTACACGGATCCCACGGTCTGGGACAGCTTCGATCCGAAGTATATGACACTGTGCAGTCCGGACCCGCAGGCGTTCCGACCGCCCGAAGACAAGGTCAACGTTCTGCAGGTACGACTGCCGACGAACTTCAAATCGGCGCGCTTCGATGCGGACGCGCACACGGCCATTCTGCGCGACCTTCAGGACGGAATCGAAGCGGCGCGTTTCGATGCCGGCGACGGAACTCGCATCGAGCTTCCGGTAAAGCTCAAGGTACACGAATCGGTGTTCGTGCCGCTCGCGAAGTGGAGCATGCTGCTCGCGGGCAACTATCGTTGCGTACAGAAGGACGGCATGCGCACGATCAAGGATGCGGTGCACACGGACAAG
Source organism: uncultured beta proteobacterium (assembly GCA_963828715.1). Classification (GTDB taxonomy): domain Bacteria; phylum Pseudomonadota; class Gammaproteobacteria; order Burkholderiales; family SG8-41; genus JAQGMV01. The sequence goes on along the minus strand of CAWHFX010000017.1, from coordinate 96,733 downwards.
GAAACGTCGCGTTCGGTCTACGACTGGGTGGTCGAACTGTGCAGGAAGCTCGGCGCGGACGTGAAGGATCTGGTGCCGTTCGATAAGTACGCTCAGGCTGCACTGTCGCTGCAGAGCCCGTCGTCAGCCGCCCGCGCGCTCGCGAACGGTGCGCCCAACATCGAGCGTGTCGATCGGCTCGTGCAGACCATCGCGAAAGCGAAAGGCATGCAGAACGCGGAAGTCGACAAGACGGTCGCGCTGGTCGACGAGTGGGTTGCGAAGAATCGGGCGAAGGCCAAGTAAGCCCCCTCACCCTGCCCTCATCCCGATTCGAGGAGAGGGAATTGCGTAGACGCGCTCTACTGCCGCGCGCCGCGCTCAAACCCGCCCTCGCCCCAAGTTGGGGAGAGGGTTGGGGTGAGGGGAACAGCGGACTGACGTTCAGAAGTACGCGGCCCCGCCTCTCACCGTCGGCGTCCATTCGCATTCACCCCACGGGCCGTCGCCGTTTTCCCGTATGTAGGCGATGCGCCGGTGCTGCGCGGGCAAACCCTGCTCGAACACCTGCCCCAGCCAGTCGAAGATGTATTCGTAATTATCGAGGCCTCCGAGGTTCGACAACCGGCGCTGCTGGTGATACTGGTTCTCGAAAACCCACAGCTCCTTCGGCGCGGTCAATTCCTCATACGCCTCGATGGTGTCTTCCAGCGGACACAGCGGATCGAACTCCCCGGTCGATAGCAGAGTCGGGCATTTGATGCCCGATAGATGACCACGCACGGTCATGTCGCGCGCGACTTCCACGTCGAAGCGTGCCTCGTCCTCGTAACCTGCCATGTACATGAACATCTGCTTGAAGCGCGGCGAGCACTGCGTGAAGATCGTGTTGTTCGGATTGAAACAGGCTACGGCGCTCGCGACGGCAGCGATCCGGCGGTCATAACTCGCCAGCCGGAGCGACCAGTAGCTACCCATGCTGCTGCCGTAGGCTGCAATCTTTGTCTTGTCCACTTCCGGGCGCTTCTCGAGATACGACACGACGGCTGCGCCCGCCCGCTCGTAGTTGTCCTTGACCGCTCGAATCTTCTGCAGGTTCGAACTGCCCTGTCCCGGCCCGTCCATCGCTAGCACGTGGAAGCCGCGATCCAGACCGACATTGTGAGTAGCCAGCGGGAACGCCTCCTTCGTCTGATCCATCCCCGGAACATAGATCACGACCGGCGCCGTGCGCCGATCCGGCAGCAGATGAAAGAGACACGAGATCGTCTTGCCATCGTCGAACGGCACCTCGACGCGCTCGATCGGATAGGGAGCCACTTCCGCGCGCCGCTCCACCATCTCGGCCATCTTGCCGCACAGATACTGCTTCACCGGGTGGTCGTCGTAGAAGATCGGATGCTGCGCCATGCGATAGGCTTCGATCGCGTGATCGTAATGCGCAGTCGCGGTCGCGCGTGCCCCACGCGCGTGCGCCCGCTTTGCGAGCGCTTCATGGCGCTCGGCCTCCTGGCGCCAGACCTTGGGAATCATCCGATAGTTGCGCGCGCGCTTGCCGGGCGGGAGCTCGGTCGCGTCACCTTCGAAGTTCTGCACTCGTCCGCGCATGTTGAGCGCGAGATCGAGCATCCATTGCTGGTCGTCGCGCTGCGTGCGCAAGTTGCGGATCATCCGACTTCTCCTGTGTTGAACGCGGCGCTCCGGGCGCCGGGAAAAGAACGACTGCGTTTACTTCACGGCAAGACCCAGGCTGCGCACGAGCTTGCCGTAACGCTCGTAGTCCTCGCGAATGCGCGCGGCGAACTGTTCGGGCGTGGTGTCGACCACCTCAATGCCATTCGATTCCCAGATGGCCCGAATGTCCGGCTGCGCGAGCGCCTTGCGAATGGCCGCGTTCAGTTGTGCGACGATCTGTTTCGGTGTGGCGGCCGGCGCGAGCCAGCCATGCCAGCCCATGGATTCGTAGCCGGGTAAACCGCTTTCCGAGATCGTCGGCACGTTCGGCAGCGCGGCGACCCGCTTCAATCCGGTCACGCCGAGCGGCCGCAGCTTGCCGGAATCGATGTTCGGCTTCACGACGCCGATATTGTCGAGCATGGCGTCGACACGCCCGGCCAGCAGATCGGGTAGCGCCGTGGAGCCGCCGCCCCGGTAGGGCACGTGCAGCATCTTGATGGCCGCCATCTGGCAGAAGCTCTCCATGTTGAGATGGAAGCCGCTGCCGACGCCGGTCGAGGCGTACGTCAGAAAGCCGGGACGGGCCTTCGCAAGGGCGATGAGGTCGGCCGCGGTCTTGGCCGGCACTGCGGGATGCACCACGATCACGCTGTAGAACTGGTTGATCTGCGCGATCGGTGCGAAATCTTTCAGCGTGTCGTACGAGAGCTTCTGCATGTGCGGCGTGCTGCCGAGCGCGGAGGACGGCGCGGCGAGCAGCGTGTAGCCGTCCGGAGGCGACTTCACTACGATCTCGCTGCCGATCGTTCCCGTCGCGCCCGGCCGCGCATCAACGACGAATTGATACCCGAGCGCTTCGGACAGCTTCTGTGCGAGCGGCCGGGAGTAGACGTCGATCGCGGAGCCGACCGCATAGCCGTGAATCACGCGAACGGGCCGCGTCGGATAGGACTGGGCGCCACTGTCTCTCGCACAGAAGACCGCAGCCGCGAGCATCCCGGCGACGACGGCACGGTTTGCAGACGAAAGGTCTGCCGCGCCGCGCGAGCGCTCTATGAAACTACGAATCATGTGGACGAAATTCCTGCGTTGAATGTCCTATTATAGGAAGGACGGCCATTCCCGCTGAGAGGACGAGCGATGGCACACGCTTGCCAGGGTGGCAGATGAACGGCCGGGAGGACGGATGAAAGCGACTGCACGGTTCCTGTGCTCGATGTTCATGGTCTGTGCATGCGGCGAAGCGCTCGCGCAAGGTGCACCGGCCGCTTCGGCTCAGGCTTTTCCCAGCCGGCCGATTCGCCTGCTGGTCGGCTTCACGCCCGGCGGAACGACCGACGTGATCGCGAGAATAGTCGCGCAGAAAATGTCGGAGAACCTCGGCAGGCCCGTGGTCATCGACAATCGCCCGGGCGCGGGTGCGAACATTGCGGCCGAGCTTGCAGCCAAGGCGCCGCCGGATGGCTATACGACCGTGTGCGTCAATCCTGGACTCGCGATCAGCGCAAGCGCATACACCCGCCTCGCGTATAACGCATTGCGCGATCTTGCGCCCGTCGCACGCCTCGCCGACTCCACCCATCTCCTGATCGTTCATCCGTCGCTGCCGGTGAAGTCCGTGAAAGACCTCATCGCACTCGCGAAAGCGAAGCCGGGCGCGCTCAACTTTTCTTCCGCGGGCCCCGGCAACGCGGATCATCTGGCGGGCGAGTTGTTCAAGGTCGCGGCAGGCATCGACATCGTGCATGTGCCTTATAAAGGCGGCGCCCAGGCCGCCCAGGACACGGTGACCGGACAGGTGTCCATGTACTTCTCCGGCATCCTCGTCGGCCTGCCGCTCGCGAAGGACGGCCGCGTGAGAGCGCTCGCCGTCGCGACCAAAGAACGTTCGCCGGTTGCGCCGGATATTCCGACGATCGCGGAATCGGGGCTGCCGGGTTACGAGATGTCGCTGTGGAACGCACTCTTCGCGCCGGCCGGGACGCCGCGGGAGCTGATCGCGCGGGTGAATGCAGAAGCGCTGAAGGCGCTCGATGCGCCCGACGTGAAGCAGCGCCTGCTGGGAGCGGGCGCGGTGCCGACCGGTGATACGCCGGAAGCGCTCGGTGCGTTCTTCAAGAACGAGGTCGCACGCTTCGCCAAAGTCGTGCAGGCGATCGGGCTCAAGCTCGACTGACGAGAACAGTGGCTGGTAGATCGTGGATCGTGCCTCGTGATCGGTGACGAGCGGCGAGTGAGGAGTGACGAGACCCGAATCGGGGAGAGCGGTGGGGTAAGGGGTAGCTTCAGGAGGAAGACGCATGCAACGAGCGACTGCCGCACTCGCCCTGCTCACCGCGGGGTGCCTGTTCCCATTCGGCGCCAACGCCGCCGAGCAACAGTATCCCACGCAGCAGATCCGCATCGTCTGTCCTTTCCCTGCCGGCGGCGGCACCGATCTCACCGCGAGAGTGCTCGGGGAACAGTTGCAGAAGATGCTCGGCCAGCCGGTCGTCGTGGACAATCGGACCGGTGCAAGCGGAATGATCGGGACCGAGCTCGTGGCGAAGGCGAAGCCCGACGGCTACACGGTGCTCGTCGCCTCCGGCGAGATCGCACTCAATCCGCATCTCTATCCGAAGATCGCGTACGACTGGGACCGCGAGCTGCAGCCGATCACGCTTCTGGTGAAAGTTGCGAACGTCCTCGCGGTGAATGCGGACGTGCCGGCGAAAACGGTGGCCGAGCTGATCAAGCACGCGAAGGCGACGCCCGGCAAGCTCACGTTCTCGTCGAGCGGCGTCGGCAACCCACAGCAGTTGACTGGAGAGCTGTTCAACAAGATGGCGGGCGTGGACATCCGGCACGTTCCATACAAGGGCGCCGCCCCGCAGCTTGCCGCGGTCGCGGGGAAGGAAGTCACGATGACCTATGTCAGTATCGGGGCAGCCAAGCCGTTCATCGACAGCGGGAAGATCCACCCGATCGCGGTCACGTCTGCTCAACGTGTCGCCGCGCTGCCCGATGTACCCGCCGTCGGCGAGTACCCGCCGCTCGCGGGATTCGAGCTGGTGAACTTCTTCGGTTTTCTGGGCCCCGCGGGGCTGCCTGAAGGGATACTGCGCCGCCTCAATGGCGCGGCCGTTCAGGTGATGAAGTCACCGGACATCGCGTCCAAGCTCGTGAGCCTCGGGTTCGACCCGGCGCCGAATACACCCGAACAGTTTCGCACCTTCATACGCGGTGAGTCGGCGAAGTTCGCGAAGATCATCTCCGAAGCGGGTATCAAGCTGTCCGAGTAGCTGAAGGGCTCACCCTCAACCGCTCGCGAACGACGCGAGCCTTCGAAACGCCTGTACCTTTTCGCTGCGACCCACCTGTGCCCTGTTCAACGCATCGCGCATGACCTCGATGGTCTTGTCGTACGTAACGCGATCGACGGGATAGGGTGTGCCGTCCTTTCCGCCATGAGCGAACGAATAGCGGGCCGGGTCGCGCCGGCTGGCGGGCGTGCCATAGATCAGCTCGGACGTGATCGCAAGTGCCCGGAGCGTCTTCGCACCCACACCTTCGATCGAGAGAAGCGACTCGAAATCAGTGGGCGCACGTTCGTAGGTACGAAGGAGGATTTTCCGGAGGTATCTCGGATCGATATCGTCGGCACTGACCTGATGGCGCCGCGGCATATCGAGCAGCGGCAGATGCATGAACGCATCGAGCGTGACTTCGGGCCTCTGGGACGCGAGGTTCGCACTCGCCGCTCTCACCCGCTCACTTTCGGAAGCCACCAGGTTGAGCGTGGGCGCAGTTCGCTCGCAGCAGACTGCGGCGTGCGGCTCGCTCACATAGCTTGCGACACTTTCGGAGAGCCAGTGATAACGGCGCGCCATGGCGGTTTCGTCGCTCATGCCCTGCTGCACGATGCACCACTCACCCGCATCGGTGAACACGAACGTATGGTGATAGAGCTGATACCCATCCTGTACGGCCGAGTTGTCGACCTTGGCGGAGATGCGGCTCGCATGCACCAGCCCGCCGGGATCGCGCCCGATTCGCTCGCACGCCGTTGTGATTTCTGCGGGTGTCCTGCGGGATGTGGCGCCCTTCCCGCCCGCGACATGAATGCCGAATTCACGTTCCGTGCCGCGCATGCCTTCCTTGAGCGCTCCGCAAACCGTCGTCGTGAGACCGCTCGAGTGCCAGTCGAAGCCCAGCACACAGCCGAAAGCCTGAAACCAGAACGGATCCGAGAGTCGGCGCAACACCTCCAGTGGGCCGAACTCAGTCGCGATGTAAATCGCAATCTCGCGGGCGAGCGGCACCATGCGCTGGAAAAGATAGGCAGGTGCCTTTCCGCCGTGCAGCGGCAGATGCGCAAAACCGGTTCGCATACGACGGCGAGTATGTCAGAACAACTGCGGATCGAGTCAGAGGTCGTTCCGTGCCGCGCACCGCGGCAGGCACCCACCGGCGATCGATTTGGCTTCCGACGGCCGGCGTCCCTCGACGCGTGCCTCCTACGCTCGGACGAGAGTGCTGAGCGACCTTCGAACGTTACGCTCGGGGCGGACACGCTGTCCCAGCGGCCGGCGCTTTCCATCGCCCTGACCCTCGTACACTCGGACGAGAGTTCTAACTTGCGCCGGAAAGTTTCGTTCGCAGCGACAGACTGTCCCAGTCGCGCCGCTCACCCATCTCCACAAGCCTCGGTACGCTCGGACGAGAGTGCTAACCGACGTTCGAACGTTACGTTCACGGCGACAGCCTCTCCGAGGCGCACCGCTCACCGGAACGGGGTCGTTCTAACCTCAGTGTTCGCCCTTCGAATGCGACTTGCCAGCCTCTTCAGCTTCTTTCATCTCGCGCGCTTCCTGCGGGTTCGTAGGCTTGGATTTCTGGGCGGCCTCGTCGACCTTGCCCGAATCGATGAACTGCTTGGTGCGCTCGTTATAGTCCTGCGTCGCCTTGTAATTGCCTTCGCCGTGCTCTTTGTCTTTCGTGCTCATCGCTGTCTCCTTGGGTCGAACCTGTCTTTATCTAGGCAAGGCCCATGCCGCCGCCGGGCATGTCGGGCAGGCAGATAGCGCATCTGGCCGCGATTGGGGCGCGCGCGAGATGAAAGCAACGGCAATGCTCGCTTAGACTCTGCGCTTACCCCTCGACCAGCGTTCACGACGCAGATCTCCCATGATGCGAGCGACGCGTTCGGTGTGGAGCGTATTCAACGCCGACTTACCGGTTCTGGTGACCGCATACCGTTTCGGTCCGGCCCGCGTCAACGCGCTTGCGGTCGGGGGTCAATCGGGCCTCATCGTGCTGAGCCCGCCCTATCGCGTGCAACAGCGGGTTTTCGACGAGCTCGCGTCGTACGGCCCGGTGCGCGCGCTGGTTGCGTCCAATGCGTTTCACAACATGGGCATCCCGGAATGGAAACAGCGATTTCCCGCTGCCGCCGTATTCGCGCCGGCGCAGTCGATCGCCCGCGTCGAAGCCAAAACCGGCATCGCGAACGTCCGGCCGCTCGCCGATGCGAAGGCGCTCACCGGCGCGGCCGTGGAACTGACGGACATGCCCTACTACCGGACCGGCGAGGCCCTCGTCCGTATCAGAACGCCCCAGGGCCTCGCGTGGTATCTGACGGACCTCGTAATCAACATCAGCGAGCTGCCGCCCAGTCCGCTATGGAAGCTGGTTTTCAGACTGAGCTACGGCGTCGGTCTGCGTTACAACCGCATCGGATCGCTGTTCATGGTGCGCGACAAGCACGCGCTCCGACAGTGGCTCACACAGGAATACGAGAAGGACCGTCCGCGCTGGCTCATTCTTGCGCACGGGAACGTGGTCGATCTCGCGGCTGACCCGCAGGCGGCGCGCAGTCTGTTCCCGAACGCGCGCTGAGCGTCAGGCGAGCGCCCCCCTACGACGCCGCGGTCTGTGCCGCCGTACGCTCGTCCGGCAGGAGCAGGACAATGGCGGCGCGAACCGCGGCAATGCCGACCATCAGCCAGACCAGCGCCGTGAACCCTATGCCTTTCACCAGCGGCCCGAGGAGCCACACCGCAAGCGAGCTGATACCGAACGAGACGGTGAGCCGCATGCCGGACACCCGCGAGCGCAGCCGGTCATCCACGTAGCGAACGATCATCGCATCCGTGAACGGGATCGCGCCGAAGATGAAGACCATCACGGCAACCAGCGCGACGAAAAAGCCCCAGGCCTGCGCATGCGCGGCGGCGATCAGCGTCGGCACCTGCACGACGGAGATCCACAGCTGCAGCGGCTTGAACGGCATGCGATCGATGAGATTGCCGACGACGAGCTGGGCAAGCGAGGCGATGGCGTAGACCAGCGCGAGCAACGCGCCGAGCATGGCGGGGTCTTCCAGCACGCCGGCAAAGCGCTCCGACAGAAGCTGCGCGTTCCCGTTGGTGGTGAAGTTGAAAAGGAGGCTTCCGGTCACGGCGGCGGCGGTCATTACCGTAAAGGCGCGCGCCATCATCGCCGGTGAAAGAATGACGGTCGCCTTGCCTTTGCGCCTGGCCGGCGCTTCGGTTTCGTTCGGACAGACGATCGCGAATATCACGCCGCACACGATGGCAAGCGCGCCCGGAACCGCGAATGCAGCACGCCAGCCGAACCATTTCACGAGAAAGCCCGTGACGAGTGCGGCGACCGCGATACCGAGGTTTCCGGCGAGTCCGTTGAATCCGATCACTGCGCCCGGGTTCGGCACGTTCTGCACCAGCATCGGAATGCCTACCGGGTGGTAGATCGACGCAAACGCGCCGATCAGCGTAAGTCCGGCCGCAAGCTGCCAGGCGTTTTGCGTACACGCGGTGAGCACGGCGGCGGCACCCAGGCCCACGAAGAACACGATCATCATCACGCGGCGGCCCCACAGATCCCCCAATCGTCCGGCCGGCAAGGCGCCGAGGCCGAACAGGGCGAACGCGCCGACGGCATACGGCATCAGATCTTCCCACTTCGCGTAACCGAAGTCGGCCGCGATCGATGCCACGGCGGTGGCGAAGATCAGCAGGAACATGTGATCGGCGGCGTGACCGATGTTGAGCAGCCCGCTCACCACGCGGGGGAAAGGAGCATCAGGCTGGCTCAAGCAGGCCCTCCCTTTTGAGATCGCGCAGAGACCTGCGCCACGCATCCACGGTCAACTCGACGTCCTCGGGCGTGTGTGCCGCCGAGACCAGGCCACCACGCCAGCCTTTGAGATCGACACCGTGATTGAGCATCGCGATCCGCAGCAGGTTGAGCACCGTCTCGTTGCGGCCCTTCAGTGTGTCCGGTGTGATCGTGCTCGCATCGAAAGCGGTCGGCCGAAATGGCTCGCCGCATGGATTGGAATGGATGTGGAAGAACGAGTGCTCGCCGTACACCGCCCACGGTACGCCCTCGGCCTCGAGCACGTCGTTCATGGCCCGCCGCAGTCGCGCCGCGGTGTCCGACGCTCTGGCACACGCATCCGAGTCGCGTACGACGGTTAGCGTCGCAATGCCCGCCGCGGCGCTGTAGGGATGTCCATTATGCGTGCCGTGATGGTTGACGTGCTCGCGTCCGCGCGCGCTCGTCGCGTCGTGATCCAACCAGTCGAGAATATCTTTCGGTCCGCCGACCGCCCCGCCCGGTAAGCCGCCGGCGAGGATCTTCGCCATCGTCGTGAGATCCGGAATCACGCCATAGAACGCCTGTGCACCACCCGGTGCGACGCGAAACCCCGTCACGACTTCGTCGAAAATCAGAATGACGCCGTGCCTGCGCGTGATGTCGCGGAGCGCGCCCAGCACTTCCGGCGGCGTCGGGACCATACCGGAGCTGCTGCCGACCGGCTCGAGAATGACCGCCGCGACATCCTTGCACGTCTCGATGACGCGCTCGACCGCGGCCACATCGTTGGGAGCGACAAGCGTCGTGCTGGACGCGACTTCGTTCAATACGCCGGCGTTCGGCGACCCGTCGAAATGATCGTGAACGCCGTTGGCGACGTGATCGTGCCAACCGTGGAAGTGCGTCGCGAAGCGCACGATCCGGCGCTGGCCCGTCTGCGCGCGCGCAAGGCGCAGCGCAAGCTGCGTCGCTTCGGTGCCGGACGACGTGAAGCGCACGCGCTCCACCGAGGGCACCATGTCGCGAATCAGCGCAGCCCACTCGACTTCGAGCGCATGCGCAGCGGCCAGGTGCATGCCTCGCCCGAGCTGACGCTGAATCGCTTCGAGCACCTGCGGATGCTGATGTCCGAGCAGCAACGAGCCGTGACCGCCGTAGTAATCGACGTATTCGTTGCCGTCGACGTCCCACTTGCGCGAACCCAGCGCATGGTCGCCGTAGATGCCATAGGGCCACATGCGGCGCGACTCGTGCACGATGCCGCCCGGCAATACCTCGCGTGCGTGACGGCTCAACTCCGCGGCGCGCCGGGTGCGGGCGTGATACGTCGCGAGGATCGCGGAGTCGCGGGTCGCGCCCGCACGATCGACCCGCTCGGCTGCCGCGGTGGCTGTCATCTCAGCCAGGGTCATGCATTCAGCGCGAACTTCTGGAATGTGTGGCAGTCCTCCGGCGCGCGACCACGACTCACCGCGAACGTCCACGTCACCTCGCTCACGTAAAGATCGTTTTTCGAATCGAGCGCGAGGCCGTGCGGCGCCGCGAAGCTGCCGGGCGCGGTGCACTCGGGCGTGCCCCAGCGCGCGAGCATTTTTCCGTCCTTATCGTAGACGCTCATGCGCGCGTGCCGGGACTGCTTGATCACAACGTCTTCGCGGTAGTTCTTGTCTCCTTCGTGCCACGCGAGCTCGGTCACGTACGCATTGCCCTTCCCGTCGAAGCAAATATGTGTCGGACGCTGCGTGTCGGTCCACTGCGCGAGGTATTCGCCTTCGGGGCTGAAGATCTGGATGCGGTCGCCTTCGCGATCGCACACGAACACACGCCCGTCGGCGGCCACCGCGATCCCGTGCGGCAGATGGAACTGGCCCGGACCCTTGCCTGGCTCGCCCCACGAGCGGATGAGCTCGCCCTTGGGAGAGAAGATGTGCACGCGCGCGTTGCCGTAGCCGTCCGTGATGTAGATCTCGCCCTTCAGCCCGATGGCGACGTTGGTCGGGCGGTTGAAAGGCGGGCCGCCGTGGGTGATCGTGTCCAGGTTCTTGCCGTCGTATCCGGTATTCGATGGCGTGTTCTTCGTGCCCATGGTCATCAGCAGTCGGCCCTCGGGCGTGAACTGGCGCACCGTATGCTGGCCGTCATCGGTCGCGAAGATCGTGCCGTTCGGCGCCACATAGATGCCGTGCGTGCGATAGGAGAATTCGCCTTCGCCCCACGAGCCTTTGAAGTTGCCCTGCCGGTCGTACATGATGATCGGATGATCGCCGCGGCAGATGAGATACACACGGTCTTCCTGATCGACCGCGACGCCCGCAACGTCACGGTGCGCCCAGTCTTTCGGCAACTGTTCCCAGCCTTCGACGACGCTGTAGCTGATCTTTGGCGACTGGCTCATGGCTCCTCCCGGGTTCGATAAGATCGTTAGATTAACCGCGATTGCGCGCGCCTGCATGCAACGAGTCGTCGCCGGGCATAGGGGCCGGTCCATGCTAGCATCGAAGAACATCCAGCAAAGACCGAAGAGCGCATGAAAATCGCCGCGAGATCATGTGCGATGGTGCTCGCAGCCGTGGGATTTCCCGCAACATGCGTGGCACAGACGAAACCGGCAGCCGCCGATTATCCGAACCGGGTCGTGCGCATCGTACTGCCGCAGGCGGCAGGCGGCGGAACCGATACGGTCGCACGTACGATAGCGGCCAAACTCGCGGACGCCTGGGGCCAGCAGGTCATTGTCGATAATCGCGCCGGCGCGAACGGAATCATTGGCGCGGAAGCGGTTGCGAAGTCGAAACCCGACGGTTACACCTTTCTCTACGGCTTCAGCTCGATGCTGACGATCAATCCGTCGGTTTACAAATCGCTGCCCTATGACACGCTGCGCGACTTCACACCCGTCACGCAGACGGTCACCAACCAGATGGCGCTCGTGGTGAATCCGTATCTGCCGGTGAAGAACGTCAAAGAGCTCGTCGCCCTCGCACGGGCGCATCCCGGCGAGCTCCTCTACGGCTCTTTCGGGGTCGGCAATCAGACGCATCTCACGACCGAGCTCTTGCGTATCGAAGCGAAGCTGAAGCTCCTGCACGTACCGTACAAGGGAGAAACGCCTGCCATTACCGACCTCGTGGGCGGACAGGTCGCGCTCATGTTTTCGCCTTCGGCAGGCGTGACGCCGTTCGTGAACCAGGGACGCCTGCGGCTCCTCGCAACGGCGGGCGACAAGCGTTCTCCCGCTTTTCCGGATACGCCGACGATGGCCGAATCCGGATTCCCGGGCGTGATCTCGCTCGGCTGGGGTGGGCTGCTCGCGCCGGCGGGGACGCCGCCCGAAATCGTTCAGAAGCTCGCCCGCGAGACGGCGCGTGCCGTGGTCGCACAGGATGCGCGGGAGCGGCTCGCCGCGCTCGGCGCGGAGCCGTCGCCCAGCACCACGCCGGACGAGTTCGGTGCGTGGATCGCTGCGGAAACGGACAAGTGGACGCGCGTCGTCAAGGGTGCGGGGCTCTATCAGACGCAGTGATACGATGACTCGTTTCGTGACGAACGCGGAGCGGCGTGTCACCTCTGGCGTGTTGATTTCGCGCCTCGTCATCCCGTGAGCCTCACGTTTCAGCCGGCGGGCGATCTCGCCGTGCTCGTGGAGCTCGACGGCGCAATCGGCGATGCTCTGGCGACACGCCTGCGTGCGCTCGAGCAACTCATCACCGAGCGCATTCCGGCCGTTCGCGAAACCGTACCGGCGTTTCGCTCGCTGCTCGTGTACTACGACCCGCTCGATATCGGCTACGCCGCGCTGTGCGAGTCGATCGCCGGGCTCGACGCACGAGCGGCGACGACGGAACTGGCCCAGGCGCGTGTCGTCGAGCTGCCGTGCTGCTACAGCGATCCGGAGCTCGGTTTCGAGCTCGAGCGCGCGGCCGGGCGGCTCGGACTTTCGACGTCCGGGCTCATGGACCTGCACAGCAGCGCCGAGTATCTCGTCTACTTCATCGGCTTCGCACCGGGACAACCGTATCTCACCGGCACGCCGGAGCGCCTCGTCATTCCGCGCCTCGACACCCCGCGCACGAGCACACCCGCGGGAAGTGTCGCCATCGGCGGCACGCAGTCGTGCATCTACTCGGTGGAGAGCCCCGGCGGGTTCTGGGTGATCGGACGCACGCCGGTTCCGATCTACGACCGCAAGAGCCGCGACCCGATACTGCTGCGCCCGGGCGACCGGCTGCGCTTCCGTGCGATCGGCCGTGACGAGTTCGACGACATCGCTGCGGCCATCCAGCGCCACACCTATGCGCCGAGGATCTCATGATCGAGATACTCGATCCCGGTCCGCTCACGACGGTGCAGGACCTCGGCCGCTTCGGCTTCCTGCGCTTCGGCATTCCGCCATCGGGTCCGATGGACCGCGATGCGTTCGTGGCCGCGAACCTTCTCGTCGGCAACAGCCATTCGATGGCGGCACTCGAATGCACCTTGATCGGCCCGCGTTTTCGTGCCCACGCGCAGTGCGCGATCGCCGTGACCGGTGCGGAGATGCCGGTAACGATGAACGCAGAACCGGCATCCCGCCGGACGGTGCTCGCGCTCCAGCCGGGCGATGTCGTCAGAATCGGCCCTGCGCGCACGGGTGTGCGTGGATATATCGCGTTCCGCGGCGGGATCGACGTGCCGCTCGTCATGGGTTCTCGCTCGACGTATCTGCGCGGCGGACTGGGCGGGCTCGAAGGGCGCGCGCTGCGCAAAGGGGACCGGCTTAAGCTGCTGCCCGCCCTCGGCTCGGGACACGCCCCGCTCGAGACGTGTCGGGCGGTCGAACACGCCCTCGCCCCGAGTCGGGGAGAGGGTGGGGGTGAGGGGAAGCCATCCGCGCCAGCGCACCACGCGGCTGATGTTCAGCCGGGTGAGGCCGAAATCCGCGTCGTCCTCGGTCCGCAAGCCGATCGCTTTACCGAACGAGGCATCGCCGCATTTCTGGGAAGTCCGTACGAGATGCTGCCGCAATCGGACCGCATGGGTGCGCGTCTGCGCGGTGCATCGATCGCGCACGTGCGGGGCCACGACATCGTGTCCGACGGCATCGCGCTGGGCTCGGTGCAGGTCGCCGGCGACGGCCAGCCGATCGTGCTCCTGGTCGACCGTCAATCCACCGGCGGCTACACGAAGATCGCGACGGTCTGCTCGTTCGACATCGGCCGCATCGCGCAGACGCGACCCGGGCAGTCGCTGCGATTCCGCACGATCACGCTCGACGAAGCGCACAACGAGCTGAGACGTGCTTACGAAAGGTCCGTCAATTCCGCACCGGCTGGTTCGTAGCAGAACTCACCGGCTCGATGCGGGCAGCGGCGGACGATTCTTCCGATACGAATCCTTCAACGCGATCTTATCGCCGCGAAATGTGAAGACGTCGCAGCCATGCACGCCATTGAACCTCCCAGGCCACGCCGTATGAATCAGCGCGGCATTCCAGTGCTACGCAAGGCGCTCCCAGAAGAGCTCGTGATGCTGCATCGAGCCCATGTAAAGCCGTCGTGGCGGCGCGAGCACGATGCCGCCTCGTTCGAACCTGACGGTGCGCAACTGCTCGCCGCCGATGCGCGATGCGTCCGACGACGCATCGACGCGCGTGGTCAGCGTCGTGCCGTCGAACGTGTAGTTACCCGCATACGACATGAACTGCCGGGACTCGCCGGCGGGCAATTCGGGCCGGCCGTCGCATAGAACGCAGTACATCCGTCCGTCGCTCTCGAAGCAGACGAGACCGTCCGCGACCGGTCCATAAGGCGGCGGCAGCGCTTTGCCTTCATCATCGCTCGCCTTCGTGCTCTTCAGTTTCCATGTACCGATGATGCGCTGGTCGATCATGTTCTTCCTTGTTCGTGAAAACAGGTGCGGTCCGATGAAACCGGAGCCGGCTAAGCGGTTTCGCGTTGCGCCTGCGACATCGGGAGCGCCGGTGCGCCGGCGGTCAGCGTCGTACGACGCAGGTCGCGCGGGAACGTGCGGTCGTCGAACGGCCGGGCCCGATGCATCGTCACGCGGTTGTCCCACATCACGAGGTCACCGACACGCCACCTGTGGCGATACACGAATTCGCGCTGCGTGGCGTGTTCCATCAGCTCGCGGAGGAGCAGCATGCCTTCCGAAACGGGCCATCCCACGATCCGTCCCGCGTGCGAAGACAGGAAGAGCGAATGGCGGCCGGTGCGCTGATGCGTGCGCACGAGCGGCTGTGTGACGGGCGCGAAAGCGCGCTTTTCCTCTTCCGTGAACGGCACGCCGAGCACGCCCTTCGAGTAGATGCGGCTGTGCTCGACGACGAGGTCCTTCACCTGTTCCTTCGTGCGCGCATCGAGCATATCCCACGCCGCACGCATGTCGGCGAACTCGGTGTCACCGCCCTCCGGCGGCAGAACGTGCGCACACAGCAACGAATACTTGGCGGGAATCGTCTTGTAACTGCTGTCGCTGTGCCACAGCCGGTTGCCGAGCATGAAGAGTCGCTTGCGGTCTTCGCGTGCCAGGATCGTGTCGCCGGGCCCGAGATTGGACTGGTCCGAAACCGCCGTGTTGTCCAGACGCACGCCTTTGTCCGGGTTGATCTTCGTGTAAGGTCCTTCGAGCTCGCCGAGGCTTTTCGTGAACGCGATCTGCTGTTCGGTGGAGAGCGGCCGATTGCGCCGGAATACGAGCACGCCGTAGCGATCCATGCCGTCCTCGATCTGCGTCGCGACCGCAGGTGATATCGGCTCGCCGATGTCGATGCCGCAACATTCGGCGGCGAAGACGGGATGGAGCGGAGAGAATGTCAGACCCATGGAAAGCTCCTGTTCGTTCGCTCATGTTTGGAGACGGGCAACGGCTGCCTCGGCACGAAGGCTTCCACCATTCGCCCCGAGGCTCCCGCGACGAGACGCCCGAAGGGTGGACGGAAAGATTATGGCTTCAAGCTTCAATCGCAAGTCCTACTGCAGCGCCATGCCGGAGTCGCGGATGAGCCTCGCGTACTTGTCGATTTCGGTCTTCACGAAGCTCTGCATCTCCTCCGGCCGGCTGGTCTGGACCGTGAAGCCGAGATCCTCGAAGCGGCGCATCGTCTCCGGTTTGCCGAGCGTGGCAACGGCCGATTTATAAACGGTTGCGGCGACATCCTTCGGCGTCTTCACCGGAACCATCAGCCCGGCCCACGACTGGACTTCGTATCCGCGCAACGTATCCGCGATCGGCGCGACATCGGGCAATTCCGGCAGGCGTTTCGCTGACGTGACGCCGAGCGCGCGCAAGCGGCCGCTTCGGATGTGTGCAAGACCGGTCGCGAGCGGCGTGAAGTAAACCGACGTCTCGCCGGACAGCACCGACGCGAGCGCCGGACCGCCACCGGTATAGGCGACGTGCACCATCTTGACGTTGCCGAGCGCGTTGAAATACTCCGCCGCGAAATAGGTGCCGCTGCCGGTCCCCGCCGACGCGTAATTGAGATCGCCCGGCCGCGCTTTCGCGATCTTGAGCAGATCGCCCGCCGTCCTGGCCGGAAGCGACGGATGCACCACGCATACGAACGCGGACTGCGCAACCAGCGTGAGCGGCGAGAAGTCGGCCAGGATGTCGTACGAGAGCTTGCGATAGAGACTCGCGTTGATGCTGTGGTTCGTATGCGCGAGGAACACGGTATAGCCGTCCGGCGCAGCCCTCGCCGCGACTTCCGCGCCGATGTTTCCTCCAGCGCCAGCGCGGTCGTCGACCACCACCTGCTGGCCGAGCTGCTGGCCGAGCGCACTCGCGAAAACCCGGGCGATCGTATCCGGGTTGCTGCCCGCCGAGCTCGCCACGATCATGCGGACGGGCTTCGCGGGAAAAGCCTGCCCGTGTACGACGTTCGGCAACACGCACGAGAGCGTCACCACCAGCAGCGCCGTGATCCTGCGTGCGCTGTTCTTCATCTGCTGAGTCTCTGCCATTGGGCGTGGGTTATCGATACGTTTTCAGCGGACCCCATTCGGCCGGTAAACCGCGAACACCTTGTCGGAATTGGTGATCCACGATTCGAGGAACACCGATTCGTCCGGTTTCGTCCGTCCCAGTTCATGCATCGCACCGACGAGGCAGAACCAGTTCAAGAGCTCGTGGTGGCCGCGATCCTCGACCTCTTCGATGCTCGTATTGCGCCACGTTTCCGAGTCGCCGTTTCGAAGCGCGTCGTAGTAACGCCGGTCCGCGTCGACGTCCGGGAAGAGAAGCGCGTTCTTCTGCACGAGAAAAGCGTGGCTCCAGCTCGACGAAGCGATCACGGCGACACGCCACGGACTGTCCCGCAGCGCACGTGCGATCGCCGCGCCCACTTCCATGCAGCGCCAGGGCTGCGGGGCCGGCGGATCGAAATCGCTCTGTTGCTCAGGAATGGCGCCCTCGCCCTCGGATGGAAGCCGCGGCGCACCGCGGGCCGATATGAGCCACCGCCCATACGCATTCACCGCGAACGGGACTATCGGATAAGGAAAGCCGCGGCGGTCGTAATCGAGAAAGAGCAGCGAATTGGCGAACGCGTGGCCGAGCGGATGATGGAGTGGCTTGTACGCGTATGCGACGTCGATCCCGGCCTTCAGCAACGCGGTCGCGAGGTACTTGCCGCCGGCACGATGACCTTTCACGACGAAGGTCTTGTCCTCGGGTTCGTCCCATGCGTTGGCGCCCCGGCGATAACCTTTCCACGGCTGAAGCTCGACGGTGTCGTACGCGAGAATCGAAAATGCGGGCACGCAGTCTTCGCGGAAATTTTCGTACTGATCGTCGCCCCAGATCAGGACGAAATCCGGCTCGAACGCATCGAGCTCGCGACGTACTTTGCGAAACTGCTCGATCATGTCCCGGCGGTGACGATCCGAATGCGCCTGTCCTTTGTCGTCGCTCCACTGCTCGCGCATCGTCGGATGCCAGTTCTCGATCGACCGGAAGCGTGCGGGCACCGTTGGATCCTCGAGCGCCTGCTGGAAGCGCCAGCTCATGTTGAGCTTGGAGGCGAGGTTCGGATAATGCGTGATGCCGAGTCCGAGAATCTGCCCCATGTCCGATCTCCTCTTACGCGCTTACGCGCAGAAAAGCTTCTTCGGAATCACACCGTAGACCATCTTCACGAGATTCACGGCTTCCGCGATCCGGAAATCGACGTTGAAGCTCGACAGCGCATACGCTTCCGCGGCCGTCACACCCGCGCGGCGCTGAATGAACTCGACGCTTTCGCGCACCGCTTCCTTGAGCGCGAGATCGAGATCTTCGTCCATCCCCATCACGTAATCGTAAGCAGCGTCCTCCGCGCGCGGCCACTTCATGCGCTTGCCCGCACGCTTGTGAACGACGAACTGCAGCGTGGGCGCGAGTGAAATCTCGATCGTCGCGCCATCCACCTCGCCGTCGCCCTGCGCTGCATGTCCATCGCCCGTATAGAACAGAGCGCCCTCGTTGAAAACGGGCAAGTAGAGTTTCGAACCTGCGACCAGGTGTTTGAAATCGATATTGCCGCCCCATTCGCCGGGCGGCTTCGTGCTCACGGGCGCGCGTTCGGGCGGGGGCGCGACGGACATGATGCCCATGAAGGGCGCCAGCGGGATTTCGGTGCCGCCTGCAAACAACGCAACGCGCCGTTCGAGATCGAGCCGGATCACCGGAGCCACGCGCGCGGACAGCAGATCGGGCAGCACGCCCGATCCCGGGCCGATGCCGTTCACGCCGTACGGCACCCGGAATGCGACATCGAGCACGCGCACCTCGAGCATGTCGCCGGGCGCGGCGCCTTCGATATGCACCGGCCCGGTCAGCACGTGGGGACCGCCCGGCGGCGATTTCTTCACCTGCCGGTAGATCGCGATCGCCTCCGGCAGGATCTGCTGTGGCTCGATGCCTGCCGCGTCGAAGAAAGTCGCCGGGTCTTCGTTGTTGAGCGGCTGCTGCGATACGGTCTCGATCACCACCGTATCGCCCGAGCGAATGCGCAGCACCGGCGTCCTGTCCGCCGGGATTGCACCCCACACGACCGTTTCGGGCGATGCGCGCAGCACCGCGTGTGCGCTTTTCAGTTCATTCGGATTCATGCGACCTCGATCCCAGCTGTCTCAATGATGACTTCGCCTATGCGTCCATATCCGTGTCCGGACGTGCGTCCCATTCCTCCGCCTCTGCGTTGTGTAAGCGCCGTCAAAATTTACTGGTGCGGCAGCGCATTGTCACGCATCGACGGCGGGATCAACAGCGGCCGTCGAGATCGTTACGCCCCGCTCGAGTGTGCGATGCACCGGACACTTGTTCGCGATCTCGAGGAGCCGCGCACGCTGCGTCTCGTCGAGCGAGCCCTCGAACGTGAGAACGCGATCGATACGATCGAGCTTCGCATCCTTCGAGTCGCAATCCACGCAATCCTGCGCATGCACTTTCTCGTGCTTCAGCTCGACGCTCACGCGCTGCAGCGGAATCTTCTTGAGGTCGGCGTACATGCGAACGGTCATCGCCGTACAGGTGCCGAGCGCCGCCACGAGCAGGTCGTACGGGCTCGGCCCCGTGTCTGCGCCGCCGACCGACAACGGCTCGTCCGCTCGAAAACGGTGACGGCCGGCCACGACGTCCTGCGCAAATTTGCCTTCCCCCGCCTCGATGACCCGCACACCGGACACACTCTCGGGCTTCACCTGCTCCTCCCCTTCGAGGTAGCGTGAGGCCCAGGCCGACAATACTTCTCCGACGTACGCCGCGTCGCCACGGCGCGTCAGCAAGTGGTCGGCATCGTCCAGCGAAACGAAACTCTTCGGATGCTTGGCGGCGAGAAATATCTTCGATGCGTTCTCGATCGGCACGATCGCGTCGACCGGCGAATGCAACACGAGCAGGGCTTTGCGCATCGAAGCAATCGCTTCCGTTAGATCGTGTCTCTCGAGGTCGTCTATGAACTCGCGTCGCACGCGGAATGGCCGGCCGCCGATGTCGACCGTGGCTTCGCCTTTGGCAACGATCTCCGCCTTGCTCTCTTTCAGCAGATGCGCGACGTGCCGCGGCTCGAAGGGCGCGCCGATCGTCGCGACAGCGGTCGCCTCACTTGTCTCGCGTGCGGCGGCAAGCACAGCGGCCCCGCCGAGACTGTGTCCGATCAGGATCGACGGCGCCCGATGCTGCTCACGCAGGTACTGCACTGCGGCGAGAAGATCACTGATGTTGGAGCTGAAAGTCGAATCCGCGAATTCGCCGCCGCTCATCCCGAGGCCGGTGAAATCGAAGCGCAGCACCGCGATGCCGCGCGCCGCGAGCGACTGCGCGATGAAGGCCGCGCCTTTCGAGTCCTTCGAACACGTGAAGCAGTGCGCGAACAGCGCGTAGGCACGCGGGGTGCCGGCCGGAATGTCGAGCCGCGCCGCAAGCTCGTGACCGTGGCTCGACGGAAAACGGACAACGCTACTGGGCATGGCGCGCCTCCACGTCGCGATTCGATGCAGCAATGGTAACGTATAGGACATGAACAACGCGGATCTCATCGTCGCCATTCTCAGGGCCGCCGGAATCCAGCGCGGCTTCGGTGTGCCCAGCGGAAATGTTCTGCCGCTCATGGAAGCGATGCGTGAGGGCGGCATCGACTTCGTCCTGACCGCGCACGAAGGTTCAGCCGGCTTCGCCGCCGACGTGACGGCGCGAATGACCGGAGTTCCGGGTCTGTGCATCGCGACACTCGGGCCGGGTGCGACGAATCTCGCCACCGGCGTCGGCTGCGCGTATCTCGATCGCTCGCCGCTCATCGCGATCACGTGCACCCTCAACGAAGCCCAGCTCGGGCGCCGCATGCAGATGTGGATCGATCATGAAACACTCTTCAAACCGATCACGAAAGCAAGCTTTCGGCTGCGCAGGGGCGAAATCGCCACGACACTCGAAAAGGCGCTGCGTATCGCGATCAGCGAGCCGCCCGGACCCGTGCACCTCGATCTGCCGGAAGATGTCGCGCTCGCGGCTGCTCAGGAATCTGTCCCTCGCGAATCGATCGCTGGCGCAGATGCGCCCGGCGCCGCACGTTCCGGACAATCGGATCGTTCCGATAACGGCATCGACCGCGCGGCCACGTTGCTCCGCAACGCGAAACGTCCCGTCGCCGTCATTGGCGCGAATGCAATGCGGCTTCCGCAGCCTGGATCTTTGCGCGCGCTCGTGGAACGCCACGGCATTCCGTTCGCCACCACGACGATGGCGAAAGGCCTCATCGACGAAACGCATCCGCTCTCGATCGGCTGCATCGAGCGCGCCAGGCGCCAGCTTCAGCGTGGTTTCATCCGGGAACACGCCGACTTGATCATCGGCCTGGGCTACGACACGGTCGAGGTCGAATACGAAGCATGGATCGGCGACGTGCCGCTGCTGCACGTCGATGTCGAGCGCGCCGACGTGGATTCTTCGGTGCGCATCGTGCATGAGGTCGTGGGGCCGCTCGCGCAATCGATCCCCGCGCTCGCCGGGCTGGATCCGATCCCGAACGCATGGACGCGGCAGGCTGGCGATGATGGTGTTCACATCGCGGAGGTGGACGCACACCGCTCCGCCTTTCAGCGGTCTTTGCGGCCGGCGGGCGACCGCTTCTCACCGCACGAGGCGATCGACGTTGTGCGCCGCGTTCTGCCGCACGAGGGGGTGCTCGCCTTCGACGTCGGCGCCCACACGCACCAGATCGCAAGCCAGTGGACGGCCTACGGTCCGCGCACGTTCCTCATTACAAACGGCTGGTCTTCCATGGGCTTCGGGTTGCCTGCTGCCATCGCGGCCAAACTCGCGCGGCCGGATCTCCCGGTCGTGTGCATCGTCGGCGACGGTTGTTTCCAGATGACGTGCGGCGAGCTCGCGGTGGCCAAACGTGAGCGGCTTGCGATCCCGTTCGTCGTCCTCGACGACGGCTGGCTGAGTCTCATCAAAGTAAAACAGGAACGGCGCTCATTGCCTTACTACGGCACCGCGCTCCCCGCCGAAACCCGACAGCCGCCCGCGCATTATTTCGGCGTTCCGGTGATGACGGGCGAAAACGCCGCGGATCTCGAGCACGCGCTGGTAAGCGCACTCGCGATGGACGGGCCGAACGTCATTCACATCGGCGTGGACCCCGCGCACTACTCGGAGACGGTATACGACTAGCCGTCTATGGCGGTGACGTGTTTTCCGACGCCGTGAGCCTCGCACGATCGGACGTGAGTTCTAACCTGCGCGTGAATGTCACGTTCGCGGGAGCCCGCGGAGGGCGACGATGCGCATCCTCCATACCTCCTTATCGTTTCTCACCGTATGTTACCGTCCGCCGATCGTGCAACAAGGGCGAGTCACCACCCACGCGGAGTGGACTCGTGGAATCGACAGGAGAGATGATGCACCGTTTCACCGGGATCGCATGCGCAGCGGCGTTGTCCCTTTCGGCGACGGCGTTCGGGCAGACGGCAGCACCGGCGTATCCCGCGAAGCCCGTGCGCATTCTCGTCGGTTTCGCCGCCGGCGGCGGCATCGACATCGTGGCGCGCATCTATGCCCAGCAACTCACCGAGGCGCTCGGCCAGTCGGTGTTCGTCGACAATCGACCCGGCGCCGGCGGCACGCTCGCGAGTGACCTGCTCGCGAAAGCACCGCCCGATGGATACACGCTCATCATGGTATCCGTGACGCACTCGATCAACGCATCGCTCTATGGCAAGCTTCCCTACGATACGGTGAAGAGCTTTGCGCCCGTGACGCCGACGGCATTGCAGGCCGACGTGATCGCCATTCATCCCTCATTGCCCGCAAAGACGCTGCGCGATCTGATCACGCTCGCCAAATCGAGATCCGCCGATCTGAGCTATGCGCATGCGGGCAACGGCACGCTCATGCACGTGGGCATGGAGCTCTTTCTGTCGATGGCGGGCATCAAGATGCTGGCCGTACCGTACAACGGCGCCGGCCCGTCTACCGTCGCGGTACTCGGAGGACAGTTGCCCGTGCTGTCCACGAGCCTGCCTCCGTCGCTGCCGCATGCCAAAGCCGGGAAGCTGCGCATCCTGGCTGTTACAACGGCACAGCGCACGCCGCTCGCGCCCGAATTGCCAACCGTGGACGAGGCAGCCGGACTGAAGGGCTACGAAGCCGTGGTATGGGTCGGACTGCTGGCGCCCGCGGGTACCCCGACCGCCGTCGTCAACAAGCTGAACGCGGAAATCGAGCGCCTGCAGCAGAGCCCCGAGTTGAAAGAGCACATGGCGAAACAGGGCACGCAGCCGTTCCGCGACACGCCCGCCGGTTTTGCTCAGCTCATATCGAACGACGTTGCGAAATGGGGCAGGATCGTGCGCGAGACGGGCATCAAAGCCGATTGAGGGCACGTTGATGCGCCTCGAGCGTCTTCATCGATCCGCTGCCTGCGCCCGAGGCCGCTGAATGGATCTTCACAGACTGTCGGCGATCGAGATCGTCACTGCGGTTCGCACCGGCCGCACGACCTGCGAAGCGGTCACGCGCGCGTGCCTGGAGCGCATTGCGGAGCGAGAGCCGTCCGTCCACGCGTGGGCCTTTCTCGATCGTGAACTGGCAATCGCGCAAGCACGCGCTCTGGATCGCAGTGGCACATCCGGCCCGCTCAGCGGCGTTCCGTTCGGCGTTAAAGACATCATCGATACGTGCGACATGCCGACCGCGTACGGCTCGCCTATCTATGCGGGGCACCGCCCCGGGCGCGATGCCGCGTGCGTTGCCCTCGGGCGCAAGGCGGGCGGCGTGGTCATGGGCAAGACCATCACGGCCGAGTTCGCCGTGAACTATCCGGGGAAGACGCGTCACCCGCTCGATCCGGCGCGGACGCCGGGCGGCTCGTCGAGCGGGTCGGCCGCGGCGGTCGCCGATTTCATGGTGCCGCTTGCGCTCGGTTCGCAAACGACGGGCTCGACCATCAAACCGGGCTCGTTTTGCGGCGTCTTCGCGTATCGTCCGACGTTCGGGGACGTACGCTGCTCCGGCATGATGGAGTCGTCCGGCTCGTGCGATACGGTCGGGTTCTATGCGCGCACGGTGGAGGACATCGCGCTTCACCGCGACGTGCTGATCGGCGTCGACCCGATGCCGCTGCCTGGTGACATGCGCCGCCCGCGGATCGGATTCGTCCGGCCACCTCAATGGTCGAAGCTCGAGCCGCAGACGCAGGCGCTCCTCGAAGACGCCGCACGCGGCCTGGCGCGTGCCGGGGCGAACGTGTCCGACGCGACGCTGCCGGCGGAATTCGAGCGGGCGGAAGAAGCACATCGCCTGATTACGTGTCGCGAGTTCGCGCTCAACTTCACGCGTGAAATCCGGCATCACTGGAGCGAGCTCAGCGAAGAGCTGCGCAACGGAAAGATCCGCCTCGGGCTCGAGTGCAGCTTCGAAAGCTACTGCGCAGCGCGTGCGCTGGCCGAGCGTTGCCGTCGCGGGCTCGCGCCTGTCTTCGCGGATTTCGACGTCTTGCTCGCGCCCGCGGCGACCGGCGAAGCGCCCGTCGGTTGGAACACCGGCGATTCCACGCTGGCCTCACCGTGGACACTCATGCACACGCCGACCATGAGCATCCCGGTATTCACGGGACCGAACGGGCTCCCGATCGGCGCGCAAGTGATCGCTGCACCGGGTGCCGACCGTACGCTCTTCACAGTTGCGCGCTGGATGCACGCGCGGCTCACGTAAGGTCGCCGCTACGCTCCCGGCAGCCGCGTGTGTACCAGTTGAGTGGTGGCGAGGTATTCAACCTCGGCGGCAGTCGATGACCTTCCGAGAATCATGTTCCGATGAGGATGACGCCCGAAACGCGCGATGACGTCGCGATGCGCACGAGCCTGGGACGCCGAGTGTTCCAGGATCTTCCGGAACTTCGCGGGCGCGCTGACGACGAGTTCTTCGGCCAGCGTAACCGCACGCTCCTGATAAGGAAGGTATTCGGAATGGCCGAGCGGAAGAAAAAAGAAGGTCTTCTCCCACGGTGTCTCCAGAGCCGCGTAGTGACCATTCTCGAGGCCCGCAAGCGTCAACCCCAGCGCTTTCGGATCGTGCGCGAACGCCTGCGGCGTGTTCCTGTAGAGTGAGCGTGAGAACTGATCGAGGACGATGATGAGCGCGAGACGCGAGCGGGGCGCATCGGCCCACCCATCGAGCTCGCCTCGCGCTGCACGCTCAGTCAGCGCGGGGTAACGGCTCCCGATCGTCTCGTCCGATCCGCCGCCGAACCACCATCGGAACTGCGCGACCATTCTCGCGTGATCCGCGCCGGCCAGGTCCGGGAACCAGAAGGTCAGGACGTCGTGAGAATCGTCTGTTTCCATTTCAACGTGTGCGCCCATTCGGGTCGCCAACGATCAGCAGCCATGTGCCGTCGTAGACATTGACTCTACGTCGCGAGCGCGTAGATTACGCGGGTTCGTCACCACGGGGGAGGTGTAATCATGGCGACAGGAAAGCCGTTTCGCGGCGCTGCGCTTGCGTTGGGCCTTGTGATGGCCGCTGCGCTCAGCGCTCCGGCAGCCGCACAAGGGAAAAAGGATGTTCCACCCGAGTTGAAGCGTGTGCGCGACGCGCTCGACAAGTACAAGGATCCGCTGGTGGCGGTTCACGACGGCTATTTCTCGACCGTCGGGTGTGTCACGTATCCGAAGGGCGGCGCGGCGGGCCAGGTTCCCTACGTGGCAGGCGGAATGGGCGTGCATTTCCTGAACGCGGGGCTGCTCGGCCAGCCGCTCGATCCGCTCAAACCGCAGATCCTCGTGTACGAGCCCGTCAACGGCAAGCTGCGGCTGGTCGCGGCCGAATGGTTCGTGCCGCTTTCTCCCGAGCTCAAGGAGCGCCCGCAGCTTTTCGATAAGCCGTTCGACGGACCGATGGAAGGCCATCATCCGCTGATGCCGCAGGCGCTACATCATTACGACCTGCACGTCTGGCTGTGGAAGGACAATCCCGCCGGCCTGTTCGCGCCCACGAATCCGAACGTGAAATGCTCAAAGGGACCGTATACGCTGAACGAGATATCGCCCCAGCTCGTCCCGCACGCTCACAAGTAAACGGCACGCGGCGAACAGCGAGAGGCTCGGGCGCCTTTCCGCGTCTACCAGATCGGCGCCTTGTAGCGACTGCCGACGCTCAGATACATGAACTGCCGCGGGCGGTCGCTGCCAACGAGCGGCGTGACGGCGTGATACGCGTTGTTGCAGTTGAGCAGGATCAGCCCGCGATTCGGCTTTGCCGCGAGCGTAGTCACGACGTCGAGCTCCGCGTCGCTGGGATAGCGCCTGCATTGCGAAAGCGGTTGCGGATGCTTCAGCTTCAGCACCTGGAACTCGCCGCCGCTACCGCCCGTCTCGCCGAAATAGATCAGCATCGCAATCAGCTTGTTGCGATTGTCCGTATGCGCTTCGGTGGCGTAGCCGTTGCGCGCCCATGCGATATCGAAATCGAGACACAGCTTGTTGCTGTCGAAGGCCGCGCGCAGGCGATCGAAGGCCTCGATCGCCCCGAGCCGGTTCAGCGCACGATACGCGAGGTTCGTCGGCGGGCGCGTGACGTGCTCGTAAAACTGGTACGGTTGCGCGTCGAGCCTGCTTTCGTGCGTTGCAAGCGCGTCCCCGAAAAGCTGATACACGCGCGCAATGAAGGCCGGCGAATTCATTTCATCGAAAAAGGCGCGCCACACCGGCGACTGCGAGAGGAACCTGTCGAACAGGGGATCACCACGCCCGAGATTGATGCGGCTCGCACGGCCTGCGGCCAGCGCGTGTCTGCGATTCGCTTCGAAAATGCTGGTGTCCGGAAATGCCTTTCGCAGCGCTTCGAACGCGCCCGGCTCCAGCATTTCGTCGGAAACAAGATGTGGATAGGGTTCCAGACGCAGGAGTGACGGGTCGAGGCGCAGCATCGCGGTTGATGTATCAGGCATATTCATGAGCGCTCTCCGAACAGGGTGAAGAAGTCGCGGTCCATTGTGAGCAGATGGCGAACAACGACTTCGGCGGCGACGAAGTTGACGATATCGCCGAGCGTTGCGCTGCCCGCACGCGCAGCGTCGTTGAGCACGGCGGCCTTTTCGAGAAGACGAGCGTGAGCGGCCTTGTGGGGGATGAGGCGCGCATACTGGTGCTGTTCCAGCAGCGCCTCTTCATGCGCAAAATGGCGCGCCACGTGTGCGACCAGATCATCCAAAGCGGCGCGGAAGACCTCCGGCGTCTCTTCCTGCACGAAGGACGCATCGATCAGCACGTTCGCGCGGTCGAACAGTTGTCGATGCTCATCGTCGATGACGGGGTTGCCGGATTCATACGCCTCCTGCCACACGAGGTGGAGCGCGGATGTAGCCGAATCGGTGGCCCACGCATCGGAGTTTCCGCGCGGATCGACCACGACGAGATTCCGGCCGCCCTGCTTCGCCTTGTAGAGCGCTTCGTCGACCCTGTGAAACCACTCGGCCGGGCTCTCCGCGCCGACGTGCTCGGCGACACCGATACTCACCGACAGTGACCCGATGTCCGGGAAGTCCTGTGCGGCGATCTTGCGGCGCAGCCCCTCGGCAAACGCGGCGGCGTGCCGATAACCGGTCGAGACTGCCAGCACGACGAATTCCTCTCCACCCCACCGAAACAACACGTCGGCACTGCGTGTCCATTGCCTCACGAACCGCACGAAGCTCTGGAGAATGACGTCACCCGCCTGATGTCCGAACGTGTCGTTGATGCCTTTGAAATGGTCGAGGTCGAGCAGCAGCAGTGACAACGGCTGGCGAAAGCGCGCGCTGCGGCCAAGCTCGCTTTCGATCACGCGGTCGAAATGCGCGCGGTTCCACGCGCCGGTGAGATGATCCGTGGCGCTCAGCTTCTCCAGTGCGGCAAGGCGAGCATGCAGCTGCTTGAGCTCGGGCGCCCAGCGCGCGCTGCGCAACTCGTCCAGCACGAGTACGCGGCTTCCGTACACTTCGAACGACTGCGCCCATGCATCGACCATCCCGCCGCCACGGCCCGGCATGCGCACGAGACTCCACGGTTCCTCCTCGGTCGCATCGAGAGCCTCGAGCTGCGCCGGATTGATCCGCGATGCGTCGAAGTAGCGCGCGAACCGCTCGTTTTCCAGGACGACCTCGCCAGCCGCCGAGATCAGCGCGATGGGAACGGGCAGGCGCATGAACACTGCACGCGCAGCGGGTTCTGGCAGCCAACCATCGTTCTCCATCACGCACCCGCCCCGGACGACAGCAAGCCCTTTATTTTGCCTGCGCGAGGAGCTTCTGATACTCCGCTGACATCTTGTCCATGTAATCGAGTGCGGCCTTGTATTGCGCGGAATGGAATTCCATGAGCTTGTCGAACTGGTCTGCGGCAAGCGCAAACGGCGCACCCGCCGCGCGCATCGAGTCGAGCATCGTCTTGTGTGATTTCATCACGAGATCCCAGGCCTGGTGCCCCTGGGCCACCGCTGCTTTCGATTGTTCCCAGAGATTCCTGGCGAGATCAACCTGCGCTTGATCGGTACATGAGTTGCCTCCTTCGTGTGACCGGGTTCGAGCTCGGGATTATGCGCGCGACGAGGGACACGCGCGCATCGCAGTACTCGGCTCGCTTCAGCCGTGCGCCTGAACCTCCCCCTGGGTGATGCGGGGACTGCTGAAGCTCATGCCGGTCAGATGCTCCTTGACGAACGCGGCCGCAACTCGCACGGACTCTTCAGCACCGGCTTTACTCTGGAATACGCTGATCGACGCACCCGCACCTTCACCCGTGTCCAGCCAGTAATACGTGACGAAACCCGGCGCTTTCTTGAGCAGTGGGACGAAAACGTCCCGCAGCTTGCGATTGATCTCTTCGCTGCTGCCCCGATCGAACTCGTATTGCCGTATTACCGCGTACATGGCTGCCTCCCTTCCTGGAAGAAGTTGTTCCTGCAAGCTGAACGAACGCTCGGAAGCAGGACGCCGTGATTGGCATCCCGGCCGAGAGTCCCGGATTGTGCTGCGAATGGGCCTGCCGCGGTAGTTCTATGCGGACCTTGCCGCCTGAAATCGCCGCCGCGCGCGCCACTTCGCTCGCGCGCGGTCCGGTGCGCTGAGTTCGTGGCTGCATTGCCAGGGCGCTATCACGGCAGCCGCCCGACGGTGCGCAGCATCGCTTCGGAAAGGACGTCCGCGCCACGCTTGCGCAGCTCCTCGGCCGCACCGATCCGATCCCGCTCCTCCTTGTTCTGGCTCAGTTTCCATTTGCCGACGATCCTGCTGATCTCGATTTCCAGGCCGACGATGGCCGCCAGCATCTGCTCGATGTATTCCTGCGGAGCATCGGTCATCTTCCACGGCCTGTCGGCGCCGGTGCCCGCCTCGTGGGTGCGTGTCAGTCGCGCCACGACACCCCGTACGAAGCGCTCGTCGTCGCGGACATGTGCTTTCCCGTGGACATGCACTGCCTGATAGTTCCACGTCGGCACCTGGCGGTGGAGCTCGTGCTTGCTGGGATACCAGTTCGGCGAGACGTATGCGTTTGCTGCGCGAAAAATGACGAGAACCTCGTCGCCATCCTTGATCTCCGTCCATACGGGATTCGTCCGCGCGACATGCGCGAGCAGTCGCCCGTGCGCACCCGCATCGGGATCGAGGTGGAACGGCAGGTGATTCGCGTCGAGCCCGTTCGGCCCATGGATGACGAAGGCGCCCAGCGGATATTCGGCCATGATGCGGCGGAGCTCTTCAACTCGCGTTTCTTCGAAGTGCTTCGGCAGGTACATGCCAGCTCTTTCCGCTTTCAGAATTATTTACGAATTCTTTACGACACGCCCGCGTCGGCTCGAGCGGAGCCGGCCTTTTCCAGGTCGGCCCATACACCGGCATGGTCCGAGGGCCAAAGCGAGGAATCCGACTGACTCGCCTTATCGAAGCAGACGCCACTCTTCACGATGTGCAGGTCCCGCGAGACCCAGATATAGTCGATGCAGCGATCCATTCGCGCCCAGTCGGGATGCGACACTGCGCCATCGCTGTCGGCGAGAGGCGTGAATGCAGTCGGCGCGCTTTGCGTTGGCCGGTAGCGTGTAGCCATGAGGGCAGCCGATGGCTTGTCGAGCGTCGCGTTGAAGTCACCGCACACGATGCGTGCGGTGACATCCGCCCGACGATCCATCCACGCCTGCAATTGCTGCACTTGATAGAGCCGCAACGAATCTTCGCCTTTCGACCTGTAGAGATGTGTCACATACACGTCGACCGGCGCGTCCTCGACAGAGATCCGTGCGACCAGCGCAACCATGTCACGCGCCCGATAGTCGAGATTTCCGGTCTCGATAAGCGGAAAGCGCGTCAGCAGCGCTTCGCCGTCGGCCTCCGCTTCACCGTTCGATTTGGTTTGCTGCACGAGCGCATACTCGAGATCCAGTCGTTCCTTCAGCACATCCTGCAGCCAGCGTGCGGTCTGCAGCGGCACGCAGACTTCGTTCATGGCAAATACGTCCGGTCTGAGCTCGACGAGTTGCTCGACGATGAGCTCGCGCCGCATCTCCCAGCGCTTGTGGTCCTGCTCCATGTTGAGCGTGACGACGCGAATGCGGGCCATCGTCGGCCTCTATAGCGATATACCAGCGTAGGAGCGACGCTGCGCTTCAACGGCAGCGCTCATGGCATTGTCACTTCCCACGAATCAATAAGACCGGCACTGAAGCAATGCGTAGCACAGCCTCGGCTGCACTTCCGAGAAACACGCGGCTGAGCCCGCGACGTCCGTGCGTGCCTATTACGATCAGGTCCGCACGCCAGTTCCTGGCCTCGCGAGCGATCTCGTCGGCGATCCGATCGCGAAATCGTCGGACGTCGAGAAGCCGCGTTTCCGATCTTACTCCCGCCTTCTTCGCGAGTGCCGCGGCGTGTTTCAGGATTTGATTGCCCGATTTCCGCACCGCTTCCTCGTAGTTGCTCATACCGTCCACTGTCTCTACGTTGACGTTGACGAGGTCGACGGCGTGCACGATGCACAACGCGGATTGCCCTTCCTTCGCGAGCTTGATTGCATGACGCAGGGCGAGCTTCGAGGTGCTGCTACCGTCGATCGCAACGATGATGCGTTTGTACATTTCGGCGTCCTCCGCTCGCTTCTTCGGCTACTGTGCTCTGTGATGGCGAGCCATCTATTGATGCTGACCAACCACGAAAAGCGGTGAGCCGTCTTCGGGATCACTGCGAACACCTCGATGGGCCCACCACCGAGGCGCGAGCGCTACTCTGAACGGCAGTCCAGAGTTGCGCTGACCATTTCGCTCGTTTCACACAATTGGCGCAAGCTTACCCCGCGGGAAACCGCCTCGTCCTGGTTCGGCGCACCCACTTCTCGTCCTCTGTTTCCGCGTGCGGGAAAAAGACTATGATGCCTCTGACATCCACACTATGGATGCCCTCCTCTCCGCGCACCATTGAACGCGTCGCACGGAGAAGGAGATACACCCAACAACGAGGAGGAAGCCATGAACCGCATTACGTGTGTTTCGCTGCTCACGGCCTTGTTTGCGTCGTCCGCACCATCGGCCAACGCCGCCGGTTATCCCGAGAAGCCGATCCGCCTGCTGGTTCCCTTCGCGCCGGGGGGCGGCACGGATCTCCTGGCTCGCGCCCTGCAGGACAAGCTGGAGCGGGCGCTCGGCGTCAGCGTGTTCGTAGACAATCGAACGGGCGCGGGCGGTACCATCGGCTTCACGCTGGCCGCGCGAGCGGCTCCCGACGGCTACACGTTCCTGGTTACATCCGCGAGCTTCACGTTCGTCCCAGGGCTCTACCGGAATCTGCCCTTCGATGCGATCAAGGATTTCAGACCCGTCTCGATGATTACCACGCAGCCGCTTATCCTGGGCGTGCATCCCTCGCTGCCGGTGAAGAGCGTCAAGGAGCTCCTCGCACTCGCTCGCAAACGCCCCAAGGACCTGTTTTACGGCTCGGCCGGCGTCGGCAGCAATCTGCATATGACGACCGAGTTGTTCAAGTACATGGCGAAGATCAACCTGGTGCCGGTTGCGTACAAGGGAGGCGGGCCGGCCCTGATCGGCCTCATCACCGGCGAGGTGCAGGTGGGTTTCATGGGCGTGCTGTCCTCGAAGCCTTTCAGGACCTCACGCCAGGTGCGTCCGCTTGCGGTGACCACGAAGCAACGATCGCCGGCAGTGCCGGAGCTGCCGACGCTCGATGAAGCCGGCGTGCCCGGCTACGACAAGGGGGCCTGGACCGGGATGTTCGCCCCAGCGCGCGTGCCGGACGCCATTGTCGACCAGATGTATCAGGCGATAGTCAAGGTCATGAAAGATCCCGACGCCGTGAAGCGATTCGCCGACGACGGTCTCGTCGCCACGGCCAGTTCACCGACGGAGTTCGCGGCATTCGTGCGCGACGAAATCGCGGAGTGGAGCAAGCTCGTGCAGGAAATGAAGCTTCCGGTAGTGACGCTTGGCAGCAAATGACGTCGCTGATGCGACTGCGCGGCCTGGCATGCGGTGGCTAAAACCCGAAGAACGACAGGTCCGCAGACGATCTCGGCGGTGTTCTTTCCTTGATTGGCACCTCCGTGACCACCATTACTGCCACCAGTGACCAGACATCTCCTTGCGTCCGCTTTAACACATTCCATTACACGGCACCGGACGGCTGCTGAGAACCCACCGTTATAGGTGTTGATCAACTGGTCAAAGCAGCCCTTGGGGTGTTCCGATTCTCTGAAGTAGTTGGCCTGGGCCAACCCACCGCTGACAAAGCACGGAGATGGGTGCCTGTGCTTCTTGTTAGTGATTGTAGAGAAGCTGGTTTTTTGCGTGCAGTCGAAGTTCTCTTGCCATACCGATTCTGTTCTTGAGCATCCAGAAATCGACCAAATGGAACACCAAGCGAATAGGACTTGAAAGTTCGGACAGCGGAATAGTTGACGTGGCTGCAATTTCAAGAAGGCTGCTGTCTCCGACCCCGCGGTGTGGTGCCGTTACGGCAGCAAGGCGAAAACGCGCGCCTGAGCCTGAGAGCCCTCCTGCACGGGCAGCACACCCACGACGACGCTCGCGCCCGTCGGCGGCAGCGTATCGAGGTTCGCCAGATTCTCGATCATGTACTTGTCGGCCTGCAGCATCACTTTGTGAGCCGCGAAATCCTTCGATGCGCCATGGTCGATGCTCAACGTGTCGATAGCGATGCCGGCGACGTCGCGTTCCACCAGTAATGCAGTGCTTTCTTTCCCGTAGCCAGGGAAATGCATGACCCTTCTGTCATCCATGTTGATGTACCGCCGTGGATCATCGAACCGCGTGTGCCAGCCCGTGTTGAGGATGACGAGCGCGCCAGCCGGAATGCGTCCGTGCTTCGATTCCCACGCCGTCACATCATCGGCCGCAAGCTGATAGTCGGCCGATGCTGCGACCTTGTCCCTCACATCGATGACGACGGCGGGCACGATCAGATCGGCGAGCGGAATCTGATCGATGGCACGCTTGCCCTTGATGAAGTGAGATGGCGCATCGACATGGGTGCCGGTGTTCTCTCCCATTTCGAATTTATGCAGGCGATAGCCTTTGTCGTAGTCGACGAGCCTCGTTTTCCTGAACGGCACACCGCCCGGCCAGAACGCCATCCTCTCGTGCATCCTGTGCGTGAGATCGACGACTTTCGTAGCCTGAATCGGGTGGTGTAACGCCTGCGCGGAACCAGCGCCGGCGTATATGAACGCGACGCTTGCCGCGACAGCGATCACGGCGAAATACCACGCACGCATGCTCGTCACCTCATCCCAATTCGAAGCTCGTTATGCCGAACACCCGGTTCAGCTCGCATGGCGGAGGCGCGCCGCTGTACATGCGTGCCGTGTCGAACACACCGTGCATGTCGTAACCCTCCGCGAGTGCCACTGCCGCGGCGTTCGGCAGCGGCACGTCCAGGTAGAGGGCATCGCCCTCGGGCACGCGCCTGCAGAGTGCCGTATACAGCGCGGCCGCGACTTCCTTCGTATCGGCGACAAGTGGAGCGATCTTATGGCCTTCCCGGCACCGGCGAATCACACCCCAGCCGGCGAGCCGCTCCCTGAGATGCACGCCAGCGCGGCAGACTGAGGCACGCCGATCCATGCGCGCAGGAAGCGCTCGCGCATCGCCGGAAACACGCGCCGATCGTCCGCGCACACCGTGGCGAAGTCGATGTCCGCCAGCGGAACGATGCGATGCGTCCGATCGTCGGTATCGCTCATCGTGTGCCGCGCCGTTCCAGCGTAGCGCAGGTTGCGCCACCCGAGCACGAAACCCGACTTCCGATAGTTGTCCTGCTGCGCCGGAACGCCGTCGAGGCCGACAAGCTGGCCCGCCAGCCGCTGCATGCCCTGCGTCCACATGCGCCATCCGATGCCCTACCCTCGAAACTCGGGCGCGACGATGTAAAGGCCGATGAATCCGAATCGACCTTCATAGGAAACGGCGCTGAGACAACCGGCAAGCTTCCCATCGACTTCCGCCATGAAGAAACCGGCCGGGTCGGCCTCCGCAAAGCAGTGCGTGTCATGCAGACCCGGGTTCCAGCCTTCGCCCGCCGCGAGTGCGATTGCGAGCTCGATCTCGTCGCGGCGCATCGTTCGAACGGTGCATTCACGCATGCTCATCTCTGACTTCGAACCGAACCGAATTCGCGCACGAGACGCCGGTGAGCGCGCCCGCTCGATCGTTGTTGTCTTTCGGCCGCGCGCATCGCAAGATTGAGCGGTGAAGCTTACCGTAAAAGTTCTCGAGCAATCCTGCATCACCCTCTCGATAGAGAAGCTGCGCAGTCTCAGCCTTTTCATTGCGGTCGGCACGCTGTGCCTCTTGTGGTCAGCACGCGGTTGGACACAGCCCTATCCTCAGAAGACCGTACGCATCGTAACCGCCGGCGTCGGCGGCGGCAGCGATTTCGTTTCGCGCGTCATCGCCCAGGCGATCTCCGGCCCGCTCGGCCAGCCGGTGATCGTGGACAACCGCCCGAGTGGCGTGATTCCGGGTGAAATCGCATCCCAGGCAGCGCCTGACGGCTATACGCTGCTGGTCGCGAGCAACGGTCTCTGGATCGAAGCCTATCTGCGCGAATCGACGCCCTACGATGTCACGAAAGATTTTGCGCCGATAACGCTGGTGGGGCGTTCGCCGGCGTTTCTGGTCGTGCACCCCACATTGCCAGTGAATTCGGTCAAGGAGCTCATCGCGCTTGCGCAATCGCGACCAGGCGATCTCAACTACGCGTCCGGCGCCGTGGGCGGAACCGATCATCTTGCGGCCGAGCTCTTCAAGTCGATGGCGCGCGTAAACATCGTGCGCGTGGGATACAAGAGCGGCGCGGTACGCACGGCCGATCTCATCGGCGGTCACGTTCAGCTTTCGTTCGGGTACTGGCGGGACTGTCGCGCCCTACGTGAAAGCAGGCAAGCTACGCGCACTCGCCACAACCAGCGCGCAACGCTCGGTCGTCTTTCCCGAACTGCCGACGGTCTCGGAGGCCGGAGTGCCGGGTTACGAAGCGGTGCAGATGCTCGGCGTGTTCGCCCCGGCCAGAACACCGCCAGCCATCATTGCGCGCCTGAACCAGGAGACGACGACGGCGACACGCCAGCCGGACGTCAAGGCGCGCCTGCTGGGTTCGGGTGTCGAAGCGGTGGGCAGTTCGCCGGAAACTTTCGCGACCGTCATCAAGGCCGACATGACGAAGTGGAGCGCGCTCATCAGGCAGACCGGCATGCGCATCGAATGACCGCACGCTGTTCAGGGTATGACGCCCTCGGGCAATGTATAGCAGTAATCGGCAATGTCGCCGGGAACGGTGAACCACACGCGGTCTCGTCGCGCGTGCCGCACGCAATGCAGAAGCGCCTGTTTCAGGGGCCGCAGACGGAAGGGATGGCCGCTGAAAAAGGGATGCAGCGCAACGCCGCACACCAACGGGCGCCGTGAAGACTGCTCCAGCATCTCGTCGAACTGGTTGACGATGAGGTCCGCGAACGACTGCGCTGGTTGCTCGCGTCCATCATTGACTTCGAGCGGATAAGGAACCGAGAGAATGCGACCCGAGCGCGTCCGCATCCACAACGGCTGATCGTCGCACGGCCAGTCCATGAAATAACGGTAGCCCGTTTCCTGGAGAACGTCCGGCGTCGTGCTCGTCGCTGCTCGCGCCGGACTCATCCAACCCCGCGGCGGAACACCTTCGTGGCGCGTGATGGCCTCGGTTACGTCGCGAATGACGCGCGCCTCGTCGTCCTCCCACATGTCGTCCTGGCGCTCGGAATTCGTGCACGGCCGTGCGCCACGATTTCGTCGCCGCGCGCGCGTATATGCCTGAAGATCGCCGCGCGATCATCGTAAAGCGTGCTGTTTATGTTGTGGGCGACCCGAATGCCGAGCTCGTCGAACAGCTCCATGAGATTGGCGAGTCCCACGCGCAAGCCGTAGTCACGCCCCGCGTACTCGCGGTGCCCACGCGCATTGCCCGAACCGCCGGCCCTGAACGCAAAGTGCTCGAGGTTCGTTGCGACGTAGAACGCAAGACGCTTTCCTTCAGGCCAACTGTAGTCGGCGCGATCGGCGATGTAGGAGAACGCGTAGCGGGTGTGAGACGGCAACACGGTCATCGATCACGATGGAGAGTGCACGAGTGTAGCAAGCGCGGCGCTAACGCTTACTCCGCGCGAATACCGGCAGCCCGTATGACTTTTCCGAGACGTACCATGTCGGCTTTCATCGTGCTCGCAAGGTACTCCGGCGTACTCGCGACGACCTCGTTCCCAGCGGCGAACAGTTTCTCCTTCACGTCCGGCCGGTTGAGGACGTCTGCGATGTTTCGCTGCAGCAGCTTGATCACCGTCGCCGGTGTGGCCGCCGGCGCCAGGACGGCGAAGACCGTTTCGGATTCGTAGCCTGGCACCGTCGCCGCTATGGTAGGAATGCCGGGAAACATGTTGGACGGTTTCGCGCTCGTCACGGCAAGCGCACGCATTCTCCCGGCCTTCACGTGCGGCAGCAGCGCAGCGCCGGACGTGATGGTGAGCTGGATTTCGCCCGACATGAGCGCGGTGAACATCGGCCCCTGCCCCTTGTACGGAACACGGACAAGGTCGATGCCCGCCATCGACTTCAGCAATTCGACGGCGAGGTGAGTCGAGGAGCCCGCGGTCGAGCCGCCGTAGTTGAGCGTTCCGGGCCTTGCTTTCGCGAGCACGACGAATTCCCTCACCGTCTTCACCGGCAATGACGGATGGACCACGAGCATGTTCGGCGCGGAGGTCGCGAGCGTGATCGGCGCGAAGTCCCGCATGGGATCGTATGACACCGTCTGCATCAGCGGCAGCACCCAGAATGTCGCTGCGTAGACGAGGAGCGTATGTCCGTCCGGCGCGGCCTTGGCGACGAGATCGGCGACGATCGAGACATTCCCGCCGCGATTGTCTACGACGACCGGCTGCTTCAACGTTTCCGTCAGGCCTTGTGCGATGATGCGGGAAACGAAATCGGTCCCGCCGCCCGCTTGTGCCGTAACGATACGCACAGGCTTGGCCGGGAACGTCTGTGCACTGACGCTGCCGAGCGCGACAGCGCTCACCATCACGCCGCACATCCCGGCGCAGCAACGCCTCACTGGCCGACGCGAATCCCGGCCGCGCGTGCCTGCTCGCGGATTTCGGGGAGGCCCAGCGCGAGCAGTGCTCTGGTAAAGCGCTTGTACTCGTCCGCTGGCGGCATGCGGTAAGGCTCGCGCAGCCCGCCTTCGCCGCCCGGCAGCTTCAGAAACTTCATCGCCATCTTGAGCGCCCGCGGTACGGACGGTGACCACTGAGAGACCAGATCGGCGAAGCGCACGATCTGCGTACTGAGCTCCGCGAGCTCGCCCATCTTCCTGCGCTGGAACGCCTCCAGATACTGCCTTTGGGTTTTCGGGATGATGTTCGCTTCGGTTCCGAAAACCCCGCCCGCGCCCATCATCAGCTTGTTGAGCGAGCCGTTCAGATGAACGTAAATCGGAACATCGCGCTTCAGCCGATCCTTCAACTGCAGGAAGAACGCATCCCCGCCGTAACTCAGGTTGATCGCCACAACCTGACGGTGGCTGTTCACGACGTCCGCAATCACGGACGCCTTCGGCATGTAGCCGGTAATCGGCTGATTCACCGCGAGCGACATCGGGTGCCTGATACCGGCCAGCACGTCCTTGAACCACAGCGTGAGCTCCATATCGGTGGGCTTCATGCCGTGACGACTGGCCAGCCCATAGATGCTCACGAGCTCGGCGCCGGCCTTGATCGCCTGTGCGATGTAGTCACGTGTGGCACGCACGGTGTACTGCTCGGGCGGATTCGCATAGACGGGGATCTTGCCGCGGCACTCCGCAAGTCCGATCTCGTAGATGCGCTGGATCTCGTCCCAGGTGAGCGCATGCGTTTCGCCGGCCCCGGCACTGCCGAGATAGATCCCGATGCGCGAGTCGATGAAACGCTGCAGCAGCGCGCGCAGTGCCTCTTCGTCGAGCTCACCCCTTCGGGTGAAAGGCGTGGCGATCCGGCAGAACGATCCCAGCGCCGCCATCTACGCCTTCACTTTCGCGTAACCGCTGACGTCCGCGAACGGCGGCTTCATTCCCGGCTCGAGATCCACTTCCGCGCTGTTGAGACAGATCTGCAGCATCGAGAAGTAGCCGACCGCGCCGATGAGATCGACCAGGCCCTGCATGCCGAAGATCTTCTTCGCTTCGTCGAACGTCTTCCTGCTCACGAAGTGATTCTCGAGCGCTTCCATCGTGAAGTCGTAGAACACGCGCTCGTCATCCGCCTTGAACTGCGGCTTCTTGCCGGCCGCGAGGTCGCGAATGACGTCGTCCGGAATGCCCGCTGCACGTGCTTTCTCGACGTGCGCGTTCCACGAATACTGCGCGTCCCAGTAACGCGCAGTGACGAGAATTCCGAACTCGCGCAGCTTGACCGGCAATGCGCAGTCGAAACGAAAGTAGTTGCTGACGGCCGAGACCTTGTCCATGAGATCCGGGTCGTGCAGCCACACGGTGTAGGGCCCGCGCACGGTCTCGCGCCGGGCGGAATGTTTGTCCCAGGATTCGCGCTGGCGCGGCGTGAGCTCTTCGTACTTGAGTGTCGGCAGTCTCATGAAATTCTTCTCCCTCGGAATGGATGGCGTGCAGTGTCGGAAGCAGGTGCATGCGGAGCACCGCCGATGTCACTGGCTTCCGAGTCCGGCGCTAGTTTATCCGCAGGGCACGGTGACGGCACGTGCAGCGACTTTCCGACGGCACAAAACAACGCGGGGGCCCGCACTCGGCCCCCGCGCATATGCCTGCCGTGCCGATCAGTCGGTTATAGCCTCACGCCTCCGAACAGGATCAGAATACCGCCCAGCACATTGGGAAAATAACCCGGACCCATCCGCAACGCACTGCCCATCGGGTAGTCGCGCGCGATGGTGAGTGCGATTGCGCCGACCCGCGTGGATAGACCCGCGCTCGAAGCCGTCGCTCCGTTCCACGGCACGCGAATTTACGCGTGGAGCAACTGCATCGTTCACTTCGATGATGCAGCAACACGCCAGATGCGGTCGCCAACGTCGTCGGCGACGATCAGCGCCCCTTTCTTGTCGATGGCCACACCGACCGGCCGACCATACGCCGTGTGCTCAGGACTCAGGAATCCGCTCAGGACCTCGACGGGCGCGGCCGCGGGCTTGCCGTCAACGAACGCGATGAAGACCACGTCGTAGCCGGTCGGCGGGTTGCGGTTCCAGGATCCGTGTTGTCCGATGAACATGCCGGTGCCGAACACGGACGGCAATGCATTGCCATCCGACCACGCGAGCCCCAGCGCTGCGACGTGCGAACCCAGCGCGTAATCCGGTATCGCCGCTTTCGCGACGAGATCGGCACGTTGCGGCTTCACGCGTGTATCGACGTGCGCGCCGTAGTAGCTGTACGGCCAGCCGTAAAAAGCGCCGTCCCGTACCGACGTGAGATAGTCCGGAACGAGATCACTGCCAAGCTCGTCGCGCTCGTTGACGACGGCCCACAACGCACCGGTATTCGGTTCCCAGGCAAGTCCATTCGGATTGCGCATACCGGACGCGAATACCCGATGCGTTCCGGTCTTCACGTCGATCTCCCATACGGCTGCGCGTCCTTGCTCTGCGGCGATGCCGTGCTCGGCTGCGTTGCTGTTCGAACCGACGGTTGCGTACAGCTTCGAGCCATCGCGGCTTGCGATGATGTTCTTGGTCCAATGATGGTTCCGCGGTCCCGCGGGCAGGTCGCACAACTTGCTCCCCTGCGCCGTGATACGCGTCGTGCCCGCGGTGTACGGGTAGCGCACGATCGCATCGGTGTCCGCGACGTACAGGTCGGAGCCCACGAGCACCATGCCGAACGGCGAGTTGAGCCCCTCGAGGAAGACGGACCGCGTTTCCGCGACGCCGTCTCCATCCGCATCACGCAGCAGTGTGATGCGGTTCGCGCTCGGCGTACCGGCGCCCGCCTTCTTCTGCGTGCTTTTCATCACGCGGCCCTTGATGCCCTTACCCTCCTCGGGCCGCTCGGGCGCATTCGTCTCGGCGACGAGCACATCGCCGTTGGGCAGCACGTAGAGCCAACGCGGATGGTCGAGGTGATCGGCGAAGGCGTTGACCGTCGTGCCGGGTGCACTGGTCGGCTTCACGCCCTCGGGCCAGCCTTGGGCCGGCGCTACCTTTATCGTCGGAATGAGCGCGTGCGTCGGCTCGGCGATGGTGGGGTTAGGTCCGACCGTTGCAGACAACGGCAGCCGGGCAGTGTCGCCGCATGCGCTGACGGCGCACGCAATCGCGAACGCAGCAGTAATCATCACGGGACGGTTCGTCATGAAAGCCTCCTGACTCGTATGTGCGAGTGAGGCAAGCCGCAAGCCTGGGAGGGGTGTGATTTCTCGCTGCCTTGAGCCTCGTAGTCTCGGACGAGAGTGCTGACTGGCGATCGAAGGTTACGTTCGCGGCGCAGCCTGTCCAGGCGCACCGCTCACCGGGACGTGGTATCCAATCTCAACACGAGTCCCTCATGCGGCCCCAGCACGATATCGCCCTCGATCTTGTCCCCTTCCCGCCCATGTTCGGTGCCGACCGCAACGCATGCCCCGGCGATTTCGGGCGTACCGGTGAGCGCCTGCGGTCGCGGACCCAGGTTCAACGCGACCAGAAAGCTCGCATCGCCTTCACGCGCGCGGCGAAAGTAGGCCAGCACATCATGTGCAGCCGGGAACGGTTCGAAGCGCCCGACCTCGAGCGCCGGCTCGCCCCGACGCATGGTGATGAGCCGGTGATACAGCGAGAGGAGCGAATCAGGGTCGTCGCGCTGCTCGTGCACGTTCACCTTTGTGTGGTCCGGTGACAGCGGCAGCCACGGCTCTGCCGTCGTGAAGCCCGCATGATCGCTCGCATCCCACTGCATGGGGGTGCGCTCCGGGTCCCGTCCCAGTCCCTTGCCGGGAACGTTCTTCTCGAACGGGTCCTGTACGCGATCGGCTGGGATATTTACATCGCACATCCCGATCTCATCCCCGTAATACAAAGTCGGCGTTCCGCGCAGCGTCAGCAGCAGCATGGCAGCGATGCGCGCCTGTGCAACTCCTACGCGACTGGCGATGCGGTGATTGTCGTGATTGCCGAGTACCCAGTTCGGCCAGCCCTGCGCCGGCAAGCGTGCTTCGTACTCTTCGATCAACTGCTCAATGTGGCGCGCGTCCCAGGGGGCGAGGAGCAACTGGAAATTGAATGGCAGGTGCGCGCCGCTCATGTCCGGTCCGTAGTACTGCACGAGCCGCTCGACGGGAAGATAAATTTCGCCGATGAGAACCCGCTCCTGGTACTCGTCGAAGAGGCGCCGCATCCGGGCGATGACGTCATGCACTTCGGGGCGATCGCTCGTGTAGACCGGCAGGAATTCGTGATAGGGATTCCCGTCCGGCGTCCACGTCGGATTGCGCGGATTGTCGCGAAACTCCGCATCCTTGATGAGATGCCAGATGACGTCCACACGGAATCCGTCCACACCGCGCTCGAGCCAGAAGCGCAGCACGCCGAGCATCGCCTCCACGACCTCCGGATTGCGCCAGTTGAGATCCGGCTGTTCTGCAAGAAACGCGTGGTAGTAGTACTGGCCTGTCTTCTCGTCGAGCTGCCAGCCCGAGCCGCCGAAGTTCGAAAGCCAGTTGTTCGGCGGCCCGCCATCGGGCGCCGGATCGTGCCAGATGTACCAGTCACGCTTCGGGTTGGTGCGCGACGAGCGACTTTCGACGAACCAGGGATGCTGGTCCGATGTGTGGTTCGGCACGAAATCCAGAATGACTTTGAGCCCGCGTCCATGCGCTTCGCGCAGCATCTCGTCGAAGTCGCCGAGCGTTCCGAACTGCGGGTCAATGTCGCAGTAATCCATAACGTCGTAACCGAAATCCTTCATCGGGCTCGGATAGATGGGCGAAATCCACAACGCATCCACACCGAGCCAGCGCAGATAGTCGAGGCGCTGCGTGACGCCGCGCAGGTCGCCGACGCCATCGCCGTTGCTGTCCTGGAAGCTGCGCGGGTAGATCTGGTAGATGATGCCGCGCTGCCACCATGCGTAGGCGCCGGGTCTCCGGCGCTCTTCTTCACGACTCATCGGCTCTGGACTGGTTGCCGTCATCTTTCCTGATCACGTCGGCGTGAGGACTACGGCTGCATTGCCAGGGATGTGCCAGCCGTCGTCGGTTTCGACTGGCGCCGTTCCCGTCCCGCCGTAGGTCGGATCCTCGCTCGACCAGGCAATCCGCCACTCGCGTTCTGCGGGCGGCGCAAGCAGCGGCTCCGGCGCGATGTCGAGGTTCAGATCGCGCCCGAGATTGACCAGCAGCAGCCGATCGGCCGC
Organism: uncultured beta proteobacterium; assembly: GCA_963828715.1. GTDB lineage: Bacteria > Pseudomonadota > Gammaproteobacteria > Burkholderiales > SG8-41 > JAQGMV01. Next base: position 54,063 of record CAWHFX010000017.1, on the reverse strand, counting down.
ATTTTCGCCGAAGTAGCGCAGCACGAAAGCATCAGGGCCGAGTACCGCGCCGTCAAGTGCGTGCGGGCGCAACCTTCCGAATAGCGGGTCTTCGCGCCTCAACCGGAGCAGATCACGATGCAGTGCGTATGCGGCGGCGTGTCTCTCGCGCTCGCCAAAGTCGAGCCTGCAGCGTTCGAAAGTGGTGCGTGCGGCCGGATCGGCGAGCCGCTCCTGGATCTGCGGCGTTGCCACCGAAGGAAACTGCGCGAGAAACTCGGCGCGTCCCTTGCGCACGGCGGCGGCAAGCTCCGGCTTGTGGTCGGCAAAAAAGAGAAACGGCGTGCTGGCCGCGAATTCCTGTCCCTGAAGCAGCATCGGTGTGGCCGGTGTAAGCAGCAGAAACGCGGTGAGTGCCCGATATTTTCCGGGGCTCGTGAGCTGATGCAAGCGGGCGCCCGAAGCCGAGTTCGCCACCTGGTCGTGGTTCTGCAGGAAGTTCACGAACGTGCCGTACGGCAGCCCGAGCGACGCCGTGCCGCGCCGCTTCTTCTGCCACTTGTAGCGCTGCCCCTGATAGAGGTACCCCCGCTTCACGCTCGAAATGAGCTCCTGCGGCGTGCCGCGATAGTCGGTGTAGTAGGCCTCATTGTGCGCCGTCGCGGCGACCGTCGCGCTGTGATGGAAATCGTCGTTCCACAGCGCGTCCACGCCATAGCCGCCCTGTTCATACGAGCGCACCAGCTGCACGTCCTGCGGCTCGTTCTCGGCAACGACCAGCACCGAGCGCTCCCCCGCGGCATCCTTGACGGCGCGCGTGATCTCGGCAATCACATGGGGTGTGGAGCTGTCGAACATCTGCTGTGTCGCGTCGAGGCGCAGGCCGTCCATATGGAATTCGTCGATCCAGTACCGCGCGTTCGAGATGAAGAACTCGCGCACCGGTGCCGACGATTCACCGTCGAAGTTGATCGCGTCGCCCCATTCGTTGTCGTAGCGATCGGTGAAATAGTCCCGCGAGAATTCGCAGAGATAACAGCCGTCCGGCCCGAGGTGGTTGTAGACGACATCGAGAATGACACCAATGCCGGCCGCGTGCGCCTGATCGACGAAATAGCGCAGATCGTCGGGCTCGCCGTACAAGCGCGTGGGCGCGAAAAGATCCACGCCGTCGTAACCCCATCCGAAGTGCCCGGCGAAATCCGCGACGGGCATCATTTCGATCACGGTGATTCCGAGCGAGGCGAGCTCGCGCAGTTCTCCGGCGGCCGCGCGCCACGTGCCTTCGCGGGTGAACGTGCCCACATGCATCTCGTACAGCACTTGTCCTTCGCGTGCGATGCCACGCCAGGCGCCGTCGGTCCACCGATATGCCGAAGGATCGACGACCCGTGACGCCCCGTGCGGCCCGTCGGGCTGGAAGCGCGAAGCGGGATCGGGGTAGCCACGCTCACTGCCATCCAGGTGATAGCGATAGAGCGCGCCGGCGTCCGCTTCATGCGCCAACCCCGAAAAGTAACCATTACCCTCGGCAGTCAGCGCCACGCGCTGCGCGGCGCCCTCGCGTTCGATCGCTACATCCACCCGGCTGTGGCGCGGGGCCCAGACACGAAAATGAATTTCGCCGCGACGCACGAGCTCTGCGCCCACGGGCAAGCGCCGCTGCCCCACATCACTCCTGTCCAAATTCTCCGCCTCGATTCGTGCTGCGGCGGCTCAAGTGGCCGCGGCTCGAATACCGAGGACGCACTCTTCATGCCCGATCTTTACGCGATTCGCGCAACGACTTGAATCGCTCTGGCTGGCCATGTACAACATGCGCTGCGCCGAGCCGACGCGATCGTTCGCGGGGCGCCAACCGGAGGAAGTACAGCCATGAACATGCTCGCCACAGCCGAAGCTGCCGACCACGCGGCCGCGCAGGAAATGGATCGCTATGTGATTGTGAAGTCTGCCCTCTATACGTCGGGCGAACGTGACCCGCGCAAGCCGCCCGAGGCGGAACCGGCGCGCGGCAGACTGCACCTGATGGGTCACGATCCGCGGCTGTCACGGATGCCGGAGCGCCCGACCCTGTTCGACTTCTTCAAACATCGCTTCGGTTCTGCGACGCACATGCTGCAGAGTGCACGCCTCGCCCAGAAGAACGGCGCGAGTGAGAAGATCGTTCTCGCCTGCCTGATCCACGATATCGGCAACATCGGCTTCATCCGCGCCGACCACGGCTACTGGGCCGCTCAGCTCATCGAGCCGTACGTCGACGAGGAAGTCGCATTCGCCGTGCGCTATCACCAGGTCCTCAGGTTCTACGCCGACGAGGAGTACGGCTACACGTACCCGCAGTCGTACATCCGCCTTTTCGGCGCCGACTTCAAGCCGGCGCCTTACGTGGAGCGCGAGCACCAGTATGCGCGCAAGCACAAGTACTACGCGGCGGCGCGGCTCCTCACCGTGAACGATCTCTATGCGTTCGATCCGAACCTGCAGGTCGAGCTCGAGGAATTCACGGATATCGTGGGCCGGCATTTCCGCCAGCCGGAAGAAGGGCTCGGCTTCGACCACAGCCCTTCGGCCCACATGTGGCGCACGATCAACTGGCCGACGCGGTACCTGTAGCGCCTCGCTCGCAGGGCTGTACATACGCGCTCAGGAAGTGCCGCTGCTGCCCGTCCGGGAACACGATTTCGACCTGATCGCTCGAGGCCGAGACGACCTGACCTTCGCCGTAGCGCGGCACGCGCACCGTCGCCCCCGCCTGAAATGCGGGCGCGACGGCCTGCGGCACGCGCCGTATTCGGCGCGCACCTGGTTCGGCTGTGCGCACCGGTTGCGGCGGATGCGGCGATCGCCTCCAAGGCGTGCCGCTCCTCGCGCGCGGTGAGCGCGCTGTTCAGGGCGCGGCGCTCACGCCCGCATCGGTGAGCTTCCCCACCTGATCCGTCATCAGCGCGATCAGGGGCGACACGACGATCGTCACGCCGGGAAGGTGCAGTGCGGGAAGTTGATAGCAAAGCGATTTGCCCGCACCGGTCGGCATGATCGCGAGTGTGTCGCGGCGCGCGAGCACGCTGGCGATCACCTCCTTCTGAGCGGGCCGCAGCGTGCGATAGCCGAAGGTTTCATGCAGGATTTTTTCAAGCGCGCGCTGCGGGACAGGCGATTCAGCGGGTGATGCGGCGGGCGAAGGCATGGTTTGTCGCTGTCAAGAGACGTGCCCGCACAGTGTCGAAGGCTGGCCGCAAAGCCTCTCTCGAGGCCGGGCGCGCGGACGGCGGGCCCGAGCCTTGCTGTCCTGCGAAACATGATTCGACTCTCTATCAGTCTCGGGACGCTGCTGTCGTCCATCGCCCTTGGCGCAGCGCTGACGTCGCACCCGGTGCCGACTTCGGCCGAGGAAAAGCTCGTGCCCCCGTCCAAGGCCACCCGCACGCAGGTCGGGCTCGCCTCCTACTACAGCCGGCGGCTCGATGGAAAGAAAACGGCGAACGGCGAACGATTCAGCAACGAGGAGCTCGTCGCCGCGCACCGCACGTACCCGCTCGGAACGCGTGTGCGCGTCACGAACCTGCAAAACGGAAAATCGGTCGTGGTCCGCATCAATGACCGCGGTGCGTCGGCCCAGAACCACCGGGAAGGCGTGATCATCGACCTCTCACAGGCCGCCGCGTCGCAGCTTCAGATGAAGCACGACGGTCGGGTGCGCGTGCGTGTGAGCGTACTCGAGTGGGGTGAGGAAGATCATCCCGCAATCGTCGAGGTCAGGGAAAACGGTTAACCCCGTGGGTTGAGCGCGCCGGGCCATTTCGGCCAGCGAGCCGATCGCAGTGGCTCACCGTGTATGATGAGCTTCTCCACGCTTCTCGCGGCCTTCGCCGAGTCGGCAACCACGATGTAAGCGCCAGTTCCGGCGGGCGTCACCAAAGCGACCATTCGCCGGTCCGCCACGAGTAGGCGTTCGGATGCCGGATAGTGCGGGACGAGCATCACGCTCGCGTGCGCCTGTGGCGTGGTAAGGACGATGTGATCGCACTCGCCGACGCCCTCGATGCGGCAGGTTCCCACATGGTAGGCCACGGCGCTTCCGGGCTTCAGCATCAGGCCGAGGCGCCGCAGACCCTGCTCGATGTACGCGCCATTCGGCAGCGCGTCATCGACTTCGTTCCTGCCGTCCACCACCTCCGAGATGGCCGCCACCGCTGGGTGGCTCGGCCCTACCGCATGCAGAGTGCGGCGAAAATCCGGCGTATCGAGAATGCCGCCGGCAAAAAGACCCAGGAGCACCGAGGCGAGCGCAATCACCGCGGCAACGGCGTAGTAGCGGCCCGTCGGTTTGCGCTGCCGCAGCAGAATCCGATGCACCAGCGCATCGGGTACGGGCACCAGCGCCGCGTCCTGAATGGAATGCTCCAGATCCACGAGCCGGCGTGCGAGCTTCGCGCAACTCTCGCACACGGCGATGTGCGCGCGATGCTCGTCGGATTGTTCGCGCGGCGCCACGAGCAGTAAGCGGCGCGACTGGAGGCAGTTCACGCTGACGCCTCCCGGTCGTCCCGAGCGGATACGCCACGCCGCAACGCGAGCCGTGCGCGACTGAGCCGCGTCATCACCGCGCCCGGCGTCATGTTCATCAGACTCGCGATTTCCTGGCAGCTGAATCCGCCCAGCACCTGCAGCAGAAGCGGCTCACGATAGCTCTCCGGGAGCGAGTAGAGTGCCTCGCGCATGGCTATTTCGCGGTGGGTATCGATGCGCCTGTGATCCTCGAGTGCATCGAGATCCTGATCGGGATCCACATCGAGCCGTTTGCGCTCGAACAACCGCGCGTGCTCGTTGTGCAGGATCGTGTAGAGCCATTTTCGGGCGGCCGCTTCCTCGCGCAGACCCGCCCATGCGCTCCATGCGCGTGCGAAGGTTTCCTGGACGAGGTCTTCGGCGACGAACCGGTCCCGGCACAGCCAGTACGCGTAGCGATAGAGCTCCGCCGAGTAAGCGCGCACCAGTCGCTCGAATGCCGGCTTTTTGCGATCGAACATCTCCTGCCACCTGATGAGGTATGCACTGCCGAAATGGAGACCGGCGGCGCGGCCAAGATCTTACAGCAGTGGACAAAAAGAACCCGGCATCTGCCGGGTTCAACCAGAAGCTTCGGGGGAATGAAGCCTCCGTTCTGCCGCACTTCGCACCGTCCCGGGGTCGCCGGGACAGACCGCAAACCGGCGGCGCGCCCGTGTGGGCCCGTGCTGCCGGCCTGCATGTGACAAGACCCGCCTCACCACCGAATCCTTACGGCACGACGAAGAAAAACGCGTTCCGGCGCGAAACCATGGGTTTTCCTGTTCTGTAGAGCAGCGAGCGCCGCCCGTCAGCGCGCCGTGATCCCGGCCGTCTTGATCACCTTCGCCCAGCGGTCCCGCTCCTCGCGCAAGTGCGCCGCAAACGCTTTCGGCGTGCTGCCGACCGCTTCGCTGCCTTCAGCCTCCAGCCGTTTCACGACGTCCGGACTCTGCATTGCCTTCTCCACATCCGACGCGATGCGGCTCGTCAACTGCAGCGGGGTTTTCGCCGGCGCAATGAGGCCGTACCAGTTCACCACCGCGACATCGACCCCGCTTTCCTTGAGCGTCGGTATGTCCGGCAGCGCCGGGAACCGTTTGGGTGGCGTGACCGCCAGCGCGCGCAGCCGTCCCGCCTTGAGGTGCGGCATCGAAGAGATGACGGTCGCGAACGACGATTGCACCCGGCCGGAGATGAGATCGGTATAGGCGGCACCCAGCCCTTTGAACGGGATGTGAGTCATCTTCGTCCCCGTCGCGATCTGGAACAGTTCTCCCGTCATATGAATCGGGCTGCCGATTCCGGACGAGGCGAAGTTGACCTGGCCCGGATTCTCCTTCAGGTAACGCACGAACTCGGCGATCGATTTCGCCGGCAGCGAAGGATGGATCACCACCACGTAACCCTGCTGCGTCGCCTGCGAAAGCGGCTCGAAATCGCGCACGACGTCATAGCGCGATCCATAAAGGAACGGATGGATGACGGTGGTGGAGCTGATCATCATCAGCGTGTAGCCGTCGGGCGCCGATGCGGACAGGATGTCGAGCCCGAGGAGGCTACCCGCGCTGGCTCGATTGTCGACGACGACCGTCTGTCCCCATATATCTCCCAGCCTCTGTGCAAGCCCGCGCGTGATGGAGTCCATGCCGCCGCCGGCAGCGAGCGGAACGATGATGCGCACCGGCCGCGCAGGGAAATCCTGCGCCGTAACGTTCGCTGTGCCCGTGAATGACAACAACACGAAGACGAACGAGAGACGTCGAACAAGTGCACGCTGCATGGCTCCTCCTTATCCTTGGACCTTTGTAAGATTTTGCCTCCACCGCCGGTCTGAATGCCAGTGACTGAACCGGAGGGCGATATGTACACGATCGGACAGCTGGCAAAGCGCGCGCGCCTGAATGCGGACAGCGTGCGTTTCTATGAGCGTCAGGGGTTGCTCGCGCCGGCGCGAAAAACCAGTTCGGGATACCGCATCTACACGGATGAAGCGCTGCATCGGATCGACTTCATCAAGCAGGCACAGCGCTGCGGCTTCTCTCTTGCCGAGACGCGCGATCTGCTGCAGATAAAGGAGGGTGGGGGCGGCGCGAGCCCGGACGCGCTGCGATTTATCCACGAGAAGCAGACCGAAATCGCGAAAACGGTGGCGGCGCTGCAGGCAATGTCGGCGCTGCTGACAGAGCTTGGCGGGCAAAGCCGCAGCGAGGAACGCACGGTCGCCGTGATGCCGCGCGAACGCACCGAGCCGGCGCGAGGCTCGGTCTACGGTTCCGCCTGACGCGTTCTCGCCGCGGGACGCACCGCCGCAAGCGCCTGCGTGATCCGCAGGAAGCGCTCGTCCCGCTCCATCTGCGAGAGCGTCAATGGCAGTCGCCGACGCCAGTTCGGCTGCTCATGGACGGTGCCCGGCATGTTCGCCTGCTCTTTGATGCCGAGCACGTCTTCGAGCTGAACCACGAACAGGCGCGACGGCGTACGCCCGAGGTAGACGTGGATCGCGTCGGCGAGCTGCGGGGTCATTACGGGCGTCTTCGCTACGCTATCATCGGCGGGAACCACCTGCTCGCGATCGAGCGCATGGCGCAGGCGCTCCAGCTCTTTGGCGCGCGTCGCGACGACGTCAAGGCGCACGTCCTCTGACGGAAACAGATCGAGCCGCCGCCGGACCTCGAGGTCGTAGCCCTCCCAGAAACCGGCGAGGGTGGCAAGGTCGTGCGTGCTCGCCGCAACGAGCGCGTCCACCGGATATTCGCCGGGTGACTTGTACTCCTGCGCATCGTTGCGTTCGAAATAGAGCACGCGATACGACATGACGCGCGTCCTTCGGAGTCCTTCACGCACTTCGTCGGGGACGGTGCCGAGATCCTCGCCAATGACCAGACACTGGTTGCGTTCACTTTCGAGTGCCAGCACGGTGAGCAGGTCGTCGAACGGATAGTGAACGTAAGCACCCTCCACTGCCGACGCCCCGGGGGCGATCCAGTACAGTCGATAAAGCCCCATCACGTGATCGATGCGCAGCGCCCCGGCTGCGCGCATGTTCGCGCGGAGCGTCGCGATGAACGGCTCGTAACGCTGTGCTCTGAGCGCATCCGGCCTGAGCGGCGGAAGACCCCAGTTTTGCCCTTTGAGGTTCACCTCGTCCGGCGGTGCGCCTACGCTCGCGCCGACCGCGTAGAGGTGCTGGTTGGCCCAGCTTTCCGCACCGCCGCGGTCGATCGAAATAGCAAGATCCTGGTAAATGCCGACACCGAAACCGAGTTCGCGTGCGGTGGCCGCCGCGCGGTCGAGCTGCCGCATTGCCTCCCACTGCAGATATTCGTAGAACTCGATGCGCTCGATATTGGCGGCGGCGAACGCCAGCACCTCGGGCGCGTCCGGCCTGCGGTATTGCTCCGGCCACACCGGCCAGCCCCACACCTTCGCATCGTTGCGATGGAAATGCTCCTGCAGCGCTTCGAACAGCGTCTGCTGACGCAGCCGCACGCCGCCTTCGTTCTGAAAGCGCCGAAACGCCCGCCCGCGCTCGTTCTTGAGGACCGAGGTGACGCACCCGGAAATGGCGATACAACCGCTCGAGCACGGGGAGTTTCAATCGTGCAACGGCCGGGTAGTCCACGAGCTCCGCGGCGCGTGCACTGCGCAGCGCGATCTGAAACGGTTCCGAGCCGATGGTCGCGAGCACATCGGTCGCCTCGAGCGCGTCCGGCACTGCTTCGACATCGATATAGAGCACGTTCAGGAACAGGCGCGAAGACGGGCTGTAGGGGCTCGCATGCGCCGGATTGTGCGGAAACAGCGCATGCAGCGGATTCACCCCGATGACGCCCGCGCCGCGGCGTCCCCACTGTTCGATCAGCGTTCGCAATGCAGTGAAGTCGCCCATGCCCCAGTCGCGTTCGGAACGCAGCGAATAGATCTGCACCGCTGCGCCCCAGACCCGGCCACCGTCTTCGAGCGCCGGCGGCACATAGCAGCAGCGCGGTCCGACAATGAATGACACATAGCTGTCCGCGGCGTGGCCCGGACCTTCGAGCGAATACCGGTGATAGCCGCAGGGAAGCCGGTCATTCCAGTCGAACGCGACCTCTATCCATGCGCGTGGTCCGGCCGCGTGCCGGCGCACTGTCTCGAGCTGGTCCGGCCTGAATGCGCCGGTGCGCAGCTCACCATTCTCGAGCTCGAAGCGCCAGCGATAGGTTGCGTGCTCGTGCTGCTGGTCGAAACGGAAGCGCATGCGATACGGCGCTGCATCGACGCGGAACACAGCCACCGGCGGCGTGATCGTGGACCATGATCGCAGCTCACGTTCGCGCAGCGCCGCCTGCAAGTCCTGCCCCTCGCCGAGCGCGCCCAGCGCTTTCAGGATTGCACGGCGTGTCGCATCCGAAGCGCGATGAACCTTGCCCCAGATGTCGTGATACTCGGTTGCGACGCCATACGCGCGGCACAATTCGTCCAGCGCGGTTGGCACGTGCGGTTTCGTTTCATCAGGCATGAGGTGCAGTGCTGAACGACGAGACTTGAAGTGCCTGACAAAGAGGCACTCGCGATTTCCTCGAAAAACTCCTGCAAGAACAAGGCCCGTGTCAGCGCGAGCACTGCGCGTGGCTCGCAGATTCGAATCGTCAGCGCTCCATCGCGCCATACACCAGCGCCGCCATCTGGTTCGCGGTAGCAGCGTCCGTGATCAGTTTGCCGCAGGCGGCGCCTTGCCGTCCGGCGGCCACGGCATCACGCCCGGCTCGAGCGGCACACGCAATGACTGCAGAAGCTGCGAAAAGAGCGTCCAGTTTCCGATCGCGACCACCATTTCGATGAGGACTGCGGGCTCATGCAGCGCCTGCTCGCACTGCGCCCATACGGCATCCGAGATCGCTCCGCGTTCACACGTATCGTCCGCGGCGGCCAGTACTGCGCGATCGGCGGGGTGGAAGCGATCGGAGCTTTGCCAGTCGCGCAGTGCCACCAGCTCCTCGGCCATCACGCCTGCCTGAGTCGCGATCCTGTAATGCTGCGTCCACGCGTATTCAGACCCGGTCCTCCAGGCAAGGCGCATGATGATGAGCTCGCGCAGCCGCGTGTCGAGCTTGTTGCGCGACGAGAGCATCGTCAGCAGTCCGAAGACGTGCCGCGCGAGGTCAGGATGATTCGCCAGCATGCGGAACGCACTGCGGCTCGCCTGGGCTTCGCCGATTCCGATCTCGGCGCCCAGGCGGCGTGCTTCCTCGACGGACACCATCTCGAGGCGGCTATTCATTCGTTTGAACCTTTCTCTGTCATTCTGCCCGGATACCCGCAAACTTCGCGGTCTTCGCATTCTGCACGATCTCTTTGCGGATGAAGGCGCCGAACTGTTCCGGCGTGCCCGTCTGCAGTTCGAGCCCCTGCTTCATGAACGCGTCTTTCATCTCGGGCGTGTTGACGCCCCGCACGATCGCCGTGTTGAGGCGCGCGATGATGTCCGTCGGCACTGCGGCAGGCACGAGGACGCCGTTCCAGCCCAGGCGCTCGTAGCCGACCACTCCCGCTTCGTTCAGGGTCGGCACGTTCGGGAGCAGCGACGCGCGCTTTGCGCTGCTCACGCCGAGTGCTCTCAACTTGCCGGCCAAGACGAGCGGGGCTGCGCCCGTTACGCTCGGATAGGCAATGTCGATCTGGCCCGCGAGCACCGCCGTCGTCGCTTCCGGCGGTCCCTTGTACGGCACGTGAAGCATCCTGACGTCCGCCATCATGTTGAACAACTCGGCGGCAAAATGCGCCGAGCTGCCCACACCCGGTGAGCCGAACGTGAGCTTGCCGGGCTGTGCGCGCGCGAGCGCGATCAATTGCTGCACATCGTGCACCGGTACGGACGGATGCACCGTCAGCGCGAAAGACGTGATCACCACCAGCGACACAGGCGCGAGGTCGCGTTCGATGTCGTACGGCAGCTTTGCACGCAACGACGGAAGTATGGCCGACGAGCCTGCTGCATACAGGACCGTGTAGCCGTCCGCGGCCGACCGCGCCACGGCCTCGTCCGCAATCGCGCCGCCCGCGCCGGGACGGTTTTCGACGACTACGTTCTGCCCGAGCATTTCGGACATCCTCTGCGCAAGCAGACGTGCGGAGACATCACCTGCACCGCCCGCCGTAAAACCAAACAACATGCGTATGGGCTTTGCAGGATAGACTTGCGCCACAGCATTCGCTGCGAACACCAGGAAAATCATGACGGCACTGCACCTCGGCAACACGAAACGGTCGAATCCGCGCACGCCCCCTCCGGTTCCAGTCTCATGACGAGTGACGTCATTCTATAATCGGCCCTCGGGCGAACAGCACACCAACGGCTGCGCTCTGTCATCGATGAAGCTTTCCGTACTCGACCAGTCGACCGCGTCCAAAGGGCGCACCGAAGATCAGGCGATTCGCGAGACGCTCGATCTGGCGCGGCGTTGCGACGCGCTCGGCTACAACCGCTACTGGGTTTCCGAGCATCACAATACGGGCAACATCGTCGGCACCGCGCCCGAGATCCTCATGTCCGCAATCGCCGCGACCACGCAGCGCATCCGCATCGGGAGCGCCGGCGTGATGCTGCCGCATTACTCGTCACTCAAGGTGGCGGAGCAGTTTCGCGTGCTCGAAGCGATCGCGCCAGGCCGCATCGACCTCGGGCTCGGACGCGCGCCGGGCTCCGACCAGCGCACCTCGTTCGCGCTCAATCCGGCGTCGAACAATGCCGCGGATTTCCCGCAGCAGGTGTACGAGCTTCAGGCGTGGGTGTCCGGGACGCCGCTCGACCCGCGGCATCCGTTTCACATGATCAAGGCGCACCCGCTCGGACCGACCAGCCCCGAGCTGTGGATACTCGGCAGCTCCGATTATGGTGCGCAGCTCGCGGCCCATTTAGGTTTGCCGTATGCCTTCGCCTACTTCTTCACCGACGGGCACGGCATGGAAGAAGCGCTGGACCTCTACCGGCGCAATTACAAGCCGAGCGAGCGCCATCCCGAGCCGCAGGCGACGATCTGCGTGTGGGCGCTGGCGGCGGACAGCGAAGCGGAAGCCCAGCGGCTGGCGATGAGCCGCCACCATTCGCGGGTGCTGCGCGATGTCGGCATACGCGACGCTCTCGTCTCGCCTGAAGAAGCCGCGGCTTATCCCTATTCGGAGATGCAGCGCGCGAAACTCGAATCCATGCGGCGTCGCGCGATCGTGGGAACCGCCGAACAGGTGCGCGAGCAACTCACGCAACTCGCGACGCGCCACGGCTTCGACGAGCTCGTGGTCGTCACGTGGACGTACGATCCGGCGCCACGGCATCGGTCGTACGAGTTACTGGCGCAGGCGTTCGGGTTGAGCGCCTCCGCTTAGCGCCACGCCACGTTCGCCGTTCGAGACGGCATCCGTTGCCTCCTCACTGCGATTGATCGGTGCCGGTTTATACTGGGCCGCCTGCCCTTCTCTTTCTTCCATTCAAGATGTCCACCGTCACGCACAGCACGACTTATCTCAAGGACTACAAGCCTTCGCCATTTCTGATTTCGCAGGTCGATCTCGGCGTGTCGATATTCGACGAGCACACCCGTATCGACTCGCGGCTCACGATGCACCGGAATGCGGCGGCGGGTCATGCCAGCGGGCCGCTCGTGCTGGACGGCATCGAGCTCGCGCTGGAAAGCGTCACACTCGACGGCAGGGTGTTGACCGAGGCCGAATACAGCGTGACCCCGGAGCATCTGACGATTGCACGCGTGCCGGATGCGTTCGTGCTCGAAACGGTGTGCCGCATCGCGCCTCAGGACAATACGAAGCTCAGCGGCTTCTACGCGTCCAAGGACGGTTTTTTCACGCAGTGTGAAGCCGAAGGGTTTCGGCGCATCACGTACTTCATCGATCGGCCGGACGTCATGGCGCGGTTCACGACCACGCTTCACGCCGGCAAAGAACGGTTCCCGGTGCTGCTCGCCAACGGCAACCGTGTCGCGAGCGGCGATGAACCGGCGGTCACTGGTACGACGGCGACGCGCCACTGGGCCACCTGGGAAGACCCGTTCCCGAAGCCCTCCTACCTGTTCGCCATGGTCGCCGCGAAGCTCGATTGCCGCGAAGACACGTTCGTCACGCGCTCCGGCAAAAAGGCGCGCCTCGCCATCTACGTGGAACCCGGCAAGCTCGATCAGACGACCTTCGCCATGGAGGCGTTGAAGAAGGCGATGAGATGGGATGAACGCGTGTTCGGCCGCGAGCTCGATCTCGATCAGTACATGATCGTCGCTGTCGGCGACTTCAACATGGGCGCGATGGAGAACAAGGGACTGAACATCTTCAATACGAAGTACATCCTCGCCTGTCCCGAAACCGCCACCGACATCGATTACGAGAACATCGATCGTGTGATCGCCCACGAATACTTCCACAACTGGACCGGCAATCGCGTCACCTGTCGCGACTGGTTTCAGCTTTCGCTGAAGGAGGGGCTGACGGTATTCCGCGATCAGGAATACGGTGCCGACGAGTATTCACGCGCCGTGGAACGCATCCGCGAAGTGCGTGAATTGCGTGCGAGGCAGTTTCCCGAGGATGCAAGCGCGATGGCGCATCCCGTGCGGCCGCAGTCGTACATCGAGATCAGCAACTTCTATACGGCGACCGTGTACCAGAAAGGCGCGGAAGTGGTACGCATGATTCACACGCTGATCGGCGCGAGGAATTTCAGGAAGGGAATGGATCTCTACTTCGAGCGCCATGACGGTCAGGCCGTCACGACGGATGATTTCGTGCAGGCGATGGCCGACGCGTCGGGCACGGACCTCACGCAGTTCAAGCGCTGGTACGACCAGGCCGGCACGCCGGTGCTCGACGTGTCGGATGAATACGATGGTGAGAAGAAGCGCTACACCCTGCGCGTGCGCCAGTCATGTCCGCCGACGCCTGAACGCAAGGACAAGCTGCCGTTCCACATTCCTCTCGCGCTCGGTCTGGTCGGCCCGGACGGGAAGGACATCCCGCTCGCGCTCGATGCGGCGAGCGGCGCCCCCGCACGCAGCGGTGTCTTATCCGTCACCGAGGCTGAGCAACGGTTCGATTTCGTCGATGTGCCCGCGCGCCCGGTGCCCTCGCTTGCGCGAGATTTCTCGGCGCCCGTCAAAATCGAATACGGCTACGACGAGCGCAGCCTCGCGCACCTGATGGCGTACGACGCGGACCCGTTCAACCGGTGGGAAGCAGGACAGCGGCTCGCGACGAGGCTCCTGTTGCGCGGGATCGAAGACGTGCGTGCAGGCCGCCCGTTCGCTGCGCCGGAGTCCTTCGTAGGGGCGTTCGGACGCATTCTGGCGAACGCGCCGAGCGACCCGAGCTTCGCCGCGGAGGCGCTCATGCTGCCCTCGGAGCATTTTCTCGCGGAGCAGATGAGCGTGGTGGATCCCGACGCGATTCACGCGGTGCGTACCGGACTCGCGCGCAAGCTCGGCGAGGTGCTGCGTGACGAGCTGCTTGCAGCCTATCGCAAGTTCACGGTGGAGCCGCCGTACAGTCCGGACGCCGCGTCTGCCGGCAAGCGCTCGCTGCGCAATCTGTGCCTCGCCTATCTCATGGAGGCGCAGACGCGCGAAGCATGCGATGTCGTTCAGGCGCAGTTCAGCAACGCCGACAACATGACGGATGCCATGGCGGCACTCGCCGTACTCTCGGACTTCGATTGTGCGCAGCGCAGCGCAGCGCTCGAGACGTTCTACACGCGCTGGCAGCACGAACCGCTGGTGATCGACAAATGGCTGCGCGTGCAGGCGCTGTCACGACTGCCGGGCACGCTTGCCGAGGTGAAGCGTCTCACCACGCATCCGGCGTTCTCGATCAGGAATCCGAACAAGGTCTACGCGCTGATCGGGGCATTCACCGGCAATCACCTCCGCTTCCATGCTGCCGACGGGAGCGGCTACGAGTTCGTGGCGGAGCAGATCATCGCACTCGACAAGCTGAACCCGCAGGTGGCGGCGCGCATGGCACGCGCATTCGATCGCTACAGGAAATTCGACGAAGGCCGCCAGCGCCATGCACGTGGAGCGCTCGAGCGCATACGCGACACACCGGGACTTTCGAAGGACGTGAGTGAAATCGTCACCAAGGGACTTCAGGACTGAATCGAACGACGGGAGAACGATCATGATCCGCGGGTTGCATCACAACGCCTACCGCTGCCGCGATTCCGAGGAAACGCGGCGCTTCTACGAGGACTTTCTCGGACTGCCGCTCGCCGGCACACTGGAAATCAACGAGACGAAAACCGGCCGCAGGACGAGCGGCGTGCTGCATACGTTCTATCGTCTGGACGACGGCTCCTATCTCGCCTTCTTCGAAGCACCAGAGATGGCGTTCGAGTTCAAGCCGCAGCACGATTTCGATCTGCACATCGCGCTCGAAGTCTCGCCGGAGGATCTGCAGGCGATGTTCGCAAAGGGGCGGGCGCAGGGAATCGAGACACGCGGAATCTCGGATCACGGTTTCCTGCATTCGATCTATTTCCGCGATCCCAACGGCTACGTGATCGAGCTCACTGCGAAGATGGCAGGGCACGATGACGAGATGGATCCGGAGACGAACGGCGCGCGCGAAAAACTGGATCGATGGCAGGAAACGAAAGCGCAGACCGCGTAGACCGGAGCGCGCCTGACCGTTCGTGCTTGAGGAGGCCGTTGGCCGTCTCGAAGCACGAACGACCGGCACCGTTCACACTGCGAGCGCGTCGTCGCACGAGCCTCAGTGCGAACGGATTGGCAATGCATAACGCCGCGAGACGCCTAAGCGCTGTCTTTGCGCCCGCAGGCAACGCGGCCACAGGCCGCAACGCCGCAGGAGCGGCGTAAGGTTCGTCAACGCCCCGCCGTCTTCAGCTTCCGCAGCAGGAACCCCGCCGTCGCGAGCAGGCCCGAGTTCGACAGGAACACCGTGATGAAGCCGAATGCCGCGCCGATGCTGCCGAACACGATCGGCACCACGAGGTGCGTCGCGTTGCGCACGGTCTTGTGCAGACCGAATGCCTCCGCGAGCCGGCTCCCCGGTGCCATCGCGTAGAGCAGCGACATCGTCATTGGCTGCGCGCAGCCCACACCCAGCCCCAGCACGAATGCGATTGTGCCAAGCGCGTAAGCCTGGCTGAACAGCGGAAACAGACTGAACGCGAAAGCGGCGATGAAGATTGCGCTCTTCAGGATCTGCGCTTCCGTGAGCCGGCGCGAGAGGAACGGCAGTATGCCGCGAATCACGAACGCGGCCGCCGCGGAGGTGCCCAGTATCGTTCCGATCGCGGACGCCGAAAGGCCCACCGAGTGGCCGTAAATCGGCATGTAGAACTGGAAGAGGTCCTGCGCCGAACCCACGATGCCTGCGGCGATGATCGTGTTGCGCAGCGCCGGGATGCGCCAGAGATCGAACACGCTGCCTTGCTTTCCATCCGCCCCTGCCTGCATGCGCGCCGTCTCGGGCAGCACTTCCGGCCTCGTGAAGATCATCACCACCGGTGCGAACGTGAACACCGCGAGCACGAGATAGACCTCCAGCTGGCCGATGTGATCGATCGAAAAGCCGGCCATCATGGGTCCCAGGAAATTGGCGGCCGACCATGCCATCGTGATCACGGCATAGTTGCGCGCGCGCTTCTCCACCCCGCCGATGCCGCCGATCAGCGCCTCGATCGGAAGACTGAACACCTGATGCGAGAGCCCCAGTATGAACGCGGCGATGCACAGCGCGGGGAGCCCCGGAACCACAACCGGTATGAGCAGCGCACCGGTCATGATGAGCGCGCCGAAATTGACGAGCCGCCGCGGCGACACACGATCCGCGAGTTTTCCGATCAGAATGGCGAACAGCATCGGGCACAGGGAATAGAGCGCGATCACCACGCCGATCGCGAACTGATTCGCGGTGAGATGCAGCGCGTGCAGAGAGACCGCGACGCGGCTGCCGCCGAAGCCGGCCTGACTCAGAAACGCCATCAATACGATCAGATAGACCGTCGCTCCCGCCTGCAATGGGCGCGCAACCGGCGCCGCTGCAGCCGGAACGGCGGACTCGTCAATGTACTCCGGACCCGGCACGTCAGAACGCGTATTTTCTCAAGCCGCCATCCACTGGAATCACCGTTCCGGTGACGTACCCCGCCACCGGTGAGGCGAGAAACACGGCAACCGCAGCGAGCTCTTCGGGCTCGCCGTAGCGCCCCATCGGAATCTCCTCGGCGGACTGCTTCGCGCGGAACTCCGCGGAGTACTTGCGCCGGATCTGCTCGCTCATGATGCGGCCCGGCGCGATCGAATTCACTGTAATCCCATGACGACCGACTTCACGCGACAGGCCTTTCGCCCACGCGTGTATCGCCGCTTTGGCCGGATTCACCGCAATCAGGCCGGTGGGCTCCGACTTGCCGCTGATGTTGACTACGCGCCCGAAGTTACGCTCGATCATGCCCGGCAGCAGTGCATGCGTGAGCTGGCGCAGGCGCACGAAGTTCAACCGCATCGCTTCTTCCCACAGCGTCTCCGCAGCATCGATCGCAATCGCCGGATTGCTGCCCCCGGCGGAATTGATGAGGATGTCGACACCACCCAGCGCTTTCGTCGCCTTCTCTGCGAGGCGTTCCGCGGCGCCCTCCTGCATGAGGTCCATCGCGATCATCTGCGGCGGCGGGTCTCCGCGTTCCGCGATTTCACGGGCGAGCGCCTCGAGCAGATTCGATCGCCGCGCGGCGATACACACGCGCACACCTTCCGCGGCGAGACCGCGCGCGATGGCGTGACCGATTCCGATACTCGCGCCGGTGACGAGCGCTGTTTTGTCTTTCAGCTGCAGATCCATATTGTCCCGCCTCCCTTGCGTCCCGCGGGTGCATGCCGATGATGGGTCGGCCTCGCAGAACGGGTGAATTGTAGCGCCGCGGCGCAGGGCCGCAGTGCGTGTTCCACGAGGTAGACGTGGTACCATCGCACGCCTGCCAACGCGCACGGGGATCGGAGATGAAAGCAGCATACTTCAGGCAACACGGCGGTCCGGAGGTCATGGAGTATGGAGACTTTCCCGACCCGGTTGCCGGTCCCGGAGAAGTCATCGTCGATGTACACGCGGCGAGCGTCAACGGCGCCGACTGGAAAGTGCGCGCAGGCAGCTACGCACAGCTGACGAACCTCCCTTACATCCCCGGACGCGACTTCTCCGGCGTGGTGAGTGCGCTCGGCGCGGGCGTGGACGATGTCGCCGTCGGCGACCCGGTGTTCGGCGTCTGTGAGACGAGTCGGGAAGCCGCGTACGCGGAGAAAGTCGCCATCAAGTCCGCGATCGTCGCGCGAAAACCGGCGAACCTGTCGCACATCCAGGCTGCATCGGTGGCGCTCGTCGGACTCACTGCCCTCTCCTCGATCGAGGACACGCTCAAGCTCCAGAAAGGCGAGAAGATCCTGATCCAGGGCGGTGCAGGCGGTGTGGCCGGCTTCGCGATTCAGCTCGCGAAGCACATCGGTGCGCGCGTGATCACGACGACCAGCAGCGCGAATATCGACTACGTGCGCAGCCTCGGTGCCGACGAAGTCGTCGACTATCGTCAGCAGGACTTCACCAAAGTCGTATCGGGCTGCGACGCGGTGTTCGACACGGTCGGCGGCGACGTTGCAAAGAATTCGTTCAGCGTGCTGCGTCCAGGCGGACGCGCCGCCTTCATCGCCTCCGGACACGCTGCGCCGACGCCGCCGCGTGGAGACGTGATCTCGCTGCGGCCCAACGCCGCGCGTGACCGCGCCCATCTCGAACGTATTGCGGCGCTCGTGACGAGCGGCGCCGTGCGCGTGCCCGAGATCAAGGTATACCCATTGTCCCAAGCCGCTGAAGCACACAGGATGAGCGAAGGACGTCACCTGCGCGGAAAGCTGGTCCTGCAAGTGCGATAGGGACGGGGGCGGCGCTCGCCTGTTCTGCTCAAGGCCTGGTATATCCTCCTTTCCTTTCCCCCGGGCACGCACGTGGCTTAACCACTCACGACAGTTTCACGCCCGTTAGTGGGTTGTGACGCGCGTTCACCCACGCCGCGGAATACGGTTGCTCATCGCGTTGTTAGCAGTGAACGTGTTCGCGGGTGACGCCGGTGCCCTTCACGCTTTCTGGCCTGCTCGCTGTAAACCCCGGAGAAGGTCTGCGCGTTACTCGACCGGGTCATGTTTTTCGGAAGCCTATGCCGGTCTTAAACTGCAAAATCGAGGCCATTCGAAATCTGCCGCTGTTTTCGTTGCTGACGCATGAGCAGCTCGCCGAGGTGCTGCCGATGTTGCGGCACCGCTCGTATGGGCCTCGCGCCTACATCCTGTGTCCCGGAGCGCCGGCCGAAGGTCTTTATTTCGTCCTGTCCGGAAGCGTGCACGTCATGCATGAAGACGGCGACGCGCGCGAAGTCATCATCGCTGCATTCGGCCCCAATGACTTTTTCGGCGAAGGAGGCCTGTTCGAATCGGCGCCACGCCTGGAAAGCGTTCAGGCGCAGGAGGACGCGGAAGTTCTGTTCGTGCCGAAAGCCGTCCTGCTGCCGCTATTAGTGCGCAACTCGACTGCGGCCATGTTCATGATGCGCGCGCTCGCCAATCGGCTTGCGGCAGCACAGCGTCAGATTGCGAGTTTCGCCCTCGTGGACGTCGACGGCCGCGTTGCCCGGGTGCTGCTCGATCACGATCGTGTGATCGACGGCGAATGCATCGTCCAGCTGCGCTCGACCATCATCGCTGCGATGGTCGGTGCCTCCCGTGAAATGGTCAGTCGCGTGCTGCGCAACATGATCGCCCACGGCGTGGTTCGCCGTTACAAGCGCAAGCTGATCGTGCTGGACCGCCACGGACTCGAACAACGAGCAGCGCGGCCGGTCGATGACGACGAATCGCGCGTGAAGCCGCGCACGCCTGCGCCGGACGGCACGTTCGCAGGGTCGCGCAGGTCGGCGCACATCGCGGCTTACTGAGGCGCGCTTCGATTCCCCGGGCTATTGCGCAACGACGCCGGCATCCCGGATCACTTTGCCCCAGCGCACCATGTCCTCGCGAATGATGCGCTCGAACTGCTGAGACTCGCCACCACTGCGCTGCTGTAACAGAGCTGAATGCGGCCCGCGACGTATCGAACGTCACATCTCGCATCACCTTGTAGGGCACGAAGAGCATGTCCACGCGCGTGCGCGTATTCAGCATCACACCAGCAGCTGATTGACCGAACCGGTCGGCCCGCCATAGCTGAGCTTGAGATGACGCGACTATGATTGGTGAAGCGTCATGTTTGTAAAATCCCTGTGCTCGCGCGCGATGCGCTAAAGTAAAGCGCTGCGAGAGCAATACGCTGAAAAATCCGGCCTGTAAATCGATCGGCCGTGGCATGTCACGTGCGTGCCGCGTCAGGGAGGTCGTGTGGCGAAGCCCGACAGGATTGTCAAGCAGACCTACGATTGGTATTCGAAGGCGATCGATCGTGCGTTGACTGCGAGCGGGCTCGCCCCGGCGGAGCGCGCCGCGGTGCAGCAGCTTCTATGGCGCACGCTCGGCGTGAAGAATCCGGCGGCGCCTCCGAACGATCCTGACCTGGCCGATTTCAATGACACCGGCGCGGATGCGCAGTCGATCGCGCTGGCGGCGCAGGTGACTGCCGAGTCGCTCGCCGCCCTCGACTACCTGCGACAGGCGGTCCAGGCGTTGCAGCCCGGAGGTAATCCGGCCGGCATACTGGCGCTCGTTGCGCCTGTCATGGACCAGATCGACCGCCTGCACCATATGCAGGCCGGAAGCCGCTATCCGAGCGCCCTCTCGCTCGGCAAAGCGCTGCTGACGTTGAGCGGCGATGCCGACGCGAACCCGGCGTCCGGCAGTGAAGCAGCGAAACTCGCCGCGACAGTCGGAGCCGCAGGCGGCGCGGGAATCGACAACGCACAGACAGCGCTCGCCCTCATCACGCTGTTCATCGGCAGCGTCATCGATCGCGCGTTTACGCCCCCCGCAACTGCGCCGGGCACCGGCTGGGTTCAGCAGCCGCCGCCCGATCTCGCCGCGCAACCGAAGCTCGTGCTCAGCGGGCCGGCCGGCATCGGCGGCACACTGGAATTCGCAACCGCTCCGCCAACGGGCGTCAAAGCGGCGCTCAACCTCGCGCTGAACAGCAGCAGAAGCGTCGACGGCAATCTCTTCAATGTCGCCCTCACCGGGACATCAGGTATCAGCGCGTTCCTTCCGCTCGACTCACCTCAGGCTGTGCGCGTCAGTGGCGATCTCGACCTGCAGCTCAGCATGTCCAGATCGAATGACGCCGGCACGCTCGTCATCGGGAGCGATGCGCTCGGCGCCCGCGTAGCGATTGGCGAGCTGGGTGTCACGCTGCGCCTCAAGAACGGAGAGCCGCGCGTCGGTTTCTTTGCGCGTAAGGCAAAGGCAACGCTCACGCCGCCGGATGCTTTCCTCAAGCTCGTCCTCGGTAACGCAATCACTCTCGACCTCAGCGTCGAGGCCGAAGCGGATCGGTCCGGCGCGCTGCGTCTCACCAACGGCACCGGACTGAGAGCGAGCCTGCCCGTGCCGACGTTGCCGACCGGGCCGTTCGAGCTGCAGCTCATCAATTTCGGCCTCGATCCTGTCGGCGGCAGCTTCCAGCATCTGCAGGTGGAGCTTTCGGCATCGTTCGGCGTGACGCTGGGTCCGTTCGCCGCGTCGGTCGATCGCATGGGCGTCCTGCTCGACGCTCGATGTGGGCAACGCCGGCGCGGCCGTTCAGCTTCGCATTCAAGCCGCCCGAACGGCATCGGGCTCGTCGCTCGATGCGGGCATCGTCAAGGGCGGCGGTTACCTGTCGGTCTCGCCGCGAACGGCTACGCGGGCGTGCTCGAGCTCAAGATGCTCGCGGTCGACGTCAAGGCGATCGCGGTTCTCAACACGCAGTCGGAAGCAGGCTTTTCGCTGCTGCTGCTGATCTTCGGACAGTTCCCGGCCATCCAGCTGTCGTTCGGATTCACGCTGACCGGCATCGGCGGTCTGATCGGCGTGCAGCACACGGCGAGCCCGACCGCGCTGTCGCAGGGCATCTCGACCGGCGCGCTCGACGCCGTGCTGTTTCCGGAGAACCCGGTCGCCAACGCGCCGCAGATCATCAACACGCTGCGCACGCTGTTCCCGGTCAAGGCGGCGGTTTCGTCATCGGACCGATGCTCGAGCTCGGCTGGGGCACGCCGAGCCTCGTCACGGTGCGCCTCGGCCTCCTGGTCGAAGCCAACCAGTTCGCGCTGCTGGGCCAGGCGATCGTGCAGATTGCCGCCGCTCGTCTCGGCCGATCTCGCGCTGCTCTACCTGCGGCTCGACTTCGTCGGCTGCGGTCGTGTTCGATCCGCTGCGTATCGGGTTCGACGCGAAGCTGCGTCAATTCGCGCGTCGCGTTCATCTCGATCACCGGCCAGTTCGCGTTCCGCGCGCAGTTCGGCGACCAGCCGACGTTCCTCATCAGCGCCGGCGGCTTCCATCCGCGCTTCAAGGAGATTCCGTCCGACATTCCGGTCGCCGTTCGACCGCGTCGGCGCGAGCTTCGACATCGGCATCGTCGGCATCTCGTTCAAGGGCTACTTCGCGATCACGTCGGCGACGATGCAGGCCGGCTGCTCGACTGCGCGTGTGGGCCGACATCGGCATCGCCGAGCATCGAGGGCGGCTTCGGCTTCGACGCGATCTGCTATCTCGTGCCGAAGTTCTACTTCGAGCTCGACCTGCACGCCTATCTCGCCGTGCACGTGTTCGGCATCGACTTCGCGTCGATACATCTCGACGGCACTGCTGGCCGGCCCGGGCCGCTGGCACATCGCCGGCAACGCGCGAGGTGCACACGCCGTGGCCGCTGCCCGACTTCTCGCTCACGTCGACGAGCATGGGGCACGGACCGCGATACGCCGCAGGTCACGGTCGACATCGCCGAGCGAGCTCAGCGAAGGAAATCGCAAAGGCGGCGAACTGGTCGCGCACAGCTGCCGCAAGGCGGTGAAAGCTTCCTCACGCTTGCGGACGATCGAAGCCGGCGGCGACGTGCTCGCGCATCCGCTCGGCAGCGCTCGTCTTCCAGCAGAAGCTCGTGCCGCTCGAATTGCGCCTGGCGAAGGCGAGCGGCAGCAAGATCGAGCGGCGCGAACGAGTTCTCGGCGGCGGCGTTGCAAGTATCGCAGGGCGCCAATGCTCGCGCCGGAGGCGAAGCCGGTCGCAGCGACGCAGCGACTTCTTCGCGGCAGCGCAGTTTCTCGAGATGTCGCAGGACGACACGCATGTCGAAGCCGTCGTTCGAGCTGTTCACGGCGGGCTACGAGCTGAACGACGACACGTTCGACCTGGGCGAGATCGTGGCAGAGACGCTGAACTACGAAGAAGCGGACCTGGGTGCGCCGCGCACGCCGAAGAAGCTGCTGCGCATCGCGACGGTCGCGTTCGATACGGTGAAACACGGCAGCCTCGATGCGGCCTTCGGTGCCGCGGGCGTATCCCGGCTTCGCGATCGCGCGCTGATGCAGCCTCGCGCAGCCGACCGCGTTGCGGATCGACCCGCCGCCGGTGGTGATCGCGGACAGGAATACGATGCAGGTCGTCCGCCGGCGGCCGTATCCACACGAGCGTACTGGCGGGCGGATCAGGCGCGTGTCTTCGATCACCAGCGCTCGATGCGAAAGCGTAGCCAGGTCGTCGAGCTTGCGGAGGTGGCCGCATGAGCATTCCCTATCGCTTCATGCCCGTGGCGCGGCGCGGACTCGCCCGCTGCGCACCGCAATCCCGATGCTGCCGGTGCGCCGCTCTGCCGACGCGCCCGAAAGTCAGCGTCGGACTGACGCTGCAGGCGCAGCAGGACGGCAATGCCGTCGCCGCCGTATCCGGTAACGTCGACCTGACGCTGTACGGCCCGGCCGACATCATCGGCATCGATCCACGCCTCGTGGTGCGCACGGACCCGAAGCCGAACGTTACCAACTTCGAGCCGAACTATCTGGCGATCGTCGATTTCGATCCGCCCGACCTTCCGTGGCTGCTGACGCCTGCTCGAGCCAACGACAACGACAATCTGCGGCCGTGGCTCGTGCTCGTCGTGCTCGATCGCGCACACGTGCGGCCGCCGACTGTGAAGCCGGGCCGGCCGCTGCCGTCGATCACGCTCTACCGCGGCGCAGGCTGCGAGCGAGCTGCCCGATCTCGCCGAATCGTGGCTGTGGGCACATGCGCAGGCCGTGTCGCCAGAAGAGCAAGGCGGACGAAGCGGGTCTGGCGGCGGAGATGAAAGCAGTATCCCGAGCGCAACATCTCGCGGCTCGTCTGTCCGCGTCGCCTCGAGCCGCGCAAGGACTACGTCGCCTGCGTCGTTCCGGCGACTCGACGGCGGGCGCCTGCGCGGCCTCGGCCAGCCGGTGCGAGGCGACGTCGCTCGCGCTGCGTGGAACGCACGCGCGACCCACGGCGATCGAGCTGCCGGTCTATTACCACTGGGAGTTCTCGACCGGACCGGTGGGCGACATCGAGACGCTCGCGCGCCGGCTGCAGAACGCCGCAGCAGTACGCCGGCGATGCGGCGCTGATCGCGCAGCTTCGTCACATCGGCGAGCAATCCGTCGCCGTCGACGGCGATCATCTCCTGTTCGACGGTGCGACCCCGGGCCGCACCGTATTCGAAGGCGCGATGGTCTCGCTCGACTTCGAGCCGGATGCGCCGAACGACACCTTCGCGCAGAAGCTCGAAGCGATA
Organism: uncultured beta proteobacterium; assembly: GCA_963828715.1. Taxonomy (GTDB): domain Bacteria; phylum Pseudomonadota; class Gammaproteobacteria; order Burkholderiales; family SG8-41; genus JAQGMV01. Next base: position 29,769 of record CAWHFX010000017.1, on the reverse strand, counting down.
CTCAACAGCGGTCAGGCGCTCGCCACGCGGGGCGACGCCGAAGGACGCGACCGTGCCCACGCTCGTCGCCGCCGATCTACGGCGAGCACCCCGCCGAGCGGCACAGTGTCGAACCGGGCCGCGATCGGCTCGCATTGGCTCGAGGGCCTGAGCCTGCAGCCGCGCTATCGGCTCGCGGCCGGCTGGGGCGCGGAAGTCGTTCGTCAGAACCAGGACGAATTCATGCAGGCCGCGTGGGAACAGGTGGGCGACGTGCTCGCGGCCGAGCGCGCGTTCTCGCTCGCACGGCTCGCGCGCGACGTGCTGAAGAGCGTCGAAGACGCGCCACCTCGACAAGCTTCGCCCGAAGCGCGTTTGCTGGCGGTGCTCGCGCCGGCGCGAGCGCGCATCGCGATTGCCGCCGACCGCAGCGCTCTACGGCCGCATCGCCGACGCGACGTCTGCCGGACGAGCTCTTCGATGGCTCGATGCGCCGGCTCACGAGCGCGCGCCGCGTCCGACCTTCAGGATGGCGCAATGGCGCGAACGCAATCTCGCGCCTGCGACGTGTCGATCGCCAGATGGTCACGCTGGTCGACACGTTCGCGAACGCCTCGCGCAATGTCCAGGCGATCGATCCCAATCGATTCGTGCCCGACGGCATTGATGGGCAGCGTGTCGTTCGACAAGATCCCGCTGCCGGCCGCGGCAGACGCCGTGATCGACCTCGCGCCCTACACGGGCCTGCCCGGCACCATGACAGCCGCGGAGATCCGCACCATTCAGCAGCAGAACGCGCAGGCCCGCGCGGCCGGTGCACGCACCAAAGCGACACCGCCGCAGATCGGCGACGTGCTGCGTCAGGGTCTGATCACGGAGACCCATGTGCTGCGCCTGGCCGAGCTCGAAAAGGCGGCCGGCCGACCACTCGTGGGCGATGTGGCGCAGCTCATTCAGCAGGCGAGCCAGCGCAGTTCCGAAGGCGTGCTTCTGTCGGTGAACGAAGCCGGCGTGCTCAGCGCACAGGCACTGAAGGTCAGCATTCAGACGGGAACGGTGACGACGTCCGGTTCGGTGCTGAATACTGCGGGTGTGCGAGTGGCACCCATCGCACGCCGACGCACCCGCTGCACCCGCCGCACGGAGCCGCCCGCAACAGCTCGGCGCGGCACCCGCGCGAGCGGTACAGCTCTTCGGCAAGAACGCGCTGCTCACGACGCTGCCGGCGAACGCGATCGGCCAGAGCGGCGCCGTAACGCAGATCCAGACAGTGCGCCCCGGCGTGTTCACGGGCGTGACAACCGGAACGCAGACGCCACCCGCGAGCACGACGATCACCGTTCCAGCGGCGATCAAGGACGCGGCGGTCCTGCAGCGCTACGCGGATGCCTTCAAGGATTACCAGCAGACGTCGCAGGTCGCCGTGCCCGGGCCCGTTTCCATCGCGGCCGTGGACTTCGCCATCAAGCCCGCGGCGGACCAGACACGCGCGCGCATCGATCCCTCACGCAGCGTGCCGGCACGGCTGGCGAGTACGCTTGTCGCTCGGTGCGCAGAGCGTCGAGTGGAACGGATCGCAGATGGGCAATCTGTTCATTGCGGCGCGGCTCGATATCGCAGTAGCCGAACGGCTGCGTTATGTCATTCCTCTGTTCTTCGACCGGGTCATGGCCTATCCGCATCTCACGTTTCCGCTGTCGAAGAAACTCGAAGTGCTCGCCCCCGAAGTGTTTCTGCCCGGGTGTCGGTCTGCTGCCCGAGGACTTCATCATGGCCGTCAAGACGAACCCGCGTTTCGTCGAAGCGCTCATGCTCGGCGCGAATCACGAAATGGGGCGCGAGCTGCTGTGGCAGGGCTTTCCGACCGATCAGCGCGGCACGCCGTTCCAGCATTTCTGGCAGCGGCTCGACGGCGCGCCCGACATCGCCCCAGTGCACGAATGGAAACCGGTTCCCCTCGGCTCTCAGCCGGGAAACACCGCCATGGTCGTGCTGCTGATTCGAGGTCAACTGCTCGAGCGTTTTCCCAACGCTGTCGGTCTACGCCTATCCGATCGACGCGCAGGAGACCCGTCCGGGCGGCAGCAGTCCGCCGCCGCCGGCGGGCACGGTCGATCCAAAGGAAATGGACCCCGCTCGCATGGTCCTGCCGTCCATAAAGGGCCACCTCGGCACGGACATCACGTATATCGGCTTCAACATCGATCCCGAGCGCATGGAGAAGTATTTCTTCATCCTCGAAGAGCACATGACCGAGCCGCGCTTCGGCTTCGACGAGCCGGACGCAGATGGCCGCGGCGGCCCATCGTGGCTCGATGTGGACTGGGGCGACGTCGGCGTCGCGGCCGGTACGTACTTCGGCAGCACGCAGTTGAAGCAGGCGGACCCGGCGAAGAACAAGCCCCAATGGGTACGCCCGCATGCGGCAACGGTCGCCGACGCGCTCCTGCAGCGGCCGTTTCGCGGGTATTACGCCGGCGCCCGGCTTAAGAGTCCCTAACGTAATGGAAGCGAGCGCGCGCTGTCACGATTTTCGCTCAGATCAAGGAGTGCAACGAAGCCAATGTCGAGAACCTTGGCAAGGAGCATGACGCAGAGATGGGCGAAAACTCGTGCCAGCCCTTCGGGTTGCGGCCAAAATCGCGCCTTACTGCGTCGGCCACCTCGACCGTATTCTCGATACGCTCTTCGGCGTCCTCCTTGTCATCCACAACTTTGGCTCGCAACGCGCACGCGCCCCATTATGTTAGGGACTCTGGGATGCCGCGCTGACTTCGCGCACCAGGAATTCCTATGCCACGCATCAATCTCGATCTGAACGCATTGAGCCAGGATCGCAGCACGCTGCAATCGGTGGTCGCCGAGCAGCGCGGACTGGACACCGCGGTTCTGAGCCAGAAAAACGCACTGGAGGCGGCGCAGCGTGCGAGCGCATCCACCGACACGATTGCGCAACTGCAGCAGGCATTGCGTGATGCGGAAGCGGCGCGGCAGCGGCTGATCGATCAGCGGCGCGAAATCGAACAGCGTGTCGATCGCTTCGCCGATGGTCTCGTACGAAACCAGGATCCCGCCGTGCTCGCGCAGGCGCTCGACGGTCGACAGCCGATCGCGCTGCTGCCGATGCGGCTGGAAACGCGCTATTTCCCGCCGGGCCAGCCGACGTCGCTGCGCATTCGCATCTATCCCGACAACCTGAATACGATCGAGCATACGCCCGCGCCATCGCAGGGCGAAATGGCAGCCGCAGTCGAATACTGGAACGCGCGCTTCACCCAGGACGACGCCGGAGGCCGAACGCATCGCGCGTGATCTCGGCCACGCGTACGGCCGCAATCGCGCGGCGTGGGTGCTGCGTATCACGACGCCCACGAACGTCGACCGCATCGGCGCAGCCGGTACCGCTCCCGAGCTTCCCAAACTCGACACGATCGATGCGCGAGCGAAGGACACGCGGGCGGTGCTGCTGCCCGACCGCTGGTGCGCGATCGGCTATGCCGCCGGACGTCGCGAAGTCTTTCGCGTCTGGGGTAACCGCATTCCCGACGAGCTTGCACTCTCGCCCGACTGGCTCAACACGGCGGACCCGCAGGCGCTGCTCGGCGGCGATCGCGCATGGCTGGTCGACTTCGCCGCGGCACTCACAAACGGAATGGCACTCGAAGTCACGCAGCAGCAGGTGGATGCGTTCACCACGCAGCGCAATGCGGCACGCTTCGATCTCGCACGGGGGACGCTCGAGCGACTGATCGTCGTCGGGCTCGAATGGACGAAGGATGCCGCGCAGAGTTCGGAAGAACTGGCGGACCTGCTCGCAGCCCAGCGTGATTCGCAGGGCATCGGCTTCGTCCCGCTCGGGTCGCCGACCAACAACACCGGCGCGTCCGCGTCGGCTTACAGCGCTTCAGTCGAACGCGCCGCTCCGCCCGCACCGGGCGCCGACGGGAAGCTGCCGGCGGAGAAAGACGCGCTGCAGTTGCTGGGTAGCGCGTTCGGGTTCGCGCCCGAACGTCTGGCGGCCGACAACGTCGCGAACGCGCATCTGGCCGAGCAGCGCACTGCCCTGCACATGATGAACGTGCTGTGGCGCGGTACGTTCGGCCACTATCTGATGGAGCTCTGGAACCCCGCCGGTGGCGAAGACGCGCGGCTGCTGAAAACACCTACGCTCTATGCCCTGCGCCGTTACTGCGTCGGCTATCTGCGGCCCGGCGGACCGCTGCCGCTGCTGCGCATCGGCACGCAGCCGTACGGGATCCTGCCCGTTGTCGGCAAATCGTTCGCGAGCACCGACTCGGCGGTCGAGAGCGGCATCGGCAAAGTGCTGGGCGTGCTGCGCCCGATGTTCGAAATCGCGAGCCGCAAGGTGCCGCTGCTCACGGATGGCAATGTGGAGCGCGCCAAAGACATCCTCCAGACGGCGCCGTGGTCGCAGACCGCGTTCTACCGTGACAAGGACGGCGGCAAAGCCTACTGCCAGATACCGCTCGAGATCAGCGCGGCGCAGACGCCGAGCAAAGCCGGCGTGATCGCCGCAGTGTTCACCGCGCTCGGCGTCAGTCGCAGCGATTACACGCGCGTGCACCTCTACACCTGCAACGACTTCCTGCCCGACCCGCCCTATTCCGCAGGCTATCTCGCCGGCGTGCCGTGGGTACTCGCCGACGACAAAGATCCCAAAAACGAAGCGCCTGACGCGAGCACGTTTCCTGCCGAGAAAAACTATCTCGCGGTGATCGCCAAAGCGCTCGCCGACACCCCGGCACGCAGCGATCCGGTTCTCACCGCCCAGCAGGCGGGTCCCGCTTTGCTGCAGGCGCTCCTGGCCTACTCGGTGCAGAAGGAACGGGGCGATGCCGTCGAATCGTTCGCACTCGGGAGCCGCGCCGTGACGCGCGTCGCCTCGCTCGCGACGCCGAAGCTGGTCAACATCGAAGCGACGCAACAGAACGAAGCGACGTTCACCGTGACGAGCCCGAAGGAGCTGGCGCACGTGACGATCCCGGCGGTGACCGGACGTGCGACGCTCGGCGACATGTCGCCCAGACGCTTTCGGCCCAGCCGCTGCAGATGAACGAGGCCGTTGCCACGCAGGCCGCGTCGAAGCTCATCGATTCCGTTGCGCACCTGCCAGCCGCCGTGCGCGACCTGGGGGCCGTGAAGCTGAGCCTCGACTATCTCGCCACGCGACCGATCGGCGAGCTCAACGTCGCCTTCCGCACGACGCTCGATGCGTTCTCGTATCGACTCGACGCGTGGATCACGGCGCGGGCGACCCGCCGCCTCGAGCAGATGCGCGCTGCGAACCCCGGCGGCATCTACGTCGGCGGCTATGCGTGGGTCGAGAACCTGAAGGCCGACGCACGACCCGACAGCGAAGGCTACCTGCTCGCACCGTCGCTGGGTCAGGCGGCCACCGCGGCGATCCTGCGCAGCGGCTTCATGGCCAATCACGAGCAGGGCGCGTTCAACATCATGCTCGATTCGCAGCGCACGCGGCGCGCCGAAGACATCCTGCAGGGGCTCACGCGCGATCAGCCGCTCGCCGCGCTCTACGGCTATCGCATCGAGCGTGCGCTTGCGCGACGCCCTGCTCGGCCGCTTCATCTGGCCGCTGCGGCTGGCGTATCCCTGGCGGCCGGCAGGTGCGAAGACGAGCGACGAGCCGAAGGAAGCGATCGGCGCGCGTGACGTGGTCGACGGTGTGGCCTTGCTCGCCGCGTGGGAAGCCGATCCGGACGCGACCCTGAAGCACCTGCGCGATACGCTTTCCGGTCTTCGCCCAACCGGCACCCGAGCCGAACGCCGACGAACTGCCGAAGCTCACCGACATCCTGCGCGACGCGCTCGATCTGGCCGACAGCGTGAGCGACCTCCTGATGGCCGAAGGCATGCATCAGATCGTTCACGGCAACTTCGATCGCGCAGGCGCCGCAATGGCCGTTGCCGACAAGCAGTCGCTGCCGATCGAACCGGAGGTTCCGCGCACGCCGCGCGGCGGCGCGAGCTACACGCAGCGCTTCATCATCCTGTGTCCGGAGGACAATGCGCGTTGGCCGCAGGACCGGCGCTCGAATGTCGAGCCGCGCCTGAATGCATGGCTCGCCTTCATGCTGGGTGCACCGGCGCACTATCGCTTCCGGGCGCGCGTGCAGCGTGGCGTGGATGCCGGCGGTCAGGCCGTGTTCGATGCGAATGACCTCACCGTCGGTCTCGATGAGCTTGGAGTGTCGGCCTTATCGGCGGTGATGCTTGCGACGAGCGTCTCCGCAAAGGGTGATCTCGGCAACGCGGAGACCGGCTTCAGGGCACGGCTCGTCGCGGCGTTCATCGCGAAGCTTCCCGATCACGACGGCATAACCGGTCTTCAGATCGTGCAGGACGCCCCTGCTGCCGACACGCTCGGCCTCGCTCCCTTCGAGGCGCTCGCGACGACGCTGAGAGCGCTCGTCGATCGCACGCGCCCGTTGACGCGCAAGGACGTCGTCGTCCCGGAAAACCAGATTGAAGCCGGATTGCCGGACGAGGGCGAATATCCCGGCGTGGACAGAAGCGAGCTGGAAGCGCGGGCAGACGCGTTGGCGGCGGATTTCACCGCGCTCAAGACCGCGCTCGACGCGAGCGTGGGTGCGGACGCGCTCATCTCGAACCTCTCCGCGATGGAAGACTTTCTGCCGCGGCAGGCGTGGCCGCAGGAAGTCGTGGCGATCGATGCCGCCGGTGCAGACCCCACGCAGCGCAATGCGCGCGCCGCCGACGCGCTGAGTGCGCTCAAACGACTGCACCGACGCGCGACTCGAAGTGCTGAACGCACCCGTCGCATTGCTCGACGGTCAGGCGGGGCCGTCGCATGGACAACTCGTTCAGCGCGCCATCGAGCGCATCAAGCTTCTGCTCGGCAAGGACTTCCCGGTCCTGCCGCGTTTCAGTCTCGGGCCTTATGCTTCGCAGTTCAATGCGTCGCTCGGCGAACAAGGCCCGCTCACGCGCGATAACGCGTGGCAGATCGCCGGGTGGATTCCGAAGCTCGCCCGGGTGCGCGAAGGCCTCGACCGCTTCTCCGCTGCGCTGTCAGCGCACGAAGCGCTGATCGACATGAGCACTTCGGCCGACTTCAAGCTCGTCCAGTACCCGCATCGGTCGGGGCAGGCGTGGGCTGCGCTGCCGGAAGCCTGGCGTGACGAAGAGGCCACCGCGCCCGACCTCACGCAGGTGCCGGAGGAGTTGCACGACTATCTGTCCACGCACGCTCGGTGCGACGTACAAGGACATCAATCGCGCGGCGCCCAACTGGCGATCGCGATGCACACGCCGGGCGGCCGTCGACGCAGTTCAGGCGGACGGCCCGCTCGCAGGCCTGCTCGTGGACGAATGGGCCGAGTTCATGCCCGATCCGTTCCAGACGGCGGCCATCGCGCTTCCACTACGACGCGCCCGGCGCGCGTCCGCCGCAAAGCATCATCCTCGCGTGCCGCCGCACGCCAATCAGGAAGACTGGACGCTTCGACGACGTCCTCGACGTCCTGCACGAGGCGCGTGACCTCGCGACGCTGCGCGCAGTGCGACCGCGCGATCTCGAAGGCGGGCTCGGCGTCATTCTGCCCGGCAATTATCTGCCGCAGAGCTACACGGACGATCTGCCGAGCGTGCAGTTGCTGAAGCTACAGCGTGATGCCGCGCAGCGTCTGGCCCAGAGGATCGACGGTTCAGACGCAGGCGACGATCGCACTCGGAAAGGTATAGCAAGTCATGCAGATCGAGTTTTCGAAAGCGAGCGCATCGCTCAATCTGGCCGCCGCGAAAAAGCCGTCGATCACGGGTGCAACGCGGCTCGAAACGCAGCCCACCGCTGTCAGTCTGAAAACCGGACTGCAGGCGCCGCTTGCCGATCCGTTGTGGCTGCTCGCACGCCAATGGCAATTCAACGAGTTCCAGGGTGAAGACGCCGGAACGCCGCTCGTGGTGAAGTTCGCGGTCAACGGACGTCCGGTCGATTCGTTTCGTGCCGGCCATGATTCGCAGCAGCCGTGGGAAACGCTGCAACCCGGCGGCGTGCCGCTCGAGGCGCGCGTCGAAGCCGAAGCGGCATGGAAGACGCATCCCGCGACTGCGAGGCGAAGCGGGTCTGCAGGCGTTGCGCATGGCGCCGAACGCGGCGGTGCGCAGCGCGCTCCTCGACGCATACGCGCTACGGATAGATCCACCGACCGACCCTGACGCGGATCACGCGGGGCTGGTCTGGTCGACGCTGTTCGATCGACGCACGGTCGACGCCGCGAAGCTGCTGGCCGATCTCGCGCCGCTGGCGGATGCGAACGGGCGCCTTGCCAGCCTGCCCGCTGCGCTCGATGTCGCAGTTGGAGATGTCGATGCAGCACGCAGCATGCTCGAAGCGTGGCTCGCCTGGGCCGGCCAGCTCGTCTACGAAGGCACCGCAGCGTCCGGCCCCAATCCGTCGTGGCAACGCGAGCGAATGGAATACGCGTTCTCGCATTGCGAGCGGCACGGTCGGTCTCACGTCGGACGAGTACACCGACGGTCACGTCGACTGGGAGGACTTTCGCGCAACCGCGCTCCCGGCACAGGCCGCACCGCCGGCGCCACCCGCGCAATCGTTCGCCGTGGCGCGTCGCCATCCCGCGCCCGTGCGCTATCCCGGCATGCCGGCGGAGCGCTATTGGGAATTCGAGGACGCGGACGTGAATTTCGCCGGTGCCGAGGCCGGCGTCACGGACCTGCTGCGGCTCACGGTGACCGAATTCGCGCTCACGTTCGGCAACGACTGGTTCATCGTTCCGGTGCGACTGCCCGTCGGCGGGCTGTACGACGTGAGCGCATTCGAAGTCACCGATACGCTTCGGAATTACCGCGCACCCCGGTCCGATCCAGGTCGCGGGGCCGGCGCCCTGGACGATGTTCGAGGTGACCGCCGATGTGAATCTGCAGGGCACGCTCAGACATGCGGTGCTCCTCCCCGACAGTCTCGACGGCGTGCAGGAAGGCGCCGTGCTGGAACACACGCTGCTCGCGCGCGACGAAATGGCGAATCTCGCGTGGGCGATCGAAAAGAAAGTGCAAGGCGTCTCAGGCGAACCGCTCGACCGCGAGCTGGAGGCGAAAGGACTCGCGTTCCATCAGCAGATCCAGTTCGACAGCGGGCCGCAAAGCCCACAGCTCGTGTACCGGCTGGCGACACCCGTGCCGGCGAACTGGACGCCGCTTCTGCCCGTGCGCGATCCGCGCTTCAATCCCGACACGGTCACTCGTGATTCAGCTCGCGCGCGCGGGAATGAAGCGCTTCTATCCAGAAGCCAGCGTCGAAGTGATCGGCGTCTCCGATCCCGATTACGAAACGTTCCTCGCGCTCCTCGATGCGCAGGACAACTTCATCGAGCGCGTTGCGATCGGCGCCGAGCTTCGTGCGTACGTGTTCTATCCTCGCGGCTGGCTGCTGCGGCGCGATCCCACACAGCCGATGGCGGCCGACGACACGCTCGTGATCGAAGAAGAGGAAGTGCCGCGCATCGGTGCAAGTCTCAAGCGCAAGTTCCAGTACGCACGCAGCAGCGACGGGCGGAGCTGGCTGTGGATCGGACGCAGCAAGGTCGCGGGTCGCGGCGAAGCGGCGAGCGAGCTGCGCTTCGACGTGGCGGTGAACAAGACGACGCTGCGTTAAGCTCGCGCGATTCGACTTTCGGGAGGACGGCCGCAGTTCAGGACGGGGCCGGCGATCTCGTCGCCGTATCAGAACGAGCCGACGAGATAGAGCAGCGGCCCGTTGAGCCTGTAGTTGATGCCGCCGTTATACTGGCTCTTGTTCACAGTCAGGTCGTATTCGATGTGGCGAAAGCCAAACCCGACGCCGAAGTTGCGCACGAATCGGTAATCGACGCCGACATTGAAATTCAACAGATGACCGCTGTAGTCGTTGTAATTCAGCCAGAAATAATCGGCGCGACCGGACAGAAGCCAGCGCGGCGTGAATGCATAAGCGCCATACATCCCGATGGTGGGAAGCGGCGCCAGGGCATCGCCGGTTTGCGCGCCCACACGCGCCGCACTGAGCGACGCCCTGAAGTCCGTTACGTGCAGGCCCAGCACGGCGCCCGCCTCCCACCGATTGTTCTTGACGAACGAATAGCCCGCGGACAGACGGTAAATGTCCGAGTTGAATGCCGAGTTCACGGTAGTGCCGGCGGTGTACGTGAAATCGCCCCAGTTGATGGTGCGGATTACTGCACGGGAATTGTCGCGGTCGATCGACAGGTACTCGGCTTCGATCTTCCAGCGCTCGCCCAAGCGCACGCTGCCGAGGATTCCAGGCATCGCCTTGCGATCATCGAGTCCGAGGTCGTCCTCGAAGCTGACGTCCGTACCGCGCCCCCTCGCGCCGTTCAGGTAGGCGTCCGTTTTCACCTTGGGATAAAAGGCGCCAAGTTGCAGTGACCAGCGATCCGTCAGCGCCGGATGCACACTCCAGTTCGCATCCTGCGCGGCGGCGGTGCCGCCAACGAAAAGTCCCAGAACCAACAGGCCGCGCCGCCAACTCTGAAGTGACTTCGGACTGATCGTTCTCGAAGAACCGCAAGCACTCGTCATTTTTTTCTGCTCCCCTTTATTCGTTAGTCGAAGCCACCACTTATCGAGTCGATAGCGAAGGGCGGTGCCAGATTCGCCCCTGTATAGTGCTGGTCCTCTGCGGTAGCGGTCAGAGCGATCATCGCCGATACCGCGCCTCCCGACATCTGGCACTCTATAAGCCATTATATCCTATGGTTTTTCGCATATTGGACCTGATGTCGCGCTAAGGGACGTAATGTAGATGTTCCGAACATACGTCGTGGTCTCCATCCCGATGCGCTCCGCGACGATGACCTCGACGTTGTTGAACCACTTGTCGGGATCGAAGCCGCGTTCTGCGGCTTCCTTGCGCATCCTGGAGATGTTAGTCGGCCCCGGCGTTGTAGAGCATCTGCAGGATGCGCACCTTTTCCTCCCTTGGGCCATGCGGCCCGACCCTTGTGCAATTTTAGCTCCGGCTATCCTGACGTCGTGACTGGTGGTCGTGTATGCCTTTGGGACAATGGGTCATGTGCAAACGCCCACAACGGACATCGGCTTGCCCTTCGGGCAGTATCTTCGGACACCGCTCGGACGGATAATGTCTTACGTTGCATAGTCGGACTGTTCGATCCCTTTGTCATGGAGGACGTCGTGAATATCGTAAAGATGAAATTCTGTGTTTTTGTGTTCGGTGCCTTCCTCACCCTGGCAGCCTCGCATTCCATTTCCGCAGAAAAGGGCAGCGGTGCTTCCAAGCTCGAGAGTGACGGCAAGGCAGCCCTCAATCAGCTTTACGCAAAGGTGCCGGCCGCCAAAGCCCTCGGAAGCAAGGCGATCGCGATCCTCGTTTTCCCCAGCATCACCAAGGCTGGCCTCGGGATCGGCGGGCAATATGGCGAAGGGGTACTGCTCAAGGGCGGAAGGGCTGCTGGCTACTACAACACCACCGGCGTTTCCACCGGCTTGCAGGCAGGCGCGCAGAAATACGGCTATGCGATGTTCTTTATGAATGACGGCGCCCTGGCGCAACTCGACAAGACAGAGGGCTTCGAGGTGGGCGTGGGACCGAGTGTAGTGGTCGTGGACGAGGGCAAGGCGAAAACGACCACGACGACGACCGCCAAAGACGATATTTACGCGTTCGTGTTCGGTCAGAAAGGACTGATGGCGGGGTTGGGCATCCAGGGCAACAAGATCACCAAGACCTCTAAATAGTTGCGGTCGTTCCTGGCCCTGGTAAGTAGGGGTTGCACTCGCGGATCAGGTGTTCCGGCCAGCCTGCAAGCGTGTTGCTGATCGACCGTACACTTTCGCTCACTTCAACGACCCCTGCGCGTTCTTCACGATCGTCCGATATTTCTCGAGCTCGCGCTTGAGCAGCGCCGCCAGATCTTCGGGCTTCCCGCTCAATGCATCCGCTCCTTGCGACTGCAACGCCTCTTTCATCTCCGCGCTTGCGACGGCCTTGTTGATCGCGCCATTCAGCCGCTCGACGACCGGCTGCTGCGTGCCGGCCGGGGCGAAGACGCCGAACCAGTTGGCTGCTTCGAAGCCCGGCACGCCTGCTTCGCTGACGGTCGGAATGTCCGGAACGAGCGTCGCACGGCGAGCAGAGCTCACCGCGAGCGGATGAACCCGTTTCGTCCTGACCTGAGCAACGGCGGTCACGATGGGATCGAAGGTCGCCTCGATCTCTCCGGTCAGCAGCGCGTTCAGCGCGAGGATGCCGCCCTTATACGGGACGTGAGTCATGCGGGCGCCCGAAAGCGCCAGAAAATGCTCCATCACGAGATGGTTGCCCGATCCGTTGCCGGCGGATCCGTAGTTCAGCTGTTCGCGCGTCCGCTTCGTGAGCGCAACCAGTTCGCGCACCGTTCTTGCGGGCACCGACGGGTGCACCAGCAGCACATAGGGAAACGTTCCGAACATCCCGACAGGAACGAAGTCGTGCACCGGGTCGTAAGAGAGTTTCGCCTGCAGGTTGGGATTGACGGCGAACGCGCCGGAGCTGCCGATCGTCAGCACGTAACCGTCCGGCGGCGCCCTGGCGCCGATCTCGGTGCCGATCGCACCGCCTGCCCCGGGTCTGTTGTCGACGATGAACGGCTGTCCGAGCAGCGCCGACAATCGCTGTGCCAGCGCGCGTGACAGGATGTCGCTGCCCCCGCCCGGCGCGAACGCCACGATCATGCGAACCTGTTTGGCCGGATAGCTCACCTGCGCCTGCGCGGCATTCACCGCAAGCGCGATCATCACCAACAAACCGACACGCATGATCACCGTCGCCGCTCTTGTTTTCCTCCATCGGATAATAGGACACTTCCGCCCCGGGGCGCGGCGCTTGCAGCGCTAACACAGTTCCACCATAACGACCCTGGGTGAACTCAACATGAAGGCGCGTCGCTCGTCTCTGCGTACATCGACGCCAGTCGGGAAGGCCCGATGGCGATAACCGCGAGCGCGTGCGTGCTCCTGCTCGCTCTCACCACGCTCATTCACTACGAGGTCCTGTTTGGGCTCACGGCGGCACTGCCGCGCTTCCGCATCCCCGGGCGCGCCAAGCTCATAGCAGTCATCCTTGGCGCATTCGCCGCGCATGCCGCCGAAGTCGCTCTTTACGCGGTTGTGATCCACGTGCTCATCCATCAGTTCGATCTCGGCACGCTCGGCAGCGCCGGCGCCACTTCGTTCAGCGCGACGTTCTACTTCTCGGCGGAGACGTACACATCGCTCGGCTACGGCGACATCGTTCCTACCGGCAATTTGCGGTTGCTCGCCGGCTTCGAGGCGCTCAACGGGCTGCTGCTCATCGGCTGGTCGGCCTCGTACACGTACATCTCAATGCGTCGGTTCTGGGACGCCGACGGCCAGGGACGCGCGGCGTCCACGTTATCCAGCGATAGGAGAGATGGAGATGGGCTCGACTGCTGAACGCCGCGCTTTTGTCGCGGCGATGCTCGTCAATCTGGCGCTGTTGCCACTGGCGGTGGGGCAAGCGACTGCGGCCGCGGGGGCGCAGAGCTATCCGGTCAAACCGCTGCGACTCATCGTGCCTTTCCCCGCCGGCGCTTCGAGCGATATCGTCGGGCGCATGCTCGGCGACAAACTCTCCGAACAGATGGGCGAACAGGTTCTGGCGGACAACCGGCCGGGCGCTGGCGGAAACGTCGGTATCGGCTTCACGGCCAAGTCGCCACCCGACGGCTACACTATGGTGATCGCGACATCCAGCATCGCCGTAAGTCCTTCGCTTTATCTCAAGCTCGGCTACGATCCTGTGAAAGACCTCGCGCCGGTCGCGCGGCTCACCTCGATTCCGAACGTTCTGGTGGTGCACCCTTCCATACCGGCGAAAACACTGCGGCAGTTCATCGCGCTCGCGCGTGCGCATCCGGGCAAGCTCAATTTCGGCTCCGGCGGCGCGGGCACGACCAACCATCTCGCGAACGAGCTGCTCAAGCATCTGGAGAAGGTGGACATCGTGCACGTGCCCTACAAAGGCGTCACACAGGCGATGCTCGCGATGATGGGCGGCGAAGTGGATGAAGTCGTGATGCCCGTGGCGTCGGCGCTCACGCACATTCGCGCGGGAAAAGTTCGTGCGCTCGTGGTCCTCAGCGAGGCGCGCATCAGTACTCTGCCAGACGTGCCGACCGCGATCGAAGCGGGCGTTCCCGGCCTTACACTTACAGTCTGGTACGGGATGTTCGCACCCGCCGCGACTCCCCGCGAAATCGTCACGCGGTTGAACCGTGAGCTCGTGAAAGCGCTGGAGACGCCCGATCTGCGCGAACGGCTTGCGGCGATCGGGGTCGATCCGTGGCCCGGCACGCCCGAGCAGCTTGGGGAACTTCTGCGCAGCGAGATCGAGACGTTCGGCCGCGTCGTCCGCGCGGCGAACCTGCCGAAGCAATAACAGTCTTCTATCGTTTTGCCAGCAGATCCAGCACCGGCCGGATGCTCGGGAGCGTCTCGATCTCCTGGAGCATGCGTGCGGTCTGGCGGGCAGCCTCGTCGCCGATGACCTCCTGCGCGTTGCGGATGTACTTCTCGACGACCTGCGACGGCGGAACCGGACGTTTCGCGTCACCGAGCGGTATCTCGATCGGCTGCATCGTCGTTCTGCCCTGCGCCTGGATCACGAGCACGCCCAGCGCGCCGTGGTCTTTCGAGGCCGGGTCTTCCAGCGTCTTGAATTTGCCGAGGTGCCGGTTCACCTCCGGCCTTCTGAATGCTTCGTCCGAGAACGTGTGTTTCACCACTTCACCATCGAGAATCGCGCAGGCGACCGGGTACTCGTAACCGAACTTGCCGGAGAACTCGCCGGTCGGCCGCACCTGGAAATAAGGCTGCAGATGAGGCACGCGTATTTCGACGGATGCGATGTCGTCGAGTCGCAATCCGCTCTTCTCACGAAAGCGTAGCGCGGCGTCGATCGCGCCCTGGGCGATGTATCCGCAAGGATACTTCTTGAGACGCCACGTATCCGCTATATGCCACTGTTCGAGCTCCGCAGTCGCCTTGCTGAAATCCACGCCTTCCATCCGCCCTGCTGCGACGACGCTGCTGATATAACCGAGCGGTGCGTCGAGCGCGTCCGGATTCGATTCGAATCCGCTCGCAGCGAGCTCCGCGGCGAGCACGCCCGCCTGCGATGCGATGCCGCCGTGGAGCGGCTTGGTATGCGTCCCGAAATTGCCGGTGATGCCGCCGGCTTGCGAGGACGCGACGCCCCATGCGTGCCGTTGCTGCGCGGCATTGAGGCCGAGCAGCCTGCCGGAAACGGTGGCAGACGTGAGAGACCCGAACATTGCAGTACTGTGCAATCCATGAAACTGATCGGCACGGCGCGGAACGATGCGCGAGAGCGCTTCGCCGATTTCATAGCCCGCGATATACGCCTCGAGCAACTCACGGCCGCTGCGGTTCTGCGTTTCGCCCGTTGCCAGCATGGCCGGGACCAGCACCACGCTCGGATGGCCGAAGCTCGAGCAGTCGTCGAAGTCGAGCGTGTGCCCCAGCGTTCCATTGACCAGCGCGGCAAGCCACGTCGTTGTTTTTCTCGGCGTCCCGAGTACCGTCGCCTCGTTCGCAGTGCACCGATCGACGATCGCCTGGACTTTGACGCCCGGGGCCTCGCCCACTCCGGCGAGCGCCACGCCGATCTGATCGAGAATAGCGAGCTTCGCCACTGCGATATCCCGCTGAGGAACCTTGTCGAGCGTTACGCTCTTCACGTATTCCGCTAATGTCTGTCCGAATTCCATGTGATCTCCGTCTGGGCTAGGGCGCTTTCACGCCAAGGAGTTTGATGAGCTTTGCGTGCTTTTCCGTCTGTGACCTGACATAGGCGGCGAGCGCCTCCGGCCCGCTGTCGATCATCGCCGATGCGCCTTGAGTCGCAAGCTCCTTCTGCACGTCGGCGCGACCCAGAACCTTCGCGATTTCGGGGTGGAGCTTTGCCACGATTTGCTCCGGCACCCCTGCGGGCGCGAACATGCCGAACCAGGTCACGGTCTCGAAACCCGCAAATCCCGATTCGGCTACGGTCGGCACGTGCGGAGCGGCTGGCGATCGTTGCAGGCTGCTGACCGCGAGTGCACGGAGCTTACCGCTCAGCACATAGGGCATCGCGGACAGCATGTTGCAGAAGAACATGTCGACATGCCCGCCGAGAAGATCGATCAGCGCCGGGTTGCTCCCTTTGTAGGGCACGTGCGTGATGTCTATTTTTGCTTCGCGTCGGAACAACTCCGTCGAGAGATGAGGACTCGTCCAGTTCCCGGTCGAGGCGTAATTGATCACGCCCGGCTTCGCCCGCGCAAGCGCGATCAGGTCTTTCAGCGATTTCACCGGCATGCTCGGATGCACGACGACGATGAACGGCACCGAGGCGAGACGTGAAATGGGTGCGAAGTCACGATAACTGTAGGAGACCTTCGTCGTCAGCGGTGTAACGATGAGAGCGGCACCGCCGACGTACAGGTTGTACCCGTCCGCGGGCGCTTTCACCGCGATTTCGGTGCCGAGAATGCCGCCCGCCCCGCCCCGATTGTCCACCACGAAGGACTGACCCAGCGCTTCGGCCAGTCGCGGGACGACAATGCGAGTGATGAGATCGACACCCGACCCCGGCGGAAAAGGTACGATGACACGCACCGGCTTCGCCGGATAGGTGTTCGCTGCTGGTTGAGCAAGAACTGCCGCCGGCAATCCCACGCCGCAGATGTACGCGAAGACAAACGCGATACGCATTGGGACGATACTCTCCTGTCGTGGCCGATTATCGCTGCTCCGGGACACGCTTACACGATTTGAACGATTTATGATCAACGCTCAGGAGGAAACCTCACATGACAAGCCGACGTCGTTTTCTGCGTGCATCCGCAGTCGCCGCATTCGGTGCCAGCCTGCCACGACTCGCATGCGCGCAGCAATGGCCGACGAAAGCGATCCGCGCCATCATTCCGTTCTCGGCGGGATCCACCATCGACATCATCGGCCGCATCGTTACCGAGCCTCTGTCGGCAGCGCTGGGCCAGCCGATTGTCATCGATAACCGTGCTGGCGCCGGCGGCTCGATCGGTACAGCCGTCGTGGCGAAAGCCGAGCCCGACGGCTACACCATCCTCATCAATGCTTCGGCGCATTCGGCGGCGCCAGCGGTCTATCCGAATGCGCCCTATAACGCCGGTCGTGATCTTGCGGCAGTCGCGAACTTCGGTGTCGTTCCGAACGTTGTCGTGATTTCGCCGGCAAAGGGCATCAAGACACTGAAGCAACTCGTCGACGCGGCGAAGAAAGGCGGCATGTCATTCGCTTCTGCCGGCGTCGGCAGCGCCACGCATTGGGCCGCGGAGCGGCTGCGCCTCAGCGCGGGATTCGAAGCAACACATGTCCCGTTCAAAGGCGGCCCCGAAGCGCTCACCGACGTGATGACCGCGCGCGTGGATTTCATGTGCATCGGCGTGTCTTCCGCGCTGCAGTTGATCACCGGCGGCAAGCTCCTTCCTCTCGCCGTTTGCACACGCAAGCGGTCCGAGCGCATTACCCGACGTGCCGACGACGATCGAATCAGGCTATCCGGACAGCGACTACACCTACTGGAACGGGCTGCTCGTTCCCGCAAAGACCTCACGCAGCATAGTGGATCGGCTGTCACGATGAAACGATGAAAGTGCTGCGGCTTCCCGCCGTGATCGAGAAATTCAAGCCGCAGGGGATCGAGCCGATGCCGCTCACGCCGAAGGAATTCGACGCGATGATCGCGAAGGAGATCGAGCAGAACATCGCCCTGGTGAAAGCGGCGGGACTCAAATTCAACTGACCTGACGTGTAGTCACAAGCCTTTCTCCTTACGTGTGACAGCGCACAGACCCGCGTTACACCGGTTCCTAGACTCGCGTTCCTGGGCGCACTTACCGGTAGAGAATCACCACCGTAATCAGCAAACAGGGGGACTGATTTTGAATACACGAAAGCTCGTTTCGGTGGCAGTTGTGCTATCCGCGTACTCGTCAGTGTGTCTGTCCGGCCTTGCCGTCGCGCACGAGGCCGAAAAACTCGGCAACGTCAGCTTCCCGATTTCCTGCAGTGCCGAGGCTCAGGCTCCTTTCGATCGTGCAGTCGCCATGCTGCACAATTTCTGGTTTCCACAGTCGCTGAATGCCTTTGCGGAAGTCGCCAAGGCCCACCCGGATTGCGCGATGGCGTACTGGGGTATCGCCATGAGCGCGCGAACGAATCCACTGCTCGGCAGTCAACCCGCGCCGGCCATGCAGCGGGGCTGGGATGAGATCAATAAGGCCATGGCGGCGGGCGCGAAGACCCCACGCGAACGCGACTACATCGCCGCGCTGGCGCTCTACTACACGGATCTGGCAAAAGGGGACTATCCGGCGCGAGTGCTGGCCTACGAAAAGGCCATGGAACAGCTTGCTGCGCGTTATCCCGATGATATCGAGGCTCAGGTGTTCTACGCCCTCGCGTTGAACGAGGGCATCACGGTCACGCCGGCGGACAAGCAGTACACGCGGCACCTCAAGGCCGCAGCCATTACCGAGAAAGTACTGACGAAGAATTCCAATCATCCCGGCGCCATACACTACCTGATTCACAGCTACGACTTTCCGGCGCTCGCCATGCGCGGCGTTCCGGCGGCGAAGCTCTACGCTTCGGTTGCGCCAGCGGCGCCACACGCCCTGCACATGCCGTCGCACATCTACTCCATGCTCGGCATGTGGGAGGAATCCATCAAGGCGAATCAGGAATCGCTCGTGGTCTTCAAGGGCTACGTGCATGCCATCGACTTCATGGTGTACGCGCACCTTCAGATGGGTCAGGAGCGCGAGGCGCTGCGGCTGTTGGAAACCAGCACGGAGCTGTATAAGTCGGGACCCGCAGTCATACGCACGCCGACCGGCGGCGTGTTCCCGACCTACACGGCGTATGCCGCTATTCCGGCACGGATTGCCATCGAAAGAAGCGCCTGGGCCGATGCAGCGGCGCTGGAACTGAAACCTTCGGCCCCAGCCGCCGATGCGATCACCCATTTCACGCGTGCCATGGGCTTTGCGAAGCTGCGCGACACCGCCAATGCCGCTAAGGAGATCAAAGCCCTGCAGACACTGCGGGAAGAATTGTTGGCGCTCAAAGATCCTTATTGGGCGGAGCAGGTCGATATCCAGCAAAGGGCGGCAATGGCTTGGGTCGCGCAGGCGGAAGGCAAGGAAACAGAAGCGTTGAAACTGATGCGCTCGGCAGCCGATGCTGAAGATGCGAGCGAAAAACATGTCGCCATGGAAAACCGCCTGTGGCCCATGCGCGAATTGCTCGGCGATCTGCTGCTGGAACTTAAACAACCCGGGCCGGCTCTCGAGGCATTCGAGAAGTCGCTCGCGGAGTACCCCAACCGGATGCGCGGCTTCTACGGTGCGGCCAAAGCGGCTGAAACATCGGGCAACCGCCAGAAGGCGTCGGACTACTACAAGAAGCTGGTGACACTGACCGCAAAAGCCGATTCCGAGACGAAGGAAGTCCAGCAGGCGAAGGCGTTCCTCGCTGCACGTTGAAGCGCGTATGACTGGCGGTATGAGCACGAAGCGGCGACAATTCATCAAGGCCAGTTTGATGTGCGGCGTTGCAGCCGGTTTGAGTCGATCGACTCGGGGGTGGCTTGCGGAGCCGGGGCCGATCACGGCTCTCACCGCCGGCCCTGAAGTCGATGCGTTCAAGACGGCGCAGCAAAGACTTTTTCAGAAGCATGACGCCTACGTAGAATCGCGCTACTTGAAACTCAAGCAGCCCGCACTCACGGCACACGTACTGGAAGCGGGCCGTGGCGATCCAGTGCTCATGCTTCATGGCGGAGGCTCTTTCGCGTGCCAGTTCGCGCCGCTCATGAGTTCACTCCGACAGGAGTTTCACGTCTTCGCCGCAGACCGCCCCGGCTGCGGACTCACCGATAGGTTTGACTACCGGCAAGCGGCTCTCCGTCAACATGCGGTCGACGTTGTCACCAGTCTGTTGGATGCTTTGGATCTACGGCAGGCAGCGCTGGTCGGAAATTCGATGGGTGGGCTATGGGCACTGCAATTTGCACTGGCCAAGCCGGAACGTGTGACCAGGCTGGTGCTTCTCGGAGAACCTGCATGGAGTGGCGCTGTGGCTCATGCGCCGCCGCCAGCGTCAAAAACTCCGACGATCGAGGGCGTGAGAGCGGCGTATGTCAACAGGCTGGTAGCAGACGTGAAGCGCGTACCGGCAGAGATGCTGGAAGCCCACTTGGCCGCCAATCGTCTACCTGGAGCTGCGATGTCCTGGGACACGCTGATCACCAGGTTTTTGGAAGACGAAAACGGGACATACCATCTCCGGCCCGAACTGAAGAACCTCCGCGTCGCCACGCTTTTCATATGGGGTGATAAAGACACGTTCGGACCGCCCAGCTTGGGTCAGGAGATGGCGGCAATGACGCCAAACGCCCGCTGTGAAGTCCTCGCCGATGCGGGCCATATCGTCTGGCTCGACCAGCCGGAACGCTGCGCCGCGGCCTCCATCGAGTTCCTGAAGATGGGGTAGGCGGGTTTGAATTCGCGCGCCGAATTACCTTCTGCCCCATCGCGCTACCCACCTCCGTGGAGTCACGGTAATGCACTCCGTCGTAGATGCGCGCCACTGCGACCTCCCGAACGAAGTCGCCGACGGTGTTCCATGTGCGTACCGCACCCCCCGCGGTCGAGCTGGACGAGCTCAGCTTCGGCGTCAAGCCGGTGCCAATCTCGGATTGCAGCACGGCGCCGAGCGATGCCGACACGATGCAGTGCGCGCACGGATACTCCGGATGCATGGGCGTGACTATGAAGGGCGGCCCCTGTTTTTCGGGACATCGTGTCACTGAAAGGGCGGTTGATTTTTATCCCCGCCACACAGGTGAGAGCCAGAATGTCGCGCTTATTGTTCTACGCTCGCACGGTCCGATGCGAAGCCGCAGTGATGGGCAAGGCCCTCGCCGCGGCTGGGCTCGCGCTCGCGTGTCTCCCGCCCGCGCCTGCCAGCGGCCAGACTTATCCCGACAAGCCGATCCGGCTTGTCGTCGGTTTTCCATCCGGCAGTCAGGCGGATACCGTCGCGCGCCTGCTTGGCCAGAAATTCACTGACGCGTGGGGAAAACCGATCGTGCTCGACAATGCTCCCGGCGCCGCCGGCAATATCGCCGCAGAGCGCGTTGCGAAGGCAACGCCGGATGGGTACACGCTGGGACTGATGGCCCAGGGACAACTGGTTATCAATCCCAGCCTATACAAGCTGGCGTATGACCCGGTGAACGATTTCGCGCCAGTTTCACAGGTTGCCGTATCGCCGCTTATCCTGGTCGTGCACAACGCGGTGCCGGCAAAGAGCGTCAAGGAGTTGGTCGCCTTGGCAAAAGCGCAGCCTGGCGGACTTACGTTTGCGTCTGCCGGCAGCGGTATCGGGAACCACATCGCCGGGGAGATGCTCAAGTCCATGGCAGGCCTCGATATCCGGCACATCCCCTACAAAGGCGTGGTGCTCGCAATACCGGACCTGCTGGGTGGACGCATCACGATGATGTTCAGTCCGATAGGTAACGTTTTACCCATAGTGCGCGAAGGAAAGGTGCGCGCGCTCGCCGTAACGTCGTTGAGGCGCGCAGCGGTGCTCCCAGAATTGCCGACCATCGTCGAGTCCGGCTATCCAGGCTTTGAAGTTACAGCGTGGTTCGGATTAGTAGCGCCGGCAAGGACTCCGGCTACCATCGTCCGCAAGCTCCATCTCGAAACCGTCAACGCGCTCGCGCTACGTGATGTACGCGCGAGACTTGCCGCTCTCGGCTTTGAGGCAATCGGCAACTCCCCCGCAGACTTTGCCGCGATCATCGAGTCGGAAATCCCACGGTGGGCGAAGGTGATCAAGGACGCGGGAATCAAGGCGGATTAGCGGGCCGCATGATGCCGGACCAAAGCTTGCCCCGCGCGCGGCTCGATCGCCTTTGCGCACATTGCCACGCAATCAAGCACGTGCGTGTTCACGGCAACTCGCTAGCGACGAGCAAACGCATCTGATCTTGTCGCAGCGGCTAGGGCTGCGTCGGTGCGGTGCCATACATGCCGCCGGATGCAGCTGACCGTTGCGCGCATTCGTGGCACCGGTACCGAGCAGCTTAATGGGG
This sequence comes from uncultured beta proteobacterium, assembly GCA_963828715.1. Taxonomy (GTDB): domain Bacteria; phylum Pseudomonadota; class Gammaproteobacteria; order Burkholderiales; family SG8-41; genus JAQGMV01. Next base: position 7,535 of record CAWHFX010000017.1, on the reverse strand, counting down.
AAGGTAATCCTTGAGGGCGGCCGGGCGACGCGATCCCGTGGCACATCGGCACTGCTAATCACCGGCACGACGTTCGCCACCGCACATACCAGGCCCATCGGAGGTGCTAAAGAAGCTATGTCAGCAGGAGAACGCGCATGATCGGATCGTTTTTCCGCGCTTGGGCTCCGGCGCTCGTATTGTCAGGCGCTTGCGTGACCGTCTTCGACGCGGCCGCTGAGTACCCCGATCGGCCGATCCGCTATATCGTCCCCGTAGCCGTGGGTGGGGCGGGAGATATTTCCGCGCGCCTGCTCACCGCCGAGCTCGCGATCCAGATGAACCAGCCGTTCGTCATCGACAATCGGGCGAGCTCGGGCGGGATCATCGGTGTGCAGCTGCTCGCGGGCACGCGGCCGGATGGCTACACGCTCGGCTACGGAAACATGGTGCACCTTGCGATCAATCAGAGTCTCGTACCCAATCTCCCTTACGACGCCGATCGCGAGCTGCAATTGATCGGTCAGTTCGCGTCGAACCAAAATATGCTTGCGGTGAGATTGCCACTCCCGGTGAAGTCGGTACAGGAGCTCATTGCGCACGCGCGCAGCAATCCGGACAAGCTGTCCTTCGCATCCACCGGCAATGGATCGACTCAGCACTTGAGCGGTGAGCTGTTCAAGCAGATGACAGGCACGCGTATCGTGCACGTGCCGTACAAGGCGGTTTCGCAGGCCCTCACCGATTTGATCGCCGGCCAGATCGATCTCATCTTCGATGTCCAATCCACCATCACACCGTTCGCCCACGCTGCCAAAGTGCGCCCGCTCGCGGTCACGGGCGGGGTTCGCTCCACCGTGTTTCCCGACGTGCCGACGATGTCCGAGGCCGGCGTACGCGGTTACGAAATCACGACGTGGTCCGGGATGATGGGACCCGCGGGATTGTCCAGGGCGCTCGTTACGAAGCTCAACGCGGAAATGCAACGGGCCTGCCTGTCACCGAAACTGCAGGCAGCACTCGCCTCCCAGGGCTCGGTTTGCGCGACAGGCTCACCAGAGCAATTCGTCCAGTTCGTAAAGACAGAGCGGGTGAAGTGGGGCGATATCGTAAAGCGGTCAGGTGCCAAGATCGACTAATGGGAATATCGGAAGCACGACAGCCGCCGTGAGCCACTGGCCCGCATATCGTGGATGCTCGATGGACCGACCGGGGCGATCGCAAGTGAAGGACGTATCATGACGAACCTCCGTTGCGTTTTTGCAGCGGCTGCAATGCTCGCAATCAGCGCGCTCGGTGAGGCCGCACAACCCTATCCCGCGCGCCCCATACGTTTTGTCAACGGATCCCCTGCGGGAGGACCCACCGACGCCGCGGGTCGCATTATCGGCGAAGCGCTGTCACAGGTACTCGGGCAAACCGTTGTCAACGACAGCCGATCCGGGGCGGATGGCGCCATCGCACCTGAACTCGTGGCCAAAGCGCCGCCTGACGGCTACACGCTTCTGCTGGGCAACCAGTCGTCGATGGCTGGTGTGCCGGCGATGCGCAAAACGCTTCCTTACGATCCGATCGGCGCCTTCGTTCCGATCGCGTTTATTGCATGGAACAGTGGTTTGCTGGTGGTGCATCCTGGCGTGCCGGCGAGAACGATAACTGAGCTGGTCGAATACGCACGCGCGAACCCGGGCAAGCTTAACTTCGCCGCGGCGAATCCGCCCGCAATTCTCACAGCAGCCCTGTTGAAGTCCACGACCAAGCCGGACATGGTGAACGTGTCGTACAAGGGCGATGTCGCAGCGATGCCCGATCTCCTGTCCGGCCGCGTACATGTAGGAAGGGGCGGTATGAATCTGCTGCTGCCCTACGTAAAGGAAGGGCGGCTTCGGGCGCTCGCTGTAACGATGCGTAACCGCAGCCGGGTCGTACCCGAGCTACCGACTATGTCCGAGGCCGGTTTTCCGCGCTTCTCGATCTACGGGTGGTTTGCCCTCTTCGGCCCCGCGAAGATGCCGGCGTCTATCGTTGAACGGCTCGAGCGTGAGATCAGTGGTGTATTAAAGCGCCCGGATATCCCGGATCAGTTCAACGGGATCGGCTTCGAAATGGGGGGCCCGTCTCGCCTAGAGCTAGCGGCGTTCGTAAAAGAGCAGATTGCTGCGTGGGTCGCGGCAGCGCGCGATGCGGGCATTCAGCCGCAGTGAACCCGTCTCGACAACAGTCATTTCGTTGCACATCGACACAGAGGGCGAATGTCATGCGAAAGATACTGCTCGCGATCGCTGTGGTGATCGCGGTTCACCTGCCTGGCGTCACTTCCGCGCAGACGGCCATCGACACCGAAATTGCTCCGACGGGAAAATTGCGTATGGGACTGAATGCTTCGACCACGACTTTGGTGACGCGAACGGCAGACGGAAACTTCAGTGGCATTTCTGTCGATCTTGGTAAATTCATCGCCGAGAAGCTCGGCATGGCATACGAACCGGTGGTCTACGCGTCGCCGGCCACTTGGACGGCGAGCTTCGGTAAGGACGAATGGGACATCGGTGTCACCGGCAGGAATGCAACTGTAGGGAAGTTACTCGATTTCGGTCCGGACGTGATTCTGATTGAATCCGTGTTCGTTGCCGCGCCCGGACGTGAATTTACCGACGCGAGAGAGGTGGACCGGACTGGAATCAAGATAGCGGTCTCGGGAAACGCTTCAGCGGACGTATTCCTGAGCCGGACACTGAAATCCGCACAGATTGTCCGAGTGGCAGGAGATACTGCCAGCGTGATAGACGTGCTGCGCAGCGGCAAAGCCGACGTGTATGCAACGCTTGCGGAAAATGCGTCCGTCATCGCAGAGCGCCTCCCCGGCGCGAAGATCATCCCCGGAGTGTTCAACACGGTCGGCTTTGCGGTAGCGATGCCCAAAGGACGATCTTCCATAGCCCAAGCCAGACTCGCGCAAATTGTCAACGAAGCGAAAGCGGCCGGCCTCGTGCAAAAAGCGGTCGAAAAGTCGGGTTTGAAAGGGGTGCGAGTCGCGCCCGATTGAATGGAATGGACATTCCCTTGTGGAAGTCGGCGCCGGTCGATGTAACGATCGGCACTCCATTCATTTTCGAGCGTGGGGATCAGATGAACGAAGTCAAAGGAGTGGTAGCAGTCCTGGGTATTGATCTCGCCAAACGGGTGTTCGCGTTGCACGGGGTCGATCGTGACGGCAAGGTGGTCTTGAAACAGGTCGTTTCGCGCTCGACGCTGCCCCGGCTGATTGCTCAGCTGCCACCGTGCTTGATTGGCATGGAGGCATGCTCTGGTGCGCATGAATGGGCGCGCCAGTTCGCGCAGCATGGCCATACCGTCAAGCTGATGGCACCGGTGTTCGTTACGGCATATCGCAAGGCGGGCAAGAATGACGATAACGATGCCGATGCGATTTGCGAGGCGGTCGGTCGGCCAAATATGCGCTTCGTTCCGGTAAAAACTCGCGCGCAGCAGGCGTTGTTGTCGTTGCATCGGGTTCGGCAAGGATTTGTGGAGGAGCGTACCGCGCCTGATCAATCGATTACGTGGCCTGCTGGCGGAGTTCGGATTCGTGTTTGCTCAGCGTCACGGCGGTCTCCGGGCCGTCCCGAGCGCATTGGAAGGGTTGCCAGCGTTGGCGAAGCGGGCAGTCGATGACCTACTCGAACACCTGCGAACGCTCAACGAACGCATCGCTGCCTACGATCTTGAGTTCAAGCATTTGGCAGCTCAGGATGACGCGGCGAAGCGAATCATGACCATACCGGGAGTTGGGCCAATCACGGCACTCGCCCTCGTTGCGACGCTGGGCAATGCACGCGATTTTAAGAACGGCCGCCAGTTGGCGGCCTGGCTTGGCCTGACGCCCAAACAACATTCCTCAGGCGGCAAGATCCGCTTGGGGCCAGTCACCAAACATGGCGATGGGTACCTAAGAACCCTACTCGTCCAGGGCGCTCGGGCTGCGATGCAGCACGCTTCCCGAGCTCAGCCCACGAGGCTGAGTCGGTGGGCAACAAATCTGGTCACGCGGCGCGGCTACCACAAGGCGAACATCGCGTTGGCGGCCAAGAACGCCCGGATCATATGGGCAATACTTGCGCGCGGCGGTGAGTTTCAACCGCACGCCGCCGCAGCGTAGAGCTGGCTGTTCGGTCGCACACGAACACTGATTTACTTCTTGCAAGCCGTGTTGATGGGCAATAGGTCAGACCGGCGCTCGGTGAACCTGGCAAAAAATCCGGCGCGATTTGATGCCGAAGAATGAATGAGGCCCGAGCGCGCGGTTTCCATCAGGGCCAGAGCCCGAGAGGCTCAGTGATAGGCCGGTTATAGATTCGCAGTCAGACCCGTTTCCAAGAAACAGCTTGCACGAGAAAGGGAAGTCCTTATAGATTTTTTATCGTTACTGCTGGCGTCAGAAAATGGTACCAGCTCCCGGGTCGACCGAGTCGTGGAAGGAAAATCATGCGTGGATTGAACGTCACAGGAACTGCAGTGCTGTTCTTGATCACCGCCGGCGTGCAGGCCCAGACGCTGCTCGATCGTGGCAGCTACCTCGTGAACGGCATCATGACGTGCCACCACTGCCACACCCCGAAAGACCAGGCCGGCAGTCCGATCATGAAACTACAATTCTCGGGCGGGTCTCAGAGGTTTGACGAGATCCGCTTCAGCGCCACCGGAGCGAATATCACCCCCGACCGCGAGACCGGCATCGGCAACTGGAGCGGCGCGGACGTGAAACGCGCGTTGACTGAAGGTGTCCGGCCGACTGGAGTGCAGCTCGCAACGACCATGCCCTATGCGCTATACAAGGTGCTCACGCCGCGGGACCTTGATGCAGTAGTGGCGTATATCCGCTCGGTCGCGCCCATCCGCAATCAGGTCGAGGGTCCACTTTACAAGGCGCGACAAATCCCAAATCTCTTCCCGGGCGCTGAGAAGCCGATGAGCGAGAACGATCTGCGCGATCCCGTGAAGCGCGGGCTCTACCTGGGGTCGCTCGCCCATTGCATGCACTGTCATGCTGATCGCAAGGACGACGTTGCCAATTACCGCGGGGGCGCAGGCAAGGGCGGCAGGGAGTTTGATACGTCCACCGGCGTCGTGAGGGCAGCGAATATCACGTCGCATCCCAAATCCGGGATCGGCGCGTGGCCCGATGCGGAATTGAAGCGCGCGCTGACCGAAGGCGTGTCACGGAACGGCCGGCCGCTCGCGCGGACCATGGCGCGTACAAAATCTATTTCAGCCGCCTCACGGACGAGGACCTGAACGCTCTGGTCGCGTGGATGCGCTCGCTGCCGCCGCTGGAATGAACAGAGTGTCGGGGCACTGCGGGTGCGAGGCATCGAACAGAGCACCTCGCACCCGATCTGTTGCTGCATCAGACTACAGCACGCACCTCGAACGAATCGGCGGAGATGGGGAACGGCGATTCGGCGCTGCCCCACGTGTCGTCGCCTATTCTGCTGTCGACATAGGCCTGGCCGACGTTGGTGTCCGCCTCGACTGCCGGCGTAGATGGCGCGCCGGAGAGCAGCGTGCCTTGGCGCACATGACGAGCCGCGTACGAGTCCAGACTACCCTGACCGACGTTCGTCTCGGCCGCAACACCAAATGCCCACACGCCTGGTGCACCTGACAGAAGAACACTCACTACTACCGCTTGAATGATTCGTTTCATTTCAAACTCCTTAAGTGTCGCCTTTGAGTGGTCGGAGTCTTGAGGCGGCCTGCCAAGCCTCCGATCTTTGTCCCGGCTAGGCGACATCGATGGAGGAGATCGTATTCGACCGTAAGCCACGCCGATACCGGTCTCACGGCCTATAGGCGTAGCTACTGTTGCTGGCGTGATTACGCACATTCACGCTACACACGTCTGCTCTTTTCTGTTACCGATCACCGAACCTCTCATGTGCAATTTCACACTCGCTGAGCTTCGGCTTTCTCTACGTTGGTAGAGCGATCACCGCTCCTACGACAGCGTGGTCGAACTTCCCCCCGAAAACGCGACTAAACTCGGAAAACGCAAACTCTCCGGTGCAGTGGCCTGCGGCCACGCGCTCGAGCTTCCACTTGTCCTTGAAACGGCCCACCATATTGGTCACGTCGGCGTCAGGCGTGCTGACGAGGTGGAATCCCCCGAACACGGTGTACACATTCGGGTCGAGCTTGGTCGCTGCCTCGAGCATTTTTTCAATGCCCGGATGTGAACAGCCGACCATCAACACAAGCCCCCGGGGCGTCTTCACTGCCATTGCGATCTCGTTCATTTCCCTCGTGCCGGAGACGTCCGACACCGTTGAAAATATCCAGAAGCCGGGCAGCACCTCTGTGGGCTCGCGAATCTGCGTGAATTTCGCACCCGGCCACGGTGACCCTGAGGCGATTCGTTCCGGATAGTTCCCGTTGTAATAGTGCATGTCGTCGGGAGCGGAATCGACGCGGCGCTGGATCATCTTGAGCTGGGTGGGCACTGTGGGGGTGTCGAACTGCGACTGTTCGACCGGGGCGTAGATCCTCACTTCGGGATTGACCTCGAGCACCTGATGGAGCCCGGGGGTGTGGTCTCCATGGCGATGCGAAACCACGACGAAATCAAGCCGGCTGAGATCGACGCCCAGCGATTTCGCGTTGTCCCTGAAATCGGCGAGATCGCCGCCGGTATCGAAAAGTAGTCGCCTTCCGCCATATTCGACCAGTGCGGAGTAGCCCCAGCCGATCTTCAGCGCCGGGGTCGTCCCCAAGGCATCGTAAAGAATCGTGACGCGCGACGGCGATTCCTGCGCGGTCAGGCCGAACGTGGGCCGCCACAAAGCGGCGCTGGCGAGGACAAGCCCCGAACCGAGTAAGAACTGTCTACGGGCTGGGTGCTGCTGCATGGAATTTCCTTTCGGGTCGCGATCACATTGATGGCTCAGGTGTGAGAGCATTGACCGGAGCGGTCGTCAAGTCCTGAAGAAAAAACTAACTTTTCATCAAGGATGCGGAAGACCGCGTAATTAACGCCCTAAGCGGTCGTCGCGAGGCGGAGTGGATGCTCGATAGCACCGAATCGGAACACGCGCAGGCGGGCATGACTCTACGCATCGGCAGTGGACGGTGGAACCGATGCTCAATCAGCTCTCGGCTGGCGGCGACACGATAAAGCTGGAGCCGAAGGCGATGGCCGTTCTTATGTACCTCGCTGGTCGCGACGCGCACGTCGCCACTCGCGAAGCGCTGCTTGCAACGGTCTGGTCCGGTGCGGTCGTCGGCGATGACTCTCTCACGCAGGTGATCCTCAAGCTGCGGAAGGCGCTCGGCGACGTGCGGGATAAACCCGAATACATCCAAACGATTCCGAAGGTCGGCTACCGGCTGGTCGCGCCCGTCGTCAGATCCGAGAGGACCGTTCCGCTGCCGTCTGCTCCGGCACGCGCGCACACAGAACACAAATCTCGGGTCCATTGGCTCGCGGCAGCGAGCGTCACCGCAGCACTGCTTGCCGCAGTCGGCGCGTGGTGGATCGCGCCTGACCGTGCAAGCATCTC
>CAWHFX010000016.1:0-76436 GCA_963828715.1 uncultured beta proteobacterium | reverse complement strand
TGGAAGAGTTCCAGGCCGTCGCACAGTTCTCCGAAGTCGCACCACACGACGCCGGGCGCGTTGCACCGGACGCGGATCGTCCGGCCTTCCACCTCGATCCCGCGCGCGCCGTCCGCATGCTCGTTCGTCATGTACGCGAACGCCTCCTCGAGCGCGCGCTCGGCGTTCGGCCCGATGTGGGTAGTAGACGCCCGCGCGTTCGAACTCGCGCAGGCGGTAATCGATGCCCGCATCCACGTTCACCGCGTCGAGGTTTTCCTTCATGAGCTCGATCGCGGGCAGAAACTGGTTCCGTTGAAGACCGTGCAGGTAGAGCGCGTCCGGTTCGAAGTTGGACGTGGTGACGAGAACCACGCCCTGCTCGAAGAGCGCTTCGAGCAGTCGCCTCATCAGCATGGCATCGGTAATGTCTGTGATGTGAAATTCGTCGAGGCAGAGAAGCCGTGCATCGCGCGCGATGTCGCGTGCGATCGCGGCGAGCGGGTCGGCCTGGCCCTGCTTCTCGTGCAGAGCGTGGTGAATCTCCTGCATGAAGCGGTGAAAGTGGATGCGCCGCTTGCGAGCGACCGCGGCGCAGGCGTAGAAACTGTCGAGCAGGAAGCTCTTGCCGCGGCCGACGCCGCCCCACAGGTAGAGGCCGCGCACGACACGCTTACGCGCGAGCAGGCGGATGAGCGACGCTTCGAGGCGTTCGAGGCCGATCAGATCGCCGTAGAGCCTTTCGAAATGGTCGAGTGCGCGCTCCTGGGCCGCGTCGAGGGTGAAGCCGTGCGCCCGGGCGTGGTTGCGGATCCAGTCTTTGAATTCGGCGCCGTCCCCGCTCCCCGACCCCTCCGCTCCCCGCCGTCTCTCCCCGGGTTCGGGGCGAGGGAGTGCTGTTTCGTCACCCGTCACTCGTCACGCTTTTCTGGTCACTGGTCACTCCGCCGTCACCGTCATCGTCAGCGGTTTCACAGATTCAAAGTGCGATTGTCGACCGCCAGCGCCGCTTCCTTCATTGCTTCGGAGAGGGATGGGTGCGCATGGCAGATGAGCGCGATGTCTTCCGAGGAGGCGCCGAACTCCATCGCGACAACCGCCTCGGCGATGAGCTCGGAGGCCATCGGTCCGATCACGTGCACGCCGAGAATGCGATCCGTCGCGGCATCCGCGATGATTTTCGCGAAGCCGTTCGTATCGCCGAGCGCGCGTGCACGGCCGTTCGCCATGAACGGAAAAGTCCCGGCACGATATTGGACGCCTTCGGCCTTGAGCTGCTGCTCGTTCTTGCCGACCCAGGCGATCTCGGGGCTCGTATAGATCACCCATGGCACCGTGTTGAAATCCACGTGGCCGTACTGCCCGGCGATACGCTGGGCGACGGCAACGCCTTCTTCTTCCGCCTTGTGCGCGAGCATCGGGCCGCGCACCACATCGCCGATCGCCCACACGTTCGGAAGGTTCGTCCGGCATTCCTCGTCCACGGCCACGAAGCCGCGCTCGTCCAGCTTGAGCCCGACCGCCTGCGCATTGAGCCCGTTCGTATTCGGAACGCGTCCGATCGCGACGATCAGCTTGTCGTAGGCAGCCGACTGCGCCTTGCCGTCCGCATCGGTGTATTCGACGGTCACCGCGGACTTCTTCGTGGTCACTTTCGAAATCTGCACCCCGAGCTGAATCGCGAGACCCTGTTTCGCGAAAATCTTCGCCGCCTCCCGCGCGACCTGCTCGTCCGCGGCGCCGAGGAAAGCCGGCAACGCTTCGAGTATCTGGACCTCGGCGCCGAGCCTGCGCCAGACGCTGCCCATCTCCAGGCCGATCACGCCTGCGCCGACGACGCCGAGGCGTTTCGGCACTCCCGGAATTGCAAGCGCGCCATCGTTGTCCAGCACGAGCTTGTTGTCGAACTCCACACCCGGCAGGGGACGTGGGTTGGAGCCCGTCGCGACGATGACGTGCCGCGCCGTGATCGTTTCCTCGCGCGCGCCGCTGATCTTGATCTGGTATCCGCCCTCGCCCGATCCGGCCAGGCTGCCGCGGCCGTTGAAGAACGTAATCTTGTTCTTCCGGAAGAGATAGAGGATGCCGTCATTGTTCTGGCGCACGACCTTGTCCTTGCGCTTGAGCATCTGAGCGACATCCACGCTCACCTCTTTTACCTTGATGCCGTGGTCGGCGTAGTGGTGAGCGACCTGCTCGTAGTTCTCCGACGATTGCAGCAGCGCCTTCGACGGGATGCAGCCGACGTTCGTGCACGTGCCGCCGGGCGCCGGTTTCCCATCGGCCGTTTTCCACTCGTCTATGCACGCGGTGGCGAGCCCGAGTTGCGCGGCGCGGATCGCGGCGATGTAGCCGCCCGGGCCGGCACCGATGACGACGACGTCGAAGGATTGGCTCATTGTGTAAATCGTGACGGGTGATGGGTGATGAGTGACGAAAACCTAAAGTAAGCAGGCGCCACGAGTCAACGAGCGATGCGATCATGTGCGGCCCATTGCGTCGAGGTGCCGTCACCCGTCACTCGTCACTAGACTTCAAGTAACATCCGCGCCGGATCTTCCAGCGCGTCCTTGATCGCAACCAGAGACAATACCGCCTCGCGCCCGTCGATGATGCGATGATCGTATGAGAGCGCCAGATAGTTCATCGGCCGGATGACGACCTGGCCATTCTCCGCGACTGGACGGTCTCGCGTCGCGTGTACGCCGAGAATGGCGCTCTGCGGCGGATTGATGATCGGCGTGGAAAGCATCGACCCGAACACGCCGCCGTTCGAAATCGAGAAGGTGCCGCCGGTCAGCTCTTCGATCGTCAGCTTCCCCGCCTGAGCGCGCTGGCCGAAATCGGCGATCTGCTTCTCGACATCCGCCAGGCTCAAGCCGTCGGCATCACGCAGGATCGGGACGACGAGACCGCGCGGGCTGCCGACGGCGATCCCGATGTCGTAGTAGCCGTGATAGACGATGTCGTTGCCGTCCACGGATGCGTTCACGATCGGGTATTTCTTCAGGGCATAGACCACCGCTTTCACGAAGAACGACATGAAGCCGAGCTTCACGCCATGCTCTTTCTCGAAACGGTCCCGATAACGCGCGCGCAGGTCGATGACCGGCTGCATGTTCACTTCGTTGAAGGTGGTCAGAATCGCAGCGGTCGATTGCGACTGAATGAGACGCTCGGCGATGCGCGCACGCAGGCGCGACATCGGCACACGTTCCTCGGGACGTTCTCCGAGCTGACCGAGATCCACCTTCGGCGCCGGCGCGCGCTGCACTGGCTGCGCGGGCGCGGACTGCATCGGCATCGGCACGACCGAGGCGCTTGCCGGGCTCGGCCGCCCTTTGCCCGCGGCTTCCGCAGCGTCCGACTGTCCGGTGAGCGCCTGAAGCACGTCTCCCTTCGTTACGCGGCCGCCGCGTCCCGTGCCCGGAATCGCGCTCGTATCGACCTGCTTCTCCGCTGCGAGCTTCTGGGCCGCAGGCATCGCACGCGCGCCAGGCGCCGGCTCGGGGCGCGCAGGCGCGGCCTTTTCGGCCTGCGCCGTTGCGGGCTCGGGTGTGCCGCCCACCGGCGTTTGCGCGCCCGGCTGGGCCGCTTCGGTGTCGATCTGCGCGATCACCTCGTTGCTCGTTACCGTGCTCGAGTCGCCCTTCAGAATCTTCACCAGCACGCCGGCATGCGGCGCTGGCGTCTCCAGCACCACCTTGTCGGTCTCGATGTCGACCAGGTTTTCGTCGCGATTCACGTACTGCCCCGGCTTCTTGTGCCAGTTGAGCAGCGTCGCCTCCGCGACGGACTCCGAAAGCTGGGGCACCTTCACTTCGATAAGCATGCAATCATCCTCGTGAGCGTCGTTCCTCCCACCTCCCTCAATAGTCCTCACCCGCCAGCAGCGGCCGCGGCAACGGTATCGCGCGCGGCTCGGTCCCGCCGGCGAGCGTCAGCGCCTGGTCGACGAGGGTTTTCTGCTGCTCGTCGTGCAACTGCTTGTAGCCCGCTGCCGGCGAAGCCGAGGAATCGCGGCCAGCATAGTACAGCTTCTGATGCGGGAGCAGGTGCCGCAGCAGATAGTGCTGGATGCGATGCCACGCGCCCTGGTTGCGTGGCTCTTCCTGACACCATACAACCTCGGTCGCATTCTTGTAGCGCTCGAGCAGCGCCCGGAAATCGTCGTGCGGGAAGGGATAGAGCTGCGCGATGCGCACGAGCGGCAGGTTGTGGATGCCGCGCGCTTTGCGGCCCGTGCGCAGATCGTAGTACACCTTGCCGCTGCAGAAGATCACACGCGTGACCTTCGCGGGGTCGATGTCCTTCGCATCCCAGTCCTCGTTCACCGGCCTGAAGCTGTCGTTCGCGAATTCCTCCAGCGGGGAAACGGATTCCCTGTGCCGCAGCAGGCTCTTCGGCGTAAATACGATGAGCGGCTTGCGGTACGGCCGGACCATCTGCCGTCGCAGGAGGTAGTACAGCTGAACGGGGGTCGCCGGTACGCATACCTGCATGTTGTAATCGGCGCAGAGCTGCAGATAACGCTCGATGCGCGCCGACGAATGCTCGGGGCCCTGACCTTCGTAGCCGTGCGGCAGCAGCATGACGAGCCCGCACATCCGGCCCCATTTCACTTCGCCCGACGCGATGAACTGGTCGATGATGACCTGCGCACCGTTCGCGAAATCGCCGAACTGCGCTTCCCAGAGGACGAGCTCGTTCGGACTGGACGTCGCATATCCGTATTCGAAGCCGACCACCGCCTCTTCCGAAAGCAGCGAATCGATGACGACGAAATCACCCTGCTTGTCGGACACGTGCTGCAACGGAGTATACGTGCCCTGCCCCCAGCGCTCGCGATTCTGGTCGTGCAGCACCGCGTGGCGATGGAAGAACGTACCGCGGCCACTGTCCTGCCCCGAAAGCCGTATCGAGTAACCTTCGTCGAGCAGCGTCGCGTACGCGAGGTGTTCCGCCATGCCCCAATCGAGGGGTAGCTCGCCGCGCGCCATCGCCCGCCGATCATCGATGATCTTCTGCACGCGAGGGTGCAGCTTGAGATTGTCGGGAACTGCCGTGATGCGCTCGGCCAGGGCCTTCAACTTCTCGAGCGGCAAGCGTGTGTCGTCGAGCTCGTTCCACTTGTGTCCGATGTACTTGGCCCAGTCGGCCGAGAACGGCGGCTTGTAGTTCTCCAGGATCGTCTTGTTGGTGTGGTGTCCGGTGTCGAGCGCCTTGCGGAACATGGCGATCATGTCTTCGGCGTCGGTTTCCCCGATCACGCCCTCGGCCTGGAGTTTGTCCGCATACAGTTTGCGCGTCGTCGGGAGCTTCGCGATGCGCTTGTACATCAGCGGCTGCGTAACCATCGGCTCGTCCTGCTCGTTGTGTCCGAGCCGCCGATAGCAGACCAGATCGATCACCACGTCGCGATGGAACTGCATCCGGTACTCGAGCGCGATTTCCGTGACGAGACACACGGCTTCGGGATCGTCGCCGTTGACGTGAAAGATCGGCACTTCCAGCAGCTTCGCGACGTCCGTGCAGTAGAGTGTCGAGCGGGCGTCGCGCGGATCCGATGTCGTGAAGCCGATCTGGTTATTGATGACGATGTGAACCGTCCCGCCGGTTCCATATCCCTTCGTCTGGGCGAGATTGAGCGTTTCCTGTATCACGCCCTGTCCGGCGAAGGATGCATCGCCGTGGATGAGCACGGGCAGCACGTGATCGCCCTCACGATCCTGCCGCCGGTGCTGACGCGCCCGAACGGAGCCTTCCACCACAGGATTGACGATCTCGAGGTGGGATGGATTGAACGCCAGCGTGACGTGCATGGGACCGCCCGGGGTCATCACGTTCGATGAAAACCCCATGTGGTACTTCACGTCGCCGGCCAGCAGACCCGCGTCGTGCTTGCCTTCGAACTCGGCGAACAGATCCTTCGGCATCTTGCCGAGCGTGTTCACGAGCACCATCAGCCGGCCGCGATGGGCCATGCCGATCACGAGCTCCTGCACGCCGGCCTCGCCCGCGCGCTGCAGGAGCACGTCGAGCTGCGGAATGATGGATTCGCCGCCCTCGCCCGAAAACCGCTTCTGCCCGACGTAACGCGTGTGCAGATACTTCTCGAGCGTCTCGGCCGCCGTGAGGCGCTCGAGGATGTGGCGCTTCATCCCGGCGTCGTAGTGCGGTGTCGACCGGATCGACTCGAGATGCTCCTGCACCCAACGCTTGTGGGTCGGGTCGCTCATGTACATGTACTCGACGCCGATCGTGCGGCAATACGTGTCCTTCAGAAACTGCAGGATTTCGCGCAGCGGCGCCTCGCGCTTCCACACGAGGGTGCCGGCCGCGAACACGGTGTCCATGTCCGCGTCCGTCAGGCCATAGTGACCCGGCTCGAGCTCGGCAATGTGCGGCTTCTCCAGACGCCCCAGCGGATCGACGTCGGCGTTGCGCACACCCAATGTGCGATACGCTGCGATCAGCTGCAGAACACCGAACTGCTTTTCGAACTGGACCGGTCTCGCGGTCGTCCCGACGGGCGCGGCGCGATGGTGCTTGCCGAGCTCGAGGAAGCGCTGCTGGATTTCAGCGTGCGACACGTCGGCGGGGCCGTCGTCCAGCCGCTGGAGCTCGTCGAAATAGCTGCGCCAGCGCGGCTCCACCGACTGCGGATCCTGCAGGTAGGACTCGTAGAGCGCTTCGATGAACGGGGCGTTCGAGCCGAAAAGGTACGAGTTGCCGAGAAATTCTTTCATCATGGCGACACCTTCCTGAGGCGGGAAGTGGGAGGCACGAGATGCGCAACCCACCTGCTATTCGTGGTGCGTCTCACTGCGAGACGGGCAAGCAAACCGCGCGCCGTTCCGCAAAACAGTGCGGGGGCAGCATCGCGCCCCCGCTCACGTTCTGATCTTGCACTACGGTGAATGGTGCGGGCGGCCTACACCTCCCGCTTCACGTCCCTCACCGTCCTACTTCCGCTTGTCCATCGGCACGAACTTGCGTTCCGTCGCGCCGGTAAACAACTGGCGCGGCCGTCCGATCTTCTGATCGACGTCGCCAATGAGTTCGTTCCACTGCGCGATCCAGCCGACAGTGCGCGCGAGCGCAAAAATCGCCGTGAACATCGAAACCGGGATGCCGAGCGCCTTGTAGACGATGCCCGAGTAGAAATCGACATTCGGGTAAAGCTTGCGCTTGATGAAATATTCGTCCTCGAGGGCGATTTTCTCGAGCGCAAGCGCAAGCTTGAAGAGCCGGTCGTCCTTCAGATCGAGCTCTTCGAGCACCTCGTGGCAGGTTTTCTGGATGATCTTGGCGCGTGGGTCGTAGCTCTTGTACACACGGTGCCCGAACCCGAACAGCATCGCGTGGTCTTCCTTCTCCTTCACTTTCCTGATGAAGGCCGGGATGCCTTTCGCATCGCCGATTTCATCGAGCATCTTGAGAACGGCTTCGTTCGCACCGCCATGCGCGGGACCCCAAAGACTCGCGATGCCCGCGGAAATGCAGGCAAACGGATTGGCGCCGGTCGAGCCCGCAAGCCGCACGGTCGAGGTGGATGCATTCTGCTCATGATCCGCGTGCAGGATCAGGACGCGCTCCATCGCGCGCGTGAGGACGGGATTCGGCTTCCACTCTTCGCATGGCGTGCCGAATGTCATGTACAGAAAGTTCTCGACGTAGGAAAGCGCGTTCTTCGGATACATGAACGGCTGACCCTGGTTGTACTTGTAGGTCATCGCCGTGATCGTCGGCAGTTTGGCAATCAGCCTGAACGCGGAGATCTCGCGGCTGCGTGCGTCGTAGATATTGATCGAGTCGTGATAGAACGCGGAGAGCGCGCCGACCACGCCGCACAGCACCGCCATCGGGTGCGCATCGCGGCGAAAACCGCTGTAGAAGCGCAACAGTTGCTCCTGCACCATCGTGTGACGCGTCACGATGGAGGTGAACTCGTCGAGCTGCTGCTTGTTCGGGAGCTCTCCGTTCAGGATGAGATAGGCGACTTCGAGAAAGGTGCAGGTCTCGGCAAGCTGCTCGATCGGATAGCCGCGATACAACAGAATGCCGACGTCGCCGTCGATGTATGTGATGTTCGAGCGGCAGCTCGCAGTGGACATGAACCCGGGATCGTAGGTGAACATGCCGGTCTTGTTGTAGAGCGAACGCACATCGATCACTTCCGGTCCGATCGTTCCGCCCAGCACGGGGAAATCGACGGAGGGCTTGCCGTCGCTGAAGCTCAGGGTTGCCAGCTTTTCTGCCATAACGTTCTCCGGTATCAGCTAAATCAAGATTGAAACTGCAACAGCGTCAGCCGCGGATCAGCCCGACCAGCTCACGCTCTTCTTCACCCTCAGCTTGCCCGCAACCCATCACGAGATCGAAAAGCTCCGGATCCGGACGATCGAGAAGCTTGTGCAGCGCGTCGAGTCGCGGGCGGTCGAGACCCTCCAGGTGGCGGTCGAGAAACGAGCTCAGCACGAGGTCGAGCTCGAGCATGCCCCGCCGGCAGTGCCAGCGGATGCGATCCGCTTCGCTCATAGCGTGCGCTTCACCATGAGATCGCGGATTTTGTTGATTGCCAGGTTCGGATTCAAGTTCTTCGGACAGACATCCGCGCAGTTCATGATCGAGTAGCAGCGGAACAGCCGGTACGGGTCCTCGAGATTGTCGAGCCGCTCGTTCACGCGCAGGTCGCGCGTGTCGGCGATGAAACGATAGGCCCAGAGCAGACCCGCCGGCCCGACGAATTTGTCCGGGTTCCACCAGAATGAGGGACACGACGTGGTGCAGCACGCGCACAGGATGCACTCGTAGAGACCGTTGAGCTCCTCACGCTCTTCGGGCGATTGCAGGCGTTCGCGCTCGGGCGGCGTCGTATCGTTCACCACGTACGGCGTGATCGAGTGGTACTGCTTGAAGAACTGCGACATGTCCACGATGAGGTCGCGGATGACCGGAAGGCCCGGGAGCGGCCGGATCACCACCGGCTCCTTGATCTCGGTGATCTTGGTGATGCAGGCGAGGCGATTCTTGCCGTTCACGTTCATCGCATCCGAGCCGCAGACGCCTTCGCGGCAGGAGCGCCGGAAGGAGAACGTGTCGTCGTGTTCCTTGATGCGCACGAGTGCATCGAGCAGCATCCGGTCGCTCGGGTCGAGCGCGATGTCGTAGTCCTGCATGCGCGGTTTCTTGTCCGCGTCGGGGTCGTACCGATAGATTGAGAATCGCATTCCTAAGTTGCCCTCACCCTGACCCTCTCGCCGATTCGGAGCGAGGGCAGGTTTTTGTCACTCGTCACTCTTCACACGTCACCGCGCGCATCAATACACCCGCGCCTTCGGCTCGAACGGTTCCACCGTGAGCGGTTTCAGCTTCACCGGCTTGTACTCGAGCCGGTTGCCCTGCTTGAACCAGAGCGAGTGCTTGAGCCATTCACCGTCGTCGCGGCCATTCGGATAGCCGGGCCGGTCGTGACAATCGGCTCGATCGTGGGCGCCACGGCTTTCCTTGCGCGCCTCCGCGGACACGATTGACGCGAGCGCCGTCTCCACGAGGTTGTCGAGCTCGAGTGCTTCGACGCGCGCAGTATTGAACACGCGGCTCTTGTCCTTGATGAAGGTGCGCTGAGCGCGCTCGGCAATCTCCTTCATCTTCCGAACGCCTTCGGCAAGATCGTCGGGGAAGCGGAACACACCGCAGTGCATCTGCATCGTTCGCCGCAGGTCCGCCCCGACCTGGCTCACGCTCTCCCCGCCCGTCGCGGAATCGAGCCGCGCGAGACGTGCGAGCGCCGGGTCCGCAAGCGAAGGCGCCAGGTTCTTCTGCGCCCCCGCATCCTTCCTGAGATCCTCGATGATGCGCTCTCCGGCGGATTTGCCGAACACGAGCAAGTCGAGGAGCGAGTTGGTGCCGAGACGATTTGCCCCGTGCACGGATACGCACGCGCACTCGCCAGCCGCATACAGTCCGTGCAGAATCTTCTCGCCGCCGGCGCCGTCGGGGACCACGACCTGACCGTGGTAATTGGTCGGGATGCCGCCCATCTGATAATGGCACGTCGGCACGACTGGAATCGGATCGGTCACCGGGTCGACGTCGGCGAACTTCTTCGCGATTTCGCGAATGCCCGGGAGACGCTTCTCGATCACGTCGGCGCCGAGATGGTCGAGCTTGAGCAGGATGTAGTCGCCCTCCTTGCCCGCGCCGCGCCCTTCCTTGATCTCGGTTGCCATCGCGCGCGACACGACGTCGCGGCTCGCGAGATCTTTGACGGTGGGCGCATAGCGCTCCATGAACCGCTCACCGTTCTTGTTCAGGAGAAAACCGCCCTCGCCGCGCACGCCTTCCGTGATCAGCACGCCCGCACCCGCGACGCCGGTCGGATGGAATTGCCAGAACTCCATGTCTTCGAGCGGAATGCCGGCGCGCGCCGCCATGCCGAGCCCGTCACCCGTATTGATGAACGCGTTGGTGCTCGCAGCATAGATACGTCCCGCACCGCCGGTCGCAAGCAGGGTGGCTTTCGCCTGCAGGATCATCACCTCGCCGGTTTCCATCTCGAGCGCGACGACGCCGAGCACGTCCCCCTGCTCGGGATCGCGAATGAGATCGAGCGCCATCCATTCGACGAAAAACTGCGTGCGTGCGCGCACGTTGCGCTGATAGAGCGTGTGGAGCATCGCATGGCCGGTGCGATCGGCCGCTGCGCACGCGCGCTTCACCGGGCGCTCACCGTAGTTGCTCGTATGGCCGCCGAACGGCCGCTGATAGATCTTGCCGTTGTCGAGGCGATCGAACGGCATCCCGTAGTGCTCGAGCTCGATCACCACTTCGTTCGCCTTGCGGCACATGAACTCGATCGCGTCCTGGTCGCCGAGGTAGTCCGAGCCCTTGACCGTGTCGTACATGTGCCAGTGCCAGTTGTCCGGCTCGTCGTTGCCGAGCGAAGCCGAGACACCGCCCTGGGCCGCAACCGTGTGCGAACGCGTGGGAAACACCTTGGACAGAACGGCAACGCGCAGATTGGCTTCGGCAAGCTCCAGCGCCGCGCGCATGCCCGAACCGCCTGCTCCCACGACGATCGCGTCGAATTGTCTTATCGCTACCGCCATCGTTACCTGCCCCAGAGAATTTGCAGCATCCAGACGGCGTACGCGATCAGCGTCAGGATGACGACAACGTAGAGGACCAGCCGCACACCGAGGTCCTTCACGTAATCCATCAGAATGTTCCGTACGCCCACCCATGCGTGGTAGAGCAGGCTCACGAGGAAAAAGACCGTCGCGTAGCGCATGATCTGCATGCGCCACAGTGCGTGCCAGTTGTCGTAGTCGAGCGCGGGAAGGCTCACCAGCACCGCGAGGAAGAACAGGGTGTAGATCAGCATCACGACAGCGGTTACCCGCTGTGCGAGCCAGTCGCGCAAGCCGTAATGCGCACCGACGACGTCGCGGTTCACCATAGGGTTACCCCCACTGCGATCGTGATGCCGAGCCCGAGCAGGAGCGCGGCGTAGCTCATCGCGCGCACCGTGGGCAGATCGGTGCCGATCTGCAGATCGAGCACGAGATGACGGATGCCTGCGAAGGTGTGATGAAGATACGCCCAGAGCAGCGCGAGGATGAGCAGCTTCGCCAATGGGTGCGCCAACACGTCCTTGAGCTGCGCGAACGATTCGGGCGACGCGAGGCTTCGATCAAGACCCCAGAGAACAATCCACAGGAACACGAACAGGAACGCACCGCTCGCGCGGTGCATGATCGATACGATTGCGGGAATCGGCTGGCGGATGACAAAGAGGTTGAGGTGTTTTGGTCGCGCTTTGGACATCGAGCGAGCTTTCTTCTAATGCGGTGCAATATGCATGGACCAAGGCGGATCGTTTTGGAAGAGACGCCTGCGGCACGGCTGCGACGCTTCTATGCAGCGCCGACACGTTCGACTAACGGTGCGGACAGCGCCTCGACGCAGGAGCCTCCTGCTGTCCAGCACTCAGGACCGCCGGCTCCGTATCATGCGTGCGCAGGAATGGTTGCTGCTCTTCTAAAACGTTGAAATATTACCAGCTTCCGCCGACATGCGAAACGTCGAGGCCGGACGCGACAGCACCGCCGCACATCGGCCGCACGAGGAGCGGAAACCACTCCGTTTTCGTACGCCGAACATCGCGTCGAGAATGACTTGAAAAACAGAGGGGTTGCGTTTGACCGTCGCGCGCGCGTCCGAGTATCATCCGACGCGCACCGGCAGGCGCGCCCGAGCCTTCCTGCTGCATCGCGCCGGATCCTCTTCCGCGGCATTCACTATTCGGTATTCCAGGAGTGTTCCAGATGAAACGACCCATGCGTGTCGCGGTGACCGGAGCCGCGGGGCAGATCGGCTACAGCCTGCTCTTTCGAATCGCGAGCGGCGAGATGCTCGGCAAGGATCAGCCCGTGATCCTGCAACTGCTCGAAATCCCGGACGAGAAAGCGCAGAAGGCGCTGACCGGCGTCATCATGGAGCTCGACGACTGCGCCTTTCCGCTGCTGCAGGGCATGATACCGACCGCCGATCCCAAAGTCGCGTTCAAGGATGCGGATGTCGCGCTGCTCGTCGGGGCGCGTCCCCGTGGTCCCGGCATGGAGCGCAAGGATCTGCTGGAAGCCAATGGCAAGATCTTCGCCCCGCAGGGTCGCGCGCTGTCGGAGGTCGCGAGCCGCGATGTCAAAGTGCTCGTGGTGGGCAACCCGGCGAACACGAACTGTCTCATCTGCATGAAAAACTCGCCGGATCTCAAACCGTCGAACTTCACCGCGATGATGCGCCTCGACCACAACCGGTCGCTCACCCAGATTGCGCAGAAGGTGAATGCAGCGGTCGGCGACATACGCAAGATGACGGTCTGGGGCAACCATTCCGCCACGCAATATCCGGACGTGTTCCAGGCCGAAGCGGGCGGCAAAAAAGTCTGGCCGATGATCAACGATCAGAACTGGCTGGAAAAAGAGTTCATCCCTGTCATCCAAAAGCGCGGCGCGGCGATCATCGATGCGCGCGGCCTTTCGTCTGCTGCGAGTGCGGCGAACGCCGCCATGAATCACGTGAGGGACTGGATCTTCGGTACGCCTCAAGGTGACTGGGTCAGTATGGGCATTCCCTCGGACGGGAGCTACGACATACCCGAAGGCGTCATCTACGGCTATCCGGTGACCTGCCGCGACGGGCGCTACGAAATCGTGAAGGGTATCGAGCTCAGCGACTTCAGCAAATCGCGCATGCAGGGGACACTGAAGGAGCTGCAGGAAGAACGCGATTCGATCAAGCAGTTGCTGGGATAACGTGAACCGCACGCGTGGTGCATACCCCGTGACGCGGGCAAAGCATGCGCAGTGCTGCGGCCCGACAGGTCATCGCGAGGGCGAAAGCGACGTGGCGCCCGACCGCTCCGCTCCTCGTGGAGCACGTTGCGAGATTGCTTGGTCACACGAGTTCCTCGCAATGACCTCGTCTGTTAGTCGAGAGGAAAGGACATGAGCGAAGCCGCACCGGGATTCAAACCGAAAAAATCGGTCGCACTGTCAGGCGTGCCTGCCGGAAACACGGAGCTCTGCACCGTCGGCCGCACCGGCAACGACCTCGCCTATCGCGGCTACGACATTCTCGACATCGCCGATCGCTGCGAATTCGAGGAAATCGCGTTCCTGCTCATATACGGGCAGCTGCCGACCGCCGCCGAGCTCGCGAACTACAAGGCAAAGCTCAAGCAACTGCGCGGACTGCCCGCCGTCGTGCGCAGCGTGCTCGAACAGGTCCCCGCCGGCGCCCATCCGATGGACGTGATGCGCACAGGCTGTTCGGCGCTCGGCGCGGCAATGCCCGAGAAGGAAGATCACAACATCGCGGGCGCACGCGACATCGCCGATCGTCTCATCGCCTCCTTCGGTGCGATGCTGCTCTACTGGTATCACTACAGCCAGAACGGCCGCCGCATCGAAGTCGAGACGGATGACGACTCGATCGGCGGGCATTTCCTGCATCTGCTGCACGGGAAGCCACCCAAGGCGCTTTGGGTGCGCGCCATGCACACCTCGCTCAACCTCTACGCCGAGCATGAATTCAACGCATCGACGTTCACGGCGCGCGTGGTGGCCGGCACCGGCGCCGACATGCACTCGGCCGTGACCGGCGCAATCGGCGCACTGCGCGGTCCGAAGCACGGCGGCGCGAACGAAGTCGGCTTCGAAGTCATGAACCGTTACGACACGCCCGAGCAGGCCGAGGCGGACATGCTGAAGCGCGCGCAGAACAAGGAACTGGTGATCGGCTTCGGCCATCCCGTCTACACCATCGCCGATCCGCGCAACAAGATCATCAAGGAAGTCGCGCGGACGCTGTCGGACGATAGCGGCGACATGAAGATGTACAACATCGCGGAGCGCATCGAGACGGTGATGATGCGCGAGCGCAAGATGTTCGCGAACCTCGACTGGTTTTCCGCCGTGTCGTACCACAAGATGGGCATTCCCACGCCAATGTTCACGCCGATATTCGTCATATCGCGCACGACTGGCTGGTCGGCGCACGTGATGGAGCAGCGCATCGACAATAAGATCATCCGGCCGACCGCCGTCTACACCGGACCCGAGGGCCGGCATTTCGAGCCGATTGATAAGCGGTGATTCGGTTCCCCTCACCCTTGCCCTCTCCCCGCGTCCGGGCGCGAGCGGGCAGCTTGGGTCATCATCACGAGCTACGCACCAGGAATCACGAGCCACCTGACTCTCCCTCTCCCCGCGTCCGGGGCGAGGTGAGGTTGGGTCATCATTCACGAGCCATGCACCAGGAATCACGAGCCACCTGACTCTCCCTCTCCCCGAATTGGGGAGAGGGTGGGGGTGAGGGGAAAACCAAGCATGAGCACCGCCGTTTCCAACGTCCGCCCGCAGCCCGATCAGCTCCTGGTCGATCTCGCAGATTACGTAACGCAGTACAAGATCGAGAGCGCCGAAGCCTACGACACCGCACGCTACTGCCTCATCGACACGCTGGGCTGCGGCCTCGAAGCGCTCACCTATCCAGCGTGTACCAAGCTGCTCGGGCCGATCGTGCCGGGGACGATCGTACCCAACGGCGCGAAGGTCCCCGGCACCTCGTATCAGCTCGATCCGGTCGCCGCCGCGTTCAACATCGGCGCGACCATCCGCTGGCTCGATTTCAACGACACCTGGCTCGCGGCGGAATGGGGCCACCCGTCCGACAACCTGGGCGGCATTCTCGCGACCGCTGACTGGCTCTCGCGCACGCGCGTCGCGGCAGGTGGCAAACCGCTCGTCATGCGCGACGTGCTGACCGGCATGATCAAGGCGCATGAGATTCAGGGCGTGATCGCGATCGAGAACAGCTTCAATCGCGTCGGGCTCGATCACGTCGTGCTGGTGAAGGTTGCAACAACAGCGGTCGTGGCGAACATGATCGGCGGCACGCACGAAGAAATCGTCAACGCCGTTTCGAACGCGTGGATCGACGGCCAATCGCTGCGGACCTATCGTCACGCTCCGAATGCGGGCTCCCGCAAGTCGTGGGCAGCCGGGGATGCCACCAGCCGCGGCGTGCGTCTCGCGCTCATGGCACTGAAGGGCGAGATGGGCTACCCGTCGGCACTCACCGCGAAAACGTGGGGCTTCTACGACGTTCTGTTCAAGGGCAAGCCGTTCACGTTCTCTCGCGGCTTCGGTTCGTACGTGATGGAGAACGTGCTGTTCAAGATCTCCTTCCCCGCAGAATTCCATGCGCAAACGGCAGTCGAATGCGCAGTGGCGCTGCACACGCACGTGCGCGACCGGCTGCAGGACATCGAGAAGGTGGTCATTACGACGCACGAGTCCGCGATACGCATCATCGACAAGCGCGGCCCGCTCTACAACCCGGCGGATCGCGACCACTGCATCCAGTACATGGCGGCGATCGGCCTCATGAAAGGCACGCTCACGGCTGCCGATTACGAGGACGATGTCGCAAACGATCCGCGCATCGACGCGCTGCGTGACAAGATGGAATGCGTGGAAGACGCGGAATGGACGCGCGACTATCTGGACCCACAGAAGCGCTCGATCGCGAACGGCGTGCAGGTGTTTTTCAAGGACGGGACCAGCACACCCAAAGTCGCGGTGGAATACCCGATCGGCCACCGCCGGCGTCGCAAGGACGGCATACCGCTGCTGGAGCTCAAGTTCCGCACCAACCTCGCACGCAAGTTCGCGCCGAAGCAGCAGAAAGCGATTCTCGACGCGTGCAGCGACGGGAAAACGCTGGAAGGCATGCCCGTGCATGAGTTCGTGGATCTGTTCGTGGTGTGATGAACGTCTTCGCGCGCGCGGGCCTCGCTCTCCTCTTCCTGCTCGCTGTTTTCGCGGCGACGGCAGCGGATGTGATGGACGCCAACACGTTCTTCACGCCCAACCTCGGCGATCTGCAGAACGACCTGGCCGAGGCGCGTGCGGACGGGAAGCAGGCGATGCTGCTCATGTTCGAGCAGGAGGGCTGCCCGGGATGTGCGCACATGCGGCGCAACGTGCTCTCCCGCAAGGACGTGCAGGACTTCTATCGGCGGCACTTCATCAACCTGTCCATCGACATCCACGGCGCGATCCCGCTGAAGGACCCGTCCGGCCGTGAAGCGACCGAGAAAACGTATGCACAGGCGATCAAGGTCAGGGCCACTCCGACGTTCGTCTTCTACGACTTGAAAGGCGCGGAGATAGCGCGTCTGGTCGGACCGCTCGAGACCGCCGAGGAGTTCATTCTTCTCGGGCAGTTCGTCGCGAGCGGCGCTTACAAGACCCACAGTTTTGCGCAATACAGGAACCAGAAAGCCAAAGGCGGCTAGCAGGACTCGCATACCCATGCCCCACAATCTTTTCGATTCCCTCAAGGATCTTCCGCTCGCCTCCGGCCGCAAGGGCAAGTACTACTCACTCGACGCGCTCGAGACGGCGCGGCTCGGCAACGTGTCGCGCATGCCGCAGAGCCTGCGCATCGTGCTCGAGTCGGTGCTGCGCAACTGTGACGGCCAGCGCGTGACCGAAGAGCACGTGCGCGAGCTCGCCGCGTGGCAGCCGAACGCGCCGCGCGCGGCGGAGATTCCGTTCGTGCTCGCCCGCATTCTGCTGCAGGACTTGGCGGGGTTTCCCTCGCTCAACGATTTCGCCGCGATGCGCGCGACCGCGAAACGGCTCGGCGGGGATCCGACCCGCATCGAGCCGCTGGTGCCGGTCGATCTGGTGGTGGATCACTCGGTGGAAGTCGACGTCAGCGGAAGGCCCGATGCCGTTCAGCGCAACATGGAAATGGAGTTCCAGCGCAACGGCGAGCGCTATGCGTTCCTCAAGTGGAGCAAGCAGGCGTTCGAAGGCATCCGCATCGTGCCGCCCGGCAACGGCATCGTGCACCAGGTCAACCTCGAATATCTCGCGCGCGGCGTGTGGGAGCGCGACGGCATCTACTATCCCGACACGCTCGTCGGCACGGACTCGCACACGACGATGGTGAACGGCATCGGCGTCGTGGGATGGGGTGTGGGCGGCATCGAAGCCGAAGCCGGCATGCTCGGCCAGCCGATCTATTTCCTGACACCCGACGTCGTGGGCGTCCACATGAGCGGCAAACTGCGCGAAGGCGTGACGGCCACGGACCTCGTGCTCACGGTCACGGAGCTTCTGCGCAAGAACAAGGTGGTCGGCAAGTTCGTCGAGTACTTCGGCGACGGCGCCGCATCCCTCACGGCGACAGACCGCGCAGTCGTCGCGAACATGTCACCCGACTACGGCGCGACGATCGGCTTCTTCGGCGTGGACGAGAAAACGATCGACTACTTCAAGACCACAGGCCGCCCCGCCGAGCTGGTCGAAGCACTCGACGCTTATTTCAAGGCGCAGGGCCTGTTCGGCATTCCGCGCAAAGGCGAGATCGACTACAGCCAGCTCATCGAGCTCGACCTCGCAAGCGTGGTTCCGAGCGTGTCGGGTCCGAAGCGCCCGCAGGACCGCATCGACCTGCCGAAGATAAAGGAGCGCTTCGAAACGCTCTTCTCGAAGTCGATTCCGGATGGCGGCTACGGCAAGGACGTGAACGAGCTCGACCGCCGCATCGGTACTCAGCTCCCCGGCACCGATGTCGGCCACGGTGACGTGCTGATTGCCGCGATCACGTCATGCACGAACACGTCGAATCCGAACGCGCTGCTTGCGGCCGGCCTGCTCGCGAAGAAAGCGGTCGAGAAGGGGCTGAAGGTGAACCCGCGCGTCAAGACGTCGCTCGCGCCCGGCTCCAAGGTCGTGACGGCGTATCTGCGCGATGCCGGCCTCCTGCCGTCTCTCGAGCAGCTCGGCTATCACGTCGTCGCTTACGGCTGCACGACGTGCATGGGCAATGCCGGCCCGCTCGACGAAGCGATCGAAGACGCGGTGGTCAAGAACGACATCATCGCGTGCGCGGTGCTCTCCGGGAACCGTAACTTCGAGGCGCGCGTACACCAGAGCCTCAAGGCCAACTTCCTGATGAGCCCGCCGCTCGTGCTCGCGTTCGCGCTGGCCGGAACAGTACGAATCGACGTAGAGCGCGATCCGATCGGCACCGGGAGCGATGGCAAGCCCGTCTTCCTGGAGGACATCTGGCCGAGCGATGGCGAAATCGCGGCCACACTCAAATTCGCGAACGACGCCGAGAAGTTCCGCCGCGAGTACGGCGACCTCGCCGGCGCCAAACAGCTGTGGGATGCCATTCCGGAAAGCAAGGGCGCCACGTTCGACTACGATCCCGCGTCGACCTATATCCTCGAGCCGCCGTTCTTCGAAGGCTTCGATCTCAAAGCCGGCACGGTCAAGGACGTGAAAGGGGCACGCGCACTCGGCATCTACGGCGATTCGCTCACCACGGACCATATCAGCCCGGTCGCTCCGATCAAGGCCGCCTCTCCGGCCGGGCGCTGGCTGCAGGACCACAAGGCGCGCGAGATGAACACGTTCGGGGCCCGCCGCTGCAATCACGAAGTCATGCTGCGCGGCGCCTTCGCCAACGTTCGCATCAAGAACCTGATGGTTCCGGGCGTCGAAGGCGGCGTGACCGTGCATCAACCGAGCGGCGAACAGATGGGCATCTACGATGCGTCCCAGCGCTATCGCAAGGAAGGCATCCCGCTCATCGTGCTGGCCGGCGAGGAATATGGCACCGGCTCGTCGCGCGACTGGGCGGCCAAGGGTCCGCAGCTTCTCGGCGTCAAGGTTGTCGTCGCACGCAGCTTCGAGCGCATCCACCGCACGAACCTGATCGGCATGGGCATCCTGCCGTGTCAGTTCAAGGGCAGCGACAGCGTTGCTTCACTGAAGATCGACGGGACGGAAACGTTCGATCTCACCGGCGTCGAGAGCGATTTGAAGCCCGCACAGGATGTGACCCTCACGATTCACCGCAAGGGCGGAACGAGTCGGGCCGTGCCCGTTACATTGCGTGCCGATACGCCGATCGAGATCGAGTATCTGCGTCACGGCGGGATTCTCCCGTTCGTGCTTCGAGAGATCATGGCAGCGGCGGCGTGACACCGGTCGCTCGTTTCGAAATCAACTATTCGCAGTTCCTGGACGAGCACGGGCACGTCGTCCGGGCGTTGCCGTCGTTTGCACAGGACGCGAGCGGGCTCACCGAGCTTTACCGTTGGATGGTCCTCATCCGCACGTACGACGCGAAGGCGATCGCGCTCCAGCGCACCGGTCAGCTCGGCACATACGCGCCGCTCCTCGGCCAGGAAGCGATCCAGGCCGGGATCGGCTCCGCCATGCGCGCGGACGACGTGTTTCTCATGACCTACCGCGAGCAGGGCGCGCAGCTCATGCGGGGCGTGAAGATGTCCGATCTCTTTCTCTACTGGAGTGGGGACGAGCGCGGCAGCGACTACTCCGGTTCACGCCACGACTTTCCCATCTGCGTCACGATCGCGGCTCATGTGACCCATGCGGCCGGCGCGGCCTATGCCATCAAGCTGCGCCGCGAGTCGCGCGCCGTCGTGTGCGCGCTCGGCGACGGCGCGACGTCGAAGGGCGATTTCTACGAAGGCATGAACGCCGCCGGCGTGTGGCAGCTTCCACTGGTCTTTTTCGTTTCGAACAACCAGTGGGCGATCTCGGTGCCGCGCAGCGCGCAGACGGCGGCCGAGACGCTCGCGCAGAAAGCGATCGCGGCCGGCATTCCGTGCGAACAGATCGACGGCAACGATCTTGTCGCCGTGCGCGAAGCGCTGGACCGCACGCTCGAGAAGGCACGCAGCGGCGGCGGTCCGTCGCTCATCGAAGCGCTCACGTATCGCCTCTCCGATCACACCACGGCGGATGACGCGACGCGCTATCGCAGCGCCGACGAGACCGCTGAAGCCTGGAAGCGCGACCCGATCCTCAGAATGCGCAACTACCTGAACGGCATCGGCGCGTGGGACAAGGCGCGAGACGAAACGCTGCATCGCGAATGCAACGATCGCGTGCAGGCGGCGGTGCAGGAATACATCGATACGCCGCCGCCCGCGCCGGGCGCGATGTTCGAGCATCTCTATGCGCAATTCCCGGTCGCGCTGGAGAGCCAGCGCACCGATCTCGACGCGTGCGTGAGCGCAGCCCCAAGCGCAGCCGGCGCCGGCGCGGAGCAGGTCTGATGGCGCAGATCACGCTCGTGGAAGCGATCAACCTGGCGCTCGCCAGCGAGATGGCGCGCGACGACGACGTGGTCGTGCTCGGTCAGGACGTCGGTCGCGACGGCGGCGTCTTCCGCTCAACACTCGGGCTCATCCATCGTTTCGGGCCTGAGCGCGTCGTCGACACGCCGCTCGCGGAAGGCATGATCGCAGGCATGGCGATCGGTATGGCGGTCGAGGGACTCAAGCCTGTCGCCGAGATCCAGTTCTCCGGATTCGCGTACACCTGTATCGATCAGATCCTCAATCACGCCGGCCGCATGCGCTACCGCACGCGCGGGCGCATGAGCTGCCCGATGGTGATGCGCATGCCGTGCGGCGCCGGTATTCACGCCCCCGAACATCACTCCGAAAGTCCGGAAGCCATGTTCGCCCACATCCCGGGCCTGCGCGTGGTGTATCCGTCGTCGCCACGTCGTGCGTACGGGTTGCTGCTCGCGGCGATGCGCGATCCCGACCCCGTAATCGTGCTCGAGCCCACGCGCCTCTACCGCCTGTTCAAGGAAGACGTGGCCGACGACGGCGAGGCGCTGTCCCTCGACTCGTGCTTCACGTTGCGTGAGGGGACCGATATCACGCTCGTGACGTGGGGTGCCATGGTGCAGGAGACGCTCGCGGCCGCCGATGCGCTTGCGGAACAGGGCTATGCGGCTGAGGTGATCGATGTCGCGACGCTGAAACCCTACGATCTCGACACCATCCTCGCTTCGGTCGCCCGTACCGGCAAATGCGTGGTCGTCACCGAAGCGCCGCGCACCGCGAGCTTTGCATCCGAAATCGCCGCGGCGATATCCGAACAGGGACTGCTCTCGCTGATGGCGCCGGTACTGCGCGTGACCGGCTACGATACGGTCGTGCCGCTCGCGCGGCTGGAGAAACACTACATACCGAGTGTCGAGCGCATCGTCGATGCCGCGGTCAGGACGATTCAGTTCTCATAGATGAAAATCTTCAAGCTCCCGGATCTCGGCGAAGGGCTGCAGGAAGCCGAGATCGTGCAGTGGCACGTGAAGACCGGCGATGCCGTCAAGACGGATCAGCCGATGGTCTCGGTCGAGACGGCGAAGGCCATCGTCGACATACCGGCGCCCTACGAGGGCAAAGTCGCACGCCTCTTCGGCAATCCGGGCGACATCGCGCACATCGGCGCTCCGCTCGTCGGTTTCGAAGGTGAAGGAGAGGATGCGAGCGCCGGCACGGTGGTCGGCCACGTCCAGGCCGGTCAGAAAATCGTGCGCGAAGCGGCAATGGGCGCCGCACCGGCTCCAACGGCGGCCGGCATCAAAGCAACGCCCGCCGTGCGTGTCCTCGCGCGCAAGCTGAACGTCGATCTCGCGATGGTCACGCCCACCGGCACCGACGGGATGATCACGCCCGGCGATGTCCAGCGTGCCGCGCGCGTGCTCGAGGAGCAGGGTCCGATCGAGCTTCTGCGCGGCGTGCGACGCGCAATGGCCCAGAACATGATTCTGGCGAACGCCGAAGTGGCATCCGCGACGATCATGGACGATGCCCACATCCATGCCTGGGAACCCGCCGCGAACGTGA
Source organism: uncultured beta proteobacterium (assembly GCA_963828715.1). Lineage (GTDB taxonomy): Bacteria > Pseudomonadota > Gammaproteobacteria > Burkholderiales > SG8-41 > JAQGMV01. Next base: position 54,190 of record CAWHFX010000016.1, on the reverse strand, counting down.
TGCTGCGTCTCATCCGTGCGATCGTCGCCGGGTGCAGAGCCGAACCGTCACTCAACGCGTGGTACGACAGCCAGCGCATCGGACGCTGGGTCGTGAAGAAAGTGGATCTCGGCATTGCCGTCGACACGCCCGATGGCCTGCTCGTGCCGGTGCTGCGCGATGTCGGCGAGCGCAGCATGGAAGACATCGCTGCCGCACTCGAGAATCTGGTGCGGGACGCGCGTGCACGCAAGGTGCCGCCGGAAGAGTTGCGCGGCCACACCATCACGCTCTCGAACTACGGCACGATCGTGGGACGCTATGCGTCGCCCGTCGTCGTACCGCCGACCGTCGCGATCGTCGGCGCCGGCCGTATTCGCGACGAGGTGGTCGCCGTGAACGGCGCCCCGGCGGTGCACAGGATCATCCCACTCTCGCTCACATTCGATCATCGCGCCGTATCGGGTGGCGAAGCCGGGCGATTTCTGGCGGCGATGATGCAGGACCTCGAACTGGAAAGGTAGATCACGACACGGTGTGCTGACCGACGGGCGCAATCCAGCGATCATGAAAAACATCGGAATACCAGGGCTGCTAAGTCTGCTCGCCTGCGTAACGTGGGCATGCACGGCAGGGGCGCAACCGTACCCGGCGCGCCCGATTCGCATTCTGGTGGCCTCCTCGCCCGGAAGCGCTGCGGACATCGTCGCACGCATCGTCGCGCAGAAGCTGCCCGACGTGCTCGGTCAGCAAATCGTGATCGATAACCGCGCAGGCGCCGGCGGCAATCTCGGCGCTCAGATCGCCGCACAGGCGGCGCCCGACGGATACACGCTGTTCCTCGGAACGCCGGCGCACGTGATTCACCCGAGCCTCACCACGAGGCCGCTGTACGATCTCGCGCGCGACTTCGCGCCGATCAGCCTGCTCACGTCCGGTGCGTACGTGATCGTCGTCAATCCGCGCATTCCAGTGAAGTCACTGAAAGAGCTGATCGCGTACCTCAAGTCGAATCCGGGCAGGCTCAACTACGCATCCGCGGGCACAGGCAATGCTACGCATTTGGCCGGTGAGCTGTTCCGGATCGTCGCCGGTGTCGACATCGTTCACGTTCCGTACAAGGGAAGCGGACCGGCCATCGCGGAACTCGTCGGCGGTCAGGTGGACATGATGTTCGCGAATCTCGCCGCCGCGCAGGGCGACATCCAGTCGGGCAAGCTGAGAGCGCTGGCGGTGACGGGACCGAAGCGTTCAGTCGCGGCGCCGCAGCTTCCGACGGCGAGCGAAGCCGGACTGCCCGGGTACGAAGTGACATCGTGGTTCGGCGTGCTTGCGCCGAAAGGCACACAGACGATGGTGATCGCGAGTCTCAACAAGAGCTTCGTTCAGGTGCTCAATATGCCCGAAGCGAAGGAACGGCTCGTGTCGCTGGGTGCAGAGCCCGTGGGCTCGAGCCCGCAGGCATTCGCGTCATACATCAAAGAGGAAGTGGCGCGTTGGGGCAAGGTGATCAAGGCCGCGGGGATCAAAGCAGAGAATTAGCAGGACGTCCGCGATCAGGGCGGCCGATATCGTTGCCGGCTTTCAGGTCGGCAATGCCCGGGCATCGAACGCTCCTGCGTCGTGCTGCGGACAAATCAACTGTCGCTGCGCGAAAACGTAAATGCGACAAGTTCTAATCAATACACAGCACTGGATTGCGATTCAATGGTCAGTCGAGGCACCAAAGTTACGGAGTTCTTGAACGATGCCATCAAGGACGTTTCAGCGCTCATTCCGTTCAAGTACCTTCACAGAGGCGCCGATTTCTCGATCGTCAAACGCGCATTTCCCGCCGCACTGACGATGCCCAAGTTCGATAACAGGCGTCTGCTCTGGGACCACGCGATCGAAGGTTTCGGCCTTCGGCAGAAGCCGATGACCTATGTCGAATTCGGCGTATGGAGAGGTGAGTCGATCAAGTACTTCGCCGAGAGAAACCAGAGCGAGTACAGCCGGTTCATAGGTCTCGACAGTTTCGAAGGCCTGCCCGAAGAGTGGCTGGGGCATCACGGCAAAGGTGCTTTCGACGAGAACGGAAATATTCCGGAAGTAGACGACCAGCGCATTCACTTCATCAAAGGCTGGTTTCAGGACACGTGGGCGGCGGCTGAACGTCTCGTAGCCGAATCAAAGTCGAATGACCTGTTGGTCCATTTCGATGCGGACGTATATTCTTCTACGCTCTTCGCGCTCACGAGCGTGAATGGCCTGGGGAAGAAGTACCTCGCCATCTTCGACGAATTCAGCGGCGAGGAATCGAGAGCCGTTTACCACTACTGCCAGGCCTACGGAGCCGGAATTGAATTCCTGGCCGGCTCACCCGCGACGAGAAAGTATCCGATCCGGGTTCTGTGCTGGATCACACCGCGGCCGCTTCGCAGCGAACCCGCTGTCGCGACGCCCTCCGGTCTCCAGGGCACGAGGCTTCGCACGCTCGACGAGAGTTCCGAGTCTCGCACGCTCGGACGTGAGCTCTGACGGGCGTCGGAATGTTACTTCGCGGCGGACACGCTGTCCCAGCGGCCGCCGCTTTGCGCCGCCCCCGCCCTCGCACACTCGGACGAGAGTGCTAATCGAGGCCAGAGTGTCACGTTCGCGGGGACCCCGCCGCTCCGCGGCCCCCGCTCACCGAAGCGTGTCTATCTCTCTACCGGTAGTCTTCTATCGTTCCAATCCACCATCCCGCCCTGCATGTTGTAAACCTCGTCGAAGCCCAGGCCTTCGAGAATGGCGGCAGCAGTCGTGCTCCGCACCCCTGAGCGGCACACGACCACGATCGGGCGCCCCTTCTGCGCCTGCAGCTCGCCCGCTCGGTCCGCGAGCTCTTTCAGCGGGATGAGCGCGCTGCCGCCAACGTGCCCCAGCTCCCCCGAGTACTCCGGCGGCTCCCGCACGTCGAGAATGAACGGCGGAGCAATCGAAGCGAGCCGCGCGCTCACTTCGTCGGCCGAGAGTTGCCGGACGTGGTTGAGCTGAGTGAGATTGGGGAAACGCGCCTTGTCGTCGTCGATCGCGCTCTGATTGGGCTGCAGCACTTCCTGAATCTTGTCCGGCAGCGGGAAATCGAGGCTGCGCATGAGCGCGACGTAATCGTCACGCGTGCGGCCGGCGATGCGCGGGTTATGCCGCTTCTCGTGACCGATCGTCGAGCTCGTGTTGCCGCGGTAGTCATGTGCCGGGTAGACGATGGTCGCATCGGGAAGCTCGAAAAGCTTCCGTGTGATTCCGTCGTATTGCTTGCCTGCATCGCCGCCGGCGAAATCGGCGCGGCCTGTGCCCCCGATCAGCAGCACGTCTCCGGTGAACACGCGGTCCCCCGTGTACAGGCTGATGCTATCGGGCGTGTGACCGGGGGTGTAGAGCACTTCGAGCGCGATATCGCCGACGTGGATGGTATCGCCGTCTTCTACGTGCTCGGTCGCGACCGGGACCGGCGCGCGTCGGTGCATGATCAGGCGCGCTTCCGTGAGATCCTTGAGCAGGAACGCGCCCGTCGGATGATCGGCATGCGTATGCGTGTCGATGATCGAGTCGAGCTTGAGGCCCTCGTACGCGAGCACCGCGATGTAGCGCTCGATGCCGTCCTTGACCGGATCGATCAGCGCTGCGCGCCGCGTGCGCTCGCACGCCACGAGGTACGTCTTGCACTTACCACGGTTGAGCTCCCGGAAAAGCATCACGTCCCCCCGCTTTGTTCAAGTTCGCTGCACCGGCGCCGTTCGCGCTGAGGAGCACGAGCGTCTCGAAGCACGAGCAACTGCATTCGCCCTTCGCGACAGCTCTTGTCGGCTTCCTCAGGGCGAACGGATATTAACCAACGGCCGAGCGCCGACCGGCGGGTTGCTAAGGGCAGCGGTGCTAGTGTGCCCCCGCGCTGCCACCGCCGCTTCCAAGACGTTTGACGACACGCAACCGCTGCACCGTATCGCCTGCAAGATGGGTCCACACCATTGCATCGCGCTGCAGCTTGTCCACCCGCGCATACATCATGCAGCCGTCCGCGCCGTGTACTTCCATGTTGAGGCGCGTCACACGCTGGATGATGTCGGTCGAGAGATTCATGACGAGCCCGGCATGCGCGCTGACGGGCCCTCCGCCATCGCGTTCCCACGCGACGCGCATCACGTACGAGCGCAGCGCTTCCGTCAGCGCATGCATTTCGTTGAGCTTCAGCTGAACCAGCTGGTGATCGATGACTTTCCGCCCGGCCCGTTTGTGCGTGCGCGCGTACTTCATCGACAGGTCCACCGCCTCGTCGCATACGCCGAGCGCGTTCGCGGCAAGCTCGAGGTCGCCGAAGATGTCGCCGCCGGTCGTGTCGCCCGCGCTCGCCTTGCTGCCGCCGTTCACCTCTCCGACCACGTTCGCGTGCGGGATGCGCGCGTTTTCGAAAATGAGCTCCGCGTTCTGATAGAAGCGCCAGCCGCGTTTGTTGAACACCTTGCCGATGCGGAAACCGGGCGTTCCTTTCGGCACCATGAAGAGCGTGCCGCCCTGCTTCACGTTCACCTCGGGGTTGGTACGCGCATCGACGAAGAACAACGAACCGACGCTGCCGTTGGCGATGAAGCATTTCTCACCGTTGAGAACCCATTCGTCGCCATCGCGCTCGGCGCGCAGCCGGAAGCCGGCCTTGGGTGCATCTTCCGGCGGCAGGCGGTTGTCCGATCCCGCATTCGGCTCCGTGATGCCGCGGCCCATGACGTAACGATGGTCGGCGAGAAACGGTTTGAGGAAGCGCTCCTTCTGCTCGCGCGTGCACGAACCGGCGATCAGGTGACTCCATTTCCAGTTCTGGCTGAACGCCTTCGACATCGCGCTGTCGCCCTTTGCCAGCTCCGCCATTACGATCGCCTGCGTTACGAAGTCGGCGCCCGGCCCGCCCCATTCCTTCGGCACCGCGATCGTGCGAAAGCCCAGCTTCGAGCCTTTTTCGATGATGTCCCAGTCCCATGGCTCGAAAGCACCTTCGATCTGGTCGCGCTTCGAGCGACTCCGGACGCAACACGTCGTCCGCGAATTTGCGCGCCTCCTGTTGCCAGTGGCGCTGCTCTTCGTTAAGAGAGAAATCCATCAATCCACTCCTGAAAAACCTACTCCGCTCCTTCGGCGTTGCGGCTTTGGCCGCGTTGCCTGCGGGCGCAACTACACCTCTCACGCGCCGGCGCTCGAATCTACCGCTCCTTCGGCGTGCGGCTTTGGCCGCGTTGCCGCGGCGCAACTACACCCCTCACGCGCCTCGCGGCGCTACGTATGTCTACTCCGCTCCTTCGGCGTTGCGGCTCTGGCCGCGTTGCCTGCGGCGCAACTACACCCCTCACGCGCCTCGCGGCGCTACGTAAGATCTTATGCGGCGGCACGCGAACGTTCAAAACCCGCAACCGCTTCGGCAATCCCGAGCTTGGTCGCGCTGTCGTGATCGTCCGCGTGCAGGAACACCATCGCGTCGTGCACGTATTTCTGCAGCGGCATGTCGCGCATGACGCCCATCGCACCGAAGCACTCGGCGGCCTCGAGCGCGACCTCGTGCATCGCCTCCGCGGTGTAAACACGCGCGATCGTATGCCACGGCAGATCCGCAACGCTGCGATCGGCGATCGCTTCCGGATGGTCCAGCACCCACGCTGCCTTCCAGATGGCGTTGCGTGCCGTTTCGATCTTGATCGTGAGGTCCGCCAGAATCCGCCCGATCGCCTGATGTTCGACGATCTGCCGGCCGCCCTGCACGCGCATCTTCGTATAGTCGATCGCAGTCTCGTAAGCGCAGCGTCCAAGGCCGAGATTGACGGCGGCGGTCTGCACTGCGGCGCGTGCACCGTAAGGCCCCTGCCCCAATGGGACGTCACCTTCCTTACCGAGGACGGCATCGGCCGGGACGCGGCAATTCCTGAACGTCACCGACGCGCGCGTGCCGTGATGCCAGCGCACACGCTCGGCGCCCTCGGCGCCCACTTCACCGAGCGCGTGAATACGGTCGGCGACGGAAAGACCGACAGTGTCGCGCGGCACGAGAAATGTCGTAAGCCCGTTCGGCCCTGTTTTCTTCGAGTCCGTCCGCGCCTGAACGACCAGGAGCTTCGCGATCGGTGCGTTCGCGACGCCTTCCGCTTGACCCTCGATCACCCATTCGCCGTTGCCTTGTTTCACGGCAGTCGGCTCGACGCCCGCCTCGTCCTCTGCCGGCCGGTGATACTGCCAGGCGCGATCGACACTGTAGTCGTGCGCGACGAGCGCGAGGTGATAGCGCGAGTCTTCGGCCAGGTCCGGCAGGAAACGCTTGCGCTGCTCCGCGCTCATCTTTTCGCTGACGGCCTGTGCCAGCGCCGACGTGCACGCGATGGCTGCAGCCAGATCGACGTCGCCGGCGGCGAGCTCTTCCAGAACGATACAGGTCGTGAGCGCATCAGCCCCCGCCCCGCCCGCCTCTTCGGACAGCGAGAGCGTCCGCAGGCCCATGCGTGACGCATGATCGAGGAGGTCGGCGAGCAACGGCTTGTCGAACGGCTGGAGCCGGTCCGGGTGAATGGCAGCCGGTTTGACTTCGTTCTGCACGAAGTCCTTGACGGTATCGCGGAACTCGAGTTGCTCCGCGTTCAATTGCAGATTGAACAACGCTTCCTCCTGTGATCGGATGCCCGGGTGCGGCTGTCGCGGCTGGCGGGAATGTCTGAGGGCCTAACCTGCGATCGTACGTTTCTTGAGCGTGGAGCGCAAGAAGGGGGCGGCGCTCGCCTTCGGCTCGGGCCTGGCCGCGCTACGGAAGAGAAGGAACTCGCCTTCGGCTCGGGGGTGCGGCGTCCCAATCTCACGCCTCCGCGGTGAGCCGGAACGAACTGCTATAGTCCGCGCCTCATTTGCGAGGCACGTCATGCAGCCGATCAGAATCAGCCTGGGCGGGTATCAGGGACCGTCATCCATCAACACCCGGGCAGCGGCGCGTTTCGGTGAGGTGCTCGGGCAACGCCTCGGAGATCGCGTTTCGTTCGAGCTCAAGAGCGACATACACGACTTCGGCCGCAGTTCGGGAGAATTGCCGGTGATGGTGGCGAGCGGCGAGCTGTCCGCCTGCTACATCTCGACACTGCGATTCACGTCCTGGGCACCGCAACTCGCGATCTTCGAGCTTCCGTTCGTGGTGCGGGACCGGCCCACCGTCATCCGCGCGCTCGATACCGAGCTCGGACGAGTGTTCAGTGAGCGGCTGCACGAACGCTCACCATTCCGCGTGCTCGGCTTCTGGGACAACGGCATTCGCCACGTGACGAACAAGGTGCGTCGCATAGGCACGCCCGGCGACTGCAAAGGCATTCGTATTCGCCATCAGGTCAGCGGCCTGATCGGGGAAGCACTGGCCGCGATCGGATTCGAGCCGATCGGTACGGACATCAAGGACTTCGTCGACCACATCGCGACCGATCGCTTCGACGCACAGGAGAACCCGCTGACCAACATCTTTCACTTCGGCGTACAACGCTATCACCGCTACATCACGCTGACCGGCCACATCTTCGGTGTGAGCGCCTTCGTCTGTAATGCCGAGCAGTATCGCGCATGGCCCGCGGACGTCCGGGACGCTGTGGACATCGCCGCTCATGAAGCGACGCAGCTACAGAGAACCCTTGCCGCGTCCGAAGATGAAGACATCCTCACGCGCATCGACCCGCGAGAGAACGAGTTGATCCGCCTCACGCGCGATGAGCACGCGGCGTTCAGGAAAGCGGTTGAGCCGGTGGTGGCGAAGCACCGTGGAAAGTTCGAACCGAGATTGTTCGAGTATTTGAGTTAAGACTTCGAGAAATGAGCACCGAAAAACCGCTAGCGACACAGCTTCGCGAATTGTGGGCCCGCGTCGACGCCCATGCGATTACGACCGATGCCGCCATGGCCGAGCAGGAACGGCTGCTCGCCGGCTATCGCGAGATCTGGACCCGGGCGTTGCTCTTGAAAGGTGAGCACGATCTTACACACAGCACTTTGATCGAGCTCGCAACTCGCAGGCACACGGACGATCTTGCGGCGGTGCGAGAGCGTTGCGAGCACGCGGTGAAGTCGCTCAAGGACGCCTGGGATCACGACGTGAAAACAGTCGACGCGCCGCATGTCGAGCGGTTCTACGACCGCAACGAAATGTTCATCGATGAACTGATGTGGTGGCACACCCTCAAGGACGATGACACACCGCTCGCTTATGTCGCAGCGATGAAGTTCGCCGCCGCGCACGGCGTGAAGTCCATTCTGGATTTCGGCTCCGGCGTCGGCTCCGGCGGCCTTCTCTATATCGCGAACGGTTTCGACGTGACGCTCGCGGACATCAGCTCGGTCCTGCTCGATTTCTGTATATGGCGTTTCAAGCAGCGTGGTCTGCCTGCCCGCTTCGTCGATCTCAAGACAGGCCGTCTACCCCGGCAATCATTCGATTTCATCACGGCGATGGACGTCTTCGAACATCTGATCGAACCTCTCGACGCCGTGGACGCTTTGGCCGAGGCGCTGAAGCCCGGCGGCTATATCTTCGGTCGCTTCGCCGCCGAGATCGACCCCGACCGTCCGATGCACATCATCCAGGATTTCGGACCGGTGTTCGCCCGTTTCGCTGAAAAGGGCTTCACGGAAGTCTGGCGCGATGGTTGGCTCTGGGGGCACCAGGCCTTCCGCAAGCCCGCCTAAGCCACCTCATCGCGAGATGCGAGACGCGGGTACGTCACGAGTCGTACCGTTTCCGTCTTCTGCGTCACCTCGAAGCTTGCCTCTGATCGGCCGCTCCAATGACTGTCTCACGAGTAAGCAAGCAGGCGTGGCGGTCTAAGCAACCATGAAGCCGTGCATGCGAGTTCCGAGCAGGCCTTGCAGATCGTGTATGACGCCTTGCTGTCACTCTCGAATACATGCGCCATGAGGCCGGCGGTGCGAAGCGCTCGAAGTGAGCAGAGCCTGATCTGCTGACGATTTCTCGTCAACGCATCAGCGTGCGGTAACGCGTTCGTACCAGTCGAGGATCTGCTCACCCGTCCAGAACACGACGCCGTCGTTCTGCTTCACCTGCTGCAGCACGCGCTCGAAGTACTTGATCCGGTGCGGCACGCCGGAGATGTACGGATGAACCGCGATCGCCATCACCTTCGCACGCGTCGCGGACTCCGCGTAGACGCGCTCGAAATAATCCATGCAGCGCGCCTCGAACTCCGACGACGCATGATGCTGGATCATCATCATCGGAATATCGTTCAGTTCGACGCTATAAGGTAGCGCCACCAGCGGTCCCTTGTCCGTCTTGATGCGGCACGGTTCGTCGTCCACGACCCAGTCCGCGATGTACTTGATGCCCGCCTCCGCCAGCAACTCGGGCGTGTCGAGCGTCTGCGTGAGTCCCGGTCCGAGCCAGCCGACGGGCTGCTTGCCGGTATATTCGCGGATCACCTTCACCGCTTTCTGAATCGTCGCGCGCTGGTCCGGCTCCATGTGAATCGGGCGCTGGTCGTACGAGTGGCCCATGAATTCCCACCCGCCTTCGAGCGCTGCACGTGCAACCCGTTCGTAATCGAGACAGACGCGGCCATTGATCGCGAGCGTGGGCACGATGCCGAGGCCGTCGAGCGCGTCCTTGAAGCGCCAGAAACCCACACGCATCCCGTATTCATGCCACGACCAGTGCGGCACGTCCGGCGATTGCGTGATGCCCGTCGGCGGCGGCAGCACCTGCCGCGGCATGGCGCGGCCGATGTCCCACACTTCCACGTTGACGATCGTCCACACGATCAGGCGCGCGCCGCCCGGCAGCCTGAGCGGCGGGCGATCGACGATGGCGGAGTATTCGAGTCGTTCCGAGGGATTCATGCGCCGCCTAATCCGCCTCGGAGAGCTTCGTGTTCCTGAACGCCTTGATGCGCGACAGGATGAAGGGCGTCACGACCGAAAGAACCGAAAGCGTGATCAGACTGACCGTGATCGTGCTGTTCACGAAGATCTTCGGATTGCCACCGGAAATCGTCATTGCCTGCCGGAACGACTGCTCCATCATGCCCCCCAGCACGAGTGACAGGACGAGCGGCGCGATCGGAATGTCGACCTTGTCGAAGATATAGCCGACGACGCCGAAGAAAAGGATCAGATAGAGGTCGGTCACGCTGCCGTTGATCGCATAGGCGCCGATCACGGAGATCGCAATGATGAGCGGATAGAGAATAGCCGACGGGATATACAAGAGCCGCACGAAGATACCGATCAGCGGCAGGTTCAGGATGAGCAGCATGATATTGCCGATGTACATGCTGTCGATCAGCCCCCACACGAGATCCGGACGATTCTGGAAGAGCAGCGGCCCGGGCTGGATGCCGTACATGATGAACGCACCGAGCAACACCGCCGTGGAGCCGCCGCCCGGCACACCGAGCGTCAGCAGCGGTACCAGCGCACCGGCGGTATCCGAATTGTTCGCGGATTCGGGGCCAGCCACGCCTTCGATCGCACCTTTACCGAATTCCTCGGGATGCTTGGACAGGCGCTTCTCGGTCGTATACGAAAGAATCGATGCGATGGTGCCCCCCGCGCCGGGCAGCACGCCGATGATGAAGCCGATCACCCCGCCGCGCCAGATCGGCCCGATCGAGCGCTTCCACTCCTCGCGTGTGAGCCACAGACGGCCCTTTATCTTGATCATCTCGGGCGCCGTGCCCTGGAACAGACCTTCCATGCCGCGGAATACCTCGGCGACCGCGAACAGCCCGACGACGACCACGACAAAGCCGACGCCGTCCTGGAACTCGGGAACGCCGAACGTATAGCGCGGCTGGCCGCTCTGAAGGTCGATGCCGATCGTCGCGATCATGAGTCCGAAGATCGTCGAGAGCATGCCTTTTGCCGGCGAAGCGCCGGTGAGCGACGACACCGCCGTCATGGCGAACACCATCAGCGTGAAGTACTCGGCCGGACCGAACTTGAGCGCCATCGACGTGAGCGGCAGCGCGAACAGCGTGAGCGCGACGACGCCGATCGAGCCCGCGATGAACGACCCGATCGCGGATACGGCGAGCGCGGCGCCGGCGCGTCCGTTCTTCGCCATTTCGTAGCCGTCGATCGACGTCATGACCGAGGCGGCTTCGCCCGGCGTGCGGATCAGGATGGACGTGGTCGATCCGCCGTACTTCGTGCCGTAGTAGATGCCGCACATCATGATGAGGGCAGACGTCGGGTTCATGCCGAACGTCACCGGGATCAGAAGCGCGATGCTGGCCGACGGGCCGATCCCCGGCAGCACGCCGACGATCGTGCCGAGGAACACGCCGAGAAACGTGTACCAGAGATTGATCGGCTGCATGCAGACCGCAAAGCCGTTCAGGATGTGCGTAAACGTATCCACGCGGCCTCCTCAGAAGGGGAGGATGCCGGGCGGAAGATTCACGCCGAGCACCTGGAACAGAAAGTAACTACCGACCGCGAAGCCGACCGACGACAGAACGTTGGTGAGCCATTTGCCGCGATGGAAGTAGCACGTGAGTCCCAGCAGAAAGAGGCTGGTCCCGATCATGAACCCGAGTCGTTCGAATACGAGGAAGAAGAGGAACGTCCACACGACCACGCCAGCGACCACGATGTATACGCGTGGATCGGTGCGTTCTTCGTCTGGTTTCGGGACGGGCGCCGGCCGCTTCTTGCTGCGGATAATCTCGAGCAGGAGCACCACGGCCGTAATCAGAAGGCCGATCGTGAGCAGCCGCGGAAATGCTTTCGGACCGAGCGGATCGCCGATCTCGAGACTGGGCAACTGCTCGGTTGCATAGAAGTAAATACCCGCGAGCAGGAGCGTGAACACGAAGATCACTCTGTCGGCCATAAACAAGTTCTCCTCACGTCGCAGCTGCCGACGGGACGTTCGGCCTCGCTGGATCTTCGAATTCGAGATGCGGCATGCGCTCTCGGAGCCCGCATCTTACAGAAGAATGCTCGCGTTGTGATTGCTGCGCGAGCGCCAGCGCGCGCTGCGATCAGCGAGTGGATGCGTCGCGCTCGCCCGGGTGTACGCCTCCCTGCGACGCATGCAGCCAAAATGCATCGTCTTGACATTGCGCGGAGTCATCCGCTATTTTTGCAGGCTGCCCGGAGAACCCGCATCGCAGCGTGTGATCGTAACATCGGTTGACGACCCGCCCGTCGCAAAAGCGCGTCCACCCTCCCGCTTCCTGCAATGAGCAATACGACCCGTCGCGTGCAGCGGATCAGCAACCCCCCAGGAGCGCCTGCATGAGTCATAACCTGTTCGATTCACTTCAGCAGTTGCAGTACGGCGGCAGGACCGGCCGCTACTATTCGCTTCCCGCGCTTGAAAAAGCAGGGCTCGGAAAGATCTCCCGTCTCCCGCGCAGTCTTCGCGTCGTGCTCGAATCGGCGCTGCGCAACTACGACGGGCTGAAGATCACCGACACGCATCTCAAGAATCTCGCCGGCTGGAAGCCGAACGCGACCCGGACGGAAGAGGTCCCGTTCGTCGTTGCACGCGTGCTGCTCCAGGACATGACCGGCGTTCCACTCGTTGTCGACTTCGCTGCGATGCGCGAGGCGGCCAAGGCGCAAGGCAAGGACCCCGAGATCATCGAGCCGCTCTGCCCTGCGCACCTCATCATCGATCATTCCGTGCAGATCGACACCTACGGCTCGCCGGATGCGCTGCGCAAAAACATGGAAATCGAGTTCTCGCGCAACCGCGAGCGTTACGAATTCCTGAAATGGAGCGCGCAGGCGTTCAAGACGTTCGAAACGATCCCGCCCGGCAACGGCATCTGTCATCAGATCAATCTCGAGTACGTGTCGCGCGTCACCTGGACCAACGCGGACATGTGCTATCCGGACAGTCTCGTCGGCATCGACTCGCACACCACGATGGTGAACGGCCTGGGCGTTCTGGGCTGGGGTGTCGGCGGCATCGAAGCCGAGGCAGCGATGCTCGGCCAGCCGATGTATTTCCTCGAGCCCGACGTCGTCGGCGTGCATCTCACCGGCCGTCTCGGCGAAGGTGTCACGGCCACCGATCTCGTGCTCACGATCACACAGCTGCTGCGGCAAAAGAAAGTCGTCGGCAAATTCGTCGAGTACTTCGGCGAGGGTGCAGCTTCGCTGCCCATTCCGGATCGCGCCACGATCGGCAACATGTCGCCCGAGTACGGCGCGACGTGCGGCTTCTTCCCGGTGGACGATGTCTCGTGCGAATTCCTGCGCATGACCGGCCGCGGCGAGGTGGTGCCTCTCGTCAAGGCCTACTACGAGGCGCAGGGCATGTACGGCATGCCGAAGAAAGGCGAAATCGATTACAGCGAGGTGGTCGAGCTCGACCTCTCGACCGTGAAGCCCGCCGTCTCCGGTCCGCGCCGCCCGCACGACCGCATCGACCTGCCCGAATTGAAGAGCAAGTTCGACGAACTGATGAAGAAACCCTTCGTCGACGGCGGCTACGGGAAGGCGGATAACAAAACGCTCCGCGTACCGACGGCGAAATCCGGCATCGACGTCGGCCATGGCGACGTTCTGATCTCGGCCATCACGTCGTGCACGAACACGTCGAATCCCGGCGTGCTGCTCGGCGCAGGGCTGCTCGCGAAGAAGGCCGTCGAGAAAGGGCTCAAACCGCCGGCGCGTGTCAAAACGTCACTGGGTCCGGGCTCGCTCGCCGTCACCGAATACCTCAAGAACGCGGGGCTCCTCACCTACCTCGAACAGCTCGGCTACTACATCGCGGGCTACGGCTGCACGACGTGCATCGGCAACTCGGGACCGCTCGACGGCGCGATCGAAGAGGCCGTCACCAAGAACGATATCGTGGGCGCGGCAGTGCTTTCGGGGAATCGCAACTTCGAAGCGCGCATCCACCAGGCGATCCGCGCGAACTTCCTGATGAGCCCGCCCCTGGTGGTCGCGTTCGGGCTCGCCGGCACGGTCAACATCGACATGTCGAAGGACCCGCTCGGCAACGGCAAGGATGGGAAGCCCGTCTACCTGCGCGACATCTGGCCGACGCAGCAAGAAGTCGCGGCCGTCATGAAGTACGCGACCGATCCCGACATGTTCAAGAGAGTGTTCGGCGCGTTCAAGGAAGGCAACCCGCTGTGGGACGAGATTCCCGCCGCGGTCGGCGCAACGTATCAGTGGAACGAGCAGTCCACGTATGTGCGTCATCCGCCCTACTTCGAAGGCTTCGGCATGCAGCCGGGCACCGCCTCCGACGTCAAAGGTGCGCGTGTGCTCGGCATCTTCGGCGATTCGATCACGACGGACCATATCAGCCCGGCTGGTGGTATTCGCCCGAGCTCACCCGCAGGCAAGTACCTGCAGGAGCACGGCGTCAGCGTCGCGGACTTCAACACTTACGGCGCGCGGCGCGGGAATCACGAAGTGATGATGCGCGGCACGTTCGCGAACGTTCGCATCAAGAACCTCATGCTGCCCGGCACCGAAGGCGGCATCACGATTCACCATCCGTCCGGCGAGCAGATGTCGATCTACGACGCCGCGATGCGCTACAAGCAGGAGGGCGTGCCGCTCGTCGTGTTCGGTGGCGACGAATACGGCCAGGGTTCTTCGCGCGACTGGGCCGCGAAAGGCCCGCAGCTCCTGGGCTGCAAAGCGGTGATCGTGCGTAACTTCGAGCGTATTCACCGCGCGAACCTCGTGTTCATGGGCGTGCTGCCGCTTCAGTTCAAGTCGGGCACGACCGCCCAATCGCTGAAGCTCGACGGGTCGGAGAAGATCGATCTCGCGGGCATCGGCAATGGCATCACCCCGATGCAGGACATGACGATGACGATCACCCGCAAGGACGGCAAGTCGGAGAACGTGCCGCTCACGCTGCGGATCGATACGCCGATCGAAGTCGAGTACTACCAACACGGCGGGATCCTGCCCTACGTTCTACGCCAGTTGTTGGCGTAGATGTGAGCGCATCGCCTTCAGTCATTGCGAGCCACGGCGTGGCGAAGCAATCGCGGAGCGTCCGCGTGTGCGTGCGCCACGCGATCGCCACGGCGCACTTGTCTGCGCCTCGCGATGACAGCATGACTTGATCACGTTCAGCATCTACCCGATGCTGAACTGTCGTGCAGGCCGGTATCCACAAGATACCGGCTTGTTTTTTAGCGCGCGATCAAAGAAGCCGGGGCCGGTACAATGCGGAGCAGTTTCGCCGCGACTGCCGCGTGATCCGGTGCGCGGCTTACTCAGGACCCGTCAATCGTGCCACCCGATACGCCCATCCCCGAAAACGTGATTCAGCGCTTGCGTGCGATCGTAGGCGCCCAGGCCGTGCTGACCGAAGCAGCCGACGTCGAGCCTTACGCCAACGACTGGCGCGGCATCTATTTCGGTTCGACGCCGGCGGTCGTGCGTCCTGCATCGACCGAGGAAGTCATGGCAGTCGTGAAGCTGTGTGCCGAGACCGGGACCGCGATCGTGCCCCAGGGCGGCAACACGGGGATGTGCATGGCGTCCGTTCCACGCGTCGGGCGCGGCGAGATCGTCGTTGCACTCGGCCGCATGAACCGCATACGCAGTCTCGATCCCCTGAACAACACGCTCACGGCCGAGGCGGGCGTCGTGCTTGCGAACATTCAGCAGGCAGCAGCCGATGCCGATCGCTTTTTTCCCTTGAGCCTCGGTGCGGAAGGAAGCTGCACGATCGGCGGCAATCTCGCGACGAACGCGGGTGGCGTCAACGTGCTGCGCTACGGCAATACGCGCGAGCTCGTGCTCGGACTCGAAGTCGTCCTGCCCGACGGACGCGTGTGGAACGGACTGCGCGCGTTACGCAAGGACAACACGGGCTACGATCTCAAGCAGCTTTTCATCGGGGCCGAAGGGACGCTCGGCATCATCACCGCTGCCGTGCTGAAACTCTTTGCGAAACCGAACGCGTCGGCCACGGCATGGATTGCGGTGCCCGGCCCGGACGCCTCACTCGAGTTGCTGGCGCTCTTGCGACGGCATTGCGGCGAGCGTATCAACGCCTTCGAGCTGATTTCGCGCAATTGTCTCGACCTCGTGTTGAAGCACATCCCCGGCACGCGCGACCCGCTCGCAGCGCCGCATGATTGGTACGTGCTGACCGAGCTTGCGGATGCAAAGGCCGGTGACGCCCTGCGCAGCGAGCTCGAAAACGCGCTCGAGGTCGCGCTGGAGGCGCGGCTTGCGCTCGATGCGACGGTTGCCGCGAGCGGAGCTCAATCTCAGGCGCTGTGGCGCATCCGCGAGACCATCCCGGAAGCCGCGCGCAACGAGCCGGGCATGCTCTACCGTCACGACATCTCGGTGGCCGTGAGCGCGATCCCGAAGTTCATCGAGGATGCCCGCGTGGCGCTGACGGCACGTTTTCCGGGCGCCGGCATCATCTGCTTCGGGCACGTGGGCGACGGCAATCTCCACTACAACGCGTTCGTGCCCGGCCGCAGCCGTGCTGACGCCGCGGCGCGCGAAGCCCATGATGTCACCGACGTTGTCTACGACGTCGTCCATGCCTTCGGCGGCAGCTTCAGCGCCGAGCACGGGGTCGGGCTTGCCAAGGTTGCCGAACTGAAGCGCTACAAGAGCCCGCTCGAGCTCGAGCTCAT
This sequence comes from uncultured beta proteobacterium, assembly GCA_963828715.1. GTDB lineage: Bacteria > Pseudomonadota > Gammaproteobacteria > Burkholderiales > SG8-41 > JAQGMV01. The sequence continues at coordinate 37,583 of CAWHFX010000016.1, read as the reverse complement.
GCATGCCATCAAACGCACACTCGATCCGCAGGGGCTCATGAACCCGGGGAAGGTGCTCGAAGAGCCGTGATTCGCGATGACGATGATCGGTGACGGGTGATGATGGCGCCCTCGCCTCTGCGGGGGATCGAGGCGAGGAGCGCACCGCGGAACTTCGGGCCCGGCGGCGCCCCTAAGAGAACTGACCGGAGGAACCTATGACTGAAAAAGTGACCAAAACCGACGCCGATTGGCGCAAAGAGCTCAGCCCTGAGCAATACGAAGTTGCGCGTAACAAGGGCACGGAAAGGGCATTTACCGGCGAATACTGGAACAACCACGAAAAGGGAACATACCACTGCCGCTGTTGCGGGGCCGAGCTCTTCAAATCCGATCACAAGTTCGATTCCGGGACCGGCTGGCCCAGCTTCTATCAGCCGGCCGTCCAGAACAACGTCGCGACCGGGCAGGACGACAGCCATTCCATGCAGCGAACCGAAGTGCTGTGCAGCCGCTGTGACGCGCATCTGGGGCACGTGTTCGAAGACGGACCGAATCCGACGGGTCTGCGCTACTGCATCAACTCCGCGTCACTCAAATTCGACAAGGGATAGTTGGATAGAGCGCCGCGAGGCGGAGAAGCGCGACGGTGCAGCCCTCGCCGTGGGTGAACGGCGTAAGGGATTGGATATAGCGCCGCCAGGCGCCTCAGGGGTGTAGTTGCGCCCGCAGGCAACGCGGCGAGAGCCGCAGCGCCGGAGGAGCGGCGTAAGGGATTGGATATAGCGCCGCCAGGCGCCTCAGGGGTGTAGTTGCGCCCGCAGGCAACGCGGCGAGAGCCGCAGCGCCGGAGGAGCGGCGTAAGGTCTTATAATACCGCGCCATGAAAATGCTGTTCGACATCTTCCCGGTGGTCCTGTTCTTCGTCGCCTTCAAGCTGTACGGGATTTTCGTGGCGACCGCAGTGGCGATGGTCGCGACTTTCTGTCAGATCGGATGGTTATGGCTGAGGGGCCGCAAGATCGACAAGACGTTGTGGGTGAGCCTGGCCGTGATCACTGTCTTCGGCAGCGCCACGCTCATTTCGGAGAACGAGACATTCATCAAGTGGAAGCCGACCGTGCTCTATTGGTTGTTCGGTGTCGTACTCGCGGGAAGCGCGCTCCTTTTCAGGAAGAACCTCGTGCGCTCAATGATGGCGCACCAGGTCGATCTGCCCGAAGAGATCTGGGGCAAGCTCCAGGCGAGCTGGATCGGTTTCTTCACTTTCATGGGCGCACTGAACCTGTATGTCGCCTACAACTACTCCACCGACGCGTGGGTGAACTTCAAACTGTTCGGCGGCATCGGTCTCATGCTCTTGTTCGTGCTCGGCCAGGCGCTCGTTCTGTCGAGATACGCGCACGATCAGAAGACCTGATCCCGCGCCCGCGACCCTACGGCCGATCGAATTGACAGTACCCGAAGAGATCCGTCAGAGACTTTCCGCACTCGCACCGGAAGCGCTCGATATCGAGGATGAATCCGCGCAGCACGCCGGCCACGAAGGCGCAAAAGGCGGCGGCGGTCATTATCGTCTGCGGCTCGTTTCGCCCCGCTTTGCGGGACAGCCGCTCCAGGCTCGTCATCGGATGGTCTACGACCTGCTCGGCCCGATGATGCGACGGGAAATCCACGCGCTCGCGATCCAGGCTTACGCGCCCGGCGAGTGCTGATCCCATTTTTATAAGGATTCACGATGACTCGAACCAACACTTTACGGGCGGCGATTTTCCTGACCACCCTCGCCACCGCCTCCGCAGCCGTCGCTCAACTCACGCCGGGGGCCAGAGACCCTCTGCCCTCCGCCAAGGAAAGTGGGCCTGTCGCGAAGGACACCTCCCCCGCTGCCAAAGTGAACGGCACCACCATCCCTGCCTATCGCCTCGATGCTGCGATCCAGGCCCGTGTCGCCCAGGGGCAGCCGGATTCTCCGGAGATGCGCACTGCGATCCGCGAAGCCCTCATCAATCAGGAGGTCGTCGCGCAGGAAGCGGTCAAGAAAGGGCTGGACAAGCAGCCCGCGGTTGCCGCGCGCATCGAGCTCGACCGGCAGATGGCGCTCGTCAACGCGTATTTCGATGACTATATGAAGAACAATCCGGTCTCGGACGACATGCTGCGCAAGGAATACGAGCGTGTGAAGCCGCAGATCCCGGCCAAGGAATACAAGGCCCGTCACATCCTGGTGGCGAAGGAAGAGGATGCTAAGAACGTGCTCGCGCAGTTGAAGAAGGGCGGCAACTTCGAGAAGCTCGCGGCTCAGTATTCGACCGATCCCGGTTCCAAGAACAAGGGCGGCGATCTCGACTGGGCGCCTGCCGAGCGTTACGTGAAACCCTTCGGTGAAGCGCTGATGAAACTCAAGAAGGGCCAGACCACGGATGCGCCGGTGCAGACGGACTTCGGCTATCACATCATCCGGCTCGACGACGAACGCGCCGCGAAGGTACCGAGCTTCGAAGAGGCGAAGCCGCAGTTGCAGCAGATGGTGCAGGGCTCGATCGTGCAGAAACAGTTGGCCGATCTCAGGGCGAAGGCGAAGATCGACGACGCCAAGTGATTCGTGACCGGTGACCCGTGAGCGAAGCAGCCACTGCAGTCACGGGTCACCTGGGTGAGGCTGCTAGCCTGCCCACTTCCGGGCGTTTTTGAAAATGCGCATCCACGGGCCGTCTTCGCGCCATTCCTCCGGATGCCATGAATAGCTGACGGTCCTGAACACCCGCTCGGGGTGCGGCATCAGGATCGTGAATCGTCCGTCGGACGTGGTGAGGCCCGTAATGCCCTGCGGTGAACCGTTCGGATTGAACGGATACACCTCCGTCGGTTTTCCATAGTTGTCGACAAAGCGCAGCGCGACGAGCGGTTCCGCAGCCGCCAGTGCCGTTCCATCCGCGAACTCCGCGTAGCCCTCGCCGTGCGCAACCGCGATGGGGATGCGGCTTCCAGCCATGCCAATCAGAAAGATCGACGGCGACGGCAGAACTTCGAGCATGGCAACGCGCGCCTCGAACTGCTCCGACTTGTTGCGCACGAAATGCGGCCAGTCTCGTGCACCCGGAATGATGCCGCGCAGATTGCTCATCATCTGGCAACCGTTGCACACGCCGAGCGCGAACGTGTCGCCACGATCGAAGAACGCGCTGAACTCGTCACGCGCACGCGCGTTGAACAGGATCGATTTCGCCCAGCCCTCTCCTGCCCCGAGCACGTCGCCGTACGAGAAGCCGCCGCACGCGGCGAACCCCGCGAACTCGCGCAGCGTGACACGGCCGCCAATGATGTCGCTCATGTGCACGTCGATGGCGGTGAAGCCCGCGCGATCGAACGCCGCGGCCATCTCCATCTGACCGTTCACGCCCTGCTCACGCAGGATCGCAATGCGTGGACGGGCGCTATGAACGGCGGGGGCCTTTGCCGCGCCCTCCTCCGCCGGATCGAACGTGAGCACCGCGTGCAGACCCGGATCGCGCTCGTCGAGTATCCGGTCGTATTCCTGCTGCGCGCACTGCGGGTGGTCGCGCAGCTGCTGCATGCGATACGTCGTTTCCGACCATGCGCGATGGAGCTCGACGCGCGAGGCTCTGTAAATTTCTCTGCCGCCGGCAAGGATCGTGAGCCGCGCATCTCCGGTTACGCGCCCGATCACCTGCACGCAGTCGGCGAGTCCGCTCACCGCGCTGGCCTCACGTACGGCATTCACGTCCGCGGCGTGGACCTGCAGCACCGCGCCGAGCTCCTCGGTGAAGAGCCACGCGAGATTCGACGCGCGATCGTCCGCAGCAAGCCCGCGCTCCGGTTCGACGACGACCCCCGTGCGGCCCGCGAACATCATCTCGCAGAGTGTGACGAACACACCGCCGTCCGAACGATCGTGATACGCGAGAAGCTTGCTGCCGGCACTGAGCGCCTGAACGAGCGAGAAGAGCGCCTTCAGGCGCTCCGGCCGATCGACATCGGGCGCTTCGTTTCCGACCTGTCCATACACCTGGGCGAGCGCGGAGCCGCCGAGACGCGTTTTGCCGGTCCCGAGGTCGATCAGCATGAGCACCGTGTCGCCGACGCCGGTCCTGAGCTGCGGCGTCAGTGTCCGGCGCACGTCGGTGACGCGCGCGAAAGCCGAAACGATCAGCGACAAGGGCGCCGTTACTTCACGCGGCCCCGTGGCGTCGCGCCACGAGGTCTTCATCGACAGCGAATCCTTGCCCACGGGGATGCTGATGCCGAGCGCGGGACACAGCTCGAGCGCGACCGCACTCACCGTGTCGTAAAGCGCTGCGTCTTCGCCCGGGATGCCCGGCTGCGGCCATCCAGTTGGCGGAAAGCTTCACATCGCCGATGTCCCCGATCGATGCGGCAGCGATGTTCGTGAGCGCCTCACCGATCGCCATGCGCCCCGATGCTTCGGGATGGATCAGCGCAAGCGGCGTGCGCTCGCCCATCGCGAACGCTTCGCCGCGGTACGTCTCGTAACCCATGGCGGTCACCGCGACGTCCGCGACGGGAACCTGCCACGGACCGATCATCTGATCGCGTGCCGTCATGCCGCCGACGCTGCGATCCCCGATGGAGATGAGGAACGTCTTGTCAGCCACCGCCGGCAGACGCAAGACGCGCAGCGCGGCCTCGTGCAGCTCGATCGCGCTCGCGTCGAATGCCGGAAGCGTGCGTTTCACGTGCCGCACGTCCCTGCGCATTTTCGGCGGCTTGCCGAGCAGCACCGCCAGCTCCATGTCGACGGGCCTGTTCTCGTGCAGCGGATCGACGACCGTGAGGCGCCCGTCCGCCGTCGCACGGCCGATGACCGCGAACGGGCAGCGTTCCCTCGCACAGATCGCTTCGAAGATGGAGAGCGCGTCCGGCGCAATCGCGAGCACGTAGCGCTCCTGCGCTTCGTTGCACCAGATCTGCATCGGCGACATGCCCGGCTCTTCGTTCGGCACTGCCCGCAGATCGAAGTACCCGCCGCGTCCGCCGGAATGCACGAGCTCCGGCAATGCGTTCGAAAGCCCGCCCGCCCCGACATCGTGAATCGAGAGAATGGGATTGCGCTCGCCCAGTGCCCAGCAGCGGTCGATGACTTCCTGCGCGCGTCGCTCGATTTCCGCATTGCCGCGCTGGACCGAATCGAAATCGAGGTCTTCCTCGTTGGTCCCCGTATCCATGCTGGACGCCGCTCCGCCACCCAGCCCGATCAGCATTGCGGGACCGCCGAGCTGGATGATCGGCGCCCCAGCGGGAAAGCCGGATTTCGCCGTGTGCGCTTCCGCGATATTGCCGACCCCGCCGGCGATCATGATCGGCTTGTGATACCCGCGCACCTCGCCCGCGACCGTCTGCTCATACGTGCGGAAGTAGCCCGCCAGATTGGGACGCCCGAATTCGTTGTTGAATGCGGCGCCGCCGATCGGACCATCGATCATGATCTGCAGTGGCGACGCAATGCGGCGCGGCCCCGCGAGACTGTCGCGTTCCCACGGCTGCTCGAAGGCCGGTATGCGCAGATTGGAAACGGTGAAACCGGTCAGTCCTGCCTTCGGTTTCGCTCCGCGCCCGGTCGCACCTTCGTCGCGGATCTCGCCGCCCGAGCCCGTCGCCGCCCCCGGATACGGCGAGATCGCGGTCGGGTGGTTGTGCGTCTCGACCTTCATGAGGATGTGCGTGCGCTCGGCGCGGTAGGCATACGCACCGGTCTCCCCGGGATAGAAGCGCTCGATCTCGGCACCTTCGATCACCGACGAATTGTCGGCATATGCGACCAGCGTTCCGCGCGGATTCTTCGCGTGCGTAATGCGGATCATCCCGAAGAGCGAGTGCGGCTGCGGCACGCCGTCGATCACCCACTCGGCATTGAAGATCTTGTGGCGGCAATGTTCCGAGTTCGCCTGAGCGAACATCATCAGCTCGACATCGGTCGGATTGCGGCCCATGCGCGTGAAGCTCTCGAGGAGGTACTCGATCTCGTCCTCGGACAGCGCAAGCCCCATCTCGCGATTCGCACGCTCCAGCGCAGCGCGGCCGCCGCCGATCGCGTCGACGGTCGCAAGCGGCTGCGGTTCGTGGGTTCGAAAGAGGCGTTCGACGTCCTCGAACGCGGTGAACACGACCTCCGTCATCCGATCGTGAACGTACGGCAGCAGCGCGGCCTGCTGATCGCGGGACAGTACGGTCCCACTCTCCGGCTCGAACCAATACGCTACGCCGCGCTCGATGCGCTCGACCACCTCCAGGGCGCAGTGATGCGCGATGTCGGTCGCCTTGGACGACCACGGCGAGATCGTGCCCGGCCGCGGCACGACGAGGAGCACCGAGCCTCGCTCGGCGACGACGTCCGTTTTCGGACCGTAGGCCAGCAATGCATCGAGGCGCCGCTGCTCGTCAGGGTGCAATGCACGGTGCACGCGAGCGAAGTGCCAGTACTCCGCCGTGACGTGGAGACCCGGCAGCACACGAGCGATCTGACGAGAAAGCTTTTCGAGGCGGAAAGTCGAGAGGGCCGCACGACCCCTCGAGCGGATGAGCTGCGGTTCTGAAAGCAAAGCGGCTGGAAGCGGACTCGCTAAAGCGCTATTTTACAGAGAATCCTCAGCAACTGACTTTATTGGAGGGCGTTTTGGACGTCCATAAATCAACGTCCAAAACTCGTTTTCTAATCGGTGCTGCGCGTCCTTTATGGACAATCGTGAATGAAACGTAACCTTCGATATGTCCGACCACATCATCGAATATATCGCGCGCCCACCGAACGCGAACAGCAAAAGCGGTTCAGAAGGAAAACGAGTTGAATTAGGGCGTAGCCCGGCGGGGGGCCTGCCGCATTGCTTGCAGTGAAAAGACTGCCGCACCACCTGAGGAGAACAAAAGTGATGCGGCGGCTGCCACCCATAGCAATAGCTCGGTGGAGGCGTATAGTGGCCCTTAGTGTAATAATGAAACGTTCGTGCCGGTTACGATGACTTGATTCGATAGGTTAAAAGCCTGGCCTGTGAAAAGGGAATCCCGATGTTCAGACAACGAACTTTAACAGCCGCACTTGCGCTCGCCCTTCCGCTCGTCGCGCACGGTCAACTCACTTACGAACCCTCGAAATATTTCGACGATCGTTTGTACGTCACGCCGTTCGGGAGCTACATCTTCACCGACTCCGACCGCAGGGCCAAGGACGACTGGGGTGGCGGTCTCGCAATCGGCAAGCCCGTCCACCCGAACTTGAACGTCGAACTGCGCGCCATGTACGAAGAGCTCTCGGCTCAGAGCGGCGGCCCAGGCAAATACAAGAACTGGAGCGGAACGCTCGATGCCCAGTATTTCTTAGTCCCGCGCGTGGGCCTGAACAGCTGGCAATCGAGAAGCGTGCAGCCCTACCTCATCGCCGGAATCGGGGCCATTAACGATAAGGTGAGTGGCAGTTCGACGATACCGGGCCGTGACAAGACGAGCTTCATGGCAAACGCGGGCGTCGGCTTCGTATGGCCGTTCTCGTCCTGGGGACGCCTGGTCGGCGACGTGCGTTACCGCTGGGACGACAACAAGGGCCACTTCGGCAGTGGCAACGGCTTCGACGACTGGATCGCCAGCGTGGGCCTGCAGATCCCCCTCGGGCCACCGCCACGCGTCGCACCACCGCCGCGCCCAGCACCTCCACCTCCACCCGTGGTAGCACCTCCACCCGAAGCGTCCCCACCCGCGCCGAAACCTGAGGCGAAGCCCGAGGCGAAGCCCGCCCCGCCTCCTCCGCCCCCGAAGAAACCAGTGGTACAGCGCATCGAAATTTCGGGTGAAGGCTCATTTGCCTTCGGCAAGGCGACGCTCACCGACGCCGGACGCAGCCGGATCGACAAAGCGGTACAGGATCTTAAGTCCGCGGGCGTCACGATCACGTCGATGGTGATTACAGGGCACACCGACCCGATCGGTAAACCGGAATCCAACCAGCGGTTGTCGCTGGAGCGGGCTAACGCAGTGCGCGATCACATGGTCAGTCAAGGCGTCCCCGCCGGTGTCATCCGCACCGAGGGTCGCGGCGAGACCGATCTCAAGGTTACGGAGGCCGATTGCAAGGCGAAGGGCCAAGCGAAGACCCGTAAAGCCCTGATCGCCTGTCTGCAGCCCAATCGTCGCATCGATATTCAGGCTACCGGCGAAAAGCAAAACTGATAGCCCATTCGGAGCCAGCGTAAACCGAGGAGTGGCTGCACCACGCGACTCGGCCGCTGGCTCCTGCTCTGGCCCGCAGCGTCGCTGGTCATCGTTAATCTCTCGGCGGATCACGAGCGGGGTAACTGCCTCGACCCCCATATATAGGTGGGAGAGTGCATACAACTCGCTACCGCGCTTCCAATGCTGAAGCGCGTCGGTGTACTGCACGATCGCACGCACGACGCGGGACTTCTCTTTCTGCGGCATCGATGCGATCGCGAGAAGCAGGCGATACATTACATCGGTGTCGACTTCCCGAGCGACACGGGGCAGGCCCCGCTCGTCGACGATCCAGTTTTGGAGAATTGCCGTGCGCTCGAGCCTGCATCACCACGGTATACGTCTTCAGCGGCGTTCCGTTGCTCATGTCAGTCACAACTGCTTCTTCTGACTCTGCGTGGAAAGGCTCGGGTCCAGGTAAACCAGTCCTGCAACTATTCTCGCCTCGTTTAGCTCCTTCCTCGGGCATTCAGCCCACGTAAAGGCGCTTATCCCCAAGTTGAGTTGAGCGGGCGCTCGCCCCAAGCGGAGTAACGAGAGGCTAGCGGGGCGTTAGACCTTCTTCTCTGCTGAAGAAAGTACAGACCGTCTTCGCCAATGTCGGCGCGACGAATCCGAACGACCGCTTCTGGTGGGGTTTTTTCTCGGTCTCATAGTCGACGTGAATCCTTAGCACCACCAGGGAGCGGTCGCTTCGGACGCGAAAGGGTATCCGCATGGTAACAAGCTCTTTCGCTTGAGCGCTTGAGCGCTTCTGCGCTTCTTGTTCGTGATCTCGGCGACTTTGCCGATAGCACAAGGCTTCTATGTTCGGTCTCTTCCGTATCGCGGTTTGCTGACCTCAATGGTTATTTGCCGGAAGTCCCGTCCAAATCCACGGGACGAGTTTGCGGGCGTCAGCCAACAAATTCGGTATTCGGCATTGAGCAGGGTTTTGGACAGACGGTCGCTTTCCGCTGATAAGGCAAGTACTTACTGCGTTCTCGGCTAAAAAGCGCTATTTTACCTGACGCCGATTCACGCAACCGCCGCGGCTCGTCATCAACGCATGCAACGCTTTCATCACCTCACCCCCATCTATCGCACGGCTGAAATCCGGACGCTCGAAGCGCGCGCTGTCGCCGTGCCCGATCCGCCAGCGCTCATGGAACGGGCCGGTCTCGCTGCAGCCGAGCTTGCGCGCGAAATCGCCGGCCGCGGCGGCAGACCCATCGTCGTGTTCGCGGGTCCCGGCAACAACGGCGGCGATGCATTCGTGCTCGCGCGACATCTCAAGACGCTGGTGGTTCGACGTCACGGTTTCGTTCAGTGGGGACCGGGAGAAGCTCTCGCAGGATGCGCAGGCGGCGTTCGACGCGTGGCGTGCTGCCGGGGGCGATGTCACCGCCGATATGCCTCGTGCCGATGAATGCGGGCTCGTCGTGGACGGCCTGTTCGGGATCGGCCTTCAGCGTGAAATCGGCGGCGCGTATGCCGAGCGCGTGGCCTGGATCAACGCCGCGCGCGCCCGGGTGCTCGCGCTGGACGTGCCGACCGGCATCGAATCCGACAGCGGACGTGTCCTCGGCACCGCCGTGCGGGCGACGCACACCATGACGTTCATCGCGCTCAAGCCGGGCCTTCTCACGCTCGATGGCCCGGACCATTGCGGCGCGCTTCACATCGCATCGCTCGCACTCGACACACGTGCGCTGCTCGAACCAGCGGGTCACGTCATCGGTCCCGAAGCGATTCCGGCTGCGCTGCCACGCAGGCGACTGAACACGCACAAGGGCGACTATGGAAGCACGGGCATCATCGGCGGCGCGACCGGAATGGCAGGCGCAGCAGTGCTCGCGGGGCGCGCTGCATTGAATCTCGGCGCCGGACGCGTATACGTGGGCTTCGCCGCACCCGATGTGCCTGCATTCGACCCCGTACAACCGGAGCTCATGTTCCGATCCGCGGATGAGGTGCTCGCTCTCGATCATCTCACCTGCCTCGCCGCCGGACCGGGGCTCGGGCAATCGGCGGAGGCGAAGCGCCATCTGACCGCGGCGCTGTCACAGGCGCTACCGCTCGTGATCGACGCCGATGCGCTCAACATGATCGCTGCCGATGAGAAGCTTGCTGCGGCGTTGGCCAGCCGCAGCGCACCCGCGGTGCTCACGCCGCATCCGGCAGAGGCCGCGCGACTCCTGCATGTGAGTACGCGCGAAGTACAGAAAGACCGGCTCTACGCGGCAGTCGAGCTGGCAAAGACGTTCCGCGCGGGCGTCGTTCTGAAAGGCGCAGGAAGCATCTGTGCCTGGCCCGATGGACAGTGGAGTATCAACACGTCGGGCAACCCGGGGATGGCGAGCGCCGGGACGGGTGACGTGCTGTCGGGGATCATCGCCGCTTTGCTTGCGCAGGGCGCCAGCGCCGAAAGCGCGCTCGAAGCGGCGGTGCATCTGCACGGCGCCGCGGGCGATGCGCTCGTCGCGAAAGGCTGCGGCCCCGTCGGATTGACTGCGGGCGAGCTGATCGGCGCCGCGCGCGAAATCGTTTCAGCCGTTACAAAGGCGCCCACCCCGTCTCTACCGAGCGTGTAGCTGGAGAAGCAGTCAATGACGATTCAGGGTTTCCTTCTGGTGGGAATGGGCGCGGCCATGGGCGCGTGGCTGCGGTGGTGGCTCAGTCTGGTCCTCAATCCGCTGTTTCCGACCATTCCGCTCGGAACGCTCGCTTCGAACCTGATTGCGGGGCTTCTGATCGGTGTCGCGGTCGAGGTTGTCACCCGTGTTGCGCGGCTTCAGCCTGAAGTGGGATGGCTCGTGATCACGGGCTTCCTCGGCGGGCTGTCGACGTTCTCGACATTCTCGGCCGAGATCGTGACGCTGATCATGCGCAAGCAGCTGTGGTGGAGTGTCGCAGCGGTATCGGCACATCTCTTCGGCTCGGTGCTGCTGACGATCGCAGGCATTCTCATCGTGAGAGCCGTGTTTTCAACGGAGCCTTTATGAAAGGCGTATTCCTGAGACTTTACGTTCACGAGCAGCAGAAGCACAAACACCGTCTGCTTTACGAATGGCTCCTGAACGAGGCGAAAAAACTCGGCATCCATGGCGCTACGGCCTTTCGCGCCGTCGCCGGCTTCGGCCACCACGGACAATTGCACTTCCAGCATTTCTACGAGCTCGCAGGCGACCTCCCGATGCAGATCGACTTCGTTGTCACGGACGACGAAGCGGACAGATTCCTCGACCTGGTAAAGAGCGAAGGTCTTCGAGTGTTCTATCTTCGCCTTGCAGCCGACTTCGGCGTGATCAATCCGAACGGGGAGGATGCGCCGGAACTGCGCGGCGACCCCGCGTAGACGGGCCTCGACGGCGAACGGAGTCGAGTCGGGTGCGGCTCAGCTGGAAGAGGATCCCCGCGTGTGCCAGCGCTCGGCTGCTGCATCATCGGCTGCGCGTGCATCGACCCAGCGCGTACCCTCGCCGGTCCGTTCCTTCTTCCAGAACGGTGCCTGTGTCTTCAGATAATCCATGATGAATTCGCACGCGGCGAACGCGTCACCGCGGTGTCCGCTCGCCACGATCACGAGCACGATCTGATCGGTCGGCTTCAGCGTGCCGACGCGGTGCACGACCACTGCGTCGATCACGTCCCAGCGGCCGCGCGCCTGCGTGATGATCGCCTCGATGGATTTCTCGGTCATTCCCGGGTAGTGCTCGAGGGTCATCTCGGAAACCCGGTCACCTTCGTTCACGTCGCGCACGATCCCGACGAAGCTCGCGACTGCGCCGACAGCCGCGTTGCCGCGGCGTAACGCCGCCATTTCAACGCCGGCATCGAAGTCTGCGGTTTGAATGCGGACAGCCACGGGATCAGCCTCCGGTCACCGGTGGAAAAAACGCAATCTCGTCGCCATCATGCACGGCGGCGGCGTCGTCGGCCATCTGCTGATTGACCGCAGCACGGATACGGCGCGGACCGCCGAACGCTTCCGTCCATGCACCGCCCCGGCTCACGAGCGCGGCCCGCAGACCGGCGATATTGGCAACACTGGCCGGCAGCGCCAGCTCTTCCCGGCCAGTGCCCAGCGCTTCCCGCAATCGGGCGAAATAAAGGATCGTGATCATGCGTGCATTGTGCGTCAGGTCTTGAGACCCACGTGCTTCAACACGAATTCGGCGATCGGCTCCGGTTTGTTCAGGTCGAACTGCGGAAGCGCCGCGTCCAGTCGCTTGTCGCTCGCGATTGCCACGATGTACTCATCGTGCGGATGGATGAGCGGCTCGCCTACTTCAGTGCGATAGACCTCGAGCTTCGGAATGGGTTCGTGCTTGAACCCTTCCACCAGCACCAGATCGCAGGGCGCGAGGTGCCGCACGTGCTCCTTCAAGCTCGGCTCGCTCGTTCCGGCCAGCTCATGGATGAGGGCCCAGCGCCGCGAGGACGTGACGAGGACTTCGGTGCAACCCGCCTTGCGATGGCGGTAGGAGTCCTTGCCCGGATGGTCGATGTCGAACGTGTGATGCGCGTGCTTGATCAGTGACACGACGATACCGCGCCTGGTGAACAACGGAATGAGCTGCTCGATGAGCGTCGTTTTTCCACTTCCGGAATAACCGGCGAAACCGAAAACCTTCATGGGGGGCGATTATCCGGCATATCCGGCGTTGTGCCGATCGAGCGAGATTGCTTTCACGAGCGCATAGGCTTGCAGCCCGGGCTTCAGCGCCAACTGCTCTGCTGCCCGCCGCGTGACGCGCGATCGCAGCGTGACGCTGCCGACGGCGACTGCAACCACGACCGCGCCTTCGCGCGGCTCGCCGACGCTCGTGATGCGGCCGCGCAGCACGTTCTGAATGCTGATCGCGCCCGGGGGTTCGAGCGCGATAGACACGTCGCGTGCGCGTATGCGCAGCCGCACGGCTTCGCCCACGAGTGCATCCATATCAGGCACAGTCAGCGTTCCGCCGTCGAACTCGAGGGTAGCCAGATCGTATTCGAGGTCCTGCGCAATCACGCGCGCATCGATGACCGTGCCGCCCTGGAATATGCCGGCCGTGGTGCCGAGATCGGGCCTCCCCATGATGTCTTCGACGTAGCCGAAAGCGGCCGCTTTGCCCTCCGCCATCACCACGACCCGGTCGGCGAGGCGTACGACTTCATCAACGCCGTGGCTCACATAGATGATCGGGATGCGCACGTCGTCGCGCATGAGCTCGATGTACTGCATGACTTCTTCCTTGCGTGTCGTGTCGAGCGACGCGAGTGGCTCGTCCAGTAACAGTATGCGCGGGCTCGCAAGCAAAGCGCGGCCGATCGCGACACGCTGCTTCTCGCCGCCTGAAAGATCGCCCGGTCTGCGCTCGAGCAGCGAACGAAGTCCGAGCATCTCGACGACGTGGTCGAAATCGACATAACGCGCTGACCGCGGCACCAGCGCGTGGCCATAGAGCAGGTTGCGGCGCACGCTGTAGTGCGGAAACAGTCGCCCTTCCTGGAACACGTAGCCGATGCGGCGCGCGTGCATGGGCACGTTCACGCCGGCACCGCTGTCGAACAGCACCTGTCCATCGATCTCGATGCGCCCGCGATCGGGTTTCACCAGTCCCGCGATCATGTTGACGAGCGACGTCTTCCCCGCGCCGGACCGGCCGAAGAACGCCGTGACACGGGCATCGGTGCGAAACGCGACGGCAAGATCCAGCCTGCCGATACGCGCGGCGACATCGACCTCAATCATCCTGGCCTTTCGTACGCCGGGAGGCGCGTCGCGACAGCGCCTCGGATACCAACAGGGCGACAATCGACAGCACGACGGAGATCACGCTCAAACGCAGCGCAGGCGTGTCGCCGCCCGGCACCTGCGTGTAGGCATAGATCGCGAGCGGCAGCGTTCGCGTCTCTCCCGGTATGTTCGAGACGAACGTGATGGTGGCGCCGAACTCGCCGAGACTGCGCGCGAACGAGAGCAGCACGCCGGTGATGATGCCGGGCCCCATCAGCGGCAGCGTCAGTGTGGTGAAGATGCGGGCTCGTCCGGCGCCGAGCGTGGCTGCGGCCGCTTCCAGGCGCTCGTCAATCGCTTCCAGCGAAAGCCTCATCGCCCGCACCATCAGCGGGAAGCCCATGACCGCGCACGCGATGGCGGCGCCGGTCCAGCGAAACGAGACAACGATACCGAGGTACTCGTCCAGCCATTGTCCCAGCACGCCGCGGCGGCCGAGCAGGAGCAGCAAGCAATACCCGACGACAACCGGCGGCAAAACGAGCGGCAGGTGCACGATAGCATCGAAGAGACTCTTACCCGGGAAGGTGAAGCGGGCAAGCATGTACGCAACCGCGAGCGCGAGCGGCACGCTCACGGCGACGCTCAGGACAGCGACACGCAGGCTGAGCCGCAGTACTTCCCATTCTTCAGGCGTCATATGTCCGGTCGATCAGCACGGTCAGGGCCGCGCCGCCATTCGCCAGTCGTGCGAAGATGCCACTGTTCGCGCTCACGTGAAGTACTCCTGATCCCATGCCGCCCGCAAAAACGCGCATCCGGCTTCGCCTGCGCATCGATGTCGACCGCGAGGCCGCAATCGGTCCCGGCAAGATCGCATTGCTCGAGTCGATCATGGAGACGGGCTCGATCTCGGCAGCGGCGCGGCAATTGGGCATGTCGTATCGGCGCGCCTGGCTGCTGGTCGAAGACATCAACACCCGACTCAAGACACCTGCCGTCACGCGTGCGAAAGGCGGCATGCGCGGCGGCTCTTCGGAAATTACGGATGCCGGCCAGCAACTGATCATTCTTTACCGCAAGCTCGAAGCAAGCGCGTATTCGGGCGCGGACGCGGACATGCGCGCACTCGCCGCGCTTTTCAGCAACTGACCCATGCTCCTCGAACCCACTGGCCGCATTTGACGCAGCCGATGTATTTCGCCGAATATATCGGTATCGCTGCATTTTTGTCGAGCAACAGTGAAAGTGCTTCTGCCATTCGTATGCATGCTGGTGTGGGTGTTCGCCGCAGCGCCCTCGGGTGCGCGCGGCGAGACGTTTACCGTCTTTGCCGCAGCCAGCCTCAGCGATGCACTGAACGACGTGATAAAGACCTATCAGGCGCGAACGCAGGACACGGTGCGGGCGTCGTATGCGGCGAGCGCCGCACTCGCGCGGCAGATCGAGAACGGCGCCCCGGCGGATGTCTTCATTTCCGCCGATCTCGAATGGATGGATTATCTGCAGAAGAAATCTCTCGTACAGCCTGCGAGTCGCTTCGACCTCGTGCGCAACGCACTCGTGCTGATTGCGCCTGCCGACTCGACAATCAAGCTCGCCATCACTCGCGAGTTCCCGCTCGCGGCTGCGCTTGGAAACGGCCGGCTGGCAGTGGCCGATCCCGGCAGCGTCCCGGCGGGTCGTTATGCGAAGAGCGCACTGGAGACGCTGGGCGTCTGGCCGAGCATCGTCAACCGCGTCGCGGCGGCGGGCGATGTTCGCGCGGCGCTCCTGCTGGTCGCCCGGGGTGAAGCACCGCTCGGCATTGTTTACAGCACCGACGCGGCCGTCGAGCGGCGGGTGAAGATCGTGGATACGTTCCCCGAGAGAACGCATCCACCCATTGTCTATCCCGCCGCGCTCACTGCCGCAAGCAAGAGCGCTGCCGCGGCGCGTTTTCTGCAGGTAATGCGCGAACCTGCTGCACGCGGCGTGTTCGAACGGTATGGATTCAAACCGGCCTCGCCACTATGAAAGAACTCCAAAGAATCGTCAGCGAAGTAGAACGCGCCCGCGCCGAGGGCAAGTCCATTGCGCTCGCGACCGTGGTTGCAATCGACGGCTCCTCCTACCGTCTGCCCGGCGCGCGCATGCTGATCGTGGACGGCAAGTGGACGGCCGGCTCGATCAGCGGCGGCTGCCTGGAGGACGACGTGGTGTTGCGGGCCCAGGAGGCGGTCGCCACGAACACGCCGAAACTCGCCGTCTACGACACGACCAGCGACGAAGACATCGTCTTTGGCGTGGGACTCGGTTGCAAGGGCATCATCACGATCCTGATCGAGCCGCTAGGCGGCGTCGATTTCATCGGGTTCGCGAAACGGTGTCTCGACGAGCGGACGCCGGGGACTGCGGCGATCGTGGTGCGCACCGAAGGCAAAGTGTCGGAGAAGGTCGGTGCACGCCTTCTCAGCCGTGACGGCGAGGTGCAGTCCGACATCGAAAACGCCGCGCTGAAAGCAGCCATCGCCTCCGCGGTGCAGGAGGACGGCGCCACTTCAATGCGTCGCATCGCCGTCGCGGACGGTGCGGCTGTCGTTTTCATCGAACGCATCGACCCGCCGACGCCGCTCCTCGTGTTCGGAGCAGGCCACGACGCGATGCCCGTCGTTCGGCTCGCCAAGGATCTGGGCTGGCACGTGACGCTCGTCGATCATCGGCCTGCCTATGCGACAACGGAACGCTTCCCGCAGGCGGACCGCATCGTCGTCGGCTCGCCGGCTGAATCGCTCCCGCGCGTGACGCTCGACTCGGACACGCTCGCGCTCGTGATGACGCACAATTATCTGCGCGACATGGAGCTGGTGCAGCGCCTCCTGCCCTCACCCGTTCGCTACGTCGGGCTGCTCGGTCCGCGCAAACGCACCGACCAGATTCTCGCGGATCTGAAAGACAAGGGCAGCGCACCCGAAAACGAACAACTCGCACGGCTGTATGCCCCCGTCGGTCTCGACATCGGCTCTGAAGGCCCGGCGGAAGTCGCCATGTCGATCCTCTCGGAAATGCAGGCGGTGATCACGCAGCATCGTGGCGGCCACCTGCGCGAACGCAAGAAGCCGATCCATCAGGCCTAGGGGGCGGCGCTCGGAAGGGGGCGGCGCTCGCCTTCGGCTCGGGCCTCGCCGCCCTACGGAACAGAGAGAAACCCATGGTTTCCCTCCGTAACCTCCTTTCCTTCGGCGTGTCGCACAGCGAGTCCGCCACGCTGTCAACCGAGCCGCGCTCGCCTTCGGCTCGGGCCTCGCCGCCCTACGGAACAGAGAGAAACCCATGGTTTCCCTCCGTAACCTCCTTTCCTTCGGCGTGTCGCACAGCGAGTCCGCCACGCTGTCAACCGAGCCGCGCTCGCCTGAAGGCTCGAGCCTCGCCGCCCCCAGCGACAGACTCAGTCCGGCGCGGAGGATGCATGCTGTGAGCGGCTCAGCACGCCGCCGCTGCCCAACATCACCGCATTGAGCCAGAACATGGGCAGCAAGCCGAGGCCGGTCGCGAGCCCACCGAAGAGCATCGGGGCCACCAGCTTGGTGAGTTGATTCGTCATCACTTTGAGACCGAGCGATTCTCCGGAGCGCCCATCCTGCGAGTTCGTGTACATCTGCATGGTGACGATCGGCTGTCCTACTCCCATGCCGAAGCCGAACATGAACGAGATCCCGCACAGGATCCAGGGGCTGTGAAAGAGCGGGATCAGGAACAGGCTCGTCGCACCCAGGAAAAATGCGTAGGCGAGCAATCGCGCGTCGCCCAGACTTATCAGCAGCCGCGTGAGAAAGAAACGGACGGCGAAAGAGGCCGCCGAATTCATCGAGAGAATGATCCCCGTGGCTGAAGCGGAAATGCCGATCGAATGGGCGTAGACCGGCATGTACCACTGATACAGGTTGAGCCCGGTGTTGACGAGACTCCCCGTAATCAGCGTACGGCGGACCACCGGATCGGCCAGCAGCGCAAGGATCCCACCCGGCGCCTTCGTCACGCGGCCGGTCCCGGCCGGCAGCGCGCTGCCCCGCACGATCAGCATGCAGAGCGGTATGAGGGTCAGGAGCGAAATGTAGAGGGAACTGCTGGCGTGGCTGGCATGGTCGATCGAGAAGCCGGCCAGCAGCGGCGCCACCAGATTCGCGGCGGCATTCGTCAGCGTGTAATTGCTGAAGTTGCGGGGGCGCGTCTCGGCCGTGCTCAATTGTCCGACGAGGTTCTGTGTCGCCAGGTTGTAGAACGTCGTCGTGATGCCGGTCAGCGCGCCCGCGACGTACAAGGCCCAGAGATTCGAAAAGAAGTACGGCACCAGCATGCCGATGCCGCTGCTCAGGATGCCGAACGTCATCGGCCAGCGCCCGCCATAGCGGTCCAGAAGCCTTCCCGCGGTCACTGCAAGCGCCATCGGGAACAGCGCGAACGTGCCGGCAAGGGCGCCCACTTCCAGAGGAGTCGCGCCGAGGTGCAGCGCATAAAGGGACAACAGCACCTGCGCAGCGTTCACCGCAATGTTATTGACGGTGCTCAGCGCATAGACGAAATAGACCGAAAGCGCGGGGGCCGGACTCAATGCGGCGTGATGACGGTGATCGGCGACGGTTGTTTCACTGCCGATCAGGCTTTGAAGAAACCGCGAAGCGCAGCGTACGTTTCCTCCGGTGCTTCTTCCATCGGGTAATGCGCAGAGGGCAGTCGCACGGCGGGCAGCAGATTCGTCGCGTACGGCGCTCATGCTTCGTTGATGTCGAAAAGCTTGTGCGAGGATTGCCATGCAGCAGCAGAAGCGGCGGTCCCTTACCGCCGATGCGCCCCACGATCTGGACCTCGGGATCGGAAGTCTGCACCTGGAAACGCTCGAAGCCTTCGAACATGTTGCCCTCGGGATGTGATGGAGCCGGATACGCGACCGATCGTGAATGCACGCATGCAGCGATGCGGCCGGAAACGATTCGGGGGAGATGAAACCGGGGGTTCAGCCGGCACGATTGTAGCTCACGGGGGAACGACGCGCGCGGCCCCGTCCAGCATGTGTCGCGCCTGATCGATGCAATCGGGACACACAAGCCGACTCGCGTTCGCGTTCGATCCCGACATGATGGTGTGCAGTCGGATTGCACCGCCCGCGCCGTGAGCACACACAAAAAACCATTTCGCGACGGACCACGACGACACGCGATGTCACCTCGGGAGCAACTTGTTAGACTTCCCGCATGAGCTACCGCCTGCCGCTTCGCTATTCATCGTCGATCGCGCCCCGAACGGCGCCGCGCACTCATCCCGACGACGAGCCGTCGCCCACGGACGCATTCAGTCGCAGGCGCTACGACGACATGATGGTGCGGTTGCAGGATCTGCAGGAGATGATGTTTCTCGAGGCGCTCGTCGAGCAGCTCGCGTTTGCTTCCTGTCACTCGAACGAGCGCCCGTTCGTGACCCTGAGTTATTCGCAGAGCCTTGACGGCAGCATCGCGGTTTCCCGATCCACGCCATGCTCGTTGAGCTGCCGCAAGTCGCTCGAGATGACGCACCTCGTGCGATCGTTCCATGACGCGCTGCTCGTCGGCATCAACACCGTCCTGACCGACGACCCGCAGCTCACCGTGCGCTACTGTGAAGGCGAAGACCCGCAGCCGGTCATCCTCGATAGCGCACTGCGCTTCCCCGAGCATGCGCAGCTTCTGCGGCATCTCGAGCGCCGGCCGATCATTCTTACGACAGAGAAGGCGCCAGCCGAGAAACTGCGCCGTCTCGCGGACAAAGGCGCGCGGATTTTCACGATCCCTGAGGCCGGCGGGCGTGTCGATCTGGCGGCGGCGTTTCGTGTGCTGCGCGAACTGGACATCGCGAGCGTCATGGTGGAAGGAGGCGCCACCGTGATCAACGAAATGCTCGCGCAGCGCAGGGTCGACTACTGCGTGCTGACCATCGCGCCGCGGATCATCGGCGGCGTCAAGGCAGTCGAAACGCTGTGTCAGCCGCAGAACGCGGCACCGCTTTCGATCGCCGACTGCCGGTATCAGACGCTCGACCGCGATCTCATCGCATACGGCTCGCTCAGCGACGGATGAACCGCGCTCTGTCGATTCATCATGTCGCGCCTCAGACCGTCGAGGTAGCGGAATCGCCGCTCCCGCCCCTCGCACGAGACGACATCCTCATTCGTACGCGCTACTCCGCCATCAGCGCGGGAACCGAGTCGTTGATCTACCGTGGCCGCTTTCCGCAGGATCTCGAGCAGGACAGCACGATCGCGAGCCTTCGAGGCGCATTCGACTATCCATTCGCATACGGCTATTCGCTCGTGGGCGAGGTCCTCGAGGTGGGAGCGCAGGTCGATCCGGCGTGGCGCGGACGACAGGTGTTTGCGTTTCATCCTCACCGCAACTACGCGGTCGTGCCGTTGCGCGATGTCATCGCGATTCCTGCTCCGATCGAGCCGAGCGCGGCGCTGTTCCTGCCCAACATGGAATCCGCGGTGAACTTCGTCATGGACGCAGCGCCGGTGATCGGCGAGCGCGTCATGATCTTCGGGCTCGGCGTGGTCGGTTTGCTCACGACCGCGCTGCTCGCGGCGCATCCGCTGGACACGCTGATCGCGGCCGATCCGGTCCGCGACCGACGCGAACGCGCCATTCAGTTCGGCGCCGCACGCGCGATCGACCCGACCGACGCTGCCGAGCTGTCGAGCCTGGAACGCGATCTCGGCGCACGCGAGCCGGGCGGCCTCGACCTCGCCATCGAGCTCTCCGGGAGCCCACAGGCACTGAATCAGGCGTTGCGACTCACGGGCTTCAGTGGGCGCATCGTCGTCGGATCGTGGTATGGGCGAGGACAGCAGGCGCTCGAGCTGGGCACGCATTTTCATCGCCGTCGCATCCGGCTCACGTCGAGTCAGGTGAGCACGCTCGATCCGCGCCTCGCCGGCCGCTGGACGAAAGAGCGGCGGATCGACGTCGCGTGGGATGCGATCGGCAGGCTCGCGCCACAGCAATTGATCACGCATCGCTTTCCCATCGCTGCCTGTCAGAACGCGTTCGAGCTTGCGAGCGATCCCGCCAGCGGTGCCCTGCAAATCGTATTCGACTATTCGTGAACGCTGCATCGGATGCCATGTACGAGCTCGCCATCACCCGGGACTTCATCGCGCAACACTTTCTGATCGGCGGCGACTGGGGCGCGGAGAACACGCTTCACAGTCACCATTACCGCTGCGAGATCCGTGTCGAGGGGCACGAGCTCGACCGCCACGGTTATCTCGTCGATATCGTCGAGCTGAACGATGCCGTCAATGACGTGATAACGAACGTCGCGGACCGCACGCTGAACGAGCTGTCCGAGTTCGCGGGGCTGAATCCGAGCCTTGAACACTTCGCGCGCATCTTCTGGGGCGAGCTCGTTTCCCGCACGGCGCTTGGAGGCAGAACGGTCACCGTGAAGCTGTGGGAAAACGAACGCGATTGGGCTGCTTATCGTGCGCAGCCGGGCTGATCTTGATCGACGCACGACACGTTCCGCTGCGGCTTCGGACAGCGCGGCCGCGGTCGATCTGGCGCCGTATCTGGAGGCAAAGTTCGCGCTCGACGAGCGCAGTCTGAATCGCGAGGTGCTGCACGCCTGCACCGATCGACTCACGGCGAAAGACGGGATGATTCGCTGGCTCGATGTCGGAACCGGCACCGGCGCGATGATTCGCCGCCTGCTCGCCCAGCCCTGGGCCGCCTCGGTCACTGTTACCGCACTGGACCAGGCTGCGAATCTCCTGGGAAGCGCTTCGGCTGCTCTTGCCGCGCAGCTCCAGAGCGAGGGCTACCGCGTGCTCGTGCACAGTCGAGGCTTCGAAGCGCAACAAGCAGGTCGTCATGTTTTCGTCGAGTTCCAATGCTGCAGCCTTTTCGACTTCGAGCCGAAGCGTCTGCCCGCATACGATCTCATCACCGCGCACGGCGTGATGGACATCGTGCCCGTCAAACCAGCGATCGGCCATTTCGCGGCATGGCTTGCGCACGGCGGAATGCTGTATGCAAGCCTCAACTACGACGGCGACACCGCGCTCTTTCCACTCTATCGCGATGAGGCGTTCGAGGCCGCGGTGCTCGCCGAATACGACGCGTCCATGGAACGCCGCCGCGTGAGCGGCAAAGCAACCGGCGGCAGCCGTTCGGGCCGCAGAGTGCACGCCGCCCTGTGTGAGGCCAACTTCAACGTGCTCGTCTACGGCAGCATCGGACTGGAACGTCACACCCGTAGCCGGGCGCTATCGTGACCGCGACGCCGAGGTGTTACGCACGCTGCTCGCGTGGATACGCAGCGAGAGCGAGCTGCGACCGGCGATCGATCGTGGCGAGCTCGAGCGCTGGTACGCGACACGGCAGGAGCAACTCGAACACCGTGAGCTCGGCATGATCGTCCATCAGCTCGACCTGCTCGCGACCATCGAGCGCAACGGCTTCACCGCCCGCACGTAACAGCCGCCGCGCAGACCGGAAACGCACAAGGCCGCTCCGACGCGGTCCAGCATCTGCATGGTGAGCGAGGCCCAGCCCGGCATGTCGCCCGCGGGCACGAAACGCCACGATCCGATTTTCACCGGGGTCAGACTGGCTTCGCCCAGCAGTTCGCGCCAGCCCGCAAAGCTCACGAACCGATCGGTGCTCAAATGACGGGTTGCTACACCGAGCCGCGGTGCGAGCTGCGTGTACCAGAGGTAACTGCCGTTCGCCGTCAGGCACACGAACACGCCGCTCGGCTTGAGCACACGCGCGACCTGTTTCAGCACCGCCCGCTGGTCCAACATGTGCTCGAACGCACCGACGCACAGCACCACATCCGCGACATCGTCCTCGACGCTGCGGAGGGTCTCGGCGGGTTCGGCAGACAGTCGAATGCGTCGGCCGAACGCGTGCCCGGTGCGGATCGCCTCCGCCGCCGCGATCATCCGCGGCGAAAGATCCGTTCCGATGACGGTTTCGAACTCGCTCGCGAGCGGAAAGAGGTGCAGCCCGTTGCCGCAGCCGATCTCGACGAGACACGAACGGCGCGCGCCGTCGAGCAGTCTACGGATGACACGCAGCCTGTATCGCAGCAGCCGGCCGGCGACGCCATGGCTCTCGGTGTAATGTGAGGCGAGTCCGTCGAAGAAAGAACGAACGTCGTCCATGCCGCCCACCTCGCGGGTCGTCAGCCGCGTCATGTCACGACTCACGTGCGGCGGGAACGGCGCGGTAGAGATCGAACACCGTTTCCGCGAACGAATAGACGAGCGCGAGCGACATCGCCGCCACACAGGGCCGGTAAAGAAGAGGGAAAGGCGTGAACCCGGCGATGAGAGCCGATATCATGCCGAAATAGATCCACCTGCCGCGCGTGCTTCGGCGTTCCTTGAGCGCACGGGGTCGTGCGAGCATGAGGAAAAAAACGAAGCCGTAGCGCAGCAGCCCCGGGACGATGATCCATGCGCCGAGTCGCCCGTCGGCATGGAGCAGCAGGCACAACACCAACATGAAGAAGGCATCGGCTTCCTTGTCCAGGTATTCGCCGAATTCCGACGTCACTCCGATCTTGCGTGCAAGCCAGCCATCCACTGCGTCGAGTGCAAACAGCGCGATGGCGCATGCCGCCAGCGCGAGACCGGTCGCGAAAGCCGGTAAGAGAAGCACCCCTGCCAGCCGTGCGGTCGTCAGTGCGTTGGCCGGGTCGAATCGGTCGGGGCGTGGCCATCCGGCACGACACGTCCAGATGAATCCGGCAAATGAAACCGCTGCGGCTGCGATCAGAGACCACAGCGACGCGCCCGCCAGCACGAATGCGGTGGCGGCGAGCACGACGAGCGCATGAATCTCGCTCCAACGTGCGAGTCTGAGTGGGATGGACATCGCGTTATGTATCACCAGCTCGAGCGCGATTCCGCGCGCGACATGACACCGCGGGTCCGGCAACGAAACATGGGCGTCAGGCATGCGTCCGCTCGAACTCTTACACCCGCCGCGCGACAGGATGCGTTCAGGCGGAAATATTTATAACAGCAAACTGGTCGAGACCGCCGCAACGCTGGGCCTGCCCCTGTCATCGCGCGTCGCGCGGGCGGATGAAGTCGAGGCACATCTGTTCAAGCAATCTATCTCCTTCCGCATTTGGGACAGCCTCTTCCTCGACGCGCTCGCCGCATGCGACATCGGCGCAGCGCGCAACTGGGGACTCCTGCTTCACTATCTGCCTTCCACTAACCCGACGCTCGAGCGTGCCGAGCGCATGCGCATGGGCGCCGTCGAAGCGCGCGTGATCCCGCTCGCCGAGCGGGTCGTCGTCACGGGCCGTCGGCTCAAGACCCACGTCGATGAGATGCGACCGCGCCTTCCTGTTTACGTTTGCGAGCCGGGGGTCAGCGAGCCGTTTCTGGTGAAACCTGACCGAAATCGATCGGCAGCCTCGGGGACCGTGGCGCTTCTGACAGTCGCCAACTTCTGGCCGGGCAAAGGCATGCTCGAAGTCCTGGCAGCGCTCGCGCAGCTCGAACGCATTCCCTGGCGATGGCACGTCGCCGGGGATCGCACCTGCGACGCAGTATATACGCGGCGGTTCGACGCCGAGGCACGGCGGCTCGGCGTCCAAGACAGAATCGTTCATTACGGCTCCCTCGATCATGGCGCCATCGTCGATCTGATGGATGACGTGGACCTCTTCGTGTCGGGCAGCCGGTATGAAGCGTACGGAATGGCCCTTGCCGAGGCCGCGGCGAGATGCCTGCCCGCCGTCAGCACGGACGTGGGCGCAGCCGCCGACCTCTATCGACATGGCACGACGGGACTCCTGGCGAACGTACGTGATGCACGAGCATTCCGCATGCATCTGGAGCGCCTCATGACCGATCGTGCACTGCGCGGTCGTTTTCGGGACAACCTCCGGCGGTACAAACCGCGCACGTGGCTCGATACCGCATCCGACCTCGCAGTCGCCATGCCAGCGATCGGTTGAGGGCGGCGGCATGAACGCTCCGCCCGCCTCGCTCGCTGCGATCTGGAGACATCCCCTGCTGCGCGCACTCGTGGCTGTCGCGTTCCTTCTCGGGGTGGTGAGCCTTGTCGATGTGCGTGCCGTAGCGATGCACCTGCGAGGCTTCGATCCGACCGTCGGCGTGCGCTGTGTGATGAGCAGCAGCGAGCCGGCGATCAGAATCACGGTCGCGCTGATTTTTCTTCCCGCAACGGGTCTCACGGCGGAACAGATCGTCGCGCTCTCTCTCGTCTATGGTGGAATCAACGTGCTGAGCGTGCTGCCGGCGGCGCTGCTGCTGTTCCGTCCCGGCGCGAGAGGCGAGGCAAGCAGAGGAGTATGAACACATGGTCGACATAAAAGCGTTTCCCTATCTCGGCATCGTTCGGTTCGATCTCCCCAACAAGGAGTTCGATCGCGAGTTCAACATTCACTTCGACGACCACATCCAGGAGCTCGCGAACCGGCAGGGCTATTCGACCGCGTGGCGCACGAAGGAGATGCGCGGCGCGGGTAACCAGGGTGTGATGGAGCAGGAATACCAGCAGATTTACGCGATCAGCGATCCTGCGCTCTTCAGGTCGTTTCCGCAGGATCCGCCGCCCCCCGTCATGGAGAACGAGCCGTGGCGGCGCGATCTGCGCAACTGGGGCCGCGTCTTCTACCGCGTGCTGGCGCTCACGGAGAAGGATCCACGCGCGGGTCGCTGCTGGGCGCGCTGCGAGATGAACTTCGGTGGTGCGCCCACCGAGGCGGCACGCTTCGAGTCGGACATTGCCCAGCATCTGCGGCGCGTGCTGGAATTGCCCGGTATCCATCGCGTGTGGCAACTCGAGCACGCGGCGCACCCGGCGCAGATCGGTCCGGACCCGGTCGGCCATTACATGAACCTGTTCGAGATCGACGCGCCGGAGAATCTCTTCGATCCGAGTCTTGGCGAAGAACGCGTCCCCTTCAAAACGACGCACGCCTTCGCAGGCCGCCACTTCGCACGCATACTCCTGAAGGCGGAGCCGCAGGGGTGAGCGCAACGCTCAGTTCAATACGGCAGGCCCACCTAAGAGCGCGATTGTGCAAGCATTCTCGCGCGACGCCCGGATCGCATCTACAAACCGGCCACCGCCCTGCCCCCTCGTGGCGTGTCCGCAAAGATCATCTCTTCGCCCATGTCGCGGCCGAGTACGACTCTCATGCCGACGTTCGGCCGCAACCGGCTGGACTCCACGAGTTTCGCTGGCTGCAACAGGAGCGCGTTGAGTTCATTCGCCTGGCTTTCTGCTCCTGGCCGATACTGAATTTCCGTCACCAACTGTGTATACGGAATCTTGTTCATTACACCGCCAACCGCATAGCCTCTCGTCTGGAGCGACGAGGCGGTTCGCCTCGCGAGGCCTGCCACACCACTTCCGTTCGTCACCTCCACTTTCACCGCCGTTTCGTGAATCGCCGTAAGTGGCATGCTCGCCTTCGCTTGCGTGCGGTCCCCTGACGCAACTCCAACACATTTGGTGCCACACTGACTAAATAGGGCAAAGAAGGGTCGGAGTTCTTCTCCAGCATCGATGATTTGATTGACGCTTCGGAGGGGGAAGCCTCGCCCCATCCAGTGGCTGCGTGTTTTGTGCCAGGACCGTCTCGGCCGCTCGCATGTTTTCTCGCGATCGACGATTGGCAGGGTCCAGCTCGGTGGCGAGCTCTAAGGGCATCGACAGCGTCGCCATTACGACCACGTAACAAATAGGCGTATCCAAGATTGTTATGGATATGCGCTGCGGAGGGCGCGAGCGCCAGTGCCGCCATCAACTCGCTGACCGCTTGCTCGTGCTTACCCTGATTCGCATAGATCACACCGAGCGCATTGTGCGCTTCGGCATTGCCGGGGTTTAATTCGAGCGACTTCCGATATGCGGCGATGGCTGCTTCATACTGGCGCCTGCCTTGATAGGCGCGTCCGATCTGATAATCAGGGTCGACGACGGATGCACTGTTGGTCACTTTGGAAACAGGCACGACAGCGGGTTGCGCGCGGGGCGTCTGTTTGAGGGAGCCGCAACCGCCCGCAAACGCAACAGCGCACACGAGCGTTAGAGTTCTGATAGGAAGATGGCGCATGTCTATGGAAGTCAGCCGGTTAATGCTGCCCGGCCAGCATTGGTAAAATGACGCGATAAACCGCTCCTGCGCGCGTAGTTGATGCAGGTTGTCTTCGGTGCAAATCTGCGCCGCCTAAACGTGAGTTCCCGAATTTGACTGGCGACCGGACGATCGAATCAGGATCAGGAGCGCAGTGATGAATGCGGCGGCGATCATGTCAGTCAGATAATGACCACCAGCAGTCGGGACCGAGAGCAGCACTCCGATATTGAGCACGAGCAGCGGCCAGAAGCCTCCCAGGCCGCGTACAACCCAGACGGTAATGATCGAGACAGCGGTGTGAAATGATGGGAACGTGACAATGCCCGTCATGCCACCACCGAGCGGTAATTCCCGGAGCGTGCCGGCGCGCAAACTCGAAAAATGCTCGAAGTGATAGGCCCTCTCGAGGCCAATTCCATGATAGTTCCACGCGCTTTCTGCAGGCAGCAGCCCTGACAGCACGATGATCACGAGCGATGTCCAAACGAGCAACGCAACCATTTCCCGCAGGCGACGCGCGTGACCTTTTAATCCCAGCCAGAGCAGCACGCCGACTATCTGAATGCCTGACGTTTCATAGAGAACCTGCAATGCAATATCGAGCCGACGATGCGCAACAACGAAGGTGAACCAGTGTACCCAGTCGAAACCAAGTGCCAGATCGAGCGCTGACAGCCGGCCGTCGATCAGGGGAAATGCAAGCGCTGCGACCATGTAGCTCAGAGAGCCAGCGAGTGGCGCATAGGCGATCAACAGGGCGGTCTGGTGTAACGTCAACCCGATCGCGGCAGAGCGAGCACTGTATATCCTCGAGCCGGTAGCCAGGCACAAAGGCATCGCCGCCAATGCCAACACGTCCGCAGAGGCTGTCAATCGAAAGCCAACGTAGCGCGCGAGCAGGATATCGGCTGCGAGCAAGACGACAAGGCCGAGCCATGGTGCTGCGTCGATCGGGCGGGATTGCTTCGCGGTCGTTACCGTCGGCTCCCCATCGGACTCTTTCTGTAGGGATATCTTGTTGGGCGATCGCATTGACTGAAGTATTTCGGGTGGATACGTGGTCTGGGTGCTAGCGGCACCCATTGCGCGCAGTGTTTGCGCCCGGCCTTCTCAACCGATCTATAAGCCTGCTACCAAGGTTCCGGCATTCGAACTTTCGGTAAAGACCATTTCCTGCCCTATGTCGCGGCCCAGTACTAATCGAATGCCAACGATCGGGCTTAAGCGGCTCGACTCCACGAGTTTCGCCGGCTGTGACAGCAGGGCATTGAGCTGGTTGGCATGGCTTTCTTCGCCTCGCCGATACTGTATCTCGGTGGTCATCTGGGCATACGGAATCTGATTCGTGAGTCGGGTAACTGCATAACCTCTCTTTTGCAGTGACAAGGAGGTTCGCTTGGCAAGACCCGCTACGCCGTTTCCGTTCGCCACCTCCACTTTCACCGCCGTTTCGTGAATCGGCGTAAGTGGCATGCTCCCCTTGGCTTGCGATGCGGTACCCTGACGCAACTCCAACACATTCGGCGCCACACTGACCAAATGCGGCAAAGAAGGGTCGGAGTTTTTGTCAGTCATGGATGATTTGATCTGCGCTTCGACAGCAGGAAGCGCCGCCCCGTCTACGGCTTGCGCGTTTTGGGCAAGCGTCGCCTCGGCCGCTCGCATGTTTTCTCGCGATCGACGATTGGCAGGGTCCAACTCGGTGGCGAGTCTAAGGGCATCGACAGCGTCGCCACTACGACCGCGTAACAAATAGGCGTATCCAAGATTGTTATGGATATGCGCCGCGGAGGGTGCGAGCGCCAAGGCTGCCATTAACTCAGTCACCGCCTGCTCGTGCTGACCCAGATTGGCATAGATAACGCCGAGCGCATTGTGAGCTTCGGCGTTGCCAGGGTTCATCTCGAGCGACATGCGATATGCAGCGATGGCTGCGTCATACTGCCGCCTAGTTTGATACGACCGTCCCAACTGGTAATTCGGATCGGCGACAGATGGACTGTGGGTCACCTTGGACACAGGCACGACAGCAGATTGTGCTGAAGTTGTCTGTTTAAGGAACGTGCAGCCGCCCGCAAACGCAACAGCGCACACGAGCGTTAGAGTTCTGATACGAAGATGGCGCATGATCTCTCGGTAGCCAGCAAGTTAATGCTGCCCGCCTAGCATGGGCAGAATGACGCGATAGACCTGCACACCGGCCGGGCCGAGGATGACCATGCTAACCGCGGGGAAGATGCACAGGACCAGTGGAAACAACATCTTTGTGGGCAGCTTGGCCGCCGTCTCTTCAGCGCGTATCTGCCGCTTGTGGCGCAAGTCATCCGAGAACACGCGCAACGAATCTCCAATGCTCGTGCCGAACTTGTCCGCCTGCGACAACATCGTTGCAAACGCGTTGAGCTCTTCGAGGCCGGTGCGCAATCCCAGATTGCGCAGAGCCTGTTCACGCGTACTCCCGGCGCGCGTTTCCAGGGTGGTCAAATGCAGCTCTTCGGTAAGTGCGCTGCTCTTTGCCCTCATTTCATCAGTCACGCGCACCAATGCCGCATCGAGTCCGAGTCCCGCCTCCACGCACACGAGCATCAAGTCGGCAGCGTCCGGAAAGTTGTCGAAAATCTCCCTCTGGCGCGCTTTGATGGCGTGGCGCAGCGCTATGTTCGGGATGTAACACCCGAGGGTGGCGGCCATCAGCAGTACAAGCAGCAAAGTGTTGCGTTCGAGGCTCTGGCCGGCAATCTGCAAGGCGAAATAAGCAGCAGCGGCAAACACCAGCGGCAGTATTGTCTTGGCAGCGTAAAAGATGATGCCGGCCTGCGGATGACGTATGCCCGCATTGATGAATCTGATCCGCAGCGGCGACGCTTCCCATTTGCCCTCGGGGATCGACAACTTCGCAAGCGGCCCCGCTACGCTGACCACTGTTTCTATCCAGTTGGTCTTTTCCCGCGTGCCTGCCAGCTCCTGCAAACGCCGCTGGGACTTGTTCGGAATGAACCAGTTCAGCAACGCCATGCTGCCGACCGTTACGAGCACGAATATCAACACACCATAGATCAACATACGTAGTCTTTCTCAACTTTGGTTCACACGCGGATTCGCACGAGCTTGAAGATCCAGAAAGCGCCCAGCGCCATCATCGCGAGAAGGATCTTCGTGATCACGATTCCCGCCGGATCGGTCCACAAGACCGCTATGAAGTCGTGATTGGCAAAATTCAGGAGTGCGGCGATGACAAATGGCAGCAGGCACAAGACCCAGGCCGACATGCGGCCCTCGGTCGTGAGCACTTTGACCCTGGCGTGAAACTTCAGCCGGTTGCGGATCAACCTGCTGAGGCTGTCCAGAAGCTCCGTCAGATTGCCGCCCGCTTCCCGCTGCACCAGTACTGCAACGACGAAATAGCGCAGGTCCGTGATCGGCACGCGTCCGCTCAGATTCATCAAGGCCTGCTGCATGGAAACGCCGAAGTTGATTTCGTCGTGCGTGATCCGAAACTCGCCGCCGATCGGATCCGCCATTTCTTCGCCGGCCATCTGCAATCCCGATGGCAATGCGTGGCCCGCGCGCATCGCACGGCCGATCAGGTCCAGCGCGTCGGGCAGCTGTTGCTCCATACGGCGCAAGCGCCGGCGGCGTTTCCACTGCACATAGGCTAACGGCAGGAGCGCGGCGCCAAGCGCCGCCGCCATGTGTATCAGCGGGGCGAGATGCGCGAACGATAACGCCGCATAAAGGACAGCGGTGGATAGCAGCGACACGAATAACAACTTCGCGACCGTCCAGTCGAGACCGGATTGCAACAGCAGCCGGTCGAGCGTGTGAGCGCGCGGCATCGCGAGCAGCAGCCGGTCGATGGCCGGCACTTCGCTCAACATCCGGTTTTTCAGCACCGCAGCTCTCGCGCTGGTATCGGAACTCGCCGACAGCGCGCGCAGTCGCTGCTCGATCTTTTTCGCCTCCGGCCCCTTATACGAGTTCCATATCATGTAAAGCGCTTCAATCAGAAGCACGACCGCCACGAATGCCAGAAGGGCAAACAGCGGGAAAAAACTGTTATTTACAAGGCCCATGATTGCGCGACTCACTCGTACCGTTTGCCGGGGTCGAACATCGAATCGGGGAGATCGATGCCCTGATTGCGCAGCTTGTCCGCAAATTTCGGCCGGATGCCGGTCGCCTGGAAGTGGCCAATAACTTTTCCTCCGGCTTCCACGCCGGTTTGCCGGAACGTGAAGATCTCCTGCATCGTTATCACGTCACCTTCCATTCCCGTGATCTCCTGGATACTGGTTATCTTGCGTTGTCCGTCCGTGAGCCTGTTTCCCTGGATGATGACCGTGATGGCCGATGCGATCTGCTGCCGCGCCGCCTTGTGTGGCAGATTGATGCCGGCCATGCCCACCATGTTCTCGAGGCGGGAGACTGCATCGCGTGGATTGTTCGCGTGGATCGTCGTCAGCGAGCCTTCGTGGCCGGTGTTCATGGCCTGCATCATGTCCACCGCTTCGGCGCCGCGTACCTCGCCAATCACGATACGGTCCGGACGCATCCTCAATGCATTGCGCACCAGTGCGCGCTGAGTGATCTCGCCCTTTCCTTCGATGTTCGGCGGCCGCGTTTCCAGCCGGATGACGTGTTCCTGCTGGAGTTGCAGCTCGGCTGCGTCTTCAATCGTGACGATGCGTTCCGTCTCGGGGATATAGCCGGAAAGGATGTTGAGCAGCGTCGTCTTGCCTGAACCGGTGCCGCCGGAAATGAGCATGTTCACTTTCGACTGGGCGAGCCCCTTGAGCATCAAGGCCATGTCGGGCGTCAGCGATTTATGGCGATTGACCAGATCGGCCATCTTGAGCGGAATGACCGCGAACCGTCGGATCGACACCATCGGGCCATCGAGTGCGATCGGCGGAATGATGGCGTTGACGCGCGAGCCGTCGGGCAACCGCGCATCGACCATCGGGCTCGATTCGTCGATCCGCCGGCCGACGCGCGAAACGATCTTGTCGATAATGCGCAGCAGGTGCTTGTCGTCGGAGAAAACGACATCGGTGAGCTCGAGTCGGCCGCGGCGCTCGACGTAGATCTGGTTGTAGCTGTTGACCAGAATGTCCGATACGGTTGGATCGGCCATCAACAGTTCGAGCGGTCCCAGCCCCAGCATTTCGTTCTGGATGTCGCGCACGAGCATGCGCCGTTCCAGGTCGTTAATCTGCGCCGGATTTTCAATGAGCAGCAACTCGACCAGCGCCGCGATCTCGCGCCGCAGGGCCGATTCGGACATCGCCTCGAGCGAAGCGAGATCCACTTTGTCCAGTAGCTGCAGGTGCAGCTTGTTCTTGAGCTTCACATAGGCTTCCACCGCTGACGACACGGTCGATTGCGGCGTCTGCGGCTCAGCCGTGACAACTGTTTGCGGTTTAGGCTCTTCCTTGCGTGCGGCCAGCAAATCTCTGATGCCCATCACATGATCCTTTTTTCGGTCGACTAATTGTGTTTCAACAACCGGCCAAGCAAGCCCGCCTGGACCTGATCAGGCTTCGGCAACAACGACTGCATCAACTCGGTGATGGCCTTGAGCACCAGGCTCGACTTCGCAATCGTCGCCAGCGGCACTCCCTGATTGATCGCCTTCGCCACTTCTTTGTATCCATTAGGAATGACGCGCATTCTGCTGGGGCCGAGCGTCGCGCGCAGGTCGTCCAGGCCGATCTCGCCGTTTTTCCAGAAGCGATTGACGATGAGCTCGACTTTGTCGGGCGGATACCCGAGCGAGCGGAACACAGTCAGCATCCGGCTCGCGTTGCGGATATACGGCAGCATCGTCTGCACCACCAGGAAAACGTTGTGAGCGCGGTCGAGCGCCTTGATCGTCAGTTCATCGAGCGTTTTGCTCAGATCCAGAATGATGAAGTCGTACTGATTGACGGCCAGGTTCAGGATGGCGTCCAGATGCTCGGGTTTGACCTGCATCGACTGGGCCGGATCCTCCGGCGCCGCGAGTATTTCGTAGTTCGACGTCACCTGTACCACGGACGCGCTTAGAAACGACGCATCGAGGCGTGACAGATTGCGCGCCACCTCCGCAATGTCGCTGGTCGCTTTGCGGTCGTGCACGGTCAGCACTGCCTCGCCGAACTGCAGGTTGAGATCGATCAGCAACACCTTCCTGCCTTCGGCGCCCAACTGATAGCCGAGATTGGTGGCGAGGAAAGTGGCGCCGCTGCCGCCTTTGCACGATACGAAGGCGAGAATGCGGCCGCTGCGCTGTGCAGCGCGAAGCCCCAGTTTGGATTCCGCGCGTAGCATCGCTGCTTCCAGCGCTGCTTTGCTCACCGGTGACGGCAGCACTTCGCGCACACCCGCCCGCATGGCGTTGATCAGGAAATCCGACGTGTGGTGCGGGCAAAGCATGATGACGATCATCTGCGGAAAGTGCGTCGTGACGAACTCGACCGGGGCAAGTTCGCTCGCGTCGTGGTAGAGACCTTCCACGATGATGATGTCCGGACGCTCCTGTTCAGCAACAGTGCGCAGCTTGCTGAGGCCGCCTTCGTGGAGCACGATTTTGTTAGCGCGGACTGCCTTGGTCGAGCATCAGGCTGAGATCGTGCAACGATTTCGTGCTGGGTGAGATCAGTGCGATTTTCATGATGTTGTTGTGCCGGTTAGCTGCATACTGAATTGCTGTTCGGATCCTGCCCCATGATTTCGCGCGGCAGGTAAGTGGAGAATCGCGGCATCGGTATCGCAGCATGGTTGGCGAAGCCGATCGGGGAAAGCCACTGGTAGTTGAGCCCGGTGATCCGGACGTTGACCCCGGCACAGTTCGTAAAGTCGCAGGTAGTGCTGATGTTGCCCGCCGAGTCGTACCAATCGATCGCCAGATTGGCCGCGGTCAGCTGCGGCAGCATCTTCTTCATGTTGGTGAGAACCGCGGCGGCGTTCTTGTTGCAGACGACGGAGATTCGCGCTCCCCACCGTGTCGCTTCATTGGCGGCGTTCCAGGTCCATAGCATGCGCGCAAAGTCCAGAATGCCCAGGAAGAACGTCAGGAAGACAGATGAGAACGAGGGCGAACTCGACGAGCGTCGCGCCCGCCTGCTTGTGTGCTTTCATAGCGGTGCCCGCATCGTGGCGCTGATATCGGCGTACGTGATGTTGCCGAAATTCACAGCCAAGCACTCGTGCGAACAGTCGGAGTGAATGTGTAGCCGGTTATTCTGATGGTGACGGTGTTGATCACCGGCGACGTGCCTGCGTAGTGCCATACCGGATCCGGCACCTGGCTCGTCGTCAAACCGATCGCCAGCGGCGTGCCCGCTGCCAGCAGGATTGCCATAGACGACGAGGTTCTTCGCTTGCGCAATACGGGTGCCGGGATCCTGCATGGAAAGATAGCGAGCCGCATCGCGCACCGACTTGGTCAACGTGTTGTACTGGTAGAGCGCGCGGCTGTATTCGGTGACGACGAACGTCATCAGCAGCAGCAGAGGCAGCACCAGCGCGAATTCGACCAGTGCGACGCCCGATTGTCTGTTCTTCGTTTTCATGTCGCTTTACTGCACCAGGGTAGGAACCAGAGGTCCATTGGTGCCGCCTGCCAGGCCCCCAGCGGAGCACGGGCTCGTGAGGCTCGCGGCATTGCCGACATACTCGAGATAGACGGTTACCTTGGGCCCATCGATCGGATGCAGCATCAGCACGCAAGCCCAGGCCGCCACTTTGGACGCCACCACGATCGGCGCCAGGACCAGCCGCCGGTTGCCACCGTGCGTAGCCAAGGAGCGTGGGCCCGCTGCGTACGTGCCCATCTCGTTGTCTTTATAGGGTCCGCTGAGCTTAAGCCCGGTAAGGGTATCGCCTGCACTGACCTGATCGACCGTATCGCCGTATGACCGGAAGGTCGCGCGCTTCGCGAGGAAATCACCGATGGCATTGCTCCCGCTTGGCCAGTTTTTCGCCGTGTACGCGTAGCCCGTCATATCGGGCGTGGCGCTATCGATATCGGGATTCCCGCCGCCATTCTTGTACAAGCCGAAGCGGGAATTCCACTCGACGCCCGCCGCCACTTTGGCGCCCGTCGTATCGACGGTTTGGCCGGTCTTCACGTTACAGATTCCCGCTGCCGAGTACTTCCTTTTTCAACTTCGGCGGCAGAAGTGCTGCCATCCAGATTGGCCCATCCAAAGTGCCCAGGCGCGGCAGCGGTGTTGTTCTTGTTTTCGTCATAGAGGGATGGTATCCACTCGCCGGGTGCGTAGCCGTAGTTCGGCGCAGTGCCGCCGGCCTTCGGTGTGATCTGCACGGGAATGGCGCAGTTCGCCTGGGCCGAAGCGCGAGTCGCGACCGCCTGCGCGAATACGGCCTGGTTGGCACCGTAAGCAGCGTTGCCGCTGAACGCGCTCATGGCCTGCAACATCCACGGCGCCATGCCGCCGCGCGTGCGCACGCATTTGGCGTATTTGGCATTCGCGACAGGCGCAAATGTCGAACTGTACGCACCGATGAGAGAGTCGCTGAATGTGATGTCGGCGGCAGCGAGACCGGCCGTTCCTCCCTGAAAGTTTGTCTCTGTTCAGATTGCCGGCGGTCCGGCCGGCACTGGTCGCACGAGTCAGCGCGTCGGAAGCGCCGTCGAGTTCCTGGGCCGCTGCCAGCGCGCAACTATCGGTCGCCGTCTGCAATTCAGTCTTCACGACGAACAGATGGCCGAAATCGAGCGCGATGCCCATAAAGCCGAGCAGAAACAGCATCGTCAAGGCAACGGTCACGATGACCGCGCCGGTCTGACGGCGCTTCAGTCGTCTGGAGAGATGCATGGTCGGACACGCTGATCCAGCGGCTCTATTGACCAGCCAGCGAACCACCGATGTTGATAACGTTCATCGTTCGGCGGCGGCGCCTTGAAGGAATCGACATAGCGGTCCATCGTTTCCTTGGCCGCCCTGCCGTCGATACCGGAGACGACGTCAGGGTTACGCGTGCCTTGTGGATTTATGGTTTGCGCGCGAGTCGTCGTCGTAACGGCTTCGCCATAACGCTGGTCGACTTCGGGGTGGATCGACACGCAGCCAGCCGTGAGCCCCAATGCCACGATGGTTCCAATGATCTTCGTATTACGCATGGTTATCGTCCTTTACTTGACTTCGAAGCCGCCCTGGTTGACCGGCGGATTTGGCGGCGCGTCTCGGCGGCGCGGCTCGGCGGCCGAGCCTTCCATCTTTCCTTCGAGGAAAAATTCGGCGCGCGTGGGCGGGTTGAAATTGTCGGTCGGCAATACGACATCCTGGGAGACCGCCTTGACCAGACGCGGCGTCACCAGGAACATCAATTCGGTTTTGTCGCTCTGGAATTCGCTCGATCGGAACAGCGCGCCGATGTAGGGCAGCTCGCCCAGAATCGGAAAACGCTTGACGGTTTCGGTTACATTGTTCTTGATGAGACCGGCGATCGCGAAGCTCTGGCCGTCTTGCAGTTGCACGGTCGTCTCGGCCCTGCGCGTGGTGAACGAAGGGATCACCGACGTCACGCCGTTCACGGTGGTAAACGGCGAGCCGGTTTGGGAGAGCTCGGAAACTTCCGGTGCGACCTTGAGGTGGATGCGTCCGGCCTCGAGCACGGTCGGCGTAAACTTCAGTCCAACGCCGAATTCCTTCTCCGTCAGCGTAATCGTTGCGAAGCCGAACTGGTTCGTCGACGCCGTGGGGATGAAGATCTTTCCGCCAGCGAGAAAGCTGCCTTCCTGTCCGCTGATGGCGACGATCGTCGGTTCGGCCAGAATTTTGATAAGGCCGTCCTGTTTTGCCGCGTCGAACGTAAAGGCGTTGCCATTCGAGTTGGCGATCTGCCCGATTCCTGCGCTATTGCTCAGAAATCCGGTGAGGATGGAATAGATCCAGTTGCCGCTTGTGGTCCTCCAGTTGAACTGAGCACCGAGCTTGTCGAGCAGCGTGCGCGAGACCTCGGCGACCACGACTTCGAGCATCACCTGCTGGGGTGCGGACACCTGCAATAGATTGATCACTCTCGCGCCGGCGGTTGCTACGGCCACACCGGTTGCCCCGCCGGTCGGCTGGCCGACGGTAATCGTCGTGCCGGCTTTAGCCGTGCCGTCTCCCGCTACGATCGGAAGCACCAGTCCCTTGTTGATGTTGCGCACGTAAGAGTCGGCGATCGCGACCGCCTGCTGGACCTGCATGGCGCTGCTCACCACCCCTGACAGAACGACCGAATCGGCAGCGGCGGTCACGCGAATGTCTTTCTCGCCGGGGAGCAGTTTTGCGATACTGTCCTGTAGCAGGCCCGCATCGATGTTGATCACAACGTCGATCGCGGTCGTCGGTCCGCCCTTGCTCCACAGGATGACATTGGTCGAACCGAAGCTCTTGCCGAGGAGATACAGCTCGCGCGGACTGATGATCGTGACATCCGCAACCGCCGGATTACCTACGGAGACGCGATCGATCGGCGCATCGAGGCGAAGCAGCGTCGACTTGCCGGTCAGGTACGC
>CAWHFX010000015.1:0-648136 GCA_963828715.1 uncultured beta proteobacterium | reverse complement strand
GCCGCTTCCGCTGCTCCTGGTTCCGCTGTCGATCGCCTGGCAAAAGGCCACGGCACTTCGGTGACTGCGCCTGCGGGGCCACGGGCATAGACTTTCGGCAAGCCCTCGGGCTGTGGCAGGAACAGCATGTCCGGCAGATCGGGATGCACTCCGACCAGCAAGTCGCCCGACCGGTAGACCGAAATGCCGTAGTCGATATCGACGCCCACCTCCTGCCACAAGGCGCCTTTGCCGGAGGATGTGCTCTGCAGCGCGGTGGCCGGGGCTGTCTCATGCGCGGTCTGCGAGTCTCCGCTCTGCGCAGAGGCGGGCGTCTCAGAAGGTGTCAGCGAGTGGATGGCCCCGCCTGTGAACCCGGCGCTGAACATCGCCTGCGCGATCTCGTTCGGCGAACGACCGACGGTCCATGCACCCGCCCCAGCGGCTGCACTGCTGCTCGCCGCATCGATCAGCATGCGCGCGGGTAGTCGCAATCCGCCGGTCAGCGCGGTTGCTGGTCCGCCGAGCATGCCGCCGATAAGGCCTTCACGGCTGCCGCGAACCGTCGCGAGCGCCGCATCCTCCACGGACTTGCCTTCCAGCGCTGCGCCAAGTCCTCCGCCCACGGCGCCGCCGGCCGAACCCGCGACGCCGAATCGTATTGCCGTCTGTGGCAGCGTGGTCGTCGGTCCCAGCACGCGCGCGACGCCCCCTGTGACCAAAGTCGAGACCGCGGCGGTTCCGCCTGCTTTTGCGCCAGCCACCGCCTCGCCCCACGCGTGAGCCGGGTCAACGTCGCCGCCCCGGATCGCCTGCTTCGTGACATCCATCCCACCTTCGGTAGCCCCGCCCACCCCGGCGGCACCGCCGACGATCAGAGCAACGGCGCCCACCGTCAGCGCCTCAGGCGCAAGTAAAACGGCACCGATGCCGATCATCGCGTTGGTGAGCGCCTTGCGGTAGCCATCAACGGCGTCCGCGAGCAAGGTCGTGTTCGCGAGTAGCTGCTCGCGATAGGCGAGGACTGCTGATTTGCACTCCCGCAGTGCTGCGTCGCCGAGCAGCAGTTTCTCGAAGGCTTCGACGAACCCGTTATGGCTCAGGTTCTCTTCAGCCTGGTTCGCGTAGTAGCGGGCCAGGGGCAGGGAAGCGATCATTTCCTCGCTGCTCGGCGGCACGCCATAGAAGAACTCTGTCGCAGCCACGACGGGCGAATACAGTCGATTGGTGTCGACGATATGTTGATAGGTCGCTTCGACATCTGCAGCACCACTGCGCACGGTGTTGGTCAACGCAACAATCGCCGCCGCCGCGCTTTCGCGGTTGTGCTGATACTGGATTTCATCGATCTCCAGGAGCCTTCCGTCGAGCTCGATCGAATAACGTCCCGCCTGCCCCAGGAAGCGCATGCCTTCCACGGCAGACAGCCGCGAGCGCACGCGTGCGATGGCATCGTCCGCAGCGGCGGCGACGTCTGCTCGAGCCGGCGCTTCAACGTCGCGTGGCTGCTGAGTCTCCAATGGCTGGCGCGCGATACCGGGCGCACTCGCACCTTCAACGGCGACGGGCCCTCCGGCAAGAAGAGCGTCTGCGGCGCGATTTGCATTGGTCTCGAGTGCTGTCTCGAATGCGCCGCCCGACACCTGGGGTATCAGGCCTCCGCGGGTCTGCTGAACGACATGCGCGAGCTCGTGAGCGAGCAGACGCCTTCCTGCTGGAGCCGACGGAGCAAACTGCCCGCGGCCGAATACGATGTCACCGCCGCAGGTGAGTGCCTTCGCCTTCATCGCTGCCGCGATGTCGTATGCTTTCGGGCCGTCGTGCACGCGCACGTCCGCGAAGCTTGCCCCGAAGCGGCGCTCCATCTCGGCGCGCACGTGCGCCGGAAGCGGCGCGCCGCGACCCAGCAACTGCGAGACGGCGTGATTGCCGGCCATGCCCTGTAGCGAGGCGCCAGCGTGTACGA
Organism: uncultured beta proteobacterium; assembly: GCA_963828715.1. GTDB lineage: Bacteria > Pseudomonadota > Gammaproteobacteria > Burkholderiales > SG8-41 > JAQGMV01. The sequence goes on along the minus strand of CAWHFX010000015.1, from coordinate 646,191 downwards.
CCGGACGTGTGTCGAACGTGTCGGTCTTCTGGTCGCGATGCGCGCGGTCCGCGACATCAGGGAGCGCCTTGGCAGGAGTCGCGGTGCTGCTCATGACGCCACCCTGACCGTGTCGAACGCGCGCTGAGCGGCATTCATGGCGAGCTTCCGCAACGAGCCGTTCATCGGTGCGTTCCGCGTATGCTCCGCGATGGCGTTGCGGATGAGCCGGTGCAGAAGGATGTCGGGATGGTCGATCATCGGCTGCGATTCAGGCCTTACGGCGCTTGCCTTTGAACCAGATGCGACGGTGTTTCGGCGGGTTCTTGGAGGGAGGCTGATCCTTGGAGGTAGGCCAGTCCTCGGACCAGGCTTCGCTTTCTTCCTGTTGCAGGCGCACCTGATCGGGATCGTCCGGGCCTTGTGCAGGGACCGATTCGGCAGCGGGCCGCTGCGCCTCTGCAGCGCTTGCGGGCTCGGGTGCAAGGCCCGCGCGCTCGCGCGGGACATCGCTGGGCATACCCCAATCCGCGTCCCACGCTTCCCTTTCTTCCTGCTCGAGCCGTATCTGATCCGGATCGTTGGGGCCTCGCATGGCGGGGTCCGGGACTTCGAGTTGCTCGTCCGGAACGAGCGTCTGCCCCGACGTACGTTCAGCGGACGCGTCGGGACCGTCTTCGTACTTGGAGAAGCCCGGCTCCCGGCCCGCGTCACCGCCCCCGAATTCTTTCCCTCTTGTTTCACCGGGATGTGCGGCGTCCCACGCGCTTGGTTCGACTTCTGCCCGACGCGTCGTGCCTGCGGATTCGATCAGCTCGTTGTATTCGGTGGGAGGTGGCTTCTCAATGCCGTACGAGCGTGCGAGCGGTTCGCGACTCAGCACTTCGCGCAGCTCGGTATCCGGGACGTCAGCCTCTACCATCTCGCCGGGCTGGCTGCGTACCTCGCCGGGCGGTTCGCTTGCCACTCCGATTTCGTGTTCGCCGGGCGCCGCCGGAGTGTCTTTATAGTCTGGTCTCTTCAGCCACCGCTCGGCGTTTCCGTCTTGTCCTGACGCGGCCGGTCCGAAGGATTTGTCTTTGACGTTGTAAGCCGATGGCGGGGTGCTCTCGCCTTCAGGCGCAAACTGCTTCCAGTTTCTTCCCGGACGATCGGTATCCTCGGCGGCCGCGGCTTCGTCAGCGTTCGGCGTGGTCTCCGAACCCGCCGGCTGCGCCCCGGCGCGCTCGCGTGCCTCCAGCCGCAGGCGTGCCGACGCTTCCGCAGACAGCTCCTCGGTAGGCGCGTCCTGCGGATCGAGCCCCGCCCACGGTTCCTCGGGTGCATCAATCTCAGGCCAGTCTTCTCTCAGACTCGCGCGCGCCTGCGCTTCGGCGATCAGCTTCTTCTGGGCCTCGGGCTCGAAGATTTCCGTGGCGTCATCGTCCACACCTGCGCCGCCCCGGATTGGCGCGGGTCGCGCAGGGGCACTGGTCCTCGGCGTCGGGCCGCGAATGCGTCGCGCGAGTTCTTCGCTGCTCATCTCGATGCGTCCGCTTTCACCGCGCGCGGCGGCGAGGCGCACTTTATCAATCAGAGCCTCCAGCGATGCCAGCAGGTCCCGCAATGGATCGAGAATCCTGGCGAGTGCTTTGCGGAGAGGCTGGAGCGCCGCGTCCTGCAGGGCATTGAGCGCTTCGCCGAGGGCGCCGGTGACTTCGGCGAGAAGCGTGACGAGCCTGGCGGCGCCGATCACCGCCTTGCCGGCTGTGGGACTCACGCGCGACACGGCGGCGCCGAGCCTTGCCAATGCACTGCCCGCGGCTTCCAAAGCGCCGGATGCGCCTGCGGTACACGCGACCAGGATGACCTGGATGGCGACCCATCCCATCGCGTATCCGGCGGCCTCGCCCAGCTTTGCGCCCGGTGAGGCGATGCCCCAGTCGTGGACGGCCTCCGCCTTGGATTGCATCCACGAAAATGCGGTTGAAACGCCGAACTCCGGAGCCGGTGCCGCGGCGGCTTCGGGCGCGGCCCATGGCGATTCGAGCGCCGAGACGGCTCTGCTTGCGCCGGCGCGGCCGAGCTCGTAGGCCTTGGTCTGCGCGTACGCGTTGGCCGCCTGCGGCAGCGCGAGGAGCGTCTGCAATGCGTCGGGATCGGTGGCAAAGGCGCTCAGGGCGTCCCCTGCGCTGCGTGCCAACGCGTCGCTCTTTTGCAGAAGAGCCTGAATTTCCGGAGCGAGCTGGTCGGCGGAGTTGTAGACGCTCTTCGCGAGGCCCCACAGCATGTTTCTCGCGTTCTCGCCGAAGACGGCCATGCCGAAGAGATCGGTAAGCGGGCTGGCGAGGCCCTCGGCGACGCCCACCTGGTAACCGGCGAACGCCTTCGCGACGCCCAGCGGACCGAGGCCGACGAGCTTCAGAAGAAGCGCCTTGCCCCGTCCTTCGACCCACAATTCCTGGAAGCACTCATCCGAAACGCCTTCGATCGCCTTGGCGAGGAGTACGTCGCCGGCACTGCCATGCTGCTGCGCGCCGGAGACGATCGCATCAAGGAGAAAACGCCGGAAGCGGTTCAGCATCACACCGGTCTCGTCGTCACTGCCTGGTGCTTCGTCCAGCTCCGCGCGCGCCACGCCGACTGCCGACGCACCTTCTACGGCGACAGGGCCGCTGCCATTAGCGACATGGCCGGCTGCGCTGTCCGCAGCCGACTCGTTGAAAGATGCGCGGTGCCCGGGTGAGAGTCCGCCACGCCGTTGCTGGACGACGTGCGCCAGTTCGTGGGCCAACAGGTGCATGCCTGCGCCGGACGCCGGTGCGAAACGCCCGCGGCCGAAAACGACGTCGCTGCCGCAGGTGAGCGCCTTCGCATTCAACGCGGACGCGACGGCATGAGCCAGCGGATCAGTGTGGATGCGCACGTCCTGGAAGCTCGTGCCGAAGCGCCGCTCCATCTCCGTGCGTACGTATTCCGGAAGCGCGACGCCATGCCCGAGCAACTGCGAGACCGCGTGGTTGCCGCCGAGTGACTGCAGCGATTCCGCCGCGAGCAGCGGACGCCGGGCGGCTTTCTCGCCAGCGGCTGCGCGGCCGGCGAGATCCCCCGTCGTTTTCGCGCGCGCTGCCGTGCTGCCCATCATGCCGCTTTCGCCGTGCCGAGGGCGAACTCGCCCAGGTTCTTGCCGACCTTCTGGAACTCGCGTCGCGTCGCGTGCAGCAGCGTGGTCCGTGAGATCGCCTGACCCTCGTCCGCGGCCAGATGGGCGGCCGCGATAACGATATTGCGGATAGCGCCGCCCGACAGTCGGAACTCACGGGCAAACCAGTCGAGGTCCACGTCGGCTGCTCGCGGCGCTCGCGGCGGCCATAACGCTTCCCACAACTGGCGCCGTTGGGCTTGTTCGGGGAACGGGAAATTGACGGTGAACGTGAGGCGGCGCGCGAATGCCTCGTCGAGGTTCTGCTTGAGGTTGGTCGCGAGCACCGCCAGACCGTCGAAGCGTTCCATCTTCTGCAGCAGATACGCGATCTCGATGTTGGCGTAACGGTCGTGGGCGTCCTTTACTTCGGAGCGCTTGCCGAACAATGCGTCGGCTTCGTCGAAGAACAGCACGGCGTTCGCATGCTCGGCCGCAGCGAACACGCGCTCGAGATTGCGTTCCGTTTCGCCGATGTACTTGCTCACCACCGAAGCGAGCTCGATGCGATACAGATCGAACCCGAGCTCGCGTGCGATCGCCTCGGCGGCCAGGGTTTTGCCGGTGCCTGAGGGACCGGCAAAGAGCGCCGTCACGCCGATCACGCGTGAATGCACGTTGCCCGCGCCCCAGTTGTGCCGGACGCTTTCGCGTGACGTCACGCGTGCGCAGATTTCGCCGAGTTGCGCGCGCACGTCCGATGGCACGATCAGCGAATCGATGCCGGCCTCGGGCGTGATCCGCTGCGCGAGCCCGGCGAGTTGCGCCCCGCACTGAGCACGTGCCGCGGCGGCGAGTTCGGCATAGGAAAGCGGGGCGTCCGGTGATGCCGCCGCCGTGGCGTTGACCGCGTCGCGTGCGGCCTGTTCGATTTGCATCGGTCCCATGGTGAAGCGGCTCGCGATGCGCAGCAGTGACGGTTCCTCCATGTGACGACCGTGTCGGGCGAGCGCATGGCGCCAGATCGCCTGACGCGCGGGCACGGGCGGTAGTGAGAGCTCGACTCGCTCGACCGGCAGCACTGTCCCGGCCGCAGGCGCGATGGGCGTCGCGGAAGAGATCAGGAATCGCACGGAGGCGGCCCCCAGACTTTCCAGCACGGCGCGTATCAGTTGCGGGTCGCGTTGCGAGAGCCGTCCCGCACCATGCACGTACACCAATGCATCGAGCCACTGCGCCATGCGGTCCGCATGCAGCAACCGAGCGCGCACCTCGGCGGGCGTCATCCATTCGCGCGCATCTACAACCAGCAGTCCGCGGTGCGAGGCCGCGGCCATCTCCCGGGCGAATGCGAACTTGCCTGTGCCGTGTGCGCCGCTCAACAGCAGATGAACGCCCTCGCGATCATGGTTTGCTCGTTGAAGCGCTGCGCGCAGCTCCGTACCATACGTGGCTGTATCGACCAGCTCACACGCGTCGATCAGCCGCGCCCAGTGCGCACATGACGGATCGAGCATTGCACGCCCCAGCAGCCGGTTCAGCCACGTGACATCGGGGGCAAGGGGACACGCGAGCCGGGGCGACGCATCCGCGTCACCGCGAAATGACACGAGTCCTGCGCGCACGAGCGGCGCATCCGCCGAGAGGCGCGCAAGCACGTTCAGCCGTTGCCGTGCATCCGTCGCCAGCAGGTTGGCGACGAGATCGGGCGTTGCCCGTCTGCGTGTGAGATCGTCCTGCAGATAGCCGTAGATCTTTTCGTACTTGAGGTCGAGGTCCGGCGCGATCGTGATCAGAAGCACGGCCAGATCGTCGGAAGAGAGCGCATTTGACGCCGCCGTGCGCGCCAACGCGGGAACGCAGCGTGCTGCGTCTGCGAGCAGCGCGGCGATGCTTTCCGCAGCGCTCGATGCGTCTTGCGATGCCGACAGAAGGCGCTCGACTTCGCCGCGATCGAGATGCATGCCGCGCCACGGGTCGAGCAACGTGGCGGGTCCCAGCAACTGCGCATGCGTGTTGACGGCAATGCCGAGGAGCCGGTCGAGCGTGGAGAGCGCGTCCGCAAGCGCATCGAGTGCGTCATCCGCCGGCCGTATTCCGCCGGGCTCGGTGCCGCATCCGCGAATGTCTGACGCTGCGAGCGTGTCCATCAGTCGTGACTGCGGCCTGTCAGCGATTCGCGTGTGGCGACCGCGAGATCAAGGACTGCGTCGTCACCGCGCCGGCGGTAGCGCACGCGCCCATCGGCGCCCTGCGACACTTCCAACGCGCCGTGCTCCTTCAGCCATTCCAGCGCGCGCGACAGTATGTCCATCGACACTTCTTCCTCGGGCTTGAACCACCAGTGCGCGATCCCGGTTGCCGAATCGCACGCGAGTGGGTTCGCGCGCAGGTAACGGGCGAGGGACCGAACCGCCGCAGTTAATTCGTCTTCGCTCATCGCGTTGCATCCCGGCACTCGTCTTCGCAAGTACGAGGCCAGGCGTGCGCGATTGCGAAGTGATTGATTCGTCTGATGGTGTAGAGCCCCGTCGCCGCCCGGCCCGGACATTCTTGTCTCAGGGGCGCGAACCTGCTTCGGTTGGATCAGGCGCGACGGCGGCGCGGACGAAGTTGTCTCGTCCCTAACGCTTTTTGTCCACGTGATCGCAGGACCCAAGAACCGCCGCTGCAAGTCGCAGCGCGCGGCGGAACCATCGATGCGATCTACTGCGGAGGTATGCGGAAGGTTTCGGATGCGATGCGGTACTTGCGCATCAGCTCGAAGAACGCGCGGCGGTTCTTGCCTGCGGCGCGCGCGGCCTCGCTCACGTTCCCGCCGTTCGCGCCCAGCAACTGCTCGATGTAACTGCGTTCGAAATTCTCTATGACACGCGCCTTCATCGACCGAAATGTCGTGTTGGCGAATTCCGGGTCGCCGCGACCGCAGTCGATGTCCTGCGGGTCGAGCTGAGGACCCTTGGACAGGAGCACCGCGCGCTCGATGACGTGCTGCAGCTCGCGTACGTTGCCAGGCCAGTCGTAGGTGAACATCCGTTTCACCGCCGCGGCGCTGATGCCCTGGATCGGGCGCCGGAAATCGCGGGCGAAGTGACGGACGAAATGGTGCGCGAGCGCCGGAATGTCTTCGCGTCGTTCGCGCAGTGCGGGAAGCGCGATCGGCAACACGTTCAGCCGGAAGTAAAGATCCTGCCGGAAGTCGCCGCCTGCGACTGACTGCGCAAGATCGCGATTGCTGGCGGCAATGACGCGCACGTCGGCGCGCTGAATCGTATTGGACCCGACGGCGCGGAATTCCCGCTCCTGCAGAAAGCGCAGCAGCCTGGTCTGTGCCGGAAGCGGCAGGCAATCGACATCGTCCAAAAACAATGTGCCGCCTTCGGCTTCCTTGACGAGGCCGTCGCGACTCGCATGCGCCGTGGTGTAGGCGCCGCGGACATGACCGAACAGTTCGTCTTCGATGAGATCGTTCGGAATCGCGCCGCAGTTCACCGCGATCCAGGGATGCGCGGCGCGGGCGGACATGTAGTGCAGGGCCTGTGCGAAGATTTCCTTGCCCGTTCCCGTCTCGCCGAGGATCAGAACGGTCGCATTACAGCTCGCATAAGACGCGAGCCTGTCGCATTGCTCGAGAAACCTTGGGCTGCTGCCGATCAGGTTGTGGGGCCGGCCGGTGCCGCGCGGCGATGTTTCAGTTTGCGTTGGCGAAATCGATCCCAGGATGCGGAGAATGCGCGCGGCGAGCTCCTTGGGAGAATACGGCTCGAACAGAAAGTCGCGCACGCTGCTGCGCGCGATGTCGTCGGCCCACCGCTTCAGAGACGAGTCGCACACGGCCAGCGCGGGCAGCCTTGCAAATCTCTGCAGTGCGGCCAGAGCTTCGCGAAGCTCGGCCCTGTGGCAGTTTTGTAGCCGCAACAGTGCGAAGCTGCAGGCAGGCGCGTCGTCCGGATCGTCACGGAGGTGAAAAGCCGCTACGTCCGCGCCGACTGCCGTGCGAATCTGGGCGCCGAGCTCGGATTCTCCGGCCGTCCCGGCACGATCGAAGAGAAGCAGACACCGAATGCCCATCGTTCATTCGCTCTCGTCGCGTTCGGTGGTGGTGCCAATGACGCATCGCCGCGAGCAGCCGGCGCTCGGCTGAGGCGCGAAGTCGGGGTGTTGCCAGCAGACCTACTATAAGGACTCTGAACGCCCGAAACAATCGCGCCTTGGTCGGAGTCCCGCGGGCTAGGACCCGGGCGGAATGCTGTTCGGCGGACAGCCGGAATCCGCGGGCGGCGCGCTGTCACGCTCCGCAGACTCGATGATGCCGCCGCCCAGGCACACGTGGCTTTCATATAAGACCACCGATTGTCCCGGCGTTACTGCCCATTGCGGTTCCGCGAAATCGACGCGACAGCGCTCGTTCGAACACTCGACGAGCGTGCACGGCGCATCTTTCTGCCGGTAGCGTGTCTTGGCGCCGTAAACCCACTGGCAATGCGGTGGCGCTCCGCTGATCCAGTTCAGGTTCGTCGCAGTCAGGCGTGAAGAATAGAGCAGTCGATGTTCGCGCCCCTGCACGACGATCAGCCGATTGCGGTCGAAATCCTTCGCAGCGACATACCAGGGGTCACCGTCGCCCTCGCGCTGTCCGCCGACGCCGAGCCCCTGCCGCTGTCCAAGTGTGTAGAACATGAGCCCGATGTGCCGGCCGACGAGGCGGCCATCGATGGTGTAGATGTCGCCGGGGTTCGCTGGAAGGTAGCGGTTCAGAAACTCGCGAAACGGCCGTTCGCCGATGAAGCAGATGCCGGTCGAATCGCGTTTGTCGTGATTGGACAGGCCTTCGCGGCGCGCGATCTCGCGGACCTCCCGCTTGTAAAGCGTGCCCAGCGGAAAAAGCGTCTTCGAAAGTTGCGCCTGGTTCAATCGATACAGGAAGTAGCTCTGGTCCTTGGTCCCGTCCTCGGCCTTCAGAAGCTGGAACAGACCGTCGAATTCGCGAACCTGCGCGTAATGGCCGGTCGCGATGAAGTCGGCGCCGAGCCCGAGCGCGTGCTCGAGGAAGGCGCGAAACTTGATCTCGGCGTTGCACAACACGTCCGGATTCGGGGTCCGGCCGGCGCGATATTCCGCCAGAAACTCGTTGAACACCCGCTCCTTGTACTCGGCCGAAAAGTTGACTGCCTCGATGTCGATACCGACGCGATCGGCAACTGCGACGGCGTCGATGAGGTCCTGGCGCGACGTGCAGTGCTCATCGGTATCGTCGTCTTCCCAGTTCTTCATGAACAGGCCGATGACATCGTGCCCCTGCTGTTTGAGCAGGAGCGCGGCAACAGACGAATCGACCCCGCCGGACATTCCGACGACGATCCGTTTACGAGCAGCCATTACGGTAATGCGAGACACGAGGGGGACCGGAGCCCCGGAAGGCGCTTATTTTACTGCGAACGCGTGCAGCTTCGCGGCCGTGCCGCGGCCTTCAACTGTGAGAGCGTCAGCACCGAGGGCGGGCCTGACAGGTTGGCGGGAATGGGAAGCACAAGGCGAAAAAAAAGCAGGGCATGACGCCCTGCTCCTTGGCCACTGGAGAGCGATTACTTGCTTTCGCTCTTCTTCTCTTCCGCCTTCTTCTTATCGGCGGACTTGGTGTCTTTCTTCTCCATCGACTTCTCGTCTTTCTTTTCTTCCGCGAAAGCGGGAGTCACAGCGGCGATTGCGAAAAACGCGGCAACGATAGCGGACAGGAGCTTGATCATGATTTTCCTCTCTGCAGTGGATGGACATAACGACGACCGACTGTGCATTACGGTCAGGGCGAATAACGGGTGATCGAGATTGCGGTTGACATGAAAATGTCATTCGAGTCGCAAAGCCGTTCCCGGCGTGCGGCAAGCGATGCCACTCACGCGCTGACAAGAAAAAAGCGGATTACCGTCCGCTTCTTCTTGTCGCCGAATGGCGACTATTTCGCCGGCGCGGCTGCCGTGTCGGTGCTCTTTGCTGATTTGTTCTTGCTGGAAGAGTTCTTGGAAGAAGAAGAAGGCTTGGAAGAAGAGTGCTTGGAAGAAGAGTGCTTGGAAGACGACTTGTGGGAAGAAGACTTCTTTTCGCTCTTCGGCGCGTCGGCGGACGAGCCGGACGGGGCGGGCGCCTGCGCAGCGGCGGTGAACGTGAATGCGGCGAACATCATGGCAACAGCAGCAGAGATCAGGCGTTTCATCGTTTATTTCCTTTCGTGTATAGGTGCGGGGACTGCCCGGCATTTAACGTTGGATTGATGAAAAGGTTGACGCGTTTGCGGCCAGCTTTGACGCTCGTCAAACCTCCCGGAACTGCCTCTATTACGCGCCATTTTCCGGGGGCGAGCCCCGCGAGCGTCCACTCGCCCACGGCGTAGCGTACGAGGCGCAGCGTAGGATACCCGACTGCGGCCGTCATGCGGCGTACTTGACGATTGCGGCCTTCCGTAAGCACGAGCTCGAGCCAGGCTGTCGGGATATGACGACGGAATCGGATCGGCGGCGTGCGCGGCCACAGCCAGGGCGGGTCATCCGCCAGCCGCACGCGCGCGGGTTGCGTCGTGTACTCGCGCAGCCGAACACCGGCACCCAGCTGCGCGAGCGCTGTCGCCTCGGGGACGCCCTCGACTTGCGCCCAATAGACCTTCTCGAGCTTGTGTCGCGGATCTGCGATCCGCTGCTGCAGTCTGCCATCGCACGTGAGCACGAGCAGCCCCTCGCTATCCGCGTCGAGGCGTCCTGCCGGATACACGTCAGGAGGCAGAAGGAATTCGCTCAGCGACGCTCGGCCGGCTTCGGGCGTGAACTGGCTCAGGACGGCAAATGGTTTGTTGAACAGGACGATTCCGCTCATGATCGCTCCGCTGAACCGTCGTGTCCGCTCGGACGCGTGAGGGGCGGGCGGCCACGGCGGACACGATCCGCTCTGCTATAATCTTGGGCTACAGCCCAGTCGGCGCTACAGCCGCTCACGGCTTCCCCGCAGGCCACCTCAGTACCCCGGATTCCGAACGGAGAAAGCATCATGAGTGAACGACTCGACCTGCTCAAGATCGCGCAGGAAGAACAGCACGGTGATCTGTTCAAGCTGCTGGACAGCACCTTCAAGCGATCCAAAGTGAAGCCGCGCGGCATCGACGACGCGGTCATCTGGGAAGGGGGTAACTGGACCTCGGACGTCAAGCCGGTCGCTCACTCCTTTACCGACACTTTCGCGCTGAACGGCACGATCATGGCGCTCGACGTGCTGGGATTGCCGTTCCTGGCCGTGCCGATGATGGCCCAATATCGCCATGACATGAATCTCGCGCCGCTCGAATGGTTCGGCAAGCTGGACGCCACGGCGATCAAATGGTCCACCGCGGGCGATGCCATGGTGAACGAGAACGGCAAGAAGGTCGTGGTGAAGGGCAAATCGGCGAACGCGCCGCTGCGCACTGCAGCAGGCGTTTACTGCAACGTCCGTCCCTACGGAACGATCACGAACATCCGTTTCATGCCGGGGCTTCCATACTCTCAGGACGGAAAGAAGTTTCGCGTCGAACGCGATACGGGAAACATCCATTCGGAAATGAACACGCCCGGAGTGAGGATGGCCTACGCCGTGCGGCTGTTCCTCAAGATGGTGCACGAGACCGGTTACATCGGTCGCGTCGCGACCAAACCTACTCAGGCACAGGAAGACGCCGTCAACGCCGGTATCGTGCGCTGGCTGCTGCAGGGAACCAAGTTCAAGCTGACCCGGCAATACGCGGTGGATGCGTACGCCGAGCACAAGGCCAATGTTGACGCGATCGTTGCGCTCCTTCCGAAGGACTTCAAGGCTGGAATGGAGAGTTGGGGCGGCGAGATCAGCGAGCATATCTCCGATACGAATTTCGGCATCCTGCTGCACGACATGTATCAGCAACGCAATGTCATCGTTTATTCGACCGACCTGGACGGCGACCGCCTCACCGATCTCATGGCTGACGCACCCGACGTCCTGCGTGGCTGGGGGCAGAAGATTCTGGATCACGTGAAGGCGGGTACGGACATCCACACGTTATGGCGCGACATGGGCTTCACCATGACCAACGGCAAGGACATGACGAGCGTCATGTACCGTATGGAAGGTCAGCCCATTTTCGAGCAGACGCTTGGTTCGGCGGATGCGATGCTGCTGCGCTTGCTGGCTGGCGACGAGACTGTCGGCGGAGAGAAGCAGCCTTACGACCCACGCATTCACTTCGTGCTCATCAACGAAGCATACAAGGCCGCGAATCCGGGCAACACGAAGCTGGCGAACTGGCTCGACGAGCAACTCGCGACGTTCGACAAGATCTACTCGCCGAAGCGGCCACGCTACCTCGAGGGTTACGCCAAACTCAAGGAAGCGATCAAGCCTTGGGGTAAATAGGCGCGGCGCGCTGATCGGCGCGCAACTCAAGGCCGCGCGCTGCAATTCCACGCGCGGGCCATTATCCAATAGAAATCCGACACGTCGCGGTGCGCGCGCGTCCGATCCTCCCCCCAAACTAAAGCCCACTCGGCTAATGCCTGTGGGCTTTCTATTTCAGTATGCGGGCCGGTGGGGCTCCGGCGGCACCGCTTCAGGCCGCCTGGATGTTCGAGGCCTGTTTGCCTTTAGGACCCTGCGTCACCTCGAAGGTCACTTTCTGACCTTCCTTGAGCGTCTTGAAACCACCCATCTGAATGGCGGAAAAATGCGCGAACAGATCCTCGCTGCCGTCATCCGGCGTGATGAATCCATAACCCTTCGCGTCATTGAACCACTTCACGGTACCCGTTGCCATACACCATCCTCTGCTACGAAGCGAGCCTTAGAGCCCGCACTTATCTGACATCGGGATCGCGCGCAGGGACATGAAAGTCCGGCGAAAACCCGACTCCAAACACCCGATTGCTTTCTAGGCTATTTAAAAAAGGAAGTCAAGTATACTCAGGCGAGTGGCAAGCACTTCTCAGGTGATCTGAATCTACTTGATATTTCCGGATTTATGTCCAAAATACAGTGTGAAGTTAAGAAGTAGCGTTTTTCTCCGGCATGGCAACGAGGCGTAGCGAAGACACGGTTCTGGAGGCTAAGAAAAGCCGTACCAAACCGCCGTCGATGTTCAAGGTTCTGCTCCTTAATGACGACTACACGCCGATGGACTTCGTGGTTCTCGTGCTGCAGAAGTTCTTCGCGTTGAGCCGCGAAAAGGCGACGCAGATCATGCTCAAGGTCCATCGGGAAGGCATGGGTATCTGTGGCATCTACCCCAAGGATGTCGCTGCAACCAAAGTGGAGCAGGTGCGGTCCTACGCAAAGCAACACCAGCATCCATTACAGTGTGTAATGGAAGAAAACTGAAAGCGATTCAACTCAGATGATTGCCCAGGAACTCGAAGTCAGCTTGCACATGGCCTTCATGGAGGCCCGCCAGAAGCGCCACGAATTCATCACCGTGGAGCATCTGCTGTTGGCGCTGCTCGATAATCCGTCCGCGTCAGAAGTGCTGCGTGCGTGTGCCGCCGATATCGACGACCTGCGCAAGCTTCTGTCGGACTTCGTCACCGAGCATACGCCCATTCTCGCGGGGGACGATGTCGATACGCAGCCGACGCTCGGGTTTCAACGCGTCATTCAGCGCGCGATCCTGCACGTGCAGTCGTCGGGCAAAAAGGAAGTGACTGGTGCGAACGTGCTGGTCGCGATCTTCGGCGAGAAAGACTCCCACGCCGTGTACTTCCTGCATCAGAAGGGCGTGACGCGTCTCGATGTGGTGAACTTCATATCGCACGGCATCAGCAAGGTGCCGCAGGCGCAGCAGGCGAAGACGGAAAGTGATTCCGAGACCGAGCACGAAGGTCAGGCGGGCGGCGCGCTCGAGAACTTCACGCTCAACCTGAACGCGCTCGCGCTCTCCGGCAAGATCGATCCGCTCATCGGTCGTGAGAAAGAGCTCGAGCGCGTGGTTCAGACGCTGTGCCGCCGCCGCAAGAACAATCCGTTGCTGGTCGGTGAAGCCGGCGTCGGCAAGACGGCGATCGCCGAGGGGCTGGCACGGCGCATCGTCGAAGGCGAAGTGCCGGACATCCTGAAGAAGAGCAATGTGTATGCGCTCGACATGGGTGCATTGCTCGCAGGAACGAAATATCGCGGCGATTTCGAACAGCGCCTGAAGTCGGTATTGAAGCAGCTTGTCGATAATCCGCACGCGATTCTCTTCATCGACGAGATCCATACGCTGATCGGTGCGGGAGCGGCTTCCGGGGGCACGCTCGACGCGTCGAACCTGTTGAAACCCGCGCTGTCGACCGGCCAGCTGAAGTGCATCGGCGCGACGACTTACCAGGAGTATCGCGGGGTCTTCGAGAAGGATCATGCGCTGTCGCGTCGCTTCCAGAAGATCGATGTGATCGAGCCGACGGTCGCCGAAACCGTGCTGATCCTGAAAGGATTGAAGTCGCGCTTCGAAGCGCATCACGGCGTGAAGTATCAACCTTCGGCGCTTACCGCAGCGGCGGAGCTTTCAGCCCGCTTCATCAACGACCGTCATCTGCCCGACAAGGCAATCGACGTCATAGACGAGGCTGGCGCAGCGCAGAAGATCCTGCCGAAATCCAAGCAGAAACGGGTGATCACCAAACACGAGATCGAAGAGATCATCGCGAAGATCACGCGCATACCTGCGCAGACCGTTTCAACCGACGACCGGAATGCGCTCAAGAATCTCGACCGCGATCTGAAGACCACGGTCTTCGGGCAGGATAAAGCGATCGACGCGCTGTCTGCTTCGATCAAGATGGCGCGCAGTGGCCTCGGCAATCCGCAGAAGCCGATCGGCTGCTTTCTCTTCAGCGGCCCGACTGGCGTCGGCAAGACCGAGGTTGCACGGCAGCTTGCCTATACGATGGGCATAGAGCTGCTCCGCTTCGACATGTCGGAGTACATGGAGCGCCATGCAGTCTCGCGTCTGATCGGCGCGCCTCCGGGATATGTCGGCTTCGATCAGGGCGGCCTGCTCACCGAGGCGATCACGAAGCATCCGTACTCCGTACTGCTGCTGGACGAGATCGAGAAAGCGCATCCGGATATCTTCAACATCCTGCTGCAGGTCATGGACCACGGCACGTTGACGGACAACAACGGTCGCAAGGCCGACTTCCGCAACGTCGTGATCATCATGACGACGAACGCCGGTGCGGCTGAGCTCTCGAAGACGACGATGGGCTTCACGGCAACGAAGCAGGTCGGCGACGAGATGGGCGAGATACGCCGGCTCTTTACGCCGGAGTTCCGCAATCGGCTCGACGCGATCATCTCCTTCCAGGCGCTCACGCCGGAGATCATCCTGCGCGTGGTGGACAAATTTCTCATGCAGCTCGAAGATCAGTTGCACGAGAAGAAGGTCGAGATCACATTCACGCCCGCGCTCAAGGAACACCTGGCGAAGACCGGATTCGACCCGCTCATGGGCGCGCGGCCAATGGCGCGTCTCATACAGGACACGATCCGCCGCGCACTCGCGGACGAGCTTCTGTTCGGCAAGCTCGCGAATGGCGGCAAGGTCACGGTCGATATAGACAGCGCCGAGAAAGTGCATCTCCTCTTCACGAGCAGCTCCGAGGAGCCCGCTCGCGTGGCGTAACGCACGTTCGGTTCCTGCACCTCTGAAGAAGCCCCGGCAGAAAGTCTTGCCGGGGCTTTTCGTTATAATGGCGCCGCTTCATAACAGGGGAGGGTCATGAAGGCGCCTTTCGCACACACGATCACCCTATGCCTTGTCGTCGCAGGGCATGCCGTGCCGGGTTTCGCGCAGGATCAGAACGCCGCTCGCGATCTTGCTGCAAGTTGCTTCACCTGCCACGGCACGAACGGAAACAGCGTTGGAAATGTGCCGCCGAGCCTCGCTGGCCGCGACCGCGATGAGCTCGTTCAGATGTTGAAGGACTTCAAGGCCGGCAAGCGGTCCGCAACGATCATGCACCAGCAGGCCAAGGGCTACACCGACGAGCAGCTCGAAACGATCGCGGCTTACTTCGCTGCGCAAAAACCCGCACCTGCTCGGATTCCGTCCAAAGCAGGTTCCTGACGAGATCTCAGATGGCAATCGACAGACGCGATTTTCTGAAATGGATATCTGCAGGGGCGGGCATCGCTGCGCTTCCCGCATGTGAGACGACGGGCGCCGGCGCCCAGTCCGGGGGCGCACGCGTTGTCGTGATCGGCGGCGGCTATGGCGGAGCGACGGCCGCGAAGTACGTGAAGATGTGGGCACCGGACATCGATGTGGTGCTGGTGGAACGCAGCGATCGCTTCATCTCGTGTCCGCTCAGCAATCTCGTGCTCGCAGGCAACACCACGATGCAGGAGATCACGATGGGTTACGATGGGCTCCGCAGCCGCGGCGTGCGCATCATTCGTGATGAAGCCGAAGCGATCGATGCGGATAAGCGCCAGGTGCGTCTCGCCCGGGGTGACGTGCTGAATTACGATCGACTGATCGTGTCGCCCGGTATCGATTTTCTCGACACGATTCCCGGATTGCGCAGTCCGCAAGCGCGCGAACGCGTGCTGCATGCCTGGAAGGCCGGCGAGCAGACCGTGGCGCTCAGAAAGCAGCTCGAAGCCATGCCCGACGGCGGCGTATACGTGCTGCACATTCCGCTTGGGCCATACCGCTGCCCGCCCGGACCGTACGAACGCGTCTGTCAGGTCGCGGACTATTTCAAGCGTGCCAAGCCCCGCTCCAAGATCCTCGTTCTCGACACCAATCCCGATATCGTTTCGAAGCCGGGACTGTTCAAGGCGGAATGGAATGGGCCTTACAAAGGCATGATCGACTACCGGCCGAACAGCGAACTGGAAGACGTCGACGCGAAAGGAATGACGCTCAAGCTCACGTTCGACTCGGTCAAAGGTGATGTCCTCAACGTCATTCCACCGCATCGCGCGGCGGATATCGCACAGAAAGCCGGCCTCATCACCACGAACGATCGCTGGTGCAACCTCGACTGGACGACGGGTGAGTCACTGGCGGTCAAGGGCATACACGTGCTCGGCGATGCGACGTTATCTGCTCCGGCAATGCCGAAGTCTGCGAGCATGGCGAACCAGCATGGGAAGTTCTGCGCCGCCGCCGTCATTGCACTGATCAAAGGCCAGCCCGTCACGCCGCCGGTGATTATGAATACGTGCTACAGCTTCGTGAGCCGCACGAGCGCAATGCACGTCACGTCGATTCACCAGTACGATCCGGCCCAGAAGACGCTCGTTCCAGTGAAGGGTGCAGGTGGTATCTCCGACAAGTCGAGCGAGCTCGAAGGCACGTTCGCGTGGGGATGGGCTCGCAACATCTGGTCGGATACGCTCGCGTAGAAGGGCTGGAGGGCAAGGTGCGGGCACGCTCTCCGTCGCCTCAAGCCTCGTACACTCGGACGAGAGTGCTACTTGCGCCGGAATGCTTGGTTCGCGGGAGCCCGCGGACGGAGGAGCAGTGCCTGCCGCGTAGCGGTAGGTGCGACCCGGAAGCGGGCTGAGGCACGCGCGTTAGAACCGCGGTCTTACGCACGCCTACGCGGTCGCATCCCCGTAAACGGGGCCCCTGCTCCACGCTTCAGCGTGCCCGCCGTTCACACGGCCCCCGCTCACCAATACTCGCTGGTGCTAACTCACTAGACACTCGTCCTCGAATCACCATCCCACTTGCGCATGTCCGCGTCCGCCGAGATCGGATACGGAGAATCAGCGCTGCCTACCGTGTCGCCGTTACGCGCACGCGCTGCCGCATACGTATCGAGCGCCGCTTGCGCGATGCTCTCCTCGCCCTTCGGGAACGGAGAGCCAGAACCCACCATCAGCGTGCCCGCACGCTCGTGCTGCTCCGCATAGGTGCTCAGCGCGCCCTGACCGACGTTCGTTTCGGCCGCGACCGGAAATGCGAATGCGCTTTGCGCTGCCGCCAGAAGAACACCTACGACTGCCGTTTGAACGATCCGTTTCATTGCAGACTCCTTACTTGAAAGTGCCCGCCTTGAACGATGCGGAGCCTTCGAAGCGGCGTGCCAGAACTTCCGAGCCTCCGATCTCTGCCGCTTGCGCGACATCGATGAAGCGCATCCTAAATCGCTGGCACGTAATGAAAAATTGATCTGTTGACGTACGTCGGACGGAGTACGCCCGATGGTCACGCGGTGCGCTGGCGCACTTGCGCGGTTAGCGTACCGCGGCCCGCTTTCCCCTGCGGACGGGCGGAATCAGCCACCAGGTTACGACGACTGCCAGAGCGAATCCGAGATAGAGCGCTGTGAAAACCCAAGCCGGCAAATCGAAGAACATGATCGCGTGAACCCACCGCGCGACGAACCCGAGCTCGCTTTGCCTGCCGCGCAACGCGTCCTCCCACACGGTGAGCGGACACATCATCCCGGCGACCGATTCGAGCGCGACGAAGCTGATCGCGGCCAGGTGGGCGATCCGGAAACGCATATCGCGGATCCCGCGCCAGCGCATGGCGGCTCCGATCCAGATCAGCGCAAAGCCGCCGACGACGAATGCGACGAACGCGAAGTGAACGACGAGGATGAGATCGGCGAGTAAGTGCATGCGGAAGGATTGCTGAGGTTGCGCTTAACGCTTTATGCGCCGCTGCCCACCGCCCCGGCCCTCGCACGATTGGAGTGAGGCTAAGGTGCGCCAGCGTGTTTCGTTCGCGGGGCCCCCGCTCACCGAAAACGCGGTGGTCCTAACGCGTCCGGCTAACGTTCGATTGGACGCGTACTATCACTAACCCACTCGCTCCACGAGCCGGGATAGAGCTTCGATCCACTCAGTCCTGCATGTTCCATCGCGAGCAGGTTGTGACACGCCGTCACACCCGAGCCGCACTGATGAACCACCGACAACGGATCGGCGCTACCCAGCACGTCCCGAAAATCGCGAGCCAGAGTGGCCGGCGCCTTGAAATGGCCGCTCTCGGTGAGATTGGTCTTGAAGAACCTGTTGCCTGCGCCAGGGATATGCCCACCCACGGGATCCAGCGTTTCGTTCTCGCCGCGAAAGCGGTCGGGGCTCCGCGCGTCGAGCACGTGCACGGTTCCATCGTTCAGGTGCGCTGACACGTAGCCCGCGTTCACCGCAAGCTCGGGGTGCGCCCGGAGCGTATACGTGGTCGGCTGCGCGGATGGTACGTCGGGCGTGACGGGTTTCCCGGCCGCTCGCCAGGCGTCCCAACCACCGTCGAGCACGGCCGCACGCGTGTGCCCGACCCACCGCAGCATCCACCATAGGCGCGCTGCGTAGGGTCCGCCGCTCGCGTCGTATGCGACCACCTGGCGTGTGCTGTCGATGCCGAGCGCGCCGAGCCGCAGCGCGAAGGTTTGCGGGTGCGGCAGCGGATGCCGCCCGTTCAGCCCCGTCTTCGGACCCGAAAGGTCGAGGTCAAGATGAAGGAACCGGGCGCCCGGGATATGTGCTTCGGCGTACGCCCGGCGTCCCGCGTCGTAGTCCGCGAGATCGTGACGGCAATCGCAAACGATCCAGCTCGGATCGCCGACGTGGGCGGTAAGCTCATCGACCGTGACGAGCGTCGTGAACATGTGGCGAGAGCTCCCGTCGGATGAATTCGTGGAAGTGCTGCATACCGTCTTCGAGCGGCGATTGATAGGGCCCCCTCTGGTCGAGCGCTTGCTGGACGAGAACCCGGCGTCCCGCGGTGATTCGCGCGATGATCTCGGCGTCTTCGATCGCGGTCTCCCGATACGCCGCCTGTTCCGCCTCGACGAACTCGCGCTCGAAGAGGCCGATCTCCTCGGGATAGTAGAACTCGACGACGTTCGTGCATGCTTCGGGACCGCGCGGCACCAGCGTGCTTACGACGAGCGAGTGCGGGTACCACTCGACCATGATGTTCGGGAAGTATGTAAGCCATATCGCGCCATGCGCGGGCTGGTTGCCTTCACCGCAGCGGAGGACCTCCTCGTGCCAGCGCTGATAGACCGCGCTTCCCGCCTTCGCGAGCCGGTTGCGCACGCCGCATGTCTGGACGCTGTACCAATGGCCGAACTGCCAGCGCAGATCCGAGACATCCACGAAGTTGCCGAGTCCGGGGTGGAACGGCTCGACGTGATAGTCCTCGAGGTAAACCTCGATAAAGGTTTTCCAGTTGCAGGCGTATTCCTCGACGAGGGCGCGGTCGAAAACGAACCCGCTGAAATCGAGCTTCGCGGCAACATCCATGCTGGCGAGATCGGCTGCCACGTCGCGTGTCCCGGCAAACAGCAGGCCGTTCCAGGAAGTGAGCCGGCTCTTGTTCAAATCCAGGCACGGGTTGCGCGGAAAATGCGGCGCGCCGAGAAGCTTGCCGTCCAGCGCATACGTCCAGCGATGAATCGGACAGACAATGTTGCGGACGGTGCCGCGCCCTTGCAGCATGATCGCCTGGCGGTGACGGCAGATGTTCGACAGCAGCTCGATGCCTTCGGCGTTGCGCACCAGCACGCGCGCGTTGTCGAGCCATTCGAGGGAGTGGTAGTCGCCCACGTTCGGCACCATGAGCTCATGACCGACGTACGCCGGCCCACGGTTGAAGAAGAGGGTCTCCTCGAGCTGGTAGATGTCGGGATCGAAGTACCAGGACGCGGGAAGCTGAGAACAGCTCTCGGTGACACTGCTGACGCTGGAGAGGTCAGACATGCAGAGTTGGTCTTATTGGAGTGGGCCGCTTGCAGTGAAGACTTGTGAAAGCCCGCACCGTGCACGATGCGCTCTGAAGGGGCGGTATTTTCACGTAAGTACCTTGAAAACGCAACAGAATTTAGCGAGCTATTCCACCTGGCAAGAAGGGCATCGGGCCGGAAAGCCGACGCGAGCCGGTAAGACCGTGCGGGGCAGCGCGGGTTCCGATCAAAGCTCGGTGAGGCCCGAATCGGCGGGTAACCGAGGCGTCTTCACCGGCTTCCGCTGCTCGAGAAGCCCGGACTGGACAAGTCGGTCGTAGTCCGCCTCGCAATCCACATCCCACACGGTGTCGAGCTCGCGCCAGCGCCAACCCAGCTTGCGCAGGCGTTCACGCGTTTGATCGAGAACGTCGGCGGTCCCCCAGCGCACGCCTTCGAAAACCAGAGAATCAGCACGGGCAAGCCCGATCAGGGCGTAACCCCCGTCTTCTGCCGGCACCAGCACGGCGTCAGCGCTTTCGGTCAAAGTATGTGCCGCCTGTCTGAGATGCGCTGCCATGAGCGCCGGGCAGTCGCTGCCTATCAGCAATGCGCCGTACTGCCCAGACGCATGCCCGAAAGCGTGGTGCATGCGCATGCCGAGATCGCCGGGGCACTGCTCGACGAGCAATGCCCCGAACCGGTCGGCGCAGAAGCGCAGAAACGGGTCGTCCGCGGGGGCGCCGTGCAATTGCACGTTTCTGAAGCCCGCCTGCCGCACGGTGCCGAGCGTGTGCTTTACCAGCCGCGCCTGGAGTGCCGCCGCGCCTTCGGCGCCCAGTCTGGGAATGAGGCGCGTCTTGACCATGCCCGGTCGCGGCGCTTTCGCGAATACGATGACAGGCGTGTCAACGATTGTGTGGCGCATAGCGTGGTGCGAGCTCGTCGGGGCTCACGCCGCACCAGTAAGCGAAACGCAGGCGCCACATGAGCAGGTACCGTCTTCAGCACGCCGTGCTTCTGCCAGCGACGGCCCGATGTGTGAACCCTTGCCTTCAGCGCGCAGGGGCGGCAGAACGACTTGAGCGTTCGCGTAAGTGCGATGTCTTCCATCAGCGGGATTTCAGGATACCCGCCGGCGCGCTCAAATAGCGAGCGGCTTACGAACAGAGCCTGATCTCCAGTTGCGATCTGCGTCGCACGCGAGCGCCAGCTCATCATTCGGGCGACGACCGGCAGAAGCCAATGCGTGCCCATGATCGCGACGCTGAAAAACCCCCACTGGCGGTCGTTATCGGCGACGGCATCGCTCACGAGCGTGTCGGCGTCTTCCGGCAGCACGGTATCGGCATGAAGAAAGAGGAGCACGTCGCCGCTTGCTCGCCGCGCGCCGGCGTTCATCTGCGTCGCGCGACCGCGTGGGGATGTGATCACCGCATCCGCAAGCTCGGACGCAAGCTCGCGCGTGCGATCGCCGCTGCCGCCGTCCGTGACGATGATCTCGACGCCGCGCGCGCGCAGCGGCGCCAGCGCCCGCAAAGCCGTCTCGATGTTTGCGGCTTCGTCCAACGTCGGGACGACGATCGAAAGCCGCGTCACGTGCGCATCCATGCGTGATAGCGCTCGAGCCACGCGAGAAGGCGGGTCGGCGCATGGTTGCGCCGCCATTCACCTGCGGCCTGTTTGTTCGCTTCGGCGAGCGTGGGATAGATGTGGATGGTGCGGAGCAGCTTGTTCAGGCCGAGCCGGTGACGCATCGCGAGTACGAACTCCGCGATGATGTCGCCTGCGTGTTCGCCTACGATCGTGGCGCCGAGAATCCGGTCGCTTCCCGGCGCAGTTAATACCTTCACCATGCCGTGCGCTTCCTCGTCGGCAATCGCGCGATCGAGCTCTTCCATGCGATAGGTTGTGATCTCGTGCGGGATGCTGTTTTGCCGTGCCTCAGTCTCGTTCAGGCCGACGCGCGCAACCTCCGGCTCGGTGAACGTTGCCCACGGGATCACTGAATAGTCCGCCTTGAAGCGCTTGAAGCGGCCGAACAGCGCATTCACCGTGGCATACCACGCCTGGTGAGACGCGGTGTGCGTGAACTGATACGGTCCCGCCACGTCTCCGCATGCGTAGATGTTGTCGTGGATCGTTTGCAGATACGCGTTCGTCTCGACGGTTCTGGATTTCGCCAGCGGTATTCCCAATGCTTCCAGACCGTAGCCTTCCGTGTTGGGCAGCCGTCCGACGGCGCACAGGAGCTCGTCGAATGGAATGCGTACCTCACGCCCGTTCTCCTCTGCTATGAGCACCTTCCCGTCCGATTCGGCGAGCACGCGCTTGGCGGCATGGCCGACGCGAACGTCGACGCCTTCGGCTTTGAAGCGCTCGACGACGAACTGCGAGACGTCCGGATCCTCGCGCATGAGGAGCCGCGGCAGCATCTCGACTTGAGTCACGTGCGAACCGAAACGTGCGAAGCATTGCGCAAGCTCGCAGCCGATGGGCCCCCCTCCGAGCACGACCAGCCGCCGCGGTAACGTGCGCAGATTCCATACGGTCTCCGACGTGAGCGGTCGGCACTCGGACAAACCTGGAATCGGCGGAATCAGCGGCCGCGCGCCGGCGGCGATGATGATGCTGCGTGTCGTGAGCAGGCGCGTTTCACCCGTCGCGAGCTTCACCTCCACCGACCATGGAGAACGGATCGTCGCAAAACCCGAGAGACACTCGACGCCGAGCGCCTGGTAACGCGTAACGGAGTCGTGCGGTTCGACTGCCGCGATCACGCGCTGCACACGCTCCATCACACGTCCGAAATCGAACTGGGCATGGGCGGAGTCGAAACCGAACTCGTGCGCGCGCCGGATGTTGGAGAGCAGCCGAGCCGAACGGATGAGCGCTTTCGAGGGCACGCAGCCGGTGTTGAGACAATCGCCGCCCATGAGATCCTTTTCGATGAGCGTCACTCGCGCCTTTACGGCCGCTCCGATATAGGCACAAACCAGCCCGGCGGAGCCGCCGCCGATCACGATGAGATTGCGATCGAAACGACGCGGTTTAATCCATGCGGGCATACGTGCGCCGAGACTTGAACATGTGAAGAGCCCGTTTTGCGGCGAGCGGAAAGATACCGATGAGTGCGAGCGCCAGCAGGAGCTGCCAGCTCAGCTTGAACTCGCCGAGCTGGGTTCCGGCGTATACGTAGACAATGGTTGCCGGCAGCATGCCGATCTGGCTCACCCAGTAGAACGTGAACGCGCGCATGGGTGTCAATCCCATGGCCAGATTGATAACGAAGAACGGAAACGCAGGTACGAGGCGCAGCGCGAAAAGGTAGAACGCACCCTCGTTGCGGACGCCCTCGTTCACTGCCTCGAGTCGCTTGCCGAGCCTGCGCTGTATCCAGTCCCGCAGTACGAGTCGTGAGGTCAGGAACGCGAGCGTTGCCCCGATCGACGACGCAAAAGATACGAGTAGGGTTCCCCATATCACGCCGAAGAGCGCGCCGGCGATGATCGTGAGAACAGCGGCCCCCGGAAGAGACAAGCCGGTCACCGCGACATAGATCGTGAAAAACAGGGCTGCGGATGCGAGCGGTGCGCCGGCCACGTAGGAGGCGATGGCGTCGCGCCGGGCCTGGAAAAACTCGAGTGACACGTACTGCCGCAGGTCGAAAGCGAAGAACACGGCGACCAGCGTTACGAACAAGACACACAGAACCACCGAGCTTCTCTTCACGTTTGACCCCAAACCTCTGATTGCGCTACTCTTTCAGTTTCGTGCCCACGTTTCCAGATGCCGACTCCCGGCAAATCCCAAGAACAGCCGAGCTTCGAATCTGCGCTCTCCGAGCTCGAGAAGATCGTCACCAGCATGGAAGCCGGTCAGATGCCGCTCGAACAGTCGCTGGCGGCATATAAGCGCGGTGCCGAACTGCTGAAGTACTGTCAATCGGCGCTGCAGGACGCGCAACAGCAGGTCAGGATACTCGAAGATAACGTCCTCAAGAACTTCGGGACGGCTGAGCAGCAGTGACTTCCGCCGTCGACTTCCAGAGCTGGGCCGCGCCCCGGCAAAGCCGCATCGAGACCGTTCTCGACCGGGTGCTGCCGCCGACGCGCATCATTCCCGAGCGTCTTCATTCTGCGATGCGCTACAGCTCGCTCGGTGCCGGTAAACGGGTGCGGCCGTTGCTGGCATTTGCTGGCGGCGAGTTGTTCGACGCGGACCTCGAGCGCGTCTCGATCGCCGGGGCGGCTGTGGAGCTCATACATGCCTATTCGCTGGTACACGACGATCTGCCATGCATGGATGACGATGTGCTGCGACGTGGCAAGCCGACGTGCCATGTCGAGTATGACGAGGCGACTGCGCTGCTGGTCGGCGATGCGCTGCAGAGTCTCGCCTTTCAGTTGCTGGGCGAGTACCGCCTTGCCGATGATCCGGCGGACCAGTTGCAGATGGTGAAGCTTCTGGCGACCGCGTCGGGGTCGCGCGGGATGGCGGGCGGTCAGGCGATCGACTTGCAGTCGGTGGGCGCCAAGCTGTCGCTCCCTGAACTGGAGCTCATGCACATACACAAGACCGGCGCGCTCATTCGCGCAGCCGCCGTGCTCGGCGCGCGTTGCGGCACGAACGTCGACGCGAAAGAGCTCAGCCAACTCGACACCTTCGCGAAGTTCATGGGCCTTGCCTATCAGGTGATCGACGACGTGCTCGATGCGGAAGCGCCTACTGCTACCCTCGGCAAGACCGCGGGGAAGGATGCGCAGCAGGACAAGCCCACCTACGTGAGCGCACTGGGCATCGTCGAGTCCAAACGGCTCGCCGAGGAGCTCCGGCAGGACGCCATGAGGGCGCTCGAGTCATTTGGGTCGCGCGCGACGCGGCTTCGTCAACTCGCCGATTTTATCGTGCTGCGCCAGTTCTGATGTCATCGCATACTGAAGCATCCAGCCTGCATAAGCCGGGAGATATGTACGACCTGCTCAGCACCGTGAACTACCCGCACGAACTGCGTCAGCTCGAACGCAGCCAGTTGCCGCGTTTGGCGGCCGAGCTGAGGCAGTTTCTGCTGGAGTCAGTGAGCCAGACGGGCGGCCACCTGTCTTCGAATCTCGGCACCGTCGAGCTCACGATCGCGCTCCACTATGTCTTCGATACGCCGCGCGACCGGATCGTATGGGACGTCGGCCATCAGACCTACGGCCACAAGATTCTCACCGGGCGGCGCGAGAGAATGAAGAAGCTGCGCATGTGGGGCGGCATTTCCGGCTTCCCGCGCCGGGAGGAAAGCGAGTACGACACGTTCGGCACCGCACACTCGAGCACCTCCATCAGCGCTGCGCTGGGCATGGCCGTGGCGGCCAAGCTGCGAGGCGAGCGCCGCTGCGCCATTGCCGTGATCGGCGACGGGGCGATGACGGGCGGCATGGCATTCGAGGCATTGAACAATGCCGGCGCAATGGATGTGGATCTCCTCGTTATCCTGAACGATAACGATATGTCCATCTCGCCGCCCGTGGGCGCGCTCAACAAGTATCTCGCACGCCTGCTATCCGGCAGGGTATACCGGGTTGCGCGCGGCTTCGGCGAGCGCGTCCTCGGCGATCTCGCCCGGCGTGCCGAGGAGCACGTAAAGGGCATGGTGACGCCGGGCACGCTGTTCGAAGAATTCGGTTTCAACTATATCGGCCCGATCGACGGTCACGATCTCGATTCCCTCCTGCCCACGCTCAACAACATCAAGCACCTGCGCGGCCCGCAGTTCCTACACGTGCTCACGCGCAAGGGGCAGGGCTACAAGCTTGCGGAAAACGATCCCGTTCTCTATCACGGCGTGTCCAAGTTCGACCACGCCAACGGCATCGTCGGCGGCAAGTCCGGCGGCAAGCTCAGCTATACGCAGGTCTTCGGCGAGTGGCTTTGCGATATGGCGGAGCTCGATTCGAGGCTTGTCGGCATCACGCCGGCGATGCGTGAAGGTTCCGGTCTCGTCGACTTCGCCGCCCGCTTTCCCGATCGGTACTTCGACGTTGGCATCGCCGAGCAGCATGCGATGACGTTTGCCGGTGGACTCGCGGCCGACGGCTGCAAGCCCGTGCTCGCGATCTACTCGACATTTCTGCAGCGCGCCTACGACCAGCTGATTCACGACGTACAGATCCAGAACCTGCCGATCGTGCTTGCGATCGATCGCGCGGGCCTGGTGGGTGCGGACGGCGCGACGCACAACGGCAGCTTCGATCTGACGTACCTGCGTTGCCTGCCGAACATGACCGTGATGGCGCCTTCGGACGAGAACGAGTGCCGGCAGATGCTGTTCACCGCGTTCCAGATGGATACGCCGGCCGCGGTGCGCTACCCCCGCGGCACGGGTCCCGGGGTCCCGCTGGAACGAGAGATGCGCGCGCTGCCGATCGGCAAGGGCGAAATCCGGCGAGAACGGATTGCACTGGGCGACGGTGAGGCGCGGGTCGCCATTCTGGCGTTCGGTTCCATGGTCTCCACGAGTCTGAAGGCTGCCGAGACGTTGAACGCGACTGTCGCGAACATGCGTTTCGTGAAACCGATCGACGAAGCGCTGATGCTGGAGCTTGCAAATCGGCATGAGCTTCTCGTGACGGTGGAGGAGAACGTGATCGCTGGGGGTGCCGGCAGCGCCTGCATCGAAGTCCTGCAGAACCTCGGCGTTGAGATGCCTGTTCTGCAGATCGGACTGCCGGATCGATTCATCGATCAGGGCGATCCGGGAATCCAGCTCGCTGAATGCGGCCTGACCGCGGAGGGCATCGTCAAATCCGTGCGCGCGCGTTTACGCGACCTGCGCCGCGATGCCGCGTGACCGCATTGATTCGAACGGAGCGTTCATGAACGACCATACCCGCGAGATGATCGAAGAGAACGAGCTGAACGGCTACGCGAAGATCGATCAGTACAACCCGGTCGTCGTCGGACGCATCGCCGATCGCTATCGCGCAGTGCTGCAGGAGCTTGGAGAAGATCCTGACCGTGAGGGCCTGCTGAAGACGCCCGAACGCGCCGCAAAAGCGTTGCAGTTCCTCACGCATGGCTACGGGCTCGATCCGGCAGAGATCCTCCGCAGCGCGATGTTCCGCGAGGAATATCAGCAGATGGTCATCGTGCGCGACATCGAGGTTTACTCGCTGTGCGAGCATCACCTGCTGCCGTTCTTCGGGAAGGCCCATGTCGCGTATATTCCGAACGGCCACATCGTCGGACTTTCCAAGATTCCGCGCGTCGTCGATGCTTTCGCGCGTCGGCTGCAGGTGCAGGAACGATTGACGGTCGATATCCGCAACTGCATCGAGGAAACGCTGAAGCCGCTGGGCGTCGCAGTCGTGATCGAGGCGCAGCATCTGTGCATGATCATGCGCGGCATCCAAAAGCAGCATTCCATCGCGACCACTTCGGCATTCACTGGCGAGTTCAACACCGATAAAACACGCGCGGAATTCATGCGGCTTATCACGAGCGGCTCGAAACTATAGCAGGGCGTGCGTCACATGGTGACCGGCAAGACCAGCGAATACATCGTCGAACAGATTCTGCCGGCTGTACGCGCCGGCCGAATGGTGATTCTCGTCGACAGCGCCGACCGCGAGAACGAAGGGGATCTCTTCGTAGCTGCGGACAAGGCAACGGCGGACGCGATCAATTTCATGGCGACCCACGGGCGGAGCCTGGTGTCACTGGCGCTGCCCGAGTCGCGTATGCGCGAGCTGGGCCTCGCCCTGATCACGGACGATCAGGTGAACTCGACGCGCTTTCAGACGGCTTTCGCGACGCCCATCGACGCGCGTGAGGGCGTCGCATCGGGGATGTCCGCGCACGACCGCGCCCGAACCATCGCGGTTGCCATCGCGGAACACACGCGGCCGGAGGACCTCATCCGTCCCGGGCGTCTGCAGACCTTGCGTGCCGTCGACGGTGGCGTGCTCGCGCGGCGCGGCCACACCGAAGCCGCGGTCGACCTTGCGCGGCTGGCCGGGCTCAGGCCGGCCGGCGTGATCTGCGAGATCATGAAGGACGACGGCACGATGGCGCGGATGCCCGATCTCGAGCGCTTTTCCGCGGCGCACAGTGTGCCGATCCTGCAGATCTCCGATCTCGTCGCCTATCGCGAAAACGAGCGCGCCATCCGGCGGCGGGTCGAAACGGTTCTGCCGACGCGCAAGGCCGGAGAGTTCCGGCTCATGGTTTATGCCGACAATCTCGAACGCACGTTATACGTGGCGCTCGTAAAGGGCACGATCGTGCCGGGCACGCCTGCGCTGGTCCGTCTGCATTCGCAATGCCTCACGGGTGACGTATTCGGTTCGGAGCGCTGCGATTGTGGCGAGCAGCTCGACAGTGCGCTCGAGATGATCGAGCGTGCCGGGGCGGGCGTGCTGGTCTACATGTTCGACGAGGGCAGGGGTATCGGCCTCCTCAATAAGATCCGCGCGTATGCCCTGCAGGACAAAGGCCACGATACCGTCGAGGCGAATCATGCGCTCGGGTTCGCCGCGGACATGCGCGATTACAGCGCCGGCGCCCACATTCTCTTCGACCTGGGCGTCCGCGAAGTGCGCCTGATGACCAACAACCCCGACAAAGTGCAGGCGCTCGAGAACTACGGCATCAAGGTGGTCGAACGTGTACCAGTGGAAGCCCCGCCACGATCGGCGAACCGCGAGTATCTGAGGACCAAGCGCAGCAAGTTCGGCCATCTGTTGTCGCTCGTCGACGAGCATCCCGAGCAGCCGGAGTGAGGCAGCACCCGCGCGCCGCCTGGGGCCGGCACTCAGGTTGCTAAGCGATCTCAGCACCGCTTACCACTTCGCTCGCAATGGATTACATCGACATGCTGCAGTGGCCGGCAATGGTCGTCACGATCACTGCGGCGTGGCTCGTTGCATCGCGCTCGCCGCGGCGCAGGACGGTCGGCTTCTGGGTATTCCTCGTGAGCAACGTGCTGTGGAGTGTCTGGGGTTGGCACCAGCGTGCGTACGCGCTGATCGTGCTTCAGGTCGCGCTCGCGCTGATGAATGCGCGCGGCGTCTACAAGAACGACCCCGAGCTCAAGGTTACGACGGGTCAAGAGTAAGTAGAAACATTGTCTGCCGGACGTGGCATTCAGGCGCCCGTAAAGCACCTTCGTCCGAGCTTGCGAGGCTTCAGGCAGAAAGAGCGGTGCCCGCGAGCTCAGAAGCGTTTCGTCAGAACGAGCGTTTCGCCGTCGCGCTGCATCTGTGTGCGGTTCAGGAAGCTCATCCCGAGCAGCACGGTAGAGAGTCCTGTTGTCTCGAGCACATGCGCTTCGACATTCTGCAGCGTAATCTCGCCGATGCGCACCGAATCGAGCTTCACCGAATACCCTGCAACATTCCCGTTCGCCGTGCGGCCGTTGCTGCGCGTACCCCTCGCATAGTCGATGCCGAGGCGCCGTGCCTCTGCCGTCGACAGGGCGATCGTCGTCGCTCCTGTATCGACAAGGAAGCGCACGCTGCCACCATTGATCCAGCCCTCGGCGTAGAAGTGACCCCGGCCGTCGGCCTTCAACGTCGTCTGTGCGGACGAAGCCGTTGCCGGCGCGGTGGCGACGCGTGTGCTTGTCTCGGTGGAGAGCGTCTGCCGCCCACCCTTGTATTCGATTACCGCCGCTTCGCTGGTCGCGCTGACGAGCTTCACGCCTTCGGGACTCATTTGCCCGACGCTCAGCATCGTTGGCTTGCCGCCGTCGATCGTGATCAGTGCCTTGCCGTTGAAGAGTGCGCTTACACCGATTTCCGATGCGCAGACGTCGAACGAGAGTAACAGCAGGAGCAGACGAGCTACACTCGCTGCCACGGTCTTTCTGTCTGCTACCGTGAAGCCTGTTGCCATCTGCCGATTTGCGCCCCATGAGGGCCCCGGTTACTTCGGCGCGTACCTTACCGCGCATTCGATTCCATGGCGCCTCGTGAAGCTCGATGAGCGTGAAATGCTGCCTGCAGCCGGTGCGATCTCAGGGCTGGGGATGATGGGCGGCGCGATGAGTGTGAACGATGACCTGCCCTGGATCGAACCGCTGATCGGCCTGATCAGGGATTCGATCTCGATGCGAATCCCGGTCATCGGCCACTGTCTCGGCGGGCAACTCCTCGCGAAAGCATTGGGCGCCCAGGTGAAGGCGAATCCCGTAAAGGAGATCGGATGGGGCGACGTTCACGTCGTCGACACCGAAGAGGCAAGGGAGTGGGGCGTCGCTACCCCGTTCCTCTCTTATCACTGGCACGGCGAGACGTTCGAGATCCCGGCGGCCGCGGTCCGGATCTGGTCGAGTGCGCATTGCGAGAATCAGGCGTTCGCGTACGGCAACAGCCTCGGCATGCAATGTCACATCGAGATGACCGAGGACATGATCGAAACATGGTGTGCGACGGGTGCGCAGGAGATCGAGGACAGCGCCGGGCGCAGTCCGGCGGCGCAATCGGCTGAACAGATGCGCGCAGATATCGTGGAGAAGGTCGCGCGACTACACGCCGTTGCTGACAGTGTGTACGTGCGCTGGGTAGAAGGCCTGAAGCGGGCCGGTTAGAGCGCACACTGTGTACTAAGCGCGCTGCTTTCCCACTGCCCGAGCCTCGTACACTTGGACGGGAGTTCTAACTGACGCCTGAATGTCACGTTCGCGGGGACCCCCCTGTTCCACAGCCCCCGCTCACCCATTCTGGGTGGTTCCAGCGTCCGAGTACTAATCTCTGAAGTTCTTGAACTGCAGCGGGAAGTCCGTGACCGACTTGCGCACGAGGGTGATCGTGTCCTGCAGCGTGTCCTTCTTGGCGCTGGAAATACGCACGGCGTCGCCCTGAATGCTCGCCTGGACTTTCAATTTGCTGTCTTTAACGAGCTTCACGATCTTCTTGCCGAGCTCCTGCTCGACACCCTGCCGCACGGCCACGCTCTGCTTCACCTTGTTACCGCTCACTTTGTCGATGGCGCCGGGCTCCAGGCAACGCACGTCGACACCCCGCTTGGCCAGCTTGCCCGTGAGGACGTCACGGACCTGTCCGAGCTTGAAATCGTCATCGGCATAAAGCGTGAGATTGTGGTCCTTCTCCGTCAGCTCCACGCGTGCATCCGAGCCCTTGAAGTCGAACCGATTGGTGATCTCCTTGTTGGCCTGATCGACAGCGTTGTGTACTTCGACCTGGTTTACTTCGGAAACGATGTCGAACGAAGGCATCGAGAGATTCCTTGGACTTTAGCGGCGCGCGGGCGGCTCTATCAGCCGCGCCGTAATTTTACTGCGTACGACGTGACCGGCGCGCCGGTGCTGTCGTCGAATTCGGCGGCGCCGTCGATGGCGAACCGCGCGATGTCTTCGGCCGACCGATTCGGGTCACTGTAGATGGCGTACATGACGCCCATCGCCACGTCACCGCCGCTGCCGAACGCATAGAACTTCGAGAATTCCTGTACCGTTCGATGCGCCGCCACGCCGAAAATTCCCTGTGGATTGGCGATCAGCACGTCCATTCTTGACGACTCGATCGCGTCATCCTCGCCATGGCCCGGCACGAGGTAGTAGTCCTGCTTGAGAATGGCGTGCAGCTTTTGCCAGGTCTTGAATATCTCCAGTGGGGTATCGAAGCGGGCGTAAACGCGCGGCCGTGCGAAGTAATCTCTCAATATCGCCTGAAAAGTCGCGTTGCCCGTGACTCCGAGGTACGTGCCGCCGACCTGGAAAATCTTCCCATGGTTCACGATGTAGTCGGCTGTTTCCTTTCCGGAACCCCACTTGGTCATCGTGTCCGCGGCGATGGCCGCATAGCCGTTTTTTCTTACCACCGCTATGGTAGTCATCTCGCACCTGGGCGCCCGAAAGCACGCAAAGATATTCCACTGTCTTGCCAGCCGCAACGCGCAAAAAACACGCCGCGGGTCAGCGAAACGCAGCCACCAAAGCAATTTGCTTGCCCCGCAGGCTACGGCTCAAAAAACTAGCGGCGGGGCTTCCTGAGGTTTGCGGCGATCCGCATCCGGAGCGCATTGAGCCGGATGAAGCCCGCGGCATCCGCCTGATTGTAGGCGCCCTTGTCATCTTCGAACGTTGCGATCGCAGGATCGAACAGCGAATCCTTCTGCGACGAACGGCCCACGGTCAGCACGGTGCCCTTGTAGAGCTTCATGCGCACGAAACCGTTCACCGGTTTCTGCGATTCATCGATCAGCGTCTGCAGAAGCTGGCGCTCGGGGCTGAACCAGTATCCGTTGTAGATCATGCGCGCATAGCGCGGCATGAGATCGTCCTTGAGCGCGACGACTTCGCGATCGAGTGTGATCGACTCGATCGCGCGGTGCGCTTTCAACATGATCGTGCCACCGGGCGTTTCGTAACAGCCGCGCGATTTCATTCCGACATAGCGGTTTTCCACCAGGTCGAGCCGACCGATGCCATGCCGGCCGCCGAGCCGATTCAGCTCCGCCAGCACCTCCGCCGGACTCATTGCCGCGCCATTCACCGCGACGACATCGCCCTTGCGGTACTCGAGCTCGACGTATTCCGGCTTGTTCGGCGCTTTCTCCGGCGAGACCGTGATGCGCCACATGGATTCTTCGGGCTCGAAGTTCGGATCTTCGAGAATACCGCCTTCGTACGAGATGTGAAGGAGATTGGCGTCCATGGAGTAAGGCGCCTGCCCCTTCTTCTTCGTGTACTCGACGGGAATGCCGTGGTGCTGCGCGTAGTCGAGCAGCTTCTCGCGTGACAGGAGATCCCATTCACGCCACGGCGCGATCACCTTGATGTTCGGCATGAGCGCGTATGCCGCGAGCTCGAACCGGACCTGATCGTTGCCCTTGCCGGTCGCCCCATGTGAAATTGCGTCGGCGCCGGTTTTCTTCGCGATTTCGACGAGCCGCTTCGCGATCAGCGGGCGGGCGATCGACGTCCCGAGCAGATACTCGCCTTCATAGACGGCGTTGGCACGGAACATCGGAAATACGAAATCGCGCACGAACTCTTCACACAGGTCTTCGACGAAGATCTGTTTGACACCGGACTGGCTCGCTTTCTTGCGTGCGGGCTCCACTTCCTCGCCCTGTCCGATATCGGCCGTGAACGTCACGACTTCGCAGTCGTATACGTCCTGCAGCCATTTGAGAATCACCGATGTATCGAGTCCGCCCGAATAGGCGAGTACCACCTTCTTTATTTCGTTGGAGCGCGCGTTCATTGGGCCACACGCCCGAGGAGCAGAAATTCCATGAGCGCTTTCTGTGTATGCAGCCGGTTCTCAGCCTCGTCCCAGACGATGCTCTGTGGTCCGTCGATGACGTCGGCCGCGACTTCCTCGCCCCGGTGCGCCGGCAGACAGTGCATGAAGAGCGCATCGGCGCGTGCTGCACGCATCATTTCGGCGTCGACCTGCCAGTCTTCGAATGCCCGCTTGCGCTCTGCATCCTCGTCCTCGAATCCCATGCTGGTCCAGACGTCGGTCGTAATCAGGTCCGCGCCTTTGACGGCTTCCATCGGATCGTCGAACACTTCGTAGTGCTCGGTGCCGTACAGGCCGGCGCGCTGCGGTTCGACCTCGTATCCCGGGGGCGTCGAAACATGCACGTTGAAGTCGAGGAGCTCGGCTGCCTGCAGCCACGTATTGCAGACGTTGTTCGAGTCGCCGATCCAGGCGACCGTCTTGCCGCGGATGTCGCCACGGTGTTCCACGAACGTGTAGATGTCACCCATGATCTGGCACGGGTGATATTCGTTGGTGAGCCCGTTTACAACCGAAACACGTGAGTGTGCCGCGAAGCGCTCGATGATGTCCTGCTCGAACGTGCGGATCATGACGATGTCGACCATGCGGCTGATCACGCGCGCGACGTCTTCGATCGGTTCACCCCGGTCGAGCTGTGTATCGCGCGTCATCAGGGTGATCACCGAGCCGCCAAGCTGGTGCATGCCCGCCTCGAACGAAACTCGCGTCCGCGTCGATTGTTTTTCGAAGACCATCGCCAGCGTACGATCGTGCAGCGGCTGATAGGACTCGTAGCGCTTGAACCGGTCCTTGATCCAGCGCGTACGCGCGAAGAGATACGCGAACTCTTCGCGGCTGAAATCCTTGAGCTGCAGGAAGTGTCGTATCGCCATTGCGATGCTGCTGCCTCACGCCGGGGCTATGCCGACTGCAACGCGGGCTGAGCGGCGGCCGAAGCGTGTTTGCCGAGGAATTCCGTGATCAGCGGCACCAGCCTGTCCATTGCCGTGGTCGCGTCTTCGCGCGTGTAAACCAGCGGCGGCAGCAACCGCACCACCGTATCCGCCGTGACGTTGATGAGAAGGCCGGCGTCGAGCGCCTGCGTGACCAGCTCGCCACAGGGCGCGGCCAGCTCGATGCCGATCATGAGTCCGGCGCCGCGAATTTCCTTCACGCCCCGCTGACCCGCAAGGCGCGCACGCAGCTCATCGCGGAAGAAGTCACCGATCTCCACCGCGTTACGCATGAGTCCGTCGGCTTCGATGATCCGCAGCGTCTCGAGCGCCGCCGCGCACGCAAAAGGATTGCCGCCGAACGTGGAACCGTGGTTGCCCGGCTTGAACAGCGTCGCGGCTGTACCGGCCGCCATGCACGTCCCGATCGGGATCCCGTTGGCGAGCCCTTTCGCCAACGTCACGACATCAGGCTTCACCTGCGAGTGCTGATACGCGAACCACGTTCCGGTGCGGCCGGTCCCGCTCTGGACTTCGTCGAGCATGAGCAGCCAGCGATTTTGATCGCAGATGGCCCGCAGGCCGTTCAGATAGTCGCTGTGGCAGATATTGATGCCGCCTTCACCCTGAACGAGCTCCACCAGCACTGCCACGACATTGCGATTGCTCGCGGCCACGCGCCTGACTGCTTCGAGGTCGTCGAACGGTACACGCACGAATCCCGACAGCAGAGGTTCGAAACCTGCCTGTACCTTGCGGCTGCCGGTTGCGGTCAGCGTCGCGATCGTACGCCCGTGGAACGCCTTTTCCATGACGATTATCGCGGGCGCTTCGATGCCGAGCTTGTGGCCGTAAAGGCGAGCGAGCTTGATAGCGGCTTCGTTCGCTTCGCAGCCGGAGTTGCAGAAGAACACGCTCTCCATTCCGGAGATCTCGGCCAGGCGATCTGCGAGCTTCTCCTGGAGCGGTATCCCGTAGAGGTTCGACGTGTGGACAAGCTGGCCGAGTTGGTTCTGCAGTGCCGCCGTAAGCTGGGGATGTGCATGTCCCAGCCCGCACACAGCGATTCCGGCCAAGGCATCGAGGTAACGTCGGCCTTGCGTGTCCCACAGCCAGACGCCTTCACCGCGTTCGAACGCTACGGGCAGCCGCGCGTACGTGTTCATGACATGAGACATGGAGGACCCCGAAAAAAGTACGGCGGCCTGCAAGCCGCCGTGGTCGAAGCTATTCTTGCCGATCGTCGCCGCTGGCGCAACCAAAGCAAGGAAGGTACGGAGGAAACCATTGGTTTCCCTCCCTTCCGGAGGCTATGAGGCCCGAGCCGGAGGCGAGCGCCGCCCTCCTATGCCAGCGCTTTGACCGCAGCCGCGAGGCGGCTCTTATGGCGTGCAGCCTTGTTCTTGTGGATGATGTTCTTGTCCGCGATCGAATCGATCGTGCTCGCCGCGCGCTGAAGGACAGCTTGCGCCGCGGCCTTGTCGCCAGCGTCGATCGCCTTCTTTACGTTCTTCACCGCCGTGCGCAGTTCGGAGCGCAGGCTCGCGTTGTGCTGGCGGCGTTTCTCGCTCTGTCGGGCCCGCTTTCTGGCTGACGCCGTATTGGCCATGTAAACTCCGGATTTTGCTTGGGAAAAAGGGCGACATCATACGGACATCCACGCGCTTTGACAAGACGGACCGGCCTGTGCCGCAGCACGCGAGATGAATCTCCTCCGCGTGCTGGCGACGGTGAGCGGCATGACGCTCATCTCGCGGGTGCTGGGTTTCGTCCGCGACGCGATTATCGCCCGGATCTTCGGCGCCGGCCTCATGACGGACGCCTTCTTTGTCGCCTTCAGGATTCCCAACCTGCTGCGTCGTCTGTTCGCCGAGGGGGCGTTCTCCCAGGCGTTCGTGCCGATACTCGCGGAATACAAGAACCGGCGCGGACACGAAGCGACGCGCGCGCTGATCGATCGTGTGGCCGGGTTGCTCACCGTCGTACTGGTGGCAGTGACGGCCATCGGTGTGCTCGCCGCGCCGCTCCTGATCTACGTGATCGCGCCGGGGTTTGTGGGGACGCCAGAGAAATTCACCCTCACGGTGGATCTGCTGCGAATCACGTTTCCGTACATCGTATTCATCTCGCTCACTGCGCTCGCCGGCGGCGTTCTGAACACCTACAGCCGGTTTTCGGTTCCGGCGTTCACCCCCAGCCTGCTCAATGTCTCGTTCATCGTGTTCGCGCTGTGGGCCGCGCCGTACTTCGATCCGCCGGTGCTCGCACTGGCATGGGCCGTTTTCGTCGGCGGTGTTCTTCAACTCGCATTCCAGGTCCCGCAACTCGCGCGGCTCGACCTGCTGCCGCGCTTCCGACCGGAGCTGCGGGACGAAGGCGTGCGCCGCGTGCTGCGCCAGATGGGCCCCGCCGTATTCGGAGTGTCCATCGGACAGGTGAGTCTCGTCATCAACAGCATCTTCGCGTCCTTTCTGCTGACAGGCAGCGTTTCGTGGCTCTACTACGCCGATCGTCTGATGGAATTTCCCATGGGGATGCTCGGGGCGGCGCTGGGAACCATCCTGCTGCCGAGTCTTTCGAAGCACCATGCAACGCAATCGCAGGAGGCCTATTCGCGTTTGCTGGACTGGGGATTGCGCATGACCATGCTCCTTGCCGTCCCGGCTGCGGCAGCCCTGGCACTGCTCGCTGTGCCCCTGGTCACTTCACTTTTTCAATACGGTGCGTTTTCCGCCTCCGATACGCTCGCGACGCGCGATGCCGTCGTCGCATACAGTGTCGGCCTCGTTCCGCTGGTCCTGGTGAAGGTGCTGGCGCCCGGTTTCTACGGCCGTCAGAACATTAGAACCCCGGTGAAGGTGGCCATCGTGAGTCTGGTTTCGACCCAGGCACTCAATCTGGTGCTGATCGGACCGCTGAAGCATGCCGGGTTGGCGCTCGCCATCAGTCTGGGAGCGTGCGTCAACGCAGCCCTTCTGTTCACGCTGCTGCGGCGCCACGCGATCTATGCTCCGCGGGCGGGCTGGTCCGCCTTCCTCGTGAAGCTTGGCATAGCGGTATTCCTGATGGGTATCGTGCTCTGGATCGGCTCCGGCCCGACGGACTACTGGCTGCACACATCGGGCGCTCAGCGCGTTGCACACCTTGCGGCCGTGGTCGCGGGCGGCGCTGCAACGTATTTCATTGCGTTGTGGCTGCTCGGCTTCAGGCCGAGCCAGTTCAGTCAGCGCGGCGTGGAGTAGAACGTAGCGATGAAAAAAACCGCGTACATCCGTTGTGCCGCTACCGCGTTCCTATTGCTGGGCGCCGCGCAGTTGACCGGTGCCGAGCTCGCGCCTGTTGCGCCTAATTCGGAGCGATCACTGGCGTTAGCCGGTCTCGACGGCAGTCGCCAAGACCTGAAAGAGCAGCGTGGAAGGGTCGTGCTGGTGAATTTCTGGGCTACCTGGTGCGAGCCCTGCCGCGAGGAAATGCCATCCATTCAGCGACTGCAAGAGCGGCTGCGCGGCAAACCATTTACGGTGCTGCTGGTCAACGTCGATGAGCCGGAGGCCCGCGTGCGGCGCTATCTCACGGATGCCAACCTGAACCTGCCAGTGCTACTGGATCGCAACAAGCAAACGACCCGGGAATGGGGCGTGCGCGTCATGCCGACATCCTTCATCATCGGCCCGGACGGCCGCACGCGCTATCAGGTGGTTGGCGACATGGACTGGAACAGTGAGCGGGCGCTCGCAGCCATCAATGAGCTGATTGCGGGCAAATAGGGTCTTTCCATCTTCCATCGCCTCAGGTCTCCGACGATCGGACCAGAGTGCTGAATGGCGCTTGAATGCTACTTCGCGGCGGACACGCTGTCCCAGCGGCCGCCGCTCACCGATCCGAGTCAGAGCTCATAATCCGTACCGGGGCCCCTCATCGTCTTCTCCACCACCCCCCGCGAGAGGTGAGGCGCGAAAAGCTCGATGAAGTCGTAGACGTAGCGGCGCAGGTACGCGTTGCGCCGCACCGCGATGCGAGTCATGCTCGGCTCGAACAGGTGGCTCGCATCGATGAGTCGCAGGCCGGCGTCACGAGTCGGGTCGAACGCCATTTTCGCGAGGATGCCCACCCCGACGCCGAGCTCGACGTATCCCTTGATCACGTCGGCATCCACTGCAGTCAATGCGACATTCACCTTCAGGCCGCGTGCCTGGAACGCTTTCTCGATCGGCGACTCCGGCGTAAATGCGAAGTCATACGTGACGATGGGATACTTTGCGACCGCTTCGAGCGTCAGTTTTTTTTCTGCGAGGAGTGGATGTTCCGGCGGCGTGATGACGGCCCGGTTCCACTGGAAGCACGGTAGCAGGACGAGGCGCTCGGTCTCGCTGTAGGACTCCGTTACGATGCCGATATCCACGGCACCGCTATCCACGAGTTCGACGATCTGCTCAGGGCTGCCCTCATGCAGGGCGAGTTTGACGCGGGGGTGCTTGCCAATGAACTTCTGGACGACGGCAGGCAGCGCGTAGCGCGCCTGGGTCGGGGTGGTCGCCAGCGTCAGGGCGCCGGTGTCTTCCTTGCCGAAATCCTGACCGACCGCGCGCAGGCTTTCGGCGTCCTGCAGCATCCGGTCAGCGATTTCAACAATGATCCGGCCCGGTTCGGTCAGATCGACGACCCGTTTGCCGTGCCGGACGAGAATCTGCACGCCCAGCTCGTCTTCCAGCAGCCGGATCTGCTTACTGATCCCCGGCTGAGACGTGTACAGCGACTCCGCGGCCTCCGACACATTCAGGCCGCGACGCACGACTTCACGAAGATAGCGGAGTTGCTGGAGTTTCATGGCACCTAAAGAACTGCCGCTTATGTCACTCTAACACAATATTCTTTGTCGCTATAAGCGGCTGGACGTAACATCGGCGCGTTACCGGAGGATTCGGCGTGTACATCTACGACCATATCGACCAGAAGATCATAGACGAGCGAGTCGCCCAGTATCGCGACCAGGTTCGCCGTTTCCTGGCGGGTAGTTTGTCCGAAGACGATTTCCGTCCGCTGCGCCTCCAAAACGGTCTTTACATTCAGAGACATGCCCCCATGCTGCGGATCGCGGTTCCGTACGGCATGCTGGCCTCCTATCAGCTGCGCAAGCTGGCGCACATTACCCGGACCTACGATCGAGGTACCGGCCATTTCAGCACGCGCCACAATCTCCAGCTCAACTGGCCCCGGCTCGAGGATACGCCGGACATCCTCGCAGAACTTTCGACGGTCCAGATGCATGCCATTCAGACCAGTGGCAACTGCATACGCAACATCAGCGCCGATCATTTCGCCGGCATTGCGCCCGACGAGATCGTGAATCCACTCGTATGGTGCGAAGTCGTGCGCCAGTGGGCTTCCTTCAACCCGGAATTCGCATACCTGCCTCGCAAGTTCAAGATCGCGCTGTCCGGCGCGACCACCGACCGGGCCGCCGTGCAGGTTCACGATGTCGGCTTGCACGCCGTCCTGAGTGAACGGGGCGAGATCGGCTTTCGCGTCCTTGCGGGAGGCGGACTTGGCCGCACACCCATTCTCGGCGCGACCATCCGTGAGTTCCTGCCCTGGCAGCACCTGCTCACGTATCTCGAAGCGATCCTGCGCGTGTACAACCGTTACGGGCGGCGCGACAACAAATGGAAGGCGCGGATCAAGATCCTGGTGAAGGACCTCACGCCCGCAGGGTTCCGCGACGCGGTCGAAGCGGAGTGGCATAACAGCAAGGACGGGCCATCGACGCTCACGGAAAGTGAGGTCGCGCGCGTCGCAGGACGGTTTACACGGCCTGCCTATGAAAAGCTCGAACCCCTTTCGAGCAGCTATGTTTTGGCGATCGGACGTGACAAGCGGTTTGCCGCCTGGGCCCGCCGCAACGTGCATCCGCACAAGGTTGCCGGGTATGCTGCCGTGACGCTTTCGCTCAAGAAGACCGGCATACCGCCAGGCGATGCGACTGCCGATCAGATGGACGCGATCGCCGATCTCGCCGACCGGTTCAGCTTCGGCGAGCTGCGCGTGACGCACGAACAGAACCTGCTGCTGCCCGACGTACGGCAGTCGGACCTCTTCACGGTGTGGCGTGAGGCCGAGGCGCTCGGGCTCGCGACGCCGAACCTCGGACTCATCACGAACATCATTTCGTGTCCTGGCGGCGACTACTGCTCACTGGCGAACGCGAAGTCGATTCCCGTGGCCGAGGCGATCCAGCGTCGCTTCGACGACCTCGACTTCGTGTACGACATCGGCGAGCTGGACCTCAACATCTCCGGCTGCATGAACTCCTGCGGCCATCATCACATCGGCCACATCGGCATCCTCGGCGTGGACAAGCAGGGCGCGGAGTTCTATCAAATCTCGATCGGCGGCGCTCAGGGCAACGAAGCCTCGCTCGGCAAGGTGCTCGGCCCTTCCGTGTCTCAGGATGAAGTGCCCGACGTGGTGGAGAAGCTGATCGAGATTTATCTGGAGCGGCGCGACGGCGAAGCCGAGCGTTTCATCGACGTTGTCCGCCGCATCGGCATCGAGCCTTTCAAGGAACACGTGTATGGCGCTCATCAAGGATCGAAAGCGCGTAACCGACAATTGGCAACTGCTTGACGCGCTTACGGTCGGCGAGGACGGCTCGCTGCCGCCTCTGCCTGCCGGCGACGTGATCGTTCCGGCGGCTGGCTGGACGCGCGCACGCGCGCAATTTATCGGCCGCCACGGTCGCATCGGGGTCTGGCTGTCCGGCACGGACGACCCGCGCGATATCGCGGGTGACCTCGAGCACTTCGGCGTCATCGCCGTGAAGTTTCCCAGCTTCACGGATGGTCGCGGCTACAGCATCGGGCGGCTCTTGCGCGAACGCTATGGTTGGACCGGCGAAATGCGCGCGATCGGCGACATACAGCGCGATCAGCTTTTCTATCTTGCCCGGTGCGGTTTCAATGCATTCGCGCTGCGTGAAGGCGAAGATGTGGACGTGGCGCTCACGGCCTTCGCCGATTTCAGCGAGCGCTATCAGGCTTCGGTCGACCAGCCGCTGCCGCTATTCCGGCGGCGCGAGTTGAGCGCACATCGATGACGGGCAAGGTCTATCTCGTGGGCGCTGGTCCCGGCGCACCGGATCTCATCACCGTACGCGCGGCGAACGTTCTGCGGCGCGCGAACATTGTCTTCTACGACGCACTCGTACATCCGGAGACGCTCGCGCTCGCAGAGCGATGCCGAGCACGTCGCCGTCGGCAAGCGCTCGGGCAGGCACTCCACGGCGCAGCGTTTCATCAACAAGCGCCTGATCGACGCTGCGCGTAAGCACGATGTCGTGGTGCGGCTGAAGGGCGGGGATCCGATGCTGTTCGGCCGCGCGCACGAAGAGCTCTCGGCGCTCGCAGATGCCGGGGTGGATTTCGAAGTGGTGCCCGGCGTGACCGCCGCGCTCGCTGCCAGCGCAGAAATCGGTATTTCGCTCACGCGTCGCGGAGTCGCGCGCAGCGTTGCGTTTCTGACGCCCCGCGTCGGCGTCGGCGAGAAACCGAACGAATGGGCCCGCACCGCCGCTTCGGCAGACACTGCCGTGATCTACATGGGCGCGGGGCAGGCGGACATAATTGCGTCCGCACTTTTGCGCGAGGGCGTCGCAGCTGACACGCCCGTTGTCGTCGTGGAGAATGCATCGCTCACACAATCGCGCCGATTCAGGCTGACGCTGCGCGAGTTGCCGGCGGTGACAGACCTGGGCTTAGAGGGGCCTGCCACGATTCTGCTCGGCGACGTCTATACCGAAGTTGCCGCAGATGTGGGCGAGCGCAGCGCAATCGCCGCCCGGCTGGACCGCTCTGCTTAAAAGCCGCTAGAATTCAAGCTTTTACTGGCGCTTCGCGCGCGTTCCCATGCAGATCCTGCGCAGCGTGCCTGTCGCTGCGCCCCGCGCCGCGGCGCTGACGATCGGTAATTTCGATGGTGTTCATGTCGGGCATCAGGCGATGCTCGCCCGCCTTCTCGACGCAGCACGGGCGAAGGGGCTCGAAGCGTGCGCGATGACCTTCGAGCCTCATCCGCGCGAATTCTTCGCGCCAGACAAAGCGCCCACGCGTCTTACTTCGCTGCGGGAAAAACTGGAACTGTTGAGGGCGGCAGGCCTCGACCGCACGTATGTCATGCGCTTCGACTACCGCTTCGCCCAGATCGCCGCTGAAGATTTCATCGGGCGCATTCTCGTCCGCGGCATCGGGGCGCGCCACATGCTCGTGGGCGACGATTTCCGTTTCGGCGCGCGCAGAGCAGGCGATCTGAACATGCTGAGGCTGCATGAGGGGCGATTGGGTTACACCGTGGATGCAATGACCAGCTTCGTCGCTGACGGCGAGCGTGTTTCGAGTACCGCGGTGCGGGACGCGCTTGCCGCAGGCAACCTTTCGCGTGCCGCCGGTCTGCTGGGCCGGCCGTACAGCATCAGCGGGCGAGTCGTCCGTGGCGATGGCGTGGGGCGCAAGCTCGGATACCCGACGGCGAACGTGCAGATGAAACACAATCATCCTCCGCTCACCGGTATCTTCGCGGTCGAGGCGCATGGGCTCGGCGCGGGGCCGCTGCGGGGCGTCGCCAGCCTCGGGGTACGGCCGACAGTGAAGCAGAACGGGGCGCCGGTGCTCGAGGTCTATCTCTTCGATTTCGACCGCGACATTTACGGGTGCCACGTCCGCGTCGATTTCCTGGAGAAGCTGCGCGACGAAGAGAAGTACCAGGATCTCGCTACGCTTACGCGCCAGATCGCACGGGACGTCGAAAACGCGCGCCATTTCTTCGTACGGCGTGACGGCGCCGTGGCGCAGTCGTCCGTCCGTTCCTAGCACGCGTCCGATAAAGTCGCATGACCGATTACAAAAAGACACTCAATCTGCCCGACACGCCTTTCCCCATGCGCGGTGATCTCGCGCGGAGAGAGCCGCTGATGCTGAAGAGCTGGAACGAGCAGAAGCTCTATCAGCGCATACGGGAAGCAAGCCGCGGCCGTCCGCGCTTCGTCCTCCACGACGGACCGCCCTACGCCAACGGCGACATCCATCTGGGTCATGCGGTCAACAAGATCCTCAAGGACATCATCGTCAAGAGCAAGTCGATGTCCGGCTTCGACGCGCCTTACGTGCCCGGCTGGGACTGCCATGGCATGCCGATCGAAGTGCAGATCGAGAAGGAGTACGGCAAGAATCTGCCGACCGCCGAAACGCAGCGCCTGTGCCGTGCCTATGCGGCGGAGCAGGTCGAGCGACAGAAGCGCGACTTCCAGCGGCTCGGTGTGCTCGGCGAGTGGGATCACCCTTATCTCACCATGGCGTTCCGCAACGAGGCCGACGAGATTCGCGCCCTCGGCGTGCTGCTGAGGCACGGCTATATCTACCGCGGGTTGAAGCCAGTGAACTGGTGCTTCGATTGCGGATCGGCGCTTGCGGAGGCGGAAGTCGAGTACGAAGATCGGAAGGATCCGGCGGTCGACGTCGGCTTTCCTTTCGCGCAGCCGGACCGCATCGCGCGCGCGTTCGACGTTGCTGGACTTCCGGACAAACCCGGTTTTGCGGTGATCTGGACTACGACGCCGTGGACGCTGCCGGCGAACCAGGCGCTCGCCGTACATCCGGACATCGACTATGCCCTGATCGAAACCGAGGACCGGCTGCTCATCATCGCGCGCGATATCTTCCTCCGGCGCTCCGAGCAGGCGAAGGCGTCCGAGCCTGTGCAGATCGATGCCGGCTTCGAGGATGCCCGAGAGCTTGCGATCGGCCGTCGCTACGGCCTGCGCGAGTGGCGTCTGCTGGGCGTTGCGACTGGAAAGGCGCTCGAAGGCATCGAATTCCGGCATCCGTTCTACGACCGGCTGGTGCCGGTGTACCTGGGCGATTACGTGACGCTCGATACGGGCACGGGCCTCGTGCACACGGCGCCCGCCTACGGCGTCGAAGACTTCGAGACCTGCCGCCGCTACGGCATGAAAGACGAGCAGATCCTTGCGCCGGTAATGGGTGACGGCCATTACGTCTCCTCGCTTCCGCTGTTCGGCGGACTCTCTATCTGGGACGCGAACCCCAAGATTGTCGCGCATATGCAGCAGCTGGGCGTTCTCCTCGCGAAGGGCGACGATGTGCACAGCTACATGCATTGCTGGCGCCACAAGACGCCCATCATCCTGCGCGCGACCACGCAATGGTTCGCCGCCTTGGACGAGCCGCCCGGCTACGACGGAGCCAAACCGGCCGAGTCGCTGCGCGCGACCGCCCTGCGCGGCATCCAGCAGACTCAGTTCTATCCGGCCTGGGGCAAGGCGCGGCTGACCGGCATGATCGAGAATCGACCCGACTGGACGCTGTCACGCCAGCGCCAATGGGGTGTGCCGATGCCGTTCTTCGTGCGTAAGGAAACCGAAAGCCTGCATCCCCGCACGCTCGATCTGCTCGAACAGGTCGCTCAACGCGTGGAGCAAGGCGGACTCGAAGCGTGGCAGACGCTCGACACGCGCGAGCTGCTGGGGGACGACGCGGACTACTACGAAAAGGTCAAAGACACGCTGGACGTCTGGTTCGATTCGGGCGCGACGCATTACACG
The DNA here is from genome assembly GCA_963828715.1 of uncultured beta proteobacterium. Taxonomy (GTDB): domain Bacteria; phylum Pseudomonadota; class Gammaproteobacteria; order Burkholderiales; family SG8-41; genus JAQGMV01. The sequence continues at coordinate 601,630 of CAWHFX010000015.1, read as the reverse complement.
GTGCTCCGCGGTTCGCACCGCGAAGAGAGCAAATTCCCGGCGGACCTCTACCTCGAAGGCTCGGACCAGCACCGCGGGTGGTTCCATTCGTCGCTCCTGGTCTCGTGCATGATGGATGGCGAACCTCCTTACAAGTCGCTGCTCACGCACGGCTTCGTGGTGGACGGCTCCGGCCACAAGATGAGCAAGTCCAAGGGCAACGTGATTGCTCCGCAGGAAGTGATGGACGAGCTCGGAGCGGACATTCTCCGACTGTGGGTCGCGGCGACGGACTATTCGGCCGAGCTGTCGATCTCCCGGGAAATTCTCAAGCGCGTGGTCGAGTCGTATCGCCGGATTCGCAACACGCTGCGTTTCCTGCTCGCCAACCTTGCCGATTTCGATATCGAACGCGATTGTCTGCCGGTGGAACAGTGGCTCGAGATCGATCGCTACGCATTGGTCATGGCGCACGATCTGCAGCGTGCGCTCACCCCGCTCGTGCCGGGTAGCGGTGACGGCGAGCAGGGACACTACGGGAATTACGAGTTCCACCTCGTCGCACAGAAGCTGCAGACCTTCTGCTCGGAAGACCTCGGCGGTTTCTACCTCGACATCCTCAAGGACCGGTTGTACACGACCCGCGCCGACTCGCTGCAACGTCGCGCCGCGCAGAACGCGCTCTACCATATTGCCCAGAGCCTCACGCGCCTGCTCGCGCCCATCCTGTCCTTCACTGCTCACGAGGTGTGGGAAGTCCTCAACCGTCGACCGGCGTCCAGCGTCTTCGAACAGACGTGGTATGAGTTCGAGCTTCCGCCGGATGCCGAATTGCTGCGCGAGCGTTGGACGCGACTGCGTGCATTGCGCTCGGATGTTCAGAAACAGCTCGAGGCCCTGCGCGTCGCTGGCAAGGTCGGCTCGTCGCTCGCGGGCGAGGTGGCGCTCTACGCGAATGGTGCCGAGACGAAGTTCCTGCAGTCGTTCGACGACGATCTGCGTTTCGTTTTCATCACGTCGCAGGCACGAATCCGCGATGACGATCCCGACGGGGCCGCCGATTCCGTGCTTCCCGGGATCAGGCTCAAAGTTCTGCCGAGTCCTCACGCGAAATGCGAACGGTGCTGGCACTACCGCGCGGACGTAGGCTCCGATCCCGAGCACCCCGGAATCTGCGCGCGGTGCATATCGAACCTGTATGGTGTGGGCGAGCCGCGTACGCATGCGTAAGTGGCTGAGTCTGTCGGCGGCGATTGTCGCGCTGGATCAGGCGACCAAAGCGCTGGTCGCCGGCAGCTTTTCCCTCCATGAGTCCGTCGAGATCACGCCGTTCTTCAACATGGTCCTCGTCTACAACCGGGGCGCGGCCTTCAGCCTGCTGTCGGACGCGACAGGGTGGCAGCGCGGATTCTTCATCGCGATTGCCATTGCAGCCTCGGGGTGGATTGCATGGCTGCTGCGGCGTCACGCCGCGGACATACTGTTCTGCCTCGCTCTGAGCCTGGTTCTCGGCGGCGCGCTCGGTAATCTGATCGACCGCCTGCATATTGGCGCGGTGCTCGATTTTCTCGACTTCCATGCATTCGGCTATCACTGGCCTGCTTTCAACGTCGCCGATATCGCGATCAGTTGCGGTGCAGTATTACTCGTATGGGACGCACTCAGGCCGAAGAAGCACCCCGCCGCCGCATAGCCTTGATCCGAGCCCGCGTATAATCGAAGCACTGAGCGTTCCATCCCACAATGCAAGTCGTTCTGGCGAATCCCCGCGGTTTCTGCGCCGGTGTCGATCGTGCGATCGAGATCGTCGAGCGCGCACTCGATCAGTGCGGCGCGCCGATCTATGTACGCCATGAGGTCGTGCACAACAAGTTCGTGGTGGAGAGTCTCCGCGCCAAAGGCGCGATCTTCGTGGAGGAGCTCGGCGACGTCCCTCCCGGCAGTACCGTTGTGTTTAGTGCGCACGGCGTACCGCAGGCGGTGCGGCGTGAGGCTGACCAGCGCGGACTCACCGTTTTCGATGCAACGTGCCCGCTGGTGACCAAGGTGCATGTGGAAGTCGCGAAGAAGCGCCGGCAGGGCCGAGAGATCGTGATGATAGGTCATGCGGGACATCCAGAGGTCCAGGGCACGATGGGGCAGGCGGATAGCGGCATGTATCTCGTCGAGGATCCGGAAGACGTCCGCCGGCTGCAGGTTCGCGATCCGGGCAATCTGACGTTCGTCACGCAGACCACGCTGTCCATCGACGATGCGCGCCACACGATCGACGCGCTCAAGCAGCGCTTTCCGACGATCGGTGGCCCTAAGCGCGACGATATCTGCTACGCGACGCAAAACCGGCAGGATGCCGTGAAAGCACTGGCTCGTGTATGCGATGTGGTGCTCGTCGTCGGTTCTCCGAACAGCTCCAATTCCAATCGACTACGCGAAGTGGCCGAGAACTGTGGTGTGCAGGCGTACATGCTCGACACTGCGAGCGAGTTGCGAGCGGAGTGGGTCGCGGGGAAAGAGTGCATCGGTGTAACGGCGGGCGCTTCAGCGCCGGAGGTGCTGGTACGCGCGGTCGTCGAGAAGCTGGTCGACCTGGGAGCGACTGCCGTTCGCGAGCTCGACGGTGTTACCGAAAGAGTGACCTTCCCGCTGCCAAAGGCGCTGGCTACGGCAAGAAGCTGATCTCGAGGACCTTGCGGCTCTTCACTGCCATACCGTCCTTGAGGGCGGGCGAGAAGCGGACCTCTTTCCAGGCACTCAGCGCAGCCTCGCCGAAGCTCGCGTCGGGCGATGAGGCTTCGATGTGCGCCTTACGCACGAGACCGCGCTCGTCGATGTGCAGGAGCACTCTCGCTGAGCCCGTCATGCCGCTGCCTTCCAATACGGGCGGGTAGTGGATCTGAACATCCGTCAGCGGTTCGGCTCTGACCGACAGCTCCTCGGCGGCAAACCAGACGTCAGGTGATGGAAGCAAGGCACGGCGATGCTCAGCACCCCCGTCCGCCTCGCGACCGACCGACTTGCGTTCATTCCGCTCGTCCTCCGTCCGTTCGCGTGTAGCAGGTTGCTCTGCGGAAAAGAGCGCGAGTCTGACCACCAGGTGGGTTGGCTCGTAAAACGCGCCACCGAGTGCCTCATTTCTCGTCAGAGATACCGAGAGTACGAACGCGTGCAGGGTGATCGAGAGCGCACTGAACGCGAGCAGGCGCAGTAGCGGCAGCGGCCGTTTTGTCATAGACGCACAACCGAGGCCGCTTGCCTTAGCGATTCCAGCAGTCGCTTACGCTCCATGTGCCGCTGTCTCGTCCTCGAACGCCGCTGCTGGACAGCGTCAGGTTGCCGCATTTCGCGTCACTGAAATAGGCGGCCGCATTCTGCGTGGCGGTCAGTATAAAATCCTGCTGCAGGTTTCCGCTCGGGCCGGCGGCGACCGTGATCGTGTAATTACCGGTCGCAGACGTTGGGTCTTCACCCGAGTAGATCGGGCCGCCGTAGCCCGGCTTCATCAGATCCGCCAGCCCAGCCGTTCCCACGTAGGTCGAATTCGCGACGTAGTTGCGCTCCTGAAGCTGCGCGGCTTTCAGGAGCGCAGTCTTGCCTTCGGCGCGTTTTCCTCGCGTGACGTGCTCCAGGTAGGACGGATACGCAACCCGAGCGAGGATTGCGACGATCGCCACCACCACCATGACCTCGATCAGCGTAAAACCGGTTGCGCGTTTCGATGTGTTCGAGCATCTCATCTTCGTATCACCTCTCGCCAGCTTACGCGTCCCGATCGGGCATTGAGACCGATCGCGTTCGGGCTCGGGACCGTGTAGGAACTCAGAATTGCATAGCTCGCCACGATGCTGCTGCTTCCCTGCATTTGTGGCGTGGTGCCGAGGATCACCGAGCCGGAGCCATTGCTGGCATCGGTCGGTGTCCCGGACACGATCGTTGGCGTGGAGGAGATGCCGATGCGCGATTCGACGCCGCTCGCGTACACCATCGTTCCGCCGCTGCTGATCTTGTCGGTCGCGTCGAGCTTGCGGTCGCCATTCAGATCGAGCACAGCTCCATCCACGCGCGCACCGGTCGTCGGCTCGACGATCATGAGGAAGCTGGAACCGCCGGCGCTGCAAGGGCTGCTAGCGGGCGTGATGGTCGTAAATATGAGCCTCGAATTGCGCAGAATGGGTTTCGAGACGGAACGTTCGCCCGTCGTGTCCGAGCTCGGGAAGTCCATGAGCCATCCCATATGACGCGTCGGCGAGTCGCCTGCGGTCGGTGGCGTCGTGTCCTCGGACCACAATTCCGCGTTGTTCGTCACCGAGCGATAGGTCTGTGTCCCGGAGGTGACGGTCGTGATGACCTGCGTCAGTAGCTGATTGCGGCCTGTCACGTGCGTCTGCGCGGCGATGTTGCCCGGACTGTCGTTCTTGTCCCAGATACCGTAGAAGCTGTTGACGATGTAGGGCGTGCTCACGTCGGCCGTTTCGAGATACTTACCCGTACCGAACGTGATGACGAAGCCTTTGCCCGTCGGATGCAGTGTGCCTTCCGCCTGGCTGGTGATCGGCTGGGCGTGCCCCAGCGCATCGACAGCGGAGAAAAGGATTACTTTATTCTGAGCGAGTTGCCAGTCCGCAGGCGTGGTGCTTGACACATCGAATTTCCACAGATTGCCGAGCAGGTCGCCGGCGTAGATGAAGTCGACCGCACCATCGAGGGTGACATCGGCTGCCGCCGCAGGTGCAAGTGCGTTCGGCGTGGCGGTCGAGCCCTGGCCCGTGTCGATCCTGATGTAGTCGGTCCCTGCAACCCAGGTCCGGTTTGGGCCTGTTGGGCCGTCCAGAAAAATGATGTAGAGATACGCGTGGCCGGTCGAGCTCGCGACACCGTCGCTTTCGCTGTTGTTGTAGCCGCCGGACACGATGGCTGCCCATCGTCCGTTCGCCATCTTGCGAATCGACGGGCTTGCCGTAAACGTAGCCGAGGTGAGAGTCGTCGGCGTCCGTGAATTCCCACAGCACGATGTTTCTCGCGTTCGACTCGCTGAAGGTGGTCGGGTCGGTCACGTCAAGTGCGTAGAGCCCCTGTCCGCCGCCGCCGAGCGCACCAACGAGCACGGTGCGCCAGTCGCCGCTCAGTTGTGCATCCGCGATCTCCGGTGTCCCGTCAACGTAATAGCGGTGCGCGTAGTTGGGACTGGTCAGCTTGGTGAGATTCGGGAATGTCTTGCTCGGGATGTATGCAAGCTTCTCCTGGCCGGTGTCTGCGGCAAAGCCGTGCAGCATGCCGTCGTTCGCGCCAACATACAGCATCTTCGGCCGGTTGAAATACGTGTTGCGGAATGTCCCGTAGCTCGTGTCCGGTATGGACGCGTCGGGCCCTCCGACGAAGATCGGGTTCGAGTTGACGATATCGCCGAGCCTTGTGCTGGCACGCTGCCGGAAAATCGCGGTCGAGCCAGTCTCCCGAGAAGTATCACCGCGCAGATAGTTCAGTCTGTCGGGACCGCGCGTATCGACGACGTTCGTGTCGGGGTTCTTCTTCAGGTAACCGACGAGCGTCGTGCTGATCTCACTGCTGGTCGGACTCGATGGATTCGCCGGCCAGCGAAACGCCACGCCATCGCGTACGCTTGCCGTGTCGTTGTAGGTGATGATCGTGCGGCTGGTTGCGGCCATCGAGTTCAGCACGAGTCCGGCGTCGAACACGGGCGTGGGATCGATGGTCACATCAGGATTGACCGCATATGCGATGACGCCACCGCTCCAGTCCGCGGTGTTGAAGCGCGCCTGATAGACGGTCGTCAGCGTTTGCAAGCGATCCGGAGTTCGCCGCAACCGACGTCAGAGACGCGGAAAGAATGATCGCCTGGAACGCGCGATCCAGCGAAGACTCCAGACCGAGCGGGTTCGTCACGAGGAAGTAGGTGTCGGGCACGCCGTCCTGGCCCGGCGAGCCGTCGGCGAGCCGGATGTCCCACTCCGATTGCTGGTCGGGAATGCCGTTGCCATTCACATCGTTGAACGAGCCGAACTTGGCCGCATACCACAGCGGGTCCTGCAGCGTTCCGGCAGTCGTGCTTCCCAGCGTGTACGTTTGGGATTGGGGCCCGCGCTGCCCCGATGACGCGCTCGGCAGGTCGCAATTCGTGCAGCCGAGTACGCCGGTGTAAGGATCAGTGAAGTTGAACCCGTAGATGCCGGAGTGGAAGTGCGGGCCGTCCTTGGTCGTGCCGCTGATCGCGTAACCGAAGCCCTGCGGGTTGTTCGTGGAAGCCGAAATAGCACTGGTCGTCACGGTGATCGTGTTCGCCGTCGCGTTCAGCACCCACTCTATCGTGCCCCACATGTCCTGGTCGTAATCGCCGCCCTGCTCCGAATCTTCCCAGTTCACATAAACCTTGCCGGACGAGGTCGTTCCGGTCGTCGTCTGCTCCACGAACTTCATGTCCACGAGGCCGCCGCCGCCCAGATTGCCGGAGCCGAGATCGAGCCGGTAGATCGGCTGGATAACCACTTGCTTCGCCGGGTTGCCCGGCACGGGAATCTTGAGAGTCGGAACGTTCGTGGCGAGCTGGATGCCGTAGGTCGTCACCTTGAGTGACTGCGTATCGGCGGTCGGGATCGACAGATCGGTGCGTATGCGTTTCGTGTGAGCCTGGTGTGCCAGTCCTGCAATGTGGTAAGAACCCGCAAGCGTCGGACCTTCCGGGCAGATGCCTTCCATGTTGCCCAGCCCCGAGATCGTCTTGGCCGTGCAGAGCTCGAAGCCGGTCGACCCGGCTGTGGCGGATGACAACTTGCCGATGAAGAACGGATTGTTCGTAATGCCTTCCGCGTCTCCAACCGTGTTCGTCAGGGTGCTGATCTGAGCCGGCCCCTGGATCGCCGCGGCGCTTTGGCTTCCGAGGTCGGAGTCGTTCGTCGAAACGCTCGCGTTCATCACTACGACGTTGAGCGGGGCACAGTAGAGCGAGGCGGAGAGAGGGTCCGTCCAGGTCGCAACCGGAAGTCCGAGCTGGTTGTCTTTCGACGAGCTGCCGTACGTGTAGCCCGAAGTGGCCGTCTTGCCGGCGAAATAGCGAACCGCTTCGAAGAAGATCTCCGACATCGGGTTGCCCCAGCTCGTGCAGCTATTTTCGGTGATATTGGTGAGCTGGTAAGTGCAGCCGTCTCCTGATGCGTCGAGATACGTGCCGTCCGAGTAGTCGTATCCGTATATCCGCATATAGTTGAGAGTGTTGATAATGCCGGCGGGCGTCGCCGTTGAGCTGGTGCTTCGGGGCGCGCTGGGCGGCATATACGGCTGAATGAACGTTCCGTCGGTGTCGGTTCGCACCTCGTCGTCAATGGGACCGGCGTTCTTCCTCAGTACGCCGCCCGAGATATTCTTGGCGTAAGTGCCCGTCATCAGCCCGAAGTGAAGGTCTTCCCGGTCGCCATATTGCTGAAGCAGTCCGATCGGCTTGAGAGTTCCGTCGTGATAGAGCTTGCAGCGTTCCGAGCCGACGAGATCCGGCTTGCACACCTGCACGCGCGCCACGAAGTCGACCTTCGGGCTGACAGTGCTCAATCCGTGCACAGCCTGAGACGGATTCTCCGCACTGGCTGCAATGTCCGACAGCGCGTACTGATTGCCGTTGCTGCGCAAGCCGTTCGGAAAACCGCTCTGGGTGTTGTTCCGCTCCTCGGACCACTGGCATTGCCAGCGCTCGTTTGCGTTCCAGAGCGAGAAGTTGCCCTGCGCGACGCGGATGAGCGGCGCACGGGTGTTTGTTTGCGACACAGAATCGCTACCGCTCGCCGCCCCCGGCGTGAGATTGCAGAGCGAAATGCCACTGCTGCTCAGGTTCGTGAGCGTCCAGTTCGTCGTGGTTCCAGTGCCGACGATGCCGGCCTGATGCACGCGAACGCGCATGGTCCTGTTGCTGGTTCCCGAGAAGCTCAAGACCGTCCCGAGGAAGTAGTTCGAGCTGGCAGTGGCACGAGCCAGCTTGACTTGGTCTCCCACCTGTACGCCGGTGGGCGTGGCTACGAACGGTATGTCGTAATCGTCGCCGACAGTCGGTATGCCGGCAGAGAACGTGCCGCCGGTGCTGACGCGGGTGAACGTGCTCGATGTCGTCTGCGAACCGGAGGCTGGCGCGGTCGGCGGATTGAATGGCGTCAGCCGGTTGATCGCCGGTTGATCGGTCGTCGCTGGAGTCGGCGGGTTGTAGTACTTGGCCCAGGCATGGGCGTCCGTCGGTATATACGCACGCTCGAGAACCGTTTCCGCGTTAACCCCGGCTGCGGCGAATGTCTGATCCGTGGAGCGGAGGCCGCCGTACAGGAGCTTGCGAACGGCATCCATGCGCGACGTGGAGGCCCAGTTCAGAAAATTGCCGCTCCAGTTGCCCGAGCACAGCTTGTCTGTGTCCGCCATGGCCGAAGGTTCGAAGCGCTGCCGCGTCACGTTATAGTCGTAACACTTCTGCGGATCGAAGTAGCCGTAATAGTCGATCGAGTGCTTGTAGGTCGTTTCAATCTGGCCGTCGCCGTCCAGATCGCTGTAATCGTTGTAGGCCTTCTTGTACAGCTGCTGGTCCTTCGAAATGGCCAGCATGACCTTGGGCGGAATCGGCGCGCCCGTAAACAGCGGCTTTTGGGCGAGATTGATGAGCGCGGCAAACGTCGGCTGCGTGGTCATGCAGAACAGCGCGATCAGTGCGAGGGTCTTGCTGAGGGCGCGTTTAGTATGTTTTTTCATGGAGCGCTCCATGCGTGTTCGGTCGGGTGAGTCACTCACAGCGGGTCGTAAAGAAAGACTTCCTGGAGGGTCACCTCGGTGTTCGGATTGCCGCCATAGCCACGTGCGGTGATCCGGTAGTAAACCCATTGCGGGCCGCTCCTCATGATCGTTTCGTCATGGGAGGGCAGTCCGAATAATTCGATGATGTAGCGCGGTTGCCTCACGACATCCGTGAACTGCCTCGCGCCCGTATAAGTGCCGTACTGAACGCTGGGCAAGGTTTGCATATCCACGTCCGGTGCGGCGGGAAGGATCGCGTCCACCTTCGAGTTGTACGTGCGGGGCTGGCACAAGCCTTCCCGGCCGGCCGAGGCGTTGCAGGTATTCGGCGCGCCCGTCCCGAAGAACGATTGATGCATCGGCGGGTTGCGCGGCGTTCCGCCCGGCAAAGCCTGACCGATGATGTCGTTTCGCGCATCGCGCAGCGCCGCTTCCGCGGCCTGGAACGCAACTCCGAAATCGCGTGTGTTGTTCGCCATCCGGAGCTCCATCGTCGTTCCGCTCATGGCGGTCATGCCCAGCATCGTGAGCACGACGAGAAACATGAGCGCGACGATGAGCACTGCGCCGCGCTGGTTCGATATGAAGAGCGGTCTCATATCATCACTCGCTAGTTCGTTCGATTGCGAAGCGCGAACGTCATCGTCACGGCGCGGCGCAGGCGCGTGTCGGCAAATGGGCCCACGACGACGCCGTTCAGGTTGTAGGTGCGGTTGTCGGCTGTGACATTTGCCGCCACGCCCTGCGTGCGAAACAGCAGTGCGATGCGCAAGGCGACGACCCGGTCGGCGCTTGCCACACTGGAAAAGGGCACGAAACGATCGACCGTTGCATCGCGTGCCTTCCAGGCCGCGGTGTCTTCCCCGAACAGGACCTGCATGTTCTCGACGTCGGGAACGACTTCGACCGGCCCGCCACCCTGACCGTTGTCACACATGAGCCCGCCGTTCGCGCCGATCGAAAAGATGTTGACCGCCATCGTCGTGCTGTCGATCGGTCGCCCGAGACAGTCGGTGATGGTGCCGTCCGCTGCGCCCGCCGGCCCGCTGCCTTCGAAACGTACCGTGAACGCGTCGGATGCCGTACCGGCGCCCTCGGTCGCGGTCAACGCTGTCGTTGCGCCTTCGAACAACACGGGTGTGGACGCATTCGGGGTACGTTCTCGCTCGCGGTACGAGTTGGGCGAGCTCATGTAGCTCGTGAGATAAAGCACACGCCCGAGCAACTGCTGGGTGAAGCGGATGTTCTCCTGCATTCGCGAGAGCTCATCTGTCGTCGTGTACGTCGCGCGACTGCCCAGGAAGAGTTGCGCCACCACCACCGTGAGGAAGAGGCCGAGGGTCATGGCCACGAGCAGCTCGACCAGCGTGAAGCCGCATGTGACACGTGCGCGAGACGTAATGGCGACTGTCATGGATTGAACGCCCATACGAATTGCGGTCGCGTGGTAGCGACATTCATGCGGTCGTCGCGCCACCAGATCTTCACGACGTACAGGTTGATTCCAGTGTTGTCGCACGCCGGAGCGGCCTGGCTCGCTCCGTCGTTCGGAGTGCTGTCGACACATACGATGCCCTTGCCGTTGGGCAGCGAAGCTGCTACGCGCTGTGCCCACTCGTAAAGATCGTTCTGCGCACGCTCCTGCACCGAGCAACCCGCGGTCGCAGTGCACGATGCCACCGCGGTCGTGTAGTCGGCGCTGTTCGGCTTGTTGTAATAACCCAGGTTGTCGAGGAACACGGGTGTATTGAGCTTCATGCGATCGACCATATCGGTCGCCAGCCCTGCTGCAGCCACGCGTAACGCAGCGCTCTGATTGTTTGCGACGGCGTACGCCTGCAATCCGGCAACGCCGAGTAACCCGAAGGCAAGAATCACGATGGCGATCAGCACCTCCAGCATCGTGAAACCCGTTGAGCGTGAAGTCATGGTTGTATCTGTCAGCATCAGCCGGTTGAGGCAGCGCAGGTCCGGCGCCCTGAAACGGCGCGACCGGTCTGGTTGATCGTTATCTGCCGTCCTTTCTGGTCCGCCACGGTTGCACCGACCTGCGCCACCGTGCGGTAGTCGCACAGCACGAACGTGATGGTGTTGCCGAAGGTGCTCAGTCCGGACGGCTGGTACGGTACGTTGGCGATGCCGCCGGTCAGCGTGGCACCGGTCACCGTAAGCGTGTCCGTCGCATCGGGCTGCCCGGGTGCGAATTTGAGCGCAGGCTCGTTTGCGTCCTTGACGCCGTTCATGTTGGTATCGGCGAAGACGATCCATCCATCCCGCCATGCGGATGCGGTGCAGTTCGTGTTGTCGTTGCTGGTGCACACGTATGCCGTGACGTTGCGCTTGACGGCCTCGGAACGGGCCAGATTGAGGTCGGCCATGAGATCGTTCGCGCGCGCCGTCATGCGTGCGTTCAGAAGCGCATCGCGAAACGAGGGCGCCGCAATGCCGAGAAGAATGGCGAGGATCGCCACCGCCGTCATCAGCTCGATCAGCGAAAAGCCATGCGCAGCCGCGGCCCGAATCGACTCGGCACCTCGGCCGCATTGTCTTTTCGTATGTCGCGATGGTGAGGTAAAAGTCACAGTGCGATGCCTGTCTTGACCGGTTGGAGTAGAGAACGCGCTTCGATTTACGATGTAGTCGCAAGATACGTAAGACGTGCCGGGGAGGCAGTGAGAAATCTCATGAAGGAACCGGGTATAAGACGGGTGGCTGCGCCGAGCCGACGAAGGGACTCGGTTCAGCGCTCGGTGGAGTCGGCACATAACTTTCATACCTCTGGCCATGAGCGGGACCTCAATGCATGTCGTCTGTGGTCAATGCGCGACCGTCAATCGCGTCCTGCAGGAGCGGATGGACTCGGCTGCGCGGTGCGGTCGCTGCAAGCAGCCGCTCTTTACGGGTCAGCCGATCACGTTGAACGAAGCTGATTTCGACACGCACGTGACCAGGTCGGACCTGCCTCTAGTGGTGGACTTCTGGGCACCGTGGTGCGGACCGTGCCGCATGATGGCGCCTGCATTCGAGAGAGCGGCAGGCGAGCTCGAGCCGGCGGTGCGTCTCGCGAAGCTGAATACGGAAGATGCGCCACGGATTGCGGAGCGCTTCGGCATCCGCGGGATCCCCACGCTCGCGATCTTTCGTGGCGGCAACGAGATCGCGCGGCAGTCGGGAGCCATGGATTACGCGACGCTTACGCGCTGGATCCGCACTCACCTGTGAGCCGCATCGAGCAGGACCGGGTGGCCTTTCTGGTAGAATCGCGCTCCCCGGTCGTTCTCCATGCCGCTGTAGCTCAGCTGGTAGAGCAGGCGCTTCGTAAGCGTCAGGTCGTCCGTTCGAGTCGGACCAGCGGCACCATCTCCCGCATCTGTTTCACATATGAGCGAGGGCGCGTTGCGCAATAGTCCGACTTTCATCGGACGCGAGTCGTTTGAAGAATTGACTGAGGCAGCGCGCGCCAACACGCGGCGGCGGCAGAACTTCGACTTTCACGACGCCGACTCGCATCCGGCACAGCGGCTTCTGAACGCCGTCGAGCCGGATTCCTACATCCGGCCGCACCGCCACCTGGAGCCACGCAAGGACGAAACGTTCGTCGTGCTGAGAGGTGCTTTCGGGCTCGTCCTGTTCGACGATGACGGGAGTGTCATGGACGCGCGCGTACTTCGCGCAGGGGGTGATCTCGTCGGTGCGCATGTGCCCGGCGGCATGTTTCACTGCCTCGTCTCGCTCGCCCAGGGCTCGGTTTTCTTCGAGGCGAAGGCGGGCCCCTATAACGTGGCCATCGACAAGGACTGGCCGTCGTGGGCGCCCCCCGAGGGTGCGAGCGATGCGCCCGCTTACCTCGAGCGTCTGCGCGCGTTGTTCTAGAGTGCTAAAGCACGCCCGACATGCCGCCGTCGAGATTCACGCTGGAGCCAGTCACGTAGCTCGCGGCGTCCGACACGAGGAAGGTGATTACGTTCGCGACTTCTTCCGCTTCGCCGACGCGGCCCATCGGGATCTCTTTCGACGCAGCGAAGTAATACTTCTCCGCGCTGATGCCCTGCTGGGTGTACCGCCGCTCGTGCTGGCCTGACTTTATCCTGCCGATGCAGACGGTGTTAACGAGGATGTTGTCGGCCGCGAATTCCTTCGACAGCGCTTTCGTGATTGCCAAGCCTGCCGCACGGGACACGCTCGTCGGGTAGGACTCCGCACCCGGCTGCTTGGCGCTGGAGATCGTGATGTTGACGATGCGCCCGCCGCCGTTCTTCTTCATGCTGGGAACTGCAAGCCGCGAGCAGCGAATCGCCCCGAAGACTTTCAGTTCCAGGTCCGCGCGCCATTCGTCGTCGGTAAGTTCCAGGAACGCGCCGCGCTTGGACGTGCCGGCGTTGTTCACGAGAATATCGATGCGGCCGAACCGATCGAGCACCGCTTTCATGAAGCGCTCGATGTCCGCCGGATTGCTCACATCAGCGCTCATTGCGAGAGCCTGAGCACCGTACTTCTGCGCCTCCGCCGCGACCTGATCGAGCGGTTCCTTCCTGCGTGCGCACAATGCGACATGCGCGCCTTCCTGCGCGAGGCGCAGCACCGTTGCCCTGCCGATTCCGTCGCTGCCGCCGGTAACCACCGCGACTTTCGATTTCAGTCCGAGATCCATCCGTCTCTCCTCAAATGGGTGAACGCTTTTCCGAGGCGCACTTTATCACCCCCGCCGAACCGGCGTAGGATACGCGTTGCCGAACTCTTTGCGGCGCCCGCGTTCCTTCCGGAGCTTCCATGAAATCAATGCCTTCAACATCACGTGCAGGCGCTGTCTTGCGCAGCGCGGCGATGTCATTGCTCGTGTGGTGTGCAATGGCGGGTGCGTCCGCGACCGCGGCGGAATTGCAGGGGCGGTCGGCCGCGCCAGAACAGCATCCGACCATCGACATCCTGTCTGTCGTGAAGGTCAACAGCCGGGCCGTGCGCGACGCGCGCAGCGCCGCGACGCTCGGCGAAAATCGTGAGGGTACCGGCATCGTCATCGATGCGAACGGGCTCGTGCTCACGATCGGCTACCTCATCACCGAAGCCGAGCGAGTCGAGCTCTCGACCGCGGACGGCCGAATCTTCCCGGCCACCGTGGTGGGCTACGACACCAGCACCGGCATGGCGCTACTGAAGGCACTCGCACCTTTGCCCATCAAGCCGATCGATTTCGGCGCCTCGAGCGAAATCGCCGAGCGCGATCTCGTACTCATCGTGGGCTTCGACGGGGTCGCGCCTGCGTACGTCGTATCGAAACGGCCCTTTGTCGGTTACTGGGAGTACCTCCTGGATGAAGCGATCTACACTGCGCCGGCCACGGTGAACTGGCAGGGCGCGGCGCTCGTTTCGAAGGAAGGCCGGCTGCTCGGCATCGGTTCACTGGCAGTGGGCGACGCGCTGGGAACGAGCATGAACATACCGGGCAACATGTTCGTGCCGATAGACGCGGTCAAGCCTGTGCTCGGCGACATCATCGCGAACGGCAGGCTCACATCGAAACCACGACCCTGGCTTGGGCTCAATACGCAGGAAGTCCAGGGTCACCTGATCGTCACGCGCGTGTCGCCCGAGAGCCCGGCTGATGATGCAGGGCTGCGGCAGGGCGACATCATCCTCGGTCTTGGTGACGCGCAGATCGAAAATCAGGCGGATTTCTACAACAAGCTGTGGGCGACCGGATCGGCCGGTGTCGAGATCCCTCTGCGCGTGCTCAAAGGCACACAGGTGCAGCAGTTCGTGGTCAAGTCGAGGGCACGCGAGACCTATCTCCGCTCGACGCCGGTGTACTGAGAGAAGCTCGTCACTGGCGAGGCCCGAGCCTTCAGGCGAGCGCCACCCACCCGGCGTGTCGACTTGCCATGCGAGACACGCCCAGAAGGAAGGGAGGTCACGGAGGGAAACCATTTGGTGTCCCTCTGTTCCGTAGGGCGGCGAGGCCCGAGCCTTCAGGCGAGCGCCACCCACCCTGCGTGTCGACTTGCCATGCGAGACACGCCCAGAAGGAAGGGAGGTCACGGAGGGAAACCATTGGTGTCCCTCTGTTCCGTAGGGCGGCGAGGCCCGAGCCTTCAGGCGAGCGCCACCCCACCCTGCGTGTCGACTTGCCATGCGAGACACGCCCAGAAGGAAGGGAGGTCACGGAGGGAAACCATTGGTGTCCCTCTGTTCCGTAGGGCGGCGAGGCCCGAGCCGAAGGCGAGCGCCGCCCCCTCCCAGATTTGCGGCGAGCCGCGGCCCGCAATAGACTCGCCGCTCGTTCGCGCCCACGCGCACCGCTCAGGATCAGCAAATGGAACCCAGCAAAAACACAAGCAGCGGCCAGGAACACTGGACGCGCAAAGGCGACATCAAGCTCTTTCTCTGGGAGAAAGCGGCCCCGGCGGCCCAGGCCAAACGCGGCACGATATTGTTCGTGCACGGCTCGTCGATGGCGTCCCAGCCGACATTCGACCTGCAGCTTCCCGAGCGGCCCGGCTCGTCCACGATGGAGTGGTTCGCGGAGCGCGGTTTCGACACCTGGTGTGTCGATATGGAAGGTTACGGCCGGTCTGACAAGCAGCGCGACATCAATTTCGACATCGCGAACGGCGTCGACGATCTCGCGGCGGCAAGCGACTACATCATGAAGACGCGGGGCACGAAACAGTTTCTCGTCTACGGTATCTCGTCAGGTGCGCTCCGTGCCGCGCTCTTCGCACAGCGCTATCCGCAACGCGTGTCGCGGCTCGCGCTCGATGCATTCGTGTGGACAGGCCAGGGTGCGCCGACGCTCGTCGAGCGGCGCAAGAAGCTTCCCGAATTCCAGAAGACGAATCGCCGGCCGATCGATCGTGCGTTCATGCGTTCGATCTTCACGCGCGATCATGCCGGGTGCGCCGAAGAGCGCGTCATCGAAGCGTTCGCCGAGCAGGTGCTCGCGCTCGACGATTCGGTGCCCACCGGAACCTACGTCGACATGTGCTCGAAACTGCCCGTCGTCGATCCAGCGCAGATCAAAGCTGCGACGATCATCATGCGTGGCGAGTTCGACGGCATCGCGGCGTTCGACGATCTCATCGAGTTCTTCAAGCGCCTGCCCAATGCCGACAAACAGTTCGCGGTGATGCCCGGCATCTCGCACGCGAGTTTTCAGCAGATCAATTACCTCACGGTGTACCACATCCTCCATTCCTTCTTCACCCAGCCCGAGCCCCTTTACCGGGGCTAGGCACGCAAGGGGAGGTTACTCATGGCATCGTGGCTGCTGCCGGCGGTCAAGCTCATCCTTCCGCACGTCGGAGACATCGTCGCGGCGGCAAAACCCCACTTCACGAAGCGCAAGGAAGCGCTTGCCGCAGACGAGAGCGCGAGTGGGATCGTTCAGCAGCAGATCGCCGAATTACAGACCGCGGCCTCGGAGAACACTGCAAACATCAAGGCGCTTGCGGAGCAGTTGCGAATCACGGTGACCGCGCTCGAGAAAGGTGCGAGCGAAGCGGAAAAACGGCTGAGGCGCGCGCAAACGTTCGCTATCGTCGCGACTGCCACGGCGATCGCAGCGCTCGCGATCGGAGTGATTGCGCTGCTGACCTGAGAACGCCTGGATTCCGCTCCTGGATCAACTTCGTCCGACGTGCACGGCCGAATGTGTCTCAGACTTCTCCGAAGTGAATACGGCGATACGCTGCTGACGGAATCGAGTCGTCCACGTGCAGATCCCACAATTCCGCCTGCCGGGCCGAGTTGTGCGCCGCGAAGAGCTCGTCGAAGCGGCCGAGCGTGTTCACTTTTTCGCCACGCAGTCCGAAGCCGCGGGCGATGGCCGCGATGTCGCCGCGTCCGTGCTTCGACTCCTTCGGGTCGTAGCCATACGCTCGAAACTTGTGCACCTCGGCGCCATAACCCCCGTCATTCACCGCGCAGATCAGCATGCGTATGCCGTGGCGCCGTATCGTTTCGAGCTCCTGGATATGCATCATCAGGCTGCCGTCGCCTTCGATCAGCAGCAGCTTGCCGTCGCCGCGGGTCGCGGCCATGCCGACCGCGATCGGGAATGCCGAGCCGATCGCACCGAATTCGTTGATGACGTGCACGTTCTCGGCACGGCGCCCGTACATGTGCGTCATCGCGATCCCGGCGAAGTGCGCGCCGCCGCTCACGACGGTCCAGTCTTTGGGGATCGCTGCGTCGAGCTCCTGCATCGCCGGCCGTGGATCGACCGTGCCGGGCGCGACCAGAAACTCCTTCGAATCCGGCCGCGCGGCCGTGGCTGCGATCTGCCGCGCGAGCATCGGCGAACGTGCACCCGAGGACGAGTAACCGCGCTCTTCGAGTTTCGAAAGTATTGCCTCGGCCGTTGCCTGTGCGTCGGCGCGGATGTGCATATCCGCGATGCGAAGTCCCTGATAGAGACCACGCGGGTTCAGGTCGATCTGCACACTCTTGGCGTTGGGATAGAGATAGCCCGCTTCGGTCGTGTAATGGCCGAGTCCGGCCCCGAATCCCATGACCAGGTCGCTCGCGGCGAATTCCTCGCGTGCGAGCGGGCTCGCGTAGGCACCAGCGATGCCGATGCCGAAACGGTTGTGATCGAACAGACCTTTTGCGAAGAGGGACGTCGCGAGCAGCGCGCCGCAGCGTTCCGCCAGCGCTTCCATTGCGGGGCCGGCGCCCGATCGCACGACGCCCCGACCTGCGATGATGATGGGACGCTTCGCTTCCATGATCATCCCGGCCAGCTTGTCCACCAGCAGCGGGTCCGGCGCAGGGCGTTGCGCAGTGGGCATGAGCTCCATCGAGGGCGAGTACTCCGCGCCCCAGGGAAACGGCGCCTTCTGCAGATCCATGGGTACGCCAAGTACGACCGGACAGCGCTCCTGCCGCGCGGTGTAAAAGGCTTCGCGCACCGTGTCGAGCATGCGATCGACGCTCTTGACCGAGAGATAGCGTGCGCCGGTGGCGGTTGCGAGCGGTCCGAGCTCCAGTTGCTGCACATACCATGCTGCGGACGTCGGCGAGTCGCCGGCAAATACCACCATCGGAATGCTGCCGCGGGAAGCGGTCGCAAGTGCCGTCATGATCTGGGTGAAACCGGGACCGCACGTGACGCTCGCGACGCCCACCTTGCCCGTATAGCGCGCATAGCCATCCGCCATCGCACAGGCGCAGTGCTCGTGTCGAGCGTGGACGAAATGCACGCCGTATTTCTGCGCCATGACCGCGCCCCAGTACATGTTCGCATCGCCCAACAGCGCGAAGACGTGGTCCACACCCTCTGCTACGAATGCCTGCGACAGCGCTTCGTAACCGTTCATCTCGCTCATTCGTTTCCCTCGTTCCTGTTGTCCCTCACCCCCCTCTCCCCCGAGTACGGGGCGAGGGACGCCTCTGGGTCATTCGTCGCTGATCACGGGTGCCCACCTACCGCCCGCTCCCGGAGTACGGGGCGAGGCAGTCGGGTCACTCGTCACTGATCACCGGTTTTCTTGCCCACCAGGCCACGCGCGCTGTCGAGCAGCGCACGGCCGATGATTTTCGTACCGGAGGCGGCGGGTGCCTGCTCCAGCACCGCGTCGTCGCCATGCTCGCGTCGCTGCTCGATCACGTTCGCGATGTTTTTCGCGAAGTCGGCGAACAGCCCGCGTGCCACATGGACGCCGCCCGCGGAAGCGAACGTTTCCAGCGGGCCTGCGACGTCGAACGTGCCTTCCATGGTGACGTCGGTCGTTTCGCTGCCGGTCGCTGCAACCTCGAAGCGCGCGCGGGCGCGCGATGCGCCTTTCTGATCGATGCCGCGCGCTTCAATCAGACAGCGTTTAGCGGCGTGATCATAGGTGAGCCGCGTCTCCCCGCGGAAGACCGCCACGGTCGGCCCGAACTTGAACGTCACCTTGCCACGATGCGCGCCCTCGGGCGTGAGCTCGTTCAGCTCCGCGCCGGGAATACATGCTGCGACCACGGCCGGATCCGACATGAGCGGCCACACCTCATCGGGCGGTGCTGCGATCGAAAATTTCTCCTTCAATTCCACTAAGCGGTCTCCTCCATCATCATCGCCCGAACATGATAGGCTCAATGCCCGGAGTGAGCACATGTCGCCGTTTCATGGAGTCACACGATGCCGAAGCTTATCCCCGTACCTGATGATTTGAGCAAGCCGTTCTGGGACGCGGTCAATACGAAGAAGCTGGTTCTGCAGCATTGCGATGCCTGCAACAAGCTGCAGTATCCGCCGCAAAAGACCTGCCAGGTCTGCGGCTCGGACGCGAAGCTCGTCTGGAAAGAGGTCGCGGGCAAAGGACACATCGCCACGTATATCGTGATCGAGGACGGGCGCCTCAACCGGCGCATGCCCGATCAGCCGTACAACCTCGCGATGGTCACACTGGACGAAGATCCGATCGGTCAATTTCTATTCGAATCTCCCCGGCACGCCGCCCTACAAGGTGCCGGTGGGCGCGCCGGTCGAGGTCACCTTCGAGGAGGTCGCGCCGAACCAGTTGATCCACGAATGGCGCGTCATCTGATTGAGAGATTAAGGAGCGGATGAGAATGGCAGCCCCGAGCAGCTACAAGTGGAGAAGGGACAAGGACGGCCTTGGCGTCTGGGAGCATCGCGGCAAGGTCGCGGTGGCGGGGTACGGGCACTCGCCCGTCGACCGGCGCTGGGACGGCGTGTCGATGGACAAGACGATCGGCGCGTATTCGATTCTCGCCTGCCAGAAGGCGATGGACGATGCCGGCGTCACGCCGGATCAGGTCGACGGCGTGATCTGCTGCGACAGCCACATCGCGGGCCCGAGCGGCGGGTCCGCATCGCGCTGGGCGCCGCGGCCTTACTTCGATCCGCCGTACGACTCCGAACTGGGCCTGACGCTCGTGAACGCCGAATGGCTCGTCAAGAAGCTCGAGCTGCCGAACGTCAAGTTCGCTCCGACCGGTGTGCCGACGATCGGCGAGATGGTCGGCATGGCAGCGCAGGCGGTGGGCGACGGCATGTGCAGCACGTGTCTCGTGATCTATCCGTGCGGCAATCTCGAAGGCCGCTATCGCCGTGGCGGTGAGAACGCCGACGACTACGCACGCGGCGCGCGACAGTGGACGGTGCCGTGGGGCAATCACGGCGGGAACGATTTCATCAACATCTTCCCGCACAACCAGTACTGCCTGAAGTATGGCGGCCATCACGACGACCTCGCGCCGTTCGTGATCAACCAGCATCGCAACGGCATGCTGACACCGTGGGGTTTCAACGCCACTCACGGCATCGAGCCGATCACGGTCGAGGATTACAAGAGCTCGCGCTTCATCCTGAACCCGCTGCGCATCTGGGACTGCGATCGCCCGGTGAATGCGTCAACGGCGTATCTCTTCACAACGGCGGATCGCGCGAAAGACATGCGTCAGACGCCGGTCTACGTGCTCAATCATTCGCAGCACAGTTTCAAGCAGCCCAGCACACAGGCGGATCTCGACGTGATCGAGCTGTGGACCGACATCGCGGCCAAGCGCATGTACGAAGGCGCGGGGCTCGGTCCGAAGGACGTCGATATCTTCAACCCGTACGATGGCTACTCGATCATGACGCAGTTCTACCTCGAGGCGTTCCAGTGGCACGGCGTCAAGCGCGGCGACGCACTCGAGTTCTACGCCGGCGATATCAGCGTCGAAGGGCCGCACCCGTTCAGCTCGAGCGGCGGCAACCTCGGGAACGGCCGCGTGCGCAGTGCGATGTACACCGACAGCATCGAGCAACTGCGCGGCACCGCCGGCAAACGTCAGGTGACGGTGCGCGCGGAAACCGCGCTCGCGGCGTTCACCACACCGCCGAGCGGCGGCTGGATCATGTTCGGCACGGACGCCAGCTGAGTGACTATGGCCACAGGCCTCGATCGCTCAACAACTTGAGAACGACCGCCGAGCCCACCTGTTTCGATTCCACCGTGGGATCGAACTTGTGGTCGGCGATGTACTTGCCCCTGTCGTACAGATTCGAAAAGCTCCAGAGGTAAGGCGAGCGGATGCCCTGACCGCGATAGCCGAATCCATTGAACGCTTCGAGCGCATAGAGCACGCGGGGCAAGGCCCAGTCCTTGACCTGGTCGAGCTTCTTCAGCTTCACGGCATCGACTGCGCTGTCCTCCCACGGTGACCCGGCCTTCCAGGCTGGAGGCCGCCCCGCGGGCACACGGACCGTGGCCGCGCCCAGGCTGTCGCCGTTGTGCAGGTGCTTGTTGAAGTCATACCCGCACTCGAGGCCGTGCATGAGACCGATGAGCTGCCACGGCACGCCGGTCTTCTTGCTGACCTCACGGTA
Organism: uncultured beta proteobacterium; assembly: GCA_963828715.1. Taxonomy (GTDB): domain Bacteria; phylum Pseudomonadota; class Gammaproteobacteria; order Burkholderiales; family SG8-41; genus JAQGMV01. Next base: position 580,560 of record CAWHFX010000015.1, on the reverse strand, counting down.
ACGCGCTTCCCCCCGGCGCAGCCGATCCGCGGCAAACTGCACGTCGGCACGCCGCTCCGGCCGGATTACGCATGCGTTCCAACACAACTGATAGTCGTCACGCAACTGGTCGAGCTTGCGTCCTGTCACGATCGGCGGCAAACCGGCAGATGCGCTCGCCGGGGGGGCTGCGGCAACTTCTTGCGTTCGCTCGCTAGCCGGCGCGCTCGGGCCGGCCGCTTCGACTTTCTCCGGGCTCTCCGTTACCGGTGCGGCGATGTCGACGTCTGCGTCCGCGTCGTCCGTATCCAGCGCGCGCGGGCCTTCGAACGCGAAAACCTTGCTTGCTTCATTGCTGAGCGTTAATGCCGCCTCGGCGAGTTTTCGCGCTGAGGCATCGAGAGCACGATCGAAAGGATCGAGCTGCGCTTTTCGGAGAATCGCCTCGACGGCATCCGCCGATTGCGCTACCCGCTGCGAGGAGACATCGAGACTGTCCAGTGCCAGACGCGTAATGGTCGTGCTGAGGTCCTTGACCTGGGCGTCGAGCTTCGCCTTCTCGTCGGAATCGTTCGTCTTGTCGCGGCGTGCGATGAGAGCTTGCATCGCCGCCACCAGGGCGTTTCTGTCCATCATCGTGTCACCTCCAGAACAGCGCCTGTAGTCGCCGGGTTTCGGATAACCGCATAAGCACGCCGCACGGCCTGCGCTTGAACGAGCAGTTCACTCGGTACTCGCAGCCACTGATGTGAGGGTGGCACGTGATGGCGCTCGCACCGCTTCCGCGAGCGTCGAGAGTGTGGCGCGCACCTGCTGAAGCAGAACGACGTAGTTGCCGACCGCAACCTGGTAGCCCGCAATCTTCAGAACGTCCGCTCGTTGTGCAGCCTTGTTCTGACTGTGCGTGTCCATCGCGGCGTTCATCGCTTCGTCGATGAGCACTGTGTAAATGTCCTCGCTCGAAGTCATGAGGTCGTCCAGTAGCGTGTCGATCGGTTTCTCTCCGCGCAGAACGAGCTCGCGCAGCTCCTGGACATTTTGCGTCCGCGCCACGCCGTCCAGAATGGGATCGAATGCCGCCAATAGCGGCTGCACGGCAGCACCCGCGCCCCCGGTCGCGAGTGCGGCGAGCGCGGCCAGATTCATGCCGAGCGTCCGAACGCGTGACTTCGCTTCCTCGATGTTCTTGCCTTCCGCGAGGATCTCGAGCACATCGATATAAGAGCCGACGACCTTGAGGCCGCGTCGTTGCCGCGCGGTACTGGGTGGATCACCGATCGAGGCCAGGCTCGCGGCCATGCTCACCTTGAAAGTCAGAAATACCGTCAGGCCGTCGTCTGTAGTGAAAGGGCTCGCTTCGGCCATCTTGGCTTTCACGACGCCCCGTCGTTCGGCGATCGCGAGCTCATCAAGCAGTGGCTCTCCCGCCGCGAGCGCGGCATCGTAGGCGGCGCTGACCTGTCGCACTTCCTGAACGGGCGCTGTCGTAGCACAGCCCGTGAGCAGGGCCATGATGCAGCAAAGGCCCAGGATGCTGTGAGTATGCTTCATTGCTCCCCCTGGAGGCCGCTGCGCGGCCAGCTAGCGAAATGATCGGCCATGAGAGATTAGAGGAGTGTCTCATTCCACGCTAGTATTCGGATCGGCCGTAAGACGTAAGACCGATGCGTAATGCGGGCGTGCCCCGTGCATCGGCGTTCCGGCCGATATGCAAGATCAATGGCGCGTGAGGAGGGCCTTTGCGTATCCATGTCGACCTGCTGGTGCTGGCGTTGAGCGCGAGTCTTTCGGCGCCGTCCTTCGCTCAGCCATATCCATCGCGACCCATCGAGATCGTGTCGGCGACCGGTGTGGGCGGTGGCTCGGACATGGTGGTGCGTGTGGTCGCCGATGTCATCACCAGAGAGAAGCTGCTGCCACAGCCGGTCGTCGTGGTAAACAAGCCCGGCGGTGGCGGTGCAGTCGGTCAGCAGTACGTCGCGAGTCGGCGCGGTGATCCGTACGTCTTTCTGCAGACGTCAACCAACCTCGTCTCGGTTCCCATACGCACGGGGCTGGATCTCGGGGTCGACAAGTTCCAGCCGCTCGGCGCGATCGGATTCGATACCAACAGCATCGCCGTCGCGGAGAATTCGCCGTTCCGCACGCTCAAGGATCTCGTCGCGGCTGCGCGTGACAAACCGAAAACGATCAGCGTAGGCACGACCTCGCCCGGCGGCGGCGCGCACAGTATGATGCACAAGCTCGAGAAGCTTTCGGGGGCGCGCTTCAATATCGTATCCTTCAAGAGCGGCGCCGAGTCGGTTACGGCGGTGATGGGGGGACACATACACGCAACTGCCGAGAACCTCGGCGAAGTTCTGGGGCAGGTCGAGCTCAGGAAGTTGCGTCTGCTGGGTATCCCCTCGGCAAAGCGCATTGCCGGTCTGCCGGACGTGCCGACACTGAAGGAGCAGGGCTTCGACGTCGAGGCCGGTGCGTTGCGCAGTTTCGTCGCGCCGGCAGGCATCCCGCGCGATGCCGCGAAGATGCTGGAGGACACGCTGGCGAAAGTGCACCGGAGCGCAGCGTGGCGCGACTACATGGCACGCAATATGTACGAGGACGTTTACATGAACGCAGACGAATTCGCGAAATGGCTCGCCGCGCAGCAGACTGAGATGCTTCAGTTCCTGACCGACGTCGGCCTCGCATTGAAGAAATAGTCGACATGGCCAAGCTCATCAGTTTCGACATCGACGGTACGCTCGAAGTCGGCGATCCTCCCGGGATCATCACGATCGCGCGCGTGCGGGAAGCGCTCGCTCTGGGCTACATCATCGGCAGCTGTTCCGACTGGCCTGTGGGCCGTCAGCAGCGCATGTGGATGCAGCACGAGATCCCGGTTTCGTTCACGGTGCTGAAGCATCAGCTCGACCGCGTGCGGGCCGAGTTTGCGGCCGAGCACTACGTGCACATCGGCGATACGAATATCGATCGCCACTATGCCGAACGTAATGGATTCGTCTACTTCTTTCCGGATCGGTCAATCGAGCATTTGTGGGAGTACCCCGGTTTGCTAGAACGAGCTCGTCGCGGTGAGCGGCGCGCCTCGGAGAGGCTGTCCCCGCGAACGTGACATTCAGGCGTTAATCAGAGCTCACGTCCGAGTGTACGAGGCTCAGACCAGTGGAAAGCGTCACTCCGCGGACAGGCTGAGAGGCTGTCTACAGCTTCGTACGTTTGGGCGGCGGCACTCCCACCACCACGATCTTCAGCCTCTCGCTGCCGTTGTTGAGCAGTTGATGTTCGACAACGCCGGCCGGCATGTGAATCGTGTCGCCGGGTCCCACTTCCTGTTCCTGCACTTCGCCGCTTTCGCTTTTCCACTGCATCACGCCGCGGCCGCTCAGCACGAAGTAAATTTCCTCGAAGTCCGCTGCGTACTCCACCTCCACGCCCTCGGCCGTGTACTTCGTATGCCGGTGCCAGTGGTGCGGACTGTGTCCGGGACTCACTTCGTCCACATTAACGTGCAGCTTCTCGGTAACGATCACACGCTTGATCTGACCGGCTTCTGGGGGCAAGCCGCGCAGGTTCTGCGGCTTCACGTCGTCGGCCCTGATTATTTTCAACTGAGCCATGCTGGATACTCCACTCACGAGTTCAGGGACGTACCTCGGGAGGCCGGTTACGTCTGACGGCTTCGGGGTTCGTCGAATCGGCGCCCATGTAGATGCCTTTTTCCCACTTGCGTTTGAGCGGGTCGCGCACGTCGAGCTGCATGCGGCCGATGTTCTGAATCTCGAACTCCACCACTTCACCGTCCTGCAGTGGCCCGAGTCCTTCGTGGTTCGTTCCACATGCGATCACGTCTCCGGTGTTGAGCGTCATGATCCTGGACGCGAACTCGACGAGCTCCGGCACGAGATGCTCCATGTCGTCGGTGTTGTAGTTGTGGCGAAGCTGTCCGTCGACCCAGAAGCGCACGAGCACGTCGTTGGGGTTGGCGATTTCGTCGAATGTTGCGATACAAGGCCCGAGCGGTGCGAAGGTGTCGAAGGACTTGCCGAGCCAGCTTCCCGCTTTCCACGTGCGACGCCCTTCGCCGCGCGCGGAGACATCGATCATGCCCGTGTAGCCGAAGACGGCGCTTTTCCAGTCCGCCGCCTTGACCATCTTGGCCGGACCCTTGATCACCAGCGCCAGCTCCGCTTCGTGCATGAAAATCCACGGCTCGTCGAATTCGGGCAGGACGATCGTGTCGCCCGGACCGATCACGGCATCCGGATTCTTGAGAAACATGTTGAGTGGCCGCGCTGCGAGCGCGCCGTGCTCCCAGTAGTTTGCGATGCACGCGAGGATTTTGCCCGGCCTCGGCAACGGCGGGCGCAGCCGCACGCTTACGAGGGGTATGGCGACTTCCTCCTGCGCGTGCTTCTCCAACGTCGGGCGCAGGGCTTCGAAGTTGTCGATGATGCCCGTCATCGTAAGCTGCGGAGTCGCCGCGAGTTGCGCGAACTCGGAGATATCCACGATACCGCGATCGGTGATGACGCCGGGCAGAACCTGGCCGTCCTTCTCAAACAAGGCGAGTTTCATTTTTTCTCCTTGGGCTCCGCCCGGATTGTAGCCCGTGTCCACGAGTCCGCATGGCGTCGCCCGGTTGCGCCGATGTAGGCAACACCACGGCAGCCGTGGCAATCTAGAGAATCTTCGAACGACGCCCGAGCGCGTCCTGCAACGCGCGCATCGCGTCCGCAGGGCGATATTCAGACGTTCCCGAGGAACCTCTCGAAAGGATACTGATGTCTGCAACGCTGCTGGAAGGCGTCCGCGTTCTGACGCTGGAACAAGTGCATGCCTTGCCCTGGGGCACGGCGTTTCTCGCGGATCTCGGAGCACAAGTGATCCGCATAGAAAGCGTCGAGCACCTTCAGGATCGAAAGGCCGGTCCGTTCCCGAACGGCAAGCCGGGTCCGGAATGGTGGAACGAAGGCGCCAACCTCGCGTACTTCGGCACACGCAACAAGCAGAGCCTCTGTCTCGACGTAACGAAGCCAGCCGGGAAGGACGTGTTCCTGAAGCTCGTGAAGCACTGTGACATCGTGACCGACAACTTCCGGCCCGGCACGATGCGCCGGCTCGGTTTCGACCATGAAAGTCTGGCGCGGGTAAATCCCCGCATCATCACGTTGAGCAGTACCGCCTACGGCCACACCGGGCCGTGGAGCCGCGCCGGTTCCCGCGCGCGCACGATCGATTCCGTTTGCGGCATGTCTTACCTCACCGGCTTCGAAGGGGGTCCGTCCGTGCGTGCGAGCAACAACTACATGGATCACTCCACCGGGAACAACGTTGCGTATGCGCTGCTCCTCGCGCTCTATCGGCGCAGCAGGACAGGCAAGGGCATGCGTATCGACTTGAGCATGCAGGAGACCGGCGTGTCGTGCATCGGGCCCGCGATTCTCGAAGCACAGCGTGGGATCACGCGGCCGCGGCTCGGCTGTTCGCATCTCTGGAAGGCGCCGCACAATGTCTATCCCTGCGCCGGCAGCGACCGCTGGATCGCGATCGCGGTGACGAACGACGTCGAGTGGAATGCGTTGAAGCAGGCGATGGGTACACCAGCGTGGGCGGAGACAGCGCTATACGATTCGGGACAAAGCCGCTGGGAGCACCGGCACGATCTCGACGCGAAACTCGCGGAGTGGACCGCGACGCAGGACGACAAAACGTTGCTGCATTCACTGCAGGCCCACGGCGTACGCGCCGGCGCCGTGCTCACGGCAGCGGATCTCGTGTCTGATCCGCATCTGAAGCAGCGCGAATTCATACAGACGATCGAGCGGGCGGGCGGTCTTCGCACTTACGCCAGTCGGCCATTTCGAATCCCGGGAATATCGATGGCGATCCGGCACGCCGCTGACCTCGGCGAGCACAACGAGCCGGTGCTGCGGGATGTCGCGGGACTTTCGAGCGAAGAGATCAATGCGCTCGCGGCCGACGGCATCATTGCGCAACGGCCGCGCGAAGAGGAGCGGGCGCCATGAGCGATGCTATGGGCGGAATCCTGGCAGGTCTCAAAGTCCTCGAGCTCACTCAGGCACCCTCGGGCGCGTTCTGCGCGAAGCTGCTCGCCGATCAGGGCGCGGATACGATCAAGCTCGAAGCGCCGGGCTGGGGCGACCAGATGCGCAACGAGCCGCCCTTCATCGGTGGCGAGCCTCATCCCGACCGCAGTACGACTTTTCTCGCTCTGAACACCAACAAGCGCGGAATTACACTCGATCTGGAACAGGCGGCCGGCCGCTCCCTTCTGTTACGGCTCGCAGCCATCACGGATGTAATCGTCGAAAGCTTCGCACCCGGCTACCTCGACCACCTTGGCGTCGGATACGACGCGCTGCGGGTCGTCAATCCGGGCGTCATCCTGGTCTCCATTACGTATTTCGGTCAGACCGGGCCCTACGCGAACTACAAAGGAGACGATCTGATCGCGCAGGCGATGGGCGGGTATCTGTATGCCGTTACCGGTCCCGCCGATAAGCCGCCCATGGGAACGGCGCTGCAACAGATGGAGCTCACGGCGGGTCGTAACGGTGTCATTGCCGTCATGGCGGCGCTCATGCAGCGTGACCGGACGGCGGCGGGTACGCACATCGACGTGTCCGTCATGGAAGCGGCGATCGCGACGCCCTCGATGCTCATACAGAACTATGGTTATCTCGGACGCAATGTCCGCCGCGGCGCGGGGGATAAGTTCGTCATGGACGGGATGCATCTGCCGACACGCGATGGCGAAGTCTCGCTGACGACCGCCGGTACGGGGGGGAGACCCATGGAAGTATGGGCGGAGTTCCTCGGAGAGCCACGGCTTCTGGATCCGAAGTTCGCGACCCGGCAGTCCCGCAATGACAACTGGGAGGCGCTGCGCGATCTCGTCGCGCCGAAGCTCGCGCAGTGGGCGAACCTCGACCTCATGCGCGAAACCATGGCGCGGGGGCTGGTGATCGGCCTGGTGCAGAGCCCCGAGCAGGTGGTGAATTCGCCGCATCTCGCAGAGCGGGGCTATTTCGTCGAGCTCGATCATCGTGAAGTCGGGAAGCTCAAGTATCCGGGGCCGGGCTTCTTCCTCGATGGCGCGAATCCGATGCAGGCGTTGTATGCAGCGCCGCGGCTGGGCGAGCACAATGAAGAGATTCTCTGCCGCGAGCTTGGCCTTTCCACCGAGGAGCTCGCTCGCTTGCGAGCGGCCCGGGCCGTCTAAACCCGATTCGCCCGTCGCATCACCTTCGTGGAGATTCGACGGCTCTGACCATCTCGCTCTCGTGCCGGGCGTGCTACTTGCATGAGCGGTGCGCCTCGAATGCGCGTCCGCTAACTGGACTTCTCCGCGGTGCGCACCCTCTGTATTGTGTGGGCGAATGCGCCTGCCACGGGGGGCGAGCAGTGCGTGCGGCGAGGTCATATGAAGTTCGACTTCGAAAAACACCTGGCGGAGACACAGCGCCTCACGCAAGTCGGCACATGGGAATGGGACGTGCGGAGCGACACAATCGTATGGTCCGAAGAGCATTATCGGATCTTCGGCCTGAATCCCGGCACGTTTACGCCCAGCTTCGGCGCCGCGCTTCCATACCTTCATCCCGACGACCGTACTCCCGTTCAGGCGGTGGTCGAGCGCTCCATTAGGGAGCACGTCTCGTTTGAGTGCGAGTACCGGGTGATCAGACCCGATGGTGTGGCAAGAACAGTGCATGCACTGGGAGCGTGGAGGCGTGCCGATGGTGAGGGCGAGACCGTGCTATACGGCACGGCGCAGGACATTACCGATCGAAAGCAGATCGAGGACGCGCTGCGCGAAAGCGAGACGCGTCTGCGTGTGCTGCTGGACGACCGGGAACGAATAGCGCGCGATCTTCATGACAAGCTGTTACAGGATCTCTACGCGATCGGGCTGAGTCTCGAGACGGCGCAGCGCGCGGTCGCGACTACGCCGACCGAAATGGACGGTGTTCTGCGCAGGACCATCGAAACCGTCAACGGTGCGATCAGCGCGGCGAGACATCTGGTGGAGCGATCGGCGTCGGAGTCGGACATTGAGCTCGAGCAGGAGATTCGAACCATCGCGCGAGCTGCGGAAGGCGTTCGAGACGTCCGCGTTCGTGTGGCACTCGACAAGCAGGCGCTGGATTGCGTCCCCAGCGCCGCACGTGCAGACGTGGTGAACATCGTGCGCGAAGCCGTGAGCAACAGCCTGAGGCACTCCGTCGCTTCGGGCCTATCCATATCGATCGAGCGGCGGGGCGCGGGTGTTCGCGTGAGCATCGAGGACAACGGCGTCGGCTTGGATATAGCGCGACAACGGCGCGTTGGGCGCGGATTGCAGAACATGGCTTCCCGCGCACGCGCGATCGGCGGCAGGCTGAGGGTCAAGGCGCAATCACCAGGCGGCACGGTGGTCACACTGGATATCCCAGGTCACAGCGCCTGAGTGCGCGAGCGGGCGACCATGTCCGTTCGGGCACATCACCGGGCCGGAGCACGCTTCATTGAACGCGCGCGTCGTTCCAGCGTGGCGCCTGCCATGATCGAGCCCGGGCCCGTATGGCTCTTACGGTGCGCCTCTTCGTCGCAACAAAATGTCTGTCCGCGAGCAGGCATTTTCGACGGCTCCATCACTAATGTCACCCGTCTGCTTGCTGCGGGTTTGCCCACAACACTATGCGTGGATCCCTCGATCGACGCGTTATTGTGTTCGGAAACGCCGCATGGCATGCAAAGGTCTGGAGAAATCGAGAATGCTTGCTTCCTCAGAGCTCAACGCACGTGATGTTCAACTCGGCCCGGATGTTCTCCGCTTTCTCCTCGACATTGATCAGATGCTCTGCTGTGCCGCATTTCTCTTCCTGGTCGAGGCGTTCAGCGCGCTCGTCTTGTGAACAAAAGTCGTGGCGTCACAGGTCCGAGACGCTCCGAGCAAATCCATGTGACAGCCTGTCAGGCAACGCAGATACCCGAGTGTCTTCCTGGAGACGCTGGCGCATCCGGCAGAACGGCCCTGCTCACATAGGGGCGTTTGTCTCGCTTTGACATACATCAGCATCTGTCGATCTTCCTGAATGTAGCTTTCGGGCCCGATTTGCGGAGGCAGCGTGCCTCCACTCAATACAGGTGCCGCATGCTGAAGACTGATGAATGGGTTGAATCACTGGATGCGAATGAGCACGGAGACAAAGTCCTTACTTTGCACCAGGCATTTGTAATCGCCGCGCAGGGTGGCACTTCCAGGTAGTTCATTGCACCTTTCGCGCTGCAATGGTCGGTCGGGCGCGAAACGCATTACCACCAGCGTTTTTACGTCCTCGGTGAGGACGGCGAGCCCATTACGTTTTACAACCGCGAGGACGCCGCGGAGTTTCTGCGCGGACTCCTCTGGTTGTCGCTGCCAGGCAATCTGAGCCGGAGGGGAACGCGTTCTCCACTTCCGCTGTGGCCACGCTCCCTGCTCGAGGCGGCACGTCGCTGCTGCGCGCGACTCGTGCGTGCCCGCAAAGCGCGAGCCCTGAGTTCACGAACTGCATCGGACCCCGTGGAATCGATCTTGAAACCTCGCACATGGACAAACGGGACGAGCACCGTGCGTGCAGACGAATTCGCCGAATTGAGACGATCAGCGCGCAACGTCTGGATGCGTGCGGAACATGAAGCGGCGAAGTGTCGGGGCAAGTTCGGATTCGATAACCGCGTCGATGCCAGCCGTGCGATCCGGCCACGGCTGCGTGGCACCATAGAAGTTTATCGCTGCGCATTCTGCTGCAAGTATCACGTGGGCAGCAACACGGTAAAGCGGCAACTTCGGAAGGCAGCCAAGAGATTGAAACGCTGAGCGAGTCGTCCGGCCGCCAGCTGTATTCCGTGCTCCGCGGACGTTGCACAGTTCTCATGTTTTGGTGATCTCGGCAGGCGCAAGACGGAGAAGAGGAGAGGTCGGGCTACAGGGCACTCCACTGTGCATGGCGATGCTCCGGCGCGTACATCATAGGGCCAAACGGTCCCCGCAACGGCTCTATGGAAGTGCCGCAGGCACGCAGTAACATAGCCCGATCAAAATGGCTGTCTGCCGATACCCGAGCAGATCGCAAACGGCTGATCGGTTGCGATTCCGAAGCTTCCTGCAGTGAAGAACCTTGATCGTGCCGCTCGCGGGCGCCCCGCTCGTTCGCACGCGCTTCTTGAGGAGCGCGAGCGTCTGTTCAGGGATCTGCACGATCACGTGCTGCAGGCGCTTTATGCGATCGCACTCGAGCTCGAAGACTGCCAGAGGAGATGTTCTCCGGAAGTCGCGAGCCACTTATCGCGCGTTCGGCGCCGGCTGAGCCACGTCATAGGCGACGCACGCAGCTACATAAGCGGTACCGAGCGCCCAGCCCTCAACGCCGGGGACTTTCGCGCAGAGCTCGTCGATTTCGTTCGCGCAGTCGCGCCGGAGGCTGCTGCGCGCTTTGACTTACGCGTGAGTGCGCGCGCGGTCAGCAGGCTTACGCCATCGGAGGCGGAGCACGTGCTTCACATCGCACGCGAAGCGCTCAGTAATGTCCTGCGGCACTCGCAAGCGACGAGCGGCCGGCTGGTATTGAGCAGCACGCCGCGTGCCGTGCGGCTCGAGGTGCGGGATGATGGCGTGGGGTTCGCGGCGGAAGCCGCCGACAGGGAACAGGGCGGCCTCCGGAACATGATAAGTCGTGCGTCTGAAATGGGCGCGCATCTGCAGATCACGTCTGCTGCGGGCAGCGGAACCATCGTGGTTTTGCGCCTGCCCAAGATAGAGAGTTACAGGAAATGATCGGGCTCGCGCACGCTGATGGTTCGGTAAAGCTTCTGATCGTCGACGATCATGAAATCGTGCGCGAGGGCCTCCGCGCACTGTTTGCCCGCGCGCCTGACATCGAGGTAGTCGGCGAGGCTGAGTCGGCGGAAAGCGCGGTCGAAGAGGCTCGTCGGCTTACTCCCGATGTCGTGCTCATGGATCTGCGACTGAGCGGCGGCAGCGGCGTGGATGCGTGTCGCCAGATTGTCGCCACGCTACCGCAGATTCGCGTGCTGTTTTTGACCTCCTACCATGACGACGAGGCGGTCCTCTCCGCCGTCTTCGCGGGCGCGCGGGGATACCTGCTCAAGGAGATCGGCGGCGAGGTCCTGATCGACGCCATAAAGGCGGTGGCGCAGGGCCATTCGATTCTCGATCCGCTCGCGACCCGCATCGTCCTCGACCGCATGCGCGCCATGTCCTCGATCGTCCCGCCTGCGGGCGAGGGCTACAAGTTGTCCGAGCAGGAGCGCCGGGTTCTCGCGCTGGTAGCGGCGGGCAAGACCAACAAGGAAATTGCAGCCGCCCTGGAGCTGAGCGAGAAGACCGTCAAGAACTATCTCAGCAATGTTTTCCAGAAGCTGCACATAACGCGACGCGCTCAGGCAGCGAGCATCTACTCCAAGAATCTCATTCGCTGAGGCGGTGCGCGCCCGACGCTGTGAGGACTCGTCCCGCGGCAGACAGAGCCGCTCGGGCCACATTGACGTACGTCAACGCCTCCGGCGCCTGCACCCGCGAGTATTCGGGCGGTGAACGCAGACTCGATCGATCCTTCGGTCCGGAGGCAGCATGACTCAGCGCAAGGCCAGACAACCGCAGCGCGGCCGCGTGGGCACTCCTCATGATCATTTGCTGCACAAGACGCTCGAACACGTGCGTGCTCTGCACCAGGCCGTGCGGAAGCTGCGTGCATCGCTCGAGGAGCGCGAGCGTCACTTTCACGAAGCACAGGACGGGGTGATGCAAAAAATCTACGCGATCGGACTCGTGCTTGAGCGTGCGCAGGGTCACACCGGCAAGGATGCGGCCCTCGTGGAGCGCACCATCGTGCGCTGTATTGATCAGCTCAACAGGATCCTGCGCGACATGCGAGAGCAGATCGGTGGTCACCGTCAAACCATTCAGTGAGCCTGAACAGGGCCGCAGCGGCAAGCGTATGCAGCGGCGCCGACCGACGGCAGAAGCCACTACGATGAGGCGGGAGAGCGGCCTCCTGCAGGTTCGTCTAGCGGACCTGTTGAACGCCATGCCCGATGCGAGTTTCGTCGTGGACGGTTCGGGCCGCATCGTACGGACCAACAGTCTTGCGGAAAGTATGTTCGGCTACGGCGAAAACGAGCTCGCGGGGCAGCCGGTCGACGTCCTGATTCCGGAACGCTTCCGGGCCGTTCACGCAACTCGTAGTGCAGACTGCCTGAAACAGGATCGTCCGCGTACCATGGGCGCAGGTCTCGGCCTGCGCGGCGTGCGCAAGGACGGCAGCGAGTTTCCGATCGAGATCACCCTCAGGCCGCTGCCGACCAACGAGCGCCGGTTCCTCGTCGGCGCCGTCCGCGACGTTACTGAAAGCGAAGAACGTTACCGGGCGTCCTTCGAACAAATCGCCGTTGGCGTAGTCCACAGCACCGCGGACGGACGACTCATGAACGTCAACGCGAAATTCTGCGAGATCTCGGGTTATTCGCGGACGGAGGCGCTGACGCTCGACATCACGGCGATGACAGCTCCCGACGATATCGCAGCCAGCATGCAGGCACGCCTGGATATTCTGGAGGGCAGGTGCTGCGACTATGAGCGGCAGCAGCGGCTGGTTCGCAAAGGTGGAGCCGCGATCTGGACCCACATCACGACTTCACTCGTGCGGAGCGCTGACGGTCAACCGGTCCAGTTCATATCGGTGATCAACGACATCTCTGTCCAGAAGCGCGCCGAAGCCGAAAGGCAGGAGATCGAGCTGAGATTCCGGCAGGTCACGGAGAACATCCGCGAGGTTTTCTGGCTTACTGACGTGCAGAAGCATGAAATCCTTTACGTAAGCCCGGCATACGAAGCGATATGGGGCAGAAGAATTCACGCGCTGGAATCGGCGCCGATCGACTGGCTCGACGCCGTACACTCGGAAGATCGCGAGCGCGTGCGAGAGGCCACCTGGTCCAGGCAGATTGCGGGGACGTACGATGAGAAATACCGGATCGTAAGACCCGATGGCAGTGTGCGCTGGATCTCCGATCGGGCGTTTCCGGTTCGCGACGCGAGCGGTCGGGTCGTGCGAATCGCGGGGGTCGCCGAAGACATCACGGAAAGCAAATACGCCGCCGATCAGCTGCGGGAGAGCGAGCGCCGGTTCAGCAATCTCCTGGAGAGCGTCGAGCTGATTTCCCTGATGCTCGACACCGCGGGACGCGTCACGTACTGCAACGAGTACCTGCTGCAGCTGATCGGGTGGACGCGCGACGAGGTTTTCGGCAGGAGCTGGTTGGAGCTCTGTATCCCGCCGGAGTGCCACGAGGAGGTGAAACGGGCCTTTGGTTCGCTGTGGCAAGCCGGTCCTGAAGCGTTGCACCGGGAAAACGAAATACTCACGCGCTCCGGCGAGCGGCGCCTGATCAGGTGGAACAACACGCTGCTGAGATCATCGTCGGGTGAGATGATCGGCACTGCGAGCATCGGAGAAGACATCACCGAACGCAAGCGCACGGAATCCGCGCTCAGGGAAAGCGAGGAACGCTTTCGCGCGATGATCGAGCAATCGATCTCGGGCACGTGCATCATCGACGCCGCGCAGCGGTTCGTATACGTCAATCCGCGGCTCGCGCACGTGCTCGGCTACGAATCGGCCGACCCCATGGTCGGACAGCCTGTCCTCGAGTTCGTGACGCCCGAAGATCGCGTCATGGTGGCGCAGAACATACGCGATCGGATCCTGGGACAGGAGCAGAGCGTTCGTTATCACTTTCGGGCGATCCGGAGAGACGGTTCGCTCGTCACACTCGGCGCGCATGGCTCGGCTGGCTATTACGGCGGTATTCGGGTCATCATCGCAATGGTTCAGGACGTGACGGAATTGCGCCGGGCCGAAGAAGAAGTCGAGCGCACGGTCGAGAAGCTAAGGCGTGCGATGCAGAGCACGATCGAGGTCGTCTCGACGATGGCTGAGCTGCGCGATCCCTACACGCACGGACATGAGCATCGGGTGGGTGAACTCGCCACCGCAATCGCCACCGAGATGGGGCTCGTCGCCGATCGTGTCGAGGGTGTCCGCGTCGCCGGCTATCTTCACGACGTCGGCAAGATCGCGCTTCCAGCCGAAATCCTCTCGAAGCCGGGGCGGCTGTCGAGGGTCGAATTCGAGCTCGTGAAACAACACGCGGAGCGCGGCTACGAGATCCTCAAGCGCGTCGAGTTTCCGTGGCCGGTCGCGGAAGCCGCCTGGCAGCATCACGAGCGGCTGGATGGCAGCGGGTATCCCCGCGGGCTGCGAGGTGACGCGATCATCCTGGAGGCTCGCATACTCGCGGTGGCGGATACGGTCGAGGCAATGGCTTCGCATCGACCTTATCGGCCGAGTCTGGGGCTGCGGGCTGCACTCGACGAGATCGAGAGCAATCGCGGCACGCTCTACGATTCCGCAGTCGTCGACGCGTGCCTCGCGCTCTTTCGCAGGAAGAGTTATCGGCTGCCACGCTGACGCTTCGGGGACGACCCCGTATCGGCGCGCGGCTCGAGCAGATACTGCTCGTCCTGAAGTGCGGTATCCAGCGGGCTTGCCGACGCTCTTGATTCATCACTGTTGCCCCAGCCCATTGCGTATTCCCGTCGCACTCGGTAATTTGCTCACGCGGCAGGAATGCCTGACGGCGATGCGCCGGCGCTCTGCGCCACATCCCCGGCCGGACCTGCGAACCGTGGAGGTGCTATGCCGAGTGCCGATATCACTGGACGTCTCGCGAAATACATGGTCGAGGCGCGGGAGCGTGAGCTCGCGCCCGAAGTGCAGGAGGCCGCCCGACACCGGATCCTGGATACGATCGCTGCGATGGTGTCGGGTTCGCATCTCAAGCCGGGCGAGATGGCCATCCAGTATGCGCGCAGCCAGGGCGGTGTCGCTGAAGCGAGCGTGCTCACCACCGACATCCGGACGTCTGCCGTGAACGCGGCGCTCGCGAACGCCATGTTCGGCCATGCCGACGAGACAGACGACTTCCACCCTGAGACGAAAGCGCATCCGGGGTGCAGCGTGGTGCCCGCCGCGCTCGCGCTGGCCGAGCGCGAGGGTAGCTCCGGCAAAGAACTCCTTCACGCCGTGACGATCGGCTACGACCTCTGCTGCCGCTTTCTGCTCGCGCTCGGCGCGGACCACGTGCGCAAGACGCATCGCAGCGCGGAAGGCACGAGCTCGACCCTCGGCGCAGTCGGAGCTGCCGCCGCGATCGCGCGACTCGATGAAGCGAAGACGCGCTATGCGCTTTCCTACGCCGCCCAGCAGGTTTCGGGATTGTGGAGCTGGGTGCGCGATGCGGAGCATGTCGAAAAAGCCTTCGATTTCTCCGGCATGGGCGCGAGGCAACGGCGTCACCGCCGCCATCATGTCGCAGATGGGCTTCAGCGGTGTGTGGGACATCTTCGATGGCGAACACAACGTGCTCGAAGCGCTGTCGACCGAGCCGCGGCCGGAGGAAATGGTCGCAGCGCTCGGGCAGCCGCTACTTCGTCACCGAGACCGCGATCAAGCCGTATTCGGTCGGCTATCCGATCCAGGCGCCTCTGGATGCGTTCCTCAAGCTTCGGCGCGAGCACGGGCTCAACCCGGACAACGTGAAGAGCATCGTCGTCAAACTGCCCGAGGATGGCGCGCGCGTCGTCAACAACCGCTCGATGCCCGACGTGAATTGCCAGCACATCATCGCTGTCGCTCTCGTGAAAGGGCAGGTCTCTTTCGAGGACAGCCACTCTTACGAGCAGATGAAGGATCCAAAAATGCGCGCGGTGAAAGAGCGTGTGCAGCTCGTGGCGGATCCCACGCTCATGGATCCTGACGCGCCGCGCAGCGGGCGCGTAGAAATCACGCTGAACGACGGCCGCACCGTCACGCACTTCACCCGCCACGCGCCGGGCACGAAAGAAAATCCGCTGGACACCGAAAGCGTGAGTGCCAAGGCGCGAATCCTGATGGAGCCCGTGCTCGGGACCTCCAAGACGGAGGAGCTCATCCGGCGCGTGAATGCGGCTGAAAACATCGCGAACGTACGCGACCTGCGGCCGTTCCTGACGTGAACGCTGAAAATGCCGGACGTCGCGCAGAACCTGAAAGGTCAGACGCTCGAACCGCTCATCATGACGCCGGACCAGTTCGCGCGAAGGCTGAAGAGCGACTATGACAAGTACGAGAAGATCGTCAAACTGACGGGCGCGAAAGTCGAGTAACAAACTTTGAGCGCAATGCCTGTCGACACCACAGCGTTGTCGGCGCTGCGCTCCGGGAGAATGCCATGAGTAAGATCAGATTGATCTATTTCGACGCTCCGGTGAGCCGTGGCGAAGAATGTCGCCTCGCGTTGCATCTCGCGGGTGTCGACTTCGAGGACGTCCGCATCAGCGGCGCGCAGTGGGCCACGATGAAGGAGAGCACGCCGTATGGCGGCCTGCCCGTGCTCGAGCTCCCGGGACGTGCCCCGCTCGCGCAATCGAACGCGATCCTGGTCATGATCGGACGTCTCCACGGCCTTCATCCGAAGGACGACTTCGAGGCTGCCCGGCACGAAGGGATGATGCAGCACGTCGAGGACCTGCGCGCGGTGGTCGGCCCGACCATCCGCATGGGAGAGGCGGAGAAGAAGGCCGCGCGCGAGGCAATTGCGCGGGAATATCTGCCGGCGTGGGCCCGGTATGCGGAGAAGAACATCGTCGCGGAGCCGTTCTTCGGTGGTGTGAACCTTCATGTGGTCGATCTCAAGCTCCACATGGCGGTGCGCTGGTTTGTCGGCGGCAAGGTCGACCACATTCCCGCAACGATCTTCGACGGCTGTCCGAAGCTCATGCGAGTGCACGACGCGGTGCGCGACCACGCGGACATCAAGGCCTGGTACGCAAAGACTTGACCGCCCGGAGTGCGACCCTGCTCCTGGAGCCAATGGAGGGCCTCGGCACGTTGGGGGTCGCCGGCGTGAGCGAGGCGTGATCGAGCGTTCACGCCTGTTCCGCGCGGTGATTTCAGCAGCGCTGCTCGCCGTGGCCAGCCTCGTGCATGCGCAATATCCGGCGCGGTCGATTCTGCTCGTGGTGCCGTATACCGCCGGCAGCGACGCCGATCTCGCTGCGCGCAATCTCGCGCAACACGCGCCTGCCTTTCTGCATGGACAGTCGCTCGTCGTGATGAACCAGCCCGGCGCGTCAGGCGCGATCGGGACGCTTGCGGTGCGCAATGCTGCGCCGGATGGTTATCGCCTGCTGCTTACGCGCATCGCTTCGCAGGTGATCCTGCCGGCGACGGACACGAAGACGCCTTACAGGTCCAACGATTTCACCTTCCTCTCGCTGCTTGAAGTGAATCCGTACGTATGCGCCTCACGCAGCGACGCGCCGTATCGATCCATGAAGGATCTGCTCGATGACATGAGGAAGCAGCCGGGCAAGCTCAACTTCGCCACGGTTGGCGAGGGCACGCTCCAGAACTTCGGCCCGCAATATCTCTTCAGCCTCGTCGGCCTGCCCAAGGATGCGGCCGTGGGCATTCCGTACAAGGGCTCGGGGGAGCTGACGGCTGCGCTCCTCGGGGGACACGTGCAATTCACGTGCAGCAACCTGGGCGCACTTCTCCCGCACCTTCGATCCGGCGCGCTGCGGCCGCTCATGACCACGATGCCCGGGCCCCTGAAGGAACTGCCGGACGCGCCGACGGCGCGAAGTCTCGGCTGGCCGGAGATGGAGAAGCTCGCCGCCTGGTCCGCGCTGGCCGGACCGCCGCGTTTGCCACGCGAAGTCGTGGGGCGCTGGACTGACGCGCTGGGCAAGCTCGCGCGCGATCCGGCGTGGCTCGCCGGTGTCGAGAAACTCGGTGGTATTCCCGCGGTGCGCGCGCCCGCCGAGACAGATGCGTTCGTGCGCGATCAGTATCGGCTTTACGAGGGGCTGGCGTCGCGCCTCGGGCTGAGGCAGTAACGAAGTGCCCGATCTCGCCACGAGCTGGTCATGGAGCGCCGACAACAAGACGCTCACGTTCAAGCTGCGGCGAATCTAGGGCGCTGCCGGAAACCGGCAGGCGATTCGCGTATCAGCCGGCTACCGGATGTTCGCGTTTCGGAGACGCCGGGCGGAGTTGCATCGGCCTACGGTTTCCGGCTTCGCAACAAGGTATCCACGCTATAACGCGCCGGCCCCGTCACGAACAGCAGCACGAAGCCGCCGATGATCGCGAGATTCTTGAAGAACTGACTCTCCTGCGCGCGCCGCGCGGCATCGGCGAACTCCCAGAAGCGGTGAGAGATGCCTGTCGCGACGATCACGAACAGAATCATCAGCAGCGACGCGCAGCGCGTCTTGAAGCCGGTGACGATAAGAACGCCGCCGACGAACTCCACGGTCGCGCCGACCGCGGCCCAGATTCCCGACTGCGGAATGCCGCGAGCCCCGAGGCTTGCGGCGAATGCACTCAGCGTGAGGAGCTTCTGCAGCCCGCTCTTGACAAAGATGACGCCGAGCGCGAGCCGTCCGGCCAGTACGAGCGCGTCTTCAACGGGCTGGGACAACCGGTCCGCGTAATCGGGCCGGACAGGCGACCGCAGGTCCGACATCGCTACTGCGCCGCCGCCGCGCGCGTCCGCTGCGGTGTCACTTCGATGACGCGGTTCGTCGCGGTCTGGTGGATGAGCAGCGTCCCCTGTCGCGTGGTGCGCGCGTTGCGCAGGATTCCCGCGTACACGTTGCCCGACTTGATCGGCCAGCTCTGGAAGTTCTCGGTCGCGATGTCGAAGCGCACCAGCATGTCGGGACGCACGCCGGATTCGTTGTACCAGACGGCGCCGTCGAGCACGGCGATGCCGTACGGATGCGAGCGCGGACCCGACGGTGAATCCCATTCCTTGATCTCGCCCGTTTTCGGATTCAGTCGCCCGAGGCGGCCTGCGCCGGAGTTCACGTACCAGATCATGCCGTCGGGCGCGATGTCGAAGCGGCGCACCGTCGTGCCCGGCGTCGGCAGCTTGACCTCGGTGATTTCCAGCGTGTCCGGATTGACCTTCAGAAGGCAGCCGCGTCCATTGCACGAGACCCACAACGTTCCTTCCGCGTCGAACTTGATGTCGTACGGCTGCGTGCGCTCCGTCGCGAGCTTCACGAGCTTGATGTCGCCGGTGTCAGGATTGAGACGGCCAATCATGTTCGCCCACTGGAAGGTGAAATACACCATGCCCTTCTTGTCGAAGGTGATCGTGTGTACGTCCACTGCTTCGGCGTCGGGCATCTTGTAGACCGTGGCCTTGCCCGTTGCAGGATCGATCCAGCCGATCGAGCCGTTCTGGTTGCCGGAGAACCACGGGCGACCCTTTGGGTCGAGCTGCACCGTGTGCGGCATCGACTTCGGCGGCAGCTCGTATTCCTTTGCCTTGCCGGTTTTCGGATCGAGGTGCCCGATCAGGTTTGCGAACTGGCCTGCGTACCAGATCGTGCCGTCAGCCGCCTGAATCGGATCGCGCGTGCGCTCGCCGAGGTGCGGCATGACCCACTCCTTGAACGAGACCTGAAAATTCCCCGTCACAGGCTTGGCGGCACGCTTGTTGTTGGGCGGGAAGTTCGCGGCCAGGTAATCGAGGATTTCGCTCTGCTGCGGGCTCTTCGAGAGGTCGATCATGTAGCTCGTCAGTTCCCGCCACTGCTCGCGCGTGTAACCGGAGCTGTTGACGATGAGTTGCGTGGCGTGACAGGTCGAACAGATGCCTTCGACGAACTGCTTCCCCTTGCCTTCAGGTAGCGGAGGGGGACCCTTCCCCTTCTCCTGCGCGCTTGCAGCAATCGGGGCGAGCGCCAGAGCGGCGGCGACGATCAGAAAACCACGGATTGGCCGGAACATGCTGTATCCTCTAGTGGGGTCAGCGGCGCGACTGTAGCAAATGTGAACGGGGATTGGCACTCGCCGGCAATGCGACGGCTACGTCAACGCTCCAGACCCGTCGCGCCCGCCGGCACGTCATAGAAGGCGAGCGTCATCGCGACCGTCGTGTAGAAGCCCATGAGCCCGATCACGTCCGTGATTCCCACGTGGCCGAGCGCTTCCAGCGCCCTTTCGAACAGACCCTTCGATACCCAGCGCGAATTCACGAGGCAGATCGCCATCTCGTAGACGACCTGCTCGCGCTTGTCGTCGAACGAGGTCTGAAGCCCCGAGAGAATCGCCTCGACCTTATCACTCGCAAGGCCGGCCGCTTTCGCGGCGCGTTCATGCGCATTGGTCGCATACGCCGTATGGAACTTGCTGTTCACGATGCATACGGCGATTTCGCGCTCGCGCTCGCTCAGCGAATACGGTCCGCGGAAATGCGCACCGAGCGGCCCCAGCACTTTCGCGAGCTTGGGATTGTGCACGTAGATCTTGGCGGGGCCCGGAAGCCGGCCGCGCGATTCCATCAGCGACTTGAAGCCTTCCTGCTGCTCGGGCGTCATCTTGTCGACGGGTATTTCGGCGTAACGTCCGAAGGTGGGTGTTTCAGCCATTCACGTTCTCCTCTGAGGTCAGCATGTCCGAGAGTATCTGAAAAGAGCTCAATCGAGCCGTGCGCCCGAGATCCGCACCTGCTCGCGCAGACGCTCGGCTTCGGCCGCGACGAACTTCCTGAATTCCGCCGGTGAGTTGCCCACCGGCTCCTTGTCCGATTCGGCGAAGTGCGTCCGGACTGCCGGCACGGTCAGCATTTTCAGGAGCGCCTGATTCATCCTGTTGACGATGTCGGACGGTGTCTTCACCGGCGCGAAGATGCCGTTCCACGATGTCGAGAGGTAACCCGGCAGGAGCTCGCTGATGAGCGGCGTGTCGGGCACGATCGGCGACCGCCGGAAGCCGCAGACACCGAGCGGTCTGAGCGCGCCCGACTTGATGTGGGGCAGCGCTTCGATGAGCGGTGAGAAGATCGATTCGATCGAGCCGCCCACGAGGTCCGGTGATAGCAGGGGCGCCGCCTTTGTACGGCACGTGCACCATGTTTCCGCCCACCATCTGATTGAAGAGCGCCGCTGCGAGATGCTGCGACGAGCCGTGTCCGGCCGTACCGTAATGCACGGTGTTCTTGCCGTCCTTCACGTAGGCGATGAACTCGGCAAGATTGTTGACCGGCACCTTGCGATTCACCACGAGCACGTTGGTCGAGAAATACATCTGCGAGACGGGTGCAAGATCGCGGATGAAGTCGTAAGGCAGATTCTTGTAGAGACTCATGTTCGCGACCAGCGTCGCGGATGCCACGAGAAACGTGTAGCCGTCGGGCGTCGCCTTCGCGACGGTATCGCCCGCGATCGTGCCGGCCGCACCGGCGCGATTGTCGATGATGATCGGTTGCCCGAGGATCGGGCGCAGGTTCTCCGCCATCACGCGCGCGCTGAGGTCGGTGCTGCCGCCGGCTGCGAACGGGACGACCCAGCGGATGGGCTTCGTCGGCCAGCTTTGCGCGAGCGCACGGCGGCCCGAGCCTGCAGTGACCAGCGCAGCACAGGCGATCACTCTCACGATCGACAACATAAAGCCTCCGTTCGCCAGTGTGCTGGACGCGTTGAGGACAGCACCGATGCGATAACTTGGGTCAGGCGCTGGCAGTCGCGGCTCGCGCACGCGCCGATTCCGTCGTGCTCCAGGCGATCGCGTTGCGCAGCAGAGTAAGGAATGCCGTGTTCTCCCATGAGCCGCGGAACGTCGGCACTTCCGCGGGTCCGGCGGTCTTCCCGCGCGCGCGGCCGGATCGTGGCAATGGCCGAGCGCGAAGTACGTGACGGCACCGTCCCCGACCGGCCGCGTATAACCGAGGACGCGCGTCCGGCCATCCGCCTGCAGCGACGTGTCCGAGCCATACAGCGGCGCCGACGACTGCGACACGGCGCTCGGGCCGTAGTCCGCCGTGAGCAGTATGCGCGTCGAGCGCGGATCCTGAAGCTCGATGAAGTAAGGCTCGTCCTCGACTTCGAAAGAAGCGCCGATCCGCGCGTGAGCGGGTGATCGGTATCGCGCACGTCGACGCGAAACCGGCAGATCGGCGGATGCGTCGAGAAAGAAGCTGCCGAGCAGCGCGTGATGCTCGGCCTTGACGGTTCGGCGCTGGCGCACGCCTTCGACGCGCTCCGCGCGGCCGCCGCTCGTGCCGTGCAGTGCAAGCCAGTGTCCGCCCGCTTCGAGCCAGGCACGCAACGCAGTGCACTGCGCAGTGTCGGGATAGGGACCTGCGACGTAGGTAATCAGCAGGCGGCTGACCGGCAGCCATTTGGCAGATCGGCGAAGTCATTCGCGACCGACGCCTGCACGTCCTCCTCGGCGAGAAGTCCCAGCAGTCGCAGCCGCGGGTAATCATGATCGTGCCCGGCGCTCGAACCCGGCGGAAAACCGCCGGTGATGAGATGCGCGCGTCGCGGTACCGTCTGTGCCATCGGAGTTCCTCCTCCCGGTGAGCGGCGCGCCTATTCCCACCCTCATCCCCGGCCCCTGGGAGAGGGGGCAGTCGTTACATCATCGGGCCCGGGTTGCGGATGTACGTCTCCTTGATGTTGTCCGCTGCCCAGCACGCCAGCATGCCGATGGTTGCGGTCGGGCCTTGCGCCGGATTCTGCGGAAACGCGCTGCCGCCGACCACGAACAGGTTCGGCACGTCCCACGACTGCAGATACTTGTTCACGACGCTCGTCGACGGATCGGTGCCCATCACCGCGCCGCCGATGTTGTGCGTGCTCTGGTACGGCACGATGCTGTACTTCCCGGGAATGGGGTGCCGCGTGATATTGCGACGGCTTCATCGCCTTCGCGATCTCGGTGATCTTCTCGTAGATCCACCGCAGCATCTTCTTCTCGTTGTCGTGCCAGTCGAAGGTCATGCGCAGCAGCGGCAGGCCGTTCGCGTCCTTGTAGGTCGGATCGAGATCGAGATAACGGTCGCGATAGCTCATGCACGAGCCGTGGATGTGGATGCCCGAACGTGCGGCGGTAGTTCTGCGCGACCGCCTTCTTCCACTCGCGCGCCCCAGCGCGGCGTGCCGTGCGGCAACGGCTTGCCTTTGATCGGCGACGCGCCGGCGCTCGGCACGTTGATGTAGGCGCCGCCGACGAAGCCGAGCTTCGAGCGATCGATGACGTCGCCGTTCAGTTCGTCGATCGACGTGTTGACCTGCCGCCGCCGATGAACGGATTGAACTCGCGTGTCGTCGAAGAAGAGCGTGCATGCGGCCGCCGGTCTGATACGAATAGTTGCGGCCGACGACGCCGCGTCCGGTCTGCGGATCGTACGGCTTGCCGATGCCCGAGAGCAGCAGCAGCCGCGTGTTGTTGAAGCAGTAGGTCGCCAGCACCACGATGCTCGGCCGGCTGCTCGACCTCGCGGCCGCGCGCATCGATGTAGGTGACGCCGGTCGCCTGCTTGCCGGTGGAATCGCGTGTTGACCTTGATGACGTTGCACAGCGGACGCAGCTCGAAATTCTGCTGCTTGTAGAGCGCCGGCAGCACGGCGGAGAGCGGATTCGCCTTCGCGCCCTGCGAGCACACGTGGCTCGAGCAGAAGCCGCCGCGCTGGCACTCGAGCAGCATCAGCTTGTAGAGATTGCTGTAGTCCTGGGTCATCGCCGCGGCCGGACCCTGGAACGGCGTGTAGCCGAGCTCGCTCGCGCGCCTTCGCGAACAGTTCGCCCTGCGGCGTGCGCGTCGTCGGCGGATTCGGAAACTCGCGCGAGCGCGGGCCTTCGTGCGGATTGCCGCCCGGCTGGATCTCGCCGTTCAGATTGCCGGCCTTGCCGCCGACGCCGTAGATGTGTTCGAACTGGTCGTAGTACGGCTCGACGTCGTCCCAGGTGACGCCCCAGTCCTGCGCTGTGCAGTCCTCGGGGAAGAAACCTCTTGCCGTAACGCTCGGTGATCTTGCGAGCGCGAGCTCGAAATCGTGCGGCAGGAAGCGCCGCGCGTTGCCGCCCCAGTGCGCCGCGGTGCCGCCGACCATCTCGCCGGGCTTGAACGAGCCCAGCTCGCGCATCGGCAGCGCGGTCTGGCCCATGTTGTTGCGGAAGGTGATCGTCTCGCGCGAGAGGTTCTGGAAGATGTCGCTGTGACGGTCGTACTTCAGCTCGTCGTGCACGTACGGCGTCACGAAATCGGTTTGCGGATCGATCATCCGGCCGCGCTCGAGACAGAGCACCTTCAGGCCCGCGTTCGCGAGCTCCATCGACATGATCGAACCGACGACGCCGCTGCCCACGACGACGACATCGACCGGTTTCATTTTCGTCGGCGTCATTACTTTCCTCCTTCCTGCTTCAGCATGATGTGCTTCGCGAAGCCCTGCGCATCGGCCTTGCGCCTGCTTCGAGCTGGATGTCGAGAATGCTGACCGGCTCGGCGCGGTACGGCGTCGGGTTGTCGAGTGATGCGCGTTGTAGGCGCTGGACGGCACGCCGGGAAAGCCGATCAGCTTCCAGCCCACCTTGTCGCGATTGCCGCCGTAGAGCGGATCGGCGAAGAAGCCTTCCTCGGTATTGCGCCACAGCAGATCGAAAAAGAGCTTCGACGACAGCGAAGGCAGGTCGACCTGCCCCGCTTCGAGCGCCTTCAGAACCTCGTCCTGCCTGCGCGGGCGGCAACTGGTCGAACGGCTTCTCGTACTGCGCGCGGCAATACAGCGTTGATCTCGTGAATCCCGATGCGATAGATCTCCTGCGGCGTGAGCCGCGACTGGAAACCCTGCTCGGGCGTGCCCTCGAGCCACGGACCCGAGCGGTAGTTGCGCCCGTGCGTGCCCCAGGTGCTGCTCAACTGGCGGTCGATGTAGCAGGTGACGCCGGCGTCGCGTGCCGCCGGGTCCCAGTTCGTCGGTGGGAATCAGCCGCTCGACGGCGGCATCGAGAAAGCGTATCTCGGGCTGCGTCAGGTAGCCGTAGACGGCGATGGCCTCAGACTCGGGCATGGTTGCCTCTCCATATAGTGGATAACGAGCGGCCGCGATTCAAGCGGCCCTGCGTGCCTCGCATTGTATATTCTCGTTCGCAAGGAGGAGTGAAACATGGCAGGCGCTCTCGAAGGTATCCGGATTATCGATTTCGGGCAGTACATCGCGGGACCACTGGCAGCCATGCTGCTGGGCGACCACGGTGCGGACGTGATCCGCGTCGATCCGCCGGGCGGACCGCGCTGGAACACGCCCGCGAACGCCACGTGGAATCGCAACAAGCGCAGCATCGTGCTCGACATCAAGGCGGACGCGGATCTGCGGACCGCGCGCAATCTGATTGCGACCGCCGATGTCGTGATCGAGAACTTTCGTCCCGGCGTGATGGAGCGCCTCGGTATTGGTGCCGAGGCGATGACCGCGGCGAACCCGCGCCTGGTCTACTGCTCGTTGCCCGGATTCGGTTCCGACGATCCGCGCGCGCAGGTCAGAGCGTGGGAAGGTGTCGTCGGTGCCGCCACCGGGACCTATCGTGCGAGCCGTGCGAGCGCGGGTAAACCCGTGTACACCGTCATTCCGTACGGCTCGGCCTATGCGGCTTTTCTCTGCGCGGTCACGGTCGCCATGGCGCTCAACGAACGCGAGCGCTCCGGGCTCGGGCAGCGCGTGGAAATTCCGCTCTTCGATGCGACATTCACGGTCGTCGGCGCGCGGGGCCTGCTCGTCAACGGTGAACCGGTGCCGGAGCCCGAATTCAACTGGAGCCGGCAGCTTCCGTGCAAGGACGGACGCTGGCTCATGTACGTGGCGAACAACAAGCGCTTCGAAGCGTTCATCAAGGCCATCGGGATGGACAAGTGGCGCGATGCCAACCTCCCGGCGCGGGAGCTCGGAGAGAAGTTCGACGAAGTCACGCGCGCGCGCACCGGCAAAGAGTGGGAAGACTTCATCGCCGAGATAGGCTCCGAAGGCGTGATCTGCCATACCAGTGCCGAATGGCTGGACCATCCGCAGGCGCTCGGGTCGAAGATCATCGAGCAGTTCGGCGCCGGGGAGAAGACGGGAGGATCGGGGCCAGAAGGGAAGGCCGATCTGGCGGATCCCGAGCTTGGCTCTTTCCGCGGTCCCGGCATCAACACGCGCCTGTCGTTGACGCCCGGATCGGTGCGTTCCCCGCGCGCGAACCCCGACGCGCATCGCGCGGAGATCCTGCGCGAATTCGCTGACAAAAACCCGCCCTCGCCCTCGGTGAGGGAGAGGGAAGGGGTGAGGGTCGACGAGCTCCGCTCCGTTCGTCCCGAGGAGACCAGCAAGGGCCGTCTCGAAGGACTACCCAACACCGTTCGTCCTGAGGAGGCCTACAGCGGCCGTCTCGAAGGGCGAACATCTGCCGATCAGACTCTCCGCTCCGCGCTTGCCGGCGTCAAAGTCCTCGACCTCTGCATCGTCCTCGCCGGTCCGACCTGCGGCCGCACGATGGCCGAGTTCGGCGCCGACGTGATCAAGATCGACAGCCCGCATCGCAAGACCGTCCTGCGCCACAACGACATCAATCGCGGCAAGCGCAGCGTGCTGATCGATCTGAAGACGAAGGAAGGCCTCGAAATCTTCTGGAAGCTCGTCGACTGGGCCGACGTCGTGCTTCAGAATTTCCGCGGCGGCGTAGCGGAAAAGCTCGGCATCGACTATGAGCGTGTGCGCGCGCGCAAGCCGGGCATCGTGTTCGGCTACATGAATACGTTCGGGAGCATCGGGCCGTACGCGTTGCGTCCCGGCCATGAGCAGATCGGTCAGGCCGTCACGGGCATGCAAGTGCGCTACGGTTCAGCCAAACCGGCGACGGCGCCATTCGCCGCGAACGATTACGGGACGGGACTCATGGCGTGCTACGGCGTTGCGCTTGCGCTTCTGCATCGGCGCCGCACGGGTGAAGGTCAGTTCGTCGACAGCGCGCTCGCCTACACCGCGACGATGCTGCAATCAGCACTGCTTCAGGGCTACGCGGGCAAGGAATGGAACGAGCCGCACGGACAGGACGCGCGCGGCAACGGACCGCTCGATCGGCTGTACGAAGCGGCGGACGGATGGGTCTATCTCGTCTCGACGCGCGAAGAGCTCGCGCGCTGCTGGGATTTCCGCGACATAGGCAAGCGCCATGGCGCGGATCTCGAGCGCTGGATGGAAGAACGCATGCGCACGCGCAGCGTGCCCGAGTGGCTGAAGGTGCTGACCAAGGCCGGGATTGCCATTCACCGCGTCGTGCCGACATTGCGCGAGCTGATGGTCGATCCGCTTACGAAAGCACGCGGGGTTGCCATCACACGTGATCACGAAGGCTTCGGCCCGATCACGACGACTGCGCCCGGCGTGAGGCTCTCGCGCACGCCGGTGACGCCCGGACGTCCCGCCGCGAAGCCCGGTTCGGATGCTGCGAGTGTTCTCGCGGAGATCGGCATGAGCGCGGAGCTCGAGCGCCTGATCCGCGAGAAGGTCGTGTACGTCGATGGTGTGAAGGCGGGGTGTTGAGTGTCGCGCGACGCAGAGATGGCCCGAAAACCGCCTCGATAAGGGGGCGCTGAACACGCACCGCAGACTTTGCTGGCGACGCGTCCGCCAGCACGAGCGCCTCACCGTACCGCATGCCGCTCGAACGGCCTATCGCTTTGGCTTTCACCAGTCCGATGCCGTTGATGCTTTGCAATTCGGTCCCGGTAACTGTGTTCACGTTCACTGGCAAACGCAACGCCGACGGATAGGAGCAATGCAATGAACAGTCAGAACCTGTGCCACAGGTTCTTCTCGATCAATCGTTGAATGATCTCGTTCGTACAGACCTCCTGATTACCTGCTACGAGGCGAGCCAGTGTCCACTGGCTTCTTCGACGCGGGGTTTATTGAAGCCTCATCCGACGTAAGCCATCAGTGACAGTCGTAGGCTACACTGCAAGTGTCGGGAGCGCAGAGGCGAACCGTGAGCTCTCCCGCCGCCGCGCTGCCGCCGTGGCGGATTACCTGGGGCAGCACGGGCTTGCGCAAAATCGCATCACGGTCGATAGTCGAGGCGAGGAAGAACCGATAGCGAGCAAAGATACAGAAGCAGCATGCGCCCAGAATCGCCGAGTCGAGATGCTCGTCCGGCCGATTCAGTCGTGAGAGCGCACCGGTCAGGCGGCTCCTTTACATCGATCCGAGGAGGTTAGTCATGTTTGCCAAATTATCGGCCGAGTTTATCGGCACTTTCTGGCTGGTATTGGGCGGCTGCGGCAGCGCGGTACTCGCGGCCGCTTTCCCTGAAGTAGGCATCGGGTTCGTTGGCGTTGCATTGGCGTTCGGTCTCACCGTGCTCACTGGCGCTTACGCGCTTGGCCCGATTTCGGGCGGACACTTCAACCCTGCGGTGTCCATCGGATTGTGGGCCGGCGGGCGTTTTCCGGCGTCGAGTCTCTTTCCCTACGTCGTAGCCCAAGTGGCAGGTGCGATCCTCGGTGCCGGAGTGGTTTACCTGATCGCGAGCGGGAAAGCGGATTTCAGCATTACGGGCGGTCTGGCATCCAATGGTTACGGGGAGCATTCTCCCGGCGGGTATTCGATGGTGTCGGGGCTCGTAACGGAGCTCGTGATGACTTTCATGTTTCTCATCGTCATCTTAGGCGCCACGCATCAGCGCGCGCCGGTCGGCTTCGCCGGCCTGACGATCGGGCTTGCGCTGACGCTGATTCATCTGATCAGCATTCCGGTGACAAACACCTCGGTCAATCCAGCACGCAGCACGGGTCCTGCTCTCTTCGTGGGCGGCTGGGCACTGCAGCAGCTATGGCTGTTCTGGCTTGCCCCGCTGATCGGCGCTGCGATCGCCGGGTTCACGTACAGGGCCGTTCTCGAGGGTGAACAGATCCAGCCGCCTGTCGTCGGCCGACCATCTGAACAGACGGGCACCGTAATACGATAGCCGTCCTGCCGGCCTGCTCGTGCACGGCAAGCCGGCCCCGACCCCGAGTTCAACTAGAGCCGCCGACTGCCCTCCGGAGGCGGTCGTTGGCTCATGTACGTCGCGCACGAACAGCTGGCACTCGGTTCGGCCGAGCACTGCCGCCACGCGCGCACGGCGCTCGCGATTCCAGCAGCCGACACGCTCCGGACGGTGCTGTTTCAGAATAAGCAGGTGTGTCGGCCGGTCGTAGCAGGCGCTGGCAGTCTTTGCCTGGCATCGACGCCTGCCCTACCATTCGCCCGCATGGCCCAACTCGAACACATCGAGGCGATCGAAAAGCGCCTGTGGAATGCGGCGGATACGCTGCGCGCGAACTCGAACTACGCGAGCAACGAATACTTCATGCCGGTGATGGGGCTCATCTTCCTGCGGCACGCGTACAGCCGCTATCTTGCGGTGAAGGACGGGATCGAAGCCAACCTTCCGAAGCGCGGCGGGAAATCGCGGCCGCTCACGAAGGAAGATTTTTCCCAGAAGGGCGCGATCTTTCTGCGACCGGAAGCGCAGTTCGACTATCTGGTGTCGCTGCCGGACAGCGCGAAACGCGATCGCGCGATCCAGCACGCGATGGACGCCATCGAGGAGGACTACGACGGTCTCAAAGGCGTGCTGCCCAAGGCGAGTATTCGGATCTCGAGAACGACGTGCTCGGGCCAACTGCTGCGCACGCTCAATCCGGAGGAACTGAAGCAGGCCACCGGCGACGTCTTCGGCCGCATCTACGAATACTTCCTCGCCAAGTTCTCCGATCCAGAAGGCGCACGACAACGGCGAGTTCTTCACGCCGTCCTCGATCGTGCAGACCATCGTCAACGTCATCGAGCCCGACCACGGCACCGTCTTCGACCCCGCCTGCGGCTCGGGCGGCATGTTCGTGCAGATCGCAGCCACTTCATCGAGCACGAGGCGCGGCGACACCGCGAAGAAGCGTGACCTTCTACGGCCAGGAGAAGAACCGCGACACCATCCGCCTCGCCAAGATGAACCTCGCCGTGCACGGGCTGGAGGGCGAAGATCGCCGAGGCCATCACCTACTACGAGGACGAGCACGAACTCGGCGCGGCAAGTGCGACTTCGTGATGGCCAATCCGCCGTTCAACGTGGACGTGGTGGACGCCGAGCAAGCATCAAGGGCGACCCGCGCCTGCCCTTCGGCCTGCCGGGCGTGAACAAGGCGAAGAAGGTCTCGAACGGCAACTACCTCTGGATCTCCTACTTCTACAGCTACCTCAGCGCCGAAGGGCCGCGCCGGCTTCGTCATGTCGTCGCAGGCGTCGAGCAGCGCGGGCACGGCGAGAAGGCGGTGCGGCAGAAGATCGTCGAGACCGGCGACGTGGACGTGATGATCTCCATCCGCTCCAACTTCTTCTACACCCGCACCGTGCCCTGCGAGCTGTGGTTCTTCGACCGCGCCAAGCCGCACCGAGCGCAAGGACAAGGTGCTGATGCTCGACGCGCGCAACATCTACCGCAAGGTCACGCGCAAGATCTACGACTTCTCGCCCGAGCAGATGCAGAACCTCGCCGCCATCGTCTGGCTCTATCGCGGGCAGCAGAAGCGCTTCCTCGGGCTGGTGAAGGACTACCTCGGCCGTGTCTGCGCCGAGAGCGCCGCGGTGCCCGGGACGCTCGCGCCGTTCGAGACGACGCTCGCCGACCTGCGCAGCGCGTTTCGATGCGCTCGCCAAGGCCGCGGCGAAGTCCGCAGACTCGACGCTGACAGGAAGCAGGCGCTCGCCGATGCCGTCGAACGAGCTGCGCGAGGCGCGCCGCGCTCTACGAGGCCGACGCGAAGAAGCTCCTCGCGAGTCTCGCCGCCTTCGGCCAGAAGTACGCCAAGGCGCTGCCCGAGACGAACGACGCCCAGCACGCCGCGCGCAAGGCGTTCGACCCCATCGCCGAGGCGATCCGCGGCCTCGTCAAGCAGGTGGACCTGCTCTACAAGCTCGCCGCGCGTGTCGGCCGACCTCGGCGCCGAGCTGGCGGCGGACGATGCGATCTCCGCCGCGTACGACCGCCGCGCGACGCGGCCGGCTGGTCAAGCAGCTCGACGAGGCAGCGCAAGGCCGCCGTCGAGCAGTTGAAGCACGCCGCCTACTTCCACCGGCAGGTCGTGTGGCTGCAGGACCGCTTCCCCGAGGCGGAGCTGCGAGCGGTGCCGGGGCTGGTGAAGCTCGTGGACCGCAAGGAGATCGAGGCCGCCGACTGGAGCCTCACGCCGGGCCGCTACGTCGGCGTCGCCCCGCCCGAGGAGGACGAGGACTTCGACTTCGAGCAGACGCTGCGCGACATCCACACCGAGCTGGCCGATCTCAACAAGGAAGCGGCGGACTTGCAGCGAAGATTCAGGAGAACTTCGAGGAGCTAGGGGCATGAGATGGATGGTGAAGCCTCTAGCTGAAGTTGCTGACATGTGTCTGGGAAAAATGCTGGACGAACAGAAGAACAAGGGACAAGAGTTTCCGTACCTCGCGAATATCAATGTGCGCTGGGGCGAGTTCGATCTTGAGAACTTGCGGAAGATGCGGTTTGAACATAACGAAATGGACCGCTACGGATTGAAATACGGCGACATCGTAATGTGCGAAGGGGGAGAGCCGGGTCGCTGCGCAATCTGGAAAGATTCGGTCCCAGGAATGATGATTCAGAAAGCGCTCCATCGCATTCGTCCGCACGAGTGTCTCGATCATAGGTTCTTGTTCTATTCGTTCCTTCACAAGGGGAGACTTGGAGACTTTGCAAGTTTGTTTACAGGCGCGACGATCAAACATCTTCCTCGCCAACAACTTGCAAAGGTGAAGGTTGCCTTCCCTGAACGCGAGGTCCAGAGTCGAATTGCAGACATCCTTTCGGCATACGACGACCTGATCGAGAACAATCGGCGGCGCATGACGCTGCTGGAGCAGGCGGCACGCGAGCATTATCGGGAGTGGTTCGTGCGCCTTCGGTTTCCCGGTTACGAGCACACGCGAATCACGGATGGCGTGCCGGACGGTTGGCGTCGGCGTTCCTTGGAGGATCTGTGCGTGCAGGGCGATGGAATCCAAACGGGCCCATTTGGAAGCCAGCTTCATCAGTCTGACTACAGCGATGAGGGCGTACCCGTGATCATGCCTAAGGACTTGGTTGGATTCCGCGTCGCGCTCGAATCGGTTGCACGCATTCCGGAATCCCTTGCAAATAAGCTCGGACGACATCGCATGACGGCTGGCGATACGGTGTACGGTCGTCGCGGCGACATAGGGCGACGTGCATTCATTGGCAAACGACAAGAAGGCTGGTTTTGTGGAACGGGCTGTCTGCGGATACGGCCAGACCCGGCGGCAGTCAATCGGAGATATCTGTTTGATACGCTTGGTTCTCCTGATACCGCTGGCCTTATCGCGAATCGAGCCAAAGGCGCGACGATGCCAAATCTTAATGCGACGTTGATGCGCTCAGTGCCGATCCTTGTCGCTCCGCGAAAGCTTCAGGACCATTACTCCGAATACATTGAGCCGTCATTTGAACTGACCGATGTGCTCGATGAGCAGAATCGGAAACTCCACGCCGCCCGCGATCTGTTCCTCCCACGCCTCATGAGCGGCCAGATCGCGGTATGACCCGCGAGCGGAAGATCATCATCATTGCGGGACCGAACGGCGCTGGCAAAACGACCTTTGCACGACAATTCCTGCCGCAGGAGGCCGACTGCCCCGCGTTCATCAACGCCGACCTGATCGCCGCAGGCCTTTCTCCATTCCGCCCGGAAGCGGTCGCAGTCCGGGCCGGCAGGCTTCTGCTCTCGGAGATCGCGAACAAAGTGGCGCGGGGTGAGAGCTTTGCGTTCGAGAGCACTCTGGCCGGACGCGGCTACGCACGCAGCATTCCGCTGTGGCGGAACGCCGGGTATAACGTGAAGATCGTGTTTCTGAGCCTCCCCAGCGTCGAGCTTGCAATCGCACGTGTCGCCGCGCGCGTCGGTCAGGGAGGACACGACGTGGCGGAAATCGATATCCGGCGGCGCTTCAAAGCCGGGTTGGAGAATTTCCGCCGTGTGTATCAGCCGCTCGTTGACGGATGGGTGCTATACGATAATTCCGGTCCACAGCCGGTCATGGTCGAATGGGGTTCGGACGAATGAAGAGAAACGGTACGCCTAAAGATAAGGATCTGCTCGGCTCGCAAGCGGCACTCGAACGCGCCGCGCGTAGCGCACTCGCACTCGCGCGCAGCACTGGGACCCCCTGCTATGTCCTGAAGGACGGCAAGATAGTGGACATCGCAGCGCGACGAAAGCGAGCAACTAAGCGCAGCGCTGTCCGTTAAGCCACTTCGCGCGGAACGACTAAACCGAAATGCCGCGCTACACCGAAGACACTCTCGTTCAGGAGACCAGCGGGCGCTTACCTGCGCGATGTGCTCGGCTGGGATCTAGTGTATGCGTACAACGAGGAGACTTTTGGCCCCGAAGGCCTGCTCGGCCGCACGAGCGACCGCGACGTCGTGCTGACGCGCACGCTTGGCGAAAGGCTGCTGCAACTCAATCCCGATCTGCCGGATGACGCCTATCGCGACGCGATCCGTCAACTCGTGGAGTGGAGCGCCGCCCAATCGACCCTATCCCTTAACCAGGACAAGTACGCCCTGCTCAAGGACGGCGTGCCTGTCTCGTTCCGCGACAGCAAAGGCGAGATGGTCAGGCAACGCCTGCAAGTGTTCGACTTCGACGAGCCTGCGAACAATCACTTCCTGGCGGTGCGCGAGTTATGGGTTCGCGGCGACCTCTATCGCCGCCGGACAGACATCGTCGGCTTCGTGAATGGCATTCCTTTGCTGTTCATGGAGCTGAAGAACATCCACAAAGACATCCGGCACGCCTTCGAAAAGAACTTCGCGGATTACAAGGACACGGTCCCGCACCTCTTTCATCACAACGCCTTCATTGTCCTCGCCAACGGTTCGGACGCCCGCATCGGCTCGGTATCCGCGCGATTCGAGCACTTCCACGAGTGGAAGCGGCTGGAGGAAAGCGAGCCAGGCGCGGCGGACATGGAAACGCTGCGCCAGGAGTTCGAACGGTCGCCATCGAAGCATTCGACGGTGCAAGCGCTGAAGCAGGTCGTCGAAACCCGCCTTTCGCGGATGCTTGCGCGTAATCCGCTACGGGCGGACCTGCAGCGGCATTACGAGGAGATCGTCGAGGACTACAACCGCGAGAAGGACCGGGTGACGATCGAAAATACGTTTGCGGCGCTGCTCAAGTTCGTACAAAGCCTGGACGACGAAGAGACTCGTGCAATGCGCGAGGGTCTGGACGAGGAAAGCCTTGCGCTGTTCGACCTGCTGCTGAAGCCGGGACTCGACAAGACCGACATCCAGCGTATCAAGAAGGTCGCGGCCGAGCTCCTGAGCGCCCTAAAGGGGGAAAAGCTGAAGATCGAGAACTGGCGGGACAAGGAGGCAACGCGCGACGCCGTGCAGGTGACGATCCATGATTTCCTGTGGGCCGAAAGCACGGGTCTGCCGGCGCCTGCCTACAGCGAAGATGATGTCGAGGCAAAAACGCGTGATGTCTATCGGCACGTCCACCGCATTTATCCAAGCCTCCCGTCACCGTTCTATGCGACACATTGAGCAGATGCTCCACTACCGCCGCACGGGATCCGGCCCGTCTTCCAGCGGCTTGCTGCGGAGCACCTTGACGCCCGTGCCTGCCAGCGCCGCCGCGGCGCCTGCTCCGCGGGTCGCCGCTGCAGGCGCAGCGCTGATCTTGTTTTTCGGCGCTTCATACCGTGTGCCGCGCCGCGCCTGCGCGTACGCGCTCTTGACCTTCAGCCTGCGCGCCGCTTCCTTGTCCTCGGGCAGCGACACTGTCTGATGCTCGCCGGTCGCCGGATTGAAGAATCCGATGTAGCCGCCCGGGTTGATGCCGAACGACTGAAGCAGCTTGCCTCCGTGTTTCGTGCCGAGAAAGTCGTTGCGTGAGCCGCTTTCGTCTCCGCCGGTGAAATACAGCGGCAGTACGAAGTTCGACACCTCCACCCCGTCGACCTTGTAGGTTTCGGCCTGCACGGCATCACACATCTCGTGCCAGTGAAACACGACCTTTTTGGGATTGCTGGGATGCGGCCCCTGCACGAGCAGATTCACCTGCGGGTCGCCGATCAGCTCCAGCGCTTCATGCGATAACGTGACCGTCCAGTTCTCGTGCAGCTGTTTGGCAAGATCGGTGAAGACAAACCCGTACGGGACGCCGAGCTCCGTCTGTTCGTGGTAGCCCAGCGCATCGTCGACGTCCGAGCCGTCCCACAGATACATGATCGCGTCTCCGCGCATGTCGGTCAGCTGCTTCTTGCTGGGCTTCGCCTGGCTTCCGCCTTCCAGCCTCAACGCAGCGGTGATGTGCCAGTACGGCGCGAAGTCGCACGCGATCTGACGGTTGATCGCGCGCAGCGCAACGTGCAGGTCCGCGTCCGAAATTTTCCCGTGCGTGTGGTTGACCACAGAGATGATCATGTGAACCTCCGTCGATGCGGATCGCGCGGCTACTGGCGCGCCTGATTGAACCGCGCGCGCGCCTGCTCGAGCTGCTGGCGTGCCTGATTGACTCGCTGCTGCGCGTTGACGAGCTGAGAATTCGCGGAAGCCATTTCCGCTTCGGCGCGCGAGAGTTGCCCCTGCGCTTCGCTTACGCGCGCCTGTTTTCGCGCCTGCTCGGTTTGCGCCTGTTGCTGCTGCTGCTGTTGCCGCCCGAGCTGTTGCTGTCGTTCCTGCTCGGCTCGACGGGCCTGGTCCTGCTGCCGTTGCTGTTGCTGCTGGCGCTCGAACTCCGCCTTCTGTTGCGCCTGTTGCTGCTGCTTGATTGCCTCGTTGCGATCGAATTCTGCCTTCTGTCGCGCCTGATCCTGCCGTTGCTGGGCCTGCTGGCGCTCGAACTCCGCCCTCTGGCGCGCCTCGGCCTGCTGACGCTCGTACTCCCGCCTGCGGTTTTCGGCGTCCTGCCGCTGCTGTTCCTCCTGTCGTCGGCGCTCTTCCTGCGCCCTGCGCTCGGCGTCCGTTTGCGCGGCTGCCGGTGAAGAGAGAATCGTCATGGCCAGGGCGGCTGCGAGCGTCGGCGCGAGAACACGCCGGGCGAAAGAATCGGCGCTATGAACGACAGCCGCTGAGGCCTTCTTGTGATTGGGCCGCATGAGCATTCGACTCCCCTGATTGAGCCGCTTACATGATAGCCGAAGGACCGAATCGGACGCGACGCCGGACGAACACCGACCTGCACGATTTCACCAAGCCACCTAGCGGTTGCGGCGTATCGCCGCTACCATTCACCCTCTCATGAGTAGATCTCCCCAGAGCCCTTCCGGCTTCTCGGTCGTCGAGCTCGCGCTGCGGCGCCCCTACACCTTCATCGTGATGGCGATGCTGATCATCATCGCCACGCCGTTCGTGCTGCGGAAGATGCCGACGGACATCTTTCCGGAAATCGACATCCCGGTTATCAGCATCATCTGGACATACAACGGCCTCAATGCGCAGGAGATGGGACAGCGCATTGCCGGCCAGAGCGAGCGCGGGCTGACGACGACCGTCAGCGACATCGAGCACATTGAATCCGTTTCCCTCGCGGGAACCACGATCATCAAGGTGTTCTTCCAGCAGAGCGCCAACATTCAGACAGCGCTCGCGCAGGTGGTCGCGGCGATGCAGAGTCAGGTGCGGCAGCTGCCCCCTGGCATCACACCGCCGCTCGTGATCAAGTACTCCGCGTCGAGCGTTCCGGTGATACAGCTCGGCCTGTCGAGTCCGACGCTGCCCGAGCAGTCCGTCTTCGACGCTGCGGTCAACCAGTTGCGCCCGCAACTCGTCACGCTGCCGGGTGTCGCGATCCCCTTCCCGTACGGCGGCAAGGTGCGTGTCATTTCCGTCGATCTCGATCTGTCCGCGATGCAGGCGCGCGGGCTCGTGCCGGCCGACATCGTCGCGGCCGTGAACACGCAGAACCTGATTCTGCCATCGGGGACGGTGAAGATCGGGGACACCGAGTTCGCGGTCGGCATGAACGCCTCTCCGGACGCGATCTCCGGGTTGAACGATCTGCCGATGCGGACGCAAGGCGGCACCACAACCTATCTGCGCGACGTTGCGCAGGTCCGCGACGGTTACTCGCCGCAGACGAACATCGTGCGCATGGATGGCGAGCGGGGCGTGCTCCTGTCGATCCTCAAGAACGCGGGCGTCTCCACGCTGGACATCGTGTCCAGTATCCGGGCGACGCTGCCGCGCGCGAGCGCGATCCTGCCTCCGGACGTGAAGGTGACACCGCTCTTCGACCAGTCGGTGTTCGTGAAGGCGGCGGTTACGGGCGTGGTGATCGAAGCACTCATTGCCGCCGCGCTCACCGCGACGATGGTCCTGCTGTTCCTTGGCAACTGGCGCAGCACGGCCATCATCGCGCTGACCATACCCCTGTCCCTGCTCGCGTCGATTCTGTGTCTGTTCGCGCTGGGGCAGACGCTGAACATCATGACGCTGGGCGGCCTCGCGCTCTCCGTCGGTATTCTGGTGGACCAGGCGATCGTCACGATCGAAAACATCGAGCGGCACATGCATCAGGGGGCGGGTCTGCACGACGCAATCATCGTCGGCGCCGGCGAGATCGGCGTGCCGGCATTCGTCGCGACGCTCTGTATCTGTATCGTGTTCGTGCCGATGTTCTTCCTGACCGGCGTCGCGCGTTTCCTGTTCGTCCCGATGGCGATGGCCGTCGTGTTCGCGATGATCGCCTCCTACATCCTCTCGCGGACCCTCGTGCCGACGCTGGTGATGCTGCTCATGGCGAAGTCGCACGCCGCGGACGGTGGAAAATCGAGTCCGCTGCAGCGGCTTTACCGGCGCTTCGATGCCGCGTTCGAGCACGTACGCAGCGCCTATGCGCTGCTTCTGTCCGCGCTGCTGGAGCGCCGCAAGCCGTTCGCGCTCCTGTTCCTCGGCTTTACGGTTGTCTCCTGCGTGCTGTACCCGATGCTCGGACGCGATTTCTTCCCGAGCGTCGATGCCGGCCAGATCCGCCTGCACTTCCGCGCGCCGACGGGCACCCGCATCGAGGAGACCGCGCGCATCGCCGACGGGATCGAAGCGACCATCCGCGAGCTGATTCCCAAGGACCAGCTCGAGACGATCCTCGACAACCTCGGCGTGCCGAACAGCAGTATCAATCTCTCCTACAGTAACGCCGGCATCATCGGCACGCTCGACGGCGAGGTCCTGATGTCGCTCCGGCACGGACACGCGCCCACGGAGAACTACGTGACGCTGCTGCGGCAGGAGCTGCCGAAGCGCTTTCCCGGCATCGAGTTCTTCTTCCAGCCCGCCGACATCGTCACTCAGATTCTGAACTTCGGGCTGCCGGCCGCGATCGATCTGCAGTTCACCGGTCCGAACCTGGCGCAGAACGCGGCGCTCGCATCCGACCTCGTCAAGGCGATAAAGCAGATTCCCGGCGCGGTCGACGTCCATCTTCACCAGCGGCTCGACAATCCCGGCGTGGACCTGCAGATGGATCGCTCGCGCCTGCAGCAGGTCGGGCTGACTGCATTCAATGTCGGGCAGAACGTGCTCGTGTCGCTCGCCGGCAGTTTCCAGACTGCGCCTGCGTTCTGGCTCAACCCGCAGAACGGCGTCGTGTATCAGGTCGCGATACAGACGCCGCAGTATCGCGTGGATTCGCTCGATGCGTTGCTCAACGTCCCGGTTTCGAGCGCGCAGAGCGGCGGTTCGACGCAGTTGCTCGGTAATCTCGTTTCGGCTTCTCCCAGCCGCAAGGTCGCGGTCGCGACGCGCTACAACATACAACCTTCGTTAGACGTCTATGTGACCGTGCAGGGCACCGACCTCGCCGCCGTGGCAGCGCGCGTGAACGACGAGCTGACGAAGCTTCGTCCCAAGCTGCCGCGCGGGAGCGAAGTGGTCATGCGCGGCCAGGTGCAGACGATGCAGGACTCGTTCGTGGGGCTCGGTGTCGGACTCGTGATGGCGATCGTGCTCGTGTATCTGCTGATCGTCGTCAACTTCCAGTCCTGGATCGACGCCGCGATCATCGTGGCGGCATTGCCGGCGGCACTCGCGGGCATCGCGTGGATGCTGCTCATCACGGGCACGACCCTGAGCGTGCCCGCGCTCACGGGCGCCATCATGTGCATGGGTGTGGCCACCGCGAACAGTATTCTGCTGATTTCGTTCGCGCGCGACCGGATGGCCGAAGGCATCGCGCCGCTCCAGGCGGCGCTTGCCGCCGGTGCGACGCGTATCCGGCCGGTGCTGATGACCGCACTGGCGATGATCATCGGCATGATTCCGATGGCGCTCGGCATCGGCGAAGGCGCCGAACAGAACGCACCGCTCGGGCGCGCAGTGATCGGCGGGCTTTTCCTCGCGACCGTATCGACGCTGCTGTTCGTGCCGGTCGTGTACGCGATGGTGCATCTGAGATTACAGCGTCGGCGCGAGCGCGCTGCACGGCTCGACCCGGCCGCACGGCTGAGCGGACCCCACGGCACAACCTGATCGGATCTATGACAGACGAAGACATTTCGAAGCCGAACCACGAGGCCGACGCACGGCAGCGCAAGCGCGTACTCAGACGTGCAACGATTCTCGCCACCGTAATGCTGGTACTGCTCGTGGTCGGAGCGGGCGCGACCGTGTTGAGCCGCATGGCCAACAACCGCACGCTGCAGGCCGAAGTGGTCGAACAATCCAAGCTCTACGTCCGGACGACTTTCCCGCAATCGGGCGGTACGGACCAGACGGTCGCACTGCCCGGCACGTTGCAAGGTTTCGTTCAGGCACCCATCGCGGCCCGCGCAAGCGGCTACCTGAAACAGTGGCACAAGGACATCGGCAGCCGTGTCAGGAAGGGTGATCTTCTCGCCGAAATCGACTCGCCCGAAATCGATCAGCAGCTTTCGCAGGCCGTCGCGGCGCGCGATCAAACCGCGGCGAGTCTGCAGCTCGCGCTGAGCTCGCAGGAGCGGTGGGAAGCACTGCGCAAGAAAGACGCCGTGTCGCAACAGGAGCTCGACGAG
Organism: uncultured beta proteobacterium; assembly: GCA_963828715.1. GTDB lineage: Bacteria > Pseudomonadota > Gammaproteobacteria > Burkholderiales > SG8-41 > JAQGMV01. The sequence goes on along the minus strand of CAWHFX010000015.1, from coordinate 540,557 downwards.
CGCCGTGGCGCGGCAGCCCAGGCGCGCGCGAATCTCGCTGCGGCGGAGGCGAATGTGGAGCGCCTGAAGGAACTGCAGGCGTTCAAGCGCGTGGTGGCGCCTTTCGCGGGCATCATCACCCGGCGCAACGTCGACGTCGGCGACCTGATCGATGCAGGCGGGGGCGCGGGCCGCACCATGTTCGTGCTGTCCCAGACCGACCCGCTGCGCATCTATGTGAACGTGCCGCAGGCGTATGCACAGAGCGTGAAGCCGGGCCAGAAGGTCACCGTTACCCAGTCCGAACTGCAGGGGCAGGCGTTCGAGGGGCAGGTGGCGCGCACGAGTGGCGCGATCGATCCGGCGACGCGGACGATGCAGATCGAAGTTACGCTGCCGAACCGCGACGGTGTGCTGATGCCGGGCGCCTACGTCCAGGTTCAGCTTCCGCTGCGAGGTGCGCAGGCGATGACCGTTCCCACGAACGCGCTGCTGATCCGCGGAGAAGGCGTGCGTGTGGCGGTCGTTGACCCGCAGAAGCAGGTGCGCCTGCGTCCGGTGAAGATCGGCCGCAACTATGGTCCGACCGTCGAAGTGCTCGAAGGCCTCTCCACCTCGGATGAGGTCGTGCTCAATCCGCCGGATTCGCTGAGCGAAGGCGATCAGGTTGCCGTCGCGCCGCAGCCGGCGCAGAAATCCGCCGCGGCGGAGCGGCCCGAAGCCACCAGCAAGCGATGATTGGAGGCCGGTGCGTTGCGGCTGCCTCGTGCGCGGCGCTGGTCGCTGCGTGCACCCTCGGACCACCCTACACCACGCCCGGGCTGGAGATGCCCGCCACCTGGAAAGTGGAGGCGCCGTGGCGTGAGAGCACACCCAACGACACCGCGCCCAAAGGTGAATGGTGGCTGAGTTTCAGCGACCCCGAGCTGAACAGGTTGGTTGCGAAGGCGCTGAAGGACAGCCCCACGCTCGAGCTTGCGAGCGCACGGCTCGCACAGGCGCGGGCGTCGCTCGACGCGGCCACGGCGGGCTTGTTTCCGCAGGTGACGCTTGCCGGGCGCGCGCAGAGGTTCAAGATCTCCGGGAACCGGGCGCTCACGAACTATTCGTCGCCGCAGTTCGGGCCGATACAGAACGAGTTCTCAGTGTTGCTCGGCGTCAATTACGAAGCGGATATCTTCGGGCGGCTGCAGAGCACCGTGCAGGGCGTCCAGGCAACCGCGCAGCAGGCCGCGATCGACCTGGAGAACACACGTCTTCTACTCACGACGGATCTCGCGACCGCGTACTTCAATCTGCGCCAAACCGATCTCGAGCTCGATGTTATCTACCGCTCGATCGACCTGCAGAAACGTTCGCTCGGTCTCGTGACGTCGCGCCACGACCTCGGGGCGGCCTCGGGTCTCGACGTCGCGCAGCAGCAGTTCCTGATCGATAACACGCTGGCGCAGGTGGATGTGCTCCGCCGGCAGCGCTCGCAGTTCGAGAACGCCATCGCAACGCTCACCGGCACGCCCGCGCCGGTGTTCGCGGTGGCATGGGGGGACAAGCGCTCCGCGCCGCCACCTGTGCCCATCGGCGTTCCCTCCGATGTGCTGGAACGGCGTCCCGATGTCGCCTCCGCGGAGCGTGCGATGGCGGCGGCCAATGCGCAGATCGGCGTTGCGAAAGCGGCTTTCTATCCGAGCATCGTCCTCGGCCCGCAGTTCGGATTCCAGAGCAGGAACTTCTCGACCCTGTTCGATGCACCGAGCACGATCTGGGCGCTCGGCGTTTCCATACTGCAACCGATCTTCACTGCGGGGCGGCTCACTGCAAACGTCGAATTCGCGAAAGCCGGCTACGATGCAACCGTGGCGAACTATCGGCGCGTCGTCCTCACCGCCATGCAGGAGGTCGAGGACGGCATTCTCGGCGGGTCCGCCCTCGAGCGCTCGCATCTACAGGCCCAGGTTGCGGTCCAGAGCGCGACACGCGTGCTCGATCTCGCCACCACGCGTTACGAAGGCGGCGTTGCGACTTACCTCGACGTGATCACCGCCCAACAGGCGCTGCTCAACGCCGAGCGCCTCGCGACCCAGCTCGAAGGCCAGCGTCTGCTCGTGTCGGTGTTCCTCGTGAAAGCGCTCGGAGGCGACTGGGCTCGCGAGCCGCAGCCGCGCTGAGCACGATGAGCAGCGGGGCAACGCGCGCGGTCCGCTCATGCGAGAAAGCGCGCATCGCGATCTCGAGCCGCGAAAAGGAGGCTTTCGCGGCGTGTTGAGAGGGTGCCGGTCAGGCGTTCGCTGCCGTCCCGTTCGGATTACCGCGAGGCCAGCCGCTGATGGCCTGCTTCACCGCCGCGTGCGCCATCGCGACGTGCGGCTCCTCCTGCACGTAGGGCCAGTAGTGTTGCGCGAACTCGTCGGCTGTGGACATATCGGCCGGCGCAAGGATGAACCGTTCGACGGCCGTACGGATGCCGGGCGCGAGCTGATCCCGGTTCTGCCCGTCGTCGCGCGCGACATCGATATCGACCATGAGCTCGGACAATCCGCGCAGCCAGGCGAACTCGGGATCCTTCGTGAGCATCTGCAGGAGCTCGCCCGGATCGGGTTGGAGCAGTCTTTGATGTGCGCGGACATAGTCGCGGCTCGCACGCTCGACCAGTGCGCGATGCAACTCGCGCAGGGCGCGCCGCAGCGTATCCCATTGAGTGAGGTCCATCACGATCGACTCGCTTCCGGCAGCGCCTGCTCTCGTCTGCAATTACGTTCTACCGCAGTCCTGTTGCGCGCGCCAGCGCGCTACGCTGGTGCGCGCCGAGCGTTCCACCAGCAAAAGGTTTACTCTCAGGCACCCCCCGGCGGCGCGTCGCTGGCCGGGATGACGAAAGAACAGTTTGGCGAGAGCGGGGATGGCACGTCCATCGAGAGGCGCTGATGACCACGTCGCAATGATGACCGACACGCGCGAGTCATGACCGTTTTTCTTGCACTGGTACTCACGCTGCTCAACTCGGTGAGTGTCCGCGCGGCACGTGTCGTCCTGTCGCTTTATGCTCTCAGTCTCGGCGCCCAGCCCGTCACGGTCGGTGTCCTCGCTGCCGCTTTTTCCGCGGTTCCGATGGTGCTTTCGTGGCAGGCGGGCCGGCTCGCGGACCGCTTCGGCTCGCGCTGGCTGCTCATCGCGGGCGCCGCAGGCGGTGGTGTCGGCATGCTCGTGCCGTTCGCTCTCGGGGGACTGCCGGCTGTTTTTATCGCCGCCGCCTTGATCGGCGCATCCTCCGCGATTTACGTCGTGTCGCTGCAGAACCTCGTCGGAATATTGAGCTCCGCTGGCGATCGCGCGCGCAATTTCAGCAATTTCAGCCTGATGATGTCGGTCGCCAATTTCATCGGCCCGCTGATCGCAGGCTTTTCTATCGATCACTCCGGCCATGCGCTCGCATGCCTCTACCTGGCGCTGCTGACGCTCGTGCCGCTCGGCCTCTTATCCGCAAAGCGGCAGGACATACCGGGAGGCACGCGCGGCGTCGAGCACGTGAGCGGCGGGCTGCGCGACATGCTCGCCAACCCGGGCGTAAGACGAACGCTCGCGACCAGCAGTCTCATGCATACGGGGCAGGACCTGTTCCAGTTTTACCTGCCCGTGTACGCGCACGGGATCGGGCTGTCGGCTTCGGTGATCGGCATGGTGCTCGCGATGAACTCGGCCGCGGCTTTCGTCGTCCGATCGTTGATCCCCCGTCTCCTCGCGCGCTGGAGCGAAGAACGACTGCTCGCACAATCGTTTTACCTGGGAGGCGCGAGCCTGCTGCTCATTCCGTTCTTCCACAGCGGGTGGGCCCTGGGGCTGATCGCTTTCGTATTCGGATTGGGCATGGGCTGTGGTGGACCGCTGATCACGATCCTCATGTTCAGTCATTCGTCCGAAGGTCGCTCCGGAGAAGCGCTCGGGCTGCGCATGACGGTGAATCACTTGTCGCGCGTGATCGGGCCGGTCGTGTTCGGCTCGATCGGATCCGCCTTCGGGCTGCCGGCGGTCTTCTGGCTTAACGGCGCCATGCTGGGCGGTGGCGGTTTATTGAGCCGTCCAGAGCAGCGGGCGGAGGCATCCGGGCACAGTCGCACAAGACCGAAAGACGGAAAGCACCCGCCCGGTTGAGGGGGTCAGCTTGATGGGGAAAGCCTGAAGAGCGCCTTGGAATCGCGCTCCAGGCGGAGGAGATCGCAGCATGACGAAACAGCGACGCTGCATTCCCGCGACGGCCTGTGCCGCGCGTCGGCGCACCTTATTTGAGCTGCCGTCCGCATGGCTACAGTCACGCTGAGTGCTGTGCGTAAGCGCTTCGGCCCGACCGAAGTGATCCACGGCATCGAGATCAGAGTCGCCGACGGCGAGTTCTGCGTTCTCGTCGGCCCATCCGGCTGCGGCAAGTCGACGCTGCTGCGCATGATCGCCGGCCTCGAGGAGATTTCCGCCGGAACGATTTCGATCGATGGCCGCGTCGTGAACGACGTCGCGCCGAAAGAGCGCGACATCGCGATGGTGTTTCAGAACTACGCGCTCTATCCGCACATGAAGGTCTTCGACAACATGGCCTTCAGTCTCAGGCTCGCCGGCGTCGAGAAGGGGGAAACGCAAAAGCGCGTCGAAGATGCGGCACAGATCCTCGGGCTCACCGATTATCTTCATCGCTATCCACGGCAACTGTCGGGCGGCCAACGCCAGCGCGTTGCGATGGGACGCGCGATCGTGCGCAAGCCGCGGGTGTTCCTGTTCGATGAGCCGCTCTCGAACCTCGACGCGAAACTGCGGGTCGCGATGCGTACCGAGATCAAGGCGCTGCACCAGCGTCTGAAGACGACGTCGGTGTACGTGACGCACGACCAGATCGAAGCGATGACCATGGCGGACAAGATCGTGGTCATGAACGAGGGCCGTGTCGAACAGATCGGCTCGCCGCTCGATCTCTACGATAATCCGTCGAACCTCTTCGTCGCCGGGTTCATCGGCTCCCCCGCCATGAATTTTCTTTCGGGATGCGTCGCGGCGGATGGTGACGGTCTCGCCGTCGAGGTCGGCGCCGGCACCTGTCTGCCGATCGGCAGACGTGCGGATGTCGAGCCCGGTCGCGAGGTCGTGGTCGGGGTGAGACCGGAGCACTTCGCGCTCGCTGCGGACGGCACGCCGGCGGAGGTCGTGGTCGTCGAACCGACCGGCGCTGACACCCAGATCTTCTGCAAGCTCGGCGGCAGGGACGTCACCGCCGTCGTGCGTGAGCGTTACGCTTTCGAGCCGAGCACGGTGGTGCGTCTGAAACCGCAGCTCACGTTCCTGTTCGATCCACGCAGCGGCAATCGACTGAGATGATGACAGTCATCGCGAGGATCAGAGCGCTGTGGCGATCGCGTGACGCACGATGGAGTGCCTCGCGAATGCTTCAGCATGTCGTTCCTCGCAATGGCACCAACTCAGAGTCCCTAACATAATGAAGCGCGGCGCGCGCTGTCACGATTTTAGCTTAGGTCAAGGAGTGCGACGCAGCCAATGTCGAGAACATTGGCAAGGAGCACGACGATGAGATGGGCGAAAATCGTGACAGCCCTTCGGGTTGCGGCCAAAAATCGCGCCTTACTTCGTCGGACACCTCGACCGTATTCTCGATACGCTCTTCGGTGTCCTCCTTGTCATCCACAATTTTGGCTCGCAACGCGCACGCGCGTCATTATGTTAGGAACTCTAGGGAGGTGGCCATGAGCAACATGAATCGCAGGGATTTTCTGAAGATCTCCGCCGGACTCGCGGCAGGCGGCGTGCCGCTGGTGGCGGACGCGCAGACGCCCGCACCGGCAACGTCGTGGAATCCGGAGAAGGGGGCGCGGCTGCGATTACTGCGCTGGAAGCGCTTCGTGCAGGGCGACGAAGATCAGTGGGCGAAGAATACACAGGAGTTCACGAAGCGCACCGGCGTGGAAGTGCGCATCGACACCGAGAGCTGGGAAGACGTGCGGCCGAAGGCGGCCGTCGCGGCGAACATCGGCTCCGGTCCGGACATCATCTTCTCGACCTTCGACGACGCGAACCTCTATCCCGAAAAGCTCCTCGACGTGACGGATCTCGCGGACTATCTCGGGAAGAAGTACGGCGGCTGGTACGACGTCTGCCGCGACTACCTCCAGCCCGGCCGCAAACGCTGGATCGGCATACCGCTCGGTTGCGCCGGCAACACGTTCGTGTATCGCATCAGTCACATGAAGGATGCGGGATTCGACACGTTCCCGCGCGACACGGCCGGTTTCCTGAAGCTGTGCAAGGCGCTCAAAGCGAAGAATCATCCCGTCGGTTTCACGCTCGGCAACGCAACGGGCGACGGCAACACGTGGACGCACTGGCTCGTATGGTCGTTCGGGGGGAAACTCGTCGACGAGAAGAGCAACGTCGTCATCAACAGCCCGCAGACCGTGCAGGCGCTCGAGTATGCGAAAGAGCTTTACCAGACGTTCGTGCCGGGCACCCTTGCGTGGCTCGACCCGAACAACAACAAGGCGTTCCTCGACGACCAGATCAGCATCACCGAAAACGGCATCTCGATCTACTACTCGGCCAAGACCTCACAGGAAGCGAAGATGAAAGCGCTCGCGCCGGACATCGGGCACGCGAACCTGCCGATCGGTCCGGTCGGCCGCCCCACCGAGCTGCACCTCTTCTTCAATCAGATGATCTTCAAATACACCAAGTTTCCGAACGCGGCGAAGGAGTACATCCGGTTCATGATGGAGAAGGAGCAGTACGAACCGTGGCAGAAGGCGTCGATCGGCTACGTCACGCACCCGCTGAAGGCCTACGAGTCGAACCCGGTGTGGACTGAAGATCCGAAACACACGCCGTATCGCGACTGCATGAAGATCATGCTGCCCAACGGCTACTCGGGGCCGATGGGCTATGCGTCCGCGCAGTGCATGGCGGATTTCATCATCGTGAACATGGTGGCGGAAGCGGCATCCGGGCAGAGGTCTCCGAAAGAAGCGGCGGAGCGCGCGCAGAAGCGTGCCGAGCGGTATTACAAGGTGTGATGCTGAACAACCGCACCGTCGTCGGCATTCTCTTCATGCTGCCCGCGGCGGTGCTGCTGCTCGTCTTTCTGACCTACCCCCTGGGATTGGGCCTGTGGCTCGGCTTCACGGACGCGCGCATCGGCCGCCCGGGCCACTGGATCGGACTGGAAAACTTCCGGTCGCTCTTCGACGACTCGCTCGCGGTGCTGTCGCTTTTCAACACGCTCTTCTACACCGCGGTGGCGAGCGTCATCAAGTTCGGACTCGGGCTGTGGCTCGCGCTGCTCCTGAACCGCCATCTGCCGTTCAAGGCACTCATTCGAGCGGTGGTGCTGCTCCCGTTCATCGTGCCGACCGCGCTGTCGGCGATTGCCTTCTGGTGGATATACGACGCGCAGTTCTCGGTCGTGTCGTGGCTGCTGGTGAAGATGGGGCTGATCGACCACTACATCGACTTCCTGGGCGAGCCGTGGATGGCGCGCTTGTCCACGATTGCCGCGAACATCTGGCGCGGCGTACCGTTCGTGGCCATCTGTCTGCTTGCGGGCCTGCAGACGATACCGCCCTCCCTCTACGAAGCCGCGGCGCTCGACGGCGCGACCGACTGGCAGCGATTTCGCCATGTCACGCTCCCGCTCCTGACACCGATCATCGCCGTGGTGATGACGTTCAGCGTGCTCTTTACGTTCACCGACTTCCAGTTGATCTACGTGCTCACGCGCGGCGGACCGCTCAACGCAACCCATCTCATGGCGACGCTGTCGTTTCAGCGCGCCATTCCGGGCGGGAACCTCGGCGAAGGCGCGGCGCTCGCGACGGCGATGGTGCCGTTCCTGCTCACAGCGATCCTCTTTTCGTATTTCGGATTGCAGCGCCGGGCGTGGCAACAGGGGAGTGACCGATGAGCGTGCGCGCCGAAGACACGGGCGGAATGCAGTACCTCGAATCGCTTCCGCGACGTGTGGTCACGTTATATGTGCCGCTCGCCGTGTTCCTCGTCGTGCTGCTCTTTCCGTTCTACTGGATGGCGATGACGTCGTTCAAGCCGGACGCCGAGCTGATCAGCCGCGAGGCGAATCCGTTCTGGATCATTCATCCGACGCTGGCCCACTTCCAGAAACTGCTTTTCCACACGTCCTATCCGGAGTGGATGTGGAACACGATCGTCGTGTCCGTCGTCGCAACGTTCGGCTCGCTCGCCGCCAGCGTATTGGCCGCCTACGCCATCGAGCGCGTGCGGTACCGCGGCGCGAAGGTGGCCGGCATGGCGATCTTCCTCGCGTACCTGGTGCCGCCATCGATCCTGTTCATTCCGCTCGCCACGATCGTGTTCCAGGTCGGCGTCTTCGACACGCGCTGGGCGCTCATCCTTACCTATCCCACGTTCCTGATTCCGTTCTGCACGTGGCTGCTGATGGGGTACTTCCGTTCGATCCCGTACGAGCTGGAGGAATGCGCGCTCATCGATGGCGCGACGCGCTGGCAGATCCTCACGAAGATCATTCTGCCGCTGGCGGTACCCGGGCTCATCTCGGCGGGCATCTTCGCCTTCACGCTCTCGTGGAACGAGTTCATCTATGCGCTCACTTTCGTCTCGTCCTCCGAGGTGAAAACAGTGCCGGTGGGCGTTGTCACCGAGCTGGTCGAGGGCGACGTCTATCATTGGGGCGCGTTGATGGCGGGCGCGCTGCTCGGATCGTTGCCGGTTGCGATCCTCTATTCGTTCTTCGTCGAGTATTACGTTGCGGGCATGACGGGCGCGGTGAAGGAGTGAAGTGAACGGCAAAGCGTGACGAGTGATGCAAACGAGGATACTGATCACCGGTGGCGGAGGCATGATCGGGCAACGGGTCGCTCGCGCGTTGCTCGAACGCGGAGGCATCCGCGACGCGCCGCAGGCCCCGCCGCAACTCAGCGAGCTGACTCTGTTCGATCAAGCGTTCCCAACCGGTCGGATCGAAGACGCGCGCGTGCAGTATGTTGCAGGTGACATGCTCGATCGAGAGCGGCTTGCACGCATAGGGGCGCCGGGAATCGACGCGGTGTTTCACTTTGCCTCCGTTGTCAGCGCTGGCGCCGAGGCCGACTTCGATCTCGGAATGCGTGTGAACGTCGACGGCATGCGCAATCTGCTCGAACTGTGTCGCACGCAGACGGTTCCGCCACGCCTCGTCTTCACGAGCTCCGTCGCGGCTTTTGGCGGCGAGGTGCCCGGGATCGTGCTCGATACGACTGCGCCGACACCGCAATCATCCTATGGCACGCAGAAAGTGATCGGCGAGCTCCTCGTCAGCGATTACACGCGCAAGGGATTCATCGACGGGCGCTCGCTGCGGCTGCCGACGATCGTGATACGGCCCGGCAAGCCGAACCGCGCCGCTTCCGGTTTCATGAGCAGCATTCTTCGCGAGCCGCTCAATGGCGAGTCCGCGGTCTGTCCCGTACCTGCGGAAACAGAGATGTGGATCGCCTCGCCGGCGCGCGCGGTGGACATGCTGATACACGCGATGGAGCTGCCGGCCGACACATGGGGCTGGAACCGGACACTGAACGCGCCCGGCATCACCGTGAGCGTGGCGGAGGCGCTGGCGGCGCTCGAACGCGCGGCCGGTAGAGAAGCCGTCAGGCTTGTCCGTTCCGAACCCGATGCGGCGATCGCGAAGCTCGTGCTGAGCTGGCCCGTGCGCTTCGCGACGGAACGCGCGGATACTCTCGGCTTCACATGCGATGCCGACATCGAGGCGATCGTGCGCGAGCATCTGCGGGAGCGGGGCGAGAGTGCGCAATACGAGGCAGATGCGACGTGAGAAGCATCGGCGGCAAAAACGGGGCGCGTCGCTTGTGAAAGCCGCCTGGTACACGCGCCAGGGTCAACCCACCGAAGTGATGCAGTACGGCGAACAGCCGACGCCACACGCCGGCACCGGTGAAGTTCGCGTCCGGCTGCATGCTTCGGGCGTCAATCCGGCCGACAGCAATCGCACGGTCGGGCGCAGCTATGCGATGGAAGGCCCGCTCATCATTCCGAACAGCGATGGCAGCGGCGTCGTCGATGAGGTCGGCGCAGGCGTGGACACTGTATGGCTGGGCCGTCGTGTGTGGCTCTACAACGGCCAGCGCGGTGGGCGGTTACTCGGCACCGCGGCCGAATACATCGCGCTCGATGTCGATCTCGTTTCCGAGCTGCCGGACAACACCAGCTTCATCGAGGGTGCCTGTCTCGGCATACCCTGCATGACCGCGCATCGGGCGGTGACGCTGGGCGGGGATCTCGCCGGCACGACCGTACTCGTCACCGGCGGTGCGGGCGCGGTCGGGCACTACGCGGTGCAATGGGCGAAGCACTTCGGCGCACGTGTGATCGCGACGGTGAGCTCAGCCGGGAAAGCTGCACATGCGATGGCTGGAGGCGCCGACCTCACAATCAACTACCGCAGTGACGATGCGCTCGCGCGTATCCGCGAATACACGCGCGGGAGCGGCGTGCAGCACGTGGTCGATGTGGATTTTGGCGGAAACCTCGCCGTGACGTTGCAGGTGGTTGCAGCCAACGGCTCGATTGCGTATTACGCATCGCGCGGCAATGTCGCCCCGGTCGTGCCGGCGCCTGACATCATGCGCCGCAATCTCTCGATTCACGGCATCCTGCTGAACGGCGCACCGCATGCAGCACGCCGGCGCGCGCAATCGGACATCGTGCAGTTGCTGCGCACAGATGGGTTACATCACACGATCTCCGCGGTCTATCCCCTCGCGCGCACCGCTGACGCCCATGCCGCCGTCGAATACGCGCCGAAGAACGGCACGGTAACAATCGACTGCATGCCGTGAAACGCAGCTCCTCGGATGTTATGCGTTCGCGAGCGCGCGCCTGCGGTGACGCATGCGTATGTCAGAGATCACCGGAACCAGGACCGCCAATACCGCGAACACCAGAATGATCGCGCTCACGGGCCTCGTCACGAAGATCGTCGGGCTGCCCAGAGACATCTGGAGCGACTGCCGCAGTGCCTTTTCGAGCATCGGCCCGAGCACGAGCGCCAGCACGAGCGGCGCCGGCGGATAGCCGTAGATGCGCATCACGAAACCGAGTCCGCCGAAGATGATTGCGACGCCCACGTTGAAGACGCTGTTCTCCACGCTGTACACGCCGAAGAGCGCGATGCCCATGATGATCGGGATCAGGATCGGGTAGGGGACACGCAAAACGCTCGCGAAGACCGGCGCGAGCGGCAGGTTCAGGATGAGTAGCATCACATTGCCGATGTACATGCTCGCTACGAGGCCCCAGAAAACTTCCGGGTGCGTGGTCAGCATGAGCGGTCCGGGCTGCAGACCGTACAGCGTCAGTGCGCCGAGCATCACTGCAGTCGTGCCCGAACCGGGGATGCCGAGCGCCATCAGCGGGACCAGAGCGCCGGTGGATGCGGCGTTGTTGGCGGACTCAGGCGCAGCAACGCCTTCGATCACGCCGGTGCCGAATGCTTCGGGACGTTTGGAAACCCGTTTCTCGGCGGCGTAGGCCAGAAACGACGCAATGGTCGCGCCGGCGCCAGGCAGCATGCCGACGAAAAACCCGATGACCGTGCCTCGGGCGATCGCACCAAACGAGTCGCGCCAATCCTGGCGCGTCGGAAGAAGCCCGCTCAGGCTTGCCCTGATCGGTTCGAGCCGCACCGGCTCGTAGAGATTGAACAGCAACTCGCCGATCGCGAAGAGGCCCACGGCGATCGGAAGGAAGTCGAGCCCGTCGAGAAGGTTCACGTTGCCGAACGTGAAGCGCGGCTCGCCAATCATCGGGTCGATGCCGACGGTGCCGAGCAGGAGTCCCGCGAGCGCCATCACCATGCCTTTCAACATGGAACCGCTGGTCAGGCTTGCGAGTGTCGTAAGCCCGAGCACCATGAGCGCGAAGTACTCGGGCGGTCCGAAGGTTACCGCCAGATCTGCGAGCGGCGGGGCAGCGACCATGAGTAGTACGACGCTTGCGGTACCGGCGATGAATGAACCGATCGCGGCCATGCCGAGAGCTGCCCCGGCACGGCCTTTGAGGGCCAACTGAAAACCGTCCAGTGTCGTCATCACCGAGGCCGACTCGCCGGGCGTGTTGATCAATACCGAGGTGATCGTGCCGCCGTACATCGCGCCATAGTAGATGCCGGCCAGCATGATGATGGCCGTGACCGGCTGCATGCCGAACGTCGCTGGTAGCAGTACGGCGACTCCGGCAGACGGACCGATTCCAGGCAGCGCCCCGATGACGGTGCCGAGGAACACGCCAATGAACGCGAACAGGAGATTGGTCGGCGAGAGTGCGATCGAGAAGCCGAGCAGCAGATTGTCGAATCCCATTGCTACTCAGAACCCAAGGGGACCGCTTGGAATCGGCACATCGAGGAGGCGAACGAACACGACGTATACGAAGAAAACCGTACCGATGCTTGCGCCGATGCCGACTGCGAGCGACAAACGCTGCACGAACAACGTGAGAAACAGCAGGAAAAGCAGGATCGCGGAAACCAGGCCCAACCAGTCGGCAACGATCAGCATTCCGACGAGTCCGGCGAGCGTCGCCACGACGCGCAGCATCCCGCGCTTATCGATTGCATTTGACGGCCTTGCATTCGACGCCTGGGAGCCGGCCGCATCCGTCGACGGATAGAACGCAATCAGCAGCGACAATGCGATACCGATCGCGCTCAGCCACACAGGGGCGAACCCCGGCCCCGGGGCAAATTCAGTGCCGTACTGAAACGACGCCGCGTCCCACAGGCAGGCGCCGAACACGGCCGCGAACAGCAGTCCTGCAACGAGGTTGGTGCGCTTCATGAACGTTTCAATGCCAGGGTGAATGCGTACGGACGAGCGTCCTACGGCCGCTTGGCGATGCCGAGTTCGGTCAGGACCTGCGTATAGAACTGGCTCTCCTGCGCGATGTACTTCTCGGCGTCGTCGCCGACCTTGAGAAGCGGGCGCAGGCCGTTGTCGCTAAGGTATTTCTTCCAACCCGGCGATTGATACACCTTGACGAGCGCATTCTCCCAGAAGAGCGACTGATCCTTCGTAATGCCGCCGGCCGCCACTACGGCGCGAAATTGTTCGAGCGTGACATCGACGCCCTGTTCGCGCGCCGTCGGCACGCTCGCCCATTTTTCGAGACGTTGCGGCGAAAACATCGCGATGCCGCGAAGGCGACCTGCCGCAATGAGCTGAGCGGCCTCGCTGGGATTCGGACTGGCCATGTCGACGCTGCCCCCGAGCAGCGCGGCGTTCACCTCGCCTCCGCTCTGAAAGACGATGTAGTTGAGCTGGATTCCGGTGGCCTTCTCGATGCGATGCTCGATGATGCTGTCGGAGGAGCCTACGCTGCTTCCGCCGAAGCGGATGCCGTTCGGTTTCTTGCGCGCCGCTTCTACGATGTCGTTGAGGGTCTTGTAAGGCGAGTCGGCCCGCACCACCGCGACGTAGTCCTCTACGCACACCACCGCGATGTTGCTGAAATCCTTGTAGGTGACAGGCGAGTGGCCCTGGATCGGGGTGGTGATATAGGTGCCCGTCGCGGTCGCGATCACGTGCGGGTCGCCGCGTTTGCCACGCAGGTAGGCGTACGCTACTGCGCCGCTGCCGCCCGACTTGTTGACGACGTTCACCGGGACGGTGACGATTTTCTCATCGGTCATGACCTTGGCCATGGTGCGGGCGAAGATATCGCTGCCACCGCCGGCGGCGGCCTGTACGACGAACTCCACGGGCCGATCGGGCTTCCAGTTGGACGGAGGCAGACTCGGAACGCTGGCGCTGCTCTGGGCAGCGAAAGCCGTCGCCAACGGCGCGGCCATCATCAAAGCCGCGACAGACGTCCATCGAAGCGCAGAAAGCCTCATGATCCCCTCCTCGTTCTTGTATGTTGCCGCCGAGCGATCGGACGCGCGCAGCCAGTATGTCCCCGCTTTTCGAGGCGAGTCAACGTTGGAGGATTGTCAAAGCCTTCGCACGCGACATTCGCGAGGTCCTTCCTGCGTGCGCTCCAGTAGCGAGAGTTCGTATCTCTCGTGCGCGAACAGCGGACCCGTCTTGCGGTTGAAGTGAACGAGCCCCAATCCGAGAATCAGCGTTTCTCGACCGCGAGCGGTCGCGACTCGGTTCTTCACGACACGTTCAGCTCACGCTCTATTCGTTCCGAGCTCGGATGTCATTGTCCCGCCCGCAAGCCCGACAGCTTGATGAGATGCGTGAACCGGTCGGTCTCGGCATGCATGTAAGCGCTGAGCTCCGCCGGCGTTCCGGGCGCTGCGTCCAGTCCCTCGCGCGCGAGGCGTTGCGCGAGCGTCTGATCGGAAAGCACCTTGACCACCGCCGCGTTGAGCTTCGCGATGATGGCCGGCGGTGTCGCACGCGGTGCCAGCAGGGCATACCACGTGACGGCCTGAAAGCCCGGCAGCGTCTCGGCCACGGTGGGCAGATCCGGCAGTACGGGTGAGCGTTTGGGGCCGCCTTGGGCAATCGCGCGCAGCTTTCCGGACTTTACGTGGGTCATGGTCGTCGGGATGCTCGCAAACCCGAAATCGACCTGACCGCTCATGATGCCGGTCATCTGCGGGACCGTGCCCTTGAACGGAACATGCACGAAATCGACGTGCCCGAGCACCTTGATCATTTCGCACGCGAGATGATTCGAACTGTTGCTGCCGGAAGACCCGCAGTTGAGCTGACCCGGTCGCGCTCGCGCCAATGCCAGCAGTTCCGGCACGTTGGTCGCCGGCGAGTGACGGATAGCTGGACACCATCTGGATGCTGTTCACCACCAGCGATATGGGGGCGAAATCGCGGTCGGTGTCGTACGGCACCTTCATGAGCAGCGGATTGATGACGGCACCGGCGGAGGAGGCGAGCAGCAGCGTGTAGCCGTCCGGCGCAGCGTTCGCCGCGATCTCGTGTCCGAGAATCCCGGAGCCGCCGGGGCGGTTATCGACCACCGTCTGCTGCCCCCATATCTCGGTGAGTCCGTGCCCGAGCATGCGCGTGACGTTGTCCATGCCACTGCCACCCGTGTTCGGCACGACGATGCGGATCGGACGTACGGGATAGTTCTGCGGGTCGGCGCGCGGCTGCGCAAGCACGGGCCCGCACGCGCTTGCAATGCCGGCAAGGACTGCGATGTTCCGCAGGTACCGCGTCACGTGTTCTCCTCGGAGGCGCGGCCGTCCGCTGTTACCTCGCTTCGTGTCCACCCTCTATCGCCTCCAGCACCTTCGGCGGCGACATCGGCAGCTGCGTCAGCCGTTTGCCCGTCGCGTTCCTGATCGCGTTCGCGATCGCGGCCATCGGCGGCACGATGTTGGCCTCCGCCACGCCTTTCACGCCGAACGGATGGTTCGGGTTCGGCACTTCGACCACGACTGTCTCGATCATGGGGACGTCGGACGCAACCGGAATGCGGTAGTCGAGAAATCCCGCGTTCTCGAGTCGGCCGTTCTTGTCGTAGATGTATTCCTCGTTCAACGCCCAGCCGATGCCCTGTACGACCCCGCCCTGAATCTGCCCCTCCACATACGCTTTGTGAATCGCACGGCCCGCATCCTGCGCGGCGACATATCGCAGAATCTTCACGAGTCCCGTCTCGGGATCGACTTCGACGTCGCAAAACTGAACGGCGAAACCGGGCGCCTGACCCTCGGCGTTGATCGACGCCGAAGCAGTGATTGGCCCCCCGGTCGCCGTGCGCTGGGCGGCAATAGCCTTGAGCGGCAGCGGCTCGAACTCACCCGCACGCTGGCCGGCGGGTCTCGCGGCGCCGTCCTCCCAGATGACGTCGGTCGCGTCGATCTTCCAGATCTTCGCCGCGCGCGCGCACAACTCCGCGATCACTTTGTTGCACGCATCGATGACGACGCGCCCGGTGGCGTACGTGACGCGCGAGCCGCCGGTCGCCTGCGTGTAGCCGACCGAGTTCGTGTCGGCAATGATCGGCCGCACGCTTTCGTAGTCGATGCCCAGCGTCTCGGCTGCCATCAGCGCCATCGACGCGCGTGAGCCGCCGATATCGGGACTGCCTGTCGCCACGACAATCGTTCCGTCCTCGTTGACATGGACCGTCGCGCTCGACTCTCCGCCGCCATTGAACCAGTAGCCCGAGGCCATGCCACGGCCCTGGTTCTTTCCGAGCGGGGCTTTATAGGCGGGATGCTGTTGCAGCGCCTGCAGCGTTTCCGCGAATCCGTGATGCGCGTGTTTCGCGCCGTAGACCAGAGGTGTTCCGGGCTTGGCCGTGTTTTTCAACCGGAACTGAATCGGATCCATACCGATCCTGCGCGCGGCCTCGTCCATCGTGCTCTCCACGGCGAACGCCGAGATCGGCGAGCCCGGCGCGCGATAGGCGACCGTCTTCGGACGATTGCAGACCACGTCGTAGCCGATGGTGTGCACGTTCGGAATGTCGTATGGCGCGAAGCCGCACATGCAGCCATTCATCACCGGCGAACCGGGGAACGCGCCCGCCTGATACTTGAAGAGCCCGTCGGCGGCTACGATCGTGCCGTCTCTCTTCACGCCGATCTTGATCGTCATCGACGCGCCGGAGGTCGGCCCCGTGCGCCTTGAACACGTCCTCGCGGCTCATCATTATTTTCACGGGATGGCCGGACTTGCGCGACAGCACGACCGCGACGGGTTCGACGTAAACGACAGTCTTGCCGCCGAAGCCGCCGCCGATCTCGGCCTCGTGCACGCGCAGATCGCCGACTTTCATGCCGAGCAGACGCGACACCATCGTGCGTACGACGAAGTGTCCCTGGCTCGATACCCACAGCTCCGCCTGGCCATCCGCGTCGGTGCGAGCAAGGCAGGCGTGCGGTTCGATATAGCCCTGATGGACCGGCGCGGTCCTGAAACTCATCTCCACGATCTCGTCGGACGCAGTGAACCCGGCTTCGATGTCGCCGAGCTTGTACTCGATCTTCTTGGAGATGTTCGAGGCCTGCTTGGGCGCGGGGTCGATGCCGCGCGTGATCATGTCCTCGAACAGGAGCGGCGCAGTCGGGTTTCATCGCCTCATCGACGTCGATCACGTGCGGCAGAACCTCGTAGTCGACTTCGATCAGCTTGAGCGCTTCCTCGGCGATGGCCGGCGTCGTTGCAGCAACGGCCGCTACGGCGTGGCCTTCGTACAGGACCTTCTCGCGCGCCATGATGTTGCGCGTCATGTGCCAGAAATTCTGCGCGACGCGCTCGGGGCCGACATACGCAAACTTCTGATCGGGAAGATCGGCGGCCGTCATCACCGCTTTCACGCCGCGCAGCGCCTGCGCTTTCGACGTGTCGATCGAGCGAATGCGCGCATGCGCGTGCGGCGAGCGCAGGATCTTGCCCCACAGCATCCCTGGCAGAGTGAAATCCGCGCCGTACTTGGCAAGACCCGTCACCTTCGGCACGCCGTCCGGCCGTACCGGGCTCGTTCCGATGACCTTGAGTTTGCGCTCCGGATAACTTTTGGCTTCTGACATGATCTATCTACCTCTGGTATGGTGAACATTCGGTCGCGTCGCTGATCCGTTCGCCCTGAGGAGGCCGGCAGGGGCCGTCTCGAAGGGTGAACCGCCGCAGTTGTTCGTGCTTCGAGACGCTACCGCTCCTCAGCACGAACGGTTTTGTATGTCGCGATTGCATCTACGCTCAGGCGCTCGTGGCACTCTTCATTTCCTGGGCGGCGGCGAGCACCGCCTCGACGATCTTGTCATATCCGGTGCATCGGCACAGATTACCCGCCAGGCCGAATCGAACTTCTTCCTCGGTCGGATCGGGATTGTGGTCGAGCAGCGCTTTCGCCGCGATCAGCATGCCCGGCGTGCAGATGCCGCATTGGAGTGCCGCGTGCTCGAGAAATTTCCGCTGCAGCGGATGCAACTTTTCGCCGTTGCCCATACCTTCGATGGTCTGAACCGACTTGCCCTGCGCCTCGACACCGAACATGAGGCACGAGCAGGTCAGCCGTCCGTCAACGGTCACGCTGCACGCGCCGCAATCACCCGTCGCACAGCCTTCCTTCGTGCCCGTGAGATACAGTTCATCGCGCAGGACGTCGAGCAGCGTCTGCTGTGTCTCGCAAAGAAACTCGGCGCTCTCGCCGTTCAGCGTCAACGATACGTGGTGCTTCGCCATCAGTTCGTCCTCCCTGCCCGTTCGAGGGCGATCGCAGCAGCGCGCTTCGCCAGCACGCCGGCGACCCGGATTCGATACACCTTCGTTCCGCGCTTGTCGTCGATCGGCCGGCACGCCGCGCTCGCCGCCTCGGCGAGCCGCAACAGCGCAGCGTCATCCACCTTGCTGCCGATCAGCGCGGCAGCGGCTTCCGGCACGAGCAGCGCACGCTCGGCGACCGCGCCCAGGCTCACCCGCGCATGAGTGCACACGCCTTTCGCATCCAGCGTGAGATCGATACCTGCGCCGACGACCGCGATGTCCATCTCGGTGCGCGGCGTGAAGCGCAGGTAGGCATCGCCGGACTGCGGCGGCCGCTTCGGCAGCAGGAACGACGTGACGATCTCCCCTTTCGCGAGCGAGGTCTTGCCCGGGCCGGTTGCGATTTCCTCCACCGGTGCCTCGCGCGCGCCGTTCGGCCCGACGACGTGTGCGATTGCGCCGGCCGCGATCAGGGCGGGGACGCTGTCCGCTGCGGGCGAGGCGTTGCAGACATTCCCGCCCACGGTCGCGCGTCCCTTGACCTGGATCGAGCCGATCAGCTTGACTGCTTCGGTGACGCCGGGCCACGCCTTCGCGAAAGCCTCGTGTTCGACGAGCTCCATGGCGTTCGTGGCGGCGCCGAACCGGAATGCACCGCCTTCCTGCGTGATGGACGTCATCTCGGGAATGCCTTTCACGTCCACCAGCAACTCGGGCTGAACGCGGCCGGAGCGCATCTGCACGAGCAGGTCCGTCGCGCCTGCCAGCACCCGCGCGTGCCCGTTCGCGCCCGCCAGCAGCGCAACCGCCGCGGCTACCGTGCTCGGCGCCTCATACCGCATCTGACTCATCTCTCCTCCTTGGCTGGCATCGTCTCGCAGGGTCGTTAGATTAGTAGAGTCCCCAGCATAATGAAACACGTGTGCGTTGCGAGGCGAAATCGGGCATGAGGCGATGCGCCGTCGAAGCAGTATCCAGAGCCGGTTCAGGGGGTTGAGCATGCGCTGCACGCCATGCACCGGCTTGCGCGCGGCATAGCGAGACGGTAGGTTGAACGCCCTTCACCCCACTTTCAAGGAGAGCAGCGATGCGTCCCTGCGGATACGCCACCCGAATCGTCCTCGCCCTGTCAGCCGCTCTGATCGTGTGCGGCGCGCAGGCGCAGGTCAAGCCGAAACGCACCGACATCGGCGAGCCGGTGCAATCCACGATGTGGGTCGGCAACAGCTTCTTCTACTACAACAACAGCATGCACAACCACGTCGGCAATCTGGTGCGCGCGGCGGACCCGAAAAGCAATCCACGCGGGACGTCGATCACGATCAGCGGCTCCGGTATCGAGTGGCACGACATGGAGTCCTACTTCCGTCCGAATGCCATCGGCCGCTATTCGTTCGTCGGAGACAACGAGATCGTTTTCAACAAGCCGGGGCGGCAGTACGACACCGTGATTCTCATGGACTGCAGTCAGTGTCCGATCCATCCGCAGTTGAAGAGCACGTTTCACGAGTATGCGAAGAAGCACAGCGACACGATCCGCAAGCATGATGCGCGTCCTGTCTTCTTCATGTCGTGGGCGTACAAGGACAAGCCGGAGATGACGGCGCAGCTTGCGGAGCAGTACACGATCGCCGGCAATGCCAACGACGCGCTGGTGATTCCCGCGGGTCTTGCCTTCGCGAAAGCGGTCAGCAGGCGCCCGACGCTGGAGCTCTATCAGCCGGACAAGCGACACCCGAGCCTCGCCGGCACCTATCTCGCGGCAAGCACGACGTATGCGGCGCTGTATCGCAAATCACCGGTCGGCAACAAGTACCTCGCGGGACTCGATGCTGCGACGGCGCAGTTCCTGCAGGGTGTCGCGTGGGAGACGGTGCAGGAATACTTCGGCAACGGAAGCTGATCCACGAGCGGCTTTGCTGTTCGCACAATCTGGTTGGAACACGGAGGGCCGGCCATGTCTCAATCCACTCAAGCATTCCCGCTTCAGGACGTGAAGGTGATCGAGATCGGTACATTGATCGCGGGCCCGTATGCCGCGGGCCTGCTCGCGCAGTTCGGCGCGAACGTGATCAAGATCGAATCACCGGGTTCCGGCGACCCGCTGCGCACATGGCGCAAGCTCCACGCGGGCACGTCGCTCTGGTGGTATGCGCAGAGCCGCAACAAGAAATCGGTGACCGTGAACCTCAAGGCGGCGGAAGGCCAGGACATCGTACGCGAGCTGGTGAAGGACGCCGACATCGTGATCGAAAACTTTCGCCCGGGTGCGCTCGAAAGCTGGGGCCTCGGCTGGGAAGCGTTGTCGAAGGTGAATCCCAAGCTCATCATGGTGCGCATCTCCGGCTACGGACAGACCGGCCCCTATCGCGACCGGCCGGGATTTGCGGCAATTGCCGAATCGATGGGCGGGTTGCGCTATCTCGCGGGTTATCCGGACCGACCGCCGGTCCGCGTGGGCGTGTCGATCGGTGACAGCCTCGCATCGTTGTACGGCGTCATCGGCGCGCTGCTCGCGATGCATCACCTGAAGAACGGTGGAACCGGGCAGTACATCGATGTCGCGCTGTATGAAGCAGTGTTCGGCGTCATGGAAAGCCTCATTCCCGAGTTCTCTCATTTCGGCCACGTGCGCGAGCGTACGGGCGCGAGTCTGCCCGGCATTTCGCCGTCGAATACCTATCCGTGCCGCGATGGACGCTACGTGATCATCGCCGGCAACAGCGACGGCATCTTCAAGCGCCTCATGCACGCGATCGGCCGCGACGATCTCGGCGAAGACCCGAAGCTCGCGCGGAACGATGGTCGCGTGCAGCACAACGACATGATCGACGAAGCGATCACGCAATGGACCTCGCGCCACGAGCTCGAACATGTGCTCGACGTGCTGAACCAGGCCGACGTGCCGAGCGGCCGCATCTACACGGCGGCTGACATTCACGAAGACCCGCACTATCGCGCGCGCGGGATGATCGAAGCCGCGAAGCTTCCCGACGGCGAAGCTTTCGACTTGCCCGGAATCGTGCCGAAGCTGAGTGCAACCCCTGGAGCAACGAAGTGGATCGGGCCGAAGCTCGGCGAGCACACGGAGGAAGTGCTCGCAGGCATCGGTATGGGACCTGAGCGCATTGCCGAACTTCGAGAGAAGAACGTCATCTGAGAGGAGCCACGAACATGCATGAGCGGAGAGCAGCGGGCGCGTCGATTTCGACTGCGACCGGGATCAGGACACTTGGGAAGGGCGCATTGATGGTCGTTACGGCGCTCGCATCGAGCCAGACGGCATTCGCTCAGGACAAGTGGCCGACGAAGGCGGTCACCGTCATCGTGCCGCAGGCGGCGGGCGGCGGGAACGATGCCGTCGCGCGCGTGTTCGCGCAGGAATTCAGCAAGGTGATCGGCCAGCCGGCTGTGATCGACAATCGCCCCGGCGCCGGTGGCAACATCGGCACCGCGATCGCGGCGCGGGCGCCCAAGGACGGTCACAGCATCATGATCACGCTGTCGAGCGCGCATGTCGTGAATCCGTGGTTGTACAAGAGCCCCGGCTTCGATCCGGTCAAGGATTTCGAGCCGATCACGCCGATCGCCGTCGGTACCTATCTTCTCGTGAGCAACCCGCAGTTTCCAGCGAAGAACGTGAAAGAACTGATCGCGCTGGCGAAGGCGAAACCGGGCTCGATTCAGTACGCGTCGGCAGGCAACGGCACGCTCAATCACCTGATGGGCGAGATGCTGAAAACCGCTGCCGGAATCGACATTCAGCACGTGCCGTTCAAGGGCGCGGCGGCTGCGGTGACGGACGTTGTGGCAGGCCGTCTGCCGATTTCATTTCAGAGCATGCCGTCGGCGCTGCCATTCATGCAGTCGGGCAAGCTGCGCGTGATTGCGGTGGCCAACGAGAAGCGCGTGAAAGCACTGCCGGACGTGCCGGCGATCGGCGAGACCGTGAAGGGCTACGGCGCGACGCCGTGGTACGGCATGTTCGCACCCGCGGGCACGCCGAAGCCGATCATCGCGCAGATCCACGCTGCTACGCTGAAGGCTTTGGCGAGCAAGGACGTGCAGGAGAAGCTCGCGGTGCAGGGCGCGGAAGTCTGGAGCACGACGCCCGAAAAGTTCGGCGAGATCATCAGGACCGAGCTGCCGCAGTGGCAGAAGATAGTGAAGGAGTCGGGTGCACAGGTCGACTGATAGAACCACCACCCATAACTGTAAGCGGCGGCCGCTGGGACAGCGGCCGATTACAGGAGCGGCATCAGCGACTCCAGATAGGCATGCAAATCCTCGCGGCGTGCTTCGGAGCGCCCGCCTCGCGCCTGCAGTTCCGGGCCTTCGAGCTCGATGTGCAGCGAGTCCATGAAACGGTTCATCAAGCCTCGAAAAGCGGCGACCGTGGTGAGCTCGACGATTTCGGTTGCATCGAAATGCTTCGACAGCTCACCGAATGCTTCGTCGTCGTGCCGCGCCTGGTTCCACGTGACCAGCTCGGCCCATCGGATGACTGCCTTCTCCCGCTCGTCGAAGAGCGGACTCTGAAGATAGTCGTCGCCGGAAAGCACATCGAGCTGCTCTTCGCTCCAACCTGTCGTTCGCCCGACCAGGCGATTGTGTTTTATTCAGTATCGGCACTCGTTCAGCGCGGACACCTTGATCATGGCCAGCGCGCGCGTTTTGGCATCGAGCTTGCAACCGAGGCCGTCCTTCTGAAGCACGGCTTGCAGCGGCAACAGGAACTTCAGGATCGCAGGCGAGTGGGCGAGGGTCCGCATGGAATTCGCGATGCGGCCGTTGAACCGGGTAGCGGCTTCGAATGCCGCGCGAACCTCCGGAACGGCGGTGTCATCCTGAACGAATGGTAGCCTTGCCATCGTGCTTTTCTCCTCTCGTTATCGTTTGAGCGCGTCGGCCAGCCTGGCCACTCCGTCCGCGAGCCGCTCCTCGCTCGAAGCGAAGCACCAGCGGACGAAGCCTTCTCCTTCGGGTCCGAATGCGATCCCCGGCGCGAGCCCGAGCTGCGCTTCCACGACGAGCGACTTGCAGAACGCGAGACTGTCCGTCATCCCTTCCACCCGAAAGAACGCATACATGGCGCCTGACGGCAGGGCCGCCTGCACACGCGGAATTTCGTTGAGCTTCGATACCAGGAAATCGCGGGCGCGCCGGTAACGCTCGACCGTGCGCCGTATCACCGTTTCACCCGACTCGACTGCGGCGAGCCCGGCCCGCTGCACGAAGACCGGCACGCACGACGTGTTGTACTCGATGAGCTTTCCGATCTGGATGGCGAGCTCGGGCGGCGCGACGAGCCAGCCCATTCTCCAGCCGGTCATGAGCCATGATTTCGAAAACGTATTCGTCGTGACGAGGCGGTCTTCCTTGTCCGCAATCGTGAGAAACGCAGGCGCGGCGTTGCCCACTCCGAACCAGATGCGATCGTAAGCGTCGTCGGCGACGATCCAGATACCGAGTCGACGGCAATGCTCGAGGATTGCCGTCTGCTGCTCGCGGGTGATGGTCCAGCCCGTCGGATTGTTGGGCGCGTTGACATAGAGTGCGCGCATGCCGGGCTTCAAAGCCGAAAGCAGCCGGTCGAGATCGAGTGTCCATCCTGCCGCAGAAAAATCGAGTGGCACGCACTCGACCTCCGCGCCGAGCACTTTCGGGATCTCGACGAGGTTGGGCCACAGCGGCGTCACTTCCACGACGCGGTCACCGGCACCGACCAGCGCCTGCGTCGCGAGCATCAGCGCCGACATGCCGGAGCTCGTGACAATGATGTTTTCGACTGCAACCGGTGCGTGCAGCGCGGAGATGTAGTTCGCGAGCGCCGTGCGCAACTCGATCAGACCGAAGTTATGGGTGTAGAACGTTTCGCCCGCTTCCAGCGAGGCCATGCCGGCACGCCGGATGAATTGCGGCGTCTGTTCGTCGGGCTCTCCGAACCAGAACGCCAGCACGTCGCTGCGCCCCAGGCTCGCGTTCGCGACTTCTCGAATTTTCGACCCGCGGAGCCGCAGCACCGCCTCGCGCGCCGTGAGGTTGTTCGGCGGGACCGACAGGTGGGGATCGGCGTTCATGGCTCCTCCGTGCTGTGTCGCGCTCTCGGCGGGCGCATTGCAAATGAGCGGCGTGTCCTGCGTGTCGCGCACGACCCCTTCCGGCAGCCGCGTCTGGCCGTGCGCAGGTGGGGCAGGAAAGTGCCAACGGCGGCACAAACAAAAACCCCCTTGCGGGGGCTCATGAGGGAGGCGCCGCCGGGCGCACGCTATTTGCCGGCAGGTTCGAGAGCCACAGTCGGCTGCTCCTGGTCGCGGATATTGAAGGCATAGGTCTGGCCCGCGCCGGTCAGGCTGATGCGCCGCAGCGAACCGCCCCTCGAACCGTCGCGCAACTGATGAACGTCTGCCGTCACCTTGTCGCCCGGTTTAACCGCGTTGCGCGTCCAGCCCGCGCGGATCAGCCCGCGCGGACTCGCAAGTTCGACAACCCACACGCCGGCGGCCGCGCCTTTCGGATCGGTGTTCTCGATGAAGATCACGGCGTGCGGATTCGCCCAGTGCACTTCCTTGACGGTACCTGTGATGGACACCGTGTTGTCGGCGTCGAACATGGCCGTCGAATGATGCGCCGCGACCGGAAGGGCGGCTGCGCCCAGGCATAGCGCCGCCGCAATGCTTGCGACTCTCGAGAGTCCTGCTTTCATGATTGCTCCATAGCGTATCGACAGGGGTCAATGCCGACATGATGCCGCACGGCGCGAATACATCAAAGTCGTATGGTTCGTGTTCTCATGGCCTCTGCCGGGTAACGGCAGGAGGTCCGCCAGCGCTCGCGAGCAGTACGGCGGATCGGGCCATGTTGGACGCGTTCAGGTGCGGCGCATACTGCTGATGACAGCTCTTGCAAGCGTTGTCGATATCGCCGCCAGCCGCAAAGACGGCGTCCTTGTCCTTCGCCTGCGCCGCCTTGAGCGCCGCCTCAGCCGTCGTCGTCAGCCTGCGCGCATTGGCGAGCCACTGCTGCTGATCGCGCGCGCGCCCCGGCAGCATGAGGAGGTTGCCGCTTTCCATGAGCATCGCCGCCCCGTTGCGCACGGCTGCCCATTGCTCGTCGTTCTCCGGCGCGATGTCCTTCGTGCCGGCTTCGGTGCTGATCGACTTGACGGAATCCCAGATCGCATCTGCAGCGGGGTCGACCACCCACTCCATGACCTGTTTGAGATCGAGCCTCGCGCTCACGGCAGGCGCGGGCGGCGGAGGGGCAGGCGGAGTACACCCGAACAGCAACAACACGCCTGCACAGCCCAGTTTCCGCGTCGTTTGCATTAACTATCTCGGATGTCGTTCGACGACGTTCAACGCGTGGTCCACGCCCGGTTTCATAGCCGCAGACGCATGACGCGTCGTAGTATAGCCGGTCGTTTCAGCCACAAGGGGAGGTGTGCATGACGATCGATCGACGTCGGTTCCTGCTCGGCACGGCCGGCTTTGCCGGATGTGCGTATCTCGGAAGCACCGTCATGCGGTCGGCGAGCGCAGGCGAACCGGCACGCAAGATCGTTACCGTGGGCGGCAGGCGCGTGACCGTGGTCGATATCCATGCGCATCTCGTCATTCCCGCAGTGGAGCCCATCATTCGCGGCTCCAGCCTGAAGCCGACGTTTCCAAAGGATGTCGTCATCGGTCCCGACCGCATCGCCCATATGGATGCGCGGGGTATCGATGTGCAGGCGCTCAGCATCAACGAGTACTGGTGGTATGCCGCCGAGCGCGATCTCGCCGCGAAGATTGTCCGTGCACACGACGAAGGCATCGCCGAGTGGTGCAAGGCGCACCCGCAACGTTTCGTGGCGCTCACGTCGCCTGCGCTTCAGTTTCCGGATCTCGCCGCCGAGCAGCTCGAATATGCCGTGAAGACACTCGGCTTCAGAGGCGCGTCGGTGGGCGGCGCGGTGCGGGGCGAGGCGCCCTCGACCGAGAAGTACGATCCGTTCTGGCGCAAGGTGGAGGAGCTTCAGGTGCCGGTCTTCATGCATCCGTACGGCACGGGCGTCGTCGACCGCAAGCTGATTCAGGGGCCCGGCGATCTCTCGAACATAGCGGCATATCCGTTCGAGACCACGATCTTCCTCAGTCGGCTCATCTTCGACGGCGTGTTCGATCGCTTCCCGCGGGTGAAGGTATGCGGTGCGCATGGCGGCGGTTATCTTCCGTCCTACCTCGGCCGCACCGAGGTCGCGTGCGACGTTCGCGTGAACGCGAAGTGCATCAACAAGAGGCGGCCGCGCGAATACATGCGCACGAACGTGATGGCGGATACCATGGTGTTCTCGGACGAAGGCTTGCGCCACCTCGTCGCCGAGATGGGCGTGAGCCAGATCGTTTACGGATCGGACATGCCGTTCAACTGGCCGGACACGATCGACATCGTCGTGAGCTCGAAGCACCTCAACGACGACGAGAAGATTGCGATCCTGGGCGGAAACCTGGTGCGGATGCTGAAGATCCCGGCGGCGTGACCGGTGCATGAAGCGCTGTGGGCCGCCAGGGAGAGACGCGTGATTGCATTGCGATGGCTGTTTCTGTGTGTATCGGTGCTCATGGCAGCGCCACATGTTCGAGTTCACATCTTCAACACGAACGGAGTAACTGAGACATGAAGTTGAACGACCCCGCCGAATACGAGGCGGATATCGTGATCATCGGCTTCGGATCGGCGGGCGGGTGCGCGGCGATCGAAGCGCGCGACCACGGCGCTGACGTGGTGATCCTCGAGAAGCAGCCGGAGGAGACGCATTTTTCGAATACCCGGATGAGTGGAGGCGGCTTCCACAGTCCCGACCCGAGCGGTGACTTCGATTCGCTGAAGGCGTACGCCAAGGCGATGTTCAGCGGCGACAATCTGCCGTACAAGCTCGAAGGCGATCAGAGCGAGTTCGCCGATGAGCTGGCCGAACTGTGGGCACGCTACGCGCCTCAGAATGCACCGTTCATGCGCGGGCTCGACCCAGGCTTTCAGGCAGTCGTTTCCGCAGGTGCTGCGTTTCCGGAGTTTCCGGGCGCGGCGAAATCGAAGTACGCGTGTGTGCGCGGCACGTACACCGGCAAGTACGACGAGGACGCGGTCGCGGGACGCACCAGGGACTCGGACAAATCGACGAAGCAATCGGGCGAGGCGTTCCATGCCTGCATGCTGGCCGGGGTTCAGTCGCGCAACGTGCCGATCCACTATGGTGTGACGGCCGAGGAATTGATCGTGGACGACAGTGGGGCGGTGACCGGCGTGCGGGCGCAGCGCGGCGGACAGCCGTTTACCTATCGCGCCCGACGTGCCGTCATCATCGCGAGTGGCGGCTACGAATACAACGCACGCATGCGCAAAGCGTTTCTCGACGGGCCGGGAATCGAGGGCTGGGCCTTTTACGGCTCGCCGGCAAATACGGGCGAAGGCATTCGCATGGCGTTGCGCGTGGGCGCTGCGCTCGCGCGCGTCGGCAGCATCGCGGGTCGCGTGATCTGCGCGATACCCGAACGCCGCCTGGGCCTGCGCATCGGCCTGAATACGTCGGGCGTAGGCAAGCCCAACGAAATCGTCGTGGATAATCACGGCCACCGCTATGCGTCGGAGCGGCGGATCACCAAAGATCCCAGCCGCTACATTTTCTACAAGGAAGCGCTCAAGTTCGATACGGTCACTCTGACGTATCCGCGCATTCCGTCGTGGATGATCTTCGATTCGGTGATGATGCGTCGCGGCGCAGTCGTGAGCGTGGCTGCCGCCGCGTACAACGGCATCGACTGGGGCGAGGACAACATGAACGCCCTGCGGAACGGCTGGATCCTGACCGGTGCCACGCTCGACGAACTGGCGCAGCGGATCCGAGAACATTCCGACAATCGCGGCAACATGGATAGCGCAGCGCTGTCGGAGTCGGTGCGGAAATGGAACGAATTCTGCGTGGCCGGACACGATCCCGATTTCGAGCGCGAAGTCGCAACCATGGGACCCGTATCGGAACCTCCGTTCTACGCGATCCCGCTGTATCCGGGCGGGCCGAACACGAAGGGCGGGTTGCGCGCCGATGCGCAGCGCCATGTGGTCGACTGGGACGACAAGCCGATACCGCGCCTCTACGCAGTGGGCGAAATCTGTTCGGTGTTTCAGTTCGTGTACCAGGGCGGCGGTAATCTCGCCGAAGGCATCGTCTTCGGCCGCGTGGCCGGACGCAATGCGGCGGCGGAGCAGCCCATCGGTGCTGCGCAACGGCAGCTCGCCGGAGGAGGCGTCAAGTGAAGCGCGCTTCTCATTGCGAGCAGTCGGAAAGGGGGAGGCGGCGCTCGACCGCACCGCTCCGCGCGGACGTCTGCAGCGGTCGCCGTTGCACGCTTTTCCGTTGCGTGATCGTCGCCTTCACGTTGCTCTCGGCTGCGGGGTTCGCGGCTGAGGGTTATCCGACGAAACCCGGCCGTCTCATCGTCCCATTCGGCGCAGGCGGTTCGACCGACGTCGTGGCCCGTATCTTCGCGCAGCAGTTCAGCGAGGCATGGGGGCAGACGCTCGTCATCGACAACCGCGCGGGCGCTGCCGGCATCATCGGAACCGAGATGGGCGCGCGGGCCGTGCCCGACGGTTACACGATCTTCACATACGGCATCAATCAGGCGATCACGGCGGCGCTTTACAACAAGCTGCCATACGATCACCTGCGCGATTTCACGCTGATCTCGCTCTACGCGACGATGCCCAACATCCTGTGCGTGACGCCTTCGCTGCCGGCGCCGGACGTGAGCGCGTTCGTGAAGCTCATGAAGGCAAGCCCCGGCAAATACAAGTACGCGTCGTCGGGCGTCGGCGCTTCGCCGCATCTGACGATGGAGTACTTCATGGCGGCGACGGGAATAAAGCTCATCCACGTGCCGTACAAGAATTCGGCGCAGGGCTACGCGGATACGATGACCGGCGACATTCAGTCATTCTTCTTCAACCTGCCGGGCCCGCTGCCGCATGTCAAATCCGGACGCCTGCGAGCGCTCGCAGTCACCTCGGAAAAACGGGCACCCCAGGTGCCGGAGCTGCCGACGATCATCGAATCGGGCATTCCGGATTTCGTCGTCACCGTATGGCAGGGCTATGCCGTACCGCGCGCGACTCCGCAGCCGATTGTTTCGAAAATACAGTCCGCGATGATGAAAGCGCTCGCTGCTCCCGAGTTGCAGAAGCGTTTCTTCGACAATGGCGTCGTTGCCGCGCCGGTCACACCTGCCGAATTCGTGAAGTTCGTGAATGCGGAGACGGCGACGTGGAAAAAGGTGGTGGCGATTTCAGGTGCCAAGCCAGAATAGGTGAGCGGCGCGCCTGGGCCGAGAGATACACGAACAACCACGGTTCGTCATTCGTGACGGCCGCAGTGCTGTGCCTCCTCAGGATGAACGAACGCCATGAGATTTCGTGCTTCAACGTACTTGCTTCGGTCGCGACCGGTGCCCGTATGAGTGTGACGCGAGCCATGTGGATAGCCGCCCTAGCGACTCTCCTGTTCAGTACGACGGTCGATGCTCAGCCGGGCTATCCGAACCGTCCTCTGCGCATCATCGTTTTCGTTCCGGCCGGCGGCGGCGCGGATCTGCTCGCTCGCATCATGGGGCAAAAGCTCGGTGACTTGCTGGGACAGACCGTCGTCGTCGATAACCGAGCGGGCATGGGCGGCGTCGTGGCGACAAGCCTGGTTGCGAAGGCTGCGCCTGATGGCTATACGCTGCTCCAGGGCGGCATCACGACGCACGGCATCGGTCCGCACGTATATGAAAATCTGCCGTACGATCCGGAGAAGGATTTCGTGCCGATCATCCTTTCGGCGACGCTTCC
This sequence comes from uncultured beta proteobacterium, assembly GCA_963828715.1. Taxonomy (GTDB): domain Bacteria; phylum Pseudomonadota; class Gammaproteobacteria; order Burkholderiales; family SG8-41; genus JAQGMV01. The sequence goes on along the minus strand of CAWHFX010000015.1, from coordinate 510,492 downwards.
CATCTTTCTCGTCGTCAATGCACTGGTGCCGGTCAAATCGGTGGGTGACCTGATCGCGCTCGCCAAGGCGAAGCCGGACAGCGTGAGCTTCGCTTCACCGGGAACGGGCAGCGCGCCGCATCTCGTCGGAGAGTTGTTCAAGATCGTGACCGGGATCCCGAGCGTTCACGTCCCGTACAAGGGCAGCGGGACAGCCGCGCCAGACCTTGCCGCTGGCAACGTGCAGTTCATGTTCGATGCGATCGCCGGGCACCAGCCGTTTATCCAGACGGGGCGTGTCAAGGCGTTCGCCGTAACGAGCGGCACGCGTCTCGCGGCGTTCCCGGACGTGCCCACGATGAAAGAGCTGGGCTATCCGCGTGTCGACGGCACGGTGTGGTACGGCCTGCTCGCGCCGGCGCGCACACCGAAAGCGATCATCACGCGTCTGAACGCCGAATCGAATCGCGTGCTCGCGATGCAGGACGTGAAGGAGAAACTCACCCGTGCGGGCATCGATGCCGCGGGCGGAACCCCCGAGGAGTTCGGTACGTTCATTCACGCCGAATCCGAGAAGTGGGGTCCGGTGGTGAAGGCGGCCGGGGTGAAGGCGAACTGAGAAGCGGGCGGCGCGGCACACGCTCGCTTCTTGCACGTTGTGCCCGGCAGCACAAAACGGCCACCGGGCGCGAACAGATTCACGGAGGGGTGCATGAACGTGAAGCGGGGCCTGGTGCACACCAGCGCCGGTTACATCCATTATCGCGAAGCGGGAGCGGGCAGTCCGATCGTGCTCCTGCACATGAATCAGCAGTCGTCCGAGGTCTTCCTGGAACTCATGGAAGCGCTGGCGCCACAGGCGTGCGCGATCGCGGTCGACTATCCGAGCCACGGCATGTCGGATCATGTGCTGGAGCAGCCGACGATCGGCGATTACGCGCGCTGGGTCCTCGAGGTGATGGACGCGCTGGGCATACCGCGTGCGACGTTCCTCGGCGAATCCGTCGGCGCGGTCGTGTGCGTCGAGCTTGCCGTCGCGCATGAAGCGCGTGTGGACAGGATCGTGATGGTGAACTGCCCCTACTATCATGACCGCGGCGCGGCCGATCGCAGTCACGGCGTACTGAAAGGCGGCGCGCGGCCGAGCGACCCCGCAGGATTCCCGACCACGCGCACGATCGAGTTCATGCTGGAAAAGGATCCTGGCCATTCGCCGATGCACCCTACTCAGTCGTGGATGGACCGGATCAACCGTGCACAGATCGAGGCAGGCCGCGAGCGCTGGCAGGCGCTCGATGCCCTGCACAAGTACGATATTCCCGGAAGTCTCGTCCGCGTGCGCAAACCGGTGCTGCAGCTTACTGGCGAGCATTTCATCTATACGAAGGATCTCGACGAGTTCCGTTCCCGGATTCCGCACGTCGATTCGCGGATACTCGCTGGCGGACGCTGCTGCGTGGGCTGGGAGAAGGCGGTCGACATCGCCCGCGCGACGTTGCAGTTCATCGAGTGATATCGCGAGCTGCAGATTGCCTACCCAGGACGCGCTCGTGCTGAGGAGCGCCAGCGTGGTCGAAGCATGAACAAGCGCAGCCGTTCACCCGAGAGGGCCCCTGTTGGCTTCATCAGGGCGGACGGTGTGACGATATGAACTGAGGACACGCACATGAGATCGATACGCACGGCGATCCTGACCCTTTCGGTGACGTGCAGCATGACTGCATTCGCGCAGACTGAAGCAAGCTATCCGTCGCGCCCCCTGCGTTTCGTCGTTCCGTTCGCGCCCGGTGGGACCACCGACACGCTTGCACGCCTCGTCGCGCGCGAGCTCACGAAATCGCTCGGCCAATCGGTTGTCGTCGAGAATCGTGCGGGTGCCGGCGGTCTCATCGGGGTCGAGACGGTGCTCAACCTCCCGCCGGACGGCTACACCCTTTCTTTTGCGACGATCAGCACGCTCGCCCTGCTTCCTCTCGCACGGACCAGGCCGGGCTATGAACCGCTGAAGGAGTTCACGCTGATTACGCAGCTTTCAACACTCCCGTACGTCATCGCGGCGCATCCCTCGCTGCCGGCGCATTCCATTCCCGAGCTCGTGAAGCTCGCACGCGCCCAGCCGGGCGTGATCAGCTATGGCTCTCCCGGTTACGGCACCGGCGCGCATCTCACCGCCGAATACCTGTGCAACGTGACCGGCATCCGGCTCGTGCACGTGCCGTACAAAGGCGACGCGCCGGGATCGATCGACCTCATCGCGGGACAGATCGAGATGGCGGTGTTCCCGCCGGTCGCGCTGCTGCCGCACATCAAGGCAGGTCGCGTGCGCGCCCTCGCGGTGACCTCGCTCGAGCGTTCGAGCGCGCTGCCGGATACGAGAACGGTTGCGGAGTCGGGCTATTCCGGCTTCGAATCAGGAACGTGGAACGGCATCGCGGTACGCACCGGAACACCCGAAGCGATCGTGCGCCGGCTTCAAAGCGAGATCGTCTCGATCCTGACCGGCAACGCGGATGTGCGTTCGAACATCGAGGCGAGCGGAGGCAAGGTCGTTGCGAACACGCCCGACGAATTCGCGGCGTACGTGCGCCATGAGAGCGACAAGTGGCGCGGGGTGATCAGCAAAGCCGCCATAAAGATCGACTGATTCGGCCTGGAGGACATCGATGGCCATACAACGTGGCGTACTCGCGGCGACAGCAGTGCTTCTTGTAACAGCGATGCATGCGACTCACGCGCAGACGCCGAAGGCGTCGCCCTACCCGGCGAAACCGGTGCGTATCGTGGTGGGCTATGCACCGGGCGGCGGAACCGACATCGTCGGACGCCTCATCGCGCAGAAGCTTTCGGAGGCGACCGGACAATCCTTCTTCGTCGACAACCGGACAGGCGCGAGTGCAACGATTGCGACGGAACTGGTTGCACGCGCAGCACCGGACGGCTACACGCTGCTGATCGCGGCAACGACGTCGCACTCGGTCATGCCGAGCATCATGAAGCTGCCTTACGATCCGCAGCGCGATTTCGCGCCCGTCAGCCTCCTCGTGACCTCGCCGCTCATGCTCGCGCTGCATCCGTCGCTGCCCGCCCGCTCGGTGACGGATTTGATCAAGCTCGCACGGGCGCGCCCGGGACAGCTCAGTTTCGGGGGAGGCGGTACCGGAACGCCGCCGCAGGTGTGCGGCGAGCTGTTCAAGCAAATGGCGAAAGTGGACATGCTGTATGTGGGATACAAAGGTGAAGGACCGGCGATCATCGATCTCGTGGGCGGCCAGATCTCGCTCATGTTCTCGAACATCGTGGCCATACTGCCGCAGGTCGAAAGCGGTCGCCTGCGCGGCATCGCGGTGACTTCGCCCGCTCGTCTCCCGACCTTACCCGACTATCCTACGGTCGCCGAATCGGGCCTGCCCGGTTTCACCGCTGAGTCGTGGTTCGGATTGGTCGGACCGGCGGGCGTGGCCGCGGATGTCGTCACGCGTCTGCACACCGAGACCGTACGCGCGATGTCGCAACCGGACCTGCGCGAGAAGCTCGCGCGGCAGGGCCTCTTCGTGAACACGAGCACGCCGCAGGAGCTCATTGCGCTCATGCAGCGCGAGAACGAGAAATGGGCGAAGGTGGTGAAGATGGCGGGGATACGCATGGAGTGACCGCCGCGTTCCGGTGAGCGGGGGCCGTGGAACGGCGGGCACGCTGAAGCGTGGAGCAGGGGCCCCGTTTATGGGGATGCGACCGCGGAGGCGTGCGTAAGACCGCGTTCTAACGTGCGTGCCTCAGCCCGCTTCCGGGTCGCACCTCCCGCTATGCGGCAAGCACTGCTCCGCCGTCCGCGGGCTCCCGCGAACGTGTCATTCCGACGCCATTTAGAACTCGCGTCCGATTATGCGAGGGCTAGGTACGATGCTAAACGGCACCCTCGCGAGACTACATCGCTCGTGCTCAGGTCCGTCGAACCGGAGCGCGGTGGTCCTGACTGACTCAGTCGGGCCGATTTGAATCCAAGAACATCCGCACGTGCCGCACCGCGATCCGTATCGTCTCCTTCTCTTCCTTCCACGGGTAGATACTCACCTGAGAGTTCGGCGCGAGCTTCGCGGATTCCATCGCCACTGCGTAGGGGTGCGCTGGCACGTCATCGGGCAGGATCAGCACCGGCGTCTTGCACTGGCGCACGAAGTCGCGCGTTACCGTAAACACGAAGTCCGGATTCGTCCCGTACATCTTCTTCAGGAACGCGTCGATCTTTTCGCTCGTCACCGAAGGCTGGGCTTTTCGCACGGCAGGCGCCCAGCGCTGGGTGTTCTGCTCGTAGAAGTGATTGGGCAGTTCGGGCCGAAACCCGCTCGGCTGAGCGAGCACGGCGGCGACGACGCGGTCCGGCGCACGTTTCAGCAGGTTCCATATGAACGGGCCGCCGATGCAGAAGCCGAGCACCATGAATTTCTGGATGCCGAGATGATCCATGAGGCCGAGGTGATCGTCGGTGTAGGCGTCCCACGGACGTTCGACTTCGAGCGGGCCGGTGGACTGGCCGCCAGCCGCATTGCGCAGGTCCGCATAGACGCAGCGGTAGCGGTCCTTGAACTCCGCGATGGGATTGAACGGCGCTCCATCGGCGAAGTACGACATCTTGGAATTCAGACCACCGCCCGCGATGAGCAGCAGCGGGAAGCCGGAGCCGGCCTCGTCGTATTGGATGTGGACGTCACCTCTGGTGTAAGACGGCATGGCAGCTCCTCCGGGTTGGCGTTGATGAAAAAGCATCAGGTCCGCATGCCCGGAAGATCTTCTTCCGAACAGCGGACCTGGGCTTTGCGTTCCGTAATGCTGTAAAGCGCCGGCTACATTATTACGTCTCCGGCTTCGCGCCGGAAGCCTTGATCACTTTCCCGAGTTGTACGACGTCGGCACGGAAGAGCTTGTCGAACGCTTCCGTCGTGCCGCCGCCCGGATCGATCCCGCCGTTGGTCAGGATGTCGCGGGCCGCAGGCGACGCGAGCACCTTGTTGACGGCGCCGTTGATCTGCTTCACGAGATCGGGGGATATGCCGTGCGGAGCGAAGACACCGTACCACGTCTCGAAGTCGAAATCCTTGACCCCGCCTTCGATCATCGTCGGAATGTCCGGCATGCCGGTCGCGCGCTTGGCACTGGTCACGCCGAGCGCTCTCAGGCGCCCGCCCTTGATGTGCGCGACCGCGCCGGGGAGGGCCGTGACGGTGACTTGCGTTTCGCCGGAGAGGATCGACGTGAGCGCCGGTGCCGTGCCCTTATACGGCACGTGGAGCATCTTCACGCCGGCAAGCATCTTGAAGAGCTCTGCCGCAAGGAACGCCGTACTGCCGGTTCCCGCCGACGAATACGAGATCTGGTCGGGCTTCGATTTCAGCAGGGCGACGAGATCCCTGGTCGTCTTGACGGGAAGCGACGGATGCACGATCAGCACGTTAGGCGTCGACCCCGCTTTCACGATCGGCTGCAGATCCTTGAGCGTCTGATACGGCAGCTTTGGATAAAGCGTGTGGTTCACCGCGAGCGAGTTGTTGGTGACCATCAGGGTATACCCGTCGGGCGGCGATTTCGTGAGCATTTCGACGCCGATGATCGTCCCGGCGCCCGGCCGGTTGTCCACGATGTGTTGCTGCTTGTACATCTCGGTCATGTACTTACCGAGAAACCGCGCAACGATGTCGTTGCCGCCGCCGGGTGTGAACGGCACGATGATGCGAACCGACTTGGCGGGATAGTCCTGCGCCGCCGCCGTCGAAGCAGCCATAACGGTCGCGACGAGAGCGAGCCTGAGAAAACGGGGCACACGCATGTGTTACTCCTCGGAAACTGCTGGATTTGAAATGGATGGCGCTCTGCGGCGCGCCCGTTTTTCTAACACCCGTCCATTATGCCAACCTTGATCCGAATCAACGCGTGTTTCCGGCAGCAGCAGCCGAATGGCCCTGCCGTGATCAGTTCGTCACTGCGGACCCTCCGCGCTGCGTGAGCCCGAAGCCTGCACCAGCCGCGACCACTTCACGAGATCGTCGCGAATGAATTTCGCGAACTCGTCGCGCGAGTTCGTCCTGACTTCCGCCGCGTGCATGAGCATGCGCTCCTTCATGTCCTGCGTATTCATCACCGCAACGACGTCCTTGTTCAGCCGGTCGAGAATCGGCGCAGGCGTGCCGGCGGGCGCGAGTACGCCATTCCACGTGATGAGGACCATGTCGGGAAGACCGACGTCGACTGCGCTCGGTATTTCGGGCGCGGCCGGCGAGCGTCTGGCATCCGTCACCATCAACGCGCGCAGCTTGCCGTTCTTCACGAAGGACACGGCCGAGGGCAACGTGGCGAAGCCGCCGTCCACATGCCCGGCGACCTGGTCGATGATCGCAGGGCCGCCCCCTTTATAGGCGACGTAAGTGAAGTTCACCTTCGTGAGCTGCTTGAACATTTCGCCAGTGAGATGGCTCGCGCCCGCACCTGCCGTAGCGAAGTTGAGCTGGCCGGGGCGCGCGCGCAAGAGCGCGATCAGTTGCTTCATCGAGCTCACCGGAATCGAGGGATGAACGACGAGCGTCATCGGAAACGAGATCACGAGCGATATCGGCGCGAAATCCTCGACCGTGTTGAAAGGCATCTTGTCGTAGGGATTGAGCACCAGCTCGTTGCTCGTCCCGAGAAGCAGCGTGTAACCGTCGGGCACGGACTTCGCCGCGAGTGAGGCGCCGATCGTGCCGGTCGCGCCGCCGCGATTGTCCACGACGACGGGGCGACCCAACGCGTCGCTCAGCTTCGTCGCGAGCGGCCGCGCCACACCGTCCGCCGCGCCGCCCGGAGGCCATCCGACGATGAGACGTATGGGCTTCACCGGATAGGCCTGCGCTGCTGCGGGCGGAGCTTGCTGCGCGAGCACGCCGGCAGCGGCGATCAGCAGCGCGAACCCGCCGTGACGCACGACCCTCACGCTGCGACCCGCGAACGATCAGCGGACGGCAGAAGACCCGTCAGCAGGTCCGGTGCGTCCGATTCGAGTGCGAGCAGCGCACGTTTCCGGTCGAGCCCGCCGGCATAACCGGTCAACGCGCCATTCGATCCGACGATGCGGTGGCACGGGACGATGATGGTGAGCGGGTTGCGCCCCGTTGCCGCGCCCGCGGCGCGTGCGCTGCCGGGAACACCTGCGCGCCGTGCAAGCTCGGCGTACGTAATCGTGGTTCCGAATGGCACTGTCGATATGGCCTTCCACACCGCTTTCTGAAATGACGTGCCTTCCGCCGCCAGCGCAACATCGAAGCGCTTGCGTGCCCCGGCGAAGTATTCGGTCAGCTCGGCGCGTGTCTGCCGCACGACATGATGGTCTGGATCGCGTATCCATTCCGGCTGTACCGGTGAATCGTATTTCTGACCTTCGAAATACACGCCGATCAACGCGTCATCGCGTGCGACGAGCAGCATGCGGCCACAGGGACTTTCGATGTGATCGTAGTAGAGCATGATTACTCCTTCGCCAACGATTGCCACAGATGCATCACGGCATAGGCCCGCCACGGTCGCCACGCTTCGCCTCGCGGCCAGCACGCGGCGTGCATTCGTTTCGCCGAGCGCTTTCATGAGGCCGAGATCGCTGTGCGGAAACGCATCCGGCCAGGACAGCGCCCGCATTGCAATGTATTGCGCCGTCCATTCGCCCACGCCGGGCAATGCGCGCAACGTCTCGAGCGTTCTGTCGACCTCCGCATTCGGCATCAATGTGAGCCGTGCGTCGGCCACGGCGCGGGCAAGCGCGACTAGCGTCCGCGCTCGCGCGCCGGGCATGCCGATGCGCGCGATGCGATCCTCCGACTGCTCGGCGACACGGGCCGCAGTCGGAAAGAGCGTCGTCAGAGAATCGAACGGCGTCTCGATCGGATCGCCGAACTGCGCTGCGAAGCGGCCGGCCAGAGTACGCGCACCCGCAACGGTCACCTGCTGTCCGAGGATCGCGCGCACGGCCATCTCGAAACCGTCGAACGCACCGGGGACGCGCAGGCCCGGATGCGGCTTCGCCAGTGTGCCGAGCACCTTCGCGACTTCCGCCGGGTTGCACGCGACATCCATCAACGACTTCACGCGCGAGAGCACCGGTGGCACCGCTCGTGCGAGCGACGCCGAGACCGTGACACGCAACGTCGGTTTCTTCGGCGACATGCCGATTGCGATCCAGCCGTGATGCTCGGTGCGATCGACCGGAATGCGCACCGTGCGGCGATACCAGCCATCCGCCACTGCCTCTACGCCGAGGATCGCGCGAGCGCCGAGAAACGCGCTCATGGCACGCCAATCGAACGGTGGCCGGAAGCTCAGTTCGAACATCGAGCGTATCCGCCGTGCCGTTCACGGACGGCGACGCACGTCGAGAGGTACGCAATTGTCCGGGCTTCAGCCGATAGCGCTGCCTGGAAAAGCGCATTGAAGCGGCGCACGCTGCCGAAGCCGCTTGCGAATGCGACGTCCGCGATCGGCAGCGCGGTGTCCGTCAGCAGGCGCTTTGCGAGCAGCAGCCGCTGCGTCTGCGCGAATTGCACGGGCGAGACGCCGAACTCGGCCGCCGAATGCACGCCGCAGATGCCGATCGGTGATGCCGAGCCGTGTCGCGAGCGTATCCAGCCCTGCACTGTCCAGCGTTCCGTCTTCCATCATGCTCGCTGCGGCCTGCGCGAGACGTGTCCTGGCGTCGACGCTCGCGTTGCCGGGCGCCAGCTCGGGCCGGCAGCGCAGGCAGGGGCGATAGCCGTTCGCTTCCGCCGCCGCGGCACTCGGGAAGAAGCGGCAGTTCTCGCGCTTCGGCGGCCTGACGGTACAGACCGGCCGGCAGTAGATGCGCGTGGAAGAGACGGCTACGAAAAAGCGTCCGTCGAAACGGGCATCGCGCGCCTTGAGCGCCCGGTAACACATGCGTGCATCGAGTGACATGCGCGCATTATGAGCGCTGGCGTAAAACGTGTCTGGCCGTTTTCGGACATCGAAAAAACACGCGTTCGCCGCATCACGGCTTCAACTGCCATGCCGGACCTCGCGTGAGTCGGGCAAACGGGCTATCGACATGCATGCGCCGCCATGCGAACCTCCCTGGCGCTGAGAACCGGCGGAGAACCGCGCTATGACTTCGATCGCCGCGAAAGCGTGGGTGGGCATCTGTGCGTGCGGGATGACAGTGTCGGCCTATTCGCAGGTTTATCCCACGAAGCCGATCAGGTTGATCGTTCCGAGTGCCGCCGGCAGTGCGACTGATGTACGCGCGCGCTGGCTTGCTCCGCGTCTCACCGCTGCATTGGGTCAATCGATCGTGCTCGACAATCGCGCGGGTGCCGGTGGTGCGATCGGTACGGAGCTCGCGGCGAAGAGCGCCCCGGATGGCTACACGCTGGTGATGGTGCACCAGGGCACACTGGCGCTCAACCCGCATATCTACGGGCGGCTCGGCTACGATCCGCTTTCGAGCTTCGCGCCGGTCACGCTGCTCGGAACGAATCCGCTGCTGGTGGCCGTGCATCCGTCCCTGCCGGTCGGCTCGGTGGCGGATCTGATCCGGCTCGCGAAACAGAAGTCGGGAGAGCTCAATTACGGGTCGCCGGGAACCGGCAGCCCGCCGCACGTTGCGACGGAGCTCTTTAAACGGATGGCCGGCATCACGGTGACCCACGTTCCGTACAAAGGCGGTGGACCTGCATTGCTGGATCTGACGGGTGGCCGCCTGACATTTACGTTCGACGGCATACCCGTTCAGTTGCCCAGCGTGAGGGCCGGCAAGATCAAGGCGCTTGCGATAACCGGTGCCCAGCGCCTGCCTTCGGCGCCTGACATACGTACGATCGCCGAGTCGGGCCTGCCGGGTTATGAATACACGGCGTGGCAGGGACTCGCGGCGCCGGCGTCGACGCCGGCGGCAATCGTAGAGCGGCTGAACGCGGCGACGGTCAAGATCATGCGCAGCGAGGAAGCCCGCGAGTGGTTCGCGGATTCCGGCGCCGATCCGGCGACCGCTTCACCGCAGGATTTCGCCGCGTTGATCAGGCAGGAGCACGCCCGATGGGAACCCATCATCCGCGCGGCAGGCATCAAGGCCGAGTGACGTCGAAGCATCCAACGGGATTGGTGTACGCCTCGATTGACCGGTCGTCGCGGAGACTGCAGCGCTGCGTCAGTCCGCCTTGATGTTCGCGGCCTTGATGATCGCGCTCCAGCGCTGAATTTCTTCGTCCACGAGCTTCGCGGCCTGCGCGGGCGTGTTGCCTACCGCATCGAGGCCGAGGTCGTTCAGGCGCTTCTTCGTTTCCGGTGCGTTGAGCGCGGCGATGACTTCCTTGTTAAGGCGTTCGACGATCTGCGGCGGCGTTCCGGTCGCCACGGCGAATCCGACCCAGTACAGCATGACCATTTTCGGCAGTCCGGCTTCGGGCGCGCTGGGCACGTCCGGCAGCACGGACGAGCGCTTCGCATCCGTCACCATGAGCGCGCGCAGCTTGCCGGACTTGATGTGCGGCAGCGTGGTCGTGACCGCGCTGACGAGCATCTGCACCTGTCCTCCGAGAAGATCCTGCAGCACTGCTCCGGCGCCTTTGTACGGCACGTGCACGAGATCGACGCCGGCAAGCGTCTTGAAGAGCTCGCCGCCGAGGTGCGTGTTCGTACCGTTGCCGCCGGAGCCGAAAAAGAGCTTGCCCGGCGCCGCTTTCGCGAGTGCGATCAGCTCCTTCACGTTGTTCGCTTTCACCGATGGATGAACCACCATGACGTGAGGCACCGAGGCCGCCGTCGTGATCGGCGTCAGACCCTTGTGCGGGTCGAACGTGAACGTATGGAGAAGTCCCACGGCGATGGCGTACGAAAGCTCCTGTGCGAGCAGTGTGTAACCGTCGGGCGCCGCACGCGCGGCCGCGTTCCAGCCGACGACGCCGCTGCCACCGGTGCGATTGTCCACCAGCACCTGCTTGCCGAGCGACGTCGTCAGTTCCTGAGCGATGACGCGCGAAACGATGTCCGTGCTGCCACCCGTCGCGAACGGCACGATGAGCGTGATCGGTTTGGCCGGGTAGGTTTGTGCCATGACGCCGCTGCACAACGACCACAGCAGCCAGACCGGCAGTGAGCGCATGTGTTTCGATCGCATGAACGAGCCTCGTGTGCGAAGAGGGGGCGGCGAAAGCATAAGCTGAATTATCGGTCCGTGGTAAAGCGCCTGTCGGACTGTTCCCGGGCAAGGTGGCTGGCGCTGACTCGCCCCTACATCAAAGGCGAGACTGCTGTCACAATCGGCGCTCCATCATGGATACCGTATCCCTTGAGAGCGCCGGTTCACGTGAATAGGAGGCGCATCGTGCACATGGCCGTCCGCTGGCTGCTGCTGCTGTTGCTGTTCGTCGCAGGCTCGAGCAGCAGCGCGTTTGCGCAGACGCAGAGTGCGAGCGCCGTAAATTATCCGGTCAAACCGGTGCGACTCATCCTCGGCCCCGGCCCCGGCAGCGTCGCCGACGGGCTGACGCGCGTTCTCGCGGCCGCGTTGAGCGAGCTCTGGGGCCAGCAGGTCATCGTCGAGAACCGTTCCGGCGCCGGGAATACGATCGCCCCCGCCATCGTCGCGAAATCGCCGCCTGACGGCTATGCCCTGCATCGCTGCGGCGTGGGCGATACGATCGCGCCGGCGCTATACAAGAAGCTGCCGTACGATCATCTGCGCGATTTCGCACTGCTCGCGCGCATCGGCCTCACGCCCAACATTCTCGTGATCCATCCCAGCGTGCCTGCGAGAACGCTCAAGGAGTTCATTGCGCTCGCCCGGTCGAACCCCGGTAAGCTCGAATACGGCACGACCGGCGTCGGCTCCTCGCCACAGCTATCCTTCGAGCTCTTCAAGAGCATGACGAAGACGAACATCACCTTCATCCCCTACAAGTCTGCCGCGCTCGCGCACACCGACCTCCTCGCAGGGCGTATCGCCGCGCAGATGTCGAACCTGCCCAATCACACCGAGACGGTGAAGACGGGAAAGGTACGCGCACTCGGCGTCACGACCGCAAAGCGCAGCGCACGCCTGCCCGACGTGCCCACGATCGCGGAAGCCGGTCTTCCCGGTTACGATGTATCGTCGTGGTACGGGATGTGCGCGCCGGTCGGCGTGGACAAGGCCATCCTGAACAAGATCGAGACCGATGTATTGAAGCTGCTGGCGACACCGGATGTGCAGCAACGGCTGACCGATCTCGGTGTGGATGTCGAGCCGCAGAATGCGGCCGAGTTCAACGCATTCTTTCGCGCGGAGACGGCGAAGTGGGTGAAGACTGCGCGCGAAGCGGGGATAGAACCACAGTGACGACAGGCAACAGTGAGATGAAGACCAATCCTGAAACAGGTGCCGGCGACGTACTCGCGCCCGTGCATCGCCTCGAAGCCGAGGCACAACGTTCCGAGTCGCCGTGTGGCGAAGGCACGATGGTGTGGCGAAGCTGGGGCAACGGGCCGCCGCCGCTCGTGCTGCTCCACGGCGGAGTCGGATCGTGGCAGCACTGGGTCTACACGATTCCCGCGTTCAGTCCTACTCGTCGTGTGATCGCACCTGATTTGCCGGGACTCGGCGAGTCCGCGGACCCGCCGTCACCGCCGTCGATGACGTCGATCAGCCAGATCGTCGCCGCGGGCATCGACCAGCTTCTCGGCGCGCAGGCTTCGTACGATCTCGTCGGCTTTTCCTTCGGCGCCTCGGTCGGAGGACACATTGCGCTGCTCCACGGCGCGCGAGTACGTTCGCTGACGCTCCTCGGTGCCGGCGGTCTCATCCGCCCGCACACGCCGATGGTTCACGAGCGTGTTCGCGACAAAACCGGCGAAGCGCGCGTGCAGGCGCATCGCACGAATCTCGAGCGAACGATCATCGCCGATCCCGCACGAATCGATGCACTGGCGCTCGCGATGCAGGAATGGAACGTGACCCATGCGCGGCTCGACAGCCCTGCCATCATCCAGAAGCGGCCACTGGCGGAATCGCTCCCGCAGCTTCGCATTCCGGTGAACGCCATCTGGGGCGAGCGTGATCAGATCGCGTATTACAAGCTCGAAGACCGGATCGCCGTTCTGCGCGGGCTGTGCCCGACACTGGAGCTGCGCGTCATTCCGAAGGCCGGCCATTGGGCAGCGTACCGAGGCGCCGGACGCGTTCAATACCGTCCTTGCCGAGCTGCTGCGGCGAACGGCGTGAGCGCGAGCCAGACACGAGGGGCGTCCGCGGGCAGACCGACGTCGACGGAAGGTGACCCCGGATACGAGGTGCCTGCCTCGATCGAGACCGTACGGCAGCGCGTTGCCCGTTATCAGTACCGGCCGATTACCGACGATGAAAGCAAGCTTGGTGCGGCCGTCCTCGTACCGCTGTATCAACGCGACGGTGAGCTGTGCATCATCCTCACCAAGCGCACGAACTTGGTGTCGAAGCAGCAGGGGCATATCTCGTTCCCCGGCGGCCGGCGGGAGCCTGCGGACAAGGATCTGATCACGACGGCCCTGCGTGAAAGCTTCGAAGAGATCGGCCTCGATCCACAGCACGTAGAGGTGTTCGGGCGTATCGATGATTTTTCAACGCGCGACGGGGAGACCCTGATCGCCGCGTTCATCGGGCTCATTCATGAAGCCGCTTCGCCCTACACCTGGCGTCCGGCCGAGCAGGAAGTCGCGGAGTTACTGGAAATCCCGGTGCGCCATCTGTTCGATCCCGCGAACATCGAAGTCGGGGAGCCGCGAGAGCTGAACGGACGGATGTGGCCGAACGAGGTGTTCCTCTTCCGCGGTCATCGCGTCTTCGGAGCGACGGCACGCGAGTTGAGACACGTGCTGGATATCGCGTTCCGTGCGGAGCGCCGTTAGGTTGCGCAAGAAAGTCGAAGCTACAAGGAGAGTTTATGCAGTTCGGATTGTTCGGGAGCGCCTCGGCACGCCGCGGCAGCGGTGAGTTCGACAGCACCGAGGGCTACCACGACTTCATCGAGTACAACGTCGAAGCTGAAGCCCTCGGCTTTCGCAGCACGTTCTGTGTCGAGCACCATTTCACCGGCTACGGTCAGGTTTCCGCGACGCTGAATCTGCTCACCTGGCTGGGCGCCCGCACGAAAACGCTGCGGCTCGGCACCGCCGTCATGGTGCTGCCCTGGCACAATCCGGTGCTGCTGGCGGAGCAGGCGGCGACGCTCGATCTTTTGTCCAACGGCCGTCTGGATTTCGGCATCGGCACCGGCTATCGCTACAACGAATTCGTCGGCTTCGACTTTCCAATCGACAATGCGCGGGAGAAGTTCGAGGAAGCCATCGACGTCATCCTCAAGGCCTGGACCTCGAACGAACCCTTCTCGCACAAGGGCAAGTACTGGACGTTCAACAACATCGTCGTCGAGCCGCAGTCGTTTCGCAGACCGCACCCGGCAGTGTGGATGGGCGCCGGCAACGAACGCTCGATTCGCGAGGTCGCGCGCCGCGGCTTCAATCTGCTGCTCGGCCAGTACTCCTCGCCGGAGGATGTCGGCCGCAACATCGCGACCTTCCGGGACGCGGTGGAAGCGAAGGGCGAGAAATGGGATCCGATGCGCGTCGGCGTGACACGCGCCTTCTTCGTCACCGACGATGCGCGCGAGCGGCGAACAGGCGCTGGAGCGCCGTTTGTCCAACCGGCTGCGGCAACTGAAGCTCGCGACAACACCCGACGGACGAATCCTCGGGGGTCCGGATCGCGCGGACGGCGATCCCGTCGAGATCAATCTGAAGAGCGCGATGTATGGCACGCCGGATGAAATCGCACGCAATATCGAGGCGCTTCGAAACGCGGGCGCCGGCTATCTGCTGCTGAATGGCGGTGGGTCCGGTGGCGGCGAACGAGGCCGGCAGAGCCTGCGCCGCTTTGCGCGCGACGTGATGCCGGCGTTTGCGAAGGCGTAGAGCTTTCGCTGGCGGTCTGCCGTGATCCAGGCAACGGACCTGCGACACGTGGTCACGCTCGATGCGATGTACGTAAAGACCTCGATCTGAGCGGCAGGCCGGCGGCCTGATGTTCAGAAGTCTTCACGCCGCTTGCATCTTATTGCTGCCTGGTCTAGTCTGGTCTGATCTAGTCTAACCGGGGGACGGTATGCGTGAAATCGGCGCGTACGAGGCCAAGACTCATCTGCCCAAGCTGCTGGAACAAGTGGAGAAAGGCGAGCGCTTCATCATAACGAGGCACGGTCGCGCCGTGGCAGAGCTCGCGCCTGTCGGCGCGCGGAGTGAGAGCGATGTACGGCGTGCACTCAAAGACCTGCGGTCACTTCGCGATGAGCTCGCGCGCCGTGGCGTGCGCATGACCGACTTGCTGCGGGAAGCCGAATCCGTTCGCGACCTCGCACACGAGGCGCATCGGTACTGATGTCGTTCGTGCTCGACTCGTCGGTTGCGCTGGCGTGGGTGCTGCCCGACGAAGGAAGCGCATATGCGGATGAGCTCCTCGAGCGCCTGATTGCAGAAGGCGCAGTGGTGCAGCTAACGCCCTGCATTGACTGACGTTCTCCCGCGTCCTATCGTTCCGCTATGCATACCGACGACGACCACGATCATTCCGAGCTCTCCGAGACCCAGCTTCGGGTGCGCGCTCTGGAAACAATCCTGACCGAGAAGGGCTACGTCGATCCCGGCGTGCTCGACGGCATCATCGAGCACTACGAGACGAAGACCGGTCCCCACATCGGTGCTCGCGCAATCGCCCGGGCATGGGCTGACCCGCAGTTCAAGGCGGCATTGCTCGACAATGCGACGAAGGCAGTCTCGTCGCTCGGCGTTGCCGTGGGGGATCATCTGATCGCAGTGGAGAACACGCCGGCGCTGCACAACATGGTCGTGTGCACGCTGTGCTCGTGCTACCCGTGGGACGTGCTCGGGCTGCCACCGGTCTGGTACAAATCCCTGCCTTATCGTTCACGCGCCGTCATGGATCCGCGCGGCGTGCTCTCCGACTTCGGCGTTACGCTGCCGGCCGAAACCGAGATTCGCATATGGGACTCCACGGCCGAGACGCGATTCATCGTCGTGCCGCAGCGCCCGGCGGGAACCGACGGCTGGAGCGAGGAGCGACTGGCAACGCTCATCACTCGCGATTGCATGATCGGCATGGGCCTGCCCCGGGAGCCCGGAAAGGCGGCGACAGTGAACGGCGTACACGACATGGGCGGCATGCACGGGTTCGGCAAGGTCGAGCCCGATGCCGACGATCATCCGTTTCATGCGTCGTGGGAGGCCCGAGTGCTCGCGATGCAGCGGGCAATGCGATTCACGCGCGCGTGGAACATCGACATGTCGCGCGATTCGATCGAACGGCAGCCGCCTCAGCGCTACCTTGCCGCGTCTTACTACGAGCGCTGGCTCATGGGCATGGAGACGAGCGCCGTCGAGAAAGGGCTGATCGATCCGGACGAGATCGCAGCCGGTCACGCATTGCGGCCGGCCAAGCCGGTCGCCGGTGTGATGACGAAGGCCGATCTGGGCCAGTCGTTTACGCGCGGCTCTTTCAGCCGCCCGACCGATCACGAGGCGCGGTTCAAGCCTGGGGATCGCGTTCGCACGAAGAACATCAACCCGGCTACACACACGCGGCTCCCGCGTTATGCGCGTGGCCACGAGGGCGTGATCGAGGCGATGCGCGGTTGCCACGTGTTCCCGGACTCCGTCACGACAGGGCGCGGCGAGGACCCCCAGTGGCTTTACACGGTGGTATTCGATGCCCGTCAGCTCTGGGGCGCCAATGCCGATCCGACGCTGAAGGTGTCGATCGAGGCCTTCGAGCCGTACCTTGAGCGTGCCTGAGTCGAAGGTCGACGCCGCTGCAGCGCGAGCCGCGAGCGCGGCTGTGCCGGGGCTCCCGCAGGACGAACAGGGCCCCGTGTTTCGCGAGCCGTGGGAAGCGCAGGCGTTTGCGATGGCGCTCGCGCTCCAGCAGCGCGGTCTGTTCACCTGGAGCGAATGGGCAGCCGCACTCGGACAGGAAATCAAGCGAGCGCAGCGCGCCGGCGACCCCGATACCGGCGAGACCTACTATCGACACTGGCTTGCGACGTTGGAGCGGCTGGTCGCCGACAAGGGCGTGGCGAGCGAAGGAACCCTGAAGCGCTATCGCGATGCCTGGGGCCGTGCTGCCGAGCGCACCCCGCATGGGACGCCGATCGAGCTGACGCGCAGCGACTTCTCGGAAAAGTAGCGTGCGTGCGACGTACCTCCTGCGCACAAGAAAGCCGTTCGTGCTGAGCGCAACGCCCGTACGTGCGGTCTCAGCAGCGCATGAACGGCCCAGAGCTCGCACGGCGTCTCGTGACCAATGGCTGTCCTAGAGACGGTAGTGTCTCGAGCATACGGCGTTGCTGCCTCGAGACGGCCGTTTGCCGGCCTCCTCAGGACGAACGGATTGTGGCGAGAACTTACGGTCCGCGACACCCGCCGATCGCCTCAGAGCAGCTCATGCTCAGTCGAGCTTCAGGTTCGCCTCCCTCACCACCTTGCCCCATTTCTCCGTCTCGACACGCAGGTACTCCGCAAACGTCGGCGGGTCCATCACCATCGGTTCGGCGCCTTGCGTGAGCAGAAACTTCTTCATCTCTGCGCTTTCGGTGGCCTTCGCGATTTCGCTGTAGAGACGTTGCACGACCGCGTTGGGCATACCCGCCGGTCCCATGATCCCGAACCAGGACGCCACGTTGAAGCCGGGCAGGCCCTGCTCGGCCACCGTCGGAATCTCGGGCATGACGGGCGAGCGCTGCAAGGTTGCCATGCCGATCGGGCGCAGCCTTCCTGCCTTGATCTGCGGCGAAGCGGCGATGAGACCCGTGCAATAGAGCTGCGTCTGCCCGCCGATCGTGTCCATCATCGCCGGAGCGCCGCCTTTGTAGGGCACGTGCACGATGTCGATCTTCGCCATCGACTTGAAGAGCTCCCAACACAGATGAGGCGTGCCGGCATTGCCCGAGGAGGCGAACAGCAACTGACCCGGCCGGGACTTCGCCAGCGAGATGATCTCGCGCACGTTGCGCGCAGGCAGCGATGGATGGGCGACGAGCATGTACGGCACGTTCGCGACCATCGCGATCGGCGCGAGATCCTTCTGGTTGTCGAAGTTCAGCTTGAACGCGTGCGGCGCAATGGCTTGCGGACCGTTCGTCGCGACCAGCAGCGTGTATCCGTCAGGCGGTGATTTCGCGACGAACTCCGAACCGACGATACCGCCGGCGCCGGCGCGGTTCTCGACCAGCACGCGCTGGCCGAGCGTCGTGCCGAGACGGTCGGCAAGGTAACGCGCAATGATGTCGTTGCTGCTCGAGCCGGCCGGATAGGGAACGACGAGGCGCACCGGTTTCGCCGGGTAATCCTGGGCCGGTGCCGCGCTGCTCAGGACGAGCGCCAGCCAAAGCGATGCGAAAACAATCGCAGTCCTCATGCATCCTCCTCGTGTAAACGTCGCGCCCGGATCATCGGGTGCGCAGGCCGGCGAGCATCACGACCTCCCTGAACGTGGCGATGTCGGCACGCAGGATCTCGTCGAGCTCTTCCGGTGTCGTCGGCGCCAGGAAATAATCGTAGTTCCTCAGCCGTTCCTTCACCTCGCGAAGCTCGAAAATGCGCCGCACCTCGGTACTCAGCTGGTGCACGATGGCCCGAGGCGTACCTGCCGGTGCAAGCATCACATGCGCCCCGTCACGCTTGTAGCCGGGCAGAACCTCCGAAATCATCGGCACGTCCGGCATGATCGCCGAGCGTGTGGGCGCTAGAACGCCCAGCGGCACGAGCCTCCCGTCCTGGACGTAAGGCAGAATGGTGAGGAGACCGGTGATGATGTAGTGAACCCGCCCCGCAACGACCTCGAGCGCCGCGTCGGACGAACCCTTGAATGCGACGTGCACCGGCTTGAACCCGGCGGCGAGCCTGAACCTCTCGGCGTTGATGTGCGTCGAGCTGCCGTGCCCGCCGGAGCTGAAAAGAATCTTCCCCGGGCGGGCCTTCGCGTACTCGATGAATTCCTGCAGCGTCTTCACGCCCAGCGAGGGTGTCACGGCCAGCGTGCTCATCGACACGCCGAGCTGGGTTACGCCGACGAAGTCCTTCAGCGGATCGTAGGGAAGATTCGGCTGGAGCGCCGCGTTGATCGAGAACGCGGATGAGCTTACCAGGAGCGTGTAACCGTCCGGCGTTGCCTTGGAGACCATCGTGATGCCGATCGTACCGCCGGCGCCGGTCCGATTCTCGATCAGAACCGACTGGTCCCAGTTCTCGCTCATCTTCTGCGCGATGAGTCGCGCCATGGTGTCCGTGCCGCCGCCCGGGGAGAACGGAACGACGAAGCGGATCGGCTTGCTCGGATATCGCTGCTGCGCCTGCGCTGTAGCGGACAGCGCCAGCACGGCCGCGACGACGGCGAGCAGCGATACGACGCGCGGCGGCTGGTTCATGCGGTCCTCCTCGAAACGACATCACGCAGCCGGTAATCGGCGGGTCAGTGTCGCATTACGCGCGCTTCGCTACAACGCTCGTGCAGCTCGCGAGGCGAGTCCCCTCTTCCGCGTGGATATCGTCGAGCCTGATACTCCACTCGTTGCGTCGGCGGCCGGCTTGTTCCACGCTATTGGCGAAAGTGGCATGTCCGTGTAAACGTGCGCAGGGCTGTCGACCAGCGGGGCGTACTGCGAACGCGCTTGTGTTATGAGGCCGACGGTAAAGGAGGCGAGATGAATGCGGAAAGCAGGAGCGGCGCCACCCCACTGCGCGTCTACGGCAACCTGTCGCTGCTCGAAATGGCGCCCGTATTGCTGGCGTCGGCAGAAATCTATCCCGGCGAAACGCTACTCGAGCATGGGAGCGTGATGTCGCTCTGGGCACAATCGAGCGATCTGGCGAGCCTCGGGTCCGCCGGTCAGTCCGACCTCGCCACGAATTCCGAGACGCAGGCGTTGCGTGCGTCGGTCGGACACCCCGACCTGCGTTTCATCTTCACTGTCGCCGAGTGTCCGTACCGGATCGTAGCGCGGCGTTCGGCTGGGATCACAGGGCTACGCGATCTACGCGGCAAACGCGTCGGGACACAGCTTCATTCGTCGGCCGCGTATTTTCTGGACAGCATGCTGCGCACCGTTGGTCTCACGGAAGGCGATGTGACGAGTGTCCCGTTCATGGCAAAGACGGAAAAGCCGCTCACGCAGTTGCCGACTGCGCTGCGCGACGGCGAGCTCGATGCCGTCGCGCTGTGGGAGCCGCAAGTTCAGCGCGCGAAGGTGGCTATCGGCGACGATGCGATCGAGTTTCGCGATCCGGCGGTCTACACCGAGAAATTCAATCTGTGCACGACCCGGGCGAACCTCGAGGATCCTGCGATGCGACCACGCATCATTGCGTTCGTCAAAGCGCTGATCGCGGCCGCTCAGCGGTTGAAGCACGAGCCGGAGACCGGCTGGCGGCTGGTTGCAGATGCGGCCGGGCTGGATGTCGAAACGGTTCGCGGCGCGTGGCCGTACCTGCATTACCCGGGCACGCTTGCAACGGATCTGCTCGACATCTTCGAGCGACAGGATGCGTGGATCGCGCAGATCGAAAACCGGCCGCCGCGTGCGCGCCAGGCGCTGGCGACGCTCATCGACGGCAGCGTGTTGCGGGAGGCGCTGGCGTCTTGAGCCGTTCGTCCCTCGAGACGGCGGCGGTGCCGCTCCCCGAGGACGGACCGTGCGTCACTCCACCTTGATCTTCAGCGTCCGGATCAGCTTGCCCCAGCGCTGCATCTCGGATTCGATCAGGCGCCCGAATTCCTCCGGCGTACTGAGCGCGATATCGACACCCACGCTGCGCATCGCGTCCACCGCGCCCGGCATGCGCATGACCTTGTGCACCTCCGCGTTCAGTCTGTCGATGATCGCTCGGGGTGTTCGCGCAGTGGCCAGCAGCCCGAGCACGGCGTCGGCGCTGTAACCCGGAACGCCGGCTTCCGCGATCGTCGGTAACTCAGGCGCGGACGGTGAGCGCTTCGGGCTTGCGAGGCCGAGCGCACGCAGCCGGCCGCTCTCGATGTGCGGCTTCACCGTCAAGGCGTTGCCGAAAACGACCGCGCTCTCGCCGGAGACCACCGCGAGCAGTGCCGGTCCTGCGCCTTTGTAGGGAATCTCCCGCAACCTCACGCCGGCCATCTGGTTGAACAACTCGGCCGCGAGCTGCGCCGAGCTTCCGCTGCCGCCCGACGCATACGTGATTTCGCCCGGACGGGCTTTCGCCAGCGCGATCAGTTCCTTCACGTTGCGGGCGGGCAGCGACGGATGGACGACGAGGACGTACGGTGATGTTGCGACGAGCGATATCGGTGCGAAATCGCGCACGGTGTCGTAGGGCAGCTTCGGATACAGACTCGGGTTCACCGAATGAGGGCTCGACACGAACAGCAGCGTGTAACCATCGGCAGGCGCTCGCGCGACGATCTCGGTACCGATGATTCCATTCGCGCCCGCGCGGTTGTCCACCACGACGGACCGGCTCATCGATTCGGACATCCCGGTCGCGAGGTAGCGGGCGATCACATCCGTGCCCCCGCCAGGCGCGAACGGAACGACCATACGCAGCGGCTTGATCGGGTACGGTTGTGCGTTGACCGCAACGGCTGCGGCGCCGAACGCTATGGCAATTACGATCGAGTTCGAGAACACACGCGGGAACCGATTCACCGAACGCCCTTTCAGCAAATGCTCGCTATCTTACCAATGGCATCTGTGTGATTGCGCCAATCGACGACTTCGATTCGCAGCGAACGCGCGGCGTCCGAACGTCGTAAGCCGATAGGCGTAAAAGTCGTCCGTCTTTCCGATGTATCCACGTCGGCGTTTGCGCAGACTGCGCGCACCGGTTCGTCGTCCCGCCACGAGAGCGGGACGTCTCATGCCGGCGATCCCTGCCGCGATGACAGTCACCGCGGACAGTGGACATCGATCGACTACACGACCCATTCACGTCCTCAGGAGTCCGTCTCATGGCAAAAAGCGCTGCACGCCCGGTGGCCAGAAAAAGTTCCGCTCACGCGGGCGCGACCAGACCGCAGACCCGAACGGCAGGCAAACGGCAGGCGAAGGCAAGTTCACGAAAAGCGAGCGCAATCGCACCGGTCGTTCCAGTGCGCATCAGCACGGATTTCACGAACGCCTTCGTGAAATCGCCTGCGGATGCCGAACGCGTGACGGTCGATCTCCTGAATGCGGATCGGCCGGGCAAGGACCGTCTGGCCGATTCGGGCGAGTTGTTGCACTTCGTGTCGGCATCCGGCAACCTGCAGCAGCGTCGCACGCTGATTGCAGGTTTTCGCAAGGCCGGTGCCGATCTCGCGCTCGTCCATCACATGGCGACTGCTGCCGCGCGAACAGACCGCGCGAATTCATGAAGGACTATCTCGATGACGGCGGCTCGCTCGAGACGGTCATGCAGTGGATCGCGATCGCGGGTGGCATCGAGCGCGGAACGGGTGATGTCGAGACGTCGCCAGCCCGGCTGAAAGCGCAGTCGACCTCGCTGCGTGCAGGCACGATTCGTGGAACACCCCGTGCGCGTAATGCAAAGATGGGCGGTTTCTTTCTTTTCGATTGGGCCGGAGACGTGCGTAGACGACGCGAAGAAACTCGGCAAATCCATCGTCAATGCGGCGGATTCGCTGATCGACTCGGTCGTGAAGGCCGGCAAGTCGATCGCGCAAGCCATCGGAGAAGCGGCGAACTGGACCATCGCACAGTTATCCGATCTGGTCGAGGGCCTCATCAGAGCGGGCAAGAAGGTCGCCGACATTCTCGCCGCGGCTGCGACGAAAGGTCTGGACCAGCTCAAAAAGTTCGTGGAGGCCGTGCTGGCGGCCGGCCGTTCGATCGGCGAGGTGCTGATGTGGGCGGCTGATCAGGCGCTCGCGACGGTCAACGCGGTGGTTGCGAAACTGCTGCAACTCGGCCGCACCGTGCTGCAGATCCTCAAAGCGATGGCGACCGCCGGCCGCGTTGCGCTCACTGCGATCGTCCGGGCGCTGCTCGCTGCAGGCAAACGGCTCGCCGACCTTCTCGCGGCACTGGCGGCTGAAACGGCGGCGACGGTGAAAGCGGTCGTCGACGCGCTGCTCGCAGCAGGCCAGGCGTTACGCAGCATTCTGATCGAAGCCGCACGGTTGGCTGCGGCCGCGTGCCGCGGCATCGTCGACGCACTGCTCGATCTCGGCAGATCGCTCACTGAGCTCCTGCGCGAAGCGGCCGCTGTCGTCGGCGACACGCTGCGCGTCATCCTGCAGGCGTTGCTAGCACTGGGCAAGACACTGACGCAGGTTCTGGTTGCGGCGGCGGATCTTGCCATGAGCCTGATGAACGCGATCGTTCAGGCACTGCTCGCCATGAGCAAGTCGCTTGCCGAGATCGTGCTTGCGGTGGTCGGCGAAGCGATGGCGGTCATGAAGGCCGTCTTCGCGGCGCTCATCGCTGCGGGCCGCAAGTTGGTCGATATTCTCGTGGCGCTGGCCGACCGGGCCGTGAGCGCGTTGCGCACGGCGCTGGAAGCGCTGCTCGCGATGGGCGCGACGCTCGTCGATGTCGTCAAGGATATCGTGACCGGCGTCGCCCAGGCGTTTCGGCGCGGGTTCTTCGAAGGGCTGGTCGCGCTCGGCAAGGCGCCGCTGCAACTGCTGAAGGCGGCCGCGGAGACGAGCGCCGCAGTGCTGCTGCTCGCATTCGCGGTCGTTCTCGAGATGTGCGGTGGTTATCGCAAACTGGAAGACGACGAGGTCAAGGAGGCGCGCAAGGTGTTCGGCAACGCGATCGATCTCGACCGCGTCCAGCTCGGCTTCGCCACGCTTCCTGGAGACGTGCTGCGCTACGTCAACGTCGAACTGCCGCGCGCGTTCACGACGATGTATCTCCTCAATTTCGGGCCCGGCGCGAAGGTGAAAATGCAGACCATCATCCACGAGCTCGCACATGTGTGGCAGGGCGTTCAGCAAGGCCCGATCTACATGACACGCGCGCTCGAGGCGCAGGTCGAGGCGGGACTCGATTCCCTGTTCCACAAGGGCAAGTACGACGACATCGCTGCATACCGCGTGACCGAAAAGGACCTTGCAGCGAACGGGGGCGATCTGTCGAAGTTCAATCCCGAACAGCAGGCAAGCATCATCGAGCTCTACTGGGTGAAGAAGTTCAGCGATCAGGCAACGCCGGCGGGTCAGTTCAAGGGGAATGTGGAGGACTGGATGCCTGCCTCCGCGACCGTGGAAGAGCTGCTGCCGTATGTGCAGAACATCAATCCGGTCGCTGCGGCGCGGGCGCCAGGACGTCGGCAAGCCAGCGAAAGCGACGCGAGTGAGACACGCGTCCAGGCGGTCGACGGCCGGCGCAGCGGCCTTCGCCTGAGACTGTTTCGCGCGCTATGACCACGGGCTGCGTCGACGAACGCGCCCGTGGTTTTCTATTTCTTCGGTCGATTGGCGAGGCAGCTTCGTACGTGTCGCTCGGCCCATTCGTTTTCGAGGCCGAGTATCTTCGCCTGATCCGCGCATTCCTGAGAGCGTGATCCGCCCAACGGTGCGGGCGCCGCGGGTGCGGCGGGGAAGAGACGCGCGGTTTGCGTTTCGCGCGGCGCCGCCCGCGAGCGGCCGAGCTGCTCGACCTGGAGTTGCACATCCATCGTGCGCGACGAGCCGAACCCCAGCTCGCGTGCGGCGCGGCCGGACAGATTGATGACGCGTCCGGCGCCGCCGTTCCAGCGGTCGTTTACACGCACCGTCACGCTGTTGCCCGTATGCGCTATCACTCGCAGCCGGGTGCCGAGCGGATAGCTGCGGTGCGCAGCCGTGAGCTCCTCGGCACGGTAGGGTTCGCCGCTCGCCGTCAGCTGTCCCTCCAGCGCCGCGTCGTATACCGTTGCGATGCCGACGTCCAGCGCTTGCGCGCTGCGATCCCTGGCGCTCGGTCGCGGCCGGAGTCGGCGCTGGGTGTTGCGCGTATGCAGACAACGCCAGAGCGGCAGCGAACACCAGACCCGAGGCATGCCGGAACTTCATGTGGTCGCAATCCTCGTGAGCGGCAAGATTAACGCAGCGCCGCGAGCGCGGGGCGAATGACGCGAACGCATTCGCCGCTTCATCATTCTCTGCTCCGACGGCGCTATGATTGCGAGGCTCCCCGTCGCAAAGGATATCCCGTGATCGTCAAACAGGTCTGGACCGGCAATTCGTATCGAAACTTCAATTATCTCATCGCGTGCGCAGAAACCGGCGAAGCGCTCGCGGTCGACCCGCTCGATCACGAAAAATGTCTGCGCGCGGCGAAGGACGCCGGCTGGGACATCACGCAGATCCTGAATACACACGAGCACCGTGACCACACCGGCGGCAACGCGCCGATGGTGCAGAAGACCGGCGCGAAGATCGTCGCCCACAAGAACGCGAAGGACAAGATAGCCGACATGTCGCGCGGCTTGAGCGCGGGCGATGTCGTGAAGGTCGGCAAGACGGTCGAACTCGAGGCGCTGGACACGCCGGGTCACACGATGAGCCACGTGTGCCTGCTTTCCCACACCGACCAGCCCGCGCTCTTCTGTGGCGACACGCTGTTCAATGCAGGCGCCGGGAACTGCCACAATGGCGGTCACCCCTCGGAGCTGTACAACACTTTTTCGGAGCAGCTTTCGAAACTGCCCGAAAACACGCTGATTTATCCCGGTCACGACTACATCGAGAACAACCTCCGCTTCACGCTGAATCGAGAACCCGACAACAAACGCGCGCAGGAGATGCTCGACCGGCTCAAAGGGCAGGATCCGAACGATGCTTACGTATCGACGCTCGCCGTCGAGCGCGAGATCAACACGTTCTTCCGTCTTGTCGAGCCCGAGCGTGATCGCGAGGCTGCGGGAAGCGTTTCCGGATCTGCCCGAGAATCCGGATGAAAGATCGGTTTTTTTGAAACTTCGTGAGCTGCGTAATAAGTGGTAGTGCCGTTGTTTAGAACCTCGTCCGAGCCTGCGAAGGGCCGAGGCTATGGGAAGTCGCCGCGCTGCAAAACCAACACCGGAGATGTCGATGCGAACCAATACCCTCAAACAGAAACTCCGCGATGGCAAACCCGTCTTCGGCGCGATGATCACATTTCCTTCGCCGCCGATCGTGGAAATGCTCGGGCACCTGGGCTACGACTGGGTGCTGATCGACAACGAGCATGGATCGATCACCATCGATACGGCCGAAGACATGATTCGCGCCGGGGAGTTGACCGGCGTCGCACCGATCGTGCGGCCGGTGGCAAACCGGGCGGATGTGATCTCGCCGTTTCTCGATCGCGGTGCGTGGGGCGTACAGGTGCCGCACGTGAATACGCGCGAAGAAGCCGAAGCGGCCGTTGCGGCGTGCAAGTACTATCCCGACGGCACGCGCGGCATTTTCAGCGGGGGGAGGCCCGCGCAATACGGAATCGGCGGAAGCACGCAGGACTATGTCACGCAGGCGAATGCGAACACGCTGGTGTGCCTGATGCTTGAAGAGGTCGAGGCGATCGACAACATCCCCGAGATCGTCAAAGTGAAGGGCGTGGACGTGCTCTTTATCGGGTCAGGCGACCTGTCGCAGTCGATGGGCTACCCCGGACAGCAGACGCATCCCGAAGTGCAGGCGCTCATGGAGAAAGGGGTGAAGCAGATTCGGGAAGCCGGAGTTCACGTCGGCGTGAGCTGCCCGGATGCGCTGGTGCCGAAATTTCTCGGGCTCGGCGTTCAGTACTTCCACGGCAGCGTCGGCAGGATGATCCAGAGCGCGGGTGCAGAGTACCTCAAGTTAAGAACCGGCCCCAATCGGTGAGCGGCGCGCCTGGGACAGGCTGTCGGTGCGAACGTGACATTCGAGCGCCAATTAGCACTCACGTCCGAGCGTACGAGGCCTAGAGTGATGACTACGGCGCGCCGCGGGGAGGCTGCACGCCGAAGCGTGGAGCAGCGCCTATCCCGACAGCAGTTCCATCAGCGCCTGCACGTTCTGCTGCGCGTCGAGCGCGAGGACGGTCTCCCGGATGTGCTCCGCGCGTGACCGGTCGACCGCCATTTCAGCGTTGGCGAAGAACTTCTGAACGATCGCTTCGGCGGAGGCCGGCTCGTCGGGATCGATCTCGTTGCGCTCGCGCAGCTTCGTTCCGTTCTTCAGTGTGACGATCACTTCGCCCGTCCGTTTCTTGGGAAAGCCTGCGTTCGGATCGATCGCGTAGTGCATCTTGCCCGCGAGATCGAGCAGGCGTGGATCGGTGTAGGCCGGCTCTTCGATCTCCGCCAGTCCGAAGCGCTTGCGCGTGAGGCACGCCGCCATGCCGTAGGGCAGGCTGAACTGCGCGCTGTAACTCGAATCGGGGCGCCGCTTCGCTTCTGCGGGCTCGCAGACGAGCTCGCGCGTCATGTCCGCAACCAGCGTATCGACGCGCTCGATGTCGTCGGGCGCGAAGCGATGCTCGCTCGCAATTCTGATTGCAGCGTTCATGAACGCATGCGACTGGTGGCACGCCGGAAAGAGCTTCACCGACGAGCGTGCGAATTCCCAACGTTCGCCCAGTTCCCGCGCGACGAGCGACGGGTCGCCGCTCCTGCGCAATTCGGCGAGAAAAAGGTTGTAGAAGCCGAAGTGACCTTCGTAGGCGGCGGCCGGACCTGTGAACCCGCTTTCGGCGAGCGCCGCGGCGGTGATGCCGGACGCAGCGGCTGCCCCGGGATGCAGGCGCTTCGTCCACGTTCCGTCCTGCATCGGCTGCATCGTCCCGCTCGCGAGCGAGAGCGCGATGCCCTGCGCCATCCTCAGCTTCTCCTCGTCGAGCCGCAGCAACCGACCCGCGAGCAGCGAGCAGCCCATCGTGCCGCAGACACCGGTCGGATGAAACCCGACCTTCTGAAAGCCGCCGTTTCCAGCGGCGCCGATGCGTGCCGCGGACTCGAGTCCGATGACCAGTGCAGTCAGCAGCTCGCGCCCGTCCGCGCCGGTTTCTGCGCCGATTCCGAGCAGGCACGGAACGTGGCTCGCCGTCATGTGCACCGCGCCGGGCAGGTACGTGTCGTCGTAGTCGAGCCCGTGGACGAGCACGCCGTTCATCGTGACTGCCTCGCGCAGCGCGAGCCTGCGCTCGGAGTTGATGAGGCGATGGTCGCCGGAACTGAAACGGCTCAAGCCGGCGAGCGCCTTCGCGGCGAAGTCGTAGGTGGAGGACGCGAACGCAACTCCGATCGCGTCCAGCATGAGCAGCCTGGCGCGCTCGCGAATCGCGTCCGGAATGTTTTCGTAGCGCAGCTCGGCTGCGAAGCGGGCAAGTGCTTCCGAGACCAGCATGGCTTCTCCTCGATTGGGGGCTCCTCGGTACGATACCTCCTGGCGCCGAAAGGCGCATAAGGGGTGTAGTTGCGCCCGCAGGCAACGCGGCCGCTGGCCGCAGCGCCGGAGGAGCGGCGTAGGTGTTACTCCTTGCGTCACCTGTGTGCTCGGAATAGATTCCGCGTGTCTGTCCGTCGAAGTGCCACCGGGAGGAGTGCAACGATGAAGGTCATGGATGCGATCACCGAGATCCTCAAGCGCGAAGGCGTCTCGACGATGTTCTGTTTTCCGACGACGCCCATTATCGAGTCGGCTGTCGCGGCGGGGCTGCGTCCGGTCATCTGCCGTCAGGAACGCGTCGGCGTTCACATGGCGGATGGCTGCACACGGGTCGTCAACGGCAACCCTGCGGGCGTTTTCGCGATGCAGTACGGGCCCGGGGCCGAGAATGCATTTGCGGGCATCGCGTCCGCCTACTCCGACTCGAGCCCGGTTCTGCTGTTGCCGCTCGGTCACCCGCGCGAGACCGCCCAGACGTTTCCGCTGTTCAATTCGACGCGCACGTACGCGTCGGTGACGAAGCTGGTCGAGCCCGTCTCGATGTCCGAACACATCGTGGCCGCCATGCGTCGCACGTTCAACGCACTCAAGAACGGGCGCCCGGGACCGACGATGGTCGAAGTGCCCGCCGATCTGATGACCGCCGATTTTTCAGGACCGATCAACTACACGCCGGTGCGCAGAGCGCGCTCGGCGGGGGACGAACGCGACATCGACGAAGCTGCGAAGCTTCTCATCGACGCGCGTTGCCCGATGATCATCGCAGGACAGGGCGTGCTTTATGCCGAGGCGACCGACGAGCTGGTCGCGCTGGCGGATCTCCTCGAGGTGCCGGTCATGACGACCACGGACGGGAAGAGCGGGTTCCCGGAAGACCATCCGCTGGCGCTGGGCTCAGGCGGAATCGTCTACACCGGGCAGGGCTATCACTTCCTGCAGGACGCCGACGTCATCTTCGCAATCGGCACGTCGCTCACGAAGCACAACATCACCACGCCGGTCATTCCCGCCGGCAAGAGCATCATCCATGCGACGAACGACACCCGCGATCTCTACAAGATCAACGACACGGCGCTGCCGATCGTGGGTGATGCGAAGCTCGTGCTTGCACAACTCATCGAGGCCGTGAAGGAGCGGCTCCGGGGCAAGCCCCGCAGCACCGCAACGCGTCAGACGATCGCGAAGCTCCGGAATGAGTGGCTCGGAAAATGGGAGGCGAAGCTGCGCTCGACCGAGCGTCCGATCTGTCCGTATTTCGTGATATCCGAGTTCATGCGCGTCATTCCGTCGGAAGATGCGATCGTGACGCACGATTCCGGCAGTCCGCGCGACCAGGTGCTGCCGTTCTACGTTGCGAAGAAGCCGCGCGGCTATCTGGGCTGGGGCAAGTCGCACCAGCTCGGCACCGGACTGGGCCTTGCCATCGGCGCCAAGGTCGGGGCACCCGACAAGTTCTGCGTGAACATCATGGGCGACGCCGCGTTCGGCATGACCGGCCTCGATTTCGAGACTGCGGCGCGCTCGGGCATTCCGATGACGACCATCGTGCTCAACAACTCGACCATGGCGATCGAGACGCATGCGATGGCGTACTCGCACGAGAAGTATCGCACCCGCGATCTCGGCGGCAGTTACGCGAACATCGCAAGAGATCTGGGCGGATGGAGCGAGCGGGTCGATAACCCGGCGGAGGTCGGCAATGCGATCCTGCGCGCGCGCAAGGAAAACGAGAACGGCCGTGCGGCGCTGCTCGAGTTCATAACGAGCGCCGAGACCGCGTTTTCACATCGGCGCGGCGCGGCCTGAGCGCTGGCCCAACGAAGGAAGAGAGGCTACGGAGGGAAACCATTGGTTTCTCTCTGTTGCGTAGGGCGGCGAAGTATGGTTCCCCAGCCTTCAGGCGAGCGCCGCCCCCTTCGTCGCGCCGATCGCTTCGTAGCAGGCTGCCTCGACGCTGCGGATCGCGTCGGAAAGCTCGCTTTCGGAGTGCCCGGTCTTCAGCATGCGTTCGAGATCTCGCGCCGCCTCGGTAATAGCGGGGAATCCGTACGTGCCGCCGGTGCCTGCGAGCTTGTGAGCGATGCGCGCGAGCGCCGCCTGCCGGGCCGATCGCGCCGCTTTATTGTCGGGTGGACTCGCGTGGAGGCACAGCTCGTTCAGGTAGTCATCGAGACTGCGCACGTAATCCGCCTGCAACGCCTGGAGCGCTGCCTCGAATGCCTCGCGGTGCCTCATCCTGCGCGCGGTCGGGCTCGCTGGTGTGGCGAGCAGATGTGAGTCGTTCCGATTTTTTTCGACCAGCCGGGTACGTCCGTATCTCATGTTGTCGCCTGTTCGCGCGGGGGTGGAGGAGGGTCGGTGAATTGTGGGCCGTGCCCGCCAGGCGCAAAACGCCGAACAGACGGCGTTTCCTGCGCCATTTCGCGAGGCGAGGACTGCGCCGGTGGCAACGCGCGCAGTCGCGACGAAATGGCAGCGAAGGTAAGAATCACGCGCGGCTGCACCACTCTGTCAGGCTGAACGCGGGAGCGTCTTGGCTGTGCGGTAGTGTGGTGAAGCACAACTTCGCACTACTACGAACGTTCGTGCTGAGGAGCGGTAGCGTCTCGAAACACGGACAACCGCGGCCATTCGCCCCCTTCGACGTAGCTCAGGACAGGCTTCGAGACGGCCTCTGCCGGCTCCTCAGGGCGAAGGGATGTTGTGCGAACTAAAGCTTCGACACCCTAGTGGCCGTGCGGTGTCAGGATTTGTCGGATCGCCTGGACATCCTGGAGCTTGTCGAAACCCGCGTTCACCTCGTCGAAGCCGACGTAGCCGTCGATCAGCCGGTTCACCGGCAGTCGGCCTTCCTGGTAGAGCCGCATGAACCGCGGGATGTCGCGAACCGGCACGCACGAACCCATGTAACTGCCGCGGATCGATTTCTCCTGTCCGACGATGTCGCACTGATTCACGCTGAATGACACGTTCAGTGCAGGCAATCCGCAGATCACGACAGTGCCGCCGTATTGCACCACGCCGTAAGCCGTCGTCATCGCATCTGCGCCGCCGGATAGTTCGAATGCGTAATCGACACCGCCGCGCGTGAGCTCCCGCACCTGTTCGATGCAATCGGCATCACGCGAGCAGAAGGCATGCGTCGCGCCGACACTGAGCGCGACTTCAAGTCGGGCCGGCTCACGGTCGATCGCGATGATCGTTTCGGCGCCTGCCAGTCGTGCGCCGAGTACGCCGCTCAGGCCCACGCCGCCCAAGCCCAGCACGGCAACCGAGTCCCCCGGCCGTACGCGTGCGGTGTTGATGACCGCGCCGACGCCGGTCATCACGGCGCAGCCGAACAGCGCTGCGTCGGCGAGCGGAACCTCGCGGTCGACCACCACGACGCTTCCGCGATCAACCACCGCATACTCCGCCATGCACGACAGGCCCGAGTGGTGTTCGATGCGCTCGCCGTTGAGGCTCGTGATGCGGCTTCCGCCGGCCATCAGTTCTCCCGCCGCCTTGGCAACGCGTGCGCGTTCACAGACCTGCGGGCGACCCTCCACGCAGCGCCGGCAGCGGCCGCACGCGGCGGAGAACTGAAATACCACGTGATCGCCCGGACGCACGTCGTCGATCGCGGAGCCGACCTCGACCACCTGTCCCGAGCCCTCGTGGCCGAGCGCGATCGGGACGGGTCGGGGACGATCGCCATTGATCACCGAGAGGTCGGAGTGACACAACCCCGCGCCCGCGATACGTACGAGCAGCTCGACCGGCTTCGGCGGTGCGAGCGTGACGTCCTCGATCGATAAGGGCTGCGACCGCGCGTATGGACGTGCTGCACCGATCGTGCGCAGGACGGCCGCTTTGCATCGAATGGTCATGTGTGGAGAACTCTCATTGTTGCGGAATCCCGGCTTCCTTGATCACGCGGGCCCAACGCGCGATCTCTGCACGAATGAACTGGTCGAATTCGTCTCGCGTGGTCTGGGGGCCAATCATCACAAGCTCATCGTACCGTTGATGAAGCTCGGGGATACGCAACACCGAGTTCACATCGCTGTTGAGCTTGTCGAGCAACGCAGCCGGTGTTCCGGCCGGCGCGCACACGCCCTGCCAGGAACTTACATCGAAATCCGGAAAGCCGGACTCCTGCATCGTCGGAATCGATCGCGCTTGCGAGACGCGCATCGCGGTCGTGATCGCGAGCGCGCGCAGGCGCCCCGACTGGACCGGCGCGACCGACGCTGGGAAGTTCGAGATGCCCACCGGAACCTGCCCGGCGATGTTGTCCGTAATTCCTTGCGCTCCGATCTTGTAAGGAATGTTGACGACATCGATCCGGGCCATCAGCTTGATGAGCTCCATCGAGAGTTGCGGAGATGTGCCGACCTGCCCCGAGGCGTAGCTCAGCGTGTCCGGATTGCGCCTCGCATACGCGACGAAACCCTGCATCGTCTTGAACGGTACGGAGGGGTGCACCGTCACGATGTTCGGCGTCATCCCGATGCGCGTGACGGCGGCGATGTCGCGCACCTGGTCGTACGGCGGTTTCGCAAACAACGACATGCCGATGGCGCTCGAAGCGATATTGCATTGAAGTAACGTGTGGCCGTCGGGTGGCGATTTCGCCACGAACGCAGTGCCGAGCATGCCGGCGACGCCCGGTCGGTTCTCGACCAGGACCTGCTGACCCCAGAGTCGAGTGAGGCGCTCCGCGAGGAGGCGTGCAACCAGGTCCGGCGAGCCACCGGGCCCGAACGGAACGACATAACGCACGGGCTTCGTCGGAAATGTCGCGCCTGAAGCCGGTGGGGTTTGCGCCCAGCAGACGGCCGGCCACGCCAGGCTCGCGGCCGTGATCGAACGGATAACGCTCCGGCGTGCTTCGATCATACGCCGCATCACGGTTCCTCCTCCGAAACAGTGCCGCATCGATCGTGCGCAGGATAGCGGCCTTGCATCCTAAGGTCATCGGCAATGCTTATTGCAGCGGAATGGCGGCATCCTTGACGACCTTCGCCCACTTTGCAATCTCGCCGCGGATGAACTGGTCGAACTCGTCGCGGGTCGTAAGCGGCCCGCCGATGACAAGCTCGTCGAGCCGCGCCTGCAGATCGGGCAGCCGCAATATCGAATTGATATCGGCATTCAGTTTATCGAGCACCGCCGCTGGTGTGCCCGCCGGAGCGCAAACGCCGTACCACGAGCTGACGTCGTAGCCGGCCAATCCTGCTTCCTGCATCGTCGGGATCGACGGTGCTTGCGCAACGCGTGTGGCGGTCGTGATCGCCAGCGCGCGCAGGCGCCCCGACTCGACGGGCGCCACCGCGGCCGGAAAATTACCCACGTTGATCGGAAGCTGCCCGGCGATGACGTCGGTCACGCCTTGCGCGGCGTTCTTGTAGGGGATGTTGACGATCTCGATCCTCTCCATGAGCTTGATGAGCTCCATGGAAAGCTGCGGTGACGTGCCGACGAGCCCCGAAGCGTAGCTCAGCTCACCGGGGTTGCGCCGTGCGTACGTAATGAGGTCCCGCATCGTCTTGAACGGCAGTGAGGGATGCACGGTCACGATGTTCGGCGTCATCCCGATGCGACTGACGGCCGCCACGTCGCGCACCTGGTCGTAAGGCATCTTGGCGAAGAGCGAGACCGCGATCGCGCTGGAGGCGATGTTGCACTGGATCAGCGTATGCCCGTCCGGTGGTGATTTTGCGACGAACGCCGTCCCGAGCACGCCGGCGACGCCGACGCGATTGTCCACGATCACCTGCTGGCCCCACAGCCGGGTGAGCTTGTCCGCCATGAGCCGGCCGACAATATCCGGCGAAGTGCCGGGGCCGAAGGGAACGACGTAACGCACAGGCTTGACCGGAAAACTCTGCGCGCAAGTCGGTGCAGGGCACAGGCAGGTACGCGGCGGCAGCGATCAACATGGCCACAGTGCGGTGTGCTTCGATCATACGGCGCATCACGGTTTCTCCTCCGAAACGGTGGCGCATCGATGGGCCGCGTGTGCGCTACCGCGGGCCGACGGATCACTGCATCTTACCCTCGGCTTCATGTCTTTGGATAGCGATGGCCGGACCACAGTGTGGAGAGCTGGAACGCGCTATCGCGCTTGAACACGGACTCTGCCCAGCAGTTACACTTAGCCTGCGTATGGGACGACCGCTTCCAGTCGACGACAAATCTCAGGAGAGGAGATCCACCATGATGACTCGACGTGACTTTCTCCATGCGGCAGGTGCTCGAGGCGAGAAAGCGCGGCATCTGGTTCGACGTCGGCAACGGCCGCAATGGGCATATCTGGTGGGACGTGGCCGAACGTGCGATGAAGCAGGGGTTCGTGCCCGATACCGTCTCCACCGACTGGACGCCGGAGGGACGCACGACGGGCGTGGTCGATTTTCCGAACTGCCTTTCCAAGTTCCTTCTGCTCGGCATGTCGCTCGATCAGGTGATTGCGTGCGGCACGAGCAATGCCGCGCGCACGATCGACGCGTTCAAGGATCGCGGCACGCTCAAGGTCGGCGCACCGGCGGATGTCGCGATTCTCGAGTTGCGCGAAGGCAACTTCGACTTCGTGGACAACTATAAGAACGTGCGCATGGGCAAACAGCGGTTGTTCCCCAGCGCGACTGTGCTCGGCGGCAAGCTCGTGCAGCGCGGAGCGTAATCAAACAGAGGACAGGACAGGATGAGCACCACACCGTTCGACTTCGCGTCACTTCTGCCGGCCGGATTGCCACCGGCCGCCGCACGCTGGACCGGCCGCGTGAAGTTCGACTTCACCGGCGGCAACAACGATGCCGACAGCCTGCCGCTCGACGGACTCATGGCGGCCGCGACGGCAGTGCTGAGGCGCGAGGGTCGAACGCTGTCCACCTATGGTCTGAGCAGCGGCCCTCAGGGCTATCGGCCGTTGCGCGACTTTCTTGCCTCCAAGCTGAAGGCGGCAGCGGGCATCGCCTGCACTGCCGACGACATCCTGATTACTTCGGGATCGCTGCAGGCGCTCGATCTCATCAATGCCACGCTGCTCCAGCGCGGAGACACCGTCATCATCGAAGAGGACTGCTACCAGGGCTCGATCAACCGGCTCACGCGCCTGGGCGTCACTGTGATCGGGATACCGCTCGACCGCGACGGCATGCGTATGGACGCGCTCTCGAATGCGCTCGACGACCTTCAGCGCAAAGGCGTGCGCGCGAAATACATCTATACCATTCCGACCGTGCAGAATCCGACGGCGACGATAATGCCGGTCGAACGGCGGCAGCAGATGCTGCAACTGTCGGCGCAGCACGGGGTGCCCATATTCGAGGACGATTGCTATGCCGACCTGACGTGGTCGGGAGAGCGTCCGCCTGCGATCTACGCGCTGAGCGATCACGGCGGCGTGATCCACATCGGATCGTTCTCGAAATCGATCGCGCCGGCGCTGCGCGTGGGCTTCATCGTCGCGCCGTGGGAAGTCATGTCGCGTACGCTCGCGCTCAAGACGGACGGCGGCAGCGGCGCACTCGAGCAGATGGTGCTGGCGGAGTACTGCACCGCCAACTTTTCGAAGCACGTGCCGGCGTTGCGCCGCGCTCTGCGGGCAAAGCTCGGCACGCTGACCGAAGCACTGCAGCAGCACTTCGGGCCGGCGGCGCAATTCGAAGATGCCGCAGGCGGCATCTTCCTGTGGGTCACGCTGCCCGAAGGCGTGGATACCGCGAAGCTCTATCAGCCTGCGCTCGCGGCCGGGGTGGCGATCAACCCGGGCCCCGAGTGGTCGGTCAACAAGAGCCGCGCGCGCAACCGGCTGCGGCTGTGCTTCGCGAGCCCCAGTCACGAGGAGATCAACCAGGGCGTCGCCACGCTCGCCCAGATCTGCCGCCGCGAGTTCGGCCTGCCGAGCTAGACCGTTCGCGGTCATTCAAGAGACGCAACGCGGACTTGGTGCGTGCGGCTTGGTCCGTTCACCGTGGCTGTGCATGAGCGCGGCGTTTGCACAGGGCTGGTGCGTGGATTCATCGCTGCTTGACGCGTGTTCCCTCTGGCGATCGTTTTCGCCGAATGCGGCACGGTTATTGCGCTTTGGGCCGCCGACAATAACAAACGGCAGAGCTCATCATGGACCAGAGCGCCGGATGCACGGCTGCGGGCGAGCATGCGATCGAGCGCTGCATAAACTCGATCTACGAGGATTGGCTCCCGAATCGCACGGGTAAGCTCGCGGACTATATTCCGGAGCTTGCCGCGGTCGATCCCGACCCATTCGGCATCGCGGTCGCGAGCGTCGGCGGCAAATTGTGGTCGTGCGGGAATGTCGATACCGAATTCACGATTCAGTCGGTGTCGAAAGCGTTCACCTACTGCCTCGCGCTCGAGTTGCTGGGTCGCAAGCGCGTTTTCCGGCAGGTCGGGGTCGAGCCGAGCGGAGACGCGTTCAACGCGATCGTGTTCGATCCGCGCACGAATCGGCCGTTCAACCCGATGGTCAACGCGGGGGCGATCACGATTTCGACGCTTCTCTACGAGGTGCTCGGCAATGAAGCGATGGACTTCCTGCTGCGGCAGTTATCGGAAGCCGCAGGGCGCAAGCTGCGCGTGTCCGAGGAGGTCTATCGGTCGGAGGCTGCAACCGGTCATCGCAATCGCGCGATCGCGCATCTCTTGCTCAGCGTCGGCGCGACGCAGGGTCCGGTCGAGCCGGGCCTCGACTTCTACTTCCGTCAATGCTCGATTCTCGTCACCGTCGCCGACCTTGCCATGATGGGCGCGACGCTCGCGAATCTCGGCCGCAATCCGGTCACCGGTGCTTCCGTGTTCGAGCCCCGAGCCGTGCGAGACACGCTTTCCGTGATGCTGACCTGCGGCATGTACGACTACTCCGGCAACTGGGTGCTCGACGTCGGTGTTCCGTGCAAGAGCGGCGTAGGCGGAGGCATCGTCGGCGCGGTGAACCGTCAGATCGGTATCGCGACGTTCTCGCCCCGGCTCGACGAGAAAGGCAACTCGGTGCGCGGCCTGCACGCGTTCAAGCACCTCGCCGACGAATTCGGACTGCACTCGTTCGAATGCACGAACGTCGGCTCGGAGTTTCTGCGGTTGCTGATCTGACTGCTATCTATCTTTGAAGAATGGCAATACGGTGTCGACGAACAACTGCGGGGTCGCGAGATTCATGAAGTGGCCCGTATCCGCGAGCACGTATTTCGCGCCGCGGATCGCCTTCGCGACTTCCTGCGCCTTCTCGGCAGGACGTTGCGAGTCGTGCTTCGCGCCTATCACCAGCGTCGGCGCCTGGATCTTCGCGTATTCGGGCGTGAGATCGACGGTGGCCATCATGCGTGCCGACGCCGCGAACGAAGCCGGCGTGTTGCACACCCAGCGCAGTTGATAGCGGTTGAAGCGCTCGCGATCGAGAGCACGCAGATTCTCGGGATAGGATCGGTCGTGGCTGGCCTGCATGGCAGAGCGGATGCCTTCACGTTCCACCAGTGCCGCGCGTTCGAGGCTGGGTCCGCTGCGAGCGCCGTTATGGCCGATGTTCGGGCTTGCGATCGCAAGTTTCGCAACGCGCTTGGGATGCCGCGCGGCGAATCCAACCGAGAAATCGCTGCCCATCGCGCATCCGGCCACGAACACCGGGCGCGTGATCCCGAGCGCGTCGAGCAGTCCCGCGAGATCCGCCACCACGGTATCGAACGAAAGCTCACGCACCTTTTCCGAGAACCCGAACCCGCGCTGGTCGTAGCGCAGGACGCGGAAGTCCTTTTGCAATCCGGGCAGGACGTCCTCGAAGCTTTCGAGACATCCACCGGCCTCGTGCATGAGGACCAGGGTTTCCTGACCCGATCCACTCAGCTCGTAACGCAGACTTGCACCATTTGCTTCAATCCAGGGCATTGCATCTCCAGTTCGTCGTCAGTAGCAGAACGTCCGTGACCGATGGTTATCGCGTCGTAGCCGACTCCTTGAACACCGCCATGCACTTCGGCGCGTTGAAGGTCCAGGTTTCGACCCAATCCAGAATGTCCGCCTTGTAATTCAACTCGGCCATCGCGCCGGCGAGGCATGTCCAGTTGAGCACTTCGTGCTGTCCGGCCGCTTCCATCTGCGCCAGCGGCGTATCGCGCCACGCGCCGTAGTTGCCGGTCCGCAGATGCTCGAGCATTACACGATCGGATTCGAGATCGGGATAGATCCAGTGATTCTTCTCGGTCAGAAACGCGTGCGACCAGCTCGACGAGGCCATCAGCACTACGCGCCAGGGACTTTCCTTCAGTGCGCGCGCCGTCGCACGCCCCACTTCGAAACAGCGCCGGGGTGAAGGCGCGGGTGGATCCGGTTCCTGCGAATGCTCGGTGCTGCCGCCGCGGTAGCGGATGACCGAGCTGCCGTAACAGTTCACCGCGATTGGAACGATCGGCGTGCTGAAGCCCTTGCGATCGAGGTCGAGATAGAGAAGCGTATTCGCGAAGGCATGGCCCAGGCCGTCCTGATGCAGCGGCTTGTAGGTGTACGCCATGTCGATGTCGTCTTCCAGCAGACGGCGCGCGAGGAAGCGCCCCGCCTTGTGATGACCGGGATGCGTGAAGACCTTTTCCGCGGGTTCGTCCCAGATGTTCGGCTTTCCGCGCAGTCGCGCGTAGGGCGTGAACTTGAACTCGTCGTAAGCGAGCACGCAGAACGGCGGAATGATGTCTTCCTTGAAGTTCTCGTACTGATCGTCGCCCCACATCACGATGAAGTCGGGCTCGAACGCATCGATCTCCGCGCGTATCCTGCGGAACGCATCGAACACACGCGCCTTGTGAGCCTTGTGCGCGGTGATGCCTTCATCCTCGCCCCATTCGCGGCGCATGGGCTCGGGCCAGTTGCTCGGATCGCGCATGCGTTCGGGAATGCGCCGGTCCGTGTTCAGCATGCGTGCGAGCGGCCACGGCTTGTACTCTTCGGGAACCAGTCCCGGCGGGTAATGCGTCGCCCCAATGCCAAGGATCTCTGCCATCGATTCTCCTCCGCCAAGTTGTATGCACGTCGCTCACTGCCCGCGCCACCGCATGCCGAGTGTTTACTCCCGCCGCGAGACACGATATCCAGCCTGCCGTCGCGCCGACTCGGGCGTCACGAAATACAGGAGGCATGGTGCGCCAGCGGTTGCACCTTTGCAATCGCGGTCCATCCGGGGGCGCAAAGCGGTGCGGCGCAATTTCTTCCGGGCACGCTCACAAGCTGTAAGTCACAGTTTCGCGTGGTTGTGCCGCCGGTGTCCCGAACGACGCCAGCCCATGTTTACGTTCGGCGCGAGCGTTTCCCGCCCCGTTGACCATACCCTCAAGTTGCGTGTGGTTTCTGCCGATATTCCGGTGCCGGTCTCGTTCAAGCCGAGGCCAAACGACAAACCACGACAGGAAGATCGCAATGCCATTGATCATGTGGGGTCCCAAGCTCTGGGTCGGCGTAAAGGACATCGACGATCAGCACAAGAAGCTGGTGGAGATCGTCAACAAGCTGAACGACGCGATGGTGGCGGGGCACGGCCGGGAGGTGATCGGGCCGACGCTCAACGAGCTGATCCGGTACACGCAGCAGCACTTCACGGCCGAAGAGCGCCTCATGTCGAGAAATCATTACGAGCACATGGCCGAGCACAAGGCGCAGCACGCGAAGCTTCTGCACGACGTCGGCGAGTTCAAAACACGCTTCGACTCCGGCAATTCGATGTTGTCGATCGAGCTGCTGCGTTTCCTGCGTGACTGGCTGAGCGGCCATATCCTCGGCTCGGATCTGAAGCTCGCGAAGTGTCTCGAGGCGGCAGCGAGTTAAACCCGTACGCCTAAGTCCCGTCGCGCCGCCGTCCGGCGGCGCTTGACGCGGGGGCCGTGGGCGGCATCGAGCGCGAGCGGCCCGGCACCCTCTCGGACTGGCTCGACTGGATCGGGCTGGTCGATGCGGGTTTTCAGGCGCGCCTCGATCCTACATCGGGTATTACGAGCCTTGCGCAACCAGTCACGACGCGCTCGACGCTGATCACGCCCTGTGGGAGGAGGTCCGTAACGTCGCCCGTGCAGTGTCCCGCTGTGTGGCCGATTTGCGGGCCGGCCGTCTGCAGCCGCCGGTCGAGGCGAGAAATCCGCGGCCGAAGTGAAATCCCCCTCCGGACCGGTGGCACCTGCGCGGTTCTTGTTCCTCCGCGGTCGCTTCGTGGCAGAATCTCCGGATGTCTGAACCCCAACAGTGGGCTTTCCCGGAGGCGCTGCAACCGAAGCTCCAGGAAATCCAGTTCGATCTCGCGCGTGCACTCGATGCGATGGTGCTTGTGCGCTCGGAAATCCCGGCCGACGGCCACACTGCCTCGACGCTTGGCACCGAGCGCGGTGGCTATGGCGTGGCGATCCGGGACGACGGGCTCGTGCTCACGATCGGCTATCTGATCAACGAAGCGTCGCAGATCTGGCTCACCAGCAATCGCGGCAGTGTCGTGCCGGGCTATCGCCTGGCCTACGATCAGGCAACCGGCTTCGGACTGATCCAGCCACTCGGCAAACTGGATGTAACCCATCTCGCGCGGGGGCGTGCGGCTGACCTCAAAGTCGGCGATGCGGTGTTCGCGCTCGGTCACGGCGGGCTCGGGCATGCGCTCAAGACGCAGGTCCTGGAGAAGCGGGAGTTCGCCGGCTCATGGGAGTACCTGCTCGACGAAGCGATATTCACCACGCCAGCGCATCCGCAGTGGGGTGGGGCCGCATTGCTCGACTCGCAGGGGCATATCGTCGGGATCGGGTCGCTGCTCGTACAGCAGGAAGTGAACGGCGAGGCCGTCCACGCCAACATGTTCGTGCCGATCGACCTGCTCGATCCCATTCTCGATGGAATGCTTCAGACGGGCCGCAGCCCGCATCCGGCCCATCCGTGGCTGGGTATGTCCACGCACGACCAGGACGGGAAGCTGATGGTCGGCAAACTCTCGCCCGGCGGGCCGGGGCACAAGGCGGGCGTGAAAGCCGGCGATATGGTGCTTGGGGTCGGTGCTGCGCGTGTGAACAGCCTGGCGGACTTCTTCCGTACCGTATGGAAGCTTGGTCCAGCCGGCGTGGAGGTGCCGCTCACGCTTGCGCGCGGCGGCGACGTCATCCGGATTACGGTCAAATCAGCCGACCGCGGCGATTTCCTGAAGAAGCCCAACCTGCATTAGGGAGAGGCTCTGCTTTGCCTCAGACCTCGTACTCTCGGACGAGAGTGTTAACTTGCGCCTGAATGTTTCGTTCGCGGCGACAGGCTGTCCCAGCCGCGCCGCTCACCGGAACGGAAGGTGGTCCTACGGATACATAGCCCACCCGACGCGATCCGTCCGCGCCTTGAAGAAGTGGCCGTTCGTGCTGGTCACGAACACGGTCGTCATGTCCGGACCGCCGAAGCAGACGTTCGTCGGCCGGTTTGCCGGCACCGGGTGCGTTTCGAGTACGCGGCCACTCGGCGAGAACACGTAGAGCATCGGGCCCGAGCCGCTCGTGTAGTAGCCGGCGGTTGCGATGATGTTGCCTTCGGCGTCGAGACACATGCCGTCGATGCCGCGATGAACGCCTTTCGCGTCCTCGCCCCACGTGAAGAGCGCGTCGTACGGGCCGAGGCTGCCGTCCTCGCGCACGGGATAGGCACGCAGTTGCCGCGGGATACCGCGCTCGGAGCCGCTTTCGGCGACGTATAGCGTTTTCTGGTCGCGCGAGATCAGGATGCCGTTCGGCTGTGTCGTATCGAACGTGACGCGAGAGACGGTGTAGCTGCCATCCGGCTGCGGGTCCGCGCGCAGCACGGAACGGTTGTCGAGCTCGGAGACTTCGGTCTTGTCCCAGTTGCCTTCGTTGATCGGATTCGTGAACCAGATGCGA
This sequence comes from uncultured beta proteobacterium, assembly GCA_963828715.1. Taxonomy (GTDB): domain Bacteria; phylum Pseudomonadota; class Gammaproteobacteria; order Burkholderiales; family SG8-41; genus JAQGMV01. Next base: position 468,225 of record CAWHFX010000015.1, on the reverse strand, counting down.
CCCTTGCGGTCGACGGCGAGGTCGTTGGGCGTATTGAGCCTCTTCCCGTCGACGCGATCGGCGACGACCACGTTCTTGCCGTCAGGATCGAAACGCACGATGGCGCGCCCGCCGGAGCAGCAGCCGAACAGCCGCCCGTCCGCGTCGTAGCACAGTCCGTTCGTGCGGTTCGTGCCGGTGCGCCACACGTCGATCGCATTCGTCTTCGGGTCGTAGCGCATGATGCGGTTCTGGCGGATCTGCGTGAACAGGATCTGTTCGCCGTCCCACACCGGGCCCTCGGTAATCAACAGCTCGGTTCCCGGCTTGGTCAGCAGCTCGAATTTCCAGCTCATCATCTCTCCCTCTGGTTTGCTTGCACGACGATCTTCAATCGATCGGCGGGATGTTCGCCTGCTTCACGATCGTCTTCCACTTGTCGATTTCCCTGCGATAGGCAGCGGAGAACTCATCGATGCTCTTGGGACTGGTCTCGATCCCGAGGTCCAGCAGTCGCGCGGAAAACGCGGGCACGCTGATGATCCTGTTGATGGCCGCATTGAGCCTCTGCACGATCTCGGGCGGCGTGCCTCCCGCCACGTACAAACCGAATGTCGCGCCGGCTCTGTAGTCGGGAAAGCCCGCTTCCGCAGTGGTCGGAATCTGCGGGAAGCTCTTCAGGCGCTTCTCGCCCGCAACGGCGAGCGCCTTCAGCTTGCCCGCCGCAAGCTGGCCCTGCACCGGCGACGTTTCCATCACCACGAAGTCGGCCTCGCCCGTCATCACCGCGAGTGCCGCCTGGCCGCTGCCCTGATAGGGAATGATCTCGAGCTTGAGCTTGTTCTGGATCTGAAAGAGCTCCGACGAAAGCCGCGTCCCGATGCCACCCGCGGCCGCATTCAGCTTGCCCGGATGCGTGCGCGCAAGGTTGATGAGCTCCTGCACGCTCTTCGCCGGCACCGTGGGATTGAGGAGGAATACGTACGGGGCCTGCCCGATCTCCGCGACGGGCTGGATGTCGCGCAGCGGGTCGAACGGCAACTTGCGAAAGAGCGCCGGGTTCTGCGTTGAGGCTGTTGCGCTGAAGAGCAGGGTGTGACCGTTCGGCGGAGATTTCGCGACGACATCGATGCCGATGTTGCCGGCAGCGCCGGGGCGATTTTCGACGATGATCTGCTGACCGAGCAGCTTGCTCAATTCCGGTGCGATCAGCCGCGCCATGCTGTCGTTGGACCCGCCGGGTGCGAATGGCACGATCGCGCGCACCAGCCGATCGGCCGACTGCGAGAAGGCGAGTGGAGCGCAGAGAGCGATGCTGACCAAAAGAGAAGAACTACAAACGCGTGGTCGACTCCGCCCACTCAACATCGTCTCTGACACGTAGCGCGACACGCGATGAAAGGAAAGGAGGTTACGCCTGCCGCAGACGATAGATCGCGGTGTGACGCAGCCTCGCAACCAGCCTGATTTCCTCGGCGACGATCAGCACGTCCAGATCGACGAAGCGGTGTCCGCCGCGTTCATAGTTCGCGGCGACTTCCGCGTGTGCTGCAAGCGATTCGCCGACATGAGCGAGCCCGCAGTGGCGAAGCGAGCTGCCGACGTGAACCCATGGGCCGAGCTTCACGTTGTCCTTCAGGACCAGATTGCCGAGCCGCAGCACGAACGCCGGATGCACGATATGTTCGCGTGTGTAAACCGGATCGGATTCACCGATGTCGGCAACGTACTGTTCGAGCTGATCCGGCGTGAGACAGAGAGGGCGCGACGAAAGCTGACGGCCGCTCGCAAGCGTGACTTCATTCGCTTCGGGTCTGTCGTCGGGCTCCGGAATCGCCGCGGCGATCGGCACGACCGGCAGGACGCCAGGGTCACTGGCAAGAGACGCGGCGCCGGTCGCACACCGTTCTTCGTCGCTCTCGAGTGAGATGGCCAGCCGCGACGCGTTCTCGGTTGCCCTGACCGTAACGAGCTTGCCGTCGTACACAGGCTTCAGGAACCGGCATTCCGCGGTGCCGCGCTCGAGCCACGCGATGCCCCAGCGCGTGAGCGGCAGGTGCGTCATGTAGGCATAGACTTCCACGCCTGCTACGAGCCCACCGCTGAATCCAAACCGGCGCGCAACGTCATCGTCGTGAATCTTGTTCTCGGATGCGTGCGAGAGATTGCGTGAGTGCACGCGATACTCGCTCATCGCCTTGTTCAGTTCCGGGGAAGGGGACGGCGCCGCTGACATGCCATCAGTCCAGTTGAATGGCAAGCTGTCGGACCGTCGCCTGCCATCGCGACGTTTCCGTCGAAAGGAATGTGGCGAACTGCTCGGGCGTGTTCGCCGGCAACTCACCGCCGAGGCTGTTCAGCAGCCATTCCCGCATCTCACGCGTATCGAAAATGCGCATGAGCTCCTGGTTGAGCTGCTCGACGATGGGCTTCGGCGTTGCCGCCGGTGCGAACAGGCCCGTCCAGAGATTCGCTTCGACCTGGATTCCCGCATCGATCAACGTCGGCACATCGGGCATGGCCGGCGAGGGCTTCGAGCCGGTGATCGCGAGTGCGCGCAGCTTGCCTTGATTGACGAACGTGCGCGTGTCGAGAATGTTGTTGACCGAGAATCCCACTTCTCCCGATGCAAGGGCGACCATGCAGGGCGCCGAACCTTTGTAGTGCACCGACACGGTCTTGATGCGAGCGGCCGAATTGAACATTTCGGCAACCAGATGCGCGCCGCTTCCCATGCCCACGGTGCCGAACGTGAGGTCGCCCGGGCGGCTCCGCGCGAGTGCCACCAGCTCTTTCACGCTTTTCACCGGCAGACTTGCGGAGGACACGAGAATGAACGGATTCACCGAGAGGTTGACGATCGGCGCGAACGCTTTCGCCGGATCGTAGCTCACCTTCTTGTACATGTAGCCCGCGATGTATGTGCTCACCGAATGCATGAGCAGCGTGTAGCCGTCCGGGGCGCTGTTCGCGACCAGCGCGCTCGCAATCGTGCCGGTCGCGCCGGGCCGGTTGTCGACGATGAAAAGCTGCCCGTGCGTCTTGTTGAGATGCTCCGCGGACATGCGCGCCAGCACGTCGGTCGAGCCGCCCGCGGGAAACGGCACGACAATCCGAACGGTCTTGCCCGGATACGTTTGAGCTGCGGCCTGAAGTGCGCCAGACAACAGCACCACGAACAGCACGCGGGTCATACGTTCTCCTCGCTCGAGCTCATCAGCGTTGTTCCACCGCCGTAACCTTCGCAGGCTCGGACGAGAATTCCAACGCCGCCGACAGCCTCTTGGAGGCGCGGCGCGTTTCCATCCCACTGACCCTCGTACACTCGGACGAGAGTGCTAACGCGGATTTGAATGTCACGTTCGCGGCGACAGCCTGTCCGAGGCGCGGCGCGTTTCCATCTCAGTGACCCTCGTACACTCGGACGAGAGTGCTAACGCGCGCTTGAATGTCTCGTTCGCGGCGACCGCCTGTCCCAGCGCCCGCTCACCGCAACGGGCTGGTTCTAACAGGGTCTATCACCCCGCACCAGAATGCGATACAGCATCCGGTGCTGGCTGTGGTCGTAATCGAAGCCCGCTTTATGCAGCGACGCGCGGTCGTCGATGATGAACATGTCGCCGACCCTGTATTGGTGTGTATAAACGAACTCGGGTTTGACCGCGACTTCCAGCAGCTCTTCGAGAAAACGCTGTGTCTCCTCCGGAGACATGCCGATGATGCGTTCGGTCTTGCCCTTGTGAAACCAGATGGCCTTGGTGCCAGTCTCCGGATGTGTACGCACCAGCGGCTGAACCGTCGGCGGCACCTTCGCTTCCTGCTGCGCCCGAACGATGTCGGGATTGCCTGTCTTCATGCGCGCGCTGCTGATCAGCGTGTTCTCCGTTTTCATGCCGGTGATCCGCTCTCTCCATTCCGATGGCAGCGATTCATACGCCGCGCGGGTGTTGCACACCGACGTGCCGCCGCCTTTGTCGGGCACTGCGACGGCATAGAGCATCGTGAATTTCGGCGGGCGTTCCTGATTGGTGTGATCCGTGTGCCAGGTCGCGTTGGCGGCTACCTTGGCCACGGCGCCGGTGCTGTCCTTGTTGCGGTTGGAGAGCACGCTCACGAGCGGGACACCGTCGGCGAGAAAGCGCCGATCCTGATCCGGCATGAGCTCGCCGAAATTCTCGGCGGCTGTCTGATACTGCGCAGCGCTGAGCTTCTGATCGCGAATGACGAGCGCGACGTGTTCGGCTGCGGCGGCATTGAGGCGCTGCCGCGTGTCCGCATCGAGCGGCTCGCGCAGATCGATGCCGGTCACTTCCGCCCCGATGTGCTCCTTGATCTTTGTGATCTTCATTTGCCCCTCCAGTGGCGCCAGACGATGGGTTTATTGTCGCACTGTCGCCGCGCGTGCGCACGCAGCGGGGTTTCGGGCGTGTGACCCGGCGAGGGGCAGGCCGGGTCCGCGTACAATGGCTTGATTGTCGAGGGAGGGAACGATATGGCAGTCAACGAGCTGACCGGCGCCTGCTTGTGCGGTGCCGTGAGATTCAAGGTAAAGCCGCCGTTCGGGGGCTTCCGCTACTGTCACTGCAGCCGCTGTCGCAAGGCAAGCGGCAGTGCGCATGCGGCGAACCTGTTTCTCCCCGAAACACAGTTCCAATGGATCTCCGGCGAAGCCGCGGTGAAGCGATTCGACCTGCCCGACGCGCAGCGCTTCGCCGTCTGCTTCTGCTCGAATTGCGGCACACGCGTGCCGCACAAGATCAGGACCACGGAGAACATGCTGATCCCCGCCGGACTGCTCGACGGTGAAATCGAGGCACGGCCCGAGAACAGCATTTTCTGGGACTCGAAGGCGAGCTGGTATGTCGCGCCCGACGCGCTGCCGAAATTCTCGGAATACAAGTGACCCGGCGATCCGGCTGTCAGAACGCGCCGCGGCTCACCTTCTGGCGCTGGGATGTCACACGCGGTCGAGGGCATTTCGCCGGAGCGGCACATGCACGCGAGACCTGCCGGCGTTCACACGCTCGACAGACGGATGCCGGCCTCCGGCAGAACCGGTCTGTCGAAGCTCGCACCCATGACCGGTGTCGCTCCCGCCACGTGATGGTCGAGCAGCCAGGCTTCGAACTCCGGATCATTATAAAAAAGTCTCTGGGCCAACCGGGCTCGATGCGGCCTGAACGACTGCGAGGTGCCCCTCTCCGATCTCCACGAACACGCCGTCCGCTGGCGACGGACGGATATCCGCAAGCCCGGTGAACGCCCCGAACGCAGGCAGTACCCGCGTACGCGCGCGTGAACCAGAAGCACGGCAGGCGGATGCTGTCCCGGCCGCGGCCGCTCAGGCGTATGCCTGGATGCACGTGGCCCGAGATTGCATAAGACCCCGGTACGTTGCGGGGTGCGTGGCAGAGCGCGAGTCCGCTTTCCACGAGAGGTTCGCAGACGCTGAGCACGTTCCATGCGGCGACAGGATCGCCGGCCCGCCGGTCGTGATTGCCGCGCACGAGCACCATCTCGAGATCGCGGTGCTCCTCGCGCCAGCGCACGAATGCGGCGCTTGCTGCCCGACGTGCAGCAGCGTCGTGAACGAGGTCACCCAGAAATACCAGGCGTGACGCCGCGCAGGCGTGGACGAGTGCGGAAAGGCGCGCAAGATTTTCGTCGGTCGTGCCGCGCGGCACGGGGATGCCGGCGCGCCGGAAAGCCGCGGCCTTACCCAGATGTGCGTCGGCGACCAGAAGGGTCGCCGTGCGGGGCCAGAAGGCGGCGCGACCGGGCAGCAGCCAGAGTGTTTCGCCGCCGGCGTCGACCGTGATTCTCCCTGCAGGCTTCACGCGCTTTTTTTCCTGTGGCGGCGCGTTGCGCGTGATGCGGTGTCGTGTTCCGCGGCATTCGTATCGGGCCGTTTGCGTGCCACAGGCTTTTGCATCGCAAGCTGCATGCGTGCGATGCGATCGGCGAGCTTCTCGGTCGAGAGCGCATTGCGCATCTGATCCGCAATGAGCGGCAATGAGAGCGGCGTCAACCGATGCGGGCGTTCGAAGACGATCCGGCGCGTCGTGAGATCGTCCAGCGTTGTATGCAGACGAGGCAGGTCGAGCTCGCGGTCGAGGTACTTCGCTCCGCGCTTGCCCGAGCAGCGGATTCTCCGGATCGTGGCGCAGATAGACGTCATACAGAAGGCCGCTCGTCGCCTGAAGCTGCTTCGCGCTGCGGCCTTCGCCGGGATAGCCCTGAAAAACGAGCCCGGCGACGCGTGCGATCTCACGGAAATGGCGCCGCGCGAGTTCTGCGGCATTCACGCTCGCGACGATATCGGAATCGGCGTTCGCACTCTCGAGGAATGATCTCACGCGTGGCTCGTCCAGTTCGAACGCGATAGGGCTGAGCAGCTCGAAGCCGTAATCGTTGAAACCCATGCTGAACGAAAGCGACGCATCCCGCGCGAGCCGCCACGCTGCGAGCGCTGCCAGCGCCGCATTGACGTGGCGCCCCGCGAACGGAAACACGCATACGTGCATGCCTTCGCGCGTGTGGTGAACCTCCACCAGCAGCTCGTCCACGCGCGGCACGCGCGAGTTTCGCGCCTGCAGCTCTAGCAACGGCATGAGCGCCAGCGTCTCCGGCGAGAGTGTTGATTCGAGGCTTCCGTCGTCGCGGCGCAGGCTCGAATCGAGGCGATCCTTGCCCGTCGTGCGGCTTATGCCAGAAGGAGCCATCCCGTCGGACGTGCGCAGAACATCCGCCACCCGTTCGAGCTCGAGCTGAACGTGGCGTGCGAGCTCGCTCGACAACGACAGTTTGCCGCCCATCCATCGCGGCACGAGCGCACTCTTGCCCGCTGCGCGGCGCACCCAGGCCGTCATCTCGCGCATGCGCACGAACTCGACCGCCTTGCCGCCCATGAGAAATGCTTCGCCGGGCTGCAGCTTCGCGAGAAAGCTTTCTTCCACCGTGCCGATGCGGCCGCCACGCATGAACTGCACATTGACCGATGCATCCGAAACGATGGTGCCGACCTGCGCGCGATGCCGGCGTGCGACACGCCCATCGGGAACGCGGTAGATGCCGTCGTCGTCGCGCTCGACGCGACAATATTCCGGGTACGCCGCGAGCACGCCCCCGCCACCCGCGAACGCGAGCACCCAGTTCCACTCCTCATCCGCGAGCGAAGCATAGGCGTGTGTGGAACGCACCTCGGCGAGCAGATCGTCGCTGCGGAATCCCTCGCCCAACGCGATCGTGACGACGTGCTGCACGAGCACGTCGAGCGGTCTCACGAGCGGTTGCCGTGCTTCCAACGCGCGCGCTCCGATCGCATTTCGTGCCGCCGGCGTCTCGATGAGCTCCAGCGCATGCGCGGGAACGCACGTGATGCGGCTCGGCGCATCGGGACGATGGCCCGACCGTCCGGCACGTTGAAGAAGACGCGCGACGCCTTTGGGACTGCCGATCTGGATCACGCGATCGACTGGAGAGAAATCGACGCCGAGATCGAGACTCGAGGTGCAGACCGCGGCCTTGAGCGTTCCGCTGCGCAGGCCGTCTTCGACCCAGCGGCGCGCCGCCACGTCGATAGACGCGTGATGCAGGCCGATCACGCCCGCCCAATCCGGTCGATGCTCCAGCAGCGCGCGATACCACTGCTCGGCCTGCGAGCGGACATTCGTGAACACGAGCGTGGTGCCGCTTGCTTCGATTTCGGCCGCGACTTGCGCAACCGCACGCGTGCCGAGATGCCCGGCCCATGGATAGTGCCGGATGTCTTCGGGTACGACGGCATCGACGACGAGCGACTTCGGTTCCGATCCCGCGACGATCACGCCTGGATTCGTACCCAGCAGCACGTCGCGTGCTTCATCGAGGTTACCGAGCGTGGCCGACAGTCCCCAGATACGAAGATTAGGGGCGAGCCGCTTCAGCCGCGCGAGCGCGAGCTGGACCTGCACGCCGCGCTTGCTGCCCATGAGCTCGTGCCATTCGTCCACCACGACTGCGCGCAGACCGCCGAAGGTTGCAGCCTGCCCCGAACGCGTAAGCATGAGTGTCAGGCTTTCGGGCGTCGTTACCATCGCCTGCAGCGGCTTGCGGTCCTGGCGCGCGCGGTCGGATGTGGATGTATCGCCGGTGCGCAGCCCGATGCGCCATGCGAGCCCGAGCTCGTCCAGCGGCGCCGCGAGCGCGCGCAATGTATCTGCGGCGAGCGCGCGCATGGGCGTGATCCACAATACCTGCAGACCGCGGGTGCCGGCGCTTTCGTCGATCGCGTTCATGATGGGCCCGAGCCATGCGGCGAGTGTCTTGCCGGTCCCGGTGGACGCGTGAATGAGACCGCTCCGGCCTGCGGCGTAGTGGACCCACGTCTCGCGCTGGAATGCGAAGGGCCGCATGCGGTGGCGGGCGAACCATGCTTCGACACGTTCATGGCCGTCGCCATGCGCATCCGCGGCAGCCACCGTTTCGATCGTCGCAGGTGGTGCAGCAACAGTGGCGCGACGCTCACGGCCGCGCTCGAGTTGCCGGCGGAGGCGTCGCTCGGCGGAGCGGACGAGGCGGATGTGGTCGTTCATCGCGGATTCGTCACCCGTCACTCGTCACATTTTTCGACACGGTGACTTCTGGCGGCTCGTCCGTTCCGAGAAGTGCACGAATGGTATCCAGGGTGTCGGCGTCCTTCGGCTTCTTGTCGGGTCGCAGTCGCGCGATGCGTGGGAAGCGCACGGCGATGCCGGACTTGTGGCGCGTCGAGTGCTGGATGCCTTCGAATGCAAGCTCGCATACGATATCCGGCGATACGACGCGCACAGGTCCGAACTTCTCGAGCGTGTGCTCCCGTACGAAGGTATCCACTTTGCGAATCTCCGCATCGGTGAGCCCGGAATAAGCTTTCGCGAACGGCACCAGCGTGTCGTGATCCCAGACGCCGAAGGTGTAATCGGTATAGAGACTCGCCCGCCGCCCGTGGCCACGCTGCGCGTACATCAGTACGGCGTCGATCGTGTAAGGCTCGACCTTCCATTTCCACCACGGACCGCGCACGCGGCCGACACCGTAGGCAGAATCGCGACGCTTGAGCATGACACCTTCCACACCGAGCTCGCGCGCGCCCGCGCGCTTTGCGGCGAGCTCGTTCCAGTCGCTGACGTCGATAGTCGGCGAAATGCGGATGCGGGGCGGCGCATTGGCGATGAGTGCTTCGAGTGCCGCACGCCGCTCCGCAAGCGGCCTCCCGCGCATATCCGCGCCATGCAGCTCGAGCAGGTCGTACGCGATGAGCGTCGCAGGCGCTTTCGCGATCAGTGCTTTGCCGGGCGCTTTGCGGCCGATGCGCTGCTGGAGCGCATTGAACGGCGCTGCACGATCGTTTTCCCACACGACGATCTCGCCGTCGATCGCGACACCTTCGGGCAACGCCGAACCGGCCTGCACGAGCTCGGGAAAGGAATCGTTGATGAGATCGTCGCCACGCGACCAGAGATAAACCTCGTGTCCGCGGCGGATGAGCTGACCGCGGATGCCATCCCATTTCCACTCGGCCTGCCAGTCAGCGATGTTTCCGAGCGTGAACGGATCGCTTTCGAACGAGTAGGCGAGAAACAGCGGATACGGACGACTTGTTTCGCCCTGTTCGCCGTCGGGCGAAACAAGCGCCGTGTAGTTTCGCGCGCTCGGCCGCCATGTGCCTGCAAGGCGGTGCGCAATCACCGCCTGGTCGATTCCGGAGATCGTCGCGAGCGCGCGCGTCACGCTTCTCGTGGAGGCGCCGATACGGAACTCACCCGTGATCAGCTTGTTCCAAACGAGCCGTGCCGTGCCATCCAGCTCGGACCATGCACGCCGGAGACTCTGCGCCCGTTCTTCATCGCTTGCCGTCGCAAGCGGCAACAGGCGCGATTCGACCCATTCACCGAGCGGCGCGTCGTTCGGCATTGTCGCCGGCGGCAGCACATGCGCGACGGTCTCGGCGAGATCGCCGACCGCTTCGTAACACTCGTCCATGAGCCACAGCGGCGTTGCGCTCATCTCTGCCGCAAGTTCGTACATACGCCGCGACGGCACGACCTGACGCGGCTTGTTCCCGGTCAGGAAATAAACCGCCCATGCGGCGTCGGCGGCCGGTGCTTCGCGAAAGTACCGTTCGAGCGCGGCGAGCTTGGCGTTCGTCGAGTTGGTGGCATCGAGCTCGCCATAGAGTTGTGCAAAGCGCTTCACTGCGCGGCCGCCGTTTCTTCGGTGTGCGGCTCGTTTTCGGCGCTGCCCTCTTCGCCCGTGAAGCGCGTCACGAGTGTTCGCGCGTCCATTCCACGCTCGCACAGCCAGCGCACGAGCGGTTCGCTATAACCATGCGTCACGAATACGCGCTGTGCCCCGGTCGCGGAAACCGCCTGGAGCAGGCTCGGCCAGTCCGCATGATCGGACAGCGCAAAGCCGCGATCGACGGCCCGCCGCCGCCGCACGCCGCGGATCTGCATCCAGCCCGATGCAAACGCGTCCGCGTAGTCGCCGAAGCGGCGCAGCCACGGCGTGCTCTGTGCCGATGGCGGCGCCACGATCAGCGCGCCGCTGAAGTCGTGGCCGCGTGGCATATCGGAAACGCGCCCTGTCGGCGGCAGCGGCACACCGGACGCACGATACGCTTCGTTGAGGACTTCGACAGCACCGTGGGTGTAGATCGGTCCGATCGACGGGTCCACATTCGCGATCAGCCGTTGCGCCTTCCCCAGCGCGTACGCATACACCACGCTCGCGCGGCCCGCCGTCGCGTTCTCGCTCCACCAGCGGTTCATGTCCGCGAAGACATCGAGAGGATCGCGCCAGCGATAGATCGGCAGGCCGAAGGTCGATTCGGTGATGAACGTGTCGCAGGCGATTGGCTCGAACGGCGCACACGTCGGATCGGGATTCAGCTTGTAGTCGCCGGAGACGACCCAGACTTCGCCGCCGTACTCGAGGCGCACCTGCGCGGAGCCCAGCACGTGTCCCGCTGGATGGAGCGAAACGCGCACGCCATTGATCGTGACAGGCTCGCCGTAAGAGACCGTCTCGATCGACGCTTCACTGCCGACGCGTCGCCGGGTCACGTGTTCGCCGGGCTGCGATACGAGATAATGCCGGTGGCCGTAGCTCGCGTGGTCACCGTGGGCGTGCGTGATCACCGCCCGCTCGACGGGGCGCCACGGGTCGACGTAAAAGTCGCCGGGGGCGCAATAAAGGCCTGCGGCTTCGAGCGTGATCAGGTCCACGAGTGGATTCCGTAAGCTCCACCCTCTCGGACGAGGGGCCGGAGAGATGCTGGAATTTTCAGAGGGCAAGCGCCGCGCCGGCACGGTCGCGGCAGTGAACTGATTAGATCGGGCCGGGCGCGTCGAGTTTCAACAACCGACACGTCGCGACGTGCGTACGAGACTACAGCGGTTCGCCTGTTCGCTGCGCCACGGGGTATGCGTTCGTGCTGAGGAGCCTCAGCGTCTCGAAGCTGTCATCCAGCGTCTGACAGCAGCCCACACGAGCGTGGCACGCGTGTTCCCAATTCCACGGAGGAGTGACGCCGTGGGCGAAAAAGCCGACGGACCCAGGCTCGTATATATTGTTCACGATCCCCAGAAGGAGCGCCGCATGAACCGAACCCGCCGCGGTCTTGAAATCCTCGCGCTGATCGTCTGCTCGCAGGCGTTCGCGCCACAGCCCGCCGAAGCGGCATGGCCCGAAAAGCCGGTGCGCCTGCTCGTGCCATGGGCGCCGGGGGGAAGCACGGATATCGTCGGCCGCATTCTCGCTCCGGAACTCACGAATCGCTTCAAGCAGACCGTGTTTGTGGACAACCGGCCCGGCGCCGGATCGATCATCGGCATGCACCTCGCGGCGGCCTCGCCGCCGGACGGATCGACTTTCATGCTGACCTCGACGGCGTACGGCCATCTCATCGACAAGAAGCAGGCGAAGGGCATCGACTACGCGAAGTCGTATGAGCCTGTCTCACTGATCGGGCTCGGCGACAGCGTGCTGACCATCCATCCGTCGCTTCCCGTTAACAGTGTGAAAGAACTGATCGCGCTCGCGAAGAAGAATCCCGGCCAGCTCAACTACTCGTCCTCCGGCATCGGCGGCTTCCCGCACATGAACACGGAGCTCTTCAAGCTCATGACGGGCACCGATCTCGTTCACGTGCCGTTTCAGGGCGGCGGGCCGGCCGCGGTCGATACGATGGCCGGAAACACGCAGATCAATATCGCTTCGATACCGACCATCATCGGCTACATTCGCAGCGGTCGCCTGAAGCCGCTCGGCGTCGGCGGCAAGCAGCGCAATGCGCAACTGCCGAACGTGCCGACAATGACGGAAGCCGGTGTGCCGGGCTATGTCACATACATCTGGTGGGGCGTATTCGCGCCACTGAAGACGCCGCAGGAGGTCATCAAGCGCATGCACGACGAGATTGCTACGCTGCAGGAAGGCGCGGGATTTGCCGGCAAGCTCGAGCAGCAGGGCGCGATGATCGTGAAGATGAGCTCGGCCGAGTTCGGCAAATACATGCAGGACGAAGCCGCGCGCTGGCAGATGGTCATCGACAAAGCGGGCATCAAAGGCGAATGAGCGCGGCTGCACCCCGAGCTCTACCTCGAAGACTTCGCGCCGGGGCAGGTGTTTCGCGCAGGCAGTTTCGTCATGACGGCCGACGCGATCAAAGCATTCTCGCGTGAATTCGATCCGCAGCCGTTCCACATGGATGAGGTGGCTGCGCGTGAATCGCTGTTCAAGGGCCTCGCCGCGAGCGGGTGGCATACGGCCGCAGTGTCGATGAAAGTCATGACATCGGGTCCGTTCAGGCCCGCCGGCGGCAACATCGGCGCCGGCCTGGAGGAACTGCGGTGGCCTCAGCCGACGCGGCCGGGCGACGAGTTGCGCGTCGAAACGGAGATTCTCCAAGTCCGTCCCTCTGCATCGCGCCCAGGTCTCGGCTGGCTCAAAGTGAGGACCACGACGTTCAATCAGAAAGACGAAGTGGTGCAGAGTTACGTCGCGAACGTGATCGTGCGCAGCCGTTCGGCGGCTTGACCTCGTGGATCAGATTAACGTATCGGACGCCGCAATCGCATGCCCAGCTAACTCAACCACGCTGGCCGTCTTCCGCCGCCCGCCGCGACACTCAGTGCAGCACCGCGCGGGCCGATGCCCGGGCCTTCGCGTTGAAAGTTGGTGCAATACGCGAACGCGAGATTGCGGTCGCGGTCGCACCAGGCGAACGCGCCGCCGGTGCCGGTATGCCCGAACGCCTTCAGGTTTTCCCCCATGGGCGCAGTGTCGGGCTCGTTGTGCATGAAGCCGTAGCCCATGCGGATGCGGCGCTGGGTCATGATGCAGTCGTCCTCCCACACCAGCTGCGGACGCGCGCTCGACCGCAGCCGGGCTCAGTAGGCGTACGCCATCCAGAATGCCGTTGCCGGCGAGCATCGCGTAGATACGTGCCACCGCCCGCGCGTTGCCGTGGCCGCCGAACGAAGGCACTTCGAGCTCGCGCACCTCGCGGCAGTTCTGGAAGTAGCCGATCTTCGGCGCCGAGCGGAACGCGCGGCCCAACGGCGTCGAAGGATCGGCCGCGATCTTGAAGAACTGATTCCTGGGATTGGGATGCATGTCCGAGACGCGCGCGATCTCGTCGGGACGCAGGCCGATGTGGTAATCCGCTCCGAGCTTGCCGCTCAATTCCTCGCGCAGGAACGTGCCACCGTCTTCCCTGTCACGCGACGCACGATCTCGCCGAGGATGTAGCCGATGTTGATCGAGTTGTAGGCGCCTTTGGTGCCGGGCGTCCACGCCGGCTCCTGTTCTTCGATAGCGCGTATATGCGCTGGCCAGTCGAACCAGGATCCGATCGGCGCCCGATCGCAGTAGATCACGCCGCAGGTGTGCGATAAGACGTGGCGCACCAGTACGCCCGATTTGCCGACCTGAGCGAACTCGGGCCAGTAGCGTGCCACCGGCGCATCGAAATCCAGCAGCCCACGATCCAAAAGGATATGCATGCAAGTCGCACACATGCTCTTCGCGACCGAATTCATGATGACGATCGTGTCCTGCGCCCACGGCTGACTGCGCTCGAGATCTTTGTAGCCGCCCCACAAGTCCACGACCGGCCGTCCGTTCTGATATACGCATACTGCCGCGCCGATTTCGCCGCGCTCGCGGAAATTGCGCTCGAATTCGTCGCGCACGGCTTCGAAGGCTGTGTTGCAGAAGCCGTTCACGAGCACGGGTGCAGTGTTGTCCATGTTTGTCCTCCTGCTGATGCGAGTCCCCGTGAGGGCGGTCGCACCCGGCCCCGCTTCCTGACCGTCAATGTGCGATGCGGGCGAAGGTGATGCGCGCGGCAACATACGCGCCGGATAGCTGGCGCGATTACCGGAACGTAAGCTCCTTGTAACCACCGTCGGCAACCTCAGCGGTCTTGCGGCGGTAGTGCACACCGTTGCCGTTATATCCCAGCACGCGGCGCACGGTGCGGCCGTCGACGTTGCGGTTCACGCCCGTCTGCCACGAATCGACCTTGCTCGACAGCAGCCGCTCGGCTGCCTTGAGCACTGTCTGTGTCCACTCCGCGACATGCTCGGGCCGGGTCTCCACGCGCGTGTAGCCGTGTTCGCGCATGAAGCGCAGCAGCCGTGTCTGCCATTCGACACTGTGCTCGATCGCGCGCGGAATGTTGCCGCGCGCCGTATGCGGACCGAGCACCATCAGCAGGTTGGGAAAACCGTCGATCAGCTGGCCGAGATACGTGCGCGGTCCGTCGGCCCATAAGTCCCGCAGCCGCACACCACCGGGGCCACGAAAGTCGATGCGATCGAATGCGCCTGTCACGCCATCGAAGCCCGTGGCGTAAATCAGCACGTCGAACTCGTACTCCTTCTCACTCGTCCTGACACCGCCCGGTGTGATCGCCTCGATCGGCGTCTCCTTCACGTCGACCAGCAGCACGTTGTCGCGGTTGTACGTCTCGAAATAGCCGGTTTCCAGCGGTACGCGTCGCGTCGCGAAGCCGTGGTCCCGAGGGATCAGCTTCTCGGCGACCTTCGGATCCTTGACACGCTGGCGTATCTTCTTCGCGATGAATTCGCTGAGCGCGGTGTTGGCTTTTTCGTCGACCAGGATGTCGGAGAAGTTGGCCATCCAGATGCCGAAGCCGGGTTCGGCATACAATTTTTCCCAGAGCGCCTCGCGCTCTTCGGGCGACACCTCGAGCGTCTTGCGTGCATCGGGCTGGTGAATGAACCAGCCCGGGGTCTGGGCACAGCGCGCAAAAATCTCCGCATAGCGGCTCCGGATCTGCTCCATCTCCGCCTTGCCGATCTTCGCGTTGTGCAGCGGCGCAGCCCAGTTGGGCCTGCGCTGGAACACGACGACTTGCTGCGCCTGCTTCGCGATCTCCGGGATCGCCTGGATCGCACTCGCGCCGGTGCCGATGATCCCCACGCGTTTGCCTGTGAAATCCACCGGCGTGTGCGGCCAGCGTGCCGTGTGATAGGCCGGTCCGTCGAAACTCTCCACGCCCGGGATGCGAGGCAGCGTGTACGCCGAGAGGATCCCGATCGCGGTAAAGAGGAAGCGCGCGTGTGCCGTCTCTCCGCTTTCGAGGGTGACGATCCACTCGTTGGCTGCGTCGCTCCAATGCGCGGCCGTGACACGCGAGCCGAACTGCATATCCCGGCGGAGGTCGAACTTGTCGGCGACGAGATTCAGGTATTCGAGGTTGTCCGGCTGGGGCGAGAAATGCTCCTTCCAGTCCCATTCCTTCAGCAACTCCTCCGAGAAGGAATAACCGTAACTCCAGCTTTCGGAATCGAACCGCGCGCCCGGGTAACGGCACCAGTACCAGTACCGCCGACGCCGCTACCGGCCTCGAAGACCCGCACCTTCATACCAAGCTGCCGCAGGCGGTAGAGCTGATAGATGCCCGAGATTCCGGCGCCGATGATGATGGCGTCGTACGTCCTGACCGCCGCCGTAAGCTGCCTGTCCGCGACCGTCGATACAGCACTCGTCATTTGATTTCCTCTTCGCCGATGACGACACGGGAAGCATGTCTATGGCGACCATTTTCCTCGCGCTTCACGCCCTGTTGCAACGCTGCGCTGGCCGCCGAGCGATAGTCGGCTTCCGCTAGTCCAGATTCTGGCCACGTGTGGTGCCTGAGCTTGCGCACAAAGAAAGATGCCACGACCGAGCGCGTATGGGGAAACGAGGTTGCCGTGTTACAGCGGTCGGAATAGATTGCCTGCAGGTTGAGGATTGTCGGACTCGAGACTGACCCGATCGCTCATATTTACGGGAGGAGCGAGTATGAACACGGCGATGAGCCTCTTGTGTGCATCGGTGATGCTCGGTTCATTCGCTGACTTGGCCGAGGAAGCACTCGCCCAGAGCTACCCGAGCAAACCCATTCGGATCGTTGTCTCCGGGGCGCCTGGCGGCAGTCCGGACATAATCAGTCGGCTGATGAGTCCCAAGCTCATCGAAGCGCTGGGGCAGCCCGTCGTGATCGATTCCCGTGCGGGCGCGAGCGGTCGAATTGCGGTGGAAGTAGCTGCCAAAGCTGCGCCGGATGGCCACACGTTACTGATGGTGACATCATCAACCGCGTGTGTCGAAGTCATGTCCCGAAAAAATCAGTATGAAATTGCCAGGGATTTCTCTCCCATCAGCCTCGTCGGTACGGTGACCTCTGTTCTACTCGTCACCCCGTCGATCCCCGCAACTTCGGTCAGCGAACTGGTGGCGCTTGCGAAAGCACAGCCAGGCGTTCTGAAGCACGGGTCCGCCGGACCCGGCAGCTCTTCTCATCTGCCAGCCGAGCTATTCAAGATCAGGACTGGCACACAGATCCTGCATGTTCCGTACAAGGCTGCGTCACAGGCGCTGGTCGGGTTGATGGCCGGGGAAATAGACATACTGTTCAATCCAGTTACCTCGGCCATATCAATGATCAAAAGCGGCAAGCTGAAAGCCCTGGCGGTCACGAGCCTCAAGCGAACGGCGTTGGCTCTTGACCTGCCAACGATTTCCGAGACCATTCCCGATTTTGAATTCCTGCTGTGGCAATCACTCATGGCGCCAGCGAAAACGCCTCCTGAAATCGTCTCGAAGCTCAATTCGATGGTGGTAAAGACATTGAATACTTCCGCAGTGCAGGAAGGGATGCTGGCCATCGGGAATGAGCCTCGTGCAACTTCCCCGCCCGAGCTCGCTGCTTTCATCGATGATTACATGAAGGGGATAAGAGAAGTCGTCAGGATATCCGGGGTGAAACTGGAAGATTGACGCGGTCTCACTTCTCTCTCAATCCTGACAATCCATGATCGACGTTCCGGTATTGATCGTGGGCGGCGGGCCGGTCGGCCTGAGCGCCTCCATCCTGCTCTCGCGCCTTGGGGTGTCCTCGCGTCTGGTCGAGCGGCGTGCCGGTACTGCACTCCATCCGAAGGCGCGCAACATCAACATGCGGACGATGGAGATCTTCAGGCAGTGCGGGGTCGAAGATGACGTACGCGCGGCAGGACTTCCGATCGAGCGCACGCGCTTTCTCATCTGGGCCGAGTCGCTGGCTGGCCGCGAAATCGAGCGCCGCGTAGAGAAGCGATCGCATCCCGATGGAGAGTTGCCCAGTGCGGCAAAGCATTGCCTGTGCGCGCAGGACGACCTCGAGCCCGTGCTGCGCCGGCATGCCGAGGCGCTCGCTCCGGGCACGCTTTCGTTCGGGACGGAGCTGATTCGCTTCGAGCAGGACACCGAAGGCGTTACGGCGACGATTCGTGATGCGCGGGGCGACAGCCAGGTGCGTTCGCAGTACCTGATCGCCGCTGACGGCGCGCGCAGTCCCGCGAGGCGGGCGCTCGGCATTTCCATGCGCGGCGTGCCCGAGCTCTATCGCAGTGTGAACGTGCTGATGAACGCGGATCTCACGCCCTGGGTCAAGGATCGCCCGGCAGCGATTTATCTCATCCAGCGGCCCGGCCTGCGGGCGACGATCATGACGATCAACGGCGTCAACCGCTGGGGCTTTCTCATCAACCTGCCGCTGGACGCGTCGTTCGAGCCCTACACGCCGGAGCGTTGCGCCGATGTCGTGCGCGCCGCGGTCGGTGCTCCGGACCTCGATGTCAGGATTCTCGGCGTGGATCCGTGGATAGCGGCCGCCGAAGTCGCCGAACGTTATCGTGCCGGTCGCATTTTTCTCGCCGGCGACGCGGCCCACCATATGCCGCCGACCGGCGGGTTCGGTCTCAACACGGGCGTGCAGGACGCACACAACCTCGCTTGGAAGCTCGCCGCCGTGCTGCGGGGATGGGCGCGGCCGGGGCTCCTCGATACGTACGACGTCGAGCGCCGACCCTACGGACGATTCGTCACGGAACAATGCCTGGAGACTGCGATATCAATGGGACGCGGCCCGCAATCCGTCGATGCGCCTGCGCAGCTCGCACGTCCCGAGTTTCACAGCGAGCTCGGCATGATCTTCGGCGCGAACTACACGTCTGGCGCCGTGATTCCCGATGGAACGGCTCTGCCGGTCCCGGCGAATCCCGTGGCGGACTATCGTACCGTGCGCTCGTCCGGGAAGTCGTGCTCCGCACGTATGGCTCAGCCGCGATGGGCACCGGCTGTCCACGCACGATCTCATCGATCTGCGCTACACGTTATTCGCCGGTGAGCGGGGCGGCGCGTGGCGCGACGCCGCGCGTGAGGCCGCCGCGTTGCTCGATGTCCCGCTCAATGCGATGACGATCGGCCCGAGCGCCGACGTTCGCGATCCCGAAGAACAGTGGACCTCGATATACGGTATAGAAGACGATGGCGCAGTGCTCGTGCGTCCTGACGGCCACGTGGCGTGGCGACAGCGCTCAGGTGCCAGTCAGCCGCGGCGTGAGCTCGAATCGGCGTTTCGCGCCATGCTCCATGATTCCGGGAGGCTCGTGTGACGAAAAGAAAGGCGCTCATTGCCGGTGCCACGGGTGTCGTCGGACGCAACCTGCTCAGACATCTTCTCGGGACCGGAGAGTGGGAGATCGTCGCCCTCTCGCGCCGCACGCCGGACGTCGAAGGCGCATATGAGCACATAGCCGTCGACCTGATGAATGCGAACGAGTGCAAGGCGAAGCTCGGTCATCTGAGCGACGTAACGCATGTCTTTTTCGCCGCGCTTGCGGCGAATCGGGAGATCGCCCAGGCGGCCGTCGACAATCTCACCCTGCTGCGCAATCTGGTCGAAGCGATCGAACCGGTCGCCGCTCGCATCGAGCATATCCACGTGATGCATGGCACGAAGTGGTACGGCATGCATCTGGGGCCGTTCAAGACACCGGCGAAAGAGGATGATCCGCGGCATCTCCCGCCCAACTTCTATTACGATCAGTGGGACTACCTCGTCGAGCGGCAGAAAGGCAAGCGCTGGACATATTCATCCGCCCGACCGCACGCGATCAGCGGCTTCGCGTTCGGCAACCACAGTAATCTGACGATGGTCATCGCACTTTATGCGGTGATCTGCAGGGAGCTCGGACTGCCGCTGTGTCATCCGGGGACGCCCGGAAACTACACGGCGCTGTACCAGTGCACGGATACGGGATTGCTCGCGCGTGCGATGGTGTGGATGGCGACCATGCCGAACTGCGCCAACCAGGCGTTCAACATTACCAATGGCGATCTCATCCGCTGGGAGCACACCTGGCCGAAGATCGCGCGCTATTTCGGCATGGACGTCGGCCCCCGGCGCAACATCAGTCTCGTTCGATTCATGGCGGACAAAGGGCCGGTGTGGGACAGGATCGTGGCCCGACACGGTCTGCGGCCGTTTGCGTATCAGGAGATCGTGTCGTGGGCTTACGGCGACTTTGTCTTCACGCCCGAATACGATGTGATATCGAGCACCATGAAGGCCCGGCAATTTGGATTTCATGAGTGCGTCGACACCGAAGAGATGTTCGTGCGTCTGTGGAACGAGATGCGCGCCGACCGTGTCCTTCCTCCATGAACTTGCATTTTCCCTGCGGAGACTTCGCTGAATGAACCACGACGAGCTGGCGTTCGAGCCGATACACGCATTAGCGCGACGCCTGCGCGACCGCACGGTGACCGCGAGTGCGCTTCTCGATCTTTATCTCGATCGCATCCGTCGCTTCGACCCGCAGCTCCACGCGTTCGTCGAGGTGCACGAGACAGACGCCCGCGCGGCTGCAGAGCGTGCGGATCGCGCAATCGAGCAGGGCACTCCACTCGGGCCGCTGCACGGCATCCCGATCGCCTATAAGGACCTGCTGCATATCGAGGACAGAGTGACGCGAGGCGGTTCAGTCGGCGCCGACCAGCATCCGCGCACGACCGCGACGGTAATCCACCGCTTGAGTGCGGCCGGGATGGTCGGCATCGGCAAGACGCACATGGTCGAAGCGGCTTTCGGCAGCTGGGGCACGAACACCAAAGCCGGCGCGCCCTGGAACCCCTGGGATCGGCAGACGCATCGCGTTCCCGGCGGGTCGAGCAGCGGGTCGGGGGTCGCCGTAGCAGCCGGTCTCGCGCCGGCCGCACTCGGCAGCGACACCGGCGGATCGGTCCGGATTCCCGCGAGTCTCTGCGGTATCGTCGGTCTGAAGACGACCGTGGGGCGCGTGAGCAATCACGGCGTCCTCATGCTGAGCGACACGCTCGATACGCTGGGGCCGATGACGCGGGACGTGGAGGATGCCGCGCTCCTTTTCGACGCGATACACGGCCCCGACCCGCTCGATGCACGAACGCAGGCACACGCGCGTGTCGACGTGCTGACCGGACTCAAAGCCGGCGTCAAAGGCATGCGGCTCGCGACGCTGCCCGCTGAAGCCCTGGGTGATGTCGATACCGACGTGATGCATGCGTTCGAAAGCGCGCTGGACGTTCTGCGCACGCTCGAAGCGAGCATCAAACCTGTCTCGCCGCCCGCGAACTACGCCGAGCTCGCGCAGGCTACCGGCAAAATCATCGCGGCCGAGGGTTATGAAAAGCTGCAGAAGCGGATCGACAGCAATGAGCCGGCGATGGACGAGGACGTTCGCACACGCCTCGCCTCGGGCAAAACGATTTCGGCGGTCGAGTACATCCGCATTCTCGCCGAGCGTCGTCATTTGATGGAGGCGCTCGATGCGGCGCTGAGCGGTTTCGACGCGCTGCTCACGCCCACGACGCCGTCTGCTGCCATCCCTGTCAGGGACTGCGACCAGCAGGTTGCGCCGATGAGCCGCCTCACGCGCGCCGTCAATCTGCTCGACCTCTGCGCTGTGGCGCTGCCGTGCGGCTTCAATGACGCGGGCCTGCCGCTATCGCTTCAGGTCATCGGCCGTGGTTACGACGAGGCGCGTGTCCTGCAAATCGCGTGGGCATACGAGAACGCCACCGAGTGGCACGAGCGGCATCCGAGCTTGTGATCGACAGTCTGCGGCAGCGTGCCGCCCAGCTTCATTTCAGCGGAGCCAATGATGAATGCTATCCAATCGCACGTAGCTGTCGCTTGCGCCGCCGCACTCGTCGCCTCGACTGCCACCTGCCTCGCGATCACGGGTCAGCTCCCGGCGCTCCCGTTCTCGTCCGCGCGCGCGCAGGTTCCCCCAGCGCCCGGAACGCGTCAGATCGATCTCTTCAACACGACCATGAACGATGTGATGGGCCGCCTCGTTACGATCCGTCGCACCGAGCGCGATCCGGGCTCCGGCAGCGCGCCTCACCGGCATCCGGGCAGTCACACCTTCGGCTATGTGCTCGAAGGCACGTATGAGGTGAAAATCGATGACGGCCCGGTGCAGCGGCTCGGGCCAGGTCAAACGTTCTATGAGCCGCCCAATGCGCTGCACGCCGTATCGCGCAATGGCAGCTCGAGCGAAGTGCTGAAGTACCTCGTGATTCAGGTCTCGGACCCGACTAAGCCGCAGACCGTACCCGAGAAGTAACCCGCCTGATGGGGCGTTGTCCGTGAGACGCTTACGATTTCGCCAGTTGCTCGCGCACCGCTTTCAGGCTTGGCCCCGCCTTTTCCACCGCCGTCTTGAGAACATCGGTGCTTACGCCGAGTTCTTCGGTCCAGTAGCTGAGCGCGTCCTCATCGGTCACATCGATCCGCGTCTGCTCAGCGAGCGGGCTCCCGAGAAGATTGCGGGTCTTTCTGCGAGACTTCCTTCGGCGTTCGGCCGGTAGCATCGAGCCGTCGTCCTTCCGACGGTCCAGGCCTGGTGTTCTCCGCTCCACTCTGTCCCCCACATTGGCCCGAAATGCGGGCCCCGCCTCATTATCGCAGATGAGCGATGACTTCCCTCAACGATCGCGCGCCAGGGTGCCGACTCGCCGTCATTGCGCCGCAGCATCGGCACGTCGCCCCCGAGTCCGAGGGGCGCGAAGAGGGACGAAGCACGGGAAGTCGGCCCGCTCTTGAGAGACCGGCAGATCGCGCAACCCGGATCCGTCTATCGCTTCCGCAACGCCGGCACTGTGAACAGCAACAGCAGCACCACGGTCGCCGCCATGAATCCGCCGCTGATGGGCCGCGTGAAGAACACCGTCGGGTCGCCGTCCGACAGAAGGAGTGACCGTCGCAGGTTTTCCTCCAGCAACGGCCCGAGAACCATTGCCAGGATCAATGGCGGGAATGAGCAGCCGAGCTTTACGAGGATGTAGCCGACGAAGCCGAAGAAGCGACATCAGCAGCACGTCGGTCCCGCTGTTGTTCAGACTGTAGATGCCGATGCCCATCATCGTCATGATGATCGGAAAGAGCAGCCGGTAAGGCACCCGCAGCAGCCTCACCCAGATACCGATCAGGGGCAGGTTGAGAATCGAGCAGCATGCCGTTGCCGATCCACATGCTCGCGATCAGTCCCCAGAACAGATCGGGGCGCGAGGTCATCACCTGCGGTCCGGGCGTGATGCCCTGCATGATCATCGCGCCCAGCATCAGGGCCATCGACGCGCTGCCCGGCACACCGAGCGTCAACATCGGCACGAACGTCGTCTGCGCGCATGCATTGTTCGCGGATTCCGGGCCTGCAACGCCTTCGATCGCGCCCTTGCCGAAGCGCGACGGGTCCTTCGCGAGTTTCTTCTCGACGAGGTAGGACGTGAAGGCGCTCGCTGTGCTGCCGAGCCCCGGAAGCGGCCCGAAAATGGCGCCGATCGAACTGCCGCGCAGAATGGGTCCGAAACTGATCTTCAGATCCTCCCACCGTGGCATCAGACCCTGGATCTTTCGCGCTCGATATCGTCTCCGTCATGTGCGGGCCGGCGAGATTCCGGATGATCTCGGTCATGCCGAAGACACCCATGGCGACAACGGCGATGCCGACGCCGTCACTCAACTCGGGAACCCCGAACGTGAAGCGCATCTTGCCCGAGCTCACGTCGGTGCCGACGATTCCGACAAGCAGTCCGGCGGTGACCATTGCGAGCGACTTGAGCAGCGATCCGGATCCGATCACGGAGGCGCACACCAGCGCCATCACCATCAGCGAAAAGTATTCCGGAGAATTGAAGTTGAGCGCGAGATAAGCGAGTGGAGGGCCGACGAGCGCGATGATCAGCGTTCCCACACAGCCGGCGAAAAAAGAACCCATCGCCGCAATCGAGAGCGCCGGGCCCGCGCGGCCCTGCTTCGCCATCGGGTGCCCATCGAGCAGAGTCACGACCGAGGAGCCCTCTCCGGGCAGGTTCACGAGAATGGCGGTGGTCGAGCCGCCGTAATCCGAGCCGTAATAGATTCCGGCCAGCATGATGAGCGCGGAGATGGGCGGAAGCGACATCGTCAGCGGCAGCAGCATCGCCATCGTGGCGAGCGGCCCGATCCCAGGCAGCACACCGATCATCGTGCCGAGAAACACGCCGAGGAAGCAGTACAACAGGTTCTGCAGCGTGAGCGCGACGCTGAAGCCGAGGATGAGGTTCTGGAGCAGGTCCATCACTCACTCCACCAGAACAGGCGGTACGGCATGCCGATGCCGTAGTAGAAGATCGCGACGGCGCCAGCGGTGACGCAGATGCTGAGCAGAACGGTCTCGCGCCAGCGCACGTCTTTATGGGCCAGCGCGCAACCGACGATCAGCACGACGAGCGATGGCACGAACCCGACATCCGCATCCAGCAGCAGCGCATACGCTGCAAGCGCCGCCGGCAATACCAGCCACGGGCCGGAATCCCCAGTCGCGAAACAGCGCGGCCTGATTCTCTTCAGCTTCACGCTTCAGAGCGAGGCCGCCGATGGCGACGCCGAAGCAGACCATGATTGCCGCCGAGCCACGTCGGGAAATAGCCGGGTCCCATGTTCAGCGCGTTCCCCATTGCATAGTCGCGCGACAGATATATGGAGAGCACACCCAGCGCCACGAAAAACAAGCCGCACCAGAAGTCCTGGGGATTTTTGATTTTCAATCGCATGCTGCCGGCGCCTCCTCCGACTGCTGTATGCTGCACGAATGCACGCACGCAGACTCCGTCGCCTCGTCCGATTCCTCGTCTTCCTGTGCACGGCCGGCTGGGTCTTTCCGCACGTGTGCACGGAAGGCATGAATCTTACGGAGATCCAGAACCGGCGCGCAGCCGGAGAAACCTAAGTCCGCCCGCACGAATCGAGCGGTCATGCCCTAGAACGTCAGGCCGAGTTCCTTCACCGACTTCTGAAGATCGGCATAGTCGCGCGCGATCTCGGCCTTGAGCGTCTGCGGCGGCATCGGATCGACGGCTTCACTGCCACGCGAGAGCAGCTGCTGCTCGATTTCGGGCGAATTCATGCCTTCGCTGACCACCTGGTTGATTGCCGCGATGATCGCGGGTGACGTCCTGGCCGGCACCCACAGGTTGTACGTATTCGTGATCGATATGTTGGGAAAGCCCTGCTCACCGAGGGTCGAGCAGCTCGGGCATTACGGGCACGCGCTTCTGCCCGAGCGATGTGATCGCGCGCACCTTGCCCGTCTTGACCGCTGCGACTGCTGACATCGCGCTCGTCGCCGCCATGTTGATCTCGCCGCCCATGAGCGCAAGCAGAGCGGGAGAGCTGCCTTTGTAGGCAACGTACTTCACCTTCATCCCGGACTCTTTCGCGAGCCGGTCCACTCCGATCTGGACCGAACTCCCGACGCCGGAGCTTCCGGCATACGTGAGCGGTTTGGTCGACGAGAGCGCGATCAGCTCCTTCACGGACTTGGCGGCCACATTGGGATGCACGAGCAGGATGTAAGGCTGCGAGGTGGTGCGAACGACGGGCTCGAACGTCTTCAGCACATCGAAATCCACGCGCTTAGTTGCACCCTGGTAGAGAAGCCCGAAGCCGTTCTGGTACAGCGTGTAGCCATCGGGTGGCGCTTTCGCCGCGACGCCGCTCGCGATGACGCCGCCGCCGCCCGGCCGGGGATCGACGACGACGTTCTGCCCCCAACGTTTCATCAGTATCTCGCCTGTCAGCTTTGCCACGTAGTCGGCACCGGCGCCCGGTGCCACGCCGATGATGATCCGAATGGGACGAACCGGATAATCGGGAGGTTTTTGCTGAGCGAATGCGAGTGTGGCGGTCGCAAGCGCGAGCAGCGTCAACCACCGACCGAACTTCGTCATGACGGTATTCATGGATGCTCCTCCTCGAGTGAGAGCGTTCTTGTGCGGTCTCCTCCCGCTTTGGCTACGGCTGCTGCGCCGACCCTCGCCGACAGCGCGTGCAAGTGCCATGTTATATCTTCTCGGCGTCATGGCGACGATGCTCCGCCGGCGGCGAAACGCGTAGCGGACCGCGGGGCGATCTGCTCGGCGCGAAGGTACGGTCCGCTGGATCGTTCACAAATGCTGCCGAGCGTGCGACGATTGAAACAGCTATGGCGTGTGCCGACCCCGTTGAACGAACCTTCAACCATGGTCACAGCACGAAGCCCAACGGATGGCCGATCGCGGGCGGCGGCTATGCCGACCCGCGCTGATGGAACGGGCTCCGACGAGCTGCGGTGTGAGCATTCGATTTACGTTTCCACCTTCTTCGTCACCGGATTCACGTAACCACCCCACAGTACCATCACGCGATTGCGGTGCGGATCGCCGCAGACGACGATGTTGATCACGTCGGGACTCGGCAGCACGCGCAGCATCTTGTCTTCTGCCCCCAGATATTCCTCGGGATAGATACCGCGCTTCACCGCCTCCGGAATCGTGAACGCCTCGGAGTGGCCGTACTTCAAGACGAACTCGAGCTCCTTGTAGCTGACCCGGGCGTGCTCGAAGAGATACTCGCGAATCTTCTGCTTCGAATAGCCTTCGGCCGCAAGCGACTTCGCCACCGGTGGCGCGATCATGATCGTGATCATGTTTCTGAAACCGTTCGGCCCACGTTCTGCGAGCCGTGCGAGGCAGGGCTTTTTCGTGAGCTCGAGACTGAGGAAGTCGAGCGCGGTCTGCGCCGCGGTCTGATCGGCAGTGCCGTAGATCGCCGGCGGCCAGCCCCAGGTCACCGACCCGCATGCCGTCACGGTCGTGTCGTCCTTATGGAAACCGTGCTCGACGTGATAGGGCTCCCACGGCGTCTCGTGCTCGTTCTCGCAGATGACGAAATTCATGGGATAGCCGAACGTGCCCATGTAGTTGCGTCCGTGCTTGTAGCCGGCGATGTTGCGGATCATCAGTCCCAGCGCACGGCCGAGCGCCGGGTTGGCGCCTTTGTTGACGAGCTGCCCTCCATTCTCGACACCCATCAGCCTCGCGGCCGGACCGTTGACGAGCAGGAACGGAAACACGCCCCAGGTCGTACCGATGTTGTTGAGGTTGTAGGTGTTGTCGGCGATCGCCTCGACTGCGGCGATGAGCAGCGGCATCGTCTCCGGCCTGCATCCGGCCATCACCGCGTTCGCCGCGATGTTCCAGGGCACGGCTTGCAGATTCGCTTGCGGAAGAATGGCGATCGGCTCGTCCGGGGCGCGGCGCGTGTGCTTCAGGAACGCTTCGACCTTCTCGACGGTGGGCGGGACGATCGGCAGTTCGTCCGACCACTCGCGGCTTCTGAAGTACTCGTTTACGTCTTCGAACGAGCCTTCGCAGACGATATCGTCGGGCCGTCGCGTGCTCAGCGCTGCGGAAGCTTCACCGGCGACCGATTGCGTCAGATTCTCGACGATGCGATTGAAGAGAACGTTCTCCACGTTCTCCACGACGAGCTCTTCGGCATGGACGCCGACTGCGCCGGGATACTCCGCGATTCTGACGTTGGCCATGCCTTCGGCTTTGGCCGCAGCCCTCGCGATGGTCGTGAAGCCGGTCGTAGTGACAACGACGCCCGGAATACCGAGCTTCTCTGCTTCGACTGCCGGCCTCACCGAGGCCGGAGTGCAGGTCCCTCATCCACCGTTGCCTGTGATGATCGCGTGACAGCCCTTTTCTTTGGCGAGTGCGGCGATCTCGCGCGCGATCCTTTTCTGCGAAGCTGCATCACCGCCGACGTAGACGATCGGGAACTGATCGTAGGGAATGATCTTGATCCCGGGGTACTTTTCTTCGAACAGGCGGCGATAGGTACGAAACATCAGCTCGCCTTTGAAATGATTGTTGTACACCTCGCCGATCGTTTTGCCGGAGAGGTCGCCGACCGGACGGCTGACCTGTCCTGTCGCCCCGAGCGGCAGACCCTCGGGGCTGATGACCTTCATGTGCTCTTCCATTCATCTCTCGCATGTGTGAGGAATCTCGCACGTATTCTAAGAAGCATGAAGGGAGCGGTGGAAAAGAAAAACCCCGCCGGGCGGCGGGGTTTCCGGGCGGCCGCAGCCGGCGGACTACTTGGTTGCGAGCACCGCGTCGATCATCGAGCTGATCTCGGCTTCCGACGCGTTGATTTTCATGTGGCCCTTGCCGTCCTTGAGCTTTTCAACCAGAGCGGCCTTGCTGGGATTTTTGGCGGCGACGTCCTTGAACGCAGGACCAACCTTCTTGGTGTCCTTGTCATGACAGCCGAGGCATCCCTTGGCCTTCCACAGATCTGCTCCCGACGCCGCGTCGCCGGCACTGGCCGGCATCGCAAAAGAGAGTGCGAACACCATCGCTCCGATCAGACTGACTTCTTTCATTTGCCGCTCCCATTTGATGATTGGTGTCGCCAACCAAAACGCTCGATGCGCTGATCCGGTTGACGTCCCGCTATGTTATCCGCATGTCCCGTGGTATGAGTGTCGCCCGGCTGCGACACGGCGTGCCCGGCACGGTCATGCGATCTGAGCAGGCGGAAGTCAGTGCGTGAATGCGATTCGAGCGATCCACCGTAGGCCACCTGCGGGTCAGTTCGGCTCGATGCCGGCAGCCTTGATGACCTTACCCCACTTGTCGATCTCGGCGCTCACGAGGCTTCGAAACGCGTTCACCGTGCTGCCGGTCGGGTCGAGCCCGTCCTTGCGAAACTCCGCCTGAAGATCGGGTGCGGCGAGCTGCCTGTTCACGACCTGGTTGAGCTGTGCGACCAGTGGCTGCGGCGTCGCGCCGGGCGCAAAGAATCCGAACCACGTCGCGTAGTCGTAGCCTGGCACACCGGACTCAGCGATCGTGGGCGTGTCCGGCAGGTCGCTTACGCGCTTGGCCGTCGAAACTGCAAGCAGCTTGAGCCGTCCGGCGCGGACCTGACGGATCGTGTCCGGCATCGTCTGGATCATCATCTGCACTTCGCCCGAAGAGGCCGCGAGAAGCGCCGGACCGCCGCCCTTGTACGGTATGTGCGAGAGCTTCACTTGCGCGCGATATTCGAACAGCGCCGGCCCGAGGTGTCCGGCACTGCCGATGCCCGCCGACCCATACGTGATGCGTCCCGGCGCAGCTTTAGCGAGCGCGATGAACTCCTTCACGGTGTTCGCAGACACCGAGGGATGCACGACCATGATGCTGGGGGTCGAACCGATTTGCGTAACGGGTGCGATGTCCCGTCGCGGATCGTAAGGGAGCTGCTTGTAGAGCCACGGCCCGGTCGCAATCGCGATGTGGTAGATGAGCAGCGTGTAGCCGTCGCCCGGCGCTTTCGCAACGATGTCCGTGCCGAGTGTGCCGCCGGCGCCCGCGCGGTTGTCGACGATGAATGCCTGTCCGCCGAACGCTTCGGACAGCTTCTTCGCCAGCGATCGCGCGATGAAATCACTGGTGCCGCCGGCCGAGAACGGTACGACCAATCGCACCGGCTTCGTGGGATACGCCTGCGCGTGAGCCAGGCAGGCCGCCGCGGCAAGCGTCGTCGCGGCAGTCCATCGGCACAGGGCACGCTTCAAATCGATTTCTCCTCGAGATTGTTCTGGCGAGGCATTGTCGCACGCCGGCCGCGCGTGTCGCGCCGCTTCAGTCTTCGGGTTGAGTTCCGGTCGCGCGCTTGAAGCTTATGAAGCGCGTATCTTCTTCGAGCGCCTGCTGCTCGTGTTCCTGATCGCCGAGGATGAGCGCGACTTCGCCGGGGCCGAGCTCGCGGCTTTCATCGTCGATGCGCATTCGCAGTCGTCCGGATACGACCATGATGATCTGCTCGCTCGGGTGACGATGCGGCTTTGCACCGGTGTCTTTCGGCTCGCTGTAGTATCCGATTTCGAGCTCGCGGCCGGTGATCGTGGGCCCGTGCGCGGTCGAGTGGCCGGGTGAAATGACCGTGCTTTCCATCTCTGCAAGCTTGTAGAACGGCATCGGCGCTCCTGATGTTCAATAGCGCAGCGTCCATCATACACACCGATACAGCGTGTGTTCCAAGCTGGGGTCTGCTGGCCCGCCGTATCGGTTCCGGCCAGCCCGCTCCGGGATTCGAACAGGCCGGGAGGCGACCTCAGATGCGTGAAGAGGTGTCACATGCATACAGACGTGCTCATCGCCGGTGCCGGCCCGACCGGCCTCATGCTCGCAAACCAGCTCGCGCGCCGCGGCGTGCGGGCGATGATCATCGACCGGCATTCCGGTCCGGCTCAGCAGACGCGTGCCATGGCGGTCCAGGCGCGCACACTCGAGATCTATTCGAAAATGGGGATCGTCGATCAGGCGCTCGCGCTGGGTGCGCGTGCGACTGGCGCCAACATGTGGGCCAACGGGCGCTGGACCGCGCGGATCCCGCTCGGCGACATCGGCAGGAGCATGAGCCCGTTCCCGTTTGTCCTCATGCTCGGTCAGGACGACAACGAAAAGATCATGGGCGCGAAGCTGCACGAACACACTCTGGACGTGCAGTGGAACACGGAGCTCATCGCGCTGGAACAGCGCGAGGACGGTGTCGATGTGACGCTCACGCTGCCGGACGGCAGTAACAGTAAAGTTACCGCGGCCTGGGTCGCGGGCTGTGACGGTGCGAAAAGTGCGGTGCGGGAGCTGACGGGTATCTCTTTCCCCGGAGAGCCCGTACGAGCACGTGTTCTTCGTCGCCGACACGGAAGCGAGCGGACCGATGAAGCCGGGTGAGTTGAACGTCTATCTATGGCAGGACGGCTTCCACCTGTTCTTCCCGATGCGCGGCAAGGATCGGTGGCGGGTGATCGGCATTCTGCCGAAAGCGCTGCGCCATCGTGACGATCTGACCTTCGAGGACGTCATTCCCGGGATTCAGCATGAGGCGGGCAGCGGCGTTACGTTCCACCAATGCAGCTGGTTCTCGACCTATCGCATTCATCATCGTGCCGCCGAGCGCTTCCGCGAGCGACGGTGCTTCCTGCTCGGCGATGCCGCGCACATCCACAGCCCCATGGGCGCACAGGGCATGAACACCGGACTGCAGGATGCCTATAACCTCGCGTGGAAACTCGCGCTGGTCGTCAAGGGCAAGGCGGCCTCGGCGCTGCTCGACAGCTACGAGCAGGAGCGGATTCCCGTTGCACAGCGGCTGCTGCGCACGACCGACCGGGCATTTCAGCTCATCGTGTCCGATAGCTGGCTTGCGGGCATGTTCCGAACAAAAATCATGGCGAAAGTCGCTGCAGCAGCGATGAGGCGCGAACGCGTTCGTACGCTGGCGTTTCGCACCATCTCCCAGATCGGGATCCGCTATCCGGATAGCGCATTGTCGCAGACGTTGCCGGGCCTGCCCGCCGATGCGCCCGCGGCGGGTGAGCGTTTTCCCTGGATGAAACTCACGTTCGACGCGAAGACCGGCCCGGAAGACGTCTTCGAAAAGCTCGACGATACGCGCTTCAATCTTCTGGTGATGGGTCAACCCGTGCCATCGGCGGACTCGGTGGATCACGGCGACCTCCTGCACACGCATCCGATTTCCGACAATGCGGAAAATAACGCTCAGCTCCAGCGCGTGAGAATCGCGGGTCCGGCATTCTATCTGCTGCGGCCGGACGGACACGTTGGCGTGTGTGGATCACGGCTGGATACGAACGCGGTGAGCCGTTACCTCGCGGGGCGTGTGCACCTGCATGCCACCGCGGGGACTGCTGGCGAGCGTGCGGGCATGCTGAGTTCCGTGAGCGCCTGACACGCAGGTCACGCATCGATGGTGGGTGTTGGAAAAGGAGCGAGCGCTCGGGCGGTCGCTATGGCGCCCTTTCTATGCGCGCGTTGTCGGAGCCCGGCGGTGGGGCCTGCGGCTGGACCCGCTCCCATTGCCCGCCCGGGCACTCCGTGACATACGGATAGTAGGCGTTCGAGGCTGCGCAGTAATACCAGGCGTTATCGGGTTGCGACGAATAGTAGGTGTAAGACTGCTGCTGCGGCGGCGGCGCGTAATACGGCGGCGGGCTGTAATAGGCGGGCGCCGAGTAGGTACGGGGGGTAGTAAGGCCACCCGCCATACCAACCCCACGGATACACCGCCCCGAATCCAATCCCGACAGCGAAATGCGTGTGGGAGCCGCCGTGGTGACCACCACCGGAGTGATGACCGCCGCCATGGGAGGCCGCGAATATCGGCCCGGCAGCCGTTATTGCGCCAAGAGCGAAAGTGAGAACGATACTGCGCAGAGGATGAGACATATCGCGACCTGCGCGAATTCGTGAAGCGATGTCGGAGCTGATCGCCTCACAGCCCGACACACCGCTTAAAGCATTCGCAGACGAGAGTAAGCGTTTCAGAACGACCTCACTATTGGACGAAAGTCCAACACTGAACGGACGGACAACCGACCTTCCAACATTCTCGCCGATAACGCGTGCACCAGGGGCCTTTTCGTTGCACATGCGGTGTTTGTGCCGGCGGAACGCGAGCGATAGAGAGGAGCGATCTGAGCTCGTCCTGTCGGAGTTCGCGGCTTGCGAACATGCCTGTCGTCCCCACCGCCGCTCTCACGCCTGGGTGATGCACATGCTGATCATACATCGAGGTTAGGTCGCAAGTGCCTGAATCGGCAACGCTAACGGCGATGATTACGAGTGGTGGCGCACAAAATATTTGTACTTGAGCCGCCCTTCGAAGCCGGTGCGCACGCGGCAAAAGTCGCGTGGCAAAGCGATATAACACTCTGAATCTACGTGACCATTCGGCCTGGCCGATGATGTGCCGCGCGCGCTGGCACAGTCCGTGCGAATAGTAGGACGACAGCAGACAAAACACAGACCAAGGAGATGATCATGAGCGCGACCTACACAATCGGATACGAATACAACACGGGCGCGGGCGCAGTCCAAACGATCACTGCGCGGGCACGACGACTGACGGGGGCCATCAAACCGGTATACATGCTTGCAGCTGCACCGCTGCTCGGCTTGGTGTTCGTGCTCGCGCTCCCCTTCGCCGGACTCGCATTCATCGCGTGGATGCTCGCCAAAGCAGCGGCACGCAACCGCGCTGCGATCCTCCGCGTAGCGAAGCGTGTCTCGCTCTTCTTCGCCGCCCCCTTCATCGCTCTGGTCTACGTGGCGGCATTCCCGTTCATGGCGATGGGCGTGCTGGTCTACTGCGGAGTGCGTGCAGCACGCAGCTGACACGCTTGCACTGCGATCGAAAGCGGCCCCGAGCGGGCCGCTTCCGCTGTACCCGTCTTCTACACCGCACCCTTCGTGCGCAGCGCGGCAATCTGCGTGTCGTCGTAGCCGAGCTTCTCGAGTATCGCGTCGGTGTGTTCCCCTGGCTCGGGCGTGTGTTCGAGCTTCTCCGGCTGTGGATAGCGGCTGAGATGAATCGGTTGGCCGACGACCGTCTGCGCGCCGTATTTCGGATGCTCGATCGGTTTCGCGATGCCAAGGTGTTGCACCTGCGGATCGGCGAATACCTTGTCGATCGTGTTGATCGGCCCGCACGGCACGCCGGCCTTGTTCAGGAGCTCGACCCAGTGATCGTTCGTGTGAGCGCGGACGATTTCCTCCATGCGTGCCCTGACCGCCTTGCGGTTCTTCGAACGTGCAGCCGGCGTCGCGTAATCCGGGTTCGTCAGCAGATCCGTCGCGCCCGTCGCCTTGCAGAAGCGCGCCCACACGTTGTCGCCTGTCGCGGCGACGTTGATATACCCGTCCGCCGTCTGGAACATGCCGGTCCCCGCCGCCGTCGGATGGTTGTTCCCCTCCTGCCCCGCAACTTCGCCGGCGATCAGGTAGCGCGCCGCCTGGAAATCGAGCATGTAGATCTGCGTCTCGATGAGCGAGGTCGAGACCCACTGGCCTTCGCCGGTACGTTCCCGATCGAGGAGGGCGAGCAGAATGGCATTCGACAGTAACAGGCCCGCGGACGTGTCGTTGATCGCGATGCCTACGCGCACCGGACCGCCGCCGGGATTGCCCGTGATCGACATGAGGCCGCCCATACCCTGCGCGATCTGGTCGACGCCGGGGCGGTTCTCGTACGGACCGTCCTGGCCAAATCCGGAGATGCTGCCGTAGACGATGCGGGGGTTGACCTTCTTCACCGACTCGTAGTCCACACCCAGCTTGTGCTTCACGGACGATCTGAAGTTCTCCACGACGACGTCCGCCGTCTTCGCAAGCTCGAAGAAGATCGCCTTACCTTCCGGCGCTTTCAGGTTGAGCGTGAGACTGCGCTTGTTGCGATGCAGATTCTGAAAATCAGGCCCGCTGCGGCGGCTGCCGGTTGCATCCGTTGCGGGCCCTCCCGGAGGCTCGATCTTGATCACGTCGGCGCCCCAGTCGGCAAGCTGGCGCACCGCCGTTGGCCCCGCGCGGTGTGCAGTCAGGTCGAGCACTTTGAAATCTGCGAGCGGAAGTCGGGTTTTCATCGTGATGTCCTTTCGGTATTCGTCACCGCGGAGGCGGCGTTCGGTTCGTCCTTGTGCGACTTCCAACCGAAGAATTGAGGTCTGTGTCGTTTCACTACGGGCCCGTTGAAATCCCACGCGAGACACTGTCCTACATGCGGCGGCGGGCGCTTCAGCACGGGCTCGGGCTTGCCCGCAAGCCGCCGCAGATGATTTCGATAATGCGGGATCGTCTGGTAGGCGGCAGTCGCCATGTTGAACAGCAACTCGCGCAGGTGTGCGCAGCCCTGCGTGCCACCCAGCGCATGCTCGATCGCCCTGCGCCATCCACGCCCCAGCGTGCAGCCGATCAGGCGCGACATCGGCGGCTTCGCCTGCTGACATTCGGGGAACGGCGCCGACGCCATCAAGACGGCCATATCCGTGATCTTCATGTCGTCGTCCACCGTGAGCCGGATCTTCATGCCGTGAACCGCATCGCCTGCCTGCAGGATGCCGCGATCCGGTGTTTTGTGTGCGTAGGTCTTGCTATCGGTGAGCTCCGCTTCGATGTCCCACAGACCGTCGTCACGGCGGTAGCCGCGATACTGCACGTCACGAGTGTGAACCTGGGTGCGCGGCGCGGCCGCACGCCAGCTCACGTCATGCGCCGGGATAACCTCTTCCATCATTTCCCTTTCTGCCTTCAACCGTTGGTATGCCAAAAAGTCCGACAGCCGCTGATTTTAGCTGACGGCGGGTTTTCGCTCGGAGAACGCCTCATCGCGTCCTGCCGACGGGCACGACGTTCAGATGGACGAGCAATGCAACGATGCTGGCGGTCATCGCGATCGCACACACTGCGAGCCAGCCGAACTGGGCGAATGCCCAGCTCGTCAGGAACGCGCCGGCGGCATTTCCGCTCCACACGTGAAGCCCGAACAGCGTGTTCGCGCGTGCCCGCGAATCCGGCACTGCCGAGTTGATGAGGGTCTGATTGGCCACCATCGCCGCGCGCAGCCCGATATCGAGCAGCATCGCACCGAGCACGATTGCGGCAATCGACCAGATGCCCGCAGCCATCACGATCCACGCTGTCATCATCGAGCAGATGCCCGCCAGCACCACGGGACGCAGCCCGACGCGATCGCTCCAGCGGCCCGAGGCCCGCGCCACCAATATGCCGGCGGCGCCGGGAATGCCCATCAGACCGGCCACACCGGGCCCGACGCGGTGCAAGACTGAGAGCATCGGCGCGGCCACCGCCCAGAATCCGCCATAGCAGATGCCGAACATGAATTGAATCGCGGTTGCGCGGCGGATTCCGGCGTGTCCACGCCAGAGGCGCACCAGCGATCCCAGCAGGTCGCCGTAGGACGCGTGCGTCGTCGGTCGCGTATTCGGGAGGCGTTTCCAGAGTACAGGAATCACGATAAGAAGCATGGCGGCGGAAAGCGCGTAGCTGTAGCGCCAGCCAACGTACGTGGCGAGCATCCCGCCCACGATGCGCGCGAACAGAATGCCGCTGAACATCGCGGTGAGTTGAGTGCCGAGCGCACGGCCGCGATGGCGAGGATGCGCGACTTCGGCGGTGATGGCGATGAAGTGCTGAAGCAGCGACGAGCAGAGTCCGGTCACGAGACTGCCCGCCGCCAGCACTGCGATCGACGGCGCCAGCGCCATCACGAGCTGCGCCACCATCATGATGGCGATCTTCGAGAGCACGAGAGGGCGCTTGTCGATGCGGTCGCCGAGCGGCACGAAGAGAACGATCCCCACCAGCAACCCGCCGAACGAGAGCGTCGGTATCCAGCCGGTCGTCGCGGCGTCCGTGCGGAAATCCGCGGCGATCGCGGCAAGCATCGGCGTCTGGTAGTGAATGCCGCCGGCGACGATGAACGCCGCCACGATCAGGAGTGCAACAAGGTTCTGATATTCGTGCTCGGAGGCGGGCAGACTGGGCATGCTAGGATGTTAGCCGGAGGTGCCCCATGAAGATCACCCGGCTCGAAACCTACATCGTGGACGGCGGCTGGCGGCCGTGGACCTTCGTCAAAGTGGAAACCGATGACGGCGTGACCGGCTGGGGCGAGTGTTCCGATACGCGCGCCCCGCATGCCGTCGCGGGTGCGGTGCGTGACCTCGAGACGATGCTGATCGGACAGGATCCGCGGGCCCACGAAGCGCGGTTCTACGACATGTCGCGCATGCTGCGGTCGAGCCCAGGCGGCCTCGCGGCGCGGGCGATTGCGGGCATCGAATGCGCACTCCTCGACATCAAGGCGCGCGCGCTCGGCATTTCCGTGACGGAGCTTCTCGGCGGCCCGACGCGCGAGCGGATCCGCCTCTACTGGTCGCATTGCGGAACGACTCGCGTGCGCCATCACGAGATCGTCGGTAAGCCCCCCATCCGCGGTTGGGCCGACGTGACGGCGCTCGCGAAAGAAGTGGTGGCGCGCGGGTTCACTGCGCTCAAGACGAATGTCGTACTGCCGGGCAAGGGCGGTACATGGTTCAGCGGCTTCGACGGTTCGATGGGTCCGAACGACGAGTGGGCGCCGAACTGGGTCGTCACGCATCTCGAGCAGCTGATCGGCACGATCCGCGATGCAGTGGGGCCGGAGTTCGACATCAATCTCGACCTCAACTTCCACTTCAAGCCGGAAGCATGCATGCGTATCGCGCGTGCGCTCGAGCCGTTCAAGCTGCATTGGCTCGAAATAGACAACCCCGATCCGGACGCCGTGCGCCAGATCAAGGACTCGACGTCGACCACGATCTGCACCGGCGAGACGCTGGTTCACATGAAGGAGTACCTGCCGTTCTTCGAACGCCACGCGGCCGACGTATTCATGGTCGACGTGCCGTGGAACGGCATCGTTCAGAGCAAGAAGGTGGGCGATGTGGCGGCGACGTTCCAGCACAATGTCGCGCCGCATAACTACTACAGCCATCTCTCCACGTTCATGAGCGCGAGTCTGTGTGCGGTTCTCAGCAACGTGCGCATCATGGAAATCGATATCGACGATGTGCCGTGGAAAGACGAGCTCGTCACCGTGAAGCCCGATATCGCCGCCGGCTACATGACGATACCGAAAGGGCAGGGCTGGGGCACGACGATCAATGAAGAGGTTGCGCGCGCGCATGCATGGGATCCCCACAAGGCGGCGCACAGCAAACAGCTGGCACCCGCGAAGAGTTATTGACTGAATCGAGCATCGATCCCGAAGCCGGCCGTCGTTGGCCACGCTGACTGGCGTGAAGCAATGGATCGCAGTCGCACGCGGCGCGCGCTCATCGTATCTCGTCGATACGCCGCTACTCGCCGGCGTTCTGGGTCTGCTCGCGCCGCTTCAGGGTGATATGATCGCCGCGCCTGAAGAAGCGAATAGAACGGGCGTCGTGTTTATTCATCTCAGCGTGTTCGACAAAGGGAGAGAGCATGAATCGCTGGTTACTGGCAGTGCCGTTTCTTCTTTCGGCTTCCGCGTACGCACAGCAATCGGTACCCGTCATTCGCTTCGATTCGGTGCCGGATCCAGTGAAGCTGCCGAAGGATACGTATCTCGGCGAAGTGACCGGTGTTGCCGTCAATTCGAAAGGACACATCTTCGTATTGTCGCGAGGCAACACGACGGGGCCTGCGTACGCGGCGGCAGCCGCTCAGCTTCTCGAGTTCGATCAGAACGGAAAATTCATCCGTGAGATCGGCAAGAACCTCTATGCCTGGTCGTTCGCACATGCCGTGCGCGTCGACAAAAAGGACAATATCTGGGTGACTGACAAGGGATCGGACATGGTCATCCGCTTCAATCCGCAAGGCCGCGTCACCATGGTGTTCGGACGTAAGCAGGAAGCCTCCGACAAAGAGACGGGGCCGCTGGAACGCCACAAGCCCCCGCTGCCGCCCGAGATCGGCCGCTTCAGGCAGGTCACCGACGTGACGTGGGACCCGGCAGGTAACGCCTACATCAGTGACGGTTACATCAATTCGCGGGTTGCCAAGGTCGACCGGGACGGCAAGTGGCTCAAATCGTTCGGAGAACCCGGCAAGGAGGCCGGGCAGCTCAATACACCGCACAGCATCGCTGCGGATGCACAGGGCAACATCTACGTCGCCGATCGCGGCAACCGCCGCATTCAGGTATTCGACGGCGAGGGTAATGTCCAGCGCGAGATCAAGATAGACGTGCCGTTCGACCCGCGCATCCAGCCGGCGATCGGAGCCGTTCCCGATGTTGCCAAGCTCGAAGCAGCCGGATCGCCGCTCACGCAGGCGCCAGGCGCGCCGTGGGCTCTATGCATCACCCCGGGTCCGCGTCAGGTCCTTTATGCGTCGGATGCTTATCCCGGTCGCGTCTACAAGCTTTCTCTCGATGGGAAAGTGCTCGGCGTGCTCGGCGAGTCGGGCAAGCAGATGAAGCAGTTCGGCTGGATACACGAGATCGCGTGTCCTTCCGAAAACGTGCTCTATGTTGCCGAGCTCCTCAACTGGAGAGTGCAGAAGCTGGTCCTGCATCCCTGATCGACAACGCGCTGGCAGACAGCAGCATCGTCGAGCGGTGCACCGCTCCAGTGCGACAGCAATGAATCTGCCCGAGTTCGATAGAAAGGCGGATCCTCTTCGCCTGTCTTGACGAACGCGTGCTGCGCGTCTAGAAATATCGCATGAGGGTGAGCGGCCGATGCGTAATCGGCCAGCCGCCCTCATCTCGCCTGCCTGCTGCCATCTTCCGCAACGTCGCGGGCGGCGGGCGCCAGCGGCGACATCGTTACGCTTTCCTGAACTCAGCCAATCCCGGCGCTTCGCGCGCCGGAGATTGTTCATCGAGGAGAAGCCTATGACCCCCGATTCGCCGCGCACGCACGCTGCGTCTCCGGATACGACAGTGTCCCCGACGACGCTATCCATTCATCTGCGCATCAACGGCGAAACGCATACGGTCGAGCTCGACACTCGCACGTCGTTGCTGGACGCACTGCGCGAGCATCTGCATCTCACAGGCGCCAAGAAGGGATGCGACCACGGTCAATGCGGCGCGTGCACGGTCCTCATCAACGGCAGGCGCATCAATTCCTGCCTGACGCTGGCGGTGATGCACGAAAGCGACGACATCGTAACCATCGAGGGTGTCGGTTCGCCGGACGCCCTTCACCCGCTCCAGGCCGCGTTCGTCGAGTACGACGGCTTTCAATGCGGCTACTGCACTTCCGGTCAGATCTGCTCCGCCGTCGGCATGCTCGACGAAGCGAACGCGGGGTGGCCCAGTCATGCGACCGCTGATGTGGCGAATCCACGTGCCGATCTGACGGACGCCGAGATTCGGGAGCGCATGAGCGGAAACATCTGTCGCTGTGGTGCTTATCCGAACATCGTCGCCGCGATCAGGAAGCTGGCGCAAGGGGGGCGCCCATGAGGCCCTTCACCTACGAACGAGCGACAGACGCCAGCGCCGCTGTTGCGGCAGTGGTTCGCGCTGGCCCGAACGCCCGCTTCATCAGCGGTGGCACCAATCTCCTCGATCTCATGAAACTCGAGATCGAGTGGCCCACGCATCTGGTGGATATCAGCCGCCTGCCGCTGAAGAAGATCGACGAGCTTCCCGATGGCGGATTGCGGATCGGCGCGCAGGTCTCCAACTCCGAGACGGCTGCCGACATGCGAGTTCGGAGCCGCTATCCCGTCCTCTCCGAAGCCTTTCTCGCCGGTGCGTCCGGCCAGTTACGCAACAAGGCGTCCGTCGGCGGCAACCTGCTCCAGCGCACCCGGTGCCCGTACTTCTACGACACCACCACCGCCTGCAACAAACGCGAACCCGGTGCCGGCTGCGCAGCGATCGCCGGCATCAACCGCATCCACGCCATCCTGGGTGCGAGCGAGTCGTGCATTGCGACGCATCCTTCGGACATGGCCATTGCGTTGGCCATACTCGACGCGCAGATCGAAATCCTCGGCACCGACGGCACGACACGCATGGTGATGCTCGCTGATCTCTATCGTCCTCCCGGCACGACGCCGCACGTCGAGACCGTCCTCGGCTCGGGCGAAATGATCACGGCAGTCGTGCTGCCCGCGCCGCCACCCGGCCGTCAGGTCTATCGCAAGGTGCGCGACCGCGCGTCGTACGAGTTCGCGCTCGTATCGGTTGCTGCGGTCGTCGCTGTCGATCGCGGTTCCATCACGGCGGCCCGCGTCGCCTTCGGCGGCGTCGCGCACAAGCCGTGGCGGGCGCCGGAAGCGGAGAAAGCGCTGGTGGGCCGTCCCGCCACCATGGCGACGTATCGCGCCGCCGCGGAAGCGGCGTTGAAAGGGGCGAGAGGCTACGGCCACAACGATTTCAAGATCGATCTTGCGAAGCGCACGTTGTGCCGCACGCTGGCCAACGCCGTGCAGGAGGCATGAGACATGGGCGCAATCATCGGACAACCCGTCGATCGAATCGACGGTCCACTGAAGGTAAGCGGTCGCGCCACTTACGCGGCGGAATACTGGGACGTCGGCCAGCCTCTCTATGGCTTCATCGTCGGTGCGACGATCGGCAAGGGACGCATTACGGCGATCGATACGAAAAGCGCCGAGCAGGCACCTGGCGTGCGCATGGTCATGACGCATGGCAACGCGCCTGCGCAAGGCAAAGCCGATCCCTCGGTCTCCTCTTATTCACGCGCGTTTCCT
Organism: uncultured beta proteobacterium; assembly: GCA_963828715.1. Taxonomy (GTDB): domain Bacteria; phylum Pseudomonadota; class Gammaproteobacteria; order Burkholderiales; family SG8-41; genus JAQGMV01. Next base: position 427,461 of record CAWHFX010000015.1, on the reverse strand, counting down.
GTACTCGCCGGCCCGGACATTCACCACTTCGGAGAGCCGGTCGCATTCGTCGTCGCCACGACATTCGAACAGGCACGTGCCGCGGCGAATCTCGTGGCAGGTGTCGTATGCGCGCGAATCCGGCCGCTTCGACTTCGCAGCGCGATTGAACGAGGCTTTTGCGCCGGAAACCGTAAACGCGGGCCTCCCGACCGAGAGTGCAGTCGGTGATTTCGATAGCGCGTTTTCGAGCGCCGAAGTGACCGTCGATCAGACGTACACGACGCCTTTCGAGTTCTCCCAGCCGATGGAGCCGCACGCCTGTCTGGCGGTACCCAGCGGCGACGATCTGATCCTGTATGCGAGCTGCCAGATCGTGGCGGAAGCTCGCACCGCGGTCGCCAGCACGCTCGAGATCGACAAGGATCGCGTTCGCATCGTTTCCGCGTTCGTGGGCGGCGGTTTCGGCTCGAAGCTCGGCATTCACTCCGAGACCATCCTCGCAGCGATGGCGGCGCGTGAACTGAAGACGCCGGTGAAGGTGGTCATGACGCGCCAGCAGATTTTCCAGCTCCTCGGCATGCGGCCGATCACGAGTCAACGCGTGCGGCTCGGCGCATCGCGGGACGGTAAGCTGGTCGCGCTCGGGCACGACGTGACCATGCACACAAGCACCGTCGCGGAATACGCGGAGCAGACGGCGACGGCCGCGCGCCCGATGTATGCGGCGCCCCATCGCCTGACGCGACATCGTCTGGTCGAGCTCGATCTTCCGCGAGGCGAGGACGTACGCGCTCCCGGTGAAGCGCCGGGACTCTTCGCGTTCGAGTGTGCGATCGACGAAATGGCCAGCGCGCTCGACATCGACCCGATCGAGTTTCGTGTCCTGAACGAGCCGGCGCGCCATCCTGAAAACGGTCAGCCTTTCAGCCGAAGGCGGCTGGTCGAATGCATGCGCGAAGGCGCGCAGCGCTTCGGCTGGTCGCGGCGGCCGACACGGCCGGGGAGCCTTCGAGACGGCCGTTGGCTGGTCGGCTACGGAATGGCGGCAGCCGTGCGCATGCAGTTTCAGGCCGCCAGCAAGGCCAACGTCCGCATGGAAGCGGACGGCAGCGTCGTGGTCCGCTCGGACATCACCGACATCGGCACCGGAACCTACACGATCGTGGCGCAGGTCGCCGCGGAAACCCTCGGCGTGCCGCTTCAGCGCGTAAAGGTCGAGATCGGACGTTCCGACTATCCCGAGGGCGCCGGATCGGGCGGATCGTGGGGCGCCACGAATACATGCAACGCGGTCTACAACGCGTGCCTCGCGCTGCAGAAGAAGCTCACAGGCGGCGACGTTCCTGAAGCCGGGCTGGAGGCCGAAGGCGAGGTCGTCTGGATGACCAAAGAGCCGAATTATCAGAACTTCTCGATCTACGGCTACGGAGCGCACTTCGCCGAAGTCGGTGTGGATGCCGATACGGGCGAGATCCGACTGCGGCGCATGCTCGGCGTGTTCGCGGCCGGGCGCATCTTCAATGCGAAGACGGCGCGATCGCAGTTGATCGGCGGCATGATCTTCGGCGTGAGCGCCGCTCTGCACGAAGAGGCTCTCGTCGAACCGCATACCGGCGCGTTCCTGAATCGCGATCTCGCCGGCTATCTGGTGCCCGTGCATGCGGACATTCCCGAGATCGATGCCGTACTGCTCGACGATTTCGATGACAAGGCGAACGTGCTCGGCGCCAAGGGCGTGGGCGAGCTGGGGAACTGCGGTGCTAACGCGGCCGTCGCGAATGCGGTATTCAACGCGACCGGAATAAGGGTGCGCGATTTTCCAATCACGATAGAGAAACTGCTGCCCGGCCTGCCGTTGCTCGACGCGTGATACAACCAGGAGGCACAATGAGCGCCTCGCGCCTATGACCGCATCGCCGGAACCGCAGCGAAAGAAAGGGCCGCTGGTCTGGCTCGATATGGACCAGGCCGAACTGGATGCCGCGTACGATCAAAGCAAGTACGCGCCCAATCGCGCACAGATCATCGAGCGCTTCGCGACCAACAGCGAAGCAGTGCGCGCGCGCCTCGGGCCGCCGCAGACGTTTGCGTATGGACCGACGGCCATCGAAACGCTCGATGTCTACCGGACGACACGTACGCAGGCGCCGATCAACATCTTCGTTCACGGCGGGGCGTGGCGCGGCGGCCGTGGGAAAGACTTCGCGTATGCCGCCGAGCTCTTCGTGCATGCCGGTGCTCACTTCGTGGTGCTCGATTTCATCAACGTGATCGAGAGCGGCGGTGACCTGATGCCGATGGCGCAGCAGGTACGCCGGGCGGTCGCGTGGGTGTATCGAAATGCAAAGACGTTCGGCGGCGATCCGGACCAGATCTACCTTTCGGGTCACTCCTCGGGGGCGCATCTCATCGGCGTCACGCTCATTACGGACTGGCGTGAAGAGCACGGCGTTCCGGCGAACATCGTGAAGGGCGCGCTATGCTGCAGCGGCATGTACGATCTGAAGCCGCCGCGGCTTTCCGCACGCAGCTCGTATGTCAGGTTCACGGACGAGACCGAGCACGCGCTCAGCACCGCGCGTCACCTGGAGAAGATCCACGTTCCGCTGATCGTCGCCTACGGTACCCTGGAAACGCCGGAGTTTCAGCGACAGTCGCGTGAATTTGCCGCGGCATTGCAGGCGGCCGCGAAGCCCGTGCAGCTCATCGTGGGCGAGGGCTATAACCACTTCGAGTTGCCCGAGACGCTCGCGAACCCATACGGACACCTGGGTCGTGCGGTGCTGGCACAGATGGGGCTGTCGGCTGCGCGAGACAGGGGCTGACACCGATATCGCGTTGAAGCGCGCGGAGCAGAGGACCATGCGCGCACGCGCGGCTGAGAAAAGTGAGGAGAAAGAGTGAGGCGCTTTCATCAACATCGACGCTATCGCCGCGCAGTGCTCGTCGTATGCTGCGCGTGCGGCATCTTGAGCGAAGCCTGCGCTGAGGCTGCAACGCCGGAAGCGGGCTGGCCCTCGCGCCCGATCCGACTCATCCTGCCGTTCCCACCGGGCGGAGCCACCGACGTCAACGCGCGCGTGATCGCGAAGGAGGTCGAAAGCATCCTCGGTCAGCCTCTGGTCATCGACAATCGCGGCGGCGCGAACGGCATCCTCGGCTGCGATCTCGTGGCCAAGGCCGCGCCTGACGGTTATACGCTCATGCACATCTCCGTCGCGTTCGCGATCAACCCCAGCACGCACAAGAAGCTGCCCTACGATACCGCGCGCGATTTCACGCCGATCACGAATCCGGTCGTCGGCCAGGGCTCTCTGCTCGCCGTGAATCCGTCGATTCCCGCGAAGACGGTGCCCGAGTTGATTGCGCTGGCGAAGAAGCAGAAGCTCTCCTTCAGCTCTCCCGGCGTCGGCAACGTGCTGCATCTCATCATGGCAGGCTTCATGACCAGGGCCGGCATCGAGATGCTGCACGTTCCGTACAAGGGCGCTGCGCCGGCGCTGAACGCGCTTCTCGCGGGTGAAGTGCAGGCTACGGTGGTTCCGCCGCTCATCGCCATCCCGCATATCAAGAGCGGACGTCTGCGCCCGCTCGGTTACAGCGGTGCCAATCGCCTGCCCGCGATCGCCGATGTGCCCACGATCGCCGAAGCCGGCTTGCCGGGTTTCGCCATGGATTCGGGATGGCACGCGTGGTTCGGGCCGGCGAAGCTGCCCGCGACGATCGTTACGAAGGTGCACGCTGCGATCGCGAAGGCGGTGCAGGTTCCATCCACGCGTGATTTTCTTCTCTCCGGCGGTTACGAGCCGACTGCCGATCCGCCCGCGGTATTCCAGAAGAATTTCCAGAACGATCTCGAGCGCTGGGCCGAGCTTGCGCGCGTGGCGAAGGTCGAGCCGGAGTAACGGAGCACGACGTCACGCGGGACGTCCTGATCCAGGGTGAATATCTGGCGGGGAACACGCCGATCGTCGTGCGAGATCGGTTATCTTCGAAACATGAATGAAGGCGTCGATCGCAGCGAACAAGTCCGTCGCACCCGCGTTTCCTTCCCCGCACTTCGCCATCCCGGCTTTCGCGTTTACTTCTTCGCGTCCGCGCTCGCGATGATGGCGGACAGCATCGAGCACGTCATCAGCTACTGGGTGCTGTTCCAGAAGTTCCATTCCCAGGCGCTCGCGGGCTTCGCAGTCATTTCACACTGGGTGCCGTTTCTGCTGTTTTCGATCTACGCGGGCGCACTGGCCGACCGCTTCGATCCGCGACGCATCGTGCAGCTCGGCATGCTCTGCTTCATGGCGGCCTCGGCGGGATGGGGCTATTTCTTCGTGACCGACACGCTCCAGATGTGGCACGCGATGGTGCTGCTCGTGCTGCACGGATTTTCGGGCGTGCTCTGGATGCCGGCGAGTCAGCTCCTGGTGCAATACATCGTGGGCGGACGCGATCTACCCTCGGCAGTGCGCCTCAACGCCACGGCGCGCTGGCTCGGTCTCCTGTTCGGACCTGCAGTCGGCAGTGCGATCATGATTGTGGCGGGTCCGACCTACGGCATTTTCATCAATGTCGTGTTTTACCTGCCGCTGCTGGTCTGGTTGTGGAAGGCGCCGTATGGCCCACGCTTCAGCGGGCAGGCGACCGCCGGCCGTGGTCAGTTACGCGGCCTCGCCGAGATTCGAGACACCGTCCTTGCGATCGCGGGCAATCGCACCATCATCTCGATGACAGCGCTCGCGGGCGTGACCGCGCTCGTGGTCGGCAATGCCTATCAGGCTCAGATGCCGGAGTTCGCGGAGCATCTCGGACACGGCGATGCCGGCGTCGCGTACAGCATGCTGCTGGCGGCCGACGCGGCGGGCGCGCTCGTCGCCGGTATCGTGCTCGAAAGCCGCGGTTTCCTGCAGCCGAGCACGCGGACTGCTTTCATGCTCGCGATGATGTGGTGTGTCGCGATCGCCGCGTTCGCGGCCAGCCGCAGCTATCCGCTCGCATTCGGCCTGCTTTTCATCGCGGGCTTCCTGCAGCTCGGGTTCCAGGCGATGGCACAAACGCTGGTGCAGCTTCACGCGCCGGCAGACATCCGCGGCCGTGTCATAGGGCTTTATGCAATGTCGAGCCTGGGCCTGCGCGCCTTCGCCGGCATGACGGTCGGACTGCTGGGCAGCGTGATCGGCATCCACTGGTCGCTCGCGCTGAGCGCGCTCGCCCTGCTTGCGATCACCGGCGGCCTTGCCGCGTTTGCGGTGGGCACGCGGTAGGGGTACCCATTTAGCGAGTGTCGGACTCGGCATCCGACACGCCCGAAGGAAAGGAGGTTACGGAGGGAAACCATGGGTTGCCCTCTGTTCCGGAGGGCGGCCAGGCCCGAGCCGGAGGCAAGCGCCGCCCTACTTCCGCCACGCTGCGCCGCCATCGACGCTTACCACGGTGCCGCTCATATAGGACGCGCACGGTGAAGCCACGAACACGATGACCTTCGCCACTTCCTCGACGCTGCAGGCACGACCGAACGGGAACCCTTTGGTGAGCTCGCGCCAGCGTTCGGCGTCACCGAGCTCCTTTTGTGCCCGTGTGCGCCAGATATCGACGCCGCGCTCGGTCGCAGTGGCGCTCGGGTTGAGGCCCAGCACCCGTACGCCGTACTTCGGGCTTTCGGCGCCGAGTGCGCGCGACATCGTCATGAGTCCCGAATTGGCGATACTGCCCGCGATGTACCCGGCACTGGGCCGCTCGCCCGCGCCACCGATCACGTTGACGATGACGCCATCGCGGCGTTCGATCATGCGCCGATAGACCTCACGCGTGAGATTGATGTAGCCGAAGAGCTTCAGCTCCCATCCGGCTCGCCACGTCTTCTCGTCGAGCTCCGTGATGCCGCCTTGCGGAATGGCGCCCGCATTGTTGATCAGGATGTCGACATCGCCGCAGTCACGGGCGAGCTTCAATGCATTCTCTGAGATCGCGAGATCGAGCGCGTGGCAGGTAACGTTCACTCCGGTTGCGCTCGCGATCTTCGCCCGCGCGGCTTCGAGGTCGGCTGCGCTGCGCGCGGCAAGGTGCAGGTTGCAGCCTTCCTGCGCCAGCACTTCCGCGACGCCGAGGCCGATCCCGCGCGATGCGCCCGTCACGAGCGCGGTGCGCCCTTTCAATTGCAGGTCCATGTGCTCTCCTCCGGATCGATGGTGCCGGCGACGTCTGCGCCGATCCACCATGCGTCAGGCGATCAGTCGCCGCGTGCCGGCCAGGCAGGCTCCGGGGTCGGCGCCGGAATGTCCTGCCAGAATCGCATATACCACGGCGTGGTGGAAGAGCGACGGGCAGCCGCCGCAGTGGCGCGGCTGGTCGATGCGACGAGCGGCGGTGAGCCGCCGGCAGGCGTCATAGCAGGCTGCGCAGAACTGGCAGCCGAGGGCGCAGCGGCGACGGTATTCGCGGATGATCCGGCAGTGCCGTTGGCGTAAGCCCATGCCTGCCCGAGCGGCACGCCTTCTTCCATGATGCCCGCCAGCTCGCACCGTTCGCTGCCCCTGCGAATGGTCAGCGTGCCGTTGATGAGCCCGTCCATGCCGCAATAACGCTGCCGGTCGATGTTGCGAAAGACGATGCGGTACTCGCCTTTGCCATGCTCGATGAGAAACGCGCCGCGATCGGTGTCCACCGTCGTCACCGCACCCTTGTCGTGCCAGCGGCTGAAGGCGTCGTGCCTGCGCTGCAGATAAATCGAGCAGGTTCGCGGCTTCCATTTGCTGTAATACGCGAAGCTGTCGGCTTTACCGCCCACCAGGACCACCGCGATGCGGGCATGACGGTCTTCGGTGCCGTTGCGGCAGGTGAGCACCTCGGTCGCGTGATGCGCTTCAGGTGCATTCTTCTGAGCAGCCCATGCCGGCGCGTTCAGCGCTGCGACGGCCATGCAACACGATAACCAACGGGAAAGCATCTGTGCTCGGCGCCTCGTCGTGATCGATGACGCAGTGCATGGTACTCACGCTCGACGAGAAAGTACAGTGGCGCGTGCGCAAAAATCGTACGCAGCTTCGTCCGCCGTTCGCATTGAAGAGGTCGGCACGGACCGTCTCGAAATGCGTCCGAGGCGGGTGTCCGTGCGTCGAGACGCCGTGCTCCTCAACACGAACGGTGTTGCGATTCGCGTGCTGCTGTCGGTGAACCGCGCCTACGCCGTTTTCAGCGCGGCGAGCACCTTCTGCGGTGAGAACGGCACGGAACGCAGCCGGGCACCGGTCGCGTCAAAGATCGCGTTTGCGATGGCCGACGGCACGACGGCAGCCGTCGGTTCTCCTGCCCCCCACGGCACTTCGTTCGGACGATCGATGAGATCGATGGTGATATCCGGCAGGTCCGGGAAGCGCAGGATCGGGTAACTCGCCCAGTCCACGCTCGTCACGCGCGAGCGATCGAACTTGAGCTCTTCGATCAGCGTGCGGCTCACCGTCTGCACGATGTTGCCTTCGATCTGGTTCCTGACACCGTCGGGATTGATGATCTGACCGCAGTCGTGGGAACAGTAGAAGCGTTTCACACGAACCGCGCCCGTTCGGCGATTCACCTCGACATCCGCAACGACGGCGACGTACGTGCGCGCGAGCTCGTACCTCACGTACGAGAACCCGCGTCCGCGTGCCGTATCGCCTTCATCGCGTGCCTGCTTGCCGCGCGCTTTCCATTGCGCAAGCTCGACACACCGCTGGATGCATTCGGCTCCGCGGGCGTCCTTCAGATTGCGGAGTCGGAACTCGACCGGATCCACGCCCGCCGCGGCCGCGAGCTCGTCGACGAAGCTCTCGTTGGCGTACGTGTTCTGCAATCGCCCCGGCGTTCTGATCCACGAGGGCTTGAACGGCGTGTCCGCAAGCCACTTCGCGGTTGCCTTGATGTTGGGGAACGCGTACGGGATCGCGAGAGACTGGTGTACGTTGCCCGGAAACGCGGTGTCTTTCGGCATGCCCGCGAGTTCCGCGGCGACCAGCGTAACCTCGATTCCCTTCGGACGATTCGGCACGTAGACAACCGACTCCCACGCGCTCACGCCGCCATTCGCGTCGAGGGCCGCACGATGCTCGAGCAGCGTCGGCGGTCCCTTGGGATCCCAGCCATGCTCGTCGGCGCGGCTCCACTGCACGCGCACCGGCTTGCGCAGCTCGACGGCGAGCAACGCGGCATCGGCCGCCGCGTCTTCATGGCCGTTTCGGCCGTAACATCCGGAGCCTTCCACGTACCGGCACCGCACGTCTTCGGGCTTCATGGAGAGCATGTTCGCGAGTTGCCGGCGCAGCATGTGCGTTGCCTGCGAAGCCGTCCAGACCGTGAGCTTGCCGTCCCTGAAATCCGCGATCGCACAGGACGGACCGATCGATCCGTGCGTGTGTATCGCAAAGTCGTAGGTCGCGACCAGCGTTCGCGCGTCCGCCTTCATGCTTTCGGCGGTGTTGCCGACGTTCTGGAACACTTCTTCACTCACGACTTTCGTCGAGCGCACGTGGTCCCACAGCTTCGCGGGGTCTGGCAATCCCTGCCAGTCGGACCAGGTCGCGTTCAGTGCGTTCGCGCAGCGAATCGCAGCCCACTCGTTTGTCGCGACCGCCGCGAGGAAATTACCTTTGCGCACCGTCGCGACATATCCGGGAATCTTCTTCGCACCGCCATCATCGATGGACAGCAGATCCGCTTTCATCGCGCCCGGACGGACGACACGCGCGTGCAGCATGCCGGGTACCTTCACGTCCTGCATGTACGTGAACTTGCCGGTTACCTTGTCCGGGATATCGAAGCGTCGGATCGGCTGACCCACGATGGTGTAAGTCGCAGGGGGTTTGAGCGGCGCCTTGTCGTCGATCTTGATTTCGAGCTGCCGGCCCGGCAGCAGTTGCGCGTAGGGCACGCCCGTTTCCGCGCCCAGGCGCACGACCGCGCCATCTTTCGCGTGCAGAGTCTCTTTCGCTACGCCGGTCTTCTCCGCCGCACGGGTGAGCAGCTGCCTCGCGCACGGTCGCACAGGCGCGGCGAATCTGCGTGCCGCCGACCTGAATCGTGAGACTTCCCCACGTCGGTCCCTGATCGGGCGTGAGCGCCGTGTCGCCTTCGATAAGGTGAACCTTCTCCAAAGGCAGGCACAACTCTTCGGCGGCGATCTGCCGCAGCGCGGTGTGAGTCCCCGTCCCGAGATCGACCTTGCCCGAGTAGATGCTTACGGTGCCGTCACGCGCAATGGCAACGAAGCCGTCGACTCGATCGGCTGCGACGGTTTTGTCGGGTGTTGCCGTGGTCGCCGCTGCCAGAGCCCGATTGGCGATGCTGAACGTGACGATCAGCGCGCCGGAGGCCTTGAGGAATTCGCGCCGCGAAACGCTTTGCTGGGCGGACATGATCGGCTCCTTCTAGGCCATGCTCTCCGATGCGCGCTTCACGGCGCGGACAATCCGGAGATGCGTGCCGCAGCGGCACAGATTGGCGGCGAGCGCTTCCCTGATCTGCGCCTCGGTGGGTCGCCGGTTCTGATCGAGCAGTGCCTTGGCCTGCATGATCATGCCGTTGATGCAGTAGCCGCATTGCACCGCCTGCTCTTCGATGAAGGCCTGCTGCAGCGGGTGCGGCTTCTGCGGCGTGCCGAGGCCTTCGAGCGTCAGGATGTTCTTGCCGGCGACCTGCCGCACGGGTATCGAGCACGAACGCACGGGCCTGCCGTCGACGTGCACGGTGCATGCGCCGCACTGGGCGAGACCGCAACCGAAGCGCGGTCCGTGCAGATCGAGTTCGTTGCGAAGCGCGTAGAGCAGCGGCATGTCAGGGTCGTCGACCTGCACGGCGTGCGACTTCCCGTTGACGCGCAGAGTGATCGTTGCGGCCATCCGGTCCTCCCCCCGAGGTGAATGCGCGGATCAATGTAGTCCCGCGCCCGGTCAGTGGCAAGCTGTCCTTGCATTTGGCATGGCGACGCGGGAGGATGCGGCAAAAGAGGAGGGGCGGCGGCCGGACTCGCAAAGATCCGACCAGGCCGCATTGCTTTGCCGATGTGTCATTCAGGAGGAGTGGCATGACTCGCAATTGCTCGTTCAGCTTCTGGTTCGTCCTGTTCATGCTGGCGTGCGTCGCGGCTTCGGCGCAGCAATATCCGTCGAAGCCGGTGCGCGTCGTGATCGTGTTTCCGCCGGGCGGCGCGACGGACATCGTCGGACGCGCCGTGTTCCAGAAGGTCGGCGAGCAAATGAACCAGCAGTTCGTGATCGACAATCGCGGCGGCGCGGGCGGAACCATCGGCGCCGCGATCGTGGCGAAGAGCCCGCCAGACGGTTACACCGTCATGGTGTATTCGGCGACCTTCGTCGCCAACCAGCATCTCTACAAGAGCCTGCCGTATCACGCCCTCAAGGACTTCATCGGAGTGGCGCCGATGACGCGGCTCGTCGGCGCGCTCACGGTGCATCCTTCGATGCCCGTGCGTACCGTGAAGGACCTGATCGCGCTGGCGAAAGCGCGGCCGAACGAGATCAGTTACGGATCAGCCGGCATCGGTGCGTACCAGCATCTTGCGACGAGCATGCTGTGCCATATGGCAAACATTCAGATGGTTCACGTGCCCGTACAAGGGGGGCGCGCTTGCAGCCATTGCGACGGCGGGAGGTGAGATCCAGTTGCTGCTGACCCCGATATCCGAGGTGCTGCCCCACATGCAGACCGGCCGCGTGCGCGCGATTGCAGTCACGTCGGAAAAACGGGTTCCGCAGTTCCCCGACCTGCCGCCCATCGGAGACACCGTCAAGGGCTATGACTTCACGTCGTGGTTCGGCACGTTCGTGCCGGCCGGAACACCGCCTGCGATCGTCGAGCGGCTCAATCTCGAGATCAAGAAGGCAGTGGCGGATCCCGCGGTTGTGTCGAACCTGACCGCTCAGGCGCTCGATCCGATGTACATGACGCCGGACGAGTTCGCGAAGCTGATGAAGGCCGAGTACGACAAATACGAAACCGTGGTGAAGGATTCCGGCGCACGGCTGGAGTGAGGCCGTTACGGCGCCCGCTCGCATAGTTCTACCGGAGCCCTCGTACACTCGGACGAGAGTGCTAATCGGCGCCGGGAAGGCGTCGTTCGCGGGGACCCCGCCGTTCCACGGCCCCCGCTCACCAACGGGTTGGTTCTAAGCAACCACCTTCCTGCGGAATGTTCGCGGCCTTGATCACTTTCGCCCAGCGCTCCGTCTCGGCGCGAATGAATTGCCCGAACTCCTGCGGGCTCGTGGGGGCGACCTGCACGACGAGCTCGTTCAGGCGCTCCTGAATCTCGGGCATGCGCAGCACCGTCGTGAGATCGGTATGAACCTTTTCGAGGATGGGTGCGGGCGTGCCGGTGGGCGCACACAGCCCGTACCAGGAATTCACGTCGAAGTTCGGCAGCACCGTCTCGCTCATCGTCGGCACGTCGGGCAACTGCGGTATGCGTTTCGCGCTCGTGACGGCGAGCGGTCGCACGCGGCCGGCCCTGATCGCCGCTATCACGCCCGGAGCTGATTGCAGGGTGCAGGGGATCTGCCCGCCGATCGTGTCGCTCAGCGATTGCGGCGCGCCCTTGTAAGGGATGAACACCACGTCGATTTTCGTGGTGAGCTTGATCAGCTCCATCGTGAGCTGTTGCGAGTTACCAGGCGCAGACGTGCCATAGGAGAGCTTGCCCGGGTTGGCCTTGGCGTAGGCCATGAACTCCTTCATGGAATGCGCAGGGAAGGCGGGATGCACCACCAGCACGTTGGGTGTAGTCCCGATGCGCGAGATCGGCGCGAAGTCGCGCTGATGGTCGTACGGCAGCTTCGCGTAAAGAGCGGGCGCGATTGCGCTCGACGCGATGTTGCACTGGAAGAGGTTGTAGCCGTCGGCGGGTAACTTTGCTGCGGCTCCTGCGCCGACCGTTCCTCCCGCGCCTGGACGGTTGTCCACGATCACCTGATGGCCCCACATCTTGCCGAAGCGCTCCGTGATGAGCCGCGCGATGATGTCCGGCGAGCCGCCTGCGGGGAAGGGCACGATGTAGCGCACGGGTTTGGTGGGGTAGGTTTGTGCCAACGCGGGCAGGGCTGCCGACGCGGCGATTGCGAGTGCGAAGCTTAGATAGCGGGCCCTTGTCATTGCGGGCCGGAGGATTGCGAATTTTGCGAACATGGGAGCCGTCCGTGCTGAGGAGCGTTGGCGTCTCGAAGTACCGACAGCGAGTACCGTTCGCCCTTCGAGACGGCGCTTTGCTTCACCTCCTCAGGGCGAACGGGTTTCAGTGTCGAAGTGATTTAACTTAGTAGTAGACCGATTTCCCCGCCCCTCCCGTCGCCACCACCAGCTCGCCGCAGATCGCCCACGCCTTGTCGGACGCGAGGAACGTGGCCACGTTCGCAATCTCGGATGCATCGACCATGCGGCAGATCGCGTTACTGCGCGGCGCGTCGGGCGCGAACTGACGCTTCTCGACCTCCTCGGGCGTGATGCCTTGTTTCGCGGCCTGCTCGGCCATGACGCGCGGCGTGCGCTCGGTGCGCGTCGTCCCGGGATGGATGCAGTTCACGGTGATGCCGAAGCGGCCGAGCTGAACGGCCAGTGTCTTCGTGAGGTGCACGAGCGACGCGTTGCGGGCGCCGCCGCTCAGGTTTCCGGCATTGCGCGCGTTGGTTCCGCTGATGTTGATGATGCGACCCCAGCCCTGTTTCTTCAGGTGCGGAATCGCGGCGCGAGCGCACCGCAAGGCACCGACGAACTTCACGTTGAAGTCGTAGATGAGATCTTCGTCGACGACGGTCTCGATCGGCCCGATCGCGCTCGCGGAGCCGCCCGGCGACGAGCCGCTGTTCACGAGGATGTGCAAGCCGCCCAGCTGCTCGACGGCCTTCGCGACCATCGCTTCGACCTGCTCCTTTTTCGTTACGTCTGCTGAAACCGCGATGACGCGTCCGCCCGTCTCCGCACTGAGCTCCTTCGCCGCCGCTTCGAGCGAGTCCTTGTTGCGCGAAACGATAGCAACGTCCACGCCTTCGCGGGCAAGCTCGCGTGCGATTGCCTTGCCGATACCCTGACTGCCGCCCGTCACGATCGCGTGTTTGCCTTTGAGTCCCAGATCCATCGATTTTCTCCCGGTTGACGCTTCCCCTCACCCCACCCTCTCCCCGATCTGGGGCGAGGGAGTGCACGTGCCTTTCCGGCACGATACTCGAGTCGGTTCTGCGATTGTTCCTAACGTTCGATCACGATGCCCGCCGACTTCGCGAGCTTGCCCCATTTCTCGATGTCGGTGCGGATGAACTGTGTGAACTCATCCGGCGACATCGTAAGCGGATCTGCGCCCACGCCGACCAGCCTTTCGCGGACGACCGGCGTGGCGACCGTCTTCACGGCCGCATCGTGCAGCTTCATCACGATCTCGCGTGGTGTTCTGGCGGGCAGCAGCAACCCATAGTAGTTCGTCATTTCAACGCCCGGGTAACCGGCTTCCTTCGTCGTCGGCACGTCCGGAAAATATTTCGAGCGCTCGGCACTCGTTACCGCGAGCGCACGCACCTTGCCCGCCTTCACGTATTCGGAGATGACCGGCAGGTCCACGAACATGCCGTTGATCTGCCCCGCCACGACCTCGGACGAAGCCGGGCCGGCTCCCTTGTACGGCACGTGCGTAATCCTGATGTTCGCTTCGCGCAGCAGAAGCTCGAGACCGAAGTGGAGCGTGCCCCCGGTGCCCGCCGAGCCGAACGTGATCTGCCCGGGCTTCGCTTTCGCGAGCGCGACCAGCTCCTTCAACGTCCTGACCGGCATCGACGGGTGCACGACGATCAGGCTCGTCGTCGACATGATCGGCGTCAGTGCCTGCAGGTCGCGGCGCGTATCGTAAGGCGGCTTGTCGCCGTACGTCACGACGTTGATCGCGGCGATCGAGGCGGTGCACAGGAGCAGTGTGTAGCCGTCCGGCGGCGACTTGATGACGGCTTCCGCGCCGATCACGCCGTTCGCGCCGCCGCGGTTGTCGACCACGATCGGCTGGCCGAGGAGCTCCGTCATGCGCGGCGTGATGATGCGCGAGGTGATGTCGGCCGGTCCGCCCGCCGCGAACGGCACGATGATGCGCAGCGGCTTGCTGGGAAACGTCTGCGCGCCGGCATCGCTGGTTGCGAACAACGCAGCGGCAAGACAGACGAGGATTAGAAACCGCATCGTCCCTCACTCGATCCTGATGCCCGTTTCCCTGCGGATACGGAGCCACTTCTCGTAATCGCGCTGCAGCCAGTTCGCGATCTCTTCGGGTGTTGTCTTGCGCACTTCCGCCCCGACGCGCTCGAAACTCTGTCGCGTCGCGGGCTGATCCAGCACTTTGACAAGCGCGTCCCGCACCTTCGCGAGGATCTCCTTCGGTGTCGCTGCCGGCATGGCGAGTGTCGTATAGGTGGACGATTCGAACCCGGGGACGCCGGACTGGTCGATCGTCGGCACGTCAGGCAGGAACGCGGTGCGCTCGAACGATGCGACACCGAGCGGCCGCAGCCTGCCCGCCTTGATGTGCGGCCCCGAGGCGCTCACCTGATCGAACATGAGATGGACCTGTCCCGACACGAGATCGACGAGCGCGGTGCCCCCGCCCTTGAACGGGACGTGCAGGAACTTCACCTTCGCCATCGACTGGAAGAGCTCGCCCGTCAGGTGAGTGTTCGAGCCGATGCCGGCGGATCCCATCAGCAGCGGAGTTTTCTGCGTGCGCGCGAGTGCGATCAGCTCCTTCACGCTGCGCGCCGGAATGGAGGGATGCACGGTGAGCACGATCGGCACGCGCGAGATCATCGACGTGAACACGAAATCGCGCTGCGGATGATAGCCGGGCTCGTCCGAAAAGGCCGGCTGTACTGCCAGCGTTCCGCTCGCGCCGAGGAGCAGTGTGTATCCGTCTGGCGGTGACTTGGCGACGAGCGTCGCTCCGATGCGGCCGCCGGCACCCCCGCGGTTATCTACGACCACCGGTTGACCGAGTAACTCGGTCAATCCCGGGGCGATCGACCGCGCGTTGATGTCGATGTTTCCGCCCGGCGCGAACGGCACGACGATGCGGATCGGCTTGGTCGGATACGGGGTCGCCGGCTCCGGTTGCGCCGCGTGAACGGTGGAGGGGAAGAGAACGGCCGCACACGCGCCGACCGATGCCAGGCGCAGCGTCGTTCTCGAGATCATGCGTGTGCCGCCGCTTTGATCGCGCGCCAGATGCGCTCCGGTGTTGCCGGCATCTCGACGTGACGCACGCCGAAGTCGGACAGTGCATCGACGATGGCATTGATCATGACACCGAGCGCCGGCGCGGTGCCGCCTTCGCCGGCCGGACGCATGCCGAGCGGATGCGTAGGTGAGGGGAACTCGACGTATTGTGTGACGAACGACGGGAAATTGTCGGCGCGCGGCATGGCGTAATCCATGAAGGAGCCGGAGAGGAGCTGTCCGCTCTGCGGATCGTAATAGCACTGCTCCATCAGCGCCTGCCCTACGCCTTGCGCGATGCCGCCGTGGACCTGTCCTTCGATGATGCCCGGATTGACCGCGCGCCCGACGTCGTCCACTGCCGCGTAGCGTACGATCTCGACCGTTCCGAGGTCAGGATCGATCTCCACTTCGGCGACCTGGCAGCCGTAGGGAAACTGCGCGGTGGTCACGGTTACGTCCGATATCGCAGTAAGCGGACCGCGCAGCTCCTCGGGCAGATCGGCCAGCTCGGCAGCACCGCGCGCCACATCGCCGAGCGAGACGGAACGGCCGCCTGGGCGCGTGAAGAGCCCGTCACCGAACTCCACAGCGCCCGGCTCGCACTCGAGCAGCAGCGCGGCGATGCGCTTTCCTTTCTCGATGATCTGCTGAGAGGCGTTCCAGATCACGATGCTCGCCAGGCGCAGCCCGCGCCCGGAGTGTGTTCCGCCGCCGAACTTCACGAACTCGGTGTCGCCGGTGAGGATGCGCACCTGGTCGAACGGCACGCCCAGCCACTCGGTGACGAGCTGCGCAAAGCTGGTCTCGTGTCCCTGACCGGTCGAGACCGTGCCGATGATGACATCGGCACTCCCGTCCGCATGCACCGTCATCTCGGCGCGTTCCCGCGGGACCCCGCTTGCGGTGTCCACATAGTTGGAGACGCCAATGCCGCGGCACTTCCCGCGCGCTTTCGCTTCGGCACGACGCGCCGGAAAGTTTGCCCAGTCGCCGAGCTCCAGCGCCTTCTCCATTACGCGATGATAGGCGCCGCTGTCGTAGATCATGCCGAACGGATTCGTGTACGGCATCTCTGCTTCGCTGACGAGATTGCGCCGGCGCAGCTCCACGCGATCGAAGCCGTGCTCGCGCGCCGCGAGATCGATCAGCCGCTCCATGACGTAGAGCACTTCAGGACGCCCCGAGCTGCGGTACGGTCGCGTCGGCGCGGTGTTGCTCACGACGCCGCGCGCCCGAAAGTGCGCGGCGGGCACGCGATAGATGCTCGACATGATCTCGACGCCCTTGCGCAGCGGCGAGAAGTTCGTGGTGTGACCGCCGGCGTTGCTCACGTTCGAGCCGCGCATCGCGAGGAAATTGCCGTCCGCATCCAGCGCCAGCTCCGCTTCGACCACGAGGTCGCGCGCCTGATAGTCGGTGGCGAACGCTTCGTTTCGCTCGCACGTCCACTTCACGGGACGTCCGACGCGGCGTGCGGCCCACACGACGAGCGTGAACTCGCCGTAGAGCATGCCGCGCGTGCCGAAATGGCCGCCGACGTCGCGCGTGATGACGCGCACGGCATCCTCGGGTACGCCGAGCATGATCGCGATGTCCATCTTCGTGCGCCAGGCGCCGCTTGTTCCGGCGTGAAGCGTGTACAGCCCGCTCGCTTCGTCGTACTCGCCGACCGCTGCGCGCGGTTCCAGCGGCACGCCGGTCACGCGCGGGATCGTTGTTTCGAAGCGCGTGATGTGCGCGGCGCGCGCGAACGCAGCCGCGGTCGCATCACCGTCGCCGGCATAGGCATCGAGGCAGACGTTGGAACGGGCGTCGTCGAACAGACGAGGCGCTTCCGGATTCGCGGCACCGGCCGTATTCGCGATGACGGGAAGCACTTCGTAATCGACGTCGACCAACTCCGCGGCATCCTTCGCATTGGCGATGCTGTCCGCGATGATCATGGCGACACCTTCACCGACGTGCCGCACCTTGTCCGTCGCGAGCGCGAAATGCGGCGCCGTGAACATCGGCGTGCCGTCGGTGTTCTCGAGCGGGATGTCGGCCGGGTGCGGCGAGAAAGGTCGATGCGGAATGGGCTTCATGCCGTCGGCGATCAGGTCGCGTCCGGTCAGCACGGCGAGCACGCCGGGTGCGGCGAGCGCGTTGCCTGCATCGATTCCACGCAACCGTGCATGCGCGTGCGGCGAGCGCAGGATGATCGCGTACGCCTGACCGCTCAGATTGACGTCGTCGCTGAAGCAGCCCGCACCGGTGATGAGGCGCAGGTCTTCCTTGCGCTCGACAGGCTGGCCGATGCGCGCGCTCTTTGTGCCTTCAGGCATTTCCCCTCACCCTATCCCTCTCCCCGCTTCGGGGCGAGGGGAGATTGACTTTTCGACCGCCCGCTTCGTGAGTACGGTGATGCAATGAGCGCGAAATTCGGCGCTGGCGTGTATGTCGCTGTTGAGTCCATCCGCTGCGACCGCGACGCCGTCGAGCGCGGCGGGATCGAAGTGCCTCGACAGTGCCGCTTCGGCAGCCTCGAACCGGAAGACGCAAGCCGCTGCGCCCGTGACGGCCACGCGCACACCGCCTGCGGTGCGTGCTGCAAAGACGCCGACCAGCGCGAAGCGCGAGGCCGCTTGCCGGAACTTCACGTATCCAGCCGCTTGCGGAATCGGGAAACGCACTGCGGTAATGATCTCGCCGGGTTCCAGTGCAGTCTCGAACAGACCCAGGAAGAAATCGTCGGCTGCAATCGTGCGACGGTGCGTCACCACGGTTGCGCCGAGCCCCAGCACGGCGGCGGGGTAGTCGGCCGCGGGATCCGCATTCGCGATCGAGCCGCCCAGCGTTCCACGATTGCGGACGAGCGGGTCGCCGATGCTGCCCGCGAGTTCTGCCAGTGCGGGAACGACGCGCGCGACTTCTGGCGAGGCTGCGACCTCTGCGTGTGGCGTCATCGCACCGATGACGATCTCGTCGCCCTCCCGGCGGATGCCTCTGAGCTGCTCGAGCGCGCCGAGGTCGATCACGCCGGCATGCCGGGCAAGACGCAGCTTGAGCGCGGGTATCAGGCTCATGCCGCCCGCGAGCAGTTTGAACTCGTCACTCCGGGCGAGCGTCGCCACAGCGTCTTCGAGCGTGCCGGGCTTGTAGTAGTCGAAGTCGTACATGGGTCAGGACTTTTCGGACGCCATCTCGGCTGCGCCGGCCTGGATGGCCTTGACGATGTTGTGATAACCCGTGCAGCGGCACATATTGCCTTCGAGCTCACGGCGAATCGTCGGCTCGTCGAGCGTCGTACCCTTGCGCCGGACCATATCGAGCGCCGACATGATCATTCCCGGCGTGCAGAAGCCGCATTGCAGTGCGTGATGCTCCCGAAACGCCGCCTGCATCGGGTGGAGCTGCCCGTCCTGCGCGACGCCTTCGATGGTGGTGACGGTCGCGCCCTCGCAGGACGCGGCGAGCACCCCGCAGGATTTCACGCCGACGCCGTTCAGGTGCACCGTGCAACAGCCGCACTGACTCGTGTCGCAGCCGACGTGAGTACCCGTGAGCCCCAGATGGTCGCGCAGCAGTTGGACCAGCAGCGTGCGGCCCTCGACTTCGGCGCTGACGGGGCGGCCGTTTACGGTAAGCGTAACCTTCGGCAAGACGACTCCTCCTGCTTCTCACTCTACCTTGATGTTGCCAGCCTTCACGACCTTCGACCACGTTGCGATGTCGCGTGCGATGACGGCTGCGAACGCGTCGGGGCTCGACCCCACGGGTTCGTACCCGTCCGTACGCAGACGTTCCAGCACGTCGGGCTCCTTCAGTACGCGCGCGAGGGCCTGATTGACGCGCGTGATGATGTCCTTCGGCGTGCGTGCGGGCGCCCACATGCCGAACCAGAAATCCGCCGCATAGCCGGGGTACAGCTCACCGAGCGCGGGCAGATCGGGCATGACCGGCGAGCGCTGTGCCGTGGTCACTGCCAATCCGCGTAAGCGGCCCGCTCGGATGTGCGCAGCCGTCGACGGGCCGGAACCGAAGAATATCTGAATCTGACCGCCGAGCAGATCGGTGAGCGCGGGTCCGGCGCCTTTGTATGGCACGTGCACCAGCTCGGTTTTCGACATCTGCCGAAAGAGCTCGGCCGCGAGATGCGAAAAGCTGCCGGTGCCGGACGAGCCGAAGTTGAGCATACCCGGCTTTGCCCGTGCGAGCGCGACCAGCTCCCTGACGTTTTTCGCCGGCACGGCGGGATGCACCGTGAGTATCAAAGGCCCCGTTGTGATCATCGCAATCGGCGCGATGCCTTTCACCGGATCGTAGGGAATCTTGTACAGCGCCGCGTTTGCTGCATAGCTCGCCGGCACGGTGATGAGTGTATAGCCGTCCGGAGTCGCACGCGCTGCGATCTCGGCGCCGATCGTGCCGCCCGCGCCGGAGCGATTGTCCGGAATGAACGGTTGCCCGAGCTCGGCCGAAAGCTTCGTCACGAAGAGGCGTGCAACGATGTCCGTGCCGCCACCCGGCGCGAGCGGAATAATCATGCGCACGGGTTTCTCGGGCCACTGCGCCGATTGTGCGTGCGAAGGTACACCGAGGCCGAGCGCCAGGAAGGTTGCGACGGACAAGGACATGCGAACAACACTCCGTCGCCCCACACGCTCCGCACGCGGGGAGGCGGCCGGGGAGTAGGGGAAGCCGCGACGAGGTGCGCTCCATTCTCCCTCGCCCCGTCAACGGGGAGAGGGCCGGGGTGAGGGGAAGGGCGTCTCTCACGCTTTGCCGCGAGTCGTCCTGAACAACGACTCCGCCGTCTCGCGCACGACGCCGCGCCGCGCATCAGCATCGATACCCGTCGCATCCAGCGCATCGGTCAGACGCGGACCCGGACGTTCGACCGGTCCCGCCGCGTAGTCGGAGCCGATCATCACTTGCCCACTGCCGACGAGACTGAAGAGCATCTGCAGCGCGGGAGCCGACATGATCGCCGTGTCGTAATAGAAGCGCTTCATGTAATCGGACGGAAGCTTGCCCGGCTCACCGCCGAATTCCCGATCGAGCCGCGTGCTCTGATAGGGCAGAAAACCGCCGCCGTGTACGAGCACGAGTCGCAGGCTCGGGAAACGCTCGAAAACGCCGGCAAGGATGAGTTGCGATGCAGCCACCGTCGTGTCGATCGTGCGGCCGTAGAGATTCTTGAAGCGCGGCAGGTGCTGGAACATGCACGCGGCAGGACCGTCCATCAGCGGATGCAGCACCACGGGCACGTCGAGCGATTGGGCTGCTTCCCACAGCGCGTCGAAGCGATTCTCATGCAGCTCGCCGTGTGGCAGATGCGTCGCGATCATGCAGCCGTTCATGCCGAGCTGCCGCACACAGCGTTCGAGCTCGCGCGCGGCTGCCTGCGGCTCGGCCAGATGGAGCGTGGCATGTGCCAACAGACGATTTCCGGAATCGGAGATCGACTGCGCCATCGCGTCATTGAGCGCTCGCACCCACACCTGACCGTCGGCGGGCGGAAGTTCCTGCCCGTGCACGTCCAGCCACGGCCCGATCAACTGCTGGTCCATCCCCTGCGTATCGAGCCATGCGAGGCGCTGGGTGAAGTCGAGCATGTTGCCGGCAGCGGGACGCAGCGGCGCACAGCCGGGGAACGTGACGATGTAGCCGCCTTTGTCCGCTGCGGTAACGTCGACGCCGCCGAGGCGCGTCCGCTTCACTTCTTCAAGGAAGAGCTTCGGCACGGCATGCGCGTGGATGTCGATGCCGTCGATGTTGGTTGTCATGAATCGACTCGTTGCTCGAGCGGTGAGAAGGTCGGGATCGATTCGCTTATTAGCCGGTCCGCGGTTGCGGGTCAACCCGTTGCGCGCGTCCGGCCGTGAACGTCAGTTGTTGCCGACCTCTCGAGTGCGGGCGCACAATCGTCGCCCGGTTCGCACAGGATAGATCGCGATACGCGAGCTGATCGGTCGGACCCTGGCCCGGCGGCGCGATCAAATTCCGCAAGGTGCAGGTGAGGCCGCTGTAGGGATGGTCCGCGGGCGAGGTGCCCCTCTTGCGGGTCGCCAGGAGACGGCGCACGAGGCACTCACCCAAGACTGCCACATGAATACACGCCGCCTCCCCGCACCTATCGCCACATCGAAGTGCGTCCGATCGCAGGTGCGCTCGGGGCCGAGATCGAGGGTGTAGACGCTGCGGAGTCGCTGAGCACCGAAGTTGTCGAAGAGGTGAGGCACGCGCTGCTCGATCATCTCGTCGTGTTTCTGCGCAACCAGAACCTGACGCCCCAGCAGCAGGTTGCTTTCGCGCGAGCGTTCGGCGAACCGATCGAGTATCCGCAGCTGAAAGGCCTGCCCGGATGTCCGCTCATAACGCCCGTCGTGAAGCTGCCGCACGAGCGCGTAAACTTCGGCGGCATCTGGCATTCCGATACGACGTACCTTGCGTGTCCGCCGATGGCGAGCATGCTGTATGCAATCGAGACGCCGCCGTATGGAGGCGATACGCTGTTCGCCAATCAGTATCTCGCCTACGAAACACTTTCGGAAGGCCTGAAGCGTACGCTCGATCACCTGAGCGGCATCAGCAGCTCGCTCAAGGCGGATGCTTCAAGGACGCGCGAGGACGCTCAGCGCGCAGTCGGCGCCGAGCGTAAGGTGCTGATCGCCGAGCATCCCGTCGTGCGCACGCATCCGGAAACCGGTCGACGTGCGCTTTACGTGAACGTCGGCCATACCACCGGCTTCAAAGGCTGGACGGAAGAGGAAAGCAAACCTCTGCTCGAGTTTCTTTTCAGGCATCAGGTGAAGCCCGAGTTCACGTGCCGCTTTCATTGGGAACCCGGCTCGCTCGCCTTCTGGGACAATCGCTGCGTGCAACACAATCCGGTGAACGACTATCACGGATTCAAGCGCGTGATGCATCGCGTGACGCTGGCGGGGGACAGACCCGTGTGACCCAAGGAAAGGAGGTTACCGAGGGAAACCATTGGTGTCGCTCTGTTCCGTAGGGCGGCGAGGCCCGAGCCTTTGGCGAGCGCCGCCCCCTACGGCTCCCCGAACGCTTTCACGGCGTTGTGCCAGAGAATCTTGCGCATCAGCTCGGCGTTCACTTCTTTCCAGCTCAGCGCGAGGTCGACGGACGCCGGGAAGCGCGTCTCGGGATGCGGATAGTCCGTGCTGAACATGAGCAGGTGGTCACCCAGATAATCCGAGACCATCTTCACCATCTTGCCGCCTTCGTGGAGGACGATGGAAGCAAAGAAGCGTCCGCTGGTCGTGTACTCCATCATCGTGTGCTGCAGGCCTTCCGCGACGAAGCCCATGTAGCGTGCCTGGTCCTCCATGCGTACCGCCCAGAATGGGATCCAGCCGAAGCCGGACTCGAGCACCGCGAAGCGCAGGTTCGGGTAACGATCGAAGAGACCGGCGCCGAAGAACGCGCCCATCGCCCGCATCGCGCCCCATGGATGCGACGCGCTGCGGCCGAGAAACGGATTGCGCCACAGGTCGCGATAGCCGGGATAGCCTTCAGCGAAACTATGATGGATGAAGCACAGTCCCGCCTCGTCCATCGCGCGCCACAGCGGATGCAGGTCGGGATGATCGAGCGGATAGTCGACCGGCAGAGTCACGTACACGCCCACGGCCCATGGCGCGCGACTCCAGCGTTTGATTTCCTGCACCGACTCCTCGACGTATCTCGCGTTCGCGCCGATCATCGACTTCAATCTGCGCGGATGCTTGCTGCAGAACTCGTCGAGCCAGCGATGCTGCGCCCGCATGAACTCGACATCCACCTCACGGTTCTCGTGTCCGCTCGGCCCGCCGGGATTGACGAGGAGCTGCACGTCGACGCCTTCCTCGTCCATGTCGGCGATACGTGCCTCTACGTCCCAGTCATCGG
This sequence comes from uncultured beta proteobacterium, assembly GCA_963828715.1. Taxonomy (GTDB): domain Bacteria; phylum Pseudomonadota; class Gammaproteobacteria; order Burkholderiales; family SG8-41; genus JAQGMV01. Next base: position 404,361 of record CAWHFX010000015.1, on the reverse strand, counting down.
TATGCAGGCGTGGATGCTTGCCGCCCATGAAGTGGCCGGAGACACCGGGCGCATGCGGTCGCGGCTCCGCCTCGCCCAGCATGCGCGGCACATCCGCGCCCCAGCCGCCGGCACCGCTGCGGAGACGGAAGATCTTCGGCGGCGGCGCGTCCGATTCTTCGCGCGCCGGCCGCGGGTGCACCTTGCGGCTTTCCAGATCGGGCACGAGCTCTCGCACGCGAGCGGAGAGATACTTCTCGAGCGTATCTGCGCTCGGCCGGATGTGCGTGTCCGTGTCGTAGACCTTGTAGTCATTTCTCATTGCGATCCTCGTGAGGGTCCTGTCTCTATTGCTTTGCCAGGCCCAGTTCGACGAATACAGACCTCATATCTGCGTAATCCTTGTCGAGATCCTTCCGGAGCTGCACGCCGGTCGCGAAGTCGGCGACCCAGAAATTTCTCTCCAGATCGGCTTTCCATTCAGCGGTGTCGATGACTTTCCGCAGCGTATTCTCCCAGTAGGCGATCTGTGCGACGGCCGTTCCCGCAGGAGCGAGCATCGCGCGCCAGTTACTCACTACGAGATCCACGCCCTGCTCCCTCCACGTCGGTACCACGGCCAGCGCACCGCCGAGCCGCCTCGGCGAAGCCACGGCCACCACGCGCGTGCGCCCGGCTGCTGCGTGGGGTTCCGCGACGACGGCCGTACTGGTGGCGAGGTCGATATGGCCGCCAAGCAGGTTGGCGATGACTTCGGTGCCGGCCCTGAACGACACCACCTTGAGGTCTCTCGCATTGCCGCCGATCGCCTTCTGCAGCAGCAACGCCGAAACGTGAGCCCCGCTGCCGATCGAAATGATGCCGATCGTGAGCGACGTCGGGTCCTTCTTCAAGCGTTCGATCAGATCGCTGCCGGTACGCAGCGGCGAGGCTGCGTTCACGCAGAACGCGATGTAGTCGTTGAAGAGCGAAGCGACCGGCGTGAAATCGGTGTAGTTGAACGCGCTGGTTCCGAGGATGTGACCGCTGATGAGCGACGTCCCGGCAACCATCAACGTGTGTCCGTCGCCGGGCCGCTGGCTCGTGTAGGCGTAGGCGATACTGCCGCCGGCACCCGGCTTGTTGACGACTGCGACCGGAACGTTCACGAGCTTGTTAGCGACGAGAAGCCGTTCCACGGCGCGCGCGGTCAAGTCCTGACTGCCGCCTGCCGCGAAACCGACGACGATCTCGACACTGCGTTTCGGCGACCAGCTTTGGGCTGGTGCGGCGATCGCGAAACTGGCCAGCGTCAGCGCAAACAGAACGCGCACCCCGCCACCGTTCGTGCTGAGGAACGCCGTGTCTCGAAGCACGAACAGCGGGCGCTTGGGACTTGCTGGCGGTTCGCAGTTCGAGACGGCTGCTGCTGCCTCCTCACTGCAAACGGACTGACACGTTCGTGCCCAGGACGTACGATCGAATCTCATGTGACCGATTCGCAATGGCAGTAGCCGTTCATGGATACTATCAAAGGATCTTGCCGGCCGACTGAAAGGACACGGCGTTGACTATCCAGCAGGCGCTTGCATGGCCCGCCGCGTTGCTTGCCGCGCTGATCGCCACCGGTGTGGCAGAGGCGCAAGGCTGGCCCGATCGTGCACTCAGGTTCGTCGTGTCGGCACCCGCCGGCAGCTCGCTCGACGTCATCGCCCGCGTCATCAGTGACAGGCTGAGAACTCGCCTCGCGCAGCCCGTCGTCGTCGACAACCGGCCCGCGGCAGGCGGCACCGTAGCGGCCGATATCGTCGCGAAGTCGCCGGCGGACGGCTACACGCTGCTGATCTCGTTCAACGGACCACTTGCGTTCGGACCGCACCTTTACGCGAAACTCCCTTACGATCCATCGAAGGATCTCGCGCCCGTCAGCATTACGTCGAGTCAACCGAACGTTCTAGCGGTGCATGCTGCGCTGCCGGTGACGTCGGTCAAGGCGCTCGTCGCCTATGCCAAAGCCCGCCCGGCGAAGCTCAACTATGCATCGGTGGGCAACGGCAGCTCTTCGCAACTGACGATGGAGTTGCTGAAGGCGACCGCGGGCATCGACATCGTTCACGTCCCCTTCAATGGCTCGCCGCCCGCCGTGACGGCAACCGCGCAGGGCGATACGCAAATGCTGTTCGCTGTGATGCAGCCGTTGCAGGCCCAGATCAACGCGGGAAGGCTTCGCGCGATTGCGGTGACGACGGCGAAACGCTTTCCGCTGCTGCACGATATTCCGACGGTGGCCGAAGCAGGTTATCCGGGCTTCGAGGCGCTCGCGTGGAACGGGATTCTCGTCGCGGCGGGCACGCCACGGCCGATCATCCGGCGACTCAACACTGAAATCAACGCGATCCTCGGAGATCCGACCGTCAAGAGCGCGCTCAACGCACAGGGCTTCGACCTGGTGGGCGGCACGCCGGAAGATTTCGCGAAACTGATCCGCAGCGAGTCGGAGAAGTGGGCGCCCGTGATCAGGAAGACCGGTGTCCGGATAGATTGACTACCTTCCTGCCCATCGGCGTGTCCGCGAGCTGGAAGAACGCCAGCACATTGGCCGCCGCGATCTTGAAAGCCTCGTCCGGAGGCACGCCGGCGAAAAGCCGCTCGGCCTGTGGGCGCGTGTTCGGCCACTCGCACTCGATGTGCGGGAAGTCGGTCGCGAACATGATGTGATCGACACCCATGTGGTGGCGGAGCTCCATTGCCACGCGCTCGACGGGCTGGCAGCTGAACGAGATGTGCTCCTGCACGTACTCGCTCGGTCGGCGTTTCGGCGGCTCGAACCCGAGCAGGCGCTGCGCCCAGTGCCGATGTCGTTCGAACCAGTAGTCGGCTTCCTCCATCCAGAACGGTACCCAGCCGAGACGCGTCTCGGCAAAGAAGATCTTTAACTCGGGCAGCCGGTCGAACACACCCGACATCGCGAGCTGCGCGAGGCTGATCGACGGGGCGGTGCTCAGGAACGGCAGCGCGACCCAGTCCACGATCTTCCGCGGCCCGACCTTCTTCAGCATCTCGGGATCCGCACGCGGATACTCGAACGTCGGCTCCTGTGCGCGCGGACCGAGACGATCGAAGCCGACGTGCACGGTCAGCGGCATGCCCATGTCGATCGCCGCGGCCCAGAACTTGTCGTCCTCCGGCTTCGGATAGGACTTGCCGTTCGGGAACACGCCGAGATTGACACCCTTGAGGCCGAGCTTTGCGCAGTGATGAAGTTCCGTGATCGCATCGTCGAGGTTCGTCCACGGAATGACGCCAAGGCCGATCAGGCGGTCCCGTGAGACCGCGCAGTACTCGTCCCCAAGCCAGTCGTTGTATGCGCGTACGGCTGCGCGATAGACATCCTCGTCGGCGAGCGCACGCCAGAGCCGCGGACCGACCTGCATGTTGGGAAACAACACCTCGGCGTGCAGGTTGTCAGCGTCCTGCTCGGTGAGGCGCTGCTCCGGTGGCCCCACGCCGGCCGTGTCGTCGACGCTCGCGCCGAACGGCATCCAGGTCTCGTTCGTGCGACCCGCGCGCAAGTCGAGGAACGGGGCGGGATACGGCGGCTGTCCTTCGATCAGCAGCGCGTCGCCGCCGTCGGACAGCTTGATCGTGCGCGGCGCTTTGTCGCGCAGCTGCGCCGGCATTCGCGGCGTCCAGCGCTCGGGACGCACTTCGAGGTGACCGTCGCTCGAGATCAGTGGCGGAAGCACGGACGCGGTCATGCGAATTCTCCTCCTCCGTCGGCGAGCAGATGGTAGCACCCCACTTGGGCTACCATGGGCTTGCCAGTCATTGAATCACAGTGGGCGGCGCTTGCCTCCGGCTGGGGCCTCGCCATCCACGAACAGAAGTAAACCATGATTTCCCTCCGTAACCGCCTTTCCTTTGCCGCGTGTCGGATGGCAAGTCCGACACGCTGCCAGCTACAGAAGAGCACCCAATGAAAGTCGCACTCGTCGGGCTTCCCCAGAGCGGCAAGACATCGTTGTTCACGGCACTGACCGGCACCGAGCCGACGCGGGAGAAGGCCGGGATGACGCTCGGCACCGTGAAGGTCCCGGACGCCCGCGTGGACAAGCTCTCCGAGATGTACCGACCAAAGAAGACGACGCACGCCGTCATAGAGCTCGTCGAGGCGCACGCGCCTCACAAGGACGAGAGAAAGGCGAGCAAGTCGGCGCTGGACAGCGGCTTCCTGAACCTGGTCAAGCCGATGGACGCCTTCCTGCTCGTCGTGCGTGCCTTCGACGAGGAGGGCTTGAACGATCCGCGCGCGGACTTCGACACGCTGCTCACCGAAATGATCCTGTCCGACCAGATGCTGGTCGAGACGCGGCTCGAACGCGACGAGGCCGACCGCAAGCGGGGCAGGCCCGGCATGCCAGGCGAGGAGCTTGATGCGCTCAAGCGTTGCCTGAAGCTCCTCGAAAACGGCCAGCGCATCTACGAAGACGCGGATCTCGCGGTGCGTCCCGAATTGCGGACGTACGCTTTCCTCACCGCGCGTCCCATGCTGGCCGTGGTCAATGTGGGCGAGGAGGATATCCCGAAGCCGACGGCCGAGGTCCTCGCGCGCCTGCGCCTCCCCGTCGGCGGCATCCCGACGTTCGCCTGTTGCGCGAAGGCCGAGGGTGAGATCCAGGCCATGCCCGAGGCGGATCGCAAGGAATTCCGCGAGATGCTCGGCGTGCGCGAGCCGGTCCTCGACATCATGGTGCGGGAGCTCTACCAGGCACTCGGGCTCGTCAGCTTCCTCACGAGCGGCGAGGACGAATGCCGCGCCTGGACGATCCGCCGCGGCAGCACGGCCCCGCGCGCGGCCGGCGCCATCCATGCCGACCTCGAGAAGGGCTTCATCCGCGCCGAGGTCATCGCTTACGACGACTTCATTGCGCTCGGCAGCGAAGCCGCGGCCAAGAAGGCCGGGAAGTACCGGTTGGAAGGGCGCGAGTACGTGGTGCAGGACGGCGACATCGTACACTTCCGATTCAACGTCTGAGCTGCGTCGCGCTGATGACGCGATACAAAGCGATACTGCTCGTCGTCGCGCTCAGCTCCGGCACATGCGGAGCCGCGTCTGCGCCGCAGCGGGTCGCAGTCAAGATTGCCGCGATCAACGACTTTCACGGCTGGCTGCAACCTTCGCCTGAGCGCGTCCGCGTGATGGGACCGCAGGCCCCGGTAGAGAGCGCGATCAGCGCAGGCGGCATGCCGCGGCTCGCGGCGATGGTCGAACGATTGCGTAAGGAGAGCACGCATTTCGTGTTCGTCTCGGCGGGCGATCTCTTCGGTGCGTCTCCATTGCTCTCTGCGACGTTCGACGACGAGCCCGTGATCGAAGCGATGAACGCCGCCGGGCTCGACTTCAATGGTGTCGGCAACCACGAGTTCGATCGCGGCGTAGCCGACTTGCGGCGCATGCAGGGCGGCGGGTGTCCATCCCAGGGCTGCAGGCCCGGGGCGAACTTTAGCGGCGCGCGCTTTCCGTTCCTCGCGGCGAATGTCGTCGTGAACGCAACGGGCAAGACGCTTTTCGCGCCGTACGGCATCAGGGAGTACGACGGCGTGAAGGTGGCCTTCATCGGCCTCACGCTCAAAGCCACCGCCACCATGCTTTCCGCGCGGGCACGCGAAGGCGTGGAATTCCGCGACGAGGCGGAAGTCGTCAATTCACTCGTGCCCGAGCTGCGCGCACAGGGTGCCAACGCGATCGTCGTACTCATCCACCAGGGTGGATTCAACAGAGGCGGCGCGAACGAGTGCGTCGATTTCCGCGGACCCATCGTCGATCTCGTTCAACGTTTCGATCCTGCCGTCACGGTCGTCGCGAGCGGACACACGCATCAGGCTTATGTTTGCAGGATCAACGACCGGCTTGTTACGAGCGCCGGCGCATTCGGTCGTTTCGTGACAGAGATCGATCTGCAATTCGACAGGGCGACGGGGCGTATCGCGAATGCTTCCGCAGTGAATCGCGTCGTGGGCCCGGACATGCCGGCAAACGCGGAGCAGTCGGCGCTCATCGAGCGCTACGTGAAACTCGCCGGCGCCCTGCACGAGCCCATAGGGCACGTCGCTGCCGCGTTGTCGCGCGCACAGAATTCAGACGGCGAGTCGAAGCTCGGTCAGCTCATCGCGGATGCGCATCTCGCGACGACGAAGAACGCCGGTGCGGAGATCGCGTTCATGAACCCGGGAGGAATTCGCGCGCCGTTGCCGTTCAAGGACGACGGCGTGATCACGTTCGCCGACGTGTACAGCGTCTATCCGTTCGAGAACACGCTCGTGACGATGACGCTGACGGGCGCCGAGATCGAACAGCTCCTCGAACAGCAATGGACGCAGGACACGCCGCGGCTGCTCGCGATCTCGAGCGGCTTCAGCTATGCGTGGGACCCGAAAGCGCCGGCAGGCAAGCACATCGTGCCCGCCAGCGTAAGGATCGCCGGTGAGCCGCTCGATCGCGAGCGCACGTACCGGGTCACCGTAAACAGCTACATGGCGGCCGGCGGTGATCGCTTCGACGTCTTTAAGCGCGGGCGCGATCGCGTCGTAGGCGGCAGCAGCCGGCAGGCGATTGCCGATTACTTGCACACACGCTCGCCCGTCGCACCGCCTGACGAGCGGCGTATCAGGAGAGTCGACTGAAGGAGACGTATGAGCCAAGCCCTCGAAGGACTCCGTGTCATCGACATGACGCATAACCAGGCAGGCCCGGCCTGCGCGCAGATGCTCGGATTTCTGGGCGCCGAGGTGATCAAGCTCGAGGAGCCGAAAGGCGGCGACATCGCACGGGCGCAGAACAACGACGAGCTCTTCTTCCTCGCGTTCAATTCCAACAAGCGCAGCCTGACGCTGAACCTGAAGAGCGACGAAGCCAAGGCGCTGTTCAGGAAGATCATCGCGCAGTCCGATGTGCTGATCGAGAACTTCGGGCCCGGCGCGCTGGACCGGCTGGGCCTCGGCTGGAACGATCTGCAGAAGATCAACCCGCGGCTCATCTTCGCGACCATCAAGGGTTTCGGTACCTACGGCCCTCACGCGCACATGAAGAGCTTCGAGCCGATCGCGCAGGCCATGGGCGGCGCCATGTGCGTCACCGGCTTTGCGGACGGACCGCCGACGTATAACTGGCCCGCGATCGGCGACAGCGGCACCGGCATGCATATGGCCATCGCCATACTCGCCGCGATCAACCAGCGTCATGCGACGGGACGCGGCCAGCACGTCGAGGTCTCGATGCAGGAGTCCGTGCTGAACCTGATCCGCGTGAGCCTGCGCGAGCACCAGCGCACCGGCGTGCCGACGCGAACCGGCAATCAACTGGGCAAGACGGTGCCCGGCACGGCGTACGCTTGCGCGCCCGGCGGTCCCAACGACTGGGTCTACATCTATGCTCAGCCGCAGATGTGGCCCGCGGTGTGCAAAGTGCTGGGACGGCCGGAGCTCGAGCACGATCCTCTGTACAAAACGGCGGGCGACCGCTGGACAAACCGCGCGACACTCGACGGCATCGTTACCGAGTGGACCTCCACCCGCACTAAGCATGAGGTCATGAAGCTGATGGGCGACGCCGGTGTGCCGGCCGGGGCCTGCCAGGACACGAGTGAGGTCCTCGCCGACCCGCATCTGAACGCGCGCGACATGATCGTCGATCTCGACTATCCGCCGCGTGGCGCTTTCAAGACGGTGGGTTGTCCGCTCAAGCTCTCGGATTCGCCCGCCAACATCACGCGGCCACCCATGCTCGGCGAGCATACCGAAAGCGTACTGGGCGAGCTGTGTGGCGTATCGCCCGAGGACGTGAAGCGCATGAAGAAGGACGGGATTGTGTGACGGTGGGCACGAGGCGGCGGAGGCATGAACGTCCCTCTAGCGGGTTACTTGTGGCGCAGACGTTTGCGGAACGTTTGCACGTCACCCATAATCGCTCGATCAGTGGCGGGGAGCCGAGCGATGAGGACATGGCATACCGACGAGAGTCTCGTTAAAGACCTTCAAAAGTTTCAGCGCGTCAGTGAGATCGATGCTCGGATGCGAGATAACAGCGGGCTTCGAAAGATCGAGCACTTGGTCCCGCTTACTCCAACAGAAAAACTACGCTTGCGCTTTACCAGCGTGATCAAGGCTAGGGCGGTGTCCTACTTTTTTAGTGCTATAGCAGGAATAGCCGTGGGGCAATGCGTCCAGAACATCGAGCGAGACGTAACTGGCTACGACCCAGTTAAGCGCGAGCAATTGCTCCAAAGAAAGGCCGACAGGATTGAACGTGGTACCGGTTGGTCTCGGAACGTAAATCCGCAGCAGGAGCGAGAAAGACATATCGGCGCTTTGCTCAATGTAACCTATACCTCACTCAAGCAAGTGATAACAGATCCGAAGCAGTTCATCGAGAACACGGATACTTACCAGTCCGTACTGGAAAAGTATTACAACGCATTGAAATTCATTGATGATGCGTCGTTTCTCATTCCGGCCGTTCTTTTATTTATTATGCTCGGCGGGTACATTAACCGAAGGATCGGCCGGATCCAGGACGACGTAGTGGAAGCGCAGGAAAGAGAACGCCTACGGTCGAAGATCAACGAGTTGATTGATGTTGCCAATCAGCTTGCCGATGGAACACCGCGGTTGAAGCCCGTCTTCTCACACGCCCTCCATGATCCTGGAAGATCCGTCGCGCCTGTCCCAGGGTCATAAGGCCGGGAGCAACGAACGACTTGCCTAAATCAGGCCTCTTCACGTTACTGGCGCTGGCGCTGGCAATAGTGGCGGGCTGTGCCACCATCGCCGATGTGGACAAAGCGAAAGCCAGTTGGCATGGCGCGACCTACGACGAGGTCGTGACGTCGTGGGGACAACCCGCCAGCCAGACGACTCTCAAGGACGGGCTTCAGGGGTACACGTGGATCTCGCAGAGTGCCGGATATGGAAGCTCGGTGGGCGCATACGGCGGATCCGGCGGGGGTGGTGTCGGCATCAGCCTGCCGCTTCCCGGGATGGGTGGCACGGTCAGCGGACACTGCCAGCGCACGCTGAGCTTCAAGGACGGCCGCGTCGTGGACCAAGTCTGGCAGGGAACGACGCAGGTACTGCAGTATCTTCACCCGGTACCTGACGAAAGGGCCACGCGTTGCCGCCGGTGAGGCTGCAGAGCGCTGAATGTCCGCTTCGGGCCTCCCGTCCGGTAACAAAATGCCCCTCCCCGACCGCTCCGGCACCTGACCTGCTCTCCCCGGCAACGGGGCGAGGGAAGGCTTTTGTTAAACGCTCTCAGTTTCCCGGGCCGCGCTCCATCGAATAAGGTTGCCACCGCTCGAGCGTGGACTTGTCCAGCACGGCGGGATTGACGCAGGCGCGCGGCCACTTGCCACCCAGGACCAGCGCCATCTCCGCGCCGACTCGGCGCTTGCGTGCAACGTCGAAGCGGCTCGACGCCGAGGAGACGTGCGCGGTCAGGATGACGTTGTCCATGACGAGCAGCGGATTCTCGAGGTGGACCGGCTCGGTCTCGAGCACGTCGAGCGCGGCGCCGGCAATCCAGCCTTCCTGCAGCGCCTTGATCATCGCCGCCTCGTCGACGGTGGAGCCGCGACTTGTGTTCACGAACAACGCCGTCTGCTTCATCTTTCTGAAGTGCGCTTCCTTCATGAGATGATGCGCGTCCTTCGTGCCGGGTGCGTGCATCGAAACGATGTCGGAGCGCTGCAGAAGCTCGTCGAACCCGACCGGCTGCACGCCGTAGTCGGACATCACCAGCTCCTCGATGTAGGGATCGTAGCCCAGCATCTGAAAGCCGAACGGCGCGGCTCGCCTGGCAGTGGCACGCGCGACATGGCCGAAGGAGATGAAGCCCAGCGTCATGCCCATCAGGCGAGGAAACTGGTAGAGCATCGGCCGCGCCTTGGCCCAGTCACCCCTGCGCACCATCTGGTCCTGCACCACCAGCCGGCGGCAGCTCGCCAGGATCAAGGTCATGACATGGTCGGCCACTTCCTCGATAAAGGTGTCGGGGCAGTTGGTCACGGGAATGCCCAGTGCGGTTGCCGCGTCGACATCGACTGAATCTACGCCGACGCTGGCGAGCGAGATGACCTTCAGCTTCTTCGCGGCATTGATCACCCTGGCGGTGATGCGCGGTCTGACCTTGCCGTAGATCGCGTCCGCATCGGCGGCAGCAGCGACGAGTTCGTCCTCGCCGCCGTTCACCTCGACAATCTCTGCACCGATGGCGGCTAACGCCTCCATCTCCAGTGAGTAGTCCGCGCCGACTCCCGCGGCCGGGCCGGCCGTCGTCACGATCTTGAAGCGTGCCACGAGAACCCCTTTTCTCAGAACCATCCCTATCTAGCATTTCCATCAATACGTACGAGGCTTGGAGCAGAACGTAGGGTGCTGCGCAGCCAGGCCCGAGCCTTCAGGCGAGCGCCGGCCGATGACCCCGCAAAAACGAGCGCACCTGGCGCACCGCGATGGGAATCAGATCCGCGGGTTCCTTCCAGGGGTAGTGGGCCAGCTCCGATCTCGGCGCGATCATCGCCGTCTCCCAGGCCACGTCGTAGGGATGCCCCGGACTGTCGTCCAGCAGGATGAGCATCGGCGTCTGACATTTGCGCACGAAGTCGCGATCGACGGTGAAGAGCCAGTCGGGATTGGGGAACATCCGGGTGAGGAACTTCTCGATCATGTCCGGTGTGACCTTGGGGTCGCGCTTCATGAGCTCGGGCGCCCAGCTCTTCATGCTGAGCTCACGCATGTACAGCGGGTGAGCCTTGTTCCAGCCGACGGGCTGCGCCGGTACGGCAGCGACGACCCGGTCCGGTGCGCGCTTGACGAGCCCCCAGATATACGGCGCGCCGATGCAGTAGCCCAGGGCCATGAAGCGCTTGATGCCGAGATGGTCCATCAGCCCCAGCAGGTCGTCGATATACGAGTCCCACGGCCGTTCGACTTCGAGCGGGCCGGTCGACTGCCCGCCGACCGCGTTGCGCAGGTCCGTTACGATGCAGCGATATTCGTTCTTGAACTCCTCCATGGCGTTGAACGGCGCACTTTTCTTCGCCCATTCGATCGTCGAGTTCAGTCCTCCGCCGGCGATGATCAGCAGCGGAAAGCCCTTGCCGGCTTCCTCGTACGCAATGCGGACGTCGCCTCTCTGGTAGAACGCCATGGCAGATCCTCCTTTCTGAGTTGCTTGTGCGAACGCGCGAGGCGCGGCGGCGGCGGCCGCAACAGCGGCGGTTGTGGTGAGCAGCGAGCGTCGTTTCTTGTCCACGCTTTGGCTCCTGCAGCAGATAACGTCTCGGAACGTACAGCTTGTTATCGCCACTCTCCGCCCCCACGCAGGCTGCGTCAGGCTGGGACGACCGCAGGTTCCACTGCCTGCACTGAAATACTGCCGAGCAGGCCTTCTTTAGCGGGGGTGGCTGCCGCATCGGTTACCGCATCCAGCAGCTGTGCGACATCCGTGAGCGTCTCCAGGCGCTGCACGAGTTCGATCGCAATCGTAGTCCGCTCTTTGCCCAGAACATGCTCTGCATTGAGACGGAACTTCTCGAGCTACGGCATCACCGGTGAGATGCGTGGCGGTCTTCATGACGAAATCGTGTACCGTGCCGTCGCGCATCGTGATGCGCAGGCGCGCTTCCTCGTTGCCGTCAGCGATATGCGGGCGGCGTAATGCGACGTCATCGCTGCGCACGAGTCGCACGCGTTTCATGAACGCCTGGAGATCGCCCTTGGCTGCGCGCTTGTCGGTAAACGTCTCATGATCGACCTTGCCGTCGATGAGCGCAGCCGAGATGTTGTAGGCGAGGCTGAACTTGCCTTCGAGGCCCTGGCGGACCTCGGTGCGCAGCAACGCGCCCGTGCAGGGGATGTTGGGGCCGATATGCTCGACCCGCTCGACATCCTCGGCCTTGAGCTTGTTCTCCTTCGCGAACGGCAGCAGGTTCGTCAGCGTCTGGTGATTGCCGCCGCAGCACGGCCAGGGTTTGATGCGCGTGCCCTCGTGCTCGAGGTAGTAGACCTTGCCGAGAAACTTCGTCATGGCCGGAATGTTGCACTTCGCGCCACCGAAATTGTCCGCGTACCCCTGGCGCCCTTCGATGATGTCCGGATCCGACGTGTAGCCCTTGGCCGCCAGCTTGGCGGCGATGACGCCGTTCCGCGACGCCTGTCCGGGATGGAACGGCTTGGTCATGGTGCCGAAGTTGCGGCGGAGCCCTCCGGCCTCCGAGCCGGCGATCCCTAAGGCCATGCGCGTCTTCTCGACGTCCAGTCCGAGCAGCTTCGAGGCTGCCGCTGCCGCTGCCATCGTTCCGTAGATTGCGGTCGGGTGCCAATCACGGTCCGTATGATTGTTGGCGGAGAGCCGCGTGCCGACTTCGTAACCCACGACCCATGCCGTGAGCACGTCGCGGCCGGACAGGTGCAACTCGTCCGCGAGTGCGAGCACCGTGGGCGAAAGCACCGTCGAGGGATGACCGCCGCAACCGCCCAGGTCATCGAAGTCTTCGGAATGTCCCAGCGTTCCATTCGCAAACGCGGCCTGGACACTCCCCGTGCGGATGTTCGTGGCGATCACGCGCGCCTGCGGATTGCCGCCCTGTTCACGCGTGAATTCGATCATGATCTTTCCGAGCTGCGACGTCGTGCCGTACGTCGCCGTGCCGATGTAGTCGAGTATCGATTTCTTGGCCTGCTCGATTGCTGCAGGCGGAATCTCGTCATACGTCGTCTTGGCGATCCAGCGCGCCAGGGTTTCAGTGGCTCCCATATTGGTACTCCTTTCGGTGGAACGACATGTTAAAGCTGCTTGAGTAGCGGCTCACTCGATAACCGCACCGGACTCGCGGAGGTGCGCAATCACCTTCTGCCACTTCGCGATCTCCGAGCGCTGAAACGCGGCGAGCGCCTGAGCTCCATTTATCGCGACCTCCTGGCCGTCCTGGGCCAAAGCGGATTCCACGGATTCTATCCGGGCGGCTTTGCGCAGTTCACCGAACAGCCTTTCCCTGATCGCCGCCGGGGTGTCCTTCGGCGCATACATCGCGAACCACTGCAGAGCTTCGAATCCCTGCAGACCCGATTCGGAGACGGTCGGCACGTCGGGATACACGTCTACGCGCTTCGTGCTCGTGACGGCGAGTGCGCGCAGCTTCGACGCTTTCAGATGCGGTTGAACCGGGATGACGGTGGTGATCACCAATTGCAGCCGACCGCTGATCGTATCCATCACCGCGGGCGGCCCGCCCTTGTAGGGCACGTGCGTGAGCGTGATGCCGGCGGCCTGGTTGAACATCTCCATCGTGAGATGGTGAATCGACCCCACGCCAGGTGTGCCGTAAAGAAGCTCGTTCGGCTTGGCCTTCGCGAGGTCGATCAACTCGCGGACCGAGTTCACGGCCAGGGATGGATTGCAGGCGATCACGAGCGGCGCCATCGTGACGAGCGTTATCGGCGTGAAGTCACGGAACGGATCATAAGGACGATTCTTCGTGAGGAATGGAACGATGGTGAGACCGGCGCCCCCGGTCATGAGTATCGTGTAGCCGTCGCCGGGCGCTGCGAGGACGATCTGCGCTGCGAGGATGCCGGAGCCGCCGCCGCGATTGTCGATGACGAGCGACTGGCCCAGCGATTGGGAAACATGCGGCTGCATGAGGCGCGCTATCACGTCGGGTGCTGTGCCCGGCAGACCGCCGATGATCAGCCTGATGGGCTTGGCGGGATACGTTTGGCCCGACGCAGAGTCAGCGGCGACGAGTGTGAACGCCGCGGCCAACAGCGCAGCCGTTCGAAGCCATCTGCTTCCCATGTGCTCCTCCTCGTGAGCACGGAACCGATGAACAGGTCCCGTGCTTCACGTGCGACTCGTTCAGAGCTTCTCCGGCGGCGATGCACATCCCAGAGCCGCCTGCGCAGTCTCGCTACTACGACCCGCGTTGCTCGAATGTGATCGGCATGTCGTTGTCGCCGCGGCCGCGCCTGAAAATCTCCTGTGCGTTCGGCCGCTCCCAGACGATCTCGAGCAGATTATCGTCGGGGTCGTAGAAGTAAATGCTCTTCTGACTCGTGTGATCGATGGCGCGATGGATCGGCACGCCGGCGTCCTTGAGCGCGAAGTACGCTTTCGTGAGCTCCGCTTCGTTCTCGACGGCGAATGCCATGTGCTTGACACCGAGTCCTTCGCGCCTGCCGACACCCGGTTTCGGCTGCGGGTAGGCGTCCGGGTTCGCGCTGGGGAAGATGTCCAGCGTGTTCCCGTACTCCCCGAGCGAGAGGAACACGCCGCCGCCGTGCCCCGGGTCCTGCTCGAGCACCTTGAAGCCGAGGACATCCGTATAGAACGCTTTGGAGCGCTCGACGTCACGAACGTTGATCAGGATATGGCCGATGCGCTGTAGTTTGATCATGGCCGACACGCCTGTGCGGGTCGTTAGCCTACCGCACTGGCGGTTCGTGCGGAAGGGATGCTCGCGCGCTCGATGCCGGAGGGCTACACGCCCCGCGTGGGCGGTGAAACCATGCAGTCTGAATGCAGCGCGCCGGTCCTGGCTTCGCCTGAACGGTTTTGGGTTACGCTCGCGATAGCCGGACAATCGCGAGGAGCTTCCCGTTGCATCAACTCGGAATGACCGCGTGCGCGCTCGCGCTCGCGGCATCGACCATCACTGCCGCGCATGCACAGGACTATCCCACGCGGCCCGTTCGCATCGTTACTGCCACGCCCGGTGGCGGTAACGACTATCTCGCGCGCATCGTCGCGCAGCCGCTTGGCCCCGCGCTGGGGCAGCAGGTGATCGTCGACAACCGTCCGAGCCGGCTCGTCGGCGGGATCGTGGCGCGCTCGACGCCGGACGGCTACACGCTGTGCGTAGGTGGCGGCACGATGCAGTTCACGCCGCTGATGGAGCCTTCCGATTACGATCTGCTGAAGGACTTCGCGCCGATTTCGCAGCTGGAGCGCTCGCCGAATGTCCTCGTCGTGCAGCCTTCACTCAAGATCAACACCGTGCAGGAGCTCGTGGCATTGGCGCGCTCGAAGCCGGGAATGCTTCACTACGGCACCGGTTCAGCGGGCGGCGCGCTTCACCTTGCGGGTGAGATGTTCATGATTGCCACGAAGACGAAGATCGCGCGGGTCCCATACAAGAGCACGGGACCGGCGGTGCTCGGCTTACTCACGAACGAAGTGGAAATGGTGTTTGCGACGGCAGGCGCCGTCGTGTCTCACCTCAAGGATGGGAAGTTGAAGGCGCTGGGTGTCACCTCCGCGCAGCCGTCGCCGCTGATCCCGGGCGTGCCGACGATCGCGTCGCAAGGCATACCCGGCTACGACCTCGACACGATCGGGTTCATCATGGGGCCGGCGAAGATGCCACCGGCCGTCGTGAAACTCCTGAACGGGCACATCGTGAAGATCATGCAGCAGCCCGATGTGAAGGAGCGCATGGCCGGTGGTGGCTCGGAAGCGGTGACCAGCACGCCGCAGGAACTGTTCGCGAAGCTCGAGTCCGACGACACGCGCATGAGGGTTTTGTTCAAACAGATCGGGTTGTCGGCAGATAAGTGACTGTCTCGCTTGTCCGTGCTTCGAGACGGCGTCTGTCCGCCTCCTCAGCACGAACGATTCGTCAATCCAGCCGGATGTTCGCCGCCTTGACGACCTTCGCCCAGCGCGTGATCTCTGCGCGCACGAACTGCCCCATCTGTTCCGCTGAGCCCGTCATCGGTTCGGCACCTTGTGCAAGCAGCTTCTCGCGCGTGTCCGGGAGCTGAACGGCACGAACGATCGCGCTGTTCAGTCGATCGACGATCGGCCGCGGTGTGCCGGCCGGCGCGGCGATGCCGTACCACGTGCCGGCCTCGAATCCCGGCACGCCCGATTCGGCAACGGTCGGAATATCGGGCGCGATCTCGCTGCGTTTCAGGGACGTGACGGCGATTGGACGCAGCCGTCCCGACTTCACCTGCGGCAGTGCAGTGAGAATGTTGCTGAACGATAGCAGAACGTTGCCGCCGACCACGTCCGCAATCGCCGGCGCGTTTCCCTTGTAGGGCACGTGAAGGAGATCGATCCCGAGCTCGAGCTTCAGCAGTTCCCCGGCAACGTGCGGCGCGGTACCGGTTCCCGGGGTCGCATAGGAGAGTTGACCCGGTTTTGCTTTGGCAAGTGCGACGAGCTCCTTCAGCGACTTGGCCGCAACGGAAGGATGCGCAGTCAGGATCAACGGCGCGATTGCGATCATTCCAACAGGCGCCAGGTCCTTCCCGACGTCGAATGGCACTTTGCGGTAAGCGGACTGCGCGATAACGGCTCCGCTCGTGAGTCCGAGCAGGGTGTAGCCATCGGGAGTCGCATGCGCCGCCATTTCGACGGCGATGTTGCCGCCTGCGCCGGCTCGATTGTCCACGACGAACTGGCGGCTGAACGTTTCGGACAGCCTCACGCACACGAGCCGTACCGAAATATCGATGCCGGCGCCCGGCGGAAAACCGACGAGCACGCGCACGGGCTTGTCAGGATAAGGCTGTGCGCCGGCATGAACGCATGCAACGGCGGACAACAGCAGAATTACGGCGATTCGCGTCATTACGCTCCGGGTGCGGAAATCAACGCCACGTTCAGCGCACGCTCGAGCAGCCACACCATCGCGATCGCAGCAACGGCGACAGAGCCGCCGACGAGAATCGTACTCGAGTAGAAGCGCCGCTGGCGCGAAGCATATGCAATCGGCAGAAACGCCGCAACGATCACGAGCTGTCCGAGCTCCACGCCGAGGTTGAACGCGATGAGCGCCTGCAGCAGCGAAGACTGCGGCAGACCGAGGTCAGCGAGCACGCTTGCAAAACCAAAGCCGTGAATCAGTCCGAAGCAGAACGCGACGATCCAGCGTCCGCCGTGCACGACGGGACGCACGTTGTTCAGCGCGGCGAGGATTACGGACACGGCGATTGCCGACTCGACGAGCCGAGATGGCAGACTGATCACGCCAAGGGCTGCCAGCGACAGCGTTATCGAATGCGCCACGGTGAAAGCGGTGACAACCTTCAGCGCGTCGCGGAAAGCTGCGCCGAAACTGGCCGCCGGAGTCCATGAGGGCGCGGGACCTGGGGTGCGCACGAGAACCGCCGGCAGAAGCAGCGACAGCAGGAAGAGCAGGTGATCGAAGCCGGTCCAGATATGGAACACGCCTTCCTCGAGGTAATCCACGAACTGCTGCACCGGCGACAAGGCTGCCAGCACGAACTGCTGCCCCGGCGCGTCGATGCTGAGGATGCCTGCGCGGCGCTCGTCGCCGGCCGCGAGATTGAGGAGGCCGCGATGTTGCGGATCGACGTCGAACAGCAACCGGTAATCGACATTGAGCACCTTGAGAGCCGCCGGACACGTCGCCGTGAAACGCAATACGGCATACGCGCCATCGCTGTGGTTGTCGACGAGATGCTCGCGCATCGCGGCCGCGCAGGGCGACGTGGGTGGGCCCAGCCGGAGACGCGAGAGCGCGTAGGCGGCGATCTCGTCGTGCTTCGCTCTCACTTCTCTCCAGGTGATCGCGCCGTCCTGGTTGGCGTCGAGCCCGATCGCAACGTCGAGATCACGCAACGCGATGTCCCACTGCCCCTCGATCACATTGGCGTCGACGCTTAGCGTGAGATAACTGTCCGACGCCTTGTGGGCGAGCGCAGCGCTCGGCAGCAGCAGCGCGGCGAACATGACGAGCACACGCACCGCGTGACTCATCGTCGTGGTCCGGACTCGCGCCTCAGCAGCGCGCGAACGGTTTCGTATTCGAGCCCCGTGTGCGTGAGCCACTCGCGCACGGTGTCCAGCGCGCCCATGTCGCCTGCCGCAACCGCGGCCTCTGCGAGAATCCGCAAATCCGCCGGCTCGCGCTGAACCGTCCAGTTTTCCTGCGCGAGCTTCAGCGCAAGGGGTGCATCGCCCTCGGCGTGCAGGCGAAAGCGCGCTTCTTCCCGGCGATGCACATTGTCGCCGCGTGCCCGGCTTGCGTCGAAACGCGCGTGCAGTGTGGCGAGCGCGGCTTCGGTCTCGGCGCGCCGCAGCGCTTTCTGCGCGAGGGCGAGTCGCAGCAGCAACGCGTCCACTCGCTGGTGCCTTTCCACCAGCGGAATCACCTCCGCCGCACGTTCGTGATCGAGCAACCAGTCGCAGTACGCGGCCACGGTGTAGAGATCGTGCGGATCGGCTGCGAGCGCGGCCCGAAAGTGCTTTTCCGCGGCAGGATCGTCCTGTCGCTGTGCGATCTCACCGAGAAGGGATTCGATCCAGGCGCGCGCATCGGCGGGCACATTCGCCACTGCGGCCCGCGAACGTTCGAGCGCCATGCTGGCGAGCCGCGCGTGGCCGGTCAGCGCCTCGATGGCTGCCAGACACGCGACGATGTTGAGGTCCGGCGCGAGTCCCTGCGATCGCTCGCAGTCCGCACGCGCTTCGTCGTACTTGCCCTGCGCGGTCAGTATGCTCGCGCGCAGGAGCAGGGCGCGCGCATTGCGCGGCTCACGCGCGATCGTTCTGGACAGATCGTCGAGCGCGCGATCGAATTCGTGATTGCTCTGAAGGATCGTCGCACGCATCACGAGCACGGCCGTTGGCGCTTGTACGTCTTTCCACCACGGCATGAGTGCAGCCTGCGCGTAGCCGAGGAAGCGCGGGTCGCCCTCGGTGCGCGAGATCCGGTAGTAGGCATTGGCAAGCGCGATGGCCTCGGCGACGTGCGAGGGCGCGGCTGCTGCCGCAGCCTGCAATCGTTTGAGCTCGCGATACTGCGCCGTGTTGCGATCCGGCAGCCGTTCGAGTACTTCTCCGTCGTCAGTCGGAACGAAAGGGGCGCCCACGACCGATGCCGACAAGAAAACCGACAGGGCGAGCGTGGTCACGCATCGCCAGCGCATCTTCATAGGGAAGCAGAGTCACGACCCGGGCGGCCCCATGTCGGGAACCGTCCGGGTTCGCAGCGGTGTTACGGGATCGGAATGTTCGGAACCGTCGGCTCGTTGATGCCGCCATGTCCCTGGAACAGCCCCTGGTGGGCGGGCGCCAGGAACGGGAAGCGATCGAGGTAATCCTTGTCGTTCACTTCGACGCCTTTGGCCAGGCCCGCGCTGGGGTTGCCTGCGACGATCAGGCTCACGAGCACGCTGTTCACGTTCACCTGGTTGCGATTGGGTGTTGTCCCGCCGCCGAGCCGCCGCCCGTTCGGGAACTGCGAATCGATCGCCGCGTCGAGCGTGATCACGTCGCCGGTGAAACCGTCGGCGACGGGGATGGGACGTCCCAGGTTGATCGCGTTGATGATGTCGGCGCGCGGCCCCTTGAGCTTGGCGATGGTATCTGCCGGGACTCCCAGGGCCTTGTAGATACCGAGTGCGTCAGCGTTGCGCACGAGCACCGGGAACAGAATGTCCGCACCGAAGTTCGTGACGTCGCGCATCAGATTCGTACGCAGATAGAGAGTCTGGCGTTGGGTGCCCACCAGGCCTGCATTGAATAGCGGCAACGCATTGCGGCCAACCTGCACCCAGTCGCCGGAGCCCTTGAGCCCGGTGATGATGTTGCCCGCGTCCACGGTCTGCGTCTCGCGCCTCAGGATTTCGGAATGGACGCGCAGGAGACTATCGGTGGAGTCGGACTTGAGGACGCTGTTGTGCGGGATGCCATTCGGAAACACGTCCTGGATGGGAATCTCCAGCGCAATCGAGAAGAGGTTGAATCCTGTGAACACGTCCTTTCCGGGTGGTCGCCGCGCGCCGGGAATGCCGCCGAGGTCGTCACGATTCAGATTGACGAGATCGAACAGCCCTTTTTCGTCGAGCTGATACGGATCGTCGAATTGCCCGGCGATCACGCGCGCGCCGTTCGCGAGCGTGTGGATGAACCGGTCTACGAACGCCTGATCGTAAAGGCCGATCTCGCGGCTTGTGGCATCGCCCGAATCGTAGCCAGCGAAGGGCCCGAGCCCGTAGATGAGTCGATCCGTCTGCGGGCCGTGATTGTTGGGCAGCACCGGCAGGTCGCGACCGAGCACGGCCCCGCGCTGAGCGTCGTCGTCACCGCGATGGCGCCGCGCGTGCCAGTCGTCATCATCGCCGCGCTTGCCTTCCGGCTGTTCGAATCGCGTGACCTTCATGGTCTCGGTGCCACCGGTGAGCTGCCAGAGGAGTTCGTTGCCGCCGCCGAGCGGATCGTTCGCACTCGGGGGAGCCTCGGGCTTCAGCCGGTTCGTAAACTCGATCCGATAGATCACCTGCGACTTGAGGCTCGCCCCCTTCGCGATGTGAAACTCGTAACGGTAGCCGTTGCATGCGCGCAAGCCCTGGTTGCCCTGACCCGGCTCGTGCAACGGGTTGAAGTTCATGATCAGGTAGAGCTTGTCGTGATTGCCGGGCGAGACCCACGCATAGGTATCCGTGTTGTCGGCGCAGGGCTCGTTGAGGATCGCGAGCGCCTCGCGGTGGCTGGACGCGTTGGCGACGATGGCGAGTGCCGCGAGCAGGATCGCGGCGAGGAACTGCACGTGTTTCATAACGATCTCCCCTGAAGACGATGACACACTGCCGCGGCGGAATTCTGCGCATGCTGACGGACTTGGTCAAACGGATTCATCCGTCACGCCCGGAACATAGCGCATATCGGCCCGCCCCCGGACTAGCACGTGCACGGCCTTCCAGCCGCGGCATCACCTCATATACGGGGGAGATGGCCGTTTGGATGCAGGGATGCGCTCGGCGGGGATGCGCGCGGTGCACGCGGCATTCGAAAGCCCGCGGATTACCGGCCGAACAGGCCCTTCAGGCGATCCTTCACCGCGTCCTGAATTTTCGCGGGCGCGTCCGATCCGGTTTTGCCGCCGGTCGCGCGCTTGAGGAGTTCCTCCTGGAGCTTCTGCCTGGCGAGTCCGGTGGCGAGGCCAGCGAAATCGACCGACCAGTGCGGCGCATCCATGGCACCGGTCAGCTTTACAGGAATCGTCACGCCGGTCAGATCCGATGCCGCGCGGCCGCCCTGGCTTGTGGCAGAGGCGACCACAGTTGCCTGGAGCACGTAGTTGAGACTGTCGTTACCGATATCGATATCGCCGGCACCACCCAAACGCAGCAGCGGCGACTTGAGCGAGAGATCGTCGTTATGCGCGACGCCGTTGCGGATTGCAAAGGTCGCTTTCAGCTCCGTGAAGTCCGTCTTCTGCGCCATGTCGTTCGACTGGTGCACCGGACGCCCGCGAATCTGGTCGATATTCGTCCGTGCGGTGCGAATCGCTGCGCCGATGTCGATGCCGTTGAGTGCGCCATCCGCAAGATTGACTGACGCCCTGCCATTCAATGCTTTTTTCAGCGCATCCATCGAGGCGCCGTGCGTCTGAACGTCCGCGCTGACCGTCCCTTTACCCTCGAGCGTATCGATCCGTGCCGCATCATGAAGCAGTGGCCCGATAGCCACGCCCGACAGTGTCTGTTTCATCGTGAACACGGGATTCTGCGCCGCCACTGCCGATATAGCGCCGTTGAGCGTGCCCTGGTAGAGCTGAGCGGAGATTGGGCTCGCGTCGAGTCGTCCATTCGCGACCTTGAGATCCACGCGCACCTGCTGGCTTTTCACGTTCATGGCCGTCAGCTTTGCGATCCTGATCGCGCCTGCCGCGTTCAAGCTCTTGAGAGCCGACAAATCGATCTTCTCTTCCTTCGGTTTTGCTGTCTTCGAACCTGCGCCATCCTCACCCTCTTTGCTGCCGGCTGCCTTTCCCATCAAGCGGTCGACGTCGAGCTCGTCCGCATTGAGGTCGAACGTGACCGCGAGCGGGGAGAAATGCGTGAGGCCTGCTTTCCCGTTCACGTTCGATTCGTCGAGCTTGCCGTTGAACTCGAGTGCGGCCGTTTCCTTTCCCACGTCCGCGCGCGCTGCCCCGGCAATGGACGCATCGAAGGCGCCTTTCGGCAGCTTCGGGTCTGTCACTTTCGCGTTGAGCGCGAGGTTCGGTATTTCGAACCGCCGGGCTTCAAGACTACCGGCCAGCGTCCCACCGAGTCTGGCTTTCGTTGTGCGGTTGCCGCCTCGAGCTTCGATGTCGGCGTCGATCGGACCCGCCTTCACGCTGTCGAACGTGCCCTGCACGGCCGCCACAGTCGCCTTGATCGTAAGCCGGCTCCCGGCTTCAGCCGTAGTCGCATCGAGCACGATATTGCCGCCATCGACCTTGTCTTTGGTGAGCGTGAGCTTCGGTGCGTCGAGCTTCGCCTTAAGGTCGCCGCCACTGAGTTTTCCGCTGACATCGACCTGCATGCCGTTCGCCACGAACTCCGAGGTCGCGGTCCGGGCCTCCACATTGCCTCGCGCGCTCGCAGTCATGCCGCGGAGATTCTCGAGATCGCCCTTCGTCGAAAAATCGAGACCGTCGAGCTTGTAGCGCTGCCGTTCGAGGTCGGCGGTGAGGCGCGTCTTCAGTTTCAAATCGAGCTGCACCTTCTGCTTCGGCGCGGCAATGGCGGCGCTGAGATCGATCGTCGTCGTGACGCCGTTCGCAATCCGGCCGGTCTCGAGATCGAGCTTCGAAATCTCGTATTGCACGTCCGCGCCGTGGTCCACATACGTCACCGCTCCGTCGGAAATCGTGACGTGATCGATGTCGATCATGACCGGCGTCGGGCGGCTGGGCTCGCTCTTGTTTTGACTTGTGGCGGCGCTTTCGCCTTTGAGGTCATCGAAGTTGAACTTTCCGGCCTTGTCTTTCTCGACCCGCGCCTTCAGGCCTTTGACTTCCACCGCATCCACGATGATCTGCTTCGACAGGAGCGGCAGCAGCTTCACTGCCACGAGCGCCTCGGAGACACTTGCGAACTCCGCATTGCTGTCGCGCTCGGACAGAGCGGTTTCGCCCAGCTTTGCGCCCAGGGTGGGAAAGAACGAGAGCTTCAAGTCCCCCTTCAGCTCGAGCGTGCGGCCGGTTCTGTCCTTGACTGCCTTGACGATGGTCGCCTTGTAATCGTTGGGATCGAAAGTCGTGGCGATGTAGACGATGAGTGCACCCGCTATTGCGACGACCGTGCCGACGGCGATGGCTACCCATTTCAGTATGCTGCGCATCGAGAGTCTCCTCGCATTGAGGCCGTCGCGGGAATGAATAAACTAGTATGTACAATCTAGAGCGTGAAAGCCCGGGAGAGTTCGCATGGCCGCACGCGGGGTTACAGGCGCATCCGTACCTGCACTGATCTGGCTTCTATGCGGCTGCCCGATGCTCGTTCACGCGCAACCGTTTCCCTCCAAGCCCGTGCGTGTGGTCATTCCGTTTCCGCCGGGCGGCGGGGTCGATATCGTCGCGCGGCTCATCGGTCCGAAGTTGAGCGACATCTATGGCCAGCAGGTCGTGGTCGATAATCGCGCGGGCGCGGCCGGCGTGATCGGGACCGAGCTCGCGGCGCGAGCAGCGCCCGACGGACACACGTGGCTGCTCGCGACGATGGGCAATCTCGCGGTGAACCGCCATCTGTACGCGAAGATGACCGTGGACCCGGTGCGCGATCTATCGCCAGTGACACAGGTCGTGGCCGTGCATTTCGTGATGGTCGCTCATCCGTCGCTGCCCGCAGCGAACGTGAGGCAGCTCATCGCCCTTGCGAAGTCTCAGCCCGAGAAGATCACCTACGCATCGTCCGGAGCGGGCGGCGCGCCGCATCTTGCGGGTGCGCTCTTCAACAGTATGGCGAATGTGAAGCTTGCGCATGTGCCGTACAAGGGCAGCGGCCCGAGCTTCGTCGATCTACTCGGCGGACACGTGATGCTGACATTCGACAGCATGCTGCAGGCGCTTCCCTACATCAAAGGCGGCAGGTTGAAGGCGCTGGCGGTGCTCGGTTCGAAGCGGGCAGCGCAATTGCCACAGGTACCGACCGTTGCGGAATCCGGGCTGCCCGGCTACGAGCTTACGAACTGGTTCGGCCTCACGCTGCCGGGCGGCGCCTCGCGCGAGCTCGTCACGCGTGTGTACGGCGATGTCGCCAAAGTTCTGCAGCAGCCCGACGTGCGTGAGAAGCTCGTCGAAATGGGCGCGGACGTGGTGGCCAGCCGGCCTCAGGATTTTGCCAACTTCATGGCGGCCGAATCGGCCAAGTGGGCGAAGGTGATCAAGGAAGCGCATATCCAGGCCGAGTGATTCGTGCCTCGTGATCCGGGGCTCGTCATTCGTGGCGAGTGACGAGTGACGAGTGACGATGGTGAGTGGTGAGTGACGCCAAATACCCTCGCCCCTGATCGGGGAGAGGGCAGGGTGAGGGGCAACCAAGCAAATGACCGAACAAGATCAGGAGAACCCGCCCCGCAACCTCGCCGACGAGATGGCGAAGCGGCGCGGGAAGCGCTATCCGGCGCACGAATGGATCGCGCAGAAGTTTCCGGACTACGTCGAAGTGCTGGTGAAGCTCGACGAAGTGATACGGCTCAAGCCGCGGCGCTTCGACCAGAAGATGCACGAGCTCTTTCACATCCTCGCGCTCGCGGTCGAGATGTCGAACCCGCCGAACCAGCCGCATCTCAAGCAGCACATCAAGCAGGGCCTCAAACTGGGTCTCGCGCCCGAAGAGATCGCGGAAGCGCTGATGGTTTGCGTGAATCCGTGCGGGGCGAAAGTCCTGACCTACGGTGTTACCTGCATGCTGGAAGCGATCGAAGAGCTGAAAGCCGAAGGACTTACTGCGCCGTGATGCCCGTCTGCTTGATCACCTTCGCCCATTTGTCCTGCTCAGCACGCATGTGCGCCGCGAATTGCTGAGGCGTGCTGCCCACCGCATCGGTGCCGTCAGCCGCGAGTTTCGCGATCACGTCGGGATGTTGCAACGCTTTCACGATGTCGCTTTGCATGCGACTTACGACGTCGCGCGGCGTTTTTGCGGGCATGGCAACGCCGTGCCATTGCGTGACCACGAATCCAGGCACGCCTGATTCGATCATCGTCGGTACCTCGGGAAGCTGCGCAGTGCGTTTTTCGGTGCTGACGGCGATCGGGCGCACGCCCTTCGAGCGAATCAGGTTCGCCATCGAGGCGACGCTCGACATCGTGAGTTGCGTGCGTCCCGAGAGGAGATCCGGGAACGCCTGCCCCACGCCCTTGTACGGCACATGGGTCAGCTTGATGCCGACTTGAAGGGACAGGAGCTCGAGTGCAAGCTGCTGAAGCGTGCCGTAGCCGGAGGAAGCATAGTTGAGCTCGCTCGGACGCGCCTTCGCGTAAGCAATGAAGTCGGACATCGTCTTCGGCGGCAGATTGGGATGCACCGTCAGCACATACGGCGCCGCCGCGACCTGCGAAACGGGCGCGAAGTCGCGGAACATATCGTAGGCGGGCTTCGTCAGCTCCGCACTGATGATCTGGCTCACGCTGAAGATCACCATCGTGTAGCCGTCGGGCACCGCGCGCGCTGTCGTTTCGAGGGCGATCGCGCCGCTTGCGCCGCCGCGGTTGTCGACGACGACTGATTTGCCGAGCGCGTCCGTGAGCGCCGGCGAGACGATGCGTGCGATAACGTCGAGGCCGCCGCCCGGATTCGTCGGGACGAGAAAACGTACCGGCCGGCTGGGATAGTTCTGCGCGAATGTGGCGCCGGTCGTGACGAGAGAAAGAATGAGGGCGACGAGTCGTCCCTTGCTGAGCTGCATTCGTGACCCCTTGTTCGTTCGATGAGCCGTTCACACTTCGAGACAGCCGCCGCCGGCTTCCTCAGTGCGAACGGGACCAGACCGTTCGTGCTGAGGAGGCGAACAAGCGCCGTCTCGAAGCACGAACCACACGGTCAAGCATACTTCGAAATCGGCCGCTGCTTTCCTGCGATAATCGCGTGAAGACGGAGCAAAGGACATCGGAATGAGCGAACCGATACAGATTCGCATGGGCGGCTACGGGCCGGCCAATACGACGTGCAGCCGAGCGCTCAAGATCATGGGCGACAAGCTCGAAGCGCAGTTCGGCAAAGCCGTGGACGTGAAGTACATCTGGAACGTGATGGACCTCGGCTACAAGGGCGGCGATCTCCTGTGGATGGCGGAGCACGGCATACTGACGCTCTCGTATCAGTCCACGAGCTATCTGGCCGATCGGGTGGCGGAGCTCGAGTTTGCCGATCTGCCGTTTCTGTTCGAGAGCCTGGAAGAGGCCCGCGCGGCCTGGGATGGTGCACTCGGCGCGTATCTCACGCGGAAAATCGAGGAACGCATTCCCGGGTATCGCGTGCTGGGTTATTTCGAGAACGGTTATCGTCACGTCTCGAACCGCCTGCATCCCGTACACACGCCCGAGGACATCAAAGGCATGCGCACGCGTCTCATGCCGGGCAAGGTGCACGCGCGCAGCTTCGAGCTGATGGGTGCCGTTCCGTTCTCGCTCGATCTCAAACCAGGCCTCGAAGCGATCGTCTCCGGCACGGTTGATGCCCAGGAGAACCCGATGGCGAATACCGTCGATTACGGTGCTCACAAAGTGCACCGCTATCACACGCTCACCGGACACTGTTATCTCTCGCGCGGGATCTATATGAACAGGGCCGAGCACGAACGCTGGCCGGAGGAACTGCAGACCGGCATTCGCAAGGCCGCGCGTGAGGCCGTGCTGGCTCAACGTGAGCTTGCGGTCGAGGAGGAGCACGCCGCGCGCAAGGCGATCGAGGATGCCGGCGGCGAGGTCGTGGAGCTTACGGCCGAGGAACGCGCCGCGTTTGCACGGGCGGTGAAGCCTCTGCACGACGAAGCGCGCGCACGTTTCGGCAACGAGATGTTCGAGTTGTTAGGAACTCTGAATAACCGCCGCAGGGCTGGTCATCCCGGGAGCACGTGATGCTGAATGCTGCAATCTATGGTCTGGGCCGCTGGGGCGGACGATTGATCGATTCGGTCAAGGACAGTCAGAAGATCCGTCTCGTAAAGGGTGTAACACGCGACCCCGCTGCGCACCGCGAGCTCGCGTCGAAGACAGGACTCGAACTCGTCGAAAGCTACTCGGAGGTCTTGCGCGATCCGAAGATCGATGCGGTCGTGCTTGCGACGCCGCATTCCCAGCATCACGAGCAGATCGTGCAGGCCGCGCAGGCGGGCAAGCACATCTACAGCGAGAAGCCGATGACACTCACGCGCAAGAGCGCGGAACAGGCGGTCGAGGCCGTCAGGACGGCCGGTGTCACGCTGAGCGTCGGCTTCAACCGCAGGTATGCTCCGGCGTTTCTGGAGCTGGCGCGGCGTGTGCGTGCCGGCGAAATCGGAAAAGTGCTGCACATGGAAGCGCAGCAGTCGGGTCCGACCGTGTTCAAGTACAAGCGTGGCATGTGGCGCAACTCACGCGTCGAAGCGCCGGGCGGAGGCATGGCGGCGCGCGGCATTCATACGCTCGATGCGATGATCCAGCTCGGCGGACTCGTGCGATCCGTGTTCGCGTACAGTCAAGCTCGTGCGGCGCCTCCAGAATCCGAGATCGACGATACGACGTCGATGCTGCTGCGCTTCGATTCGGGCGTGACCGGCTATCTCGGGACGATTTTCGCCACCGCCGAATTGTGGCGCGTGCATGTGTTCGGATCGAACGGCTGGATCGAAATGCGCAGCCACGAGGACCTGTACGTGTGTGCACTCGAGGGCGCGCCCGAGAAGATCACGCTGCCGGCGCGGGACATCGAACGGGCTGCGCTCGAAGCGTTCGCGGATGGGGTGGCTTCCGGACAGCGCTTTGTTGTGCCAGCGGATCAGGCGGTGAACGGGATCGCGGTGCTGGAGGCGATCGTGGAGTCTGCGGCAAGCGGAAAACCCGTGAACATCGCGTAAGAAGAACTGCGGGCGCGCACGCCCGCGCTATCCGGATCCTTCGCTCGCCACCAAGGCATTCATGAGAAGCGCGAAGGATATAACGTCAGCCACACCCGGCCGCGTTGCCGCTCCACAGTCACCCGGTCCTGCGCTGGATTGGTGATGTACGTGAGCTGGCATTTGTCTCGCACATTCGACAGACATACCGGGCGCAGAATGGCTGCATTGATCCCCTTCGAACGTGCCGAGCGCACGAGGAGTCCGTTTTGACTCTGGTGATGCAGATAGCCCCCTACACCTTGTGTATAGGCATAGCTGACGCGATCCACCAGTTGCGGGTAGGCGCGCTCTTTTCTGCGCAGGTCGATCAGTATGCCGTCGCACCGCACGCTGAAGACGCGGCGCTCGCCTGTGATCGTTCTATCTTCAGTCGAAAAACTGTCAGAGAGAAACAGTCGCCAGTGGTAAACGGACTCGTAGACTGTAGTTTCAACGTCGTGCGAGCCGTACCAGACGCCATAATGGAGACCATCCGAAAATCTTGTTTCGTGCCAGTTGTGTGGAACAAACGGATAAGAGATGACGGCGCCGTAATCGAACGGCCTCGTGATCAATGGCGCGGAGCTGGGAATATGGCCTGCCGCTTCCGCCGCGACGGCCACCTCGTTGTCCCGCTCATCGTTTGACAAGTCATCGAACAAAGCCTGCGTGGTTCGGATGCCCTTTATGTTGCGAACGACGTCATCGTGGTAATCGACGGCTCTGTTGATGAGATCGTCATACATGCCGGCCAGCCGATGGACGCTGTTCTAGCGACCGCGTTCGAAATCGAGATACCGTCGCACAGCGAGTATTCCCTCAAAGCCATGCTGTTTCATGATTTCCAAAGGCGGCATGCCGCTGAAACGGCGATTCGGTGTAGAAATCCAGCGGTAGGCGAGCTCGCGATCATGCGGAAAAATGATGCGCAGCGATTTGTGAATCCCCAACAGATGGCCAGCCCTGGCAATCAGATCCGCGCTGTCAGCCAGCGGTTCGCCGCGGCGATATCGCGCCACGGTCGAGCGCGACTCACGCGACAGGCCAAGCAGCGTTGCTTCGTCTTGCGAAGAAAGCGCCCAATGGTCGAGCAATTTCACGACGAGCCGTGCCAACCTCGCACGCGCATCTCTCTCGTGCAGATCTACGCTTCGAGCTTTTTCGAGAACCGCTGTCACAATCAATCCCGTCTTAATTGATACGTGAAACGTATCATATGGTACGGACACCGTCAAACGGCATGTGTTCCGGCCCAGATTGCATGGGGCGCGCATTACGCGAGCCCGTTCTCGGTGTGCGCGTGAACTCGGACGGGTGGCTGGGAGATGCAGAGCCACGAGGATCTTTACCTGTGTGCGCTCGAGGGGGCGCCCGAGAAGATCACGCTGCCGGCGCGTGACATCGAGCGGGCTGCGCTGGAAGCGTTCGCGGATGGCGTCGCGGCTGGTGAGCGCTTCGTCGTGCCCGCTGATCAGGCGATCAACGGAATCGCGGTGCTCGAAGCGATCGTCGCGTCAGCCGAGAGCGGTCAGCCCGTGCAATCTCGTGACAAGCGGATCCTGAAGCGCGTCAAAAAGAGGGACAACGCGGTGAGCTGCGTTGTCCCTGGCGCTGACTGCTGCGTACTTACGAAACGATCTCGTTGCGGCGTCGAGCGATGAAACCGATGGCTACGCAGGCCCGCGAGCAGCATGGCCCACTCGGCGGGTTCGGGGACGGCAGCGACCGATCCTTCGAGGTTGAGCGTCGAGTGAGTTCTGCAGTTGGCTGTTCGGTGGCGCCGACAGCGGTGTCATCGGAGAAAACAAGGACGATAGGTCGCCTCGTACGCGCCGGGTGCGGCTGCGCTCAATAGTCCGAGACCGCCGGTTTTGCTGCTGCCCGCTGCCAAATCCTGAAACGTCGGCATGCTCACGTTGAAGGCGCTACAGTTTCCGCCTATGCACTCGATCGTGCCCGCGAAGTCGAGCTTCGTGGTGTTCGCATCGCCGAGGTTGAAGACCGAGAAGCTGAGACCGGAACCACTCAGTTGATTCACGTCCCCTGCGCTGCTGAAGGACGCATTTGCATGCTTCAAGTAAGTGTAGGCGATGCTCTCGCTGCTAACGAGGTCAGCGTGCTGAGTTAGGGAAGTTCCGCTAAAGGCGCCAGCCCCGACGGTACCCGATGACCAGTTCACAGTCAGGTATGAAGAAAAGCTGTTTGTTGCGATGTTTCCAGTCCCAACAAAGTTGTTCAAGTTGGCGGCTGAGCTGGTCACGCTGATCGGGCTCCAGACGAAGTCGGTACCCTGGGAGGTATTCATACTGTTAATAGTTGTGCTGCCGGAGCTATTGCCGCCGAGTGACCAAGTGGAGTAAGCATTCGCAGTACCGGTGCCGCCGGTTTTGACAAGAGCTACCGCAGGATTTGGAGTTGAGGTAGCAGTCGCACCTGTCAGGACGCCAGTCGCTGCGTCAAACTGACCTAACGTGCCCGGCGAGATTAGTGTGGATCCAGTTACGGAGCCGTTAGCCTTCGTGCCGTCGTAGACGGAATTTGCATTTGAGAGAAGCGTGACGTTGCCGCCGGTAACCGTGTGTCACATCGGCCTGAGCCGCGGATGCGGCTGCAAGCGAAACGACTAAGGCAATCAGGTTGCTGCGGGATATGAAGTGTTTGGAGTTCATGATGCTCCCCTGTTCGTCTCATTGATGAACTGTGCGGGGCCTTTGGCTTCAGAGCACCCCGCACGCGCCGGGTGACTCTGACTTTTCTGGAGTCTTGCTGAAGTCGTGACTAAGTTGCTCGCCTGTGAGCGGCGCAAACCTTGATACGTGCTAAAGGTCTCTTGACAGGCACGAGTGCCCCTCGCCGGAGCAGTCGGTAACGCGTTCCGCCATGAGCAGACGGCGGACCAACAGAAAGCAGCGTGAATGAGCCACGCTGCCCTGAATGACTGCTGGAGGGTGCTTACGCGATGTTCGCGTTGCGCCGTCGAGCGATGAACCCGAGACGAGCAGACCTGCGAGACAGCATTGTCCCCGGGGCGATTTCGGCGTTCGCAGTGCGCGCATCGCGCCGAACGCACCCGGCGCTCGCTGTTCCGCCGCGTCTGGGGTTCTACCAGACTACTTCGACCGACTTCAGACGACGCAGCAGATCATCGGCTGACAGCAGCCTGGCACGATGCGCTATCGCCGTCGCGGCGATAATACGATCGGCAGGATCGGCGTGAAGAAACGCCTGCGACTGCGCGAGTGCGGCGATCCGCGGCGTGATCGGGAGCACCTGTATTTCCCGAGCGCGCAGTACATCTTCCAGAAACTGCTCGGGTTCTGCCGCGACCGTGAGCCGCCCCTTGGCGATCAGCATCCCGATTTCCCACAGACTGATGTCGCTGCACGCGAGAGGCGCACTTTCGAGCAGGCGCCTCGCCCGGGACGAGAGCCGGCCGGGGCTCAGCGCATCATGAACGAGGACGTGGGTGTCAAGGACCAGCACGCTCCGCTCGCCAGCGTTCGCCTGTGGGCGCGATCACATCGCCGATGCGTGCTGTCTTACGTAGCGCTTTGAGTCGCGCGCGTGCCGCTTCTACGGTATCTTCAGGCGGCAGCAGGCGCGCGACGACTCGCCCTCGCGAGGTGATCCTCAGTGTGCGGCCTTTCTCGACCTCTTTGAGATAAGCCGGCAATCTCTGCCGCAGCTCCGTCAACTTGACGTCGTCCATTGTTTCGACCTGCCGTAGTGTACGGCTGAAGTGTACAGAATGCGCTGCAGCCTCGCAATGCAGGATCTGCAATCAAGACGCGCGGGGAGGTACATGTGCTTTCTCATCTCCAAAAAAAGGACAGCGTGGCGACCACACTGTCCTCATGGAGACGATTACCGGCGTGCTTACACCAAGTGCCGTTCGCGCCGGCGCGCGATGAAGCCGACGACGAGCAGACCTGCGATCAGCATCGTCCACTCGGCGGGTTCAGGGACAGGTGCGATCTCGGCGTTTGCGGCACCATGTACCAGTCCTGGATTCGAACGACATTGGCGGCCGCATTCGACGTGATGACAGCGGAGCCGACGAGCGATTGGTTCGATACGCTCCAGATGCCGACCGGCGTATCCTGGAATACGCCGGTACCCGCGAATACGCCGAGCTTGGTCACGGCCACGGCTTGCGCTCCGACTGTGAACTCGGTGCCGACGGTGTAGGAACCGGGTCCGGACGTGACGGGATCGATCTCCGGAGTGTAGTTATTGAAGAGCAGCTCGGCCGACGCGAGCGGCACGCAGCTGAACGCGAGCGTTGCAGCAATGAGCAATGACGTGACAGTTTTTTTCATTTTTTCCCCCGTGTGCGAAACGAACAACAGAGCTTTACATGGATCTCAGAACAGACTTGAAGCTCTTCTCGAACTCATCCCCGGCCGGCGCAGAACCACACCCCCGCCAGTCCGATCGCGAGCAGCAACGCGCTCGTTGCGCGCAGGAACAGGCAAAGGAAGGAATTCACGAGCTGCCGCCACGCAGGACGCGGCGCCCGTGACTTACTCTTCAAAGGTCGTGACGATCAGGCCCGGGGCGGGCCTGTTACGGTAGGGGCGAGCCTTTATCGCCCGCGATACCGGCTCTGCGCAGCAAGCAGAGCCGAATGTGCGACGTTATCGCGTGCGGCGAGCCTAGACCTGACCTGCCTTGCGTTTCTCGATGTGCTGCACCACGCCCTGCTCGCCTTCCGTCGTCTCCGCTTTCCAGGTGTTCTTGTGCTGAAGCAGGTCGTTCTTCTGCCACACGTGGGACGGGTCACCCATGTAGACGATGAACACTTCGCAGCCGTCGGGATACTCGTACGGTCCGTGCGGGATGTCCCAGCCGAACACGTAATCGCCCGGTCGCAGGTCTTTGCCGGCCACGCACATGCGGCCCTTCGTGACGAGAATGGAATGCCAGCTCGTGTGCGTATGCGCGGGCTCGACGTAGCCCGGCGGAAACTGCTGTTTCATGTCGATCCGCTTCATGACCGGATCGTAGTTCAGCACTTTCACTTTGACGCCGGGCGGCAGCTTGAGCAGGCCGCGCACGTCGTCGCTTTCCCACGGGATCTCGTGGTCGTAAATCGCCCTGAATGTGTGGTCGAACCCGTCGGTCGACTGCGCCTGCTTCTCTGCCGCCATGTGATCCTTCTCCTCTAACAGAAAAACGGGACAGAACCCGTTTGGGCGTATTGTAGCGGAGGCGCTTCAGCCCTTGACGTCGACCTTCCGCCCGCTCTTCGCGGATTCCACGATCGCTTCGAGCGCCGCGATGTTTGCGATCATCTCCTGCTGCGTCACCGGGTAGGCGACGCGACCTTCGGCCGCGTCTGCGAATGCGTCGAGATTCGCGAGGATGCTGGAAGCAGGCGGATATTCTTCGACTGTGCGCTTCTCGCCGCTGACGACTTTCGTCATCGTCCATCCCTGCGGCGTGCTCGGGTGCGCTTTGTCGCGCACTTCGATCCAGCCTTTGCTGCAATAGACCGCAAAACGTCCATCGAACGGCGTCGCGAGGATTGCCGTAAGCAACGCATGTCCTCCCTGTCGGAACGAGACGAGCGCGGCGAGCGTGTCGCCATTCGTAAGCTGGCTCCCGAGTTGCCGCACGCTGCAGAGGACCGACTCCGCTTCACCGAAAATGCCGACGCTCAGGTCGAGAATGTGAATGCCGGTCGCGGTCATCGGACCTGCCGGCGCTTCCTCCGGCGTGAGGCGCCAGTTGTCCGCAGGCAGCGTCAGGAACTTGTCCTGGCTGAAATTGGCCTCGATCTGGAGCGGCACGCCGAGCTCGCCTGATCTCACTGTCCGCATGAGGTCGATGATCGGCGGCTCGAATCGGCGCTCGTGACCGACGGCAATCGCCACCTTGTTGCTGTTGACGGCTTCGATCGCGCGCTCGGCGTCTGCGCGCGTAAGCGAGAGCGGCTTCTCACAGAAAACGTGCTTCCCCGCTTCGGCAGCGGCGATGATCTGTTCCGTGTGCAACGTATGTGGCGTGCAGAGAACGACAGCATGGATGTTCGGATCGGCGAGCACCGCACCGTAGTCGGAGACGATCTCGAAGCCGTTCGCACGTGCAAATTCAGCTTCGCTCGCGCGATTGCGCTTCACGCCTTTGACGACGTGAAACTTCGGGCTCTTCTGCATCAGGCTGACGAGCGTCTTGCCCCACCAGCCCATTCCGATGACGGCCACGTTCAACATGAGGCTTCTCCGTCAGGGCCTGGCTCGTGCTTGTCCTGCGCGAGCACGATCAGGGCCCCCGTCGGCGCGCTGAGGGTATGTCGTGTGGCGGGGGGCAGATGGAGCAGACAGTGCCTGCCTACGGACACTTCCTCGCCGTCCAGATCGGCTTCGAGCGCGCCGTCGATGACGAACGCAAACTGCTCGTTGTCGCGACGGTAATTCGAAAGCCGCGCGCCGGCGAGAAAGCGTAGCACTGCAATGTGCAGACGTTCCCCACTCAGCATCTTGCCCGAGATACCGAGCGGAAGACCGAGCGCGTTCTCGGGTGTGACCGTCGCGCTGGACGATGCGGAGCGTTCGTCGGCGCCCTTGTTCATGTCGTACACGTACCGCTTGCCAGGCCCCGGCGGCAGCCGCCGCGATTCCTCGATCACGTAGGCAGTCGAGACGCGCGGCTCGTGCGCACGGCTGCCGAAGCCCGGAAAACAGTTCGGTCCGTCGTACTTCCCGTCCACAGGCGGTCCGACGATGCCGTGCCTCGTGTCTTTCACGGCGAGAAAGACGAGGTCGTCGTCGGGGCATGCGAGGCCGGTGTGCACCAGGCTGCCCGGCGTGTGCAGGATCCAGCCGCGGGGAGCGAAGACGCGGTCGCCGTCGATATCGCTCATCATCATTCCACGCAGAACGTAGTTGAACTGTTCGTTCGGATGCGTATGGGCTTTGGCGCCCGTACCGGCGGACTGATGACCCAGCGTGCAGATCATGTGCCGGCCGGTAAGTACCGCGCCGACAGTCGATGACTTGCCTGTCTCCAGGCTCGGACCGGAGAGTAGTCGCGTCGCTGTGATTGCCAGGCTGGTCTGCCCGCGGGGGACTGCATCGAGCGCCGCGAAATCATAGACGTACTGCACCCGCGGAGTCGCCCGCCGCTCCTGCGTCCACTCTGCTTCGTCGTTCGGTTCCTCGTCGCTCACCGTTCGTCTTCCGCTATCAATGGTCACTTCCTCCTTCATTACCCGTACTCCGATCAATCCAGCGTCACACCCAGCTTGCGACCGATATCGCCCCACTTGACGGCTTCACGCCGGATCACGCTCACGAATTCTTCCGGCGTATTCGCGACGACGTCGTTGCCTTGCGATGCGAAGACCTGCCGCGCATCGGCCGTGTTCGCGATCGCCACGATCTCGGTGTGAAGCTTCTGGATCAACGGCCGCGGCGTCTTTGCCGGCGCCATGAAACCGTACCAGATTATCGCTTCGTAGCCGGGCACGCCCGATTCGGCAATGGTCGGCAGCTCGGGCATCGATCCGATGCGTTTCGCGCCGGCATGTGCGATGAGCCGCAGCCGCCCGGCTTTCCAGTGGGTCATGGTCGAGAACATGTTGCTCATGCCGACCTGGATCTCGTTCCCCAGCTGAGCGGTGGTATATGCCGCGACGCCCTTGTACGGGATGTGGGTCATACGTATGCCGGCCATGGAATTCAGGAGCTCGGTGGAGAGATGCGCGATGCTGCCGGGACCCGACGACCCGTAGTTCAGCGTTCCTGGATTCGCCCTCGCGTACGCAATCAGCTCCTTCACCGTCTTTGCCGGCACCGACGGATGAACGAGAAGCCCGAGCGGTGAAGCGATCAGCAATGTGATCGGCGCGAAATCCTTCACACCATCGTAAGGAAGGTTCGTCTGAAGCGCGGAGCTGATCACGAACGTCACGGATACGACGAGCAGGCTGTGACCGTCGGGCGTCGCCTTGGCTACGAGATCGGCTCCGACGACGCCGGACGCAGCCGGTCTGTTATCGACGATCACCGGCTGGCCGAGCTTCTGCGAGAGCTTCGTGGCCATGTAACGCGCGGTCACGTCCGTCCCTCCGCCGGGTGCGAAAGGGACGACGAGCCTGATCGGCTTCGTCGGGAAGGTCTGCGCCGGGGCGGGTTCAGAAATCAGCGCGGCGGCCGATAAGAATGCCGCGGCACCGATCCGTGGGCTGTGCACGTGCTGCTCCATTTGAAGAACGTGTCCGATTCTCCAACACGCCGTGCAGTGCGTCCACGGCGCCGAAGCGCCGCCAGCATGCTTTATCTATGCGGGCGTCTGCCGTGTCACGCGTCGAGGTTCATGCGCGGATGCCCCGCTGCGCTCAGTCGGCGGTCGGAATGCGGCTCACGAACGCATCGGCGTGTGCCTGCCACGAACGAGGGAGAGCGCAATGGCAAAGCCCTGGCCGAGGCACCTCCGGGTAACGCTCCGGGACAACGATTCCGGATCGACACCGCTCGAACTGCCGGACCGCCGCATGTGGCCGGTCGGAATCGTCTTCGGCGTCATCTTCGCTATTTTCGCGGGCGTAGCCGGCATCATGGTCGCGCAGGCGAGCGTGCAGCCGGTGCACGACGTCTTCGATCTCATGATGTTCCTCTTCAGCGTTTTCTGGATCCTGGGCTGGTCCGTGGGCGTCGTGATCCTCGGCGCGCTCACCGCATTGCTTCTTCTGTATCGCGAGTCCGCCCGCCTGCAAGGAGGTTGTCTTGTGCACGTACCGCGACTGGGTCCTCTGAAAATCGTCTGCGAGTACGAGCTCGCACGCATGCGGAACCTGCGTGCCGAGAACGCCGGAGAAAGTGGCATGGCCCGCATACGGTTCGATTACGAGGGGCTCTCCTGCGGCATCGGCGACCGCCTGCCGCGGGCACAGGCGGACAATTTCATTGCGTGCCTGCAACGCGCCGGCGCCGGTGCAGCAAGTGTTGTGGCGGCTGCATCCGCTGCGGCACCCGCGGGTGTCCGTCCGGAAGTCCCGGCGCACTTACTTCCAGCGCCGCGTCGTGAAGGGGCGTCGCATGCCACGGTCGCGCTCATCGTAGCGAACCTGTTGCCCATCGCCGGCGTACTCCTGTTCGGCTGGGATCTCGCGGCGGTCATGGTGCTGTACTGGTCCGAAAGCGCCGTGATCGGCTTCTACACCATTCTCCGGATGTGCATCGTCGAGAAACTGGGCGCGGTGATGACGGTCCCATTCTTCCTCGGCCATTTTGGCGCGTTCATGGCGGCTCATTTCGCGTTCGTCTATGGGTTTTTCATCCACAACGGCGGTGCGCTGCCGACCGTCGGCGCGTTCGACGAGCTGCGCAGCATTTTTCTCCCGCTCTGGCCCGCCGTCACAGCGCTCGTCGTGAGTCACGGCGTTTCGTTCTTCCAGAACTTCATCGGCGAGCGCGAGTATGCCGGCGCATCCACTACGGCGCTCATGGCCGTGCCGTACAGGCGCATCATCGTCATGCACCTGACGATCATATTCGGCGGGTGGATTGTGCTGGCGCTCGGCACGCCGGCACCCGCACTGCTCGTTCTCGTGGTGATGAAGATGCTCGTCGATCTGCGGGCGCACCGGCGCGAGCATGCCGCGCGGGGCGCCCTCCGGCTACGCAATCTGCAGTTACCGCTGGGGTAGTACCGAACGACTACCCGGCGAGATTCATCTCCGATTGATCGCGGCCCATAGCCGCGCGGGGCTGAGCGGCATGTCCACGTGCGCAATGCCGAGCGGACGCAGCGCATCGATCGTGGCGTTCACAAGCGCGGGAATCGATCCGGTACATCCGGCTTCACCGACGCCCTTCGCGCCGAGTGCATTCGTCGGCGTCGGCACTGGATGCTCGTGCACGTCGATGTCGCCGATCATCCCGGCGCGCGGCATGAAGTAATCGGAGAAGCTGGCGGTCAGCAACTGGCCCGACGTTCGATCGTAGACGGCGTGCTCGCCGAACACCTGTCCCGCGCCCTGCATTACGCCACCGTGAACCTGCCCCTCCACCAGCGTGGGATTGATCACGTTACCGAGATCGTCCACGACCGTGTAACGCGCGACGGTCGCGAATCCGGTGTCCGCGTCGACCTCGACTTCGGCGATGTGGCAGCCGTTGGGATACGTTGCGCCGAAGAGCCCCTCTGCCACGCTGTTCAGTGGATGCGGTTTCGTTCCACCGAGCTCGGCTGCAAGCTCGACGAAGCCGAGCGAGCGGTCACCTGCGTGATAACGGCCTTCGCTGTAGCGCAACTCGTCTTCACGGACGCCCAGCCTGGCTGCTGCATGCGGCCGTGCGACCTCGATCAACTTCTGTCCGAGCAGCTTGAACGCGCTGCCGGTGCCGAGTACGCCACGCGAACCGCCGGTGCCGTTGCCCACGAGATCGGCAGTCGGCGCACTCGGGCTGAAGCGCACGTGCGCGACGTCGATGCCGAGCGTCTGTGCGACGATCTGCGGAAAGACCGTTTCGTGTCCCTGGCCTGACGACTGTGTCACCGCAATCAACGTCATCTCGCCGTTCTCGTCGAATTCCGCCGCCACCTGGTCCTTCGGTGCGCCGCCTCCACCGCCTGCTTCGAGGTAGGTTGCGATACCGATACCGCGTAACTTGCCCGTCTGCTGCGAACGCGTGCGCCGCTGCGGAAATCCGTTCCAGTCGGCGCGCTCGAGTGCGTCGTCCATGACCGCTTCGAAGTCGCCGGAATCGTAGGTGCCGGCGTTGGCCGTCTTGTACGGCATGGCCTCCCGCGGCACGAAGTTCTTGCGCCGGAGCTCGATCGGATCGAAGCCGTGCTCGTGCGCGGCGTAATCGACGAGGCGTTCTATCGCATAGGCGATATCCGGACGTCCCGCGCCGCGGTAGGCGGACACGGGTGTCGCATTCGTGTAGGCGAGCCGGGTCCTCGCGTACATCGCCGGGATGCGATATACACCGCCGATCGTCACCGTGAGATTGCGCGTCGCGATGAACGCACCGAACGCCGCCGCGTAGGCGCCGAGATCGGCACGGTCATCCCATCGAATCGCGAGAAAGCTGCCGTCCGCGTCGAGCGCAAGCTCGCCGGTCAGCGAAATGGCTCGACCGTGGTAGTCGCTCATGAAGGTCTCCGCGCGCGAGGACGTCCACTTCACCGGTCGGCCCAATTTGCGCGCCGCGAGCATCATCGCGAAGTATTCGGGATAGACCGCGCCGCGCACACCGAAACTCCCGCCGACGTCCTGCGCGACGAGAACGATCTTGTCTTTGTTCAGTCCGGTGACCGCCGTGATCTGCCCTTTCATGCCGCCGACACCCTGAAGTGGAATGTGACAGTGATAGCGATCGGTCGCGGCGTCGTATTGCACGAGTCCGGCGCGGGGTTCGAGGGCGTTGCCCACCACACGCTGGCTGTCCACGGTGAGTCGGCTCACGTATTTGGCGCGTCCGAACGCCGCCTCGACCGCCTGTGCATCGCCGGAGTCGAACTCGAACGCGAGATTCCCGGGGATGCCTTCGTGCAGTTGGGGCGCGCCGGGCTGCACGGCGTCGTCGAACGTGCTGGCAGCCGGCAAATCGCGGTATTCGATCGCGATCGACTCGCGCGCGTCCTCGGCGATTTCGGCTGTATCGGCCACGACCATGGCGATTGCTTCCCCAACATGTCGAACGCGTCCGGTCGCGAGAACGGGATAGAAGGGTTTTCGGATCTGCTGTCCGTCCTTGCCCGGATAGTTGACGGTGTTCGGCAGCGACTTGAACCCCGCCGCCTTCACGTCGTCGGCCGTGATGACGGCTCTGACGCCGTCGCAAGCGAGAGCGCCTGAGGCATCGAGACTCACGATCTCGGCGTGCGCGCGATCGGCTCTCAGGAAAGCCGCGTGCAGTTGTTGTGGCAGATTCCAGTCCGCGGTGTAACAGCCGCGGCCTGATACGAGACGAAAATCCTCGCGACGTGTCATTGATGCTCCAGTCGAATCGTTCGGGGTACGGTAGTTTATGGTCTTCACATGAACGCGGCGCAGGCGTCATCCTGTGAGGAAGCGCTGGCCGCAGCGGTCCGTTACATTGTGTTCCCGTAAATCCCTATACATGCCGAAATTGCACTTCCTTCTGTCGGGTCTCGTGCTGATTCTGTGCGCGGGCACCGTGAACGCACAGCCCTACCCGAGCCGGCCACTGCGTCTCATCGTGCCCGCCGGGCCGGGCGGCGGCGTCGACACGATCGCACGCCTGCTGGCGGCACCCATGTCTCCCGCGCTGGGCCAGCCTGTCGTCGCGGAGAACCGTCCCGGCGCCGGAACCCTGGTCGCATCCGAGATCACTGCGAAATCCGCGCCGGACGGCTACACGATGCTCATGGTCACGAACAGCCATGCGATCAATGCGGGCATCCACAAGAACATGCGCTACGACCCTGTCAACGACTTCGCCTACGTTTCGACCGTGGCGAGCATTCCGTATATCGTCGTGGTGCATCCGAGCGTGCCGGTGAAGTCCGTGAAGGAGTTGATTGCGCTGGCGAAGCGCCGTCCCGGCGAGCTCATGGCGGCTTCCGCCGGCACCGGGTCGGGCACCCACCTCGCGTTCGAGCTGTTCGCGTTTATGGCCAACGTGAACATCGTGCACGTGCCGTACAAGAGCGGAACATCGGCGATGGTCGATCTCACGGGCGGCCACGTGCAGCTCATGCTGAGCAACATTATCAATTCCATGCCGCACGTGAAATCGAAGCGGCTGCACGTTCTCGCGATCACGACCGCGAAGCGCTCCGCGCTTTACCCCGACATACCCACGGTCGCTGAATCAGGACTGCCGGGCTATCAGGCTGATGCCTGGTACGGCGTACTGGTACCGGCACGAACGCCGACAGAGATCGTGCAACGCCTGAACCGTGAAGTTCACGCGGTGCTGAAGACGCCGGACTTCCGGAGCAAGGTGGCGGCCCAGGGGGCCGAGGTCACGGGCAGCACGCCGGACGAGTTCGCGGCGTTCATGCGTTTGGAGATCGCGAAATGGGCGAAGGTCACGTCCAGGCTCAAGATCCAGCCGGAATGAATCATCGGTGGATGAGCTTCGGGTAGACCACGCCGTCGCCGCGCGAGAACATCCATTCCATTTCCTCTTTGCTGATGTACTCCGGTCTCGTCCCTCTCGCTGCGCACAGCAGCTCCACGATGATCTGACGCGGGCTCAAGCCGGAGTGACGAAAAGCGTGTCGATATCCGGCGCGGAAGCGATGAAGCCCTGTTCCTCGAGATAACTCGACAGCCGTCCGACAACGAGCCGGTTCACGTCCGTGAGGCCGTATGGCATCGGGTCGCCGCCGAAGAAATCGAAAGTGCTGGTCCACAGCAGCTTGCTCCACGGCACCAGCGTCGTCCCGAGCTGACGCGCGTAGGCGTGCTTCTTCGCCTCGATATACGCGGCACACACCGCCGCCGCGCATGACGGATATTTTTCGAGCACATCGCTGCGGATGGCGACCACGTGATTGATCGGGTAGATCGACGTTTTCGCGTAGTAAGCCTGCTCGTCCGCAACCACGTCACGCAGCACCGGCCGTAACCTTCGCTCCCGGGGTGGCCGGTTCGGATCTTTCGTGCCGAAGCCCAATATCGCGTCGACATTGCCGTTCAATAGCAGCTCCTCCAGGGTGCCTTCCATTTTCTCGACCTTCGCACCGGGTGGAATCGGGAAGCGCTGCTTCGGGCGCGTTACCCACGTGATCGAGCGGTGGTCGACTCCGTATTCTTCCTTGAGAAGCCCGCGGAACCACACCGCTGCCGTCATCGAGTAATCGTCGATGCCGATGCGTTTTCCGGCAAGCGCCGCGAGCGTCTCGAGAGGGCTCTCCTTCACCGTGACAGCCAGTCCATGACGGAAGGCTCGCATCGGAAAGATCGGCACCGCGCTGAGCCACGTTTCCCCGGCCGCGCGCAGCATGATGTAATTCGCGAGCGAGAATTCACAAACCTCGAAGCAGCGCGATTCGAGCATCGGGATAAAAATGGCCTGCGGCCGCATCGTCTCGTAACCGAACTGAAATCCTTCATAGGTCCCCGGAACGGCAAGCGTGTGCTCGTAATCGGCGCCGCGGATCACGATTCGTGGATTGCTCAAGAAATTCTCCTTACCGCGCAGCGAGGCTGCGCGACTGTAACAAGAGACAATACAGCATCGACCGGTCGCGTTCGGTCATCTGGGGTGTCGGATCATCGGGTGAAAAGCGCCGTTTGAATGCAGACACGGCGGCGTCGACGTTCCATACGTTGTAGCCGAACGCCTGAAGCATCGTCGCGGTATCGAGCGCCGTCGGTACGGCCGGATAAGGCGGCTCGCACCAGACGCCGTATCCCTGCTCGGCGAGGCGCCGCCAGGGAAAGAGCACACTCGGGTCGACTTTGCGTCCCGGCGCGACATCGCCGTGACCGAGGAAATTCTGGGGCGGTATCTTGTAGTACGTCTTGAGGTCGTCGAGTAAGGCAATCAGGGCTGCGATCTGCGCTTCGGCGAAGGGTTCGTAGCCGTTGTTGTCGAGCTCGATGCCGATCGAGGCAGAATTAAGGTCACGCTGTCCGCCCCAGTACGACTCGCCTGCGTGCCACGCACGGCGCCGTTCGTCCACAAGATGATAGATGCGGCCATCGCGACTGATGAGGTAATGGGCGCTGACGGCCGATGCCGCTTCGCTCAGAAACTGGAGTGCCCGGTCGGCGCTATTGCTGCTCGTATGGTGAATGATCACGAAGTTGGGGCGGCGTTCGTCGAAATTCGGCGAGTCGCGGCGTTCCACGCGGAGATCTGCGCCGGCGCGCCCGGCAATGCCCGCGCGCTCGGACGGAAGCGGCGCGCATGCGCCGGCAAGGAGAAGCACCAGTGCAAGCACACCATGCACAAGATGTGTGCATGGGTCCGCCTTACGGCTCCGACGGAGTGTGCGCTGCTCGCTCACGTTTGACTGCGCCCGCCTGACATGCCATCTTGCAGCGTAGCATTCCATCCGCTGGCGTCATACAACCTTCGTTGGGGGGAATACAGCATGACAGAACGTACGGTCAGGCAGGTCATCGAGGGCCAGGAGCCCGTCACGGCACCGGCAACGATGACGGTCGCTGAAGCCGCGAACCTGATGAAGCAGCACAACATCGGCGCGTTGACAGTCATCGAGGCGGACAAGCTGGTCGGTGTCTTCACCGAGCGCGACGCGCTCTTCCGAGTGGTCGCGGGTGGCCTCGATGCAAGGGCCACGCACTTGTCGGACGTGATGACCCGCAACCCGAAGACGATCGATCCGAAT
Organism: uncultured beta proteobacterium; assembly: GCA_963828715.1. Classification (GTDB taxonomy): domain Bacteria; phylum Pseudomonadota; class Gammaproteobacteria; order Burkholderiales; family SG8-41; genus JAQGMV01. Next base: position 361,238 of record CAWHFX010000015.1, on the reverse strand, counting down.
AGCGGGTTTACCCACGCCCTGCAGGTCATGCACGACGGGCACTTCCGCCATCTGCCGGTCGTCGAGAACGGACGCCTCGTCGGCGTCGTGTCGGTGCGCGATGCGCTCGGACCGGAACTGGAGGCGTTCGTCTACGAGATGTTGCGGCAGGAGCAGATCCACGAGGTTCTCGCGTAAACTTTCTCGCTCGTTCGCGAGGAGGAAGTATCGGTGAGCGGGAGACTGCAAGGTAAGGTCGGCTTTCTGACGGGAGCCGGAGCGGGGATTGCGAAGGCAACGGCCCGCGCGTTCGTACGCGAAGGCGCTAAAGTCGCAATCATCGAAATCAACCGCGAAGCCGGCGAGCGCGCCGAGCGCGAGATTCGCGAAGCCGGTGGCGATGCGCTGTTCGTCGAAACCGATGTGACGAGCGACGAAAGCATGCGCCGCGCGGTCGAGGCGACCGTGTCGCGATTCGGGCGCGTCGACGTACTCTTCAACTGCGCCGGCGGCTCGCTGCAGGAAGACGTTCCGGTGCATGCGATGGACCTCGACGTCTGGAATCGCACGATCGCGCTCAACCTGCTGCATCCCTTTCTGTCGTGCCGCCACGCGCTGCCGCACATGATGAAGGCGCGCAGCGGATCCATCGTCAATGTGACGTCGCACCTCGGGCTCATGGGCTCGATGAAGCCGGCGTATGCGGCCACGAAAGGCGGCATCATTTCGTTCACGAAGACGCTGGCAGCGCAGTACGTCGAGTTCGGCATACGCGCTAACGCCATTGCGCCAGGCTCGGTGCGCACCGAGCGCCAGATCAAGCGCTACGAGAACAAGGAGTTCATGCTCGCGGAGCAGCTCGAGCCCCGCCGCCCGCGAGCGTATGGCGTTCCAGAAGCTCTATCCGTTTTCGAAAGGCGAGCCCGAAGACATCGCGGCGATCGCCGTGTTTCTCGCCTCGGACGAGTCGCGCATGCTGACGGGCACTACGATTGCCGCGGACGGTGGCCGCTCGACCTATCTGAAAGTGCTGGCCGAGGGCGACGACGGGCAGCCCGCGTGATGTCTGCCCCGATTGCCCGCGCTTACCTGTTCGTTCCGGGCACGCGCATCGAGCGCGTGGCCAAAGCCCGCGCCGTGCTGCCGCTGGGCGTGATCGTGGATCTCGAGGACGCGGTGCCGCCGTCCGACAAAGGTTCCGCGCGCGATGCGCTTGCACGCGAGCTGCACGATCGTGAGCCGGTGTACGTGCGTATCAACGGACCCGAGACAGAGTGGTTCGAAGACGATCTCAAGCTCTGCGCGACGCTGGCCCTCCACGGTGTGCTCGTGCCGAAGGCCGAAAATCCCGAAGATCTGCGGCGTGTGGCCACGGCTGTTGCTCCATCGGTCGCCGTAATCCCGATCGTCGAGAGCGCCCGCGGCTATGCCAACGCCGCCGGTCTGGGTGAAGTGTCGCAGGTGCAGCGGCTTGCTTTCGGCTCGATCGATTTTCAGCTCGATCTCAATGTCGACGGCGAAGGCGAAGAGCTGCTCTTTTTCCGCTCCGGGCTCGTGCTCGCGTCGCGCCTCGCCGGCCTTCAGCCGCCCATCGACGGCGTCACCGTCGAGATCGACGACATCGAGCAGCTTCGGCACGACACGATCCGCGGCAAGCGTCTGGGTTTCGGCGCGAAGCTCTGTATCCATCCGAAACAGGTGCCGACCGTTCTGGAGTGCTTCAGGCCGACGAGCGAAGAGGTGGCGTGGGCGAAGCGCGTGGTCGCTGCTGCGGAAGCGGCGAAAGGCGGCGCCGTCGCAGTCGATGGCAGGATGGTGGATCGGCCGGTGATACTGAGGGCGGAGGAGATTCTGAGGCACGTGCAGTAGCCTATCTGGCAGCCGTCTTCCTGGCCGCCGTTTTTTCCGCCGCCTTAGCCCTCGTACGCTCGGACGAGAGTACTAACGAGCGCCGGCATGCTTCGTTCGCGGGGCCCCGCCGCTCCGCGGCCCCCGCTCACCGGGATGGGGGCGGTTCTAATTGACGGGTTCGTGCCCCTTCTCCCGAAACACTCTTGTGGCCGCCGGCGACGTAAGCAGATCCACCAGCGCCTGCGCCGCCTGCTTCCGTTCGGAGCTCGCGAAGATTCCCACGCCTGAGGTGGACGTTGCCTGCACCTCCTGCGGCAATGGCCCGACGAGCTCCACGCCCGGCACGGCCAGCAGCTCGGGTATCTGCTGAATCGCGAGCTCCGCCTTTCCGGCGACGAGCAGATCGCCCACGAGTCCGCCGGGCTGGCGCACTTCCTTCGCGTGGATCGCGTCCGCAATGCCGAGCGTCTCGATGACCTTGCTGAAGTGGATGCCGCTTGCCCCACTGACGGTGAACGCGACCGATTTCGCCTCGAGCAACGCACGTTTGAATGCCTCCAGGCTCGAGACATCGGGCTTGGGATGACCGGCAAGCACGCCGACGCCGACGCGACAGCGCGCCAGCGTGCGCTGACTTCCCGGCACGATCTTGCCCTGCTGCGCGAGCTCGTCGAGGAGGGCACGACCGAGGATAGCGACGTCGGCGGTCTCGCCCGCGGCGATGCGCTTCAGCATGATCTGCGCGGGATCGAAGCTCACGCGCACCGTGTTCCCGGTCGTGCGCTCGAATTCCGGAAAAAGCGTATCGAGCACCCCGCGCATGCTGTTGGACGTGAAAAGCGAGATCTCCATCGATGTATTCACTCCTCCCTGAGAATGATCGATACTACTTCGCACCCGGCTGCCCAACAACTCGAGAGCCATGAGACACACGCTGTTTGCATTTCTGTGCTTCGTCTGCGTCTCGTTCGCGCAGGCGCAGGAGCGCTTTTCCCTTTTCGTCCCGACCGATGAGGACGATGTCGTCCGCATGCTCAAGTTCGTCGGCCTGCATGACGGCGACGTCGTGTTCGATCTCGGCTCGGGGGACGGCCGCATTCCGCTCGAAGCCGCCCGGCAGAATGCGAAGGTGCGCGGCCGCGGTATCGAAATCGACGAGAAGCTCGTGCTCGAATCGAGAAAGGTCGCCGATTCGAGGGGCGTGGCGGACCGCGTGCAGTTCCTGCACCAGAATGCGTTCGATGCAGACTTGAAGGAAGCGACGGTGATTACGATGTGGCTGTGGCCTGAGCTCATGCGCATGCTGCGGCCGAAGATTCTCGCCGAAGCGCGTCCGGGTACGCGCGTCGTGACGCGCACCTGGGATCTCGGGTCGTGGACGCCGGATGCGACCGACACGAATGGTTCGCAGCTTTTCACGTGGATCGTGCCGGCGAAGGTGGAAGGCAACTGGACGTGGACACTGCCGGCCGGAAACGCAACGCGAAACTACGCGGCGGTCTTCGAGCAGCGCTTTCAGAACGTCGAAGGCGTCGTGCGCGTCGCCAACCGGCGTGGCGTGTTCGACGGCATCAAGTTGAACGGCGACCACATCTCCTTTTCTCTTATGCTCACACTCGACGGCATGGGGCTCGTGCGGCATCAGTTCGAAGGTCGCGTGCAAGGCGACACGATCGAGGGCACGGTGCGACTGCTGCGCGAACCTTACGATCAGCCGACCGAAGTTCCATGGCAGGCACAGCGCACGCAGGCTTCCGCGTATTTCGCGCCGACGGGGTTGGATGCGAAGTGATGGAGGTGCGCTGACTCGCGGATCGTGATTCGATAAACGACGACCACAATCGACTGTCAGACTACGAGCCACGAGCCAGTCGAGGGGGCAAACGATGAACGAAATCCGAATTCTCTCGGCGACCGGCATCCTCGGTAGCGGCTTCAAGGAAGAAACGATGAAGCGCGCCATGGCGCGCGAGCCGCATTTCATCGGCGCCGATTCCGGCTCGACCGATCCGGGGCCTCATTACCTCGGCTCCGGAGACACGTTGTTCTCGGACTCGGCCTACAAGCGCGACTTGCGTCTGATGCTGCTCGCCGGCCGCGCTGCCAGGGTGCCCGTCATCGTGGGTTCCGCGTGCACTTCGGGCAGCGATCCGCACCTCGAGCGTCTCGTCGGCATCACGCGCGAGATCGCACGCGAGGAGAAGCTCAACTTCCGGTTCGCCGCGATTCACAGCGAACAGGACAAGACGTATCTCAAGGATAAGTTGCGGGAGCGCAGGATCACGCCCCTTGCGAATGCGCCCGAGCTCGACGAGGCGGTGATCGATCGCAGCGCGCACATCGTCGGCATGGCCGGTATCGAGCCGTTCGTCGAGGCGTTGCAAAACGGCGCGGACGTGATCATTGCGGGGCGCTCCAGCGATACGTCAATTTTCTCGGCGCTGCCGGTCATGCGCGGCCTCAACCCGGCGACGGTCTGGCATGCCGCCAAGATCCTGGAATGCGGCGCGGCGTGCGTCGTACAGCGCAAGTATCCCGACTGCAACTTCGCGATCGTTCGCGACGACCACTTCATCGTGGACCCACCGAATCCGGAGTATCGCTGCGATCCGGACAGTGTCGCCTCACACAACCTGTACGAAAACTCGACGCCCTACGAGTTGGTGGAGCCTTCGGGAATCCTGAATACGTATTCCGCAAAGTACGAGGCGATTTCGGACCGTGCGGTCAAGGTTTCGGGCAGCACCTTCGAACCGTCCGCGCGCTACACCATCAAGCTCGAAGGCGCCGAGCTGGCCGGCTATCAGGCGATCATCGTCGGCAGCGTGCGCGATCCCATCATTCTGAAGCAATTCGATTCCTGGCTGGCGGGGCTCATGAAAGCAGCGAAAGAGCGCATTGCTGGCGTCTTCGGCACGGAGATCGAAGATAAGTACAGACTTGAATGTTCGTGTGTTCGGAAAGAACGCGACGATGGGGCCGCTGGAGCCCGAAACCGCGATCGGACACGAGGTCGGGCTCTTGTTTCAGGTCACCGCGGAAACGCAGGCGCTTGCGACCTCGCTCATGAAGTCGGTCGGACACATCGCGGTTCATTATCCGGTGCCGGAGTGGACCGGCCTCATCACGTCGATCGCCTATCCCTATTCACCGGCCGAAATAGCGCGCGGGCCGAGCTACCGCTTCAACATGAATCACGTGGTCGAGCCGGAGACGCCGCTCGAGATGTTCAGCATCGAGTACGAGAAAGTGTGAGATGGCGAAACTCTGGGAGCTGACGAAGCTCATACGCAGCAAGAACGCGGGTCCGTTCGAGCTCACGTTCGACGTCATATTCAAGGACCGCGAGAGCTATCTCAAGGTGCGCGACGCGAAGCTCATCAGCGCCGAGTGGTTCGCGCGCACCTACCGCCTGACGCCGGAGGTGGTTTCGATCATCAACTACGACGCGGCGAATGCGATCAAGATCACCATTCCACGTCCCGCGATTTCGGGCGATATCAACGACACGGATGTCTATGGTGGGCAGCAACACGGGCCGCTGGTGAATATCGAGGTGTTAGAGTCCCTAACATAATGACGCGAGTGCGCGTTGCCGCAACCCGAAGGGCTGGCACGACTTTTCGCCCATCTCTCGTCGTGCTCCTTGCCAATGTTCTCGACATTGACTTCGTCGCACTTCTTGACCTGAGCGAAAATCGTGTCAGCGCGCGCCACCGCTCATTATGTTAGGGACTCTCGATGACATTCCAGATCGACGAAACGCACGACGTGAAGCGGCAGAGCTGGGTCGGCTCGGCCAATGGGCATTCTTCTTTCCCGATCCAGAACCTGCCTTTCGGCGTATTTCGTCCGCCGGGTGAAGACGCACGCGGCGGTGTCGCAATCGGTGACGAGATCTTCGATCTCAGACGCGCGCTCGAAGCCGGCTTGTTCTCGGGAACGGCGGAGCACGCGGCCCGTGCGGCTTCGGGTGCGAGGCTGAACGAATTCATGTCACTCGAGCGCGGTGAGCGGGTGGAGATGCGCCGGTGCTTGTCCGCCCTGCTGAGCGCAGGTGCCGAGGGCGAGGCGGCACGCAAGCAAGGCGGCCGCGTACTTCACAAGGCTGCGGCGTGCACACTGCAATTGCCCGCCTCGGTCGGCTCGTATACCGACTTCTTCGCGGGGATTCATCATGCGATGAACGCCGGCACGCGCATGAAGCGCGAGCCGCCGCTCCTGCCGAACTACAAGTACGTACCCGTCGCGTATCACGGCCGCGCATCGTCGGTTGTCGTGTCGGGCACGCCGCTTAGACGCCCGAACGGGCAGCGCAAGCTCGCGGAGAACGAGCCGCCGGTGTTCGGGCCTTCACGCAAGCTCGATATCGAGCTCGAGCTGGGCGTTTGGGTCGGGCCCGGGAACGCGCTGGGCGAAACGATCCCGATCTCCCGTGCAGGCGATCATATCGCCGGACTGTGCATGCTGAACGACTGGTCGGCGCGCGACATCCAGTCGTGGGAGTACATCCCTCTCGGGCCGTTCCTCGCCAAGAACTTCGGTACGACCGTCTCGCCATGGATCGTGACGATGGAAGCACTGGCGCCGTTTCGCACGCCCCAACCCGCGCGTCCGGCGTCCGATCCGAAACCTTTGCCACATCTATGGGACGATGGCGACCAGGAATGCGGGGCCTTCGACATCGCGATCGAGGCCCTGATCAGGACTGAAGCGATGCGCGAACGTGGCGTAGCGGCCCACCGGCTCGCTGCGAGCAGCACGAAGCATCTTTACTGGACGCTCGCCCAGCTCGTTGCGCATCACGCGAGCGGCGGATGCAACCTGCAACCGGGCGACCTCTTCGGCAGCGGCACGCTTTCAGCCCCGGAGCGTAGCGGATGGGGCAGCCTGTGGGAGCTGACCGATGACGGCGCAGCCGCGATTCGCCTCGCGAGCGGCGAGACGCGCACCTACGTCGAAGACGGCGATGAAGTCATCCTTCGTGCCCGTGCTGAACGCGACGGTTATGCCTCGATCGGATTCGGGGACTGCGCGGGGACGATTATGCCGGCGCTGGTGTAGTAACGCCTGAGTCGACGGAAACCTTCACTCCGCCCGCATGCCGCGCTCCTTCATCACGCGTCCCCATTTCCCGGTTTCGCTTTTCAGATGCGCGGCGAGCTCGTCGGGCGTGCCGGCGATCACGTCGAGCCCGCGATCGGAGAAGCGCTGCGTCTCCTCGGGTGTGCGCAGCGTCGCTCGTACTTTTTCGCTCAAGGTGTCGAGCACAGTCGCCGGAAGGCCTTTGGGTCCGAGCAATGCGTGCCAGGTCGTGAATTCATAGCCGGGAACACCGGCTTCCACCATCGTGGGGATATCGGGAACGAGACGCGAGCGCTTCAGGCTCGTGACGCCGAGCCCCCTCAGACGGCCGGACAGGACGAGCGGCACCGTCTCCGAGATATTCGAGAACGTGAGCTCCGTCTCCCCGCTCATCGTGGCGATCAGCGCGGGGCCACCGCCCTTGAAGTGCACCGCGACGATGTTCGTCTTCGCGAGATAGTTGAAAAGCTCTCCGCAAATGTGCGGATTGGTTGCGAGGCCCGCCGTTCCGTAGTTGAGCTTGCCCGGCTGCGATTTTGCGAGCGCGATCAGATCCTTCACGGACTTCACCGGCACCGAGGGGTGCACGGTCAGCATCGACGGCGACGCGGAAATGAGCGAGATCGGCGTGAAGTCGCCCAACGCATCGTAGGGCACCTTGCTGTACAGAAACTGGTTCGTTACCAGCGGCAGCGTATTGAGCACGAGCGTGTAGCCGTCGGGCGGCGCGTTCTTGACGAGCTCCATGCCGATGTTGCCCGAGGCGCCGCTGCGGTTGTCGACCACGATCTGCTGGCCGAGCGGTTTCGCGAGATCGTTCGCGATGAGCCGCGCGACGGCATCCACACTGCCGCCAGGCGGAAAAGGGGAAATGATGCGTATCGTCTTGGCGGGATAGCCCGACTGCGCGAGTGCACTCCCGGCTGCAGCCAGAACGACGCCGAGCAGAGCGACGCTGCGCGTTTTAGAGGGCATGTTCTCTCCTTACGAACGCTAGAATACGAGCCACATAGGATAACAAGGACGAAGCATGACACCGGAGAAGGATACCGAGGCGAAACCGCAGGAGAGCACGCGCGTTGGTCTTGTCGGGGTGGGCAACATGGGCGCGCCGATGTGCGCGAACATGATCAAGGCGGGCTGGAAGGTCTGTATTTACGACACCTCCGCCGACAGGGTGAGCGCGGTGGTGAAGGCCCACGGTGCCGCGGCCGCTTCGAATCTGACTGAACTGGGCAAGCAGTCGGACGTCGTGATCACGATGCTGCCCGACGGCCACATCGTGCGCAGAGTCGCGCTCGGCTCTCAAGGCGGCGATGATTGCCTGATCCGCGGAATGGCGCGCGGCAGCACGATCATCGACATGAGCTCGTCGGCGCCGGTCGGCACGCGCAAGCTCGGCGAAGACCTGCGCGCCCATGGCATTGCGCTCATCGACGCGCCCGTGTCGGGCGGCGTCAGAGGCGCCGTGGCGGCGACGCTTGCCATCATGATCGGCGGCGAGAAGTCGGTTGCGGATCGCTGCGACCGTATCCTTGCTGCGATGGGAAAACGCTTTTACGTGGGATCCCTGGGCTCGGGCCACGCTGCGAAGGTGCTCAACAACTATGTTTCGGCCGCCGGGCTCGCCGCCGCTGCGGAAGCCGTGCTCGTGGCGCAGCGTTTCGGCATCGAGCCGCAGACGCTCATCAACGTCATCAATGCATCGACCGGACGCAACAACAGCACGGAAAACAAGTTCTCGCAGTTCATCCTGAACGAGAAGTTCAATTCAGGGTTCGCGCTCGGCCTGATGGCAAAGGATCTCGCGCTCGCGATGGAAGTCGCCGAGGCTTGTCAGGTCCCGGCGGAACTCGGGCACGCCTGCCTCGAGCTCTGGAAGAAGGCGGAGCGTGACGTAGGCGGCACGGCCGACCACACGGCTATCGCGAAGTACATCAACTCGCAAAGCTGAGTCGAGCAGCTGTAGAGACCAGCAGTTCGTCTGACGGGCAGCGTCAGATCATTTCTCACTCGTGGGCAGAGAACGGCCAGAAGCGGTCCTCGGCCAACGAAACGCATTTTCCCGTGTTTCATCTGTGCAGTACAGTGCGACGCGCCCGCCGGTCCGGGCCGGCGGGTGCAAACCGACTCCAGGGAGGCTCCCGATGAGCGTGCTTCCGTCGTTGCAGCGCGTCTTCGCCAATGCGGCGTGCGCAGGGAGCATAGTGCTCGCCTTCGCCGGCTGTGCGAACTGGCAAGCGCCCGCCGAGGTCAGCGATGCAGCGCTTCGCGCTCGCGCCATCACCACCACCGTGCGTGACGTGCGTGTGACCGCCGCCGTGTTAAGCGCGCAAGACAGCGTGAGCATGCTTGGCGCGGACGTTAACAAGATCAACGTGCAGGCGGTATGGATCGAAGTTGAGAATCGGACGTCGCAACGCTTGTTGCTCCTGCGGTCGGGAACCGATCCAGACTATTTCTCGCCACTCGAAATGGCCTGGTCCATGCACACGCCGCTTGCCGTTGGCACGAACGCGCGCATCGACGAGCACCTCGATCGCCTCGGCTTCAGGAACCCGATCCTGGCGGGCGCGACGCGCACGGGCATCCTCTTCACGCAACCACAGCCTCTCACGAAGCTGCTCAATGTGGATCTTTTCGGGACGAAGACACTGATTCCCTTCTCACTGTTTCTGCCGGTACCCGACGACGTCGTGGATGACCGAGCGAGGCCGCTCCTGTTCCGGTATCCCGAGGCGCAGGTCACGGATTACCAGGACCTCGCCGCGCTCCGTGCGGCACTCGAGCGGTTGCCCTGCTGTGCGACCGATGCCGCCGGAACGGTGCAGGGCGACCCGTTGAATGCTGTCCTCATCGGAACCTTCGAGGACTTCGGCGCTGCGGCCATACGCCGCAGCTATCGGCGTGATCCGGATCAGTCCGATCTGGCGCAACGGGTCTTCGGCCGCGAGCCGGATTTGGTCGCGCGGAAACGGTCGCAAGCAGGCGCGCCGGCGACCTGGATTCGCGCATGGGTCGCGCCGATGCGCTTCGAGGGCAAGACGGTGTTCGTTGCGCAGCTCGGAAGGCCCGTCGGAGGGCGCTTCGCTGCCCGCCAGGCGGGAAGCATGGTCGTGCACGAGGATGTGGACGAGGCGAGGAATCTGCTGATTCAGGACATGATGTACCTCGGGCGGACTGGAGAAGCTCGGGTTCGTCAGCGGTGTCGGCGCCGCCGCCGAGGCGCGGCCCCGAACGACGCTAAACGGCGCGCGCTACTACACCGACGGCTTGCGCGCGGTCCTGTTCTTCGGGACGCGTCCGCTCAGCCTCAGCGACGTGGAGATGCTCGACTGGGTGCCGTTCCTGGAGGGACGCGAAGCCGCGGCACGCGAGCAAAGCAACGATGCGCATAACTAGCGTGAAGATTTAGCTGGCCCAAGCCGGTAACGCGAGGGACTCGAGCCGGTCCAGCGTTTAAAAGCACGATTGAACGCACTGACCTCCGAATAGCCGAGCAGAAACGCGATCTCTGCAAGCGAATGTCTGTCATCCCTGAGATAGTCGAGCGCCAACCGTTTGCGCATTTCACTCACCAGATCTTTGAAGACGACTCCGTGTTCCTTGAGACGTCGTTCCAGACTTCGTGGGCTAACCGCCAACTCGGTTGCAACGGATGTAAGAGTGGGCGAGCCTTTCGCCATATACTCGACTATCGCCCGCCTCGCCTTAGCCAGAAGATCCGTTTCCCGTGGAATGTCGGCCAGAACGCGTTCGACGTGTGGTTTGAGAAGCTCATACAGCTTGGTGTCGGCCAGCGTAGCCATACGCTCGAGGTACTTCTTTTCGAACACCAGCGCGTTCCAGGCGCAATGAAACTTGACACGGCAACCGAACACCCGCGCGTGCTCCGAGATCTCGGCCGGAGCCTCGTGCGCGAACTCAATCGAGTGCGGCATCGACTGAGCGCCCGCCATGATGCGGAAGCAGCCGAGAACTACCGCCATGCTGAATTCATTGTGCTGGCGCCATATGTCGAGACCGAGGTCGCCCAGCACGTAGCGCATATATCCGAGCCCTCCCTCTACATCGAAGCGTGCTATCACGCCGCGATTGTGGATGTGTATATAACGCACAAGGTTCTCGACGGCATCGTAAATAGTCGGGGAGTTCAGAACCACATAGACGAGGACTCCGACATCTCTAGGATCGAACTGCTCTCCGAAGCGCAGCCCGAAACATTCGTCACCGGTGGCCCGCGCAGCCTCGTTCAGAACACGCGCGAACGCGGAGGTTGGGATCGACCCATTGGGCCTCGCTAGAACGGAACGCTGAAGCCCAGCGGCACGCAGGATCTGATCCGGATCGCCGCCTCCCGCCACGATGCGATCGAGGAGACCCCGCGTTACAGCGACGGACACCGTGGGCGATGCAGCCACACCGAATCTCCCCCTATCTTCTAAGCCTCAGACGGCGGCCAAGTGTCAAGGAACGGGCCCTGGTGGTCAAGACACGAAGAACTTGTGGTGTCTCCAGTTTGATTTGTAGTTTCTGAGAACTGTTCAGTGCGCTCAATCTTCGGTGAAAGGCATCTACCTGTCCCGCGCATATCTCTATCTGCGATCTGCATTGGACGGACATTCTTCGAACGCTGCTGCCATTAGGATCGGGGCTTTTCGCAAGCATTCCAGTTGCGCTCCATGAGTTTCAATGGTGTCCATCCGACTATGCCTATTAGCAACAAGAAACAAAACCGGCGAAGCGGCGTTTTGTGTGTTCACGCCCCCTCAGCGGTTTGTGTTGAACGACTGCTTTTGAGATGCAAAGGGCGACTTTGGGTCGGCATCTGCCTTTCGCGGCATGCTGCATGCGGCCAGTTGCAGTCCTCCGTGCGCTTAGTGCAGCCCATATCCTAGAAGTGGTTATGAGCGAGGGGCGGGATACATCGCGAACGTTTGCGAAACGATCTTCCCCTCGCGCACGACAAACGTGTCCGTGCCCAGTGAAATATCGGTCCCGACCGACCAGGTTATGAAGGCGAGCTCGCCGTCCACGGTTAGGCTTCCAAGCGCGAAGCGGTCATACGCACCAGGCGGTAGCGAATGGAGGAACCCAGCGAAGAATTCGCCGATTTCGTCGTGCCCCTCGTAAACCCGCTCGGCGCTGTAGAAGCGGGCTCGATCATCGTAGTCCTCGAGCATCGCGGGAATGCCTTTCTGCTCGAGGAATGTTCGGAGATGTTTACGCACGACATTCTCTGTGGTGATCATCAGTGTCTCCTGGGTGCAATGGTTAGTGCTTCACGATGACGACTTCGAGGTATTCGGCCGGAACGACGAGCGAATGTACGCCCGCCACGTTCAGCCGATCCAGCAACGCGGCGATGTCGCGTTCCAACGCGGCCTGCTGCGCCGAATCGAGCGCGGCGAACGCCTTGTGCACGGGACCGTAGTAATCGCGGAACATCTGAATCCAGTGCGCGCTCGACAGATAGCGGAAGTTGAAGATCCTGCGCACGCAAGTGATGTTCGCGGCCTTTGACCCGAACAGCGATACGATGTGCGGCTCGGTTCCCCACAGTGCTGGCGACTTGAGGCCTGACGGCGGCGGCACGTAGCTGCCGATCACCTTGAAGAGCTGTCCGATGAAACCTTCGGGTGTCCAGTTCGCGAGGCCGATGCGTCCGCCGCTTCGAAGCACACGCATCATTTCGCGCGCGGGCCGCGCATGGTCCGGCGTAAACATCGCGCCATACGTCGAGAGCACGACGTCGAAGGCCGCATCGTCGAAAAGCAGGTCTTCGGCATCAGCGACGCGAAACACGACGTTCAGGCCTTCGGCGTGGGCACGCGCCTTACCTTTTTCGAGCAGATGCGGGACGTAATCGGTGGACGTGACGTGTGCGAAGCGACGTGCCGCGGCGAGCGTTGCGTTGCCGATGGCGTCATTCGTCAGTCATGCGTTGTCTTGCTTCCGGCAGTTGCAGAATGCGATCGATTTCCGTGTTCCACCGCGTCACGATTTCACGGGGAAGCCCGCGCGGCCCGAGTATCGCGAACCATTGAACGGCTTCATACCCTGGAACAGTCTCCGCCACGGGCGGAAGCTCGGGTGCAGCCGCGGAGCGTTTTTCCGCCGTCACGGCAACTCCGCGCAGACAACTCGATTTCAAGTGCGGCAGCATCGGAGGCATACCGCCGATGATGAGCTGAATCTGGCCTCCGAGCAGATCGTTGAGAGCAAGCCCACGCCATCGCCTGCCGGGAACGGGACGATCAGCCGAACCGGGCGATTCGGATAGTCAGTTTGTCGTGCTGGGTGCGGCCAACTCGCTCAGCGAGCGCGCGCAGGTGCTGCGGCGTGGAGAGGGCGGGATTCTTGGCGATCGTCCCGCCCGCTCTGCCGACGAATCGTTATCGCGTTCGCATCGCGCGCATCACGCACCGACGCACCCCGCTACGAGGCACGTATGCGGTCAACTGGGACAAGCGGCGCGGACTTCCTGCGTATGCGCTCGATTTTTGTGAATCGCTCGCGGCGCACATGCGTGAACGTTTTCCGATCAACGAATCGCTGTCAAAGACACACGCCGCTCCCAGGCAGGGAAGGGCTGCATCAGGTTGATCGAACCGGGGCAAGCACTGCAGGCGCCATCAGGAACCGCGGTGCTGAACGATCGCGGCTGCCGGAACGGCGAGGCCCCGGACAGCCGCGAGCCTCCGGCTAATTCTTATCTGCGAGTACCTGTTTCGCGGTCCTGAAGCAATCCACCCCCACCGGGATGCCGCAATACACGGCGATCTGCGTCAGCACGGCGCGGAGCTCGTCGTCGCTCAGGCCGTTGCGTCGCGCCGCGCGGAAGTGCAGCTCGAACTCGTGCATCTTGCCGAGCGCCGCGATCATTCCGAGATTGAGGATGCTGCGCTCGCGTCGTGAGAGCGTCTCGTCTCCCCAGCACACGCCCCAGCAGTATTCGCTTACGATTTCCTGAAAGCGCCGATTGAACTCGTCGGCATTTTTCATCGAGCGGTCGACGTATTCGTCACCGAGCACTTCACGCCGCACGCGCAGTCCTTTGTCGAGCAGGTCCTTGTCCATCGCGGAATCCTTTCCTGTTGTTCGGGCCGGGAACGGAATGCTATTCGCAATGACACGCGGCGTATACGAATGTGCTGACAGCAGCAGGCGATCATCACATCCGAAATTGATATGCAACCGTCTCGCGCTCGTCATCGTTCATCTCGCTGTGGCGCTTGAAACGCGGCGAAGAAGTTGGTGTAGACTGCAAACGGAAGGCCGCATCTAAACGCTTTTGCGTCAAGAACAAGTCTGAACATCTCACGCGTTTAAGGCCGGAGGAGAACGCATGACGTCACGGCGTCTTTTGCGCTGCAGGATGGCTTTTACGCTGGGGAGTGCGTTGCCAGGCGCGAGCACTCGAATATTCGCGCAGAACGCGTCTCTTCCGCAGATAACCCTCGAGTCCCCCGGCGCACGATAGAGAGGAAGATTCGATGGCGGTCACACTCGGACTGTCGGCGCTGCGCGGTGTGCTGCGCATGCCGGACGCCATTCGTCTGCTCGAGGAGATGCTCGCCCACGAGGCCGCTGGACGCACGCTCGCGGCGCCCAGATTCAATGCCGAATTCGAGGGCGGCTCGATGCGCATCCTGTTCGCCGCCGACTACGAGGCGGGCTATTGTGCGACCAAGGCGTATCACAGCGTCAAAGGCGCAGGCGTGCGTTCCGTCATTACGTTGTATCGACTCAAAGACGGCGAGCTGCTCGCGTTTCTTGACGGAAGTCATATCACCGATCTGCGCACCGGCGCGGCGAGCGGCGTAGTCGCGAGGAGAGTGGCCCTCGCGCCGCCTCTCACCGCCGGCATCATCGGTTCCGGCCATCAGGCGCGCACGCAGCTCGAAAGCATCGGCGCCGTTTACCGGCTTGCTTCTGCCACCGTGTTCAGTCCGACCGCCAGTCACCGTGAAGCGTTCGCGCGCGATATGTCGCGGCTGCTCAAGATTCCGATCAAGGTCGTCGAAACAGCCGAAGCCGCGGTTCGTGCCCAGAAAGTCGTGGTTGCCGCCAGCAGCTCACGCAGTGCGGAGCCGGTCGTTCGCGGCGAGTGGCTCGATCAGTGCCGGCTGCTTTGCGCAGTAGGAAATACGCGGCCGCAATTCGCCGAGCTCGACCAGACCTGTATTACCGCGGCTGCGATCGTCGTCGCGGACACCGAGCACGCGTTCGTGGAGGCGGGTGAGCTTCGCGCCGCGGCTGACGCCGGAGCGCTGCCGCAGGAAAGGCGTGCCACTCTGGCCCAGCTCGTCTCGGGTACCGCCAAGCTTCCGCGCAACGGTATGGTGGTTTTCAAGTCGGTGGGCAGCGCCCTGCAGGATCTCGCGCTCGCGGGGCGCTATTACGAGCTTCTCGGTGCCCGATCGGGCATACCCGCGGCGAGCGATCTCGCGAGCGTGCGCCTGCCCATGCACGAGATCGGGCGCGTGGTTTCGGGGCGCTCGCGGCCGAGTGCGAGACCGCGAGCGTAGGTTCCGTACTAGGCGATCTGAACTTCCTTGCGCAGGTCCGCGATGGCCTGCTGCCGCGTGCGTGTCATCCAACGCCGGCGCTGGCCGATCGCCTCGTTCTCGATCTCCGGCACGATCTTCAGGGCGGCGAACACCGGTCCGGGCTGTTCGAGGATCTCGGGCAGGGCTTTCGAGAATTCATCCAGCTCGGTGAACGCAAACGCGCGCGGATAGCCGGCGCCTTTCGCGAGCAGGTCGTAGCGCACGTTCTTCGCATTCGGCACGGGTTGGCCGCCGGTGGTGCCGTAGCACTCATTGTCCAGCATGAAGTGATAGAAGTTGGCGGGCTTACGCTCGGCCACGGTCATCAGCACGCCCAGGCTCATCTGCAGGTCGCCTTCGGAATCGAAGAGGACGACCTTGCGGTGCGGCAGCGCCATCGCGAGGCCGAACGCGAACCCGCAGTGGCCGCCCATCGCGGGATCGCCGAGCGGCACGTCGAGCTTTTCTTTCTGGCTGATGTCGATCCAGAACTTGCCGCCCCGTCCCGGGACGACGATCGCGTCGCCGCGATACTTGTTGAAGATCTTCAGCATGTCAGCGGTTTTGAACATTCGTTTCTCCTAGCTTCCCCTCACCCCTGCCCTCTCCCCGCGCACGGGGCGAGGGAGGTCGGTCATCATCACCCATCACGAATCACTTCTTCGTGTGGAACCCGTGATACTCGTCGCCGATCAGGACCGCGACCGGCCGGTTGGTCTTCTGCGCTTCCTCGAACGCGACGTGTATGCGGTCGGCGTCGGCATCCGATTCGACGAGGTAATAGTTGATGTTGAACGCATTCAGGAAGCGTTCCGTGTAGACCGCCGCGGTGTCCTGCGTTACGCCATGGCGTGTCCAGCCCCGCAATCCGACCATGATGACGACAGGCACGTCCATGCCGAGGAGCCAGCCGCGGATCGAGTCACCGGATTCCATGAGGCCGGTGTTCTGGATCAGGATGAGCGGTTTCTTGCCGCCTGCGTGCAGACCGGCGGCGATGGACGACGCGAGCCCTTCGCGCGGCACCGGCACGAGCGTCAGCGACGGTTCTGCCTGCATGAGCAGGTAAAGCCAGTTCGTTTCGCTGTCCGGGAGCCACACGACGTGCGTGATGCCATGCTTCTTCATCTGCGACAGCACTGTTTCGGGACTGAGCTGCGTTGTCGATACTACGGTGTCGTTCATGTCGCCTCTCTCCAATATCGCCTGTTGCCCCGCATCGACGGGGTGGGGGCCTGTTCAGCGCGCGGTCGTTTGCGGGCGGGGACGGCCGGATTCATTCCTTGATACCCGCCGCGTCCATCACCTTTGCCCATCTCTCGATATCCTGCCGGAGAAAGGTTTCCAGTTCGTGCGGCGTCGAGCTCATCGCTTCGAAACCCAGGTTCGTCAGCTGGGATTGCACATCGTGTGATTCGAGGACGGCCCCAATCGCGCGAGTGAGCCGCCCGATTATAGTTGCTGGCGTGCCGCCAGGTGTGAGGAGCCCGTACCAGTGGTCCGCACTGTAGCCGTCTCAGTCCGGCCTCGGCCAGTTCGGAAACTCGGCCGCCGCTGCCGCCCGGTGCTCCCCGGCAACGGGGAACCCTCCGGGCTTGCCTCCGCCCATGTGCGGCAGCCCCGAGTCGAGCGTCGCGATCATAAGCTGGACTTTCCCTT
This sequence comes from uncultured beta proteobacterium, assembly GCA_963828715.1. Taxonomy (GTDB): domain Bacteria; phylum Pseudomonadota; class Gammaproteobacteria; order Burkholderiales; family SG8-41; genus JAQGMV01. The sequence continues at coordinate 344,112 of CAWHFX010000015.1, read as the reverse complement.
CGATGAGGCCTTGAATGCTGGTCGGGCACCTCTGTAAGGCACGTGAACGAGCTTCACACCGGCGAACGTGTTGAAGAGCTCGCCTGCGAGGTGGTTGCTGCCGGCCGCACCGCCGGACGCGTGCACCGTTCTCTCTCACACTCTGGTTCGGGCATTCGCCATCCCTATAATTGCCCTGACATGACCGACCCATACGACGCTTGGGAAATCGCGAACCGGAAGTGCAATGAGTGCCGGGACGCGATGTATCGGGCAAAGGACAACTACCAGATCGCAGATCGGCGGGCCTGGGCACTCATGAACGAGTCAGACGCGGCCGCTAAGGCCGGCGACGTGCTGACGTCCCATCGATTGAGTATTGACGCAGGGCCTGCGTTTGAAGCGGCGGCGGTGGCTTGGCAGCAGTACACCAAAGCGAAGGATGCATTCGCTGCCGCGATCGACGCGGCACGCGACGTGTTGCCATTGGAGGCTCGGGAGGAGCTGTTCGCTTGGGAACATGAGGCAGCGCAGCGGGAGGGCCGGGCTCCGGCTGATGACGATGATCAGACGCATCATTGACGGATGCACTACCTTCAATCGCGACAACACGGCTGAGATCGTGGCGTACGCGTGTCGATCACCCGCTCGCTCGCATCCTCGAGAACGCGTGATCACGTCAACCGAATCCACCCTTCGCACATCGTAAGCACGTCGGCGTACGTGCGCTTCCTTCAGGAGCAGGGCGAGGCTAACGCGATCCTTCCAAGGCCGGTTGTCGTGCTGCGGACAGCGGCTCGCGAGCACGCCCCAGCTCCTCGCCGAGGAAGCGGGCGACCTCCCGCATCCCGAAGATGCCGGCCTCGGCTTCGGCATCGGGGTTGTAGTTGGTGTTCGTGTTGACGTCGTAGGTGTAGATCTCGCCGCCGGCATCGGCGATGAACTCGATTCCCGCGATACCGATTCCGTTTTCCGCGATGAAACGCCGATACTGTCTGACGATGGGATGCGAGAAGCCTTTGACGACGCGAAAGCGCGGCGTCACCGCAACGGCTGCCGTGTCGCCCACGGGGCAGAACGCATCGCCGACCTGGCAGACGTCGGCGGGGCACAGTTCGAAGCCGAGCGACGTGTCAACGCGCACGGCGTAGAGGAACTCGCCTCCAACGAACTCGACGCGCGTGATGTAAGGCTCCGGTGCCTTGATGTATTGCTGGACGAGCGTGATGCCGTCGACCGAATCCTCGAAGGCGTCGCTGTGAACGTAGGCTTGCAGCGCATCGATGCCCTCGAACAGCCGCACGCCCAGGCCCTTGCCCGCGCGGTTGTGCTTGGTGATGAACGGGCCGTCGAACGCGCGCGCAGCCTCGACGATATTCTGCCGGCCGACGGCAGCGATCGTGCGCGGTGTGCGAATGCCGTAGCGTGCGAGCGTCGCGTACTGGTCGAGCTTGCTCAGCTCGAGTTGCAGCGCGCGCCCGTTGTTGATGACGCGCCGGCCGTGCGACTGCAGCCACGCGAGCACCGCGGCCGTGACCTCCGGTCCGTAACGGTGTCCCCGCGTGTGCGAAGAGGCGCTCATGCGGTTATAGAAGACACCCTGCGGCGGCGCGGAATTGAAGTCGAACACGCCCTCGCTCAGGAACCATTCTTCGTAGGGCAGGCCGCGTCCGGCGAATGCGGCGCGCAGCGGCTCGACCCAGGCATCGTTTTCGTGAATGACGTAGAGCTTCGACATGTCGATGGTCTTGCAAGAGGAGCGCCGTTGCGGCGCGCTCGCTTGAATGTAAGGGCGGGAACGGGCGATCAGAAGGAATGAAAAGATCGAACGATATGTCGCAGCGAGATAAGCCCGAACGCCTGGGTCATTCCGGGCGAATGCCGGCAGTGCGCACCAGTTTCGCAACGCGTGCGGATTCCTCTTTCATCTTCGCCGTGAGCGCCTCCGGCGGACCGCCGGCCGGCTCCATCCCGATGTTGAGGAACTTCTCCTTCAACTCGGGCGTCGTCAACACGCGCTCGATCTCTCGATTGAGCAGGGCGATCACCGCGCGTGGCGTTCCCGTCGGCGCGAACATGCCGTAGATCGCGATCGACTCGTAACCCGGCAGGCCCGATGCTGCGATCGTGGGCAATCCCGGCGCGATTGCCGACGGCCGGAGGCTCGTTACCGCGAGCGCGCGCACCTTCCCGGACTTCACGAACGGCGTCGCCGCCACGGACGTCGGGAACATGACCTGAACGCGGCCGCCCACGACGTCGTTCATGCCCTGCGCCGCGCCCTTGTAGGCGATGCGCACGATGTTCACGCCGGCCATCGATTTGAACAGCTCGCCCGCCAGATGATTGGACGCACCCGTGCCGCTCGACGCATAGTTGAGCTCGCCCGGCTTCGCGCGCGCGAGCGCGATGAGCGCCGGTACCGACTTCGCCGGCACGTCTGCGTTCACCACCAGCACGTTGGGCGTGCTCGAGGGCCATGCGACGGGCGCGAGGTCGCGCATCGCGTCGTAGGGCGTCTTCTGCAGGAGCGAGGCGGTCCACAGCGCATTGTTATAGAAGAGCAGTGTGTAACCGTCGGGCGCGGCCTTGGCCGTGATGTCACCGGGGATGACGCCGCTCGGACGGTTGTCCACCACGATGCGCTGGTTGAGACGCATCGACAGCGCCGTCGCGATGAGTCGCGCCTGTACGTCGTTACCGCCGCCCGCTTCGGAGGTAATCAGCCGTATCGGCTTGTCCGGATACGATTGAGCGTGTGCGGACGCGACGAACAGAAATGCCGACGCGGTTGCGAGCAGCGGCGCGAGGGTCATGCCGCCGAAGCGCGGCTCAGCAGTTCCACGATACGTGTCGCGACATCGCGCGCCTTGGCTTCGCTTTCCTCATCGGACTCGAGCGCCGGCGCGTCCTGCTTGTAGACAAGAATCGTCGGATCCTGTGCGCCGAGCACCTGACATTGCGTCTTCGCGAGCGTGGCGAACGTGTCGTGGACGAGCACGACGGCGGGGATACCCTGGTTCCAGGCCTGAATAGCGTCGCGCACGGCGGCGCCGGTGCAGGAGCCTCAGGCCCCGACCCCCACGATGAGATAGTCGACCGAGCCGGCGAGATCGCCGAACTTCGCTTTCTCGAGCGGCATCCACGTGTTCGTCTTGTAGGCGCGCTCCAGTGATTCAGGTGAACACAGTGCTTCCACTGCACGCTCGAGGCGCGGCCAGAAGTGCTTCGTTGCGGGATATTGGTTCCAGATAAAACCGACACGGCGGCCGAACGGGGTTTCGAGCGGCCTGCGCTCGGCCTGCGCTTCGACTTTGGGGAAGCCGAGAGGACTGACGAGCTCGATCAAGTGCGACTCCTTTCAGGAAACCGTATCTTCTTCGTAAGCAGCGGCTCGCCCGCCGAGCTGCGGCTGGAAATCGCCACGCACTGACCCATCTGCGGAGAGACGCCACCGCCGACCACGATGAGAATCTCGTCCGGCAGAACGGGCGCGACGATGATCGATCGCTCCGTCGGCGCCCTGGTGTCGGTGTCAGGCCAGGGCTGCCCTTCACCCTGCTTGCTGTCGTTCTGCCAGTCGTACGAATACTTGAACGCGCGCTCGGCAATCGTCGCCCGCAGCTTCGGGCGCGTGAAGCCCGCCTGCTCGAACGACTGCGCGAGCGACGGATTCAACACGAAGAGGAACGCGCGCTTGCCGCCGCTCGTGGTGATGCCGAGCCGGCCGATGCCGCGGGCGAGCAGCGTAATGCATTCGTTGAGTCCGACGGTGTTGATGGGGACGGCGAGCTGCGTATGTTCGCCCGCCTTCATCACCGTGACCGCGCTGTCCTCTGCCGCGATGCCGCGATCGACGTGCATCGGTTCCCAGGGCGTCAGCGTCTGTTCTTCGCCAATGCAGTAGCTCCACGCAGCCGGATGGCCCATCGTGCCTTTGATGAGTTTGCCCGGATGCGCGCGACCGATGTTCCAGAGGATGAGGCGGATCGCGCGTCCGATCGCGGCGTTCGCGCGTCCGCCGTTGGGGCCGAAGAACCACTCGCGCGTGTGAAATCCCATTGCGCCCGCGGCGGAACCGGTGACGACGGTGAGGATCGAAGCCGAGCCGGTCGATTGCGTGGTCGTGATCGGCATCGACGGATCGGTGAGACATTCGACTGCGGCAAGGACCGCCGGCACGTACTCTGGTACGCACCCCGCCATGGCGCAGTTCGCAGCGACGTTCTCGATCGTGGCGATGCCGTCGCCCGGAAAGATCGTGCCCAGCTCTTCGTCCGGCGGCCGTCGCACGTAGTCGATCATCGCTTGCACGAGCGCCCGGGTCGGAGGAAACACCGGCAGACCATCCGTCCAGCCCTGCGCATAGACGAACTCGGCGAAACTGTCGAGCGAATCGATGCGGTGGGTTTCGGCTGGGATACTCATTCTGTTCGTGCTTTCAGGTCGTGAGCTGTTTCACCAGCTCATCCGCGAACGTGAGCGTCAGCGTGCGCATCTGGTCGGTCGTCAAGTTGCTGATGGGGTGCGGCAGTTCGATGAAGGGATGGCCTTCGAGGCCCTTGCTCTTGAACGAGTAGATCGCGGCGTTCTTGAACGTGCTGGTCAGAACGACGGTGGCGGGGATGCCGCGCTTCTCGAATTCGACGGTGTCGTGCACACTGCACAACGTGCAGGACCCTCACCCGCCGACGGCGGCGATGGCGACGTCCACTTTCGCAGCAAGCTCGTCGATCATTTCGGTGGTCGCCGGTTTCGAGAAATAGGGCTTGCGCTGGATGATCACTTCCGCAACGCCGAAGCGGTCGCGCAGCGCATGCGCGAACGCGTCGAGGATGATGTCACCCTGTTCCTTGTTGTTGTCGATCATCCCCACGATCTTGCCGGAGAGATCCATGGGCCGCGCCGGACGCGTGAGCTGCGCCCTGGCGCCGCCGCGGGTCGGATCGATAAAGGGTAGTTCGTTGCTCATGTTTGTCTTCTCCATTGCGTTGTTCGTGCTTCGAGACGGCGCTTGCTCGCCTCCTCAGCATGAACGGATTTCATCGTCAGACTTCGTATTTGCCATGCACCGCGTGCGTCGCGTGATTCCAGCCATGGCAGACCGCCGTCACCGGGCCGAATCCGCCGGCGACGATGAGTTGCAGCCGGTCGAGCTCTTTCACCGCCTTGATCGGTTGCTCGTCGTTGTCGGGGTCGAAGCCCATCGCGATCGCACGTTCCGGGCGCCAGTTGCCGCCGCGCTTCAGGATGCCTTGCGGGCGCTCTGCAAGTTCCCACAGACGCTTCTGCACCTGCGCCCTGCTCAGCCCGGCGTCTGCGCACAGCCGTGCATGCTGCGGGCTCATCGCGACGACCACATCCGAGCTGAACCACATGTTCCATGAACCGGTCGACGTCATCGAATCCGCGATGCCGATCAGCAGCCGCTCGGGTTCCGTGCTCACGTCGTCGAAGTGCAGACGCGGGCTTTCCACCATGGCGCACGTGATAACGTTGTCCGTCGGCGCATAGCCGCGCGAGACCGCGATCGTTTCCCAAGGGCTCAGCGCGACGTTTTCGGTGAGACACGCCGTATAGCGGATCGGCGAAGAGAAAACTGTCGCCGACGCTCTGCCCGCCAGGCCCGCGCCCAGATTCATGAGCAGCAGTCGCACCGCACGCCCGATCGAGGCATTCGCGCGGAAGCCGGGCCCGAAGCAGCCGTTGCCGCCATGCAATCCGATCTGGTGCGCGTACAGGCCCGTTCACGATCATGAGCGGCGCAACGCCATGCATCGTGCACTGAACGCCGCTCATGTTGAATTCTTCGCGCAGGATCTGGCGCATGCCGCCGATCACGACGGGCAGGTATTCGGGTTTGCAGCCCGCCATCACCGCGTGAATGGCGATGTCGCGCACGTTCGCCGTCTCGTTCGCGGGCGGCACGTCTCCGATCACTTCGTCCGGATCGCAGCGCGTCCCTTTGAGCATCCATTGCACGCGCGCTTCGGTGGGCGTAACGACGGGCAGTCCGTCGGACCACTCCTTCTCGAGGAAAAATTCGAATTCGTCAACAGTTGCAGCCACGTCCATCTCCTCACGTGCGAACCGCAAGCCATCCGTGCGTGTGCGGCCTCGCTGGATCATAGGGCGCGCCGCATGAAGGAACAAGCCGCGTTGCGAGCGTTACGGGTCGGCTAAACTCCAGCACAAACAGTGTGGACTCGTGCAGGAGGATGAGACCTTGAATTGCATGCTGCGCGCGCTCGCTGCGGCCACGATCGTGCTCACCGCCGTGAACTCGCCGGCGCAGGAACGCAAGCCGGACGAGTATCCCTCGAAGCCCGTGCGGATCATCGTGCCGTCCGCACCCGGCGGCGGCATCGACATCATCGGTCGCATCGCGGCGCAGAAACTGAGCGAGACATGGGGCCAGCAGGTCATCGTCGACAACCGTCCAGGTGCTTCGAATACCGTGGGCAGCGCGATCGCGGCCAAATCGCCGCCGGATGGCTACACGTTGCTCGCGCAAAGTCTTTCGATCGCGTACGCGGGCGAGCTGCGCAAGCTGAGTTACGATGCCGCACGGGACTTCCATCCGGTCGTGCTGTTCGCCAGTCAGCCCAATCTGCTCGCGGTGCACGTTTCGGTGCCCGCCAGGACCGTCCGCGAGTTCGTCCAACTCGCACGCAACCGGCCGGGACAACTGCACTACGGTTCTTCGGGGCCGGGCGGCGCCTCGCACCTGGCGACGGAGCTGCTCGCGAGCATGGCGAAGATCAAGCTCGATCCCGTTCAGTACAAAGGGATCGCACCGGCCATGACCGGCATGTTGAGCGGCGAGGTCGATCTCGGTGTGCTCGGGATTTCGACCATGCTGCCGCACGTGACGAGCGGACGGATTCGCGCGCTGGGTGTCACGGGCGCGAAGCGTTCGCCGCAATTGCCCGATGTGCCGACGATCGCCGAGGCCGGTGTGCCGGGTTACGAATTCGATGCGTGGTACGCCTTGTTCGCCCCCGCGAAGACACCGCCAGCCATCACGGCGAAGATCAACGCGGACTTGAACCGCGCCCTGCAACAGTCCGACACGCGCCAGAAGCTCACGGCGGGCGGGCTCGAGCCCCTCGGCGGCACCGAGGAAGCGTTTGCGAAATACTATCAGGCTGAAATCGTGCGCTGGACGAAGATCGTCAAGGACGCGGGCATCGTCGGCGAGTGAGTGCAGCAGAACGCATCGAACAGGAAACACCATGGACACGAAAGCATTCGAAACGCTGCGCACCGAGCGCCTCGACGACGGTCTTCTTCTCGTGACATTGAATCGCCCCGATGTCCGCAACGCGCTCAATACGCAGATGGGACGCGACCTGCGCGACGTATTCGTGCCGCTCGCGTTCGATGCGAGTGACGTGCGCTCGATCGTCATCACCGGCGCGGGCGACAAGGCGTTCTGTGCGGGCGGCGATCTCAAGGAGCGTAACGGCATGACCGAAGCGCAGTGGCGCGCGCAGCACGCCATCTTCGAGGAAGCGATCTATGGGGTCATGAATTCACTGGTGCCGGTGATCGGCGCGGTGAACGGCGCGGCGTTCGGCGGCGGCTGCGAGCTTGCGCTCGCGTGCGACTTCGTCTACGCCGCAAGCACGGCGCGCTTCGCGTTGACCGAAACGACACTCGGCATCATGCCGGGCTGCGGCGGGACGCAGAATCTGGCGCGTGCGGTCGGCGCGCGGCGGGCGAAGGAACTCATCCTCAGCGGACGGCCGTTCACGGCAGATCAGGCTTACGAGTGGGGACTCGTCAATCGCGTCTGCGAGCCGGCGGCGCTGCTCGACGCCACGCTCGACATCGCGAAGGCCATCGGTGCCAATGGTCCGATCGGCGTGAGACAGGCGAAGAAATCGATTCAGCGCGGGATGGACGTGGACCTGCGGACCGGCCTCGCGTTCGAAGTCGAGGCCTACAACAGAACCGTCGACACCGAGGACCGGCACGAAGGCGTGCGCGCTTTCAACGAGAAGCGAAAGCCGAAGTTCGCCGGAAAGTGAATCGTCGGATGCGGAGACGACCCGAGTTCACGCGGCACCGCGCGTGAGCACGCGCCCGGGTCGTGCGCCGGTGGGCTTTCCGTCCTGCCACACCGGGACGCCGTTGACGATGACCGTCTCGATGCCAGCCGCCGGTTGTGTCGAATTCTGGAAATCCGCGCGGTCGATGACGGTCGCCTCATCGAACAGCGTGATGTCCGCGCAGGCGTCTTTCTTCAGCACGCCACGGCCCGCGAGACCGAAGCGCGAGGCCGTGAGCCCGGTCATCTTGTACACCGCCATTTCCAGCGGGAAGAGCTTGAGATCGCGGCAGTAGTGTCCGAGCACGCGCGGAAACGTGCCCCACAGGCGCGGATGGGGCTTGAGATCGTGCGGCAATCCGTCGGACCCGATCATGGTGTCTTCGTACTGCAGGATGCGCTGCACGTCCCGTTCGTCGAGCATGAAGTAGATCGCGCCCGCAGGCTTTATTCTCTCCACTGCATCCATCCTGGGAACACCGAGCTGCCGCGCGACTTCCTCCAGGTCGAGTCCTGCGAATTCCGGATGCGGTTTAGACCACGTGATGAGGATGCGAGACGATTGCTCCAGCCGGTCGTAGCGCAGCACGGTCGACGAGGCGATGTACGGATAACAGTCGAGCGCGACACGTTGTTTAGCCTTCGTTGCGTCGATCAGCGCCAGCGTCTCCGGCGAGCGTCCGTGATTGCGTGTGCCGACGCATTTGTGATGGGACACGACCACGGGTGCCTTCAGCGCGCGCCCGATTGCGAACGTCTCCTCCATCGCCTGCGTGATCGCGTCGTCTTCGTTACGCATGTGCGTCGCATAGAGTCCGCCAAGCTCGGCCATCGGACGACAGACTTCGATGATTTCTTCGGTCGGGGCGCACGCCGCAGGCGGGTAGGCCGTGCCGGTGGAAACGCCGATTGCGCCGGACGCGAGCGACTCGCGAACGCGTTCGCGCATGGCCGCGATCTCCGCGGCGGTCGCAGGGCGGTCGAGACGATCCATCGTCGCAACGCGCAGAGTCGTATGCCCGACGAGACAGGCCGCGTTGATCGCGGCAGGCTGCGCTTCGAGCGTCTCGCGGTACGCGCGGAACGTCGGAAAACGAAACCAGCCGCCGTCGGCGTCCAGCAGATCGAGAGGCGGCGTGGGCGCGCCCACAGGAGCGGGCGAGTGCGCGAGGCTGATACCGCAGTTGCCGGTGATGACAGTCGTTACGCCCTGGCTTACTTTGGGTACCACGTCGCGGTCCGACAGCAGGATGCGATCGTCGTGCGTGTGCGAATCGATGAAGCCGGGTGCCGCGATGAGGCCCGACGCATCGATCTCCCGATCGGCCGTCGCTTTGTCGAGCGTGCCGATGTCCGCAATCGTGCCGTTGCTCACGGCTATATCGCCCTGGAAACGCGGCGCTTTGGTTCCATCGATAACGGTGGCATTACGTACGATGAGATCGAAGTGCATCGGCTCTCCCTGCAACGGTTCGAGCCGCACTGCGCGCGTGCGCGGCTTGAACATCGAGTTACGGACAACGGGTCACGCAGCATACTTCAGCCGGCGTTCACGCGAAACGCGGTCCGGAATGTGACGATTTGAGCTTGAAAACCCGAGGCGCTACGATCGGTCTCGCCATCGAAGAGACCGCAATGAGATCGTCCGCCGTACTCCTTTTCGTTCGATTCGCAGTATGCATCGCGATCACGCTGCTGAGCATAGTCCCCGGTGCGCGCGCGCAATCTTCGTGGAAGCCCGACAAAGCGCTCGAGCTCATCGTCGAATCGAGCCCGGGCGCCGGTGTCGATCGCACGGCGCGCATCATGCAGTTGATCATGCAGAACAGCGACGGCGTGCGCGTACCGGTCAACGTCGTGAACAAACCGGGCGGGGGCGGCAACATCGCGTATCAGTATCTGCAGCAGTTCCCGGGCGATGCCCACTACGCCGCGATGGCCACCGCGACGCTGCTCACCAATCACATTCTCGGCGTCAGCACGTTCAACTTCACCGATTTCTCTCCGCTCGGCATCCTCTACGGCGAGCACGTCGGCTTCGCGGTGAACGCCGAGGGACCGATGAAGTCCGGTCGCGACCTCATCGAGCGCATGAAGCGGGAACCGGAAAAGGTGACGTTCGCCTTCGGCACGAGCCGCGGCAATGCCAATCACATCGCGATCGCTTCGGTGTTGAAAGCGGCCGGAATCGATCCGAAAAGCGCGAAGATCGTCCTCTACAAGGCATCCGTCGATGCGGCGACCGCGTTGATGGGCGGCCACGTGGACGTCGTGGCGACGCCGATCTCCACGTTCATGCCGCTGATGGCATCGGGCAAATTGCGCCTGATCGCGATCGCCGCTCCGCAACGCAGCCGCGAGCCTTTCGCGACCGTGCCCACGTGGCGCGAGCAGGGCGTCGACGCGGTCGTCCCCAGCTATCGCATGCTGCTCGGCGCACGTGGCCTGAGTGCGGCTCAGCTCGGATTCTGGAATGACGTTCTCCGACGCATCTCGCAATCCGATGCCTGGAAGGCCGAGCTCACGAAGAACGCCTGGGAAGACGTTTACATGCCGGCGGGAGAGAGCGTGAAGTATCTCAATGCGCAGTACGCACAGTATCGGGCGATGCTGGTCGAACTGGGTCTTGCGAAGTGAACGATAACGCCAGTCGAGAATTCGGGGTGCAATGAGTTTCATCCGGCAGGAGCGGTTCGAGGAAAACCGAGTGTTCGCACCTCCGCTCGCATCATCACGCGTTCTGCCTGTGGCAAACTAGCTGGAAGCGCTTGCGCGACCTTTGGTATTTCCGGAGTTCACATGCTTGGCATACTCGACCCCACGATTGCAGCACCTCGCACACACATCGATTACACACCGCGCCCCCGCGAGCTTCGTGGATTGCGCATCGGTCTCATCGAGAACACGAAGAAGAATTCAGAGGAGGTCCTGCGCGCCCTCGGCGACACGGCCGCGCGTCTGCACGACATGAGCGTGCAGGTGCTCGTGCACAAGTCGCAGCGCGCTCCGCTCAAGGACAGTCAGATCGCGGCGCTCAAGGACACGACGGATTTCGCGATCGTCGGTGTCGGCGACTGAGGCGCATGTTCGTCGGGCAGTCTGCTCGACGCCATGATCCTCGAGAAAGCCGGCATTCCGGCCATACCCATCATCACGGACGCGTTCGAGGGTGCCGCGCGCGAAATGGCGGAGCTGTGGGGCGTCCCCGAGTTTCGGTTCATCATGATGGCGCACCCGCTTGCGTATCTGGGGCCGGACGCGATTGCGCGGCGCTCGGATCCGCTGCTGGACAAGGTGCTTCAGCTGCTCACGCGTGGGCAGCCGTGAGGCGCATGACGCATCGGGAAACAGGATGGCAGTGACACAGGACCCGATGGCGGAGGTCGCCGGCGATGTCTGCATCCCGATCAGCGTCGCGCAACAGATGGAGTTCTGTCACGAGCGCGGCTGGACCGACGGATTGCCGGTCGTGCCTGCGACCCGGGAACTGGTCGACGACATGCTGGAGGCGGCGCGGCTCGAACCGGATACGGTGCTGGCGGAAATGCCCTCGCGCAACGTTGCGGTCACGGCCGCGAAGGCAGCGATCAATGCAGTGATGGCCGGATGCAAGCCCGAATACATGCCGGTCGTCGCCGCCGCGGTGAAAGCGCTGGGCACGCCGGAATTCGGACTCCACCACGTCGCTTCCGGGCACTCCGGCGCGGCAGTCATGGTGCTCGTGAACGGTCCGATCGCGAAGAAGCTCGGCATCAATGCGACGAAGAACGTGTTCGGTCCCGGCGCGCGTGCGAATGCGTCGATCGGTCGTGCGTTGCGGCTCGTCCTGCTCAACTGTCTGCGCTATCGGCCCGACACGGCTGATGCAGCGACCTTCGGTACGCCGGGCAAGTATACGTGCTGCATCGCCGAGAACGAGGAGAACCATCCGTGGGGACCGTGGCACGTGGAGCGCGGCTTCGATGCCGCGGACAGCACGGTCACGCTCGTTGCCGCGAGCACGATGACGCAGATCTGGACGTTCGGAACCGCCGAACAGCTTTTGCTCGCAGTCGCCGATGCACTTTCGTTCATCGGCTCGATCGCGATCACCAGCCAGACGCCGGGCGCGGCCATCTTCGGCGGCGAGCATACGGAACTGCTGCGCCGGGACGGCTGGACGAAAGCGCGCATTCGCGAGTTCGTGCTCACGAAGAGCGGTCGCACGGTGGCGGAACTGAAGCGCGCGGGTCGCCTGGACGGCGCGATCGTGGACGGTGACGACATCACGATGCACCACGCGCTGCGCGAGCCCGAGGACCTGATGGTGCTCTGCGCAGGCAGCCCGATCGGCTTGCTGTCGATGGTGCTGCCGGGTTTTGGCGGATCGAGAGAGGCCGGGCGCAGTCCCGCCATTCGGATCGAAGCGGGGTAGCCTTGCCGCCGAACGGCCGTATTCACTCGGCCCGGATACCCGCGTCGCCAATCACCGTTCGCCACTTGGCGATCTCCGACGTCAGGTAGCGCTCGCATTCGGCGGGTGTGCTGGGTATCGCGTCCGCACCTTGTCGCAGCAGTGCTTCCGAAATTTCGGTGCTGCGCAGCGCCTGAACGATGCCTGCGTTCAACGTCGCGATGAACGCTTTGGGTGTGTGCGCAGGCGCGAGCAGCGCATACCAGTTCGCGGCGTCATACCCCGCGACGCCGGCCTCCGCGATCGTCGGCACGTCCGGCAGCGAGGCCGCGCGTCGGGTGGATGTCACGCCGAGGGCTCTCAGCCTCCCGCTTCTGATCTGCGCCAGCGTCGTCGGCAGCGCCGGAAAAATGATCTGCACCTGACCGGACATCACGTCCGCAAGGGCCGGTGCTGCGCCTTTGTAGGGCACGTGAACGAGCCGGATTCCCGCCATGCGATTGAAGAGCTCTGCCGCGAGGTGGCTGGTGCCGCCGCTTCCGCTCGAGGCGTAGTTGAGCTGGCCGGGCTTCGTGCGCGCGAGCGAGACGAGCTCCTGCACCGATCTGGCGGCAAGCCCGTTGTAAACGACCAGCACGAGCGGTGCGGAGGCGACGAGTGCAACGCCCGAGAAGTCTTTCTCGGAATCGTAAGGCAGCTTCTTGTGCAATCCGGCATTGATGGCGTGGCTGCTCGAAATCATCACGACGGTGTAGCCGTCCGGCGGCGCTTTGGCCGTAAGGTCCGACGCGATGACGCTGCCGGCGCCGGCGCGGTTATCGATGACGATCGGCTGTCGCCACTGGTCGGTGAGCCGCGGCGCGAGGGCGCGCGCCACGATGTCGGCCGTGCCACCCGGCGCAAAGCCCACGAGCATTCGGATCGGTTTATCCGGATACGTTTGCGCCGCGGCCGCGGCTCCCGTGATCAGGAGTGAAAGACAGGTGCAGCCGATGAAAGAATGGCTGCCCGGCACTCCGGGCCGACGCCGGTGTGACCAGGCTGACGATGAGGCGTCCTCTGGGTCCTGCGCCATGCTTCGGATCAATTACGCAGCAGCCGCGTCGAGCTCGCGTATGTCGCCTACTTTTTCAAGGTTGAGAATGAGTTCGATCGCGCGTTCGGTATTGCCCTTCGGCATCTTTGCGAACGCCGCGCAATCGCGAAACTTCTCCGCGACTTCGTCTTCGGTCAGCGGGAAATCAGCGCTGCCCTTCGCTGCATCGACGCGCGCGGAAATCGTGCGGCCGTCTTTCAGCGTGACATCGAGGAACGTCGTCCAGAGGTGCCAGCCGTTAGCCTCGGCTTCCTCATCGCTGAACACCGTGTAGTCGGTCTTGCGGATCACCTCTTGGATATCGGGCCGGTTCACGACTTCGTCGGCGTATTCGAGGAGACCCGCCTTGCGCAGCACGAGGATGGAGGCGAGGCTGAACTCCATGCTGAACTTGCCTTCGAGCCCCGTCGTCGGACGGTGATATGTCAGGTTGAGCGGCATCAGCCGATGGCTCTTCACCGCGAGCCGCTCGACCTGCTCCGGCTTGATGTCGTGCTCGATCACCAGGTCACGTAATTTGTCCATGGCCGGCTGCTGCAGATTCCCGCAGGGATACGGCTTGATCGCGACCCGCCGTGCGACGTAGTTCCACGGATTGCCGAGCTTGCCGATCAGCTCGTCGGCGTTGTAACCGCCGGCGCCCGTCATGAAATAGCCGCGATTGCCTTCGAGAATGGTGGGCGACGACGTGAAGCCCAATTCCGCCAGAGACGCGGCCACGATGGCGTTTTCGGCGGCGATGCCGGAGTGCAGCGGCTTCACCATCGTGCCGAAGTTTTCGCGCACGCCCGAGGATTTGCTGCCGGCGATACCGATCGCACGGAGCGTCGCATCGTGCGCAAAGCGCCGCACGTTGCAAACGCCGGCCGTCGCACCGAAGACGCCGCACGTGCTCGTCATGTGGAAGCCGCGCAGGTAGTGCTGTTTGTCGATCGTATGGCTCAGCTTGACCGAGACTTCGGTGCCGACCGCGAACGCGGCAAGGACATCGCGCCCGGATAGGCCGGTCCGCTCGGCTTCGGCGCACACCGCCGAGATCACCGGCGCCGAAGGATGGAAGCGCGTCGGATGATAGGTGTCGTCGTAGTCGTCGGCATGCATCGCACTCGAATTCGCGAGGGCGGCGAAGCGCGGGATCGATTGCTGTCGGGTGCCGAAAATCGTGGATGTGCCGCCACCGCAGCCGAGCGTTTCGACGTAGCGCCTGACGATCTTGCTGCCGTCCGATGGGGCGCCCGCGAGTCCTACGCCGATCGTATCGAGGATGTGCTTCTTCGCCATGCGTGCGACATCCGACGGAATGTCGTCGTAGCGCGTGTTCGCGACGAAATCCGCCACGTGCGCGGCGAGCGGTTTGTCAGAAGTGCTTTTTGAATCAGCCATGTGATTTGCCCGGTCAGCAGCGATGAACGGAGTGTACCGGCTGCATGCGCATGCCGAACAGAAACCGTCGGCTATGAGCTATATCGTTTCGTTATGCTGATGGAGGGACTCACGGAGCGACACTCGAACCGGCACTCTCGATTGCACGCCGGTCGAGCGCCGGCGCCAGCATCTGTATGAAATCGTAGGCGTAGCTGCGCAGGTACGTATTCCGGCGCACGGCGATACTGGCGCGATGCGGCTCGAACAGATGATCGACGTCGAGCACACGGAGCGACACATCGCGCTGCGCGTCGAATGCGAGCCGCGGCAAAATGGCGATGCCGAGCCCGGCCTCGACGAACGCCTTCACCACGTCGATGTTCGCACCCGAGAGCAGGATGTTCGGATGCAGTCCGTGACTCACGAAGACTTCGCGCATCCGCGCCTGCCCATGGGAGCCGGCATCGAGCGTTACGAGCGGATATGCGGAAATCTGTTCGAGCGTAAGCCTTTCTATTGTCAGCAGCGGGTGGTCACCCGGGACGAACAGCGCGCGCGGCAGGCGCGCATACTCGAGCATGACGAGATCGGGAAAAGCCGCGGCCGGTTGTGTCGTCAGCGCGAGATCGGCCTCACCGGAAGCCGCGAGCCTGCAGACGTGATCGGAGGTTCCGTGCAGCAGTTTCAGCTCGACGCGCGGATAGCGGGTGATGAAGCGCTGCAGCACGGGCGCAAGCGCATATCGGGCGAGCGTGAACGTGGCCCCGACGCTGAGCTGTCCGACCCCGCCTTCGACGAATTCCTGAGCGGCCGCCTTGATGCTTTCCGTGTGGCGCAGGATGACGTTCGCGATCTCGGCGACGCGGCGGCCCGGTTCCGTCAGATCGACGATGCGGTTCCCGCTGCGTATGAACAGCTCCACGCCGAGCTCCTGTTCGAGCAGCCGCATCTGCTTGCTGATTCCGGGCTGCGACGTGTGCAGCGCTTCGGCGGCGCTGGAAAAGCTCAGGTCGCGTTTAACGATTTCGCATAGATAGCGAAGCTGGTGCAGCTTCATAAGAGGGTCGCCGAACGAGTATAACCGACGGATATGGCGCATAGCCCGCCGTTCTTGTCCCGGTCCGAACGGGGTTGCTACCATCGCGGCATCCTAAGGAGTCACTCGTGTCCACTCACCAGAAGCAGACGATCGGCGGCGTGTCGGTCTACGTGCCGATCGGCGCGGTCGACACCCAGTCCAAGACGCTTGCGCCGCGCCTGAAAAGCATTCGGGGTGCGCGCATCGGAATACTCGATAACTGCAAGGAGTTCGCGGACATCGTGCTGCGCGGTGTCGCCGAGCTGCTCGAGCGCGAGCACGGCGTGGCCGAAGTCAGGTTCTGGCAGAAAAGCTACCTCGGCATTCCTTCGCCGTACGCGAAGGAGATGGCAGCCCAGTGCGACGCGGTCATCAACGGCGTCGGCCACTGAGGCTCTTCGACGCCCTGGACCGCGCGTGACGCGGCCGAACTCGAAGACCTCGGCGTTCCGACCGTAACGGTCATCAGCACCGCCTTCGCGGCGCTCGCACAGGTGACCGGCGAAGGCGTCGGCCATGTAAGTCTGCCGATCGTCGTGGTTCCTCACCCCGTGGGCGACCGAGACGAACAATTGATTCGCCAGCGCGGGAGGGATATCGCGCAGGAATGCGTGCGTGTTCTGACCACTCCGATGGACGAGCTAGCCCGGGAGTTCGACGGCAAGCAGCATCCATTGCCGAAAGGCGTGATGCCGCGATGAACATGACCGAAACACATCCTCATCTGGTCGACGCCGCCGAAGACATCGACGCGGTCAACGATTATTTCTACGAGCGCGGCTGGACCGACGGTCTGCCGATCGTGCCGCCGACCGACGAGCGTGTCGAGAAGATGCTCGCCGGCATGCCCTGGCGGGCCGCCGACGACCTGATCAACGTCGTGCCGCCGCGCATGGGACACGCCACGCTGCGCCAGATCGCCGTCAACGCGGTTATGGCAGGCGCGAAGCCGGAGTACCTGCCGGTTGTGGTTGCGGCACTGCAGGCGGTTTCGGAGCCGATCTACGGACTTGCCCACCGGCAGACGACGACTCATGCCGGTGCGCCGCTCATCATCGTGAACGGCCCGATCGTCGAACGTCTGCGCATCAACTGCGGACGCGGCGTGTTTGGTCCCGGCTGGCGCGCGAATGCCACGATCGGCCGCGCGCTGCGCCTCGTGCTCGTCAACGTGGGTGGAGCGAACCCCGGCGTCGACGCGTCGCAGACGGGACATCCGGGCAAGTACACCTTCTGCATCGCGGAATACGAAGCGGCCAATCCGTGGGAGCCGCTGCACGTCGAGCGCGGCTTTGGCAAAGATCAGAGCGTCGTTACGGTCGTCAATACCGAGGCGCCGCACAGCATGACGGAGAACATCCAGACCGATCCGAACGAGATCGTGCGGACGTTCGCCTCGTGCATGGGTACGCTCGGCGTCAACAATCTGTATTCGCAGGGCAACCCGGTCCTCGTGCTCGGCATCGAGCACGCGCAGCACATCGCAGCCGCGGGCTGGACCAAGCAGGACCTGCAGCGTGCGCTGTTCGAGCGGGCGCGACAACCGTGGGGCCTCGTTAAAAATCGCGGCAAGTCGAAGGGTCCGCGTTTTCCCGTGTGGGTCGATCGCAACGACGATTCTTCCACGGTGCCGATCGTGTGGGAGCCCAGGGACCTGCTGGTGGTGGTCGCCGGTGGCGCGGGCGGCAAGTCGATGTTCCTGCCGACGGCGGGGGGGCAGAGCCTCGCGGTTTCGAAGGCGATCGAAACCAAATGACTTCCGGTCGACGTGTTCTTGCGGCCGCATGGCCGTGGCTTGCGCGCGGCTCGTATTCGTTGGCTGCGTTGATGCTGAGCCTGCCGCTGTGCGCACAGACGTATCCGACGAAACCGGTGCGCATGGTGATCGCGTTTGCGCCGGGCGGCGGCACGGACGTCGTAGGGCGCGTCATCGCGCAGACGCTCTCGGAGATGTGGCCCTTTCCGGTGATCGCCGACAACCGGCCGGGGGCGGGTTCCACGATCGGCACCGACATCGTCGCCAAAGCGGTCCCCGATGGCTACACGATCCAGACGGTGTCCATGTCGCATGCGCTCAACGTCGCGCTGTACAGGAATCTGCCGTACCGATCCGTTGAGAGACTTCGCGCACATCGTGCTTGCCGCGCGCGCACCGAACGTTTTCGTCGTGCATCCTTCGCTGCCGGCGAAGAACGTGAAGGAGCTCGTCGCGCTCGCGAAGGCGTCACCCGGCAAGCTCGCGTTTTCCTCGTCGGGGACGGGCGGCGTCTCGCATCTGTCGATGGAAGTGTTTCGGATCGCCGCCGGAGTCAATCTGCTGCACGTGCCCTACAAAGGCGGGGGTCCCGCAATGACGGCGCTCCTCGGCAACGAAGTGCAAATGATGATGGCGACCGCCCCGGTTGCACTGACGCAGATGAAAGCGAATCGCGTGAGAGCACTGGGCGTGGCGAGCCGCAAGCGTTCGACACTCGCACCGGATCTGCCTACGATCGGCGAACAGGGCTTGCCCGGCGTCGAGGCGGATACGTGGTACGGCGTGATCGCACCCGCACGCATCCCCGCGGCGATCGTCACGAAGATCAATGCGGATGTGAACACGCTCCTCAAGAGCCGCGCGTCGCAGTCACAACTCGAACAGGAAGGCGCCGAAGCGGCGGGCGGCACGCCGGAGGAGTTCCGGACGTTCGCCGAATCGGAAATCCGGCGCTGGAGCAAGGTCATCAAAGCGGCCGGAATCGAAGCGAACTGAAGCGCTCGGTGGCCCGAGACGTCTCGCGATGCGCGGCAAAGCGCGCCTTGCTGTGACACGCATGCTGCGGCAGATCGTCTTCAGAGAGAGAAGGCGCATGAGCACACCCGATCGGCACCCGCGTCCCGTCGTTCATGTCATCGGAACCGGCGGCAGCATCTCCTGCATCGGACACTCGCGCACGGACTTCCTTGATTATGGGTACGGCGATCGACACTACACGATCGAGGAGATGCTCTCGCGCGTGCCGGAGGTGAACGAGCTCGCGACGGTACGTTCGGAGCAGTTCATGAACGCCTACGGGGGCGAAGTTTCGCCGGAGCGCTGGGCGGATCTCGCTCGGCGTATCCAGGCGATCCTGCGCAGCGCGCCTGAAACGGCCGGCGTTGCGA
The DNA here is from genome assembly GCA_963828715.1 of uncultured beta proteobacterium. Classification (GTDB taxonomy): domain Bacteria; phylum Pseudomonadota; class Gammaproteobacteria; order Burkholderiales; family SG8-41; genus JAQGMV01. The sequence goes on along the minus strand of CAWHFX010000015.1, from coordinate 325,004 downwards.
TCACACACGGCACCTCCACGCTCGAGGAAACGGCCTACTTTCTCAACCTGACCGTGCGTTCGGATAGACCGGTCGTCGTCACGGGTGCGATGAGGCCGATGACGGCAATGAGCAACGATGCGGAGGTCAATCTTCTCGATTGCGTGCGGGTCGCAGCCAGCCCGGAGGCAGCAGGACGCGGCGTGCTGGTCGTTCTCAACAATCAGATTCAGGGCGCGCGTGAAGTGACGAAAACGAGTACGTCGCGACTGGACACGTTCAAATCCGCAGACCTGGGCTTTCTCGGGTATGCGGACTCGGACGGGAAGGTCGTGTTCTACCGCTCGACCACGAAGCGACATACGCGCGAGAGCGAGTTCGACATCGAGGGCGTCACATCGCTGCCGCGGGTGGACATCGCTTACGCCTACTCGGGTGTCGATGGCACCGCAATCGATGCGGTCGTCGAAGCCGGTTGCGCGGGCCTCGTTTCTGCCGGTCTCGGCAGCGGAGGCGCGCCGCGTCCGTTCATCGAGGCCCTGGTCAGGGCAGCGGAGGCGGGTATGCCTGTCGTGGTGACGAGTCATGCCGGCAGCGGACGGGCAATGGCGCGTCGCGCGGCCGCCGAACGCGGTTTTCTCTTCGGCGACAATCTCTCGCCGCGCAAGGCACGCATTCTGCTCATGCTGGCGCTCGCCACGACGCGAGACAAGAGCGAGATTCAGCGCATGCTCGAGACGTACTGACGCTGAACCGGCATAGCTTCGGTGCAGGCCTCTCGGCCGCGCGCATCATTGCGGCTGCGGTCCGATCTTCGTGGAACGCGTACGGCAACTTTTGCACTGTGCGACGTTCGAAGACTGGGAACAGTTCTTGATGAGTAGACTGTAGCCACCCGCAGGTTTCTGGCGGCGCCTTCGCTGCATCGTGTCGCTTGGACCGGGTCGGTCCTCCTCGATTACGAGGAAGATGTGACGGCTGCACTGCGGCGACAATACCCACATGACCGAAACGAACAAAGCCGCACCTTCGCTTGGCGTGTCACCCACGAGCAGGACGCGTCCGAAACGCTCACGCAACGTGTTCCTGCTTGCCGCCACGGCGCTGGTCGCTGCGGCGTGGTCGTACCTCGCCGGGCGACTCGCGTCGGGCGTTGTCGAAGGCGCCCTGCTGGCGCTTCCGTGCGTGCTGATCTGGATCGTCCCGGCGATCTACTGGGGCGGCAGACGCCGGGACGCAACCATCGCCGACAAGATCGTGGTGCAGGCGAGTTACTTCTCGATGGCGTGGATAAGTTTTCTCGCCGTGCTCGCGCTCGCGCGCGACTTCGTTCTGCTCGTGACATTGCCCTTTCCAGGGCTTGCGGACGTTCACGCTTTCGCGCGCGACTCGGGTCCGACCATCGTGATGGCGGGAGCGCTGCTTGCGGTCATTGTCGGAGCGGCGAATGCGATCTGGGGTGTTCGGGTGCGCAGGGTCGATCTTGCATTCGCGAACCTGCACCCGGACCTCGACGGGCTGCGCATCGCGCAGATCAGTGACCTTCACGTCGGCCGCAACATCAGAGCGCGTTATGTCGAGAAGATCGTGGCGCTCACGAAGTCGCTCGATGCCGACGTGATCGCGCTCACCGGAGACATGGTCGATGGACCGGTCGAGCGTCTTGCCGGCGACGTCGCTTCTCTGAAGGCGCTTGCGAGCGGGGGACACGGGTTTTTCATCCTCGGCAACCACGACGGCTATTCGGGTGCACAGGCCTGGGTGACGCACTTTCGCGCACTCGGTTTTCGCGTGCTGTTGAATGAACACACGGTGCTTCGATTTGGCGATGCACGCATCGTCATCGCGGGCGTTATCGATCCGACACTGCGGCCCGGGCCTCAGCCGGATGTCGCGCTGGCCGGCGCTCCCGAAGACGCGTTCCGCCTGCTGCTTGCACACAATCCGAAGAGTGCGCCCGACGCCGCACGTGCCGGCTTCGATCTGCAACTGTCCGGACACACGCATGGCGGGCAGTTTTTTCCGTGGACGCTCGTCGTGCGGCGCGTGCATGCGCCGCATTCTCATGGCCTCTCGAACGAAGGGCGGATGCGGGTGTATGTCAGTCCCGGGACCGGAACCTGGGGGCCGCTGGTGCGGCTCGGCACGCGGCCGGAGGTGACGCTGATCCGGCTGGTGGGGGGCGGCGCTCGCCTAAAGGCTCGGGCCTCGCCGCCCTACGGAACAGAGGAAAACCAAGGTTTTCCTCCGTAACCTCCTTTCCTTTAGGGTGTGTCGGGCCGCATGTGGACACGCTACTGCTCGTCAAAACAATTTCTTCCGCCGCCACTTCTTCGGTTTCGCGCTCGGAAAGACGAGGCCGCTCGCGCTCACATCGAGATCGACCATCGCTTTCGCCAGCGTGATTGCACAACTGTAGCCTTCGAGCACCGGCACTTCCCAGCCCATGTCGGCGAGACGTTTCTGCAGAATCGGCTGCAGCCAGAACAGCGCCGAGCAGCCGAACGTGATGACGTCCGCGCCGTCTTCCTCGATCGCGGCAACCGCTTCGCGCACTGCCGCTTCGACCACTTCCGAATGCTCGCCGCGCTGAGCGCGATTTTTCGCGAGATGAACCTGGGACTGACCCATCTCCGGCGGGCGCGGCAATGGATAGTTGATGTTGCGGATCGACGCGCAGCGGTTATCGAAGCGATGCTGCACGACGAGGTCGAAGTAGTACATGTTGTGATTCTCGGCGAGATCGACCACGCTGAACTTGTTGCCGAGCATCGACGCGACGTGCATCTGCGAGAACGCGCACGCGGTGACGGGAATGCCATACTCACGGGCGATCTCGCGACAGGCGGGGAAGCCGGGCTCGCCGCCACCCAGCAGCACGATCCCGTTGTATTTGCCGCTCTCGCACGCTTCGCGCACGATAGGCAGGCGCCCGGCCGCAACGAGCGTGAATTCCTCTCGCGTTTCGACCGGCCAGTCTCCATACGTCGCGAGCGGCCCTTTGTGCAGATCCCATTCCACGTCTTCGAGAAGGTGCTTCACGTTCTCGAAGTTCATGAGCATGCCTTCCTTCGGCCCCTCTACGGCACGATGCAGATACGCCGACTCCTTCGGCAGATGAAAGGCCTGGATAAGGAGGAAACGGTAGCGCTTGTCCATGAGGCTCCCGGTAAATGGGATCGGCGCGGTCAATCCGGAGTAGCGCCGGTGTCTTTCATGATCTTGGCCCAGAACGCCGTCTGGTTTCTCAGAAACGCCGCGAACTCGTCGCGTGACTTGCTGGTGACGATTTCGGCGCCACCGGCATGCAGCCGCCTGACGACGTCGGGATCGCTGATCATCTTCATGAGCACGCCGTAGAGCTGATCGACAATCGGCTTCGGCGTTCCCTGCGGCACGAACATGCCCTGCCATGAACCGAGCGTGAGCTCGGGTATGCCCGACTCCGCCATCGTCGGCACTTCCGGCAGTGCATCAACGCGCTTGGGAGACATGACGGCGAGCACGCGCGCCCTGCCGCTGCGGTGATGGCTCACGAACGAAGCGACGGTGACCATCGTCGCTGCCACTTCGCCCGTCAGTACGCCGGTTGTCGCGCCGCCTGCTCCGCCTTTGTACGGGATGTGAGCCAGCTTGATGCCGGTCTTGCTCATGAAGAACTCGAACGCGAGCCGCTGCGCGCTCACCGCCCCCGAAGATCCGTAGTTCAGCTGCCCGGGCCGGCTCTTCGCGTACTGCACGAACTCGGCCACGGTCTTCGCCGGCACGGACGGATGAATTGCAAACGCGCCGGGAACGTCGACCAGGAGCGTGATGCCGATCAGGTCGCGTGCGGGCCTGATCGGAAAGTCCGGAAATGCACCCGGGTTGATCGCCATGGTGCCGACGTTGCCGAGGAGCATCGTGTAGCCGTCCGCCGGCGCACGCGCCGTCAGCTCGACGCCGATGTTGCCCGAGGCGCCGGCACGATTGTCGATCACGACCTGCTGCCCGAGCAGCTCACTCATCTTCGGTTGGATGATGCGCGCCACGAAATCGGACGCGCCGCCGGGCGCGAAGGGCACGATCATGCGAATCGGACGCGACGGGTAAGCTTCCCCGGCATTGCCGACGATCGGAACCGAAACCGTTAACCATGCCGCGGCGATCAGAACGCCACGAATACTGCCCATCTTTCCTCCTGTCGTTTAGGGGGCCTCTGGATAAGCCCCGCGCGGGCGCGACGGCGGCGATGTGGGATGCAGTTCTAGGAGCAAGTCCGAAGCAATATCGCGAATATTGCGAGGGCTTGCGACAACGAAATGCGCCCACAGCGCGCCGTCCCGAGGGGTTAGGCCCAAAACGCGCGTCTGCGGCGTCGCGCTCCTTGCTGATATTGTCGATATCAGCTTCGTCGCGCTTCTTGCATCCATCACGTCTTGGGCCTAACGCGCTCCACGTGGGACTTATTCAGAGGCTCCTTAGCGCCGGTGAGGTCGCCGAGTTTACCGGCTCGCGCCCCCGATGCCGCAAGAGCGGACGATCACCGATCCGGCGAATAGGGTCGGGGCCGCGGTACACACGCGCCATGTGCGGTGCCTTACATGGATACGTTACGATCTGGCCTGCACGGAAAACCGAACAAGGAGAGAGGGAAATGGCAGAAGGTTTGAAACCGATTCGCCGCGTCGTCACCGGTAACGACGAGCATGGACGTTCACGCATCGTGTGGGATGGTCCGGCGCCGAATGCGCATCCGAATCCGGTCGGTCCGTCCGGTCACACGGACCTCTGGGTTTGGGACAAGACGCCTGCGCCGCTCGACGGGGCAGACGACGGTTTCAAAGCCTACGATTTTCCCGGATCGGCGGACGGAGGACACGTGCGCGTGATCGAAGCCCGGGGTCGTCCGACCGACTACGAGGCTTCGAAAGATCCGCTCCGTATCGAGCCCCATGCGCCCAAGGCGCGTCCCGCGGGACGCGCCTGGGATCGCGGCGGAAGAAGTCTCTTCTCGTCGGACATGCACAAGACGGAGACCATCGATTACGCGGTGTGCATCGAGGGACAGCGTAATCTCGTCCTCGACGACACCGAAGTCGTCCTCAAACCCGGTGATGTCGTCGTTCAGGTCGGGGCATGGCACCAGTGGCAGCAGCCGGTGGGCGGCCGCATGGTGTTCGACATGTTCTCAGCGCATTTCGTCGACGGCCCTGCGGGTGTCGCGCAGGGCAACGATCCGGTGATGCGTCCGCCTGCGAACCAGGCGCTGCCCTCGGGCGTCAAGCCCACTCGTCGAGTCGTCACCGTCGACCGCAAAGCGGGCGAAGGCAATCTCGTGTCCGACGCCGCCTCGCCGGACGTGCGCACCGATCCTGCACGGCCCGGCTTCGCCTGTGCGCGGATGTGGGTGACGGACAGCACCCCGGCGAAGATCGTTTACGAAACGCTGCAGCTTCCGCACGTGATTCAGCCGCCGCCGCGCGGCTCGGTATTCAACGTATTCACGTTCCCGCCGGATGCAAGCTGGAAGGGTAATGTCGGCCAGCGCGAAGTCGAGGCTTACTTCAAGTCCGTGGGCGCCCATGGTGCTTCCACCTATGCTCCGGACGCGCCTCATCCCTACATGCAGAAGATGCAGACTCTCGATTTCTGTGTCGTGATCGAGGGCGAGATCGTGCTCGTGCTCGACACGCAGGAGACCGTCCTGCGACCCGGAGACGTCGTCATTCAGCGCGGTACGAACCACGCGTGGAGCAATCGCTCCGGCAAGCCGGCCGTGGTGTCGATCGCGTCGCACGACGCGCGGTGAGACCTGTCTGTCCCGTTTCCAAAACTGAATGGAGAAAAACGAATCATGGCACTCACCTCGCTGCGGCGCGTAATCACCGGTGACGACGAGCGCGGACGATCCACCGTCACGTGGGACGGCCCGGCACCCGGAACACACGAGGCGCAGCTACCTGGCGTCCAGGGTGGACAGATCACCGGACGCGGTCACACGGATTTCTGGGTCTGGCGCGAGACACCGCCGCCGCTCGACGGCAAGGAAGACGCCGGCACGTGGAACGACGAGTTTCCCTGTCCGGTAGGCGGCGGACATCTGCGTGTCGTGCACTGGCTCTCGAAAACAGCAGAGTCTCCGCCGAATCAGCCTTTCAAGGCGCCGGAAGCGCACGGCCGCACGTGGGATCGCGGCGGCGGCAATCATTACAACCGCTCGTACATGCACAAGACCCAGTCGGTCGATTACGGCATCCTCTTTTCCGGCGAGCGTGTCATGGAGCTCGATGACTGCACGCTCACGCTCAAACCGGGCGACATCGTGATCGACGTCGGCGCGTGGCACCTCTGGGACAGCTCGAGAACGGGCTGCATGATGGCGTTCGACATGTTCGACGCCGTGTTCGTGGATGGTCCTGCCGGCACCGCGCAGGGCAACGACACGCCGATGCGCCCGCCCGAAAACCAGATGCTGCCGCCGGGCGTGAAACCTCAGCGCCGCGTCGTTGCGATCGACCGCGAGCCGGGGAAGTCGAGCCTTGTCTCGGACACGCCGTCACCCGACGTCCGCACCGACCCTGCGCGGCCCGGCTTTGCGTTACATCGCATGTGGGTCGTGGACAGTTGTCCTGCGAAAATCGTTTATGAGACGCTGCATCTGCCGCACGTGCTCGTTCCGCCCGCCAGGGGTTCGGTCCTGAACGTGTTCACATTGCCGCCGGACGCGAGCTGGACAGGCAAGGTGGGACAGCGCGAGGTGGAGGCGTACTTCAAGTCCGTCGGCGCGGCGGGCGCTTCGACCTGGTCTGCGGGTGCAGCGCATCCCTACATGCAGAAGACGCGCACGCTGGATCTGTGTGTCGTCCTGGAGGGCGAGCTCACGCTCGTGCTCGATACGCGCGAAGTAGCGGTGAAGCAGGGCGAGTTCGCGATTATCCGCGGCAGCAATCACGCATGGAGCAATCGCTCCGGCAAACCGGCCGTGGTGGCGATCGCCTGCCACGACGCGAGGTAGCGCGTGGTGCCTGCGCTACCCGGCGTCGTGGGTCGAGCTCAGCTGCCGGGCTCCAGCCGATACACGCGTTTTTCGCCTGATCGGCTGCGATAGCCTTGCAGTTGAGCGTCTTTGACGCAATCGAACAGCGTCTGAAACAATCGTTGTGACTGCACAATCAACGAGCTCGTGTCTCCATCGGTGGAACGCCAGCACCAGCCTTTAGGACTTCCCTGAAATTCCCATTCCGGACGCATGTAGCTCCTCCATTCCGAACCGCAGCATTGCCGCCGCGTGGATCGTATTTAGCGCGCGGCTGCAGGTATCCGAACGATAATGTGTGGAGTAGTGCCTCTCTTTGACCAAAATCAAACGTGAACAGAAAGGAGCAACGCCATGACCCCGACCGAAAAACGCCAGCGCCTGCGAGCCGTGCTTGCCGGAAATGTCTGTGTATCGCCCGCGACTGTTTACGACGCGCTGTCGGCGCGAGTGGCCCAAAGCGTCGGCCATCAGGTCGGCGTGCTTTCAGGGTCCGTATCCGGCAACACAGTGCTGGCGGTGCCCGACCTCATGTTGCAGACGCTCACCGAATTTGCCGAGCAGGTGCGCCGCATCACACGGGCGAGCGATTTGAGTCTCGTGCTCGATGCCGACAACGGCTATGGCAACGCGCTGAACGTCATGAGAACAGTGCAGGAGCTGGAGCATGCGGGCACCTCCGCGCTCATGGTCGAGGACGTGGTGATGCCGCAACGTTTCGGCGCCGCCAGTCTGGAGGTCGTGTCCACCGAAGAGATGGTCGGCAAGCTGCGCGCAGCCGTGTCGGCGCGGCAGGATCCGTCGCTCATCCTGTTCGCACGCACGGCCGCTCTGAAGGCGGAGGATGTACAGCGGACTGCGGCCCGTACACGCGCCTACGCTGCAACGGGTGTGGATGGCATTTTCCTCACCGGCGTCACGCGGCTCGACGAGTTCGATGCCATCCGCGCCGCCGTCAGCATTCCGATCGTTCTGGGCACGACGCCGGGCGTGAAAAGAGAGGATCTGGCCGCGCGGGGCGTTCGTCTCGTGCTCCAGGGCCACCAGCCGGTCGCCGCCGTCGTGAAGACCCTGCTCGAGGTGTACACGCATCTGCAGAAAGGTGGTGCGCCGGCGGATCTCAAGTCGAAGGTAGCGAGCGCTGAGGAGATGGCGTCGGTAATGAGGCACGCGCAATACGACGCCTGGTCGCGAGACTTCCTTCGATAGCAAGTCACGTCCGACCGCCGGGCCGTGCCGGACGTGAGGTTCGTGCCGATCGCATTCGCGTGTCTGGTGCTCGCTTCGAGCGGTTTGGGGGCAGGACACGCGCGTGCGCAGACGACATCGGGCGCTGCGGCGATCTCCTATCCGGAGAAGCCGGTGCGGGTGATTATCGCGTTTGCACCCGGCGGCGGCGTCGATATCCTCGCGCGCGCGGTGTCTCTGAAGCTGGGCGAGACGCTGGGACGGCCGTTCATCGTGGAGAACAGGCCGGGCGCAGGCGGCACGACGGCGTATGCGTTCGCGGCCAAAGCGGCCCCCGACGGATACAACCTGCTCGCCGTTTCCGGCGCGTACGCCATGAGCGCGGCTCTGTACCGCAATCTCCCGTACGACGCCGTGCGCGATTTCGCTCCGATCGCACAGATGGGTGCCGCCCCGTTTCTCATCGTCGTGCATCCCTCGCTGCCCGTGAAGAGCGTGAAGGATCTCGTCGCGCTCGCGAAGGCGAGACCGGGCGAGCTCAACTTCGCTTCGGGCGGCATCGGCAGCTCCGGTCATCTCACCGGGGAGCTGTTCAAGTACGTCGCCGGCATAAACATGACGTACATACCCTACAAGGGGGGCGACCTCGCGCTGGTCGATCTCATTTCGGGGCAGGTGCATGTCGTCGTTTCCAACCTGCTCTCCTCCCTGCCGCACGTTCGGTCGGGACGGTTGCGCGCGATTGCTGTCACCAGCCTGCAGCGACATTCTGCTTTACCTGACGTTCCGACCGTCGACGCGTCCGGCCTCGCGGGTTTCGAGGCAGTCAATTGGTATGGCTGGCTCGCGCCGGCAGCAACGCCGCTCGCGATCGTGCAGAAGCTCAATGCCGAAATCGGAAGCGTCGTGCGTCAGCCCGAAGTGCAGCAGCAGTTTGCCCGCGACGGTGCCGAGCCTGCCTGGAGCACGCCGGCGCAGTTCGGCGAGCGTATCGTCAGGGAAGTGGCGCGCTGGCGGAAGATCGTTGCAGCGGCAGGGCTGCAGGTGCAGTAGGCGCGCCGGTCTAGAACGCGAATTGCTTCTGAGAGGACGCGGCAGTCCGCCGCTCTAACAGGGGCTCCCATGCAAGGAAACATCGTCGTCGTCACCGGCGCGTCGGCCGGGATCGGCCGCGCGACCGCGATTGCGTTTGCAAAACGCGGATGCCGCGTTGCGCTGCTCGCGCGTGGCAGCGAGGGTCTCGCCGGCGCGCGGCAGGACGTGGAACGCGCGGGCGGCAGCGCGTTGGCGATTCCGACGGACGTGGCCGATTTTGCGCAAGTCGAAGCAGCGGCCGCGCAGGTCGAACGCGAATGGGGCGGCATCGACGTATGGGTGAACAACGCGATGGCGACGATCTTCTGCGATTTCCTGGACATCGCGCCCGCAGACTTCCGGCGTGCGACCGAGGTGACTTATCTCGGCGCCGTGTGGGGCACGCGCACGGCGCTGAAGCGCATGAAGCCGCGCGATCGCGGCGTGATCGTGCAGGTCGGGTCCGCTCTCGCGTATCGATCGATACCGCTGCAATCGGCTTACTGCGGAGCGAAGAGCGCGCTCCGCGGTTTCACCGATTCTCTGCGCTCGGAGCTGATCCATGCCGCGAGCGCAGTGCATCTCACCATGGTCCATCTGTCCGCCTTCAATACGCCGCAGTTCGACATCGCGCGCAACTGTACCGGCTACAGGGCAAAGCCGTTGGGGAAGGTTTTCCAACCGGAAGTCGCGGCGGAAGCGATCGTCTGGGCCGCCACGCACCGGCGCCGCGAGTTGTGGGTCGGGCTGCCCGCGGCCGAAGCGATCGTCGGTACGCGCGTGATTCCAGGCGTACTCGACCACACCCTGGCGCGCGAGGCCTATGACGGACAACACACGGACGAACCGTTGCCGCAGCCAAGGCGCGACAACCTTTATGCGCCCGTTCCGGGAGATCACGGCGCGCACGGGAGGTTCGATGCTGAGGCCGTCGATTCAAGTGCGCAGCTCTGGGCTACGACGCACCGGGCGGCGTGCGCCGTCGGCGCGGCGGCTTTGCTGATTGGACTCCTGCTGACGCAGCGGCGTGGCTGAGGACGCGAAGCGCGGAGTCGCAACAGCGACGGCATGTGCAGTACGAAGCCCGGCGCGGAGAGTTGCAGCGAAGTCACCGCGCTTGTCCCGACGGCGGATCGCCGGCGCATCGCGCGCCGATCACACAGAAGGAAAGCGGTGCCGTCAAAACTTCTCGGGGACCCTCTTGTACGGATAATCCGGTTCCCGGTAGCCGCTCGCTTTCTGACGCTCGGGCAGTTTCACCTTGCCCTGCTTTATCTCCTTGTACGGGATTTTACTGAGCAGATGGGTGATGAGGTTAAGGCGCGCACGCCGCTTGTCGTCCGATCGGACCACATACCACGGTGCCCACGCCGTATCGGTCGCCGCGAACATGTCGTCCCGTGCACGGGAATAGTCGTACCAGCGGCTGTAAGACTTGAGGTCCATCGGCGACAGCTTCCAGATCTTGCGCCCGTCGTCGATACGCGCTTCGAGCCGTCGCGTCTGCTCCTGCATGCTGACTTCCAGCCAGTACTTGAGCAGGATGATGCCGGACTCGACCATCACTTTTTCGAACGCCGGCACCAGCTGCAGAAAGCGCTTCACGCTTTCCTCCGGGCAGAAGCCCATCACGCGCTCGACGCCTGCGCGGTTGTACCAGCTGCGGTCCCAGATCACGACTTCTCCGGCCGCAGGCATCATCGGCAGATAACGCTGGATGTACATCTGAGTCTTCTCACGCTCGGTCGGCGCCGGCAGCGCGAAGACGCGGAACACGCGCGGGCTCACGCGCTCGGTCAGTGCCTTGATGGTCCCGCCTTTGCCGGCGCCGTCACGGCCCTCGAACACGATGCATACCTTCAAGCCCTTCTGCTTGACCCACTCCTGCAGCTTCACCAGCTCCACGTGCAGCTTGGTGAGCTCCTTGTCGTAGAGCTTGCCTTTGAGCCTGTCACCGCTATTGCGGCCGCCGTCCGTTTTTTCAGCCATGCTTGCATCTCTCCGAGGTCGATACACCCGTCGCTACACGCTCCATGCAGCCATTCTCGAGACGTGAGCATCGAGCCAGTCGCTGCGCGTTGGGTAACCACTCAAAGTTATATCGCACGAGTCTCTCCGCGTCTACGCGTCGGTGCAGCGCGATTTCACGTCCGATTGGCCTCTCGGGACGTCTTCATGGCCCCGCCGGCAGGGCTGAATTCGTGGTGGTGCGTGCTCAGCCGGCACGCGAGACAGCTTGTAAACTTCGTGGCGACTCTGTAGGTCGTGACGCGAGTACCTGACGTGAACGCACACTGGACTTCCCAACCCAACCGCGTACTGCTGATAAATCTGCGCGAAGGCGACGAACCGAAAATCGATCCGGCAGCGCTGATTGCAGACGTGAAGCGCTTCGGCGCGACCGCTTTCTGCATCAACGGCGGCGGCATCGTGGCGTTCTATCGGACACACATTCCCGAACATCGCGTGAGCAGCGGACTCGGCGAACGGGATCTGCTCGCCGAGATCGTTCCGGCTGCGCATGAAGCGGGGCTCCGCGTGCTCGCCCGCATCGATCCGAGCTGTGCGCCCAAGGCGCTCGCAGCGACCCACCCCGACTGGTTTACGCGCGACCAGTCCGGCGCGTTCTGCGAAGTGTCCGAGCATTACGTCACGTGCCCGAACGCCGCCTACTACCACGACCGCATGGCCGACGTCGTGCGCGAGATCCTGACCCGATACGATGCGGACGGCATCTGGAACAACCAGGGCAAGTTCGCGGCGTGGGACACCGGACCGTGTTACTGCGCGACGTGCCGTGAGCTGTTCCGCCAGGACACCGGTGCTGACATTCCCGTGGCGGAGAACTGGGCGGATCCCGTCTGGCGCCGTTTCAACCAGTGGCGCTACGAGCGCATCGCCGCGTGGGTGAAGCGCATGCATACCGTCGTGCACGAAGCGAAGCCCGACGCCATCTTCATCGCGGCCGTGCAGCTCATGGAATCGCTCGACACGATCCGGCCGGGCGGATGGGATATCGATTACTGGCTGCCGTATCAGGACGTGCTCACGTTCGAATGCCAGCGGCGCAACACCGCCCCGTGGTGGCCCGGCATTCAGGCGAAGTATCTGTCCTCGCTCGACGCCGACAAGCCGCGGTGGATGACCGCGAGTTATTTCTATCCGTGGTGGCGGCTCTATGCTTCACCCGAAGCGGAGAATCGTCCGTGGATCGCGCAGCAGTTTGCGAATGGCGTGAGCACATGGCTGCACATCAACGGGGGCTATTCCGATCTCTTCGACCGCCGCTCGCTCGAACCCATGCGCGAGGTCATGAATCGCCACGCGCGCTGGGAACGCTATTTCGCGGACGCGCATTCGGAGGCGAGCGTCGCGATCGTGTTCTCGCGGCACACACAGGACAACTATGGCGGTGCGAAACCACACGCGCGCTACCTCGATTTCATTCGCGGCTGGTATTGCGCGCTGCAGGAAGCGCACATTCCGTTCGACGTGCTGTCGGACAAGCTGATCGATCCCGAGCGCCTGCGGCGCTACCGTGTGCTCGTGCTGTCGAACCTCGCATGCGTTGCGGACGAAACCGCTGCCGTGATCGAAGCGTTCATCGCGAAAGGTGGCGCCATCGTCGCCAGTCTCGACGCCGGACTCTCGACGATCGACGGCGAGGCGCGGACTCATGGGGCGTTCGACGATCTCATCGGTGGTCGTCGCGTCGGGCGGCGCGAAGGGCTCAAATCCTCATACGCGAAGATCGAAAGCAGGGACGATCCGCTGCTCGAGGGCATCGGTGACACAGACCTCATCCCGAACGAAGGCGCGCTGGTCGAGATCGAACCGGATGCGGCGAGCATCGTTCCGCTCACACTGATTCCGCCCGTGATCGCGCACTCGGGAGCGACCATCAGCATTCCCGAGTACAGCGCGATCCGAGAAACGACGTCGATCCCGATCGTCGTTCGCCGCACGCACGGCGGCGGCCGCGTCGTTTACTTCTGCAACGAGATCGAAAAGCTCTTCTATACCTACGCTTTCCCGGATTTGGGACGCGTGCTTGCGAACGCCGTGCGGTGGGCCGCGAACGCCCCGCCGGCGGTGGAAGTGGATGCGCCCGACTACGTCGAGGCGACGCTCATGGGCCAGCCCGGCCGCCGGCTCGTGCACCTGATCAACTTTCCGCTCGCGAAACCCGTGAATACCGGCTGGAGACAGATCGGGCGTAACCTCGTGCCCGTGGAGAAAATCGCCGTGAGGCTCAGGCTCGAACGCGAACGAAGCCGTGCGCGAAGCGCGGCTTGCAACGACGGAACAGGTGCTGCCGCTGCGCGCGCACGGGCCGGTCGTAGAGGTCGTCGTGCCGCGGCTCGACGATCACGAGATCGTCATCTTCGATTTGCAGTAACAGTCTTTGCGCGCGCTAGGAGCTTACGATGTCCAGAGCAACTGTTGCATTCACCGTGCTCGCCGCTGCGGTGAGCGTCGTGCCGTGCGCTTTCGGCGCGCAGGCGGAGAAGGGCGCCTATCCGGTGAAGCCGATACGCCTGATCGTGCCGCTTACGGCCGGCGGTCCCACTGACACCCTCGCGCGGATCGTCGCCACGCCGCTTTCGGAGTCGCTCGGCCAGCAGGTGATCATCGACAACCGGCCAGGGGCGGGGGGCAACATCGGTGCGGAGCTTGTTGCGAAATCGCCGCCGGACGGCTACACGTTATTCATGGGCACCTCGGGCCCGCTTTCGATCAACTCGAGCCTCTATCCCAAGCTCGCGTTCGATCCGATCCGCGATTTTGCGCCGGTCATTCTCGCTGCCTCGGCGCCCTTCATCGTGATCGTTCATCCTTCCGTTCCGGCGAACAACATGAAGGAGCTGATCGCGCTGGCGAAAGCGAAACCGGGACAGCTCAACTACGGCTCGGTGCCGGGCAGCGCTTCGCACCTTTCGACCGAGCTCTTCAAGATGACGGCGGGCGTGAACATCGTGCACATTCCGTACAAGGGCGCGGCGCCGGCCACGACGGACGTGATGGCAGGGCAGATTCAGCTGAGCTTCGCATCGACGCCGGGTTCGATCCCGGTGGTGAAGGCGGGTAAGGTGAAGGCGCTCGCCGTGACGAGCGCCAAACGAATCGCGAAGCTCCCTGACGTGCCCACGGTCGCCGAGGCGGCGTTGCCCGGATACGAAGCCAGTGTGTGGTATGGGGTCGTGGCGCCGGCGCGCATCCCGCGCGAGATCGTGCAGCGGCTCAATACTGAAATCGCGCGTATCGTCGCCGAACCGGCGAATCGCGAACGCATGCTCGCCGCCGATTTCGAGCCGACCACATCGACGCCGGAACAGTTCGCTGCCTTCATCAAGAGCGAGACGGCGAAATGGGGAAAAGTGGTGAAAGCTTCGGGCGCGAAGCCCGAATAAAGACACCTGCCTCGGTTCCGACGGATTCACACGCATTGAATTGACCGCTTTTCCAACCGATCTCACCCGATTCTTCGCGCCGCGCAGCGTCGCGGTTGTCGGCGCGACCGACGACACGACCCGCTTCGGCGGGCGTCTCCTGCGGCAGATGCTGAAGTTCGGCTATCCGGGTCGTATCCTGCCGATCAACCCGAGACGGAGCGAGATCTGGGGCATGCCGTGTTACGCGGGCGTGAGCGATCTGCCGGAAGCGCCGGATCACGTCGGGCTCATCGTTCCCGCCATGCAGGTGCTGCCCGTGCTGCGTGAATGTCACGCGCGGGGCATTCCGTTCGCGACCGTATTCACCGCCGGCTTCAGCGAGACCGGAACCGCGGAAGGACGCGAGCGCCAGGCGGCACTCTCGGCGTTTACACGCGAAAGCGGTATGCGCGTGATGGGCCCGAACTGCTACGGAGTGATCAACTTCATCGATCGCTTCGCGATGACGGCCAGCAGCGTGATCACGTCCGAACTGGCGGGCGAAGGCAACGTCTGCGTCGTCAGTCAGAGCGGCGGCTTCGGCACCGTCAACGTGATGTGGCGCGCATTGCAGGCCGGTGTCAGGATCAACTACGTCGTGAGCAGCGGGAACGAAGCCGACCTGGAAGCAACGGACTTTGCGGCGTTCATGCTCGAGGCGCCGTCCACGCAGGTCATGATGATGGCGCTCGAAGGCGTGAAGGATGGCGACAAGTTCATAGCGCTGGCCGAACGCGCCGCGGAGCTCGAGAAGCCGATCGTCGTGTTGAAGTTCGGACGCACCGAGCACGGCAGCCGCGCCGCGGCCTCGCACACGGGTGCGTTGACCGGCGCGGACGACGTCTTCGACGCGGTTGCGCGTCAGTTCGGGGTGATCCGCGTCGCCGATGCGAACGATCTCTATGAGACGGCGATCATGCTGCGCGACAAGCGCTGGCCGAAGGGCCGTCGTGTCGGTGCGTTGTCGCTCTCGGGCGGCAACGTGGTTCAGGTTGCCGATGTCGCGTCGCAGCTCGGGCTCGAGTGGCCCGAGGTACAGCGAACGCACGCAGCAGACCCTCGCGCCGCTCATGCCGGGTTACGGGCGCGTGAGCAATCCCACGGACACGACTTCGCTCGCGACCGGCCAGCCCGAAATCTACCGGCGAACCCTCGAAACGATTGCGCAGGACGAGAACGTGGACGTGTTCGTGCCGGTGTATACCGTGCCGAAACGCGCCGAGCTCGAACATGGAGCGGAGCTCGCAAAAACGAGCGCCACGCCGGTTGCGATTCTGCTGACGGGCTCGTGCATCGATGATCCTGCGTATACGGTCGAAGCGATCGTTCGCGCGGGCGTGCCGGCGTATCGCGATACCGTGCCTTGCTTCCAGGCGGTACGCGCCGCCGTCGGCTATCACGAGTTCCTGCGTGGTTTCCGCAAACGCGAAACATTCGTGCGGCCTGCCGGGATACGACCCATCGAAACCGGCGCAGCGGCTGCGTCGGGCGGCGCGTTGACCGAACGTGAATCGAAGGAACGCCTCGCCGCGTATGGCATACCGACGACGCGGGAGATGCTCGCCCGCAGCGCGGACGAAGCCATCGGATCCGCGCGTGCCCTGGGCTTCCCGGTTGCGCTCAAGATCGAGTCCCCGGACATCGCTCACAAAACCGAAGCGGGTGCGGTGCGTCTCGGCGTCACGTCCGACATCGATACGAGCCGTGCGTTCGAGGAGATCGTCAGCGCCGCGAAGCGCTACAAGCCGGATGCGACGATCAACGGCGTGCTTGTTCAGAGCATGGCGCCGCAAGGCATGGAAATGATCGTGGGCAGCACGACGGACCCGCTGTTCGGACCGGTGGTCGTGGTGGGGCTGGGCGGTATCTACGTCGAGGTCCTCCGCGACGTCGCGTTCCGCGCAGCGCCGGTCGACGCGGCTGCAGCGCGCGCCATGCTGCGCGAGCTTCGAGCCTATCGTTTGCTCGAAGGCGTACGCGGCGAGCTGCCACGTGATCTGGACGCGCTCGTCGACTGCATCGTGCGCGTGTCGTGGCTCGCGTCGGACGCACGCGACGAAATCGCGCAGATCGACATCAATCCACTGCGGGTATTCGAGCGGGGTGTGCTCGCGCTCGACGCGCTGATCGTCCCCCACGGGAGCGCCTGATGGATCAGCTCAACGGCGCCGAAGCGGTCGTCCGCATGCTGCAGCTCTACGGCGTGCGGCACATCTTCGGACTTTGCGGCGACACGAGCCTTCCGTTCTACGATGCGCTTTACAAGATGGAGCACGGCATCACGCACGTGCTGACACGCGACGAGCGCAGC
The DNA here is from genome assembly GCA_963828715.1 of uncultured beta proteobacterium. Taxonomy (GTDB): domain Bacteria; phylum Pseudomonadota; class Gammaproteobacteria; order Burkholderiales; family SG8-41; genus JAQGMV01. The sequence goes on along the minus strand of CAWHFX010000015.1, from coordinate 308,002 downwards.
GCGGCATATATGGCGGACGGCTATGCGCGTGTGAGCGGGCGTCCCGGCATCTGTGAGGGACCCAGCGGAGGCGGAGCGACGTACCTGCTGCCGGGTCTCGTTGAGGCGAACGAGTCATGCGTGCCGGTGCTCGGCATCACCTCCGACGTGCCGGTGCTCTCGCGCGGCCGTTATCCGCTCACCGAGCTCGACCAGGATTCTTTGTATCGGCCGCTCACGAAATGGAACACGGTGTGCGATCGGGTAGAGCAGATCCCGCAGGCGCTACGCAGCGCCTTCCGCGAGATGACGACCGGTCGCCCCGGTACCGCGCACATCGGACTGCCTTTCGATGTGATGAAACAAAATGTCGATCCGGCCGATCTGTGGGCGCAGCACGGTCACGAGCGTTGCCCCGCCTGGCGCTACACGGCCGATGCGGCGGCGATCGATGCGGCCGCGCAGGCGCTGCTCGCCGCACGGGTGCCCGTGTTCATCTGTGGCGGGGGCGTCATCACGTCCGGCGCCATGGACGTGCTCGAAAAGCTTGTGACGGCGCTCGATGCGCCGGTGTGCACCACCGTGAGCGGCAAGGGCAGTCTGTCCGAAGCACATCCGCTTTGCGCCGGTGTCGTGGGCGCGAACGGCGGCGTCATTCCCACGCGTGAAGTAGTGCAGCGGGCGGATCTCGTCGTCTTCGTCGGCTGTCGCGCCGGCTCGACCACGACCGAGCACTGGAAATATCCGTCGCGAGACATTCCGATCGTGCACATCGACGTCGATCCGTCGGTGATTTCGGCGAACTACAACACCGCTCATGGGCTGGTAGGCGACGCGCGGCTCGTATTGGAGGCGCTGCTGTCGCGCGTGAGCGAAGCGGGACAGCGACGCACGACAGGAGGCAGCGATGCCCGCGCGATCGTTGCGCGCTCGCGGCAGGCGAAGTTCGATGCATTCAACCGGCTGGCGGCGGAATCGGTCCGTCCGATCAGGCCCGAGCGCGTGCTCGCCGAGTTGCAGCGCGTGCTGCCGAGGGATGCGATCGTGGTGGCCGATCCCGGCACGCCGTGCCCTTATGTGTCCGCGTACTACGAGTTGCGCGAGCCGGGACGTCACTTCATTACGAACCGTGCTCACGGGGCGCTCGGCTACGCGATGTCCGCCGCGACGGGTGCGTGGTTCGCGCAGCCGCACAAGAAATGTGTGGCGCTGATGGGCGATGGCAGCTTCGGCTTTTCGGTCGGCGAGCTCGAGACCGTCGTGCGTCATAAAGTCCCGCTGCTGATGATCGTGTTCTCGAATGCCGCCTATGGCTGGATCAAGGCGAGCCAGAAGGCGAGCTATGGGCGGCGCTATTTTTCCGTCGATTTCGATCGCACCGATCACGCACTGATCGCCCGTGGGTATGGCGTCGAGTCGTGGCGCGTCGAAGATCCTGACGCACTCGGAGCTGTCTTGCGCGAAGCGGCCGAGCATGACGGCCCGGCGCTGGTGGATGTCATCGCTCAGTCGCTGGAAGAGGCGGCAGCGCCGGTTCTGCAGTGGATGGGGTAGGGGGTGGCGCTCGCCTCCGGCTCGGGCCTCGCCACCCTACGGAACAGAGGAACACCGATGGTTTTCCTCCGTAACCTCCTTTCCTTCGTTGCGTGCCTTGCGACACGCTGCTTAGGGGTGGCGCTCGCCTCAGGCCGGGGCTCGACTGAACAACCGCATGTGGGGGCTGACACAAATGCTTTTCGATGAGCTCAAAGTACTGTTCGTCACTCTTGCTCTATGCGCCGCCGCACTGCCGGCAATTGCCGCCAGCGCCGACGCCGAATTTCCCGCGCGGCCGGTGCGCATGCTGGTCCCGTATCCGCCCGGCGGCGGTCTCGATCTTCCGGGGCGCGCAGTCTCCGAACGCTTTGCCCAGCAGACGGGCAAACAGCTCGTGCTCGACAATCGCGGCGGGGCCGGCGGCCTCATCGCCGGCGAGATCGTCGCGAACGCGAATGCGGACGGCTATACGCTGCTGCTGGCGAGCAACGGGCAGATCTCGATCGCGCCGGCGCTCTATCAGAAGCTGCCGTACGATCCGATCAGGGATCTCGTGCCGGTGACGCACTTCGTCGATACACCCATGTTCCTGTTCGCGAGCAGCGGTTTTCCCGCGAAGACGGTGAAGGACGTGATCGAGCGCGCGAAGGCGCAGCCCGGCAAGATCGGTGTCGCACTCTCCGGCGTGGGCGGCGTGTCGCATCTGACGATGGAGCTCTTCCGGCAGCGCGCCGGGATCAATCTGCTCGGCGTGCCCTACAAGGGCGCGGGCGCGGCGATGGTCGATGTCGCTTCAGGAGACGTGCCGCTTATCTTCACCACCGGTGCATCGGGCAAGCCGCTGCTCGATACGAACCGCATACGACCGATTGCGGTCGCCGCGGCGAAGCGTTCGTCCGCGCTGCCGAACGTACCGACGTTCGAAGAGCTGGGGCTCTCCGGCATGGACGCGCCGCTGTGGATCGGCATGATGGCGCCGAAGGGAACGCCGGATAAGATCATCGCGAAACTGAATGCCGAATTCATCAAGGCGCTCGGGAGCAAGGAAGTGCAGGACCGTCTGGCGTCGCAGAGCGCTGAAATCGTTGCGACGGGACCGAAGGAGTTCGGACAGATGATTCGCCGTGACACCGAGCGCTGGGGCAAAGTCGTGAGGACGGCGGGAATCAAGGTCGAGCAGTAATGCTCCCCTCACCCTGCACCCTCTCCCCGCGTGCGGGGCGAGGGAATGCTTAGCAGGCGCCGAATCCGCATTTGCGGTGATATGGTGACGCCTCTACTACGCTCTACGGAAGTTGGGGAGCCGGCAGGGCGCGGAGCCGACTCTGAAAATTCGTCGCCCCTATTTGGGGAGAGGGTAGGTAGCGGAGCGGTCGGGAAAGATTAGGTGACGGGAAAGTGAAAAGCACATCCTCGCCCCGAGTCGGGGAGAGGGAGGGGTGAGGGGAAAGGAGATCGACTTGCAATCGAGAAAAGCAACAGGCGGAAAGACGGTTTATGGTGCGCGCGTCGGCATCCTCATGCTCGACACGAAATGGCCGCGCGTGCCTGGCGATACGGGGCATGCGGCGACGTGGCCGTTCCCGGTCCTCTACAAAGTCGTCAAGGGCGCGAGCGCCCGCGTCGTGATACACGAGAAAGGCAAGGGGCTCGGCCAGGCGTTCCTCGATGCCGCTTCCGAACTGGTCAAGGAGGGGGCGGACGGCATCACGACGACCGGCGGTTTCCTCGCCATCTTTCAGGATCAGCTCGCGGCGCACGTGAACGTGCCCGTCGCCAGCTCCTCGCTCATGCAGATTCCCCTCGTGCAGCGCCTGCTGCCGCCGGGCAAGCGCGTCGGCGTGCTGTCCGTCCACGGCAACCGCATCACCGAGGAACACTGGAAAGCGGTCGGCGCCCCGCTCGACACGCCGGTCGCGGGCACCGAGAACGGACGCGAATTCACGCGCGTGCTGCTCGGGGATGAGATGGAGATGGACTACGCCGCCGCCGAGCAGGATGTACTCGACGCAGGTGACGACTTGCTGAAGCGGCATCCCGAAGTGGGCGCGATCGTCTGCGAGACGCACAACATGGGACCGTATGCGCGTGCGCTCAATCAGCGCCTGCGCATTCCCATCTTCGACGTGACCACGTTCGTGCGCTGGTTCCATTCCGGTCTCGAGCCGCGCGATTACGGCCACCCGGGGTCGTCCACGCCGCCGGTGTGGCGGGAGCGCTGATGGACGAAATCATCGGACTTGCCCCATCGGGCTCGATGGGGAGCGGCTACAACCTCGACGCCTTCAAACGCGGCGTCGAAGCGAAGCCGCATTTCATCGGACAGGACGCGGGCTCCACCGATATGGGGCCCTACTATCACGGCACCGGCGCCACGTTCCTGCCGCTCGCGACGTATCGCCATGATCTTTCGATCATGCTGCGGGCGGCGCGCGCGCAGAAGATACCGCTCATCGTCGGATCGGCGCTCACGAGCGGCGCCAACGTGTCTCTCGCGCAGGCCGTGGACATCGTGCGGGAGATCGCGCGCGAAGACGGGTTGTCGTTCCGCATGGCCGTCATCAGCGCCGAGATCGACAAGAAAGACCTCAAGCGGCGGCTGGCGCAGGAGCCGTTCGAAAGCATCGGCCCCGACGCGCTGACGCCGGAGGTGATCGACCGCTGCGGCCCGATCGTCGCGCAGATGGGGGTCGAGCCCTTCATGAAAGCGCTCGATGCCGGCGCCGAAGTCATCATCGCCGGGCGCGCGTGCGACGACGTGATCTTCGCCGCGCTGCCGATGCTCAAGGGCTTCGATGCAGGGCTCTCGCTCCACTGCGGCAAGATTCTCGAATGCGCGGGACTTTCGGCCGTGCCGACCGATCTCGCGGAGCCGCTCCTCGGCCGCGTGCGGCGCGATCATTTCGAAGTCGAGCCGTGCCATCCGGATCATCGCTGCACCACGGTGTCGGTCGCCGGCCACTCTCTCTACGAGCGCGGCGATCCGTGCCTGCAGCCCGGGCCGGGCGGCATGAACGATCTCACGAACGCGGTGTTCACTCAGGTGGACGAGCGGCGCGTGAAAGTAAGCGGCAGCCGCTTCGTGCCGGACAGGCGCTATCGCGTGAAGCTCGAAGGCGCGGAGAAGCTCGGCTATCGCAGCATCGTGCTCGTGGGCATCCGCGATCCGTTCATGATCGACGCGCTCGATGCGCTGTTCGCGGACGTGCGCGATCGTGCGGAAACGCGCTTTGGCCTGGCTGCGAAAGGCGTTCAGCTCAACTTCAGCGTCTATGGCCGCAACGCCGTGATGGGACCGCTGGAACCGGTCACCGGCGCGCACCCTCATGAAGTCGCGCTGCTGATCGATGCCGTGGCGCCGGAGCAGGAGCTCGCGACGGGTGTCGCCATGTTCGTGCGCGGGACGCTGCAGCATGCGAGCTATCCCGGCATTCGCAACACCGCGGGCAACATGGCCTACCCGTTTTCGCCGTTCGGCGTGCCGCTGGGGCCGGCCTATCGCTTCGCCGTTTACCATCTCATGCCGCTCGAGGATCCGTGCGAGTGCTTTCCGATAGTCATCGAGCAGGTAAGAAATTAATGGCCGAAACCCTCCTCGATCTCGCCAAGGTCATACGCAGCAAGAACGCCGGCCCGTTCGAGGTCACCTTCGACATCATGTTCGACGACGCGGCGAAGTACGAGCGCGTGAAGAAAGCCGGCGTGATCAACGCGGCGCGCATCGCTGAGCTCTATCGCGTGCGCATGGACGACGTGCTCGTGTGCCGTGCCTACGATCCCGCGGTCGCTTTCAAGATCACCATTCGCCGGCCCGTGGGCTCGGGCGACATCAAGGATCGCGACGTCTACGGCTGCCAGCAGCACGTGCCGCTGATGGCGATCGAGGTGCCTTGAAAGTCTCCTCGCCCCGCACTCGGGGAGAGGGGACGGGAGCGGAGCGGTCGGGGAGGGGCAACGATGACAACCAGACACGACATCACCATCATCGGCGCCGGCATCGTCGGCATTGCGACGGCGGTCTATCTCCAGCGCGACGGTCATCGCGTGACCGTGGTGGACAAGGGCGAGCCCGGACGCGGCACGTCCTACGGCAACGCGGGCTCGGTCGCACCCAGCTCGATCATTCCAATGGCGATGCCGGGCACCATCCGCAACATTCCGAAGTGGATCACCGATCCGCTCGGACCGCTGACCATTTCATGGCGTCGCGTGCCCTCGCTGTTTCCCTGGTTCCTGCATTTCCGTGCGGCGTGCACGCGGGAAGGCGCGATGCGCGGTGCGCGTGCGCTGCGTTCTCTCAACGGCGCTTCGCTGGAGTCATACAAGGAACTGCTCGCGTTCGTGGGTGCGGCCGATCTCCTGCGTCACGACGGGATGCTGCACGTGTACCGATCCGAAGCTGCGTTCGCGGGCACCGCGTTCTCGCGGCAACTGCGCACCGAGCTTGCGGGAGAGGTGGAGATCGTCGACGCGGTGCGCATTCATGATCTCGAGCCTTCGCTTTCTCCCGACTATCGCTACGGCTTTTTCCTGCGCGACAACGGGCACGTGCGCAGTCCGTTCGGCGTCGTGCATGCGCTGGCCCGTCATTTCACCGAGAGCGGCGGGACGCTCGTGCGAGCCGCAGTTCATCGGCTGAGGTTGAATGCGGGGCGGCCCGTCGCACTCGCGACCGACGAGGGCGACATTCCGGTCGAAACCGTCGTGATCGCGGCCGGTGCGTCGTCCTCGGTCCTCGCACGCCAGGTCGGCGTCAAGGCGCCGCTCGCGCACGAACGCGGCTACCACATCGAAATTCCGGAGGCCGGTGTCACGGTGCGTGTGCCGGTAACCGATGGGGAGGGACGGTTCGTGGCGACACCGATGCAGAACGGGCTCAGGCTCGCCGGCACCTCCGAGTTCAACCATGCGGATGCACCCGCGAACTGGGCACGCGCCGAAGCACTGGCCAAGCTCGGGCAGCGTATGCTGCCGGGACTGAAAGTCGACCACTACGAGCAGTGGATGGGAACACGCCCGTCAATGCCGGATTCGCTTCCTGTCGTTGGCCGTGCGCCGCGGTGCGAGCGCGTGTACCTCGCTTACGGCCACGGGCATTTCGGGCTGATGGCTGCGCCCGCAACCGGTCAGGTCATCTCCGATCTCGTCGCAGGCCGCGAGCCGCGCATCGATATCACGCCGTTCCGGCCCAACCGGTTCGTACTGTCTTATTGAAGGCTCACAGGCAAATGACTCGATCGTTCGATCTCGACGCCTATCTGCACCGGCTGCGCTACGAGGGTCCACGCGAGCCAACGTTCGAGACACTGCGCTCGCTCTGCGAGCTGCAGCCGGCCTGCATTCCTTTCGAAAATATCGACCCGTTCCTCGGCCGGCCGCCCGATCTGTCGATCGATGCGGTGCAGGCGAAGCTGGTTGCGCGCCGGCGTGGAGGCTATTGCTACGAGCTGAATCTGTTGCTTCGTGCCGCGTTGCTGTCGCTCGGGATGCAGGTCACCGGGCTCGCTGCGCGCGTGGTGTGGATGAGGCCGCTCGACGCGCCGCTGCGTGCGCGCAGCCATACGGTACTGAAGGTCGACTTGCCAGGCCCATCCGCAGGCTCGTTCATCGCGGATGCCGGCTTCGGTGGGCGACTGCTCGGCTCGCCGTTGCGTTTCGAGTCCGGACTGGTCCAGGAAACACCGGCGGGCCGTGACCGGATCGTCGAGACGGACGGCGAATACGCGGTCGAAGCGGAGATGCCCGGCGGGTGGTCGCCGCGCTACCGATTCAGACTCGATCCCTTTCTGCCGATCGACTATGAGCCGCTCAACTGGTACACGGCGACACGCCCGGATTCGCTCTTCACGAACAATCTGCTGCTCGAGCGGCTCACGCCAGGCCTGCGCGCGACGTTGCTCAACGACCGTCTTTCAGAGCAAAGGTCCGGTGACAGCGTTCGCGCTCGGCGCATCGAGACCGCAACCGAATACGGCCGTGTCCTCGAGGAGATATTCGATCTCGAGATCCCTGTCGCGGCCGACGAGCTTTTCGCCCGCATACCGAAGGGATTGGACGGACCCTACATGCCACAAACCGGAAGTCGATAAACCCACCAGAGGAGCGTCACGATGACGTCGAAGATTCTGAAGTGTGTTGCGTGGGCGCTTGTGCTCGCCGGGATGACTGCGTCGTGCTCCACGCCGGGCGGCGGACGCAACTCGGCGAGCAGCGCGACGGAGGCCTTGCAGAGTGCGGGCGTGCTGGACCGACTGTCTGATGGAATGGCGGTGGAACGCAAAGGAATGTCGCCTGGCTTCGTGCTCGATCCGGCCTGGCCTCAGCCGTTGCCGAATCACTGGGTGATCGGCGACGTCGGCGGAATCGCCGCCGATAAGCACGACCGCATATGGGTTCTGCACCGGCCGCGTTCGGTCGCCTCTACGGATGCCGGAATGCAGGGCGCCGTGGCGAAGGATGCGAAGGGCCGCCCGATCAGCGCGCTGGGGCATCCGCGACCGTACGGTCAGATGAACGGCTGCTGTATGCCGGCACCGTCCGTCCTCGTGTTCGACCGCGCCGGGAAATTGCTGCAATCGTGGGGTGGTCCGGGCGACCCGGGGTTCCTCGAGAAGAAGTGTCGCGAGGCGGACGGTTGCTTCTGGCCGGCGCGCGAGCACGGCATCTACGTCGATCACAACGACTTCGTCTATGTTGCCGGAAATGGACAGGCCCGCAACTTCTACGGGCAGTATCCGTGGGCGCCGAAGTTCGGCAACGACTCGCACATTCTCAAATTCAAACCGGACGGCACTTTCGTCTATCAGATCGGAATGGCAGGCGCGAAAGGGCCCAACAGCAACGACACCAACAGCGGCGCGAACGGCACACCGGAGCCTTACTGGCCCGCCGATATGGTCGTCGATCCGAAGACGAATCTCATGTATATCGCCGATGGTTACGGCAATCGGCGCGTGCTGATCGTCGACGCAGCGACCGGCAAGTACGTCGGCCATTTCGGCGCTTATGGCCAGAATCCCGTCGTGGGTGAGAACGCGGGAGGTGCCGATGTCGGTGAAGGCGCCGGTTCGTGGCCGGACGAGTTCAAGGCAGGCAGGATGAAGCCGGCGTTTTTCCGCAGCCCCGTTCATTGCGCCAAGCTGGCGAACGACGGCCTGCTGTACGTCTGCGATCGCGGCAACAATCGCGTGCAGATCTTCAAGGCATCCGAAGCGGGCAAGCCGTGCTCGAATCCGGGCGGTGAGGCAGGCAAGTGTGGTTTCGTCGGCGAGGTTCACGTGGCTCCGCAGACGGTGGGCGGCACGTCGGGTACCGTGGATTTCTCGACGGACGAGAAACAAAGTTGCATGTACGTCGCGGATCTCGGTAACGACGTCATCTACGTGATCAACCGCCAGAACCTGACCGAGCTCAGCCGATTCGGCGGCGGCGGCCGCCAGGCCGGCCAGTTCCATTGGCCGCATGTGGTCGCAATCGACTCCGGCGGCAATGTTTATGTGGGCGAGGTGGATGGGGCCGCGAGAGCCCAGAAGTTTCTGCGCTATGGCGCCACGGGCTGCAGTGGCACCGGGAGTGCGGAAGTAGGCAAGTACATCGACTGAGGAACGCTCATGCAATTCGCCTCGCCGGTTACTGCCCGCACCTACAGCGATCGCGCAGTCGACCGCAGCTGGAGCGAATGGGCTGCGGAGAATCTGATGCCGGCCGGCAAGGATGTCGTGGATATCGGCTGCGGTGGCGGCATCTACAGCCGTGGATTTGCAGCGCTCGGCGCCCGATCGGTGATCGGCGTGGACAAGACCGCTCAATATGTCGCCGAAGCGAGCTCAGGCGTAACGCACGACGGCGCGATCACATTTCGATCGGGTGATGCGGGCGCTACCACGCTGCCCGACGCGAGCGCAGACATCGTGTTCGAGCGCGCGGTGATCCATCATCTCAGCGAGGCGCAGCTGGCGCGCAATGCCGTCGAGGCGAGGCGGCTCCTGCGCGCGGGCGGCTCGTTCGTCGTGCAGGACAGAACGATCGAGGACGTCGAGTCGGTCGCTCCGCAGCACTGGATTCGTGCGACGCTCTTCGAAGTCTTCCCGCGGCTGATCGAGTTCGAACGGCACAGGAGACCCATTCGCCAGCGCTATTCCGATCTGTTGACCGATACCGGCTTCAGAGAAGTTCGCGAGCTGCAGTACGACGAAGTGCGGCGAAGGTATGCATCGTTCGACGACTTGCGCGCTGAGATTCGCTCAAGGAAGGGCAAGAGCATCCTGTTCGAGCTCACGGACGCCGAGCTCGACTCGTACTGCGAGCGGCTCGAAGACAGGGCGCGCGATCATGATTTGATCGAGCGTGATCCGTGGACAGTGTGGCTGGCAAGGAAGTGACGGTCTAGTGTGCCGAAGCATTTAGTTCGCACAACATCCGTTCGCCCTGAGGAGGACACAGGCCGTCCGCACCCGCGCTCGCCCGCTCGCATGTGAACGCGCGAGCTCCAGGCGCGACGTATGCCAGTCAGACGCCGAGTGCGTAACACGGCCTCCGCGGGTCCGCACCGCCTTCCAGCAGTCCGTTGTCGCGGTTGACGCGAATGGCGCAGACTGCGCCCGCCCGCCAGTCGAGCTCCAGATAGGGCGCGACCTTGTGTCCCATGCCAGCCAGGGCGTCGCGCGTGGTACCGTCGATCCGCGTTTCGACGCTGAGGCGGCCCGGATGATAGTCGTGCGGCTCCGACGAAGACGGAAAGCTGTACGTCGCGAAGCGCGGCGCCTCGACCGCTTCCTGCGGCTCCATGCCCCAGACCACGATGTTGAGAAACACCTGCAGCATCGCCTGCGGCTGAATGTCGTTGCCGGGGGAGCCGAACGGCATGAACAGCGCTCCGTCCTTGAGCGCGAGCGCGGGACTCGGCGTCAGACGCGGACGTTTTCCCGGCGCGAGCGCAGCCGGATGCGACGGATCGGTCCATGACTGCGATCCGCGCGACGACGGCGCGAGTCCCGTGCCTGGAATGATCGGCGTCGCGCTGGAGCCGTCGCTCGGCGTGGTCGAGAACGCGTTGCCGGCCTTGTCGATCACGCACGCGTAGGAAGTGTCCGCGAGCGGCGCCGGCTCGCCGTGTGCCGGCTGCGGCAGCGGCCGCGCACGTGGGAAGTCCTTCACGTCACCCGCGGGCGGCATGCCGTCGAACGCCTCCTTCGCCTTGATTGTCTTGCGGCGCGCGGCCGCGTATTCCTCGGACAGCAAAGCCGCCATCGGAACATCGACGAAGCGCGGGTCGCCGTAGTACCGATGCCGATCCGCAAACGCGAGCTTCAGCGCTTCCGCCAGGTGATGGATGTACGCGACGGAGTTGTGGCCCATCGACTTCAGGTCGCAGCCTTTGAGCACGTTCAGCGCCTGCGGGAGGACGGGCCCCTGCGACCACGGACCGCACGCGTGCAGCTCGATGCCGTGAAAGGTGGTCGTGACGGTCGGTTCCACGCGCACTTCGAACGAGGCGAGATCGTCGAGTGTCACCCAGCCCCCGTTTTCCTGGTGGTAGCGCGCGATCTTCTGCGCGATGTCGCCGCGGTAGAACGCGTCGCGCGCGGCTTTGAGCCCGGCCCGCCGGCCCTTGCTCCGCTGCGCGGCTTCTTCGTCCACCATGTACTGCAAGGTGCGCGAGAGCTCTTCCTGCACGAACAGTTCTCCGACGGCGGGCGCACGGCCCTTCGGGAGAAACACGGCAGCGCTCGTGGGCCAGCGCCGGTACGATTCTTCGTGGTCGCGCAGATACTCCGCCATGAATTCGTACATCGCGAAGCCTTCGCGCGTGAGACGGATCGCGGCCTGTGCGACGTCGCCGAACGACATCGTGCCGTAGTCGTCGAGTGCCTTGATCCAGGCCGCAGGCGCCGCGGGCATGACGGTGCGCAGAATGCCGGGTGGCATCGCGCCACCGTGTTCGCGCCGGAAATAGTCGATCGATGCCGCGCGCGGCCAGGTGCCGAGGCCGTCGATGTTGATGACTTTCTTCTGCTCCGCGAGATAGATCATCAGCGGCGCGACGCCCGCGAAATTCACGCGATCGGTCTGCAGCACGCCGGCCGCGATGCCGGCTGCGACGCCTGCGTCCACGGCATTGCCGCCTGCCTCCAGAATCTGAAAACCGGCATGTGCCGCGTGATAGTGGCCGGCGGAGATCATGTGACGGCTGCCGGTAAGCGTCGGTCGGTATGTGGGCATAGGAGTAGGGAAGCGATCAGTGACGAGTGACGAGTGACGGGTGATCAGTAATCGGTGACGTGAACAGTTTAGGAGTTTCAGGCCGCGCGCGCTGGAACCTCGAATCGTCTCGCACTGAACGGTTCGAAGGTCTCGGGTGGCAGCTCGCCGGCGGCGAACGCAGGCGCGAGAAACAGCGCATGCGCGGCGGCGAGCGTGACGCCGCTGTGCACCGAAGCCGCAAATGCGCCCGGGCACGTCGCCGACTGATCGTAGATCGGAAAGCCGTCTTTCGTCATGACGCGCAGCGCCGCCCACGTGCGAACGACGTTGAGAGCGGCAAGCTGCGGGAACATGCGCACCGCGCGACTGGCGAGCACCGAAGTGACGGGCAGCGTGACCGTGGGATCCGGCCCGGCTTCTTCCTGCGAGTCGCCGAGCATCACGCCGCCCTCATCGGTCTGGCGTACGGTCTGAATCGGATAGTGGAGAAACGGCGCGGTCTTCTCGGTGACGATCAATTGTCCACGCTGCGGTCGCACCGGAACGTCGAGCCCGACCATCGGCGCGAGACGGACGTTGTCGATGCCGGCTGCAAGCACGAGCTTGCCGGCGCGGAACTCCCCTTTCGCGGTCGCAAGCTGAAATTCACCTGCCCGATGCTCCACGCGTTCGACCCGGTGTGCCGGCAGATAGGTCGCACCAAGCTGCTGCATGCCCGCGTTCAGAGCCCGGAACAGGCGCAGCGAGTTGCAGTGGCCGTCGAAGCGGCTGTAGCTCGCCCCCACCACCTCCGGACCGACGGCGGGGATGGCCTTCCTGACGCTGTCGTGATCGAGCATCTCGAAATCGAAGCGGCGCATGCCGGGCTGGTCCTGAATGCGCTGGAGGAGTTTGCCCCGCGCATTCAACTCCGTTTCGGACAGGCAGAGGTTGAATCCGCCCGGGCGCTGAAATGCGACGTCGATGCCGGTCTGATCCTTCAGCATGCGCGCGAAATCGGTCCATGCGTCCGCCGAGCGCATCGTCCAGGCCGAGTACGCGGGCTTCCCCAATCCTTTGCTCTGCACCCACACCAGCGCGAAGTTGCCGCGTGAAGCGCGATAGGCCACGTCGCCTTCGTCGAAGACGGCGACTTTCCGGCCTGCCCGCGCAAGACCCCAGGCGATGGCGGAGCCGACGAGACCACCGCCGACGACGGCGATGTCGAATTCGCGAATCGGTGCAGGCATGGATTAAGTCGGATCAAGACACTTGGTAATGAATACTGCACCCATTGTAGAAACCGTCTTGCGGGCGCTGCAACGCGGGTGCGCGTAAAATCCATCCGGCCCATGCAGCGCGTGTTCGTGCTTCGAGACGCTTCGCGCTCCTCAGGCGAACGGGTCGAACCCGTTCGCACTGAGGCTCGCAATGCGAGACGCTCGAAGTGTGAACGGCGCTGCCAGCACTTCCTCAGCACACCGGGAGATCCCCTTGATCGAGATTAGCGAAAAGCCGGCCGCGGGACTGGCCATCCGCCTCCACGAAAACGACAACGTCCTCATCGCGAGAAGCGACCTGCCGATCGGCGCGCGTCTCGAACGCGAAGGGCTCACGTGCCGCAGCCAGGTGCCGGCCGGCAACAAGATCGCAGCGCGCGCGATTCGCAAAGGCGAGCCGATCCTCAAGTACAACGTGGTGATCGGTTTTGCGGCCGCGGATATCGCACCGGGCACGTTCGTCCATTCGCACAACATGGAGTTTCGCGAGTTCGATCGCGATTACGCACATGGGCGGGATTACCGGCCGGTCGATTTCATTCCCGAGAACGAGCGCGCGAGCTTCATGGGGATCGTGCGCGAGAACGGTCAGGTCGGCACGCGCAACTACGTCGGCATTCTGTCGACCGTGAACTGTTCGGCGACCGTCGTTCACAAGATCGCGGAGTGGTTCACGCCCGAGCGGCTGGCCGACTATCCGAACATCGACGGCGTCGTCGCGTTCTCGCACGATACCGGCTGCGGCATGGAGATGACGGGCGAGCCGATGGACCTTCTGCGCCGGACGATGGCGGGCTACGCGCGCCACGCCAATCTCGCGAGCGCGCTGATCGTGGGCCTCGGCTGCGAGCGCAACCAGATGAGCGGGCTCATGAAGGAGCAGGGACTCCAGACCAGTTCGCGTCTGCAGAGTTTCGTCATGCAGGAGACCGGCGGCACGCGCAAGACGATCGAGGCGGGCATTGCCGCGGTGAAGGAGATGCTGCCGGATGCGAATCGTGTCACGCGCACGCGCGTTGCTGCGAGTCACATCATGGTCGGGCTTGCAATGCGGCGGTTCGGATGGCTTCTCGGCGATTACCGCCAATCCGGCGCTCGGCGCCGCGGTCGATCTTCTCGTACGTCACGGCGGCACCGGAATTCTGTCGGAGACACCCGAGATCTACGGTGTCGAGCACACGCTCACGAGCCGGGCGCGTTCCCGTGAGGTGGGTGAGAAACTGGTCGAGCGCATCCGCTGGTGGAAAGACGAATACACGCCCGGGCGCGACGCGCAGATCAACGGACGCGTGAGTCCCGGCAATCAATACGGTGGGCTTGCCAACATCTTCGAGAAATCGCTGGGTTCGTCGATGAAGGGTGGAACCGGGCCGCTGATGGAGGTCTACCGCTACGCGGAGCCGGTGGCGCAGAAGGGATTCGTGTTCATGGACACGCCGGGGTTCGATCCGTGCTCTGCCACGGGCCAGATCGCAGGCGGCGCGAATCTCATCGCGTTCACGACCGGCCGCGGCTCGTGCTTCGGCGCGAAGCCAGCGCCGTCGTTCAAGCTTGCGACGAATACGCCGATGTATCGACGCCTCGAAGAGGACATGGACATCAACTGCGGCGTGATTCTCGACGGCGAAGCGACGGTGCAGGTGATGGGCGCGGAGATCTTCCAGCTCATGCTGCGTATCGCCTCCGGAGAGAAGACGAAGAGCGAGCTGCTCGGCCTCGGCGATCACGAATTCGTGCCCTGGAACATCGGGATCGTGAGCTGAGTTTTCCGGGACGCGGGGAGCAGTCCTCGCATGCAGGAGACACACGGCTAGTTCCAATGGCCGATCCCAGAGCGGTCAGCGCCCGCTACACTGGTAATTCAAACTTCGCTCGGCCAATTATTCCGGCGCGAAGGTTTTGAGGTAGCCGTGGGTCCGACGTCCACTGCACGATGACGCGCAGAGGCGCTCGCGCCAGCACACCATCAGGCACACACAACGGGAGGTGGAGCATGGCGCAGGTAACGCTATTCAGCGATCGACAGTTTGCCGGCTCGAGCGTGCCTCTGGACGAGGGCGATACCCGATTCTCGAGTGACTTCAACGACTCCGCTTCTTCGATTCGTGTGGCCGCTGGCTTCTGCGCGATGCTGTACGAGCACGCCAACGAGTTCAGCGGCTACGGCGCGTGGGTCGATCTCCTCGAAGACTGCCCCGATCTTTCGGTGTACGGGTTCGACAAGAAAACGTCGTACGTGCACGTCTTTCGAAGCGAGCGCCCGGATGGCTTCATCTGGGCGCGGGGTGCGATGCGTGACGGCCAATTCATACCCGGGCATTGGGAACGGAAACGGGCAAGCGGGGTGAGTCCGAACAGCGCCGTGGCTGTCGTGGCACCACCGCTTCCACCGCGCACCACGCCGCTGCCCGCCGGAGACGGAATCGTCATTCGCGACCACCGTGGCGAACCGCCGCGGCTTCCTCCCGGCACGACGGGCGGCGATCCGATCGTGCGCGACCATCGTGCGTCGAAGATCAAGCACGTCTTCGTGCTGATGCTCGAGAACCGCTCGTTCGATCACATGCTCGGATTCTCGGGCATCACCGGAACCGACGCGGTAACGGGCCAGGCGACGTGCCATCGACGGACTGAAGGGCTCGGAGTCGAACTCGTACAATGGCGTCACCTACTCCGTGGTAGCGAGGTGCTCCGGATCGGGCGCCGCATGACCCACCGCACGGGTTTCCGGGCGTCCTCGAGCAGCTCTGCGGTGAGGGAGCCGTGTACGTGAGCGGCGCGCCGTACCCGCCGATCAACAACTCGGGGTTCGTATCGGTCTATGCCAGGTCGCATCCGGAGCTGCCGGACGGAGCCGATGCGCTGCTTCACGCCGGACCAGGTCCCGGTCATCACGGCCCTCGCGCGCGAGTTCGTCGTGTGTGATCGCTGGTTCTGTTCCCTGCCGGGGCCGACGGAGCCCAACCGCTTCTTCGTTCACGCCGCTACGGCTGGCTTCTTCGATGAAGCACCTACGCACACGGAATATGCCGAAGCCTTCTCGTCGCCGTGGTCGGGTATTGCATTCTCGCAGGGAACGATCTTCGACAAGCTGAACGACGGCGGCAAGAAGTGGCGGATCTATGCCTGCGACAGTTTTCCCAACGTCGCCCTGCTCAAAGGCGTCAGCCGAACCTTCGACATCGACGAGTTCGACGAGGATTTCGCGTCGGACGTCGCCTCGCCGTCCTACGACGCGGCATACACCTTCATCGAGCCCAGCTACGACGCGTTTTCCGATTACGAGGACGGCAACTCGCATCACCCGCTCGGCAGCGTCAAGGCGGGGGAGCTCCTCATCAAGCAGACGTATGAAGCGCTACGCAAATCGCCGATCTGGGAAAGCAGCATGCTGATCGTCACCTATGACGAGCATGGCGGCTTCTACGATCACGTGGCGCCACCCGCGGCGCAGCCGACCGGTTCCAAAGGACGAAAATTCGGATTCACCTTCGATCGGCTCGGTCCGCGCGTCCCTGCCATCATCGTCTCACCGCTCATTCCCAGAAATCGGATCGACCATCGTCCGCACGAACACTCGTCGATTATCGCTACGGTGGCACGGCTCTTCGATCTCAAGGAGATCGGGCGCTCGCCGTCGACTTCGGATCTGAAGTCACTTGCCGTGCTTGACGCGCCGCGTACCGACGCGCCCATGACGTTGCCCAATACAGTCGGCGGCGCCATGCTCGCGCGCGTCGTCAAGACGCCATTCGAACGGGTCGAGCCTAAACACCCCGACAAGCCGCTCGCGGACGATCCGACGGGACGGATCGCAGCGACCATCCGGTCGGGCCTCGCCCAGCATCTGGAGGTCGCGCCGCCCGGTGAGCACGAAGCGATCAAATCCCGAGTCAACGCTCTGCAAACGCAAGGCCGAGGCGCTGGAGTACTTGAAGGAGGTCTACGTGCTCGTGCAAGCCGCCAGACAGAACGCGGGTGTGCAGCGCAGCGCCACCGTTCGTGCTCACACTGACGTGCGACCGGTGGCTACGGTGGCGTCACGCCCCGCGGTCCTGATCGGTGCGAAATCGGATGCCCACCTGACGTAAGGGATTGCCCTACGGCTGCTTGAGCAATCTCAATTGCTCGAGCAATGACGCTCATTCCCGTGTGCGACAGCGATGACACAGGCCGGTCTGGTTAGCGAGGTGTGCCGGCTGGCAAAGACGGCTTCAAACGATGATCGGACGCACGGTGCATCTTGACTGGATCGATGGCGATTTCGAGATCGAGCTGTCCGCGGAAGACGCTGAACGTGCGAAGGTGTGTCTGGCGAGCATCGGGTGGCGCGACTTTGTAGATGAAGCGCATCATGCCGAATCCCTGCCGTGATCTTATCCGGAGATAACGTCTTTCAGGCGCGCGACGAATATGCCGATGCTCGCCGGCATCAGTGGCCGCACTTCTCGCTCTGCGGCACTCGCGCACATACCTCGGCCACGAGGTCTTCGGGCTTCATCTGCCACAACCGCACCTCGTTCCCGTGGGACGAAGCCATCAGACGGCCGTCGGTGCTGAAGGCGAAAATGAGAGGCGAGTCGTCGGCTTTCGTGGCGCTCTGGACGACCTTCTGCGCCGCCTCGTAAACGCGCTGGTTGCTCGTGCTGGTCTGCGCTTGCAACCACTGCACGGCGGGAGCCGGCTCAGCGGCTGCGGCAAACCACGCACGCGCCCGGTCGGCAAGCGCGGCGTCGCCGCGTGTGATCGACGCCACTGCGGCCGCCGATGCGTCATCCGGCTTTCCTGCTTCCAACTTGAAATTGCCATGGCGCGGATCAGTTGCGAACACGAAGGCGCTCGCGCGCTCGGCGCGCTCTGGCAGAGTCCCATACGCGAAGCTGGCGCGACTCATTCATGCGCTCCGGCCCCCATCTGCTCACTTTGTTCCAGAGCGTGACGGTCGCGACATTGCGGCCGTCGGGATCGAACACTGTCCGCGCGATGGTGTCTTCATGCACGATCGGCGGAACGATACGCCAATCGTTCATGTCGATGATCCATAGATTGCGGTCGCTCTGCGCAGCCAGCCAGCGCCCGTTGGCGCTGAAGCTGAGTGCCGAAATATCGCTATCGAATTTCAGCGCCGGTCGTTCGCTGCCGTTGCCAGTATCGAGCAGGCGCAATGTGCCGCCCTCGCTTGCGGTCGCGAGCAAGCGTCCGTCTGGAGCGAGTGCGATAGCACGCACGGGTGCTTTATGAACAAACGCACGCAGCCCCAGACCGTCGGGGTCCGACACGAGAATACGGCCGCCGCTGTCAGCCTGGACGATACGTCGCCCTTCGCCGAACGCGATCGCGCTTGCGGCGTGGGTTGTGCTCACCGACCAGGTGTCCGATCGCCACACTTCGACGCCGAAGTTCGATCCCGTGCAGACGGCGCGCAGTTCGCCGTCGCGGCTGAAGCCGCCGCACCGAGTATTCGAGCTGGTGACCGACCGCTCCACCAATGTCGGCTTGGGCGAATTCACGTCCTTCACGAGTCGGTTACCCACCGCAAGGTCATTCCCGTCGCGGCTGAACGCAGTCCATTGGTTGCTGCCTCCGCCTTGCCCGCGATAGACATTCACCGGCCTCGCGCCATCGATCCGCCAGATCTCCGTGCCTCCGCCCGCGACCGCGATGCTCGTCCCGTCAGGATGGAAGGCCACGCTCCAGATCGGATTGACACCGGTTTCGATCCCTGCCTGTTCTTCCCATGTCGGCACCGCGACCAGCTTCACAACCGGCGATTGGTGGCTTGCGATCGCGAGCCATTCCCCGTCGTGACCGGACACGCGGCCACGGCTGAACGCGAAGCGTACTGATCCGGCCCGGATGCGGCCGCTCTTTGACCATCTGCCAGTTACCGGTGTCGTAGATGCAGACCTTGCCTTGCGCGCACGCGGCAGCAAGCCAATGCCCGTCACCGCTGAACGCCACGGCATTGAGCGTGTTGTCGTGATTGTCCGAGTGAAGGTCACGCGCAGCGCCGTCCGGCGATTGCACCTGCAGGCCCTGGATACCCGCGGTGGCGAGCCAGCGTCCGTCCGGGCTGAGCGCCATCGCAAGCACCGGGCCGGGATGAGGCTTCCAGCTTGCGGACACAGGGGACGCGAGGTGGGCGAGCGCCTCGAACAGCATCTGGTGTGCGTCCGCTGTCCAGGCCTGCTTCAGCGACTCGAGCGTCAGGTCTATCCTTTCCGGGAGCGCGTCCGCCTGTGCCGCTTTCGCGCTGCTCTCCTGTGCGAGCGCAAGCCGGTGCTGCGCGTCGCTTTGCCGTGACTCCCACCAGGCGAGGACTCCGGCTACGGCGATCAACAGCATCGCTCCAGCGGCCGCCAGACGCAGTCGCCGACGCTGCTGCAGGCGCGCATCCCTGTCGAGCTCGCCCGCTGCGACGCTCGCGGCGATGAAGCTGCGCAACGTGTCGTCGAGCTCGTCGCCACGTTCCTTGTCCCATCGCGCTGCCTCGGCCAGGAGCGGTCCGCGCAGAAGCAGGTTCCGGTCTTCGCCATTTCGCTGCCATTCCGCACGCGCGTTACGCAGCCGCTCGCGCCACAGCAGGAAGTCGCGATCTGCATTGAGCCAGACAACGAGACGATCCCAGGCGCGGAAGAGGGCTTCGTGCGCCACCTCCACGACGCGTGCACCCCCGTCGTCACGCGCGACGAGCAGCCGCGCCTGCACGAAACGTTCGAGCAGCGGATACACCTCCGGCGGCAGCTCGTCCCAGCGCCGCGGCTGGCGCACAAAGCGGCCTTCCGCATCAACGCGGACCAGTCCCAGCAGCGCCGCACGCAGGCGCCTGAGGTCTGCCGCCGAGAGGCTCCGTTCGTCGCACAGCGCCTCCGCGGCGCGCGCCAGCGCACCATTGAGGCCGCCCAGACCGTCTACATAATTACTGAGTGTGAACGACCCGCTTGCGCCGAAGCGATCCCACATCTCGCGCAGCGCGAACGCGAGCAGGGGTAACGCGCTCTCGCTCACCGTATCGGCTTCCATTGCGGACGCGACGCCGGGCTCGAGCTCGATGCCGGCCAGACGCGCCGGGCCTTCGATCACCTGCATGAGGTCGGCGGGTGCGAGCGGTGGCAGAGGCAGCGGCTCATAGTTCAGGCCCAGCAAGGCCGGGTGGCTCTGGAATGCGCCGAGAAAATCCGAGCGCAGCGTCGCCACGACGATGACAGGCGCATCCTGCCGTTCCGCCACCGCGTTGAGCATCCGCAGGAACGCTGTCGACGTGGCGTCGTTGGCGGCTACCAGCAGTTCCTCGAACTGGTCGACGACGATGAGCAGGCTCGCCTCACGCCGGCCCGTGGTGCGCTGCAGGCGATCGACGATCTCGGTCCATGCAGCTTGATACTCGGTTCGCTCGAGAAACCCGCGCCAGGTCGCGACGTCACCGCCGACATCCAACGCGGCGAGCTCGACCGCGAGTTTGTCGAATGGCCGGCCAAGGGGTCGAAACGGCTCCGGCACGATCCAGCGCGCGGGGTCCCGTTCGACACGTGGCACGACTCCGGCGCGCACGAGCGACGACTTGCCGCTGCCCGAGGCGCCCAGAACGACGAGCATCCTCGCGCCAGGCAGGCGCTGCAGCCGATTGAGCGCGTCGAGCGTCTTCTGGATCGCACTTTCGCGGCCGAAGTAAAGGGCAGCGTCGGCCTTCTGAAATGCGAGCAGGCCGGGATACGGCGGCCGGGTGCCATCCCACTGAAAAAGCCTGAGCGGGTCGAGACCGGCGGCGACGAGTCCGCTGGCGAGCCGAGTCCACGCCTGCGTGCGATCGGACCGGGCGTCGATGATCTGCACATCGTGCAGCAGCGGCACGATGTCGGCGTCGTCGGCGCGCAGCGGGAAAATGGCTTTGCCCAATGCGCGAGCGTGTGTGATTTCGGCAAAGCACCACGGCGACGCCATCGAGTGGCGGCTGCAAACGACGATCACAGCCTGGCTGGTGCGCAGCCGGAGGTAAAGCTCCTGCTCCCAGTTACGACCCGCAGGAATGCCCTGCGCGGGGTCGAAGTCGAGGAACACCGAGCGATGGCCGAGGTCCGCGAGCTGCGTGGCGACTTCGGAAGCCAGGGCATTGTCGGCGCTGCTATGGCTTATGAAGATAGCGCTCATGCTTTATCTCCGCGGTCGCCATGTCGCATGGCCGGACAGGCGCGCGTCGGCTTACGGCTGCTTAAGCAATCCTAACTGTTTCAGCAACACGGCGTACATCTGCGCGTCACGATCGAGCGAGGCGCGGAAAGTATCGGTTTCGAACGTAGGCACCCACTGGTTCTTCTCGAGCTCGGCCTTCCATGCCGGGCTCTGCACCATCTGCGCGAGCGCATTTCGCCAGTACTCCACCACCGGTGCCGGCATTTCCGGCGGACCGAAGATGCCGCGCCAGTTTTCGTTCGTGACGTCGTAACCCTGCTCGACGAACGTCGGCAGTTTCTGAAAAGCACCACTCAGGCGCTGCGGCGCGCTCACCGCGAGCACGCGCATGCGGCCGGCTTCGACATGCGGCATGAGATCGAGGCCGCCGAGACCGACATCGACGTGTCCGCCCATGATCGCCGGATTCGATTCGCCGCCCGAGTACGGGAATGTAATTGAGCTTTGCCGGATCGATGCCGATCGCGTGCGCGAATTTCGCGATCGCGATGTGGTCCGCGTTCCCGAGCGAGGCGCCACCGATCGAGAGACTTCCCGGATCTTTGCGCAGCGCGACCTCGACGTCCTTCAGCGTCCTGATCGGCGAGGCGGTGCGCACGACGAGCATCTGGTATTCGGAAAAGAGCTTCGCGATCGGCGTCATGTCCCGGTACGAAACGGGTGTGCCGAGCGTCAGTGGGGTCACGATCGCATGGATCGCGATGCCGAGGAGCGAATAGGGATCGCCCTTGCGCTTCACCATGAGTGCCATGCCGATGGAGCCGCCGGCGCCGGGGCGATTCACCACCTGGATCGGTTTCGTCACGAGCTTCTGGTCGTTCAGGAGCTGTGCGACCGTGCGGCCGAAAAGATCGACGCCACCGCCGGGCGCGAACGGAATCGTGAGCTCGATGTTACGGTTCGGGTAATCGCCGAGGCCCACGGGGGAGGCTGCGCGTTCCGCCGCGACGCTCGTTCCGATCGCAAACGCGAACACCATCGCGGTCAATGTGTGAAGCACGCGCTCGGCCGTCGCTGCGGATATCGTGTTCCAGCGCATTGTTACCTTTCTCCTCCTGCGACGTCAGATCACGCCGTCTTTCTTCAACGCGTCGAGCCGCTCGCCGTAGCCGAGCGCCGAGAGCACTTCGCTCGTGTGCTGGCCGAGCAGCGGCGCCGGCGTGCGCACGGCGCCGGGCGTTTCGGAGAGCTTTACCGGCACGCCGACCACGCTGATCTCGCCTGCTCTCGGATGCTGTTGTTTGACGATCATGTCACGCGCGATCACCTGCTCGTCTTTGATCATGCGGCCGACGGTGTTCACGGGCGCAGCCGGCACGCCGGCCTTCACGAGCAGCTCCACCCAGTAGTCCACCGGCTTCTGCGCATAGATCGGGGCGATGATGTCGTGCAGCGCACGTGCGTTCACCGTGCGCGCATCGCGCGTCGCGAAGCGGTCGTCCGCCTTCAGGTGCTGCAGGTTCATGACCTCGACAAAGCGGTCCCACAGCGCGGGATAGCTCGCGAACACGGTCAGGAACAGGCCGTCCGAGCAGCGAAAGAATCCCGACGGTGCATTGCTGTCGGTGTGTCCGGTCTGCGCGACCCAGTCGCCCTTGACGTGGAAGTGCTGCGCGACCGGGCTCATCATGAGCGAAAGCCCGGCTTCGAGGAGCGACATATCGACTTCCTGCCCCTTGCCGGTCTTCAGACGCCGCACGTACGCAGACAGGATTCCGGTGCTCGCCCACATCGAGGCGACGACATCGCACAGAGCGTAACCCAACGGAATCGGCGGATTGTCGCCATCGATCGTCGTCGCAGCGAGTCCCGATTCGGCCAGCGCGATCATGTTGACGCCGGGCCAGTCCGCTTTGGGACCGGTATTGCCGTAGCCGGAAAGCGATCCGTAGATCAGCGCCGGATTGACCTCTCTTCAGTTCGTCGTACGTGAGCTCGCAGCTTCTTCATCAGGCCGGGACGGAAGTTCTGGATCACGATGTCCGCGGTCTTGACGAGATCGAGCAGGATCGCGCGCCCGGTCGGGTTCTTCAGATCGAGCGTCACGCTTTTCTTGTTGCGGTGGAGCATCAGGAAAATGACACTCTCGTTCGCGACGTACGGATAGCCGCCGCGCGCTTCGGTCTTCTGGCGCGGGTTCTCGATCTTGATCACTTCGGCGCCCATGTCGCCGAGCATCATCCCGCAATACGGACCGGCCCACGCGTGCGTAAGCTCGATGACGCGCACACCTTCGAGCGCGCCGGTCGTCATGCTGCGCGTGCGCTCCCTCTGGCTCGATCCACGTGCGCTGCGCCGATGGCTGTCCGGCCTGCGCCGTGCCTGCCGAAGTCTTGCGGCCGTCCTGGTTCTCGCACCAGATCTGGACGATCACGCGCGGCTTTCCGTCTTCTTCTTTCAGCTCCGCGACGATGCCGTTCGCCGTCAGTGTGTCGCCGCCGTAGACGGGATGGACGTAGCGCACCGAGATCTTGCCGCCGTAGACCCATGCGTCTCCGAAGTTGCGCTCGAGCAGCTCGTGCAGAAAAGCCATCTGGTTCTGTCCCGACGCGATGGTGCGGGAGACGCCGTCGGCTTTCGCGACATTGATGTCGCTATGCGAATTGCGTCCGCGGTCCCACACGCAGCGCTCGAACTCCACCATCTTCTCTTCCCTTACGTCGTGCGTGACAGGCTCGAGATGGTCGCCAACCTTCAGTTTTGTAGCCATCATGCCCCCCATTTCTTTGCGATGCCGGCGTGCGCGGCCTGCTTGCCGACTTCGCGCGCGAGGCCCACGAGCTTGCTGCGCTCGATGAGACGCCCGTCTTCATCCACCGCCGTCGCCTCGACGACGATGTAGGCGTTGCCCCGTCGGATGTATTTGTCGGCGATGCGGCCGCTGATCGTGATGCGTTTACCCGCGACCGGCGGATTGAAGTACTCCGAGTCGTGTCCCATGTTCGGGACGCGCATCACGGCAGCGTACTTGCGATAGAACAGGTTTGCCGGATGACGCGCGGCGACCGTCGGGTAGGCGGCGTGCGGGTTGTCCACCACGCGGCGATAATCCGCGACCATCTGGTCGGTCAGCACGTAATCCAGCGTGCCCAGATCGTCCCCGACGGGTATGGACTCCCAGACTTTGAATTCCTCGGTCTCGCTCATACGTGCTTTCTCCAATGAATTTCAGGTTGACTTCCGGCGCCTTGAGGATCGAGTGACTTCGAAGCATGTCGATTCGCCGCATCGGCATGATGCCCCTGAATAGAGACGGAAGAAAGTCGTGCGTGTGCGGGTGTAAACTCCGCGCAGCAAATGCAAGCGAGCCGTGACCAGCGCGGCCCGCTCACGATCCGACAGGCCGGCCATGTTCGGCACGAAGGGGGCTTCGATGTGTCTCTCTCTCAAAGCATGCTGGTATTCAGCATTGGCGCTTTCGGTTTCCGCGGCATGCTGGTCGGCACTCGCACAGGGCCTGTCATCACCGACGGGGCGCAGCAACGATACTTCGACGCGTCCGCCCGAGTGGGCGTATCCAGTCAATCCACCCGACTTCAAGCTGCAGCCTGATGACGGCTCTGTCCGGCGAGTGCCGGAGAGTGCGGCGGGTTATACGCTCACGCAGACGAGAGACCGTTTCGCGGCGACGGACTGGCATCCGGATGATCACTCACCGATGCCGCCAATCGTAGCGCACGGACGCAAGCCGGATGTTTTCGCTTGCGGATGGTGCCATCGAGCGGACGGCCCGGGAGGGCCCGAGAACGCGAACCTTGCCGGATTGCCTGCGCAATACATCGTGCAGCAGATGGCCGACTACAAGAGCGGCGCGCGCAAGACATCGCTTCCCAAGAGAGCGCCGGTGATGCTCATGACCGCTTTGGCACAGGCTATTACGAGTGAAGAGATCGAAGCAGCGGCAAAATACTTCTCCTCGTTGAAGCCTCGCTGGACCGTCGAAGTCGTGGAAACCGACCTTGTGCCGAAGACGTTCGTTGCCGGCTGGTTCCTCGCGGATGCGAAATCCGGCGACAAAGAAGCAATCGGACAGCGCATCGTCGAGATTCCGGAAGACCTCGATCACTTCGAAAGCCGGGATGCACGCACACGATTCATTGCGTATGCACCGATTGGCAGTGTCAGGAAAGGCGAAGCACTGGTGACGACCGGCGGATCAGGCAGAACGATCGCGTGCAGTACCTGCCATGGACCTGAATTGAAGGGGGACCACGCCGTCCCGCCGATCACGGGCCGCTTCGTAAGTTATGTCGTGCGCCAGCTTTACGACTTCCAGAGTGGCGCACGTGCCGGTGCCGAAGCGGCGCAAATGAAACCCGTGGTCGAAAAGCTGACGGTCGAGGACATGGCGGCGATCGGCGCGTATCTGGCGACACGGGCGCCATGACGCGATGTGCGCCAACATAGCGCCGCACCAAGGTCCGGCTGAACAGAAGAAGACTCAACCTTGCCATGAGGGTGCGATCATTCGAAGCGCAGGGTCCGCTCCACCCGGAATCTGACTGACGAACAAACGGAGATGGCCATGAGAACAAGCCGTCGGGGGCTGACTGTCGTGTCGGTGCTCAATGCTGCGATTGCTGCGGCGATTCTGGCGATTGTTGCGAGCGCAGACACGATTCATGCAGCCGAACGGCAGGCCGCCGGCCAGTGGGTCGATCCCGCCAATCCGAGCGATCAGTTGATCACGGGACCTTATCGGGTCGATCCGAACTGGCCGAAACCGTTTGCCGAAGTGTTTCCCGAAGAGAAAGGCTGGACCTGGGGTGCGGTGCAGGGCGTGTTCGTGCAGAACCCTGATCGCATCTTCGTGACGATGCGCGGTCTTCTGCCGGACGTTTCCAATCTCAAGGGCACAATCGTCGAAGTCGAGAACGAGCACGGCATGCCAGTGCACTTACAAGTACCCGGGCGCGGGATGTACGTGCGAAACGCATCGGTGGGCCCCTATGCGAGCCCCGGAGAGGCTACGGACTCGTACAAAGGCGTCGAAGGAAAGGATTACCGCTGGAAGCACATCATCACGGTGTGGGACAACAAGGGCAATCTGAAGGAGTCGTGGACGCAGTGGGATTCGCTGTTCAAGCCCGACAATGCGAACGTGTTGGCGCAGGGACGCGTCCACAAGATTCTGATCAGCCCCTATGACCCGGAAAAGCGCGTGTGGGCGATCGACGATGGTCATCAGGTCATCCGTATCTTCAGCAACGATGGCAAGAAACTGCTGCAGACGATCGGCACGTTGAACACGACGACCGAGCGAAACGCGAAGATGACCGGCAATACCGGACGCCCGTCGTTCACGCGCAAAACCGGACCCGCCAACCTGACGTTCGGCCGCCAGACCGATATCGCATGGCTGCCGGACGGCACGTTCTTCGTTACCGACGGTTACGAGGAAACGCGTGTCGTGAAGTTCGACAAAGACGGCAAGTTCCTCATGGCCTGGGGCGAGCGTGGCGAGAACGGCAAGGAGACGCGGCCCAACTATTTCAACACCGTGCACGGCATTGCGATCGACAACCAGCGCCGCATCTACGTGAACGACCGTGGCAACCGGCGCATCCAGGTGTTCGACGAGAACGGCAAGTTTCTTTCACAGTGGTATCTCGGCGACGGGCCGACGGCGACCTACCATATCGTGATGACCTCAGACCAGCATCTGTGGGCTTCGGACGGCCACGGCAACTTCAAGTTCTACAAGTACGACCTCAACGGAAAACTCCTGTATTCCTGGGGCACGATGATGCCGGAGAAGGGTGGACTCTGGGGCACGCACCAGTTCGGCGTCGACCAACTGGGGAATCTCTATACCGCAGAAGTCTGGGGCGGGCGCCCGCAGAAATTCGTGCCGCGCAAAGGCGCCGATCCGTCATTGCTGGTGGGTCAGCCGGTGCGCGGTGCCTGGACTGAGTGAGTCATCCGCACTTTCTCGACCATGTCGCGGTGATTCGATGACTTTGCCGTGATCGAGCGCAAGAAAGCCTGAGGCTGCCCACCCTCAGCGCTACTCCACTTCGATCCCGCGGCTCGTCACGATCCGGCGCCATTTCTCGATGTCGCCGGCGATTTTCTTCGTGAATTCCTCGGGGCTGGTCGGACGGACTTCATTGCCCTGTTCGATGAGCCGTTTACGGATGTCGGCTTCGGCGAGCACTGCGTGGAGCTCCCGGTTGATGCGCATCACGATTGCGCGTGGCGTGGCGCGCGGCGCGCCGATGCCGTTGAAGGACATCACTTCGTAACCCGGCACGGTCTGGCTGACGGTGGGAAGCTGCGGGAGCTGTGGCCAGGGCTGCAATGAGGTGACTGCGAGCGCGCGCATGCGCTTCGCTTCGACATGCGGCATGGCGCTCGTCGTCGTCGTGAAGATCACGTCGAGGCGGCCGGCCAGCAACTCGGTGTTCGGGAACGCGCCGCCCTTGAACGGAATGTGGGTCATCTCGGTGCCGGTCATTGCGCCGAAGAGCTCGGGCGCGAGATGAAATACCGAACCCGTCCCGACGGAGCCGTAGTTCAGCTTGCGTGGATTCTTCTTCGCGGCGGCGATGAGATCGTTCACGCTCTGGATCGGCGAGTCTGCCTTGACGACGATGATGAACGGATACTCGAGCACCATCGAGATCCACGCGAAATCATTCACGGGGTCATAGGGCAGATTCTTCGTGACGGCCGAGTGGGCGGTGAAGGCGCCGCTCACGAATATCAGCGTGTGTCCGTCGGGCGTGGCTTTCGCGACGAAGGCGGTGCCGATCATGCCACCCGCGCCAGGTCGATTGTCGATGACGACGTTTTGATTGAGCCGCTCGGACAGCCGTGGCGCGAGGAGCCGGCCGACCGTGTCGGTGCTGCCGCCGGCCGCGAACGGCGAGATGAGACGCAGCGGCCGGGCTTGCGGGAAGTCTGTGGCTGCGTCGGCGGTGTGAGACTGCGCGGTGCAGAGTACGAACGCGAGGATGCCGGCCGCTCTTGCGGCGGCGCTGCGATTTCCCCTCACCCTGGTCCCCGTCACGGGACGAGGGGAGTTCGCCCGACGTCCGTCGCGCCGGTTACGACCGCCTTACTCCGCTTCTTCGCTCGTGAGACCTGAGGGGTCTCAGCGGAATCTCGCTGACGAGCGAGCGATAGATCAGCGCAGGAAGGGAGGTTGCGGAGGGAAACCTCGGTTTCCCTCTGCTCGTTCACCGGCGATTACGCCGCAGGCGGTGCGTCACACCGTCACGCACCCTTCGCGGCGTACTTGCCCGTGAGCTGCGGCGTGGTCGGCACCTCGGCCTTCTTGTTCTGGCGATCGAGGCGCGTCTCGCGTCCCCACGTGCGTTTAAGTTCGTCGCGCACGTTGAACGTGAGTCGCCCGAGGCCCTCGGTCTCGATCTCGACCTTGTCGCCGTCCTGGAACGCGCTCAAGCCCCGATGGTTGGTGCCGGTGGCGAGTATGTCGCCGGGCTCGAGCGTATGGATCGACGTGATCCACTCGATACAGCGCGGGATCTTGTGGGCCATGTCGCTCGTGTTGAAGTTCTGCTTGAGCTCGCCATTCACCCACAGCTTGATCTGCAGATTGTTCACATCGCGGATCTCGTCCGCCGTCACGATGCACGGACCGATCGGGCAGAACGTGTCGCGCGACTTCATCTGGAAGAACGTGTTGCCCGACGGCGGCAGGCCGCGCGCGGAACCGTCGATGAAATTCATGTAGCCGAAGATGTAGCTCATGGCATCGGCCTGCGAGACCTTCGTTGCGCGTTTGCCGATGACGAGGGCGATTTCCGCCTCGCCTTCGAAGATCGTGGCCGGCACGTCCGGAAGCACCATCGTATCGCCGTTGCCGATGATGCCGCTCGCCGACTTATTGAAGGCGTTGATCGGCGCCGGCGCGTCGCGCGTGCCGTCTTCCATGTAGTTCACGGCCATGCAGTCGATGTTGTAGGGCTTCGGCAGCGGCGGCCGGATACGCACGCTTGAAAGCGCAACACCTTTGCCGCGACCGGCGGCTTCTTCAAGCTTGCTCTTGTATTCGCCGAAGCGCTCGATCAGGCCGCTGATGAGATCATGCGGGCCGGTATGCGGAATGCTGCGAACGACGTCCATCACGTCCACGACGGTGTTGTCGCTCTTCAACACGCCGAGCTGAAAATCGTTGAAGAAAAGCAGTTTCATGTGTCGGTCCTCCCGGGAATGGTGCGGCGAGTATACCGCCCGCTCGTCGCGCGGATGAGCCCGGTGAAAGTGCGCCACGGGCTGGTTATCCATACAGCTATCGGCCATAATGCCGTGCCATGCGAAACACGACGGCGGAATCACCCAATCGCAGCGACTGGCTCAGCGCGCTCAATCCGGCGCAACGCATGGCCGCCACATACGGCGCACCCAATGCCAGCGGCGCCTTCGACGCCGGGCCGCTGCTCATCATTGCCGGCGCCGGAACCGGCAAGACGAACACGCTCGCCCATCGCGTTGCGCATCTGATACTCGAGGGTGTCGCGCCGGAGCGGCTGCTCCTGCTCACGTTTTCCCGGCGTGCGGCGGAAGAGATGATCCGGCGCGCGCAGCGCATCATCGCGCAGGCGGTGAGGGCGCGATCCGACGGGCCGCCCGATGCGCCTCCGGTCGCTGCGCGACTCGCCTGGTCGGGCACATTCCACGCCGTCGCCAATCGCCTGCTGCGCCGTTACGCAGCGCACCTCGGGCTCGAGCCCGGCTTCAGCGTCATCGACCGCGGCGATGCGGCGGACCTCATGGATCTCGCGCGGCACGAGCTTGCGCTCTCGCGCAAGGAGCAGCGGTTTCCGCGCAAGGACACGTGCCTCGGCATCTATTCGCACTGCGTGAACACACGCCGTGCACTCGAGCGCACGCTCGCGGACGCATACCCGTGGTGCGCGCAGTGGCATGACGAGCTCAAGCAACTCTTCGCGCGCTATGTCGATATGAAGCTCCGCCAGCAGGTGCTGGATTTCGATGACCTGTTGCTCTACTGGCACGTGCTGATGCAGGAGCGCACGCTTGCGCGCGATGTAAGTGCGCTCTTCGATCACGTTCTCGTCGACGAATACCAGGACACCAACACGCTTCAGGCGGAGATCCTCCTCGCGATGAAGCCGGATGGCGCCGGTCTTTGCGTCGTGGGCGACGATGCTCAGTCGATCTACTCCTTTCGCGCCGCAACGGTCGAGAACATCCTCGGATTCCCCGGCCATTTCGAGCCGCCGGCTGCGATGGTCGCGCTCGAAGACAACTACCGTTCGACCCAACCGATTCTCGATGCAGCGAACGCCCTCATGGCGGAAGCCTCGCAGCAATATCGTAAAGAGCTCCGTTCGCGTCGCAGTTCCGGTGCCCGACCGCGCCATGTGACCGTCCTCGACGATCAGGGGCAGGCCGATTACGTGTGCGAGCGCGTGCTCGAGGCGCGTGAACAGGGCTCTTTGCTCAGGAAACAGGCGGTCCTCTTCAGGAGCTCGCACCACAGCGACGTGCTCGAGCTCGAGCTGACCCGCCGCCGCATACCTTACGTGAAGTACGGGGGGCTCAAGTTTCTGGAAGCCGCGCACGTCAAGGACCTGCTCGCGGTGTTGCGATGGGCCGATAATCCGCGCAACCGCATTGCCGGTTTTCGCGTTCTGCAGTTGTTGCCGGGTGTCGGTCCCAGCGGGGCCGAGAAGTGCCTGAACGCATTCGAGGCAGCCTCGCATGACTGGCAGGCGCTGGAGCGCTATCGCATGCCGGGTGCTGCGGCGGGAAGAGTGGCCGCATCTGGTCGAGCTCGTGACAGGCCTCGCCGCACCGGAGCGCGCGTGGGCAGGGACAGGTCGGTGCAGTCAGGCAGTGGTATCAGCCGCACCTCGAACGTGTCTACGAGTCTGCCGGACCGCGTGCAGGCGACCTCGAACAGCTCGAGCACATCGCGACACAATTCGCGACGCGCGAGCAGTTCCTGAGCGAGCTCACGCTGGACCCGCCCCGCGCAACCGGCGATCTCGCCGGACCGCCCGCACTCGACGAGGACTTCCTGATACTCTCGACGATTCACTCGGCCAAGGGACAGGAGTGGGATCGCGTATACGTTCTCCACGTCACCGACGGCACGTTTCCATCCGAGTTCGCAACGGGCCGCGCCGATCTGATCGAGGAAGAACGCCGGCTGCTCTACGTGGCGATCACGCGCGCCAGGCACGGCCTCGACCTCATCGCCCCGCTCAAGTTCTACGTCGCACAGCAGGCGCGATTCGGTGACACGCACGTCTACGGGACGCGATCGCGATTCCTGACTTCGGCCGTGCTGCAGACGTTCGATGCCGTGACGTGGCCCATGGAAACGCGCGTGAGCGAGCCGTCGCTGCGAACGCCGCTGCCACGGATCGATGCCGCGAAGCGGCTGCGCGATTTCTGGACGTAACAAGAAGCGCCGCGTAACCCTCAGGTCCGTTCGCGCGCGGTGGAGTTGCGTGGCGCTCCAAGCGGTGCCACGTTGGCGCTCGCGTGTCAGTCCGCGCACTCCGGTCATAACCTCTTAAGCGGGTAAGTTTTGCAACGCCCGGTCGGGTTTTCCCGCGCAGGCAAGTCGGGTTCGAGCACGCCTCGCGGGGCACCACCCTTGTGCGCCCTGGGTACGAACTTTGCGTCAGAAGCCACTCCGCCGCACGCGAGGAACTCATAACAAACAGGCGAGAGGCGCGTCCGGAAACCTGCTTCGGATACTGGGAATGCTTCGAGAGAGCGACCACAAACGAGGTGCGAGCTCGCGTCCGCGCGAGCCTCACGCACGCGATCATCCGGGCAGCATCAACGATCTCAACGTACAAGCCGATGCCATGAACACAACGATCACTGGAGAAGTGCTGGTCCAGCCTACGCCCGTTCCACTGGAGGCCGATCATCCACCCCAACTGAGAGAGCTCCTGCTGGCGCTGCAGAGCGTGCGCGACGGCGACTTCTCGGTGCGGCTGCCGGGGGACTGGACGGGCCTGTACGGCAAGGTTGCCGACACGTTCAACGACATCGTGCGCTCGAACCGCCGCATGTCCGATGAGCTTGCGGGCGTGGGGCAGTCGGTCGGCAAGGAGGGCAAGACCCGCCAGCGCCTGCACGCGGACCGCCGCAGCGGCGCCTGGGGCGAGATGGAGTCTTCGGTCAACACGCTGATCGACGACCTTTTGTGGCCGACGGCCGAGGTGACCCGCACCATCGCCGCGGTTGCGAAAGGCGATCTGTCGCGCACCATGCGGCTCGATGTCGATGGACGGCCGCTGCAGGGCGAGTTTCTGCGTTCGGCCAGAATCGTGAACACCATGATCGAGCAGATGAGCGTGTTCACGTCCGAGGTGACGCGCGTTGCACGCGAGGTCGGCACCGACGGAAAGCTGGGCGGACAGGCCCAGGTGAAAGGCGTATCCGGTGCGTGGAAGGACCTGACGGACAACGTCAACTACATGGCGAACAACCTGACGGCGCAGGTCCGCAACATCGCCGAGGTGACGATCGCCGTCGCGAACGGTGACCTCTCGCGGAAGATTACGGTCGACGTGCGCGGCGAGATCCTCCAGTTGAAGGAAGCGATCAACACGATGGTGGACCAGCTTCGCTCCTTCGCCTCCGAGGTGACGCGGGTGGCGCGCGAGGTCGGCACGGAAGGGAAGCTCGGCGGGCAGGCCATCGTGCCGGGTGTGGCAGGCACGTGGAAGGATCTGACCGACTCGGTCAACGCGATGGCGACGAATCTTACTGCGCAGGTTCGCAACATCGCGGAGGTGACGACCGCCGTGGCGCGGGGCGATCTGTCCCGCAAGATCACCGTGGACGTGAAGGGCGAGATTCTGCAATTGAAGGAAACCATCAACACGATGGTGGACCAGTTGAACTCGTTCGCCGGCGAGGTCTCGCGGGTTGCACGCGAGGTCGGCACGGAAGGGAAGCTCGGCGGTCAGGCGCAAGTGCCGGGCGTGGGCGGGACGTGGAAGGACCTCACGGACAACGTGAACTCGATGGCGGGCAACCTGACGGCCCAGGTGCGCAACATCGCGGAGGTCGCAACCGCCATCGCGAACGGCGATCTGTCGCGCAAGATCACGGTGGACGTGAAGGGCGAAATCCTGCAGTTGAAGGAGACGCTCAACACGATGGTCGAGCAGTTGCGCTCGTTCGCGTCCGAAGTGACGCGGGTGGCGCGCGAGGTCGGCACGGAGGGCTCGCTCGGCGGTCAGGCCATCGTGCCCGGGGTGGCGGGCACCTGGAAGGACCTGACGGACTCCGTGAATGCGATGGCGACGAACCTGACCGCACAGGTGCGCAACATCGCGGAAGTGACGACCGCGGTCGCGCGGGGCGATCTGTCGCGCAAGATCACCGTGGACGTGAAGGGCGAGATCCTGCAACTGAAGGAAACCATCAACACGATGGTGGACCAGTTGAACTCGTTCGCATCGGAAGTCACGCGGGTCGCGCGCGAGGTCGGCACCGAAGGAAAGCTCGGCGGACAGGCGCAGGTGCCGGGCGTCGGCGGCACCTGGAAGGACCTGACGGACTCCGTGAACGCGATGGCGACCAACCTCACCGCCCAGGTGCGCAACATCGCGGAGGTCACGACCGCGGTGGCGCGAGGCGATCTCTCGCGCAAGATCACGGTCGATGTGAAAGGCGAAATCCTGCAACTGAAAGAAACCATCAACACGATGGTGGACCAGTTGAACTCGTTTGCAGGCGAGGTCTCCCGCGTTGCGAGAGAAGTCGGGACGGAAGGGAAGCTCGGCGGACAGGCGCAGGTGCCGGGTGTGGCGGGCACGTGGAAGGACCTGACCGACAACGTGAACTCGATGGCCGGCAACCTCACGGCGCAGGTGCGCAACATCGCGGAGGTCGCGACTGCCATTGCGAACGGGGACCTCTCGCGCAAGATCACGGTGGACGTGCGCGGCGAAATCCTCGAGCTGAAGAACACGCTCAACACGATGGTCGACCAGCTCAACTCGTTCGCCGGTGAAGTGTCGCGTGTGGCGCGCGAGGTGGGCACCGAAGGCAAGCTCGGCGGTCAGGCGCAGGTGCGTGGTGTGGCGGGCACCTGGAAAGACCTGACCGACAACGTGAACTCGATGGCGGGCAACCTGACGGCGCAGGTGCGCAACATCGCCGAGGTGGCGACGGCGGTGGCGAAAGGCGACCTCTCACGCAAGATCACGGTGGATGTGAAAGGCGAGATCCTCGAGCTGAAGAACACGCTGAACACGATGGTGGACCAGTTGAACGCGTTCGCGTCCGAGGTCACGCGGGTCGCACGCGAGGTGGGCACGGAAGGCAAGCTGGGCGGCCAAGCGCAGGTGCCGGGTGTGGCGGGCACGTGGAAGGATCTGACCGACAACGTGAACTCGATGGCGGGCAATCTGACGGCGCAGGTGCGGAACATCGCGGAAGTGGCGACCGCGATCGCGACCGGCGACCTGTCGCGCAAGATCACGGTGGACGTGCGCGGCGAAATCCTGCAATTGAAGGAAACCATCAACACCATGGTGGACCAGTTGAATTCGTTTGCCGGCGAGGTCTCACGCGTGGCGCGCGAGGTCGGCACCGAAGGCAAGCTCGGCGGGCAGGCGCAGGTGCCGGGCGTGGCGGGCACGTGGAAGGATCTGACCGACAACGTGAACTGGATGGCCGGCAACCTGACGGCGCAGGTGCGCAACATCGCTGAGGTGACAACGGCCGTCGCGAGAGGCGATCTCTCGCGCAAGATCACGGTGGACGTGAAAGGCGAGATCCTGCAACTGAAGGAAACCATCAACACGATGGTGGACCAGTTGAACTCGTTCGCGTCGGAGGTCACGCGGGTCGCGCGAGAAGTCGGCACCGAAGGCAAGCTCGGCGGGCAGGCGCAGGTGCCGGGCGTGGCGGGCACGTGGAAGGACCTTACCGACAACGTGAACGTCATGGCCGCGAACCTCACGAACCAGGTGCGCGGCATCGTGAAGGTGGTCACGGCGGTCGCGAACGGCGACCTGCGGCAGAAGCTCACGGTGGAATCGAAGGGCGAAGTAGCGGCTCTCGCCGAGACGATCAACAGCATGACCGGCACGCTCGCGACCTTCGCCGAGCAGGTGACCACCGTTGCGCGCGAGGTGGGCGTCGAAGGGCGCCTCGGCGGGCAGGCGAACGTGCCGGGCGCCGCGGGGACCTGGAAGGACCTGACCGCGAACGTGAACCTGCTGGCGGCGAATCTCACGACGCAGGTGCGCGCGATCGCGGAAGTCGCAACCGCGGTCACGAAAGGCGACCTCACGCGCTACATCCAGGTCGATGCGTCGGGCGAAGTCGCCGAACTCAAGGACTACATCAACGCCATGATCGGCAACCTGCGGGCGACGACCGACAGGAACACCGAGCAGGACTGGCTGAAAACGAACCTGGCGAAGTTCAGCCGCATGATGCAGGGCCAGCGCGATCTCTTTACGGTCGCGCAGATGCTGCTCTCGGAGCTCGTGCCGCTGGTGAATGCGCACCAGGGCGTCATGTACGTCATGGACAGCGAGAAGGGTGAACATTCTCTCCAACAGCTCGCCGGCTATGCGGATACGACCGAAGGCGGAGAGCCGCGGCGCTACCGCGTAGGCGAGGGCCTCGTCGGCCAATGCGCCGTCGAGAAGCAGCGGCTGATACTGAGCGACATTCCCACAGGTTCGATCCAGATCGCGACCGGTCTCCTCACAGCGCGGCCGCGCAACGTGATCGTGCTGCCGGTGCTCTTCGAAGGCCAGGTGAAAGCGGTGATCGAGCTCGCGTCACTGACCGAGTTCACGGCTTCGCACATCGCCTTCCTCGAACAGCTCACCGGCTCGATCGGCATCGTGCTGAACACGATCGAAGCGACGATGAGGACGGAGGGGCTGCTCAAGCAGTCGCAGGAGCTCGCGGGCGAGCTGCAGGCGCAGCAGAAAGAGCTGCAGCAAACGAACGACGAGCTGGCGCAGAAGGCGCGCCTGCTCGCTGCCCAGAATGCGGAGGTCGAACGCAAGAACCAGGAGATCGATCAGGCGCGGCGTGCGGTGGAAGAGAAGGCGGCGGAGCTCGCGCTCACCTCACGCTACAAGTCGGAGTTCCTCGCGAACATGTCGCACGAGCTGCGCACGCCATTGAACTCGATCCTGATCCTCGGCCAGCAGCTTGCGGAGAACGTCGAGGGCAACCTCAGCGCCCGGCAGGTCGAGTTCGCGCAGACGATCCACGGCGCGGGCACCGACCTCCTGAACCTCATCAGCGACATTCTCGATCTGTCGAAGATCGAGTCGGGCACGGTGACGGTCGAGTGCGAGGAGCTGCCGTTCTCGCACCTGCGCGATCTCGTGCAGCGCAACTTCGGCCATGTGGCCGACGCGCGCAAGCTCATGTTCAACAACGAGTTCGATCCGACGCTTATCGTGACGCAGATGACGACGGATCCGAAGCGGCTGCTGCAGGTCTTGAAGAACCTGCTCTCGAACGCGTTCAAGTTCACCGAGCAGGGCGGCGTGCGGCTGGAGGTCGCGCGGGCCGCGGGCGGCTGGTCGGCGGAACATCCGGTGCTCAGCAAAGCCGAAACCGTCGTGCGCTTCAGTGTCGCGGACAGCGGCATCGGCATTCCGCCCGAGAAGCAGAAGCTCATCTTCGAAGCGTTCCAGCAGGCAGATGCCGGTACGTCGCGCAAGTATGGCGGGACCGGGCTGGGGCTTGCGATCAGTCGCGAGCTTGCAAACCTGCTGGGCGGCGAGATCAGGCTGTCTTCGGTGCCCGGGGTGGGAAGCACGTTCACCCTTTACCTGCCGCTTCGATATGTCGGGCCCGCTTCATCCAAAGCCACGCTGCCGCACAGCGGAACGGAAGCAGCAGCGAGCTTCCAGCCGATCGTCATGCCGGTGCGTGTCGAAGAGATCGCCGACGACCGCGAGGACCTGCGGCCGGGAGACCCTGTGCTCCTGATCGCAGAGGACGATCCGCACTACGCACGAACGCTGCTCGCGCTCGCGCGCGACCATGGCTTCAAGGGACTCGTCGCGATGCGTGGCGCCGACGCCCTCGGCCTGGCACGCAAGTACAAGCCGACGGCGGTCTCACTCGATATTTTCCTGCCGGACATGCTGGGCTGGACCGTGCTGTCGCAGTTGAAGCAGGACCCGGACACACGCCACATACCCGTGCAGATCTGTACCGTGGAAGAAGAGCGGCAGCACGGGCTCGAACGCGGCGCGTTCGCGTATCTCAACAAGCCGCTGACGACCGCCAGCATCGAGGCGGCATTCGACCGTATCAAGCGCTTTTCACAACCGCGTGCGCGACAGCTTCTCGTGGTCGAAGACGACGCGGCCGAGCGCCTGAGCATCGAGGAGCTGATCCGGCACGACGACGTGAATATCACGGCCGTGGGCACGGGCGCCGAGGCACTGGCGGCCATGCACGAGCGAGAGTACGACTGCGTGGTGCTCGATCTGCGCCTGCCCGATATTTCCGGATTCGAACTGCTCGCGGAGATCCAGAAGGAGCCGAAGCTGCGTGAAGTGCCGATCGTCGTGTTCACCGGCCGTGACCTGTCGGGCGATGAAGAAAATCAGCTTCGCAAGATGGCGAAGAGCATCGTTCTGAAAGGCGTGCAGTCGCCCGAGCGCCTGCTCGACGAGACGGCACTCTTTCTCCACCGCGTCGTCGCAGATCTGCCTCCAGGCAAGCAACGCATGCTGGAAAGCCTCAATCAAAGCGACGAAGCGCTGATCGGGAAGAAGGTGCTGGTCGTCGACGACGACGTGCGTAACATCTTCGCCCTTACGAGCCTGCTCGAGCGCCATCACATGCAGACGGTGGTGGCCGCTTCCGGTGAGGAAGCAATCGAGGTCGTGCAGAGGAGCCCGGATATTTCGCTGTTGCTGATGGATATCATGATGCCGGAGATGGACGGCTATGAGACCATGAAGCGCATCCGGCAGGATCAGCGGTTCCGCATGCTTCCGATCATTGCGCTCACCGCGAAAGCGATGAAGGGCGATCGCGAAAAGTGCCTGGAAGCGGGCGCGTCGGACTACATTGCGAAGCCCGTGAATACCGAGCAGCTGCTGTCGCTGATGAGGATGTGGTTGCACCGGTGATTGTGGCTCGGGGCGCGACTCGAGATGGAACGCGAGTGGACGAGTGTCGAGTGACGGGTGACGGAAGGCACGCCCTCGCCCCGTAGTCGGGGAGAGGGTGGGGGTGAGGGGAAAAGCGGAAATAAACGTGGCTGCCGAAGAGAAGGTCAACATCCTGCTCGTAGACGACCAGCCCGCGCGGCTGTTGAGCTACGACGCGATTCTGTCCGTGCTCGGGCAGAACCTCGTGCATGCGAAGAGCGGCACCGAGGCGCTACAGCGCCTCATGGAAGCGGACTTCGCCGCGATTCTGCTCGACGTCAACATGCCCGGAATGGACGGCTTCGAGACGGCGGCGCTGGTCCATCAGCATCCGCGCTTCGAGCGTACGCCCATCATCTTCGTAACGGCCGTGCACGTCACGGACCTCGATCAGCTCAAAGGCTACGAGCTCGGCGCCGTCGATTACGTCTACGTGCCCGTCGTCCCGGAGATCCTGCGGGGCAAGGTCGAAGTTCTGGTCGAGCTCCACCGGCAGCGACGCGAGCTCGAGCGGCTGAACAGCCAGCTCGCCAAGGCGAACGACGAGCTCGCACGCACCAATGCGGCGCTCCAGGCAGAGAAGGCGCGCGAGCTCGAGGCGCTCAACGAAAACCTCGCCGCCGCGAACGCGGACCTCGCCCAGGCGAACCGCGCGCTGAAGGCGGAGGTCGCGGAGCGCATACGCGCGCAGGAGGCGCTGGAGGCGACCGACCGGCGCAAAGACGACTTCCTCGCCATGCTTTCCCACGAGCTGCGCAATCCGCTGGCGGCGATCCAGGGTGCGATCGAGCTGATGCACCTCAAGTCGGTCGACGATCCGCAGCTCGCGTGGGCACGTGACGTCGTGTCACGGCAGAACCGACACCTCACGCGTTTGATCGACGACCTGCTGGACGTGTCGCGGATCACACGCGGCAAGCTCACGCTGCACAGGGAAACGGTGGAGCTGCGCGAGGTTGCGAGCCATGCCGTGGAGACGGTGCGCCCGCTGATCCAGGCGCGACGCCACACTCTCACGCTTCGGCTCTCGGAACATCCGCTTTATGTCGAAGGCGATCTGGTGCGCCTGGCACAGGTCATCAGCAATCTGCTTACGAACGCCGCCAAGTACACCCCGGAGGGCGGCGAGATCGAGCTCGAGCTCGAACCTTCCTCCGGCACGGGAAGCCGCTACCCGGATGCCATGATCCGGGTGAAGGACAACGGCCAAGGTCTGACGACTGATGCACTCGCCCGGCTGTTCGAGCCGTCCACGCATGAGGAGCGATTGAACAGCGGCGCGCATGGCGGCCTCGGCATCGGCCTCATCGTCGTCCGCGGCCTCGTCGAGATGCACGGCGGAGTGGTCGAGGCGCACAGCGAAGGAGCGACGCGCGGCAGCGAGTTCCGCGTGCGCCTGCCGCTCGTCACGCCCGATACGCTGACGATGACGGTGACACCGGCGTCCCCACAGGCGGAGGCGGGCGGAGACGAGACCGGGAAGCCGACACTTCGCATCCTCGTCGTCGACGACAA
Organism: uncultured beta proteobacterium; assembly: GCA_963828715.1. GTDB lineage: Bacteria > Pseudomonadota > Gammaproteobacteria > Burkholderiales > SG8-41 > JAQGMV01. The sequence goes on along the minus strand of CAWHFX010000015.1, from coordinate 268,203 downwards.
CGAGGATTCCGCCGCCAGCATGACGCTGCTGCTGCAGCTACATGGTCACGACGTGGTCGTGGCAAACAGCGGCCAGGCCGCGCTCAGCCTTGCGAGGGAGCACCGGCCGGACGTAATCCTCCTCGACATCGGCATGCCGGGTATGAACGGATACGACGTGGCGCGCGAGCTGCGCGCGCAGCCGGCCTTCGAGGACACCTTACTGGTTGCAATTACCGGCTACGGTCGCGCGTCGGATGTCCAGCAGACGCAGGCGGCGGGATTCGACCATCACATGGTGAAGCCCGTCGACTACGAGAAGCTGCAGGCGCTGCTCGCGGCGCGCTTGAGCGCGCTGGCCGCCAAGCGCTGCGCGGCGTAGGGGGCAGCGCTCGCCTGAAGGCTCGGGCCTCGCTGCCCTACGGAACAGAGGGAAACCGATGGTTTCCCTCCGTAACCTCCTTTTCCTTCGCCGCGTGCCGATGCAGCCGACACGCGGTTCGCCGGCTCGGCCGGCCTATTCCGCCGCCGTCTCCCGGGTTGACTGACTTTCCCGCCGCGAGCGGTTGCTTCCGGCGCGCGAGCCGGCCATGCCGCTTCCGCGCGCAGCCTGACCACCGGCCCCGGACACGAGCTCCTCCTTGCGCTGCATGAGCTGCTGGCCGAGCGCCTTCAGGTCGAGTCGCGTCTTGCGGATCTGCGGAAACATCTCGCGCTCTTCTTCGCGCACGTGATGCCTGACGTATTCGCCGAGCACCGTCACCTTGGCTTCGAAAAGATCGTCGCCGCTGCCGCCGGACTGGATCTGCTCGATCAGATCCTTCGCACTCTGGTGCTCGACGGTGGCCTCGGAGATCAGATCCGTGTCGCGGATCGCCTCGCGCGCCGCCGGATAGAAGATCTCTTCCTCGATCTGTGCATGCACCGCGAGCTCGTTGCAGATCTGCTCGGCAAGCGCTGATTTGCGATCTTCGGCGCGCGTCTTCTCGAACTTGTCGAACAGTTGCTGAACGAGCTGGTGATCGGCTTTCAGCAATGCGAGCGCATCACGCGGTGCGGCGCTCCTGCCGGAACGAGCTTTTCTGCCGGACGATTGCTTGCGGGCGGATTTCTTGCGAGCAGCCATCGATGTCTCCCCTTATAAGAATCAGGATGAACAAACGTAGCAAACCCTGTTCCTGTGCAGTGGGAAACGTGTAGGATAAATGCATAGCGTATTCCTCGCGTCGAACTCACGATACGCGTGAGCACGCCCGCGCAATGCAGACTGGCCGATCATGAGTGACTCGATAGCGGAAGAGAAAAACGTTCTGGGCGGACCGCTTCAGGCGTGCAGCTTTTCGCCATTGACGGGCTTCTTCCGCGACGGCTGCTGTGCGACGCGAGGCGAAGCCGGAGTGGCACACCTGGTCTGTGTCAAGGTTACCGCGGAGTTTCTGGAGTTTTCCCGCGAGCGCGGCAACGATCTCATCACGCCGCGGCCGGAGATGCGCTTCCGCGGTCTGAAGCCGGGCGATCGCTGGTGTCTGCATGTGTTGCGGTGGATCGAGGCGTGGGAGGCGGGCAGAGCGCCGCGCGTCGTGCTGGAAGCGACCAACGCCAAAGTGTTACAGCTCGTGCCGCTGGAAGCCTTGAAGCGCCACGCACTCGACCTGCACTGAGCCGCCGGGGGCCGGCGCTCGCATTCAGCTCGGGCCTCGAACGTCCTGGTCGAGGCCTCGCACACTTTGATGGAAATACTGACTTGACGCGGAATGACTCGTTCGTGGGGCCCCGCTGCTCCGCAGCCCCCGCTCACCGAAATGGGGTGGTTCTAAAGAAGGATTTCCTCCGTAACCTCCCTTCCTACGGCTCTCCGCGGTCGCTTCGCCGGCTATGTCTTCGGAACGGTCTTGCTGAAAGACTCGCGCTTCCCCAGACGGTCCGCCAGCGCGGCGAGATTGGGATGTGCCTTGCGCCAGTCGATGTCCGGCAGCATACGGTCGAGGTAACCTAGAGCGTAGCCGGCGGCGATATCGGCAAGCGAGAACGTGCCACCGTAACAGAACTCGCCGCCGGCGAGCTCTTTCGATATGGCAGCGAGCCCACGGGTGATCTTCAGGCGCTGTCGCGCGTGCCAGTCGGCGCTTTGCACCTTGTCGTAATCGTGCGAGACCAGCACCGTGGCATCGGTCACGCCGTCGCCAAGGGCCTCCCAGCGCTTGACGTCGACTCGCGCTTCGAGCTCGAGCGGGATGAGGCGCGGCTCAGGTGCGAAAGCGTCGAGATAGTCGACGATCACCGGCGAGTCATAGATGGCTTTCCCCGCGTCATTGACCAGAACGGGAATCTTGGCGAGTGGGTTGAGCTCCGGCACGGGTGAACCGGCTACGGCGGGCCGCGCTTGGACGTATTCATAGGGGATCCGCTTTTCTTCGAGCACGATGCGCACTTTTCGAACGAACGGACTGCCGTCGTGGCCCAGCACTTTCATCGCTTGTTCTCCTCTCGGCTCCCGCGAATTCTATAGCTTTGCGGTGCCGCGGAACACGGTTTGCAGCCGCGCGTCGAACGTTCACCGATGACCCTGCTCGCGCACATTACCGCCACATCCGGGCGCGTGGCGTCCACCACCAGCCGGCTCGAGAAAGTGCGCGAGCTTGCGGGTTGCCTTCGTGGCGTGGACCCACCCGAGGTCCCGATCGCGATCGCCTATCTCAGTGGTGAGACGTGCCAGGGCAAGATCGGCGTGAGTTACGCCTCGCTGCAGAAGGCACGTGAGGCTCCGGCGGACATCCCGACGCTCACGCTGTCCGACGTCGACCACGCCTTCGCCGCAATCGCCGATATCAAAGGCAAAGGCGCGAACGACCGGCGCACGGTCGGCCTGCGGGGTCTGTTTGCGCAGGCGATCGCCGAAGAGCAGGACTTCCTCGTGCGGCTCATGGTCGGCGAACTGAGACAGGGCGCCCTGCGCGGCATCATGTTCGACGCGATTGCAGCTGCCGCGCAGGTGTCGGTGCGCGACGTGCGGCGTGCCGCCATGTCCGCAGGTGCGCTCGGCGAGGTCGCGCAGGCAGCGCTCGCAGAGGGCGTGGAAGGTCTCGCGCGCTTCACGATCCGGCTCATGCAGCCGCTGCTGCCGATGCTGTCCCAGTCCGCCGAATCGGTGGAGGATGCGCTCGCGCGGCTCGGGACGGCCGCTTTCGAGTGGAAGCTCGACGGCGCGCGCGTGCAGGTGCACAAGGCCGGCGCCGACGTGCGCGTCTACACGCGCAATCTGAACGACGTGACGGATCGCGTGCCCGAAGTGGTGACGCAGGTGAGATCGCTCACACCCCGTTCGTTGATTCTCGACGGTGAAGTCATCGCGCTGCGGCAGGATGGCTCTCCACTTTCCTTTCAGCTCACGATGCGCCGCTTCGGCCGCAAGCTCGATATCGACGCTCTGCGCACGGAAATTCCGCTTTCGGTGTTCTTCTTCGATTGCCTGCTGCGGGACGAGGAGGCGCTCATCGATCTCACTGGAGGCGAACGCTTCGCCGCGCTCGAAGCAAGCGTGCCGCGCGAAATCATCATTCCGCGCATCGTGGCATCGGACGGGGTGGCCGGGAACGCGTTTGCCGACGAGGCAGTCGCGCGCGGCCACGAAGGCGTCATGGCCAAGTCGCTCGACGCTCCGTACGAGTCCGGGCGGCGCGGCGCGGGCTGGCTGAAGATCAAGCGCGCGAATACGCTCGATCTCGTGGTGCTGGCGGCGGAGTGGGGACATGGCCGGCGCAGCGGCTGGCTTTCGAATCTGCACCTCGGCGCGCATGATCCCGAGACCGGCAAGTTCGTCATGCTGGGCAAGACGTTCAAGGGGCTGACCGACGAGATGCTCGAATGGCAGACGGCCGAATTCCTGAAGCGCGAAGTGCGGCGCGACGGCTGGACCGTTTACCTGCGCCCTGACATGGTGGTCGAGATCGCGTTCAACGAAATCCAGGAAAGCTCGCAGTATCCCGGCGGGTTCGCACTGCGTTTTGCGCGCGTCAAAGGCTATCGATCGGACAAGGCGCCCGCCGAGGCGGATACGATACAGACGATCCGAGCGCTCTACGCCGCTCAGGTGCACGCGAGCCGTTGACTCGGTGCTGCCGGAAAGGTCTCGCCGGAGGCCGCTTCCGAGCGCCGTTCCCTGCGAACTCGACAGCTCGAACGCGCGAATTAGCGGGTTCTTTCAAGCTCTATTTCGACGCTTGCCACACCCTTGCGGCGACTATCCTGCACGCCATTGCCTGCCGGACCGCGAGGCCGTGCCTCCGCGGGACCATGAGAAAGGGCTTTACATGCGCATGAGAGCGAACCCCGAGCGTACGTTGGGTGCCGCGCTGGTGGTCGAAGACGACGACATGATCGCGCAACTGCTGCAACTCATCCTGCAACGGGAGGGGTATACACCCGCCCGTGCCTGGACCCGCCGTTCCATTCTTTCGTACATGGCCGATCAGCCGCCGCCACAATTGATCACACTCGACTGGCGTTTACCCGACGTGACCGGCTTGACGGTACTCGAGTGGGTCCGCTCGACGCCCGACTGGCTGGATATTCCCGTGCTGCTCGTGACGGGCTCGTCGGCAGATCAGCGCGATCTCACCCAGGCGCTGGCGTGGGACCGCGTGAGCTATATCGGCAAACCCTTCAGCGTGGCCGAACTGTCGGCCGCCATTCGGCGCGTGCACACGCAAGATACGTCGCGGCGGACATCGCGTGCCGCGACGGATGCGGGCGCACCGGAAATCGAGGAATACACATGCCAGCCATGAACGCGGCGCTCGTCAAGCACGATGACGTGTACGGACTCACCTCCCGAGGCGAGGCCGAACTGCGCGGCTCGAGAACGACGCTCCCGCCGCTCGCACTGGAGCTCCTGCTGCGGGCGGACGGACGCACGACCGTGAACGAGCTCCAGTCATGCATGCCCGAAGTCGGGTCGGAGCGTGTCACCGAGACGATCCTGCGCTTGTTGCGCGACCAGCTGATCCAGTATTCCGATGTACGGGACGAGGTGCTTCAACTCGACAACATCCAGGGCATCGCGCGGAGCGCTGTGCGTGAGCGCGGCAAGTCGAATCAGCGCGAGGCGACCGCCGGGTTCAATTCGCTCAAGCATGACGGTTTCTACGTGCGGATCGCACGGCGCCCGGATGCCAAGCCGATGTTGCCCGTGGACCGGGCGCCCACGTTGCTCATTGTCGAAGACGAGCCGCAGCTCGCGCGCTTTCTCAGCCATTTCATGCGCTTCGAAGGCTTCGACGTACGGGTGGCGGGCGACCGGAACGCAATCGTCGAGCAACTGCGGGTCGAGCCGCAGCCCGACCTCATCATGCTGGACGTGATGCTGCCCGACGCGAACGGATTCGATGTGCTGGTGAAGATCCGGCAACATCCGAAGCTGCGCGACATCCCGGTGCTCATGTGCACGTCCATCGCAACGCGCGAGGCGGTGATCAAGGGCCTCGCATGCGGCGCCGATGGTTACGTCACGAAGCCGTTCCAGGTGCAGGTGCTCGTGAAGGCGATCCAGACCATTTTCGGCCTGGCGCACGATCGCATGTCGGACCCGTGGGAGCAGACGGCCGGCTGACGTTCACACGCGGCCCGGCAGCACACCCGGATCAGCCCCCGGCCGCAAGGCCTTTTCCGATGCTGTCGATGCCGGCCTGACCGCACTTGGCATCACCTTCACCTCCGCCGGCGGAACCGGGCGTGCCGGACACACCCACTGCACCGACAAGCGTCTTGCCCGCCCGCACGGGCAGTCCGCCCGCTGCCGTCGTAATGTTCGGCAGGAGCTGAGGACCGATCGCGCCCGGACTCTCCGCGGCACGCTTCCCATATTCGGCCGACGGCATGTTGTAGGTGAGTGCGGTGTAGGCTTTGCGCAGGCTATGTTCGAAGCTGTGCGGCGACGAACCGTCGTCCCGGATGGCGACTTTGGTGCGTCCGGTGTTGTCGAGTACCGTCACGCTGACCTTCTGTCCTTCCTTGCGGCAGAGTGCGAGCGCCGACTGCGCGAGCTGGAGCGCCGCGTCGGTCGATAGCGTGGGGTAGCTGATCAGTGTCTGTGCGGAAGCGCTCGTCGACAGCATGACGAGCGTAGCGGCACAGGCGGATGCGACAAGGCGTGTAGTCATATTTTTCTCCTCCGTGAGCGTGCATGCGCTGTATACCAGCCGCGCCGCGTTTCGGCTATAGTCGAGACCCCTTGACGGAGGTGCTGCTCGCCTTCAGCTCGCACCTCACCGCCTTGCGGAATAGAGGGCACCCGACCGCTCCGCTCCCATGGTTTCCCTCCGTAACCTCCTTTCCTTCGCGAAGAACTGACCGGCTCTTTGCTGCTCGATGCCTCTTCTTACGCTCGACCAGGCGTCACTTGCTTTCGGTGATGCGCCGCTTCTCGACCATGCTGACCTGACGCTTGAAGCGGGTGAGCGTGTTGCGCTGATCGGACGTAACGGCTCGGGTAAGACGACGCTCATGCGCATCATCGCAGGCGCGCAGACACTCGACGACGGACTCGTGTGGCGCAGCCCGCATTTGCGGGTCGCGTTTGTTCCGCAGGAGCCGGTTTTCGCGCCTGAACACACGGTGTACGAAGCGGTCGCGTCGGGGCTCGGCACGTTGCAGAGACTCCTCATGGATTATCACAACGCCTCGCATCAGGTCGCCGAAGGTGACGAGACGGCACTGCAGCGTTTGCAGGAGCTCCAGCACGCGCTCGAACACGCGGACGGCTGGCGCATCAATTCACGCATCGAGTCGTTGATCGACCGTTTCGCATTGCCGGCGGACGCGCGCGTGGCCGAGCTTTCGGGCGGGCTGCGCAAGCGTGCGGCTCTGGCGCGCGGACTGGCGATCGAGCCCGAGCTGCTGCTGCTCGACGAGCCGACGAATCATCTCGACATCGAAGCGATCGAATGGCTCGAATCATTCGTGGTGTCTTATGGCGCGGCGATCCTGTTCGTCACGCACGATCGGCGCTTTCTCGAAAACATCGCGACGCGGGTGATCGAGCTCGATCGGGGGCGACTCACGAGCTACGCGGGAACGTACGCCGAGTATCAGCGGCGCAAGGACGAGCAGCTCCACGCCGAATCGGTCGGCAACGAGCGCTTCGACAAGCTGCTCGCACAGGAAGAGGTCTGGATACGCAAAGGCATCGAAGCGCGACGCACGCGCAATGAGGGTCGTGTGCGCCGGCTCGAGGTATTGCGCCGCGAGCGTGCAGCGCGGCGGGAGCGCCTGGGGCAGGTGAATTTCGCGCTGGCGGCGGGTGAGCGTTCCGGCAGGATGGTGATCGAGCTGCACGATGTTGCGAAACGCTATGGCGAACGGCCTGTAATACGGCCGTTCTCGACTCGCATACTGCGCGGAGACAAAGTCGGGCTCATCGGTCCGAACGGCTCGGGCAAGACCACATTGCTCAAGCTGATCGTCGGCGAGATCGAACCCGATTCGGGTCGCATACGGCACGGCGCCCGGCTTGAAATCGCTTACTTCGACCAGATGAGGGAGCAGCTCGACGAGGAATCGACGCTCGTCGACACGATCAGCCGCGGTGCGGAGTACATCGAGATCGGCGGCGCGCGCAAGCACGTCATGAGCTATCTCGGCGATTTTCTCTTCCGGGCCGACCGGGCGCGGGCGAAGGTGTCGGCGCTTTCCGGCGGTGAGCGTAACCGCCTGCTGCTCGCACGGCTGTTCTCACGCCCGGCGAACGTGCTCGTCCTGGACGAACCCACGAATGATCTCGACATGGAAACGCTGGAGCTTTTGGAAACCCTGCTTCAGGATTACAGCGGCACGGTCTTCCTGGTGAGCCATGATCGCGCTTTCCTGGACAACGTCGTTACGCAGTCGATCGTATTCGAAGGCGATGGCATGCTGCGCGAGTACGTGGGCGGTTATTCCGACTGGGTCCGGCAGCGCGCGCCCGTTCAGGCGCCGTCTCCGATCAGGACGGCGTCGCCAAGGCCGCGGGAGACGTCCCGCAACACAAGGACCCCGAAGCTCTCGTACAAGGAAACGCGCGAGCTCGAGGCTTTGCCGGAAAGAATCGCCGCGCTCGAAGCGGAGCAATCCGGGATCACGGCCACGCTCGCCGATCCTGCGGTATACAAGAACGAGCCCGATCGCGTCAGCGCGCTGCAGCAGCGGTATAGTCAGATCGAGGGTGAATTGATGACGTGCCTCTCGCGCTGGGACGAGTTGGAGAGCCGGCAGAAAGCGGTGACCGATGACTCGTGACGAGAAAACGACCCTCGCCAAGCGCATGGGCAGAGCGAAGGGGTGGGGGGAAACAAGCTGAGCGAGGAAGATTCATGAAGAACATTTCCGTTTTCAGTGCCGCGGTCGCATGGGCATTCGCGTGCGGCTCGGTCGGCGCGCAGAGTTATCCGACGAAGCCGATACGGCTCGTGGTCGCGCAGGCGCCCGGCGGCGGAAACGACACGATTGGGCGTATGGTCGCCAACAAGCTCTCGCAGAGCCTCAAGCAGCAGGTCGTCGTGGACAATCGCGCCGGCGCAGGCGGACTCATTGCGGCGGAGCTGATCGCGAAATCGCCGCCTGACGGCTACGCCCTCCTGCTTGGTAATGTCGCTACCATGACGATCATTCCGAACGTGCAGAAGAACGTGCCGTACGACCCGTTCAGGGATTTCGAGCCGGTCAGCCTGATTGCGTCCGCGCCGCTGCTCGTCGTCGTGCATCCGTCGCTCCCGGTGACCACGATCAAGCAGTTGATCGCGCTCGCCAAGGCGAAGCCGGGCCAGCTCAACTATGCTTCCAACGGCGTCGGCAGCTCGACTCACCTGGCGACGGAGCTGTTCAAGGTGATGACGGGCACGAACATGACCCATGTCCCGTACAAGGGACTGTCTCCGGCCACCACAGATCTGCTGAGCGGGCAGGTTCCGATCATGTTCTCGAGCGCCGTTGCGATGCTGCCGCATGTGAAGTCCGGGCGGCTGCGTGCGATCGCGATGACGGGCGCGGTGCGGTCGAAGGCCATTCCGGACGTGCCGACCGTCGCGGAATCGGGTGTCAAGGATTACGAAGCGGGATCGTGGTATGGCGTACTCGCACCGGCGCGCACGGATCGGGCCATCGTCGATACGCTCGCACGCGAGATCGGCGCTGCGGTTCGATCCGCCGATATCCAGGAGCGGCTCGTGAACGAGGCGGTGATTCCCGTCGGCGGTACGCCCGCGCAGTTCGCGGCACACATCAAGAAGGAATACGCGCGCGTGGCGCAGGTGGTGAAGGCGTCCGGGGCGAAGTTCGAGTAAGACGAAATCGGGGCGCGTCCCCGATTGCCTTCAAACAAGGGAGAGGATGAACACCATTCAGATGTGGTTCGCGTGCGTCGCGCAGCGGGCACGTTTCGCTATCGCATTCGCAGCGGTCGTTGTGCTGGCGGGATGCGCTGCTCCAGGACAAGAGGCTCGATCAAGCGCGGCCGCGCCCAAGAACATCATCATTGTATTTGCGGACGGCACCGCACCTACGCAGTGGGAATTCGGACGCTATACGAGCCGCGAGTTTCGCAAGAAGCCCTTTGCGGCCACGGATGTCGTCTTCAAGACGGGCGTGCTGGGGCTGCTGACCACGCATTCGGCGGATTCGTTCGTCACCGATTCGGCCGCCGCCGCGACGGCGATGTCGATCGGATACAAGACCAACAACGGCATGATCGGCGTTACGCCCGACGGCAAGGCGGTGACGACCGTCATGGAAGCGGCGAAGGCGCGCGGCAAACGCATCGGGCTCGTCACGACTGCCGCGATTCACGATGCGTCGCCGGCCGCGTTCAGTGTGCACGCCAGGTCGCGGCGCGATGCGCAGAGCATCGTGGATCAGTATCTTGCGCTGGAGCCTGATGTGCTGATGGGCGGCGGACGCGATTACTTCCTGCCCAGGGGGAAGGGTGCCGGCCGTCGCAGTGACGGCAAGGACGTGGTTGCCGCGTTCGCAGCGAAGGGCTATCAGGTCGTTCAGGACAACGCAGCGCTGGCGAAAGTCGGCGAGACGCGCCTGCTCGGGCTCTTTGCCGACGAGGATCTCGATCTCGAGCTCGATCGCAACACCGCCGAGCCGTCCACGGCCGACATGATGGCAGCAGCCTTGCGCGTGCTGGAGCGCGACAACAGGAACGGCTTCGTGCTCTTCGTCGAAAACGAAAACACCGATACCGCCGGTCACCGCAACGATCTCGCGAGCCTGATGCATGCGCTGTGGGCTGTGGATGATGCGCTGCAGGTGGCGCTCGACTTTCAGAAGCGCTCCGCCGGTGAAACGCTCGTCATCGTCACCGGGGATCATGAAACCGGCGGCCTGAGCGTGACCTATGCGAATGCCAATCTCACATCAAACGATCGGATATCGCCGGCACGAGCCGAGCTGGAGATGATCGCCGGCATTCGCATGTCGCTCGACAAGGCCGCCGAGCGGCTCGGCGCAAAGCCCACGGCCGAAGCGCTCGATAAGGTCATCGCCGAGGGTTTCCCCGGCTTTCGTCTCGACGATGACTTGCGCGACGCGATCCTCAACCGGCGGGCGATCGAGCGCAACGCGACCTATCTGCCGCAGTCGACGCTCGGACGCATGATCGCACGACAGACAGGCGCTTATTGGGGCACGGCGGGCCACACCCCCGAGCCTGTGGCCGTGGGTGCAATCGGGCCAGGAGCAATCGGTTTTCGCGGCTACATGGACAATACCGACTTCGCGAAGGAACTGCACAAGCTCATCGATTCGGGAGGTGTGCGATGACAATCGCGATCGCGGCCTGAACTTTCGGCACGGAACCGGGGGGTCGGCTCGCACCGGCTCCCCTTCACCAAGGGAGGCTCTCGCATGACGCATGCGTTTCTTCACCGTATTTTCCCGATCGTTGTTCTTATCGTAAGCACGGGGTGTGCTTCCATGACCGCAGAGAAGTCCGACGACAAACGTATCGCGCTCGCCGAGCAGGGTTACTTCTTCGTCGGCGGCGAGTACTCGAAGAGCAATGACGGTCAGATCATGACCGGTCAGATGTATGTGCAGTACCAGATACCCGAGAACCGCACGCAGCCCTATCCGGTCGTGATGTGGCACGGCGGCGGCCAGACCGGAACGAATTTCATGGGCACGCCGGACGGCCGCAAGGGCTGGGGCGATTATTTCCTGCAGCGCGGCTACGCCGTTTATATCGTCGATCAGCCCGCGCGTGCACGGTCGGGCTACTTCACCGACACGTACGGACCGACGCGGCGCCCGAGCACGGGCGCGATGTCGTCACGCTTCACGGCGCCTGAGCGCACCAACGCCTATCCGCAAGCCAAGCTGCACACGCAATGGCCCGGGACTGGCGTTCCCGGCGATCCGATCTTCGATCAGTTCTTCGCATCGCAACTCGAGGACATCGCGGATACCGGCGTCATCGAGCGCCTGAATCGCGCCGCGGGCATCGCACTGCTCGACAAAATCGGGCCGGCGATTCTGCTTACACATTCCCAGTCGGGACCCTTCGGCTGGCAGCTCGCCGATGCGCGGCCGAAGCTTGTGAAGGGCATTCTCGCGGTCGAGCCCAACGGCCCGCCGTTCTACGAGATGTCGGCGGTCGGAGCGCCCAAGTGGTTCGAAGACGGCCCGCTCGGCCGTGCATGGGGCATCACGCGCGGACCGCTCACGTTTTCGCCGCCCGCAAAAGATCCGAAGGAACTGCGCATGACGCGTCAGGCGAGTGCCTCGGGTCCCGATCTCGTGCGCTGCTGGCTGCCCGCGGATGCGCGGCAGCTGCCGAACCTGCAGGGCATCCCGATCCTGATCATCACGAGCGAAGCGTCGTATCACTCGCCCTACGATCACTGCACCTCGGAATTTCTGAAGCAGGCGGGCGTCAAACACGATTTCGTGCGCCTGCCCTCGCTCGGCATCCGCGGCAACGGCCACATGATGATGCTGGAAAAGAACAATCTCGATATCGCTGCGGAGCTCGTGAAATGGGCGCAGCAGAACATCAGGTAGGATGATGGTGAAAATACTGCTGTGGTTGGCGCTGCTCATGGCGCCGGGTGCCGTCTTCGCGCAGCCGGCTTATCCAACGAAGCCGATCCGCCTCGTGCTGCCGTTTCCGCCGGGCGCGCCGAGCGATCTCGTCGGCCGCACGATCGGCCAGAAGCTCGGCGAGCAGCTGGGGCAGAGCTTCGTTCCCGACAACCGGGCCGGCGCCGGTGGCAGCGTCGGGCTTGCGATGGTCGCCAAGGCGCCGCCCGACGGCTACACGCTGATGGTGACCTCACCCTCGATCGCGCTGACGCCGCTTCTCTATTCGAGTCTTCAGTACGACGTGGCGAAGGATTTCACGCCGATCGCACGGCTCGCATCGATCGAGAACGTGATGCTGGTGCATCCGTCGGTGCCGGCGAAGACGCTGAAGGAGTTCATCGCACTCGCGCGGTCGCGGCCGGGCAAGCTCAACTACGGCTCGGGCGGAGCCGGTACCACGAACCATCTTGCCAACGAGCTTCTGAAGAGCCTCGAGAAGATCAATATCGTCCACGTCCCCTACAAGGGCGCGACGGTCGCGACCACGGCGCTGATGGGCGGCGAGGTGGACGAGGTGGTCGTATCGGTCGCGTCGGTGCTGCCCCTCATCAAGGCGGGACGCGTGCGGCCGCTCGTCGTGCTTTCGGACAAGCGAGTCCCGACTCTGCCGAACGTACCCACGTCCACCGAGGCGGGCTATCCGAACTTCCGCATGTCGATCTGGTACGGAATGGTCGGCCCGGGCGGCATGCCGCGCGAGATCGTCACGCGCCTTCACGGCGAGGTCGTGAAAGCGCTCGATGATCCGCAACTGCGGCAGCAGATGTCGAACGCGGGAATGGATCCGTGGCTCGGCGGGCCGGACGAGATGGGCAAGCTCATGCGGAGCGAAATGGAACGCTACACGAGGATCATCCAGGCCGCCGGGATCAAGAAGGACGCTCTGTGATTGCTACGTTCGCAGTTCGAGACGGCCTCTGCCGGGCTCCTCACTGCGAACGGACTGAACCAGGACGCCTCACTGCGAACGGACTGAACCGAGACTCTGCACCGCGGGCGAAGTGAAACGTTCGTGCTGAGGAACACGAGTGTCTCGAAGCATGAACAGCGCGCGACGATCAGCCGATGCTACTCCGCCTTGATGGCACATCACTCCACTTTCATTGCTGTCGTCTGTGCGACCTTGGACCACCGCGCCATTTCCGATGCGAGGTAAGCCGCAAATTCCTGGGGCGTGCTGCCGATCGCGTCCGCGCCGTCTTTGGCGAGTCTCGAGCGAAACTCCGGATGGCTGATCGCGCGCCGCGCTTCGGCGTTGAGTCTGTTCAGGATTTCAATTGGCGTGGCGGCAGGCAGCAGCGCGCCGTACCATGAAGAAAATTCGTAACCCGGCACTCCCGCTTCCGCCATCGTCGGGACGTCAGGCAGCACGGCCACGCGCTTCGTCGTCGTGACCGCAAGCGCCCGCAGCTGTCCCTGCCTGAGCTGAGTCACCGCCTGTATCGCGCTGTTGAACAGGATCTGCACGCGTCCTGCGAAGAGGTCGGGCATTGCCTGTCCGGTCCCTTTGTATGGAATGTGCGTAAGCTCGACGCCGGCCATGCTGCCGAACAACGCTGCCGCCAGATGGCCGCTGTTGCCGATTCCCCCTGACGCGTAGTTCAGTTGTCCGGGCCGCTCCTTCGCGTACGCAATCAACTCCTTCACTGTGTGCGCCGGCACTGATGGATGCAGCAGCAGGATAAAAGGCGTCGAGGCGATCAGCGACAGCGGCTGGAAGTCCCTGACCTGATCGTATGGAAGGTTTTTGTAGAGCGTCGTGTTGATCGCGAACGTGCTGGCAACGAAGAGCGCGGTGTAGCCGTCCGGCGCCGCCTTCGCCGCGATCGCGGCGCCCACCGTTCCTGAAGCGCCGGGCCGGTTGTCGACGATGACCGACTGCCCGATGGTGGCGGCGAGCTGTTGCGCGAACACGCGCGCGACGATGTCCTGTCCGCCGCCGGTGGGCTGTCCGACGATGAATCGAATTGGCTTGCTCGGATAGGGCTGCGCAGGTGCTTCGCTGGTGCCGATCGCGACGCAGGACGTCATTGCGAGCACGCCCATGAAGTGCCGGACGATCATGTAACTTTTCTTACGCAACCGTGCGGACCAGTCGCGTCTGCGGCAGACCGGCCGAGATATAGATGTCCTGGGGCCCCGGCCCGCCGGCCACGACAACGCGGATCTCGCCGGGATCTTTCGCGCGCCAGATGGTGTCGGCATCGCCGCGACCCATGTTGCGTTGATACTCGGCGAAAGCGGGCGCGTAGAGCGAGGCCGGAAACCGCGCCAGCTCCCAGATGCGCCGGCTAATGTCTTCCTTTCCGAGACCTGCCTCGTGCAGGGATTGCGTGTGGTTCACCCCCAGCAGCAAGAGTACGCCGCCACCGCCCGAGGCGGGCGGCATGTTGGAGGCAATGTGGCGCAGGATCTCGTCGGAGCCGATGCCTTCACCTCCGGAGATGTTGCAGAAGTTGGCGGCCCTGAAAACGGTCGCCGTACCTGTCTTCGCGCCTGAATCCCTGATCGACGTGGAATGGCGTCCACGGATTTTCTTCTTCGTTCTCCCCACAGATGTACGAGTAACGCAGGGGAGAGCCGAACGTCGATTTCGAATAGACGCCGGGAAGCGCGCCGCCGACGTTGGTGAGCACGAGGCGGATCGCACGGCCGATCGTCGCGTTCGCGCGCCAGCCGGGTCCGAGGCAGCCGATGCCCGAGTTGATGTCGATCGCGTGGCGGACGGGGCCGTTGATCAGTAGAAACGGCGTCATCGCGTTGGTGCTGACCTGCATCGGCTCGAGCGGGAATCCCGGATCGAGCAGCCCTTCGATCGCAGCGATGATCACGGGCATGTATTCGGGCCTGCATCCCGCCATGATCGCGTTGACGGCAATGGCTTCGATCGTTGCCTCCCCCTTGCGCGGCGGGATGATGCCGATCACCTCGTCGGCGGCGCGTCCTGTCGCCGCGATGAATGCTTCGACGTCCTCGTCGGTCGCGGGCAGGATCGGCAGCCCGTCGGTCCAGCCCTGATCGTACGCGTGCTCATACGCCTCGCGCATGAGCTTGACGGCGCTTTCATCCTGAATCTCTGCATAGACACGGCGCATGTCGGCGATGCTCCTGATCAAACCGGTAGCTGGGCTCGCACGGGCGGTGAGCGCCGTTTGCCCCCTTCGATACCGCGCCGTTCGATTTCCGCCGGCTGCAGCGTGAAGCCTTCGACGATCGTCGGAAGCATGGCTTCCACGCGCGCGGACAATGCCGCAGGATCGAGCCCTCGTACGGGATTAGGTGTAACTGCAATCACGACGTGCGGGCAACCTTGCGTCGCGGCCATGCGCCGGCCGAAGTCGACGAACGTGTCCGTCGCGATCATCACGGCGGGCACCCCGCGGCGTTCGAGCTCCGGTGTGACGTGGCTACACCACGTCGTGCAGGATCCTCAGTCGCCCGTGGCGGTCATCGCCACGTCCACGCGCGCACACAGGGCATCGAGCTGCTCGCGCATGCCGTCGAGCAGTTTGCCGCCACGCGCCATCGCGGAGACACGTACCGGTGGTTCGATGATGACTTCTTTCAGACCATAGCGCGCCTTGAGAAGGTCGCCTGCGGCCTTGAGCAGATGCACAGCCGCGGGACGCCAGTTCGGCACGAGTCCCAGCACCTTTCCGTTGAGTGTGCCCGGCCGCGGCGCGAGCGCATTCGCTGCGCCGACCATGTCGAGATACGGGACACACGGCGAAATCATCCTGATAGCGGCCATCGGCTTTGCTCCTGAGGTCAGTTCGGGGTCCTCCCCGGTCTCACCGCCAATCGTACGCGCCGAATCGATCGTGGCCAAGCAGGGTGTAGAAGATGCCGAGCGTCGACCGCGACTGAGTCACATTGCCGATGACCGGGTAATCCGCGTCCCGGCGATTCCACATGTACTTGATCGCGACGGCGTGCTGCTTGTAGAGACGCATCGTAAACGTCGCTTCTCCGCGCACGATGTTGTCGTGGCCGCCGCGTCCCGCAGGATCGGATGCGACGTCGCTGACGAAGTATTCGCGGCCGGTCAGGTCGAGCGCAGCCTTATCGGCATAAATGAGCCGCAAGGCGAGGAGCGCCTGCGGTGCGACGCCGTAGTGATAGTCGCGGTCGCCGCTGCCCCGCAGGGTTCCCACGTTAGCGTAGCCAGCTCCGGCGAGCGCGGTCCCCTGCAGCGCGAACGAGGAATTGATGAGCCACTCGCCGGTCGTGCCGAGCGAGAGCGCGGTGCTCGAGACCCTGTAGATCTGCGGTGAGATGTAGTCGTAACTTGCGTAGAGGCCCCACACGCCGCGATAGCGATTGGGCGTGCCGTATTCCTTGCCGATCAGCAGACCGCGCGTGAGCAGATTCTCGAAACCGTGTGCCGTCGTAACAGTGGCCTGCGCGCTGAAGTAGTCGAACGGGCGGTTGTACGTGTAGCCCGGTTTGCCCGGAAGCCCGTAATCGAGCGCATAATCGATTATCCCTTCGGTGCGCTTCACGCGGCTCGAGTTGCCGAGTTCGTCCTCGCTTGTTCCGCTCACCCCGACCGCGAGCCGGCTGTAATAGGCGGGGTCATGGCTGTCGAACTTCGGGAAGCGGTCTCCGAAAACGAGCTTGTTGAAGCCGGTCGGCGGCGAGATCGCGGCCGCTGCCAGATCGCGCCAGAAAGGCGAAAGGCCGCCTCCGTTGTCGTAGAGGAGATGGGCCATCCGGAACAGCACCTCGCCCAGGAACGACCCGCCGATGCCGCTCGCGACCTGATCGTTCTTAGAGGGTGGGGTCGTCTCGCCGGCGATTTCCCACAACAGGCTGCCCGCGAATGTATAGCCGAGCGACTCCCAGTAAGAAAGCCCAGCGGAGCGCGCGAAGCCGTGATAGATCGAGCCCTGATAAGGATGGCCGAGCTGGTTGATGGAAAACGGGTCGTTGTCGACGACCCACTTCGCGTGAAAGTTGCGTTCGATCGAGTTCCAGCTGACCCGATAGTCGCAGCAGCCGTACGAGGCATTGTCGAACCGGTTGAGCAGAAAATCGAAGCCGACGATCTCCAGCGCGGGAATGAGATAGCTTTTGCGGCCGGCGCTTTCGTAGGGGGCCGGCACCGGCGGTGCGCTGGGAAGCTGGCGCAGGCTGTCGTCGGTCTGCGCGAGGCGCGCAGCGTCGCTCGCATGCTCGAAGTCGCGCGTTGGAGGAACGTGCAGGCCGATCGAGCCGTCGCTGAACGAACCCAGTCGGGTGCCCGCACTGAGTCCGAGGTCCGCTGCGTGAACGGAGCTCATGACGAGCGCGGCGGCTGGAACCCACGCGGGCCGCAACCAGGCGCTCGAGGTCGCCCGCAGCCCTTTCGGCATGCGTTTTATCCTAAGGAGTGGACGGCTGCCGTCAGCAAATAAAGGACCCAGACGGAGGATCCGCTATTGCGAACGCGCTAGCTCAGCAGCCCGACCACTTCGCGAATATCGGATGCGCTCTCCAGGTTCTGAATTGCTGCGAATGCCTGTTCGGCACGCATCTGCGGGATGCTTCGCGCCGACCGGGCGCAATCCATGAACTTGCCGCGCAGGTCGTCCCACGTGAGCTCGCGCGCGGGAGAGCCGGGTGCTTTGTCCACGCGTATCGTTTCGGAGCGCCCGTCGCGCAGCCGTACCTCCACGGTCACGAAGCCGCGGCTTCCGGAGCTGCGCTTGTCGAACTCGGGATCGTCGCCGCGACACGATGCGTCCTCGTGCGCATCGATCCGGGCAGTAGAGAGCGTTGATTTCGGAACGGCGAACCGCCTCGTCGCTGAAGCTCCCGAGCGCGTAGCCGCCGTCGAGCACGCCGGCCGCGAGCGGATACTCGAGACTGAATTTGCCTTCCAGCCCGGTGCTCGGCCGCGGATAAGTGAGAACCTGCATTCCGCCTGGCGGCATGCGGCAGATGACGCGCTCGACGGAGCCCGCGTCGAAGCGCATCCGCTCGCGCAGGGTAAGCAGTCCGTCCATCGCACGGTGCGACGCGTAGCAGCAGGGGAATTTCTTCAGCGCGAGGCCGGGGTCGGTGATGACGAAGGGACGTCCCAGCCGCTCCGCTGTCAGGTCGGCACTGGAGTCGGCTCACGCCGAGGGTGGAGTAAAGCCCCGACTTCGCTTCGAGGATGTCGGGGGCTGCCGTAAAGCCGCACGTTGCGAGCCGCCACGCGGTCAGCGCGCTGCGCGCCGCGATGCCGGTGTGCAGCGGCTTCGTCATCGTGCCGAAATTCCGCCGCAGACCGCTCGCCATCGACGCCGCGATCCCGAACGCCTGCCCTGACAACGGCACGTCGACGCGATGCAGCTTGAGCAGCGCTGCCAGCGCGGAGAAAAGCGCGAGCGAGCCTGTCGCATGATAGCCGCGATGATAGTGGCCCACGGTCATGCCGAGGCCGATCTTGCCGCCGACTTCGATGCCGATCACGTATGCCTCGATGAGCGCCCGGCCCGTGACGCGCTCCGTTCCGAGGCTTGCGATCAGTGCCGCGAGAATGACTGCGCTGGGATGCGCCGGCATCATCGAGAGCACGTCGTCGAAATCGAGCGCATGGCCGAACGTGCCGTTCACGAGTGCGGCGGTGTCGGGCGCGCTCGTGGTTCCGGTGCCGAGGATGGGCACTGCTCCGCTGGCGCCTGCTGCCTGTAGATAGCGCCTCAGCGGCTCGGCGACTTCGGATCCGACACCCGACAGAATCGCCGCGAATGTATCGGCGATCGCCTTCTTCGCTTTAGGCACTGCTTCCGCCGGCATCGCCTCGAGGCTCGTCCTCGAGATGAACGACGCAACGCGCTCAGTCGCTCCAGTCATGATTTCGCCTCACGTTGATCCGAATCAGCGATCATACGTGAGACGTGATCGAACGCGCACCCGGAGTGAGGCGCTCGCAGCCGGCACGTGCGTGCGCGCGGGCCCGCCTGCTGACTCTGATGTGTTGCTGCCGGTGTTAGAAGAGCTTCTGGCGGGTCGCTGCCCCGCTCGGATCGACGATCGCGCCGGAGGCAGGACCCTGACCCTCGCGATCCTTGCCGGGCGGCGTGTTTCCGCGCTGTCCCTCTTTCGCGGGTGTCGGCGTCGCCGTCATATCACCGGAAGCCGAACCCGGTGTCTCCGTCTCCGTGGCGCCGGTCGGATGGTCGATCGAACGCGTTGGCGGCGGTTTGCGCGCGGTCTGCGGCTCTCCGGCCACGGGATCTCCGGCACGGCTACCCGCGGCGCAAGCGCACAGAGCGAGGGCGAGGGTGCCGATCGAAGCAGCAGTCTTCAAGCGCCTCATGGTGAGGTCCTCCGGCTATGCGCTCATCGTTCATCGTTTCGGCCGCGCGACCACCTTCGATTCGTGAGCGGCGTCCGCGATGTCGAGATGCGCCTGTGTGAGATCGATATCCACGCCGTGGTCACGCGCGTCCTCCACGCACTCGTAGAACAGTTCGAACGCATGCTCGGACGTGCATCGGCCGTCCTTAGCACGCCATTTCCAGCGAAAAGTGCTGCCCGATGCGACAGGATAGATGTGGCAGATCATTGCATTCACCTCACTCTGAGCCGTTGGCAGGCGAGACTTCCGCCCCTGTGTCTTGTTTTGTGATGGCTGGAATGGACCACTGCGGCGCGCATATGTCGAAATCCGCCGCGGCGTAGTCAGGGCGAGAGCAGCGTGTGAGCGAACGGCGCAGGGAGAACGTGGCCGCTCTCCCGAGGATCGGAACGTCGTGCGCTCGAGTTGCCGGAGCCTTGGCGGCTGTCAGGCGTCCCCAACGACTGTGACGACAGGACGTGTCAGCCCTGCAGCTTGCGCCAGCACGGACGCGTAATTCAGCGCCGCGTCTTTAGTCTTGAAGACGGCGCCGGGAATGAGGCGCCGTGAGAAGGCGACGGCCCATGTGCGGGCACTCGCACGAGCCACGACGAATGCATCCGTGCGCCGCTCTGTCAGAGTCGTTTTGCGGTTCATGAGTTCGATCCTTCCTGGTTGGACGGGACCGCGCGATAGCGGGTCCGACGTGGCTGTATAAGCAGAAAGCGGACCACCTTTCAGTGCCGCAAAAAAATTGCGCACGAAATCAGGGGCTACGACCGAATACGGCGAGAAGGCCGTCGATGCATTGCGCGCCGCGGAGGTCGTTCGCGCGCGACATTGGGCGAATTGACCTACCGATATCGGGTGCAAACCGTTGCCTGTTGGAAGCCGCGGGTAATTTCTACTCGCGTGAAGACTGCGGGTCAGTACGACTTCGGAAGTCCGAGCACCTTTTCCGCAATGAAGCAGAGCGTAAGCTCCGGGCTTACGGGCGCGATACGGGGTATGAGCGCTTCGCGAAGAAAGCGCTCGACGTGGTACTCCTTTGCATAGCCCATCCCGCCGTGCGCCATGAGCGCGGTTTCGCATGCGCGAAAACAGGCTTCGCCGGCAAGATACTTTGCCGCGTTTGCTTCGGCGCCGCAGGGCTTGGCGCTGTCGTAGAGCGCGGCCGCCTTGAATGCCATCAGGTTGGCGGCTTCGAGCTCCATCCAGCACTTTGCCAGTGGATGCTGGATCGCCTGGTTCTGGCCGATCGGCCGATCGAACACGATGCGCGTCTTCGCGTAATCCGCGGCCCGCTGAATCGCCGCTCGCCCGAGACCCACTGCTTCGGCCGCGACGAGTATGCGCTCGGGATTGAAGCCGTGCAGGATGTACTCGAAGCCGCGTCCTTCCTCGCCTACACGGTCGGACGCCGGCACCCGCAGGTCGTCGATGAAGAGCAGGTTGCAGTCGACGGCCTTGCGGCCCATCTTTTCGATCTCGCGTACCTCGATGCGGTCGCGGTCGAGATCGGTATAGAAAAGGGACAGCCCGTGGGTGGGCTTCCTCGTTTCGGCACGCGGCGTCGTGCGTGCGAGCAGAAGAATTTTGTTCGTAACCTGCGCCGTGGACGTCCAGATCTTGCGGCCGTTCACGACATAGTGATCGCCGTTGCGCACGGCCTGCGTCTTCAAGTGGGTCGTGTTGAGGCCGATGTCGGGCTCTGTCACGCCGAAGCACGCTTTGTCGCGCCCCGCGATGAGCGGCGGCAGCCAGCGGACCTTCTGTTCCGGCGTCGCGAACACGACGACCGGATTGAGGCTGAAGATGTTCATATGCACCGCGGAGGCGCCTGACATCCCTGCACCGGACTCGGTGACCGTCTGCATGAGCAGCGCCGCTTCGGTAATGCCCAGGCCCGCGCCGCCGTATTCCTGCGGCATCGCGATGCCGAGCCAGCCGTCCTGTGCGAGCGCCGCATGAAAGTCGTGAGGGAAGCCGCCTTCGCGGTCGCGCGTGAGCCAGTAGTCGAGGTCGAAGCGCGCGCAGATTCTCGAGACCGCGTCGCGTATCGCTTCCTGCTCGGGCGTGAATGAGAAGTCCACGCGTGCATTGTAAGATGTCCGGACAGGAGGCGTTTGCGATGGACGAGAAAGAACTGCTCGAGCTCACGCGCAGGACGGCGCAGACGCTGTTCGGTCCGCAGCGCAAGGGCGAAGGCGCCTACGCGCTGTGGCGCCAGTTCGACCCGGAGCTCGCGAAGCAGCTTTCGATGTTCTACACCGGCCGCATGTTTGCGCGCGAAGTGCTCTCGCACAAGCAGCGCGAATTGTGCGTGGTTGCGGCGCTCACGGTGACGAGCTTCGAAGACGAGCTTCAGCTTCACTGCAACGCGGCGCTCAACGTCGGCGCGAGCGCGCAGGAAGTGGCCGAGGTCATTTTCCAGATGTCCCTCTATGGCGGCGCGCCGTGCATGATCCAGGGTCTCAAGGTCCTGCGGCGGGTACTCGAGGAACGTGGCGAGTGGAAGCCGGCCGGAGAGGCGGGAAGCGCGCGTGACCGCGAAGACGGGACGTGAGAGGCGGGCGCTGGAGCATCGTGGCGCTTGAACTTCGTCGTACCGCCGCTATCTGAATGAGTTGCGAGCTCGCCGGCCTGACGTAAACCAAGGGACTCGAGCAATTACCGGATCCGAGAGACCCTATTGCTGCCCCAGGATTTTCACCCCGTACTCCACCGCTGGTGGCAAAACCGCTTCACCGAAGAGCGCGACGACGGCGTGCGGCAGGTGCTCGAGCCCACGTCCGCGCAAACGGAAGGCTGGCAAGCCATTCGCAGCGGCAACCATACGCTGATCGCCGCGCCGACCGGGTCGGGCAAGACGCTCGCCGCATTCCTGACCGCCCTCGATCAGCTCCTGCGCGAATCACTTGAACAAGGCGATCTCCCCGACGAAGTGCGCGTGATCTACGTGTCGCCGCTCAAGGCGCTCTCGGCAGACATCCACAAGAACCTCGCCGAGCCGCGCCGCGAAATCCGCCGCCTGGCCGAGGAGATGGGATTCCCGCCGGTGCGGATCACGGCCGCCGTGCGCAGCGGCGACACGCCGCAAAACGAACGCGCAGGCATGCTGCGCACGCCGCCGCACATCCTGGTGACGACGCCCGAGTCGCTCTATCTGCTGCTGACCGCGGAACGTTCGCGCGAGATGCTGAAGAGCGCGCGTGTGGTGATCGTCGACGAGATCCACGCCGTACTCGAGTCGCGCCGCGGCGCGCATCTCGCTCTCTCGCTCGAACGGCTCGATCGTGCATGCGGACGCAAGCTCCAGCGCATCGGGCTCTCCGCAACGCAAAAGCCGATCGAGGAAGTCGCGCGCTTTCTGGTTGGCTCGAGTCCGGACGCGCCGTGCAGGATCATCGACCGCGGTCACAAGCGCAAGATCGATCTCGCCATCGAAGTGCCCGGGTCGGCGCTCGAAGCGGTGATGTCGGCCGAAATCTGGGAGGAGGTCTATCGCAGACTTGTCGAGCTCGTCGAATCGCACCGGACAACGCTCATCATGGTCAACACGCGCCGGCTCGCCGAGCGCATGGCGCACCATCTCACCGAGCAGCTTGGCGCGGAGCACGTTGCCGCCCATCACGGCAGTCTCTCGAAAGAGAAGCGTCTCGACGCCGAGGAGCGGCTCCGCAGCGGCAGGCTCAAGGTGCTCGTGTCCACTGCATCGCTCGAGCTCGGCATCGATATCGGCCACGTCGACCTCGTGTGCCAGATATCGTCGCCGAACCGTATCGCGACGTTGCTGCAGCGGATCGGTCGCTCCGGACACACCGTGCGCGGACTGCCGAAGGGCCGTGTCTTTCCGCTCACGCGCGATGATCTCGTCGAATGTGCGGCGATGGTGCGCGCCGTCAGTGATGGCGAGCTCGATCGCGTGACGGTTCCTGAGAAACCGCTCGACGTGCTGGCACAGCACATCGTCGCGGAATCGGCGGCGCAGGAGTGGGACGAAACTGCGTTGTTCGAGCTCATGCGCGGCGCGTATCCGTACCGCAATCTGACGCGCGACGAATACGGCGAAGTGCTGCAGATGCTCGCGCGAGGGCTATTCGACGCGGCGTGGGCGTCGCGCGGCGCTCGTTCAGCACGATGTCGTCAACGAGAAGGTTCGTGCGCGCAAAGGCTCGCGCATGACGGCGATCATGTGCGGCGGCGCGATCCCGGAGGTTTTCGATTACCGCGTGCTGCTCGAACCCGAAGGCACTTTCATCGGGACGCTGAACGAAGACTTCGCGATCGAATCGCTTCCGGGCGACGTCTTCCAGCTCGGCAACACGTCGTGGCGCATCGTGCGCATCCAGAGTGGCGTCGTGCGGGTTGCCGATGCGCAAGGCCAGCCGCCTTCGATGCCGTTCTGGCTGGGTGAAGCGCCCGCCCGCAGCGATGAAGTGAGCGCGGCCGTGTCGCGATTGCGGGCCGGTGCTGATGCGCGTCTGCCCGGCCCCGATGAGCCGCGCAAGGAAGACGATCTCGATGCCGCGATCGCATGGCTCATCGACGAGTACGGATTGCCGCGCTCCGCCGCCGAACAGATTGCAGAGTACATGGCGGAAGGAAAACGCTGCCTGGGTGTCGTGCCGACGATCGACAGGATCGTGCTCGAGCGCTTCTTCGACGAATCCGGCGGCATGCAGCTCGTCGTGCACGCGCCTTATGGCAGCCGTGTGAACCGTGCGTGGGGCCTCGCGCTCAGGAAGAAGTTCTGCCAGGGCTTCAACTATCGAGCTGCAGGCCGCGGCGACCGAGGAAGGCATCATCATTTCGCTCGGGCCGTCGCACTCGTTTCCGCTGGAGGACGTGTACCGCTATCTGCATCCGAACACCGTTCGCGAAACGCTGATACAGGCGGTCCTCGACTCGCCCATATTCGAGTCGCGCTGGCGCTGGACCACCACATTGGCGCTCGCGGTGCCGCGCAGCCGTAATGGCACGCGCGTGCCCGGGCAGGTCCAGCGCATGTATGCGGAGGATCTCCTGCAGAGCGTGTTTCCCGATGCTGCGGCCTGCATCGATAACATCCAGGGCGCGCGCGAGGTGCCGCATCATCCGCTCGTGAACCAGGCGATTCGCGACGCGCTCGAGGACGCGATGGACCTGCCTCAGCTCGTGCGCATACTGAAGCGCATCGAGCGGGGCGAAATAGAGTGCCTCGCGCGCGAAACGCCGGAGCCGTCGGTGTTCAGTCACGAGCTCGTCAACTCCGCGGTGTACACGTTTCTCGACGATGCGCCGCTCGAGGAACGCCGCACGCATGCAGTCTACACGCGCCGCGCGTCGGAGCCGCGCAGCGCCGAAGACCTCGGTGCGCTCGACGCTGCCGCGATCGAGCGCGTGCGCGAAGAGGCGTGGCCGATCGCGACGACTGCAGACGACCTGCATGATGCACTGTCGCTCGCCGGGTTCATCCGCGAAGAAGAAGTCGCCGCGCGCGCGTCACAGACGCACTGGCCGGTGCTGATGGATGAGCTCGTTGCAGCAGGACGTGCGGTTCGGACAGGCCCCTTCTGGGTGGCAGTCGAGCGCTTCCAGGAGCTCGATGCGATGGTCGCGCAGCCGCTTGCGCCACGGCTGCCGGAACGATTGAAGAAGGAGTGGACCGCCGAAGATGCCGCGCGCGAGCTCATACGCGGGCGCGTCGAAGTCCTCGGACCGGTCACTGCGCAGCAGCTCGCGGCTTCGCTGGCTACGGGGCCCTTTGCCGTCGCGCGGGATGAGGGGCGACGGGTGCAGTCGGCGTTGCTCGCCCTCGAAACGGAAGGGCGCGTGCTGCGTGGGTATTTCACACCCCGGCCGCAGGCCGAGCCCGCCGCTGACGACGACTTCACTCGACTCGAATGGTGCGATCGCAGGCTGCTGGCGCGCATCCATCGTTACACCATCAGCCGCCTGCGCGCCGAGATCGAGCCGGTCACGTCGGCCGATTTCATGCGCTTCCTTCTGCATTGGCAGCACGTCGCGACCGAGGATCAGGTGAGCGGTGTGGAAGGCCTTGCGGCGGCGGTCGAGCAGCTCGATGGCTATGAGCTCGCGGCGGCGGCATGGGAGCACGACGTACTGCCGATTCGCGTGCGCGACTACACCTCGAGCTACATCGACATGCTCTGCCTCAGCGGTCGCATCGCCTGGGGCCGCGTGACGCCCATGGACGGCGGCAAGGCGCCGCTCAAGAGCTCCCCCATCGCGCTCATGCAACGCGAGCATATGACGTTCTGGCGCGCCGACGGCGAAATCGACCGCGACGCGCTCGGTTCGGCGGCGCGTGCAGTGTTCGAGACCTTGAGCGCACGAGGCGCGTTGTTCTTCCACGAGATCGTTGCGGCGACCGGATTGCTGCGCACGCATGTCGAGCGCGCACTGGGCGAGCTCGCCGGACTGGGGGTCGTCACCGCGGACAGCTTCAGCGGCCTGCGGGCGCTGCTCACCCCGTCCGAAAAGCGACGCAGTCTGTCGGGCGGCCGGCCCGGTGGGCGCCAGTCGGCGTACGGCGTCGATACGGCGGGCCGATGGGCGTTGCTTGGACGGAACGTCGAATCGAATAGCGAGACGCGCGCGGAGGCCGTCGCACGCGGGCTTCTCAAGCGCTACGGCGTCGTGTTTCGCGCGCTGCTTGCCCGTGAGTCGCGGTTGCCGGCGTGGCGCGAGCTGGTCATGGTGTATCGCCGGCTCGAAGCGCGTGGCGAGATTCGCGGCGGACGCTTCGTTGGCGGCTTCGGCGGCGAACAGTTCGCGTTACCTGACGCCGTCGGGCGGCTTCGCGCGGTGCGCAAGCGCGAGAAGAGTGGCGAGCTTACGATCGTGAGTGCAGCAGACCCGCTGAACCTCGTCGGCATCCTGACGCCCGATCAGCGCGTGACCGCGATCGCGCGGAGTCGTGTCCTGTTTCGGGACGGCGTTCCGCTCGCGGCATGGGAAGCAGGCGAAGTGAGGCGAATCGCCGCGTCCGATATGGATGACGAGACACTGCATGCGCTGCTCGCGCGCCGCATCGGCGTGAAGTCGCTCAAACCGCACTGGCGCGCGGCGACAGAGCGTGAGCGCCAGATGCTCATGCGGAAGCGGGAGCGGAATCAGTCCGAGGATTCCGCTCCGGTGGAAGGATAACTGCCGTCACATAGCTCGGCCTTGCATGCCGTTCACCCCAGGGAAGCCACAGGCCGTCTCGAAGGGGGGGACGCGAGTGGGCGCCCGGTTCTTGCTTCGAGACACAATGTTCCTCGGCGCGAACGGTTTTCCGTCGCGATGACTCGCCTCAGGTTCAGCGGCGCAACGCGTCGCGGATCTGCGTGAGAAGAACGACTTCTTCCGTCGGAGCCGGCGGCGGTGCTGGCGGCGCGGCTTCCTCCGTGCGACGCAGCCGGTTGATCATGCGGATGAGCAGGAACACGGCGAAGGCGACGATCAAGAACGAGATGATGTTGTTGATGAACACGCCGTAGTTCACGGTGACGGCGCCCGCTTTTTGCGCCACGTCGAGCGTCGGGTAAGGGCCGGGGGGATTGCCGTCCTTGAGCACGGCGAACAGATTGGTGAAATCGACTTTGCCGAGCATGAGGCCGATCGGCGGCATGATCACGTCCTTTACCACCGAATCGACGATCTTCCCGAACGCCGCGCCGATGATGATACCGACGGCCATGTCGACGACATTGCCCTTGACCGCGAACTCCCTGAATTCCTTCAGCATGTGATCTCCCTGTCTCGTATCGGGGCGCGCATAGCATAATACGGCGCTTTCGAATCTCAGGGAGAAGAGATGAACGCGCCGGAGTCGCCCCAGCACTTCATGTATTTCCCGGGGAATTACCGCTGGTCGGCCGAGATGCTCGTCGTCATCGGCACTGCGCAATACGGAGGCGCTGATTTCACGGAAGCGGATCGCATCGCGCGCACGCTGCGCGATCGCGTCGGCGATGACGAGGCGTGGTTCCGTGCATGGTGCGAGGGCGCCGAACTGTTGCGGGGTCGCGCTCAGGCCGCCGAGGCAGCCGGTCACGCGCTAACGGCGGCATCGAATTATCTGCGCGCGTGCTTCTACTATCAGATCGCCGACCATTTCCGCCAGCCGAAGGACGAAGACGCGCTTTCCGCCTACCGGGTGTCGCTCGAATGTTTCCGCAAGTATGCGGCGCTCACCGAGCGGCCGCGCATCGAGACGGTCGAACTGCCGTTCGAGGGCGGCGCCTTCCCGGCGTATTTCATTCATGGCGAGGGCAACGAGGCACGCAAGCCGTGCGTGGTGCGCTTCGGCGGCTTCGACACGCAGAAGGAAATCCAGTACCTCCGGGGAACCACGGAAATCGTGCGCCGCGGTTTTTCCGTACTGCTTGTCGATGGTCCCGGACAGGGCGAGTCGATTCGTTTTCGCGGCATGCGCATGCGTCACGATTTCGAGGTCGCCGGCAGCGCTGCGCTCGACTTCCTGGAAAAACGCGACGATGTGGACATGGATCGGGTTGCGATTATTGCCATGAGCCTTGGCGGCTACTACGCACCGCGCTGCGCGGCGATGGATCCGCGCTACAAAGCCGCGATCGCGTGGGGCGCGATATGGGACTACTACGAGCTGTGGCGCAAGCGCATCGAGAGACTGAAGCAGGCTGCGCTGCCGGTACCGGCCGATCACCTGCTGTGGGCGTGCGGCGTAGAGACGTTCGGCGAAGCGTTGAAAAAGCTCGAAGGCTTTCGCCTGCGCGGGGTCGCCGAGAAAGTGCAGTGTCCGTTCCTCCTGCTTCACGGCGAAGAAGACGCGCAGGTGTCGATGGCGGATGCACAGGCGCTGTTCGATTCCATCGGATCGCTCGACAAGACGTTCCGCGTGTTCAGTGCGAAGGAAGGCGGCGCGCAGCATTGCCAGCGCGATTACCTCACGCTCGCCGTCGATACGATGTGCGATTGGCTGGAGGAGAAGTTGAAGTAACAGGCTTGCACGAGCGGAATCACCAGCCGTCGAATCAGGATTCGTCGAGGAGCAAAACGCATGCAGTGGAAGTGGCGTCGGCCCGCGTTGTTTATGCTCGTGGCAGTCGCAGCGTTGATGCTTGCGAGTGGGCCGCGCGCGGTTGCTCAGACCTACCCCACGAAACCGGTTCGACTGATTCTGCCGTTCGCGGGCGGCAGCGAGCTGATCGGACGCATGGTCGCGGGCAAGCTCTCGCCGGTGCTTGGCCAGCAGATCGTGCCGGATCCGAGATTCGGAGCGGCCGGCAACATCGGATGGGAGGCCGCCGCGAAAGCGCCGGCGGATGGATACACGCTGGTCGTGGGTGCCGTCCCCGTGCTCACCAATCCGCACATCTACCCGAAGGTCGGCTACGACCCGCTGAAGAGCTTCGCGCCGATCTCGCTCATCGCGTCGATCCCGAACATCCTGCTCGTGCATCCGTCCGTGCCGGCGAAAACCCTGAAGGAACTGATCCAGCTCGCGCGTGGCAGTCCGGGCAAGATCGCGTATGGCTCGGGCGGTGTCGGCTCGGCGAATCACCTCGCGGCGGAGTTCCTGCAATCCGCGGCGAAGATCCGCTTCACGCATGTTCCCTATAAGGCTGCGACGTTCGCCATCACGGGTGCGCTCAGCGGAGACGTGGACATGGTGATCGTCGTCATTTCGAGTGCCATCCCGTTCCTGAACACGGGCAGGATGCGCGGCATTGTCATCTTCGACGGCAAGCGCAACCAATCGGCACCGCAGGTTCCGACCAGTGCCGAAGCGGGCATGCCTCAGCTGACTGCGGTGAACTGGTACGCGTTGCTCGCGCCTGCGGGAACGCCGCGCCCGATCATCGAGCGCCTCAACGTCGAGTCGGTGAGAGTGATGAATACACCCGAGACGCGTGCGAGTCTTGCGGCGATGGGCGGGACGCCGGACGGCAAGTCACCCGAGGAAGCAGCCGACTTCATGCGCGCGGAGTACGCGCGCTGGGGCAAGGTCATTCGCGAAGCGAACATCAGGGTCGAGTAGACCGATGTCGGTGCCGGCACCGGGCCTGGCGACATCACCGCGGCCTGGAATCGCCTGTCGCTGCAGACACTTGCCGGTCGCACGGAGGCGGCGGCGGGCAGAGACTGATCTGGAAGGTACCAGCACGGTTGCCCGACACTCCGCCGTCCAGGGCGCCAGTGTCCGCCGCGGAGCTGCAAATCCGAGGCCGCCCGTTGACCTTCCGGGGATCGTACGCTAACTTGATCTGCGTCAAAAATGCACTCGCTCCCCGCGCGTAACGTCGTTCGTGGCCAGGGGGCGAAAAGTACCAGGCACGGGAGAAAAGCACTAAACCCCGCACCGCGCCCCAGCTCTACTACGTTCTAGGGGCAACTGCATGGATTTCATCGATACCGCTATCCTCCTGCTCGCCGCCGTGATGGTCTGGCTTCTCTACAGGGTTACTCGCGAGACGCGCGATTACGCTGCTCCCCACACGAGCTTTGCCTACGGGAGCCGCGACCCGAAGGTCTGGCGCCGACGAGACGCGCGGTCGGGCCGTGATCAGACCGAGCCCTTCGAACAACGCCGCGGGGTCCAGTAGCAGGATCTCTGCGCAACCTGAAGCAATCCCCAGCCGCTTCCTCGCGGCCTGTTATCCTGTTCTGCGCGGTGCAGGATCTCGCGCGGAACGATGTCAGCAGTCCCTCTTCAACCCGATCTCTTCGACCGTCCGATCCTCCCCGGGCTGCCGGACGGTTTTGTCTATCGCCCTGAATTCGTGACCTTGGGCGAGGAAGCCGCGCTCCTGGCGGCCATCGCGCAGCTGCCGCTGGAGGAAGCGCAATACAAGCAGTACACGGCGCGGCGGCGCACGATCCATTACGGCTCGGAATACGATTTCGATCGGAATGCGCTCGACTCGGCCCCGCCCGTCCCCGATTTTCTTCTGCCGCTGCGGGACAAGGCCGCACGGTGGCTCGGCCTGCCGGAGGCGTCCCTGGTGCACGCGCTGGTGAGCGAATATCGGCCGGGGACCGCGCTCGGCTGGCATCGCGACGTGCCGAAGTTCGAAGCGATCGTCGGCATCTCGCTCGGCGGGACCTGCCGCATGCGGTTGCGGCCGTATCGGCCGGGCGAAAAACAGCGTCGCGAGGATGCGATCGCGATCACGCTCGAGGCGCGGTCCGTTTATTCCATCACCGGCACGGCGCGCTGGGGTTGGCAGCACAGCATTCCGCCCACGCGAGAGCTGCGCTACTCCATCACCTTCCGAACGGCACGTGGGCATGGACCTCGGTCCGCTTCGGTGTGATGCGGAAGCTCGCCCGCGACTTCTACGATCGCGACACCATCCTGGTCGCGCGCGAGCTCCTCGGAAAGTGCCTCGTGCATCGCGATCAGGGCGTCGAGCGGGTCGGGCGTATCGTTGAGGCCGAGGCTTACCTCGGACCGCATGACCTCGCCGCACATTCTTCCAAGGGACTCACGCCACGCACGCGGAGCATGTTCGGACCGCCGGGCCACGCTTACGTCTATCTCATCTACGGCATGCACCATTGCATGAACGTCGTCACGCAGGCGGAGGGCACCGCGTCGGCCGTGCTGCTTCGTGCGCTCGAGCCGATCCGGAATATCGAAGAGCGCACGAAAGGTCCGGGGCTGCTTTGCCGCGCACTGGGCATCGACCGGCGCTTGAACGGCCACGATCTGACGAGCGACGATTTCTACATCGCTGATGACGGCTATCCCTCCCGATTTTCGATCGTGAAACGTCCGCGTGTGGGTGTGGATTACGCGGGCTATCACTGGTCGCGCCGATTGCTGCGCTTCTACGTTCGCGGCAACCAGTACGTGTCACGGCGCTGATGCAGCGACACCGAGGAACGAAGCTGTCGACTCTATCGTGTTTCAGCGCAGCTTGATCTGCTCCGCCGTCAACGCCGCCGTCGCGGCGACCGCAAGGTCGCTCCGAACGCGCATCCAGTCCTCGATGAGCCCGGTGGCGGCGCGCAGCTCGAAACCCATGTAGTCCGGTCCGACGCGGGTGAGCAGCGCGCGTGGCTCGGGCCTCTTCACTACATCCGGATGCGCCGACGCAACGCGCTCCAGGAGTCCGATCACCCGCCCCGGATCGGAGTCGAGCATCACCGAAATCGCGACCTCGATACCCCGCTGCCGTTCCGACAACGTCCAGTTCACGAGTCGTTCGGAAATGAGCTTCCCGTTCGGCACGATGATTTCGCTGCCATTCGAGGCGCGCACGATGCTCGCGCGTATGCCGATGCGCTGGACGACACCGGTCGCATCGTCCATCTGCACGAGATCGCCGACCTGCATCGGACGCTCGAAGAGCAGGATCAGTCCCGACACGAAGTTGTTGAAGATGTTCTGCAGGCCAAAGCCCACGCCGACGGTGAAAGCGCCCGCGAGAATGGTGAACTTCGTCATGTCGAGCCCGAGTGCGGCCATCGCGACGAAGAACCCCGCAACGAGGATCAGGTAATGGACGGTGCGCGAAATCGCGTACGGCAGGCCGCGTTTCAGCCGTGCGTGCGGAAAGATTTCTTCTTCCAGTACGAAGCGAACGAAGCGCGAAACGAGAAACGACGCCCAGACCGCGAACACGAATGCGAGCACGTCACCCGCGGTGATCTTCAACGCACCATAGCGCACTTCCGCCGAAAGCATCCTGCCGGCTCCGTTGAACACCACATCGCGTATCGCGAGGCGATCGAGCACGAATGAAAGCCAGAGCAGGAATGCGCCCACATTCAGCCCGAGGCGAATTCTCGTACGCAGCAGCTCGTGATGCGTGCGCACGGCGTTGAGCCAGCCGAGCGGCCGTACGCGCAACGCGATCAGCACGAGCGCATCGAGGATTTGAGCGAGCGTGTAGAGAATGACGCCTAGATAGAGGCCACGCAGCACGGCCCCCCCGAGCAGATTCGCCAGCGCGACGTACCCCAGCGCGTTCGCGATCGCCGTCGCGATGAAGAAGACGCTCCCCACCTGCGCGCCGAATCTGATGAACGCCCGCAGGCCCGGTCGCACATTGGGCAGCGCGCCGTTCGTGTCGATCGAGCGCAGGAACCACGTGAGAAACACGGCGCCGGCCAGCATCTCGGCGAGAAACACGAGCCGCGGCACGAGCTCGAGCGAGGCGGTCACGATGCGTACCTGATCGACCAGATAGAAGCCGACAATCGCGTAAAGGAACGGCAGCAGGTAACGCGGCACGATGGGTCGCAGCACGAGGACGGTGGGCACCAGCATGAGCGCGCCGATGATGGCCCACATGAGTCGCGGCGCCTGGGGATAGATCCAGCGCGCACCGATCAGCGAGAGCACGAGCGCGGTCGCGAGCGGCATGGCGAACACGGCTGCCGCACGCTCGAGACCTGTCTCGATCTTCGACCAGTCGATGACCCAGCGACGAACGCGGTACAACAGAAATGCGATCAATGCCACGACCAGCGCATGCAGAACAAAACGCTCCCCCTCGTGCTCGACGTACGTCTCCAGGGCCGCGACCTGCGTGGCGCGCGACTCCTGGCTATCGGCACTGATGCGTGCGGTTGCGCGCTCGAACTGGTCGACACGCCACAGGGCGGGGCTGTCGCGCCGGCCGATGCGGCTCAGCGTGGCCGCACGTGCACTGCGGATCGACTCGAGCGATGTCGTTATCTTGAATACCTGGGCCGCGACACGGCTTTGGATCCTCAACACGTGCGCGCGTCGCGATTCCACATCCTTGCGGCCGGCCGCAATCGCGCCCAGCAGGTCCTCGATCCGCTTCAGGAGTTCGGGCGGCGCCTGCTCCTTCTGCGCGAGCGCCTGTGTTTCCCGCCATGTCTTATCCATCGTATCGATGCGTGCGAGATCGCGGTCGAGCGCCGCGATGCGCCGGTCGAGCTCCGCTGTCCATCCGGTGAGCGTCTCGCGCTGCTTCTGCCATCCTGTTTCGAGCGTCCGCAGCAGATCGAACGACGGCTGCTGTGACATGATGCGTGCGTTCTCGCGCACACGGGCATCGATGCCGCTGGTCACTCCCGGCAGGTTTTTTTCGACGTCGTCGATTGCATCGTTGAGCGCGGCGTCCGCCTGGATTTCCTTTAGCGTCACGGTTGCGGCTTCGGCCTGAACGCTCATCTCGGCGAGCGGTATCGCCGCAGGCGCGGCGGGCTTCGCCTCGGCTGCCGGAGATTTGGCGGGAGGTTCCTGTTCCGCGGCGCGCACGACGCCGCCCGCGCAGAGACCGAGCAGGAGGCTCAGAAGCAGAGCGAGCACACGTGGAAGGCGGAAGCGCGGCGGCAAACGGGCCGCGCTCAATTCGGCAGGAGGCATGTCGCCGCTCCTAGCAAGTAAGAGTCCCTCACGCGACGGGCCGTGCGCCTGGCGGGCATGGATGACCGAAGCGAGATACGTGCGCTCATGAATATAATCGCACTCCTCTGACGAAACCGTTGGCGATGAACGCAAGGCTCACCGCTCGCCGTGCTCGCGCGCTGAGCCGCTCCGCGCCCGCCCGCTGGGGCTCTGTGCCCGCGCGTTGCCATGGCGTAGAATCGCCGCCCCATGAAGATGAACCCCATCGCACAATCGCGCCTTCTTGTCGTGCTCGCACTGCTGTGCTGCGCACTTGCGCAGGCGAGCGAAACGCTTCTCTACGAAAAGAAGTCCGAGTACAACAACATCATCGTCACCGAGGATCAGGACGGCTATCGCGTGCTGCGCT
Source organism: uncultured beta proteobacterium (assembly GCA_963828715.1). GTDB lineage: Bacteria > Pseudomonadota > Gammaproteobacteria > Burkholderiales > SG8-41 > JAQGMV01. The sequence goes on along the minus strand of CAWHFX010000015.1, from coordinate 234,090 downwards.
TCGAACAAGGTGGTGCGCGCCAGAGCATCGGCAAGCCGGGCGAGCCCGAGTATCTCGGTTTCGCTTATACGAAAGTCGCATTCGTCGGGCTCGCGCTTACGCCGGAGCCTGCGCGCGCGCTGGTGGTCGGCGTCGGCGGAGGCACCATGCCGATGTTCATGCATCGGTACTACCCGAAAGCGACGATCGACGCGGTCGACATCGATCCCGACGTGGTGAACGTCGCGCGCGAGTACTTCGGATTCAGGGAGGACGACCACATGCGTGCGCACGTCGAGGACGGCAGGCGCTACATCGAACACATACGCGAGCCGTACGACATCATCTTCCTGGACGCGTTCGGCACGCGCAACGTGCCGCCGCAACTGACGACCGTGGAGTTCATGCGCGCGGTGCGCCGCGCGGTGAAGCCGACGGGCGTGGTCGTCGGTAATGTGTGGGGACGCGCGGTGAACCCGATCTACGATTCGATGGTGCGCACGTATCAGGAAGTATTCGACGATCTCTACATTCTCGATGTGCCCGGCACGTCCAACAAGATCGTGCTCGCCCTTCCGCGCAAGCAGTTGCTCGACCGCCAGACGCTCGTTCAGCTTGCACGCAAGATCGGAAAGGAAAAAGGCTTCCGGTTCGATCCCGGCGACATCGACGAAGATCAGTTCACTCATCTCATGCAGAAGAGCCGGTCTGCACGCGTCCTCTACGACACGGAGTGGCGACAGGGGCAGAGCCGCGCGAAGGACAGCGCACAGCCCGCAACGCTGGAGAGCCGACCCTAAGCTGTCGTTTCGACACGCTCGGGCGCGCAACAGGCAAAAAAGACCCGGCGTCGAGCCGGGTCAACTCAGTGGAGCCTTACGGGAGGAGAAAGGGCTCCAGTCCGCCACGTTGCGTGGCGGCTGTAATATGCAACCGCGGTGCCCGAGTGGCGTGACGGCTGCGGAGTTCGCTGTGAGTCAGCGTTTTTTGATAACCTTCTGTCCCCCGCGGTGTTCGCCGGCACCTGGATCGGGCGCCTCGCCTGCCGGACGCGAGCACGTTGAACACCATCATCAGTGGAGATCGCATGGATCGCAGAACGTTTCTGAAGATCGGCTCGGCGTTGCCGGGTACCGCCGCGTTGGGCGGTTTCACGCGACTGGCGCTCGCCGATGTGCCGGCGCCGTCATGGCGTGTTTTCGAAGTGACCACCCGCGTGCACGTGCTGGACGCCGACGGCCAGACGCGCGTATGGCTGCCTGCTGCGCTCTCCGGGGACACAGACTACTTCAAGAATCTCGGCAATGAATGGAGCAGCGAAAGCGGAACCGTGACGTATGCGGAAGATCCCAAGTACCGCACGTCCATCGTAGCCGCCGGATTTCCCACATCCGCTCAGAACCCGACGCTGCAGCTCACGACGCGTTTCGCAACACGTGACCGGTTCGTCGATCTCAAGAACCCGCCGCGGACTGCACCGCGTGAAGACCCGGCGGTGCTCAAGGCCGAATTGCAGCCGACGGAGCTCATTCCCACCGACGGCATCGTGCGCGACAAGGCCATGGAAATCACCCGTGGTCAGCGTACCGACGTCGACAAGGCGCGCGCGATCTATGAATGGATCGTGGAAAACACGTTTCGCGATCCGAAGGTGCGCGGCTGCGGCTGGGGTGACATCAAGTCGATGCTGGAGACGGGCAATCTCGGCGGCAAGTGCGGCGATCTCAACGCGCTCTTCGTGGGTCTTGCCCGCTCGGTCGGCGTTCCGTCTCGCGACGTCTACGGCCTGCGGGTGGTGAAATCGAACAATGGTTTCGTGAGCCTCGGCGCGAACACGGAGTCGGTCACGCGTGCGCAACACTGTCGCGCGGAGTTCTGGTCGCAGGTGCACGGCTGGGTGCCGGTCGATCCTGCCGACGTGCGCAAAGTGGCATTGGAAGAGCCGCCGGGCAATCTCCCGCTCGACCACCCGAAGGTGCAGGAGGCGCGCCAGCGCCTGTTCGGCTACTGGGAGATGAACTGGCTGCCCTACAACCGCGGACACGATCTGCAGCTTCCGGGCGCAACGGGCTGGAAGGTGCCGTACTTCATGTACCCGGACGGCCAGACCGCGCGCGGACGCCTCGATCCGCTCGACCCGGACACGTTCCAGTACACGATGGTCGCGAAAGAGCTGAAGGCTTAAGGGACGCGCGTCCCCCTCGCCTTCATTCCGGTAGCGGGTTGGGTGAGGGCGTTGCCCCCTGCCGCGTATTCGGGGAGAGGGTCGGGGTGAGGGGATACAGCCATGCGCGATCATCGCTACGACGTCATCGTGATCGGCGCAGGTGCGGCAGGTCTCGCTGCCGCGTCGGAGCTTGCGCGTGCCGGTCGCCGCGCGCTCGTCCTCGAAGCGCGTGATCGCATCGGCGGCCGCATCTGGTCTCATGCAGAGCCGGGCGTGCCGGTGCCGATCGAGCTCGGCGCCGAGTTCATTCACGGACAGGCACAGGCGACTTTCAATCTTCTCAACAGAGCCGGAAGCGCCGCTGTCGATTCGGGCGGTGAGCACTGGTCGCTGCGCGAGGGCCGGCTCGTGCGCTCGCGCGATCTGTTCAGGCAGGTAAGGGTTGCGATCCAGCGTAGCGACGCGCTGGCGAAGAAGGATCTGCCCTTCGACCGCTTTCTCGACGTGCATCTCGGCTCCGAGCTCACGGATGAGGCGCGCGCCTACGCGCGCATGCTCGCTCAAGGCTTCGATGCCGCCGACACCCGACACGCGAGCGCCCGCGCGATCGTAGAAGAATGGACCGGTGGCGGCTCGGTCGAGGCGCCTCAGTTCAGGCCGCTCGGCGGATACGGACACCTGCTTTCGACGCTCGTGTCGGACCTGCGCGGAAGCGGGGTGCAGCTACAGATGAACACGGCGGTGGACGCGGTGGTCTGGCGGCGCGGCAACGTCGAGGTTCACGCGACGTTTCTGGGTGAGCATTTCGTTACGTCCGCCAGGCGCGCGATCGTCACGCTGCCGCTCGGTGTTCTGCAGGCGCCGCGCGCAAGCGGCAGCGTTCGTTTCAGCCCTGCGCTGAGCGCCAAGCGCGAAGCATTGAAGCGACTTGCGCCGGGGCCCGTGCTCAAGGCAGTGCTTCGCTTCAGGACTTCGTTCTGGGAGAACGCCGAGCGCGGCCTTTATCGGGACGTGAGCTTCTTCCACCCGCGTGAAGCAGCGTTCCCGACATTCTGGACGGCCTTGCCCGTGCGTACACCTGTCATCGTTGCGTGGGCCGCCGGGCCGAAAGCGATGCGGCTCGCCGGCGCGTCGCGTGCCGGGATCATCGAACGCGCGCTCACGAGCCTTGCCGCGCTGTTCGGCGATATCGAAGGCATCCGCCGCGGGCTCGAAGGCGCCTGGCTGCACGACTGGCAACGCGATCCGTGGGCGCGCGGCGCTTACAGCTACGTGCTGGTGGGCGGAGACAAGGCGCGTGAGCAGCTCGCGGCACCGCTTGCGGAGGACGCTCTTCTTCGCGGGAGAAGCGGCCGATACCGAAGGCGAAGCGGGCACCGTTGCCGGCGCGCTACAGAGCGGCGTGCGCGTTGCGAACGAGGTGATTAACAGGGCCTAGGAAAAAAGACTTCCCTCGCCCCATTCTGGGGGAGAGGGCCAGGGCGTTTTTGTCGAGTCTCAGAAGATGCCCAACGCCAGCCCCGCTGCCAGCGCGCCGCCGATCTCCTCACATCGTTGCAGGTCGTCCGCACCGATCGTTTTGGGCGCGAGAATGCGCTCGGGCGTCTGCGCGTGCGTGCACACGATGAGCGGCTCGCTCGCTGCTCGCAAACGCCAGCCGATGCAGATGCGTTCGATCTGACGAACCGCGTTCGTGCCATCGCTGCCTGCACAGACCAGTAGCGCGTAGGGACGCCCGACGATGCGCTCCAGCACGGCGTAGTAGGTGCGATCGAAGAAATCCTTCATCACGCCTGCAATGGCCGCGAGATTCTCCGGTGTGACGAAGATGTAGCCGTCGGCGGCGAGAACATCATCGGCCTGCGCATCGCGAGCGGCGATGAGCTTGACCTCGACGTCCTGCGCACGCGCGCCACGCTCGGCGGCTTCAGCCATCTGCCGCGAGCCGCCGGTCATGGTGTGGTAGACGATCAGCAGGGTTTTCATACATGCGGGATCGGGCAACGCATCGGCTATGGTACGCTGCGGCCGAAGCTGCCGCTCGCGCTATCATGGAATGCGCTTTCGTGGCCGAGAGTACGTTTCCTCGTCGGGCGCGTCGATTGGAGCGAGCGATTCCGGAGGAGAGACGCATGAGCCGTCGTAACTGGCATCTTGCACTTGCTGCGGCCATCTGCTGCATGGCCAGCGCGACGTGGGGGCAGGATGCATGGAAGCCGACGCATCCCGTCACCCTGATCGCACCGAATGCGCCCGCTGGAAACAGCGACCGTCTCGCGCGTGAAATGCAGCGGCTGTTGCAGGCGCACAAGATCGTCGACGTTCCGATACTCGTCGTGAACCGGCCCGGTGGCGCAGGCACGATCGCACTGAATCAGCTCCTCGCCAACCCCGGTGACGGTCACATCCTGCTGATCGGAACGAGCGGTCTCCTGAGCAATCACATCACGGGCCTGAGCCGATACAACTACAACGACGTCACTACGCTCGTGTTGCTGCTCGAGGACTACTACGGGGTCAACGTGCGCACCGGTTCGCCGATTCAGACGGCGCAGGAGATGCTCGAGCGGATGCGGAAAGCGCCGGATGCGCTTGCACTCGGAACGACCAGCGTCGCGGGCTCGAACTACACGTCGCTCGTGATGGGCTTGAAGCGCGGCGGCGTGGATGTGAAGCGGCTGAAGACCGTCAGTTTCGCGGGCGGCGGCCAGAGCACGATGGCGCTGCTCGGGGGCCATGTCGATATCCTGAGCACCGGCCTTTCGAACATGGCCGAGCATCTGCAGCAGGGCAAGATGCGGCTCCTCGTCATTTCGGCGCCGACGCGGCGCTCGGGTCTTTTCACGGGCGTTCCCACCTGGCGCGAGATCGGCATCGACATGACGGCTGCGAGCTGGCGCGCGGTAATGGGGCCGAAGGACCTGAAGCCGGCGCAGATCGCGTACTGGGAAAGCGTGTTCCAGAGGCTGGTGCAGCTCGACGAGTGGAAGAAAGAGGTTGCCGAGAACCACTGGGAAAACATGTACCTCCCGGCGGACGAAGCGCACAGGCGTCTCGATCGCGAATACGCCGAGACGAAGCAGATTCTGTCCGAGCTCGGCATGGCGAAGTAGGGGAAGAACCGTTCGTGCTGAGGAGGTGAACGAACGCCGTCTCGAAGCACGAACGACTGCCGTCGCCCTTCGAGACAGTCTCTGCCGGCTTCCTCAGGGCGAACGGCTGGACGGCCAGTGCGCTCCGCGCAGACGACTTGGCCAGCGAGGAGGTATATGAAGATGAGGCGCGTGTTGCCTGTGCTCACCGTCGCGGGTGCTTTCGCGCTTCCGGCGACAGCGTATCCCCAGACATCGCCGGAGCCTTATCCGAGCAAGCCGGTTCGAATGGTCGTGCCATTCACGCCCGGCAGTGCGACCGACATCATCGCGCGCATCATCACACCGAAGCTGGCGGACACGTGGGCCGGCCCGTCGTGGTCGACAACAGGCCGAGCGCCGGTGGCATTGTCGCCTTCAAGATCGTGGCCGAAGCCGTTCCGGACGGTCACACGTTGACGGCTACAGGCTCGAACTACGCCGGCAGTGCCGCGCTCTACGCGGGGAAGCTGCCGTACGATCCGGTCAAGGACTTCACCGGCGTCACGCAGGTTGCGACCACGCCGCTGATCCTGGTCGTTCCGCCCGGCCTCGGCGTGAAATCGGTCAAGGATCTGATCGCGCTCGCGAAAGCGAAACCGGGCGAAATCAACTTCGGCTCGACCGGGCTCGGCAGCGGCCCGCATTACGGTGCCGAGCTGTTCAACCTCGCGGCCGGCATCAAGGGCGCGCACGTGCCCTATCGCGGATCGCCGGAGGCGCTGACCGACGTGATGGCCGGACGCGTGCAGTATCTTTTATCGCCCGTGCTTTCCTCCGTGCCGCTCGTGCGGAGCGGGCGTCTGCTTGCGCTGGGCGTCACGACTGCCGAGCGCGCGCCGGGATTGCCCGAAGTGCCGACGATCGCGGAGGCGGGACTGCCCGGCTTCGAATACCAGGGATGGTATGGCGTGCTCGCGCCCGGCAAGACGCCACGTCGCATCGTCAATCAGCTTGCGGCCGAGATCGCGCGCATAATCGATGCGCCCGAGGCGAAGGAACGCATTGCCAGCCAGGGCGCGTTGGCGAAGACGAGTACGCCCGAGGAATTCGATAAGCTTGTACGCGACGAGATCGTCACGCGCATCAAGGTGTGGAAGGCGGCGGGCGTCAAGCCCGAATAATCAGTGACTGGTGACTGGTCCGTGACGAGATCGAGTCACCAGAACCAACAGCCAGTCGTTACGTTTCACATTTCACGTCTCACGTGTTCCCTTGAAGATGCGCCTCAGGTCGCAGTGGCCGGGATTTCGAGCAGCATCTGCAACGATTTCAGCCGCTGCACGGAATCGCCCGCGATGTGCGTCCAGATGATCGCGTCGCGAACGAGCTTGTCGGCGCCGGCGTGCATTGCCGACCCACCCGCACACCCATGGATCGCGAGGTTGGCGTAGCACACCTTCTGGATGGCCACGGTGGCGAAGTTCATCAGCAGATGGCCGTGCGGGGGGTGGTGCGGGGACGTGGCGTCGCTCTCCGCCGCGAGCCGCATGACGAATGAGCGCAGCGCCTCGGTCTGCATGTGCATCTCCGAGAGCTGGAGCTGGACGATTTGCTGGTCGGCAAGCCGGCCGCCGCGGCGCCGCACGCTTTTCACGCACCGCGTCGCCATCTCGACCGCGGCGTCGCAGACGCCCACTGCGTTGGCGGCGTACTCGAGCAGGCTGAATTTCGTGTTCCTGTTCCCGCGCGGCTTAAAGCCGCTGTTCACTTCGCCCAGCAGATTTTCCTGCGGCACCCGCGCGTTCTCGAAGATGAGCTCGGCGTTCTGGTAGAAGCGCCAGCCGCTCTTGTTGAACACCTTGCCCACGCGCAGGCCCGGGGTGTCGATCGGCACGGCGAAGATGCTGGTGCCCGCGCCGACTGCGGCCGCCGGGTCGGTGCGTGCGTAGGTGAAAAATAGCTTCCCCACATTGGCGTTCGCGATGTAGCACTTGTCGCCGTTCAGTATCCACTCGTTGCCGCGGCGCTCCGCGCGCAGCCGCAGACCGGATCGGGGATCATCCGGTGGAGGCAGACGATTGTCGGAGCCGGCGTGGGGCTCGGTGATGCCCCCGCCCAGGAGAAAAGTGTCGTCCGCCAGGAACGGCTGCAGGAACCGCTCGCGCTGCCGCGGTGTGCAACGGTCGGCGATCAGATGGCACCACTTCCAGCACTGGCTGAAGGTCTTGGCGATCGCGCTGTCGCCGCGCGCGAGCTCCGCGATCACCACCGCCTGCGTCACGAAGTCGATGCCGTGCCCGCCCCACTCGCGCGGTACTGCCGCAGTGCGCAAGCCGAGCCTCGACCCTTTGCGGATGATGTCCCAGTCCAGCGTCGCGGCCGGGTCGGCCACCTGGTCGCATGCGAGTGAGATCGGGCGTATCTCCTCCTCCGCGAACCGGCGCGCCAGCACCTGCCAGCCGCGTTGCTTCTCGTTGAGCGAAAAATCCACGGGCTCTCCGTTCACCGCCTTGCCGGTAGGATCATAGCAGCCTGTCCGACAACGTCATCGAGCATGTCCGTAGTTGGCGAACCCGCTGGCGTGCTGGCAGTATGATGCGCAGACGTGCAGGCAGCCTGTCGCGATCGCTCGTGCGATCGCAATGCGTCGCGCAGGAAACACACTGATGGAAGTGATGATCATCGGCGGCAGCATCGGCGGCCTCACGCTGGGGCTTATGCTGCATCGCGCCGGGATAGCGTCCCGCATCTACGAGTCCACGGCCGACATAAAGCCCCTGGGCGTAGGTATCAATATCCTTCCGCACGCGTCCGCCGAGTTATGCGAGCTCGGGCTCGAAGCGGAGCTCACGCGCGCCGGGGTGCTTACACGAGAAGCCGTGTTCTACAACCGCTTCGGCCAGCTGATTCACAGTGAGCCGCTCGGGCGCTTTGCGGGCAACCGATACCCGCAGTTCTCGATTCACCGCGGCGATCTGCAGATGGTGCTGCTCGACGCGTATCAGCGCTGCGCCGGCACCGATTGCGTGTTCGCCGCTTGGCGCTGCACGCGATTCGAACAGGATGCGTCGGGGGTAACTGCTTATTTCGAAGACTCCGCCAGCGGTCGCGAGCTCGAGCCGCAGCGCGGTAGCCTGCTGATCGGCTGTGACGGGCTTCATTCGATCGTGCGCAAGCAGCTCCACCCGGATGAAGGCGAGCCGCTCTATTCGGGCGTGAACATGTGGCGCGGCGTGGCGCCGTGGGCGCCTTTCCTCTCCGGCGCCAGCATGGTGCGCGCAGGCTGGCACGCGGGAGGCAAGATGGTCATTTATCCAATCCGCAATGACATCGATGCCGAAGGCCGTCAGCTCGTAAACTGGGTCGCCGAGATCGCGACGCCGAAATACAAGGCGCGCGACTGGAACCGGCCCGGGGAGCTGCACGATTTCATCGGAGCGTTCGCCGACTGGCATTTCGACTGGCTCGACGTGCCGGCCCTCATCCGCAGCACGGAGAAAATTCTCGAGTTCCCGATGATCGATCAGGACCCGCTGCCGTGGTGGACCCAGGGCCGCGTGACGCTTCTCGGTGATGCCGCGCATCCGATGTATCCGCGCGGTTCGAACGGAGCGGGACAGGCGATCCTGGATGCGAAAGTGCTCACCGCGTGCCTCGCGCGGGAACGCGATGCCGCGCGGGCGTTGAAAGCCTACCAAGCGGAGCGGCTGCCCGCGACCGCCGACGTCGTCATCATGAACCGCAAGAACCCGCCCGATGCGGTTCTGCGTGAAGTGTACGAGCGCACAGGCGACCGGCCGTTCGATAATCTCGACGACGTGATCACGCAGCAGGAATTGAAGGCGATCACCGATAGCTACAAGCGTGTCACGACGCAGGTGAGGACGACAGGATGAGGGGAAACGCGCTCAGGATCGGCGCGGCCATTGGCGTCGCGCTCGCGTCGCTGGCTTTCTATGCGCTCGCTTTCGTCCAGGCGCATGCGCAAGATGCCTATCCGGCGAAACCGGTCCGCATGATCGTGCCGTTTTCGCCAGGCACGGGAATCGACATCCTCGCGCGAACGCTCGCGCAGAAGCTTCCGGAACGCTGGAAAACCTCGGTTGTCGTCGACAACCGTCCCGGCGCAAGCGGCAATATCGGTACCGAGGCCGTCGCCAAAGCCGCGGCCGACGGTTACACGCTGCTCGTTACGGCTAGCACCATCGTTCTGAACCCGAGTCTGTTCAAGCCGCTGCCGTACGATCCGGTGAAGGACTTCGCGCCGGTCATGCCGCTTGCAATCGGCAGTCTCGCGCTGGTGGCGCATCCCTCGCTGCCGGCGAAAACGGCGAAAGAGCTCATGAGCTTCGCGAAAGCGCGACCGGACGAAATCAACTACGCCTCGCCAGGAAACGGCACGCCGCATCATCTCGCAATGGAGTTTTTCAAGCAGCGCGCGGGGCTTCGCCTCACACACATCCCGTACAAGGGCACGGCCGGTGCAGTAACGGATCTCCTCGCGGGCCAGGTGAGTGTCATGTTCCTGCCGATCCACGTGGCGCTTCCGTATGCGCAGGACGGGAAGCTGCGGGTGCTCGCTGCCGGCGGCACGCGGCGAGCCGCGGCAACGCCAGCCGTGCCTTCCTTGACGGAAGCCGCAGGTATCGGCGATATCGATCTCGATATCTGGTATGCGGTTTACGCGCCCGCAGGAACGCCGCCCGGCGTGATCGGTCGGCTCAACGATGAGATCGGTGCCGTGCTGCGCGCAGCCGACGTGCGCGAGACGCTGAACAGGCAGGGCCTGCTTGCGACCGGCGGCACACCGGAGCAGCTCGCGGAGCTGACGCGAACCGATTTTGCGCGCTGGGGCAAAATCGTTCGCGACGCGAAAATTGAACCGGATTAAAGCGCACCATGTTCACGCCACCCGCTGCAAGCGACGACCGGCAGGCGTTCTACCGCCGCATCGATCAGCATAATCTGACCCCGCTCTGGGAGGTGCTTGGCGCGCTCGTCCCGCACGAGCCGACAAGCCCGTGCGTGCCGGCGCTGTGGCGTTACGATCTGGTGCGCGGGTTCCTCTTGGAGTCGGGGAGCCTCATCAGCGCACGCGAAGCCGAACGGCGCGTGCTCGTACTCGAGAACCCGGGGCTGCGCGGCGCGTCTTCGATCACACACACTTTGTACGCCGGGCTCCAGTTGATCCTGCCGGGAGAAATCGCGCCGAGCCACCGTCACACCCAGTCCGCGCTGCGCTTTGTCCTGGAAGGCGAGGGCGCCTATACGGCGGTCGACGGCGAGCGCGTGACCATGCATCCGGGCGATTTCATCGTCACGCCTTCGTGGACGTTTCATGATCATGGCAATCCGGGAAACGACCCGGTGGTGTGGCTCGACGGTCTCGACATTCCGACGGTCGCTTTCTTCGATGCCGGATTCGCCGAGCGCTATCAGGATGAAGTGCAGCCGGTGGCGAAGCGTGAAGGCGATGCGCTCGCGCGCTACGGAACGGCCTTGCTGCCGCTCGATTACGCGTCGCAGTCGCACACTACGCCAGTGTTCTGTTATCCGTATGCACGCAGCCGCGAAGCGCTCGACGCATTGCGCTCGGGACCGTCGAGCGCCTGCCACGGCATCAAGATGCAGTATGCGAATCCCGCGACCGGCGGATATCCGATGCCGACGATCGCCGCGTTTCTGCAGTTGCTGCCGAGCGGTTTTTCGGGGCGAGCGTATCGGTCGACGGACGGCACGATCTATTGCGTGGTAGAGGGCAACGGCCGCTCCCAAATCGGCGAGCATTTTTTCGAATGGGGCCCGCGCGACGTATTCGTCGTGCCGTCATGGACGCGCGTTTCGCATGTGGCGCTCGAAGACGCCGTGCTCTTCAGCTTTTCGGACCGTCCGATACAGAAGGCGATCGGCCTGTGGCGAGAGCAGGAGCTGGGTTAGACTGACCTCCTTCGCTATATCATTGCGTATCCGGTGCGGGCCGATCGAAGCTGTCAGAAGCCGCAGCCTACCTCAAACCAGACTGACCGATCGCCTTCGCGGCGCATCCGATATCGAGTGAATACCGATACATGACTTCGACCTCAGCTCAAAGCTGTTTCGTCCATCGCGACAACATCAGGCTCCATCATCTCGAGTGGGGAAGCGAAGGCCGGCACGCGATCGTGCTGGTGCACGGCAGCCGGTTGCATGCGCATGTCTGGAACCATTTCTGCCGCCGGTTCAGCGAGCGCTACCACATCATCGCGCTCGATCAGCGCGGACACGGCGACAGTGAATGGAGCGCGCACGGCGATTATCAGATGGAAGATTTCTACGAGGACCTGCGCACGGTCATCGAAGCGAGACGGCTATCGCGCTTTACGCTTATCGGGCATTCGCTGGGCGGCAGGGTGTGCATGTTGTACGCGCATCGTCATCCCGACCTGCTGGAGCGCCTCGTTCTGGTCGACATCACGCCGGGGCGGCCACCGGCCGTCGCTGTGCGTGCGCCGGGCGAGATATCCGATGACGACCGGACTGCGCCGGGGGAGTTCGAATCTTCCCAGGAGGCGCTTGTGCATCTCAAGCGCCTGATGCCACGCGCGCCTGCTGCCCTCGTCGAAGAGAGCGTGCAGCACGGGCTGCGCCGCACTGGCGATGGCCGCTACACGTGGAAATACGATCCCGCCTTCCTCAGCGGTCGCAGATCGAGGGCGAGCGGGCTGGATCTGTGGCGCGTGGTGCAGTCCATTCCCGCGCCGACCCTGCTCCAGTACGGCAGCCACAGCAATGTGGTGAATCACGAGCTTGCCGCACGCCTGGCCGAGACGATGCCGCGTTGCACCGTTGAACGCATCGAAGGCGCGGGACACGGTCTCTTCACGGACCAGCCTGAAGCGTTTGCGCAGAGCGTGGAACGCTTTCTCGCCGCGACCTGAGCAGGCGCTACGCCGTCATCCGCGCGCAGTCTGCCTTCGCGTGCCAGTCTGCCGGGTCCGTGGCGCGGGACGCCGTAGCGGCATCGGATCGAGCGCATGCGCAACGACGCGCGCGTCCGCGCCGGGCGTTAACTCGACGATGGCCATATACCCGGTTTGCGTGGTTCCGTAGCAAGCGGCAGGGACGCCGGGATAGCAGGCGAGCGTCTGGCCGTGACGCATCTGGCGATGGACGTGCACATGCCCGAGCGCGAGGTAGTCGAAACCCGAATCCGCGATCTCCCCCGGCGTGATGAGCGAGGAACGGTCGGATTCCGGATCGTCCATGTAGAGCCCGTGCGCCATACCGATGTGCCACAGGTCTGTCTTGCGCGGCGGCGATCCGGCCATCGGCTTGTTCTTCGGATCGTGATCGATCATGCAGCGGCCCCACACGGTCGCATGCAGGTCGGGAAATACCACCTGCTTGCCCTCGACGTCGTCCAGCAGCGCGACATGGTGCCCGGCATGCCGGAAATCCATACGCTGCAGAATGGAGCGTTCTTCCCAGCAATCGTGGTTGCCGGCAATGATGACGGTCGGACACGGCACACGCGAGAGCTGCTCGTACACAAAGTCGATCACGTCGCCCTGAACCCGATTATGGTCGAAGAGATCGCCGGCAATGAGAAACAGGTCGGCCCGTACCTCCGAGGACCGTGTCGATCACGCGGACAAATGCCTCGCGCACGGGCCAGCCGTCGTCCCCGTCATGCAGGTGGACGTCGGACGTATGCGCAATTTTGAGTGGTCGGATCATCGCTCCATTCTAACCAGTCCTGACAAGGTGACGTCGCGCAGCGCCGCAGAGCGTGTCCACGCGACCGCAACGACCACGACCGCGACCGTGACGAAGAGAATCACCACGATCTCCGCGCCCATGACGTCGGCCGCGAGCCCGGACGCCAGCGCGCCGACCGAGATGAAGGCGGGAAACACCGGCAGCAGACTGGCAACCCGGCCGCGCATGTGCTCGGGTGCGCACATCTGCAATGTCGTCACGTGAATCGTGTGATGCACCATCTCTGCGATCCCGGCGATGACCAGGAACCCGACCGCGAAGGCGATCGTCGGTGAAACGGCGAAACAGAAGAGCGAGGCCGCGAAGACGACCAGCGCAAGCACCTGCACGAGGCCGCTGCGGTCGCAGCGTGTGGCCCAGGCCGCGACGAGGCCGCCCAGAATGCCGCCCACTCCGACGGCCGAGAGCAAAGTCCCGAGGCCCCGAGGCCCGTTTCTGAAAACGTCTGCCGCGAAAATCGGCATGAGCGCGCTCAGGCACGGGATCAGAAGCAACGGCGGGACGAGCCCCAGCACGAACATCACCCGCGCCACCGGATCGGTGATCGCGAACCGCATGCCGTCTTTCATCGAGAGCCACGGCGAACCAGGCGCCTTTCGCACCGCCGCTGGCGGCGGCGCGCTCACCGAAAGGGCGGCGAAGACGACCCCGAGGTACATGAACGCCTGGATCCCGAAGTTCGACGCAGCGCCCACGGCGGCAATGAGAAAGCCCGCGACGCTCGGACCGATCGCACGTGTGATGCTGAACGCGATGCTGTTGAGCGCCACCGCGTTGGCCGCTTCAGCGCGCGGAACGCTGGTGAAGACGAGCGTGCTGCGAAGCGTGCGATCGAACACGGCGCTCACGCCGGACAGCAGCGAAAACGCGAAGAGGTGCCATGCCTCGACGGCATCGAAAGCGAGCAGCAGTGCGAGTGTCGCGGAGATCGCGACCATCAGCGCCTGCGCGGCGGCGAGCGCATAACGGCGGTCGAAACGATCCGCAACGAACCCGGTAATGGGGGCAAGCGCGAGCATCGGAATCGCACGCACGCCGAGCACGGCGCCGAGCAGTCCCGGCGAGCGGGTGACCTCGTAGACGACCCAACCGAGCGTGGCCTGCTGTATCCACTGCCCGGCCGTCGCGAAGAACGTACCGGCCCACAGGCGTCGAAAATCCCGATGACGCAGCGGCGCAAGCGTCGAGTCGAAGTCAAACACGATGCATAGGGGTGTGAGCAGTTACCTCTATATCATGTTTCGGCGAACGCAAACCGCACGGGTCAGTCGCGGTCGCTACAATTCGCGTTTATGCACGCCCTTCATAAGATACTCGCATCGAGGAGATCAGATAGAACCGTCTCGCAAGGCGAATGACACCGGTGCGGCTCACTCGAAGACGTGGACGGGTCGGGCACCGAGCTTCGCGGGCACTTCGTACGATCACGCGCTCGAGGGCACGCGCGCGCTGGTGCCCGCTCTGCGCGAACGCGCTGCGCGGAGCGAAGCCGCGCGGCGGCTGCTGCCGGAAACGATCCGGGACCTGCACGCGAGCGGTGCACTTCGCATATTGCAGCCCCGACGCTGGGGCGGCATGGAGCTCGATTTCGTTGCGTATGTGGATTTCGCGTACGAGCTTGCTCGCGGATGCGCCTCGACGAGCTGGAACCAGGTAAACCTCGTCATTCATCACTGGCTGCTCGCACTCTTCGATGAGCGCGCGCAAGCGGACGTCTGGGATGAGAACCCCGAAGCGTTGATCGCGGCGGCCATCGCGTTTCCGCAGGGACAGGGACGACGTGTCGACGGCGGCTTCGTAGTCAGCGGCCGCTGGAACTTCTCGAGCAGCGTGGATATTGCCGAATGGAATCTGCTGGCAGTCAGCGTGCGCGAGGGCGAGCGCGTCGTCGATCACCGCATGTGCCTGCTGCACAGGAGCCAGTATGAGATCGTCGACGACTGGCACGTGCTCGGCATGCGCGCAACAGCCAGCATGACCGTAGTCGCCAACGACGTGTTCGTGCCCGAATACCGGACTCTCTGCATGTACGATGTGCGTGGCGGCGACAACTTTCCGGGCGCGCGGACCAATCCGAACGCGCTCTACCGCGTCACGATGTCGTCGATCGGTGCGCACGGCATCGGCGGTACCGCAGCGGGCAACGCGCAGGCTGCGCTGGAGCACACGATCGGTCTCGTGAAGGAGCGCAGCACCAGCTATACGGCAACGCGGATGCGAGATCTGCCGCTGGTGCAGCTTCGCGTGAGTGCCGCTGCGGCGAAGATCGATGCGGCGCGGCTCCTCCTGCGCAACGACTGCGTCGAGGCGCAGGCGCTCGCATCGCGTAACGTCGTGCCGGACGCCGCCACGAAGCTGAAGTTCAAACGCAACATGGCGTATGCGGGACAGCTCTGCACCGAAGCCGTCGATTCGCTGCATGCGCTGGCGGGCGCAAACGGTATTTACGAAACCTATCCGCTGGAACGCATGTTTCGCGACGCACACACCCTGTCAGGCCACATCATGCTCAACTTCGACACCTGGGCGACGTCCTGGGGGCTGGTGGCGCTCGGCGGAGACGTGAACAACCCCACGCTGTAATGGTTTCGCCGGTGCAACCAAACCGGACGTGCTGAGGAGCGAAACGTCTCGAAGTACGAACGCCAGGTGTCCGCTGTTCGCGCTTCGAGACGGCACTTGCTGCCTCCTCACCGTGAACGGCTTCGCATCGGGCGGCGGTGACAGTAGGCGCTGCTATGCAATCGCCTTCCGCAGCTCACCTGTCACGCGAGACCCTTCGGCGAGAATGAAAGCGATCTCGCTGTTGGTCGTGATGAAACGCGCGCCCTGGCGGATGAAGTCGGCCTGTCGCTGGAGGTTACGGTCGCCGCCCACGCCGGGAACTTTCCCGTGCTTCTTAGCGGCCGCCATGACGCGCTCCAGCGCCGCGAGGTGCTCGGGGCTTCCGTATTGCCCCGATTTGCCGATGGCCGTCAGCAGATCGGTGGATCCGACGTGAACCACGTCGACACCGTCGACGGCGGCGATCGCTTCGACGTTATCGAGTCCTTCGCGCGTTTCGATCATGCATACGACGAGGGTATTGTCGTTCAGTGCGGGCACCGCGTCGGCCGGATTCACCGGGCGGTAATCGAAGATGGGATAACCGCCGCCCACGGAGCGCTTGCCGATCGGCGGAAACTTCGCGCGCCTGACGGCCCGGCGTGCTTCGTCCGCGGTGCTCACATCCGGGAAGACGATGCCGGTGACCCCGTTGTCGAGCAGCACCTGGGTGTCCGGATCGTCGCAACTGCGCACGCGCACGAGCGGCGCGATGCCGATCGCGAGCGCCGTCTGAGCAATGTGTCCGATCGTTTCGACCGTGAACAACGAGTGCTGGGCATCGATGAAGATGAAATCGTGGCCGGTCGTCTTGGCGATGCGCGCGATGTCGCCGGAGCGTGCAAGCCGCACGTTCATGCCGAGCGCGACCTTGTCTGCTTTGAACAGTTCCTTCAGCGGGTTCGGGGCGGAAACGGCAGGCATGATTTCCCTCTCATTGAGTTGGTCAGGCATCTGGAGAATAGCACCCTGCATGCTATGCTGACGCTGCCGCTGTATTACGGTGGCGCTATTAGAACAAGGAGGAGTTATGGAGAAAAAATCAAGGCGTATCGCGATCGCTGCTGCCGCGACTGTCGCAAGCCTTTTCGGGGTGATGGATGCTTCTTACGGCCAGCAATATCCGGTCAAACCGGTGCGTGTCATCGTGCCGTTCGCACCCGGCGGCGGCAGCGACATCACCGCGCGACAGTTTTCGCAGAAGTTGTCGGAAGCGCTCGGGCAGCAGTTTCTGGTCGATAACCGGGGTGGCGCAGCGGGCCTTATCGGGATGGAGCTGACCGCGAAGGCCCCACCTGACGGCTACACGCTCATGATGATGTCCGCGAGTTTTTCGGCGAGTTCCGCGCTGAACAAGCCGGCGTTCGACCCCATCAACAACATCGTCCCGGTGGCAGAGTTCGGCATCACGCCATTCGTGCTGACGGTACATCCATCGGTTCCAGCGAAAACGACGAAGGAGTTGATTGCGCTCGCGCGCAATACCAAGGGGGGCCTGACGTTCGCGTCCACTGGCGTCGGCAGCATCACGCACCTGGCCACTGAGTTGTTCATGAACATGGCCAAAATAAAGATGGTGCACGTACCGTATAAGAGCACCGGCGCGGCCATGGGCGACCTTCTTTCGGGGCAGGTACCGATCATCGTGGGCAGTCTGCTGCCGGTGACGCCGCACCTCAGCAGCGGAAGATTGAGAGCGTTGGCGGTCACGACGGCCAAGCGCTGGTACTCGCTTCCCAACGTCCCGACGCTCGGCGAAACGCTGCCCGGCTATGAAGTCGAGCTCTGGTTCGGGACGATGGCCCCGCGGGGAACGCCGCAGCCCATAATCGATCGCATCAACGGCGTCGTCAACAAGGCGCTCGAGAGCGCCGAGATCAAGAAGAATCTGGAGCAGCAGGGCATGGTCGCCACGGGTGGCACACCGCAGAAGTTTGGCGAGCGCATACGCAAGGAATACGAGCGCTGGTTGAAGGTGGTGCAGGAGGCGAATATCAAGGCCGAATGACATCGGCGTCCGCCAACCTATATCGCGGCCTTGATATGTGCCCGCGTAATCGGCAGTTCGCGTACCCGCACGCCGATCGCATCGGCAATTGCATTCGCGACGGCTGCGGCGGTCGGTCCCTGCGCAGCTTCGCCAGTCCCGAGGAAAGGCATCCCCGGACGCGTGATGACGTGAACCTCGAGCGTGTCGGGCACGTTCGAGAAGCGCATGATCGGATAGGTGCTCCAATCCCGGCTCGTGATGCGACGTGACTCGAAGGTCACGGCTTCGTACAGCGTCCAGCTCAGCGACTGGATGACGCCGCCTTCGGTCTGATTGCGGATACCGTCCGGATTGACAGCTTCGCCGCTGTCGATCGCCGCAACCACGCGTATCGGTTTCACCAGTCCGAGCTCGCGGTCGGCTTCTACTTCGATCGCGACAGCGCAATACGCGGCGTAATTCTTGTAGCGCGCAAAGGCGAAGCCACGCCCACGCCCACGCTGCTTCTGGAAGCGGCCCCAGTCGAAACGCTCGGCCACCGCGTTGATCACGTCCCGCGCACGCGCATCGTCGAGATGACGCAGCCTGAAGTCCAGCGGATCGATTCTTGCGGCCGCCGCGAGCTCGTCCATGAAGCTTTCGATCGCGAACACGTTTGCGTACGCGCCGAGTCCACGCAGCGCGGACACGCGAAGCGGCATCTCGGGCACGAAGTGATGAACGACACGCGTGTTCTGAAAGCTGTATATGGGGATGGCGTTGCGATTGCCGCCCCCGGCCGGCAGTGGCGCGGGTTTCGGCGGCGGCGGCGTGAACGGCGTGTCGATCTGCCACGCAGTGGAAAGATTTCCGGCAGGGCCGGGACGCGCGTTGTGCGTGTTGCTCCACACTTCGTATTGCCACTCGGTGACGTTGGGACCGTCGAGCCGCGCGCGCGCGGTCCCGATCATCATGGACCCGTACGGCTCCCACGTGTGCTCGTCCTCGCGCATCCATTGCACGCGCACCGGCCGTCCGGGGAACGCGTTTGCGATGAGCGCGGCGTCGGCGGCTGCGTCGTCGGCGCCGTTGTGGCCGTAGCAGCCCGACCCTTCCATGTGAATGCAGCGGATGCGCTCCGCTGGCATGCGCAGCATCTCCGCAATCGCATTGCGCAGCGGATAGGCCCCCTGGGTATGCGACCAGACCGTGAGCGTGCCCTGCTCTGCGAGCGCGACGGCACACGAAGGACCGATGGACGCATGCATCTGATACGGACGGCGGTACGTGGCGCTGATCGTGCCCGGCCCGGTCGCGATGTCGGCAGCGCCGCCCGCGTCGACGTAGACCTCTTGCGGCAGTTTCTGAAAATGGTCGTACGCGTCTGCGGCACGTGGCAGCTCGCGTGACTCACTCCATTGAGCCGTACGCGCGAGTGCACGCATCGCGACGATGGCCTGATACTCGCGTTCGGCGACCACCGCGAGAAAGCTGCCATTGCGCACGATCTTGAGCACGCCGGGCATCTTCTCCGCGCTCGACGTGTCGACCGTTTGCAGGCGCGCGCCGTAACCGGGCGGGCGTACCACGCGCGCATGGACCATGTTCGGAAGCCGCAGGTCATGGACGTAGCTCGGTCGGCCGGCGACCTTCGAAGGAATGTCCACCCGGGGCAGCGACTTGCCCATCACGCCGCGTGTTTTCGGGTCGCGCAGCGGCGATTGCGGCGCCGCCTGCACATGCAGGGCTTCTCCGGTGACGAGCTCTCCGAAGCGCAGGCTGCGGCCGTCCTTCGCCCGCACCGCGCCCAGGTGCACGGTGAGATCCGACAACGGAACGTTCAGCCGTTGCGCCGCAATGCCCGCAAGAATGGCGCGCACCTGAGCCGCGGCATGCTGAATCGCGGTTGCGCCATCGGACATCGATTGGCTGCCCGCAGTGTAGCCTTCGTTCGGCGTGCGCGACGTATCCGCGGTGACGAGATTGATCGTGCGCGGCTCGACCGCGAGCTCCTCGGCGGCGACCTGTATCAGAGCCGTCTTGATGCCTTGTCCGAGCTCTGCCTTGCCGCTGAAAACCGTGATCGTGCCGTCCGCGTCGATGCGGATCCAGGAATCGAGCAGCGGCGCGTTCTTGAGGCTTCCCGGCAGCGGCGGCGCCTGCTTCGGTTCCTTGCCGACGTTCTGCGGTTCCTGCGGCTGGGCGCCGAGTGCGCCGCGGGCCATCGAGAAGCTGACGACGAGCGCGCCGCCCCGCACGAGGAATTCCCGGCGTGAGAGCGCTCCTTCGATGCGGTCGGACGAAGAATGTGGCACGGACTGCGACGATCCACGCATGCCGCTCACCCTGCGTTCCTGTCGTTCTTCAGGTAGCCGACCGCGCGTTCGACGGCGCGCAGGATGCGCATGTGCGTACCGCAGCGGCACAGATTCGCGTTCATATGGCGGCGAATGTCGGCCTTCGAAGGCGCGGGGTTCGCTTCGAGCAGCGCCTGCGCACGCATCATCATCCCCGGAATGCAGTAACCGCATTGCGCCGCCTGCTCGTCGATGAAGGCACGCTGCACCGGGCCGGGGTTGTCGATCGTGCCGAGTCCCTCGATGGTCTTGATGCGCCGTCCGCTGAGTACCGAGATCGGCGTGATACACGAAAGCACCGGTTTGCCATCGACCATCACGGTGCACGCGCCGCACTGTCCGAGGCCGCAACCGAACTTCGCTCCGTTGAGCTGAAGATAGTCCCGGAGCGCGTAAAGGAGCGGCGTCGATACTGCAGCATCGACCTGGTATTCGCGGCCGTTGACGTTGAGGACGATCATTCGTTCAATCCATTCGCGCGAGGCTCTGACGGGCACGGCGTACCTCCCGCGCCACGTTCTGCCACGCCGGGTGGTCGCTGAAATCGGAGCGCAGGTACGTGACCAGGGCGACCAGCTGCTCGTCCGTCAACTCGGTCGAGAAGCCGGGCATGAACGGACCCGATTCTCCATCGGGCGGCGCCATGCCCTGCAGCACGATGCGGATCAGGTTCGCAGGCGTGCCCAGCTGGATCGACGTACTCAAGCCGAGGTTGAGCGCGTCCCTCGATGGCGCACCCGCCGTGCGCTGCGCCGCGCCGTGACAGAGCATGCAGGTTCCTTCGTAGATCACGCGGCCGTCCTGGATCGTCGTTTCACTCTGCTGTCCGCCTGTGGTCAGTTTCTGAATGCCCGCGTCGCCGCCTTTTTCGGCCGCGGTGCGCGCACGGATCAGCGCCTCGTTGCCGCGCTCTGCGCGTGCCTGCTCCGGAGCGCCCATGTTCGACGCGATGTAAGTGGCAATCGCGCGCACCTCTTCATCCGGGACCACCGCCAGATTGTGAATGACGCGCGTCATCGGTCCGGCCGACACCTCGTGCACGTTGCTCACGCCACGCTTGAGATACTGCTGCAAGGCATCGACCGTCCACGGCACGGGCGCGCGCGACGATGCATCGAGCGCGGGTGCGTGCCAGCCTTCGGTCTCGCCGCCCGCGTAATGGCGGCGCTTCTTGAGTGCGCCCAGAAAATTGCGCGGCGTGTGACAGGACCCGCAGTGGCCCAGCCCTTCGGCGAGATAGGCGCCCCGATTCCACTCTGCGCTTTGCGTCGCGTCTGGCCGGATGGGCGCGTGGTCGAAGTAGAGCAGCTTCCAGCCTTCGACCAGCATACGCACGTTCAGCGGAAAGACGACATCGTTGCGCGGCGCCTCTGCCCGTATCGGCTCGCGTGTCATGAGATAGGCGTAGATTGCACGCAGATCTTCGTCCGCAACACGCGTGAAGTGGTCGTACGGGAATGCGGGATAGAGCTGGCGTCCGTCCCGATCGACGCCTTCGCGCATGGCACGTACGAACGCGTCGAGCGACCAGCGGCCGATGCCGGTCTCGGGCTCGGGCGTAATGTTGGTCGCGTAAATTGTGCCGAACGGTGTTTCGAGCGGCAGGCCGCCCGCATACGCCTTACTGTTGGGCGCAGTGTGGCAGGACGCGCACCCTCCGATGGCTGTAAGCACCGCGCCGCGCTGGATTGAAGCGGCGTCGAAAGATGACCGAGGGGGCGTATCGATCGTCGGCATGCGCGGGCGCCACGCGGACGCGAAGAACGCTATGCCGGCCACGACCAGTACGAGCAGGAGTACGACGACGAGGCGCCGAACCATCGACGAATTCAGACATTCCAGAGCAATCGGAACGCGTGCTCGTGCATTTTGCGTGCCGTGCTGGGCTCGGCCCAGCGATTGCTAATTGCTCCGCCGCAACAGCACAGGCGGGAAACATGGCAGAGGTAGTGGGCAACCGAGGTGAAGAACCCGGCAAATCGGCTGATGAAGCAGGCAAATCAGCTGACGAAGCAGGCAAATCAGCCGATGCATCGGGCAAGACCGGAGATGCGCCTGCCCGGGCGCCTTCGGGTGCGCGACGCCGGCGCACACGCCGGTCACGCATCATGGAGGGGCTCCCCGAGCCGCTGGGTGCCACGTGGGATGGGATCGGCGTCAACTTCGCACTGTTCTCCGCTCATGCGACTCGTGTCGAACTGTGCCTGTTCGATTCCACCGGCAAGCGTGAGCTCGAACGCATCACGCTGCCCGAGTATACGGACGAGGTCTGGCACGGCTATCTGCCGGACGCGCGCCCGGGCACCGTTTACGGCTATCGCGTGCACGGCCCATACGAACCGGAACACGGGCACCGGTTCAATCCGAATAAGCTCCTGCTCGACCCCTATGCGAAAGAGCTGGTAGGCGAGCTGCAGTGGGGCGACGAGCTCTTCGGCTATCGCATCGGCGACGAGAAAGAGGACCTGAGCTTCGACGAGCGCGACAGCGCGGCGTTCATGCCGAAATGTCGCGTGATCGATCCGGCATTCACCTGGGGTCGCGAGCGGCGGCCGCAGATCCCGTGGGATCGCATGGTCATCTACGAAGCGCACGTGCGTGGATTCACGATGCGCCATCCCGCGGTGCCTCAGGAGCTGCGCGGAAAGTATTCGGGCCTCGCCGTACGCGAAGTCGTGAACTACCTCAAGAACCTGGGCATCACCGCGATCGAACTGCTGCCGGTGCAGGCCTCGATCGACGAACGCTACCTGGTGGACAGGGGGCTGCATAACTACTGGGGCTACGACACCATCGGCTTCTTCGCGCCGAACCCGCGCTACTCGCGCACCGGCTCGGTCGGCGGCTTCAAGGCGATGGTCGCGCATCTTCACGACGCCGGCATCGAGGTGATCCTCGACGTGGTCTACAACCACACGCCGGAGGGAAACGAACGCGGCTCTACGTTGTGTTTCAAGGGCATCGACAACGCCTCCTACTACCGGCTCTTGCCGGATCAGCCGCGCTACTACATCAACGATACGGGCACCGGCAACACGCTCAACGTGAGTAATCCCCGCGTGCTGCAGATGGTGACCGACTCGCTCCGCTATTGGGTAACCGAGATGCACGTCGACGGCTTCCGCTTCGATCTCGCGACGATTCTCGGGCGCGAGCCGCACGGCTTCGACCAGGGCGGAGGTTTCCTCGACAGCTGCCGACAGGACCCGATTCTTTCACACGTGAAACTGATCGCAGAGCCGTGGGACATCGGTCCCGGCGGCTACCAGGTCGGACGCTTCCCGCCCGGATGGGCCGAATGGAACGACAAGTTCCGCGATTCCGTCCGCGCCTACTGGAAGGGCGACGAAGGCAAGGTACCGGAGCTTGCGGCGCGTGTGACCGCGTCCGGCGACATTTTCAACCACCGCGGCCGCAAGCCGTGGGCGAGCGTCAATTTCATTACGGCGCACGACGGCTTCACCTTGAACGATCTCGTCTCGTACAACGACAAGCACAACGAGGCGAACGGGGAAGAAAACCGCGACGGACACTCGAACAATCTGTCGTGGAATTCCGGCGCAGAGGGCCCGACCGACGATCCCGCCGTACGTGCACTGCGCGAGCGCCAGAAGCGAAATTTCCTCGCCACGCTCCTGTTGTCGCAGGGCACGCCGATGCTGCTTGCGGGCGACGAGTTCGGCAACACTCAATCCGGCAACAACAACGCTTACTGCCAGGACGGAGACCTGACGTGGCTCGACTGGCAGGGCCGCACCGAAGAAGACAGCGCGCTGACGCGCTTCGTGCGCCGGCTGATCGCGCTGCGCATGAAATATCCGACACTGCGGCGGAGCCGATTTTTCACCGGCGAATATAACGCAGAGCTCGAAGTGAAGGACGTGACCTGGCTCGATCCGCGCGGCCAGGAGAAAACGCAGGAAAGCTGGAGCGATCCCGGCGAACGCTGCTTCGGTATGGTCCTGGACGGCCGCGCTCAGGCCACGGGTATCGTTCGACCCGGTTCGGACGCAACGCTGCTGCTCATTTTCAACGCGTATCACGACGTCGTCGTGTTTACGCTTCCCACCGTGCCGGGCGGGGAGCACTGGCGATGCCTCATCGACACCAATATTCCCGAGCGTTCCGACGAACCGTTGTTCGCATTCGGAGACACGTATCAGGTGACAGGGCGCTCGCTGCTCATGTTCGTGCTGCAGGACGGTTCGCGATCCGCGCCGGCGGAATAGGCTCGCCGCGGCAGGTGCCTTCGGATCGCATGAAGATTTGCGGCGCAGTCGTGCGCCGGATGGCGCCAGCGGGCGATGCCTCGTAACATGGCACGACAATCGCTCGGTCCAACTATAAATCTTTGCTGAGAGGCGCTTATGCGTTTGCTCCCGATGGCGGTACTTGCTGCCGTGCTCGCTGGTTGCGCGGCGACGAGCCCGGATACCGGAAACCCGGCAGCGCGCGAGTCGTGGCAAGGCGCCACGTATGACGAAGTGGTCGCGACCTGGGGCGTTCCCGTGCGCAGCACGAAGCTTTCCGACGGCCGCGAGGCTTACACCTGGGTCTCGGAAACCGTCGCGCCGCGCGGGGCTCTGTGGCCGTCGCTCGGCATCTTCGGCGGCAGCGGCGGCTTCGGCGTCGGTACGGGTGTCACGGTCGGCCCCGGCGGTGGCGAGCTTCAGCGCTGCGAGCGCACGCTCTTCTTTCTGAAGGGCCGTGTGGTCGACCAGACGTGGCAGGGTCCCGCTGAGTTCTGCTCGACATTTCGCAAGTAGCGCGCGCAGCGGTAATTCCGGCGCGTGCCTCGAATCAAGGCGGCGATAGCCCAGTGCTTTGCACCCGCCACGCCGATGGTCTGATCCCGAACTGATCCACGCGTTATGACGATCGCACTCTTGCTGCATGTGATATCGGACGTCATCTGGGTCGGCGGGATGTTCCTCGCCTACATCGCCGTGCGTCCTGCCGCCGGCGAAGTGCTGGAACCGCCGCTGCGCCTGCGTTTGTGGGCAGGAATCTTCCGCCGTTTTTTCCCGTGGGTGTGGGCGGCAGTCGTATCGATACTTGCGAGCGGCTTCTGGATGATGAGCCGGATGCCGGGGTGGCCGGTCTACGTGACGATCATGATGGTGATCGGCCTCGCCATGAGCGCGATTTTCCTGCACATCTACTTCGCGCCCTTCGGCAGGCTCAAGCGCGCCGTCGCTTCTGAGGACTGGAAAGCGGGAGGCGCCGCGCTGAATCAGATACGAATACTGGTTGCAACGAACCTCGTGCTCGGTCTCGTCAACATCGCGATTGCCGTACTGGGTCGCGGCTTTGCGTGAACCCGGGCGACGAGGTCGTTAACCGATCTGCAACGCCGATTCTTCAATCGATTCTCTCGAGTCTTCCGTTGCCCTTGCGCTTGCGGGCAACCACACCAAGTCCGCGTGGCAGGTGAGCGAAGGCCGACTTCTTGCCGCCTCGCTCTGGCCGACGCAGTCTGACGACTCGGCAGGTCGGGCAATCGAGGAGCGACTCGGAGATCAGTCGGGGAAGTGCGGCATTCCCGGCTCGCAGCCATCCGGCAGCGGCGTGCGCGCGACGTTCATCAGCATGCCGAGCAGCGCGTAGTAACCCGCGAGTGCCAGCAGGTCCACAACGTTCTGTTCCCCAAACTGCTGCAGCGCCCGGTCGTACGTGACATCGCTGACGCTCTTGTTCTGAAGTGCTTCGGTCAACAGGTCGTAGACGATGTCTTCGTCCTTCGCCATGCCGGTCGGGCGGCGGCCGTCCGCGATCGCCTGTGCGATCTCCGGCTTCAGGCCGGCCTTGAGCGCGAGCGGGTGATGCGCGCTCCACTCGTAATTCTGCGTCCAGTGACGCGCCGCGATCAGTGTGGCCATTTCCGCGATGCGCCGTTCGAGCTGGCACTTGAAGCGGAGATACTCGCCGACCTTCTGCAGCGGGCTCATCAGCTCCGGGCTTCTCAGCAGCACATTGAAGGGCCCGCGCACATTGCCGCGTGGGCCTGAGGCTATCTCCGCTGCCGCGTTGCGCTGCGTTTCGGTCATGTTCTCCGGGGCGATTCTCCCCATGCGTTCACGGCTCGTCGGCTGACTCATTGTCGTCACTCCTCTGGTGTGTGTTCGAACGTGCTCATTCCGCTTTCATTCCGGCGGCAGCGACCACTTTGCGCCACTTCGTAAGCTCGCTCGCGATGATGGAAGAGAACTCAGTCGGGGTGTTGCCCACGGGCTCGAGTCCCTGGACGAGCAACTTCTCGCGGATATCTTCGAGCTTCAGGACCGCGACCATCTGATCGTGAAGCGTTCGAACGATCGTCGCTGGTGTTCCCGCAGGCGCCAGCATCCCGTACCAGGTGGTGGATTCGTACCCGGGCAAACCGGATTCGGCAATCGTCGGCACTTCGGGCATGACGCTCGAACGTTCCTTCGACGTAACCCCCAGCCCACGCAGTTTCCCGGCCCGCACCTGCGGAAGCCCCGAGGTGATCGTCGGAAACGACACCTGCACGGCGCCCGAGATCAGATCGACGAACGCGGGGACGTTGCCCTTGTAGGGGATGTGAACCATGTCGATACCCGCCATCGACTTGAAAAGCTCGGCAGCGAGGTGGGGCGGCGTGCCGTTGCCCGCCGAAGCGTAAATGAGCTGCCCGGGTTTCGACTTTGCGAATGCGATCAGCTCTTTCACGTTCCTCGCCGGCACCGAAGGATGCACCACCAGCAAACCCGGTCCGGATGCAAGCATCGTCACCGGAGCGAAGTCGCGTATCGGATCGTAGCCGAGCTTCTTGTAGACGCTCGGATTGATGGTGTGACTGCTGCTGCATACGAGGATCGTGTACCCGTCCGGTGGTGCCTTGGCAACGATCTCCGTGCCGATGGTTCCGCCCGCGCCGGCGCGATTGTCGATGACGAAGTTCGCACCGAGTCGCTCCGACACTTTCTGCAGAAACAGGCGCGCGAGGATGTCGGTTCCGCCTGCAGCGGGGAACGGGACGAGAACGCGCACCGGGCGGTCCGGATACTTCTGCGCCGGGCAGGCCGTACTCGCGAGCACGGCAACAGCGGTGAGCAGGGCACGGAGCAGCATCGTTCGCGTGCCGCTTCTCACGCGCCGATGCGCCGCGTCACCGCGCGCGTCTGGCCGAACGTCGGCACGTACACGGAGTGTGTGCCGGGGCCGCCCGCGACGATGAGGCCGATCTCGTTCGCCGTGGGCGAGATGGGAATCGGCGTATCCGGTCCGATTTCTCCCAGGTCAGGACCGCGGGTGTGCTGGGCGCGGACGTAGTCCTTCGCGGCAAAGCGTCCTGCGGCCATTTTGGAGCGCTCCCACAGCGTGCGCTTCACGTCCGATTTGGAGAGGCCGGCTCGCGCGAGCACGTCGGCATGCTCGGGCGAGATCACGAGCCACGGCTGACCGCCGAAGTGATAGTCGTTGCTGGTCGGATAGACGATGCTGTCGGCCAGTACCTTCACGAGATCGTCGGCGTCCTTCGCGTGCGAGTTCAGATTGAGCGTGCCGGCGGCGCCAACCACCGTGACCGTGCTTTCGTCGCGATCGAATCCGCGCTCGACGTGCAGCGGCTCCCATGGGCTTTCTGCTTCGTTTTCCGCGCAGCAGAACGTGTGCTTGCCGGGCTGCCCGTGCGTCGCACGATCCATTTCACCCGGCAGCGCGCCGCCGATATTCTGCAGCACGAGCCTGAGCGCGCGTCCGATCGTCGAATTCGCGCGATTTCCCTGGCCGAGACAGTTCGGACCGCTGTTCACACCGAGCGTGCGTGCGAGCGGTCCGTTCACGATGATCCACGGCGCGGCTGAATTGGTGGTGGCCTGAATGCCCTGAAGGTTGAAGCGACGATCCGCGGCAGCGTCGACGGCCGCGAGAAGCACGGGAAGATAGGCGGGGCGGCATCCGGCCATGACGGCATTTACGGCGATGCTCTCGACGGTCGCGGCGCCGAAGCCGGGTGCCACGTTCGCAACGACTTCATCGTGCGCGCGTGCGGTTGCTTCGAGCATTGCGTTCACGCGTTCGAGTATCGGGGGCACCAGCGGCAGGCCATCGCTCCACCGGCGTTCGAGCGCGATCTCGTTGAATGCATCGATGTCGTCCGGAACTTCGATACGCTGAGCCCGCTGCTGTGCATGCCGTCCCGCCGGGCTCCGTTCACCCTGATCTTTGCCGCTATGAGCGAGGCGCGCGATCTCGGCTGCACATTGTTCCGCGATGAACCGGATCTCCTCACGGGTGCGCAGGCCGAACGGATGCGGAATGGTCGCGATAGGTGCATCCGGGCATCCGAGTGCATCGAGCTGGTTGCGGCCGAGGGAGAGGAATGCAGTCGAGCAGACCACGAGTGAAGTCAGGCCCCGCTTGGCGGCTTCGACACTGTCGTGGACACTCCACGACGTGCAGCCACCTCAGTCGCCGGATCCGGTAATGACGAGATCGCACTTCTCGGCGATGTCCGCGAGCACCGTGTCGGGCGCCGGAATCGATGCGGAGCGCTTGCGGTGGCGCACGACCGACGCCGCACCGTAGCGCGTCATCAGGAGCTCGGAGAGATCGTCGGCGAGGAGCTGGAAGTTCGGCTTCGAGTTGTCGATGAAGCCGACCACCTTGCCCTGCAGTGAGTCGAGCGGGCGCCAGACGATGCGCGAGGCGAGCCCGGTTCGGGAAATGGGTTCGAGGACCTACGGTGTTGCTCATGCCTGCTCCTGTTCCTGAATCCTGTCGCGAAAACGCGCCACCACTATCTCCCAGCGGCCGATCTCCCGCTCGATAAACCCGCGGAATTCCTCGGGCGTCGTGCCCCGCGCGAGCATGCCGGCCGCGACGAACGTAGCGGCGACGGATTGCACGTGCAACGCTTCACCTGCCGCACGACTGAGCGAGCGTGTTACTTCGTCGGCCGTCGATGCCGGCGCCACGAGTCCGACCCAGTTCGTGACTTGGTAGCCCGGCAACGTTTCCGCGACTGCCGGCAAGTCGGCCGCTGCGGTACTTCGCTCCGCGCTCGTGATCGCAAGCGCGACGAGCCTGCCTTGCGTGCAGCGCGGAAGCAGGGACGCGACGTTGTTGAAGCTCAACGCGATGCGGCCGGCCTCGAGATCGTCGTATAGCCGATTGGTGTCATCGTACCGCACGTGGCGCATCGTGATTCCGGCAAGATCCTGAAACAACTCTGCCGCAAGATGCGGTGCGCCACCCAGCGCTGACGTGCCGTAGGTTAGCGTGCCGGGATGCCCCTGCGCAAAATCGACGAGCTCGCTTACGGATGTCACGCCGAGCGCCGGATGCGTCGCCAGAACAAGCGGCGACTGTGAAATGAGCGACACCGGCGCGAAATCGAGGACCGGCCGGTACGGCAACTCGCGATTTACGTGAGGCGCCAGCGCATGCGTTCCGAGTGTGGCGACGAAGAGCATGTCGCCGTCAGCGTGTGAATGGGCCACCAGACTCGCGCCGAGGGCGCCGTTCTGCCCCGGAACGAGCTCGACGGTGACGTCGCGTCGCAGCACGTCCGAGAGCGCAGGCGCGATCGTCCGTGCGACCTGAGCGGACATACTGCCAGTGGAAAAGCCGACGATGAGGCGCAGCGGTGGTGTCATTTCTTGCGAGAGACGGTGCAACTGAGTTGTCTTTGAATGTAGCAGAAGCTCTGTCAGATGCGCGCTCGACGGGTCGCCGCTTCCGTAATCGCTTTCTCCACGACCTGCCGCTTCAGGTGCGGCGCGAACAGCTCGATGAACGCGTACATGTAAGCGCGGAGATAGTGATTGCGGCGGATGCCGACGTGAATGGTGTTCGGCTCGAAGAGATGGCTCGCATCGATCGCGCGAAGATTCTTGTCGCGGCGACGGTCGTACGCCATGTCGGGGATGATGGCAATCCCGAGGCCGAACTCGACGTAGGTCTTGATGACGTCGGCGTCGATCGCATTCAGTACGATGTTCGGTTCGATACCGCGTGCCTCGAACGCACCGACCGTCTTCGAGCGTCCGATGAATGCGTAATCGTACGTGATGAGCGGGTAGCGTGCGAGCGCTTCCAGCGTCAGACGTTTCACCTTGAGCAAGGGATGTCCCGCGGGCGTGAGCACGACGCGCTCGAGTTTGTAGCACGGCAGCAGGACGAGATCCGGGGGCGGTTCCAGCGGCTCGGTCGCGATGCACAGGTCGGCTGCACCGGAGACGACGAGACGCGAAACGTCGAAGGGCGTGCCCTGACGCAGGCTCAGCTTCACGTCAGGGAAGCGTTGCGCGAAGCGGCGGATCACGTCAGGCAGTGCATAGCGCGCCTGGGTATGCGTCGTTGCGATCGTCAAAGCACCGTGACGTTCTCGCGCGTGGTCGCGTGCGGCTTCCCTGATATTGCGCGCGTTCTCCAGCGTGCTTTCGGCGATGCGGTGAATTTCACTGCCCGCCGCGCTGAGCCGCACGAGCCGCTTGCGATTGCGCACGAACAGCTCCACTTCCAGCTCGCGTTCGAGCAGCTGAAGCTGGCGGCTCAATCCGGGCTGCGAAACGTGCAACGCCTCCGCTGCTTTCGAGATGTTGAGGTCCTGTCGCACGACTTCGGAGAAGTAGCGCAGTTGCTGCAGCGTCATTTATCCGTGACCCGTGATTCGTGGATCGTGATTCATACGCCGGAGTCGGTCATTCTGGACAGCCGACAGGCGGTACGATCCAGAATCCAGGCGCGTCGAACCTGTGATCAGTGAGGCGTAACGATCCACGAGTCACCCGTTCACGATCCACCAGTCAGCAGTAAGCGGGGCTGCAAACGCCTTCGCCATCCCATAACCAACGGTTGTGATTCTATAACCTATCATTGTTTGTCGGCATATCGCTCGCCGCGTATAGTGCGCCCTTCCGATGGAGGCGGAACCCCTATGATGATGTTGGAGCACGAGGGCAAACGGCTGCTCGCGTCGGTTGGCGTAGCCGTTCCCGAAGGCACGTTGATCGAATCCGCCGACGCGCTCGCGACGCGCTTGTCGCATATCACCGGATTCCCGGTTGCGGCGAAAGCGCAGGTTCGCAGCGGCGGCCGGGGAAAACAGGGCGGTGTGCGAAAGGTCGAATCGTCGGCCGCACTTGCCGAGGCGGTCGAGGCGTTACTGAAAACGGAATTCGGCGGCGAAAAGCCGGCGGCTGTTCTGATCGAGCCGTGGCTCGCGATCGAGCGCGAATGCTATCTGTCCGTGGCCGTGGACGGCCGGGCCGAGGGCTACGTCGTGATGTACTCCCCGGCGGGCGGCATTGATATCGAGGAGGGTCCACCGCCTGCGCGCTATGCGGTGGGAGCGCCGTGGAATTTCCGCGTGCACGAGCTACGCCGGATCCTCAAGGACGCCGAACCCGACTACCAGTGGCGCGAAAAGGTAATCGCGCTGGCGCAGCGTCTCGTACGAACGGCGGCAATGCATGACTGCTCGACGATCGAGATCAATCCCCTCGTGAAGCTGGCGGATGGTGCGCTGATTGCCGCGGACGCGAAGGTGGCGCGCGACGAGTGGGCGCATTTCAGAAACGCAGAGATCCACGGCATGCGCGAAGCCGAGAAAGAACGTGCGGATCCTTTTCTGAGGGCGAGCCTCGCAATGGGCCACATGTATGTGCGGCTCGACGGTGAGATTGGCCTCATCTCGGGCGGAGCGGGCATGACGATGGCCGCGATGGACATGATCGCGGAGCAGGGCGGTCGTCCCGCCTGTTTCCTCGATGCGAGTCCCGGTCCCACTTCCACGCGGGGTTACCGCCCGGCGCTGGCGATGCTCGATGCCGATCCGCAGGTGAAGGTCATTCTGGTGAGCGTCTTCGGTGGCGGCACGCAAATGCAACGCGTCGCGAATTCGATGAAAGAACTGATGGCCGAAAGAAAGAGCACGAAGCCGATCGTGTTCCGTCTCGACGGCACGAACGTCGATCAGGTCCCGGGCATCTTCGCGGAGTTCGGCGCACACAATCACGCACGGCTCGAAGATGCCGTGGCCGAAGCGGTGAAGCTCGCGAAGGAGACCGCATGAGCATTCTGCTCGACAAGACGAACCGCGTGTTGATTCAGGGCGCGACCGGGGCCATGGGCACCTTCTTCGTCGAGGATGCACGCAAGTACGGCACGACCATCGTGGCCGGCGTGTCGCCCGGGCGTGAAGGCACGACGGTCGGCGGTGACGTGCCGGTGTTCTCGAGCGTGCGCGAAGCGCGGGAGAACACGGGTGCGGACAGCGCGATCGTGTTCGTGCAGCCGTCCGCTGTGATGGGTGCCGCGATCGAAGCAATCGAAGCGGGATGCCGACTCGTCGTCGCGACTGCCGACGAGTTGCCGGTCCTCGACACGATCGAGATCCGGGCCGCCGCCCGCGCGAACGGCACCGCCTTCGTCGGGCCGAACTCGCCCGGCATCATCTCTCCGGGAAAGGCGAAGCTCGGCTTCATGCCGTCCTTCTGCTACCGCGAAGGCAACGTCGGCGTCATCTCGCGCAGCGGCTCGCTGTCGTACGAGGGCGCGAAACGCCTTACGGTGGCGGGCATCGGGCAGTCGACGGTGATCGGCATCGGCGGCGATCCCGTGAAAGGCACGACCGCTGCCGAAGCGCTCGAGCTGTTCCACGATGATCCCGAGACCGAAGCGGTGCTCTATCTCGGCGAGATCGGCGGGTCCGAAGAAATCTTCGTTGCGGAATATGCAACGCGGCGCGGGGCGAAACCGGTCGCGGCGCTCATCGTCGGCAAGACGGCGCCGGCCGGCAAGAAAATGGGACACGCGGCGGCCCTGATCGGCTCGAAGGCGGAGGGACATGCAGCGAAGATCGCGATGCTGCGGGATGCGGGCGTGCACGTCGCCGACGGCGTCGGACAGGTGGTCGACGCGATGCGGGCGGCGCTGGCGTCGCGTTCGCGCGCAGTGGCGTGAACAAGACCGCTCGCCCCGAGGCAACGCGGCAACCTGCCGCAACGCCGGAGGAGCGGTGTAGATAGGACATAGCGCCGCGAGGCGCCTAAGCGGTGCATTTCGCGCCCGCAGGCAACGCGGCAACCTGCCGCAACGCGAGGAGCGGTGTAGATAGGACATAGCGCCGCGAGGCGCCTAAGCGGTGCATTTCGCGCCCGCAGGCAACGCGGCAACCTGCCGCAACGCCGGAGGAGCGGTGTAGATCTTTCAGGAGTACCACATGAACAAACGAGCAGACGAACTTCAGATCACCGACGAAGCAGCCGAAGGGCTCATCAGCGAAGCATCACTCGCCGCGGCGCGCGAGCTGATCGGCAACAAGCTGCGCCCGGAACAATACCTGCGCGACGCAAGCGTCGATTCCATTACGATCTTCGCCAACGGCGTCGGCGACCTCAACCCACTGTTCCGGGATCTCGAGTACGCACGCTGGACGCGCTTCGGCGGCCTCATCGCGCATCCGTGCTTCCCCTGGACGCACCACTGGCCCGGCCGTTCCTATTGGGGATTGCCCGGCGTTCACGGCTTCGGCGTCGCCATCGATTGCGAGGTACTACCGCAACGTGCGGCCCGACGACCGCATCAACGTCTGGAACCGCGTGCTCGGCGTGGAAGAGAAGCAGTCGAAGTTCTCCGGCCGCATGGTCATGCAGTATCTCGATTCGACGTACACCAACCAGCGCGACGAAGTGATCTGCAAAGCGCTCGGTCTGACCGCGCGGCACGAGCGAAAAGCGTCGCGTGAAAAGGGCAAGTACAAGGAAGTGAAAACGACCGTCTACACGCCCGAAGAGCGCGCCCGCATCGACGAGCTGGTGCTGACGGAGCCGGAGCGCATTCGCAGCGGTAACACACGCTACTGGGACGACGTGCAGGTCGGCGATTCGATCGACGAGATCGCACGCGGTCCGCTGTCGATGTCGGATACGATGGCGTTCGTCATCGCCTCGGGGCGCGGCGCGGCGCACGGTGCGCTCCTGCGCCATGCGGTCAAGCATCCGAAACACTACATACGCAACCAGAGTATGGGCGGGGGCGTGGAGTACACGGGAATCGGGCATCACCGCGAAGACTTTGCCAAACACGTTGGCGTCCCCGGCATGTACGACTATCTGCCGCAGCGTGCGTGCTGGTTTGCAACCGCCCTCACGAACTGGATGGGCGATGACGGGGTGCTCAAGCGGTTGCGGATGGAAGCTCGGCTCTTCAACATTCAGGGCGACACCACGTTCATCACCGGCAAGGTGGTGAAGAAGTACGTGAAGGATCGCTGCGCGCTCATCGACATCGAGATGAAGGGCACGAACCAGCGCGGCGACCTGAGCTCACCGGGTTTCGCCACCGTGATGCTGCCGGCACGCGACATCAACACGAAGATCCCGATCGACGGCACCGTATGCGATCTCGATCTGCCGCCAATACGATGACCCGATGACGAGTGACAAGTGACGGGAAAACCCCTCTCCCCGTGCACGGGGAGAGGGATAGGGTAAGGGGCAACGATGGCAACGAACGCGATGTACCTCGTGTGCGACATGATCAACGATCTCGTGCACGAAGACGGGCCTAACGGCAAGAAGGGGTATGGGCCGATTCTCGCCCGCCGAAAAACGGTCGAGAACACGGCGGCAGCCATACAGAAAGCCCGCGCGGCCGGCGTAAAAATTGGTTACGTGCGCGTCGGTTTTTCCCAGGACTATCGTGAGTGTCCGCCGAAGTCGAGGATCTTCCAGGGCGCGAAGAAGGCCGGTCTCTTCAAGCTCGGCACGTGGGGCACCGAAGTGCATCCGCTGCTTGCGCCGCAGGCGGTCGATTTCGACATCGTCAAGCACCGCGTGAGCCCGTTCTACGCAACGAATCTCGAACCCATCCTGCGTGCCAACGCAATCGAGCGCCTCTACCTGTCCGGCGTGTCGACCAGCGGTGCCGTGCTGTCGGCCGCGAAGGAAGGACACGATCGCGATTACGAGATCTTCGTGCTCGACGACTGCAGCGCTGCGTTGACCGACGAGCAGCACAACGCGGTGATCGAGCAGATGCAGCGCATGACCACGATCTTGACTTCGCAGAACGTCACGTTCATGGAAGATGCGTAGCTGGACGATGAGCGCGCGGAGAACAGCGCGCCTAAGCAGTCTAAGGAGGAGGTTGGATTGAAGTTGGATTGGTATTTGCGCCGCGTCGTGTTCGCGGCGCTCTTTTTTGCAGCGCAGGCTGCGGCGCTCGACGCGTTCGCGCAATCGACACCGTATCCGAACCGCGCGATCCGGTGGATCGTTCCGTTGCCACCCGGTGGCGGTGCCGATATCGTCGCGCGCACCATTGCCGAGTCGCTGTCGAAACGCTTCGCACAGCAGGTTGTGGTCGACAATCGCCCCGGCGGCGGCACCGTGATCGGTGCGGAGCTTGCGGCCCGCTCGGCGCCCGACGGCTACACGTGGCTGCTCGGCACGGCCACCACGCACGCCATCAATGCAAGCCTGGTGAGCAAGCTGCCGTACGATCCGGTGAAGGACTTCCACCCGATCTCGCTGGTAGCCGTGCTCCCACAAGTGTTCGTTGCGCACCCTTCGCTGCCGGCGAACAATCTCCGAGAGCTGATCGCGCTCGCGCGCAAACGCCCGGGCGAGATCAATTTCGCCTCGACGGGCAACGGCAGCGCGAACCAGCTTGCGGCGGAGATGCTGAAGAGCTTCGCCAAAGTAAACATGGTTCACGTACCCGTACAAGGGTGCCTCCCCGGCATTGACCGATCTCCTCGCCGGCAACGTCCAGTTCATGGCGACGACGATTCCGCCGGCTCTGCCGCATCTGAAATCGCATCGGCTGAAGGCATTCGCGGTCGCAAACGCGAAAAGGTCCGCGCTGTTACCGGATGTCCCCACGACTGGAGAGGCGGGGGCTCCCGGCGTGGAAGCGAGCTCGTGGAACGGCGTCATGGTGCCCGCCGGCACGCCCAGGGAGATCATTTCACGCATCTACACGGAGCTCATCGCCGTGATGAAAACCGCGGAGATTCGCGACAAGCTGCTGGCGGCCGGCGTCGAGCCGATGACCAGCACGCCGGCTGAATTTGCGGCCTATATCGACAGCGAGACCGCGCGCTATGCGAAGGTGGTGAAGGAATCCGGCGCTCAGGTGGATTGATGAAGCGTCTGCCGCGAAGCCCCGCGATAATCCGAACGTGCCTGCTTACATGGGCCACGGCAGCCGTGTTCGTGACGACGTCTGCCCTCGCTGCGGATACGCGCAACGACGCCTTCCCCACGCGCCCGATCAGATTCATCGTTCCGATCGCCGCGGCCGGTGGCGTGGATACGATCGCGCGATCGATCGGCCAGAATCTTTCCGGCAGGATCGCGCAGCCGGTCGTCATCGAAAACCGCCCCGGTGGCGGCGGCACGATCGGCGCCGAGCTGACCGCGCAGGCGGCGCCGGACGGTCACACCGTACTGGTGACGAGCTCGAGCTTCATCACCTACAGTCTCCTGTATCCCACGCGTTACGATCCCGTGCGCGACTTCTCTCCGGTGACGCAGCTCGTACAGCACCCGTACGTCATGGTGATTCCCGCTATCGTGCCCGCAGCGAGCGTTGGCGAATTCGTCGCGTGGGCGAAGGGCTACAAGCCGGGCGTGAGCTATGCTTCTTCGGGAATCGGCAGCCTCATCCATCTTACGGGCGAGCTCTTCAACAAGGCGACCGGGCTCAGAATGGTCCACGTCCCGTACAAGGGAATCGCCCTTGCGTTCCCCGATATGTTCGCGGGTCAGGTCCACGTGACCTTCAACAGCATTCTGACCTCGCTTCCGCACATCACTGCCGGCCGCCTGAAGGCCCTCGGCGTGACGAGCCTCCAGCGCACGCCCCGCTTGCCGGACGTCCCGACGCTCGACGAATCGGGTCTCAAGCGTTTCGAAGTCACGCAGTGGTACGGTGTGTTCGCGCCCGCGAAAACGCCGGTTGCGCGCGTATCGTTGCTGCAGAGAGAGATCGCCGCCATTCTGAAACAGCCCGACATGACCGACCGCATCAAAGTCGAAGGCTCGCTTGCCGTCGGTAACAGTGCGCCCGAGTTCGCCAGGCTGATCGCCGCGGAGACCGCGAGCTGGCGCACACTCATCAAGGAGACCGGTATCCGTGGCGATTAAACGCGTGCAGGTCTTCAGCCCGAGCGCGATGCATTCGTCGCTCGAAGCGCTTGCAGCGGCGCATCGCGAACGCGGCGGCGACGAAGTGGCGCTCGCTTTCGAGACCGCGCCGGCGTTCGTGAAGCGCCTGGAAACCGGGCAGCAGGCAGATGTGCTGATCGCGACGCCTTCTCTGATGAAGGATCTTTTCGTGCTCGGAAAGGTCCACGGTGACAGCCGCCTCGAACTGGGTCGCGTCGGTGTCGGCGTCGTCGTACGCAAAGGTGCGCCGCGGCCGGATATCTCGACGACGCGGGCGCTCACGGCTGCGCTGCATGACGCCGACTCGATTGTCTACAACCGTGCATCCAGCGGCATGTACGTCGAGACGCTTATTGCCAAGCTGAGTCTTGCCGAGGCGCTCGCTCCGAAGACTGTGCGCTATCACGATGCGCAGGAATCGTTCACGCATCTGCAGCAGGACCACGGCCGCGAGATCGGTTTCGGCGGGCTGACCGAGATCGCGCGCTGGCGCGACAGGGGACTCGTTCTCGTCGGGCCGCTGCCACCGGATATCCAGAACTTCACGCTTTATATCGCGGCGCTTGCGACGGCGGCAACGAACGAAGCTGGCGGCCGTGCGTTTCTCGACTTTCTGGGAACCGCGGAGGCAAGGGCGATATTGAGCGACCGCGGCGTGATCGTACCGTGAATGCCAGCGCCTTGGATCCTGCACTCTGGATCACCTGGTACGACCTCGCGCCTCACGATCGCGAAGCTTACCTCTGCTGGTTGCACGAGCAGTACATGCCGAAGCTCGTTGAGCGTCCCGGCGTGCTGTGGACGGCGCACTACGCATCCGAGCCTCGCCCGCCGCTCACAACCAAGTCGCACGGGCGTTCGCGGCGTCACGCGGCCCCTGAGGCCGTGCCTCAGGGGCACGAGTTCATCCTGCTCGTCGGTGGAGAGGGACCGCACGTCTTCTCGGACCCGACGCCTGCGCAGTTCGAAGCTTCGCTCGGCCCGGGTGAACGCCAGATGCTCGCGCTGCGCAACGCCCTGGCGAGTAACGTCATGCTCGAGCATCTGCGCATCGAAGGACCGGAAGCGCCAGCTCGGAAAGC
The DNA here is from genome assembly GCA_963828715.1 of uncultured beta proteobacterium. GTDB lineage: Bacteria > Pseudomonadota > Gammaproteobacteria > Burkholderiales > SG8-41 > JAQGMV01. The sequence goes on along the minus strand of CAWHFX010000015.1, from coordinate 195,959 downwards.
GGGGGAGGCGCTCAGTCCCTGCATCCAGCTCGGCAGTTTCGTGTTCGATGGCGATGAGGACGAGCTCATCGGATGGTACGCGCAGTGGCGATTGCCTTCGATGAAGACCCTGCCCGGGTGCGTCGGCGTGCGCAAGCTCGTGTCACTCGCCGGCTGGGCGAAGCATGCGATCCTTCATGAGTTCACGTCCGTCGACGCACGCAACCAGCACTTCGTCGATCACGAGCGCAGGAGCCATCCCGAGAAGGCCGCATGGTCCGAGCGCATCACGGCACAGGTCGTGCACGGCCCGGGTTCACCGAACGTCGCGACGCGGCTGCACTCCGTCACTCGATCTGGATGTTCGCCTCGCGAATGATCTTCGCGATGCGCGCGAGCTCCGACTTGATCAAGGCGGAGAACTGCTCCGGGGTATCCGGCGCGGGCTCGACGCCGTCGGCCGCGAGTCGCGACTGAACATCCGCGAGCTTGAGTACGGCCGTCGTTTCGCGGTTCAGGCGATCGATCGCTTCCCGCGGCGTGCCCGCGGGTGCGAGCAGGCCATACCAGGTCATGAGCTCATAGCCGGGAAGCGCGGCTTCGGCGACCGTCGGCACGTCCGGCATCGCGAGCGAACGCCGCGCGGTGGTAACGGCGAGCGGACGGACGCGGCCACTACGCTCGTGCTGCAGCGCGTTGACCGCACTCGTAACGAGCATTTCGATCTGGCCGCCGATCAGATCCACCGCAGCGGGGCCGGCGCCTTTGTAAGGCACATGCACCAGGCGCACGCCTGCCATGCTCTGCAGCAGCTCGCCCGCGAGATGTCCGGTGCTGCCGACGCCACCCGAGCCGTAGTTGATCTGGCCCGGACGGCTCTTCGCGAGCGCGATCAGCTCGCGCATGTTGCGCGCCGGCAGCGACGGGTGCACGACGATCACCTGCGGCACCACGCCGATCAACATGATCGGTGCGAGGTCGCGTACGACGTCGTAGGGAAGTTTCCTGTAGACCGCCGGGTGAATGACGAGCGAGCCCGAGACGAAGAGGATCGTGTAGCCATCGGGTGCGGCTTTGACCACGCTTGCAACGGCGACGGTGCCGCCCGCACCAGTGCGGTTTTCGACGAGCACTGTCTGCCCCAGGCGTTCGGCGAGCTTCTGGGCGATGCCGCGGGCCATGATGTCGGTGCCGCTGCTCGGCCCCGGGCCGAGAACGAAGCGTACCGGGCGAGTCGGGTATGCTTCGGCGCCGCACGCGACGCTCGCGCCCAATGAGAACGAGCCGGCGATAAGCGCGGCGACGTGGTATTTCGATTTCGGCATCATCCCGAGAATAACGCGGTTTGCCGTCCGCACATGACGGCATGCTGCAAAACGGAAGGACAGGCATGAGGCAACTCCGGATCGCACTTGCAGCGGCCGTCGCACTCGCGACGCTGTGCTCGACAGCGGTCGCGCAGCCGTATCCCGTGAAGCCGCTGCGCCTCATCGTTCCGAACACACCGGGCGGCGGTACCGACACGGTTGCGCGCCTCATCTCGGAGAAGCTCAGTCCCTCGCTCGGACAACCGATCATCGTGGACAATCGCGGCGGCGCCGGCGGTCGCATTGCCGCCGAGTTCGTCGCGCGCGCGCCGAAGGACGGTTACACGCTGCTGCTCGGAAGCGCAGCCACGCACATCACCGGCCCGGCGCTCGACACAGATCGGAAATACGATCCGGTGAAGGACTTCACCCCGATTTCGCTTGCGGGAACGACGGCCTATCTGCTCGTCGTCCACCCTTCGCTGCCGGCGAAGACGGTGCGTGACCTGATCGCACTGGCCAAGGCGAAGCCCGGCGGCATCGCGTTTGCCAGCACCGGACAGGGTGGGCCGGCACACCTGGGAACGGAGCTCTTTCAGGCGATGGCGCACGTGAAGATGATCCACGTTCCCTTCAAGGGCGGTGCACCGGCGATGCTTTCGCTGCTGCAGGGCGAGACCTACGTGATGATTTCCAATCTGCTCACGGCACTGCCGCCCGTGCGGTCGAATCGCGTGCGCGCGCTCGGTGTCACGAGTCCGCAGCGCTCGTCGTTCGCGCCCGATATCCCGACGATCGCCGAATCGGGGCTGCCCGGTTTCGAGTTGCAGCAGTTCTATTCGATCATGGCGCCGTCCGGCACGCCGGTCGATGTCGTACAGAAACTGCATCAGGAAATCGTCGAGCGCTACCCGACGCCTGATGTGAAGCAGCGTCTGGCGGGGGAGGGTGTGGAAGTGCGGACCTCGACGCCCGTCGAAACCGGCAAGCTCTATGCGGAGCAATACGCGAAATGGACCAGGGTCATCCGGCAGGCGGGGATCAAGTCAGCGGACTGAGGGCGTCGCCGGTCGAGATCGCGTCCTGGGTCTGCATGGCGGTCGCGCTGGCCCTCGTTCTGGGCCTGCGTCTGCTGAGCGCGTTGCTTGCCGGCCTCCTCGTGTTCGACCTGGTGCACATGATCGCGCCGATGCTGCAGCGCCGCGTCTCGCGTCCGCGTGCCCGCGTGATTGCAGTGGCCCTGCTCGCAACCACCATCATCGGTCTGGTCAGCGCGGCAGTGGTCGGCGTGATTGCGTTCATACGCAGCGACGCCGGGAGCCTGCCTGGTGTGATCAACAAGCTCGCTGAGATCCTGGAAAGCGCACGCAAGTCGCTCCCGCCGTGGTTCGTTGCCTATCTGCCGGACGACATCGATGATGTGAGCAGGGATCTTTCGACCTGGCTCAAGGAAAACGCCGCATACCTGCGTTCGGCAGGTGCGGAAACGATGCGGGCGCTGGTGCATATCATCATCGGCATGGTCGTCGGCGCCATGCTGGCGATGCGCGAGGCGATCGAGGGCTGGTCGGACAGGCCGCTTGCGCGCGCGCTCACGCAGCGTGCGGGAAAACTGGCGGATGCCTTCCGCCGCGTGGTGTTTGCACAGGTCCGTATCTCGGTCATCAACACCGCCTTGACGGCGGTCTACCTCGGGCTTGCGCTTCCTTTCTTCGACGTGCATCTCCCGCTCATGAAGACGATGATCGCGATCACCTTCGTCGCCGGACTGCTGCCGGTGGTCGGCAATCTGATCTCGAACACGGTGATCCTCATCGCGAGCCTCGGCGTCTCCGTGTACGTTGCATTTGCGTCGCTCGTGTTCCTGATCGTGATTCACAAGCTCGAGTACTTTCTGAACGCGCGCATCATCGGATCGCGGATCCATGCGCGTCCATGGGAGCTTCTGATCGCGATGCTGGTGATGGAGGCCGCATTCGGACTTCCCGGCCTGCTGGCGGCGCCGATCTATTACGCCTATCTGAAGGCGGAACTCGCGGAGCGTGGCCTGATCTGAATCCCGGATGCCTCGAAATCGTCCGGTCCGTCCGCACTGCGGGCCCGTTGCGGATTTCGGCGCTTCCGCTTAAGTTTGGGCCCAACCTGCGGCCACGCGTCGCGTGAGGAGAAAACATGGCAAATCCAACCGAAGCGCTCGCCCAGTTCGCGGCCACACTCGATTGCGATCGGATTCCGGCGCGCGTACGGGACTACGCGAAAATCGTTCTGCTCGACACGCTTGCATGCGCCGTGGCGGGCCACCAGAGCGAGGAGACGCAGCAGGTCGAAGCGTTCGCTTCGGCGCTGGCCCAGTCACGCGAAAGCAGCGTGATCGGCGGCGATCGCCTGTCACTTGCGGGATCGACGTTGCTCAACGCGTATCTCATCACCGCGGTCACGATGTGCGACATCCACCGCGCGACACTGACGCACATCACGCCGGAAGTCGTGCCGCCGGCGCTCGCGATCGCCGAGCGCGACGGGCTTTCCGGGCGCGAGTTGCTCGCCGCACTCGCAGCCGGATTCGAAGTGACGGCGCGGGTGGGCGTGAGCCTCGACTATCCCGTGTTCCGGTCGCGCGGCTGGCATGGCCCGGGTGTCATCGGGCCCTTCGGCGCGGCGGCGGCGGTAGGACGTCTGCAGGGCTTCGATGCCGAGACGATGGCGCGTGCGTATGGTCTCGCCGGCAGTCAGGCGGCCGGAACCTTCGCGGCATGGGGAACGCCCACGGTCAAATTTCATCAGTGTCGTGGTGCGCTGTCCGGGCTGATGGCGGCGCTGCTCGCGCAGCAGGGCTTCACGGCAACGCGTGAGTTCCTGACCGCGCCGGATGGCGGGCTGTATTCGACCTACAGCAACGGCGGCAAGCCCGAGCTTGCCACGGCCGGCCTCGGCGAGCGCTGGGAGATCGAACAGATCGCGCTGCGGCTGTGGCCGTCGGCCTCGACGATCCAGGGACTGATCACGGCGCTCTTCGATCTCGTGCAGCAACACGATCTTAAGCTGAGCGAGGTGCGCCGGATCCGCATAACGATGAGCAAGACGGCGAACGAGATGCACGGCATCTTCCCGCGCTACAAGGGCAAGTTCGAAGCGCTGCTGTCGAGCCATTACGTGGCGGCGATCATCCTTCAGGATCGCGAGCTCACGCTGACGCAGTTCGAGCCGGCCCGTTACAACGATCCGGTTCTGAAGGCATTCGCGGCCGACAACGTCGACGTCGTCGGCGATGCCGCGCTGTCCGGTGTGGAAGCGGTCGTCGAAGCCGAGACGACGGACGGTCGCCGCCTCGAGGTTCGCTGCGATACGCCCACGGGTTCACCGGAACGTCCGTTGACCAAGGATCAGGTGGAAGGCAAGTTCCGCACGTACGCGCGCGGGCGGTTGCCGAACGCATCCATCGAGCAGGTCGTTGCAGCGGTATGGAAGCTCGAGGATCTCGCGAACACGCGCGTGCTCATGGATCTCCTGAGGCGCGAAGGCGCGAGTGTGCGTCAAGCGGTCGCAGCGTAGTCATGAGCAAAGTGTTGCGCATCGCCTTCGCGTTTCTGGCGTTCACCGTCGCTTCGCTCGTCATCGCAGCTGAATATCCGCAACGTGCGATCCGGCTGCTGATTCCTTATCCGCCCGGGGGCGCAGGCGACATCGTCGGCCGCCTGATTTCGGGCAAGCTGTCCGAGGTGCTCGGGCAACAGGTCGTCGCCGACAATCGCGGGGGTGGCGCGCAGGTGATCGCCACCCAGCTTGCCGCGACAGCGCCGCCCGACGGCTACACCTTGTTCCTGGCGAGCGCCACGCACTCGGTGAACGCGGCGCTGCGTCCGAAGCTCCCGTACGACAGCATCAAGGATTTCACGCCGATCACACTGGTTGCACAGTCGCCGCTCGTGTTCGTCGCACACCCTTCACTCGGCGTGTCTACGATAAAAGAGCTGATTGCGGCGGCCAAGGCGCGGCCGGGGCGTATCAACTATGCCTCATCGGGACCCGGCACCGGCGGGCACATGTCGATCGAGCTCCTGAAGTCGCTGACGGGCATCGATCTCGTGCATATTCCGTACAAAGGCGCCAGTCCCGCGCTGGTCGATGTCATCGGGGGCCAGGTGCAGTTGATGTGCACGAGCCCGCTCGCCGCGATGCCCCATGTCAAGAGCGGCAAGTTGCGAGCGCTGGCGACCACCGGGCTACGGCGGCTTGCGTCCGCGCCTGACATTCCGACCGTCGCCGAGACACTGCCCGGCTATCAGTCGGCATTGTGGTACGCGCTGCTTGCACCCGCAGGAACGCCCCAGCCGATCGTGCGCCGTCTGCACGACGAGACGGTGAAGATCGTGCGCTCGCGTGAAGTCAGTCAGCAGCTCGAAGCGCAGGGGGCCGAAGCCGTGGGAAGCAGTCCCGAGGAGACCGACAAGTTCATCCGGAGTGAGATCGCGCAGTGGGTGCGGCTGGCGAAACAGGCCAGGCTGACGCTCACCGACTGACCACGCGGATGCGCATGCACGTACGGCAGCGATGATTGCGGCGTTCTTCGCGCCGCCTTTCTTGAAGTGAGAAAAGCCTATGTCCAGCACACTGACTCTGTTCGATCCGACCGCGCCGGCACGGCCGCGCGCCGAAGGCGTGGCAAGCAGTCCCGCGACGCTGTCGAGCCTTGCCGGCAAGGTCGTCGGCTTCATCGATAACGCGAAGCCGAACTTCGGCGTACTCGCCGAGGACATCGGCGAGCTTCTCAAGACGAAGCTCGGCGTCGCGCGTGTGGTGAAGCACCGAAAGCCGTCGGCATCCGTTCCCGCGCGTCCGGAAGTGATCGAGGCGCTCTCGGCCGAGTGCGACGTGGTGATCACGGGCTCCGGTGACTGAGGGTCGTGCACGTCGTGGAGTATCCACGACAGTGTCGAAGTCGCGAAACGGGGGAAGACTGCTGTGACGATCTGCTCGACTGCATTCGTCACGCTCGGCCATGCGCAGGCGCGCGCTCTGGGCGACCCCGAGCTTCCCATCGCGGTGGTGCCGCACCCGTTCGGATTGCGCAGCCGCGATGAGATACGGGACATCGCCGCGAAGTGCGCCGACGATCTCGTAACACTGGTGACAGGTACTGCGAAATGAACGCACCCGAAATAGATCGTGCAGCGACGTTCGAAGCAGCCGACGATCTGGACGCAATCAACGCGCTCTACCGGGAACGGCGCTGGACGGACGGACTGCCCATCGTTCCGCCCACGACGGAGCGGGTCGAACGAATGCTCCGTCACACCTCCCGCCAGCGCTACGACGTCGTCGCACTGATCGCGCCGGCTTACGGGGCGGCCACGGTCGAGCGGATTGCGATCAACGCCGTCATGGCCGGTTGCGATCCCGAGTATCTGCCGGTGCTGATTGCGGCCTGTGAAGCCGTGGCCGAGCCGGGGTTCAACCTGCAAGGCATACAGGCAACGACGAACCCGGTCGCAGTGTGGCTGATACTGAACGGGCCGATCGCGAAAGCGCTCGCGGTCAATGCCGGCTTCAACTGCATCGGGCAGGGGACGTGGTCGAATGCCACCCTGGGCCGCGCGATGCGGCTGGTTCTGCAGAACATCGGCGGCGCGTTTCCCGGTGACATGGATCGCGCAACGCAGGGTCAGCCGGGCAAGTACACGTTCTGCTGTGCCGAGAACGAGGACGAGAGTCCGTGGGAGCCGCTCCACGTCGAGCGCGGCTTTGCACGCGCCTGCAGCACGGTCACGGTGGTCGGCGCGGAAGGCACGATGAACATGAACACGCACTCCAAGGAGGGCATGGAGCTCGCCCGCGTCATCGCCGACACCATGGCGCATCCACCCAGCAACGAATACGTGCACGGTGGCGAACCGTGGCTCATCGTCAGTCCGGAACACGCCGAGATCTTCAGGCGCAGCGGCATGAGCAAGGCGGAGGTCAAGCGCCGATTGTGGGAGCTCTCGAAAATGCCGGCGTCGAAGCTCGCAGTCAAAGAGATCGGCCGCGCACACGATTCACGCCAGGTGGAATTCGGCGGGGCAGTTACAGCCGACACGGTGCTGACGATCTCGCCCAGCCCTGAAGAAATCATGCTGATCGTGGCGGGCGGGGCGGGAACGCATTCGGTCTACGTTCCCTGCTTCGGCAACTCGCGGGCGGTGACGCGGGAAGTGCAACAGCTGTAGGCGCCGCGTTCAGCCGCCCTCACTCTTCGACGATCAGATAACCTCTGTGTGTCGCTACGTGCAGCAGCAGGAGTCCACGCATATCGACTTCGAGCCGGGGCCGCATGTTCGCGCGCTCGGCGCAACAGGGGCTGCCGGTCTCATGCACGAGAAGCGTGAGATCGTCCAGGACATCGTAGCGTGCCCGTACCGTCGCGCGGCTCCCGTCTTCGCCGATACTGACGATCTGCTTTACCCCGAGTAGCGGATGCGCGCTGTTGCGGCCGACCAGACGCTCGAAGACGATCGTGTTGCGTTGATGCTGCGTTCTGTTTCCCCGCTGCAGGTCCTGCCCAAGGTTATCTGCGTTGTCTGAATGCCCCTCGTCGTCGTAGCGGATGGCGAGGACGCTTGCTTCGTAGGTTTCCGGCGAGCAGCGCACTTTCAGGACCAGCGTAGTCTTGTTGTCGGCACGGTCTCGAATTTCGTAGACCCGGATTTCGGCGACGTCCGAACCAAAATCGGTCCATTCGGTCGGGGTGACGCGGTTCGGTTTCACCGGTGCCGGATCCACCCCGGAAAGGCTGTCCCTGCCGGTTACGAGAAAATCGTTCTGGACCGGATCGAAGCTGATGACGACTTCGGGCGCAGTCTTGTCGATCTGCACCGTCAAGCGCTTCGCGCGCTCCACGTTCTGCGAGCGGTCGACGGAGTGGTACTCGACATCGTGCACGCCTTCGGCGGTGATCGGAACGGGCCCGCTCACGGCCACGTTGCCCGCACCATCCACGTCACACTCGGTGCGCGCGACTCCTGAGATATCGTCGGTCGCGGTAAACGTAATCTGAACGTTCGTTCGGTTCCAGCCTGCGGCGTTCGGCGTTGGCCACACGCTCGCGGTGGTCTGCGGCGGCGTCGTATCCGGCGGCAGGATGAGTCGTTGCTCCGCCGGCGTGATCTCCACGACCGAACTCTCTTCGGGCGGTTTGTAGCTGCCCCCTGCACCGATGGCGCCGCCCCTCAGCTTGAGGTTCTTCCAGTCATCGAACGGCGTCAACGGGCCGGTGCCTCCGTCATTGTTCGTGTCGACGGGAATGTTCTTCTTGGTGGTCAGGCCGTCTCCGTCCCAGTCGATCGGCTGACTGCCGTCGGCGACCTGGACGAACGCGCCGGGGGCGGCAGGCGTGGGTGGCACCCAGTGACTGATAGCAGTCCCCGCCGCAGCGGCGCCCAGACCGACCGTCTCATCGAGGCTCTTTTCGTTCAGGTTGGCGAGCGCGGCGTTGGAATAGTCGACGATGTTTGCCGTGCCGCCCCGGGTCACACCGGAAAACTGCCACAGGTAATTCATCACGCTGACGTAATTCGGCTTGTTGTTGGTGCCGTCTCCTCCGCCGTGGTCGAGACCCAGACAGTGGCCGAGCTCGTGCATGAAGGTGCCTGCCATGTTCGTGTCGGTCACGCCGGCGAAGGTCCCCAGGCTGATGATGAAATCCGAACCCGGTATGGCGCGCGCGACACCGCTGTTGGTTGCAGTCGCGAGCTGATGTGCACAGATGCAGTAGCGGAACAGGCCGGTGCGGCCGGTACCTGGTGAAGCCGCCCGGCTGGTTCTTGATCTTGTCGAATTCGGTCCAGTTGTACTTGACGATGTTGCCGCTCCCGTCCACCGTTGCGGTGCCCAGCTGAGGAACTTCGCCGAGCTGACGCGACCGGCTGAGAGCGCCCCACTTCTGGCCGGTCACGAAATTCATGATGCTGCCCGGTCCCGCGTCGACATGGAGATTGATGCCTATCGAGCCGTTTCTGCTGATGTAAGGCGCCTTCGCGAACGCATCGACCACCGTCTTGATCGCCGCAGCGGATAACGCATGGCTGTGTGTCGTATCCGCCATGAAGTCGACCTGGATGAAGATGTCGGGTTTGTTGACATCCGCGCCCATCGCCGGCAGGTCGATGAACTGGGGTCCGCTTCCGTCGCCCGGATCGACGGTGACACCGTTCGCTTCCAGTCATCCGGGATGCCGTCTCCCGTCGACGAGGCATCGTCGAAGATCCAGTTGACGTGAGCGTTATCTCCACCGCCGCCCGAGTGACTGGACTTGAATGTTTCGGGGGAGAATTCGCTGTAAGAATTCGAGCCGACAAACGGGTTGTCCCAGTGGAAAAGCGAACGACTGCTGTCGTCCAGTCCTTCGACGTCGTAGTACGCGGTGCCCTCCGTGCCGGTCGCCACACCGTCCGACTCCGAGGCCCAGGTTACGGTCTGACCGGCGTCGATTCGCGCGGGCGGCTCCGTCGTCCATTCTCCGTGCAGGAGACTCGTTCCGAACAGAACCAGATTGACGCCGCTCTTGTTCGTGAACGTTACATCTACGCTTCGTGCAGCCATCGCGATCTCCTGAAGGACATGACTCGACAGCAGTTCGCCTGTATCGCCCCGCCGTCAACCAGCATATCTACGAGCATGCCCTGCGAAGTGGTGCGCGAGTATTGGCCAAAGAGCGGAGCAGGATCTGAACGTGCTCTGCGCTGCGCAGAGCGTTGTAGCTGTCGGCGATCCGATTCAGCGTGAGGTCGCGCGGTACGACGATGATGTCAGCGTGGCGCCGCCGTGCGGGCGTGACAATCGGGTACGCGCATTCGCGGGAGGGGTGTCGCGACCGCGAGCGTACGGCGCGTGAGAAGCAGGAAAGCCGCGCAGCAGCCTGCTTAGCGGCCGATGTTCAGCAGCTTCATCGCATTTCCGCCGAGGATGAGCTGCTTCTGATCTTCGCTCAGGCGCTTCATCTGCGTCACGATCCTGACGGGCTCCTCGTACGCGATGTCGAAGCAGTAGTCGCTGCCCATCATGATGCGGTCCGCGCCGACCAGTTCGACGAGATCCTGCAGGATTCGTTCGTCGTAGCTGATCGTGTCGTAGGTAAAGCGTTTCAGATACTCGCTCGGTGGACGTGGAATCGTCTTGCATTCCTGGCGCGTCTCGAAACCACGGTCGAGCCGTCCGCGCAGGATCGGCAGCACACCCCCCGCATGTGGCAGGCTGATCTCGAACCTGGGAAACGCGTCGAGCACACCGCCGTAGATGAGATGTGACGCGGCGAGCGCCGTCTCGAACGGATTCCCGCAGAGATTGACGAGATAGAACTGCTTCATCCGTTCGTTGTTGATCATCATCGGATGAAGGAAGAGCGGCAGTCCCAGTTCCTCCATGCGCGCGTAGACGGGGAAGAAGCTGCGGTCGGACAGCTCGCGATCACGCACCGCGGTCGCGATGTAGACGCCGCGTATGCCCGGCAGCTTCGCGGCGCGGTCGAGCTCTTCGAGCGCGAGCTTCGGATTCTGGAACGGCAGTGTGGCAAAGCCGAAAAGGCGCTCGGGATGCTGCCGGTGCGCCGCGCTGATCGCATCGTTGAACGCGACCGACAGCTGCATGCCGAGATCGTCGTCGGCCCAGTACACCATCGGTTGTGTGAGCGAGAGGACGTGGATCTTCACGCCCTGGCGATCCATCTCGCGCAGGCGCGTGTCGAGATCGATGAACGTCGGCGTTATCGGTCCGGTCCGCAGCAGGAGCCCGACCTGGATGAACGTTCGGCCCTGCGCGTCCTCGTGCTACCGTCGTGCCACAGCGCGGCCCGAGTTTCGCGATGAGGTCGATGTAGGACTGCGGGAAGTAGTGGGCATGAGTGTCGATCGTCGGTGCCTGAGCCAAGGCCTTCTCCATCATTCCGTCTTTGGACGTCGCGCGTAAAACGAGACCGGTCCGTTTTCCGGATAGACCGGTTTGTCACGCTCCCGGGACGTGCGTCGCTCCTCGCAGCGCGCGAGGATTTCCAGTCGTTCCGGGTCGCTCGCATCGTTCCAGCCACAGATTTCGGCGAGCGAGCGATGGCATCCGAGGCATATTCCCCACTCGTCCAGGCAGCAGTTGCGGATGCAGGGAGATGGGACTGCTTCGGATGAATTAGTCATGAAGGAAATCGGCTTTGCACCTGGACCGCGCCGAGTCACGACCCTCAGCCCGAACGGGTTTTAGACGAACGCTAATCGGCCCGCGCACCGGAGTCCTTTACGACCTTCGCCCACTTTTCCATCTCGGATCGAATGAACTTGCCGAACGCCTCGGAACCCAGCGTTCGGATTTCCACGCCCGAAGCGAACAGGCGCTCCTTGACCTCCTTCGTCTCGAGCGCAGAGAACGTCGCTTTACTCAACGTTGCGACTATGTTCGCCGGTATGCCTGCCGGACCGACAACACCGTACCACGCCACGGCGGCGAAACCAGGCACACCAGCTTCCGACATGGTTGGCAAGTCCGGCAGCGAAGGGGAACGCTCGGGGCTGGTGACCGCGAACGACTTCAGCTTGCCTGCCTTCACCTGCGGGATCGCCGAAGAGAGACTCGCGAACATGAAGTCGACCTGACCGCCCAGCAAGCCCGTGAGCGCCTCGGACGCGCCTTTGAATGGAACGTGTATCGTCTTGACGCCCGTCATCGTGTTGAAAAGCTCGCCCGAAAGATGAACTGTCGTGCCGGAACCCGAGCTTCCGTAGTTCAGTTGCCCTGGCTTCGATTTCGCGAGCGCGATGAACTCCTTCACCGTATTCGCCGCGATGCGATTCGTCGTGACGAGCACGTTGGGACTCTCACCGACGAGCGCGATGGGCGTGAAGTCGCGCACCGGGTGAAAGCTCAGTTTCGAGTAAAGGCTGTAATTGATCGCGTGCGTGCCGATCGTCGCCATCATGATCGTATAACCATCCGGAGCCGCTTTCGCGGTCAGTTCGGCACCGATGTTGCCGCCCGCGCCGCCGCGATTGTCGATCACCAGCGCCTGCGCCAGCCGCTCGCGCATCTGGGGTTCCATCGCCCGCACGATAATGTCGGCGGCGCTTCCGACAGGAAATGGTATGAGCACGCGGACCGGCCGCACAGGATAGTCGGCGCCGACCGACGCCGAACTGATCGACAGCACCGCACAGGCGAAGAGCGCACACGCTGCGCGGATGATCGCGGCGGAAAGCGCGTGCGTCACTCCAAGTGACGCAGAGCACGTGTCGCTGCGGCGATTTCGCGATGCATCATGCCGAAGCGTCGCCTCCTCTCACGGTGTGGAAGCGAGCCTAGCATGCGGCCCCGGATGCCGCTACTCGCGCGCCGCGCTTCATTGTGCAAGGGACTCTAAGTTATTCTCCAGCGTTTCGGCATTCAGGAGCGTTCACATGGCGAGCAACGACGGACAATACGAAGTGCTGTGGCCGCGCAGCCCGCGTCAGGTGCAGTTGAAGCCGCTCGCCAGGCGCCTCGACACGCTGGAAGGCAAGACGATCGCTCAGCTCTGGGATTTCGTGTTTCGCGGCGACGAGGTTTATGCGGCGCTCGAAGAGGGGCTGAAGGAGCGTTACCCGAACATCCGGTGGGTGAGCTACAAGGAGTTCGGCAACACGCACGGCGGCGAAGAGCGCGAAGTGGTGGCCGCGTTGCCGCGACGCTTCAAGGAGCTCAAGGTCGATGCCGCCATCTCCGGAATGGGCGCTTGAGGGAGCTGCACGCCCGCCGTGTTGCGGGCAAGTGTGGCGGCGGAAAGCGCAGGCATCCCCACTGCGACGCTGGTCTGTGAAGGCTTCCTCGGACTGGCGGCGAGCACGTCGGTTGGTCTCGGCATGCCGAACATTCCGGTCGCGGCCGTGCCCGGACACACCGGTGTGCAGAGCAAGGAAGAGTTGAGGCGCAACGTTCTCGGCGTGACGATGGACGACGTGGTGAGGAATCTCACCGGTGAAGTCGGTCACGCGGAATCCGAAACCGAGCCGGGCGCACGCGACGTGATCTTCAAGGGCGGCTTCGACGAAGTGAACCGATACTTCTACGAAAACGAGCTTGCCGACGGCCTGCCGATCGTGCCGCCGACGCGCGAGAAGGTGGAGCAGTTTCTGCGTTGCACGAAGCGCAGCCCCGACGAAGTACTCGGGATCCTGCTGCCCGACAGCCGCGCCGCGACGATCTGGAGCATCGCGGTCAACGGGGTCATGTCCGGCTGCCGCCCTGAATACATGTCCGTGCTGATCGCGCTCGTCGAAGCGATGGCGGACCCCTACTACGGCGTCGAGCACAGCGGCAACACGCCCGGCGGTGAAACCCTGATCGTGCTGAACGGTCCGATCATCAAGACGCTCCGCTTCAATTACACGCAAGGGCGTGATGCGCGACGGCTTCATGGCCAACACGTCCATCGGCCGCTTCTGGCGGCTGTACCTGCGCAACGTGGCCGGGTTCCTGCCGCACAAGAACGACAAGGCGACGTTCGGCAACACCTGGCGAGTCGTCGTCGCCGAGAACGAAGACGTGGTGAAGGAGATCGGCTGGAAGCCGCTCAGCGTCGACATGGGATACGAGGCCGGCGACAACACCGTCACCGTCTCACGCTTCACAGGCGGCAATCACATTTCGTCGATATCGGGCAGCACACCCGACGAGATGCTGCCCTACCTTGCCGATGCGGTGGTGCGCCAGTATTCGTGGCAGATCATGTTCACGGTCGGGCAGGGCATGGGCACGCTGCGTCCGCTCATCCTGCTCGGGCCGATCATCGCGCGCACGATCGCGAGCTGGGGCTGGAGTAAGGAAGAGCTCAAGCAGTATCTGTTCGACCACGCGCGCATACCCGCGCGAGCAGTACGAACGCATCCTGCGCGACTGGACGGCAAAGCCGATCTGGAATCTCGAGGAAGAGTATCGGCTCGGACGCATCCCGCGCGTCTTCTTCGAGTCGGACGATCCGGACCGGATGGTGCCACTCGTATGGGAGCCGGACGACTACATGATCGTCGTGACCGGCGATCCTGCACGTAACAGCGCATACGTCTTTGCGCACAACGGCGTGCTGGGTTATCCCGTCACGAAGAAGATCGATGCCGCAGCCGCTGCGCCGCGGCGTGCCACGAAGAAAGGCTGAGCGTGTCGCTGCGCCGTAGAAGAGACATCTGGGACGTCGTTGTCGTCGGCGGCGGCATCGGCGGATTGAGTGCCGCGTGGTACACGGCGCGCCGCGGCTTGCCGACGGCGCTGCTGGAAACGCAGGGACTGCTCGGTGGCCAGGTCGCGACGGTGAATACGCTCGACGACTGGCCGGCCACCGCGGAAGTATCGGGGGTCGAGCTGGCTGCGTCGATGTCGGAGAAGCTCAGCGCCAGCGCAGTCGATATACGGCACGAAGCTGCAGTCGAAGTGACTCACTCGAAGGACACCGGACTCCTTCTCGTCAGCACCGAGGAGCGCACGTTGCGTGCGCGCCGTGTTATCGCGGCATCCGGGGCGAGTCTGCGGCCGCTCGGGGTTCCGGGCGCGGAAGGCTTGGTTGGGAAAGGCATCTCGCAGTGCGCGCATTGCGATGGCTTCTTCTTCAAGGGTCAGGACGTCGCGGTCGTTGGCGGCGGCGATTCGGCGTTGCAGGAGGCGCTGGTGCTTGCGCCCATTGCACGCACCGTCACGATCATCGTTCGCTCACGGCTCAAAGCGAAGCAGGCCTACATCGAGCGCGCGGCAAGCTCCGCGAACGTGAGGTGGGCGTGGGATTCGGAAGTGGACGCGGTGCACGGTAACGGCGCGCTGAACGGAATCCGACTGCGAAATGTGAAGACCGGACAGACATCGGAGCTGGCGTGCTCGGGGTTGTTTCCTTTCATCGGCGTGGAACCAAACACCGCGTTTCTACCGTCGTCCGTCAGACGTGATGAAGCTGGCCGCGTGCTGACCGACGAGCGCATGCGCAGTGCGGAGGCAGCCATCTTCGCCATAGGTGCCGTGCGCTCCGGATTTTCGGGAGAGCTGACCGGTGCTGCGGGTGAAGCGGCGATTGCCGCCGCGATGGTTGCGGCGGACCTGGCGCACTGAACAAGCGCGAGCGCTCCGGCAACAACCGCGAGCGCTCTGACCGGCAGCCACCGACTCGAACTGCGTTCGACCGGAACGCGTGAGTTCAGGGCAACCGTGCCGTTCGCGACGCTGTCAAATCCAGCATTCGATCCAACCGACACGGCTCATTACGAGGAGAAGTGACAAAGTGAATCCAGCAAAAAACACGATTTGCCTTTGGTACGATGGCGATGCCGAAGAGGCCGCGCGTTTTTACGCGAAGACCTTTCCCGACTCATCGGTCGGCGCGGTGCTTTACGCGCCGGGAGACTTTCCGTCCGGGAAGAGAGGGGATGTGCTGACCGTCGAATTCACGGTCATGGGGATTCCCTGCCTCGGACTCAATGGCGGACCCGCCTTCAAGCACAACGAAGCGTTCTCTTTTCAGGTCGCAACCGCGGACCAGGCCGAAACGGATCGTTACTGGAACGCGATCGTAGGGAACGGCGGCAAAGAGAGCGCGTGCGGCTGGTGCAAGGACAGATGGGGACTGTCCTGGCAGATTACGCCGATCGCACTGACTCAGGCGATAACCGACTCCGATCCTGCTGCTGCGAAGCGCGCGTTCGATGCGATGATGAAAATGCGAAAGATCGACATCGCGGCCATCGAGGCGGCGCGCCGTGGGTGATGTCGCACATTCGAAACGGCACGAGCGACAAGGTCGCTCACTCAACAATGTACGCGTCGCCTATCTTCGTTCGGGCTCGGACTGCCGCTGATACGATTCAAACGGGGTACTCGCGCCAGCTGCGCAGCGGTCTGCGTCCGCTTTGTCGGGAATGCTGCTGCACCGGTTTCGCTGCCATGCTCGACCGGATTCATACATCTGTTCTGTGCTGCACGCGGACAGCGCCCATAGGCCGAAAAGCAGGCTTGGTCCGAGTTTGAGTGGTGACATCGGAGCGCGAATGGCATTGAGGAATCGGAAGACCATGCGGGACGACTAAGCAGCCGACAGGAGCGCCCGCAGGCGATTGGGGTAATCCGTGAATATCCCGGTCACGCCTGCCACCTCGAGCGCTTTCATCCGGCTCGGATCGTTCTCGGTCCATACGTTCACGAGATAGCCGCTTGCAAGGAGCTCGCTGATCGTGTCGCGATCGAGCAGGCCTGTCACCGACTGAAGACCGATCGTGTCGACGTCACCGGAGCAGCCCGGGCAATACGCACACGCGCCCAGTCGCGCGAGGTACTCGGCAGGTCGATACAGCCGGTTACTGGTCAGCACCGCTGTTCTGACATCGGGTGCGAGCACGCGCACAAGCGCAAGTTGCTGATGGTCGAACGAGGAGATCACGACCTGCGTCTGCATGTGCTCGTCGCGCACGTGCCCGACCACTTTCTGCGCCAAGCCGGCATAGAAACGCGGAATGACCTTCAATTCGACGTGAAGCTCGAGGGCGTGCCTGCGACACGCGTCGAGGCACTCCAAGAGAGTGGGTATGCGGACGTTCCCGGAAGCGTAGCGTTCGCGCTCCGCGGCGTCGATCCACGCAGAGACTTCTTCCGACGACATCGTCTGCAGAAAGCCCTGGCGCTCGTGCGCCGGACGTGCAAGCTCATGCACGAACCACGTTCCCGCATCGAGCGAACGAATCTCCGCCGCCGTGAAATGGCAGAACGACCAGGGCGTGCGCGTCGGAAAGCGGGCCTGCACGTCGGAACAGCGGCGAAGGGAGTCGTCGTGAAACACGAGGACGTGTCCGTCGGCCGACAATTGCACGTCGATTTCGACGGCGTCAGCCCCGGCCTGCGCCGCTTTCTCGATCGCCTCAATCGTGTTTTCCGGGGCGAACGCACGCGCACCACGATGCGCAATCACCAGCATGCTTGATCAGGCGTTCCGGCGCGGCTGGTTAGCCACTTCCCGACTCACAGCGCGTGTCGTGCCGCTCCACGTCGGGACGTAAGCGGCCTTGCGACCCACACCGCCGGCGACCACGATCATCACGTCGTCGGGCGTGCGCGCGATTCGCAGCAGACCGTCGGGCGCTCCGCCACCCGCAGCCGCACGTGCCCGCAATCCCGACGCGAGCCTGTCGATCGGCAGCAGCGCGCGTTCGTGGAGCGCCTGCTTCACTCGCGCTTTCGAATAGCCGTCGCGCTGGAACACGTCGGCATGCTCGGGCGGCATGACCACGAGGGGCTCTCCGCCGCCGAGCAGCCCGGCGCTGCCGACATTGCCTGCGATCAGCATCGATTGCGCGAATGTCTGTGCCAGGTCGGCGCCGGTGCGGCTTTCGGAATCCACGACCTCGATGGTTCCTGAGATGCCGACGACGGTGACGACGCTTGCTTCGCGCGCGAAACCGCGCTCGACGTGCAGTGGCGTCCAGGGACTCTCCGCCTCGTTCTCGGCGAAGCAGAACGTGTACTTCGCAGGCTGGCCCAGCGTGGCCATATCGATCTCGCCGGGACGCGCACCGCCGACGTTCTGAAGCGTCAGGCGCACCGCACGCCCGATCGTCGCATTCGCGCGATTGCCTGGGCCGAACGCATTGGCTGCGCTATTCAGCCCGAGCTCACCAACGATAGGTCCGTTTACGATCACGCAGACGGTAGCGGAGCCGGTCGTCGTTGCGATGCCGAGGAGGTTGAACTCGGGTGCAGTCATCGCCTGAATGGCTGCACCGACCACAGGAAGGTACGGCGGTCTGCATCCCGCCATGACGGCGTTCACGGCGATGTCGTGCCATGCGACCTCGGCATACGCGGGTGGCAACGATGCGACGATGGTATCTCCCGGCACCCGTATCGCCGCGAGCATCCGCTCGACCCGCTCGCGCGAGGGCGGTATGACCGGCAGTCCGTCCGTTACACCGGCGCGTGCGAGCGCTTCCTGTGCGCGATCCCATTCCGGGTCGTCCTCGCCTGTCCAGAATTCCATGTTGGTCATACGGGAAAATGCTGTGGTCGAGTTGCAGCCATGCAGGTTTTAGATGACATCCGAGCCGCGGTAAATGCCGTGCTGCACTGCCGGATCGGCGTGCGATTTGCACATCCTCGCACACGATCGGACCTCCGGCCGCTCCCCGACTCGCAAGCCGTTGCCTTTCGACGCTCGTATATACTTCAAGGCTCGCGCTACGCGGTTCCGAGGACCGCGGATAATGCTTCCCATACGATGGAAATAACATGAACGAGCTTGGCGCCTTTCTTCCGCAGACCAACATAGCGTACTTCACGATGGAGCTCGCGCTCCGCGTGGAAATACATACGTACGCCGGTGGTCTTGGCGTGCTCGCCGGCGACACGGTGCGCTCGTGCGCGGATCTCGAGCTGCCGGTCGTGTTCGTTTCGCTGCTCAGCCGTGCCGGTTATTTCCGGCAGGAGATCGACGAGGAAGGCCGGCAGACGGAGCGCCCCGATCCGTGGCAGCCCGCAGAATGGGCCCACCCGCTTGCAGCGATGATCGGCGTCCAGATCGAAGGACGCGACGTGTGGGTGCGTCCGTGGCTGTATGTCCATAAATCCGAAGCGGGTTACGCCGTTCCCGTGCTGCTGCTCGACACCGATCTCGAGCAAAACCATGAAGGCGACCGCGATCTCACGCACTATCTCTACGGCGGGAACGCGGAATACAGGCTCAAGCAGGAGCTGCTCCTGGGCGTCGGCGGCATCCGCATACTCGAGGCGCTCGGCTTCGAGATCGGCACGTATCACCTGAACGAAGGCCATGCCGCGCTCGCGACGCTGGAGTTGCTGAAGCGCTTTCCGCGGCGCCGCAGGCAAACGGACAAGGCGGAATGGTCGTACGATGCGGATCGTGTGCGCGACCTCTGCGTGTTCACGACCCATACGCCGGTGGAAGCAGGGCACGACCGATTTTCCTACGATCTCGTCGGCCGCATCGCGACCGATCTTCTGCCGCTCGAAGCGTTGAAGGTCTTCGGCGGACCCGAAACCCTGAACATGACGCAGGTGGCGCTGCATCTGAGCGGCTACGTGAACGGAGTCGCTCAACGCCACGCGATCACGGCACGTGAGATGTTCCCCGGCTTCGACGTGCGTGCGGTGACCAACGGCGTGCATGTCGGGACCTGGGCGCATCCGGCATTCGCCGCGCTGTATCAATCGCACTATCCGCAGTGGAGTCACGAGCCGGAGGTGCTGGTGCGTGCCGATCGTCTGCTGGATGACGCTTTGTGGGAGGCTCACGAGCGGGCGAAGCTGGACCTCCGCACGCTGGTGCGTGACGAATGCGGCATCGAGCTCGACGTCGCGGTCCCCATCATCGGGTTCGCACGGCGCATGACAGGCTACAAGCGTCCGGACCTCGTGTTTTCCGATCTCCAGCGCCTTGCTGCCATCGCGAAGAGGTATCCGTTTCAACTGGTGTTCTCCGGCAAGGCGCATCCGGCCGACAGTGCAGGCAAGGAAGGCCTGCATGCGATTCATAAGGCCATGGGCGAGCTGAGCGGGCGCATCCCGGTCGCCTTTCTGCGCAATTACGATATGGCGATCGCGAAGGTCCTCGTGGCCGGCGCAGACGTCTGGCTGAATACGCCGATGCCGCCGCTCGAGGCCTCGGGCACGAGCGGAATGAAAGCCGCGGTAAACGGATTGCTCAACCTGAGCATGCTCGACGGCTGGTGGGTCGAAGGCTGTATCGAAGGCGTTACCGGATGGTCGATCGAGGACGGCGCGGATGCCCACGCGCTCTATGACAAACTCGAGAACGTCGTGCTGCCGCTTTATTACGAAGACCGTGCGCGCTGGATCTGGATGATGAAGCAGGCCATCAGCAAGATCGCCTGCTACTTCAACAGCCATCGCATGATGCGCCGGTATGCGGCGGAAGCTTATCTGCGCTGAAACGCGCGCACTGCCGGAAGACTCATGGCAACGAAAAAGAAACGCTCCAGGCGTGCAGTCAAGCACGCAGCGGCCGATCCGCAGAACCTGTCCGTCGGCACGAATCCTGTTTTGAAGGGCGGTATGCCGAAGGCGCTCGGCATACGCGTCACGTCGCTGTCGCCGAAAAAGGTGACGGCGGAGATGCCGATCACGCCGATGCACCTCAACGCCAACGGACGTGTGAACGGCGGCGCCATCATGACGTTCGCCGATGCGTTGGGCGCGTTGGGCGCGACGGCGAACCGGCCGCCGGGGTATCGCGGCGGGACCATCGAATCGAAGACCAACTTCTTCGCCTCCGGCAAGGGCCCGGTGCTGTCGGCCGTCTGCATACCGCTGCACGTCGGGCGTACGACGTCGGTGTGGCAGACGACGATCTACAACGCCGATGGATCCAGCGTCGCGCTGGTGACCCAGACACAGATTGCGGTCCCGGCAAGGCAGACGGCTGAAGAACCGTGAGGGCGGTTTTCCGTTGCGCGTGCGCGTTCGTGCTGCTGCTCGCGTGCGTGACGACGGTGAGCATCGCGCAGGACACAATCCAGGCGGCCGATCCGGCTGCTCGTGCCCTCACCGCCGGGCGGGCCGTCCGACTTCGCGGCCCGGCTCGTTGCGAACAAGCTGGGGGAAGCGCTCGGCCGTAACGTCATCGTGGACAACCGCCAGAGCGTGAACGGTATTCTCGCGAGTGAAATCGCCGCGAAGTCGCCGGCCGACGGCAGCACACTCCTCATCGGCAACAATGGGACGATGGTGATGAACGTCGGGCTTTACAAGAAACTTCCGTACGATCCGTTGCGCGATTTCGTGCCGATCACGCAGCTCGTATCCGCCGGAACAGCGCTCGTCGCGAGTCCGCGCTTTCCGCCGCAGACGTTCAGGGAACTGGTGGCCGCGGCGCGCAGGGAGCCCGGCAGGGTCAACATCGGCGTGGCGGGGGCAAACGGCGCGGTCGGCACGGAGGTGCTCAAGTACGCAGCCGGCATCAAGCTCGTCAACATCCCGTACAAGGGCAGCTCACCGACGGAGCAGGCGATCGTCGCGGGCGAAGTCGACGTTGCCCTGCTTTCGATACCCGTTGTCGCGCCCCAGGTGAAGGCCGGGCGCATGAAGATCTACGGCGTGACCACCGCGAAACGCTCGAACCTCATGCCGGATGTGCCGACGATTCAGGAGCAGGGGCTGGACGGCTATGAATTCGGGAATTGGCATGGCCTCCTCGCGCCGAAGGGTACGCCGGACGCGTTCGTGCGCGAGACGTATCGCGAAACAGCGAAGATCCTGTCGGCGAAGGACGTGCGCGAAGTCGTGCTCGCACGCGGCAACGAAGTCATCGCCAACACGCCCGAAGAGTTTGCGGCGAAGTTGAAGCGCGACATACCGCGCTACAGGAAGATCATCCTCGAATCAGGGATCGAGATACAGTAGCCGGCGGGTCGGCACGCTCGTATCAGGCCACGCTCAGCGTCACGCCTGCTGTAATCAAGCTCTCGATCTCGGTGGCTGAATAGCCCGCCTCCCGCAACACCTCGATACTGTGCTCGCCCAGGCGCGGCGCTGGTCGGGGCGTTTCGGGCTGCGATTCCGACCATGTCGAAGGCACGGCCATGCTGCGCAGCGGACCTTCGGTCGGATGCATCACGAGCGAGAAAAAGCCGGTGTCATTGAGGTGCGGATCGTGCAGCAGATCCTCGAGTGAATTGAGCGGCATCGCCGGGATGTCGGCGGCGGTGAGCGCCTCCAGCCATTCCGCAGTCGTGCGCGTGCGCATGTGATCCGCTACGAACGCGTAAATCTCCGCGATGTGCTGCGAACGCGCCGTCTGTGTCGAGAAGCGCGGGTCGTTGTCGAATGTTTCCGCGCTGCCGATCATCACGAAGAAATTGCGCCATTGCTTGTCGTTGTAGGCAAGCAGGCACAGATAACCATCCCTGGTTTCGTACGGGGCACGATGCTCGGCCAGAAGGCGCGCGTAACCCATCGGTCCGCGCGGCGGCTCGAACGTCTGCCCGGCCATGTGATCGCTGAGCACGAACTGGGTGAGGCTTTCGAACATCGGCACTTCGACGGCCTGTCCCTTGCCCGTGCGCTCACGATGGAAGAGTGCAGCGGTGACGGCATTCACCGTGTTCAATCCCGTGATGCGATCGCACATCGTCGAAGGCACGAAGCGCGGCCGGTCCGCACCTGCCTGGCGAATGAGCGAAGGCAGCGCAACCATTCCCTGGATCAGATCGTCGTACGCCGGTTTCGCGGCGTACGGTCCTCTCTGGCTGAACCCGTAGGCGCCGACGTAGATGATTTTGTCGTTTGCGGCGCGCACGTCCTCGTACGTCAGCTTGAGCCGCGCCATCGCCTGCGGACGCACGTTGTAAACGAGCACGTCGGCTGTCGCCGCGAGGCGCAGCAGCGCTTCGCGTCCGGCCGGCTGCTTCAGATCCAGGACGAGGCTGCGCTTATTGCGGTTGAGATGAAGAAAGATGGCGCCCATGCCGGGATTGCGCATCGGGGCGCCGTACCGGACCGTGTCGCCTTCCGGCGCCTCGATCTTAATCACGTCAGCGCCGAGATCGCCGAGGATCTGCGTCGCGTAGGGGCCGAGAATAACGGTGGTGAGATCGAGGATCCGCACCCCGTCGAGCGGACCGCTCATCGCACGGGATGCGCGGACACGGAAAGCGCTTCGACGGACGCATGCATCCGCCGAATTCTATCCGCTGCGCGAGGGCCGGAGCGGAAGGCAGGCGCCATCGGCATCGAAAGCGTGTCGGCGTTGAGCACGCGCGAAGGACGAGGATACGGGGGGATCCATGGGTGCCTCGTTCCGCAGGGTGGCGAGGCCCTGAGCCGCAGGCGAGCGCACCCGCTATCCAGCGCCCCCCTACGCGAGCTTGCTTGGTGCAGCGCTGCTTCGCGCGTGTGGCACCAGCCGACGACCACGGGGCGGGCGGCGATCCACACTTCATAGATCCATCCGCCCGCTTGCGCCGGGTAGATTTTGAGTTTTCGAGCGTCTGGTTTTGTTGTCATTTCGAGTCTCCTCCCGGACTGCTACAGGTCCTTACGAACTTGTTACGTGCCGCGATGCATGCCGGAATGATGGCCGCCGCCGCGGGGTCCACGGCGATGTTCACCCTGGGCCAGCATCTGATCCGCGATCTGCTTCTGCTCCGGCGAGAAACTGGCATAAAGCGGTTTCGCGGCGGTGATTACTTCGTTCAGTCGCGCCGAGCGTTGCGCGAGGCGCTGCTGTTGGCGTTCCAGCCGTTCGACCGCGCTGAGCTGCGGGCGCTCGGGGCGTTGCGCGCCCGCCTGATGCTGCGCCATACGTTGCTTCATGCGCTGGTCCATGTCGCTCGCATGCTTGCGCATCACGTTTGCGAACGTGTCCCATTGAGCCTGTTGCGCATCGGTAATCTTCAATGCCGTGCGGATATACGCAAGGCGCGCTTCGATACGCTCGCTCGGCATCCGCATATGCATGCCATGTGCACCGGGGCCGTGATGGGGGCCGCCGCGTTGCTCCGAGGGGGCGGGGGCAGGCGCCGCTTGCGCCACAACGTCGGTGTTTTCGGCGCTTTGCGAGGACTGCGCGAAAAGGGCGGGTGCGGCAAGCGCGAAGGCGGCTGAGACTGCTGTAGCCAGAAACACTCTCTTCATTCTCGTCTCCATGATCACTGTGTGATAAGTCAGGGCAGAGCCCGTTTTCTTACATCACCGCCACCGTGAACGGGAAAGCTCCGTTTTGGTTGCGTGTATGAACATGGACAGGCCGCTCAGCATCGCGGTTCGTCGCTTTGTTGTAACAGTTTGTGTCCTCTCCCAAGGCGTTTTTCTGCGTGAGCCCGCCGCATGCCTCGTGGTCAACGCCGAACCTTTTCATGCGTTTAGCAGGGTTCTACGGCGCTCGCCCCGTTTGCGTGTTTGCCGCTGCGCGTAGTTTGACAGGGAACTGCCGGGGTGTACAGAGGCCGCCATCGTCCATCGTTTTCAAGCGGGCCCGCGCGATGCGAGGCTTGATCTCTCAGCCGAACTCCTGCAGCGTTGGCGCATGGCCGAGACGGCGTTGAGCTGTCTTCGGCACTGCCTCGACTCGAGTTTCCTGTAAGGAGTTCACATGCCGTACCTCGGCCCATTGCCGCCCGACACTCATCCCGATCTCGAAGAAACGTTCGCGACTTATCAGCGCCTGCTCGGTTACACGCCGAGCACCATCCTCATCATGCAGCGCAGGCCGCGGCTGGTGAAAGCGCTTGCGCAGATGGCTTCCGCCGTATGGGATCCAGCCGGCGAGGTCGATACCGGCCTCAAGCGACTGCTCGCGTATATGGCGAGCCGGACGCATGGTTGTGCGTATTCGATGGCCCACTCGGCGGAAGCCGCGCACCGCGCCGGCGTTTCCGACGAGAAGATCGCGGCCATACTCGACTACAGAACAAGCCCGCTGTTTACGGATGCGGAGCGCGTCGCGATCGAATTCGCCGTCGCGGCTGCGTCCCAGCCGAATGCCGTGACCGAAGCGCATTTCGTGCGCATGCGGCGACACTGGAACGAAGGGCAGATCGTGGAAATCGCGGGCGTCGTGGCGCTGAACGGATTCCTCAATCGCTGGAACGACACGATGGCGCCGCAACTGGAGCGTGAGCCGCTCGCGTTCGCGACCACGCACCTCGCCGCGCAGGGCTGGAAGCCGGGCAAGCATCAGGGGTGACGCGAATGCACGCTCAGGGCGAACGGTCACTCCGGGTTTATGCCTGCTGACTTCGCCACCTTCTGCCACTTGTCCGTTTCGGACCTGATATAGCGGGCGAATTCTTCGGGACTGCTGCCCGCGGGATCGCCGCCGTCGGCCGCGAACTTCTCTCTTACGTCAGGCATCTCGAGAATCGCGAGCATGTCGCGGTTGAGTCGCGTAATGATTTCGCGCGGTGTGTTCGCGGGCGCCACCATGCCGTACCACTGTACCGCTTCGTAACCAGGAACGCCTGCCTCGGCGATCGTCGGCACGTCGGGCGCGGCCGTCGTCCGTTGCGCTCCGGTCACGCCAAGGGCACGCAGACGGCCCGCCCGGATATGAGGAATGCCGGTGAGCGCGGTCGCGGTCATGACGCTGACCTGTCCTCCCACGAGGTCGACGATGGCCGGGGCCGAGCCTTTATACGGCACGTGCACCATCTTCGTCCCGGTCATGCTGAGGAACAGCTCCATCGAGAGATGAGGACCGGTCCCGAGGCCGGCGGAGCCGAAGTTGAGCTGCCCGGGCCGTGCTTTCGCGAAAGCGATCAGCTCCTTTACCGTGCGGGGCGGCAGCGATGGATGCACCACGAGAATGTTCGATGCCGTGAGTACCAGCGTTACAGGCGCAAAGTCGGTGATCGCGTTGTACGGCACCTTGCGGTAGATCACCGGATTCGTCGCCAGCGTGGATACGCACATGAGCAGCGTGTAACCGTCCGGAGCCGACTTCGCGACGATCTCCCCTCCGATCATCGTACCGGCGCCGGGCCGATCGTCGACGATGATCTGCTGGCCGAGGCTTTGCGTGAGCTTCGGCGCGACGATGCGCGCGATGATGTCCGTGCCTCCGCCCGCCGAAGACGGTACGACGATACGCACCGGTTTGGTGGGGTACGCCGGTTGGGCCTCGCTGTTCGGCGTTGACGTCACAAGCATCGCCGCGAACAACGCTGCGCGCGTTCCTTTCATGCGTTTTCTCCTCTCCGGGCGATTGTCGCACCCGCTCCGAAGTCGCGTAAACTCAGCCGCGGCATTGAGACACGGGAGGAGTGATGGCGAACGATCGACCCGTAGCAATCGTTACGGGCGGATCGCAGGGCCTCGGCACTGCGATTGCACTGAGGCTCGCCCGCGCGGGGTATGACCTCGTGCTGACACGTGTCAGCAAGGCGCCGTTCGACGAGGTCATCGCGAAGGTCGAAGCGGCGGGCGCGCGCGTGACAGCGCTCAACCTGGATCTACGGTCTCAAGCGAGCATCGAAGACGTTTTTCGAGAGGCGTCACGTCACTCCGACCGGCTGCAGGTGCTCGTAAACAATGCCGGCATTCAGTTGCGTCAGCCCGCACTCGACGTGACCCGTGACGAATGGCAGAGCGTCATGGAGTGCAATCTCACCGGGACGTTTTTCATGGCGCAGCAAATGGGCCGTTATCTCGTCGCCCGGAAACGCACAGGCTCGATCGTGAACATCGCCTCCACGCATGGCCTGGTCGCGCTCGCGCAGCGTTCGACGTACGGCATTTCCAAAGGCGCTGTCATTCACATGACGCGCGTGCTTGCCTACGAATGGGCCGAGCACGGCATTCGCGTGAATGCGATCGCGCCCGGGCTCGTGTGGACACCTTCTCGCGCGGAGTATTTTTCGGCGCGGCCGGACCAGCGCGCAATGATGGAGCAGCGCGTGCCGCTCGGCCGCTTCTGCTCGGAGGAAGAGGTTGCCGGCACCGTCGCCTATCTGGTGGGCAAGGACGGCGAGTACGTCACGGGTCAGACGATCGTGCTCGATGGCGGTCTGACGACGTATTAGATGCGCAGCCGAGGCGTTCGCCCTCCGAGACGGCGCGCTGATGCGCCTCCTCGGGACGAACGCAAAAGCCGTTCGTGCCGAGGAACGCGAGTCTCTCGAAGCACGAACAACGAGATCTTCAGGGGCAGAGCACGGGTCAGGACTGCAGCTGAAAAATTGCCTCGACTTCGACCGCGGAGTCCAGCGGCAGCGCCGCAACGCCGACCGCCGTGCGTGCATGCTGGCCCCGTTCGCCGAACACCTCGACCATCAGGTCGGACGCGCCGTTGATGACTTTGGGGTGCTCCAGAAAGTCTGGTGCGCTGTTCACGAAACCGCTTATGCGCACGCAGCGCTCGACGCGATTCAGATCACCACCGCATGCGACCTTCAACTGTGCCAGCAGATTCGTCGCGCACAGTCGCGCCGCGGCCTGTCCGACATCCACCGTAAGCTCGCGTCCGACTTTGCCGACGTACTTCATCTTGCCCGCTTCGCGCGCCACCTGACCCGAAAGGAACACGAGGTTTCCTGCCACGACGAACGGAATGTAGTTACCGGCGGGTGCGCCCGCTGCAGGAAGGACGATTCCCAGTTCAGAAAGACGTTGTTCGATCCTGGAGCTCATGGTCGCTTGTCCTTTCCTGTGACACGTGGCGTACGATCAGCGTGGCTAGTATAGAGGATGAGATGTTCGAAAAATACGCACTCAAGTGGACACCGGTATGGCTCGCAATCGGCTGGCTGCTCATCGTCAGCGTCATCGTACTCTCGCTCGTGCGCCTTGGTCCGGCAACGCCGGGAGGACAGACCGACAAAGTCGCTCATTTCCTGGCTTACGGCACGCTCATGTTCTGGTTCGCGCAAATCTATTCTGCGGCCCGAACACGGCTCGCGATCGCCGCCGGTCTCGCTCTGATGGGCGTCGGGCTCGAAATCGCGCAAAGCTTCACGGACTATCGCACCTTCGAATACGCGGACATGGCTGCGAACACCGTCGGCGTGATTGGGGGGTGGCTGATCGCGCCGCCGCGTATCGCGAACATGCTGCTGTTCATCGAGCGCTGGCGCTGAACAGAGTCCCGGTGCGATCGAGGCGCCGGTCAACGGCCCCGGAACTGTGCTCCGCGCTTCTCCCTGAAGGCGGTCACGCCTTCCTTGTGGTCGTCGCTCAGACGTGCGAGTGCCTGCGTGAGAAGCTCCGTTTCGAGCAGCGCCTCGAGGGTCGGCGTGTACATGGACTGAAACATCTTCTTGGCAAGCCCGAGTGCGTACGTGGCCGAATCGGCCAGTTCCTGCGCGAACGCATGCGCCGCAGCGGACAACTCGCCGTCCGGAACGATCTTGCTCACGATGCCCCACTCATGAGCCTCCTGCGCAGGCAGCATGCGCGCGGTGTACACGAGCTCCTTCGCCCGCGCGAGGCCGAGATGCTGAACCAGGAAAAAGATGGAACCGCCGTCCGGCACGAGACCGATCTTCTTGAACACCTGCGAGAACCTGGCCGACTCGGCGGCGACGATGAGATCGCACGCAAGCGCGATGGAAAAACCGATGCCGACGCATGCGCCGTTCACGGCCGCAATGACGGGCTTTTCGATATTGACGAGATTCTGGATCATGCGGTGACGCAGCTTCATGCGCGTGCGGTTCGAAACGGGGTCGGTTTTTTCCATGCCGCTCACGTCGCTGCCGGAGCAGAACGCGCGTCCGGCTCCCGTCACCACGACGGCACGCACGGCATCGTCGCTCGCGAGGTCGGCGAAGATGCGGCTCATGTCCGCGTACATCGCTTCGGAAAGCGCATTCATCTTATCGGGCCGATCGAGCGTGACGGTCGCAACGCCGTTCTCGGTACGTGATTTCACATTCATCGTTTGTCGATCCTGTATTGGGGGCGGCGCCGCGACGTTCGACTGCGCGCCTCGCACGTTCCGCCGCTACCACGGGCGGAGCGAAGCGCGTCTGCGGGGAGCAGCAGAACGTCGGCGGGTTGCCGGGGATGCACTGAGACTCTAAGATTTTACGCATGCCTGAAGCGCGCGTGCTGCGCCCACATTCGACACCCTCTCTCTACACCATGTCTGAACAACCCTTGCTGGTAGTCGAGCGCCGCGAAGACCATCTGTGGCTGCGCCTGAATCGTCCCGAGAAAGCAAACGCGCTCTCAGCCGGACTCATGGAAGATGCAACGCGTGTGCTGATCGAGTCCGCGAACGATGCGTCGGTGCGCGCGATCGTACTGACAGGTAGCGGCGAACGCGTGTTTTCGGCGGGCGTGGACGTACGCGAGCAGCCGGCCGACGGCGATATGGCGGCGCATCGACGCCGTCGCTCCGCGGCCCTCAGCGCGCTGACCGACGCGCTGCTCGACAATCCGAAGCCGGTCATCGTGGCGCTGAACGGTATTGCAAGCGGCGGCGGCGCGATGCTGGCGCTTCTTGCCGATGCACGTCTCGCTGCGGAAAACGCCGCCCTGTCACTGCCGGAAATCGACCTCGGTATGTCCACGTTCACGGGCGCGGCGATAGCCGAGCAGGTCGGCGGGCTTGCGCTTGCGGTGGACCTGGTTCAGACGGGTCGCCGCATGCCGGCACAGGAAGCGCTGGTGCGCGGGCTCGTGAACGTTGTCGTCGGGCGTGCGGAGCTTGAGGACGCCGCGGGGCGGTTCGCTACGATGCTCGCGAGGAAGCACCCGGATGCGTTCGCGACGAACAAACGCTGGCTGAATCGCCGGATGAAGGCCGTGCTCGCCGAAGCTCGCGCAGCCCACGAGACGCATCGCAAGGCGCACGACGGAGAGTCCCTGACATGATGACGCGAGTAAAATCGGAAAATCGCGTGCCGTTTGAACATATACTGTGGCTGGCGTTTGTCGCAAGCCCGCGACATTTTATGGAGTGCTTCTGAACTACTGGCCACAACGGAATCGCGCGTGAAAGGGTTCGAACGCCTGTTCGAACCGCGAACGATCGCGGTCGTCGGTGTCTCCGATGACCCGGTGCGGCCCGCCTCGCAGACGCTGCATACACTCCTGCGTTACGGCTTCACCGGCCGCGTATATCCCGTGAATCCGCGGTATCCGACCTATGAGGGCATGCGCTGCTATCCCTCGGTGGATGCGATCGAAGAAGAAATCGACGTGGTGGTGATCGGCGTACCGGCGCGGGGCGTGATCCCAGTCATCGAATCGTGCGCGAGAAAGCGCGTGCCGTTTGCCGTCGTTCTGAGCGGCGGTTTCCGCGAGAGCGGTGCGGAGGGCATCGAGCGGCAGGAACGCCTGCTCGCGATCGCGCGGGCAGCCAACATGCGCATCGTCGGACCGAATTGCCTCGGGATCGCGAACATTCATCGCGATGTCTATGCCGCCTTTGGCAGCATGACCCGCCCGCCGAAGCTCGAGCGCGGCTCGCTTTCGCTGGTGACGCAGAGCGGCGGTTTCGGCATCAGTCTCGCGCTCGCGTGCGCAAGTGCGGGCATCGGCTTCCGTACCGTCATCGCCACTGGTAACGAGGCGGATATCACTGCCGTAGAGTTCATCGACGCGCTGCTCGATGATCCGGAAACGCGGACGATCCTCGCCTATATCGAGGGCGTGAACGACGCGCGCGGGCTGCTTCAGTGCGGGCGACGCGCACTGCGTATCGGGAAGCCGCTGATCGTCTGGAAGGGCGGCGTGACGGATGAAGGCGCGCGTGCGGCTGCTTCGCACACCGCCAATCTCACCGGTCGTTACGACTACTGCCAGGCGCTGTTCAGGCAGGCCGGCATCATCGAGGTGACGGAGGTCCACGAGGCGGCAGACGTCATCAAAGCCTTCGAGGCCGGCCGCTTTCCGGCCGGTCGGCAGGTTGCGGTCATGGGCGGTTCGGGTGGGTCGGCGATCGTGTTTGCCGATGCCGCTGAACAGTCAGGATTGCGACTCGCCCGGCTTTCGGAAGAGACGCAGCGTCGTATCGCACGGGTGATTCCCGAGATTGGAGCCGTTCACAATCCCATCGATTTCACGGCCGGTTACATCGGCGCGGATGACGAGAAGCTCAGCACGGCAGTAACCGCGGTGCTCGAGGATACGGCGGTGCACGCGGTCTGCTTTAACCTGGCGACCTCGGCGGCGTCCGCCTGCCACGCGGCTGCCCGCGTGTTGAGTGACGTTGTTGCACGCACGGCGAAGCCGCTCTTCGTTTTCCTGGCACTGCCCGATTCCGAAGCGACGGCCGCGCTTCCGGTATTCAGGTCCGCAGCTATTCCCGTGCTGCCGTCCCCGGTGCGCGTCGCGCGCACGATCGCGATGCTCGCGTCGTATCGAGAAGCGCTGGAGCGGAGCCGCAGCGCCGATGCGCTGTCCGGCGGATCTGCGTCTGGAGCGGACGCTGTACCGGATCCGGCGCTCGCCGGGAAAACCGGCGCACTCTCCGAAAGCGAATCGAAGACGGTGCTCGAGCGCATCGGTATCGCTGTGACGCGCGACGTGCGTTGTGCGCTCGTCCGAGCGACGTTCGCTTCGAGGCGCTGGCGCCGCCGCTCGCCGTCAAGATCCTGTCCCCGGACATCGCGCACAAAACGGATATCTCAGGCGTGAAGCTGAACGTGCGCACGTCCGAGGAACTGCATGCCGCGATCGACGAGGTGCTCTCGAACGCGCGAAGGCTCGCTCCGCATGCGCGGGTCGAAGGCGTGCTCGTCTCCGAGATGGTCACCGGCGGTTTCGAATTGCTCGCCGGCGTTGTAAACGACACCGTCTTCGGACCCGTCGTGGTGGTCGGCGCGGGCGGCGTGAACACCGAAGTTTTTCAGGATACGGCCTGTCGCCTTGCACCGTTCGGCGAGGAAACCGCACGGGACATGCTGGACGGGCTCCGCTGCCGCCGCATCCTGGACGGCAGCCGCGGCCGGCCTGCGCTCGACGTGGGCGCGGTCGCGCGGGCGCTCGCATCGCTTTCGCATTTTGCATGGCAGAACCGGGCAACCATTTCCGAAATCGACATAAACCCGCTCATCGTGCTTCCAGCGGGTGCAGTCGCGGCTGATGCGCTGATCGTCCTGAACGCCATGGGTGCGCACGCCGGTTCCATGGCGTGATGAGCAGCGGGTAAGACGAGCGGCCGTTCGCCCAACTCCCCCGCGATCTGCCGAACCTCGCACTGCGCGCGAATATTGCTGTGCTATTGCTTGCGAACGTCGCAGTGGAGGACCCGTAATGGATTCCGTGAAGCGTGACCAGCGATTGAGTGCGGCGGCTTTTGCCGCGACGATGACGGCTCAGGGCAGTTTGCAACCGCGCCGCAGGAACAAAGGACCTGTGAAAAAGCCGCCAGACCGGCCCCAACCGCTGCCGGACGGCGGTATTCACGCATGAGCGCTTGAAGTCAGCGCGAACGCGGCCCCTACGCGTCGAGGGCGAGCGCCGCGGCGGCGATCACCGCCGCGATGCGGCCGACGTCACGCAATTGTTGTGAGGTAAAGCCGCCCTCCTTCAGCAACTTATAGTGCGACTGCACGCAGAAGTGGCACTTGCCCACGATGCTCGCCGCCAGCGCAAAAAGCTCGAACCGCTTCTTCTCCACGCCACCGTGCGTGCCGTACGCGTTCATCCGAAGTTCCGGCCGCTGCGACTGGAGGTCGGGATCTTCCGCCATTTCGACGTACGGGTAGTACACGTTGTTCATGCCCATGAGCGCCGCAGCGGATAGCGCCGCGTTCGTGTCCACGTCGTTGAGCTGACCGGCTCCGCGTATTGCGTCGACCAGTGCTTTCGAGCGGGCCGCATACGCGGCTGCGAGCGCAGCGCCGAGCGCGTCCGCCTGCTCGAGACTGCTGCGCGTCAGCACGCTGTCCAGATTCAGCCGCACGTCCTTTGCAAAATCGGGAATGCGCGCTTTCAGATCGTCCAGGAAATCCATTTTCTCAATCTCCAATGAAAACACCCGCCGAAGCGGGTGTGCAGAACAGGTTTCGGCTCGGCTTCCTTCGATCAGGCTGCTTTCAGGACGTCGCCGCCCACCGTGCGGTTGCACGGGCACAGCTCGTCGGTCTGCAGTCCATCCAGAATACGCAGCGTTTCTTCCGGGCTGCGACCGACGTTCAGGTTGTTTACGGTCACGTGCTGGATCGTATTGTCCGGATCGACGATGAACGTCGCCCGCAGCGCCACGCCAGCGTCCTTCTCGCGAATGCCGAGTTGGTCCACGAGCGAGCCGGTGGTGTCGGCGAACTGCCAGTGGTTCAGACCTTTGAGGTCCTTGTGCTCACGGCGCCAGCCGAGTTTGCTGAACTCGTTGTCCGTCGAGCCGCCGAGCAACACGGCATCCCGTTCGTCGAACTGTTTCGCCAGTCTCGCGTAGCCCGTGATTTCGGTCGGACAGACGAACGTGAAGTCCTTCGGGTAGAAATAGATGATCTTCCACTTACCCTCGAACGACTTCTCCGTGATCGTTTCAAATGCCGACTGGCCCTTCTCTTCGTGCTGGTTGAAGCCGGGTTTCACGCCGGTGACTTTGAAGCTTTCGAGTTTGTCGCCTACGGTTTTCATGCAGTTGAATCCTCTTCGATAAAGTTGCGAGAACGCATCTCGTGACGCCGAAGTTACCGCGCCTCGATCAATAGGTGAAGTTGATTTTTTAAATTACAACAATAGCCATGACCTATGCAGCGATTCTCAAGGAGAGAGGCCGCACTGGCGCATAAAGTTCCCCGCTCAGAACGGCGCGGTGATTGCGCAGTCTTCCAAGCGGGGTTACTGATCGCGTCGGCTTACGCCTGCGCGCGCCGGGCGCGCAGGCGTCCGGGTCGGGCGAACGCCGCGAGCGCTCGGAGGCGCGTCAGAGGACGACCTTCTGCCGCTGACCCGTTTCGGAGGCGCGCCGGATAGCATCGAGCATGCGGTGACGGCGCACGGCGGCATCGAAATCGGGATCGATGCGTTTGTCGGTGCGTATGGCTTCGGCGAACTTCACCCACATCTGCCCGACGTCATAGCCGGAACCGCTCTGCCGCACTTCCTCGGGAACCCATTTGAAGCGGTCGGGGATCGGCAATTCCTGCAGCTTCGCGTCGTCCTTGTGGCCGCCATAGATCTTGCGTCGCGTTTCCTGTCCGGCTTCGCCGCCCCCGATCATCGCGAGCGTGCCTTCCTTGCCGTAGATCTCGAAGCGGTATTCACTCGCGTGATACGGATGAACCCCGACGTACGCGTTCGCGATCGCACCGTTTTCGAGCCGACCCTGAATCATGATGTTGTCGGGTGAAGTCACGTCGACGTAGCGCTTCGTGTCGCTCTCGAACCATTGCGGCACCTGCGTGCTGACGAGCGCCGAAAGCTCCGCAAACTCACCGGCCACCATGCACAGGGCATCGATGGAATGGCCGAACGTGATCGTCAGCGTATTCGCGCCGAGTGTCACGTCGCGCTGCCAGGTCCGGTCGGCGGTGCGCGTGAGGACGCCGCTGCCCATCTGGCTCATGTTCACCGAGAGCACCTGGCCGACATAACCTTCCTGGATCAGCTCTCGCATGTACAGGTACGCCGGCGACGCGCGCCGCTGCAGCCCCACCATCGTGTGCAGCTTCTTCGTACGTGCGAGGGCCGCGAGCTCTTCGGCTTCCTCGGTTGTCGCGCCCAGCGGCCATTCGCAGTACACGTGCTTGCCGGATTCGAGCGCGCTTCGCGTGAGCTCGTAGTGCGCGGGCACCCGTACCGCGACGAGTGCCGCTTCGACCCCGGCGTCCGCTCCCATCGCCTGCACGTCGCCATAGGCGCGCTTCACGCCATACTCATCGGCGGCGGCCTGCGCGGTATCGGCGTGCGCAGTGCAGACGGCATAGAGCTCCGTTTCGGGCAGGTGCGTCAGCGCCGGTACGTGCGCCCGCGGCCCCCATCTTCCCTTCGCTCCGATGAGCCCTACACGCAAGCGTTCAGCTGCTGCCATGATTGCCTCCCGATCGAAAGAGTTTCGTTTGAGGTGCTTGCCCCATTCTTCATTTGCTTCGCGAATGCCGCGATTCTATAGCCCGGCGATCTGTCGCCGCCGCGTCTCGTGCTAGGACGGTCAATCCCATTTCCAGTCGCGATAGGTTTCCCGCAGCACCGATTTCATCAGCTTGCCCGTCGATGTTTTCGGAAGCTCGTCTACGAACACGTACGCATCCGGACGGGCATAGGATGCGACGCGCGACGCGAGGTGGGCGTCGAGCGATTCCTGCGTCCC
This sequence comes from uncultured beta proteobacterium, assembly GCA_963828715.1. Taxonomy (GTDB): domain Bacteria; phylum Pseudomonadota; class Gammaproteobacteria; order Burkholderiales; family SG8-41; genus JAQGMV01. The sequence continues at coordinate 160,979 of CAWHFX010000015.1, read as the reverse complement.
TGTCGTTCCGGGCACTGCAACGACGATTGCGAGCGGCCGTTCGCCCCATTTCGGATGTGGCACGGCAATCACCGCGACTTCCTGCACAGCCGGATGTGACACGAGCGCATTCTCGACGTCGATGGAGCTGATCCATTCGCCGCCCGACTTGACGAGATCCTTGATGCGATCCGTGATCTTGACATAACCGGTCGCGTCGATGGTGACGATGTCGCCGGTCCGGAACCAGCCATCGCTCGACCACTGCCCGGCCGACTCGGGCATGTCGTGGTAGCGCGCCGCAACCCACGGCCCGCGCACTTCCAGCTCACCCATGCTCTCCCCGTCCCACGGCACCTCGCGATCACGCGCGATGGCCCGCACTTCGAAAAAGGGCAGAGGCACACCCTGTTTGGCGCGCAGTGCGTAGGCGGCATCCTCGTCGTCCGTTCTGACATCGCGCTTCATGAAGCTGACAATGCCGACGGGTGACGTTTCGGTCATGCCCCAGCCTTGAACGACGCGCACACCGAAGCGATCGAGACTGCGGATGAGCGCTTCCGGCGCGGCGGATCCCCCCACGATCACGCGCAGACCCGGGTCGAGCCGCCAGCGCGCCGGCTCGCGCGCGAGCGCCTGCTGCATCGCGAATGCGATGGTCGGAACGCCGCCGCTCAGCGTGACTGCCTCGGATTCGTAGAGATCGAGCAGACTCACGGCATCCAGATGTGGGCCCGGCAGCGCGAGCTTTGCGCCTGCCATGACCGCCGTGTACGGCACACCCCACGCGTTTACATGGAACATCGGCACGACCGGACAGACGCAATCGCGGTTGCTCATGCCGAGACAATCAACCCAGGCGGTCGCCAGCGTGTGAAGGACGATCGAGCGGTGGCTGTAGACGACGCCCTTCGGCCGCCCGGTCGTACCCGAGGTGTAGCACATCGCTGCCGCGTCGTTTTCATCGATCGCGGGGACATCCAAAGGTGGCGCATCCGCGATGAGCGCCTCGTAATCCAGGCCTGTCCCTACGGTCTGCCCAGTCAGCGGCACCACGATCACGCGCTCGAACGCGGTCTGGCCCCGGAATTTCTCGTACAAGGGCAGCAGAACGTCGTCGACGATCAGAAAGCGGTCGCCGGCGTGATTCGCGATGTATGCGATTTCGTCCGGGTGCAGGCGCAGGTTCAGCGTGTGCAGCGTGCCGCCCGCGCATGGAACCGCCAGGTACGCTTCAAGATGAACGTGATGATTCCACATGAGCGTGGCGACGCGGTCGCCTTTCTTCAGGCCGAAGCGCTGGAGTGCACCGCCGAGTGCGACTGCGCGCCGATGGAGGTCGCCGTACGTGTAACGATGAAGCGACTTGTCCGGCAGTCGGGATACGACTTCGGACGCGGCGAAGAGCTGCTTCATACGGCCGAGCACGTGGGTGAGCGTGAGCGGGAACTGCATCATGGTGGATGAGAACACGGTCATCGGACCCGGGTCACACGAGGAGGCCCGATTATGTGAGCGATGAAACGCTTCGCGCAACGCCGAGCGCGCCGGTCAGCGCATGTTGCTCAGATAGGCAGCGATGTCGCGCGCATCGCCTTCCGGGGTGTGCTCGCGACCACCGTCTTCGGGAAACAGATCGGCAACGCGTTCGAGGACCCCTCGACGATCAACTACTGGGTCATCGGCGCGACGATCGTGGTGTTCGCCGCGCTCACGTACGGCATCGGTCGCTGGCTCACCAGGAAAAGCTGACCGGCTGCGGACGGCGTTAGAAACGAATGCCGGCCGAGAAGCGCAGCATGCGGTTCGGCGTGAAATTGACGTGCGGATCGTTCGCGATTCGGAGGAAGTATCGGTCGTAATCGTAGGTCACGGAGAAGCCGGTTCCGCGCACCTTGATTTCGTCGCCGGCCGACTCGCGGCCTTCCTTGTGAAACACGTCGATCGTCCAGCGCGTGCGTGCGTCCGGCTTCACGCGTGCGAGAAGGTGCACGACGTGCTGGCCCGTTCCGAGTCGATCATCGCGTATCTGGTAGAGACTCAGCACCGTGTTCGGCAGCGCCCGTGTCCCGGCGCCGATCAGGATCGAATCGTTGGGATCGAAATTCACATTGAAATAGTCCTTGAGATTGGTGCGGCCGATGCCGAGCAGCCCGAAATGGCGCTCTCCGATCTCGGCCGTGAGGCTGCCGCCGAGGAAGCCGCCCGATGCGTACTGCACGGACGGCGTAAGACGACCGAAGGGCAGTGCAAGGTTGTTCTCGTAGCCGGCGCGAGCCTGCTGGAATTCGCTGGCGCGCCGATAGAACCCGATCCACGCCGTGTGCGTGTCGAGCGTCCCACGCAGATTCACATCGAATGCGTTCGGCTGCGTCGAGGTGTGATACAAAGCGGTCGTGAGTTTGTAGGCGATAGCCTCTGCATCGGCACGTGCCAGCGCGGCGTCATCGCGGATCGGGCCCGTGCCCTGTGCTCGCGCCGATGCGCAGCACAGAAGCGTGCTGCACACGGCTATCACAGGGACGATGCGATCGGACCGGGCCGTCAAGATCGGGAGCAATCGACGATACGGGCGCGTATCGTAACCGAGCCGGCGCGGTGACACGTGTCTGTCTGCCAGACCTCGCCGCCAGCCATGACCATTCAGAGGAAGACGAAAATGACATACGAGAGCCTGCTGTTCGAGGTGCAGGACCGGGTTGCGACGCTGACGCTCAACCGGCCAGACCGCCTCAATGCGCTGGGCGGCACGCTGCGCGAGGACCTGTACGACGCGATCCTGAAGTGTGGTTCGGATCCCGATGCGCGTGCGATCGTGATTACGGGCGCCGGCCGCGGCTTCTGTTCGGGCGGCGACGTGAAGGCAATGAGCGAACGCGATCAAGCCGGCCAGGCGCCATCCGTCACCGAACGCTTCACGCCGATCCGCGATCGCATCATTCTCGCGATGCGCGATTGTCCCAAACCCATCATCGCTGCGGTGAACGGCGCTGCGGCCGGCGCGGGTATGAATCTGGCGCTGGCGTGCGACATGCGCATCGCGTCCACTGCCGCCAGATTTTCACAGGCGTTCGTGAAGCGCGGCCTGCACCCCGACTGGGGCGGCACCTACTTCCTGCCGCGGATCGTCGGCGTCGCAAAGGCGTGTGAGCTGATCTTCACCGGTGATGCGATCGACGCCGCCGAAGCATTCCGGCTGGGCATCGTCAACGCCGTGGTTGCGCCTGAAGCGCTGATGCCGGAGGCGTACAAGCTCGCGCGCAAGATTGCGGACGGTCCACCCGTCGCCATTTCGGGTGCGAAACGGGCGATCTACCACAACCTCGACGTCGACTTGCGCGCTGCACTGGAGTTCGAAACGTTCGCGCAGAACATATCGCGCGACACCGAGGATGCGAAGGAGGGTGTGCGGGCGTTCGTTGAGAAGCGGCCCGCCGTATTTCGCGGCCGCTGAGCTCGCTTCAGTCCGGTTGCTGACCCGTGGCGTTTGGCAGTCCTGCGGACCCGCGGGTTTGCGCCGGACGAACGCGATCACGCTCGTGCGAAAGGGCGCCCGGCGCGCCCGCATCCGCACGGATTGACGCGCAGACTGGCACCCATTCCGCGTAATGCTCGAGCAGGTCCGCAACATCGAGATAAACCGCGGCCGCACCCGCGCCATACAGCGCTTCCTCGGGAAAGCCCCCGCTGAGAACCGCGATCGTGCTCAGGTTCGCCCGTGCGGCGGCGATGACATCGTATGGCGTATCGCCGACAACGCGCACTTCCTTCGGGAACACACCCTCCAGAAGCGCAAGCGCGGTCTCGAAGATATCGGGACACGGCTTGGAGCGATCGACATCGTCAGCGGACGTAGCGCCGTTGATCAGGTCTTCGACCTCGAGGTTTCTGATATGCGTGTCCACCTCGACCTGCTTCGACGAAGTGGCAAGCACGATCTGCAGGCCATCGGTTTTGAGGCGCTGGAACAACTCGCGCACGTGCGGGAACGGACGCGCCTGCGGCAGGTAGTCGCGGAGGAAGATCTCGGCGCGAAGCCGATCGAGCTCAGCGCCGAACTTGTCCACGTCCTCCTGCGACAGGAATGATGGAATGAGCTGGTCGCCACCCTTCCCGATCTGGTCGTGCACCTGATCGTACGTTAGTCCTATTCCGTAATGTGCGAATGCTTCGCGCCATGCTTCGATATGGAGATCGTTCGAATCGACGAGCGTGCCATCGACATCGAAGATAATCGCTTTTGCCGGGCTGTCTGCCATCATGGGCCGATTGCATTCAAGCCGCATGCCTGCGAGAGGACTGAGCGATAGCACACGCTGATGTTCGCAAATACGCGGCGGTCGCAACGCCAACGCGGCCTGCGCTTTCTCCGTTTCGGCAGTGTCCCGCCGTCGTTGTAGACTCGCCGGTCAATGGGTGAGATTGCCGTGACCGAGTTTCTGCGCTTCGTCGTGACGTTGACGGCTGTCGTGGATCCGTTTCTCGCGGTGCCGTTCTTTCTTGCGTTTACTGCCGGCCGTAATGCGCTCGAACGCGAGCGCCTGGCGCGGGTGATTGCGACGACCGTGTTCATCGTGCTCGCCCTCGCGACGTTTTTCGGCGAGCCGCTTCTGCGCCTCATCGGCGCGAGCCTTTCGGCATTTCGGGTGGGTGGAGGGCTGGTCCTCCTGTTGATGTCGCTGGCGATGCTCAATGCACAGGCAGGCGGCGTGCGACAGTCCCAGGCCGAGGCGCGCGAGTTCGAAACCGGCGACGTGCGCGGCATCGTGCCGCTGGCGTTTCCGCTGCTCGCCGGTCCGGGCGCGATCAGCACGTCCATCATTGCCGCCGAGCGCGGCGGTATCGTCCAGCAGATCATCGTGGTCGGGGGCATCGCAGTCGTGTGTCTGATCGCATGGACGGTGCTGCGCAACGCGCATCTCATTGCAGCCCGCCTCAGTCAGACAGGGCTGAACATCGCCACACGCATACTCGGGCTTTTGCTCGCGGCCATGGCGGTCCAGTTCATGGCAGAAGGGCTGAAAGAGCTGCTGCCCGGTCTCGCCTGAACGTCTGGCTTCGTGCGCCATCGCGGGCCGCTCGCAGCCGGAACGGCGGCGCTCGTTACGATCGATTCGACCTGGATCGCACCGATGTACTTCGTTTTGTGCGGGGGTGAGCAGCGGGTTGGGAACCGTCCTGCACATGACCGTCGTTGCCGAACGCGTCGTGCCGGCGCGCCTCGGCACGGCACGGAGCTTCGTCGCGGCTGCCGGAATCGTCGCGAGCGCAGTCGGTCCTTCACTGTATGGTGTCGGCCTCGCGCTTGGGGCGAGCGTTCCCGCCCTGCTGTGGGCTTCCGTTACGCTGCTACTGGGAGCGACGGTGATTGGCCTCGTTGTCGTGGCGGGCGCAACACAGGCGACCGTTCGCGATGCGCGTTGAGGTCAATGGTCATTCCGCTGCGACGGGCACGCCCAGCATGCGTTCCCGCAAATCGCGGTCGAAGATCCTGTCCGCAAGCACCTGGCATCGCTTCATGAGTCGATGCTCGTCGGGCGCGTAGTCGGGCACCGCGTAGTGCCAGGTACCGATGTGGTCCCACAGGAGAACGTCGCCTACGCTCCAGTGGTGCCGGTAACGATAGGCCGGTTTCAACACGTGCGCGAAGAGATAGTCGAGCATTTCCTGACTCTCGCCTGGCTCGAGCTGATCGATCTTCACCGTGAAGCCGGGATTCACGTAGATCACTTTGCGACCCGTGATCGGGTGCGTGAGAAACACCGGATGCGAAACGGGCGGCCGTTCTCGGCGCTGCGCTTCGGTAAGAGCAGGGCGCTTGCTTCCCTTGCGACGCATGAGCTCGTGGAAGTTGTTCCAGTCGTGCGTCGCAGTCGCATTGGCGAGCCTGGATTTCACGTCCGCCGGCAGATCTTCGTAAGCTGCCTGCGTGTTGGCGAACTCCGTTCCGCCGAGCGGCTTCCCGTCGCGGGTGGGCACTTTCTTCGCGACGAGCACATTGACGAAGCCCACGACGTGGTTGTACGTCATGTCCGTGTGCCAGTCCTGGCCTGCGTCGGGAATGCCGATCGGTTTGCCGTCCACGATCACGTTGGAAAGGACCGACACTTCAGGCATGCCCGGCTCGGTGCGCCCGGCCGCGCCTGCGATCACCTGCAGCTCACCGAAGCGGGCGGAGAATGCGCGCAGGGCCGCCGCCTCGATCGGCTGATCCGGAAAGCACAACACGCCGTGCTCGCCGAGCGCTCGCAAGATGCGCGCGAAGTCATCCGGCGCAAGTGGCTCGTCGAGATCGATGCCGGTTACGCGTGCGCCGAGAACCTCTCTACCAGGCTCGATTGTCAGCATGCAGATGTCCGAGATGTGGATGGTGCGGCGGGGGAATGAGGCAATCGCGGTTATATTAACAGACACGTTTTCGTGCGTTTCATAGAGATCATTCCCATGCAGAGTTTGAAAGCGCTCGCGCTTGCGCTCGCAGTTGCCGTATGCGGGGCAGCGCATGCGCAGACGCCGTCCACGAGCGCGGGCCAGAGCTATCCATCGAAGCCGGTGCGCATCCTCGTCGGTTTCACGCCGGGTGCCGGTGTCGACATCGCGATGCGACTGATCGCGCCGAAGATGAGCGAGATACTGGGACAGCAGATCGTCGTGGAAAATCGGCCGGGTGCGGGTGGCAACATCGCTGCCGAGATCGTTGCGCATGCGCCAGCCGACGGCTATACGCTCTACGCGGCAGGCGCACCGGCCGCGATCAGCCAGACGCTTTACACGAAGCTCCAGTACGATCTCATCAAGGACTTCGATGCGATCGCGCTCGTCGCCAGCGTTGCGAATGTGCTCGTAGTGCACCCGTCGTTGCCCGCGAAAAACGTGAAAGAGCTCGTTGCACTCGCGAAGAGCCGCCCCGGCCAGCTCGCGTATGCATCTACGGGAATCGGCAGCACGCCGCATCTCACCGCAGAGTTGTTCCGCATGTACGCCGGAATCGACATCACGCATATACCCTACAAGGGCACGCCGATCGCCGTTACGGATCTGCTCGCCGGGCACATTGCGTTCATGTTCGCGAACACGCTTTCGGCGCTGCCGCACATGCAGAGCGGGCGCCTGCGCGCGCTGGCGATAACGACGGCTGAGCGCAGTGCGATTGCGCCCGACCTTGCGACCGTAGCCGAAACCTATCCCGGCTTCGAGGCAAGCACGTGGTATGCGCTCGTCGCGCCGGCGGGCTCGCCCCGAGACGCGATCACGCGCGTGCACGATGCCACGACGCGGACGCTGCAGATGCCGGACATCCGGGAGAAGTTCAAAGCCCAGGGCGCCGAAATCCTGTCGGGCACGCCGCAGGACACGGCGGCGTATATTCGCGCCGAGGTCGTGAAGTTCGGCAAGGTGGTGAAGGCGTCCGGCGCACGCGCTGAATGATCTTCTGAGTCAATGAACGTTTCGCGGCCCTCACCCGCGATTCCCTCGAAGGAGGCGGCATGAAAGAAGACGACGTGACACTCGACGCCGTCCGCCGCATGGCGGCGGAAATCGGCATGACGCAATTGCAGGACGAGCATTTGCAGCAACTCCTGCGTGCGACCAAAACCGCGCGGGCGCGGCGCAGCCTGCTCAAGGTGGAGACGCTCGGGCCTGCCGACGAGCCGGCGCATGTCTATCGCCTGAAACGGGAGGCGCAATGACCGAGCTGGCCTTCGTGAGCCTTGCGGAAGGCTCGGCCCTGGTGCGGAACAAAGAAATCTCGCCCGTCGAATATGCGAAGGCGCTCATCGAGCGCATCGAGCGACACGACAGGAACCTGAACGCGTTTCTGCGCTTCACGCCGGAGCTTGCGCTCAGGGATGCGCGTCAGGCTGAAGCCGAGATCGTGCGCGGGGAATGGCGCGGCCCGTTGCATGGCGTCCCGTATGGTCTGAAGGACATCATCGACTACGAGGGACTCCCGACCACCGCACATTCGAAGATCCTGAAGGACAACGTAGCGAAAGCCGATGCGGCGGTCACACAGAAGCTGCGCGCGGCGGGCGGCGTGTTCATGGGCAAACTCTCCACCCACGAGTTCGCGATCGGCGGCCCGTCGTTCGATCTGCCATGGCCGCCCGCGCGCAACCCGTGGAACCGCGATCATTTCTGTGGCGGCTCGTCCAGCGGCTCCGGCGCCGCGACCGCGGCCGGATTCCTTCCGTTGGCGCTCGGAAGCGATACGGGCGGGTCGGTTCGCAACCCCGCGTCGATGTGCGGCGTCGTCGGCATCAAACCGACGTATGGCCTCGTCAGTCGGCGCGGTGTGGTCCCGCTTGCGTTTTCCCTCGATCATGTCGGGCCGCTCACGCGCACGGTGCGCGATAACGCGCTGGCGCTGGAACTCGATCGCCGGCTACGACCGGCTCGACCCCGGCAGCGCTGCAGACGCGCCGACGACGTTCGCAAGCGAGATCGACCGCGGCGTCGAAGGACTTCGTGTCGGCGTGATCCGTCACTTCTACACGCGCGACATGCAGGCCGATCCGGAGATGACTGCGGGCATCGATGCGGCCGTGATGAAACTCGCCGATCTCGGTGCTCACGTACGCGAAATCGAGACCGCGCCGCTCGGCGAGTACACCGCCTGCAACCGAGTGATCCTCACGAGCGAGGCGTTCGCGATACACGAAAACTGGATGCGTGAACGTCCCCAGGACTACGGTGCGCTTGCACGCGAGCGGCTCATGGCGGGTGCGTTCGTGCGCGCGGCCGATTACATCAACGCCACGCGTCTGCGACGCAAGCTCGCGGAGGGCTTTCACGCATTCTTCACCGATGTGGACGTAATCGTGACGGCGAGCTCGATGGATCCGGCTTGTCGCATCGACGATCCCGCGGCCGTGGATTACACGTATGCGCGGCAGGCCCGCGCGCCGTTCAACGTCACTGGGAGCCCGGCGCTCTCTGTGCCGGCGGGCTTCAGCACGGACGGGCTGCCGCTTTCCATCCAGATCGTCGGCAAGCCGTTTGCCGAAGCGATGGTGTACCGGGTCGCGCATGCGTATGAGCGCGCGACCGGCTGGGTGGAGCGGCATCCGACGCTCGCCTGAGCGGCACACGCGTTGCTTTCGGCGCGGGCAGACCATCGCGCTGGGCGGTGGTCCGCTGAGGACCGATCATGTTCCATGCGTTCAGCGCAAATGACGGGCGGCTGCACGCCGTCGATATGGACCTGTCGCGACTGCGCGATAACGGGGACGTCATCTGGCTCGATGTAGTGGCGCCATCCGCCGAAGAGTTACGTGCCGTCGAGCGCACCTACACGGTGGAGTTCGGCAGTCTCGAACACGGCCGCAACATCGAAGAGAGCGCTCGTTTCTTCGCCGGCCCGCACGGGAAGTTGCACCTTCGGAACGACTTCCTGAGCGAACCCGGAGAGACGGCGGATAACGCGCAGGTTCATTTCGTGCTCACGGACAAGACGCTGATCAGCGTGCATCAGGTGGACCTGCCCACGTTGAAAAAGGTGCGCGATGGCGTAGCGACGAATCCCGGTACCTTCAGGGATCCGAAGGATGTGCTGCTCGAAATCTATGCGACCGATGCAGAGTACTGCGCGGATGTGCTCGAAGAAGTGCACCGGCATCTGAAGGGCGCCTCACGGAGCGTGCTGACCCGGGAGGTCACCGACAAGGTGGCGGCTGCCGTGATTGCGCGCCTCGCACAGCAGGAAGACCTCAATGGCAGCGTCCGGCAGAACTTCGCAGATACGCGGCGCGCACTTTCGTTCCTGTCGCGGGAGCGGCTGCTGACGCACGAGCAGACGCAGATCGCGCGCCAGATCGGCCACGATCTCGATTCGCTCGACGCGCACACGGCCTTTCTCTTCGACAAGATCAATTTCCTCATGGCGGCGACCGTCGGCTTCGTCAACATCACGCAGAACAAGGTCGTGAAGATCTTCTCGGTCGCGGCCGTTGCGATGCTGCCGCCGACCTTGATCGCCAGCGTGTATGGAATGAACTTCAGGCACATGCCGGAGCTCGACTGGACCTACGGCTATCCGTTCGCGCTGGCGCTGATGGCGCTGTCCGTCGTGCTCCCGTTTCTCTGGTTCAGGCAGCGCGGCTGGTTGAAATGAAGGGGTGCCGTCAGCGGCGGAATAGCCAGAGAACGAGCGACAGCACGACCGAGATCACGAGGCACGTGACGATCGGGAAGTAGAACCCGCCGCCCTCGGTTTCGATGCGGATGTCGCCCGGCAGGCGCCCGAGCCCGAGCTTCGAGAGCCATGGCCAGAGCAGCCCCGCGACCAGAAGCAACAAACCGACGGCAATGAGCACGCGTTGCATGCCGTCTATTATTGCATGCGGGGTGCCCGAACAGAGGCGGCGCCTCGCCTCCGAGACACCTGCTGCCGAGCGGAATGACGGAGCGCGACAGGCAGGTCTCTTTGATCGTTTATGCGGCAGGAGGTCGGCATTGCACCTGTACGCCAGTGTCGCCTTCACTGCGGTTAAGATGTGTAAAGCAGTCGCTTCGGTCGTGATCAGCAAGGAGCAGGCCGAGCGCCTGCGCCGAACGACGCGCCGCCGGAAGACGTGCAGGACATGTCCGCCCTGACGCCGTTGCTCGCGTGCACGCGCTGTCCGTAGCACAACCACATCCGAGAAGGGCCCGATATGGAAACGATGAGTCAAAAACTGGGCGCGTATGCATCGACCCTGAGCTTCGAAGAACTGGCGCCCGAAGTCGTTCACAAGGCGAAGGCGCTGATTCTCGACACGATCGGCTGCGGCTTCGGCGGCTATGGCAGCGAGCCTGCGAAAATCGCACGGGAGCTTGCCGCCACCGTGACCAGCACGCGCCCTGCCACGATCATGTGCAGCGGTCAGAAAACGAGCGCGGAGCTTGCCGCGTTCGCGAACGACGTGATGATGCGCTACCTCGACTACAACGACGGTTACATCACGCATGGGAGCGGGCATCCGAGTGACAGCATCGCGGCGCTGCTCGCTGCGGGCGAGCTGACGCGGACGAGCGGACGGGAGCTCATCGTCGGGACGGTCGTCGCCTACGAAGTGTTCTGCCGCATCTGCGATGCGTGGGACAACAAGAAGATCGGCATCGATCACGCAACGGTCGGCGCGATCGCGAGCGCTGCGGGTGCAGCGCGGCTCCTGGGGCTCACGCGCGAGCAGATCGTGGAAGCCATCAACCTGACGGTGGCGGGCAACGTGGCGCTCAATCAGACACGTGCAGGCCGCGTCTCCGCATGGAAGGCCTGCGGCTATGCGAACGCGAATCGCAATGCGCTCTTCGCCTGCGATCTCGCGGCGCGCGGCATGACCGGGCCGGACGAAGTGTTCGAAGGTCGCGACGGATTTTTCAACGTTGTGAGCCGAGGCACGTTCGAGCTTCCGCCCCTGGGTGGCGCCGGGCGCCCGTTCGGCATCATGCAGGCGCACATCAAGCAGTTTCCACTCGGCAACTTCTCGCAGACCGTCGTCACGGCGGCGCTCCAGGCGCGCAGCGAGGGTCTGGATGTGGACGCCGTCGAGCAGATCCACATTCGCACCGGCACGAAGGCGCTGAGGGTCATGGCGGACGGGCCCGACAAATGGCGGCCGCCCAACCGCGAAACCGCCGACCACAGCATTCCGTACACGGCCGGCGTGGCTCTGCGCCACGGCACGATCGATGCGAAGTATTTCGGGGAAGACTATCTGCGCGACGAGCAACTGCTCGGCCTCATCGCACGCATCGAATGCGGCGTATCCGAGGAAGCCGACCGGCGTGCCGCGGAAATGAACCTGTGCGAGCTGGAGCTCGTCATGCGTTCAGGCGAACGCAAAACGACGCGCATCGAATACCATCGCGGCCATTGGCGCAATCCGATGTCGGACGTCGAGATCGAAACGAAATTCCGCTCGCTCGCAGGCGGCATGCTCGAACGCGCACGAGGCTGACGCGCTGATCGGTCACGTCTGGAAACTCGATGAAGCGCCCGATGTCGCCAGCCTCATCCAGTTGACGATCTCGTGACCGTTCAGCCGGACGTTTCCACCAGCACCTCGTCGCCGTCGACGCGGAGCTTGTGCGGATGCTGGTCGGAGACCCACTCGACGAACTCGAGGATCTCGGCGAATTTCGGATCGCTCGCTTTCACCGCATGCGGCTGCGCCCGCGGGTTGATGTAAGCGGGCATGAATGAAACGCGCTCGATCCCGCTGCGGCTCATGACGATCTTCGGCACCATCGTCATCCGGCAGTGCGGGGAAAAAAGTAACGCCCGTTCGGCGGGAGACACTCGGGTTCGATGCGGTGCCAGAGCAGATTCCAGTCGAAGGTGCCTTCAGGTCCTTTCGGCGCGCCGGTCGTCATGAAGTTGCCGATGCTGTAGAAGCAAACCTTGCCTTTGTAGTTCTCGATCGCCTTGATCGAATGCGCGTGGTGTCCGATGATGAGATCGGCCCCGGCATCGATCGCCGCATGCGCGATGGGCGGCTGATACGTGCAGATCGTTTTCGCGACCAGGCGCAGCCCCCAGTGGATGGTCACCAGCACGACGTCGGCCTGCTGTTTCGCTTTGCGTATGTCGGCCTGAAGTGCGTCGAGGTCTTCCTTATACGGCTCCGTGAAGATTTTCGGCGGTGAGCCCGGCTGAAACTCCTCCGGGGCATAGCGCGTGTGTGCGCGCATGGACGCGATGCCGGTCTTTCCCTTGCCGGCGGCCTGGCCGTCGCGCAGCACCGAGCAGTAGGCAAGAATCGCGATCTTGACGCCGTTGCGTTCGATGAGGGCAGGCTTGCGCGCTTCTTCTTCGTCGCGGCCGGCACCGATCACGGTCTTGCCCATCTCCCGAAACATGTCGATCGTGTCGATCAACGCATCGGGGCCCCAGTCCATCGCGTGATTGCTGGCGAGCGACACCACGTCGATGCCCGCCGCCTTCCACACCGAAGCGAAGCGTGGATGCAGCCGCGTATGCTGGCCGCCCGGACCGTAGGCGAACTGCGGCGGCTGACCGCGCTCCGAGTAAACACGCTCGCATTGTCCGAGCCTGATATCGGCCTGACGCAATACCGGCGTGATGAGCTCCGCAAATTCCTCCGTCGGTTCGTAGACCGGCCCGATGTCGCCGCCCGTCATGAGGGTGACGGTATTCGTGTTTTGTGCCATGTGGGTTCCTTTCGCCTTCCTAGCCCTCGTACGCTCGGACGAGGGTGCTAACCGGCGTCTGAATGTTTCGCTCGCGGCGACAGACTGTCCCAGTCGCCCCGCTCATCGGAATTAATTGATACGTATGCGTGCTTCTTTGATCACTTTGGCCCACTTCTCAATCGAATCCTGCATGAACCTGCCCAGCGCTTCGGGCGTGCTGCCGACCGCGACGACGCCGCTATTGAAAAGCGTGTCGCGCGTATTCGGCTCGTCGAGCGCGCGCACGATCTCCTGGTTCAGTCGTTTGATGATCGCCGCCGGTGTTCGTGCCGGTACCACGACGGCGTCCACCGTCAAAGCTTCGTAGCCGGGCAGTCCCGCTGCGGCGATCGGCGGCAAATCGGGGAAGAGCGGTGATGGCTTTGCGCTCGTGACTGCCAGCCCGCGTACGCGTCCTGCCTTCAACTGCGGCGCGACACCGGCTGCATCCTTGAAGATGAGATGGGCTTCGCCCGCCATCACGGCCATCAATCCGGGCCCGGTGTCCTTGTACGGCACCCACACGATCTGAAGCCCGCCGGCCATGCTCTTGAACAGCTCCCCGGCGAGATGCGACGTCGAGCCGGGCGCGCCGGTCGCATAGTTGAGCGCCTTCGGCTTCGCGCGTGCGAGCGCGATCAGCTCTCTGACCGACTTCACCGGCACCGACGGATGCACCAGCAGCACGCTCGGCCCCGCGTCGGCCAGCGTGACCGGGAGGAAGTCTTTCAGAGGATCCCACGGCGTTTCTCTCAGCAGCGGCGCGGTGAAAAACGAATTGCCGACAACGACGACGGTGTAGCCGTCGGGCGGCGCCTTTGCACCAATTTCGCCGAGCAGTATGGCCGGCCGGTTGTCGACCACGATCGCTTGGCCGAGTGCGTTCTTGAGCGTGGGTGCGATGAGACGCATCACCAGGTCGCTGCCGCCGCCCGGGACGGAGCCCACCAGCCGGATTGGTTGCGTCGGATAGTCCTGGCCCGACACCGGCTGCACGGCGAGCGCGGCGAGGGACAGGAGCACGCGCGTCGCAATCCGCTTCGGGAACATGACTCCTCCGAATAAACCGAGCTTAATCAGGCTGCATTCCCGTTGCGCGTACGATCTTCGCGTACTTGGCGGTTTGTTCCATCAGATATTTCTGAAACTGCTCTGGCGAGCTGCCGATGGGCTCGGCGGCTTCATCTCGCAGTCGTGTGCGCACGTCGTCCGACTTGAGCGTACGCAGCACCGCCTGATTCACCGTCGCGATCACGGCGTCCGGGACACCGCGCGGCGCGAGCAGGCCGTAGCACGAGCTGAGCTCGTAGTCCTTCACGCCGCTTTCCTGCATCGTCGGCACTTCCGGCGCGATCGGCGCGCGATGCGTACCCGTGACGGCGAGCGCACGCAACTTGCCGGCGCGCACGAGTGCGATCGACGTGAGCGGCGACACGATCATCGCCTGCGCCTCGCCGGAGGTGACGGCGGTCACCGCACCGGTGACGCCGCGATAGGGCACGTGCAGAAGGTTCGCGCCGCTGCTCAATTTCAACAACTCGCCGGCAAAATGCGAAACGGAGCCGTTTCCGGACGAGGCGTACTTGATTTCTCCCGGTCTGCGCGTTGGCGAGCCGGACGAGGTCCTGAACGGACTTGACGGGCAGCGACGGATGCACGCTCAGCATGAACGGCGTCACCGCGATCGAGCGTGATCGGGGCGAAGTCTTTGATGGGATCGTACGGCAGCTTCTTGTGGAGGCTCGCGTTGATCGCGTGCGTGTCGTTGACGATGAGCAGCGTGTAACCGTCCGGAGTGGCTTTCGCCGCGGCTTCGGTGCCGATGATGCTGCCCGCGCCCGGGCGATTGTCGACGATGACTTGTTGCTGCAGCGGGGCGGACAGCTTCTGGCCGAAGTAGCGCGCGACCGTGTCGGCTCCTCCGCCCGCGGCAAACGGCGAGATCAAACGAATCGGTTTGGCAGGATACGACTGCGCGAACGCAGAG
The DNA here is from genome assembly GCA_963828715.1 of uncultured beta proteobacterium. GTDB lineage: Bacteria > Pseudomonadota > Gammaproteobacteria > Burkholderiales > SG8-41 > JAQGMV01. The sequence continues at coordinate 145,837 of CAWHFX010000015.1, read as the reverse complement.
ACCGCTGTCAGTGTCGTCAGCGCGATCGCCGTGAAGATCGCGAGCGCCGCGGGCATTCCACGCATGGCCGCACGATCTGAACTGTCATCCCGGAGGCGCGCTGCGCGCACGTCCGCAATCCAGTCACGAGTCGACGCGTTCACCCTTCGGCCGGCGCGCGTTTCGCCCCCGCCGACGATGACGTCATATTGTGGAGTCTGCTGCATGTGCTTCGAGGGAAGGGGAGCGTTACACGCGTGAGTATAATCGGTCGCGGTTCTCACGGCCGTCGAAGACTTTCTTCAGATGGGCGACAGCGCGTCTCGCAGGCTCAGCCGATTCGTTTTCGATCTTCGTTACGAGCAGATTTCATCGAACGTGGTCATTCATAAGAGGCGCCGAAGAAAACCATGTTGACGATCGAAGACGTCCGCGCGATTCCCCTCTTTTCCACACTCGCGTTGGCCGATCTCGAGCGCGTTGCACAAACGTCCGCCGACCTGCATCTCGGCGCCGGAGAATTTGCTGTTCCCGAGGGGGGCGAACGCGCGCTGTATGCGGTTCTCGCGGGCAGGATCGAGGTGGTGAAGTTGTTCGACGGGGTCGAGCGCACGTTGGGCTGGCGCGTCCCCGGCACCATTTTCGGCGAAGTGCCGATGGCCCTCGGCTCGCCATTTCCGGGCGGGTATCGAGCGTCGGAACCTTCGCGCGTCATGCGCATGGAGCCTCAGCACTACTACGCAGTTGCTGCTGCATCGCCGGAGATCTCGCTGAAGGTCAGCGCGCTCGCGCGCGAGCGCATCGGCGGGCTCCAGGGCATCACGGCCGAACCGCCCAAACCGCGCGCGATCATTGTCGGGCAGCGCTGGGATACGCACTGCGGCGACCTGCGACGATTCCTCGCGCGGAACCAGATCAGCTTCGAATGGGTGACGCCGGACTCACCCAAGCTGCCGGCACTGTGGCCCGGAACCCTGCCACCCGAGAGCGATTGGCCATTGCTGCGACTGGCGGACGGAACGCTTGTCACTCGACCGACAGCACGCGACATCGCCCGGCATCTCGGCCTGCAGACGAGCCCACGCCTGGATGCATACGACACCATGATCATCGGCGGCGGGCCGGCCGGGCTCGCGGCGGCGGTGTACGGCGCTTCCGAGGGACTGCGCACCGTGGTCATCGAGCGTGAAGCACCCGGCGGGCAGGCCGGTACGTCGTCCCGCATCGAGAACTATCTCGGCTTTCCCAGCGGAGTCTCCGGCGATGAGCTCGCGAGTCGCGCACTCCAGCAAGCGCGGCGACTGGGGGCGGAAATTCTGGTCACGCGCTCTGTCTCCCGCTTCGATCCGATCACGCGCGAAGTGGTCCTCGATGGCGACGAGATCGTCCGCGCGCGCACCGTCATTCTTGCCACCGGCGTCACCTGGCGTCGCCTTGCGATCGATGGCTTCGACCGGCTCATCGGCAAAGGTATCTACTACGGAGCGGCACGCAGTGAAGCGGGCGCGACGCATGGGCTCGACGTCCACCTGATCGGTGCCGGCAACTCGGCCGGTCAGGCGGCGCTGTACTTTGCCAACCACGCGCGCAAGGTCACGCTCGTCGTCCGCGGCGATTCCCTGGAGAAGAGCATGTCGCACTACCTGATCGAGCCGCTCCGCGGGAGATCGAACATAGCGGTCGAGCTGCGCTCGGAAGTACAGCGGTCCACGGTCAACACCAACCTGACTGCGATCGACATTCGTGACGCTGCGACCGGAGAAGTGCGCAGACACGAGTGCGGTGGCCTGTTCGTCTTCATCGGAGCCGACGCGGAGACCGGGTGGCTGCCAGCGGACATCGCGCGCGATGCCCGTGGCTATGTCCTGACCGGTGACGATGTAGTAAAAGCCGGACGCTGGTCGCACAGCCGCGATCCCTACCTTCTCGAATCGAGCATCCCTGGGGTATTCGCGTGCGGGGATGTGCGGCTGAGCCCGGTAAAGCGTGTCGCTTCCGCGGTCGGGGAGGGCAGCATGGCGATCGCTTTCGTCCACCAGTATCTGCAGCAGCACGAAGGCCGCCAGCAACTTGCTCGAAGCTGAAGACATCCTTGTGAAGACACGCGCGATGTGGAAGGTGCTGTCGTGCACCGATGACATGAAGCCAGGCAGGCGCCGATTTGACCTCGTGCTGGGCGCATGCGTCTGCGGTACTCTGCTCTGCAACGCAGTGGCCGCTGCGCAATACCCCGACCGACCGATCAGGCTGATTCTTTCTTCCGCGCCCGGCTCCTCGTCCGATATCGTGTCGCGCATACTTGCGACCGAGCTGGCGAAGCAGATGGGACAGCAGATCGTCGTCGATAATCGCCCCGGCGCCGTCCAGACCATCGGCACCGCCATGATCGTGCGCGCGAATCCGGACGGCTACACGATCGGCTACGCGAACGTGGTGACGCTCGCGATCAACGACGCGTTATTGCCCAATCAGCCGTACAACGTCGACGCGGATCTCGCGCTCGTGGGCCAGTTCCTCTCCACGTACAACATGCTCGCCGTCTCGAATGGACTGCCCGTGAAGTCGGTGAAGGAGTTGATCGATTACGCGAAGCAGAATCCGGGCAAGCTCCTGAACGCATCGAGCGGCAACGGGACGACGGGGCACCTGGGGGGCGAGCTCTTCAAGATCATGACGGGAACGCAGATCGTGCACGTGCCCTACAAAGGCACTGCGCTCGCGATTCCCGATCTGGTATCGGGACAGGTGCAGATCATGTTCGACAATCTCACGTCCATTTCGCCGCACGTGAAGATCGGCAAGATCCGCGGCCTCGGCGTGAGCAGTCTGAAGCGATCTCCACTCTTTCCCGACATCCCGACCATCTCGGAAGCCGGAGTGCCGGGATACGAAACCAATTCATGGGGCGGCATCGTCGTTCCCGTCCGCACGCCACGCCCGATCGTGATGAAGTTGAATGCCGAGATCAACACGGCGCTCCAGTCGCCGGTCCTGAAGGAGCGCTACGCGTCCATCGAAGCCGAACCTGTCGGCGGCACGCCGGAGGCGTTCGCCGCGTTCGTCAGGAAGGAAAGAGTGAAGTGGGCGGAGGTGGTCAGAAAGTCCGGCGCGAAAGTCGATTGAAAACCGAAGTCGAACACCAACCAGGAGGTGCCCGTGGCAAGACTACCTTTGGCAACCCGCGAGAACGTGCCGGAAGATCAGCGTGATGTTTTCGACGAGCTGTTACGCGGCTATGGCTCCGTGCCTCGCTTCGGCCCCGGCTCGGTCATGATTCACGTGCCGAAAGTGCATCGGCTCGTGAACGCGGTGAATCACTATCTGCGAAACGAATCTTCACTGCCGAAGAAAATCCAGGAGCTTGCGATGCTCGTCACCGCACGCGAGCTCGACTGTCAGTACATCTGGAATGCGCATGCGGCATCCGCACGCGCGAATGGCGTGGGCGACGCAACGGTCGACGCGCTGAGGGATCGCAGGCAGCTGCCGAAGCTCGCCGACGACGAAAGCGCGGTCGTTCGCTATGGACAGGAATTCTTCCGGACGCGTCGCGTGAGCAAGGGCACGTTCCAGCTCGCACAGGAGCAGCTGGGAAAGCAGGGCACGGTCGAACTGGCGCTCATCTTCGGGGGCTACAGCTCGCTCGCGTTACTCGTCAACTCCTTCGATGTGGACCTCCCGCCGGACAGAAAGGAAGCGCTGTTGCCCGTGTGAAACGGCGGTGATGCATGGCCGGCAACCTCATCAATCATCGACTGCTGCTAGCCTCGCGGCCGGCGGGCGTGCCGGAACCGGCGAACTTCGTCGCCGATGCCGTACCGGTGCGCACGCCCGGTGCCGGCGAGGTGCTGCTCGAGACCGTGTATCTCTCGATCGATCCGGCCATGCGCTCCTGGATGAGGGAAGACAGCGGCTCGCAGCAGCGCATCGCCCTCGGTGAGGTCATGCGCGGCGGTGGTATCGCCCGCGTGCTCGAAAGCGGCAGCGACGCGTTCGCTCGCGATGATCTCGTTCAGGCGCGGCTCGGCTGGCAGACGCATCCGACGATCCCCGCGCGTCACCTCCAACGTATCGATCCCGGCATGGGCACCGTCGAGGACTGGATCGGGCCCTTGGGGCTGAGCGCGGTGACGGCCTACTTCGGTCTGCGCGACATCGGCGGATTGCGACCGGGCGATCGCGTGCTCGTCTCCGCGGCCGCAGGCGGCGTCGGCCAGATCGCGGTGCAGATCGCCCGCTTCGAGGGCTGCCGTGTGGCAGGCATCGCAGGCGGCGCGGAAAAATGCGCGTATGTGCGCGACGCGCTTCGCGCGGAAGCGGTCATCGACTACAAGGCCGAGAAGAATCTGTCCGACGCGATCGCACGCGCCTGCCCCGATGGCGTCGATCTCTACTTCGACAATGTCGGAGGGCCCACGCTCGACGCGGCACTCGCGCATCTGCGGCCGGGGGCGCGCGTGGTGCTGTGCGGCCGCATCTCGCAGGCGTCCGCTGCCGAGCCTTACGCGGTGCGCAACCTGAGTCGCCTCGGGGCGGTGCATGGGCGCATGCAGGGTTTCCTCGTTTTCGACTATCGCGAGCGTTACGACGAAGCGCGTGCCTGGCTTGCTGCGCGGCTGCGCGACGGGAGCCTCCGCCAGAAGCTGCAGGTGCTCGAAGGTCTCGCGCAGACGCCGGTGGGACTTGGCATGCTGTTCCGCGGCGAGAACATGGGAAAGCTCGTGGTGCGCGTGGCGCCCTAGGAGCGTGTCGGACTTGCCATCCGATGCGCAACCCAAAGGGAAGCCTTCCGTTCGTAGGGCGGCGAGGCCCGAGCCTTCAGGCGAGCGCCGCCCCCAAGGATGGGAGGTTACGGAGGGAAACCTTCGGTTTCTCTCTGTTCCGTAGGGCGGCGAGGCCCGAGCCTTCAGGCGAGCGCCGCCCCCAAGGATGGGAGGTTACGGAGGGAAACCTTCGGTTTCTCTCTGTTCCGTAGGGCGGCGAGGCCCGAGCCTTTCAGGCGAGCGCCGCCCCCAAGGATGGGAGGTTACGGAGGGAAACCTTCGGTTTCTCTCTGTTCCGTAGGGCGGCGAGGCCCGAGCCTTCAGGCGAGCGCCGCCCCCTAGGATGGGAGGTTACGGAGGGAAACCTTCGGTTTCTCTCTGTTCCGTAGGGCGGCGAGGCCCGAGCCTTCAGGCGAGCGCCGCCCCCTAGTCTGCTTTGATGTTCGCAGCCTTGATCACTGCGGCGTATCGCGCCGATTCTGCTTTCATCATTGCCGCCATCTGCTCGGGCGTTGAAATGAACGGCGTGAGACCGAAACTCGCGAGGCGTTCAACCGTATCGGGCATGGCGAGAATCTTCGCGACTTCCGGCGCCAGGACGTCGGTGACCGCCTTCGGCGTGCCGGCCGGACCCAGGATCGCGTGCCATGACTTCACGTCGAAGTCCGGCAGACCGGACTCGGTGAAGGTCGGCACCTTCGGCAGCGCTGGAAAGCGCGTTTCGCCCGTCACGGCGAGTGCCTTGAGCTTGCCCTGCTGCACGTAAGGCAGCGTGCTGCTCGGGCTGTTGAAGAACATCTGCACCTGACCTGCCATCAGGTCGACCACGGCCGGACCGCCGCCTTTGTAAGGTACGTGCTGCATCTTGATTCCGGTGCGCAGTGCCAGCAGTTCGGCGGACAGATGATTGCCGCTGCCGGTCGCGGACGACGCGTAGTTGATCTGGCCGGGCCGCGCCTTCGCGAGCGCGATGAACTCCTTCAGGTTGTTCGCCGGCAGCGCCGGGTGCACGACCAGCAGGTAATCGCTTCGGTCGAGCGTCGCGACCGGCGCGAAGTCTTTGATGGGATCGTACGGGGCGGGAATCAACAGCGGCGTGATGAGATGCGTCCCCGAGGTGACGAGCAGCGTATAGCCGTCGGGCGGCGACTTGGCCACGGCGGACGCGCCGATGATGGTGCTGCCGCCGGCGCGATTGTCGATGATCGTCTGCACGCCGAGGCTGTCCGTGAGCTTCTTGCCGACGAGCCGCGCCAGAATGTCGTTGCTGGCGCCGGGCGGGAACGGCACGATGATGCGGATCGGCTTGTTGGGATACGCCTGTTGCGCGGGCGCTGGCGCGGCGAACGTGGCGATGGTTCCGATGAGCAGAAGCCGAAAAGGGATGCTGATATTTCTCACGTCGACGAGACCGTCCCAATCGAGGGAGCGCAGCGGACACTATACCGCCGACGTGCCGTGATGTCGCCGCCGGTGTGATCACCGCGCGCGTAGGAACGCGGACGACGCTCGTTCACCGCTGTATGCTTCTGCATCGGCCGGCCGGCTGAAGCGTGTTGCACGCGCGGAGCATGCCGTCCGCGTGAATACGAGCAGGAGAGGATATGGCTGGAGGACCACTGGAAGGCGTTCGCGTCGTCGACATGACACAGGTCGTCGTCGGACCGCTGTGTACGCAGATTCTGGCCGACCACGGCGCGGACATCATCAAGGTCGAAGGGCCCAATGGCGATCTCGTGCGCAACCTGAACGGCAAGTCGCCGACACCGGGCATGGGTGCGAAGTTTCTGCATCTGAACCGCAACAAGCGCTCGGTCGTGCTCGACCTGAAACAACCGGCTGGGTTCAGCGCGCTCTTGAAGCTGCTCGAACGCGCGGACGTGATGGTGTGGAACGTGCGTCCCGCTGCGATGAAGCGGCTGAAGCTCTCATACGAAGACGTGAAGGCGATCAATCCCCGCATCATCTATTGCGGCATGTTCGGTTTCGGGCAGGATGGACCCTACCGCAGCAAGCCGGCGTACGATGCCATCATCCAGGGCTCGAGTGGCATGGCGGGTCTGTTCGAGCGGTCCGGTGGCCGGCCGCGCAATGTGCCGCTCGTCGCTGCGGACAAGACGGTGGGGCTGATCGCGGTGCAGATGATCGTGATGGCTCTCTACCGGCGCACACAGACCGGTGAAGGTTCAGCGATCGAAATTCCGATGTTCGAGAATTTCGTCAAGTTCGTCATGGAAGAACACATGTACCTGCGGACGTTCGATCCGCCGCTCGGCGGTACATGCGATCCGCGCCTGATGGACCCGCACGCCGGGCCAGTTCCGACGAAGGACAGCTATATCTGCATCTCGGCCACCACCAACGCGCAGGCGTTCGCGCTGTTCGATGCGATCGGACGTCCGGAGCTCAAGAACGATCCGCGCTTCAACAGCGTGCCCGCCCGTTTCGCGAACGTGAAGGACTACTACGGGTGCAGGGTAGAGGCGATGAAGACCAGAACCACCGCCGAGTGGCTGGAGATCTTCGACAAAGCAGACATTCCCGCGATGCCCTATCACACACCCGACACGATCTTCGACGATCCGCATCTGAAGGAGGTCGGCTTCTTCGAGTGGCGCGACCATCCCACCGAAGGTCGGGTCCGCATGATGCGTCTTCCCAACAAGTGGTCCTGCGGAACGCGCAGAGACTGGAATCCTGCACCCAAGCTCGGCCAGCAAAGCGTCGAAGTGCTGAAGGAGGCGGGCGTGAACGATGCCGACATCGAAGCTATGGTGCAGAGCCGCGCAACGATCGACGGTCGGCTCGGCGAGAAGTAGACAGATCACACGCCGGCGCTTGCCGCCGGCTCACGACGACGATCGCGTCTGGATTGAATGTTGCTCACGCAGCGGCGTTCCACGCCGACGGAGTATTCGATGCTCACACCGCACACCGCGCTGCACCGCATTTGGGCAGCGAGCTTTCAGCTCTGCACCGTTCTCTTGCCGGTTCTGCTGTTCAACGCCGCGGCGGTCTATGCGCAGGACTATCCGTCGAAACCGATCCGCTTTCTCCTTCCGTTCGCGCCGGGCGGCGCTGGCGATGTGCTCGCCCGCCTGACAGGACAGCGGTTGCAGGAGACCTGGAACGCGCAATCGTTCGTGGAGCCACGACCGGGCGCAGGCGGCATTGTCGCAACGGAAGTCGCCGCGAAATCACCTCCGGACGGCTACACGTTCATTATCGTGACCGTCGGACATGCGGTGAATCCGAGCCTCTATTCGAAGCTGCCGTACGACACGCTGCGTGATCTCGTTCCGGTCGCGCTCGTCGCGAACATTCCCAGTGTCGTGGTCGTCCATCCGAGTGTCCCCGCGAAAACGACGAAGGAGCTGATCGCGGTTGCAAAGGCGAGCCCGATGCGCCTCAATTATGGAAGCGGAGGTAACGCAACGACCGCGCACGTTGCGACTGCGCTCTTCGCGAGCATGACGGGCGTGGAGATGACGCACATACCGTACAAGGGTGCACCGGTCGCGTTGCTCGACCTGATCGGCGGACGTCTCGATCTCATGATCGATCAGATTCCCAGCTCGATGGGCTACATCGAGACCGGACGCGTGCGTGCGCTCGCCGTTACGCCGGCAAAACGCACCGTGTTTCTCCCCAGCGTGCCGACGCTTGCGGAATCCGGTGTGCCGGGCTATGAATTCACCGCCTGGTGGATGTTCGCGGCGCCGGCGAAAACGCCGACTTCGATCGTCGAGCGCTTCAATGCGGAGCTTCAGAAGGCGAGTGCCGATGGCGGTTTTCGCGAACGTCTGGCGAAGCTCGGCGCCGACCCGGCGGCGCCTTTGAGCACCGCCCAGACGGGCGAATTTCTGAGGCGCGAGATCGACCGCTGGGCGAAGGTCGTGAAAGCGGCGAATATCCGGGCGGAGTAGAGGAGCGTGAGATGAGTGACGCGGCGATCGCACACGCGGATGTTTTCCTGCAGGACTTGCGTCGTCGCACGGTGGACGAACCGGGCGTCACGCGCGCGTCGTACGGCGAGGGCGAGCAGCTTGCGCACGACATGATGCGCGCGTGGGCACGCGAGCTGGATCTGATCGTCACCACCGATCACGCCGGCAATCAGTACATGACACTGCCTGGCCGGGACCGCGCGCTTCCGTCGCTCATGATTGGCTCACACATGGACTCCGTGCCGCACGGCGGTAACTACGACGGCGCCGCCGGCGTCGTCGCCGGCATGACGGCACTGCAGCGCATGCGCGAGCTCGCGGTCTCGCCGCGCATGGACGTGACCGTCATGGCGATACGGGCCGAGGAGATGTCGTGGTTTCCGGCGCCGTATATCGGCAGCCGTGCGGCGTTCGGCCTCCTGCCCGCGGGCGTTCTCGACAAGGCGGTGCGATTCGATACCGGACGCACGCTCGCACAGCACATGAAGGAGGCCGGGCACGATCCCGATGCGGTCCGCGCAGGCAGGCGCCACCTCGATGCGGCGCGTATCGGCACGTATCTCGAGGTGCATATCGAACAGGGGCCGCACCTCGTGAAGCTCGGAAAGCGCTGTGCAGTCGTGACGGGCATTCGCGGCAATCATCGCTACCAGTACGCCTGCGTGACCGGGGAGTACGGCCATGCCGGCGCCGTGCCGCGGCTCGATCGCAGAGATGCACTGCTCGCCGCGGTGGCTTTCGTATCGGAGCTGGAAGCGATGTGGAAGCGGCGCGAAGCCGCGGGCGAAGATCTCGTCTGCACCGTCGGCCAGTTCTACACCGATGCCGCGGTCCATACGATCACCAAGATCCCGGGCGCAGTGCGCTTCACGATGGATTACCGGAGTTACGACGAAAATGTGCTGACGGCCTGCGATCACGAACTATGGGAACACGCGAAGCGCATCGGCGCGGCACGTGGCGTCACAATCGATCTCGGCGAGCACACGCACGCGGAAGCGGCCGTCATGGATCCGAAGCTCGTCGCGCTCGGGAAGCGCACGGCACAGCGGCTCGGCATCGACGCGCCGGAAATGGCGAGCGGCGCCGGACACGATTGCGCCGTATTCGCGAACGAAGGTGTGCCGTGCGCGATGATATTCATCCGCAACGACCATAGCAGCCACAATCCGAAGGAAGCGATGGACATCGACGACTTCGCGGAAGCGTGCAGGCTGCTGCACGGCATGCTGGACGAGCTCGTCGCATGAGCAGTCCGGCGCGCGATCTCACTGGCTACGGCGGGCGTCCGCCGGCCGTGCGCTGGCCCGACGGCGCGAAGCTCGCCGTGTCGGTCGCGCTCAATTTCGAAGAGGGCGCCGAAAGCTCGATCGAAGCCGGTGACGCGGCCGGCGAAGCGATCGGAGAAGTGACGACTGTAATCCGTCCGGGCGTGCGTGATATCGGCCAGGAACAGCTCTTCGCCTACGGCATGCGGGCGGGACTCTGGCGCGTGCTCGATGCGCTGGAGCGCCACGGCGTCAAATCGACCTTCTGGATGTGCGGCTACGCAGTCGAGCGCGTGCCGGCGCTGGCGCGCGCGGTCGTGGAGGCGGGTCATGAAGCGGCGTGCCACGGCTGGCGCTGGCGTCCGCACTCGGACTTCAACGACGTGGAGAGCGAACGGCGTTCGCTCGAGCAGTGCATCCATACGATGCAGTCGGCGACGGGAACACGTCCGGTCGGGTTCTACTGCCGCGGCAGCCAGAGCGCATTCACGCGCGATCTGCTGATCGATCTCGGCTTCGAGTACGACAGCAATGCGCTCGACGACGATCTGCCGTACTGGACCCGCAGCGCGTCGGGCAGGATGATCCTCGCGCTGCCGTATGCGATGGACACGAACGACATGAAGTTCTTTCACCCGAATGGGTTCGTGACGTCGGACGAGTTCGTGAGTTACGTGAGGGACGCGATCGACGCGCTGCTGGAGGAGGGCACCCGCGGTCGGCCGAAGATGCTCAATATCGGTTACCACCTGCGCATCGCCGGCCGTCCCGCGCGGATCGGGACGATGACACGCGTGCTCGACTATCTGGCAAGCCTCGGACGCAGCGTATGGATCGCACGCCGCTGCGACATTGCGCGCGTCTGGCGCGAGCAGTTTCCGGCTCCGACGTAAAGGTTGCGGGATCATGTTTACGAATAGATATGGCTCGATCTTCGCGGCGCTGTTGCTCCCCATGAGCGCCACCGCTGCGGAGACTGCGTCTTCTGCTTATCCGACACGCCCGATCCGGCTCATCGTGCCGCAGAATCCCGGCGGCGGCACCGATCTCTACGCACGGATCGTCGCGACACCGTTCTCCAAACGGCTCGGCCAGTCGATCGTCATCGACAATCGCGCCGGCGCCGGCAGTGCGATCGGCACGGAGCTCGGAGCGAAGGCGGTGCCCGACGGCTATACGCTGCTCGCCGTCTCGTCCGCGATCAGCATTCTGCCCAGCGTGATGAAGGTGTCGTTCGACGTCGGTCGGGACTTCGCACCCGTTGCGCTGACGTCGGTCTTCCCGCATCTGGTGGTGATCAACCCCGCCGTGCCCGCGAACTCGATCAAGGAGCTGATCGCGCTGGCGAAGGCAAAACCCGGCACGCTGAATTATGGTTCGGCCGGCAACGGCACGCCGACCCAGCTCGGCGTGGAGCTTTTCAAATCCATGGCCGGCGTGGACATCGTTCATGTGCCGTTCAGCGGTGGCGGACCAGGCACCATCGCGCTCATCTCGGGACAGGTGCAGTTGAACTTCGGTCCTATCGCCACGGTGCTGCCGCACGTGAAGTCGGGGAAGCTGAAGGCGCTCGCCGTCACGAGCTCGAAACGATCGCCGTTCGTGCCTGAATTGCCGACCGTCGCGGAAGCGGGCGTGCCGGGCTACGAGCAGGTGGGATGGAATGGCATGCTCGCGCCCGTTGCGACGCCGGCCGCGATTCTCTCGAAGGTGCAGACGGAGATGGCCGCGGTGCTCAAGCTGCCGGAGGTACGCGAACGCATGGCCGCCGAAGCGTCGGAAGCAGGGGCAATGAGTGCCGCGGAGTTTGGCGTGTTCCTGAAGAACGAGATCGCGAAGTGGGGCAAAGTCGTGCGGCAGCTCGGCATCAAGCCGGATTAGCACTGGAGGACGTCATCCTGGACAGCCGCGGAGGCGGCGCCGTCCCGAATCCAGTCAGCTGTCCGGACTCGCTGCCGTTTCACGCGGGCGTACAGGTCTACGTGCAGCCGCCTATCGTTTTCCTGCCTGCGCCTGCAGAAGCTCGATGCGATTGCCGAAGGGGTCCGCGGTAAAGGCTCGATCGAAACCCTCGATTTTCACCGAATCGTACTTGATCTCGAATCCTGCGGCGCTCAGCTTTTCGATGACCGCTGACAGATCGCGTACGAGGAGAGCCGGATGTGCTCTCTGCGCCGGCCGGAAGTCGGACTCGACCCCCAGGTGAAGCTGCAACGGACCGCAGCGGAACCAGGCGCCTCCCCGTGCAGCGAGATCCGGTGGCTTGGCTATTTCCTCGAGCCCCAGCACTTCGCCGTAGAAGCGTCGCACGGATGCTTCACCACCGGCCGGCATCGAAAGTTGAACGTGATCGATTCCGTAAACGCTCATGGATGGTCCTCTACTCGAATGCAAACCGATAAGCCGTGCCACGGCGGACAACGCGGCCGACCGTCGGCGCCGGAAAGTGCGCGGGCAGGAGCCGGGTCCCGCGCTCCGCATACTCCTCGACGAGCCGCACGCGCGTGGCGCGCGAGAGCTCGGGATCGCTGCACGCGAGCGTCGACCACTCCGGCTTTGCGAGCTGGAGCTGGTGGTGCAGCACATCCCCGATGAAAATCGCATGGTCGTCTTTCGACCGGGCGTGGATCACCACGTTGCCCGGCGTATGGCCCGGCGCGCTTTCGAACCATAAGCCGTCTTCGAACGCATAGTCGTCGTCCACCAGTACCGACTGGCCGGTCCGCACCACCGGCAGCACGCTGTCCTCGAACGCACGGCGGTGCGGCGTGTCTTCCCCGTGCTGCTGCACGGCCTGCCAGTGCTCGAACTCGCGCCTGGCCATGATGTAGCGCGCGTTGGGGAACGTCGGCACCCAGCGTCCATTGTCGAGACGCGTATTCCAGCCGACATGATCCCAGTGCAGATGCGTGCACATGACGTAATCGATGTCGTCGACGTTCACGCCCGCGCGCGCGAGATCGGCGAGGAAAGGCGTTTGCAGCCGATGAAACTGTGGGCGCGTCGGACGCTCCTTGTCGTTGCCGAGACACGCGTCGATCAGAATCGTGTGATGCGCTGTTTTCACCACGAAGCAATGAAACCCGAAGACGAGCTTGCCGCTCTGCGGGTCGATCAGCCGCGGACCGGCCATCTCAGGGTTTTCCCGCAGCACCTCCGGATCGAAAGCGGGAAAAAACACTTCAGGCGCGATGAACGGCCCCTCGAATTCGCTGATGCGTTGCACCTCGAAATCGCCGATACGTGTTGCGTGCATGCCTTCCTCCGCACCTGGATCGCACACGCGGAGTGTAGCCGCTCGCCGCGGATGCGCGACGCCGGCGGCGGAAATGCTCGCGCGTTCGGCCGCCGAGCGTGCAAAATCATCTGTTCATATCGGCCCAGGGACATACGCGATGAAAGCACTCATGATCGGCGGCACCGGTCCATCCGGTCCGCACACCGTCAACGGCCTGCTGGAGCGCGGCTTCGAGGTCACCGTGCTTCACGGAGGCCAGCACGAAGTCGAATTCATGCGGCCGGTGGAGCACATCCACACGGACCCGCATTTCGCCGAGACGCTGGCGCCCGCGCTGGAAGGTCGGTCCTTCGATGTCGTCATCGCCACGTACGGGAGGATGCGCATCATCGCGGACCTGCTGAAGGGCCGAACCGGGCGCTTCATCGGCGCCGGCGGCGCGTCCGTCTATGCGCATCATGACGACCCGCGGTGGGGCGCGCTCGGTCCGCCCACGCTGGTCGCCGAAGACAGCCCGCGTTGCGACGATCCGTCAGGACCGAAATTCAATCATCTGATGTGGGTGACGGAAGAGACCGTCATGCGTGCGCATCGCGAAGGTCACTACAACGCCACGTATTTCCGTTACCCGTCGCTCTACGGCGCCCACGCGCCGGCAAATCCCGACTGGAGCGTCGTGCGCCGGATACTCGATGGCCGCAAGCGCCTCATCATTCCTTTCAGCGGCGTGCTCAAACGACGCGGTTATGCGCGCAACGTCGCTCACGCCCTGTTGCTTGCTGTGGACAAACCCGCGGAGTCGAGTGGGCAGATCTACAACATCCGTGACGAGCACCAGTACACGTATCGGCAGTACGTCGGATTCATCGCCCGTCATATGAGGCGCGACTGCGAAATCGTCGAGGTGCCGCCGGCGCTTGCGCAGCGTGTCTACAAAGGCGGGAGCTCGAGCGTTCGCGACTGGATGATCGAGTTCGACATCAGCAAGATCAGGACGCAGCTCGGATACCGTGACCTCGTCTCACCGGCGCAGGGACTTGCCGATGCGGTGGACTGGCTGGTGGCGAATCGCCCCGAGCGTGGAGGCGAGCTCGAACGGCAGCTCGGCGATCCATTCGCCTACGACGCCGAAGACGCAATGGTCGAGGCATGGGGCAGGGGCTATGCCGCTGCGCATGCCGTCACGTTTCCCGAGATGCAGCTCGGTCACATGTATCGCCATCCGAAGAAGCCCGGAGAGGCGTGGTCACCGCCTGCGAAGTCGTGAGCGCAGCGCGGCGACTTGTGCCCGCCCCTGCAGGACCGAGATCGTCAGCCGCGAGGCTCCGTTGCGGTTCGGCGGTCGATATCTGCGAAGAGTCGTCATGTAATGAAGTTGATCGTTCCGCATCATGCGTGCGAGAGATAGGTTGTGACCCGTCCCCGCTTTCGACGAGTCGCTGCTCGGGCGGCCGTTCGAGATGCCAGCGCCAGGCGCTCTCGACGATGGTGCGTAACGATGAATGGCGTGGCTCCCAACCTAACACGTCGGACGCGAGACCCACATGGGCCGTCAGTTCGGGCGGGTCGCCCATTCGCCGAGGCGCGATGTGCACCGGGACCGGCCGACCGCCGACGGCTTCGACCATGTTCACGACGTCCCGTACCGTATGCCCTGCCCCTGCGCCGAGGTTGAGGGCAATACTTCGTCCGCCCTTGTCGAGGTGGTCGAGCGCTGCCAAGTGCGCTGCTGCGAGATCGCAGACATGGACGTAATCCCGTAATGCCGTGCCGTCACGGGTCGGATAATTGGAGCCGAAGACATTCAGTGCAGCGTGCGAGCCGTGCGCGGCAGCGATGGCGTTCGGTATGAGATGCGTTTCCGGTTCGTGCGCCTCGCCGATTTCGCCATCGGGATCGGCTCCGGCGGCGTTGAAATAACGCAGAATGACCGAACGCACGCCGTAAGCACGGCCCCACCAGTGCAGGATGCGTTCGGCACTCAGCTTCGACTCGCCGTAGGGACTGATGGGAAGCTGAGGCGCCTTCTCCGAGACCGGCAGCCTGGCCGGGATGCCATACGTAGCGCAGGTGGACGAGAAGACGATGTTGCGGATCCCGGCCTTCACCATGCATTCGAGAAGCGTCAGCGTATTACAAACATTGTTGCGGAAATACTTGGCTGGCTCCCTCATCGATTCGGCAGGACACGCATACGCGGCGAAATGAAGCACGGCATCGATCGAATACGTTCCCAATGTGTGCGCCAGCAGATCGGTGTCCGCCAAATCGCCTTGCACGAGGGGTCCCCACTTTACGGCCCACGCGTGCCCATGAGTGAGGTTGTCGAACGTGAGTGGCAGGTACCCGCATTGTGCGAGCGCCTTGCACGTCTGCGCGCCGACATACCCCGCGCCGCCGGTTACGAGTACCTGCTCTCTGAGCTCGCGCCATTGCCATCCCTGACGAGCGTGGTTCGAACGGACTGATACAAGCCGAGGTACGGCGTGGCTTCCGGCCTGAAGTGGCCGCAGTAAGCTGCCGTTTGTTTGTCGGATTAGATTAAGGTCACGCTTCCGTGTTTGCAACGATATGCTCAGATCAATTCCAGGATCGGCCGTCATCGTGCTGAGGGATGCTTGCGGCAGTTCCCGCAGATGCCCCATGCTGTCTGCCTGCGCGTGTTTTACGCGTGGATGCGAGTTCGAATGAACGGCAAACCCGTTGTTCTCGACGTGGTGGTCTGCACGTATAACCGTGCCGACGACCTCGATCGTACATTCGCCGCACTTGCGCGCCAGACGCCGTGCAACCTTGTGAATTGGTCGGTGCTCGTCGTGGATAACGCGAGCACCGATCGCACGCCCGAGGTGATCGATGCGTGGCAGGCTCGGCGGTCGCTGCCGAATTTGCGCCGCGTGTTGGAAATGCGGCAGGGGTTATCGCCTGCTCGATTGCGCGGCGTGCTCGAGAGCACGGCCGACTGGATCGCCTTCGTTGACGATGATAACCATCTCGAGCCCGGATGGATTGCCGCGCTCGGCTGCGCGATCATGGAACGACCCGACGCCGGCGGCTTCGGAGGCCGGGTTCTGCTCGACTGGGTGCGCGAGCCGCCGGCGTACTTCAGGCGTTTCGGGTGGTGTTTTGCCGAACAGGATCATGGCGACGAACCGCGTGAACTCGACGCGCTCGTCGGGGCGGGAATGGTGCTGCGCAGGCAGGCCCTGCATGACTGCGGATGGACCATGCGGCCCCTGCTCGCCGACCGTGTCGGTAAACGTCTGATCTCAGGCGGCGATGTGGAGATGACCCAGCGCGTGCTCGCTGCGGGGTACGGTCTGTGGTACGTGCCCGGATGCGTTCTCCGGCATCGAATACCGCCCGAACGTATAAGGCGCAGCTATCTGATCCGAATGGCATATGCGCTTGGCGCCGGGGCCGCCGCAGTCAGCGCGTTGATGTGGTCGGACTCGTATCACGCCTGGGAACAAAACATGCAACACAAGCGAAGCGCGTTTGCGGCGCAGGCGCTGCACTGGCTCAATCTGCGCAGTCCGCGCAGCATTGCTCCGACCGCGGCGTTGGCACAGATTGCCTTCGCGATCGGTTTCGGCCGTGGGGCGGAGGCGCTCCGTCGCATGACACCTGGGCAGCGCAGCGCACTTTTCGGCGCCGCGTATGCTTCGAGCGATCGTCGGAACCTTGAAGTCGAAAACGATGAGGCCGCAACTCAGGATGTAGCTCCACGGTAGGTACCGTAGATGCACAAGCAAGCCAGACTGCCTGAATGTTCCGGAATTATTTCCGGAGGTAGCGTCCTGGTGATGCATTCACCAGAGGACGGAGTGACGGATGGTGTCTCTGATCGAGCGATTTGGGTCGTGACAAATTTCCTGAGTCTGTTACATTGGCGCGGCTGACCTCCACGTTGCGGCGCGTGTCAGCATGCAACGCCTACGCGCCGTCGTTATCGTGTAATTCCTCGTTGGACTCGATTCGGATTTCGCCCAAGCCGAATTTCTGCGGTCCGGCATCACATTCGGAAGCGATCGCATACGGTGAACGAGCCGCTCGTCTCGGTGGTAATTCCGGTCTACAACGGCGCGAAGAGCATCGAGCGCACGTTGGAGAGCGTCAGCGCCCAGACGCATTCGAACCTCGAGATTCTGGTCGTCGATGACGGTTCGGTCGACGACACGCCGGCGATCGTGCGCAGCCATTGCGCTGCGGACGATCGCGTGACGTTGCTGCACCAGGCGAACTCGGGAGTCGCGTGTGCGAGAAATACGGGGCTGCGTCATGCGCGTGGAGAATTTGTCGCGTTCATAGATGCCGATGATCTCTGGCACTCCACCCGCGTGGCGAAGCACGTCGCCGTGATGAGGGCCTGCGGCGAGAGGGTCGCGCTGGTGTACTCGCCCTGTCGCTGGATCGACGAGCACGACAACGTTATCGGCAGCTCGTGCGCGTATAGCTGCAGCGGTTCCGTATTGCTGCGGCTCATCTACAGCAACTTCGTCGGCAACGGCAGCGCACTGCTCCTGCGCAGAGCGGCCGCGCTCGAAGTCGGAGGGTTCGACCCACGCCTGCGCGAGAATGGAATCGAGGGGTGCGAGGACTATCTTCTGCAACTCAGGCTCGCTCAACGATATGAATTCGGCCTCATGCCCGAGTATCTGGTTGGCTATCGGATTTACTCGCCCAGGATGTCTTCGGACGGCGCGCGCATGCGAGCATCGAAGCGATACGTTCTCGAAAGCATCAGACGCGCGCGGTCGGACCTTCCGGACGCGCCCTTCGAGCTGTTGGAGCTGAAATCGACGCCGGCTCGGCCGGCGACATTCATGCCGGTTGCCGCAATTGCGAGGAAATACACGGCGTTCTCGACTTTGCTCTACCAGGCCCGGCTCACGGAAAAGATTGCTAACCTGTGGCAGGCGAACTTCGGATCAGCGAACGGTTCGGGACGTTCAGCACGCCCCCGACCCTTCTTGCATTACCATCCTGCCGAAGCTCCGTCCCGCGGCACGCGCTACGATGAACTTGCGATGCGTTATCTCGAAGACCTCGAAGCAGCGGTTGGCTGCGGGTCGCAACGCGTGCCTGGGAATTTGCCACGGTCCGCGGCTTGATAGGCCGATCAGCTTCGGAGCCGCAAACGATGAGTGCGCCGCGCAGCCGATATCAAGCGGCGCGGATCTACCCTGTTGAACATGCCTCAATCACCTGCCTTCAGACTGCTGGGTAACTGGCGCGCCGAGTTCGAGCTGTATCGCCCGCTGCTGCCTCTGCTGGGCGTGAACAGGTACGTGCTCGCCTGCATCGTTCTTCTCAGCCTCGTCGCATCGGGGCTGGAGGGTTTCGGCTTCGCCTTGTTCATTCCGTTGATCGAGGTCGTGGCCGGCGGCGGCAAAGCGGTTGGGCCGTTCCCCGGCGTGCTCGACGCATTGCAGTCGCGGCTGCCCGCGGGCTGGCATGTGCCGCTCATTGCCGGATTCATCGTCGCCGCCATCGCGCTGAAGAACGCGCTGGGCTACATGAATGCGGGCATGTGCTCGTATCTGAACGGACGCGCCGCGGCGCGCTTGCGCTCGCGCCTTTACGCGGCCATCCTGTCGGCAAGCTTCGAATCGCTCGACAAAGCCGGGCTCGGCCGCATCGCGAACGCGTTGTTGACCGAGACGTGGCGCAACAGCAGAGCGCTCGACATCGTATTCGCGTGCATCGTCGATGCCTGCGCGGTTCTCGTGCTCGGCGGCATGCTGATACTGATCTCGTGGCAGATGACGTTGCTGCTCGTTCCGGTCCTGTGCGTGATCGGCGTGCTCGTGCTCACGTTGACGCGAAGCGCGCGGCACATCGGAGAGAAGGCCCTGGAGCGCAATATCGCGTTCGGTTCGCGGGCATGGGACGGCCTCGCCGGTTTGCGCACCGTACGCGCTTTCGGTCGCGAAGCCTACGAGCTTGCCGAGTTCGACCACGCTTCGGAGGGCGTCAGGCGGATATTCTTCAGGCAGGGTCTGCTGGAGGGCCTCAGTCTTCCGCTGTTCGAAATCTTCATCTCGATGGTGCTCGCTGGCGTGGTGATCGGCATGAGCGCCCTCGGATACTCGTTTTCCGTGCTCGTGGTGTTCGTGCTGGTGCTCTATCGCGTCTACCCGCGGGTTCGCCAGCTCATTTCCGCGAGAGTCGCACTGCTCGGCCTGAATACGAGTGTTTCGGAAACGCATCAGATGCTGGAGGAATTCACGCGCACCTCGATGCGCTCCGGGCCCCGGCGATTCACCGGGATCCAGCGCGAGATCGCGCTCGAGGACGTCAGCTACAGCTATCCCCGGGCGCAGAAACCGGCCTTGTCAGGCGTCTGCGCGCGCTTCAGCAAGGGCGACACGATCGCGATCGTCGGCCGGTCCGGCGCGGGCAAGTCCACGCTGATACAGATCATCTGTCGGCTCATCGATCCGACCACAGGAACGGTGCGCGTAGACGGCATACCGCTTCCCGAGCTCGACCTGGAGCAGTACCGGGTGCGCCTGGCTATCGTGTCGCAGGACATCTACCTTTTCAGTGCGACTGTTCGGCACAACATCGCTTACGGACGGCTGGACGCGTCGGACGAAGAGATCGTCGAGGCCGCGCGGCGTGCGCATGCGCACGAGTTCATCTGCGGCCTGCCGCAGGGATACGCAACACCCATCGGCGATCGTGGCGTGGGCCTCTCCGGTGGACAACGGCAGCGTATCGCGCTCGCACGCGCGATGCTGCGCAAGCCCGATATCCTGGTGCTGGACGAAGCAACCAATGCCCTCGACGTGTATGCCGAAACGCTCGTACAGGAAGCGCTTAACGAGCTGCGTGGCCAATGCACGGTCTTCATCGTCGCCCATCGTTTTACGACGATACAGCGCTCCGATCGCGTTCTGGTGATGGACGAAGGCGTGATCGTGGAAGAAGGGCGGCTCGAGGCGCTGCTGCACTCCGAGGGGCCGTTCGCGTCGATGTACCGCCTGCAGCGTCGTGCGCCGGCCGGACTCACAGAGCAGTCCGGATGAGTTACCGCATGCTCGATCTGGAGCTCCGGCGGACACTCCCGGAAGTCGCGCTGGAGCCGCACGAAACCGGTATTGCCGTCGTTGCGCGCCTCGATTCGCGGCTCGTGGGATTTCTGATGCAGCGATGCACGGGCGGCACGATCATCTCGTCGGCCGAGCTTGGCGCAATGATTGCCGCGCATCTGGGCAAGCAGGTCGTGCAGACAAGGCTCGCGGTAGAGCACCGGCGCCGGCAAGCCCCGGCCGCGCGGTTGCCAAAAGTCTCCGTCGCCATCTGCACCCGCAATCATCCGGAGCTCCTGAGACGCTGTCTCACGTCGTTCCTGCGGCTCGAGCCGAGCGTGCCCGAAGCGGCCGCGGGGCTCGAGATCCTGATCGTCGACAATGCGCCGCCCGACGAGCGCACGCGGGAGGTGGCAGCCGAATTTCCGGGCGTGCGGTACGTGAGGGAGCCGAAACAGGGACTCAACTTCGCCCGCAACTGCGCCCTGCACGCAGCGACAGGATCGCTGCTGTGCTTCATCGACGACGATGTTGTCGTGGACCGGGGCTGGCTTGGGGGGCTGAGAGAAGCGGCCTGCGAGAATCCCGATGCGCGCGCATTCACCGGACTTGTTCTGCCGTATGCGCTCTCCACGCAAGCGCAGATTCTCTTCGAGTCGCGGGGCGGCTTCGGACGCGGGTTCGAGAAGCTGCGCTACCGCGTGGAGCGCGTCGGGAACTCGCTTTTCCCCTGCGGAGCGGGCATGTTCGGTGCCGGAGCGAACATGGCGTTTTCGCGTGAGGCACTGCTCGGGATCGGCGGCTTCGACCCGGCGCTCGACACCGGCGCACCGTTGCCCGGCGGTGGAGACCTCGACATCTTCTATCGCATGCTTCGCGCCGGATTCACGCTCGTCTACGAGCCGCAGATGACGGTGTTCCACGAGCATCGAAAGAGCATGGCGGAGCTGCAGCGGCAATACTGGACCTGGGGCCTCGCTCACATGGCTTTCGTCATGAAGTCGATGCGGGCCGATCCCCAGAATCGCAGGAGGCTGTGGCGGCTCAGCTGGTGGTGGTACAAAGACCAGGTAAAGCGGCTCGTGCGCGCACTGCGCGGCCGCGATGTCACTCCGCCGCGGCTCGTTGCCGTTGAGCTGCTCGGTGGAGTGTTGGGTGCGGCGGGCGAGTACGGCCGATCGCAGCGGCGCGCAGCCAGGATCATGGCAAGTGACGCCTGAATTCGCCCCCTGGAGAATCGAGCACGTGGACATTGGCGCCGCGCTGCCCGAGATCAGTCGCACCGGAGACGAGGCAGCGGTTCTCGTGGTGCTGTGGCTGAGAGGCGTGCCGCTGGGGCAGCTGCACCTGGGCGCGGGGGAGCTTCCGCTTGCGCCGAGTGCGCTCGAAGCGCTGGTGCCGCAAACGATCGCCCCCGCAGTAGCGGATCGGCTGTTCGGGCGGCCGTTCCAGGGCAGACCGCCTGCGCATCATTCACTGCCGCCACAGGACCTCGGTGCGCCCGATCTGGCTGAATTGCTCGAACCCGGGGACCTGATGGCGCGGCTCGAAGAGAAGCTCCGCCCCGAGCCGCCGCCATCGGGGACGCTCTCGGTCGTGATCTGTACGAGAGACCGGCCGCAGCAGCTCGAGCTCTGCCTGCACTCGCTCGAGTCCAATCTCGCTCATATCGACGAAGTGATCGTCGTCGATAATGCGCCGCGCTCGGATGCGACCCGAATGCTCGTAGAAGGACGCGAAAAGGTCCGCTATGTTTGTGAGCCGACGGCCGGGCTGAGCGTCGCCCGGAATACCGGCATCGCCCATGCGAGCGGCGACATCATTGCATTCACCGACGATGATGTGGTCGTGCACGCGGATTGGGTGCGCCGTCTGCGCGCGGCTTTCACAGGCGAGCGTACGATGTGCGTTACCGGACTCGTTCTGCCGTCCGAGCTGCGCACGGAAGCGCAGGTCGCCTTTGAGCGCAGCATTGGCGGATTCGGCGCCGGATTTCTGCGCATCACGTACGACGGAACGTTCTTCGATCGTATGAAGCGCTTCGGGGTACCCGTCTGGGCAATCGGCGCTGGCGCGAACATGGCGGTCCGGCGCAGTGCGATCGATCGAGTCGGCGGCTTCGACACGCGTCTCGGTGCCGGCGCCTCGGGTTGCAGTGAAGACAGCGAATTCTGGTATCGCGTTCTCGCTGCCGGTTACGAATGCAAGTACGAGCCCGCCGCCGTGGTGTTCCACTGTCATCGCAGAGAGTGGCTGGAACTGCGCCGACAGATGCGGGCCTACACGCGCGGCCACGTCACGGCGCTGCTCGTGCAGTTCGCGCGCCATGGGCATGGCGGCAACATGCGGCGGCTTCTGGTGGCGATTCCGCTGTATTACTCGAGATTGCTGTTTCAGGGTCTGCGCAAGCGCTTCGCCGGACGCTATCGCTTGGTGGGCGAGGAAGTGGCGGGCTGCATACTCGGCGTCGCGGCATTGCCGGCGGCGCTGAGCGAGTGGGTGCGCAGGCGCTTCTCTTCCGGGACGGACGGGGGCAATTCCTCGACATGACCACCGCCCGCGACATTGCACGGGATCACGCCTGCAGCGACAAAGCCGGGCTACGCGCGTTTCTCGCCCGCAATCCGTTCCCGAACGCCGCCACGCTGGGATTTTTCTACCGCGAAAAGATGCGCGCTATTCACGAGGTCACACCGCGGGCGCCGTTGAAGCGCATCCTCGATGTCGGCGGCGGGCAGAGCGGACTTACGGCGCTGCTTTATCCCGATGCTTACGTGACGATCCTCGACGTGGACCCGGGGTATGGCCGCTCATCCTGCAACCAGTGGCCCGGCGTGGAATACGTGTGCGGCGATGCCGTCGCGATGCCTTTCGACGACGATACGTTCGATGCCGTGATGCTGTTCGATGTGCTCGAGCACGTGCGTGAAGACGCGCGGCTCGTCGCCGAAGTGCAGCGCGTCCTCAAAACCGACGGCATCATTGTGGTCAGCACCCCGAACGAGAACTGGCGCTATCCGTATTACGCATTCATGGAGTCGATCGCCCCGCCCGAGCAGCAGCTCATGCAGGAGTGGGGTCACGTGCGGCGCGGCTACAGCCTGTCGGAATTGACGGCGCTTTTCGGGAGACCGCCCGAACGCACCGCCTCCTTCATCAACCCTTTCACTGCGCTCGGCCACGACATCTCCTTCGCCACCGTGGGTCACCGGGCGCGTCTGGCACTCTGGCTTCTCGCGAGTCCCATTACGCTGACGGGGTATGCGCTCGGCAAGTTCATCAAGCGCGGGACGGAAACGGCCGCTCTCTGGAAGGGCCGCTGAGAGGCGCGGAGGGTGCGTATCGGCCTTCGCCGGTAGCCCGGAATCCTTACTGCTGTTTGGACGGCGTAGCCGGCTGACCGACGTCGCGCGGAAGGGTCGAGAACGGGCCTATGCCTGCGTCGCGAAGCATCATCATACCGTCACGCAGCCGATCCTCGCTCCAGTGCATCAGAAAAACCCGATGGCGACGCGCGAGATCGTCTATGGATACCTTAGCGGCAATATCGTGCTCGACGGCTTGCATACCCTGCACATACCAGTTGCGCCAGCCCCCGGCAGTTCGAAGATTGAGCGGCAGAAAACATAGAAGGATGAGGGTGAGCACCGCTGGTATCAGCGCCCGCGCGCGACCGGAGCCGTAAAGAAGCGATACGAAGAATGCTCCGATGAGCGAAATCACGGCGAGGATCGAATATCGGTCGGGCATACCGGGGTCGCCGCCACGACCCCACGCCACCGAGAGCGACAAGGCGGCGCAGGCAGCCATGAACGCCGCGATGCCGACCGCCCGATGCTTCTCAGCGCCCTGGGCAGAGCGCAAGCCCCGTACAAGCACCGCGACTGCCGCACCGAGCACTGTGACGGCGAGCAGCGCCGACAGCCCCCATGCGAGGCGCGCGCCCGGGCCGAAGCCGTAAGCAAGATACTTCACCAGCGCCTTCGCGAACTGACTCGGGTCGGGCGCGGGCGGAGACCAGGAGGGCCGCTCGTAGCCGACGAAGTAGACGAGACACAATACGGCAGTCAGTGCCGCGGCCGTTGCGAGAAACCACCCGGTGCGCCGGGAGCACGCCGGGCTGCGTCCCACGAGGTGCACCGTCGCCTGCCATGCGAGCCACAGTACGAGCGGGCCGCTCAGGACGAGCCCGATCGCTCCCGAAAGCGGCAGCAGCACGATGCCGATCGCCGCGACGGCTGCTCTTGCGCCGGAGAGCAGGCCGTCTGCGCGCACGATGGCGCACAGCACGATTCCAGCGAGTGTAATCGCTATCACGAAGTTCACCTGCCAGCCCCACATCAGGTTCGACCAGTGCCCCAGATGCAGCAGCGCGAGCGGAAAGAACAGATCGGCATAGCTCGACTTGCCACCACGCACGATCCACGCAGTGCGCACGAGCGCCGCCGCAAGGGTCGCCAACAGTAGCTGACTGAGCACCATGCCCGAGCGAAAGTCCGGAAACGCCTCGAGCAGGAGCCAGTAGGCCAGACGCGGAAGTGCCAGCCTATGCTCGTTATTTTGTGACCACAGCCACGCGAGCATGTCGCGCTCGTGGCCCGTGAGCGGCGGTACCATGACCCAGTCTTCGGCGAGTGGAATGTCACGGCCCCACCAGACAATACATGCAAGGTCCACGATCACCAGTGCGAGCAGCACTGTCGCCACAAACACCGAAGGTCGCAGCCACCTCGATCGCGCGGCTGCTCCGACTGCAGCGGGGAACCGATCCTGCGCAGTGCGATCCGGATGCGACAACTCGCCCTTCATACGGCGACGGAGGAACTGCGCTGAACCGCGTGCCCGCGTATCGGCGCGAGCGTGCTCATTTGCGGTCACCGGGTGCGCGACGCCGGGTGAGGCGCGCGATCATTGCGTCCGAGAGGCGCCACGATGCATCGGGCATGTCGCGGTGGAACACGAACATTCTCCGACCGAGGTAGTTCCAGACGAGCGCTATTACGACTGCCAGCAGCTTGGCGGAAATCGGTCCGAGTCCGAGCTCTAGAAACACCCATACCAGCAGAGTCGTCAGCCCGAGTCCCACGAGCGCGACGCCGAAGAGACGGATGAGCTCGCCCGAGACGCCATAGCGGCCGCCCACGAACGCGAGCCGCAGCGACAAGACGTAGTTTACGAGCGCACCGACAACGAATCCTGCAGCGGCGGCAACCACCGGGTTGACGTCGATCCGCAGCAGTCCCAGAAAGAAGACGAAATCGCAGAGAAACGCCGTTCCACCGACGATCGTATACCAGAAAAACTGTGCGGCTGGATTCGCACGGCCAATTCTGGGCGGCGAGGGCGGCATTGCATTCACGTCGATAGTCCTCTCTCTCAGCTCAGATGTTCGGAACGTTCATCAGGACGCAACCAGCGTGCTCGAGGCGAGTCTGATCAGTCCGGACTGCCGGTATGGATCGCAGCGGCGCGGCTCATCTGAGGCGCTCGAGGCACGCGAGGACATTCTACTGACTGCCTGGATTTCTCCGAGCGGAAGTACTGTATAGGAATCTGACGGACGTGTTCCTCGGATACTACGATGGCTCGGGCGCGCAGCCACGGTTCGATGGTGTTTACGTCGGTCACGGGATGAATGCTGAGCAGCACCACGCGACAGAAGCTTTGCAGCAAGCGCTCGACGTCGGTCTCTCTGTGCCCGCCTGTCTGCTCGACCCATGAATAAACGGGCGTGTCACTCTTCATGTAGCGCGCAATTCCCAGAACCCCCGAGGGAATCGAGCGGACGATCAGAACGTCGCCGGGCCGAGCGCGCTCGTCGATGCGCGCGGCAAGTTCCGCGAATGGCTGCCACGGGTGTGCCGGACCTCGCATCCCGTAGATGCCGCACGTCCATCCGATCGCGGTGAGCATGAGCGCAACAGCCGCGCCTCGAGCAGGTGCCTCCGACAGTGCGACGGCTGTAATCAGAAAAAGCGCCGGCAGTGTTGGTAGGACGTACCGTGGAAACAACGACGCCTGGCTTCCCCTCACGAGGTCGAAGGCAAGCACGCCGAGTACACCTGCGGCAAGCAGCATCCACGGAAGCAGCACGCGTGAGTTGAGGAAAGCGGCGCCGCCGCGCCGAAGCGCGGTAGCGAAAGCGAGGCTGATGCCGGTCAGTACGAGCCAGTTCTTCGGATCGTCGGAAGTCCAGTAGCGCGCCGGCGCCAGCATGCTCCAGAGCTGCTGCAGCGGCGCAACCAGGATGTCGCGCGTCCGGAGCGGTGTATCGAGCCAGCCTCCCGTCACTCGCCAGCGGCCGACGCTTGCGGGAATCTGGAGATAGATCGGTGAAACGATAGCGAAACTCAGTGCAACCGCGATGACCACCGCGCTGCGCGACGTCCTGCCCGGCACGATCATGAGCCATGCCGCACACGCGCACCAGAAAAAAGCCATGAAGTAGTGCGTCAGCAAGGCCGCCGCACCCGCCAGTACCCACGCAACGACAATGAGGGGGCGCGTCCCGGCCCGGTGCAGTTCCAAAGTGCTGAGTGCGAGCGCGAGCCCGAACAGCCATGTCAGCGAGTACATCCGAGCTTCGGCGGAGTACGCCAGGACCGTCGGCGCAAAAGCAAACAGCAGACAGGCGAAAACGGCCATGTCGCGCCCGCCGATCGCATGTCCGACGCGCCACAGCAGTGGGAAGCACGCGAGCGTCACCAGGACCGAAAACATGCGCAGGGCGAGATCGGTTGTGCCGACAGCACGCGTCCAGGCGGACAGCAACAGGTAGTAAAGCGGCGGATTCGTATCCGAGAGGGTGACGGCGCGCATCACGCGCCGCGGACTCGCGGGAGGTGAATCATGTTCCATGTATCGACGCCATGCCGACGGGTGCAGAGCATCGCCCGTTTGCACATAGTCCCCGAGCGCGGCGTTTGCATCCCGCAGCGGATGCTCCAGGCTGTGCCCGGTCGCGAGCGCCACCGAGAAGACCTCATCCACCCAGAGCCCTGGACGCGCTGCCAGATAACACTGGAGCAGCGCCGACACTGCCAGCACTATCAGCAGCCAACGCGGAAACCGGAAGTGGGGCCGGTTTTCTTCGATGCGCTTACGCCAATGCACGAGGGAGCCTGCGCTAGACGTTCAGTCTCTGGCGCAGGAAGTCATCGAGCGCCTGCGACACCGCCTGCACACTGAAGCGTTCCTCGACCCAAATACGCCCGGCTGCGCCGATGCGCCGGCGGTACGCATCGTCTTTGAGGAATCGCACCATGGCATTTGCCAGATCGCCCGCGACATCGCCGCCGTCCTGCGGAACCAGCACGCCGCCGGATCCTTCGCCTGGCACGATGTCTTTCATACCGGAAGCGTCCGTGGCGACGATCGGCAAGCTGCACGACAGCGCTTCCAGCGGGGCGACGGCCATGCCTTCGATCCGCGACGCGCTCACGTAGAGGTCCGCGGCGGACAGCCAGCGGCGCATGAGCGGGCGATCCGTCGTGTAGAGCCGCTGCCAGTGGACGTGCTCGGGTGCTTTCGAGTCGAGCAGCGTCTGGAACGCCTCGTCGTCGCGTCCGGCGCCAACCAGCACGAGCCGCACATCGCCATCGACGCGCGCGACGACCTGCGCCCACGCGTCCAGCAGACGGTCCAGGCCTTTTCGCCAGATCTCGATTCGGCCGTGCGTGAATACGACGCGGGCCGTCGCGGGGATGGACAACGCCGCGCGGGCCTGTGCGCGATCCTCGGCACGCCAGAATTCGGTGTTCACCGGATTCGGAATACGCGCGATGCGGTCCTCCGGAATGCGGTAGGTGGCGAGAACGCGCTCGCGCTCAGCGCCTGCTGCGATAATCAGGCCGGCTGCCCGCGCAACCGTTCGCCGGCGTATGGCCGCTTCGAGCGAAGACCATGGTGCGTCACCGCCCTGGAACGTAGCCAAGAGCGGGATTCCGCAACGTCGCGCGACGCGCGACAGCGAATCGAATCGCGCATATTCGTATTCCTGCACCAGAATCGCCGCGCACTGCTCATTGCGGAGGACCGATTCGAGGACCGCTCGATCCAGGTTCGTGTATCGGATGACGCTGCCGAGATTGCGTGCCCACGTCGAGCTCTGCCATTCGGCAGAAAGGCGGTCTCCGAACAACGTTCTCAGCGTGCCATACAGCTTCGACGACGGTATGGCCCAAAGCGGCGTCCCGCTGTCGCGATGCGTGAAGCGCGTGGGCCTTTGCACGCCGCGCGAGACACACAGGATGACGGGCCGCCATCCGGCTCGTTGCAGCGCGTCGACGAAGCCGAAAGCCCATCCACCGGTCATGTTCCCGAAATCGGACAGGGCGAGGTCCAGCGGAGCGAGGAAATCCTCGATGTAGTCGCCCCACATGAACAACGCGATGCTCGAACGCGTGGGCGCGAAGGCTGACGCTGCGTGACCGCGCGCATGGCGTCCGCCCATACTCATGTCACTCGATGCGGCCCGTGCAGTACGTCACTCCACTTTCGCCGCCGACGCCTTGATGATCGGCGTCCAGCGCGCGATCTCCGTCTTGATGTAGTCGCGATAGGCCGCCGGTGGTCTCACATCCGCATCCATCGAGAGCGCGCGCAGCTTCTCCTGCATGTCCGCGCGCTGCATGCTTTTCGCGAATTCGTCGTAGAGCTTCGTGACGATCGCTTTGGGTGTTTTCGCCGGAAACTCGAAGCCGTGCCAGTTCAGCGCTTCATATCCAGGTACCACCGAGCCGATCGGCGGCACACCCGGCAGCATCCCGCTCGGTTTGGCGCTGGTCACGCCGAGCACTCTGATCTTGCCGCTGTTCACCTGCGTCAGCGCCGTCGCGACGGCCATCATGCCGTAGTCGACTTCACCGACGAGCACGCCGGTCAGTGCGGGCGCGCCCCCTTTGTAAGGGACGTGTATCACCTTGATGCCGGCCATGTGATTCATCATCTCGGCGAAGATATGCGCCGATGCACCGATGCCCTGTGACGCGTAGCGCAGCGTGCCGGGCTTCGCGCGCGCCTGCTCGACCAGCGTCTTGAGATTCGTGGCCGGGGACGACGCGGGAACGACGAGCGCGAGCGGGAATGTCACGAAGAGCCCGATGTGCTCGAAGTCCCGCAACGCGTCGTACGCCACGTTGGTATACAACGCCGGCGCGAACACCATCGTTCCGACCGATCCGAGGAGCAGCGTGTAACCGTCGGGCTGCGCTTTCGCCACGATCTCCGTCGCAACAGTGCCGCCGGCCGCAGGCCGGTTGTCGATGATGACCGGCTGGCCGGCGGTTTCGGAAAGCCGCTGGCCCATGATGCGCGAGAGCACATCGGCCGAGCCGCCTGGCGCGAAGCCGACCACGATCCGCACTGCACGCGTCGGATACGGCTGCGCGGACGAGGTGAGCGCGGTGAGCGCGAGCGCAAGGCCGAGAACGCCAATCAACAGCCGATCGAACATCACGACTCTCCCACGGCCATCTTTGCGCCGACGGACGCTTTCAGACTCTGATTGAAGTGTCGACTGCGATGCGCTGCACCGCGTAACGTGCATCTCATCGCGGCATCACCATCGTCGCGTCGCAAAGGCACACCAGCTCGCCCAACTGATTCGTGCCGCGAACGCGGCATTCGACGAGCTTCTTCCCGTCCTCGACGCGTTTGCCGGTGACCTCTCCCGCAAACGTGACCGTGTCGCCGCCCCTGAACGGCGTGATCGCGCGCATGAGGAGCCGGCCGCCATCGTAGAACGCGCGCAGTGGAAACGAGCGCTGCAGCATCTGGTCCACGTACAGACATCGTCGCGGGACCGGAGTTGACCACGCCGCCGAAGATGTTCCTGCGGGCGAACGCTTCGTCGGTGTGAATGTTGCTCGGCTTCGGTTTGCCCGCCAGCCGCAGCTCGTTCTTGCGCAGCATGATTTCCTGACTCTCGGAGAGCGCGACAGACGCGAGGCGATCGCCGACCGAGATCGTATCGAATGTCAGTAACCGACCGTCCACGGGCGAAGCCGCGGCAGGACTCGCATCGGGTGTGGCGGGCTGCCCGGTTCCCTGTGCTGGCGGCACGTCGCGCTGCCCCCTGGCGTACGAGAAGATGCAGGTGTAGTCGTAAAGGGCGACGTGTTCGCCGCGCTGATTGCTCGCCTCCACGCGAAAGGTGACGAAACGGCTGCCACGCCGCTCGTACTTTTCGAACACGCGGCGCGTGCCGGTGAGCGTGTCACCCGCGAGCACGGGTCGAAACCAGCGGATCTCGCATTTCGCGAACGGTGTCTGCCGGCGCGCGCTTTTCGATTCTTCCAGCGCGACGAATCCCTGCCGCTCCGCGATCTCTTCGCGCAGCAGAGGCGCATACGTGAGCACGGTCGTCGGCATGGCGACGAGCGCACCGTCGTATTCGTCGCTCCCGCCCGCAGCGTTGTAGCGGGGGTCCGGATTCTGCGCCACGTCTGCGTAAGCGGCGATGTGCTCGGCGGTGAGTGTGACGATCGTGGGCGCTCCCTGCTGCCCCGGCTGCACGGCCTCGTATTCCCAGAGCTTTTCCTGTGTCTCGGACATATCGGTCACCTGCCTTTCCACTGCGGCTTGCGCTTTTCCTTGAAGGCGCGCGCGCCTTCCTTCGCGTCTTCACTGACGTACAGAGGCGCGCACACCTGCCTGCCGACCTCGAGCGCGGCCTCCAGTCCCATATTGAGCGTGTGTCGCACGACCTGCCGCACGGCGACAACTGACAGAGGCGCACACTCGATGATCTCTGCGGCCATGGCGAGCGCCGCATCGATCAGCTCGGCGCGCGGCACGACCTGATTCACGAATCCGATCTCGTAAGCGCGCTTCGCATCGATCGTGCGACCGGTCAGCATGAGCTCCAGCGCGATGCGGCTGCCGAGCATGTGCACCATCGGAGGCGACCATGCGACGCCGCGTCCGACCTTCGGCTCGGTAATGGCGAATCTGGCCGTATCCGCTGCGATGCACAGGTCGCACATCTGGGCCAGCACCCAGCCCCCGGCGATTGCGAATCCGTTCACGGCGGCGATGACGGGCTTCGTCACGTGCAGCGTATCGCCAAGGGTGGGCAGGATCGGCGCCGGCAGGCCTTCTTCGCGCGCGCTCTCCTTCAGGTCGCGTCCGGACGAAAAGGCCCTGTCGCCGGCGCCCGTGAGGATCGCGACCCTCAGCGCTGCATCCTGTTCGAACTTCTCGAACGCCTGCCAGAGTTGCGCGCACATAGGACGGTCGATCGCATTGCGCTGGTCGGGTCGGTTCATCGTAATGAGCGCGCACTGGCCGCGCGTTTCGAACAGCACTTCCTTCTGTGTCTCCATAACGGGCTCCGGATGCGGGATCTGCCCAAGAATAGCGGAGATCGGGCGCTCTGACTCACTCCCTGTGCGCGCACGCGGAAGCGGCAATCGGGCGAGACTCGTACCCCATAGCGGACTGCGCCGTGACATCATTGCGTTCATATCGAGGAGGAATCGAACGCATGAAAATGATCGAAGCGGGCTTAGGGATCGCATGTGCACTCGCAGTGGCTCAGACGGCGCATGCAGCGGAGCAAGCCTATCCGACACGCCCGGTACGACTCGTCGTCGCGCTTGCGGCAGGCGGACCCACGGACGTCGTGATGCGGCTCGTGGCTACGAAGCTATCCGAGCAATTGGGGCAGCAGGTCGTCGTCGACAATCGCGCCGCGGCCGGCGGCAGCGTCGCCGGCGAGATCGTGTCGACCGCGCCGCCGGATGGCTACACGCTATTCGCCGGCGCGAACGGCACCATCGCAATCTCGCCCAATCTGTTCACGAAGCTCCCGTTCAGTGTGAGCCGCGACCTCACGCCCGTCGCATTGATCGGCAACAGCCCGCTCGCCGTGATGATCCATCCTTCGGTGCCGGCGCAATCGATGAAAGATCTGATCGCAATGGCGAAGGCCAAGCCGGGGTCGATCAACTACGGCTCGTCGGGGCAGGGCGGCACCGGTCATCTTGCGACGGAACTGCTGTGCATGATGGCGAACGTCAAGATGACGCACGTGCCGTACAAAGGCGCGGGCCCGGCTCTGATCGGTCTCGTCGGCGGAGAGGTCGAACTGATGATCTCGGGGCTCGCCTCGGGCCTTGCCTACATCAATCGCAAGCAGGTGCGTGCGCTGGCGGTGACCAGTGCCAGGCGCGTTCCTCAGGTCCCCGACCTTCCGGCTGTAGCGGAGATCGTCCCTGGATACGATGCGAGCTCGTGGTATGCGATCCTCACTCGCGCCGGCACGCCGCGGCCCATTGTCGAGAAGCTGAATCGCGAAGTCGCGAGTGCGATCAGGAATCCGGACGTGAATGCGAAGCTCGTTGCGGGCGGCGTCGATCCCGAGGTGCTCACGCCCGAGCAGCTCGCTGCGAAGATTCGCGTCGAGACCGAGCGCTGGGGGAAGGTCGTGAAGGCGGCGGGGGTGAAACCGCAGTAAAGGACGGTGACGCGTTCGCGAGCGGGCGCCGATGTTGCGCCGGCTCGAAGAAGATCCTCGCCGATGATCACTCGCGGCGCCGACGCATTTTTTGAGCGTCAGCTTCGTCGTGCGGAGCCGAGCTCGAGCCGCGCGGCCATGTGAACCAGGTCGGGGAGAGAGCGCGCCTTCATCTTGTGCATCATCCTGCCCCGGTGCGCCTTGACCGTGATTTCGCTGATGCCGAGCTCGCTGCCGACCTGTTTATTGAGAAGGCCGGAGACCACCAGCGCCATCACCTGCTGTTCACGACGGCTGAGCGTCGCGTGTGACGCTTTCAGCTCGCGCACACGCGCTTGCTCTGTGAGCGTCGCGCGACTGCGCTCGAGCGCGTTCTGGATCGCCGTTAGCAACACCTCGTGCCTGAAGGGTTTCGTCAGGAATTCGATGGCACCCGCCTTCATCGCCTGGACTGCCGTGGGGACGTCACCGTATCCGGTGATGAAGATGATGGGCATATCCACCCGCTCCGGCGCGATCTTTCCCTGCACGTCGAGACCGCTCAGATCCGGAAGACCGACATCGAGCACGAGGCAACTCGGCGCGAGCGGTCGCGGGCGACCGAAGAATGCCTGCGCCGACGCAAATGTCTCCGCCTTCCAACCCGCCGACTCGGTGAGCAACTCCAGGGAACTGCGTACCGATGCGTCATCGTCGACGATGAACACGATAGGTGTGGCATCGAACATGGCAATGGACCCCCTGTTCATGTGCAGCGCACTGAGGAACGTATCATCTGACATCCGCGACGGCTCCGCTATGACACCTTTCCATTAGATACAGCCGCACATTGCTGCGGCAGAATCGGGTTGGATCCACATCGGGCCGGTTTTTTGAGCCAACATCCGCCAGGGGCCATCATTGCAGTCGTCGACGACGACGAGCGAATTCTCGGATCGCTCGGGATTCTGCTCGAGTCCGACGATCACAGCGTCCGGCTGTTCGCCACGGGTGCGGCACTGCTCGAGAGCCATTGTCTCACAGAGATCAATTGCCTCATCTCGGACATCGCCATGCCCGGCATGAACGGTTTTGAGCTGGTGCGGCGGGTTCAGGCGGCACGCCTGGGGCTGCCGATCATCCTCATCACGGGCCACAGCGATCTTCCGAATGGATCGATCCAAGTTGGTGCGCGCCGTTATCGCCTGTTTAAAAAGCCATTCGACGGACCGGAGTTATTGCAAGCAGTCACCCAAGCGCTCCGGACGGCGACGTGACTCGCCGCGGGCGGGCGCTGTTACGCGACTGTAAGATTTTCGCAACGTCTCTGGCGTAGCATTCCCTGCTCGGTGGAATGCAGGATCGACGCGGCTGAAGTGACAGCAACGGGTTCGGAGTTCCCCGGTACCTGTTCGTCAAGAAGGTAACTCGTATGTCACTCCGATGCTGACGACACGCGCCATCGTCCCGGAGGAACGCCCTCTCGTGCTCTCGAGTCTCTCGCCGGGCCGTGGCCAAAGGCGTCTGGCTCTTGTACTCGTCTTAGGCATCCTCATCGTGTTCGCGTTGATCACCGTCGGCCCGCTTAAAGCTGTCCGGCCGAATCGCATGGACGCGTTCGTGCCGGTCTACGCGACGGCGATGTTCGTCTGCGACGCGATTACCGCCGCGCTCCTGTACGCTCAGTTCGCGATCGTGCGCTCGCGCGCGACGCTCGTGATCGCGAGCGGATATCTCTTCGTAGCGCTCATGTTGATCCCGTGGATTCTGGTGTTCCCGGGCTTTTTTTCACCCACGGGTCTGATGGGCGGGATGCAGAGCACCTCGTGGATCTACTTCCTTCAGCATGCCGGTTTTCCGCTGTTCGTGATCGGTTATGCGTTTTGCAAAGATATGCCTCGGGACGAACAACCCTGGGCGGACAGGGCGTCTCGGCACATTGCCCTGAGTATCGCAGCGACCACGGCGCTTGTGCTGACCGCGTCATTTGTTTGCGTTGCGGACGAGGCGCTGCTTCCGGAGGTCGTGCTCGATTCGGTCCACCTGAGTCCGTCATGGCCTTACTTCGGCGCGCCTGTCGCGTTGCTGAGTGTTGTCGCCTTGGTCGTTCTCTGGTGCCGCAGACGCACTATTCTCGATCTGTGGTTGATGGTGGTCATGCTCCTGTTTTCGATAGAGATCCCGCTCAGCTACTATCCCGCACCGGAACGCTTCGCGATCGGCTGGTATACCGTCCGACTTTTCGGAATGTTATCCAGCAGCATCGTGCTGACGGTTCTGCTTTACGAAATCACGGCGCTGTACGCGAGACTTCTCGGCGCCGTACTCGGTCAGCGCCGCGAGCGTGAGGCACGCTTGATGACCGGAGATGTCGTCGCGGCCACCGTCGCTCACGAAGTAAGACAGCCGTTGACGGCCATGATCACGAGCGCCGACGCGGGACTGCGCTTTCTGGACCGCTCGAATCCAAACGTGGATAGAGCGAAGGAGGCGTTCAGGCGTATCGCAAGCGACGGCCACCGCGCAGGCGCGGTCGTCGAAAACATTCGCGCGAACTTCAGGAACGATATTCGGACCACGACGCTGGTCGATGCAAACGAGCTCGTCCAGGACGTCCTTGCGCTGGAAAGCGAGACTCTGCAGAGGCACCGTATTCTGGTCCGGAGCGAGTCGGGTAAATTGCTTCCGTACATACGCGGGAACCGGATCCAGTTGCATCAGGTGCTTCTCAATCTGGTGATGAACGCCGTTGAAGCGATGGCCTCGAAGGACGATCCGCGGGTTCTGCGGGTGAAATCAGAAGCGGCAGGGGACCGCGTGATGATATCGGTCGCCGACACGGGTAGCGGCATCAGTACGGAGAATGCCGATCGGATATTCAACCCGCTCTTCACGACCAAATCCGACGGCATGGGAATGGGTCTCGCGATCTGCCGGTCGATCATCGAAGCGCATAACGGCCGCTTGTGGTTTACCCCGAACTCGCCATGCGGTGCTGTCTTTCAATTCACGTTGCACGTCGAGCAGGCCGAAACGCGCCAGCACGTGACCCTGTAGGACAGACGCGGCGCAGGTGGTCGCAGGCAGGCGCCCGTGCACATCCGAGCGGAATCGCACGAACGTAAACGCGAGCGTTGCTTCAGTCGAGCGGCTTGAGCGAGCCAAGCAATGTCGGAAGCAGCTCCGTCACGGTCGGATGCACGTGCACCGCATGTTGCATCACCTTGTAGGATGCACGCGCGTACATGAGATCGGCGATCGTATGTATCACTTCGTCGCCTTCGATGCCGAGCACCGTCGCGCCCAGGAAATGCTCGCTCTCCGCATCCACCAGCACTTTCATGAAGCCTTGCGTTTCACCGCGCTCGCGTGCGCGCCCGACGCGGCTCATCGGCATTTTCGCGACGAGTGCCTCGCGTGCAGATTTGCGCACCTCGGCTTCGCTCATACCCACGCGCCCCAATGGCGGATCGGTAAACAGCGCATAAATCGGAATTCGGTCGCTGACGCGCCGCTGCGCGCCCTCGAGGAGATTGGCCGCGACGATCTCGTAGTCGTTGTAGGAGGTGTGAGTGAAAGCCCCGCGGCCGTTCGCCTCTCCCAGTGCCCAGATTCCGG
The DNA here is from genome assembly GCA_963828715.1 of uncultured beta proteobacterium. GTDB lineage: Bacteria > Pseudomonadota > Gammaproteobacteria > Burkholderiales > SG8-41 > JAQGMV01. The sequence continues at coordinate 109,551 of CAWHFX010000015.1, read as the reverse complement.
CTACGTTGGTGCGAAGCTCCTCATCGACGGTGATGAAACCGCGTTCATCCGCAGCGATACCGGCCTCCGCGAGACCGAGGTCGGAGGTGTTGGGAACGCGCCCGACAGCGAGCAGGAGGTGCGAGCCCCCGCTGACGTCCTCAGCGCGGCCTTCGCAGTCGACGCCGACGCGGATGCCCGACCCATCGCGCGCTGCGCGCAGACATTTCGAGCTCAGCCTGAACTCGATGCCCTCGCGCGCGAGGATGGCCTGCACCTCGGCGGACACGTCTTCGTCCTCGCGCCCGATCAGTGCGCGGGCCCATCTCGACGACCGTGACGCGACTGCCGAAGCGGCGATACATCTGTGCGAACTCGAGCCCGATGTAGCTGCCGCCGACGATCACGAGGTGCTCGGGCAGGAAATCGACTTCCATCATGCTCGAGTTGTCGAAGTACGACACGTCGGGCAGTCCTTCGACGCCGCGTACGGCGGCGCGTCCGCCGACGTCGATGAAAATTTCCGGCGCGTCGAAGATGCGATCGTCTACCTGCACGCGGTGCGGACCCACGAAACGGGCATGACCATGGATCAGCGTCAGGTTCGGCGTCTGTTCCAGCCACTTGTTCAGGCCGTCCGAAGACTCGCGTACCACGGCATCCTTGCGTGCTTTGACGCGCGGCATGTCCACACGGACCTCACCGCGATCCACGATGCCGTATTCACGCGCAGTGCGGCAGACGTGTGCAGCGCGCGCGCTGGCGATCAAGGTTTTGGTGGGGATGCACCCGACGTTCACGCACGTGCCGCCGAGAAGCTTGCGCTCGACGATCGCGGTCCTGCGGCCCGATTGTGCAAGCCGCACCGCCAGCGGCGGCCCCGCCTGTCCGGCTCCGATCACGATGGCATCGAACTCCATGCTTGATGCTCCTTTCGCTTCGCGATCTTGTCTATTGGATCATGGTAGCGGGGTCAACGATAGCGTCGGGACCGGCCGCCTTCTTCATTCACGATTGTGGCTCGCGACGAGCTCGCGGTCTGCTGTCAGCGCATCAAGTGCAGGTGATCCGCTCCGAGTCTCGTGTTCTAATAGTGCGATGCGAGCAGCCGGGACGCCATTTTCGTTGTGCGAAAGATCGCATGGCTTGTAAGCATCGCAAGACGCAGGCGCAGCTGTTGGCCGGACAGGACTGATCGGAGCAGTGCCGGGGCATGGAGCCGATCGAACACAGAGAATGAATAGCGCGCCCGGCGCTCCCGGAATTCGACCGACCTGGACCTCCAGCGACAAAGACCTGGTCACCACTGCGCTCGGCGTGAGCCGCGTATGGGCGACGCTGGGGCACGGGATTCTCAACGAGGTCTACTGGCCCGAGACCGCAACGCCCCAGCTGCGCGATCTCGGTTTCATCGTCGCGGGCCCTCGCGGCTGGTTCGAAGTAAAGCGCGTCAATCGCTACCGGATCTCACTTCCGGAACCCTACATTCCTCTGGCGCATATCACCCACGAAGGGGACGGTTACCGGCTCGTGCTCGAAGTCGTTCCTGACCCGCTGCGCGACGTCGTGCTGATCTCGTACAGCCTGACCGCCGACGACATGCGGCTTTATGCGTTGCTCGCGCCGCATCTCGACAATAACGGCGAGCGCAACAACGCTGCAGCGGGAGAGGACCTGCACGCGTGGATAGAAAGCTGCGCGTTGTGCCTGATCGGTGATGGCGGTTACTCGCGCACGAGTGCGGGCTACGTAGGCGTGTCCGATGGCTGGCAGGACTTCTCGCGCAACCGGGCAATGACCTGGACGTACTCCGACGCGTTGGGGGGCAATGTGGCGCTGCTCGGCGAGCTCGCCTCGAACCAGGGCACCCTCGCGCTCGCGTTCTCCGGAACGATCACGGGTGCACGCACGAAGGCGCGTTCCGCGCTGAGCGAAGGGTATGCAGCGATCCGGCAGCGCTTCATCGCCGACTGGCGGGCGTGGGGCAAGAGCCTGGACATTCCGGATGCGCCGGCGGAAGTCCGCCGGGAAGCGTATCTCTCAGCCGCCGTTCTGAAAGTTCACATGGACCGGACGTACCCCGGTTCGATCGTCGCGAGTTTGAGCGTGCCGTGGGGTAATTCGAGCGACTCCTCGGGCGGCTATCACCTCGTATGGACGCGCGACTGCGTCGAAACGGGTCTCGCGCTGCTGGCCGCCGGACAAACCGAGGATGCGCATTCGATGTTGTCGTATCTGATTGCGACTCAGAAGGCGGATGGCACGTGGAGCCAGAACCAGTTCACGGACGGGCGCCCGTTCTGGACCGGGATTCAGCTGGACGAGGTCGCGTTTCCCATCATCCTCGCCACCAAATTGCGCGAGGAGAACGCGCTCGGCGAGATGCAGGGTGTTCGCGGCATGATCGAGCGCGCCGCCACCTATCTCGTGCAGAACGGACCCATCAGCCCGCAGGATCGGTGGGAGGAAGATCCCGGTATCAGTCCATTCACGCTCGGGACGCAGATCGTTGCGCTGATTTGCGCTGCCACCTGGCTCGATCATGATGAAGCCGGGTTCATGCTTTCGCTCGCCGACTGCTGGAACGAGCGGATCGAGGACTGGACCTACATCGTCGACGGACCGCTTTCGGAGAAGGTGCACGCACGTGGCTATTACGTGCGCATCGGACCGTCGGCCGCCGCGGGGGGCCTCCGCGGGCGTCTGAACATCGCCAACTCTGCCGGTGAAAGTGTGGCGGCGGTCGCGATGGTGGGCATGGAGTTTCTGCATCTCGCCCGCTTCGGTTTGCGCAGTCCCGACGATCCCCGCATCCAGGACACTCTCAGGCTCGTGGAGGCTGTGCTGAAGGTGACGACACCGTTCGGCATCGCGTACCACCGCTATAACGACGACCGGTACGGCGAGCATGCTGACGGGAGTCTGTACGACGGCAGCGGTATCGGGCGAGCGTGGCCGCTGCTCACGGGCGAGCGCGGGCATTTCGAGCTGCAGATTGGAAGAGACCCCATCGAGTATCTGCAGATGATGACGCGCATGACGAGCCGGACCGGTCTCATACCCGAGCAGGTGTGGGATGAGGCGCCGTTGCCCGAGCGTGGACTCGAGCCGGGAAAGCCGACCGGCAGTGCCATGCCTCTGGTGTGGGCGCACGCGGAGTTTCTGAAGCTCGTCTACGCCCGCGAGCAGAAGCGCCCGCTGGAATGGCTCACGTGCGTCGAGGCACATATGCGCGACAAGTCCGGCACGCACCACACATGGCATTGGCGCAGCGACGCGCCGATCGACCTGCTCGCGCCATCACGGGATCTTCTGATCGACATGCCCGTGCCGTTCCAGGCGCATGTGGGCTTCGACGACTGGACCGATGTCGCGGATCGGCCTTCCTCTCCGCTTCCATTCGGCAGACACGGCGTGCGGTTGTCGCAAGCCGAGCTCGCCGGCCGGCGCACGCTCCATTTCGCGCTCTACTTCATCGACGAGGCGCGCTGGGAGGGCATCGACCATACGGTGACGTTGCCTGGAACAATCAATCGAGCAGTGTCATGACCGCCTCACGTAAGACACCCGATCGCAGTGGACCCGCTGCCTCATCGATCAACGCGGCAGGTCCCTGCCGGCCTGCTCCGCGACGAGGTATGCGGCGTACCAATCGGGCCAGTTGAGATCGGATGTACCGATGCGCTTCTCGTGCTCGCCATGGGCTGCTGCGGCGCGCCGAAGTGCGGCCGCGAGGTCGCTCGCTGAGCCGAACGACGTCGCGGCAGCGTCCACCCGCCCGGGCAATCGCGTCGTGATCTCCTGCACGATCCACCCGTTCCCGTCCGGGTCCTTGAACGATACAAACGAGCCGTAGCTGCCATGCTCCGGAGCGGGACCGCTCAGACGTCCGTGGGGGTCGATGCGGTTGAAGCCCGCGAAGTGGAAGACCTCACCCACCTCGACACCGCGCGCCAGAAGGTCGGCGCGCGCGGCCTGAATATCCGACACGATCAGAAAAAGGTACTGAGCGGATCCGGCTGCGGCCGGCGTCTGGTTGATGCCGAAGTGGACGGAACATTGCGATCCGGGCGGCGTGAACTGGACCACGCGTCCGCCGCCCTTGGTGAAGTCGGCGTCGAGCCGCCACCCGAGCTTTTCGTAGAACGCCTTCGCGCGCTCGACGTCCGAGACGGAGATCGTGACGACCTCGAGCTTCATGTCGACTGTAGCGACGCGCGTCTTGCTCGTCGAGTCTTCGCTGCTCGCTTTGGCGGTGCTCATGGTTGTCTCCCGGGTTTCGGCTCGCGGAGGGATCTGAACGCAGCGCGAAGCTCGGCCGCGAAGAGCTCCGGCTCCTCCCATGCCGCGAAGTGTCCGCCCTTATCGACCTCGTTGAAGTAGATCAGGTTGCGATAGGCGCGCCGCGCCCATGTCTCCGGCACGCGATAGATCTCGTTCGGAAAGACCGTGATGGCCACGGGGAGCGAGATCTCGCCGCTCTTCTGCGCGGCCGCGCTGGTTACGCCGCGACCGGCGTTCTCCCAGTAGAGTCGTCCTGACGAAGCTCCACTGTTCGTCAGCCAGTACAACGTGATGTCGTCGAGCACCTCGTCTTTCGTCGGCGACTGTTTGGGATCGGCACCGTACGTCCATTGCGCGAAGCCCGGATGACCGAGCAGCCACGCCGCAAGCCCGGCGGGCGAGTCCGTCACCCCGTAGCCGATCGTCTGCGGCCGCGCGGTCATCATCACGACGTAGGCCGTATTGCCCATCTTCGCGGACGCGATCAGCGTGTCGAACACTGCGCGTTCCTTGTCCGAGAGTACATCCGGCGCGGGTCCGCCAACCGGGATCACCGCGGCCACTTCCGGCGGTACCGCCGCGGGCAGGTTGACGTGGATGCCGAGCAAGCCGGGAGGTGCCTGGCGCCCGATCGCATTCGATACGGGAGAGCCCCAGTCGCCGCCCTGAGCGACGTAGCGGGTGTACCCGAGGCGCTTCATGAGCTCCGCCCAGGCTCGGGCGATGCGGTCGGGGTCCCAACCGGTGCCCGTGGGCTTGCCGGAAAAACCGTAGCCGGGCATCGACGGCAGCACGACGTCGAAGGCATCTTCAGCGCGTCCGCCATGCGCCGTCGGGTCGGTGAGCGGCCCGATCGTCTTCAGCAACTCGATCACCGAACCGGGCCAGCCGTGCGTCATGATGAGCGGCAATGCATTTGGGTGACGCGAGCGGACATGGATGAAGTGGATGTCGACGCCGTCGATGCTCGTCACGAACTGCGGCAACGCGTTGAGCTTTGCTTCGGCTTGGCGCCAGTCGTAGCTTGTTCCCCAGTACTTCACAAGCGCTTGCAGCTGCACCAGCTGAACACCCTGCGACTGGTCGGTCACCGTCTCGCGGTCGGGCCAGCGCGTCGCTGCGATGCGCCGGCGCAGATCGTCGAGTGCGGTTTGCGAGACTTGGATTTTGAAGGAACGGATGGAGCTGTCCGCGGCAGTCGTCTGGCCGTCGCTGGAGGCGCAGAAGAGACAAAGGGTGGCGCCCAGCGTAACCACGATAGGTGTGACCAGCACGCTCGCCACACTTCGCATCCTGTGCGGGGTTCTGAAGGTCATGGTGTCCCTCGGGTTCATCTTCACAAGCGATCGCCAACGCGTCATTGAGAAGAACGGGGGGTGGGCGCGGCCCGCGCGGCGTCGATGATCAGGTTCGCCACTTCGTTCGGATGCGTCAGCATTGCGACGTGGCTGGACGGCACCGTAATCGTCTTCGCCTTCATCACCTTGGCGAACTTGCGCTCGAGATCGGGCTGGATCATGCGGTCCTTGCCTGCGACGACGTACCAGCTCGGTTTCGTTTTCCACGCCGCGTTTGTGACTTTGGCGCCGAAAACCGCGCTGTTCGTCGCCCCCTGCGTCGCCCAGATCAGTTTCCTCTGTGGCAGCGGAAGGTCCGGCGCGAAGTTCTCGTTGATGCCTTTCATCGTGAGTGTCAGGTACCCTTCCGCATCCGGCCGCAGCTCTGCGCTGCCGGGCGGCGGCGGGAACTCCTTGCCCAGATCGCCCACCGCTTCGCCGACATCCGGCGCGAAAGCCGCGACGAAGACGAGACCGGCGACCTTGGGATCGGCACCCGCTTCGGTGATCACCACGCCGGCCCACGAATGGCCGACGAGAATCACCGGACCATCCTGAAGCGTAATAGCGCGCTTGGTCGCCGCCACGTCCTCGGCGAACGATGTCAGCGGGTTCTGAACGGCCACTGCATTTAGCCCCGCCTTCTCGAGCAGCGGAATCACCTTCGACCAACTCGAGCCGTCGGCGAATGCGCCATGCACCAGGACGACGTTGCGCACGATGTTTTTCTCCGCAGCCGCTAGCGGCTGGATCGTCAACGTCAGGCCCAGCACGACCGAACCAAGGAAACGAGGAATGCGCGTGCGGATCATGTGACCTCCAGTGTCAGCGTCCGGGTTCAGATCAACTTCGCGTCCAGAGTGATCTCGGCGTTGAGGACCTTGGAAACCGGACAGTTCTTCTCTGCATCGCCGGCCATGCGCGCGAACGCAGCTTCATCGAGACTCGGAACCTGAGCGCGGAGCGTCAGTGCCGACCGAGTGATGCGGAATCCCTGGCCCTCCTGCTCGAGCGTGACCGCCGCCTCGGTCCTGAGCTCTGTCGGCGTATAGCCCGCACTCTGCAGTTGGAACGCGAGCGCCATCGTGAAGCATCCCGCATGCGCGGCCGCGATCAACTCTTCCGGATTCGTACCCTTCTCGTTCTCGAAACGGGTTCTGAACGAGTACGGTGTCTGAGCGAGCACACCGGAATCGGTGGAGAGATCGCCGTTACCGGCGCGGCCGGTCCCGCGCCACACCGCCTTCGCTTTACGGATCATGAGACGTCTCCTGGATCATGTTCGCGATTGTCCGCACGCACTCAATCAGATCAAAAACGCGAGGGCTAATCCATTGCACGATGGTATCAATGGGTTGTCGTGGTGGATGGTCACGTGACCGAAGCGGTGCCACCGACAGGTGAGTCCGCAGAGAACGCGCTCGATGCGGTCGGGGTCACGCAAACGCCCTTCGTCGTGAGCTATCGGCCTGCCGTGCGCACCGCCTTTTCCGAATCCGGTAACGAGAAGATGATGATCGCCGACGTGCCGCTGCCACCGAAGAAGCCAGACACGACACCCGAGGTCGTCGCGACATACTGTTTGCCGCCGATCTCGTAGCTTCCAGTCTTGCGCTGTAATGTCGTCGCTGAAGATCCTGGCGCCGTAACGCTGCGTGTACGCTAATCTCCGGTTCTGTGTTCTCGCTTGTTGGCAATAGGTGATTTCGATCCCGGGGTAAGCTGAGCTGCTCAGGAATGCGCCGGTGCACGCTGCTTGAACTCAGCAGCATGGAACTTCACGAAGTCGCGCATGTTGGTCGGTGCTTCGCCGGTGAGCGTAGACATCGTGTCCGTCATCCGGTCGTAACGCCCCTGCTTGGTCAACTCGGCCATGGCTGAGAGATGCCTGACAACATGTTCAGGGTACCTCGCCTGCCGAAGGCTTTCGCTCCACGCCGGAAGTGGAACATCGCGATATCGGATGGGCCTGCCGAGCGCCTCGGAGAAGACGCGCGCATAGTGGTCCAGATCAGCCGATTCCGGCCCCGTCAGATCGTAGATTTGTCCGATATGCGGCGCGGGGTCGTCGAGGATCACCGCTATCGCACGCGCCACGTCGACCGCCGAGATCGGCGAGGTCTTGCCGCCGCCCATCGGCAGCGCCAACTCGTCGGAGGCGCTCACGCCGGGCGCGGCGAGTTGAAGAAAGAAACCCTCAAGGAAGACTGTCGGCCGTACCGTGACGACTGGCAGTCCCGACCAGGACAGAGCCTGCTCCGCCAGCCAGTGCAGTTTGTGCTGTGGGCTGTCGGTGGTCTCGCTGATGCTCATCTGCGTGACCGTCATCTGCGACATGTTCACGAAGGCCTCGACGCCGTGGTGGCGCGCTACCGCGGCGGTGTTGACAGTCGCTTCCAGGTAGGCCGCCGAGACAGACATTCCGAAATAGATGCGTCCGCAGCCTTCGATGGCGCGGTGCATCGAGATGACGTCCGTCAGGTCGCCCTTTACCACCTCCGCGCCAAGGCGTCGCAAGGCTTCGGCGCGCTCGTCCTGCCGTCGGACCAAGGCGCGCACCTTGTGCCCGCTCGCGAGCAGGAATTCAGTGAGGCGGCGGCCGACGCCGCCTACAGCGCCGGCTGCTCCGGCGACGAGGATCGGGTTAGTCTCTTCATATTTCGTCGTCATGTCGCTGACCATAAGCTTACGTTCAAAGGCGAACTGGAGACGGGTGCGGCGCAACCTTGGTCGGCAAGGGCAACATCGTTATCGCGAGGCATGAGTCAGTCGATCCAGCCGAATTGGCAGGACGCCGCGGTTCTCACGCGTTCTCACATCGCCGGCCCGCTTGTTGAAAGCCGATGCTCGAGATCATGGCGCTATCGAAGCGTTAACGTCCGTTGCCGCCCGTCACGCGCGTGACAGCAACAGGTTTGTGCTAACGGTAGACGATTGGAGTTCACCGTTCCATTAGACGATGGTATCGACCAATTGAGCTGATCTGGGCCTTCAGAACGATGGACCGGTGGGCGTCCGCGCTCGATGCCCCGCATGGTCGCGCTCGTCCCTGTCCGATACCGGTATCGCGGTGCGCTCAGCTCGTTTCTGCACGCCTCACTGAACGCCCAATGACGTTCCTTTCTGCCGACCAGACGCGAGGTCGGCGAGATGTCACGATCCGGCTCTTCTCGCCGATGGCGCCTAGCGGACGATTTCTACTGCGGCGCTGAAGACGTAGCCCGCGCCGCGCTCCGTGCGAATGAGATCAGCCTTGGCACCCTGAGGTGCGAGCTTCTTGCGCAGCCGGCCCACCTGCGTGTCGATCGAACGGTCGTAGACCTCGTCGTTATGCAGCCGCGAGCGACCGAGAAGCTGGTCGCGGGACAGGACGCACTGCGGCGCCGCGAGAAATGCGGCGAGCAGGTTGAATTCGCTGTTGGTGAGCGGCACGTTCTTGCCGCCCGGCGCCGTCAGACGGCGAATCCGCACATTGAGCTCATAACCGGCGAAGCGGTACGCGCGAACCTTCTGCAGGCCATCGGCCACCGTCTGTTGCGCGCGGCTGCGCCGCAGCAGCGCGCGGATGCGTGCGAGCAATTCGCGCGGCGAGAATGGCTTGGTGAGGTAATCGTCGGCGCCGAGCTCGAGTCCCATGACGCGGTCGGCCTCTTCCTTGCGCCCAGTGACGATGATGATCGGCAGTCCCGCAGAATCCTCGCGAAGCTTGCGCGCGATCTCCATGCCGTCCTCCCCCGGCAGGCGAAGATCAAGGAGGACGAGATCGATCGTCTCCCGGGCCACCACCTCCGCGATCCGCCGAGCGCTCTCGAGCGCGGTAACGCGGATTTCGTAGTCGGCAAGATAGTCGGAGACCATCTCGCGCATGGACGGATCATCGTCGACGACAAGGACGTGCGCGCTGCTCATCTGGACCGCTCCCGGGCCGCTGACGCGGCTTAAGCATGACGCTGAAGCGCCAATTGTTCAACCGAGTGTCGCGCGGCGACCGCTTCATGACCGTTGTCACGAAGCTTCGGGCGACAGGCTGCGGCTACAGGCGGCTGAGGGTGCCGTCCTGCGCTCGCCTGAAGCAGAAGGAAGCCATTTATGACAGTCGTCATATTCGACTGCCAAGTGTTCACACGCGTGGCGTCGAGCCATCGTTAGATAGGGCCTGCAGAGCAACAGGAAAATACGTGAATTCGAAAGGCTATATTCGCATCTTTGAGAAGGATCCGCTGATTCGCCCTCTCCTCGAGCGCTGGCTTGGGGAAGCAGGCTATGAGGTGACCACACCTGCGGCGGGAAGAGCCAAGCTTGCGCTCGTGATCGCCGACGTCCCCGACCCGCAGGCTGCCGAGCGGCTTATCCACTCGCTGCAGGAGTATGCTGTGCCGATCCTGCTTCTGTCGGGGCGCTTCCGACCCGGGCTTGCCAGCTCCGTGGAGGCGGCGCGCCGGCTCGGAGTTAACAAGGTGCTGCCCAAGCCGTTCACCCGGCGGGAACTGCTGGCCGCAGTCCACGAAGTGCTCGAGGGCGCTCCTTGAGCCCTTGGCGCGTCGCCATCGGCTACGTCGCGGCCAGCGCCTTGGCGGCCGCGCTCGTCCTCACGCCGCTGGTGCCGCTCTGGCAAACGTGGTTCGGAAAAATCGGAAGCTTTCGGGATTTAGTCTCGAAGAACGTGTCCACGCTGACCGACCTCATGCAGCGCGACGGCCCGGCGGCGGTCGCCTCGGCCGTGCGAACGATGGCGAGCGAAATGCCCGACGACAGCATCATTCTGTTCGCCGGCCCCGGGAAGGAGATACTGGCCGGTACGTTTCGCGAGTGGCCGGCGGAGATACCCGATGTGCCGCTGCGGGGATACGGGGCTCCGACAGATATCGATGTCCTGCGGCCCTTAATAATCGTCTCGCAAGAGATCCTGCCAGGCGGGTACCGACTGCTCATGGCTCGCAAGGCGGTGCCGCAACGCTTAATCGAAGAGCAGCTCTTATACGGGGTGGCGGGTGCTCTGGCTGTCCTGATCGTGCTCGGTGCCGGCGCTGCGTGGTTGCTCGCTCGGCGCGCGGCCGCGGTGCGGCAGTCAGAGGGGCGCTACGCGCTCGCCATGCAAGCGGCAGGGGACGGCCACACCGACTGGGATCTGCAGACCGGAGAGCATTACATCTCGCCCCGCCTGCTGGAGATCTGTGGCTATGCGCCCGGCACCACTTTCCGTGACCGCGCGGAATGGGTGCGCAGGTTTCCCTTCCATCCCGAGGATCGGCCGGTGTGGGAGCGGGCAGTTGCCGCGCATTTTGCCGGGCGCGAGTCGCACTTGAAGAAGGAGCTACGCATCGTGGTGCGCGGCGAAGTGCGCTGGACGGCGTTTCATTTCCTCTCGACGCGCGACGACGCGGGCAAGCCGATCCGCTGGACCGGATCGATCGGCGACATCACCGATCGCAAACGTGCCGAGGAGGCGCTGCGGCGTTCGGAGCAGGCGCTTAGGCTGTCGGAGGAACGCTACGCGCTCGCGCTGGCAGCATCGGAGGAGGGCCACTTCGACAACGACCTCAAGGCCAACGAAATTTTTGTTTCCGCGCGCGTCAACGAGATCTACGGCTTTCCGCGGGAGGCGAGAATCCTGAACCGCCTCGAATTCCTCAACCAGATTCCATTGCACCCGGACGACCGCGACTATGTTCTTAGGGAGCTGAGCAAAACCGACTGGCAAGATCCTGCGGGCGACCTCTACGAGATCGAGTGCCGTATCATTCCGCGCCCGGGTGAGACGCGCTGGATACACTCGCGAGCCAAGCTGGTGCGCGACGCCGAGGGCCGCCCGCGGCGACGCGTTGGTGTGGTCGCAGACATCACCGAGCGCAAGCACGCCGAGGAGGCGCGGCGGCTCTCGGAGGAACGCTATGCGCTCGCCATGGAAGCTTCCGAGGTCGGCCACTTCGACTGGAACGTGCAGACCGACGAAATCTTCGCCTCCGATAGCCTCAAGGTCCTGCTCGGACTGCCGAGTGACTTCATCTTCCGCACCCGCTCCGAAATGCTTTCGCGCGTCGCGTTGTACGCGGGCGACGCCGAGCGCGTCACGCAGATCACGCGTGAGGTGCTAACGAGCAGCGCTACGCACCATGAGTTCGAGTACCGTTGGGACCGCGGGTCCGGCGGCCTGCAGTGGAACCGGGTCCGCTGGAAAATCTTCCGTCGCGAGGACGGCACGGCTGGTACGCGTGGTGGGCACGGTCAGCGACGTCACCGAGCGGAAGAAGGCTGCGGATGAACTGGGAGAGAGTGAAGCGCGTTTCCGCGGCCTGACGGAGCTCTGGTCTGATTGGTATTGGCGGCAGGATGAGCAACTCATCTTCACTTATTCCTCGGCGGCCATCGACCCGCCGCGCGGCTATCCGGGAGGCTCAGCAATCGGCAAGACCCGCTGGGAGCTGCCGGGAATCGTCCCGCTCTCGTGTACCTGGGCCGCACACCGGGAGCTGCTTGCGGCGCGCAAGCCGTTCCGCGACTTCGAGTATTCCCGACCGGGGCGAGACGGTGCATTGCGTTACGTCAGCAGCAGCGGCACGCCGATCTTCGACGAGAACGGGCAATTCCGCGGCTACCACGGCGTCGGGCGGGATATCACCGAGCGCAAGCGCGTCGAGCAGGAGCTGCGCTCGCGGCAGGAAATGCTCGAGGTCGCGCAGAAGGCGGCGCGCGTCACCGCGTTCGAGTGGAAGATCGGCGCGAGCGAGGGCGAGAATCGCTGGTCCCCGGACCTCGAGGCAATATACGGCTTCGCGCCGGGCACATATGACGGCAGCTTCGAGGTCTGGAAGAAGGCTGTGCACGCCGAGGATTGGCCGGCGGTCGAGGAGGCGATCGCCCGCGCGCAGCGCACCGGCGACGTCGCGGCGGAATACCGCGTGGTGCATCCGGACGGATCGCTCCATTGGCTGCAGGCAAGGGGACGCATGTTTTCCGATGCCGCCGGCCATCCCGCGCGCATGGTCGGCTTCATGCAGGACATCACCCAGAGCAAGCACGCTGAGGACGAGATGCGCAAGCTCGAACAGGAGCTGCGCCGCGCACAGCGCCTGGAGGCAATGGGCACCCTCGCCGGCGGCATCGCACACGACTTCAACAATATCCTCGGGGCAATTCTGGGGTATGGTGAGATGGCGCTGCGCAACACGAAGAAGGGCTCGCGTCTGCGGCACGACCTCGATGCGATCATCTCGGCTGGGGACCGCGGACGCTCGCTTGTCGAGCGCATCCTCGCCTTCAGCCGGAGCGGCGTCGGCGAGCGCGTCCCGGTGCACGTCGAAGCGGTGGTGCACGAAGCGCTCGATCAGATCGCCGTGCGCCTGCCTGCGAACGTGACCATCACGCAGCGCCTCCACGGCCGACGCGCGGCGGTGCTGGGCGATCCCACCCAGGTGCACCAAGTCGTGATGAACCTCGCGTCGAATGCGGTGCACGCGATGCCGGAGGGCGGCGTATTGCATGTCGTGCTCGACACGGCATCGTTCCACGCAGAACAGGCGATGAGCGTGGGCTCTGTCACGCCGGGCGACTACATCGTATTCGGGGTAAGCGATACAGGCAGTGGAATTCCGAATGATGTGCTCGAGCGTATGTTCGATCCGTTCTTCACCACCAAGGAAGTCGGGGTCGGCAACGGACTCGGACTGTCGCTGGTGCACGGCATAGTTACGAATGCCGGTGGTGCGATTGACGTCACTACCGAGCTCGACAAGGGAAGCACCTTTACCGTTTATCTCCGCAGGGCCGGCGTCGCTCCGGAGAAGCAGGTGGACGAAAGCCTGCCGCCGCAGCGTGGCAAAGGCCAGCGCGTGCTCGTCGTGGACGACGAGGAGCCGCTCATGCGCCTCGCTATCAAAACGCTCGAGCATTTGGGCTACGCGGCAGTCGGCTTCACCTCCAGCACCGCCGCGCTCGCCGCTTTTCGCGCCGACCCGCAGCGCTTCGACGCCGTGCTCACCGACGAGCGCATGCCGGGAATGTCCGGGGCCACGCTGATCCGCGAGGTGCGCGGCATCCGCGGCGCCATCCCTGTGGTCCTGATGAGCGGTTATCTCGGCATGGAAAGCGTCGACGCCGACCTGGTCTTGAGAAAACCGCTCTCCGCGCGCGACCTCGCCGCGAGCATAGCCGAGGTGATGCAACTATAGCGACAGTGGTCGTTACAGTTGTCACAGTTTCTTCGGTCCCTGGCACAGATTAGGCACATGCGTGCCGTTCAATGAGTGTTCCGAATTCTTGATCTACCAGGGAGGGGCTGGATGGAAGTCGACGTACGCCGCAAATTTCTTCGTTTTATGGCAGCAAGCCCGTTCGCCGTTACGCCCGCGTTCACCTCCGGCATCGCCGGACTGTTCGCATCGACGCAAGGTGAAGCGCTCGCAAAAAGCTACGACGTGGTCAAAGCGTTGGGGCTCGGCGCCACGGGAGTGGACATCGGACGCCCGTACGTTTGGGGCCTGGCGTCATTCAGCGAATCCGGCGTGGACCGCGTACTGGAGATCCTCGACGCGGAGTTCGTCACGATCATGCGTCAAGTGGCTGCGCTGAACGTCGCGCAGATCACGCGCCATGCCATCGGCCGCGCATAGCCGTCGCTCACGAGTCTGGAGGCCGCATGCCCGCTCTTCTTACGCTGCCTGTCGCACACGCCACTCGCAGCAGCTCTGCACGCACGTCTGATCTCCGTGTCGTGAACTCAGTTTGCGTCGGCTCCCCGCGGAACTCCGCTGTGCCGACGGTGCTCACTTCGACGGTGCTCATCGTAACTGATGACGTCTCGGTGCGCGATTCACTGAACGTCCTCAGTGGCGCGTCGGGCTGGGCGACGGAGATGTTTGGCTCGGCGAGTGAATTTTTCGCGCAACCAACGCAGTCCGTGCCGAGCTGCCTCGTGCTCGATATGGAGCTTCCTGACGCGGATGGCCTTGAAATTCAGCAGCTGCTGGCGGATCGTCCTGAGTTGCCCATCGTCTTTGTCAGCAGCCGCGAAGACGTGCGAAAAGCGGTGCGTGCGATACAGCAGGGCGCCGTGGAATTTCTGCTCAAACCGCCAAAGGCTGATCTTCTCTATAGCGCCATTGAGCTGGCTTTCGACCGCAGCCGCGCCGCACTCGCGCGGCGCATGAAAACCGAGTCGCTGCGCACGTGTTATGAATCGTTGACCAAACGGGAGCGCGAAGTCATGGCGCTCGTTGTTTGCGGACTACTCAACAAGCAGTCGGCGGCCGAGCTCGGGGTCAGCGAGATTACCGTCAAAGCGCACCGCGGCCAGATGATGCGCAAGATGGGAGCACGCTCTTTGCCCAACCTGGTAAACATGGCCGCGGAGCTCGGGCTTCCACTCCATACTTCGAAGACTTTCGGGCTTTGTGAGAGGCCGGCGGACGCGATCGCGATTCCCGCAGCAGGCGTCACACAACCTAACAAGGAGGCAAGCAGATGAGCAGCAGCATCTTCACCACCAAGGATGGCACGCAGATCTACTACAAGGATTGGGGCTCCGGCCAGCCGATCGTGTTTCACCACGGCTGGCCGCTCTCGTCGGACGACTGGGACCCGCAGATGTTGTTTTTCCTCGCGCAGGGCTACCGTGTCATCGCGCACGACCGGCGCGGCCACGGACGCTCCTCGCAGACCGCGACCGGCAACGAGATGGATACCTACGCCGCCGATGTCGCGCAGCTCGCCGCGCATCTCGATCTGCGTGACGCAATCCATATCGGCCATTCGACCGGCGGCGGCGAAGTCACGCGCTACGTTGCGCGGCACGGCAAGGGACGCGTCGCGAAGGCGGTCCTGATCGGCGCGGTGCCGCCGATCATGCTGAAGACGGACAAGAACCCCGGCGGCCTGCCGATGGAGGTATTCGACGGCTTCCGCGACGCGGTAGTCAATCGGACGCAAGCCTTCATCGACATCCCGACCGGGCCGTTCTACGGCTTCAACCGTCCGGGCGCGAAGGTCTCCGAGGGCATCATCCGCAACTGGTGGCGCCAGGGAATGATGGGCGGATCGAAGGCGCTCTACGACTGCGTCAAGGCATTCTCGGAGACCGACTTCACCGAGGACCTGAAGGCGATCGACGTGCCGGTGCTGATCCTTCATGGCGACGACGACCAGGTCGTGCCCATCGCGGACTCGGCGCTGCTCTCGGCGAAGCTGGTGAAGAAGGGCACGCTGAAGGTGTACCCGGGGTTGCCCCACGGCATGTGCACGACGCAACCCGACCTCATCAATCGCGATCTGCTCGCGTTCATTCGCGGGCAGTCCCTCCCGCGCTTCGGAGCAGCCGAAGCATGAGGGGACTTGAGCGCCCTTGCAGACGGACACGGCGATGCGCGACCTTCACGAAATCCGGGCCACCGTGCTCAGGCCCAGGCCGGCGCCGTACTCCGGCGATCACGTAACTCTTGCGCGTCGGATGCTCGAGGGAGCCGCAAATTCCTCAGCCGGCTCACAGCTCATATCGCTTCCGCCGCGAATTGGAGGAATGCGGCCAATGCCGGGCTGGCGATCGGAATCAGCTATGCGGGCCTCGAAGTAGGCCCACGAGGCGCGTAAGATGTTGAACGGCGCCCGCGCCCGGGATGCTACCGAGCCCTGGCTCCGGCTGACCGAAAATCGCCGACTCGCGCGCGGCAAACCGCATGTCGCAAGCCAGCACGAACTCGCTGCCCGCGCCGCGTACACGGCCCTCGATCTGCGCGATCGTGATGAGGCGGCTTGCGCTCAGGTACCGAAACAGGAGGCCGATCGATGCTTCGCCGATCAGCTTCGCCGCCTCCTGCCGGTACTCCCTGATCTTCGTTACATCCACGTGAGAGATGAAGTAGTCCGGGTCGGCGCTCTTGAAAACCAGCACCCGCACAGTGCTGTCGGCTTCGGCTCGCTGGATGAGCGACACGAGGTCGCGCACCAACTCGGGTCCCAGCAGGTTCATGGGTGGTGCTGCAATGTCCACGAACGCGACAGCGCCTTCCCTGCGCACCTTGAGCGTCTCGAAAGTCATGGCGCGTGCTCATGCCATCCAGCAGCTACAGCCGAATGCGCCCCAGAAGGCGATGTAATCACTTGCGGGAAGGTCCGCCTGCCACGCCTGCGCGCTCGGGCCGTGCACTGCGCACAGCGCATTCGCCGTTCGCTGCACGGCCGCGGTCTTTGTCGCGCGATATGAGCCCGCCGCGAATCGGATGCGCGTGCCCGTCGTGCAGCCCGGGGATGACGCGGCGGCGCTGACAGTCGATGACCGCGGTCGTTGGACCGGCGAGCTTCATCACCTCCGCGTCGCTGCCGACCGCGGCGATCCGGCCATCGCTGATCGCGAGCGCCTCTGCCTCCGGTGTCGCTGCGTCCATCGTGGTAATACGCGCGTTCCGCAAGATCGTGGTTATGACCGGCTGCGTCTGGGCCACGGCGTGTGCGCCCGCGAAAAGCGAGAACGAGCCGCCCGCCGTCAGCTTGAGCAGATCACGTCTACGGTTCATGCCCGCCTCCTGATATCGAACTTGCGAGCTGCACGTCGCCATGCGTCTGGCGCGTCCGGCGCCAGTCGGTCCAGGCGACGAGCACGAATCCGCCGATGAGCCCCATGTGCTCGAAGAATACATTCGTGGAGAAGAACCTTTCCGGTGGCGTCATCTCCCAGAAACGATGCGCGACGAACGTGGCGGCGATCGTGAAGCTGCTATCGCCTCTGCTTCATCGGTGTTCCTCCTGCACATCACAACGCCTGCTTGAGCATGGCCGTCGCGACCGGCAGCTTGCGTATGCGCTTGCCGGTAGCCGCGAAGATCGCATTCGTGACCGCCGGGACGATGGCCGAAGTTCCCGGCTCGCCAAGTCCGCCAGGTGATTCCTGACTGCGGACGATATGAACTTCGATCGCCGGCGCTTCGTCGATACGCAGCACGCGGTAATCGCCGAAGTTCCCTTGCTCGACACGCCCATCCTTGAGCGTGATCTCACCCCATAGCGCAGCCGTGATGCCGAAAACGATCGCGCTCTGGACCTGCGCGCGCACGGTGTCGGGATTGACGACCATGCCGCAATCGACCGCGCACACCACACGCGTGACGCGAATCGCACCGTCTTTCGCGACTTCGACTTCGGCGACCTGCGCCATGAATGTGCCGAACACCGATTGAATCGAGACGCCGCGACCGCTCCCTTTCGGCAGCGGTTTTCCCCAGCCGGCTTTTTCCGCGGCAAGCTCGAGAACCGCTTTGGCACGCGGCGTCTTGCCGATCAACGAGCGCCGGTAGGCGACCGGATCCTGTTTTGCCGTCGCCGCGAGCTCGTCGATGAAACTTTCGGTGACGAAAACGTTGTGCGACGGCCCGACGCTGCGCCAGAAAGCTGTGGGAATCCCGGGGGGCTCGACCCGCACGTACTCGACACGCAGATTCGGCAGGTCGTAGACGAGGTCGATTGCACCATCCGTGGTATCGGGGTCGAGCCCATTTTTGAAGGCCGGTGGAAGAAATCTCGCGAGGATGGATGATCCCGCGAAACGGTTGCTCCACGCGACGGGCATGCCTTGGGCGTCGAGACCTGCGGACAGGCGGTCGAAGAAATACGGCCGATACATGTCGTGGCGAATATCCTCCTCGCGCGTCCACACGACCTTCACGGGACCATCGACCTGCTGCGCGATCTGCACTGCGCGAATCACGCCGTCCACCTCCAGCCGCCGGCCAAAGCCGCCGCCGAGCAGGTGATTGTGGGCAACGACTTTGTCCAGGGGCAGACCGGTGATCTTCGCGGCTGCTGCCTGTGCGCGTGCAAGGACCTGAGTTCCCAGCCACAGTTCGCAGCCGTCCTTGCGCACATGAACGGTACAGTTCATGGGCTCCATCGCGGCGTGCGCGAGGAAGGGAACCTCGTAAGAGGCTTCGACCTTCGTGACGACGCTCGCTTGTGCTCTGGCCACGTCGCCGATCGTCTGCGCGACTGCGCCCGGAGAGAGCGTCGCCTTCTCGAGCTCGCGCGCGATCGCCTCGGTGCTCAGTTGCGCGTGCGGGCCCGCATCCCACTCGACGACCAGGGCTGCAAGCGCTTTCTTCGCCGCGCCCATATGGTCGGCGACGACGGCGACAGCGTCATCGAGTCGGACGATCTGGCGCACACCTTTGACGGCCTTCGCTGCCCGATCGTCTACACTTTTCACCCGGCCGCCGAATACCGGGGATTGGGCCAGTGCGGCGATCTTTACGCCGGGAGGCCGAACGTCGATGCCGAAGATGGCCGTGCCATTGACCTTCGCCGGACTGTCGAGACGCTTGGCCGGGGTGCCGATCAGCTTGAAGTCCTTCGGCTCCTTCAGCGTGACCTTCTCCGGCACCGGCAAGCGCGCGGCATCGGATGCAACCTCCGCATACCTGATCCGTCTGCCCGTCTGCGGATGAAGGACTTCACCGGCGCGCGCGCGGCAGGACATGGGATCGACATTCCAGCGCTTTGCCGCGGCTCCGATGAGCATCGTTCGCGCAGCCGCACCGGCTTCGCGCAGGGGCTGCCACGCGGCGCGCATCGCAGTCGACGCGCCTGTTATCTGCTCGCCCCCGAGCGCCGGATTGCCGTAGAGCCTGGCGTTCGGCGGCGCATGTTCGATTCGCACTTGCCTCAGTTCGACTTCGAGTTCTTCGCAGATCAGCATCGGAATCGACGTATAGGTGCCCTGACCCATTTCGACGTACGGCATCGTCAGGACGATCTGGCCATCACGTCCGATGCGGATGAACGCATTGAGCGAGGAGCGATCGTCGTCGGCAGCCTGCGCATCGTGCGCGGCGAACGGCAAAGCGAAAGTGAGTAGCAGACCGCCGCCGACGGCTGCGCCGGCCTGGAGAAAGCTGCGCCGGGAAAACACAGTCGCGGCTGATGAGGCTTCCTGTGAATCGGTGTGGGACCCGGGCTCATCGCGACGCATGGTCAGGCTCCCGATGATTGCGCAGCGTGCTTGATCGCGTCCCGGATCCGAACGTAGGTCCCGCAGCGGCAGATGTTGCCGGCCATGGCGCGATCGATGTCGGAATCCGTTGGATGTGCGTTGCGCGCGAGCAGCGCTGCAGCCGACATGATCTGGCCCGACTGGCAATACCCGCACTGAACGACTTCCCGATCGAGCCATGCCTTCTGGATTCTTGCGCCGGCCGCTGTCTTGCCGATCGCCTCGATCGTCGTGATTGCGGAGGTTCCGACGCTGTCGATGCGCGTTACACACGAGCGAACGGCAGCGCCGTTCACATGAACGGTGCACGCGCCGCAGAGTGCGACACCGCATCCGAATTTCGTCCCGGTCATGCCGAGGACGTCGCGCAGGACCCACAGCAGCGGCGTATCACCGTCCACATCAACTGTATGTGTCTTGCCATTGATTCTGATACTGAAGGCCATGGTTTCTTTCCAGTGAGCGCTGCCGTATCGCGGACACGGCGAGGGCTCGCTCATCGAGATGCTCGACACTTGACCGCTGCTGGAATGATTTCAGAAGCACCGCGCCGCATCCATTAGACGATGGTGTCGGTGGGGATCGACAGCGCGTGCGGGACGCGGGGCCGGCGAAGCAATACCATCGTCCAATAGAGGGGCGTAAGAGCCGGTGGTCAAATGCCGTGGCAGCAAACTGCCGCGCGTGATTCTCATGAGAGCAAAGAAGATTGTGGTGGGGGTCCTGGCCATTGCAGCGCTAGGCGTTCTGATCGTGTCCTCGCCCGAGTTCGAAGTTCTGCCGCAGTCCGCGACCAACGCCGCGATCCGGTTGCCTGCACTGCATGGCTCGCCCACGTCGGCACCCATGAAAAACGAGTTCCCGCCGCTTTCCGGTGCAACCGAATGGCTCAACTCGCCGCCGCTGGCACCCGCCGACTTGCGCGGCAAGGTGGTGCTGGTCGATTTCTGGACCTTCACCTGCATCAACTGGCTGCGCACTTTGCCGTATGTCCGCGCCTGGGCGGCGAAATACAAGGACCAGGGGCTGGTCGTGATCGGGGTGCACAGCCCCGAGTTCGAATTCGAGAAAAACGCCGACAACGTACGCCGCGCCGTGAAGGAGATGGGGATCGTCTACCCGATCGCGATCGACAGCAATCACGAGGTATGGCGCGCGTTCATGAACCAGGCCTGGCCAGCCCTCTATCTGATCGACGCGCAGGGCCGTATGCGGCATCGCTATTTCGGCGAGGGCGAGTACGAACAATCGGAACGCCTGATTCAGCAACTGCTCGTCGAAGCCGGGCACGCCGACGTCGAGCGCGAGCTCGTTTCGGTGAGCGGTCGGGGTCTGGAAGCCGCCGCCGACTGGAACAACCTGAGGTCTCCGGAAAACTACGTCGGCTATGCGCGCACGGAAGGCTTCGCGTCTCCCGGCGGCGCGCTAGCCGGTAAACGTCGCGTTTATACGCCGCCGTCGCGCTTGAACCTCAATCAGTGGGCGCTTGCAGGTGATTGGACGATGAACCAGGAAGCGACCGTGCTGAACGCGAGCAACGGCCGCATCGTCTATCGCTTTCATGCACGCGATGTGCACCTCGTAATGGGACCCCCCGCGCCGGGACGGCCGGTGCGTTTTCGCGTGCTCATCGATGGCGCGCCGCCCGGTCCCGCACACGGAACGGACGTGGACGATCAGGGGCGCGGCACGGTCTCCGAACAGCGCCTCTATCAACTGATCCGGCATCCATCGCCCATCATCGACCGACAGTTCGAAATCGAGTTTCTGGATCCGGGCGTGGAGGTGTACGCGTTCACGTTCGGCTAAAGCCGATAACGTTCGATGAGTACCCGGGTCCTCGGGACGGGCCCCTTTGGCGAAATACATCCGCATACGGCTAATTTGGGTCATCATGTACGCAATTTCATGCACGCAGAAACTTGCATGCATGAAGGAGGAGCGGCCGGGTTGACAGCGGCATGGCCGCAAAAGAGCGCGCAAGCGCGACTTCCCTTATTCACAGGAGATCTCGAATGCTCAAGCAACTGAAGCTCGCAAGCACCGTGGCTGTTCTGTCGTTGGGCACGTTCGGCGCCCCGGCAATGGCGGCGAGCAGCGCCTTTCCGCAAAGCGAGTTCAACGCCATGTTCTGGAGCCCGGAGATGATGAAGCGCATGGACGCGAACAAGGACGGGATGGTGAGCCACGACGAATTCATGAACTACATGGGAAGACAGTTCGACATGATGGACACCGGCAAGAAGAAGATGCTGACTGCGACGCAGTTCACCGACAAGACGATGATGTCCAAAACGTTCCCGGCCAGCGCCGGCGAGTAGCCCTGCAAGTGGAAGCGGGCGGTGCTCCGTGGCCCGCTTCCTCCGACTGGGGTCCGTGTCAGCGAGATGAAGTTTGCGAACCTTCATCCTGTCCGGCCGTCCTCCTCTTCCCCCTCCTTCTTCGTCCTGCAGTGCAATCGATGAGTAACAGCACGGCATTCCAAACCTGAACGGGATCATTCATGAAGCGCGGCAACATCTTGAAGGTCGCCACGGCGACGGTACTGCTTGCAGTCGTGGGCACCGCCGTTTACGCGCAGGACAAGTACTCGCTGAAGTCACGGAGCGGCATCGCGTTCGCCGATTTCAGAGGTTACGAGGACTGGGCGGTCGTCTCCTCCGCCCGCACCGATGAAGTGCTCAAGGTCATCGTTGCCAACCCGACGATGATCAAGGCTTACAAAGCCGGCGTGCCCGGCAACGGCCGACCGTTCCCGGAAGGCTCCAAGATCGCGAAGCTGCAGTGGAGTTTCAAAAAGAGCACGGAGGCCCCCTTCGCCGTCGATGTGCCTGATGCGCCCACGCAGGCCTTCGTCATGGAGAAGGACAGTAAGCGCTTTCCCGAGACCGGCGGCTGGGGGTACGCGCTTTTCAATCATGACGCTGCAGGCGGCAAGATGACGGCCGACCCCGCCCGCGCCGACTGCGGGCACCAATGTCATGTGGCGGTGAAGAACAAGAACTACATATTTCATCCCTATCAGAAGCGTTGAAACGCGAGTACGAGTCCCATGTCGAAAGCGCTGCCGGCACCCAGACGTTGCCTGGGTACGCGCGATGTTCGCGCCAATCGGGTCCGACGGATGCGCCGCGTCTTGCAGTGTGAACAACCGTGATGAGGTGAGCTGTGTCTGAAATCGACCGCAGGCAGTTTCTGGAGCGCGCGATTATGGCATTGGGCGTGGCTCAACTCGGTGCGGTCGACACGGTCCAGGCACAATCCAGCGCGGCAAGCCCGGCCGCGAGCGCGTCGTTCGCATCGATCAAGCAGATCGATGCCGGCCTTCTCAATGTCGGCTATGCGGAAGCCGGCCCGGCGAACGGTGAGCCGGTGGTGCTCCTGCACGGCTGGCCCTACGACATTCACAGCTTCGTGGAAGTGACGCCTCTGCTCGCAGCGGCCGGCTACCACGTGATCGTGCCTTATCTGCGTGGCTACGGCACCACGCGTTTTCTTTCGAACGACACGTTTCGCAATGCCCAGCAATCGGTCGTCGCGCTCGACATCATCGCTTTGATGGACGCGCTCAAGATCCAGAGAGCGACGATCGGCGCTTTCGACTGGGGCGCGCGCACCGCCAACATCGTTGCGGCGCTCTGGCCGGAGCGCTGCAAGGCGATGGTCTCGGTGAGCGGTTACCTGATCGGCAATCCCGAAGCGAACAAGCTGCCGCTGCCGCCGCAGGCCGAGTTCGAATGGTGGTACCGATACTATTTCGCAACCGAACGCGGTCGCATCGGCTACGAGAAATACCGTCGTGACTTCAACCGGCTGATCTGGCAACTCGCTTCGCCGAAGTGGAAGTTCGACGCCGCGACATTCGATCGGAGTGCGGCGGCGTTCGACAATCCCGATCACGTCGCAATGGTGATTCACAACTATCGGTGGGGACTCGGCCTTGCGGACGGCGAGCGGCGCTATGACGATCTCGAGAAGAAACTCGCGCAAGGACCGGTGATCTCGGTCCCGACCATCACGCTCGAAGGTGATGCGAACGGCGCGCCGCATCCGGATCCGAGCACGTATGCGAAAAAATTCTCCGGTCCCTATGCGCACCGCCTGATCAAAGGTGGTATTGGCCACAACCTCCCGCAGGAGGCGCCACAGGCGTTCGCCGCAGCTGTGAGGGACGTGAACGCCCTCTGATCGAACGTACGGATCGTCGGGCGCACGCGCTCGTCCGCTGCGCTGACGTTCGATGAGGACGGCGCACTAAGTTGGCGGGAGTCGCTTTTAACGCGGTGTGGCCGCCAGCGGCCGCCGGGCGAGCGCGTCCCTCACATCCGTTTGTCCCGAAGCGGCGGGAGAGTCGGCGCGGCGTACCGCATTGCGACACGGGCACTTTTACCCCACAATCCTGTCTCGAACGAGGCGGCGGTTCGGGAGGAGTCCCACGCATGCTAAAAGTTGCCCCGCCCTACGGCTTTGCGATAGCGCTGGCTTTGTTGGCTGGCGCCGTCGTCCTGCGTGCGTCGCTCACTCCCCTGATCGGCACCGAGTTCGCAAGCGCGCCGGTGTTCGTCGCGGCTCTCGTCGTCACGTGGTATCTGGGCACGGCCCCCGCGATCATGATCGCGCTCCTGGGCTATCCGGCGGTCAAGTTGTTCGTGCGACGTGAACCGGTCGTCATAACGACCGAGCTTCTTGACGATCTCACCGGCTGGCTCATGTACGTGATCCTCATCGCGCTCGTCATCGGCTTCACCCGCCGCTTCAGGATCGACCACGACGCGCTCCTGAACGTATCGCGCGATCGCCAGCGCAGCGAGGAGCGGCTGTATCAGCAGGCGAACTTCGATGCGTTGACAGGCATTGCCAACCGCGCGCTCTTCTTCGACCGGCTCAATACGACGCTGGAGCACGTTAAGCGACACGGTAACACGCTGGCCATCCTGTTCATCGACATTGACGGCTTCAAGGATGTGAACGACACCTACGGTCACGTGGCCGGCGACCAGTTGCTTGCGCAAATCGCCGCTGCGCTGAAGGAGTCGGTGCGGGCGAGGACACGGTCGCCCGTCTGGGCGGCGACGAGTTCGCGGTCCTCATGCCGCGACTGGACAAGAGCCGCGACGTAACGCACCTCGCATCGAAGGTTCTCAAAGCGATTGCGCAGCCTTTCAAGGTGGACGGCGGCGAGGTCGCGGTTTCGGCGAGCGTCGGCGTGGCGCTCTCCAGCGATTCGGGCAACGACAGCGCCACACTCGTCAAGTGTGCCGACATGGCAATGTTTCGCGCCAAGAAGCACGGCAAGCACCGTTTCCACGTATTCGAGCGCCAGATGCTCGCCGAGCGCGAGCGCTACCATCACATGCAGCGACGCCTGAAGGAGGCGCTGGCCCGCAAGGAGTTCGTGCTGCACTACCAGCCGAAGCGCCCGTTCCATAACGGCAAGGTGACCGGGGTGGAGGCGCTCATTCGTTGGAAGCCGCCTCGAGGCGCCGGGGCTCGTCATGCCGAACGAGTTCATCTGGATCCTCGAAGAGTCGGGGCTGATCGAAGGCGTCGGCGCGTGGGTGGTGCACGAAGCGTGCGCGCAGATCGCCGCCTGGCAGTGCCAGGGCTCGAACGATCCCGGTGGCGGTCAACGTCTCGGTCAAGCAGATCGGTCCGGACTTTGTGCGGCTGGTGAGCCACGCGCTCGAGGACGCCGTTGTCGACGGCAGCATGCTCGAGCTCGAGATCACGGAGTCCGCGGTCATGCAGCGAGTGGAGGATGCGATTCACGTGCTGGGCGAGCTTCGCGCGATGGGTGTGAAGATCGCCATCGACGACTTCGGCACCGGCCACTCGAGCCTGTCGCTGATGAAGCGCCTGCCGCTCGACGTCCTCAAGATCGACCGCTCGTTCGTCGCCGGACTGCCCCGCAACGAGGGTGATGCCTCGATCTGCAACGCCATCATTCAGATGGCGCACAGCTTGAATCTGCGCGTGGTGGCGGAAGGCATCGAGCACTCGTGGCAATACGACTTTCTGAAGCAGCACGACTGCGACGAGGCGCAGGGCTACTTCATCGGCCGACCCGTGCTGGCCGGGCCAGATCCAGGTCGACCACAACGGTAACAACGTGGCGGCTCTCCACGAAGTGCGCGCCCGGCGCGATCGTTCTCAGCAGCAGGCGCAGCCGCCACCGGTTTGAGGCTGGGTTGGGCGCATTGGCGCGGGATTGTATAGTGAAGCCATCACGGCTCATCGCGCGCTCACCTCGGATGTGGACGCCGGGAATGTGTACGGGCCGGGCCGCACCATCAATGTGAAAGACGCCATGCCTGGTTCGTTGAAGCGCGTCGGCGACTGGCTGTTCAGCGAGGATCCGAGACGGCGCATCAGGCTCGCGCAGACCGGCCTCGCGCTCTCGTTGGTGATGGTGTGCTGTGGTGCGATGGCTTATGCCGTGGGAGCGGGTTTCGCGCGCGCGATTCCCGCTGCATTGTGGGCCGTCGCGTCCATCGGCGGTATCGGAGGGGCGTTCGTTGCGATCCGGGCCGGCTGGTCGCAGCGGCTGGGCGACCCGTCACTCACGTTGCCGCAGATCGTCTGGTCGGTCGCCTGCTGTGCGGCGGGATACGTGATCACCGGGCCCATGCGCGGCGCGGTGTTCCCCATCCTGATGGTCGTGTTGATGTTCGGCATGTTCGGACTGCGGGCAGATCAGGTGCGGTACGTAAGCGCCTATGCGGTGTTGCTGTTCAGCGTGACGATGAGTCTGGCGGCATGGCTCGACCCGCATACCTTCCCACCCCTGGTCGAGCTGGGTCACTTCATCATGATTGCCGCGATGGTGCCCACTGTTTCGGTGCTCTCGGGGCGACTCGCGTGGTTGCGCCAGCAGCGCAGGGACCTTGCGAGCGCTCTCGAACGGTTGCGTGACCTGGCGCGGCACGATGAGCTCACGGCACTGCCGAACAGGCGCCACATGCTCGAGCTGATCGACAATGCGCAGGAGCGCGCGGCTCGCACAGGCGTGCCCTTTTGCCTGGCCGTGATCGACATAGACCACTTCAAGCTGGTGAACGACGATCACGGCCATGCGGCCGGCGACGAGGTGTTGCGCGTGTTCTCGCGCGAAGCGTTCGCCGCGGTGCGCACGATCGACGTGCTCGGCCGCTGGGGCGGCGAGGAATTCGTGCTGCTGATGAGCAATGTGAACTTGCAGCTCGCGCGCCAGGCGGTCGAGCGTGTGCGCTTGCAGATCGAGTCGATGCTCGTCGCCGAGTGCCCGGCCGTGCACATTACATTATCGGCTGGCGTTGCCGAACACATCATCGGCGAGCCGGGCACCGCCACGTTGCAACGTGCTGATGGAGCGCTTTACCGCGCCAAGGAACAAGGGCGTAACCGGGTTGCCTGCGCATAAGGGGGCCAGCCCTGCAGCCGGATCCGGGTTAATCTATTTCGCGTCGCGCCCGTGCATCATCTTCAGCCGTGGCCCACCCGCTCGAAATGCAAGCGTCCAACGGTCCATCGAAAGCGGGGCGAGCTTCATTGCTGACGCTGCTCAGCAGCTATCGGAGGCTTATGAAAGTGTCGCGTGGTAGTGGCTGTGTAGTTGCCCTCTTGCTGCTCGCGACGAGCATGGCGTCGGCTCAAAGCTATCCGGTGAAACCGCTGCGGGTGATAACGGCCGAGCCCGGCGGCGGCAACGATTTCGCGGCACGCGTGATCGGGCAGGCGATCACGCCGCGGCTCGGCCAGCCGTGGATCGTGGACAACAGGGGCGGAGCGGGCGGCGCGATTGCCATCGAGGCCGCCGCCAAAGCGCCTGCGGACGGCTATACGCTGCTCGTGTATGCGGGCAACGTCTGGACCATCCCGCTCCTGCGAAAGAACGTGCGTTACGAAGTAAAGGACTTGGCGCCCGTCACATGGGCGGCGCGTTCGCCGGGCACGCTGGTGGTTCATCCTTCGCTGCCGGTGCGCAACGTGCGCGACCTGATCGCGCTCGCGAAAGCGCGCCCCGGTCAGTTGAGCTACGGTTCCGGCGGCGTGGGTGCATCCACGCATCTGGCAGCCGAATTGTTCAAGTCGATGGCGAAGGTGGACATCCTGTGGGTCCCGTACAAGGGGAACGGCCCTGCGATGAACGACCTCATCGCAGGACAGGTGCAGCTCATGTTCGGCACCGCCGGTGTGGTCGCCCCTCACATCAGCAGCGGGCGCGTGCGCGCGCTCGCCGTCACGAGCGCGGAGCCTTCGCCGCTTGCGCCGGGATTGCCGACCATTGCGTCGTCAGGTCTGCCGGGCTACGAGTCGATCTCGATTTACGGCGTGTACGTTCCGGCGGCCACGCCCGCGACGATCATTCAGCAGCTCAACGCGGCGATCGTCGCGGTGCTGAAGATGCCCGAAGTGCGCGAGCGTTTCCTGAACGCCGGCATCGAAGCTGTCGGCAGCACGCCCGAGGAATTCGCGGCGGTGATGAAGGCCGACGAGGCGCGTCTGCGCAACGTCATCAGCGAAGCCGGCATCCGGGGCTGATTAGAGCGACTATCCCGACCAACTCGCGGCGCCGAGCTTTCGTACGGCAGCGACGAAGTCGGCGCGTCCCTCGGCGTCGTCGATTTCCGCGGCGAGCAACTCGATCAACTGTGACGGGTCTTTTGCACGCTGAGCCGCACGCCGGACGAGTGCATGCGCGATCGGCCCGACGTGTTGCGCGAGTTCCCGGTCGAACATCTCGAGAAGCTCCGGAGGTAAGTCGAGCCGGGTTGTTTTCTGCGCAGCGCAGCCGAGGTGCCTCAATGCGCGGCGCGAGCCCGTCGAGCGCCCGCATCACCTGAAGCACTTGCTCATCGAAGCCGCTGCCGTCGAGGCCTATCCAATGCAGACTGCTGAGGAAGTATTCGAGGCTCTTCGCGAGCTGGACTTTTTCGAGCCAGACCGTCACCACCGGTACCGACTTGTGCGTCGCACGCTCGATTTCGCGCAGAACCTGGCTCGAGCGGTTCGCCGCGGCCCCGAGCAGCAGCAGAACGGAGCGGGCGCCTTCGATGCCTTCGATGATCTGGGCAGCCCATTCGGCGCCGGGGCGAATGTCGCGCGGCGCGATCCAGCAGGGGAGGCCCGCCCGCTCCAGAGCCTCGCACCAGCGCAGCGCAATGCTCTGGTCTTCGCTCGAGTGGCTGATGAAGACGTGGTCCGCCATGTGCCGTGCCTACTCGCGCTGTGCGAGCAGTACGAGAGACTTTTCGATACTCGTCTTCATGCGATCGAACGCACGGCAGAGCGAGGCGATCTCGTCTTTGCCGGGTACCTTGAGGTCGAACGGGACCGGCCGGCCGCTGCTGATGCTGTCCGCGGCGCTCGCGAGCCGCGTGATCGGCCGCAGCACGAGCGCGCGCACGATCAGGTTGGTCACGACGAACAGCAGCACGAACAACGCCGTCAGCATGCCCGCGATGATCGCAAGAGCGTGGTTGGCGCCGGCAATCGCCGAAGCCATGGGAACCGAAACGATCTGCGCTCCGAGCACCTCGTTAAGCTTCCAGCCGTAGCCGTTGGCGGTGCCGTACTGCCGCTCATGGATCCTCTAATCACCGCGTGCGTGGTCGCGCTCCGCCAGCTTAACGCACCTGGAACGCGAATCAACGCGCCGCCTGCGTGCGCTTTTCCCAGATGTCGTTCAGCATACGTGCGAAGCGCGTGCCGAGCGCTTCGTCTTCGTGCATGAAATAGACGTACGTGCAGCCGCACCGGCTGCTCCGCGATGCGATCGGCCCAGGCGCTCAGCTCCGCTCCGTCGTAGTGAGTTCTGCGCAGGCGGATGTAGGCGCAGTCACAGGTGACGATCAGCGGCGTCTCCCCTTCCTCATTGTCCGTGACGCACAGCATCGCACCGCACGCACGCAGCGCGTCGTACACATCGTCGCTCTGCCATGTGTCGTTGCGGAAATCGAACGCGACGCGAGTGCCGGCCGGAAAGAGGGTGAGGAATGCCTCGAGCCGCGGCAGATCCTTTTTGAAGTAATGCGGAAGCTGGAACAGCAGCGCACCGAGCCGTGGCCCCAGCAACTGCGCGCGCCGGATGAATTCGGCCACGTCCGACCCGGTTTCGCGCAGTCGTTTGTCGTGCGTGATGCGGCGCGGCGCTTTCAGCGTGAAGGCGAACGCCTCGGGCACCTCCTCGCACCAGTGCGCGAGCATCGACTCCGCCGGCATGCGATAGAACGTGTTGTTGATTTCGACCGTCGTGAAATGACCGGCGTAATAGCGCAGCATCTCGCTTGCGGGCAGCTTCTCCGGATAGAAGTGTCCCAGCCATTCCTTGTATGAATAGCCGCTCGTGCCGGCGAGAAGCTCCATCGGATCAGTTAGGCGGAATGCCCGAAGCCTTGACGACCTTCGCCCACTTCACGAGGTCGGCCTTGATGTATGCGGCGAACTGTTCAGGCGTGTCCGATGGGATCTCGAAAGCTTCGGCGGCAAACCGCTCGCGCACGTCCGGCAGTTGGAGGATGCGCACGATCTCGCGGTTGAGGCGTTCGACAATCGGTCGTGGTGTGGCGGCGGGCGCGAGGAGGCCGTACCACGAGCCTGCTTCGAAACCGGGTATGCCCGACTCCGCGACCGTCGGCACGTTCGGGAGCACCGGCGTGCGGTGCAAACCGCTTACCGCAATCGCCCTGATCCGCCCCGCCTTGATGAGCGGCGCCGACTGCGAGATGCCGCCGAAGATGAGCGAGACTTCGCCGCTCAGCGTTGCCGTAACCGCGAGTGCATTGCCTTTGTAGGGCACGACCGTGAGATCGACGTCGGCGCTGCGCTTGAAGAGTTCGGCAGCAAGCTGGGACACCGCACCGCCGGACGCACAGGTGATGTCGCCGGGCTTGGTCTTCGCAAGCCGGATCAGCTCCTTCACGTCGCGCGCCGGCAGCGATGGATGGGCGACCAGCACGTAATTCGAGATGCCGCCGCGCGCGATGGGCGCGAAATCATTGACCGTGTCGTACGGCAGCCTGGCATAGAGGCTCGCATTGATGCCGTGCGTACCGGTCGTTCCCATGAGGAGCGTGTAGCCGTCGGGGGCGCTTTTCGCGACGAGCTCGGAGCCGAGCACGCCGTTCACGCCCGCCCGGTTGTCGGCGATGACCTGCTGGCCCCATGCTTCGGTCAGTTTCTGGCCGAGGGTGCGGGCGACGAGATCGGCGGGACCGCCGGGCGCGAGCGGGACGATCACGCGAATGGGGCGCGTGGGGTAGCGTCCGGCATCGGTGGGCTGCGCGGACGCCGGTCCGGCACAAGCCCACAGGAACAACGCAAACCGAAAAGCGAATGCACGAGGCGAAACGGAAAAGCCGATACGCATCTGTTGCGACGTGCGTCGGCTTATGCCGCGACCGGCACGCCCTCCTGCTCGCATGAGTTCGCGACATCGCTGACGGTGACTCGCGCCATGTCCCGCACCCAGCGCAGATCGTCATAGTCGGTGCCGCGATGCATCGTGCAGCGGTTGTCCCACATCACGAGCTCGTGCGGACGCCAGCGATGTGTGTACACGAACTGGCGTTGCGTCACGTGATCGATAAGCCCGTCGATGAGCGCGCGTCCTTCCGCCTCCGGCATGCCGAAGATGCGGCCGGCGTGCGATGCGACGTAAAGCGACTTGCGGCCGTTCTGCGGGATCGTGCGTACGACGACCTGCGGCACCGCCGGCAGGCGGCGCATCTCGTCCTCGGTGAACTCGGTAAAGCCGCTGCGACGGCGCGAATGGACGATCCAGTGCTCGGCCACCAGCCCATGCAGGCGTTGTTTCATCGTGTCCGGCAATGCGTCGTACGCGGCACGCTGATCGGCGAATTCGGTGTGTCCCCCGATGGGCGCGATCTTGTGCGAGTACAGCAGTGAGCACAGGGCCGGCAGGCGCTTGAAGGAGCTGTCGGTGTGCCACAGCTTGTTGCCGGCTTTGTACATCCGCTGCCGGCTCTGGTCTCCCCAGATCTTGCCTTCATAGTCGAGATTCGAGATGTCCGCGAACTCACCCTGGTGGCGCATCGGTGTCGCGTTGGGATCGAGCGTGCGCTGGCGCTCCACGGGGCCGAACCGCTCCGAGAACGCGAGATGCTGCTCGGGCGTGAGATGCTGGTCGGGAAACGCGAGCACCGCGTATTTCCAGAACGCCTGACGGATCGCTTCGAAATCGTCGTCCGATAGCGGCTTCGACAGATCCACATCGCCGATTTCGGCTGCGAACGTGGGGGTGACCGGAACGATGGTGATGCTCATGGCGCCTCCTGCGACGTTGCGTTAGGTCCACATGCTGAGTTGCTGGCGAGCGATCGGTTCGCGACCCTGTAGCATGGAACTAGCTAGTAGCATCGAACGAACGCGCTGGCAAATAGGGTTGTACAGTGCGTCGCGAACTGTATTCAAGAGGAGATCGAATGCGCTGGCAGGCCTTCACCGCCGTCATCGGAATCCTGGTCGTCGCCGGGACGGGCCACGCGCGGGTGACGCGGATCGTGATCGATCAGACCGTGTCCCCGGCCTTCTGCAAGGGCGGGAGTTGCGCGTCGTACGACGGCGTGGGCCAGTACGAGCAGATTGCCGGCCGTGCGTTCGGCGAGCTCGATCCGGCGGATGTTCACAACAAGGTGATCCAGGACATCGAGCTCGGAAAAGATCCGGACGGCAAGGTGCGCTACGTCGCGACCTTCGTCATCACCAAGCCGGTAGACATGGCGAAAGCGAGCGGGCTCATGTGGCATGACGTCCCCAATCGCGGCCGGCCGGTCCTGCTCGACGCGACCGAACGCGCGTTCGGCGATGTCGGGCTCGCGAGTGCATGGCAGGGCGACAATGCGGGCATGAGTGCGACGCTCGGCACGACGGTACGGCCGAACATGATGGCTGGCGCGAATCACTGGCTCAAGGTACCCGTCGCGAAGTACGCGGGCGGCCTCCCCGTAACAGGGCCGGTCCTCGCCCGCATCGTCAACCGCTCGGGTCCGGGTGCTCAACCGCTGATCGTCCAGACGAATCCGGTGCCGTACATGCCGGCGAGTCTCGACACGGCCCAAGCGAAACTCGTCTCGCGCGATTCCGAAACGATGGAAGGCGTGGTCGGCGGCGAGACCGCGATTGCGGAATCGGACTGGAAGTTCTGCGGTGGCGGGACGTTCGATGCGCCGCTTCCGCTCGAGGCACTGCCGGTGCAGATCTGTCTGAAGGACGGCTTCGATCCGGCGAAGCTCTACCAGGTGGTCTACACCGCGAAGGATCCGTACATCCTCGGGATCGGATTCGCCGCGTGGCGTGACCTCGCTTCTTTCTTCCGCTACGCCGATAAGGACGACGCCGGCACCGCCAATCCACTCGCCGGTGGCATTCAATGGAGCATCACGCGCGGGCGTTCGCAGTCGGGCAACTATCTGCGCGGGTGGCTGCACTTCGGCTTCAATCAGGACGAGGCGAACCGCCAGGTGCACGACGGCATGTGGCCGATCATCGCGGGACGCCGCATTGCGCTGAATTTCCGCTGGGCGCAACCGGACGGCGTGATGGAGCTCTATCAGGCCGGAAGCGAAGGGCCGCAGTGGTGGGTGCCTTATCCGGATCCGCTGCGCAAGCTTCCGGCGCGCAGTGTCCTGGATCGCTGCACGGCGACGAAGACGTGTCCGAAGATCATCGAGCACTTCGGGGCCGCCGAGCTGTGGGGCCTGAAGCTCGGTCCGGAGTGGGTGGGGACGAGCGCGAAGGAGGACATTCCGCTGCCGCCGAACGTGCGTCGCTATTACCTGCCGAGCACGCCTCACGGCGGCGGTCAGGGCGGCTTCGATACGAGTCTTCCCGAAGGCGGTCTCGTGAAACCGGTCGAGTGTCCCGGCAACAACGCCGGTATCAGCGCGCTCCCCGGCAATCCGCTTCCGCACACTGAAACGTTCCGCGCCCTGATCGTTCACTTCCGCAACTGGGTGATGCAGGAGATCGCGCCGCCGCCGAGTCGCTATCCCACGCTGCAGGAGAAGCAGTTGGTTGCACCGAACAAGGCAGCGATGGGATTTCCCGCCATTCCGGGACTGCGGCCGACGGCGCCCGAACCGGGCTTCATCAACCCTGTGCTCGACTACGACTGGGGCCCGCAGTTCGATCCCATCGATGCGTCCGGCGTGCCGACCAACCAACCGCCGCGCATCCGCCAGGTGATCCGAACGCTCGTGCCGCGCGTGAACGCCGACGGCAACGAAATCGGCGGTGTGCCGATCGTGCTGCACGATGCGCCGCTCGGAACTTATCTCGGGTGGAACATAACCGCGGAAGGCTTTCACAAGGACAAGCTCTGCATGTACGCCGGCGGCATGATTCCGTTCGCGAGGACCCTGGCGGAACGCGAAGCATCCGGTGATCCGCGGCTGTCGCTCGAGGAACGGTATGGCGACCACGCGGGCTATGTCACGGCGGTGAGAAGAGCGGCGGCGAACGCAGTCGCTCAGCTTTTTCTGCTGCAGAAGGATGCCGATGCGCTCGTCGCGGCGGCGGAAGCGAGCGCAGTGCTGAAGTGATCGCCGGCCCGCGGTTCGCTTCAGTCCGGCTTGATGCCGGCTTCTTTCACGACTGCCGACCAGCGCGCGATCTCGGAGCGGATGAGCATGTCGAACGCTTCGGGCGTCATCGGCGCCGGTTCGAGTCCCTGCTTGAGCAGCCGTTCGCGCACGTCGCTCGACTGCAGGATCGCGCGGATGTCGCCGTTCAGTCTGCTCATGATCTCCGCGGGCATTCGCGCCGGTGCGATCACGCCCATCCAGTTCAGCACCTCGAAGCCGGGCAGTCCCGATTCACTCAACGTCGGCAGCTCGGGCGCGGCCGGCGAGCGCGCGAGGCTCGTCACGCCGAGTGCCTTCACCTTGCCCCCGCGTGCGGCCGGCAGGCCGACCGCCATACCGATGATCATCAGTTGCACATGACCGCCCATGAGGTCCGTTACGCCGGGCGCGGCGCCCTTGTACGGGATGTGCACGAGATCGACCTTCGCGATGCTCTTGAAGACCTCCGTTCCGAGGTGGCTCGCGGAGCCGTTTCCCGCCGACGCGTAAGTGAGTTGTCCGGGACGCGCGCGTGCAAGCGCGATCAGGTCCTTCACGTTGCTGACCGGCAGCGACGGATGCACGATCAGGATGTTCGCCGTGGTCACACCGTTCGTGACGCCTGCAAAGTCGCGCACCGTGTCGAACGGAACCTTGCCGTACAGACTCGGATTCACGGCGACGATGCCCGGTGTCGCGATCATCAATGTGTAGCCGTCCGGCGGTGACTTCGCCAGCGCTTCAGCGCCGATGTTGCCGCCGGCGCCGGGGCGGTACTCGATCAAGGCCGGATGCGGCCAGCGTTCCGTCAAGCCCTGCGCGATCGGCCGTGCAATCGCATCGGCCGGACCGCCTGGCGTGAACGGCACGATGATGCGGACCGGCTTCACCGGATATGACGGGGTCGATTGCGCGTTGACGTGTGACCATGCGCCCGCCGATACGAACGGCGAGCAACGCAAGTTTCAGGATGGACATCGACAATCTCGATCTCTTTCGGCGCGCGCCGATTCCGTCGGCACATGACCGATCAGTGTACGCGAAGGCCGCGAGTGCCGGCATCGAGCGCCGGATAGTGAATCGGCGCTTCGATTGCGTGCTGCCATGAGCGCAGCTCCGTCGCGGTCGCTTGCGAACCGGCCGTTCGTTCTGCTCTGCGCTGCGATGTTTCTCGGTTACGCCAATCAGTGGGTGCTGACGCCGATCATTCCGCTCTACGTGCAGGATCTCGGCGGCTCGGCGTTTGTCGCGGGGCTTGCGCTGCTCGCTTTTTCGGTGCCGAGCTTCACGGTGAGACCCTTCGTCGGTCACTTGGCCGACAAATGGAGCACCGCCGGAGTGCTCCTCGCGGGACTGGCTCTGCTCGGAACGGGCACATTGCTGTTGCTGCTCCCGCTGTTGACGACGTTATTCATCGGCAACTTCTTCCGGGGAATCGGCTGGGCCGGCGTCAACACGGGCGGCTATGCGACGCTCGCGAGCGCGGCGCCCGCCGCACGCCGTGGCGAAGCCGCGGGTTATTACTCGAGTGTCACGGGCAGTGCCACTATCGCTTTTCCTGCACTCGGCTTGTGGCTGGGCGCGGGTGGTGGCGCCGGTTACCAGCATGTTTTCCTGCTCTCGACCGTCGTCGCGCTGATGGGCGTGCCCGTTGCCCGCGCGCTGATCAGGACTGCGAATACGGCGGAGACCGCGCCGCCGGCTGGCGCTGATCCCGGTGCGGCCGGCTTCATCGACCGCGGTGTGCTCATCGCAACGGGCCTCAATCTCTGCCAGTCGCTGGTGTGGGCGTCGGTCATGGCGTTCCTGCCCCTTTACGCTCGCTCTCTCGGGATCGACAACATCGGCTGGTTCTACATTCTGGCGGGCACGACCAGCATGTTCGTGCGCCCGCTTCTCGGCAAGAAATCCGACGCGATCGGACGCGGACCTGCCATCGCCATCGGCCTGGGCGCGCAACTGATCGGACTCGTTGCCCTTGTCACTGCGAATGACATCACGATCGTTCTTGCCGGCGGTTTCTTCACGACGATCGGCATGTCGATGATCGGCTCGACGACGACTGCACTTGCCCTGGATCTCGCGAACCCGCGTTCACGCGGTCGCGCGATGGCGACGTTCAGCATTTCGTATCAGCTCGGCGCGGGATTGGGCTCGCTTATTTCGGGAGCGCTCGCGGATACCGTCGGGCTGCGCGGCATGTATGTTGGTTCCGTGGTGATCACGGTCGCGGGTCTGGGTCTCCTGGCGAGCGCATGGAAGCTTTTGCCGCGTCCTGCTGCGTCATCCATTCGCAACGGTAGGCGCAAGACTCACGACCCGCGATAATGCCGGTTCAAATACAAGGGGGGTGAGGATGGGACTCTCGCGCGTCATCGCCGCGATCGCCGCGGCGCTCTGCTGCGTTCCGCTCGCCTGGTCTCAGGCCAAACCGAGCGCAGTTCAGACCTGCGAGCTCGGCGATCTCAAGCTCGAAAGCGGTGAGGCGATCCGCGGCTTCCGCATGACCTACATCACCTTCGGCACGCTGAACGAGAAGAAGAGCAACGCGATCCTGTCGATCCACGGGCTGCAGGGCAATCGCAACAGCCAGTCGTACTGGGTCGGGCGCGGCAAGGCTTTCGATCCGGACCACCACTTCATCATTCAGCCCGACACCCTGGGCGTCGCGTCGACGGATGCGAACGCGACAACGTCGCCGACGCGCTCCGGACTGAACATGAAGTTTCCCCGCTTCAACATCCGCGACATGGTGAACGCCGAATACCGCATGCTCACGGAGTGTCTCGGTATCAAGCGTCTGCTTGCCGTGGCGGGCAGCTCCATGGGCGGCGTCGAGACGATGCAGTGGGTGGTCAGCTATCCCGACTTCATGGAAGCGGCGATCGCGGGCACGCCGATGGCGCGCGAGAACCGGCAGGGTAATTTCATCTGGGAAGCCGTGCGTCAGGTCGTGATGGTCGATCCGAAATGGCGCGATGGTGAATACCCGAACGACGACCCGCCTCGAGCCGGCATCGGTGTCGGCCTGCAGATCCAGAGCGTCGTGGGCTCGTCGGCTGCCGGCTACGAGTCGGAGTACGCGACACAGGCCGAGGTGCATGCCGCGTTCGCGAAGGATGCGAAGGTCGTCGGCGACACGGTGCAGCCGCGCGACTGGGTCTATCGCAGCTGGGCGATCCAGAGCCATGACATCGGTCAGACACGCAATTTCAAGGGTGACCTCGCCGCGGCCGCACGCTCGATCAAGGCGCGCGTTCTGCTGCTGCCCAACTGTCAGGATCAGCTTCACGCCGCGCGCGAAGGCGGCGTCCTCGAAGTCGCACAGCACATTCCGGTCGCCAAGCTGGTGGACATCGACGATATCGGCGGGCATCGCGGCTCGCGCAGCGCGCACTCGCTCGCGGTGTTCGACACCGAAGTGAAGGATCTTTTCAAGCGCATTGCCGACGGCCGACCCGGCATCA
This sequence comes from uncultured beta proteobacterium, assembly GCA_963828715.1. Lineage (GTDB taxonomy): Bacteria > Pseudomonadota > Gammaproteobacteria > Burkholderiales > SG8-41 > JAQGMV01. The sequence goes on along the minus strand of CAWHFX010000015.1, from coordinate 71,954 downwards.
GCGGGCCGCGGTTCCCGAAGAACATGCGCCGGCCGGATTACTGCGGACCTTGAAACGCGCAATGTGATGAGGCGCTTTCGAATACGGCAGAATCACGCTTTCGCAGAAAAAAGGGAACAGCATGAAACGAGTCTTTCTGGGGATGATGCTCGTGGCAGGCGCAGTCGCGTCAGGTGCCTCGGCGCAGACGCTCAAGCCGGGCCTGTGGGAACTCACGAGCCAGATGACCGGCAGCGCCGAAGCCGAGAAGTCGCAAGCCCAGTTCCAGAAGAACATGGCCAGCATGTCGCCGGAGCAGCGCAAGAAGATGGAAGAGGCGATGGCGAAGCACGGCATGAAGATGATGCCCGGCGGACCCGGCGGCATGAGCGCGCAGATGTGCCTCACAAAGGAAATGGTGGAGCGCGACGAGCTTCCGGCGCAGCACGGCAGCTGCAAGACGACCCGGCAGCCGCGCAGCGGGAACACGATGAAGTTCGCGTTCGAGTGCGCCAATCCACCGTCGAGCGGAGACGGCGTGTACACCTTCGTCAGTCCCGAAGCGTACACGGTGAAAATGAACATGAAGATGAGCATGAAAGGGAAGCCCGAGACGATGGCGATGGATGGTTCGGGCAAGTGGCTCTCCGCCGACTGCGGCAGTGTCAAGCCGCTGCAGCCGCCGGCGAAATAGCGTTTTTCGAGAAAGGCACATCATGAGCGTCTCCGTCGGCTTCATCGGCGTCGGCAACATGGGCAACCCGATGGCATCGAACATCCTGAAGAACGGCTATCGGATGACCGTATTCGACATCAATCCCCGCGCGATGGATAACCTCGTCCTGGCGGGCGCCGAAGGCGCGCGCTCGGCGCGACAGGTGGTCGAGCACTCGGAAGTCACCTTCACGTCGCTTCCGGGTTCACCGGAAGTCGAGGCGTCGTACCTCGGAGCGGATGGGCTCATCGACGCCGCAGCTTCCGGTACCGTGCTGGTGGACCTTTCCAGCGTACTGCCTTCCACCCCGCGCAAGCTCGAGGAACGCTGCCGTGCGCGCGGCGTTCAGTTCCTCGAAGCGCCGGTCAGCGGCGGCGTGACGGGTGCGGCTGCAGCGACGCTGGCGGTGATGGTGGGCGGCGACGCGGCAGTGCTCGAGCGCGTGCGGCCGATCCTGCGCGCGATCGGGACCAACATCCACCACGTCGGCCCCGCCGGTGCGGGCAATACCGTGAAGGCGATCAACAATATGCTGTCCTCGGTAAACGCGCTCGCCATGATGGAGGGACTCGCGCTGGGTCTCAAAGCGGGACTCTCGCTCGAGATCGTTCACGACGTGGTGAAAACGAGCAGCGGCAACAGCAATGCGCTCGCGCGTGTGCACCGCGCGCTCATCCCGCGCAATTTCGAGCCCGGCTTCAAAGTCGCTCTCATGAACAAGGACCTCGAAACGTTCACGTCGATCGCGAAGGATCTGCACGTGCCGGTGAGCTTCGCGAACCTCGCGCAGCGCTATCAGCAGATGGCGCTCGCGGCCGGTCTGGGCGAGAAGGACACAACGGTCATCTTCACGCTCATCGAGAAGCTGGCGGCACTCGCACAGGCGGAGCCGCGTTGATAAGGAACCTCTGAATTCGCGATATTTTGCTTCGGGGTTGTTCCGAGAACTGCATCCCACATCGCCTCCGTCGCGCCCGCATGGGGCTTATTCAGAGATGCCTTAGGAGGACCATCATGAGGGTGCTGCTCGCTGCCGCGATCGTCTTGTCCTGGGCGAACGCGGCGTTGGCCCAGACTTATCCGGCGAAGCCTGTGCGCTACGTCGTGCCGTTTCCCGCCGGCGGCTCGCCCGATATGGTCGCGCGGCTCCTGAGCGAGCGCTTGAATCGCGTGTGGGGTCAGCCGATGGTCGTCGAGAATCGCTCCGGCGCAGGGGGCACCGTCGGCGCTGCGGTGGTCGCGAAGGCAACGCCCGACGGCTACACGCTGTTCCAGTGCAACATTGCTTCGAATGCGATCGCGTATTCGCTGTACGCGAAGCTGCCGTACGAGGCGCGCGAGTTCGCCCCTGTCACCCTGATCGGCACCACCCAGAGCGCGATCGTCGTGCATCCATCGCTGCCCGCGGCGACCGTATCCGAATTCATCGCGTATGCGAAGGCGAATCCGGGGAAGCTGAGCTACGGCTCTTCCGGCGTCGGCTCGTCGCCGCAGCTCGCGATGGAGCTCTTCAAGCTGAACGCAAAGATCGAAGTCGTGCACATCGCGTACAAAGGCGCTGCGCCGGCGATTGCCGACGCGATCGGCGGACAGGTGCCGATCACGCTCTCCAATCTGCCCGCACTGCTGGGGCCCGTTCAGGCGGGTCGCCTGCGTGCGCTGGCCGTCACGGGCGCGAAGCGCGCGCCGCAGTGGCCTGCAGTGCCGACGATCGCCGAGTCGGGGATGCCTGGCTACGAGGTCACATCGTGGTATGGGGTGTGCGCGCCGAACGGCGCGCCTTCACAAATTATTCAGAAACTGAATGCGGACTTCGGTTCGGTGCTGCGCTCGAGCGACCTTCAGCAGCGCTTCAACGAGCTCGTGATCGAGGCAGCGCCGATGACGCCGGAGGCGTTCGCCGGGTTCATTCGGGCCGAGACGGACCGCTGGGCCAAGGTGGTCCACGCCGCGGCGATTCCGCAGCAGTAGAGTTCAGCTCGCGATACACTCGGCACGCACACCCAATACTCGAAAGGCGAACCATGGATTATCCGCGCGACAAATATCTCTATTTCACGCAGCCTGGATGAAGCAGTTGCCTCCGAACGAAAGAGTTTCTTTCGAAAAATGGTGTTGACTTCGAAGTGATCGATGTATTGAACACCCCCGGTGCCCGCGAGGTGCTGACGGAGAGAACCGGTCTGCGCAGGGTGCCCGTTCTCGTGAAGGGCGATCAGTACGCGTTTGGACAGATGCTGGAACCGTTCGCGAAGATGGTAGGCCTGAATGCGACCGGCAGCGGTGGACTCTCGCCGACACAACTGTTCGAGAAGTACAAGATGGTGTTCGCGGCCGGGCAGCGTTACGCGCGTCAGTTTCCGCCGGAGCGTTTCCGCGAGCGCGTCATCCCCAATCGCGAGCGGGTAATCAGGACGCTCTGCTATCACATCTTCCGCATCGGCGAAGCGTTCCTCGAAACCTGGGATGGCGCCGAGTATGGCGCGAGGATAGCGGACAACGAACCGCCGGAATCCATGCAGACGGGCGACGACATCGCGCGCTATGGCGCGAGCGTGTGGGAGCGCTACGAAAACTGGTGGAAGGGCGTGGACGATCGTTCGCTTCCGCGTGTGCTGAAGACCTATTACGGTGACACGAAGGCGCCGCAGGTGTTCGAACGCGTGACGTGGCATTCGGCGCAGCACTGCCGCCAGCTCATCGCTGTGCTCGAGCGCATGGGAATCAAGCCGGATCGGCCGCTGACCGCGGAGGATCTGAAAGGGTTGCCGTTGCCGGAAAGGCTATGGGAGTAGGTTAGAACCACCTCGTTCCGGTGCGCGGGGGCTGTGGAACAGCGGGGTCCCCGCGCACGTAGCATTCAAGCGCTCGTCAGCACTCCCGTCCGAGAGGACGAGGCCTTGGGCAGAAAGACGGCGGCCGTGGAGCGGCGGGCACGCTGAAGCGTGGAGCAGGGCCCCCGTTTACGGGGATGCGACCGCGGAGGCGTGCGTAAGACCGCGGTTCTTACACGCGTGCCTCAGACCGCTTCCGGGTCGCCACGACCGCTCCGCTACTCCCGCGCACGCGGCAGGCACTGCTCCTCCGTCCGCGGTCTCCCGCGAACGTAACATTCCAGCGCTCGTCAGCACTCCCGTCCGAGCGAGTCGGGATAACGACTTCGGACAGCTACAGCCTGTTCGCACGCGCCAAGTGCAGCCGCCGCTCCGCCCGAGGTGTATATTGACTGGAGCGTTGCAGTTCCAGTCATGGCCATGCTGTTCCTATGGCATCACGCACTCTGGCTGCTGATCGCTGTGCCCATGCTGGCTGGCACGTACGTCGTGCTCACACGCCGGCAGAGCCATCAGCGGCTGCGATACGTCGGCCTCGGACTGACGGGGGAGCCAGGTACCTTCCGGGACGTAATCAAGCGCCACCTGCCTGCGCTGCTGCTCTTCGCGGGTGTGAGTGCGCTCCTCCTTGCTTTGGCGCGTCCGGTGCTCGTTACGAGCGCGCCTGCCGAGCAGGGAACGGTGGTCCTTCTCATGGACGTCTCGCTCAGCATGGCGGCGACGGATGTTCCGCCGACTCGGCTTGACGCGGCACGCGCTGCGGCGCTGGAATTCGTGCGCGGACAGCCGAAAGACGTACGCGTCGGCGTCGTCGCATTCGGCGGCAACGCCGATGTCGTGCAGCCGCCGACAACGCGCCGCGAAGACGTCATCGCGGCGCTGCACGCAATGGAATTGCAGCGTTTCACCGCGATCGGCAGCGGTTTGATGGCAGCGCTGCTCACGATCGATCCCACCGCGGACGTGCCATCGGGCTACGACATTTTCGGTATCGGACGCGCGCCGCCTGGGTTCGACCCGTCCCATGCCGACGATCGCAGGGTCGCACCGGTCAAGACTCGCAAGACGTACGCACCCGGCTCCTATCTCTCGGCGGCGATCGTACTGGTGAGCGACGGTCACGGCACGATGGGGGTTCCGGCGCTCGATGCCGCGAAGCGCGTGGCAGATCATGGCGTGCGTGTGTTCACGATCGGCGTGGGCACGCTGTACGGGGGTGTCGCCAACGTCGAAGGATGGGCGCCGATACACGCCGAGTTCGATGAAACGATGCTGCAGAAAATCGCCGACGTCACTGACGGCGAATACTTTCTCGCGCGCAGTGCCGACAAGGTGCGCAAAATCTATCAGGGACTCGGGCGGCGCGTGATCTTCGAACGGAGCGAGCACGAAGTCACCGCGATCTTCACTGCGCTCGGCATGTTGCTCGCGGTGGCCGGCGCCGCGCTGTCTCTGCTGTCATATCGCACCGCCTGATCTCCGGTGTGAACGCCGGCGCAGTGCTGACGCGACGTTGCACGCGAGCTTGCGTGCGTCCGCGTCGTTCACTGGGCGGTGAGCCCGAGCGCCTTGATGACTCTCGCGTTTTTCTCCATCGATTCCTGCACGACCTTGCGGAACTCCGCGCCGTCGCGGATCACGATCGCGGTCGCCTGAAACGCCATTCCTTTCTTCACCTCGGGCCGTTCCATCGTCTGCGCCACTGCATTGCGCATTTTCTGGATGATCGCCCTCGGCGTGTTCTTCGGGAAGAAAAAACCCTGCCAGCCGCTGTAGTCGAAACCCGGAAGCGTCTCGGAAATCGGCGGAATGTTCGTGAACAGCGGCGAGGCTTGCGGCAGACTGTGGGCGATGGCGCGCACGCGTCCCGTGGTGATCTGCGCCATCACCGCCGGCGCCGGCGTGAGCGTCCAGTGCGATTCACCGGATACGACCGCCCCGACCGAGGCGCCCCCGCCCTTGTACGGCACATGCAGGCAAGTGATCTTCGCGAACTGTTGGAGGTAAGCGCCGGAAAGGTGGCTCTGGGAGCCCGCGCCGGCCGATGCCATCCTGAAATCCTTGTTGCTGTTCGCGTACGCGATGAACTCCTTCATCGTCTTTACCGGCACGGACGGGTTGACGATCAGCACGTTAGGCGTTTCCGCGTATTGCACGACGTACTCGTAGTCGGTCAGGGGATTGAACGTCGGGTTCTTCTGCAGCAGCCGCGCGACCGTCGAGGCGGCGGTCGTGGCGCTGATGAGCGTGTATCCGTCCGGAGGCGCGTCCTTCGCGATCTCCATCGCGATCACGCCGGCCGCACCGGCGCGGTTGTCGATGACCACTTGCTGGCCGAGCACTTCGGAGAGACTCGTAGCTACGATACGACTGAGCGTATCCACGGACGCGCCCGGCGCGTTGGGCACCATCAGACGAATCGGGCGCTGCGGATAGTTGCTTGCAGGATCGGTCGCTGCCGTCGCGGCGTCCATTCCCATTGCCGCGATCGCGAGGATGGCCACCAGTGGCTTCAAAGACTGCATGAAATTCCTCCTTATGGTCCCGATCCGTCGCCGAGGCCGGCGCGGTCGTGACCGAGCATTCTAATGGCCCGGCTGGGAAATGGGATTGCTCGCCAGCCCCGTGGTTCACCCGCGTTCTGCGTCACAATCACGGTTTCAGTTGTCGATACGGGAGGGTCTTAGTGAAGATCGCGATACTGGATGACTATCAGCGGATGGCTTTGGGTCTCGCTGACTGGAACGCGCTGCCGTCGGTCGAAGAAGTGCGATCGTTTCCCGAAAATATCGGGGACCCGAACGAGCTCGTGCGCGAGCTGCGCGCCTTCGATGTGATCGTCGCGATGCGCGAACGCACCCGTTTCCCCGCGGATGTGATCGATGCGTTGCCCAACCTCAAGCTGCTCGTGAGCACGGGCGGTCGCAACCCGAGCATCGACGCCGAAGCGTGCGCGCGCCGTGGCGTCACGCTGTGCAGCGCTCCGGGCGCGGCCGGCCGCGACGGCTCGACGGCGGAAGTGGCGTGGGCGCTGGTGCTTGCACTGGTAAAACGCATTCCGCAATCGGACAAAGCGCTCCGGGCCGGTGGCTGGCAGGAATCGATCGTAACGGAATCGCTCGCTGGCAAGACGCTCGGCGTGCTGGGACTGGGACGGCTCGGGAGGCACGTCGCACGCTATGGACAGGCTTTCGGCATGTCGGTCATCGCGTGGAGCCCGCACCTTACGGACGAGCGCGCGGCAGAGGCCTCCGTGCGCCGCGTATCCAAGGAAGAGCTCTTCGCGCAGTCGGACGTGCTTTCCCTGCACCTCGTTTCGAATGCATCGACGCGCGGTATCGTCGGTGCGCCCGAAATCGCGGCGATGAAGCGCAGCGCCTATCTCATCAACACGTCACGCGGTCCGCTGGTCGATGAACACGCGCTCATCAGCGCCCTGAAAGAGCGGCGCATCGCCGGAGCGGGTCTCGACGTGTTCTGGATCGAGCCGCTGCCGAAGGATCATGTCCTGCGCCAGCTCGATAACGTCGTGCTGACGCCGCACCTCGGTTATGTGGTCGACGAGAACATGAAGATGTTCTACGTGAACGCGGTGAAGAACATCGGCAAGTGGGCGAACGGCGAACCGGTCACGCCCTTGATGTCGAGACCTGCATAGGCCGGGCGGCGCTCGGAGGGGGGTGACGCTCGCCTCCGGCTCGGGCCTCGTCACCCTACGGAACAGAGGGACACCGATGGTTTCCCTCCGTAACCTCCTTTCCTTGGGGGCGGCGCTCGCCTGGAGGCCTGGGCCTCGCCGTCCTATTTGCTACGGCTCACGGCGTAGCGGCTGCAGGTGTCCATACGTCAGCGAGCGCCACAGCCACTCCGCAGGACCGAGCTGAAAGCGGCGCAGCCACCACGGGCACATCACCAGCAACACGGTCCAGATCACGGCCACGACGAGCAGCGCGGACGTGCTCGACAGCCGGTCGTATAAGCGCAGTGCGCCAAACGCGACGAGCGCCAATGCGCTTTGCATGAGGTACGCGGTCAGCGCCATGCGCCCGACTGCTGCCAGGCAGGACGGTGTTCCGTGGTCGATGAAACGCAGCGAGAGAGCAGACAGGTAGCCCACGGCGAGCAGCGGTCCGCCCAGCGTCTGGCCGAAGTCCGCCCACAAGGTGAGCCACGGCGAAGCGAGCTCCGGCCGGGCACCGAAGCCGGCAAGCGTTCCGAAGAAGCCAAGGCCGAGGTTTGCCGGCAGTCCCGCGCCAAGCCCGATCAATGCGGCGCGTCGCAGGCCGTCCCGGTTGAATTCGAGCCGCCTCAACACACCAGCGCGCCCCAGCGCGTAACCAAACAGAAACAGCGCAAGCACCCACGGCAGCACGGCGAGCTGCGATGGCTGCAGAAAGGCCGCCTGCGCAAATTGCGCCGAGGCGATATCGCTGAACGAGCCATTCGAAAACGCGTCGATCACCCGGTTTCGCAACGCGTCGATTGCGTCTGCGTAGCTGGGTTGCCCGGAGTCGAGCGGGGTCGCGGGCTCGATCGCCGCCACTGCAGCCGTGAACGCCATGCTGAACCCGCTGAAAACGACGAGCAGGCCAGCCGACCAGGCGAGCAGCAGCGGCGTGCGCAGCCTCACGAATGCAAGCAACGCCAGTCCCGTCAGGCCGTACAGAAACAGAACGTCTCCCGGGAACAGCAACATGTGGCCTGCTCCGAAGACGCTGAGCCACAGGTAACGCCGCGCAAGCAGCAGCCGCGGCGACTCGCCGTTATGCAGACTCCGGGCGGCGATCAATGCCGCGCCGCCCCCGAACAGGATGGCGAGACTCGAAATGAATTTCGTCGCACCGAGCCAGCCGACGATGAACTGAACGATTGCGTCCGCGCCAGCAAACGTATCGGGTTTTCCGCCGGCGGAGAGCACCAGCCATTCGGAGCCTCTCATCACTTCGATGTTGACCAGCAGAATGCCGAGAATGGCGAAGCCGCGCAGCCCGTCCAGAACGGGCTCCCGTTCGGAGGGCGCAACAGGTCTCAAGCAGGTGGCGAATTCGAACGCGCGACGTCGGTCATGCCGGCGCGTCTTCGCGGGAACAACGCCGGTGCGCCCGCCAGGATCCACACGACCGTTACAGGCAGGAGCAGCGTCAGCCAGAAACGCTTCGGGTCGAGGCGCATCACCAACTCGCCGAACGGCGATCTGTCGTACACGAGGTGCGGCGACCAGCGGAAGAAGATCGCGCCGCGGTCCTCTCCCAGGAATTGCCAGGGATCGACCGTCACGTATTCGTATAGCGCGATCGCGCAGATCGCGGCCACCCAGAGCACAGTCAGAACGAGTGGCGCACGCCGAAGCATCGCGTGAGGCACGCGACGACGGTCAGTCGAGTTTGGCGCCGGTTCGTTTGACGACATCCGCCCACTTCGCGATTTCTTTCCTGATGAGCTGGGCGAACTGCTCCGATGAGCCGCCGACCAGATCGTACCCGATGCTGCCGAGCTTTTCCTTTGCCGCGTCGGACGCGATCGCGGTATTGATCTCCTTGTTCAGGCGCTGCACGATCGCGTTCGGTACGCCGCTCGGCACGATCACCCCGCTCCAGGTGACAACTTCGTACCCTGGCACGCCTGCCTCGGAAATTGTCGGCAGCTCGGGAAACGTCGGAGCGCGCCGTGTGCCCGTCACGCCCAACGCGCGGACGCGGCCGCCCTTCACGTGCGGCGTCATCGAGGCGAGATTGTCGAAGGTGAGCTGCACGCGCCCCGCGATCACTTCGGTGATGGCCGTCTGTATGGCTTTGTACGGCACGTGAATCATCTGCGTGCCGGTCATGAGCTTGAACAGCTCCATGCCGACGTGCTGGGTCGAGCCGCTCCCGGAAGAACCGAATGCAAGCTTGTTCGGATTGGCCTTAGCGTAATCGACGAGCTCCTGCACGGACTTGATCGGGAGTGACGGATTCACTGCGAGTATGTGCATCCCGTAAACGAGCTGCACGACCGCCTGGAGATCCTTCTCCGGATCGTACTGGAGCTTCGTCACGCTGGGGTTCACGGCCACGGCCGATACCGGTCCATAGCCGATCGTGTAACCGTCGGCCGCCGAACGAGCCAGTATGTGCAATCCAATCGCGCCGTTCGCGCCGGACCGATTGTCGATGACCACCTGCTGGCCCATCTGCCGGGAAAGCTCGGCACCGATCACGCGCGAAATGATGTCGGGGGTTCCGCCGGGGGCTGAAGGGACGAGAAAACGGATGGGTCGATTCGGATATTCGCCGGTCGTGGCTGCGCCGCACGTGACGACCCACGACACCATAACGACGCACGCGGCCGCCCGATACGCGAATCCCGCCATGACAGACCTCCTCCAGCCGCGATTTCAGCATGAACCTGTCGCAAGCATAGGCGTGGCGGACCTGATCGCGCAAACCGCGGCGCCTGCCTGCGACTTTCGTTTGAATCCGATGCGAGCCTGTGCAGCGTGTCGCATGAGGCTTGTCGTAGCCGGGAGGTAAAATCGGGTTGCAGGCGGGACCTCTCTTTTCAAGGACGTTTCTCTCGATGGAAAACATGGGCGAGATCCTGACACGCCTCGCGACGGAGGCGGCGCACGGCGAAATGGTGTTCGGCACGCATGCCGAGATGGCACTCCGCGTGCGTCGTGCACTCGATGATCCGGACTGTTCGCTCGACAACCTCGCCACGCTGGTCAGGGCCGAGCCCCTCTTGGCGGCGCGCGTGGTGGCGATGGCCAACTCGGTGGTCTACAACCGCTCCGGCCGTTCGATCACCGACATACGCCAGGCGGTGTCGACGATCGGCTTCAAGGCGATGAGCGGGCTGGCGATGGCGTTGATCGTGCGCCAGATGGAGGAAACGTCCAAGGATGCCACGATTCGAACGCTGGGCGCTCGGCTGTGGGAACACACCGCGCACGTGGCGTCGCTTGCCTATGTGCTCGCGCGGCGTGTCACCCGCCAGGATCCCGATACCGCCTTTTTCGCCGGCATCGTGCACGAGGTCGGCGGTTTCTATCTGATATCGCGCGCCTCATCGTTTCCCGGCCTGCTCGATCGTCCGTTGCAAGGCTGGTTTCGGAGCGGCGAAGTTGAGCTCGGTCGTGCGCTGCTGAAGGCGCTGTCTGTCCCGCAGCAAGTGGTGGATGCGATCGAAGTCATGTGGGCAGGGTATCTGACGCTGCCGCCCGAAACGTTGGGCGACACGCTGCTCCTCGCCAAGCAGCTTACGCCTGTCGATTCTCCCCTCGATGATCTGGCCGGCGAGGGCCGTGGCGGCATGGAAGGCGCGCAGATCGATGTTGCGCTGGGTGAAGAGACGCTCAGCGGCATACTCGAGGAATCCGCAGCCGAAGTCGCTGCGATGGACGCGGCGTTGCGATCGTAGCGCGGCTGCGTCAGAAGGTGAACGAACCGAACCGTTCGTGACGCTGAGGCGGACAGGCGCCGTCTCGAAGGTCAAAACGGCTCGGTCGTTCATAATCTCAAGGGTTCGCAACCGCTGCCTGTTCGACGCGCTGTGCAGTGCTCGTCGGATACGCCAACGGCCGCACTTCGATCGCGCCACCCACGGCAAGCGTCGGGATGCGCCGTGCGAGCGCGAGCGCTTCGTCGAGGTCGCGGCATTCGAGTAGATGATAGCCGCCCAACTGTTCTTTCGTTTCCGCGAACGGGCCGTCCACGACAGCGAGCTTGCCATTCCGGGACCGGATCGTTGTCGCATTCGTGGTGGGCTGGAGCTTCGCACCGGCAAGATACTGCCCGGTCCTGCCGACATCCTGAACCCACTCGCCGTATTGCTGCATCACCGTATCGCGCTGGGACTGAGGAAGCGCGTCCCACGTGTTCCCGTCGATACAGCACAAGAGAAGGTATTGCATGCCGGGTCCTCCTAGTGGGCCACCATGATCATCCACATCACGCCGAAGCGGTCGGCGACCATTCCGAAGAGCGGAGAGAAGAACGTCTTCGTGAGGGGCGCAATCACCTTGCCGCCGTCTTCCAGCGCGCCGAAGAGACGCCGCGCGTCGTCCTCGCCGGACACGCTGAGCGAGAGCCCGAAGCCCTGAAAGTTCGGCTTACCCTGCGCGTTGCCGTCGGAAGCGAAGAACATCTTGTCGCCGATGCGCAATGAGGCGTGCATGACTTTGTTTTCCATGCCGGGGCCCACAGGGCACGACGCCTTCTCCGGGCTGTCCTTGAAGCGCATCAGCATTTCGACTTCGACGTCGAGCGCCTTCTTGTAGAACTCGATCGCCTCTTCACAGCGACCATCGAAAAACAGGTACGGTTGCAGTTCCATGTCGTTCCTTTCAGATGTCGGGTGCTACTTCGTGCGCGCTTTTTCCATTTCGCGGAAGCGATCGATCTCCGTGCTCGGCTCGAAGTCCTCGAGCTCGAACAGTGGCCGGACCTCGATTTCCGCTTCCCCGTTATCGAGCGAGGGATTCGGGAAGCGCTTCGTCCACTCCAGCGCCTCTTCACGCGAGTTCACCTCGATCATCGTGTAACCCGCCACGAGCTCCTTGGTCTCCGCGAACGGGCCATCGATCACGCTACGCTTGTCACCCGCATACCGGATTCGCCATCCATGGCGTGTGGGCTTGAGCCCGGACGCGTCGCGCAGGACGCCGGCTTTCTGAAGCTCTTCGTGAAAGGTCGCCATCTCGGCGAGGAGTTTATCGTCCGGCATCACGCCGGCTTCGCTGTCCTTCGTCGCTTTTACGATGACCATGAAGCGCATTCTGCATCTCCTGTGAATGAGTGCGTTCCAGAAGGAAAGTCCGCTATTGCGGGTGTTCTTCGAAAGACTCGATCGGCCGCACTTCGATTGCCCAGCCGACGTGCTCGCCCAGCAGTGCCGCCGGATGTTTCGACGCGACACGGATCGCCTCGTTCAGATCCCGCGCCTCGATCATGAAGAAGCCGCCGACCTGTTCCTTCGTTTCGGTGAAGGGCCCGTCCGTGATCCACGGTTTGCCGTTACGCGGGCGGATCGTCGTGGTCGCCTCGATCGCGCCGAGCGAGGCTTGCAGGAGCAGGTGACCGCTCCGGCGCAGCTCTTCGTCGTGCGCCGGACACTGACTCGTGAGCGCCTGCAGTTCCTCTTTCGAGAGTGCGTCGAATTTCTTTCCGTCGTAATAGGCAAGGCAAAGATATTTCATGTGTGTCGACTCCGACTCGACAACGGATCGGACCCGTTCTCACCCTATAGTCGTTCGGCGGTAGCGGAAATCGACAGCACGACCTCAAATGCGTCAGACCGCCTTCGGTCAACAGGCGTGCCACTCCGTTTCACGAGACGAAACGGACGGCCGCGATCGGCGGCAGGTGCGCCGAGACGCACTGCCACGAGTCGCCGCGATTCTCGGAAATCCAGAGGCCGCCCGTGGTCGAACCGAAAGCAAGGCGCTGGCCGGCGGCATCGATGTCGAGCGCGTGGCGGTATATGAGATCGTAGGCGGGCCCGGCGGGCAAACCCTCGCGCAGCACTTCGAACGTGCGCCCACCGTCGCGCGTACGCGTGACGGCGAGCTGCGCGTTGACGGGGACGCGCTTCTCGTCCTTCACCGCGGGCACGAACCACGCCGTGTTTGCGTCGTTCGGATCGACTGCGACCGCGAAGCCGAACGCCGACAGCGCCGCGGTCGTGATCTCCGTCCAACTCTGCGCCCCGTCCGTCGACCGGAATACGCCGTTGTGATGCTGCACCCACATCACGTCCGGATTGCCGCGGCAGGCGACCATGCGATGAACGTCCTGCACGAGCGGATTGCCTTGCTGGTCGGGCGGCATGTACTCGGCACGCATGCCGCTTGCGCGAAGCGCCCACGTTTCCCCACGATCGCGCGTCTGCCATACGCCGCCGGTCGATACGGCGACACTCACCCGGCGGCTGTCGCGCGGATCGACGCACACCGAATGCATGCCCGGTGCGTCGTACCCGCCGCCCATCCATTCCGCGCGTTGCGGATGCTCCCACAGCGATCGGACGAGGCTCCAGGTGTCACCATCGTCGTTCGAGCGAAAGAGGCCGCCGGGAATCGTTCCCGCCCAAAGAACGCCAGGCTCGTCGCTGCCGCCGTTCTCGAGCGTCCACACCTGCACGAGCTTCCATGCCGGGCCCGACGCGTTTTCAGGCTGTGGCGGATAAGCCGGTGCAGCCTGCTCTTCCCAGGTCTTGCCGGCATCGCGCGAACGCCGCATCTTCACGCCGAAGTGCCCGAGATTGAGTGCGGCGTGAATCGTGTTCCCGCCGTCCCTGGCGAGCACCGCGGTCACGGGATCACCCAGAAAGGCGGGTTCCCGCAGCGTCCACTGCGTGCTTTGCTTCTCGACTGTAAACAGTCCTTTACGCGTACCAACCAGCAGCCGATCGCTCATTTCGTCTCCTGGTTTCTGATCAGCGCGCCGGAAAGCGCCTGAAGGATGTACAATCTGGCTGCTCGGCCGCACGGTCATCGGAAAGCCGCTCGCGGTCCGAAATGCGCCGGCCGTCCACATAGATATGCACGTGCCGGCGCACATGGCCCTGCTCGTCCAGCACGTAATCACGCACTTGTGGCGACTGCTGGAACACCGCAGCCAGCGCCTGTGCCACGGTTGCACCGCTCACATCACTTTCCGGGCACGCCACGTGGCGCTGCAAATGCGAGGTGAACACCACCCGCGCCATCACATCCCCTCCATTTCAGTCTTCCTGTAAAGCGTAGTCGATCGGCAGTTACCGAAATCGACAGGCCGGGCTCCGAAATCCAGCAGCAGTTGCATCGTGGGAAGACGAGTCCGCCACTTTGGAATATGTTTCGCTCGCCACGTGGCCAGGCATCGATCGTTCATCCTGCCGCGCCTTGTCGGCCCGTTGGCCCAAGGCTTCCGGCCAAGTGCGCTTCCGGTTAGTTCGCGCCAAGATCTCTCGCCGGAAGCCAGGGCGCGCCTATCCGGTAGTCGCGGAAACCTGTAGCACGATTAGGCGATGCCGCTGCCCGTCGTAATGTGCTCAAAGTTCTGCGAGCCGCTTCTGCAGAAACCGCCGTTCCGGCTCCTGCTGAGCCAGCTCGAATGCGCGCTCGTACGAGGCGCGAGCTTCAGCGGACTGCCCGAGCCGGCGATAAAGATCGGCGCGTGCGGCATGCGCAAGGTGATAGTTGCCGAGGTCGCCCGCCGTAAGCAGCGCATCGATCAGAGGAATGCCCGCCGCCGGACCGTCACGCATCGCCACGGCCACGGCCCGATTGAGCTCGACCACCGGCGAGGGACTGATCTGCGCCAGCAGATCGTAGAGTCCGACGATCTGCCGCCAATCGGTTTCTGCCGCGGTACGCGCCTGTGCGTGAACGGCCGCGATGGCGGCCTGAACCGTATAGAAGCCCGACTGCCGGGTTGCGAGCGCCTGCTGCACGAGCTTCAGCCCCTCCGCGATCTGCTCCTCGCTCCAGAGCGAACGGTCCTGATCCTCGAGCAGCACGACGTCACCGGCAGCCGTCGTGCGCGCCGCACGCCGCGATTCCTGGAGCAGCATGAGCGCGAGGAGACCGATCGCCTCCGGTTCCGGCAAGAGCTCGACGATCAGTCTGCCCAGTCGGATCGCTTCCCCCGACAGATCGTGGCGGGTGAGGGCGGCGCCCGAGCTCGCGTAGTAGCCCTCGTTGAAGACGAGATAGACGACCCGCAGCACGGCATCGAGCCGCTCCGGCAGTTCTTCTCGTGAAGGCACCTTGTACGGAATGCGCGCGTCCCGGATCTTCGCCTTCGCGCGCACGATGCGCTGGGCGATGGTGGTGGGCGAGGCGAGGAATGCACGTGCGATTTCTTCGGTCGCAAGACCGCACACTTCGCGCAGCGTGAGCGCAACCTGCGCGTCAGGCTGCAGCGCCGGATGACAGCACGTGAAGATGAGCCGAAGGCGATCGTCTTCGACGTGATCTTCGTCCGACTCCGGTGCAATCTCCGCGTCCTCGTCGAGCCCGCGTGCGATTTCCGCAATCGATTCGTCGAAGCGGGCGCGACGCCGGATCTTGTCGATGGCCTTGAAGCGGCCCGCCGACACGAGCCATGCACGCGGGTTCGCCGGAACGCCTTCCTTGTCCCATTGTTCCACCGCCGCCGTGAACGCATCGTGCAGCGCTTCCTCGGCAAGATCGAAGCTGCCGAGAAGACGAATGAGGGTCGCGAGCACGCGCCGCGACTCGGTGCGGTAGATCGATTCGACGGTATCGCCGTTGTGAGCAGTGCTGTGCCGCATAACGAAAGGAAAGGAGGTTACGGAGGGAAACCATTGGTTTCCCTCTGTTCGTTTACCGGCCCGCGCCCGAGGGCGCAGGCGCTCCGGGCTGCTTCAGCGGCTGCGCCCGCTCGAACGCGTCGATCTTCATACACTCCTCGAACACGCGCATCACAGTCGGCACGCCGGACGTGTCGAACCCGAACAACTGCGCGCCGAACACCTGCGAGACGACGCAGATATCGGCGAGCGTCGGCGCCGTGCCGTGGCAGAACCGCGCCGTCTGCGGGTCGCGCGCGAGCTGAGCCTCAACG
The DNA here is from genome assembly GCA_963828715.1 of uncultured beta proteobacterium. GTDB lineage: Bacteria > Pseudomonadota > Gammaproteobacteria > Burkholderiales > SG8-41 > JAQGMV01. The sequence continues at coordinate 55,875 of CAWHFX010000015.1, read as the reverse complement.
GCCTGCAGTCCCTTCGTGGACCAGTTCTTGATCCACTGCATGCGCTTGGGTTCGTCGAGGCCGAAGTCCTTTTCCAGGAAATCGCGGACGCGCGGAACGATCAGGGGATGCGTATCGGCGGCGATGATCTGCGCGATGCCGCGCACACGCGCCCGCGCCCGCGGGTCCCGCGGCAGGAGCGGCGGTGCGGGATGTGTTTCGTCGATATATTCGATGATCGCGAGCGACTGGAAGAGAGGCGGATCGTCGTCGATGATGAGCGAAGGCACCACGGCCTCGGGGTTGATCGCCTTGTAGCTGTCGGCGTGCTGCTCCCCTTTCATCAGGTTGATCGAGGTTTCCTCGAACGCGATGCCTTTCAGGTTGAGCGCGATACGCACGCGGCAGGATGCAAGGGAACGCCAGAAGCCGTAAAGCTTCAACATGGAATGTCCTCTCTTCAGCGCTGCGGGATCACCGGCAGCATGACGTATGCGGGGTGCTGCGGACCTGTATGCAACGTCGTGCGGCCACCAAAGACGGCCCTGGGCCGATCGCGCGGATCGTCATGCAGGAAGGGGCCGCATCCGCGCAGCTCGTTCTTGAAGTTCGAGAGCCGGGCACCAGTCGATTTGGCATATTCGTAATCGCGTCCGCGCACTGTGAGCGCCAGCCGATAGCCGGCCGGGACCACGATGCTGGTCGGCCACAACTCGATGTCGAGCGGGACGATTTCGCCGGAACGCAGCGGCTCCTTGCGATCGTGCGCATGGTACGGACGCCAGGGTGTCGAAAGCTTCGGGTCGAGCTTGCGATGCGACGCGCGCAGCCAGCCCTGGGCAACAGGCGTATGCGGATCGATCGCGCCCATGAACACGACTTCACGCAGGTCGGGCGTGAAGACGCGAAAGATCACGAAGAGATCGGCATCGGCTGTCGACGAAGAAACGAAGAGGCGTGCCGCGAGCGGGCCCGTGATTTCGGTCTCCGCCTCGAGCGGCCGCGACACGAACGTCAGCCCTTCGCCCAGCGCTTCGAACGTCACGCCCTGTGCGCCGGTCGGCGGCACGCGATTCAACGTGCCCGCGGGATCGAGGAAGAACCGGGTCCAGCGCGTGCGCGCGAGCGGCCACTCGTTTTCATGTCGCTCGACGAAGCGCGCGCCGATGCCCGCCTCGTCGATGTGCCTCACCTGCAGTTGCACGCGCGGCTGTCCTTCCCATCCGTTCGAGTGTCCCTTGAGGTGGTAGGCGAAGAAGCGCTTCTGCAGCCGGATTCCGTAGTCGGTGTAGAAATGCGTCCAGTGTTCGAGGCCGTGCGCTTCCAGCCATTTTCCCTTCGACGCGGCGCGCATGAACGCTTCGAAATTCCCGCGCGGATGCAGCCCCTGTCCGCCCCAGTTCGCGGTCGAGAGGAATGGCACCTCGATCCTCTCCCAGACAGCCGACCGCGCGCGGTGATATTCGTCGTCGAGCGGGTGGGCGAGAATCTCGTCTCCGAAGTCGCAGCGTTTTGCCGCAAGCTCCTTGTCGCTCAGCGTTTCGTCGCCGCATACGAGTTGTTTCGTGACGCGGCTCACGCCGCCGCGCTCGCCCAGTCCGTACTGCACGCTCTTCACCTGCATGTCGAACCAGTTCGTCCAGAACGTGCTGAGGATTCCGCCATGATGCGTCATGTCGCGATACCAGTCGGCCGCGCCTTCCCATACGCACATGGCAGCGAGATGCGGCGGCTTGAGCGACGCGACGTGCCACTGGTTGATGCCGTAGTACGAGATGCCGTTCAGTCCGACCTTGCCGTTCGACCACTCCTGAGTGCCGGCCCATTCGATGCACTCGTAGAAATCGCGCGTCTCGCGCGGCGAGAACGGATCGATGATCCCGGGCGAGCGTCCGGCGCCGCGTGAATCGACACGTACGCATGCGTAGCCATCGGGCACCCATTTCTCGGGATCCACGACTTCCCAGTTCTGGTATTTGTTGGTCGACCCGTATGCGACATCCGGATGTTCCGCGATCATGCGCTGCCATGCGCTCGGATAGCCGTCCTGAAAGGCGAGGCCTTTCGCGTACGGACCGTAACTCAGGAGCACCGGATAGTGCCCGTCGTTCACCGGGCGAAACACGTCCGCGCGCAGAACCACGCCGTCGTCCATCGTGATCGGCACATCCCATTCGATGCGCATGCCGTCGCGCACTTCGCTGCTCATCGATTCCTCGTTCTCCGGATTCCCAGCCTTGCTATATTAACGTGCTCTGAATCGCAGCCAGGGAGAGCGCAGTGAAAATCGGAATCGCCGGCACCGGCAGGATGGGGGCAGCCATGGCCCTGCGACTGATGAGCCTCGGTCGCGAGGTGATGGTGTGGAACCGCACGCCGGCGAAGACCAGGCCGCTCGCGGAGGCGGGCGCGAAAGTGGCGCCGACGGCACGCGAGCTGGCCGAGAGCTCCGATATCGTGTTGAGCATCGTGACCGACGCGGCCGCGATCGAGTCGGCGTACCGCGGAGAGCACGGGCTGCTGACGGGCGAGGTCAAAGGCAAGCTGTTCGTCGAGATGAGCACGGTCAGACCGCAGGTGCAGGAGGGGCTTGCCCGCGCCGTGCGCGCCAGAGGGGCGTCGCTCGTGGATTGTCCCGTTGGCGGCTCGACCGGACCGGCACGCGACGGAAAGCTCTTCGGCTTCATCGGCGGCGAGGCGTCCGACGTGTCGCGTGCGCGCGCCGTGCTCGACCAGCTTTGCCGGCGTGTGGAGCACGTCGGTCCGGTTGGCGGCGGGGCGCGCATGAAGCTCACGATCAATCTGCCGCTGCACGTGTACTGGCAGGCGCTGGGTGAAGCGCTCTATATCAGCAAATCGCTGGGACTCGACCCGGCGCGCGTCATGGACATACTTGCAGATACGTCCGGCGGCCCCAATGTGCTGAAGACACGCGGGCCGGCGCTCGCCGCGGCTCTCAACGGCAGGGACGTCTCACCGGTGACCTTCGATGTCGACTCCACCCGCAAGGATCTGCGCACGATGATCGAGGAAGCGCATGCGCTCGGTGCGGCCCTGCCGGTGTCGGAGTGCGCGCTCGCGTGCTTCGACGAAGCCGCGCGAGAAGGGCTCGGCGAGAGAGACGTATCCGCGCTGCCTGCGCGATTCGTCCAAAAATAGTGTTACAGCGCTAACACTTAGCCCGAGGGTCTGCCGATTGCTTTAAATCGCCGCAGAGACCCCCATATTCCCTATGTCGCGTAACCCGGTGCCGGAGAGCCCGGCCGCCGGGTTCGTTTTTCGGTTAACAACTGACAACCATGACGATGCGAGATCCGACAGCCTGGATGTGGGCGGAAGCCTGCCACATGCTCGAGCAGGCCGAGCGCATGCACCGGCAGTTTTTCCAGCCGAGCGGGCCACGTGGCGCGCGTACCGCCTGGGAGCCGCCCGTTAACGTCTTCGAAGACGAGCAGCAACTGAGAATCATCGTGGCGCTGCCCGGCGTGGCGCCTCAGAACGTGGACGTGCTGCTCGATTCGAGCGGCGTCCTCGTGCGCGCGAGTTGTGACGTTCCGTTCGGCGTCGATTCCGCGGCGATCCGCCGGCTGGAAATTCCGTACGGCTACTTCGAAAGGCGCATTCCGTTGCCGACGAGCACGTTCGACGTCGTGCAGCGGGAGCTTGTGAACGGCTGCCTGATACTCACGTTGAGGAAGGTCCTCTGACAACATGAACACCGAACCGAGCAACCAGATTCTCCGTGCGGACGCCGCGCAGAGCGGCGACGCGCCTGCCATGCCGTCCCGTGACGGCAACACGCGCCAAGCGCGCCCGTTGCCTGAGGACGCGCTCATCATTCTGCCGGTGCGCAACCTGGTCTTGTTCCCCGGCGTGGTTCTGCCGATAACCATCGGGCGGCAGAAGTCGCGCGCGGCCGCGCAGGAAGCGGCTCGGCTGCAACGACCGGTCGGCGTTCTCCTGCAGCAGAAACCCGACATCGACGATCCCAAACCGGAGGAGCTCCACTGGGTCGGAACGACCGCGAACGTCCTTCGTTACGTCACCGGTCCCGACGGCGCTCACCACGTTGTCGCCCAGGGCGAGGAGCGCTTTCGCGTTCTTCAGTTCCTGGATGGCTACGATTTCCCGGTCGCGCGCGTCCTGCGCATTCCGAACACCGAAACCACGGACACCGAGATCGAAGCGCGTGCGCTCACCTTGCGCCAGCGCTCGGTCGAGATTCTCCAGCTCCTGCCGCAAGTGCCGGAGGAAATGGTTGCGGCGCTGCAGAAGCTCGAGGGTGCTTCCCAGCTTGCCGATCTCGTGGCAGGCCTCATGGATGCGACGCCTGAAGAAAAGCAGGCGCTGCTGGAAACGTTCGACCTGCGCGAGCGGTTGGACAAGCTCCTCGAGCACCTGTCGAAGCGGCTCGAGGTGCTCAAGCTCTCGCGCGAGATCGACGAACGCACCAAGGAATCGATGGATTCGCAAGGTCGCGAGCATTTGTTGCGCGAGCGCATGAAGGCGATCCAGAAAGAGCTGGGCGACGACGACGAAGGCAAGGCCGAGCTCGCCGAGCTGGAGAAAGCCATCGCGGAAGCCGGCATGCCGGAGGACGTCGAGAAGCAGGCGCGCAAGGAGTTGAAGCGGCTGGAGCGCATGCCGGAAGCGGCAGGCGAGTACTCGATGGTGCGCACGTACCTCGAGTGGCTCACCGAGCTGCCGTGGAAGAACGACGCGCAGGACAAGATCGAGATTGCCGAGGCGCGCCGTATCCTCGATGCGGACCACTACGGCCTCGACAAGATCAAGCGGCGCATTCTCGAGTATCTCGCGGTGCGCAAGCTCAACCCGAGCGGCAAGAGCCCGATCCTGTGTTTCGTCGGTCCGCCCGGCGTGGGCAAGACCTCGCTCGGCCAGAGCATCGCCCGCGCGACCGGACGCGAGTTCGTGCGCGTGAGCCTGGGCGGTGTGCATGACGAAGCGGAGATCCGCGGCCACCGGCGTACGTACATCGGTGCGTTGCCGGGCAACATCATCCAGAGCATCCGCAAGGCCGGCACCCGGCACACGGTGATGATGCTGGACGAGGTGGACAAGCTCGGCGGCGGCGCGTTTCATGGCGATCCGGCTTCTGCGCTGCTGGAAGTGCTCGATCCGGAGCAGAACTCGACGTTCCGCGACAACTATCTCGCGGTGCCGTACGATCTCTCGAGGGTGATGTTCGTCTGCACGGCGAACGTGCTCGACACGATTCCGGGACCGCTGCGCGATCGCATGGAGATCATCCAGCTCGCCGGTTACACGGAGCAGGAGAAGCTCGAGATCGCGAAGCGCTATCTGCTCGATCGGCAGTTGTCGGCGAACGGGCTCACGCGCCAGCAGTGCGAGGTGACCGAGGAAGCGTTGCGCGGGATCATCACGGATTACACACGTGAGGCCGGCGTTCGTAACCTCGAGCGCGAGATCGGTTCGGTGCTGCGGCACGTTGCGGTGAGAATTGCCGAAGGCGTGGTCACGCACGCGAAGATCGAACCGGCGGATCTCCCCGAGATTCTCGGACCGCGGAAGTTCGAGGCGGAAGTCGCGATGCGCACGAGCGTGCCGGGTGTGGCAACGGGGCTCGCGTGGACGCCGGTGGGCGGAGACATCCTCTTTATCGAGGCGACGCGCATGCACGGATCGGGAAAGCTCATCCTGACCGGGCAGCTCGGCGAAGTGATGAAGGAGAGCGCGCAGGCGGCGCTGTCGCTGGTGAAATCGCGTGCGGCCCAGCTCGGAATCGAGCCGGCGGTGCTCGACAAGTCCGACATTCACGTGCACGTGCCCGCGGGCGCGACGCCGAAGGACGGGCCGAGCGCCGGTGTCGCGATGTTCCTCGCGCTCGCGTCGCTGCTCACGCAGCGGCCGGTGCGCAGCGACACCGCGATGACGGGCGAGATCAGTCTGCGCGGGCTGGTGCTGCCGATCGGTGGCGTGAAGGAGAAGGTGCTGGCCGCGATGCGCGCGGGCATCACACGTGTGATGCTGCCTCAGCGCAACCGCAAGGAGTTCGACGAAGTGCCTGCGGAAGCGCGCGAGAAGCTCGAGTTCGTGTGGCTCGATACGGTGGATGACGCCGTCGCTGCCGCCCTCGAAAAAGAGCGGCAGCCGGAGGACGCGGTCGCGGCTTAGGGGGGCGGCGCTCGGGAAGAGGGCGGCGCTCGCCTTCGGCTCGGGCCTCGCCGCCCTACGGAACAGAGGGACACCGATGGTTTCCCTCCGTAACCTCCTTTCCTTTGCTGCGTGTCGGATGCCAAGTCCGACACGCCGCTAACAACGGGGGCGCGGGGTGGCGCTCGATGGGGGTGGCGCTCGCCTTCGACTCGGGCCTCGCCGCCCTACGGAACAGAGGGACACCAATGGTTTCCCTCCGTAACCTCCCTTCCTTTGCTGCGTGTCGGATGCCAAGTCCGACACGCCGCTAGCAACGGGGGCGCGGGGTGGCGCTCGATGGGGGTGGCGCTCGCCTTCGACTCGGGCCTCGCCGCCCTACGGAACAGAGGGACACCGATGGTTTCCCTCCGTAACCTCCTTTCCTTTCGTCGCGTGTCGACTGCCAGGGTGCGACACGCTGCTTGAGGGCGGCGCTCGCCTTCGACTCGGGGAATAGCCGGGGACCCGCAGGTGTATTCTGTGTGAGTCCCGCGACATCTCGTCGCACTCCACACATCCCATGTTCATCATCGGCGTCGGCACCGCAGCGCCAGAGACCCGCTACACGCAGGCGCAGTGTTACGACGCGCTCAAAGCCTCGCCTCAGTACTCGACGCTGAATCGACGCAGCCGGGTGCTGCTCGAGCGCCTGCTGCTCTCGGATAACGGTATTCGCACTCGGGCGCTCGCGCTCGACCCACTCTCCGATGCGTTCAATGCCTGCCCGGACGTGCTTCACGAACGTTTTGTGAAGAATGCGCCGCGGCTCGCCGAGACGGCCGCGCGCGAAGCATTGCGGGAAGCCGAGTGCGACCGCAGCGACATCGACTGCATCATCGTCAGCACGTGCACCGGTTACCTTTGCCCCGGTCTGACGAGCTATGTCGTCGAACGCCTCGGTTTGCGAGCGGACGTCGCCGCGCTCGACCTGGTGGGGCAGGGCTGCGGCGCCGCGCTGCCGAATCTGCGCACGGCGGAAGCGTTCATCGCGTCGCGTCGCGCGGACAAGGTGCTGTCGATCAGCGTCGAAGTGTGCAGTGCCGCGTTCTACATCGATGACGATCCGGGCGTGCTCGTCAGCGCATGTCTGTTCGGTGATGGCGCCGGTGCAGCCGTCGTGAGCCGTGAGCCGCGGCCGGGGCGACTATGCCCGAAATGGCTGTTCTCCGAGTCGCTGCTCAATCCGGCACAGCGCGACACGCTGCGCTTCGAGCAGCGCCAAGGCATGCTGCGCAACATCCTCACGCCGGAAGTACCGGAACTCGCTGCGGAATACGCCGGTAGGGTGCTCGATGCGGCACTTGCCCGATCGGGATTGACGCGCGAGAGCATCGGCGCGTGGCTCTGGCACGCCGGCGGGCGCACGGTGCTGGAAGCATTGCAGCGCGAGCTCGGTCTTGCCGCGGGTCAACTCAGCCGCAGTGCCGACGTGCTCCGCGACTACGGCAACGTGAGCAGCGCATGCGTCTACTTCGTCCTGAAAGCCGCACTCAGCGAGCGCGCGGACCCGGGCTGGTGGTGGTTGTCTTCTTTCGGCGCCGGTTTCACGTGCCATGGCGCCTTGCTCGAGGCGCGCGTGGCGTGAGTCCGGCGTGCGCTCGAATTTGAGCGTGATCGATCGCGCCGTCGAACCCGAGTGGCTGGACGAGCTGCCGCCGACGGACCGGCGCGCCATTCGTAGCCGCCGCGACCTGCGCCTCCTCAATCGCATCATGGGTCACGCCGGGATCGTACGGCGCGAGCTATGCGCTCACTTGCGGAACGCGAATGCATCCATCGTCGAGATCGGCGCCGGGGAAGGGGGTCTGCTGCTGCGTGCTCTCGGCCATCGCCGCAGTGACCAAGTGGTGCTCGTCGATCGCCAGAACACCGTTGACGCCGAGGTCGCGGCGGCTTACCGCGAGCGGGGTTTCACGCTGCGGTTCCTCGTCTCGGACGTATTCGACTGGCTCAGGCGCGAAACGCGAATGCATGATGCCGTTGTCGCGAACCTCTTTCTGCATCACTTCGAGGATCCCGCTCTGGCCGAACTGCTTGCGCTGATCGCACACCGCACGAATCTTTTCATCGCCTGCGAACCGCGCCGCGACTCGCTTGCGCTGACAGGCAGCCGGATGCTGGCACTCCTCGGCTGCAACGATGTGACGCGTCACGATGCTGTCCTCTCGGTGCGCGCGGGTTTCCGGGCGCGCGACCTCTCGGCGCTGTGGCCTGCGGGCAGCGCATGGGCCGTTTCGGAAAGCAGGGCCGGACTTTTCAGTCATCGCTTCGTGGCGCGGCGGCGCGCTTGAACACATTCGACGCCATCGTGATCGGCGCCGGCCCGGCCGGCTCGACCGCTGCCCTGTGTCTGGCGCGTGCAGGCTGGTCCGTGGCGATTGTCGAGAAGGCCGCATTCCCGCGCCGCAAAGTCTGTGGTGAATTCATCTCGGCGCCGACATTCGGCGTACTCGCGGCGCTGGGCATCGCCGAAGATTTGATCGCGCTTGCAGGACCCGAGGTGCGTGAAGTGGCCCTTTACGCGAACGACCGTATCGTCGTCGCGCCGATGCCGCGCGCGCCGGCCCCGTACTCCTTTGGACGCGCGCTCAGCCGCGAACGGCTCGACACGCTGCTGCTGACGCGCGCACGGGAAGCGGGTGCGGTGATATGGCAACCGTTCCGGGTGCAGACCTGGACGCGGGAGCAGGATGGTTATGTGTGTGCGCTGCAGTCACGCACGCGTGAACTCAGGTTACGCGCAAGAGTGCTCATTGCCGCGCACGGTTCGTGGGATACGGGTCGCTTGCGCGTGCCGCGTGAGGCGTCTGATCTGATCGCGTTCAAAGCGCATTTCGGCGGCGGAGCACTTCCGCCCGGGCGCATGCCGCTCCTCGCGTTTCCAGGCGGCTACGGCGGGCTCGTGCAGACCGACCAGGGCCGCACCAGCTTCTCATGCTGTGTCCACCGGAGTGCGTTGGCTGCATCACGTTCCGACAGGACTGGCGGAAGTGCCGGCGCGGCCGTGCTGGAACACGCCCGGCGTTCATGCACGGGCCTGAAGGAAGCACTCGCGGGTGCGGTAATCGACGGCGAGTGGCTCGCAGCGGGCCCGCTGCGTGTCGGCGTGCGCAGCGTGTGCGGTAACGGTTACTTCCCGGTGGGAAACGCGTTGGGCGAAGCACATCCGATCGTCGCGGAGGGCATCAGCATGGCGATACAGTCGGCATGCCTGCTCACGGATCATCTGATCGATGCGGGCCCGGGGGCGGACAACGCGACCCTGAGTTTGATTGCGAGCCGCTACGAAGCGCAGTTTCGCGCGAACTTTTCGGCGCGCATGCGCTGGGCTTCGCTTATCGCGGCGGTCGCGATGCGTCCGCGTCTTACTGCAAGCGCGATCGCCCTCTTCGCGCGTGCGCCGGGCCTGCTCGACATGGGTGCGCGCTGGGCCGGGAAGGCGCGGGCACTGCGCGTTGCATCCTGATCGTGGCGGCGCGTGCCGCGCTGCGCAGGACTGCACGACCCTTCCTCGGTTGCCGGTGCCGCTTCTATCCTCTACGATCGCCCGTCTACGATCACTTCAGCTTCCCTGATGTTTTCAAAGCGAATTCTGAACGCGTGCGGCATCGCAGCCGGGTTTGTCGCGGCGTTGGGGGCGGCGGCCGTCGGCGCTCAGATCAAGTTTCCGGAGCGCCCGCTGCGCCTCGTCGTGCCGTTCGCGCCCGGCGGCGTGAACGACGTGATCGGACGCCGCTATGCCATCGATATGGCACGTGTGCTGGGCCAGAACGTCATTGTCGAAAACAAGGCGGGAGCGAGTGGCGCGATCGGGAGTAACGAGGTGGCACGCGCGAAGCCGGACGGATACACGCTGGTGATCGCCAATACGACGACGCACGTCATCAATCCCGTCAGTATGGCGTCCGTGGGCTACGATCCGATCAGGGACTTCGCGCCCGTTGCGGTGATTACGACCGTGCCGACCGCGATTGCGGTGCACCCCTCGCTGCCCGTAAAGAACCTCAAGCAACTCGTCGCGTTCGCGAAGTCCAATCCCGGAAAGCTCTCCTATGGCTCGGCGGGCACCGGCAGCATCACGAACCTCACGGGTGAGCTTTTCAAGAAGCTGGGCGGCGGTCTCGATATCGTGCACGTGCCGTATAAAGGCGCGGGCCCCGGCTTGCAGGACCTCGTTGCCGGTCACATCCCGATGTATACGCCGACCGTGAGCCCGCCTCCGCTCGCTTACCACAAGGACGGTCGAATCCGGATACTCGCGGTGTGCGCCCAAGAACGCCTCGCGGCCGCATCGGACATTGCGACCGTCATCGAAGCCGGCATGCCGGGAATGGTCGTGTACGCGTTCAACGCGATTCTAACGACCGCAGGAACACCCAAGCCCGCAGTCGATGTGCTGGTGCAGGCGAACCACAGGGTACTCACCGAAGCGGACTTCCAGGTGTTCCTGCGTAACGCCGGCGCCGACCCCGTGACCGATTCCGATCCGGACAAGACGACGCGCTTCCTCAAGGACGAGATTGCCCGCTGGACGCCCATCATCAGGGAAGCCGGGATTAAGAGTCCCTAACATAATGACGCGAGTGCGCGTTGCGAGCCAAAATTGTGGATGACGAGGAGGATGCCGAAGAGCGTATCGAGAATACGGTCGAGGCGTCCGACGTCGTAAGGCGCGATTTTGGCCGCAACCCGAAGGGCTGGCACGACTTTTCGCCCATCTCTGCGTCGTGCTCCTCGCCAAGGTTCTCGACATTGGCTTCGTCGCACTCCTTGATCTGAGCGAAAATCGTGACAGCGCGCGCCGCCGCTCATTATGTTAGGGACTCTGAGGAGTGACTCGCGATGCCGACCGAATCTCTCGCTGACCTCCCGATCGCGATCGTCGGCGCCGGAATGGGCGGCCTCGCCGTTGCGGCGACCCTGCGCCGCACGGGCTTCACGAACGTCAGCGTGTACGAGCAGGCGAGCCGTTTCGCTCGCATCGGGGCGGGCATCCAGATGATGCCGAACTCGATGAAAGTGCTGCGCGGGATCGAGGTGGAGGCACGCCTGCGCCACATCGCGTTCGCGCCGTACTCGCACTTGAACCGCGTATGGGATACAGGCGAGATCACGAACGAGCTGCCCATGCCGGAGAGCCTGTATGGCGCGCCGTACCTCTGCATGCATCGCGGCGACCTGCACGACGCGCTCGCGTCCGTGGTGGCGCCGGAGACGATTCACCTCAACAAAAAGCTCGTCGGACTCGATCAGGCGGGCAGCGGCGTCAAATTGCACTTCGCCGACGGCACCGAGACTGTGGCCCAACTCGTGATCGGCGCCGACGGCGTGCACTCGACCGTTCGCGACATCATTCTCGGGCCCGAGCGACCGGTGAACAGAGGCCGGGTCGCGTATCGCGCCGTGTTTCCGAGCGCACTCATGGGCGCCGCCGACGCAGGGCCATCGCGCACGAAATGGTGGGGAGAGGATCGCCACATCGTCATCTACTACATCAAACGCGATCGCAGCGAGATCTACTTCGTGACGAGCGTGCCGGAGCCGCTCGAATGGATGACGCGTGAGTCCTGGTCCGCCAAGGGCGACGTTCGCGAGCTGCGTGCGGCTTACCGCGGTTTCCATGCCGACGTGCGCCGGGTGCTGGAAGCGTGCCCCGAGTGCCACAAATGGGCGATCATCGAGCGCGAGCCGCTGCCGCGCTGGAGCGATGGACGCGTGGTGCTGCTCGGCGACGCCTGCCATCCGATGACGCCGTATATGGCGCAGGGCGCGGCGACGTCGATCGAGGATGCGGCGGTGCTGGCGCGTTGTCTCGACGGCATCGACGGCGATGGCATCGACGGTGCGTTCGCGCGCTACGAAGCGCATCGCAAACCGCGCACGTCGCGGATACAGGCGATTTCGAGCGCCAACACGTGGTTGCAGACAGCGGAAACCGATACGGGGTGGCTGTATGGCTACGACGCCTGGAATGTACCCCTGAATTAGCACGACACGTCCCCGGTGAGCGGGGGCTGCGAAGCAGCGGGGCCCCGCGAACGTAACATTCGAACGTAAATCAGCACTCAGTCCGATTGTGCGAGGATTGAGGAGACGGGTGAGCGGGGCGGGGCCCCGCGAACGTAACATTCGGAGAACTGTTAGCACTCACGTCCGAGCGTACGAGGGCTAGAGCAGAATGACGTCATGAAGCGCGATCAGCAGCCACCCACGGTACGCGGTTATGCGGACCTCCACGAGCATCTCGACCTTCTTCGTCAGGAAGGCCTGCTGCTGACCATCGACCGGCCGATCGACAAAGATTCGGAGCTGCACCCGCTGGTGCGCTGGCAATACGTCGGCGGCATCGAGGAGGACGCGCGACGTGCTTTCCTGTTCACGCACGTCGTCGATGCACGCGGACGCAGATACAGGTTTCCGGTCGTTGTCGGCGCGTTCGCGGGTAACCGCCGTATCTACTGCCTCGGAATGAGGGCCACTCCGGAAGAAGTGCAGCCGCGGTGGGAACGTGCGCAGTCGGATCCGATCGCACCCGTCATCGTGGATGAAGCGCCGTGCCATGAAGTGGTGATCACGGGCGACGCGCTGAAGGGCGAGGGCAACGGCCTCGATGCGCTGCCGATCCCCATCTCGACGCCCGGTTTCGACAGTGCGCCGACGTTGACGGCCACCAACGTCATCACGAAGGACCCGGAGAGCGGCGTGCATAACCACGGCACGTATCGCGCGGCGCTCAAGGCGCCGGATCGCCTCGTGGTGAGGATGGCCACGCGCGTGGGCGGTGCCGGCGGGCTACCGTCACTACGTCAAGCACCAGAAACGCGGCGAGAAGACGATGCCGTGCGCGATCGTCCTCGGCGCGCCGCCGTACGTCGCGTTCGTCGCGCCGCAGAAGCTGCCGCTCGACGTCGACGAGATCGGCGTGGCGGGCGGGCTCGCGGGCGAACCGATACGCGTCACGCGTGCGAAAACGGTCGATCTTCTCGTGCCCGCCGAAGCCGAATTCGTGATCGAGGGTCTCATCGACACGACCTTCCTCGAACCGGAAGGACCGTTCGGCGAGTCGCACGGTCATGTCGCGCTGGAAGAGTTCAACATGCCGATGCAGGTGACGGCGATCACGCATCGCAAGGACGCGATCGTCGCCTCGTACCTCAGTCAGGTCACGCCGAGCGAGTCGAGCGCGATCAAGCGCGTCGCGTACGAGCCGATGTTCCTCGCGCATCTCAACAAGACGCTCGGCATCAGGGGCGTGAAACGCGTCACCCTGCACGAGCGCATGACGGCGCTGCGCCGCATCACGATCATCACCGTCGAGAAAGGCATGCCGCGCACCGAAGTCTGGCGCGCGCTCTACGGGGCGACATCGTTCAAGGCCGACTGCGGCAAGATCTGCATCGCCGTGAACGAGGACATCGATCCGGACAATTCCGACGCGCTCCTCTGGGCCATGGCGTTTCGCATGAATCCGGCCGATGACATGCAGGTGCTGCGCCATCGCAGCCGCGGTCACGGACCTGAGCGCGAGCACGAGTCGGAAGACGAGGACGCGACGATGCTGATGGACGCGACCATGAAGGAAGATCTGCCGCCGCTCGCGCTGCCGAAGCGCGAATACATGGAGCGCGCGCGCAGGCTGTGGGAAGAGATCGGGTTGCCGAAGCTGCACGCCGCAGTCGCCGTGGTTCGGCGCGCCCGAAGGCGACTGGCTGCCGCAATGGGACGAAGCCGCGCAGCCGTGCAGCGGAAGGGGGTTATCTCGAGAACGGCCGCATCAGCGAGCGCCTGCGGCGACAGGGGCTGAAGCCGGAGACGCGGTTCCGGCCCGATGACAAACCGGATCATCGCGACTGATCGGACGTTTCATTGCGGCAAAAAATAATCAGGGAGAAACATGAACGCAACGCAGATTATCGGCATCCTCCTCATCGTCGCCGGCGCGCTGGGTCTGGTCTACCAGCAGTTCAGCTTCACGAAAGAGGAGCATAAGGCGAAGATCGGACCGCTCGAGCTTTCCGTGAAGGAAAAGGAAACGGTCAACGTGCCGCTGTGGGGAAGCCTCGGTGCGATCGGGTTGGGCGTGGTGCTGCTGGTAAGCGGACGACGGAAGTAGCCGGTCACTCGGGCTTGATGCCCGCTGCTTTCACGACCGTGCGCCACTTCGACACTTCGGACTTGATCACGGCTGCGAAAGCCTGAGGCGTATCGCCGACGGGCTCGAGACCGTCGCGCAGCAGATGGTCTTTGACGTCGGGATGCTCGACCGCTTTCGCGGATTCGGTCTGCAGCCGCGTAACGATGCCGGCCGGCGTCCTCGCAGGCGCGAGCAGGCCGATCCAGGACGCATGCTCGTAACCGGGCACGCCGGCCTCCGCGACCGTCGGATATTCAGGCGCCACGATCGAGCGCTTCGCTGTCGTTACCGCAAGCGCGCGCACCTTGCCGCTCTTCACATGAGGCAGCGCCGTCGAGATCGTCGCGAAGTAGAGTTGGACCTGTCCGCTCAGCAGGCCGACCATGCCCGGCGCGCCGCCCTTGAAAGGGACCTGGACCATGTCCGTGCCCGTCATGTGCTTGAACAGCTCGGTCGCGAGATGCGTACTCGTCGCGACGCCACTCGAGGCGTAGTTGAGCGTGCCGGGCTTCGCTTTCGCGAGCGCGATCAGCTCTTTCACATTCTTCACCGGTAGCGTTGGGTGGACGACGAGAATGTGAGGCAGGGCGGCGAGACGCGTGATCGGTGCGAAATCGCGTATCGGATCGAACGGCAGCTTCTCGTGCAGGCTCGGATTGATGGAAAACGAAGCGGCGACGCAGAGCAGCGTGTAGCCGTCCGGTGGTGCCTTCGCGACCGTTTCGGTGCCGTTGAGGCTGCCGGCGCCGGGCCGGTTGTCGATCACGAGTGTCTGATTCATTACGTCGGTCAGGCGTAGCGCGACCACGCGTGCTGCAAGGTCCGTCGAGCCGCCCGCGCTCTGGGGAACGATGACGCGGATGGATTTGGTCGGATAGTCGGTGGT
The DNA here is from genome assembly GCA_963828715.1 of uncultured beta proteobacterium. Taxonomy (GTDB): domain Bacteria; phylum Pseudomonadota; class Gammaproteobacteria; order Burkholderiales; family SG8-41; genus JAQGMV01. Next base: position 40,699 of record CAWHFX010000015.1, on the reverse strand, counting down.
GTCGGCAGCAAGCGCACGAGGGGAAGTCGGAACTGTAAGCCAGCAGCAGCGCAGAGAAAACAGCCGTCCGTATTGCAGGAACACGAGTGTCTCGACACCACGAACAGCAACGCCGTTCATCCTTCGCGACGGCCTTGTTATCGGCCTCCGTCACGGACGAACGGAGCGGTCAGTCGGTCAACGTTACCGCGGCCATGCCTCGTCGTTCACGCCTCGGTTCATCAATCCGCATCGTAGCCCGGCAACACGCGTGCATCGATCACGCACACACCGCCGCCACGCACGATCTCGACGCCGCGCTGTGTCGCATCGTTCATCGCGTCAACGGTGACGATCGGCCCGAACGCCGTCGCGCCCTGAGAGCGCGCCATGGCCGCGATATCGATGTCGGGCTGTTCGATACGCTGGCCGATCCATGCATTGGCTGCCGGACGCCTGCGCGAAACCGCGACGTGCTCCTGATGCCGTTCATCGTTGTAGTAAGAGCGATTGTTGCAGACGATGATCATGCAGGGGATGCCATAGTGCACCGCGGTCCAGATCGCGGTGTTGCCCATCAGGAAATCGCCATCGCCGCAGAGGCCCACGGGTATGCGCCCGCTGCCCTTGAGCGCGAGTGCGGCGCCGACCGTGATGCCTGGACCGGCACCGACACCGCCGCCGCCATCGAACCCGATGTAGTCCAGCGGGTGCCGGAAATGCGCGTAACCGCCATGCCAGCCGAGCGGAAGGCGCGTGATGCAGCGGTCGAGACCGCGTGTGGCAGCTTCGAGCGCTGCGCCGACGCCCGCCAGCGTGAGCTCGCGATCGGTTGCGCCCGGGATCTTCGGCTGTGGGAGCTCCGGACGTGCGTTGCGCGGCTCGACTGCATCGATGAGGAGCGGCGTGGCCGCGTCGGCCTCGCACATGAGATACACGTCCACCGGCGGGAGGACGTGATAGTCCATGCTCCAGCCGCGGTGTGAATGCGCGTCACACGAGACCTGAATGATCTTCGCCGGCGGCGCCTTGCCGCCGAACGCCTGTTTGAGCGTTCCGCCGAGGTCGAGCCAGTCCAGCGACAGAATGACGTCGGCCTCGGCGATCATTTTCTTCGCTTCCGGGCTGAGCCGGTTGCCGGGGGGAACGGGGTGAAGACGATGGTCGGTCGGAAACGCGGCTGCGATCTTGATGTTCGTGAGCACCGGCATCTCGAGCTTTTCCGCGAGCGCGACACGCGCCTTCCACGCGTCGAGACGTCGCGAACAGCGGCCGGCGAGCATGACCGGCCGCTTTGCGTCCGACAGCAGGCGCGCCGCCGCGCTCATCGAGTTCGCGGCGGGTTGCGGCGACTGCGGAACGGGAAAGCGTGAAACGTCGGGCAGGTCCGGAAGTCTTTCGAGCTCCTGTTCCTGAAGCGTGACGTCGAGATTCACGTACACCGGGCCGCGCGGCGCGGTCTGCGCGATCTGCGATGCCCGCAGGAGCGCTTCGGCGGCCGCGAGCACCGAGCCGGGCTGGTTGTCCCACTTCGTGTAGTTGCGGATGAGGCCGGCCTGATCGGAGCACGTGTGGATCCATTCGATCCAGGGCCGCCGCTTCGCCGCATCCCACGCACCGGTTGCGCCGATGATCAATACGGGTGTGCGGTCGCACCACGCGTTGAAGATGGGCATGGTTGCGTGCATGAGTCCGACGTTCGAATGCAGCGCCGCGGCCATCATGCGGTCGGACGCCTTGCAGTAGCCCTGCGCGAGCGAGACCGCTGTTTCATCGTGCAGGCACAGGATCATCTGCGGCGCCCGATTGCCGAGATAGTTGACGATGCTGTCGTGCAGCCCGCGATAGCTCGCGCCGGGATTGAGCGCGATATACGGAAGGTCGAGGTTGCGCAGCATCTCGGCGATCGCGTCACTGCCGTAAACGACGTCACTCGCCGGAGTCGGGAGCGGTGCGTCGTGAATAATCGTGGTGTCGTTCATGTGTTTACCTTGTGACGAGTGACGAGTGACGAGTGACTCAGCGACGAATGACGAGTGACGAGTGACGACTGACGTGAGTCGTAGTCTGTCCCCGCAATTCACCATCCATCAGCGCCTGCTTTCTTCTGCTGGTCGAGCTTGCTTGCGGCGAGGGCGTCGGAGCGCTTCGCGCATTTGTCACTCGTCACTCAGCACCCGTCACGGAAGCGAGTCACGAGCCACACTATCTAATCCGCCGTCGCCCCCGACGCCTTGATCACTTTTGCCCACTTCGCCAATTCGTCCGCGAGGTGTTTTGCGAATGCTTCACGCGTACTGCCAACCGCGAGACTACCGGCGTCCGCCATGTGCTGCTTCATGTCTGCCGATCTGCATGATCTTCGCCACCTGCGTGTTGAGGAGCGTGAGAATGTCGGTCGGCGTCCCGGCCGGTGCGAGCATGCCGTACCACTGACTCGATTCGTAGCCCTTGAGACCGGATTCCTAGACGGTCGGCACATCCTTCAGCGCCGGCAGTCGATCCCTGCTCGTCACAGCGAGGCCGCGCACCCGCCCGGCCTTGATCAGCGGCACCGCGGCGAGCGCAGGCATGAACATCGTCTCGACTTCGCCGCTGAGCAACCCTGTAATGGCCGGTCCCGTGCCGCGATACGGAATGTGAAGCATCTGCGTATTCGTCATCGTCCGGAACAGCTCGCCGGCGAGATGAGGCGTGCTGCCGCTGCCCGAGCCCGCGAAGTTCACCTGCTTCGGCCGCGCCTTCGCCAGCGCGATCAGCTCTTTTACGTTGCGAGCGGGCACTGACGGATGCACGACCAGCACATTGGGTGCGATCGCGGTCAGGCTGATGGGCGCGAACTGATGGATCGGATCGTACGTGACTTTCGAGTAGAGACTCGGCGTCGTCACGAAATTCGCGCCGTTCACGAGGAGCGTATAGCCGTCCTTCGGCGCACGTGCGACGAACTCGCTGCCGACCATGCCGTTCGCGCCCGCCCGATTCTCGATGTAGAAGCTCTTGCCCAGCGTCTCGGTGAGCTTCTGTGCAAGCAGGCGCCCCATGCTGTCGTTGCCGCCGCCGGCCGGAAAGGGGACGACGACGCGTATCGCGCTACCGGGATACGTTTGTGCGTCGGCGAGCCCCGCTGCCACTGCAACACACGACAGCGCCATCCAGCCGCTGAGCCTCGTGATGCTCACTTGAGCGTGAAGCTAACCGTCACGCTTCAGCACCTCCTGGATCTTGTCCGCCGCGCACCTTGATCTCCACGCCGGCGCGTTCTTCCTGCAGCAGCATGGGAACGCGCGAATCGCGCTTGGCCCAGCCGCGATTGAGCGCTTCGGTCATTTCGGCGTGCGTGAGCGCTGCGACGCGCATCGGCACGCCGATCTCGCGTGCGAGCTCGGTCGCAAGCGTCACGTCCTTGTGCGCAAGCTGCAGTGCGAAATCCGGCGGCTCGAACGAGCCCTGCAGGAACTGCTTGCCGAGGCGATCGAACGTGCGCTGGCGTCCGAGCGAGCATTGACGAACCGCGGCCCAGAGGTCGAGCGGATCGACGCCGGCCTTTACACCCATCGTGAAGACCTCGGCGAGCGCCGTCTGGATCATGTATCCCGCGCAGTTGTGCACGAGCTTCGCGACGGAACCCGCGCCGATCGGTCCGATATAGATGACCTGGTCTCCGATCGAATCGAGCACGTGACGGAAGCGATCGAAGACCGTGCGATCGCCGCCGATGAGCAACGCGAGCTTCCCGGACTGCGCGCCGGACGGGCCGCCGCTCACCGGCGAGTCGAGCATCGCAAGCCCTTTTTCGGCGAAGCGCGCGTGTATCCTTCGAACGACCGTCGGCGAATTCGTGCTCAGGTCGAACCACGCCGCGTCCTTGCGCATCGTCCCCAGCAGGTCGTTCGAAATCGCTTCCACTTCGCGCGGACCGGGCAGCGAGGTGAGGATGATCTCCGCCTCGGCAGCGACTTCGCGGGCGTTCGCTGCCCAGCGGGCGCCGCCTTCCAGATGCGGCTTGGCTGCATCGCGCCTGAGGTCGTTCACGATCAGCTCGTGTCCTCCCTTCCGTGCATTGAGCGCCATGGGACCGCCCATGGTGCCGAGACCGATGAATCCGACTTTCATTTGATGATCTCCTCAATGGGGGCAGCGCTCGCCTGAAGGCTCGGGCCTCGCCGCCCTACGGAACAGAGGGACACCGATGGTTTCCCTCCGTAACCTCCTTTCCTTCGTAGCGTGTCGGATAGCAAGTCCGACACGCTATCAGGTCGGTCGATGATGGCATTCTGCTAACATCAGGGCAAGAACAGAGCGGCAGCGCCGTCAGCCGCTTTCCCCGGAGGAACATTGGTCTTTCTCTCCCGTCTCGGCTTCATCGTCGCCGGCGCGTGCGTCACGCTTGCGCATGCGCAGGCACAGCGCGCGAGTCCCGCCGATAACGCCGTCAACTATCCGACCAAGCCGATTCGGCTCGTCGTGCCGAGTGCTCCGGGCGGCGGGACGGACATCGTCGCGCGCCTGATCGGGCAGGGATTGCAGGACGCATGGGGACAGACCGTCGTCGTCGACAATCGCGGCGGCGCCGGCGGCATTCCCGCGGTTGCATCCGTCGCCAAGCAGTCCGCGCCCGACGGCTACACGATGTGTCTCGGCAGCAACGGCCACATCTCGTTCGCCGTGGCCGTCCGTCCCAATCTTCCTTTCGACCCACAAAAAGACCTGACGCCGGTGTCTATGGTCGCATCGCAGCCGTTCGTGTGGGTCGTCTCCGCCGCCGTTCCCACGACGACGATGAAGGACTTCATCGCCTATGCGAAGAGCCGGCCGGGTGCATTGCGGTACGGGTCAGGTGGTGTCGGAACGGCGAGCCATCTCGGCACCGAGCTGCTGCAACTCACCGGCGGGATCAAGCTCGATCACGTGCCCTACAAGGGAACCGGGCCGGGCATGACGGCGATTCTCGGTGGAGAGATTCAAGGTCTGCTCGTGGGACTGGCGACGGTGCTGCCGTATGTGAAAGCGAAAAGCGACAAGCTGAAAGTGCTCGCGGTGACGAGCGCTAAACGCGCGGCGGTTGCGCCGGAGCTGCCGACGATTGCGGAGGCGGCGCTGCCCGGTTTCGAGTTCGACGTCTGGTATGGCATGGTGATGCCGGGCGGAACTCCGCGCGCGATCGTGGCTAAAGCGAATGCAGAGATCGTGAAGGTCCTTGCGAACCCCGCGACGAAGGAACGCTTCGCCGCGGTCGGTCTCGAACCGCGCAGCACGACGCCCGAGGAATTCAGGGACCTCCTGAAGCGCGAGATTCCGACGTGGCTCAAGGTCGCGAAGCAGGCAAACATTCGAATCGATTAAGGATCACTCATGGATTCCCCCGAACAGAAAACGCGCATGTCGCAGCCGCGCGACATGAAACTCATCGTCGAGAAGGACGTGCTCGTTCCCATGCGCGACGGCACACTGCTCTATGCGGATGTGTTTCGGCCCGACACCACCGAGAAGGTGCCGGTCATCATCAATATCAGCGTCTATCAGAAAGACAAGCTGTGGGTGCCGCCGCCGGATCTCGAAGAGAAGGCGAATCCGTATATGAACTGGGAGACCGTCAATCCGGAGTGGTGGTGTCCGCGCAGCTATGCCTGCGTCCGCGTCGATGCGCGCGGTGCCGGCCGTTCGCCGGGGAAGTCGGAGCCGAGCTCGATACAGGAAGGCGTGGACACCTACGACGCCATCGAATGGATCGCGAAACGCGCATGGTGCTCGGGGAACGTGGGCATGCTCGGCATCTCTTACCACGCATCATCGCAGTGGCGCGCTGCGAATCTGAATCCACCGTCGCTCAAGGCGATCATGCCGTGGGAAGGCCGTGCGGACCAGTATCGAGACCAGGCGTATCACGGCGGGATTTTCGCGATGGGCTTCATCGGCAACTGGTGGCTCACGCACACCGCGCATCATCTGCTCGGCCGGCCGCGTGGTCTCAACCCGGACGCGTTTCACAACGACATGATGTGGAACATGATGCGCAACGATCTCGACTCCGAGTACTGGCGCATGAACAGCGCGCGCTGGGACCGCATCACGGTGCCGGTGTACAGCGTCGGCAACTGGGGTGGCTTTTCCATGCATCTGCGCGGCAATACCGAAGGCTTCATGCTCGCCGCCTCGAAGCACAAGAAACTGCGCGTCCACACCGGCACCCACTTCCATCCGTTCCATTCGGAGGAAGGGCGTACTGAGCAACTGCGCTGGTTCGATTACTGGCTGAAGGGCATCGACACGGGCATCATGGACGAGCCGGCCGTCAAGCTCGAGATCCGCACCGGCGGCAGCCCGGAGCGCTATGCATTCCGTCAGGAAAGCGAATGGCCGCTCGCGCGCACGCAGTGGACGAAGGTCTATCTGCGCATCAATACCGACGAGCCTTCGGGCGACACGATGGCCGCCGAGGGCGATCTGTTCTGCGAGCCGACGAAGGAAGAGAAGAAGCTCACCTACTCGGCATCGGGATCGACCAAGGCCGGCATCGCGTCGGGCTCGTCGCTTTCAACGACGCACGGCAATACCGGCCGCACCGGCGTGTCGTTCGAGTCGGGTCCGATGCCGGAAGACACCGAGATAACCGGCCCGCTGATGATGAACCTGTGGGTCTCCAGCACGTCGGAAGATATGGACATCTTCGTCACCCTGCGCAACATCGGGCCCGACGGCAAGGACGTGTGCGAGGTCGGCCAGCACGGCCAGCCGATTCCGTGCGTCACGAAAGGCTGGTTGCGCGCGTCGCACCGCAAGCTCGATAACGAGAAGTCGCTGCCGTATCGGCCCTATCACGCGCACGACGAGCGCTGGTGGCTCGAGCCGAACCAGCCTGTCGAATGCCAGATCGAGATCTGGCCGACATCCATGGTGTTCAAGAAAGGTCACAGGTTAAGGCTCGACATCCAGCCGCGCGACGGCGCTGGCAGCGCGCCGTATACGCACTATCACGCCGATTACAACGCGGGTGCGGACAACACCGTCTACTCCGGTGGCGACAAATTGTCCTGGCTGCTGATGCCGATCGTTCCGGCGAAGGGCTCGTAAGAAACGGGAGCCGGCGAGACGCGGGAACATGCCTGCGGCTCGCCTGTCACAACCTGTCCGGTCGATTCGTCTGCTGGACATGATTGCTATCTCAGCGCTGCAGGACCGCGCGCACTCGTTCGAAGAGAACCGGGGGCGCATCTGGCGAGTCGCGTATCGCATGCTCGGCTCGCGGGCGGAAGCCGACGACGTCGTTCAGGACGCCTATCTGCGCTGGCATCACGCGCTGGTCGAAGAAATTCGCGCACCGCAGGCGTGGCTGGTCACGACGGTCACGCGCATCGCCATCGATCGCCTGCGCCAGCTACGCGCGGAGCGCGATTTCTACACAGGTCCCTGGCTGCCTGACCCGATCGTGACTGAAGCGCCACCGGCCGACAGCGCCGCGGAGATGGCGTCGGAGCTCTCTGTTGCCTTCATGGCCGTGCTCGAACGCCTCGCACCTGAAGAGCGCGCGGCGTTTCTGCTTCACGACGTCTTCGATGCCGGCACGTAAGGCGGCTTAAGCGCTTCGCCCTGGCAGGCGGCCCCCTCACCCCAACCCTCTCCCCGCGTGCGGGAGAGGGAGCGGTCGGCACAGGCAGAGTGTTTCGATTGCGTTCGTCCTGCAGCACCCTTTCCCTGCGAGGGAGAGGGAGCGGTCGGCACAGGCAGAGAGTGTTTCGATGCGTTCGCGCTGCAATACCCTCTCCCTGGCGCAGGGAGAGGGTAGGGTGAGGGTAAAGCCGGGCTGAATTACTGCAGCGGCGAGAACGAAGACGGCATGACGATCTTGTTCTCCTGCGCGACCAGGTTGTAGTCGCGCCCGCCTTCCTTCACGGCTTTCTTGCCGGCCGGCCACAGCCCCGTGGCCTGCGCCTTCTTCCGGATCTCTTCGCGCTGGTCGAGGGTGTTATAGGGCCAGATGTGCTGGAACGTATTCACCTTGCCGAGCTCGCAGTTCCACACCGCTACGACCGGGCCGAACTGGAGACGCACCTCGATCGCGGATTCCCAGTTCTTCTTGATGATCGGCAGCTCGCCGCCGGCGAAGTGATAGGTGCGGATCTCGAAAAACGGTCCTACCTTGGCCGGCTGGATCGGTTTCATGAACGAGAAGGGCACCATGATTTCGGACTTCTGGCTCACGATGAATTCGGAAATTTTCGGCGGCCACACCCCGTCTTTCACGGCAGCTTCACGGATCCGATTTCGCTCCTCCATGTCCTTGTAGCCCCAGACGTGGATAATCTGATTGAGCGGACCGATCTCGGTGTGCCAGAACGCGGCGAGCTCGGAGTACTTCTTGCGTTTTTCGTACGCCTCGCCGAAACGCTGTTCGACTTCCGGCAACGCGCGCGGTTTGAGATCATACGTTCTCATTTCATAGATCATGGGTGCCCCCTCTCTGGTGGTCTATCGGTTGGCGGATGGTTAGTCTACCGAAAGCGCCGGAGATGCGCCTCCCGGGAAGCAGTGCTCGCGAGGACGGGCGCGGGCGCGCTGCTTGCACGGCTGACCGTCCGGCACTCCCGGAGGGACCGATATGCACAAAGCTGACTCCATACCCGTGCGCGACGGCGCAGGCAACGTGCTCGGACATATCGACACCATGCAGAACGGCGACCAGGTGCTGCGCAACGCGCAGGACGAGATTCGCGGCTACTACGATGCGAAGGGCGACTTCACCCGTGATGCGCAGCAGAACATCGTGGCGAAGGGCAACAAGCTGCGGTCGATGATTTGTTGAGATGGGGCGCTACGCATCTTCTAAAGCCTCGTACGCTCAGACGTGAGTGCTAACCAGCGTCGGAATGACACGTTCGCGGGGACCCCGCCGTTACACGGCCCCCGCTCACCGGAATGGGCGGGTTCTAATCCAGTAGCTCTCTGACCCAATCCAGCACCAGCGCCAGCCGCGGCGGCAACAGGTCTTCCGCCTCATCGAAGCTCACCCAGCGCCACTCGTGATGCTCGGGTCGGCCGAGCTCCTCCGAGATCGGAAGGCTGCACGTATTCCTCGTGCGTCTCGGCGAGGTAATAGCGAGCGACCTTCCCGCCAGCGTAGGGCACCGTTTCGCGATAGTTGTCGCCGAACGGGAACTCGAGATCGTAGAGGCCCGTTTCTTCGGCCGCTTCGCGCTTGGCTGCGTCCATCGGTTCCTCGTCCGGTTCCACCATGCCCTTGGGGAAGTCCCAGTTCTTGTATGCCCGCAGGACAGCATGCGCCAGCCTTGAGATGTGCGGCGCAACGGTACGATGCCGGCCGACAGTATTTTCGCGATCATCCGTTAAGCCATTTCCCAAAGAAGCGCCGCGCCACGCACGCCGCTCGAATCGCCATGATGATTGCGCACGAGTCGCGTACGCACGACGTCGGAGAACACCCACTGCGTCCCACAACGGCGGCACGTTCGCGTACAGACGACTCGACGTTCGACAACCCGCCGCCCAATACGATCACTTCCGGATCGAGCACATTGATGACAGAGGCGAGTCCGCGCGCGAGACGGTCTTCATAACGCCCGAGCGATCGCATGGCATCCGAATGGCCGTCCAGCGACGCCTGAACGAGCGTCTCCGCGGCACAACGTTCTCGTCCCGTTGCCGCAGCGTAATCGGCGGCGAGGCCCGGCCCTGAAAGAAACGTCTCGATGCAGCCGCGCCGGCCGCAATAACACGGCAGGCCCGGGCAGCTCGTCGGACCGCGGCCACGGCAGCGGATTGTGCCCCCATTCACCCGCGATCGCATTTGCCCCGGTCACCACACGTCCATCGATGACGATGCCACCACCCACGCCGGTTCCGAGTATGACGCCGAAAACCGAACTGCATTTGCGCGCCGCGCCATCGATTGCCTCCGACAGCGCGAAGCAGTTCGCGTCGTTTTCCATGCGAATCTCGCGGCCAATCGCACGTTCCAGATCCTCCTTGAGGGGCTGGCCGTTCAGACACGTCGAATTGGAATTGCGCAGCCGGCGCGTAGCCGGTGACAAGGCGCCGGGCGTACCGACGCCGACGCTGCCGCGCTTGCCGATGGCGCTTTCGGTTTCACGCACCAGGCGTGCGATCAACGCGAGCGTCGCGCCGTAATCCCCCGCCGGGGTCGGCTCGCGGCGGCGCAGAAGTTCGTTGCGCCGGTCATCGAGCGCGATGACCTCGGTCTTGGTGCCGCCGAGGTCAATACCGATGCGTATCAAGCGCCGTGAAATGTATCACGGCAACTGGATCTTGCCGCCTCCGCCCAGACCGCCGCCGCCGAGTCCGCCGCCGCCAAGCGCACCCATGCCGCCTTGCGGCACCACGATCGATGACGCTGCCTGCCGACGCAACTCCTGCAGATCGCGCACGGTGCGCTCGATCGCCTCCTTCGCTGCGTCGCCGAAATTGTCCACGGCCTCGGCCAGATTCGCCGCTTCGACCTCGAAGCTGATCGGCAGCGGTCCCGCATTCGTCATGATCTGCGCTTCGCCCATGTAGATCACGGGCCGCGCGGCGTCCGGTGCTGCCATCGCTCTTCAGAGGCGTCATGACCCGCAGCGTGCCGACTTTTCGGTCGGTGATGATCTCCTCGCGATAGAGCGAAGTAGGGTCCATTCTGGTTTCTGCTTCAGGCCTCTGAGCCATGATTCCTCGCTAGCGGAAATGTCGATTTCGCAAGGGTAGCAGAAACACCGGACCGGCGACGTCAGGGCCGTGTGTGTGGCCTGCCACGCGTCGGACGTGTCGTGCCGGGCTCTGCCGGAGCCGGTCTCGCTCGCCCATGCTGGTCCGGCACGACCGTCGCGACCACGCGCTTCAGAACGAGTTGCGGAGTCGTGCCGTGCAGCCGTATCGAATATTGATCGAACGACTGTATGTGACCTGCAAGTCGAATGCCGTTGATCAAGAATACTGAGACAGGGACGCGCTCCTTGCGCAGGTTGTTCAGAAATTCATTCTGCAGCCCCGGACTTTGATCTTTCATGGTCTCCCAAGCCTCTTATCAGGTCTGGGCAGTGTATCGCATGCTCGACGAGCGATGTTCGCGCCGCCTGCGGGCCAGCGCGCGTGTTGCTGGCTTGCAGCGGACAGCCATCACGTAGAATTCCCCGATGACTGAAATCGTTCTTGCGACGATCAATGCGCGCTATGTTCATGCGGCGCTCGGACTTCGCTATCTCGCGGCGAACATGGGTGAGCTGCGCGAGCGCACGACGCTGCTGGAATTCGTCCCCGGTGCGCGCGCAGCCGACTTGGCGGAGCAGTTGCTCAGGCACAAGCCGCGTGTGATCGGAATCGGCGTATATATCTGGAACGTGGACGAATCGACGCGGCTCGTGGCGTTGCTGAAGGCGGTCGCGCCCGACGTCGTCGTGGTGGTGGGCGGTCCCGAAGTCAGTTTCGAAATCGAATCCCAGCGTATCTGCACGCTGGCCGACTATGTCGTAACGGGCTGGGGCGATCTCGCCTTCCCGGCGCTCTGCCGGCAGCTTCTCACGGGCACGCGTCCCCCGGAGAAGGTGATTCGAGGCGGCCAGCCTGCGCTCGCCGGCATTCGATTGCCGTATCGCGAGTACACGGAAGAGGACCTCGCGAAGCGCTTCATTTACGTCGAAGCGTCGCGCGGCTGTCCGTTCAAGTGCGAGTTCTGCCTCTCTTCACTCGACAAGACAGCCTGGGCCTTCGACACCGATGCGTTTATCGCCGAGCTCGCCGAGCTGCACGGGCGGGGCGCGCGCCACTTCAGATTCGTGGATCGCACCTTCAACCTGAAGACGGACGTCGGCGTGCGCATCCTCGAGTTCTTCCTCTCGCGCGTGGACGAACGCACGTTCATTCACTTCGAAGTCATACCCGATCATCTGCCGGAGAAGCTGAAGGTGCTCATCGCCCGCTTCCCACCGGGCTCGCTACAGTTCGAGGTCGGCATACAGACGTGGCACCCCGAGGTGCAGGCCCGCATCTCGCGGCGGCAGGACAACGCGCGTGCCGAAGACAATCTGAAGTGGCTGCGGAGCGCCTCCAATGCGCTCGTGCACGTCGACCTCATCGCGGGACTGCCGGGCGAAGACCTCGCAACGTTCGGGCTGGGATTCGATCGCCTCCATGCCCTGCGGCCACATGAAATTCAGGTCGGCATTCTGAAGAGACTGCGCGGCACCCCGATCGCCCGCCACACCGAAGCGCATGCGATGCGCTACAACCCCGATCCGCCATATAACGTCCTGCAGACCGATTGCATAGGATTCTCGGACATGCAGCGCCTTTCGCGTTTCGCCCGCTATTGGGAGCTGGTGGCGAATTCGGGACGTTTTCGCAAAGGCCTGCAACTGCTTCTCGGCGAAACGCCGTTTGCGCGCTTCATGCGTTTTGCCGATTGGCTGTTCGCCGCGACGGGGAAAACGCACGAGATGGCGCTCGAGCGCCTGTTCGAGCACGTGTATGCATTCATGACCACGGAGCTGGGCCTTACGGACTCGGCGGTTGCTGAAGCCCTGCTCGCGGACTACGAAGCGAGCGGCGCGCGCGGCCGGCTGTCGTTCATGCCCGAGGCCGAACATGCGACGCGCCGTGCACGAAATGCCGCGGAACGGATACGATTGCGACAGGTACGGCACTTGCCGATTTGAACGATTCGCAACACAGGAGTTGGGAGGACTGCCCATGGCTGATTACGTAGCGGTGCCCGCATCGACGACGCCGCGCGACGGCTTGGTGACGCTCACCCATTTCCTCTATCTTCTGCACGCATTCAGCGCGCTCATGGGCGTGCTCGGCACCGCGTTCGTGCTGACGGCGTTCCTCACCGGCTGGCCGTCGATCATCGCCGTCATCATCAACTACATCAAGCGCGGCGAGGTGCGCGGAACGTATCTCGACTCTCACTTCGGCTGGCAACTGCGCACGTTCTGGTACGCGGTGCTGTGGGTCCTCGTGATCGGGCTTCTGATCATGACGCTCATCGGTATTCCCATCGCATGGATCCTCGCGATCATCGTCGGCATCTGGGTGCTTTATCGGATCATCCGCGGCTGGATGACGCTCTCGTCACGCAAGCCGATGCCAGTGTGAGGAGAGGCAAGAGGAGTGAGGCGCAGAATACGAGTGCTTCCGCTCTGATCGGCCTTTTCAGGAGACCTCTTGATGCCCTCCGTCCGGATCGACAAATTGCCCTCCGTCCGGATCGACAAATGGCTGTGGGCGGCGCGCTTCTTCAAGACGCGCTCGGCGGCCCAGCAGGCGATCGAAGGCGGCAAGGTCAAGTTGAACGGCGAGCGCACGAAGCCGGCGAAAGATCTGAAGCCCGGCGACGAACTCCTCATTCACGTCGGCGGGTACGAGTGGACCATCAAGGTGGTCCAGCTTTCGGCGCAGCGCGGCCCCGCCACGGTGGCACGCACGCTCTACGAAGAGAGTGAAGAAAGCCGCGCCCGACGCGCGCTGGAAGTCGAGAAGCGCCGCCGCTTTCACGAGCCGGCCGAAGCCCGCAAAGGGCGGCCTACCAAGCGCGAACGGCGCGACCTCGAGCGCTGGCAGGAGACGGAATAAGATTCCCGAGGACGTTCCCCATCGAGTGCGTCAAGGCTCGACTCTCAGGGCGAACGCGGCATAACCCGCTCGTGCCTGAGCAGGCCGCGTCCGTCTCGAAGCCGAACGAATCAGACGCGCTCCGCTCCCGGGCGGCCGCTTTCGACGGCGTAAGTCGCGACGCTGCGTATCGGCGACGTGCGCTGCTTCACCGAATCGACGACACGTATCTGTGTGACGCAACGTTGCGGTGTGAGCTCGACCGTGGAATAGCCGCGGAGCACGCCGTTCGCGAACTTCACGTGCCGATTCTCCAGCATGAAGATTTCCACCCGTTTCTGGGCGGGTCCCTGCGAGGTGATCGACGGGCAGACGAATTCCGTTGCGACGACCGGTGATTTCGCGTCATCGAAATTGACTTTGAGGTCCGTCACCGCCGACATGTGCACGTCCCCGCTCAGCACGAGTGGATTCGAGACACGCTGCCCGGAAAGGGATGCGAGCAACCGCTCTCGGGCGCGCGGATAGCCGTCCCAGCCGTCGGTCCAGAACGAAGAGCCCGGACCCGGCACGCGATCCACCTGTGCCATGAAGGTCTGCTGTGCGATGACGTTCCACTTCGCGCTCGAGCGTCCGAGACGCTCGTCGAGCCACGATTCCTGAGGCATCCCGAAGAAGCTCAGCGCCGGATCGAGCCTTTCGGGACAGTCCGCGTCGCTCACGACGTTGCTGCCGCCTTTGCCGGGCTTCGGGCACGCCTGGTGCGACTTGTACTGCCGTCCGTCGAGCATGTAGAACGTGGCGATGCCTCCGAACGGCACGGACGTGTAGAGCTGCATGTCCGGTCCGGACGGTCTTGCCCATGTCGGAAGAGGCATGTGCTCGTAGTACGCCTGATAGGCTGCTGCGCGCCGCGCGAGGAATGCTTCCGCCGGATCGAGATCCTGCGAGCGGTCGTTCGCGTAATCGTTGTCGACTTCGTGGTCGTCCCATGTGACCAGCCACGGGAAAGCGGCGTGCGCAGCCTGCAGGTCTTCGTCGCTCTTGTATAGCGCATAGCGGTCGCGATATTCGGCGAGCGTCCACGGTTCGCCCACGCCATGCGAGCGCACGTGATTGCGCCCCCACGACGCTTCGTAGATGTAGTCGCCGAGATGAACGACGAGGTCGAGGTCTTCGGCCGCCATGTGGCGATACGCGACGTAGTAGCCCTGCTCGTACTGCTGGCAGCAGGCGAACGCGAAGCGCAGCCGCGCAGCGCTGCGCATCGGCGCGCGGCGCCGTGCGCGTGCGGCCGACCGGGCTCGCCGACTCACCCGCGCGGAAGCGATACCAGTACGGCCGTGCCGGCTCGAGACCCTGCACGTCGACGTGCACCGAATGTCCCCAGTCCGGCGTGGCAAGCGCTTTCCCGCGGGTGACGATCCGGTTGAACGCCTCATCGGCCGCGACTTCCCACGTCACCTCGACGGCTGCACCGGCGAGTATTGCCGGGTCCGCGAGGACAAGCCGCGTCCAGAGCGTCATACCTTCAGGATGCGGAAACCCCGACGCGACGCCCAGCGTAAACGGCGTTGAAGCGAAGCGGGGCTGCGCCAGCAACCGCGTGCACGGCACGACGAGCGTGGCCGCAAGCATGCCGGCCCGCTTCAGGAAGTCGCGGCGGTCAATGGTCATTTTCGTTCGTTCTCGAGCGCACACTATAGCGCGGCAACATGTCGCTTTGCTTACGTTCCTTGGAGGTCGGGTATGATCGAAATCGATGAAAACGCTGAACGTGATCGGTGCCGGGCGCGTCGGACGTACCCTCGCCTCACTGTGGGAAGAGAAGCACACGTTTGTTATCCAGGACGTGCTGGATGGGACCGAGGCCGGTGCGCGCTCCGCCGTCGCATTCATCGGTGATGGCAGGCCGGTCAGCGGTATCGACATGCTCCGGCACGCTGACGTTTGGATGATCACGACGCCGGATCGCCAGATCGCTGGCACCGCGGAGCGGCTCGCCGACGCCGGCTTGCTCGGGCCTGCTGACATCGTGTTCCACTGCAGCGGGTCGCTGAGCTCTGCCGATCTGAGCGCCGCAGCCGCGACGGGTGCCCTGACGGCAAGCGTTCACCCGCTGAAGACGTTTGCCGAGCCGCGCGATGCGGTGAGGACATTTTCCGGAACGTACTGCGCCGCGGAAGGCGCGGAAGGCGCGCTGCTCGTCCTCCAACCGGCGTTCGAACGCGTCGGCGGCAAGGTTTCGCTCATCGATGCGCAGGCGAAGGTCATCTACCATGCGGCGAGCGTCATCGTCTGCAATTACCTGACGTCGCTCATGGAGACGGGCCTGCGCTGCTACGAGCAAAGCGGGATCGATCGCGAGACGGCGACCGCGATGACCGAACCGATCGTGCGCGAGACGCTCGAGAACGTCCTGCAACTCGGACCGGCGCGTGCGCTGACCGGGCCTATCGCGCGCGGCGACGCTTCGGTCGTTGCCCGTCACCTCGAAGCTCTCGATGCGTGGGATGAGCGTGTCGCGAGCGTCTATCGTGCGCTTGGCACGCTTGCAGTCGAGCTTGCCCGCAGCCGCGGTGACACGGACATGTCAGCGCTGGAGCGCATTGCCGCGCTGCTGTCGCGCTGAGAGGGACCGGGACCTTACGCGACCTCGTACTTGAACACCCAGTAGTAATCGAGGGTTCTGTATTCGGGTGCGACGCCGAAGCCGCGGATGTCCGCCAGCAACGCATCCTCGTTCGGGAAGTTCTTGAGCACGGTGTGCTTCGAACCGTCCCGCAGCCTTCGTTCCTGAAACGAGTTTCCATCTGCGTCGACGTGAGAAATCGGCGTGCTGCTGCCGGCCACGTAAAGGTTGTCGAGAACGACTACGACGGCGCCCGGTTTCAGCGCGCGATGGAGCGTTCCGATGAAGGCGCTGCGTTCATGGGTCCGAAGATGTGACCACCAGAAGCCGGCGAAAGCACCGGTATAGCGGCGCTCGCCCGCGTCGAGTTGATGGATGTCGAGCTTGGCGAATGTGACGCGTCCCGCGGGCAGCGGCTTCGTGCGTGCGATGGCGAGTGTTTCGGCGTTGATGTCGGTCGCAGCTATGCTTGCCGCGCGCCGGGCGATGAACTGTGTCCAGTAGCCGGTTCCACATGCGACCTCGAGCACGTCGCGCCCGACGAAATAATCGGGCACGAGCGCCCGGAGCGTGGCGAGGTCCGCCTGTCGCTCCGGTTTGTCATAGATACTTTCGTATTCCTGGGCGCGTGCCGCGTAATACGAGGTCAGGTCGGAGTCGGCCTCGACGCTCACAGTGAACGCCCGTCGAAGTGCTTCACCGGCAGAGAGGAGATGTCGAAGTCTTCGAGGCTCCGCACGTTGATCGCAGCCATCGGATTACCTTTCGGGTCGTTCGCTTCGGCGAACGGATGGATGCCGCACGTAGCACAGAAGTGATGCCTGATGTTGTGCTTGTTGAACGTATAGGTGCTGAGATTCGCTTCGGGCGTGTGCAACCGAACCTTGTCGCGCGGCACAAACCAGAGCAGCGATCCTCTGCGCGAGCATATCGAGCAATTGCATTCCATGACTTCGCTTGGTTCGCCTTCGACCTCGTATGCGATTCTTCCGCAGTGACAGCTTCCTTTGTGGCTCATGCGTCAGCTCCTGATCGGTAGGAGTCGGCTCGCGCCGGTAACGCGGCAGTGCCGGTCTGAACGAAGGTATACGCCAGAGTGCGGGCAAGAGGCGTACCCCCGTCCGTCTGCGGCGCCCGTGTCCAGCAGTTCCCAGGGGAGCTTATGTAGCGCCAGCTCGTGATCAGACGCGTTTTCTTTTCGACGACGAAACTGTAGACGCATTCATTGTGCAGCCCGTGCACATACTCGACAGTCTCTGACCCATCGCGTGTGTCCATGAGGCGCCCGCACATCGACTTCGAAGGCTCGAGCTGTCCTCTCCAGTAGCACGACTCGACATAATCCGAATAAAGGCGGCCGTCGGCATTGCCTTCGAAATCGCCCTTCGGGTCATCCATGTTGCGCATCACCGCCACGACCGCGATGCAGCCCGGCAGAATGAGCGCAGCTATGAACGGTATTGCACAGCGGGCGAGCGTTCTGCATGCTCGGTGAATTGTCACGTGCGCGGCTGAACCAGATCGCCCAGGATCAGAACGAGCTTGTCCTCGCCGAGTCCGCTGAGATCGCCGGGCGTGAGCCAGCCCTCATTCACCAGTCGCCGGAAAACGCGGGGCAGAACAGAGTAGCGATAGTCGTACTTGTCGTCCATCTCACGCCGTTTCTCGTGCAGGAACCAGTAAACGTCCCAGATGCAACTCGGATCCTCGGACTGCTGAAGCATTCCCAGCACCGTGCCCCGGGCGGCTGCTTTCTCGCGAGCGAGCGCGGCATCGTAGGCGGCACGGGCGATTTTCTTTTCAGCGGGCGACCAGTGAAGTTCGCGCGGTCCGCGCGGATCGATGGACATCGGGGATTAACTGGATCCTATGCCGGGTGCGCCGAAGTCTGCCGATCAGTTCTACGCCGATCCAAGGCGGTTGTCACGGTGCGCCGCTTCGCGTGATCCGACTCGATTCCGCAGCGTGAGGAACAAGAGACTCAGTCAGAACCGGTGTCGCAGGATCAATGCCATGCTCAGATCGTCGACGTATTGACCATTGCGTAGACGAACGCGGTGGCGCAGCCGGCCTTCATCGACGAAACCGGACGCTCGATACAAGGCAATGGCGGGGAGATTCGTCGCCCGGACGACCAGTTCGATCTTGTGCGCGGAAGATGCCGTGCGCGCCCAGTCGATGAGCGCTTGCAGCAGTGCACGCCCGTAGCCCTGTCGCCAATATCCCAGGTGAACGCATATATCCAGGCGCAACACGTGGGATATCCTGCGCAGCTCCATAGGCCAGAGACATGCGTGCGCGACCGGCAGCGAGTCACGCAGTGCGACGAGGTACTTGCCGCGTTCTTCGGCGACATACGCGATTCGATCGCGAAATGCGGATTCGTACAGCTCGTCGGGATCTGAGACGAGAAGCCCGTCGTACCTCGCAACGATCGCTTGCTCAGCGGCGCATAGAGCGGCGGCATCTTCAAGCTGTGCGTCACGCATAGTGATCATGGCGTTAACCGTCCTCCGCGAATTTCTAGACGCTCAGTGCACCCATGGTGAACGTGTGTATGGTTTTCCCGAAGCCTGTTGCGTTCTCCAGCACGAGCCACTTCGTGCGAGAAGCAGGCATCCGCATGAGCTACACACCAATCCCGCGGAAGCCGGGCGCAATCGACCACCCGATCATGGGAGCTTTTCCGGCCGCACGGGCGTGCAAGCGGCATCGCCCACGACCGTTATCCACTCGCGCACGCGCCAGCGGGTGACCAGACCGTTGCGCACGTACGGATCGGCATTGGCAAATTGCTCGGCCGCCGCAGGTGAATCACCTCTGAAATGGAAAACTGCGCCGTCCGCCGGATTAGCGAGTGCACCAGCAAGGACGAGATCGCCTCTTGCCTGTGCTTCCCACGCCAGAGCCAGGTGCTCGGCCCGAAACGCGCCGCGACGCTCGAGGTAATCGGGCGCGGCCTCATAGAACAACAGGTAGTCCATCTTGCGTCTCCGGCAGTGATGCGACACGCGGTTTCGAGCGCAGTTTGAAGGGTACCTGCGATGTGATTTCGCTCTCGCCTGACCACATCGACCAGTGGTGTCGTTGCGTCAGCATACCTTCGGCCTCACTCGCAACCCGAGCGCCGTTACAGTTTTCCACGGTCGGCCTCTCTCAAGCCGCGAGCTCGCGGGCCGACCAGCGGTAGACTTCCGTCGTCGGCGGTCCCAGAGGTGCAACAGTCGGATCGACGCCCGACAACGTCAACACCTGATCCTTGAACCAGGATGCGAACGCGTCGCTGGCCTGCGCGTATTCCTGCGCCGATGCGGCGAGGTCACGTACGAACGTCACGACGATGACCCACGGCCCATGCTCGGTCTCCTGCAGATGCCAGGACTCATGGTCGATCCGATATTGCTCATAGAAACGCGCCGCTTCGGGTTGTCTTGGTCCTCGCATCGCACTGGCGAAAGCTTCGAAATCCGCAACCGACTGACGCAGAGGAAATGCACGCACGAGCAATGACATGAGTCTTCTCCCGGAAAAAGCCGCGGCTGGCCGACGTGTCGTACTGTAGCGGAGCTTAAATGAATGTGCTGCCGTTACTCGCAAGGCGGTCCGATGACACGAACGAGTAGACAGAGGCTGCGAGCGGCGCGCCTCGAATGAGAAGGCGGTTTCGCGCGACGCATTCGAACCGCGCTCCAGCTCGTTCGGCAACTTTCCGACTCGCAGCATTCTCAGCCGCTATGACGAGCTCTATGCGCGTCAGGGCAAGCGTCTCAAACCCAAACTTGACGAGAAAACGCAGAAGGCCATCGACGCAAAGGGCCTCAAGGGCGTGAATGTCGCCAAGAGCTAGCAGGACGCAAGGATAACTCGATGCCGCGTCGCTCAGGCAGCGTTCTCATGGTTCTGCACCCAAGACAGCACGCATGCGCTCCGGTGTGAGCGACACGGCTCGCCCAAAGCCCGCAACGTAGCGGATGGACTTGGGCTCGACAATGAAAAGCGAGAAGTCCGAGAAATTAAACAACTCTTCCGCATCGGGAAGCTTGGCCAGGTAAGCGCGACGAGCCTCCAGATATCCCGGCGAGTCAGGCAGGCACTGTCGGGCGTTGCCCTGGATGCTGGCTCGCGGCAAAGCGAGAGGTGAGTGTGCTTCTGCGAGCGACGCCGTGACGAGCAGTGCGACGGCCGGGTTGCGAAGCATGTCCTTGGTATGAGTTGCGAGCCGACTCACATGAATGACGAAGCCAATGCCTGACGAGAGCATCGCGAACGGAACCATGGAAACGGCCGGCTCACCACTATGGAGCGTTGCCAGTGCCGCGACCGGCTGTTTGGCGAGCAACGACTTCAGAGCGGCGAGTTCAAAGCCTTCCATTGGAGTGATGCGATCGTGGTTTCGTGGTGCTTGACGTTTCCGGATGGCGCAACGCAGCGTCCAGCGATGAAACGCGTCCGTCTCGACGCACGGTCAGGCAGCTTCGTCTCACCGCTTCATCGCGGCTTGAGCCCATCACGAAAGGCCATCGCTTCCTGTTCGACTCGAACAGCATCCTCGATGGGAATCACCGGGCGTGCCTCGAACACAAATGCAGGCAACATCGAACAGAACTTGTGAACAGCCGCCGGTTCATCGCAATCCAACATCATGTACCCGCCCCAGTCCCCCACGCGAATTACGAACAACTCGATCTTGAAGTTGGCGGGGGCCTTCCACTGCGTGAATACTTCCAGGATCCGCTTCTGTGCGTTCTCGTATTCCATCGGTGAACCTTGCGGACGTTCGGACCAGGTGAGCATGTATTTCATCCGGATGCCTCTCTGTTGATTGGATTTGAAACGATTTGGAGTGTGATTTCAGAGCTGATGTTTTTCGATGTCGAGTGCACTGTGAAAGACATCGTTGAACGGGTTGTTGGGCGTCAATTTCTATGACGCATGGTCCCTACAATCCGTAGGCCGCGAGAATGCGCGCACGTGTTCCGTCCTTCTCCATCGCGGCGTAGACCTCTCGCCATTTCTCGAGGTCGATCCCGGGCGTGTTCCTCGATGCGGCGACGTATAACGGCACGCTCTCGAGCTTCAGCCCGAACGCGGGTGCACCGGGCAGCTTCAATTCGATCCAGTTGAATGCGACCTCGGGAACCGGTGCATACCAGGCGTCGAGCTTGCCGTCGTGTAACGCGCGCGCGTTTTCGGCCGACGATTTGATGATCACGAGGTTGGTGTAACCCCGGCCCTGAAGGTCGCTGACCATCGGTGAGCCATCACGCACGCCGATGGCCTTGAGCGCGCGCACGGCCGATTCAGTTTCGACCTTGGGCCTGCCGGGTGCGGTTGCGAAGGCGACGTCCATGTCGACGATTTTCAGGACCCACTGATAATGCGGCTCGCGGGCGGAAGTGCGGCCGAGCGGGAAAACGAGGGTGTCGAGACGGGACTTCGCCTCCTCTTGGGATTGTGGCCAGCTCTTGCCGTAGATGATCGGAATTTCGGCACCCAGGCGCTTTGCGATTTCAGAAACGATCTCGCGAACGAAGCCGACGCGCGGCCCGTTTTCGATGGAGAACGGTGGGATGTTGCTGGTAAACGCTTCGGCGGCGAACGAGGACGTCGTTGCGCAGAAGGACGTTGCGGCGGCGAATGCAATGACGACACGGCGGATCATGGCGATATCCCTCCCGGTTGGTATCGACTGATTTCCCAGGCGACCTGGGATCATTGTTACGAGCCGGCAGGCCGTTGCGGCGACTTTCTTCGCAAGCTTCAGCCATGGCCGCCAGCCGCGTTCAACGAAAGGCGGCCGCGCGGACAAGTCAGCGAGCTCCGGTTACTGAGCGCTCGCCTTGAGCGCCGCGACCTCGGCTTCGGTACGCACCGTGAGCACGCCCATGTGGTTGGTGCGGTAGACGGGCATGACCACATGCACCTTGCCCTCGCGCTCGAGCAGCGAGATGTGACGGATCTCCGTGCCGCGCACGGGCAGATCGAAGACGGTCCAGGTATCCGTCTTCGGATCGAGCTTGACGATGCGATCCGACGTCCAGAGGTTGCCCCACACGTTGTGCCTGCTGTCCACCACGATGTGATAGGGCTGCATCGTCGCATCGGGCAACGGCACGATGCGGGTTTCCAGCGTCTTCGTGTTGATCCGCGCCCACGTCGCGCCCCACGAATTACCCACCCACAGCACGTCGTCGTTCTTGTCGGTGCCCATGCGCCGGGGGCCCTGCTGCCACGGCAGCGGCGTGTTGAAGGTGAGGTCGTTCACCGTGTCGTAGAACGCGCGGTCCTCGCTCGTGATGTAGTCGACCTTCACGGGCGGCAGCTTCACCTCGATGACTTTGCTCGTTGCGACGTCGCCTTTCAGGACCGTATCGGTCGCCATCTGCGCCCACCAGCCGTTGCCGTCCCGATCGCCGGCAGCACCGTAGGTCGCTCCTGAGCCTTTGGGTGCCTTCGTCGGAATGATCGACTTGAATTCGGTGAACTTCTCCGTCTTCGGATCGAAGCGGACCGCGCCCGCCGGTGTGGACGCCCAGATCATGCCTTTGCCGTCGATGTCCAGAGTCGGCGCGCCGCCGATCGGCGACATGTCTGCCGAAGTCTGGAAGATCGTGATCGTGTCGGTGCTGGTATCGAGCTTGCCGAGCCCCCGGCGACCGAGGTTCGCGTCGAACCAGAAATTGCCGGAGGCGTCGCGTGTGAGACCGTGCGAGTTGGCGGCCAGCCCGCCTCTGCCTTCGACCTTGATGTATTTGACGGCACCCGTTTTGGGATCGACCTTGCCGATCGTTGCCAGCCGATTCGGATTGTTGAGCGTGAAGTAGATCGAGCCGTCGAGGCCCATGCCGCCATCGTGCGGCATCTGGCCGAGCTTGGAAGGCGTGCCGAGCGTCCAGTCGGTCCCGTCGTTCGGGTTATATCGGGCGGCGATGCCGGAATCGGGATTGAGCGGGAGGTCGTATAACGTCCACACGGCGCGCGCGGCCTCGCCTGTGGGCCGCGGGCGGGACGGCACTTTGATCGACGATTCGTCCGGTCCACGTGCCCGTGCAAGGTACGCCGCAAGCTGCTTCTGGTTGTGGTCCATGATCATGTTGCGGCGACCGTCGGGACCCGGATAGACGCCGTTGTTCGGCACGCGCTTCATGAGGTCGACGATCTTCTCCCACCCCGCTGCGTCGAACCGAAACTGCAGCGCGTAGCTCGTTGAATGACACGCGGTGCAGTTGTTCATGAAGATCTTCTTCATGTGCGCGTCCTGCGGGGTCGCCTCGGGCAGCCCTGCGACCATCATCTCGCCCGGCAACTGCCGGAAGCGCCGCTCTGGATCGGAGAGCTCCCGGAGCGCGAAGTTCTGCCGTCGCGCCGCTGAGAGATCGACCGCAGTCTTGTTCGTTTCGAAGCCGAGCGCCTGCGCCCAGACACGGTACCTGCCGGGCGGCAGGGGCGGGAAAACGTAAAAGCCCGACGCGTCGGTATAGACGCTCGTCGTGATGGTCGAACCTTCGAGCTTGGCGGAGACCGTGACTCCTTCCAGCTTCTCGCCTGATCGTCCGGTGATCGCGCCACTCAGCAACTCATCGGCGGCGTGTGCAGAGGCGACGACGTACAGGCTCGTCACACAGGCAATTGCGAATACGCCCAGTTTGCTCATCGCGTCTCTCCCATAGACTCGGTCGTTGCCGTCGTGACTTGTGCGGGCACGGTTCTCACGTAAGCGATGATCGCGTCGACGTCCGACGCGTTGAGGTAATACTTGAAAGCCGGCATGCGCTCGGTGCCGTTCGCGATGATGATCCGAAGCGCCTCGTCATTTCCAGCAGCTGAAGCCTTGTTCAGCGGCGGGCCGTAGGTTTTGGCGCCCAGCGTGGGCGGCAAATGGCACACCCCGCACGATTGAGCGAAAACCTGCTGCCCTTTCAATTGCGTGGCGTCGAGACCGCCGGCCGATTGCTGGGCGTGCGCGATTGGTATGCCGGCGCCGAGCATCAGCAACAACACTCGGATGCAGTGATTCATCTCTCTCCCTCCAGTGTGTGCCTGCGGTTTGGTAGCAAGCGTCGCCTGGGTATAGCTTACACAGTCGGCATATAGGCTGTTCGGCTATTGCAGCACCGTTTCGGGCCACCGGTTCCAGGAATAGGCTTGCAATGTTCGAGCTGAGCGTGCGACAGCGGCGCTTCGCTTGAGCGAGGGGTTAGGCTTCACTCATTGTGGCACGTCGGATATACCGAGCCAGGCCAAGATCAGGGAATACAGTGCATCGTGTAGCATGAACTGAAGCTCGAACTCATGACTGCAGCGTGTAATGAACTTTGCCGTCGACAATGTTTATCGCCGCGCGTCGTGTCAACTCCTCGATCAGCTTGTCGAGTTCCTCATCCATGAGCTGATTTCCGAAAAGTGCCTTGATGGTACTTCGGAGTTTCTTGACTGTTCGCGGCCTGGCCGTTTTGCGTCTGGCGAGATTGTCGATGACGACGTCGATTCTTTCTGAAACTGATGCGGGGTTCGGCGTCTCAGGTAAGTGAATATCTGCGATCGACTTAAGTCTCTTGCACGAGATATTTTGTGCCGTGAGATGTTTGATTAACGGATCGAAGCCAGTGTCCTTTGACAGTACGTAGAAACGGGCGCCGGGAGTCTCCGCGACCAACCGGCCGATATAGTAAGCGATGTGGAAGTCGAGCGCATTCCTTCCGCTGCCATCGATATGGATGTATTCAGCATCCGGCCCGAAGGCCTGCAGGGCACGAACGATGTCGAGTGGAATCTTGGCTTGGTGGGCACCCACGAACACCTTAATTCTGAACGGCCCACCGTTCAATGCACCAATGTCTTTCGGTTGAATGTTCTCGAAATCAACAAGCACAAAGCATTTTTTCAAATCCGCTCCCTTCGGCCCGATCGACGTGCCGAGCTCGTTGCTCGACAGGGCCGGCACGATTCTGGCGCCCATGAACGCCCCTCCCACTAGAGGTCTCATCAAGGTCCATCAATAAGGGTGCGAGCCGAGGCTGGCTTCTCGCGGGACGGTAGGGCGCGAGTCTGCCCTTGAGAGCCGTGACATTGGCAAACTGCCGGAGACTAGCGGCCCGCAGGCGATTGCTGCCACCACTCACGCCCTCGAGAACGACAAGAACCCCGCGCCACGCCTCACGGTGCCGTCGTGTTGTGGGTATAGGCGACAAGGATCGCACCGAAGAATACAAGCGCCGCCAACCCGTGGACGAGAAGCGCGCGAAACGGATTAGCGAAGGCTCGCGGCGCGCAGCGCATTGACGCTCCATTGACGTTGCTCCTTGGGCAGCTTCCGCCACTGACGTCAGACCCGCGGGTCCGTCAGGATCGCAAAGCTCGAACGTTGACAAGCACCGTAATACATGTCGCTCCGGCCCCCGAAGCGTTGCGCCTTCTGCGCAACAGCGGCCGCAACTTCGAGTGCCCATCCGAGCGTGTTCTTGACCGACCAACGAAACTGCCGGATCAGCCTTGCGCTCCGACGAGCGCGCCCTCGGCTCGTCTGCGCATTGCAGCATGATCGCCGCGCCATCTCGCCGTAGATCACCGCGTGCGAATACGCCGAGCCTCAGGCGAATGTCCGGCCTGATCGTCCAAGAAGATCGGCGAAGCTCGCGGGCTTGTCTCCGCGTTGGCGACTTGCCAGCACGGCGAACGCTCGTTGATACGCAGTACATTCGGATCTCCTACGTCGCTGGCCCTGCTTCAGCACCCTCACGTCAAAGTTCCGAACGCAGCCGAGGCGAGGTCGCCTGGAACGATCAGTCGGGGACCGTCCGGCTGAGGGTTTGCACAGCGGGCCTTGCTCGAGCGTGAGGAAGCGACAAGATGCGGCCCCGGTCCTCTTCGGTAACTCAGCGAGCCAACCAGCTCCGTGCGACGCCCCATCGCCTGCCCGGCGAGTCTACACAAGCAGAAGGAAGCAGGGGACCAACAGTAGCTTCAGCGCGAGCACTCGCGGGTACCTAACACCATGTTGAGCGGCGCACGCCAGCGCGGCTGGCAACGCATGCGCTCGAACTGGGGTTAGACAACTTTCCCACAACCTTGAGGCTTGAAAATGCGTCTGGTCGAAGCAGGGTATGTAGCGAGTTTCTCGGCAGAGCGCCGAGGCCGCCTGACCAGCTCGCCACCGCAATTTGGACATACCCCCCTCAAGATCGTCGTCGCGCAGTCGATGCAAAAGGTGCATTCGAACGTGCAGATCAACGCGTCGTCCGCCTGCGGCGGGAGATCGCGATTACAGCATTCGCAATTGGGGCGAAGTTCAAGCACGTTTTCGTGTCCTCTCGTGATGTTTTGCGAGCTGTCTAACATTTGACATGAGCGGGATCAGCCGGCTTACCGGTTGATCCCGCTCGATGGAAGGATTAGGCGGCATTGCCTGAGAGCAAGGCTTCTGCCGCCAGACGCTGCAAATTCTGCTCATTGGCACTTGCCACGAACTCGGCGATTCGTTCGTAGTGCTCAACCGTGTCGAAGGTTTGACGCCAGTGAACTTGAGTGCCCTGCTCAAACGTCTTCAGCTCAATGGACAGAAAGAAATGATGACCAGACAAGTGCTCGATCTCGAATAACTCGGCCGGCACGATGCTCGTGAAACGGCTTTCGTTTGGGTAGTCATTGCCGTCGGGGCCGTGCATGGTGAGCAACCACGTACCACCCGGTCGAAAGTCGAACTGGTGAATAGTGTTTCTGAATCCCTCAGGCCCCCACCAGCGAGCGACGCGCTCTGGGTCGTTGATCGCGGCGAAGACCTGCGCCGGAGTCGCAGCTATGAATATGCTTCTTGAATCGGAGCGCTTGTCGATTGGTTCCATTTTGCAACTCTCAAGATGTGGCCCGAGTTCCAACGCCTAACAATCGCGTTGAGCCGCGCCATGAGGCGCAGTAGCGCTGAATTGCGTCGGCTCGAACGCGGGGTTATGTGTCATTAGAGCTGATATCTACCGATGTCCAGCGCGCTTTGAAAGACCCCAAGAATATCGATGCTCTGGTCGTCCTTGAGCAAGTATGCAATTCGATATTGCTCGTGAAGCAGGATGCGCACGTGTCGGGACGATGCAGCATACCGATAGCCCATCTGCGGGAACTGCCCGAGATCTTGCGCTCGCTCATAGATTGACTGGACTGTGCGAGCCGCGATCTGCGGATTATCTTGGGCGATATACTCGAATATCCTCTTCGAGCCATTGCTGGGCCTCAGCGGTCCACGTTATCGGTGCCATGAGCGGATACGCCGCCCCATATCCTCGTTCGAGATAACGCGCCCAGCATCTGAGTCAGCGAGCCCTCGCTGGATCATCACGTGGAAGGCGAGCTCGCGGACGATCTCCTCAGCCGAGCGATCATCCGGCTGCTCCTGGATGAGCCGAGTAAGTTCTTCTTTCGAAGCAGACATGCGATCACCTCCGTGCCTCAATTTTCGCACGAGTGCCGACTATGAGCGAATGACACATAACGGGATCTTGAGCGGTGCGCGCCAACGCTGCTGGCAACGCCTCCGCTCGAACTGAAGTTATGCCGATACATCGACATATTCGACACGGCTCGCTGCCTCCGGTATTGAGAGGCCGTCTTCCCGCAGCCCTTCCAGATGGAACTCGATGGCACTGCGGATCTCGGACTCCGCCTCCTCGGGGGTAGCGCCAGTGGCGACACAACCAGGAAGATCAGGCACGTATGCGGAGTAGTTGCCCTGTGCCTTCTCGATAACGATGGCGTAGCGCATTGGTAACCTCACTTTTTCAGCCCTGCTTGCTCCGCCGGGTGTTCATAGGCATAACGCGCCGCGTAACCGGCCGCCGAGGAGCGCAGCGACGAGGGCACCCGCCAGCGCAGCGGGCGGGTGGTCCGGTTGACGCGGAGGTTAGGGCTCATTGGTGTCTAGCGCGTCGCCATGTCGTGGGGCGGTGTTGCAACCCCGGACCGGTCGTCACGCTCTCGCAATAGCCAATACACAATTCCGAGCACAAGAGTGGCACCTGCAAGAGCCCCAATAGTTGCAGCCTCCGTCGCAGCGGTGTCCAGAATGATGAACTTGCGGCTCAGCGCGAGCAAAGCGATCAGAATGACGGTCTTGACTTGAACGACGCTCTCCTGTCGCAGTGCGGCCCGAATGATCGAGTGCTTAAACTCCATTGCGATCAGGAGTGTCATGATTGTGCCGAACAGCGCTTGGAACACCCCATGCTCCAAGAGGTCCACTCCACCACCGATTAGCAGCGGTAGCACGCGAACGACTATCTGAACAAGCGCGAGCACGATGACTGCTGCTATGATGAAACTCAGCACAAGAGCGACAACCTGCTCGAAGCGCTCATACGCCGTCATCAATGCCCAACGGTCGCGGGTTTCCCGAAATAGCCGGGCTGTCAAACTGCGGTCAGTTTCCATTCGGCCTCCTCGTCTTTCCTGAGCCCTAACAATTGCGTTGAGCCACGCCATGAGGCGCAAGAGCGCTGAATCGCGTCGGCTCGAACGCGGGATTAGACGTGTTTTTCATGGAATGTCCACCTCCGCATAGCTGCCGGGAAACGCACCGTCAACTGTGCGGACCACTGTGTCCAGAGCACGCTGAATACGTGGCCAGCTCGTGGTCGAAAGCGCAACGCAGGCAATACGGCGTTGCTTAAGGTTCTGCTGGTGCTTCAAATTGAGACCGGTGGTAACCAGAGCCTGCATCCCAGCTCGTTCCGCAGCATCGAGTAGATCGCCGTTCTTGAGCTTCGACCAGCCGTGCTCGTATGCGGTGGAGACTTCGTGGTGAGCCAATGACTGACGCAGCGGGACGGGCGTACCTTGATCGAAAAGGACGCGCACCTACGCAGGGGCTAAGGCGCTTCTCGCGGCGTGGTCCAAGACCTGTCGGACCTGCTCGAGCGTGACACCTGGAAACCATTCCACAAACTCGGAGACCATCCCGCCGTCTTCCAAGTTCTCGAATAGTGCCGCTACAGGCACTCGCGTGCCACGGAAGACCCAAGCACCACTCACGCGCTCGGGATCACGTTCTACGGCGGGACAAGAGAACCAATCGATCATAGCGAATACGGTATCACCGCTAGAGGAACACGTCTAACAACGCGTTGAGCGGCGCCGCGAAGCGCAACGCGCTGAATCGCGGCCGCTCGAACTGAAGTTAGACGTGCACACCCGGAATTTCCTGCACATGTGTCGGCACTTTCTTGAACCCCGGCGCGACCACACGGTACTGGCGCCCGCAGTGCGGGCATTGGACGACCGAGTACGCGCGCCCAGACGTGACTGCGTCTGAATAACCAACCAGCGGCTGCTTCCGCGGGCACACACACAGCCAGGCAGCGTTGTTCCCAGTTCGAACGGCGACTCCTTCAGCGCCGTCGGCAAAGCGGAGCGGAATATCGTGTTGTGTTTGGCCTGTGTTCTTCATGCGCGAGACCTTTAAGGCAGAACGTCTAACGTTCGCGTTGAGCGGGTGCCAAGCGGGAGCAAACCCGCGAGGGCACCCGGCAGCGCTGCTGATGGGCGCTCCGCTCGAACGCCAAGTTAGACCACAATAAACGCAGGGCCATTCACCACACGCGGTGCAGTTAGACCATAAGCGACATCAGAATTTTTCCCTCGGCATCGGTCACACGAAAATTCGTGCCTCGTTGAACACCATGAAACACCGATAGTTCGTCTAAACCAGGCGTAACGCGGAGTTCCGTGTGCGGCACGAAAGGGCCACGGTGTGTGAACTGGCCTTCCACGCGCCATCTGGTATTAAGCTTCGGAATCACATAGAACGATTCTTCTTCGGGAATCTCGGTCATCATGCGCGGATATGAGTCGATCGCCATGACAGCACAAATTCCGCGCTGGCGAGGATCAGCTCTCCAGATAAATGCGACATCGCCAGGTCTTATTTCTTTGCGATAGCGCGTGACTCTCCAGGTTGTACGCACCGCAGGATTCGCCAGACGATCATCGATGCGGTACTGCGCCGGATTGCATTTGAATATCCAATAAGTCATGAGTGTGGAGTATTGTGGTCTAACGTCAGAGTTCACCGGCCCGGTGCAACGGCGGGTTGGACGGCTCGCGCACCATTGGCAAGCTCTACCGTGCGGGAGAGGAGTTGACGGCTTGCTCGTCGTCGGAGTGGCCGCAGTTGATCCTCTCGGGCCACATCAGTTCCTCGCGCGAGCTTACGACCTCCCGGACAGTCGAGATGATGATCCAAAGTCCGATCGCCAAAGCCGCGAGAGGATCAAACAACGAACGACCTGTCAGTACGACGAGCAAACCTGCCAGAACTGGGAAGAGGGACACGAGAACATCACCCATGTTGTGAATGTAGGCCAAGCGTATCGCCGGATTGTTGCGGCTGGGACCCAACAGGAGCAGCGCCACACCCCAGTTTGCGGCCGCGGCGCAGAAGCCGACGACGATGGGAACCACACCCAGAACCGGGGCTGGATGTAGCACCCGGTCGACGGCCTGCCAGACGAGTAAGGCGCTGACCGCGACGAGGCCGACGGAGTTGAAGAAATTCGCAGAGCGCACGAGGTTGCGCGAGACACCCTGTGACAACACGAAGGCCAGATAGAGGAAGACAAGCGCCACCTCATCGGAAAGGTTGTGCGCGCTGTCCATGATGAGGCTGAGGCTTTCGGACTGGAATCCGGCGATTGCCTCACCGACAAAGACTACGGTGTTTAGCGCGGCAGCGGCAGCGAGCGGCTTGCGGTAGTGAGCCATGTCGACTACGTAAGTTGAGGGATAGGGTCGTGCGTCGGCATCGGAGACGCCCAACGATGCGTTGAGCGGCGGGCGCGACACCGTATGGACAGCGACACCGTTACAGGCATACCACACCATGCTGCCTCGCGTCCGCTCGAACTAAAAGTTAGCCGTCATTCCTTCGTGCGCGCCTGCCAGTAGCCTGGCTTCCGCCGCACCGGAGCAAATGCGACGACATAGATTTCCGAGGGCGTCTCCACGTATACGATGGAAAACGGGAATCTCTTCGGTAACACCCGCTTGGTTTGTTGCAAATAAGGCGCGCCAATTTCGGGAAACGACCGCGCCAGGGTCACTGCCTCTTCAACGGCCTCAAGGAGCCGACGACCAAGAACCGGGCTGACTGTCCAGTAGTAACTGACTTCGTGGCGAAGTTCGAGTCGAGCCGCATCGTGAAAGCGTACGGCCTTCACTTCAGCATCTGTCGGATCTCGGCAAACACTTCCTCCGCTGGGATGAGTTTCGCAGTGCCGGATTCAATCTCCATTATTCGACGGCGAATTTCTTCATCCCATGCTGCCTCGATTTCGGAGTCCGCGTTTTCGTGAAGTGATGCGAGCAATTCTTCAGCTAGACGAGCTCTGTCCTCGGGCGGTAGGGCACGTGCCTTTTGCGTCAATTCCTCAGTCAGGTCTGGCATAGCAGCTCCTCGGGACTTCTTGTGCCATTGTACGCCACTGGTACTCTCATCGACCTGCGCGTTCGCGACGACGGCTAACGCCTTGTTGAGCGGCGCCGCGAAGCGCACAGCGCTGAATCGCGTCCGTCTCGAACTCGGGTTAGGCCTTCTGCTTGGGAAGGTGCCAGTTCTGTCGCTCTCGCCAGACGTCAGGGCGGCGATGAGTGCGATGGACACGGTAGTGCTCATAGTCTTGCAGCAACTCCTGTACCTCGGGAGTTAAGTATCCGTTCTTGCCGAGAAACTCTCGTACCTCTGTAGGAACGGGGAGGTTGCTGATCCCACGATGACGTAGTTGCTTCCACTCGGCGATGACTTCAGCGTTGGCACCTTGCGGCACGAGATTGCCACCCATGATGTAGTGAGCATAGTCAAACTCAGCTAACCGATGCCAGTCTTTGAGAATGCCAGGAAGGTGCTCTCCGGGACGCCTAACTTCCGCAGCACATCAAGGATGGAGGCTTGGATCGATTCCTGTTCGTCGTCGGAATAGCCACCAATGCGTCCTTGGCGCTTGACCAGAGAGAGCGAGAGTTCCGCTAGTTGCTCCGCGAGGATGCGGAGCTCAACTACCGCAGTCTCGGCACGGGCGACAACTTCTCGAGTTCGGGCCTCGATCCCCGCTTTGGAAGCCTTGAACTCAGAGATGCGGTCAAGGTTCGCTGTCACCAGGAACGCCAGCGCGGCGATCAGTCCTGCAACTAGCAGTCCGTTGTGTCCAAGATAGCCGAAGCCCATGCCTGCGGCGAGTGCTAGGACAGCGACGATGCTGAGGAACCATTTCATCTGGAAGGCCTAACGTTTGACATGAGCGGCGGCTCTGACAGATGCGAAGCGGCTGGCAAGACGGCCGCTCGATGGAAGGGTTAGGCCTCAGTTGATGCAGCCTCATTCCCGGTGCCCTTGCTTCTCCAACACGGTGGCCGCCACTTCGAAGGCGGCTAAGAACCTCTGTGACCACCTTTCATTGATTCGTTGCAGTGACTGGTCCGTGATATTGAGGTAACGAAGCTGACCTTCATATGGAGCGCTGAATCTGTCTGGTTCAGCGGAAGCCCGTCAGGGCGTACTTCCCATCGGGTGCGTGACCCTCAGGATGGGCCTCATTCTCGCCCTTGTGCGCGGTTGCATGGCGCAGAGCGTCGATATCGGGGAAGTACTCGTCGAGCTTTTTAGACGCGCTTCGCATCCTTGAGGTGTCGAGATGAATGCGCAGCGAAGGACAGCCGCGCAGCATGACGGATCGAATTTTCTCGAGACGGGCTCGCAGGTGATAGAGCTCAAGCACGCACTCGTTGCAGGCAACAAAGCGCCACCGGCTTGCCACGGAACGGGAGATTGACTGTGGGGGATGCTTTGCCGTCTCGTATAGAAGAAGTGCTGCTTCCCACGCCGCGAAACGCTGTACTCAAGTCCGGTCAAGTGCGCGTAGAGGTTCTTGATTGCCTCAGACTTCTTCGGCGGGGGTCGTGCGAGAGACGGCCAGAGCAAAGGAGCGCGGGGCATTTTGAGGCCTAACATTCGCGTTGAGCCGCGCCACGAAGCGCACTAGCGCTGAACCGCGTCCGCTCGAACGCGGGGTTGGGCCTCACTTTGATGCCTGTGGCACCTGAGGCAGTTGATCGCAAATGTTGAACCAAGGCGACTTCGACTGCGTATAGACATGGGCGGACGGACGAATTATCGGGTCGGTGTCCAGTGTTCCACAACGTACAGAAACGACACCCTTCCGCTTTAGGGCTTGCCCGTAAATCGGTGAGCCACACTCCGAGCAGAAATGGCGATACTCGTTCGGACTTGACTGGAATGATTTGATGACCTCGCGACCCGAAAGGACCACGAAGCCCTCAGCTCGGATCAGCATGTTTGTAGCGAACGACGAGCCGGTGGCTTTCCGGCACATGGTGCAGTGGCAGTAGTACATGGATTGCGGTGAGATTCGGATCTCGTAGCTCACTTTGCCGCAGAGGCAGGATCCACGAACCATGTGCTGCTCCGATGAAGTGACGCCCAACGATTGCGTTGAGCGGGCGCCGAGGAGCGCAGCGACGAGGGTACCCGGCAGCACAGCTGACCGGGCGCTCTCGCTCGAACGCAGGGTTAGGCGGCCTGCGGTAATGATGATTCAAGTTCATTCCACACTCGGTGCGCGTGCTCGAACCATTCGGTGAGCGCGTTCGGGAGAGAAGACTACTGCGTAACCTCTTGCCTTGTCCGGTGACAAAGGTCGCTTTGCGCGAGCGAGCACGAGCTCGGCATATGGAATCGGTTTCGGAAGTACGTGGCACGCCGTAACCACATAGTGACGTTTCAGCGTTGTCGTCCCACCCGCTTCGCAGCCCCGCAAATTTTTCTACCCGATGATCGTGTAACCAAGCGGCAACAGTCTGATATTGGGCGTCGAGTACGATGGACAATCGTAACCAGTCACAGCTGCATGAGTGACCTGGCGATCCAATTGGTCAGTGGCTCGGAATAGAAAGGGGACAAGGGCTTGCCGTTTGATCAATTCAGCGGGAGATTTCATGCGGCCTTGCCTTTCCACCCCCCATATCAGAGTCGTTAAGTCATCGTCCCGTTTAACCAAGGTGGAGAGGTAAGGCGCCTTCGGCGTGTCAAAGACCGGGAGATCGTGTCGAGCTGATGTTTGTGTGATCCATAGGCTCAATTTGCTCCAGACTTGGCTCTGCGGAATCAAAGGCCGCCTAACAATCGCGTTGAGCGGCGCCGTGAAGCGCGCGGCGCTGAACCGCGTCCGTCTCGAACGCGGGGTTAGGCAGATTCATGAACCTTTCTACCGCGGCGATATATGGCCTCGGACATTCGACGCTCCACTTCGATACGATCAGCAGCGAAATGTGCCTTTCGATGGCATGTGGGACAGACCGCAATAATATTGTCTGTCGCGTCGGGGCCTCTTTCGGAAACACCAACGACGTGATGAGTTTCAAGATACCGTCCGCCGCTCGCAGTGATAAAACCCTCTTCTCCGCAGCATTCGCAATGTCCATTTGCGATGGCAAGAACTTTCTCTCGTAGTTTGGGGTCACGGCGATAGACTGGCCCACGACCGGCCACCAGCGACCGGTTGTTCTTTCTCGATCCGGCTGGCGGGTCGTGCGGGCGGCGACAGGATATCATCGCCGGCATCCTCAGCAATTTCGGCTGCTGCGAGAAACTCTGGTGAATAGACGCACGAACGATAAGAGCGGCGCTGTGGGCGCGGTAGAAAACGCTGTTGATGAGAGTGGCCTGTTCAGCGACGAGGGCCGGTACTCGCGCTAGAGGATACAGCCGCGCGAACGACAAGACACCAGTGTGATCATTTCCTGAGGCAGCAAGCAAATGCGTTGCGCCACGTTGTGTGGCGCCTTCGCATGCCACGGCAACTGCAGACTGACCGTCGGGAGAGACAGATAGCTTCTTCCACGGAAAGCGCCGCACCGCCTCGGCCAAATCGCGCCAATGGGTGGAGCTCTTGATCCAGATAACCACTTTCTCACCGGTTGGCGCATGCGCTGAGACATAGCGTCTCCGGGCTTTCTTTCCCACCAATGTCGAAGTCCAGATGCGAGAAGCCATGTGCGGCCAAGGCACGCACCGCCGACGAAAATAGCACTGCCTCACGTTCGTGATGACTTCGCTCTTCTCGACCTTCTGCGAAGGTCGGGCATTGGACCTGCCTAACGTTCGTGTTGAGCCGCGCCATAAGGCGCAGCAGCGCTGAAACGCGTCGGCTCGAACGCGGGGTTGGGCACAGACGTTTCAACGAAGTGTTGCATGTGCGCTGCGACTACCGAGACCGGAACGATGCTGCATGAGCTTGCACGACGAGGCAAGCAACCCGACCACGGCTGAAAAAACAACGTTGCGAAGAACGACACGGTTGGCCCTGCTGCGCCTGAAGAAGCGAAAGCGGCGCGACGGTTGAAGGCCGGTGGGTGCGACGGCGACAGAAAAGCTGGCGTGTCGTGTGCGCTCTGAGCAACGAAGGGCGGAAGGTTTGCGGCATTGGCTGGTGGAACGGGAGCCTTCCCCCGGGGACTCGCGCCGCGTGCTTGCATGCCGAGACGGCTTGCGATGGCAGAGGCATGGCCGGATGCGGCGGTTAGCACTTCCGGCGATTGCCGAAGCGAAGAGATTGTCTGGCGACAATTAGAAATTCCGGTGGCGACAATTAGATTTGCCGGTTGAGAGGGGCTGAGGCGAAGCTATTGGTGCCCTCGTTATCATGCTGCTCCCCTGGGAGCGCGCATGAAGAAAGACGGAGAAATCAAATTGTTGCTGGATGAACGAGCGAAGGGCATAACGCAAAGGCTGGCTGCGGCGCGCACCGGCATGAGCGAGCGCACGGCGCGCAAGTACGAGCGGGTCGGGAAGCTGCCGAGTCAGATGAAGAAGTCGCGTGCGCATCGCACGAGAGAGAACCCGTTTGCGGCCGATTGGCCGTGGGTCGCGGCGCAGATCGAGGAAGATCCGGCGCTGCAGGTCAAGACGTTGTTCGCGCTGCTGTGCGAGGCCTTCCCCGGGCGCTACCAGGAGGGGCAGCTGCGCACGCTGCAGCGGCATGTTCAGGCGTGGCGGGTACGGCATGGCCCGGAGCAGGAGGTGATGTTTCCGCAAGAGCACCTCCCCGGGCGCATGGCGCAGTCGGACTTCACCTCGATGAACGCGCTCGGGGTGACGCTGGGCGGCGTGCCGTTTCCGCACCTGGTCTACCACCTGGTGCTCACCTACTCGAATGTCGAGGCGGCGCGGGTGTGCTTCTCGGAGAGCTTCGAGGCGTTGGCCGAAGGGTTGGAGAGCTGTCTGTGGCAGATCGGCGGGGTGCCGCAACAGCATCGCACCGACAATCTCACCGCGGCGGTCGTCGATCTCGATCGCGAAGGGCGGCACGAGTTCACCCAGAACTACCGCGCTGTCCTGGCCCATTACGGCATGCAGCCGTCGGCCAACAGCGCCGGGCTCGCGCATCAGAACGGCGATGTCGAGCAGTCGCACTTCCGCTTCAAGCAGGCCGTCGATCAGGCGCTGCGGGTACGCGGCAGCCGCGACTTCGTCGACCGCGGCGCCTACGAACGGTTTCTCGCCGAGCTCGTCCGGCAACGCAATCTCACCCGGGCCCAGCGCTTCGAAGCCGAGCGGGCGGCGCTGCGGCCACTGCCGGCCGTGCCGCTGGACTTCACCCGCGACATCAAGGTTCGGGTGTCGCGCTTCAGTCTCATCCGGGTGCTGCTCAACCACTACTCGGTGCCCTCGCGCCTGATCGGGGCCAGCCTCACGGTGCGCGTGCGCTCCGAGACGCTCGAGCTCTATCACGGCCCAGTCCAGGTGCTGACCCTGCCGCGGTTGTCGGGACGCAATCGTCGTCGGATCGATTATCGACACCTGATCTGGTCGCTGGTACGCAAGCCGGGCGCGTTCGCGAACTACTGCTACCGCGAGGAACTGTTCCCGACCACCCACTTCCGCCGCGCCTACGACGCGCTGCTCGAGGCCGTGCCGACCCGGGCGGACCGCGAATACCTGCGGCTGCTGCATCTGGCGGCGAGCACCTCCGAAGCCGCGGTCGAGCTGGCGATCACGCAATTGCTCGAAGCGGGCCGTATGCCGTGCTTCGACGCCGTGCGCGAACATATCGGAAGCGCAAGCCGGCCAGCGGCACCGGCGATCGCCAAGGCGACGATCGATCTGAGCGACTACGACACGTTGCTCGCCGTCGGGGAACGCTCATGGCTAACCTGCGCGAGGAGTTACTGCGCCTGCTACGCACGCTCAAGTTGGGTGCGATGGCGAGCGCGGTTGAGGATAACGCGCTGCGCGCGGCCAAAGAGGGGCTCAGCCACGAAGCATTCCTGCTCGAACTCGTTCGCACCGAGCAAGCAGCGAAGTCGGCGCGACGGGTCGAGCGGCTGCGGCAGCAATCCGAGTTGTTGCCGGGGAAGAGCTTCCGCACGCTCGATCTGAAGCGCTTCGCGCCGGCAACCCGGATGCAGATCGAGCGCCTGCGCGACGGAAGCTTCCTTGCCGAAGCGATCAACGTCGTCGCGGTCGGCCGGCCCGGCGCGGGAAAGAGCCACATCGCCTGTGCGCTGGGCCATGCGCTCATCGATCAGGGACACCCGGTGCTGTTCGCGCCAACGAGCGCGCTGGTGCAGCGCCTGCTGGCTGCCAAACGCGATCTGTGTCTGCCGAAAGAACTCGCGAAGCTCGATCGCTTCGAGTGCCTGATCCTGGACGACATCGGCTACGTGCAACACGACCGCGACGAGATGGAGGTCCTGTTCACGCTGCTCGCCGAGCGCTACGAGCGCAAGAGCGTCGTCATCACGACCAACCTCGTGTTCTCGGAGTGGAACCGCATCTTCAAGGATCCGATGACGACGATGGCGGCGATCGACCGCGTCGTCCATCACAGCGTGGTCCTCGATCTGATGGCGGTGGACAGCTATCGCGCCGAAGCAGCGGGCGCGAAATCGAAGACACGCGCCGCCAAAGAACCGGCGGAGGTGTAATGGGCGGCAATTTTAGTTGACGTCACCGGAAAAAGTAGTTGACGCCAGACAAAGAGATCATGCTTCCGATCACCGGTGCAGGACCATGCTTCAATGCCAGCGTAAGGCCCAACGATGTGTTGAGCGGGCGCCGAGCGGGAGCAAACCCGCGAGGGCACCCGGCAGCGACGCTGGCGGGCGCTCCGCTCGAACGTGAAGTTGGACGCCATGATCAACCACTATGTGCATGTGGTGGCCGACCACTGAAGCAGGCTTCGACGTTGCGATGCCGTGAGTTTGGCGAGTGCCACAGGCGTTGACCTTCTGACCTCGCGCACAACGTGGGATCCACTGGGCCAAAGAAATGCGAGGAGGGGCAACCTGCGTCGCCTCAAAGGCCTGCACATTGCGCAGGCCATAGGGAACAGATCGTTTGCAAACCGGAGCGCTTGCTATTGGAAACTCAAGGTCTCCTCTCATGACGCCCAACAATCGCGTTGAGCGGGCGCCGAGGAGTGCAGCGACGAGGGCACTCGGCAGCGCAGATGGCGGGCGCTCCGCTCGAACGCAGGGTTAGATTTCATTTGCGCAAGAAGTGAGATTTCGCGTCTCTCACGAGGACCACAAGCGCGTCGATGTAACGTTCGCAAAGCGCTGGGACCGGCAGCTCGCGCAACATCTCTGGTGCGTCAACGAGGTGAATGTTCATATCTACCCGGAGCCCTGGTATTTCAGCGGGCAGTTGCACGTAGAACTTTTCGGTCGCTCCGTCTTCTGTTTCGACTTCCCAGCCACTACCCCCAATACGGTCGCCGATGAAAAAGCCTTTCGCACGAGGCGGTTCATTTTGAACTGGCGAACACCGCCATCGGATCTCCGTTAAGCGTCACGCTTGAGGACACAGAGACCGCACCCTCTTTCAGAATTTCCGACCGCAGGCGGTAAAAGAATCGCATGAGCTCATCGCGTTCCATCTCAGCCACGCGAGGCTTATACCACTCATCCAACTGGGGCTCGGTCGAACGCAAGTTCTGCCGAACACATTTGTGACTGCTCGACCGAAAACAATGACATTTCTCAAGCCAGCCATGCGCGCTTGCGCATCGGTTCCCCTGACGTGCGTGAGACCCAGCGAAGCGGTGTACAGGGTCTCCTCTGCGCGTTGCAGAATCTCTTGTGTGGTTTTCTGGGCCTGTGCCATGCGCTTTCCCGGTCACATGAAATCTAACAACATGTTGAGCGGCGCTCGCCAGCGCGGCAGGAAACGCGTCCGCTCGAACTAAAGTTAGTTGTCGGGGCTTGCAAGAGCTTCGAATCTTGCCTGCAGTCGAAGAGCCAGATCAATATAATCCGCCGCCGCATCATAGGTAGGGCTAAAGTCCGGCGCATGTGTGGCTTGATTGCGTAAGCCGCGCAAGTCATGGAAGAGAGCGACATCCTCTGGTGCAACAATCTCATTGCGCGTGAGTGCTCGAATCGTCTTCAGCGGCGTGGACAGGTCAGGCATTGGCGATTCCACAATCCTTTGGAGCGCCGCTCGCTGCGCCGCAAATTCCACGCCCCGCCACGCGTCGATCTATCGCGGCTCGCGGATTAATCGCGGCAATCTGGAGCAGCTGCTGGCGGCGCGCGTCAATCGGAGGGGCCAGTTGTTGCGGTGCCTCAAGTAGGGGCGGAACCTCGCTTTTGATTTGCTCCACTTGGCGTTCAAACTCCGCCTCAACAGGACCAGCCTTCAACCGCTTCAACGCCGGCAGCAGAGCCACGATCTGCGCCTTTAGTAACAGAACAATCAGTAGCAGAGTAAGCGGCCAAGCCAGTGAGCCTATGACGGCCGCTATGAACGTGAGCGCATCCATATTCGACAACTAACGATGCGTTGAGCGGGCGCCGAGCGGGAGCAAGCCCGCGAGGGCATCCGGCAGCACCGCTGACGGGCGCTCCGCTCGAACGTGAAGTTGGACGCCATGATCTGCCACGGTGCGTATGCGATGGCCGACCACAGAGACTGACTTCGGCGTTGCGATGCCGTGAGTTTGGCGAGTGCCACAAGCCTTGAACGACTCAACACACGCACGAGGCATGGGCCATCGGCCGCGGACGAAGCGAGAACACATCACCCGCGCGGCCACTGGCGTATGCACGTGGGGCCTACGTCGCGAGACCGACTGGCTGCAAACCCGAAGCCTTGCCATTGGATATTTAGATTCTTCTCTCATGACGCCCAACGCGATGTTGAGCGGCGCGCGCGACACCGCATGGACGGCGACACCATCACAGGCAAACCACCCGCTCTCGTTCGCCGTTCCCGCTCGAACTAAAGTTAGGAGTCATGCGGTCCGTTTAAACCCACGCCTGACCCGTACGCGATTGCCGCGACGAGAGATTCAATAGCAAGCCACATAGCAATGGGAACCGCTACGACAGCGACCGCAGCGCGAGACCAATGAATGTCTGTGCGCTGTGCTATCTCTGGATATTGAGACCAATCGATTTCCCACGGCTTAGCAGGCTGGCCGGTGAAAAGATCCCGAGGCACTTGAATAAAAGAGACGACCACTTGGC
>CAWHFX010000014.1:0-62318 GCA_963828715.1 uncultured beta proteobacterium | reverse complement strand
CTGGCCCATCACTTCACCGAGCCGCTGCGCAATCGGACGCGCGATGAGGTCGGCGCCGCCGCCGGCAGTATAAGGAATGACCCAGCGCATCGGCTTGGTTGGGTAGTTCGCTTGCGCAAGCGCACCACCGGCGGCGGGGCACTAACCCGCGAGCAAGATAAGGGTGGTTCGGATCTGTGCGCGGCTTGCTCGCGCGCGCGACCATATCGCAGACATCCTCATTGCTTCTTCCTTTGGGACATCCAATTCTACTGTCGTGCGTGCCACGAAGTGAGTCGCGGCACCATTGCCAACGTACTGAAGCGCAATGGTATGGAACCGGCGCCAGAAGGCAGTAAGGCCACGACGTGGTCGACGTTTCTGCGTGCGCGCCCGTGCGGAAGGGAGAGAAGCAGGCAAAACGCTCCTGACAGACCCGAAGGCGGCATTCGGCGTAAGAAGTCTCGCAGAGTTGAGCGCCCGTCCAGCGCCGAACCGATGCAGCATCGCGGGATAACGCGCGAGCTAATAAAACGCGACTGGCGAAATATCCTGTAGCGCAAGATGCGTGAGCTGGAAGTCGAGATCTCGACCGAGCAGCAAGCGGGATCCGCACCGGGGCCCCGATTGAGACCGATGCCGCCAGTCAAGCTCCAGACGCGTCGCCGTCATCGTTCTCTCTATAATGCCCGCGGTCGATCAGCCGTCCAGAAGCTGGGGCCATGTCAAAGCGCAACACCGTGCTCTCCATCTTTGCCATCTGCCTGCTCGCAGAGGCCGCAGTCGCGCTGGCACAACAACGCGCACTAGCGGCCGATTATCCCGCGCGGCCGATCCGCGTCGTCGTACCTTTCACGCCGGGTGGTCAGCCCGACATCTTCATCCGAATGATCATCCCGGGTCTCATCGAGTCGTTCAAGTACCAGGTCATCGTCGACAACCGGCCCGGCGCCGGCGGCTCGATCGGTTCGAAGATCGTCGCCGACGCTGCGCCCGACGGCTACACGCTGCTCTCGGTGTCGACCGGGCACGCGATCAATCCGTTCCTATACAAGCTCCCGTACGACACGCTCAAGAGTTTTGCGGGCATCACGCGTACCTACAGTGCGCCGTTCCTGCTCGTCGTAACCCCCACGCTCGCCGTGAAGTCCGTGAAGGATCTGATCGAACTTGCCAAGGCCAAGCCCGGCCAGCTCAATTTCGCCTCTGCGGGCCTGGGCAGCGGCACGCATTTCGCCGGTGAGATGCTCAAGTACAGCGCCGGCATAGACGTAGTACACGTGCCCTATCGCGGTATCTCCGAGGCGTTGACCGATCTCATGGCCGGCCGCGCCCAGTTCTTCATGGCGCCGACCGGTAGTTCCGCATCGCTCGTGCGCGAGGGAAAACTCCGGGGGCTCGGCGTGTCTACATTGAAGCGCTCGCCCGCACTGCCGGACATCCCCACGATCGCGGAGTCCGGCCTCCCCGGCTTTGAGTGGGACGCCTGGGGTTCACTCCTGGCACCGGCCAAGACGCCGCGTACGATCATCGAGCGCTGGAACCAGGAAGTCCGGCGCGCAGAGGCGGCCTCGGATATCGTGAAGAGATTCCATGCCATCGGGATGGACGCAGCGCCTTCGAGCCCCACAGAAGTCGAGGGCCTGATCAAGCAGCAGATGGCGCTGGTGGAGAAACTCGCCAAGGCGGCAGGAGTGAAGCCCGAATAGCTCCCTCAGGGTATCCGGCGACCGGTCGTTTCGGCGCGACGGGCTTAGGACAATATAAGCGCAGTGACTCTCCCGTTTCCGATTGGAAATGGGAAAGTAGACGCAGATGTGCGTCTCATCAATAACGGAAAAAAGTGTATTTGACGGCTAGCTTAGGGTTGTTGGACGGAATGCTTGCGAGCATGTGCCCCACCGCACTGTTGGTATCGCCGTCGATTCCGAACGACTGCTCATCGGCGTTGCGCAGCTCCCGCTACAGTAAGGCAGCAGCTTTCCCAAGAAGACATCGTAAGTGGGAAAGTCCGTTTCCAGCGCAAGCGGATGGAGGGAGGGGAGTACCAGGTCCGGACCGATTTGCGCTGCTGGCTGAGGCGGCGGCAACCGAACGCAGCCGCGTTCTCCCTCTGAAGAAGGCCGTAATGTCCAACAATTCGAACGACAGTTTCGCAGTAGACTCGTGGACCGTTCGCAGTAGACTTGTGGCATGGGTTCCGTGCCACCGCTTCTCACATACTTGCTGCTGATCGTCTCAGGCTGGGTCCATCGCCGCCAGCTCATCGTCATTGAGTTCCTCCAAGCCGAGAATCGGCTGCTGAAGGAGCGGCTGTCAGGCAAGCGCATCCGATTCACCGACGCTGAGCGAGCGTTGCTTGCGAGGAAAGCGAAGGCGGTGGGACGTAAAGCGCTGCTGCGAACTCGATACCCTTGTTTCTCCGGATACGCTGATGCGGTGGCATCGGCGCCTGGTTGCCCAGAAATGGGACTTCAGCAAGCGGCGTGGCCCCGGCCGTCCGGGCATCATGCGCGAGATCTCGCAGCTGATCGTTCGCATGGCGCAGGAGAACCCGGGATGGGGCTACACCCGAATTCAAGGCGCATTGGCGAATCTGAG
Organism: uncultured beta proteobacterium; assembly: GCA_963828715.1. Lineage (GTDB taxonomy): Bacteria > Pseudomonadota > Gammaproteobacteria > Burkholderiales > SG8-41 > JAQGMV01. Next base: position 59,738 of record CAWHFX010000014.1, on the reverse strand, counting down.
TCACAAGGTCGCTCGTGGGACTGTGTGCAACGTGTTGAAGCGCAACGGCATCGAGCCTGCGCCCGAGCGCAGCAAGCGCACCACGTGGTCGACGTTCTTGAAGGCCCACTGGAAGGTGTTGGCCGCCAGCGACTTCTTCACTGTGGAAGTATGGACGTCGAGGGGACTGCTGACACATTACGTGCTGTTTGTGATGAGCCTGGCCGAGCGTGTCGTGCATATTGCAGGCATCACCACACGGCCAGGTGAAGCGTGGATGCTGCAAGTGGGCAGAAATCTTATCGACGAGCAGAGCGGTGCGCTTGCTTCGAAGCGTTACCTGATTATTGATCGGGACGCGAAGTACACCCAGCAATTCAGGAGGCTTGTGGAGGAGGGTGGAACGGAGGTCATCCGGCTGCCGCCGATGTCGCCGAATCTGAATGCCCACGCGGAGCGATTCGTTCGCTCAATCAAAGACGAATGTCTGAATCGGATGATCTTCATCGGACAGGCGTCGCTGCGTCGAGCGATTGGTGAGTTTATGGCTCACTACCACGAGGAGCGTAATCATCAGGGGCTGGAGAACAGGCTGATCCGCCCAACATCGAGGCGTGCGGCGAATACTGCACTATTCATCGCCACGTACGACTCGGCGGAATGTTCAACTACTACTACCGCGCAGCTGCGTGAGGGCTCGACCGAGTTTCTGGACAATACGCCGACCGAGTTTCTGGACAATACGCGTTCGGCATCGCGAGAACGGCAATGTGGATGCCGTGATACTTGCCCACGCGAACCGCTCCAAGCTGATGCGCAGTTTTTGCGAAGAAGAACGCAGTCACCGGTCACTTCAGCGTTTGACGTAGGCTTTCGGCTTTGCCCGCCAACGCGGTTACATCTTCCTGCTGGACCGCCGCTACGGTTCGCCTTATCGTGGGTTGCCCGGCATCAGCAGCCCTTCGCCGTAGTCGCGGCGAGCTGCTCATGGTCGCGAATGTGCGTAGACACCCACAGGGTTGCTTTGGAGCCTGAGTCTTGCGGCTCCACAACTGAGTAAGCCAAGAGAAAACCCGGGCCACTTCTGACAATCACCTGATACGCGCCTGCCTTATCTAAGCGGCGGACGATCACCACGAACCCGTATTTATTTTCGAGATTACGCGCCATGCATCCGGCCGCAAACTCGGGCTCCTGCTTCGACGTGTAGGTTTGGGCCTTTGCTTCTTGCACTAATTCCGGCGGCGTCGTTGCGCATCCAGTCAGCAGCAGAAGGGTAAGAGCGGCCACCGCCTTCGCATTCATGGTCGCATTGTGACCCGTTTTCGGGCTACGTGGGGAAGGTGCGCGCGCCGCTTACATCAAAGCGCGGCTCTATGAAGCAGACCCGACGCGACCGGCAGATGCTGTAGCGGATACTCCTGTAAGCATAACCTTAGCTTCGAATCGGCCATCGCGTTCGACAACGTGATAGCTATCCGCAGTGGCATTCCGAATTCTTCCTTTGTTGCCGCCGCCTTTCGTTGCTTGTTGCGAGTCGCAGTTGGGGCACAGCAAGCGGAGATTACTTGGCCGACTGTTCTTTCGGTTTCCGTCGAAGTGGTCGAGTATCAGCGGCAGTGTTTCGCCGTTCCACTCGGGTGTCTCCGTCTAGAACCGGCACTGCTCGTTATCACAGCGATGGGGCAGTTCGTGCGCTTCGCGATACGCGCCATAGAACTTGCGCACGGTGGCGCGCGACACATACCCATAGTCCGGCACCGCGCCGTAGCACAACACGTCCCCCCACGTGAGCCGTCTTCGTTTTCGCATTGGTTGACCACCCGCCAATGGCACAGGCTGCATTCTCGCCCATCATGGGCTACGTGGGAACGGTGCCGGGGCTGTACTCCGCATTTATATGATCCCGGAGCGGTAACCGGCAAACTGCGGATCCTGGCATGATACGCGCATGGTCGCGCTCATCAAGATCGCTGTCCAACTCCTCGCAGACGCCGCCTGCTTCGTCATTCTTCTATTTACACCGACGCGCTCGGTCCAGGCTGAGAATCTATTCCTTCGTCGACAACTGGCACTGTATAAAGAGCGCGCTGTCCGCCCACGTCGGATAGACGCTGCAACCCGAGTCAGCTTGGCTATCCTGACGGGGTTCTTCGAATGGCGGGATGCGCTTTTCGTAGTCCAGCCGAAGACGATGATCCGATGGCAGCGCGCTGGCTGGCGACTTTCTGGCGTTGGAAGTGTCGAGTTGGCCGGCCGCGGATTCCCATCGAGTTACGTGCGCTGATCCGGAGGATGGCGCTAGAGAATCCGGTTTGGGGCGAGGAACGCATCGCCAGTGAACTGTTGGTGAAACTGGGCATTCGAGTTTCACCGCGCACGGTCCGGAAGTACATGCCGAAGCGGCCAGAGGGTCAACCACGGGGTGACCAGCGTTGGTCAACGTTCCTGAAGAACCATGCGAAAGCGCTTGTGGCGTGCGACTTCTTCATTGCGGTCACCGCGACCTTCCGCTTGCTCTATGTATTCGTGGTCATTGAGCACGGTAGCCGCCGACTGGCGCGCGTAGACGTCACGGCGCACCCGAGTGCCGCCTTGGACCTTGCAGCAGCTGCGGGAGGTGGTGGGGTTCGACCACGTCTACCGGTATTTGCTTCATGACCGGGACAGTATCTTCGCGAAGCACTTGGATGAGTCGATCACAGCGCTTGGTCTCATCGTGCTGAAGTCACCCCCGCGCTGCCCCAAAACGAATGCCATCTGCGAACGAGTCATCGGGACCATTCGGCGTGAATGTCTGGACTGGGTAATCCCGCTGTCGGAAGCCCACCTTCGATTAATCTTGACGGAGTGGGTGGCTCGCTACAATCAAGGCCGCCCGCACAGCATGTTGGGACCGGGGTGCCTGATCCGCCGCGGGCACTCGCGGTCGTCCCGAAGTCGGAATCCCGGCATCGATTGGCGGCAGGTACGCTCGTGCTTGTTAGATCGATCATGAGCGGCTTGCATCACGAGTATTTGCTCGCAACGGCGCCGGCAAATGCCTAATCGTTTGTCGGCAAACCTTGGGGAATGTGCGCCACCAGTAATTGCGGAGCACAGTCTACGCTATGCAATGTATCGGGCGAAACGCCTCAAGAATGTTTCAAAGGCAAATGCCCTGAAAAAATGCCTGCCGTTCAACAGTCCGTGTCCGGCCGTGAAACTCGAATACAGGCGGCGCAACCGGCGTGCATCGATATAGCCCTGCGCATCAGCCCTCATCTCGGACTCGAACAGTGCCTTCACCCGCGGCTTGAACACGCCTCTCATCCACTCGTCCTCCGGAACAGCAAAGCCCTTCTTATCGCGGCGGTACTGAATTTGCCTCGGCACGAGACCGTCAATAGCCTTTCTGAATATCGACTTGGTCCACCCTCCGTCGAATTTCTCGGACGGGTGCACGCGAGAAAGGGACTCGACGAGCCGATAATCCAGGAATGGTACACGGACCTCTACAGACTGTGACATAGACATCCGGTCCTCATAGTGCAGGAGAACCGGCAACGAGGTCTTTGTCAGATCGATCCACTCACGTTCTATGTAGGATTCCTTGAACCCGATGTCGATGCCGTCATGATGGAGATGCGCGGGCGGGATGAACGTCCGTGAAGCGAGCCACGATTTACCGACATAACGAATCGCTTCGTCTGCACGGAATTCGTAGAGCTTGTTACTGTGCAGCGCGAACTGCAGAAGGGTTTTCGCGGCGTCAACGATGTGTCCATTTTTCAGCAGGATCAAGATCCAGAAATAAAAGAACTTGTTGTACCCCCCCAATTGCTCGTCGGCCCCTTGGCCGCTCAGGATCACCTTGATGCCCTGTGAGCGGGCAAGCTCCATCAACTGCATGTGCGCGAGATCGGAGATTCCCCATGCCGGTTCGTCGTTGAACCAGCAGCCGTCGCTGACACGATCCAGTAGCGCAAACGGGTTGTTCGATATATTCAGTTTGTGTGTGTCAACGCGACCCCATTGCGCCATGAGATCGATGAATGCTTCCTCGCTTACCATTGGGTCGTTCACGATCATCGAGAACATCGTCACGTTCTCGAGCGCACCCGCACGGGCGATACCACCCACGATCGACGAGCTGTCGAGACCGCCGGACAGTAGCACGCCAACTGGAACATCGCTGCGCAGGCGCAACGCTATCGAGTCGAGAAAAAGGAAGCGCAGCTGCTCAGGCGAGACAGCTCCGATTTGAGGCTGCTCCCCGTTCTCGAAAGGGTGAAGCCAGAATCGTTGTGTTGGCGGCAAAACCTGACAGCCCTTACGGAGGTCGATGACTTGATAGGATGCGGGGGGAAACTCCCGGATGCCCGTGAAAAACGTATCCTCAGAACAATTCAGGAGCCCGCGGGTAAGATAGGGGATCGCGATGTTCGCGTTTATGGAGAATCGCGCCTGGCTCCCGACAAGTATCGCTTTGATCTCCGACGCCAGGAATAGCTGGCTTCCGTCGCGATAGTAATAAAGGGGTTTTATACCGAAGCGATCGCGAGAGATGAGGAGCCTCTTCTCTTGGGTGTCATACAGTATGAGGGCCCACATGCCATTGAATTTGGACAATGCCTGCGGACCCCATTTCACCAGTGCTGCCAAGACCACGGCGGTGTCACCGAAGCTGCCCCGAGGCAACTCGGTTGCATCGAGTTCCTTCGCGATCTCCATGTAGTTGTAGACTTCACCGTTGTAGATCAGGACGAAGCGGCCATCGCGCGTCTTCATCGGCTGCGCCGCTTGATCGGTGAGATCGATGATCGAGAGCCGGTTGTGGCCCAACGCCAGAAATGATGTCTCACACACCTTGTCGGCGTAGACGCCCTCGCCATCGGGGCCGCGATGAGACATGACTGACATCATGCTCAAGATCGTCGCCTGCAGCGCGTTCTCGCGCGGCGACACAATGGCGGAAAGTCCGCACATCGTGCTAACGCGTCGGGTCGAGGCGAAACGCGTTCATGCGGTCGGCCTCAGTCATACAACCGATAGTGGATCGCATCTGCCGGATACGGATCGGGAAGCGCGTATACGACTGCCTCACAGCGCGACTGCCTGACGTTCACGGATGAGCGATTCCATGATCCTGGCTATGCGCATGGGCATTTCGCCCGCTGGAAGAGGACCTGAGTTGGCGGCTATCCAGTCGCTGACGGACTTGGAATCGAACTCTTCTGCGTCCTGTTGCAACACGGCGGTGAAATCGGCGATGTCTTCGAGCAGATATGCCCTTGGATAACTCGTGAGAGCGAGCCCGAAACGTTGCGTCTTCAGTTCGCCATAGGCCGCAAGGAGTAACGGCATGCCGAGCAGCGCGGGCACCAGCGCCAGCGACGTGGTTTCGGTTATGCAGGCACAACAATTCCGCAGCCTCGCTACGAAATCATTGTTCGCGACGATCTCAACGCCAGTGCCGCGCAGGTCGCGCTCGAGAGCCGCGAGATTGTGGGCTGGATGCGGCTTGAATGCTAGCTTCTTGGTGTGTGCTGCCAGGGCTTGCGCAGTTCTGCCGAGGTGCTCGATGAACGAACCATAGCTTTTGAATAGCAAGCCCACGAGCGCAAGAGCCGTGTCTATGTACATGACTGTCGCAAGATGGGACGCATTGCGCTGATTCTTGGCCCCGAGCATCTTCTCGGTAACATCAAACCGCATCAGATCCGGATTTCCGACTGCGACTACGCGTTCCGCCTTCAAGCCATACACCCGCACCGCGTGCTCGATATCTGCTTGTGTATACACTGCGACCTTCGAAGTGCGCGCATCCGCCGCAGCAACCGGAAACGGTAATCCTCGAGCGAGGCGCGCCACGTCATGAAAGAAGCGAGTCCAGTCCCTGAGTGTCGCACCGGTTTTCAGGAGAGCGCCGATATAGCATGGGAAGGTGCGCTTGATGAGCTTGCCCAGTCTCGCCGCGACGAATGCTGCGTAGGCAACGCGAGCGACTCCGTGGCTGCCCTTGTCGTCATCAGTGATCTGAACATTCGCCAGGCCGTGGTAAAGATGCAACGATGGTATCGAGCGCCGCTCGCAATAGCGCAGGAACGCCCGGTGTGCGAAAGTTTGGGTGGATAGAAGAAGAACTGCGTCGGGGCGCTCTATATCGAGAATTTGATCGAACGATTTTCCCTGATAGAACGAGACGTCACGCACATTCATGGAACCGATCTTCTCCTGATCAGGACGACCCGTGTCGCTGCCCCATGATCCGACGTGTACAAGGGTGAACGTCATCCCGCGTTCACGGAATGCCGGCAACAGACGCTCGAAATGCCATGAACCTCCAGCCCAGCTATCGAAGCCCAGAATGCGCTTTGCAGAATTCTTCGCTTGCGTGTCAGCAAGACGTTGCGGTGAAGCGGTAATTGGCGCTGTCACTGTTCCGGTACCTCGCTCCTTCCGTGCGTGAGTCGAGCACGTGCGGGATCCTTGCGCTCGAAGGCTCGGCCTGCGTTAAAAGCAAGCAGTTGGAGAAACTCCCCTTGGCAGCGAGAGATTACGGGCGTCGGACAGGATACGCAATCAGGGGTCTCGGGAAATATTACGCGTGGAGACCTGCGGAGCAGAGACTGGACGGCATCAGTAACAGGGCTCCTCATCCTCTTGCTTGGTGGAAATGGGCCGCGCTACGAGCGCACAGTACACGGTAGCCTCCGAGACCGTTCACAACGGGCACGTCGCGTCAGTCCCATTACAGCGCACGCGTGCGAGTAAGCGGCCATTCCGATCGTGCTTGTTACCGTCGATCTGTGCGGCCTCGCCGCCGCAAAGTGCTATGAGCGATTGGCGCGAGCGAAGCCCGTATGGCTGCGCGTGCTCTGGTGCATCTATGTCGAGTATTCGGACACGGATGCGCTCGCCGTGCACGATTACGTCGAGCGTGTCGCCATCAACAACGTGGGTTATGCGACTGTACTCCGCATTTATTCGATCCCAGCGCGGTAACCGGAAAATTGCGAGTCATGGCATGATAGGCGCATGGTCCGGTTCATCAGCATCGCTGTCCAACTCCTCACAGATGCTGCCTGGTTCGTGATTCTTCAGTTTCGGCCGATCGCGTCGGTCCAAGCTGAGAATCTATTTCTTCGCCGACAACTGGCGCTGTATAAAGAGCCCGGCATCCATCCAAGGCGGATAGATGCCGCAACTCGAATCAGCCTGGCTATCCTGGCAAGGCTCTTCGAATGGCGGGATGCGCTGTTTGTAGTGCAACCGAAGACGATGATCCGATGGCAGCGTGCCGGGTGGCGGCTGTTTTGGGGTTGGAAGTGTCGATCTGGACGACCGAGAATTCCCATCGAGTTGCGCACCTTGATCCGCAGGATGGCTCGAGAGAATCCGGTATGGGGCGAGGAACGCATCGCCAGTGAACTGTTGGTGAAACTGGGCATCCAGGTTTCGCCGCGGACGGTGCGGAAGTACATGCCGAAGCGGCCGGCTGGTCAGCCGCGGGCCGACCAACGCTGGTCGACGTTTCTGAAGAATCATGGGAAAGCGATTGTGGCGTGTGACTTCTTCGTTGCGGTCACCGCAACTTTTCGATCGCTCTACGTGTTCGTGGCTGTCGTCGAACACGGCAGCCGCCGGCTTGCGCGCGTCGAGGTTACCGCGCACCCCAGTGCAGCATGGACATTACAGCAGTTGCGGGAGGTCGTGGGGTTCGACCACGTCCACCGGTATCTGATTCACGACCGGGATAGTCTCTTCGCGAAGCACCTGGCTGACTCGATCAGGTCGCTGGGCCTGGACGTGCTGAAATCACCGCCACACTGCCCGAAGTCGAATTCGATTTGTGAACGGGTCATCGGAACCATTCGGCGTGAATGTCTGGACTGGCTGATCCCGCTGTCCGAGCGGCATCTACGCTCAATTCTGAAATCGTGGGCAGAGCATTACAACCGCGGCCGACCGCACAGCAGCGTCGGCCCCGGAGTTCCAGATCCACCGCAGGAACTCGCGGTGATCCAGAAGTCAGAATCCCGGCATCGATTGGCGGCGGGGACACTCGTGCTTGCCAGATCGGTCTTGGGCGGCTTGCATCACGAATACTTCCTCGTCGCGCCGCCGACGAGCGCGTAATCGTTTGTCGGGAGACCTGCGTAAAACCCGCGAGCCGATAATTGCGGAGCCAGCTCGCGACTCGCCGCTCTCGCGACCATCTTGCGCACGGTCGCGGTCGTCATCGGGCCCGCCGCGCTCGGTCGAAAAAACGTAGGCTCCGCGGTAATCACGCTGAAGCTGCCGCAGCGCGCAGTTCGGGGCCGCGCAGCGGGTGCGTGCTTGGCACGCCGTTCTTGACCCGATTCACATGCATCAGGCCCTGTTTGAGTCGATCTGGTCCCACCGAGCGCGACGAGTTCGGAGACTCGGAAGCCGTGCCGGTACATCACTGTATCAGAGTGCCGCATCCCGAGATCCATGCGCCCGACCTTGCACGCTGCCTTGATACCCGCTCTACTTCACTCGGCGTCAGGTGCTCCCGAGACCGCGTTCGCTGTTCGGAACGCGCTTCGGTGGGTGACTTTCCCATTTTCAGACTATTGGCGACCGGCGCTTTCCGCACCTGCTTCACTCTTACGGCATTTCTTCCTACAGTGGAGCGCGCTGTCGTGAGCGATTGCTGATCAAGATCTGATGCTTGAGTAGCAACGATTCGGCGATGACAGCGCGAATGCCACCGGCGCGAAGCAATTTCGCGAGAGTGACGACAAGGTGAATCGCGAGCAGGACCAGGTCACGCACGAATGTAACCCTAGCACGAGCGCCATCCGGCGCAAGACTGCTCGATGTCAGTCCATTGCGCTATGATTTTGTAATTCGCCACCCACAGCCTGAAGGGAGGGCACTGCGGATCCGGGACCCCCATATCACAAAGCTACCCTGCTCAACTCGATCTCGGCACTCGGCATCAATCCCTCAGATGAACGAGCATCAAGCGTACGACCAAAACGCGATTGGTCTCCAATCGGCGATTGGACGAAGGTCCAATGGAACTTGGTGGTTATTCGCGCGACATTCGGCTCATCGGGACCGTCCGCCATGCGCTGTCGCGTGATGGCGGCATATATAACAGCTGTGAACACAGAAAATCCATCCCGCCGTCCGAGTCGCGCCCGCTGGTCCCGTGCGCGGCTGGCGCGCAGCCTTTCCGCCGGCCGTGTGGCTGCCTGCTTATCGCGCGGAATGGTTGCCGAAGGACGCCGTCGCCGGCATCACGCTCGCCGCGTATGGCATTCCGGTGTCCCTTGCATACGCATCGCTCGCCGGGTTGCCGCCGCAATACGGCATCTACTGTTATCTGCTCGGCGGGCTCTTCTACGCGTTGTTCGGATCGTCGCGCCAGCTTGCGATCGGTCCGACATCCGCCATCTCGCTGCTGGTCGGTGCCACGATCGCCGGCATGGCCGAAGGAGACCCCGGACGCTGGGCGGCGATAGCGGCCTTGACGGCACTCGTCGTGGCCGCCATGTGCGTGATCGCGTGGCTGCTGCGTCTGAGCTCGCTGGTCAACTTCATCAGCGAAACGATCCTCCTGGGCTTCAAGGCCGGCGCGGCACTGACGATCGCGTTGACTCAGTTGCCGAAGCTCTTCGGCGTGAAGGGCGGCGGCGAAGGTTTCTTCGAGCGACTCTCGATCCTCGGTGGCCAGCTTCCGGACACGAATATCGCAGTGCTCGCGTTCGGCCTCACGGCAGTCGCGCTGTTACTGCTGGGTGAGAAGTTTCTGCCGGGCCGGCCGGTCGCGCTGTTCGTCGTTATCGCTTCCGTCGTCGTGCTGTCGGTGACATCGCTGACCGATTACGGCTTCAAGGTGGTGGGTGAGCTGCCGCGCGGGCTGCCCGAGTTCCAGTGGCCCGGCCTTCGCGTACGTGATGTCGATGGCGTGCTGCCGCTCGCGTTCGCCTGTCTGCTCCTTGCCTACGTGGAGAGCGTTTCCGCGGGGCGCGCGCTCGCGCAGCGCAACGGTTACGAAATCAATCCGCGTCAGGAATTGCTGGGACTCGGCGCGGCAAATCTCGCAGCGGGTCTCTTCCAGGCCTATCCGGTCGCCGGGGGCCTCTCGCAGTCGTCGGTGAATGACAAGGCTGGAGCCCGGACGCCGCTCGCGCTGGTATTCGCATCGATCACCATTGGCCTGTGCCTGATGTATCTCGCGGGTTTGCTGGCCAATCTACCGAACGTAGTGCTCGCGGCAATCGTGCTGGTTGCCGTCAAGGGACTGATCGACATCCGGGAGCTGCGCCACGTGTGGAAAGTGAGCCGCCTGGAATTCAGCGTGTCGATGGTCGCGTTCGCGGCGGTGCTTCTGCTGGGAATCCTCAAGGGCGTCATGGTCGCCGTCCTCGTGTCGATCCTGTTGCTGATCCGGCGCGCCGCTCACCCGCACGTGGCGTTCCTCGGCAGGATTCCGGGCACGCGGTCTTACTCGGATATGCAGCGCAACCCGGACAACCAGACCATCCCGAGCGTGCTGATGTTTCGCGTCGAGGCGTCTTTGTTCTATTTCAACGTCGAGCACGTGCGCGACATCGTGCTGGAGAAGATCAGGGCGACGGACGACCCACTGAAGCTCGTGGTGTGCGATCTTTCGACTTCGCCCAACGTAGACCTCGCCGGCGCGCGCATGCTGAAGGCGCTGCACGCGAAACTGGAAGAAGCAGGAATACGTCTGCGGCTCGCGTCGGCACATGCGTCGGTGCGCGACATGCTGCGCGCCGAAGGGCTGGAAGAGCGAGTCGGTTATTTCGGCCGCAGGGTGTCCGTTGCCGATCTTATCGACGAATTTCTGGACGAAGCGCGAATCGAGATCGTACCGAATGGCTTGAGCCGATCGAACTCTATGGCACTGCAGAGGGACGGGATCAACTGAAGAGCTTGGTCGACGGTCAGCCGGACTCCCTTACCAAACATCAGCGATGGGTTGATCGAATCACGGCTGCCGCAAGGCAGATTCACGCGTTCTGGCTTGCGCGTCGTGCGCCGCAGAGCGAGGCGATTCGCGGTCCTCTACAGCCCATCCGTAAAACGGCGCTTCCGGGTCGTAACGACAAGTGCCCGTGCGGCTTTGCGCTGGGCATGGCGTTTGCTCACGCGACATCGGCCATCGCGCCCGATGGCCGGACGTTGCATGCTGCTGTCAGCCCGTGTCACTTTTTGTGCGTTAATCTTGGGGACCGAGATTTACGCGGTCGCCAAAAACACCCCGTCATCAACCAGAGAGGAAATATCATGACCAAGCTCCTTACTGCCCTGGTAGCCGCCACGTTCGCTGTAACACCGCTCACGCCGGTCGCTTTAGCGGGTGAGATGGCCAAAGACGAACTCTCCGACGCATGCAAGGGCAAGAAGGCCAACGAGGAGGTCACGGTCGGCGGTAAAAAGGTGAAGTGCCCCGCGCCGAATAAGGACGCGACGAAGAAGTAAACCCACTTCTTTTGCGGCAAAGGCAGGGCTGGCGATCCTGCCTTTTTTATGTGCGCCCGGCAGGGTGCACACACTTTCCGACCCATACCGCACCGCCGCAACTCTGGTCTACAAAATCACTAAAGGCGCGAGACCGGCCGGCCTGCCAGTCGAGCAGCCAGCAAAATTCGAGCTCTCGGCCAGATTTGAAAGCCTGCACGAGCTTGCACTGAATATTCCAGAGTCGTTGTTACGAGCGGACAAGGCTATCGAATGAAGGCTTTTGCTCGTACACGTCGTCCAAGACTTGCGGCAAAAGTGGTCGAGCAGAGCTAAGTAGTCGTTGGTCGGACGCCGAGCTGAGATAGCTTTCCCATTTCCGTTGTCTTCTCGGAACCGGCAGGAGTTAGCAGCGCCGGACGACTATCCGCTCTCGGGTCGGCGACACTCTGTTCTACTACCGTCCCGTGGCTCGCCGCCGTTGTCGGTCGGCAGCTTGTGCAGGCGTCGCGCTCATTTCATCCCGGCGCGCACGTTCACGAGGACCTGGTCGATCGCGTCGATACGGATCCACCCCAAGCGTGGGTATTCGATGTCGAGAATGACGTAAACGGTGAACGAGACGACAGCCGCGAACGCGATGTTCTGCACCCAGCCGTAGCCCTTCTCTCCCGCCGACTGATACCCGGCGAGCAATGCGGAAGCAAGCGCCAGTACAATCAACATCGCGTAGATGATCAGGGGCGGATGCATCTGCGTGGCGACTACGCGGACGGTCGTGATATCGAACATCTGATTGAGCGCGGGCATGACAAGCACCTCGGTGCCCGGTCGGCTTTCTGCCATGCGACTAGCGGCGACAGCTTGCGTCCAGATTTCGCGCTGCAGGTCTTGTGAGCGCGCCAACTCCCGTCGCGCCGCCTCAAGGTCCGGCAGCGCGCGATACGTTGCGATCCGAGCGTCGACGTAGTTGCGAAAGGTCTCTCGCAGAAGCGGCTGCGCGGCCACGGGAAGCAGGTCGATGCGCAAGTAAGCGGTGCCCATCGCGTTGGCCTCGTCGACCGCCTGAACGCGCCGAACGTCGAAGCGCGAGAGTGCCCCCGAGAACGTAAACGCAATGAGCAAGCCGAGGAGCGCGAACACGGAGGCCTCGAGCGAGCTGGTGTTGGGCGTGCTCGTCGCGTACTGCCCGATAGCCCGCCGCCCCAGCCAGCGCCCGAGCATGAGGCACCCGAGTATCGCGAGAAAGATGCCCGGGGCGACGACCTGGCCGAAAACGGTGGGATCGACGATCTGAAACATGTGTTTCTCCTTTGTGATGTAAACGCAGAGCTGAAGGTTACGTGCCCAAGGTACCTGGCGCTGTGTGCGGCGCGAATGAACCTGGCCGCAACCGTGTAGTTTCATGGCCCGCATACGGACCCCAGAAACCGCCTAAAAGAGAACGCAGACGCACATACCAGCAGACATACGGCTAGTGGTCACGCTCCTACACGTCTGTCGTGGAATTCCTCCGGCATCATGTCGACGCATTGCCGCGGCATGTGTGATTCCCATGCCGTGGCATTGCTGCGGGTGCGGGCGCGATACCGACGACGGCTGATTCAATCAGTCGGCCGTGGATCGTTCCACCTGCGGCTCGATGCCCATGTCTTGTTGAATTGGGGGGCATGCAGGGGCTACATCGGCACGACAAGGAGTCGACCCGTATTCGCCGCCACTTCGCACGTCTGGCGCACTATGGTTCGTCTTGTGTGCGAAGATCAAGGACAGCACAGCTATGGCTGCGCGCCATGTACCATGAAGCTCCGAGTGCGAAGCTTGCTGAGTGATCCAGCCCGCCGAGGGCGGATCGTTCCATCGACCCGTCGAGCAATGGTTTCTCCCGACAGGGCCGTTTGCAGCATCTCGGCGCCACGCGCTGCGGTACCTCTTGCCGGTTCCGAGAAGACACGAGTAGTGCTGTCTGCAATGGCTGCTTGATGCGCAGGCCGCTGGGGAACACTCAGCGTTAACCCTGCATCGATTCTATGGGACGGTCTCTTATTTTTTGGTGGGTGGCTGTTTATGTGGTCCAGCTTGCGGTGACGGCAGCGGGCGCGTCGCTGCGCTTGTGCCGCTCGTGCGCCAGCGAATCATGGTCGCCGGCCGCACGACGACGAGCGCCTTCTGCCAGTCGAACATCCGCGCCAGAATGGCGAGACTCACGCGCGTTGCTGCGTCAACCCGCCGTGGCCGCACTCCGCGCTCTATGAACAATGCAAGCTGACGGCGGAGGAAAAGGTTCTCAGTTTGAATCGATTGGGTTGTGCGGAACAGGAGGATGACGAACCGAAGGATGTCCGCGAGCAGGTGAACCGCGATCTTGAGGAGCGCGACCATGTGCCTATCATGCCACAAGCTGCAATTCTAACTTTCCGGCCACTCTACCCCGTCGGATGGAATATTTGCGGACCACAATCGCTGCGCCGTGCGGTGGCCGAATACATGGAGCACTATCATCGAGAACGCAACCAGCAGGGCATCGATAATCGCCTAATCTACGCGCCTGCTGTCGTGGGTGCGAATGACGCAGACATTCGTCGACGTGCGCGGCTCGGCGGAATGCTGAACTTCTACTACCGAGCAGCGTGAACAGTGTCGATCTAGTATTTGGATAGTACGGCGGCACACGGCTCGGAGGAATGCTCAACTACTACTACCGTGCAGCAGAGTGAGAATTCTCGACCGAGTTTCTGGACAGTACGGGGTCAAAATTCGATCGGCGCGGACAAGAAGGAGCACAAGCGTGACTCAAGACATTAAGTATATCGTAGTCCTAATGCTCGAGAATCGATCGTTCGATCACATGCTCGGGTTTATGAAGCGGGCCCGCCCGGAACTTAACGGACTGACGGGAAATGAATCGAATTCAACTGACCTTAATGATGTAAATAATCCGACCAAACGCGTCAAAGTCTCGCCTGACGCGAACAACATCAATGACGTGCTGAGCGTCGATGCGGGTCACAAATTCGCCGATGTGAATACGCAACTCTTCTGCAATCCCGGAGGACCACCGGCGGGCCCGGAACAAAACGGCGGTTTTATCTATAGCTATGACCAACAGCGGGAAGTCACATCTCCCTTCGCCCGCAAGATCATGAAGTGCTTTGATCCCACGGCAGTGCCGGTTCTCAGCAGGCTTGCGAACGAGTTCGCTGTCTGCGACGCTTGGTTTTCATCCGTGCCTGGGCCTACCTGGCCAAATAGACTCTTTGTCCATGCCGCGACATCCAACGGATACGTCGACAACTCTGTGCACGTTTACAACTCGCGCACCATTTTCGAAAACCTGGCGGCCTCTGGACGCACTTGGGCCGTGTACTACCACGATACGGCTCAAAGCATGTGGTTCAACGGTCTTTCGACGGACGAAGCAAAGAGTCACTTTTCTGAGTTTCGCAATTTCGAGAGAGATGCTCACAACGGCTCTCTGCCAAGCTATTCGTTCATAGAGCCGCAGTACTTCAACTTCTTTACATCGAAGGCGAATGATCAACATCCGCCGCACAGTGTCGTGAAAGGCGAGCAACTGATCGCGAGGGTATATAACGCCGTGCGACAGTCTCCACTCTGGAATAACACGATGCTGGTGATAACGTACGACGAACACGGCGGCACCTATGACCACGTGGCGCCCGGAAAAGCCATACCACCCGACTCAAAGACCGCACACTTCGCCTTCGACCGATACGGCGTACGCGTGCCGGCAGTCGTGGTCTCGCCTTTCGTACCCAAGGCCGGCATAGAGCACACAACGTTTGATCACACCTCGATTCCGGCGACGTTAAAGAGCGTTTTTTCCTTACCAGCATTTCTGACCGCGCGAGACGCGGCGGCTGCGACGCTTTCAAAGATTGCCTCCCTCTCAAGTCCGCGAACTGATACCCCGGAGGAGCTTGCAATGACTGAGGTCATGCGGATGATGGAGCACGAACCGCTCGACTTAGATGCGATCGTGAGGGACAAGGCGGCCGGCGAGATGTCGCTGACGCCGCTGTCGGACCTGCAGCAGGCGATTGTGAATCATGTGCACGAGCTTGATGTCGGCGAGCCCTCTGGCTTGCGCGCCTTGCGACTAGCCCGTCGCGTCGATACAGAGCATGACGCTGCGGTGTATGTGCGGGAGATGACGGCGCGCTTCTTGGCGCACAGGCGCAGTAAACGACCCTGAGCGGGTGCGCCGAACGGGCTGTAGTGGGCGAATTGTCACGCTATGCCGCGGCAGGAAGGTCAAATATGCCGTGGCAGTGGGACATCCACCGAATCTCACCCAACGACGACGTGCAATGGCGCCGGCGGTCATGCACGTGCTCCGGCGGAGTACCGCCGATTCCGCTGTGGACACGGTAGCGATTGTAATAGGTCTGGAACGCAGAGAGCTTCCGTTCGAGGTCGAGCAGATTCCAGAACAACACCTGGTCAAGCATGTTCACCCCGGTATGTTCGGGCCCGGGGCGAGATTCTCCCTCGTGACCTAGCCGGCGCCGTCGACAGCTCGTGACTGTCGACGGCGCGATTTGCACCCTGTGGCCGCGCGAACTTTTGTCGTGAGCTATTGGGCTGCGGTGCGCTGGGCCTTTGCCGAATCCGGCAGCGAGAAGATGATGATCGCCGACGTCCCTCTGCCACCGAAGAAACCGGACACGACACCGGATGTCGTCGCAACATACTGTTTGCCGCCGATCTCGTAGCTGATCACGCCCCCGCCGATCGAGCCACCCGTGTTGAAGCGGTAGAGCGTCTTGCCAGTGGTTGCGTCGATGGCGAGGAAGTCGTTGGTGAAGTCGCCCGTGAACAGCATGCCACCCGAGGTCACGGTCACCGCCGCGACGAGCGGCGTCGGCCATTGCTGCTTCCACCGCAGCTTGCCCGTCGACACGTCGAATGCCTGCAGCCATCCCTTTGCCTGCTCGCGCGGGTCGGGGTTGACCTTGCCGCCGTAGTGGTGTGCGAACTCGGTCCACTGCGGCGGCTTGTCATCCTTGACGAAGGTACCGCACCAGTCGACCGCCGCGACGTAGAGCGTGTTCGTCGTCGGGCTGTAGGCCGGACCGTTCCATTCCATACCGCCGAGCAGACCCGGGCAACCGCGGGCACCTTCCACTGTCGGCACGGCGTCTGTGAGCGTTGTAATCGGCGACTGATAAAGAACCTCGTGCGTATCGCGGTCGACCATGCGCAGCAGGCCGTCCTTGCCGGTCACGGTAATGAGATTCCGGCGCTTGCCTTTGACGGTTGCACTGAGGATGGGACTTACCTGGCTCAGATCGCGGTCGTACTGGTCGGCGGCGCCGAACTGCTTGTACCAGAGCAGCTTTCCGGTCTTGACGTCGAGCGCGACGAGGGAGTTGGTGTACAGATTGTCACCTGGCCGGGCGTCGCGATAGAAATCGGGCGCCGGATTGCCGACGGGCACGAACAGCGTGCCGCTCTTTGCGTCGAGCGATACCGGCGTCCACACGCTGCCGCCACCGTGCGCGCGCGATGCTGCGTCCTTCCAGCTGTCAGCCCCCGGCTCGTTGTCGTCCGGAATAAGGTTGAACTTCCATACCTGCTCACCGGTCGTCAGCCTGAAGGCGGCGATCCAGTTCTTCGCACCCCAGTCCGCTCCGGCCGGGCCGTAGATCACGAGATCGTCGAAGATGAGCGGCGGCATGCTGAGGTATTGACCCGCTTTCGCATCGGCGATTTTCTGGCTCCACAGGAGCTGACCTCGTTCCAGATCGAGTGCGATCAGGTACCCATCCGCCGTGCCGCGCACGACGCGCCCGTCCTTGATCGCCACGCCGCGGTTCGCGGGTGATAGCACGTTCCCCGTTTCGCGCCAGATGTACGTCCAGCGTTCACGGCAGGTCGTCGCATCGATCGCGGCGGTCGCGTTGTCGCGCGTCACGTACATGACCCCCTTGTAGACGATCGGGTTGGTCTGGGTCGTGCCCGTCTTCTCCGAGCGAGCGATGCAGATCGGACGCAGGGTGTGCGCGTTTTTCGGCGTGATCTGGCGCAGGTCCACGAAGCGCTGGCCGCTGTAATCCTTCGTCGCGTATAGCCAGTTCTGCTGATCCTGCCCGGCGCGAAGCAGCTCCTGCTGTGTCGGTCCTTTCGCCAGTACGACTGGCGGCGCCGCGGCTTTTGCTCCCGCTGCGCTTGCCTCCGGGGCCGCACGTCCGAGCGTGTCGAGGTACGCGATGATGTTGGCACGGTCGGTGGGCGTCGCAACCTGCACCGCCATCGCCGTCCCTGGAACGGCCACGGTCGAGGAGGTGAGGAAGTGATCGAGCGTTTTCTCGTCCCACGTGAGGCCCGCCTGCGCCATCGCGGGCGAGTACGTGAACCCCGCCAGGCTTCCCGCTTTCCTGCCGATCACCTGAGCGAGCGAGGGTCCGAACCCATTCTTGCCGACAGTGTTTGTGTGGCACGCCGCACATTGCGTTTCGAACGCCGTTTTGCCGGCGACGGCATCAGCCGCGCCTGCTTGTCCGGGAACCGCGGCTAAACCGGCCGTCACTGCGATTGCTGCTATTGCAAATGCGTTCATGATCACGCTCCTTGGAAAACAACAGCAGGAACCACTTCTTGAATGTGCTCGTGGCGCGGACTGAGCAACGCGGTGGAATCGGGCATGCGAATGAACTCGTATTTGACGACGGGTTCCGCCATCTCCAGCGGCGCCGGGATGACTGCGCGCGGCGCAGCCGGATCGGTGCAACAGGTGACGATCAGATACTCGCGGTTCACGAATCGATATCGAGGGCGTGCGAACGCCGGGCTGGTCAAAGGCATCGCGAACGCATGGGCCTTCACTTCGTTCTCGGTCATTGAAGTCCTTCATGGATGAGAGCTGGCAGTCAGGTCGTAAACCCTCACGCCAGGCAGCACTTCCGTCGCCTCGAGCCACTCGCGATGGGCGCAGGCGCGCCGCACGTCTTCGAGGCCGGCTTCCCACAGCTGTCGCACCGTCGCGCGGGAGAATTCGTAGTCCTTCGAATTCGTGGAATGTGACAGACGCCGGTTGATGAGGTGGGCAATCGTGATACAGCGTTGCTTCTCGACAGCGGGCCGCAGCAGCTTGTAATCGGGGTCCTCGTGCAGCTCGGCCGGCATCTTCCGCATGAGACGGCCGAGCGCAAGGCGCAGGCTCTCGACCTCCTGCACGCGCTTCGTGTTGAAGCGCGTCTTGCTCGAGAAGCGGATATCCTTCTCGCGCTCGAGCACCTGGTCGAGATTCGCCGGCAGCTCGCCTCTGGCGCTGAAGAGATCGACCTGCACGATCAGCGCGTTCACGTCCGGGGAGTCGTCCAGCACGTACGAGAGCGGCGAGTTCGATACGATCCCACCGTCCCAGTAGTGATCGCCGTCGATCACGACAGACGGGAAGCCGGGCGGCAGCGAGCCGCTCGCCATGATGTGCTCGACCGCGAGCTTGCATTCGAGGCTATCGAAATAGATCGAGTTGCCGGTGCGCACGTTGACCGAGCCCATGCTGAGCCGCACGCCGCCGTCGCGGTTCAGATACTTGAAGTCGATGAGCTCTTCGAGCGTTTCACGCAACGGTGCGGTGTCGTAGATGCTCAGGGCCTGCGGCGTACCGTCCAGCGCGAACAGCGCAGGCGGCACCCGCGGGGTGAAAAAGCCCGGCACACCGAAGGCGGCTGCCGCGGCGGCACTCAGCCGGTTTACTTCGATACGGACGGGGTCCCACTGGGCGAGCGCGATGCCGGGTATGCTCGATGAAACGCGGTCCCAGAAAGCCCGAAGACGGTCGAGCCGCGTCTCCGCGGGATTGCCCGCGATCAGTGCGGCATTGATGGCGCCGATCGAAACGCCCGTCACCCAGTCCGGTGCGATGCCTTGTTCCGCCATGCCCTCGTACACGCCCGCCTGATAGGCGCCGAGCGCGCCTCCGCCCTGCAGCACCAGCACGGTTCGATCATGCATGTGCGTCACCCGCTCACGCGCAGTCTGTGAGCTCTCCGTCACAGAGCTCTCCTTCAGGTAGGGTGTGCGACATCGTATGGCGCGCGTGCTACGCGGATGTGTCAGCGCAAGCGGCGTAAGTCACAGATGCAATAGTTCGTCGCCGTATCACGCAATCGAGCCATATAGGCGTTCGCGCGGCCGAAGCACTCGATTCGTCAGGCATAGTGCCGCGTGCTTTGCCTGTGTCCAGCATTTAAGAACTTCTGAATGTGCTCGTCTTGCTGTTCGAGTTTGCGATTGGCCCCGGCGCAGCCCAGTGCGCTACCCGTGGCGGCGTCGGTCCTCTGTGGAGCGCCTTCACCCGCTCCTGAGCTGCCTGATCGGCTGACGTCGTCCTTTCGTGATGCCTCAGATGCTCGAGCCACGAATCCGAAAGGAACTGCTCGACGAAGCGCCCCGGCTTCGCCATGTCTTCATAGACACCCCATCTGTAGGCACCGTTTCGCCGCCGCGTGCTTGCGAGGTCCCTGATCGCATCGAGGAACGCACTCGCATCCGCAGGATCGGTGTCGTACTCGATCGTCGTGAGGATCACGCCTCGATTGAAGGCATCTTCCAGCAATACATGGGGCTCGGGCCAGTACAACGCGGGCTGCAGGTCGCGCGGGCTTGCGAGCTTGAACTTCCCAGCAGTAAGACAGCCGAGCACGATCGCAGCCGACGCGATCAACAGCGTCGTCTCGAGGGACGTGGCGGCTGCGACCTGCCCCCAGACAATGCTGCCCAGAGCCAGGGCTCCGAAGAACGCGATCTGGTACACGGCGAGACCGCGGCTCTTCACCCATTCCGCGATTGCGAATTGCGCAGTGACATTGAAGGTCGAAAGGCACGCCAGCCAGGCCCAGCCCCCGATCATCATGAACGCTGCAACCACATGAAAGCGGTCCGACACTGCCGCGACCGCGGTTGCGACTGCGAAAGCGACTGACGAACCTATCACGACGGTATCCGCCGAGACTTTGTCGCGCAGCTTCGGAAGTGTGAACACGGCCGAAACAGCACCGATGCCCAGGCAGCTCAGGAGAATCGCATAACCATGGGGACCGCTCTCCAACTTCTGCTTACCGATGAGCGGCAGAAGTGCCCACAAGGCGGCCGCGCCAGCGAAGAACACGGCGGCACGCACAAGCACCGCCAGCAATTGTGCGTTCTGACGCGCATAACGCCATCCGATGCGCAGCGCCGGAAAGAAATGCTCCGGCGGCAGCTTACTCACTGTCGGCGGGCGCTTCCACCGCCATAGAACGATGATCGTGAAGAGGAAGGACACCGCGTTCAAAAGGAATACGGATCCCACGCCCGCCATCGAGATCAGCACACCACCCACTGCCGGGCCGACCGCGCGGGCGATGTTCACCCCCATACTGTTCAGCGCAACAGCCGACGGCATGCGCTCGCGCGGAACGAGCTCCGGCACGATCGCCTGGAAGGGTGGCGTTTGCAACGCAGTGCCTACGCCGAGCGCGAAGGTGAGGAGCAGCAGCGAGTTCGGCGATACCCCGCCAGCGAGCGTAATGACGCCGAGGAGTGACGCACTCAACAGCGACCAGCATTGCGAGAAGATCAGAAGCTTTCGGCGATCGAGAATGTCGCCCAGCACCCCGGCGGGAAGCACGAGCAGAAACATGGGAAGCATTGTCGCCGTCTGCACGAGAGCGACGAGGAGCGCGCCTGGCGACAGCGCGGTCATCAGCCACCCCGCACCGACCGCCTGCATCGCCGCGCCGGTGTTCGACACCAGCGTAGCGAGCCACAGCGCGCGGAACGCGGGCGACGAGAGCGGCGCCCACGGCGACTGTCGTGCCGCAGGGGTCGCCGACTCTCGTGGGACTGCGTTCGCTTGCTCCATGTCTGTGCCTCCAGGCGGGTTATTCGAATGGTACGCCGGTAGCCCAGCGCAGCCGCTCTCGACCTGGAGCGATTGTTTCCTCCTGATCGCTTAATGGAACCCGTGGCGCCGACGGCCTGTCGAGAAAGCTGGAACGGGAAGTGGCAGCGTCATACCTTCCAAGTTACACGACGGGTGTCACCGATACGTTTCGCCCGCGAGCAGCAGCGTCACAGATGCCACTGACACTGCGACTGCATCGAGAAACCGGGTACGAGTCCTGAAAAGACTCGTGCTGCTATGTTGCAGCTACGGTAATGGCCGGCATCTCAGCCAGCGGAAGATAAATCGAGAACGTCGTTCCCTCATCAGGCACGCTCTTCACGTCGATGGCGCCGCCAAGGTCGGTGACGATCGCGTAGACGAGCGCCAATCCCAGGCCCGTTCCGCGCCCGACCTCCTTGGTAGTGAAAAACGGCTCGAAAATCCGCACAAGCGTTGCGTCGTCCATACCGCATCCGCTGTCCTCGACGCTCACGCGCACATACCGGCCCGCGCCCAGGTTCCCATGGGACAGTGCGCGTTCCGAACCGATCACGGCGGGCGTGATCGCTACGCGCAAAGGTCCGCCCGCCTTCATGGCATGGATCGAATTGCTGCACAGGTTCATGACGATCTGGTGCAGTTGAGTGACGTCGCCCAGCACCACCAGAGGTTTATCGGGAATCGTGGGGTACAGCGTAATGCGTGCGGGCAGTGAGCTGCGCATGAGCTCCAGCGTCTCGGCTAGAGCGCGGCAGACATCGGTCGGTGCGCGCTTGGCGCGCTCGCGGCGGCTATAGGCGAGAATCTGCTCGACGAGATCGCGGCCCCGCGTGGCTGCGGTGAGCACATTCTGCGCGTAACGCCTGCGTGGTGCGTTATCGGGTGCCTCATCCAGCAGCATCTCGCCGTAAGCGAAAATGCCACCGAGCACGTTGTTGAAGTCATGCGCGATGCCACTGGCGAAGCGGCCGATTGCCTCCATCTTCTCGGCCTGCCGCAGCCGCTCTTCGAGTTTCAGTCGCTCGTCCTCGGCGTGCTTGCGCTCGGTGATGTCGGTCGCCAGAGCGATGGAGAAACCGCGACCGCCGCGGTCGAAAGTCCGCACTCGGACCTCCACGGGAAAGACGCTTCCGTCCTTTCGCTGCCGCAGGTTGTTGAACGTCGCATTCCCGTGCTCGTGCAACCGCTGCCGAATCCACTCGACCTTTTCAGGCGTGAGGCCGGCGTTGAATTGGCTGGGATGCATGCCGATAAGCTCCTCGCGCGTATAGCCCAGAGACTCGCACGCCTGGCGGTTTACGTCGCGCACGATGTCCTCGTCGTCGAAGAGGAAGAAGGCGTCGGTCGCGTGATCGACGAACGTCCGGAACCGTTGCTCGCTCGTGCGCAGCTCCTCCTGGCTGGCGAGGAGGTTGCGATGCGCGAGCACGCTGGTCAGCGCGTCTTCCAGGCGCCGCGCGATCTCCTCGAAGAGCCGGCGCTCCGCGGCGGTCCAGGTCCGTGCATGCGAGCACTGGTGCAGTCCGAACAGGTATGGTCGGTCCCCCTTGGGCCGCACCGCAATCGCAATCATCGATTCGATGCTGAACCGCTCGCGGATCTCCGGCGGGACGCACAGATCCGTCGCCGCGCCCGGACCCTCCAGCACGCGCCGCAGGATATCTGCCTGCTGCATGTCCACCGGGAACTCTTCGCCGAGCGCGAAGGCACCTGGATAGTCGGGACGCGTGTGCTCCATCACCACGCGCGACGTGGGCGCGTCGGGATCGCAGGGATACACCAGCCAGGCGCGATCGGAACCGAAAACGGCCAGCGTTTCCTCGAGCACGCCGCTCATCATGCCTTCCACGTCGTTCGTGCGCTGCATGGCGCGGTTGACCCGGTCCATGCTTTCGAGGAACCACAGGTGCTCCCTGCGCTCCTCCTCCGCGCGCTTGCGGTCGGTAACATCGATCACAGTGCCCACAAATTCAACGAGATCGCCGGACGTGCTCAGAACAGGACGACCTATGACGTGAATGTCCCTGACGAGTCCATCCGGATGCACGACGCGGTAGTCCGCCACCAACTGTGCTTTCTCGCGGATAGCCGTCTGAGTTAGTTCCATGAAGACGGGTTGGTCGTCCGGATGAATCCGCTGAAAGAAGTCTTCCTGTCGGGGCAAACCATCCCGTGGATCGAAACTCAGAACGCGGTAGCATTCCTCCGACCAGTACGTAATATCGTCCTCTGGACTCCACGCCCAGCTTCCTGTCTGGCTGAGTTTCTGCGCCTCGGCAAGATAAGCCTGGCTCTGACGCAACTCCTCCTGACTCGCGAGCAGGCTGCGGTGCGCAAGCACGCTCGTCAAAGCATCTCCCAGACGCTGGGCGGTCTCCTCGAACAGTCGCAGCTCGGGGGCAGTCCACGGCCGCGATCGGGCGCTTTGCACCGCGAGCATGTATGGCCGGTCGACCCTGGGACGGACCGCGATCGCGAGCATCGACGCGATGCGGAACCGCTCGTAAGTCGCCGGCGGGAAGACGGGGTCGACCACCGCCCGGGTATGTTGCAGACAACGTCTAAAGAGTTCTGCCCCGTCGGGAGACACCGGCTGATCTGTGCCCAGCGTGAGGGCGCCCTTGTATTCCAAACTCGTGTGCTCCATCACCGTGCGGAAAGTTGGCGCATCCGGATCGCAGGGATAGATCAGGCAGGCGCGGTCGCAGGCGAAGATTTCCAGCGCTTCCTGCATCACGCCGCTCGTCATGAGCTCGACGTCGTTGCTTCGCTGCATCGCGCGGTTGATCCGGTCCATGCTCTGGAGGAACCACAGGTGCGCGCGACGCTCCTGGTTGGCCCGCTTCTGCTCCGTGACGTCCATGACGGTGCCGACGAATTCGATCAGCTTGCCGAACGCATCCAGCACCGGATGTGACAGGATGCGCACGTTGCGCCGCGTGCCGTCCGGCAGCGCCACGCGATACTCGATTTGGAATTCCGCCTTCTCCCGCACCGCCCGCTCCATCGTCTCTGCAAGAGCGGGCCGGTCCTCGGGGTGGATGCGCTCGAGGGAAGATTCGAACGACGGCAGGCCTTGCGCCGGGTCGTAGCCGAGGATGCGATAGCACTCTTCCGACCAGTACAGGATGGCGTTGGAAAGCGGGCTCCACGCCCAGCTTCCCGTGTGGCTGACTCTCTGCGCCTCCGCCAGATAATGCCGGCTGCGCCGCAGGTCCTCCTCCGCACACTTGCGCTCGGTGATGTCGCGATAAATGATGTAAGCGGCATCATCGTTGTCCGCCAGCCGGGCACGCTTCGCCGTGACGTGTGCATGGAAACGACTGCCGTCCTTGCGCTGGCGGATGACCTCCTTTTGCACCGTTCGCCCGGCGAGCAGGTCGGCGTTCTCCGTCAGGTTGGCGGGCTGCACATCGGGCGGTGCGATGAGGTCGCGCAGTCGCCGGCCCACCGCCTCTTCGGCCGTGTAGCCGAACATTCGCGTGAACTCCCTGTTGATGCGCACATTCGCAGGGTCGCGGATAGTCGTCAGGACGATGGCGTCGGGCGCAAGGTCGAACAGCTCGTCGAGGTGTGCCTTCTGCTGCAGCATCGCTTCCTCTGCGCGCTTGCGCGCGGTGATGTCCAAGACGAAGGCGACGCCATGCTTCACTTCGTCATCGAAAGCGGCCCCTCCGATAAGCACCGGAACCCGGCTGCCGTCCTTGCGCAAAAACTCCTTCTCGTAGGGCGGCACGCGCCCCGTCGACCTGACCTGTGTCTCAACAATTTCACGATCGCGCTCGAGGCATTCGGCAGGCGTCAGGTCGCTCCACCGCAGTCGGCCCGAGACCAGGTCTGCGCGTTCGTAGCCGACGATGCTCAGGAACGCGTCATTGGCGTCGCGAATCCCGCCGTCCAGATCCCAGAACATGATCCCGACGATGTTGGCGTCGACCAGCCGCCGGACCTCCGCCTCGCGCTGGTGAAGCTTGCGGTACAGCCCGCTGTTCTCGAGCGAGATGGCCGCCTGGGAGGCTAACACCTCGAGGAGCGCGATCCTCGAGGGTGTGAAGACGCTCGAAGCGAGCCTGTTCTCGAGGTAGAGCAGCGCGACCAGCGAACCCTGTTTCACCAGGGGCAGGCAGAGGACCGAGCGCACGCCCGTTGCGCGAATGTACTCGTCGGTGGAGTACAGATCATGCGTCGAGGCATCGGCGAGAATCACGGCCTCGCGCGCGCGTGCCGCATAACGGACAACCGACTCGGGAAGCTCGGTCGCGGAAACGGGTTTCTCGCAGAGACGGACCGTCACCGAGCTGTCGCGGGTTTCGCCCTCCGCACGAACGAAAAGATCGCTCCCTCGAGACAGGAGCAGCAGCCCACGCTCGGCACCGGCGTGTTCGATCGCCGTGCGCAACACGGTGTCGACGAGCTTTTCGAGCACGATCTCGCCCGAGACGGCTTGCGAGACCTTCAATACGGTCGCGAGTTCCAGCCGCTCGACCGGCTCGCCGATCGTGACGCGCGAGTCGGGGGCAGGTCCTTCTTTCCTCAGGAGCGGGTACCGCTCGTCCAGCTGCCGCACCTTGCCATCGGCGCCCCATCGCAAGTAACACCGACGGGCACGCCGCAGATAAAGATGCGCGAAGTCGTCTAAGCCGCGCGCCGCGTAGAATCGCGCGGCCGACTCGTACGCCAGTCCTTCGTTCTGAACGAAACCGTGTTCATGTGCCGACCGGATCGCCTTCTCGTACAGCTGCTCGGCATCGAGGACGCGATCGTCGATGCGTGCGATCTCCGCACCGACCAATGCCGCACGGCTCTCGAAATTCTCCGGACAATGCGTCGCCCAGATTTCGAGCTGTTTGTGATGGACAGACAACGCCGTCCGCTGCGGCGGCTGCTCTTCGGGGCGGATGGAATCACAGAATCCGGCCCGGGCGAGCCCCCCATAGAATTCATACTCCGCCGTCTCGAAAAAGGATGGCGACGTCCAGAGCAGCGGCTGAGCCTTCGATGCGGCATCGATGGCCGCGCGATAGTCCCCGGCCAGCACGCGCGCCTGGAGCTTCCGAATCCAGTACCAGCATTCGGGCAGCGCCAGATCCGGCTGACTTGCCAGGTGGCTTTCGAAGCGGCGTTCATCGAACTGCTCATAGTCAAAAGATCCGAAGGTCGGTGTCAGACCACGAAGCATCCGGATCAGGCCGAGTTGCGCAGTAATGATGTCAATGACGAGACCGAACCGCGCCTTCTGTGCAAAGTCGAGACCTTGCTCGGCTTCACGTTGCGCGTCAGCCAGCCGATCTCCCGCCGCGAGAAGATTCGTGTTCAGGTTGTTGCGGCTGTAGGCGGCAAACGTGAGGTCACCGGCCTTGTTTGCGGCATCGAACGCACGGCGCACCAAATCACGGCCCGTCCGGACGTGCTTCGTCCACGGCATGACGAGATTGCCAAAGGACATATATGTCCGGGCCTGATAACGATGCAGTCCACGCCTCTCGACCAGCTCATACCCAAGCCGGCCGAACTGGAAACCAGCCTCATAGTTATCGAAGTGCGGTCCCGCGATCATGCCAAGCCACACATAAGCGAAACACGATCCGTCGCTGTTGCCGTGCTCGAGACTGAGATTGACCATCCGGCAGATCACCAGCGAAAGCAGATTGCGGTCGGTGAACAGGGCCGGCGTCACGACCTCGGTCAGAACATCCAAAGTACCGAGCATTGCGGGATCGCTCAACAGCGGCAGTTCGATCAAATCCTCGATATTGCGCCCGTCGAGCAGGGACCAGATCCGACCGTATTCGCCCAGTGCTTGCTCTCGTGTCGGGTGCGGCAGCCATTCGACTCCCAGGTGCACGAGATAGTCGAGACAGACCTCGACAGCGCACTCGCTCTGATCGAGCGTCGTGTACACACTCAGGCGCAGGCATGCCACCCGAGCTCGTTCGACCGTATTTGCCGCGCGTGCCGAAAGCAGCTTCAACCGCTCCTCGGACACCGCAAGCGCGCCGGTCAGGAACTCGCATTCCGCGCGGTGCAGCTCCAGTTCGAAGGACACCGCGTGCGGGTGCTCCCAGGAGTCTGTCGGCAGCAGCGACGCACCCGCTACCAGATACTTCAGCGCCGACGTGTAGGCCGCAGACGCCTTGGCGCGCTTGCCGGCCAGCAGATTGAGCTCGGCCACCTGCTCGCGCTCGTCTCGCGAGGTGATCAACGCCGCGCTGCGGTTGAACTGATTGACGATGTCGAAGATCGCCTCCTCCCGCTGCTCGGGAGGGATATGGGCCGCGAGCCGTCTTCCGATTCGAAGGTGCGCCTCGTCTCGCTGCGCCTCCGGGATCAACGAGTAGGCGGCTTCCTGAACGCGATCGTGAACGAACTGGCAGGAGTCTCCCAGGTCCTCGACCAGCTCCAGGCGAACGGCCTCCCAGACATCCACACCGACCTCCTCGGCTGATTTCTCGAGGATCAGGGAAAGCGTCCGGACCGGGGCGATGTTCCCGAGGCACGCGAGCTGCTGCAACGCCATCTGCGTATCGAGCGGCAGGCGGTTCAACTTGCCCACCATCAGATCGACGACGTTGTCGCGGTACCTGCTTCGCATGGATGCGATCGAGATCCCAGGACCATTGCGCGTGCTCATGACTGAACACGAGCCATCCGTCTTCGACGAGCATCTGCAGAAACTGCACGATGAAGAACGGATTGCCGGCCGTCTTCCCGTGCACCAGCTGAGCGAGTGGGGTGGCGCGCGCCAAGTCGCAGCGGAGCGCATCCGCAACGAGCTGCCGCACGTCTTCGCACGCGAGCGGCGCAAGCACGATCTCGTGCACGTTCGCTCCCGCGTACCGGATTGCTTCGAGCTTGCGCGTCAGCGGATGCGCCGCCGTGACTTCGTTGTCCCGGTACGCGCCGATCAGCATCAGGTGCGGCATGCCGGGTGGAGTCAGCAGATCTTCGAGGAGATCGAGCGTCGCCGCGTCGAGCCATTGCAGGTCGTCGAGGAAGAGTGCCAACGGATGGTCCCGCTGGGCGAACACGCCGATGAACCGCCGGAACACCACCCGGAAACGGCTTCGCGCGTCCTGCGGAGAAAGCTCAGGAACCGGCGGCTGGTCTCCGATGATGAGCCTGAGCTCCGGGACCAGGTCGATCATGAGCGGCCCATTCGGGCCCAGCGCCTCCGCCAGAGCGTCGCGCCAACCACTCAGCTCGGCGTCGCTCTTGCCGAGAAGATACCGAACGAGGCTCTGAAACGCCTGCGCCAACGTCGCATACGGGATCTCGCGCTTGTATTGATCGAACTTCCCCGACGCAAACAGTCCGCGCGGCGGCACGAGCACCTTGTGCAGCTCGTTGACCACCGATGATTTGCCGATGCCGGAGTACCCCGATACCAGCACCAGCTCCGGCTTTCCGCCCATCACCATCCGGTCGAAGGCGGTAAGCAGCGTCTCGACTTCGCGCGAGCGCCCGTAGAGCTTCTCGGGAACGAGGAGCCGGTCGGGCATGTCGTGTTCGCCGAGCGGGAAGTCGTCGATCCGGCGCTGCGCCTCCCATGCGGCGAGGCAGCGCCGCAGGTCGTGTCCGACGCCGCCCGCGGTCTGGTAGCGATCCTCCGGTGTCTTGACGAGCAGTCTCATGATGATGGCCGAAACCGGGGCCGGGACATTCTCGCGGCGTTCGCTCGGGGGCACTGGCTTCCTGGCGATATGGCAGTGCACCCACTCCATGGGATCGTTCGCGGTGAATGGCAGGAAGCCCGTGAGCATCTGGTACAGCGTGACACCGAGCGCGTAGAGGTCACTGCGGGAATCGATCGACCGATTCATCCGTCCGGTTTGTTCCGGTGCCATGTAGGCGAGCGAACCGGCGATGGACTCGGGCGGCCGAGGTTGCGCGCGTTCCCGCGCAATGCGCGACGAAAGGCCCAGGCCGGTGAAGCGAACTTCGCCGCTATCGGAATTCACCAGGATGTTGGCGGGCTTGACGTCCCTATGCACCAGCTGCTGCTGGTGGAGCCTGCCCAACGCCGACGCGAGCGCGATGGCAACGTGCAGGAAGGTTCCAATTTCCATCGGGCCGCCCAGCATCCCCTCGAGCGACTTGAAACCAGCGTCGCTCAGCGGCATCGCACGGGTCGCCTCGCCGCCTCTCACGTCGCCAACGATCGGGACATGGAATTGACTCAGCACGCTTTATCGAGGTCAGGTTTCATGGCGCGCCTGAAGGGCACGATGTGGGGAAAACGATAGGCCCATAACGCACACGTGGCAATGGCGTCTTTTTAGCCAGAAACGGGAGACCCGCCGGCTATGCCGGGGTGGCAGTAGCAGTTTGACATTTGCAGGAGTCCATCAGTGAACGCCGCAACCGTGAGCCGCCAAGCACCACGAAAGGAGTTCCATGCCTGGCTGATCACCAACGAGATCCGTCACGATCTCAGCCTTTCGAACCTTGTATTACAGATGTGACGGTCCGGCAGGTGGTTCGCCATCGCTTTGTGATCCCGATCTTCCAGAGTGACGTAGTGCCAACAACCCGCCGGCGCAGCCGACGGTCAGGCGCTTTGAACGCGCCCGCATGGCGGTTCTTTGGTGACGATCAGGAGAATTGAAGTGGACGAAAACTGGAGCGCACCAGCGAGCAATGCGAGAGAACCCGAGAGGATGAAGTCTTCAGGCGCGGTTCTGTCGGCTCGCGAGCGCACGATCGTGCTCCTGATGGGCCATGGGTTATCCAACAAAGGGATCGCCCGCCAACTCAGTATTGCGCCTGAGACCGTCAAGTCGCACGCCAAGAACATCTTTTGGAAGCTGACGGCCCAGACTCGGGCCCAGGCCGTGTATCGAGCAGCGGCACTCGGACTTATCTGACGCGGACACGCCCGTTTGTCGCCGGCGATACTTGCTCCAGGGCCACGCTGCCCGCTGCGCGCGGCCCATCGACACCTCAGCGCAGCCCAGAAGCGGCATGGCGTCCACGCAGATCGAGCCACGCGACAAGAAGAAAGCCGCCGACCAGGCCGACGTGCTCGAAGAACGCGTTCTCGACCATGAAACGCTGCGGCAACGGCAATTCCCAGAATCGATTGGCAACGAAGGTGGCGATCAGCGTGAATCCCGCGAGCCACAGAGCGCCAAGCCACCGGTAGATTCCGGTCAAGATGAGCATGGAGCCGGCGAGCTCGGTGACGATCGTCGCGGCGGTAGCTGCTGCCGCGAAGGGAAGTCCGAAGCTTTGGGTCTCGGCAACCGCGGCGTTGAAGTCGAGGAGCTTGTCGAGGCCGCCCTGAATGTATGCGGCGCAGAGGCCCAGTAATGCAATGACGTGAACCGGCCGCGTCGCGACAAGCGGTGTAATTGCCTGGGCCAGACGATCGAGCAGGTTCAGTTGGGCAGAAGGTTTCGTCTTCTCGTATGTGCAGGGTAGTTTCGGCATCGCGTTTCTCCTGGGTCGTGGCGCATCCGCCGCTTTGAGCTCGCATCGTGTTGCGATGATGCCGGCCTCGTGCGCACCGGACTTGACTCACCGAATCTTGCGCATTCACTCGAGAAACTCGTATCCCCCGGCTGGGGGACCGTCGCGTCGTATTTGCGCCGCGTGCTCAAGACGAATCCCCCGTCGAGGGGATGTTCGAGCGGTGTCTTCGAACGCAGACTTAAACGCGACGGGTATCTCGAGTCGAGCGCCCCAACCTCAGGAGATCACGCATGAGCAATCCGAAGCTCGAAGTCCTCACGCCGCAGAACTCGCAGCTCATCTTCATCGATCAGCAGCCGCAGATGGCGTTCGGCGTGCAGTCGATCGACCGCCAGACGCTGAAAAACAATGTCGTCGGACTCGCGAAGGCAGCGAAGGCATTCAACATTCCGACCACCATCACCACGGTGGAGTCGCAGAGCTTCTCCGGCTACACCTATCCCGAGCTGCTCGACGTGTTCCCCGACAAGCCCGTGCTCGAGCGCACCTCGATGAACTCGTGGGACGACAAGAAGGTGCGCGACGCACTCAAGAAAAACAATCGCAATAAAGTGGTCGTCGCCGGCCTGTGGACCGAGGTGTGCAACAACACGTTCGCGCTCTCGGCGATGCTCGAAGGCGAGTACGAGATCTACATGGTGGCCGACGCCTCCGGCGGCACGTCGAAGGAGGCACACGACTATTCGATGCAGCGCATGATCCAGGCTGGCGTCGTGCCGGTGACCTGGCAGCAGGTGCTGCTCGAATGGCAGCGTGATTGGGCGCGCAAGGAAACGTATGACGCTGTGATGGCGGTCGTGCGCGAGCACTCCGGCGGCTACGGAATGGGCGTCGATTACGCCTACACCATGGTGCACAAGGCGCCGCAGCGCACCTCGAAGGCCCATGAGGCGTTGGCGCCGGTGCGCGCATAACACGAGCCACGTGGCGGCGGATATGCGCACCTACCTTCTATCGCTCGGCGCGGGTCTCCTGGTCGGCATCGTCTATAGCCTGCTCAACGTGCGATCGCCGGCGCCGCCCGTGGTGGCGCTGGTTGGGCTGCTCGGCATCCTCATAGGCGAGCAGATCATCCCGGTGGCCAGGCACGTGCTGGAGGGTTCGCATCTCGCCGCCGCGTGGCGCCAGTCGCAATGCACGCCGCACATGTTCGGCCTGCTGCCCGGCCGTCAGCGGAGCTGGCACGCAACCCACGATTGACTCCGAACTGGAGAAACGCACGTGACCCAATCAGCACTACCCCCTGATCTGATCCTCCAGCGCGGCCTCTTCACCACGCTCGCCCGCTCGCAGCCGACCGCCACCGCCGTCGCGATTCGCGACGGCCGCTTCCTCGTTGTCGGCACCGACAGCGAGGTGATGGCGCTGGCAGGTCCGAAGACCAAGGTCGTCGACCTCAAGGGCCGGCGCGTCCTGCCTGGCCTCATCGACAACCATCTCCACATCATTCGCGGTGGCCTCAACTTCAACCTGGAGCTGCGCTGGGACGGCGTGCGCAGCCTCTCCGACGCGATGAGCATGCTGAAGCGCCAGGTCGCCGTCACACCGCCGCCGCAATGGGTGCGCGTGGTTGGCGGCTTCAGCGAGCATCAGTTCGCCGAAAAGCGGCTGCCGACGATCGACGAGCTCAACGCCGTCGCGCCCGAGACGCCGGTTTTCCTGCTGCATCTCTACGACCGCGCAATCCTCAACGCCGCAGCGTTGCGCGCCGTCGGCTACACCAAGGACACGCCGACCCCGCCTGGCGGTGAGATCGTGCGCGGCCCGGATGGCACGCCGACCGGGCTGCTGCTCGCCAAGCCGAACGCGGGCATCCTCTACGCGACGCTCGCCAAGGGTCCGAAGCTGCCGTTCGACTATCAGGTGAACTCGACGCGCCACTTCATGCGTGAGCTCAATCGGCTGGGCGTCACTGGCGCGATCGACGCCGGTGGCGGCTTCCAGAACTATCCCGAAGACTACGCCGTGATCGAGAAGCTGGCGGCCGACGGTCAGCTCACTGTCCGCCTCGCTTACAACCTGTTCACTCAGAAGCCCAAGGGTGAAAAGGAGGACTTCCTGCGCTGGGCCGGATCGTCGAAGTATCAGCAGGGCGACGACTATTTCCGTCACAACGGGGCAGGCGAGATGCTGGTGTTCTCGGCTGCCGACTTCGAAGACTTCCGCCAGCCGCGCCCCGACATGCCGCCGGAGATGGAGCCGGAGCTCGAAGCGGTGGTGCGCATCCTCGCCCAGAACCGCTGGCCGTGGCGGCTGCACGCCACCTATGACGAGACGATCAGCCGCGCCCTCGACGTCTTCGAGCGCGTGAACCAGGACATCCCGCTCGACGGGCTGCATTGGTTCTTCGATCACGCCGAGACGATCTCGGAGCAGTCGATCGACCGGATCGCGGCGCTCGGTGGCGGTATCGCCGTGCAGCACCGCATGGCGTATCAGGGCGAATACTTCGTTGAACGCTACGGCGCGGGTGCGGCCGCAGCCACGCCGCCATTCGCGCGCATGCTGGAGAAGGGCGTCAAGGTCTCCGCGGGCACCGATGCGACACGTGTCGCCTCCTACAATCCGTGGGTATCGCTCGCCTGGCTCGTCACCGGGCGCACGGTCGGGGGCTTGCGCATCTATCCACAACGCAACTGCCTCGACCGCGAGACGGCGCTGCGTCTATGGACCGAGAACGTCACCTGGTTCTCCAACGAAGCGGGCAAGAAGGGTCGGATCGAGGCGGGCCAGCTCGCCGACCTGATCGTTCCGGATCGCGACTACTTCGCGTGCGCCGAGAGCGACATAGCCGATATCGCCTCCGAGTTGACGATCGTCGGCGGCAGGATCGTTTATGCGGGCGGCATCTTCGAAAGCCTCGACCATCCCGCCGCCGCCAGCGATGCCGGATTGGTCGCCGGTGCGCCGCTTCGGCGGCTACGCCGCCTGGGGCGTGCAAGAGCGCGAGCACGTACACCGCCAGCAGCTCGACGGCGCGCACGGTCGCGCCAGCGCCTGTGGCATCCACGGCCACGACCACGGCCGCGCCTGGACGGGCACCGCGCCGGTCGACGACCTCAAGAGCTTCTGGGGCGCGCTGGGCTGCTCGTGCTTCGCGTTCTGAAACCCTCGTCAGGTACCGCATCGCCGCTGTGAGCGCCTGCCGACACGCATCGCCCGCGTCACAAGCGTGACATCCATCCTGCGCGCCGGACACCGAAGCGCAACGCGAACGTCGTGGAATGTTCCCTACGCAATTCGTCACTTGTCCAAACAGCAACGGGGCCAACCATGAAGACAGTCGCAGATCAGTTCGCAGAAACGCTCGCCGCGGCCGGCGTGAAACGCATCTATGGGATCGTCGGAGACAGCCTGAACGGCCTGACCGACGCGATCCGCCGCCAGGGCAGGATCGAGTGGGTCCACGTGCGACACGAAGAAGTCGCCGCGTTCGCCGCGGGCGCGGAAGCGCATCTGACCGGGGAGATCGCTGTGTGCGCGGGAAGCTGCGGTCCCGGCAATCTCCACCTCATCAACGGACTCTTCGATTGCCAACGCTCGCGCGTTCCCGTGCTCGCGATAGCCGCGCAGATCCCTTCGGCGGAGATCGGCGCGGGCTATTTCCAGGAGACGCATCCGCAGATCCTGTTTCAGGAATGCAGCCACTACTGCGAACTGATCTCCGGACCTAACGAGATGCCGCGCACGCTCGAGATCGCGATCCGCGAGGCGGTCGGGAAACGCGGCGTATCGGTAGTCGTGATGTCGGGCGACACCGCGCTGAAGCCCGCGGTCGATGCGCCGGCGCCGCGCCCGGAAAACCTGCTGCCGCCGCCGCCCATCGTGACGCCGGCGCCTGAAGAGCTCGCCCGGCTCGCCGCGCTGCTCAATGAGAACGAACGCGTAACGATCCTGTGCGGCTCGGGTTGTGCGGGGGCGCACGCGGAGCTGATCGCGCTCGGTGAGCGGCTCAAATCGCCGATGGTGCACGCGATGCGCGGCAAGGAGTACGTCGAGTGGGAAAATCCGTACGACGTCGGCATGACAGGACTGATCGGTTTTTCCTCCGGTTATTACGCGATGCTGGACTGTGACGTGCTGCTCATGCTCGGCACCGATTTTCCGTACCGTCAGTTCTATCCGCGCGGGCGCGACGTGAAAATCGCGCAGGTCGATATCCGCCCCGAGAACATCGGGCGGCGGGCGCCGGTCGATGTCGCCGTGGTGGGCGATGTTCGGGCGACGCTTCAGGCGCTGCTGCCGAAGCTCGAGCAGAAGAACGACGGCACGCACCTCGCGCAGGCCCGCAGTCACTACTTGAAGGCGCGCCAGGCACTCGACGACCTCGCCGCGCCGTCACACCGCACGCTCATCCATCCACAGCAAATCGCGAAGGCGCTGAACGACGTCGCATCCGACGACGCCATTTTCACGTGCGATGTCGGGCTGCCGACCGTGTGGGCCGCGCGCTATCTGGCGATGAACGGGAAGCGGCGGCTGCTGGGCTCGTTCTGGCACGGCTCGATGGCGAACGCGATGGCGCAGGCGATCGGCGCCCAGAAAGCGTTTCCGGGTCGGCAGGTCATCTCGCTTTCGGGCGACGGTGGATTCTCGATGCTGATGGGCGATTTCCTGAGCCTGAAACAGCTCGAGTTGCCGGTGAAGGTCGTCGTATTCAACAACAGCGCGCTCGGTTTCATCGAGCTCGAGCAGAAATCGACGGGGTTCCTCGCGTACGGGACCGGATTCGAGAATCCGAACTTTGCCGCGATGGCCCAGTCGGTCGGCATTCACGGCATACGCCTTGAACAACCGGGTGACGTCGATGAAGGCATACGCGAGGCGCTCGCGCACGACGGTCCGGTTCTCATCGACGCGGTCGTGAACCGCGCCGAGCTCGCGATGCCGCCGTCGATCACCGCCGAAATGGCGGAAGGCTTCTCGCTCTACATGGTGAAAGCGGTCATGAGCGGCAGGGGCAACGAGCTGATCGACCTCGCGAAGTCGAATCTCTGGCGCTGAACATCGCACGGCGATTCCGGCGCGGAGAACGCGTCGGCATCGTCAGCCGCGTATCACGCGACGACCCGATCGAGAGGTTCTTCATGTCCACACAAACGATGCCGCTGCCTGTAGCGAAGACGAACGCGCCGGCAGCCGCCAGCAGTTTCCACACCGCTTTCATCGTCGCATGGCTCTTCTGCCTGCTGTTCTACTTCATGGAGTACGCAGTGCGCTCCGCACCGAGCGTCATGCTGCCGGAGCTCACGGCGGCATGGGGCCTCACGACCGTGGGGCTGAGCTCGCTGCTGGGCCTTTACTACTACTCGTACGCCGGCTTCGCGATCCTCGCCGGCGCTTCGGTCGACCGCTGGGGCGCGAAGTACACCATTCCGGTCGGCGTGCTGCTCCTTGCGCTGGGCACGGCGATGTTCGGCGTGAGCGTGACCTGGGTTGCCGGTGTGGGGCGTTTCCTCCAGGGCGCGGGCGCTGCTTTCGCGTTCATCGCGGCTGTGTATCTGGCGGCGCATGGACTGCCTGCGCGATATCTTGCGACCGCCATCGGCATCACGCAGTGCCTCGGCATGCTCGGCGGATCGGCGGGGCAGTTTGTCGGCGCGCCGTTGATCCACGGCCCGCTCACTTGGCCGCAATTCTGGATCGATGCGGGTATCGTGACGCTCCTCATCGCGGTCGCCATGTTCTTCGCAACGCCACGCGAGAGTCGGTCGCAGGGCGCGAGGACGAGCATCTGGAGTGCGTTCGCGCCGTACAAGACGGTGCTCACGAACCCGCAGTCGTACCTCTGCGGGCTGTGTGCAGGCTTGCTCTTCCTGCCCACGACCGTTGGAGACATGACCTGGGGCGTCGCGTTCCTGCGCGACGGCTGGCATCTCGATTACACCCAGGCCGTCGACCGTGCCGCGATGGTGCCGCTGGGCTGGGTATTCGGTTGTCCGATCCTCGGTTACCTTGCGGACAAAATCGGCCGTCGCAAGCCGGTCATCCTCGGAGGCGCCGCATTGATGCTCGCGGCGACCGCGGCGATCATGTATCTGCCGCCCGCGACGTTTCCCGCGTATGTCCTCGCGTTCCTGCTCGGCTTCGGCTCCGGCGCGGCGATGATCCCGTACTCGATCATCAAGGAAGTCAATCCGGATAATGCGAAGGGCAGCGCCACCGGTGCGATGAACTTCCTCGTCTTCGTGATGAGCGCGTTCGCGGCGCCTGCCTATGGATGGTGGCTGCAAAAGCTCGCCGGTGGGGCTCAATTCACGGGCGCCGCCTTCTCCACCGCGGGAACCGCTTTTGTCGTGGCAATCCTGATTGCGGTGGTGCTCGCGCTCTTCCTGAAGGAGACGGGCTCGGCCGTTCGGCAAACGCGATGAACGTGCCCCGCGTCACGCGCTGCGACGAGCGCTCGTCTCCTGGCAGCGGCTCGCAGGCCTCGGTCCCGCTGCGCTCCCGCTGATCTGCAGAGTCACGTACGCGCAGCGGTCCGCAACGATGTCGCCGATCGTGTCATCTGTAACCGTTGTCGCGCGAACTGTAACCGGTCAGTCGTTGCACCGGCGTAGGCTGACCATCGGGCAGGGAAGCCGTAAACGATGGAGACCATCATGAACATCGATGAATTGCCGGTGGCTCTGAGCGCAGACGATCAGGGCACGATCCAGCGGAAGCTTACAGAGATTCCGGAAGATACCGACGGAATCGGCGGCATGACCGTGTTTCTGCCGCTTGTCGGTCAGATGCTGGTGCTCGTCACCTTGAATGGCGA
The DNA here is from genome assembly GCA_963828715.1 of uncultured beta proteobacterium. Classification (GTDB taxonomy): domain Bacteria; phylum Pseudomonadota; class Gammaproteobacteria; order Burkholderiales; family SG8-41; genus JAQGMV01. The sequence goes on along the minus strand of CAWHFX010000014.1, from coordinate 22,182 downwards.
GATTGCGAGCTGGTGTCTGATGCCGGCCAGGGAGCGCGATCGCGCACGTGCACTCGCGGCCCAAATGATCGATCTCCACAAGCGCGAGCTCGAGATCGCGTGGAACGACGTCAAGTCGATTGCGGACAACGCCATCGCCCGTGCATCGAGCGCTGGTCACATCGAAGCGCCACGAACTGCCCGCCGGCGCAGTACCGATAGCTATCCCGGCGAGTGGGACTGCGGCGCGCCCTGAAGATGCTGCTGCAACCGCCGGTCTACTGAGGTCACCTGCGTGTCCTCATTCCCGGCGTCGGACTCGCATCGCGACGTCGCCCGCAACCCGCATCGAAGGAATCGCATACATGACGGCATCGAGGAACAGCGTTCTCGCGCGGGGCGGCCGGTTGTCGCGCTCACTCGGCTTGGCGATCGGGATCTCGGTTCTCTCGGTTGCCGCACACGAGGTCGAGCGGCCGGCGCACAGACGGGCGGCCGACTGTGAGCAGGCGAGCCGCGTTCAGCTGTTGGCGTGGCACCATCAGCAGACCCAGCTCGTCGCGCTCGATTCATTGACGGGCCTCCTGCAGCTCTTCGCAACATACTCGGATGAGCTTGCGGCGGAAGCGGCCGATCGCAACGCGGCCGCCTTGGCGCGCGCCGCCGGTGCCTTGTGCAGGCCTCAGGAGCTGCCGCGCGAACCATAGTCGATATTCGCGAGTCACGTGCGACGCACCGCGTGTGTCCGTCACAGATGACACGCAGCGGCCGGGCGGCGACACGCCGTAGACACGCCAATGCGTCAGGCTGCGCCGATGGCAAACACGGGCCCGCTCAACTCTGCCGGCGACCGCGTCGAGCTGCTGCTGGAGGGCCGCATCACGGCCTACACGGCGGCGCCGATCTGGCGCTCGGCGCTCGACACGCTCGCGCGTAACCCTGAGCGTCCCGTCGTCGTCGATGCTTCGCGGCTCGAGTATGTCGACGACGTGGGCGTTGCGCTGCTTTTCGACCTCGTGCGCCGCGAGCGTGCGGCGGAGGCCAAGGTCGAACTCCGGCAGCTTGCGCCCAACCTCGCGGCGCTGGTGCAGGGCTTCGACCCGAAGCACTTCGACGCGCCGGCCCGCGGACGCCTCTCCATCGGCACGCTCGAGCACCTGGGCCGGGCAACGGCGCAGCAGATCGCGTACGCGAAGGCAGCTCGCCGCATTCCTGGGCGCGTGTGCGCGCGCGCTCGCGACAGGCGCTCACGCGGCGCGGCGCGGTGCGGTGGGGTGAGGTGCTCGACGTCGCCACCGAGGCCGGCGCGAACGCGGTGCCGATCGTGCTGCTGATCGGCTTCCTCATGGGCGTGATCATCGCGTTCGAGATCGGGCTCGTCGCGCGGCAGTTCGGTGCGGTGATCTTCGTCGTGAACGGCGTGGGCATCGCCATGCTGCGCGAGCTGGGTGCGCTGATGACCGCGATCGTCTTTGCCGGCCGCACCGGCGCGGCATTCGCCGCCCAGATCGGCACGCAGAAAGTCAACGAGGAAGTCAACGCGATCTCCACCTTCGGTCTCGACCCGATCCACTTCCTGGTGCTGCCGCGGCTGATCGCGGCGGTGCTGGTGGTGCCGCTGCTCACCGTGCTGGCCGACATCGTCGGGCTGTTCGGCGGCGCGCTGGTGATGAGCACCTTCGACGTCGGTTTCGTGCAGTTCTACAACCAGCTGCTCGGCGCGGTCACGGCAGCGGACTTCGTGCTCGGCATCGTGAAGGCCGCGGTGTTCGGCCTCACCATTGCGGCGATCGGCTGTCATCGCGGCCTTGCGACCGGCGCGGGCGCAACCTCAGTCGGGCTCTCCGCGACGAGCGCCGTGGTGACGAGCATCGTGCTGATCGTGGTGATCGACGGCATGTTCGCCGTGTTGACGAGCTGAAGGCCATGAACGCGGCGCAGATTCGCACTCGCGACGCAGACAGGCGTGCAGCCCGCCGTCAGCGTGCGCAACCTGCGCATGGGTTACGGCACGCGCGTGCTGCTCGAGGACGCCTCGTTCGACGTGCAGCGCGGCGAGATCCTGGTCATCCTCGGCGGATCGGGCAGCGGCAAGTCGAGCCTGATGAAGAACATCATCGGCCTCTACGCAGCCGATGGCGGGCGACATCCTCATCGACCGGGAAGAGCCTCGTTGCGGCGAGCCCGGACGAGAAGGCGCAGCTACAGCGCAGGCTCGGCGTGATGTACCAGAGCGGCGCGCTGTTCGGCTCGCTCACCGTGCTCGAGAACGTGCGCTTTCCGCTCGATCAATTCACCGACCTGCCGCTCGCGGACAAGAACCTCACCGCGCGCATGCTCCTGCACCAGGTCGAGATGGGCCATGCCGAGTCACTCATGCCCGGCGAGCTCTCCGGCGGTATGCTGAAGCGCGCCGGCATCGCCCGCGCGATGGCGCTCGGCTGCGACATCCTGCTGCTCGACGAGCCGTCGGCGGGCCTCGACCCCATCACCGCCGCCAAGCTCGACCGCACCATCCTGTCGCTGCGCAAGAACCTCGGCTTCACCTTCGTGGTGGTGACGCACGAGCTGCAGAGCATCTTCGCCATCGCCGATCGCGCGATCATGCTCGACCCGGTCTCGCGCAGCATCATCGCCGACGGCAAGCCTGCCGACCTGCGCGACCGCAGCACCGATCCGAGAGTGCGTCAGTTCTTCAATCGCGCAGCCTGACGCGGCTTGCGAGAGAGGAGTAGCCATGGAACAAGAGGGCAAGCGCTACTTTCGACTGGGGTTGTTCGTGGCGGTGAGCTTGATGCGTGCTCGCGGCGGGTCTCTTCCTGCTCGGGGGCCGCAAGCTCTTCCAGCCGACATTCACGTTCGAGACCTACTTCGACGAATCCGTCTCCGGTCTCGAGCTCGGCGCGCCCGTGCGGTTTCGCGGCGTACCGCTGGGTCAGGTCATGGAGATCGTCACTTCGAGCGCCGCGTACGAGAAAGACGTGCCGCTGGAGCAAGCGCAAGGAGTACATCGTGGTCCGGGCGAAGGTCAATCTGTCCGCCGCAGCAGACCGAGCAGATGGAGCGTGACGCGGCGCAGTTCGTGAAGCGAGGACTGCGCGCCCAGACGCAGCTCGCCGGGGATCACCGGTCAGCAGTACCTCACGCTCGACTTCTTCGAGCCGACGAAATATCCCGCGCTCGAGTTCCAGTGGACGCCGAAGTACACGTACCTGCCATCGGCGCCCAGTCTCGCCGGCGAGATCGTCGCCAACGCGCAGACGTTCCTGGCGAGCCTCAACGAAGCGGACATCACCACGCTGGCGCGCAATCTGAACACGTTGATAGTCGACGTGGACAAGAAGCTCGGCGAGGTGTCCGTCGCTCAGCTTTCGGCACAGGCGCAGGATGTCTTGAGAAGTGCCAACGCAACGCTCGGGCGCATCGATCGCGTCCTCGCTGCGGCGCCCATCGAGCACACCGTACGCTCCCTCGACTTGGCGACCAGCCGCGTCGCCGCGCTGCTCGAAGATGCAAGCGTCAGGCAGACGCTCGACAACACCGCGGCGATCAGCGCGCGGGTTCGCAAGTTCGCCGAAGAGGGCGACCTCGACCGGATGGTGAAGCGTGTGGACGAAGTGGCGGAACGGCTCGACGGGCTGATCGGCGACAACCAGTACGACGTGCGTGTGATCGTTCAGGATCTGCGCGTGACGTCGCAGAACCTGCGCGCGGTCTCGGAAGGCGTCAAGCGCTATCCCGCGGGCGTGCTCGTTGGCGGTCCGCCCGAAAGGCTTCAGCTTCCCGGGAGCGCCCGGTGAGCGTCCGACGCGGCGTGCTCGGCACGTGCGCGATCCTCGTCCTGGGCGCGTGCGCGATCGGCAAGCCGATGCCGCAGGCGACGACCTACGTCGTCCAGGCGCCGCCGGCGGCAGGCGTGCCGCTCGCAGTTCGGCGTACCGAGGCGTTGCGCATGGGCTATGTGCGTGTCGCCGCGGCCTATGCGGGCAATGCACTGGTCTACCGAGTGGATGACGTGCAGTACGTCGCGGATCCATACAACGCGTTCATCGCCGAGCCCGGTGCGATGCTCGGCAACGGCATCGCTGAGTGGCTGGAGCGCGCGGGTCCGTTCAGTAACGTGGCTCAGCCGGGCACTGCACGGCCCGCGCCGTACGTGCTCGAAGCAACGGTGACCGAGCTCTATGGCGACTTTCGCAAGGAGCGCACGCCTGCTGCGGTGCTGACGGTGCAGTTCGCGCTGATCGACCAGCGCGGCGCGCGGCCCACGGTCTTGCACAGCCGCACGATCGCGAGCCGCGTCGATCTGCCGCAGGCTCTGCCCGATGCGCTGGTGCGCGGCTACGGTGAGGCGCTGGCGCAGATCCTTTCACAGCTCGTCGCGGACATCGGCGCTGCAGAACCGGGACAGGCGGCGGGAGACCACCCGTCACCCTGAAAATCGTCATTCCTGCGGAGCCCGTCCTGGAATGCCGTAATCCAGAGGCATAATCCATTGTCGAACAGCGGCTCTAAAGATGGATTCTGGTTTTCACCAGAATGACGATTCTCCTGGCTTTGCCGCTTTTTCAGAGATTCCTTGATCCTCTCCCACTGCTACTACACAGCGCGAGCGAAACGTCCAGCGACAACCTCGAAGCGTCGGCCGTTCAGGGCAGCACACGCATGTGCGCCATCATGCCGCCGTCCTCGTGCTCGAGGATATGGCAGTGGTACACGAAGTCGCCGATTTGTGTGGCGTCGAACTCGATCTCGATACGGATCCAGCCGCCGCTCGGCACCGGGAACGTATCGTGGTAAGAATCCTTCCAGAAATCGGCGGCCATCTGGAAAGCCGCGCCGGGCGGCGTGTACACATCCAACACCTTGAAGCGTTTCTGGTGAATATGGAAGTTGTGGAGCTCCTTGTTGGAGCCGCCGCCCCGTGACGCCGTGTTCGGATTGGCGATGATCCAGGTTTCTCGGCGACCGGCGCGAGCGCAGATCTGCGGCGCGTGGTGATGCTGAAACGCCGCTGCCTTGCCGAGCGCGACGTCCAGCGTCTCCCACGCGAGCGGCTCACCGGACACGGCGGCATTCGATGCGATCACTCCAGCTCCGACAAGAAAGGCATCGCCATCGGGCGCGATGTTGAACGCGACAAGACGTGACTCGTCCGGCGCGAGCTCGACCGTGGAATCGGCAGGGCAGGATCCTTCGACAGTCGCTTGCTGCAAGCCGGAGGCTTGTACCGCAGCGGGCGCGGGCACTGCAATCTCGCGCGGCATCTGGACAGCAGCGGCGCCGGGACCGAACACAACGTCGAGAAGGGACACCGCCGGCCACTTGTCGCCGTCACCGGGCGTTGCCCCGGTGTCGAAGCCGGCGCTTTCCAGGCGCGCGGCGAGCGTTCCCTGCTGCATGTCGGCGGGGCGCCTGACGTAGATCGATACGCGGCTCGCCGGCATCATCAGAATTTCGTCGACCCAGCGGGCGGGCGTCACTTCGCCTTGTGGTATCGACGCGCCGTCTTTGGCCAGCGCCTGCACCGGAATTGCCTGCCCGGTGTCCAAACGCCGGAGCCGGAGCAGGTAGGTGGCATTGGCGCTGGTATTCGCAATGTGCCAGATCTCGCCGCCGGACGCGTCGAACTCCAATCTCGGATAAACCTGTCCGTTGACGGTGAAGAGCCACAACGAGCGTCTGCCGGTCGCGCACATGCCGAGGTTCGCGACGGCATCGGAGCTGCACCCGTCCGGCGCGATCTCTTCCGGATAGAACACTTCGCCGCGAACCTTCCCGGGCGCACCCGCCGCGACGACATTGCGCACGTGCAGATCCTTCAGCATCAGATAGCGCGTGCGCGCCGCGGGCAGTGCATCGCTTCGCTGCACGCCGATCAGTCCCGCCATTCCGCGCGCCACTTGCTCGCCGGACGTGCCGTGCAGGTGCGGGTGGTACCAGAACAAACCCTCAGGATGCGATACCGGCAGCACGATGCGGTAATCCATGGCGCTGCGATCGGCCATGTGGGCCATGTGCGCGCAGTCGCGGCCGCGGCCGCGGAACGCGGTGCACGCAAAGACGTTGTCGCCTGCTTGCGTTACCCGCAGGGGATCGGCGGGATCACCTGCGAAGACGAGGTCCGGACGCACGATAAGGCCGTGCGCGTGAAGATTGGTGAGATGCACGAGCTTGTTCCGGCTCTCCGGCGGCAGCCGGTCGTGAAGCGCAACTTCGAGGGTGTCGCCCGGCTTGACGATCCACATCTCGGGTGCGAGCGAGCCGTTGTACACCAGCGCACCGTATAGGCGGAGCGAGCGTCCGTCCGGCAACGCGATGGCAGGCAGCGGCTTCGAACGTGGGACGCGGCTCGCGGTCAGCTTGACCCTGACGCCCCGGGGCGTGCTCGAGCAATTGCCGCCAGTGCTCGTGGTGGCAATTCGCGGCACGCTCGAGCACACGTTGACGAGCAGGTCGGTCAGCGGCTCGGCGGAGGCCCGCGCCGCGCCGGCGAGCATCGTGGCGGAAAGGAGGCAGCGCGTCAGCGTACGCATAGAGTGAAGTCCTGCGAGTTACAGCGGGCCGGCAGTGCGAGCGCCCGGTTCACAGTCTGCGTTCTGCGCTGCTCACGGCAGCGAACGGACGGCGGCTGTCGAAGCGCCCGCGGCCGCATCGGCGGCTGCATGTCCCGCATCGATCATGCTGACGATGAACACGAGCGCTGCACTGAAGGTGATTGCAAGTTTCGCGAAGAGGTTCATCGGGTGCTCCCCAACACAGAGGCGCCGCGTGGCTGCGCCGATAGAGGCCAGCTTGAAGGGGCAGGGTAGCTGAACTGTGTCGCGTGCCTCGACCACTGTCACAGATGACATGGCACGCCACTGTGTCGTCTGTAACGGGAGGCGGCCGTACATGTCACGGTGCCGGAACGCGCGACGCCTAGTCTCACTTCATGTTCCGTCTGCCCCATTGGCTTTCGCTAAAGCGCCTCCGAGGCATGGGCTCGAAGATGAGCTCGCTGGTGGCGCTCACCCGCGCCGCGGCTCCCTATCTAGCGATCGAATTGCTGCTGCCCGGCGGCTCCGTCATCGCCTTCGTCACCTGGCTGTACCGACACAGACCGAAAGCCTGACATGGTCCGCGCCTCACTCATGCTCGAGGCCGCAGCAGTCAGCGACATGCTCAGCTCGAAGGACTACGCGGCACTGCGTGCGGCGGTCAGGATCACAGATGACACGGGCGCTACGCCACGCGCAATGGTTCTGACACCGGCGCAGCCTACTCTGGACTCAATAGAAGCAAGTCGCTCACACGTGAACGGAGATGCGATATGAAATTCGACCAGTACGAGATCGATCTCGAATTCATTGAACACGAGGCGGAGGACCATCTCAGCGCCAGTGAGGCGAGGGTGCTCGGTCTCGAATCGGCGAGGGAGAGCGCGGACGTCCAAACGGACTGGCGTTACCAGGAGATCCGGCAATGAACGTACTGATCTTCGTATGCGTCGTCGCCTTCGGCGCCGCTTTCGAGGTATCGCGACACTACGCTTTTCAGCGCCGCACAGGCGACGCTGAGGAACTTCGAGAGAGACCCCGACATGACCTGGTTCCAGAAGAACCTGAAGAACGCCCGCGCGCTGATCATCGCGCCGCAGGTGACGCGTGCAGCCGTGCTCGTCGGCGGATCGGGCGGCGAGGCCGTGGTCCTTTCGCGCGATCGCGACCGCTGGACCGGTCCCGCGTTCTACAAGCTGGGTGAGGGCAGCGTGGGCCTGCAGGTCGGCGCTGACCGTTCCGAAGTCGTGATCCCGGTGATGACCGAGAAGGCGCGCGATGCACTGCTCACCTCGTCGTTCAAGCTCGGCGGAGACGCCAGCATCGCTACGGGTCCCGTCGGTGCCGGTGCGTCGGCGACGGTGACCACCGATCTCGTGTCGTTCTCGCGTTCGAAGGGCGCGTTCGTCGGCGTCAGTTTCGAAGGTGCCGTGATCAGGCCGGATGTAGAAGCGAACCGCGTCTTCTACGGGCAGAACGTGTCGCCCGTCGACGTCCTCATACGAGACAGCGTCAGGAATCCCGCCGCCGCGCCGCTTCAGGATGCCGTGCGCGCAGCGGCGAGATAAGCCGACCCCGATCGTTCGCCGTTCCGATTCGACGACCTCTCCCCGGTAGTTCAGGTTCCACCCTGCGTCTCCTCCTCCCGGCGCCCGGAACCTGATGGTGGAGAGGTCCTTTTTTATCGGGCGGATAAACGTCATCACCGCGTCGTATCCCGGCGCATTTTACGCAAGCAGCTTCCATGAAAGAACGTTCCAGCGTCGCGGAGCGGCGGCAGACTAACCGCAGGAACAGCGACTCCGAAAAGTACGGCTGTTAAGTCCGCCCATCACCACGAGCGGCGCATCGGGTACGCTCGCCTCCATCGCGACCGAGCCGGGGAAGGGGCGCCGCACGAGGAAGGCCGGTGAGAAGTCGTTGCATGTCTGACATCCGCAGTTGTGCTGAATTTCTGCTATGCTGCATTACATGAAAGCTACCATTACAGTCACCAGCCGCGGCGTGATTACGCTCCCCGCGAAGTTGCGGCAGGCACTGGGCCTCAAGGCGGATGATCATCTGATCGCCGAAACCACGCCAGAAGGCCTGCTACTGCGCCCTGCAGTTACGTTGCCGGTCGAAACGTACGGATCCGAGCGCGAACGCGAGTTCGACGCGTCTGAGGCCGACCTGGCCGCGTTCTTTCGGCGTAATAAGTCCAGCACGAAACGCGCGGCACGGCCTAGGCGTAAGGCAAGTCGCTGACGAAAGCACCCGTAACCCATGCGGGTGTTCCTGGACGCGAACGTTCTTTTCTCGGCCGCAAAGTCTGATGGCGCAGTCCGGGAATTGCTGCGCCTCCTCCTTCAGGCTCGCCATGAGTGCTGTGCAGACGAGTACGTAGCGTTTGAAGCGCGCCGCAATCTGCAGAACAAGGGTGCCGAGGCTTTAGCCGCGTTCGAAGCTTTGCTCGGCCGCCTGCGCATCAGTCCCGCACAAGCGATTGGCGGAGCAGCGAAGGAACTCGACTGGCTCCCAGAGAAGGATCGGCCGGTGCTGGCGGCGGCGATACGTCTGCGCTGCGATGTCCTGATTACCGGTGACCGCAGCCACTTCGGACGCGGTTACGGAAAAGTATTCGGCGGCGTCACCATTCACTCACCGCGTTCACTGGCTGAATCGCTTTTCGCCTGAACGACGCGATTTGGCCCGTACCGGAATTGGGTCGATCGTCTCGACCCGACCTGCTGTCACCCTCCAGCGTCGAGCCTCCTGAATTCCTCCCTGCACGTTTCGCTGAACACTTTCAGCGGATCGTCCTTGATCTTGAGCACGACCTGCTCCAACTGTTCCTTCGCCACGTTGGGCGCGAGGTAGAGCTCGATGATGCCTCTTATCGCCTGGCCGGCCGCATCGACGACGGCATCGGATGACACCAGCCTGATGCGGTTGTGAAGCGCGTAGACCTTCACCAGTGATTCGGGCTTGCCCATGGAAGAATGGGTCAGCGCGTCGAGGGCGAGGTTCGAGCATTCCGCAATGAACTCGGAATAGAGAACCTCTCTTTTCTGGATCTCGGCGCGCACGCGCTCGCGGTGGCCCTGCGTCCTTTGCGTGAACCACGCGCTCGTGATGGACGCGGCGCCGCCGACCGCCGAACCCAGCACAGCGGAAATCGCACCTAACGCCGCGGTGTCCATGGCGGATCGATGCGCCGCTCAAGCGCGAGTGACGTGCTGCCGCGTGATCTGGGCGACGTTGAGCGCGCCCACCTGACGCATGATCGTGATGAACTCGCTATCCATGATCTCCAGCACGCGGTCCACGCCGGGTTCGCCGAACGATGCGAGGCCCCACACGTAGGGCCTGCCGATTCCCACCGCGGCCGCACCCAGACCGAGCGCCTTCAGGACGTCGGTCCCGCGGCGCACACCGCCATCGACGAACACCGGGACTTTGCCACCCACCGCGTCCACCACCTCGACCAGCACGCCGATGGTCGCCTGTCCGCTCTCCTCCGCACGACCGCCGTGGTTGGAGACGATGATGCCATCCACGCCATGGCGCAGCGCCTCCTTCGCGTCGTCCCCGGTCATGATGCCTTTCAGCACGAGCTTGCCTTTGACGATCGCGCGCAGGCGATCGATGAATTGCCACGTCATGCCAGTGCCATAGAGGTTGGTCACCTTCGAGACGTCGATGCCGTTGAAGTTGGCTTTGCGGCTGACCTCGTTGGCGAACGCGCCCGGCTTGTGACACACGTTGCAGTCGCGCTTGTCCAGGCGCCGGAAGCGGAACATGTCCTCGGTGTTGCGGCCGCCCTGCCGATCCACCGTGAGTACGATTGCCGGGGAGCCCGCGCCCTCGGCTCGCTTCACCAGCGCCTGCGTTACGTTCCAGTCGTCGGTCGGATACAACATGAACCACGCGGGCGTCCCGTGTGCCTTGTTCACGTCGACGATGCTCGCGTTGTCGACCGTGGAGAGGATCATCTGGTGCTTGCGCTTGCCGGCGGCGCGCGCGACGGCGACCCCTGCCTCCGGGTTGAAGGCGCCGAGGCTGCTGACCGGACAGCAGAAGATGGGGCTTGCCCATGTTTCGCCGAAGATCTTCACGCTCGTGTCGATCTTGCGCGCGTCGATCAGGCGTTGAACACGGATGTTGTACTTCTCGTACGCGGTGTGATTGGCGTCGCGCGTCACGTCGGCGTCCACGCCGCTCGCGAGGTAGCCCCAGTGCGTGGGCGCGCCCGCATCGAGCAGGGCCTTCTTCGCCGCAGGCTCGAACTCGAAGACGTTCAACGCCTGACTGGGCGCGGTGATGACGCCGTCGGCGCCGGTTGCGACTTCCGCGCCGCGCAGCGCGTCATAGCTTTGTGCGAGCGCTCCGCCCGGAGCCGATGCCAACAGGCTGGCAATGCTGGAGGCGACGGCCGGCGTCGCCGCGAGAGGGCTTGCTGCGAGGAAACGGAGGAATTTGCGGCGTGCGTCGCTTTCTACTCTCATACATGCCTCTCTGAGTTAGGGGATGACGATCGGAGCGCGTCCCTCCGATCTGACTCCCCGCGTATGTCCGATCCATGACACAGCGACAGACGAGCATCACAACTGTGACAGCCCGCAATCGAGATCCGAGGCCGCGTCACTTGCTGGCGATGACGGCCTGGTCGTTGTAGCGGAGACGCAGCGCAATCCAGGAGATCAGCACTGTGATCGCGGTGAACACCAGACCGCGGCCGGCACGTTCCTGGGAATCGGCGACGTAGTTCAGGCAGAGTTGCGTCTCGGCACTCTGATACACGAGACCCACTGTCGCCGACATCCACACGAAGTTGCCGATGAAGAACGCCTCGAGCACGACAGGCGAGCGGCGCATGGCGCTGCTCAGCGCGAACCCGGCGGCAATGAGACTCGCATACTTGGCGCAGTTCACGACGGCGTTGCCGAGCGCGGCGTCGAGCGCGGCGGGAATCATCCAGAACGCCAGGACGAGACTCGCGAAGGTCCAGCCTGTCAGGCCATAGCGATCGAAACGCTCGATGTGCGAATCCATGCGTCGCCGGGCGTAATGGGCAAGCGCGGCGCCGAGCAGCCCCGCGCCACCGAGGTGATTGCCCGGCGAGGCAAACTGCCACCGCCGCATCGGGAGCGCGGCTTCGTCGGCGCGATTGCGAAAGGTATAGGTCTCAGTCGCGGTATTCTGGTGCAACTCGTTCCTGCGCGTGTACTTCAGTTCGTCGCGCACGCCCGGCGCCTGAAAGTCGGGCGAGGTCGCCTGACGGCAACGCGCCGAAGTCGAGCTTGCCCTGCTGTGCCTGCGCGAGCAGCGCGTCCTGTTGCCCGGCGGACAGGTCTGCGAATGCAGCGCCGTGGGCGTTGCGCGCAGATTCGTCGAGCTTTGCGAAGCCGAGCCGGAACATCTCTGCCGGCGTAAAGGCGAGCTGATAACCTTGCTGCGGCGTTCCTTCGAGGAACGGCGGCTGGCGATAAAAGTGATCACCGTTGCCCCAGGCGCTGACCAACTGCAGGTCGATGAACACGGCGACGCCCGCTTCCCTGGCGCCAGGACCGATATCGTCCGCGGGAATCAGCCGTGCGACTGCGGCTTCGACCACGCGTGCCTCAGTGCCATTGAAGAAGCGCCACGCGTGTGAGACAGAGGTCGTGTTCTGTGGCGACGTATTTCCGGCGAGCGTCGCTGCAGCAGCCACTGTGGCCGCAGTGCCGAGCGCAAGCGGCGCCGCGCCCACCACCGTCGCCACCTGTTTCAGAAAGACGCGGCGGTCAGGCATTGCCTGATCGTTCTCGGGTGCGAGGTCGCTCATGGCGTTGAGTCCACGACAAGCCAGCAGACATTCGAATGCGCAGCGGTCACCGGTTGATGTCATGCCCCGCCGGGAACGTCACAACTGTCACGAGAGCTGCCGTGACGAGCTATTCAGTGACGGTCAGCGTCGCAACGGACTCGAAACCGCGCCGCTGCGCGGCGTTTCAGAAGCGCCGGGCGGCGCGATGTCGCCCGTTCCGAATGCGAGCGCCGCTGCAGCAGTGAAGACCGAGCTTCTCGTCTCGGTGTCGGCCGTGCGGGCGCGGGTCAGTGACGTCTGCGCATTGGTGACATCGATGAAAGTGGCGACGCCACGACGATAGGAGTCGAGCGCTGCGTCGTGCGACTTGTCCGCGGCGTCGAGCAACGCAACCGCCGCTTCGCGCTGGCGCAACGCGACTTTGAGGTCCTCGTACGCCTTCACCACCTCCCGCGCCGTGCGGTCGCGGGCGAGCTCGAGCTCCTCTTCGGCGACGCGCCGCTGCGATTCGGCCACGCCGACCCGGTTCTTCCGTAAGCCCCCGTCGTAGAGCGGCAGCTCGATCGCGATCGCCGCGCCGTAGCCGAGCTGGTTGACGTCCGACCAGCCGGGGATCCCTTGCGTGCGCACGCGGCCCATGTTTTGCAGGACGTCGCCGGAGACGACGACGCGTGGATAGAACTCCGACTGCGCCTTGCGAATGTCCGCTTCGCGCGCGCGGACGACCGCAACACGCGCGAGCAGGTCGGGCCGCTGCTCGAGCGCGCGATCGACGAGTTTCTCGGCAGTGTCCTCGATCTTCGCGGGCAGCCCTCGTCCGGCGAGCCCGGCCACGCGCAGCGGGGTGGTCGGCCGCACGCCCATCGCCTCGAGCAGCGCCATCCGTGCGTCGGTCTCGGCGGCGATCGACCCCTGCAGGTCATACGCCGCGCGCGCGGTCTGCTCGCGCGCCTGCAGCACCTCGGGAACCGTCGCGAGACCGCGGCCTCGCCGCGACTCCGCAGCGTCCTGCAGCGTCTGCGCGAGCTTGAGCGACGCGCGCGCGACCTCAACCCGGCCTTGCACGGCGTTGACGGCGTAGTAGGCCCGGGTCACATCGAAGACGATCTTCTGGTGCGTCGCGTTGAAGCCGAGATTCGCGGCGGCGAGCGCTTCTCTGCTCGCGTCGACCGCGGCCTGCCTGCCGCCGAAATCGAACAGCAGCCACTTGAGCGTGAGTGCCGGCAGAAAGAACTGCGTATCGGCAACGAAGAATCCCTGAGGCGTCAGCGTGGTCGGGAGCGGCGAGGAAACGCGCTGGAAAGCTGCGACGGCTTTCGCGGAGAGCATGGGAGCGTATGACGCTTCGACCATCCCCATACCCAGCGCCGCTTCACGCGCGCGCTCCCACGCGACGCGCGTCTCCGGATTGGTCCGCTGCGCGATGTCGATGAGCTCCGCGAGCTCGTAAGCTTTGGCTGGATCGATCTCGAGCCCGGGCTGACCCGCCGATCGCGCCGCGGCGGAATGCCCTGAAGCAATCGCAGAGTAGGTGGCGGTGTCCGGGACGATCCACGGTCGATCGGGCGCGGGCGGGATCGTGAGGTCGAGATTCACTGCGAGTGCGCTCGCCGTAACGACAGCGAGCACCACGGCAGCGAGCGGCCAGCGTGCTCGCAGAACGACCGTGTGGAATCCGTTGTTCATACGGTGCCCGCCGCCCGCTGAAGCGCTTCCACGCGTTCCACGAACGCTTCGCACAGCCCGAGCTCGCCCTCGAGGCGAACCGTCACAGCGCCACGGCGACTCTGCGCCTCCAGCGCGGCGAGGGGCGCACGCACGTCCACATGATCACTCGTAAAGCCCGTTTCGGCCTGCTGCGCGACACTTGCGAGCGCCGCGGCAATCGCGTGTCCGAATGCAGCGCGTGCGCCGTCTGCGGCCGGGTCGACGGTGTCAGACGGAGTGCTCTCCCGATGTGTGAGGAGCGCAGCCTGCGCAAGCAGCACGCGCCGGGTGAGCTCGACCAAGCGCCGGATCCGCTGCGCCTGCTCGGCGCCGGCCGGTGTGAGCCCCTCGGGCTCGAACGCGAAGAACTCGGCGCTTCGCTCCGCCTGAGCCAGCGCCTGCCACGCCGCCGCACGCACGCGATGCGTGTCGCCGCTACCGGTCGCGAGTTCGCTCATGCGGCGCAGCGTCGTCGCGAGCGACTGCACCATGGCCGCGCCCGCGCGCTCGGGCCACACGTACGAAAACACCAGCCACATCACCACAATGCCGAAAAAGATGCCGACAAGGCGATCGCGCATCGCAGTGACATCCGTGCTGGGTGCAAATCCCTGCAGCACGGCGAGGTAGAAGGCGAATGCGATCTGCAAACCCGCGTACGCCGTGCGCTCGCTGCCCATCGCGATCCAGGCGGCGGGCATCGTGACGGCAGCCACGAGCAGGGCAAGCTGCCCGACCGAGGTCATGTGCGGCACGACGAATACGATCGCAGCGAGCGCGAGGCTGCCGCCGATCGCGCATCCGGTGAGGCGCAGCGCCGACTTGTGGACCGTTGCCCCGGCGCTCCCGAGCGCCACGAAAATGCAGGTAATGATGCAGGTGTGGATTCCGAACCAGTCGACAGCGGTGTAGGCGATGTAGCAAAACATCCCGGCGATCATAGCTTTGAGCGCGAACTGGGCGTGACGGGGATTGGTCCATGCGTCAGCCACCAACGGAGAGGCGGCCTTGCCCGGCTGGTCCACGTACGGGCGTTCGGCGAGCGGCAGCTCGCGCACGATGCGCTCGAGCTCGGCGAGTATCGGTGTCAGCACCGACGGCGCGTCGTCGTCTTCGACGGCGGGTAGCGGCACTGCGGGTAGTGCTCCGGCGGGCGAGGACACGGCTGTCGCGAAGCGCTCGCACGCCGCGGCGACGCGGGCGAGTTGCGCGCGCTGCGCGGGAGACGGCTCGACGGCGAGGTCCGGAATCAGCGCCGCCGCTGCGATCAGGCGGTCCAGCAGGAGAACCTTCGCGGTCCGCTCGGCGTGCATCGGCTTGAGTGCGGAATCGCGAACCTCCGCAAGGCCGACCAGCTTCAGCAGCGGTGCAGACCCCTGTTGCGCGAATCGCGCGAGCGTCGCGGCGGCGTTTTGCGCGTCCGCGCTTCCGCGCGCGGCCTTGATCGCGCGGGCAACGGCGCGCAGTCGCTCGGCGGCCTCGCGGCGCAGGAGCGGTTCCGGATCGGCGGGCAGCAGGAGGAGGTTCACGCCTACGGCGACCGCTGCCGCGTACACGATTGCCACCCACACCCAAAGGACCGTCCGCACCATCGTCTCGGAATCCGGGAACACGTCTGCGTAGGCCTGCGTCACGAAAACGACGACGGCCAGCAGGATGCCGATCGCCGGCGACGCCAGCACACGGACGGCGTACATCCCGACGAAGAACACGAGCGCCATTGCGCCAAGGCGCAGCGGCGGGTAGTCGAGGGTAAAACGGTAGATCAGCATCGTGAGCGCAATGCTGACCGTAACCACTACGATCGCGAGGGTGCTCGCGATCGCGACGACCACCGAGTTTTGTGTCGTGACGCCCGGTGCGAGCATCGTGAGGAACATCACGATGAAGCACGACACGCCGACGAACGGCACCTCGAGGGTGATCGAGGTGACCAGCACGATACTCGCGGCGAGCGTGATGCGGACGGCAGCGTTAAAGCGGCCGGGCGTTGGCGCAAGCTCGGCGCGCAGGAAATCGAGCCACGGCCGCGGGGGCTCAACCGCAGCCAGGGCTGGCGCAGCCGTCGTCGTGGCTTGCACGGCGGTCACCGCGCCGCTGTGGTTGTGCTGTGCGCGCCGTCCGGCGGAATGAGCGCGACCGCCGAGGCGCCGATGCGGAAGAGATCCTCCGGCGGCGCGTCCACGCGGATGCGCACCGGAAAGCGCTGTGCCACGCGGACCCAGTTGATCGAGCGCGGCACGCGCGGCAGCCCGTTCGTGCTCGCGCCGCCTTCCTCGGGATACACGCCGAAGCCGATCGAATGGACGGTGCCGGTGAAGCGCCGGCTCGGGTCGGTCATGAGATACACCTCGGCTTTCATGCCGGGCCGGATGTCCTTCAGCGCGGTCTCGCGGAAGTTCGCGATCACGTACCAGTTGCGCGTGTTGATGAGCGTGAACAGGCGCCGCCCGGTCGCGGCGAATTCGCCCTGCGCGATATCCAGATCGATGATGCGGCCGTCGAACGGTGCGCGCATGACCGTCTGCGTGAGGTCGTATTCGGCGCTCGCAATCGCCGCGCGCAGCTCGCCGAGCCGGGCGACCAGCGAATCGACGCCGCTGACCGCCGCCGCGGCCTTTTGAGCGTCGCGGCGTGCCACCTGCAACGCCGCTTCCGCCGCCTGCTTCGCCGTGCGCGCCTGGTCCACCGACTCATCGGTGACGTACCCTTTCTCGAGCAGCGGCTCGATCCGCTCGAGCGTATCCGCCGCCTGCTTGGCCTGGGCCTGCGCGCGCTCGATATTGGCTTGCGCCGAAGCGGCGCCGAATTGCTGCGCCCTCACGTCGCGCCGGCTGAGGCCGATCTGCTTCTCCAGGCCGTCGAGCGTCGCGCGCGAGCGCTCGAGCGCGTGGCGATAAGGGACCGAGTCGAGCTCGAACAGCACGTCGCCTTTCTTCACCGCCTGGTTGTCCTGCACGTGCAGCACGGCGATGCGCCCGCTCACCTGTGGTGCGACGCCGATCGTGTCGGCGCGGACGAATGCGTCGTCGGTGCGCGGCGATTGATCCAGGTAATAGACGACGTAGCACCGCGAGGCCGACGGCGGCGAGCAGGATGAGGAGTCCGACAATGCGCCCGACGACGCTGCGGCCGCGTGGCGGGGGCGCCGCGCTCACCGGCGAGCGCTGCGCTGGGTGGAGGCGGGCTCGGCGGAGGTGCGCCCGCCGGTGATGCGATTGCTGCCCGTGCGTTCGGCGGTGATACGCTTACGGGAGTTTCGCTCGCAGCATTGGACGCGATTGCCCGCAGCTCGTCCGGCGTGGGCCCACTGTCGTGCGCGGTGCTCTGAGATTCAGCCATGGCGATCTCATCCTCGGAAGAAGCTCACCCAGACGGCGAGGGCGAACGCGAGCGCGAGCGCCGGGTACACGAGCCCCTTGGGACCGATCCACGGCTCCAGGCCGGCGGCCGCGAGCGCGATGCGGGCGAACAGCGTCAGTGCGATACCCACGATGGCGCACAGCATCCACGAGGGGAAGTAGGCCCCGAGCACGTTGACCGACGGCACGCGCTCGCACCCGGAGAGCGGAAGGCTCGCAGCGATGACATGAGCGCGTCCGCACGCAGCGCGAACGATGTCCATCATGAACGCAAGTCCAGGCTGCTCGATACCCATAGGACGTATTCAAAGGAGATGGTATGGCTGCAATGTGACGCGCATGCGCCGCTGTGTTACAGATGTGACAGAAGCAGACCTGATCTCGCCGCCGGCTCGCATTCGAGCGTAGTGACCGGGAATGCGTACCTCAATGCAGCTTCACTTGTGCACCGGTGCGGCGCACGAGCGCGCGGGTGATGAGGCGCAGAAACGCGGACGCGCTGCCGTTGAGCGCCTGCTCGTGCATGATGCGCAACGCCTGGTACATAATCCCGGCGAACAGGCCCTCGATAAAGATACTTGCCGCCGCAGAGGCCACCCATCAGGCTGCCGACGGAGCTCCATCTGCCGAGCGAGATCAGCGAACCGAAGTCGCGCATATCAACCCTCCAATAGCGCGGCGAACAGCACGAAGAGATAGAGGATGGAGAACGCGAACAGGCGATGAGCGGGGCGCCGATCGGTGTCACCGCTTCTGAACAGTTGCAGTGCAAGCACGATGAAGATCGTGCCGCTGACGCCGGCGACCAAGGCATACAGCCGCCCGGCAAAACCGAGCGCCCACGGCAGCATGGAGACTGGCCCGAGAAGGAAACTGTAGATGAGGATCTGCCGCCTGGTTTCGGCTTTGCCGGCCACGACCGGGAGCATCGGAACACCGGCGCGGCCGTAGTCGTCGGCGCGATTGAGCGCGAGCGCCCAGAAATGCGGCGGTGTCCAGAGCAAGATGATCAGGAACAGAATCAAGGGCTCGAGCGTGATCTCTCCACTACCGGCGGCCCAGCCGATCACTGGAGGAAGCGCGCCCGCGGCCCCGCCGACGACGATGTTCTGCGGCGTGCGCCGTTTGAGCCACATCGTGTACACGACGGCGTAGAAGAAGACCGTGAAGGCGAGCAGGGCAGCCGCCTCGACGTTAGCCGCGGCCGCAAGAACGGCGACAGCGCTGCCGGCGAGAACAAGACCGAACGCAAGTGCTTCTGCGCGCGAGATCCTGTTGCTCGGGATCGGACGCCGAGCCGTGCGGGACGTGACGGCATCGATGTCCGCGTCGTACCACATGTTGAGCACCCCGGCGGCGGCGGCGCCCGCGGCGATTGCGAGTATCGCAATGCACGCATGCAGCGGATCTAGGTGACCCGGGGCGATCGTTAGCCCCACGAGCGCAGTGAACACCGCGAGCAACATGACGCGCGGTTTCATCAGTGCGATGAAATCAGAGGCGCGCGATGCCGAACGGAAACGCCAGGACAGTTGCACGCGGGAGAGGGATATCGCTGTGATCTTCATGGCCGTTCACCTTTGCGCGCGAGCGCGAAAGCGATA
The DNA here is from genome assembly GCA_963828715.1 of uncultured beta proteobacterium. Lineage (GTDB taxonomy): Bacteria > Pseudomonadota > Gammaproteobacteria > Burkholderiales > SG8-41 > JAQGMV01. The sequence goes on along the minus strand of CAWHFX010000014.1, from coordinate 3,203 downwards.
CGCCAACGCCGCCCGCGATCATGCGGGCGCCGACGGCAAAGACGAGCGCGCCGAGAAGCAGCGCGATCGCGAGCACACCTTCGAAGGGGTGGGCGAGCAGCCGGACGCCGAAGGCGATGTTGATGAGGCCCGACACCTGCGCTATGCCATGCCGCGTTGCATTGCTTGCGCATCTCGTAGGCGTGCGTGAACTGCAGAACGGCCGCCAGCAGTAACAACCATCCGAGCGCGAAGTTCGGCGCCAGTGCAGCGTTTGGCGGCAACGCGAAGGCGACGATACCGAGTGTCAGTATGAGGACGCCCAGGCCGAGCGACGCACTCGTCGCCGTTGCCGGATCGGTCACGTGCTTGTTCAAGGTGGTGCCCAATGAGTCACGAACGGCGGTTCTTCGTCGCCGCGCGATCAAGCAAAGTGCGCCGCCAAATGTGCTCGATCGCGCGTGCGCGACCAGCCGAATACGACGACGCGCTGCGCTATTCGCACTTCGTAGAACCAGCCGTCGCGTCCAGGGTAGATATGGATGGATCGCATGTGTCGCGCCTCCTTCTTACACATGCGAACAAGGCTACGTTCAGGAGGTCACGATTCCCTGCCGGCTCAGTAGCCGCGTGTCACGCCTGTCACAACTCGTGTGACTGTGCCGTCGCAGTAACGCGCGCTGGGCGCCGGGCCGCCGGCTGAATCCCGAAACGAAAACGCGCTGCGACAGCCGGAGGCCTTACGCAGCTCAGTAGACCGTTTCGACCGGCACGTTGAAGATGTAGCCCGAGCCCCGCTCGGTCTGGATGTAGCGTGGATTGGTCGGATCGCGCTCGAGCTTGCGCCGCAGACGCATGATCTGCGTGTCGACCGAGCGGTTGTAGACCTCGTCGCTGTGCAGCCGCGACATGTCCAGCAGCTGGTCACGGGTGAGAATCCGCTGACCTGCCTGGAGCAAGACTACCAGCAGGCTGAACTCGCCGTTACTGAGCGGAACGATGGTCCCGTCGCGGGACCTCAGCCGGTGCGTATTCAGGTTGAGCTCCCATCCGTCGAATCGGTAGGCGCGAACGCCTTCGGGCCGCCCCTGTTGCACCTCCCCCTGCCTGCGGCGCAGCACGGCGCGGATGCGTGCAAGGAGCTCGCGCGGGCTGAAAGGCTTGGTCAGATAGTCGTCGGCGCCCAACTCCAGTCCCATCACCCGGTCGGCTTCGTCGCGGCGGCCGGTCAGCATGATGATGGGGATCGCCGATTCGTCGCGCACGCGGCGGGCGAGCGCCATGCCATCCTCGGTCTCGAGCTTCAAGTCGAGCACGACGAGATTGACGACGTCCTCGGCCAGGACGGCCTGCATGGCAGCACCGTTGGAAACGGTCGTTACGCGGAACTCATACTGGCGCAGATAGTCGGCGATCGCGTCGCGGATCGTCGGATCGTCATCGACGGCGAGGACGTGCGCCAGTGCGGTGCAGGGCGCCTGAGCTTGCATATCCATGACCACCTCATTAGGGACCACGAGGATAGTTTGCCAAAGCTCGTCCGCGATTGTCACAGATGTGACTTTCGCAGCATGCGTCTAATAGGATACCGGCATTGCGTGACATGCGCTTGTTACGCGCCTGCGGATCCGGGGCACAGTGCGCGACCCTGCCGCGTCGCGCGGCGCATTAAAGAATGAGCATGCCCAACGACATTGTGGTCATCGAAGACGACGCGATCATGCGCGAAGCGCTAGGCGAATGGCTGGGCGGTGCCGGTTACAGCGTTCGAGCGGCAGCGGACGGCGCTGCGGGCCTTGCGGCGGTGGAGGTGTCCGTACCGGCGCTGGTCATCACGGACATGCACATGCCGGGGATGAACGGCAGTACGGTCATCGCCGAGCTGAAACAGCGTCATCCCGACCTTCCCATCATCGCTATTTCCGGCCTTTTCAGCTCCGGCTACGGCATCGATGCGGGCGCCACCGTCGCCCTCGGAGCGGCACGCGCGCTCTCAAAACCCTTCAAGCGCGGCGAGTTGCTTGCCGCGATAGCCGAGGTTCTAGGATCGCGCGCGACATAGTGTCGCCGGCCTCAGAATGTGCAGCTTCCACTATCGCCAAGCGGCATGCACTTCACGCAACTCGCTCACCCAACCGATGGCGGACGTGTGCCGTAAAGCCGCGCCAGGAGCAGGCTCGCGACGTGACGCACTCAAAAGAGCGCTAACAAACCCGGCGCTCTCTTCGATCTACGCTCCGGGCTTGGTCGCCTGCGGTTCCTGTTGTCGCGAGCTCGAACCTGTAGTGGGCGAATTGTCACGCTATGCCGCGGCAGGAAGGTCAAATATGCCGTGGCAGTGGGACATCCACCGAATCTCACCCAACGACGACGTGCAATGGCGCCGGCGGTCATGCACGTGCTCCGGCGGAGTACCGCCGATTCCGCTGTGGACACGGTAGCGATTGTAATAGGTCTGGAACGCAGAGAGCTTCCGTTCGAGGTCGAGCAGATTCCAGAACAACACCTGGTCAAGCAGCTCCTCCCGAATCGTGCGGATCATCCGTTCGACGAACGGATGCGAAACGGGCACGTACGATACTGACTTGACCTCCTCGATTTCGAGAACACGAAGATTTGCTATCCACTGATGAAATCGAAAGAGGGGATCGTGATCGGTCGAGAGATGCTTCGGCAGTCCCTGCTTATCTCTCGCATAATTGAACATCCGGCAGACGGCGGGACCGTCCGCCTCGCCACGTTGAACGGCAAATCCGACGAAGCGGCGGCTGAACACGTCGATAATAACCATCACCCAGCAGCTCTGCAGCAGGATCGACTCACAGCGGAACAGGTCCAGGCTCCACAAACTGTCCTTGGCGTGGGCGAGGGCGCTCAGCCACGACGGCCCGTTGCCGGGCAGGGAGCTTCCACCGTATTGCTGCAGGATCCGGCGTACCACGTCTTTGTTCAGTTCGATGCCGAAGGCGTGCGAGATCTGCTGAGCTATTTTGAGATACCCGAACTTCGGATTGCGGCGCTTCATCTCCATCACGGCGGCAATGAGTTCGGCCGATGGACCTTTCGGCCCGGTCTGGAACGGCGCCTGCCGGCATAGAGCAATCGGTACTTGCAGCGGACGAGCGCCTGGTGAAATCGCGTAAAGGTCGAGGGTCGCAGCACGATCGAAGTCTTGGTTTGTCGCTGCGGCGACAACCAATGCGAGCATAAGCCGAAGAACAGGC
>CAWHFX010000013.1:0-302472 GCA_963828715.1 uncultured beta proteobacterium | reverse complement strand
CCACCAATCGCCATGCTTTTCGCGAAGATCGACCTGTTTCTTTCCGTAGCCGCCGTCGTGCACCGGTGTTTCAAGGAGTTCGCGAAACCTTTTCCCGAGCTCTGGCAAATCAATCCGGTCCTGCGGCCGCTTCGGTCCGGCGACGCTCGGCTGCACGTCTGCGAGATCCAAATCGATCTCAACGCTGTAATCAATTTCGCCTTTTCGCGGCATGCCAAACATGTTCTGCGCGCGAAAATAATTTTCGAAAGCAAGGCATTGCTCTTCGGTGCGTCCCGTAGCCCGCAAATAATTCACTGACTCGTGGTCAACCGGGAAAAAACCCATCGTCGCACCGGTACTCGGGCGACATATTGCCGATGGTTGCGCGGTCAGGCACCGGCAGCGACGCGGCGCCCTCACCGTAAAACTCAACGAATTTGCCAACGACCTTTCGCGCGCGAAGCAACTGCGTGATGTGCAAAACGAGATCGGTTGCTGTCACACCTTCGCGCAATTGCCCGGTCAGGTGCACGCCCACCACTTCCGGCGTCAAAAAGTAAACCGGCTGCCCGAGCATCCCGGCTTCCGCCTCAATTCCACCCACGCCCCAGCCAACCACGCCGAGCCCGTTGATCATGGTCGTATGCGAATCCGTACCGACGAGTGTATCGGGGAAAAAGATTTCCGACCTCGACCTCTGACTTCTGACTCTGGCTCAACACGCCTTTCGCGAGGTATTCCAGATTCACCTGATGCACGATGCCGATTCCCGGCGGAATGAGCTGGAAAGTCTTGAAAGCCTGCTGTCCCCATTTGAGAAACTGGTAACGCTCGCGATTGCGCTTGAACTCCATGTCCAAATTGAGTTCCAACGCGCGCGGCGAACCGAAGAAATCGACCTGCACAGAGTGATCGACAACCAGATCGACCGGCACAAGCGGCTCGATGATCTTCGGGTCGCGTCCGAGCCGTTGCACAGCACTGCGCATCGCCGCGAGGTCGACAATCAGCGGAACTCCGGTGAAGTCCTGCAAAACAATGCGCGCAACGACGAATGGGATCTCCTCGTTCGCGGGTGATTTCGCGTTCCATTTTGCAAGCGCTTCAACATCTTTGCGTCGGACCTTTTTCCCGTCGCAATTGCGCAACACCGATTCGAGGACAATCCGGATGCTTACCGGCAACCGCGAGATTTTGCCAATGCCCTGTTCCTCCAGTGCCGGCAGCGAATGAAGAAAACCTTCGCGGCCTTTACCCGCATCGAATGTTTTAAGCGTTTTAAATTCGTCGTTTAGCATATCTCACACAAAGTCCACGAAGGGCACAACGATACTAGAGTTCCAATATAACCTTCGTGTCCGTTGTGGCCGTTGTGCGATCATTTCAGTTGTTCCAGTTTCGCTTTGATCTTCTCGAAATCTGGCAACTGCCGCGCGTCGTCATTGCTCTCGGCGTATTGGATCACTCCGTTCTTGTCGACGATGAACGCAGAGCGCTTGGGCACCCCGCCCATTCCGAGATTCATTTGCGGCAGGAACGAGTCGTACATTACGCCATATGCCTGGGCGACTTTGTGTTCGTAATCGCTCAGCAGCGGCACGGTGATCTTTTCCTTCTGCGCCCACGCTTCCTGCGCAAACGGATTGTCCCCGCTAATTCCATAAACGACAGCATTCAAACTCGTATAACCGTTCAGGCCGGCACTGACCTCACACATTTCTGTGGTGCACGTACCCGTGAACGCCATCGGAAAGAAAAGCAGTAATGTGTTTCCTTTCCCCAAACTCTCGCTAAGCCTGATCTGTTTCGGTCCGTCAGCGGTTTTCGTCGATAAGGTGAAGTCTGGCGCTTTGGTTCCAACAGCAAGTGGCATAAGTGAATCCTTCGTTTGTGATTTTGGTGCGAAAATTCAGTATAGGTTTGGCGTTCAACGGGTCAAAGGAGATCGTGAAGCGTTGAAGCAGCCAGTCTAATTGTCATTCTGATCCCGCAGTCGCGGGAGAAGAATCTCTAATTTTTTCTAGTAACGCTCTCGCGAAAACAGAGATGTTTCACTTCGCTCAACCATGACAGGACTGTCCGCTTCAACTTTTTAACCGTTCAACGCTTCAATCTTCACAATGGAACTGTTCTGGTGGTTTTTGACGATTGTGCTTTTCGCTGTCGGTTTGATCGGCACCGTCGCGCCGGTTCTCCCAGGCACCACCATTATTCTCGCCGCTGCGATCATTCATCGGATCATGCTCGGCCCGGACAAGAGCATTGGCTGGCACACGATCATTGTGCTGGTGCTGCTGACGCTCGCGACGTACGGGCTCGACGTTCTCGCCGGCTATTTCGGCGCGAAATATTTCGGCGCAACGAAATGGGGAACGTTTGGTGCGATTCTGGGGGCGCTAGTCGGATTGTTCTTCGGTCTGATCGGCCTGTTCGTTGGTCCGGTGATTGGCGCGGTCATCGGAGAAGTCATCGCGGGCAAACGCATGATTGACGCTGGCCGCGCGGGGTGGGGAAGTTTGCTCGGGAACATTGGCGCCATGCTCGCCAAGCTAATCATCGCGCTGGCAATGATCGCAATTTTTCTGGTGAGTGTGCCCCCGCCGTTTTGAGTCAGAAAAACGGGAATTGTTGCCCGGCGATCTAAAGCGGTGTCAAGCCACCGCACTCCAAAGCGCCTGCGGCGCAAAACCATTTCCTGTGTTCCTGCTTTCCTGATTCATGGTTTCGTGGCTTCCAGATTTCTGTTTTTATGGTAATTTACGTGTCGATGGCAGATGATCGCTGGTGAGTCCCGCATTGGCGGGATTTGCTGGAGGAAAGTCCGAACACCATACGGCAGCATGCCGCGTAAAATACGCGGGCAACATTCGCGAAAGCGGGCGTTGACGGAAAGTGTCACAGAAAACATACCGCCGGTTCTTTGAGAAAAGCGCAGGCAAGGGTGAAAAGGTGAGGTAAGAGCTCACCGCTCGCGGAGTAATTCGCGAGGCACGAAAAACCCCATGCGGTGCAAGACAAAACAGAGGAAGGGCAGCCGGCCCGATTTAATCCTCGGGTATCGTCGCACCACGGCGAATGAAAATTCGCCGGGCATTCGTCCCGCGTGCGGGACGGATGAGATGAATGATCATCCCGGCTGAGCAATTCAGCCGGACAGAATTCGGCTTATCGCCATCGAAACTATGAAGGGCGCTTTCGGAAACGAAGGCGCCCTTCGCTTTTAGTTCTGCGTAAAATCGTTTTCCCCTCGTAGAAGGACTTTAAGAAACGTCATTGACTTCTTAAAACGTTAAAGACCTATATCGCGTTCTCTAACCGTGCACGTGCTGCTCGGTTTGAGCGCTACATTAAATCATCGTCGGGCGCGCATTCATCAAAAACAACCTTTGAAGGCACCATTTTCGGATCACTAGCGTAATCCCTGGGCCGCGAGTCTTCGAAACCGTTCGAGATTGGCAGCGGTGGCTTCACGCTTGCAACGCCCGGCCACCATTGACTAAATCCACCATGGGTTCGACTGAAACGGGCAAGCAAGTTTCATCTCGCTCAAAAGATGCATCTGCGTCGGGAAGCCGGTGTTGGAATTTCATACCAAACGGCGCAGTCCTGTTATTGTTCTATCTTCTTTTTGCAGCATTGCTTGTCACGCGCCGACCGGATTGCATCCGCAACCCGCAATTTTGGGCAGAAGAAGGAACACGGTTTTTTGTCGACGCCCGCGAACATTCCGTGTGGATCAATCTTGCTACCTATTCTTACGGTTATTTTGACCTGCTCGTGCGCTTGATACATCAGGCTGCCGCTCTCGTTCGCTTAGAATACGCGCCGCTGGTGCTCGTGTTATCTGCACTCGCGATTCAAGCCACCATTCCGACGTTCGTTATTTCTGATCGATGCGCGAACTGGATGGGCATTTTCCCGATCCGGCTCGCTGCGGCTCTCTTATATTGTGGGTTACCAAATAGCTTCGAGACGCATTGCATTGCGCTCCATGCGCGTGTTCACCTCGCAGTTTTGGCAGCTTTGGTCATAGTGAGCACACCACCCCTTTTGCGATTCGGAAAAATATTCGACGCCGGTGCCCTCACCCTTAGCGCCTTCTCTGGACCGTTCGTGCTGCTACTTGCACCGACTGCGCTGTGGCGGCAATGGCGCTCACGGACGTCTGCTGCTCGACGGAACTGTTTAATTCTGGTTATCGGCTTCGTTTTCGCAATTTTTGCAATAATAGGATCCGGCGGCCAGCGTTTGGGTGTACCACTGGGCGCGTCGTTGCGAGACGGCATCCGCATTGTCGGCGGGCAATTTACGTTCGGTTTTCTTTTGGGTGAAAACCTGTATGCCAGCCTCCTGCATCAAGGTTGGTTCGACGTTGCCGCGGTGGCGAGTTTTGTGGCACTGGCATTGATCATTTTTCTGATTCTTGCTTATGGAAAAACGGAATCGCGCTATCTGCTTTTCATTGGTTTCGGTTCTCTCGTCATCGCATTGGCAGCTCCGATTGGTGCAGCGCCTGGGATGACCTCGTGGCGGACGCTCTGGAGTATCCCAGGAAATGGACAGCGCTACTATTTGGTGCCAATGGCGATGCTGCTTTTCGCTCTTTCGGCTTTGGTGGGATGCGGAAAAACGAACGTGTCTCGCTGGCTTGCAGTCACACTATTGTTAATTCTTGGCCTCACAGGTGTGCGCAACGATTGGAAGTTGCCTGCCTTTACGGATTTTCAGTTTCGGAAGTACGTCGCGCTTTATCGAAGTCTTCCGCCTGACTCTTGCGTGACCATCCCCATCAACCCACCGGGATGGAACATGGAAATTCGAAAACCAGCGCAGCAGAGAGACACCCGCTAAAAGTCCCTCGCTTTAACTAGATCCGCCCGGTTCAAATTCACCTCAAATTGAGCAGTTATCCGCGTGTCGGACTCGCGCCAGAGGCCGTCAAATGGCGAAACATCAGGCCACAGACGGCGTGAGCTTGGATTTTTTGCGAAGGAGCGGAAGCACTTTTTCCACCAGCGCGTCGGCTGTGATGCCGTGCTTCTTCCGTAGGATTGGGACGGCGCCGTGTTCGATGAATTGATCGGGCCAACCGATCCGCACCACAGGTGTATTGATCATCTGCGAATGCAGATGTTCCATCACCGCGCAGCCGAAACCGTTGTATAAAACGTGATCTTCGATCGTGCAGACCACGTCCACGCTGCGCGCGAAAAATTCGAGCGTGCCGGTGTCCATCGGTTTGATCCAGCGCGGATTAATCAGCGCAACAGAAATTCCTTTCTCTTCAAGTTTGCGCGCGGCTTCTTCCGCAACCTCAAACATGTTGCCCAGCCCGAAGATCGCCACCTCGCGGCCGTGTTGCACGACTTCCGCTTTGCCAATCTCGAGAAGTTTTGGTTCCGATTTGATTTGCGCGCCTGTTCCTGGACCTCGCGGGTAGCGGACGGCGATTGGACCGGAGTTATAGTGCGCCATCGTCCAGAGCATGTCGGCGAATTCGTCTTCGTCCTTCGGCTGCATGTGCACCCAATTCGGGATGTGGCGCAGATAGCCGATGTCGAACAAACCATGATGCGTCGGGCCGTCGTCGCCGCTTAATCCAGCGCGGTCCATGCAGAGCCTGACGTTTAGTTTTTGGATCGCCATGTCGTGAATCGCCATGTCGTAGGCGCGCTGAAAAAACGTGGAATAAATCGTGAGAAACGGCGTCATGCCTTGCGTCGCTAACCCACAGGCGAAAAGCGCCGCGTGCTCTTCCGCAATGCCGACGTCGAAGTAGCGATTCGGGTGCGCCTTGGCGAAATGCGAAAGGCCCGTCCCGCTCGGCATCGCCGCCGTGATGGCGACGAGCTTCTGATTGGTATCCGCGAATTTCGCCAGCGTCTTACCAATGATTTCCGAATAGGTGGGCGTCGCGGTCGGAGCAGTCTCGCCGCTCTCGATCTTGTATTTGCCGAGGCCATGAAATTTGTCGGGCTGCTTAATGGCCGGTTCGTACCCTTTCCCTTTCTTAGTGAGAATGTGCAGCAGCACCGGCTCTTCCTGCGTCTTCAGAAAGTCGAATGTCCGGATCAATAACGGGATATCGTGTCCATCGATTGGGCCGTAGTAGCGGAGACCGAGTTCTTCGAAAATCACGCTCGGCACAAGCAAACCCTTGACGCTTTCTTCCACCTTATGCGCGAGCTGCACGCCCGTTTTTCCAAGAATCGCCTGGACGAAATCGCGCGCCTTATCGTGCAGATGCGCATAAGTGGGATTCGTCACGATGCTGTTTAAGTAATTAGCGATCGCGCCGACGTTTTTTGCGATCGACCACTCGTTGTCGTTGAACACGACGATGAAACGCTTGGTATGCGTTTTGACATTGTTGAGCGCTTCGTAGCTGATTCCACAGGTGAACGCGGCATCGCCCGCGATTACGACAATGTTTTCATCGCCGCCACGCAGATCTCGTCCCACCGCCATGCCGAGACCAGCGGAAAGTGCCGTGCCAGCGTGACCGGCACCGTAGCAATCGTGTTCGCTTTCCGTGCGCAAAAGAAATCCGTTTAGGCCTTCGAATTGCCGCATCGTATGAAAGCGATCGAGGCGTCCGGTAAACATCTTATGCACGTAGCCCTGATGACTGACGTCCATGACGATGCGATCACGCGGCGTATTGATACTTGCGCTCGTCTTTTTCCTCACGAGTCTCGGCTTGACCTACGTCTCGTCGCGCAAGTCGGATTTGCGCGGCATCATGGCCGACCATCCCGCGCCGGCGCAAACAGTCCCCGGCCAGCCGCCGGGTCAGTCGGCGCCGACGACGGTACCCGCGCCCTCTGCACCTGTACCTGCTGCACCGGCAGACGGCGGGCGGGCTCAGGAGATTCCGAAGTAATGTGAAGGGTGAAGGAGTGAAGAGTGAAGGGTGACGAGCGGACCACCGTTTCTATCCCGTCACATTTGACTTTTCACGCGAGAGCAAGCCGACGTGGTGGAATTGGTAGACACGCCGTCTTGAGGGGGCGGTGGCGAAAGCCGTGAGAGTTCGAGTCTCTCCGTCGGCACCAGAACAGGCTCAAAGCTTGCGCAGCTTGACGCCCGCGGATGAGGGTGAGGACACAAAAGCCAAATGCTCGAAAACTATTTCCCGATCCTGATGTTCATAGTCAGTAGGGCTCCTCGTCGGCGTGGGCCCGCTTCTGCTGGGCGGCGGTTTGAGCAGGCTGCTCGGCGTGCATCGTCCCGATCCGGAGAAGCTCTCGCCCTACGAGTGCGGCTTCGAGGCGTTCGAGGACGCGCGCATGAAGTTCGACGTGCGCTATTACCTGATCGCGATCCTGTTCATCCTGTTCGACCTCGAGATCGCGTTTCTCTTTCCGTGGGCGGTGGTGCTGCAGGGAGATCGGATTATTCGGCTTCATGGCGATGTTGCTCTTCCTCGCGATTCTCGTGGTCGGCTTCATCTACGAATGGATGAAGGGCGCGTTGGAGTGGGAATAGAAAGGGTACAGTATATGGGCGCTCCTGAGAACCTAAGCGACAAAGGCTTCGTCACGACGACGGCGGACAAGCTCATCAACTGGACGCGCACGGGCTCGCTGTGGCCGATGACGTTCGGCCTCGCCTGCTGCGCGATCGAGATGATGCATGCCGGCGCGGCGCGCTACGACCTCGACCGATTCGGCATCGTGTTCCGTCCGAGCCCGCGCCAGTCCGACGTGATGATCGTCGCCGGCACGCTGTGCAACAAGATGGCGCCGGCGCTGCGCAAGGTGTATGACCAGATGGCGGAGCCGCGCTGGGTGATTTCGATGGGCTCGTGCGCGAACGGCGGCGGCTACTATCACTACTCGTATTCCGTCGTGCGTGGCTGCGACCGCATCGTGCCGGTCGACATCTACGTGCCGGGCTGTCCGCCGACGGCCGAAGCGCTGCTCTACGGCATCATCCAGCTGCAGAACAAGATCAAGCGCTCGAACACGATCGCCCGCTGATGGCCCGACTCGCAAACACTCGCAGCATCGCTCACCGCGGCCGCTCGGCGATAAGCTCGTCAGCGTCGAGGACGCGGCTCGGCGAAATCACGGCCGTTATCCGCGCGGAGGATCTGCTCGCGGTGGCGCGCACGTTGCGCGACGCGCCGGCCCTGTGCTTCGAACAGCTCATCGATCTCTGCGGCGTCGATTACAGCTCGCACGGGGCGGGTTGGGACGGCGCCCGCTTCGCGGTGGTTCTGCACCTCCTCAGCCTCACGCACAACTGGCGGCTGCGCCTGCGCGCATTCGCGCCCGACGACGACTTTCCTGTCGTCGATTCCGTGATCGACGTCTGGCCTAACGCGAACTGGTACGAACGCGAGGCTTTCGATTTATTCGGCATCGTCTTCACGGGACATCCGGACCTGCGGCGGCTGCTTACCGACTACGGCTTCGCGGGCCATCCGTTTCGCAAGGACTTTCCGGTGTCGGGCAACGTCGAAATGCGTTACGACCCCGAGGCGCGGCGAGTCGTCTATCAACCGGTTACGATCGAGCCGCGAGCGCTCGTGCAACGCGTGGTGCGTGAGGAAAAGTACGGGGACAGCGAGGCGGCGGGAGAGAACAAGGGGACTCTGATTGGCAGCAGGCGACATTAGCTTGCGCGGAAACTCACTGACAGATCCCGGAAATGGCTGAAATCCGCAACTACACAATGAACTTCGGGCCACAACATCCGGCGGCGCACGGTGTGTTGCGGCTCGTGCTCGAGCTCGACGGGGAAGTGATCGAACGCGCGGACCCGCACATCGGGCTCCTTCATCGCGCGACCGAAAAGCTCGCCGAGTACAAGACGTTCATTCAGTCGGTCCCGTACATGGATCGGCTCGATTACGTGTCGATGATGTGCAACGAGCACGCGTATGTGCTCGCGATCGAAAAGCTGCTCGGCATCGAGGTGCCGGTGCGCGCCCAGTACATACGTGTAATGTTCGACGAGATCACACGCATCCTCAATCACCTGCTGTGGCTCGGGGCGCATGGTCTCGACATCGGCGCGATGACGGTCTTCCTCTACTGCTTTCGTGAGCGCGAAGACCTGATGGATGTGTACGAAGCGGTCTCGGGCGCACGCATGCACGCGGCGTATTACCGGCCCGGCGGCGTCTACCGTGACCTTCCGGACCAGATGCCGCAGTACACGCCGAGCAGGTATCGAAACGAGGCCAGGGTCCGCGACCTGAACGCCGCACGCCAGGGCTCGGTGCTCGATTTCATCGAGCGGTTTACCGAGCGCTTTCCGAGGCACGTCGACGAATACGAAACGTTGCTCACCGATAACCGCATCTGGAAACAGCGCACCGTCGGTATCGGGGCCGTCTCTCCCGAGCGGGCGCTCGCGCTCGGTTTCACCGGGCCGATGCTCAGAGGCTCGGGTATCGCGTGGGATTTACGCAAGAAGCAGCCGTACGAAGTCTATGATCGAATGGAATTCGATGTGCCGGTCGGTGTGAATGGCGACTGCTACGATCGCTACCTCGTGCGGATCGAAGAAATGCGGCAATCGAACCGCATCGTGCGTCAGTGCGTGGAGTGGCTCCGTGCGAACCCGGGACCGGTGATGGTCGACAACTACAAGATCGCCCCGCCTGCCCGCGTGTCCATGAAGAGCAACATGGAAGAGCTGATCCACCACTTCAAGCTCTTCACGGAAGGCATGCACGTTCCCGCCGGCGAAGCGTATGCGGCCGTCGAGCATCCCAAGGGCGAATTCGGGATCTACTTGATTTCGGACAGTTCGAACATGCCGTATCGCGTCAAAATCCGCGCGCCGGGATTCGCGCACCTGTCGGCTTTCGACGAAATGGCGCGCGGGCACATGATCGCGGACGCGGTCGCGATCATCGGCACGCAGGACATCGTCTTCGGGGAAGTCGATCGATGAACGCACCCATGCTGCTCTCGCCCGATGCGCTGGCCAGGATCGATGCAGCCGTCGCCAAGTATCCGCCCGATCAGAAGCAATCGGCGGTGATGGCCGCGCTCACGATCGCTCAGGACGAAAAGGGATGGCTCTCGACCGAGACCATGGACTTCGTCGCGCACTATCTCGACATGCCTCCGATCGCCGTCTACGAAGTTGCGTCGTTCTACACGATGTACGACCTGAAGCCGGTGGGCCGCCACAAGCTCACCATCTGTACCAATCTGCCGTGCGCGCTGCAAGGCGCGAGCGCGGCCGCGAAGCACCTGCAGGACAAGCTCGGCATCGGTTTCAACGATACGACCCCGGACGGACGCATCACGCTGAAGGAAGGCGAGTGCCTGGGCGCCTGCGGTGATGCGCCCGTGCTCCTGCACAACAACAAGCGGATGCTGTGCGCAATGACGCCCGAACGCCTCGACACGCTGCTGAAGGATCTCAGCTGATGGGCCTTCCCGTTCCGCCGTTTGCCGGCGAAATCTTCGGTCCCGACGCCATCATCATGAAGGGCCTGAACGGCCTCAACTGGCGGCTGAAGGATTACGAGGCGCGCGGCGGCTACCAGGCGCTGCGCAAGATCCTGGATGAGGGCATCACTCCCGAACAGGTGGTCAACCAGGTCAAAGCGTCCGCGCTGCGCGGACGCGGCGGCGCAGGTTTCCCGACGGGCCTCAAGTGGAGCTTCATGCCCAAGCAGTACAACGGCACGAAGTACATGGTCTGCAATTCCGACGAAGGCGAGCCCGGCACCTTCAAGGACCGCGACATCCTGCGCTACAACCCGCACATCGTGATCGAAGGAATGATCATCGCCGGCTACGCGACGGGCTGCCCGGTCGGCTACAACTACATTCACGGCGAGATCTGGGACATCTACGAGCGGTTCGAGGAAGCGCTCGCGGAAGCGCGCGCGGCCGGTTACCTCGGTGCGAACATTCTCGGCAGCGCCTTCAGCCACGAGATCTACGCGCATCATGGCTTCGGCGCCTACATCTGCGGAGAAGAAACCGCGTTGCTGGAGTCGCTCGAAGGAAAGAAGGGGCAGCCGCGCTTCAAACCGCCGTTCCCTGCAAGCTACGGTCTCTACGGTAAGCCGACGACCATCAACAATACCGAGACCTTCGCGGCAGTGCCTTGGATCATCCTCAACGGGCCGGAAGCGTATCTCAATCTGGGCAGGCCGAATAACGGCGGCACCAAGCTTTTCTCGGTCTCGGGCGACGTTGCGCGGCCCGGCAACTACGAAGTGAGGCTCGGCACGCCGTTTCCGAAGCTGCTCGAAATGGCGGGCGGCATGCGCGGAGGTCGCAAGCTGAAGGCGGTCATTCCGGGCGGCTCGTCGATGCCGGTGCTGCCGGCCGACATCATGATGGCGACCGACATGGACTACGACTCGATCGCGAAGGCGGGATCGATGCTCGGTTCCGGCGCCGTCATCGTCATGGACGAGACGCGGTGCATGGTGCGTTCGCTGCTCCGCCTGTCGTATTTCTACTACGAAGAGTCATGTGGCCAGTGCACGCCGTGCCGCGAAGGCACCGGCTGGCTCTACCGCATGATCGATCGCATCGAGCACGGCCGCGGGAAAGCGCGAAGATCTCGCGCTGCTGAACGACGTCGCCGACAACATCCAGGGCCGCACGATCTGCGCCCTCGGTGACGCTGCGGCCATGCCTGTACGCGCGTTCATCCAGCATTTCCGCGATGAGTTTCAGCATCACATCGAACACCGGAAATGTCTCGTGCCGGACTACCTATAGCCATCCCCACCCATGCTTCAAGTAGAAATCGACGGCAACCCGCTCGAAATTCCCGAAGGCAGCACCATCATGGATGCTGCCAACCGCGCGGGCATCTACATCCCGCACTTCTGCTATCACAAGAAGCTCACGATCGCGGCGAACTGCCGTATGTGCCTCGTGCAGGTGGAAAAAGCGCCCAAGCCGCTGCCTGCGTGCGCGACGCCGGCGACGAACGGCATGAAGGTCTGGACGCATTCCGATCTCGCCGTCGACGCGCAGAAGGGCGTGATGGAGTTTCTGCTCATCAATCATCCGCTCGACTGTCCGATCTGCGACCAGGGCGGTGAATGCCAGCTACAGGACCTCGCGGTCGGGTACGGCGCGAGCGGCTCGCGCTACGAGGAAGACAAGCGCGTCGTCGTCAACAAGAACCTGGGTCCGCTGATCTCGACCGACATGACGCGCTGCATACACTGCACGCGCTGTGTGCGGTTCGGACAGGAGATCGCCGGCATCATGGAACTGGGGATGATCGGCCGCGGCGAGCACGCCGAGATCATCACGTTCGTCGGCAAGACCGTCGATTCGGAACTGTCGGGCAACGTCATCGACCTGTGCCCGGTCGGTGCGCTCACGTCAAAGCCGTTCCGTTACAGCGCGCGCACCTGGGAGCTCTCCCGTCGCAGGTCCGTCAGCCCGCACGATGGCCTCGGCTCGAATCTGCTCGTGCAGGTGAAGCAGAACCGGGTCATGCGGGTGCTGCCGAATGAAAACGAAGCCATCAACGAATGCTGGCTCTCCGACCGCGACCGTTTTTCGTACGAAGGGCTCAATTCGGAGCAGCGTCTTGCGAGGCCGATGCTCAAGCGCGGAGGCGTGTGGCAGCCCGTCGAGTGGCAGGTCGCGCTCGATTTCGTCGCGGCACGACCTGAAGAAGATCGTGGAGCAGCACGGGCCGCAGGCTGATCGGCGCGCTGAGTTCGCCGCACCAAACGCTCGAAGAGCTCTATCTGCTGCAGAAGCTTGTGCGCGGGCTCGGGTCCGGCAACGTCGATTTCCGGTTGCGCCAGTCCGATTTCAGCGCGGACGGAAAAATGGGCGGAATACCCTGGCTCGGCATGCCGTCTGGCCGAACTTTCCGAGCTCGACCGCGTGCTGGTCGTCGGCAGCACGCTCAGGAAGGAACATCCGCTGATCGCGCATCGACTGCGCCAGGGGACGAAGAAAAAGCTGCAACTCTCGCTCATCAATCCGTTCGATGACGAATTGCTGATGCGCGTCGCTCATAAGGCGATCGTTGCACCGGCGGCGATGGCGGGGGCGCTGGCTGAAGCCGTGAAGGCGGTCGCGGCCGCGAAGAACGTGGAGGTGCCCGAGAACGTACGCGCGGCACTCGACGGCGTCGAGGTAAGCGATGTCGCACGCCAGTTCGCGAGCGACTTCACGACCGGCTCGCGCTCGGCGATTCTGCTCGGCAATCTGGCGCAGCATCATCCCGACGCCGCGACACTGCACGTGCTCGCGCAGGCGTTGGGGACCGTCAGCGGTGCGCGCATCGGGTTCCTGGGCGAGGCGGCTAATAGCGTTGGCGGCTACGTCGCCGGCGCTGTGCCTTTCGGGTCGCCGAACGGCAAGAACGCTGCAGAGATGTTCACTCAACCGCTCAAGGCGTATCTGCTGCTCGGCCTCGAAGCAGAGCTCGACACGCATGACCCCGCCCGCGCCCTGGCCGCGCTTGCCCAGGCGGACCTGGTCGTCGCGCTGAGCTCGTACGAGCACCGAGCCGTCGAGTACGCGCACGTGATGCTGCCGATCGGTCCATTCACCGAAACCGCGGGCACGTTCGTCAACATGGAAGGGCGCGCCCAGACTTTCAACGGTTGTGTTCAGCCGCTTGGCGAGTCCCGTCCGGCGTGGAAGGTGCTGCGCGTACTTGGAAATCTGCTGGGCCTGTCCGGTTTCGAGCAGGACAGCGCCGACGCTGTGCGCAAGGAAGTGCTGGGGGCGGGCGATGTGGGCGGGAAACTCGCAAACGCGATCCACGTCCCATCCCTTCCTCCTCTCTCCGCCCCGGCGGACGCGCTGCAGCGCATCGGCGAAGTGCCCATCTATGCGACGGACCCGATTGTCCGCCGCTCGCCGCCGCTGCAGAACACGCGTGATGCCGAGCCTCCGCTTGCATGGGTGAGTCCGTCGCTGTATCAGCAGCTCGGACTTACAGCCGGAGACTACGTGCGTGTTCGCCAGGGCGCGGGTGAGGCCGTCGTTGGCGTCGCTGTGGACGAGCGGTTGCCGCAGGGCTGCGTCCGACTCGCCACGGCAAGGCCCGAAACGGCCGGGCTCGGTCCGATGTTCGGCGGCGTCACCGTTGAACGGATCGCCGCACAACAGAAGGTCGCCGTGTAGCCCATGGAACTCCTGACGAGCATGGAGCAGTTCTTCGGCCCGACCTGGCCGGCGATATGGACCATCGCGAAGATCGTCGCGATCGTGCTGCCGCTGCTGCTCGCGGTTGCGTATCTCACGCTGTGGGAGCGCAAGGTGATCGGCTGGATGCAGGTTCGCATCGGACCGAACCGCGTCGGACCGCTGGGCTTGCTGCAACCGATCGCCGACGGCCTGAAGCTCCTGGTGAAGGAGATCATCGTACCCAGCGGCTCGAGCAAGTTTCTTTTCGTGCTCGCGCCGATCATGGCGATGATGCCCGCGCTCGCGGCATGGGCCGTCATCCCCTTCTCGCCGACGCTCGTGCTCGCGAACATCGACGCCTCGCTGCTCTACATCATGGCGATCACCTCGATGGGCGTTTACGGCGTCATCATCGCGGGCTGGGCGTCGAATTCGAAATACGCGTTCCTCGGAGCGATGCGCTCGGCGGCGCAGATCGTCTCGTACGAGATCGCGATGGGCTTCGCGCTCGTGGGCGTGCTCATGGCGGGCCAGAGCCTGAACCTCGGCGACATCGTCGACGGTCAGCAAGGCCGTTTCGGCCTCCTCAACTGGTTCTTCATCCCGCTTTTCCCGCTGTTTCTCACATACCTCATCGCCGGCGTCGCAGAGACCAATCGTGCGCCGTTCGACGTGGCCGAAGGTGAGTCGGAGATCGTCGCTGGTTTCCACGTCGAATACTCCGGGATGGCGTTCGCCGTGTTCTTCCTGGCGGAATACGCGAACATGTGGCTCGTCTCGACGCTCTGCTCCGTCATGTTTCTGGGCGGCTGGCTCTCGCCGTTTCCCGAATCGATCCCGTATCTCGGAGCGCCAGGTATCTGGTGGCTGCTCGTCAAGATGGTGCTGGTGGTGTCGTGCTTCCTGTGGTTCCGGGCCACGTTCCCGCGATATCGGTACGACCAGATCATGCGCCTGGGCTGGAAAGTGTTCATTCCCGTGACGTTGGTCTGGATCTTCGTGCTGGGGATCTGGATGCAGACGCCATGGTGGGTCTGGTGGCAATCATGATTTCGAAAATCCGCGAGTTCTTCCGCACGTTCCTGCTGCTCGAATTGTTGAAGGGCATGGCCCTCACCGGCCGTCATCTCTTCGCGCGCAAGATCACCGTTCAGTTTCCCGAGGAGAAGACGCCGCAGAGCCCGCGTTTCCGCGGATTGCACGCGTTGCGCCGCTATCCGAATGGCGAGGAGCGCTGTATCGCATGCAAGTTATGCGAAGCCGTGTGTCCGGCACTGGCGATCACCATCGAATCGGAGGAGCGCGCGGACGGCAGCCGCCGTACGACCCGGTACGACATCGATCTCACGAAGTGCATCTTCTGTGGCTTCTGTGAAGAATCCTGTCCGGTCGATTCGATCGTGGAAACACGCGTGCTCGAGTATCACGGGGAGAAACGCGGCGACCTCATCTATACGAAGCCGATGCTTCTCGCGATCGGCGACATGTACGAGGAGCAGCTCGCGAAGGATCGGGCAGACGACGCACCATACCGATAAGCCGGCAAGGGAGAGGCCAAGGAGTGCGGGGAGAAAGCACGGCAACTAGAAGTGATGGGCCCGAAATGATCTCGAGGCCCACGCGAGCGCCATGGCGATTGTGCGGCGGCCGAGGTTGTTGCGCGTCCGGCCTCTTACCTCCCGTTTCCCGGGAATAGCGATGACCTTTTCGACTTTCATGTTCTATTTCTTCGCCGCGGTGCTGGTCTTCGCGGCGCTCCGCGTGATTACCGCGCGCAATCCGGTGCATGCCGCGCTCTTCCTGGTACTCGCGTTCTTTACGTCGTCGGGCTTGTGGATCCAGCTCGAGGCGGAGTTTCTCGCGATCGCGCTGGTGCTCGTCTATGTCGGCGCGGTCATGGTCCTCTTCCTGTTCGTGGTGATGATGCTCGACATCAACATCGACCGTCTGCGCGCCGGCTTCTGGAATTACCTGCCGATCGGCGTCGTCGTGGCCGCGTTGCTCGTGATCGAAATGTATCTTGTCGTGGCGGGTCGCTACTTCGGTGTCGAGGGCGCGCCGCCGCCGGAGCGGTTACCCGAAACTTACAGCAACACGAAAGAGCTCGGGATGCTGCTCTACACCGACTACGTTTACGCCTTCGAGATCGCTGCCGTGATTCTGCTCGTCGCGATCGTCGCCGCCATCGCGCTCACACTGCGGCGGCGGAAGGATACGAAGTACCTCGATCCCGCGCGGCAGATCAACGTCCGCCGCGAAGACCGCGTGCGCATCGTGTCGATGCCGGCCGAGCGGCGCATCGAAGAAACCGGAGAGGCGAAATAGGCATGATCTCGCTCTCTCACTATCTCGTTCTCGCGGCGATCCTCTTCGCGATCGCCGTCATCGGCATCTTTCTCAATCGCAAGAACGTGATCATTCTGCTGATGGCGATCGAGCTCATGCTGCTCGCCGTCAACATGAATTTCGTTGCGTTCTCGCATTTCCTCGAGGACAGCGCCGGACAGGTTTTCGTGTTTTTCATACTGACCGTTGCTGCTGCGGAGTCGGCGATCGGGCTCGCTATTCTGGTCGTGCTGTTCCGGAACATAAGCTCCATTCACGTCGAGGACCTCGGCAAGCTGAAGGGATGAGCCGGGCACCAAAATGACAACAATGCAGAAACTCTATCTGGTCGTGCCGCTCGCACCCCTTGTCGGCGCGATCGTGGCGGGCTTGTTCGGATGGCTTGTCGGCCGCCGCGGCGCGCACATCGTGACGATTCTCGGCATGATCGTCTGCACGGTTGTTTCTGCCGTCGTGTTCAAGGACGTGCTGGATGGAAACATCTATAACGGCCCGGTCTACACGTGGCTCTCGTCGGGCAATGTGAATTTCGAGATCGGATTCCTGATCGACCGGCTTTCCGCCACGATGATGCTCGTCGTGTCGTTCGTTTCGCTCATGGTGCACATCTATACGATCGGCTACATGGCGGACGATCCGGGCTACCAGCGGTTCTTCTCGTATATTTCGCTGTTCACGTTCTCGATGCTCATGCTCGTCATGAGCAACAACTTCGTCCAGCTCTTCTTCGGCTGGGAGGCGGTGGGCCTTGTTTCCTACCTGCTGATCGGCTTCTGGTACACGCGGCCGTCGGCAATCTATGCCAATCTCAAGGCGTTCCTCGTGAACCGCGTCGGCGACTTTGGGTTCCTGCTCGGCATCGCGCTGATCCTGACCTATTTCGGCACGCTGGATTACACCGCGGTGTTTGCCAATGCGCGCACGCTGGCCGGCAACGTGATCGAAATCGTGCCGGGACACGAATGGTCGCTCATGACCGTGATCTGCATCCTGCTGTTCATCGGTGCGATGGGCAAGTCGGCGCAGTTTCCGTTGCACGTCTGGCTGCCTGATTCGATGGAAGGTCCGACGCCCATTTCGGCACTGATTCACGCAGCCACAATGGTGACAGCGGGCATTTTCATGGTTTCCCGCATGTCGCCCCTGTTCGAGCTGTCGGAGACGGCGTTGTCGGTCGTGATCGTAATCGGCGCCATTACGACGCTGTTCATGGCGCTGATTGCGATCGTGCAGAACGACATCAAGCGCGTGGTTGCCTATTCCACGCTGTCCCAGCTCGGCTACATGACCGTCGCGCTCGGCGCCTCGGCGTACGCGGCCGGCATGTTCCACCTCGGCACGCACGCGTTCTTCAAGGCGCTGCTGTTCCTCGGCGCAGGCTCGGTGATCATCGCCTTGCACCACGAGCAGGATATGCGGCGCATGGGTGGGTTACGAAAGTACATGCCCGTTACGTACTGGACCATGATGCTCGCGGCTATTTCGAGCGCCGGCATTCCGGGTTTCGCCGGCTTCTTCTCGAAGGATTCGATCATCGAAGCGACGCACCTGTCGACGATACCAGGGGCGGGGTTTGCCTACTTCTGTGTGCTCGCGACGGTGTTCATCACCGCCTTCTACACCTTCAGGCTGATGTTCATGACGTTTCACGGTCCTGAGCGCTTCAGGGAGCCGCCTGTTGCGGACAAGGGTGGCGAGCACGGCCATGGTGAGCACGCGGCGACCGAGCACCGTGAAAGCGAACACGCAGCACACGAGGACGCGCACACCGGGCACGGCCACGACCCGCATGAATCGCCATTCGTGGTGACATTCCCCCTGATGGTGCTGGCGATCCCGTCGGTTGCGTCGGGCTGGGTCATCGGGCCCGTGCTCTACGGCGGCTACTTCGGGAATGCGATCGTTGTCGCTCCCGAGCATGATGTGCTGGGCGAAATGGCGCGCGAGTTTCACGGCCTGGAGGGGATGATGATGCACGCGCTGACGAGCATGCCATTCCTCCTGGCCATTGCCGGTATCGCGACGGCGGCGCTGTTTTACCTCATGCGGCCGGACCTGCCCGCTATGATCAAGCGCCATTTCGGCCTGATCTACACCATTCTGGATCGCAAGTACGGCTTCGACGAGCTCTATTCGTTCCTGTTTGCGGGAGGCGCCCGGGCGGTCGGTACGGGCCTGTGGAAAGGCGGAGACGTCGGCATCATCGATGGCGTGTTCGTGAACGGATCCGCCCGCGTGATCAGCTGGGTGGCTTCGGTCATGCGCTATTTCCAGTCCGGGTATATCTATCATTATGCGTTCACGATGATCATCGGCATCCTGGTGCTGCTCACGATGATCTTCGTGAGCTGAGCAGCGCACCAGACAACGAGAATATAAATGCAGGGTTTGCCGCTCCTTTCGCTTGCGATCTGGGTCCCGATCGTGGCCGGACTCGCCGTGCTCACGACAGGTTCCGACCGTCATGCGCCCGTGGCGCGCGTCGTCGCGCTGGCCGGTGCCGTCCTCGGCTTTCTGGTCACGATTCCGCTCTACACGGGCTTCCAGCTTTCGGCTCGAGGCTTTCAGTTCATCGAAATCAAGCCGTGGATAGAGACGTTCCGCGTCAACTATCACCTCGGGATAGACGGCATTTCGCTGTTGCTGATTCTGCTCAACAGCTTTACCACCGTGCTGGTGGTCCTCGCCGGCTGGCAGGTGATCCAGGAGCGCGTCGCGCAGTACCTCGCTGCATTCCTCCTGCTGTCGGGGTTCATGAACGGCGTTTTCTCCGCGCTCGACGGGCTTCTCTTCTATGTGTTCTTCGAGGCGACGCTGATCCCGATGTTCGTGGTGATCGGCATCTGGGGCGGCCCCAACAGAATGTATGCGGCGTTCAAGTTCTTTCTTTACACGCTGCTCGGTTCACTGCTCGCGCTGATCGCGCTGATCTATCTATACAACGCATCGGGCGGCAGCTTCTCCCTGTTGGACTGGTATCAGGTGCCGCTGCCGCTGCACGCGCAAGTCCTCATCTTCCTCGCGTTCTTTGCCGCGTTCGCGGTGAAGGTGCCGATGTGGCCAGTGCACACGTGGCTCCCGGACGCACACGTGGAAGCGCCCACGGGCGGGTCCGTCGTGCTCGCGGCGATCATGCTGAAGCTGGGCGGCTACGGTTTTCTCAGGCTGTCGCTCCCGATCGCCCCCGACGCAAGCCAGCATCTCGCGTGGTTCGTCATTGCCCTCTCGCTCATTGCCGTGGTGTACATCGGGCTCGTCGCGCTGGTCCAGTCGGACATGAAGAAGCTGATCGCCTACTCCTCGATTTCCCACATGGGGTTTGTGACGCTCGGCATCTTCATCTTCAACCCGCTCGGCATCGAAGGGGCCGTGATCCAGATGATCTCGCACGGTTTCGTGTCGGGCGCGCTGTTCCTGTGTGTAGGCGTCCTCTACGATCGGCTGCATTCGCGCCTCATTGCCGATTACGGCGGCGTCGTCAATCGCATGCCCGTATTCGCCGCGCTGTTCATGCTGTTTGCGATGGCCAATTCCGGGCTGCCCGGCACGAGCGGCTTCGTCGGCGAGTTCATGGTCGTACTGGGCTCGGTAAAGGCGAACTTCTGGTTTGCGTTCGCCGCGGCGACGACCCTTATATTCGGTGCCGCTTATACCCTCTGGATGTACAAGCGTGTGGTCTTCGGCGCCGTGGGCAACCCGCACGTCGCACAATTGAAGGACATCAACCTGCGTGAGTTCCTGGTGCTCGGTCTTCTCGCGCTCGCGGTGTTGTGGATGGGAATCTATCCGAAGCCGTTCGCCGAAGTGCTGCATGTATCGGTGGACGACCTCATTTCGCACGTGATGCAAACCAAAATCCCGGCGCCCTAAGGTTCCCTGATGGACTTCATACTCCCTCTCTGGCCCGCGTTCCCCGAGCTGTTCCTGCTGCTCGCGGTGTGCGTGATCCTCGTCGCCGATCTCTACATCGCCGATGAGAACCGTATCGTGACGTATGGTCTCACTCAGGCCGCGCTGCTCGGCTGCATCTTCCTCACGTGGGTGTGGGCGACGCCATCCAAGGTGTACACGTTCAGCAACATGTTCGTGGACGATCTCATGTCGGACGTCCTCAAACTGATCGTCTGCGCCGCCGTGATGATCGTGCTCGCGTATTCGCGTCCGTATGTCGTCGCACGCGGCATGTTCCGCGGCGAGTTCTTCGCGCTCGCGTTGTTTGCGACGCTCGGCATGATGATCATGATCTCGGCAAATCATCTGCTCGTGCTCTATCTCGGGCTCGAGCTCATGATGCTGTCGCTCTACTCCATGGTCGCGCTGCAGCGCGACTCGGCGCTCGCGACCGAAGCGGCCATGAAGTATTTCGTGCTGGGCGCGCTCGCGTCCGGCATGCTGCTCTACGGCATGTCGATGTTGTACGGCGCGACGGAGACGCTCGAAATCACGGCGCTGGCGGACATTATCTCGGAGGGTTCGGCGATCACGCCGGTGCTCATTTTCGGGCTCGTGTTCGTGGTGGCAGGTCTGGGCTTCGAGCTGGGCGTAGTTCCGTTCCATATGTGGGTACCGGACGTCTACCAGGGGGCGCCGAGCTCGGTGACGCTGTTCGTGAGCAGTGCTCCGAAGATCGCGGGATTCGCGCTCATCGTGCGGCTGCTCGGTCAGGCGCTCGGGGACGATGTGATGGTGGCCGAGTGGCAGCAGATGCTCACCATCATGGCAGTCTTGTCGATCATCATCGGCAATGTGACTGCCATCGTTCAGACGAACCTCAAGCGAATGCTCGCCTACTCGACGATTTCGCACATGGGATTCGTCCTGCTCGGCGTGCTCGTGGGCTCCGATACAGGACTTGGCGCCGCGATGTTCTACGTGGTGGTCTATGTGCTCATGAACGTCGGGGCGTTTGGCATGATCCTCCTCCTGTCGCGCGCCGGCTTCGAAGCCGAGAATCTCGAGGACTTCAAGGGGCTCAACCAGCGCAGCCCCTGGTACGCGTTCGTCATGCTGCTGCTCATGTTCTCGATGGTCGGCATTCCCCCGACGGTAGGTTTCTACGCTAAGCTTGCGGTGCTGCAGGCGCTGCTTTCGGCCGGGTTTGTCGGCGTCGCGGTGGTGGCGATCCTCTTTTCCGTGATTGGCGCGTTCTACTATCTGCGCGTGGTGCGGCTCATGTACTTCGAAGCGCCTACCGACAGCACGCCGATCGCGCCCCATACGGACGTCAAGGTGCTCATGAGCCTGAACGGGCTCGCCATCCTCTACTTCGGTATCGTGCCGGGTCCCTTGATGTCGCTCTGCCTCTATTCGGTCCAGGCGTCGCTTTAGTGAGTGAGCACGACGGCCGGGACTTCAGCGAAACCACGCTGTCGTCCGAGGTGGTTTTTCGCGGCAAGCTGCTCAACGTCATCTCGGACCGCGTCCGGCTGCCCGACGGCGGCGAATCCATCCGCGAATACATTCATCATCCGGGCGCCTCGATGGTGGCCGCTTTCCTCGATTCGCATACGCTCCTGTTTGAGCGGCAGTTTCGCTATCCGCTGCGACGGCACTTCATCGAGCTGCCCGCGGGCAAGATCGATCCCGGCGAGGACCCCCTCGACACGGCGAGGCGCGAGTTGCGGGAGGAGTGCGGTTACGAAGCCGCGGAGTGGCGCCACCTCGCGACCCTGCACCCGGGCATCGGCTATACCGATGAGCGCATCGAGCTGTACCTCGCCCGCCAGCTGACGCACGTCGGCCACGCGCTCGATCAGGACGAGTTTCTCGAGGTATTTCCGTTGCGCATCGACGAGGCGCTGGAGTGGGCGCGCCAGGGCCGCATAACGGAGGCCAAGGCGATCACGGGCCTCCTATGGGCCGACAAGATCGTGCGCGGAGAATGGCCATAGCGCAGAAGGAAAAGCGGTTACGGAGAGAAACATGCTTTTCCTCCGTCCGGAGGGCGGCGGGGCCCGAGTCCTACGGCAGGCGCCGCCCTAGCCAGGCTATATCTCGATACCGCTGCCAGCGCGAAGAATGCGTCCCGCCGGAGCTTCCAGCGTCTGGATGAGCGGTACGGGCCTGCGGAAGAGATAGCCCTGGCCGTACTGCGCGCCCATGCCGACGAGCAGCTTCAGCACTTCGGGCGCTTCGACCCATTCGGCGACGACTTGCTTCGAAAGACCTTGCGCGACGTCGTTCAGCGCGCGCACGAATAACCGGCTGCCTTCGTCCGTGGCGAGATCCCGTATGAAGCTGCCATCGATCTTGAGGTAGTCGACCTCGAAGCGCTTCAGGTAGTAGAACGAGCTGAATCCGGCGCCGAAATCGTCGAGGGCGAAGCGGCAGCCGAGATTCTTCAGCCGCTTGATGAAGTTCAGCGTGACGTCGATCTCGGACATCGCGGCAGTCTCGGTCACTTCGAACACGAGCTGCCTTGGGTCCACGCCGCTCGCGTTGAGCTTCGAAAGAAAGCCCTTCACCCATCGCTCGTCGGAAATCGACACGCGGGAGAGGTTCACGAAGTAGCGCAGCTTTTTCCCGAGCTGATCGTGCTCGGTCATGAAGGCCAGCAGCTTCTCGACCACCTGCATATCGATTTCCTGCACGAGACCGAGCGATTCCGCGAGCTCGATGAAGCTCGAGGGCTGAATCAATCCGCCGTCGTCGTCGCGCAACCGGACCAGGATCTCGTGATGCACGGCTTTCTGGTCGCGCAGCCGCACGACAGGCTGGGCGAACAGTGTCACGCGGTCGTCGTCCAGCGCGTCGCGCAGCCGTTTCGCCCAGTGGATGCGCTTGTGCGTGCTGCGCAGGTTGTCCGAGGCCTGATCGAACAGTACGTAACGGTTGCGGCCGAGCTCCTTCGCCTGGTACATGGCGATGTCGACGTTCGAGAAGAGGCCCGGAACGTCGTTACCATGGAACGGGTAGAGCGCGATTCCAATGGATGCGCTCATGTGCGAGACGATCTTCTGCTCGCTCGCCTGAAACCGGTAATGGCGGATCGCATCGAGCGCACTTTCCGCCATGTCGCTCGCCTGCTTGCGCAACGCCTCCGGCAGGTGAATCGCGAATTCGTCACCGCCGAGGCGGTAGAGCTCCCCACCGGTAAGGCGCACGGCTTCGCGCAGCACGCTGCCGATGCCGACGATCAACTGGTCACCGGAGCGGTGGCCGAAGTTGTCGTTGACGTACTTGAAGTGATCGATATCCATGAACAGCAGCGCGCCGACGCGCCCTTCGCCGAGAGCCCCTTCGATGCGCGTCTGGAGACTGTGCCGATTGGGCAGATCCGTGAGCGGATCGTGCATCGCAAGATGCTCGATGCGCTTCGTCGCGAGGTGCTGTTCCGTGATGTCGCGCGCGGTACCGCGTATGCCGAGTACTTCGCCGTTCTCATCGTGGGTGAGGCGGGCGTTGATACCGATCCAGCGATCCTCGCGGGTTGCCGTGACGACGTGCGTCACGTAGTTCTTGACTTCACCTTCCCTGCGCAACATGGCGAGGAAGCGCCGATTCGCGATGTGGGCCGCGCCCGCTTCGAAGTTGAAAAAGCACCGGCCGATGAGATCTTTGGGAGCCAGGCCGAAGATGTCGTGCGCGGCCGTATTGAGGTAGGTGAAGCGGCCCTGCGCGTCAGTGGCCCAGATGAGATCGTGCGACGTCTCGACGAGATCCCGGTAGCGGTTCTCGCTTTCCAGAAGAAGCTGGATGACCCGGCGTTTCTCGGCCAGGGCACGCTTGACGGTCGCGAGCTCGCGTGAGGCTCTGTCGGACCCAGCGCCGATACCGGACGCGGCGAGCCGGTCGATGAGTTCCTTCGAATAGCGCCTATGGCCGCCGGACGTGCGCACAGCAACGAGCACGCCCTGCTCGTCCCAACGCCGCAACTTCTGGATGGGGATGCTGAGCAACTCCGAGACTTCCTGGATGCTGTATTCGAGTTCTGATCCGGACACTGAAGGTCCTCGACCGTAGGCGGTCGAGCTCTCCTCGGCTGGGGAACTGGGCGATGGCACCCAGTTTACCAAAACGCATGTCGAGGAAACGCCGCTCAAAAGCGGCAATTTTGCCTGAATCGGGCCGAGCGTCAGTGCACCTGTTGCGGTTCGTTCAGACCATTCTGCCGCGAAACCAGGCGCTGCATGAGCTTCAGATCCCTCAGATTGATCCGCAGTGCCGCATCGACCCAGATATTCACGACGTCTAGCAACTCCTCGAAAGTGATCGAATGCACCCGACGGCGGGTGGCAGCGAGCGCCTGGAGGCCATTGCGCATGCGCGTGCGGCGCTTGATCAGGTCCACGACTTCAGTCTCACCGGCCCCGTCCTCCGCCACCGCGTCCACGATCCCGAGCGCCAGCATCTCGTCCGCGCTATAGATCTTGCCGCTGGAGATCACCGCCTCGGCGCCTTTCTGGCCGATCTTGCGGTCGAGAAACGAGTAGGCGCCCATCCCAGGGAAAAGGTTGAACAGTATCTCGGGAAAACCGAAGCGCGCGCTCTTCTCGGCCACGATGACGTCGGACGACAAAGCGGCTTCGAACCCGCCGCCGAGACACTCGCCCTGAACGAGGGATACCGTGGTAACGGGCAGCTCATGCGAGATGTAATTACGGTAGAGCACGTCGATACAAGCACGGCCGTAACGCAGCAGCCCCGCACGGTCGCGCGCGCCTATGAGTTGTTTGAACAGATCGAGGTCGCCGCCGAGATTGAACACGCCCGGGATGCCCGAGGCGAGCACCGTGTATTCGATCGGATGCTCCTCGCCCTCACAATGCACGACACCGTGGGTCTGCGAAACGAATTCGTAGTAGGCGCGAATGTCGGCCAGCAAAGACGGATTGAAGCAGGGGCGCGGCTCGGCGGTCCAGCGGGACCACATCGCGCGGCTCTCCATGTCGTAATGCGCCGTAAGTTGAGGTGAAAAAATATACTCGACGCCGGTCGGAACAGGTGCGGCTGCGGGCTGCTGTCGGGCCTCGAGGATGGCGGCGGGAATGTGCATTTCCATGATCGTTCTCCGTGGTAGATCGGCGGCCTGCAAGACCGTTAATACGCCCGAAGATTAGCTGCACAAGTTTCGAGAAAGCAAATCTAACAAACTGATAGGTTTTAGTTTTTTCCATAAACGACTGTGGAAAACACTAGCCGTTGTGGTTGTTCCCGAACGACGTCCTCATGCTGCACAACGGGTGGGTGTGTCAGATAATTCCTTTTCCAATTACCCCCCGGGACGGCAGTTTGACGGTTCCCCCCGCGCGGGATAAAAGCCATTACAAAAAACTCAGGCGTTTAAAGCCGTAAGTTAATGTGATTCGCACAGTTCTGAGGTGGCTCTTCAGATGCGTCTTCCGGGTACGCGTGACAGGCGAGGTTCACGCGTTGAAGGACGGACCGCTCATGGTCGTTTCCAATCACGATTCGATTCTCGACGGGTTGCTGCTGGGACTTTTTCTACCCGGACCTCCAATCGTGGTGGTGGACGCGGAATCCCTATCCCATCCCGTTGTGCGATTCTTCAGCCGCGCGATCAGGTTCGTTGTCCTCGATCACACGCGCCCGCTCGCCCTGAAGCGTCTGATCAGAACGGTACAGCAGGGTGAGACCGTTGCGATATTTCCGCAAGGTCGCGTCACCACGACAGGTGGCACGATGAAGATCTATGACTCCGCCGGGATGATCGCGGCGCACAGCGGCGCTCGGATCGTGCCGGTTCATATCGGAGGCACGCTGCACTCGCACTTCTCGGCGCTGCGCGGAAACCATCCACGCCGCCTGCGGCCGCGGATAGTGCTCACCGTTCAGCAGCCGCGGGTGCTGGCCGCGAGCGGACACATGCATGCGCGCGAGCGCCGCCGCAAGCTCGCCGATGCGATGCTGCACGTGATGCAGTGCATGACGTTCGAGGCGCGGCCGCGCCAGACACTTTTCGAAGGCTTTCTCGATGCGATGGCGCTATACGGTCGCTCCACGCGCATCATCGAGGACGTGCGGCAGCAGCCGGAAACCTATGGCGATGTGCTGAAGGCGAGCGCCGGGCTGGCAAAGCTCGCATCCCGTGTGACGAGCGAGCGTGAGATCGTCGGCATCATGCTCCCGAACCTGTCGACGACAGTTGCGCTCGTCCTCGGACTTACCGCAACGGGGCGTGTATGCGCCATGCTCAATTACAGCGCGAGCCCGGACACGACACGCGCAGCGTGCGTCGCGGCGGGCATCAGGACGGTAATTACCTCGAGACGATTTGTTCAGATGCAGCGACTCGACGCGAATCTGCAAGCGTTGCCTGCCGCGAACATCGTGTACCTCGAGGATCTGCGCACGCAGCTCACGTTGAGCGACAAGTTCTGGCTCGTCGTGCGCGCGCTGCCGGCCCCACGCTCGATCATGACAGCGACGGATCCGGCGAGGACGGCCGTGGTCCTTTTCACTTCGGGCTCCGAAGCGCGTTCGAAGGGCGTCGCGATCTCCCACGACGCGATACTTGCGAACGTGGCCCAGATGCGCGCCGTCATCGACTTCGGCCCCAACGACAAGTATCTCAACGCCCTGCCGATGTATCACACGTACGGCCTCATCGCGTGCACGTTCATGCCGTTACTGTCGGGCACACGCCTCTTTCTGTACACAAACCCATTGCATTACAAGCGTATTCCTGAATTCGCGTACACGCGCGAATGCACGTTCATGTTCGGCACGAGTACATTTCTCGGCCATTATGGTCGGCAGGCGCATCCGTACGACTTCCGCAGCGTGCGTGTCGTCGTCTCCGGCGGCGAGAAGCTGCATCGGGACGTCGCCCAGGTCCTGGCTCAAACAATTCGGCCTGCGCATCATGGAGGGTTACGGCGCTACTGAATGCGGACCGGCCATGTCGCTCAATACGCCGCTGCGCTATCGCGAGAGCACAGTCGGGCACTTTCTTCCCGGCGTCGAGTGGCAGATCGTGAACGTGCAGGGAATTGCGCAGGGCGGTGCACTGCACGTGCGCGCTCCCAACCTGATGAGCGGCTACTACTTCTATGAGCAGCCGGGTGAGCTGCATCCGCCACGGTCCGAGGTTGGCGCGGGCTGGTATAACACCGGCGATGTAGTCGACGTCGACGACGATGGCTACGTGACGATACTCGGGCGCGTCAAGCGTTTCGCGAAGATCGCGGGCGAGATGGTTTCGCTGGAGCTCGTCGAGCGCATCGCGTATACCGCCTCGTCCGAGCACAAGCACGCCGCGACGGTCGAGCAGGTCAGCGGACATGGCGAAAGCACGGTCCTTTTTACGACTGATCCCTGGCTCGACCGGCTTGCGCTCGTCAAAGCCGCCAGGCAGATCGGCGCCCAGGAGCTGGCCGTGGCGCGCCGGATCGTAAAAGTGGCGTCGCTGCCACTGCTCGGCAGCGGCAAGACCGATTACGTGAGCCTCGATACCATGACCACGCGTCGGGCGTAGGCAGAACTTCTGAATCTTCCGTGCTTCATGCAAGCGCGTGTAGGCACAGGCTGCGACGGGAATAGGCTAGCGCGCCGAGTTGTTATAGGATTGCGGCCGGCCATGCCGGCCGCGCTACATAACTTTCTGGAGAGACGATGCGACGCAAGCTCATTCACGGGACGATTGCAGTAGTCGTCGGTACTGCCTGTGCGTTGCCGGCCTATGCGCAGGTAAAGCCCGACGTGCTGGTCAAGCAACGGCAGTCAGCGATGGTGCTGCAGGGCAAGTATTTCTATGGCCACTTGCGCCCGACCGCGCAGGGCAAGATGCCGTACGACGCAAGTAGCATCGCGCGTGACGTAGGCTATCCTCGATGCGCTCAGCAAGATGCCCTGGGATGGCTTCACGCCGGCCACCAAGGACGTGAAGAGCGCCGCCCTGCCCGCGGTATTCAGCGATACCGCGAAATTCAAGGAAGCGCAGGACCGGTTCACCGGTGAAGTCGCGAAGCTCGTCGAAGTCACACACAAAGGTGACGAGGCCGCAATCAAGCAGCAGATCCTCGCCGTCGACAAGGCGTGCGGCGGCTGTCATGAAAACTTCCGCGAGCGGCAGTAGCATTTCGGCGCTTCGGAAACCCCGCCGTGGCGGGGTTTCTTTTTTCGTATACCGCGCGCGTTGCCTTTTCGCAGCGAGCGCACTGATCGTATTGATGCCCGCGTTAGCGGGCGCGGCCGATGGCGATGCGCAACGCGGGGCCTACATCGCCAAAGCGGCCGGCTGCGTCGGCTGCCATACCGAGGCTGTCGAAAAGGCTGCTCCTTTTGCCGGCGGTCGCGCGCTGAAGACGCCATTCGGCACGTTCTACGGCCCGAACATCACGCCGCATCCGGAAGCCGGAATCGGCCGCTGGAGTGAAGCCGATTTCGTACGCGCGCTACGTCGCGGCGAGAGCCCGCGCGGTGCCAGCTACTTCCCGGCCTTCCCCTATCCCTCGTTTACAGGCATCACCGACGACGACCTGCGCGACCTCTGGGCGTATCTTAGAACCGTCGCGCCGAGCGACCGCGCGAGCAAGGCGCACGATCTGCGTTTCCCGTTCGGCTGGCGGCCGCTCGTGACTATCTGGAAATCACTGTTCTTCGCGAGCGGACCGCTGCAGAAGGATCCGCAGCTGACCGACGTTCAGAATCGCGGCCGCTACCTGGTTCAGGCCCTCGGGCATTGCGGTGAATGTCATACGCCTCGCAATCTCCTCGGCGCGCCGAATCGCGACCGTTTCCTCGCGGGCGGCAAGGGTCCCGAGGACAAGAAGGTCCCCAACATCACGCCGACCCGTCTGAAATCATGGAGCGATGACGAGCTCAAGAACTTCTTCCTGACAGGGCAGTTGCCCGACGGTGATGCGGCGTCCGAGACGATGGACGAGGTGGTCCGGAATACGACAAGTCAACTGACACCACAGGACCTCAACGCACTCATCGCGTATCTGCGTACCGTGCCGGCGATCGAGAACGAGCCGCAGAAGAAGTAACCGCACGCGCGGTTCGCGGTGCGACGAGCCGTCAACACCCCGCATCGGGCAACGAACGCCGGCGATTTTTGATCTCGCCGCGTCGCTTTTTCTGCTGCAATCGCTCCTCGCGGGACGCCCGCGTCGGCACCGTAGCGCGTCGCGGCTTGATCGGTTTCGCCGCTTTGCGGATCAATTCGGTGAGGCGGGCCAGCGCGTCGGCACGATTACGAGTCTGAGAGCGGAATCGATCCGCTGTAATCACAACCACACCGCTCGCGCTCGCGCGCGTGCCCGCGATGCGCAGCAGGCGAGTGCGTATGCTCGCAGGCAGCGACGGACTGTGACTCGCGTCGAAGCGAAGCTGGACGGCCGTCGCCACTTTGTTGACGTTCTGACCGCCCGGGCCGGAGGCCCGTACGAAGCGTTCTTCCAGCTCCGATTCGTCGAGCGCGATGTGGTCGGTGATGCGTATCATCGGCGAAGGTGCGTGTAAGCAGACGTGTCGCGTTGCGCGTCGACCTTTAAGACGTCCTGCTCTCGGTTAGAATACGCGGCATGTTAACAGGGTCGAATGAGGCGCCTTCGCGACCATGCGGCATGCATTGTATTTCCTGCTTCATCCGCTGCTGAGAAATCGATGAGCGCACGAACGGGTTACGTGCTTGGCGTGCTCGTATGCATCGGGCTGCTCGCATTCGCGCTGTACCTGCAGGTACGTCGAGCATCAGGAGCCATGCCCGATGTGCATACTTCAGCGCATCGCATTTTTCTCGATGATGGCGGTGTTCGTGGTCGCCGCGCTTCATGGACCGAGACGTCGCGGAGCGATCGTCTACAGCGCGCTTGCGTTCCTGCTCGCAGCCGCAGGCGCCGCCGTGGCCGCACGCCAGGTATGGCTTCAGCATCTGCCTGCGAGCCAGGTGCCTGCCTGCGGCCCCGGGCTGCAATATATGCTCGAGCGGTTTCCGCTTTACGAAACGTTGAAGAAAGTACTCGCAGGTACCGGTGAATGCGCCGAGGTGGGCTGGACGTTTCTGGGTCTGAGCATCGCCGGCTGGTCGCTCGTGTGGTTCGTGCTGCTGGGTGTCTTCGCGCTGATCGTGGCTGCACGTGCACCGCGCTTGCCACGCGCGGAAGGCGCCTGAACAGAAAAGTTGCAACCACCCGCACGGCCTCACCCCGCGCGGGCGGCGACCATCGAGCTACGCGGGTATGTCCGGCGTGAGTTGCCGCTCGAGCAACGTGATCTGGTCCTTGAGGAAAAGCTTGCGCTTCTTGAGGCGCTGCAGTTGGAGCTGGTCTTGAATCGGGTTCTGCGAAAGGCGGCAAATAACGTCGTCGAGGTCTCGGTGCTCGAGGTGCAGTTGATCGATACGCTGCCGGAGCACTTCGACGTCGGTGGCGAGATTCATGGGCGGGTTCCTCCATGCCGACATTACCAGCTCAGTATAGACCCAAAAAAAACAAAAGACGAGGTGCGAGCCGGGACCTTTTGATGCGAGTCGGATCGGCCGTTTAAACTGCTGTTTTTGTTTCCTTTTCGAGTTGATATTGCAGGTGCCCGACGAGGGCGCCGTGCGGGAGCTTGCAATGGCTGTACGGCTGCATGTGAACGGTACTGACAGAGAGAGCGACGCGGACCCGGAAACGCCGCTGCTCTACGTGCTCCGCAACGATTTCAAGCTGAAAGGCACGCGTTTCGGCTGCGGTCTCGGACAGTGCGGCGCGTGCACCGTTATCATCGATGGCAAGGCCGTTCAATCATGCGACGTGCCCGTCAGTGCCGTCGCGGGCAAGCAGATCACCACGATTGAAGCAATCGGCACGCTCGACAATCCGCACCCGCTGCAGAGAGCGTTCATCGCGCATCAGGCAGCGCAATGCGGCTACTGCGCAAGCGGGATCATCATGGCCGCCAAGGCGCTGCTCGACCAGAATCCGGCGCCGAGTGAAGCGGAAATCCGAGGCGCACTGGAACGCAATCTATGCCGCTGCGGCACGCACGTCCGCATTCTGCGGGCGATCCGGGCCGCAACGACGGGAGCGCCAGCATGAGCACGCCGCAGCCGCGCAAGCTTCCGGGCAGTCTCGAGACCAACCGCCGGCTCGACCAGTGGCTCACGTTCAATGCGGATGGCACGGTAACCGTGCGCCCCGGAAAGGTAGAGATCGGGCAGGGGATCCTGACCGCGCTCGTCCAGATCGTCGCCGAAGAGCTCGACATCGGTCCCGAACGCGTCCGGCTCGTACCGGCCGCGACCACGCTGAGCCCGAACGAAGGCATCACCTCGGGCAGCCGCTCGATTCAGGAGAGCGGAATCGCGTTGCGCTTTGCCGCTGCCGAGGCACGTGAACTCCTTTATGGCCGCGCGGCCGAAAAGCTCGGTGTCTCCATCGAACAGCTCTCAGTCAAAGATGGCGTGATCAGCGCGCGCACCGGCGGCAGCGTCTCATACTGGGAGCTTGCGGACGAGTCCCTGCTCAAACGTGAGTCGACGGGGGATGCACAGCCCAAAACGGCGGCGGAGTACACGCTGGTCGGCCGTGCGCTGCAGCGTATCGACATCCCGGCCAAGGTGACGGGTCTGCCGGTTTACGTGCACGATCTCGATCTACCCAACATGGCTCACGCGCGCGTCGTGCGCGCGCCCGGGCCCGGGATGCAGCTTTCTACGACGGACTTCCGCGAGGTCGAGGCGTTGCCGGGTGTCGTGGCGGTCGTGCGCGACGGCAACTTTCTGGCGGTAGTGGCCGAGCGGGAGGAGCAGGCGATACGCGCTGCACGTCGCCTCGCGCGCGTTGCCACGTGGACGGGCGGCGGCAACCTGCCGGCGAGCGATCCTCGGTATCTGCTCGATTGCGCGTCCGAAGACGAGATCGTCGGTGAAAAGGGCGACACTGCCATCGCGGTCGGACGGGCGTTTTCGGCCGAGTACAGCCGGCCTCACATCGCCCACGCTTCGCTCGGACCATCGTGCGCGATTGCGGAGTTACGCGATGGCCGGTATGTCATCTGGACACACAGCCAGGGGATATTCCCGTTGCGAGGCGATCTCGCCGCCATGCTCGGCATCGACGAGAGTCGCATCGAGCTTGCGCATATGGAAGGTGCGGGCTGCTATGGTCACAACGGCGCGGATGACGTCGCGTGTGATGCCGTGCTGGTGGCGCGAGGTGTGCCCGGCCGGCCGGTGCGCGTTCAGTGGATGCGCGAAGACGAATTCGGCTGGGAGCCCTACGGTTCCCCGATGGTCGTTCGCATGGAAGGTGCGCTCGACGATGCGGGGAACGTGGTGCGCTGGACGCATGATCTGTGGAGTCATGCTCACAGCACGCGTCCCGGCGGCAGGGGTGGCGTCAATCTGCTTTCCGCCTGGCACCTGGAGAAACCCGTACCCGCTGCGCGCCCCGGGAACCCGCCGCTTCCGGCGGGAGGCAGTCATCGCAATGCGTTCCCGCTGTACGACTTCCCCAATGTCCGCGTGATGAATCACCTGATACGTGCGGCGCCGCTGCGTACCTCGGCGCTGCGTTCGCTTGGCGGGCACGTGAATGTGTTCGCGATCGAGTCCTTCATGGATGAGCTCGCGAGTGCGGCGGGTGCCGATCCGGTCGAGTTCCGGCTGCGCCATACCAGGGATCCGCGGGCCCGCGCGGTGATCGAGAAAGCAGCTACGCTGGCAGCATGGAAGCCGCGGGAAGAGGGTAACGGCGAGCGTGGTCGGGGCATCGGCTTCGCACGATACAAGAACCTCGGCTGCTACTTCGCCGTCATCGTCGAAGTCTCCGTTTCCGACACTGTGCGCGTCGAGCGCGCATGGGCGGCTGCCGACGTGGGGCAGGTAATCAATTCAGACGGCGTCATCAATCAGGTCGAAGGCGGTATCGTGCAGACGGTCAGCTGGACGCTCAAGGAGCGCGTCGCGTACGATCGCGAGGGCGTCACGAGTCGAACATGGGACGACTATCCGATCCTCACATTCCCTGAAGTACCGGCGATGGAGGTCGCGCTGATCGATCGACCGGAGTTGCCGCCGCTCGGCGCCGGCGAAGGGACACAGGGCCCGACCGCCGGTGCGATCGGCAACGCCATCTTCAATGCGCTGAAGGTACGTATCCGGGACATGCCATTCACGCGTGACCGTCTGATTTCAGCCCTCGCTTGAGAAGGGCACACGACATCGTGCGATCGTCGCATTCACCTGAGCCTGGACACGCCTATGCATGAGGCTGCGCGTGCAGGGGAGGTGGCACGCGTCACCTACGCGGATGTCGTTACGGCAGCGCGAATCCTTGCCGGGCGCGCGCATCGCACACCGGTGTTGACGTCCACGATGGTGGACGAACGCACCGGCGCGCGTGTGTTCTTCAAATGCGAAAACCTGCAACGTGCCGGCGCATTCAAGTTCCGCGGTGCTTACAACGCATTACGTCATCTGACGTCCGAGCAGAAAGCGCGCGGCGTCGTTACGTACTCTTCGGGCAACCATGCGCAGGCCGTTGCCCTTGCCGGCCAGCTGCTTGGCGTGCCGGCAGTCGTCGTCATGCCTGCCGACGCGCCGCCGGTCAAGCTCGACGCAACGCGCGGCTATGGCGGCGAAGTCGTGCTGTACGATCGCTCGCGCGATGATCGCCAGGCCATCGCGGACGAGCTCGCACGAACGCGTGGTCTCACCCCGATTCCGCCGTTCAATCATCCGCACATCGTCGCCGGCCAGGGGACTGCGGCAAGAGAGCTGATCGAGCAGGTCGGCCCGCTCGATGTGCTGCTCGTTCCGTGCGGGGGCGGCGGCCTGCTTTCGGGCTCGGCCATTGCCGCCAACGCATGCTCGCCGGGCATCCGGGTGATCGGTGTCGAACCGGAAACCGGCGATGATGTGGTGCGCTCGTTCCGCAGCGGGACAATTCAGAGCGTGCACGATCCCCAGACGATCGCCGACGGTGCCCGCACATCCGCTCCAGGGGACATCACGTTTCCGCTGATCATGCAGCATGTCGCGGACATGCTTGCCGTCGACGATGCAGCGCTGCTCCGAACGATGTGGTATCTCTGGGAGCGGCTGAAGATCGTCATCGAGCCCACTGGCGCGCTCGGCGCCGCTGCGCTCCTCGAAGGCGGACTGAAGGCGCGAGGCCAGCGCGTCGGTGTCATTCTCTCCGGTGGCAACGCCGATATCCGGCAACTGTGCGCATTCCTGTGATTCAGTTCCCACGGCTGTCGCGCAACGCACATCCGTGTTCTCGCTGAAACCACGATGATCCTCTACGCCGCCACCGTCTTTCTCAGCGCGTTCCTGCTCTTTCTCGTTCAGCCCGTCATCGCCAAACAGATTCTTCCGTGGTTCGGTGGCGCCGCATCGGTGTGGGCCACGTGCCTCGTGTTTTTCCAGACGATGCTGCTGTTCGGCTATGCCTACGCCGACTGGACGACGCGATCTCTCAGGCCGCGTACGCAGGTGATTCTGCACATCGCGCTGCTTGCGTGCAGCCTCGCGTTACTGCCGATCATTCCGGGCGCGGAGTGGAAGCCGGGCGCAAACGACACGACCGATCCGGCGCTCGCGATTCTGGTGCTGCTGCTCGCCACGATCGGTCTCCAGTACTTCCTGCTTTCGACGACCAGTCCGCTGGTTCAGGCGTGGTTCTGGCGGCGGTTCCACCACGGCGTGCCCTATCGTCTCTTCGCGCTTTCAAACTTCGCTTCGCTGCTGGCGCTGCTTTCGTATCCGGTGCTGGTCGAGCCGGAGCTCACGCTTGTCCGCCAGTCGGTCTCGTGGTCGGCGGGCTATGCGCTGTTTACGGTGCTCTGCGCCGCGGCCGCGATTGCGACGCTCAAGTACAGCCGCACTGCTCCGGAGGCGCGTGCGGAGTCAGGGACTGCTCCCCTCGAACACGGGCCGGCGCCACCGCTTGCCCGGCGGCTGCTGTGGGTGGCCCTGTCCGCGACCGGTTCGTGCCTGCTGCTTGCGG
Organism: uncultured beta proteobacterium; assembly: GCA_963828715.1. GTDB lineage: Bacteria > Pseudomonadota > Gammaproteobacteria > Burkholderiales > SG8-41 > JAQGMV01. Next base: position 267,140 of record CAWHFX010000013.1, on the reverse strand, counting down.
TGACCAACCACCTCACGCAGAACGTCGCTTCGATTCCGTTTCTCTGGGTGGTGCCGCTGTCCCTTTACCTGATCACCTTCATCCTCTGCTTCGACCATCCGCGGTGGTATGTACGGCCGGTATTCCTGCTTCTCGCAGCGGGAATGCTGCCGGGCATGGCCTGGTACAGCGATTCGCTCGATCTATGGCGGGCAGCGCCGCTGTATGCGGCGGGGCTCTTCATCTGCTGCATGGTGTGCCATGGCGAGCTCTATCGCTCCCGGCCGGGCCCGGCACACCTGACGACGTTCTATCTGATGATCGCGGTGGGCGGCGCCGTCGGTGCACTGCTGGTCGGATTCGCAGCACCGTTCGTGCTCAAAGGCTACTACGAGCTCGGAATCACTCTGGTTGCCTGTGCGCTGTTATTCGCATGGCGCATACGGGGTGCGCGTTGGTGGATGACCGGCGCGGCCGTGGCGGTATGCGTCGCGACGGCAGCGTTCACGACCCAGAACGTACGCGAATACATCGCGGGTGCGCGCGTGATGGTCCGCAACTTCTACGGCGTCGTTCGGACGCGCGACTTCACCGACCCGGTTCTGTTTCGCGCCATGTACCACGGCCCCATCAACCACGGCGGGCAGCTCCTCGATCCTGCATACCGGCGGCAGCCGACGACGTACTTCAGTCCGACGAGCGGCTACGGACGTGTATTCGAGAGCCTGCCTCCCGGGCCGCGTAAGGTCGGCATCATCGGCCTCGGCGCTGGCGCTCTCGCCGCCTATGCCCGTAAAGGCGACACGTTCCGCTTCTATGAGATCGATCCACAGGTCGCGGCCGTCGCGGTATCGGAATTCACGTACCTCAGAGACAGTCCCGCGCAAACCGACATCGTGCTCGGGGACGGGCGGCTTTCGCTCGAGCGCGAGCAGGCGCAGGGTTACGACGTGCTCGCGGTCGATGCGTTTTCGGGCGACTCGATTCCCATGCACCTGCTTACCCAGCAGGCGATGGAAAGCTATCTCAAGCACCTGAAGCGCGACGGTGTGATCGTGTTCCAGGCGACGAACAGATTCGTCGACATCGTGCCCGTCGTCGAGCGCCTCGCCGCGCAATTCGATCTTACCGCCGTCATGATCTCGGACCAGCCGGACGGCACGTACGCAAGCGGTTTTCGCTACTGGGAATCGAGCACGGACCAGATCATCGTCACGCGCAACGCCGCGCTGCTAGCGGCACCGGCGCTGCGGAGGGCCGCGGAGCCGCTCAAACCGCGGCCCGATTTGACGCTGTGGACGGACGACTACTACAACATGCTCCAGATACTGAAGCGCTGATCCTGCGGGCGCATCCAAGCAGGAAAACGCCCCGAGCGTGCTGTTCAAAAAATACGCAGAGGAACGAATTGCCGCTGCAATTGCTGTGCGCAACCTCGTCGTCCCCCGTTTGTTCACACACTTATCCACAAAAATTGTGGATGACGGGGGCCGCCTGTTTCATGCATTGCAGCATGCGTTTCATTTCCTGGTGCCGCGCCGCATCACCGGAAGCCGAAGAGGTTGCGCCGCGCGTGATGGAGATGCGCCAGCATGCAGTGTCGCGCCCCCTCGGCATCACGTGCTTTAAGGGCGGCTACGATAGAGCGATGCTCCTGCTGGTACTCCACGCGCCGCTCCGGCGTGACGATGCGGTCCTTGAGCTTGCCCCATTCGGCCTGTTCGCGGACGGCGGCGACCATCTCGAAGACACGCACAATGAAGCGGTTGTGCGTCGCCGCCGCGAGTGCGTGATGGAGCGCCGCGTCGCAGCGCTCGAACTCGTCCAGCGTTGCAGCGCTTTCGGCTTGCGCCAGGCATGTTTCCATGCGTTCGAAATCGGCGGCTGTCGCATTGGTCGCGATCAGCTCGGCGATCACCGGCTCGATCTGAAGCCGCGCCTCCATGAGCTCCGCCGGACTGGTGTGCATGGCGCTGCGCGATGGTAGATCGTCGAGCGTGGCGGACCCTGCAGGCGCGAGAAACGTCCCGCGCCCGACGTGGCGCGTGATCGAGCCTTCCGCTTCGAGCTCGGCCAGCGTTCTGCGCACGGCATGGCGCGGCACGGCAAAACGATCCGCAAGTTCCCGTTCCGTGGGTAGCTTGGCGCCCGGCGGAAGCGTGCCGGCGGCCGCGCCGTCCATGATGAAATCGCGCACGCGTCTCACACCGATGCGCGTCGCCTGTCGAGTTACAGTCATCGAAGCACCTCCGCAAGCGTATTGTCGCCACATGAACCAATCAGCGCAATTGGTTCAAACGTTGACAATTGGTTCATCGCTGCCTAGCATCCTGCACTCCTCGTTGTCGCATCCCGCAGCAGTCCGCTCATCACATGCCGCGCTCCATTCGACTGGGCCTCATCTCCGAAGGCACGAACACGTGGCCGCTCTACGTGGCGCAGGCGCGGCGCTTGTTCGATGCCCGCGGGCTCGACCTCGACATCACTGTCACCGGGTCGTCGGTCGCACAGCAGGAGGGGCTGCTCAATGGCAGATTCGATATCGGGTTCCAACAGCCCGATCACATTGTGCGAGCGGTCGAGCATGGCAGCGACATCTTCATCTTCATGCCCCACGGCCATGCGCCCGAAGTGACGCTCGTCGGCGCGCCGGGTCTCAGCGGCATCCGCGATCTGCGCGGCCGCGTCATCGCGGTCGACGGTGCGCGCACGGGCTTTGCGCTTCTGCTGCGGCGGCTGCTGTGTGAGCACGGGTTGAGTGATGCCGACGTGACGTTGGCCGAGGTCGGCGGCTCGCAGGAGCGTTTCGACGCGATGACGAGCGGTGCGGCTACCGCGTGCCTGCTCAATGCGCCCTTCGATGCCAAACTCGTGGAGAATGGCTACCTCAGTCTCGCCCGCATGGCCGAGGCATTTCCGACTTACCCCGGGTCGGTTATGGCGGCCCGCAGACGTTGGGCGGAAGGACAGGAGGAGTTGCTGATCGCGTTCATACGCGCCTACGAGGACGCATACGACTGGCTGCGCGACCCGCAGAACAGGGCAGACGCATTGGCGGTCCTTCCCGAGCGGCTCGCAATCGCGCCGCGCGCTGCCACGGGTGCGCTGGCTAAGTACGCGCAGCGCCCCAAGCCTCGCATCCGCGCCGACGGGCTCGCGCAGGTGATCGATCTCGTGTGGTCCGCGGACGGCTTCACGCACGACAGGGGCAGACCGGACAAGTACATGGACCTTTCGTACATGGAGCGCGCGCTGGCGGAGTCGGCGAATGGTTAGCGCCGAGCGCGCGCGCACGGCCCCGTCTCCGGATGCGCGCGTGCAGACGGCGATTGCGCACTGGGCGCCGCGTTTCGTGGCGAATGGCGTGCCGCTCTCCGATTTCGACGAGGTGACCGCGTCGATCACGTGCTGGGATGACTGGTGCCCGTCGTGGAGCGCACGCGCAAGCGTTCACGAGCGCCTCGCTGCGGAATCGTTCGCCGCAGGCCTTCGCTTCTCCGCCGCTGAGCATTGGACGCGCGCAGCCGTTTGTTTCCATTTCGCGAAGTTCGTGTTCGTGCACGATCCTGTGCAGATGCGCGCGGCTCACATGAAAGCGATCGAATGCCGGCGTGCCGCCTTGCCCCACCTCGATCCGCCGGGCGAACGCGTGGAGGTCCCGTACGAGGGCACGCGGCTCTACGGGATCCTGCGCAAGCCGAACGGCATCGCGCGACCGCCCGTTGTCGTCATGTGCATGGGGCTCGATTCCGCGAAGGAGGAGATGGACGCGTACGAATCCACGTTCCTCGCCCGTGGCATGGCAACGCTTGCGTTCGACGGTCCCGGCCAGGGCGAGGCCGAATACGGACTGCGCATTCGCGGCGACTACGAACACGCCGTGCGCAGTGTCGTCGATTTCGTGGAGCAGCGGGATGACCTCGACGCGGCGCGTATCGGCTTGTGGGGCGTCTCCCTCGGCGGCTACTACGCGCCGCGCGCAGCGGCATTCGAGAAGCGTGTCAAGGCGTGTATCGCGCTGTCCGGTCCGTTCGACTGGGCCGAGATCTGGCCGCAGCTGAACGAGCTCACGCGCGAAGCCTTTCGCGTGCGGGCGAAGTGCGACACGCCGGAGGCGGCGCGGGAGTACGGCGCAAATCTCACGTTGAAGGGTGTCGCATCGAAGATCACATGCCCGCTGTTCATCGTGGCCGGCAGGCTCGACCGGCTCGTGCCGTGGCAGGATGCCGCACGCCTCGCGCGCGAGGCGAGTGGCCCGGTGGAGCTTCTGCTGATCGAAGACGGGAATCACGTCGCCAATAATCGAGCGTACCGCTATCGCACGCAGTCCGCGGACTGGCTGGGAAAACAACTCGGCGCGCGGAGCGCGTAAACCGAGCACGAAGCTTACGAGGAGGAGCTCAATGGGAGTCAGGAAGTGGAGGTTTCCGCTTCTCGCGGCGGCCAGCCTGCTGCTGCCGTGCGGTGCGTTCGGCCAGCAGTCGTTTCCGGCGAAGCCCATCCGCATGCTCGTGCCGTTTTCGCCCGGAAGCCAGACCGACATCCTCGCGCGCTGGATCGGCGAAAAGATGGCGGAACACTGGGGACAGCAGGTCGTGGTCGATAACCGGCCGAGCGCTGGCGGTACCATTGCATCGCAGTACGTGTTGCAGGCGAATCCGGACGGACACACGCTCATGATGGTGTCCACCGGCCACGCCGGGAACGCGACGCTCTACTCCAAGCTGCCGTACGACACCATCCGCGATTTCTCGGGCGTTTCCCGCGTCGCCAGCGTTCCGAATCTGCTGATCGTGGCGCCGGCGCTCGGGGTGAAGTCGGTGAAGGAACTGATTGCTGCAGCGAAGGCGAAACCCGGTCAGTTCAATTTCAGCTCGGCGGGAATCGGAAGCGGCACCCAGATCAACGGGGAGATGTTCAAGCTCGCCGCCGGTATCGAAGCGACTCACGTGCCGTACAAGGGCGCCCCCGAAGCAGTGAATGAAGTCATGGCGGGTCGCGTGCAATTCTGCTTCAGCCCCATCCTCGTCGCCATGGGGCAGGTCAAGGCAGGCAGGGTACTCGCGCTTGCGGTCAGTACTGCCGCCCGTTCTCCGATGTTTCCCGATGTCCCCACCGTCGCCGAAGCTGCTATTCCCGGCTTCCAATACGATCAGTGGTATGGATTGCTCGTCGCCGCCAAAACGCCGCGTCCGCTCGTCAACACCCTCAACAAGGAGATTGTCAGAGTGCTGGCGCTGCCGGACATCAAGGAGCGGCTGCTCACGCAAGGCGCTACACCCGCCCCGAGCACGCCGGAGGAGTTCGATCGCTTCATACGCAGCGAAGTGAACCGCTTCGCGAAAGTGCTGATCGCGGCGGGCGCGCGCATTAATTGATCTCATGATGAAAAGTCGTTCGACTGTTGCGGTATTGATCGTCGCAGGCGTACTGACCGCCGGGCCGGCGCTCGCGCAGGAATTTCCCGCGAAGCCGATACGCATCCTCGTCCCATTCGCGCCCGGCAGCGCGACCGATGCGTTCGCGCGCATCCTCGGCCCGAAAATGAACGAGATGTGGGGCCAGCCGGTCGTGGTGGAAAACCGGCCTGGCGCGGGCAGTGTCGTCGGCACGGCGATCGCCGCCAAGGCGCCGGCCGACGGGTACACGCTACTCGTCGTCTCGGCGAGTCACGCGATCAACGCGACGTTGTACGCGAAGCTGCCTTTCGATCCGATCAAGGATTTCACCGGTGTCACGCCCGTCGCGCTCGTGCCCAACGTTCTGATCGTGCATCCGTCCATGCCCGTGAAGACCGTGAAAGACCTGGTCGCGCTCGCGAAGGCGAAGCCGGGCGCGCTCAACTACACATCGGCGGGCATCGGCTCCGCGTCGCACCTGAATGGCGAGCTTTTTCGCAGCACGGCCGGCATCAACATCGTCCACGTGCCCTTCAAGGGCTTCGCAGACGCGATCACCGAGATCATCGCGGGCCGCCTCGAGATGACGTTCGCGCCGTCGATACTCGCAAACCCGCATATCGAGGCCGGCAAGGTGCGCGCGCTTGCAGTGAGCACCACCCGGCGCTCCGCGGCGTTTCCGCGGTTGCCGACGATGGTCGAGGCGGGTGTCAAGGATTGCGTGTTCGATCCGTGGTTCGGCCTCATTGCGCCGGCCGGCACGCCGAAGGCGGTGATCGATAAACTGAACGGCGGCATTGCCAAGATTCTGCACATGCCGGATGTGAGCAAACAGTTTCAGAATCAGGGTGCGGAACCGATGACGATGTCGCCTGAGCAGTTCGACCAGTACATGCGCTCCGAGGTCGTGAAGCTCGGGAAGATCGTCAAAGAGTCGGGCGCGAAGGCGGAATGAGCGCACCGCTCACGAATGCGCGCGACAAGCGCGTCGAGATCGCCATCCATAACTGGGCTCCGCGGTTCGTCTCGGCCGGCGTGCCGCTGGCCGACTTCGATGAAGTCACGGCTGCGATCACCCGCTGGGACGAATGGTGTTCCGTCTGGTCGCAACGCGCGGCCGTCCACGAACAACTCGGGCGTCGAGCGCTCGCTGACGGCTATAACGCGTCGGCGGCAGGCCATCTCACCCGTGCTGCGCTGTGCTACCACTTCGGCAAGTTCATGTTCGTGCACAAGCTCGATGAAATGCGCCGGGCACACGACAAAGTAATCGAGTGCCGTGCGCTCGCGTTGCCGCATCTCGATCCGCCGGGTACGCGCGTCGCGATACCGTACGAAAGTCGTGAGCTTTACGGCATTCTGCGCAGGCCGCGTGGTCCGCAACGCGCGGCGGTCGTGATCATGTGTGTCGGGCTCGATTCCACGAAGGAAGAGCTCGACGTCTATGAGAACATCTTTCTCGAACGCGGCATGGCGACGCTCGCGTTCGACGGACCGGGGCAGGGCGAAGCGGAATACGACATGCCGATACGCGGCGACTTCGAAGCGCCGGTGCAGGCGGTGATCGACTATATCAAGTCACGCGACGATCTCGATCCCGACCGCATCGGCATCATGGGCGTTTCACTCGGCGGCTACTACTCGGCGCGCGCCGCGGCATTCGACAAGCGAATTGCCGCGTGCCTGTCGTTTTCCGGGCCGTATAGCTGGGTCGAGATCTTCGACGGGCGCAACGAGCTTTCGCGTGAGGCGTTCCGCGTGCGCAGCCATTCGAAAACGATGGAGGAGGCACGCGAGAAGGCGCAAACCCTGACACTGGAAGGCGCGGCGATGAACATCTCGTGTCCGATTTACGTCGTGGCTGGAGAGTTGGACCGGCTCACTCCGCCATCCAACGCCGAACGCATTGTGGCGGAGGTGTCCGGCCCCAAGGTGCTGCAGATCGTGAAAGGCGGGAACCACGTCGTCAACAACCGCCGCTACATGTATCAGACGCAGGCGGCCGATTGGATGGGCCAACAGCTCGGAGTGCCGAGAACGTAATCGGAAGGCGTGAAGGGACTCGCCGCATGAAACGTCGTGAACTTCTGAAGCTCGGAGCCGCTGCAGGTGCGATCGGTGCAGCGCACTCGATCCCGCTCGCGCACGCGAATCGCCATCCGAACCCGCGCCCGACCAGTCTGCCGTACCTGGATCGCAACATGTACCGACGCAATACGGACGTGCTGGCGCACTTCGACCCCGGTGAAGAGCGCGGTTCGAAGATGCAGATGATGTCGATCGGGCCGCGGCGTTTTCTGTTCAACCGGCGCGACGTGATCGAGGTCACCGAACCGCTGAAGCCGGTGATGGTGAACAAGGGCGCGTATCCGAGCGGACAGTTGCAGCTCGCCTACAACCGCAGGATTGGTAAATGGATCCTGATGACGGGCCACGGCTCCGCCGGCACGTTCTCGACGCCGGAGTGGCCGCACGGCAAGTACGACAATCCGGGTCTCATCAAGCGCAACATCGAGCAGAAGGGTCTGCGTGGCGTTCGCTTCTACGACGCCTCGGATCCCGCGAAGCTCGTCGTGCTTTCCGAATGGAGCTGCGATCAGGGCGATCCGAAACGCGATGTGCAGACGGGCGCCGGAACGCATCGCAACTATTACGACGGCGGACAATACGCCTATCTGGACACGGGACCGGACAACAGCTTCACCAACATGGAAGCGTTCTTCCGCTACTACACGAACGGTATCCAGATCATCGACGTCTCCGATCCCGCCAAGCCGGCCTTTGTTTCGAACTGGTGGGTGCCGGGCCAGAAACAGGGCGAGGAAGACGCATATCGCAAGTGGCGCGAGTACGGGGACAAGACCTCCTTTACGAGCCTGCACGGGCCCATGTACGTGCCGAAGCGGGTGGAAGAGGGTGGCCGTTACGGCTACAGTGCCTACGGCAGTTTCGGCATGCTCGTGCACGATCTTTCCGACATTCGAAATCCGAAGCTCGTGTCGCGCTTCAATCCGCCGCTCAAACCCGGCGCCATCGCGTTCCACACCATCGACGTGGCGCGACTCGACCGCGGATTCGTGATTACCAATCCTGAAGTGCTCAATCCGGATTGCAACGAGGTCTACCAGCCCAGCTTCGTCGTGGACATCCGCGATCCGGCGAAGCCGCGCCAGATCACGCAATTGCCTGTTCCCGTGCCGCCGTCCGATGCGCCGTACCGGGATTTCTGCGACAAGCGCGGACGCTTCGGGCCGCACAATCCGCCGCACCTGAAAGCACCGGGCACGGCCGACCCGAACTTCACTGCCTATTCGTTCTTCAACGCGGGTTTGCAGCTTTACAACATCAAGGATCCTGAGAAACCGGTCAGCGCCGGCTATTTCATTCCGCCCCAGCCCGGTCATCTCGACGATTACCTGAGCTATCCGCGTGACACGGACGCGGTGTTCGTCGAGTGGGACCGCAAGCTCATGTGGGTGGGCACCGGTTCGGGTCTGTATCTCGTCACGTCCCCGGCTCTCGGCGCGCCGGTGCTGAAGCCCATGCCGGTCACTCAGTGGTCTCTGCCGGGACTCAACGCAGGGGCTGCATGACGCCTTAGTGAAGAGAGACGAATGAGAGAAGCAGTGAACGGGTGGCCGATGTGGCCAGTCACTCCAGCCACAAGCCGCAAGTCACCACATCGACTGACAAGAGGATGAATTTGGATACGCCAGTTGGCAGCAAAGACCCGCGAGTCGAAGCAGCGATTTCGCACTGGGCACCCCGTTTCGTGATCAACGGCGTGCCGCTCACGGATTTTCAGGAAGTGACGGCGAGCATCGAGCGCTGGGAAGACTGGTGCAGTGCGTGGAGTAAACGCGCTGCGATTCACGAGGAGCTCGGCAATGCGGCGCATGCCGAAGGCTTCAACCTGTCGGCCGGCGAACACTGGACACGCGCAGCGGTGTGCTATCACTTCGGCAAGTTCCTGTTCGTGAACGACATGGCGCAGCTGCGACAGGCGCATGCGAAGGCGGTCGAGTGCCGCAACAAGGCGCTTCCGTGCCTGCGGCCGCCCGGCGAGCGCGTCGCCATTCCGTACGAAGGCACTACGCTCTACGGCAATCTGCGCAAGCCTGTCGGCGGCGGCAAACCGCCGGTCGTCGTAATGTGCATGGGGCTCGATTCGGCCAAGGAGGAGATGGACGATTACGAAAACCGTTTCCTCAAGCGTGGCGTGGCGACGCTCGCGTTCGACGGTCCGGGACAAGGCGAGGCCGAGTACGATCTGCCGATCTGCCCTGAATACGAGAAGCCGGTGGGTGCGGTCATCGACTATCTGCAAACGCGCTCGGACATCGACGCGAAGCGGGTCGGCGTCTGGGGCGTCTCGCTCGGCGGCTACTATGCGCCACGCGCGGCCTGCTTCGAGAAGCGCATCAAGGCCTGTGTCGCGCTCTCGGGTGCATTCGAGCGCAAACCGTCGTTCGAAGGGCGCCCGATCATCAACGTCGAGGCATTCCGCGCTCGCACGCACAGCCGCACACTGGAAGAGGCCGGAAAGATCGGCGTCCGCATGACGCTGCGTGGCCACGCGAAGAACATCACGTGCCCCATTTACATTGTCGCCGGAACGAAGGACCGCCTCACTTCGCCGGACGAAGCGCGCAAGCTCGCGGCGGAAGTCTCCGGTCCCTGCGTGCTCGACGTGATCGAAGGCGGCAATCACGTGGTGAACAATCTCTGGTATCGCTATCGCGACCAGACGGCCGACTGGATGGCGGCGCAGCTCGGGGTAGCGAAGCGCTGAAGAGCGAACGCGTGACGAGTGATCAGTGACGCGTGACGAACAACACTCCTTCTCCCTGCGCTCTCGGAGAGGGTGGGGCTGAGGGGCAACATGGCAGCAAAAAAGAAACGCACTGAACCGAAACCCGTGAAATCATCGGACGTCGATCCGAAGAAGCGCGTTTCCGCGGCGCCGGACGTTCTTTACGATCCGGCCGATCCAGGCCACCGCTGGGAGCGTCCGCTGCAGGCGCCGGGGCGCATGCAGGTGGATTTCGAGGAACGCGTCGATTTCCGCCGCCTTCATGATTATCGCCTCGCACGCACGCGTCAGGCATTGGCGAAATCCGGCCTGGGTGCGCTGCTGGTGTTCGATCAGTACAACATCCGATACATCTCCAGCACGGTGATCGGCGAGTGGGCGCGCGACAAGCTCACGCGCTGGTGTCTGCTCACCGGGAACGGCGAGCCTTGGGTATGGGATTTCGGATCGGCTGCGCGGCACCACAGGATCTATGCGCCGTGGCTGCCCACCAATCACTGCCTTGCCGGACTCACCGGGTTGCGCGGCGCGGTTTCGCCCCGGGTCGGACTGTTCGAGCAGATGGCGCAGGAAGTGAAAGACATCCTGCGTGAGGAGGGTGTCGCCGACATGCCGCTCGGCATCGACGTGGTGGAACCGCCGTTCCTGTTCGCGCTTCAGAAGCTCGGTGTGGACGTGCGCGACGGACAGCAGGTCATGCTCGATGCGCGCGAGATCAAGAGCCACGACGAGATCACGCTCCTCAATATGGCCGCGGCGATGGGCGACGGCGCCTACCAGCACATTTTCGAAGCGCTGAAGCCGGGCATCCGCGAGAACGAGATCGTCGCCATGGCGACGAAGCACCTGTACGAAATGGGTTCGGACTGCGTCGAAGCGATCAACGCGATCGCCGGCGAGCGCTGCAGCCCGCATCCGCATAACTTCACCGATCGCATGATCCGGCCCGGCGATCAGGCGTACTTCGACATCATCCAGTCGTACATGGGCTATCGGACGTGCTATTACCGGACCTTCACGGTCGGTTCGGCGACGAAGTACCAGTTCGACGCCTACAAGAAAGCCCGCCGCTGGATGGATGATGCGATCGATCTTCTCAAGCCCGGCGTATCGACCGACCAGGTGGCGAAAGCGTTCCCCCAATCGACGGAGATCGGTTTCGAAACGGAGATGGCGGCATTCGGGCTCAACTTCTGCCACGGGCTCGGATTGGGCCTGCACGAGCGACCGCTCATTTCGCGCCTGAATTCGTTCAAGGATCCCTACGAGCTCAAGGCCGGCATGGTGTTCGCGGTCGAAACATTCTGTCCGGCCGCCGACGGCGTCTCGGCCGCCCGCATCGAAGAAGAGGTCGTGCTCACGCCCGATGGCGCCAAGGTGATCACGCTGTTTCCGGCGCAGGAACTGCCGATCGCGAACAAGTACTAGAACCAGCGAGCGGGAAGTGGGTGGCGCAAGTCGTGCCGGCTATGCCGGCCTCGTCATTTCATAACGCATCGAGATTATGGACACATCGACTAAACGCAAGAAAAACGCTGAGCCGCAGATCGAGGTCGGACGCGACGTGCGCATGGAGCTCTATCGCCAGCAGCTCGAGCTGCGTTACTGCGAGAAGCGCGCGTACGATCTTTTTCTGCAGAATCTGATCAAGGGCACGAGCCATCTGTCGCTCGGACAGGAAGCGATCGCTGCGGGGTTCGGCGTCGCGATGCACCCCGACGACTGGACGTTCTGCACCTATCGCGGCCATGCGCACACGCTCGCGCGCGGCGCGTCGATGGCAGGCGTACTGGGCGAGTTGATGGGCCGCGAGTGTGGTCTTCTCGGCGGTAAGGGCGGCTCGATGCACCTCACCGATGTCAGCAAGGGCGCGATGGGCTCGTACGCCATCATCGGCGCGCATCTTCCCGTTGCCACAGGCGCCGCATGGAGTGCGCAGTATCGCGGGACCGAGCAGGTGGCCGTGTGCTTCTTCGGCGATGGGACCACGAACATCGGCGCGTTCCACGAGGCTTTGAATTTCGCCGTCGTGTGGAAACTGCCGGTGATTTTCGTATGCGAGAACAACCTCTACATGGAGTACACGCCGATCCACACGGTGACGGCCGTCGAGCATCCGGCAGCGGACCGTGCGAGCGCGTACGGTCTGGAGAAGGTCGTCATCGACGGCAACGACGCCGACGACGTCTACACGACCGCCGTGAAGTACATGGAGCGGGCGCGCAAGGGCGGCGGTCCCGCCCTGATCGAGGCGATGACGTATCGGCACAGCGGCCACTCGCGTGCCGATCCCGCGAAATATCGTCCGGAAGGTGAGCTCGAGAAGTGGATGCAGCGTGACCCCATCCAGCTTTATCGGAACCGCCTCCTCGAGCTCGGGTTTGCCGAGGCGACGCTGAAGGACCTGGAGACGAACGCAATGCGTAAAGTCGACGACGCGACTGAAACCGCGAAGGCGTCGCCGGTGCCGTCACTCGATGTGATCGAAAAAGACGTCTGGGCCGATGGAGGCGCAGCATGGCGGAACTGACCTATCGCGACGCGGTTGCCGCCGGCATCGCGCAGGAAATGGCCCGTGACGAGCGCGTCGTCTTTCTCGGTGAAGACATCGCTGCCGCCGGTGGCGTGTTCAAGGCGACCGTCGGACTTCTCGAACAGTTCGGCCCGAAGCGCGTGCGTGACACACCGATCTCCGAGCAGGCGATTCTCGGCGCAGCCATGGGCGCTGCGATGACCGGATTACGCCCGATCGCCGAGATCATGTTCTCGGATTTCCTCGCGGTGTGCTGGGACCTCGTAGCGAACGAGATCGCGAAAATGCGCTACATGACAAATGGCCAGATCGCGCTGCCGCTCGTGATCCGCACCGCGAACGGCTCCGGCTCCCGCTTCGGCGCGCAGCACTCGCAGGCCGTCGAGAACTGGGCGATGGCGATCCCTGGTATCAAGGTCGTTGCGCCGGCGTTCCCGGCCGATGTCAAAGGCCTGCTCGCCGCAGCGGTGCGCGATCCGGATCCCGTCCTTTTCTTCGAACAGAAATCGCTTTATTCCATGAAAGGCGAAGTGCCGGACGGCGAGCATGTGGAGGAGCTCGGCAAGGCGCGTGTGCTGCGGGAGGGCAAGGACTGCACCATCGTCGCGCTTGCCCTGATGGTGCACCGCGCACTCGAGGCCGCGGAGATCCTCGAAAAAGAGCATGGGATCTCCTGCACCGTGGTGGATCCGCGCTCGCTCGTGCCCCTCGATACGCAAACGATCCTGCGTGAGGTGGAGAAGACCGGGCGGCTGGTGACTGTCGAAGAGAATCCGCGGCTGTGCGGATGGGGCGCGGAGATCGCGTCCATCGTTGCCGACGAGTGCTTCTGGAGTCTCGACGGTCCGATCGTGCGCATCACCACACCGCACATTCCGCTGCCGGCCGCCGATCAGTTGGAGGATGCGACGGTGCCATCGGTGGAGCGCATCGTCCGGGAGATTCGGGAGAAGATCGATTGAGTGCGACGAGCGGCTCGTGGCTCGTAGTGATCGAGTGATCGAGTGACGAGTGACGGGTGACGGGTGACGAAACACGCACCCTCGCCTCGAATCGGGGAGAGGGGAGGGGGTGAGGGGAAAAAAATGCTGAGCTCTTCGAAACGCTTTTTGATGGCCTCTGTTGTTGCGCTCGCACCGCTCGCCTGCGGCGCAGCCGATCTCGTGCTCATGAACGCCAAGATCGTCACCGTGGACGATCGCTTCACCATCGCACAGGCGCTCGCCATCACCGGGCAGCGCATCGTCGCCGTCGGCAGCAATGCCGACATGCAGAAGCTCGCGGGTTCGCAGGCGAAAACGATCGACCTCAAAGGCCGCACGGTCATACCGGGTCTCATCGACAACCACGCGCACTTCATCCGCGTCGCGGAAAAATGGCATGAGGAGATGCGCCTCGACACGATCACGTCACGCAAGCAGGTGATCGGCATGCTGCGGGAGCGGGTCAAGGCGACCCAACCCGGCACCTGGATCGTCACGCTCGGCGGCTGGTCCGAAGAGCAGTTTCTCGACGACCCGCGCGGATTTCCGCTTGCGGAGCTGGACGAAATCGCACCCAATCATCCGGTCGCATTGCAGGCGATCTATCGCCACACGTATCTGAACACAGCGGCCATGAAGGCGGCCGGGATCACCGACAAAACACCAGACCCGGGCGGCGGCCGCATCGAGAAAGACGCTTCCGGCAAGTTGACCGGGCTTGTCTCGGGGCCGGGCGGTGTCGCGTTCGTCGCCGCCAAAGTACCGCTCGCGGAGAAAGATCAGTGGAGGCAGAACGCGCGCGATGTCGTCCGCTACCTCAATTCGGTCGGGCTGACCGCTTGGATGGACGCGGGCGGTCGCGGCATGAGCGACGAACATTACGAACCGTATCGCGAGCTTGCCGATCGCGGCGAGCTCAACGCGCGCATCTTCTGGGAGACGGTTCGGCAGCCGGGAACGCCTGAGGAAGTGGACAAGGTGGTCGCGGAAATTCCCGCCATGAAGCCGTTCCAGGGAACCGACTATTTCGACAACGTCGGTTTTGGTGAGTCTGTGTATTCCTCCATCAACACGCAGCTCCTGAGTCCCAAGTCGAATACACGCCCGGAGGATTTCGCACAGTGGCGGCGGATCGTGCGCGCGCTTGCCGAGCGTGGGCTCTATGTGAATTCACACGTCGAGATGGAGCCTGCGATCGATGCGTTTCTCGCGGTCAACGAAAGTGTGCACAAGGAAAAGCCGATCAAGGGTTTGCGCTGGGCATTCTCGCACCTCGATCAGGTGACGCCGCAGCAGATCGAGCGCATGAAGCGGCTCGGCATGACGGCACAGATCCATACGCGGCCGCTCATCCAGGGTGCGCTCATGCACAAGTTCCACGGCGATCGGGCATGGTCGATGCCGCCCATGAGAATGGTCCAGGAGAGCGGAATCATGTGGGGGCTGGGCTCGGACGCGACCGCTGTGACGACCTCGAACCCGTTCTACAACCTCTGGTTCGCAGTCACCGGCAAGATGGTCGGCGGCAAGGAAGTAAACCGGCAGACCATCACGCGCGAGCAGGCGTTGATCGCTCACACGCGCAACAACGGATATGTCGTGTTCCAGGAGAGCAACCTCGGTTCGTTGCAGCCCGGGAAGTACGCGGATCTCGTCGTGCTCGATCGCGACTATCTGACCGTGCCGGCGGACGAGATCAAGGACATCAAACCCGTGATGACGATGGTCGGCGGGAGGGTGGTTTACGAGAAGCAGTGATGAGTGACCGAGTGACGAGTGATGAACCAGTGACGAGTGACGGAAGGACTCCCTCGCCCCGTATGGCACGGGGGAGCGGAGCGGTTGGTGAGGGTCGGGGTGAGGGGAAAGCATGACTCAAGCGAGTTCCGAATGGACGTAATCATGCCCCAGCTCGGCGAGACGGTCGCCGAAGGGATGGTCACGAAGTGGTACAAGAAGGTCGGCGATGCCGTGAAGGCGGACGAGGCGCTGTTCGATGTCGAGACGGACAAGGTCAGCACCGAGATACCGGCACAGGCGAACGGGGTCGTGGCGGAGATTCTTGTCCAGGCAGGTACGACGGTCAAAGTCGGCGCGCGCCTTGCCGTGATCCGGGAAAGCGCGGCCGCAGCGGGTGGTCAGCCGAGCGCGCCGCTTGCACCGAAGGCGGGTCAGGATCCTGCCAGTGCGCAGCGCGTGAGCCCGACCGCGGCGCACGCGGCGGAAATTGCGAGGCCGCCGCGAGCACTACCGCCCGGTGGCGCGCAGGATCGGCTTTCGCCGGTCGTGCGCAAGCTGCTGGCCGAGCACAGCCTCGACCCGGCAAGCATTCGCGGCAGCGGACGCGACGGCCGCATCACACGCGATGATGTCACGGCGTATCTGGCGAACAGGGCGACTGGGGGGAGCGGCTCGGCAGCGGCGCCGGTTCCACGAACCCCCGCCGAGCGCATCGAGCCAACTGCTCAAGGCGCACCAGCCACTCAAGCCCGCGCTCCAGTCAGCCCCGAGCCTGCTATGGCCGCGCAGACCTTACCGCTCAATGCGGTACGCAGGCGCGTGGCCGAAAACATGCAGAAATCGTGGACCACCGTGCCCCACGTACTGCAGGTCTCCGAAGCCGATTTCTATCGCATCGAGCAGGCGAGGCGCGAAGCCGGCACGGTCTGGAAAGAGCGCGAAGGTTTCAGCCTCACCTATCTGCCTTTCATCCTGCGTGCACTGTCGATCGCACTGGGCCGTTATCCCAAGCTCAATGCGACATTCAATGGAGACACGCTTACGCTGCAGCGCCGGATCAACGTCGGCATCGCGGTGGACATGAATTTCGAGGGGCTGATGGTGCCGGTGCTGAAGGACGTTCCGAACAAGTCGTTGTCGCAAATCGCTCGTGAAGCACACGATCTCGCTGTGCGCGGACGTGCCGGAAAACTGAAGCCGGATGAGCTTGCGGAAGGTACCTACACCATCACCAACAATGGCGCTTTCGGGACCGTCATCACTGCGCCCATCATCAACACGCCTCAGGTGGCGATTCTCTCGACCGACAGTGTGCGCAAGAAGCCTGTCGTCATCGAAGCACCTGACGGCGACAGCATCGCGATCCGACCGGTGGGCGTGCTCGCCCAGAGTTTCGACCATCGAGCCGTTGACGGCGCGTACGCGGCGGCTTTCCTGCGCGAGTTGAAGCTCATCATCGAGACACGGCACTGGACGCAGGATCTCCAGACGTGAATAGCCGGGACAGCGCACTCGTCAGTCCGGAATGGCTGGAGGCGCATCTGAACGATCCGGCAGTGCAGGTGATCGAGATCGCGGGTCTCGGCCAGGAGCAGATGCAGGCGTTCGACAGCGGCCACGTTCCGGGTGCGCTCGGCTGGGAATGGAAATCGATGCTGTGGGATTCGCACGCGCGCGATTTTCCCCTGCCGCAGGAGTTCGCGCGGCGGCTCGGCGATGCAGGCATCGGCAACGATACGACGGTCGTCGTCTATGGCGAGCCGGTGCAGTTCGGCGTGTACGCCTGGTGGACGTTTACTTACTGCGGTCATCGAGACGTCAGAGTGCTGGACGGTGCGCGCCAGCGCTGGCAGGCGGAAGGCCGGCCGTGGAGCGCGGAGCCCGCACGGCCGCGTGCGCGAACGGGATACACCCCGGTCGCGCGCAACGACCGAGTGCGCATCGATCGCAACAGAGTGCTCGGCGCACTCGGACGAGCGGATACGGTCCTGCTCGATGGCCGTTCGGGCGAGGAGTACCGCGGAGAACGTGTCGGCGCGCCGGGCGGGCCGGACATCGGCGCGCTGCGCTATGGCCGTATTCCGGGTGCGAAGCACCTGCTGTTCGAAGATCTGCTCCAACCCGACAAGAGCTTCAAATCGGCCGAGGCGATCGAGACGGCCGCGCGCACGCGTGGCGCGACGCGGGACAAGAACATCATCACGTACTGCCGCATGAGTCACCGTGCGACGGTGTTGTATTTCGCGCTTACTGAACTTGCCGGGTACGACAACGTGCGGGTGTACGACGGATCGTGGACCGAGTGGGGCAATCTCGTCGGCGTACCGGTGGAGCGTTGAACGTATCGTCCCTAACACAATGACGCGAGGGCGCGTTGCGAGCCCAAATCGTGGATGACAGGAGCACCTCATGGCAGATATGAAGCAACACAAGCTCGGCTGGATCGGCATCGGCCGCATGGGCTACGCGATGGCCGAACGACTGGCGAAAGCGGGCTGCGACATTGCGGTATGGAACCGCACGCGCTCGAAGGCCGAGCCGCTCGCGCAGTCGGGCGCGAAAGTGGTGAACGCGCTGACCGATCTGGCGGAGTGCGACATCGTGTTCACGATGGTCGCAGCGGGCAAGGACGTGAAGGAAGTGCTGTACGGACCGAACGGCGTCATGTCGAAGGGCAAGGCGCCGAAGATCATCGTGGACAGCACGTCGATCTCACTCGAAGAATCGGCTGAGATTCGCCAGAAGCTCGCGGAGCGCAATGTAAAGCTGCTCGCCGCGCCGGTGTCCGGCAACGCGAAGGTGATCAAGGCCGGGCGGCTGACAGTCGTCGCTTCAGGGCCGAAGGACGCTTTCGACGCGGTCTCGCCCTATCTCGCGCACGTCGGCCAGGGCGTCTCGTACGTCGGCGAGGGTGAGCTCTCGCGCATCGCCAAGATCTGCCACAACGTCATGCTCGGCGTCGTGATTCAGAACCTGTGCGAGATCACTTCGCTCGCCGAGAAAGCAGGCATGAAGCGCCATGCCTTTCTCGACTTTCTCAACAAGAGTGTCATGGGCTCGACGTTCACCCGCTACAAGGCGCCGGCGCTCGTCAACCTCGACTTCCACGTGACCTTCACGCCCGAGCTGCTGCGCAAGGACATCGATCTCGGGCTGAATGCGGGCAAGGCGCTCGGCGTGCCGATGCCGCTCGCTTCGCTTACACGCGACATCGTGCAGACGCTGATCGGCCACGGCTATAAGGACGAGGACTTTTCGACACTGCTCTTGTTGCAGGCGAAGGCTGCCGGGATGAAGCTCGATCCGGAGAATGTCGAAGTCGGTGACGGTCTGTCGTGACGAGTCGTGCGCTCGCCTCCATCGCATGCGGAGCGATCGGATGCGGGAGCGTATCGGGCGCTCACGCTCAACACTATCCGACGAAGCCGGTGCGGCTGATCGTTCCCTGGAGCGCAGGCAGCGGCACCGATCTCATGTCGCGGACACTCGCGCAGAAGCTGGGCGAAGCAGCACGTGCCGTACCACAAACTACACGTGAGGAAATCGATGTCCGAGGAACGACCTATTCAATCAGCCAGAGAACCCGTGCCGGAGCGCAGCGACTTCGTCTCGCTTCAGGAGATCGTGCATACGGCGCGTGAGCGGCTGCCGCAGGATCTGTGGGATCACCTTTCGGGCGGCGCGGACTCCGAGATGACGCTGCGTCGCAATCGTCTCGCCCTCGACAGCCTCGCGCTGCGCCAGCGTGTGATGGTCAATGTCGCCGACAGCGACATACGCACGACGCTGCTGGGGCAGACGCTCGAATCCCCGGTGTTTCTGGCGCCCGTCGGCGGATTTCTCGGCATGGCGCACTCCGACGGGGGTATTCCCGTTGCGCGTGCGGCGCTCGCCCATCGCACGACCGCCTTCATCAGCACTGCGGCCAAGCCGTCCTTCGAAGCCGTGCAGAAAGCGGTAGACGAACCGCTCATTTTCCAGCTTTACGTGCGGGCCGATCACGACTGGATACGCGACACGCTCACGCGTGCGAAGAGCGCCGGCTATCGGGCGCTTTGCGTGACCGTCGATCGAGCATGGTATGGCCGGCGCGAGCGCGACATCCTCGGCCGCTCGAACGTGCGCGAAGGTTTCGGAGACCCGCGTTTCCAGGCGAGCATGACGTGGCAGGATCTCGTGTGGATGAAGGAGCACATTAAAACGCCGCTCATCGTCAAAGGCGTCGCCACCGCGGAAGATGCGCGGCTCGCCGTCGATTACGGCGCCGATGTCGTGTATGTCTCGAATCACGGCGGCCGGCAGCTCGATCAGGCACAGGCCAGCCTCGAAGTGCTGCCCGAAGTCGTGAACGCAGTGGCGGGACGCGCCGACGTGCTGTTCGACGGGGGCGTGCTGCGCGGGACGGACGTCGTGAAGGCAATTGCACTCGGCGCGCGCGCGGTCGGCGTCGGCAAGCTGCTGGGCTGGTCGCTCGCGGCGGGCGGTCAGGCTGGCATCAAGCGCATGCTGGAGCTGCTCGATATCGAGATTCGCACGGCGCTCGGCCTCATGGGGCTCACGTCCATCCAGCAGCTCAATCCATCGTGGGTGCGTCCGGCTGCGCCGGCCGTGCCGTTCTCGGTGACGAACGCCTATCCGTGGTATGAGCGAAACGCGCCGACGTAAACCGGACAGGTCGGCTTTCGCTCCGGAGCTGTCATGACAAGCCTGCAACTCGACGAGCGGCTCCGCGCGCTGCTGGCGCAGCGGCCCTACGCGCGATTCTCGAACGAGGAGATGGACCGCAGACGTCGGCTGCTCGTGGGTGCGATGCAAAAGATGCAGGTGGATCACCTGCTCGTGTGCGGCGAGCAGCGCGTCGGTTCGGGCGTTGCGTGGCTGACCGGATGGCCCGCGACGACGGAAGCGCTCATCATCGTCTCGCCGCACGAGAAGAACGTCATGTTCATGGAGTGGTACAACCACATCCCGCTCGCGCGGCGCATCGCGATGGACACGGACGTGCGCTGGGGCGAACACGCCGGGATCGACAAGGTCATCGTCGAGCTCGAACGGCGCGGTGCCCGGCGGGTGGGTTTCATGGGGCCGCTCGGGTTGCGCAAGGGGCGGAAGCTCGAGGGTGCGCTCGAAGCGCTCGTGGACATGAATCGCGAGTACGTGGAGCTGCGCCTCGAGAAATCCGCCGAGGAGCTCGACTGGCTTCGCGTCGGCGCTGCGTTCAGCGACGCCTCCATCGAGGCGCTGCGGCGGGAGCTGAAGCCGGGCCTGACCGAGCGCGACCTGTGGGACATCACCGAGCGCGCCTACGTGCGGCATGGCGGCTCCACTCACATTCATTATTTCGGCGCCACCGCCATGTCGAACCCGGACTGCTGCGTACCGCGTCAGTTTCCGGAGAACCGCCCGCTCGCGGCTGGAGATGTCGTTTTCTGTGAACTGAGCGCCGCGCTTCAGGATTACTCGGGCCAGGTCCTGAGGACCTTCACGGTCGGCGCGGACGCGACGCCGCTCTATCGCGATCTCTATGCAACGGCGGAAGGCGCCTTCGACGCGATTGCCGCGGTGTTACGCGCGGGTACGACCACGCAGCAGATCATCGACGTTTCGGCCGTGATCGAAGACGCCGGTTTCACGACCTGCGACGATCTGGTTCACGGCTATGGCGGCGGCTATCTGCCGCCCATACTCGGCAGCCGCAGCCGCCCGGTACCCTCCGCGGCCGACATGACCCTGAAAGCCGGGATGACCCTCGTGATCCAGCCGAACGTCATCACGCAGGACGGCCGCGCCGGTGTGCAGGTCGGCGAGCTGGTTCACATCACCGGGCACGGGTTCGAACGCCTGCACAAGGCGCCGCGAGCGCTGTTTCGTGTGGGCTAGAACAAGCGCGATACGGTGAGCGAAGGCTGCGAAACAGCGACGATGTGACTAGAGCTGTTCTGCGCGCGATGTTCTCCAGCCGGACGCGAGATGCTGGGCGCTTGCGTAGGCGAACGCAGCCGAGCTGTACACGTAATAAAACTGGTGGTACAGAAATGCGCGGGCGGCAAAGACGAGCCCGCGTTGCGTGCTGAAAAAGCGAATCAGCTCCAGGTTCGCCGCGATCAACGCGGCAAGAGCGGCAGCCGGTACCCACACCGGCGTAAACCCTGCAGCCCACGAGAACAGCGCGGCGATGCCCCCCAACGCGAGCAATGCACGCATACGCTCGGCGACCCCGAGGTTCAGGTCGTCTGTCAGCTCCTTGCGCTCGAGCATCAGCCGTGTCCATGGAATCGCGCGCCTCATCAGATCCGTGTGCAGCAGATTCCGCAGGCGCCACTCCTTCAGATGTTTGCCCTGCAACGCATGGTGCAGGACGATTCGGCGCCCGGACGCAATGATGCGATAGCCAAGCTCGATGTCCTCGATCGAGGGATACGGGTAGCGCCGTGCGTCGAACCCGCGAAGATCGAAGAAAACGCGCCGTTCGACCGCGCCGCAGCCGGCCCAGAATGTCGAGGCCGAGGTTTTCCCACGGCGATGGTAATAGCGGTGCACCAGGTTTTTGTACTGAGAAAGGAAGTTGCGCGCGTCGGGGGCGTCGTCGTAGGACCCGAAGACCGCGGCGGCATCCGTTTCCGAAAGCGTCTGCAGGATCGCTCTCGCGCACTCGTCCGTGACGATCACATCCGAATCGACGAACCACAGGTAAGTGCCGACAGTGACCGCTGCACCGAGGTTACGTGCCGCGGCGGGGCCGCTCTGCACGGCAGTACGCTCCAACCGTATCGCGGGATACGCAGCGACGACGTCCGGCGATCGATCGGTCGAGCAGTCGTCCACGACGACGATCTCGCCGATCTCGCCGCGCGCGAGCATGGCCTGGAGCGGCGCGAGGCAGCGCTCGATCGTTGCGGCCGCGTTGTACATCGGTACGACGACTGACAGCATTGTGTTCACATCGATTGTGCCGGAGCGCGCACCGGGCTCGTCGCCATGCCGGGGCAGGACAGCTCAGTCCGCCGCGGCGCGCAGTCCAGCGGCCGCATAGTGATCGCGCTCCGGTTCGGGCGCGCGGATCTCCTCCTGATACTCCTGCTCGGTGTTCACTTCGAGATGGTCGACCGCGTGGCCGAGCAGCCGGCGCGCGAGCAGGAGGCCCATTTCGATCGAATGATCGGCATTGTTGTAGCGGAAGGTGCCCCCGCGCCCGACGATGTGCAGACCGCGCAGACCGCCAAGGAACGTTCTGATCGTCGCGAGCTTTTCCGCGTAATCGAGATCGTAGATCGGGTATGCGTGCCGCGTTCTCACGACGGTCCAGCCTTCGACTTCGGACGCGGTGACGAACCGGAGCTTGTCCGCGAGGTCCGCGATACAGAGCGCGGCAACGTTCTCGTCGCTCATGCTCCACAACGCGTCGCCGGCGCTGCAGAAGCACTCCAGCACGAGCGATGTGTGCTCGTCGTCCGGCACCATGGCTTTACTCCAGTTCTTCGGTTCATGCAGCCGCCCGAACGCGACCCGCTCGTCCTGCACGTAAAGCCACGTGTCCTCTGACACGCGCTGCCTGCGTATCTCGAGATTGACGGTGATCAGGTCCCGGAATTCGAGGGACCGTGCTGCTTCCACCACGCGTTCGCCGGCGCGCGGACTCGTGATCTGAACCAGCAGACCGAGCGGAATCGTCGAAACGACGTCGCTTGCCTGGATGCGCTCGCGGCCTGCCGGTCCATCGAACGTCACTTCGATTTCACGCGGTCCGTTCACGCGCACGTGGCTGACCGTCGTGCCGAGCCTGACGCGGCCGCCCGCGGCCACGATGTCCTCGGCCATGCGTTCCGCGATGCGCATGTAGCCGTCGCGCGGATAGACGAACTCGTCGATGAGGCTCGTCACTTTGTTTTTGCGCGATGACAGCGCGTTCATCGCAACCGACCAGATCGACAAGCCCTTGCTGCGCTGGGCCACCCAGTCGGGCGAGAGCATCTGACACGGCCGGCCCCATACCTTCTCCGTATAGCGGCGGAAGAACATCTCGTAGAGCGTCGAGCCGAACTGCGCCGTATAGGCGTCCTTCATGTTCCGGATCGGCGTGTTGAACGCGCCGTAGCGCACGAGCGCCCACACGAAGGTGAATCCCGCCTTCAGGATCGTGAGCGCGCCCGTATTCCTGATGACATCGCCTACGGCCAGCGGATACTGGAAATAGCGGCCGCCGTGATAGATGCGGCTCACCCGCTTCACGCTCACGAGATGGCCATCCATCAGACGCCGAAACCAGCGATCGAGATCCGGATTCTTCGTGAACCAGCGATGGCCCCCGAGATCGAACTTGTAGCCACCCGCGCGGACGGTGCGGCAGAGCCCGCCGACGTAATCGTTCTTCTCCAGCACCGTTACCGGTATGCCGTTCGCACTGAGCTCGTGTGCGGTCGCGAGGCCCGCCGGTCCCGCGCCGAGGATCACGACATGCGTCGGCCGGACGTAAAGCGGCTTCTCGCGGACGCAGCGTGCCTCCCCCTGCGGCGCCCGCCGCCTGGCAATCGCGTTGTAGAGCCCGCTGAACAGAAGCGAGCCGACGAATATCATCGCGAAGAGCTCGACTGCACCGTCCAGGCTGCCGACGAAGGAAACCGAGTAGCCCGGGAGATAGTTCGACATGAGCGCCGCCGTGACGCTCTCGGAAGCGGTGCCGCGCAGCACGAGCCAGTTGGTCGTGAGAAAAAGCTGCAGCGCGCAAAGGAATCCGAGTGCGGTGCCGAGGGCAGGGCCCGATATCACGAGTACCGGCAGCCGGAAAAGCGAGCGTCCGGTGTCTTCCACGAGACGTCGCTCGATGTGATGCCGCAGCGTTCGAGAGTAACTCCAGTACACGACCGCGCCGCTGGTCGCGCCGACCACCGCGCCCCAGAACGCGCCGACCCACGCGCCGGTCCAGGTCACTTCGTACCCCGGAAGAAATATCGACAGCAACGAGAGATGCGCTCCGACGTTCTCGCCGCCTTTGATCAGCAGGACTGCGGTGGCGCACCACATTCCCACCGCACCGAGCACGCCACCGATCGTCGCGGTCATCGCCGTGTTGATGCGGATCACGGATGCGAGCAACGCTTCTTCGACGTTGTTCATAGCTCCGCTCCGCCGAAGGGATAACCCCGGCCGAGTACCAGCAGGTAGATATGGTGGATCCCGTTCCAGAAAGCGCCGATAGACGCACCGGCGACGCAACCGACCGCGAAGCCGTACGCAATTCCGAGCAGACTTCCGGACCATGTCACGCTGTAGCCGGGCAGATAGTGCGCGAGCAGACTGAGGTGCGGGCCGACCTGCACCCCTGGCGGAGCGCCGAGCAGAAGCAGCCACGCCGTGGCGGAAAAGAGCGCCAGCCCTCCCAGCGTTCCGGTTGCGACGGCTAACGCAACCGTATCCAGTCGCGCGAACGCGGTTCTGACGATCACGTCAGCGCGGCGCCGGAGCTCGAGGGCGTTTTCGTCCGACATGTATTCCCTGTATTGCGGCACGGGCCGCACCGTCTCCGTCGACGATCGGCAGAGCAGATCCCCCGGACGGGGCGGAGTATTGTGCACGGATTGTCGAGGATCGCCCCGGCGCGAAAAAACAGCTAAATGCCTGAACGAGCTCCGTTCGGAGCACGCGCCGCCGGAATTCCAGACGAGCAATTCGACGGCGTCTCTACCGTGCGCCGCGACGAGTCAGTGAAGCTTCCTGAGCCGCTCTGAGAGACGCAGCGCCAGGGCGACGATCGTCCACGTGGGGTTCGCATGACCCACGGTCGGAAACACCGAGCTGCCGGCGATGTGCAGGTTTCGCACTCCGTGCACGCGACAATCGCCGTCGACGACTCCCCGACGCGGGTTGTCGCTCATCCGCGTCGTGCCCGCGTGATGTGCTGCGTCGCTGAAACCGAGGGGCGCGTGGTCCCAGTCGCTGTCGAGCGAGCCGACATGGTGTTTGCGCAAATTGCGATCGATCAACTGATGCAGGCGCCGTAACGTTCGTGTTTCGTCCGGGCCGATCTTCCAGTCGAGCACCAGACGATTCATGCCGAGTCGGTCGCGTCGCTCGCTCAGATAGACGCGACTCTCGCGGTTGGGCGGCTGCTCGCAGTAGTTGACCACGGTGAGCGCGTTGACGTCTCTTCCAAAGCGATCCCGTGCGGCCCTGATCATGCGGTACATCGAATGCGGCATGAGCTCGCGCGGGGCGAACAGGAAGATCGAGTCAGGAACCCTGGCGAGCCCACGCGAAGGAGGTGTGAGGCGGCTGCCCGAATAGCCTTTCCGCAGAAGGACCTTCGCGGAACGGACTAACGATTCGTACGCACGCGCCGTATGCGGCGACCAGGGCCGCTCGAAGCTCACGTAGTTATTGAGCAGATGTTCCCTGCGCTGCACGGTTTCGGACAAGCCAACGCCGACCTGGCCCATGCCGTCGCGCAAAGCAAGCCCGAGCATCAGGGGGAACGCCTGCTTGCCCGCGAGAAGCACTCTGCCCAGCACGATCCTCGGATGGTCCATGAAAAATCGGCCGACCACGTCGAACGCGTTGCCGATTCCTGCGCTCTGCACGCCGCGCGATACGAGCAGCAGCCGTGCATTCTCGAGAGCGCCGCACGCGAGAACGAACTGGCGCGCGCGGACAGTCATCCGTTTTCCCGCGAGCGTGGCGATCCTGACTTCTTCGACTGCATCACCGTCGCGGTTCAACAGCACTTCGGTCACGCTCGCTTGGCAGCACACCAAAACGGAGCGCGACTTCGCGAACGCGGCTCGATACGCCGCGCCGAATCGCAGCGGACGGCGCGCCCACAGCGACACGTTCGGCCGCAGGTCGTCGTCGTCGAAAAGCGCACGCTCCGCGCGGCTCATGCGCTGCGCGAGACTGGCCGCGTCGAAGTGCCGGTGCGACGGAAGCTTCAGAAGCTGCGCCGCTTTCGCGTAGTGCTCTTCCAGGTCGTCGTAAGCGATCGGCCAGCCGCTCTCCGCGATCCAGTCCCGCCGCTCGAGATCGAATGGAGTCAACTGCATACTGCGACCCGCCCAGAGGTTGCAGGTGCCGCCGAAGTAACGTGCGCGCGACATGAAGCGCTCCTGCACCGGATAGCCGACCACGTCGAGTTCGCAGAGCGACTGAAGCGCATCATCGACATGAAAACCGCCGCTTTCGACGAGGCACACGGTCCGCGACGAGCCCTCGAAGGCGCCGGCGAGGGTGATTCCGGCGGCCCCGGCGCCGACCACGCACAGGTCGGCGTCGAGCCGTGCGTTCGGGTCGACTTGGGTGGCGCAGATTATGGTCATTTCGTGCGGTGCTTTGGCTCGAACGGTGTTCTTTTGAATAATACCTTCCGCGCCGGTGTTCGCGAGTGGCACGGTCACGGCTCTCTCGCTGGACTCAGGCTCTGAACGATGCGTCAACACAAATGACAACGCACTTTGCCGACAGGGGGCCTGCCGCCTATCCCATCCTGGGACACGTGCCGCAGTTTCTGCGTGATCGGTTGGGCTTTCTCACGCGCTGCGCCGCGCGTTACGGCGACGTGGTCGAGTTGAGGATCGGTGAACGGACGTTCCTCCTGAACAACGCGGAAGACGTGCGCTACGTCCTGGCGACGAATGCCCGCAACTACACCAAGTCGCCGCGGCTGACGAGTCCGAGAGGGAAGCGACTGTCCGGAGAGGGCCTGTTGACGATGTCCGGTGAGGCACACGTCAACCAGCGCAGGATGATGCAGCCGGCGTTTCATCAGAAAGCGATTGCCGGCTTCGCGGATATGATGGTGCATACGACGACTGAAGCGATTGCCGGTTGGCGTGAGGAACGTGCGATCGATGTCGCGGCGGCGATGTCCGCACTGTCGCAGCGCATCGTGCTGAACGCGTTGTTCAGCACCGATCTCGACGAGCCCGAGGCGCTCGGTACCGCGATAACCGTCCGCCGGCGCTACATGGAGTACATGTTCTTCTCGCTACTGCCGTTCCCGGAATATCTGCCTACGCGCCTGAACCTCGAATACAGAAACGCGATGAAGTGCATCGATGCGTTCATCTACGGCACCATCGCGCGACGGCGGGCCGCGGCCGATCCGCCGCGTGATCTGCTCACCCTTCTCATGAGCGCCTCGTACCGCGACGGTGCATCGATGAACGACCGGCAGCTGCACGATGAGGCGCTCACGATGTCGATTACGGGCTATGAAACGATCGGGGAAGCGTTGTCGTGGACGTGGTATTTGCTCGCACGCCATCCAGACGTGAAAGCGAAACTGCACGCGGAGCTGGCAATTGTTTTGAACGGCCGCGAACCGACGCTGGACGACGTGCCGGCCCTCACGTACGCGCAGAAGGTGCTCGACGAATCGATGCGTATCTATCCGCCGACGTGGATCTTCGTCAGGATCGCGCGGGACGACGATACGCTGCCGAGCGGTACGCACGTTGCCGCCGGCGCCAAGCTCTACATGTGCCCCTACGTGATCCATCGCAATCCCACGTACTTTCCCGACCCTGAAAAGTTCGATCCCGAGCGCTTCAGCGAGGAGGGGAGAAAGCAGCGGCATCGCATGGCACATTTTCCGTTCGGCAACGGGCCCCGCGTGTGCATCGGCGAAGCGTTCGCGCGCATGGAAGCCGCGCTCGTGCTCGCGGTGATTGCGCAGAAATTCGATCTCGTTCTCGTCGACGATCACAGGGTCGTGCCGGAACCCCGGATGACGCTTCGCGCGAAGCACGGGATCATGGTCCGTCCCGTTCTCCGCACTTCGGCAGCGATTCCCGCGTGAAGCCGCTCAAGGTCCTGTTCGTCATCGACAGTCTCGGCACCGGCGGGGCGGAGTACGATCTCGCCGAACGCCTGCCGCGGTTCGCGGCATTCGGCATCGCGCCCGCGGTGGTGGCCCTGCGTGCGCGCACGGAAGGCGTGCAGAAGGCGCTGCAACAGCAGGGATTCGATATTCGTATCCTGAGAGAGCGCGGCCTGCTGCGGCGGATAATTGCGCTGCGCAGGATCATCCGGGCAGAGCAGCCGGATCTCGTGCGAACCGTGCTGTTCAACGCCGATGTCACCGGGCGTTTCGCCGCGGTCGGCACGCGCACGCCGGTGCTGAGTTGTCTCGTGAATACGGACTATGTGACAGTGCGGCTCGCCGACCGCAACCTGAATCGCCTCCGCTTCGCCTTGGCGCGCCGGCTGGACGGCTGGACCGCCCGCCATCTCACCGCTCACGTTCACGCGAACTCGGAGGCCGTGAAAGCGGCTGCGATCCGTGATCTGAAACTGGCACCGGACAAGATCACGGTCATCCTGCATGCACGGGACGCCGACAGGCTCGGGCAACCGACTCCGGAACGCCGCGAGCGTGCGCGTGCGCGGCTCGGCCTGCGCGACGATCAGTACGTCCTCGTGAACATCGGTCGGCAGGATTATCAGAAAGGCCAGCGCTATCTGCTCGAAGCGCTCGCAAGCGTGGTTCGTGATCATCCGAATATCGTGTTGCTCGTCGCGGGCCGCGCCGGCGATGTGTCCGCCGATCTGCTGCATCTGGTGCACGAGATGAATCTGGAGCGACATGTTCGTCTTCTCGGGCACCGCGACGACGTGCCCGACGTGCTCGCGGCGTCGGACCTGTTCGTGTTTCCGTCCCTGTACGAGGGGCTGCCCGGTGCCGTGATCGAAGCGATGGCGCTCGGTCTGCCGATCGTCGCTTCCGATATCGAGCCCGTGCGCGAGCTGGTCGAGGACGGCCGCAATGCTTTGCTCGTGAGGGCCGAGGCGCCGGACGAGCTCGCGGCTGCGATCGAACGCATGCTTGCCGATCCGCAAGCGGCATGCTGCTTCGGCCGGCGCGGCAGGTCCATCTTCGAAGAGCGGTTTACGCTTGGAGCGAGCATCGCGCGCGAAGTCGAGCTCTACTACAACGTGGTGGCGAGCGGATCAGGCCGCACAGCCGGTGGGAGCAGAGGCGACCGCGCTGCAGTACCACCACTCGCCGACTCACTCATTCGCAGCCCGGGAGACAAGACGTGAGCGACGATCGCGGTCCGACGATGTCGGTCATCCTCACGACACCGGATCGCTACGACACGATTCGCAAGACGATCCGGCACCTGCGCAAGCAGACCGTAACGGGGGAGCTCGAGCTCATCATCGTTGCACCGGATGCGGGTACGCTCGATGCGGATCAGCGCGACCTCGGCGGATTCTTCCGCGTGCGTGTCGTGCAGGCAGGGCCGATTGCCTCCATCGGCTCCGCGAACGCGAAAGGCATTCGCGCCGCCGCCGCACCGCTCGTCGCACTCGCCGAAGATCATGCGTTTCCCGCGCCCGACTGGGCAGAGGCGTTGATACGGGCGCATCGGGCCCCGTGGGCGGCGGTGAGCCCGGTGATCCGCAATGCGAATCGGCCGCGAAGCCGCATTGCCTGGGCCGACTTCCTGATCGGTTTCGGCGAGTGGACTGCTCGGGACGGAGGCGCGGTGCTCGAGCGGCTTCCCGGAAACAACGGCAGCTACAAGCGCGCGGTGCTTCTCGAACTCGGGCCGGAGCTCGAGCGGCTGATGGAAACGGAAACGCTCCTCCACCAGATCTTGCGGCGGAAAGGTCACCAGCTCTATCTCGACCCCGCTGCGCAGGTGTTTCATCTGAATTTCGAGCGGCTATCGTCGTTCTTCCGAGTGCGCGTGTGCAGCGGGCGCGTTTACGGCGCGGCCCGCGCGCAGGGCTGGTCGCTTCCCTACCGGCTGTTCTACGCGTGCGGCACGCCGCTCATTCCGCTGGTGCGCTACTGGCGCATACGCAGGCATTGGCAGGGGGTTCGCAGAACGTTCAGGCTGCCGCGCGGCGTGATGCCGATGATATGGTGCGGCCTCGTCGCCAGCGCGACCGCCGAGATGATCGGCTGCTGCTTCGGCAGCGGGCGCGCAAAGGAGAAGCGGGCGATCCTCGAGTTCCATCGCCTTCCGCACCTCGTCAAGTAACGTTCAGCAGAGCTCCCCCTGGGCATTCAGAGCCGCTCGCATTTTCAGCACACCGCAGACGGCACGATCTGGACGTTTCTCGCCGAGGCGTTGATTCTGCCGAGCGGGCTCGTGACTGCGGCCTACCTCACGCGCAAGCTCGGTCCGGACGGCTACGGTCTGTTCTCCCTTGCAGCCGGGCTGATGATCTTCATCGGAGCAACCGCGGTTTCGCTGTTCTCGCGCGGGACGATCAAGCTCATCGCGGAAGCCGAAGACCCGGGCCCCGTCGCGACGACCGTCCTGCGGATGCACGTTGCGTGCGGCTTTGCGACGACCTTTATCGTCATGCTTCTCGCGCAGCCGCTCGCGCTGGTGCTCGACGAGCCGCGCCTCACCTTCTACCTGCTGCTCTTCGCGCTCGATCCGTTTCTGCTGGTGCTCGCGCGCGCGCATCGCAGCATCCTGATCGGCACAGGCCGCTTTCGAGAGCAGGCGGTGCCGCTCGCGGTGCGCCAGCTCGCGAGACTGCTGCTGATCGTCGTGCTCGTCGAGGGCGGCCTCTCGATCGCGGGAGCGGTGCTCGGGCTCGTCGGCGCGAGCTTCGTTGAGCTTCTCGCATACCGGCGCTTCGTTCGGCCGCGATTCATCCCCGCGTCGAACTATCCGGCGGGGCGGATCTGGAGCGAAGCGACGCCCATCTTCTTCGCGGCCCTGTTCCTCGCGCTTTTCGGTCGCGTCGACCTGTTCGCACTGACCGCGCTCGGGCTGCCCACGAGCGAGGCCGGCTACTACGGCGCGGCGCAGAATCTCTCGATCGTGCCGGGACTCTTCGCGGTCTCGTTCACACCGCTCCTGCTCTCCACGCTGAGCACCCTGCGCCGGAATGGAGAGCACGAATCGGTGCGTGCCATGGGTCGCGCCGCAATCCGAGTGGTGCTCGGTATGATGCCTTTCGCCGCCATGGTCTCAGGCGCGTCGAACGAGATCGTGCGGCTCATCTTCGGCGCGGACTTCGCGCCCACCGGGCCGCTGCTCGCGTGCCTCATCGTCGGCAAGGTCGCAGCCGTCACGATCTCCATCACGTTCGTGATGCTGATCGCGGCCGAGCGGGCGGTGCTGAGCGTGCTGCTTGCAGCGCCCATGCTCGCATTGGCGCTTGCCGGCCATCTCACCTTCATTCCGCGCTACGGCGCGCTCGGTGCTGCATGCGTGACTGCGGGTCTGGAAATCACCGGTGCGCTGCTCGCGCTCGTCCTCGCGCATCGCTTTCTTGGAGTCTCGCCGCCCGGCTCTACGCTCGCACGCAGCATCCTGATCTCTGCTGCAGTGTATCTCGCAGCCACCTCGTGGCCGGCCGCGGGCGCGTGGCTCGTCGTGAAGCTCGCGCTGATCGTCGCTGGAATCGTTGTGGCCTATGCGCTGCTCGGTGAGTTCACGCCGGGGGAGATTGCGTGGTTTCGTGCTTTTGTCCGGCGCGTTTGTTCCCGCACGGCCTGACGGGCTGAGCATGCAATGACGCTCATTGCACACGCGTGATCAGCGGACACCCGTCCACGTCCGGCAGCGGTACGCGGAGCAGTCCGGCGACTGTCGGCGCGAAATCTTCGACTCGCACCGCGTGACGCACGGGACCGGGCTCGATGCCGGGTCCGCGGGCGAAATAAAGCCCTTCGGGCCGGTGATCGCCGGTGCGTGCCGTGCTCGTGTCCTCACGCACGATGCGGCCGATTTTTGAAGATGCGACACCGGTGATCGGCGTATCACGGTTCCACCGGACGACCAGGTCGGGCAGATAGTCCGTGTATTCGCCGGGAAAGTGCTCGCGTGACCGCAACACCTCACGCACGAGAGGCCGCCCGCTCGCGGGTTCGACGAGATCGTGAAGGTCTGCGATCAGCGCTTCGCAAAATGCTTCGCACTCCGTGCCCGGACGCAGCATGCCGTTCGGTTCGCGGCCCGCGAGGTTCAGGCGAATGCCGCCCGCGTTCGCGTTCGTGGGCACGGCAAAGCAGCGGCGCCCGCCGCGATCCGATGCATTCGGAAGCGCGTCGATCGTCTGCGCCATCATGCGAAAGTGCTCGGTGAATGCGAGGGGCAGCTTTCGCCACATGCGTTTGGCGTGATCGAGAACGACCCTCGTCATCGAGCCGGACTGGCCCTCGAGCCGTCGCAGCACGTCTTCCAGCAGATACGTGGCATCGTAGTGCGCCGACATGCCGTGGCTGAGGACGACGAAGACGGTCGTTTCCGGCCCGGCGTATCGCAGTAACTGCCCGAGCGCACCATCGAGCTTCACGTACACATCGCGAACGGGGTCGCCGAGTGCGGCCGCGACTGCCCGGTCGTGCCGTGGATGTGACGGATCGTGGACGTGCCAGCACTGATGGCCGACGCAGTGGGCATCGCCGAAAGCCGCCATGAAGAGATCCCACGGCTCGCGCGCAATGAGATCCTGCGCGATCCCGAGCCGCGCGTCGATCCGTTGCAGGAGCAGGTCGCGCAGATCGCGCTCGGGCGTCGACCCGCGCATGACCCAGTCGCACCGCCGGAACGGAGAGCGTCCATAGCGCGCGTGGATGTCATCGATCAGCGCCGTGGGCCAGGAGCACGCGGGAACGTCGGCGTCGTGCGTGCCCCAATCGACCACCTGGATCCCGTTCAGCCCTTCACACAGCGGTGCCTTCGGGACGTCGAGCAGTGCGACGCGGCGACCGGCGCGTCCGAGCGCATTCCAGAACGGCTCGCGCTTCACCTGATCGCCGAGGAATACTTCGATGTCGTACGTGCCCGGCCTCAGTTGCTCGTAGTAGTAGCACCCGTGGCGTCCGGGATTCACGCCGGTCCACAAGGAGGGCCACACCGAGCCCGTGTAGAGGCCGGGGGCATTGACGATCGTGCCCCACGACGCAGTCTCGAACAGCGAACGAAAGGTGGGCAGCAGCCCCTGCTCGCTCCAGTCTCGAACGAGATCCTTCGACGCGGCATCGAGCGCAAGAAAAAGGACTTTCGGCGGCGCTGTCATCGTGTACTCGCCTCGATCGAACCGGCCGCGCGGCGACTGCGGGCCTCGATGGAGCGGCTAAGCCTGCGGCGCAGCGCGTCCGGAACCGCCCAGATCGCCACATGAACCGCGACCTCGAGCGCGGTCGGGCGGCCGTGCTTCAGGGCCTGCCGCAGCAGAAAAACGAACGCGCCGAGATCGCGCTGTCGCCTCGCGCTCAGGCTTACCCAGGTCAGCAGGAATCCGGCATAGGCGCGCGGGGTCACACGGTCGCGTGCGTGCTCCAGCCATGCGTAGGAGTCCCGCCAGTCGTGATTGTTGCTCATGCGGGAGCGGTCCTGCTGCATCTGCCAGATCGCAAGCGGTGCCGCGCCGGGCACGACTTCGACCCTCACGTCGCTGCGCTGACCCACCCGCGTGAGCCAGTCCAGATCGCTGTGCCGCCGCAGCCGTTCATCCAGGGGCACGGCTCTGAACAGGGACGTGCGGGCGAAGATCATCGATGTCGGAATGATGCCTTCGCCGAACGCGAAGCTCCGCCGGCAGAAGAGGTACTCGCAGACCGGTTCGCCCATTTCAGGGGAGCGCCGCGGCCACACGGTGTCGTCCGCTTCACTGCGTGCCACGAAGCGGCAGACGATCACCGGATTCGGTGCGTTGCACGCCTCGGCTGCGCGCAACTGCGTCTCGAGCTTCTGCGGCAGCCACTCGTCGTCATCGTCCAGAAGCGCACACCATTCGCCCCGCGCAATAGCGAGCCCGGAGTTCAGCGCCGCACTTTGGCCGCAGCGCTGCGGCCGGACGTGAACGCAGAGCCGCGGATCGGCGAAGGCCGAGAGCGCTCGCTCCGTGTCGGGGGCCGCACCGTCGACCACCACGATGACTTCGATGTCGCCCAGCGTCTGCCCGAGCACGCTACGGAGCGCCTGGACCACGAGCCGCGGCCTGTCACATGTCGTTATGATGGCGGAGACGCGGGGACTCACGCCGACAGTGCGCGGCGGCCGCGCTTTTCACGGAGTTCGTCGATCAGTCCCAGATAGCGCTTCATGTGGGCGTCGGCCGTCCACTCGGAACGGTAGTGCTCGCGGCCGCGCCGGCCCAGCGCGTCGCGAAAGTCACGGTTCGGACGAGAGCCGCTCGAGCGCTGCAACGAGCTCGGCGTCGCTTTCGTAGACGAGTCCGCCGCCGCTGTCCTCCACGGGCTCCGGCAGCGCGCCGCGGTTGCGCACGATCACCGGCGTTCCCTCCCGGAACGCTTCGAGGATCACGAGCGGCGCGATTTCGAAACACAGCGAAGGCACGATCACCGCAATGGCTCCCGCGTAGAGCCGCCGGAGCGCCTCGCCGGTCGTGTATCCGAGCAATCGAATGAGACCGCCGTCGCCGGCAAGCCGCCGCAGTGCACGCTCATCATGTCCCGTGCCTGCAATTTTCAGGGGCACCTTCCCCCAGCGACGAAATGGTTCGATCAACGTGTGAGCACCTTTGATGTGCTCGAGCCTGCCCACGTAGAGGAAATACGGGTCCGCCGGCGACAAGCTTTCGCTGGCGTGCTCCTCGTCCGGAACAAAACTCGGCAGGTGCGCGACCGGCAGGTCGAGGCCGTGACGCAGATGTGTAGCCATGGCGAACCGGCTTGGAGAGAGAAAGGAATCTACGTGGCGTACGGCTCGTTCGATCAGTCCCGATGCCCGCCACAATTGCGGCGGGCGACCGTGCAGTAACGCGCACAGGGTACACCGGCGTGTCTCGCACGGCGCGCGATTGAACCGGAACAAAAGGTGCGTCTGGCACACCAGCCAGTACTCGTGAAACGTGTAGAGCTTGATGGCGGAACCGTACTCGAGCAGTTCGGGCCCGCCGATCAGCGACACGTTGTGGAAGTGGATGACATCGAAGTCCTGCCTGAGGATTTCGCGAATCCGTCGCGCTTTGAACAGGGGTCGGCCGGTCTGATGCGTGGCGAGCGGCGACAGCACGCCCGCGCGGCTCTCGAGTCCGTGCACCACGATCCCCGGCGTCGACTGTTCGGGCTCGCGCGCTCCGCCGCCGAGGGCGCGATACGCGTCGCGGCAATGAACCACGTGAACCTCGTGCCCCCGGGCCGCCAGCTCGCTCGAAAGATTGCGCACGAAGATCGCGTCGCCCCCGAAGCTGTAGGGCGGATAGAACGTCGTGAGCATGCAGAATCGCAAGGAGAAAACGTGTCCCGTCAGTCCGCTGCGGGCGAGCGCGCGCCACACGCCGCCGCATCTCGTTCGGGCGGCGTCGCGAGCAGGAAGAACGCCAGGACGAATCCGGGCCAGAGCTGGAGCAGCACGCGGTCGATCGAACCGGCCATGAAAGCCAGCACGTTGGCCTGCATCGTGAGATACACCCCGACAAAGCCGCCGAACATGATGACGAGCGCGATGGCAATTTGCGCCACCGTCTCGATGTGCCTGCGAGTAATGCCGAAGCAGACTGCGAACAAGAGCAGCAGATAGCAAAGGTTCACTCCAGGTCCCTCGTAGAGGATCAGCCGCTTTGCGAATTCCCTGGCGATCGCGAAGTAACGGCCTGCATCCTTTACCTGAGCCGTGAGTTGCGGCGCCGTCACGTCCGCGATCCATACGTTCGGAGGCGCGAGCTGCGTCTTGAAATACAGGATGATCGCGGCCAGAGGCAAGAGTCCGGCCGCCAGCGAGAGCATCTCGCGAACGTAAGCACCAGGGTTTCGTGCGCGCATCGCGACGGCGAAATGGGCGAGCGCCACGGCCACCACAAACAGCAATCCCTCGTTCTTGGTCCATGCGGCAAACCCCGCCGCCACGCCCGCGAGTATGAGAAAGCGGTGTTCCGCCGCTGCGCGTCGATCGTGAAAGGCGAGGAGTACGAGCGTTGCCAGATAGAAGTAGATGAGCGGCGCCTCCGCCTGCTCGCTGTTCGCGTGCAGCACGAAAAACGTGTAGCCCAGAAGGACCAGCCCGGCGGTGTACGCGTGCGCACGACCGCACAACGCGGCGACGGTGGCGACGAGCAACCCGATGGTCGCAGCCGTGAACAGCAGCGCGATCAAGGCGGGCGCCAGGGTCGTCTCGCCGCCCCCGTACATCCATGCTCTCACCACGCTCACCGGCAGCAGCAGCGGATAGTCGAGGTGCACGTGACCGATCACCACGCGATAGATGTCGTCGCGCCATGCATCGCCCGCCCTGAAAATGGCGCGCGCCCGCGCGTTCCAGATCACCCACGCGTCCTGGCCGCCGTGCGGCGACTGCCACAACCGGAGTGCAATCGTCGCAAGCGCCATGGTGGTGCTCGTGTAAAAGGCAGCCGCAAGCAGCGTGACGGTGCGGGTTCGTGCCGTATCGTCATTTCGTGGTGGCGCGGAGTCGAAAGGCGCCTCGCGCACCGCGCCGCGTCGCTGCGCGAAAACGTAAAGCAGAGCGACAACGGCGAGCACCGGCAGCTCGACGACGAAGTAGGAAGAACTCGCGCTCCCGTGGACGAGAAGATAGAGGAAAGCGAGGCACGACGTCATGCCCTGCCCGATGCCGAATGCGAGGAAGATCCTGGCGAGGCGCTGTGCCGTGCGATCGTGGGCAGTCGGCAACCAGAAGAGCGTTACGGTGAACCAGCCGATAGCGAACGAGACGACGAACGACAGCAGCAGTCCGGCGGTCATTTAACGCGTTCGAGCAGCAGGACACCGTCACCGAAATCGTGGCGGATGCGCAACCCCGAGCCGATATGCTGTGCCGCTGCACCGGGGCCGGCGAAATCTCCGATCACGAGCGGCCACTCCGATTGCCAGTCGATCACGATCGGGCTCAGCGCATAGCTCACCATCCGCTGGCGCCGTTCGATCTCGTTCGGGTTGGCCGTGTCGGTTACGAAGCCGACGATCGTGCGTTGTGGCAGCACGCGTTTCAGTGGTTCGAAGCGCCTGTCGTAGCGGAGGATCTCGTCCACGAAGGGTTCTCTTACGAGCTGCAGCGTTCCCACGAACTGCCTGGCCGTCGTGGTCGTCACGGACAGCATGATCAGCACGAGGACCGCGCTTCGGACACGCGTCTCGAACGCGATCGATCTGCGGGTGACGACTTCGGCCAGCCTGTGGCGTATCAAGAAGACTCCGTCGCGCCGCTTGCGGAGGGGAAGTGCGGGCGTCAGCGGCCGCTACGATTGAAGGCTGACAATGCTACTGCGCCCGCTCTCAGGCGGAAGCCCCTGCTGAAAATGTTTCGCGCAGAAATGCCGGATCGAAGATACGATCCGCCATGATCTGGCAGCGCATGATGACGCGCGGCTCGTCGGGTGTGTAATCTGGCACCGCGTTGTGGAGCGTGCCGATGTGGTCCCACATGAGCACGTCGCCTTCGTTCCACTCGTGGGTGTACTGGTATTTCGGTTGGAGCTGGTGCTCCATCAGCTTCTCCAGCACGCGATCGCTTTCCGCCTCGCTGAGCTCGTTGATGCGCACAGCGTAACCGGGATTACAGTAAAGCACCTTGCGTCCCGTGATCGGGTGCGTGAGGAAGAGCGGGTGCACTGACGGGGGCCGCGTCGCCCGCTGTTCCGGCGTGAGAGGCGGCCGTTTGCTGCCGGGCCGCAGACGCATCTTTTCCCAGAACTTGTTGAAGTCGTGGGTTGCAGTCGCATCACGCAAACGGATCTTGAGCTCGGGATCGAGCTCGTCGTACGCGGCGTGCATGTTCGCAAACTGGGTCGAACCCAACGCTTTGCCGTTGCGCCGGGGCACCTTGATCGCGTAGAGCACGTTGGCGAAGCCCACGGTCGCGTTGTAGGTCATGTCGGTGTGCCAGTCCTGTCCCGCATCGGCGAGGCCGATCGGTTCACCGTTCTCGACCACGTTCGAGAGATAGCCGACTTCCGGCACGCCCGGCACCTGGTACTTGCCGGTAACCGAACCCTGCAAGCGTCCGAACCGCTGCGAGAAGTCGCGCATCGCGGGCGCGTCGAGCTGCTGTCGCGGGAAATTCAGAACACCGTAGCGTCCCAGCGCCTGCACGATCGCCGAAAAATCGCCTGCCCGAAGATCGTTACCGAGGTCGATGCCGGTAACGATCGCGCCGAGGATCTTGCCGGTGGGTTCGAACTTCAACATGGGTCTTTCTCCGTCTTGCCTCGCATTACGCGCCGTTCGCCCTGAGAAGCCCATCGGAGGGGCATTCGAAGGGTGATGCTGCAGTTGTTCGTGCTTCGAGACGCAGTTGCTTCCCAGCAGGAACGGTTCTCGTGCTGCGAAGTTAACTCATCCCGAGGCTACAATGAATCATTATAAAAGCCAGTCGAGCTGTGCCGGCTCGGCGTGGTTCTTTCCATCGCAAGGAGGTCCTATGAGCAAGATCACGGTGCCGCTGAATGTAAACGGCACGCGGCGCGTCGTCACCGCCGAGGAGGATACGCCACTCCTCTGGGTGCTGCGGGAAACGCTCAAAATGACAGGGACCAAGTTCGGGTGCGGTGTCGGCCAGTGCGGTGCATGCACCGTTCACCTCGACGGCAAACCGACGCAATCCTGCCTGCATGCGATCCGGGATCTAGCCGGGCGCAGCATCACGACCATCGAAGGCCTCTCCTCCGACTCCTCGCATCCCCTGCAGAAGGCCTGGCTCGCCGAACAGGTGCCCCAGTGCGGATATTGCCAGTCCGGACAGATCATGCGTGCGGCCGGCCTGCTCACGGAGCATCCACGTCCGACCCGTGAGCAGATCGTCGATTACATGAGCACGAATATCTGTCGCTGCGGCACGTACGTGCGCATCGTGCGCGCGATCGAGCGCGCTGCACGGGAGGCATAGCCATGGCACGCGGGGAACGAATCGCGATGAACCGCCGTCGGTTCATGGTCGGCGCGGCCGGGGGCACGTTTGCAATGGTCGTCGGCATGCCGGATTTCCTGAGTCCGCGCACCGCTGCGGCGGCAACAGCGGCGAGAAAAACCGTAATGAACGCATGGGTGACGCTGTCCACCGATGGCACTGTGTTCATCATGTCTCCGGCGACGGAGATGGGGCAGGGCTCGCTCACGTCGATACCGGTGATCCTCGCCGACGAGATGGATGCGGACTGGAGTCGCGTCCAGATCGTCCCCGCGCCCCCGGACGACAAGATCTACGGCAACCCGCGGTTTGCCAATGCGATGTACACCGCCGGAAGCGCAACCGTAACCGGCTATTTCACGGAGATGAGACAGTTCGGCGCGCAGGTCCGTTACGTCCTCATCGAGAACGCCGCGCGTCATTGGGACGTCCCGATGGCGGAAGTGAGCACCGAGCCCGGCGCCGCGATACATCTCAAATCGGGTCGCAGACTTTCCTATGGCGAGATCGCCGCATTTGCGCGCGTTCCGGCGAAAGCACCGGTGATC
The DNA here is from genome assembly GCA_963828715.1 of uncultured beta proteobacterium. GTDB lineage: Bacteria > Pseudomonadota > Gammaproteobacteria > Burkholderiales > SG8-41 > JAQGMV01. Next base: position 227,350 of record CAWHFX010000013.1, on the reverse strand, counting down.
GCACTCGAGCCGCTGGACTCCGCGCAGTTCCGCCTCATCGGGACGGATATCGGACGCGTCGACGTTCCGCTCAAGGTGAACGGCAGCGCGCAATACAGCATCGACGTGCAGGTGCCGGGCATGATCTATGGCGCCATCCTGCGCCAGCCGGTGGAAGGCGCCGCGCCGGAGGAGATCGGCGACGACGCGGCCCGCCGCATACCCGGTGTGATCGGGATCGTGCCGCTGGACTATGGTGTCGGTGTGCTTGCGGATTCGCCATGGGCGGCAATCAAGGGCAAGAACGCGCTCGAAACAACATGGAGTCGCAAAGCCACGGGTTGGGGTCATTCATCGATTCAGGCTTTCGATGCTTTCAGCGGCATTGCGAATGATCCGGCTCGCAAGGGCGTCGAATGGGAAGCGAAAGGCGATGTGCGCGAGTCACTGCAACGAGCGGCACGCGTCTTCGAACGCGAGTATCGGGCCGACTACGCCTACCACGCACAGATGGAGCCGCTGAACTCCGTCGCGGCTGTGTCGCCGGCGGGTGATGCCGTCGAAGTCTGGTGCGGCACACAGAGTCAGACAACCGCCGTCGCGGCGGTCGCGAAGGCACTCGACATCCCCGAGTCGAAGGTGATTTTCAACGGTATGCTGATGGGCGGCGGCTTCGGTCGGCGCGGCAATCGCGATGTCGAATTCATCGTCGACTCGGTGCTGCTGTCGAAGGCCGCCAGGCGTCCCGTCAAGGTGATCTGGACGCGCGAGGACGACGTACATAACGGGCGCTTCAGGCCTTTATATGTAAACCGTCTGCGCGCGGGGCTCGACGCATCCGGCAAGATCGTCGCGTGGCATCATCGAGTCGTGTGCGATCGCGTGCTCGCGTTCATGGACCCCGTGCGCTTCGCCGTCTCGAAAGGTCGCGACAACATCGCCATGCGTGGCACCGAGATTCCCACGTACGACATCGGCGACCGGCTCGCCGAGGGCGTGCAAGAAGACACCGGGATGAGAACGGCCCCACTGCGTGCGATCGGCGTCGGGCAGAATGCGTTCGCGAACGAAGTCTTCATGGATGAAATCGCGGGAGAGCTCGGCATCGATGCCGTCGCATTCCGCCTGCGCAATCTGAAGAACGCGCCGCGTGCGCGACGCGTCGTGGAGGAAGTGGCGCGCATGTCGGGCTGGGGCAGGAAGCGCGAGGGTCGCGGTCTCGGCTTCGCTTATCTCGATTACAGCGGCACGCAGCTTGCCGGTGTGGCAGAGGTTTCGGTGGATCGTGCATCCGGCGCGATCAGAGTGCATCGATTCTGGTGTGCGATCGATTGCGGCATTGCGGTACAACCGGATAATGTCATCGCGCAGACCGAAAGCTCGATCGTGTATGGTCTCGGGCTCGCGCTCATGGAGCGGATCGACATCGAAGACGGGAAGGTGAAGCAGTCGAACTTCTACGACTATCACGTGCCGCGTATGCGGGACATCCCGGAGCTCGAGATCCAGCTCATCCAGACGGCCAACCATCCGACGGGCGCGGGACAGATGGCAACACCGCTTCTCGCACCGTCGATCTCCAATGCCGTTTACCAGCTGACAGGTGTGCGTCTGCGGCAGCAGCCGATGTTGCCCGAGCGTGTACAAGCGGCGCTCGAACAGAGAGAGAGTGGCAAGGCGTAAGCATCACGGCATGGCGTCGCTCAAAGGAGACGGGTCGAACGCATGACGCGTTCGCGCTACAATGAACCCCATGCAGATGGCATCCGCGGTTTGCAGCGAGTGCGAAATTGCGGTCCTCGTCGATGAGGAAATCGGCGAGCGCGACGAGTCGGGACGCTTCGTCGTGGAGGCCGGCACGATGGAGGCGCAGGTGCTCGAGTGCCTGAGCGCGCGCCACGGCGGCGTATCGGTCATCCCTTTCGATCCTGATATCACGCCGGCGATAGAAGAGCTGCGCCGGCTCTCGCCGCGGCTGGTGTTCAACCTGACCGAGTGGCTGGACGGCAACCGGCGCCTCGATGCCGCGATCGCGGGCGTTCTCGAGATGATGAACCTGCGCTACACGGGCACCGGGCCGGAAGGCATGCAGCTCGCGCGCGACAAGGCACTCGCCAAGAGCATCGTCGGCGCACTCGGCATCTGCGTCCCGCGGCATGCGATCGTGAACGGACGCGTGCCAGATATCGACTTTCCGTTTCCGGCGATCGTCAAACCGCAGTTCGGCGATGGTTCGGACAGCATCGCGAACAACGCGCTCGTCGCGACCGAACGGGATCTTACGCGGCGTGTGGCCGCGATCCGGCGCCGCAGCGAGGAGCCGCTCCTGTGCGAACAGTTCGTCGAGGGCCGTGATCTGTTCGTGGCGCTGCTGGGCAACGAGCCGCGCGTCATGCCGCCGCTCGAGCTCGTCGTAGGGCGCAAGGGACCGCGTGCGCCGCGCTTCGCGACGTATCGTGTGAAGAACGATGCAGCCTTTCGCACGCGCTGGCGTGTCCATTATCGCGAGCCGCGGCTGCCGCAAGCTGTAATGGCAGCGATCGAGGAAGCGAGCCGTCGCATCTTCGCCGCCCTGAAGCTGCGCGATTACGCCCGCATCGATTACCGCTTGACGGCAGGAAACGAGCTCTACTTCCTGGAAGCGAATCCGAATCCCGATCTCACCCGGCACACCTTCGGGCGGGACCGCTGTTTCGCCGGTGTCGGCTATCCCGACCTCATCGCTTCCATCGTGGACGCCGCGCTCGAGCGCACGCGGGCGGATAGCGCCGCCGATCGCTGACTGCGGTCTACGGCTTCTGCGCCAGGCGCCGCAACTCCGCGACCGTTGCCTCGTGCTCGACGATGGAGCCGGGGCAGCCTGACTGTGCGTTCCTGAGGAGCTGCAATGCGGCTTCGCGCTCTCCGCGCAGCAGGTGCCATTGGGCAATGTAGAAGTTCGCTTCGCAGCGCTGATCGCGCTGACGGGTCGGGTCCGGACTTGCGGCTGCCTTCTGTGTGGACTCGGAAGTGGTCTTGCCGAGATACAGCGCGATGATCGGTGCCGGCCAGTCACCTGCACCGACGGTTCCCGCATCCTGTGCGAGCGTCTGTTCGGCAGGAATGTCGGCGCGTTTGCGTGCGAGGAAGAGCCAGATGGCCATGTAGAGGCCGCCACCGAGCTGGAGCGAGCGCGTGAAGTCCGACGCTGACTGCATGAAGTCGCCGGCGTAAAAGCGGACCCGGCCGCGGCCGAAATAGCCGGTCACGTCTTTGGGCTGTCGGCGGATCACTTGCTCGTAATCGGCCTGCGCCTGCTTGTAGTCGCCCAGCACGGTCCACTCGACGGCGCGGCCGAGATACATGCGCACATCGTCGGGAGCGAGCTTGAGCGCGCGCCCGTAGTCGTCTGCCGCACGCTCGTGATCACCGCGTTCCGAAAGATACAGCGCGCGATTCAGATAATAGGCGGGGACGTTCGCGTCGAGCTCGATCGCCATGTCGAGATCGAGCACGGCCCGTTCGTAATTGCTCCAGTTTGCCCATTCGAAGCCGCGAGCGAAATAAGCCTTGGCGAGCTCGCGCCGCTCCAGACTGCCGAACTCGATCAGGCGCGTGCAGACTTTGATGGCGAGCTCGGGATTCCCGGTGATTTTGCCGCACTGCGGTTCGTCGGTCGCGGCGTGCGTGGCCGCGGCCCACGCGAGCGCGAGTGTAGCCAGAAAACCGGAGAGCCTTCTTGTTCTCACGCGGCGTTCTGCGTCTGACGCCACTGGCGGAGCCAGCCGGCATTGCCGCCGAGTGCGATCAGCTCGAGCAGCGTGTCCGGGATCGGCGGGTATTCACGCTGAATGCCGCGCGTATGGTTGATGACGTATCCATCGCGGAAATCGATTTCGAGCTCGTCGCCGTTCTCGCAGATCTGCGTCACGCTTGCGCAGTCGGTCATGACGCGCACGCCGCAGCCGACCGCCGCACGATAGGCAAGGAACGGCATCGATTCGCACACGAGCCCGAGGCCGAGCGCCTGCATCGCGATGTAGCCGTTCATCTTCGGGCCCATACCGAAATTGCGGCCGGTGACGATGATGTCGCCCGGCCTGCAGCGTTCGTGAAAGCCCGCGTCGGTTTCCTCGAAGAGATGCGGGATGATGTCTTTCGGATCGAAGTAGCGTCCGCCGATGATCCAGTTCGGAACGACGCCGCCGGCGTGCGGAACGTCGTCGCCGAGTTTGTAGCAGCGGCCGCGAAGGCGCCATTGGAAGGTGTCGGTCATGGTTGCAGTGGGAAGCGTTGGGTGATGAGTGACGAGTGACGAGTGACGAGTGACGAGTGACGGAAGAGTGACGAGAAACTTCCCTCTCCCCGTACGCGGGGAGAGGGTTAGGGTGAGGGGCAACGAAGGTGACGGTCCCGCGTCAATCACATGAACGACCGTGGATCAGTGATTCTGCCAGTCACGGCGGATGCTGCGACGGTGGCCGGACTGCCGAGGTAGATGTCCGCGTCTCTGGCGCCGAACCGGCCCGCCGCATTGGCCGTCGCGGTGCAGATGGAAACCTCACCGCTGTGCAGTAGCCCCATGCGACCGCTCGCGCACGGGCCGCAGCCCGCGGGCAGCACGAACGCGCCGGCCTGCTGGAAGACGTCGAGCAGTCCCTCACGGTGCAGACGTTTCGTCGAATCCTCGGAGCCCGGTACGACGAGCAGCCGTACGCCGGGGGCGACGCGACGATCCTTCAATATTCCGGCCGCGACCTGCAAATCTTCATACATGCCTGAGCCGCACGAGCCGATGAAAGCGTGATCGACTTTCACGCCGGCGACTTCCGACAGATTTGCGGCTTTGTGCGGCGCGCCGGGTAACGCAACCTGTGGCTCGAGGCGCGCAACATCGAGCGTCAGCTCGCCGTCGTACTCTGCGTCCGCGTCCGGATAAACCGGCGTGAACGGCCGTGTCGCGTGTTCGCGTGCGTAGTCGAGCACGGATTGCGAAGGCGGGAAGAAGACGCCGATCGCCCGCATTTCCGTCGGTGTGCTGCAGAGCGCGACGCGTTCCGACAGCGAGAACTGATCGATGTCCCCGGCCAGCTCGAGCACGCGATAGTCGAGGTCGACATCGTTCCTGCGTACGAGCGCCCCGAAATGAAAGCCGATGTCCCGCGCGTAGACGCCCGGCTGCACGCACCCCTGAATGCGGAGCTTGATGCTCTTCGGCACCACGGTCCATGTCGTGCCGGTTGCCAGAACCCTGCTGACCTCCGCCCCGACGCGAATCGCGAGCGCGCCGATGCCGCCGGCGTTGGTGCAGTGGCGGTCGTTGTCGAAGTAAAACATCCCCGGTAGCAGCAGTCCGCGCTCGGTCGGAAAGAGATGACCGTGACCACCGTGCCCGGCATCGTAGAAAGCCTTCACGCCCCACGCCGCCGCCGCCTTCCGATTGAAAGCACCGCGCGCAACGGCGCGCTCGTTCAGATACACCACATCATGGTCGGTGACCATCATGACGCGATCGGGATCGAACAGGCGAGTCAATGCCGAGCTGATCGAGCTCCTGCTTCGTGCCCATCACCACGCCGTCGTGAATGATGACGAACTCGGGCGTCGGATAGACGATCTCGCCTGCCCGCACGCGTTCAAGTCCGCTGGCGCGGGCGAGTATTTTTTCGGCTGCCGTCATGCCCACTGTGGGTGCTCCCCTGTACCGTATTCGTGCATGTTTCGTCCCGAGTGTACGTCAACACGGCCGGTGAAATGCGCATGCTATATTTCTCCAGCCGGATAGAACAACCAACCCTCCCTGATTGCTTCGCACGGCGTGCTCGCAATGACCTTTCGCGTCATGGCCAGGAGCGCCGCGACGTGGTGAGCTGTGGCACACGTCAGAAAGAGAACCAATGTCCCGCATTGCCCCGCTGCTGATAACCGCTGTCGCCATTGCAGCCTCGACGGGGTTCGTCGATGCCGGTGCTGCTACGGGTTCGTGGAAGCCGGACAAATCGATCGAAATCGTGGCGCCGTCCGGCGCGGGCGGAACGACCGACACGACGGCCCGCGTCGTTGCTCGCATACTCACGCTGCACAAGCTCGTCGACGTGCCGGTCAGCGTGGTCAACAAACCCGGCGGGAGCGGCACGCTCGGCCTGAACTACATCAATCAGCATCCGGGCGACGGCCACTACATCATCATCGCGACTACCGGCTCGATCACGAACCACATCCTCGGGCTGATTCCCTATAACCACACGAGTTTCACGCCGCTGGCGATGCTGTTCGACGAATACCTGGCCGTGAACGCGCGGGCCGACTCGCCGATCGCCAGCGGACGCGATCTGATCGACCGTCTGCGCAAAGACCCGCAGTCCGTTAGCTTCGGGGTGTCGACCAGCATCGGGGGCGGCAATCACACGACCTTGATGGTTGCTCTGAAGGCGGGTGGCGTGGACATCAAGCGTGTGAAGACGGCCGTGTTTCAGGGTGGCGCGGCCAGCACGACGGCGCTGCTCGGCGGACACGTGGACGTGATCAACACCGCGCCCGGCAACATGGTCGCCCACTTCCGCACCGGCAAGCTGCGCCCGCTCGCCGTTTCGGCCCCGCAGCGGCTGCACGGAATCTTCAGCAGCGTTCCTACCTGGAAAGAGCAGGGCGTCAACGCGGTTTCATCGAACTGGCGCGGGCTCATGGGGCCACGCGGCATGACGCCCGAGCAGATCGCCTACTGGGACCGCGTCCTCCTGGCCGTGGTGAAAACCGAAGAATGGAAGAAGGATCTCGAGGAGAACTTCTGGGAGGAGGGCTACATCGACGCACGCGCGAGCCGCAAGCGATTCGACGACGAGTACGCGCAATACAAAGCGATCCTGACGGAGCTCGGCCTCACGAAATGAGGGAATGGCGCACGAAGGGAGCAGCGCTCGCCTCCGGCTCGGGCCCCGCTGCTCTACGGAACAGAGGCAAACCTACGGTTTTCCTCCGTACCCCCTTTCCTGTTGACTGGCCGGCGGCCAGTGCTACGCCGCGACGCGCGCGCGGCATTCGTCGAGCTTCTCCTGCAGATGGGCGAGCGCGTAATCGATCTCGGCTTCCGTGTTGAAACGTCCCACGGTGATGCGCAGCGTGCTCCCGCCCTCCGCACCGATCGCCTGCAGCACGTGTGACGGCATGGCGCTCCCGGACGAGCACGCCGAAGCCGCCGATACGGCGATGTCGGTGAGGCGCGTTGCAAGCTCATCGCAGTTTTCCAGGAGCACGCTCAGATTGAGATTGTTCGCGATGCGCTGCTCCATGTCGCCGTTCACGCGCAGTTCGGGTCTTTCGCGCAGACCAGCCCACAAGCGATCGCGCAGCGCGCGGATGCGCGGCACTTCGCTCGCCATTTCCTCACCGGCAATGCGGAAGCACTCACCCATGCCGACGAGCTGATGAGTCGGCAACGTGCCGGAGCGTAACCCGCGTTCGTGACCGCCGCCGTGCATCTGCGCTTCGAGGCGCACGCGCCGCTCGCGCCTGACATAGAGCGCACCAACGCCCTTCGGCCCGTACGTCTTGTGGGCGGTCAACGACACGAGATCGATCGGCAGGCGCGCAAGATCGATGGCGACCTTGCCTGTCGCCTGCGCTGCATCGACGTGGAAAAGAACATCGCGGGAGCGACAGAGTGCGCCCAGCGCCGCGACGTCCTGGATGACGCCGATCTCGTTATTGACCAGCATGACGGAGGCGAGAATCGTGTCCGTGCGCAAGGCGGCTTCGAAGCGCCGGGCGTCGACGAGCCCGTTCGGCTCCGGTGCGAGATACGTTATTTCGAATCCCGCGCGCTCGAGCTCCTGCATCGTATCGAGCACGGCCTTGTGCTCGGTCTGCACTGTCACGAGATGCCGCCCGCGCTTGCGCAGCGCGCCGGCAGCGCCCTTGATCGCGAGATTGTTGGATTCCGTTGCGCCCGAGGTCCACACGATCTCGCGCGAGTCCGCACCGATGAGCGCTGCAATCTGTTCGCGTGCTTCTTCCACGGCGCGCGCAGCGGTGCGACCGAAGACATGCGTCGTGCTCGCGGGATTGCCGAACTGGTCGCCGAGAAACGGAAGCATCTTCTCGACGACGCGGGGATCCACCGGCGTCGTTGCGGAATTGTCGAGATAGATCGGTAACCTGAGTGCCGTCGTCACGGGCTTCACCTCGGTTGCTTGCTCTTCAATGCTTCTGAGTCAGTGCGGTAATCACGCGCTGACGCTTCTCCTCGACGTCCTTCGCGAACCCGGGATGAAGTTGCTCGACGAATCCAGTGGCGAGTCCCAGCTTGAGCAGTGCAACCGCGAACGTGGCCGCGAGATCGTCGAGATCCGGACTCACCTTCGAGAGCTGGATCGCTTCTATCGTCTCGTCGAAAAGCTGCTGCATCGCCTCGTGCAGCTCGTCCTCGAAAAGCTTTTTGGTTTCAGACATCGAATGTTCCATGCAAACGAAGGATTTTAGGTGAATTACGAGCGACTGCGGCGGGACGACGCGGCGTGCCGCTCGATGAAGTCAGCGTGCCGGCTTACGTACGCCCGAGCACTTCGGGGTTGACCAGCTTCACCGGCCGGCCGGCCGCGAAGGCGACTGCATTTTCGAACGCCTCGCCGAGATAGAGCTCATACGTGTTCTGCTCGAGCCATGCCGTGTGCGGCGTGCACGTCGCGTTGGGCAGCCGCAACAGCGGGTGATCGCCTCCGAGCACGGGTTCATTCTCGTAAACATCCACCGCGGCGCGTCCGGGGCGTCCCTTGCGGAGCGCGTGCTCCAGCGCATCCGGCTCGATGATTTCCGCGCGTGCGGCATTCACGAGGAGAGCGGTCGGCTTCATCGCCGCGAGGTCGTGCGCAGTAACCATTCCGCGCGTTTCCGGCGTATAGCGCAAGTTGATACTCAGGACATCGGATTGACGGAAGAGCGAACGCTGGTCCTCCGCGACGTCGTAACCCAACGTGCGCGCCGCGTCCCGGCTCCCTTCACGGCCCCAAACCAGAACGCGCATACCTAAACTCGCGCCCGTGGCGGCGACGAGTTTCCCGATCATGCCCAGCCCCAATACGCCGAGCGTTCTGCCGCGCAGGCCCGTGCTGAACGAGTTGCGCCACTCACCACGCTTCATCAGAGCATGATCTTCGGCTACTGACCGCAGGGCAGCGAAGATGAGTGCCCACGTGTGCTCGTTGACCGTGTACGGCGATGCGTGGCTGCCGGCCGCGACTGCAACGCCTCGGGCCGTGCAGGCCGCCACGTCGATGTGCCGCGTGCTGCGGCCGGTCTGACTGAAGAGCTTCAGTTTCGGCAGCGCGCAGATCAATTCCTTCGTGAAGCGCGTGCGCTCCCGTATCGGAACGATGATATCGGCGTCGTGCAGCAGGTCTACCATGCGCCCGAAAGGCGGCGCCGCATCGCGGAAAACGCGCACCTCGTGATCCTTCAGGAGCTGGAAGCAGTCGAGCGTCGGGACGACGCCGTGATAGTCGTCGGGGATGGCGATGATCATAGGGGGCGCTGGTGATCGAAAGGCCCCTATGCTACGCGCAGAAAAACCAGTACGCCTCTCGCGTACCGTCCAGGCGGCAGCCCCGTGTCCGCCCGTCGCCTAGAGCATCGTCTGCTTCGCTCGACTCACCCCGGGGCCCATCAGCCGCAGGCTGCGCTCCTGCACGGCGTCCTCGTCGCTCCATGGCGTTGCCGCCGGCGCGCGCACGGCCATGCCCTGCAGCGGCAACTTGGCTTGCGGTTTCTTTTGCGAGTAATCACACCCGCTCAGTGCGACGACGAGAGCGGCGAAGATCAGATATCGGGCAGTCATATGAGCCCCCCACACGTGTTCCATGGCACGCAGGCAATCGACATTCCCGAATGCGTGGGGGCTGCTGCCCGCAGCTTCTCCGATCGCACGTGATCGTGGCGCCGCCCGACCGCGCAGGCGCGCCTCAGGCCGTGCTCGAAGGGCGCTTCACAACTGGCGCAGGATTTCAGCGCCGCGGGCGAGTGTCTCTTCGGATTTCGCGAAGCAGAAGCGCAGGACCTTGTGCGCCGGCGGTTCCCGGTAGAACACCGACACCGGGATCGCAGCGACGCCGCGCTCCGTCGTGAGGCGGACCGCGAGATCCGTGTCCCGCTCATCGCTGATAAGGTCGTAGCGCAGGTTCTGGAAGAACGTGCCCCGTGAGGGGAGCGGCTGCCAGCGCGAACCGCGCAGCCCTTCCAGAAAAAAGTCGCGCTTACGCTGATAGAACGATGCGAGTGACAGGTAGGCGTCCTTGTCGCGCATGTACTCCGCAAACGCGTACTGAATAGGACTGTTCGTCACGAATACGTTGAACTGATGGACCTTGCGAAACTCGACCATCAGTTCGCGCGGTGCGAGCACGTAACCCATTTTCCAGCCCGTCACGTGGTACGTCTTGCCGAACGAGGAGACGACGAAGCTGCGCTCGGCGAGACCCGGGAAACGCGCGACGCTCTGATGCGCGTGTCCGTCGAACACGATGTGCTCGTACACTTCATCGCTGACGAGCACGATGTCCGTGCCGCGGAGCACGCCTTCGAGCATCCGCATGTCTTCGGCGGAGAACACGCTCGCCGTGGGATTGTTCGGCGTGTTCACGATCATCATGCGCGTGCGCGGCGTGATCGCGCGCTGTACGGCCGTCCAGTCGATTGCGTAGTCGGGATACGTGAGCTGGACGTAAACCGGTTTGCCGCCACTCACCTCGACGCCCGGGGCATAACTGTCGTACGCCGGCTCGAACAGGATCACTTCGTCGCCTGGCCGGACGAGCGCGGCGATCGCGGTGTAGATGCCGTAAGTCGCGCCGGGCACGATCGTCACTTCGTGCTCGGGATCGTACGCGCAGCCGTACAGTGCAGCTGCTTTCTCGGCCACGGCTTCACGCAGGCAGGCCACACCGGCCATCGGCGGGTACTGATTCAATCCTGCGTTCAGATACTTTGTGACGAGCGCGCGCAGCTCGGGCGCGCAGTCGAAGTCAGGGAAGCCCTGAGACAGATTGATCGCGTTGTGCTCGGCCGCGAGCCGCGACATGACTGTGAAGATGGTCGTGCCGACGTGCGGAAGCTTCGACTCGATTTTGCCGGTGTAGTGAGGCATGCGGCGGATTGTACGCGATGGGCAGGGGCGAGGCCCGAGCCGGAGCCGAGCGCCGCCCCCGCTCGAGCGCCGCCCCTACCGTGCGGCGGTGCGGCTGTCCTCAGACCCGCGGCGCGCGAGGTGCGAGAGGTGCGCGAAATCGTCCGCGTAGCCAGCCAGGCGCTGCAGCGACGTCGCGCGCTGCTCCGCCGTCAGCGAACGCTCGAGACTTACGAACACGTCGGCGCGCTTTTGCCATACGACGTCGAGCTGCTTCTGATACTCGGGGCTGCGGCCATGCTCCCAGTCGACGAGCCACTCCGTCAGACGCGCCTGAAAGCGCTGCGGATCGTCGTTGCGCTGCGCGAGCACACGCATGAACTCCTTCTGCCGCCGCACACGTTCTTCGTAACGTTCACGCGCCAGATCCGGAATGTCGCGAGCCATGGCGGCCACCCGCTGCTCCTGCTCCGAATTGAGCGGCGTGAGCCATTCCTTGAACTGCTTCGTGATGCGTTTCGCTTCGACCTCCTGGCGCTCCTCCGGCGTCCCGTTGAGCTTGTGCTCCTTAACGTACTTGCGATTGTCTTTGTCCCAGTGACGCTGAAGATTCTCGACCTGCGCCGGCGTGAGCGTCGCGAGCAGGGCGGCCGCATCGGCGGCAGCGTAGCGAACCAGCGTGCGATAACGGTCGCGTATGCCGTCCACGAACCACAGCACTTCGTCACGCGCGAGGCCATCCTGAACTTTGCCGCGCGCGGTTCGCATGAACTGCGAATACTCGGGCAGTTGCTCGCTGCGGTGCCAGGCAAACACGCGGCCGAAACGCGTCCTGGAAATCCGCTTTCTGGGTGCTGCTCAGGTCGAAGTAATCGTCGGCCATCCAGGCTGCGAACGTATCAGCCTGGTTATATGCGAAGCGCGAGAAGCTGCAGGAGACGAAAACGGCCGCCAACAACACGAACAGCCCGGCGTATGCTGCACGTTTGACGGTCGATTTCACTGTGAGGACCCTCCTCTGGTCGCGCTACAGTGGACTACAGGCAAGTCGAAGGCCCGGAAGTTCCTCGGCGGACGACGTCGGTCAGGACCACCCCGTCCCGGTGAGCGGGGGCTGTGAAACGGCGGGGTCCCCGCGAACGTCACTTTCTAATGGCACTTAGAACTCTCGTCCGAGCCTGCGAGGGTCAGGGCAGAACGGTCCTCGCCCGTCCCCCTCACTTCCGCGCTGGACAGGCCGGCAAACCGCTTTATCGACATCTGGTTTCCCCTCCCTGTGACGGCGCAGATACGATAGCCCGCGTGAGAGCTCGTGCAATCGACACCGGCGTTGCGTCGCAGATCGGCGACAATGGCGGGGTCCCGGCGTTAGAGGGATGTCAGACGAGCCGGTTGAACCAGAGCAGCGACAGTCCGGCCGCGGCGACCGAGAAGACCGCGGAAATCGCGGTGAAGAGCGCAGTGATCTCGGTTTCCTTCCTTTCGAGTGTGAAGCGCGTATTGAGTGCTTTGTAGACCTTCTTCAGTTCCGATGCCGTGCTTGCCGAGAAGTACTCGCCCTTCGTCACGTCCGCGATCGCACGCAGCGTTTCCTCGTCGAAGCGCATGTAAATCGACCACCCACCTTCGAAACCGGCCATGCCGCCCGAGGCCGTGCCAAGACCGACGGTGAACACGCGCACCCCGCGTTCCGCGGCCATCTTCGCAGCGTCGAGGGGATCAGGTCCGATCGTGCGGCGCCCGTCGCTCAATAGGACGATCGCCCCGGACGAATACGAGCCGGCGGGGACTGGCACGAACGGCTTCGTCTCCGCCTTCTTCTGATCGATCGGCACACCACGCAGCATGCGCGGTGTTGCGCTGCCGAAGATCACGGATTCGAGGTCGATGCCCGCGTTCGGGAACAGCGTCGCGAGCGCCATGATGACGCCGCTCCCGATCGCCGTATGGCGTTGCAGCTCGAGGCGGTCGATGGCCGAAATCAGGTCTTCCCGGTTATGGGTCGGCGCCTGTACCAGCAACGCGGTGCCCGCGAACGAGACGATGCCGGTACGCACATCCGCAGGCTGCTCCTCGATGAACGCCTTGGCGGCATCCTGCGCCGCGGCAAGACGGCTCGGCTCGACGTCTGTCGCTCGCATGCTGAGAGAGACGTCGATCGCCAGGACCACGGTGCGCTGATCCGACGGCAGCGTAACGGTGGCAGTGGGACGTGCAATGGCGAGAATCGAGGTCACGATCGCGACCAGGAACAGCGCTGCAGGCAGGTGCCGGCGCAGCGAATGGCGGCGGTCGAGCGCCTCGCGCACCAGGCTCACACTCGCATAGCGGACGGCGGTGTTCTTCTTCCGCGCAAGCAGGGCTATGTACAGGGCGACGAACAGCGGCACCAGCAGCAGCAACCACAACAGAGCGGGTGAGAGAAAGCTCATCGTCGATAAACAGGGGAAAGCGTCAATCTATTCGAACGTCAATCTACTCCATTCACGTCGCGGCGCAACGCGCCTCACAACCGCTGCACATAGTCCAACATGCGTTTGCGCATCGCGGCATCCGGGAGTGCACCGCTGCCGGCCTGCACGTTATCGTTCAGATGCTCGACGCGCCGCGTGCCTGGGATGACGCACGTGACTTCCGGATGACCCAGAATCCACTTGAGGAAAAACTGCGCCCAGCTCGTGCAGCCGAGTTCCGCGGCCCAATCCGGCAGCGGTTTGCCTTTCACACGCCCGAAGAGACTCGCCTCCGCAAAAGGCCTGTTGACGATAACGGCGACGCCGCTTTCCCCGCATGCAGGCAGGAGACGCTCTTCGGCGTCGCGCTCGGCCATCGAGAGATTGAACTGGACGAAGTCGAACTGTTTCGTCCGCACGAGCCGCTCGAGCTCGCGATAGGCGCCTGCGTGATAGTGCGTGATGCCGAGATAACGGATTCGGCCGGCGCCCTGCCAGTCGCGCATCGTCGCGAGATGCGTCTGCACATCGAGCAGGTTGTGCACCTGCATGAGATCCATGCGCTCCGTACGCATGAGCCGAAAGGATTGTTCCATCTGGCGGATGCCCGCTTCACGCCCGCTCGTCCAGACCTTCGTCGCAAGAAAAAACTTGTCGCGCATGCCGAGCTCCGACGCAAGGTCGCCCACGACACGCTCCGCCTGCCCGTACATCGGCGAGGAGTCGATCACGCTCCCGCCGTGCCGCGAGAGGAGCTGGAGCACATCGCGCAGCTCGGCGCGCTCGGGCGCCTTCGGGCCGACGTCGAATGTCTGCCACGTTCCGACGCCCACGACGGGCAGGCTCTCTCCGGTTCTCGGGATCGTGCGTGTCGCCATCCGTTTACCGTCCGCGGGCGTCGCTGAAAACGCGTGCCGGCCCGCAAACGCCATGCCGGCGAGAGCCTTCAGAACGAGCCGGCGGGTTGGCTTGCCGGGTGTGCTGCGGAAGCAATTCATGGAACCTGACTTGGCATCGATCATAGCACCGCGGCGCACGGGTCCTTTCGCCGCGCGCGCGGCGGCCGCCCGTCAAGCCTGTAATAATCGGCCGCTCCACGCGACTGAAGGCGGTATCGGCACTTTCGTGTGAGCCGTGCACCCCGGAGGCCCCATGCCCGAGTACGTCAGGATTCACCCGCTCTTCGTAAGACTCACGCACTGGATCAACGCGTTCGCGATCCTGATGATGGTTGCCTCGGGCTGGCGCATCTACAACGCCGAGTCCCTTCTTCGACTTTCGTTTCCCGGACGACTGGACGCTCGGCGGCTGGCTCGCGGGCGCGCTGCAGTGGCATTTCGCGGCGATGTGGCTGCTCGCGCGAACGGACTCGCGTATCTGACCTACGGCATTGTGTCGGGTCATCTGCGGCGCAAGCTCACGCCGCTCTCGCCGCGTGCCGTGCTCCGCGATCTCGCGTCAGGCTGTTCGCGGCAGGCTGGCGCACGACGACCTCACCGTCTACAACGCCGCCCAGCGCGCAGCCTACCTTGGCGTGATCGACGCTCCTCGTCCTGCTCGTTCTGTCGGGACTCGTGCTCTGGAAACCGGTGCAGTTCCACACGATCGGCATGCTGATGGGCGATTACGAAGGCGCGCGCTACGTTCATTTCTTCGCCATGAGCGGCGTCGTGCTGTTCGTGCTCGTGCACGTGCTCATGGTCGCGCTCGTGCCGCGCACGTTCCCGTCGATGTTCACCGGCAGGATCAAGACGGTCGAGTACGCGGAGGCCCGCATGAAACCGAGATCGATGGCAACCAGCCTGGACGCGTTCTCGCGGCCGCGAGATCGCGAGCATCGAGCGGCGGCTCTTCCTGAAGCGCGGCCTGAGCATGGGCGCGCTCGACGCTGCTCTCCGGCTGCGATGTCACGGACGAGGAGTCGGTGCAGAAGGTGCTCTGGGCGATGTCGCGCTGGAACGACAGGGTGCAGGGCTGGCTCTTCGATCCGATCGCGTCTCGCGCCGGAGTTTCCCGAGAGCCGCATCACGCGGCCGTTTCCGTTCAACGCCTACTACTCGCATCGAGGAGGTGCGCACCGTCGATCGCGTCTCGTACCGGCTGGACGTGTCGGGGCTCGTGCGGGAAAGAAGACCGTGGACGCTGCCCGAGCTCTACGCGCTGCCGCAGCACGACGCCAGATCACGCGCCACATCTGCGTCGAGGGCTGGAGCGCGATCGGCAAGTGGAGCGGGGTGCGCTTCAGTGACTTCCTGCAGCGCATCGGCGCGGATACGACGGCGAAATACGTCGGCTTCAAATGCGCCGACGACTATTACACGAGCATCGACATGCCAACCGCACTGCACCCGCAGACGCTGCTCACGTTCTGGTTCGGGGATGAGGTGCTGCCGCGCGCAATACGGTTTCCCGATGAAGCTGCGCATTCCGACCAAGCTCGGCTTCAAGAATCCCAAGCACATCGCCGCGCTGTTCGTGACCAACGACTATCCCGGCGGCTACTGGGAAGACCAGGGGTACAACTGGTATAGCGGTTCGTGAAACTCGGTGGTAGTCTATGCGGCGGCGTCGAGCCGGGAGGTAAAAAGTGACGAACCCCGTAGCTGCGATCATGGCAGGTCTGTTCTCGGTTGCCGTCATCGACGTCGCCTATGCAGGCGACGCGAAGACCGACGACAAGAAAGAAGACATGAAGAAGAAAGACAAGAAAGACGAGAAGAAGTAAGCCTCTTCTCAGCTGCAATGAAAAGGGCGCGTCGAGCGCCCTTTTTCGTTAGGTTCTCAGCCTTGGCCTCTACCTCTCACATCACACTCAGCGAACGGCTCCAGCGCATTGTCCGTGTGCGCCCCGATGAAGTACACGCGATGCTCTGGTCATTCGCGTATTTCTTCTGCCTGCTGGCCGCCTATTATGTACTGCGGCCGCTGCGTGATGAGATGGGCGTTGCCGGGGGCGTGAAGAACCTGCACTGGCTCTTCAGCGCCACCTTCGTCGTGATGCTTGCCGCGGTCCCGCTGTTTGGCGCCGTCGTGGCGCGTCTGCCGCGCCAGCGCTTCATCCCGCTCGTCTATCACTTCTTCGCAGCCAACATCGCCATCTTCTGGCTGCTGCTGTGGTTCGGCATTGCGCGTATCGAAGTCGCCCGTGTTTTCTTCGTCTGGATCAGCGTATTCAACCTGTTCGCGGTGTCCGTGTTCTGGTCGTTCATGGCGGATGTATTCAATTCCGAACAGGGCAAGCGCCTCTTCGGCTTCATTGCCGCCGGTGGCTCGGCCGGGGCGCTGAGCGGCCCGATTCTGACCGTGTGGCTGGTGGGGGTGATCGGCCCGGTCAATCTCCTGATCATTGCGGGCGTGCTGCTCGAAGCGGCGGTCGTCTGTGCGCGCGCGCTCGAGCGTGTCGTGCCGCAACGAGGCGAGGTGGCGCGTCCCGACGTAGCTGCTCCGCGTGCGCCGGGCGCGATCGGCGGACACGCACTCTCGGGTTTCATTCTGCTGGTGCGTTCACCCTACCTGGCGGGGATCGCGTTCTGGGTGCTGCTGCTTTCGCTGACGGGGACATTCCTCTACTTCACGCAGGCCAATATCGTCGCGGCGGCGTCCGACGATCCTGCAGTACGCACGCGTATCTTTGCCTCCATCGACCTGGCCGCGGGCATCTTGACGCTCGCGGTGCAGTTACTCGCTGACGGGCCGGCTGATCCAACGCTTCGGTGTCGGCCGGGCCGCGGCAGTCCTGCCCCTCGTCTTCGGCGTCGGCTTCGCGGCACTCGCCGCAATGCCGGCGCTCGCGCTCGTGATCGCGTTTCAGGCGCTGCAGCGCACGGCCAATTTCGCCCTGTCCAATCCGGCCCGCGAAGTGCTCTTCACCGTGGTCGATCGCGAGGAGAAATACAAGGCGAAATACCTGATCGACGGTGTCGTGTTTCGAGGTGGCGACGCGCTGAGCGGATGGATATTCGACATGTTGCGCGTTGCCGGACTGCAACTCTCGTCCATCGCCATGCTCGCGGTGCCGATCGCAGCCGTCTGGTTTGCGCTGGCACTGGGGCTCGGACGCGCGCAGGAGCGTCGCGCGAGGGCCGAGCAGGGCGCGGCTCGCCATTGACGCTCGATCCGCTGCAACCCCATACTCGCGGCCCGCTGGAGCAGGGCCGCCCGGGACTTCAATGAAGGAGCTTCTTCAATGCGACTCGTGACGTTTTCCGATGCTCAGGGTATGCGCGTCGGCGTCCATGACTCTGCGTCGGACACGATCGTCGATATCACGGCTGCAAGCCGGTTGCCCAAGGACATGAACGGCTTCATCGCGCTCGGAAGGAACGGCCTGCAGCGGGCCCGGCGTGCGCTCAAGTCGGGCGAGCACCGGATTCCGGTGTCCGTAGTAAAGTTGCACGCGCCGATCCCGCGGCCGGCGAAGAATATCCTGGCGGTGGGCAAGAACTATCACGACCATGCACGCGAGTTCCACGCGAGCGGTGTCGATGCGAGCGCGGGCAAGGACGCGATCCCGGACGTGCCGATCATGTTCACGAAATGGCCGAACTCCGTGATCGGTCCCGGTGAGCCCATTCCGAGCTCGAACGATTTCACGGGCTCGACTGACTACGAGGGGGAGCTCGCGGTCGTGATGGGCACCGGCGGACGCAACATCAAAGGGGACAAGGCGTACGAGCATGTTTATGGGTACACGATCGTCAATGACGTGACCGCCCGCACGCTGCAGAACAGGCACCGGCAGTGGTTTCTCGGCAAGAGCCTCGATGGCTACTGCCCGATGGGACCGTGCATCGTCACCGCGGATGATATCGACGACGTCACGCAACTGCGCCTCGTAACGACGGTGAACGGCGAGCTGCGGCAGGATGCATACGTGAGCCAGCTCATATTCGATATTCCCGCCCTGATCGAGACGCTGTCTGCGGTGATGACGCTCGAAGCGGGCGACATCATCGCGACGGGAACGTGCGCGGGCGTGGGCATCGGCTTCGACCCTCCGCGCTATCTCAAGCCAGGCGATGTGGTCGCCGTCACGATCGAACCGATAGGAACGCTTTCGAATCCCGTGGCATAACGGGAGGGAGACTGGAGGAGATATGAAGGCGAGATCGCTGCTTCTCGCGTTCTGCGCAACCTGGGCATCGAGTGCGGCTGTGGCGCAGGACGTGTTTCCGGCGCGTGCCATCACGATGATCGTGCCGTTCCCGCCGGGCGGCGTTGCGGACGTGACGGGCCGTCCGACAGCGGCCGCAATGGAGAAGATCGTGAAGCAGCCGGTCGTGGTCTCGAATCGGCCGGGTGCAGGCGGTGCGGTGGGCAACGCGGCGGTGGCGAACGCGAAACCGGACGGCTATACGATCCTCATGGCGCTCTCGAGCGTCTCGGTCATACCTGCCGCGGACGCGCTGTTCGACCGCAAGCCCGCGTATGCACTCGATCAACTCGCGCCGATTGCGCTCGTCACGGCGGATCCGACGATTCTGACCGTGCATCCCTCACTGCCCGCCAAGAGCGTGAAGGAACTGGTCGCGCTGGCGCGCGCGAAGGCCGGCCAGCTCTCGTATTCGTCTTCCGGCATATACGGTGCGCTGCACCTGCCGATGGAGATGTTCCTCCACGCGGCCAAGCTCAAGATGCGGCACGTGCCGACGACGGGTGGCGGACCGGCCATCACCGCCGTGCTCGGTGGCCACGTCGATATGACTGCCGGCGGCCCGGCAGCGATCACGCCGCACGTCAAATCGGGAAAACTGAGGCCGCTCGCGAGCTGGGGGCCCAGGCGCCACGAAGGTTTTCCCGACGTGCCGACGTTCAAGGAGCTGGGCTACGACATCGAGTACCTGATCTGGGCCGGCATCTTCGTCCCGAAGGGGACGCCAGAGAACGTCACCAAAGTACTGCGCGATACGGTGCGCAAAGCAGTCGAAGACGGGGAGTTCCGAGCGATGATGTCGAAGGTGAACTCGCCGGTGTATTACCTCGACGCGCCCGACTTCATGAAATTCTGGCAGGCGGACGCGAAACGGCTCGCGGAAGTGGTGAAGGTCGTCGGAAAAGTGGAAGACAACAAGTGAGGTCGGCCCCAGACAGTTTCGCGAGCCTCGCAGGTATGGACGAGAGTGCTAACGTGGCTGGAGGGTTACGTTCGCAGCGGAAGCCTGTCCCAGGCCCGCTACTCACCGAGACGGGTCTCTTCGTTTGAAGCTTCGAAACGACCAGTTCTCCGGGCTCATACTCTTCGCAGTGGCCGTGTTGGTCGGCTGGCAGAGCCGGGCCTATCCGCTCGGGTCTCTGCAGGAGCCCGGACCGGGGTATACGCCGCTTCTCATTACCGTGTTCCTCGGCGTCATGGGACTGCTGATCGCCTTGCGCGGCAAAGCTTCTCCCGTGATGAGCGAGACGCCGTGGCCGGAGGGCCGGCGCGCGATGGTCATTCTTCTCGCGTGCGCTGTGGCGACCTATGCGCTGGAGCCCGTCGGTTATCGCATCACGGTCGCCGCACTGCTCGTGTTCTTTCTGGGTGTCCTCGAACGCAAGAACCCGCTCGTCGTGGCGGCCGTTGCGGTGGGGTTCTCGTTACTGACGTATTACTTCATCGCCACCCTGCTGCACGTGCCCCTGCCGCAGGGGCCGTTGGGCTGGTAATGGTCGAGACGTTCCACAATCTCATGCTCGGATTTCAGGTCGCGCTCGACCCGAAAGTGCTGAGCTATGCGTTCGCCGGCTGCATCATCGGCACGCTCGTGGGCATGATGCCGGGCCTCGGGCCGCTCGCCGGAATCAGTCTGTTGCTGCCGGCGACATTCGGACTGAATCCGATTATCGCGATGGTTCTGCTGGGCGGCGTGTACTACGGCGCGATGTACGGCGGCTCGACGACGTCGATTCTGATGAGAATTCCGGGCGAGGCTGCGTCGGTGATGACATGTGTGGACGGCTACGCGATGACGCAGCGCGGACGCGCCGGCGCGGCACTCGCGATATCCGCAATCGGCTCGTTTGTCGCCGGCACGCTGGGCGTGGTCGGACTGATGCTGCTTGCGCCTACATTGGCATCGTTCGCACTGCGCTTCGGTCCGCCGGAATACACCGCACTGCTGCTCATGGGTTTTTTCATACTCGCGTACATGAGCGGCGGCTCCATGGCGAAGACACTCGCGATGGCCGCGCTCGGGCTCATGCTCGGCATGATCGGCATCGACGCCATGAGCGGCTACACGCGCTTCAGCTTCGGGATCGTGGAATTGGGCGACGGCGTAGGCATCGTTCCGGTCGCGGTGGGGCTCTTCGGCATCTCCGAAATCCTGCTCACCGCGGGCCAGGCGGCGGGTCCCCAAGTACAACGGCCGCGGCTCCGCGAGCTCATGCCGTCGCGCGAGGAATTCCGTCGCTCGATCGGGCCGATCACACGCGGCAGCGTGCTCGGTTTTCTCATCGGCATCATCCCCGGATCCGCCCACGTTATTTCCTCGTTCGTATCGTACGGCGTGGAGCGTCGCATTTCGAAGCACCCCGAGGAGTTCGGGAACGGCGCGATCGAAGGCGTGGCGGGACCGGAATCGGCGAACAATTCGGCTGCGACCGGCGCGTTCGTGCCGATGCTGGCACTGGGCATCCCGACCGGGCCGATCACGGCGGTCATGATCGCGGCGGTGATGGTTCATGGAATTTCGCCGGGTCCGACATTGATCCAGGATCAGCCTGATCTCTTCTGGGGCTTCGTCGCGAGCATGTATGTCGGGAACACCGTGCTCCTCATTCTGAACCTGCCGATGGTCGGGCTGTTCGTGAACCTGTTGCGTATTCCGTACGTGTACCTCTACCCGAGCATCCTCTGCTTCTGCATTCTGGGCTGCTATTCGGTCTCGAACAGCACGGTCGACGTGTGGATCATGCTGATCATGGGTGGCGTGGGATATCTGCTGCGCAAATTCGGCTACGATCTCGCGCCCGTCGCGTTGGGACTGGTGCTCGCGCCGATGTTCGAGCTCTCGCTGCGCCAGTCTCTTGCAATGAGCGCCGGCGATTATGCGATTTTCGTTCAGCGTCCGATCGCGCTCACGATGCTCGTGTTCGGGCTGATCCTCTTCGCGCTCGGGCTGAAGCCGCTCTTCAGCCGCAAGGAAGACTGGCGCGCGAAAGTAGGGCTGGAAGAAGTCGACACCTAAGGGATCGGTCTCGACGCGATCCCCTGCCCGGTTATCAGAAACCGTAGAGTTTCGCCGGATTGCGTACCAGCACCTGCTCGCGCAGCGTTTCGTCCGGAACCCAGTCGAGCAGCAGATTCGCGAGATCTCCGTCATTCGGCATCGTGCCCTTCACCATCACGTGCGGCCAATCGGTGCCCCATATCACGCGTTGCGGGGCTGCGTTCAGCAAGGCAAGCGCGAACGGAATCGTGTCCCGGTGCGGCATCAGCTCGGTGGAGATGCGATAGGGGCCTGTCAGTTTCACCCAGCATTTCTCCCTTCGCATCAAGTCGAGCAGCGCCTCGAATCCGGGATTGTCGAGGCCCTTGTCGGTGCGCATGTATCCGAGGTGACCAAGCACGATATCGACGGGAAAGTCGGCAAAGCGCCTGACCATGTCGGGGAATTCGTCGGCATGCATCAGGAACTCGACATGCCAGCCGTACGGGTAGATGCGCTGTGCCAGACGCTCGAGCGGGGCCATATCGAAGACGCCTTTCCCTTCGGGAACGTCGACGACGTTGACGCGCACACCGCGCACTCCTGCTTCATGCATGCGCTCGATTTCGGCATCGGAGATGTCGTACTCGACGACGGCAACACCACGGCTGGTTTTCCCCAACTCCGCCATCGCGTTCAGCATCACGCGATTGTCCGAACCGTATACGCTCGGCTGCACCAGAACGGCGCGCTCGACGCCAAGTGTCGCCAGTAAGTGACGGTATGCAGGTAGCATTGCGTCAGGCGGCGTGTAAACCCGACGTTCCGAATAGGGCCATTGTGCAATCGGTCCGCAGATGTGGGCGTGCGTGTCGCATGCGTTCGGCGGCATGGTGACGATCGGTTTGCGCGGTATCGTGTCGGGCGCGGCGCACAGCGGCGCAGCATCCGAGGGCGCATGAGGCGGAGGCGGTTTCATCGATGCGTTCTGCAGATGGAGCAGGCACGTTCGTTTCACGCCTGCGGGACAATCCTTACTTTATACTTCGGCCCGTCATGGTAACCCGAACCCTTCGCTGCATGTCGTTGTCAACCCTGCTTCGCTCGTGCGCGGCGGGCCTGCTGCTCGTGCCACTGTCGCTCGGAGCAGCCGATGTCGAGCGCACGGGCGGACCCTTCGTACCGACACCGCAGGCGGTCGTCGATGCGATGCTCGATCTCGCGAAGGTGACCGCCGACGATTTCGTGGTCGACCTCGGCTCCGGTGATGGCCGCATCGTCCTCACCGCGGCTTTGCGCTACAGCGCACGCGGCATGGGCGTCGATATCGATCCCGAGCTCGTCGATCGCAGCAACAACGAGGCAGAGAAGCGCGGCATCGGGGACCGCATCAAGTTCGTCCAGCAGGACGTCATGCAGGCGAATGTCGGAGAGGCGAGCGTGCTCACGCTCTATCTCCTGCCGGGAATGATGCACAACCTTCAGTCGAAGCTCGCCAGCGAGCTCCGGCCCGGCACGCGCATCGTGTCACACGATTTTTCGTTCGGAGACTGGAAAGCCGATCGCGAAGTGACGATCGACATACCGGAAAAATACGGTCAACCCGGACAGTGGAAATCCACGCTCTATTATTGGCGCGTTCCCGCGCGCATCAAGGGCGCGTGGCAGATGAACCTGAAAGACTCCGCGTTGCACGACGTGCAGCTCGCGCTCGATCAGCGTTATCAGGTTGTCGATGGCGCTGCGACGACAGAAGGCGTGCGCACCCCCATCTCTGCAGCAAAGGTCGAAGCGGATCACGTCGAATTCAAAGTGGTTCTGCCCGACGGTGCTTACGATTTCCACGGCGTCGTCCAGGGCGATCGGATGCACGGCGAGGCCGCGCATGACGGACAGGTCGTGAATTGGACCGCGCAGCGGGTGAACGCCTCACCCGCAAAGTGATGCGGCCTGTCGCTCCGCGAAGACGTTTCCGGCCATGACGGCGGCACAGCAGTTGCCCTGTCATTGACAGAGCGTCTGCTCCCGGCTGATGACCATGGACAGGAAAGAACGGGCGGCATACATCGGAACGCTGTTCGCACTCGCGGTAATGGGGCCGCTTGGCGCGTCCAGCGCCAGCGAGCGCGTTCCGGCCAATGCGACGGCATTCGTCGCCGACCGACCGCTGCCCACCCGCACTGGCGCCGCCGTGCTCGATTCACCCGCCATGAACGCCATGCTGCGCGCCGATCGTAATAAGGACGGACTGCTTAGCCGCGAGGAGCTCGACGAATACGATCTCGCGCTGGGCCGCCGTTTCAGCGAAGCTGACGCCGATCACAACGGCAGGCTGACGCTGCCGGAGTTCGAGACGCTGTTCGCCGGACCCGACGGCCCCAGCGTCGGCGCGACGCGCTGACGCGTCTGCTGCTGAATGCCGCGCCGCGTGTGCGTTCGCGTGCGCTGGAGGCCCTGCAGCCGCGCTGGGGTAACATACGCCGCGTCCACGCTGCCTTAAACCAAGAGAGGAGTCCGATGAGATCTCTGCGCCTGTGCGTTCTCCATGCGTTCGTGCTGTTCGCCGCCGCGGCGTGCACGTCGATGCCACCCGACTACGGCGAAATCGTGCGCAGCTCCGACCGGGTCGACGCCGATCGTTCGCTCGACCAGCGGCGCAAGCCCGAACAGCTTCTCGCCTTCTACGACGTACGCCCGGGCATGCGCGTGCTCGATCTCAGCGCCGGGCGCGGCTACAACACCGAGCTGCTTGCGCGGGCCGTCGGCAGCACAGGCCAGGTGTACGCACAAAACGCGCCGGACACTCCGGACGCAGCGCGCACCGCGATCGAAGAGCGGATGAAGAAACCCGCGATGTCGAACGTGCAGCACGTGCTGCGCGAGTTCAACGATCCGATTCCGCCCAACGTGCGCGACCTCGATCTCATCACCTTCAACTTCAATTATCACGACACCGTTTACATGGGCGTGGACCGGGCACGCATGAATCGCGCGCTGTTCGATGCGCTGAAGCCGGGCGGCGTTCTGATCGTGGCCGATCACTCCGCAAAGCCCGGTGCAGGGCTGGATGTCACGAAATCGCTTCATCGCATCGACGAGGCCGTCGTCAAGAAAGAAGTCGAGGCCGCCGGTTTCAGGCTGGTGAACACGGGTGATTTTCTCCGCAATCCGCTGGATCCGCGCGAGGTTCCCGTATTCAAAAATTCGGTGCCGAACGACGAATTCGTGCTGAAGTTCGTCAAGCCGAAATGAATGAAGGTGAAGAGTGAGGGGTGACGCGTGACGACGCGGCAACTCACGTCGCCAAGGATGTGGCTCTCGACGTGGGCTGTGCCATTCGTGCTGAGCCTGCTCTGCTCTGCCGCAGCGCTCGCCACGGAGAAGGACCCGGAGCGCACCGGCGGCCCGTACGTTCCAACGCCGCAGATCGTCGTCGATCAGATGCTGAATCTCGCAAGCGTCGGTCCGCGTGACTTCGTGGTGGATCTCGGTTCCGGCGACGGCGTGATCGTGCTGACGGCTGCGCGGCAGTTCAACGCGCGCGGCTATGGTGTCGACATCGATCCCGTGCTGGTGAAGCAAAGCAACGACGAGGCGAAACGTCTGGGTCTGGACGAGCGCGTCGCCTTTTACGTGCAGGACGTATTCAAGGCCGATCTTTCGAAGGCCAGCGTGATCACGCTCTACCTGCTGCCATCCATGATGATCAACCTGCGCTCCAAGATCTTTGCGGAGGCGCGTCCCGGCACGCGTGTCGTTTCGCACGACTACAGCTTCGACGACTGGCACCCCGACGATCAGGTCGTGCTGGACGTTCCCGAGAAGGAGAAGATCAACGGCGTCCCGAAGGCGACACTGCTCCTGTGGATCGTGCCGGCCAAAGTGGCGGGCAGGTGGCAGATCGAAGTCGATGGCGGCCCGCGCCATGAGCTCACGCTGCGGCAGACGTATCAGAGCCTGACGGGAAGCGCGACGGTCGGCGACGGACGGACGGCGAAGATCACCGACGCGGAATTGCGGGGCAATGAAATCGATTTCAGCCTGCCAGACGGTCGTGCCCGGCGCCAGTTCCACGGAATCGTGCAGGGTGAATCGATACAGGGGAAGGTCACGCTGAGCGGCGGGCGAACCGCACGCTGGACGGCGAAGAAAATTTGATTGTGCGCCGCAGTCCGCTCCTGACGGAGGTGCTCCGATCCGTACCTGGGCATACGCGTGGAGCGTTTATAATCGCCGCTCCGCAGGCGCGCCCGCCGCGTCTCATCTTCCGTCAGCCTCGCGAGAGGTTCTAACTTATGTCTTTGCCGCCGAGATCGCTGTTGCCGTTGAAGCTGCGTACGTGCGTCGGCGTCGTTGCGGCCGCGGCAGTAGTCGGCGTATCGGCGGCGCTCGCAGCGGATGCAACGGTCCCGTACGTTCCCACACCTCAGTCGGTGGTGGACCGCATGCTGGAGATGGGGCACGCCGGGCCGCAGGACTACGTAATCGATCTGGGCTCGGGCGACGGGCGCATCGTCGTTACGGCCGCGAGGAAGTACGGCGCTCGCGGTTTCGGCGTCGACCTCAATCCGACGCGCATCGCGGAGGCGAACGATAACGCGCGCAAGGCGGGTGTGACGGACAAAGTGCAGTTCTATCAGCGCGACCTGTTCGAGACCGACTTGTCTCAGGCCACGCTGCTGACGTTGTACCTGCTGCCGCGTGTGAACCTCGACTTGCGGCCGAAGATACTCGATCTCAAGCCGGGAACGCGGGTCGTATCGCACGATTTCTCCATGGGAGACTGGAAGCCGGACGCCCACGAACAGATGGAAGCCAGGGACAAGTACGCCGGCGCGGGCGGGTTGAGCGACATCTATCTGTGGATCGTGCCCGCGAAAGTCGAGGGGACGTGGCAATCGCGACTGGAGATTCGCGGCAAGCCCATCGATTACGAGATCCGGCTGGCCCAGCGCTATCAGTCGGTGTCAGGCACTGCACGTGTGGCCGGACACACCGTCGAGCTGCAGAATGCGGCGCTGTCGGGGAGCCAGTTGACGCTCACGTTCACCGCCGAAGTCGATGGCGCTCCGATGAAACACCAATTCTCCGGACAGGTGGACGGCGGTTCCATGAACGGGACCGCCGATCTGGACGGGCCAAGACTGCAGGCGAAACTCGACTGGAACGCGAAGCGGTCGAGCGAGAGCGCAGCCGTGCGCAGCCTGCGTGTAGCGAGAGGGGTATGAAACTGGCACCAGTGATGAAGTTGATTTCCCGCACGACGACCAGTGTCCTTGCGATCGCATTCTGCGTCGCACCGGCCGGCGCGCAGGACTACGGCGATACGCCCTACGTTCAGACGCCGCAAACCGTCGTCGACAAGATGCTCGAGGTCGCCAAAGTCGGGCCACAGGATTACGTCATCGATCTCGGCTCCGGCGACGGCCGCCTGGTCATCACCGCGGCGAAGAAGCACGGTGCGCGCGGCTTCGGGGTGGATCTCGACCGCCGTCTCGTCGTGCTGAGCAATCGTCTCGCGGCGAAAGCGGGTGTCGCCGATCGCGCCGTGTTCTACGAGCGGGATATCTACCAGACCGACCTCAGTCCGGCCTCGGTCGTTACGATCTATCTGCTGCCGGAAGTGAACCTGATGATGCGCCCGCGCCTGATCTCGATGCTGAAGCCCGGTACGCGCATCGTGTCCCACGATTACGACCTGGGCGAGTGGAAACCCGATCTCGCGTTGACGATGGACGCGCCCGGCAAGCCGGTCGGCCGCGATCAGAAGAGCAAAGTCTTCTTCTGGGTCGTGCCCGCAAACGTGAGCGGCAAATGGCGCTGGTATGCGCCTGCCGATGGCGGTGCAAAGCACGAATACGAGCTCGCTCTGAACCAGTTCTTCCAGCAGATCGACGGGACGCTCACCGTCGACGGGCGTGCAGTTCCGATCGAGAACGGAAAGCTCGTCGGGGATCAGGTCAGTTTTGTCGCGAAACTCGATGGCGCGTCGCCGCTGGAATTCAGCGGGCGTGTCATCAATAACGCCATCGAAGGGACGTCGCAGGGTGGACGTGGCAACACCCAGCGGCCGGCCTGGAGCGCCACTCGCACCGAGGTGTGGGAGCCGAAGCACTTGTTGCTGCCGCCGCCGACGTTGGTCACCGCCATCGCCGCAGTGAACGCGGGGTCGATCCGCCGCGGGAACGCCGGCACGGCGGACGCCAGCTTCATCGCGCGCGCACTGGTGGTCGTTGCAACCTGCTGCGCCGGGATCGTTTCCGCGGCGACGCTCGATGTGCCGACACCCTATGTTCCATCGACGCGCGGCAACGTCGATGAAATGCTGCGACTCGCTGCCGTTCAGCCCGGCGACGTCGTGTACGACCTCGGTTCCGGCGATGGGCGCGTCGTTATCGCGGCGGCTCGCGACTGGGGCGCGCGGGCCGTCGGTTTCGACATCGACAGCGAGCTCGTCGCGCAGAGCCGCGAGGCGGCGCGCAAGGAAGGCGTGGCGGACCGCACCGCGTTCCACGTGGGCGATGTGCTGAAGGCCGACCTGCGTGAGGCAAGTGTCGTGACGATGTATCTGCTTACGCCACTCGTGAACCAGCTCCAGCCGAAGCTGCTGAAGGAATTGAAGCCAGGCACCCGCATCGTTGCGCACGAGTATGGCTTCGCGGACTGGAAGCCGGATCGTCACGTGCAGGTGTCGAAGAATTTCTATCTCTACATCGTTCCGGCACGGGTCGGCGGTAAATGGCGGCTGAGTACAGCGCTGCCCGAGGGGGCACGCGAGTACGATCTGGAATTCCAGCAACAGTATCAGCAGGTGAAAGGCGGCGCGCGGGTGAGCGGCGGGTATCTGCCGGCTTTCGAGCCGCGGGTTACCGGCGAACGGCTGAGCTTCGTGCTGAACGATAACGATGTGAGCTACCGCTACGAGGGACGCGTGTCGGGCAGCCTCATCGAAGGCACCGTGCACTGGGGATGGGGACCGAAGCAGAACGAAGCGAGCTGGCGCGCCGTGCGCGCCGGGCTCGGGTCGGGAGATGAACAGTGAGCCTGGAAAAAGAGAGTCCGCTCGTTTCGCGCCGCCGCTTTCTTGCCGGGACAGCGGCCGTCGTCGGGGCGGTCGCCTCACCCATCGTCGCTCAGACATTCCTGGAAGTTCCGTTCGTGCCGACGCCCCAGATCGTGGTGGACGAGATGCTGCGTCTTGCGAACGTGGGCGCGAGCGATGTCGTTTTCGACCTCGGGTCCGGCGACGGACGCATTGTGATCAGTGCGGCAACCAAGTTCGGCGCGCGCGCGACCGGCGTCGAGCTCGACGATCATCTCATCTATCAAAGTGAAGAAAGCGCGCAGCAGGCGAAGGTCACCGATCGCGTCAAGTTCCTCCAGCAGGACTTTTTCAAGACCGACTTCTCCGCCGCTTCCGTGATCACGCTGTATCTGCTGCCGGGGGTAATGAAGCGTCTGCGCGACCGGATGCTCCAGTTGCGCCCGGGAACGCGGCTGGTGGCGCACGATTTCGATTTTGACGACTGGCGGCCGGACGTGAAGACGACCATCCGCAAGAACGTCTTCCTGTGGGTCGTTCCCGCGCCGGTGCAGGGACGTTGGCAGATTCGTCTCGACTTGCCGGGCGACCCGTTCGGGTTCGAAGTGGAAGTACGGCAGAAGTACCAGGAACTGGACGGCGTGGTGAAGATGGAAGGCCCGCCGGGCGGGCTCTGGGAAACGAAGCTCGAAGGGGATCGCATTCGCTTCGTCGTGGTGGACGCCCGCGACCGGGACAACGAGGCGAGTCTTTATTTTCAGGGCACAGTCAGCGGCAAGACGATGCAGGGCGAGGGAACGCGCGGCGTCGGGAGCCGGCTCGCCCGGTTCAAATGGCAGGCTACGAGGGCCGGCTGATCTCGTGTCTCTAACGTCCGTGCCACAATCCGTTCGCCCTGAGGAGACACAGCACCGCGGTCCTCTCGAAGGGGCGAATGGAGCAGCCGTTCATGCTTCGAGACGCTACGGTCCTCAGCACGAACCGCTTCCCTGTGCCGTGGATTCGTGCCGCCACACTTCGAGCTCTCACATGCAAAGGAACATCTCATGAGCAGGGCCCTGTCTCGCGCGGGACTCGCTCTCGTCGCGCTGCTGAGCGCACTTGCCATTTCGGCGTCGGACGCCCACGCGCAACTCGACCGTCCCTACCTCGGCCAGGACGTGCCGTACGTGCCGACGCCCGCGAATGTGGTCGAGGCGATGCTCGAGATCGCAAAAGTCGGACCGAACGATTTCGTGATCGATCTCGGTTCGGGCGATGGCCGCATTGTGATTGCTGCCGCCAGACAACGGGGCGCACGCGGCTTCGGCGTCGAGATCGTGCCGAGCCTGGTGAACGATGCCCGCCGTGAAGCGCAGCGGCAGGCGGTGAGCGATCGCGTTCGTTTCGTCACCGAGAACCTGTTCATCACCGACATCGCGCAGGCGACCGTCCTGACCGCGTATCTGTATCCGAACGTGCTCTATCAGTTGCGTCCCCGCATCTTCGAGCAGCTCCAGCCCGGTACGCGCGTCGTATCCCACGAGTTCGACTTCGGAAGCTGGAAGCCGGATGCGCAGGTGCGCGTGTCGGTGCCGGACAAACCGTATGGGCCGCCGGTCAGCGATGTGTACCTCTGGATTGTCCCTGCCAATGCCGCGGGGCGCTGGCAGTGGCGAATGGCCGGTCAATGCAGCGGAGACGGTCTGCGAGCTCGAAGTGCGGCAGACGTTTCAGATGCTCGACGGCAC
The DNA here is from genome assembly GCA_963828715.1 of uncultured beta proteobacterium. Taxonomy (GTDB): domain Bacteria; phylum Pseudomonadota; class Gammaproteobacteria; order Burkholderiales; family SG8-41; genus JAQGMV01. The sequence continues at coordinate 196,925 of CAWHFX010000013.1, read as the reverse complement.
CCTGCGGGTCGACGGCAAGCCCGCTCGGATCGAGAGCCTGCGTCTGCGCGGAAGCGACATCCAGTTGGTCGTCTCATCGATCGACAGCGGGCGCGAAGTGCGCCGGACACTTGCGGGTGTCGTATCCGGCGATACCATACGCGGCACAGCACGCCTTACCGAAGGCGGCGCCGAGGCAACATGGCAGGCGTCGCGCGTCGCGAGAGGCAAAATCGAAATCGACGTGGCGGCCGCAAGCCCGCGGCTTGTCGCTCACGAATAAAAAGGATGGTCATTCATGTACTGGAATAGAGGAGCGCGCCACGCCTTTGCGGCGGCGATGATCGTTGTTTCCACCTGGGCCACCGCGCAGGAGGGACGTGGCGATGTCGTCTACGTCCCGACACCGCAGATCGTCGTCGACGAGATGCTGCGCCTCGCGAAGATCGGGGCCAAGGATTTCCTGATCGATCTCGGCTCCGGCGACGGGCGCATCGTCATCACGGCGGCGAAGAAGTACGGTGCGCAAGGGTTCGGAGTCGATCTCGACACGGTCCTGCTCAGGCAGGCGCGCGATGGCGCGAACAAGGAGGGCGTCTCGGACCGCGCCCAGTTCGTCGAGCAGAACCTGTTCGAAACGGATCTATCGAAGGCGACGGTGGTCTCGTCATATCTGCTGCCCGAAATGAACCTCAAGCTGCGGCCGAAGATTCTCGCGTTGAAGCCGGGCACGCGCGTCGTCGCGCACGACTATCACATGGGCGACTGGTATCCCGACGAGCAGAAGGACATCGTCGTGCCGGAGAAGAAAGTCGGCACACCGGGCGTGAGCTATATCTACCTGTGGGTGGTGCCTGCAGTGGTGGCGGGCAAGTGGCAGGGACAGATCAGCGCGGGCGGCAAGGACGTGCCAGTCGAGCTCGCACTGGAGCAGCTTTTCCAGATTCTCGACGGCAGCGCGCGCATCGGCTCGCAAAGCATAGCGCTGCGTGGCCGCGTCTCGAACGGCGATCAGATCGAGTTCTCCACGCCACCCAAGGGAAGTCCGGGTAGCGAGCGCCACGAATTTCGCGGACGCATCGCCGGGGACACCATCGAAGGCACGGTGCGGATCGGAGAAGGCGCGAATGCGCGTCAGGGCAACTTCACTGCCCGGCTGACCGCGCGCGGTGAGATGCGCCGCGCTGCTGACGACGTGGCGGCACGCTAGCATGGCGGCCGCCGCGGACGGAGGCGCACCGAAGCCGACGCTCACCCTTTTCGATGCGGTCGCGATCATCGTCGGCATCGTCATCGGAGCCGGCATCTTCAGGGCACCCTCGATCGTCGCCGGCAGCGTGTCGACCGAAACGATCTTCGTCGCGCTCTGGATAGCGGGCGGCGTCATATCGCTGGTGGGGGCGCTGTGCTACGCGGAGCTCGGCTCGGCCTATCCCAACGCGGGCGGCGAATATCACTTCCTCACGCGTGCGTACGGAGGAACTCTGGCGTTCCTCTTCGCGTGGGCTCGCATGACAGTCGTCCAGACCGGCGCGATCGCGGCGATCGCGTTCGTCTTCGGCGACTACGCAACGCAGCTTCTTCCGCTCGGCGAGAAAAGCTCCGTGGTTTACGCCCTGATCGCCGTCGTCGCGATGACGGCGCTCAACATCGCCGGAACGCGCGAAAGCAAGCTCGTCCAGAATGCCCTCACCGCCGCCCTGGCGCTGGCAATGGCCGCGGTGATACTGGCCGGCTTCTTCGGGCCGGAGCGAGCACCCGCGGCGGCAGCGGCTGCCGTATCGTCGGGCCCGCCCTTCTCACAGCTCGCGCTGATTTTCATTCTGCTCACCTACGGCGGGTGGAACGAGGCGGCGTATATCACCGCGGAAGTTCAGGACTCCCGCCGTAACATCGTCCGTGCACTGGTGATTGGCATCCTCATCGTCACGGTGCTCTATGTGCTGCTCAATGTCGCCTACGTGAACGTGCTCGGCCTCGAAGGCATGAAGGCCTCGAAGGCGCTCGCTGCCGACATGATGAAACTGACCTTCGGCGATGCAGGGGCCATGGTCCTGAGCCTGATCGTCATTGCGGCGGCGCTGTCGACGCTCAATGCGACCGTTTTTACGGGCGCCCGGACGAACTACGCGGTCGGCCGTGACTACGCGATCTTCTCGGCACTCGGCCGCTGGAACGAAAGCACCAATACGCCGGTGAATGCACTGCTGTTGCAGGGCGTGATCGCCGTCGCGCTGGTCGTGCTCGCGTCGTTCACGCTCGACGGATTCGAGACGATGGTCGCCTACACGGCGCCCGCGTTCTGGCTGTTCTTCATGCTGACGGGGATTTCGCTCTTCGTGCTGCGGCGGCAGGCGCCGGCGCAGCCGAACCCGTTCCGGGTACCGCTCTATCCGCTCACGCCGCTCCTGTTCGTCGCCATGTGCGCGTTCATGCTGTACTCGAGCACGAGCTATGCGCTATCCAGGAATCCGGGCAGCATCGGCGCGCAGTTGGGCATCGGCGTACTGCTGCTCGGGTTCCTGGTGACGTTCGTGGCACGCAATCGACGGGTTGCGGCGTAAGCCTCGTTATTTCAGCTTGTCCTGAATCTTGCCGAGCGCCGCGCGGGCACATTCCTCGTCGAACTGACCGCCCGGCGCACCGCTCACGCCGAGGCCGCCGATGATGTTGCCGCCCGACATGATGGCGAGGCCGCCCTGGCCATATGTGACGTTCGGCAACTGCGTCTGCGGTACTGTCGTGGCAGCACTCTTCGCCATGCGGTCGGCGACTTCCTTGGTGCTCCCTTCCTTCCGGCCGAGTGTGATCGAGGCAGACGAATACGCTTTGTAGTACGCGTTGTCCATCGAATGGATGGGCGCGCCGTCGCCGCGCAGCAGCGCCTGGCGCACGCCGTCGAGGTCCACGACGACCGCGACAACCTTGTAGTTCTTCTGCGCGCAGTTCGCGACCGAGTCGCCGACGAGCTGGTTGGCAAGCGCCGCCGAGATCTTCGGCATATTGACGACGCCTTGCGCGTTCGCGCCGGCGGACATACCCAATGCAACTATGAAAGACGCCATGAGCCCTCTGGATGATGCGGGTCTTGCCGACATGTTGTCTCCTCCGTTAAAGGTGGGTCGCGATTCATCCCGTCCGGGTGACGAGATCGGCGGATTATATGAGACCCAGGCGCCGAGCGAAGGCGTCGGGTTTGCCGTTGGAATGGCGTGGATTCGGCGTGGCGGGCGGCTTCCCCGACGCCCGCATGTCCGCAAACTACCTTCGAACTGCTGCCGCGGTGAGGCGGGCGTCGACGCGCGGCTTGAGATACATGGGTACGTAACGCCATGCCCACGTGCCGAACGACGCGAGCCAGATCAGCGCGGCAATCAGCAGGAGAACGACCGCGGGTTCTCCGCCGCGGCCGAATTCAGCCGCCGCCCGCACGACGCCGCAGACGATCGCGCCGATGAAGCATGCCCACGTCAGCATATCGGCCGCGAGCGGCCGGCCCGAGTGCCCGAGTGAAACGCGCGAGACCATGCCGATCACCGTCGATGCGAAATAGCCGATCACGAGCAGATGAATCGGCGCGAGTCCGACTGCGGTGATGCTCCCCGAAGCGACGAGGACGCTCAGAACACCCGACAGGACGAACGCGCACGAGAGCACGGCGAGCGGAATGTGCAGCATGGCGAGGAGACGAACGCTGCCCTGCCGGCCCAGGCCCCAGCGAAACGCGAGATAGATGATCAGAACGGCCAGGGGCAGATCGACCAACCACAGCAAGTCCTGCGACGCCACGAGCTCGATCGCGCCGTGCGCGACGACGCCGGCCATCAGGATCGGGCGAGCCCAGAGCGGCCGGTAATCCACTTCAGGCCCGAGGATACGGCTCGAGAAGAACGGCACCATGCGGGTGCTGACGCCCGCGAATATCGGGAGCAGGAAAAACCAGACGGCGCCGTGCAGCGCAAAGTGAATGTGCAGGAAGGAGCCGAGCGCGACGGCAATGCTGAACGTCGCCGCGCCGATGATGCCGACGCCGACGAAAGTGAAGATGACGATCGCGTAGCGTGCGTTATGGTTCCAGTGGCGCGCCGCCACGGCTGCCAGCGCTGCGACGCCCCAGATCCATCCGGCAAGGTGGGCGAGCGTGCCCAATGCGAGCACGGCACGCGTGGTGGCGAGACCGATGTAGAACGCGACAATGCCACCGGCCATCAGCAGGGCCGCAGGCACGTACGTGGCCCGAGGCATCCTGGGCGCGCCGAGCCAGTTTGGCCCGGCCGTCATCAGGAAACCGAAAATGAAGAACGGAAAGAACCCATAGAGCAGAAGCCATGCATGCGCCCAGCTCGGCGGCAGCGTCCACGCGATCGGCTCGTGCCAGTGCAAGTGCCGCCCCGTGAGATCCAGCATCCACCACGCCATCGCCACGATCGACTGCAGCGCACCGCAGAAGAACATGAGCCGATGCGGCTCTCCTGAAAGGAGCCGCCAGATCGGCGCCGGCTGTGCGGCCGTAGCAGGTGCAGGCGCTGGGACGCTCATCTATTCGCGCGATTCATAGATCCGACATAGCCATGCCATGTGTTCCCGCCGTCAAGACTTGCACATCGTGAACGCTGGATCGAACTCACACCGTGGTGTTCGTGTGTCGCGATGACAGATACTTTGCGGCAAGCGAGAGACGCGGCAGACTCGTGACGAGTTCAGCGTGAACGTTAAACGCGGCATGCCGATCCGACGCGCGTGCATGCGCCCTACATTTTCCGCGTGTCGTAGGCCCAATGCAGCAGTGCCTGACGCTGCCGCGGACGGCACGAAAGATCGCCGCGCAGGCAGTGCTTGCGAAGCTGTGCGATGTGCCGAACGACCGCGCGCCAGCGCCTGATCTGCCGCTCGTCATCGGCACAGCGGCGACCCATGTAGTAGCGGCAATACCACTGGAACCAGCCGCGCGGATCCTCGTGATAGATCCAGCCCTTGCTGCGCCATTCCGAGAGCGGCTGAGAGGCATTCACGCCGAAGCAGTTCAGGGTGGGCTGGTGCCGCTCGGGGCAGAGTTTGGCGCGCTCGAACCAGTCCTCCGGAAACTCGGCGCGGCAATCGGTCATGTATTTGCCGCCGAACACGCCCAGACGCAGCATCTCTCCCGGCGTGAGCTGGGGTTGGAACTCCGCATGGAAGTCGCGACCCGTTCGTGCCGTCAGCGTGTACGTATAGCCGTGCTGCATACGATCGTTCACTACGACTTCGCGGCGTCTAGACGGCATGCAAGCGCTCGAGGCGGGGCGCGCGTGAGATTTCAGGCACGTCGACGACGCGGACGCCCGTCGGCGGATGTTCGACCGCATGCACCAGCGTTCGGACCATTTCGTCCAACGTGACGAGACCGAGGCGCAGCGCACTCTCACGCGTCGCCTTGATGCGCTCGAGCACACCATAGATCGGCGCCAGCGCGAAAGGCCAGTAGTGGCCGGGGCCGAGCACGTACCACGGCCTGACGATCGTGGCGGTCATGCACGCAGCGCGCACGAGACTCTCCCCTTCCTTCCGAACGGCGATGTAATCCGCCATGACGGGCGCCGGGTGTGCGACGCTTACGTAGATGAAATGGGCCGTGCGCGCGTGTGTGGCCCCCGCGACTGCAGCGCGTACCGATACGAGATCCACAGCACGAAACTGCTGCCCTTTCCAGGGTGCGGGATGAGGCGTACCCACGAGGTGAATGAGCGTGTCCGCGGGCGCGATCCTGTCCTGGAACGACGTCGCGTCGAGCGCATCGCCCGCAACGGGTACGACGCCCGCCGGCAGTTTCTGCTCCGAGCCCGGTCGCGCCAGGGCACGCACGGAGTGGGCGCGCGCGAGAAGCACGGGAATGAGCGCACGTCCCATGTATCCGGTCGCGCCCGTGACGAATACATCGTGTGCCGGAGCTTCGCTCATGCCGCGCTGGTCAGGTCACATGGATTGACCGGCTGGCTGCAATACGGGTGCAGGGGGCGCCGGATTCAGACGGCGCGCGAGCAGAAGCATCGCGGCGAGCACGCAGGCATCGAGCGTCGCGTAGAACACGCCCGCCAGGGCCGGAGGATTGGTGGTCACGAGCCGCAGCTTCGGAACCGCGTGCGCCCATGTCCAGTTGCCGAGCCATGTACCGTAAAGCTCGAGCGCCAGCGAAAGCAGGAATGTGCTCGCATAGAGGCGCCGATGGTGCGGAAACGAAACCGCCAACACGAGTAGCAGCACGACCAGTACGCTCGCCAACGTATCGAATCCCGCAATGCCACCCGCGACGGAATAGACGGTGGCGCTGCCGAGTATCGCGATCGCCATCTGATCGGGCATGCGGCGCGCGAGACCGACACCGAGCAGCAGCATCAGGACATGTCCCGGCGGCACGAAGTGCGGGATATTGTCCAGGCGGTACGTGTAGAGGCCCCAGCCGAGCGAGAGCACCATCTCGCCCACCGTCGCGATTGCAAGACAGGCAAAAGACGCCTTGCGTTCGTACGGCGCCAGATACGCGAGAAGATAGAACAGCACGGCCCATACCGCGGCGCTGATCAGCATCTGCCCGAGGAACCCCGTGTGGATGTCGAGCGCGAGACCGAACACGAGCGTCGCGGTCATGAGCGCATAGTGCGGTGCCTGCAAAGCGTTCATGCGCGGTGGCCCGCATCATGGCGTTCGCGACTGTCGGTTGGCGCCTGTTCGCGTTCACGCATGCCGTAATCGCGGATCACCGAAGCGACTCTCAACCGGTAATCCGCGAAAATGCCGCTCCGGCCTCGCGCCTGCGCGCGCCGATGCTCCTCGACATTGCGCCACCGCGCACGGATTCTTCGTCGCGCCAGAAGGAGAGGGAAAGAAATTTACCGGGCGTGGTGATGCTCTCGAAACGCTCGATGGAGATGAAGCCGTCCGAACGTTCGAGGTCGCTACGCAGGGCTGCCGCGATATCGAAATAGTCGTCGGCGCGCCCTTCAGCAGGCCAGACTTCGAAGATGACTGCAATCAAACGATTCTCCCGGCGCGGGTCGCGGCGTGCTGCGATGCCGGCCGTGGCGCCTGCCCACTACTTGCCAAGGCCGAGCCGCTTCGCGACTTCCATGTAAGCCTTCGTGCGTTCCGCCATGAACGGTCCCATTTTCTCGATCCCGACATTCACGAGCTCGAAGCCGTTCTTGAAGGCGAGCTCCTTCATCTCCGGGTCCGCGTTGAGGCTTGCCCACAGGTCGGACATATGTTTGCGTGCTTCCGCCGGTGTCGATTTCGGCATGCCGATGCCGCGATAGGCGCCGTCGACCCAGTCGAAACCGAGCTCCTTGAACGTAGGCGTGTCGGGAAGCAGCGGGTGCCGCTTATCGAGCGCGATTGCAAGTGCCCGCAGCTTACCTTTGTTGTTGATCGCGAACGCCGAATAGGACATCGCGCCGGTGACGTGCTGGCCGAAGACCGCGGTCGTCATGTCGCCGGTTCCCTTGAACGGGATATACGTGGTGCTGATGCCGGCTACGATATTGAGCCGTTCGTGAGCGGCGTGGTTTGCCGAGTTGGTGCCCGAGCCACCGAAGGTGAGCTTCCCGGGCTGGGCCTTGGCCATTTTGACGAGGTCGGCGAAGGATTTGATCGGACTCTGCTCGGGCACGATGATGGCGTCGGGCGTGTAGTGAAACCAGTAGACGGGCGTGATGTCTTCCGTCTTGTACTGGACTTGTCCTTCCAGTGGCTGGAGCACGATGTGCGGCAGATTGATGCCGACGATGTTGTAGCCGTCGCCCGGGAGCTGATTCATCTGCGCCCACATGAGCCCGCCGCCTGCGCCCGGTTTGTACTGGACGATGGTCTCGATCTTCGGGCATTTCTTCTTCAGAACCGCCTGCTGATGGCGCGCCGCCAGGTCGGATTCGCCGCCGGCGGTGAATGCCTGCCAGTATTGGACGTTCTTTTCGGGACATGCCTGCGCGGTCGCGAAGCCTGAAGACAAGGCCGCCACCATCGCGAGCGCCGCGGTAACGCAGATACGATTCAAGACGTTCCTCCTCTCTGGCAAGTGGGTGCGGTCATGCTGCGATCGTTTCGCGCTCGCGCACTCGCCCGGGTCGTTTTCCGTCCGGATAGTGATACCAGTCCGCGTGCGGCGAAATCCCGGCGCACGCGAGGCACTGCGTGATCCTCCATGTATAGCTGCATCCCGGGCAGGTACCGTGTGTCCAGAACGTGTTCCACACCGTGCCGCAGCCGGGCACGCATGACCATTGATCCTCGGCACGCGGCCGCCATTCACATTTCGGGCAGTAGATTTCAGGTTCGTTCATGCATTTCGTCGGGGTCGAGCTTCCAGCCGGCCGCGACATCCCATATACGCCAATCGGGGCCACCCGGATGAGACGGTGTTACTCGATGGACTTGATTCCGTATTCCTTGACGGCCTTCGCCCAGCGAATCACTTCGGAGCGCAGATACGTGGCGAACGCCTCGGGGGTGGTCGGCGCCGGATCGTATCCACGCGACAGCAATATCCTGGGCGTCTCGCCCGTGGAGAGCACCGCGACGATATCCCGGTTGAGCCGGTTCACGATCGCCGCAGGCGTCTTCGCGGGTGCCATGATGCCGTACCAGCCGGTGATTTCGAAGCCTTTGTAGCCCGATTCGTCCAGGGTCGGCACGTCCGGCAGCTCGCGTGAGCGTTTGAGCGTCGTCACCGCGATGGCGCGGATCCTGCCGGCCTTGATCTGCGGAATCGCCGCTCCAGGCCCCGAGAATAGGGTTTGTACTTCATTCTGGAGCAGCGCAGCGACCGACGGACCCGAACCACGATAGGGAATATGCGTAAGCGAGACGCGCGCGGTCCGGAAGAACACTTCCTGCATCACGTGCGCCGTAACGTTGCCGGATCCATAATTGAGGCCGCCGGGTTTCGACTGCGCGAGCTTTACGAACTCCGGCACCGTCTTCGCCGCCACCGTGGGGTGCACGGTCATGATGTACGGCTGCACGATGAGCTGGCTGATCGGCGCGAAATCCTTCACCACGTCCAGCTGCAGATTGGGTGTCAGCGCCGTCGCCACCGCCGTTGCCCCGATCTCGGCGATCACGAGGGTGTAGCCGTCCGGCGCCGCCGTGGCGGCGATCTGCGTCCCGACGATTCCCTGCGCGCCGCCGCGATTGTCGATTACGATCTGCTGTCCCAGACGCGCCGACAGCGGCGGCTGGATCGTGCGCGATACGATGTCGGTGCCACCGCCCGGCGGGAACGGCACGAGCAGGCGGATCGGCCGCTCGGGGTAGTTCGAGCCTCGTTCCGCCCCGACGGCGGCAGATGCAAGCGCGAGTGCTGCGAGTAACGCCGCCGCGCGCAACCAGAGCGTGCGTGTCATTCCGGACTCTCCCCAGGGAACGGGGCGTCTGGGAAGGCCCCGCGGCGAGTATGCTAACAGGCCGCTGCTGCCCGCGGCGCACTTGAAAACGCGCGCGACGATCCTGATCTAATAGGCGCCTTTTCCCGGAGAGAGTCAGACGATGGCGGAAACCCAGACGCTTGGCTTCCAGGCGGAAGTCAAACAGCTCCTGAACCTGATGATTCACTCCTTGTACAGCAACAAGGAGATTTTTCTGCGCGAGCTTGTCTCGAACGCATCGGACGCGGCGGACAAGCTGCGCTTCGAGGCGCTCACGGACAAGGCGCTCTACGAAACGGAGCCCGATCTGAAGATCCGGGTGAGCTTCGACAAGACGGCACGCACCATCACCGTCGCCGACAACGGCATCGGGATGTCGCGCCAGGAAGTCATCGACAACATCGGAACGATCGCGAAGTCCGGTACCCGCGAATTCTTCGAGAAGCTGACGGGCGACGAAGCCCGGGATGCACATCTCATCGGGCAGTTCGGCGTGGGCTTCTATTCGTCTTTCATCGTCGCAGACAAGGTGACGGTGCTCACGCGACGTGCCGGCCTGACGCCCGAGCACGGCGTGAAGTGGGAGTCCGATGGCGGCGGCGAGTACACCATCGAGACGATCGACCGCCCAGCGCGCGGCACGGAAGTGATCCTGCACCTGCGCGAAGGCGAAGACGAGCTGCTCACGAGCTATCGTCTGCGCTCGATCATCCGCAAATACTCCGATCACATCACGATTCCGATCGTGATGAAGAAAGAAGAGTGGGACAAGGACAAGAACGAAAATCGCCTCACCGACGAGGACGAGACGGTCAACCAGGCCGGCGCGTTGTGGGCGCGCTCGAAGAACGACATCACGGAAGAGCAGTACCACGAATTCTATAAACACGTCGCGCACGACTTCGAGCCGCCGCTCGCGTACACGCACAACAAGGTCGAGGGAACGAAGGAATACACCCAGCTTCTCTACATTCCCGGCGCATGCACCGTTCGATCTGTGGGACCGCGAGCATCGGCGCGGCATCAAGCTTTACGTGCGCCGCGTCTTCATCATGGACGATGCCGAGCACCTCATGCCGGCGTATATGCGATTCATCCGCGGCGTGATCGATTCCAACGACCTTCCGCTCAACGTCTCGCGCGAGATCCTGCAGGAGTCGCGCGACGTGGAGATGATCCGTGCCGGATCGGTAAGGCGCGTCTTGTCCATGCTCGAAGAGCTCGCCGAAAACCAGAAAGAGAAGTACGCGACGTTCTGGAAGGAGTTCGGACGGGTCTTCAAGGAAGGTCTGGGCGAAGACCATGCGAATCGCGAGCGCATCGCGAAGCTCTCGCGTTTTGCGAGCACACACAAGGATTCCGACGAGCAGGACGTCTCGCTCGCCGATTACGTGAGCCGCATGAAAGAGGGGCAGGAGAAGATTTACTACGTCACGGCCGAGACGTTCGCGGCCGCGCGCAACAGCCCGCATCTCGAGGTGTTCCGGAAGAAGGGCATCGAAGTGCTGCTGCTCTCCGACCGGGTGGATGAATGGGCGTTTTCGTTCGTCACCGAATTCGAAGGCAAGCCGCTGCAATCCGTGGCGAAAGGCGGTCTCGACCTCGGCAAGCTCGCCGACGAAGAGGAAAAGAAAGAGCAGGAAAAGGAAGCCGGCGACTACAAGGATCTGATCGAGCGCATCAAGAAGTCACTCGGCGACAAGGTGAAGGATGTGCGCGTCACGGGACGTCTCACGGAATCGCCGGTGTGCCTCGTGGCGGACGAGCACGACATGGGGATGCACCTCGAGCGGCTGTTGAAGGCGGCGGGTCAGGACGTGCCGGGCTCGAAGCCGATACTGGAGCTCAACACGCATCACCCGCTCGTGCAGCGACTCAAAAACGAGGCAGACGACCAGCGTTTCTCCGAGTGGAGCCTCGGTACTGTTCGATCAGGCGCTGCTCGCCGACGGGGGCCAGCTCGAGGATCCGGCCGGTTTCGTGAAGCGGCTCAATCAGTTGGTGCTGGCGATGAATCCGTGAACGAACGTTCGGTATATGTGCTTACTGCACGAGGCCCAACCGGCCGTTGTGCGAGCCCATGTACCAGAGACGTCCGGACGCGTCCACGATCATCTTGCGGATGCCCACGTTGGAAGACGGGAGCGCCACCATGCGCATGTACTCGGTGGCGGGATCGAAGCGCACCACGGTGTCCGTGTTGATCTCGTTCACCCAGACGATGCCTGCGCCGTCGACGGTCACGGCATACGGCCCGGCGTTACCGGACGGCAGCGGGTACTCCTTGACGACCTTCATCGCGGACGGATCGACTTTGGCGAGCTTGCCGTTGCCGTAGAGAGTGACCCACAGCGTCCCGTCGGGTGCCGTCGCCATTCTTCTCGGCGCGGAGCCGCGGCCCGTCGCGACCTCGCTGAATTGACCGCTCCGCGGGTCGAGCTTCCCGAGCTTGTTATCGCCCATGCGGCAGAACCAGACGTTGCCTGACTTGTCGAGCGCAATACCGTAGGGGCCGCCGGACGTCGGGTACTCGCGTATCGCGCCGGTGGTCGTGTCGAGTCTTGCGATCTTGTTTCCGCTCTGCAGGGTGAACCAGATCGTGGTGCCGTCGTCCGTGATGACGAGCGTGTGCGGGCCCCCTCCGCCCGACGGTGTCTTGAATTCCGTGACCTTGCCGGATGCGGGATCGAGTCGGCCGATCGTTCCGTTGCCGTTACCGGTGGTCCAGACGATGCCGTGCCGATCCACGAGCAAGCCGTGCGGGTGGTGGCCCGCCGGCATGTTCCACTCCTTGAAAGTGGCGGTCTTCGGATCGAAGCGCGCCACCTTGTTGCCGCTCATGACCGTGATGTAGATGCTGCCGTCGGGTGCCGGCGCCGGGTCGCGTGCGAAACGCGGCGTGGGTACCGGCCACTCTGTCACTTTCCCTGTGATCTCGGGGAGCGAGCCGGGCTGAACCGCGTAGTTGGATCCGCCGGCGGACGCTGCACACGGGAGAAGCGCAAGGGCGATGGACAAGGCTGTTTTCATCCGTCACCTGCCGCGCCACACCGGTTTTCGTTTCGCCGCAAAAGCGTCGATGCCCTCCGCGGCGTCCTCGGTCATGACGTTGCACACCATCGACTGTGTCGCGAGCGCGTATGCGTCTTCGAGTCCCGTTTCGAGCTGCTCGTAAAACGTGCGCTTGCCGGAAGCAACGGCGACCGGCGTCTTGTCGATGATCATCTGACACAGCTTCTGGATTTCCTGGTCGAGCGCCTCGGCTTCGACCACGCGGTTCAGCAGGCCGCGCGCGAGTGCGGTCTCCGCGTCGATCGCTTCGCCGGTCAGGAGCATCTCCAGCGCCTGTTTGCGCGAGACATTGCGAGCGAGTGCGACGCCGGGCGTATTGCAGAAGAGTCCGAACTTCACGCCGGACGTCGCAAACTGCGCGCCGCGGGCAGCCACTGCGAGGTCACTCTGCGCAACGAGCTGGCAACCTGCTGCAAATGCGAAGCCGTGCACGCGCGCAATCGTCGGCTGCGGCATGCGCGTGAGACTGAGCATGATCCGCGAGCAGCGCCCGAAAACATCCTCTGCGAATGCGCTTCCGCCGTGCGCCCTGATTTCCTTCAGATCGTGTCCGGCACAGAATGCTTTGCCGTTACCTGCGAGCACCACGACCCGCACACTGTCGTCACCTGCGATCCGGTCGAGCTCGCGCTGAAGCGCGTCGAGCAGCGAGATCGAGAGCGCATTGAACTGCTGGGGCCGGTTCAACGTGAGCGTGGCAATCCCGCCGCTGTCCGTCCGTAGAAGCTCGCCCGTGTTCGCGTATGCGGAGTCCATTCCGGTGCCTCGCTGTTTCCGAATGGCTCATTATAGAACCCGCATCTCCCGCGCATGCCAGCAGCGTGTCGGTCCAGCGATCCGGCACGCGACGAAGGACAAGGAGGTTACGGAGGGAAACCATGGGAGCGGAGCGGTCGGGTTCCTTCTGTTCCGTCGGGCGGCGAGGCCCGAGTTGAAGGCGAGCGCCGCCCCTCCGCGACGCGCTCTTCGAATATGCGTTGTGCTTCCCTGCGCGCGAACGCGAGGAACGTCTGCGCGATGAACGAGAGCTGGCGATTGGCGGGATGAATCAGATGCCAGTGACTGTCGCGAGGGATGCCCTCCACGTCGAGGATGGCGATGCGGCGCGGATCGAGGTCGAACCCGAGCGCATAACGATAGACGAGCGACACCCCGAGCCCGGCGACGATCGCCTCGCGTATCGTTTCGTTGCTGCCGAGCTCCATCTTCGTGTGCGGTCGCAGGTGGTGCTCCGCGAACAGCCGTTCCACGGCGAGGCGCGTGCCGGAGCCGCGCTCGCGCATGAGCAACGGCTCGTGCGCGAAGCGCTCGAACGCAACGCTCTTCTCACGCGCAAGGGGGTGCGTGGCGGGCCCGATTGCGACGAGCGGGTTGGGCAGCACCGGATGCACGGCGAGTGAATCGTCCGTGGGCGGGTTCGCGAACAGATACAGGTCGTCGGCGTTGTCGTCCAGGCGCTCGACCAATGCCTGACGTGAGCTCACGTGCACCGACACTTCGATCGCCGGATGTTTCCTGACGAACGCCGCGAGGAGCTGCGGCATCAGGCATTCGCCGGCGGTGGTTGTGCCGATGCGCAGCCTCCCGGATCTGAGCCCGTGCAGATCCGATATCGATTCGTGCAGGTCACTGAAAGCTTCGAAGATCCTGATACAGGTGGCGCGGACCTCCTCGCCGACCGCGGTGAGCTGAACTTTCTTGCCGACGGGCTGCACGAGCGGGACACCGATCGTCTCGGTGAGCTTCTTCATGTGAACGGACACGGTGGGCTGCGCCATGTGCAGCTCTTCGCCAGCACGCGTGAAACTGCCGTGGCGGGCGATGGCGTCCAGCACGCGCAGCTGGGTCAGCGTTCCGTGTCGGAGATAGCGTTGTATACGGCTGTTGGGCATGGATACCTCACGTGCAGGTGCGACGTTGAGATCCCGCTGCCGTGGGCGCGCTCCTTGCCGCGCGCACAAAGCAAAGCGGCCTTTACCCGGACGGGAAGGCCGCTGTTTGCCTCTTCGCAAACGACCTCTGCCCGTTGGGGCAAAGGTCTCGCTTACAACGCTCTGGTTGCCGGCCCGGCCGGAGACCCTGGTGCCTGAGTCTCGGAATGACGACCGTGCCGAAACGACGCTTTGTCGCGCCGCCCAAGCTACTCCCCTTTGCAGGGAGTGCTCCTCACGGAGCACGGTCTGGATTACAGCACTGCCATCTCGTGCCGGTCAATAGCCCGTTCATTGCGTCGTGTAATGCCGGTCATACGACTTTCGCTATGCGGCTGCGAATCGTGATGCCTTGCATGCCGTTTCGTAAACACGTTCGACAAACGCAATGGGCGAGATGATGACTCTTCATTTCACTTCACGGACGCACTCTTCCGATAATGCGCGACGTTTACCGCGACGTCGGGAAGTTTTCGCGGTACCTCGAAGAGGGGAGTAGCTTCGACAGCCAGGGAAGCTCTGAGCAAGCACCGACTCCACGTCGGACTTGTCGGGACATTCCTCAGGCTGCCGGGGAGCAGCCGTCAAGCCGGGTGGAGAGCCCCGGTTGCTCCGGCGCCATGGCCGATGGGAGGCGCAGGCGCAAAGCGAGACCTCGCCGGACGCGGCGGTCTCGTTCGCTCGTGTCCGGAGACATCTCGACTGCGGACAAGGAGGCAGATCATGGAGCTACTCTCGACAGAATTTCTCTCGGCCCTTCTGGCGATCGTCGTTATCGACCTGGTTCTTGCCGGTGATAACGCGATCGTCATCGCGCTCGCCGCCCGCGGGTTGCCGCCGAGTCACCGCAAGCGCGCGATCGTCTGGGGCACGATCGGGGCGATCATCGTACGCAGTGCGATGACGATGGCAGTCGTGTGGCTGCTCAGGATTCCCGGCCTGCTCGCGATCGGCGGCTCGCTGCTCGTGTGGATCGCGTGGAAGCTCATCATCAACAACAACGCGGGAGAAGAGCACGCGCTCAATCGAGCGGCGGGCTTCTGGACGGCCATGAAAACCATCATCGTCGCGGACGCGCTGATGGGCCTCGACAACGTGCTCGCGGTCGCCGGCGCCGCGCAGGGCAGTTTCCTGCTTGTGATAATGGGACTGCTGATCAGCATTCCGATCGTCATCTGGGGCAGCCAGCTCATTCTCAAGTTCGTCGAGCGCCATCCGATCATCGTCTATGTCGGAAGCGGCGTGCTCGCCTGGACCGCGGTGAAGATGGTGACGAGCGAGCCGCTGCTTCAGGCGTATCTCGCAGCGGTCCCGGGACTCACGGCCATCGCCTACATCGCCGTGATCGGCGGCGTGCTCACGGCCGGCTTTCTCGCCAACTACGCCAGCGTGCGCGCCCGCGTCGCGCAGCATGTCGTGGATCTTTTGCCAACGCCTGAAGCGGCCGTCGCCGCGCCGGGCATCATCAGAGGAGGTGTTGCAATGACCAAAGTCCTGCTCCCTGCAGACGGCTCGGCCAACTCGGTGAGAGCGGCCAGGCACGTCATCAATCGGTTCATGAACGACCATCAACTCGAGGTGCATGTGCTCAATGTGCGGCGTCCGTTTTCGCAGCATGTCTCGCGCTTCAGCAGTCGCAGGAACCGTGCGGACTATCATCGGGAACAGGCCGACAAGGCGCTCGAGCCGGTGCGCTCCGTCCTGCGCCGCTTCGGCGTGCCGTTCACGGAACACGTCGAGCTGGGCGAGAAGGCCGAGACGATCACGCGCGTCGCACGCGAGCTCGCGGTGAACGAAATCATCATGGGCACTGCGCGCAAGAACTCGCTCACACGCCTGCTCGAAGATTCGATCACCAATCGTGTGCTCGAGCTCACGGACGTACCGGTCGAGATCGTCGCCGGTGAGTCCATCTCGAACCTGGAGCGCTTCGGCGTGCCGGCGGGCGTGGGCGCCGCCCTGGCGATCGTGGTGCTGGCGATCGACTAAGGGGAATTGTCAGTACCGCCCCGTATCGGTGAGCGGGGCTGCGTAGCGGTGTGCGTAAGACCGCGGTTCTAACGCGCGTGCCTCTGCCCGCTTCCGGGTCGCCACGACCGCTCCGCTACGCCAACGGGCGGTTCGCGCCGATGGCGAGGCGCTCAATCGTGCTAGCATCCTCGCCTTGTCTCAGGAGCGCCCGCAGGACGGCTTCCCGGCACGACCTGCCTGCTATGCCATGCGTCAATTCAGATACGCTCACGCGCGCGGCGCCGACTGGCGCGCCGTCGCTCAAGGCTGCTCGGCACAGCTCGAGGGTGCCAGCGGTAACCTGGGTTTCCTGTACGCGACCGACATGGTCGCCGACCATCTCACCGAGATCCTTTCCGCGTGCCGCAAGGCGAGCGGCGTCCCGCATTGGGTGGGAACGATCGGGGTCGGCGTGTGTGCAACGGGCCAGGAATATCTCGATGTCCCCGCGGCGGTCGCCATGGTCGGCGAGTTCGAACCCGGATCGTTCAAGGTGTTTTCGGGTATCGAGCGCGAGCAGGATGTCCGGCGGCTCGATCTCAAATGCGGTGAATCGGAATCCGCATTCGCGCTCGTACATGCCGATCCGTTCAACGCGCGGTTACCGCAGCTCATCTCCCAGCTTGCGGGCAAGGTCGAAAGCGGTTTCCTGCTCGGCGGGCTGACGAGCTCACGCCAGCAGAACCTGCAGGTCGCCGATCGCGTGCTGGAAGGCGGCCTTTCCGGCGTCGCGTTCTCCGATGCCGTGACGATCGCCACACGGCTGACACAGGGGTGCTCGCCGATCGGACCCAAGCACACCGTCACCAGCGCACAGCGCAACATCATGGTCACCCTCGACGGGCGGCCGGCACTCGAAGTGTTTCTCGAAGACATCGGCGAGAAGCTCGCTGCGGAGATCGAGCGTATCGGCGCGCACGTCTTCGTTGGTATCTCGATCCCCGGGAGCGACACCGGGGACTACATGGTGCGCAACCTCGTCGGGATCGATCCGTCGAACAAGCTCGTCGCGATCGGCGAGCTGATCGAGCCGAATGCGAAAGTCATGTTCTGCCGCCGCAATGCGCAGACGGCGCAGGAAGACATGCAGCGCATGCTGAGCAGCATCAAGAAGGGTTTGTATGCGCCGCCGCGGGGTGCGGTTTACCACTCGTGCCTGGGCCGCGGCGCAAGCCTCTTCGGTCCCGACTCGGAAGAGCTCAAGCTCATCCGCAGCGGCCTCGGCGACGTCCCCCTGGTCGGCTTCTTCTGCAACGGTGAGATCTCGCACAACCGCCTCTACGGCTACACGGGTGTCCTGACGCTTTTCCTCTGAGCGGCTGGCCCGATATTCCTCGCCGCCTCGTTCGGGATACCATGATCGCGGGCATAAGGGGAGGGGGCGGACGCATGAGCGTCATCCAGGACTTGAGCGCCACGGCGCCCGACATTTTCGGCATGTTCTTCCTGATCGCGGCGTGGGTTCTGTACGCCGCGTTCGCGTCGCGACGCGGCAAGGTCGTCCCCAGCCTGCATGCCCGCATGGATTTCTACCGCCGGACCTGGATGGTGCGCATGATCGAGCGCGAAAACCGGATGGTCGACGTGAACGTCATGCGCAACGTCACGCGCAGCTCGCAGTTCTTCGCATCCACGACCATGCTGATCCTCGGCGCACTCGTTGCGCTTACGGGTTACGTGCAGCAGGCGCTCGATGTCGTGTCCGGCCTGCCGTTCACGGTCCGCGGCTCGGCGCGGCTGCTCGAGATCAAGATCGGGCTTCTCGTCGGCATTTTCGTCTACGCGTTTTTCAAGTTTTCCTGGGCTATCCGGCAGCTCAATTTCTGCGGAATCATGATGGCCGCTGCGCCGGGGCAGACGAAGGAGAATCCGGAGCAGCACGCGGCGGTGATCAACGCGATCGCGAAGATCACTTCCTACGCGGGCGAGCACTTCAACAACGGGCTGCGTGCCTACTATTTCGCGGTCGCCGCGCTCGCCTGGTTCCTGCATCCGTGGCTCATGATCGCGAGCACGGTGTGGGTCATCGGGGTGCTGTATCGGCGCGAGTTTGCTTCGCGCACGCTGCGGGCGATGTGCGAGGAGGATACGTCGCCGCACATTACGCGCGTAGCGACGCCACGCTCCAGCGTGCAGCCTGTCCCAGGCGCGCCGCTCACCGTTACGGGTCGTTCTAACCTACAAGTCACCTTCCACGATCGTCCGATGCAGTTCGTCTCCGAGCGCGTTCAGCGCGCCGAGCAGGCGCTCGGCATCGCGGGCGAAGCGATGCCGCATGCCGCGATCGGCGGGCGGCAGATTGCGCGTGCGCGCCGGACTCATGTTGTCGTAGACGTCCGCGAGCTTCACGCGCAGCGCCTGCACATTTCCGCTGTGAACGAGACGATCCATGTACTGGTTGTGGCTCTCGCGCTCCGGCATGCGTCGCGTGAGCAGATCCACGAGCTCCATGATCTCCGTGCTGTAGGCCCGCTTGCGGAGATCGTCGAGCGTAACGGACGTGTCCTCGACGACGTCGTGCAGCAGCGCCGCGTGGCGCTCGGCCGACGTGCAGTTGGCGAGACGCATGGTGACCCGCAAGGGGTGCAGGTAGTAAGGCCGGCCGCACTTGTCCACCTGTCCGGCGTGTGCGCGCTGCGAGAGCTCGATTGTTTCGCCGAGATCCGGGTGCGCGATGAGAATGGTGTCTTCGTTCAGCATCATTCGATAATCAGGTCCGTGGGGCCACGAACTTCAAAGCATCGCGCTCGACGGTGACTTCGATACGCGTGAGCGCCGGGCGCTCGTCGTCGTCCCCGGGCCACGCCTCGTCGTCGAAATGCACCTCGAAACCGGTCCATTCGAGCTGGATGACACGAGCGAGATGCCGGGTCAACTTCGGATGCTCCAGCTCGCCTTCCTGCCATGTTGCGAGCGAATCGTGCAGCTTGTCGCGCTCTTCACTCGTGACGACGACGACGTCGAGCATCCCGTCGTCCGGATCGAGGTCGGGCGCCAGATAAAGGTTCGGACCGACGAACGCCATGTTCATGGCTTCGAGCATCACGTAATCGCCCGACGTGTCGCGGCCGTCCAGCCGCAGATCGAGAGCATTCGGTGGGCAGTCTTCCAGACGCTGGCGTAGCAGCCCGATCGCGTGAGCGACCTTCGCGTCGGCGTCCTTGAGCGCCTTCAACTTCCGGTTCCCTTCCGCGATCGGCAGCGTGCAGGCGAACAATCCCAGACCGAACGCCTCCATGAAATAGCGCGAGCCCCAGGGCCCCTTCGCGACGCCGGCGTCGAAGCTCACGTGCCGCGCGTTCTTCCAGCCGAAGACGATGTCGGCGAGCGAAAGGTCGGCGAGCCCCAGTGTCTTCGAGATGTTGTTAGCGGTTCCCAGCGGCAACGGGGCCAGCGGAAGATCGCGACCGATCAGCTTTTTGGCGACACGTCCTACCGTGCCGTCGCCGCCGGCGACCGCGACCAGGTCGGCCGGCTCGTCGAGAGCGGATGCCCATGTCCCGTTCTCGCACGGTTGATATCGAACTTCATGTCCCGCTGCGCGGATGATGGACAGCAGCGTTTCGCCGTCGGGCTGATCGTCAACGCCTGCGCCTGGATTATGTATGAGCGTGATGAGCACGAAGATTGCGTCTCGCGAGTGGAGTCCTGCAACAGCAAGGCAACGGACATACCGGCCGCTGCCGCGTGGAGATCGCATGAGAATTCTGATTGCGAACGACGACGGGGTCTATAGCCCCGGGATCTGCGCCCTTGCGCAGTGCGCAGCCGAGTTCGGCGACGTGCGCGTCGTCGCACCGGACGTCGAGATGAGCTCGGCGAGTCACTCGATCACGGCATCCAGGCCGCTCTCGTACAAGCGCACGCCGATCAAAGGCGTCGAAGCCTATCGCGTGAACGGCACGCCCGGCGATTGCGTCGCGCTCGGCGCCTATCACTGGCAGAAAGTGGATGTCGTGCTCTCGGGAATCAACCTCGGACCGAATCTCGGCAACGGGCTGTGGCATTCGGGCACGCTCGCCGCGGCGAAGCAGGCCGTGCTCTTCGGCATGAGAGGTTTTGCATTCAGCACGCCGGTCGGAGAGGAAGAGCCCGACTGGGAGCGGCTCAAACGCTGGGGACGCAAGGCGCTTCAGCTGCTGCTGCCCGACAGCCGGCTAACCCTGGTGAACGTCAACTTTCCGGCCGGGGAGCCGAAAGGCATGCGGTGGACGCGGCAATCAGTTAAACAGTACGACGGTAAAGTGGTCCCGGGCAAGGATCCGTACGGCCACGAGCACTACTGGTTCACCGTGATCCCGATCGAGGAGACGGAAGAGGGCACAGATCGGTGGGCGGTCGATCATGGCTACGTGTCGCTGACACCGCTCCGACTCGATCTGACGAACGAGAAGGAGCTCGCGGAGGCGATCACCCGGCATCCCTTGGTGAGGGGGGCGGCGCTCGCCTTCGGCTCGGGCCTCGCCGCCTACGGAACAGAGGGACACCGATGGTTTCCCTCCGTAACCTCCTTTCCTTGGCTGCGTGTCGCGCGCCACTCCGACACGCTGCTTGGGGGGCGGTCTCCCCGTTCGTCCTGAGGAGGCACAGCGGTGCGGCTGTTTCGAAGGACGAACGGCAACGGTTGTTCATGCTTCGAGACACGGCGTTCCTCAGCACGAACGGTGTGCGGACCTACTCCTGCTGGATCTTCGCCTCCCGAATCACCTTCGCCCACTTCTCCGTTTCCGTTTTGAGAAACGCGGCGAATTGCTGAGGTGTGCTGCCGGCGGCGACCGCGCCGTCCGCTTCGAACCGTTCTGCGACTTCACGCGACTTCACGAGGCTTGCGAGCTCGTTCGCCAGCTTCTCGACGATCGCGCGCGGGACACCGGCGGGCGCCACGACGCCCTGGAATGCTTCCGCTTCATACCCCGGGACGGTTTCCGCGATCGTCGGCACATCGGGCATCGACGGGAGACGCTTCGCGCTCGTGACCGCGAGCGCTTTCATCTTCCCGGACTGGATATGCGGCGCCGCCGAAAGTGTCGTCGTGAACAGCATCGTCACGCGCCCGCCGAGAACATCCGTCACGGCTGGCGGAATGCCTTTGTAGGGCACGTGGATCATCTGCACGCCGGCCATGCGCTGGAAGAGCTCGCCCGCCAGATGGGGCGCCGAGCCCGCTCCCGGCGACGCGAACGTCAGCTCACCGCGCTTTGCCTTCGCGAGTGCAATGAGGTCTTTCACCGACCGCGCTGAAAACGTCGGGCCTACTACGACGATGTTCGGCTGTGCGTTGAGCTGAGTGACCGCCGTGAAGTCCCGCTGCGGATCGTAGGGGAGCTTCCTGTAAAGGCTCGGGTTGATCGCGAACGTCGTCGTGATCATGAGAACGGTGTAGCCGTCGGGCAGCGCGTGCGATGCGATCTCGGTTCCGACGATCGTCGCTGCACCCGGACGCGCATCGATCACGACGTTCTGCTTCCATTTCTCCGTGATCTTGAGGCCGAGCAGCCGTGCGGTGAGATCGAGCCCGCCGCCGGGCGCGAACGGCACGATCACGCGGATGGGTTTCTCGGGATACCTGTCCGCAGGAGTGCTTGTTTGTGCCGCGAAGGCGCTTGTAGTGCCGGCAGCAGAAACGGCTAGAAGCGTGGCTGTCGAGAGCAACCGCGCGCATGCCAACCTGTGCCGCGCTCCTGTCGCCAGGGAATCGTCGTCTTCGCGCTGCGTGACACTCGCGTCCCTCAGCATGACGTAATGAGCCCGCCCGACTCGCCGCCGACGTAAACGCCGATCATCGTCGCGAGCCCCTGCAGCGGTTCCAGCCCGAACGTGAAGGACAGAACCATGATCACCGTCATCGTGTTCCTGATGCCGGGCAGTCAATAACCTACGGCCTGACCGTCGGTGCGTTGCTCGGAAGCACCGAGATAACCGTCTTCCATTCTGTAGATCGCCTGTCCTCTGCCGAAATCGGTGGACCAGCGATCGGCGCGTGCGAGCTCGTGACCACGTGCACACAGGGCATCGAGCACGTCCGGCGATACGCCATGCTCGATCGCCCCTTTGCCGCCGTTGTCGATGCGCCAGCGCTGTGCGTCCAGTGCCGCCTGCGGGTTCTGGTGATAGTCGACCATGCGCACCATGACCTGCGTATGTCCCTGTGCCTGCATGGAACCGCCCATCACACCGAAGCTCATCACCGGTTGCCCGCCGCGCGTGACGAACCCGGGGATGATCGTGTGGAACGGACGCTTGCGCGGCGCAACGACGTTGGCGTGGTCGGGTCGCACACTGAAACCGAAGCCGCGGTTCTGCAGACTGATGCCGGTACCCGGCACGACGACGCCGGAGCCGAATCCGGAGTAGTTCGACTGGATGTAGGAGACCATCATGCCGGATTCGTCCGCTGCGGTCAGATAGACCGTGCCGCCCTTCGCCGGCCGACCGAAAGACGGACTGCGTGCCGCGTTCATGTCGATCAGACCGGCGCGTTCCTTCAGATACGCCGCGTCGAGCATTTCGGACGGTTTCACGCGCATCGTCGCCGGGTCGGAGACGTATTCGTTGATGTCCGCGAACGCGAGCTTCATCGCTTCGATCTGCACGTGAAGGCTGTCGACTGAATCGACGGGATGCGCCGGCATA
The DNA here is from genome assembly GCA_963828715.1 of uncultured beta proteobacterium. Lineage (GTDB taxonomy): Bacteria > Pseudomonadota > Gammaproteobacteria > Burkholderiales > SG8-41 > JAQGMV01. The sequence goes on along the minus strand of CAWHFX010000013.1, from coordinate 173,905 downwards.
TCGAAGTTGCGCAGAATGCCGAGCGCGATCAGCGCAGCGATGCCCTGACCGTTCGGCGGAATCTCGTGCAGAGTGAAACCGCGATAGTCGATGCCGATCGGCTCGACCCAGTCGTTCGCATGCGCTGCCAGGTCGTCCGTCGTGAGCACGGCGCCATGTTGCTTCGCGAATGCGGCGATCTTCTCGGCAAGCTCGCCTTTGTAAAACGCATCGCCCTTCGTCTCCGCGATGCGCCGGAGCGTAGCGGCCTGCGCGGGGAACGAAAACTTCTCGCCGGGCTCGGGCGCGCGACCGCGCGGCATGAACGCTTCGGAAAACCCGGGCTGCGCCTGCAACTCCGGCACCGAGTTCGCCCACAGGCGCGCGATCGTCGGCGAGACCATGAATCCGTCAGCGGCGTACTTGATCGCGGGTTCGAAGAGATCAGCGAACGGCAGCTTGCCGAACTTCTCGGAGAGATCGAGCCAGGCGCGAACGGTGCCGGGAACCGTCACCGATTCCCAACCGCGCATCGGCATCGCAGGTTTGTCCTTGAAGCGCTCGAGTGTCCACCCTGCAGGCGATCGCCCCGACGCATTCAGTCCGTGCAGCTTCGCGCCATCCCAGAGAATGCAGAATGCATCGCTGCCGATACCGTTGCTCGTCGGTTCGAGCACGGTCAGTGAGATGGCGGTGGCGAGCGCCGCGTCGACGGCATTGCCGCCTTTGAGCAGCATTCGCAGGCCCGCCTGTGCCGCAAGCGGCTGCGAGGTCGCGACGATATTGCGTGCAAGCACCGGCATGCGCTGCGACGCATACGGGAACTGCCAGTCGAAAACGTTCATGGGGAGAGGACGCAGGAAAGCATCGATTATAGCGCCCGCATCACAGCGCTCCGGCAGGCTGCCTCATTGCGGCTCGATGTGTGCATCGCGTGCCACTTTCTTCCATTTGTCGATCTCGGAGCGTATCGAGGCCGCATGCTCCTCCGGTGTGCTGGCGATCGGTTCAGCGCCGGCTGCGAGGAGCGCCTTGTGGTTCTCGGGATCCCGGATCGCGGCGACGAGCGCACCGTTGAGCTTATCGACGATCGGCCGCGGCAGGCCGGCCGGGCCGACAAAGCCGAAGGGGCTGCGCACCACGAAGCCCGGCACGCCCGATTCGATCATCGTCGGCACGTCGGGTGCGAAGGTCGAACGCTTCTCTCCTGTCTGCGCAATCATGCGCAGCTTGCCCGCGCGGATGTGGCCGACCAGCAGCGGAATACTCGCGAACTGAAGCTGTATGTGGCCAGCCACCAGGTCGATGACCGCCGGTCCTGCACCTTTATAGGGAACATGCACGAGCTGAATGCCGGCGCTCGAATTGAGAAGCTCGGCGGCGAGATGGCCGACGGTGCCGCGTCCGGAGGTCGAGTAGAAGAGCTGCCCCGGACGCGTCTTGGCGAGCGCGATCAGTTGCTTGACGTTGTTGACCGGGAGCGACGGGTGAACAACCAGACCTGAAGGCACGTCGACGATGATGCCGAGACCGGTGAAATCCTTCGCCGTGTCGTACGGCATTTTCTGGATCATCGCCGGATTGATAACGAAACTGGCCGCCATCAGGCCCGTGGTGTAGCCGTCCGGCGCGCTGCGCGCAATGACTTCACCGCCGACGGTGCCGCCTGCACCGGGGCGGTAATCCATGACGACCGGCTGGCCCAGCAACTCTGTCATCTTCGGCTGCAACAGCCGGAAGAATACGTCACTGTTGCCGCCCGGCGCGGCCGGATTGACCATCCTGATCGGTTTGGTTGGAAATGTCTGCGCCTGTGCCTGCGGCACTGTTGCGGTCATCAGTGCGCATGCGAGTACGGATGCACTGGTGGTCCAATTCATTTGTCTGCTTGGCCTATGCTCTTTTACAGTGACGAGTGAGGAACACCATCACTTGCCATTCGTTCGCGATCACCTCATCACCCGTCACCCGTCACTCACGCTCTATCCCCGCCTCTCGCACCACCTTGATCCACTTCGCGATCTCGTTGCGGTTGAATTTGTCGTGCTCCTCGGGTGAGCTGGCGACGACGTCAGCGCCCTGCTTGTCGAGATTGTCCTTTACTGCGGGATCGCGGAGCGCCTTTACCAGCGCCCCGTTCACGCGTTCGACGATCGGCCGCGGCGTCGCAGCGGGCGCAAACAGGGCGAAGCCGCTGGAGACGACGAAGCCCTTGATGCCCTGTTCCTCCATCGTCGCAACGTCTTTCGCCGCCGGCGATCGCTTCTCTCCGGTCTGCGCGATCATGCGCAGGCGGCCGCTGCGCGTGTGCACCAGCGCTGCCGGCATGCTGGAGAACTGCAGGTGGCAGATGCCCGACACCACATCGATCAGAGCCTGGCCTGCGCTCTTGTAGTGAATCGGCGTCATCTTGATCTTCGCGATCGATGCCAACAGCTCGGCTGCAAGGTGGGCAACCGTGCCGCGACCCGCCGTCGAGTAGTTGAGGGCGCCGGGCTGCGCTCTTGCGAGCACGATCAGCTCTTTCACGTTCTTCGCGGGTAGAGACGGATGCACCACCAATGCGGTCGGCACGTCCGCAACGATGCCGAGCGCGGTGAAGTCCTTCACCGAGTCGTAGTTGAGCTTGCGGATCATCGCGGGATTGATCGTATGTGCCGCCGACACCATGAGGAGCGTGTAGCCGTCCGGGGCGGCGCGTGCCACTGCCTCGGTGCCGATGGTGCTGCCCGCGCCGCCGCGATTATCGATGATGATCTGCTGTCCCAGAATTTCCCCCATCTTCGGCGCGAACACGCGGGCGATGATGTCGGTGTTGCCGCCGGGTGCGAACGGCACGACCATGCGCACAGGTTTGGCCGGATACGGCTGCGCGTAGGCCGCGGTGAAGAGCGACAGACACGCAAAACACAGCGCCGCACGGACACGCGGGCGGGACAGGGCACGCATGGAAACTCCTCCTCTATTTTTTGAGCGCTCAGCCTGACGCCGGGCATCCCCAGCGTGGCGCGGCATGATACTACAGCGGCCTCGAGCGCCTTATTGGGAAACCTTGGCCAGTCCGAGATCGGTCAGGATCGCGCGGAACGTGGCGTAATCGCGGTCGAACAGCGCAGCGAGCTCGCGGCTGCGCATGAACTGCGCAACGCCGCCGGAGTGATCGAGCTCGATCTTCCATTCTTCGCTTGCGGTGACTTTTTCGAAGACGTTTTCCCAGAAGGTTATCTGGGCAGCAGACCATCCCTTCGTACCGATCACCGGCCGCCAGTTGGAGACGACCGCATCCACGCCGTTCTCGCGCCATGTTGGAACCGCCGAGAGCGCGCCGACGAGCCGCTTCGGTGCTGAAACGGCGAGTACGCGCATGCGGCCGCTCTGCATGTGCGGGATCAGGTTCGCGGACGGGGTGACGACCAGGCCGACGTGTCCTCCGAGCAGCGCCGTCATGGCCTCTCCGCCGGAGTTGAAGACGACAACCTTGAGTTTTTTCACGTCGGCGCCGGCCGTCTTGGCGATGAGCGCGGCAGCGATGTGGTTCGTGTTTCCGGCACTGGTCGCGATGCCGATGGGAATCGTGTCCGGATGCGTGCGAAACGCGTCCAGCAGGCCTTTCGCGTCGCGCACGGGCGAGTCGGGCGTGACCGCGAACCCGAGATATTCGTCGTAGAGCATGACCACCGGTGTGAAGTCGCGATGGCCGTAGCTCGTCTTGCCGGTGATCTGGTTGGTGAGCAGCGACGTCGCGGAGAGCTCGAGGTAATGGGCATCGCCCGGATGCTGACCGAGATACGCCTGGGCAATCGTGCTGCCACCGCCGGGCTTGTTGATCACGTTGACCGCCGTAGGCACGAGATGGCGGTCCTGCATGATTTTCTGAAGAATGCGTGCGGTGCGGTCGATGCCGCCGCCGGGTGACACGCCGACCACGAAATCCACGGGCTTCGTGGGCGCCCAGCGGGTCGGCTGTGCAACTGCAATCGAGCCGGCAAGGAACGTCAATGCAACCGAACACAGGCCGGCAACGGCCAGCTCGGAGCGCTTGCGTGAAGGCATGAGATCACCCTGAAGTTGAATGGCGCTAGAATTTGATCCCGCACGCTCTCTAACCCAAGCATACAGGACACGCTATGGCCTCCGCCCGCATGAGCATCATGGGAACGCGTCATGTGATCTCCGCAGGACATTATCTCGCCGCGCACGCCGGGTTCGAAGTCCTCGAAGCCGGCGGGAACGCGATCGATGCCGGAGTCGCAGCCGGTATCGCCATCGGCGTGCTGCAGACCGACAAAGTGAACTTCGGCGGCGTCGCTCCGCAGATCATCTACACGGCCAAGGATCGCAAGGTGCATTGCATCGACGGCCTCGGCGTGTGGCCGAAGGCGATTACGCCTGACTATTTCCTGAAGAAGCATGACGGCAAGATCCCCCCGGGTGTGGAGCGCTGCGTCGTGCCGGCCGCTCCGGACGCGTGGCTCACCGCGCTCAGGAACTTCGGCACCATGAGCTTCCGTGACGTCGCGTCGGCCGCCATGCGCTTCGCCTCGGAAGGGTTCCCGATGCACCCGCACATGTCGGACTTCATCAAGAAGAACCGCGCGAAGTACGAAGCGTGGCCGTCGAGCCGCAAAGTATTCCTGCCGAAGGGCAGGCCGCCCGAGACCGGAGACGTGTTCGTGCAGGCCGATCTCGGCCGCACGCTCAAGTTCATGGCCGACGAAGAGCGCAAGGCGGCACGCCGCAAAGGCCGCAAGGGCGGCATCAAGGCCGCGCGCGACGCTTTCTACAAGGGCGACATCGCGCGCGAAGTGACGCGTTTCGTCGAGAGGGAAGGCGGCCCGATGCGCTTCGAGGACTTCGCGTCCTTCAAGGTGAACTTCGAGCCGACCGTGCGCACGCGTTTCCGCGACATGGAACTGCACGCATGCGGCCCATGGTCGCAGGGACCGGTCATGCCGATGGCGCTCAACATCCTGAAGAACTTCGACCTGCAGGCGATGGGACATAATTCGGCCGACTACATCCATGTGGTGACCGAAGCGCTCAAGCTCGCCTTCTCCGATCGCCACAATCATTTCGGCGATCCGAAGTTCGTCGACGTGCCGATCAAAGGGCTCATGTCGGATGATTATGCGAAATGGCGCCGGTCCCTGATCAGCATCGAAAAGGCGTGGGCCGGAATGCCGCCGGCGGGAGATCCGCGCACGCTCACCGAAATCGAAAATCGCTGGATGCCTGAACCGCAGACGGATGAAGCGCCGGGCCCCGGCGACACGTCCTATCTGTGCGTGATCGACAAGGATGGGAATGCGTTCTCGTGCACACCGAGCGACGGCTCCGACAAGACGCCGATCGTTCCGGGCGTCGGGATCCTCTGCTCCGGGCGCGGCACGCAATGCTGGGCCGACCCGACGCACCCGAGCTCCGTCGCAGCCGGCAAGCGCCCGCGTCTGACGCCCAACCCCGCGATGGCCTTCAAGAACGGCAAGGCGTATATGCCGTTCGGAACACCGGGCGGCGACGTGCAGCCCCAGGCGATGCTTCAGGTTTTCCTCAACATCAATGTATTCGGAATGGATCCGCAGAGCGCGATCGATGCGCCGCGCTTCGCGAACTACAGCTTTCCCGGTTCGTTCGAGCCGCATCCGTATTTCCCGGCGCGCCTGTACGTCGAAGAGAACGTCGAACGCGGTACGCGCGACGAGCTCGCCTCGCGCGGCCACAAGGTTTACGACTGGCCGGAATCCACGTGGCTCGCAGGTGCCGTGTGCACGATCGTCGCCGACCACAAACGCGGGGTTCTGCACGGCGGTGCAGACGCGCGTCGGCCGGCGTATGTGCTCGGCTGGTAACGGAATCGGAAAGCGAGGAAACATGATGCTGCGCAGGGCCGTCGTGTCGTGCGTGCTTGCGGCTGGCTGCGCGAACGGGGCTGTGTTTGCTCAGAGCACATATCCTGCCAAGCCGATTCGCTGGATCGTCGGGTATACGCCGGGCGGCGTTGCGGACATGCTGGCGCGGGCGGTGGGGCAGAAGCTGGGCGAAAGCTGGGGACAGCAGGTCATCATCGAGAATCGCCCCGGCGCCGGTACGAACATCGGCACGGACGTCGCTGCGAAATCCGCTCCGGACGGCTACACCCTGTTCATGCCGACGGTGGCGAATGCGATCAACGTGACGCTGTATCCCAAGCTCAACTTCGACATCCTGCGCGATTTCGTGCACATCACGAACTTCGCGACGGTGCCCGGCATTCTCGTGGTTCATCCCTCGGTGCCCGCGAAGAACGTGAAGGACCTCATCGCGCTCGCGAAGGCGCAGCCGAACGCGCTGCGCCACGGTTCGACCGGCATCGGCAGCCCGCACCACCTTGCCGGCGAAATCTTCAAGACGATGGCCGGCGTGAAGATGGTGCACGTGCCATATCGCGGTGCGACGCCGGCACTGATAGACGTCGTTGCCGGCCACATCGAAGTCTATTTCGGCGCGATGGTCTCGACGCTGCCGCACGTGAAGAGCGGCCGCGTACGCGCGCTCGGCGTCACGACACTGAAGCGCGTTGCTGCCGTTCCCGACATCCCGACCATCAGCGAGCAGGGATTGAAGGGTTTCGAAACCGGCTCGTGGTTCGGCGTATCGGTTCCGACGGGCACCTCGCGGGACATCGTGAACCGCCTGCACAAGGAGACGGTGCGCATCATCAACCTGCGCGAGATTCGCGATCGGATGTCGTCCGAGGGCGCGGACTTCGTCGGCGACACGCCGGAGCAGTTCACCGCGTTTTTCAAAAGCGAGATCGAGAAGTGGGGCAAGGCCGTGAAGGCGTCGGGTGCGACACCGGAAGGCTGATGGGGGTGACGCTCGCCTTCGGCTTGGGGAACCTCTGAACAAGTCCCACGTGGAGCGCGTTAGGCCCAGAACGTGATGGATGCAAGGAGCGCGACGAAGGTGATATCGCGAATATCAGCAAGGAGCGCGCCAGAGGTGACGAGACACTCCCTCGCCCCGTGCACGGGGAGAGGGTAGGGTGAGGGGAAGCAGCGATGCTTAAGTCACTCGCCTTCGCCACGCTCGTCCTGGCCTGCGGCAATGCCATTGGCGCGGAAGCGTATCCCGATCGTCCGGTCCGGCTCATCGTCGGCTTTCCACCCGGCGGCGCAGCCGACATCCTGGGGCGAATCGCGGCACAGGAGCTCAGCCAGACACTCCATGCCCAGATCGTGGTCGACAACCGCGGCGGCGCAGGCGGGCTGATCGGCACCGAAATCGCCGCGCATTCGAATCCCGATGGTTACACGCTTCTGTTCACTTCCATCCCGCAGGTGATTAATCCGCACCTCTACAAGAAGGTCACGTACGACGCCGTCCACGATTTCGCGCCAGTGATCCATTTCGTATCCGTTCCGCTCATGATGGCTTCGGGGCCTGCGCTGCAGGCGAAAACGGTGAAGGACGTGATCGCGATCGCCAAAGCCAAACCCGGCCAGGTGAGCTACGGGTCCGGGGGCAGCGGCTCGTCCAGCCATCTCGCGATGGAACTCTTAAGATCGATGGCTGGGATCGAGCTCGTGCATGTACCCTACAAGGGCACCGGTCCGATGATCACCGACATGCTCGGCGGACAAATCGGTCTCACGATCGCGAGCGCCGTTCCCCTCACGCCGCAGGTGAAGGCGGGCAAGCTGCGCGCGCTTGCTGTTACGGGGCCGAAGCGTTCGTCCGCGTTTCCCGACGTACCCACGATCGCCGAGACGGTGCCCGGCTACGAGGTCGTGAACTGGTTCGGAATCGTCGCGCCTGCGGCAACCCCGAAAGCCATCGTCGTTCGGCTGAATCAGGCGCTGAACAGTGCGCTCAAGTCACCTGAGCTCGGTCGGTCGCTTGCCGCACAAACGGCTGAAATCGTCGGCGGCACGCCCGATGCATTCGCGAGCCTGATCAAGACCGATTACGCCAAATGGGCAAAAGTGGTGAAAGCCTCTGGCGCCCAGGTGGATTGATGCATGCTCCCGGACCCCCGCCGTTATGTCGCAGACGCGTCGAACCCGCTCGCCGCGCGCGCGCTCGCGAACGACTCGCATACTGAGCTCGTAACGCGTTTCCGGGACCTCGCCGTCGCCGGACGAGACGACCGGATCCGAGCCGCCCTCGCCGGCGCACCGGCCGCTCTCCCGTATTCGCGCTTGTGGCGTGCACTGTGTGTCGCGCTCGAGAAACCGGCAGGGGACGAAGTCAGTACCCGCGTATTCGCAATACCGTGGATGGTGGTGTGCGCCGGTAGTTCGGCTGCAACCTTGTTGAGTTGCGTGCTGCCGGATCCTGCCGCGGTGACGCGCGTGCTCGAACAGCATGGCGTGTTCGGTGCGAGCCGCAGCGTGGGCTCCAGCAGCGCGCTTTGCGGGCTCGATCTGCTGGAATCGCTCGCGCCCGGAGAGGTGCTGCGCGGCTGGGAAAGCACGCGCATACGGCAGGCGGCGCCAGCCCCGATCCAGGTCGCGCGTGCGAGCGAAGAAGTTCATCTGCGATTTCTGCTCGGCGCGGCGATCGTACCCGCACATGCGCCCGACATCGTCGAGACCGGCGCGAACATCGGTGCGTGGGGCACGCCCGCGCTGAGAGCGATGGGCGCGCAACTCGCCGTCCCGGGCGTGCAGGTGCTCGCGATTCCGCGTCCCCCGACCGGTCTCTACACCGCAGCGTTTACGGGCCGCAGAGCCGCCGTCGAAACGGCTTTCAATCTGTTCATGAGCAACACGCTGCGCCGGGTGCGTCTTGCGTTCGGCGATCCCACCGTGACGCTTTCGGCACACGAGGGCGGCGAAGTGCGCGTGACACTCTGGACTTTGCTGGACGATACGATCGTCGAGGGTTTTCGCTGGCCACTGCACCCGGCGGACGATATCGAAGAGATCGAGCGTTCGGTCGTCGAGTTGATCTCGGAGTGCCGGTTACAGCCACCACATGTAATTGCGCGTGTCCTGCCGGATTACGGTCCGACAGGGGCAGTGCTGTTTCCTGCGATCGATCGATAGCGCCGCGGGAGTGTCCCGGGCGTTCACGCGGCCGCATGGTTTGCCGGTAAACTCGCCGCCGGCTGCGACTCAAACACCACACCGAACTTCGATGCGCCTTCCGCAACTCTGCGCTGTCGCACTCGCGTTTGCGACCACGTCTGCCGTAGCCGAAGACTGGGGCTTGGAGCTGCACGGTCAAGCCACCTACCTTCGCCAGTATCACCCGTCCTTTCCCGCGTCGTATTCGGGTCCGAACAGCCTGTCCTCGAATACAGAGCGCGGCTACACGTTCACGTCGACGTTGTTCCTGGGTGCGCGTTATCGAAACACCGAGCTGTACATCAACCCGGAATGGATCGCCGGCCTGCCGTTTTCCAGTTTGCACGGCCTGGGTGGATTCACGAACGGGGAAAATCAGCGTGGGTCGGGTACGCAGGTTCGCGTGTATCGCGCCCGCGCCTTTCTCCGGCAAACCTGGAACCTTGCCGGCGAGACGGAGGAACAGGCGTCCGAGCAGAATCAGGTGAAGACAGCCTATGCGGCCGAGCGGGTCGTCCTCACCGCAGGTAACGTGTCGGTGCTCGACGTGTTCGACGCGATGGACTACAGCCGCGATGCGCGCACGCAATTCATGAACTGGGCTTCGCTCACGTACGGGGCATGGGATTATCCCGCCGACGCGCGCGGCTATACGTGGGGCGTCGCCCTCGAATACATCTCGCCCGGCTGGCAGGCCCGTGTCGGGCGTTTCCTCGTACCTGTCGAGTCGAATGGTTTGCAGCTCGATCGGGCGTTGCTCGATCGTTACGGCGACGCAGCCGAATTCGAGCTGCCGTACAAGCTGGGCGGCCACAACGCGATAGCGCGTGCGCTCGTGTTCCACAATAGGGTGAATGCCGGAGCCTATCGCGATGCGATTGCGATCAGCTCGCCGCCGTCGGTCGCGGACGTGCGCAGGACGCAAAGCAAGTACGGCTTCGGTCTCAGCACTCAGGTGGAGGTCACAGATGACATCGGTGCGTTCGTACGAGCCGGATGGAGCGACGGCCGCACCGAGACGTTCATGTTCACGGAGATCGACCGTTCGCTTTCGGTCGGCGCGCTGGTGAAAGGAACGGGCTGGGGGCGGCCCGAAGATAAATTCGGCGTCGCGGGCTACATCAATGGATTATCGGCCGCGCATCGCGATTACCTCGCGCGCGGCGGACTCGGCTTTTTCCTCGGCGACGGACAGCTCAACTACGGCACCGAACGCATCCTGGAAGGGTTCTACAGCCTCGGCGTGACGAAGAACATGGCGCTGTCGGTCGGCTACCAGCGCATCACGAATCCCGGTTACAACCGCGACAGAGGTCCTGTGGATGTGCTGAGCCTGCGCCTGCACGCGGAGCTCTGACGAATCAGCTGCTCAGCACGATGAGCATCTCCGTAGCCCTCGCGTCCTCGCACGTGAGTTCTGACGCGCTCGAATTCTTCGTTCGCGGAGACCCCGCTCTTTCACAGGCCCCGCTCACGACGTAGGGCCGTGCTAATGGAGCGGTTTAGACGCCGCTGCTGCCGCAGCCTGCCGCGTATGGCCGTGATAGTAGCGCCGCTCGAAGATCACGTACAGCGTCGGCAGAACGATCAGCGTCAGGATGGTCGCCGAGATAAGGCCGCCGATGACCACCACGGCGAGAGGTTTCTGCGTTTCAGATCCGATATCGTGTGAGAGTGCCATGGGAAGCAGGCCGAACATGGCCAGCAGACCCGTCATGAGCACGGTTCTTAATCGCACGAGCGAACCTTCGATCACCGCCTGTTCCGGCGAGGCTCCACTGTTTTTCAGCTGATTGAAATAGGACACCATGACGACGCCGTTGAGCACGGCCTGTCCGAATAGTGCGATGAATCCGATCGCAGCCGATACCGAGAGCGGAATTCCGGTGATGAGCAAAGCGAAGATGCCGCCGATCAGCGCGAACGGGATGTTGAGCACGATCAGCGTCGCGCCGCGGAACGACTTGAACGCGTCGAACAGCAGAATGAATATGAGCAGGATCGAGATGGGCACGATCACGGAGAGTCGCGCCATCGCGCGTTCCTGGTTTTCGAATTCGCCCGACCAGCTCATCGTGTAACCCGGCGGCAGCTTGACCTGCTCCGCGACGCGCGCCTGCATGTCGTGCACGACGGAGCCCATGTCGCGGCCTTCGATGAATACGCCGATCGCGATGACGCGCCCGCCGTTCTCGCGGCTGATGTTCATGCTGCCGCCGATCGTCTTGAAGCTCGCGACCTGGTTGAGCGGAATGAAGGCCCCCGATTGAGTCGTGAGCAGGATGTCGCGCAGCGCGGTGAGCGAACGCTCGTCCTCGCGCAGCCGCACCACGACGCCGAACTTGCGCTCTCCTTCCCAGATGCGCGTCGCTTCACGGCCGCCGAGCGCCGTTTCGATCACGTCCTGGATGTCGCCGATATTGAGGCCGTAGCGGGCGGCCTGCGCGCGGTCGATTTCGATCAGCTCCTGCGGCAGCTCGCCTTGGCGGTCGATCATCGCGCGTGCGAGTCCGGGCACGTCCGAAATGGCGTTCAGGACCTGGCGCCCGGTCTCACGCAGCACGTCGAGATCGTCTCCGAACACCTTCACGACGATCTGGCCGTCGATCTGCGAGATGCTCTCGAGGATGTTGTCACGGATCGGCTGCGAGAAGCTCGCCTGCACGCCGGGGATCTTGTCGAACGCCTGATCGATCTCTTTGATGATGGATTGCTTGGTGACCTTGCGCGTCCATTCGGACTCGGGCTTCAGATCGACCAGGATCTCGGCCATGCTGATGAGCTTTGGATCGGTTCCGTCCTCGGGGCGGCCGGCCTTGTAGACGATCGTCTTGATTTCGGGAATCCCCGCGATCGCGTTTCGCATTTGCAACATCTGCGCGCGGGCTTCGGTGACCGAAAGACTCGGGTGCAACGGCACGTTGATCCAGATCGAGCCCTCGTTCAACTCCGGCAGGAATTCCGTGCCGAGCCTGGGGACCGCCGCGATGCTGAGCGCGAGCGCCACCACGGCAGCGCCGACGACCAATTTACGGCGTGCCAGCGACCATTCGAGCAGCGGCCGATAGCGCCGCATGCACCAGCCGACGAGCCGGTTTTCTTCGTGGGGAATCGGTTTTCGCAGCAGCAGATAACAAAGCAGCGGGACGAGCGTCAGCGAGAAAACCAGCGACGCGACCAATGCCGAGGTCACCGAGTACGCCATCGGCGCGAAAATGCGGCCCTCATGACGCTGCAGCGTGAAGATCGGGATATGGGCCGCGATGATGATCAGCATCGAAAACAGCGTCGGACGCCCGACTTCCGTCGCTGCATCGAGGATGGTCTGCATTCGTCCGCGGCTGTCGTCAGGCGCAAGCCGCGCTTCCCCCAGCCGCCGGAACACGTTCTCGACCACGATCACGGCGCCATCCACGATGATGCCGAAGTCCATCGCGCCGAGTGAAAGAAGGTTCGCGGGAACGCCCAGGAACGTGAGTCCCAGGAACGTGCCGAGCAGTGAAAGCGGAATGATGAGCGCCACGATCGCGGCCGCGCGAAGGTTGCCCAGGAACAACAGCAGCACGAGCGTTACGAGCGACGCGCCTTCGACGAGATTGGTGAAGACCGTCTTCAGCGTCTTGTCGAGGAGCCACGTGCGGTCGTAGTAGGGAACGATCGACACGCCGTGCGGCAGCACCGACGCGTTCAGGAGCTCCACTTTCTGCTTCACCGCTTCGAGCACGACGGCCGGGTTCTCTCCGCGTCGCATCAGCACGACACCGGTGACGATGTCGGGCTCATCGTCCTGACCGATCACGCCCTGTCGTGGCACCGCGCCAATCGACAGCGTCGCAATGTGCCGCACCAGCACGGGCACCCCGTTTCTCTCCGTGACGACGATGTCGAGCACTTCTTCGGGCGAGCGCACGAGACCGATGCCCCGGATGAGAAACTGCTGCCGGCCCTGTTCGACGTAACCGCCGCCCGCGTTCGAGCTGCCCCGCTCGAGCGCGCTGAAAAGCTGCTGCAGGCTGATCTTGTAATACTTGAGCTTAGCGAGATCGGGGCTCACCTCGTACTGCTTGATATAGCCGCCGAGGCTCACGATATCGGCGACGCCCGGAATGAGCTTGAGTTGCCGCGCGACGGTCCAGTCCTGGATCGTGCGCAGCTCGTACTCGGGAACGCCCGCGCCGATGACCCGGTAGCGGTAGATCTCGCCCACCGCCGTCGAAAGCGGCGCGAGCGACGGCGTAACGTTCGGCGGCAGGTCGGCGTCCCGCAGCCGTTCGAGCACCTGCTGGCGTGCGAAATACGCGTTCGCCTTGTCATCGAACGTGAGGATGATGAAGGAGAGGCCGAACTGCGTGTGCGAAAACATCCGGATCGAGTTCGGCATGCCTGCGAGCGCGACTTCGATCGGGAACGTGACCTGCTTTTCGACCTCCTCGGCGGCGCGTCCCGGATACAGTGTGATGACGGTCACCTGGGTATCGGTCACGTCGGGCAGTGCTTCGACCGGCAGCTGCTTGAATGCGATGATGCCCCCGCCGACGAACAGGAGTACGGCGAGTATCACGAAGAGTGGCTGCTGCAGCGCGAACGTGACGACGCGCCTGATGACCGTAGCGTGGTGTCGCTGGCTCATTTCTGCACGCGCCGCGGCTGAACCATCTGCTGCAGCATGAGCACATCGTCGGACACGACGTGCACGCCCTGCTCCAGACCGTTGGCCACCTGCACTTTCCCGTCGTGCTCGTCGCCGATCCGCACTTCTCGCCGGGTGTAGCGGCCGGGCCCGTCCGCGACGAATACGTAGTTCTTGCCGCCCTGGAAGAACACAGCCTTCGCGGGCACCTCGATCTGCGGCGTCTGCTCCAGCTCGATCTCACCCGTCACGAACATCTCCGCCTTCAGGCGGTGCTGGCTGTTGTCCAGTGTTGCGCGAACTTTCAGCGTGCGCGTAGCGGGATCCAGAAAATCGGACACGTTTGCGATCCTGCCTTCGAAGCGTTCATCCTCGTAAACCGGCGCGCGTATCGAGACCCGCTTGCCGATGGTCAGCGCCGGGAGATCCTTCTCCGTCGCGTCCAGCATGGCCCACAGCGTGTTCGGGTTGCTGACGACGAACAGCGGGGGGAGATTGGCGGTGCTCTGGTCCGGACGAATCTCCTGGCCCGGGTTGATGTTGCGTTCCACGACGGTGCCGTCGATGGGACTTGCGACCGCGAACGACTGATCGCCGCTGTTCGCCGCGCCACCATAGAGCTTCAACCGGCCTCGCGCACGGTCGAGCTCCGCCTGTGCACGCGCGTGCTCGGCCTCCGCGACCTGCAGATCCTTGCGCGGGGAAACGCCGAAGCTCTCGAGCTCTTTCACCCGCTGCAGGTTCTTCTCTGCGAGCGCGACATCCGTCTCGGCGCGGCGCGCTTCCGCCTGTGCCTGGCCGAATTCGGGCGAACCCAATACGGCGAGCGTCTGCCCCCTGCGCACGCGATCACCGGGCTGAACGACGATGCGGGTTACCCGACCGGCGAACGGCGAGTACACGCGCACCGTCCGATCTTCGTTCCACGCGAGACGCCCGTTCAGGCGCACGCGGACCGCCCGCTGTAGCGTCACCTCCGAGGTCGTCAGGTGCGGCGCCTTTTCGGCGTCGGTGAAGATGATGGACCCGCTCTGGACGCGAACTTCGGGTTCATCGGGTTTCGTTGCTTCGCGGGTGCACGCGCAAAGGAGCACAAGACAAAACGCGAACGCGCCAGCACGCTGGAACATCAAGGCTGCACCCCGGACACGGTTTCCGTTGCTGCGATCCACGCTCGATACGCGCGGGCATAATCGGCAATTGCATTCACCGCTTCGAGGCGCGTTGCATAGAGCTGACGGCGTGCATCGAGCAGGTCCATCACGCCGATCGCGCCACGGGTGTAGGCGAACTCGGCGGCGTCGGAGGCCTGGCTCGCCGCAGTCAGCAGATTCTGCTGGAAGCGGCGCACGCGCTCGCCCGTCGACGTGAGCACGGCCGTCGCGGCGGCAACCTCTGTCATGGCGGCAGCGCGCACGCGCTCGAGGCTCGTCTGGGCCGCATCGAACTCCGATTCGGCGCGGCGGATCTCGCCCTGGTAGTAGTAGCTCGTGAAAAGCGGCACGCTCACGCTGAACCCGACGCCGTTACGAACCGTATCGTTGGGCGTACGGTCGAACTGCACGCCGGCCGTGACATCGCGCGTGCGCAAAGATTGCGCGAGATCGCGATTCCTGTTTGCCTGCTGTACCCGCGCGACTGCAGCCTGCACGTCCGGCCGGCGCTCGATCGACTGTTCGATCGGCACGAGCGTCTGTGAGGCGCCGACCTCGGGCCATGTCTCGCTCGCTTCGATGCGCGGCGCGTCGGATTCCACCCCCAGCAGGTATGCGAGCGAGACCTGCGCTTTCGCGCGTTCCTGACGCGCGAGCTCGACTTCGTTGCGCGCACGCAGCGCATCCACGCTGAGGCGGGCGAGATCGGCGCGTGCGAGATCACCCGATTTCACACGGCGCTCGGCCGCGTCGATGGTCTTGTCGAAGAGCGCCGCGGTCTCGGCCGCGATGCGCTGGCGTTCCTGCGCGAGGACGAGATCGTAGTAGGTCTGTTCCACCGCGAGCCGCTGCTGTCGCTCGACTTCGAGACCGTCTCCCCGTACCTGCAGCCGCAGCGTATTCGGCAGCCTGCACGCGCAACTCCCGTTTGCGCCCGCGCTCGAACAGCTGGGAGATGCCGATCGACGCATCCATGCGCTTGTATAGCGGCGGATTGTCCGGCCCCGACGCGGGACCGATATGAGAAGCCCCGGCGTTCAGCATCGGATTCGGACGTGCACCCGCGATGGTGACGTCCGCTGCAGCGGATTCCACTGCATGGCGCGCGAGCCGAAGCTCCCGATTGCGTTCCAGCATGAGGGCGCGTGCGTTCGCGAGCGTGAGTCGCTCGAGGTCGATCGACGCCGCGTCGGCGAGACCTGTTCTGCCGATCGCGACGATCAGAAACAGGAGCCAGACCGGCGCACTGCGGCGCAGACGAGTACGAGCCTGTGACGGCGGTGTCATGCTGTGTGTTGAGCTGTTTTGGCGCGAGGGGCGAGTTGCTGGATTCGGTGTTCAGCGTTCGCCCACAACGCACAACCGCGCCTGACGTGACATTTGAGATAATGGCCGGCGTCTCGACCGATGGCCGCATTCTAGGAGGCCGTCCGGCGGGAATGCTGTCGCGAAGCTGTCGTAACCTCTTATAGTTCCTCAAACCGATGCGGTTGCTGCTCGTAGAAGACGATCTCATGCTGGCCCGTGGCGTTGCCGCGGCGCTCTCGCAGAGTGGTTATGCTGTCGAAACCGCCGCGACGGCTGCGCAGGCGCTGCGCCTCGCACGATCGAGTGAGTTCGACGTTGGCATACTCGACCTTGGCCTGCCGGATCGCGACGGATTCTCTCTTCTGCGCGACCTGCGCGAGCACGGGCTCGCGATACCGATATTGATCCTGAGCGCGCGCGACGCCCTGAACGATCGCATCCGCGGCCTCGATACGGGGGCTGACGATTATCTGGTGAAGCCCTTTGCCCTGGGTGAGCTCGAGGCGCGACTGCGGGCGCTTCTGCGCCGTGGCGAGGAGCATGCCCGCATGCGCCACATCGGTGATCTGCGCTTCGATACGCAGGCGAAGTGGGCGGCGGTCGGAGACCGGATGATCGACCTCACTGCCCGCGAGGTGGCGATACTGGAGGTGCTGCTCGCGCGCGGGCACAAGATCGTCTCCAAACAGGCGCTCTTCGACGCCGTGTTTCCGACCGAAACGGAGGCGGCGCCGAATGCGCTCGAAGTGCACGTCAGCCGCCTGCGCCAGAAGCTGAGGTGCGCAGGTGTCACGATCAGGAGTGTGCGCGGCCTTGGCTACCGCGTCGAGACGGCGGGTCCGGATGCAGCAGCGCAACCGTAGCATCCGACGCGACCTGCTCGCGCGGATGCTGGTTCCGCTGCTGGTCATCATGCTGCTGGGCGGTGCTTCGGCATACGGGCTCGCCCGTTACTTCTCACAGATCGTCCTCGATCAGTGGCTTCACGATTCGGCGATATCGCTTGCGCACCGCGTGAAATGGGAGGATGGCCGCGCCACGGTGGATCTGCCGGAAGGCGCCCGCGAGATCCTCGAGTGGGACACGATGGACCGCATCTATTACGAGGTCGTCTCCGCCCGTGGCGAGCGCGTGGTGGCGAATGCGTCGCTGCCGATGCCGCCCCCGGGCTCACCGCTCTCCGAGACACCGCTTTATTACGACGGTCATGTCGGCGAGGCGCCGGTGCGGGTGCTGGCGATCGCGGTGAAGATTCCGGACGAGAGTCCGTTCATCGTCAAGGTCGCGGAGACGAAGCGCAAACGCGACGCGCTGGCCACCCGTGTGCTGTGGATCAGCATCGGGTTGTCGCTCCTGCTTGCGGCGATTTCCGCCGCCGCGATCTGGTATGCGATCGGCAGGGGCATGGCGTCCATGGAGAACGCGGTGCGTCGCGTGCGCAGCATGCACGCGGCGGCGCCGCTGACGCCCGATCAACGTGGACAGGACGCCTGCCGGTCGAAGTGCTGCCGCTCGTGCAGGAGATCAACGACCTCATGCGTGACCTCGGTCGTGCGCACAGGCTCAATCAGCGCTTCATCGCGGATGCGGCTCACCAGTTGCGGACACCGCTCGCCACGCTGCATGTACAGCTCGACTTTGCATTGCGTGAAACCGATCCCGCGCGTCATCTGCGCGCGATCGATGATGCGATTGCCGTACTCACGCGCATGGGGCGCGTCCTGCACCAGTTGCTCACGCTCGCCAAGGCGGACGAAAGCGAGCCGCGCGCGGACATACCGGAGGCGCTGGTCGACCTCGACGCGATCGCCCGGGAAGAGGTGGAGCGGCGGCTCGACGATGCGGTGGACGGCGGCATCGATCTTGGCTATGCGGGCTCCGGCAGACCCGTCCTGATTCGCGCGGTTGAAGAGCTCGTTCGCGAAGCTGTCGCCAATCTCGTCGACAACGCACTGCGCTACGCCGGTGCAGGTTCACGCGTGACGGTCGGTGTCGATGCGGATGCGCCTGAAATCTACGTCGAGGATGACGGCCCGGGCATTCCCGCCGGCGAATTGGCCAATGTCGTCCAGCGGTTCTATCGCATCGCCGGAACAGCGGCGGACGGCTGCGGGCTCGGGCTTTCGATCGCGAACGAAATCGCCCAGCGACATGGCGGACGGCTCGCGCTCGAGGCGGGAAGTGCCGGAAAAGGGCTCCGGGCGCGACTCGTGTTTCCAGCGCGCCCGGGTGGCCGCAAACCCGACGGGCGCGGCGGCGCATCCGATGCCGTCTTGGACACGACGGCGGTTTCAGCGGGCGGCGTATCGGCGTGACGTATAAAGCGAGTAGGCCAGCTGGAACACGCTTGCTGCGTCGCGGATGCCGTCTTCGTCCCGCGGCAGAGCCTCGGGCACGGCACCGGGCATTCCGCGCGCGGTCGTAAAGGAGAGGCCGCGGAAGCCGAGCTCGTTCAAGCGTTCGCCGTCGAACAATGCCACGTCGCGATTGTGATTGAGGGGAATCACGTGCAGCGACTGCGCGGATGCCAGCACGTCGCGACCGAAAAACGCGCTGTCGTACGAGATACGCAGAAGCCCGAGCACGGTGGGCGCCACGTCGATCTGACTCGTGAGTGTCTCCACCGATCGCGGCGCGAAATGAGCGGGCGCGTAGACGAGAAGCGGAATGGCATACGAATCCAGCGGGAAATCGGCCTTTCCGTACACGCGCGCACCGTGGTCGGCCACGATCACGACGAGCGTATCGTCGAAGTAGGGCCTGCGGCGCAGCGCCTCGATGAACTTGCCGATCGCATGATCGGCGTAACGCACGCCGGCTTCCCGTCCGCCGCCTTTCTCGGGCACGCCCGGAACACCGGCCGGGAACGTGAACGGCTTGTGATTGGACGTGGACATGACGACCGAGAAGATGCGCTCGCCTGCTGCATGCTGGCGGTCGAACACCTGAAGCGCATGTTCGAACAGATCCTCGTCGCTGACGCCCCAGATGTTGCTGAAACGCGGATGGGCGATATCGGTACGGTCGATTACCCGATAGCCGTTGCTGCCGAAGAACTGGTTCATGCTGTCGAACGTGCCGTAGCCGCCGTAGATGAAAGTCGGCGCCATATCCGGCGTGGGTCATGACCGTTGACCAGTTGAACATGTTCTCGTTACCGGGCCGCTTGACGATCGATTCGGCCGGCACCGGTGGAAACGAAGCCGTCACTGCCTCCATGCCGCGAACGGTGCGAGTCCCGGTCGCATAGGCGTTCGTGAAAACGATACTTTCGCGCGCGAGTGCATCGATGTTCGGCGTCAGGCCGCGCCTGTCGCCGTAGGCGCCGACGAATTCCGCGCCGAGCGACTCCTGCAGCAGTACGACGACATTCATCATCCGGGCCGGCCCCGGATAGTCGACCCGCCGTGCGAGCGGATTCGCGGCACCGGCGAGGAACGTGGTGTTGTCCTGAGCGACCAGCCGCTGCACCCGAGCTGCTGCTTCACGCTCGGGAACGGTCGTATAGAACTCAGGGTAATCGAGCCGGCTGTTGGCCGCGGCCGCGAAGAAAGAATAGATGCCATTCGCGGCGATCTCGTCCGCCACCCGGTTCGAATGCGTGCGCCATGTATCGAGCGTCACGCCGCGGTGCAGGCACACGAGCACAAGCGCGAGGCCGGCCGCCTGCAGCCTGAACCGCAGAACGTCGTCCGGCCGCGCATGAATGCGCCTGACGATCGGGCGCAGCAATACGGCTGTGGCCAGCGTGAAGGCGACCGTCGCGGCGAGCGCGCGGCCGACGGGGTACGAGTCCCGGATATTGACGAAGACCTCATGCGGATAGATCAGGTATTCGACCGCGACGAAATTGAAGCGCGCGTTGAACTCGTCGAAGAAGAAATACTCGACCACGCCCAGATAGGTTGCGCCGAACAGCGCACAGATGAGGGCGGTATAGAGCACGATGCGCTGCGCACGCGCCTGGAACGCTCCCGCGGATAGCATTGCGAGATAGACCATGAGCGGCAGCACGACATAAAGACTCGTGATCGCGTCGTATGCGAGTCCGGCCGCGAGCACGCGCGGCAACTCCGGATAGCCGAGCTGGCCTGCATGCAGCGCTCTCGCGACGAGCACGAGACGGGTGGCGAGCGAGAGAGCGAGATAGACCGCAGCGACCAGCAGCACGAGCGCAGCGCGGCGGTGCATGCCGCGCAGCCACACCGGTGCGCCGCGTGGAATGGAACCAACCGCGTAAGGCATCCGTAACCCCGATTTTCGGCGGGGCACGATAGCGCTGCGCCCGTTTAGCGGGCCTGAAGCCGTCGTGAAGTTTTCGTGGAGACGCAGCGCGATGGCAAGATCGGTGCGGTCAACAGTGCACTGTCGTGTCCCACGGCGATGGCGGGAAGCAAATGCCGGGGCTCCGTTGCAAAGCTCGCGGCGCGGACGCGCCGAAGACGCGCGTCGTCTGATTAATAGGCAGGGACCTCGATCGCGCGATGCGCAGTCAATCGACCCACAGCGTCGGGAATACGAAACCGCCGCTGACGAAGAAGACCAGCGCTTTGCCGATAAATTTGAGCTTCTCGCTGAAAGCCATGTCGGCGAAGCGCTTCTCGACCTTGTCGCTCGTCTTTCCGCTGTCGGCCATCGTTCTCTCCGGTGAGGAGCGCCGATGATCCGGCGCGGCGCGTGAAGTTTCTGTGATGGGGGCGGCGCTCGCCTGAAGGCTCGGGTCCCGCCGCCCTACGGAACAGAGGGACACCGACGGTTTCCCTCCGTAACCTCCTTTCCTTCTGCTCGGCCGGCGCTCGCCTGAAGGCTCGGGTCTCGCCGCCCTACGGAACAGAGGGACACCGATGGTTTCCCTCCGTAACCTCCTTTCCTTCGTCGCGTGTCGAGCAAGAGTGCGACACGCTGCTTGAGGTGGCGCTCGCCTGAAGGCTCGGGTCCCGCGGTGTTCCCTAAGCCAGTATCACGCTGAACGCGGAGCCCGCGCCGGGCCGGCTTTGCACCTCGATCTTCCAGCCGAAGTCCTCGCAGATGCGACGCACGATGGCGAGCCCGAGGCCGAGTCCTTCGGGTTTCTTGTCGGCGCGGAAATAACGTTCGAACAACTGCGGCTGATGCTCCGGCGCGATGCCGATGCCCGAGTCGGTGACCGTCACACGATTGGCATCGTACGAGACTCGAACGTGGCCCTTCTCGGTGTAGCGCACCGCATTTTTTATGAGGTTCACCAGCACGAGCTGAAGCGCCTTGCGGTCGACGTCGACGATGACCTCATCGCCGATAGCGATCTCGAATGAAAGGCCCTTGCGCGCCATTTCGTCGCGATAGGTGTACGCCGCCTCCTCGACACAGCGCCGCAGGTTGACCCTCTCGATCTCCTCCTGCTTGCGCTCCCGCGCGAGCAGCAGCAGTGCTTCCATGCGCTCGGTCATTTGTTTCGCCGCGCTGTCGATCATCGCGACGCGCATGCGCGTTTTCTCCGGTACCAGAGGATCAGTGTGAATGATCTCGCACGTCGTCTGAATTCCGGTGAGGGGGGTGCGCAGCTCGTGGCTCGCGTTGGCAGTGAACTCCTGTTCCCGCCGCAGTACGTCGACGATCCGTGCGCGGTATTCGTCGAGCGCGCGTGCGAGCGCCGCGACTTCGGCATCATGGTCCTGCTGCTCGAGGAGCGGCTGCGCTTCGTCGGGCTTCAATTGCGGCACGCGCAGCGCGAGCTCCGTCAGCTGGCGTGTGAGCACCCCGGCGAGCCAGTAGCCGACTACCGTTGCGAGTAAGACCACTGCCGCGAGTGAAAAGTAGACGAGCCGGCGGAAGCGCGACTGCCGCAGATCGTGGGGACCGACATCGTACGTGACGATGAAGCGCGTGCCGCCGACGTCACGCACGCCGACGTGCCGCTCTTCCGTGCCGATCCGGACGACGCTATGGCCGCCTGCGAGCTTTGCGAGCGGTGGGGGAACCTTCGCGAGGTCCTCAGGCGTACGCAGCACGTAATAAGCGAGGTTCGGACCGCCTGCGGGTGCGTAGCCATCGACGTGACTCACACGATCGACGAGGAAATCGAGCTCCTCTCCGACGAGCTGCTGTACGAGCCCGTTCTCCATTTCCTCGGACGCGGTGTAGAGCATCACGCCGAGCGCGCCCACCACGGTGATGCACACCGTTGCAAGCGCAACGGCGATTCTCAGTCTCAGGTCAAGCCTGGGCCGCCGCATCCGTGACGAGCCTGTATCCGAGACCATGAACGGTTTCGATCGGATCGCGTCCGCCTGCCTCGACCAGCGTACGGCGAAGGATGTGCATGTGGCTGCGCAGCGAATCGCTCGTTTCCTGAATGTCGCCCCATACCGCGCTTTCGAGCTGGGTACGGCTGAAGAGCCGGCCGGGCTCCGCCATCATCGTTTCGAGCAACTTGATGCACTTCGGAGGGAGCCTGACGTCGCTCTTGCCGAAGCGGATCTCGAGCGTACGAGGATTCAGCGAGAGATCGCCGGCGACGAGCAGTTTCTGCGTAACGCGACCGCTGCTGCGCTTATGCAGCGCGACGAGACGCGCCTCGACTTCCTTCAACGCGAAAGGCTTCACGACGTAATCATCCGCACCGCCTTCGAAGCCGTGCAGCTTGTCCTGCAGTGTGTCGCGCGCCGTCAGCATCAGCACCGGTGTGTCGACGTGTGCCTGCGCGCGAAGCCGCTCGCACAGCTTGATGCCGTCCATTCCGGGCAGTCCGAGGTCGAGGACGATCGCGTCGAAAGGCTGAGTGACCGCGAGGTGCAGTCCTGTCACGCCGTCGGCGGCTGCATCGACGGCGTGCCCCTGCGCGGTCAGGTAGTCGTAGAGATTGGTCGCGATCGTGTGGTCGTCTTCGATGATGAGGATGCGCATGATCAAACCTTACGTTCGGCACGCGAATGCGATGACTCGCAGAGTCGTTGTACGTGAGATGAAGCGGGTCCGTCCAAAGCATACAGCGCCACCTGCCAATTCACATAATTCTCACAAGAGGGTGGGAGCGTCTCATTCGCGAGTGGCTCGGCTCCCGCGGCGCGCGTGTGCTAACTTGCGGGCTATGGCCGCCTACGACGCGCTCACGCCCGCTCTGATCCTCGACGCCATCGAATCGCGCGGGTTCCGCTGCGATGGCCGCCTGTTTGCGCTCAACAGCTTCGAGAACCGCGTGTACCAGGCGTGGCTGGAAGACGGCTCATGCCTGATTGCGAAGTTCTATCGGCCTGGACGCTGGTCTGTCGCAGCGATACTGGAGGAGCACGCATTCGCGCTGGAGCTCGTAGCGCGGGAGATTCCTGTCGTCGCGCCCCTCGTCATAGCGGGCACGACGCTGTCCGAGCACGGCGGCTACCACTTTGCTCTCTATCCGAAGCGACCGGGTCGCACCCCGGAGCTCGAAGATCAAGAAACGCTGCGCCGGTTGGGCCGCTTCGTCGCGCGCATTCACGCGGTCGGCGGCCTGCAACGCTTCCGGCATCGGCGTGCGCTGGACATCGAAAGCTTCGGCCGGCGTCCCTCGCGCTACGTGCTCGACAATGATTTCGTTCCCGCGGACCTGCACGCCACCTACGAAAGCGTGGTCAACGATGTGCTGGAGCGCGTCGAAAGCGCCTGGAGGCGCGCTGGAACCCTATCGATGATTCGCGTCCACGGCGATTGTCATGCCGGCAATATTTTGTGGACCGACGACGGACCCCACTTCGTCGACCTGGACGATGCCTGCATGGCGCCGGCGGTACAGGACATGTGGATGTGGCTTTCCGGTGAGCGCGAGAGCGTGCAACAGCAACTTGCAGCCGTGCTCGAGGGCTATCGCGAATTCCGCGACTTCGATCCGGTGGAGCTCAACCTGATCGAATCGCTGCGCACGCTGAGAATAATTCACTATTCGGGTTGGCTTGCGCAGCGTTGGGACGATCCGTCCTTCCCGATGAACTTCCCGTTCTTCAACACGCAACGCTATTGGCAGGACCAGATACTCTCGCTGCGCGAGCAGGCTGCGGCGCTCGATGAGGCGCCGCTGGAGATCTGAGACGGCCCAGGCGTCAACGCGCGCTCGCCGTCGAAGCGACCGGGATCACGCCATCAAAAGCGCCGCCGCGTGATCCGCAATTGCGAGCGAAGACGTGAGTCCCGGCGATTCGATGCCGTATAGATTTACGAGTCCGCGCACGCCATGCACCTGCGGACCCTGGATCACGAAGTCGGGAGCGGGCGTGCCCGGCGCGTGTATCTTCGGCCGGATACCGGTATAGCCAGCACGAAGCGCGCCCTCGCGAAGGCCCGGGTAATAGCGCCGTATCGCAGTGTAGAAAGCCGCTTCCCGCGATTCATCGAAGGAATAGTCGATGCGATCGATCCACGCGAAATCGGGACCGAATTTAACCTGACCGCCGAGATCGATCGTCACGTGCACGCCGAGCCAGTCCTGGCGCGCGACGGGATAGACCAGACGATTGAATGGTGACTTGCCGCTGAGCGTGTAGTAATGGCCGATCGCGTAATACGTCGGTGGAATCGTATCTTCGCGCACGCCTGCGATGGTGCGCGCCACGGCCTGCGCCTGTAGGCCGGCGCAGTTCACCACGGTCCGACAGAGGAGCTCCATCGGTTCCACACCGCCGACCCGGAGCACGATGCCTGCCGCAGTCACTTCACCGCCCAGCACGGGACTCGCCAGCGCGAGCGCGCCGCCGCACGCCTCCATGTCGCCGAGATAGGAAAGCATGAGACCGTGCGCATCGATGATGCCGGTCGAAGGCGAGAGAAAGCCGGCGACGCAACGCACCTCCGGCTCCATTTCGGCCAGCTCCGCGCCATTCAGCCTGCGCAGATCGGTGCAGCCATTCGCCACCGCCTGGTCGTAGTATTTGCCGAGGCCGGCGAGCTCCGATTCGTCACACGCGACGATCACCTTGCCGATGCGGCGATGGTTGACATCGTGCTCCGTACAGTAACGATAGAGGGCGTTGCGGCCGGCGAAGCATAGCCGTGCCTTGAGCGATCCGGTCGGATAATAGATGCCGGCGTGGATGACCTCGGAGTTGCGGGAGCTCGTGTGTGTGCCGAAGTGTTCCTCGGCCTCGAGCACCACCACTTCGCGCCCCGTCGCGGCGAGCTTACGGCCGACGGCGAGGCCGACCACGCCCGCGCCGATTACGGCGCAATCGATTGTTTCAGCCATTGCGGATGTTCGGTTTTTATAAATTCTAACAGTGCAATATGGATTGGGACGCGTGCTTCATCGATCGTGCGCCTGCGCTGGCTGCATACGCGCACGTGGCCGAACCCTTGCGGCTGTGTCGCCGCTGGCCCGATCTCCCGTTTTTGCAATCGATGTGCGACGAGCGCGGCATCATGAACGCGCGCGGCGTGCCGTTACGGCTGGTCAGCGAGCGCAGCGACAAGGCGTACGAGGCGCGCATTTACGCCGAAGCCGAGATGCACGTGCGCCAAGGTCTCTGGCACGACCTTTTCAACCTGCTCGCATGGCTTGCCTTTCCCGAGACGAAAGCGGCGCTCAATGCACGCCACTGCGAGCGAGGTGACGCGGATCCTCCCACGCTCCACCCGCCGCGCGTATCGCGCAGCCGCGTTCGTGACGCGCTTACGTTGCTGGATGAAAACGGCGCGATCGTCGCATCGAGCGATGCCGGCCTCCTCGATCTCGTGCGCGCGTTCGAATGGAAACAGCTCTTCTGGCATCAGCGCGCCCGCCTGCTTCGGAGCATGCAGGTGTTTACGATCGGGCATGGGCTCGCCGAGAAGGCGCTCGCGCCCTACATCGGTCTCTGCGCACACAGTGTGCTCCTTGCTGGTACCAGCCGATTTCCATTGCCTGAGGCGTGCGCAGCAGGTGACCGCAATCGACACACTGGCGGCACGGCTCGTGAGGCGCGGCGATTCCTTCGTCACTCCGCAGGCGCTCGCGCCACTGCCGGTGCTCGGGATGCCGGGTTGGTGGCCGGACAATGCGCATGAATCGTTTTACGACAACGTGGCGTACTTCAGGACCGGACGTCGCGCGCAAACCGAGCGCACAAGTTCCGAGTCGTGCATCAGGAAACGTAATCGAACGTGAAGCGAGCGATGCCGTCGATACCTGTCGGGACTGGCCCGGCTACAATCCGCCCGGCTGTCTCATGACCGTCGCGGCGCTTTACGGCTGCCGCGCGCGACACAGGACGACAACCACAGCGCCGCGACGGGCGGACCTTGAACTTACAGGCTTCGACCTCAATCTAAGGTCCGAGGAGGGCTCGACCGAATGAAGCGAATTTTTCTGTTTCTGATTACCAACATAGCAGTGCTGCTGGTGCTGAGCATCACGTTGCGGCTGCTCGGTGTCGATCGCATTCTGAATGCGCAGGGTACCGGGCTCGACTACAACGCGCTGCTCATCATGGCCGGTGTGATCGGCTTCGGCGGTTCGTTCATTTCGTTACTCATGTCGAAGTGGACGGCGAAGATGGCAACCGGTGCGCATGTAATCGAAACGCCGTCGGATGCGACCGAACGGTGGCTCGTCGACACGGTACAGCGCCACGCACAGCGTGCCGGCATCGGCATGCCGGAGGTCGCGATCTACGACGCGCCCGAGATCAACGCGTTCGCGACCGGCTGGAACAAGGACAGCGCGCTCGTCGCCGTCAGCACCGGACTCTTGAACAACATGAGCCAGGACGAAGCCGAAGCGGTCCTGGGGCACGAGGTGTCGCACGTCGCGAACGGCGACATGGTCACGCTTGCGCTCGTGCAGGGTGTCGTGAACACGTTCGTGATCTTCCTGTCGCGCGTGATCGGCTACGTGGTCGATCGCGTCGTGTTCAAGGTCGAGCGCGGCAACGGTCCCGCCTTCTGGATCACTACATCGATCGCCCAGCTCGTCCTCGGGATTCTCGCGACGATGATCGTGATGTGGTTCAGCCGTTATCGCGAGTTCCGGGCCGATGCCGGTGGTGCGAATCTCGCCGGGCGCCACAAGATGATCGCAGCGCTCGCAGCGTCTCGGCGCGCAGTACGGCACGCCTCCGCAACTGCCGGATCAGGTAAAGGCGTTCGGAATCTCCGGCACGGCGGGCTGGGGACTCAAGCGCCTGTTCATGTCGCACCCGCCGCTCGAGGAACGAATCGCAGCGCTCCAGGCCGCAGCCTGAGCCGGATCAGCGCTTCACCACCGGCTTCTTGATCGTTCCTGTAACGCCAAACGAGGAACGCGCGGCCACGTGCGTTTCGAATACGAGCTCCGCATTGAATTGGCCGTTGAGCTTCCCATCTCGGGCGATGTCCAGCGTGCCGTTCGCGTTGAACGGCCCTGAGGAAAGGCGGAGCTGGCGATAGCTGTAACCCGCAGGCGAGACCTGAAGCGAACCCATAAGCGAGTCGAACGGGGTGTGCCCGCTGCGTGAGGACGTGGCACCCGGCGCGAGGAATCCCCGCAGCAGGTCGAGGTTTTCGAGTTCGCCGTGCGTGGCCGTGAAGTTCATGTCGGTGCGCAGGCTCGCGAGCAGCGCGTCGCTATTGCTGCCGTGGAGCTCGTAACGGCCGGTTGCCTCGAGCACGCCGGTCGAAGCGAAGTCTCCGGTCAGCATCGGCAGAAGCTCGTCGAGTCGCACGCCTCGTGCCGCGAACGTGCCCTGCATCGACAACGGCTCCGGCCAGCGCATCGTCAGCGTGCCCTGAACTGCACCGCCCGCAGCACGGCCATTGAAGTCGTTCACCACAACCTGACCGTCACGGACGCTGCCTTTCGCGCTGAAGTAGCTGAACTTGAGCGAGGGTCCCATGGGTAGGGTCCAGCCGTTGCCGTCCACCTGGAAGGCGACGTCTCCCGCTTGCGGCATGAGACGGATCTTGAGCTGATCATTGTCGAGCGCCATCTCTTTCACCGTGTCATCGGGATTCAGAACGACATCGCCCTCGAATGACTGGTTGACGAAACCGTCGAGCGCGAGATGCAGATTGCTGATCCGCAGCCGCTCCACACGAACAGCGGACGCGTTGCCGCCAAGTCGCCAAGACGGCATTGACATCAGCATTGCCGGAGAGATGACGACGTTTATCGCTTCGATCTTGCTGAAGTGCCTCGGTTCTGCCGTGATGGCGAGTGGCGAGGCGTGCAGCTCGATATGCTCGATGCGCACGTCCGCCTGGGGGCCGATGGTGACGCCGCCAAGGATCAGGCGAGCGGTAGGAAGCAGCGCGTAACGAATGCTGGATATCCTTACCGGCTGGCCGAGATGCTGCGAAAGTGTCTGCTCTGCATCCGGTATATAGCCGGTGAGCGGTACGAACTGAAGCCAGAGAATGGCGAACAAAGGCAGCGCGATCGCCACGAGCAACACGATGGCCGCGAGGCGCGAGGCAAGTCGCGGGCGCGGCGCGCGCGCACGCGCCGGGACATCGCTTGCAGCCTCCCAATGCTTCGCCGTGTCGACAACCGGTTCGGTCTGGAACTGCAAAGACCGCCCGGCGCTCTCGGCGAGAAGGTCGTACGCAACGCGGTCCACATTCACTTTCTCGTGCAATGGGCGACCGCGCTCGAGCACGAAGCTCGCGGTCGATGTGGTCGCCGGCGTTGCGGCAGACAGGCTGTCGGCGCCGGCGTGGGGCACCTGTGCATGATCGCGGGCGAGCGCCGCGCGCGACGCATCGTTCGACGATCCGTCCGCCGAGGGCGTACCTACGTTGGAAACGTGCGCCCAGGCACCCTGCGGCGGCGTCTGGTGGGCGGCTTCGGCACCGAGTGCGACGACGTCCTCGCCCAGCTCGAGCGCCGGGAAGATATCGCCGGGTCCTTTGGAACCCTCGACTCCGGCGTGACTATCGGGCCCGGTTGGCGAGCGCGACTTTCGTTCTTCGTCCTCTCGGGCGCGCCGCGTCGCCTGCACGCGAGCGCGCAATTCGAGCGCCCGAGCTGACGGCTTCTCCTCGGAAGCCGTAACCGGGTCTGCCGACGCCGCAGTTGCAGTCGGCGGCGCTTCCGAACTGCGCGAGATGTATCCCGCGCTGATGAGCGTTTCGAGCGCGCCGTAAAATGCGCCGGCGCTCATCCCGGAGCGTGTCAGCAGATCGCCCGCTGACGTCTTGCCGTCAACGGATAGAAACACGAGGCCGACCTCGCGCGGCAGGTCGAGCGTTCTGTTGCGGATCTGGAGGTGGCCCTTGTCGGTCTTGACGAACAACGTCTGCGGGCTGATCTCAGCCATGGCTGCATAGCATGAAGGATGGCTGAGGAATTATAGGCGCGACCCTCAGCACTCCCAGTGACAGCGGTCACGCGCAGGCTGACTCTTCGCAAAATGTCACGCCGACCGGGATGCTGAACCGCGCCGTGGTGAACGTCGATGAGCGGGGGTGAACGGCGGCGATGCGCCGGGCGGCACGCGTGCCCGCGCTTCAGGGCACGAGCAGGATCTTGCCCGTATGTTCCGCGCTTTCCATCATTGCATGCGCCTGCGCGGCGTCCGCCAGCGGAAACGTGCGATTCGTCACGACTCGAATGCGGCCGGCGTCGATGTGCGGCCACACCTGTGCTTCGAGCTCACGGGCGACGCGGGCCTTGAATGCCGGGGGACGCGTGCGCAACGTCGAGCCCGTGTAGGTGAGGCGCTTCAGCATCACCGGCATGAGGTTGATCTCCACCTTCGAACCCAGCGCGAAGGCAAGCTGAACGATGCGGGCGTCGTGGCTCGCAGCCTTCATGTTGCGCTCGATGTTCGGTCCGCCCACGATGTCGAGGATCACGTTCGCGCCGCGTTCCTGTCGCACGACTTCGACGAAATCCTCCTGCTTGTAGTCGATGACGCGGTCAGCACCGAGATCCCGGCAGATGTTGCAACGGGATTCCGGGCTGTCGGTCGCGAGAACCCTCGCGCCGAACGCTTTCCCGAGCTGAATCGCCGTCGTCCCGATTCCGCCCGCACCGCCGTGAACGAGGAACGTCTCGCCGGACTTCAACTGCGCGCCGATGAAGATGTTGCTCCAGACAGTGAAGAACGTTTCGGGCAGTCCGGCGGCGTCTTGCAGATCGACGCCCTTCGGGACCGGCAGACACTGCTCCGCGTCGGCGACGCAAAACTGCGCGTAAGCCCCGCCGTTGGTCAGTGCGCATACCTTGTCGCCGACCTTCCACCGCTTTACCGCCTGGCCGACTGCCACCACCTCACCGGACACTTCCAATCCCGGCAGATCGGATGCGCCCGGCGGAGCCGGGTAGAGGCCCTTGCGCTGCATGAGGTCGGGCCCGTTTACTCCAGCGGCCGCAACCTTGATCAGGATTTCATTCGTCTGCGGAGTCGGCTGCGGCCGTTCCGTCAGCTTGAGCACCTCGGGACCGCCGGGTGTCGTGATCTCGACTGCTTTCATCGTGTGTGAATACTCGTCGCTCTTTCGAAGCGTACGATTATAGGCGTCGCAGTGAAAGCGTGAGAAACTCTGGGCCGCTCGTCCCTCGTGCCGCGCCGCGTAAAACGCCATGGCCACTCAACCTCGTATCGATGCCGAGCGCCTCATCGACTTCGGCGCAGCGGTTTACGAAAGTGTCGGCGTCCCCGCGGCGGACGCGCGCCTCGTTGCGGATACGCTGGTGCAGGCGGACCTGTGGGGACACCAGTCGCACGGCACCCTGCGCCTCGGCTGGTATCTCGACCGCATTCGTAATGGCGTGATGAAGCCGATTACGCAGCCGGAGTTCGCCATCGATACGAGCACGGTCGCGCTGATCGACGGCCACGACGGTGTCGGACACGTTCTCGCGATGCTGGCGACCAACGAGGCGATCAGGCGCGCGAAGGTGCATGGCATCGCGGCCGTTGCCGTGCGCAACTCAAATCACTTCGGCACCTGCATGTACTACACGATGACGGGCGCGCGTGCAGGCTGCGCCATGCTGCTTACCAGCAATGGAGGCCCCGCGATGCCGGCGTGGGGCGGGATGAAGAAGATCATCGGAACCAATCCGTGGTCGGTTTCGACGCCTGCGGGCCGGCATCCGCCGTTCGCGATGGATATGGCGAACACCGGCGTGGCTCGCGGCAAGATCTATCTTGCGCGGCAACGTCGCCAGCCGATCCCGCTCGGCTGGGCGCTCAACGCCGCTGGCGTGCCTACGACCGATCCGCAGGAGGCGATCGACGGCATCATCCTGCCAATGGCCGAACACAAGGGTTACGCAATCGCGATGATGGTGGATGTCATGTCGGGCGTGCTCACCGGAAGCGGCTTCCTCACGCAGGTGCACAGCCCGTACAAGACCGCGGAGAAGAGCAATTGCGGCCATTTCTTCGTCGCGATCGATATCGGGAAGTTCCAGCCGCTCGCCGAGTTCAATGCGCGCATGGAGGAGTACGTCGCCGAGTTGAAGTCGACCCCGCGCGCGCAGGGTTTCGACGAGGTGTTCTATCCCGGCGAGATCGAAGCACGCAATGACGAACGCAATCGAAGGGACGGGGTCACGCTTCCCGACGACACTGTTACGGACTTGAGACGCATCGCGCGTGAGACGCACCTCGAACCGCAGTTCGAGGCTGCGTTCCTGCCCGCGCAGTGATTTGGAGAGAACTCGCAAATGAAGATCACGACTGTTCGCGCCCATCCGCTCGCTATCACGCTCGAGCAGGCGCTGTGGACGGCACACGAAGCGCTCAAGGACTCGAGCATGGTGCTCGTCGAAGTCCAGACCGACGAGGGCCTTACCGGGTTCGGCGAGATCAAGGGGTCGCCGCTCAAAGCGATTGCGGAGTGGGTCACGCGTTTCGGCGAAGTCATCCGCGGCGACGATCCGCTTGCGCATGAAATCATCTGGGACAAACTTTTCTCGCTCACGGTCCCGCGTCCCCGAGCGATGTTCGGCGGCGCCGGCGTTTTTCCGCCGATTGCGCGCCCGAGTCGCACGAATGTGATGGCGGCGATCGGCGGAATCGACATCGCGCTGTGGGACTTGAAGGGCAAGGCAGCCCGCATGCCGGTGTACCAACTGCTGGGCGGCTCCAAACGGCCGCTCTTCACCTATGCGACCGGCGGCTACTATCCGCGAGACGCTACGGCGGAAGGCGCGGCCCGCGAAATGGCGGAGTTCGTCGCGAAGGGCTATCGCGCGGTGAAACTGAAGACCGGCGGCTTCACCATAGACGAAGAGATCGCGCGCGTTGCGGGTGTGCGCGAGGCGATCGGCCGTGAGACGCTGCTCATGCTCGACATGAACGCGGCGTACGATCTCAACGACTGCATCCGCTTCGCGCGCGGCGTCGAGCCGTACGGCATCACGTGGCTCGAAGAACCGCTGCACTGGTATCTGCAACCCCGCGACTATGTGCAGCTGGCCGCTCATACACGCATCCCGCTCGCGCACGGCGAACGTGAGATGCATCGGTATACGGTTCGGGACTTCGTCGAATGCGGAGCCATCCGCTACCTGCAGTTCGACTCGACGCGCGCCGCCGGCTTCAGCGAATCGCTGCGCGTTGCACAACTCGCGGAGCAGTACGGTGTGCTGGTCGCTCCGCACACTGCGCCGGAGTTTCATGCCCATCTCGTGGCGGCATTCCCGCGCGTGGGTTACAGCGTCGAGTCCCATGGATCGGATGCACGCGACCCGCTGCGGCATCACCTTTTCACCGGTGGCACCGAAATGCGCGACGGTTACATCCATCTGAACGACAAACCGGGCTTCGGGATCGAGATCGACTGGAAGGCGGTCGAGCGCTATCGGCAGGCATGACGGCAGATCAGCACGAACGTTGCAGGTCGGGATGGCGAAAATCAGCAAGGCATCCGGCGCGAAGCCGGAAATCCGAGGCCATGCACGAGGGGGACAATGAAGCTACCTCAGCATAATCGTTACGACTATTCCCCGATCACGCAGCGCCGCGATTACAGCTGGCCCGGCGGTAAGCGCCTCGCGTTCTGCATCACGACGAACATCGAGTGGTTTGCGTTCGGCAAGGGCCGTGGGCACGACAATGCCAAGCATGGCGAGCCCCAGACCCAGCGCAATTATTCGTGGCGCGATTACGGCAATCGCGTGGGTATATGGCGGTTGTTCGATCTGGCGGACGAGCTTCAGATGCCGCTTGCCCACAACACCAACAGCTGGCTCTACGATTACGCGCCGCAGATTTTCGAGCGGCTGCGCCAGCGCGGAGACGAGATCGTCGGCCACGGCCGCACGAACTCGGAGAACCTCCAGGATTTTCGGTGGGAAGAAGACGAGGCGCGCGTCATCAGGGATGTCACGGACACGTTCGCCCGCAACGAAGGGCGGCCGCTGAAAGGCTGGATGGGAGCGGGCACGTACGAGAACGCCTGGACGCCCGATCTGCTCAAGGAAGCGGGTTACGAATACATCATGGACTGGCCGCACGACGACCAGCCGATCTGGATGCGCACGCGTGCGGGGCCGATCCTGTCGGTGCCCTATCCGGCGGAGCTCAACGACTCGCCCCAGATCATCCATCGCCAGCACACCGGGCGCGAGTTCTGCGACATGCTGGTCGATCAGTTCGAGGAGATGGTCGAGCAGAGCGCGAAGCATCCGCTCGTCTGCAACATCTCGATTCATCCATACGTGTTCGGCTATCCGTTCCGACTGCGTCCGCTGCGCCGGGCGTTGCAGCATTGCTTCTCGAACAAGTTCATGGATCGCGTGTGGAAGTGCCGGCCTGCCGATGTCTCCGACTATTGCCGGACCCTCGAGCCCGGCATCGTTCCCGGCGCCTAGCTCGGCGGCCAGATTCGCTGCGCGACGTTCGACGAGTGCGGCGCGTGCACGAGATTCTTTACTACGCGCACGGACCACGCTTCCATTTCGGGATGGGCGCGCTCGTAAAACACGAAGTGCTCGTTGCGTGCGGCCAGTGAGGCGAACTCGTACAGCGCGACGTGCTTCGCCCAACCCGAGATGGAGACGAGCTTGCGCCCGCGGATGCACCCCGTCAGCGTTTCGAGGGACGGCAGGCGGCAGTGCGCGTACCAGTCAGCGACGTCGTCCTCGAATGCGGCGGACACTGCGTTGAAGCTGCCGAGCTGAATACAGGGGCCCGGAGCGTCATTCTCGTCGTCGCCTGCCGCAGGTCCGAGCACGCGCGCTTCGTCCACCATGATGTTGGACCGTTCGCCGCGGCGAAGCGCAAGCATCGCACGCGCATCCTGCGCAAGACTCGAGTGAAATCCGGCCGGTGTCGGCGTAACGAACGTATACGGATCGTCCGCGCCGAACATGAGAATGAAACGATACCCGTCCGGCACACCCGCTGGCGCGTGCCGTTCCACGCGCCCCTGCCCGCCGCCTTGCGGCACGATGCTCGACCGCTCCTCGGACGCGTAATGAGCGCCCCATGCGACGCCCGGCCGCTGCAATACGGCGGGGATATACGTCTCGTGAAGCCATGCGAGGTAGGGCTCGCGCTCGGCGTCCGGCACGTCGTACCATGTAATCCACATCGCGCGATGCGTTCGGTGTGCGCCCATTGTCCTATCCGAGTGTGCGCTTCTTATTCGTCACGGATTCCGGCTTCCCTGAACAGCTTGCCCCATTTCGCGATCTCCGACGCGAGCGTTCGCGCATACTCGTCCGGCGAGCTGCCCACGGTCTCCACGCCCGCACCGAAAAACCTGTCCTTTACAGCGGGGCGTGCGAGGAAGCTCGCGATTTCCCCGCTGAGTCTGTTGACGATCGTCGCAGGCGTGCCAGCCGGCGCGAAAATGCCATTGATCGCGACGCACTCGTAGCCGGGAACACTTGCAGACACGGTTGGCAGTGCGGGAAAGAGCGGGGACGGCTGTGCGCTCGTTACTGCGAGCGCTCTCACCTTGCCGCTCCGGGTATGCGGCGCGATCGAAGCAGCCGTCGCGAACATGAGACCGACTTCGCCGCCGAGGAGTCCGATGACCGCCGGTCCGCCGCCTTTGTAGGGCACCGCAACGATGTTGACGCCCGCAAGCGACTTGAAAAGCTCGGCCGCGAGATGCGGCGGTCCGCCTGCTGCCGCGCGCGCGTAGTTGAGCTCACCGGGTCGTGCACGGGCGAGAGCGATGAGCTGCCGCACCGAAGCCACCGTCAGCGAACGATGCACGACGAGGACGTTGGGGGAGCGATCCGTGAGCGAGACGGGCGCGAAATCCTTCAGCGGATCGTAAGGAACATTCGCGCGCAGCAGCGGCAGCAGCCAGATGGTCGGGCCGTACGCGAGCAAGGTGTAACCGTCGGGTTTCGAGCGCGCGAGCATGTCACCTGCGATGGCGCCGCTCGCGCCGCCGCGATTTTCGACGATCACCTGCTGGCCGAAGCGCTCGGCCAGTCCCTGCGCGATCACGCGCGCACCGAAGTCGGTGCCGCCGCCGGGCTCGGAGGTCACGATGCGTATCGGCCGGTTCGGATACTCCTGTGCCTGAACCGTCACGGTGGTGATCAGCGAGCAGGCGAGAAGGGCTGATGCGGAGCGCATGACGCAACTGCGGTGAAGAAATGCAAGCGATAATAAACGAAGATGATTGCAGATCAGGGTCTGGCAGCAGCGACGGCCATCGCGTTGACCTTCATGCTCGCGGGATTCGTCAAAGGCATCGTCGGCATGGGCTTGCCGACCGTCGCGATGAGTCTGCTGGCGGTGTTCTTCCCGCCCGCGCAGGCAGCCGCGATACTCGTCATTCCCTCGCTCGTAACGAACGTCTGGCAATTGCTTGCGGGGCCGCAATTCATCACGGTGGCGAAACGTTTCGGGACCATGATGGCGGCAGTGGTCGTCGGCACGTTTTTCGGTATCGGCATCATCACGGGCGACAGCGTGGCGGCTACCAACGCCGTGCTCGGGGCGGTGCTTGCGATTTACGGCCTGATGGGCCTCTTCACCGTGCGCCTGAATGTCTTGCCGGGATGGGAGCCGTGGCTCTCGCCGATCGTCGGGCTGATGACGGGCGTGCTCAGCGGCGCCACGGGCGTTTTCGCGGTACCGGCCGTGCTGTATTTCAGCGCGTTGAAGCTCGAGCGCGACGATCTCATCCAGACACTCGGGCTTTCCTTCACGGTATCGACGATCGCGCTTGGCGCTGCGCTGGGCGCGCGCGGCGTATTTCGGATGGATGTCGCATTGGCTTCATTGCTCGCACTCATTCCAACCGTGATCGGGATGGCGGCCGGACAGTGGCTGCGCCAGCAGTTGCAGCCGGAGGTCTTCCGGCGCTGGTTTCTCGCTTCGCTCGTGGCGCTCGGCATCTACATGCTCGTGCGCGCTGCGTTCTGATGAGACAACACCGTCGTGACGATCGACGTCCAAAAACGGTAGTATCGACCGCACACGACGAGGAGGCGCCATGGGGCTTGCACGGGAACTCGCGGTGCGCATCACCGCGCTGAATTACGACGATCTGCCGGAAGAGGCGATTCACTGGGGCAAGGTCGCGACACTCGACACGATCGGCGTGGCGCTCGCCGGCGCGTTCGAAGACGGCCCTCGCATTCTGGATGAGGTTCTCGGTTTGCCGGCTTCAGGCCCGAGCCTTGTCTTCGGAACCGCGCGACGCGCGAGCCCGCTCGATGCGGCGCTCGTGAACGGCACGGCTGCACATGCACTCGATTTCGACAACACGGCCGCGAGCCTCGGTGGACACGTCGCGGCGGTGATGGTGCCGGCGATGATCGCGGCCGGGGATGCGGGTCAGAGCAGCGGCCGCGACCTCCTCCTTGCTCACGCCGCCGGTTACGAAACCGGGCGCATCGGTTACGGGCTCAACCCCGAACATTCGGAGAAAGGCTGGCATCCGACGTCCACGCTCGGCGTCTTCGCCGTCACTGCGGCATGCGCGCGGCTGCTCGGGCTCACCGCGGAACAGACCGAGATCGCGCTCGGTCTCGCAACTTCGCTTGCGGCAGGTACGAAGGCGAACTTCGGCACGATGACGAAGCCGCTGCACGCCGGGCAGTGCGCACGGGCCGGCCTGCTCGCAGCCATGCTCGCGAAAAAAGGCTTCACTGCCAATCCGGACGCGTTCGAGCACAAGCAGGGCTTTCTCAAACTGTTCAGCGCCGATGGCGATTACGACGTCGCTCGCATGCTCGAGAACTGGGGCAAACCACTGGACAGCGTGTCACCGGGCGCGAGCTACAAGCTCTATCCCTGCTGTTACAGCACGCACTCCGCCGTGGAAGCCGCGCGCAATCTCGTACGGCAACACGGACGACTGGATCCCGCGCAGATCGAGCGCGTCGATTCGCAAACGTCGGCGCGCGCGCTTGCTCACACCGATCGCGCCCAGCCGCGCAGTCCGCTCGAAGCGAAGTTCAGCGTGCAATATTGTGTCGCCCGCGCGCTCATCCACGGCGAAGTCGTTATGGATCATTTCGAAGGCGATGCATTCAGGGCGCCTGTCGCCCAAGCCTTGCTTTCGAAAGTGCACGCGAGTCCCTATGCGGGACCGTTTTATGACGACGCGGAACGTTTCGATGCGCGCTTGAAGGTGGTCCTCAAGGACGGTCGCGTGCTCGAAGCGAGCGTGGACCGGCCGTTGGGCCGCGCTGCGGATAACGCGATACCGGCGGAAGATCTCAAGGCGAAGTTCAGAGACTGCGCGACGCGGGTGCTTGCCCCCGACGCAGCGGATGCGGTCTGTCGCAGTGTCTGGGCGCTCGAGACGCTTGGGTCGGTGCGCGAGCTCACGGCCATGCTCGAGGCCACGCGGCTCGATCGGCCTGCCACGACACCCCGGCAACATTGCGAAGCGGCTGTTACGGCATAGCCCGCGAATGAGGAGAACAGCATGAGCTCACTTGTGGATCGCATCGGCCTGCATACCTGGACGCTCGACACCACGCCGCTCGCGGACACGCTGCGCATTGCGCGCGAAGCCGGCTATGCCGCCGTCGAATTGCGGTATGCGGATTACGAGCGTGCGGTTGCGGACGGCCAGTCGATCGATGAATATCTGAACACCGTCAAATCGAGCGGCATTGCCGTTGGCTGTGTAGGCGTCGAGGCGAACCTGATCTACGCGTCGGGCGCGGAGCGCGACCGGCTGCTGCGATCGTTCGAGCTCTCGTGCCGAATCGCGGCCGGTGTCGGATGTGCCACGCTGATGATTTCGCCCGGCCGCAACGCCGCGACCGGCATTGCCGAGGCGGGTGCGAACCTGCGAGCGGCGGGCGAGATCGCACGCAAGCATGACCTGCGGCTCGCGCTCGAATTCAATTCCCGCCACCCGGTGCTCAACCATATATCCATCGCGCGCGATATCGTGCATGCCGCCGGGATGCCGAACTGCGGGCTGCTGCTCGATACGTATCACCTGCATTTCAGTGGCGCCGACGGCCGCGGGTTCGAGCAGGTGCCGCCGGAGGAGATCATGGCATTCCAGTTCAGCGATGCGCCGCCGGGCCCCCCCGCCGAGGGCGCGAGCGCGACGGACCGCCTGCCGCCGGGTCGAGGCGTCGTGGACTGGAAAGGCGTATTCGGCCTGCTGGCCGAGAAGGGTTATCGCGGATACATCATGTACGAGGCCCCGAATCCGGCACAATGGAAGCGTTCGCCGGAGGAGGTTGCCCGGGAAGGCATTACCGCAGCACGCAAGTTGATTGCAAGCGCTCTCAATTAGTGAATGGCAAGAGGAGGTCTCATGAAATACAGCAAGAACGAAGCAAAAGAAGCTGCGCGGGAACTGCTGAAGGGCGTCTGGACAGCGCTTCCCACGAATTTCACCGACGATGATCGTCTCGACGAGGCGGGACATCGCTTCAATCTCGAACATTGCATTTCCACGCTGAAGCTCGAGGGCCATTACTGCCTGGGCAACGTCTCCGAGTTCTGGTGCATGACGAACGAGGAGCGCATGCGCGTGATGGACATCAACGCGGACGTGAACAAGGGACGCGTTCCGCTGATCGCGGGCTGCCATCATCAGAACCCGAACGAAGTGATACAGCTTGCGCGCCACGCACAGTCCGTCGGCATCGATTTCGTTATCATCCTGACGCCTTACGTCGCGGCGCGCGGCGACGAGGCGATCTTCGAGTTCTACAAATACGTGTGCGAACGCATCGATATCGGTGTCGTGCTGTTCAACACCGAAGCGACCTACCCGATTTCGGCGAATCTCGCGAAACGGCTCGCGAAGCTGCCCAACATCGCTGCATTCAAGCAGGGTATCTCCAAGATTTCTTCCACGATTGCACTGCGCGCCGCGGTCGGCAAGGAGCTCGAGATCAGTGTCGCAGACGAGGCGCCGTGGGTTTACAACATGGGCGTAATGGGCGATCACTGGCTCCTCAACTATTGCCCGCATCTCTACCAGGTGCCCGGCTATCTGCCGGTCAACGACTACACCGCGGCCGCGCGCAAAGGCGACTACAACACCGCTATTCAAATCTCCGCGAGTCTCAATCCGCTGCGCACGGTGCTGTCGAAGTGGATTCCCGGTTACGGCACCGCCGGTGGACGCACCCCGGCCTCCGAGCAGAAGTACTGGATGGAGCTGATCGGCATGAAAGGCGGCCCGGTGCGGGCGCAGCAGACGGAGATGACGGCCGAGCAGAAGCAGCAGATGAAGGCCGACCTCGAGGCGACGGGACTCGTCGCGAAGGCGCAGGCCGGATTCGCGCAGATGCAGCGTCGAGCGGCGTAAACGCGCTTCCCCCGGCGATCGATCGACGGTTGTCGGATGTGAGGTGTCGCTCCGCGCCAAAAAAACGGCGGGCATTGAGCCCGCCGCTGGTCACGGAGAGTGATCGGCCGGTCAGCGGTTTCCGAGCTGGAATTGCCGCAACGGCCGGCGCTGCATCAGGACGAAACTCGTTGCCCAGATGATTACGGTGGCCTGGAACAGCGCCGACACGTAGACACCTGCCGTCCATTCGACCTGCAAGGCGAGGGCGGTGAAGACGATCGCCATAAGCATTCGCAGCGACAGGATGGGAACGCCCGCGGCCGCCTTCGCCACTGCGCCGTCCACCATCCCGATGACGATCGCGAGCCCCACGACGCCCAGCAGGCCGAAGTTCGCGTAAGACTCGATCAGCGGCCCCCACGCAATGGTCGATGTTTCGGTCCCTTCGCGGGTCTGCAATCCGTAGTAGATACTGAGGCGGTGACTGCCTTCGTGCGCGGTCAGTTTGTTCGGATTGAATATGCGCGGGACGAGAAGCTGCGGGATAACGGCGTATGTTTCACCGTTCATGTACGGGTACTTCTCCGGCGATTCGGCTTGTACCTTGAGCAGGAGAGGAACCAGGGTCAGGCGCTGCGATAGTGTCCAGGACTTGGTTTCGCCCGCC
The DNA here is from genome assembly GCA_963828715.1 of uncultured beta proteobacterium. Lineage (GTDB taxonomy): Bacteria > Pseudomonadota > Gammaproteobacteria > Burkholderiales > SG8-41 > JAQGMV01. The sequence continues at coordinate 133,516 of CAWHFX010000013.1, read as the reverse complement.
GGTTGACGCAACTCCTCGATGCCGTATTTGACCCACTTCGTCACGAACTCCGGGTAATCGTAGAGCTGGACCGGCTTATACGCATCGCGTTCCCAGTACTCGTCCCTCATTTCCTCTTTGCCCTGGTGCAGTATCGCGAAGAGCGGAATCAGGATGATCGCGATCTTCCACGGCAGCTTGCCGCCGCCGATGACGTAGGCCGCAATCCCGAAGGCGGATGCGGCCATCACGTCGATCAGCAGCAGCGACATGGAATGGGAGATCAGGAACAGTATGAGCGCCGTGGCAAACAAAACTTTCTTGGGTATGCTGAGCTCGCCGCTGCCCGCCCGATAGGACAAGACGAAAATCCCGACCGAAGAAAGCCCGAGGGCCGCCGCGCGGATCACGGAAGTCCAGCCTTCGAGGTAAACCCATTGCCCGACCATGCTGAGGTTGAAGAGCGTGCCGCAAACGATGATCGCGATGAAGAGATAATCGCCTCTGCCGGGACGCATTGCCCGGATCGACCCGCGTGCTCGCGGAACGTAGCCCTGGATCCAATACCAGGCAGCCGTGCCGACCAGCAGGAAGAACGCGACGGTGAGGCCGGCGTACATGCCCTCCTCGTCGCTGTAGATCGTGATCATTTCGTCGTCTCCGGCCAGCGCAAACGCGTACTTCACGACGAAGGTCATCGCAAACAGCGGAAAAATCGGCAGGCCGAAGCTGGCCGGACGGCGACACCAGAGATAGGCGGGGATCAAAGCGGCCGCCGAGATCACGCCCGCAGACATGACCCGGACGGACGGGTCCTTGGCGAAGGCGTAGACATGAAAGGCCATGATTGCAAAGCCGACCAGCCAGAAAGCGGCGAGCGCGGGATGGGCCTTCGCTCGCTGGACCAGGCGGGATTCGCGGGCCAGTGGTGCGGCGTACGCCAGAGCGGATAGTTGTCTTGCCATGGAAGTTGCCCGTTACGGTGTATGAGACCACGGCGCTTGGACCGGGTCGTTACAGCAGGAGACGTATGATGTCAGATTCCGGCCCTCGTTCGAGCGCTATCTGACGGAAATAGTTCATCGTTTGCAGGGCACGGCTCGGCCCTGAAGTCGTGTTCGACCGTGGTATCCTCCGGCTCTATTTTTCGAACGAAATCAAGCACAAATCGTAAACGCACATGTCGCCACAGACGTGCACGCACATTGGTTTCCGCCCGAATCGGTGCGGCTCCTGCGGTCTACGAAGACGCAGGCGCTCGGGCTGCCGCTGTGCCTGCGAGAACGCGGCGCGCGTGCTGAAACCAAGGAGCGGTTCAAGCAGGTGTACGAGCAACTGAAGCATGCGTAACCCGGCGGATCGTGAGTCGTGATTGGTGGATCCTGGATCGGATAGTTAGGGTGACGGGTGACAGGGTGACCCGGTGACGGTGACGACTGACGAAAGCTCCCTCGCCCCGTTTACGGGGAGAGGGTCAGGGTGAGGGGCGGAGGCGTGCGCACTATCTGCTTCGCTGCATTCGCGGCAGCTATATCTCTTTCGTGCCCGCCGCTCCTGGCGCAACCATTCCCGACCAAGTCCATCCGATGGGTGCTCGGCTTCGCCATCGGCGGCGCCCCGGACAACATCGCGCGTGTCGTGGCACAACAGCTTACGAACCAGGTCGGACAGTCCGTCGTGCTCGATAACCGCCCGGGTGCGAACGGCATCGTCGGCACGGAGATGGTGGCGAATTCGAACCCGGACGGTTACACGCTGCTCGTTACGTCCGCATCGTTCGCCATGAATCCGAGCGTCTATCGCAAGCTGCCGTACGACTCCATCAGGAGTTTCGCTCCGGTGACGAACCTCGCGAGCTCCCCCGGGATGCTGCTGCTCGTGAACGCTTCATTTCCTGCGCAAACGGTGCAGCAGTTGATCGAGCTCGCGAAGAAGCCCGGTGCGCAGCTCGCGTACGGCTCGTCGGGTGTAGGCAATGCGACGCACCTCGCGGCGGAGCTTTTCAACGCGCGTACCGGAACGAAGCTCGTTCATGTGCCGTACAAAGGGGGCGGCCTCGTCACGAACGCGCTGCTTGCGAACGAGATCCAGGTGGTCTTCACGAATCCCGCGACGATCATCGCGCAGGTGAAAGCAGGGCGTGTACGCGCGCTCGCGTACAACAACGCCACGCGCGCACCGTATCTGCCGGAGGTGCCGACGATGACCGAAGCGGGCGTCAAAGGCATGGAGATGGATCCGGGGTGGTATGGCGTGCTCGCGCCGGCCGGGACTCCGGCCGCCGTCGTTTCGAAGCTGCACGCGGACATTCGGACCGCGCTCGACAATCCCGGCGTGCGCGAGCGGCTTGCGGCGCTCGGTGTCGAACCGGTCGGGAATCCGCCCGCCGAGTTCGCGCAGTTTCTCGTGCGGGCGATCAAACGCGCCGCCGAGCTGACCCATGTCGCTGGAATCGAGCCGGAATGACTGACAAGGGGTTCGTGCGGCGCGTGGTCACGGGCCATGACGCAAAATGGCAAAGCGATCGTGCTCTCGGACGGACTGACACCTACGCTCAAGACCAATCCGCTGCGGCCGGGTCACCGGTCCACGGAGGTATGGCGGACAAGCGCGACGCCCGTGCCCATCTCGGCCGACGAGCCCGATCCGACCGTCGACGGCCCGCGCACCATTCATCCGCAGCCGCGGGGGTCCGTCGTCCGGATTGCGGAATGGGCGCTCGACCCCGAGGAAATCCGCACTCTCTCGCCCGAAGCCGCCCGGGAGATTTTCAGGGCGATGGGGAACGAGGATGCCTCCACCTACGGCCGGGGCGGACGGCATCCCATCATGCACCGCACCGAAACGGTCGATTACGCCGCTGTCCTCGAAGGCGAGCTGACCCTGCTGCTCGACGACGAGGACGTGGAGCTCAAGGCCGGAGACGTCGTGATACAGCGCGGCACGAATCACGCCTGGCGCAACAAGTCCGACAAGCCCTGCCGGATCCTGTTCGTCCTGCTGGACGGCGAGTTCGACGCGGAACTACAGCGTCTCTTCAAAACCTGAGAACATAGCGACGTACGCGGACGCTTCCGCCCCTTCCGGAGGACACATGCAAACTACTTTCGATCGCACGCAGGAAGACCTCGGCAATTCCGTTGGCCTCGAACACCTGAACCTGACCATTCCGGACCAGCAGCCTGCCATCGCGTTCTACATCAGCGGGCTTGGCCTGACGCGCGATCCGTATCTTGTTACCGGCCTGCAGAACATGTGGGTGAACGTCGGCCGCAGCCAGTTCCACCTGCCCATCAAGGACGCGCAGGTCATGAGAGGTCACATAGGCCTCGTCCAGCCGGACCTCGCCGGGCTGCAGAAGCGTCTGGAGATGGTCAAGGAGCGGCTGGCCAACACGAAGTTCAGCTTCTCGAAGCGCAACGGCCACGTCGAAGCGACCTGCCCCTGGGGTAATACGTTTCACATCCACGCGCCGGACCGGAACAAGTTCGGCCCCATGGTTCTCGGCATGGCTCACCTCGCGTTCGATGTACCGAAAGGCGCAGCGGCCGGCATCGCGCAGTTCTACAACAAGATCATCGGCGCGCCTGCCACGGTGGAGAAGGGCAAGCATGGCGCATCCGCGAAGGTGCACGTCGGCATGAACCAGCACCTGATTTTCAACGAAACGAGTGCACCGCTGCCGCCGTACGACGGTCACCACCTCCAGTTGTATGTCGTCAATTTCTCCGGACCGCACCGGCAGTTGAAGGAACGGGGCCTCATCACCGAAGAAAGCAACCAGGTGCAGTACCGGTTCATGAAGATCGTCGATCCCGACAGCGGCGACCTTCTGTATGAGCTCGAGCACGAGATTCGCAGCATCACGCATCCGCTCTTTGCCCGTCCGATGATCAATCGCAATCCGGCGCAATCGAATCAGGACTACAGGCCGGGCCACGACGCCGTGTCGTGGGCGATGGGCTTCGGGGAATGACGCGGAGACCGCGCGCACTCGTCATCCGCGGTCCCCTCGGCGCCTGTTTGCGGCAAGCGTCCTGCGCGAAGTGTGCGCGTGGGACGTGGATGTGTTCGAGCGTGTAGAGAACGATCTCGCGGCGCGCGTGCGGGCATCGCGACGCACGACGAGATGTTCGACGTGCTGCGGCGGGTGGGCCTCGCGGTCGACGAATCGTTCGGCTTCGACGTCAGCCGCCGCGTGTGCTTCGGGAACTCAGGCGCGATCGTCCACGAGCTGCCGGTGTTGCGCAAGATGAGCGCGTGGTCACGCTTCTACCGGCCGCTCAAGGATCTCTTTCCTGCCGACCGCTACCACTTCGCGATGACGCTTGACCTGGTCGAGCCGCACGACGATCGCGTGACGGCGATCTTCGCCGACGGCAGCCGTGTCGACGGCGATCTCGTCATCGGCGCCGATGGATTTCTTTCCGCGGTTCGCGCGTCGATCATGCCGCATGTGCAGCCGGAGTATGCGCACTACATCGCGTGGCGTGGCATCGTCGAGGAAAGCGCGATGCGGCGTGGCCACCGCCGCTCGAATTTCGTGTGGTATCACGCCGTTGGCGAGACCGAGCTCGTGCAGCTCTGTACCGATGCGAACGGTAACCGCCACGGGACGGCGATCCCCTCGCACCTCATCCACAAGGAAGAGATCGCACGCATGGAGCGTCAGGCGCGTGATCTTTTCGCGCCGCAGATTGCACAGCTCGTCGAAATGGCGGAGCACAAGTTCTTCCAGGCGATCTTCGACATGGAGTCGCCTTCCGTGAAGTCGCTTGAGCTCGCGGCGCGCAGTGCCGCTCATCGGCGCTGAAGCTCATCGATAGAGCGGGTGGAAGGTCTGCCCGCCGCCGACAAGGCTGGGGCGCCGTCGAGGCCCCGTCCGACGGGGGCGGAGGAACGACGCATTCAACAGCGTCGTTTGCGACGTACAGGTACTATTTCCAGCCAAGTCCTTGAAACCCGCGACTACAAGAAAATGAAAACCCGCGCGTGGCGGCCCACGACGCGTTATAAGGCATCGTTTAGATTAGGAAAGTTACTTGTTGTTGAACTAAACCGCTTCGCGGTGGTTGTCTGATCGCGCTGCCTGCTGTTCTCTCCGCGCTGGTCGATAGTCGATTGCCGTTGCTGATCGTGCGGGCCGCGAGGACGCTGGTGCGCCTGTGTCAGGCTGTTTTCGGGAATGTTCCCGAGCTTGATACAGGAGACCGTGATGAGCGCGTTGCGCAAGCAGATGGAAGAAGCGATGGCCGTGCGCGGGTTGGCCCACCGCACACGCGAGACCTACATCGACTCGGTGGCGAAGCTCGCCAAGTTCTACGGGAGGCGCCCGCTTGCAATTGCCACGCGGTTACGAAAACATTCACATCATTAAGACAGATGACTAACTGTAGTTCGAGCGGACGCACAGCCAGCAATGCTGGCAGGCGCCGCTCAACATTGCGTTAGATTTCCTACAGGGCGCCGAGGTAGACTCCCGAAGTCGCTCCGGAGACGAACATGGGAAGTCCGAAAGACGAAGTGAGTTCACTGCTTCAGAAGCTGCCTGACGACGCGAGCTTCGAAGATATTCAATACCACCTGTATGTCCTCGAAAAGGTCCGGCGCGGGCTCGAACGCGCGGATGCTGAGGGCGCCATTTCCGGCGACGCGGCGAGGGAACGCCTCGGGAAATGGCTGGCGTCCTAGTTTGGTCGCCTGAGGCTGTCGAGGACATCGAGGCTATCGCCACATATATCGAGCGCGACTCGCCTTGGTATGCAAAGGCGGTCGTGTCAAAGCTCGTCGATACCGCTGAGTCAGTCCCCGAGTACCCCGAGCTCGGTCGAATGGTTCCGGAAGTCGGAGACCCGACCGTCCGAGAACGCCTCGTCCATCGATATCGGTTGATATACCGACTGCAAGAAAACCGCGTGGTTGTTGCGGCAGTGATTCACGCAAGACAAGATTTCCGGTCCCAGTGGCGTAGCGGTGACAACACGGAAATCTAACCTCAGTTCGAGCGGACGCGTTGCAAGCTGCGCTTCGCGGACACCGATTCAGAGACGCCACTTCGCGTGCGCGTCAATCGCACTGGGCGGCGCACCTTCTCACGCGAGTATAAGCTCGAGATCATTCAGGAGTGCAGGACGCCCGGCGTGTCAGTCGCGGGCGTTGCGCTGGCTCACCCGGATCAACGCTAACCAGGTGCGCAAGTGGATCGTGCAGCATCGGGCCGGACGTCTGAGTCCGAACGCGGATGTGCTGCCGGCGCCGGTGCTGGCGAAATCGGAATCGGAGTTGAATCGCGCGTCGCGTTGCTCTGCTGGTGTCATCGAGATCGAACTCGACCGGGCTCACATTCGAGTGCGTGGTGCTGCCGTCGCTCGCAACGCTGCTTCTGTTTGCCGGCGGGCCAATCGCGCTGCTGCTGGCTTCGTCGCGTTTATATCAATCATTCGCTGCACGAGCACTCTGCTATTGGCAAGTGGCGATCATCGGTGGCTTTGTTTATCTCCTCCTGCTTCAGGCTGGAGTTTTTCCCGCATGATCACAGGGGTGCCGTCAGGCATTGTCGGGCAACGATGCCTCCGGGGCTCGACGAGGGCTAACCATACCTCGAGCGGACGCGTTGTCAGCAGTGCTGGCAGGCGCTGCTCAACACGTTGTTAGAGCCCACATGCAGCCGCAGACTGCGATAGTTGAACAGGCTCACTACCTGGTCGAGCAGCTTACTCCGCTGGTTCCTGCGACTCTTCGAGTCGTCGCCGAGCGTCTTCTACTCTTTGCGAGGTCGCCGCTTTGGCAATCCGCTCCATATCGGGCGGCTGCCCATGGAGAGGAACTGCTTTACGAGTTGGCCGTGACTGTGGGGAACCGCCCTTCCCTGTACCTCGTCTCCGATGGCATTGGGGTCACAAGCCCACCTCATTGCCACGGAACCTGGGCGGTCGTTGCCGGCATTCGAGGCATGACGTTTCTTCCTTTACTGTTGATGCCTGGCACAACCAAGCGCTTGACCCGCAGTGCCTCATGACGCGAAGCATTCGGGGCCGCCGACTATCCGCCGTTCAATACCACAAAGCAAACGTGTTGGAAGCATGCATGGAGGTGTATCACGGTGCAGCGACGACGCCTTACCCTCCCTCCCGCGGAGCGCCAACGGCGATCGCTAGCTCGAACGTTTCGGCGTCGAGAGAGCGCTCATTGTCCTAGAATCAAGGTGTACGAGCGGAAGGAGGAATCACGATGATCACCGCAATTGTTCAGTTCAAGCTGCCGCAACCGATTACCCGCGACAAAGCCCGCGAGGTCTTCCTCGGCACCGCACCCAAGTACCGAGATACTCAAGGACTCATCCGCAAGTATTACGTGTTGTCACAAGACGGAGGCACCGCAGGCGGCGTGTACCTGTGGAAGTCTCGTGAAGACGCGGAGCGTCTCTACACGGATGAGTGGAAGGATGTTGTTCGTGAGAGGTATGGCGCACCCCCATCTGTGACTTACTTTGAGAGTCCAGTCATCGTCGATAACCAGACGCACGAAATCCTCTCGGACTCGTGAACGTGCCATAGCGGCGATGACGCCGAACCACGCGCTCACGCGGACCTCTTATGATTTGCAATTCCACGCGCGCTCTAACCCCGCGGGCGACACGGACGCTTCTCAGCGCCGCATCGCGGCGTGGTGCGCCGGTCATCGCGATTGTCCGGCGTTATTTCGCGGGCCGTCGTAGATCGGAGTATTCTTCAATTATGCGAATCGCTACTGGCAAAGTAGTGGGTGGCCAAGTGGTCATCGATGGGGCTCCTGGAGAAAGAAGGACTCGGCTAACTGGAGTTCGAACATACGCTTGACTGGTAGCGCTGGCCCGCACCGCTCAACATCGCGTTGGGCGTCACCGTTCAGTTTGGTGATCCTTCGACATGCCAACTGGCGACAGCATGTGGCGGCGAAGTCCTTTAATCTTTTCGTTTCATCCTAAAACCCGAGCAGAGAGACATGTCGAATGGCAAAGCCCAACTACGCATTTGCGAAGCGTCAGAAAGATCTCGCCAAAAAGCAGAAGAAGGAAGAGAAGCGACTGCGGAAAACTGCCACGAGCGAACCACAACGCCAGGAGCCTCAGCAGCCGCCGCCTGACGATGCCAAGACGACACCCGACGGTTCGTAGGCGCTCAGCAATCGCAGGCAGGCCGCTGCAGCATGTGCGCTGCTGCTGGTGAACCGACGTGTACGTAGAGGATGTGCTGGGGCGACGAAAGGCGTGAGGAGCGAGGCGTAAGGCGTGATCAGGATTGCGGCGGTGGGCGATATACACATGTCGAAGGAAGCACGCGGCTCGTTGCGCCCGCACGTGGCGGCACTGAAGGACCACGTCGATGCGCTGCTCCTCGCCGGCGATCTCACCTATGTTGGGCGGCTCGAAGAGGCCGAAGTGCTTGCGGGAGAGCTCGAAGGCGCGCCGGTGCCGGTGATCGCGGTGCTCGGCAATCACGATCATCACCGCGGCGAGGCCGACGCCATACGCAAGACCCTGGAGCGCGTCGGTGTGACGATGCTCGAAGGCGAATCGATCACACTCGAGGTGCGCGGACGCACGCTCGGCGTCGCGGGCGTCAAGGGTTTCTGCGGCGGATTCAAGGGCTCCCACGGCCACAAGTTCGGCGAGCCCGAGATGAAAGCGTTCATACAGGCTGCGGACGACGCGGCGCTCGCCTTGGAGACGCAGTTGCGCGCGCTGAGGGCCGACCACCGCGTGGCGCTGCTGCACTACGCGCCGGTGCGCGGTACGGTCGAAGGCGAGCGCCTCGAGCTCTTCCCGTACCTCGGCGCATATCAGCTCGCCGACGCGATCGACCGCGCGGGGGCCGATCTCGCACTTCATGGTCACGCTCACTATGGCAGCGTGGAGGGCGCGACATCGGGCGGCATACCGGTGCGTAACGTAGCGATGCCGGTTATACGCAAGCCTTATGCGATTTACACGCTGTCGTAGACGGGTAAAAGCGTGCATTCTCCGCGAGCCCACACTACGTACGGAGCCCTCATGCCGAATATCCCGGACGACGTCTTCACCGAACCCGATTTTTCACCCGATACGCTGGCGAATCTCGGCCCGCTGCGACGCCTGGCGGGGGTGTGGCAGTCCGATGAGGGCGTGGACGTCAGCCCCAAGGCGGAAGGCCCCGAACGGCGGGTATTCCGCGAACATATCCGGATGGAGCTGATCGATCCGCAACCGAATGGACCGCAGCTTCTCTATGGCCTGCGTTATCACATCCATATCAATACGGCGGAGGAAGCCATCACCTTCCACGATCAGGTCGGGTATTGGCTGTGGGAGCCGGCCACCGGGCTGATCATGCAGACCATCGCGATTCCACGCGGGCAGGTGGTGCTGGCGGGCGGGACGGCGAAGCCGGACAGCGATCACATCTGGGTGGAGGCGCGACGCGGTGATACACGCTTCGGGATTTGCTCCACCGGTTTTCTGGAAGAGGCGTTTCGTACCGACTATTACCGCATCGATATCACGTTCAATGCCGACGGTAGCTGGACCTACACGACGCGTACCGATCTGGCCGTCCGGGGTCGAACGCCGCCATTCAACCACAATGACACCAACACCCTGCGGCGGATCGCTTCACCTGTGCCGAACCCGCTCTTTACGGTGGTGAGTCAAGATGTGGCTGGGAGCGTCCACACCGATGAACATTAGGCGAATCTCTCGCTCGATTTCGAGCGGGCGCATAGCGCGGTGCGCTTGCTGCCGGCACTCAATGTCTCGTCAGGGCGCCGTCGTGTGGCCACGCATCGAGAGACGCAATTTGTTGAGAGAAGCGTCTCTCCTGCTGCCAGTGCTTTGGCTTGTGCTCGCTTTCCCGACGCGCGCGGAGGACTGGTCGGCGTGGCAGCGCGCCTACGATCCGACGACGCGCACGCGCTTCATTCCCGTGGAGCTCTGGACCGGTGCGTCCTGGGACGGCACGCAGGAGATCCGCATGGCGCCTGCGGCGCTCGAATTCGGGCGGCGGGGAGACAAGAGCATCAAGGGCCCGACGATCTGGAACGGCATCCAGGTCTACGAGCGCCTGAACCGCGACAAGCTCCAGCTCTTCGCCATTCGCGACGATCGGACAGGCCTCGGCCGCGTGTTCGACTCGCGCTATCCGCAGCTCGGCTGCCGCGGCGAGGTGAAGTTTCCGCTCGGCCGCTGGAAACAGGGCGAGGTGCGCGAGTACCAGCTCGACTGCGCGCGCGGCACTCGCCCGCTCAAGGTAACGATCGAGGAGATCGACTTCGTCTACGACGGCGTGCCGCACTCGCTGCGCTTCCACTGGCTTTTCATGGAAGGAAGCGGCCGCGGCACCGATATGCGCTACGTGTATAGCCCGCTGCGCGGCCTGGTCGACGTGCACGGCAACGAATAGCTATGCAACGGCTGGTGCGGTTTCGCGATAGCCGTCGCGCATCGTTGCCCTATCCCGAGAAGGTCCCGGACAGTCATGTTAAGCATTCGCGAGATGACGATTGCGGACCATCCCGCCGTAATTGACCTTCTTCGGCGCACCACCGGTGTGCGCCTGAGGCAAGTCGATTCTTGCGCGGCCGTTCAGCGTTATCTCGAACGCAATCCAGGCCTCAGCTTCGTGGCACAAGAATCCGGACGCGTTGTGGGCTGCATCATGTCCGGCCATGATGGGCGGCGTGGCTATTTGCAGCATCTGGCTGTTCTTCTGTCGTTCAGGCGTCGCGGAATCGGCAAAGACCTGGTGGCCTGCTGCATCGAACGGCTCGCGAAGCTCGGTATCTTCAAGAGTCACATCGACGTACTCGTCGACAACGACTCTGCCGCTGCGTTCTGGGAACATCTGCGTTGGGTGAAGCGAGCCGACATCCAGCGCTTTTCGTTCATCGCATCCGGCGGAGAGGATGTCTGAGCCTGTCGAAGGCGGCGAATGGCCGCGGTTGTCCGTGCTTCGAGACGCTACCGCTCCTGAGCACGAACGGCTTGTTATGGCAGGAACTTGTGAGTCACCACTCTAGTGCTTCGCTGGTCAATCAGCAGGAGGAGATCCGTGCATCTGGAAGGCTCATGTCATTGCCGCAAGGTTAAGTTCAGCGTCGAGTCCGCCGAACCGGTCCCGTTCATGCGCTGCTATTGCTCGATCTGTCGCAAGACTGCAGGGGCAGGCGGCTACGCTATCAACCTCGGCGCTGTGGCACGCAGCATGAAGGTCACCGGCAAGCGCTACCTGCGCATCTATCGCGCTCGCCTCCCCAATGATAATGGCACCGGGACACGTCTCAGCACTGCGCGGCGCTACTTTTGTACCGAGTGCGGCAGCGCGCTATGGTTGTGGGATCCGACATGGCCGGAGCTCGTGCATCCTCACGCCGGCGCGATCGACACGCCGCTCCCGACGCCACCGGAAAACGTGCACTGTCTCATCGACTCGAAGGCGCCGTGGGTCAAGATCGAGGGCAACCGCAAAGACCCGCGCTTCGAGCACTATCCGAGCATGTCCCTCGCGCAGTGGCACGAAAGCAAGGGCCTCGACTCTCCCGTTCGGAGACAGAATGGTTGACTCGAACACGCGACGGTCTATAGGCCCGGACTCGCCGGCGTCGTAGCGGCCGAGTATCGTTCAGAAGGCAACCGCACGGCTGATCTGTCGAGGGAGGAATCACGGTGATCGATCACACAGGCATTGGTGTTGCGGACATCGCAAGGTCCGCTGCTTTCTACGATGCGACCTTAGGCGCACTCGGGATGCGGCGCGCGATGCAGATGCCGGAGAACGACGGCGCCGACGCGATCGGATACGGCGTTGACTACCCGATCTTCTGGATCGACCGATTCCATCCGCATTCGACGCGGCAGCACACCGCATTCATCGCGCAGAGCCGGGTGGACGTGGACGCTTTCTACGCCGCCGCGCTGCGTGCCGGCGGAAGCGACAACGGCGCTCCCGGTGCGCGGAAAAATCAATCGACACCGACTTACTATGCCGCCTTTGTGCTGGACCCGGATGGTAACAACATGGAAGCCGTGTTCCGTGGATGAAGTCGGCCGCTAACGCTTAACCATGCCAAGTGTCTTTACTCATCCAGCTGTTCCCCTGGTGCTGAGTCTGGGACTCGGGCGTGAGGTTGTTTCATCACGCTTACTGGTCTGCGGCATCATCGCGTCCGCGCTACCGGATCTGGATGTCCTCGCTTTTCCGCTTGGCATTTCCTATTCCTCGCAGTTCGGTCACCGCGGCTTTTCACACTCGCTGCTGTTCGCTGTCGTGGCGGGAGTCGCGGGCGGCTGCTTCTTCCGCTGGTTACGCTCGACGTTTTCTCGTTGCTTCTTTTTCCTCACAGTGTCGATTGCGTCGCACGGGTTGCTCGACGCTTTCACGAACGGCGGGCTCGGCGTTGCCTTGTTATGGCCCTGGTCCGATCACCGCTACTTCGCGCCTTTTCGGGTGATCGAGGTATCCCCGATCGGCGTAGCGACCTTCTTTTCCGAACGGGGTCTGCTCGTGCTGAAGTCTGAGTTCCTATGGATCTGGCTGCCGGCGATCGTTGCAGGCATCGTCATGCTGCTCATTCGCCGTGCCCTTTCGCGATGAGCGCACATGAGTGCTGATCCGCTCTTCAGACCGGCCGTTCGCGCCGATCTTCCCGACATCGTCCGCCTGCTGGCCGACGATCCGCTCGGCGCCACGCGAGAGGCGTATGCGTCTCCGCTTCCTGACTCCTACTACGCCGCATTCCAGGCGATCGAGGACGATCGGAACAACGAGCTCATCGTCGTCGCATTCGAGGACAGGATCGTTGGCGTTCTTCAAATCACATACATTCCGTACATCACCTATCGCGGCGGTTGGCGCGCGCTGATCGAAGGCGTTCGCGTCCATTCCTCGATGCGGTCCAGCGGCATCGGGCGCCGGCTCTTCTCATGGGTAATCGAGCGGGCGGCGCGGCGGGGCTGTCATCTGATTCAGCTTACTTCGGACAAAGCACGTCCGGATGCGATCCGCTTCTATGAGTCGCTGGGCTTTGTCGCCTCTCATGAGGGACTCAAACTACACCTGAATGCTGCAGCAAATCACTGAAGCGCCGTCTTGCGCGCGCATCGCGCGCATTTGCCCTCAACCGACAAAGAAGCGGAGAATAGGTCCGGCGTAAACAATCCGACCAGCCGTAACCGGCATGGATAGCGACTTCGCTGGTCATTCGAGATTGTCATGGGAGGTGCGCCGATGTATCACCAGAACTACGATCCGCTGGGAAATACGTTTCTTTCCACAGTAGCCGCTGCGGTTCCTATCCTCGTTCTCCTGTATTTCATCGCCCTGCATCGTCATCGTGATCCGCAGGGCAATGTTCACCTCGGCATTGCCGCGCCGTATGCAGCGTTCTTCGGCGTGATCGCTGCGTTCCTCGTGTCGTGCCTGGTTTTCAGCATGCCGATTACGTCGGCCATTTCCGCCTTTGCGTACGGAACGCTCTCTGGTTTCCTCGGCATCATCTGGATCGTGCTTGCCGCCATGTTTCTCTACACGATGACGGTCGTCAGCGGCAAATTCGAGATCGTCAAGGAGTCGATCGTTCACATCTCCTTCGATCGGCGGCTCCAATGCGTGCTGATCGCGTTCTCGTTCGGCGCGATCATCGAAGGAACGTCGGGCTTCGGCACGCCGGTGGCGATCGCAGGCGCGGTGATGGTGGGCCTGGGCTTCAAGCCTTTCCAATCCGCAGTCCTGAATCTGCTGGCCAATACCGCTCCGGTTGCATGGGGTGCGATCGGTACGCCTATCGTGACGCTCGCGGCGGTCAGCGGGCTCGATCAGCTCACGCTCTCCACGATGGCGGGACGCCAGCTGCCGTTCGTCTCCATCCTGGTTCCGTTCTGGCTCGTTGCCACGTTCGTGAGAATGGAGGGTGGAACATGGAAGGAGGCATTCGAAGTGTGGCCGGCCGCGCTATGCGCGGGTGCGTCATTCGCAGTGATGCAGTGGCTGGCTTCCAGCACGAACGAGTTCCACTTGATGACGGACGTGGTCTCCGGCGTTTTTTCCGTCGTCTGCACCGCGTTGTTCCTGCGGTTCGCATGGCATCCGAAGAGCCGGTTTCTCCTGAAATCGGAGCGTGACGCGCTCGCGAGAGCAGGCAAAGGTACGTCGACAGCGACGACCGACGCCACGGCGTGGACGTATCGTTACACGACCAAGGAAACGATCTACGCCTGGCTGCCATGGATAATTCTGATCCTGTGCTGTGCGATCTGGGGCATGCCGGACTTCAAGAAGTATCTGAACAATTTGTTCTCGAACGTCACATTCGCGACGACCCTGTTCGGCTCGCCGTTCGCGGGCACGTTATCGCTGCCGGTGTGGGACATGCCGGTCTTGCACAACCTCGTGCAACGCGCCCCGCCAGTCGCTCCGATCAATGCGAAACCGGAGGCCGCAAGATTCATGATCAACTGGCTCTCCGCCGCAGGAACCGGTGTGTTCGTTGCAGCGATTCTCTCCGGCTTTGCCCTGAGATTGAACGGCGCGCAATGGAAACAGGCTTTCATGGACACGATGCACCGCATGAAGATTCCGGTACTCGTGATCGGTCAGGTGCTCGGGTTGGGCTTTCTCACGCGTTACGCCGGAACGGATGCGGTGCTCGGTCTTGCATTCACGAGTGCCGGTTTCATGTATCCGTTCTTCGCGGCGTACCTCGGTTGGCTCGGCGTATTCCTCACGGGTTCAGACACGGCATCGAATGCCTTGTTCGGAAGTCTGCAACGCATAACCGCACAGCAGCTGAACCTCAATCCGATCCTGACTGTGGCGACAAACTCGACCGGCGGCGTGATGGGCAAAATGATCGACGCCCAGTCGATCATGGTCGCGTGCGCGGCGTGCTACGACGATCCGAAAGAAAGATCCTATGCGCTCGGCCCCATCTTCCGAACGGTGTTCTGGCATTCGATCGCCGGAGCTGCGGTGATAGGCGTGATCGCGCTGTTGCAGGCGTACGTTTTCCCGGGCGTGATCCCGATACCGCCCGTGGGCAAGTAGCCGGAGATGGGCCAGCGCTGACGAGAGAATGAGGGGCCCGGGCAGACCCGGGCCGCGCACTCAGTTCGTCGCGAAGCAGTAGTACAGACCCGCACCGCCGGTGCCGCGCAGTGCTTCCTGGCTGCAGGCCTTCGAGGGATGCGACGAGTTCCACGATTTCGACGCATCGTCATCGCGGAGCCCCATGCGGTCATGGTGTCCCAGCATCGCGGAGCCGTCGCCGCTGCTCGTCCAGTTACCGCAGGTCGAATCCTTACCCGGCGGCAGGGCGCGACCTTCCGGTGTCGAGCCCGTCAGCATGTCGTGCATGTTGGGCGAGTCGGTGCGGCCATTCACCATCTCTCCCTTCTCGGTGAGCGCCGTTTCCTTGGTCAGGTTGTTCTTGCCGTGAAGCTCGTCGAGATCCTTGGCGATCACGACGCCCTTCGCGTTCTGCCACGGGCCTTTCCCGATGCGGTCGCGCGCATTCACGCCCGGTTTGCCGTCCGTTCCGGTCGTGCTGAGGTAGGCATGCCAGGTATGGCTGCCAGCTCCGGCGGCTTTGGCGAGCGCCTGGCAATGGCTGTCCGCACCGGCGAGGCCGCCGAGATCCGCACCCTTGCCGGAACCGGTACTCGTGACGAAAAACGTCATCGGGCTGCCGGCCGCACTCCAGGCGTCATGCATCAGCCAGGTTGCAGATGCAAGCGCCGCAATCGAGACAACGGGAAGCACTTTTCTGGGGCTCATGCTCGATTCCTCCGTCCAATGGGAGCCACAGGTTACTGTACTCGGGAGTCCCGTAAAATAGCGCCGACCGACATGCGCTGATGCAGCAGCACGACCCCGCCGTCATGGGTTCGATGCGTTTCCGCGATTCCCGACAAGGACAGAAATGAATTTCGCACTGAACGAGGAGCAACGCGGCTGGCAGATGAGGGCGCGCGAGTTCGCGCGCGACGAGATCGCGCCGATTTCGCTTGCGCGCGATCGGATCGAAGGCGGGCGCGAGCCGTGGGACTGGGAGATCATCAAGAAAGGCTCGCAGCTCGGCTTTCGCACGCTCGCGGTGCCGAAGGAGTGGGGTGGTCCCGGCACGGATTTCGTTACGCAGGCCCTCGTCATGACGGAGCTTGCGAAAGGCGACAGCGCGATTTCGAAAGCCTTCAGCCAGAACTGGAAGTGGAGTCACCAGATCGCCGAGTTCTGCACGGTCGACCAGAAAGAGCGCTTCCTCAAGCCATTTCTCGCGGATCGACACGTTCGTGATCGGTTCGGGCAGCACCGAGCCCAATGCCGGATCAGACAACCGGCACCCGCCCGAAGATGCGCCCAAATCAGGCTGGCGTCTGCGCGCCGAACGCAACGGCGACGAGTGGATACTGAACGGCGAGAAAGCGTTCATCGCAAACGGCAGCGTCGGCAAGCTCTTCTTCGTGAACACGCGCAGCAATCCCGACGTCTCGATCCGCGAGGGCACGACGGTTTTTCTGGTGCCGCTCGGCACGCCGGGATTTCGCATCGGCAAGGTCTTCAACAAGGCCGGCTGGCGCTTCTATCAGAACGCCGAGCTCATATTCGAGAACGCGCGCGTGCCTCACGCCAACGTCGTGGGCGAGCCGCACCAGGGCATGAAGGTGCGAAGCGGCGCCTCGGCCGAGTTCGGCGATCTCGAGCTTGCCGCCAACGCGCTGGGCATCTGCGACGCGGCGTGTGAAAGCGCGATCGCGTTTTCGCGAAGGCACAAGCGCGCGCGGCAAGGCCGTCTACGATCACCAGCTCGTGCAGTTGCAAGCTGAACGAGATGCACATGCTGACCGAGACGCTGCGCTCGTTCGTGCTGCGCACCGCCTGGGAAATGGACAACAAGGTGCACGGCGCCGAATCCCGTGCTCGTCATGAACTACTCGACCACGGTCGTTCAGCGCGTGACCGAGCTCAACATGGCGATACACGGCGCCGACGGCGCGTACATGGACGCGATCGGCGGACAAGCTCGTGCGCGACGCCATCATCTGGACGCACCTCGCCGGCGACAAGACGCAGCGGCTGAAGGTCATCCGGCGCTTGCCGGCTTGAATCAGCGGCCGTGAGCGGCCGGGTGCGCACGCGCCGCGTAGCCGTCGCGCGAGAGCAGGAGGAGCATGGTTCAGATGCCGCTGCGTTCTGCGGCGTTCGTCTTGTTCGTCTGCGTTCCGCAGTTTGCGCCGACGCGAGCGCGCAGGCCTATCCGTCGGCGCCGGTGCGCATCGTCGTGCCGTATCCGCCGGGCGGCGGCACCGACATTCTGTCGCGCTCCATGGCGCCGAAACTGAGCGAAGCATGGTCGCAGCCCGTGATCGTCGATAACCGCGGCGGCGCGAACGGCAACATCGGTGCCGCGTTCGTCGCGAAAGCGCCCGCCGATGGACACACGATCCTCGTCACGCCGATCGGATTCGCAGTGAATCCGAGCCTCTACAAGGACCTGCCGTTCGACGCGCTGCGCGATTTCGCTCCGGTATCGCAACTGGCCGACGAATCCGTCCGTCCTCGTCGTACATCCGTCCCTGCCGCCGCGCAGCGTGAAGGAACTGATCGCCTTCCTGAAGGCGCATCCCGATGAGATCAACTACGCGAGCTCCGGCAACGGCTCGACGCCGCATCTTGCGACAGAGCTTTTCAAGTTGATGACCGGCACGCGCATGACACACGTCCCCTACAAGGGCGGCGGACCGGCGACGATCGACGTCGTCGCCGGGCACGTGCCGGTCTACATCATGAGCCCGGTCGCAGGCAGCGCCACACATGAAGGCCGGGCGTTTGCGCGCGCTCGGTGTGACCAGCGAAAAGCGCGATCCGGCTTTCCCGGACGTGCCGACGATCGCCGAGGCTGGCGTTCCCGGCTATTCCATGCTCAATTGGTACGGCATGCTCGTGCCGGCGGGGACGCCGCGTGCGACCATCGCCCGACTGCAGGCGGAGACCGTGCGCATACTGAAGTCTCCCCGAGATCAAGCGAGCGGCTTGCCGCGGAGGGTGCCACCGTCGTCGGAAGCACGCCGGAAGCGTTCGCAGTTTTTCTGAAGGATGAGATCGCCAAGGCCGCGCGCATCGTCAAAGCGTCAGGCATGACGGCGAGCAATTAAGAGCACCTCTACCAAAGGAGAAGCAAATGCTGTGGGCCATTTCATGCATCGACAAGCCGGACAGTGCCGCCGTTCGCGAGAAGAACCTGGTCGCGCATCGCGAATATCTCGGAAGCCAGAAGAAGATACTGGTCCTCGCGGGCGCGACGCAGAACGACGATGGAACGCAGGCGATCGGAAGCCTGTTCATCGTCAACGTGGGCAGTCGTGCAGAAGCCAAGTCTTTTTCCGACGGAGACCCGTTCACCCAGCACGGCGCGTTTCAAAGCATCAGCATCACCCGCATGCGTAAAGGGCAGTGGAATCCCGAAGCGGCCGAAGGCGCGTAAATAAAGAACCCGGCGCGAAGCCGGGTCATGAACGGAGAGGAGAAGGAGGAGAGAGCGCGTCGGGTTCCCGCTGTCCACAGCGGGAACCTGACGTGTCGGCGATGCGCTACGCCGCTTTAGCGGCTGCTGCTGCCGGTACCTGCTGCCGCGCCTGTGCCTGCGCCGCCGCTGCTCGCCGCCCCGCCGCTGCTCGATCCCGTGGTGGAACCGGGCGTACTCGTGGCTGCTGAATTCGAGCCGCTTGTGCCGCTCGCGGTTCTGAGCGAGGTATGATCAGCGCACCACGCTGAGGCGCCGACTCACGGCGCGGCGGGGCGCGACAGCGCAACCGGCCGCCTCTCCGAGCGGCCCGCATCGACACTGGAGGAACCACGATATGCCAACCACAGCGAAGGAAATCGCCGCGCGCGCCGGTTTCGAGATCGTACCTATGAACGCGGCGCTGGGTGCGGAGGTGCGTGGGGTCGATCTCGCCCGTCTCGACGATGCGACGTTCGCGCGGGTACACGACGCGTGGCTCGAGCATCTGCTGCTCGTCTTTCGCGTCCAGTCAATCGATGCGTCGGGCCTCGTCGCGCTCGCGCGAAGATTCGGCACGCCGGTCACCTCGTCCAACCTGCATCAGCGCGATCTCGCAGAACGCACCGCAAACCAGATCTTCGATTTGCCGCCGGAAGTAACGGTGGTTACCAATTTGCAGGCGGACGGAAAGCCTGTGGGCATACTCGGGTGACGGAGAGATCGTGTGGCATTCCGACTTCTCGTTCAAGGAACGCCCGACCGCGGCGCGCATGCTGCTCGCCGTGGAGCTGCCGCCCGCAGGACAGGGCCGGACGTACTTCCAGAACTGCTACGCGGCGTACGAGACGCTGTCACAGGACATGAAGCGCCGCATCTCGGGCAAGACCATCAAGCAGGGTAACGTCGTCGACACCGCGATGAAGCTGCGTCCGGGCGCACAACCGGACATCGACATCCGCGCGCTGCCCGGTCCGAGCCACCCGATCATCGCGACGCACCCGAGGACCGGCCGCCCGATGCTCTACCTTGGCCGGCGTCACAGCGCGTATGTGAACGGCCTCTCGCTCGATGAATCGGAAGCGCTCCTCGATGCGCTGTGGGCGCACGCGACCGATCCCCGCTTCGGCTACGCGCACAACTGGGCCGTCGGAGATGTGGTGGTGTGGGACAACCAGGCGACGCTGCACAAGCGAGACGCGTTCGATTCGTCGAGCCGTCGCATTCTGTACGCCGCACAGGTCGAAGGCGAGCGGCTGGTCGAAGCGCCCGATGCGCTCGCGCGTCCGGTCCATACCCGCTACGCGAGCGCTGCGGTCGTGCACCCGGTCTGACGCAGAACACGAACCATCGGATCGAGGAGTTTCGATGTACGTTCAGTCGGTCGCGGAAAACGCCGAATTCGACTATGTCGTCGTGGGCGGGGCGTCGGATCTGATCCTCGAGACGGCAAGATAGCGTGGGGACCCGAACCCGCGAGCTGCTCGACTTTCTGCACACGCTCGAGATCGATCGCGTGTCGCCGAGTGTGATCGACGCGGCGCAGAACTGCGTACTCGATACGCTCGGCTGCGCGCTGTTCGGGAGTCCGGAACCGTGGTCGCGCATCATGGCCGCCGAGATGCTCGCGGAAGCGCCACGCGGCAACAGCACGATCGTCGGCGAGCGCACCACGGTGGCGGCACCGGCGGCCGCGCTTTGCAACGGTACGGCAGCGCACGGCTTCGAGCTCGACGATCACCTCGACGAAGCAATCGTGCATCCCGGGTGCGATCATCGTCTCGGCGGTCCTGGCCGCCGCGGAGGCGATCAATGCAAGCGGTGCGCGAATGCTCCTCGGCGTGATCGCGGGCTACGAATTCGCGAACCGGCTCGGCCTCGCCATGGGCGTCACGCCGTCACAGCGGGGATGGCACAAGACGGCGGTCGTCGGTCCCGTGGGCGCGGCGGTCGGTGTCGCGAAACTGATGAAGCTTTCCGTGGAGCAGATGCAGTGCGCCGTGGGCCTCGCCTGCGCGACGGCGTCCGGCACGAAAGCCTTCGCGGCGGGTGAGGGCGGTGGCATGGAGAAGCGCATGCATGCGGGCCGCGCGGCGGAGGCCGGCGTTCGCATGGCACAGCTCGCGGCGCGCGGCTTCACGGCGCCGCCGGGCGCGATCGAAGGAAAATTCGGGCTGCTCGACGTGATGGCGGGCACCGCAGCGAAACCGGAGCTCCTGACCGAAGGACTCGGCGCGCCGCTGGGCGGTCGAGCGTGTCTACATCAAGCTCTATCCGTGCTGCGCGTGGATACAGGCGGCGGCGCAGCAGTTGGTCGAACTGCGAGGGCCCGAGCCGCTCTCCGCGGATGCCGTCAAAACGATCTGCGTCGGTGTCTCAGCGTATGCCAAGACCCAGAACGGAAACCCGTCGCCGCAGGACACGATGGGCGCGCAATTCAGCATCCCGTTCTGCGTTGCGCTGGCGTTGACGGGTGACCCTGCCGACCCGGCTGCTTACAGCGACGAGGCGATTGCAGACGGAGCGCGTCGGCGCCTCGCACAGCGCGTGGAGATTTTCGTCGATGAGGAGATGGAGGCGGCCTATCCGCGGCATTACGGTGCCCGTGTGGAGCTGGAGCTCGTGGGTGGTAAGCGCATGAGCGCCGCCAGGCTCGACCCCCACGGCATGCCGGACGACCCGTGCACGCGTGAGGAGCTCGAAGAGAAATTCATGAGGCTCACGCGGCGGGTCAAGTCCGACGCGGAGGCCGCGCAGATCCTGTCGGAAGTGCGCCAGCTCGCCGGCGCAGCGAATGTCCGGCGGCTTACCGGTTTGCTCGGAAAATGAAACCCATGCGCCACGCGATCGCAGCGTCGCATCCGCTTCTTGCGATGACCGTGGAGGGTCAGTGCGAGGAACACGGTGACCCTTCGACGGCGCTCAGGACAGGCTACGCAATCGCGAGGCGCTCGCTAGGAAGAAAGATATGAACGTGCTGCGCAGCGTGGTCTTCCTGTGTGTGATTGCGGCCGCGGCCGCCCACGCGCAAACGGGTGCCTATCCGTCGCGTCCGACGCGCATCATCGTCGGCTTCGTCGCCGGTGGCCCGTCCGATCTCATCGCGCGCATGGTGGCGCAGGGCCTGTCGGAGCGCATGGGCCAGCAGTTCGTGGTCGAGAATCGCCCCGGTGCGACCGGTGCGATCGGTGCCGAGCTCGTCGCCAAGTCCCCGCCGGACGGCTACACGCTGTATCTCGCGAGCCAGACCACGCACGCCGTTGCACCCGCACTGCTTCCGCGCGTGGGCTACGACCCGCTGAAAGACTTCGCTGCGATCGTACGCGTCGCGCACAATCCGCTGCTGATGGTGGTGCATCCGTCGATGCCGGTGAAAACATTCAAGGAGCTGGTGGCGCTGGCGAAAGCGCAGCCCGGTCAAATCAATTTCGCGACCGGCGGCATCGGCTCCTCGCCGCACATGTCGATGGAGCTCATCAAGAGCCTCACGAAGATCGACATCGTGCCGGTGCATTACAAGGGCGACGGCGCGGCGATCATCGACATGCTCGGCGGCCACATGCAGCTCTTCACCGCGAGCATCGGGACGCTGCTGCCGTACGCGCGCTCGGGCAAGCTGCGCGGGCTCGCGGTTACGAGCCTCAAGCGTTCGGCGATGGCGCCGGAGTTTCCGACGCTCGACGAATCGGGTTTGCCGGGATTCGAAGTGCTGACGTGGTTCGGCATCCTCGGCCCGGCCGGCACGCCGCGCGAGATCGTGACGCGCCTGAACGCCGAGATTCTCCAGATCGTCGCGCAGCCGGCGATCAGGGAACAGCTTCTGAAGATGGGTTTCGAGATCGTCACCAACACGCCCGAGCAGTACGCCGGTTTCCTGAAAGAGGAGCACACCCGCTGGGGCAAGATCGTGCGCGACCTCAATCTTAAGGCCGAGTAGTCAAACTGCTCCGTCGCCCCGAGTTCGAAAGAGAGTGGAGGTGAGGGTAAGTGTCGACGGAACAGCAATGACCCGCAGTCAAACCGCTCCCTCGCCCCGAGTTCGGGAGAGGGGTGGGGTGAGGGGGACCAGGAGTTACCATGATCGATCGCATCGAGATTTTCGTAACCGCGCTCACCGACACGCGTGCAGCGCATCTTTTCGAGCGGCAGCTACGACACGGGGCCGGCGGAACGCATACTCGGTAAGCCCGTGCTCGTGAAGGTCTACGCCGATGGCGTCGTCGGCTGCGCGCAGATCCGTCCCGATCAGCCCTGGGCATTTCGTCGCGGACACGACGCAGAGCGTGGTCGCGGCGGTCAAGGAGATCTACGGCCCGGCACTGCTCGGTAAATCGATCTTCGACATCGAATCGATCAACGAAACCTTCGACAACCGTCTTGCCAACAATCCCGCCGCACGTGCCGTCCTCGACATCGCGGTGCGCGATGCGATGGGCAAGGCGTTCAGGACACCGCTCTACAACCTCATCGGCGGCTGCTGCCAGCCGCGCATTCCGCTCGAATGGTCCGTCAGCATGGCGGAAGACACGGCGACCATGGTCGCGGAAGCGAAGCGCGCGGTGGACGAGTTCGGGATACGTGTGCTGTGTCTCAAGATGGCTCATCGCAACGGCTGGCGCCAGGACGTGAAGAACTTCGAAGCGGTGAGACGCGCTGTCGGCGACGACGTGATGATCGGCGTCGATCCCAACACCGGCTGGACGCTCGCCGATGCGCTCGCGTGCGTGCGCGAGCTGAAAAAGATGGATCTGGGGTACATCGAGCAGCCGGTCGCCCGCCGTGATCTGCAAGGCCTTGCGGAGGTGCGCCGCGCCGCTGCCGGGGTGCCGGTGATGGCGGACGAGGCGCTCTTCACGCTGCAGGACGCGTATGCGCTCGCGGATGCGCGCGCGTGTGACGCGTTCTGCATCAAGCTCTACAAGCTCGGCGGCATCACGGCCGCGAAGAAAATCGCCGCGGTGGCCGAGGCGTCGAACATCCAGTTGAACTGCGGCGGGCTCGCGGTGCAGTCGCAGCTCGAGGCCGCAGCCGGTGCGCATTTCTATGCGAGCACGCCCGCATCGCGCATGATGGGTGCCGCGGAATTCCTCTTCGGCCTGAACACCATCGCGAAGGACCCGCTCGTGCCGGAGACTGACTTCGTCGCGAAGGACGGTCACGTGGACGTGCCGCACGGCCCGGGTCTCGGCGTGACGATCGACGAAGCGGCGCTGAAGAAACACACGCTGGTGATGGAGCGGGTCGAGAAGTGATGGTGCTATCGAGACCGTCCGCGCTTATTACGCTCGCACTTCTTCTCACCGGTGTCGCCGCGGCCCAGACGTATCCCACCAAACCGATCCGGATTCTCGTCGGCTTCGCACCGGGCGGTGCAGTCGACATCTCGGCACGTGTCATTGCCCAGAAGCTGGGCGAGACCATCGGTCAGCCGGTGATCGTCGACAATCGCCCCGGCGCCTCCGGCAACATCGCGGCGGACCTGACGGCGAAAGCGCCGCCCGATGGACATACATTGTTCATGGCGAACTCGACGGTCGCGACGCCGGACCTGTTCGAGAAGCTGCCCTACGACGTCACCAGGGACCTCGCGCCGGTGAGCCTGATCGCGATCGGGCCGTCAGTCCTCGTCGTGCATCCCTCGATACCCGCGCGTAACGTGAAGGAGCTCGTCGCACTGGCGCACGCGAAACCGAAGGCACTTATCTACGGCTCCGGCGGCGTCGGCAATATCACGCATCTGGAAATGGAGTTGCTCGCCTCGATGGCGAAGCTCGACATGGTGCACGTTGCGTATAAGGGCGGTGCCCCTTCGATCACCGGGCTTCTCTCCGGTGAAGTGCATCTCCTGTTCGCATCGATTCCGTCGATCCTGTCGCAGATCCGGACGGAGCGAGTGCGGGCGCTCGGCGTCTCCACCGCCAAACGCAACGCCGCGTTGCCCGATGTACCGACCGTGAGCGAAGCCGGCGTGCCCGGATACGACGCGGCATCGTGGTACGGCGTCTTTGCACCGGCGGGCGTTCAGAAAGCAGTCGTTACGACACTTGCGACGGAGCTCGTGCGGATCATGGCTCTGCCGGATGTACGCACCAAGTTCGAGGGCGACGGTTTCGAGCCGGTCGGCAGCACGCCCGAGGCGTTCGACAAATTCGTGCGTGCCGACATCGCGAAGTGGGCAAAGACGATCAGGGCGGCAAACATCAAGGCAGAGTGATCGGGCGCGCGCCGTACGTTGTGGCATCCGACTCGAGTAATCCCATGAAAAGTTCATCGTTACCGACTGTGTCGCCTCAAACGCTCGAGCTATCGCAATACATGGCGAGCGCGCTCAAGCGCAGGCTCCCCGCGGAA
Organism: uncultured beta proteobacterium; assembly: GCA_963828715.1. Lineage (GTDB taxonomy): Bacteria > Pseudomonadota > Gammaproteobacteria > Burkholderiales > SG8-41 > JAQGMV01. The sequence continues at coordinate 108,679 of CAWHFX010000013.1, read as the reverse complement.
GTGGTCGAGCGCGCGAAGGTGCATCTTCTGGACAGTGTGTCCGCCATCGTGTCCGGGACGCGCCTCGTTCCGGGTCAGCGCGCGACGGCCTATGTCGAATCGCTCGGCAGTCGGCGCGAAGCGGGCGTCATGGGCACACGCATCACGACCTCGGTGGCCCACGCAGCGCTCGCGAACGGCATGTGCGCGCACGCGGACGAGACGGACGACACCCATCCGCCGACACGGGCGCATCCGGGCGCGAGCATCGTGCCGGCCATCTTCGCAATCGCCGAGCGTCACGCGCTCGCGGGCGATGCGATGCTGCGCGCGATGGTGCTCGGCTATGACATCTGTGCCCGCATCCTGCTCGCGCTGGACAACATGCACCTGCTGAAGACAGGCCATCACGCGGGCTCCAAAGGCGGCATGTTCGGTTCGGCCGCCGCGACCGCGGCGCTGCTCAAGTTCGATGCGCGCAAGATGCGCTACGTGCTCGCCTACTGTTCGCAGCAGGCCTCCGGCTCGTACATCATGCATCGCGATTCCGAGCACATCGAGAAGGCGTATGTCGTGGGCGGCATGCCGGCGCACAACGGCGTGGCGGCGACGCTGATGGTAAACGCCGGGTTCACCGCGGTCGAGGACGAGTTCTCGGGAGAGCCGAATTTCATTTCGATCTACGCGCCGGATGCGGATCGTGCAGCGCTGACGCGCGGCCTGGGCCGCGAGTTCGAGATCATGCGGGGCGGCATCAAGTTCTGGCCGGTCGGCGGCCCGGTGCAGGCGCCGCTGCATGTGCTGCGCGATCTCATGCGGGAGCACGAGTTCGGCGCGGACGATGTCGAGAAACTGACCGTCCGCATGCCCGACAGGGAGCTGGCTATCGTGGACAACCGCGACATGCCCGACATCAACGTCCAGCATCTGCTCACGCTCATGCTGGTGGACGGCAATCTCACGTTCGCGAGCGCCCACGACTACGCTCGCATGCGCAATGCGCGCGTCGGCAAAGTGCGAAGCCGCGTCGAGGCGATCGGCGATCCGGGGCTGACCGACCCCGACCGGCGCTGGCGCTGTGCGATGCAGGTCACGCTGAAAGACGGCCGCACGCTGTCGCATCAGACGATGGCCGCGAAGGGCGGTGTCGATAATCCACTGTCACGTGAGGATGAAGAAGAGAAGGCATTCGATCTGATGACACCGGTGCTCGGCGCAAAGAGGAGCAAGGCGCTGATCGGCGCACTGCTTTCGGTAGAGAAGGTGAAGAACGTCACCGATCTCAGAAAGCTCTACCGCCCGTGACGCCGGTACATCGAGGCGTCGTGATCGCCAAGCACGCGCAGCCGCGAGCCGGGTTGCTCCCGATATTTTTCGGCGCGCTTATCGCCGCTTGTGCGTGGACATCAGCGTCTGCGGCCGCTGAAGCCGGCGTACCCGGTGCGGCCCGTCCGCGTCATCGTCGGCTTTCCGCCGGGCGGCGCCGCCGATGTCGTGGCGCGCATCGTCGGCCCCAAAATGGCGGAATCATTCGGACAGCCCTTCGTCGTCGACAACCGGACCGGTGCCGGCGGTACCACTGCATCCGAGCTGGCTGCGCATGCGCCACCCGACGGCTACACGCTGCTCATGGTCGGCACGAGCCACGCGGCCAGCGCAGGGCTTTACACGAACCTCAACTACGATGCGGCGAATTCCTTCGCGGCAGTGGCGCGCGTCGCTGAAGTGCCGCAGGTGCTTCTCGCCAATCCATCGCTGCCCGCAAAGAACGTGGGCGAGCTCGTGGCGCTCGCGAAATCGGCGCCGGGCAAGCTCAACATCGCTTCCGGCGGCAACGGCAGCATCTCCCATCTTTCGGGTGAGCTCTTCAAGGAGATGGCCGGGATAACGCTCGTGCACGTGCCGTACAAAGGCGCGTCGCTCGCGATGGCGGATGTGATGACTGGTCAGGTCCAGCTTCTGTTCGGATCGCTCGCTTCGGCCATGGGGCAGATCCGCTCGGGCCGACTGCGCGCGCTGGGCGTTACTTCATCCAGGCGTTCGCCATCGCTTCCGGATACGCCGACGATCGCCGAGGCGGGCGTGAAAGGCTACGAAGCGACGGGTTGGACCGGCATGCTCGCGCCGGCCGGAACAGCCGAGCCGATCGTGAGCAAGTTGAACGGTGGGCTCGTCGCTGCCGTGAAAACGCCTGAGGTCATCGCCGCGCTGCGCGCTCAGGGCGTGGAGGTGGCGGCGAGCACGCCACAGGAATTCGCCGTCTATCTGAGAGCCGAGATCGCGAAGTGGACGAAGACGATCAGGGCGGCGAACATCAAGGTACAGTAGCGGCCCTCCGCAGCGGGACCGGCCTGATGTGCGAGCGTTCAGCAGTGCGACGCACATGTGCGCGAAGCGATGTGGCGCGAGCGGCGCATGCAGTGTCAATCAGCCGAGTGGCCGCGTTAACGTGTCGTGCGACAAGTCCTAATTGAGCTTGATATCCGCGTCCTTCACGATCTTGCGGACCTGCTCGAGCTTCACATGGAGGAGCTTGTCGAATTCGACAGGGCCCAGCGGCAGCGGCATCGATCCGTCGCGCATCAGCGTTTTCCTGACGTTCTCCTGACCGAGCGCCGCGAGCAGCTCGTTGCTCAGGCGCGTCACGGCCTCCTTCGGCGTCGCGGACCGCACGAACGAGCCGAAAATCGACGTGAAATCGAAACCGGGCAGGCCCGACTCGGCGACCGTGGGCGCGTTCGGCAGCAACGGCGAGCGCGTCGCCGAAGTGACCGCGATGATGCGAAGGCGTCCGTTGGCGGCATGGTTGATCACGGTTGGGATCGTCGAAAAGAGTATCGGGTTGTGGCCGCCGACCACCGCAATCGCAGACGGCCCGCCGCCCTGGTAAGGCACGTGCAGCAGATCGATCTTCGCGGTCGACTTCAACAGCTCGGCGGCGAAGTGCGCCGGAAACCCCTGGCCGGCGGAGGCGTAAGAAAGCTCGCCCGGCTTCGCTCGCGCCAGCGCAATCAGCTCCTTCAGGTTCTTCGCCGGCAGAGACGGGTGCACGGATACCGCGAGCGTGTCCGAGCTGATGCAGGCCACGCCCGTGAGATCCTTGAACGTGTCGTAAGGCAGCTTCGGTCGCATGACGCTGTTGGCAAGCAAGGTGAACCCCGCCAGAAACAGGGTGTGACCGTCGGCCGGCGCACGCGTCACGTATTCGGTGGCGATCACCTGACTGCCACCCGGGCGATTCTCGACGATGACGCTTTGGCCCAGCGCGGCGCTGAGCGGAACGGCGAGCGTGCGCGCCGCTGTGTCGTTCGTGCCGCCTGGCGGAACACCCACGACAATGCGCACTGGCTTGGAAGGAAACGTCTGAGCGGATGCCGGCGCGATCGCGACTGCCGCTGCGTAAACGAGCACACATCGTGCTCTCCATTGTTCATTCTTCATCTGAGCTTCTCCCTCAATGCAACGCATCGCCGTATCGTCTCGCGCCAGCAGAATGGTATGCCGCTTCAATTTCTGCCGAGTCGAATGGCCCCATGGCGCGTTTCCTATAATGCTCTCATCGACCGAACGAGTGACGCTCATGAACGCATTTCCGCTTGCAGCGACGGCCCTGTTCGCGTGCATGCTGGCTGCCATCGCACCACCGGCGCGCGCTGACTATCCCGAGCGTCCCATTCGCTACATCGTGCCGTCGGCGCCCGGCGGCGGCGCCGACATCTCGGCACGCCTGCTGACGGCCGAGCTCGCGTCGGAGCTCAATCAGCAGTTCGTGATCGACAACCGACCGAGCTCCGGCGGACTCATCGGCATGCAGGTCCTGATGCAGGCGCGCCCGGACGGTTACACGCTGGGCTATGGCAACATGGGCTATCTCGCGATCAATCCTTCACTCATTCCCAATCTCGGCTACGACCCGGAACGCGATCTCACGCTGATCGGCCAGTTCACGACGAATCAGAATCTGCTGGCGGTGCGGCCCGGATTGCCGGTGAAGTCCGTCAAGGACCTGATCGCCTACGCACGCGCGAACCCGGACAAGCTCTCCTTCGCCTCGTCGGGCAACGGCACGACACTGCACCTGAGCGGCGAGCTCTTCAAGCAGATGACCGGCACGCGCATGGTTCATATTCCGTACAAGGCGGTGTCGCAGGCGCTGACCGACATGATCGCCGGCCAGATCGACGTGATCTTCGACAACCAGCCATCGGTCGGTCCGTTCGTCACCTCCGGACGCCTGCGACCGCTCGCCGTGACCGGACCGAAACGTTCGATCGCGTTTCCGGATCTGCCGACGCTGAACGAAGCCGGCGTGCCCGGGTACGAGATTACGACATGGACCGCCATGATCGGTCCCAAAGGATTGCCGAGCGCGATCGTGTCGAAACTGAACGCAGGCATTCAGCGTGCGTGCACCAGCGCTCGGGTGCAGTCGACGTTTCCGACGCAGGGTCTCGCCTGTGCGACGGGATCGACGGAGCAGTTCGTGGAGTTCGTCAAACGGGAACGCGTGAAGTGGGGCGACATCGTGCGCAAGTCCGGTGCGAAGATCGACTGACTACAGGTCGTGCAACGCGGGCGGAGTCCAGTCGGTGTTGCGGTCGAGCGGCCACACCGGGCGCGGCAAAGCCTTCCACGAAAATCGTTCGAGCAGCGGCGAGGTGAGTCCCGCCGCGTCGACCTCGATGATCGCATTGTCCGGATACCACTCGTCGAAGCCGGCACGAAAATGACCGCGCGACTTCACGGTAAGTGATGCGAACGAGCCGACATCGATGCCGAGGTGCTCGAAGAAGGCCGGGTCGGCGCACTGAATGCGACGGGAGCATAGGACCATGGTGAGACCGCCGATGCGCACGGCCGCAGTCGGGCCCATGAGTGCCGTGCGACCGGCATAAACGCCGCGCCTTCCTGCCACAATGCCGTCGGAGAGCGCGAGCACTTCGAGCGCCACGGGGATTTCGCGCGCATCGTTATCGGCCCGACCTTCGTTCAACGTCAGTCGGAGCTTCGATCCGACGCCTGCGGCATGACACGCTGCGGCCGCAGCGGGATCGACGAAATTACCGAGCAGCGTGCGCTCGACATTCGCTTTCAGCAGGCCCTCGAGGACGTCGGTCGTATTGCCGCGTCCGCCGCCGCCGGGATTGTCGGCGACGTCGGCCAGACAGACGACCGCGTTGCGCCCGCTGCGTCCGGCTTCTCTGGCGCGCGAGATCGCGGCGTCGAGCGAGGTCAGCTTCACGGTGAAGCGGTCGCGTTCACTCCACGCATAGCGCGCGAGGTCGAGCGCGAGTTTCCTGCGTTTCTGATCGGCGCCGTACGTGAGAATCGAAATGCCGCACTCGGGTGCGTCGGCGAACGCGAAGCCGCCGAGGAGCGATACAACGGGCAGGTCGGGCGCGATGTGGCGCTGCCCCTCGACGATCATGTCGGCGTAGGCGCCGCGTGCCGTAAGCAGCGTGACGGTCGGCGCGACGATCGGCATGTGAATGAATGTCTTGCCGAAGCGCTCACCGGAGAGCAGACGTCTCAGCAGCGGTGCGGCTTCGGCGCCACGCTCGCGACGGTCCACGTGCGGGTTCGTGCGATAGCTCAGGATCAGGTCGGCGTCGTCGAACATCCGCTGCGAGATGTTCGCATGCAGATCCACCGTCGCGAGCACGGGACGATCGGGGCCGACTGCCTCGCGCGCGAGCGCATAGAGCGCACCATCGGGGTCGCTGTCCTCCGTCGAGACCATCGCGCCGTGGTTGCTAATGTAAATCGCATCGAGTGGACCACTTCCCAGCAGAAGCGTCCGCATACGGGCGAGCGTTCGTGTCACGAAGGCGTGATCGGCGGCGCCGCCCGGTTCGGTAGCAGCGATGAGGATGGGCACGGGCTCCCACGGTCCAGTGGAATTCATCGCTTCGACGAATCCCGGGATCTCGGCGGGCATCGCCGGCGCAGGCTTGGCTGCCTCCACCAGCATCGCCTCGCCTTCGTAGTAGCATGACGCGCGGAAGTCGGCTTCCGTCGTGACGGGTGCGAAGGCGTTGCTCTCGAGATGAATGCCGAGGATGGCGATGCGTGGGATACCCATGGGGCACTATACTACGTAGCGCCGGGAGGCGCCTTGGCGCTGTCTTTGCGCCCGCAGGCAGCGCAGCGTATCGCTGCAACGCCGGAGGAGCGGCGTAGATCTTTACGCGGGAGGAGATCCATGACCAGGCTCGCATCCGTTCTTGCGGCATCGGCGCTGCTCATCATGAGCGCAGGCCATGCGCAGGACTATCCTTCGCGGCCGTTGCGCCTCATCGTGCCGTCCGCACCGGGAGGAAGTCCCGACATCAATGCGCGTGAGCTCGCGAACGAGCTCACGAAGCAGATGAATCAGCAGGTCGTCGTCGAGAACCGTGCCGGCGCGAGCGGCATCCTCGGCTACGAAGCGTTGCAGCGCTCCACTCCCGATGGCTACACCTTTGCGTACATCTCCAACTTCATCGCGACGAACCCGAGCATGTACGCGAAGCTCTCGTACAATTTCGAGAGAGACTTCCGTCCGGTCATCTTCTACTTCCGCGGTTACAACATCCTGACCGTCACGCCGGCGCTGCCGGTGACTTCGGTCAAGGAGCTGATCGATTACGCCCGCGCCAACCCGGACAAGCTGAAGTTCGGCAGTTCCGGTGTCGGCGCCACGCCGCACCTGTCGATGGAGCTCTTCAAGAGCATGACCGAAACGTCGCTCATTCACGTGCCATACAAGGGGACGCAGCAGGCGGTGACCGATCTCATCGGCGGACAGATCGACATCCAGTGCGACAACATGGCCTCGATGCTGCCGCATGTGCGCTCCGGCCGGATACGCGCACTGGCGGTCACGTCGCTCAAACGTTCCGCCGCCATACCGGAGCTGCCGACGCTCGACGAGTCGGGTCTTCCCGGCTACGAGCTCTCGGGCTGGTCCGGTTTCGCCGTGCCGGCCGGCGTTCCGCGCGCTGTGATCATGCGATTGAATGCCGAGATCAACAAGGCGCTTGCCTCGCCTGCGGTAACGAAAGGGCTTGCGGCGCGCGGCGGCGTGGGACAGGGCGGCACGCCCGAGGATTTTGCCGAGCACGTGCGCAAGGAAACGGAGCGGCTCGGCAAGCTCATCAGGGAAGTCGGGATCAAACCACAGTAACCCGCGCTGACCATGGCGGCGAACGGAGGAGTCTCCCATGCGTAAGCTGATCGCAAGCGGTGTCGTTGCATTCGCCTGTCTGGCCCACGCGATGGTCCACGCACAGGCGTATCCGACGAAGCCGATCCGCTTCATCATCTCGTTCGGACCGGGCTCGGCAAGTGACGCGCTGGCGCGCATCGCCGGGCAGGAACTGTCGCAGACGCTCGGCCAGCCAGTAGTCGTGCTGCCGAAACCCGGTGCCGACGGTGCACTGTCGGGACTGGAATTGAAGCGCGCCGCCGCCGACGGCTACACGTTCCTGTTCGGTTCGAACAGTGCGCTCGCCGTCGTAGTCGGCCTGCGCAAGGATCCGCCTTACGATCCTGTCACGGATTTCACGCCTGTTACGTATATCGGAGACAACACGTTTTTCATCGTCGTGCATCCGTCCGTTCCAGCGAAGTCGATCCCCGAGCTGATTGCGTATGCGAAAGCGAATCCGGGTGCAGTCAACTATCCGTCCGCGAACACGTATGCGCTCGTTGCAACGGCGATGTTTGCAGTCAACAACGGTCTCCTGATGAACTCCGTGCCGTACAAGTCGGAGCCCGATGCGATACCCGACCTCCTCTCCGGCCGTGTCCACCTGATGCTCGGCACGTCCACGAGTGTCGGTGCACACGTTAAGGAGGGAAAGCTTCGCGTGCTCGCGACGATGCTCAACGAGCGCAGTCCGCTCATGCCGGACGTGCCGTCGTTCCCGGAGACGGGACAGGCGAAGCTGCCGATCGGTCCCTGGTTCGGCTTGGTGGCGCCGGCCGGATTGCCGCGCGAAATCGTGATGCGCATGAACAAAGAAATGGTGGCGGCGTTGGCAAAGCAGTCGGTGAAAGACGCGATGCTCACGCAGGGCTTCATGGCGAGGTCCTCGACACCGGAGGACCTCGGCGCGTATATAAAGGATCAGGTTGGGGTCTGGAAGACGGCGCTGAAGGCGGCCGGCGTGGACCCGCAGTAAGGCGAAGAGGCAAGCCGGGCAGCTTGACTCCGTACGCGCGCGGGACCAATCTCTTGATCTTGCGCAGCGCTCTGGTCTGCGACGATGTTCGCAGCCCGGAAACTGCGTTCATCACCGGGGGGAGGCATATGGATTCGAAGAGACGCACCCTGCTGCAAACGGGCGCGGCAGCCGCGGCTGTGGCCGCGACGCCGCGTGCACTCGCGCAACAACCGGCGGGCACGGCGAAGCCCTTCTTCGAGAAAGGCAACGTCCGCATTCATTATGAAGAGGAGGGTTCCGGCTTCCCCCTTCTGGTGATTCCCGGCGGCGGGCTCAACTCCACGGCCGCGTGGGTCCGCAAAGGCGCTCCGTTCAATGTGTTCGACGAGTTCAAGAGCGAGTATCGCGTCATTGCCGCAGACCTGCGCAATGCGCCGAGCGGTCAGTCGACGGGTCCCGTCGAGGTCGATCGCCCGTGGGACGCGTATACCGATGACCAGATCGCGCTCATGGATCATCTGGGCATCAAGAAATTCGCCGTCATCGGCTTCTGCATCGGTGGGCCGTTCGTCTGGAATCTCCTGAAGCGCGTGCCCGACCGCGTCGTGGCGGCGATACCCGCGCAGCCCAGCGGGTTTCGGAAGGAGATGCCGACACTCAACTACGACAACAACATGAAGACCTGGGCGCCGGAAGTGGTCAAGCGCCGGCCGGAAGTCACGATGGACACGGCCGATCGCTTCCTCACCCGGATGTACCGGAACAATCCGGATTTCGTATACACGGTCACGCGCGACTTCGTCCATTCGTGCCAGACGCCGGTGCTCGTCATGCCTGACGATATCCCGTCGCACCCGTATGCGGTCGCGATGGAAACGGTGATGCTGGCGCCCAAATCCGAGGTCACTATGTTTCCCTGGAAGGAGCCGAAGGAGCGCATTCCCATCGCTGTGCGTCAGATGCGCTCATTCCTGCGAGCCCACTGTCCGGTGAGTGCCTAGGCATTGCAGCAGTCCGGATAATGGCTGGTCGGGCTCGCGCGGACGCAAGCGCGCATGAAGCCCTTCTGTTCGGCGATTGCGCGCCTTGTAATTCGGCCGGTCAGGGATGATCGGCCGCTGCGACTGATCTTGCACACCATGAGTCCGCATCGTGAGGCGTTGGCGCCTCGCCCGCGGCGGCCCACTCGCGACTAAAATCCAAGGTTTCGGCCGTGTGCCCGACCGGCCCTGTTACATAAAACTGCCAAGGAGACGGCGATGAGAATCGAGGACGCACAGAATATTTTCGACCTGCGGGATATGGCCAAGCGCAAGCTGCCCAAATGGCTCTTCGAGTTCGTCGACCGCGGAACCGAGGACGAAGTCGCGCTGCGCAACAACCGCGGGGCTTTCGAACGCATTCAGTTGCGTCCGCGCATGCTGGTCGACGTCTCCGGCCGCAAGCTCGACACCACCGTGTTCGGCAAGGAGCACAAGATGCCGATCGGCATCGCACCTACTGGCGCCGTCGGCATGATGTGGTACCAGGGCGAGCTCGAGCTCGCACGTGCCGCCAAGGCGGCTGGCATTCCGTTCTCGCTCGCAACCGGCTCGATCACGAGCATGGAGGAGATCGCGGACAAAGTCGGCGGCACACTCTGGATGCAGCTCTATATGTGGGCCGATCGCAGACTCTCGCACCAGCTCGTGCGTCGTGCTTCGGGAGCAGGATTCGAAGCGCTGCTGGTGACGGTGGATGGCGTGGTCGCAGGCAACCGCGAGTACAACCGGCGCAACGGCTTCGCGGTGCCGTTCCGCTACAACCGCAAGAACATCAGCGATGTGCTCTCGCACCCGGGCTGGATGTTGAAGGTGCTTGGGCGTTACATCGCGAACGGCGGGATGCCGAATCGCGCCAACTTCCCCGACGAGCTGAAAGGCAAGATCACCTCCGATTACGGGGGCAACAAGGAAACACGCAGTGATTCACTGTGCTGGGACGATCTCAAGGCGCTGCGCGACATCTGGCCCGGCAAGCTCCTGGTGAAGGGAATCTTGCATCCGGAAGACGCCGTGAAATCGATCGAGCTGGGCGCCGACGGCGTGATCGTGTCGAATCACGGTGGTCGCAACTGCGATGCCGCGCCGTCCCCGATCGAGGTGCTGCCGGACGTCGTCGCGGCGGTCGGCGATCGCACGACGGTTCTCTTCGACAGCGGCATCCGTCGCGGCAGCGATGTCGTGAAGGCGCTGGCGCTCGGCGCGAAGATGGTGCTGATCGGCCGCAGCACACTGTACGGCACCGCGGCTGCGGGCGAGGCGGGTGCGAAGCGTGCGCTGGACATCTACCGCGGTGAGATCAGCCGGTCAATGGCGCAGATTGCGTGCAACAAGGTGTCGGAAATCGGACCGGAGCACGTCGCGTTTCAAAACGAATGGTTCGAGCCGAAAAGGGCAGGTGCGCCGGTCTCGCGTCTGCGCCCGTCGGGAGAGTTGCAGGGCACGTTCACCGTCCGGGAGACCACGCGCGATCGCGTCGAAAGCGCGTAGGGGGCGACGCTCGCCTCCGGCTCGGGCCTCGTCGCCCTACGGAACAGAGGGAAACCGAGGTTTCCCTCCGTAACCTCCCTCCTTGTCGGGGTGACGTCGCCTTCGGCTCGGGCCTCGTCGCCCTACGGAACAGAGGGAAACCGCTTCCCTCGTAACCTCCCATCCTTGTCGGGGGCAGCTCGCCTTCGGCTCGGGCCTCGTCGCCCTACGGAACAGAGGGAAACCAAGGTTTCCCTCCGTAACCTCCTTTCCTTTGGGGGCGCGCCCCTCGCGAAGGCTCGGGCCGGGAACAGAGGGAAACCAAGGTTTCCCTCCGTAATCTTCCTTCCTTGCAATGCCCCGCGCTCCTACGCCAGCAATTCGAGCCTCTTCATCAGAGCGCAGATCCCGTCGCGCTCTTCCTTGTTCGCATCGACGTCCGGTGGCCGCACACGCGCGCTGGAGAATATGCCCGTCGCCACGAGTGCCTCTTTGATGAGCGCCGTGGTCGATCCTGACCGATGCGGCCGCGATGTACGCAACGGCGCGCCGAAGACGTGATCCGCGATTGGAGCGCACTTGTCGATATAGATGTTTCTCGCTTCCGTGTATTTCCCCTCGAGCGAATACGAAATGAAGCGGCTCCAGTTGTCGCGGCCGAGCGCCATGATTCCGGCCTGCGCACCGTCGGACCCGATCATCATCATGCCGAGCATGTCCACCGTATCCGCACCGGTCACGAAGATCGAGAGCTTGCCTTTCAATCGGTTCCACACCTGGTAGTAGTCGGCGCATGTCATGCACGACGTTTTCATCGCGACGACCTGTTCGATGTCGTCGGCCATTTTCGCGAGCGCCTCGTTCGAGTACGCAAGGCCGCGCTCTGCCGAATACTTGAAAATCGACATCGGCATGTTCACTTCCCCGGCGAGCGTCTTGAAGAACTGATAGGGCACGTCTTCCCGCTCCATCAGCCTTCTCATCCACAGCACGTCGAAGGGCGGCATGACCTCGACGATGTCCGCGCCGGCTTCCTTTGCCTCGTGCGCCGATTGAACGATCTCCGACATACGGTTGCCGATCACGCCCGACATGATCGGGATCCCGGGCGGGATCGTCTGCCGCGCGAGCGTGAGCAGGCGCCGGCGCTCCTGCGGCTCGAGCGAGAACACTTCACCGACGAGCGCGTTCACGTACACCGCGCAGAGTTTCTGGGCTTTGCCGATCTCCGTCAGGTGCTTCACGTACTCCTGCTCGTTGATGGAGAGATCGGCGTTGTAGGGGACGAGTGCACTTGCGATGTATCCAGTGAGGCGCGGGTTCTTCACGACGGTTTCCTCGATAATGTGCGAGCTGTGGTAGTTTTGGATTCTATCTTTCCGGTCGGAATCGCGTCACGCGCGCTTCGTGCGCTCACGTAAGAGGGCGCGTCGGAATCCAGCCGGTAGCGAAGAGTCGATCGACAACAACCGTGGTGAACATCGTGATCAGCTCATTGCGCGTGGCAGTCGCAGCCACGTTCACGGCGCTCATGTCCGGCGTTGCGGCCGCACAGGGCTACCCCGTCAAACCGCTGCGCATCGTCGTACCGTTCCAGTCCGGTGGCAGTGTGGAGCCGATCGCGCGCCTCGTCGGTCAGAAGCTCACCAGCGCGTTCGGGCGACCGGTCGTGATCGACAACCGACCCGGCGCCGGCGGGATGGTCGGCACCGAATACGTCGCGAAGTCGCCCGCCGACGGCTATACGCTGCTCGCGATACCGGCCGCGTTCGTGATGAACGCGGCGCTCTACGAGAACGTGTCGTACGATCCGGTGCGGGATTTCGAGCCGGTCGCAATGCTTGCGTCCTATCCACTGCTGGTCGCGTGTCACCCTTCACTGCCGGTGCATTCCATAAAGGCGCTGATTGCGCTCGCGAAAGCGGAGCCCGGGAAGCTCGACTACAGTTCCGGCGGGCTCGGCACCGGCAACCACGTGGCGGCCGAGCTGTTCGGCCACCTCGCGGGCGTGCGGCTCACCCACGTTCCATACAAAGGCGGCGGTCCTGCTTTCACGGCACTGATCGCCGGTGAAGTGCACCTCATGTTCGTCGCGTCGCAGACCGCGGCGCCTCTGCTGAAATCGGGCAAGTTGCGCGTGCTTGCCGTCACAACCGCCAAACGTTCGACGTTCTTCCCCGACGTGCCGACCGTCGCGGAGGCCGGTGTGCCCGGTTACGAAGTCAATTCATGGAACGCGCTGCTCGCACCGGCAGGAACATCTGCTGCCATCGTGAAGAGCCTCAACGCGGAGATCAACAAAGGGTTGAGACAGCCTGACGCCATGGAGCTGTTGGCGAAGCAGGGCCTCGAACTCTCGAGCGGTACGCCCGAGGAAGCAGCTGCAATGATCCGCGGTGAAGTCGCCAAGTGGACGAAGGTGATCAAGGCGATGGGCATCAAGCCGCAGTAGGCCGGGTCGCGTGTGCCGCCCTGGTTGTCGGCTGCGTCGTCATGCCCGCGGCAGGCCGATATCCAGGCGCCGTTCGACGTTGCCGCAATCGCGGCCGCCATTACGCCGAAGCGCGCGCAGGCGGACCGCATCGGCATCGTCATGCACGCATGTTCAACCGCTCGGCATCTGCTCGAGCAGCCGGCCGAAGCCCGGCGCCGCTTCACCGCCCAGTTGCCGCATCATTGCCCAGAGCGCTGCCTGAGTCGAGCTCACCACGGGCTTGTTGAATTCCACTTCCCATGCGGGGATGGAGCCCATGGTCGCGAAATTGGCGCCCGGAACGGCGAACGCGTCGATCTCCGGCCGATCGATGCGGGTGAAAGCATCGCGTGCGTTTTCCGGTCCGAGCCTGCCGATGGAGTACGAGTCGCTTGCGGCGAAGCCTTCCAGCGCGGCGATTTCGAGTCCGTGTTTGCTGGAGAAGTAGCGACGCGTGCGTGCATTGACTTCTTCCGAGTACGGCGACACGAGTCCGATCCGTTTCGCACCCAGCGCCCGCAGCGCGCGTCCCATTGCGTACGCCGAGGTGATGGCCGGCACGCCGCCGGCAGCCGCGCTCATGCGTCGCATGACCTTTTCGTCGTAGTCGTCCTCGAACACGCTCGCCGACGTCTGGATGAGGATCAGCATTTCGACTTTCGCCGTGCCGAGCAGCTTCGATTGATAGTCGATATCCTCGTTGCGGCTGGCGGCGAACGGCCGTCCGGGCGTGTTCGACAGCAGCCTTGCGTAATGCGCCTGGTAGCCGAGGGGCAGGCGTGCAAGCTCAGCCTCGACCGTCGTGTTGGTGGAAGGAATGAGAACCCCGAAATGATGAGTCATGCCCTGGATCTCCTCGCGCGAAGTTGCGGTGGACCAGCCGCGAGCGTGACGGGTATCGCCGCAGGACGCAAGTTTGCTGCGAGATGAGGCGCCTGAAAATGGCATGCAGGTACGCTCATTGAAGTCACGCAATCGACATTGTTCGACACGCCGGGGTCTGATCTCGACCTTCACGCTCATGCTCGCCGTCGGAGCGGCGATGAGCGCCGAGCCGCGCCGCGTACCCGACACCATGGCCGTTCGTGCGGCAGCGTGCACGGGCTGTCACGGCAAGGAAGGCCGTTCGACGCCCGAGGGTTACTTCCCACGGATTGCGGGCAAGCCTGCGGGCTACCTGCACAACCAGCTCCTCAATTTCCGAGATGGCCGGCGCAACTACCCGCTCATGGTGTACCTCGTCGAGGACCTCACCGACGAGTATCTGCTGGAGTTCGCCCGCTACTTCGCCTCGCTCGACATTCCGTACCCGCCGCCGCAACCCACGACTGCTTCGCAGCAGGTATTGAGTCGCGGTGAAGCGCTCGTCCGCCGCGGTGACCCGGCGCACAAGATACCCGCCTGTGCGGAGTGCCACGGCCAGAATCTGCTCGGTGTCGCGCCTTACGTTACCCGGATTGCTCGGCCTGTCCCGAGACTATCTCTATGGACAGCTCGGCTTCTGGAAAACGGGTGAGCGCCGCGCCAACGCGCCCGATTGCATGGCGAAGGTCGCATCGCAACTGACGCCGGACGACGTGGGCGCCGTATCGGCATGGCTCGCTGCGCAGCCGGTTGCACCTGGCGCGAAGCCGGCCGCTTCATTCCGGGGCCGGCTGCCGCTTGCCTGTGGGAGCGTGCCGGAATGAGGCGGCTGATCGCACCCGTACTCGTCGCGCTCGCATTGGTCACCGCCCTCGGTGCGGGGGTCGTCGCGTTGCTCAACTTCCGCGGCGAGGCGGACATTCCTGCGACAGCCGCTTCGTTCACACCCACGCCCGAGCAGATCGCGCGCGGCGAGTACCTGGCGCGGGCGGGCAATTGCATTGCCTGCCATACCGCGCGAGGAAGCGCGCCGTACGCCGGGGGTCGTGCGATCCCGACGCCGTTCGGCACGATCTACTCGAGCAACATCACGCCGGATGCGAAGACCGGCATCGGAACGTGGACGCCGGCCCACTTCTGGCGGGCCATCCACAACGGTCGCTCGAAGGACGGCCGGCTGCTCTATCCCGCGTTTCCTTATACGGAATACACGATCATCACGCGCGAAGACGCCGACGCGATCTTTGCGTATCTCTGGAGCCTGCCCGCGGTCGATCAGCCGCATCGCGCGCACGACTTGCGCTTTCCCTACAACAATCAGGCCGCGCTGGCGGTGTGGCGCGCGCTGTTCTTCGAACCGATGTCTTTCGTGCCGGAGAGCGCCCGATCAGCAGAGTGGAATCGCGGCGCATATCTCGTGCGCGGCCTCGGGCACTGCATCGCCTGCCACAGTGCGCGCAACGTGTTCGGCGCCACCAGCGATCTCGAACTGACTGGCGGTGTCATCCCGGAAATGGGCTGGTACGCGCCTTCGCTCCTCTCGACGAACGAAGCCGGCGTTGCCGATTGGCCGTCAGCCGACATCGTGGCGCTCTTGAAAAACGGCGTCGCGCCGCGCGGCTCGGCGCTGGGACCGATGGCCGAGGTGGTGTTCCGCAGCACACAGTATGTGTCGGACGCGGATCTGAACGCGATTGCGACGTACCTGAAGGCGTTGCCCCAAGCCGCGCCGGAGGACGCCGACAGAGAAGGATGGTGGTCCTGGTTCCGGCGGCAGAGAGCCGCGCCGTCTCTTTCGGCGGAAACCCGAGCGCGCGGTGCCGAGATCTACAAAGAACAATGCGCCGATTGTCACGGCGAGAGCGGGGAGGGCGCAGTCAATGCGTTCCCCGCATTGGCGGGAAGCCGGGCAGTCACCATGCGCATCCCGGCCAATCTGATTCGCATCGTCCTGAGCGGCGGCTTCCTGCCCGCGACGCACGGCAATCCCCGTCCGTATGGAATGCCGCCGTTCTCTCACGTGATGAATGATGCGGACATCGCCGCAGTCTTGTCTTACGTTCGCGCGTCCTGGGGTAACGATGCGCCAGCAGTATCGGCTCTCGAGGTGCAGCAGGTACCGGGCGCGCCGCGGCCGGTGATACGATTCTCCACGGGAGATCCCGAAGCTTTCGACGGCTGAAGCAGACGGCTGCCAAAAGGAGCGGTTTTGTCGACCGAAACGCCTTGCGTTACCCGCGCGCTCGCGGATTGGCTATCGAGCCACCCATACGATGCGCTTCCCGCACGCGCCAAAGAAAAAGCACTGGACGTGATCTACGACTCCGTCGGGGCGATGACGGCGTGCTCGATCCTGCCGGAGGTGAAAACGATCGTCGACGTGCTCGCCCTCCAGGGCGGGCGCGAGGAGTGCTCCGTGATCGGTTATCCCCTGGTGACGTCGGTGGTGAACGCGGCGATGGCGCACGGCGGCATGGCGCATGGCGACGAGGTGGATCCCGTGCACGCGACGTGCGTCGGCGGCCACGCTGCCGCGGGTGTCGTGCCGACGGCACTCACGGTCGGCGAATGGATCGACGCGAGCGGGCGTGACGTGCTGCGCGCGACGGTGCTTGGATACGAGGTCGGGGGGCGGCTGATGACGACCTTCTATCGCGAGCACGATTACACCGTACGTCGTTTCTACCACACGGCGGTCGCGGCAAACGTGAGTTCGGCGGTCACGGCAGGCGTACTGCTCGGGCTCGACAGCGAGCAGATGGCGTCCGCTCTGTGTCTTGCCGTCTATCAGGCGTCGGGCCCCGACAACATGACGCGCGATCCGGTGCACGTCGGCAAGACCTTTCAGGTCGCGGCCGCGAATCGCAACGGCGTCACCGCCGCGCTGCTCGCTCGCGAGGGCATGAAAGCGATGCAGGACATTCTCGACGGTAAGCAGGGACTGTTCGATGCGTACATCGGAAATCCCGATGCAAATGCCGATCTCGTGAAGGACCTCGGCAGCTACTATTCCATAACCGATGTCATGCACAAGCAGTTCTCGGCCGGCACGCCGAATCAGAGCTACCTTCAGGGCTTGTTCAGGCTGCTCGAGCAGCACCAGATCGCGCCGGACGACATCGAGCGCATCGAGATCCATGTTCCTGCACGTGCGGTGAAGCGCGTTCCGACGACGCGGCATCGCTCGATATCCGCCTTGAAGGTGTGCGCGATCGCTGCTGCAACGGGAAAGCTGGACTTCTACCAATTGCACGATCCGAGCGGTGCGATCGATTCGGCCGTCGAAACGATGCAGCAGCGCGTGCATTTCGTCGGCCGCGACGACTGGACTGCGATGGATGAGGGACGGCACACGATCGTCATCATCGAAACGAGGAGCGGAAAGCGGTTCGAAGAAGAGTCCTGGTTTCGGCTCATGGACCAGGCGCAGCTCGAGCGCAAGTTCCACGAGCTCGTCGAGCCGTTGTTCGGCGCCGAGAGAACGGCGCGAGTTCACTCGCTGCTGCAAGGTGTGGAAACGGCTTCGAGCATCCGGCCGTTGTTGCGGGAGCTGCGTGGGTAGTGGCGGCGCTTGCCTCCGGCTCGGGCCTCGCCGCCGACGAACAGAAGGAAACCGATGGTTTCCCTCCGTAACCTCCTTTCCTTCGTT
This sequence comes from uncultured beta proteobacterium, assembly GCA_963828715.1. Classification (GTDB taxonomy): domain Bacteria; phylum Pseudomonadota; class Gammaproteobacteria; order Burkholderiales; family SG8-41; genus JAQGMV01. The sequence goes on along the minus strand of CAWHFX010000013.1, from coordinate 91,057 downwards.
GCGTGTCGGATGGCAAGTCCGACACGCGTGTGCGTAGTGGCGGCGCTTGCCTCCGGCTCGGGCCTCGCCGCCGACGAACAGAAGGAAACCGATGGTTTCCCTCCGTAACCTCCTTTCCTTCGTTGCGTGTCGGATGGCAAGTCCGACACGCATGTGCAGCCTGCGCGCCGCTGTCGTGATGGTCTCGTGGTGCGCTTGCAGTGCGCCGCTGGCTGCCGATTCGCAGGCCTATCCCGCGAAGCCGATACGTCTCGTGACGGCCGAAGTCGGCGGCGGCGCGGACCTCGTCGCACGTTTGCTCGCGCGCGCGCTATCGCCTGCGCTCGGGCAGCAGATCATCACCGACAACCGGCCTGCGCGGCTGGTCGGGGAGATCGTCGCGCATGCCAGCGCCGATGGCTACACGCTGCTCCTCGGCGCGAGTACGTTCCTGAATGCGCCGCTGCTCGGCGAAGTTCGCTACGATGTGCTGCGCGATTTCGTTCCGATCAGTATGGTGGGCAGGACGCCGAACGTCCTCGTCGTGCATCCGTCGTTGCCGGTGAAATCGGTCGAGGAGCTGATCGCGCTTGCCAAATCGCAACCGGGCGTACTCAATTTCGCCGCTGCCGCACCGGGCTCGTCGATCTATCTCGCCGGTGAGCTCTTCAAGCAGATGGCCGGCGTCGACATCGTTCGCGTCAATTACAAAGGGACCGGCCCGGCCATAAACGATGTGATCGCCGGTCAGGTGCAGATGGTGTTCGGCACGGCCCCGGCTGTCGCGCCGCACGTCAAGTCGGGCCGGCTCAAGGCCCTCGGCGTCACCAGCGCGATGGCGTCGGCCCTTGCGCCCGGCTTGCCGACGGTGGCCGAGTCCGGTTTGCCCGGATATGAAAGCGGTGGCATTTATCTCACGATGGCACCCGCGAAGACGCCGGCCCCGATCATTCATCGCCTGAATGCGGAGATCCGACGCGTGCTCGATCAGCGGGATGTGAAAGAGCGCTTTCTCGCTGCCGGCATCGAGAGCGGCGCGAGCTCGCCGCAGGAACTCGCGGCGACGCTCAAGGCCGAGAATGCGAAGTGGAGCAAGGTCATACGCGAGGCCGGCATACGCGCCAAATAACGCGTCGCGTATAGACGTCCACGACAGCGATGAAACATCTGCCGCTGTCGTACGAAGCAACACGGCAGCCGTTCATGTTCGAACATCAGAACCGTCAGTGACGGCGCGTACCCTGAAACAAGGGTAAGCTGATCGGACAAAAGGCGCCAACACATCGTCATCGCGCTTTTCGAACGACATTGCGTGGAGTACTGCATGGCAAAGCCCTCGTCGCTCGCAATGGGTGGATTGCTGCTGCTTGCGCCCGCAATCCCCTATTGCCAAGGCTATCCATCTAAACCGATTCGCATCGTCGTCCCGTTCGCGCCCAGTGGGAACATCGACATCACGGCACGGACCATCGCGCCCGGGCTCATGGAAGTGCTGGGGCAACCGGTGATCGTCGAGAACCGCGGTGGGGCCGGAGGCAGAATCGGCTCCGCCCAGGTCGCCAAATCGCCGCCCGATGGATACATGCTTCTCCTCGGCGCGCCCGGCACACTCGTGAGCCAGGCGGTGTTTCGCGACGATATCGAGTACCAGCCGATGCGTGACTTCGTGTACACGTCGCGCATATCGCTCGTGTCGAGCGCGTTGGTCGTGCACCCCTCGATGCCCGTACGCAGCGTGAAAGAGCTCATCGCATTTGCAAAGGCGCGTCCAGGGGAGCTCTTGATGGGATCGGGGGGCCAGGGTTCCGGCACCCACCTGATGGGTGAGCTATTTCAGTCGATGGCACGAGTGAAATTCACGCACGTGCCGTACAAAGGCGGCGCTGCCGCGTCGGTCGCCATCCTCAGCGGACAGGTCCATCTCGATTTCGATCAAGTCAGTTCGAGCGGACCGTTCATCAAAGCAGGAAGACTGCGTGCGCTTGCGGTGACGACTCCGCAACGTTCGAAGCTCTTGCCCGAGGTGCCGACGATCGACGAATCGGGGCTTCGCGGCTACGACTACTCCACGTGGACCACGCTCGCAATTCCGGCCGCAACGCCGAAGGAAGTGGTTCAGAAGCTCCGCGATGCAGTCGACGCCGTCATTGCGCAGCCGCGCACGCGCGAAGCGTTCGAAAAACTGGGCGCCGAAGTGGTCCCGAACTCCGCCGACCAGTTCACCCGAACACTGCAGGAGGAGCTGGCACGGTGGGCTCGCATCCGCAAGGAGACCGGCATCAAGATCGATTAGCCAGCTCTCACAGCGCGAGTATTGTTCAGCTTGTTTCGCGCACGGATGACGAGACCGGCGCGGTGACGCGTCACTCCGCCTTGATCCCGGCGCCCCTGAATATCTTTTCCAGGCGCGTCGATTCCGCCTTGATCTCGGCCGCGAACGCCTGGGGCGTACTCGCGACAACCTCCGCTCCGCTTGCCATGAAGCGCTCGCGGATCTGGGGTGTGTTGAGTATGGCAGCGATCTCACGATTCAATCGGTTCACGAGTGCCGTCGGTGTGCCGGCCGGCGCCCATACGCCGTAGATCGATTCGGCGACATAACCCGGCACTCCGGACGCGGCGATCGTGGGCACTCCGGGCTCGAGCGGCGATGGTTGCGCGCTGGTGATGCCGAGTGCCCGCAGCCGGCCGGCTTTAATGTGAGCCGATGACGAGGTTGTCGTCGCGAACATCACTTTTACCTGGCCGGCCATGACGTCGATGAGGGCCGGACCCGAACCCTTGTAGCCGATGCGCGTGAGATCGACACCTGCCATCGCCTTGAAGAGCTCTGCCGCGATGTAATTCGAAGAGCCGACCACGCCGGACGCATAATTGATGGTGCCCGGTGCGGCTTTGGCAGCGGCAATGAGCTCCTTCACCGATCCGACCGGGAGCGAAGGATGCACGACGAGCACATTCGGCGCACGCGCCGTCAACATGATCGGTGCGAGGTCGCGGAAGGGATCGTAGCCGGTCTTTTCGAGTAACGGCGCGACCCATATCGTGTTGTTCTGCACGAGCAGCGTGTAGCCGTCGGGCGGCGCCTTGGCGGCCAGGAGTGCGGGAATATGGGCGCCGCCTCGATTGTCGACGATCACGGGCTGACCCAGGCGCTCGCTGAGAGCCTGCGCGATGATTCGCGCCGCGAAATCGTTGCCGCCGCCTGCTGCCGAGCTGACCAGTCGCACCGGACGGGTCGGATAGTTCTGGGCGAATGCCGCGCCGGCGGTGAGTGCACAGAGCGCGCACACGAGCATCGACCGGCCGTGAGATGCCTTCCTCAATTGTGCTCCTCCATCGTGGGGGCCGAGCTACGCGCGACGCGCGCGAGACGCGTCGTTGCGCTCGTTACGGCTTGACGCCGATGCACCAAACTGTGGAACCTCGCCGTGCGAGACTGGTGAACGCAGTCGACAGGAGGAGCCATGCATCGCTCGACCATGCTTGTCATCGTTGCCGCCGCATTGTACTCCACGCCGACACTGCCCCAGAGCTATCCGACCAGGGCGATACGCGTGATCATCCCGGCGGCGCCGGCCGACAGCTGCGACGTGCTGTCGCGCCTCGTGGGGCCGCGCGTGAGCGAGCGCCTCGGACAGCAGCTCGTGATCGACAATCGGCCCGGCGCAGGCGGACAACTGGGACTGCAGCTGCTCACGCAGGCGCCACCGGACGGCTACACCATCGCGTGCGGGCAGGGTGGCAACATGGTCATCGTCCCGCTCGCATATCAGCGCGTTTCCTACGACACGCTGAAGGACTTCGCACCGATTGCAGTGATGGCCTCCAACTTCCTCGGCCTGGTCGTTCATCCGAGCGTGCCGTTCAGGAACGTGAAAGACCTGATCGCGTACGCGAAGGCAAATCCCGGCCAGCTTACGTTCGGCAGCACCGGCGAAGGCGCGTTCCTGCATTTCGCGACCGAGCTCTTCAGCCAGCAGGCGGGGTTCGAATACCTGCACGTGCCGCTGAAGAGCGCGTCGGCGATACACACCGAAGTCATGGGTGGACGGCTCGACGCGTCGTTCGGCTCGTTCATATCGCTACAGCCCCATGTCGTGTCGGGACGGCTCAGGCTGCTCGGTATCGCCAGAGCGACGCGCGCCCCGGCGTATCCGGACCTCCCCACCATTGCCGAAACGCTGCCCGGCTTCGAATCGGGCGGCTGGTTCGGGATCATCGGACCCGCGGCGCTGCCCAAAACCATCGTTACCGTGCTCAACCAGGAAGTGAACCGTGCGCTGACGGCGCCCGACGTGCGCGAGAAGCTCGCCGCATTCGGGCTCGAGGTGCACACGGAATCGCCCGAGTACTTCACCGACGTGATACGCCGGGATTTCGAAAAATGGGGAAAGCTCGCGCGCGATATCGGGTTCAAGCCGCGATAGCGACCACTCGCGTGCGGGCTCGCGGACGTCCCGGCGCTTGGTCTCGCACCCGCAAGGCGTTAGGATGCTCGCAGTGAAACCGTTATGCTGGACCGCATGGACACGAGTCGTCTCGAAAACGTCAACGTCACCTCCTTCGATCTGATGCCGACGCCGGCCGACCTGCACGAGCGCCTGCCGCTGTCAGAGCGCGCGGGTGAGGTCGTGATGGACAGCCGGACGGTATTGCGCCGGATCCTCGACCGCACGGACCCGCGCATGTTCATCGTCGTGGGCCCCTGTTCCATCCACGATCCGAAAGCGGGACTGGAGTACGCGCGGCGCCTGAAGGCGCTGCAGGAGAAGGTCCGCGACACGCTGGTGCTCGTCATGCGCGTCTACTTCGAGAAGCCCCGCACGAGCATCGGCTGGAAGGGCTACATCAACGACCCGGACATGGACGACTCGTTCCAGGTCGAGCGCGGCATGGCGAATGCGCGTGCCTTCCTGCGCGACGTGTGCGAACTCGGCGTCGCGACCGCCACGGAGGCGCTCGATCCGGTTTCGCCGCAGTACCTCGGCGACCTGATCGCCTGGACCGTGATCGGCGCGCGCACGACGGAATCGCAGACGCATCGCGAAATCGCCTCGGGTCTCTCCACGCCGGTTGCGTTCAAGAACGGCACGAACGGCGATGTCGCCGTTGCCATCAACGCGATCGTTTCCGCCTCCCGGCCGCATGCTTTCCTCGGCCTGAACAGCGAAGGGCGCGTGTCGGTCGTGCGCACGGTCGGCAATCGCTACGGCCATCTCGTGCTGCGCGGCGGCGAGGGGCGACCGAACTACGACACCGTTTCGGTCACGATGGCGGAACAGGCGCTAACGAAAGCGGGACTCACGGCGAACATCGTCGTCGACTGCTCGCACGCGAACAGCTACAAGGACCATGCGTTACAGCCGCTGGTGATGAAAGACGTCGTGAACCAGGTGCGGTTCGGCAATACGTCGCTCGTCGGCATCATGGTCGAATCGAATCTGGTGGAAGGAAAGCAGACCATTCCGCAGGATCTTTCCAAGCTGATCTACGGCTGCTCCGTTACCGACGCGTGCGTCGGATGGGAAACGACAGAGGAGATGATTCTCGAGGCTGCCTCTGCGTTGCGCGAGGTGTTACCGGGGCGCTAGGTGAGCGGCGCTTGCCTTCGGCTTGGGCCTCGCCGCCCTACGGAACAGAGGGCACCCGACCGCTCCGCTCCCATGGTTTCGTAAGCTTCTTTCCTTCAGAGCCTAGCGGCACGGACCTCCGTCGTCGGGGCGCCATGCGTTCGAGAACGTGCTCAGCGATTCCAGGAACACGACGAGATCGCGCTGCTCGGCTACGGTAAGGGCGAGCGGTGTGCCGGGCTTTCCGTCCTTAGCGTGCAGGCGCACCGGGTCGATCCCCGAATAGTGACGCACGACATCGTTCAGGCTGTCGATGCTGCCGTCGCGACCATACGGTCCGCTCAGCACGAGATTGCGTAGCGTCGGTACCTTGAATTCGCCGGTCATCCTCTTGTCCACGACGAGCCGTCGCGTCTGTTCGGCCACTTCGCCCGTCGTGTCGTCATTGTAGGGGCCGAGCAGGTTGAAGCGGCTTGCCAGCACCTTGCGAATGCCTTCAGTCCGCCCCGGGTCCGGTTTGCCGTTGGGCGCAAAGCGCGACAGCCCGGTACTGAAGAACTCGCCACTGGTGAAGTTCGGCCCGGTATGGCAATTCTCACAAGCACCCTTGCCGAGGAAAATCTTGAGCCCGCGCTGCGCCGCCTCCGAATAGGCGCCGGTTGCCGACGCCTCCCCGCGTGCGAGCGCATCGCGGAACTGATCGAACGGCGTGCGGCCGCTGACGAGTGTCTCGAGAAACGCCGCGATCGCCTTGCCGACGTTCACGAAAATCGCTTCGTCGTTGTTCGCGGGCGGCTCCTCGCCGAATGTGCGACGGTAGCGACACGCGAGCTGCTCGTCGCTGCGGACGAGATTCGCAACGTGCTGCGGTGTCGCGCCCAGCTCGCGCTCGTCCAGCATCGGGCGCAGGCTCTGCGACCACAGGCTGTCCGCGCCGCCGTCCCACCCGTACCAGCGCGAGCCGCGCAGGTTCGACACCGTGGGCGTGTTGCGGTCGACTACCACCCTGCCGATCGCGCGTCGTTCGTTGTCGGTCCAGTTGCGCTCGGGCACGTGGCACGTGCCGCACGACGTATCGCCGACGCGGGAAAGCCGCGCGTCGAAGAAAAGCCGCGTGCCGAGCTCGATCGCTGTCGGCTTGCCGGAAACGCGGTTGCTCTTATCCGTCGTCGCAGGCGCCGGCCAAGGTCCGTGCGAGAGGATTTTCTGCATCTCATCCGCGGTGAATCCTGGTGCGCCGGCGATGCGGTCGTCCGCGACGCTGCCTGACGCGAGGAGGGCGCAAGCCACGGCTGCGGCGATACGGAGGAAGCGGATCGACATGACGCATGCATTGTAGCGGCGCCGTCGCGATTCGTGTGTTGCCGGCGGAAATGGTGGCGGGCGTCACGCGGAAGCAGGAGCGCGCCGCGGCCGGCAGCAGTCGAGAAGTCAGTATCATGGCGCCATGCCGAACCGTACACGACCATCCGGTCGCAACGCGCGATCGTTCGCCGCAGCCGTGCTGTGCGCACTTTGCGTGTCCGCGTTCGCGGCTCAGCCTGCAAGCGACGCGAGCCGCTTTCCCAGCCGGCCGATTCGCATCATCGTGAACTTCACGCCCGGAGGCATGCCGGACATCACCGCGCGCATGCTGGCGCCGCGGCTCGCCGAGTCCCTCGGCCAGACGGTCGTCGTGGACAACAGGCCAGGTGGCGGTGGCGTGCTTGGCAGCCGCCTCGTCGCCGAAGCGGCCCCCGACGGTCACACGCTGCTCGTGACCTCGAGCTCGCATGCATTCGCGCCAGCGGTTCATGCGAAGCTGCCTTACGACACGCTCGCGGATTTCACAGGCATCGCGCGAACGAGCACGGCGTCGTACGTGCTCGTGGTCCCGCCGTCTCTCGGAATCGCGAGCGTAAAAGACCTGCTTGCAGTGGCCCGCGCGAAGCCGGGGCAGCTCAACTTCGCGTCCGCGGGCGTGGGCAGCGGCACGCACTTCGCCGGTGAGATGCTGAAGTTCGCGGCCAGGCTCGAAGTCGTGCACGTGCCCTACAAAGGCATACCCGAAGCGCTGACCGACACCATGACCGGCCGCGTGCAGTTCTTCATGTCGCCGCTCGCGAGCGCGATTGCACTCGTGAAGGAGGGGAAGCTCCGCGCGCTCGCGGTGTCGGCACCGAATCGGGTGGCGCCGTATCCGGATGTGCCGACCATTGCCGAAGCGGCCCTGCCGGGCTATCGGTTCGGCTCGTGGACCGGCTTTCTCGCGCCGGCCAGGACACCGCGGGCAATCGTGAACACGCTCAATCGGGAGATCGTGCGCCACATCGCGGCGCCGGACGTCATGCAGCGGCTTGCTTCGTTCGGCGCGGAACTGGCTCCGACCACGCCCGTCGAGTTCGACAAGTTCGTCGCCGGGGAGGTGCAGCTTGCGGCACAACTCGCACGGCAGGCGGGGATCAAGCCGGAGTAGCGGGGCACGACTCGACGATCGGCGGACGAACCGCCCACGTCGTCCGGCACGCGCGGGCACGGCAAGAAACCTTCGGAAATCAGCGTGCGGCCCCAACTTTGCTGACGCGCTGTATTTACCTTATGCATAAGCCCATGTTCGGTGTCGATCCGCGTGTCGCGCGCGCTGTCTGGACGGTGTTCCTCGTCGCCGCTGTGCTGGCTGCGGCGTACCTCGCGCGGGACACGTTGTTCATCGTCGTCCTTGCGATCTTCCTTGCCTATCTCGTGTATCCCGCGGTGCGGGCCCTGGATCGACGCGTGCCGCGCCTCTCGCGTGCCGTTGCGGCCGCACTCGTGTTTCTCGCCCTTATCGCGATCGCGGTGGGCCTGAGCGTATCGGTCGGCCAGCGCGTGAGCCAGCAGGCGTCGGCTCTGGCCGAACGGCTGCCCGAGCTTCTGAAAGATCCGCACATCACCGACCGCGTTCCGCTGCCGGAATGGATGGAGCCTCTGCGTGCGCGCATCGTGGAAGTGGTGCGGGAGCAGGTAACCCAAAGCGGGGGTGCCAACTCGATGTCCTTCGCGCGACGCGTGGGGACGAGCGTGCTTCATTTCGCCAGCAATGTCGTTTACGTCGTCATCATCCCGATCCTCGGTTTCATGCTCGTCAAGGATGCCGAACGGCTGCGCCAGGGTGCGCTGCGGCTGTTCGTGCCGGGTCCTGAACGACCGCTCTGGAACAGCGTGCTCGATGACCTGAATGAGGTACTCACCGCATACGTCCGCGCAATGCTGCTGTTGTCGATCGCCACGTTCTGTGCCTACGCGGTCGTTCTGTCGCTGATGGGCGTGCCGTATGCACTCGCGGTCGCCGCAGTCGCCGGTCCGCTCGAGTTCATTCCGGTACTCGGGCCGCTCTGCGCTGCCGGCGCCGCGCTGCTGGTGGCGGCTCTCAGCGGCTACGATCATCTGATGTGGATGGTGCTCTTCTTCATCGCGTACCGGATATTCCAGGACTACGTGTTGAGCCCCTACCTGATGAGCGAGGGGATCGAGATCCATGCCGGGCTGGTGATCGTCGGCATCCTTGCAGCCGACGAGATCGCCGGCGTTCCCGGGATGTTCCTCGCAGTCCCGTTTCTTGCGGCGATGAAGGTCGTGCTCGAGCACGTGCGGCGCAATCGAAGCGCCGCGGCCGACGAGAAGGGAGGCCCACGGCCCGCTTCAGTGCGACGCTGACGAAGAAGTACGGTTGCAGTCGCGCCTGAAATCGAGTTCTCACTGGTTTTTACCCTCCGGACGTTATGATGTGCGCCCACGTGCCGCAATGGCGCACACACGCTGATACGCATCACGAGAGGGGGAACGGCATGCGCGAGAACGTCTTCGAATTTCCGGGTCTGGAACGGGTGATCTACGGCAAGCCGGCCGCGCCGGCACTTGCCGGGGAAGTCGAACGCCTGGGTGTCCGCCGCGTGTTTCTCGTCGTGAGCGGCACCATGAATCGCACCACGGACGAAGTCGACAAAGTGCGGGCCGCGCTCGGTGATCGGTATGCGGCAACGTACGATGGCATCCCGCCTTTCAATCCGCGCTCGGCCGTGCTGAAAGCGGCGGAGCTTGCGCGTTCCGTTGGCACTGACCTCGTCGTCACCTTCGGCGGCGGTTCGGTGACGGAAGCAGGCAAGGTCGTGCGGCTGTGCCTGCAGCACGACATTACGGACGCGGATGGCTTCGATCGATTTCGCGCCGTCACCAAACCGGATGGCACGCGCTTCATGCCCCAGTTCGAAGGGCCGCGCATCCCTCAGATTGCCATTCCGACGACGCTGTCCGCCGGCGAGCTCACCACCGGCGGCGGCGCGATGGACGAACGCGTCAAACGCAAGTTCAGTCACGAGAATGCCAAGGCCATTCCGCGCACCGTCATCTTCGATCCGGCCCCGACGGTTCATACGCCGCTCTGGGTGTGGCTCTCGAGCGGCGTACGCGCGATCGACCATGCGACGGAAGGGCTGTGCTCGCCGCACTCCAATCCGATCAGCGACGGCATGTACCAGCAGGCGTTGAAGCTGCTGAGCTCGTCTCTGCTCGCGACCAAGCGCAATCCAGCCGACCTCGAGGCGAGACTGCAAAGCTTCTACGGGATATGGCTCGCGATCGCAGGGCGCCACGGCGGTGTTCAGATGGGCGCGAGTCACGCGATCGGCCATGTGCTCGGCGGCTCGTGCGGCGTGCCGCATGGCTACACCTCCTGCGTGATGCTGCCGCACGTGCTGCGCTACAACCGTGCGGCGAATGCGGAGCGCCAGCGGCTCGTCGCCGAAGCACTCGGCCATCCGGGCGAGGATGCCGCCGACGTGATGGACAACTTCGTCGCCGAGCTCGGGTTGCCGCGGCGGCTCTCGGAGGTCGGCATCGGGCCCGAACACTTCGCGACCATCGCGACCAACGCAATGCACGACAAGTGGCTGCACGCGAATCCGGTCAAGATCACGTCACCCGAGCAGGTGTTGAAGATCCTGGAAGCGGCGGCTTGAGCATGGGCTACGCGCGTCTGCTATTCGCCATTCTGCTCTGCGCGCCCGCTGCAGCGACGTGGTCGCAGAACTATCCCAACAAACCGATCCGGCTGCTCGTCGGTTTCACCGCCGGTGGGACGGCGGATGTCGCTGCGCGCGTCATCGCGACAAAAATGGGGCAGCTCCTCGGTACCACGATGGTGGTCGAGAACCGCGCCGGCGCTGCCGGAAGCGTCGCTGCGACGATCGTTGCTCAGGCGCCTCCCGACGGATACACGGTCATGCTGGCGAGCCCCGGTGCCCTTACCGTCAATCGCATACTGGAGAAGAAGCTTCCATACGATCCGGATACGGCCTTCGAGCCGATCGGCATGGCGGTGACGTTCTGCAATGCGCTCATGGCGCGACAGGATCTTCCTGTTTCCAATGTTGCGCAGTTGATCGCGCTCGCGAAAGAGAAGCCGGGGGAGATCAACTTCGGCTCGCAGGGTGTGGGATCGGCGGGCTTTCTTTCCGGGCAGCTCATGCAGCAGATGGCCGGCATCAAGCTCACGCACGTTCCGTACAAAGGCGGCAACGACGCGACGACGGCGGTACTCGGCGGCGAGCTGCAGCTCGCTTTCGCGAGTGCCACCGCTGCGGTTGCGTTGCGTTCACGGCTGAAAGTGCTTGCTGTCACGAGCCCCGCGCGCGATCCGAGCCTGCCGGACATACCGACGCTGAACGAAGCAGGATTGAAAGGCTACGACGCGACATTCTGGGCCGGGCTGGCGGCGCCCGCGGGGACGTCGCAGGCGATCGTCAAACGGCTCAATGCGATGCTGCGCGAGGCTGTGTCCGACCCTGAAGTCGTGAAGACCTTGCAGCGCCAAGGTCTCAATGCAGCGCCTTCCTCACCGCAGGAGCTGACCGCGCGGATACGGGGTGACTATGCGAAATGGAAACGGGTGCTGGAGGGAAGTGAAGCGCGGTGACGCGCCCCGCGTTCTGTGAGACGCTATGCCCCCACCTGTGGAGGATTGAGCGATGAGTCAGACCTACGAATTCACCACCGAAGACATCGAATACCTGCGCCACGGCACGCGTGGTCTCAAGCTCCGCCTGTATAGGCCGCGCGGCGCCGGGCCGTTCCCCGCCGTGGTCGATATACACGGCGGCGCGTGGGGCAAAGGCAGCCTCGAAGAGTGCAAGGGCCGCGACGAAGCGCTGGCGAAGGCGGGCGTGCTCGCGGTAGCGCTCGACTTCCGCGACGGGAATGACGGTTATCCGACTGCCCTGGTCGATATCAATTACGCCATCCGCTGGGTGAAAGCGCGCGCGGCGCAGTTGAACACGCGTCCGGACCTCGTAGGTATCTGCGGCCAGTCGAGCGGCGGCCATCTCGCGATGCTGGCCGCAATGCGGCCGGGCGATCCGCGCTACGCCACGATTCCGCTGCCGGCCGGCTCCCCTGCGGTCGACGCCACTGTGCGCTGCGTCGCAATGGCATGGCCGGTCATCAATCCGCTTTCGCGCTATCGCAACGCCGTGCGTGAGCGCGCGAAAGGTACCGCCTGGGTCGGCGACATTCCGGAGCGGCAGGGCTCGTTCTGGAAGAACGACGAGAACATGATCGACGGCAACCCGATCCTCATGCTCGAGCGCGGCGAGAAGGTGCCGATGCCGCCCGCGATCTGGGTCCAGGGCCGGCCCGATCCCGTGCATGACTATCGCGACCCCGAATCGCCCGTCGCGCTGAACGAGCCCGAGCGCTTCACCGCGGCTTATCGAAAGGCCGGCGGCAAAATCGAGCTGATCTACATCGACCATGCCGCGCGCGCGACCAATGCGTCGCACGATCCGATCGCCGCATTCTTCCTCAAGGAAATGGCCATCGCACAGACCGCGGAGGCGTCGGCATAAGGCGCTCGTAGTCGTCGCATCCCGATGTCGCCGGCGACCGAGACGCGGTCGCGGCGGCATCCGTTCGCGCCGCGCGTGCAGGTTGTCGCGGCGATTCGTCCTGGCAGCACGACTGCGGACGAATGTCGGTCACGAAATCGTCATAAACACCCGGTAGCGTTACGCGTCCTTCCAAACCGACGTGCCGATGAATTCGACCGCTGCCGCCACAGCAGAACTGCATGCCGCTTCCTCGCGAGCGCACCTCGACCATACGTCGATCTTCTAAACCATCGTGCAGGCTCAGCTTGACTACAGGAGAATGGTTTGAGCGCGAAACGCAGAACAGGGATCGCGCTCGTCATAGCGCTCGGTGGGTTGGCTCATGCTGCTGCCGGGATCGGCGCCGGGAAGCCGGCAGCCGCGGTTCCGACGTACCCTTCCTTCGCAACGGTTGCGTCTCCCCGGATTCTGGGGGAGTTCAACGGCGTGAAGATCTATGGCGGAGGCTTCGGCTCGGCGCTCGCCGTCGATCCGAAAACGCCGGGCTACTTCTATCTGCTCACCGATCGGGGACCGAACACCGACAACAATAACCCGGACGAGAAGGTATTCCCGCTGCCCGAGATTCACGCCGCAGATCGGCCGTTTCAGGCTGGACGGCGACAAGCTCGTGCTCGTCAAAACGATCGAGCTCAGGGATGCGAAGGGCCGTAAGGTCACAGGTCTTCCGAATCCGACGAACGGAAATACCGGCGAGATCGCGGTGGATCTGCAGGGCCGCAAGCTCGGCACCGATCCCAACGGGATCGACAGCGAGGGGCTCGTCGCGCTGCCCGACGGCACGTTCTGGATTTCGGACGAATACGGACCGTGGCTCGTGCATGTCGACGCCACGGGCCGGATGCTCAAGCGTGTCGGACCGTTTCCGGGAAGCAAATCGCTTCCCAGGGTGCTTGCGTTGCGACGTGCCAACCGCGGCATGGAATCGCTCACCATCACGCCCGACGGCAGCGCACTCGTCGGCATGATGCAGAATCCGCTGGACAATCCCGACGCCACGATACGCAAACACTCGCGGCTCAATCGCATTCTCGTCTACGACCCACGCACCGGAGCGTCGCTCCAGTACGGCTATCTGCTCGACTCGACCAGCGCCGTCGTGAGCGACATCGCGGCGATCTCGAATACCGCCTATCTCATCCTCGAGCGCGACCAGTTCTTTGCCGGCGATCCGAAGTCGCCGTCCAAGCTCAAGCGCGTTTACCGGATCGACATTTCACAGGCTACCGATCTGAGCGATCCGAACGACGGGCGCAACGGGAAGCGGGTGAATGAAAAGACACTGGAACAACTCACGGATGCGGAGCTCGCGGCGGCAGGCATCGTAACGGTCAGCAAGAAGCTCATCGTCGATCTGCTGGCAATGCCCGGCGGTTATCCGCACGACAAGGCCGAAGGTCTCGCGATCATCAATCCGACCACGATCGCAGTCTCGAACGACGACGACTTCGGCATCGTGCCCGATGGCAAAGGCGGCATCGCCCCCAAGACCCTGCCGTCGGAAAACAATCGCGTCGACGTCAATCGCGTCTACTTCATCAGGCTGAAAGAGCCGTTGAGATAGGCGGAACGCATCGGTGCTGGATGTCGTGGCACCGATCCGTTTGTACGCGCTGAGGATGGACGGGGCTGCTTGTCCGGCGCGCGTTCACCTGGCGCAGCGGTCGCGAATCGGCATAATGCGTTCGTATCACACGGCCCGGCCGGTGCTCGATGCGCGCTAACTCGAACATGTCTGCCAGCAGCACGTCACGCGACGCGATTGCGCGCACGCAGCGCATCGATTGGCCGCAAGTGTCGGCCGAGCTCGATGCTGAAGGTTGGGCCACCCTGCCGAAGCTTCTTTCGGCCGGCGAATGCGATGCCATGACTGCGCTCTATAACGAGCATAGACGCTTCCGCAGTCAGATCATCATGGCGCGGCACGGCTTCGGGCGCGGCGAATACAAGTACTTCGCCTATCCGTTGCCGCCGCTGTTGCAACGGCTGCGCAGCGCTCTCTATGGGCAGCTCGTGCCGATCGCCAACGGCTGGTACGAGTCGTTGAAAATGGAGGTGCGCTTTCCCGCCGATCACGGCGCCTTCATCAAGCGCTGCCATGCGGACGGTCAGACCCGTCCCACCCCACTCCTGCTCCGGTATGGCGCAGGCGATTACAACTGCCTGCACCAGGATCTGTATGGTGCAAACGTCTTCCCGTTACAAGTGGCAGTCCTGCTGAGCGACCCCGGTGCCGACTTCGAAGGCGGGGAATTCGTGCTCATCGAGCAGCGTCCGCGGATGCAGTCGCGTGCGGCGGTCGTGCCATTGACGAAAGGGGATGCGGTGGTTTTCGCGGTGAACAGCCGGCCGGTCGAAGGCACGCGCGGCAGCTATCGCGTCGCGCTACGCCACGGCGTGAGCAAGATACGGTCGGGGCATCGTCACACGCTCGGGATTATTTTCCACGACGCCGCCTGAGCTCGTAGTCCGCTCCCCACGGCCGGGAGAGCGATCGTCGTTCCGACCGCGTCCGTTGCCTCGTCGTTCCGGCCGCGACCGCGCAGGGCCTCAGGCCTTGTCGCGCCTTCCCGCCACCGGCAGCTTGCGCGGCGCGGCGGGTTTGTCGGGTCCCCAGACGCGGCTGTAGTAGGAGTCGGCAAGGTGCAAGGCCGCAACCGGGTTGTGCCCGAGGACGCGGTCCTTCGCAACCAGCACCGTCGTGAGCCCCGTCGCGTGCTTGAAGAACAGGCTGTCGTGACCGACACAAAGGCCCATGACGACATTGAACTCGCAGCCGTGCGCGTTGAGCAGCTCGGCCTGGCAGACCGGATTGCACAGCGACTCGAACTGCCCCGGGCGCACTTTCTCGTGATCGGCGATGCCGACCGCTTCCTTCGGGATGCTGCCGGTCTTGCATGCGACCGAGACGACTTCGAACCCGTGGCTTTCGAGGATCCCCGAGAGCACGTGCGCATGATCGACGAAGCTGATGCAGTTCGCGATGCCGATTCTGCGAAATCCCATCCGCTTGGCAAACTGCACGATCTCTTCCACGCGCGTCCACCTGCAGTAGCCCTCCGCTTCGACCACCGCCGATTCACGTGAGACTTTGCGCGTCTCCGGCTCCTCGTACATCGCGCGCGCCTTCGCCTGCGCTTCCGGATCTACTTTGGTCGGGCAGAAGCCGGGACCGCGCTCGCCGGCTTCACCCTGGCGGCATGCCCTGACGGTGGGGGGGCAGTATGCACATGCGGGATCGTCGTACCTCATCGCGGGCGCTCCTCGTGAAATCTACGGGACATCGTAGGCCACCGTGAGGAGCCGCAATCTGCTGTAAATCAAAAGTGTGCGAGTCGGGCGAACAGCGAGCCGACCGGATCTGACCTACTATACTATCGGCGACCCCGCTGATCGCAGCTCGCTCACGGCAAGACACGGCCAGCAGCCGTGCGATGTAGCAGTAGCCCCTCGTCAGAATCCGAAGGCCGAGCCCCATGCAACCCAGCGACTATGGACCGTTTCCTTACACGCCGATCAACCGTCGCCCGCAGCTGAGATGGCCGAATGGCGCGCGTCTCGCCTTATGGGTGATCCCCAATATCGAGTTCTTTTCACTGAAGGACCCGCTGCCGGGCCATCCGTGGGAGAAAGCGAGTGGCGACGCGCCGACGGTGCGTGCATGGGGCCAGCGCGATTACGGCAACCGCGTCGGTGTTTTTCGCATGATGGATGTGCTCACGAAGCACGGCATACGCGCGACCGCGACGGTGAACAGCGCGATCTGCGATCACCATCCCGAGATCATCGAGGATGCGGTGAAGCTCGGCTGGGAGTTCATGGGGCACAACAAGACGAACACGACGCGCCTCACAGGGCTTACGCTCGAAGAGGAGCGCGAATGTCGATTCGAGGTTCGCTCGAGCGCTTGCGTGAGGCCACAGGCAAGAAGCCGGTCGGCTGGCTCGGCGCGGGCCTCGCTGAGACGTGGAACACGCTCGACGTTCTGGCGGAGGAGGGCTGCCAGTACGTTTCGGACTGGGTAAACGACGATCAGCCGTATCTCATGAACGTCGGCGGCAAGCGCCTCGTCTACCTGCCCTACTCGTACGAGATCAACGATTCGCCCCAGCTTTATTACCGCGATCGCTCGATCGACGAATTCGAGAACATGATCAAGCGGCAGTTCGACGTGCTCTATGCGGAAGGCGAGCACTCGGCGCGTGTGATGGCGATCTGCCTGCATCCGTTCATCAGCGGCGTGCCGCACCGGATCGGAGGAATCGACTCGGCGCTTCGCTACATCTGCTCGCATGCGGGCGTGTGGAAAGCGACGGGCGAAGAAATCGTGAAGGCTTATCTCGAATCGGGCTCGACGTTCTAGGCGAACCGTTATTTCGCACCATTAGTCCGTTCGACCTGAGGAGGCCGGTAGAAGGCCGTCTCCAAGAGTGAGCGACCGCGGTCGTTCATGCTTCGAGACGCGATCGCTCCTCAGCACGAACGCTTGTTTGTTTGAAATGGTACCCATCGACGCCGCACTTCGTAATGAAGCAACCGCGTGTGGACGAGATATGGATCTGAAGCTGGGCGGTAAGCGCGCGCTCCTGCTTGCATCGAGTAAAGGGCTCGGGCGCGCGGCCGCGGAGGCGCTGGCGGCGGAAGGTGCGGCCGTCGCGATTTCGTCGTCCAATCTCGAGCGCTGCCGCGAAACCGCCGACTCCATCGCAAGAGCGTATGGAACGAAGGCGGTCGCGATTGCCGCTGATATGTTTGTGCCCGAGAACATGGACCGGCTTCTCAGTCAGGCCGTGGCCGCACTCGGCGGCATCGACATTCTCTTCATCAACCATCCGGGGCCCGCTCTGGGCCTCGCCAAAGATATCGAGATCGGCGTCCTCGAGCAGCAGATTCGACTGATGGTCGTGAGCCCGATCCGGCTCATTTCGCGCGCACTGCCCGCCATGCGTGAGCGCCGGTGGGGCCGCATCCTGGCAGGCGGGGGCGGCGGCATGGTGACGCCGCTTCCGAACAAAGTGATGGACAATACGCTGAGGCCGGCGATCGCGGCCTACAGCAAAGCGCTTGCGAACGAAGTCGCGGCCGATGGCGTCACGGTCAACATCATCCTGCCCGGCACCTTCATCACCGACCGCGTGCACGACTCGACCGCCTCGAATGCAGCGCTGTGGGGCATCAGCGTGGAAGAGGCGATGCGCCGCCGCATCGAGAGCATTCCGGCCGGTCGTTTCGGCGAACTGAAAGAGTTCGGCGCGGTCGTCGCGTTCCTGTGCAGCGATGCGGCGAGCTACGTGAACGGCAGCGTGATCCGTGTAGACGGGAGCCAGATCAGGAGCGTGTACAGACGCCAACGGAGAATGTCTGCCACATGCGCCCCGCTCATGCTCGTCTCGGCGGTCGCAACCGATGGCAGGCTGATAGGGAGCGGATTCCATGCACAGGACGGCTTTGCTTTCACTGCTGGGTCTGCTTGCGTTCGCCAGCGTTGCGCCCGCGCAGACGTATCCGGCGAAACCGGTGCGCATGGTGATCGCATTCGCCGCGGGCGGCACGACGGACATCCTCGGTCGCCTCTACGGGCAGAAGCTCTCGGCGAGCACCGGCCAGCAATTCATCGTCGACAATCGCGCCGGCGCCGGTGGAACGATCGGCACGGACATCGTGGTGAAGTCCCAGCCGGACGGCTACACGATCAAGTTCGGCTCGACGAGCTCGATCGCCGTCAGCCCGAACCTCTATCCGAAGCTGCCGTACGACATCCTGCGCGATCTGACTCCTGTCGCGCAGGTCGCATCCGCGCCGATCCTGCTGGCGGTGCATCCTTCAGTGCCGGCAAGGACAATGCGTGACCTGATCGCGCTTGCTCGCGCAAAGCCGGGCCAGCTCACCTACGCATCTTCCGGTAGCGGCTCGTCGCTTCATCTCTGCGGTGAGTACCTCGAGTACCTCGCCAAGATCGACCTTCTGCACGTGCCTTACAAAGGCGCGGGTCTTGCGCTTCCCGATCTCGTCGCCGGTCAGGTGCAGCTTCTCTTCTCCGACATGGCGCCCTTCGTGCCGTATGTGAAGACCGGCAGGCTTCGGATACTCGCAGTGACGACGGCCGAGCGCTCGAAACTGTATCCGGACATTCCCACGATCGCGGAATCAGGCGCGCCCGGATACGATCTCACCGGCTGGTACGGTGTGTTGGTGCCGGCGGGTACGCCACGGCCGATCATCGAGCGCCTGCACGGTGAGCTCATGAAGGCGATGCATGCGCCGGATATGCAGGAACGCTACGTGACACTCGGCCTCGAGCCCGTCGAGAGCACGCCCGAGCAGTTCGGGACTTACATACGCGCCGAGCTCGCGAAATGGGGCGACATCATCAAGCGTTCGGGGACGAAGGCTGAATAGCGAAGCGTGAGCCGCAACCTCGCCGAACATCACCATCGCGCGCGCGAGCAAGAATCCAGGGCATAGCCGCTTTCCCCTCGATTTCTTCAAGGAGCCCGCAATGCACAATCCTGTCGTGCATTTTGAAATGCTTTCGAAAGACCCCGCGAAGCTGTCGAACGGCGGCGGTGCTTCGCGCTTCGAGACGCTGGCGCTCCTCTCAGCACGAACGGTTCTGTGTGTCGAATCCATGAATCACGGCACTTGCCCGCTACGGCGTTCGGCGATTGTCCGCTCGAAGTCGACTTCCGCGCGTAGCCCTTCGAGATCCCTGTGAATGACGGCGACTGCCAGTTTCCTGCCGCCGCGGACAAAGGAGATAGTGCAGTCGCGCGCGGCGAACTGCCCATCGATCCTGACTTCGTCGAACCCCTCGGCGTGACCGATGTAGGCGAGGCCGAAATCGTATTGCTCGGTCCAGAAGAACGGCACGGCATCGAAACGTTCGCGTCTGCCCAGGATGTTACGCGCCGCCGTTTGCCCCTGGCGCTCGGCCACGACCCAGTGTTCGACGCGAATGCGCTCGCCGGTGAGTCGATCCGGCCAGCGCGCGATATCGCCAGCCGCGAAGATGCCGGGGACGCTCGTTTCCAGGTACTCGTCGACCGTGACTCCGCGATCGACGGCGAGGCCTGCCTGTTCGGCCAGCGCAGATCGCCGGTCTTACGCCGACGCCGATGACAACGAGATCAGCCGGGATGTTTTCTCCGCTCTGCAAGGTGACGCTGCGCGGCTCAATCGAAGCGGCTGTCGTGCCGAGATGAAAGGTGACACCGTGCTCTTCATGGAGCTTGCGGATGAAACTCCCGACCTCCGCGCCGAGAATTTTCTCCATGGGGCAGGTCTCCAGTCCGACGACGTGCACCTCTACATTGCGCGCGCGAAGCGATGACGCGACCTCGAGCCCGATGAAGCTCGCGCCAATCACCACGGCTTGTTTCGCAACAAGAGAGCTGGCGACCAGGGCGCGGCTGTCGGCGAGCGTGCGCAGATAGTGCACGTGCGGTAGATCTCCGCCGGGCAATGCGAGCTGCACGGGCTCCGCGCCCGTCGCGAGCAGCAGCGCATCGTAACTGTGGTGGCTGCCGTCCGTGAGCTGCACCTGTCGCTTCGCCGTGTCGATGGCGGCAACGCGGGCGCCAAGCTTCAGGTCGATGCTCTGCTCCTTGTAGAAATCGGCTGATCGAAGTGGAATCCAGTCCTCTGGTGCGTTGCCCGCAAGATAATTCTTGGAAAGATTCGGCCGATCGTACGGCACCGATTCGTCTGCGCTGAGCATGGTGAGGCGGCCGGCATAGCCTTCCCGGCGCAGCATTTCTGCGGCAGCGTTGCCCGCAGCACCGCCACCGACGATCACCACCGATCCCGGCATCGTCGACGTCGCGGAGGGCGAATGCGGGCCGGCGTTCTCGAGTTTTTCCCGGACGAAGGCCTTGCCATCCCGCTGTTCGACGCGCCAGCAGGAGACAGGGTTCAGTGCCGGCGCGCGCAGCGCCTCGCCGGTGCGCAGGCTGAAACAGGCGTGATGCCAAGGACAGCGCACCGTATCGTCGACCAGAAGTCCTTCTGCCAGCGGGCCGCCGTAGTGCGTGCAGACGGCGCCGATCGCGAAAAGCTCACCGCCGCGGCGGACGAGAATCAGCGGTTCGCCCTGCGCGTGGCCGAGCAGCATTGCGCCTTCGGTCAGGCTCGACACCGCCACGCCTTGCGCGAAATCGGGCCCATCAAGTGTCGTTTTTTCCTCGCTCATGCGAGCCTCCATCAACTGAACAACTCAGCGCGCGGTCAGGGGACGCGCTGCCCGCAGTATATGGTCGCCAGTGCCCCTGATGAACTCGTCCTCGCAACCGCACCGGGCAGCACGGAACATGTGTCGGGGGACATCGCGGAGAAATGCGCGCCGCCGGCAGTGGCGAAGCAAGGGGCATGCGATGAGAAGATCGATCGAGTCTGCGCAGAGCGCGCAGTAGCGCGTTTCGCTGCCACAACGTCCGCTAAATCGGTTTGATGCCTGCCCTGTCGACCACCTTTTCCCACTTGGCACGCTCGTCGCGAATGTGCGTGGCAAACTCTTCGGGCGTCGAGCCGATGCCTTCAATACCGTCCTTGAGGAACCGCTCCTTCATGTCCGGCGCCTGAATCGCGCGCGCCACTTCTGCCTGAATGCGGTTGAGGATGTCCCGGGGTGTTACGGCGGGTGCCGCGATCCCATTCCAGGAAACTGACTCGTAACCTGCAACGCCGGCCTCTGCGACCGTGGGCAGGTCCGGGACGGACGGGAAGCGCTTCGCGCTCGTAACCGCCAGTGCGCGGAGCTTTCCTGCCTGCACCTGCGGCAGAGAGCTCGTGATCTGATCGAACGCGACGCCCACCTGACCGCTGACGAGATCGGCCAGCGCCTGGCCACTGCCTTTATAGGGCACGTGCACGATGTCAACACCCGCCATCATGCGAAAGAGCTCGGTTGTCATGTGCGTCGCGCTACCGATTCCCGACGAGGCATACGAAAGCTGGCCCGGCTTCTCTCTCGCGATCGCGATGAGCTCCTTCACGGATCGTGCGGGCAACGAAGGATGAACGATCAGGATCAGCGGCAGCGCGCCGATCTGCGTAACCGGCGCGAAGTCCTTCAACGCGTCGTACGGCAGTGAGCGGTAAAGCCTGTGGTTGATCGCCATGACACCCGTGGTGGCGAGCAGGAGCGTGTAGCCGTCCGGCGCGGCTCGGGCGACGGCCTCCGCGCCAATGTTGCCGCCGGCACCCGCGCGATTGTCCACGATGACCTGCTGCCGCCATGCGTCGGTGAGCTTCTGCGCGATGAGGCGTGCCGTAACGTCCGTCGAGCCTCCGGGCGCGAATGGCACGAGGATGCGTACGGGTTTCGTCGGGAAAGTCTGCGGCCAGGCGATTGTCGCAAACAACAACAGCCAGAGCGAGAGTGCAGCACGAGTCAGCAGCGAATCTCCTTCCAGGACTGTATGCAGCGGCGGCCAGCGATTGTTATCAGTTGACAGTTTACTCGACCGTTCCGTATGGTTCCCTGCGCGCGAGCCCGCCAGGGGTCGTTTCAGGACCTCAATCTCGAATTCCACGGCACGCTGATCATAGAGACCGACAACGTCGGCTTCAAGGAGCGTCTCCTGAGCGCTGCCGCCGACGAACTGGAGCGCTGACCAAAATGAAATTCAGCAACTTCCTGTTTCCGGCAGCGATGACACCGGACCTCGATCATCAGGTCATTCACGAGACTCTGCGCGAGGCTCAGCTTTGTGAGGAGCTCGGGATGGACATGCTCTGGCTGGCGGAGCACCACTTCGACGGCGTTTGCGCTTACGTCGATCCCGTGACGTTTGCGGCGGCTTTGGCAGCGCGTACGACGACGATCCGCATCGGTTTCGCGGTGGCGCAGATGTCCCTGCATCATCCGATACGCATGGCCGAGCAGATGGCCCTCATAGACAACATCAGCAACGGCCGACTGCTCGTGGGCCTCGGTCGCGGTACCGCATACAACATCTACGATTATCAGGGGTACGGTATCGATCCGGCGGAAGCATACGAGAGACTGCTCGAGTCCGAGCAGATCATGATCGAGGCCTGGACGACCGAGAACTACCGGCACGAGGGCAAGTATTGGAAGATCTGGCTGCCCACGCTGCGGCCCCGGCCTTACACGAAGCCGCATCCGCCGATCATCCGCGCCTGTGCGAGCGAAGAGTCCATGCTCGGAATGGCGCGCGACGGCCGGCCCTTCCTGATGAACATCCAGAGCAACGAAGTGACGCAGCACCGCATGGATCTGTACCGCGAAACGATGCGCACGTCCGGTTATGACGAGCAGACGGTCGCACGCTGCGTGAGCGACACCTGGATCTGGCGCAACGTGTTCGTTGCCGACACGGACGCCGAGGCTGAACGACTGGCCTTGCCCGCGTGGGAGACGCAGCAGGAGTTTCGGCAGGCCATGCGCAAGAAGGTGTACGAAGAGCAGGGGCTTCTGCTGAAGCAGGAAAGCGGCCCTGCGGCCCGCAACCAGGTGCAGCACTCGATCATTCGCGGATCTCCCGCCACGGTGGCGGAAGAGATTGCGAAGATCGACAAGATCGGCATCGGGGGGCTGCTCATGGTGTTCCGCATGGGTCCCATGCCGTCGGACGTCGCTGAAAACAGCATGAGGTTGTTCATGAAGAAAGTAGCCCCGGAATTCGGCCGCGGCCGGCAAGCGTTCGCTGTGGCCTGACCCGTTGCCGTGCGAACACCAGCGCGTGGAAAATCCGGCCGGCTCCGCATCGCCGTGGACATCGGCGGCACCTTCACTGACGGTCTCGCGGCGACTACGTCGGGCGGCGAAATCTGGGTTGCGAAGACGCTGACGACACCGCGAGATCCGGGGGAGGCGGTGACGACGGTGATCGCCGACCTCCTCGAGCAAATCGCGGTGGCCACAAAAAACGGGCACCGGCCGATATCCGAAGTCGTCCACGGGACGACGCTCGTGACGAACACGCTGATCGAGCGCAAAGGCGCGCCGACGGGCCTGGTGGTGACCAAAGGCACGCGCGACGTGCTCGATATCGGCCGCGAGTGGCGATACGATCTTTACGATCTGAACCTCGACCTTCCGCAGCCGCTCTCCGCGCTCGAGAACCGCCACGAAGTCGACGAACGTCTCGACGCGCGCGGCGAAGCGGTCACGACGCTCAGCGACGCCGAGCTCGACCACCTCATGAGCAACATCGCCGGGCTCGACGTCGAGGCTGTCGCCATATGCCTGCTTCACGCGTACGTGAACGATCGGCATGAAAGGAAGATCGCGGACGCCATACGGCGGCGCTTCCCACGGCTCGCAGTATCGATTTCATCGGCGATCGCACGCGAGATCCGCGAATACGAGCGCATGTCGACTACGGTGGCGAACGCCTACGTACAGCCGCTCGTCGCCGAGTACTTGCGGCGGCTCGACCAGCGCGTCAAAGAGTTCGCGCCGGATGCGCCGCTGCGGATCATGGTTTCGAGCGGCGGATTCACTTCGGGCGAAGCGGCGGCCGAAACGCCGATACTGCTGCTCGAGTCCGGCCCCGCGGGCGGTGTGCTGTCTGCTCTGAATACCGCACGCAATAACGGAATCGATCAAATCCTCGCGTTCGACATGGGCGGCACGACGGCGAAAGCCTGTGTCGCGGTGGGAGGCGAGCCGCTGATCGCGCACAGCTTCGAGGCTGCGCGCGTGCATCGATTCAAGCGCGGTTCGGGGCTGCCCATTTTGATTCCGAGCATCGACTTGATCGAAATTGGTGCGGGCGGCGGCTCGATCGCGCACGTGAACGAGCTGGGGCTGCTCAACGTCGGCCCCGAGAGCGCAGGCGCGGACCCGGGGCCTGCATGCTATGGGCAGGGCGGCACGCAACCGACCGTCACGGACGCCGACCTCGTGCTCGGCTATCTCAATCCCGACAACTTTCTCGGCGGCGAGATGAAGCTCGACCGCGCGGCTGCCGAGGCTGCACTGGTGCAGATTGCCGCGCGGCTCCGGATGAGGAGCGCAGAGGTCGCGTGGGGCATCTGCGACATCGTCAACGAGAACATGGCGGCCGCCGCCCGCATACACATCGCGGAAAAGGGACACGACCCGCGCGAGTTCGCGATGGTCGCGACAGGCGGTGCGGGACCGGTGCACGTCGTCGAAGTCGCACGCAAGCTCCAGATCCCGCGGGTGCTTGCGACGATCGCGGCCGGTGCAGGCTCGTGCCTCGGGCTCCTCGCGGCGCCTGCCCGTGTGGATCGAAGCTGGTCCAATCCCACTCTCGTAACGGACATCGACTGGAAGCGCGTCTCGCGGGCATTCCGGGAAATGCGGCAGGATGCCGAAAGCGAGCTCGCTTCGGCCGGTGCACGCGAAGGTGGACTCAAGTGGTGGATCGGTGCCGAGATGCGCTACGCAGGTCAGGGCCACAACGTCTCGGTGACGCTGCCGTGGCACGAGATCGGAAAGTCGAGCGCATCCCGCGTCGTGGACGAATTCGAGAGGCGCTACCGTCAACTCTATGGTCATCTGGTGCCGAACGCGGCGCCGCAGGTCATCACCTGGCGGCTCACGGGCCGCTCGATCATGAAAACGCATCGATTCACGTGGGGCGATGCGCGCGGGTCGCCGCAGGCCCTCATGCGCGGCAAGCGCGACATTTATCTGCCGCTCAAGCGCAAGTACGCGCCGGTGCCGGTGTACGAACGTTACTCGCTCAAGCCGGGCACACGTCTCAAGGGCCCGCTGATTCTGGAAGAACGGGAATCGACGCTGGTGGTGCCGGTCGCGGCGAACGTGACGGTGTTGTCGGATTACACGGTGTGCGTCGACATCAAGACATGAAAAAGCCGAAGATCGATCCGATATCGCTCGAGATCCAATGGAAGCGCCTCGTCAGCATGGTAGACGAAGCGGCGACGGCGTTTATCCGCACGTCCTTCTCGGTTCTGGTGCGTGAAGCAAACGACTTTGCGGTGGTCCTGACCGATGCGCAAGGCCGCTCACTTGCGCAGTCGACCATGTCGATCCCGTCCTTCATCGGGAGCCTGCCCGCAACGGTCAAGCATTTCCTGAACGTCTTTCCGGCGCATACGCTGAAGCCCGGCGACGTGATGATCACGAACGACCCGTGGATGGGCACCGGGCACATACACGACGTGAATATCGCAATGCCGATATTCCATAAACGCAAGCTCGTCGCGTTTGCCGCCGTCGTATCGCACATGCCGGACATCGGGGGGCGTTTGCGCAATGCGGGTGTGCGCGAGATTTTCGAGGAAGGCTTGCAGATCCCGCGGCTGAAGCTGATCGAAGGCGGCAAGCCGAACCGTACGCTCTTCGAGATGATCGCTCGGAACGTCCGCGTGCCCGAGATGACGCACGGCGACATCTGGGCGCAGGTTGCCGCGTGCAAGATGCTGGAAGAGCGCCTGCAGCCGTTGTTGCGCAGTTACGACCTGGCCGTGCTCGGACACGAGATCAGGGGCCGCTCCGAGGCCGCGATGCGCAAAGCGATTCGCGAAGTGCCCGACGGCGTGTACCACGCCCGCGTCGAGCACGATGGCTTCGAGCAGCCGATCATCATCAACTGCGCAGTGACCGTCGAGAAAGAGTCGATCTCGATCGACTACAGCGGCTCGTCGCAGCAGGTGCCGCGCGCGGTGAATGTCGTCCCGATCTACTGTTTCGCCTATTCGGCGTATGCGGTGAAGGCGCTGCTGTCGCCCGACGTACCGAATAACGAAGGCAGCTTCGTGATGATCAGGACGTCCGCGCCGCTCGGCTCGATCTTCAATCCGCGATATCCGGCGGCCAGCGGTGGGCGCGGCATGATCGGCCACATGATGGTGCCCGCGATCATGATGGCGCTCGCGCAGGCGCTGCCCGACAAAGCCATTGCCGAAGGCTCCTCGAACTCCTCCATCACGGTCGCGGGCGAGCAAGACGGGCAGGCGTATTCGTCCATCTGCTTCATGAACGCGGGGCAGGGGGCGACGAAGTATCGCGACGGCTACGACACGCTTTCTTTCCCTTCGAATCTCGGCAACACCCCCATCGAGGTGTTCGAGCAGCAGGCCCCGCTGCGCGTGATCGAGCGCAGCGTCCGACGTGACAGCGGCGGCCCCGGCCGCCACCGCGGCGGCGGCGGTCTGCATTTCGAGATTGAAGTAACCGGGGATTCGATGCTCGCATCGATGATCATGACCCGCTTCCGCTCGGCGCCGCAGGGGATACTCGGTGCCGGTAACGGCAAGGTTGGTGCGCTGACGCTGAACGGCAAACCCATCGATCCGGCCGATCACTGGGTGTTGAAGCGCGGGGACCGCGTGGTCATGCAGACGGCCGGGGGTGGCGGGTACGGGAGGGCGTGAGCAGCAGCGCCCAGGCATCCCCGTGCCCTGCCGGCTCTAGCCGATAGCCTGCGGCTCGCCGCGCTATGTCTTTACCGACCGATGTCCCAGAACGGCCATCAGCGGTCGCAGGTCGGGCAGGGACTCCAGCGGCTCGGCCATGCCGATGACGCGCTCGATGTCGGCGGAGTCGAGACTGCACTTGGCGCAGTCTCGGAGCTTGGCGAGACGCTCCTCGCGATCCATCGGATTGGCAATCGAGCCTCGGTAATGACGGCAGGTTTCGCTGAGCACGCGTCCGTCCGGCAGCCCCACTCGGGCCACAGCCCAGTTCTCAGGCGGATTTCTCGGAATGTCGGGATTGCGCTTGATGCGGACCTTACCCAGAACGGACTGCACTCGCGGCGAGAACGCCGTAGCGTCGCTGAACGAGTCGATATTGACCCGCCCGTCGGCAACCGCCACTGCACCGCAATAGGCGAAATCGAACTTGCCATCGAGACCGCTGCTGGCGGCCCCCTCATGGCCGGATCGCTCGTGGCTTCCCGGAACTTCCAATTCGAGATACGTGATGTCCTCGGGACGAAAGTCGTGTCGCTGCCGCAAAGTGACAGCCGCTTCGATCGCCCACTGCATGAAGATTTGAGCCGGATAACGCTTGATGTTGAATCCGGGGTCGACGAGCTGAAACCGTGTGCCGAGATCGCGTGTGAGCTCATCCCATTCGAATCCGTCGCCAAGGAGCGTTTCGACGAAACCTCGCCTGACTTCGAGGATGCCGTCCCGACTGACAAACCCGGCCTGTGCGAGCAAAGCGGATTCAACGCCCGTGCGGGCGGCAGCACCGGGATGGGTCGACTTGACCATGGTTCCGGTGTTTGCAGTAAGCCCGCCCGTATGCGAAGCCGCGATCCCGAACGCCATCCGGACCCCGGCAGCATCGAGTCCCAACATCTTGGCGCTTGCGGCCGCGCCGGCCAGCGGGCCGATCAAGCCCGGGGGATGGTAGCCGCGCGTGTCACAGCGCACGGAAGCCTTGCGCAGGCGTGCGTTGATCTCCCATCCGATGACATAGGCTTCAATCAGCCGGGCCCCCGACGCACCGAACATTTCCCCGAGCGCGAGCGCGGCGGGCAGGATGTTCGAGGTTCCATGGGCAACCGGCTGGCCCTGAATCTCGTAGTCCAGACAGTGCAGGAAGGTCCCGTTGGCGAACGCGGCAGAGGGCGCATTCGTCCGGAAATCGTGGCCAACCACGGCGCACTGTGGGTTACCGCCGATCTGCTTCAGGTAATCGCCTATGATGGCCGCGAGCGGTTGCGTAGCCCCTGCGAGCATGTTGGCGATGCCGTCCGTTATGCCGATCTTCGCTGCTGCGATTACGTCGGCCGGTAGCTTGTCGTAGCTGGTCTCGGTGACGAATCGAGCCAGCGTCTCGGTTGCTCCTACCCCACGATCAGTTTCTGGCACGATGGCCCCCTCTTTTGAACGATCAACGGTGCGGACGATATCGCGCCGCATTGCATTCTAACAATGCTGACGCGATGCTTCATGTCGAGCGGCGCGCCCGAGTGAAGGCGAGACTCGTGCGTCAAGCAATAGCTGCAGGGAGCTCATCATGAGCGTATCGCCGGAGGCGCTTTACGGATTCCTGGGACTTTGCGTCGCCTCGGCTGTCGCGGCGGTCGCGCGGGCGCGCTTACCTGAGAAGCGACGTGACCCTATCGAAGGACAAGCCGGCAAGGATGTGGTCTGGGTTCCGACGCCGTCCGTGTACCTGGAGAAGATGCTCGATCTGGCGCGCCTGACGTCGCGCGACTACCTCATCGATCTCGGCTCCGGGGACGGCCGCATCGTGATTGCCGCCGCGAAGCGCGGGGCGCGCGCACTCGGCGTGGAATACAACCCGGACCTGATCGAGTTGTCGCGACGCACTGCAGCGGTCGAAGGTGTCGCAGAGCGAGCGACGTTCATGCAGGGCGATTTGTACGAGGCCGATATCTCGGGGGCGACGGTGCTGGTGTTATTCCTGATGCCTGACATGCTGAGCAAACTCAGCGCGAAGTTCCTCGAGCTACCGCCGGGTACTCGCATCGTGACGCATCGCTTCGCGATCGACGGCTGGGAAGCGAATGAGATCAAGAGAGTCGATGGTGACTCCCCACGCTATTGCACGGCTCTGCTCTACGTCGTGCCGGACAGTCCATCGACCGCCGGTGTCTCGCAAAGAGACTCGACGGGACGGTAACGCTCGCGCCCAGAAGCCGTCATCGATCGACATGGACGATGACTTCCCTGATCCTACACCGGCGG
Organism: uncultured beta proteobacterium; assembly: GCA_963828715.1. Lineage (GTDB taxonomy): Bacteria > Pseudomonadota > Gammaproteobacteria > Burkholderiales > SG8-41 > JAQGMV01. Next base: position 61,977 of record CAWHFX010000013.1, on the reverse strand, counting down.
CCAGATGCGGGGGCCGGCATGCGGGCCGTAAGGTGCATGCACGACGATCTTCAGAACGTGACGGCCGGTCCATCTTTCGTTGAGACCGGCGTCGCGAAAACGCTGCTCGAAATTCTCCTCGCCGGGTTCCATCTCCATGAACTCGTAGAGGATGCCATGCTTGGCCCAGCCGACGATCGACACCAGCTTGCGTGCGCCGATGCAGCCGCGCGCCCGCGTGACCTGTGGCAGCTTCATCTGCCGGTACCACATACCCAGATCGAGATCGTCGGTCTGATTGCTGGTCAGGTAATTGCCGAGCTGGATTGCCGGCGGCGCGCCGGTGCCAGGCAAGTGCCGGTACCAATCGGGTCCGCTCACCCTCGTCTCCTCGATGAAGATCGAGAAACGGTACTCCTTGCGCTTGGCGAGCAGAGCTTCAGTTTCGGCGTCCGTCTTCCGCCGTCGCGTTCGGGTCGAAGAACACGTCCGGTGACGCGGCGGCCGTCACCAGAAGATACTGCGACCCGCGGGGAACCTCCGGATCGTCGGTCTCGACACGGGCTGGATAGCCCGGTGGATTGGTCTTACCGGTTTGCGGCGCCCGGCTGTAGTGACCGATCCAGATATGACCGGGCCGGGCCTGCAATGCGGGCAGATGATGCCCGTGCAGCCAGTCGAGAAATGGTGCCCGGTCGGCATCGTCGAGATCGTACCATTCCGCCTTGATTGCGGTGTCCACGCATAACCTCCTTTAACGCGCGAGTTGTTCGGTCGATCGCGCTCGTTGAGTCATCGAGTCGAAGAAGCTTAAGTCATCATGAGCGCGACTCTCAAGCGCGGCGACACGTCCCGCGAGTGAATCGATGCGATCGTTCGTCATCGGGATGGCGGGCGAGCAGCGCGGCCATGTGGCGCTGCCGGCTGCGCGTGATATCATGCACCGTCATCATTCATCATGATCATGCATGCGAACCATCATAGATTTGCCTGACCGGCAGGTAGAGGAGCTCGAACGTCTCGGACGCAGCCGCAAATTGTCGCGCGCCGAGATGATTCGACAGGCCGTAGAGCGCTATTTGCAGGAGAACGTGCCCGCACGGGAAGAAGCGTTCGGCCTTTGGAAGCGCGCAGGGTCACGACAGGACGGACTCTCCCTTCAGCGCCGGCTGCGCAAGGAGTGGCTGCGTTGAGGGCACTGTTCGATACGAACATTCTCATCGACTATCTCAACGGCATTGCGGTCGCTAAAGCGGAAGTCGAACGTTACGAGCGTCCCGCAATCAGTGTGATCTCCTGGATCGAGGTGCTGGTTGGTGCGAAAGCCGGCCTGGAGGCGGCGACCCGCAAATTTCTGTCCAGCTTCGAGCGAATAGAACTCACTGAACGGATCGCTGACAAGGCAGTGCTCATACGCCGCGGTGCGAAGATCAGCGTCCCGGACGCGATCATTCTTGCGAGCGCACAAGTCGAAAACTTGGTGCTTGTCACCCGCAATACGAAGGATTTCACGCCGGATGCTCCAGGCATCCGCGTGCCGTATAGACTTTAGCCGTTATGTTGCGGTTGCACGCTCGGAGCCCAGCGATCGCGACCTAGCGGTCAGGTTTGCTCCTGAGTTAGGCGACTCGCGACGGTCTCGGCGTCGATCGCGTTCCGTGAACGTTGAGCTACCGAAGCAGGCCGAGAACCAAGCGGCACTCTCGGTCGGCCCCGCCAGCATTGCTCGAAAGGTCTGTATCCGCGGGTTGCGTAGAATGGCCTCGCGCGAATCGAAGCTTCTCTCAAGGTCCAGAGCCATACGAGCGCGACCATCGGCCCCGCGCTCACCGCTGTCGGCGCGGGCTTTGCAGCCTCGATCGGGCCACTCGGAAAACCACTACCCTGCAGCGGCAGGCCCAAACACCGGCAGGTTGTATTCCCCGAACCTGTCCTGGCCATCCGTCCAGCGCAGCGTGAGCACCATGCTCTCGCGCAGGTCGCTGGCATCGATGCCGACGGGATAGGAGACGAACAGCGGCCCTTCGTCGAGCTCGAGAACGATGACGGTGTGTGGCGCCGGGTACTCGTCGAAGTATTTGCGGCGGAACGTCGTCCACGAGAGCACCTTGCCGCGGCCGGCGACCGCGGCCCACTCGGCATTGTCGGAGAGGCACTTGTCGCACGTCGGCCCGGGCGGCCAGCGGAACTTGCCGCACTCCGAGCACTTCTGGAGCCGGAGCTCCTTCTTCTGCGTGTATGCCCAGAACTGCTCGGCATACGGGTCCATCGAGCGGACCGGACGCGCGGTGGCCATCGCTTCAGCTCCCTTTCGTGTAGATGATGCTCTTGCACTTGCCCGCGACGTCGTGCACGTACTGCGCCGACCTCGGCGCCCTTCACCTGACGCGCGCCCAGGCCGCCCCGTAACTGGCGCACGAGCTCGGGCTGGTGGTTCCAGCTCTGCATGTAGCTCTCGGAGAGCATGCCGCCGCTCGTGTTGCACGGCAGCTCGCCGCCGATTTCGATGCGTCCGTTCTGCACGAACGCACCGCCTTCGCCTTCCTTGCAGAAGCCGAAACCTTCGAGCGAGGCGAGCAAATGCACGCTGAAGCTGTCGTAGGTGGCGAACACGTCGACGTCCTTCGGCGTGACGCCCGCCATCGGATAGACCTGTGCGGCCACGTCGCGGTGGCGCCGTGTGATAGAAGTCTTTGAGACGCGGCCGGAGCTGCGTCGCATCGACGTTCTCCTCGGACCAGCCGAAGCCGCTCACCATGACGGGCTTGTGCCTGAGGTCCTTCGCCATGTCGGCGCGGCGCACGATGATCGCGACGCCGCCGTCGTTGATGAGGCAGTAGTCGAAGAGGCGCAGCGGTTCCGCGACGTACGGCGCCTTCAGATAGTCCTCGATCGTGAGCGGCTTCTGCATGACCGCGTTGGGGTTCATGCACGCGTGCTTGCGGAACGCCACCGCGATGGCGCCGAGCTGCTCCTCGGTCGTGCCGTAGAGGAGCTTGTGGCGCTGGAAGAACAGCGCGTAGAGCGCGCCCTGCGACGTGAGGCCCCATGGCGCGTAGTAGAAGTACGACGTAATGCCGCCGCCCGTCACCCGCGCGCCGCCGTACGCCGTGTCCATCGAGCGCTGCGCGTTGCCATACACCAGCGCCACCGTCGTGCACAGCCCGCAGTTGATCGCCATCGCCGCTTCGATGATGCACTGCGCCGCGTCACCGCCGCCGCTCCAGCGCGGATTCAGGCCCCACAGCTCGCTGGCGCGCTCGCCCGACAGAGTGTGGCCCGGTGCACAGGCCGTCGATGTCGTCCTTCGTGAGCCCCGCATCGTCGAGCGCGCGCTTCAGCGCCTGCGAAGCCAGCGTGTACGAGTCGTAGCGGGCCTCGCCCTTCCTGGCGGCCTGCCCGCCGGCGCCACGGTAGTCGGCGCCGTAGTCGGTCTCACCCACGCCGACGATGGCCACGCGTGTCCTTCAGGGAGCCAAGCCGCTCCCGGTCGAAGCGAACTGCCATAGCTGCGTCTCCGTCAAAATGCCCCCTCACCCTGACCCTCTCCCCCACAACGGGGGCGAGGGAAGTATTTTGGTCAGGTGCTGCCCTCTCTCTCCGCGACGGGGGCGAGGGAAGTCTTGATGTCAGGCGCCCTCAGATCACTTCGCGTTCGCGCAGCCCGGCAATCTCCGCGTCGCTCATGCCGAGCAGCTCGCCGTAGACGTACTGGTTGTGCTCGGCCAGCGTCGGCGCGCGTCCGTGCACGAACGCCGGCGTGCGCGACAGCTTCACCGGATAGCCTTCGTACGGACAGTCGCCGAGCTCCGGATGATCGATGATCGGGATGCATCTCGCGGTGCTGCAGTTGCGGATCGTACTCGACGCGATCTTCGGCGCTCTGCACCACCGCGGCGATGATGCCCGCCGCCTGGCACTTGCGCATGATGTCGTAACGCCGCCGCGCGCGCGTCCAGCGGCCGACGATCGCATCGAGCTCATCCTGATGGGTCACGCGTGCTTCGTTGGTCGCGAACTTCGGATCGAGCGCGAGCCCCGGCTGATCCATGACCGCGCACAGCGACTCGAACTGCGCCTGCGTCTCGCACGCGATGAACACCCACCAGTCCTGCCCGACGCGATCCTTGCCGGCGCAGCGGTACGTGTTGTGCGGCGCGACCGCCGGGAACAGCGAACGGTTGCCGGGCGGGAAATCCGGGCGGCGCGTGCGCCGGCCGTTCACCTGATAGTCGAGCATGTAGGTGCCCATCATCGACATCGCGCCTTCGGTCACCGCGTAATCGATGTAGAACCCCTTGCCGGTCTTCTTCGCCTGCAGCAGCCCCTGCATCAGCGCGAGGCCGCCCATCCAGCCGCCCATCACGTCGAGATACGAGAAGCCCCAGCCCGCGGGCGGCTTGCCCGGGCAGTCCGGAGGCGAGCGAGATGCCGGACTGCGCTGCGGCGGTCGGCCCGAAGCTGCGATAGCCTTTCCAGTCGCCGGAGTGCCCGAAGCCCGACGTGCTCATGTACACGAGCCGCGGATTGAGCTGGTGGATGCGCTCCCAGGTGAGGCCCCAGTTCGGGAGGACCTCGGCGCTGAAGTTCTCGACGAGTGCGTCGCAGATGCCGATGAGGCGCTCGACGATCTTCAGGCCCTCCGGGTTGCGCGTGTTGAGGCTGATCGCGAGCTTGCCGTGATGCAGCGTGTTGAAGTACGGAGCGGCGTAGAGCTTCTTCTCCCCCGGGGACTGCTCGGCCGTCTCGTCGCGGAGCGTGTTGAATTGCGGGTCCGCGTAAACCTTTTTCGTTCCCGGCAGCTGCGCCGCCTTCGGCTCGTCGCTGACGATGCTCGGCGTCGCGTTGTAGCGATGATCGTCATAGCCGCCGGCGCGCTCGACGTGAATCACCTCGGCGCCGTAGTGCGTGAGCAGGCGCGGCGCCCACGGGCCGACGGTCTTCCAGGTGAAGTCGAGAACGCGGATGCCGCTCAGGACGCCGGGACGCGCAGGGGATTTCGTGTTCATCGTATCGCTCCCGATGCCGCGGCAATGACGCGATCGTCTTCGTCGCTCAAGCCCAGATCCTGCTGGAGCACTTGCCGCGTGTGCTCGCCGAGATGAGGTGCGCGGCCTCGCGGCTCGATTTGCAATCGCATCGCACGCAAACCGGTCCGCGCGGATAGGGAATGGCGCGACCGATCTCCGGATGCTCGATCGAGCGCCAGTAGTCGCGCTGCTGGTAGTGCGGGATGTCGTAGTTCTCTTCGGCGGCATGCACGAGACCCCACGAGATGCCGTACGACTGCGCGCGATGGAAGCACTCCTCGCCGTTGCTGGCGGCGATCAGGCGCGCGATCGCGTCGCGGATGACATTGCCGGTGCGGTATTCGGACGTGCGGAACGCCTCGTCCTGATACTTCGGGTCGTGCAACTCGCCGGTCACGCCTTTTTCGTCCATCCACTCGATCAGCTTCTCCCATACGCGCGCGCCGAAGTTCTGCATGACGGCGATCATGTACTTGCCGTCGGCAGTCGGCAGCTGCAGGGGCGGCTGCCGCCTGGGATTGCGCATGCATGCCGGTCTGGCGGTACATCGTCGAGCCGTAGTACATCCACTGCGGCACCGCGGCCTCGGTGCCGATCGCGCAGGCGTCGTGGATCGAGACGTCGATGTACTGGCCCTTCGCCGGACGTCATGCGGTCGAACAGCGCCACGGTGATGCCGTGGAGCACGAATGCGCAGCCCATGTGCCACGCCTGATGGCCCTTACCGCCGATCGGCGTGACCTTCGGATCCGAATAGCCCGTGCTCGACATCTGGCCGCCGAGCGCGAGGTGCGCGGCATCGTTCATCTGATAGTCGCGCCACGGCCCGTCCTGACCGAAGTCGGTGAGCGAGGCGTAGATCAGCGCACGATTGCCGGCGACGGACGGCGTAGTCGAGGCCGAACTTTCGCAGCGTGCCGGGCGCCGTGCTCTCGAGGAAGACGTCGGCGCGGGCGAGAAGCTTCCGCAGCGAGATCCTGGGCCGGCTTGCGCTCGAGATCGAGCGCCACGCTCTGCTTGCCGGTGTTGTTCCACCAGTAGTCGAGGCAGCGGTCGGGGTCGACTTTGTCTTCCACGAAGGGGCCGCACCAGCGGCCGGGACTGCCCTGGATGGGCTCGATCTGGATCACGCGCGCGCCGCCATCCGACAGGAGCTTGCCCGCCCACTGGTTACGGCGATCGGCAAGCTCAATCACCGTGAGGCCTTCGTAAACCCCGCTCATCTGACGCGCTCCTCCAGTATTCTCTACGTCGAAACCGCAACGCGCGGGGCGTTGGCTTGCTTGTAACGGCGCCCGCGGTCGGCTATCCGCCGCTGCCGTACGAACTGCATCACGGGCACCCCATAGCCGCAGCTCGTCACCGTCTTTTCGACGTGAATCTCGATCACCTGCCGCGCCGGTCCTTTCACCTCCTCCGCCGGGTGTGCGCGCAAGAGCTGCGCAAGCGGTGAATCGGCAAGCGCGGTCGCGCGGGCCGTGCCGAACAGGCGAACGACCGCGGCGTCCTGCTCCTCGAACGAGCAGACCATCACGGTGATCGGGCCGCCTGCGGAACAGTGCCGGGCCGTTTCATTGCCCGACCCGCGGTAGTCGAGATAGGCGACGCGGTTGCGGTCGAGAATATGCAGCACGACGCCGCCCTTGGGCGAAACGTTCACGGGGCCCGTTCCATCGGGGCCGCTCGCGAGCTCCGGGTCCGCGCTCGCGACGAAAAACATCGTGGCGTTGCGGATCAGCGCCGCCTGCTCGTCAGTGATGGATGGATAGTAGCTCGCCATGCATTCGGCTCCCTCAGTGTGGGGGCGGCGCTTGCCTCCGGCTCGGGCCTCGCCGCCCTACGGAACAGAGGGAAACCATGGTTTCCCTCCGTAACCTCCCTTCCTTCGCCTTAGTCTAACGCGATGACGACCTCGCGTGCGCCTCGGGCGAGGCGCGCGCATCCGGCCTCATCACACCGACGTCGCGCGAAGGGCGCCAGTCAGGCGCGCTCGATACAACAGAAAGAACGCGATCGTCAGATTCAGCGCGTTCCACGCGATGCCGTTCAGGAACGCCGCGCGATACGACCCGGTGAGGTCGAACACCTTACCCGACATCCAGCCGCCGAGCGCCATGCCGAAGAGCGTGCACATGATCACGAGCCCGACGCGCCAGCCCGCTTCCGATGCCGGAAAGTGCTCGCGAATGATGATCGCGTACGACGGCACGATGCCGCCCTGAAACAATCCGAACAGGGCGGCGATCGCATACAGCGAGATCAGGGAATCGAACGGCAGGAAGAGGAGCAGCGCGACACCCTGGAGCGCGGAACCGAGGAGCAGCGTGCGCAGGCCGCCGATGCGATCGCAGATCGCGCCCGAGATGAGACGGCTCGCGATGCCGCAGGCAAGCATGACCGACAGCATCTCGGCGCCACGCGCCGCGCCGTAACCGAGATCCGCGCAATACGCGACGATGTGGACCTGGGGCATCGACATCGCCACGCAGCACCCGACGCCCGCGATGCAGAGCAGCGTCTGCGCCTGCGGGGGTGTAAGCCCGAACGGCGATCCACGCGATCCCGCTTTGGAGCGACCACGGGCGGTGGCGTGTGCGAGCGGCGGCCGGCGCCGCATGAGTAACGCAAGCGCCGTCACGGCGATGAAGCAGAAGAGCCCGAGCGCGAGATACGTCTGCCGCCATCCGAGCTGCTCGACGTAACGCTGTATGATCGGAGGCCACAATGCGCCGCCGAGATAGTTGCCGCTCGCGCAGATCGCGACCGCGATGCCGCGTCGGCGCTCCCACCACAGCGATGTATCGGCAATGAGCGGCGCGAACATCGCAGCGCTTCCCATGAGACCGATCAGCACGCCGTGCGTGAGCATGTAGCTCGAGAGGGTGTGCGTCGTGCTCGCGACGGCGAAGCCCGCGCCGAGGCAGGTTCCGCCGATCAGGAGAGGCACCATGACGCCGTAACGATCCGCGAGGCGGCCCATGACGAGTCCGCCGATGCCGAACCCGATCATCAGGAGCGAATAGGGCAGCGACGCGTCGGCGCGTGCGACGCCGAACTCGGCCTGCACCGCTGGCAACACCACGGGCACGATGTACATGCCGCAGGCGCCGATCGTCATCAGCACGAGCGTGACGAGGAGACGCCCGGCTGCGTAGGGTGAATCGGTTTGCGGATTGAGGCGATGCGGCGGCGTTCAGAGTCGCAGCCTTCGAAGCGGTCTTCAGGCGTGCGGCCCACGCGCGTTCGTGCTGAGGAGCAATAGCGTCTCGAAGCATGAACAACACAGCGGTTCGCCCTTCGAGACGACCGCGGTGCTGTGTCTCCTCAGGGCAAACGGACTGGCGTGCGGACGCGTGCGTCGACACACAAGGTCTCCCATCACGCCGACGCTGCGGTGAGCTTCGACGGCGAACGCGACACGTCGTCCTGCAACTCGCGCAGCGAATCGCCGATGATCTGCGCGAGCTCGTCGACCTCGGCCGCGTTGATGGAAAGCGGTGGCGCGACGCGCAGCACGGTCCCGCTCGCGACGACGACCGCACCGCGCTTCCATGCCCGCATGTTGAGACTCGATACGAGCTTCCTGTCGAGCGGCTGATCCCTGCGCTGCGGATCGACCAGCTCGACTGCCAGCATGAGGCCACGAGACCGCACTTCGCCCACGATCGGCAGATCGTCGCACGTGCTTCTCGATCGTTGCATGCAGGCGCTCGCCCATGTGCACGGCATTGTCCACGAGATTCTCACGCTCGATGATCGCGAGATTCGCGAGCGCCGCCGCACACGAAACGGGATGTCCCGCGTACGTGCCGGGGTGAACGTTCTCTTCGTGACTGTGCTCGTCGAACGCATCCGCGATCTTGCGGCTCGCGATGGACGCTGAAAGGGGCAGGTAACCCGAGGTGATGCCTTTCGCGACCGACATCAGGTCCGGCACGACGTCTTCGTGCTGCACGCCGAACCATCTGCCGGTGCGTCCGAAGCCGGTGATGACCTCGTCGGCAATCATGAGCACGTCGAAGTCGTCGCAGATGTCGCGCACGCGCGCGAGCCAGCCGAGCGGCGGGACGACGCAGCCGCCGGCGCCTTGTACCGGTTCGAGGATGACCGCGGCGACTGTTTCAGGCTCGGCCGCGCGTATCGCGTCGGCCAGGGCATCCGCACAGCGGCGCACCAGTTCCTCGTCCGTGCCGCCGCCGCGATTGCGGATCGGGTAGGGCATCGGCACTTTCGTGAAACCGCTCCAGCGATAGGGTTCGTAGGCCTTCGTCTGTTCGGCGCGTGCCGCCGAAACCGAACGTCGCGATGGTGCCGCCGTGATAGCCGCCTTGCAGCGCGATGATCTTGTACTTGCGCGGACGTCCCGCCTGAAGCCAGTAGTGGCGCGCGATCTGGATCGAACGCTCGTTCGCTTCGGCGCCGCTCACCGCATACAGCGTGTAGTCGAGATCGCCGGGCGTGAGCGTCGCGAGCTTCGCGGCGAGCTCGGCCGCAGGCGGATTCGAAAACTGGCGCGTGGTGGGATAGTACGCGAGCTTCGCCGCCTGCTCGCGGATCGCGTCCGCGATTTCCGCGCGTCCGTGACCGACGTGCACCACCGCAAGCCCGGCGAAGCCGTCGATGAGCTTCTTGCCCTCGCGTGTCCAGATGTGCACGCCCTCGCCGCGCTCGATCATGAGCGCCTCGTCGGAAAGGAACGGGTGGTCTTGCGTCTTGTGCGTCCAGAGGTGCTTGATCATGTCGGCGTCGGTCATTTGCGCGTTCCTCCTGGTCTGCCGTTCTTGAAGCCGTTGCTGATTCGAGGATAGCATGCAGGCGCGATCCGAACGCCTGAGTGGATGTTCACGCGACGCGTCGATCTCGACCTCGCATTGCAAAGGAGAATTGAATGCCCGACCTTGCGCCCGCCGTTGGCGACCTTTCGAAGAGCTTCAGTGGACGATTGCTTCTTCCGCAGCATGCCGACTGGGACGCCGCCCGAAGAGTGCACAATGGGCTGGTCGACAAGCGGCCGGCGCTCATCGCCCAGTGCCGGGGCAGTGCTGATATCGTCAGCGCCGTCCAACTTGCCCGTGAGCACGGGCTCGAGATTGCGGTGCGTGGCGGTGGCCACAACGTCGGCGGACGCGCAACCGTCGAGGGCGGGGTCATGATCGACCTCTCGCTCATGAAGTACGTTCACGTCAACCCGGCCGCACGGACGGCGCGAGCGGCGGGCGGGACGCTGTGGGGACAGTTCAACCGTGAAACGCAGGCGCACGGACTCGCCACGACCGGCGGCGTGGTGTCGACGACCGGTGTAGCGGGGCTCACGCTCGGCGGTGGCCTCGGGTGGCTCATGCCGAAGCACGGCATGGCGCTCGACAATCTGATCTCGGCAGAGATGGTGCTCGCCGACGGACGCATCGTGCGCGCTGCGGCGGACGAGAACGCCGATCTTTTCTGGGCCGCGCGCGGCGGTGGCGGCAATTTCGGCGTCGCATCGTCGCTCGAATTCCGTTTGCATGAAGTCGGGCCGATGGTTACCGGCGGGCTCGTCGCGTGGCCCGTGGATCGGGCCCGCGACGTCCTGCGCCTCTACCGCGAGCTGGCGCTGGAGGCTGGCGACGACCTGATGCTGGTCGCAGGGCTGATCACCGGCCCGGACCAGGTTACGAAGCTCGTGGGCATCGTCGCCGGTTTCTTCGGGCGCGGAGGCGACGGCGAGAAAGCGATCAACCGCATCAAGTCATTCGGCCAGCCGGTGCTGGACGTGCTGGGGCCGATCCCCTACGCGCAACTGAACGCGATGCTCGACGATTCCTATCCGCGGGGCGCACGCAACTACTGGAAGGCGCACTTCTGCGAGGGACTGGACGATGCGGCGCTCGACACCCTGGTCGAAAACTTCGAGACGTGCCCTTCTCCCATGGGCCAGATCCTGATCGAGCGGTTCCATGGCGCCGCGACGCGTGTACCCGTCACCGACACCGCCTATGCTTTGCGCGCGGAAGGATTCAACCTGGTGGTGCTGTCGCAGTGGATGGCGCCGGCGGGCGATGATCCCGGTCGCGCATGGGCGCGCTCCGCGTACTCCGCGCTCACGCCATTCGTAGCATCGACCCGATATCTCAACTATCTCGACACGGACGAGGGCGACGCTGCCGGGCTTGCCGCCGCGTATGGATCCAACGTCCAGCGGCTGCAGTCGATCAAGGCCAAGTATGATCCCGAGAACGTGTTCCACCTGAACGTCAACATACCGCCGAGGTCGTAATGAAATCGTTTCTTGGATGGGCGTTGTTCGCCATGGCCGTCTCGCCCGCGCCGAGCGCGCGTGCCGACGAAATTACGCTGATCGCGCCGGGCGGCATTCGTGAGGCGATCGAAAAGATGATCCCCGAGTTCCAACGCAAGACGGGACACACGGTGAAGGCGACGTTCGGGTCCGGCGGGGGAACCAAACAGCAGGTCATGCGCGGTGAACCGTTCGATGTTCCAATCGTGCAGCCGCCGCTCGCGGAGGTGGTGTCCACGGGGCATGTCATCCCGGGCACTGAAACGCCGCTGGCGATGGTGCCGGTAGCGGTCGCGGTAAGGAAAGGTGCGCCGAAACCCGATATCTCGACCCCGGATGCCGTGAAAAGGATGCTGCTCGGAGCAAGAGCAGTGTCCTTTCCGGACGGCGCGCGCGGCGCCGCTGCGGGCGTGAGCTTCGAGGAAACGCTGAAGAAACTCGGGATCGCCGAACAGATGCAAGGCAAGCTCATGCGCGTGCAGGGCGGCGCGAACGCGATGGTGGTACTCGCGAAGGGCGAATCCGATATCGGGCTCACGTTCTCGAGCGAGATACACGATCCGGGTGTGGATATCGTCGGTCCCTTGCCGCGCGAAATTTCGACACCGACGGCGCTGATCGGCTTCGTCTCCGCGCATGCCAAAGCACCGGAAGCCGCCCGGGCGCTACTGAGTTATCTATCTTCCGCAGAAGTCGCCGGGATCTACAAGTCGCTCGGCATGGTGCCGGGCCGCTGAAAGCCTGATCTCGAGCATCGCCGAAGACGCGAGATCGCGCGACATGCCGGTATGGCGCGCGTAGAGATCAATCGGAGCGGTAGAGATCCGGCACCCGGAGGATGATCACGACCATCAGCAACAGTGCGGCGACGGCATAAGCACCTTGTGCGAGCGGTGCGCCCAGGTGCTCCGCCACGAGACCCGCGAGGAGGTTTCCGATCGGAAGCGTGGCGACGACGCCCGTGCGCAATCCCATCACGCGGCCGCGCATGTGCTGTTCGGTATGGCCCAGTATCAGCGTGGCGATCACGGTCCAGACGACCGCCTGCGTGAGTCCGGCCACGAAGATGAGCGCGAGCGAAACGGCGTACGACGTGGACACGGCGAACGCCAGCAGTGAGACGGGCCAGGCGAAGCTACCCCAGATGAGGAGACGCCCCTTGCCGTTGAAGTTGCCCCGCGAGACGACCCACAGTCCTGCGACGAGTGCGCCAACGCCCGCGGTTGCGGTGAGCATGCCGAAGCCGGTCGGGCCGGTATTCAGAATGAACCGCGAGAACACGGGCAGAAAAGCGTAACGGTACGGCGCCGCCAGCAGGTTCAGAAGCGCCGCGATGACCAGCAGCACGAGCACCGTCTGGTTTCTCCGTACGTAGCGCAGGCCGGCGACGAGACTTTTCGCCGGCGATTCCGTAGCGGTGTAGACGACGTGCTTCACACCGCCCAGCATGAGCAGTACAGACAGATCGAGCACATAGATGCTGGCGATGAGGCCGTATGCGCCGCGCATTCCCAATGCGGGTATCAGCAAACCGCCGAGTGCGGGACCGACGATCACCGTGATCTCGACCGCGACTGAATTGAGCGCGATTGCGTTCGTAAGATGTTCGCGGTCGACCAGATCCGGTACGAAAGCCTGGCGCGCGGGGTTGTCGATTGCCCAGGTGACGCTGCTCACCAGAGCCAGCGCGATCACGTGCCAGAGCACGAGGACGCCGGTCAGGAAAAGAAGCAGCATGATCAACGCGACGGTCAGATTCGTTGCCGAAGCGAAGACGAGCAGCCGCCGCCTGTCCATGCGATCCGCGAATACGCCCATGAACGGCGCCGCCACATAGCCCGCCATCTTGCTCGCTGCGACGATGCCCACCATCAGCGCGGAATCGGTCAGCTCGAGCGTCAGCCAGCCGATCACCACCATGTCGGCCCATCGCGCCGTCGCGGACAGAAGCGTCGCTGTCCATAGCAGGCGAAAGCCGCGGTGACGCAGTGCCGCGAACTGCTGCATCCGGCTCAGCCGGACGAGAAATCCTCCTCCACTCATAGGAAGCGCTTGTAATCTTCTTGTTGCGAGCAATGTCAAGCGCGACCGTCGCGGTCTCTGACCGAGCCTCGAATGCGTCGCGTCAGAGGATATTAACGTGCTTGTTACGTGCGGGGTACTTCCCCGCGTACGCACCACGCTTTCGCTTTGAGTGTGAACGGTCCGTCGGCGCGATTTCCCAGCAGGCGCTCGCGCAATCGACTCTCGAGCGCGCGGCGTCGCTCTTCGGGAAGCGACACGACGTAGGCCCCGCCGGGTCCGGCGCCCGTAAGGAATGGACCCCAGTAGTCTTCGAAGGATTTGAAAGTCTGATCGATCACGAGAGGCTGTTCCCGTACCTCGGTGAGCCCCGCCTTGTTCCAAACCTCACCGAGCTGGCCGTGACGGCTCAACTTCATGTTGCGCTCGTCCTTTCCTGCCGCAGCGGGCTCCTGGGCCACGACTTCATCCCAGAAGTATCTGAGAGACTGCATGCCGTCGTTGTAATCCCACACGCACGCGCTGACGGTGCCGCCGGGCTGCGTGACCCGTCGCATTTCGGCGAGGGCTTTGTCGTGGTCGGGGATGAAGTTCATGACGAGCATAGCCATCGCGTGATCGAACGATCCGTCTTCGAACCGCAGTTTCTGTGCGTCACCCACTTCGAAAGACACGAGGCCCGAGCTCGAACTGTTCTTCGCAAACGCGATAAGTCCCTCCGAAGGGTCGACTCCGACCACCGGACTGGCCGGTGCGGCATCGTGGACGACCGACGCGAGCGCGCCGGTACCGGTGCCGACGTCGAGCACACGCTGGCCGTTCCTGACCCCCGCGAAGTGAATGAGTTGCACCGCCAGGAGCCTGCTCCAGCGGCCCATGAACGCTTCGTAACCTGAACTTGCGGTGAACATCTTTTGTTCGGCTTCTGTCATGCGCTTCGATTGAACACGCCAACGACGTCAGAGAATATTGATCGCGCGTCCTGCCAGAAGCGCGATCGCGAGCAGCGAAATCATGGATTGCAGCATCATCAGAACCTTGGCCCAGCGCGACAAGGGCGGTGTATCAGTGGGCGAGAACGCCGTGCTGGTGGTGAAGGCCAGGAACAGGTAATCGATGAAGTGCGGCGACCAGCTCTGTTCGCCGGTCGCGATCTTGACCTGCGGGTCCATGGCCATCTGGGGAAACAGGAATGCCCCGTCCGTATGAGCGGTTGTCAGCGCACGCGCATGCGGCCCGCCGGCGTCGAGTCGCCAGTACCACGATGCGAAGACAAGAATATTCGCGACCCACAGTCCGGCTGCGGAGAGGAGCAGTTGTACCGAGGTTTCCCTGTGCGCCGGCAGTGCCTCGATGAGCAGCCACAGCGACACGATCATGGCGAGTGTGACCACGCCGTTCAGAGCGTAGCCCAGCAGCTGATTGACGCGATGTCGGCCGCTGCGATGCGTCACGACAGCGGGGACGAGCAGCATTAACATGAGCGAGGGCACCACCCAGCGTGGCCCACCCACCAGCAGCGAGGGTGGCAGTCCGGCATACAGACCACCGAGCGCCAGCATGGCCAATGCGGCAGGCCACCGCGGCTCGCTGACTCGCGGCATCTGAGCATCACGTTGTGGTGTCTTGCTGTCGGCCTGAGTCATGCCCTCGAAACGCCTCACCTGAACGCGCGGCACCGAGCTACATTCGGAATGGCGCACCGCCCGCGCACTTTTACTCTACACCGGTCTGAAGGAATATAGACTGTCCGTCAGAGGCTCGCATGCGATGACGGGGCCTCGCGAATCGAGGAGGAGAATGCATGAGGATGGGGATCGCGTGTTTCAGGTGTACCGTTGCAGCGTCGATGCTGCTCGTGAGTTGCGGGACGTTCGCTCAGGACAAGCCCGCAAACTATCCGCAGCGCCCGATTCGGCTCATCGTGACCGTTGCTGCGGGCGCGGGCGCCGATACGATCGCACGAGCCGCCGGGCAGTTTATGAGCGAGCGCTGGGGCCAGACCGTCGTAGTCGACAACCGCGCTGGCGGCAGCGGCGTCATCGGCAGCGAAACGGTGGCGAACTCCGCGCCGGACGGTTACACGCTGCTGAGCTATGCGGACGCCATCCTGCTGCTTGGTGTCACCAAACGTGTTGCCTTCGACCCGCTGAAGACGTTCGAGCCTGTCGTCACGATGACGTCGCAGCCGTACGTGCTCGTGATTCAGCCGAACCTTCCTATCAACAACCTGAAAGAGTTCGTCGCGTATTCACAGAAGGTGACGCTGACCTACGGCAGCTCGGGCATCGCGGGAACGGTGCACCTCGGCATGGAACGCCTGGCCCAGCTCTCCGGCGCCAAGCTCTTGCATGTGCCTTTTAAAGGCACGGCTCCGTCTCTCGTCGCGGTCATGTCAGGCGAGATCCACATGGTCGCCGGCAGCTCGATCGCGGCACTCGCCGCGGCAAAAACCGGCAAGGTGCGCGCGCTCGCCACGCTGGGACTGAAACGCATACCGTCGCTGCCGGATCTGCCCACGTTCGCCGAACAGGGGCTCCCCGGCTACAAGCTCACGAACAACTATCGCCTCTTTGCGCCGGCCGGAACGCCGCGGCCGATCATCCTCGCGATCAATCGGGTCGTGAGCAATGGCATGCATTCACCGGCAATGGCACAGCGCCTCGCCGCCGAAGGCGCTCAGCCCGGTGAACGAGCGACGCCCGAACAGATCAGGGCGGAGCTCATGCGCGACTATGTGGAGCTCGAAGAGCAGGTGAAGAACCTGGATGTCAAACTCAACTGAAGCGACTGGAGGGACGATGAAGTTTTCGGTCAGTCACCTGCGCGACGCATCCTTTGCTCCTCGCGGATTACGGTCATTCTTCGAGTACCGCGACCTCGGCATCAAGGACGCCACGGACGGCAAGGTGCTCGCTCACGTGATCCGCGCGAAGCCCGGTGCTACGGGTGTGACGGGCGCCCACTTCCACCAGCTCGACTTCCAGATGTTCTACGTCATTCGCGGCTGGATCGAGTTCGATTACGAAGACGTGGGACGCGTGCGTGCAGAAGCCGGCACGTGCGTTCACCAGCCGCCGGGGATCAGGCACGACGAGATCGCGCACTCGGAAGACCTCGAGCTCATCGAGATCACGTTGCCGGCGGAGTTCGAGACCGTAGAAATCGACGGTGTACGGTGATATCAGCGCTTAGGCGCCTCGCGGCGCTATGTGGATATTCTGCACCGCCCTGACCCTCGTACACTCGGACGAGAGTTCTAATTGGCGTTCGAATGTCACTTCGCGGCGGACACGCTGTCCCAGCGGCCGCCGCTCACGAGAGCACAGTGCCCGGGAGGAGACGCTTCATACCCCCGAGTTCGACAGCCCTCCATTGATGTGCAGCGTCTGGCCGGTCATGTACGAGCCCGCCGGGCCGCACAGCATCCGCACTACGCCGGCGATCTCGAACGGCGTTCCCTGGCGACCGAGCGGGATATCCCGCCGCGGGGTTCGAGCGCCTCCCGCTCGCGTCGTGTCGATCTGGCCCGGAGAAATGCAATTCACTCGAATGCCGAATTCCGCCAGGTCCTGTGCGAGTGCTTTCGTCAGTCCGACCACGCCGTGCTTCGACGCCGCGACATGGGCGCGATCCTTGAGACCCAGCAGCGCGGTGACGCCGGCGAACGTCACAATGCGCGCGTCTCCTGCCTGCTTGAGCGCGGGCAGACATGCCTTCGTCAGAGTGAACACGCTGTCCAGATTCGTGGACAGTACGCGACGCCAGTCCTCGAAGCTGATCTCGTCCAGATGCACGTGCTCGCGCAGCGCCGCATTGAGCACGAGAATGTCGAGGCGGCCGAAACGTTTCAAAACCGCGTCGACCATCGGCTGGATCTGTGCCGGGTCCGCGATATCGCCGGCATAGGCGTCGGCATCGGTCCCCATCGCCTTGATCTCGGCAACGACGCCACGTGCTTCCTCCATGTTCGAGCGGGTGTTCACGGCGACCTTCGCTCCGCCTGAAGCGAGACAGAGTGCGATCGCGCGGCCGATGTTGCGGGCGGCGCCGGTAACGAGCGCTACTTTGCCGGCGAACTCGTCGCCTTTGTGCATACCGGGTTCGGTCATGATGTGACTCCTCTGAAAGAAAGATACGGGACGCTAATTCGGAAGTACCGGAATTTCAATGAACGACGGTGTCGCGGCCGCGTGATGAACGACATTGTTTGCAACGCGAATGTCCGACTCCGAGTCGTTCGCAAGCACCGGGTTGCCGCTGTTCGTGTTTCGTGCACGTCGCGGGAAATTGCTGCTCGTCACGTCGACCTCGATGCGACTGCCTGCGCGTATCGTGTGATGAATGTGTGCGAGGCTCATCGTCATCCTGTACGTCTTCTCCGGCGTGAGGGGCTGCGGTGTCGGGACGGATCGATCCCGGTACATCGCACGCACGACACCGTCCATCAGTAACGTGGCGCGGCCGTCCGGCTCGAGCGCGATCAGCTTGGCGACGAAATCGGTATCGGGGCAGTCCGACTGAACGCAAAGGCTCACACGCACCTCGCCGGCGATCGTGAGGTCCTCCGCAAGTGGCTCGGAGCGATAGATGAGCCCATAGTCAGGGAGCGCCTGCGCCGGACGCTGATCGCGCGGACCGGCATCGATCAGCATATTGCGCCCGCCGAACGTAGGAATGGGCCGGTGCGGATCGTAACGATACGGCCGCGGCGGCCCACCCGGTTCTGCGCGCGATAAGCCGCCATCCCCACGCAGATAGAAACGTTGCGGTGTTGCGCCGGCAGGCGGCCAGCGTTCAGCATGACGCCAGTCCTCTGCGACGTAATTGCCGCGCTCCTCGACCCACGCACGCGGCGAGTAGTACACGGGAGGTCGATCCATGATGCCGGTGCGAGTGCCTTTCAGCCAGTAGTCGAACCATTCGAAATACGGATCGCGCGGCCAGAAATTCGTCTCGTAGATGAAGTAATGATCGTTGGGGCCGATCCACAGCAGCTGGTTGCCGATGCGTGCCTGAATATCGTTGAACGCCGCGATGACGCTCGTCTGGAAGATGTCGTACCAGGTGGTTGCGTGAAATCCGGGAATCTCGATCGTGCTGCGGAAATTGTGTCGCGCCCGGAATGCGTCCGGCGCGGGATGGCCGATGATCTCGTCGAGAAAGGGCTGCCACGTCGAAAAGTCCGGATAACGCGAGAGCGGCAGGCGCAGCCAGTCTTCGCTCGCGAGAAACGGCGGATGCGCGTGGCACGCGGCCTCGAGTCGCGTATAGCGGGCGTTGGCGCCAGCGGCGGCCTTGTCCATGTCCTCGACGCTGAGACCAAGTCGGCGCATCGCGGCGTCACGGTGTGAGCGCGACAGCCCGGGAATGTTTTTCGCGACCCACAACCACAGCCGTTCCATCTCGATCGCATTGCCTTCGTAGACGACGTCGTCGTAGATGCTCGATCCGCCGACCTGCGCGAAGAACGCGCGCAGATTCGGGTGTCGTTGCGATGCGGCCGCAAACGTCGTCGTGGCCCCGGCCGAGGAACCGGACATGCCGATCACACCGGTTGCACCACGGTTCACTCGCAATCCAGTCCAGCGTGTCGTAGCCGTCCGCGGCGTCATCGGCATAGACGCGATCCTCGCCTTCGGAAGCGTAGCGGCCGCGCGTATCCTGATACACGGCGGCGTAGCCATGCGCGACGATGTTGCGATAGCCGCGCAGGATGGATCCACGCATCGGCGCATCCGGTGCCGGCAGCCAGCCGCGAGTGCAGTCAGTACTCGGTTTGCCCTCGGTCGAAATGCCGTACGGCGTACGCTGCAGGATCGCGGGAAAGCGCGGGCCACCCGTACGCGGCAGGTACACGAACGTGTTGAGCCTGACGCCGTCGCGCATCGGCACCATCGTCTGAAAACAGCGGAAATCGGGGTCGTTCGGCATGGGTCAGATCAACGAGGATTACACCTGCACAGGCGGAAATCGGACGTAAGTTTAATGCGTCCGGATCCCTCTTCCCGACTGCACACGAACTACGATCGCTTCGAACGCGGCAGCGGGTTGACCCGCGCGCACCGAGTAGCGTTCAATGCCGGAGAGACGATAACTTGCGCGGCATCGAGCGCGACAGCGAACAAAGCCATGCTGAAGGCCAGGGCCGGACCGAAAACGCTGCGGCAGAGTGTGAACGCACTGGCGGTGGTCGCCGCATTCCTTGCGGTCGGCGCGGCGCAGGCTGATGAGCCATTGCAGCGCGCAGCACTGGATCTTTTCGGCCGCATCGAAGCGGGCTCCGTGTCCACCGCCGAAGCAGAGCTCGGGCGGCTCTTGTTTTGGGATACGCGGCTGTCCGCCGATGGAAGGACCGCATGCGCGAGTTGCCACCCTGCGCCCGACTGGGGCGCGGACCGCCGGCGCTTCTCGCGCGATGCGCGCGGCGAGCTTACGTCGCGTCAATCGCCGACCGTGTTCAATTCCATGACGCAGCCGAGCTTGCGCTGGCTGGGCGATCGTAAGACCGGCGCGGAGCAGGCCGAAGGGTCGCTCACGGGCTCGCTCGGATTCCCGTCGAAGGAAGCGGGCGTCGCGGTGATCGCGAAGTCCGGCTATCTGAGCGCGTTCCAGAAAGCGTATCCGAACGATGCGGAACCCCTGAACGCACGCAATTACGGTCGCGCGCTGGCGGCGTACGAGGCGACGCTGACCACGCCCTCGGCGTTCGATCGTTTCCTTGCAGGTGACGATGCCGCGTTGACTGAGCGCCAGCAGACGGGTCTGCGCGCGTTCATCGCGACCGGCTGCGCGGGCTGTCACAATGGCGCGCTACTCGGCGGCGTGGCGATGCGGCGGTTCGGCGTCGTGAAGAACTACTGGCTCGAAACGGGTTCCGAAAAAATCGACGAGGGCCGTTTCGCGACCACGAAAAAAGAGGAGGATCGATACGTTTTTCGTGTGCCGATGCTGCGCAACATCGCGAAGACCTCGCCCTACTTCCACGACGGTTCGGTCGAACGCCTCGATCGCGCGGTGCGCATCATGGCGGCCGTTCAGTTGGGACGCACGCTCGACGATGCGACCGTCGCGAGCATCGTTGCGTTCCTCGAGTCACTCACCGGTGAGGTGCCGGCGCACTACGCACCGCCGGCACAGGGTCCGTAAGGACGACGGCGGAACCTGAGACGTCTGCCACCGCAGCCAGCCCGTCACGCGTTACTCGTATCCGCTACAGAACCGCTGTCAGCAGCGGCCGCCCCGCGAAATGCGCGTTCAGGTTGTCGATGATCAGCTTGGTGCCCGCGATGCGTGCCTCCGGTGCACGTCCCGCAATGTGCGGAGTGATTACGACGTTCTCGAATTTAAGAAGCTCCGGCAGCAGTGGCGGTAACGCAGGTTCACCTTCCAGCACGTCGAGACCGGCGCCCCCGATTCGCTTCGCTGCGAGCGCTTCGAGCAGCGCCGCCGTATCGATCACCGTGCCACGTCCCACGTTGACGACATAGCCCATGCGGTCCGAGCGCCGTCAGCACGTCCGCGTTGATGAGGTGGCGCGTCGCCGCACCGCCCGGCGCAGCAGGCGATGAGAAAATCCGCCCACGTCGCGAGCTCGACGAGACTGCCGAAATAGCGGTACGGCGATTCGGCTCACCGGCGAACGGTTGTGATAGCCGACTTCCATGTCGAAGCCGCGCGCGGCACGATACGCAATCCGGCTTCCGATGGTTCCCATCCCGAGAATGCCGAGACGCTTGCCTGAAATGGTCGGCGTATCGACGCGCCACTGATCCTGCCACCCGCCGCCACGCACGAAGCGATCGGCTTCCCTGACATGTCGCGTCGCTGCCATCAGCAGCATCATCGCGGAGTCCGCGACGGCCGGTGCGTTCGTGTCGGGGCTGTTGGCAACCGCGATCCCGCGCCCGCGTGCGACCTCGAGGTCGACCGCTTCATAGCCCGCGCCGACGGCGCACACGATCTCGAGGTTCGGGAGCAACGCCATCTCGGCGCCGGTCAAGCCGCCGCGGCCGTTGGTCAGCACGGCCCTGATGCTGCCGCCTCCGTCACGACACGCCTCGTCCCGGCTGGTGTAGCTCGCCGCCTGGCGTACATCGTAGCCCGCTGCTGTCAGCGCGGAGGCGCGTTCGGGACTGAGTCGCACCATGGACAGGACACCGATGCTCATAAGCGTTCCTTCGAAACGGTGGTTCGTTCGGCTTTCCGGTCCCGATCTTAACTCTTGGCTGAGCGCGGCGCTTCTGGCCGGCGCTGAAGCGGAGCCTAAGGGTTGCGGCATAATGCGGCCCGTCGTTCATGAATTCATCGCAGGTGACTGAGTGACCACCATCAACGAAATTGCGCCCGACGTATACCGCATCTGCACCTACGTGGCGGACTTCGATCTCCAGTTCTGCCAGTTTCTGATCAAAGACGACGAGCCGCTGCTCTGGGAAACCGGCATGAAGCAGATGTTTCCCGCGGTGCGCGACGCGGTCGCGAAGATCGTCGAACCATCCACGATCCGCTGGATTTCGTTCAGCCATTACGAGCCGGACGAGTGCGGGTCTCTGAACGAGTGGCTTCAGCTCGCACCGCGCGCTCAGGCGGTGTGCAGCGCAGTGGGTGCGATGGTGTTCGTCAACGACGCCGCGCTTCGGCCGGCGGAGGGCGTGGGCAAAGAGCGGCTCATCGACACCGGCAGAAACAGATTCCGGTTCTATCCGACGCCTCATTTGCCGCATGGCTGGGACGCGGGCATCCTGTTCGAGGAAACCAATCGAACGCTGCTGTGCTCGGATCTGTTCCATCACACCGGCGACGTCGAGCCTTGCACGGAATCCGACGTCGTCGGGCGCACGACAGAATCGACGCGAGCGATGCAGGAAGGGCCGTTGACGGACTACATGCAATGGACACCGAAAACGCGCACGCGACTGCACGAGCTTGCGGCACTCGAGCCACGCCTGTGCGCCACCATGCACGGCTCGGCGTATCGTGGCGACGGCGCGAAGGCCTTGCACGAACTGTCGAGCGCTATGGAGTCGGTGCTCGGCTGAGCTTTAAGCGAGTGCGACATGGCGCCACAATGACGTCACGCGAGACTGCGCCGCGCCCGTAACGCTCCACGTGAGAGTTGTTCGGGCGTCCCTAACGCCAGACGCGATAGCCGAGATTAAGCAGCAGCGCAGGTACCGAGGCCCCATGCACCATTGACGATCGGGCCGACGATCATGCGGCTCAAGTCCCATCCAGCCGCCATCGCCTGGCCCTTCATCGGCGCTACGAGGAACCACGCGCACAGCGTCGGAAAAATCGCACCGAAGACAAGTGCGCAGATCCAATACGCAGCGCCGCGCGGGAAGTGCCCTTCGATCAATGCGAACACGATGCCCCACACGCCACCCCAGAACGCGAGCGAAATCACTTGCGGTACGCCGAGAGGCGCCGTGGACGTCATCGAGTAGACATTCGCTTTCGCAACGCCCAGGTGCGTGAGGAGCGACAGAACGGGCTGATGGAAGAGAAGCGTGGCGAGGAACCCGGCGACGAAGCCGAGCAGCAGTTTCGTGGAGGGCGACAGAGGCCTTCCGGTCAGGACTTGGGTGGAAGCCATTTTTATCTCGCTCGTTGCACGGCCCTTGGCTGCAACGAGCGTGCCTCAGAACGCGTAGCTCAGAACTCGATCATCTCGAAGTCGGCTTTTTTCGCCGAACAGTCGGGGCAGCCGAACGATTCCGGGACGTCTTCCCAGCGCGTGCCGGGCGCGATGCCTTCCTCCGGCATGCCGGCCGCTTCGTCGTAGACGAAAGCGCACAATACGCACTGCCACGTCTTGAACTCGCCTTTGCCGTCGGCTCCGACGGGCTTCACTTCGTCCGGCATACCGCCACCGGGCACAGGGAAATTCAGGATCAGCCCCTCCATGCCTTCAGGGCCGGCGACGAGCTCGAACGGACCTTCATTTTTTCCGACCCAGATGATCGCGAGGTCTTTTTTGATTTCGCCCTGGTGCACGACCGAACCCTTCATGACGAGGATGTACTGGCCATCGCCCCTGGAGGGATCGGGCGCGTACGCCTTCGCGCCGGCATTCATCTTTACCGAGAAGGCCGCCAGACCGTCGTTCGCCTTGACCGCGTCGAGCGCCTTCATCGCCACGCCGCGTTCACCGGGGTCGAGATCGAAGTCGGGAAATGCCGTGACCTGCCACGGTGTGCGGTTCTTGACCTGGTCGAGCACCTCGCGGTTTTCGGGCAGGTATTGGGCGCCCGGGTCGCGATGGGCGCGCAGCGTGATGAAGCCCAGCCCCTTGTCGCTATAGGAGATCGGGCCGTACGGCGTGTATGCGCGCGAGAAATGGACCGCGCCGGGCGCGACTGCATTCTTGCCCAGCGTGCCGGAGCCGTTATACATCACCTGGAATTGATCCACCATGTGGAAATGAACGCGTAGCAGGCGATGCGGCGTTCCTTCCGCCAGAAACGCCATCGGCGTGTCGATACTCTTGTCTTCCGGGCGCTGAATGAAATCGGTGCGCCAGCCGAAATGACCGTTCGGCAGCGTGCGCTGAATGCGCGGGTTCTCGACTTCGTCGTAGGCTTTGACCATTGGCATCGCGAATTCTCCCAGGGTGGCGGATCGGATGTATTGTATTGCGCTCGGGCGCGTTCGTCTCCGCTCTGTGCAAACCGGCACAGGGAGCCGTCCCATACCCATGTCAACACGAGGATACAGATTGATGAACCCCGGATTCGAAGAGCTCATGAGCATCCGCGGCCGCGGCATGCCGGCGCCAGGTGAAGTGACGATGACCGGCCGCGATCCCGTTTTCTCGGCGCGCTTCCGGATCGGCGAAGCGACGGCGAACATTCTTGCTGCGATCGGCGTGGGCGTGACCGACATCCACGAGATGAAAACCGGCCGGCGCCAGAAAGTCGGCATCGATGTCCGCAATGCGGCCGCAACCTGCCAGAGCTCCAAGTATCTGAGCGAACCGAAAGCAGGCGGGGGCTGGCAACAGGTTCCGGCGACGCCCTCGATGATTCACATGCGCTCCATCACGCAGCCGTGGCGCTGCAAGGACGGCCGGTGGTATCTGCCGCATTTCAATCTGCCCCACCTCCATGACCGCGTGATCGGCGTGCTCGGCTGCGAATCGAGCGCCGAGGGCGTTCAGAAGGCGGTAGCGAAGTGGGATTCGTTCGATCTGGAAGAAGCGGTCGCGAAAGCGCGCGCATGCGGCTCCGTCGTGCGCTCGAACGCAGAGTGGCTCGAGCATCCGCACGGCCGGATGCTGGCCGGCAAGCCGCTCGTCGAGATTACGAAAATCGGTGAGAGCAAACCGATGCCGTTTCCCGAAAGCGGCCGGCCTCTCGCGGGCATCAAGGTGCTCGATCTCACGCGCATTCTTGCGGGGCCGATTGCGGCACGCACGCTCGCCGAAAACGGTGCCGACGTGCTGATGGTCACGGCCAGACATCTGCCGCAGGTGCCCGAGCACGTGAAGGACACGAGCCACGGCAAGCGCAGTTGCTTCCTCGACTTCAACAAGCCCGAGGACCTTGCGACCCTCAAGAAACTCGTTCGTGAGGCCGACGTGTTCAGCCAGGGCTATCGCCCCGGCATCATGGACAAGTTCGGATTGAGTCCCGAGCAGCTCGCAGCAGAGCGTCCCGGCATCATCTATCTGTCGATCAGCGCCTACGGTCATGGCGGGCCGTTCTCGAACCGCGGCGGCTGGGAACAGATCGCACAGTGCGCGACCGGTATCTGTCTGGACAATGGCGACGAGCGCCCGACGCTTTTGCCCGCGTCCGCGTGCGACTACACGACGGGCTACAACGGCGCTTACGGGGTTCTGCTTGCGCTCGCGCGCCGCGCGCGCGAAGGCGGTTCGTATCACGTGCGCGTTTCGCTCTGCCGTTCCGGCATGTATATCTACAAGCAGGGGCACGTGAGCTATGACACGCCCGACATGGGGCTCAGTGCAGCCGAGCTTGACGCCATCATGGTCGAGTCGCGCGGCGGACATGGCGCGCTGAAACACCTCGGGCCGGTGCTGACGATGTCCGAGACGAAACCGTATTGGGACAAGGCGTCGCCGGTACTCGGATCGAGTAGACCGGAGTGGCTGGGGTGAAAGGCGGCGCTCGGCTGAAAGGCTCGGGCCTGGCCGCGTTCTGCTCAAAGCCTCGTATATCTTGATGGAAATACTGACTGACGCCCGGAATGTTTCGTTCGCGGGGACCCCGCTGCCCTGCAGCCCCCGCTCACGATAATGGGCGGTTCTAACCAAGGATTTCCTCCGTAACCTCCTTTCCCTTGGGTTGCGTGTCGGAGGCCAACAGCATTGTCAACCGTAATCAGGAGGAGTGCGATGAAAGTCGGTAGCGGTGAATACACGTATGAACTGATCGAAGATTTCGCGAAGCTGCCCGAGGGCCAGACCTTCGGCCTGATCAGCAGGGTTACGAGCGACGCCGAAAACCGGATCTACGTGTTCCAGCGCAAGGATCCGGCCGTGCTGATCTTCGACCGCAGCGGCAAATTCCTGAGCTCGTGGGGCAACGGCGTGTTCAAGCGCGCTCACGGCTTCAAGATCGTCGGTGATCGCGCCTATGTCACCGACCAGACGGATTCCGTGGCGATGATCTATACGCTCGACGGCAAGCTGATCAAGCAGATCGGCACGCGCGGAGCGCATTCGGACACCGGCTGCGAGGATTGGCACAACCTGCCGTTACGCGCGGCCGGTCCCTTCAACCATCCGACCGAGATGTTGCCGAGTCCCTCGGGCGATCTCTATGTGACCGACGGCTATCGCAACAGCCGCGTGCATCGCTTCAACAAGGACGGCGAGCTCATCCAGTCCTGGGGGCAGCCCGGTAAAACGGCGCCCGGCGACTTTCATCTGCCGCACAGCCTTGCGATTGCGCCGGATGGCACCGTCTATGTCAGCGACCGCGCGAACCAGCGCGTCCAGATTTTCACGCCCGACGGCAAGTTCATCGGCATGTGGACCGGCATGGGCGGGCCGAATGACATGGCGCGAGATGCCAACGGGACCTTCTATCTGTGCGAGCAGGCGACCGACACCAGTCAAGCGGCGGTCAGTGTCCGGGATGGAAACGGAACAGTGATCACGCGCTGGGAGTCCGATCCCATGCACGCCATGGGCATCGATCCGGCGGGGAATATCTATGTCGGCAAGACCCGCCAGTGCCGCGTCGACAAATACGCGCGAGTACATTGACCGGACAATCCGCAAGGAGCGTTGTCATGAGGATCCACGGAAGCTGCAGCTGCGGTTTCATCGCGTTCGAGGCCGACGCCGACCCCGAGAAAGTCACGATCTGTCACTGCACGGATTGCCAGTCGAGCACCGGCACGGCGTTTCGCACCAACGTACCGGTGACGGGCGACACGTTCAAGATGCTCTCGGGCACGCCGACGATCTACGTCAAGACCACCGCGGACAGCGGCAATCCACGGGCACAGGCGTTCTGCCCACGCTGCGGATCGCCGATCTACTCGACGACACCCGGGGATGGCCCGCAGCCGTTCTACATGGTGCGCGTCGGCGTTTTACGCGAGCGGGATCAGCTCGCACCGAGAGTGCAGAACTGGACGCGCTCGGCGCGCCCCTGGGTTACCAGCATCGGAACTCTCAGGGCAAACGAAAAGGGCGCGCCGCGCGTCTAGCCGCTCACTGCTTTATCCGGATGTCGCGGCTTCGGCCTGCTCCGCGTATTCGAGCTGGGCCGCGATCTTCCGGCTGATTTCGGCGCGCCACTCTTCCATCGGCCTGAAGCCCGGCTTTGCGCGGCAGATCGCTTCGGTCTCGCGATAGAGCTCATCCTCGGACTTGGTGAGGTCGATCTCGTAGCCGAGCGGTTGCGGCACGTACCACGGTGTGTCGCAGAACATCTCGACGCGGTTGCCTTCCGGATCCGTGAAATAGACCGACCAGGCGTTGCCGTGACAGCGCGGATCGATGACTTTGCAGGCGGCGTCGCTCACCTTGCGGAACGCGCGCTTCACGTTCGCGAGCGTGCCGACGTTGAACGAGAGCTGCTGGACCATCGGCTGCGTGACGTCGGTCGTACGGCCGCGCACCAGGACGACCTGATGGTGGTCGCTTGGATTACGGCTCAGGAACGTGATGCGGCCGTCCTCTGCTCGATCGCTGACGACAAACCCGAGAACGTTCGTATAGAAATCGGTCATCTTCGTTACGTCGGCAACGTAGAGTCCGACATGGCTGAGGCGGGGCGCTTCCTCTTTCGGCATCGGGGTTCCTCCTCCGTAATCGATACGGGCACAGTATAGTCCCGACGGCGCGGAACGTGATCAAATGACACGGCCTCGCACGAGGCGCGCTGCCAGGGCCGCCCGACGCGTTCTGAACATTCCGAATGACAGGCGCCTCCGGGCAGCGTTGCGTAAGGGAGGAGTCATGACGGATAAGAAGCTGTCCGGACCGGCCAATCCGGGCCGGCGTTGTCGTGGCGAACGGCCGAGCCGCTTGCGCAGAAGTGGAAGCGGCATAGCCCCCCGCGTTCATAAACCCGAGAGTGCATCGAAATGAAAATCGTCGACATAAAAACGTATTCGCCGGTGTATCCCGTGAAAGATCCTTTCTCCAACGCGATGCGCACGACGCGGGAGCGTGCGTTCGGCGTGATCGAAGTGACGACCGACGCCGGCATCACGGGATGGGGCGAAGGCGCCACGGTGCCCGCGCGCCGCGCGCTCGACACGCACGTGATCGGCCGCAATCCGTTCGATTACGAGGTGATCTGGGAAGCGTTGCACAAGGCAGGTACCGATCCCGCGGCGATCAGCGCGGTCGATATCGCGCTGTGGGACATCATGGGCAAGGCGCTTCAGCAGCCGATCCATCAGTTGCTCGGTGGGGCGTTTCGCACGCGTGTGCAGGCCTATGCGACGGGTCTCTTCCGTCGTGAGCGCGCCGATCCGACCGCCGCGCTGGTGGCGGAAGCGCGCGGTTACGTCGACGACGGCTTCAAGGCGATGAAGATGAAAGTCGGATTCGGCCCCGAGTACGACATCCGGAACGTCGCTGCCGTGCGGCGCGCGATCGGCGACGACACTCTGTTTGCCGTCGACGCGAACTGCGGCTACGACCGCGGCAGCGCCATCGCCGTCGGGAAGGAGATCGCGCAGCAAGATCTCCTCTGGTTCGAAGAACCGATCAGCGCCGACGATGTCGAGGGCTATGTAGAGATCCGGCGGGCACTGAACCTGCGCATCTCGGGGGCCGAGCAATTCCGCGGTCGCTGGGCATTCCGGCGCATGATTCAGGAGCGCGCGCTCGACATCATCCAGCCGGACGTGTGCGTGTGCGGCGGCTTCACCGAATATCGGAAGATCGCCGCGCTGGCGAGCGCGAATCACGTGAGAGTGATACCGCACATGTTCGGAACCGCGATCCGACTCGCGGCCACGTTGCATCTGCTGGCGGCGTTGCCGGATTCACCGCGCGCGCTCGAGCCCTTTCCCACGCTGCTCGAGTACGACATGAGCGAGAACGCGCTGCGCACCGAGCTTGCGCAGGAGCCGATCCGCCATCGGAACGGCATCGTCGAAGTGCCACAGGCGCCGGGGCTCGGCATCGAGATCAACCGTGACGTGCTGCAGAGGTATTGTTAAGCCATTCCCTCGCGGCGAGTCGGCGAGAGGCTAGGCACGTTGGGACCGGTGACGAGTGACGGGTGACGGGTGATGAACAACGCTCCCTCGCCCCGAATTGGGGAGAGGGCAGGGGTGAGGGGAAGGAGAGAGCCGTGAGACGCAGTTCGAAACTGATCAACGTTGTCCTCGCCTGCGCGGCGATCTTTCTCGCCATCCCTCGCGCGGATGCGGGTGAGGCCGCCTATCCCGTACGCCCCATTCGCGTGGTCGTGCCGTTCGTCGCGGGCGGCGGCACCGATCTTCTCGCGCGTCTTCTCGCGCCGAAGCTCACCGAAGCGCTCGGCCAGCAGATCGTCATCGACAATCGCGGCGGCGCGGGCAGCATACTGGGAACGCAGATCGTCTCGAGATCGCTCGCCGACGGCTATACGATCGGCATCTTCGATACCGCGTTCGCAATCAACCCGGGCTTAGCCGAGAAGCTCCCATACGACGCCGAACGCGACTTCACGTTCGTGGCGATCATCGCGACCTCTCCGACGGTGCTGGTGACGCATCCGGGTCTGAAGGTAAAGAACCTTCAGGAGCTCATCGCCGCGGCGAAAGCGAACCCCGGCAAGATCAGAGCCGGGTCTGCCGGCGTCGGATCATCCAGTCATCTCACCATCGAGATGTTCAATTCGGCCGCGAAGATCAAGCTGCTGCACGTGCCGTATAAAGGCGCTGGCGCGGCAATACAGGATATTCTCGGCGGGCATTGCGATCTCACGTTCGCCGTCGCGGGCTCGGTGATCTCGCAAATCCAGGCGGGCACGATGATCGCGCTCGGCGTCACGGGCAGTAAACCGTCATCGCTGCTTCCCAACGTGCAGACATTCGCTGCCGCGGGGTGGCCCGAAGTCAACCCCGAGGCGTTCCGCTTCGTTGCCGCACCGGCAGGCATCTCGCCCGCAGTGAATCAGAAGCTCACATCGGCGCTGTCGAGCATCATGCAATCGCAGGAGCTCCGGACGCGGCTGGTCGATAACGGCTTCGATCCCGAGTTTCAAACGGGCAAAGAAGCGCGGGCGTTCGTGTCTCGCGAAATTGCGAAGTGGCGTAAGGCGGTGAAGGAGTCGGGCGTAAAGGCGTCCGAATAGGACCCCCGCTCGCCATGAGCGGCGGCCGCTGGGACAGCGTGTCCGCCGCGAACAAGCGTTCCCGCGCCAATTAGAACTCTCGTGCGATTGTACGAGGGCTGAGAGAATGGATTGCGGCCGCTGGGACAGCGTGTCCGCCGCGAACAAGGCTTCAGGCGCCGTTTAGAACTCTCGTCCGAATGTACGAGGGCCGAGATGATGGATTGCGATTGCGCCGCTGGGACAGCGTGTCCGCCGCGAACAAGCGTTCCCGCGCCAATTAGAACTCTCGTGCGAATGTACGAGGGCCGAGGTGGTGGTGAAGCGCCGCGCCTACCGCTCACTTCTGCGGCGACGCGAAGTACTTCCGCCGCTTCGATTTGTAACTGTCGGGATTGAAGTGTGAAGGGATCCAATCGGCGGACTTGTCTTTCAGGTAGCCCGCATCCGGGTCGGCGCGTCCTTC
Organism: uncultured beta proteobacterium; assembly: GCA_963828715.1. GTDB lineage: Bacteria > Pseudomonadota > Gammaproteobacteria > Burkholderiales > SG8-41 > JAQGMV01. Next base: position 31,446 of record CAWHFX010000013.1, on the reverse strand, counting down.
ATCGCTGAGGAGGCGCACGATGTATCGCGCGTAGTGGTGGTCGAACACACGCATGAACTCCCCGAAGTAGATGTCGGCCACGCGCGTATCGCCACGGATGACGAGCATGTTCTCGTCGTTGACGCGCTGCGAGGGCCGACTGAAGTTGGCGGAACCGGTAACGACCAGCGGATCGTTACTCAGCGGGTCCACCAGCATGAACTTGTTGTGGATGTAGCGGTTGGTGTTGAGTGGATTGGACCGCTCGCTCAGGAAATTGGCGAGGGCGCCTGCCTCCAGATAGCCACCGCTCGCGAAGATGACGTCCCGGTCGTGGCCGATCGACTCGTCTGCTCCCAGCGGATCGTCTTTTATGACGTATCGCAGCACGTCATTGTCCTTGCTGAGCACCCCCTGGAACACCTCGTCGATATTGAAGGCGAAAGTCATGCAGGAGACCTCTTTCGCATCGGCCAGCCGATCCGCGTACCACTGGAGCGTTTCGTTGCCGTCCTTGTCGTCACGGGCCGCGAAGAGCGGGGTCACGGAATTCACCGGTGGCTTTCCGGAAGGCGTGGGCGTTGCCGCTTTGTTCGGGGCGCGCAGTTTCGTCGGCGTGAGGTTGTCCGCAAGCCGCCGCCAATAGTCGAGGTATTTCGCGGCGACGACTTCGTCCCATGCGATGTGACCGACATTCGAGTGACCGAAGATGCCGCCGGCGGAAACATTCGTCGACCCGGTCCAGACTGCGACCGGCTTGTCGCCCTTCAGGAGCACGATGAACTTGTTGTGGCGTATGCCTTCGGTCACGGTACGCGGGACGACAGCGTGGTCGCCGTCGAGTCCCGCGGTGCTGATGGTGGTTTCGTTGTCCGCCTTGTAGTCGCTTTCCGCGTCGTAGACGATCTTCACGTCAGCCCCGGCTTCGATTGCTTTGGCGAACGCGTTGGCGACCGGCAGGTAGCGGAACTCGTAGAAGGCGGCTCGCAGCCCCATGCCATCGCGGGCGAGCCCGATGAAACGCACGAGTGCTTCGAAGAGGCCGCGCGACAGCCACTTCATTTCCTCCGACCGTGGATTCTGCGCGTCGGGCGTGCGGTTGCCGAATTCCCGGGCATACGCCTGCGAGCCGATTACGCCGCGATTGAAGAAGACATCGTGGCGAACGTGATGGTCTGCGGCGCCGGTTGGCTGATCGCCTTCAATCTCCGTGGTCACGTTGAGCGTCACGGCCGCAGCATCCGCGAGCTTCGGGTTCTTTACCGTGCCGAAGAGCGGGACGATCCGGAAGACGTAGCGAGTTCCGGCCTTGGCCGTATAGTCGGCCCAGAGAAACCCCTGGATCGGATGCTCGGCAGTTGAAACGGGCGTGCCGGGGGGCAGTCCCTTGTCCCTGTCCCGGAAACGCTTGATGCCGCGCAACCAATAGCGCTCGACCTCGTGCCCGGCCACATCGAGTTCGGTGCGCTCGATCGCGTAACCGAGCAGCGTTTTGCGCGCCGGCGGCTTGCCGTCCAGGGTGTCCCACGCGAGAACGACCACGTACGTTCCCGCATAGGCCGCAGCTTTCAACTCCGTGCTCTTCGCAGCCGCTCGCATGATTTTCCTAATCGCCACCGTGGAAGGGAGCGATCTTCCGTTTGAACCCCGCAAGCGCCTCCGCGATCTTGAACCGCGTCGGGAATGGAAACGACACATGTTTCTGCACATGCGCGTCACGCACGTACTTCTCGATCGGCATGCCCTGAACGACTCCGGCGCCGCCGAATAGCTCGATCGCCTGTTCCGTCAGCCGCTGAACGGCCGTTCCGGTGAAGCCGAGGGCCATGTGCTCGTACGGCAGGTCTTCGACGTTGCCGTCCTCGACCGCTTCGCGATGATCTTTCACCCACGCCGCGGTCCAGATGAGACGCCGTGCCGCTTCCAGATTCATCGCCATCTCCGCGAGCGTGAGACCGACCGCCTGATGCCTGATGATCGGTTTGCCCCCGGAGACGCGCTCCTGTGTGTAGCGCAACGTTTCTTCCAACGCCGCACGACCGAGGCCCAGCGTGAGGGACGCGATGGTCGGATGCGTGCCCATATCGGTACGGCCTTTCGGCGGCGGCGGCAATATGCGGCCCTTCGGCACGCGCACGTTGTCGAAGAAGATCTCCGCCGCGTTGTCGCCGACCCGGCGGCCGAGCTTCGACAGCGGGCGGCGCTTCAGTCCCGGCGAATCGCCCTCGACCAGAAACGACTGCACGCCCGCACTTGTCTGTGCTCTGGTGACGATCAGCTTCGCGAGATAGCCGACCGTCTGGTAGGCCTTCGTGCCGTTGATGATCCACGAGCCGTCGGTCTGTTCGGCCGCGCGCGTGTTGAGACGGATGTTGTCGGGCGTCTCCGTAAAGTAGTCGAAACCGAAGTCGGTTTCAGGTTCATGGATCGCGACCGTGGTGAAGTACAGATCGTCGTTCACGAAGCGCGGTATGAAGTACGCCTGCTGCTCCGGCGTCATGCGCAGCTCGAACCAGTCGCGCGCGCGGCGGGCGGTCAGCATGAAGTAGTAGGCAGTGCCGAGCTCGCCGGCGGCGAGCTCTTCGGCCACCAGGCACGAAGTGAGATGATCCGACATGCCCGAGCCGCCGTTCTCCTCCTGGAGGACGAAAGTACGAAAGCCGAGCTGCGAACCCTTCTTCAGGAGATCCCAAGGAACGCGCTTTTCCCATTCCGGCTCGCGGTCCAGCGCCATGGCATTCGGTTTGATCTCTTCCTGCGCGAACTTGCGTGCGAGATCGCGAAATTCCCGTTGCTCCGGTGACAGACGGATATCGAACAAGAAATCCCCCCAGGTTCCAGAGATGAGAGATTCGCCTGCTGCGGCGTCGCAGTCAACTCGCTATGCTATCCAGTAGTCCAGGAGGTCCGATGAACCGATTTCTCGCAGTATTGTTCGTGGCATTCACGGCGGCGCAAGCGAACGCGGCCGACTATCCCGCCAAGCCGGTGCGTCTCGTCACGCCGTTTCCGCCCGGCGGCAGTGTGGATCTCGTCGCACGCGTGCTCGCGACCGATGTCGGCAAGCTGCTCGGTCAACAACTCATCGTGGACAATCGCAGTGGCGCATCGGGCAACATCGGAACGGAGCTCGCGAAAAACGCACCTCCGGACGGCTACACGTTGCTCGTCAATACGCTGCCGTTCGTCACGAACCAGTTCGTGTACGACAAGATGCCGTACGACCCCATCAACGACTTCGCGCCGATCTCGCTTCTCGATTCGGTCGCGTCCGTTCTGCTGGCGCATCCTGCGTTGCCGGTGAGCTCCATAAAGGATCTCATCGCGCTTGCACGCGCGAAGCCCAATTCGATCGCCTACTCCACCGCCGGCGCGGCGACGAATCCGCACATTGCCGGCGAGCTTCTGAACAACATGGCGAAGATCAAGTTACTTGCCGTGCACTACAAAGGCGGTGGTCCCGGCCTGATCTCCACACTGAGCGGCGAGACGCAACTGCACTTCATCAATGCCATCACCGAAGCGATTCCGCATCTGAAAACCGGAAAGCTCAAGGCGCTCGGGATCACCAGCGCGAAGCGCAATCCGATCGCGCCGGAGATTCCGACCATCGCGGAAAGCGGACTGCCCGGCTATGAATTCACGACGTGGCACATCCTGGCTGCGCCGAAAGGCACGCCTGCATCGATCATCGCGCTGCTCAACGAGAAGGTGAGGACCGCGTTCAAACCGCCGGAGGCGGTGAAGCGCTGGCAGGAACGCGGCTTCGACGTGATTGCCAGCACGCCGGAGCAGATGACCGCTCACCTGAACAGCGAAGTCAAAAAGTGGCGTGTCGTGTTCAAGGAGCAGGGCATCAAGGCGGAGTAGGTCGTTCGTGCTTCGAGACGCTGGCGTTCCTCTCAACGGACAGCGATTGGTCATTGCGAGGAACGCGGTGACGAAGCAATCTCGGAACGTCCGGATGACGTGCGCCACGAGATCGCCACGTCGCCTTTGCTCCTCGCGATGACTTGTCCTTTTGACGTCGTCGCGCCCGGCACGGGCGTTCTGCGCTCAGCACGAACGGTCCCGCCCTACGCGCTCGGCAGCAACCCTTCCTCGCTCGCCTTGATCAGCATCGCCACGTAACGCGAGTAGGTGCGGCAGTTGGTGAAGCTGCCGCCGCAGAACCAGAGACCCTCCTGCGGCGTGCGCTTCCACATATTGTTCATCTCCCCGTCGGGTCCGAAGCCCCACACCGGTCCGACCTTCTCCGCCATCTGCTCGCCGAACAGTTTCCCGATGAGGACCTGCTGGCTGACAAAGCCGGTCGCGAGGATGATGAGATCCACGGCTTTGGTGGTGCCGTCCTTCAGCAGTGCGCCCTGCTCGACGAAGCGCTCGATCTGATCGTATTGCAGCAGGCCGACTTCGCCGTCGATGATGAGCTGCGAACAGCCGGCGTCGAGATAGTAGCCGCCGTAGCGCGTGCGCACCTTCCACTGATGTCCGGCGCCGTCCTCGCCCGGATCGTACTTGAAGCCGCGCGCGACGAGCCCTTCGATCGTCTTCTTGTCGAACTCCTGCATGCGCGCGTTCAGGGCCTGCAGATTCTTCTTGGTGATCGGCTTCGTGTTCGTGCTGACGAGAAGGTCGCCGTCCTCGAGCGGGATGCCCTCGTAAATACCGTAGACGAGCTTCGCGGACGGATCGATGCTGACGACCGTGCATGAGCCGCGCTGCACGATGGTCGTGTCGCAGCCGTTCGCGTGCAGGTCCTGCGCGACATCATGTCCGCTCGTCCCGGTGCCGATCACGAGCGCTTTCTTGCCGCGCCACTCGACGCCGTTCGTGAACTCGGACGTGTGCAGGATCGTGCCTTTGAAGTCCTTCAATCCGGGCAGCTCTGGCTTGTGCGCGAAACCGACGAGGCCGCTCGCGAACACGAGGTGCTTCGGATGCAGCGTTCGTTCGGCGCCGGTCTGGTTGTTGCGAACGACGGCGTTCCATTGCCGCTTCGACTCGTCGTAGGAACCGCCGACGAGCTCGGTGCTGGTCCAGAAATTGATCTCCATCGCCCATGCGTAGGCTTCGAACCAGTCCGCGAGCATGTCCTTGGGGAGATAGCGTGGCCATGCGATCGGGAACGGCATATACGGCAGATGGTTCACCTCCGTGCTGTTGTGCAAGGCGAGCGAGTGATAGCGCGTGCGCCAGCAATCGCCCACGCGCGGAAGTCTGTCCACGACGAGCGTGTCTACGCCGATCCGGCCGAGCGTGGAGGCGATAGACAGGCCAGCCTGCCCGCCGCCGACGACCAGCACGGTGGGCTCGCGGTCCTCGTAGCGCTGATCCGCGTCGCGCTGCTCCTTCCAGTTCGTGCCGCCGAAATTGCGCGAATAGGCTTCACCAGTCGGCCGCCGCTTGCCGATCTTCTCCTCGAATCCTTTGAGCTCGTGCAGGCTGGTCATGACCTGGAACGCCTTCGACGGGTCGCTCGCGAGCAGCCGGACGACACCGAAGCCGCGGCCGATCTCCGTCTCGAACTTGAAGATTCCTTCGATGACGTCGGTACCGGCCCTGTGGACGCGACGCGGCGGCGTGCGGCCTTCGGCCATGGCAAAGCCACGCGCTTTCGCCGCCGGCTGCTTCGCCACCATCAGCGCGGCGATCTCGTCGGCGCCCTGCTTCGGCGTGATCGACCAGGTGAAGGCGAGCAGATCGCGCCAGTGACCTTCCGGCGCAAACAGTGCCGCGACGGATTTGCGGCTCTCGCTCTGCAGTGCGACATCGAGCTGACTCAACCATTGCTCGACGAGCTCCCTCTCCGAGCGGACGACAGCCTTCTCGGCAAGCAATTGATTTGCAGTGTTCATCACTTCCATCCTCGTTGACCGGTGGTGAATTGTAGGCCGGATCATGGACCTGGATCCCGACCTGGACTACACCGCAATGATCATCCTCTTTCGCGCGTAAGCAAATAGGTTTAACGTCGGTCCTACGCACAATGTGGACGTGCGTTCAGATCCGGGGGTAAGGCCGCCCGGGATCGTCCAAAGTGGAGGGCGTATGAACTCCATCTCGGCTGGAATCGCAGCCCTGCCGCCGTGCGTTTTGCCGCTGCCTGTCCCCTGACGACTCTCCGTTTTCTCGAGCGAAAGGGTAACGGAGGACAGGAGGCCGACGATGTGGAAGGTGCGCTTTGTTGCTGTGCTGGCCGTACTGACAGCGTCGATCGGCGGCGCGTGTGCCGCCGTGGCGGATTATCCGAACAGACCTTTGCGCTATGTCTCGGCTTCCGGTCCGGGCGGCGCGTCCGACATCATCGCCCGCACCGTCGGCGCTGCACTTTCCGAATTGCTCGGCGTAAGTGTGGTCATAGAAAATCGGGCCGGCGCGGGGAACACGATCGGCGCCGAGATCGCGGCGCGCGCAACGCCGGACGGCTACACCATTTTCGGATGCAACATCGCATCCCTCGCCGTCAGTCCCTCCCTTTACCGGAAGCTCAACTACGATCCCGACCGCGATTTCGTACCGCTCGGGATGATCGCCAGCAATCCGAATGTGCTCACGATTCATCCGTCCGTGCCGGCGACGACAGTTCTGCAATTCATCAGCCTCGCCAAGGCGAATCCGGGCCAGCTCAACTACGGTTCGGCGGGTGTGGGCAGTTCGCCCCAGCTTTCGATGGAGCTCCTGAAACTGCAGACGGGCATCAATGTGACTCACATCGCATACAAGGGGGTCGCGCCGGCGCTGGTCGACATGATCGGCGGGCGCATCGAGGCGATCTTCTCGACGGTGCCTTCCGTTCTTCCGGCGGTGCGGCGCGGCAAGATACGCGCGCTCGGTGTCACGTCATTGCAGCGCGACCCCGACGTGCCGGATGTGCCGCCGATCGCAGAAACGCTGCCGGGCTTCGAAGTCGTGTCATGGCAGGGATTGTGCACGCAGACCGGCGTGCCCCCGGTTGCGGTAACCCGCCTTCGCACCGCGCTCGCCTCCGTGCTCGAACAGCCCGATACGCGCAGGCGACTCGCGGATGCGGGCTTTCAGCCTCACGTCATGCCCGCCGAGGAGTTCGCCAACTTCATCGCCGCGGAGCGGGTGAAGTGGGCCAAGGTGATCAAGGCAATCGGAATCGAGCCGCAATGAGCGGCGCTGCGCGCCGCTGTCCACCACCTCAGCCCTCGTACGCTCGGAGATGAATGCTAATCGGCGCTGGAATTCTTCGTTCGCGGGGCCCCGCTGCTACGCAGCCCCCACTCACCGTAACGGGGCGGTTTCAACTAGCCAGCGCGTCTTCTAAACTTCTGAAACGCATGCGGCTTCAGCGGCGCCATGCGTTTCACCGCGCCGGCATTGAAGACGACTTCGCCGACGTACATGTCGCCGTGGCTGTCGACCCAGATGCCGTGCGGCGCGATGAAGTTTCCCGGCAGGACCGGATTTTCACCGCCCACCTGCGCCGCGATCTTGCCGTCAGGATCGCACACCGTGACGCGCGCGATCGGCGAATGGCCGCACGGCGGATAGATCAGTGTCTCGTCATGCGCGGGCAGCGGACCTTCGGAACGCTTCATCATGTAGTTGTGGAAACCGCCTTCCGCGATGTGCAGCATGTCCTGATCGTCGATGAAGATGTCGTAGGGACGATTGAGCAGCGGCCCTTTGCCTTCGCGCCCCCACTCACGCACGTACTGGCCTTCGGGCGTGAAGACCTGCACGCGCGAGTTCTCGCGATCCGCCACGTAGATGAGCCCCGCGCTGTCCACCGCAATCCCGTGCGGAAGCCTGAACTGGCCTGGGCCGCTGCCGGGCTCGCCCCAGGAAAACAGAAGCTCGCCTTTCGCTGAAAACTTGTGGACGCGCGCGTTGCCGTAGCCGTCGGCGATATACATGTCGCCGTTCTTGAGCACCGCAACGTTGGTCACGCGATGAAACGGCCCGGCAGCGCGCTTGACGGGGCTCTTGTTGAGCTCGTAGCCCGTATCCGACGGCTTGCCCGACTGACCGATCGTCATCAGCCGTTCACCGTCCGCCGTGAACTTGTGAACCGTGTGGTCCTTGTCATCGGCAAGCCAGAGGTAATCGCGGTCATCGATGAAAATGCCGTGCGGGTTCTTGAAGACACCCTTGCCCCAGGCGTTCAGAAATTTGCCGTCCTTGTCGAAGATGACGACCGGATACGCGCCGCGGTTGAAGACGTAGACACGGTCGCGTGAGTCGCACGCGACGCCCGCCACCTCGACGTAGGCATAGCCTTCAGGCAGGCGATCCCATCCTTCGAGTGCTTCGAATTCGATCTTGTGCGGTCCGGTAGCCATCGCGTGTCCCCAAAAATAAGGCGCCGCCCGGAGTCCGGCGACGCATGTCGAACGAGCCGGCGGCGCTCGTGTCGATCGAGCGTCAGGCGCGCCGCGCTTCATCGACACGCCGCCGCTCCGGCAACTCACAGCATACCGGCTTATTGTCGCCGGGGCACGAACGCTTTGTCCGCGGGCTCCGATCTCTTGCGCAGGGACGACGTGTTCCGCTTCGATATCCAACGGGCAACAGTGGATTTAGTCGTGCAATACCGATGCGCGTGTGTGCCTCGCTGCCCCATACGCACATGCGAGGTCAGCGCATTGCGGAATCGGCCTCTTGGCTTACGGCTCCTGGCGCATTGATTTGACGGTACGTCGACGTAGCATCGAATCACTCACGGACAGCGGCGAACAGATTCGTGGTGTTCGCGTCGGCGTTCTTCTCTTCACGAACGTGCTCATCGCACGGATCCCCGCTGGCCGCTTCGCTCGCTGACGCCTACGGAGGTAAGTAGATGGAAACCAACGGTTTGTCCGGTCGACGCAGGTTACTCAAATCAATCGCCGCCGCGGCTCTTACCGCAGGTGCGGCAGCATTCACAAACATCGATGTGCTCGTGGCCTACGCCGGTGAAAACCGGCCTGACCGCTTCGGTCGCTTGTTCCCGCACTTGCCACCCTTTGCAGAGGTGAGTGACTCCGTCGTGCAGGCGCTGCTGGAGATGGGGCGTCCGGGCGGCATGATGGACGCGAAGGATGCACTCGAGCGCGGCCCGGCGGACCTGATTCTGGATCCCGCTCTGAGCGCGAACAATCCCAACAATCCGACGCACACGGCGGGCACGACCTTTTTCGGGCAGTTCATGGACCACGACATGACTTTCGATGCGGGGTCCCCGTTGGGCGTGCCGGCTGACCCGAATCGTTCGCGCAACAGTCGCGTGCCGGTCTTCGACCTCGATTCCGTTTACGGGAAAGGACCGATCGCGAGCCTGCAGTTGTACGACCCGCGCGACAGGGTGAAGCTGCGTATCGAAAGTGGCGGGCTGTTCGAAGACGTGCCGCGGAATGGTGATAACACGGCCATCATCGCGGACCCGCGCAACGACGAGAACATGGTGATCTCGGGCCTGCAGGCGGCATTCATCAAGTTTCACAACCGCGCGGTGGACCACGTCAGGTCGCATGCCAACGTCCACACGGCGTTCGGACACGAATATGTATTCGAGCAGGCGCGCCGGCTGACGACGTGGCACTACCAGTGGATGATCGTGCACGAGTTCTTGCCGCTCTTTATCGGACAGGCGACGGTGAAGGACATCCTGGAGAACGGCCGGCGGTTCTACCGTCCGGATGAAGGCGAGGGCTTCATCCCGGTGGAATTCAGCGGCGCCGCCTATCGCTTCGGTCACAGCATGGCTCGACCGTCGTATCGCGCCAACCTCCACGGAGACAATGGTCAGCCGTTTTTCGCTTTTCTGTTTGCGCCAGACCAGGCCGGGCTGCCGGATCCCGGCGATCTGTCAGGCGGGAAGCGAGCACCACGCCGCTTCATCGGCTGGCAGACGTTCTTCGATTTCGGCGACGGCGAGGTGAAGCCGAACAAGCGCATCGACACGGCGCTCTCGACGCCGCTCTTCAATCTGCCGTTGGGCACGATCGCGGCATTCACTTTGGGCAGTCCGACTTCGCTCGCGCAGCGCAATCTGCTGCGCCACCTGACATGGAGTCTGCCGTCGGGTCAGAGTATCGCGCGGGAAATGCGGGCGCCGGCGCTCTCTGCCGCCGATCTGCAGGACTTGCAGGGACTCGGCGTCGGCTTCGAGAGATCCACGCCACTCTTCTACTACGTCCTGCGCGAAGCGCAGTTGATGGCATCCGGCCTCACGCTCGGGCCGGTGGGCGGGCGCATCGTCGGCGAGGTCATTCTCGGCCTGCTGGAAACCGATCCCGATTCCTATGTCGCCGCGCGCCGCAGCTGGCGTCCCACGCTGCCCACGCGCAGCGGACAGGTGACGGGAGACTTCCGCATGATCGACTTCCTCACGTTCGCGGGAGTCGATCCGTCGAGCCGACGACAATAGCGCCAATGCAGCACGCTATGATCGCGCCTCAACGTGAGAGGAAACGCTATGGCCGAAATCCTCATCCGTGCAGCGAGGGGCGACGAGGCGCAGTGGGTAGTGGCGATGATTCATCGCATGGTGCAAGAGGTGGCGCGCTATGGCGGCCATGCCGCCGCAACCGCCGAAAGTGCGTGGGATTGCCTGGGCGATACGATTGCGAAACAGCTTGCGGATGAAGACAGCCGCTACCTGATCGCTGAATCGGAGGCGCACGAACGCGTGGGCATGATCGGCGCGGAGGCGGCAACGATCACGGGCGCGTTCAGTCCGAGGCAGGTGCTCGAGATCAAGGCGGTGTACGTCGTGCCCGCCCTGCGAAACGCCGGCCTCGGTAGTCGTCTGTTGTCAGCGGTCCTCGACTGGGGACGAACCAGAGGCTGCCAAGAATGTGGCTTGACCGTGGTGAACGGCAACCCTGCGACAGCGCTGTATCGGAAGCACGGGTTTGTCCTCTCCGCGCTCGAGATGGTTCGAAAGCTTTAAGCTCCATGCTGCGGAAACAACAGCAGATCCGCGCCTACTGAATCGGCAAGGAAGCCGACTCTGCGGGTTCGAACGCAGCGACGAAGGTGTCGATCGCGCCTGCGTCGATAAACGCAAGCGCACAGGCGAGAGCGGGATCGAACTCCTTGCGTGGCATCGGGCACCGGGCCTGATCCACGCGCGCCTTCGGCGGCTGTGGCTCGTCCGCGCCGGGCAGTGCGTGCGCGCGATCCGTTTCGCGCCGACCCGGCCGCGCATTCGGATCGGCGGCGGCGAACAGCTCGATGTCCGGCCCAACGCCCGTCCGCTGGACTGTGCGGCCCGACGGTCCGTGGTAAAGCGCGGTCGTTAGGCGCAGCGCGCCGTTCTCGCCACCGAGCGAGATGACGGACTGAACGCTGCCCTTGCCGAAGCTGCGCTGACCCATGACAGTCGCACGTCCGTTTTCCTGAAGCGCGGCGGCAACGAGCTCCGCGGCTGAAGCGGAGCGGCCATCGATCAGCACCACCATCGGGGCGCCGGGGAAGTGCTCGGAAGGATCGGCCTGCCAACTGCGGCGATTGCCGGGCGTGCGGCCTCGGAGCGATACGATCGTGCCTTCGCTCAGAAATGCGTCGGCGATGGTCACCGCCTCACGCAGGAGGCCTCCACCGTTGCCGCGCAGGTCGAGCACGACGGCGCGGGGGGATTTGACCGCCGTCGCTTCGGCGATGGCCTGCTCCAGCGCCGTCGGGGCCGAGCGTGTGAAGGTCGCGAGGCGCAGCACCAGCACGTCGCCTTCCAGACTCCAGCGCACGGGTTCCACGCGGATCGTTTCGCGCACGAGCGACAGCGTGAACTCTTCTTCGTGCCCTTGGCGGCGAATCGTCAGTGCGATCGGCGTGCCGGGCTGACCGCGCATGCGCGCTATGGCATCGCCGAGCGTCATGCCGAGAACCGGGTGATCGTCGAAACGCACGATCAGGTCGCCGCGCTGCAAGCCTGCGCGGGCCGCCGGTGTGGCCGGCATCGAGGCGACCACGCGCACGAGGCCGTCTATCGCATCGACCTCCAGACCGAGACCGCCGAAGCTGCCGGTGAGCGCGTTGCGCTCTTCGATCTGTGCCCGCGCATTGAGATAGCGCGAGTGCGGATCGAGCGATGCCAGTGCGGCGTTCATCGCCTTCTTGAAGACCTCCGACGGGTCGCCCGCATGGGATTCGGTCGGCTCGATCGCTTTCAACGCCGTTTTGACCAGCGCGGGCGCATCGACGTCGAGCGCATAACTTCTCTGGACCCGCCGCAGCACGACACCCAGAAGCTCGCGGTTGAAGTCCGCCTGCTCTCCGGGTTTGACCGCCCGGGCGTACTCATGGACGAGCGGTGCGAGCATCTGGTCGGTGATGGGAGACGAAGCGGCAAAACAAACGCCGGCTGCGGCGAAGACCGCGACTGTCGCGGCGGCGCGGAAAGCGCTCAGAAAGCGTGTCATAGGCAGTGTACGGTGCGAAGAACCGAGCTTCTGTCGGCTCCGCCAGCGTCCAGGCCCTGCTATCGGAACGTGGACGCGGCCGTGCGAGCTCGTTCGAAGCCGAGTATGTCACGGGATTTGGCCGAACGCACGCCCGCAGGTCGGCGCCAGCGCGCCGCCCGCGTCGATGTTCAGGTCAAATTGCCGATCGATCGTTGCCCGTTGCCCCTACGCGCCTGCTGCCGGTCGGCGCGATCACGCTGCGAGCGCAGCGGCTAAGCGGGATACGAGGCTTTGTCTTTTTCCGGCCGCGTGAAGCTCATTCGAATTGAGCGTGGCGTCGGGTAGTCGCTGGAACAAGATCGGCGACAGATCCGATTGCGAACGTTGGATCTGTCTCCGACCTTGGGTGTTGCCGTGACGAGCAGGTGCGTCAGTCGTTGTTCGGGCGGAGGATTCCGGCTGCGAACCAGGCGTTTCCAGTTCCTGTACTGCGGATCAGGAGCATAGGGCTCGCGCAGGGGAAGGACGGGGCCGGCGAAAGCATGTCGTCGATCCTGAAATCACCGGTGAGAGTCAATGGGACGCCGGTCAGAGTCGTGCTGTTCTGAGTAAACGGTGCAGCCGCCTGGCAGATGAGCGTGGCGAAAACCGACTGACCAGATGTGCGCCCGGCATTATTCCCGCCGGCTAAGACGAGTCCCTTTCCTTCCACGGTGATGTGCCCGTTCACCTGTACCTTTGCGTCGAGCTTATCAATCACCCAGACTTGGCCGGCCGGTTGTACGTTACGCACGAAGTTCCTGCTGACGTCAGCGGACGTGAGCAGTGTATTGCCATCTACCCCTTGCGGGACGACACCGCTCGATACGGGAATCACGCCTATCCCACCCTTGAACCTTGCCAGTACATCGTCCGCCGCGGCTACCGTCGGCAGCGCGGAAAGCGCTCCGGCTACCAGGCTACACGCCAACGCCATCTTCGACATTGAAAGCTCCTTGAAATGGTTGTTACACACAAGCTTGTTTGAAAGATATCGGCGCGCCCCGGAGATGACCGCAGCATCCGCGATGTCGTTCAGTCGACGCGATTAATCGCGTCTCCGGCCCGTTAACACATGGGACGGAACATTCATTCCGCATGATTTGCGCGCAACCGAATCAACGATTGCAGGAGTGCCGCTGCCGTGCGGCCATGTGGACCGGCAACCTTTGCATGGTGCGCCGCCGCGTCGCAAGCCGGCGCTATATACTGCGTACACCGACACGGGAGCTCGATCATGGCTGTGGCCGCGCGCGATATCGTTCGCAACAACGTCAAGGAAAAACTCGCCCGCAACGAAGTGGTGGCGTCGATGACCGTGCGGCTGGTGAGAGGCATCGAGATCGCACGCATCGCGCAGGCTGCCGGGTTCGACTCGTTCTATGTGGACGTCGAGCACAGCAACTTTTCGATCGAAACCACGAGCCAGATCTGTATCGCCGGTCTCGAGGCCGGCATTACGCCGCTCGTGCGCGTGCCGACCGGCCGGCCCGAACACGTAACCCGCGTCCTCGAAGGCGGCGCGCTCGGCGTGATCGTGCCGCACGTACGCTCAGCAGACGAAGCGCGGCGTGTCGTCGGCGCGGCCAAGTTCGCCCCACTCGGCAATCGTTCGCCGCTGGGCGGGCTTCCCCACCTGCACTACCGTTCGTTTCCGGTCCAGGAAGCCACTCGAGCCATGAACGACGCGACGATGGTCGTCGTCATGATGGAGACGCTCGAAGCGCTCGAACGCGTCGATGAAATCGCCGCCGTCGACGGTCTCGATATGCTGTTCATCGGCACCAACGACCTCACCACCGAAATGGGTGAGATGGGTAACTTCGGTCATCCACGTGTAAGAGAAGCCTACGAGCGCACGATTGCGGCCTGCCAAAAGAACGGCAAGCACGTCGGCATCGGTGGGCTCACCAGCCGGCCGGATCTGATCGCAGAGTACGTGCGCATGGGTGCACGCTTCGTATCGACCGGCACCGACCTCGCGTTCCTGATGGGTGCTTGCGCGCAACGCGCCCGCGAAGTGCGCGAAATCAAGCTTTGATGGTGAGGCGCCGATGCCGCGTTTGTCGTTACTGATAGGCAACAAGAATTACTCGTCGTGGTCGATGCGGCCTTGGGTTCTCCTGACCCAGGCGGGCATTCCATTCGACGAGGTTCAGCTCTGGCTGGATGACGACGCGCACGTAATCGGCGCGGGTGAGTTGCTCCCGGCGCGTAAGGTCCCCGTGCTCGTCGTCGATGGCGAGCGCGTGTGGGATTCGCTCGCCATCTGCGAAACAGTCGCGGAGCTTTACCCCGAAAAGAATTTATGGCCGGCTGAGCCAGGAACACGGCAAGTTGCGCGCAGTATGTGCGCGGAGATGCACGCAGGCTTCACCCGCCTGCGGGACGCGATGCCGATGAACATCCGCAGCTCGCTACCGGGAAAAGGCATGACGCCGGAGGTACAGCGCGACATCGACCGCGTGACGGCGCTCTGGCGCGAATGCCGTGAGCGTTACGGTCGCGGCGGTGACATGCTGTTCGGGCATTTCACGATTCCCGATGCGTACTACGCGCCGGTTGTCATGCGCTTCATGACGTACGCGGTGCCGCTGCCGCCTGAAGCACAGGCCTACGCGAATGCGATCCGCGAACTCGCTGCCGTGCGCGCATGGATGGACGCGGCGCATCGGGAGAAGGCATTCGTTGCGGTGGACGAACCCTACGCCGCTGCCAGCAGAGCGTGAGCTGTCACGCCGGTCCGACTGCGACGCGCCGATTGCCCTTGAGCAAGAGCGAGTGAAGCGACAGGCGAGCGCGTTTACGCCCCGCCGACTCCTTCGATGACCTTACCGGTCCCGTCGCAGTATTCGCACGCCTGGCCGTTGAGCGTTCCGGTGCCGCTGCACTTCGGGCACAGATTCTCACCTGCGTTAGGCGAACCCGGCGGCGCTGATCGCCGGGCGCCATGTCGGTCTGGGATGTGCGTTGTCAGTGGGCGTAGCGATGATCAGCGATAGTGACTGAAACCTGTGAAGAGCGAGGCGATTGCGTGCAGCCAGCGAGGCGTGCTGCTCGTGCCCGCGGACTTTTCGTTCGTCGCGAACCGTTCCACGGCAACGTCCGCGTTAGGGCCGATGCGCAGCGGCGTTGCTCCGCGCACGCGAATCTCGGCGTAAGCGTCGGTATCGGTCAGGATATGGTCGCCGCGGTAGAGCTCCGCGCCCGCGGTTGCTGGCAGCCGCGCGCCGCCGCGCTCGATCTGGACGCTCCCATGGGAGCGCTGCACGACTCCAATGCCGTCGGCGCGCGCCGCAGCGAAAGCGCTCACGGCTGCAAGGCCCGCAAGTGTCGCGATGAGCATCGATGTCGAACGGCTTCGCATGTCGGTCGTGTGAAACCAACAGGAAGCATTTAGCACGCCCATGCGACCGATAGACGGCCGCGATAGGGTCCGCCTCCGCTCGCGGCGCGGACTCAGGTCGATCAGGCGAGCGCGTCCGGCTCCGGTTCCGCCTCTTCTTCGCGGAAACGGCGCAGTTCGGCGACCAACCGCCTCATCGTGCGCAGCGCTTCGGCGTCGGCGTCGTAATACCCTTCCGCGAGACGTTGTTCGATCTTTCTGAGTTCCTGTGCATCCATCGTCTACCCCTGTCCGCGGGCACGCCGTCCGATGATTCGG
This sequence comes from uncultured beta proteobacterium, assembly GCA_963828715.1. GTDB lineage: Bacteria > Pseudomonadota > Gammaproteobacteria > Burkholderiales > SG8-41 > JAQGMV01. The sequence goes on along the minus strand of CAWHFX010000013.1, from coordinate 15,408 downwards.
GCGAGGCATGTGCCGCGCGAGTACGGATTCGGTTCAGCCACGTGTGGTAGTTGATCATACGTTCGATCGCAGCGGAACAGGCGCCGCAGAAGTAACTGCTCTGGAGTGAAAACATGATGCAATTAACCTCGGCGCGATACATTCCCTGCGCGTAGCCGTTTGCGCCCTCGAACGCCGCAACACGCCGTAACGGCTGGTTCTTTGCGAGCAGCGCCGCCTGGCGACGGGACGCGTCCAGCATGAATTTTTCTATCGTGTCTTCGGGCGTGCCGGCTGCGCGCAACGCGACGTAGCGCCTTACGTAAGCGCCGAAGTAGGCGTCGTACTCTGCCTTGTTCCATCTGCCGGCCGGCGCGTCGGGATTCGGCGGCGAGATGAGTCCACTTGGGGTATTCGTCCGAGGTCGTGACGTTCGGGTACCACGGCTCGATATTGCCCGTGTATTTCGCGCCGTCCGGCATCGGCATGTAGTACTCCTCGGCGAGCCCGGCGAAGGCGTGCCCGAGCTCGTGAAGAATCAGGTACTCGCAAACGGGCTGTCGATCGCGGCGACGGCCGGACCGCCGAAAGCACGAGCTGCCGCCGTAGCGCCGCGTGTTCGCGAGAATGAGCACGAAATCCGAGGGCGCCGTCGACGCTGCTTCGCCGACAAGGCGCACGTCCGTGGGCGCGAGCGTGCGTTCCGAAGCGCCGTTTCCGTACGCGCAGCGCAGCGCGGTGTTCTTCTGAACGTTCCAATAGCGATCCGTCACGCCGCTGTCCGGTACTCGTCGGTGAAGATCGTGCGAACGTTGAAGTCCGAGCGACGTTTCCTGAACGGTTCCACCGAGAAGATATGATTGATCGTACGTTTCGCATCGGCGAGGAACTTGCCGTACTCGATGTCTCTGTAGCCTTCCGCGAGCAGCGTCAGGTCTACCTTCGACCGCGGGCGGGGCCGTTTTCGACCAGCACATCGACCAGCGTCGGGACGCTTTACGGGCGTGCGGTCGATTTCGGCCAGTGACGGCGCGACGGAACGCTCCCACAGGCGCTGAAAGGCCGTGCGCGTACGGCGCCGTTCGATCGACGGCCCTGCATTCGCTGCTCGGCATCGGGAACCGGACGCTGATACGGCTCGCGCTCTCGCCGGATTCAGCCGAAATGGTGCTGTCGAATCCACTGCGGTATACGACCTTCTGCGTGTTCGCGTCGTAGACCGAAATCCGGTAGTCGCCCCAGCCGAGCTCCTCGCTGAGATCGTACGTCGGGCCGCTCCACGTTGGTTCGTATCTCAGGTTCGTTGCGGTGAGTGCTTCGGCGCTGCCGTCGAACGAGTGCAGGAAATCGACACGAAGCGCACCGCCGATGAAGGGCCCGATGTTCTCGGGCGGCGGCGCCGGCACGGGCGCGGGAGCCGGCGCCGGTTTGCGATTGCAGGCCGGAAGAAGCAGGGCCAGGCCTGTCGCTGCCCCGGCTCTCAGAAGAGCGCGCCGCTCCAATGATTTCGCCGTCAGCTTCTGGCTTTGCGTCCCGCGCGCCGCACGGCATCGACGACGGCATCGCCCATCTCCGTGGTGGATGCCTTGCCGCCGAGATCGACCGTGAGGCTTTTCGCCTCGGCGACGACGGTGTCCATCGCATGATCCATCAAGGCCGCGGCGGCCGTCGCCTTCGGCTCGGCTTTCTTGCGGCCAAGCCACTCGAACAGCATCTTGCCGGACATGATCATCGCGTAGGGATTCGCGATGTTCCGGCCGGCGATGTCGGGCGCGGACCCATGCGTCGCCTGTGCCATCGCGTATTGATCGCCGACCACGAGACCCGGCGCGAGACCGAGGCCGCCCACCAGTCCCGCGCCCTCGTCGGTGAGGATGTCGCCGAACTGGTTGGTCGTCACGACGACGTCGTACTGCTGCGGCTTCATGACGAGCTTCATCGCGAAGCCGTCGACCAGCACTTCTTCGAGCTCCACATCCGGATAGTTCTGCGCCATCTTGCGGCATTCTTCGGCGAACATCCCGCACACGAGCCGGTACACGGGCTCCTTGTGGACGGCCGTCACTTTCCTGCGCTTTCGCGTGCGCGCGATCTCGAACGCTTCGCGTGCCACGCGGCTCGCGCCTTTGCGTGTTACGACGCGTGAGCCGATCGAAATCTCGTCATTGGGACGAAATTCGCCGCTGCCCGCGACCACGTGCCGCTCGACTGCATGCCTTCGGTCACTTCACGCAGGAAGACGATGTCCACGTTCTTGTGAACGGACGTGACGTCTCGTACGACTTCACGCGGCTTCACGTTCGCATACATGTCGAACTTCTTGCGTACCGGCGGCATGATCCACGTCGGATCGTTGCGCGGATAGGCGTTATGCCCGATCGGCCGGTGATGAAGCCGTCCGGTTCGCGCAGTCCTGCGACCGTGACCTCGGGCAGCGTGTGGCCATGCAGCTCGTGGCCCTTCCTGCCGAGCGGGAACTCGCGCCAGTCGAGGTCGAGGCCCACTTCCAGCGCCGCCGCACGCATCACCTTCACTGTTCGGGCACGACCTCGAGACCGATGTCGTCGCCCAGCATGTATCCGATCTTCAGCATTACGGCTCCTTGTCCTGCCTCCCTTGTTTCCCTCAGCCCAACCCTCTCCCCGAGTTCGGGGCAAGCGAGGGCTTGTTCTCACCCGCCCGTCACCGTTCACCCTTCGTCACCCGTCACCCGTCACCGTGTCACCCGTCACCAGTCACGGATTTCCCACTCGCCCTTTATATTCGCAGCTTTGATGACGCGCGCCCACCTGTCGGTGCTCCGCACGCACGAACTGCGCGATCGGCGGCGTGCTCGGGCTCGGGTCCAGTTCCACCTTGTTCAGCAGGCTCACGACATCAGGCGAGCGAAGTATCTTCGTAAGCTCTCCGTTCATGCGCTCGCACCACCTCGGGCCGCACATTCGCCGGCGCGAACATGCCGTACCACGTCGAGACGACCAGCTCGGGCATACCGGCTTCGGCCGTGGTCGGGACAGCCTGAAGACTCGGCACCGCTGCGGCGCCATGACCGCGAGCGCGCGGAGGCGTCCGCCGTTCACGTGCGGAATCGTCGCGGGACCGGTCGAAGTGACCATGTCCACTTCGCCGCTCAGCATGCCGTCATGGCGATCGCTGCACCTTGTACGGGATATGCGTGATCCTGACTTTCGCGAGCGACATGAAGCTCGCTTCCGAGCTGGCTGCCGAACCGAAACCGCCGGAGCCGTAGTTCAGCTTGCCGGCATCGAGCGCGCGAGCCTGACCAGCTCGCCGAGCGTTTTCGCCGGCACCGATGGATGCACGACCATCACGTTCGGGCACTGAGCGAGGTTCGATATTGGGGTGAAATCGCGGAAGATGTCGAGAGCGAGCTTCGGATACAGACTCGGGCTGATGGTGATCGAGCCGCTCGTCAGCAACAGGGTGTAGCCGTCGGACGGCGCTTTCGCCGCGAGCTCGTGCGCCACGTTGCCGCCTGCACCGGCCTGAAGTCGGGTACGACGCCCTGGCCGAGCGCGTCCCTCAATTTGTCTGCAAGCAGCAGTGCGAGATCTTGTGAAGCCCCGGTCGGGAAAGCGACGATCATGCGGATCGGCTTTTCCGGATACTTCTGCGCGATGCCCGATGGGGCAGGCGAGCAGGGCAAGTAACGCCAGACAAAGCGGGACCCTTGCAGTTCTCATGAAGCTCCTGATGGGGATCGGGGCAGCGCTCGCCTTCGGCGTGGGCCTCGTCGCCGGACAAGGGAAAGCGACGCGAAGTGCTAATGCGGCTCGTCCTGCGAAACAGCCTGCGCGCTCGGCGAGCTATGATGCGCGCTACGCGCTCGCCAGAGGCTCGCTGCACGCCGGCGCAGAGATGGCCAAGGAGAAGAAGACTGCACACGGAAGTGAGGGACGAGGCCTTCCTCGACATCGTCGGCAGCGACGTGCCGGTCGACGGGTCGCCCACCGGATTCGGATTTACTGAAGGACCGGTGCTGGACAAGCGCGCCGGCAGCTCATCTGGAGCGACATGAAGGACGACCATATGCGGTCGATGGAGCAGCGAGCGCGAGACCAGATTACCGCCTAGCCAGCAACAAGGCGAACGCAATCATACGATCCGCAGGGGCGCCTCGTGAGTTGCGAGCATGGGACCAGCCGTGTCGTGCGCGAGAGACGCGACGGCAAGCTCAACCGTGCTCGCGGCGCAGTGGCAGGGCAGGGGCTCAACAGTCCGAACGACATCGTGATCAAATCGACGGCGCGGTTCTATTTCATCGATCCGTCGTATGGCCGCACGCGCGAGGACGTGGGTATCCTGCGGCCGCTCCCCCTCGATTTTCGCGGCGTCTATCGCATCGCGCCGGACGGCTCGGGACTGAAGCTGCTGTGTCCGACTTCGATCAGCGAACGGACTGTGCTCTCGCTCGACGAGAAAGAGCTCTACATCAACCACACGCCGCGATTGCACATCCGCGTCTTCGACGTGGAGAGCGACGGCACGATCGCGAATGGGCGCGTCTTCGGCGAGACCGACCGGCAGGGCGAAGGTCGTCCCGACGGCATGAAGATCGACTGCGAAGGCCACGTCTATTGCACGGGTCCGGGCGGCATCACGTCTCCGCTCACGACGGGCGCTGCCTTGGCGTTATCCTGATCCCGCAGCGGCCGACGAAGATGGCATGGGGCGACGACGATACTGCGGACGCTGTAACGTGACGGTGAGACCTTCGTTTACCGGGCGCGTCTGAAAACGCGCGGGCACTCAATTTACTGAGCCCGGGAACGATGGTGAATATGGTGCGGTGATCGCTGCGGTGCGGCGTGACGCTGGGTCTGTCTGTGCGTCGGTAGCGTGCCGGCGTCGCGCGGACAAACACGACGACGAGGGCAGGGTCACGACGAAGACGGTTGCAACGACAAAGGCAAGGGGCATCGCGAGCGCGACGCGCGGGATGATGATCGTGGAGCGGCACTTCGATGACCGGCAGCGCGTGGGGTCGTTGACGACTAACTACGATGGCGAGTTTCATCGGACCGGCGCTGTCGGCCAGGGCTCGCGAAGAAGCAGCATGGCTGCATGCCGCCGGGCAGGCGAAGAAGTGGAGGTACTGGGCGGGCTGCCACGCGACGTCGTGACCTCAATTGCCGCCGCCACTGTCGTGCGCCTTTCACCGCCACCGCAGGACATCGCTACGTGCGAGTCGCGGGCGACATCTGCTGATCGCGGTCGGTGGCCGGTCGTTGTGACGCGATACAGGATCTCGGCAGACGCCCTAAGCAGGTGGAGCTGCGGACTGCCCTGCTGGCGGCTGGATGGCGTGGCGCGGGGCGAGAGTCGGTGAGGCGCCGCTGCTGCAGCTCGAACTGCCTACATCTGAAGTCGCGTTCGGCTGCGAATGCATCGCGCCGAACAGGTTCAGCGCGCTGGTCACGCATCTGCGATGACGGCGCACCGTCGTTCCTTGCACCTGGATATCGCGCCGAAGCTGCTGCTCCTGCTGCTGGTCGAGGAATTGGTGCTGGGCGCGCTGGCTGAAGCTGCAGCTGGTCGAGCGGCGCGCATCCTCCGGTGCCAGATCCGGCCGGCGGCCGATCGACTGCGCCGAGGTCCAGGTTGAGCACGTCCTGCTGCTGCTCCACCTGAAGGTGGTGACGCTGCATCGCGCTGCGCCCGAGATCGGCTGCGGCAGCAGGGATGGCGAGCGCAACGCCAGCACCGGGACGACGCGAGTGATGAGCATGCGCACATGTCATCCAACTGCATACCTGCGTCGGGTTCCGGACGTTGCACGCGCCGGAGCGGGACGTAACAATGTCGCCCCCTCTGCGGCCGTGAAGGCGTTCCCCGATGGACATCATCTCTCCGTGGTCAACCTGGGCTACATCATCCCGCACCGCTACACGGACATGGACGCGTATCCAGTTCTACCGCGTCGCGCCGAGGGCATGATGCCGTCACGACCGGCCTCAATCTGCAGGGCCACAGTCTGGAACCGGTCGAGCGGGAGCTGCCCGCGTCTGAGACGCGGTCGACCTCTTCGCCAAACGCAAAGTCGATCAGCATCGCGCTGAGCGGCGTACGATCGCTCCACGCTCGGCGCGAAAATGCGCGAGCTGCTCGCCGAGGCGCAATCCCGGAGCGGACTGCCCGTGCGACACCGATCTCGAGGCACATGTCGCCACGCTGAAACATTTCGGCGCCCGCCGGATTCGCGCCGCGACTGGGCCGGTCGCGGGATCCTGCTCTCGGGGCACGACCGCCATGCGATCTGCCGCCGCCGCGGCCTGGCCTTCCCAGTCACCGAGGTCGACCTGCCCGACCGTCACGCCGCCCTCCGCTGGGTCATCGCCGACCAGCAGGCCCGCCGCGACCTGCGCCGATCGCGGCGGTCTTCCTGCGCGGCATGCGGGTCCTGGTCGAGGCCGATGCGGCGTTGCAGGGTGGGCTGACCGACCGCCGCCGGCGGGCCGGCGGCTGGCTGGAGGGCCTGTCGTTCGCCCGAGGCTCTGTCGGGCAGGTGGCATCACAGCGCCTCGCCCGGGAGTACGGAGTCGACGGACCGCAGATGCGGGCCGACGCCAAGCTCGCCGAGGCCGTCGAGGTCATCTCCAGGAACTGCGGCGTGGGAACCCTCCGGCTGCTGCTGTTGCCCGGCGGCCTCAAGTGGGACGTGATCCTGTCCATCGCCCGGAAGGGCCCCGAACGGCAACGTTCACGCGATGGAGCGCTCCGCCGAGGGCCTGGCGCCGTGGGCCGGCCGGAGGCCGGCACCTGGCCCATGGACACGAGGGACTTCGCCAAGGTCGCCAGCCGCCTGGGGCGCGCCCTCGGCCACGTCGACGCCTGCGCCGCCGCCGCCCCCGCGATCCTCAAGGCCCTGCGACCGACGCGCGAGGAGGGTGTCGCGATCCGAGGTCACCTGGAGGGGATCGTCGCGGGCTCGCGGCGGCTCCTCCGGCTGGTCAGGGGCGCGGGACGGCGGAGGCGGCGAGGGGCAAGAAAGGCGCGGGGCCCGCCGGCGGTCCCGCGAGGCGGGCGGGAATGAGGGGCCGCCGTAGAAGACGTACGCCAAGATGAAGGGGCCAGTTGGATGCGGCGCACTACTTCGTCGAGAAGACCGCCATGGACGTCCCCCGGCTGCCGTCGGACATGCGGCCGACGCCGGAGCAGGCGGCCATGATCCGGCAGCAGTTGCAGGCGCTGGTCGACCGCTCCCGGGAGCTTCGCGGGCTGTTCCCGGGGCCGACGCTGCCGCGACGGGCATGATGACCCCCAAGCGTGACAGTCGGCCCTGGCCCCGTCGGGATCGTTGCGACAACTCGGGACCGCCCGGTCTCCTTCCCCTCGTCCACTACTCCGGCCCGATTCCCGGGGGCAGCGTGTCGTGAAAAGCACGATGCGCCGCCCAGCCGTCGAGGCATCGACGCGTCGTCCCAACGCCGGATCCTCTTGTCGATCCAGCCCGAGACGGCGAGGATGGCGGTGTCGACGCCGCGCGACGGGCCATCGCCCCGTCGGTCCGGCGAAGGAGCCTCCCCGATGCCCGAGACCGTGAACCGCCACGTCGTGCTCAAGAGCCGCCCGACCGGCGGCCGACCGAGGACAACTTCGCCCTGGTCGAGGCGCCCGTCCCCGAGCCGGGCCCTGGCCAGTCCTTGCCCTCACGATCTACCTGTCGCTGGACCCCTAAAGCGCGGCCGGATGAGCGACCGCGCCTCCTACGCTGGCCCCGCCGTACAAGGACAGCCGATGGTCGGCGTCACCGCGCTCGATCTCCGCCACGATCGCCCACGTCCTGCCCGGAAGAGCCCGCAGGCCCTCCGCTCATCGAACCGGGGGAATTCGCCGCCCGCAACCCGCCCCGATGGCCGTCCCGCCGGATGATTGGCGCAGCGAGATGCGTAGCCCCCGTTGCATCGTCGTCGATCAACCCCGCGGGACCCTCCCCATGAATCCTCCCCTCATCTGGACGCTGCTCCTGGGCATACTCCTGCTCGGCGGCCCCCATCTGGCCAGGGCACAGACCGATGACCTTCCGCCCTGGAAGGCCCGGTCGAGATGCCCCAGGACGACGGCCGCGTCGCGCTCTCGCCGGGCGTGGAGCCGCTCCCCGAGAGGCTCCGGGGCCCGGCCCCGGAAGCCGCCCCGGCCCGGACCTCCCAGCCGTCCGACCGTCCTGGGGAGGCGATCAGCAGGGTCCCCGCCCCCGGCGGCCGCGTCGACTCGCGCACGCAGGGGCCTCCCGCCGACCGCCCAGCGGAGACGATCGGCCCGGCCCCCGGTCCCGAGACCTTCTTCGTGCCGGGCGAGTACGTCCCCGACGGCGAGGACTTGGTCTGGACGCCAGGCTTCTGGGCCAAGGTCCAGCCCGGCTGGGAATGGGCTCCGGCCCGTTGGGTCCGCCGGTCCGACGGCTGGGCCTTCCGGGGAGGCCGCTGGGAGCGGATCCCCGCCGGGCGCGGTGCCGTGCTCGCCTCCGAACTCCCGGACGCCATTCCTCCTGACGACGGTGGCGATCGGGCTGCGGCCACTCGTCACACGTCTCCCGGCCGCCAGCCGACGCGACCCGCTTCCCCTACGGGGAGAATCCCGGGGACCGGCGTGTCGATCCTGGGCGATCACCACAGCCCCCTATGGGGTAGACCCGGACGACCCGAGGCCCCGGCTCCGACCGGCTGGCTCGGACGGAACCGGCCGGTTGGATCCTTATGCCAGAGGGCGCGGATGCCGACGGTCCCGCTGGCCCTCCCGTCGTCGGATTTGACCCTTGGGGCGTCCCTGCGTGGCGTGGTGGCTTCCCCCCGCCCTATCCACTCCTCGGCCCACCGTACCCCCTGGTCGTGCCCTTCCCGGGCGATGGGCCCGCTCATGTGGAGGTCTATCGGGTGGGTCGTAGGGGCCCCCTCGACCGGGCGGGGTCGCTCGTCAGGGGCATCCTGGGGGGGCGTCGCTGAGTCCATGCGAACGTCACGTTGACTGGGATCTCTGACCGGGGGCATCGGGGACTTCCTGGGGCCGGGATGCTCTGGGCATGGGCCGTGGCCTGGGGGAGAGGGCAGCATGTCATGACCCTGAGCGGGGGCTATGAGGGCGGGCAACGCCCTAGCTAACGCGATGTGCAAGTTTCCGGGCTAGACCCAATACCGTTCAACGGCGCATGACGATTGCCTCGGCAAACTCCTTGGTGGGCTGAGGATAGTGGCGATGCTCGGGCCGCTTCTTCCTCCAGTTGCTCATCTTCCGCTTGATGACCCGCGGGTTGATCCGGTTGCGACGCTCCGGCAGCACCTCCTCGGCGATCTCGGCCACCAGGTCGTGATACCACCGGCTGCAGACCCCGGCGGCTCGCCGGGCACTCGGGCAACCGGCACCGCAGGATCTTCAACGTCCCGGTGAACGAGAGCCGTTGCGGGTCGATCCCCTGGCTCGCCGCCGCCTCCTGCATCAGCACCCGGATGACGTAGTGCCCCAGCAGCAGGCCGTACAACTCCTGCACCACGCCGCCGGGCGTCTGGCTCCGCAGCACCGGACGTTCGCGTTGATGGGTCTTCAATTCATCGATCGTGAGCTTCTTCCTCCCACCGCTCGTGGTAGAGCACGATCAAGGTCTCGGCCGGGTCGAGCTCCTCATCCAGCAGCGTCGTCAGCAGCCGATGCGGCTCGCCCGAGCCGGGGCGGCCGGGATCGTCGAAGGTGTACTCGATGATCCGCACCAGGATGCCGTCGCGGTCCTTCCGCCGGTCGGCGGCACTGCGGTAGAGCTTGGCCAGGTACGAGCCGTCGTCCAGGACCCGGATCGGCTCGAAGATCAGGTTCGACTTGATCCGGGCCAGCAGATGCGCCCGCCGCTGGCGCACCTCGGAGACGGTCTGGTAGCTGAGGAAGTTGCGGTCCCACAGCAGCAGCATGTCCGGCTGGAGGAAGCGCAGCAGGTAGTGGGCCATGGTGACCTCGCCGCGGGAGCACGGCTTGATCAGCGACCGCCAGAGGACATGGCTGCCGGTCTCGCACAGGGCCAGGACGCGGGCCTGGGGGAAGGCCGCCGGGGCGCGGCCGCTGCCGGGGCGGCCGAAGGCCCGCTCGTTGGCCGGGGTATCGGGCACGTCGACGACGAAGCCGTCGAGGGCCATGGTCCGCATCCCGCGGTAGAACGCGCCCGGGGTGGTCGGGCTTGCCTTGCAGGCGGATGACCTGCTCGGCCAGGAGGCGCATGGGGGCGACGCCCAGGCGCTTGCGGGCCTCGCAGAAGGTGGTGCGTCGCGGCGTGCCGCCCGGTGCGGAAGGGCTGGAGCCAGCGGAAGACCTGGCGGTAGCAGTCGCGGCAGAACAGGCCCAGGGCGATGACGAACCAGACCAGGAACCAGCCCGGCAGCCGGGGGCAGTGGGCGCGGTCGTGGCCGGTTCGGGCGAGGACTTCTTCCACGCGGGCGCGGGGGATGATACGTTTCAGGGCGCGGAGTCGCTCGCGAGTGGGCCAGGACGCGAAGGCGTCGGCCTCCTTGCTGATGTCGATCACCGTAGCCTCCTGACCAGTCATGGAGTTGTGGCAAACTCATGCTGGTCGGAGGCTTTCTATTTGGCAACCCCGTTGGACGGTATTGGGGCTGGAAAAGGGCTGGCGGTCCCCTCCATGATCGGCGGTACCACCCACCCGATCCGAAGGAGGACCGCCATGACCCCGCAGGAGCTCCTGCTCGTGGTATTCTGCCTCATCGACGACGAATTGAAAGCCCTCGACCTCGGCCGACTCCGCCAGCGCGGCCCCCAGCCGACGCTCGCCGACAGCGAGGTCATCACCATCGAGATCGTCGGCGAGTTCTGGGGCCTGGACGCCGACCGCGACCTCTTCCGCCACTTCCGCCGCTACCACGCCGCCGAGTTCCCCGCCCTGGCCCGCGTCCACCGCACCACCTTCGTCCGCCAGGCCGCCAACCTCTGGCGGGTCAAGCAGCTGATCCAGCGGCGGCTGGCCCACTGGCTCGCCGGCGACGACCCGCGGTGGCTGGTCGACAGCCTGCCGATCGACGCCTGCCAGTTCGCCCGCGCCACCTTCTGCCGCCGGTTCGCGGGGGTGGCCGACTACGGCTACGACCACCTGCGCAAGCGGCACCTTCTACGGCTTCCGGCTGCACCTGCGGACCAGCCGCGAGGGGGTGATCCTGGCCTACCTGGCTGACCTCGGCCCGGGCCGCCGACGCGGCGGTGCTCGCCGGCGTTGGGCCCGCCGCCGGGGAGCGTGGGCATCGGCGACCGGGGCTACTGGAACCCGGCGATGCGGCGGCGGCTGGCGGCCGGCGGGGTGACGCTTGCATGCGCCGTACTACCACAAGACGCGGGACCCGGACCGCGGCGCGGTCGGCGCGGCTGGCGTCGGTGCGGTACCGGATCGAGACGGTCAACGGCCAGCTGGCCGATGCGGTACCGCATGAAGCAGACGTGGGCGCGGGACCTGTGGCACCTGGTCCACCGGGTGATCCGCAAGATCCTCAGCCATACGGTCCTGATCTGCCTGACGGTCCGGGCCACGATCTCGCCGCTGCAGTTCGACCGGCTGATGGCCGCCTGAAACTTGCACATCGCGTTAGCTATCAGCAAAGACGGCACGCGTCGGGTCACCTCGAAGCGGAGAGGAGGCCGTTTGGGGGCCGAGCCGTGGCTGGCGGGTGTCCCCTGATCCGATAAGCTGGACCTGCTGGCCCGGGGTAATCGGACGCCCAGGACCCCTCGAATGGGCGGATTGACGGTGGCCGGACGATGCCGATCCCGCACAACGAGGACGACACCATGAGGACCAGGCCGTCCATTCGGTTCCGACGGCTCGCCTCCCTCGGCTGCCTGGCCTTGTCCTTGGCCACGAGCCTCACCGCCCAGCCGCCCCATCGCCCGGCGCCCCGCTTCGAGGGGAGCCGCATCCCCGACCCTCCCGGGCACGACCAGCCGTGGACGCCCCCCGAGACGCGGTTGCCGAAGTTCCTCGTCACCGCCACGGCAACCCTCTTCGACCAGGGATTGGCCGACCCCCGCGGCTGCGAATACCGCGCGATCGAGGTCGGGCGTCGGCAGCGTCTGGGGCGGCAGCTCGATCGCCCCGACGCACGGCTGGGTCCTGCCGCCTCCGGACGGCGGGCCACGCTTCGCCGTCGGTTGGAACGGCATGGTCTACCCGGTCGTCTCCGAGGTCGACGAGGGCGGACCTGGAGGCCGACGTCCGCGCCTGGCCGAGGCCGTGCGGAAGTATCGAGACGTCAACCCGAAGCTTCATGGATCGGCCTCCCGCCTGGGCTTGGGCTATGGGGCTTCCACGAGGAGCAGGCCGTCGCCGTCGACAGTCCATGCCGATCAAGGTCTGCCTGCTGCTCCGGCTCGGCCGCGCCGACCTGGCCGAGCAGGTCTGGGCGCGCGGGCACGGCCGGGACGCCCCGACCAGACGGGACGCGACCTGACCGCCTACGGCATCTCGTACCTGTCGCTGGCGTCCGACCGGGCCTGGGCACTGTCGATCGGGCCGTCTGCGCCCACATGAGGGGCGACGACGATCGCCCTGGACGACGCCCGCCGGCTGGACCGCTCCAGCAGGCGGTGGCCGCCGAGATCCGGACGCAGAGCCTGCCCGCGCCCCGGGCGCCGTCCGCGCCAAGAGGCCGAGGCCCGTCCATCGACTTCCTCGGCCCGTTGCCCGCACTGCTGGCCGACCAGGAACGGCGGGCCGAAGGAGCCGAGACGCCGGCCGTCCCCCCGCCCGGGGCGCGACTCGGCCCGGCGCATCGCCGCCCTGATCCGCGACACTCGACCAAGTCGCCGTCCGCCAGTGGGGCCAGCCCGGCGGCATCGGCCTGGGCGAGAGCCCGATCGTGCGGACGCTGATCGAGCAGGGCGAGGCGGCCGTCGAGCCGCTTGATCGACGTCCTGGAGCGTGACGCCGCCTGACTCGGTCGGTCTCCTTCGGGCGCGACTTCTCCCGGGGTCGCACGTTTCATGCACGGTCGGCGAGGCGGCGTTCATCGCCCTGGCCGGACATCCTCAAGACCTCGGCCTTCGGCGCCGACGTCACCGGCGACGACCGCTGGCGGGGCAAGGGCCGTCGGGAAGCGTCGCCGCCGCGGTCCGGGCGTACTGGGAGAGACAAGGACGTCCCGCCCGCTGAGCGCTGGTATCGGATCCTGGCCGACGACCGGGCCGCGGCCGACGGTGGCTCCAGGCCGCCGCCGCCAACACCGGCCGGGAACGTCTCGATCGTCCCGCGGAGCACCGTCTTCGTCCAGACGGCACGTCTACCCCGCTCACGACGCCCGGGAGCGGCCCCGACTCCGCGGGGAAGCGCTCTGCGTCAGGGGCACGACCCGACCGTCTCCGTGCTGATGGCCCGCCGCGTGACGCGAGGCTCAAGTCCCCCTCGCGGTCACCGACCACCTCTCGAACGGACGAGGCCTGCCCGATGGCCGGGATGCTCGCGCCTGGGACGCCGCGGCCGCCCGGCCCGAGCTCCGCGCGCTCGACCGCGGATCTGCCGTGCGGACGCCCGGCCGGACGACCGGGACTGCGGAACCAGCACCGGGGTCGCGATCGCCGCGATTCGCCTCGCACCGCGCCCGGGCCGGGGACGACCCCGACGCGGCCCGGCGACTACGCCGAGATGATGCCGCACGACCGGGCCCGCAGGCGGCTGCGAACCGATCCCGATCGCGGCCCTGGAGCCGTTCTGGCGGAGACCCGCCCCCGCGACCGACGCTCGCCGAGCTGGCCGAGTGGCTGTTCCACGACCCGAAATCCGCCTGGGTCCCGCTGATCGGCACGGGCAGCCGAATCGGGCCGCCTACGAGCTTCGGCCGATGATCGCCTCGCCGTGGTCGGCGTCGCCGCCTTCCGCAAGTATGCTCCGTCGGCCCTCCAGACCGGACCCCCGCCGGCACGGCGTGCCTGTCCGACGGGCGGGCTCCAGTATCGAGATGACCTCGCGGCTGGTCGGGCGGCCGGCGGCCACCCAAGGTCGACCCCCGCGCCCCGAAGCCCGGCGTCGAGGTCCCCTTCCGGATGGGTGACTTCTACGCCTGGGAGCTCGGCCGCCTCGAAGGCTCCCCGCCCTTCGAGCTGTACTGGCCCGAGCCGAGCGCGACGGGGCCTCGCCGAGCATGGCGGCGTTCCTCGACCGCGGTACGGCGAGCGATTCGCCTGTCGCCCGACGCACCCGCGCATGCAGGAATCCACTCCTCGGCGACTTCCCGCACAAGTGCGCCCGGCCTTCCCCCGCTCGACCACCCGGCGACCCGCGAGGAGGTCCGAGAAGGGGCCTGGCCATCTTCTCGCTCGAAGGCGAGGGGGTGACCCGCCGGGTCGTCCCGTGGTCCTGCCCGCCCCTCGGAAGCGAAATGGGTCGGCGATCGGACTTCCCTTCCATCCAGCGAGCCCGTCGACCCCGGACCGGCCCGCAGCACCGAACCACGACCAGCATGGCCGGCCGGGTCTGGCAGGCCGAGGAAGTCCTCCGCGACGGCCGCCGGCGAAGCTCTCTCGGCTTCGTCGGCGGCCACGTCTGGCCCGGGTGCCCGCCGAGGAGATCGAGTTCCCGGAGGACAGTTCCCGCTGAGGGGCGTTGTCCGAGCCGGTTGACTGCCAGGTCCGCCTGCCGGATCTCCCCCATCAAGGAGGTCCCGAGGCCACGAGGCCGGTTTCGCCGCGGGCCGACCGCTGCGTGTGACCGTCCTGCTCCGCAACCGTGCCGGCCTGGAGCTGCGGGTGCCCACGGAGTTCTCTCGTCAGGAGCCGGGAGGCCCCGTGCTGCGGAGGGGGATCGACCAGTTGCTGACGTTCACCCAGGAACCCGCCCCGGTGCTCCCACCCGAGAACCTATCCCCGGCCCGGCGGGTTTGACACCCCGCCGCCAGGCTCGCTTCACGCCCGGCGACGCCGCCCGCACTCTCATCCCCACCGAGGCGTTCGACGCCTTCACCCTGGACCTGAACGACTGGTTCGACCTGACGAGGCCGGGCCTCTACCGGTTCCGGCTCACCTTTCGTGCAGCCTCCGGGCTGGGCGAGGGGAGATCGAACGAGGTGGCCTTCCGGCTCCATGCGGCCCCGCCGGATGGAACCCTGCGTGGCCCGTGACCCATTCGCCCGGACGACTCCTCCAGGGACGGTTGAGCCCTATGCGGGGAACGCTCTTGCGCTATCGCGCCGTGATGAGGCGTAATCACCGCGGCCGTCCTCGTGATGATGGGGCGTATTCATCGCGGCCGTTCGCGGGCGGCTGGTCCGGAACCACCCCGTCGGCGTAGCGGGGCGGGAAGGATGACCGGTTGTGGCAGGGACGCATCGAACAGGTGGGTCTCAGGCTCGGCCGACCTGAGTATGCACCAGACCAGTCGTCGCGGCCCCACGAGGTATGTCGCTGGCCGGCACGCGCACGAGCTGGTCAACCTGG
>CAWHFX010000012.1:0-166148 GCA_963828715.1 uncultured beta proteobacterium | reverse complement strand
CTCGCCTCGATACACTCGACGACGCGATCGACGTCAGCAGGTGTGAGGTCGCGGAACATCGGAATCCCAAGCGTAGTTCGCGAGAGCTCCTCGGTGACCGGTACGGGCGCTCGGGGATACGCGGACGTCGAGCGATGGGCGTGCGCACCGCCGCCGTACCCGCCGCGTTTCGACGGCCGCAGTAGCGAGTCGCTGTTCGAGACGGCCAGCATCCGTGCCAGTCAGACTCAGTACGCACGCCGACGACACCCACGTCTCTCCGAACCCCTGGTACACACGGCCGACGCACGAGCGGTGCAGCGCGTCGCGGTAGCGGCGTGCGACACGTAACCATTCGGCGCGTGCGCTGTGCCATTCATCGAGCGACGCGTGGCCCACGGCGGCGTGATATTCGCTCAACTTGGCATTGATCGCAGGGACCACCGCCTCGCGCGAGCCACGAAAGCCAAAATTCATCCGCCGCCGGATGTCGACGACGAGGTCGCGATTGTCACAAAGGACGAAGCCACCTTCACCTGCACCCAACACCTTTGTGGCATGCAGACTGACGAGGGTGGGCGTGCCGGTGGCTACGACGGTGTCGAATCCTGCGGCCGCGTCGATGACCACCGCCAATCCGGTTCGCGAGCGGAATCAATCCCACGCGTGCACGTCGATGGGCCGGCCAAACGGCGCGACCGGCATCACGGCACCGACATCTCCCGGAGCACTGGCGATGATGTCATCGATCGCATCGGGCTCGAGGGCCCAGGTCCGCGCATCGACGTCAACGAAGTAGGGGACGAGACCCGCGAGAACGGCCGCCTGCGGCGACGCTGCGAACGTCCACGCCGGGATGACGCACAGAGATCCCGCCGGCACCTGCTGTGCCGTGAGGGCCAGAACCAGACCCAGTGTCCCATTTGCGACACTCGTCACGGCATGATCACCGGCTCCAAAATGTGCGGCGAGCCGCTGCTCGAGCCGAATCGACAGCGGTCCGAAATTACTGTAGATGCGGTTGCTGTCGATTTCCGACAGGTACGGCAGAATCGACGATGAGGCTGGAAGCTTCGGTCGCATGACCGGCACAGCGTTTTGCATCACTGTGACGCGCGGCGCCGGGCCGGCCTCAGGGCTCGAACCAGTGTTTGAAGCCAACCGGGTCTTTGACGGAAGCTCGCCGCCGAGCGCATGTGCCTCGATACGAGCCAATCGCTAATCGTCGTATCGACCGTGCAGGTGCCGTCTGAGACGAGCTCCTTCGCGCGGTCTGCGGAAACGAACTGGCGTTCGTAGTCTTCGCGCAGCCGTCCGGCCGCCGCCAGTTGAATCCATCTCCGCCAATGCCAGGCCCAGCTGGCCGGCAGATGCGCATTGTCCTCGAACCACTCCTCCGTGTTGCGCACCTTCTGCCGCAATTCGTCGTATCCACGTATGGGGTAGTGCAGGATGTCACAGATCGCTCGTGGCGCTGGTGCCCCACGTGACAGTCGCGCAATGCATCCCGCTGTCGAACGATTTGACGGCAGCGGCGCGGACGGCGACATGTCCGCCGATAGCCAGGAACACAAAAGGGAACGGGATGTCCCATGACGTCCGCTGTTCAGCAGTTGCCACCACGCTCTGATCGATTCGAAGCGTCAATACTTCCGTGGCGCGTCGGCCCGGCGGGATCAGCGGTCCGGTCATATTGCGCCGCGGCAGATCGAGGAGCGTGATGCCCTCACGCTCGGAGTCTTCCAGCACCGTGCGAAGGCTCTTCCCGTGCGAACAGACGAACTCGTCGGCGTCGCAATAGATGATCCAATCCGCCTGGTATCGATCGCGCGCCATCGAGGCCAGCTCATCGGCGATCGAATACTTGGTCATGTCGCGCTCGGGAAGCGGGAACCAGACTACCCGGTTGGTACTGGTGTACCGTTCGAGCACGTCCCGAGTGCCGTCACTGGACCCACCATCGAGTGCGAGAATGAGGTCGATGCCGAGATCGAGATGCCAGTCGAGGAAATCCTCCAGGATGTCGACCTGGTCATACGGCATCGTGATGAGAACGACTCTGCCGGAGCTCATAAACGCGAAGGGCGGTCAGGATACCACGTCATTGTTGACGTCTCCTGCTGCGCCTGCCCTGATGGCAGCGTTGTACAATCGCCGCCGTTCCTGACGACCATGAGTAACGACTGGTCTGCGCTGGTCACGCACTACGAGCGGTGTCTCGCGCGTCACGGTGCCACGCCCAAAGGAGTTGACTGGCCCAACGTTGAGGATCTGGCGGTTCGATTCCACACGCTGCTGGGCGTGCTGGATGGTGCCGCTCCAGAACCGCGGCCCGTGCTGCTCGATCTCGGCTGCGGCGCGGGGTTGATGCTGGATTACTTGAAGGCAACGGAGCGACTGGAGAGGGTGGCGTATCGCGGCATCGACCTGTCGGCGGCGATGGTCGCGGCCGCGCGGGCGCGCTGGCCGGATCGTGACATTGCGTGCCGGGATATCGTGCAGGATCCCCTGCCGGACCAAAGCGTCGACTACGTGATCATGAACGGCGTCCTGACGGAAAAACTGACGCTTGCTCACGAAGTCATGGCCGGCATTGCCAAAGAGTTGATCGTGGCCGCATTCAACGCGGCACGCGTCGGGGTCGCGTTCAACGTCATGAACCGTCACGTCGAGTGGCAGCGCCCTGATCTCTTTCATTGGGGATTCGACGAATTGAGCGGCTTCCTCTGCGAGCGCGTCAGCCGGCACTATGCGTTCCGCGCCGATTACGGCCTGTACCAGGTACACCACCTTCGTCTGGCGCGCGCCGCAGCGGCCGCCGGCGCTACCGCAGGACTGGTGCACGACATGAAACGGCGCCTGGTGATTTTTGGCGCGAAGCAGATCGCGGAAGTGTGCGCCTTCTACTTCGATCACGATAGCGACTACGAGGTGGTGGCGTTCACCGTTGACGGCGAGTTTCTCGACGCCAGCACATTTGCAGGACGGCCTGTCGTGCCGTTCGACGAGGTCGCCCACATCTACCCGCCTGACTCGCACGACCTCTTCGTCGCTGTCAGCTACCAGAAGATGAATAGCGTGCGGGAAATGAAGTACGCCGCAGCACGCGCGATCGGCTACACACTCGCTCACTACGTGAGCTCGAAGGCCGTCACCTGGCCAACCCTCTCGATCGGCGAGAACTCATTCGTCATGGACGCCAACGTCGTGCAGCCGTTCGCCACCATCGGGTCCAACACGATTCTCTGGTCGGGCAATCACATCGGGCACCATTCACGTATCGGTGATCACTGCTTCCTGGCGTCGCACATTGTGGTGTCCGGAGGGGTCGCGATCGGCAACCACTGCTTCATCGGCGTGAACGCCACGCTGCGTGACGGCATTCGGGTGGCTGATCGCTGCCTGATCGGTGCCGGCGCGATTGTGTTGAAGGACACGAAGCCCGACGAAGTGTACGCGGCGGCCGCGACCGAGCCGAGCCGCGTCCCCAGCTCGCGCATCCGTGGCTGAAGCGGCGGTATAGCGGCATGCACTGGGCGAAGAAGGGACGTATCTTCACCGCTGCCAACCAGCACGAGTGGATGGCGCACCACGCGTCCGTGCCGATCCCCGACAAGGTTGACGACAACGTCCTGCGGATCTATTTCGGGCCGCGCGATCGGCAGGGGCGCACGCGTCCGGCCTTCATCGACGTCGAAGCCGACAATCCCGCCAACGTGCTGTACGTCCACGACCGTCCATTGCTCGACCTGGGAAAACCCGGCACCTTCGACGACAGCGGCGTGATGCCCTCATGCATCGTGAACGACCGCGGCCGCAAGTACCTCTATTACACCGGCTGGAACCTGAGTGTGACAGTGCCGTACACCCTCTCGATCGGTCTCGCCGTGAGCACGGATGGCGGCATGACCTTCAACCGCATGTTCGAAGGACCGGTTCTCGATCGCACCAGGCAGGAGCCGTATTCCTCTCTCTCGCCGTTCGTGCTCAGGACCGGGGACACCTGGCGGCTGTGGTACGCGTCGATGACCGGGTTCGTGTCCGTCAAAGGCAGACTGGAGCCGCAATATCACATCAGATACGCAGACTCGCTCGACGGCATCGAATGGCGTCGGCCGGTGACGACCTGTATCGGTTACAGCTTCGAGGATGAAGCAAACGGCAGGCCATGCGTGATCGAGGACGACGGGCTCTACCGCATGTGGTACTGCTACAGGAGCATCGTCGACTACCGAACCGATACGTCGAAGAGTTACCGGATCGGCTATGCCGAATCGCACGATGGCGTGGACTGGATACGGCTCGATCATCTGGCCGGGATTGGATGTTCCGACAACGGGTGGGATTCGATGATGATCGCCTATCCGTACGTATACCGGCATCGGGACCGCACCTACATGCTCTATGCGGGCAACGGCTTCGGTGAGTCCGGCTTCGGCTACGCGGTTCTCGCAGACGACGACCGCCGCAGGCGCTGAGGCGCTTACCCTTGGAGAGCCGCGGGCACACTCCCTCCTCGTTCACCGTCGCGATCATGCAGCCGTATTTCATTCCCTACGCGGGTTACTTCCGGCTCTTCGCCGCCAGTGACCTGTTCGTGATCTACGACTGTGTGCAGTTCCCGAGACGCGGCTGGGTGCACCGCAACAAGATGCTCGACGCCGATGGCCAGGAATGTTGGCTGACACTGCCACTGGCGACGGATGCCCCGCGACGTACGAATTCGCGATCTCTCGTTCAGCGCCGATGCAGCGTGCGATTCTCGCAGGAGCGGATGCACCGGATACCGCTCCTCGCCGGTCCAGCCAGGCCGATTCCGAGATCGTCGCATCGCTGAAGCGCCGTCGTCGGCACTCCTGTCGACTATCTCGAGCGGCTGCTGGCGCGAGACCGTGTCGTGGCTGGGCCTTCGATGGCACACCATCCGTTCGAGCTCGCTCGAGGTGCCCGACTCGCTCCGTGGGCAGGATCGCATCCTCGAGATTGCACGCCGGCTCGGCGCAACGCGGTACGTCAATTCACCGGGTGGCCGTGCATTGTATAAGCCTGAGCGATTTGCGGCGGCGGGGATCGAACTGCGGTTTCTCGATCCGTATGGCGGTCCGATCTCGTCGATTCTCCATCGCATCCTCACAGAGGATCCGCGGTCACTTTCGAATGACATTCGAGCGGCATCGAAGACGAGTCGCTGAGTGAAGCGGTCGTGCGCCGCCATGTTCGCAGCACTATCAGACATCGAGAGGATGCGGTTTCTCCACCGCTGTCATCGCGCCTTCATCTAGGCGCGTGCGGGCTCGGGCAGCGCCGTACGTGCTCTTGCGCCGCACGCTGATTTTCCTCTAGTCTTGCGCTTCCGTTTCGAGCTCTGCTGTTACCAGTCGGTCACATTTGTCGTCGACCTGACGTTCGGAGGAGTGGGTCTATGCGACTGCTATCCGCGATGTCCGCATCTGATCGTCGTCGTTCTGTCCGCCAGCGCCGTCTCGGCGCAATCCAGACCGTCGCCGACATCTGAATCCGTGCCGCGTCTCGTCACGATCACCGGCGTGTTCCGGCCCGTCGATCGGCGGCCCGCCGGACGGTTCGAGACGGTCACGCTGTCGCTCTATACCGAATCAGGACGGCGGCACGCCGCTGTGGCAGGAGCGGCAGACCATCGCGATCGATGCGCAGGGCCGCTACTCGCTGCTGCTCGGCGCGAACGCTCGCCGACGGCATTCCGGCCGCGGTGTTCGGCGACCCGGCGGCGCACTGGATCGGCATCCTCTTCGAACGGCGCGGGAGAAGTCGAAGGGCCGCGGAGCCTGTTGACCAGCACGCCGTATGCGATACGGGCGGCGGATGCCGACACGCTCGGCGGCCTGCCCGCCTCGGCGTACCTGCTCGCGCCGAGTGGCGACCACCCGAAGGACGCAAAGGCAGCCGCAGCCGCCGCCGTCGGGAAGGACGTGAGCGCCAATGTCGTGTTGCCCGGCACCGTCAACTTTCTCGCCAAGTACGCGAACAGCGCCGACATCGGCGCGTCGAGCGTGTTCGAGACCGTCCGGCGCAGTCGGGATGGGGACGACCACGCCGCTCGACCGGCTCCACGTCCGGTACGACAACAACACCGGGCAGTTCACCGGTTTCGCGGTCCAGAACACGAATGGCGGCGCGCTCGCGTATTCCGGCATGCTGTTCTACGACCACACCAACGCTCTGACGCAGTTCCAGGGCTACAACAACAGCACGCACGAATACCGCATCAACAACATCGCGCGCGTCTCGCCGGGCGGGGCCTTCAACGGCACCATCAATTTCATGATCGGCGGCACGTCGCGGTTCTTCGCGGAGTCTGTTCGGCGTCGGCATCGGCACGACCTCTCTCGCCGGCCCCGGACTCGAAGTCAGCAATGCGCTGAGCGGAGCCGCTTATGCCTATATCTCCGCGTATACGTACGGCAACAACACCTTCGCAGGGAGCTTTGTTGGCAGATAAAGCGCGGGGCACTCAGGGCGCGCCGGCGGCCGTGCAGAATGGCGATCAACTCGCGTACTTTGGAGGTGTCGGCCAGGGAACCACTCACCCCAGCGGTAATCGGAACGGCATGACGGTCTACGCCGCGGAGAATCTCACCGACACCGCGCAAGGCACCGCCCTGAACTTCAGGACGACGACCGCGCGGCACGAATACGCCCCTCACCGCGATGACGATCACCGATGAAGGGAGCGTCGGCATCGGCACGAGCGATCCGCTTCCAGGTCTGGAGGTGTCCCGGCCGGCGACGACGCAGTCGTGACGACCACGACGTATAAGGACGGCATCAACGACAGCTCTCCCTCTCTTCAAGGGCCGCTCTGCGCGTGGCACTCAAGTCGCTGCCAACCTTCACCTTTCATGGCGATCCTCTCGGCGCCTTCGTCGGCGAAGGCTACGGAGCGACGGGATTCGCCACCATCGCGGCGAGCGATGGGCGTGTTCTCGCAGGAGAACTTCACCGACACCACGAACGGGGCAGCGCTGGCGTTTGCGTAACCCCGCTGGGCACCAGGGACCTCAGCGTTGCCATGGGCCTTCAGCCGTCCGGCTATCTCGGTATCGGCACGCCGCTCGACGTCAATGGTGTGCCGAGCGCAACGATCGCCTGCAGGTCTTCGGCGACATCAGAGTGGGCACGACCGGGACCAACGGCTGCATCAAGGGTTTCGGCGGCGCCGCGCTCGCCGGCACGTGCTCGTCAGACCGGCGCTTCAAGAAAGACATCACGCCATTCGATCACCTGCTGGATCGCGTCGCGGCCCTTCAGCCCGTGCACTACTTCTGGCGCGCGTCCGAGTTCCCGGACCGCCAGTTCGGCGATCGTCGCGCGTACGGCTTGGTGGCGCAGGACGTCGAACAGGTCCTCCCTGAACTGGTCGTGACGAACGACGACGGCTACAAGGCCGTCGACTACAGCGCGCTGCCGCTGCTGACCATCCAGGCCGTCAAGGAACTGAAGTCAGAGAACGACACGTTGAAGCAGCGCATCGCCGAACTCGAACGGCAGATGTCTGAGCTCCTTGCCGCCTCTCGCCGTTGACAGCGCGCGTCTTACGGCTGCGACGTCGCACGCTGAATAGCCGTTCAGCGCCGTGCGCGGTTTGCGCCCGTGCACGGTTTGCGCACGTGCACGGTTTGACGTGGACACCAGTCGGCTGCGATCGTTTGCGCTCGAGCCGTGCCTCAGCAAGGCCTTGCATCGAATGCCCTTTCCCTCTAGTCGTTGAGCTACCGTCCGAGCTCTGCTGCGGCCAGCCCGTCACTATTGGTTCGAACTGACGTTCAGGGAGAGGGTCTATGCGTCTGCGGTCCGTGCTGTCCTCATTGATCGTCGTCGTTCTGTCCGCCAGCGCGGTTTCTGCGCAATCAACAGACTCGCCGTCATTGGAATCAGTGCCTCGTCTGGTCACTATCACCGGCGTCTTCCGGCCCGGCCGATGGGCAGCGCGCCGGCACGTTCGAGACGGTCACGGTGTCGCTCTATGCCGAATCAGAAGGCGGCACGCCGCTGTGGCAGGAGAGGCAGACCATCGCCATCGACGCGCAGGGCCATTACTCGTTGGTGCTCGGCGCGAATAGCCCCGACGGCATCCCGGCCGCGGTGTTTGGCGAAGTCGCGGCGCAGTGGATGGGCATCGTCTTCGAACGCGCCGGAGAAGTCGAAGGGCCTCGGAGACGGTTGACCAGCACGCCGTATGCGATCCGTGCCGCGGATGCCGACACGCTCGGCGGCCTGCCCGCCTCCGCATACCTGCGGGCGCCGGACACCGAAACGCACCGCCACGGACACGAAGTCAGCTACTGCCTCGAAGGATGTGCAGGCCAATGTCGTGTTGGCCGGCACCACGAACTTCCTCGCCAAGTACGTGAACGGTGCCGATGTCGGAAATTCCGGCGTGTTCGAGGCCGTCGGCGGCGCGGTGGGCATCGGGACGACCGTGCCATTGGACCGCCTCCACGTCCGGTACAACAACAACACCGGCCAGTTCACCGGCTTCGCGGTCCAGAACACGAATGCTGGCGCACTCGCGTATTCCGGGATGCTGTTCTACGACCACACCAACGTCCTCACCCAGTTCCAGGGCTACAACAACAGCACGCACGAATACCGCATCAACAACATCGCGCGGGTCTCGCCGGGCGGTGCGTTCAACGGCACCATCAACTTCATGATCGGCAACACGTCACGGTTCTTTGTTGGAAGCAATGGCGGCGTAGGCATCGGTACGACATCTGCCGGTCCAGGCCTTGAAGTCAGCAACTCGCTGACCGGCGCGCTTGTCGCATCAATCGCCGCGTCGACCTACGGCAACAACCCTTTCGGAGGGACGTTCGTCGCCAGAAAGGCGCGTGGCACTCAGGCCGCACCGACCGCGGTTCAGAACGGCGATCAGATCGCCCTCTTCTCTGGTGTCGGCCAGACAACCACCCACTCGGGGAATCTGGGTAACGGCATGACGGTCAATGCCGCAGAGAACTACACCGATGCGGCGCAGGGCACCGCCTTGAACTTTTTCACGACGAAGCGCGGCACGACTACGCCAGTCACCACGATGACGCTCGATGACGCAGGGAATCTGGGCCTCGGTACCAGCGCT
This sequence comes from uncultured beta proteobacterium, assembly GCA_963828715.1. GTDB lineage: Bacteria > Pseudomonadota > Gammaproteobacteria > Burkholderiales > SG8-41 > JAQGMV01. The sequence continues at coordinate 157,051 of CAWHFX010000012.1, read as the reverse complement.
CCATCGTCGGCTGTGGAGTTGGTCCGAACAGGCAGTCCGGCCGAGGTTCGCGCAACGTCCTACGCCGCACTCAGCGTGAGCGACGCCACATTCGTCACGCGTATCGCTCGTGGCACCAGCGCCGCGCCGGCAGCGGTGCAGTTCGGCGACGAACTCGGCGCGTTCGGCACCACCGGGTATGGCGCGACCCAGTTCGGCCAGTTCGCCGCAGGCATCGGCGGGATAGCCGCGGAGAACTGGACCGATACCGCGCAGGGGGCCGCACTGTTGCTCGCAGCAACACCGCTCGGATCGAATGAGGCGGAGGGGAACATGGTCATCCTGCCTGGCGGCAACGTCGGCATCGGCCTTTCAACGGCTTCCCGACGATCCCCGACAAATTGCAGGTCTTTGGCGACATCAGAGTGGGCACGACCGGCACCGACGGCTGTATCAAGAATTTCGGCGGAAATCCGATCGCTGGCACGTGCTCATCAGACCGGCGCTTCAAGAAAGACATCACGCCATTCGATCATGTGCTCGATCGAGTCACTGGGCTCCAACCCGTGCACTACTTCTGGCGTGCGTCCGAATTTCCTGACCGCCAGTTCGGCAATCGCCGCGCGTATGGCTTGGTTGCGCAGGACGTCGAGTCGATCCTCCCGGAGCTTGTCGTGACGAACGCCGACGGTTTCAAGGCGGTCGACTACAGCGAGCTGCCGCTGCTCACCATCCAGGCTGTCAAGGAGCTGAAGTCGAAGGTTGAGGAGCTGAACACCGAGAACGGGACTTTGAAGCAGCGGCTCGCCGAACTCGAACGGCAGATGTCCGAGCTCGTTGCGGCCTCGCGGCGCTGACAGCGCAGTTGTCTTATTGGAACGCAAGCAGGGCCGCACGCAGTTCCTGAATGTGCACGGCCTTGATGATGGTCTGCTGCGCGGTGAGCGTCGGGTCCGTGTAGCATCGACGACTGAATGAAGCCAGCGACTTGCGGAGCCTCGATTGCTTGCCTCGCTCCCTGTGGACCTCATGATAGCATCGGTGCACGTGCCGACCGCCTGCACCCATGAAGCACCATGCGATCCCATCACCACGCCCCGCATTACCGCGCGCACCACGACTCCGGATGAGCGCGTGGCGCATCGTCACGACGTGACGATGCTCGTTCTGCGGGACGTGGCGAAATCGTATGGCGGTGTGCGACACCGTCAGGTGCTGCGCGGCGTAAACCTGGAAGTCGCGAGCGGCGCTTTCATTTCCATCATGGGCGAGTCCGGAGTGGGCAAATCGACGCTCCTCAACCTGATCGCCGGGCTCGACCTGCCGGATAACGGCTCCATCACCCTCGACGGCCTCGACCTGCAGCGCCTCGATGATACGCAGCGCACGCTCCTACGCCGCACACGGATGGGTTTCGTGTTCCAGGCCTTCCATCTGCTGCCGCACCTCACGATCGCCCAGAACGTTCGGCTGCCGCTCGATCTCGGCGGCATTTCGCGACAGGAGGCGAATCGCCGAACGCGTGACATCCTTGCGGCGGTCGGCATCGAAACGCTGGCGGACGACTATCCGCGCACGATCTCCGGGGGCGAAGCACAGCGTGCGGCGATTGCGCGCGCGCTCGTGCATCGGCCGGGATTGCTGCTGGCGGACGAACCGACCGGCAATCTCGACGCGGAGAATGCGGCGCAGGTCCTCGCACTGCTTGCCCATCAGGTGAAGGAACACGGAACAACCGCACTCCTCGTCACCCACTCGGGCGCCGCGGCGCGCACCGCCGACGCGCTCTATCGATTGTCCGCCGACGGTCTTCGCCCCGAGCTCACGTGAAAGGACCTTCGCTCGCAACGCCGGTGCTGTATGCGACAGTCGCCGGCAACTGGCGCGATCAACCCGGGCGGCTCGCCCTCGCCGTGCTCGGCATCGCGCTCGGCGTTGCGCTCGGCGTCGCCGTCCATCTCATCAACGCGAGCGCGGCCGGCGAATTCAGTCTCGCAGTTCGTTCGCTCGCAGGTGAAGCCGACCTCGTCGTGCGCGGGCCACGTTCGGGCTTTCCGGATGCCACCTATGCGCAGATCGCACGGCTGCCTGAAGTGCGCGCGGCAAGTCCGGCGTTGGAGTTGGAAGCGCTGCTCGCCGGTAGCCGAGACACCATTCGTGTGCTCGGCATCGACCCGTTTCGCGCGGGCGAAGTGCAGCCGCGGCTCTTCGCAGAAGGCCGTGATCTCGTCGCGGACTTGCTGCGCAGCGAAGCGGTCGCTCTATCGCGCACAGCCGCAGACGAGTTGAAGCTGGGCCCGGGCGACCGCCTGCGTTTACAGTCCGGCAGTCGCATTCTCGAGTTCCCGATTGCAGCGGTACTCGCTGCGGGTGCGACATCGCAGGCGCTGGTCGTAATGGATATTGCCACGGCGCAATGGCGTTTCGAACGTCTGGGAGAACTTCACAGGATCGACGTGAAGCTGCGTTCCGGAACGAATGCGACGCTGATGCGGCAGAAGCTCGCTTCCATGCTTCCCGCCGGGGTGCTCGTGCAAACGCCGGAAGCGGAAGCGGAACGCACCACGAGCCTCTCCCGCGCCTACCGCATGAACATGGACATGCTGGCGCTCGTTGCGTTGTTTACGGGCGCCTTCCTGGTCTTCTCGACACAGTTTCTCGCCCTCCTGCGCCGCCGCACGCAGCTCGCCTTGCTGCGCGTGATCGGCGTTACGCGTACACAGATGCTCAGGTTGCTGATCGCCGAGGGCACGGTCGTCGGCATACTCGGCTCGCTGTCAGGTCTCCTGATCGGGGTCGCGCTCGCGCGTGTGGGTGTGGAGCGATTTGGCGCCGACCTGGGTGCCGGCTATTTCCGATCGAGCACGCCCGAACTGTACGTGCCCGTGGGCGCCATGTCGGTGCTGTTCCTGCTCGGTGTCGGGTTCGCTGTTCTCGGCGCGGCGATTCCGGCGTTCGAAGCTGCCCGCCGCCCGCCGGCGCTCGGGTTGAAAGCGGGCGACGAAGAAGAAGCGCTCGCGAAACTGCGCACCGCATGGCCGTCGTGGCTGCTGATCACGCTCGGCGGTCTCCTTTCACAGGCGCCTGCCATCCACGAGTTGCCCATTCCCGGTTATCTCTCGATCGCATTGATCCTCGTGGGTGCGATCCTGGTCATGCCGCGAATGGCGGAAACCGTGCTGGCGCGCATTCCGAAGCCGCGCTACGCACCGGCTGCGCTCGCTGCCGCTCAGCTCGAAGCAACGCCGCGTCAGGTGGGCCTGAGCCTCGCGGCAATCCTGGCGAGCTTCAGCCTCATGGTGTCCATGCTCATCATGATCGGATCGTTCCGCGTTTCGCTCGAGACCTGGCTCGATCAGATGCTGCCGGCGGACCTCTACATACGCGCGGGAAGAAGCGGTGACACAGGCTTTTTTTCGGAGCAGGAGCAACGAGAGATCGCCTCAGCGCAGGGCGTGCGTTCGGCTGCGTTCATTCGCAGTCAGAACATGCTGCTGCGAACCGATCGCCCGGCTGTCACACTGCTGACGAGAGAATTGCAGCCCGGTACGCAGGCACCTGCGCTGCCGTTCGATCGTCCCGTGCGGGTGCCATCAGCAGGTGCTCCACCGGCGGCCTGGCTCTCCGAAGTGGCAGCCGACCTGCTGCACGTCCAGCAAGGATCGGTCATCGAGCTGCCAGTCGGTGGCGCCTGGCGCGCATTCACGGTCGCCGGCATTTGGCGCGACTACGCACGCCAGAACGGTGCCGTCGTCATCGAGCGGGGCACGTACGTCAGACTGACGGGCGACACCCGTGCAAACGAGGCGGCGGTGCACATCGAAAGTGGCTGGGCGCCCATTGCCGTGGCCGACAGCATCCGGAACGCGCTCGGCGACGCCGACGGCATCGACATCTCGACGACGCGCGATCTCAAGACGCTGTCGCTATCCATCTTCGATCGCACGTTCGCGATTACCTACGTGCTCGAGGCCGCAGCCGTTCTGATCGGCATCTTCGGCGTCAGCACGAGCTTCAGCGCCCAGGCACTTGCACGACGGCGGGAGTTCGGCGTGTTGCGGCACATCGGCATGACGCGCTCTCAGGTCATGGCGATGCTCGGTGCGGAAGGGTTGATCGTCGGCCTGCTGGGTGTCACGGCCGGACTCGCGCTCGGCTGGCTCTTGGGCCTCATCCTGATACACGTCATCAACAGGCAATCCTTCCACTGGACCATGGACCTGCACATGCCGTGGGGGCCGCTTCTCGTCCTTGCCGGCATTCTCGTGCTGGTGGCGAGCGCGACAGCGGTCGTGTCGGGCTGGCGTGCAACGAGCGACGAAGTAACGCGGGCGGTGAGGGAGGACTGGTGAGGCGGTGATGGGTGACGAGCGATGAGTGACGAGCGATGGGTTATGGGTGACGAGTGACGGGTGACGAAGGACCACTAACGAGTAAGCGCGGCAGATGACTCACGCCACAGGCAAGGGCATCGCACGCATGAGCTTTCGCCGGCGAAGACTGCTCGGCCTTCTCGCGCTGGGGCCAGCCACGACCGTCACCGCACAAACGACGACGCGCCCGAGTTCGACAGGTCCCACCAGATCCGTTACCCGTCACTCATCACCCGTCACTCCTGCATCCGTCACTCGTCTCTCGTCACCCGTCACTCGATTCTCACCCGTCGTCCCCGGCTATCGACTGCGCTTTCCTGAAGACGAAGGCAGCCACCCGGATTTCCGCACGGAATGGTGGTACATCACGGGCTGGCTGCAACGAGCAACGGCAGCGGACGCGAGCGCCGTCGCACGAGAAGTCGGGTTTCAGGTCACCTTCTTCCGGACGCGGCTCGAAATCGACGAGCGCAATCCCAGCGCATTCACGCCACGTCAGATCGTGATCGCGCACGCCGCGATCAGCGATGGGGCACAGGGGCACCTCCTGCACGACCAGAAAGTCGCCCGCGCGGTGCTCGGCCTCGCGAACGCGGAACAAGGCCGCACGAACGTATGGATCGGCGACTGGTCACTGATGCAGCAAGCGGATTCGTCTGTCGCAAGAATCTCAAGCGGCGAGTTCGCGCTCGACTTGCGCTTCAAGCAGACACAGCCGCCGCTTCTACAGGGCGACAACGGCTTCAGCCGGAAAGGCCCACGCGAAGAATCGGCAAGCTACTACTACAGCTTCCCGCATTTGCAGGTTACGGGCAGCATGGACGAACGAAGCGTCACGAGCACGGTAACGGGAACGGCGTGGCTCGATCATGAATGGTCATCGAGTTACATGGACGAGCGGGCCTCGGGGTGGGACTGGGTCGGCGTCAACCTCGATGATGGCGGCGCACTGATGGCGTTCCGGATGCGTGACGCGAACGGCGCTAAATTCTGGGCCGCTTGCACCTACCGCGCGCCCGATGGCACTCATCGTACGTTCGGCTCGAATGAAGTCGATTTCGTTCCGCTGCGAACGTGGCGGTCTCCGCGCAACGGCGCCGTTTATCCCGTGGCATGCCGCATCGACGTACCCGGCATGCACCTGTCCATCGAGCCCTTGATGGACGATCAGGAGCAGGACACGCGGCTGTCGGTCGGAACGGTATATTGGGAAGGCGCCGTGATCGCTCTGCGCGAGGGCAAACCCGCCGGGCGCGGCTACCTCGAGCTGACGGGCTACTCGCGAGCGCTGAAAGGTCTCACGGGAGAAAAGTCGAACGTGCGGACGGCACCCGCGCCGGACCGAAAATAAAAAGGGGGAAACCGAAGTTTCCCCCCGTATGTACCCGCACTTCGCCGGCCCGTTACGCTGCGGCCGCGAGCGCTTTCTCGAAGACGATCTTGCCGCGCTGAAGGTCGATCTTGATGACGTCCTTCGGTCCAAACGCGCCTTCGAGGATCGCCTTCGCCAGCGGATTCTCGATCTGCGACTGGATCGCGCGTTTCAACGGACGCGCGCCATACACCGGATCGAAGCCGACTTTCGCGATCTCTTTCAATGCCGCATCCGAGACGTCGAGCTTCATCTCCATCGTCGCGAGCCGCTTCTCCAGGTATTGCAGCTGGATGCGTGCGATTTCCGCGATGTGCTTCTCGTCGAGTCCATGGAACACCACGATCTCGTCGATGCGGTTGATGAACTCCGGCCGGAATTGTGTTCGAACTTCGGCCAGCACCGCTGCCTTGATTGCGTCGTACTCCGCGTGCGCCATGCTCTGGATCATCTGCGATCCGAGATTCGACGTCATCACGATAACCGTGTTCTTGAAATCGACCGTGCGACCCTGCCCGTCCGTCATGCGGCCGTCGTCGAGCACCTGAAGCAGCACATTGAATACATCCGGGTGCGCCTTCTCGATCTCGTCCAGCAGAATCACCGAATAAGGCTTACGCCGTACGGCTTCGGTGAGATACCCACCTTCTTCGTAGCCAACATAGCCTGGGGGCGCGCCGATCAACCGCGCCACCGAGTGCTTCTCCATGAACTCGGACATGTCGACCCGGATGAGATGGTCCTCCGAATCGAACAGGAATTCGGCGAGGGCCTTGCATAGCTCGGTCTTGCCGACACCCGTCGGTCCGAGGAACAGGAACGATCCATAGGGCCGCTTCGGATCGCCCAGCCCCGCGCGCTGGCGGCGGATCGCCTCGGACACGAGCCGCACCGCCTCGTCCTGGCCGATCACGCGCCGGTGCAGCCGGTCCTCCATGAGCAGCAGCTTTTCACGCTCGCCCTGCATCATCTTGGACACGGGGATGCCCGTCGCACGAGACACGACTTCCGCGATCTCTTCGGCGCCGACCTGCGTGCGCAGGAGCCGCGGTCTCGAACCGACGACACCCTTCTCCGCCTGCTTCATCTGCGCTTCGAGCTGCGGCAGTTTGCCGTATTGGAGCTCCGCAACCTTGTCGAGCTTGCCTTCGCGCTGCAGACGCGTGATCTCGGCGCGTGTGCGCTCGATCTCTTCCTTGATGTGCGCGCTGCCCTGCACCTGCGCTTTCTCGGTTTTCCAGATCTCTTCGAGCTCGGAATATTCGCGCTGGAGATTCGCGATCTCGTTTTCGATCAGGCCGAGCCGCTTGCGCGAACCTTCGTCGCTTTCCTTCTTCACGGCCTCACGTTCGATCTTGAGCTGGATCAGCCTGCGGTCGAGACGGTCCATCGCCTCCGGTTTGGAGTCGATTTCCATCTTGATGCGGGCAGCCGCCTCGTCGATGAGGTCGATGGCCTTGTCGGGCAGGAAGCGATCGGTGATATAGCGATGCGAGAGCTCCGCCGCCGCCACAATCGCCGGATCGGTGATATCGACGCCGTGATGCAACTCGTAGCGCTCCTGCAGACCACGCAGAATCGCGATGGTCGCCTCGACGGACGGCTCGTCCACCAGCACCTTCTGGAACCGGCGCTCGAGCGCGGCATCTTTTTCGATGTACTTGCGATACTCGTCCAGCGTCGTCGCGCCGACGCAGTGCAGCTCGCCGCGTGCAAGCGCTGGCTTCAGCATGTTGCCGGCGTCGATCGCGCCTTCGGCCTTGCCCGCGCCGACCATGGTGTGCAGCTCGTCGATGAAGACGATGATGCGGCCTTCTTCTTGCGAGATTTCCTTGAGCACGCCCTTCAGCCGCTCTTCGAACTCGCCGCGATATTTCGCGCCCGCGAGAAGGGCCGCCATGTCGAGCGACAGCACACGCTTGCCCTTGAGCGTCTCGGGCACTTCATCGTTGACGATACGTTGCGCGAGGCCTTCTACGATGGCGGTCTTGCCCACCCCGGGTTCGCCGATGAGGACCGGGTTGTTCTTGGTGCGGCGCTGCAGGATCTGGATCACGCGCCGGACTTCTTCGTCGCGCCCGATCACCGGATCGAGCTTCCCGCTGCGCGCCCGCTCCGTGAGGTCGAGCGTATACTTCTTCAGCGCTTCGCGGGCCCCTTCCGCTTCCGGGTCGCGCACGCTTTCCCCGCCGCGAACGGCGTCGACCGCCTGCTGCAGATGTTCCCGGGTCGCGCCCGCCTGCTTCAGGATGCGCCCCGTTTCACCTTTGTCCTGCACGGCGGCGAGCAGAAAAAGCTCCGACGGGATGAACTGGTCGCCCCGCTTCTGTGCTTCCTTGTCGGTGACGTTGAGCAGGTTCGCGAGCTCGCGCGAGACGTTGACTTCCCCGCCCGTGCCCTCCACTTTCGGAAGGCGATCGACAGCACTTTTCAGCGCGCTGCGCAGCGCGCCCACGTTGACGCCAGCGCGCGAGAGTATGGACGCAGTGCTCCCATCCTGCTGATTCAGGAGCGCAAACAGCAGATGCTGCGGCTCGATGTAGGGATTGTCGTTCCCTACCGCGAGGCTCTGCGCATCCGCGAAGGCCTGCTGAAACTTGGTGGTGAACTTGTCGAAACGCATCTCGGGGCTCGTATAAGAGTTGACTGGGACAGGGTGTAGATCGGGCCTGCGTGTGTGTTTTCAAGGCCGTGCGCGGCGTAGGGCCTTCAATTTACGCGCCGGAAGCCCGGACGCGGCAGGAGCGCTCCGCGGTCCTTCGCTAAGATTGGCACTTTAAACCGGAGAGAAGACTTGGAGCTGACAGCGGAAATCGAACGGAACGTCGCGGCGGCACTCGCCGAAGACGTCGGCGCCGGCGACTGGACCGCGCGGCTCACGCCCGAGGGTCGGCGGGCGCAGGCCGGGATCGTCTGCCGGGTCGATGCCGTGCTGTGCGGCCGGCCGTGGTTCGAAGCGTGCTTTCGCCGGCTGGACCCCGACGTGCGGATCGACTGGCTCAGAAACGAGGGCGAAAGCGTGCCCGCCGGCAGTCAGGTCTGCGAGCTCTCGGGTGACACCCGCGCGCTGCTCACCGGAGAGCGCACGGGGCTCAATTTTCTGCAGTTGCTGTCCGCAGTCGCCACCGAAACGCGACGTTATGTCGAAGCGGTGAAAGGTACGCGTGCCGCCATCGTCGATACACGCAAGACATTACCGGGCCTGCGTCTCGCACAGAAGTACGCGGTGCGCTGTGGTGGCGGTGTGAACCACCGCCTGGGCCTTTACGATGGCATCCTGATCAAGGAAAACCACATCGCAGCTGCCGGCAGCGTCACGGGCGCGCTCGAGCGTGCGCGCGCGATTGCCCCGCCCGGTGTCTGGACTCAGATCGAAGTGGAGAGCTTCGCTCAGCTCGAGGAAGCGCTCCGCGCAGGAGCAAAGATGATCCTGCTCGACAACATGAACGCTGAAGAGATGCGCGAAGCGGTGCGCATCACGGCCGGTCGGGCGGAACTCGAAGCATCCGGCGGAATCACGCTTGCGACCGTGCGCACGATCGCGGAGACCGGCGTCGACCGCATCTCGATCGGCAGCTTGACGAAGGACGTAAAGGCAGTCGATCTTTCGATGCGATTCGCCACAACCTGACGCTCACTGCTTCAGGCGCGCAAGTAGTCTCGCATCACGCGCTCGATTTCGGCGAGCTCTGCATCGACCGTGACCGGCTTCGCACATTGCGCGATGGCGGTATCGGGATCCTTCAGACCGTGTCCGGTGAGCGTGCATACGATCGTGCTGCCTTCACGAATGCGTCCCCGTTCGACGTCCTTCAGCAGGCCCGCGAGCGATATGGCCGATGCGGGCTCACAGAAGATGCCTTCGACTTCCGCGAGCATCTTCTGCGCGCGCAGGATCTCTTCATCGCTGCACTCGTCGAACCAGCCGCCGGACTCGCGTTGAGCGTTCAACGCCAGCGCCCAGGACGCTGGATTGCCGATGCGGATGGCAGTCGCGACCGTTTCAGGATTCTCGACGGGTTTCCCGCGCACGATCGGCGCCGCGCCGGACGCCTGATAGCCAACCATGACAGGGCGGCGCGTCGCGATCTTTTCGCGATGAAAGGGGCACTTGCCGTCGCAGTACGCGCAAGCGCGCGTCTCCACGCACGTCGCTTCGCTGTATCCCGCCCAGTGCGCGCCGATGTTACCGGCGTTGCCAACGGGCAGCGCGTGATAATCAGGCGCGTCGCCCAGCGCCTCGACCACTTCGAACGCGACCGTTTTCTGTCCCTGCGGCCGGAACGGATTGATCGAGTTGACCAGCGCGACACCCATGCTCTCCGCCGCGAGCTGCACGAGACGCATGCCGTCATCGAAATTGCCGCGGATCTGGATGACGACCGAGCCGTGCATCATCGCCTGAGAGAGTTTGCCGAGCGCGATCTTGCCTTCGGGGATCAGCACGAAACACGCGATCTTCGCTCGTGCCGCATACGCCGCGGCGGAGGCCGACGTGTTGCCCGTCGAGGCACAGATGATCGCCTTCGCGCCTGCTTCGACCGCCTTGGTGACTGCCATCGTCATGCCGCGGTCCTTGAAGGAGCCGGTCGGATTCAGCCCTTCGAACTTGGCGAAGATGCGGAGCTTCCCGCGCACGCGCTGCGGAATGTTGCGGAGCTCGATGAGCGGCGTGTTGCCCTCTGTCAGAGATACGACCGGTGTGGCCGCATCCACGGGCAGACGATCGCGATAGCGTTCGATGAGACCTTGATACATCCGACGCCCCTCAACTCAGCTGTTCGAGCCGGATGCGCGTCACTTTTCCAGTAACGACGGGCAGGGCTTCGATCTTCGCGATCGCGGCATCGACGTTCTTTTCGATCGTGAGGTGGGTGAGCATGATGATGTTGACCTGGTCCTCGCCCTCGTGCGGCTCTTTCTGCACCATCGCATCGATGGAGATGCTCGAATCCGCGAGGATGCGTGTGATGTCGGCGAGCACACCCGGCTTGTCGAAGACCCGCATGCGCAGGTAGTACGCCGTTTCGACTTCGCTCATCGGCAGAATCGGCGTGTCCGAGAGCTGGTCCGGCTGAAACGCGAGATGCGGAACGCGGTGCTCCGGATCGGACTTGAGCATTCGGGCGACATCGACGATATCGGCGACGACGGCCGAGGCCGTCGGCTCGGCGCCCGCACCGGCGCCGTAGTACATCGTCTGCCCGACGGCATCGCCCTTCACGAGAATCGCATTCATCACGCCCTCCACGTTCGCAATGAGCCGGCGGGCCGGAATGAGGGTCGGATGCACCCGGACTTCGAACCCTTTCGCCTTGCGCTTCGCGATGCCGAGCAGCTTGATCCGGTATCCGAGCTCCTCGGCGTAGCGGATGTCCTGCCGCGTGAGCTTCGAAATCCCTTCTATATAGGCAGCCTGGAACTGCATCGGAATGCCGAAACCGATTGCCGCCATGATCGCAAGCTTGTGTGCGGCGTCCACCCCTTCCACGTCGAAGGTGGGATCGGCTTCCGCGTAACCGAGCTTCTGGGCTTCCTGCAGCACGTCGGAGAAGCTCGCGCCCTTTTCGCGCATCTCGGACAGGATGAAGTTGCTGGTGCCGTTGATGATCCCCGCGATCCATTCGATGCGATTCGCAGTCAGCCCTTCACGCAGCGATTTGATGATCGGAATACCGCCGCCGACAGCGCCCTCGAACGCGACCATCACGTCCTGCTTGCGCGCGGCGGCGAAGATTTCGTTGCCGTACTGAGCCAGCAGCGCCTTGTTCGCAGTGACCACGTGCTTGCCCTTCGCGATCGCCTGCAGAATGAGCTCACGCGCGATGCCGGTCCCGCCGATCAGCTCTACGACGATGTCGATTTCGGCGTTATTGACGATCTCCCGCGCATCTGCTGTGATGAGCGCCCGCTCCCCCACGATCGCGCGCGCCCGCTCCAGGTCCTTGTCGGCCACCATCGTGATTGCGATCGCGCTGCCGGCGCGCCGGCCGATCTCTTCCTGATTGCGTCGCAGCACGTTGAACGTGCCGCCACCGACCGTGCCGATCCCTATCAATCCGACGTTGATCGGCTTCAACGTGCCCCCCGCATTGCTCATGACAAACCATCCTTCCGGAACATGTCGCGGATGCCGCGCACCGCCTGCCGTGTGCGCGCTTCGTTCTCTATGAGTGCGAATCTGACGTGGTCGTCCCCGTAGTGCCCGAAACCGGTGCCAGGCGCGACGGCAACCTTCGCCTCGACCAGGAGCTTCTTCGAGAACTCGAGCGAGCCCATCTCCCTGTACTGCTCCGGGATCGGCGCCCATATGTACATGGTCGCTTTCGGCACGCTCACGTTCCAACCCGCCGCATGAAGCCCTGCCGCGAGCACGTCACGCCGGCTCTGGTACGAACGGCGCACCTCTTCGACGCAGTCCTGCGGGCCTTCGAGCGCGATGATCGAGGCGACCTGGATCGGCGTGAACGTGCCGTAATCGTGATAGCTCTTCATGCGCGCGAGCGCGGTCACGAGCTCGCGGTTCCCGACCATGAAGCCGACCCGCCAGCCGGCCATGTTGTAGCTCTTCGACATCGTGAAGAACTCGACCGCGACTTCACGTGAGCCCGGCACCTGCAGAATCGATGGCGCCTTGTAGCCGTCGAACACGATGTCGGCGTAAGCGAGATCGTGAACGATGTAGATGTGGTGCTCGCGCGCGATCGCCACCAGCCGCTCGAAGAACGAAAGATCGACGCACTGCGTCGTCGGATTGCTCGGAAAATTCACGATCAGCATCTTCGGCTTCGGATACGTGTCGCGAATCGCGGTCTGCAGCGCCTCGAAGAAATCCACGCCGGCGTGCATCGGCACGTGGTGGATATCTGCGCCCGCGATCACCGGGCCGTAGATGTGAATCGGATAGCTCGGGTTGGGCACGAGCACGATGTCGCCCTGGTCCAGTGTCGCGAGTGCGAGATGTGCGATGCCTTCCTTCGAGCCGATGGTGACGATCGCCTCGCAATCCGGATCGAGCTCCACGTCGAAACGCCGCTTGTACCAATTGCAGATCGCACGCCGGAGTCGCGGGATGCCCTTGGACACAGAGTAGCCGTGCGTATCGGGGCGACGCACCGTCTCGATCAGTTTCTCGACGATGTGACTGGGCGTGGGTCCGTCCGGATTGCCCATGCTGAAGTCGATCACATCCTCGCCATGGCGGCGGGCCGTTAGCTTGAGCTCCCCCGTCACGTTGAATACGTACGGCGGCAGGCGCTTGATCCGGGGAAATTCTTCCATTCTGTCGGCCCGCGCCGAGGCTTACGCGGCGGCTCGCTTCGGCGAAAAGGGTATAATTCTATCGAAGCGACTTAAGCACAGCAAATCAGCGGCTTATGAAATTCCATCTGACGCAGGCCGCGGGCCAGAACATGATCACGGGTTACGGCGATGGCTACATCGCCGTCAACACGCAGCGCTACACGCGACCGGTGATCGTCACGCCCAATCGCGAAATCTCCGATTGGGACGTCGAGGATTTCGCCGCGCTCACACGCGCGCATTTCGAGGCGTTGCTCGAGTTCAAGCCGGAGATCGTGCTTCTGGGTACCGGCGAGCGACAGCAGTTTCCCCGGCCGGAGCTCGCCCGTGTCCTGACCGAGGCCGGGGTCGGGGTTGAGGCCATGGACACCAAGGCGGCCTGTCGCACGTACAACATCCTGATGAGCGAGGGCCGCGAGGTGCTGGCGGCGATACTGGTCTAGGTTCGTTAGAACCTGCCCATCCCGGTGAGCGGGGGCTGCGGAGCGGCGGGCACGCTGGCGCCTGGAAGAGGGATCGGCGCAACGTGGAGCAGGGACCCGCTTGCGGGATGCGACCGTGGAGCCGATCGTTGGCGCGTCGAGCGAAAGCCGATCCACGCGCGTCTCCGGGGTCAGATCCCCGAGGGGCCCCTCTTCCGCCCTGCGACGCGCCCGCTTGCGGGGATCTGACGGCGAAAGCGTGCGGGAGACCGCGGTTCTAATGCGCGTGCCTCAGTCCGCCTCCGGGTCGCCACGACCGCTCCGCTACTCCCGCGCACGCGGCAGGCACTGCTCCTCCGTCCGCGGCCTCCCGCGAACGTGTCATTCCGGCGCGCCTTAGAACTCTCGTCCGACGAGGCCGAGGGCGGCGGAAAGGCCGGGTGAGTTCTCACCGGCGAAAGCGGCAGTCGTTCGTGCCGCTGCCGCGTTCAGACGATGCCGCTATGGCACACTCCAGATCATGAGCGAACAGATCGATCGCGTCGTCCGGCAGGTGAGCAGCATCATCCTCGGCAAGGAATCGCAGATCAGGCTCGCCCTCGCCTGTCTGCTCGCTCGCGGGCATCTGCTCATCGAGGACGTGCCCGGCGTCGGCAAGACCACGCTTGCACACGCACTCGCCAGATCGCTCGGTTTGAGCTTTCAGCGCATCCAGTTCACCAGCGATCTCTTGCCTGCGGATCTGCTCGGCGTTTCCATCTATGATCGTGGCACCGGGAGCTTCCAGTTTCATCCGGGTCCGATCTTTACGCAGGTAGTGCTTGCCGACGAAGTCAACCGGGCAACACCCAAAGCGCAGAGTGCGCTGCTGGAAGCGATGGAAGAACACCAGGTCACGATCGAGGGCGAAACGCGGCGCCTGCCGGCGCCTTTCTTCGTCATTGCGACCCAGAATCCGTCCTATCAAGTCGGGACGTTTCCGCTGCCCGAGTCGCAGCTCGACCGTTTCCTGATGCGACTCTGCCTGGGCTATCCCGGTCCTCAGGCCGAGCGGGCGCTGCTGCAGGGCGAGGACCGGCGCGATCTGCTCGCGAGCCTGGCACCGGCTTTGACTCCCGAAGACCTCGCGCGACTGCAGGAGGACGTGCAGCGCGTACATGTGGCGCCTGCACTCCTCGACTATGTTCAGGCGCTCGTTCACCACACCCGCGCGTCGCCGGAATTTGCCAATGGTCTCTCGCCACGTGCCGCGCTCGCGCTCCTTCGCGCCGCGCGCGCGTGGGCGATGATCGAAGCGCGCAAGCACGTTCTCCCCGAGGACGTACAGGCGGTGCTCCCTGCCATCGTAAGCCATCGTCTGCCGCCTGCTCTCGACGCGGGGCGGTTGAACGCGACCGATGTGGCACAGCAGCTGATGCTCGAGGTGGCCATTCCGTGAGCGCCCCAGGCGAACGGCTGGCCCGATTTGCCCGCGTCCGAGTGAGATACGACCCTTGCACTCGATGAGTCGACACGCATCGTGCAGGCCATACTGAACGCCCTTCGCACCCGTCTCCTGCGGCCGCACACGCCGCACGCGGGTGGCATCGTGCTCGTGCAGCGTCGCATTTTCATTCTTCCGACCCGAGCGGGGGTGGCGTTCGCCCTCATCCTGATGCTCATGCTTGCCGGTTCGATCAACTACGGGCTCGGTCTCGGGGTGCTGCTTACGTTTCTACTTGCTTCGTTCGGCATCACCGCGATGCTGCACACCTTCCGCAATCTTGCTGGATTGCGGGTGACGACCGTGCGCTCGAAAGCGGTGTTCGCAGGCGAGCTGGCCCGGTTCAGTGTGTGCCTCCACAATCCAGCACAGACCCAGCGGCATGCGATTCAACTCGCATGCGGGAAGCACCAGGGCGACGTCGTGGATGTGGCGAGCGACGGTTCCAGTATCGCCTCGGCGACACTGCCTGCGCCCAAGCGCGGTGTCCTGCGTCCGCCAAGGCTCGTCCTCTACACACGGTTTCCCGTCGGACTCTATTGCGCGTGGGCGCTCATCGATACCGATACGCAGTGTCTCGTGTATCCGAAGCCGGCTCTGGGCACGCCTCTGCCCTTGCGCGTCGCGACGCGCGGCGAGGCGGTCGGGACCGGGATCGGGCCGAACGACTTCGTGGGCCTGCGGCCGTATCAGCCCGGAGACTCTGCGCGTCACATTGCCTGGAAGGCAGCCGCACGCGAGCACGGCCTGCTGACGAAACAGTTCAGCGGAGGCAGCGCAGCGCGAGCTGTGGCTTTCGTTCGATCTCCTGCCGGCGACGATGGACCTCGAAGACAAGCTCTCTCGACTGACCCGGTGGATCCTCGACGCCTACGCCGGCGGGCTCGCGTTTGGGCTCAAGCTTCCGAATACGACCGTGGACATCGGCAGCGGCGAGCACCACCGGGAGCGTTGTCTCGAAGCGCTGGCGCTCTATCCAGCCGCAGCCGAATTCCGCATCCCGGCATGAGCGCGGTCAATGCCGCCACAGGGAACCTGACATCGCGTCAGGTGTCGTGGCTCGCTGTCTCGCTCTTCGTCGTCAGCGCGCCCCATGTACTCCATCTGCCGCTCTGGGGAACACTGCTCGCGACGGCGCTGATACTCTGGCGCATCTATCTGACGCGTGCCGGGCTCGAGCTCCCCCATCGCGCGATCGTCGTGTTTCTGGTGATCGCGACGAGCGGCGCCGTCGTTCTCGATTACGGCACCCTGCTCGGCCGCGATGCCGGCGTCGCCCTGCTCATAACCATGCTCACACTGAAGCTCCTCGAGACGCGCACGCGCAGGGACGCCATGCTGATTGCGTTTCTGAGCTGCTTTCTGGTGATTACGAGCTTCCTCTACTCTCAGACCATTCCGATGGCGCTCTACATGGCCATCTGCATCTGGATCATCACGGCCGGCATGATCGATGTTCACTACGCGTCGCCGGCAAAGCCTGGCGGCGCGCTGCAGGCCGCCGGCCTCATGCTCGCTCAGTCGATACCGCTCATGCTGGTGCTGTTCATCCTGTTCCCACGCGTTCAGGGTCCATTGTGGGGAAGCGGTGCCGAGCCGCCGCGCACGACCGGTCTGTCGGACACGATGACGCCCGGGAGCGTCAGCAAACTCAGCCTCTCGGACGAGGTCGCATTCCGTGTCTCTTTCAAGGGGCAGACGCCGGAGCCGCGGCACCTGTACTGGAGGGGACCCGTGCTGACGGATTACGACGGACGCACCTGGCATGCGCCGCCGTTCGACTTTAGGAGACCGGTCTACAACACCCGCTACCTGCCCGTCGAATACACCGTAACCGTGGAACCGCACGGCAGGCCGTGGCTGTTCGCGATCGATCTGCCCGGCACGCTGCCACCGAACGCCGTCGCAAGCCAGGACATGCAGATCATCGCATTACACCCGGTCACCACCCGCACCCAATACAGCATGGTGTCGTTCCTCGATTACAGCTACGGATGGGATGAATCGAGCTCGGCACTCCAGCGCGCACTGCGCCTTCCGCCGGCTTTCAATCCGAAGACCGTCGCGCTCGCGAGGTCGCTGCGCGAACGCTACCCGGACGAGCAAGCGTTCATGCAAGCGGTGCTCACCCTGTTCCACGAGCAGGGCTTCGCATACACGTTGGCGCCGCCGCTCCTCGGCGAACACAGCGTCGACGAATTCCTGTTCGACACCAAGTCAGGATTCTGCGAGCACTATGCGTCCGCCCTCGCCGTGATCATGCGCGCTGCCGGCATCCCCGCCCGCATCGTTACGGGTTATCAGGGTGGGGAAGTGAATCCGATCGGCGGCTACTTGATCGTGCGACAGGCCGACGCGCATGCGTGGACGGAGGTGTGGCTGCGGGAGAGAGGATGGATACGCGTCGATCCGACCGCTGCGGTTGCGCCGGCGCGCATCGAGCACGGGGCTGCGAGCGCGGCCGAGACGGGCGACGCGTTCAATTTCTTCATTCGCGGCGACTTCCCCGGGCTCCGCGAGTTGCGGTTTGCGTGGGATTCGGTCGCGAACACGTGGAATCAATGGGTGCCCGGCTACTCGTCCGATCGGCAGCGCATCCTGCTCACGAAGTTCGGCGTCAGCGACAGAAGCTGGCAGGCGTTGTCCGGTGCTCTGTTCGTCGCCAGCGCAATGGTGACGCTCGTCCTCGCGCTCGGCCTCTTGCGCCGGTTCGAGAAGCGGACTCGCGATCCCGTCGCTACGGCTTACACCACCTTCTGCCGAAAGCTCGGAAGCATCGGGCTACCACGCCTTGCGAATGAAGGACCGGTCGCGTACGCGGAACGCATCAGCGTCCTGCGGCCGGATCTGGAACCCGCCGTACGCACCTTTCTCACTTTGTATGCCGGCATGCGCTACGGCAATTCGACCGACGCCGCAGGCGTTGCGCGCCTGTACGCGCTGGCGCGCAGCTTCGATCCGGCTGCACGGGATCAGTATCGAACGCGCAAGGCTGCGAAGCCCGCACCGATGTCGAATCTGCCGTAAGGCCTGAGTTCACCGCGTTCCGCAGTACTCCCGAAAATCTCAGCCCGCAGGCAGCAGTTTGAGCGGATCGACCGGCTTACCGAAGCGCCGTATCTCGAAGTGGAGCTTCACCTGGTCGGCGTCGGAGTTTCCCATCTCGCCGATCTTCTGGCCACGCGTGACGTTCTGGCCTTCCTTCACCGCCAGCTCGCTGTTGTGCGCATACACGCTCAAGTACGTGTTGTTGTGCTTGATGACGACGAGCTTGCCGAAACCACGAATGCCCGTGCCGCTGAAGATCACGCGTCCAGGCGCACTCGCATAGATCGGCTGGCCGAGCTTGCCAGCGATCGCAATACCTTTTGTCGTGCCGTCGTTGAAGTTGCCGACGATTTTCCCGCGCGTGGGCCACATCCACTCGAGATCGTCAGGTCCGCGTGCCACCTCGGTCGCGTTGTCGTTGCGCGGCTCCGGACGCACTTCCGCACGCTGCGGCGTTGGCGTCGGCGTGACGGGTGGTGGCGGCGCTTCCGTGCGCGGCTCGGCTCGCACTTCCGGGCGTGGCGCAGCGGACGACGTTTCGTCTTTCGCAAGCTGCGCGAGCGCCTGTTCCGAGTAAGGCACGCGCAGCGCTTTGGGTTCGGAGACGACCGTCCCCGGACCGGCGGGCGACGTGGCAGCAGTCGGGCCCGATGGTCCCGGAGCCGGCAACGCCGCCGGAGCACCGGCCGCGCCACCGCCGAGCGGCCGGGCATCCACACCGCCCGGTGTTCTGAATGGCATCGCAACGGCAGTCCCCGGTGGCTGCACCACGCGCAGCTGTTGTCCGACGCGCATCGCACTCGGCGTTTCGATGCCGTTCCACAGCGCGAGCTCGCGATAGTCGATGCCGTGTTCGGCGGCGATGCTGTAAAGCGTATCGCCGGGCTTCACGGTGTAGAACTCGCCTTTCGCTTCCTGCGCACGCGCCGGTTTGGGCGCAGTCGCGGATGCAGCAGGCCGCGCCGGAGACGCAGCCTGTCTGCCGGGCGGAGGCAGCTCCGATACCGGCGCGGGACGCTTCGAGACCGTCGCGCAACCCGCAAGCATCGCGGCGGCGACAATCGCCAGAACGCAAGCAGAGGAACGCACGGCTAGGCGAGACCCGGCAGCAACGGGACGAACCTGACGGTGTCCATCTTCTTTTCGATATATCCGTGCGCTGAGCGTTCGATTACACAAAGGCGCTGTTCGCCGTTGCGCGCAATAGGCAGCACGATTCTACCACCCACGACGAGCTGATCGATGAGCTCGCGCGGCACATGCGTGGTCGCGGCCGTCATCACGATCGCATCGAACGGCGCCACCTCGGGCATGCCCGACACGCCGTCGCAATGGCGCAGCCGCACGTTGGCGACGCGCAGCTCACGCAGGTTCTTTCGCGCGCGCGCAAGCAGTTCCGCAACACGCTCGATCGAGTACACCTCCTTCGCGACGCGCGCCAGAACGGCCGCCTGATACCCGCATCCGGTTCCGATTTCGAGCACCTTGTTCAACTTGCCGCCCGCGCGCGCGAGCTCAGTCATGCGCGCAACCGTGTGCGGGCTCGAAATCGTCTGCCCGAAGCCGACGGGCAGCGAGATGTCGTCGTACGCGCGGCTTGCGAGCGCCTCATCGATGAACAGATGCCGCGGCATTTGCCCGATCACCCCGAGGACGACCTCGTCGCGTATGCCCTGGGCACGCAGGCGCTCGACCAGGCGCAGCCGCGTGCGCTGCGAGGTCATGCCGATGCCCGTATGCTGCGCCGTCATCGCGCGACGCCCACCCACTCGACGATCGTCGTCAGTTGGGAGTAGCGCGTGAGATCGACCTGCAACGGCGTAATCGACACCATGCCGTTGAGCGCCGCATGGAAATCGGTACCCTCACCGGCGTCCTGCGCACCGCCCGCGGCGCCGACCCAATAGACGACGTCCCCTCGCGGTGTCGTCGACTTCACGACCGGTTCTGCTTTGTGGCGCTTGCCGAGCCGCGTCACGGCCGTGCCGTGCAGCCGCTCGTAGGGCACATCGGGTACGTTGACGTTCAACAGCACGGGTTGGTCGAGCGGAGATGAGCGAAACCGCTCTACCAGCTCACGAGCGATGCGCGCAGCCGTCTCGAAGTGTCCGCCGCCTTCGGCCACGAGCGAAATGGCCACGGAAGGAATGCCGAGCAAAAAGCCCTCGGTCGCCGCAGCGACGGTGCCGGAGTAGATCGTGTCATCGCCCATGTTGGCGCCGTAATTGATGCCGGAGACGACGACATCGGGCAGATCCTCGAGAAGTCCGGTGACGGCAAGATGCACACAGTCCGTGGGTGTGCCGTTCACATACAGATAGCCATTTGCCGCGCGTCGGACGCTCAAGGGCCGGTCGAGCGTAAGCGAGTTGCTTGCGCCGCTGCGGTCACGCTCCGGCGCCACCACTGTCACTTCGGCGCATGCCGAAAGCGCCGTGGCAAGCGCCATGATGCCCGGAGCGAAGTAGCCGTCATCATTGCTCACCAGAATGCGCATGTGATCGCGCAGCAGCGCGCCGAACCTGAGCTTCGATTTTCTGTTTCCGGATCAGGTTTCTGCATCTGCAATCAGCAGAAATAGAACCGCTTGCGATTGTAGCACGCGTCAAACTTCAGACACCGTAGTTGCTTTGAGTTGCCGCGACTTTCAGCGCTGTCGTTGCGCCCGCAGGCAGCGCAGCTGCGAGCTGCAACGCCGGAGGAGCGGTGTGGATGTTTCAGCAAGTGATTTCTTTTTGCGCGCTTCAAACTTTTTGATTTGACCAACGGGAAACGTTGCGACAACATCGCTCGCGCAAGTACACGAGAGCCGCACACGAGAGCTCCTGAGAATCAATAATTTGTGGCACGAGGGAGGAGCTGGCATGCGGACGCCGCGAAGAGAACGGACCACAAGGGGAGGTCACGCGTGACCTGGGACTTCTTTCAACGCTACGACGACAGCTGGATCTGGCGCTGCATCGACCGTCACGACATCACCGAGAGCTCACGCAACTTCGCAGCGTTCGATGAATGTGTAGAGGACGCCGCCCGCCATGGCTATGTGCCGCAGCGAGGGCGCACCAATGCCTCTCCGAACGCTCAGACTGCGCGCACCCGGACGTCGTCGCGCCGGCGGAATGTAACCGAATCGTAAGGTCCGATGCGGAATCTGGGCGGCGCGCGGTCTGCGCCGCGCGGCGTGACCGGATATAAGAATTGAATTGACGCGGTAGCGAGCGATACGCTCAGGAGCCGGGTACCTTCCGTGGTCTGTCGAGCCGCTCGCGATTGGGCGGTGGCATACCGCGCCGCGAGCCGTATTCGTGTGCGTAAACCCACGTGAATTCCGCGCCGATGAGAAAAATCTGGGCGGAGTAATAGACCCAGATCATGACCAGCACGAGCGATCCCGCCGCGCCGAACGGCGAGGTCACGTCGCTCTTCCCGAGGTACACGCCGATCAGGACTTTGCCCACCGCGAAGAGCAGCGCGGTCACAGCAGCGCCGACCCACACGTCGTGCCACTGAATACGTACACGCGGAACGATCTTGTAGATCATCGCGAACAGCACCGTCGTGAAGCCGAAGCTCGCCACAAGATCGAGCACGTGAGCCAGTATTTCCCAGCCGCCGAACCACGCGCTCCACCACCGTCCCAGCACCGCCAGCGCGGCGCTCACCACGAGCGAAACGATGAGCAGGAATGCGATGCCGAGCACCATCGCGAACGAAGCGAGGCGAGACCAGAGCAGCGACAGGATCCCGCTGCGTTGCTGTGCCGGCGCGTGCCAGATGCGATCGAGATCGTTCTGCAACTCCACGATCACCGTCGTCGCGCCGATCACCAGCAGTACGGTGCTGAACAGGGCGGCGATGATCCCTTCCGTCGGCCGATGCGCACTGCGCAGCAGTTGTTCGATTGCACGAGCGGCATCGTCGCCGAACAGCCCCCGCAACTGCGCAAAGATTTCACCGCGCACCGCGTCCGGCCCGAGGACCAGACCGGCTACCGCAATCACGACAATCAGCAACGGCGCAATCGAGAACAACGCATAATAGGACAACGCCGCCCCCATGCTCGACGCGTAGTCGTCCGTCCACGCACCGAATGCACGCAGGGCGAGGACCCACAGCGCTTTGAGCTTCAGAGCCACGCCCGTCCTGTTCCCCACAGCCGATCCTGGGATTCGCGCGCGGGAAAGCCGACCGCCCGCACACCGCGCGGTCCGGCTCTACGTGTTCTACTCCGGCACTTGCATCCAGATACGGCTCGCGTCGGCAACACATGCCTCCAGCGAGCGGAAGGTCTGAGGCGATTGATGACTCACCGTGCCATCAGCGGCAACGGCACGCCAGAAGAAGCGGCGATCGGGTCCTTCCAGAAACTCCCAACTGAGGACGAGATCCGCATCGGTACGGTGACTGTCGAACGCGAAATAGTTGCCCATGCACGTTGATAAGCAACCGGTATTCCCTGACCTACGCAAACTCTCGGCCGCCGAATGCACCAGCCAAACGGCCGATGCGGGTCATGACGCGAAACTGCCACTCTCGTTGCTTCGCCGAAGGCACATCGCAGCCCGCGCGCGAACCCGATTCACTCGTACGAGAACACCCGGCAATCCAAACGCGAGCGCGGCAGTGCGAGAGCTCCCATCGCAGAAACGCGTGCGAGTAGTGCAAGCGGCACGCGCAGTCAAGCGCAGCGCGCACATCGATCCCGTACTCACCGAGTGCTTGCTTCGCAACGCAACCTTGTAGAAGAATGAGAGCCAATGGTTAGCCGGGAGGATTCGATGTCTACTATCACCAAAGCCGACCTCGCCAATCTGCTGCACGAGAACCTCGGCGTGAACAAGCGCGAGGCCGCGGAGATCGTGATGTCGTTCTTCGACGAAATCTCGGGCGAGCTCGAGAAAGGCGCAACGGTGAAGTTGTCCGGCTTCGGCGTTTTCTGTCTGCGCAACAAGAACAGCCGGCCGGGTCGCAATCCCAAGACAGGCGAAATGATTCCGGTATCGGCGCGCCGCGTCGTGATGTTTCATCCGTCGCACCTGCTCAAAGCACTCGTGCACGAGCAGCGCCCAGCCCAGACGAGCACCAGCAGCAGCACCCAGCGCGCTGCGAGGTCGGAAGACGAGCGGCAACCGGAAGAGTACCTCCCTGCAGGGCTGACCAGCCTGATCCGGCGCAGCCGGGACGCCGGACACGCGTTCGTCGCGTGAGCGGCGGTAATGCGCCCGCTTTAAGGCACGGGCGGACCGCGCCGTCCGCTCAAAAGCTGGAACACCAATATCACGACCGCGATTACCAGCAGTGCATGTATCAGGCCGCCCAGCGTATAGGACGTCGCGAGGCCCAACAACCACAACACGAGCAAGACAACGATCAGTGTGTAGAGCATGGTCGTTCCTCTCGGTCAGTGAATAACGGGCCGCAGGATGCAACCGTCGGGCCTGCTTCCGCTTCGGACCCGGACGCTGCTTCCTCTGCGATTCCGGGCTCGTCTCCCGGAGGATCCAACCAATAGCGCCGATACAGAGCGCGATACCGCTCGATCTTGACCGGCCCCGCCGCCGGAATCCTCACGGAAATCGCGCCGTCGCGGTCAGTTCGGTAGAGCTTCGCACCGATCGCGCGCCATCGTTCCACGACATCCGGGTGCGGATGTCCGAAACGATTGCGGTATCCCGCCGCGAAAATGACCGAGTCCGGCCTCACGGCCTGCACGAACTGCGAGGTCGAGGACGTCGTGCTGCCATGATGCGGCGCTATCAGTATGTCGGCTCGTAAAGCAGCGTCTGCCGCAACGAGCCGCTCTTCGCTTGAGCGCTCGATGTCTCCGGGGAGCAGCACGCTGCCGCCCGGCGATGTCACCTTCAGCACGCAACCCCGGTCGTTGCTCTTCAGGCGCTCGACGTAGCTCGCTGCCGTCGGATGAAGAATCTCGAACCGTACGCCGTCCCATTCCCAGCTTTGGCCTGTACGACACTGCACCGCGCGATCGGCGATGAAGAGCAGCGGATCCAGGGGCGAGAGCGAGCTGAGAAGCGAGCGCACCGGCACCGCCTGCAGCACCGATGCGGCGCCGCCCGAATGGTCCGTGTCGTCATGACTGACGATCAGAGCGTCGAGTCGGCGCACGCCGGTCGCCCTCAGATAAGGGAGGACGATTCGATTGCCACTGTCCAGCAGCGGTCCGAATGCGGGTCCCGCGTCGTAGACCAGCGCGTGTTCGCGCGTCTGCAGAATCGCCGCGAGCCCCTGCCCTACGTCGAGCACCGTCATGCGCAGTTCTCCCGGCTCGGGCTGAGGCGGTAACGCAAAGAAGAGCGGAAGGCATGCCACTGCGCCGAGCCATCGACTGGGTACGCCGCGCGGAAGAATCATCCAGAGCGCGCCTACGACACCCAGCACCAATGCCCAGGCCGGAGGTGCGTGCTGCTCCCACACAGACTGGGGCAACGCGCTCATCCACTCCAGGAGCCACATCGTCGCGGCCATGATCGCATGCGCCAACACCAGCACGAGATCGAATGGCAATACGACGCCCACGAGTGCGAGCGGGACGATCACCAGGCTCACCAGCGGAATCGCGAACGCGTTCGCGAGAGGCGATATCAGCGAAACCTGCTGGAACAACGCGAGGAGCAGCGGCAGGAGCGCAATCGTCACGGCCGTTTGCGTACGCAGCCATCCTTCGAGCCAATGCGGTTGGGCGACCCTGTTCACCATGACGAAAAGAATGGCGCCGACCGCGCCGAAGGACAGCCAGAACCCCGCCGACAGGACCGCCCACGGGTCGAGCAGCAGCACGACGAGTAACGCCAGCGCGAGCACGAGCGAGGCGGACGATGCAGCACCGCACCACAACGCGACCGCGACCACCGCGATCATGTAAAGCGTGCGTTGCGCCGGAACTGCGAAACCCGCGAGCAGCGTGTACAGGAACGCTGCAGCGAGACCGCCCGCGGCTGCGGCTTTGGGTGCAGGAAGACGCACCGTGAGCGCGGCACTGCGGCGCCACAGGGTCAGTATGAGCATGTAGGCGAGCCCGGAAACCATGGTGACGTGCAGGCCGGAGATGCTCATGAGGTGATTCACGCCGGTGCGCGTGAATGTTTGCCACTGCGTGGGCGTGATCGCACGCTGATCGCCCATTACGAGCGCAGCGATGACGCCGGCGTACTCACGTTCGGCGAGCGCCGCCAGAATGCGATCGCGCAGCCGTTCACGCGTGGCCTCGACCCAGTAAGCTGGCTGATGCACCATCGCGGATAAGCGCTCGGCGACGCTGCGCGGACGCACATAACCGGTGGCACGAACGCCGCGTTCGAGCAGTGAGCCCTCGAAATCGAAGCCGTGCGGATTCGCCGTGCCGTGCGGGCGCTTCAAACGCACGGTGAGCCGCCAGCGTTCGCCCGCGTGCACGTCGGGCAGTTCTTCCGCGCGCCCCCACCAGGCCAGGCCGATGCGAAGGGGTACTCGTGCCCCCGGCGTGAAGACCTGCTCGACGTCGAAGTCGAAGCGCATGCTGCGGTCGAACGGCTGCGGAAGCGTTGCGACGACGCCGGTCAATTCGATGTCGCGGCCTTCCCACGCTTCTGGCAATGTGTCCTGCATCCGCCAATGCGCAAGCCCCGCGGCCCAGAGGAAGCCCGCCGCAAGTGCCGCGATCGTGAGCAGGGCTCGCGCAACGGAACGAATGCCGCGCGACCTGGATCGCAGCAGTACGAGCAACGGCACGCACAGCACCAGCAGCCACGCGAGTCGCATTTCCGGCAATTCAGCCTGCCGCTGGAGCAGCCACACGCCGGCGGCAAACAGCACGATGCAGCCGCGCATGGCCACACGCCTCCCTTCCAGGCTTAACGCACGAGGCCGGTGACGGGCAGACGATTCGTTACAATGATTGAGTCGTTCGTTCGATCATCCCGATGCCGCGAAAGCTCGTCCGCAGACTCCTGCCAAGCCATGACACGATTCGGCAGAACAAACACGTCGCGCGACTCGGGCCATGGCTCCAGCATCACAACCTGTGGCATTTGAACCGGCGTTCGGTCGCCGGGGGCGTTGCTGCCGGCCTCTTCGCGGGGCTCATTCCAGGCAGCAATCCGGTCCAGTTCTTTGCCGCCTCCCTGATTTCGGTCGGCTTCAAGGTCAATCTGCCGATCGCGGTGATCGTGACGCTGTACTCGAACCCCCTGACCATCCTTCCACTCTACTACGCAGCTTTCAAGCTCGGACAGCTCGCGCTGTTTCAAGGCACTGCGGAATTCCCTTCGATCGCGCTGGATCTCGAAGGCAAGGGCTTTCGGCAATGGATCCCCGCCGCGCTTGACTGGCTCGCCAGTGTGGGGAAACCCCTGCTTGTCGGATTGCCGCTGCTCGCCGTGCTTCTCGCCGTCGTAGGCTACATCGTGGTCGACGCGGCATGGCGCGTCCGCGTACGCATGGAATGGCGCCGCAGGCGGTTGCGACGGGCCCAGCGGGCTTCGCCTTGATATCCCACGCCGAGTTCGTCGCGGCCTATCGCGCCGGCTCGATGCACGTGAACATAGACCGTGCACGCGCTGCACGTTTCGTGAGCGCACGCCTGCTGCTGCCGCTGGTGA
This sequence comes from uncultured beta proteobacterium, assembly GCA_963828715.1. Taxonomy (GTDB): domain Bacteria; phylum Pseudomonadota; class Gammaproteobacteria; order Burkholderiales; family SG8-41; genus JAQGMV01. The sequence goes on along the minus strand of CAWHFX010000012.1, from coordinate 130,475 downwards.
TGCTTCCGGTGCTCGGGACGGGTGTGGCGCTTGCGCTCATCGGCTGGATCTGGAGCGGCGTGCTGATTATCGCCGTCGGCACTGTGATTCCGGTCATGATCAAGCGGTCGGCGCAGCATTTCGTCATTACGCAGGCGCTGCATGATGCGCGCTTCTACGAAGATGCCGCCGCGGAAGGCGTGCTGCAGATCCCGGAACGCAGGGACGGCCCTTATCCGTCCTGAATCACGCCGTCCACCAGACTCAGGATGCGATTTGCGCGGGCAGCGAGCGCATGATCGTGAGTCACGATCACGAAGCTCGTGCCGAGCGTCCGGTTCAGCCCCAGCATCAGCTCGAACACCGACTCGGCGGTATGTCTGTCCAGATTGCCCGTCGGCTCGTCGGCGAGCACGCACGCGGGTCGGGTAACCAGCGCCCGCGCGAGCGCCGCCCGCTGGCGTTCGCCGCCCGAAAGTTCGCCCGGCGTATGCGTAAGGCGATGTCCGAGGCCGACTTCCTTCAGCATCGAGGCCGCCGCTTCGTACGCCTGTCCTTTGGGTTGCCGCCGGATGAGAAGCGGCATGGCGACGTTCTCCAGCGCGGAGAACTCGGGCAGCAGATGATGGAACTGGTAAACGAAGCCGAGCGCGCGGTTGCGCGTTTCTCCACGTTCGCTTTCGGTCTGGCGGCGGAGATCGACGCCGAGCACGCGAATCTCACCACTCGTAGGCACGTCGAGGCCGCCGAGCAGGTGAAGGAGCGTGCTCTTGCCCGATCCCGACGCGCCGACGATCGCCACGCGCTCGCCGGGCTGCACGTCGAGCGTAATGCCCAGCAGCACCGGCACCGCGACGTTGCCCTGGTAGTACGTTTTCTGCACGTCGCGGCAGGCGAGCACCGGCTGTGCGTCGCCGCTACTCATAACGCAGTGCCTCCGCCGGATTCACCTTCGAGGCGCGCCAGCTGGGATAGACCGTCGCGATCAGCGACAACGCCAGAGACACCAGCGCCGTGACGATGACGTCCTCGTAGTGCAGTTCCGACGGCAGATCGCTGATCTGGTAGACGTCGGATGGAAGAAACTTGAAGCCGAACACCCGCTCGACGAAGCCGACGACGTCGCTCACGTTGAGCGCGCCGAGAATGCCGAAGACGATACCGAACGCAACGCCCACCACGCCGATGATCGTCCCCTGGGTGATGAAGATTTTCATGACGCCGCCGGGGGACGCGCCCAGCGTACGCAGGATCGCGATGTCGGCCGTTTTCTCCTTCACCACCATGAAGAGGCTCGACACCAGATTGAAAGCGGCAATCGCGATGATGAAGAAGAGCAGCAGCGACATCATGCGTTTTTCGAGGTCGACGGCCCGGAAGTAGGTGGCGTTCATGCGCGTCCAGTCGACCACCATGACATCGGGCGGCAGCGTACGAGCCAGATCGTACGCAACCTTCTGCGCGCGGAAGAGATCCTTCAGTCTCAATCGCACGCCGCTCACGCGGTCGCCCAGCATGTACAGGCGTTGCGCATCGGCCATGTGAATCAGCGCCAGCGTCGAGTCGATTTCGTAGTGGCCGACCGCGAATGTGCCGACCACGGTGAATTGCCGCAGGCGCGGCACGACGCCGGCGGGCGTGACCTGTCCCTGCGGTGCGACGACGACGATTCGCTCGCCCACGCCGACCCCGAGCGTGCGTGCCAGCGCCTCGCCCAGTACGATGTTGAACTCACCGGGCTTGAGCGCCGCAAGGTCGCCGCGCCGCATGTTCGTGCTGAGATCGTCCACGTGCGCTTCGAGCTCCGGCAGCACCCCGCGTAAGAACGCGCCATGCACATTGCCGCCGCTTGTCAGCAGTCCCTGCGCCGAGACGTACGGTGCCGTCGCGACGACTTCAGGATTCTTCGCGGCGATCTGCGCGATGTCCTGCCAGTTCGAAACCGTCTCACCGACGCCTTGAATCTGCGCATGCGCGATGGCGCCGAGCATGCGCGTACGCACTTCGCGCTGAAAGCCGTTGAATACCGAGAGCACCGTGATCAACACCGTCATCCCGAGCGCGATGCCGACGATCGAGATGAGGGAGATCACGGAAATGAAACGCGTCCGTTGGCGCGCGCGCGTGTAGCGCAGTCCGATGAAGAGCTCGTACGAATTCACTGCGCGGTCGACGCTGACAAAAGCGCTGAGTGTGCCACAACGTCGCAGGCAGCGGCTCGGGACGTCTAGCGCGTGCGCCGTGGAGGTGGTGCTCTTTCGCACCGTTGGCCAGAATGCTGACACATCACGCCGTGATAGACTCGTCGGCCTGGCTCCTTAACATGCGCTGCACGCTGCTCATTCCGAACCTCTTCTGGCCGCGTGAAAGCGCCGCTTCAGTCCTGGCGGGTCTCGCGCTGCCCGCATTGTCCCGGTTGATTGCACGCGCACGCAGCGAGCGTTTCGCGGCGCTTTCGTTCGAAGGCTGGTTGTGCCAGGCGTTCGAGGTCGAGCAGCAGCGGGACTGGCCGGTGGCACCACTCACGCTCGCCCTCGACGGTGGGGAGGCCGGTACCGATTACTGGATGCGCGCCGATCCGGTGCATCTCCGGGTCGATCGCGAGAGCGTAGTGCTGCTCGAGAACACGCTGTTCGATATCACGGCGTCGGAAACTGCACTGCTCGTTGAAACGCTCAACGCGCATTTCGCCCCCGACGGGCTCGTGTTTCAGGCGCTCGCACCCAAGCGCTGGTACGTGCGCATTTCACAACCACCGAAGCTGCAGACCTCCGTGCTGAGCGAAGTCGCCGGTCAGGACGTGCGCAATCACCTGCCCACGGGCTCCGATGCAGGCGCGTGGCATCGCATCTTCAACGAAGTGCAGATGCTCCTGCACGGACACGCCGTAAACGACGCGCGTGAGGCAAACGGCAACCCTGCGGTGAACAGTGTGTGGTTCTGGGGCGGCGGGACTCTGCCCAGGGTTCCGGGACGGCACTTCGGCGCGGTGTGGAGTACCGACGTGCTGGCCCAGGCGCTTGCGACTGCGGCGAGCGTCCGCGCCGCCAGCGCGCCTGACCGTGCCGCTGCCTGGCTCGACGCCGCACGCGCGACCGGTGACGCGCATCATCTGATCGTGCTGAACGAGCTTGCAACATCGGCAACGTATGAGGACGCGGCGACGTGGCGCACGGGCCTCGAAGCACTGGAAGCGCATTGGTTCGCGCCATTGCTGGAGGCGCTCGGCAGTGCAGTCACCAGCCTGTCGATCGTGGCGATCGGTCCGGCGGCGTGCTGGCGTTTCGAAGTGAAGCGCGGCGATCTCATGCGTTTCTGGCGGCGCGGCGACGCGCTCACGCAGGTACGGATGAACGCTGTCCCGGTGATCGTGCGGCGTGTAGCCGCGCCCGCTGCCATGGAACGCCTGCTGGCGGGCGGATGTCCGCCGCTGCTTGCGCGCGTTTACGCAGCGCGCGGCATCGCCGATCCGCAGGAACTGGAAGACGGCCTCGAACGCCTGCACCGGCCAGACACACTGCACAACGTCGAGACGATGGCGCAGCTGCTCGCCGATGCGATCGAGCGCAACGAGCGGCTCACGATCGTTGCGGACTACGACGCGGATGGAGCCACCGCTTGTGCCGTAGCGATGCGTGCGTTGCGTGCATTCGGGGCGCACGTCGATTACGTCGTGCCGAACCGCTTCGAGTTCGGCTACGGCTTGAGCCCGGAAATCGTGCGCCTCGCGCACGCGCGAAGTCGCCCGGACGTGCTCATCACGGTCGATAACGGCATCGCGAATCACGACGGTGTCGCCGAGGCCAACCGGCTCGGTATGCGCGTCCTCATCACCGACCATCACCTGCCCGGCCCCACCTTGCCGGCAGCCTGCTGCATCGTCAATCCCAATCAGCCGGGCTGCCGTTTTCCGAGTAAGCATCTGGCGGGCGTCGGCGTGATCTATTACGTGATGCTCGCGCTGCGCGCTGTGCTGCGCGCGCGGGAGCGTCTCTCGACCGAGCTCAACATGGCATCACTTCTGGACCTCGTTGCGCTCGGCACCGTCGCCGACGTAGTGCGCCTCGACGGCAACAATCGCGTGCTGGTGCAGCAGGGCTTGAAGCGGATTCGTGCCGGCCGCATGCAGGCGGGCGTTGCAGCGCTGTTCGACGTCGGACGGCGCGACCCCGCCCGTGCCGCCACCTACGATCTCGGCTTCGTGCTCGGTCCGCGCCTGAATGCCGCCGGGCGCCTCACCGACATGACGCTCGGCATCGAAGGTCTGATCACGCAGGATCCCGCGCGGGCGCGCGCGATCGCCGCGGAGCTCGATCGGCTCAATCGGGAGCGGCGCGAGATCGAAGCGGAGATGCAGGAAGACGCGCTCGCTGCAATGACAGCCGTTACGGGCGAGTCCTTTACTGTAACCGTCTTCGATACTGGCTGGCATCAGGGCGTGATCGGCATCGTCGCATCACGCCTCAAAGACCGGTTCCACCGTCCGGTAATCGCGTTCGCGCGCGGCAACGACGGTGAGATCCGCGGCTCCGGACGATCGATCCGGGGACTGCACCTGCGGGATGCGCTGGATCTCACGGCGAGGCGCCATCCAGGATTGATCCTGAAGTTCGGTGGACATGCCGCAGCCGCGGGTCTTTCCGTGCGTGAGGCGGACTACGATCGCTTTTGCACGGCATTCGAGGAAACCGTGCGGGATCTCGTGTCACCCGCGGATCTGGAGCGGCAGCTGGAATGCGACGGTCCACTGGCGATCGAGGAAACGACGCTTCAAAGCGCGCGTGCGCTCGCGGACTGTGTGTGGGGCCAGGGCTTCCCCGAACCCTGCTTCTTCGATCGGTTCCGGGTGATCGATCAGCGCGTCGTCGGTGGCAGCCACGCACGCCTGCGGCTTGCACGCGCGAATCGGGTGTTCGACGGGATGGTCTTCAACGCGCGGGAGACGATCCCCGATACCGTGGACGCTCTCTATCGACTGGACGTGAACGAGTTCAGCGGCACGTACGCCCTGCAGCTCACGATAGAACACTGGTCGCCTGCGCACGGCGGAAGCGGCCCGGTATAATTGTCCATCTGAACTTCACTGCTTTTTCCGCAGAACCGCTATGGAAACCGAGCGTATCAATCTGATCGCAAAGCGCCTCGACGACGTCGACAGCCGCGCCGCCGAACTGCGGAGGTATCTTTGACTTCGAGCAGAAGAAGATACGCCTGAGCGAGGTCGTCAAGCTCACCGAAGATCCGGATATCTGGAACGAGCCCCAGCGCGCGCAGGACCTCGGAAAAGAACGCAAGACGCTGGAAGGCATCGTCGGTACGCTGGAACGTCTGAGCGCGGGCGTGCGCGATGCACGTGAGCTCTACGACATCGCGCGCGACGAGAACGACGACGCCACGCTTGCGAGCGTCGAAGGCGATGCGGAGGCGCTGGAGGGCGCCGTCGAGGGCCTCGAATTCCGGCGCATGTTTTCCCACCCCGCCGACGCGAATAACTGCTTCCTGGATATCCAGGCGGGCTCCGGCGGCACCGAGGCACAGGATTGGGCATCCATGCTCGAGCGCATGTATCTGCGTTATTGCGAGCGCAAGGGCTTCCGCACGGAGCTGCTCGAGGAGTCGCCCGGCGACGTGGCCGGGATCAAGGGCGCCACGATCAAGGTCACCGGCGATTACGCCTACGGCCACCTCAGGACCGAAACCGGCGTGCATCGCCTCGTGCGCAAGTCGCCCTTCGATGCCAATAACCGCCGCCACACCTCTTTCGCCAGTGTTTTCGTCTATCCGGAAGTGGACGACACGATCGAGATCGAGGTCAACCCGGCGGACCTGCGGGTGGACACCTATCGCGCGTCCGGTGCCGGCGGGCAGCACGTCAACAAGACCGACTCCGCCGTACGCCTCACGCACCTGCCAACCGGCATCGTGGTGCAGTGTCAGAACGATCGCTCCCAGCATCGTAATCGTGCCGAAGCGATGTCGTTGCTGAAGTCGAAACTCTACGAGCTCGAGCTGCGCAAGCGCAACGAGGAAAAACAGGCACTCGAAGATTCCAAGACCGACATCGGCTGGGGACATCAGATTCGTTCTTACGTGCTGGACCAGTCACGAATCAAGGACCTGCGCACGAACGTGGAGACCGGCAACACCCAGGCCGTGCTCGACGGCGAGCTCGACCATTTCATCACCGCGAGCCTGAAACAGGGCATCGGCACAGTGGCCGCCTAAGCCGCTCGGGCGCCGGAGCGTGCCCTTTGATCCCAACAACAGTGACGACGAGCATGAGCGAACGAGAGCCGCTGCAGCACGATACGAATCAGGTGATCGCCGAGCGGCGGGAAAAGCTGAGGTCCATGCGCGCCGAAGGCAACGCATACCCGAACGACTTCAACCGGACTGACCTCGCGGGCGAGCTCGTCGAGAAGTATGGGGACACGGATCGCGAGGCACTCGACAAGAGCGCTGTCAGCGTAGCGGTCGCGGGCCGCATGCTGTTGAAGCGCGTCATGGGCAAGGCGAGCTTCGGAACGATTCAGGACATGAGCGGCCAGCTCCAGATCTTTGTCGCGGACAACGATTCGGGCAAGGCCGAGCACGAGGCCTTCAAGCACTGGGACATCGGCGACATCATCGGCGTCGAAGGCATCCTCTTCAGGACGAACAAGGGCGAGCTGACCGTCCGCGCAAGGAAGTTGCGACTGCTCGCGAAAGCACTACGGCCGCTACCCGAAAAATTTCACGGGCTCACCGATCAGGAGCTACGTTATCGGCAGCGCTACGTGGACCTGATCGTGAATGCCGAAACGCGACGCACCTTCGTCGTGCGCTCGCGCATCGTCCAATCACTGCGCAGCTTCCTTGTCGCGAACGGCTATCTCGAAGTCGAGACGCCGATGATGCAACCCATTCCGGGCGGCGCGGCGGCGCGTCCGTTCGTGACGCATCACAACGCGCTCGACATGGATCTGTACCTGCGGATTGCACCCGAACTGTATCTGAAGCGTCTCGTGGTCGGCGGTTTCGAGCAGGTGTTCGAAATCAACCGCAACTTCCGTAACGAAGGGATCTCGACCCGACACAACCCCGAATTCACGATGGTCGAGTTCTACGCGGCGTATCGAGACTATGGCTACCTCATGTCGTTCATCGAAGCGATGCTCGCGCAGATCGCGCGCGACGCGCTCGGCACGACGACCGTCAACTACCAGGGCAGGGAGATCGATCTTGCTCAGCCTTACGACCGCCTGACGATCACGGACGCCATTCGCAAGTACCATCCCGAATACAGCGAGGCGGTGCTGGCCGATCGGCACGGCCTGATCGAGATCCTCACCCGACTGGGCGCGCATTACAAGCCCACGGACGGGATCGGCGGTTTGCAGCTCTCGCTTTTCGAGCACACGACGGAACAGCAGCTCTTTCGGCCGACATTCATCCTGGATTACCCGGCAGAAGTGTCGCCGCTCGCGCGCCGCAGCGACGCCCGACCCGAGATCACAGAGCGATTCGAGCTCTACATCGCCGGCCGGGAAATCGCGAACGGTTTCTCGGAATTGAACGACCCGGAGGATCAGAGCGAACGTTTCATGGAGCAGGTCCGGCAGAAGGAAGCGGGTGACGTCGAAGCCATGCACTTCGACGCGGACTACATCCGGGCACTCGAGTACGGCTTGCCGCCCGCGGCGGGCGCGGGCATCGGCGTCGACCGACTCGTGATGCTGCTGACCGACAAGGCTTCGATCCGCGACGTCATCCTGTTTCCGCATATGCGCCCGGAGAGCCAGTGACCGGTGACGAGTGAAGTGACGGGTGACCACCCCTGCCTTGCCACGAAACGAGAAGAGGTTTGAGGTGAGCGGAAGGAGGAGCGTGACATGAACGGCGAAACGCCTTTGTGGCAGCCGAGTCCGGAACGTATCGCCGGCACCAATATGACGCGCTTCATCGATGAAGTGCGGCGGCGGCACGGCTTGAAGATCGACGACTACGCCGGCCTTTACGACTGGTCGATCCGTGAGCCCGAGGCATTCTGGTGTGCCGTATGGTCCTTCTGCGGGGTGATCGCCGAGACCGCGGGCGAAAGAACGCTGGTTCACAAGCATCGGATGCCGGGCGCACGTTGGTTTCCGGATGCGCGCCTCAATTTCGCCGAGAATCTGCTGCGACGGCGCGACGAGGGCACGGCGCTCGTGTTCTGGGGCGAAGAACAGGTGCGCTCGCGTCTCTCGTATCGCGAGCTGTACAACGAAGTGTCGCAGCTCGCTCAGGCGCTGCGCAGTGCTGGCGTCGTGACCGGAGATCGTGTCGCCGGCTACCTGCCGAACATGCCGGCCGCCGTGGTCGCCATGCTCGCGGCCGCCAGCATCGGCGCGATCTGGTCCTCTTGCTCTCCGGATTTCGGCGTGCAGGGGGTGCTCGATCGCTTCGGCCAGATCGAGCCGGTGGTGCTGTTCACCGCGGACCGTTACGTCTACGGCGGCAAGACGATCGATCTTCTGCCCCGTGTGCGCGAGCTGCTCGCAAAGATGCCGTCCGTCAGGCACACGATCTGTGCTCCGTACGGTGAGCCGGCAGGCGGCGCGCGTGGAGAAGGCATCGTGAGCATGGCCGAGTTCATTCGCCCATTCCAGGCGAGGGACATCGAGTTTGCGCAATTGCCGTTCGACCATCCGCTTTACATCCTCTATTCATCCGGCACCACGGGTGTTCCGAAATGCATCGTTCACGGCGCAGGCGGCACGCTCCTGCAACACCTGAAGGAGCACCAGCTTCATGCGGACGTCAAGGAGGGCGAGCGGCTGTTCTACTTCACCACCTGCGGCTGGATGATGTGGAACTGGCTGGTTTCGGGCCTCGCTTCCGCAGCGACGCTCCTGCTCTACGACGGATCGCCATTCGCCGGCAATGGACGCATCCTTTTCGACTACGCCGACGCAGAGAAGATTTCCGTCTTCGGAACGTCGGCGAAGTACATCGACGCCGCCGCGAAGCTCGGACTCGAACCGGCGCGCACGCACGATCTCGGCGCGATGAAGGCGATTCTCTCCACGGGTTCGCCGCTGGTGCCCGAAAGCTTCGACTACGTATACGCGCACGTTAAACACGACGTTCAGCTCGCTTCCGTCTCCGGTGGGACCGACATCATTTCGTGTTTCGTGCTCGGTAATCCGATGGGACCGGTCTGGCGCGGCGAGATCCAGTGCCGCGGGCTCGGCTTGGCGGTCGACGTCTTCGACGAGTACGGTCGCCCGGTGCGCGGGGAGAAGGGGGAGCTCGTGTGCACTGCCCCGTTTCCGTCCATGCCGCTCGGCTTCTGGAACGATGCGGACGGATCGAAATACCGTGCCGCCTATTTCGAGCGCTTCGCCGGCGTGTGGTGCCACGGCGATTACGTCGAGCTGACGGAACACGATGGACTGGTCATCTACGGCCGCTCGGACGCCGTGCTGAATCCGGGCGGTGTGCGCATCGGCACGGCCGAAATCTATCGCCAGGTCGAGAAACTCGACGAGGTGATGGAGAGCCTCGCCATCGCGCAGCAATGGGACAAGGACGTGCGCGTCGTGCTCTTCGTCCGCCTGCGCGAAGGTCGTACGCTCGACACGGCCCTGGAGGAGCACATCCGCCGCCAGATTCGTGAGAACGCGAGCCCACGCCATGTCCCGGCGCGGATCGTGCAGGTTACGGACATTCCCCGCACGAAGAACGGCAAGATTGTCGAGCTGGCGGTACGCAATGTCGTGCATGGATTACCCGTGAGGAACATCGAAGCGCTCGCGAATCCCGAAGCGCTGGCCGAGTTCGAGAATCGGACCGAGCTGCAGAGCTGAAAGAGGGAGACTCTCCTTCTGCTCCGACACGAGCACTGTCGCAGCCGAACCACGCACCGATCGCATTCGTGTGTCCGCCCTCATGCTCGGGCTGCAATCCGCAACCGCCTTGACCTATACCTCCCCGGGGTATAGTATCGCCGGCATGAGTCATGCTGCGCCCGTAGATCGCATCGCGCCGCTGGCACACGCGCATGAAGACAACCTTCAGACTGACTTCGCGGTCGAGGGGATGACGTGTGCAGCGTGTGCAGCGCGTATAGAAAAAGTGCTCAATCGGCTTCCCGGCGTCTCCGCCAACATCAACCTCGCCACGGAACGCGCTCGAGTCTGGCATCCGCCGTCGCTCTCCGCCGAGCAACTCATGGCGGCGGTTCGCAAGGCGGGTTACGGCGCCCATGCCGTCGTGGCTGGACGCGAGGAGGAGAAGGCGAAGGCGCGCACCCAGTACCGGCGCGAGGTGCAGCGCTTCTGGATCTCGGTTGCGCTCACCGCGCCGTTCGTTCTGCAGATGCTGGTCATGGTCTTCGCAGACGCGCACGACATCCTGCCGCTCTGGCTCCAGCTCGCGCTGGCTACGCCCGTTCAGTTCTGGATCGGCTGGCGCTTCTACGTGGGCGCCTGGCACGCTCTGCGCGGGGGCGGCGCGAATATGGACGTGCTGATCGCGCTCGGCACCAGCATGGCCTATTTGTATAGTGCAGTCGTCGTCGCGTTCGGGTTGCCGTTACACGTCTTTTTCGAGGCCAGCACCGCAGTCGTTACACTCGTGCTTCTCGGCAAGCTGCTCGAAGTGCGCGCGCGTGCGCGTGTGTCCGCCGCCATCGAAGATATGCTGAAGCTGCAGCCGCCGGTGGCATGGCTCGCAGGCGATGGCAAGATCACGCAAGTGCCGGTCGGCCGCGTACACCCGGGTGACGTTTACATAGTGCGGCCGGGCGACAGCATACCCGTGGACGGTATTGTTCTCGACGGCGCCTCCAGCGTGAATGAAGCGCTGCTCACGGGCGAAAGCCTGCCCGTCCGCAAAGGTGCGGGCCAGCGTGTTTACGCCGGCACGCTCAACGACGACGGGATGCTGCGCTGCCGTGCAATGGCGGTCGGCAGCGACACGGCACTTGCGGGCATTGTGCGGCTGGTGGAGGAAGCACAGGCATCGAAGGCCCCCATCCAGCGACTGGCGGATGCCGTGTCCGGCGTCTTTGTCCCTGTCATCGTCCTGATCGCATTCGCGACCTTCGTGTTGACATGGTGGCTCGCGGGCAGCGGTGTGCTGGGCCTGATACACGCGGTCGCCGTCCTCGTGATTGCCTGCCCGTGTGCGCTGGGGCTCGCAACGCCCACTGCCATGATGGTCGGAAGCGCTGCCGGCGCGCGCGCTGGAATTCTCGTTCGTAACGTGGCCGCCCTCGAGCACGCGGGACGCATCGATACCCTCGTCGTCGATAAGACAGGTACGCTCACAGCGGGCCGTCCGGCGGTGAGCCATGTTCTGCCGGTGGACGGTCGCTCGAGCGACGACGTGCTCCGAATCGCGGCAAGCATCGAAGCTCTGTCGCAGCACCCGCTCGCCCGAGCGATCCGCGAACACGCCGAGAAGGCCGGCGTTGCAGTCGGCCAACCGACAGAGTTTCGCTCGACTGCGGGCAAGGGCGTGCAGGCGTCGCTCGATGGCCAACGAATAGTCATCGGCTCGCCGGGACTGATGGCAGAGCTCGGCATTGCGTTCGATCGAGACCGAGTCTCCGATCTCCAGGACGGAGGACATACCGTCGTGCTGGTCGCAGTCGAGCACGCCGCAATCGGCATCATTACCATCGACGATCCGCTGCGGCCGACGTCGCGCGAGGCCGTCGCGGCACTGCGCGCTCTCGGCATCGACGTCGTCATGCTCACCGGCGACAACGAGCGTACCGCGGCGCGTATCGCCAAGGCGCTCGGCATTGAACATTTCGAAGCCGAGTTGCTCCCGCAGCAGAAAGCCGAGCGGGTTGCCGCACTGAAGCGCGGCGGCCGGATCGTGGGTGTGGCCGGTGACGGGGTCAACGACGCGCCGGCCCTCGCCTCCGCCGATGTAAGCTTCGCGATCGCCGCAGGCTCCGACGTCGCAGTGCATACGGCGGACATAACGCTCATGCGCGATGACGTTCAAAGCGTCGTGGATGCAATTCGCCTCTCGCGCGCAACGCTCGGCAAGATCCGCCAGAACCTCTTTTTTGCGTTCTTCTACAACGTGCTGGGAGTGCCGCTCGCGGCAATCGGGATGCTGAGTCCCGTGATCGCAGGCGCCGCGATGGCGTTGAGCTCCGTGTCGGTCGTAAGCAATTCGTTGTTGTTGAAGCGATGGAAGCCGGCGCGCCAGGCGCCGTGATTCGCAAGCGTCGTCCGGCAATCGTCGTCCGTTAATTTCAGGAGATCCGGCATGGAATCCATCACCCTACCGATCGAAGGCATGACCTGCAGTGGCTGCGTCGCGAACGTCGAACGCGTGCTGAAGGCCATCGACGGCGTGCAGCGCGTGCAGGTAACGCTCGAGCCGGCCCAGGCGATCGTCGAGTACGTTCCAGGTCAGGTGGACGCGGCGCGCCTGCACTCGGCAATCGAAGACGCAGGCTATGAAGTCGTCCGGTAAGGAGGCAGGTGCCACGCAGCGTGTGCGGCAGCCGCACAAGGACGCGCTGCTGAAACGCCTCAATCGGATCAGCGGTCAGGTGCGCGGCGTTGCCGGCATGATCGAAGAGGAGCGCTACTGCGTCGACGTGCTCACCCAGATCGCGGCGATCCGCTCGGCGCTCGATGCAGTGGCGATGCAACTACTGGAAGATCACGCACACGGCTGCGTGCAGGCCGCCATGCGCGCCGGACGCGGCGAACAGGCGGTCGACGAATTCATGACCGTCGTCAAACGACTCAGCCGATAGGGGGTGACAACTCACCTCCGGCTCGGGCCTCACCACGACAGCGCGCGCCCAGTATCCGAATTTCGCAATCTGCTATGCGAAGTTCCGAGTTGAGCTCGCAGGCGCGGGTGCATACGATGTCAGGCTGCGTAATCAGAACCCGGGAGACCGACATGACCATCACTTCAGCATGCGCCGACTTCACTCTCCAGCTGCGGTTCGAAGACATCCCCGCCGATGCCGTCGAGTGGATGAAATGGGGCATGCTCGACTGCACCGGTGTCGCGATCGCCGGCGCGACGACTCGGCTCGGGTCCATCGTTCGTGATTACCTCGGCTTCGTCGGCGGTCGGCCGCAGGCGCGTGTCATCGGCCTCGACGTGCGCGCGAACGCCGTCGAATCGGCGATGGCGAACGGTGCGCTTGCCCATGCACTGGATTTCGACGACGTCGGCGGTTTCGGGCATCCGACCGCGGTGCTCGCGCCTGTGATCTATGCGCTGGCGGATCTTGTCGAGCCGACGGGCAAACAGGCGATCGAGGCTTACGTGGCCGGTTACGAAGTCGGCAATTGCCTCGCTGACCGCTCCACCATGGGCAAGATCGACACGAAGAGCTGGCACCTGGGCTGGCATCCGACAGGTCCGTACGGCGCCATCGCGGCGGCATGTACGGCGGCGCGCCTTCTCGAGCTCACGCGCGAGCAGACACTCTGCGCGCTGGGCATTGCCGCCTCCGAGGCCTGCGGCATCCAGAAGAACTTCGGGACGATGACCAAGCCCCTCCACGCGGGTCTAGCGGCCCGCAACGGTGTTCTCGCCGCGCTCCTCGCGCAGCGTGGCTTTACCGCAGATCCGGACGCGCTCGGCGGCGAACAGGGCTTCCTCCGGGCGTTCAAAGGGGCCGGCGACTATACCGAAGAGCTCGTTTGTGCCAGGCTCGGCAAGCAATACGCGCTCAGCCGCGGGTTGATCATCAAATGGTATCCGGCATGCTGGTCGACGCATCGCGCGACGTCCGGTGCGATCGAGCTCGTCAGGGAGCACGGCATCCATCCCGACGATATCGAAACGGTGGAAGTCGACCTGCGCCTCATTCCCCTCCTCCACGTGAATCCTGCCACCGGGCTGCAGGGCAAATTCTCGATGCCGTTCAATCTCGCTCTGGGCATACTCGAAGGCTGGTCCGAAATTCCCGATTACACGCCGTCGCGCACGCAGGAGCGCGAGTTGAAAGCGATCATGGCGAAAGTACGCCACGTGCCCGACCCTGAAGACGGCAGCGTCAACATCACCATTGTCACGCGCGACGGCAAGCGCTTCACCCGGAACGTGAAGCATGCGCCGGGCGATCCGATCTACGGCCTGCAGCAAGAGCGCAATCTGAACAAGTATCGGAGCTGCGCTCGCTACCGGCTGCCGGCGGAGCGTATTTCAAGCGTCGAGCGCGACCTGCTCGCCCTCGAAGCGGTGCCGAACCTGGCGCGCGTCATGGACGCGCTGACCGACGTATCCGCCGATGTCGGGGAGGTGATGCCGGCGTGATGCAGAAACGGTCCGACTCGCAAGCAACCGTTGTACAGCGCATCGGCGAGTACGTGGCGGCGCTGAGCTGGCACGATATCGACGCACGCGTTGCCGATTACGCCAAGCGTATCCTGCTCGACAGCCTCGCGTGCGGTTTCGGCGGGCTCCACAGCGAGCCCGCGACGATCGTGCGTAAAGCGATGTGCGAGCTCGATAACGACGGCGCACAGGCGACGGTGCTCGGGACCGGAGAGAAAGCGAATGCACAGTTTGCGGCGCTCGCAAATGGCGTTGCGATCCGCTACCAGGACTACAACGATGTTTATTTCGGTCCGGCGTGGACCGCGCATCCGAGCGATGCGATCGCGACCGTGCTCGCCACGGCGGAATGGATGGACCGGTCGGGGCGCGATTTCCTCATGGGAATGATCGCCGCCTACGAGGTGCAGCTGCGCTTCTCGGACCTGCCGGTCGCGCGCAATCTGTGGCATCGGGGCTGGCATCACACGGCCGCATGCGCCTATGCCGGAGCCGCGGGTGCCGGACGCATGCTGGGACTCGACGCGCAGCAGATCGCGAATGCGCTGGCGCTGTCGGGCGCGCGATCGAACACGTTTTCGGAGATCCGGCACGGCGACATCGAAATGGACAAAGCGCTGTCCGCTCCCATCGTGGCAAGTCACGCGATCCTGTATTCGCTCCTCGCGCGGCAGGGCTTCACCGGCTGCAGCACGTTGCTCGAAGGACCGTATGGGTTCGGCGCCGCCGTTGCGGGAGGCGTGGACGTCACGCCGCTCGTCCCCGAGCGCGGCGACTTCCGCATATTGAAGATCGGGCTGAAGCCGTATCCAGTCGAAGGCATGACGCCGGCGATGGTGCAGGCGGCCATCGAGCTCAAACGCGAACACCGGCTCGAACCGCAGGAGATCGAGTCCATCCGCATACTCGCGCACGAAGAAGCGGTCACGAAGCCGAGCTGGGACGAGCACAAGCATGCGCCCACGAGCAAGGAAACAGCCGATCACAGCTTCTACTACTGCGTCGCCGTCGGCCTCGTCGCCGGCGAATGCAGCTCGGAGCAGTTCACTGCCGAATGGCTCGCTCATCCGCAGATCGCGCGGTTGATGAAGGTGAGCTCGCTCGAAGCGAAGCCCGAGCTCACTGCGTTGTTCAAGAAGGGCGCGCGCCCGGCTGCCGTCGAAGTGAAAACGCGTCGCGGCGTCTTTCAGCGCGAAGTGCTGTATCCCAAGGGCGATCCCAACAATCCGATGACATGGGAAGACGTGACCGCGAAATTCATGGCGCAGTCGCGCGGAATCCTCGACCGGCGGGTCGCGCACGAAATCGCACAGCGCGCGGCTGCGATCGAGAGCGAACCGAGCATCAGGCGATTTGCCGAGCTTCTTGGCCACGCGCAGCCGTCGGAAGAGCGGCCCCACGCTTCGGCAACATGATGCGCTCGGCGAGCCGCCGACGCGCTGGCCAGGAATTACGAGTGCGCTTCGGCCGTCGCCGTACGAGGAGGATGGATTGGAAAACTTGCTCCTGCGCGCGCTGCTTGCCGGCGCAATGCTGTGGCCGCTGGTCGTCGCAGCCGACTACCCGGAGAAACCGGTGCGCATGATCGTACCGTTCGCGCCCGGCGGCGGTGTCGACACGATCGCGCGCGTCATCGGGCCGCGGTTGAGCGAGAACATCGGCCAGCAGGTGATACTCGACAACCGCGGCGGCGCGTCAGGCAACATCGGAACCGAGCTCGCGGCGCGGGCGACCCCGGACGGCTACACGTTGCTCATACACACGCTGCCGTTCGTGACGAATACTTTCCTGTATGAGCGCGTGCCCTACGACGTCACACGCGACTTCGCGCCGATCTCGCTGCTGACGAACGCGCCTTCCGTTCTGACCATACATCCGTCGCTGCCCGTCCGTTCGGTCGGCGATCTGCTGAAGCTCGCCCGAGCCAGACCCGGCGCACTGCACTATGCTTCGGCGGGCATCGCGACGAATCCACACATCGCGGGCGAGCTGTTCAACCATCTGGGCAAAGTGAACATCGTCGCGGTGCACTACAAGGGCGCAGGTCCCGGGCTCGTTGCGACGATGAGCGGTGAAGTGGAGATCGCGTTTTCGAATATCGTGCAGACGACCCAGCTCGTTCGCAGCAAGCGACTGCGCGCCCTCGGCATTACGAGCGCCGGGCGGTCAGCCGCGCTGCCGGACGTGCCGACGATCGCGGAAGCAGGTGTCGCGGGTTACGAGTTCGAGACCTGGAACGGCATCCTTGCGCCCAGGGGCACGCCGGCTGCGATCACGACTCTCCTGAACGACAGAATCCGCAAGACCCTGGCCAATCCCGACATTGCACAAAAACTGCAGGGCGATGGACTTGAGGTAGCGACGAGCTCGCCCGAAGAGTTTGCGTCGCACCTGAAGCACGAGCTCGAGAAATGGGGCCCTGTCCTCAAGGCGCGCAGCATGCGCGCGGAGTGAAGCGACGGCAAGCCCGCGCCGGAGGCGATCGTCACCCCCTACCAGTTCCAGATCTGCCACCAGCGCACGTCCGAGCGGTCGCCCAGCTCTCGCATGTACTTGGTGGTCGGGAAGTTGGTCTTGAGCACCCGCTCGGCGTCGTCCCTCAAATCCGTCATGCCGAGCGCATCGTAGGCCTTCACGAGGATCACGAGGCCTTCTTCGTTCGCCGGCGCCTGTGGATAGGTCTTGAGTGCGTACTGCACACGGTTGGCGGCCGCGACATGCGCACCTCTGCGATAGTAATAACGCGCAACGTGTACCTCGTGTGCCGCAAGAGAGTTGACGAGATACTTCATGCGCAGCACCGCGTCAGGCGTGTACTTGCTGTCCGGATAGCGATTGACCAGTTCCTTGAACGCCTCGAACGATTCGGCTGCCGCTTTCGGATCACGCTCCGTCATATCCTGGCCGCCGACGAGGCCCATGACGCCGAGGTCTTCGTTGAAGTTGGCAAGACCCTTCAGGTAATAGACGTAGTCGACGTTCGGATGATTCGGATGCAGCTTGATAAAACGATCGGCGGCGGCGACCGCAAGCGCCGGTTCGCCTTCCTTGAAATGAGCGTATGCGATCTCGATCTGAGCCTGCTGTGCGAAGCGGCCATACGGATAGCGCGCCTCGAGCTTCTGGTAGTACTTGATCGCCTGTTCGTAGTTCCTGTCGCTGAGGCTCTGTTTTGCTTCCGCGTACAGCTTCGCGGCTGACCAGCCCTTTGTCTCGTCGTTGTCTGCCTTGAGAACCCCGCAGGACGCCAGAGACCACCCGAGAAGCAGTGCGACGATTGCCGCTAAACTACCGCGCATATGCAAAAATCTCCCGTAAAACAGCATTATAGCTCAGCCCATCCGGGAGCTCCGTTGCTGTTCAGGGTGCCCCAGGCATACGCCGGTCTGCGCCTGGACCAGGCGCTTGCGCGGCTGCTTCCCGAGCATTCGCGCAGCCGTCTCGCCGAATGGGTCAGGACCGAGCGAGTGAGCGTCGATGGTCATCCAGCCCTGCCCAAGGACAAGGTGTGGGGCGGCGAGGAGTTGCGCGTCGTGCCCGCCCTCGATGCGCGTGATCTACCGGCCGCACCCGAAGCGATTCCGCTCGATGTAGTTTATGAGGACGCCGCGCTGCTCGTCATCAACAAGCCCGCGGGACTCGTCGTGCATCCTGGCAGCGGAAACTGGAGTGGCACTTTACTGAACGCGCTCCTGCAGCATGCGCCGACGCTTGCCGCCCTGCCCCGTGCCGGTATCGTTCATCGTCTCGACAAGGACACGAGCGGGCTCCTTGTCGTCGCCCGGACGCTCGCCACGCAAACCGATCTCGTGCGCCAACTGCAGGCACGAACGGTTCGTCGCGAGTACGCAGCGCTTGTGCATGGCCGCGTCGAGCGGGCGGATACCGTGGAGGCGCCCATCGGGCGCGACCCGCGACATCGCACACGCATGGCGGTCGTAAGCCGCGGCAAACCTTCGATCACGCATTTCGACATACGCGCGCGGTATGCCGACGCGACGCTGCTCACATGCCGCCTCGAAACCGGCCGCACGCACCAGATTCGTGTCCACCTCGCTTCGATCGGACATCCGCTCGTCGGCGACCCTGTTTACGGGCGGCGGAGTGGCGGCGTCGCCTTCGGACGTCAGGCTTTGCACGCCGAGACGCTGGCGCTGATGCATCCGGCGACCCGTCTCCCCATGGAATGGCATGCGCCGGTTCCGGCCGACATGCATACACTGATCGAGCGACTTTCATGACGATCGTCGCACACTGTATCGTGCCAGACTGGCCGGCACCCAGCCGCGTGAAAGCATTCATCACGACGCGCGGCGGGGGCGTGAGCACGGGCCGCTACGCGAGCTTGAATCTCGGATTCGCAACGGACGACGATCCCCGGGCGACCGAGCAGAACCGGAGGCGTTTGCGCGAAGTGCTGCCGGGCGAGCCGCGCTGGCTAAAGCAAGTACATGGCACGCACGTGGTGCTCGCGGATACGATCACAGAGCGCGTCGAAGCCGACGCCGGGGTCGCATGCATCCCGGGCACGGTGTGCGCGATTCTCGTGGCCGATTGCTTCCCGGTGCTGCTGACGGATCGTGGCGGCACCGTCGTGGCGGCCGCTCACGCCGGCTGGCGCGGTCTTGCTGGCGGCGTCATTGCCCGCACCATCGAAGTCGCGCGACAGCACACGCGCGATGAGCTCATCGCATACATCGGCCCGGGGATCGGACGCAGCGCTTTCCAGGTTGGCCGCGATGTATACGACGCGTTCACCTCGCAGGATGCCGCGACCGCCGACGCATTCGATCCCGACGGGCCCGGCAAGTGGCGCGCGGACTTGCCGGCGCTCGCGCGGCGCACCCTCGTGGCGTGCGGCGTGACGCACATCTACGGCGACGCGCCGTGCACGTATTCGGATTCCGCCCGCTTCTTTTCCTACCGCCGCGACGGAGAGACCGGCCGCATGGCGGCGGTCATCTGGCGAGAAGCTTGAGGTTCCCTCCATGGCGGCGACGGCATGGCGCAGAGACACTAACGCTATAATGCGGCCCGCTTCGCGCGCCGGCTCTTCGCGGCGCGCGCCTCGATCCTTTTGTCCGGCCTCATGACGACCCTCGCGTGGATCATTTGCCTGACGGCAGCAGGCGGCCTGCTGTCTGTTGCGATCGCAGCGGTTTTCGCACTGCACGCGAACGCCTCTCAGGTGCCCATTCTGATCAGCTACGCCGTGGGCGCGCTGCTCGGCGCGGTATTTCTCGAAGTGCTGCCGCACGCGTTCGAACGCGCTTCCAGCGCTCAGGCTGCCGCCGCGACCGTTCTGGCCGGCATCCTTCTCTTTTTCGTGCTCGAAAAGCTCGTGCTGTGGCGACACTGTCATCAGGAACAGTGTGAAGCGCACGATCCGCAGCACCAACCGATGCACGATCACGGGCGCAGCGGTCTCATGATTTTGATCGGCGACACGTTCCACAACTTCGTGGATGGCGTGCTCGTCGCCGCCGCGTTCCTCGCCAACACCGAGCTCGGCATCGTCACCGCCATGGCCATCATCGCTCACGAAATTCCACAGGAGGTCGGCGATTTCCTGATTCTTCTGCACTCCGGCTACAGCAAGCGCGACGCGTTGCTCCTCAATCTGCTGTCTGGAACCGCCATGGTCGGGGGCGGCATTCTCGCTTACTTCGCGCTGCAGACAGCCCAAGGTTGGGTTCCGCCGCTGCTCGCACTTGCGGCCGCGAGCATGCTCTACGTGTCGGTTGCGGATCTCATTCCCGGCCTGCACCGCCGGCCGGAGCTCGGTGCGACCGGACAGCAGGTCGTGCTCATCGCCCTCGGCATCGGAACGATCTGGCTGGTGGGGACGCTCGCGCACAGCCTGGTCTGACGTTCCGTCGCACCTGCACGAACACGCCGGGCACGTGTTATCTTGATGCACATGGATAAGGCCGCCTCTTCACCCATCGAAGCACTGGCCGCGTTCAACCGCCAGTTGCTGGAGCACGTAGTGAAGCCGCTCGCGGCGGACGGCAGGACGCCGGACAGCTCCGAGGTGATGCGCGCACTCGCGTCGAGTCTGGTCCAGAACAACGAACGCTGGACGCAGATCCAACGCCGCTATTACGAGCAGCAGCTTGCGTTGTGGCACAGCTTCGCGACTCCGCACGCGGACGGCAAGGCGCCGAGCGTGGTCGAGCCGCACGCCGGGGACCGGCGTTTTCGCGCGCCCGAGTGGCGGCAGCCCTACTTCAGCTACCTCGTCCAATCGTATCTGCTGAACGCGCAACTACTGAACGAGGTCGTCGAAAACGCCAAGCTCGACGCGAAGGAAAAGCGCAAGCTGCTGTTCTACACACGACAGTATCTCGACGCGATCTCGCCCGCGAATTTCCCGTGGAGTAATCCGGAGGCGATCAAGCTCGCCGCCGAAACGAAAGGGGACAGCGTCGCGCAGGGGCTCAGAAATCTCGCCGCGGATCTCGAACGCGGACTCGTCTCGATGACGGACCCGACAGCGTTCGACGTCGGACACAATCTCGCGGTCACGCCCGGGGCGGTCGTATACCAGAACGAGTTCATGCAGTTGATCCAGTATCGCCCGTCGACGGATACCGTCCATGAGCGGCCGCTGGTCATCATTCCACCGTGTATCAACAAGTACTACATACTCGACCTGCAGCCCGAGAACTCGTTCGTGGGCTATGCGGTCGGTCAAGGACACACGGTCTTCATCGTCTCGTGGCGCAACATGCCGCAGTCGATGGCCAAAGCGACGTGGGACGATTACCTCACGCAAGGCGTCGTGCGGGCGCTGGACATCGCGCACGAGATCTGCGCCAGCGACAAAGTGAACGCGCTCGGCTTCTGCGTCGGCGGCACGCTGCTCGGCAGTGCGCTTGCCGTACGCCGTGCGCAGGGCGACGAGCGCGTGGCGAGCCTGACTCTGCTCGCCACCATGCTCGACTTCAGCGAGACCGGAGAGTTGTCGATCTTCGTCGACGAGCCCTACGTCGCGAAGCGCGAGCTCGATTTCAAGGGCGGAGGCCTCATGCCCGGTCGCGAGCTCGCGCTGACGTTTGCGAGCCTCCGCGCGAACGACCTGATCTGGCAGTACGTGGTCAACAATTATCTGAAGGGCCGCACGCCCGACCCCTTCGACCTGCTTTACTGGAACAGCGACAGCACGAATCTGCCGGGTGCGATGTACACGTATTACGTGCGCAACATGTACCTGCACAACAACCTGCGCGTTCCGGGGAGACTCACGATGTGCGGCGTGCCGGTGGATCTGGGTAAGGTGGACATGCCGGCTTTCGTGCTCGCGACGCGGGAAGATCACATCGTCCCGTGGACGACGGCATACGAAAGCGCACGTCTCCTCGCCGGTCCGGTCGAATTCGTGCTGGCTGCGAGCGGCCATATCGCCGGCGTGATCAACCCGGCTTCGCGCAACCGCCGCAATTACTGGCTGGGCGGTAAACTGGCGCCGGACGCGGAAGGCTGGCTGAAGGACGCTCGATCGCAGCCGGGAAGCTGGTGGGCATACTGGGCGCAATGGCTGCAGGCGCGAAGTGGTCCGCGCGTCGCGGCGCGAGAGCCAGGCAACGCAACGTACAAGGTAATCGAGCCCGCACCCGGTGGGTACGTGCGGGAAAAGGCGTAGAGTTGACAGCACGCGCCGCCACGCGGCGCACGTCTAATGCATTTCGGAGGAGTCAGTCATGGCACAGCGCATAGCAGTCGTAACGGGCGGAATGGGCGGTTTGGGCGAAGCGATCTGCGTGAAGCTCTCCGGCATGGGCTACAAGGTCGTGGCGACCTACTCTCCCGGTAACAAGAAGTCGGCCGAATGGCTGTCCACGATGAAGAAACAAGGGCATGACTTCCATGCTGTCGAGCTCGACGTCGCCGACTTCGAGTCATGCCAGAAAGCGGTCGCGCAACTCGTGACGGAGACCGGCCCGATCGACGTGCTGGTCAACAACGCCGGCATCACGCGCGACATGACCTTCCGGAAAATGGATAAGACAAGCTGGGATGCCGTGATGAGGACGAATCTGGACAGCGTCTTCAACATGACGAAGCAGGTCATCGACGGGATGGCCGAGCGCGGCTGGGGCCGCGTAATCAACGTTTCGTCGGTAAACGGTCAGAAAGGCGCGTTCGGCCAGACCAACTACTCCGCCGCGAAGGCCGGCATGCACGGGTTCACCAAGGCGGCCGCGCTCGAGTACGCGCGCAAGGGCGTTACCGTGAATACGATCTCGCCCGGCTATATCGGAACGAAGATGGTGCTCGCCGTGCCCAAGGAGATCCTCGATTCGAAAATCATCCCGCAGATTCCAGTCGGCCGACTCGGAAAACCCGAGGAAGTCGCGGGCCTGGTCGCCTATCTGTGCTCGGAAGAAGCGGCGTTCGTCACCGGCGCGAACATCGCGATCAACGGCGGCCAGCATATGGCGTGAGCAGCAGTCGCGCGGGCGCGCCCCGGCTCATCCTCGGAGCGCCCCGCGATCATTTATTTTTCTCGCGTATTCAATCGCTTATTTGCGGGCCGCGCACGAGTATGAAATAATCGCCGGCCGCCAACCCGAGTCGTCCATCAGCACATGGCCCAGGCGCTGCGCATTATCAAGAAATACCCGAACCGACGGCTCTACGACACGGAGACGAGCAGCTATATCACCCTGCAGGACGTGAAAAAGCTCGTGCTCGAGCACATCGAATTCAGGGTCGAGGACGCGAAGAGCAAGGACGACCTCACGCGCAGCATCCTGCTTCAGATCATCCTCGACGAGGAAACCGCAGGCGCGCCCATGTTCTCGTCGGACATGCTGTCCCAGATCATCCGCTTCTACGGCAACGCCATGCAGGGCATGATGGGCACGTACCTGGAGAAGAATATCCACACGTTCATGGAGATCCAGAAGCGGCTTCAGGATCAGTCGCGTCACATCTACGGGCAGAACCCGATGCTCTCGTCGGATGCATGGTCGGATTTCATGAAAATGCAGGGGCCCGCCATACAGGGTCTGATGAGCCGCTATCTCGAACAGAGCGCGAGCGCGTTCATGGATATGCAGCAGCAGCTCCAGCAGCAGACGCGCAACCTGTTCGGTTCGTTCCCGTTCCCGAGCTTCGGTACGACTCCCGGCAAAACCACGCCAGAGAACGACAAGGGAAGCGGCGGCGAAAATAAAGGCTGAAGCGCCGAACTCCGGGCGCGCTTCGCAGTCACACCGCGCTTTCCTTCCATAGCTCTACGCAAACGATGGTGAGTAAGCCTGCGGCTCGCAAGGTGGGGTTCGTTTCTCTCGGCTGTCCGAAGGCCCTGGTGGACTCGGAACGGATCCTCACGCAATTGCGGGCTGAGGGTTACCTGATCTCTCCCACATACGTGGACGCCGACGTGGTCGTCGTGAACACGTGCGGCTTCATCGACGCGGCAGTCGAAGAGTCGCTGGGGGCGATTGGCGAAGCACTCCAAGAAAACGGAAGAGTGATCGTCACGGGCTGCCTCGGCGCGAAAGCGAACGTCGTGCGGGACACGCATCCGAAGGTGCTCGCGGTCACGGGGCCGCACGCGACTGAGGACGTGATGCGCGCGGTGCACGAGCACCTGCCCAAACCGCACGATCCATTCAGCGATCTCGTTCCGCCGCAGGGAATCCGCCTCACACCGCAGCACTACGCGTATCTGAAGATCGCCGAGGGCTGCAATCACCGTTGCACGTTCTGCATCATCCCTTCGATGCGCGGCGATCTGGTGAGCCGCCCGGTCGGCGACGTGATGGCCGAAGCCGAGGCGCTCGTTCGCGCCGGGGTGAAGGAGCTGCTCGTCATTTCGCAGGACACCAGCGCGTACGGTGTCGACGTGCGGTATCGCACCGGCTTCTGGGGCGGGCGGCCGCTGAAAACCCGAATGACCGAGCTCGCGCGCGCGCTCGGCAGTCTCGGTGTCTGGGTGCGGCTGCATTACGTCTATCCGTATCCGCACGTCGACGAGGTCATTCCGCTGATGGCGGAAGGCCGCGTGCTCCCGTATCTGGACGTTCCCTTCCAGCACGCGAGCCGCCGCATTCTGAAGGCGATGAAACGCCCGGCCAGCGCCGAGAACAATCTCGAACGGATCCGCGCATGGCGCGAAACATGTCCCGAGCTGACGATCCGCAGCACGTTCATTGTCGGTTTTCCCGGCGAAACCGAAGCGGACTTCGAAGAGCTGCTGAATTTCCTGGAAGAGGCCCGACTCGATCGCGTCGGATGCTTCAGCTACTCGCCGGTGGAAGGTGCGGCGGCGAACGCCCTGCCCGGGGCAGTGGCAGAGCCCGTGAAGGAGGAACGGCGGTCACGGCTGATGTCGCTGCAGGAGCGTATCAGCGCGGAACGCCTGAAGCGCAAGGTCGGCAGCACAGTCACGGTGCTCGTGGATGAAGTGAGCGACACGGGTGCGCTGGCTCGATCAGCGGCCGATGCGCCGGAGATAGACGGTGTGGTTCACGTCGGGCGCTCGAGCAAACTGAAGACGGGCGACTTCGCCCAGGTACGCGTCACGCGATCCGACACCCACGACCTCTACGCCAAGGCCGTGTAGGGGGATGGCCTTCGCCTTCGGCGCGCCGCCGTCCCGCTTCAGGACGCGGGCTGCGTGCGCTGGTCCATCGACGCGCGATCGAGGACGATGATCTTCCGCTTGTCGCGGCGGATGAGACCGCTTTCGCGCATTTCCTTCAGCACACGACTGACCATTTCGCGCGAAGCGCCGACCATGCGGGCCATTTCTTCCGAGCCCGTATCGACGACCCAGTTGCCGTCGGTCAGCTTGGCTTCTTCCATGATCAGTCGCGCGACACGCCCGTGCACATCCATGAGCGCCAGACTCGCGATTTTCTTGTCAGCGTCCCGCAGCCGGGTCACTACGCTGCGCAGCATGAGCATCGCGACATCGAAATTATCCTTGAGACAGGCCATGAACGCCTGCCGCGACAGATAGAGCACTTCGCAAAGCTCGAGCGCCTCGACGCTTGCGGAGCGCGGCTTCTCGTCGATCAGGCTCATCTCGCCGAAGAACTCGCTCGGTCCGATCGTCGTCAACGTCACTTCGCGACCTTCGCCATCGTCGATCACGACCTTCGCGCGGCCCGACAGGATGATGTACAGGGCGTCCGTGCGCTCGCCCCGCCGCAGCATGAACGAATGCCTCGGATACGTCCGATGCTGGATCGCGGGAAAGAGCGTCGCGAGCTGATGGTCCGAAAAAAGCGCGAAGAGAGGGACTGTCTTTAGTATTGACGGGTTGACGGCCAGATTAGTCATGGTGGCCTGAGCTCCTCATGCACGCTTGCTCAAGTATCGGCAAGCGCGTGATTAATGTCAATTTTACCGGTTGTTCAGATCGTGTTGGCCGACGCTGTGCCGGGGCTGGCTGCGTCGAACCACCTGCCGCACCGCTTCGCGCAGCATCGCGTTATCCCGACCTTTGACGACCACGTGCTGGGCAAGACCGCTCTCCACGAGCTGCCGCGACGACCTCCGGGGCGGACACCGGGATGCGCAGAATGCGCACGATGTGCGCTGAACCGCTCCTCAGTCGTTGCAGCAGCTCCCGGCCCGAGCTGTCTGCCAGGTTCTCGTCCGCGATGACCGCTACGACGTTCTGGGTCGGCAGCACCTCGATCGCATCACGTAACGAGTTCGCCGTGAGGACGACGTAGCCGTCGCGCTGCAGCAGCTGCTGCATCGACACGAGCCCGTCGAATTCCGCATCGACGACGAGCACCGCAGGCGGCCGTGTGAAAATCGGGACGTCAGCCGGCCGGTGCAGGGGCTCGGCCCGTCGCAGCAGAGCGGTCGCCATGTCGCCCGTCACCGGACGAGAGTAGAGATAACCCTGTGCCTGGTCGCAGCGATGTGCGGCGAGAAACTCGAGCTGCGAATCGGTCTCGACACCTTCCGCGACGACCGTCAGATCGAGGCTGTGGGCAAGCGCGATGATCGTGCGCGTGATGAGCGCATCGTCGGGATCGGTGTTCATGTCACGCACGAAGGAGCGGTCGATCTTGAGCGTGTCGAAAGGAAAGCGTTTCAGATAACCGAGGCTCGAATAACCCGTGCCGAAATCGTCGATCGCGAGCGTGACGCCCATTGTCTTCAACTCCGACAGAACCTTCTCGGCCTCGGCCGGATTGTCCATCAGCGAGCTCTCGGTGATCTCCATTTCGATCGACCCGCGCTCGATGTCGAACGTTGCGAACATCCTGGAAACAGCGTTCGGCAACTCACTGTCGCGAAGCTGCCGCGCCGAAAGATTGATCGCGATCGGCACCGGCTCGAGCCCGTCTCTGCGCCATTCGGCGAGTTGGGCACATGCTGCACGCAGAACCCACTCGCCCACTGGCGCGATGAGCCCCGTCTCTTCGAGCAGGGGAATGAAAGCGACCGGCGCGACCAGCGCTTCGCCCGGGGGCTGCCATCGGATGAGCGCCTCGAAGCCGCAGATCGCGCCCGACTCGATCGTCACCTTCGGCTGGAAGTGGAGCACGAACTCGTTGCGATCGAGCGCGCCGCGGAGCCGCGATTCGAGCTGCATCCTGGCGAGCGCCCGCTCGTTCATCTCCGCTGTATAGAACTGGTAATTATCGCGGCCGCGCCACTTGGCGTTGTACATGGCCACGTCAGCATTGCGCATCAGCACGTCCGCGGTGTCGCCGTCGGCCGGGAACAGCGTAACGCCGATGCTGGCCGAGACGACAACCTTGCGACCCCTGGATTTCGAACGGCGTCTTCAGGCGGTTGAGTATCTTCGCGGCGACGACGCCGCCGTCGTCGTTGTCACCCAAATGCGCGAGTACCAGACCGCGAACTCGTCTCCGCTCAGGCGGCTGATCGTGTCTTCGCCACGCACACATTCGATCAATCGCGCGCCGACCTGTTTGAGAAGCGTATCGCCCGCGTTGTGACCCATCGAATCGTTGATCTCCTTGAAACGGTCGAGATCGATGAACATCACACCGAGCGTCCAGCCGTTGCGCGCGGCCTGTGCAATGCTGTGCACGAGCCGCTCCTGGAACAACGTCCGGTTGGGTAAATTCGTCGAACGGATCGAAATGCGCGAGCCGGGCCAGGCGCTCGGTGACCTCGCGATGGCGTTGTTCGAGACTCAGGCGATCGAGCCCATGCGAGATCTCCGCCACCATCTCGCGCAGAAGCTGCGTGATCTCCTCATCGAAGTAATCGGGGATCGGCGCCTTCAGCATGAGCACGCCGATCACCTCACCGCTCGCGATCAGCGGGAGTGCGGCGAGCGACCGCACGTCGTATTGTCGATGGCGCTCGCGCCAGAGCGCATTGACGGGATCGTTCAGCGCATCGTTGCAGATGACGATGCGGCCTTCCCGCAGCGCCGTGCCCATCACGCCCCGACCCTCCGGCAGACCGGCGATTGGTGGAGAGCGGCGGCATCTCGAAATCCGGCCCTTCGTCGTGGGCGGCCAGGCGCAGGTTCCCGTTCGCATCGAGCAATCCGACCCACGTCAGCACGAAGCCGCCATACTTTTTCGCGACGCGGCACACACCCTCGAACAAGGAATGGCGGTCCGAAGCTCGCACGCTGAGTGCGCTCGTCTGGCTGAGCGTGTGGTACAGCCGGTTCAGGCGCAGGATCTTGGCTTCAGCTTCCTTTCGCGCGGTGATGTCTCGAAGAAAGCCGGTGAACAGCGGAGGCTCGGCATCGGTGATCCGCTGCATCATGAGCTCGACGGGAATCGTCGTGCCGTCGCCGCGCAGCGCGATCGTCTCGATGCGCCGGTTCAGCATCTTCTGCTGCGCGTCCGTGAGCAGGCGTTTCATGCTCGCCTCGTGGCGCTTGCGCAGCCGCGCGGGAACGAGCACTTCCGACAGCTTGCGCCCTACCACCTGGGCGCGACCGTAGCGGAACACCTTTTCGGCCATCGGATTGAATTCCACGATCGTGCCGAGGTGGTCCGTCGTGATGATGCAATCAAGCGCGGATTCGAGCGTGCGTTGGTATCGCAGATCGCTTTGCCGCTGCAGTTCCTCCGCATTCTTGCGCTCGGTGATGTCTTCCATGAAATGGATGACATACGGCCGCCCGGCTGCGTCCGACGCAACGGAAACCGTACGGCGTACCCAGATCGCGGTCCCGCGCTTATGGCGGTATTGCTCGGTGCACGGTTGCGATGAGCTTCCCGGATCGCCCCCGGGTGCGGGAAGCACATCGTTGCGGGAACCTTCGAACGGCTCCTCCTGCGGCCACAGCATGAAGTCGGACAATCGCTTCTGCAGGCACTCGCGGCGCGCGTGGCCCAGCATCGTGCAGAACGCGTCGTTCACGTCGAGTATGGCGAAGTCCGGCGCGGTATGAGCGATACCGAAGGAAGCCTGATGGAAGGTCGCGCGATAACGGGCATCTTCCTGGGCTTCTGCCGCGCCGAGGCGGGTGCGGGGACGTTCGCGCTCCGTCATGCGCGCGGCACCCCTGAAGACTCTATCCGGTCCCTGTAGACTGTCATTCCTCTGAGCCCGACTCTCGCTCGGGCCTGGGGCCGTCCGAGGTCTCAACGAAACTGCCGGTCGCGGTTTCTTATCATTATCTTACACTGGAGTGCTGCAGAAACGCTGTAATACCGTTCCGGCCGCCCCGGAACTGCAACGAATGCACCCGCGCGGCTGTTTCCCGCGGGCTGACCGGGCCCGCCAGCCGCCATGAGTCGGCCCAAATTTGCCCAGCATACCCCCTGACGGACGGCCGGGCAGCGGCCGCAATGACGAGACAGGACCTTACGATGCCTACGCTGAACTGCCCCGATTTCAAGATGCACTACACAGTTGATGACTTCACGGACCCGTGGACTCAGCCCGAGACGATTCTCCTGCTGCACGGCAATTGTGAAAGCGGCGCGGCGTGGTATGCATGGATGCCCCTCCTCGCGCGGCGCTACCGCGTTGTTCGGCCGGACCGACGTGGCTTCGGCGCGTCGACGCCGATGCCGCGTGAGTTTGCATGGACGCTCGATATGCTGATTGCGGACCACGAACGGCTGATGGACGCTCTCGGTATCGACCGTTTCCACGTCGTCGGCTGCAAGTGGGGTGGGACGCTCGCGCGGGCGTTCGCTGCCCGGCGTCCGAACCGCGTCCGCACGCTTACTGTGGTCGGCACGCCGGCGGCGGCGCGTCCCGGCGCGGAAGTGATACCAAAACTGACTGCAGAATTCGAGCGCGAAGGCCTCGAAGGGTGGGCGCGACGCACTATGGGCATGCGGCTCGGGTCGGACTTTCCCCGCGAGGGGGTCGAGTACTGGATCAAGCTCATGGCGTCCGCGCCGGTCTCGAGCATGATCGGCTTCAATGAGACGCTCAACTACATCGACATCAGCGCGGAAATGCCGCAGATCAGGTGCCCGACCCTCGTGATTACCACCGAAGGCAGCGGGCTCGCTTCGGTCGATCAGAATCGCGCCTGGCAGCAGCAGATTCCGAACTCGAGGCTGATTGTGCTGCCCGGCGACTCGTATCACGTCGCGCTCACGCAACCCCGACGGGTGCGCGAAGGCAACGCTCGACTTCATCGCGTCAGCATCGTGAGCCGCACGGGCTCCCGTGCACCGCGGTGAACCGTTCGAGATTCGTATTCCGGCGTTTGCGCGGCGAGACTATGATAGGGTGGACAGGCCGTCACGGATGGACGTCCGACGGCAGGGATGATTCATGGAAAGAGCGAAAGCAGAACCCAAAACGGATGTGGATCTCAGCGAGGTCCACAGACTCATCGAAGCGCTCGAGCGGGATCTCGAAAAGGTGCCGAACGATTCGAGCAGCGTTCAGCGGCTGAGGGACGAAGTGCAGACGCTCAAGAACGTGCTCGGCTCGCCCGTGCGCAGACATCATTGGGTGCGCGACGGCCTGCACGGTATCCGCGAGGCGTTCGACAGTGCGTGGGATACCGCGGTGGCGGACAGTCTGAAGGCCAGTCAGTACGTGGCGGAGATAGGACGTATATTGGGAATGTAGAACGACCTTCCGTCCGGTGAGCGCCGCGCCTGGGACAGGCTGTCGGCGCGAACGAAGCCTTCGAGCGTCAATTAGAACTCTCGTCCGAGCGTGCGAGGCCTAAGGCGTCGGGAACGCCGCGCCTCCCCTTACCTCCCCGCTTGCTTTCGCGCCCGGGGCCGCTTCTTCGCCCGTTCGACGGTTTCCTGCTCGATCCGGTAGAAACCTTCCAGACCGATCAGATCCTCGACCGCCTTGCGCGCCGCGACGAACTGCGGCTCGGTCATTCCAGTGTAGTCGCCGGTTTTCTTCAGCTCCGCGAGCGCCTGACTCATGAAATTAAGCGTGACGCAGATGGTGAGCGTCGCATCGATGCAGCCCGCGTAGCCCATTTCCTTCAGCTGCCCGTAGCTGTAGAGCGGCCGCCCGTCACGCGTGCCACGGCTTTGCACGTAGATCATCGGCAACTTCGCCTTGCGCGGCGTCTGTACCGCCTCTTCATGCGTGCGAGGAAAAACGAGGCCCATGTCCGCGCCTACGGCTGCGGCTGCATTGATGCGATCGATCGCTTCGGCCAGTCCGGTCACGCGCGCCGCATCCGAGCGGGCGATGATCAGGAAACCCTCATCGAGTTCGTCCCGTGCGCGACACGCCAGGCGTATCTTGTCCACGAACTCATCGCGCGGAATGTTGTGCACGACGTAGGTGTGATAGTGCGCGCGCTTGGGAAAGAGCTGGTCTTCGATATGAACGCCGGCAATGCCCGCCCGAATGCATTCGCGCACGGTGCGCATCGTGTGGAGCGGTTCCCCCCAACCGGCGCCCGCGTCCATGACGACAGGCACGTTGACGGATTTCGCGATGTCGCCGGCGATCGCGATCTGCTCCGTCATCGTCAACAGCGGCTCGCTGACGCAGGTCTTCCCGCCCGTTACGAAGCCGCCGTTGTAGAGCGTCTTGAAGCCGGCCTGCTCGGCGATGCGCGCCGTGATCGGATCGTACACGGCCGGCAATTCCAGAAACTGGCCGCGGCGCACCATTGCGCGCAATCGGGTCGTCATCTGCGACATGTCTGCCCTCCCTTGGCTGGTGGGCGAACTATATACCGTCGATCCCCGTAGCCGCACGCGACGCTCTCTTCCTGAGCAGACAGCGCCCGCCGGGGCTTCGCTTCTATGGGATGGTGCCGGGACGGAACGTTCCGCGCGCTCATTAAACCCGCGCCGGCTGCGCGAGCCGTTCTGCGGTCACGCGGGCGATGTCGTTATGCTGGCGGAGGCGCGACTTTTGTCAGTCGACGATAAGATGCTTCAGCAGCGCGATGAGGCCGTCGGTCATGCTCATCTGGTATTCACAAACGACCTCGCGCTCGTCATCGCACGCGGTCGCCGCAAGCTCTGCTTCGGCCTGCCAGGATACATGGACCGCTCGCGCCTGCATCAGCATCTCGTTCAGATTGTACTGTTGTAAAACCATGTTGCCGACTTACACGTTCGCCTCATACCGCAGCTTAAACAGCGTCACCCCTGCCATGCATTGATAAATCGCAATGGACCTGTCGTCTGAGCATGCGCGCCCGAAAGTGGTGCCCTCCGCCGGCAGCGCCTGGCACTCGCAGCGTGCCGCCGCGGCGTGAGAAAACGCGCCGTGCGGATCAGAACCGATCGCCGCCGGCGTAGTTCTCGAAACGGGTGTACTTGCCGAGGAAAGTGAGATCCTTTTTTCCCACCGGGCCATTGCGCTGTTTGGCAATGATGATCTCCGCGATGCCTTTCTGCGGGGAATCCGGGTTGTAAACCTCGTCGCGGTAAATGAACAGGATGACGTCCGCATCCTGTTCGATCGCGCCCGATTCGCGCAGGTCCGACATCATCGGACGCTTGTCCTGTCGCGCGTCGACGCTGCGATTCAGCTGGGACAGCGCGACGACGGGCACCTTCAACTCTTTCGAGAGACTCTTCAGCGAGCGGGAAATCTCCGCGATCTCGGTCGCGCGGTTCTCTTCGCGCGATCCGCCGGTGCCCGACATGAGCTGGAGATAGTCGATAACGACGAGGCTCAAACCGCCACACTGCCGATGCAGCCGTCGCGCCCGCGAGCGCAGCTCCAGCACGTTCAAGCCCGCCGTGTCGTCGATGTATATCTGCGCTTCAGACAGTTTCCCGAGCGCGTCGGTGACCCGTCCCCAGTCGTCTTCCTTGAAGGTTCCCGTGCGCAACTCGTGCTGGTCGAGCCTGCCGACGGAGCCGATCATGCGCATCGCGAGCTGCGGCCCCGACATCTCCATGCTGAACACCGCGACGGCCTTTTTCTCCTGGATCGCCACGTGCTCGGCCATGTTCATTACGAGCGTCGTTTTTCCCATCGACGGACGGCCAGCCACGATGATGAGCTCACCGGGTTGAAGTCCGGACGTCATACGATCGATATCCACGAAGCCGGTAGGGAGCCCGATCACCTCGCTCTTGTTTTCGCGGCTGTACAACATGTCGATTCGCTCGACTGTTTCGGTCAGCAGCGGCTCTATCGGCTGGAAGCCCTGCTCCGCCTTGCTGCGCGACTCCGCGATGCGGAATATTTTCGCTTCTGCTTCATCGATCAGCACGCTCGCGTTGCGGCCCAGCGGGCTGTAAGCGGAGTCCGCGATCTCCGTTCCGACAACGGCGAGGCTGCGCATGATCGAACGTTCGCGGACGATTGCCGCATAGCCTCGTATGTTCGCGGCGCTGGGCGTGTTTAGAGCGAGCGATCCGACGTACGTCTGGCCGCCCACCTCGTCGAGCTTCCCGGAAAGCCGCAATGCCTCCGACACCGTCAGCATATCGGCCGGCTTGTTCTGCTCGATCAGCTGCGCGATGTGTCTGAAGATCGCGCGATGATCGGCGCGGTAAAAGTCGTTCTCGCCGAGAATGTCCGCGACGCGGTCCCACGATGCGTTGTCGAGGAGCAGACCGCCGAGCACGGATTGCTCCGCCTCGATCGACTGCGGCGGCACGCGTGCGGCTTCCACCTGTGCGTCGCGCGTGATCGCCGTGACTGCTTGTGCCATTCGGTTGCAGCTCTTCTAGTTTTGAATCTTCACACGCAGCGCTCTCACGGAAGAGAGCGTATGTTCGATTGCAATGTATCGAAAAAAAAGGGCTGTCGCCAGCCCTTTTTCTCCGCGCGAAAAAATGCGTTGTACGTACGTGTGTTTACTGCTCCGCGATCACTGACACGTTGATCGTCACGACAACATCGGTATGCAGCGCGACCTTGAGACTGTGCTCACCGACATTCTTCAGCGGACCTTGCGGCATGCGAATCGCCGATTTCTGAATGTCGAATCCCTGTTCCTTGAGCGCCTCGGCGATATCCGCGTTGGTGACAGAGCCGAACAGTTTGCCGTCGACACCAGCCTTCTGCGCGATCTGAACCGCGAGTCCCTCGAGCTTCTCCGCTTTCTCCTGCGCAGTCGTGAGCTGCTCGTTCTGCGCTTTTTCCAACTCGGCGCGCCGCTGCTCGAACTCCGCCAGATTCTCGCGGGTGGCACGCTTCGCCTTGCCTTGCGGGATCAGGTAATTGCGCGCAAAGCCATCCCGCACCTTGACGATGTCTCCGAGCGCGCCAAGGTTCGTGACCTTTTCCAGAAGAATGATCTGCATGGCCCGCCTCGCTCAATGCACGTCGGTGTAAGGCAGCAGCGCGAGATAACGCGCGCGCTTGATCGCAACCGAGAGTTGCCGCTGGTAGCGCGCCTTGGTGCCCGTGATGCGCGCAGGAATGATCTTGCCGTTCTCGTTGATGAAATCCTTCAGCACACCCAGGTCTTTGTAGTCGACCTGCTTCACGCCTTCTGCCGTAAACCGGCAGAACTTGCGCCGGCGAAACAGCGCGCCGCCGCGTTTGTCGCGTCCCTTACCTTTCAGCTTGGCTTTGGCCTTGGCCCTGGCACGGGCGGCCCTGCTCATCATTGCCATATCATTCGTCCTTTAAATATCCGGTTTCACTGGCGTGCAGCACGAGCTGCGTGCTCATCCTGTTCTTGCGATTCAAGAATCCTGTCACTCTGATCGGATCGCCATTGCGGGCGCGGGAAAGCCTGGAAGCCGCATCACCGAGCGCCACACAGTTCACGACACACTCGACTTGCCGGCGGAAACCGGCTTCGATCTGCCACGATTGGTGGGCAATCTTGAAATAAAGCAGCGGCAGCCCGGCGGGCGTATGTCGGAGCGGTTCGGCCTCGGTCAGCGTACCCGTCAGCGTGACCGCATTGGCATCCACTTACGCAGGCGTAGCCTGCGCAGTAGGCGCGGGTTCTGGCGCTGCCGGTTGGGGCGCTGCGGCTTGCGGTGCAGCAGCCTGCTTCGAGGCGTCCTCCGTCGTGGAAATGGAGCGCGCCTTCTCTTCCTTCATCATCGGTGAAGGCGTGGTGACCGCTTCCGTCATGTGCACCGTCAGGTGCCGCAGCACTGCGTCATTGAATTTGAACGCATGCTCCAGCTCGCCCAGCGTATCGTTGTCGCACTCGATGTTCATGAGCACGTAGTGCGCCTTGTGTATCTTTTCGATCGGATACGCGAGCTGGCGGCGTCCCCAGTCCTCGAGGCGGTGGATACGCCCGCTACGGCCGGTCACCATCTGCCGGTAGCGATCCACCATGGCCGGTACCTGCTCACTCTGGTCCGGATGGACGATGAAGACGATTTCGTAATGTCGCATCAAGAGCTCCTTCTGGATAAAGCCTCCCGTCATGCGAGACGGTGAGGCAAGGAACGGGGACGGCGCTCGCCTACAGCTCAGGCCTCGCCGCCCTACGGAACGGAGGGACACCCATGGTTTCCCTCCGTAACCTCCTTTCCTTGAGTTGCGTGCCGGAAAGGTCCGTCAACAAGACCGCCCGTACGGCGGGCGGTCGAAGGCGCGGATTATACCCAACCAGCAAGGATAAACAATCGGTTACGACTTTTTTCGCTGGCGCCGGGCCTCGGCCAGGCAGATCCCCGCGGAAACAGAGACATTGAGGCTTTCGACACTGCCGAGCATGGGGATGCGGACGAGCTCGTCGCAGTGTTCCCGCGTCAGCCGCCGCATGCCCTCACCCTCCGCCCCGAACACCCATGCGAGCGGCCCCTGCAGTTTCGAGGCATACAGATCGGTTTCGGCGCGCTCGTCCGCGCCCACGATCCACACCTCGCGCTCCTTCAACTCGCGCATGGCGCGCGCGAGATTCGTCACCGGAATATACGGCACCGTCTCCGCGGCTCCGCTTGCGACCTTCGATACCGTCGGATTGATGCCGACCGCGCGGTCCTTCGGCGCGATCACGGCGTGCACGGCCATTGCGTCGGCAACGCGCAAACAGGCGCCGAGGTTGTGCGGGTCGGTGATCCCGTCCAATATGAGCAGCAAAGCCGGTTCCGTCAGCGATTCGAGTACTTCGTCGATGTCCGTGGGCAGGCTGCCAACCTCGATACGCGCCGCCACGCCCTGATGCCGGGCATGATGCGTCATGCCGTCCAGGCGCTTGTCGTCCACCCGCATGACCCGGGCGCCGCGGCCTTCCGCCACTTTTATGAGCTCCTGCGCGCGCCGATCTTCACGCGCGGCATCCACGTAGAGCTCCTTCACGCTCGAGGCGTTCTGACGCAACCGGCTCGAGATCGCGTGAAAGCCGTAGATGATGCGCGTTTCTGCCACGTGTCCTGAGATGTAAGGTTCGTCCCCGGCTAGCCGCTGATTGCCTGCGCCGTGTTCGTGCCTGCGACGTTGTCGAACGCCGCAATCGCATCCGCCTCTCTGCGCACGCGCCGCATCGGGGGCAGGCTTTCGAGAATGCGCCGGCCGTAATTCTTACTGTAGAGGCGCGGATCGCAGATCATCAGCACGCCGCGATCGTTCTCGTCGCGGATGAGCCGTCCGGCGCCCTGTTTCAGCGTGATCACGGCATGCGGAAGCTGATATTCGAGAAAGGCGTTGCGGCCTTCGCGATTCATCTTATCGATACGCGCCGCCAGCACGGGATCGTCCGGCGCCGCGAACGGCAGCTTGTCGATGACGACGAGCGACAACGCCTCGCCTTTGACGTCCACACCCTCCCAGAACGACTGGCTGCCGATCAGGACGGCATTTCCCAGCCGACGAAATCGGGACAGAAGCTCCGTCCGCGAGCTTTCCCCCTGGAGCAGCAGCGGCAAATCGAGTGCGCGACGCCTCAGCGCGTCCTCCAGCAGCAGATGCGCATCGCGCATCGCGCGCAGACTCGTGAACAGCAGAAAGGCACGCCCTCCACTCGCCTCGACCAACGGTAAGGCGGCATTCACCACGGCACGCGTATATTCCGGCGTGTTCGGCTCGGGCATTTTCGTGGGCACATACAGGAGCGCCTGCTGCTCATACGAAAACGGGCTGCTCCAGCTCGACGTGCGGGCGGCCTTCAGGCCCAGCGCAGTGCAGTAATGCGAGAAATCGCCCGCTACGGACAATGTAGCGGAGGTGAAGATCCACGCGCGCGCCGGCCCTTCAACCTGCCGCGCGAAAATGTCGGCCACCGATAACGGAGTCGCGTGCAACTGAAGCGAGTGCCCGAAAAGCTCGAGCCAGCGCACACGATCCCCTTCCACGCCGCTGCGCCAGCGTTCGAGCTGTTCCGCCACCTGAAGCGCGCGCTCGTGACAGCGTTGCAGGTCCTCGCTGCGGCTCGCGTGCTCCGCCAGCTCTGCGCACAGGCTGTCGAGTTGTGCGATCACCGCCGCAAGCGCCTCGTCGAAGCGCGCGTTCTTTGCCAGAAGACGCCATGGCACGCGGCCCGCATCCTCGGCAAACACCAGCCGCAGATCGCGCGCAGCTTTCTCCAGTGCCCGCGCGGTGTCCGGCAGGGTGCGACTGTCCTTCGCGGAAACCGCGGCTTCGGTGGTCACGTCGCGCACGAGCGTCGCGACCTGCGCCGTCGAGACGCTCTCTCCGAAGAACACGGTCGCCGTTTCGGGTATCTGATGCGCCTCGTCGAGAATGATCGTATTGCACGCCGGCAGAAGCTCGCCCACGCCTTCGTCGCGCAACATCAGGTCGGCGAAGAAAAGATGGTGATTCACCACGACGACGTCCGCCTCGAGCGCCTGTTTGCGCGCGTTCGTCACGAAGCAGCGCTCGAAATGTTTACATTCGGATCCGAGACAGTTCTCGCGAGTCGACGTCACCTGCGTCCACACCGCAGCGCTTTCGGATACCTCGCTGCAGTCGGCCCGGTCGCCGCTCGCGCTCGTGCGCGCGAAACGTTCTATGGCGTGGACGTCACGGGCGTCGTCACGATTCAGAAAGCGCCCGTCGCTCACGACGCGCTGCAGATGATGGTGACAGACGTAGTTCGCGCGGCCTTTGAGCAGCGCGACCGACACGGGCAGTTTCAGTGCCTTGCGAACGGTTGGAATATCGCGATCGAAAAGCTGGTCCTGCAGCGTCTTGGTGCCGGTGGAGATGATGACCTTACCGCCGGAGCGCAACGCAGGCACCAGATACGCGAAGGTCTTGCCCGTGCCGGTGCCCGCTTCGGCGACCAGTACGGCGCGGTCCTCGATCGCCGCGGCACAGGCATGCGCCATCTCGAGCTGACACGGGCGCGCGCGAAAGCCGTCGACGACGCGCGCAAGCGCCCCGCTTTCGTCGAATATCGCGTCGAGATCGAGCACAGCGCGATGTTAAAGGAAAACGCGGCAGGTCCCGGCTTTCCGGCAAATGGGGCGGTCGCATTTTTCCTGTCCGGAGTCGCCGTTTAGAATCGCGGACCTGTCCGCTTACATTCTCCGATGCCTTGGAAAAGGTCCGCGTCTCGAAGCTCATGGCCGCACAAGGACTGTGCTCGCGGCGCGAGGCCGACGGCTATATCGAGCGTGGCCTCGTGTTCGTCGACGGCGAGCGCGTGACCGAGCTCGGGACCAAAGTGTTTCCGACACAACGCATCACGCTTGACCGGGCAGCCGCGGCCGAACAGACCGCGCGTGTCACGATCCTCCTGAACAAGCCAATTGGCTATGTGTCAGGCCAGCCCGAGCCCGGCTACAAGCCGGCAGTGTCGCTGATCGCGGCCGCATCGCGCGATCCCGACGATCGCACCCCGCAGCGTTTTCACTCGTCTCTCCTGCGCGGGCTCGCGCCCGCCGGCCGGCTCGATATCGATTCACAGGGGCTGCTGGTGCTCACGCAGGACGGCCGCATCGCGCGCCACT
The DNA here is from genome assembly GCA_963828715.1 of uncultured beta proteobacterium. GTDB lineage: Bacteria > Pseudomonadota > Gammaproteobacteria > Burkholderiales > SG8-41 > JAQGMV01. The sequence continues at coordinate 92,004 of CAWHFX010000012.1, read as the reverse complement.
TGATCGGCCAGGACAGTCGCATCGAGAAGGAGTACCTGGTTCGCGTGCAGGGCAAGCTCACATCCCGAGGATTGGAGTTGCTCAACCATGGCCTCGCGCTGGATGGCGCGGCGCTACGGCCTGCGGACGTCAAATGGCAGAATCGCGACCAGCTTCGTTTCGTGCTGCAGGAGGGTAAGAAAAGACAGATCCGGCGTATGTGCGAGCTCGTCGGCCTCACGGTCGTGGGACTCAAGCGCGTACGCATCGGTGGCGTGAAACTCGGCGCGCTCCCGCTCGGAAAATGGCGCTTTCTCGCTGCGCACGAGCGGTTTTGACGAAACCTGGACCCGTTGAGATTCGATGCGCCAACGCGTAGCCAGTGTCGGTCCGAAGCTTGCTATATCCGACGACACGGGCGAAACGGCGATATGACCATACGCATCGGCATCTCGGGTTGGCGCTACGGGCCGTGGCGCGGCGTGTTCTATCCTCCGGATCTCGCGCAGCGCCGCGAGCTCGAATTCGCCTCGCGCGCATTTCCCACGATCGAGATCAACGGCTCGTTCTATTCGCTGCAGCATCCGTTCAGCTACGATGCGTGGTACCGGCAAACGCCGCCGGGTTTCGTGTTCGCGATCAAGGGCGGGCGCTACATCACGCACATGCTGCGGCTGCGCAACTTCGAAACCGCGCTCGCGAACTTCTTCGCATCGGGTATATTCAATTTGCGCGAAAAGATCGGGCCGTTCCTGTGGCAGTTTCCGCCTCAGTTTCGTTATGATGAGGCGCGCTTCGAGACATTTTTCGCCGCACTGCCTCGCACGCTCGCAGCGGCGCTCTCGGTCGCGCGACGACGCGACGCGCGCATGAAGGGACGATGCCGGCTCGGTATCGACTGTGACCGCACGCTCCGGCATGCCGTGGAGATTCGTCATGAAAGCTTCATCGACGAACGGTTCGTCGCGCAGTTGCGCCGTCATAATATCGGGCTGGTGGTGGCGGACACCGCCGGCAAATGGCCGTTCTACGAAGACGTGACGGCCGACTTCATCTATATCCGCCTGCACGGCGACAAGGAGCTTTACGTGAGCGGCTATACGGACGAAGCACTCGAACGCTGGGCCGCGCGCATCCGTGCGTGGGCCGATGGGATCGAGCCAGCAGATGCGAAACGCATATCGTCACGCCCCGCGACACCGCGCCGCGCCCGGGATGTGTATTGCTATTTCGATAACGACGTGAAAGTGCGTGCTCCGGTGGACGCGCATACGCTCATGCGCAAGCTCGGATTGCCCGTGCCGGTGATGGCGGCCGTCGCGACGCGCGATCCCGACGCATTCGTGCCGGAATCGCTCGATACGCTGCCGCACGCCGTGCCACGCGTCGACTCGCGCTGGCAGTTCGGACCGCGCCAGCCGAAATCCACCGCTCACACGCGCGATCGGAGAACGTGACGTGAGCGACACGCGAGATCGTGTGCGCGAGCACACTGCGCAAGAGGTGAATGCGAGCATCGACGACGCAATGCGCGACCGGCTGTTTCGCTACAGCACGTGCTCCGACCAAGAAATCACGGCGCGCATCGAGGCACTGGATCGCGAGTGGGATATCGAGCGCTATCTCGAGGTACTCGCGCCGACGTTCGCGCTCACCGGTGTGGTGATGGGGCTGCTGCGCGGACGCAAGTGGCTCCTCCTGCCTGGCGTCGTGCTGTCGTTCCTCGTGCAGCATGCGGTGCACGGCTGGTGTCCTCCGCTCGCCGCGTTGCGCCGGATGGGTGTGCGAACGCGGCGCGAGATCGACGAAGAACGTTATGCACTCAAAGCGCTGCGAGGCGATTTTTCGGGCTTGCCGCCGGACGCGCCGCGCAATCGGATCACGCGCGTTGACGCCATACTCGACGCCATCCGCAGTTAAGCGCGAACTGACGCATTACGCCGGGCTTCGGGTCCTCGACCGCGTCTAAGCACCCTTAGAATAAGCAGCGGGAGGCGGTCCCATGCCAAAAACATCGCTCTCATTCATCGCTGCGCTCGTGTTGGCACATACGGCATTCGCCGTCGGTGCGGAGAGGGTGGTCGACATTCCGACGCGCCCCGGTGTGACGCAACGCTTTCTCCTGAATGTGCCTCCGGACGCGAAGGTGGCGGCAATTCTCTTCGCCGGCGGTCACGGCGGGCTGCAGATCACGGACGCCGGCGCGTTGAGGTTCGGCCGTAACAACTTCCTCGTGCGAGCCGCTCCTCTTTTTATCGCCCAGGGCGTCGCGGTGGCTATTCTGGATGCGCCCTCGGACCGCCAGAGCGCGCCCTTCCTGGAATTCTTCCGGGAAACACCGGAGCATGCGGGTGACGTGCAGAGCGTGATCGCATGGCTGCGCGAACAATTGAAACTTCCCGTGTGGCTAATCGGAACGAGCCGCGGAACGCAATCGGTCGCCGCAGTGAGCACCCGACTCGGAGCCAAAGGCGCGGACGGTATCGTGCTCACCTCCACCATTCTCGTCGATCGGCGATCCACAGCCGTGCCGGACATGGACCTCCAAAGGCTCGCCATTCCGGTTCTCGTCGTGCATCACGAGCAGGACGGCTGCCGCGCCTGTCCGTTCCGCGAAGTGACGCGCCTCATGAGCAAACTCTCCGCGGCGCCGAGAAAAGAGCTCGTCACGTTTCAGGGCGGAGAGAACCAGGGCGACCCCTGCGAGGCGCTGGCCTATCACGGCTATAACGGTCTGGAAAAGGACGTGACCGCGCGCATCTCGGCGTGGATCACAGGACAATAGCGCGCCCGGCGAGGGCGCGTGCACGCGCCGGAAACGCGTTGTCGGACACGCCGCTCTCCTCTATGCTTCGCGGGCATGAAGCGCCTGTGGGCCCCGACCTTATGCCTGCTTCTGGCGGCTTGCGCCGGCGGGCCGCCCGGGCCATCTCCGACCGTACTTGAGCAGGAAGACAGCGCGCCGTCGGCATTGGCGCGGGAGCTCACGCTCAATGCCCTCAGCCACGTCGGTACTCGCTACGTTGCCGGCGGCACTACACCGGAGAAGGGATTCGACTGCAGCGGGCTGGTGCAATATGTCTTCAGCCACGGCGCCGGTATCACGCTGCCGCGTACATCCGAGCAGATGAGCGCGGTCGGTTCCGTTGTGAGCATGGCCGAGTTGAGACCGGGCGACCTCGTGTTCTTCAATACATTGCGCCGGCGGTATTCACACGTCGGCATCTATCTTGGTAATCAGCGTTTCATCCATGCGCCGACGTCCGGCGGCGTGGTGGAGATCGTGGATCTGCGACGGCCGTACTGGCAGAGCCGCTTCGATGGGGGGAGGCGTCTACATATTAGCTAGGACGGCCTCCTTCCGGTAAGCGGGGACTGCGGAGCAGAGGGCACGCTGAAGCGTGGAGCAGGGAGGCCCCCTTTCACGGGGATGCGACCGCGGAGGCGTGCGTAAGACCGCGGTTCTAACGCGCGTGCCTCAGCCTGCTTCCGGGTCGCACCTACCGCTACGCGGCAGGCACTGCTCCTCCGTCCGCGGTCTCCCGCGAACGTGACATTCGGGCGCCCTTAGCACTCCCGTCCGAGAATACGAGGCCTCAGGCAATGGAAAACCGCACCTCTCACGGAGACGGAGTCGTGGCCACCGACGCCATCTGTGCCCTGATCTCCCCCGCCAGTTCCCACACCGCCATTGCGTAATTGATGGACCGGTTGTAGCGCGTGATCACGTAGAAGTTGTTCAAGCCGAGATAGAGCTTGCCGCCGCGCTCGGTCTCCACCGCGAAGAGCGTCACGAGCGCGTTCTCATCGACGCCGTCCGGGATCACGACGCCCTTCTCGCGCAACTCCCGCACAGATATGTGCGGCTTGATTCCAGCCGCCAGCAGGGGCCCCAGGTCCGCGTCGCCGGACTCGGCTGCCACGATCGCCGTTTCCCCCGTTTTCCAGTTGTAACTGCGATAGTAATTCGCGACGCTCCCGATCGCATCGGCGCGGCTGGCGACGAGGTCGCGCCGTCCATCGCCATCGAAATCGACGGCATGCTTGCGATAACTGCTCGGCATGAACTGCGGCAAGCCGATTGCCCCCGCGTACGAACCACGTGTATTCGCCGCATCGATTCCGTTCTCGCGTACGAGCAACAGGTATTGCTCCAGCTCCGTCCGGAAGAACTCGGCGCGCGGAGGATAGTCGAATGCAAGCGTCGTCAGTGCATCGAGCACCTTGACCGAGCCGGTATTGCGCCCGTAAACCGTCTCGATCCCGATGGTCGCGACCAGAATTTCCTCGGGAACGCCAAACTCTCTCCTTGCCTTTTCAAGCACCGCCTGATTCTGCTGCCAGAAGCGAACGCCGCCTTCGATGCGCACCGGGGTTATGGCCGACCGTCTGAATTCGTACCACGGCCGTGCGGTGCCGGGCGTCGAAATCGCGCGGATCACCGACGGGCGTGACTGCACGGTTGAGAACAGCCGGCGCAGCGCTGCCGGCGGATACCCGTGCTTCTGCACCATCTCGTCGATGAAGTTCTCGATCTCGGGTCTCAGCGGCGAAGCCGCGTCCGAGGCCGAGAGCGACATCATTATGCAGAGCACGGCTGAAGCAAGCCGTCTCTGAGTGAGTCTCTCGATCAAAACCCCCGCATTTGTCTCGAAAATTCAGCGTCGCGATTATGCGCCGCCTATCCGGCTTTACCAACGGGCGCCGCTTTCTCCTGCAGCCGTACGAGCCAGTGCTTCACCCCCCATATGAGCAGCACGAAGACGACCCCGACTACGGCGACGATCCAGTAGTTGATGCGTGCCGGGTTCTCGATCGCTGCCTCGAGCTGGTGTGCGAACACAGTGGTGGCGAGTGTGCCGGGGAGCATTCCCGCCAGCGTACCGAGGAGATAATGTGTGAGCTTGATACGAACGGCGCCGGCCGCCATGCCGATGACGGGGAACGGCGCGACGGGTGCGATGCTCACTGCGAAGACAGCGGCAAGTCCTTTCTTACGCACGATCTCGCTCGCCCGATCCAGCTTGTCACCGGCAATGCGGCGCACCGTGTCGCTCGAGCACGCACGCCCTGTCGCATAGGTGGCGAGAGCCGAGCCTGCGATGCCTGCCATGCTGACCACGAAGCCCATCCACGGCCCGAATGCGACCACTGCAAAGAGCGTGATCAAAGGTCGTGGGAACATGACGAAAGCGGCCGGGGTGTAGATAGCAACGACTGCCACCGCGGTCCACTTGTGGCGGCCGAGGGCGCGAGCCCAGTCCAGGACCTGGTCGGATGTCGCAACCTCGGCAAGAGGTGTATACCGCCACGCGAGGAAAAGCGCGAAGAATACGGCGGGAATGGCGATCAACACGGCCCAATGCGGGCGGCGCGACACTCGCGGCTTGCGTTCGGTTGGCATGTTCGATCGTTGCAGGGCAACAGCCATGCCGTCGTGCATAATGGCGCAAGCACGAGGAGTCTTGCGATGGCGGAAGAAAAACCTGCAGGTGCGGCGCGGCGCGCGGCGCCAGGCGTCGACGCTCAGCAGCAGATCCGGGTCAGTGCGTCGAATCTGAAGAGCACGTATTGCAACATGTGCAATGCGAACTCGACGCGAGAAGAGGTGGTTCTCAACTTCGGCGTGAATCAGACCTGGGATCGCGGCCCGAACGAGTCCGAAGTCTCGCTCGAGCACCGGATCATCCTGAGCCCGTTTGCTGCCAAACGGCTGTCACAAATGCTGGGTAAATTGATCGCCGAGTACGAAACGAGATACGGCGAACTGAAGTAGCGTCTCCCCAGGCCGCGTCACTTTATTCGCCTTGCGGCACGAGTGCCCGTTCGGGCATACTCCTTGCGAATCGGGTCCTTGGCGTGTCGTCGTTGTCTTCCGGCCACGACACTATAAGGAGCACCAGTGGCAGCGGAAAATCCTGAATCTGTTGACAAATCTGGCGCGGCTGCGTCGCTCACCGGCGCTTCGATCATGCCCGCCAATGATGCAGCAGCGACCCCGCGTGCACCTTTTGGGATCGCACCCTCGCCGCCACCAGGCCAAGTCTGCCATCACACTTCACGGCACGCCGCGGCTCACCCCCGCTTTCGTTCTGCTGAGTTTCGAGGGACCCGACCGTTACTCGCATGCCGGCGGCCTCGGCAGCCGTGTGAGCGGCCTTGCTGCCGCACTCGCGCAGGAAGGTTACGAGACGCACCTCTTCTACATCGGGGCACCGGACTTGCCGGGTTACGAGGTGAGCTGCAACGGCAATCTGCATCTTCACCGCTGGTGCCAGTGGATCAGTCTGTATCACCAGGGCGGCGTCTACGATGGCGAGGAAGGCAAGATCTACGACTGGAACACGTCGCTCCCGTCGTGGATCGAAGAGCATCTCCTCCCGCGGCTGATGCAGACACACCAGCCGGTGATGGTCATCGGTGAGGAATGGCATACCACCTGGAGCATCGTCCGGCTGAGCCGCGGGGCGCAGGAACGAGGCTGGCGCGACCGCGTTCGTTTCTACTGGAATGCAAATAACAGCTTCGGTTTCGAACGCGTACCGTGGCGTGAGCTGGAGGCAGCCGCGACCATCACGACTGTCAGCCGCTTCATGAAGCACGAAATGTGGCGCTGCGGCGTCGACCCGCACGTCATTCCGAACGGTATTGCGAATCAGTGGCTCGAACCGTGGGATCGCGGCACGGTGCAGGCGATCAAGCGCTCGACTGCGGGCCGGCTCGTGCTCGCGAAGGTCGCGCGCTGGGATCCGGACAAGCGCTGGCTCATGGCGGTCGATGCCGTCGGCGAGCTGAAGACGCGCGGACTGCGTCCTTTGCTCGTAGCACGGGGCGGCATCGAAGAACATGGCCGCGAAGTCATCGCACGCGCGCGCATGGTCGGCCTCGCGGCGACGTCGGTCACCTGTCCCGACAGCAGTCCCGCGGCACTGTGGCGCGCCATTGCGACGGCCCAGCCGAGCGATGTCATCTTCGTCGAAAACGCGCTGTCGCGTCCGCAGTTGCAGTGCCTCTACCGTGCCAGTGACGGAGTGCTCGCCAACAGCGGAATCGAGCCGTTCGGGCTTGTCGGGCTCGAAGCCATGGCGTGCGGTGGCCTGAGCTTCCTGGGGGCGACCGGTGAGGACTACGCCACGCCCGGACATGACGCCATTTCGCTTCAGACGAGCAGCCCGCGCGAGCTGGTCGCCCACCTGCTCTACCTGCGAGAGCACCCCAATTACGCGACGCGCCTGCGCCTGCAAGCCCGCAGAACCGCAAGCCGCTTCACCTGGGACCGTGTGATCCGGGCCCACATCGCACCGATGCTCAGGTCGGCCGCACTGGCCGCCGCCTGAACGCTCCTGACCTGCCCTTTCCGCAGCCCGTTGCGGCCGCGAGGCCGCTGCGCGCGCAGGCTTCCGCATCTCGCGACCTACATGGCGCCATGCCGGCGCCCGCCGGGAATATGCCTTGCAAAATCGGGCACCGCGGAGGTTAAGTAATGAAGCTCGTGGTCTTCGGTTTGACCGTCACGTCGTCGTGGGGCAACGGTCACGCCACCATCTGGCGCGGCCTGCTCAATGGTCTGGCGGCACTCGGCCGAATGGCCTGTGTGATGCGATCTTCACCGCACTGCCCTTTGTCGATCCGGGTGCCGACGTGCTGATCGGACTGCCGGATACAGTCTGGTTCCCGGAAGACGGCTTCGAGCACCTGCCTCGCAACGCCTGCTGGGAAGCGGCCGCTACGATGTCGGTGCAATCGCCAGCGAGCCCGCACTGTCCGGTTTGCACGCGTGAAACGATGATGACAGCGTCAGGCTAAAGATGGACGACGGAAGAACCGATATCTCTGCAATGCGACAGACGCTCGCTCAGAAGCGCGATCCGGGGATCGCGCCGCCTTTGCGCTACCGGATGGATCCGGTGATTTTTCGCGAGTACGACATTCGCGGCGTGGTCGGACGCGACTTCGACGCCGACTTTGCCTACGCGCTCGGTCGCGCCTATGTGGCCTACATCGGCACGAAAGCCGGGATCGCCGAGCCGACGATCGCGCTCGGGCATGATCCGCGGGAAACGAGCCCGGAGCTCGCAGATGCGCTCGCATCGGGTCTGCGCCACGGCGGGGCCGAGGTCGTGCGTCTGGGGCTCGTCACCACACCCATGACCTATTTCGCCACCTTCGCGCTACCCGGAGTGGACGGCGCGTTGATGGTCACGGGCAGTCACAATCCCCGCGAATACAACGGGTTCAAGATCTGCATCGGTCGCTCCACGATTTCCGGCGCGGACATTCAAAAGCTCAGGGCGTTTCTGGAGGACGGCGTAGCCGCTTCCGGGCTGGGCACCGAGCGCTCGGTCGATATTTCCGACCAGTACGTCGAGCGCTATCGACAGGAATTCGCGCATCTCACGTCCGTGCCCCTCGTGCTCGATTGCGGCAACGGCGCCGCCGGCTGCATCGCGCGCCGGCTCTATGAGGCCGCCGGTCTGCGCCCGACGATTCTCTTCGAAGAACCCGACGGTACCTTCCCCAATCACCATCCCGACCCGACGGTCGAGACGAATCTGCAGGACTTGATGGACCAGGTTCGGCGGCAGAATGCCGTGGCCGGCATCGGCTTCGACGGTGACGCGGACCGAATCGGGGTCGTCGACGACCGCGGCCGCATGCTGTACGGAGATGAGCTCATCGCCCTTTACAGCCGTTTCGTTCTCGCCACCCGTCCCGGCGAAAAAATCATAGGCGACGTTAAGTGCTCGGACCGGCTGTTCGACTACATCGCGCGGCATGGTGGCGTTCCGGTCATGTGGAAGTCGGGACACAGTCTGATCAAGGACAAGATCAAGCGCGAGAACGCGCCATTCGGTGGCGAGCTCGGAGGCCACGTCTTCTTCGCCGACCGCAATTACGGCTACGACGACGCGCTGTATGCCGGACTGCGACTCGCGGAGGTGCTGGCCATGACGGGCAGCACGATCGGCGAGCTGCTGGCGGACCTGCCCGCGAGCTGCACCACGCCCGAGATCCGGATCGACACCACGGAAGAAAGGAAACATCTCGCCGTCGAGGCGCTGAAGCGCGTCTTCAAGCCCGATTCAGGCGAGTTCAGCGTCAATTCGATCGACGGTCTGCGCGTCAGCTTTCCGGGCGGGTGGGCGCTCGCGCGCTCATCGAATACGCAACCGGTGCTCGTCTTGCGCTTCGAAGCCGATTCGCCGGAACGGCTTGCAGCCATTCGAAGCCGGTTCGAAAGCGTCATCCAGCCGTTCGTCTGAGAAGCCGGGCGGAGCGCACCCGCACGCAGGCGGGGAATGCACGTCGAAGGCCCGAGCAGATGGTGGAACTAGCCCGCCTTGCGCGCTTCCGTCGGTCCCGTCACGAGGGGTGCGCGTAAGAGATCGACTTCAAACCCACTCTGGCGGGCGTTCTCGGCACATTGGTAAAGTGAAGTGAAGCTCGTGGCGGAAGCGGCGCTGCTCTCGCACGCTTCCCATGCCCATTCGTGCTCTTTCCCGGATGGGAAACATACGAGTCGACAGAGTGGCAGCGACGAGTGCGCGATGCGCACGACCCGTTTCCGCTTGACGGGGGACGGCGTCACGACAGTCCCTCGCAACGCGCGTGGTCGCCGGCACCGGCACGATTCCCGAACTGCGCGACCAGGAGAGCGTCACGGACCCGTGGCCGAGTCAAAACACGGTGACAGGGGCTGGCCGAGTACCGCCGTCCGTTTCCGGTCGTTCGCCACAGCGGGGTGGTGCCAGGGTCTTTCGTCGCGCGCATCGTTTGCCTCGAGCCCTGGTAAACGGCTCCGGGACGCCCTAACTTGAGACGCGCGGACGCATTACGCCCCGTGTACAGCACAAATACCTACGCCCGACCCCAATTGCGCCGTTAAGGTGTTGGTCAACGTGTCCCTGGGATCCCCACGCCCATGCCATCGCCGATCAGCACGTTACGCAAAGCCTGGCGAGCGAGAAGCCGCCAGCGTGCACTGCAGGCGCGGCTCGAAACGCTGAGCGCACAGGAATACCAGAGCGTTCGTGCCTATCTTTCGGTCAACGCAGGGGACGAGATTTTCATCCGTACATTGCTGAACTCGGGGCCACGCGCGGGCAAGCGTCCACGCTGAAACGTGATCCCTTCATCGCGACGGTGCTCTAGCCCAGACGGACGCTGAGCATGGAGACCGACCCGCCGTCGATCCCCTGCACGGGAAAACTCACCGGCTCTCCCTCCGCGCTCGCCCCGAGCACGTAAAGCAGCGGCAAGTAGTGGTCCGGCGTGGGCACCGACAGAAGCGCGTCGCGTCCCAGCGACTCGTACTGGGCAAGCGGCTGATGGTCACCCGCGACGATAAGCTCCCGCACCTGCGTTTCGAAACGGAGCGCCCAGTCGTAAGGCTCGACAGCGCGTCTGCCCCACGCATAGGCGTGCAGGTTGTGGACGACGTCGCCGCTGCCGACGATGAGCACACCCTCGTCGCGCAGCACGCGTAACCGCCGGCCGATCTCGTAATGAAATGCCGGCGGCTGGGTCTCGTCGATGCTGAGCTGAACGACAGGAACATCGGCTTTCGGGAATACGTGGCACAACACAGCCCAGGTGCCATGGTCGAGTCCCCAGCTTTCACGGTCGATCTCGACGGTAATGGGTGCGAGCACGTCCTGCACGCGACGGGCGAGGAGCGGGTCGCCGCGAGCGGGATACTGATACTCGAACAACTCGCGCGGGAAGCCGCCGAAATCGTGGACGGTGCGTGGCGTGTCCATTGCCGTCACCGCCAACGCCGGGGATGTACCAGTGCGCGGACACCGAAAGAACGGCTTTCGGCTTCGGCAGCGAAGCGCCGATCGCCGCCCATCCTTGCGTGTAGTCGTTTGTGAGCAGCGCGTTCATCGGATTGCCGTGGCCGAAGAAAACGACAGGCATACGTTCGCTCATGCGGTCCTCCACTGTTCGAAGCGACGACCTCGCTCGTTTGCCATCACGTCTGTTGCACTCGACATCACAGCGGTTATCGACGCGGCACTAATTTCCACAGCTCGCCGTTCGCTTCGTCCGTGACGACATAAAGAGCGCCGTCCGCTCCCTGCCGCACGTCCCGCACGCGCTGGCGCCGATCGGCAAGCAGATGCTCCTCGCCGGTGACCCTGTTGTTTTCGATCGTCACACGCACGAGTCTGCGCTCCTTGAGACTGCCGATGAAGAGGCTGCCCTTCCACTCGGGGAAGGCCTCCCCCGTGTAGAACTGCGCACCGGAAGGCGCGATCACCGGGTCCCAGTAGTAGACCGGCTGCTCGTAACCCGAGCGCGCCGTCACGGCCCCGGCGATCGGGCGGCCGGAATATTCCTCGCCGTAGGCGACGAGCGGCCACCCATAGTTCCTGCCCTTCTCGATCAGGTTGATTTCGTCTCCGCCGCGGGTGCCGTGCTCGACGATCCAAAGCCGTCCCTCCGCATCGAACGCCGATGCCTGGACGTTACGATGCCCGAGCGTCCAGATCTCCGGCTCCGCGTTCGGCTTGCCCACGAACGGATTGTCCTTCGGGGCCGATCCATCCGGGTTGATGCGCAGCACTTTGCCGAGATGACTGTCGAGTTGCTGCGCGTACTTGCGCATCGATGAATCGGATCGTTCCCCATCGGTGACGTACAACTTCCCGTCCGGTCCGAATGCAAGACGCGACCCGTAATGCAGCGAGCCATCGTACGTGGGCATGACGCGGAAGACGACCTGGAGGCGTTCGAGATTGCGCCGATCGGTGGAGAGAACCGCCCGCGCGACGGCCGTGCCGTTACCGCCCTCTCGCGGCTCCGAGTAGCTGAGAAAAACAGTGTGATCCGAATCGAATGCAGGGCTCAACGCGACATCGAGAAGGCCGCCTTGTCCGCGTGCGTCCACACGCGGTACGCCCCCGATCGGCGCGCCGATTTCACCCTTCGCGGAGACGATACGCAGCCGGCCCGGCTTTTCGGTGACGAGCAGATCGCCGCCGGGCAGCGGCTCGACGGCCCACGGCTTTTCGAGGCCCTTCGCCAGAACAACGACATCGAATGCGACGTTCGATTTGACGGCACACACGCGGGTCTGGCCCGCAAACGCCGGGTGCTGATCGGTCGCATTGGGCTCACGCGTTTCGATCGGCGCGCAACCCTCCATCGAACGCTCGCCTGCACGCTCAGCCGCCCGTGCGGCCACGCCACATACGATCGAAAAGAGGCACGCGATCAGTAAAACGCGGCACATGCGCATGAATGGCCTTTCAGGAAACGTGAAGTCGATGCATCGAGTGCAGCACCAGAAGGATTCGTTCACAGCAAGAAACACTCCATTGCGTGCGCCGTCGCGATCGTTCAGGGTGCGCTCGGCGGGCTCGCGTTCTGGTTGCTCGATATCAACGGCGCGTTGCTCTGGGCCGTGTTGATGATCTTGCTTTCACTGCTGCCCGCGGTGGGCACCGCGCTCGTGTGGTTGCCGGTCGCCGTTATCTGATTGCTACGGGCGAGACGTGGCAGGGAATCGGCCTCATCGCTTTCGGCGTGCTCGTGATCGGGCTGGTCGATAACGTGCTCAGGCCCCTCCTCGTCGGCAAGGACACCAAAATGCCGGACTACCTCGTTCTGCTTTCCACAATCGGCGGAATGACGGCGTTCGGATTCAGCGGCTTCGTCGTCGGCCCGATCTTGGCCGCGATGTTCATTGCGGTGTGGGATACGGTTGCGGCGGAACGGACCGGGAGCGAGGCCGCGCTCGCTGGAGATCGATGACGGGCCCGATCGGCACGATACGGCTCGGATTGATGTGCGTGTGGCTCATGTAGTAGTGGCGCTTGATGTGATCGAAGCTCACCGTGTCGGCGACGCCGGGCACGTGGTAGAGCTCCCGCAGATAATCCGACAGGTTCGGATAATCGTCGAGCCGCCGCAGGTTGCACTTGAAGTGGCCGTAGTACACCGCATCGAAGCGAAGCAACGTCGTGAACAGACGCCAGTCGGCTTCGGTCAGCGCGTCGCCGACGAGATATCGCGTCCTCGCCAATCGCTCCTCCAGCGCATCGAGCGTATCGAACAGACGCCGCGCCGCGCGCTCGTACGCCTCCTGGCTCCTCGCGAAGCCGCAGCGATACACACCGTTGTTCACGTTCGGGTAGACGATCGCGTTGATCTCGTCGATCGAGGAGCGGCGCTCAGCCGGATAGTAATCGTAGTCACTGCCGGCATAGGCCGCGAACGCCGTGTTGAGCATGCGGATGATTTCCGCCGATTCGTTATTGACGATCGTCTGCCGCTCTCGATCCCATAGCACGGGGACGGTTACCCGGCCCGAATAATCCGGACGTGCTCTGGTATAGACCTGATGAAGGTACTCGGCCCCGTTAAGGTGGTCCGGCAATGCAGCACTGAAGGCCCAGCCTGCCGCGCCCATCACCGGCTCGACGACCGACACCGATAACGCGTTCTCGAGCCCTTTCAGCCTGCGGAAGATCAGCGTGCGATGTGCCCACGGACACGCGAGCGACACATAGAGGTGATAGCGGCCGGGCTGCGCACCGAAGCCGCCCGCGCCATCGGAAGTCACGCGGTCGCGGAACGCGGATTCAGGGCGCACGAACTCGCCGCCCGTCGCGGACGTGTCGTACCAGCCATCGTGCCACTTGCCATTCAGTAGATAGCCCATAGACTCCGCATTCTATATCCCGCCGCGTTTCGATTCCCTGGCGTATCCTCGCCACGAGAATCACTCAAGCATCCCTATGTCAGATCCTTCACCCGGTAGCGAACCCGGCATTACCCGCAACGGCGATCGGGATCCGGTGACTGCAACACGCACCGCGTCCGCGACCACGCTCGCGATGCTGCTCGCCGCGCTCGCCATGATCGGCCCGTTCTCGGTCGACACGTATCTGCCGGCCTTTCCGAACATACAGGCCACATTGGACGCGACGCCCATCCAAGTTCAGCAGACGCTGACGGCGTACATGTTCGCCTTCGGCTTCATGACACTCTGGCACGGTGCACTTTCGGATGCGTTCGGACGGCGCAACATCATTCTTTCCGCCCTGTTCCTGTTCGCCGTCGCTTCACTCGGCTGTGCGGCTGCGCACAGCGTCGAATATCTCTGGGCCTTTCGAATCCTGCAGGGCATCTGTGCCGGCGCCGGCGTGGTCGTCGGACGCGCCATCATTCGCGATGTCTACGCCGGGACGCACGCGGCGCGTCTGCTCTCGCTCGTCACGATGATTTTCTCCATCGCACCGGCTGCCGCGCCCGTCATCGGCGGCTGGATCGTGAAGGCCGCGAACTGGCGCGCCATCTTTCTGTTCCTCTTCGCCTACAGCGCGCTGCTGCTGTGGCAAAGCTGGCTGCGGCTGCCGGAGACTCTGCCAGTGAGTGAACGACAGCCCTTCTCGCCGAAGGAGCTCGCGCGGAGCTACTGGAGCGTGTTCACGTCGCCCGTGTTCCAGATGAAGGCGGGTGCGCTGGCCTTCAACTTCGCCGGGCTCTTCCTGTACGTCGCGGCTGCGCCGGTGTTCCTCACACAGCATCTGCGGCTCGGTCCGGCCGAGTTTGCGTGGCAGTTCGCGCCGACCGTCGCCGGCATATTCCTGGGCGCACTCACGTCCAACAAGCTCGCAGGCAAGGTTTCGATTTCACGGCACGTCGCCATCGGCTTCTGGTTCCTCGTCGGCGCGGGTGTCGCGAATGTCACCTATCACATGCTGTTTCCACCCGCGCTGCCGTGGTCCGTGCTGCCGCTCATGTTCTACGCATTCGGAATGTCCGTGGTCGCCCCGATCCTCACCCTTCTCGTGATCGATCTCTTTCCGCATGTGCGCGGCCTCGTCGCCTCATGCCAGTCGTTCACTCAGACGATGCTCGGTGCAGTCGTCGCGGGTGTCGCTGCACCCCTGCTCTCGCATGACGTGCGCTGGCTCGCCGCAGGCGAGCTCGCCTGCGCAGTCCTCGGGCTTGCATTGTGGCTCGGAGGGCGTTCCTATCACGCGGCCCGCAGCGGGGCAGCGGTCAATGCGTGGGAAACCGTTCCTGTGGAGTGACTTGGGGCCGATCGTGTCGCAACGTACGGGCGCGCTCCTCCACTTTTGCCGCCCGACCGACAAAGAAAAACCCGCCGCAGCGGGTTCCCTCGATGCCGACGTTCTCGTTGCGGGTCACGTCAGCGTCCGGCGTCCCGCGATGAGGCGGTAGACGAAGAGCAGGATCAAAGCGCCGATGATCGAGCCGATGAATCCGGCATAGCGCTCGCCGCTGCCAATGCCCATGGCATTGAACAGAAAACCGCCGAGCAACGAGCCGAGAACGCCCAGGATGATGGTGACGATCATGCCACCCGGATCACGTCCCGGCATCAACAGCTTTGCGATCACACCGACGACCAGTCCAAAAATGATCATTAGCAGAATGTCCATATACTCCTCTTTCGAATGTTTACGGGCACCCCGGCATTGCAACGTGAGTGCCCGAGCCACACACCCGCGACTCGTTCAGCTCCGTCTACTCTCACGGAATGCCTCGTCGATAACCGCTTGCAGGCACTGCAATTGCTGAACTCGGCAGTCTCTCTTGCACCGTGAGGAGCGGACCATGAGCACTACGACGATCATCGTCATCATTCTCATCCTGTTGTTGCTGGGCGGCGGCGGATACGGCTATCGCGCTGGCTGGGGCGGCGCGCCGGTCGGTGGTATCGGACTCGTCGTGCTGATTCTCGTCATCCTGCTGCTGATCGGCGTCATCTAGCCATTACCCGCCGCGACGCCGGGCGGCATCCATCCGGAGGTGCGTTATGCCTGAACGACAGACGATCGAGCGCGCACGCAGGGACAAACGCGAGGGGAAAGCGCCGACCACACAGGCGGGCGAATTCGTCAGGGAAGAAATCGAGCACGTGCGCGAAGGCAAGCACGGTGTTCGATCGACCAAGCAGGCGATCGCGATCGGGCTCTCGAAAGCCCGCCGTGCCGGGGTGGAACTGCCGCCGCCGCGGGAAGGACAGACCGCCCCGGAAACGCGCCGGCATGCGGAGCGCGACTACAAGGCGGGCCACGGGCGTCCTAAGAAGAAGTCGGCGAAACGTGCGCGCGCGGTCACGAAGGCACTGAAGCGTGAAGGGCGTTCGGCCGTATCCGGACGCGCGTTGTCGAAGCAGGCGCGAACGGCCGCCAAGCGACGCGGCCCCACTTCCCGCTCTGTAGCGGCGAAGAAGGCCGTTCGAACGAAGGGCGCAGCAGGACGCTCCGCAGCGGCTCGCAAAGCCGCCCGTACCCGGTCGCGTGCGCGTTAGCCGCGATTAGCGCCCTTCATTTCGAGACAGGTGGCAAGGCGCTCCTGCGCGCTGCGCGAGGCATCACGAACGCGAGTGCGTTCAGGTGCGGTTCGCGAGCCCCGCCACGACGATCACGAGCTCGGCCGTGTCGAACGGTTTGGCTAGATGAGACTGATAACCCGCGAGCATCGCCCGCTTGCGATCCTCCGCGCGTGCGAACGCAGTCAGTGCAACCGCGGGGAGACGCTGACCCGCGAGCTCGCCCGCCCGAATGCTGCGAATGAGCTGATAACCGTCCATTCCCGGCATGCCGACGTCGCTCAGTAACACGTCGGGACGACTCACCTCGATCATGCGAAGCGCTTCTTCGGCTGTCGATGCCGAGCGGACGCGTGCGCCGTGCGCCTCGAGTATGCGCCCGATCAGCTCGCGGGCGTCGGGTTCGTCATCCACGACCAGCACCTCGAGGCCGCGGAGATCCGGGAGCAGCGCATGTTCGCTATCGACCGGATGCGTCGGATGTATGCGGTCCACATCCGTTGGCTCCTCCTGAACCAGCAATAACGGCAGACTCACGATGAAGGTCGCACCCTGGCCCTCGCCGCGGCTCTGCGCCGTGATGGAACCGCCATGCAGCTCCACGATCTGCTTGGAAATCGCGAGACCGAGTCCGAGCCCGCCGTGTTCGCGGCCCGCGCTGCTGTCCTTCTGTGTAAACCGCTCGAACACATGCGGCAGAAACGTGAGCGGAATGCCGATGCCGGTGTCGCTTACGCTGATCTCGACGTGCGAATTCACGCGCTGCAGCGTAACCTGCACCCGGCCGCCCTTCGGCGTGAACTTGATGGCGTTAGTGAGCAGATTCCATACGACCTGCTGTAAGCGTCCCGGATCGCCCGATACCATGCTGCTGCGCGGATCGAGAATTTTTTCGAGCCGGATACTCTTCGCGTGTGCAGTCGGCTGCGAAGACTCGACGGCGGCAGCGATCACCTCTGCCAGAGCGACGCGTTGGACGTCTAGCCTCGCCTGGCCCGCGAGAATACGGCTGAGATCCAGCAGATCGTTTACGAGCTGCACCTGCGCGCGTGCGTTGCGCTCGATCACTTCGAGCCCGTGACCCAAGTCGACGCTCTTCCGTGCCTGAGGCGAACGCAGCAGTTGCGTCCATCCGAGAATCGCGTTGAGCGGCGTGCGCAGCTCGTGCGAGAGCGTGGCGAGGAATTCGTCTTTCACACGTGCCGCGCGCTGCGCCTCGATACGGGCTGAGCGCTCGGCTTCCAGCATCTCCTCGCGATGAACGCCGTGCGCCTCCAGACTTTCCGCATGCCTCCGAGCGGACAAGTCCCGCGTGAGCTTCGCAAACCCGCGCAGACGTCCGGACTCGTCGCGTAAGGCCGTGATCGTCACATCGGCCCAGAAGCGCGAACCATCCTTGCGCAGGCGCCAGCCTTCGTCTTCGAAGCGCCCCTCCATCGTGGCGACCTGCAGTTCGTGCTCGGGCCAGCCGCTTTCGACAACATCGGGCGGATAGAATCGCGAGAAATGCTGGCCGATGATTTCGGCAGCGGTATAGCCCTTGATCCGCTCGGCGCCGGCGTTCCACGTGACGACGAATCCGTTTGCGTCCAGCATGAAGATCGCGTAGTCACGCACGTTCTCGACCAGCAGCCGAAAGCGTTCTTCGCTCTGCCGCAGCCGTTCCTCGCTCTCACGGCGATGCGTGAGATCGCGCGTCACCTTGCCGAACCCGCGCAAAACGTTGTGTTCGTCTCGCATCGCCGTGATGACGACGCTTGCCCAGAACAGCGACCCGTCTTTGCGGACGCGCCAGCCCTCTTCCTCGAAGCGTCCTTCCGCCGTCGCAACACGAAGCTCATAGTCCGGGTGCCCCCGCGCGACCGCCGCCGCCGGGTAGAACGTCGAAAAGTGTCTCCCGATGATCTCCCCGGCACTGTAGCCCTTGATGCGCTTGGCGCCCGCGTTCCACGACATCACGCGCCCCTGGGGGTCGAGCATGAAGATCGCATAGTCACGAACGTTTTCGACGAGCAGCCGGAAAAGATCGACGCCTTGAAGCTCGCCCTGATCCTGGTGCTGCTGCACTAGTTGGTTCATCAAACCTTGCTGTGCCGTGTACGCGTCAACGGCACATTGTAAAAAGGGCGGCATTGCGCCAGCCGTGTCCGGGGCACGGAAGAGGCCGGGGCGGTGGGTAGGAGTCAGAGGCAAACGCCATGCCTGCGCCGAATTATCGCGCAAGACGTCAGGACTCAGCTTCCGTGCCGCTGAATCGCGATTAGCGGCGGTCCGTCCTTCCCGGGACTCGGCGGCTCCCGGATGGGAACGACATCGTCCTCCTGGTCAGGTGGCACCGGGGGCTGGCGAACATCGTCCTCGTCATGCTGCGGCTCGGGCCGCGGTTCGTCCGGATTCGGCGTGTGCATAGCGTCTCCTAGTGGCGTTGCTGCCTTGCATGTACGAACGAAAGCCGCGTGCCGGGTTCTCACGCAAGGCGGCAAGTGCTGAAAACATGCGCGTATTACTGGTCGAAGATGATCCGATGATCGGCGCGAGCGTCCAGAAGGGACTGCGCCAGGACGGCTTTTCGGTGGATTGGGTGCGAGACAGCACGGCCGCCGAGACGGCGCTGCACGCCAACCCCTACGATTCGCTCTTGCTCGACCTGGGCCTTCCCGGCCGCGGCGGCGACGTGTTTCTTCGATCGCTGCGGCGCTCGGGCAACAGCATTCCCGTGCTCGTCATCACCGCACGCGATGCGGTAAGCGAGCGTGTCGCCGCACTCGACAACGGCGCGGACGATTACGTGCTCAAGCCTTTCGATCTCGACGAGCTCGCGGCACGCATCCGCGCCGTTCGCCGCCGTTACGTCGGGCGGGCCGAACAGGTGCTGCGTGTGGGCGCGGTCGAGTTGGATCCGGCTGCACACCAGGTCACGGTCGACGGGCGGGCAGTCGCGCTCTCCGCGCGCGAACTCGCGCTGCTGGAAGCGCTGATGGAGCGCCCGCGCGCCGTCCTGTCGCGGGCGCAGCTCGAAGAACGCATCTACGGCTGGGGCGAGGAGATCGAGAGCAACGCGGTCGAAGTCTACATTCATTCGCTGCGCAAGAAGCTGGGTACACGCTTCATTCGCACCATTCGCGGCGTTGGCTACACGGTTCAACCTGCCGATGATGTCCATACGGCGTGAGCTTCTGCTGACACTCGTTTCCGCGCTTGCGATCGCGGTGTGCATCGCTGCGCTGGTAGTCTATTACCGTGTGCGCGAACAGACCGGGGAAGTGCTCGATTACCAGCTGCGGCAGATGGCGCTCGCGTTGCGTGATGAAACCATGCAGGGCTTCGGTGCGTTCAAAGTGCCCCCGCCGGGCTTCGACTATGCGATCCAGATCGCAAGCGAAAACGGGCTCGAGCTCCGCTATACGCGCTCGCGCATCCAGCTTCCATCCGTCTCCGGAACCGGTTATGCCGACATCGATACCGCCGAAGGCACCTGGCGCCTCTACGCGCTGCGCAGCGGCGGCGTCTCGATTCAGGTCGCTCAACCCATGCATGTGCGCGACGCGCTTGCGGCACGCGCCGCGTGGCGCACCGTCGCGCCGTTCGTGCTGCTGCTGCCGCTGCTCGCGCTGCTCGTCTGGATTGCGGTAACGCGCGGTTTACGTCCGCTCGAGACCGTCGCAAGCGCAGTGAAAGCGCGCAGTCCGCGCTCGCTCGATCCGCTCCCGGATGAGCGGCTGCCCGACGAGATCAGGCCCGTCGTTGCGGCTCTCAACGACCTGCTGCCACGCGTCGCTCGTGCGCTGGAAATGCAGCGGGCGTTCATCGCAGACGCGGCGCACGAGCTGCGCACACCGCTCACGGCGGTGCGCCTTCAGCTTCAGCTTGCAGAACGCGCACGGGACGAAGCCGAGCGTGCTGCCGCGTTCGCGTCGCTCAGGCAAGGCCTGGATCGCACGACACACCTCGTCGAGCAACTGCTTACGCTCGCCCGCGAGGAGCCGGGCGGAGCTGCACGCGAGCGCACCGATGTGGATCTCGCAGTGCTCGCGGCCGAGGTCGTTTCGACGCTCTCACCGTTCGCCGAGAACAAGTCGATCGACCTGGGCCTCGCGCGCACGGAGAGCGGCCTCATCCTGCATGCAGAGCGCGAAGGCCTGCGCGCCTTGGTGTCCAATCTCGTCGACAACGCGCTGCGCTACACGCCTGCGGGCGGACGCGTCGACGTCTCGGTGTTCCGCGTCGCGCAAGGTGTGGTCGTGGACGTTCACGACACCGGACCGGGCATTCCAGCGGACGAGCGCAGCCGCGTATTCGACCGTTTCTATCGCCGCGCCGGCGCCGATCTGCCCGGCAGCGGCCTGGGCCTCGCGATCGTGAAAAGCGTAGCCGAGCGCCATGGCGCCACGGTGACCCTCGACGACGCCCGGGGCGGCCTCACCGTGCGCGTGGTGTTTCCCGATTCCGCCGCTCAGTCGTCCCCCTCCGCACAGCGCAGCGCCGGCTGAATGCCGGCCTCCTGGCGCGCGCCCTTCGCCTCTCGGCTTTAAGGCTCCTTTAAGCGGCGTGTTGCAACATGCGCGCATTGCGCGGTCGTCCGCGCCACCCTTTCAGGAGTCACAATGAAACAGAAATTGATCGTGCGCAGCCTCGCAGCCGCCGGCATGGTCGGCGTGCTCGGCTTCGGAGCCAGTCAGTTCTACCCGCCGCAGATTGCGCACGCGGGCACCGAGACGGTTCAAACCGTGGCTCCGAACACCGCCGTCGCGCTGCCCGACTTTTCGAAGCTGGTCGAACAGAACGGGCCGGCTGTCGTAAACATCAGCGTCGTGGGCAACATGAAGACTTCCGCCCAGGCGCCCGATTTCGGCTTGAGTCCCGATGATCCCATGTACGAGTTCTTCCGGCACTTCCAGGTTCCGCAGCCGCAGAACTCGGTGCCCATGCAGGGTCTCGGCTCGGGCTTCATCGTGAGCTCCGACGGGCTCATTCTCACCAACGCGCACGTCGTCAAGGACGCAGCCGAAGTGACTGTGAAACTGACCGACCGGCGCGAATTCAAGGCTAAAGTGGTGGGCGCGGATCCCCAGACCGACGTCGCCGTCCTGAAAATCGACGCCCGCGACCTGCCAACGGTGCGGCTCGGAAGCGCGAAGGACATCAAAGTCGGCGAATGGGTGGTCGCGATCGGTTCGCCGTTCGGCTTCGAGAACAGCGTCACTTCGGGCATCGTCAGCGCGAAGTCGCGCTCGCTGCCGGACGGAACCTACGTGCCCTTCATCCAGACTGATGTCGCCGTGAACCCCGGGAATTCCGGCGGGCCGCTCTTCAACATGAAAGGCGAAGTGATCGGCATCAACAGCCAGATTTACAGCCGCAGCGGCGGTTATCAGGGCGTCTCCTTCGCGGTGCCGATCGACACGGCTGTTTACGCGAAGAACGAACTCGTCGCGCACGGCAAGGTGACGCGCGGCCGGCTCGGCGTGACGATCCAGGAAGTGAACCAGTCGCTTGCGCAGTCGTTCGGCCTCGACACCGCGCGTGGCGCGCTCGTGAGCTCGGTCGAACATGGCAGCCCGGCGGAGAAGGCGGGACTCGAAAGCGGCGATGTCATTCTGAAGCTCGACGGGACACCCGTGACCAGCTCGATCGATCTTTCGAGTCGTGTCGCGACGATGAAGCCCGGCTCCTCCGCGCAGCTGGAGGTTTGGCGTAACGGCAAGCCGCGAGATGTGGCGGTGCGCGTGGGTGAAGCGCCGTCACAGAAGATGGCGTCGTCCAAACCCGCGGTCGATCTTTCGAAGGCGCGGCTCGGACTGGCGGTGCGCACCCTCACGCCCGAGGAACAGAAGCAGGCTTCGGTCGACGGCGGACTTCTGGTCGAGCAGGTCAGCGGACCTGCCGCGCGATCGGGCATCCGTGCCGGCGACATCATCGTGGCCGCGAACGGCACGAAGCTGAAAAGCACCGACGAGCTGAAGGCCGCAGCCAAGGACCACAACACCGTTGCCCTGCTCGTGCAGCGGGACGACGGACGGGTTTATATTCCGGTACACATTGGCTAGCACGTCATAGTCTCGGTGAGCGGCGCGCCTGGGACAGGCTGTCGCCGCGAACGAAGCCTTCGTACGCCGGTTAGCACTCTCGTCCGAGCGTACGAGGGCTGGGGCTCTGCGTTAGGTGAGCGGCGCGCCTGGGACAGGCTGTCGCCGCGAAACCTAAAACACGCGACCTGACGCCGCTGCGGCTTCAGGTCGCTTTTTCTCGTTGCGGCTCGCGGCGGCTTTCATCGCCGGCGATGGACGCGGCTTCGATATAGATCCGCCTGATTCGCGGAAAGCGCTCGCGGATCTCATGTTCGATTTGCGAGACGGCAGCCGCCACGTCGCGCGCGCTCGCGCGTTCGTCGAACGTGAGGTCGAGCGTCAGCAGGACCTCCTCCGGTCCGAAGTACATCGAAAGCGGCCGTGCCGCCGCGCGAACGCACGGCATGCGTAAGGCGATCTGACGAATCGTTTCGGCGGTCTCCGGCAACAGCCCTTCTCCGATCAGCAGCCCGCGCGACTCGCGGATGAGCAGTATCGCGACCGCGGCGAGCAGCAGGCCGATGACCACCGACGCGGCGCCGTCGAGCATCGGCATGTCCAGGCGATGGCTGGCGTACACGCCGATTGCCGCCGCTACGATGCCAGCCAACGCTGCCGAATCTTCGGCAAGCACCGTGTACACCGATGGGTCCTTGCTCGCGCGCAGCGCGTGCCAGAACGGCCGGTCGCCTTTGGTTTTCAGAAACGCCTTCAGCGCAATGCCGAAGCTGATCCCTTCGAACACCGCCGCGGCGCCGAGCACGACGTAGTTCCACACCGGGTCGCTGACGGGATTCGGATGAATGATATGCAGCACGCCTTCGTAGGCGGATACACCGCCTCCGATGCCGAAGATGAGCACCGCGACGATCAGACTCCAGAAGTAGAGCTCCTTGCCGTAGCCGAACGGATGTTCCATCGTCGGTCCGCGCCGGCTCAGATGGTTTCCGACGAGCAACAGCACGCCGTTGCCGGTATCCACCAGCGAGTGAACGCCTTCGGCAAGCATCGCCGAGCTGCCGGTGACGGCCGCCGCAGCGAATTTCGTAATTGCGATCGCGACGTTCGCACCGATCGCGCCGTAGATGGCCGTTCTTGATTCCGACATAGACGTGTCAACTCGAGACGCGGGCGGCGCCGGGTGACGACGTCATCGCAGCGCTGCAGGCGCCTGCCACGGCGCGGGATACCGCTCGCGCGCCGAATAATCGGCAAGGCTCAGCGTCATGAGCAGGGCGAGCGTGTAGAGCGCGGCGACGGCGACGAGACGATAAACGGGCCGGCCGCGCGCGAGATGCATGAAGAACACCGCTACGAGCAGCGCTTTCGCGACGGCGATCGCGAAATTCGCGACGCTGTTCCAGATGCCCATCGGAACGAACGCGCTGCCGCAGGTAAGCGCCAGCAGCACGAGCAATGCGAGCCATATCAACGCGAGTCTTCGCACGCTTGCCGTCATGTGGCACGTCCAGTCAGGTAGAGAATCGGATACAGAAAGATCCAGACGACGTCCACGAAGTGCCAATAAAGTGCCGTCACATCTATGCTGTCGGGGCTCACCTTGAACGCACGCCCTCTCAGCATCAACGCGCTCATGCTCGCTACGATGCCGATGCCGACGGTGAGATGCAGGGCATGCACTCCGGTCATCGCGAAGTAGAGATAAAAGAAAAGCTCGCCTGCGTTCCGATGCGGCTCAGCGAACACGAACGCGACGCCGGGAACGAGCTGCTCGTGCCACTCGTTACGGTACTCGATGCCCTTCAGGATCAGAAACACGGCGCCAAGGGAGGCCGTAGCGGCGAGCAGCCATCCGGCAACACGCGGTGCCGTCCGCCGCATTTCCGCCGCGAGCGCCATGGTGAAACTGCTCGTGAGCAGAACTGCCGTGTTGATAGTGCCGATCAGCACGTCCGTGTGCCGGCTCGCTGCCGCGAACCCATCGTAGAAATGAGTTCGACCATAGAGGTACCCGGTGAACAGCGGCCCGAAGAAAAGAATCTCCGTGGCGATGAAGAGCCACAACCCCAGGCGCGCCGCATCGGCCTGCTCGTGCGGCGTGCTGAACTGGCCGGCTATGCCTGTGGCCATGCGCCTGCCCCCGTTGCGGTCGGCTGATAATCGTACGGGCCGCGCACGACCACGGGCGTGCGCTCGAAGTTATCCTTCGGCGGCGGCGACGGTGTCTGCCACTCGAGTCCCGTCGCCTGCCACGGATTCGCGGACGCGTGCACGCCACGGCACAGCGACCATCCGAGATAGACCAGCGGCAGCAGATAGCCCAGGCCGAGCACGACGGCGCCGCCCGAGGAAACCATGTTCAACACCGCGAACTCCGGTGGATACGCGTGATAGCGGCGCGGCATGCCGGCATAGCCGAGGATGAACTGTGGAAAGAACGTCACGTTGAAGCCCACGAAAATGAGAACCGCCGCGGCCTTGCCCCATGTCTCGGGATAGACGCGCCCGGTTATCTTGGGCCACCAGAAGTGAATTCCGCCGAGGTATGCCATGACGGTCCCGCCGACCATGATGTAGTGGAAGTGCGCGACCACGAAATACGTGTCGGTGAGGTGCACGTCCAAGGACAGCGTTGCAACGTACAAGCCGGTCATGCCGCCGATCGTGAATAGACCCACGAAGCCGAGCGCATACAGCATGGGCGCCGACAGCGTGATCGAGCCCTTGTAGAGCGTCGCGGTCCAGTTGAAAACCTTGATCGCGGACGGAATCGCGACGAGGAAGCTCAGCATCGAGAAAATCATGCTCGCGTACACCGACTGCCCGCTCACGAACATGTGATGCCCCCAGACGAGGAAGCCGATCGACGCGATGCCGAGTATTGCGTAGGCCATCATGCGGTAGCTGAACATTCTGCGGCGTGCGAAACAGGGCAGGATCTCGCTCACCACACCCATCCCTGGCAACAGCATGATGTAGACGGCCGGATGCGAATAGAACCAGAAGAGGTGCTGGAACAGCAGCGGATCGCCGCCCAGTGCCGGGTCGAAGATGCCCACCTGCAGCGCTCGTTCGATGCCGACCAGCACGAGCGTCATCGCGAGCACCGGGGTTGCAAGGAGCAGGATGATGCTCGTCGCGTAGATCGCCCACACGAAAAGCGGCAGCCGGAACCACGCCATGCCCGGCGCGCGCAGCGTGTGCACCGTGACGATGAAGTTGATCCCGGTCATGATCGACGAGAAGCCCAGCACGACGACGCCCGCGAGCGTGAGCACCACGGACGAATTCGAGAACATCGTCGAATACGGCGTATAGAACGTCCAGCCCGTGTCGACGCCACCGGTGAAGAGCGCCGCGAGCGTGAGCACCCCGCCTGCCATGTACACATACCAGCTGGCGAGATTGAGGCGCGGAAACGCGAGATCGCGCGCGCCGATCATCATCGGCACGAGAAAGTTGCCGAGCACGTTCGGGATCGACGGGATCAGGAACAGCCAGACCATGATCACGCCATGCGCCGTGAAGAGCCGGTTGTAGAGATCGGCGCTCACGAGGTCACCGGGCGGCGTGATGAGCTCGAGGCGGATCAGGGTGGCCGCGGCGCCGCCGACGAAGAAGAAGCCGGTGATCGCGACCGCGAACAGGATTGCGATGCGCTTGTGATCGTGTGTCGAGAGCCAGGACCCGAGGGTGTAGCCCTCCGTCAGATAGCTGCGCTCACTCATGCGGCCGTCCCGTCGCGCGGATGTAGTCGATGATCGCGGCGATGTCTTCCTCCGGAATCTGGCCCGCGAACGACGGCATGATGGGATCGAATCCGGCCACCACGTCTTTCTTCGGCAGCAGGATCGAATCGCGCACGTAGTTTTCGTCGGCGATGAGCGTGCGTCCATCGGCGAGGTGAATGGCGCGTCCGAGCAGGCCGTCGAGATCGGGGGCGTGAACGCTCGACCGCTCGCCGTGGCATCCGCTGCAGCCATAGCGGCGAAAAACCGCGAATCCGTGCGCGGCGAGCCCCGGCACTTCAGTTCCCGCCGCGAGCCACTGGCCGTACGCGGCCGGCGACATGACGACGATCCGCCCGCGCATTCCAGCGTGATGCGTGCCGCAGTATTCGGCGCACAGCAGGTAATACTCGCCGGCACGATCGGGCGTGAACGAAAGGGAGGTGTAACGGCCGGGGACGACGTCCTGCTTCACCCGCAGCGCCGGGGCGTAGAAGCTGTGGATCACATCCTGCGACGTCATGATGAGCCGCACCGGCCGTCCCAGCGGCAGGTGCAGTTCGTCTACTTCGCGACGGCCGTTCGCGTGCTGCAGTTTCCACATCCACTGCTTCGCAACGATGTAAATCGGAACGGCCTGCGCCGGCATACGGTAAAGCGCGCTGTACTCGTAGGCACCCCACGCGCCCATCACGACGAAGATCGTGAGTGGCAGCCCGATCCATGTTCCCTCCAGCCATGGATTGCGGTCCGGCGGCGCGCTCCGATCCACCTGGGCGCCGGCCCGATACCGTACCAGGAAGTACACGGCGACCGCAAAAATCCCGATCGCGACGAAGCTCGTGATACCGAGCCAGGAATAGAACACGACGTCGAAACGGCGTGCGACGTCCGAAGCCGTGGGTGCGGACCAGCGAAGGAGCGGCTCCATTCGAGTGCTCGCGCTAGCTTCGTCCGCCCGGTGGCGGGAGCGAGCGCGGCCGGTGGCAGCAGTGTGTCCGACGTGTCATGCGACACGCGCCGAAAAAGGAAGAGAGGTTACGGAGGGAAACCATTGGTTTCCTTCTGTTCCGTAGGCGGCGAGGCCCGAGCCGAAGGCGAGCGCCGCCCCCGGCCCCGCCACATCCACAGGCCCAGGCCGAGCGCGATGACAAGCGAGCCGCCGCGCACGAACGTCATCGCCGCGAGTGTGTAGCGACCCGTCGCCGGGTCGTAGTGTGCGCAGCGCAGGAAAATCCGGTCGGTGAGCGTGCCGATGCGTCCGTCAGCCGCCTCGATGAGACCGAGGCGCAACGTTTCCGGGTCGAATTTCACACCCGCGAAGTAGCGTGAGATGCGTCCGTCGGGAGCGAGCACGAGCACCGCGAGCGGATGCGCATACTGGCCACTCTGGGCGTCATAGGCATAGCGCACGCCTGCTGCGCGGGCGAGCCGCTCGCTTGCGGCGCCCGTGCCTGCCAGCAGATGCAGCGGCAGCGACGCATAGGTGCTGCGATAGACGGTAGCCTTCGCTGCAGCGTCAGCGGCGTTCTCGCGGGGGTCGATGCCGATGCCGACGATCTCGTAAGCCGCCGGTGCGTCCGACATCGCGCTCAGGCTCACCAGCACGCTCTCCATCAGCGTCGAGCACAGATTGGGGCAGCGGTAGTAGCCGAACACCATCACGACGGGGCCGCCCCCGAAGTAGCGTCCGAGCGAAACCTCGCGGCCGTTCTCGTCGGCGAGCCGGACATCGAGGGGCAGTTGCGTGCCAGGGCGCTGCGCAACCTCCGGTGTCGCGACGGGGCCGACCGCGGCTTCATCTTGCTCTGACATCGCGGATGTCGGTCGCAGCGTCGCAGACGCTGGCGTCATGTGCGCACTGCGACCGGACTCACCTTGCGACGGTGCATTCGCACCCGCGCCCTGCCCGCGGCCTTGCGTGGCCAGGATCTGGATCGCGCTGTCGATCGGGATGCGTGCGATGCCCTTCTCGCGATCGATCCACTCGTAGCGCGCGAGCAGGCTTTCGCTTTCCGTCGCACCCCGGGCGTTCTCGTGTGCCGGCGCGCTCTCGAGCACCGGCCCGGGTATGCGCACGTCCATCGGCGCGTTCGCACCGCCGGCCGGTGTATGCCACAGCATCGCCAGCACATGCACGAGGGCCGCCACCAGCGCAATGACGCCCGCGAGCGCGGCAATCGTCGCAAGCACGACACCGCTGCGCACACCGTGACCGCCTGTCTCGTGCCCGCTCATGCCGCACGTCCGACCAGGTCGCCACGCACGCGTGCGGCGACGAGCGCGATAAAACCCGCTGCAGCAAGCGGTGCGAGCCAGAAGACATGCGCACTGCGCGGCCGCACCGACGGGACCGTGAGCCACCACGCATCCACGAGATGAATCAGAAGGAGCCCCGCAGCCAGCGCGCCGAGCGCGATGTTCACCATCTTGGCAGAACGCGAAAGCAGCACGAGCAGCGGAATGAAGAAATGGCAGGTGATGAGCAGCAGGCCGATCCACCACCAGCCTGTATGCAGCCTCCGCACGTACCACACGATCTCGTCGGGCAGGTTGCCGCCCCAGATGATGAGATACGCGGTAAACGCGAGATACGCCCACAGCAGCACGTACGTGAGGAGGATGTTGCCGAGGTCGCCCATCACAGCTCGGGAGGGCGAGCCGCGCACTGTTGCCACCGCGACGCCGAACGCAAGACCGGCGAGCCCCTGGCCGGTCAGCACGAGCAGTCCGAAATTCGTCGAATACCAGACCGGGACGAGTGACATCACCCAATCTACAGCCGCAAGTGTCGCGGTGATCGCGTAGATCAGGAGTGCCGCGGCGGACCACGGCCGGGAGCGGCGCCATGCCTGTTGCTGAGAGACCCACGCGAGGCCGAGCCAGATGGCCAGATAAACGATGCTTCGCACGACGAAGAACGTGGGCGTAAGCCATACCCGCTTGAATTCAGGACGCGTGAGCTCGCCCGCCCAGCGCGCGTCATGCCCGGCGTCCGACAGCCACGGATAAAGCGCGTGCATGCCGAAGAAGAGCGGCACGAACAGCAGCACGAGCAGAGGCAGCGCTCGCGTCAGCGAGAGCAGCGGCTCGCGGATCACCTCACCCCATTCGCCGCCCGTGAGGTTATGGATCCAGACGTTGACGAGGCCGCCCATGACGCAGCCGGTGCAGAACCACCAGGCCGCGAGATAGGCTGCCCACGCGAGTTGCGCGTCCAGCCACCAGCCTGGCAACGCCAGCAGCAGAGCGAGGGCGCCCGGCAAGTACACCCCGAAGCGATAGGCCTTCATCGCTGCGCGTTTCCCGGCCGCGTCCACTTTCGCACGCACGGCATCGGGCAACTGTGCCGCGGGCGCATGCTGGCTCAATTGCAGCGCGCGGATGTAGGCGACGATCGCCCAGCGGTCGGGCGGCGTCACGCGTTCGGCATACGGATACATGATGCCGTAGCCATTGGTCATCACGTCGTAGAAATGGCGATCGGGCGCAGCCCGCAACCGGTCGTCGTGATACGAAGGCGGATGCGGGAATCCACGCTGCGCGACGAGGCCCTCGCCGTTGCCCGCGGCGCCATGGCAGGGAGCGCAGTAGATGTCGAAGCGCTCGCGCCCGCGCTGCAGAAGCGACATGTCCAGCGCATACGGATTCGACGGCGCCTGCTCGTCGCGCGCGTTCTGATCCGTCGCTGCGGCGCCCACCCGTCCGCTCGAGGTGCTGGCGAGCTCGCCCTGCGCCCGGACCACGCTGTTCGCCGGCAGCGGCAAGGCGGCGGCCCGATCCGGCTGTTCCGGCGTGACCTGCATGTGGCGATAACGTGGCTGGTCGTACATGTCCTGCATTGCGCGCTCGCAACCGCCCAACGCAAGCGCGATCAGTGCTGCGGCCACGCATCTCAAGCCGGCACCTCGCATACCGCAAGCGGCTTCAGCGTCTCGAGCCATGCCCGCGTGGCCTCGACATCGAAATCGTCCGTCGCCGGCCGCAGGCACAGGAAAAAGCGATTACGGGTGGCGAGGTCGAAGTCGGGCATTGCGAAGAGCGGATGATGCAGGCGCGGAAGCCCGTTCGCGACGAGCATCGCGACGACCGCCGTCAGCGCGGCACCGAGAATCGTGATCTCGAACGTCGCCGGAATGAACGCCGGCCAGCTATGGAACGGCCGGCCGCCGGCGTTGATCGGATAGGACTGCACGGCCGAGTACCATTGCATGAAGTAAGTGCCGAGGCCGCCGCAGATGCCGCCGATAAGGGTCGCTCTCGGCACGACCCTGTCGCTGAAACCCAATGCGTCGGAGAGCCCTTCCACCGGAAACGGCGCATAGGCTTCCACGCCGCTACGGCCAGCGGATTGCGCCGCGCGCACGGCGAGCAGGAGCTCGTCGGCCGAGCGGAACTCAGCGAGCACACCGTAGAGCGCGTGCTCGCGCGTCACGTTCCCTCCTTCGCTTCGTTGCTCTCGCGCACGAGCTCGCGCATCTCCGCGATCGAGATCGCCGGCAGCAGCCGCACGAAGAGCAAGAACAGGAAGGCGAAGAACGCGATGGATCCGAAAAGGTGGGTCCAGTCCCATGCCGTCGGGTAGAAATCGTTCCACGCCGAGGGCATGAAATCACGATGCATGCTCTGCACCACGATGAGGAACCGTTCCGACCACATGCCGACATTCACCAGAATCGAAATCGTGAGAAGCGCGGCCACGTTCCTGCGCACGGTGCGCCACCAGAACGCAAGCGGAACGATCGAGTTGAATACGAACATCATCCAGAACACCGGCGCGTAGAGGCCGGTCCAGCGGTCCTCGAGCGTGTAGATCTCGTACTCGCTGCCGCTGTAGTACGCCATGAATGCTTCGACCGCGTAGCTGTAGGTGATGATGAGGCTCGTCACCAGCATGAGCTTCGCCGCGTGATCGAGGTGCACTTCGGTGATGAAGTCGTGCAGCCGGAAGTAATGGCGCAGCGGAATCGCTAGCGTCAGGACCATGGCGAATCCCGAGAACAACGCACCGGCGACGAAATACGGGGGGAAGATCGTCGAGTGATAGCCCGGTGTCACCGCGACAGCGAAGTCGAGCGCCACCACGCTGTGCACCGAAATGACGAGCGGCGTCGCGAGCCCGGCCAGGAGCAGGTAGGCGCTCTCGTAACGCGCCCAGTGCCGGGCCTCGCCGCGCCAGCCCAGCGCAAGCAGCCCGTATACGACCTGCTTGCCACGGCTCGCAGCACGGTCGCGCAGTGTGGCCAGGTCGGGAATCAGTCCCACGTACCAAAATACGAGCGAGACGATCAGGTACGTCGAGATGGCGAAGATGTCCCACACCAGCGGGCTGCGCCATTGCGGCCACAGCTCCATGCGATTCGGATAGGGCATCAGCCAGTAGAAGAACCACGGGCGGCCCAGGTGCAGGATCGGAAAGAGGCCCGCGATACCTGCGGCGAACAGCGTCATCGCCTCCGCGAAGCGGTTGATCGACGTCCGCCATTTCTGACGCAGGAGCAGGAGGAAAGCGGAGATGAACGTTCCCGCGTGGCCGATCCCAATCCACCACACGAAATTGCCGATCGCATAGCCCCACGCGACCGGAATGTTGACGCCCCAGATGCCGATGCCGACGACGAAGAGATAGCCGATCGCGAAGAAGAATACGGCCGTGCCGGCGAACGTCACGGCGAACGCCACCCACCAGCGCGCGGTCCACCCGCCGCCAAGGATCGCGTCGGCGACCTTGTCCGTGATGCTCGCGTAGGTCCACCCGGCGCGCAGGACACCGATGTCCTGTGAAACGCGTTGAGGCACCCGACTCATTCGAGCTCCGGATCGGGGTTGCGAACCCGGGCGAGATAGGTCGTGCGCGGCCGCGTGTTGAGCTCGGCGAGCAGCGCGTAATCGAGCGGCGACGCCTTGGCTGTGCGCACCTCGCTTTGCGGCTCGTTGAGATCCCCGAAATGGATCGCGCGCGTTGGGCAGACCGCCTGACACGCGGTGACGACCTCGCCGTCGCGTATGCGGCGTCCCTCCTTCTCTGCGTTGATCCGCGCACGCGAGATACGCTGCACGCAGTACGTACATTTCTCCATGACGCCGCGGCGGCGCACGGTGACTTCAGGGTTGCGCGCGCCCTCGTGCCCCGGCGCAACGGAATCGGCATACTTGAGGAAGTTGAAGCGCCTTACCTTGTACGGACAGTTCTGACTGCAGAAGCGCGTGCCCACGCAGCGGTTGTAGACCTGAACGTTCAGTCCTTCACTATCATGCACCGTCGCGCCGACCGGGCACACCGCCTCGCAGGGCGCATTCTCGCAATGCATGCACGGGACCGGCATGAAGGCGCCCTGCGGGAGCGTGCGCGTGGCCTCGTAGCGATCCACGCGAATCCAGTGCATCTCCCTGCCGCGCCTGACCTCGTCGCGGCCGACCACCGGAATGTTGTTCTCCGCCTGGCAGGCGATCGTGCATGCACCGCATCCGATGCAGGCGTTGAGATCGATCGCCATAGCCCACGCGTACGTCGGATACGGGTGCGGCGGATAAAGCGTCTCCTCCGGAGTCCGCTCCACCTTTTCGTCGCGAGCGAAACCCGGGGTGCGCGCGAATTCAGAGGTGGTCGCGGAGCGCACTTGCTCACGCCCGTGCAGTTTCAAGTTAATCTGTGCCGAGACGAGCTGCTGACGTCGCCCGGTTCGCACGAGTGTCAGGGCGGCCGACACACTCAGTCCCATCAAAGCGTACGCATCGAACCCCACCGCATTCCCCACATGTCCGCTTGCCCGCCGCCCGTATCCCAATGGCAGCGTGGCGACCTTCTCGGCGTGCTCGGAAATGACGTACACCGGCGCCTCGACTGCGCGGCCTTCCACGGTGGCCCGCACGACTTCTCCGTTGCGCACAGCAAGCGAACGGGCCGTCTCGGGCCCGAGCAGGATTGCGTTGTCCCAGACGAGCTGTGTGAGCGGCTGCGGCAGTTCCTGCAGCCATGCGTTGTTCGCGTAACGTCCATCGTCGGTTCGGGACGACGGCGCAAAGACGGCGACGAGTGGACTCTCGACGAGTTTCGGTGGCGCGACGTCAGTGCGGGCGCGGGTTGCGAGCGGCGCGGACGCGCTGTCGGCGACCACACCCCGTCGGAGGTGCTCCTGCCATCGTGTAGCGAATTGCCGATCGGCGGTGCGATACGCATGCAGCACGATCTCACGCGTGTCGGTCGCCACCTCGTCGTTGATCCGCGCGAGAACCCCATGAGGCGACCGCGTCTCGAAGCGCGGTCTCATCACGGGCTGCACGATACTGACGGTGCCGTCATACGCGCGCGTATCGCTCCATTGCTCGTATGCGTGCGGGGCCGGCAGATGCCACGTGCAAGCCGATCCGGTCTCGTCACGGTAGAGCCCGCAATGAACGCTGAACGGAACGCGCTTGAGTGCAGTCAGGAATTCGAGCGCACCGGGCGCATCGTAGACGGGATTCACGTCCAGCAGCACGAGGGCGCTCACACGGCCCGCGTGCATGTCCTCCGCTAGTATGCGCATCGGCTCGGCTTGCATCGCGACCGGGGCAATGGAGTCGACAGTGTGCGTCGTGTTACCGAGACGCGCGTTCATCGCGTGAACGAGGGCGTGCGTTTCGGGCGCGAGGCGCGGACCTGCAATGACGACGCACGCGCCTGCGTTGTCCTTGAGCGCGCCGGCGACCGCCTGTTCCCAGCGGGTCGTGGGCGCATGAGCGGGAAAGATCTCTCCCGCCGCGCCGATGAGGGCCGCGATACGCCAGGCGACGCGCTCGATCTCCATCGGCGTCAAAGCGATGCGCTCGTCCGCGTTCGCGCCGGTGAGCCCCGGCGTGCTTTCCAGCGCGTAGAGCCTCACGCGCCCTGCGCCGTTCCTCCGCAAGCCCGCGAAGTCACGCGCGTAACGTATTGCGGCCGGGCCTTCGCTCAGAAAATCGCAATCGAACGATACGATCACGCGTGTGCGGTCGAGCCGCAACATTGTGTCGATCGGCTTTCCGAATGCGAGGCGTGCGCCCGCAGCCGCGTGTCCCGGATCGACCGGCGAATAACTGTGCCATCTCGCTTCGGGATAACGCGCAAGCAGACGCTTCATCTGTGCAACCAGCGTTGGAGACGTCACATTCCCGGTGAGGATGCGCAGCCCCGTGCCGCGCCCGCGCCCGAGACGCCCCGCGACCTCGAGCCACGCCGCGTCGTACGCGCTCCACGTCGCGATCGCGCCATCGCCATACACCACACTCGAGCGCTCCGGGTCCCAGAGCTCCAGCACGGACGCCTGCGCAAACACGTCGGTCGCGCCGAGGCTCGCCGGATGGTCGGGATTGCCTTCGACTTTGGTCGCGCGACCGAACTGACTCTCCACGAGCACGCCGTAGCCATAGCCACCGCGCTGATACGCAGTCGCATAGAACAGGGGATCGCTGCGCCCAAGCTCGGGCGGCGTGTCCACATACGGAACGATCGATTCGGGCGGCGGTCCGCTGCATGCACCACCAGCGAGTGCGGCCGACGCCGCCATGAGTTGCAGAAAACGCCTTCGCTGCGGATCCTCGACAACCCCATGCGAACCCAAAACGTCGCGGCGCGGGTCGCTCAGTCGTCTGCCACTGTCGTGCGCCATGGGGTCCTCAGCGGTGACACGTCGAGCAATCGGTAAGACGCCGCGTGCTCTCGAGCTGGTAGTGCCGTGCGAGCGCGTCACCGTCCGCCTGCAGTGCCGGCGTTTCGATCATCGCGAACACGCGCTCTCGCGCACGCAGGTGGGGCGCGGGATCACGATGACAGTCGAGGCACCACTGCATCGTGAGCGGCGCCTGACGGCGTGTAATGGGCATCTGATCGACGCGGCCGTGGCACTCGACGCAGCCGATGCCTTTCGCGACATGAATGCTGTGGTCGAAATAGACGAATCCCGGCAGGTCGTATACGCGTTTCCATGCGATCGGCGTCTGCGTCCGAGCGCTTTCGTGCAGCGGCCGCAATACCGGCGCATCGGCAAAGAGCTGCGAGTGGCACGTCAGGCACACCCTGGTCGAAGGCATTCCGGCGAAGGCGGCGCTTTCGACAGACGTATGGCAGTAGCGGCAGTCGATGCGATCGTCGGCGACGTGATGTTTGTGACTGAACGGGATCGGTTGCTCGGGCATGGCATTCACATCGATCGGTCCGGACATGCGCTGCGTTGCGACTGCGTAGACGATCAGTGCCAGTACGGGCAGTGCCAGCAGCACGAGCTTTACGAGCAGTGTCTGCGGTTTACTGAAAACCTGCGGCACCGCCGTTCTCCCGCTTCACCCGCTCATGCCGGCCGGCGGCGGCGCTGCATTCGGGGTGTGCCCGGAACGCGATGCGCGGGGCGCCAGCGCACCGAGGGCGTTCCGCGCCTCCTCGATGCTCTTCCACTGCACGCCGTCGATCGCATAGTGCCCACCCATCACTTCGCTGATGATTGCGTTCACGTCGGTGAGCGTCCGGCTCACGTCCTCATTACCGGGGCGACGGCGCAATGCATCGGTGGTATGCACGGGACTAGCGCGATGGTGCCGCGGACGGAACGGGCCATGCGCGACCAATAGCAATATACGTTCCGAGACAGGGCGCTGCGTTCGGCTGCGCGCCCGATACGTTTGTGCACGCGATGGCAGTTTTGCGTCGGAGCGTCGATTCGACTCGAAGCCGTACGTCGCGTTGCACGCGCAACCGGCCCGGCTGTCATATCATCGCGGCCGGAGGTGATTCGATGCATGAAATGCTGTCCCGACTGGGTCCGACCGATTTCCCCGCCATCGCGCGAGGCCGGACCCAGACGCTGCAGGTAAACGTCGGCTACAAGTGCAATCAGACGTGCGTGCATTGCCACGTCAACGCGGGTCCGACGCGAACCGAAAACATGGACCGTGGTACGGCGGATGTCGTCATCGCGTTTCTGGAAGCGTCCGCCATCGGCACGCTGGACATCACAGGCGGCGCGCCGGAGCTCAATCGGAATTTCCGTTATCTCGTCGAATCCGCACGCAGGCTCGACATCCATGTGATGGACCGCTGCAATCTGACCGTCCTGCACGAAAACGGTCAGCACGAGCTACCTGAGTTCCTGGCCGCACATGGTGTCGAGATCGTCGCTTCGCTTCCCTGCTATCTGGAAAACAATGTCGATGCCCAGCGCGGAAAAGGCGTCTTCGCCGCGAGCGTTCGCGCGCTGCAGCGCCTGAATGGCCTCGGATATGGAAGGGCCGGCTCCGGACTCACGCTCAACCTCGTCTACAACCCACAAGGCGCCGTTCTCCCGCCGTCGCAGACGTCGCTCGAATCCGATTACCGGCACCGTCTGAGCGAGGCATTCGGGATCGTGTTCAACCACCTTTACGTACTCACGAACATGCCCATCCAGCGCTTCGGCAGCACGCTGGTCTCGAAAGGCCTGTTCGACGAATACATGACCCTGCTGAAAAGCGCATATCAGCCGTCGAACGTAGAAACGCTGATGTGCCGCTCGCTGCTGTCGGTCGACTGGCAGGGCTACGTCTACGATTGCGATTTCAACCAGATGCTCGGGCTCGCGCTGACGCGTGGCGGGCAGCCACGGGTGCACTTGAGCGAGCTCTTCGACTGCGATCTCGCCGGCAATCCGATCAACGTGCGCGACCATTGCTACGGCTGCACGGCAGGTCAGGGATCGAGCTGTGGCGGCGCGCTCGGCTGAGTCGAGTCCCGACCACCGAGTCCCGCCCGCGACAAGCGACCCCAGCCACACGGTGCACGCCGCGAGCTACCGCGGCCGGCCTCGCGTACTGAACATCGTTCTCGGCGCGTTGATGATCGGCACGGCGGTGGTGCTCTTCGTGGCGGAGAAACGGCGACCGTTGCGTTCACGCACGCAGGCGGAACCCGCGCGAACGCTCCGCAATCTGATCATGGGCGCGACGAGTCTCGGCGTGGTTGGTTTACTGCAGGCGCCATTGGTGGAACCGCTCGCCGAGCGCGTCCTCAAACGTCGACTCGGCTTCGCGCAGCAGCTACCTGCACCGGCATGGGCACGTGACGCTGCCGCGTTCCTTCTGCTCGACTACACGATCTACCTCTGGCACGTCCTCACTCACAAGATTCCGTTCCTGTGGCGGTTTCATCTCGTTCACCACATCGACATGGATCTCGACACCACGACCGCCCTGCGCTTCCATGCGCTCGACATGGCCTTGTCGATCCCCTGGCGTGCCGCGCAGGTGCGGTTATGCGGGGCGAGTCCTCGTGCCTTACGACTGTGGCAAGCCTTCTTTTTCGTTTCGGTGCTGTTTCATCACAGCAACCTCCGCCTGCCGCTCTCGCTGGAACGCGCACTGGTCAGAGTTTTCACCACGCCACGCCTGCATGGCATCCATCACTCTGCCGTGCGCGATGAAACGGATTCGAACTGGTCGAGCGGACTGAGCATCTGGGATTGGCTGCACGGGACCGTGCGCACGAACGTCCCGCAGGACGCCGTGACGCTCGGGGTGCCGGGTTATCGCGATGCACGCGACCTCACGCTGGGCAGGTTGCTCGCGCTTCCCTTCATCGCACAGCGCGATGCGTGGCTCACGCACGACGGGCAGCGCGTCGAACGCGCGCCTGGAACGCTCGACTCGGGCATCTTTCCAAGCTGACAGCACCCGCACGTCGGACCCGTGTCACGCGTCTATGCGTGCAACTGTAAGGTCTGGGCTCGAGGCGCGGTCACTATGGCTGCGTATGAATTGCCACGAAACCCAGCGCTGGTTGTACGTTCAACCGCACGCCGCCCGCCCCGATATCACGGCGCACATCGCGCAGTGCGTCGCATGCCGACGTGCCGCCGAGGCACTGTTTCGCAACGAGCGCGAAATAGAAAGGACGGCGCTGGACGTGCACGTCCCCGAAGGTCTCGCCGCGCGCGTGCTGCTGCGGCACCACATGTCCCAGAAGCTGCCGAAACCCGTCGCGCACGATTGAATGCGCCGGACGTGGGCCCTCCTCACGTCCTCAGTTCGTAAGCTTTCACCTCGAGACGCTGGGCTGCAGCACACCGGTCGCGTGCGACATCCACGCCGCCGTTCACCGCGTGCCGCACACGTGCGGGCAGGTCAGGCGTGCTCGCATGACCGCAATCCCCGAAACGAGGAGAAAAGACCATAAGCATGCAGATGCGCAGTGCTTCTGTCCGGGCTGTCGATCGCGCTAAAGGCTGCCCCTTCGCGCGCATCTCTTGCCCGTGTTCGCGTTGTGTTCGCATGCAGCGGGAGATGCGCGGCTTCATCGCGCGATCTTGATCGAGAGCAAGAACGCTTCTTCGTTCCGCTTCGTCCCGCACGTCACGGCTAACGGCGCAGCACCCGACAGGCCATCTCGCGCTCGTGCGAAGCACTCTTGATCAGGAGCGTGAACTGAAGATTCAGTTCCGCGCGCTGCGGAAACAATCATGAAAGGGTGCGACGTAAACGCACCATCACAGCGCCCGCACGCTCACTGATCGTGCGGCAGACGCGGAACACATTACGGTATTGCTGCCCTACTTGTCGCTGGCTTGAGACATTGTCACGTGTCTAAAGCATCACTACTATACGCAGCGCAAGTCAGCAGCCCACTCATTTTCATCTTTTGCGTCAACCGTTAGCGACAGTTGCGCATTATCTGGCCGGTACACCATTCCACGTGGTACGAAAATTCCTTATGCACGCCCGCGTTTGTGACGCATCGGAGAGAACAGCGATATGACGATTGCACCTCGCGCGTGTGCGTTCGTAGCACGCAATGACGAGGTTGCGTCGTCACTGTGTGCTGATGCGATTTCAGTGAAGACGGTGGAAGGACGCCTGCCTCGCGTGTTCGACACGCTCAGCACGCGGCATTCAATTGACATGAAGGCGGAGGCGGCGGTCTGATGGCTCATTCAAAAGCAGGTACTCGTAACCGGTGGTGCCGGCTACATCGGCAGTCACACGTGCAAGGCACTGGCGCGCGCGGGCTTCACGCCCGTCACCTACGACAACCTCGTGCATGGCCACTCATGGGCGGTGCGCTGGGGACCGCTCGTGCGCGGCGATCTCGCCAATCAGGCCCTGCTCACCGACACGCTCCTGCGCTATTCG
This sequence comes from uncultured beta proteobacterium, assembly GCA_963828715.1. Classification (GTDB taxonomy): domain Bacteria; phylum Pseudomonadota; class Gammaproteobacteria; order Burkholderiales; family SG8-41; genus JAQGMV01. Next base: position 52,840 of record CAWHFX010000012.1, on the reverse strand, counting down.
ATCACCGCAGTCATTCATTTCGCGGCGTTTGCGTACGTCGGCGAATCGATGAGCGCGCCCGGCAAGTACTTCGGCAACAACGTTTCGAACTCGCTGACGCTGCTCGAAGCCATGCAGCACGCCCAGGTGGATAAGATCGTGTTCTCGTCCACATGCGCCACTTACGGCATGCCCGACAAGGTGCCGATCGACGAGAACCAGGTGCAGAAGCCGATCAATCCCTACGGCGAATCGAAATTCTTCGTCGAGAGGATGCTGCAGTGGTGGGGCAAGGCGCACGGCCTGCGCTGGACCGCGCTGCGCTACTTCAATGCCGCGGGCGCGGATCGCGACGGTGACATCGGCGAAGATCACGAACCCGAGACGCATCTGATCCCGATCGCCATTCAGACTGCGATGGGACTGCGCGGCCCGCTCGAAATCTTCGGCTGCGATTATCCGACTGCCGACGGAACGGCAGTGCGTGACTACGTCCATGTCAACGATCTCGCCACTGCTCACGTCGCGGCGCTGAAGCGTCTGCAGCGGGGTGGCGACAGCCTTGCGCTCAATCTCGGCACCGGCACGGGCCACTCGGTGCGAGACGTCGTGTCGATGGTCGAAGCGTTCGGCGGGCGCGTGCCGGTGCGCATGGCGGCGCCCAGGCCCGGCGATCCGCCGATCCTCGTTGCCGCCGCGAACCGCGCGCGCGACGTGCTCGACTGGGAACCGCGTCACTCGAGCCTGGACGAGATCGTCTCGAGTGCGTGGCGTTGGCATGCTCAGCACAACAAGCGTCCCGCACGCGTCGGCAGCACCGTCCACGAACCCGTGGGCATGTTCCCGATCGCGCTGCCGATCGCGCCCTGAGGTCGCGCGTGTTCGGAATCGATTTCTCGCGCGGCGTACTGCGCTTCGACCGCGACGGACAGCAAGCATCGGATCGGCGCGATGTGAGCGCCCCGGGCGGCCTAATGGCCGGCTCGCGTGCGCAGCAGTTGAATGCCGACCGGCCGCGAAGCGCCGGCAAGTTCCTGCAGGACAGCTCCGGAAAGCTCTGGGTAAAAGGTGTGACCTACGGCACCTTCCGTGGTGAGGACGGGGCCACCGGTTATCCATCGCCGGGGGTCGTCGACTACGACTTCGCTGCCATGCGCGCAGCCGGAATCAACACGGTGCGCACGTACACCGTGCCGCCGACGTGGCTGCTCGACCGCGCTCACGCGCACGGGCTCAGGGTCATGATCGGGCTGCCATGGGAGCAGCACGTCGCGTTCCTCGACCAGCCGGGACTGGCGGACGACATCGTGCAACGCGTGCGCAGCGACGTGCGGAGCTGCGCGGGCCATCCCGCCATTCTCTGTTTTGCCGTCGGCAACGAGATCCCGGCGCCGATCGTGCGCTGGCACGGACGCCGCCGTACGGAGAAATTCATCCGGCGCCTGTACGACACCGTTAAGAGCGAAGACCCGGCGGCGCTCGTCACGTACGTCAATTATCCGACGACGGAGTACCTGCAACTCCCTTTCCTCGACATCGTGTGCTTCAACGTGTACCTGGAGTCGGAGGACAGGCTCTCCGCTTACCTCGCGCGGCTGCAGAACCTCGCCGGCGAGCGCCCGCTCGTCCTCGCCGAGCTCGGGCTCGACAGCCGGCGCAACGGTGATGAAGCGCAGGCCGCGAGCCTCACATGGCAGCTCCAGACCGTATTTGCCGCCGGCTGCGCCGGCGCGTTCGTCTTCGGCTGGACCGACGAATGGTTCCGCGGCGGCTACGATATCGACGATTGGGATTTCGGACTCACGACGCGCGATCGTGTGGCCAAGCCCGCCCTTGCTCGCCGTAACGCACGCGTTCCGCGAAGTCCCGTTTGCGGCGAACGTGCACTGGCCGCGCGTTTCGGTCGTCGTGTGCAGCTACAACGGCGCGCGCACGATCCGTGACACGCTCGAAGGATTGCGCAGCCTCGATTATCCAGACTACGAGGTCATCGTCGTCAATGACGGCTCGACCGATGCAACGCCGAACATAGCGCGCCGAATACCCGGTGCGGCTGATCAGCACGGAGAACGGCGGGCTGTCGAACGCCCGTAACAGAGGCTGGCAGGCGGCAACCGGTCGAGATCGTCGCGTACATCGACGATGATGCGTATCCGGACCCGCACTGGCTGAAGTATCTCGCGTACGCCTTCATGACCAGCAATCACGTGGGCATCGGCGGACCGAACATCGCGCCGCCCGGCGACGGCCTCGTTGCCGATTGCGTCGCGAATGCGCCGGGCGGGCCGGTGCACGTGCTGCTCACCGACACGGTCGCGGAGCACATTCCCGGCTGCAACATGGCATTCCTCCGCGACGCGCTCGCGGCGGTTGGTGGCTTCGATGCGCGCTACCGTGCAGCCGGGGACGACGTCGATCTGTGCTGGCGGCTGCATGGATCGCGGCGGCACGATCGGCTTCCACGCCGGCGCGATGGACTGGCATCATCGCCGCAACAGCATCAGGATGTACTGGTGTCAGCAGAAAGGCTACGGCAAAGCCGAAGCGCTGCTCGAAGAGAAGTGGCCGGAGCGCTACAACGCATTTGGGCACGTGTCGTGGGGCGGCCGGCTATACGGTCGCGGTCTGACACTGCCGCTGTCGACACGCAGGCACCAGGTTTACGGCGGTGTGTGGGGTACGGCCGCATATCAGTCGCTCTATGAACCGGGCGCCGCGTCGCTGCTTTCGCTCGCGCTCATGCCGGAGTGGCTGTTTCTCGTCGCGGCACTGGGCGTTCTGTCCCTTACCGGACTCACGTGGGCGCCGCTGCTGTGGGCCGTTCCGTTTTTCGTCATCGTCGCCGCACTACCCATCTCTCATGCGGCGCTCGCAGCGTCGCGCGCACGCTTCCCGGCGCCGGCATCGACGCCGTCCGACGCCGTGAAACGCTGGAGCGTGACCTTCCTCATGCATCTGATGCAGCCGGCGGCGCGTCTCATCGGACGATTGCAGCATGGCCTGACGCCATGGCGTCGTCGCGCACCGGCCGTTGAAGTAACCGCCGCCGCCACCCGCACGCTGTGGAGCGAGCGCTGGTTTCCCACCGAAGCGTGGATCGCGCGCCTCGAAGCCGCGGCGCGCCGCGGTGGCGCCGTCGTGATGCGCGGCGGCGATTTCGATCCGTGGGACCTGCATTTCCGCGGTGGGCTGTTCGGGTGGGCGAGAACGCACATCACGACCGAAGAACATGGCGGCGGCAAGCAGCTACTGCGCTTGCATGCGCGGACGCGCCCGCCGCGGCCTGCGCTCGCGCTCGCACTGGGACTCGGTTTGCTGGCGCTCTTTGCATTTATCGATCACGCGTGGCTCGCAGCGGCCGTGCTCGGTTGCGCTGCCAGCACGCTCGGCGTTCTGATGGTGCGTGACTGCGCGGCCTCACGTCTTTCCTGCGCCCACGCGGTCGAAGCTCTGAAGAGGTCGATCGAAGCGGAACCAGAGGTTCCCTAGCGGGTCATGCGCGCCTCTGGTCACTACCGTCGCGTGCTCGCCCTCGCGCGCACCGAGTGGCGCGCTATCGCCGCCGTTCTCGTGATGGGCGTGCTGGCCGCCGCTCTGGCGGCCTTGCAGCCGTGGCCGCTCAAACTCCTGATCGACTACGGGCTCAACGATAATCCCCTCCCGTGGCCGCTCGCAGCGCTGTTCGAGAGGGCCGGCATCGCCGCCGAACGCACGCAGCTCGTCGTTGCGGCCTCCATGCTGGTGGTCCTGCTTTTCGCGGCGTCGGCGGCACTGGACGCAGCGCTCACGATGCTGTGGTCCGCTGCAGGACAGCGACTCGTTTATCGACTCGCGAGCCGCGTGTTCATGCAGCTTCAGCGGCTCTCGCTCCTGTTTCACTCGAAGCGCACCGTCGGCGACGCGCTCGCGCGGCTGACCGGCGACGCCTGGAGCGTCTACACGATCGTGGACGGTCTTCTCGTCGCGCCCGCGAAGCATCTCGTCACCGTGATCTTCGTCAGCGCCCTCGCGTGGCAGCTCGACCGCACGCTGACGCTGCTCATGCTGTGCGCGGCGCCGCTGCTCGCGCTCTCCGCATTCTGCTTCGGCAGCCGGCTCAAACGTGCCGAGCGGGAAAAGCGCGAGGCGACCGCAGCGGTGATGACATTCGTGCACCAGGTTATCGGCGCAATGCCGCTGGTGCAGTCGTTCGGCGCCGGCGCACGCAATGCGACGCTGTTTTCCGGCTTCGCCGGGAACGCGATCGCTGCGACCCGCCGCTTTGCGCTCGTCGAGCAGTCGTATGGTGTCATGAACGGGATCGCCATCACGCTCGGCATCGCGCTCGTGATCTATGCGGGCGGAAAGGCGGTACTCAGCCAGGAGCTCGCACTCGGTAGCCTGCTCGTGTTCATTGCATACGTACGCACGCTCGAAAACGCATCGCGCAGCCTGCTGACGACGTACGGCGCATTGCGCTCCGCCGAGGCAAGCGCGGAACGCGTCATGGAAGTGCTGGACGCGAACGAAGTCGTTCGCGATTCCGCTTCCGCCCGCCCGCTCCCGGCACGCGAAGGCAGCTCGGGCCGGCTCGTGTTCGAGCACGTGTCGTTCGCCTACGACGCCGATCACCCCGTATTACTTGATCTCTCGCTCGAAATCGCGCCGGGCGAGACGATCGCGCTCGTAGGCGCAAGCGGCGCCGGCAAAACGACGCTGGCATCGCTGGTGCCTCGCTTTTTCGATCCGACCGGCGGCAGCGTGCGGCTCGACGGCATGGATGTGCGTGACGTGGAGCTGGCGAGCCTGCGCGCGGAGATCGCTCTCGTTCTGCAGGATCCGTTTCTGCTCCCCGTCAGCGTGCTGGACAACATCGCATACGGTCGGCCCGATGCAACGCGCGATGACATCGTCGCCGCGGCCGTCGCAGCGAACGCGCACGAATTCATTCGCGAGCTGCCGGACGGCTACGACACGCGTCTGGAAGAACACGGCGCCAATCTCTCGGGCGGCCAGCGCCAGCGCCTTGCGATCGCGCGCGCGTTGCTGCGCGATCCGCGCGTGCTGATCCTGGACGAGCCGACTTCCGCGCTCGATACGGTAACGGAACGGCAGGTGCTTGAAGCGTTGTCGCGACTGAAAGCCGGTCGCACGACAATCATCATCGCGCACCGGCTCGCCGCCGCGCGCGGGGCCGATCGTATCGTCGTGCTCGAACACGGTGCCGTAGCGGAAATCGGCTCGCATGCGGCGCTGATCGCGCGCGGAGGCTCGTATGCGAGGCTGCATGCGCTGTCGGAAGTAGCACCGCCGGAGCGCGCACTGTGATCGCGTGGCCGCGTCGCTTCAACCGCCACGTCAGAGCACACGCCCGCAGCCTCGGCGGGCTCGTCGCGCTGGGCTGTGTAGGCATCGCGCTCGAGGCGTTGCTGCCGTGGCCGCTCAAGTTGATCATCGACAATGTTCTCGCCGACGCACCGCTGCCCGAGGCCGTCGCGGCTCTGGCCCGATTGCCCGGCGCGGGCACCCGCGAAGGCCTGCTCGCGTGGCTCGCACTGGCGATCATGCTCACGTTCCTGGCGGGTCAGGCAATCAAAGTCATTCAGGCCGTCGCACAGACGCGCACCGGCGCACGGCTGCAGTATTCGCTCGCAGCCGAGGTGTTCTCGAAACTTCACACGCTCTCTCTCACGGCGCATTCACGTGCACGCAGCGGCGATCGGGTACGACGCGTAACCATCGACACGTCGTGCCTGCCGGGGCTGATCACCGGGGTCGCGCTCCCGGTCTTCACCTCGTGCCTGTCGCTTCTGTTGCTGTTCACGATCATGTGGCAACTCGAGCCCGTGCTCGCCGTCGTGGCCGCGCTCGTTGCGCTTCCGCTGGGCATTCTCATGCGGCTCCTGGGTCCGCGCATGAGCGACCGCGTCTACGAGCATCAGCAAGTCGAAGGTGAGGTGTGGTCGGTCGCGGAACAGACGCTGACCGCGCTGCCGCTCGTGCAGGCGTTCGGACGCGAAGCGCACGAGCATTCACGCTTCCGCGGCACGGCGAAGCAGTCGATCAGCGCGGCGTTGCGCGCGCTCGTCACACAGATCCAGTTCAAGGTCGGCATCGACGGCACGCTTGCGCTCGGCACCGCGGTGATCATGCTCGTGGGCGGCGTGCAGGCGATCGAAGGGCGGCTTTCGGCCGGCGTTCTGATTGTCTTCCTGAGTTATCTCACGGCACTGTATGCCCCGCTCCTCGCGTTCGCCTATCTGGGCTCGACACTGGCGACGGCCGCCGGAAGCGCCCGCCGCGTGATGGAGGTGCTGGACGACGAACAGGTGATCGCCGAAAGCCCGCGGGCGAAACCGCTGACGCTGCGCGGCCGCGGCGCGCATCTCGAGCTCGAGCACGTCGTCTTCGGCTACAGTGCGGGCGCGCCGGTGCTGAACGGTGTCGACCTCGAGGTGCGCCCGGGCGAGACGCTGGCCCTCGTCGGTGCGACCGGCGCGGGCAAGAGCACACTTGCTTCGCTGATTCCCCGGCTCGCCGACCCCTGGCACGGTCGCGTGCTGATCGACGGCCAGGACGTTCGCGACGCGACACTTGCGAGCGTCAGACGCAGCACCGCGCTCGTGCTGCAGGATGCGTTTCTGCTGCCGGTGACGATCGCAGAAAACATCGCGTATGGCCGTCCCGACGCAAGCCGCGCCGAAATCGAAGCCGCCGCGCGCGCGGCCAACGCTCATGACTTCATCGCTCGCTGCGAGAAGGACTACGACACGGTCGTGGGCGAGCGCGGCCTGACCTTGTCGGCAGGCCAGCGCCAGCGCCTGTCGATTGCACGAGCGCTCCTTACGGATGCGCCGCTGCTCGTGATGGACGAGCCGACGAGCGCGCTCGACGCCGTTTCGGAACGGGCCGTGCTCGACGCCATGGACCGGCTGATGCGGGACCGCACGTGCGTCGTGATCGCGCATCGCCTTTCCACAGTACGTCGCGCCGACCGTATCATCGTTCTGGAGGGCGGTCGCGTCGCCGAGGTCGGCACGCACGACGAGCTGCTTCGCAACGGGCGCTTGTACCCGCAACCTGCACATGGCACAGTTCACGGACGCGGCGGCGCTGAAAGCGACGGCATGAAGGCGATCGTCACCGGGATGATCGCCACGTTCCCGCTTGGCGGCGTTGCGTGGGATTATGTGCAATACGCAGTGGGACTCGAACGCCTCGGTTTCGAGGTTTACTATCTCGAAGACACCGGCTGGGTCACGTATTCCCCCATCGAGAAACAACTCGTAGAGGAGCCCACGTACGGTATTGAGTTTCTGCGCCAGACGTTGTCGATGTTTTCACCCAGCCTTGCAAACCGCTGGCACTTGCGCGCCATGAATGGCCGCACGTTCGGTATGGATACAGAGAGCTTTTCGCGGATCGCCCGCGAAGCGGAGCTGTTTCTGAACGTATCGGGTGGAACCCTGATGCGTGACGAGTATCTCGGCTGCGCCCGCAAGGTGATGATCGATACCGATCCAGGGCTGAATCAGTTCGTGCTGTTCCCCCGACAGGATGCCGCCGAACCCTGGCCCGGCGGCAAAAACTACCGGGCCCACGATTTCTTCTTCAGCTTCGCGGAGCGAATCGGAAAAGAGGACTGCATTCTGCCCTCGTTGGGCATACAGTGGCGACCGACGCGTCAACCGGTCCTGCTCGACTCGTGGTGTCCGCGCGGGCCTGCAACGTCCTGGACGACAGTGATGAGCTGGAAGAGCCTGCTGGAAGTCCTCGAGTACCGCGGCATGCGCTACGGCGCGAAGGAAATCGAGTTCGAGAAAGTGAAAACGCTTCCGCAACATTCGCGCGCGCATTTCGAGGTTGCCTGCGGCGGTGAACCGCCGGCGCACGAATGGCGGGAATACGGCTGGTCCGTGCTGGACGGATATGAAGTGAGCGGCGACGCAGACGTCTACCGCGACTACATCCAAGGGTCACGGGGCGAGTTCAGCGTCGCGAAGAACGTCTACGTCGCGACGCGCTCCGGGTGGTTCAGCGGGCGGTCGGCCTGCTACCTGGCAGCGAGCCGTCCCGTGGTCGTGCAGGACACCGGGTTCTCCGAGCACATCCCGTGCGGGTCGGGGCTGCACGCGTTCTCGAACATGGACGAGGCGCTCTCGGCCGTCGAAGCCGTCGAAGCCGATTACGCACGGCACAGCGAGGCCGCACGCGCAGTCGCGAAGGAATATTTCTCCTCCGATGTCGTACTTCGAAAGCTGCTCGCAGACATTGGGCTGGCGCCCGCCATGAGCGTAGAGGACGTGACCGGCGCATGGGATTACACCAATCTGCCGTCGAACGTGAGACTCGGAGCCGGCTGCTTCATCGAACGTCGCGCAAGCTTTCGGAGATACCGCAGCGAGAAAACGATCGGCCTTGCGCTTGGTGAACGGGTGCAAGTTCATGCGTGCACGGAATTCAGCATCGAGCCGCAGGGCGTGATCGAGATCGGCGACGACTTGCGTGCTCGCAGGGGCGATCTTCATGTGCGCAGAGCGGATCTCACTCGGTGATCGTGTTGTTGTTTCCTATCACGTCAGCATCGCGGACAGCGATTTCCATCCCATCGATCGCGAGGCAGCGCAGGCGCGACGCGATCGCAAACGCTCCCGGCACGGATAAGAGCGGCCGTCCTGCATACGAGTCGAGGCCCATCGTCATCGAAGACGACGTGTGGATCGGCATCGGCGCGATCGTTTTGAAAGGCACGCGCATCGGCCGCGGCGCCCGCATCGGTGCCGGTGCAGTCGTCACGCGCGACGTGCCCGCGGCTGCCACTGTCGTCGGCAATCCGGCACGCATCTCGAGGCGCCGTTTGAAGTGACCGTGCTTGCGCACGACTGGTTCGAGCGACCCCTGCCGCCAAACGTCTCTCTCGCGCATTCGAGCTGGCTCTACAGCAGTTACGCGTTTGTCCATTGTCGCAGCACCCACGCGTGCGCCTTGCGCCTCGGGCCTTTTTCCAGTTTTTACGACGGGTTCTTCGATCTGGGCTCCGACGGTCATGTAGAAGTGGGCAAGTATTCCACGCTGGTGGACGTGATCATCGCAACGAACGGCGCCGTACGCATCGCGGACTACTGCTTCCTGGCACATGACGTGGTAATCGCGGAGCATGCCTTTGCCACCCCGATCGGAATGAGCTTGCCGCGCGGTGGCGGTGCGCGGTCCGACATCGTGCTCGAAGACGATGTGTGGGTCGGAACGGGCGCGGTCCTGCTCGGCGGTGCACACATCGGCGCAGGGAGTATCGTCGGGGCCGGCGCCGTCGTGGATTTCGCGGTTCCACCGGAAGTCGTCGTCGCCGGCAATCCCGCGCGCATCGTGCGCTCGCTCGCGCGGTCCTGACGCGTTGCCGCCTCAGGCGGTGCAGGCGCCTGCTCTGGGCATCATGTCGTCACTTCGATGCAGCGAGCTCACGCATCAGCGCGCGCGCGTTCACCTGTCCCTGATCCTCGTGGTTCGTGTTGAGCAGCACGTGTACCGTGCGGGCTTTGCGAGCGAGCGTTCTGACAGGCCGCGCGAGCTCGACCACTTCTTCTTCGGAGTACAGGTAGTTGAAGCGCTCTGAGGCCGCGGCAAGTCCGCGCTTTTCCCACGTGTCGCGATTGCGTCCATGCAGGCGCACGACCGCGACATCCGGGCACGTCACCTCCCATACCGCCGGAATCGAGCTCTTGAAGCCCTGCGGCTCGTCTACTACGACATGGGCAATGCCGTGCTCGCGCTCGAACGCGAACGTCCGTTCGCGCGTACGCTCGTAGAACCACGTCTCGTTGCGAAACTCGACCGCGAGCCGAAAACCGCTCATGCGCTCGACACACTGCTCGATGTGCGCGAGGTTTGCCTTGTTCGCGAGAAACCAGGGTGGAAACTGGAAGAGAACGATGCCGAGCTTGCCCGCCTCCTTCAATGGCAGCAGCGCGTTTCTGAACTCGTTCCACAGCGCGTCTAGCAGCTCACCGGGCATGTCTTTGTAGTAGAGCGACTTCTTATCGAGCGGCAGCGATTCGCAGATGTACTTCGGCAGCACGCGCGGAGCCGTCTGATGCTGCGTGAACATGCGGAACGCCTTCACGTCGAACACGAAATCGCCCGGTGTACGTTCCGCCCATAGCCGCACGGTCTGCTCGCTCGGGATCGCGTAGTAGCTGCTGTCGACCTCCACGATCGGAAACTCACTCGCGTAATAGCGCAGACGCTGCTCCGCCGTCTTCACGTCGGAAGGGTAATAGCGTCCGCACTGAATGAGCGACTTGTCGGTCCAGGACGCGGTGCCGACGAGTATGGTTCCCATTGCTCGATGCATTCCTCGACGAGGGTTTTCCTACGGCGATGATGGCATAACCGCGTGCGCAATCCCCCATATATACTTCGCTCTTCCTCGCAACGGGCCGGCGCCCGCGGCAGTCGGCGAATAAAGCCTGGGAGCTATGGCAGAGGCCAAGAATTTCTCGGATTTGAGCGAGCAGGAGCTGCTCGCGCTCGCGATTTCGCTCGAGGAAGAGGATGCGCGCATCTACGGCGAATTCGCGGAGGGGCTGCGCGAAACCTATCCGGACACGGCGCGCATGTTCAATGCCATGGCGGACGAAGAAACCGATCACCGTCACCGCCTGCTCGATCTCTATCGCGGGAAGTTCGGCGAACGTCTGCCACTCATCCGGCGTCAGGACGTGCGTGGATTCGTGCAGCGGCAGCCCGTATGGCTGAGCCGCCCGCTCGGACTGGACAAGGTGCGTGAGCAGGCCGAGCTCATGGAAGCGGAAACCAAGCGCTTCTACGCGCGGGCAGCGCGCCGTTCCCGCGACGCGTCGATCCGGCAGCTCCTGGGCGATCTCGCCGCCGAGGAGCGCCGGCACGAGGCGCAGGCGGAAGCGCTCGAAGAACGATTCATCTCGCCCGACGTACGAAAAACGAGCACGAAGCGGAACGGCGCCTGTTTCTGCTGCAGGTCGTGCAGCCGGGTCTCGCCGGTCTGATGGACGGCTCGGTATCCACGCTCGCCCCGCTCTTCGCGGCTGCGTTCGCCACCCACAATACGTGGGAAACGTTTCTCGTCGGCCTCGCTGCTGCCGTAGGCGCAGGCATCAGCATGGGATTCGCCGAAGGTCTGTCCGACGATGGCTCGCTCACCGGTCGTGGCAGCCCGTGGCTCCGCGGCGCCGCGTCGGGCCTGATGACCTCCATCGGCGGACTCGGCCATACCCTGCCCTTTCTGCTGAGCGACTTCTACTGGGCCACCGTGCTCGCGGTCGCAGTCGTCATCGTGGAGCTTGCCGCAATCGCTATGGTGCGGCATCGCTACATGGAAACACCCCTCTTCTCGGCCGCGCTTCAGGTCGTTCTCGGCGGTCTGCTCGTGTTCGCGGCCGGCGCCATCATCGGCTCGGCCTGATGGCGCTCTGCAGGAAGAAGACCGGCGCAGCTCGCCCCGACGCGACCGGAAGTACGGCCAAAGGCGCACCGGCGAAGTAAACACGACGCGGCGCCGAACTCGCAGCCCGTCGCGGCCGCTCAACGCGCCTGGGTCCCAGGTGGTCCGTGACGGTCCAGTCCGACATCGTCCCATGACACGGCGTCTTCGATCGGCTCCAGGTGCGCGAGTATGGTCGTGTTCGCGAGCCTTCCGCGGATGTCGGACTCCATGGTCTCGACGAGATCGTGTCCCTCCTTGACCGACCACGCGCCGGGCACCAGCACGTGGAGATCGATGAAGCGACGCGCGCCCGCCCGACGCGTGCGCAGCGCATGGTAGTGAATGCCACGGCGGCGATAGCGATCGAGCGTCTCGAGCAGGATCTTCTGTTCGGCGGCCGGCAGCGCCTCGTCCATGAGCCCCGATGCGGAACGTTGCACCAGCGAGTAGCCGGTACGCACGATGTTCGCGGCAACGAGTAGCGCAACCGCGGGATCCAGCCATTGCCACTCGGTGAGCGTGACACCGGCCACACCGACCAGCACCCCGATCGACGTCCAGACGTCCGTCATGAGGTGATGTGCATCCGCCTCGAGCGCGATCGAATGGTGTCGTTGCCCGGCAGTGAAAAGAATGCGAGCCACGATCCAGTTGATGGCGGTCGCGAGCGCGGAGATGGCGAGCCCGATTCCAAGCTGCTCGAGCGGCTGCGCGTGCAACAGACGTTCGATCGCGGTGGCCGCGATTGCCAGCGCGGCGACGAAGATCATGCCGCCTTCGAAAGCGCTCGAGAAATACTCCGCCTTGCCGTGGCCGTATGGATGCTCGTCATCGGCGGGCCGTTCCGCAACGGTGAGCGCGACCAGCGCACCACACGCCGCCACGAGATTGACGACGGACTCGAGCGCATCGGAGAGGAGGCCCACCGAGCCCGTGAGCCAGTACGCCACACTCTTCAGGCAGATGATGACGGCCGCGGCCGCAATGGACAGCCAGGCAAATGAAGTGATCGAGCCCCGTCCTGCTTCCTTGTTCTTCATCGTTCTCCGGGGTCGCCGCTGACGGCTACGGCAGTGCGCGGAGAGCCGCCTCGATGCTGCGCTCGAGCGTCTGCACACCGAAGGACACGTCGCAGATGCTGCGATTCAGGAAGAACGTGGGCGTCGCGCGCACGCCGCTCGCGCGCCCGCTCTCCTCGTGCGCTCGCACGTGTCGCAGATACACGTGTTCGCCGAGGTCGGTGGCGAAACGCCGCTGCTCGAGTCCGAGCTCACGGGCAAGCTCACGCAAGTGCGGTAACTGCAGGTCGTGCTGGTGCGCGAACAAAGCGTCGTGCATTTCCCAGAATTTACCCTGAGCCGCGGCGGCTTCCGCCGCTTCGGCCGCGAGCAGGGCGTGAGGATGCACCTCTTCCAGCGGGAAATGGCGATACACCAATCGCACGCGGCCCGCGAAGCGCTTGAGCATCAGATCGCACACGGGCGCCGCCTGCTTGCAATTCGGACACTCGAAATCGCCGTACTCGACGAGCGTGACCGGCGCGTCCTCCGCACCTCGCACATGTTCCGTTCCGATTGAGGGATCGACGAGACCGGCTATGCTTGCCATGGGCACCTCACTTTCTCCCGGAATCCTACACCCGCTCCGAGCAGGATCGAAACGCTACGCGCGCTCGCGCGGAACGACGTTCAGCGTCAGCCGCTGCGCACGCCGGATGACGATCATCTCCAGCACTTTGCCGACGCGATCGTGCGAGAGCAGCCGGTGCATGTCATCGAAGCCGGAGACGGGCCGCCCGTCGAGCGCGATGATGAGATCGCCCGCCTCCACAATCGCGGCCGCAGCGGGACTGTCGGGCTCGACCGCAGTCACGCGCAACGCCGCGGAACTGTCGAGCCCGAAATGGCGCACCACACGCCGGGAAAGCGGTGTGTTTTCGCCGGCGACGCCCAGCCACGCGCGGCGCACGCGACCATGCCGCAGCAGCTCGACGACGGTCGCCTTCACGCTGCCGATGGCGGTCGCGAAGCAGATGCCCTGCGCGCCGCCGATGATGGCCGTATTCACGCCGATGACTTCAGCCCGGGAGTTGAGCAGCGGTCCGCCCGAGTTGCCTGGATTGAGCGCTGCGTCCGTCTGAATGACGTCGTCCATGAGGCGGCCGCTGTTCGCTCTCAAAGAGCGCCCGAGCGCCGATACGACGCCGGCCGTCACAGTGCACTGAAAGCCGAATGGGTTGCCGATCGCGATCACGAGCTGCCCCACGCGCACGTGCTGCGACTGTCCAAGCGCCACGGTGGGCAGCTTGTCCGCATCGATTCTCAGGACAGCGATGTCGGTATCGGGATCGTCGCCGATCGCGCTCGCCGCGAAGACACGGCCGTCTTCCAACGTCACCGAGATCCGGGTCGCGCCGTTCACGACGTGACTGTTCGTGATGATCAGGCCGTCGGGCGTGAAAATGAAACCGGATCCGGACCCCCCTATTTCACGCGGGCCTCTCGGTGTGTCGACTTTCTTTCGGATCTCGATGAACACGACCGCGGGACCGACCTGTTCTGCGACGGCCGTGACGGAACGCGAGTACGCATCGAGCAGTTGCTCGTCGTCCGGCAGGCTGGAATTTCTGCTCGCACTCTGCGGTTCATCATCGCCGAGCAGCGGAATGATCGTGTGTTCGAGTGAACGGGATGTAGATTCGAGTCCGCGCATTTGCTCGGATATGAGGGCGCTGTGGGTAAATTCAACCCGGAGGGCCGATGTCGCTCCCGAAGTCCGGCGGCACTCCCCGCTTCACGCCACGCGCAATGCGCGCGTCGTGCTGCTGCGCTCCCACGCGCCGAGCGCCACCGCGCCGGCGACGATGGCACCGAATGCGGCGAGCCCTGCGGCCTGGGCGAGAAATACGCCATCGAGGCTGCCGCCCGACTGAAGCACGAGCCAGCCGCCGCCGGCGGCGATCAGCAGACGCACGAAGTTTGCGATGAGCGGCCAGCGCAGTCGGCCTGCGCCCTGCGAGCTGAAGTACAGGGCCATGCCGAGTCCGAACAGGCCGTATGCCGGGCCTACCGTCTGCAGGTAGCGGGTGCCGACCTCCAGCGCGACCGGGTCAGCGCTGAAGAGCCCGAGCCAGGCGCGCGGAAAGAGTGCCGCGGCAATCCCGATCGAGCCGGTGAGCGCAGCCGCGAGCACACCGCCGATCCACGCCGCGCGGAGCGCGCGTTCGTGCTGTCCTGCGCCGACGTTCGTGCCCACCATTGCCACGAGCGGCCCGCCCAGACCGAACACGAGCGGAATCAGCAGGTATTCGAGCCGCGAACCCACGCCATAGCCGCTGACGGCAGCAGCGCCGAACGAGCCGACAAAACCCGTGCTGAACGCGATCGTCAGATTGGTCTGCACCGTGATGAGGGCAGCGACCCCACCGACGCGCAGGATCTCGCGGAAGAGCGGCCACCGAAACCCCGCGCCGTGCAATGACGGATGCAGCGCGCTGCGTCCGGAGCGCAGATACGCAATGAACGCGAGCGTCCCGAGTGCGTAATAGACGATGACCGCCCATGCGCCACCCGCGATGCCGAGTTGAGGAAATGGCCCCCAGCCAAAGATGAGACAGGGCGAGAGCGGGATGAGCAGCACGGCTCCGACACACGTTACGATGGCCGGCAGGATCATGTTGCCGGTCCCGCGGATGACATTCGCGAGCGAGTTGAACAGCCACACCAGCACTGCCCCGCCGAAGACGACGTTCGAATACGCGAGCGCAGCAGTGAGCGATGCGCCTTCTCCGCCGAGGCTCGTATAGAGCCAGCGGCCGCCGCCGAGTACCGCCGCCATGAAGACGAGGCCGAAGCCAATTGCGATCACGCCTGCGTGAAGCGCGAGCGCGTCGGCGTCCGCCGTACGCCGAGCACCGAGTGCGCGTGCAATCGCCGACGAGATGCCGCCGCCCATCGCGCCGGCCGACATCATCTGCATCAGCATCAGCATCGGAAAGACCATCGCGACACCCGCCAGCGCGTCCGTGCCGAGCCGGCCGATGAACCACGTCTCGACCAGGCCGATCGACGCCTGCACGAACATGACGAGCACGTTCGGCGCCGCGAGCCTCACCAACGTGGCGGTGATCGGGCCTTCGAGCAGCTGGCGCGTTCGCGGATTCATGCAAAGCTCACTGTGACGTTGTTGGACGTGAAAGGCGTGCTCAGACGTGAGTAATGCGGTCAGCCTCTGATCGATGCCTCGACCGCGTCCAGGATTTCCTTTGAAAACACCCGATCGTTCACGGCACGCGCGAGCACCATACCGCCCACCATGCTCGCGTAACTCGCGATCGCCTTGCGCCGCTTTGCTGCCCTGGAGCGGCCCGGAACGATGCGGGTGAGGAAATCCAGCGCGGCGCGCACACCCGCAGTGACAGCATCCCGCACCGCGGGGCCCTGGCGCGCGACGTCCGGTCCGAGCGCTGCGATGAGACATCCCGCCCCCGGCGAATCGCGGTGCTGCGGCGTGAGGTAAACGCGTGCGATTTCGGCGAGCGGGTTGTCGGGCGCACGTTCGGAGAGCCGCGCCCACCGCGCTCGCGATCGATCCGACGCGCGCGCGCACGCCTGCGCAATGAGATCTTCCTTCGAGGCGAAATGGCCATAGAAGCCGCCATGCGTAAGCCCCGCCTCCTTCATGAGATCCGCCACACCGATTCCTTCGAAGCCGCGCTCGCGGAAGCGCTGTGTGGCGGCCTCCAGAATCCGTTCGCGGTTCTCGGCTACCTGTTCCCTGCTGACCTTCACGTTCGACTCCTCACTGCTTCGCCGATGCTTGACAGTTTATATGACGGTCATCATATAATGCAATCATTACAGTCATCATGTTTACCGGGATGGTCGCTTCTGCTCCATCTCCGCCCGGAGAATGCACATGGCCCCACGCGCGTCACACAGCACTTTGAGCGTATGTATCGTGACGGCTGCGGCCGCGGCCTTCCTCATGGTCACCATGGGGGCACGCCAGTCCCTCGGCCTGTTCGTGTCTCCCATCAACTCTTCGACCGGCCTCGGCATCACCACGATCAGCCTCGCACTGGCCGTGGCGCAGCTCATGTGGGGCGCGATCCAGCCTGTCGCCGGCGCGGTCGCGGACCGCTACGGCACCGCGAAAGTCCTCGTGGCCGGACTCGTCGTTCTCGCGATAGGCACGGCCATGACACCGCTCATGACCTCGGGCCTCGGTCTCATCGTGTCTCTCGGGCTGCTGGCCGCCATCGGCTCCGGGGCCGGCAGCTTCTCGGTTCTGATCGGCGCCGCCGCGCAGCGACTCACGCCCGAGACGCGCGGGAAAGCGGCGGGCGTCATCAACGCGGGCGGCTCGTTCGGACAATTCGTCTTCGCGCCGATTTCGCAGGGCCTGATCCAACTGGTCGGCTGGATGGGCGCGATGTGGTCCATCGCCGTGATGACGCTCGCCGCGCTCCCCCTTGCCCGCATCATCAGTCCGGCTGCGCCGCACGCCCACGCCGCATCCGGCACGCCGGCCGAGCCCGGCCGCGCCGTGCGCGAGGCCATGCGTGACCGCAGCTACCTCCTGCTGCACGCCGGTTTTTTCACGTGCGGATTCCACGTCGCGTTTCTTGTCACGCACTTGCCGGGGGAGGTCAGCCTGTGCGGACTCGACGCCTCGGTCGCAAGCTGGTCGATTGCGCTGATCGGTCTCGCCAATATCGCGGGCAGCCTGATCGCGGGCCAGTCGACCGCGCGTTTTCGGAGCAAGCACATCCTGGCGGTGATGTATGCGTCGCGCGCCGTCCTGATCGCGTGGTATCTCGCCGCGCCGAAGACCGAGTGGACGTTCTACGTATTCGCGGTAGGCCTCGGTCTCACCTGGCTCTCCACGGTTCCACCGACTGCCGCCATCGTGGGCAAGCTCTTCGGCGTGCGTTATCTCGCGACGCTGTTCGGACTCACGCTCTTCTCGCATCAGATCGGCGGGTTTTTCGGTGCCTACCTCGGCGGGGTAGCCATCGAGCATTCAGGCAGCTACCAGTGGATGTGGTACGTCGACATGGCGCTCGCCGCTGCTGCCGCGCTCGTGAATCTGCCGATTCGGGAAGCGCCGCTGCGCCCTGCGGCCGTGCTTGCGTGACAATGCTGGCACGCTCATGCGTGTGCCATTAAGCTACGGCGTTTGACTGAACGTGCCGTCGCACTACGCTCCATGCACTCACTTCCGCGCAGAACCTTCCTACGGGCGCTTCCCTTCCTGCTCTGCATCGAGTCCGCGTTCACGGGCGAAAGCGATCCGGCTGTCGCGCGTATTCGCGCCTTCTGCGACGTGCTTCTCGAAACGATGAAGCAGGCGACTGCGCTCGGGGTAAAAGGCCGCTACAAACGCCTCGAGCCCGCCGTGCGCACGACGTACGATCTCCCCGCGATGACGCGCATCGCAGTCGGCCCGCCGTGGAAAACGTTTACGCCGGACCAGCAGGTCGCCCTGACCGAACAGTTCAGCCGCATGTCCATTGCGACCTACGCCAGCCGCTTCGACGGCTATGACGGCGAGCGCTTCGAGGTCGAGCCTCAGGCCGAGGCGCGCAACGCGAACCGCATCGTACGCTCACGCATCGTGCTGAAGCAGGGCGATCCCGTCGCACTCAACTATCTGTGCCACGAAACGCCCGACGGCTGGAAAGTGATCGATGTCTACCTCAGCGGCACGGTGAGCGAGCTCGCGACACGCAGGGCCGAATTCGCTTCGGTGCTGAAGAGCGGTGGACCGCAGGCGCTGATCGATATGCTGCGCAGTCGAGCCGATAAGATGATCGCCGGCTGATCGCGCGAACGGTGAGCACGACCCTCACGCGATGTAACGCTGATGCCTGAACCAGTCGATCGCGTCGCGTAAGCCTTCGCTGTACGGGCGAGGCCGGATGCCGAGCTCGCGCTCGGCCTTCGCGGAAGTGAAAAACATGCGGCCTTTCGAGAGGCGCAGTCCCTCGACCGTGATGAAAGGCTCATTGTTTGTGAACCGAGCGACTGCCTGCGCGGCGAACGCCAAGGGATATACGACGGCGCGAGAGATGCGAATAGTGGGCGCGCGTCGGCCCGTCAGCGCCGCGATCGTGCGAAGCATCTCGGAAAGGAGCACGTTCTCACCGCCGAGGATGTACCGCTCGCCAATTCGGCCGCGCTCGAGCGCTGCGACGTGACCTTGCGCTACGTCGTCCACGTGAACGAGATTGAGACCGGTGTCGACGAATGCGGGCATGCGCCCCGATGCTGCTTCGACTACGACGCGCCCGGTCGGCGTCGGCCGGATGTCGCGCGGGCCAACGGGCGTCGAAGGATTCACGATCACTGCGGGGAGCGAGTTGTCTCTCACCATCCGTTCGACGAGCGCCTGCGCGCGCACTTTGCTGCGCTTGTAAGCGCCGATGGCGTCGCTCTCCGCGAGAGCGATCGACTCATCGGCCGGCTCGCCCGCAGGACGCAGCGCGAGTGCCGCAACGCTGCTCGTGTAGACAATCCGCTCCACGCCGGCCCGCATTGCGGCGTCCATGATCCTGCGTGTGCCCTCGACGTTGGTGCGTACGATCTCTTGCGGATCGCGCGCCCAGAGGCGGTAATCGGCCGCAACGTGGAACGCATATCGCACACCGTGCATCGCCGCTGCGACTGCGGCCTCGTCGCGGACGTCCCCGCTTACGAATTCAACATCGAGCCCTGCGAGATTCGTACGAGTGCTCGACGGTCGCACGAGCGCGCGCACGCGAGCACCGGTCGCCTGAACGGCGCGGGCGACCGCCGAACCGACAAATCCGGTAGCGCCCGTGATCAACACGATGTCGGAAGAATCCATTCAGGCTCCAGAGGCTGCGCCGGCCCTCGTTCGGCAGCGCGTGTCGGACAGATTTGTGAAAGCTGCGCGTTGTCGGCGCCGGCAGGCCGCGATGGTACGGCGGAAAGGAAGTCAGACGACACAGGATCAGAAGATCATCAAGACAAGCTCGGGCTGAACGTATCAACGATCTGGACTTTCCGGATCCACCAGCTCGTCGCTCTTCGCGTCCTTGCGTGCCTGGCTGAGGATCCCGCCCGATACTGACGCCAGACGCTTCTCAGGTGGACGTAGAAGTCGAGCGCGCTCTGCTCGAGCACGTCGACGGCCTCGAGGTTGCGCTCGCGCTTGTCCACGCCATCGACAATGCCGCTCGTGAGCCCATAGATCACCCTGTCGTCGCTCGGGATCGCATAACGCACCGGAGAGCTGACGAGATCCACGCCGAGCCCGAAGGTATCGCGCACATTAGACGGACCGAAGAACGGCAGGACGAGATAGGGCCCGTCCGAGGCACCCCAGCGGTACAGGGTCTGGCCGAAATCGCCCGTCTGCCTCGGCAGCCCGTCTTCGGCTGCACGATCGAACATGCCGCCAAATCCCGCAATCGAGTTGATCACGAAGCGGCCGAACGTCGCACTCGCCGCCTCCAGCCGGAGCTGCAGCACGTTGTTCACCAGAATCAGCGGCTCGCCGAGGTTGCTGAGGACGAAATGGATGCGATCGCGCACGAACTGCGGCAGCGCATCGCGATAGGCCGTCGCGACAGGCTTGACGACGTTACGGTCCAGCGTCTGATTGAACGCGAAAACCTTTCGGTTGAAGGGTTCGTAAGGATCGTTGTATTCATCCTCGCCTGAAACGGCCAGCGTGCCGCAGCCACTGAGGGCGGCACAGATCAGCACGACGGGGATGAACGCCACGAATTTAGAAGCTGAATGCATGACGTATCATTTCACGGCGGGCCTTTCTTCCGTTCCGCGCCCGCGGCAGGGCCGAGCAGCACGGGAAGCACGACGAGTGTACAAACCATCGTGCACACGAGCGAAATAATGAGAAGCTCGCCCATGCTTGCTGTTCCCGGATGGTTCGAAAGCCACAGGCTGCCGAACGCGACCGCCGTCGTGAGCGCGCTGAAGAGGATTGCGCGCGCCAGGCTCGATTGTAAGAGCCCCTGCGCGCCGGCGCGCCACGCCATCATGAAATAGATATCGAACGCCACGCCGACGCCGAGGAGCAGCGGCAAAGCGATGATGTTCTCGAAATTGAGCGGGATGTGTAAAGCGCCGCACAGTGCGAGCGTCGCCAGCGCGGCGAGCACCAGCGGGGCCAGCGTGAGAACGACGTCGCGCAGTCGTCTCAGTACGATCGCGAGCAGCAGCGTAATCGCGAGCCATGCCCATAAACCGGCCACGAAGAACGCACGTACGATGGTCTGACCTGCTTCGTGAATCGACACTGCAGGGCCGGCTGCATCGGGGGCGATTGTCTGCACGGCGGTCACGAAGCGCAACAGGTTCTCGGTCTCGTTCACATCGCCGCGCGGCTGCACCTCCGCACGCACGCTGCCGTCTGTTCCGATCCAATCCTGTACGAGTGTCCGCGGCAGCGTATCGAGGGTGACCGGGCCGGCACTCAAGACCGCGCGCACCTGATCCAGCGTGAGCCTAACCGGCGGCACCACCGCGTTCTCGAACTGCCTCCGTTGCTCCGCGTTGCCGTCCGCCAGCAAGCCGAGACCCCGCTGCAAATCGGCGATCGTGGCCGCCAGCGGCCCCGGAGCGGTGATCGACTGGAGATCGGCGGCAAGCCGGCGCATCGCCGCCACGACGGCTGCATCGTCCGGTGGCGACGCCGTATTGCCCGGGTTGAGCGTGGGATCGAGCAGCATCGATGCATCCGATATGAGCGCAAGCTTCGGTTGCTGCTCTTTCGGCACGAAGCTCGCCAGCGTGATCGTCTGCGCGACTTCGGGCAGCGCATCGAGCTTCGCTGCGAGCGCCTGTGCCTCCGGCAGCGAACTCGCAAGCACGCTGATCGTGTTCGGGTTCGTCTCGGGATCGTGCATCAGGTCCAGTATCGTCGCAACGGATTCCGTCTGGGGACTGCGCAGGTGCAGCGGATTGAAATCGAAGCGCGCGCGTGGCGCCAGCAGTGCGGCGACGAGCGCCACGACAGCAACGGCGATGAGGAGCGGGCGGCGATGCGTGTGCAGGAATTCGTCGGCCCGAGCGAGCTTCGCAAAGCCCATCGGCCGGAACGCCTTCGGCGGGCCGAAGGCGCGCAAGAGCGCGGGCATCAGGGTGACAGTGAGCGCGAAGGCGATCAGCATGCCGGTTCCGGCGATCGCGCCGAGCTCGGAGATGCCGCGATACTCGGTCGGAAGAAACGCGAAGAAGCCGAGCGCCGTAGACGCGCACGCAAGCGCGAGCGGCCGGCCGACCTGTCGGGCCGCGTGCTCCAGTGCAAGCGACGGTGCCGTGTCATCCGCCGGGTGCGCCCGGTACGACACCGCGAACTGGATGGCGAAATCGACGCCGAGTCCGACGAAGAGAACGGCAAACGCAACCGAAATCATGTTGAACGTGCCGAACCAGATCAGACCTGCCGCCGCAGTCAGGGCAAGCCCGGCGCCAAGCGTTATCAGAATCGCCACAACGATGCGCAGCGAGCGCACCGCGAGCCACAGCAGTGCGACGAGTGAGAGCGCGGTGACGCTCGCGTTGAACGCGGCGTTGTCCCCAAGCGTTTCGAGCTCTTCATCCGCGAGCGGGACGTCTCCCGTGAGGCGCACCTTCACGCCGTGTGCGGGATCGAGCCCGAGTGCGCGTGCTTCTTCCCGCAATGCCTTGCTTGCGGCCGCGCCCGGCGTAAGAGCGCTGTAGTCGAGAAGCGGCTGCGCGATGATGAACCGGCGCAGCTCGCGGGCAGCGTGCGCGTCACGTTCGAGCAGCATCGCGCGGAGCGAAAATGGCACGAACCGCCCTGTAAGAGCCCCCTGAACGGTGGCATCGAGCGCGGTCAGGGGAGCGGAGAGCGCCTCCGGTTTCAGCTCTCCCCGGCGAATGCCTTCGAGCGCCAGCGAAAGCGCGTCGAACAATCCCCGTGCGCTCGGATCGAGCGCGATCGTTCCGAGCAGCGGCTGCGCCGCGATCAGGCTGTCGAGCGTCTGTTGAAGCTGTTCCGTTTCCAGGTACAGCAGACCATGTCGCTCGAAGAACGCGCCGCCGTCCGGCCGGCGGACGGACGTGAAGAGGTCGGAGCGGGCTCCGAGCCGCTCGCTCAGACGGGCAGCCGCCAGCTCGGCGAGCTCCGGCGTAACACCGTCGATCACCACCAGAGTGACGTCGGATCGCCCCGGAAATACCTGATTGAGATGCACTTCACGCTGTCGCCACGGAATTCCGGGTGAAAGCAGGCTACCGGTATCGGTGTTGATCGAGAAGTTGGCCGTCGTGTACCAGGTGGCGCCGACGGTAGCGAGAAGGTACGAGGGCGAGGACGAACACCCGCCAGCGCGCGGCGCCGCGGACGACTGCGATGATCCACCAGTTGAACATCGCGGGCGAGGCTCTAGCTGAGCGCGATCCGGCGCGCCGCGATGACGATCCTGCGCAAATCAGCGCGACAGGCCACCAGCAGGCTGCAGCAGTTCACCGAAAGCAGTCAGGAGACGCTCGATGTCCGCCGACGTAATCGCACCCATGGTCGAAATACGGAAGAGATTGTCGCGATATTGTCCCTGGCCGGCATAGATGACGAAGCCGCGCTCTTTCAATCCGTCGTGCAGCGCGTCGTAGCCGATGGTGTCGGAAACCCGATACGCATTCAATACCACCGAGCTTTCCTCCGACGGCATCAGCGCTTCGACGCCGAGCTTTTGCAGGCCCGTGCGCACCGTGCGGGCAAGGCGCGCGTATTGCGCATGCCGTGACCGCCAGCCGCCCTCGTTCCGGAATTCCTCCAGCGCTTTCGCGAGCGCATGCATGACATGCACCGGCTGCGTGAAGGCCGTGCTCTGCCGATCCTGTTCACGACAGGCATTCGCGAGGTCGAGGTAGAGCGTCCGTGCGCTTACCTTCGGGGAAAACAACGCGTCGCGCCGCGCGTTCACGAACGACACGCCGGGCGCGCCGTGCAGACACTTGTTCGCTGTGCCCGCGCATGCGGCGATGTTCCACTCATCGAACTCGAGTGCTTCCGCAGCGAAGCTGCTGACTCCGTCGACCAGCAGTTGTGCGCCGTGCGCGCGGCAGAGCACGCCGAGTCGCGCCAAGTCGTTCAGACGGCCCGTCGTCGTCTCGTGGTGAACCACCGCCACGTGCGTAACGCCCGCACCGTCCTCCAGCACCCGCTTTACGACATCCAACTCGACCGTCGCGCCCCACGCGTGCGGCACGCGGCGGCACGTAATGCCGTGAACGCTCGCCATGCGCGCCATACGTTCGCCATACACGCCGTTTTCGATGACGACGAGCGTGCCATCCTGCGGCACGAGGCTCGTGAGCATCGCCTCGACCGCGCACGTTCCGGAGCCTGCGATCAGGACGGCAGCCCACTGCTGCGGCGGCAATCCATAGACTTCGAGCAGTCCCGCCCGGATCGCGTCCTGCAGCGCGCTGAATTCCGCTTCGCGATGACACAGGTCGGGCCCCGCGAGGGCGCCGCGCACGCCGGGGCTCAGGTTGACCGGTCCGGGGTTGAGCAGAATCATGTCTTCTCCGTGACGCGCGAAGCGGCGACCGGGGGAACGGCGCCGCCCAGGTGCGCTATCAAACGCCGGCTCACTTCGTACGGCGACTGTGTCGGACGCGGCAGGTCGTCCATGGTGCCCGTCCGGATGCGCAGGCGGACGAAGCGCGGACCTGCAGACTCTTCGCCCTGAAGCACCTGCTCGAGACAGCGCAGGTCGTCGCCTTCGCGCGCAATGCCGTAACCACACCCGCTCGCGACCGTCGCAAACGACACGATGGGCGAGACCGTGGCCTGTCCACCGGTCGAGTCGTAGGTGGCGTTGTCGAGCACCACATGAACGAAGTTCGAGCGGCCGTATGCGCCGGCCATGGCGAAGTTGCCCATGCGCATCAGCGCGGCGCCATCTCCGTCGACGACGACGATTTTGAGATCAGGGCGCACGATCGACAGTCCCAGTCCGAGCGAGGATGCACATCCCATGGATCCGACGACGTACAGGTGGTTCGGCCGGTCCGCGAGCGCGAAAAGCTCACGTCCGGTGTAGCCCGTAGTCGCGATCACGACCGTATTGTCGGCAGGCGTGAGATCGACAATCCGGCGCAGCGCGTCGCTGCGCGTCGGCCGCGTGGCCGTATCGCCAGGTCGACCGGCATTCGGGGTGGCGTACGAGCGCGATACTTGCGACGCATCCGCCTGCGCCGAAAGCCGGTGACTCGCCACGGTGCCCTTGCGCATGATGAAGGCGTACGGCCGCTCTTCGCGGCGCAGATGTGCCATCGCGCGTTCGAGCGCCGGAGCAATAGCGCTCGACTCCTCCGGGAAATACGCCCACGGCACGCGCAACTGGTCGAGTATGCCGCCGGTGATGACACCCATCAGTTCGTGCTGGGGCTCGTCCTCATGGCCGACCTCGCCGCGTAGCGTCACGATCAGCAGCGCCGGAATGCGGAAGATGTAGGCAAGCGACGCCAGCGGATTCACCGCATTGCCGAGCCCCGAGTTCTGCATCATGACGATCGGACGGCGCCCGCCCAGAAAAGCGCCCGCCGCCGCGGCGAGCGCGTCGCCCTCATTGGCCGCCGCAACATAGGTGAGACGGTTGTCGCCGATCGCGTAGTTGATGAACGGCGTCAGGATCGAGCACGGCACGCCGCTGTACCAGTCGTGCCCCAGATCGCGGGCACGCTCGACGAATTCTTCTGCACGTATCATGCGCTTTGCCGCTGCTGCGCCGATGCGCTCGCACCGTACGCGAAATCGCTTCCGCGAATGAGGTCTTCGGCGGCATTCACGTCGAGCCAGTGCCCTCGTATGTACACGACCTTGATCGTGGAGCCTTCGTCGATCAGCGCGTTCACGAGATCGGGCATGCCGAGCTGATCGAAGTCACGACGGGACTGCAGAGTATCGAGCGTGGCGGCGAGTCGCTCGAGCCCGGCGCCGCGGGCCCGCAACATTCCGATCCAGCGTCCGGACGGGCGGCCGCGCAGCGTGTCGGCCCTGGCGCTCACGCGTTCGAGCTCCACCCCCTCCGTGGCGAGGAGATGATCCACGCGGGAACAATACGCGAGATCGCGGTAATCGCGCGTCTCCTCGGCGGGAAGGTCCGAATCCACCACGGCCACGAGATCGCCGCGCGCATCCATGAGGTCCCACAGCACGTGGCGCCTGAACAGCAGATCGCCGTAGGTGATGATGACGTCGTCCGCCAGCTCCTTGCGCGCGACGGCGAGCGAGGCAAGCTCGCCGCTGCGGGAATATGCGGGATTGCAGATGACCTCCACGCCCTCCACGTCGATCGCCTCGGCGCGATAGCCACCCACCACCGTGATCCGGCGGATGCCCTGACTCTGGAAGTGAGCGACGAGATGCGCGAGCAGCGGCTTGCCTGCAATCGGCACCATCACCTTGGGCCGATCCGCGGTGACCGACTCCAGCCCGGCGCCGCGCGTTGCCGCCAGCACGACCGCGCGCGTCGTCGCTTCGCTCTGCAAATAGCGCCGCTCGGCGTGCGACAGCTCCTCCTCGCCCTGCAGGCGGAAGATCTCGGAAACGGGCGCGATATGATCTTCCACACCGGCCACGCTCTGCTCGGCATGCACCTGGCGCGCGACGACCTGCATGTGCGCGATCGCGCTGCGCAGCGTGTGATTCGCCCAGATCGCGACGCTCACACCGGCTTTGCGGAAAGCATTCGTGGGGGTGCTGTAGTAGTTCGTGGGAACGATAACGAGCGGGTGACGGCGATCCCAGTGCGCCGCGAACTCGAGAATTTCGTCCGGCCGTGGCTTCCGGCTATGGATGAGAATCGCATCGGCACCCGCCTGCCGGTACGCCTCCGCGCGTTCCAGCGCTTCGTCCATGCCGCGATTCGCGATCAGCGCTTCGACGCGCGCCACGACCACGAAGTCGGAATCGGCCTGACTGTCCTTCGCCGCCTTGAGCTTGCCGCAGAACTCGGCAATGTCGGCGAGCGGCTGGCGCTCACCCGGAAGGAGGCTGTTGCGCTTCGGGAACAGCTTGTCTTCCAGACACACGCCCGCGATGCCGCGCTGCTCCAGTTTTTTCACGAGCCGACGGACGTTGTTGAAGTCGCCATAGCCCGTGTCGCCGTCGAGCAGGATGGGAACGTTCGTCGCATCCGACATGAACTCGAGCATGTCCACGACCTGCGTCCAGCTCGCTTCGTTGCAGTCGCGCACGCCGAACTGCGCAGAGAGCGCCAGACCGCTCGCCCAGATGCCCTTGAATCCGGCTTCCTCGACGATGCGCGCGCTGAGACCGTTATGCGCTTCCATCAAGAATTCGAGCTCGCGCGACTTGAGAAGCCTTCGCAGCGTTGCGGTTTTCGATCGTTCAGCCATGTCGTTTCAACTCACCAATTTGAAGGCGCGGCAGGATTTCGTCGCGCGCTTTTCTTACATCATCGGGAAAATCGATCTCGATCCAGGGCAGCCCCGTCACGTCTTCGTAGCCGAACTCCTGCGGGTTCGCGAGCAGCACGTCGCGTATCGCTTCCTCGTACGGCTCGAACACGGCGCCCGCGCCAACGTAACGGTCGGTCGCAGTTGCGAGCCTGCGCGCAACTTCGGGTGCGAAACGAAAGAAACCGACCGATTCGCCACACAGATCGAACTCGACGTCCACGTTCTTGCGAAACTCGACGAAGCGGCCGCCGCGCAGGCAGATCTTCACCGGTTCGTCTCCCGGCTCGAGCTCGCGGTCGAGCAGCAGGACGTTGCGGTGGGCAGACGTGCAGAGCCGGTGCATGATACGCTCGTCGTACAGCACGTCGGCGTCCATCAGCAGCACACTGGAATCGAGATGATCGCGCACCGCCCACAGCGAAACCATGCTTCCCTGTTCGTAAGCGGGATTCAAAACCGTCGTGACGATCATGTCGCCCGCGATGCGCGCGACGAGTGATTCGATGCGTTCCGCCTGAAAGCCGATTGCCAGCACCAGCTCGCCCACACCGACGCCGCGCAGAATGGCGATGTGCCGTTCGAGGAGCGTGCTGCCACCGAATTCGAGCAGACACTTGGGCCGAACGCCGATGGAACCGAGCCGTCTGCCAACACCTGCTGCGAGCATTACTGCTTTGACCATATCCGGGCAGGAGCATAGCAAATTTATCCCGCCACTCGGTTCTGAATATAACGCTCGTACTGCCGAGGCCCTGCACGCCCTACCCTGCTTCTCATGAAACTCGCGGGATTCCTTCTATTCCTTATCGGCCTTTGCGCGATGCTCGGGCTGGTCGGCTACTATGGCTTCAGCGATGTCATCGGGGCGCTCGCGGTTGCGGCGGAAGGCATCATCGTCGTCGCTTTGTTTCACTGCGTGCCCCTCGTCACGGATACGGTCGCGTGGCGACGGCTGCTACCGCCACAGCACAGGGGGCGCTTACGCGATCTTCTCTGGATGCGATGGGTCAGTGAGTCGGTGAAGAATCTTCTGCCGGTGGCGCAAGTCGGCGGCGATCTCGTGCGTGCGCGCCTGGCCGCGCAGCGCGGCGTGCCTGCGGCCGATGCGACGGCGAGCATCGTCGCCGACATCACCACAAGCGTCCTCACGCTGATTGCGTTCGGCGCATTGGGCGCGTGGCTGCTCTCGGCCGCCAACGAACGCGAGAGCGGCGTGCTCCTGGTCGCGCTTGCTGTCTCGGCGCTGCTCGTGTGCATTTTTTACGCGCTGCAACGCGCGCGCCTTTTTTCGCGTCTGGCCGGCCTCGCCGCGAGGACGGTCGGACTGGGAACGTGGGAACCGGTGCTCGGCAGTGCGAGCGCACTCGATCAGGCGCTCGATGCGGTGTATGCACGCCGCGGCGACGTGCTGGTCAGTTGCGCATGGGCCTCTGTCGCCTGGATACTCGGTGCGGGCGAAGTCTGGCTCGCGCTGCAGTTCATGCATGTGCCGGTCGGAATTGCCGATGCACTGATTTTCGAGTCGCTGGTTCAGGCCGTGCGCGGGGCCGCTTTTCCGATTCCCGGCGCGCTCGGGGTGCAGGAAGGCGCGCTGGTCGCGCTCGGCCTCACGTTGGGAATCTCCGGCGATACGGCACTCGCGCTCTCGCTCATAAAGCGCGCACGCGAGCTGCTCTTCGGTTTGCCTGGATTGCTGGTGTGGCAGATCGCCGAGGGACGGCACTTCTTTCGCAGGCGCGCGCGTGCACGCGCCGACAGCGTCCAGAGACCTTGGTAAGGAGAAACTCGATGCCGCTCGATATTCGCGGCCTGATCGCGCAGTACGAAGGACCGCGCGTGCAGAAGCTGGGCAAGAGCCTGTTCCCGCAGGCGATCACGATCGCGCTTCTGGACGAGCACCACATGCTCGTGCAGGCCGCCGGCCATCACATCGACGTCATCAAGTTGATCCCGCCGCTCGTGCTGGTCGAGGACGACGTGCGCTGGTTTCCGCGGGCGTTCGAGAAAATCATGACGGGCCTGCGGCGCTTTCCGGGCCCGGCCCGGGATGTTCTGATGCGCATCGGCAAGATGGCGGTGACTTCGCGGCCGCGCCAGGCAGGTGAGCCGCAGATGCAGGACAAGCCGTGAGCAGCACGACGTGGGTCCATCGGGCGGCGCGCATCGCGATACGTCCGCTCGTCACGACCGGCATCACGCCCAATCACATCACCACGCTCAGGCTCGCGACCGGGCTCGCAGCGGCAGCCGCATTCGCAGTCGGTGAGCGGACGTGGGAGATCGTGGGCGGCGTGCTGTTCGTCGTGTCCGCTTTTCTCGACCGGGCCGACGGCGAGCTTGCACGCGTGAGCGGCAGGACGTCGTCCCTAGGCCACCGCTACGACGTCGCTTCGGACGCGACCTGCACCACGGTGACGTTTGCCGCGATCGGCATCGGCTTGTCGAAAGGAGCGCTGGGGGGTAGCGCGCTGCTGATGGGAATTGTCGCGGCCATCGCGGTCGCCGCGCTGTTCTGGCTCACGCAGCGGCTCGAGAACGCGGGCGAGCCGATCGGCGGCATCGACGGTTTCGATCCCGACGATGCGCTTTTTATCGTCGGTCCGGCGGCGTGGTTCGGAGGCCTCAAACTGCTCCTTTACGCTGCGGCCGCTGCTGCGCCGCTGTGCCTCGTCCTGCTCTTGTTACGCTATCGAAAGACGCTCGCTCGCCCCGTAGGTTGAACCCGGTAGATCAGCCTCCTCGGTAAAAGAGGAGCACGAGGCCGGTCGCGATCAGGCACGCGGACCACAGCATGCCGCCGGCACGGTTCGAACCAGCCGGCAGCCGCAACTCGAGCCAGCGCCCGACGCCCACGAGCAGCGCAAGCAGCCCCAGCACCGCGTGCGAGAACTCGATCAGAAACTCGGACTTGTTGACGAACACGCCGTGCGAATGCGTGAGCAGCATCGCGCCGCCGACGCCGCACAGTAACGGGAACGCGAAACGCCAGCGCGTCACACCGAGCGTACCGGCGCGCACACGCCATTCGAACAACGCGAGCGCCACGACCAGAATCGTAGCCAGCCGATGCTGAAGCACCGCGGGCACGGCCAGCGTGCCCCAGAAGCTCTCGGTGCCGAGCGGCCATACCGTCGGCTCTGCGTACAGAAACAGAAAGACCGCGAGCAGCAGGAACAGGAAAGGCCAGTGACGCGCGGCCGGAAGTCGGCCCGAGCGGTCGACCACAGCGCCAATGCCGATCGCGAACACGAGCAAGCCTGCGATGTTGTGATTGAAGTTGTTCTGCACGCGGTCGAGCTCGCTTGGCGCTGCGAATGCGTCCGACGCAGACGCGGCGTTCGCGAGAAAGGCGTCTCGTGCGGGTGGCGTGAGTGTCGGCCGTTTCGGTGCGATCACGGCGAGCACTTCCTGCGGCGTCGCGTGCTCACCGGGCACATCGGCGGCCGGAGCCTGTGACGACAACGACGCCGCGGTGAGCAGGGCGGTCGCGACGACGGCGAGCTCCGCTTCGAGCCATGCCGGGACGTAGCGGTGCGCGCGCTGCGTGTCGCCATACGCCCGCCATCGCCGGACCGAAGAGAAGTTGAGCCACGCAAACCCGAGGGCAATCGCGACCAGGACGATCTTCGCCATGACCATGGCGCCGTATCCGGTTCCCGCGAGCGCGGCCCAGTCGCCGATATAACGCAGGGCGAGACAGATGCCGGCCGCGACCAGCAGCAGAACGGATGCGAGCGCAAGCGGCGAAAAACGCGCAAGCAGTTGCGGCCAGAGATCGGGATGAGCGGCGTCGCGCGTCACCAGCGGACGCGAAAGCGCCAGATGCACGATGCCGCCGAACCAGACCGCCGCGCCCAGTTGATGCGCGACCGTCGTGAGCATGAGCAGCTCCGGCGTTTCGATGCGACTCGCCGCATGCGTGAGCCACGCTCCGCTCGCGAGCACGAGCGCCGCCGTGATTGCAAGAGCGCTCCATCCCGTACCGCCTTCATTGCGCCGAGCGGCAAGCGCCGCCGCGCACGCAAGCATGAGCGCGGCCGCTGCCTGGACGAGGGTCGCTCGCGCGGACACGGTCCCGAACAGGGTATCGAGTGCAAGCGTGCCGAGACCATCGTCGAACCCAAGAGGCACGAGCATGAGTCCCAGCACGCGGCTGACCGCGAGCGTAATGGCCGCGGCCCATGTCCAGCGCAGCACACGCGCGAGCGCCGCACGAACGGCGGCATGGGGCGCCGCGATCGGCCGCAACACCAACGCCCCGAAAGCGGCACCGCCGACTGCGATCCCCAATGCAATGAGCGCAATGCCCGCGAGCAGCACCGCCAGAAACGCGCTCAACTCCGTCATGGCGAAACGCGGAACTGCAGCACGCCCTGCGTGGCATGGCCATCGGTCGCAAGCACCCGGTAGCGCACCTCGTAATCGCCGGCGCCGAGCGCGGGCACTGCGATCAGCACGCGCTCCGATCGCGATTCGCTGGCAGGCAGGATCGTAAGCGGAACCGGCGCACCCTTATGGCTGACCAGCGCGGCGCGGGTAACCGCCTGTTCGACACGGACATTGAAGCGCAACTCGATCTGCCTCGGCGCGGCAGAAAGCGCCGCGCCGTTGCGCGGGACCGAGTCGACCACGACGGCATGGGCGCAGGCGAGTGCCGGCGCGACGAGCATCGCCAGCAGGACACAGGTGCATTTCAACGCGGCCGGCCAGCGCGCCGGGCGTAATAAGAGAGCGACGCTCACACGCGAAACACGTATTCCTTGCCGGCCTCGCGCTCGCAGTCCGGTGGGTAGCTCCTGCGTTTGTCCGCGTAATACCGCGCGCGGTGGTCGCCTTCGGATGCGCGATTGTAGGTAATGTAGAGCACGCGGCGCTGCGCGGGCGTGAGGTTCGGCGCCGAACGATGCGGCACGAAGGAATCGAAGAAGACGGCATCCCCCGGCTCGGTCGGGCACGCAACGAACGGCATTCCGCGCAGGTCCTCCTCGCCAAGCGGCTCCCATGATTTGCCGATGAACCCGCGTCGATGCTGGTCCGGCGCGAGCTCGAGGCATCCGTTCTGGGCCGTGGTCGGATCGATACTCAGCATGGCGGTAATGTGCAGGCTCGCGTAGGCGTCCCATCCCGCCTGCGCGTCCTGGTGCGCCTTGAAGCCGTCGCCTCCGCTCATCTTGAAATTGATCTTGTCCTTGAAGAGCACGGCCGGCTCGCCAAAAAGCTGCGCGACCACTCCGAGCATCTTGTCGCTTTCGATCAGTTCGTGAAGGTCGTGGTGATACGGATAGAAATTCTCGACGCGGCACAGAATTCGACGCCCCGGTTCGAGCAGGCTCTGCTCGAAGTACATCATGTGCTCGCCGGGCGTCTCGGGCCAGGCGCCGAGCGCGTCCACGCAGGCGCGCAGCTCACGCATTTCCGCGGCGTCGAACAGCCCGCGCACGACCACGAAACCGTCGCGCTCGTATTCCGTGAGCGCGCGTGTATCCAGAATGGAAGAAGTCGTTGTCGTCATCATCATCAGGTGTGCACTTCGTGCGCAACACGCTGCAGTGTGAGGAGCGCGGCCCGGAAGCCCCGGGCGAGCTCAAAAGCGGCGCGCCACTGCGAAGGCGAGCATGCCAGCCACGCGAGCGTCGAAAGAACGTCCAGTCCGCCATCGGCCCGTGCGGCCGTCACGAGGCGCGCAGGCACGACAGCGTCCGCACCGTCGATAACCGCACGCACGACGAGCAATGGTACGCCGGCTTCGCGCGCGAGCGCCGCGAGCGCCGCGCTCTCCATGTCGGCTGCGTCCGCGCCTGAACGCTGCGCAAGCCGGCTCTTGTCGATCGCGCTGAGGAGCGGCTCGGCAGCGTCCGCCAGCGGCGCCATGTGCACCGCCAGTTCCCTCGGCAGGCGTTCGCTGACACGTTGGTGCCAGTCGCTGTCCACCGGGAAGTCCGTGCCGTCGCACCCGATCACTTTGCGCGGCAACAGGAGCGCACCCGGACCGAGCTCAGGAACGAGCGCACGCTGCGGTTCCCCAACTCACGAGCGCTGTCGCGCCGGCTTCGAGGAGACGCCGCCCGGCACGGTAGGCCCGCTCCGCGCCCACACCCGAGACCGCGCGCAAAACGGGAGTGCCGCCGGACCGGCGTGGACGCCGGCGCGCGAACACCCGCATCTCCGCCTCGAGCGCGGCAACGATTCCGATGCAGCTCAAAGAGGCGCCTGCTGCAGACGGTTGCGATAACGCGCGAGCGCCCACAGCGGAAAATAGTGCGAGTAACCGTGGTACTTGAGATAGAAAACCCGCGGAAACCCGGGAGCGGTAAACGCGTCCTCGTGCCACTGCCGTCGGCGCGCTGCGTACGCAGCAGGTATTGCACGCCATGTGCAACCTCGGAAGAGCGCACCTCACCTGCCGCGATCAATGCCAGGATCGCCCATGCGGTCTGGAATGACGTGCTCGCATCGGCTCGGCCGGCCGTGCGCGGGTCGAGATAACTGTCGTTGTGCTCGCCCCAGCCGCCATCCGCCCGCTGAACATCCTTGAGCCATGACACAGCCCGGCGCACCGCCGGATCGTCGGCGGCGACGCCGGCTTCTTCGAACGCCGTGAGGACCGACCACGTGCCATAGATGTAATTCGTACCCCAGCGGCCGAACCACGCACCGAATGGTTCCTGCGCTTCGCGCAGGTACGCGATACAGGTGTGGAGCGCAGCGTCATAGCGCGCGTTCACGCCCCGCAGGCGCCCCAGCGCGACCAGGCAGCGCGCGCTCACGTCCGCGGTCGGTGGGTCCAGCAGCGCGCCGTGGTCGGCAAACGGTATTTCGTTGAGATAGTAGTACGTGTTGTCCACGTCGAACGCCGCGAATCCGCCGTTCCTGGACTGCATGCCGCAAAGCCACGCGAGCCCGCGATGCAACGCGAACGAATCGAGAACGTTGCCGCGCCGATGGAGTGCCCAGAGGACGGCTGCCGTGTCATCGAGATCAGGGTAATAATCGTTCTGGAACTGAAACGGCCATCCACCACCGGGTACCTGCGGGCGTGTCGCGCGCCAATCACCCGGCTCTTCGAACAACTGCCGCTCCTTCATCCACGCGAGCGCATCGTCGATGGCCTTCAACACCGCTATCTGCGGTGAATGGCGTGCGGACACGTCCTCGGCCACCTCCTGCAACGCAAGGCACGCGAGCGCGGTGTCCCACACCGGAGACACGCACGGCTGGCAATAGGTGCTTTCACCGCGGTCCACCAGCAGGCGCCGCAGTGCTTCGCGTGCGGTCACGCAGCGCGGATCGCTCGGCGGATAGCCGAGGGCGTCGAGCGCTTCGCACGCATTCACCATGGCCGGGAAAATGGCGCCCAGTCCGCCGGGACCGTTCAGGCGCTCGAGGAACCAGCCTTCGGCTGCGCGCAATGCGCGCCGCCGCAGCACTTTCGGAATGAGCGGCTCGAGCACGCGGCCGAGGTGGTTCAGCGAGACCAGGCACGCGTTCAGCTTCGAGCGCGTCGGAAAGTAGCGTTTCTCCCGCTCGGGTGCGACCGTGAAGAGCTCCCGCACCGAGACGCCACGCGGATTTCGCGCCCGGACCTTCAGACTGCACAGAATCAGCAAAGGCACGAGCACCGTTCGCGACCAGTACGAGATCTTGTCGAGGTGAAACGGGCTCCAGCGCGGGACCAGGATGAGCTCGACCGGCATGAACGGAATGCCGCGCCATGGCACCTGGCCGAAGAAGGCGAGCGCAATGCGCGTGAAGACGTTCGCGCGCGCGGCGCCCCCATGCGCCAGAATCGCCGCGCGTGCAGCCGCCATATGCGGTTCCTGCGGGTCGTCGCCGACGAGCTTGAGGGCGTAATAGGCCTTCACCGAGCAGCTCAGGTCGAACGCGCCGCCCGGGTAGAGCGACCATCCGCCGCCGACCTGGCGCGCGCGCAGATAGCGCGCGAGGCGCTGCTCGAGATGGGTATCGATTTCGTCGAGGTAGTGCATCATCAGCACGTACTCGGCGGGAATGGTGCAGTCGGCTTCGAGCTCGTAGCACCAGTGCCCCTCGGGCTCCTGCGCGGCCAGCAATGCGCGAAGCGCGTTCCCTGTCGCGGCATCGAGCCCGCCCCGGGTGCCCTGAATAGCGCTGATGGCGGACGGCGGTTCCGCAACGCGCTCCAGCACCTCGGAACGCACAGAATCCCGCGGCGTCATCACGCTGCCGGAGATGCGGGCATGATCGCGCCGTCTCGCTTGTGCGCGATCCGGGGCAGGCCAGTCCCTGCAATCGCGAAAAGCAGCTTCAGCATGGTGTTGTTTCCGCCCCACAGACGGCTCGCGAGGATGACGAGCTTCACACTGCGCCGCGAGATCTTGACTTCACTACCACTCCTGAAGCGCGGGTTGCGCGCGATCTTGCGCAGGGTCAGCACGGCCATGCCGATCGCCCATAAGCAGAACTGTCGGATCTCGGTCTCGTGCTTCGGAATGAGCAACGTATATTGAAGGGCGTCGCGCAGATGCCCCTGGGTGATACGAACAAGCCGTTCGAGAGCCTGCCGGAAGCCTTCGCAGTATGCGTCCGGCGCCAGCTGCGCGAGGTCGAAGCCATGTTCCCGGAAGACATCCTGCGGCAACCAGCATGCGCCCCGCTGCCGGTCTTCCCACATGTCTTTGAGGATGTTGGTCATCTGCAGACCCTGGCCGAAGGACACCGCGAGCCGCATCAGGGCTTCGCGATTGCGCGCGACATCCTGCGAATAGTTGCAGAACAATCGGGTCAGCATCTCGCCCACGTCGCCCGCGACGTAATAGCAATAGAGATCGAGCTCGGCGAGATTGGCGAGGCCGCCGCCCGTGCGCGCTTCCTGGAACGCAGCCATGCCGTCCGCCATTACGTGCACGCAGGTGCTGAGCGCGTCGCGCTGAACCTCGTCGAGACTGTGGGTAATCGCGATGACACGCGGCATCTCCGCAATCAGCCACTGCTCTGCTTCTAGTGTCGATGGCGAGAGCTTCCCTGCGAGTGTCACGGACAACGACTCCGGGGCCGCCTGACCGGCGACCACCGCCGCGAAAGCCGTGCAGAACCGGCGCTTTTCCTGCGCCGTGAGGTTGGGCTCGTCCTCGATGGTATCGACGATCCGGCACAACAGATAGGCATTCCCGACGACCTTGCGCAACGGCGGCGGGAGCTGCGGAATCGTCAGCGCGAACGTGCGCGACACGCCCTGCAGGAGCTGGTCTTGCAGATCATCGTCCGAGATCGTGGACACGGACGCATGGTTCACCTGCGGAACGGCAGCGGATAGGGCCGTGGTGAATGCTGCGCGAGTCATGCCTGCCGCATTATCCCTTCGCCCGGCGCCAGCGGCGGATTTTGTGAACACTGTAACTGGACCATGGCGCTCATGTATGCTCGCGCGATCGAACCCTTGACAGCGTGGGGTTGTCGGAGCACAAAGATACCCCGCTGACTAACGGGTACGCAACCTTAGGCCATGTACTTAAGGCCCATTCGAAAGAAAGAGAGCAATTCAAAGTGGAGACCGTGCTTGCACAACCCCGTGGATTCTGCGCAGGCGTCGTGCGTGCAATCGAAATCGTCGCGCAGATACTCGAAACGCGCGGCCCGCCCGTGTATGTGTTTCATGAGATTGTCCACAATCGCTACGTGGTCGAAGATCTGCAGCGCCGTGGGGCGGTTTTCGTCGACGACCTCGCTGACGTGCCGAATGGGGCCATGACTGTCTTCAGCGCACATGGTGTTGCCGATGCGATCGTGGCGGAGGCGGCCCGGCGCGAGCTCAACGTGATCGATGCGACGTGTCCGCTCGTTGCGAAGGTTCACCTGCAGGGCCAGCAATACGCGAATCGGGGATACGAAGTCATCATCATCGGGCATGCGGGCCATGAAGAGGTCGAAGGCACGCGTGGGTCGGTCGATGGCGTCGTCCACGTCGTGTCGACGGTAGAGGACGTCGAAGCGCTGGACGTGAAAACGCCATCGCGGCTCGCGTACGTCACGCAGACGACGTTGAGCCTCGACGATACGCGCGAAGTGATCGCTGCGCTCCGGGCGCGTTTCCCGGAAATCAAGGGGCCCGAGCTCGACGACATCTGCTATGCGACGCAAAACCGGCAGAACGCAGTGAAAAGTCTGGCAGCGGAAGTGGACGTCCTACTGGTCGTAGGCGCGCGCAACAGCTCCAATTCGAACCGCCTGCGGGAAACGGGCGCCCAGTTGAACGTGGCGGCATATCTCATCCAGGATGAGAGCGAAATCGACAGCGCGTGGTTCCGGGGCGTGTCGCGCGTCGGAGTCACGGCGGGCGCGTCTACGCCCGAGGTGCTGGTCCAGCGTGTGGTGCAGAAGCTGGA
Organism: uncultured beta proteobacterium; assembly: GCA_963828715.1. Lineage (GTDB taxonomy): Bacteria > Pseudomonadota > Gammaproteobacteria > Burkholderiales > SG8-41 > JAQGMV01. Next base: position 15,608 of record CAWHFX010000012.1, on the reverse strand, counting down.
GGCGCTCGGCGCCACGGCGACTCGGGAGCTCGACGGCGTGCGCGAAACCACGACGTTCAGGCTGCCGAAGGAACTGCGGTCGAGAACGCGAGAGAGCGCGGCGGGGCCCAAGGCATGAGCGTTCCGGTGATCCAGCAATACCGCGTCGCGCGCTACATCGCAGGCCAGAAGCTGCGCGGCGTGAAGCGCTATCCGCTCGTGCTCATGCTCGAGCCGCTGTTTCGCTGCAATCTCGCGTGCGCGGGATGCGGCAAGATCGATTATCCCGAGGAGATCCTCAATCGCCGGCTCACGATCGAGGAGTGTCTCGGCGCGGTGGACGAGTGCGGTGCCCCGATCGTGTCCATTGCGGGCGGCGAACCGCTCATCCACAAGGACATGTCGACGATCGTCGCCGGCATCATCGAGCGCAGGAAGTTCGTGTACCTGTGTACGAATGCGCTGCTGCTGCCGAAAAGAATGAAGGAATTCGAGCCGTCGCCGTATCTCACGTTCTCGATCCATCTCGACGGTTTGCGCGACCGGCACGACGCATCGGTGTGTCGCGCGGGCGTGTTCGACAAGGCCGTGGAAGCGATCAAGGCGGCGCGGGCTGCAGGCTTCAGGGTAACGGCAAACTGCACGCTGTTCCAGGGTGAATCGCCCCCCGAAGTCGCCGACTTTCTGGACTTCTGCATGTCGCTCGGCGTCGAAGGCGTTACGGTCTCGCCCGGCTATAGTTATCAGCACGCCCCACAGCAGGAGATCTTTCTGCGGCGCACCGCCTCGAAGAGCTTGTTCCGGGAAGTCTTCAAATTGCGGCGCGGGCGCAAGTGGGCCTTCAACCAGTCGAGCCTGTACCTCGATTTCCTCGCCGGCAATCAGTCTTATCGCTGCACGCCATGGGGCAACCCGACGCGCAACGTATTCGGCTGGCAAAAACCCTGTTACCTGCTCGTCGACGAAGGATACGCGCCGACGTTCCGCGCACTCATGGAAGAGACCGATTGGGACGCCTATGGTACCGGTCGCCATCCGAAGTGTGCGGATTGCATGGTGCATTGTGGTTACGAGCCGACAGCCGTGAACGACACGATCACACGTCCGCTGAAGGCGCTTGCAGTGGCGTTGCGCGGGCCGCGCACGACGGGCCCAATGGCGCCCGACGCCCTCTCGAACGTCTGAACACGCCGGCGCGCACCCGAACGCAGGGCTTGGCATGCGGTGAGAGGTCGGTTGCCGTGAGCCGTCGCGGCATCTCGCCGCGGGTGTCGCGTCGATGATCTCGACCGTCTTTGTTGCGGCGGCGGCGGTACTCTGGTGGGCGCTCATCCTCGTGCCCTGGCGGCCGTGGCGCACCGACTGCGTCCTTGACGTGCAGGGTGCGACGGATCACGAAACGCTCGCAAGCGTCACTGCACTCATACCCGCACGTAACGAAGCGCCCGTGCTCGGCGCCTGCCTTGCCGCGCTGCGAGCGCAAGCGCCGGGGATGCACATCGTCGTCGTCGACGACGAATCTTCCGACGCCACGGCGGACATTGCGCGAGCGGCTGGCGCGCGCGTGATCGCAGGCAGACCCGTGCCGCGCGGCTGGAGCGGCAAAGTATGGGCGCTCGAGCAGGGCCGTGCCGAGGTCGAGACGGAGTACGTCCTTCTGGTGGACGCCGATGTCGCGCTCGCACCGGGCGTCCTCACCACGCTTGTCGCCAAGGCGCGGATGCACACGCTCGCACTCGTATCGATCTATCCGGTGCCCCTCTTTGCCGGTTTCTGGGACAGGCTCCTCATGCCTGCTTTCGTGTACTTCTTCGCCCTGCTCTATCCCTTTCGCCTCTCGAACTCTCCGCGCTCGCGGGTCGCGGCGGCAAGCGGTGGCTGCGTGTTGCTGGAACGCGCGGCACTCGAGAAGATCGGCGGATTCGGTGCGATCAGGGGCGCGCTCATCGACGATTGCAGCCTCGCCGGAGCGGTGAAGGCTGCGGGCTATCGTACCTGGATCGGTCTCACGCATTCGGTGCAGGGACTGCGCGCCTACGGCTCGTTCGCGGCGATTCGTGCGATGGTCGAACGCACCGCCTACACGCAACTTCACTACTCGATCGTGTGGTTGATCGCGTGCACCCTCGTCATGCTCCTCGCGTTCTGCGTGCCGGTGGCGGCCGTGTTTTACCCTGCACGCGAAGTACAGGTTCTGGCTGCCGTCGCGCTTACGGCGATGGCGGCGAGCTATCTCCCTACGCTGCGCTTCTACGCGCGATCACCGCTGTGGGTCGTACCTGCTGCCCGTCATCGGTGCGCTGTATCTCGCGATGACGTGGGGCTCGGCGCTGCGGTTCTACCGGAGCGAACGCGCGAATTGGAAAGGCAGAGTCTATGCATGAACGCCGGGTTCCGGGATGCACACGCGCGACGCGTGTGACTGCATCGCACGAGTACATTCCGCATCGTTGCTGAAGCTTCGGATCAGCTTCCGAAATAACGGTGCATCTGCGCCAGACGTTGCTGCTCCTGCGCGGCTTCTGCCGTTCCCGGCAGCGGTTTGCCGCCCGGCGCATGCGTCGTCCAGTAGTCCGGTCCGTCTTCGCGCTGCGGCCAGTTGTCATAGCCGGGGGTGCCTGCGGCTTCGGCCGGCTCATAGCTTGGGGGGACGCTCGCAAGCTCCCGATGCCATTCGCCCGATTGCTGCGGGTAGGTGGATTGCGCGACGACGTTCGCGGAACTCACGGCAGGCGGCGGCACGTTGCCATAGGACGTGACGGCCGGCGACGTCGCGAGCGATCTGTAATACGCATCCGAGGCGGTCGGGAAGGCCGAAGTGTTGTCGGCCATTGCCGCAGCGGCTGCCATGGCGAGCGATACTGCGATTGCACTTTTTGTAATGCGTTTCATGACGAAGCTCCATCTGAAAACACGCCCATATCACCGGGTCCCGAGCTGGCGTGCATCGCTCGGAGTGGCGGCACTCATACGGTGATGAGTTGACGACCAGAGCTTGGCAGCGCGAGGTTGCGCGATTGTGTTGTATCGCAGCATGGCGTATTACGTCTGTAACCTGCCCGTTAACGGAGCGCACGCACGCCTGACGATGAGCACGGTTTCGGCGCGCAACTATCTGCGGCAGCTCGGTCATTTCGAGTGGCACCGGATCGCCCCCTGGCGTGCCGCGCGCGCAGCCCTGGGCGTATGCGTCCCTCTCATCGGCGGTTACCTGACCGGGTACGTCGAATACGGCGCGTACATCGCTCTGGGCGCGCTGCCCGCGGGTTTCACATCGTTTCAGGGCGAAGCGCGTACTCGCATCGCAGCGGTCGTACTCGCGAGCGTCGGCATGGCTGCGTCGACATTCGTCGGTGCGACGACCGCGGCAACGGCGCCGTGGCTGCTCGTGCCGATCATCGCGCTCTGGGGGTACGTGACCGGGCTTTCAGTGTGCCTGGGGCCGGCGCGCAGCTCCGCCGTTCTGCAGTGGCCGGTCGCATTGCTGATCGCGATCGGCCTCCCGCTGCCGCCGCGCGAAGCTGCACTGCGTGCGGGCCTCGTGTTCGCGGGCGGCGCGCTGCAAGCGCTTCTGGTCGCGTTGTCGTGGACCGTTCGCACCGGCGCGAAAGAACGCATGAGGCTCGCCGCGTCTTACCGCGCTTTGGCGAAATACGCATCCACGCTCGCCGCCGGCATCTGCGGGCCGCCCCCGCCGACCGAATTGCCCGCACGCAGCATCCTGGCCGATCCCAATCCCCTGCTCGGGCAAACGCTGCGTCTCATGCTTATCAATCTGCTCGAGCAGGCGGAACGCATCCGCGCATCGCTGGCGGCGCTCGCGGCAGACGCCGAGCACGAGCCCGCTGAAACAGCCGAGATCCACGCACTGATCGCGGAGGTCGCACACATCCTCGATCTCGTCGCGACTGCGATCGCGGGCACGCGAGATGAACGGGACGCCGCGACCGCCGAGCTCAGTGACCGCGTGATGAACATGACGGTGCCGGCCGACAAGGTCTGGCGCTGGTCGGGCGAAGCACTGCTCGGCCAGTTGCGCGCGGTCGCTCGCATGCTGCACGACACAGACGAGTCGACACACGCCGCCGCGTCTCCCATTGGCAGTCACGCTCCGACAACGCGTGATCAAGTGGGCTTCGCTTCCAGTCTTGCAATGCTATGGGCAAACGTGACGATCGCGACCGAAGCCGGTCGTCATGCGCTGCGCCTCGCCGTAGTAGCTGCCGCCGCCGAAGCGCTGGTGCAGGCGCTTCAGTTGTATCAGGGTCGCTGGGTCACGCTCACCATCTTCATCGTCCTCAAACCCGATTACCGCTCGACGTTCTCACGCGGCGTTCAGCGCGCGCTGGGGACGATGCTCGGCGCGGCGCTCGGTGCCACAGCCGCGCAGTGGAGCCACCCGGACCTGATCGGGCTCGTCCTCGCGGCGTCGATCTCTGCCGCGGCAGCGTACGCCGCTTTCGAAGTGAGCTATCTGCTGTTCAGCGTGCTGCTCACCTTCTACATCATGTCGCTCCTCGTGCTGCTCGGCATGCCGGCCGTGGCGATGGCGGAAGCACGGATCCTCGATACGTTGATCGGAGCCACGCTGGCGCTCATTGCGTACGCGGGCTGGCCGACGTGGGAGGGCACGACGGCGCGGGAGAAGTTTGCCCGGCTGATCGAATCTCACCGGGACTACGCGACGGCATTGCTGGCAGAGCTGGCGCAGCCCGGCAGTGTTCAGCCGGGCCAATTGCGGTCGCGGCAGGCCGCCGCACGGCGTGCTCGCAGCGATGCCGAAGCGGCAACGGCGCGACTTGCGGATGAGCCTGGACGCACCAAGCTCACATCCGAGTTCGCGAACGTCGCGATCGCGACCGTGTCGCGCCTTGCGCTTGCGGAGCTTGCTCTGCATGCGCTCGTGCTCGCTCATCACGGCACAGCCGGTACACGGACGCCTTTCGCCGCTCAGCTGGATGAATTGAGCGCGGCGCTCGCGCTCGCCATGAACCGCACCGCGGCAGGACTTCGCGCATTCCGCGAGCCCGAGCCGCTTCCGCCTTTGCGACCGATCTACACCGCGTTGAAAGACGCGCTGCCGGGGGACGCACCGCTTACCGTTCTCGTCGACCGTCTGATCGATGCCAGCAACACGCTCGATGCGGCCGTGCGCGAGGCGCTGCGGGCAAGTGCGTGACCGAGAGCGCGAGCGTGACGCTCAGTGGCTCGGCAGCGGTTCCTGCGGCGTGTGCATCGAGACGTCGCGCGCCTCCGGTCCCAGCACCGTCAGGATGGTGAGCACGATCGCGACCGTCACTGCGACCACGGCAAGCGCGAAACCGTAGTTGCCGCCATGAGCGCCCGCGATCTGCGCCTGAAACACGGCGTTACCCGACGCGATCAGATTTCCGAGCTGATAGGCGAACCCGGGGAAGGTGCCGCGCACGTCCTCAGGTGAGAGCTCGTTCAGGTGCGCCGGCACCACACCCCAGGCGCCCTGAACCATGAACTGCAGCACGAAGGCGCCGACAGCAAGCAGCACCGGACTGGCCGCATAGGCCCACAAGGGAATCACCGGAAGCGTCAGCAAGGTTGCGGCGACGATGGCTCTGCGCCGGCCGATGCGCTGGGAAAGCGCGCCGAAGAAGATTCCGCCGAGGATCGCGCCGATGTTGTAGACAACGGCAATGATGCCGACGAGCTGCGGCGAGAACTCGTGCTGCACCTGGAGGAAGGTCGGATACAGATCCTGTGTCCCGTGGCTCAGAAAGTTGAACGCCGTCATCAAGAGGACGATGTAGCCGAAGAACATCCAGCGGCCACGCAGTGCTTCGAGCATGCCCTGCCGCGGGCGTGAACGCGTCAGCGCCTGCCACGCGGGGGATTCGTCCACGTGCAGCCGAATGTACAGGACGAGGAGCGCGGGAATCACGCCGACCACGAACATGCCGCGCCAGCCGATGAGGTCGAACAGCGTGTAGTACACCACGGCCGCGAGCAGGTAACCGAACGCATAGCCCTGCTGCAGAAAGCCGGACACCCAGCCGCGGCTTTTCGCGGGAATCGATTCCATGACCAGCGACGCACCGATGCCCCATTCTCCGCCCATGGCAAACCCGAACAGCGCTCGCAACACGAGCAGGAGCGTCAGCGACGGCGCGAACGCCGTGAGGAGCTCGAGGAGCGAGAAAAGAGCGACGTCGATCATGAGGATGGGCTTGCGGCCGTAGCGGTCGGCAAGCCGTCCGAATACGAACGCACCCAGTGGCCGCATCGCGAGGGTGACCAGGATCGCGAACGCGACTGCCTTCACAGTCGTGTCGAAATCGTCGGCAATCGCCTTGACCACGAAAACCAGCAGGAAGAAGTCGAACGCGTCGAGCGTCCAGCCGAGGAAGCTCGCGAGGAATGCCGCGCGCTGCTGGCGGGTGAAAGACCTGAAATCGGACAGGGCAGACATGTCGTGCTACTCCGGTGTGCGAAATAGCATGCAAAACGCGGCCCCGGAGGCTGCCGCGCTGTGGATTGACGGAAGTGAGCCGTCGAAGTGCTCCCGGTGAGCCGTCATGCGGCCCATTGACCGGCCGCGCGAGGGCTCATCCGGGTATCCCAAGTTCACATCAGCTTCCCATGCGCAAATGTTGCAGCTGCGCCTGACGCTGTTGTTCGCGCTTCGCGTCCTCGGTTCCGGCCAGCGCCTTACCGCCATATGCGTGCGTCGTCCAGTACCCCGGACCGTCCGCGGCTTGCGGCCAGGTATCGCCGCCGACTTGAGCGGTGGCTTCGTTGGACTCGAACGTCTCGGGCTCACCCCGCACGTAGTTGGACCACGAGTTAGAACCGGTGGGATAAGGCGATTGCGCCGTATTCTCTTTGAACTCGGCGCTGGACGGTTCCGTTACGCTGGTCGGGTTACTGTAGATCGTGGCGGCAGGCGAGTTATTGAGCGTGGGGTAGTACGGATCGGACCCCATCGGGTAGGCCGAAGAAGAACTTTGCGCGATCGCTGTGCTTGCTGCGATGGCGAGCGATACGACTGCTGCGGCTTTTGCAATGCGTTTCATGGTTGAAGCTCCTGTCTGAACACACGCCGGATTTCGCCGTTTGCCGAGTCGGCGTGCGACCCTCGGATTGGCGGCACTCATTCGCGATGAGTTGACGATGAGAAGTTTGGCAGCCTGACGTTTCCGGACTGTTTTTTCCCCAGCCTTTCGCATTACGTCTGACATGACGGATGTGGCATCTGATGCGCATTCCGCCAGCATTACGCAGCGGCGTGCCGCATCGGCTGTGAAGGTTCGCCGGAGTGAACAAGTCGCTTGATCGAACCGCGCCAGGGCGGGGTGCCCGGGGCCTGACTGCGCGCGATTCGGATGTTCGTGCCGTTGTGCTGGAGGGCCGTCGGCATGTTCGCTGTGTCAGCAATGTCGTGCGCTGCATCCGCTTCGCACAGCTTTTCCAATGCATACGCGCGCGTCGTGTGCAGCAGGCTGTACTGCGTATCGAATTCGCTATGGGCGATTATCAGCGACTTCGAAACGAGGTCTGAAATGCAATCGACCGCGGTGACCGCATCCATGTGAATGCTATCGCCGGCCTCGATGACCGCATCGAGGTCGAAGCGCGCGGGAAATACCGCGAGCCGCTGCAGCAACTGACGTCCGGGCTGAGGCAATCCGTCGTAGGTCCAGTCGAAGCTCGCCCGCAGTGATTGATGACGTGGCTGCGCAGTACGGCGTCCGCCGCTCAGCAGCGCCAACGGCCGGTCGAGCCTTGTCGCAATCTCTTCGATTCCGAGCGCGGCTGCCCGCGCTGCGGCAAGCTCGATCGCCAGCGGAATTCCATCCAGCTTCCGGCACACCAATGCGATCGCTGAGGCGACTTGCCGGTCGGAGAGCAAGCGACTAGGCAGACACGCCCGGGCGGCGAAGAGCTTCGCCGCGGCGTATTGCAGGACCTGCTCGCTCCCCGTGACGAGGTCTGGCGGTACTTCCAGGGGTCTTACGTGCAAGACGTGCTCGCCGTGGCACCGGAGCGCCTCGCGGGTGGTCACGAGAACGCGAACGTGCGCGCTCGCCTGCAGCAAGCCCTCGACCAGTTCGGCTGCGGCTTCGACCACTTGCTCGCAGTTGTCGAGCACGATGAGAGCAGCTTTGCCCGCGCACGCGGCCGATACGCCATCCGACTCGCTGCTCGTCGCATCGAGGTGCAGCGCCGCGGCGAGCGTGTCATGGATGCGGGCGTGTTCCGGTAGCGCCGCGAGATCGACGTGCCATACGCCATGTTCGAACATCGCAAGAAGCTGACGCGCGGCTTCGAGTGCGAGCCGCGACTTGCCGATACCGCCGGGCCCGATGAGCGTCACGAGCCGATGGTCGGTCGTGAGATCGAGCACGTGTTGTACGTCGGCCTCGCGTCCGATCAGTTCGCTCGTGGCAACGGGCACGTTTGTCAGCACCGATGACCGGTCGAAGCGTGACGTGGAAGGATCGGTTCGGCTGAAGCCCGCGGCTGGCGGCGTCAACTCGGCAACAAACCGATAGCCGCGCCCGGAAATCGTCTTGACAACATCGCGGTCCGTTCCGAGCGTCTTGCGCAACGCGGAGATCTGCACCTGCAGCGTGTTCTCCTCGACGATGACGCCGGGCCACACCTTCCCCAGGATTTCGTCCTTGGTCACGAGCCTGCCGCGCGCTTCGACGAGCGCCAGCAGAACATCGAACGCGCGGCTGCCGAGCCGAGCAACACTTCCGTCCACGCGCAACTCGCGGTGATACGGCAGCAACTCACAGCGTCCGAACCGCACCCGTTCGGGGATCGTCTCGAGCGATTCCATCTTCGTTGCTTCCACTGAATGCCCCATTTGTGGTGCCCTCCTGCATCATCCGACAGACTTCGAGATGACCGCAGCTTAAGAGCGCGCGATGACCGCACCGTTGCAACGAAGCGTTTCAATGTGACGAATGTAATCGGCCGCAGTACGAACGAGATGCAGCCGCCGCATCAAATGCTTGTGTCGACGGCGGCGGCGGCACACCGGGCCGCGAGAGCACTACTTCAGCCGCAGCGAATCGAAGACACGGCGTCTTGAAGGTAATTTCAGGATCCATCAGGCGACGCCAAGGACTGCGGTGCGCATCGCGCATATCGTCACGCCCATGATGGATCGAACCGGAAAGATTGATCGACCTGTTTGCCGATACGAATATCGGTGCCGCCATTCTTAAAGCGCGCGGTAGTGCAGTGGCTGCCGCATTCGAGGGCAAGCCGGTCGCACCCGCCACCTTCGACATCGACTTCATGCGCAAGGACCTGCGCGAGATGCTTCAGGAAGCGCATAGCCTGGGCCTTCCGCTTCCGGTTGCGAGACGCACGCTGACGTGCTTCGACCAGGCGGCACGTGCCAGTGTCGGACAGATCGATGCAACTCAATACCCCGCGTGGTGGATCAGCCATATGCGGGAACCGCAGCACGCCTGACTGTTGCCCGCGCCCTCTCATCAGACCTCAATGACGGAAGGAAGCACTCGATGCAATTTCAAGTGAACGGCCAATCCCATACCCTGGACGCGCCACCCGATACGCCGCTCCTGTGGGTGTTACGCGACGTGCTGCACATGACCGGCACGAAGTTCGGCTGTGGAGTCGGACTCTGTGGCGCCTGCACCGTACACGTCGACGGCGAAGCGGTGAGGGCGTGCCTCACGCAGGCGTCGACCATCGCCGGCAGGAAAATCACGACCATCGAGGCCATGGAATCCGACGCGGTCGGCAAGCGGCTGCAGTCGGCATGGCTCGACATCGGCGTGCCGCAATGCGGCTATTGCCAGCCCGGACAGATCATGTCCGCCGCGGCGCTGCTCAAGCAGAAGCCCAAACCACAGGACGCCGACATCGACGCCGCGATGAGCGGCAACATCTGTCGGTGCGGAACGTATCCGCGAATTCGCGCGGCTATCAAACGGGCGGTGGACTTATGATGATCGAGAACATGAGCCGCCGCGCCTTTCTCGGTGCGCTGGGCGGCGCGGGCCTCTTCCTTGTCGTCGGCTGTGAACGCCGTACGCCCGCCCCCGCTGCAGCCGGCGCAACGACGCCCGCGAAATACGGCGCCGATTCCATGCCGCATGGCACGGTCGATGATCCGATCGCCTTCGTGCACATCGCGCCCGACGGCACGGTGACCGTCATCTGCCACCGCCAGGAAATGGGGCAAGGCGTGCGCACGAGTCTTCCCATGGTCGTCGCGGACGAGCTCGAAGCCGACTGGAGCCGGGTGCGCGTGCAGCAGGCGGACGCCGATGAGGTGCGGTACGGCAACCAGGACACCGACGGCTCGCGCAGCATGCGTCATTTCTTCGGCCCCATGCGCCGCTGCGGCGCGGCTGCACGGCAGATGCTCGAGCAGGCCGCCGCCGATGGATGGGGCGTCGCCGTGGCCGAAGTCGAAGCCGTGAATCACGAAGTCGTACATCGGCCGACCAACCGCCGCATCGGATATGGAGACCTCGCCGAAGCGGCTTCACGCCTGAACGTGCCGGCGCGCGATTCCCTGCGGCTGAAGACGCCTGAACAGTTCCGCTACATCGGCAAGGCCGAGGTGAAGCTGATCGACGGTCCGGACATCGTGAGCGGACGCGCACGTTACGGCATCGATACCGTGATCGACGGCATGCTCTACGCCGTGGTTGCCCGTCCGCCGGTCTATGGCGGGAAACTCACCTCGTACGACGCGCAGGCCACGCTCAAGGTGCCGGGCGTCGTCAAGGTGGTCGAGATTGCGGGCACGCCACCGCCGTCCGAATTCTGGCCGCTGGGCGGTGTTGCGGTCATCGCGCGCAACACGTGGGCGGCGATCCAGGGCCGCAACGCGCTGAACATCACCTGGGACCACGGGCCCAACGCCGCATACGATTCGAAAACGTATCGTGCGGCGCTCGAGCAGGCGGCACGCGCGCCCGGGGAGGTCGTGCGCAACCAGGGAGACGTTGCGGCTGCGATGCAAGGCGCCGCGCGCCGCGTCGAGGCAGAGTACTACGTTCCGCACATGGCGCAGGCGCCGATGGAGCCGCCGGCCGCGACAGCCCGCATCGTCGATGGACGCTGCGAGGTGTGGACCGCGACGCAGGCGCCTCAGACCACGCGCGAGCACGTCGCCAAGCGACTCGGCCTGCCGTTCGAGAACGTCACGGTGCACGTCGCGCTGCTCGGCGGCGGCTTCGGCCGGAAATCGAAGCCGGACTATGTGGTCGAAGCGGCCGTGCTGTCCCAGGCGATGGACGGCGCACCGGTGAAGGTCACCTGGACGCGTGATGACGACATCCAGCACGGCTACTATCACACCGTGTCGGTCGAGCGTCTCGAAGCAGCCCTGGATGCGAATGGGCGGCCCGTAGCGTGGCTGCATCGCAGTGTCGCGCCGAGCATCCGCTCGATTTTCGGACCGGATCCGCAGCACGAGGCACCGTTCGAGCGCGGCATGGGCCTCGCGAACGTCCCGTTCGCAATCCCCAACCTGCGCATCGAGAACCCCGCCGCTCCGGCGCACACGCGCATCGGCTGGTACCGCTCGGTATCGAACATCCCGCATGCCTTCGCGATTCAGTCGTTCGTCGCGGAGCTCGCCGCTGCGGCGGGACGGGACCCCAAAGAATATCTGATCGACCTGATCGGCCCCGAACGGCGCATCGATCCCGGCACGCTCAACGACTCGTGGAACTACACGGAGTCCCCCGAGCTCTACCCGCTCGACACCGGACGGTTGCGGCGCGTAATCGAGCTTGCCGCCAGGGAATCCGGCTGGGGCAGGCAGCTCCCGCCCGGACAAGGACTCGGCATCGCGGCCCACTACAGCTTCGTGACGTATGTGGCCGCGGTCGTGCAGGTCGCGGTGGACGAAAAGGGCGGGATCGCCATTCCACGCATCGACATCGCACTCGACAGCGGTGCACAGGTCAATCCCGAGCGCGTCCGCGCGCAGGCGGAAGGCGCGTGCGTCATGGGCGCAGGCAATGCGCTCGCCTCCGAGATCAGTTTCAAGGGAGGCCGCGTCGAGCAGAGCAACTTCAACGACTATGTCGTAGCGCGTATCGACGGCGCACCGCGCGATATTCGGGTGCATCTGGTCGGTTCCGACTTCGATGGGCCGCTCGGCGGCGTCGGTGAGCCCGGCGTACCGCCGATCGCGCCGGCGCTCGCGAACGCGCTCTTCGCGGCAACCGGCAAGCGGATCCGCAGCCTGCCGATCCGCGATCAGCTTGCCGCAAAAGCGAGTCGCAATCAAACGCGACGATGCACCCGAAGGGGCTGACATGAAACCGACACGCAATCGTTCATTCGCGGATTCCGACTTCGCGAGCAATCCGGGCAGTTTCGAAAAGCTCTGGCGCGAGCTGGACGAGCTCGAACAGCAACTCGTGACCCCGGCGTTGCCGTACCGCAAGGTTCGTCTCGCATGCGACGGAGACCTCGTGGACTTCGCGTCAGTCGGACTGGTCGGGTGTCGGGATTCCGGACTGACCGGCGCCGAGCTGGTCGAGTTCGTCTGTCCGCGCTGCTTGAACACTCACGAATCGCTTCGATTTCTATAGATTGTTTAGGACGTACCGGTTGCATCCGTAATCACCGCGTCGCGGGCGTGAAATCGGCGCGAAGCCGAGCGGTGCTCCAATAGCGGCATGTGGCAGGCACTACGCCTGCGTGATGCGGATGCGAACATGTCGCGGATCGTGGTCATCGAGGACGATAGGCTCATGCGAGCGCTATTGATAGAATGGTTAAGCGCAGAGGGCTATCAGGTAGACGGCATCGAACGCGTACCCGCAGGAACGTACAATCCGGCTGATCTCGTGATCATCGACGTTTACATGCCGCGCGACACCGGCATCGAGTCGGTGTGTCGCGCACGGAAAAGTTACCCGCAGGTGCCGATCATCGCCATCTCGGGACAGTTCACCCGCGGCGTGCGTACAGGCCGGCCCGGCAGCGCAGGCACTCGGCGTCGCGCGCGTCATCGCGAAGCCTTTCGATCGCCAAACACTGATCGGTTCAGTTCGCGCGGTGCTCGGAGTGCAGACTCCGGACGCGCAGCGGCATGCCGAAACCCTCCATCCAGACGACGCTGAGCGCTGACACGACGCAGGCGGCGCGGCTGCGCCGGTGGGTCGTTATCGTGGGTGTGGTCGCAATGGTTGCGAATGCCGGCGCGGCCGCCTTTGACGCCTGGCGCTCCTATCGACAGACGATCGGGGATACGCGCAGAGAGCTCGAGAACGCTGCTCGCATTCTGGCTGCGCAGATCGGCGACAGCTTCCGCACCATCGATGTGCTGCTGCGGGACACGGCCGATTGGTATTCACACGGCGGCGCGCTGACCACCGGACGAGACGCGATCGACGCCGCGCTCACGAGCCGCGCCGAAGGCCTGCCGCAGTTGCTGCGGATGTCGATCTCCAATGTCGATGGCCTTCAGCAATACAGCTCGCGCCAGGGGCTCGTGGCGGAGCCAGACGTATCGGATCGCTCGGTACTTCGTCGCACAGCGCGACAATCCCGCGCTCGGGCTGTACGTGAGCGAGCCTCTCACGACCAGGCGCGAGGGTCGCAACGCGATTGCGCTATCACGCCGGATCATCGACGAAGCGGGTCGATTCGCCGGCGTAGTGAGCGGCTTCATCGATCTCGCGGCCTTACAGCGCTTTTTCCATGACGTCAACCTGGGCGCGCACAGCTCGATAGCTCTTCTGCGCGAAGGCGAAGGGCACCCGACCATGGTGGTCCGTGAACCGGACCTGCCGGACGTCATGGGCAAGCGGATCTCCAACGCGACGTACCGCGAGGCGCTCGAGTCCGCAGCGCTTGTGACCTCGTCGATCGATGGCGAGAAACGCTTCGTCGCCGGAGCGCGCGTCGACGGTTTTCCGCTCGTGGTCGCCGTCACCCGAAAGGCGGCGGCAGTGCCGATCCGTGGCGCGAAGAAGCCATGCGCGTGGCGGTCCGCACGTCGATTCTTTCGGCGCTCGTTGCGCTCGCGATCGCAGCCCTCGTCGAGCAACTGCGCCGCGTCGAGCGCGGCGAGCGGGCGCTGCGTGAAAGCGAGGAACGCTACGCGCTCGCGATGGAAGGCGCGAACGAAGGCCACTTCGACTGGCACCTGCAGGGCGGCACTTCCTTCGTGTCCGCCAAGATGCACGAGCTTATCGGACGCACTCCGGGGTCGCCGATTACGACGCGTTCCGAGGTGCTGACGAATACGGATATCCACCCGGACGACAGAGACCGCATCGAGCGCGCGTTCCGTGAACACCTCGAAGGGCGTACGGAACGCTACGAACTCGAATATCGCGTGCGTCATTCCGACGGCGAGTGGCACTGGCTCCTCGTGCGCGGCCGTTGCCTGCGCGATGCGCTCGGCAACCCGCAACGGTTCGTCGGTTCGGCCATCGACATCACCGAGCGCAAGCGCGCGGAGACCGAGAAGGAACGGCTCGAACTGCAGCTCCGCAAGTCGCAGAAAATGGAGGCGTTGGGCACGCTCGCGGGCGGCGTCGCGCACGACTTCAACAACATCCTCGGCGCAATCCTCGGCTATGGGGAAATCGCGCAGAAAGACGCAACCGAAGGAAGCGCACTGCGGCGCTGCATCGATAACGTGATGCATGCCGGCGCGCGCGGAAAAGCGCTGGTCGAGCGCATCCTCGCATTCAGCCGCAGCGGCCTTGGCGAGCGTATTCCGGTCAACGTGCAGGCCGTGGCCGAAGAGGCCATGGAGCTTCTCACGGCCTCGCTGCCGCCGGGCGTGCGCGTAACACACAAGCTCGAGGCCGGCGACGCCGCCGTGATGGGTGACGCGACCGAGTTCCACGAAGTTTTCATGAACCTGTGTACGAATGCCCTGCAAGCGATGCCTGACGGCGGCGAGCTCGAAGTAGGCCTCGACACAACCGAGCTTCGCGAAACCCGTGGCGTGTCACACGGCGAGCTCGCGGCGGGACGATACGTGCGGGTCGTCGTTCGCGATACAGGCACCGGGATCGCGCCTGAGGTCGTCGACCGCATCTTCGACCCTTTCTTCACAACCAAGCCGGTCGGACAAGGAACGGGGCTCGGCCTCTCGCTGGTCCATGGGATCGTCGTGGACGTAGGAGGCGGGATCGATGTCGTGAGTGCGCCCGGAGCCGGCACGACATTCACCGTATGGCTGCCGATCGTCGGCTCGGCACGCGCCCCGGCGCGCCACACGTCAGCTCAGGCGCCTCGCGGAAACGGCGAAGTGGTGATGGTCGTGGATGACGAGCCTGCTCTCCTCGCCCTCATGGAAGAAATGCTGGCGGTGCTCGGGTACGAGCCCGCCGGCTTCAGCTCGGGCAATGCCGCACTCGAAGCGCTTGCGGCGGATCCGAGCGGTTCGATGCCGTCGTCACGGACGAAATGATGGCCGGTATGAGCGGCACCACGCTGGCAATGGAGGTACCGAAAAGTCCGACTGGCCATTCCGATCGTGATCGTCAGCGGCCACACCGGCAGCGGCGTCGCGGCGCGTGCACTCGCGGCCGGGGCGCGGGAGACGCTGCAAAAACCCGTTATGTCCGCGGATATGGCCGAGTGCCTAGCGCGGGCACTGGGCGACGCACGTGTGACGCGCGCCT
>CAWHFX010000011.1:0-44902 GCA_963828715.1 uncultured beta proteobacterium | reverse complement strand
CCGTCGCGCGCCGCGAAGCGGAACAGGTCCGGCCAGTCGCTGGCAAGTGCGGACGTCCACGTCGCCGTGCACGGACTTCGCCACCAGCCATTGAGCATGTCGGGTGTGATGCCGCTCCTCGGCTACGGCGCCGCCGGAAAGGATGGCCGGCCGTGCCGACGAGTGTTATTTCGATCTCTCGACGTGGCACAAAATCAATTTCCTCTATTCGTTCCGCGAGCTCGCGCGGGCCGAGGAGCTGAAGCTCTTCCTGCTCGACGTGAATATGCACGAGCGATTGATGGCCGTTCTTCGCGGACGTCACGGCCACCGAATCGCGTCCCACGTCGAAACCGCAAAGATCGCCGTCGCCGAGAACGGCAGCGCCAGGATCGATCTCTCTTTCATCGAACCGGGCCTCGACGTGGCAGTGTCCGAGTCGACTTTATCGAACGCTCTATCGCCGCTGCTC
Source organism: uncultured beta proteobacterium (assembly GCA_963828715.1). Classification (GTDB taxonomy): domain Bacteria; phylum Pseudomonadota; class Gammaproteobacteria; order Burkholderiales; family SG8-41; genus JAQGMV01. The sequence continues at coordinate 44,451 of CAWHFX010000011.1, read as the reverse complement.
GACCGTATCACCGGCGCCGCTCTGCAAGCCGTGGCTCGCGCCGGCATTGCGTCTGACGAGATTACGATCCTTTACTTCACGGGCGGATCGACGGGACTGCGGCAGTTGCGCGAGCGCCTGCAAGGCGCCTTCCCGCGCAGCCGCGTGGTTGCGGGAGACAAATTTTCCAGTGTCGTGCGCGGTCTGGGACTTTCCGCGGCACGCCAGTTCAGCCTCGAGTAGGGACGTTCCCTCGCGCCAGAGCTCGCGCATCAGGCGCCGAGCACATCCCTCAGCTCCCGAACGTTTTCGACCTCCTCCAACGCCCAAACCCGTCTGATGAAATCGTGAGCACGCTGATTGCCGAGCACCGGCGACATCAGCGCAACGCATTTCTCTTCGACATCCTCGCGTGTCATGGGGTTTTCGGCAAACCCACGCACGGCAGTCGTGTGGTGACGCAACTCGCGGCCATCGCGGAGCTTCAGCTCGACGATACCCTGTCGAACCGGCATCGCGCGATCCAGCTCGTCGTCCCCGTAAAGCTCGACGCGCTTACGGAGCTCCATCGCTGCCGGATCGCCCAGGCGTGACTGGTCATGCGTGCTTTCGAACGTGACAGTGCCGTCGATGAGCATCAGCGCGGCCAGGTGCTGCATGCTGATGTTCGCCATGCTGCGGTTGTTCACCGTATAGGCACCGAGGTGCGATATGCGCACGACGACTCGCTCGACGTCCTCGGCCCTTACCGCGTGCGTGCTGATCAGGTGGTGCAGAGAATCGAGCGGAGCCTGCACGGGGGCGCCGACAGGCCATCGCTTGATCGTGGTTTTCGCGACTTCATAGGATTCGCCGAGGCCGGCGACGAGTGCTTCCGGATGCACATTCGGACCGTGCGTAGCGAAGAAGTTGTTGTCTCCGGAAAACACGTCATTCACGCCCGTCCAGCCGAGCCCCGCTACCACCGCCGCGAACGCACCGTTACGGCTGGGCATTCCGCCTATCAGAAATGCTTTTTCGATGTGTTCGAGATCCTGCGCGAAGTTGGACAGCCCCGATGCCTGCTGCCCGGTATACGAAAGCACGTAACGTATCCGGTCTGCGTCGAACTGCGCGATCGAGGCGCAGGCGGCGGCTGCGCCGAAAATGCCGCCGAAGCTGCCGCGGTTCTTTACCGTTGCGGGATCGTGGCCGGCGAGCGAGAAATCGCTGCCGCCGACAGACAGTGCAGCGCGCATCCCGATGTCGTATCCCAGGGCAATCGCGCGTAGCAGCGCCGTCCCGCTCGATCGCTCGCGCTCTGCCATGGCGAGCGCGGCAGGGATCACACAGGCCCCGAGATGCGTGCCCGCTAGTGGATGCGTATCGTCTGTCTCTCCCGCCTGAGCCAGCATGCCGCCGGTCAATGCCGCCGTTACCACGTCGGTCACAATGCGGGTGCCCGGTATGCAAGCCTGCTTCCTGCCACCAGTCGCTTTCGCATACGCGAGGGCTCGTTCGCCCGGAAGCAGCCGCACCCCGGACACCATCGCCGCGACCGTATCGGCGAAGTGATGCTTGGTCGCTTCGGTGATGAGATCCGGCAGCGGATGATGTCGCGCTTCTGCGATATAGCTCGACACGCGTTGCATGAGGGGCGAGATCATGCCGGCGCCCCGCTCTGCTGCGTGCTGTGCGCTCGATGGCACCGGCGTGTACCGCAGCCCGTGAACTCCATTACTCGACGCGTGCACCCGATAGCTTCACGACCTTCACCCATTTCGCAACTTCCTCCTTCAGATAAGCACCGAACGCGTCAGGCGTGGTGCCGCCGGGAATGGATGCCTCGGCAACAAGCCGGGCGCTGACCTCCCGCGCGCGTACGATCTTCACGCATTCGCTGTTGAGCCGCGTGACGATCTGTTGCGGTGTTCCGGCCGGAACGAGCACGCCGTACCATTGAGTGACCTCGTAACCGGGCAGTCCCGATTCCGCAACCGTCGGCACGTCCGGTACCGCGCTCGAGCGCTCGAGGCTCGTGATCGCCAACGCGCGCGCCTTGCCCGTCGCCAGATGCGGCAGCAGCGTGAACGTGGGCGCTATGGTCATCGCAACTTCTCCCGCGATCAGGCCGACAACCGCCGGGGCTGTCCCTTTGTACGGCACGTGCACGATGTTCACGCCCGCCATCATCTTCAGCAGTTCAGCGGCGAGATGGAGAGTCGAGCCGTTGCCGCCCGAGCTGTAGTTGAGCTTGCCGGGCTCCGCGAGCGCCAGTGCGATCAACTCCCTGACCGATTTCGCCGGAACGGCCGGATGTACCGCTACGAGGTTAGGCGTCGCCGCGAGCAGCGTCACAGGAGCGAAATCCCGCAGCGGATCGAAGGACACCTTTTCGAACAGCGTGAGGTTCATCGGCAGGTTCGCTGCCGCGAGCATGAGGGTGTAGCCGTCCGGCATCGCACGGGCCGCGATTTCCGCTCCGATGTTGCCGCCTGCGCCGGGCCGGTTGTCTACAATGACTTGTTGCCGGAGTGCTGCGCCCAGTGGCGATGCGACGAGGCGTGCCATCATGTCGCCCCCGCCGCCCGCAGCATAGGGTACGATGAACCGGATGGGCTTCGTCGGATAGCTTTGCGCGCTGGACCCGGACGCGGTCCCGCAGCCAACGCCAGCGCAGAGCACTGCAAACACGAAGCGTCGCATCAGCATGAAGTCTCCTCGACCGTCATGAACGTAACAAGCCCTGGATGCCAGTCTGATCCGTTCGACGGCGGCGCGATGACCGCGTACGTCTGCGGCCGCAAGAATCGTAAGGCATCGTCACTGTGGTTGATAGCTGTGCTTTCGACGGCGTGGTGGTGCTGTGGAGCGCTCGCTGCCAGCGTCGCCTGGCAACCGGAAAGGCCTGTCGAAATCGTCGCGCCGTCCGCGCCCGGAGGCGGCACGGATCTCACGGCGCGCACCCTCCAGCGCATCCTCCAGGAAAAGCGGCTGGTCGACAGGCCCGTGTCGATACTGAACAAACCCGGCGGTGGCGGCGACGTTGCGCTGGCGTATCTCAAGCAGCGGCCCGCGGACGGCCACACGCTCGAAGTCGCAACGGCGCTCCTGATCAGCAACCACATCACCGGCAAGAGCACGTTTAACCACACCGATTTTCTGCCGCTCGCGCAACTGAACAGCGAATACGTGGCGTTTGCAGTGCGTGCGGATTCGCCGATCAAGACCGGCAGGGATCTGATCCAGACACTCGGGCGTGATCCTGCGAGCGTTAGCATCGCGGTCGGAACGAGCCTCGCTGGAGCGAATCATGTCGCTGCCGCGCTGGCAACACGCGCCGCGGGATCCGACATGAAGAAGCTGAAGCTCGTCGTATTCAAGTCTTCCGCAGAATCCGCGACCGCCCTCCTGGGCGGCCACGTGGACGTCGTGGCGTCGAGCGCCTCGCTGGTAGCACCTCATTTCAAAGCCGGCACGCTGCGGCTCATTGCGATCACCGCGCCGCGCCGCTCGGACGTACTCTTTCCGACGGTACCGACGTGGAAAGAACAGGGATACGACATCGTGATCGACAACTTCCGCGCGCTGCTCGGTCCACGAGGCATGAGTGCAGCGCAAGTGGCGTACTGGGATGACGCGCTTGCGAAGCTGGCGCAAACCGACGACTGGAAAAAAGATCTGGAGCGCAACTACTGGGAGAACAACTACATGGGCAGCCAGGAGAGCCGCAAATACTTCGACGAGCAATACGAGGAATGGCGGCGGGTGCTGAGCGACCTGGGACTGGCGGTGCAACGCTGAGGCTTGTCACGCGACGCCGTCATCGATCGATCGTCGCGACGAGCGATCGCCGGCCACTGCAAAGCGCGCTGCAGCTATGCCTTCAGGGGCGTCAGCGTCGCGCTGTTGCTCTGCGGGATCGAACCGATCTCGTCTACCCAGTGAAACGCGGATTTCCTCCAGAGCTGACGCGAAGGCTGCAACTGCGCGCGCTGCCGGATGGACCCGATGCGCAGCCCGAAATGCTGCGGGTTCTCGACACCCGGTGTCGAGTACATCTGCGTTCCGCAGCGGGGGCAGAACACCTGTGCCCGCTTCCTTCCGCTCTCGGCCGTCTTCACGTACGTGGTCGGGTTCCCGCTCAGAAGCCGAAAGCTGCCTGGCTCGGCGAGGACGATCATCCGGAAAGCAGAGCTGCTGAGGACCTGACAGTCGGTGCAATGACAGATGATGACCTTGGCCGGATCGATCTCCGCCGCGTAGGTAACGTACCCGCAATGACACGCGCCATCGACATGCATCTGCCGTTCTCCCGGGTCACTCGCCGGACCCATGCACCGACCATGGTGGAATACCTGTGCGATGACGCACGAGCACCCTCGTTTGGAAGCTATCATCGTGGCTGACGGCGGTCAACGAAGCCGCACTCCATTCCCTATCCAAGAACCTGCAAGCCCAGCAATGAACATCCGCGAGAACGCACAATGATGCGCCCGCGCGCCGCAACGACGGCGCTTTGCGTGATCGCATTTCTCAGCGCATCGAGCAATGACGCGGCGGCGCAGCCATCGTATCCGACGAAGCCGGTTCGGATGATCGTGCCGTTCGCGCCCGGAGGCGGCACCGATATCACCGGCCGCCTCGTCGCTCAGAAGCTCAGTGAAATCTGGAATGTCCCTATCGTCATCGACAATCGGCCGGGCGCCGGCTCGACAATCGGCGAGGACATGGTGTCGAAGGCGGCTCGCGACGGATACACGCTTGGAGTGACGTCCATGTCGCATGCGATCAACGCGACGCTCTATCGAACATTGCCTTACGAAACGATGCGGGACTTCGCCTTCATCATTCTCACCGTGCGTGTTCCGAACGTGCTCGTCGTGCATCCGGCGGTTCCGGCGAAGTCGACGAAAGAACTGGTTGCACTCGCGAAATCACAGCCGGGGCGGCTCAACTTCTCCTCGTCCGGCGTGGGCGGTGTGTCGCATCTCGCAGCCGAGGTGTTTTGCGCGACCGCGGGAATCGAAATGACCCACGTGCCCTACAAGGGCGCCGGACCGGCGATGACCGCGCTCGTGAGCGGAGAGGCGCAGGTGATGATGGCGACGGTCCCCGTTCTGCTGCCGCAGATGAAGGCAAACCGCGTCCGGCCGCTCGCCATTTCGAGCCTCAGGCGCTCGCCGCTCCTGCCGGAGCTTACGACGATCGCGGAGACCGGCTATCCAGGGTTCGAGACGGATTCCTGGTTCGGCTTGTTTGCGCCTGCCAATACGCCCACCTCGATCGTGAGGAAAGTGAACGCGGACGCGAACAGCGCGCTTCAGGCGCCCGACCTCATCAGTGCACTCGCTCAGCAGGGTGCGCAGCCTGCCGGCGGCACGCCGCAGGATTTCGAGAAGTTCATGCAGGCAGAGATCGCGAAATGGCGCCATGTCATCAACAAGGCGAAGATTCCCCTTGCGAACTGATCATTCACCTCGCGCACACGTAACGTCACCTCCGATGTCGGGCCATGCGGACGACGTCTGCACATTCCCGATCTCGCGCCTGAGCGCGATGATCGAGCGGCGGGCGCTGTCACCGGTGGAGCTCGTCGAAGCCTGTCTTTCGCGCATCGGTTCATACGATGGTCAGGTGAATGCGTTCATCACCGTGACAACCGAACTGGCGAAGAAGCAGGCGCATGACGCCGAACGCGAGATCGCAGCGGGCCGTTATCGTGGCCCTCTCCACGGCATTCCGTTCGGGCTGAAGGACGTAATCGAGACCGCCGGCGTACGCACGACGGCTCATTCGCGCCTCCTCGAAACTAACGTTCCCCGGGACGATGCGGCGGTCGTGGAGAAGCTCTATCGAGCGGGCGCAGTGCTCGTCGGCAAGCTCTCGACGCACGAATTCGCCCACGGCGGTCCGTCCTTCGATTTGCCATGGCCACCGGCGAGAAACCCATGGGATCTCACGCGCTTCACCGGCGGATCGAGCAGCGGTTCGGGTGCGGCTGTCGCGGCGCGATTCATCCCGGCGGCGCTCGGAACCGACACCGGAGGATCGGTGCGCATACCGGCGGCGCTCTGCGGGGTCACCGGCCTCAAACCGACATACGGCCGCGTGAGCCGACGCGGCATCATCCCGAACTGGTACCAGCTTCGATCATTGCGGGCCGATCGCCCGGACGGCCGAAGATTGCGCCCTGCTCCTGCAGGCGATCGCCGGGTACGACGCGCACGACCCCGGCAGTGCCGATCATCCCGTGCCGCTCTATCACGAGACTCTGAAAACCGACCTCGAGGGCATGCGCATCGGCGTCGTCCGTCATTTCTGGGAGGCGGATCTGCGCGTCCCGGACGCGGTTCACACGGCAATGGAGGCGTCACTGCGTGTGCTGGCGGGTCTCGGTGGAACACTCGAGACGGTGTGCCTGCGGCCGCTGCAGGAATACACGGACGTGAAAAACGTGATCTCGGAAGCGGAGCTGTTTGCGGTTCATCAACAGGATCTGATCGAACGCGCAGGTGACTACGGCGAGATCATGCGCAGCCGCATCCTTGCGTTCTGTCTCTTTCAGGCAGCCGATTACGTGCAGGCGCAGCGGCAGCGCCGGCGCATGCTCGACGAGATGAAGCCCTTGTACGAACGCTACGACGTCTTCGTGAATGCCGGCCCCGGGCCCGCGCCGCTTCTCGCGGACAGCCGGCAGGTGGGCTTGAACGACAAGTGGGAAAAGCCAAAACTTCCCGCGGCGTTCAGCGTCACCGGCGGGCCTGCGCTGGTGCTGTGCAACGGATTCGACGAGAGAACGCTTCCGCTTTCGATGGAGATCGCGGCCAGACCTTTCAACGAGGCGGCTGTCCTGCGAGTCGCGCACGCCTATCAGCACGCGACCGAGTGGCATCGAGCGGTCCCGTCACTGGCGCCCGGAGCGATCGCACCCCGCATCGATGCGCCCGTCGAGACGCACGCTGATCCCGCAATCGATGACGCCACCCGGGACTATGTGGACATGATGGCCGCCCGCGCCGGGCTCGGGCTGACCGGTGCACAGAAGAAGCAGCTCTACGAAGCCGCGCCCCACGCACTTGCGATGGTCGGACGGATCGAGCGCATGCACGCGCGCAGTGTGGAGCCGGCGAACGTCTTCCGCTTCGCCGCCGATGACTAGACCGCTGTGCGCGAGTGCCGCCGGCTTTCAACCCTGCGCGACGTCTGCCGGCATAGCACGCGCGACAACGGTTTGACGGCTACACGATTTCGAGATCGGCCACCAGCGCCGCGACGTTCGCCATCGCTTCAACAGACTTCAGCTTGCGATCGAGCTCCACGGTCCTCGCCTCGTCGACTCTCAAGCGTACGAGCTCGTGGAACTTCTGTTCGAGATCCGCTTGCGTCATCAGCGGATAGTTGACGTCCTGGTGGAACACGTCGCCGCTCTTGGTGCGTATCGTCATGCTGGCCTGTAAGCGGTGCGCCCTCTCGGAAGGGCCCTCCCGCGGCAGGACAGTGACGCGCGTGTTCTTCCTGAAGGCGACGTAACGCGGGTCACGCGTATAGCTGGGATCGTGCGCGTGGCGAAACGTGTACTCGCCGTAGCAGGCCGCCAGCGAAAGCACGGTTTCCGTATGGATCGACGGATGGTGATTGTGAATTCCCACCGAGCCCATGCGCGCGCCGACGACTTCGATGTGCTCGATATCCGCTCCGCTGAACTCGTGCTGCTTCATCAGTTGGAGGAAAGCATAGAGCGGCGCGAGATTAGGGCCTCCGACCGAGTAGCGCTTGTAGAGCAGATCCTTCATGAGATAGATCCTGCCCAGATCCAGCGCGATTTCGTGACCGGCCTCACGCTCGCCGGCAAACGCGTGAAAGAAGCCATTTTCTCGGGTCAGTATCTCGCGCGGGCCATGGAAATCGTGCTGCGCGAGCAACGCGGATTCGACGCCCGCCCGCGCCGTGCGCCCCGAGTAGGCGAGCGCTTTGGTCTGGTGCAATTCCTCCTGGTGCAGACTCACCAGCGGAGCATGTCCCATCGCTGCAACGCCCAGAGCGTGTTCCATCCTGTCGGCATCGAGGCCGAGCAAAAGACCGGTGGTCACGGCAGCGCCCAACGACGCGCCGGCGCTGTAGTAGAACTCGGCGCGCGCGGGGTGCGCATTGAGCGTCGACTGCATGCGCGCCGCGATCTCCGCGCCCAGGATGAACGCATGCAGGAACGCCTTGCCGGAAGCGCCGGTGTATTGGCCGACGGTCAATGCGGTGGGCACCATGGTCGCAGCGAAGTGGCCGGCGCCGTGCACAGAGGTCGGATCGACTTCGTCCGCATGTCCGATCGAGCCGTTCGCCATCGCCGCGTTGAGCAACGGCGCGCGGAAATCATGCCCGACGACCGTGCAGTCTGGCGCGCCGCCCAGCGTGCGCACGAGATCCACGATGGGTTTGCATGACTCGAGTGTCGAGCCGGCGATCATGGCGCCGGTCATGTCGTAGAGTATTTTCAGCGCTTCCTGGCGCACGTCGGCAGGTATGTCCTCGTAACGGGTGTTGCAAACCCACTCGCAAACTTGTGCAGTCGGGCCTTGGTTCGACATCGCTGCCTCCCTTTGTCAGTAAGCACTCGGGCCGATTTCCACTGATTCGCGACCGCCCTATGCTCCCGGGTCGCTCCGGAAGCGGATAATGATGGCGACCTGTTCGCGGACCGCGCCTGCAGCCGATAATAATCGAGAAGACGATCAGCCTTCGTCAATGGCGGCATCATCGCCGCCGCATTCAAAGGAGCGCATCATGGGAGCAAAGAAATCGACCCCGGCTGCACCCGTACTGGTCTGCACACCGAAGCGTCTTCCCCTTGATTTCGCCGTGCACGCGGCGAAAGTGGCGACCACGATCAATCCGCTTAATCACGCGCCGGCCGAACGTCTCGCGCGCGTGGTAAGAGGCTTCTCCTCTTCGCCGCAACGGATCGCCGTCATGACCACCAAGTACTGGCATACGAACGGCGTGCGCCTGACGGTCGGATTCCTGGATAACCCCCCGACCGATCTGCGCAAGCGCATCCTCCTGCACATGAATGCATGGGCGAAGACCGCGAACGTCGAGTTCAAGGAAAGCAAAGTGAACCCGCAAGTGCGCATCGCGCGCGCAGGTGGAACGGACGGTGGCTACTGGTCATATGTCGGAACCGACGTCCTGACCATCGCGAAAGGCGAGGCGACCATGAATCTCGAAGCTTTCACGATGAACACGCCCGAATCGGAGTTCCATCGCGTCGTTCGCCACGAAACCGGGCACACCCTGGGATGTCCGCACGAGCACATGCGGCGCCAACTGGTGAACCAGATCGACGTGAAGAAGGCGATCAAGTATTTCGGGCAGACGCAGGGCTGGACCCGGGACGAGGTGAAGGCACAGGTCTTGACGCCGATCGAAGACAGCGTGTTGCGCGGAACCGCGAACGCCGATGCGAATTCGATCATGTGCTACCAGCTTCCGGGCGCCATCACCAAGAACGGCAAACCGATCATCGGCGGCGTCGATATCGACCCGCTCGATTACCAGTTCATGGCATCGGTTTACCCGAAGAAGAAGGTCGCCGCACCGCTGCCGAAGCTGAAGCAGTTTTACTCGCCCGCCCGTTCAGCGGGAAGTTCGAAGCGGTAGCAACGTGCCCGCAGTGCCGTGAGGCACGGCAGCGTCCGTCTTCAGAATCGATGGGGGCGTAACCAGGTTGGAGTCACTAATCAGCTCGAATACCCGCCGCCGTGATCACCTTACCCATTCGTGCCCTTTCGGCGGTGATGACCGCGGCAAACGTTTCCGGCGAACTGGCGACAACCTCCGAGCCGGTGTTCGCCAGCTTCTGTTTCACCTCGGGCTGATCGAGATAGGTCACGATCTCGTGATGCAGTCGCCTGATGATGGGCGCAGGCGTCTTCGCGGGTGCCAGTACGCCGACGACCGATACCGATTCGAAACCGGGCACGCCCGACTCCGCTACGGTCGGTATGCCGGGAAAGAGCACAGAAGGCTTCGCACTGGTGACCGCCAGCGCCTTCAGCTTGCCGGACTTCACAAACGGTCCGCCGGAGCTCGCCGTGGGAAAGATCAACTGCACCTCGCCGGACATCAACGCTGTGAGTCCGGGCACGTTGCCTTTGTAGGCGATCGGCGCGACTTTGATTCCCGTCATGTGGATGAACAGCTCCGCCGCGAGATGGGACGAGGATGCTCTGGAGCCCATCGCACAGTTGAGCTCACCGGGCCTGGCATTGGCGAGCGCGAGCAGCTCCTTGATCGAGCCGACGCCCAGCGACGGATTCACGACGACGAGGTTGGGCGTCAGCGTCGTCCATGTCACCGGCGCGAAGTCTTTGATGTTCCACGGCACGTAGTCGCGCATGTACTGGAGCAGCCAGATGGTGCTCCCATAATGCAGGAGCGTGTAGCCGTCGGGCGTCGCTTTGGCGGCCAGCTCGATCGCGACGATCGCGGGCCGATTATCCACGACCACCGGCTGCCCCATCTTCGGCGAGATGCCTTGCGCGATCAGACGCGATGCAACGTCGCTGACGCCCCCCGGTTCCGAGGTAACGATGCGGATGGTTTTGTTCGGATAGGATCCGGCCGACGGAGTCTGGCCGTACGCCGTGCTTGCCGCGGCCATCATCAAAGCAACCAGCCACAGCCATGCAGTGATGCGTGAGCTCATATCACCTCGCGCGAACGTGTCTGGACTAAATGACGCAAGAGCGACGGCGGCAGCGCGCATCACTCGAGCCTGACGCCCGCCGCCTTGATGACCTTCGCCCACTTGTCCATCTCGCTCGCCAGCAGTGCGGCAAACTCGGCGGACGTGCCGCCGATCGGATCGAAACCGAGCTCGACGAGCTTCTCCCGGACGTCAGGCAGCTTCAGTACCTGAGCGATCGTCGTGCTCACGCGTTGCACGATCTCGCCCGGCGTGCGCGCCGGCGCCAGTGCGCCCCAGTACGAGCTCGCGTCCACCTGTCGCAATCCTGCTTCGACGAACGTGGGCACGTTCGGCATGGCGGACGAACGCTGTGCACCGGTTACTGCGATGGCGCGAAGCCTGCCCGCCTCCACGTGCTGCTTCACCGAGCTGATGCCTGCGAACATCATGGTCACCTGGCCGCCGAGCACGTCGGCGACCGCTGGGCCGGTGCCTTTGTATGGAATGTGCACGAGGTCGATCTTCGCGACGTACTTCAGAAGCTCGACGCCCAGGTGCGTGGAACTTCCCGGACCACCGGACGCGAAGTTCAGTGCGCCTGGCCTTGCACGTGCAAGGGCAACGAGCTCCTTCACCGTCCGCACCGGCACTGAAGGATGCACGATCATGATGACCGGCGCCGTGGCTGTGAGCGACACCGGCGTAAAGTCTTTTACCGAGTCGTATGGAAGCTTCGAGTAAAGGCTTGGGTTCGTCATGAATGCAGTGTCGACCATGAGCAGCGAGTAGCCGTCGGGCGGCGCTTTCGCGACCAGATCCGTGCCGATCTGGCTACCCGCGCCCGGACGGTTGTCGACGATGATCTGCTGCTTCACCGCTTCGGTCAGCCGCGGGAGCATGACGCGGGTGAGAATGTCGGTTCCGCCGCCCGGCGCGAATGGAACCACGACGCGGATCGGTTTAGCGGGATATTGCTGAGCGTATACCGTTGCCGTGCTGACATATGCGGATGCCGCCAGCGCGAGTGCTATGGCACCGCAGGCGCGCATCCTTACGCGCCTCTGCCCTTCACGGCGTAATCGGGTTCAAGCTTGTGTTTCATGATGAACCGCCTCAGGTCCTCGGCGCATCGATCGGGCACCGCGTCCGTAATGTTGTGCGGAAGGCCTTCGTAGACGATGAATTCGCAGCCGGGAATGCGGTCGGGAAGCGCGCGATAGTTGTCGACCGTGTGTATCGGATCGCCGCCCGGTGCGACCGCCAGCACGGGACACCGGATGCGATGCAGATCGTCGATCACGACGAACTCGCGCATCATGGGCACGAAGCGTTGCGGTACCGGCACGGACGTCTTCGCGGATTCCGCGATGAACCAGTCGACAAAGCCCGGCTCGGCGCTCTTCAGATCGACGCGGTCGCCGATCGTGTCGCGCAGAAACGCGGCGAGACCCTTTTCGCCGATTTGCTTGACCCAACTGTTCTGATCCTGGAGCGCGTGCTTGATGCCGCCCGTTCCCGCGAATGCGGCGAGCGACGGTCACGCGTTCCGGATGGTCGATCGCGACCTTCTCGGCCACGATGGCGCCTGCCGAGGAGCCTGCAACGTGAAACGTTCGCGCGCCGACATGATCCGCGAGCTCGACGATGTCCGTCACGAGGCGGTCCTGATCGAGCTGCGCAGGGCTGGGCGCTTCGGTTTGTCCGTGCCCGCGCATGTCGATGCGCACGACGCGCACGTCACGAGCGAGATGTGGCACCCATGCGTAGAACCGCTTCGAGCTGCCCATGGCGGCATGAATCAGGATCAATGTGTCGGCCGGCTTCCACGGATCGGTGTAATCGTCGAGCGCGTAAGCGATCGCGAGTCCGTCGGAAGCCCGGAACGTCTGCATCTCCCAGCGAGCGCCTTCGTGGTTCATGAATCCTTCCTAATATGCCGAGCGGCCACCGTCGGCGGGGATGCTCGCGCCCGTGATCATCCGCGATTCGTCGGACGCAAGAAAAAGCGCGATACGCGCGATATCTTCCGGTTTCCCGACCCAGAACGGATATTCCTTGACCCGGCCAGCCGCATCCTGGCGGTCGGCGACGGGGCCTTGTCTGAGGGGCGTGCCGTAGCGGCTCGTGATGCGCTCCGTCAGTATTCGGCCCGCACAGATCGCGTTCACCCTCACGTTGTCTTTTGCGAAGGCCCCGGCGAGTGCGCGTGTGAGCGAGATGATGCCGCCCTTGGCGGCGGTATAGACATGAGACGGGCTCGCGCCGCGCAGCGCCGCGCCGGAGGACATGTTCACGACCGCGCCGCCGCCCGCCGCCACGATCCGTGGTATCGCGTGTCGGCACATGAGGATCGGCCCGAGCAGGTTGAGCGACATGGTGCGCTGCCACTCGGACATGTCGACGTCAGTAACGTAATCATCTTCGACCGTCGATCCACCCGCGCAGTTGTAAAGCACGTCGATTTTCCCGAAACGCTCGACAGTCGCCGCCACGGCGCGTTGGGCGCTGTCTTCATCGGTCACGTCGGTTTCGACGAACAGCGCATCGCCGCCCTGCTCTTTGACCATCGCTTCGGTCGTGAGCCCGAGCCGTCGGTCGATTTCGGCGATTACGACATGCGCCCCCTCTTCGGAAAAGATGCGAGAGGCTGACTTTCCGATGCCCGAACCCGCGCCGGTGATCAGCGCCACCTTGCCTTGCAGCCTGTTCACTGCGCGCGGTGCCTCATGAGGAACGCGAGAAGATCCTCCGCGCAGCGCTCGGGGACCGAATCGGTGATGTTGTGCGGAAGCCCTTCGTATACGACGAAATCGCAGTGTGGCACGTGCTTCTTGTAGACCTCGTATTGGTCGAGCGAGCCCAACGGATCGTGGCCCGGCACGACGTTGAGCATGGGGCACTTGATCTCGTGAAGCCGCTCCGTCTGGTCCACTGCTTTCATCATCGGGCCAAAACGGCAGAAGAGATCGGCATTGGTCTTCGCCGACTCCTCCACGAACCAGCGCAGAAAACCCTGGTCCGCAACGTTCGGGAAGCGCTCCTCGATGGTCTCCTCGAGCATGACCTTGATGCCTTTGGCGCGGATGTGGCGCACCCACTTGTCCATGTCGATATTGGACCGCTTGAGACCTGGCGTGGACGCGAAGTTCGAGAGCGTGCGCACACGCCCCGGAAAATCGAGCGTCGTCTGGATGGCGACGATCGCGCCGGCCGAGGAGCCCGCGAGATGAAAGCGGTCGACGCCGAGGCGATCGGCAAGCTCGATTACATCGCGTGCGAGACGCTCGACACTCAACTGATCAGGCGCGGGGATCTGCGTCTGCCCGTGACCTCGCATGTCGGGCCGCACGACGCGGAAATGCCGTGACAGGGTCGGGATCCACTTGTAGAGCCGGCGCGAGCTTCCCATCGCTGCGTGAATCAGAATGAGCGTCTCCTGCGGGCGCCAGGGGTCGCTGAAATCGTCGACGGCGTACGCGAGCCTGAGGCCATCACTCGCATCGAAGTACTGCATTCCGGTGGACAACGGCATGATCGGCCTCTAGGTGCGTTCCTCGGGGAAATGTTTTTTCAGAAACGCGAGCGCATCGGCAACACAACGGTCCGGCAGGTAGTCGAATACATTGTGCCGTGCGTTCTCATAAACGATCCGATCGGCCTTCGGGATGCGCTTCTCCATTTCCGCGAAAGCAGAGCCCGTCCCGATGGTATGCGCGCCGGGCTCGATGATCAGCGTCGGGCACTGGATCCTGGCGACGTCGTCCATGAACCATGTGTCCGTCCAGTGGCCGATAAAGCGCTCGAGCCATTTGAGATCGTTCTTGCAGATTTCGTCGAGCACCCACTGGATGAGCCGCGGATCGGCTTCGGCGACCGCGATCCGCTCGTCCACCGTCTCTTCGAACACTGGACGCATGCCGCGCACGGCCGATTCGCGCAGCCAGCCCTTGCCTTGGTCGCCTTTGAAGCCCGGCGTGGCGCTCAGGAGAATCAGGCTCTTCACGCGCTCGGGATGATGGATGGCCAGCAGCTGCGCGGTGTAGCCACCCGCCGAGCCGCCGAGAATATGAGCGCGCTCGATGCCAAGCTTGTCGAAGAGCTCCAGCACGTCCTTGTTGAGCCGCCACTTATCGTGCGGCAGTTCAGGCGACGGCACCTGCGACTCGCCGTGGCCACGGCTATCCAGGCGCACCACGCGGTAGTGCTTCGCGAGACCCGGCACCATCGAGTAGAAGCGTCTGGCACTGCTCATGGCCGAGTGCAGCATGACGAGCGTCGCCGGCGGTTTCCATGGATCGGTGTAATCGTCGACGCAGTACGCCAGGCGCACACCATCCGTCGTCACGAACGTGTCTTTCACGAGCTCTCCACCCGTGCGAGGAAATCGGCATAGGCGAGCGCGCATGCATCGGGAATTTCGGCCGTCATGCTGTGACTCGCGCCGGGAAACTCGACGTACGTGCAACGCAGCACATGGTCGCGCAGGCGCGCGTACTCGCTGCGGTCCACCATCGGATCGGGATCCGGCACGCCGAGCATCACAGGCATGTCCAGCTCCCCCATCCGTCCGGTGAAGTCGTCGCTCGCCATGAGCGGCACGAAACGCGCGAGGAACTGCGGTGTGACGCCAGCCGCGGATTCGATGTACCAGCGCACGTGTTCAGGGCTTGCCTGTCCGATGCGGTCGACCGCGGTCTCTTCGAGAAACTTGCGCACGCCGTCCCGGCCGACGCGCTCGAGCCAATTGCCTTTCGCGGGTCGGCTCGGCGGAATGCCGGCAGTCGCAGCGTACATCGCAAGCGAACGAAAGCGCGCTGGATGACGGAGCGCCGCGCGGCCGGCGATCATGCCGCCCGCAGAGGACCCCATTACGTGTGCGCTTGAAACGCCGAAGTGATCGAAAAGCTCGACGAGATCGAAGGCGAGCCGCTCATGCGTAAGAGCCTCATCCGGCCCGGGCTCCGAGTTGCCATGGCCACGGATATCGGGACGCACCACGCGATACGTTCGAGCGAGGTGCGGCACCCACCCGAAGAGCCGAAGCGAGCTGCCCAGTCCCGGATGAAGGAGCACGACGAGCGGCGCATCTTTCCACGGGTCCGTGAAATCGTCGTAACGGTAGTGGAGCCTGGTGCCATCGCTCGCCGTCCAATACGATGCATGCGTCATCTGAAGCCGAGCGGGTGAACCGTCGAGTTAGGCCGGGAGTGAGCGAGTGTCGAAGCCGATTATAGGGGCTGCTTTTTGGCAGCCGCAACTCGCACGCTCGGAGTGCCATGCGCCCCATCGACGAACACGCGCGCATGCGTGCGAACCGCTCTGCTATCCTGTCCCGCACTCCGGCAGATCACGATGAGACATGACGAGACATGGGAAGTCGGCCGCGGCCTTTGTGACACTCACTCTGCTCGCCAGCGTGCATGCAGCGCATCCCGCGAGCGCATACCCGGCGAAGCCCGTGAGGCTGATCGTGCCGTTCTCCGCTGGAGGCAGTGCCGACAATCTCGCGCGAACGTTGCAGCCGGCGCTGAGTAGTGCGCTCGGACAAGCCATCGTCATCGACAATCGCGGCGGCGCGAGCAGCGTGATCGGTACGGAGCTCGCAGCGCGCTCGCAACCCGATGGCTACACGATACTGTTGATCACGACGACGCACACCGTGAACCCGGGGCTGATGCAGAAGCTGCCGTACGATGCGCTCAGAGACTTTGCTCCGATCACGCTCGCAGTGACGCAGCCCAACCTGCTCGCGGTGCATCCGTCGCTCGCCGCCAAGAGCGTGAAAGAGCTCGTCGCCCTGGCGAAGGCGCCCTCCGCGCACTTCACATACGCCTCGGGGGGCGGCGGCAGCTCGCCCCATCTTTCCGGCGAGCTGTTCAGACTGGTCGCCGGCATCGACCTCACCCACGTGCCTTTCAAAGGCTCCGGTCCGGGGGCAACGGCGCTCGTGGCCGGTCAGGTCACGATGATGTTTGCAGGGCCGCTTCTCTTCGAGTCACAGATCAAGGCCGGCAGGCTGCGCGCGCTCGCGGTCGCCGATCGCAAGCGGACCGAGGTTTTCCCCGACGTGCCGACGATGGCCGAAGCGGGATTCGCCGGCGTGGAGACGGGAACGTGGTACGGGTTCCTGGCGCCCGCGCGTACGCCGGGTGATGTGATCCGGACGTTTCATGAAGCGCTCGTCGAGGTCATGGCAACACCCGACATGAAGGGGCGCCTCCTCGCCCAAGGCGTCGAGATCGTCGGAGCCGGACCACGCGAGTTCGACAAGACGATCCAAGAAGAGATCGAAAAATGGACGAAGCTCGTGAAGCGCGCCGGCATCAGCGCGGAGTAGAGCACACCCATTGTCTCTCCCCGTGTGCACCGTCGATTTGGTAACGAGCAGCAGTAAACCGGGCGCCCCTTCGAGGATGGATTGAATCGAGGCGTCTCGTTACGGCAGGTGCGGCAGGTCGAGCTGCGATATCTGCGGGGAAGAGGGCGCCACGCGTGATGGTTTGCTCTTGGCGGCTACAACGCGATTCCGACCACCGTGCTTCGCCTCGTAGAGAGCCTGGTCGGCCATGTCGATGAGCGCATCGGCATTCCCGGTCTCACCCTGGTGTGTGGCGACTCCGATACTGACCGTCAGCTCGAGCAGGCCCGCAGACGTGTGAATCGCGCGGCTTGCCGTGTGGTTCCGTATGCGCTCTCCGACATCGAACGCTTCGGTCGGGCCGCAACCCGGCAACACAATCAGGAATTCCTCGCCGCCATATCGCCCGATCGCGTCATAGGGCCGCAAAGTGCCGCTGAGGAGCTGTGCTATCTCGCGCAGTGCAACATCGCCGACGCCATGGCCGTATTGATCGTTGATCTCCTTGAAGCGATCGACGTCGGCGAGTGCGATGGAAACCGGCGTTTGCTCGCGCGCTCCGCGAACCAGGGCGCGGCGCAACACGTCCAGGATGGCAGAGCGGCTGAGAAGTCGGGTCAATCCGTCGACGTCGGCCTGGTGTCGAAGCTGGTCTTCCAGCCTGATCAGCCGTTCCGCGGCTCTGACACGCGCGTACAGCTCATCGATATCGAAAGGCTTCCGAACATAGTCATCGGCACCGGCATTCAAACCAGCGACAACGTCTTCGGGGTCGGTCTTCACCGTCAGCATGATGACGTGCGTACGGCGCGTCCGGTCCAGGTCGCGTAGCTTGCGACAGAGCTCGAGGCCGCTCATCCCGGGCAGCGCCCAATCGATGACGGCGACCCTCGGCGCATCTTCCTGCGCCAGAAGCTCGTACCCTTTCTCTCCGTCGGTCGCCGCGAGGACCTCGAAGCCGCGCCGCGAGAACAGGCTCTCCAGCGCCAACCGCGTTACGGAGTCGTCATCGACGACGAGAATCCTCATATCCACCTTGTACTCTCGTTTGCGAGAGAACGGCCGACTTGCAGGGCCGCCTCGTGACCCGGGCAGTGCACGGGTTATTCACGGTGGTGTACCTACGGGCAGCGGCCGCAGAACTGGAATCCGCGAGCCACTCGATTTGACGTGGATCAAACTGTGCGGGCGTCGCGCGTTCCGCACGCCGCGTGATCGGTCCGGGGTGACGCTTGGGAGCTCAACTCGCGGGCGAGCTGCGCGACAGAATTCGCGTGGACGCCCGGAAAACCAACGCCGCAGACCCTCTGGCCCTGTAGCCAGTACGCCCGGGAAACGCTCCCAACCCAGTCGTTCGGCCGCGGCTCCTCAGTGAGCTGTGATCGTGGTGGTCACGGCACTCAATACGCCCTCGACCAGATGGATCAGATACTCGAGACGTGCAGCTTCGTTCTGATCTCCGTCCGCCTCAGCGCGTACGAGATCCTTTTCGAGACAGTCCCGACAATCCAAGACATCATCGACGACACAATTAGCGCAATCTCTCATTTTTGCCTTCCAGCGAGCTTGACCGTAGGGTGTCACCACCCTTGCCGCGTGTATCTGACGCGCATCAAGGAAGCGGAACAAAGCCCGCCATTACGGCTCCCGGCACGCGCGCCCGTCATGCTGCGAAATGAAATGCAGCAGATGACTCGCGCACGCGGCAGCCTGTGTGAGATGCAGGTTGTGATACTGGGAGGGCAGATGAACGAGGCGCAGATTCCGCACGTGCGCGCGCAGCAGGTCTTCCTGCTCCGGTGTCGTAATCGGCCCGTGCGATGGATAGAGGGTGAGCACCGGCGCCTCGATTCGGCCGAGATACGGCGTCGTGTCGATCACGCGCGCCAGCCGCTGTGCCGCAACGAGCGACTCGACCCGTGA
Source organism: uncultured beta proteobacterium (assembly GCA_963828715.1). Lineage (GTDB taxonomy): Bacteria > Pseudomonadota > Gammaproteobacteria > Burkholderiales > SG8-41 > JAQGMV01. The sequence continues at coordinate 25,525 of CAWHFX010000011.1, read as the reverse complement.
GCGGCCCTGCTGCTCGGCAAACCAGCTCGTGAGGCCCGGATCCGTCCCCGGCGCAAACCTGTCGGCCATGTTCTTCGCCTCTGAATACGCCTTCGAACCGAGCTTCACGAGCGCCTCTTCCCACGTCTCGTGTCCGAAGCGGTAGCGCTCCTGCGAGCTCGGGTTGAGCTTCACCCGTGACGAGATGAGCGTCAGCGTTCGCACGCGCCGCGGGCGTTCGGCGGCGAAAGGCATGCCGAGAATGCCGCCCAGTGACTCACCACAGTAGTGCACCGAGTCCACGCCGACGGCATCCAGGATCGCCTCGAGATCCCGGATACACGCCTCGATGGTGAATTCGTCCGGCGGATCGATACTGGGCGCCGACCGGCCGAAGCCGCGCAGGTCCGGGCGGATGATCCGGTAGAAGCGTGCGAGATAGGGGACGCATCGATACCAGAACTGCGACGAGCGTCCGAAGCCGTGCTGCAGGAGCAGATAGGGCGCGTCGCACCATGGGTCGGTGTAGTCGTCGATTTCGTAATACAGGTCCGGTTCTCTCTCGCGGTGGAGGATGGGCATGGGAATCAGCCATTCATTCGACGTGGATGTTCGCGGCCTTGATGAGCTTTGCGGTCCGCGCGATGTCTTTCTGCAAATACGTGCCCAGCTCCGCCGGCGTGCTGCCGATCGGCTCGATGCCTTCGCGCGACAGGAGATCGAGCGTCTGTGGCGTCCTGAGCGCTTTCAAGGTCTCGGCATTCAGCCTGGCTACGATAGCCGTCGGCGTTCCTGCGGGCGCATAAAGCCCGAACCAGTTAACGGATTCGAAGCCGGGCAGGAACGACGCGACGGTCGGCACGTCAGGCGCCGCAGCGGAAGGCCTGGGCGTCGTGACCGCAAGCCCTCGCACTTTGCCGGCGCGCATGGCCGGAAGAGACAGGACCGCGCCCTGGAAATTGAAATCGACTTCTCCCGTCAGTACTGCCTGGAACGCCTGCACGCCGCCCTTGTACGGGACGTGCGTCACCTTCACCCCGGCAAGCTGACTGAAAAGCTCGATCGCGATATGAATCGAGGAGCCGCTCCCACTCGAGCCGGCGTTGAGCCTGCCTGGATTTTTCTTGCAAAGGACCACGAGGTCTTTCACCGAACGGACGGGCATGCTCGGATGCACGATCAGAAACTGAGGCGCGATGGATACCAGCGAGATCGGTGCGAGATCGCGCAGCGGATCGAACGTCGCACTTTTGCGCAGTGTGGCATTGGCCGCGATCGTGGCTGTAGTGAGGAGTAGTGTGTAGCCGTCCGCCGGAGATCTGGCCACGATTTCTGCACCAAGGTTTCCCGCGGCTCCAGGGCGGTTATCGACGATGACGCTCTGGCCCATCGACTCCTGAAAGTAGCGTGCGAGAAGCCGCCCCTGCGTATCGTTACCCGCGCCCGGGGTGAAGGGAACGATCACGCGGATACCTTTCGTAGGGTACTCCTGTGCGAAGACACCCGCGGAGCATGCCCCCAGCAGTGCGGTCGCGATCAGAAACCGGCGTTGCACGTTACGTCTTCTCTACCCCCGACCGCTCTCGCCGAGCGGACAGTCATCGGACATCGTGCCCGGCTGTCGCTGCAGCTCGAATCAGCCGGGTTCTCCGCGAAAATGCAGACACAGTGTAGTAGCTCCAGCGTCACCGGCAAGTTTCCCGGCAAGGTGCAAGCGATCCCGCAGTCGGTGTTATTCCTGCGGGAAAAAGCCTGACGGGACAACGGCAGAACCTTGTCCCGCGGCGGTCGTATCGCCGTTCTGATTTTTTATGGAAAGCTCGATCGTGACGCGTCGGCCATTCGGTTCCTGGACGACCGAAAGGATTTTCCCCCGACCGTCACGGTGTCGCCATGGCGCACGGGCCGTACGAATCGCAGATCCACCACGCCCGAGCGGTTGTAGACGTCCTCCCCGAAGAAGCGGCGCAAACACTCGGTCGCGAACGAGAGGGACATCCGGCCGGAAGCCATCGGAACGTCGAGCCCGGTAATCTTCTTCGAGGCTTCGACATCGGTGTGAATGGTGGGCACCATGTAACCGCCGCTCTGTTCGAACAGCGTGATGCGCTCCTGCTTCATGTGCTTGCACAGTGACGGAATCTCCTGGTCGACTTCGTAGGTCCTTACGTGTTCCATTTCCTGCCTACCTCCGACGGTCGCTTCAGTTCATGAGTGATGACTCGGTCGATAAGCCGCCCTTGCTCGTCGACCGACACCGCTTCGGTCACGATATACGGCTTGCCCCGGCGCATGTACTTGTCCGCGATCCAGGCATTGACTCGCAGCCGTGTCCCCGGGGTCGGCGGGTTGTAGCAGTAGAACGTGCAGCGCGCGTTGACGGAACCGACGTCGTGATACTTCCTGTAGAAGCTCGACGTGTCCTCCTTGACCGAGATAGTCGGAAAGCGTGCCTCCGGGTCCTCGACGGACTGCCGGTACTTGTCCAGCATTTCCTGCGTGAGCACGTACTCGTAGGAAGGCAGCGCATCGCCGATGCGGATCGCGTCCCAGTCGAGCAGCTGCGTTGATGGTTCGGCCATATCTTCCTCCGTGAACGATTTGGCAGACTATCAAAAACCGCCGTCACTGCGAATCGTGCTGACCGCCTCGCGGACCTTCGCAGCTGTTCGCGAACGGTTACGTTGCCCCTCAGCCGGCGTGGCCCCACCCGCCCCGCCGGCACGCGCTTCCGCCGCTACGCTGATTACGACCTGTCCATGCGAATAGAATGGACCCGTCCGTCGAAAGCGGAGGAAAAATGCTGAAGCAGTTCACCCTGGTCGTTCGATCACTGCTCCTCGGCTCAATGCTCGCAACGGGTGCGCAGGCGCTCGCTCAATCCGCTTATCCCAGTAAGCCCATCCGCATCATCGTTCCGTATCCGCCAGGGGGATCCAACAACGTGCTCGCCCGTTTGATCGGCCAAAGACTGGGTGAGAACTGGGGTCAACAGGTCATCGTCGACAATCGGCCCGGCGGCAACACGGTCATCGGCTCGGAGGCCCTGATCAAGGCGCCGGCGGACGGCTACACGCTGATGATCACGTCCAACGCCCACATCATCACGCCCCTGCTCATCCGAACGCCGTACGATCCGTTCAAGGACTTCGCACCGATCTCTTCACTGGCCGTGTGCGAAAACATGCTGGTCACGCATCCGGCCCTGCCGGTCAACGACTTGCGGCAGTTCATTGCACTCGCCAAGTCACGACCGAGTGAGCTCAACTACGCGATAGCCGGCGCCGGCAGCCCGACGCATCTCGCGGCAGCGCTGTTCGAAACGCTCGTCGGGGTGAAGATGCACCCGATATCCTACAAAGGAGGCGGACCGGCAATCGTCGACCTCCTGGGCGGTCACGTGCAGGTTCACTTCAATACGCCGATCAACCTTATCGCGCATGTCAAAAGCGGCAAGCTGCGCGGGCTCGCGATTACCGGCACGGTTCGTTCTTCCGCATTGCCGCAGGTCCCCACCTTCATCGAAGGCGGTGTGCCGGCGTTCGATCTCAAAACCTGGTTCGGCGCGTTCGCGCCGGTCGCAAGTCCGAAGGAAAACCTCGGAAAGCTCCTCGCCGAGTTCGAGAAAATCATGGCGACGCCCGATATCAAGGAGAAGCTCGACAGTCTCGGGTTGGCACCCATGGTCTTCGAGCCGGAGAAGTTCACTGCGCTCATGAGCGCGGACACGGCCACGTTGGCGAAGGTGATCAAAGCCGGCAACGTCAGACTGGAACAATAAGAACAGACGGAGGAGGTTCGCATGACCGTAACGAAAGCGCGCTCGATCAGAATACGGACGAACCGTCTCATGCGGTGCGCGAAGGTGATCAAGACTGCCGACGTCAAGGCGGAGTAGAAGATTCGACCAGGCAGGTCGATACGACTCCCTATGTCGCGGTCCCTGGCGGCGCGAGCAGCGCCAGAAGCTCGCGCGCATTCGAAACATCCTCGAGCGACGCGACGGTGTCCATGAGCGACTTGCACCGCGCAGCGCCGAGCACCGGTTCCACCTGCGACACCACCTTGGCACGCAGCTCTGCATCGGAGAGCGGATTCTCCGGCGCGCCTTTCGCGAACGCGACATGCCGCTCGATCGCGCGGCCGTCCTTGAAGCGGATTTCGAGTGGTGGGTAGACACCAGGCGGCTGCTCGCGGTCGGCCGCGATCTCGACGGTACGCATCAACGTCTGAACCTGCGGATCGCGCGTGCGCAGCGGAACGAACTGGTCGAGCGTCGCGCGGCCACTCTCGGCGGCAACCGCCAGCGCGTACTGGAAGCTGAACTGCGCGTCGAGCATGTTGCGAATCTCGGGACGATCGAACTGCAGCTTGTTCTGCTCGTTGCCGTGAACCACCATGCGCTCGATGTTCGAGGTGTTCGCGCCGGCCTCTTTCACGATTTCGAACAGCGCGTCGATCGTCGCATGCAGGCCGCGGCAGCACGCGTACGGCTTCATCCCCGAGCGCGCGATGCGGAATTCCGTACCGAGGCCTTTCAACGTTGCCTCCGGTGTGGCGATGCCACGCACATACGTCGAGAAGAAACCACCCCACTGCGCCTCCAGCACCTCGCGCGGTCCGCTCATGCCCGAGCGCGCCAGCAATGCGGCGGTGAGCCCGTTCTCGGATGCCTTGCCCGGATGGAAGCGTTTGGTCATCGCCCCGTCAGCGAGAAATGCCCAGATGCCGCCAGTGAACGATCCCGCGATGCCGAGCGCATCGGCGAACTTCTCGCGATCGAGCCCGAGAATTTGGGCCGCGCCCGCCGCCGCGCCGAAGCTTCCCGCGGTCCCGGAGGAATGCCAGCCGAGGTCGTTGTGCATCCGGTAGCCGCCGGCGCCCTCGAGCACACGGGCGGCAACGTCGTAGCCGGCGACGATCGCCGTGAGCATCTCTTTGCCCGAAGCACCTGCCGCGAGCGCACAAACCGCGGGGATCACCACTGCGCCGGAGTGGCCGCATCCGCCGAAGTCGTCGAGCTCGAGCGCGTGGGAGGCCGTGCCGTTGACGAGCGCGGCTTCGCGCGCAGGTAGCCGCTCGCTGCGTCCCCAGACGATGCTCGAAGCGCCTGCCGACGTCGACGCTGCGGCGCCGAGGGCATCGAGCACAATCGACGTGACCTCGGTCCCCGCCCCGGCGATGCCGGCTGCCAGCGTGTCGATCAGGAAGCGTTTCGCCAGCCGCACCGTTTCCGGAGGCAGATCATCGTAGCGCGCCGACGACCAGTAGCCGGCGAGAGATTCAGTGAGGGTTCGTGCGGTCGGCTCATTTGGAACATCCTTGATCATGTCCTGATCGCCACGGCACGATGACGAAGCTAGTGTCGCGATTCAGATACTCGACACAAAAATCCCGTTCGTGCTGAGCGCATTAAGCCCGTCGTCGCGCCGGGCAAGACGAACACTACCAACAGCGTTGCCGTTCTTCTCCCCTCACCCTATCCCTCTCCCCGATCCGGGGCGAGGGGTTGATCGGTTGATGTTCCCCTCTCCCTGGCGTAGGGAGAGGGTCAAGGGTGAGGGTAATCTGTTCGTTGAGAGGAGCAGTAGCGTCTCGAAGCATGAACAACCGATGCCGTTCGCCCTTCGAGACGGCCCATGATGGCCTCCTCAGGGTGAACGGATTGGCGATGCGAACCAAGGAGTCACCACACGAGCGAGCCACCTCACTTATCCGAGCGCGATCACCGCATCCGCCGCCGCTTCGAGCTTCCGCGCGGATTCGGCGAGTCGTGCATCGATGCCCGCGACGATTTTCTCGTCCGCCGCTGTCGCTTCCTCGAACAGGCGCGCCTGTCGCAGCGACTCTTCCTTCGCGGGTCCGCCTTGAAGCGTTCTCACAGCGATGAAGCGCTCCGGATCGAGTGCTTCGTCGATGCTCTTCTGGTCGAGTCCGGCGGGCTGTTCGTGATAGAGCATCGCCGCCTCGTCGAGCAGCGCCGGTGTCACTTCGGCCGGGCCCAGCCCCCGCTCTTCGCACAGCCGCACCATGATCGCGACGATCTGGTGCGCGGTGCGCCACGGCATGTCTTTCTGCGTCACGAGCACGCCGGCGAGATCGGTGACCGTCGCCCAGTTCACCCACGACTGTTCGAGCATGCGCGCCTTGTTGATCTTGAGCGCCGGCAGCAGCTCACAGAACCAGCCGATGTCGCGCACTGCGCTGTCGGCGACCTTCCACAGGACTTCGCACGCCGCATAGCGCTCGTTCACCGGCATGCCCGTCGTGCCCTTGAGACCATGGTAGGCCACCACGAAACCGCCGAGCGCCTCGGCCGACGCGCCCTTCACTTCCGCCGGTCCGATCACGTTCTTCTTCTGCATCATGATCGAAGAGGTGCTGCAATAGCGCTCGGGAATGTCGATGAAGTTGAACTCGACAGTGCTCCATTGGATGAGATCGTCGGCCCACTTCGCGAGCGAGTGATACAGGATCGAGACGACGGCCGGCACTTCGAGGCTGTCGTCGTTGGTGAGCTCGAGAATCGCGTCGGCGCAGTTCTCGTGCACCGCGTCGAAGCCGAGCAGCTCGGCGGTCCGCTCGCGATTCAGCGGAAATTCCGAGCCCACCATGATCGCCGCACCCGCAGGGCTCCGGTTCACGCGCCCGTAGCAACCGTGCAGCCGCTCGAAGTCGCGCGCGAGCGTCGCGGTCCACGACAGCCAGAGGTGCGCGAGCGTCATCGGCTGCGCCTGCTGCCCGAAGCTGTAGCCCGGCAGAATCGTGTCGGTATGCTGGCGGGCGAGCTCGATCAGGACACGGCGCAGCATGTTGACCGCGCGCATGATCTCCAGCAGCTTGCCGCGCTGGGTCGTGTTCATCGCGACCGAGCTGAGATCGCCCGAGCTGCGCGCCACGTGCATGCGCCCGCCCACGTCCTCGCCGAGCAGGCGTATGAGGTACTGCTCGCCGGAATGCAATCCGCCGCCGACCTTGCTGCGCATCTCGACGATACCCTCGCCTTCCATCTGGCGCAGACCGCGCAGGAGCGCCGCGCCCACTTTCGGCGTGAGCAACTTCTCCTCCACGAGCATCACGATGTGCGCCTTGTCGAACGCGTGCAGCGCCGGGATCAGTATCGGGATGCGCGACCCGTAGAGCTTCGCAAGCTGCGGCGAGAGCGGCTCGCGCATGCGGATACCCGGCTCGCGAAAGCCGCGGTATTCGGACGACTTCTGTTTCAGCATCCCACTTTCCTCCTTCGATGTAACCGGCGGCGATCATCGCATGCCGCCCCGCGCCCGCGCTGATGTCGAGCGCGGCGTCGTTCTCTATTCGGCCGTCAGGCCGACCGATTTGATGAGCTGCCGGTAACGCGCGCCTTCCGACTTGATGAACGCCGCGAGCTGCTGCGGCGTGCCGGTGGCGGGATCGATGCTTTGCCTGCCCAGGCGCTCGATCACGCTCGCCTCGTGGAAACCCGCCACGATCTCCGCGTTCACGCGTCTCACGACCGGCTCGGGCGTCCCGTGCGGCGCGACGATCGCATTCCAGCCGTAGACCTGGAAGCCGGCCATGCCGCCCTCGGCGAAAGTGGGGACCTCTGGTGCGCCGGCAGAGCGCTTGCTGCTTGCCACCGCGAGAAGCCGCAGTTTTTTTGCCGTCGCGTGGGGATAAAGCGACGAGATGCTGCCGAGCATGAGCGCGATCTGGCCGCCGATAAGGTCGGCGATCGCCGGGCCGTTACCCTTATAGGGCACGTGAACGATGTCGATACCGGCTGCCTGCTTGAACATCTCGCCGGCGAGATGATTGCCGCCGCCGATCCCGGCGGAGCCGTAGGAGAGCTTGCCCGGGTAAGCCTTGGCGTGTGCGACGAGCTGCGCGACGGAGTTGACGGGCAGCGAAGGGCTCACCGCGAGTACGTACGGCTGCGTCGTGAGGAGGGAGATCGGCGCAAAATCCCGCTCGGGGTTGTACGGCAGATTCTCCTTGAGCGCCGGCGTCACAGCGAACGTGGTCTCGGACGACACCAGCAACGTGTAACCATCGGCAGGCGAACGCGCCGCCATCTCCGCGCCGATCGCCGTTGCGGCGCCACCGCGGTTGTCGATGATGACGTTCTGGCCGAGCCGCTTCGTCAGCACTTCGCCCGTGAGCCGCCCCATGATGTCGGTCGGGCCCCCGGGCGGATACGGAACGATCAGACGGATGGGCCGCGCGGGATACGTCTGCTGGGCGAGCGCCTGAGGCGAGAACGTCGTGAGCACGGCGCACACCGACACGCCGGTGAGACTCCCACACCATTTCATGCATTTCTCCATCATCGGACTACGGAATTCATGAGCGCCGCAATACTGTCGGCCTGGTCGAGGGCAGCAACGATGTCGACCGCCCGCGCCGCTTTCGCCGTGGGCACGCCGCCCCACTCCGCGCATTCGTTGAACTTCTCGACCCGCTCTTCACGCGTGAGCGGATTGTCCGTCGCGCCTTTCGCCGGGTAATACGCTTCAGAGAACGTGCGACCGTTCTTCAATGTCACTTTGATGTTCACGCGTGCGTGCGAGACCGTGATCGACGGATCGGGATAGACCTTCACTTTTCGAATGAGCGCCTGCACGTCGGGGTGCGCGACCACCTCGTCCGTGATCTCACGCAGCCCGAGGCGCCCGCGCAGCAATGTAATCGCCGGCCAGTATTCGGCGCTGAACTTCGCCTCGAGTCCCGTCTTCGGGTCGTGATACATGAGGATATTGAGTGAGTGCGGACGCACGCCGCATTCGATCGTCTCGACCTCGTCGGCGGTGAAGCCATGCTGCGCGACGAGCGACTGCATGCCTTCGACCGCGCCGAGCGCCGATGCGCATACCGGATGCGCCTTCAAGTTCATGCCCCGGCCGAAGGTCTCTTCGAGGATGCCCCACGGCGCGCCGAATCGATCCACCTTCGAGAGGTCGTATTTGTCGGCGACGAGCCTGAGCCACCCGACCTTGCCTTCGAACGCGCTGCGAGCGCTGGTGAAGCCGCCTTGGGCGAGCAGTGCCGCACGCACGCCCACTTCGTTGGCGCGACCGGCGTGGAACGGTTTGCAGTGCGTACCGAACTGCTCCTGGAAACCGCCGACTTCGGAAGCGGCGATGCCGAACGCGTGCGCAGCCTCGCTTTCACTCAAGCCCAGCAGCTTCGCGGCGGCCGCCGTCGCGCCGAACGCGCCGATGGTGCCGGTCGAATGCCAGCCTTTCGCGTAGTGATCACCGCAATCGACAAGCGCTTCACCGAGCTTCCACTGCACCTCGGTTCCAAGCATGTACGCGGTGAGCACGTCTTTCCCGCTCGCGCCGAGCTTCTCCGCCAGCGCGAGAATCGCCGGCACCACGACGACAGAGCCATGACCGATGAAGATCTGATTCGTGTCGTCGTAGTCGAGCACGTGACCGAAAACACCGTTCGCGAGCGCGGCGTTGGTGACGGAGGTCCTGCCGCCGATACCGACGAGCGTCGCGTCGTTGGCGCCGCCGACGGCGTGCACGTACTGCATCACCGGCGCGCTGATCGACTCGGCGGATCCGGCGATCGTGACGCCGAGGCAGTCGAGGATGCAGTCCTTGGCTCGGGCAACGCCGGCCGCGGGAATGTCGGCGTAGCTTGTGCCGGTGACGAGCTTTGCGAATCGTTCCGTCAGATACACGCGTTACTCCTCGTCATGCGTTCTCGAGCGCCCGCTCGAAGAGCGCGAGCGGTGGACGAAACACGCCACGGCCGAGCAGTCCGTGCGTTCCGCTCGCTTCGACCATGCCGAGCGTCACGATCGGCACGGTCCGGGTGCGCACGATGGCTCGCGCATCGATCCCTGCGCGCTGCGCTCTGAATTCCGGATGCACAGCCTGCAGGAGCTTGCGTGCGACTTCCGCCGGATCCTCGGTGAGATAAGGCCTCAGCGCTGCGCGCGGCTCGGGTGCAAACGCCAACGCCTGTCCACCGAATCCCAATGCGTCGATGACGGCGCTGTCGCCGATCGCACCGATCGGCACTGCATGTGGATCGGCATGCGGGAGTCGAGGTCCTCGCGGTGCTTCTGCTGCGACGGTGGTCCAGGTGTCGGGCGCGCCGGCAAGCGACACGCCGAAGGTTTCGCCGTTGCCGCCCATGCGGACGATCAGTGTCGGCGTCCCCTGCTGTTCCGCAGCGGAGAGCATGAGCTTCGCCGCGGCCATCCAGAACGTGAGGAAGTACAGGGGCGTGCCGGCGATCTCATCGAGCAGCGGGTTCGATGTTCCGAGCGCGGCCCGGATGCGTGTGACCAGCCCGGTCGTCGCACCACTCGTCCGATTATGGAGGTCATCGCCCTGCTCCACCGCCTCGCGTGCGATGGGCAGAAGCGCGATCGACTCCGTCAGGGCTGCCCGCAGCATGCGGGCCTGCTCCCCGTCGCGCAGCGCGAGCCGCTCCAGGATCGTCGTATCCCGCGTTCCGAACCGGAGATCCGGACCGCCCGTCGTGCCCAGCGGCGCATAGACCGGCTGCACCCCTCGCGCGTGGTCTTCAACCACGATCAGCGTCGTCGACGGTGAGACGACCGCGGCAAGCGGCGTGACGCAGCGCTGGGATTGCGCCGAGACGAGCGTGACTTCACCGCTTCGAATCAGTCGTTCGGCCTCGTCTTCAGTGTTCGCCCAGCCTTCGTAGATGCACGCGAGCACGGCTGACGAAAGCACCGGTCTGCACGGCTCGCGCGGTTGGGCGAACGGCGGACCGGCGTGCAACAGCCAGCGGCCCGGGAGTGGCGAGCACTTCGGATGCGCGCTCGAGCGCCGTCCACACCGGGCGCACGGAGACGAGCGCTGCAAGGCCGTCACTCATCCTTGTCCCCGAACGTCCGCCGGATACGGTCGCGCGCCAGTTTCACCAGCAGTCCACCCGCATCGAGTGGTGCAGCCGGGTCGTCGACAACTTCACCCGCGGCCCGCTGTGCGAGCGTCGCGCGCAGATTCGCCGCGAACTGCTGGGTCAGCTTCGCCGCGATTTCCTTCACGATGCCCGGCCGCCCGAACTGCGCCAGGGTGCCGGTGAGCGCGTAATCGACCTCGATCTGAACACGGGTCCCTTCAGGCGCTTCGTGCAACGAGAACTTCGCGTCGCCTCTTACGCGAGAGTTGGTCTTGCGGTCCGCTCCGTTGCCCGAGAAGCTGCCGCTGTAATCGTCGTTGTAGGCGACGCGCCCTTCCCCGCCGAAGCTCGCACTGATCGGACCGAGCTTGACGAAGAACACGAGCGTCAGCGGATCGGCGTCGGCTTCGCTCGTCAGTTGCGCCCCGGGCAGGCACGAGACGATCATGGAGACATCGCCGAACGCGAGCCACGCGGCCTCGCGCGCGACGGGGAGGTCGAACGATTCTTCAATCCGCACGCGCGGCGCTCCTTCTGGATTCGCAGCACGCGCGCGATCGCGCGCACGATGCCGACGTAACCCGTGCAGCGGCAGAGATTGCCCGCAAGCTCTTCGCGAATGCGCGCGTGATCCGCATCGGGCAGCCGCAGCACGATGTCGCGTGCGGTGATCAGCATCCCCGGCGTGCAGTAGCCACATTGCAGCGCATGCTCGGCACTGAACGCTTCGCGCAGCTCGGCCATGACCGCGTCGTCATCGAAGCCTTCGATCGTCCGCACATGAGCCCCGTCGCACGCCACGGCATAGGTGATGCATGAGCGCGCCGGAGCGCCGTCGATCTCGATCGTGCAGGCGCCGCACACGCCGTGCTCGCAGCCAACGTGCGTCCCGGTGAGCAGCAGCTCGTCGCGCACGAAATCGGCGAGTTGTGTCCGCGGCTCGACCTGCGCAATGATCGCACGCGCATTCACGGTGAACGCTACGGTCTTCTTCATGCGTGGAGCTGAGCCATCGCCCGTTTGAGCGCGGTGTAGTGAATCTGTTGTTCATACGGATCGTCGCCGATGCCGGCAGCGTCGATCGCCTCGCGCAGCGCGGACTCGTCGGCGAGGGCACGCGCGTCGGCCACGACATGCGGGACCGTGTGTAGCGCGCCGATCACCGCGCGGTGAACATGCCGGTCCGGGTCGACAAGCACACCGGCCAGCGCCTCGGCGAACTCGCCCGGCTTGCGCCGGAACTTGTACCAGCCCCAGCGCGCCGCCCTCGACAGCTTCGGAATGCGAATCGCGGCGAGTACTTCGTCTTCGCCCAGGGCGGTGCTGAAAGCGCCGGTGACAAAGTGCTCGGCGTCGACCTCGCGTGTGCCAGCCCGGCCCTCGATGATGACGAGGGCGGAGAGCAGCATCATCGCCGATACCCAGTCGGCCGCCGGATCGGCATGGCACAGGCTGCCGCCGAGGGTACCGCGGTTTCTCACTGCGCGATACGCGATGTCGCGTGCAACCCGTTGCATGAAGCCGCGCGTCACGTCGGGCACGAGGCCGTCCTCGATTGCCGCGTGCGTGGTGCAGGCGCCGAGCACCAGCGCGTCCTCGGTGAGCTTCACCTCTTTCAGGCGCTCGAGTGTGCGCACGTCCACGAGCAGCGTCGGCTGCGCGAGCCTCAGATTGAGCATCGGGCCGAGCGATTGGCCGCCCGCCACGATCTTGCCGGTGCCATCGCTCGCTGCGAGAAGACTCAGCGCTTGCGCGATATCGACCGGTTTCTCGTACTCGAACGCGACGGGTTTCATGCTGCGACGTCATCCGTCCGGACGCGGGCGTCCTCTCCGACTTTCGAATCACGTGCCGCCGCAGCGATCGCGGCAAGCAACCGTCGCGGGCTCACCGGCGTCTCGGTGATCTCGACGCCCAGATCCTGCAGCGCATCGTTGATCGCATTGACGATCGCCGCGGGCGGCGCGATCGCACCGCCTTCGCCGATACCTTTCTGGCCGAACTCGGTGTAGGGCGACGGCGTTTCCATGTGCAGGATGCGCACGGCCGGCACTTCGGTCGCGCCGGGCAGCATGTAATCGGCGAGCGTGGACGCGAGCGGCTGCCCCTCGCTGTCGTAGGGCATCTCCTCGTAGAGCGCCGTGCCGATGCCCTGCGCGGTGCCGCCGTAGATCTGGCCGTCGACGACCATCGGATTCACGAGCGTGCCGCCGTCTTCGACGATGACGTAGTCGAGCAGCTCGACCTGCCCCAAGTCCGTGTCGACCGCGACCGCGACGGCGTGGCAGGCATAGCTGAACGTGCCGGTGTCGACTTGCGGCTTGTAGCCGACGATCACTTCGAGCCCGCCCGGGTCGACGTCGGCGGGCAGGCGGTGCGGCTGGCGATACCACGTAAAGGCAATCTCGCCGAGCGTCAGCACGTCTGTCGCGCGCGTGCGCTTCACCGTCGCGCAGGCTCGACTTCCTGCGCCGGCACGTGCATGAGATGCGCTGCGATGTTCTTCACGCGCGTCGCGAGCGCCTTACATGCGCGTGCGACCGCGCCGCCCGACATCACCATGCAGCGCGAGCCCCACGTGCCCGTCGAATACGGCGTGACACCGGTGTCGCCATGCACGACGCGAACTCGCTCGGGATCGATGCCGAGGATCTCGTTCGCGACCTGCGCGAGCGTGGTCTCCAGGCTCTGGCCGTGCGAGTGCGCGCCGATGCGGATCTCGAGACTGCCGTCAGGCGTCAGACGGGCATGACACTGCTCGTGGCCCGGCACCATCGGAATGCCCCAGCCGTGATAGACGCGTCGTGCCATGTGCCGCCTGCTCGCAGTAGATCGAGAGGCCGACACCGATGCGGCGACCATCGCGCTCACGCCTCTTCTGCCGCTCGCGCCAGTTCCTGAAATCGAGCGCCTCGACGGCGCGACGCACCGCTTCCGGATAGTCGCCCGAGTCGAAGTGCTTCTTCGTGATGTTGTCGTAGGGCATCTCGTGCGGCTGAACGAGATTCATGAGCCGCACCTCATGCGGTTCCTTGCCCGCCGCACGCGCCACCGCATCGAGCGCGACTTCGAGCGCGAAACACACGCCCGTTCTCGCGACACCGCGGTACGGCAGGATGCCCGGCTTGTTCGTCGCAACCGACCACGTGCGGCAGCGATAGCGTTCCATCTTGTACGGCCCCGGCAGGATGGAGCCGACCTGCGCGGCTTCGAGACACGCCGAAAAGGGATAGAGCGAATACGCGCCCGAGTCGACGGTCGCTTCGCAGTCGATCGCGAGCAGGCGGCCCTCGCGGTCGGCGTACAGCGTGAGGTCGTAATCGTGCTCGCGGCAGTTCGCGTTGGCGATGAGCTGCTCGCGACGGTCTTCGATCCAGCGCACCGGCCGCATGAGGCGGCGCGCGAGCCAGCCGAGGCAGACCTCCTCGGGCAGCAGGATCCCCTTGTAGCCGAAGCCGCCACCGACGTCGGGCGCGATGACGCGGATCGCGTTCTGCTCGAGGCCCAGCGTCTCCGAAAGTCCGGCGCGATTCACATGCGGCATCTGAGCGGCCGTGTGCACTTCGAGCTGTCCGAGGCGCTCGTTCCATTCGCACAGCACGGCGCGGCCTTCGAGCGGCGCCATCGACTGGCGTGCGGTGCGCAGATGCCGCGTGACCGTGATCGCAGCGCTGCGGCGCACTTCCTCAAGGTCGTCGTCCACCAGCGTCTCGAGGAAGACGTTGTCGCCCCACTCGTCGTGCACGAGCGCCGGCGGCTCGGTACGCGCCGCAATCATGTCGACCACCGCCGGCAGCTCTTCGTAATCGACGAATACCTGCGCGGCGACGTCTTCGGCTTCAGCGCGCGTCGCGCCGACGCACATCGCGATCGCTTCGCCGACGTGCCGCACCTTCGTCCTTGCAAGCGGCCACAGATCGGAAGCCTTGAAGCCTTCGAGTGCCGACACCGCCCGTATCGGCCTCACGTCGTCGAGGTCCGCCATCGTCCACACGCGATCTTCCAGGCCCGCGGGTTTCTCGATGCTTCCGATCCGTGCATGCGCGACCGGCGAGCGCACGAACGCGACCTCCAACATGCCGGCGCGGCGTATGTCGGCGACGAACTGGCCGCGGCCGCGCAGAAAGCGCGCGTCTTCCTTGCGGCGCAAGCGGTGCGCCGACGCCACGCTCGGAGCGGGTGACGCGTCACGCGGCGAGCGCCGTGCGGCAGAATCGACGCGTCCGCGTCGTAACGAATACCGCGCGAAGGCAGATACGACGGCGTGCAGCATCCGGTCGGTGACGACCTGCGTGCCTTCGTTGTCTTTCAGCACCCAGCGGCCGCGCTCGTCGTCGAGCACAGACACGTCGGCGTCGCGTCCGACTTCGAGCGTGCCGACGATCATCCTCCATGCCGACCATCTTCGCGCTGTTGATCGTTGCCATCGCGACGACGTGTTCCAGCGGCAGGCCGAGCGCGAGCATCGCGGTCATGGCGGAGACGAGCGAGAAGCGCGTCGTGCCCGCGAACATGTGATCCTTGTCCGGATGCTCGTCGGGCGTGCCGGCGGGCTTCGGCACGGTCGTGTTGTAGCCGTGCATGTCGGCGCCGAGCGTGTCGGGCACGATGCCGGCGTCGAGCGCGATGCGCGCCATCCTGAAGCTGAAATGAGAGCCGTAGCCGACGTCGACCCTGGCACCGTTCTCGATCGCGACGCGCGCGAGCGCATTCACTTTCCCGCTCGTGTTCACGAAGCTGCCCGGATGGCGCGAGAAGGGATGCGCGAGTATGTCGCCGGGTTTCAGCAGCTTCGCGACCTCTACGAAAACACTGTCAGGATCGACCCTCGGCTCGCCGCTCGGGGAGCGGCCAGAGCTGACCGAAGTGGATGTAGAGCGGGAGATTCGCCTTGCGCCCGATCTCGGCAGCCAGTTTCATCACTTCGACACCCCAGCGCTCGAAGCCGCCGATCTCGGCGTGCGCCTTGAAGCCTTTGACGATGTCGCGGTTCTCGCGCGCCGACCTGACGGTGGCTTCGACGTCGACGCAATCGGGCTTGTAGAGCGACGGGTAGTAATGGCCTTCGAGGCCGCCGACGAGATAGGACGAGAGGAACACCACAACGCGCGTCTTCTTCGCATCGACGACGAACTCGCGGAACGCCGGCAGCGTCATGCAGGACGGGCCGCCCTGGTCGATCAATGTGGTCACGCCCGAATGCACGCCGCACATATCGGCCTCCAGGCCGAAGCGGCCGGTGACGTACTGGAAAACGTGCGCATGGGTGTCGATGAGGCCGGGCAGGACGAGCTTGCCCGACGCGTCGAGAACCTCTGCCGCCGCAGAGGGCACGATCTCGCGTTCCACCGCTGCAATGCGTCCGTCTTTCACCGCGACGTCGTAGCGGCCATTGAGTTTCTGCGCGGGATCGATCACCGTCCCGCCGCGGATCAGAGTGTCATACGACATGGCGCCGTGCCTCCTGAATAACAGTCGTCTCCGCCTCGCGCGTGTGCTTCATACCGACGGATCCGACGGCCTTGCGAATCGCTACTGTATCTTGATGTTCGCCACTTTCACCACACGCGCCCAGCGCGCCGTTTCATTCTTCAGGATCGATCGGCGCGAAATCGTGCTCGGGGTCATATCCCGGATTGGGAATGAGCCCCTTCGCAACCGTGATGGGGCCCGGCGTCGCCATGCCGACCGTGTAGCCGTCGGGTGCCGCTCTGGCGATGGCTTCGGTGCCAGCGCACGAGACATCGAGACGGTACACTCATGACTCGAGCCCATACACGTCGCGTGCGACCTGCGCGGAGATCTTACCCTCGCGCAAATCACGCCTGACCGCCTCTTTGTCGCGCTCGGACGGATTGCCGTAACCCGCTCCCCCCGGGCTCACGATACGCAGCACATCGCCGTTCGCGAACGGCGTTCCGGAAGTCGTGAGCGGAAGTCTCGTCTCGCCCGGCGTACCGGGATTGCGAACGAACGCGCCGAGCCCGCCGTTCATTCCACCCGCCATCCCGGGCGCCGGAATGCGTTGACGCGAACTGCGCAGCGACGCGCTCGCGTTGTCCGCAAGCAGGCGCATGTCGCGAACGGTGCCCAGGCCGCCGCGATACTTTCCCGGTCCGCCCGAATCGCACACGAGCTCGTAGCGTTCGATGCGCAGCGGGAATTCGAGCTCCATCGCTTCGATCGGCAAGTTCGACGTGTTCGTCATGTTGATCATCACGACGTCCATGCCGTCCGCGGTGCAACGCGCGCCCTGACCCCCGGCGAGATTCTCGTAATTGATGAAGTAGCGCCCCGTCTTCGGGTCCGTGCCGGCGCTGATGCAACCCTGACCGGGGCCACCCGCCGCAACGGCGCGGGACGGTGCGGCCTGACCCAGCGCGTTCGTAAGCGCCTCGGCCAGAATCATCGATGTCATGTTGCGGGAACTGACAGCCGCCGGAACAACAGGATTCACGACCAGTCCTTGCGGGGCAAGGATCGATACCGTGCGATACAGGCCTTCATTCGTGGGGATGAACGGATCGACGATCGATTTGAGACAGAAATAGGCGGTCGCGTAGCAATGCGTGAGCGGCACGTTCTTGCCGCTGGCGAGTTGTTTCGACGAGTCAGACAGGTCGAGCGTGAGGTGGCCATCGCTCACCGTCAGCTTCACCGCAAGCTTCACCTTCGTATCGCTTACGCCGTCTTCGTCCAGCCAGTCGACGGCGCTGTAGGTGCCCTCTTTGAGCTCGCTGCGAATGCGGCTGCGGATACGGCGCTCGGTCGCGTCGAGCATCTCGTCGATGCGTGCGAGCATGGTCTCGTAACCGTAGCGCTCGAACAGCTCGCGCACCCGGACGCTCCCGCGGCCACACGAGGCCATCTGTGCCATGAGGTCGCCTTCGCCGTAATGCGGCATGCGCGAATTCAGCAGGAACATCTCGACGACGTCCGAACGGCGCTTTCCTCCAGCGTAGATCTGCACCGGTGGCACGCGAATGCCTTCCTGAAAGATGCTCGTGTTGTCGCCCGATTCGCTGCCGGCCACGCGTCCGCCGACATCCGAGTGATGGGCGACCGCCGCCGCGAACGCGATCAGGCGGCCTTCGTGGAAAACGGGCATGGCAACCGTGCAGTCGTTGAGATGTGTCACACCCACGATATAAGGATCATTCGCCAGGAACGCATCGCCGGGCTCGAGTGTTTCCAGCGGGAAGCGGGCGAGGATCGCGTCGACCAGCCGCAGCGTCGAGCCGAGGTGAGCGGGCGCATTGGTCATGAGCGACAGCGCCCGTCCGCTGGCATCGCACAGCGCCGTCGAGCAGTCAGCACGCTCCTTTATGTTGGGCGAAAACGCGGTGCGAACGAGGCTGGCCGCCATCTCCTGTGTTGCGGCTTCGAATGCCGCCGCGATGATTTCCAGTTGTGCGTAAGCCATAGTGGTCTCTGTGTATCTAGTCGAGCCGGGCCGGAACGTGCTCCAGAAACAGATTGCCAAAGCTGTCCACGCGCCCCTCGAAGTCGGGCGGTACAACGGTCGTCGCATCCATCTGCTCCACGATCGCCGGGCCATGGAACGACGCGCCCGGCGCCAGCGCACCGCGCTCGTACACCGGACACTCGACGAAGCCGTCGCGCTCATCGAAGAAGACATTGCGCCTGCCACTGGCTTGGACACGCTGGTCCATCGGGGCAGCGACAGAGGCAACGTCCATACGTTCGACGGCGACAGAGGCATTGACGCGAAGCGTCACGAGCTCGATCAACTTTTCCTCCGACGCGTAGCCGAACATCTCGCGATGAGCTGCGTTGAA
This sequence comes from uncultured beta proteobacterium, assembly GCA_963828715.1. Lineage (GTDB taxonomy): Bacteria > Pseudomonadota > Gammaproteobacteria > Burkholderiales > SG8-41 > JAQGMV01. The sequence continues at coordinate 6,878 of CAWHFX010000011.1, read as the reverse complement.
ATGACGCTTCACGGTCGTCAGCGCCTCGTTGTCGAAGGTACCGGCCGGCGCCGTCACGGTCAGCTCATGGTTCTGCCCGACGTAGCGCACGTCCGCGCTTCGTTCGAGCGTGACCTGGCCGTGCTGTCCGCCGTCACCGCCGAATTCGTTCCGAACCTTTTGCTCAAGCCCGCGATAGGCGGCGTCGATCGTCCCGCAGCAGTCGGCTGAGGCTTCGCTGCAGACGCGGGTCTGGCTCACGTCCATTTGCAGGTCTTTCACCAGCACGCCCATCGCGCACAGCACACCGGGCGCGGGCGGAACGAGCACCGATCGGATCCCGAGCTGGCGCGCGACCGAGGCAGCATGCACGGGCCCCGCGCCGCCAAACGCGACCAGCACGAAATCGCCGGGATCCAGTCCGCGTTCGACCGACACGAAACGCACGGCATGCGCCATGTTGGTGTCGGCCAGCGCGATGATGGATGCCGCCGCTTCCACGACGGAAATGCCTTTCGGTCTCGCGACGTGCTGCTCGATCGCAGCGGCAGAGCGTTTCGAATCGAGTGCGAGCGCTCCACCCAGCAGATAGTCGGGGTTGAGACGGCCGAGCACGACGTTCGCGTCCGTGGTCGTGGGCTCTTCTCCACCGAGCATGTAACACGCAGGGCCCGGCCGCGCACCCGCGCTGTGCGGACCGACGCGCAGCATGCCGCCCGCGTCGATATGCGCAATGCTGCTGCCGCCCGCACCCACGGTATGCACGTCGAGTGCAGCGGCTTTGAGCGGAACGCCGTTGATCACGCGGGTATGAGAAACCTGGGCCTTTCCGTTCTGGACCAGGCACACATCGGTGCTCGTGCCGCCCATATCGAATGTGATGACGTTCGGACACCCCGCGCGCATCGAAACATGCACCGCGCCGCTGACCCCACCGCTCGGCCCCGAGAAAAGCGTATCGATCGGACGCTCACCCGCCTGGTCCGGCGTCATGATGCCGCCACCGGAATTCATGACGAACGGCGTGTGAGACACACCCAGGGCGGCGATCTCGGATTCGAACCGGCGCAGGTAGTTGCGCGTGACCGGCATCAGATACGCGTTCACGATCGTCGATGACAGCCGCTCGTACTCGCGAAACTCCGGCAGCACGTCCGCCGATACGCAGACGTGCCCTTCCGGCCAGCGTTCCCGCAGCACGCGTGCCGCTTCGCGTTCGTGAAGCGGATTCGCGTAGGAATTCAGAAAACAGACGGCGATCACTTCGACACCGCGCGTCATGAGTTGGTCGATGGCAGCGGCAAGGCTCTCTTCGTCGAGCGCGCCGAGGATCGACCCGTCGGCCGACATGCGCTCGCGCACCTCCACTCGCAGATCGCGCGTGACCAGCGGAGCCGGCTTGGATACGAACGGATCGAACGTATGCGGCCGCTTCTGGCGCGCAATCTCGAGCAGATCGCGGAAGCCTGCCGTCGTGATGAGCCCGGTGCGCGCACCTTTGCGCTCGAGGAGCGCGTTCGTCATCACGGTCGTGCCGAGGCCGACGAAGGCGATCGCGTTGCCTTCACCGCCGACTTGTTCGAGGATTTCGCGGATGCCGCGGAGCGGTGCGACGTGCGGTGTGCCCGGTGTCGAGAGAAGTTTGTGACGCGCGACGCGAAGCGTCTTCAGGTCCTGCAGAAAGAGATCCGTAAACGTACCGCCGACATCGATGCCGATGCGAAAGCGCGCGACATCGGTGAGGGTTGCACGCGAATGCGCCGGCGTCCCGGGTGATTCACTCAATCCGAGAGTCCCTGACATGATGACGCGAGTGCGCGTTGCGAGCCAAAACGGTTGATGACGCGAAGCGCGGCGAAGCTGATATCGCGAATATCAGCAAGCCACGCGACAAAGTAAGCAGCCGGTTTGGCCGCAACCCGAAGGGCTGGCACGAGTTTTCGCCCATCTCTGTGTCGTGCTCCTTGCCAATGTTCTCGACATTGGCTTCGTCGCACTCCTTGACCTGAGCGAAAATCGTGACAGCGCGCGCCGCGCTTCATCATGTCAGGGACTCTGTATACCCGCCTCTTTGATGACACGCGTGTAGAGCGCCATCTCGCTTTTCATGTACTCGAGGAACTCACCGGGCGTGCTGGTGCTCGCCTCGGCGCCCTGCGCCAGCGTCAGCTTCTTCACTTCGGGCATGAGCATGATCTTCGCGATCTCGCCGTTCAGCCGGCTGACGACATCCGGCGTCATGCCGGCGGGTCCGATGATGCCCCACCACGACACCGATTCGTAACGTGGCAGGCCCGACTCCATCACGGTCGGGACGTCCGGCAGACCCGAAAAGCGGCGGGTGCCGGTGGTGGCAAGCGCTCGCGTACGCCCGGCCCTGATGTTCGGCAATGCCGCGGGCGTGCTGTCGATCATGTATTGCACCTCTCCGATCGAGAGATCGATCTCCGCCTGACTGCTCCCCTTGTAGGGCACGTGCACCGTCCTGATCTGGGCCATGCTGCGAAAGTATTCGCCGGCGAGATGCGTCGTCGAGCCGACGCCGGCAGACCCGAACGCAAGCTCCCCGGGACGGGCCTTCGCAAGTGCGATGAGCTCGCGCACCGAACGCACCGGCAGCGACGCATGCACCACGACCACGTTGGGACTCGTCGCGATGAGGCCCACTGAAGTGAAGTCCTTTATCGAATCGTCCGGCAGCTTTGCATACAGGCCAGGGTTGATCGCGTGCGTGCTCGGCGTCGTCAGCAGCGTGTAGCCGTCGGGCGGCGCATTCGCCACGAGCTGCGTCGCAAGCAGGCCGCCGGCGCCGGGACGGTTGTCGACGATCACCGTCTGCTTCAGATTCTCGCCCAGGTATTTCGCGAGCACACGGGAGAGGACATCGGTGCCGCCGCCGGGCGTGTAACCGACGATGAGCCGGATGGGTTTCGCCGGATAGGACTGCGGTGACGCGCTCGAAGGGCTTTGCGCCTGCACGGCGCTCCCGCACGAGATACCGAGAATACCGGCCACCAATCCAACTCGTATGCACATCGTCATCACGTTCGCAGGCTCGCTCGCGCAGGTAAGAAGATCATGAACACCGCTCCACCGTCCGGATCCTATTTTGAACGACAAGCGCAAGCCGGCGTAGTGCGATGGAACGCCGCGGCCGCTATCATGAATACCTGCGCACGAGATCCACCGATCCCGGCCTGAGAACGCAGGAGCACGCATGCCCGGCATGACCCTGTTCGAAAAGATCTGGAACCGCCACGTGATCGCCGAAGAGAGCGGCGAAGTACTGCTCTACGTCGATCGCGCGTTCATCCACGAAGGCTCATCTCACGCGTTCGCGCAACTGGCGAAGCGCGGGCGCAAGGTCGCGCGGCCGGACCAGGTCTTCGCGCACACGGATCACTACGTGCCGACCACCAGCCGCGCCGGCGGTCTCGACTCCATCAGCGTGCCCGAGATACGCAACATGGTGATTCAGCTTCAGGCGAACGCGGCACAGCACGGCATCAACCTTTTCGGCTTCGACGACCCGCGCCAGGGCATCCTGCACATCGTCCCGCCCGAGCAGGGTATCACGCAGCCCGGCATGCTCATCTGCGGCGCCGACTCGCACACGTCGACGCACGGCGCGTTCGGCGCGATCGCGTTCGGCATCGGCGCCTCCGAGATGATGCACGTGATGTCGACGCAGCGCATCTGGCAGCGCAAGCCGAAAACGATGCGCATCACCGTGGACGGACAGATGGGCTTCGGTGTAACGGCAAAGGACGTGATTCTTCACATCATCGCCACGATCGGCGTGCAGGGCGGCGTCGGCTACATGCTGGAGTACGCCGGCGCCACGTTCCGCGCGATGACCATGGAGCAGCGCATGACCGTGTGCAACATGTCGATCGAAGGCGGCGCGCGTGCGGGCCTGGTGGCGCCCGACGAGACGACGTTCGCTTACATGCACGGCCGTCCGTGGGCGCCCCGGGGCAGTCAGTGGGACGATGCGCTCGCTTTCTGGGAAACACTCCCGTCCGATGCGGATGCCGTGTTCGATCGAGAGGTGGCGATCGACGCGACCGCCATCGCACCCATGGTGAGTTGGGGCACGAATCCGGAGCAGTCGCTGCCCGTGACCGGCTCCATTCCCGATCCGCGCAAACTCGAAGGAGAAAAGCGGGTCGAGTGTGAAGCGGCCATCGACTACATGGGCCTCACCGCCGGCATGGCGCTCACCGACATCGCGGTCGATCGCGTTTTCATCGGTTCGTGCACCAATGGTCGGCTCGAAGATATCCGCGCGGCGGCCGCCGTCGCGAAGCTGGGAAAGGCGAAGGTGCCGTCGTGGGTCGTCCCGGGTTCGCGTTCGGTGCAGCACGCCGCCGAGGCGGAAGGGCTCGACCGCATTCTCACTGAAGCGGGATTCGAATGGCGCGAACCGGGGTGCTCACTATGCACGGCGATCAACGGCGATCAATTGCAGCCCGGGGAGCGCTGCGCTTCGACCTCCAATCGCAACTTCCGCGGCCGGCAGGGCACCGGCGGGCGCACTCATCTCGTCAGCCCGGCAATGGCCGCGGCGGCGGCAATCAGCGGCCGTTTCGTGGACGTTCGCGAACTGATGAGGTAAGCCCATGGAACCGTTCACCCGACTCACCGGCGTTGCCGTCCCCATCGACGAGCCGAATGTCGACACCAACCAGCTTTGTCCGACGCGCTTCAACAAGGTGCCGCGCGGGCCGGGTCACGCGAAGATCCTGTTCCACGACCGCCGTTTCAACCTCGACGGCACCGAAAAGGAACACATTCTGAACGTAGAACCGTTCAATCAGGCGCGCATCGTCGTCGCCGATCGCAACTGGGGGTGCGGCTCGTCGCGTGAAAGCGCCGTCTACGCACTCTATGAATTCGGAATCCGCTGCGTGATCGCATCGAGCTTCGGCGACATTCACGCCAATAACTGTGCCAAAAACGGCGTACTGCCGCTGGTCCTGCCGCAGGAGGATGTCGTCGCGTTGCGGCGCCAGCTTCATGACGCAGCCGGGCGCCACCATCTCGGTGGATCTCGCAAGCCAGACCGTCAACGGGCCCGACGGCAAACAGTATGGATTCGACATCCATCCCGTGCGCAAGAAGTGCCTGCTCGAAGGTCTCGACGACATCGAGCGCACCCGGCAGTACGACGATCAGACCGCCGCATTCGAGGCGGCCTATCGCGCCGAGCGGCCGTGGCTCTTCGACATACCGCGCACCTGAGAGACACGACACGCGAATGCCTGCCGCACCGGCGCTCAGTCGGGTCGGCGGCGCATGATGTAGATCCAGCGCACTTGCGGGGTTTGCGCCGTTGCGGGACACATCGATCCCGCCATGCACGGCATGAACGTCCACCGCCATGCCTGCAAAATGCGGGTCATGTCGCGATCACGGCTACGCCTTGTCACTGCCGTCGTCGGACGGCTTCGCAGGCGCTGCGGCCGCCCTCTGCGACAGGTATCTCTCCGTGCAATCGCGGCCGATCGCGAGTGCGCCTATAACATGGCCGGCTCCATCCCTCACCACCCCGAAGCTCAAATCCACATAGACTCTTCGGCCGTCCTTGTGAACCGAGCGCGTGGTCAGCACGCGTCCCGCGTATTTCATCACGCCCGTCTCGGTCGCCTTACGATAGCCCTGCCAGTGCGCGTTGCGGAGTCGCTCTGGAATGATCACGTCCAGACTGCGACCCAGCACTTCGGCCGCGGCATAACCGAAGAGCGCGGCGGCGCTTTGATTCCAGAGGCGGATGAGCCCCTCGCGATCGGCGAATATGACCGCGTCCGGCGCCTGTTCCAGTATGGCTTCGCTCAGCGTTGGATCACGCACGACGTCGTTGCTTCCCATCTCGCGCTCCTTGCATTCCATCCGTCGGCATCGTTCATCGCATCGACCTCGGTCGACTGACTCCAGTTGCGATTCTATGCGGGCAGGTGGAGCTGAGCGCGTTATGCATTGGGTTACCACTACAATCGACCCACCATCGGGGAGGAAGACTGTCATGCTGCAGCGCGAGCTCGTCACGATTTTCTGTCTGATCCTGCTCGGCGGCCTGCGCGAGCACCGCCAACGATCGTGCACCGGTCCTCTACGAGGGCGCACGCGTCATTCCCGGAGACGGTACTGCACCCGTAGAGAACGCCGTGTTCATCGTCGAGGGCGGCGTCATCACTCGAATCGGCCGCAGCGGCGAGGTCGCATCGCCTCCCGGCGCGCACCGCATCGATCTCACAGGTAAGACGGTGATGCCGACGCTGATCGGCACGCACGTGCATCCCGGCTTTCAGCACGAGCTCACGTATGCCGCCGAAAACTATACGTACGAAAACATCGTTGCGGATCTGCAGCGTGGCGCTGTACTTCGGTGTCGCCACGGTCATGTCGCAGGGGATCGAGAAAGGCGATATCAGCTATCGCGTGCGTGCCGATCAGCAGGCGGGGCGTATCGGCGGGGCCCGCATGAGGATTGCCGGACTGGGTATCGGTGAAGTCAATGCAGGGCCGGGCGCACCCGAGTATGCCAATATCGCATACGAGGTGACGAGCGAAGCCGAGATCCGCGACGCGGTGCGCGAGTCTGCCGCAACCAGGGTCGATGCGATCAAGATCTGGGTCGACGATCGCGGTGGTCGCGCCCCGCGCATGCCGCCTGCGCTTTTCCGTGCGGCCATCGACGAAAACACCGCCACGGATTGCGCATCGCCGCGCACGTGTTCTACCACGCCGATGCCGTCGAACTGGCGGATGCCGGCGTCGACAGCTTCGCCCACCTCGTGCGCGACAGAGTCATGGACGACGCACTGATCACCTTGGTCGTGAAGCGCAACGTCTATGTCATGCCGAATCTTGGGGGAGCCGAGCGCAACCGGCATCGC
>CAWHFX010000010.1:0-489176 GCA_963828715.1 uncultured beta proteobacterium | reverse complement strand
AAAGCATGCGGCACCCTCGAACCCGCGATCATGTGCGCGCAGCGGCTTGCAACATCAAAGCGGTGATCTCCTGCGGATGCGAGATGAGCGACAAGTGGCTCGCTTTCACCTCTATGGTCGTCGCTCCCATGCGTTTCGCCATGAACCGCTGAAGCTCGGGGTTGATCGTCCGATCCTCGGTCGAGACCGCATAGAACGTCGGTTTCGAGCGCCAAGCGGCCTGCTTGGTCTTGCCGGTCAAAAGAGCCTTGTGGAACGGCTGCTGGGCCGCAAAGAGCACTCTCGCGCGGGATTCCGGCAGGTCACCGGCGAAATCACGCAGGAATGCAGCCTCGGTGAGTCTTCCTTCATCGCCGTCGAAGACGATGCCGGAAGAGGCCGGTGGCGGCGGAAACTCGCTGGCCAGCGCCGAATAGTCTTCTCCGGCATCCGGCGCCCGCGCAGCGACGTAGACCACGGCGGTGACTTTTGGATCGACGCCGGCTTCGGTCGCGATCATGCCCGCGAAGGAGTGCGCCGCGAGCACGGTCGGGCCGTCTTGCCGCGACAGCACGCGCTGGGTCTCTGCCACCGCATCCTCAAGCGTCGTCAGCGGGTTCTGGACCGAGGTCACATTCAGCCCTGCTGCCTGCAGCCGTGGGATGACCTCGGACCAGGACGATCCGTCTGCGAACAGCCCATGCACCAGAACGACGTTTCGAGCCTCAGGTCTGTTGCCGGCCCGCGCGACCGTCGGAATCAGTGCAGCCGTCAGCGAAGCCGCGAGCATCGAAGTGAACGTACGACGACTCATCATCATCGCAATACCTCCTGCGGCAGGTTTTGGTGACACGTCCATGTCAAAGCCTGCTGGAGGCTTGCTCTGCGCCGGAGTGCGGGAGCTCGAATACGGCCACCGCATCCGGAGCAGGCTCCGCCGCTTCTTTGGCATAGAAGGTGACTGCTGACAGGATCACCAGCCACATTGCACCGACTGCAGCCACCAGGCGGGCCGGGCGTTCACGGACTCTTCGCGAAATCTTCAACATTTCCATCTCCTTTTAATTCGGTAGGCTGACCATCGCATCGTACAGAGCGGCCGCTACGGCAGGATTTCAGCGTGCGTTGTATGGCGTTACCGATGAAATTCGCGAATCAAGCTTTTTTCAGAAGTACTCAGCGTGTTCCAAGGACGCTCCGACATGCCTCCTCTACTCTTCGTCAGAGGGTGCCGTGACCGGCACATCTGCGTTTTTTCATGGAGTCATGCGGGGAGGTGGGAATGTTCTATCGACGGAGTCATGCAAGCGCCGGTCTGGTGCTGCTCACCGCGGTTGGCGTGCTGAGCGGGTGTCACCGCGCGCAAACGGCAAGCGCCCCGCCGCCACCGCCCGAAGTCTCCGTCGTGACGGTACAGCGCGGCGAGCGTGCCCATCACGGTCGAGCTGCCGGGACGCACGAACGCGTATCTCGTGGCACAGGTTCGCGCGCGTGTCGACGGCATCGTACTGAAGCGCGACTTCAAGGAAGGCTCCGACGTCAAGAGCGGGACAGCGGCTCTACCAGATCGATCCGGCGCCCTATATCGCCGCGCTGAACAGCGCGCAGGCCTCGCTTGCAGAAGGCGCAGGCGAACTCTGCCTGTCGCTCGTCGCGCACGGCCGAGCGCTTCAAGGTGCTGGTCGCGGCGAACGCGGTCAGCAAGCAGGACTACGACAACGCCGTCGCGGCGCAGGGCCAGGCGGCCGCCGACGTGGCGTCGGGCAAGGCGCAGGTCGAGACCGCGCAGATCAACCTCGGCTATACCAACGTGATCGCGCCGATCACCGGGCGCATCGGGATCTCGCAGGTCACGCAGGGCGCGTACGTGCAGGCGAGCGCGGCGACGCTGATGACCACGTCCAGCAGATCGATCCGATCTACGTCGATCTGAACGCAGTCGAGCGTCGAGGGCCTGCAGCTGCGGCGCGAGATCGCAAGCGGGCAGGTGAGAATCGCGGGCCCGAATCAGGCGAAGGTCACGCTCATGCTGGAAGACGGCACGCCATATCCGATCGCGGGCTCGTTACAGTTCACCGACATCACCGTCGACCAGAACACGGGGTCGGTGACCGTGCGCGCGATGTTCCCGAATCCCGATCACGTGCTGCTGCCCGGCATGTTCGTGCGCGCGCGCATCGAAGAAGGCGTGGACGACAACGCGTTGCTCGTGCCGCAGGTCGGCGTGACGCACGACCCGCAGGGACAGGCGACGACGCTCGTCGTCGGACCGGACAACAAGGTCGCGTCAGCGGACGATCCAGGCCACACGCACATTCGATACGAACTGGGTCGTCGACAGCGGCCTCGATGAAGGCGATCGCGTCATCGTGTCCGGCGTTCAGAGGGTGCAGCCGGGTGTGCTCGTTCACGCGGTAGACGTTCAGGCTGAACCGTCGTCGAACGCAGCGACGTCCCAGGCGCCCTCCGCCCTCAGCAGCCACCCGCGCCGGGCCAGCAGCCATCGGCTCACCAGAAACAGCCGTCAGACCGCAGCCGTGCGCTCGCGCAGGGCGAAGCGCAGTCTGCCGTGCGATAAGCGGGAGCTCGCAACATGGCCAAGTTCTTCATCGACCGTCCGATCTTCGCGATCGTCATCGCGCTCCTCATGATGCTCGCGGGGGCGTTGTCGATCCTGACCATGCCGGTCGAGCAGTACCCGACGATCGCGCCGCCTTCGATCCAGATCACGACGCCAGTATCCCGGTGCATCGGCGTCGACGGTGGAGAACACGGTCGTCCAGGTGATCGAGCAGCAGATGAGCGGTCTCGATCACCTGCTCTACCTGTCCTCGACCAGCGACGACTTCGGCCACGGCGACCATCACGCTGACGTTCGCGGCCGGGCACCAATCCCGACATCGCCCAGGTGCAGGTGCAGAACAAGCTGCAGCTCGCGACGCCGCTGCTGCCCGCGCCGGTGCAGCAGAGCGGCATTCGGGTCACCAAGTCGAGCAGCGGCGTTCCTGCTGGTCGGCGGCATTCGTTTCGAGCGACAACAGCATGTCGCGCTACGACATCGCGAACTACGTCGTCTCGCACATCCAGGACCCGGTCAGCCGCATCAACGGCGTCGGCAACTTCAACGTGTTCGGCACGCAGTACGCGATGCGCATCTGGCTCGACCCGAACAAGCTCAACAACTTACGCGCTGACGCCGGTCGACGTGAGCAACGCGATGCTCGAACCAGAACGTGCAGGTCGTCGGGCGGCCAGCTCGGCGGACACACCGGCGCCCGACGGCGCAGCGCTTCAGCGCGACGATCACCGAAGCGACGCTGCTGCGCACGCCCGAGGAGTTCGGCAACATCCTGCTGAAGGTCGACCGACGGCTCGCAGGTGCGCCTGCGCGACGTCGCGCGCATCGAGCTCGGCGCCGGAAACCTACATCATCGACTCGCGCTACAACGGCCAGCCGTGCGTCCGGCATCGGCATCCAGCTCGCGCCCGGCGCGAACGCGCTCGCAGACCGCGACGGCGGTGCGCGCGCGGATCGACGAGCTGGCGCCGTATTTTCCGCCCGGGCTGAAAGTCGTGTATCCGTACGACACCGACGCCGTTCGTGAAGATCTCGATCGACCGAAGTCGTGAAGACGCTGTTCGAAGGCATCGTGCTGGTGTTCCTGGTGATGTACCTGTTCCTGCAGAACATCCGCGCAACGCTGATTCCGACGATCGCGGTGCCGGTCGTGCTGCTTGGCACGTTCGGCATCATGGCGGCGGCGGGCTTTACGATCAACACGCTGTCGATGTTCGGCCTCGTGCTCGCGATCGGCCTCCTGGTCGACGATGCGATCGTCGTCGTGGAAAACGTCGAGCGCGTGATGGCCGAGGAAGGTCTTTCGCCGCGTCGAGGCGACGCGCAAGGCCATGGGACAGATCACCGGCGCGCTTGATCGGCGTCGCGATCGTGCTCTGCGCGGTGTTCGTTCCGATGGCGTTTTCGGGCGGGTCGGTCGGCGCGATCTATCGACAGTTCTCGCTGACGATCGTCTCGGCGATGCTGCTGTCGGTGTTCGTCGCGCTGTCGCTCACGCCGGCGCTGTGCGCGACGATCCTGAAGCCGGGCGCACGGTGGAACAAAGACCACGGGATTCTTCGGCTGGTTCAATCGCGATTTCGACGCCGGCCGCGACAAGTACATGCGCGGCGTGCGGCACGTGATCGCGCGCTTCGGCCGCTGGCTGCTCGTCTACGGCGCCGTCATCGTCGCCGTCGGGTTGCTGTTCGTGCACTTGCCGACCGGTTTTCTGCCCGACGAAGACCAGGGCAGCATGTACGTGCAGGTGCAGACGCCGCCGGGCTCGACGCAGGCGCAGACCGGTGCCGTGCTCGAGGACGTCAGTCAACTACCTGCTGAAGGACGAAGCCGGCATCGTCGACGCGACGTTCGAGATCAACGGCTTCAATTTCGCCGGTCGCGGCCAGAACCAGGGCTTTCTGTTCGTGCACTTCAAGGATTGGTCAGTGTCCGGAAGTCGCCGGATCTCAAGGTGCAGGCGCTCCTCGCGCGCATCGTCGCAGCATTTCGCGTCGTACAAGGACGCGGTGATCGTCCCGATCAATCCGCCATCGATCCCCGAGCTCGGAACGGCCTCGGGATTCGATCTCGAGCTCGAAGATCGCGGCGGCGTCGGCCACGACCAGCTGATGCAGGCGCGCGACCAGCTCCTCGACATGGCGCGCAAGGACCCGACCCTCGCGCTCGTGCGCGCGAACGGGCTCGACGACAACCCGACGTTCAAGATCGACATCGATCGCGAGAAGGCGAGCGCGTTCGGCGTCACGCTGAGCGACGTCGACCAGACGTTCTCGATTGCATGGGGCTTCGCGCTACGTCAACAACTTCCTCGACACCGACGGTCGCATCAAGAGGTTTACGTGCAGGCCGACGCGCCGTTTCGCATGAACCCGGAGGACCTCGATCTGCTGTACGTGCGCAACTCCAACGCTACGAGTACCACCACATCGACGACCGCGGCATCCAGCAGCAACCCGACCGGCAGCACCATGGTGCCGTTCTCGGCGTTCGCGACCGGCAAGTGGACCTGCGGTGCGCCCAAGCTCGAGCGCTACAACGGCGTGTCGTCGATGGAGATCCAGGGACAGGCCGCGGCGGGACACAGCACGGGCCAGGCGATCGCAGACGATGCAGCAATTCGCGCAGAAGCTTCCGGCCGGCATCGGCTACGAATGGACAGGCATCTCCCTGCAGCAGGAGCAGTCGGGTTCGCAGGCGCCGCTGCTCTATGGACTTTCGATCCTCGTCGTGTTCCTGAGCCTCGCGGCGCTGTACGAGAGCTGGTCGATACCGATATCCGTGATCATGGTCGTGCCGCTCGGCGTGCTCGGTGCGCTCGCGGCGGCGTCCGGCGTTCGGCACTGGAGAACGACGTCTACTTCCAGGTCGGCCTGCTGACGACCATCGGGCTCTCGGCGAAGAACGCGATCCTGATCGTCGAGTTCGCCCGCGACCTTCGACGCGCAAGGCCGCACCGCCGATCGAAGCGGCCATCGAAGCGGCGCATATGCGGATGCGTCCGATCCTGATGACGTCGCTCGCCTTCGTCCTCGGCGTGCTGCCGCTCGCAATCGCAAACGGCGCCGGGGTCCGGGAGCGAGAACGCCGTCGGCATCGGCGTTATCGGCGGCATGCTCGCGGCGACGTTCCTCGCGACCTTCCTGATTCCCGATGTTCTTCGTCGTCATCGCGGAGAAGCTGCAGTGGAAGCGCAAGACGGCATCTTCGGCGGCCGAGCCTGCCCTCGAATGCCGCTGGAGGCAATGAGCGATGAAGATGCGTCTCGCAACGCTCGCCGTTTCGGCTGCATTCATGGCCGGATGCTCGCTGCAGCCGATCGTATCACCGGCCCGCGGCGCCGGTTGCGGCGACGTTCCCGGACGGAGAGGCTTACAAGTATCCCGCCGCCGGTGAGGGCGGCACGATGCTGCCGGCCGCGGAGCATCGGCTGGCGCGACTTCCTGGGCGATCCGCGCCTGCAGCGCCTCGTCGAAATCGCGCTTTACAACAATCGCGACCTGCGCGTTGCCGCATTGAACGTCATGCAGGCGCAGGCGCAATACCGCATTCAGCGCGCGCAGCTCTACCCGCAGGTGAACGCGTTCGCGAGCTCGACGAACGTACGCTCGCCTTCGGATTTGACATCGAATGGCCACGCAACCACCACGCACGACTACGAGGTGGGGCTCTCGGTGTCGTGGGACCCTCGACTTCTTCGGGCGGCTGCAGAGCCTGCGAGACCAGGCGCTCCAGCAGTACTTCGCGACCGCTTACGCACGTCAGGCAACCGAGATACTGCTGGTGTCGCAGGTCGCGGACCAGTACCTCACGATGCTGGCGTACGACGAGCTGCTGGCAGTCACGCGCGACACGCTCGAGACGGCACAGGGCTCGTACGACATCGTGAAGCAGCAATACGATGTCGGCACCACGACCGAGCTCGCGTTGCGCCAGTCCGAAGGGGTCGTCGAAAACGCGCGGGCGAATTACACCGCCTACGTGCGGCTGCGCGCGCAGGCGGAAAACGCTCTGGTGCTGCTGATCGGGCAACCGCTGCCTTCGGATCTGCCGCCGGTCGCCACGCTGGACGATCAAAAGCTCCTGAACGACATTCCGCCTGGCGTGCCGTCGGACCTGCTCACGCGCCGTCCCGACATCCTGCAGGCCGAGGCGCAGTTGCGCGCGGCGAACGCCAACATCGGCGCCGCGCGGGCCGCCTTCTTTCCGGACATCAGCCTGACCGGCAGCCTGGGGACGGCGAGCGCCACGCTGGGCGGCCTGTTCGGCGCCGGCTCGTTGGCCTGGACGTTCGTTCCACAACTTGTCGCGCCGATCTTTAACGCCGGCACCAATCAGGCGAACCTCGATGTCTCCGCACTGCAGAAGGACATCAACATCGCAAGCTACGAGAAGGCGATCCAGACCGCGTTTCGCGAAGTCGCCGACGGCCTCGCCGCGCGCGGCACCTACGACGACCAGCTCGCGTCGCTGGAGCGATACGCGGAATCGCAGCGTCGTTTCCTCGAGCTCGCGCTCATGCGCTACAGAAACGGCGTGGATACCTACCTCAACGTTCTGACCGCACAGACGAACTACTACGCCGCGCGCCAACTGCTGGTGAGCGCACGGCTGAATCGGCTCACCAACCTCGTCGATCTGTATAGAGCGCTCGGCGGCGGCTGGATCCAGCGCGCGGGCGACGAACCGCGGCCGGCCGATGTTCCTGCCCCCCGTGAGTGGAGCCCGACGTTCTCCGCAGGCCGCAACTGACCGCCGGGGCGATCGCGCACGGCAGCCGCGATCTTCGCATCGGGGGCGACGACAGCCGTGTTGTCGTCGCCATTGGGCGTGCCCCTGGTTGGTACGCCCTGATCACGCAGTGGCGCGTCTGGAACCCCACAGCACCAGAACCACCAACACGTTGGCGACCAGCAGCGTGATCGCCGTCCAGCTCGTGTGCTTCACGAGCTCGAGGAGCTCGAACGGAATGTACAGCGCTGCGCTGAGGATGCCGAAGCCCCAGGCCCATGCCCGCGCATGCCACAGCCCATACGCCTCGATGAAACGCACGAGCGAGTAACATACTGCGCCTGCGCTCAGCACGATCTTGTGAGCGTCGGCAAAATCGCGCAGCGTTGAGGCGAAAATCTGCGGGTCGTGACGTGCCGGGTTCAGATGAAAACGCATGACCAGTGCCTCGACGAGCGTCTGGGCATTGCTGTCGATGAACCGGACCAGCAGCCCTGCCGCGATCAGCACCAGCACGCCCTTCGTAAACTCGATCGCCGCCACCGCGCGCAGACTGGCGTGCGACTTCGTCATTCGGGCGTACGGCACAGCTGACCGGGATCGCGCATCGTGCCGGGCACGCGCGAGGGACTTCAGTGCAGCGCTTCGACGCGCACGTCGAAGAGATAGCCGGCACCGCGCTGCGTCCTGATGTACTCCGGCTGACTGGGGTTGGGCTCGATCTTGCGCCGGAGCCTGAGAATCTGAACGTCGATCGAGCGGTCGTACACCTCGGCGCTGTGCAGGCGCGTGAGATCGAGCAGCTGCTCGCGCGAAAGCACCCTGCCGGGGGCCGAGCAAAACGCCTGCAGCAGGCTGAACTCATGGTTACTGAGCTCGACGCGCTTGCCTTCGGATGATGTCAGTCTCCGCGTGCGAAGGTTCAACTCCCAGCTTGCGAAACGATACGCCCGAAGCTTGCCGTCACGCGCGGGCAATAGCTCTCGCGCGGTTTCGTAGCGACGCAGCACTGCGCGAACGCGTGCGAGCAGCTCACGCGGGCTGAACGGCTTGGTAAGGTAGTCGTCGGCGCCAAGCTCGAGCGCCATCACCCGATCGGCTTCATCGAGCTTGCCGCTCACGACGATGATCGGGATCGCGCCCTCTTCCCGCAGCTTGCGCGCGATCTGCATGCCATCTTCTCCGGCCAAGCGCAGGTCGAGCAGTACGAGGTCCACGGCGTTTTCGGCTAGCACCTCGGCCATCTGTGTGCCGGTTGCGACGCTGGTGACACGCAGCTCGTTGTCGCCCAGGTACTCGGCGATGAGCTGGCGGGTCGTCGCATCGTCGTCTATCGACAGAATATGCGGCTTGACGGGGGTATTCATGGTCATTTGCGGACGCTGCGGGAACGTTAGCACGCGCGGGCGGCGACTGAAAACCCGGTAACACGCGCCTCGTATTACACATGTAACGGGGCCCGTAATCCAATGAAATCGAGCGGCAATCGCGCCGGCGCCTAATCCGGAGATGCGAGGCCGCACACAGCGGCTTGGAGCGGGCGCATAAATGCCGAACATCGTCCTGATCGACGGTGACGTTCTCATGCGGGCGTTGTTCAAGGAGTGGCTCGTCGAGGCCGGTTACAGCGTGTGCGACGTCGCGCCTTCCAGGCTGCCGTGCGCCGGCAGGCCGGACCTCGTGATCCTCGATATGTATATGCCCCGCCACGCCGGCGCCGAATTCGTGCGCCGCGTTCAGCAGATGTATCCGGAGACCCCGATCATCGCGATTTCGACCCAGTTCCGGGCGGGTCTGGATGCGTCCGCATGCGCGGCGCAGGCCCTCGGCGTAGGGCGACTCGTGCCGAAGCCCTGCACGCGCGGGGATTTGCTCGACGCCGTTCGGGCAGCCATCGGCCCGCCGCCGTGAAAGCGCTACCCTCCAGTCGCGTTCACCTCAGCCGCAGGATCGTGGCGGCGGGGGCGCTGCTGATCATCGCATTCGCAGCATCGTCCGCATACGACGTATGGCGTGACTATCGCGATACGAAGGAATCGCTGTCTCGCGAGCTTACGGCGCTGTCGAAGTCGCTGGCCGAAGAAGCCGCGCGTACGTTCCAGTCCGTAGAATTCGCATTGCGCGACACCGCGCGGTGGTACGAGATGAACGGCGACGGCGTTGCGCCGACTTCCGTGCAGGAACGACTCTCGTCTCACGTTTCCGGGCTGCCCGTGCTGGGACTTGCCGTGCGCGATGCCGGCGGCTCGCTTCGCTACAGCTGGTTGGCGCCAGGGGCGAGTGCTGGAGATGACGTGTTCAGCGCTGAACACGCGGACCAGTATCCCGCCCGGCCGACTGATGCCCTCGACGCGCTCAGGACCAGTGTCGACCCTTCCGGGAATGTCGTCCTCTTGCGGCAGGTCGGCGACAAACGGGGGGGCTCGCCTACTGTGAGTGCGCTGGTGGACACCCAGGATTTCCGACAGTTCTACCGCGCGATCGATTTCGGGGCCGGCAACACCATCGCGCTTCTCAGCGACGGCGGCGTTCTGGTCGCACGCGAGCCGCCGCGGCCGCAAACGCTCGGTAAGCGTTTCCCGAAGCTCGTAGCACGCCTGGGCGATGCCGACGCGTATTCCGAACTCATCGTGAGCTCGATGGACGGCGAGCGACGCTTCGTGGCATTGGCGAAGGTGCGTGCGTACCCGTTCGTCGTTGCCGTGACCCGTGACGAAAACATCGCCCTCAAGGCATGGCGGGAGCAGACGACGCATGTCGCGGTGCGGACGATCGTCCTGTCGCTGCTCGCCGCACTGCTCATAACGATGCTGGTGCAACAACTCGCCCGGCTCGACGCCGCGGAGGCGGAAAAGGAGCGGCTCGAAGATCAGTTGCGACAGTCCCAGAAGATGGAAGCGATGGGTACCCTCGCCGGGGGTATCGCGCACGACTTCAATAACATCCTCGGCGCGATCCTCGGCTACAGCGAATTGGCGCATAAGACCGTAGCGGCAGGCAGCCCGGTGCGGCGCTACCTGGACCAGGTACTCCAGGCCGGTGCACGTGCGAAGCGGCTGGTCGAAGGCATTCTGGCCTTCAGCCGCAGCGGCGTGGCGGAACGCGTACCGGTCAACGTGCAGGGCATTGTCGAGGAATCGCTTGCACTCCTCGCCGCGTCGCTGCCATCCCACATCCGTGTCGAGAAGAAACTCGAGGCGCCCGAGGCTGCGGTACTGGGAGATCCCACTCAGCTTCACCAGGTCGTGATGAATCTGTGTACGAATGCGATTCGCGCGATGGAAGACGACGGTGTTCTGACGATCGCCCTCGACGAAGTGCAGGTGAGCGAGCGCCGCGTCGTCTCGCACGGCACGCTGCTACCCGCCGCGTATGTGAGACTCGCGGTGAGCGACACGGGCACGGGCATTCCGCCGCAGGTCCTGGAGCGCATTTTCGATCCGTTCTTCACGACACGCGGCGTCGGCGAAGGCACCGGACTCGGGCTCGCGCTCGTCCATGGCATCGTCGCCGATGTGCAGGGTGCGGTCGACGTGCTGACGCGCATGGGTAAAGGCACGACTTTCACGATCTGGCTGCCGGCGACGAAGGAAAGCGCCAAAGCTGCGCCGCAAGTCGCACGCGACCTCGCGCGCGGCGCCGGCGAGTGCATCATGATCGTCGACGATGAGCTTGCACTCGTCACGCTCGCCGAAGAGACGCTCGCCGAGCTCGGCTATGAGCCGGTCGGCTTCGATTCGAGCGTTGCCGCTCTGCAGGCATTTCGAGCGGAACCGTCGCGCTTCGACGCCGTCCTCACGGACGAAACGATGCCCGAGCTCGCCGGCATCCAGCTTGCGCGTGAGGTCCGGCGCTTGCGTCCGGACCTACCTGTCATTCTGATGAGCGGCTACAGCGGCGTGCAGTTTGCGGAACGTGCCCAGGCCGCAGGCGTAACCGAGGTGCTGCGCAAACCGCTCGTCAGTCGCGACATCGCGGACGCGCTCGCGCGAACGTTGCCCCAGTCCAGTCATGCAGCCTGACCGCCCATCCCCCACCGCACTCGCTCCAGCGAATACGATCACTTCGCCCATATGCCCGTTTGCTCCGCGCGGGCCTCGAGCTCGGCCGTGCCGAGCACCGAATCGAGCTTCTCGTAGGGCGGGTTCAGTCGCGCCAGTCCGCGCCGGAGCTGTTCCCGCGCCGCATCGCGTCCAGCGCATGAGACCTGCCCGATCGTGGCGCCATCGAGCGCCGTACCTGTAATGACGAGGGTCGCGGCCTCGCCATAGCACAACTGCGTCAGGGCAGCACGAGAACGGGCACCGACAGTCGTGTCCCCGGCCGGTGCGGTCACTCGGGCGAGCGTGACCCTCAAGCGCTCGCGGCCGGTATCGAAGACCAGTCGATCGCCGCTCGCCACGCTCACCACGACGCCCAGAATCTCGGACGACGCCGCGCCCAGGCACGCGAGCGCAAGCGTGACCGCAGCGACGGTACGGCTCATACGAAATGCGACAGGGTGCGTGTTCACGATGCCTCTCCTCTGACAGGAATCACGTTTCGTTGATGCCGGCCTCGCGAATCACCTTCGTCCACTTCTGCGCCTCGGACTTGATGTAGGCGCCGAACGCCTCCGGCGTCATCGTCCACGTTTCGAGGCCCTGAGTGAGCAACACGCGCGCGATGTCCGGCATCTGCAATATGCGTACGAGCTCCTGATTGAGGCGTGCAATGACCGGGTCGGGCGTCTTTGCGGGCGCGACGAAGCCATACCAGGCGTGCGACTCGTAGCCTGGCACGCCCGCTTCGGCAATCGTGGGCAACTGCGGAAACAGCTTCGAACGTCGCGCCGTGCTCACCGCCAGTGCACGGAGTTTTCCATCCTTGATGAAGCCTGCCGCACTGGGCTGCGACGCGAAGCCGATCTGCGTCTGGCCCGCGACCAGATCGACCATAGCCGGGCCGCCGCCCTTGTACGGCACGTGCAGGAGCTCGGTCTTGGTCATGCGACGAAACAGCGCACCGGCAAGGTGTCCTGCGCCGCCGGTGCCCGACGTGCCATAAGCCAGCTCGTTCGGCCTCTTCCGCGCGAGGTCGATCAACTCCTTCACCGAATGCGCGGGCACCGACGGATGAACCACCAGCACGTTGCCGCTCGACACGGCCGACGTGATCGGCGCGAGGTCCCTCAGCGGTTCGTATCCGAGCTTCGGAAAGAAGAGCACGTTCGTGCCGAGATTGCCCATCGCGCCGAGCATGATGGTGTAACCGTCGGGCGGCGACTTCGCGGTGAGCTCGGCGGCGAGCGACCCGTTCGCGCCCGGCCGGTTGTCGACAAGCACGGGCTGGCCCAAAGCGTCCGACAGCTTCGGCGCGACGATCCGGCACACCGCGTCGATACCGCCGCCCGGCGCCTGCGACGCGATGATACGGACCGACTTCGACGGATAGGCCGCCTGCTGGGCGGCGACGGGCGGAATGAGCGGCAGGAGCAACGCCGCGAGGCCGAGGCCGGCGTGGCGGCGGTAACGACGGACAAAACGGGCGGCTGTCCTCATCGCGCTCATAGCTTCAAGAGCCGCTGGGCGTTACTGCTCAATATCATTTCGCGCTCGCGCGGTGTCAATCCCGGTATCGTGTCGACGAACTCGATCGGTTGTCTCACGCTCATGAGCTGCGGGAAGTCCGTACCCATGACGATTCGCTCGACGCCCACCAGATCGATCAGCATGCGCATGATTTTCGGGTCGAGCACGATGATGTCGTAGTAGAAGCGGCGAAGATACGCACTGGCCGGCTGTTTCATGTGCTTGAGCGTGGGACTCATCTTGATCGCGAAGTCGGCGCGTCCGACGAGCCACGGGAACGTGCCGCCGCCGTGCGGCAGATACACTTCCAGTTTCGGAAACGCATCGAGCACGCCGCCCAGCACGAACGAGAACGCGGCGACGCCGTCCTCGTACGGATTGCCGAGCACGTTGATCATGAAGAAGTCCTTCAGCCGCTCGGCGCCGAACGGATACAGGTTGTGCGTGAAGAGCGGCAGGCCGTATGCCTCGCAGCGCTCGTAGATTGGCCAGAACATCCTGTCGTGCAGGTTTCTGCCATTCACGTGCTCACCGAGATTGATGGCGCGCATGCCCGGCAGCTTCGCCGCGCGGTCGAGCTCCTCGAGGGCGAGCTTCGGATCCTGCATCGGCAGCATGATCGTGCCGACGAAGCGCTGCGGATACTTCTGATGAACCGCCGCGCACGCGTCGTTCACCGCCTGTGAAAGCTTCAGCCCGAACGCAGGCGGCGCCCAGTACACCATCGGATTCGTCATCGACAGTGCATACACATCCACCCCGCGCTCGTCCATTTCCTTGATCAGGAGATCGATGTCGGTCATGTTCCGGCGCATGCTGGACGTCTGCGTCGCGCCGGGTACGGACAGCACGACGGGGTTGTCGTCCTTGTCCCTGCCCATCTTCGCGCCATTCGCAGGGCCCTCTTTCTCCATGAGCGTCACGAACTCGCGCGGATACCAGTGCGCGTGCGCGTCGATGATGCGGTAGCCTTCGCGCTTTTGCGCCGTGCCGGCGCAGCCGCTGAGCGCCATGCCGCCTGCTGCCGCGGTCGCGGTCCGAGGAATCGTCGTCTTGTGATCACTTCCTTCTCCTTGAGACTGCGCCGGGATAATGCGATGATCAACTGAAGCACACAACTATTTTCCCGAATCGCACGTGCGCAATCGTCTCGCAGTTGCCGTCACGGCGCTGATGCTGCTGTCGTGTTCCGATTTCAAGCGCGTTGCGGAATCAGCGTCCGGAGTCTTCGAGCGGCGCGGAAGCGCTCAACATGCGACTCGTCGGCTACAGCGATCTGCAGGGCCGCAGCGCGTTCCAGCCGGTCATCGTCGAGCAGAACGGGCGCTGGATCGCGTACGTCGGTCATCACGGCGGTACGGCGCTCAATCCACTCACCGGCAAGACCGAAGCAAACGGCACGTCGATCCTGGATGTGACCGATCCGCGGCAGCCGCGCTACCTGCATCACATTGCGACCCGTTGAAGGCACGCTCGCGGGTGGCGAAGGCAGCGGCGCACAGATGGTTCAGGTCTGCGCGGGCAGGCAGCTCCCGAAGGCAGACCCGAACAAGTTCTACATGCTGCGCACCGACGGCAGCCGGGCACACGAGGTATGGGACGTAACCTCTCCGGAACGTCCTGCGTTCGTCACGACGATCGTCGGCAATCTGCAGTCGACGCATCGTCAGGCGTGGGAATGCGATACGGGCATCGCCTATCTCAACTCGGGGCTCGAGGGCTGGCGCGTGCTGCGCATGACGCAGGTGTTCGATCTGTCCGATCCGACGACGCCCAGGCACGTGCGCGACTTCGCCCTGCCCGGCCAGGAACCGACAGCGCCGATGCCGCGCGACCGGCGTGATCGCGACGGGCACGGACCGTTCTCGATGGGTCCGAAAGTGAACCGCCTCTATTTCGGCTATGGCTCCGTGCAGAGCGGCGGCCTGCAGATTGTCGATCGCGAAAAGCTTCTCGGCGGCGCCAAAGAGCCGACGGCGCAGAACCTCCTGTACCCGCAGATTGCCTATCTGCCGCTCGGCAAATATCACGCCGTGCACGCGATGTATCCGCTGCTCGGCATGGAGATCGCCGAGTACGAGAAGGACAGCAAAGGCCGGGCGCGGGACTTCATTCTCCTGCTGCCGGAGCCGCTCGCAAACGAATGCCGTGAAGAACGCCAGCTCCTCTTCGTGGTGGACATCACGAACGAGACCCAGCCGATCGGCGTCTCCACGTTTCGCGTTCCCGAAAGGCTGGGCGACTTCTGTTCTCGCGGTGCGCGCTTCGGTCCCCACGGCACGAACGAAAACATGACGGCGATCTATCACAAGCGCATCGTGTTCGTGAGCTGGTTCAATGCCGGGGTGCGTGCGCTCGACGTGCGGGATCCGTATGCGCTGAAGGAGATCGGATACTACGTCCCCGCCCCCAACGCGAACACCGAACCGAGCTGCGTCAAGACCGAAGGCGGCGAACGCTGCAAGGTCTCCATCCAGACCAACAACGTCGAGGTGGACGATCGCGGCTTCATCTACATGACCGACCGCAACAAAACCGGCATGCACATCCTCGAGCTGACCGGGGCGGCGCGCGCCGTCGCAAATTTCTGAACGGGAGGACACGTCATGACAATACGGCTTTGCACGATCCTTGTTCCTTTCACAGCGGCGATCACCATGGCCATAGCCGGATGCGCCGGTACGTCCTCCGGCCCGAAGCAAGGTGCGGTGGATCGCATGTACGTGCTCTACTGCGGCGAAGGCACCGCTCCCGATCAGTCGCGCTGGTCGCCGGGCGTCAACGTCGGCAAGCCGATGACGCTCAGCAACAGCTGCTATCTCATCAAGCACGGCAACGACTGGCTGCTGTGGGAAACGGGCTATTCGCAATCGATCGCAGCATCGTCGGAACCGTACAAGACGCCCGTCATTACGTGGTACTGGAAGGCGCCGAAAAATCTCACCGCGCAGCTCTCGGAGCTCGGCCTCACCCCGGACCAGATCACGCAGCTCGGTTTTTCGCATGCGCATCCCGACCACGTCGGTAACGGCAGCCTGTTCCCGAAGGCGACGCTCTACATCCAGGAGGCCGAGTACGACTTCTATATCGGGCCGACCGGCAAGCCGCCCGGCGCGCCCGCAAACTGGCAGGGGCTGCGCTCGAACCGCACCGTCAAGCTGCACGGCGACTATGACGTGTTCGGCGACGGCTCGGTGAGGATCCTGTCCTCACCCGGCCACACGCCGGGCCACCAGTCACTGCTGGTCGAGCTTCCGAAGCGCGGGGCGGTCCTGCTGACCGGAGACGCGGCGCATTTCAAGGATAACTGGGACCAGCGCCGAGCACCCGTCCAGAACTTCGACAAGGAGCAGACGGTGCAGTCGATCGACAAGCTCGCCCGCATCGCCGCTGAAAACAAAGCGGAGATCTGGATCAATCACGATGCGGCGCAAACCGCAACGTTGCCGAAATCGCCGAAGTACGTCGAGTAGTCAGGCGCGCAACGTTTTGCAGTAGCATCGGGCGCTTTAGACGAGAGGAGATTACGCGATGCCGATCATCGATTCCCAGGTCCATGCCTACGAGGCGAACACGCCGAAACGGCCGTGGCACAGCAAGCCGAACTGGCCGGACCACGTCACCGGCGACGAGATGGTCGCGGAGATGGACAAGCTCGGCATCGATGGTGCGATCTACATTTCTCCTTTCGCGATGTACCGCTACGACGCGAGCTACGCGGTCGAAGTGCAGAAGGCGCACCCGGACCGGTTCGCGATCGTGAAGCCCGTCGATCCGGACGATCCCAAGGTGGCGGACGTCATTGCGGACTGGAAGAAGACGCCGGGCGCGGTTGCCGTGCGGATCATGCTCACGCGCGACCCCGGACGGGAACGCGATGCGGCGGACCCGGGCCTGGACCGGATTTGCAAAGCGGCGCGAGAGCATGATTTTCCGGTGAACGTTCTGTTCTGGGGGAACATCGAGGCGGGCACCAAGCTCATCGATCGCAATTCGGATACGCGCTTCATCATCGACCATCTGGGTCTCCTGCAGCCGCGCACACCACCCGCGCCCGCAGAGCCGTGGGCGGAGCTCCCCAAAATCCTGGCGCTGGCGAAGCGGCCGAACGCCGTCATCAAGGTGAGCGGCGCCTGCACGCTGTCGCAGAAGCCGTATCCCTACGACGACATATGGGATCCGGTGAAACGCGTGATCGACGCGTGGGGGCTCGAGCGCTGTCTGTGGGGAACCGACTGGACGCGCGCGTATGCCGTCTGCAACTACGAGCAGGCCGTCGAGCCCTTTTTGAAGACGACGCGACTCACGGAAAGCGAGAAGGCGGTGCTGATGGGCGGCGCCTGCGCCAAGGCCTACGGCTGGTCGCCCACGGGGCAGGCGCGCAAGGCCTGATGCGAGCGGCGCGTCCTGACGGTCACGCGCCACGCTGAGACCACGAGTCCCAGCGTCAGCACCGCAAGCGCCAGATCCGGCCAGCCCCACGCCGCCGAGCCCGATGCGGCGCTGGCGTCCGTGTAGGCGAGCCGGAAGGACGACTGATCGTAATTGCGCTCGGGCGCGGAAATCCGAATGTCGGGATCCGCCGGCACCAGCACGTTCGCGAGATAGGAACCGACGCGCGGCTGGTGCCGATTCTCGAAAACGAGCCGGTGCCGTGTGGCCAAGCCGGGTACGTCCGCTTCGAGCTTGATACGAATCTCGCCACGTCCATCCTCGAGCAGCACTTTCGGCGAAAATGCCGAGGAGACGAGGCGCAAGGGAAGCGGCGTATCGTCGATCCTGAGCGAGAGGTCGTCCAGCACGCGGTGCGCGTAGGCGCGCTCCTCCGCGGGTGAGGCAATGCCATCCGCATCGCCGTCGATCTGCGCGAACACCATCGGGAACACCGCCACGCCCGGCACCAAGCGAAGCTCCGCCTCGACTTTCCCCTTCTCCAGCGCGATGGTCGTCGCCTGCAGATATTCGTCCAGGCGGTGCGCGCCGGCCGGTACCGCCGCGAGCAGAAGAAGCGTGCAGCCGAGCATTCGCGCCGCGCTCATTTTGCTGTCGCCTTGCGCCCGTAATCGTTCGTCGGATCGCGGTACATGGTATGTACGTGCATCGACGGATCGCCACCCAGCGGCTGCGGGGCATACTCGATCACGAGGTTCGGACCCTGGATGCGGTAGTACGCCGTGATATTCCGTCCCGCATCGGCTGTCGTGGCGCCGCTCCACGCGAACCATGTCTCGTTGAGCCCCGACTTGATCTCCGCCATGCGCGGCCCTGCCGAGCTGTCGTGCACGATGGTGGCCCACTCTGCGATCAGGTCGAGCAGCATGGTCCGTTGTTGCTCGTTCATCGCCGACGCCTTGAGTCCCTCCGGCTGAATCGTCTTGCCGTCCTGTCCCGGTCCGAGCACGAGATCGGCAACACGATACGTGAGGATCGCCTGCTTGCGCTGAGCTTCGTCGAGCGCGTTCAGCAGCGCGAGCGCCCGGTCGCTCTCCTCGCCGAGCGGACGAATCGTCGTGTCGTTCACTTTGTACAACGCCGGTTGCGCGCCGACGAGGCTCGGCGTAAGCACGCCGCGTTCACCGGCGATGGTGATGTTGAGCGCGAGGTGATGCCCGCCGAACTGCAGCATCCACGGCGCTTTCTCAGATGGCGTTCCAAGGATCGAGATGAAGTAGAGATCCTTGCCGAAGATGGGCTTGGGCGCGTCCTTCCTGAGAAGCTCGTCGGCTTCCATGATGTGCTGAACTTTCTCGAAGCCCTTGCGGCTCAACACCGTGGCCACGACCGCCAGAGCGGCCGAACGCTGCGCCGAATTGAGCTCGCCCATGCTCAAGCCGGCACGAGGGACCGAGCTGATCGGCAGGTTGGACCACCGCGCACGCTGCTGCTGGTCGTCGAACGCGAACTGCACTCTCTTGCGCTGCGCATCGTCGAGCGTGGATAAAAACTTGTTCGTGGCGCCGACGATTTGCGCGGTGGGTGATTGCGCGGCGACGGCATGCAGTGCCACGCACAGCGTCGCGAGAGCAGCGATGCGACTCAGCACTTTCATCACGCATATCTTCATGGTTCGCTCCATGTTCAGTGCGCCACGCCCTTTCCACCGCCCGACCCTCGTACACTTGGACGAGAGTTCTAATTGGCGTTGGAAGGTCACGTTCGCGGGGCCCCGCCGTTCCACGGCCCCCCGCTCACCGAGACGGGGTGGTGCTAATCAGGGCGGTCATATCCCGGAAGTACTCTTGCATCGACCACACAGGGTTTGCCGGATGCAGCAATGGAGATGCCCTCTTCAATCGCGCCCTGCAGCTTAGCGGGATCGGTCACCGGCCCGATGCCATGCACGCCCTGCACGCGTGCCATTCCGGCAAGATCCACTTCCGGCTGGTTGATCTGCTGGCCGATCCAGCGATTCTCCTCCGGCCGGCCGCGATTCGCCGCCATGCGTCCCTGGTGGCGCTCGTCGTTGTAGAACGACTGGTTGTTGCACACCACGAACAAGCCCGGGATCTGGTAGTGCGCGGCAGTCCACAGCGCCGTGTTGCCCATGAGGAAGTCGCCGTCGCCGAGCAGCGCGATCGGAATCCGGCCCGTGCCCTTGAGCGCGAGCCCGGCACCGACCGTCATCGCGGGACCTGAGCCCACGCCCGCGCCGCCGTCATGCCCGATGTAATCGAGCGGATGGCGGAAGTGCGTGTAACCGCCGTTCCAGCCGAGCGGAAAACGCGTATAGCAGACGTCGACGCCCCGTGTCGCTTTCTCGAGCGCCGCACCGACGCCTCTCAGCGTGACAGCGTCCGCAGGCACCGGCGGAAGCACCCCGCGGCGCGGCAATTCCACGCTCGCCTTGCGCGGCGTCACTGCTTCGAGCAGCAACGGCAGCGCCGCGTCCGTTTCGCACATCAGGTACAGATCCGTCGGTGGAAGCCCCTGATGATCGGCGCTCCAGCCGCGATGATTGTGCGCGTCACACGAGACATGGATCACCTTCGCGGTCACGGCACGTCCGGCATACGCCTGCTTGAACGTCCCCGCGAGATCGAGCCAGTCGAGCGACAGGATGACATCCGCGTTGGCGATCAGTTCGCGCGCGGCATTGGGCTGACCCTGAAACGGCGCAATCGGGTGGAGCCGATGATCCGTCGGGAAAGCGGCGCCGAGCTTGATGCTGGAAAGGACCGGCGCATCGAGCTTCTCGGCCAGTGCGATGCGCGCGTTCCACAATTCTTCGCTGCGCGAGCAACGGCCCGCCAGAATCACGGGCCGCTTCGCAGTCGAGAGCAGACGCGCCGCTTCCGCCACCAGCTCGCGGGCTGGCTGCACCGGGGGCGCAGGTTGAAACCGCGCAGGATCCGGCAACGTCGGAAGCGCGTCGATCTTGTCTTCCTGAAGACCCACGTCGAGGTTGATGTAGACGGGTCCCCGCGGCGCCGTCTGCGCGATCTGCGCGGCACGCATGATCGATTCCATCGCCGCAGCGGGTGACCCCGGCTGGTTGTCCCACTTGGTGAAGTTCCGGATGAGTCCGCCCTGATCCGAGCTCGTGTGAATCCAGTCGATCCACGGCCGGCGCCGCGTCGCGTCCCAGGGCCCTGTCGCGCCGATGATCAGAATGCGGCGCGCGATCGCACCACGCGTTGTAGATGGCCATCGGCGCGCGCAGCAGGCCGACGTTCGCGTGCACCGCGGCCGCGATCATTTTGCCGGTGACCTTGGCATAACCATGCGCCACGGCGATCGCGCTTTCTTCGTGAATGTTGAGAACCATCTGCGGCGCGCGATTGCCGAGGTAGTTCACGAGGCTGTCGTGCAGTCCGCGATAGCTCGAGCCGGGCACGAGCGAGATGTAGGGAATTTCCAGCTCGCGCAGTACCGGCTGCCACGACATCGCTGCCCCAGACGTCCTCACTTTCCCGCGCGGGTACCGGCGTGTCGTGGACGATGAAGCTCGACGCAGATCGGGTTGGGCTCAAGTCGGTTCCTCGGTTATCGTTCCGGTGGATCGCGGGCGATTATAGGGCTCGTCCGAGGAGGCGAGTAATGCAGTCGAGTACCGGTTTCTGCTGCGTAGCCGCGGCCCTGTTTGTGGCGGCAATGTCCGCACAGCCCGCGGTTGCGCAGGAGTATCCGACCCGTCCGTTGCGGCTGGTGACCGGCGCGCCGGGCGGCGCCAATGACTTCATCACGCGCGTCATCGCGCAGGGCCTCTCGGCAGGCTTGGGCCAGGCGACCGTGATCGAAAACAAACCGAGCGGCGTGATGGAAGGCGAAGCGGTCGTGAACGCAAAGCCCGATGGCTACACACTGCTGTCGACGAGCGCCAATCTCTGGATTTCGGGTCTCATGCAGAGAGTTCCGTTCGACGCGTTGCGCGATTTCCGTCCGGTCACGCTTGCGACGAGCGCACCCTACATTCTCGTCGTGCATCCGCAGCTTCCCGCGCAGTCGGTTCCGGAGCTGATCAGGCTTGCGAAGGCGCGACCCGGCGAGCTCAATTACGTTTCGCTTGCCGTTGGCTCGTCGAACCACCTCGCGGGTGAGCTGTTCAAGTTTCTCGCCGGCGTCAATCTCACCCGTGTTTCGTACAAGGGCGTGCCGCTGGCGATCAGCGATCTCATGACCGGGCAAGTACATGTGCTGTTCACAGCGGTGCAGACGGTGATGCCGCATGTGAAAGCCGGAAAGCTGCGAGCCCTCGCGGTCACGACCGAGCGGCCGTCTGCGCTCGTGCCGGGGCTGCCGCCGATCGCCGCAACGGTGAAAGGCTACGACACGGCAGCGCGGCTGGGCGTCTTCGTTCCCGCTGGAACCTCGAGCGCGATCGTCGAGCGCCTCAATCGCGTCATCGTCGACCATCTGAGATCGAGCGACGCACGCGAGCGCTTGTCCAATGCCGCAATCGAAACCATCGGCTCGACGCCCGACGAGCTTGCCACGCTCATGAAGCTCGACATCGCCCGCTGGGACAAGGTTCTCAGGGCTGCGGGACTGAGCGTGCAGCCGTGAGCGCAGCACGCGCCGACGCACGCGCAAACGTCAGCGCTTCGACCGGTGCTTTTCATTTACTCACTTTGACTTGCGACAGGGCCGCTCGAAGGCCTTCCGCGAGCTTCACAGCATCGTCATTCGCCCAGAAATGCATGAAGAAAAGCCGCGGCTCGTCATCGAGCATGTGGTAATGAATCGCTGTCACTTCGATACCGTGCTCACGCAGTTCTTTCAGGACCGGGTTCACTTCGCTGCCCGTCAGCAAGATCGACGAGCTTCCGGTCGGCTACCGGACCGTCTTCGTACTCCACGCAATCGAAGACCTGCCGTTCGCGGAAATTGCAACTGCCCTCGACGCGCCCGAGGCGACCGTGCGCACCCGCTTCTTCAGAGCGCGCCAGGCGTTGCGCCGGTCCCTCACCACTGAGTTCTATCAGGGTGCACGGGAGGCATTCTTCTTCGCTGGCGCGCAATGCGATGGTGTCGTTGCGCGTGTGCTCGCCCGCGTCGGACTGCGCGCTCCGCCGGATCGAGATACACGCTGATTGCCCCTCCCCGGCCGGCAACGGCCGGGCGCGCTCGACCCTGGACCGCGCGAGCGACGACCGTCTTGCGCGCTTTTCAGTCCCGGAAAAACGTGTGAAGATCGGGCGAAATCCAGTCGCTTCTCATGACGATCTCTCGAATCGCGTTTCTGTTCGTTCTCGCAATGGGCGGCTATGCCCAGGCGCAGGACTACCCTGTGAAGGCCGTGCGCGTGATCGTTCCATTCCCGCCGGGCGGGCCGAACGACGTGGCGGTACGTCCAGTCGCGCCGAAGCTTCACGAACTACTCGGCCAGCCTTTCGTGGTCGACAATCGCGCGGGCGCGAACGGCATCATCGGCAGCGAGCTCGTAGCGAAATCGCCGCCGGACGGCTATGCGCTGCTCGTCATTTCATCGTCGTTCGCGATCAACGCAAGCACGTACGCGAAGCTGCCGTTCGATCCGCTGCGGGACTTTGCGCCCGTAAGTCCGATCGCGACCAGCGACATCATTCTCGTCGTCAACCCGACGGTGCCGGCGAAGAGCGTCCGTGAATTCGTCGCGCTCGCGAAGTCGCGTCCCGGCAAGCTCAATTACGCCTCCTCCGGAAATGGCGGTTCACTGCATCTGGGAATGGAACTCCTGAAGGCGTCGGCCGGCTTCGATATGGTTCACGTGCCGTACAAAGGCGCCGCGCTCGCGTTGTCCGACGTGATCGGCGGCCACATGGAAGCGATGTTCATCTCCGCCGCGGGTGCGATCGGTCAAATCAAAGGCGGCAAGGTTCGCGTGCTGGCAGTGGCGAGCGCGCGCAGAGCGAAGAGTCTGCCGGACACGCCGACGTTCGTCGAGGCTGGCTATCCGGATGTGATCGTCGAATCGCGCTACGGTCTGCTCGCAACGGGCGGAACCCCTGCGCCAGTCATCGACCGGCTGAATGCCGCCGTCGCGAAAGTCCTGATGACGAGTGCGGTTCGCGAGCAATACGCGGCGGTAAGCCTCGAACCTGTCTCGAGCACGCCCCAGGAGTACGCCGCATATCTTCGCGCCGAGGTCACACGATGGCGCAAGGCGGTCGCGGCGGCGAAGCTGCCACCGCAGTAACGTAACCTCAGTCCGCCACGGACGATGGTCCCCTGCGCGAAGTTGTTCCAGAGGGAGCCGGTGGCGCCCTCGTTCTCCCCGATCAGTCGTTGCGCTTCACTCTGACGTAGGCGTACATGCCATCGAGCAAGTGCGGCCGAACATTGCAGATGACCAGATAGATGCCAGGGTCGAGAAACGAGACGGGTTCGCCGCGATTCGAAGCATTGGATGGATTGCCGACGAATGGCGTCGCCGACGGCCCGCCTGCTGGATTGATGCCGCGATAGTAAACCTTGTCCTCGATCGCGGAAGGCAGCGCTACGGTCGGGTCAGTCGGGAAAATGAATGTCCCGCTCGCCGGAATGAAAGCGTCGAGATCGTCGCGACGAAATCCCGGCTTGAAAATGATGATGTTATGGAAACCGGCGAGCGCGAAGTTCACCACGCCACCGGCGTCCACCTCGATCCACTTGGGAAGGATCGCGTTATTCAGTGGATTGCCTTGCGGCTGTGTTGTGTTCAGCCCACGTCCGAACGCCGCGCTGACGTTCGACTGATCCTGCCGGTCATCGTGACGTCTGTCGTGATGACGGTCCTGATGCTTGTCGTCGGCGTAGGCGGCAGGCGTGAACAGGGCCGCGGAGGTGGCTAAGAGCGCGCTCGTGAGGACTGCGTCGTTTCTTCTTGACGGCATTCGATCTCTCCCTTGTTTGTCAGCAGACATCGGCACCGACTCGGCGCCGAGATGCATTTTATTGTGGAAAAGTTCACATGTGTTTCGGCCGTGTACCAGTTTTGGCCTCCCGCGAGCACGGTTGCGGCGCTCAAGGGCCGTAGAGACACATCGATTTACCTGCAAATTGCCTCATTAATAAAGCGTCAACGAAAGAGTCCGCAATGCGAAAACGCCTCCTCCTCCGGCGCATCCTTCGAAGCGGAAATGGCCTATTCACGCGCAATCATGGACGAGGAGTGCGTTCACGTCTCCGGGACGACCGGCTTCGACTACGCGGCAAAGACCATCTCAGGCGATGTCGCCGAACAGGCGGAGCAATGCTTCAGGGACATTCAAACCGTGCCGACCCCAAGAATGAAAATCGAGATCGAGGTGACGGCGAGAAAATGAGCAGGGCCGGTAGCCGCACACGGCGCAGCGCTGCTGTAAGTCTCGCGTTCCGCCGAGCAAGAGAATGGCGCATCGGATTCTGCGAGCGATCGCGTCCTCACGTAAACGCCCGATGGATCGTGCTGGCACAATGACGTCCGTGTGCCACGGGGCACCCTGCCGGAGAATGGCTGTTGGGAGAGCTCGGTACTCGAAAACCTGAGCCGCAGCTTCGGCGACGTCGACGCGGTCAGGGATGTCTCGCTCACGATCGGGAACGGCGAGTTCGTGGTGCTTCTCGGACCGTCCGGCTGCGGCAAGACCACCACACTGCGCATGATCGCCGGACTGGAGGAAGTCAGCGCCGGAAATATCTTTCTCGACGCGCAACGCCTGAACGACGTCATGCCTGCGGACCGCGACATCGCCATGGTGTTCCAGAATTACGCGCTCTATCCGCACATGACCGTCTACAGCAACATGGCGTTCGGCCTGAAGATGAGGCGTACACCGAAGCACGAGGTCAGGGCTCGCATCGCACGCGCCGCGGACATTCTCGGCATCGGCCATTTGCTGGGACGTTATCCGCGGGAGTTATCGGGAGGGCAACGCCAGCGTGTCGCGGTCGGACGCGCCATCGTGCGCAATCCGCGCGTCTTCCTCTTCGACGAGCCGCTGTCGAACCTCGACGCGAAGCTGCGCGCACAAACGCGCGTCGAACTGCTCAAGCTGCATCGACAGCTCGGCGCCACGTCCGTCTATGTCACGCATGACCAGATCGAAGCGATGACCATGGGCGACCGGATCGTCGTGATGCACGACGGCCGCGTGCAGCAGGTCGGCGCGCCGATGGAAATCTATCGAAAACCCGTGAATCGCTTCGTGGCCGGTTTCATCGGTACGCCGGCGATGAATTTCCTTCCTGCACAGCTTCAGATGGCAGACACCGGACTTAAGCTGCGAGGCGACGGTTTCGAGGTCGCGCTTGGGTTGGAACAGGCTTCGGCTCTCGCCAACCGCGACTGCGCCGAGGTCGTGATGGGGATCCGCCCCGAGAACCTGTTACTGCAGCCGGTGGTGCGAGGCGGCGAACCGCTGCGCACGCGCGTCGAGATCGTGGAAGCGATCGGGTCGGACCTCTTCCTCAATTTCACTCACGCCGGCAATCCGATGACGGCGCGCGTCGATCCTTCAGCCGAGGTGAGAGCGGGTGACGAAGTCGCGCTTTATCCCGATGCGCGCTACGTGCATCTGTTCGACGGCACGAGCGGCGCGCGTCTGGCAGGTCACACCTGACACGGCGGACGCCGAGCGCGCAGTTCGGGCGTGGCCTCCTCGTACGCGTTCGCAATGGCGAGCAGACGCGCCTCCTGCCATTGCGCCGTGACGATCTGGAGCGATAGCGGAAGGCCTTCGCGATCGAAACCCATCGGGACGGCTATCGCGGGACAACCTGTCAAATTGTGCGGACTCTGGAACGGCCGGTGTATCCACATGCACGGCTCCGCCTTTCCGTTCACGTTCGCGAGAAGGCTCGTGATGGGCGCGGCCGTGCACGGCATGGAAGGAAGCAGCAACGCATCTGCGCGCTCGAAGAACGTCGCTACTTCGCGGCGCAGCAGCTCACGCTCGCGCAATGCCCGCACGTACTCGTCCGACGTGATTCTGAACGACCAGTCGAGTCGCTCGCGCACGCTCTGGCCGTAACCGTCGGGATTTTTCTCGAAGAACGGCCGGTGAAATTCCGCGAACTCGGGCCCCGCGATCGCAGGGAAAAGCTCCGTCAGTCGCGGGCCATTCGGAAACGACACTTCG
This sequence comes from uncultured beta proteobacterium, assembly GCA_963828715.1. Taxonomy (GTDB): domain Bacteria; phylum Pseudomonadota; class Gammaproteobacteria; order Burkholderiales; family SG8-41; genus JAQGMV01. The sequence continues at coordinate 462,801 of CAWHFX010000010.1, read as the reverse complement.
TCCACATGAGCGCCGAGCGAGCGGAAGACATTCACGGCTGCCTCGAACGCAAGCCGGACCTCTGCATCGATTTCAGCGTGCATGTAGAAGTCCGGACATGTTGCGAAACGGCGGCCACGCACCGCCTCCTCCCAGCCGGCCGTGTAGTCCGCTACGGGCACGTCGCGCGACATCGCGTCCCGCGGATCGTACCCGGCAAGCGCCTGCAGCACGAGCGCAGCATCACGCGCGCTCGACGTCAACGGGCCGACGTGATCGAAGGTCAGCACGTTGGGACAGACGCCGTGCAGACTCACCCGGCCATGGGTGGGTTTGAGCCCGACGATGCCGCACAACGCTGCCGGATTGCGGATCGAGCCGCCGGTATCCGAGCCAAGCGCGAACGCACAAAGCCCGGCTGCAACCGCCGCAGCGGATCCGCCGCTCGAGCCGCCGGTGATGCGCTCACGATGCCACGGATTGCGTGCCGTGCCGTAGTGGGGATTGATGGTGGTCGTGGCAGCGGCGAATTCATGCGTCAGCGTCTTGCCGAGCATGATCGCCCCGGCGTCGCGCAGGCGTCTCACCGCTTCGGCATCGCGCGTCGGCACGAAGTCGCGGAAGAAGCTGGACCCGTGCGTCGTTCGAACCCCCGCGGTTTCGAAAATGTCTTTCACACCGAATGGAATGCCGTGCAGCGGGCCACGCCACTTTCCCGCACCGATTTCCGTTTCGGCGCGCTTTGCGTCTTCCAGCGCGATGTCCGCGGTGACGGTGAGATAAGCAGAAAGACCGCGATTCAGTGCGTCGATCCTTCGGAGATACGCGTCAGTCACCTCGACCGGCGATAGCTCCCGCCTCCGGATGTTCTCCGCAAGGGCATGAACGCCGCGATAGCACACTGTTTCGTTCTCGGACATGCGAATTCCTCTCACTCCTTCAAGCCGCTGAGCGCGATGCCGCGCACGAATGCGCGCTGGAAGAGCAGGAACAGAAGCGCCGTGGGAATCATGCCGAGCATGGCGAGCGCCATGATCTCGTGGTAAGCGGCCGAGTCGATGCCTTCCATCTGCGCGAGCCCGAGCGGAAACGTCTTCAGCCTGTCACTCGACGCGATGATGTAGGGCCACAGGAACTGGTCCCAGTTGTCGCGAAACGAGAGCAGCGCGAGCGCCCCGAGAGCCGGCTTGCAGTTGGGCAGGATAATGCGAAAGAAGATACCGAGCTCACTGCATCCGTCCAGCCGCGCCGCTTCGATCAGAGAATCGGGGAGATCCCTGATGAACTGGCGCATGAGAAAGATTCCGAACGCATCCACCGCGAGGGGCACGATCAATCCACCGTAGCTGTTCACCATACCGAGCTGCTGCACGACCAGAAACGTCGGCACCAGAACGATCTCGAGCGGCAGCATGAGCGTGCTCAGGATGACGCGAAACGACAGCTCGCGATAGGGGAAGCGGAACTTCGCAAGGCCGTAGCCCGCGAGGCTGCACAGAAGGACGTTGGCGGCCGTAACCGCGACCGCGACCACGCCGCTGTTATAGAAATAAGTGCCGAACGATCCGCGGGAGAGCGCGTCGCGAAAGTTCTGCCACTGCGGCACCTGCGGTATCCACCGGATGGGCAACTCGAAGACCTCGGCACCCGTCTTGAGCGACGACGACACCATCCAGAAATAAGGCAGCAGCATGACGCCGATGCCGAGGATGGTCAGCGTTGTGAGCATCCATCCGCACCAGACGAGCAGCCGCTTCCGGTTCATTGCACGCCACCCCGTCGCAGCAGCCGCAGCAGAATGAGTGTCAGCGCGAAGACGAAAACGAACAGCACCGTCGAGGCGGCCGCGGCTTCGCCCATGCGGAAGTAGGTGAATCCCGTCTCGTAGATGAAGTACGGCAGCACCCGTGTGGTGCCGTTCGGACCGCCGCCCGTCATGACCAGCGGATTCAGGAAGACCTTAACGGCGGACAGCAGCGAGATCACCATCACGAAGAGAATCGTCGGCAGCAGCAGCGGAAGTGTGATGTGGATGAAACGCTGAAACGCGTTTGCGCCGTCCATCATGGCGGCTTCGTGGTAATCGCGCGGGATCGCCTGCAACCCCGCGAGATAGATAATGGCGAAGAGCGGAATCCCTCGCCAGATGCCGATCGCGATGAGGGCAGGCAACGCCGTCGTCTCGGTGGAGAGCCAGTTGATGCGGTCGACGCCGAAGAATTCGAGGATGGTGTTGACGAGCCCGTGCGGGTGATACATGAACTTCCATACCATCGCGACGACGATCTGCGACATCGCGATCGGAAAGAAGTACGCGAGCCGGATGACGGCGCGTGCCGGCATCGCGCGATTGAGGAGCAGCGCGAGCGCCAGTGCGAGTATCCATTCCGGGATCGACACACCGAACATGTACTTCACCGAGACCCAGAAGGACTGGTGAAAAAGCGGGTTCTCCCACAGCGCGTGGTAGTTCGCGAAGCCGGTGAAGACGGGCGGGCTCAGGAGGTCATAGCGGTAGAAGCTCAGCCGCAACGCCTGTAACAACGGGTACAGCTTGAAGACCGCGATATGCAGCAGCGCGGGCAGAACGAAAAAAAATCCCGCCCACGCGAGACGGCTGCGCCGGGAAAGCCGCAGGAGCGAAGCCATCCGCCGAGACTTGCGTGACAGTGTAACCGCGCCGGACGACTCAGGCGTGCTCGACGTCTGCTTGCGCGGCACCGGATTGCCTAAGCGAGGATCGGATGTTCGTGCTTCGAGACACGGCGTTCCTCAGCACGAACGCCTTCTTTCCGCTCGCCCTGAGGAGGCCTGGTAACGCCGTCTCGAAGGGTGAACGGCGCACGTTGTGACAATGTTCTGCACTGGCCCGCTTGAGAACGCCGCCGCTACGACTGCGCGAGCGCCGCGTCGATTTCCTTGCACGCCTGGTCAAGCGACGCCTTGGGGTTCTCTCCTCTCAGCACGACACGCTCCATCGCGCGATGGATGGCTTCGTTGATCTCGAGCAGCCGCGGCGAGCGCTGCACGAAACGGCCGTTCGTAAGGTCCTGCAGGAACACGTCCAGGTAACGCGTCTTGCGCGCCTCTTCGATGCCGGGCAGCTGGAGGAAGTTTTTGGCCGGATACGGATAGGAGGTCTTCTCGTACCAGCCCTTCGGATCCTTCGTGACGTGCCGGATCAGATCGTGCACGAGGTGCTGCTTCGCTTCGGGGATCTGTGGATTGACGGCGAGCGCGAAACCGTAGATCGGCGTCACCGGCTTGCCCGGATTCACCTGCGGGAACGGCACGACTTTCATGTCCTTCATCACATCGGGGCCGAACTGCGCGACGCTGCCCGCATGTGTGATGAACATGGACACGTGTCCCTTCGGCAGGTCGTCCGCCGGCAAGGCGTTGGTCGCGAAACTCACCGTGGGATCGGAAATCTTGTACTCCTGCACATACATCGCGCGCACCTTCATCGCGTTCACGCCGGCGTCGCTGTTCGCCGTGCACTTTTTGCCTGCGGCGTCGAGGACTTCACCGCCGTACTGACGGATCATCGTATTGAAGTACCACATGGTCCAGGTGGACGAGTGCATGGCGAAATCGAAGCCTTCGCGCACCATCTTGTTGCCGTCCATCTTCACCAGCTTCTTGCCGATGCGGCCGATGTCGTCCCACGTACGCGGATAATCCTTGTCGGGGTCGAGGCCCGCCTCCTGGAAGTGCTTGCGGTTGATATAGAGGCTGAACACCGCCGCGATCACGGGCACGGCGTAAAGCCGGCCCTGGTACGTATAGCCGTCGAGCGCACCGGCCAGGTAGTTGTTCTTCATGTCGTCGAGATTCTTGTAGCCCAGCCATTCCGGGTGAATCGGCGCGAGCGTGTTCCTCGTCGTATAGCTCGGCATCAGCGTGTCGATGATCGTAAACATGTCGGCCGCCGATTTCGTGGACAACGCCGCCGTGAGCTTGTTGAAGTACGGCGTCATCGCGAAGAACTCGTACTCGACGGGCGCGTTGGGATTTTTCGCGTTCCACTCGGCGACCAGCTCCTTCGAATAATTATTGTGCGGCGGGTTGCTGTGCTCCCACCACGTGATGGGCGTCTTCTGAGACACCGCCGCGCTGGAGAACAGCGCGGTGACAATAGTGAGCGCAAGCGTCACGCAAGTGCGTCGCATCTTCTCCTCCCGTTCATGTCAGCGGTGCGGCCTGCACCGTGTGTGTGGCCGAGTTCAGGAGCGAACCTTCGTGGCTGTTCACCCCGCTCATGACTGCAGCGATTCTAACTGCTGCTTGGCCCGGTCTGCCGCGGGGCGCACAATCCGGGCTCAGGTCGCAAAACACAAAGGAGGGTCCATGAGGCTTCCGGATAGCGTCGCGGTTGCGGTGGCACTCGCACTTTTCTCAGGTCACGCCGCATCCGCGCAGACTGATGCCTATCCTGCCAAGGTCATCACCATGATCGTGCCGGCCGCGCCGGGTGGAACCACAGACCTGTCGGCGCGCATCCTGAGCGAGCCGCTGACTCGCGCCCTCGGCAAGCAGGTGGTCGTCGACAACCGGCCAGGCGGTAACGGCACCATCGCCACGAGCGCGGTCGCGCGCGCGAAACCGGACGGTTACACGCTGCTGATGCAGTACTCCGGTTATCACGTGATCACGCCGTTGCTGACGCCGCAGCCGTGGGACCCTGTGAAGAGTTTCGCGCCGGTCGCGAACGTGATTTCGGCGCCGCAGGTGATCGTCGTGCGTTCGGGGCTGCCCGTGAAATCGCTGAAGGAGCTGGTCGCACACGCGCAAGCCAATCCGGGCAAGCTGACGTACGCCTCATCCGGCAACGGCTCGCTTCAGCATGTCACCGGTGCGCTGCTCGAGCAAAGCGCCCGCATCAAACTCCTGCACGTGCCCTATAAAGGAACCGGGCCGGCGCTCGTGGATCTCGTCGGTGGGTCCGTCGACATGACCTTTACGACGGCACCGCCGCTGGTTGGACATATCAGCGCAGGCAAGCTCCGGCCGCTTGCAATCACCGGCAAGACACGCTTATCGAGCCTGCGCGACGTGCCGACCGCCGCGGAGGCAGGTTATCCCCAGCTCGACGTCACGTCGTGGTTCGCGCTGTACGCGCCGGCAGGAACACCGAAGCCTGTCGTGGACAAACTGACGGGCGAGATCGCAGCCATCACGAAGAACGCCGCGTTCGTTCAGAAGGCCGAGGAACAAGGCGCACAGGCGAGTTACATGAATCCGGAGCAGCTCGCCGAATACACGCGCGCGGAGCTTGGCCGCTGGCAGGCGGTGGTGAAAAGCGCGGGCATCAAGGCGGAGTGAGGGTTCGAGCACCTGACCTGATGACCTGATGGCGCGCGGCGCTTACGTCCTAAATGGTATTCGACGGGCTATCAGCAGCTGGTTCGTCGACTCACCGACCGTTGGCCATAGCTACAAACGCTGCTTCCAAGTGACGTTCTTTACGCACGGCGAGCCGCTGCTTAACGCCAACGTCCTGGTGGCTGCCTGACTCGTGTCTAAAGACCGTCATTTGACGTGGATCGAACTAGCGACTGCGAGCCGCTTTCACGAATGCGAGCGATGCTTGAAACAATTCAAGATCCTTCTCGTACTCTCCGGCGTCGGGACGGTCGATTTGTATCCACTCACTCGAGGTGGCAATACCGCCAGGTTGAAATGGCTCAACGTTGTCCCTTGAGAACTGCAGCTCTCTTGCTACTGCAGCGGGTAGGCGGAGGCCCACCCCCTTGCCGCTGATGCACGCGAACATTTTGTCGTTGACGAAGTAAGCGTCAAGGCCGTTGATCTTCCCTGCGCTTACGCCTGGAAGTTTGAGAAGCACGGCATCGATGTGTGTCTTGCGGCTGGAATTCGAAACATTGCTGATCAAAGCGGCACCGGATGTGATCGTGGAAAGTCCTTCTATTCTTGTATAGCAGCGTATCTTCGCGCAAGCCCGCACGCAACGCCGAACGTGGGTGGGCTCGAGTAAAGACGTAATCGCTCTCGCGAAGACGAGACCCGGAGAGCTCATTACACTTCGACGGCCAATGGGAGCCGGTTGAGAGCTTTGGCTGTTACCAGTTTGCAGCGGTCTCCTCTTTTCCCTGGGTTACAAAATAATCTGACGCTGCCCGTTACATCAAATGCTGATCTCTACAGCTCAGCCACTCCCCTGCACGCCCTGAATACCCGCATCACGTACGACTTTGGTCCAGCGTGCGAGCTCGCTGCGAACGAGCTCACGCAACTCCTCCGGCGTACTGCTCCCGGGCTCCATGCCGATCGCTTCGATGTGCTTCAGGAACTCGGGATTCGTCAGGGCGCGTTTCAGCTCCGCGCCGAGCTTGTCGGTGATGGGTTTGGCCGTGCCCACAGGCGCGAAGACCCCATACCAGCCGTCATTGGAGAATCCGGGGAACGCCTCCGCGACGGCCGGCAGATCCGGCATGCTGCGCAAGCGCTTGCTATGGCCGGTCGCGATCGCGCGGATTCTTCCGGCCGAAACCTGCGGCATCGTGCCCGTGACGCTGCCGACGAACGCCTGAATGCGGCCCCCGACGAGATCGGTCACGGCCGGTCCCGCGCCTTTGTAAGGCACGTGCGTGAACTTGGCGCCGGCCGCGGTGTTGAGGAACGCCACCGTGAGATGGCCTACGGAACCGACACCCGGCGTGCCGAAGTTGACTTTCCCCGGTTCTGCTTTCGCCAGTTCGACAAGCTCGGTGATGCTTTTCGCCGGCACCGACGGATACACGACGAAGAGCTGCGGCACGTAGGCAGCCAGTCCGACCGGCGAGAAATCCTTGACCGGGTCGTAGTCGAGCTTGTTGCCGAAAGCAGGGTTCGTGGACAGTCCGGAGGCGGCCCCGAGGATCAGGGTGTAGCCGTCGGGCGGCGCCTTCGCGGCGAGCGTATGTGCGATCGCGGTGCCGGCGCCGGGACGATTGTCGCCGACGACCGCCACACCGAATTTTTCCGCGTACCACGCTGCAATTGCACGCCCGAGCGGATCGGCCGATCCGCCCGGCGGGAACGGGATGATCAGACGAATGGGCTTCGTCGGGTAAGCAGTCTCTGCGGCGTGACTGGAGGCGTTTGCTGCGGCGAGCGCAAGGCCCGCGGCAGCGATCGCCAGGATCGAACGCGTCGACATCGTGAGGTCTCCTCCTCCGGGATGCGGCCGACATCAAAGCGCTTTTACGCGCGGGCCGCAAGATAGGCGTCAGCCGACGGTTCGGCTAAAGTGGCGCGTTTCGCGAAGCACGTCAGTTTATCCGCAGATTGATCGCGCGCACGACCTCTCCCCACTTCGCGTACTCACGCTCGATGTACTCGCCGAACGCTTTCGGGTTCGTGGCCACGACATAGGTGCCGATCCGTTCGAATGCATCCTGCGCCTCTTTCGTCTGAAGGAGCTTCGTGGTGTCGCGGTAGATACGATCGATGATCGCGGGCGGCGTGCCACGGGGCGCGAGCAACCCGCTCCACAGTGACGCATCGTATCCGGGGACCGTCTCGGCCACCGCCGGAATATCCGGCAGCTCGCGGGAGCGTTTCGCGCTCGTGACGGCGATGATGCGCAACTGCCCGGCCTTGTGCTGATTGATCACGCTCGCGATGCCGAGGCAGCCGAGCTTGACCTGCCCGCCAAGCAGGTCGGCGCGCAGAAGTCCGCTGTCCTTGTACGGCACGTGAACGAGGTCGATCTTCGCCATGTACGCGAACAGCGCCATGAACATGTGCTGCGCGCCCCCGTTGCCGGAGGACGCGTAGTTGATGGCGCCGGGTTGCTTGAGTGCGAGCGCGATGAGCTCCCTGGTCGAGCTCACGCCGAGCGACGGGTGAACCGTGATCGCGTAGGGCTGTCCGCCGATCTGCATGATCGGCGCGAAATCCTTCAGTGTGTCGTACGGCATCTTCTTGTGAAGGTGCGGGAAGATGACGTGCGGCGTTGCGGTCCCGAGCAGCGTATAGCCATCCGGCGCCGCCTTGGCCGCGATCTCGGTTCCGATCAATCCGCCTGCGCCCGTCCGGTTATCGACGACGGCCTGCTGCTTGAGCCCATCGGTGAGCCGCGTCGCAACGATGCGCGTAACGACGTCGTTCGCGCCGCCGGCTCCGAACGGAACGATGATGCGCACCGGCCGCTCGGGATAAGCGTGCCCGGTGCGTGTCGCGGGCGTTTGGGCAATCGCCGCTCCGGCGACTGTAAGCAGTATGCCTACGAGCCACCCGCGCCTGATTCGTTGCTGCATGACCCGGCCTCCTCGATTTATTGAAAGTTGAATTCAATCCTGAGATGCTCTCGACGATCGACAGCACCGGCGATGCACAAGAGAGTATGCCGCGAACCCGGAGGAGAACGGTAAAGAACATGTGCGCTGCGGTAACGTCGCGCGCCGTCGCGATCGTGCTTCTGTGCGTCGCCGTACCGGCTTTAGCCCAGCAGCCCTATCCCGCGAAACCGATTCGCGTCATCAGTCCCTACGCGCCGGGCGGCACGACCGACCTTCTGGCGCGCCTGGTCGGAGCCAGGTTGACCGAGAACTGGGGCCAGCCCATCGTGGTCGAGCCGCGTCCCGGCGGCAATACCATCATCGGCTGCGAGCTCGTGGCGAAATCGGCGCCCGACGGCTACACCCTGCTCTCGATACTCGTCTCGCACGTGATCGTTCCGAATCTGGTACCGACGCCGTACGATGCGGTCAGGGATTTCGCGTCTCTCGGCACGATTGCCACCGGTCAGCTCGTGCTGCTGGTGCATCCGTCAGTGCCTGCGAAGAACGTACACGAGCTGGTCGCGCTCGCGAAGTCGAGGCCGGGCAAGCTCAATTACGGATCGGGTGGCAGCGGCACGGTCACGCATCTCGCGGGCGAGTTCTTCAACATGCAGGCCGGCATCAAGACACAGCACGTCCCCTATAAGGGATCGACGCAGGTGCTCGTCGATCTCGTCGGCGGGCAGATCGACATGTACTTCGGGCCGCCGATCGTCGTCATGCCGCATCTGAAAGCCGGGCGGCTGCGCGCGCTCGCGACTTCGGGGAACACGCGCGTGGCCGCATTGCCGGATTTGCCCACCGCGGAAGAAGCCGGCGTGAAAGGCTTCGAGCTCGCGACGTGGTACGGCCTGCTCGCGCCCGCCGGGACGCCGCGCGCGATCGTCGACAAGTGGGGCGCGGACCTCGCGAAAGTGCTGTCGATGCCCGACATCCGCGACAAGCTCTCGAGTCAGGGCATGGACCCGTTCATTTCCACACCCGACGAGTTTGCGGCACTGATGAAGACGGACTTCAGCAAGTTCGCCCGCATCATCAAGACCGGCAGGATCAAACTCGAACAATAAGCGATGCAGCAGCGGCTCGCGCTGCACGCCGAGGCCGCGGCTTGCATCGCTACAGCGCAGGACGCGCGTTTACGCCGCCTGTTCGAGCGTCGAGCCGGTATCGAGTGTCGTCGCACGCCGCAGATCGCGCGCCTGCGCCTCATCGTGCGGCCGACCGCGATGCATCGTGCAGCGATTGTCCCAGATGACCAGGTCGCCGACCCGCCACCGATGGCTGTAGACGAACTGGCTCTGCGTCGCGTGCGCATTCAGATCCCACAGCAGCAGGCGCCCTTCGGCCACCGGCCAGCCGAGGATGTGCGATGCATGCGCGGAGAGGTAGAGCGTTTTGCGCTTCGAGCCCGGATGCAGCCGCACGAGGCGCTGCGGCGAGGGTGGGTATTTCTCGCGCTCGCCGGGCGGAAATTCGGTGAACCCGATCTGGCCGCGCGACCAGAATATGTCGTGCTCCGCAACCAGCCCGTCGATTTCCGTCTTCATTCTCTCCGGCAGCGCATCATAGGCGGCACGCATGTCGGCGAATTCGGTCTCGCCGCCGCCCAGCACCGATGCCGGAGGCACCGCGACAGCGTGCAGCATGCCGAGCACGACCGGCACGGGCATGTACGACGCGTCGGTGTGCCACAGCCGATTACCCAGACTGTCCAGCCGACGCCTGTCGTCGCGGGCACGGATGCGGCTCTCCTCGTCCAGGTTCGAGATGTCTCCGATCTGCGGCAGCGTCAGACGGCGCTTACCGCCCTGGAGCGCCCCGCGGCCGATCTCCAAAGGACCAAACGCAGCAGCGAAGTCGCGCAGCTCGGTATCGGTCAGGCGCTGATCGTGAAACACCAGAACCGCGTAACGATCGATGGCGTCCCAGAGCGTACGCACAGTGGCGGCATCCATCGGCCGGCTAAGATCGATACCGCCGATCTCGGCGGCGAACGATGGACTCAACGGTCGCACTTCGATTGCCATGGTCATCCCTCCTTGAGCTCAGACTCCACGCGTGTGGCATCGGTGGCGTCCATGATCCGCCAGGGATGGCGGTGTCTGCAACCCTCGCGGCGGCGCGCTGAACGTTTCCTGCTGCCGGCCGGCTCCGGTACTTCGACCATGCATGGCGGAATCGACCGGTGAGGACTTGCTACTATCAGGCATCGAGCACGCTGAACGTGCAATGCAACCGTGCGCCGATGCCGCGGCACGCCGGGAGAATGCGCATTGAATGACGACCTGACTGCAACGCTTGCCCGTTTCGCTTCGAACCTGCGCTACGAGGACATACCCGAGCCGGTGCAGGAGTACTCGAAGGATCTGTTGCTGGACGCCGTCGCCTGTGCGCTCGCGGGGTACGCCGGCGAAGACACGTCCAAAGTCTCGCACTTCGCATCCCAGCTCGCGCAGTCGGAGGAAAGCAGCATCATCGGCCGGGGCAGACTGTCATTGAGCGGCGCCACGATGCTCAATGGTTTTCTGATCACTGCGGTTTCGATGTGCGACGTCTACCGGCCGACTGCTACTCACCTGCAGCCGGTGATCGTCTCGCCGGCGCTCGCGATCGCGGAGCGCGACGATGCAAGCGGCCGTGATCTGCTCGTTGCGCTCGTCGCCGGCTTCGAAACGGCTGTGCGCATCGCAGCAGGCGTCGATTATGCGTCGTTCCGCAAAGCCGGCTGGCATGGGCCGGGTACGATCGGGCCGTTCGGCAGCGCTGCCGCGGTCGGCCGCCTGCGCCGCTTCAATCCGGACACGATGGCCGTCGCGTTCGGCCTCGCCGGCAGCCAGGCGGCGGGTACGTTCGCGGCGTGGGGAACACCATCGGTCAAGTTTCATCAGTTTCGCGGCGCGTTGTCGGGGCTGATGGCGGCGCTGCTCGCCGAACAGGGTTTCGTCGCGACGCGGGAGTTCCTGACAGCGGCCGATGGCGGTTTCTATCCTACCTACTGTGGAGGGAGCGCACGCGACGCTGCGCGCGCGGGCCTGGGGAGCCGTTGGGAGATGCAGCAGATTGCGCTGCGCCCGTGGCCGACTTCCGCGGCGAGTCAAGGTGTCGTGACCGCGCTGTTCGATCTCATGCGCGAGCACGACATCGCAGCCGAACACATTCAGCAGCTGAAGCTATACGTGAGCCCGGCGTGTCGCGACGCCTATGCGAACCGGCGTACGTTCAGCGGCAAATGGGAAGCTTCCGCCTCGATCCACTACACGGCCGCCGTCGTTCTTCATGATCGGACGCTGTGGATGGAGCAGTTCGAGCGCTACGACGACCCTCAACTGCAGCATTTCGCGCAAGAGCGTATCGAACTGATCGCCGATCCGGCGCTCAGTGCCGAGCAGGCGCGTGTCGAGGCTCACATGAAAGACGGCGCGATGCTCACCGCGCGATGCAACGCGTCGAGGGGAACGCCGGAGAATCCGATGACGCGAGCGGACATCGAAGAGAAGTGCCGCCGCGCCGCAGGCGGGCGTCTTGGCGACGCCCAGCTACGGTTCGTGCTCGACGCGATATCAAACCTCGAGGACCTGAAATCGGTCCGAACCCTGATGGAAGCGCTGCAGCGGGTCGATACTCGGTAAAGGATAGAGACCGCCCCGCCGCTAGCTCGTCAAGCAGCTCGAACCAGGCCGAGCACGGCCCCCTTGCCCCTGACTTCCGCCTCCTCGAATTCGGCGGCGGCAATCGCCCGGTCGAGAGCCGCGCGCAGCTCCTTCGCCGTCTCCAGCGTCAGCTCGACCGCCGCGCGTGCGCCGACGTCGAGGTCGGTGTTGGTGAAGTCGAGGGTGATGACATCGCCCAGAAGCGCATGGCGCGCGTGGTCATAGGCAACCACCACCTGCGATAGAGGGAACCATTCGTCCCCGCGCTTCGCCATGCCTTCCGCTTGTGCGATCTCGATGATGGACGTGCACATAGTCGCCTCCTACTTCGCCAGGTGCTTGCCGAAGAATGCGAATATCTTGCCCCAGCCATCCATGCACTGCTCGACACGATAGAGCGGCCGGTGCCAATAGAAGAATCCGTGGCCGGCGCCATCGTAGCGGTGGAACTCGTAGTTCTTGCCGTGCTTCTTGAGCTCGGCCTCGTGCTGATTCACCTGTTCCGGGCTCGGTGCGCGATCGTCGTTGCCGAAGAGGCCAAGCAGCGGACAGGAGAGATCCTTCGTCATGTCGATCGGCGCGACGGGGGTCTTGGCATTGAGCTCCTCCTTGCCCATCACCACACGGCCGCCCCACTGCTCGACGCACGCATCGATATCCTTGCGCTGACAGGCGTAGATGAAGGCATGCCGTCCGCCCGAGCAGGAGCCGATCAGACCCACCTTGCCGTTGTGATTCGGCTGCGCGCGCATCCACTTCACGGCGGCTTCGGTATCGCCGACCATCTGCGAGTCGGGAATGCCGCCCGCAGCCCGTACCTTCGCTGCGACGTCGTCAGGGTTGCCGTCGCTGCCGCCGCCCTCGCGCTCGTAGAGGTTGGCGCAGATCGCCATATAGCCGTGATGCGCGAACCGGCGGGTCGTCTCGATGTAGTACTCGCTCCAGCCCGGCAGATGGTGGATGAGCACGACGCCTGGAAATGGCCCGGTGCCTGAGGGTTTTGCCGTATATGCCGTGATCGGCGTTCCCTTGTCGCCTTTGATGGTGACGTTCTCGCAGGTCATGCCTCGGTAGAATGACATCAATCGTTCTCCATGAGTGGGGGTGGTCTCGATCGGGCCATCGGCAGCCGCACCGTCATCGACGGATCAGATGACACTCGCTGTGCGCGGTCCGACGGCGTCGCAACGCGAGTATTCGACAAATTGCATATCGGGCGCAAGAAACGAATCGAATGCCGCTTGGACGGATTGCGGCCGGTTGCGCGGGCTGCCCACTTGCCGTCCGCGTCCGGATGAGTAAGCACGGCGGCGCCCGTCGCGGTCACTGATCCGCGCGTAGCCCTGCCTCGCGAACCACTCGCGTCCATTTCGCGATCTCGGATCTGAGATAAGCGTCCGCTTCAGCCGGCGTGCTTCCCGTCGGATCGAGCCCGAGACGGATCAGCGATTCCTGCACTTCGCGCATCTGCAACGCTCTCAGCGCCTCCGCATTCAGCCTCGACACGATCGGCTTCGGCGTGCGGGCGGGTGCGAGCAGCCCGAACCAACTGGATGCTTCGTAGCCGGGAACACCGGATTCGGCGACCGTCGGTATGTCCGGCGCCGCATGAGTGCGTTTGGCGGATGTCACGGCGATCGCGCGGATGCGCCCGGCGCGGATCTGGTCGATCGACCCCGGCAGCGTCGCGAACATGAGCTCCACCTCGCCTGCCACCACTGCAGGAAGCGCTTGTGCCACCCCTTTGTAAGGAACGAGGGTGATGTCGAACTGTGCCGTTCGCTTGAGAAGCTCGGCCGCGAGGTGGTTGATGCCGTTCACCCCCGCGGAGCCGTAGTTGAGCTGACCCGGACGCGCTTTCGCGAGTGCAATCAGCTCTTTCAACGTCTTCGCCGGAACAGAAGGGTTCGCGGTGATCACCACGGGTGATGTCGCGACGATGGCAATGGCGCTGAAATCGGCCGCGGCCGCGTACGGCAGTTTGGGATAGAACGCAGCGTTCACGGCGTGGCTGCTGCCGATCGACACGAGCGTATAGCCATCGGGCGGCGCTTTGGCCGTGATCTCGGACGCGATGGCGCTGCCGGCGCCGGGACGATTGTCGACGATGATCTGCTGTCCGAGGGCCTCGCTCATTCGGGGTCCGATGACACGAGCAGCGACATCCGCACCACCACCCACCGGAAAGCCGACGAGCATCCTGATCGGCTTGTCCGGATACGCGTCCTCGGGCGTTCTCTGCGCGGCCTCAGGGCGCGGCGGCGCCGCCACGGCCAGGATCACACACGCGCACGCGGCACGCACCACGACATGTACCTTCATCTTCTCCTCACGTGCATCTCCGCCATCTGCGCTCCATGGATGTTACGATGCTACAAGCTTTGCGCAGCAACCGAAAATGCTGTGCGCGCGAGCGCATGCGACTCGCGCCTATTCGATTCGAACACGCCCAAGGAGGAGCAGCGATGCGTACACCCCGTCTCGACCGGGACCGACAGCAATGGATCTTCGATTACCTCGTCAAGGAAACCGGCCGCGTCTTTCATTGGGACGCCGACGGCCGCAATTTTCCGGCGAGCGTGAAAAGCCATGCGCAGATCTCGAAGCATGTCGGCCGCATCGCCCAGCGCATGGAACGCGTCGCCGCGGAAGAGGAGGCGGCCGGTCACAGGATGACGGCGTTCGAGCTCTACTATCGCGCCTCGACTCAGTTCGCCGCCGCGCAGCACCCGGTGCTCGAAACGAATGACGAGAAGCGTTACCTGCACGGACGCTGCCTCGCCAACTATGCGAAGGTGATCGAGCTCGCGCCCTACCCGATCGAGCGCGTCGAGATTCCCTTCGAGGGCGCCGAGCTGCAATGCAATTTCCACATGCTCAAGGGCCGCCCGAAAGCGCCGACGGTCATCTACATTCCCGGCTGCGACATGACGAAGGAGATCTATCCGGACCCGCAGATAAACCATGCACTCGATCGCGGCATGCATCTCTTGTCCATGGACGGGCCGGGCCAGGGCACGAGCAACCTCCGCGGCACGAAGCTCACCGCCGACAATTACGAGCGTGCGGTGATCGCGATCGCGAAATGGCTGCAAAGCCGCAAAGAGGTGGACCCAGACAAGATCACCGTCTACTCGCAATCGATGGGATCGCACTGGGGTCTCGCCGTCGCGGCGATGGGCGACCCGATCATCAAGGCGAACGTCGGCGTCTGGGCATCGTATCTCGACAAGTACTACATCCTCGACACGTTCTCGCCGCGCTACAAGCAGCTCTTCGGTTATCTTACAGGTGCGAAGAGCGAGGAGGAGCTCGACAAGATCGTGAGCCGCATGACCGTCGAAGGTAAAGAGGAAGGCATCACGGCTCCGACGCTGCTGACGGCCGGTGAATACGACGCGCGGAGTCCCGTCGAACTCGTCTACAAGTTCTACGATCGGATCAAGGCGCCGAAGGAGCTGTGGGTATACGAGGACACGTATCACCAGACGACACTCTTCCCCGCGATGGGGCAGCGGATGGACTGCTACTCGATGGGTATGGACTGGATCGTCGAAGCGCTTGCCGGCAAGTTCAAACCCGGCTATGCGCGCAAGATGTACCTCCGCACCGGCGGTGGCGGTCCGCACGGTCCGCAGGGCGAGGACCAGGACTCGATGCATTGGTGGCTCAAGTAGCGTAATCAGGAAACGCGAAACAGCAGCGCGGCTGCGCCTGATCTGCATCGCTTTCCTTCTTGCCATCTCTTCCACAACTTCACGATCGGCAGAACTCATGACGACAGCCTCAGCTTCTCCCGCCGCGAAAGCGGAGCTCGCGCCCACCGGCAAACTCCGCGCGGGCATCAATTTCCAGAACCAGCTCCTGACGACGCTCGGCCCGAACGGAGAACAAGGCGGCGTGGCGGTCGAGTTCGCGCGCGAGCTGGCAAAGCGACTCGCCGTGCCGCTGGAGATCATCTCCTACAAGTCGGCGGGCTCGCTCGCCGATGCGGTGAGCAGCGGCGACTGGGACATCTCGGTCCTGGGCGACGAGCCGCAGCGTGCCGCGGTCATCGCGTTCGCGCCGCCGCTTACCGAAATCTACGCGACGTATCTCGTGCCGTCGGGATCGGCGATCCGCAGTATCGCGGAAGTCGATCGCCCCGGCATCCGCATCGTTTCCCCTGCGAAGAGCGCGTACGATCTCTATCTCAGCCGCACGATCAAGAATGCACAGCTCGTGCAGATCGCGGGCACCGAGAACGCGCAGAAGCACTTCGTCGACCAGAAGCTCGAGGCGCTGGCGGGACTGCGGCCCGGACTGCTGGAGTTTGCGCCCACGATGCCAGGCTCGCGCATCCTCGACGGCAACTTCACGACGGTGCGCCACACTGTCGGCACGCCGAAAGGCCGTGATGCTGCGGCGGCCTATCTGCGCGAGGTGGTCGAAGACGTCAAAGCATCCGGGCTCGTTGCACAGTGGATCGAAAAGAGCGGCGTCAAGGGGCTGTCGGTCGCGCCGCCGGCGGCGAAATAGCGCGGCGCGTCGTTCCGCACGTCAGTTCACCGGGATCGCCGCCGCCTTGATCAGCTTCGCGTTGTCGGCGATTTCCGACCTGATGTAGCCGTCGAATGCCTGCGGGCTCATGATCATCGGTTCAGCGCCGAGCTTGCCTAACCGCTCCTGGGTTTCCGGCGCCCGCAGTGCTTTGACCGTGTTCTCGTGAAGCTTAGTCAGGATGTCACGTGGCGTTCGGGAGCGGATCATCATTCCGATCCAGAAGTTATAGTCCGAGTTCGGGATCCCGGCCTCCAGCGTCGTGGGCACATCCGGCAGCGCGGAGGAGCGTTTCGTGCTGCCCGTCGCAAGCGCGACCAGCCGGCCCTCCTTGATGAATTGCACGACGGAGATCACTGGACAGAAGTAGAAATCGACGCGCCCCGTGAGCACGTCGTTCAGCGCTTCGGGCGTCCCTTTGAACGGCACGTGCACGCCCTCGAAGCCGGCACCGAGTCGGAAACGTTCCGCACTGAGCTGCGTCGCCGTACCGGTGCCGATCGATGCATATGTGATCGACCCCGGCTTCGCCTTGGCTGCGGCGATGAGCTCCTTCACCGATCGCAGTCCCCGCGCAGGGGAGATGACGAGAATGTTCGGCACGTTGCCGAGCGGCGTGACGCCGGCGAAATCGCGAAGGGTATCGTAGTCGAGTTTCGAATACGTGATCGGAACGACGGTGAACGACGACGACTGCACGAGCGCCGTGTAGCCGTCGGGCTCTGCTTTGGCCGCCGCGGAGATGCCGATCGTGCCGCTCGCCCCCGGACGGTTATCGACGACGAAGTTCTGTCCGAGCTGAGACGCGACACGTTCGGAAACGATGCGTGCGATGATGTCCGTCGCGCTGCCGGCTGTGATCGGCACGATCACGCGGACGGGTTTCGTCGGCCACGCGTGCTCGGCTGCGCGCGAGTGCATGGGCACAGCGATCGACAGAAAAAACAAGAACAGGACGGCAAAGCGTCCGTTACGCCCCTCCATTGCACCTCCTTGTTATGTCTGATCGCGGTTGCCTGCGATCATGAGGGAGCTTAGCCTACAGAAACCGTTCGTGCTGAGGAGCACTCGCGTCTCGAAGCGCGAACAACCGCGACTGCGCCCCCGTCGACCGCGTACGAGTGGCTCGCTCACGCCCTTCGAGACGGCCCTTCGCTGGACTCCTCAGGGCGAACGGGATTAGTGATCCGCACTGCAGGTTTACGATACGGAAAGCCTCCGAACATGCCGACTGCCCGCATAGGGGATCCCGTC
Source organism: uncultured beta proteobacterium (assembly GCA_963828715.1). GTDB lineage: Bacteria > Pseudomonadota > Gammaproteobacteria > Burkholderiales > SG8-41 > JAQGMV01. The sequence continues at coordinate 445,091 of CAWHFX010000010.1, read as the reverse complement.
CGACGCAGGGAGGACCTGCGTCTCATCACTGGACGTGGCTGCTTCAGTGACGACGTCAATCTGCCACGACAGGTTTATGCGGCCATGGTCCGCTCGCCTTACGCGCACGCGCGCATCGTTGCAATCGACAGTCTCGGCGCGCTCTCGTCGCCGGGCGTGCTCGCGGTGCTCACGGGTCGCGACTGGCGCAACGACGGCCTGAAGCCGCTTCCGCACCAGCCCTATTCATTCCATCCCGCCGAAAGACCTCTTGCGAACCGAGACGGAGCACCCGTCTTCATGCCGCCGCATTACCCGCTGACGCATGACAAAGCGCGCTACAGCGGCGAAGCAGTGGCCATAGTCATTGCGGAAAGCATCGCCGCGGCGAAAGACGGAGCGGAGCGCGTGGACGTCGCGTACGACATCCTTCCCGCAGTCACCGATACGCGTGCAGCCGCCGAAGCGCACGCCCCGCGCGTATGGGACGAAGCGTCATCGAATGTCTGTCTCGATGGGGACATGGGCGACGCCGAGGCGACCACCGCGGCATTTGCGCGCGCGAAACACATCGCGAAGCTCGACACGTGGGTGCAGCGGGTCACGGGCGTTCCGATGGAGCCTCGCGCCGCCGTGGCCGACTATGACGCGGCCACGCAACGCTACACGTTGCATGCGGGCAGCGGCGGCGCCGTGCGCCTGAAGAACGACCTCGCCGCGATGCTCGACGTCCCGGCGCAGAGCGTGCGCGTGCTCATGCGCGACATCGGCGGGAATTTCGGCACGCGCGGCATGATCTATCCGGAATTCGCGTTGATTTCATGGGCAGCGAAGCGCATCGGCAGGCCGGTCAAATGGACGTGCGAGCGAAGCGAAGCATTCCTGAGTGATTATCAGGGCCGCGACCTCGCGGTGACGGCCGAGCTCGCGCTCGATGCCGACGGCCGTTTCCTTGCGATGCGCGGCTCGAACATCAGCAACATCGGCGCGCATACGGTGAATTTCCAGCCCCTGCAAAAGGGCGTGGAGATCATGTCGAGCATCTACCGCATTCCGGCCGCGCACTTTCGTGGCCGCGCGGTGTTCAGCAACACGGCGCCCACGCGACCCTATCGCAGCGCCGGCCGCCCGGAAGTGATGTTCGTCATGGAGCGGCTCATCGACATCGCTGCCCGCGAATTCGGCTACGACCGCGTCGAGTTGAGGCGCCGCAATCTGCTGACGGAAGCGGAGCTGCCCTACACGAACGCGTTCGGCATGATCTACGACAGCGGCGATTACCACGAAACAATGCGCAAAGCGCTCGAGCTCGGCAACTGGACGGGCTTCGCTGAACGCGCCGCCGAGGCGCGTAAACGCGGCAAGCGCCGCGGCATCGGCGTCGCCAACTACGTCGATACGGCCACGGGCGTTCCGCGCGAGCGAGCCGAGGTCACCGTGCATGCGGATGGCCATGTCGATCTCGTCATCGGCATCGTTTCGAACGGCCAGGGACACGAGACGAGCTTCGCGCAGTTGCTGAACGAATGGCTGGGCGTGCCGATCGAGGATGTGCGGCTCATCGCCGGCGACACCGACATCGTGAAAATCGGCGGCGGCACGCACTCGGGCCGCGGCATGCGCATGGGGAGCGTCGTGATCTGGAAGTGCGCGCAGGAGATCGTCGGGAAAGGCTCACGCATTGCGGCTCGTTTGCTCGAGAGCGATCCCAGCACCGTGCGCTTCAACGAGGGGTGCTTTCACACCGACGGCAGCGGCAAGTCGGTCAGCCTCTTCGAAGTCGCCGCTGCGGCCCGCCGCCTGTCCGATCTGCCGGACGATCTGCGCGGTCCGCTCGCAGCGTTCTCCGACGAGACATTCAACGACGCGAGCTTTCCGTACGGCGCTCACTGCTGCGAAGTCGAGGTGGATCCGGAGCTCGGCACGGTCGAAATCGTGCGCTATGTCGCGGTGGATGACGTCGGCCGCGCGGTGAATCCGCTGATCGTCGACGGCCAGACGCACGGCGGCATCGCGCAGGGTGTGGGACAGGCGCTGCTCGAGCACTGCTATTACCAGCCTGACGGCGGACAGCTTCTTTCGGGGTCGTTCATGGACTACGCGATGCCGCGCGCGGATATCTTTCCATCGTTCACGACGCACATCAGCGAAGTGCCCTCCACCACTCACCCGCTCGGCATCCGCCCTGCCGGCGAAGGCGGTACGACGCCCGCGCTGGGCGTCGTGATCAACGCGATCGTGGACGCGCTATCCGAATATGGGGTGAAGCACGTGGAGATGCCTGCAACGCCGGAGCGCGTTTGGCGCGCAATCAACGAGTCGACGTGGCAGCTTCGTCGCGCGGAGCCGCGATAACGCGAAGCGGTCTCCGGTGTCTGTGACGTGGCCCTCAGTTGAGTCGGATCCCCGTGTCACGAATGACCTTGGCCAAATCATCGATCTCGGCGCGAATGCGTGCCGCCATATCTTCCGGCGAGCCGCCGAGCGGATCCATGCCCTGCGTGGCGAGCCACTCCTGGACTTCGCGCCGCTGCAGCGCTTTCAGCACCTCGCCATTGAGCCGCGATACGATCTCCCGCGGAAGACCGGCGGGGCCCATCAGGCCGAGGAAAAAGGTCGAGCTGAAGCCGGGCAATCCGGACTCAGCAACCGTCGGCACGTCGGGCATCGCGGCAATGCGCCGGGATCCGCTCACGGCGAGCGGACGCAAGCGGCCCGCCTTCACGAACCCGAAAGAGCCGAGCGGATTACTGAACAGCACCGAGACCTGTCCCGCCATGACTTCGGTGAGCGCGGGACCGGCGCCTTTGTAGGGAACGTGCACCATGTCGATTCCGGCGCGGCTCCTGAACATCTCCATGACGAGATGGCCGGCGGAGCCCGTGCCCGCCGAACCGTAGTTGAGCTGACCGGGACGCGCTTTCGCAAACCGGATCAGGTCACCGACCGTCTTCACCGGCAGCGAGGGGTGCACGACGAGAAGCGACGCATATTCGCCGACCAGTGCGATGGGCGCGAAGTCCTTGCGCATGTCGAGCTTCTCGAAGGTGAGCGTAGCGACGACCAGTCCGGACCCGCTGAACACGAGCGTGTGACCGTCGGGTGGGGCACGCGCGACGAATTCACCGCCAACGACCCCTCCGCCGCCGGGACGGTTCTCCACGATGACCGGCTGCCCGAGCGCGTCGCTCAACTGCCGGGCGACATAGCGGCCAAGCGTGTCGTTGCCGCCGCCCGGGGCAAGCGGAATCACGAGGCGGATCGGCTTCTGCGGATAACCCTGCGCGTTCAGCGCGACGCAGTGGCCGAGCGCGAAGGCGAGCACGGCACCGGTCGCGACGAGTCCGGACCTCCAGCGCAGGCGTGGTTTATCGCTCGCCGACATGGATTGAAATACTAGCGCAATCCTGAGATGCTCTCGCGAAACAAGACCGAACATTCTGAGGACCCATCCGATGAGCAACGAAACGCATCACCATCACGACGGCAAACGGGTAGAAGACTTCCGCCTGATCACAGGCGCCGGCAAGTACGCCGCCGACTGGAATGCACCCGGCCAGTTCCACGGCCACTTCGTGCGTTCCGACCGGGCGCACGCGGAGATCGTTTCGATAGACACGAAGGCCGCCCTCGCCTCCCCGGGCGTGAAGCACGTCTTCACGGGCGAAGACGCCGTGCGCGCTGGCTACGTGAAAGCGCCGCACACCATGCAGTTCGTCGGCAAGAACGGCATGAAGGCGCGGGCGCCGGAGCGTCCCGTGCTCGCACACAAGAAGGTTCGCTTCGTCGGTGAGGCCATTGCGCTGGTGGTGGCCGACAGCGCCGAGGCCGCGCAGGACGCGGCCGACCTGGTCGAGATCGAATATCGCGACCTCCAGAGCGTCACCGATCCGGAAGGCGCGCTCGCCGCGGGCGCACCGCAACTTTCGGAAGAGGTTCCCGGCAATCTCGCGTGGGAATCCGAGGTCGGCGACGAAAAGGCCGTCGAAGCCGCGTTTGCCTCCGCTGCGCATATCACCCGCGCCAAGATCGTCTCGACCCGCGTCGCGCCGAATCCGATGGAGCCGCGTTCGTGCCTCGTCGCGTACGATGCAGCGACCGAAACGTATCGCATCAACTCGCCGATGCAGGGCGTGACCACGCTGCGCTCCCAGCTCGCGAATTACACGAAGGTGCCGGCCGACAAGCTCCACTTCGAAGCGCATGACATCGGCGGCGGCTTTGGCCAGCGCTCGAGTGCCTATCCGGAATACGCGGCGCTCATGATCGCTGCGAAAACACTCGGCGCGCCCGTGAAATGGGTCGGCACGCGTACGCAAGGTCTGCTGACCGATACGCACGGCCGCAACATGATCGCGCACGGTCAGCTCGCGCTCGACAAGGACGGGAAGTTCCTGGCGATGCGCATCGACTGGATCGTCGACCTCGGCGCCTACCTCTCGCCCGGTGCACAGGGACACATTCGCAACACGACGAACTGCATGACCGGCGTGTATCAGATCCCGGCGCTCTACGCGAGCTATCGTGTTCCGATCACGAATACGACACCGATCGGCGCGTATCGCGGCGCGGGACGGCCGGACATCGCCTACGCTGTCGAAAGCCTCGTCAATCAGGCCGCGGCGGAAATCGGCATGGACCCGGCGGAACTGCGGCGGCGCAACTTCATCCCGCCGAATGCGTTTCCATACACGTCGCCGACCGGCGGCTTCTACGAGGTCGCCGATATGCCGGGCGTGCTCAAGAAGGCGCTCGAGCTCGCCGACTGGAACGGTTTCCCGCAGCGGCGTGAGAAATCGAAGCAGGCCGGCAAGCTTCGCGGTATCGGCATCTCGACCGTCATCGAGAATACGGGCCTCGGCAATGCGCCGGTGGACGAAGTCGAGATTCAACTCGACGCGAGCGGCACCGTGACGGCCGCGATGGTCGCCAAGGCGCAGGGCCACGGGCATGAGACGACGTTCGGATCGATCATTGCCGATGCGCTGGGGATCCCGCTGGAAAAGGTGAAGCTCGCGCAGTGCCCGCCCGGCACGAAGTTGAAGGGTAACGGCACCGGCGGCTCGCGCAGCACCGTCGGCGCCGGCAGCGTGTGCTTCCTCGCCGCCCAGAAACTGATCGAAGAAGGCAAAGCGCTCGCCGCGCTCGAGCTTGGCGTCGAGCCGTCGCAGGTCGCATACGCGAATGGCGAATTCAAGTCGGACGCGTCGGACCGCATCATCAAGCTCGCGGACCTGGCGAAGACGAAAACAATTTCCTACATGGCCGAAGGCAAGTTCGGCTCGACGTATCCGAACGGCTGCCATATCGCGGAAGTCGAAGTCGATCCCGAGACCGGCGAAACCAAGGTCGTCTCGTACTGCGCCGTGGACGACATCGGCGTCGTCATCAACCACAGCATCGTCGAAGGGCAACTGCACGGCGGTGTCGTGCAAGGTGCGGGACAGGTCTTCGGCGAACAGGTCGTCTACGACCCCGAGACGGGACAATCGCTCACGGCGACCTTCATGGACTACTACATGCCGCGCGCCGGCATCATCCCCGGCATTCGCGGAGACGAGCATCCGACGATAAGCAAAGTGAGCCCGCTCGGCGTGAAGGGCGTCGGTGAATCCGGGTGCACGGCCTCCATCCCGGTCTTGGTCGGCGCCGTGCACGACGCATTGCGGCCGCTCGGCATCAAGGCGCCCGACATGCCGCTCACGCCGGCGCGGGTGTGGAGGGCAATAAAGGGGGCGGGGCAGTAAGGGACGGAGCGCTGCGTCAGCGCGTGACACGCGCGAGGCGCCACTGCTAAAACCTCCGATCGCTCGAAAAAGCCTCCGTTGAAGCACGCCTGCTCGGTTCGATCTCGTAACAGAATTGATCGAGATTAAGAACGAGTGTAAGGTGGCTGCCGCTAGTCGCTGAGCAAGTCATCCTGACTTGCAACTATATGAGCGCACGACACCGACTCCAATCGGCGAGCGGAGGTTGTCCGTTCAACGCCTCGGCGTATCGGCTCGAAGCATAGGCGACCGAGGAACGCCCTAGGTCGGAAGCAGATCAGTGGATGCATCTTGCATAGCCCCGCCTCCCGCCACTCCGCCAGTACGACAAGAGAAGCCATAAGCGGGCCCTTGCCGGACGCACCGTAAATCAGCGGAATATCGGTACCCATGTTACACATTCACAGGACTCGCTCAGCTCTCGAGGCCGCGGACGTGACATGTGCTCGGTACCGGCGAGTCGCAACGCTTCTCGTCGCCATCGTGATGTGTGTTCCTGGTTGTGGTACGGCCGTCGATTTCGCGCTGACGGGCTTCGGCACGGTTGGATTCGCAATTGCAGATCAGGACCTCATCTATCTGCGTTACATCGACAGGAGCGGAACATTCAAGACCGATTCGCTCATCGGAGCGCAAGTCGAGGCGCGATTCAACAACGAATGGGGCGCGACAGTGCAAATGGTCGGGAGCGCTCCGCGGACCCACGATGACGGCTACGAGGCGAAGGTGCGATGGGCCTTTCTCAGCTACCGTCCCCGCAATGACTGGCTGTTTCGGGCCGGGAGACTGCGTCCCCCCGTCTTGATCAACACACAGAACGCCGAGGTCGGCGTCACCTACGATGCCGCGCGACTGCCGGCCGAGGTGTATACCCTGAGCCCCGTCTATGACGTAGACGGCGCCGCGATGACCAAAACGTGGGAGCTTGGCAACGGGGAACTCGCCCTCGACGCGTATTGGGGCAAGTCAGAGATCCGCTATCGGTTGCCCTTTCAGCGCTCTCCCAACGCCGCACAGGTGCTGGGAAGCGTAGGCCTTCCCGCCGACCGCTACGTGCCCCAGGACATCACGTTCAAGGGCCTGATCCTCTCGCACACCTCGGGGCAGTTCATGATGCGGGGCGGTGTCCATCAGGCACGGGTGCAGCCTCAGCCCGCCGTCGCCGAGACTTTCGCCCCAACGCCTTTCCCCGCTCCGCCGCCTTTCGGGGGCGTGGTTTACCAGCCTGTGAATCCGCAGACTCGATTCGACGTTACGGTTATCACGCTGGGCGCCGAGTGGCGTCCCGGTGACTGGCGGCTCACCGGCGAGTACGGCCAACGGATCTCCAACGACACGATGCTCGGCCCTGCCAGTAAGAGCGGTTATGTCACGTTGGCGCGCGGATTCGGAAACTGGACGCCCTATGTGACGTATGCGCAATTGCGCTCGCCGAGTGACCAACGGCGCCTCTATCAGGACCTCAATACGACGCCCGTGCCCCTCGGCGCTCAGGCCCCGCCGCTGTCGCTGCCGCCGAACCTGCATGAGGTCTTTGCCGACATCCTCACGGTGTTCGATCAACGCTCGACCATGCTCGGTGTCTCGTACAGCTTTTCACCGACTTCCAAAGTGAAAGCCGAATGGATGAGGACGAAAGTCGGGCTGGCCTCTGCACTGATCGACGGCGACATCCATCACCAATCTTTCAACGTGTTTTCTCTTTCGTATTCGGTGGCGTTTTAGCGGACTATGGTGCGAAGGCTGCCTCCAGTCGTCCTTGCGATACTCGTCTGCGCATCACTTGCGCGGGCCGGGACGCCTGATCCGGCTGCGTCACTGCTCGTTGTAGCGAACCTGGATACGCCACCGATCGACGAGGCGATGCTGCAGCGCGTCTATCTGGGCAAGGTGGTGGAAATCCAGAGTCGCCCCATCATTCCCGTCAATCTGACCAAGGGAAACAGTCTGCGAAAAGCGTTTATGGAACGTGTCCTGGAGCACCCCGACGACAAGTTCATCGCATACTGGACGGTGCGTCGATATATCGGCCAGGGGACACCGCCGAGGGAATTCGAGACGATCGAGGAACAGATCGAATTCCTGCGTATAACCCCCGGTGCCGTGGGTTATGTGCACGACATCGCCGAGCTCAAACCGGGGCTGAAGATATTGCTGAAGAAACCATGATGGAGCAGCCCGCTCAACCGTCGTTCCGCGGAGACTGAGGAGGTCTCGTATCACGCGCGTCCGATCATGCGTCGTTTCAGGCAAGGAGCTCTTGCCGTGCTGGATTCAATGCCGACCGGTCGATCGCGTCGGAGCGTAGCGCAGCCTAGTGGAGCGTCAGCGCTTTCCGATAAGAGCCCACGAGCGGTGGTGCGGGTTGCCGTGGACGCGTGGGACAATCGCGAGCTATCTCGCACGCCGCAACCGGACGCGAGAAGAGGAAGCCCTGCACCTCATCGCAGTCGTTATCGGCAAGAAACATGAGTTGCTCCTCGGTTTCCACGCCCTCGGCGACGACCTTCAAGCCGAGATTGTGTGCCATGGTGATGATGGCTTTGGTGATCGACGCGTCGTCCTCGTTCGAAGGCAGGCCCGTGATGAACGAACGGTCGATCTTCAGCACGTCGATAGGAAGGCGCTTCAAATAACTCAGGCTCGAATGGCCCGTCCCGAAATCGTCGATTGCAATCCTTACACCCAAGGCCTTGAGTTTGCCCAGAACCACGATTGCCTCCTCCGCGTTCTGCATTGCGGTCGATTCGGTAAGCTCGATCTCCAATAGAGCCCCGTCTACCCCATTTTCTCGCAAGGCATTTTCGATTAACGCGACGAGGTTACGTTGGTTGAACTGTTTCGCCGATACGTTTATGGCGACCGGTACAGGGGCATGACCGGCGCGCTGCCAGTCGGCGATCTGCTTGCACGCAGCGCTCACGACCCATTCGCCGACTGACATGATGAGTCCGGATTCCTCGAGCAAGGGGATGAAATTCGACGGTTGAACAACCTTCCCTTCGCCGTTCCAGCGCAGCAGGCCTTCGTATCCAGTGAGCGCGCCTGTTGCAACGTTCGTTTTGGCCTGGAAGTGCAACACGAATTCGTCGCGCTCGAGTGCGCGTCGCAGACACCTCTCGAGCTCGAGCTGCTCGAGCGCACACTCGTTCATCGTTGCCGTGTAGAACTCGTAAGCGTTCCGGCCCGAGTTCTTCGCCCGAAACATCGCCACATCGGCGTTCTTGACGAGGCTCTGTGCGTCGATTCCATCGGACGAGGATACTGCTATGCCGACACTGCCCGTCACCATGACCTCATGGTTCTCGAGTTTCAGCGGCTGTGCCAGCGCGCTCAGCACCTTTTGTGCGATAAACGCGGCATGCTCCGGTTTTTCGATATGCGGCAGGATGACCGCGAATTCGTCGCCGCCGAGCCGGGCGACAGTGTCCTCCGCGCGGACCGAACGCAGCAGAGACCCCGCGACATGCTGCAGCAGTTCGTCTCCTGCAACATGGCCGAGGGTGTCGTTGACGATTTTGAAACGATCGATATCGACGTAGAGCAGCGCGACGGCCTGCGAGACGCGTCGCGCGTGAGCCAGGGCTTGAGTGAGACGATCGAAGAACAAGGCGCGGTTCGGCAGTTCAGTGAGGCTATCGAAGTGCGCCTGATGTTGTAGCCGGTCGTCGAGCTCCCGTCGTTCCGTGATGTCTTCGATCGTACCGGCGACCCTATATATCACCCCCCGCGGGTTCCTGACCGGATAGCCGCAGGCACGTACCCAGCGTATGACTCCGTCGGGTCTCACGATACGGTATTGGACGTCGACGGGATCGAACGCCATGGTGCGATGTGCTTCAACTACTCGCTCGCGATCTTCCGGATGCAGGGTGTCCTTCCATACGCGCCACGTGCCTCGTAGCGACGTCACGCGCACGCCGTGTATGCGCTCGAACGCGGGGCTGACATAGATCATGGTCTGTCTTTCCAGATCGCTGATCCAGAAGGCCTCGGGGATATTCTTGGCGAGCTGCTGGAATTGCTCCTTCGTATCCTGCAGCGCCTGTTCGATCCGTTTGCGCTGCGTGATGTCTTGTACCACCGTCACGACGTAATCCGGGCGGCCGTCTCGGGTGCGCACGAGCGATGCCGCAACCACAACCCACACCACCGCACCGTCTTTGCGTATGTAACGCTTTTCGAGCTCCCGCGCGGCGCGCCCGCCCTCGTCTGTGATGAGCGCCCGGCGGAAACGGTCGCTTTTTGCGAGGTCGCCGGGGTGAGTGATGCATTCAAGTGTCTTCCCGACGAGTTCGGCCTCGCTATAGCCGCTAATCCGGCAGAACCGGTCATTGGCCTCGAGGATCTGGGTGCTGATCTCCGAGCGGACGATCCCGGCAGTGGCCTGTTCGAATATAGCTCGAAAGCGTGCTTCGCTCGAGACAATGGCCAGCGATGCACGACGATGGCGCGATTGCGCGGCAAGAAGTATGAGAGCGATGAGGAGCAGCAATGCAGTCGCCACCCCGGCTGCCCGGTGATAGGCAGTAGCGCGCAGCTGAAACCCGGCGAGCGCTTCCGCCTTTGAATGCCCGACGGCGACGATCAGAGGGTACTCGACCATTCTTCGATAGCTCACGTAGCGGAGGATGCCGTCGATGCTGCCCCATGCCTCCACGTCGTCGCGGCTTTCGTTCGTCATGGCAGTGAACGGGGCTGCGCCACTCGCGAGATCGCCCACGCTGTACGCTGCTCCTTCCCTCAACGCCCGTGGCACTCCGTCAAGCCCGGCGAGCAGGATCATGCCGTCATTTCCGACGTTGATGCGCGGATAGAAACTCATGAAGTAGGCAGCGTCTATCCCGACCATGGCGACACCCAGAAACGACCCGTCGGGTTTATTGATGCGCCTCGAGACCGGGATAAACCAATTGCTGCTCAAATCGCCTTTCATCGGTGCTCCGATGAAGACACGCTCCGTATTCTGCTGCTTGTGAATCTTGAAATATTCGCGATCTGCCTCCTGCACCGGAGCAGATTGGGATTTTCGAAAAAGGACATAGCCATGCTCGTCCAGCACAGCGAAAGTGGCGATCAGCGGATCCGCCAGCTGGCTGTCCGGGATCACATCCGATACCTGCATGCGAGGTCCGGATCGTTCATACTGGTGTTGTAGCAGGAGAACGGTCTGGTCGACCGCTTTCATGATACGGACCACGTACTCTTCAAAACCGAGGACGAGATTCGCGTTCCTGCGCACGGTCTCGCGGATGGCCTCTCCGCGCTCGTACTCCACCCGCTCCAGGGTGAGCACCCATATCAGAGTGATTACTCCCACGCAGAAACCGATAATGCAGCATTCGGTGAGCCCGAGACGTCCGAAATGACGTGGGACGATAGGCGTGCGGACACCTGCGATTGGGTTGCGCCGCGCATGTTCGACGGTCGATGGAGTGCCGGCGGTCGCCGCCTCGCCAGTGGTCGTGACCACCTGTTCGCCTCGTCGTCCCTGTGTGAGCAAGCTGTAGGTCCTGCGATGTCTCTCCAACGCGCTTAACATACACCGTCTGTTTTCCGAGAATTTGATATAAATCAATTTTTGTGCGAACGGCAGTGCGAATATCCGATACGCGCGCGCGATGCCGCCATCTTCATGGAAGATGCAAGATGCCCCGCGTGGGCTTTCACCCCGGTCAGCGCCGGATTGCCAACCTGGCGGAGTAACTTTCTTAAAGGCACCCGAAGTGCACGGCCTCGTCCACGACGCTATTGCGAAAACCGAAGCAGACGAAACCCTCATCACTCGTGGGGATTTTCATGTCCGTCTCGCCGATAGCGAGGGCCAGCGCAGCAAGTCGAACATGCTGGTGAACGCGATGTACTCCTGGCGGGGCTACACGGCTCAGATCGAGCCGCCTCAGCTTGACCAGATGACCCTTCAGGCATGCCGCGGCGACTCCACGTTTGGCACCATGACCATCGGTTTCGACTCGCCTGCGGGATTGGCTGCCGACACGTTGTACAAGACAGTCGTTGACGAGTACCGCAGCCGCAACCGGTGCGTGTGCGAGCTCACGCGGCTCGCGATCGACGGCGAACTTCGATCCAAGGACGTGCTTGGCGCGCTATTCCACCTCGCCTACATTTTCGGCGCGCTCATGCGCGGCGTTACCGATGTCTTCATCGAAGTCAATCCGCGGCACGTTGTGTTCTATAAGCGCATGCTCAATTTCCGGCAGATAGGCCACACGAAGCTCTGCCCCCGCGTGAACGCGCCGGCCGTGCTCCTTCATCTCGAGGTGGCCTACGTGGCTGACCAGATCGCGCGGTACGGCGGGCACCGTGGAGATGGCCAGCGTTCGCTCTATCCGTACTTCTTTTCAAAGAAGGAGCAGGATGGACTGGCTCGCCGCCTGAGCGGCCTCGCTGCGCCGCCGGTCGCGGTGGCAGAGCCGGCATAAGGCGCCGCTCCATCTGATGCCCGGAGCAGTGCCCTTCGATTACGACACCGCATACGCGCGGAACATCGGCTGGGTAACGGCCGCAGAGCAGCAGGTGTTGCGGCGCAAGCGTATTGCCATTGCCGGTCTGGGTGGGGTCGGCGGCGCTCATCTGCTCACACTCGCGCGGCTTGGCATAGGGCGCTTTCACATCGCGGATTTCGATACGTTCGATCTCGCCAACATGAATCGGCAGGCGGGCGCGCTGATGAGCACGCTCGGCCGGAGCAAAGCCGAGGTCCTCGCCGGCATGGCGCGAGACATCAACCCTGAAGTCGAGATCGACGTCTTCGATGAAGGCGTCACGTCGGCCAATCTGGACGCCTTTCTCGAGGGCGTCGATCTATACGTGGATGGACTCGATTTCTTCGCGTTCTCTGCCCGTAACGATGTCTTCGCGGCGTGCGCGCGAAAGGCCATTCCTGCCACCACGGCCGCGCCGCTGGGCATGGGTGCGGCGCTGCTCACTTTTGCGCCGGGCCGAATGACATTCGAGGAGTATTTTCGCTGGAATGGATGCTCGGAAGAGGAAAAGGCCGTCCGCTTCCTGATCGGGCTCTCGCCGGCGATGCTTCAGCGCGGCTATCTGGTTGATCGGACCGCCGTAAGCTTTTCCGCGCGACAAGGGCCGTCGACGACGATGGCTTGCGAACTGTGCGCGGGGCTCGCCGCAACAGTCGCGCTCAAGATTCTGCTGGGCCGGGGCAAGGTTCTGTTCGCGCCGTGGGGACTCCATTTCGACGCCTATCGCAACAAGCTCGTGAGGACGTGGCGGCCCGGCGGCAACCGGAATCCGCTGCAGCGGCTCGCGCTGCATATCGCGCGCAAGCAACTTGGCGACGCGTCCCGCTCGGCTCGCGATAGCTGACGGTCTCGCATCGATCCTGCCAGTTCGTAAGAACTTGCATAGGCTAAGATCGGCGCATGCCTCGAGCCGCGTTCCTGCCGATCATCCTTCGAGAGCTTCTGAGCCACCGCACGCTGCCGCGCGAACCCGAGCCTGATCTGGTCATGGCCGACGACGACCAGGTTGCGGCGTACTCGCATGCCGGTCGCGTTGATGGCGTCATGTCAGCTGCCTATCTGTTTCACAGCGCCCAGGCGACTGCGGTCATCCACCGCGCCGCGCGCGCACTCGATCTGGGCTGCGGCCCGGCGACTCAACTCGCCCGGATCGCGGCGCTCAACCCGGATACGCAGTTTGTCGGTATCGACCTCTCGGCGGCCATGATTGAAAACGGCCACGCGCACATTGCAGAACTTGGGCTGCGCAACGTGCAGCTCCAGCAGGGCGATATCACCGATCTCCGGCAATTCCCGGATCACTCCGCAGATGCCGTTGTCAGCACAATGGCGCTGCATCATCTCCCGACGCGCAATCACCTGGATGCATGCTTTCGGGAGATCGCGCGAGTGGTGAAGCCCGACGGCGCGCTCTACCTCACCGATTTCGGGCGCCTGAAGTCGCTGAAGTCGGTGATCGGGCTGGCTTACATGGATGCCGGGGAACAACCTCATCTTTTCTCACTCGATTACGAACGATCTCTGCGCGCCGCGTTTCTCCGGGAGGACTTCGTCGATTCCGCGGAGCGCTTGTTACCCCGTGGCGTCAAGACATACAGCACCTGGCTCGTGCCGCTGCTGGTGATCCTGCGCACGCCACCACGCGATCTTCCGGAGTACGTCGGACGCGAATTGCGAGAACTCCGTGCCAGGCTTCCTGCACGTGGCCGCGGCGATCTCGACGGTCTGTGCCAGTTCTTCAGGCGCGGTGGCCTCACGGGCGATCCGTTCGGGTCTGCCCGGAGACAATCGGCTCCGTCGTAAGAAAGTGGGAAAGAGGCGGTCGGCCGGTCACAGCGGATGGCACGGCAGCATGTCCGAGGCGAAATGCGATCAAAGGCATGCCGTGCGGCTGGAGTTCGGTCCAGCCGCTCTGCAGCGCCGCCCGGGTATCGAACGAAACGCCTTTGAACTCCGGCCGGGCGTAGAGCGGTGCCGCGGCAAACGGCTGCAACACCATGCCGAGTTGCGTGGCGCGCAGCCAGAATCGTTCGAACGCCCGCCCTGCACTGATTGCCGCCTCGGGTATCTCACCGCCTGCCGAGATCACGCCCAGGTGCGGCGAGAGGCGCGCCGGAAAGTAAGCTGCGCGCAGTCCGATGAGTGAGTGTGCACGTGCGACATTCAACAAGCGCATCACCGACCAGTGCCGCATCAGCCGGAAGAAAGGCCGCGCGAAGATGTCGATTTCCGCGGCTCCGATAGGGATGCCCTGCTCACAGTTCGAGTTCGGGGGCATGTCGAAGCGCAGCCCGGAGAAGAGTTCTGCGTGCAGCGCACGCGAACGGAATCGTTCCGTTTCGGCGAGCCGTATCAAGCGCAGCGCCGTACGGCGCTCCGCCGGCTGATCCAACCAGGTCACATGGGCCTGTGGGACACGGGATACCTCACGTTCCAGATCCGTTTTTTCAGCGGGAGCCAGTGGCGGTCCCGAGAAGAAGCGTCGGTTGGTGTGGCGTAACGAAATCGCCTGAGCGAGACGGTCGGGAGGATCGTCGGATGCGACGAGACGGATCTCGCACAGCGCATCCTCTGTCAGCAGCCAGTCGATGTCGGCGCTGTACCCGACGCAGGTGGCTTCCAATGCGATGTTCTCGACTGTTGCGCCGAAAGAGATGCATGCAAGCAATCTCGTCTGTGCATCCGCCGAACGGAAGAGATCGTCCGGCTTCATCACGACGCGGTCCGTTAGAATCGAGAAGCGGAAGAGATGACGATTGTCGGCCGAGGGCGCCAGAATCCCCGCGGACAGGATGCGCTGCAGGGTGGAAGCGGATGACGCAGCGAGCATCGCGATCACCTAAGGAACCGCATGTCCACACTCCTCGTTGACTTCATGCTCGCGTTCCGCAACTGCATGCGCCACCGGCGCCGGACGGCGGTTGCCGTTGTCGCGGTGGCATTCGGCATCGCCGCGTCGATTGTCGCGAATGGTTTTGTGGAATGGATGCTGCTCACCTTCCGCGAAGAAGCCATTCAGTCTCGCCTCGGCCATCTCCAGGTCACTCGACCTGGATACCACACAAGGGGGATGGCCGATCCGTATTCTTTTCTGCTTCCGGGCCGCGAGCCCGAAGCTGCAGCGTTGGACCATTCCGGACGTGTCAAGGTTATCGCACCGCGTCTGTCGTTCAACGGGCTGGTCAGTCACGGCGAGACTACCCTGTCTTTCATCGGCGAAGGCGTCAGTCCGGTAGCAGAGGCGGTCTTCGAAGAGGGGACACAGCTCGTCGAGGGCCGGGAGCTGTCGCAGGACGAACCGCATGCGGTTATCGTAGGGGTGGGCCTCGCGCGCAATCTGGGCGTGACCATCGGGGATCGCCTCGTCGTTCTCGCGAACACGACTTCCGGCGGAACGAACGCAGTCGAAGTTACCGTCAATGGCGTTTTCTCCACGATCTCCAAAGCTTACGATGACGTCGCCCTGCGCCTGCCGATCGGGACCGCGCACGAGCTGCTGCATACAAACGGCGTGCACGCGTGGGTCGTGATGTTGAATGAAACGCGTGAGACCGGGTCAGTCGTCGCCGCGCTGCGAGCGCAACTGCCGGAAAGCCAGTTCGATGTCGTGCCGTGGTACGAACTGGCGGACCTCTACAACAAGACCGCGCAGCTGTTCCGCAGGCAGGTCGACGGCATCCGGCTGATTCTCGCGGTGATCATTCTGCTGGGCATTCTGAACACCATCACCATGAGCGTCATCGAGAGAACGGGAGAGATAGGAACCGCCATGGCTCTCGGCGTCAGACGTCGCGGCATTCTCCGTCTTTTCATTGCGGAGGGTCTCGTGATCGGCTGCATCGGCGGGCTGTTCGGCGTCTGTGGCGGGCTGGCACTGGCACTTGCGATCTCGGCCCTGGGAATTCCCATGCCCCCGCCGCCCGGGGTGTCGCACGGCTATACGAGCCAGGTATTGGTTACGTGGCGCATCGTTGGAGAAGCGCTGGCGCTGGGGATCCTGAGCACCGCGCTGGGAAGCATCTACCCGGCCTGGAAGGCATCGCGCAAGAATGTCGTAGACGCGCTGAGACACAACAGCTGAGCGCGGCGGCCATGTACAAGCTTGCGAGTCGCAACATCCGGCGCCAACGATCGCACACTGCCATGGTCCTGGCAGCGCTGATATTCGGCGTCGTGGGTCTCATGCTGGCGGCGGGATGGGTGAGCGACATCTTCGTGCAGCTCGGCGAGGCCCTGATCCATTCCCAATCCGGACACATGCAGGTTTACAGGAGCGGCTATTACGAACGCGGCTCACGCAGTCCCGGAAAATACTTGATCGATGAGCCGGATGCGCTCAAAAGCCGGATCGCCGGGGTCGCCGGAGTTCAAGATGTAATGGCGCGCCTGAACTTCTCCGGTTTGCTCAGCAATGGACGCAGCGACATGCCCGTCATCGGCGAAGGCGTCGAAGCCGATAAGGAGGCGGAGCTTGGGACTTCCGTGTCGATTGTCGAAGGCCGTCAGATGACTGGAAAGGACGCCTTCGGCATCCTGATCGGACGCGGGCTGGCACAGGCGCTCCAGCTCAGGCCCGGCGATCACGTGACCCTGCTGGCAAGCACGCTGGATGGAGCGCTGAACACTGCAGATCTGGAGGTCGTGGGCGTGTTCGAGAGCTTTTCGAACGAGTATGACGCGCGCGCGGTGAAAATCGCATTGCCGGCTGCACAGGAGCTGCTCGGCACGCGGGGCGTCAACGCGCTTGTCGTTACGCTGCGCGAGACACCCGATACACAGCGCGTCGCCTCCGTGCTCACCCATGATCTGGGTTCCAGGGACCTGGAAGTAAAAACCTGGAGGCAGCTGAACGACTTCTACGAAAAGACAGTGCGGCTATACGCGCGGCAGCTCGGCGTGCTGCAGGTGATTGTTTTCGCGATGGTGGTACTGACCATTGCAAACACAGTCAACATGAGCGTCTTCGAGCGGCTGGGGGAATTCGGGACCATGCGCGCGCTGGGAAACCGCGGCAGCCATGTTTTCCGTGTGATCCTCACGGAAAACCTCTTGCTCGGCGTCGTGGGAAGTGTGCTGGGGGTGTTGATCGGACTGCTGCTTGCGGCCGTTATTTCAGCGATTGGGATTCCCATGCCACCGCCGCCGAATGCGAACCTGGCTTATACGGCGCGCATCCAGGTGAGCCCCGACAATGTGCTGATGGCCTTCGTTATCGGCCTGCTCGCACCGATCCTGGCCGCCCTGTTCCCGGCGCGACGCGTCTCCAGGACGCCGCTTGTCGAGGCGTTGCGCTCGAACATCTGAGCGTCGAATCCCTGTTTCCCCTCCCCGACTCGCGCACGCCGGGCGATGGAGTGTCGTTCGTCACTCGCCACTCGCCACTCGTCACTCGTCACTCGCCACTCGCCACTCGCCACTCGCCACTCGCCACTCGCCACTCGCCACTCGTCACTCGACTCGTCACGTCGAATCAGAAGCTGTAACGCAGCTCGGCATAGACCCGATCTCTGTTCGCGAAGCGTCCGAAGAAACCGAACGGCGGGCCCTGGAAGACATCGACGCCGGAGACGAGCCGCCAGTTCTTCTCGAGCTTCCATATCAGGCGCGGGCGCAGCATCCAGTCGTTCCGGTCGAGACTTGATATGAACAGCACCTGCGCCTGCGTCCCGTTCGACAGATCGTGCGTCAGGTGCAAGGTGTAGCCACTTTCGAGACGCTTCGCGAGAATGTCGGGGTCGTGCTCGAAAAAGAGGCGCTGAAAGAGCTGCACGTTGAGCCGCGTGCTCGATGCAACCTCGAAATCGAGTCCGCCGATCCAGTCGAACGTGTTCTGCGGCACTACACCGTCGGGGTCGGAAAGGCGCGTGACGTTGTACTGGCGACCGCGCGTGTAGATCGCCTCGGCGCGCAGGACGACAGAGCCGAGATCCTTGCCCAGGGTCGCGCCGAACTGATCTATCTGATCATGCCGCGGCTCGTACAACACCGTCGGTTGCGGCGTCGACAGGATTTGACGGTAGAACGTGGGCGACGCATCCATACTGCGGTAGTAAAAGGCGGCGACGTCCCAGCCCGCCTGCAGTGTCGACACGCGCACACCATAGTTCGATGTTAGCGTGCCCCCGGGGTGGGTTTCACCAGCGACCTGCGTTACGACTCCGGGCGGGGACGGGACAGGCAGCGCGAAAAACTCGGCGCCAGGCTTCGGCAACTTGTCGTAAGTCGGAACGGGTATCCACACCAGCTCGACATGAAACTGCTCGCCGGTATACGCCGCATGAGCGGCCCATTGAGGAATGCGGAGAATGTCGAATTCCGGGAGGAGAAAATCGCGATAGTCCTTCGCTGACACGACATCGGCGAAAAAAAGCCCGACGATCTCACCCCAGATGACGTGCTGGCGGCCGAGGCGAAAGTCCCAGTCGCCGGCCGAGAAGTCGAGGTAATTCTCGCGCGCGAAAAAGTTGATTCGTTCATCTTTCCGCACGTTCGGGGGGTAGAAATTCGTCACGTCGAACACCGCGTCGTAATCGAGACGGCCACTGAGCTTCCAGCGCACGTTTTCGTTGAACCGGCCGGACGTGCTGAGTTCACTCCGCAGGCGCAGCCTGGACCAGTGGTCCGGTGCCGCGACCGTGCGTGCGACCTCGGTCTGCGTGAAGCCCCTGATCACGGTGGGTGCCGGCTTGTCCTGCGTGCGGTTCGGCGTTGCAGCACCACAGTCGTTCTCACCGCACGATCGCCCGGACTCAATGGGCAGAGAAGCGAGCTCGCGACTGAGCCTGAGGGGCTCATCGCAGCAACCCACCGCGGAGTAGAGGACTGCCGCGATACCGAGCATGACTGCAGGCGAGCGCGAGACGCGATCGGGCATCAGGGTCGCGGGCCTCGCGATTTCACCGCTCCTCGCGGAGCTCACCGTCTTCGATCGTGACCACCTCGTCGGCCATCGCCATTACGCGCTGGTCGTGCGTGGAAAATATGAAGGTGGTGCCGAGATCTCTGTTGATCTCGCGCATGAGCAGGAGCACATCCGAGCCGGTGGCATGGTCCAGGTTGGCGGTCGGCTCATCCGCAAGCACGATCGCCGGCTCGATCGCCAGCGCGCGCGCTATGGCGACCCGTTGCCGTTGTCCCCCGCTCAGTTGGTTCGGACGGTGATCCGCGAAGCGCTCGAGCCCGACACGCTGCAGAAAGGATTTTGTCCTGCGCCGTCTCTCCACCTTCGATATGTCCCGGCGCGCAAGCAGCGGGTATTCGACGTTTTCAGCCGCCGACAACACCGGCAGCAGATTGAACGTCTGAAAGACGAAGCCGACCGCACGCCCCCGCAGATCCGCCAGTTCGTCGGCCGTCTTCTTGCCGACGTCCTCGCCGTTCAGAAAAATCGTGCCCCTCGTGGGTGTGTCGATGCAGCCGATGAGGTTGAGAAGCGTCGTTTTACCGCTGCCGGAGGGTCCGGCGATGGCGAGAAACACCCCAACCTCTACAGACAGCGTGATGTCTTTCAACGCCTGCACTTTCTGCTCGCCAAGCAGATAATCCTTGTACACGTGCTCCACCCGAACAACGCTCATGTCCGTGTGATGGCCTTAAACTCGGTTTCGCGCCCCATGAGCGGCGCCTGGTGAATGCGAGCACGTTGACCATACCAGCAACAGAGGCATCGAATTCCATGTCGAAGGCGCCGATGCAATCGATCGTATCCCACGGCCTATGGGCGCTCTTGTCCGCGGTGCTGGTTGCGAATGCACACGCGCAGTCGGTGACTGTCGGCTCGGGCGATGACGCGCTCGCCCGCAGTATAGTTGAAAAGGCTGACCAGATCCGTTTCCCCGCCGAGCCTTTCCAGGTTGACGTAGACATCGTCACGACGCGACAGGGTGAACGAAGCGAGGCACGCAAGTATCGTGTGCTCTCGAAAGGAAACGACAACACGATCGTGACGTTGACCGAGCCTGCGTCCGAGCGGGGCCAGAGTATGCTCATGAAAGGACGCGACCTGTGGGTGTTCATGCCGAACGTGTCGCAGCCGGTGCGGCTGTCCCTCGCACAGCGTCTTACCGGGCAGGTCGCAAACGGCGACTTGGCCCGTGCCAATTTCGCCGGAGACTACACGCCGAAGATCTTACGCACCGAAACGATCGCGGGAGAGGCGCATTACGTGATCGAGCTGAACGCGGTCGATCGCGGCGTAACCTATCAGCGGGTCGTGTACTGGGTTCGACAATCGAACGCGTG
Organism: uncultured beta proteobacterium; assembly: GCA_963828715.1. Classification (GTDB taxonomy): domain Bacteria; phylum Pseudomonadota; class Gammaproteobacteria; order Burkholderiales; family SG8-41; genus JAQGMV01. Next base: position 424,597 of record CAWHFX010000010.1, on the reverse strand, counting down.
GCCGTATCAGGCCGAGTTCTATTCACAGTCGAACCGACTGCTGAAGACGTGCAAGTACGAGCGCTTCCAGAATCTGGCCGGCCGGACGAGACCTACGCGTCTCGGTCATGGACGACGCGTTGCGGCAGTCCGAGCAATCGGTCGTCGAGTACCACAATATGACGGTGCGCGATCTGCCCGACAGGATGTTCTCGAAGGATTACCTCAGGCGCTTGGAGTGATGCGGCGGGATCTGGGCATTACTCGATCTGTGGATCACGCCAATGCCGCTGTCCATTGGCTACGCCATGCATTCCCGTGGCTGTGCGGCTCGCACCACTGACAGCGCATGCCATCCGTGCCACCCGCTCGGTCACGCGCGGGTCCGCGCTTTCGCCTGAAAGCCCTCTTGGACTCTCTTCGGGCGTCCGCGCGTACCCGAGAGGTATACGTGTGCGGAGTATTGCTAATCGTTTACCAGGTCGCGATGTCTTCCCCCCACTCTAGCGGCGTAGCTTGAAACGAAAGCGCCGATCAGCATCGCCAGGAAGCTCATGAACGCGAAGGTCGCCGCGGCTTTGCGTGCCGCATCCGCAGCTTCCCGCGCCGCTTGTTCCGTCTTGGCTTTAGCCTGCTTGGCTTGATTGACTACCTCGTCGACACGCTTCTCGGCATCCGCCTGGCTCAGGCCTGCGCGGCTTGCGATCTGCTGCGCCGCATAAGTGCGATCATTGGCAGACATCTCTCCCGTGCGCAACGCGTTCGACATGATCCGCTGCAACGCTGCGCGGCTCGATGCATCATCCGTCTGTTTCTCCGAGCGCAACAACATGTCCGTAAAGTAGTTAGCGGGATCTGCCGAACGTGCAGCGTCGCCCGCGACATTGGTGGCGCCGCTCGCAAGACCAGAGGCCGCGGTGCCCGCTACTTCCGCCGTCTTACCCACGAATGATGTCGCCACGGAGCTCAACAGCCAAGCCGAGAAAACCGCGCCGACCGCCCACACTATCAAGCCATGGGCGGTATCCCTGAACACCACCTCGTCGGAATGGACGGTTGCCCACTTCGTCCGAAGACGACCCGCTACATAGCCCCCCAACCCAGCCGAGATCACCTGCGTCACAATCAGCCAGACGATAGCGCTGATGCCAAGCGTCTTGGCCGACGCGCCTGAATCGGTCCACGGTGAAGTGGACGCGAACCCGAACCCTGTTCCGAGCGACACGAGGATAAGGCCCATCGCAGCGGCGACAAAAGCGCCGCCGACTACGGCTCCCCACGAGACGCCCGACGTGAACGACTCATTACGTCCATGAGCCAAAGGGTATTGAACGCCGCGCGGGTCAGCGCTTGACATGTTAGCTTCCATTTGTTTCCTCTATTGAGTTAAAAGCGCCTGTACGTAGGCAAGCTACAGTCCCGACGTCGATGTGCATCGAGAGCTTGTTCATCACGTTCCGAGCGATCGGACCAATGGGGGATCGGTCTCGCGCTCATCGTGACGGTGCGCCGCGAGTGCCGCAGCGAACGTCTGAACTGCTTCGTCCGACGTCACTGCCAACGCGCAGGAGCAGTGCGGGATCGGACTCACCCGTCGTCAGCGTCGGCGCTAGGCCTGGGCCTGTCGAGCAGCGCCACCGCGCCAGCCAGGTCCTCGAGCGGAGTCGGCCCGCGCCGCCCTGCCTTTGCGCGAATTCCAGTCGTCGGCGCCCGGCACGCTTCAGCGTCCATTAACCCGCCGTAACACCGAAGTGGCGGTCGCCTGAAGCGCTACCTACTTTTAAGACTCGAGCAATTCCTGCTTACGCGCCATCATTCGCTGGCCGATCTCCGTGAGATCGAGCGATGTTTGGCGCATCTTGGGAAACAGCTCGTTCTGTTCCTCTTTCACGTGATGATTGATGTATTCGCCCAGCACTTTCACCTTCGCGTCGAAGAGGTCGTCTCCCGGTGATGACGACTCAATCTGCGCTATCAGGTCTTTGGCGCTGGCATGCTCGACCGTGGCCTCGTCGATGAGGTCTTCGTCGCGAAGCACTTCGCGAGCAGCTGGATAGAAGATCTCTTCTTCGATTTGCGCGTGCACGGTGAGCTCCCTGCAGATGCGCGCAGCCAGTGCTGCCTTGCGGTCGTCCTTGCGTGCCTTCTCGAACTGCGAAAATAGATCCTTCACCTCGGCGTGATCGCTGCGCAGCAGTGTGATCGCGTTGAGGGTCTGCCGGCGCTTCGTTGCGGTTTTCTTCCTGGCTGCCATCTCTCTCTCCGTTTGAATGACCCGAGTGAGCAACGGCGTGCCAAGCTCGAGGTTAGGCGTGTGTTGTAGCGCTCAGGCAGATGGTCTGCCGCTCGGTGCCGCACATAGCTCGACGATCCCGTTCGCGATCTGCGCCGGGTTGAATCGAGTTCCGACGTGCGTCCGTCGGAACCGGCCCGGAGCGAGCGAGCGGTGGCAGTGGCGGCCCTTTGGCGAGGCCTGTGCTTACGCTGCTTCGGACTTTTCCAGCCTCGTCAGCGATGTGCGCAGCCAGTGCAAGCGCCATGCCGCGGCAACGGCCAGCGGTTCCACTCACGTGCGGGCCAAAGAACCCCAGTCCCCGCGACCGCGCGAGGCACCACCTCCGCGATTCGGGCTCACTAACCGTCGAGCGCTCTTCGAAGGCGCGCGATCGCACCCGGCAAGCCGCGCACTTTGAGGATCCGGCCGCCGGCGTCGTATTCTTCCGAGAGCACGCGGGCATTGTCGTAGATCTCGCCGAGCAGCGACTGCTTCGCGTACGGCAGCACGAGCTCGTCCTCCACCATTCCGCTTTCGAAGAACCCGATGATCGTTTCGCGTAACGCGGCTACATCCGGCGGTGATTTCGCGGAGACGAGGATCGCCTCGGGGTGCTTCGCGCGCAGCGCGGCGCGATCGGTGTCGGCGATGCGATCGATCTTGTTGAGGAGCAGGCGCGACGGTATCGCCTCGGCGCCAATCTCGCGTAACACCGTGCGGCTCACCTCGAGTTGCGCTTCGTAGGCCGGATCCGATGCATCGACGACGTATAGCAGCAGCGATGCTTCCAGCGCCTCGTCGAGCGTGGATCGGAAGGACGCGACGAGATCATGCGGTAACTTGCGGATGAACCCGACCGTATCCGAGATCAGTACGCGAGGATGCGTCGGCGGATGCAGCGCCCGCACGGTCGTGTCGAGGGTCGCGAAGAGCTTGTCGGCGACCAGTACTTCACTTCCCGTCAGCGCACGCATGAGGGACGACTTGCCGGCGTTCGTATATCCGACGAGCGCGACGCGAAGCTGATCGCGCCGGGCATACCGGCGCTGCGTGTTGTCGTGCTGGATCTCGTCCAGCTGCTCCTTGAGCTCCGCGAGCCGATCGCGAATCTTGCGACGGTCGAGCTCGAGGTCGGACTCACCGGCGCCGACCCCCTGCTGCCGTCCGGCACCGACGGACGACTCCCGCAGGCGCGGCGCCACGTACTTCAACCGCGCCATCTCCACCTGCAGCCGCGCTTCGCGGCTCCGCGCATGACGATGGAAGATCTCGACGATCACCCCGGTGCGATCGAGCACCTGCGCACCGGTTGCACGTTCCAGGTTCCGCGCCTGAGTAGGCGAGAGCTCGTGATCGACGATGACGAACCCCGGCTTCGGCGTCGCGTCTCGATCGGGCTCATCGATTGGCGCTTCCGGCGGCTTCTCGTCGGCATCTTCGAAGCGCTCGCGTGCCTTCGACTTCCGCGGGACGGCGCCCGATTCGACGATGCCCGTCCCGCCCGTCATGGCCGCGAGCTCCGCGAGCCGACCCTTGCCGAGCACGGCGGTGCTGTCGATCGCAGCGCGCTTTTGCGAGACCGTGGAGACGACCTCGTAACCGAGCGTCTTCACCAGACGACCGAGCTCGGCGAGACTCGCAGCGTGAGCAACGTCGTCGACACTCGGGACCTGAACGCCCACGAGAATCGCGCGGGGGACTGCCGGTTTGACTTCCATACAATGGGAATAACACAAATCGCCCGGGCGCTCACGCGGAATGTGGGCTTCTCTCTCCGTTATTCGCTCTTGATGCCCGCGAACTTCACGAGCTTCGCGTTCTGCGCGCGCTCGCTGCGGATGAACGCCGCGAACTCTTCCGGCGTGGTGGTCTGCACTTCGAGGCCCTGCTTTACCATCGCCTCCTTCACCTCGGGCGCGTTGGCGCTCTTCACGATCAGCGTGTTGAGCCGGATGATGATCTCCCGCGGCACGCCCGCCGGAGCGAGAAAGCCGTTCCATCCGGCGCGCTGATAGCCCTTCAAGCCGGATTCGTCGAGTGTCGGCACCGACGGCATCAGGGCCGATCGTTTCAAGGTGCTCACGGCGAGCACCTTGAGCTTTCCTTGACTCGCAAGCGGCAGCGCGCCGGTCACGGCCGGAATGCCGACGTCGATCTCACCCGCCACGACGCCGACGATGGCTTCGGGCGCACCCTTATAGGGAACGTGCAGCATCTTCACACCCGCCATCATGGTGAAAGCCTCGCCTGCAAGATGAGCCGAGCTGCCGATGCCGGGCGAGCTGAACGTGAGCTGCCCGGGACGCGCTCGTGCAAGCGCGATCAGGCCCTGGGCGTCGTGCACCGGCACCGAAGGGTGCACGGCGAAGGCGAACACGGTGAGCACGACCAGCGAGATGGGCGCGAGATCGCGCTCGACGTCGTACGGCAGGTTCGCGCGCAGCGCCGGCAGCGTCGTAATGGCGCCCGCGGCATAGAGGAGCGTATGGCCGTCCGGCGCCGATCGTGCGACGGCCTCGTCCGCGATCGCCCCGCCCGCGCCGGGACGGGTCTCCACGACGATGGGCTGCCCCAGACCCTCGGCCATCTTTTGCGTGACGATGCGCGCCGAGATGTCGCCGGTGCCGCCCGCTGCGGTGCCGAGGATGACGCGCACGGGTTTGACGGGATACGGTTGTGCGGACGCACCCGTGATACAGAGTGCGAGACACGCGTTGCAAACACCGATCAGTTTCCGCACGATTCCCTCACGTCCCGCAGATAACGGGCACGACCATCGCGCGACTCATCAGGGCGCATGCTCGACTGTTATCGACGCGCTGCCACTGTTGTTCCGGTAGAAGAAGTCCACCCAGCCCGGGATCGCCAGGATCGCGTCGTTTACGTACACGAACACTTCACCGGAGGTGCGCGGGGTGATGATCGCCTTGACCGTCTTTCGCGCCTCCGGTGTCGGGGAACAGTCGAGCAGGGCTCGCGCCGATTCCTCTTTGATCCTGCCGTTTTCGGAGCCGCCTTCCTGGACTTCGGGTTTTACTGCAGCACACGTGGAGCACGCCGCGCGCATTTCCTTTTCGCTACGACTGCGCGGAGAGGGGACGGCTAGCCCCTCTTCCCCTGCCTTCGTAACCGCCGTGCCGTACATTTCGGGCGATCGGCAATACGGGTGCGGGGAAAACGCGCGCTCCGGCTCGAGAACATACTCGTCGTTGCCGACGCTTCCGACCCGCACGACGGGCTTGAAGTAATTCTCAGCCCACCATCTTCTCAGGGGGATCGCAAGGTAGAGCACAAGATTGTCCGCAGGCGTGCCCGCTACGTCGGTCCTGATGGCGTGGTCGAACCAGTCGCCTGGCGTCGTGAGCGTAATCACATAGCGCCGGCCACCTTCCACCCGAAGGCCGGAGGGCCAGCACATATTCGAAGTGACGAAGCCCTCTTTCGAGCCGAGCCTCTCGCCGCTTTCGCTCTTTCCGGGCGAACGGCAGAAGGCGCCGGCGGCGCTCGCGACATCGAAAGCGACCCGGTTCGACAACAACGCAGCGCCTGCGATCAGCGCGAGCGCAAACAGGATCGGCACTGCATACGTGAAGACGCCGCGATAGAGTCCCACCAGCGCCCCGTTCGTGCGGATACGCCGTGCCAGAGACAGACCGAATGACCCCGGTGCAGCCTCGCCGGCACTCTCCGCAGACGCTGCGTCGCGGTGCCTGCGCACCTCGGCCATTCGGAATAGCGCGAAGCACAGGAAAAGCCCGGCAACGACGGCGAGCTCGATGATCGTCAGCTTTGCGTCAGGGCTGGCACCGGCGTCGGCGTTCAAATAACCATAGTAGTAAACGATCAAGGCAAAGAGCGCCACGGCGAATCCGACCAGCGCGGCGTTACGCCAGCCCTTGCTGTTCGAAAGAAGCCAACCGCGGAACTTCGGCATCTCGCCGATATGCCACGCGAGCCAGGCGCGGTCATGAATGCGGGAGCGCAGCATTCCGCCGATGGACATCGAAACGATCACCGCGACCGCCAGCGATCCGAACGTGATCGGATTGTCAACGAGGGCCCGGGTCCAGCGACCGAGGTAAGCCGGAATGAAACCCGCCAGGGCATCGACGATCGGCTCGACCAGCCCGCTCGAAGAGCCGTCGGATTGATCGAATGCCGACCGCAGCGCCTCGCTGATATGCGGCCCTGCCACCGGTATGGAGCCGATCAGCGCATACAGCGCAGACCCCAGCAGATTCCCCGTAAACGGATAGAGGATCAGCAACAACGTCAGCGCGCAGGTGGTGAAATAGCCGAGCCGCCGATACCACACCGTGTCCCAGACCAGCCCCACGACATTCGAGCTCGGCCGCGTAAGACTCTTCATCGCAGTCTCGAGTTGGTTGCGCTCGCCCTGCAGAGTGTCCGGCGGCTTGACCATCGACGGCGCAGCAGCGAACGTGTCGGCCCTCTTCGTGGAATCCGGAGTAAGTGTCTGCTGAAATCCTTGCATGGGCAGCAGCATGCCGTCGGGCGCGAGAACCCAGAAGCGCTGCGGCAATGTGATAGGTGCATACGCGTCGGACCCGTGCACCATGCGCAGAATCGCGCTCGAGTGAACGATCGGAAGGATCTCTCGCTCCACTCCGCCAACAGGCTTCGCAATCGGGATGTTTCGCGGCGAATAGCGGTAGTACGCGGCGACACCGGCGCGTGAATCGTAGAGCTTTGCGTAAGGCGATTTCTCGGCGTTGATGCGTTTCACGTCTTCAACGTCGAGCGGGAGATCGTTCGCAGCAGCCTGGTTCATCATCCAGGCGAGCGGTATGAGCGCGAGCTTGTCTTCGGGATAGCCGCCACCGACATTCGCGTGAACACCCGGAAACCACACCTGTGTGATGCGACCGGGTTTTACGCGCCCGTTCTTGACCAGTTCGGCTTCTGCCCACTCGTCCCAGATGAGCGGATGAAACGTGGTGCGCTCGTCGTCCAGCGACAGAGCGTGGCAGGCACGATCGACCTTCGGCGATAGAGAGAGGTCGCCGAACATCATCGGCCAGATCACCCAATCGATCGCGCGCTTCAGCTCCAGCACCGGCATGCCATAGGCTTCGACGGTGTCCCAGACGCCCAGGAAGCGGATGCGCACGTCGAGCTGATCGCGACTTTTCATGTCCTGGCGCAGCTGGGCGTAAGTGGGGTGGCCACGCAGCCAGTCTCTGAGGGCGAGGGCCGCGTCGCGCAGCGCACGCATGACGATTACCACTGGACTTTTCGACGGGAATGCTTTCGTCCGAAAACGCCGGTAGACGACCTTTGCGTTGTGATCCAGCTCCTCTTCCGTCCGGAAGGTGACGAGGCCCTCTCTCGCGATCAAACCGGCCACAACGCGGATCGTAAAAGCGCCGCGACTGAATCCGAAGCCGTAGATCGCGTCACCTCCGGCGTAGTTGCGGCAAACGAACTTGTACAGGTGCAGCGCGTTGCGTTTGAGACCCCAGCCGAATGCGCCGCCGAAGGCAGCGAGATAGCGATTGGACGACGTGCCGACGCCGTCATCGTAAATCGCGCGCACGTCGCAGCGGTTTTGCTCCAGTGCCTCGAAAAGACGCCATACATTCGTTTTCTGGAGCTTCGCCGAGCTGTTGCCCGTCCCGTCTGAAAACAGAACCAGCTTCTTCTGCATGTTTTCTCCCCCGTAGCGCCGACGTTCGCATATGAATCATAATAATTCCTGGCGCAGATGTATCCACGCGAGCAGCAGACGTTTGCGGTCGCGGACGCGCCGGCCCGACTCGCGACAGTACCGGTCCCCTCGGGCTTAAGGTTACTCCGCGCTGTCTTTGCGATTCAGACAGCCAGGAGCGAGAACGGAACGCGCGTCCTCGTCGGTAGGCGGCCAGAGCCTGCGACGCGTAGGCGATCGGTTCAGACCGGAGCGGAGATTCGCTTGCTTTGTCCGCGCCTGCCGATCAACCCCGCCACGAGCGCGAGCGGCACGACGAGCGCCATCTTCGCGAAGGACAGACCTTCGGAACGGCGTCCCGCCCGGCGGGGGTCGAAAAAGGCCTCATGATCGCTGCGCGTCTGTTCTGCCTGATGCTCGCGCAATCCCTGATCGGGATGCTGTTCGCGCTGCGTCTGCGGAGCGTAGCCGCGACTGCCATGGCGCGGTGCGACGCGGTCTGCCATGCGGGCGCCGCGCGTGCCCAGCGGCTGCTCGGGGCCGGTTGTCGAATCGCGCGCGGTCTGATGCTCGGCTTCCGAATTGAGCTCGGCGCCGCAGATCACGATGATCATCGTGATCCACATCCACGTCATGAAGCCCACAACGGTCCCGAGTGAACCATAGGTCGCGTTATAAGAGCCGAAGTTCGCGACGTACCACGAGAACAGCACCGAGGCGATGATCGTGACGACGATCGTGAGCAGGGCACCCGGTGTGATCCAGCGCCACTTGGCGGTCTCACGCGAGGGTCCCCAGCGATAGAGCGCTGCCAATGCGATGATGAGGACCACGGCGAGCGCCGCGATGCTCGCGATACGTGAGATCAGGTCCGCGTACTCCCCAAAGCCCTCCAACAGTACCGGCAGCACGATAGCCGCACCGACAAGAACGATAACCGCGGTGATCGTGCTTATCGTGAAGGCGAGGGAGACCAGATTGAGCTTGAGAAACGACCGCTTCTCTTCCTCGCCGTAGGCAACGTTCATCGCGTCGAACAGCGACTTCACACCCGCATTGGCACTCCACAGCGCGACAGCGAGCGAAAGCCCCGATGTGAGACCCAGCTTCGTCTGGCCCTGCGCCGAGAGTCGTGTCAGCTGGTCCTCGAGGATCTCCATGGCGCCGCCGGGGACCATCCCCTGCAGCAGGCTCACGTGTTCACTGATCGTCGCAGGATCCGCGAAGAGGCCGTATAGCGAAATCAGTGCAGCGAGTGCCGGGGCGAATGCAAGCAGCAGATAGAACGTGACGCCGGCCGCCACCAACAGGACACGATCACGGCCGATCTCCTCATAGACACGCCGGAAGATGTCCTTCCAGCCCGGCGCCGGAATGTCGGTCGGCCCTGTCGCATTCCGGCCGCGGCCGTCCTCCTGCGCCTCGTTCCTTGCTTGGGATCGCTCCATCGCCCTCTCCTGCCGATCGGTTCGCATCTGCGTGCAACGAGAACAAGAAAGCGAGCGACGTGCCCGGGAGACCGGCGTGCAGTGATAAGGAGAGCTGCCATGACAAGGCGCGGGGTAACATGTGGAAACATTCGAGCCGCAAGCCACTGCCCACCGCACCCGTAGTATGGTGAAGCATTTCGCATCAGTAATCCGTTCGCCCTGAGGAAGCCAACGAGGGCTGTCTCCAAGGGTGAACGGCGCGGTTGTTCATCCCTTCGACCGCAGCACTGTGTGCCTGGCTCAGGACTCCGGCGCGAGACGCTACTGCTGCTCAGCCCGACGGTATTTTGTAGGAGAGGCGCGGCGGCGGGGGCGACGTGACGCAGGACTGACGATGATCGACCTGAGAACACTGCTCTTTCTCGGCTTGTGCCTCGCGCCCGCGGCGGTCGCAGTGGCGGCAGCGACCGAGTCGGCGTTGACTGTAACGCCTGTCGGTTCGGCGCTGGAAATACCCGCCACGCTGATCAAGCCGGACGGCAGCGGCCCATTCCCGGCTATCGTCATCATGCATGACTGCAGTGGCCTCGGTCCGCGCTCGAGCGGCGCGCCGATGCGCTGGGCGAAGGATCTCGTCCAGCAAGGCTATGTCATCGCGATTCCGGACAGCTTCACGCCACGCGGCTTTCCCGACGGCGTGTGTACCATTCCGGGCGCCCAAACGACCGCTGTCAGCGGCTATGTGCGCGCCGCAGATGCCTATGGCGCGCTCGCTGCGTTGCGCGCACTGCAATTCGTGGATGGACAGCGCGTCGGCCTCATGGGCAATTCTCATGGTGGATGGACCGTGCTTGCGGCGACAGTGGCCCAGCCTGCACGCGAGGACTCGCTCGGCGATGCGAAGCGAAATGGTTTCGCAGCCGCACTCGCGCTGTATCCGAGTTGCTCCGCGCGTTACGGTGGCTGGTCCACGGTACGGCAAAAAGGAGTGCGCTTCGGTCCCGTTGTTGCCTACAGCGGGACATACCAGCCGCTCTCACCGCTGCTCATCCTGATCGGCGAAAAAGACGACTGGACGCCGGCCGAGCCCTGCCGGCGCCTCACGGAATCAAGTCGCGCCGCAGGTTACCCGGTCGAAATCAAGATCTATCCCGGCGCTCATCACGCTTTCGACAACAACGGGCCGGTGCGCTACGACGGCGCGCGCAACAATCCGAATGCGCCGTCCGGCCGTGGTGCAACGACCGGCGGCGATGCCGCCGCCTGGGCGGATGCGCGCAAGCAGGTCGCGGCATTCTTCTTCATGCACCTGCAGCAGTGAGCAACACCTAGCGCTGCGCCTGCGCACGCTGGCGCGCGGCTTCTTCCTGGGCGCGCCGCTGCGCCTCCGCCGCACGTTGCTGCTCGGCCTGACGTTGTTGTTGTTGACGCTGTTGTTCAGCCGCCTGCTGTTGTGCCTGCTGCTGGGCTCTCTGCTGTGCCTGCTGTTGCGCCTGCTGCTGGCTCCGTTGCTGTGCCTGTTGTTGGGCCTGCTGCTGCGCCCGTTGTTGTGCCTGCTGTTGAGCTTGCTGCTGCTGTTGCTGCGACCGCTGCTGTTGCGCTCGTTGTTGTGCCTGCTGTTGGGCTTGCTGCTGCTGTTGCGCCCGTTGCTGTGCCTGCTGTTTGGCTTGCTGCTGTTGTTGCTGGGCCCGCTGCTGCTGCGCGCGTTGCTGTGTTTGCTGTTGGGCCTGCTGCTGTTGTTGCTGTTGGGCGCGCTGCTGCGCCTGTCGTTGCTGCTGTTGCTGAGCGGCCTGCTGCTGCTGGGCTCTCTGCTGTGCCTGCTGTTGCTGCGCCCGTTGTTGTGACTGCTGTTGCGCCTGTTGCTGCTGCGCACGTTGGCGTTGCTGCGCCTGTTGTTGCTGCGCCTGTTGCTGGCCGCGCTGCTGAGTCTGTTGCTTTGCTGGGCGCGCTGTTGCGCCTGCTGCTGCGCTTGACGCTGCTGTGCCTGTTGTTGTTGCTGCTGCTGTTGCTGGGCGCGCTGTTGCGCCTGCTGCTGCTGCGCTCTCTGAGCCTGTTCCTGCGCCGCACGCTGCTGCGCCGCCTGCTGGCGTTGCTGCTCTTCGGCCGCCCGCCGCGCACCGTCATCGGACGCCGCGAAACTCGAAGCCGCGGTAAATGCGGCGAGATACAGCGACACTGCGGCCGCCGCGGTCATCATTCTCATGCTCATCGTGCCTCCCTCACTTCTGTTTGATGTGATCCCCAGCCGGATGCGCGGCGAACGACTGGACGTGCTCTCGCATTCTAGGCGCGATCGGCGTCTTTCCATGCTGCGCGAATATCGTTCCGGTTCGAATCAGGAAGACACGCCCGCACAGAGGGAATCCGCCCTCTGCACGAAGGCGTCATTGGCGCGCTCTATTGGGTCGATGCGAAAAATTCAGTTTCGCGCCAGCGCGCCTCGGCCTACCCTGTCGCTTCCCGGCGAGGACTCCACCGAAATACCCCACCTGCCTACGGAGGACGAAATGCCCGACAAGCAAAGCACCACCACTGCCAGCGAAAGCGAGAACCCCGTAATTGCGGCCCCAACTCCCAAGCGGAGCCGGCCGAGGACGAACCAGGACTGGTGGCCGAATCAACTGGACCTCTCGGTGCTCCATAAGCATTCGGATCTGTCCAACCCGATGGAGCAGGATTTCGATTACGCACAGCGCTTCAAGTCGCTCGACGTCGAGGCGCTCAAGCGCGACCTCATCGCGATGATGACCACATCGCAGGACTGGTGGCCGGCCGATTACGGCCACTACGGTCCGATGTTCATCCGCATGACCTGGCACGCCGCGGGGACCTATCGCATTGCCGACGGGCGCGGTGGTGGCGGAGAGGGCCAACAGCGCTTTGCGCCGCTCAACAGCTGGCCCGACAATGCGAACCTCGACAAGGCGCGACGGCTGCTCTGGCCGATCAAGAAGAAGTACGGCTGCAAGATCTCCTGGTCCGATCTGCTGGTACTCACCGGCAACGTGGCCATGGAGACGATGGGCTTCAAGACGTTCGGCTTCGGTTTCGGCCGGCCGGATGTGTGGGAGCCGGAGGACATCTTCTGGGGTCCCGAGGACACGTGGCTCGGAGACGAGCGCTACAGCGGCAAACGGGACCTCGCCAAACCGCTCGCGAACGTGCAGATGGGCCTGATTTACGTGAATCCGGAAGGACCCGGCGGCAACCCGGATCCGCTCGCGGCCGCCCACGACATCCGCGAAACCTTTGCACGCATGGCCATGGACGACGAAGAGACGGTGGCGCTCATCGTCGGCGGGCACACCTTCGGTAAGACGCATGGTGCTGCACCTGCCGCCAACCTCGGCCCGGAACCCGAAGGTGCGGCAATCGAAGAGCAGGGCCTCGGCTGGAAGAACAAGCACGGCACCGGCGCGGGCGGCGACGCGATCACCAGCGGCCTCGAAGGCGCATGGACCAGCAATCCAACGAAGTGGGACAACGGTTTCCTCGAAAATCTGTTCAGATACGAGTGGGAGCTCACGACGAGCCCCGCCGGTGCGAAGCAATGGACGCCGAAGAATCCTGAAGCGAAAGACACGGTGCCGGATGCGCATGACAAGTCGAAGCGCCACGCGCCGATGATGCTGACGACCGATCTCTCGATGAAGATGGATCCGATCTACGGGCCGATCGCTAAACGCTTCCACGACAACCCGGGCGAGCTTGCCGACGCGTTTGCGAAAGCGTGGTTCAAACTGCTTCATCGCGACATGGGACCCCGCACACGTTATCTCGGCCCGTGGGTGCCGGCGCCGCAGTTGTGGCAGGATCCCGTCCCCGCCGTCGATCATGAGCTGATTGACGAGCAGGACACTGCAGCGCTCAAACGCACCCTCCTCGACTCCGGCCTGTCCGTTTCGGATCTGGTCTTCGCGGCCTGGGCTTCGGCATCGAGTTTCCGGGGTACCGACAAGCGTGGCGGCGCCAATGGTGCGCGTATCCGTCTCGCGCCGCAGAAGGATTGGGAAGTCAACGAGCCGCGGCGGGTCGCGAAGGTACTGAATACGCTCGAGCAGATTCAGCAGGACTTCAACGGCTCGCAGTCAGGCCGCAAGAAAGTATCGCTCGCCGACCTGATCGTCCTGGGCGGATGCGCTGCGGTCGAAAAGGCGGCGAAGGACGCCGGGCATGACATCACAGTCCCGTTCGCGCCGGGCCGCACCGACGCATCGCAGGAGCAAACCGATGTGAACACGTTCGACGTGCTCGAACCCAGCGGCGACGGTTTCCGCAACTATGTCGGAGCGAACGATCCCTTGTCGCCGGAGACCCGACTGCTCGATCGCGCCAACCTGTTGCGACTGACTGCGCCGGAGATGGCGGTTCTGGTCGGCGGCATGCGAGCGCTGAACGCAAACCACGGCCAGTCGAAACACGGCGTGTTTACGGACCGACCCGGCACACTGACGAACGATTTCTTCGTGAATCTCCTCGACATGAGCACGGCGTGGAGACCGTCCGCCTCGGACAACAACGTATACGAGGGGCGGGATCGCGCCACCGGCGGGACGCGGTGGACCGCAACGGCTGCCGACCTTGTCTTCGGCGCACATTCTCAGCTTCGTGCACTGGCCGAGGTCTACGCCAGCGACGACGCGAAGGAGAAATTCGTGCGTGACTTCGTGGCTGCGTGGAGCAAAGTGATGAACCTGGATCGGTATGACCTCGTGTCTCGAGCGAGCGCGGGTCGTTGACGCGCGTGGAGGCGTGAAGCGCTGAGCCACGCAACCACAGCGCGTTATCCCGGACCGGTCGGCGACCGCCGAGCCGATCCGGGGAGCCAGCTGGGTAAACGCTATCAAAAGCACAGGCGACTTCCGAGGGTTGCCTGCGCTTTTGTCGCTGGGCTCAGGGCAGAGCGATTTTCTCCGTGCGACCGGTTTGACGGTTCTCCACGATGAGCTCGCCGGGACGCTTCCCGAACAAACGTTCATTTGCATTCAGCAGTTCGATGCCGTAGATACGTCCATCAGCGGTCATGTCGATGTTGAGTTCGTCGCTCACGCCGATCGTTTGCAGATCCTTCGCGGCATCTTCGGTGAGCCGAATGTATGCGATGTTGTAAGCAGGATCGTACTCGATTCGCATTGACGCCCTCTCAGAAGTATCGAACGATGACTGTGATCACCGTCCAGCCGTTATCCTCGTTTACTGCATAAGCTTCGACCTGCTTCGTCGCATACGTCTTCCCTCGCCACTGCGCGCCGAACGGGAAATTGCGCCGGAAGCCGACCCGACCAAACTTGGCCGGAAACTGCTCACCCGCTTCGACAGTAGCACGTACGTCGGCTTCTGTGGCGCCGCGCTCCATCGCGCGTGCGGCGGCATGAGGATGGAGGCGAACCGTCATGCGGGCGCCTCCGCGAGAACCTCATCGGCGCCCTTCACGCACGGATCGCCGGAGATGAGGTTGGGGACGAGTGCGTCGCTGCCACCGTCATTCCGCCGTTCCGAGCACTTCTGCGAGCTCCGCGATCACCCGCACCTCGCCTTCGCTTGCATTGGTGAGCACGATGAAAGAAAACGACCGATCCGTCGTTTACCCCGGGGCAGGCCTGCGCCGACGCGTCCCGCGAAGCTTTGCTTGTCGTGTGCCAGGTCAGGTTCGCGAAATAATTGTGGTCAGGCATACCTCGATTTTTTATGTCTTTCCGTCCGCCCGGGCCAGCTCAATTAAGCGTCACTTCAACTGCCAACCGATCGAGCAGCTGCACCGCTTCGCGCGAACAGAGACTTCAACGAACAACCACACATACCGCTCTCTGGCTGGCCCCTCGTTACACTCGGAGAGATCGCGCTCGAATTCCAGCGTCTTGCCCTCGGGTCGCTTTAGCAACTCGAGGAGTTCCTCGGTGCGCGGAAACGTACTCGGAAGTGCAGGATAGAGTCAACTTCGTCGATGAGGCCCACGCGCACTGCCTCATCGGGTCCGAATATACTGCCGCGTCTCTTCCGACGTGAGGACCTGATGGCGAGAACGCTCTCGCGGTGCCTGGCTGCCGTGCTGGTTGCGGCAGCCGCCGTCTCCACCCACGGCGCCGATACGTGGAAGCCGTCGAGGGCCGTGAGCTTCATCGTCGCCAACGCGGTCGGGGGGACCGGCGATCGAACCGTGCGCGAGATCCAGCGCGTCGTTCAGGCACACCGGCTCGTGGATGTTCCGATCGTCATCGTGAACCGTCCCGGCGGCAACGGCACGATCGCGATGAACCAGCTGGTTGCGAGCCGCGGCGACGGCCACGTGCTGCTGCTCTTCTCGGGTGCAAACCTGAGCGCGCAAATTGCCGGACTGACGCCGTACGGTCATGGCGATTTCAGTCCGATCGCGATCATCATGGACGAGTACTTCGGCGTGAACGTGCAGGCGAACTCGCCGGTCATGTCCATCGCCGACCTGCTGGAACGCCTGCGCAAAAATCCCGCCGCCCTCAGCTTCGGCACCGCGAGCCTGACCGGGACGAACTACACCTCGCTCGCAGCAGCGCTCAAGAAAGGCGGTATCGATGTAAAGCGGGTCAAAGCCGTCGGTTTCCCCGGTGGCGCCGAGATCACGATGGCGCTGCTCGGCGGCCACGTAGACGTCACTCATAGCGGTCTCTCCAACATGGCCGAGCAGCTCATCGCCGGAAAGATGCGAACGCTCGTCGTCAGTGGCCCGCAACGGATGTGGGGGCCGTTCGCGAACGTCCCGACGTGGAGGGAAGCCGGCGTGGACTTCTCGGCCTCCAGCTGGCGCGGCGTGATGGGCCCGGCGGGCCTCACCACCGCGCAGGTCACTTTCTGGGAGGAGGTCTTTCGCCGCGTCCTGACCAGCGACGAGTGGACGCACGAGCTGAAGGAGAATTACTGGGTCGCGAGATACAGCGGTGCGGCCGAGACGCGCCGCAGGCTCGACGCCGAGTACCTCGAGATCAAGCAGATCATGGCGGAGCTCGGGATGACGAAGGGAAAATAGCGACCCGGATCGCGCAACTCACGCAGCGCCAGAGCATACGGACCCATGACCCTCGACCTCATCATTCGTAACGCGCGACTTCCCGGCGGTCGCGGGCGTCCGCTGATGGACATCGGCATTCGCGACGGAACGATTGTCGCGTTGGAGTCGCATCTCGACGCCGACGGACCGGAGCACGACGCCTGCGGGAAGCTCGTCACTGCGGGCCTGATCGAAAGCCACTTCCACCTCGACAAGGCGCTCACGGTCGATCGCGTGCCGTATCAGCCCAACCGCATGGCGCGCGACCACATGCAGCGCACGGCCTCGGTCAAACACACGTTCACGTACGACGACATCTACGAGCGGTCGGCAAAAACCATCGAGCAATGCATTCTCCACGGCATCACGCACATGCGCACGCAGGTGGAAGTGGATCCGAATGGTGGCCTGCTCGGCTTCGAAGCGATCGAGCAGTTACGCAAGGATTACGCGTGGGCGATCGACATCCAGCCGTGCGTCTTTCTGCAGGAAGGCTGGACCGGCGTGCCCGGCGCCGACGGGAACCTCGTGAGCTGTCTCGAGCGCGGTGCGCCCGCGATCGGCGGCGGCATCCGCTACGACAGGGATGGACCGGGCCAGATCCGGCGCGTGTTCAAGCTGGCGAAGGAATACGACGTCGACGTCGATTTCCATCTCGATGGCGGGCACACGGTGGACGATCTCGATTATCCGCTGGTGTGCGACATCACCGACCGCATCGGCTGGCAGGGACGCGTCGCGTTCGGTCACGGCTCCAAGTTTTCGTGCATGCCTGTCAGTCAACAGACGGAAGCCGGGCGGCGTCTCGCGGCGTCAGGGGTATCGCTCGCCGTCCTGCCTGCCACGGATCTCTTCAACGGCGGCCGTCACCAGGAGCACAGCGTCATCCGCGCCGTGACCGACGCGAACACGCTGATCGAAGCCGGCGCGAACTGCACGCTCGCGACCAACAACGTGCTCAACGCATTCACGCCGTATGGCGACTGCTCGCTCACGCGCATCGCGAACCTTTACGCGAACGTGGTCCAGCGCTACGGTCCGAAGGACCTCGCCGTCTGCTTCGACATGATCACCGGGCGCCCGGCGCAGCTCATGCGTCTGCGCGACTACGGGATCGAAGTCGGAAAGAGTGCGGATCTCGTCGTCTGGGCGGAGGAATCGCCACCCGATGTCATCGCGACATGCGCGCTGCCGCTCGCCGGCTTCAAGCGGGGACGACGCACGTTCAAGCGCGAGCTGCCGCAGCTCGAACGACCCTGATAGCAGACAGGCTGCCGGCCCGTTCGCGATCCGATCATTCGATCCGGATATTCGCTTTACGGATGATCTCGCCGTACAGCTTGAATTCGCGGTGCAGGTATTCCCCATACGCCTGCGGCGTGCCGGCCGCGATCTCCATGCCGCGATTGCCGAGCAACTCGCTCACGTCCTTCTCCCTCAGGATGCGGACGAGCTCGCGATTCAACCGGTCGACGACGGTCCGCGGTGTACCGGCAGGCACCACCACACCGAAAGAAGTCACCGCCTCATAACCTGGCACACCGGCTTCGCGCATGGTCGGCAGCTCCGGCGCCATCGGTGAGCGTTGGAGGGAGCCGACCGCCAGTATCTTGAGCTTGCCGTTGCGCAGGTGGGGCAGCGCCACCGGCAGGTTCTCGAACGTGAACTGGACTTCGCCGCCGATCAGCGCCGTCGTGGCGGCCGCGCTGCCCTTGAACGGCACGTGCACGATGTTCACGCCCGTCAGGAGCTTGAACTCCTCGCCCGCCAGATGGCCCATGGCGCCTGAGCCCGAGGTGCCGTAATTCGAGCACGCCGGGCTTCGCTTTCGCCAGCGCGATCACGTCCTTGACCGAATTCACCGGCACTGCGGGATGCGCCGTCAGCGTGAACGGGCTCAGCGTCGCCTGTACCACCGGCGCGAAGTCACGCATCGGATCGTAAGTGAGCTTGCCGAGATGCGGATTGATCGTGAGCGAACCGGGCGAGCTCAGCAGTAAGGTGTGTCCATCCGGCGCGGCACGGGCCGCGAGCTCGGTGCCGAGCACGCCACCGGCGCCACCGCGATTGTCGATGACGACGGGCTGGCCGAGCGCCTCACGCAGCCGCGTCGCCATCGCGCGCGCAAGCAGGTCGGTACCGCCGCCCGGCGGAAAGGGAACGATGAAGCGAATGGGCTTCGATGGAAATGTCTGCCCGGTTGCGCTCGCTGCGATGAGCGCTGCCGTCAGCACGGCGAGGACGTTGCGGCCGTTCATGTCTGTATCGTGTCGTCTGTGCTGCCGAAGCGGTTGATGACTGTCCGCATGTCATTTTAGCCTTGGCTGCGCGGCCACTTGCGAACCGCGTTGCTGGCCCGGCCGATTCCACGGTATGTTCGACGTTTTGATCGGAGTCGATATCGGCCATGCAGATGCCAGTTCAGACGAATGCGCAAACAGCATTCGAGCCCACCGCGTATGAGGATCACTTCGTGGGAATCGACGGCCTCCGGCTGCACGTTCAGGACTACGGCAGCCCAGGCAAGCCGCAGATGCTGTGCGTGCACGGGGGCGGTGCCAACGGCCACTGGTACGATTTCGTCGCGCACGGTTTCACCGCGGACTATCACGTGCGTACCATCGACCTTCGCGGCCACGGCGACAGCGAGTGGGATCCTTCCGACCCGCCCAACTACGACTACAGCCGCCATGCCGCGGATCTCCACGAGCTGACGAAGAAACTCGACCTGAACGATTTCGTTCTGGTCGGGCATTCCATGGGCGGCATGGTCTCGAGCGTGTATGCCTCGACCTACCCCGGTCGCGCGAAGGCGCTCATCGTCGTGGATTCGAATCTCGTCCTGTCGCCGGAACGGATCGCCAGTTTTCAGGCGGTCGCCGACCGACCGGCGCGCGAATATGCCACGCAGGAAGAGTTCATCGAGAACTACCGGGTTCGCCCCGGCGGCAGTACGGCCCCCACTGAAGCGCTGCGTTATATCGGAAAACACAGCGGACGCCGCTTCGACGACGGCCTCTGGCGCCACAAGGTCGACCGCAGGACGTATGCCAATCGCGAAATGATGGACAGCTTCGCGCTGTGGGACAGGATCAGGATTCCGGCGCTCCTGATGAAGGCTGGCGACAGCATACGGATGAGCTACGACGCCATCGCCGAAATCAAAGCGCGTGCGCCGCAGGTGACCATGACCCTCGTTCCCGACGCCGACCATCACATCACGCTGGATAACCCGACGGGCTTCATTCGCGCGGCCCGTGAGTTCCTGGCCGGCATCGCATGAATGCGAACACACGGATAGCGCAGGTTTCATGAAAAATTACGGAGGTCAGGATGCTGTGGGCAATCTGTTGCATTGACAAGCCGAACTCGAAGGCGCTGCGCGCCGAACATCAACAGCGTCACAGCGCGTACCTGAAGGAAAAGGATGGCGCTATTTTCTTTACGGGTCCGCTGCAAAGCGACGACGGAGAGCGAGAACATCGGCAGCCTGTGGATCATCGTCGCGAACAGCCGCTCCGAAGCGCAGGCCTTCGTCGATGGGGAGGCGTTCTGCCGCGCGGGCGTGTTCGAAAGCGTCTCCGTAAAACGCGTACGCAAAGGGCACTTCCATCCGGAACGCGCCGATTGAAGCAGTGCCAAAAGAGCGCTAACGTTGAGAGGGTAGTGAATGTCACTCTGGAGGAATCGCAACCGTGACGAACGAAGCCAAACCCCACGTCTACGACGTCCTCGCCAAGGCCTTCGCGCAGGAGGGCGTGCGAACCTGCTTTGCGCTGACTCGGGCGATGCGAACATGAATTGGGCCGCGCGCTTGTCCGAGCAGGGATGTCGCATGGTCTATGTCAGGCACGAGCATTGCGCGCTCGCGTGCCGCCATGGCGTACTGCGCGAAAGACCTGGGATGTGGGCGTGGCGACCGTGACGTGCGGGCCCGGCGTGACGCAATTGATCACGGCGCTCCCCGCAGCGGTGCGCGCCCATCTGCCGCTGGTCGTGTTCGCCGGGGAGGCGCCGCTCAAGAGCGGTTGGTACAACCAGGAAATCGACCAGGCGCCGCTCATCACCGCAACCGGCGCCGCTATCACCGCCTTCACATGCCCGAGCGCATGCCTGTTGGCAGTACGCGACGCGTTCCTGCAGGCGCGCCGCGAACGTCGCCCCGTGGTGATCGGCATTCCGTTCGATCTGCAGGCCCGGCCATGGGACGGGCCGGCGGAGCTTGCCCACGCCCTCGCACGAATTGTTGCCGCGGCCTTCGCCGATTCCGCCGCATCCCGACGACGTGGCCGGCGCCGCGAAACTGGTCGCCGCGCGCCGAACGGGTCGTCGTGCTCGCCGGGCTGGGTGCGGTCGAAGCCGGCGCGGGCGCCGCCTGCCGGGCGTTGGCGGCCAAGACCGGTGGACTGCTGTCCACGACGCTTCCCGCGAGAGGGCTGTTCCACGACGATCCTTTTTGCATCGGCATCTCGGGCAGCTTCACGCCGGAGGTCGGGCTCGAGTACCTCGCGCAGGCCGACCTCGTCGTCGCCGTCGGCTGCTCGCTCGCCTACCACGCGGGCGGCGGCGGCCAGCTCTGGCCGAAGGCGAAGATGCTGCAGATCGATGTCGACCCTGTCGCGGTGCAGTCAGGGCCAGGAAGTGGCGCGTCATCACCTGCGCGCCGACGCGCGTCTGGGCGTCGAGGCGTTGACGGCAGCGTTGCCGGCCGGAACCAGAGCTGGCGAAGCGATGCGATGGCTGCGCGCATCCGCGATTCGAAGCCCGACAGCGCACGTGTTCGAGATCGAGCCGGGGCTGCTCGACCCGCGCGACGTGGTCGAAGCGCTGGAAAAGGCCTTGCCGCACGACTGGGAGATCGTGAACTCGAGCGGCCACTGCTCGTGGTTCTTCGCCCAGATGCCTTCGCGTCCGCAGGAGAGGTTCCTCACCATCCGCGAGTTCGGCGCGATCGGCAACGGCATCTCGTTCGCCATGGGAGTCGCGGCGGCGCGCCCCGATCGGACCGTCGTGCTGTTCGACGGCGACGGCAGCCTGATGATGCACGTGCAGGAGCTCGAAACCATCAAGCGCCACCGGCTGAACATCCTGATCGTCGTGATGAACGACGGCGCGTACGGCTCCGAGGTGCACAAGCTCCGCTCGGAGGGGATGCCCGAGGACGGGTCGGTGTTCGGCTACTGCGATTTCGCGGCGATCGCGCGCGGATTCGGGCTCGAGGGAAAGACCTTCACGAACCTCGACGATCTGCCGAAGCTCGTGGCGGAGTTCGCGCGAAGCGGTGGCGCCGCGGTCTGGGACTTTCACGTCTCGGACAAGGTCGTGTCACCGACCATCCGTCGCGCCCATCCGCCCGGGAAGCACGCCAAAGCGTGAGCCTATAATTCTCGGCGGAGGTGTTTCATGTTTGCCACCGGCAGGCGGTTGGGTTGTTGCCTGGCAGCCGCGCTGCTCGCGTGCGGCGAGGCGTCTGTCGCACAGGATAAGCCTGCCGGTTATCCGATTCGTCCGCTGCGCCTCGTGATTTCAGGCGCGCCCGGCGCCGGCGGCGACATGATGGCGCGGGCGGTCGCGCAGATCATCACCGACGCGTGGGGCCAGAACGTGCTCGTCGACAACCGGCCCGGCGGCAGCGGCCTGATCGCCGCGGAGCTGGTCGCGAGATCGGCGCCCGACGGCTATACCCTGCTCAGCGGCGGCGAGAATCTCGTGCTTCTGGGTGTGCTGAAGCGCGCGCCGTTCGACGTGCTGAAGGCGTTCGATCCCGTGGCCCCAACGTCCGCCCAACCCTACGTCCTGATCGTGAACCCGAGCCTGCCGTTCAAATCGATCAAGGAGCTGATCGCGTATTCGACAACCCGTGCCGTGAAGTATTCCGGCTCGTCCGGGGTCGGGGCTACGGTACACCTCGGGATGGAACTGTTCGCGCAATTATCCGGCGCGAAACTGCTGTTCGTACCTTACAAGGGAACCGCACCCGGCGTTCTCGCTGCCATGTCGAGTGAAATCGATATGGTGGCCGCGAGCTCCATGGCCGCGACATCGGCAATAAAGACAGGCAAGCTGCGTGGATTGGCGGCCCTGAGCCTCACGCGCATACCGTCGATGCCGAACCTGCCGACGGTTGCCGAACAGGGCTTTCCCGGATTCAAGATCACGAATCGCTACGGCGTGCATGTTCCCGCGGGAACGCCACGCCCGATCATCGCAGTGCTGAATCGCGTGGTGAGCGATGGCATGCATTCCCCGGGAATGAGCCAGAAGCTCGAGCTCGAGGGCGCTCAGCCGGCCGAACGCATGACGCCCGAGCAGCTGAAGGAAACGATCGCTCGCGAGTCTGCCGAACTGGAGCAAGTCGTGAAGCAGCTGGATATCAGGCTTCACTAGGCCGGTGTTGTGACTCGCGCATGAGAAAACGGTTCGTGCTGAGGAACAGTAAGTAGTGTCTCCAAGCACGAGCGACTGTGCCATTCGCCCTTCGAGACGACGGCGGTGCTGTGTCTCCTCAGGACGAACGGCTTGGCGCGCCAGTTCACGACACGCGCTCGGTAGGGCCAGCCTGAGGCGCAGTCAACACGCCCCCAGGCGCGACCGCTTCAGGCCATCACCGGCTCCATGACCGGCAGCCCGTAAAGCCCGCGCACATTCTCGCTCAAGAGACGCTTCTTCACGGCGGGCGTCAAATGCCCGAGGTCGCGCTCGATCACCTCGCGCGAGTTGGGCCAGGTCGAATTCGGATGCGGATAATCGTTCGACCACATGCAGTTCTTCGTTCCCCACTCGCCCAGCAACATTCTGGAAGGCGGATCGTTGAAGAACGTGGCATAGACCTGTCTGTCGAAGTATTCCCCGGGGGTTAATTTCATCGGGCCCGTCATGTTGCCGCGCGACCAGTACTTGTCGTACTGAGACACGAGATAAGGGATCCAGCTAATTTCGGTTTCGACGAGAACGATCTTGAGGCGCGGGAAGCGTTCCAGCGCACCGCCGGCAATGAGGTCAGAGAGCGAGTTCGCTGCATAAAGGAGTTTTGCGTTCACCCCGTTCCGGAAATACACGTCGGCGACCCGGACCGGAGCCGGGCGTGGGTAGGGGTACGCTTCGCCGGTCAGGATGTGCACGCTGATCGGCATGTCCAGTTCCTGCGCCGCCGCCCAGAGCGGGTCGTAGTGATCGCCATGGAACGGAAAATCGGAAGGCGGAACCTGCCAGACCATCGCGCCGCACAGGCCCGACGCCTTGCAACGCTCCAGTTCTTTCACGGCATTGCGAATATTGAAGCACGAGAGATTGCCGATGCCGAAAAGGCGGTCGGGCGCGACCGAGCAGTATTCGATGATCCAGTCGTTGTAGACGCGAAAGCACGCTTCCTGCAGCGCGACGTCGGTCAAGCCGTAGAGATCCATGCAGAAGCTCGGGTAAAGAACTTCGGCGCTGACCCCATCCTTCGCCATCTCATCGAGACGCGCTTTCGGATCATGACCGCCCGGACGCGCCTGGAACTGGCCGCCGACCTTAAGCTCGGGAAACACGGGCGCCCTGTCCTGAAAGGAACGCGGCAGGCGCTTTTTCCACAGTTGCGGATCCTCGATGACGTGTGAATCCGCTGAAACCAGCAGGTCGTCACTCATAGAATGTTGCTCCTCTCTCCGAGATGTCGATCGCGCACCCTCGCTTCGTTATCGCGAATACGCGAACAGGGGTGGATAACTCAATTCTCATGCAAGCCGGCGTCATTGATCAGCTTGCGCGTTCTCTCCGTCTCGATCCTGATCGTCTCGGCGGCTTCGGACGGTGAGCTGCCGACCACTTCCGACCCGGCATTGAACAGGCGCTCCTTCACGACAGGCAGGCGCAGCGCCTGAATCATTTCCTGGTTCAGGCGCGTGATGATCGTCCCGGGTGTCCGGGCCGGGGCGAACAGCCCGGTGTACGAAATCGATTCATATCCCGGCAATCCTGACGCCGCCATCGTCGGCAACGTAGGCGCGAGAGCGGACGGCTCCGCGCTCGTCACTGCCAGTGCACGGAGCTTCCCTGCCCTGATGTGCCCGGCGGCCGTAGCGGCGGCGGGAAAGGAAAGCTGCATCTCGCCGGCCATCAATGCGTTGAGCGAAGAGCTGCCGCCCTTGTAAGCGATACGCACGATCTTCACGCCGGCCATCGATTTGAACAGCTCACCCGCGACGTGATTGCCCGCCCCGGTCGAGCTGGATCCATAGTTGAGCTCGCCCGGCCTCGCTTTGGCGAGCGCGATCAGGTCCTTCACGGATTTCACCGGCAAGGCCGGATGCACGACCAGCACGTTCGGCGAAACGACCGTCATCCCGATCGGCGTAAAGTCCCGGTTCACGTCCCACGCTACGTTGCTGCGAAAAAGCGGGAGGATCCACATCGGATTGGGATAATGCAGCAACGTGTAGCCGTCGGGGGCGGCCTGCGCCGCGAGCTCGACGCCGATGAGCACGCGATTCTCCACGACGACCGACTGACCGAAGCTCGCCTGCAACTCCTTTGCAATCAGTCGCGCCGACAGATCCGAGGCACTGCCGATCTCCGTCGCATAGATGCGTATCGGCTTGGCGGGATAGGCCTGCGCGCACGCCGCTCTTATATCGAAGACGGAGCTGACGACGATGAGCGCAGCACAAGCAAAACGCACCATCCGCATGCCAATACTCGTCCTCCTCCAGCGGGCCAGGCTCGAGCCCGGCCGTAAGCGGCTGCCACCACATGGACACCGCAGACCCTCGCACATCATGCGCTTCAATCAGTGCTGACTGCAAGGCATCGGCAGTTCGGTTCCATCACACGGACCAGATGCAGCCATCGCGAGCCAACTGCGTTAATCTCAGCACCAGCCGCAAAGACTTCGGAGGAGCCCAATGGAAACCCTTGCGACCCGACTCACCATCAAACGCCTGCATCCGCTGTTCGTTGGCGAGGTCACCGGCATCGATCTCACCCAGCCCATGACGCGCGAAGACTTTCGAACGATCTGGAACGCGTTCAACGAGCACCAGATCCTGGTATTCCGCGATCAGGCCTTCGACGACGAGTCGCAAATCGCGTTCAGCCGCCGGTTCGGCGAGCTCGAAACGATGATCGCGCACCCCGGTAACGACTGGAACCCCGGGCACATCTCGGTCATGACGAATCTCGGCAAGGACGGCAACTTCCTGCCGCTCGATCACCCGGCGATGGAGCACAGGGCGCGCAACGAAGCGTGGCACAGCGACAGCTCGTTCAAGCCCGTCGCTGCGCTCGCATCCCTCCTCTCCGCCCGCATCGTGCCGCCGCTCGGCGGAAACACCGATTTCGCGAGCGCGCGTGCCGCGTACGCTGCGCTACCCGAGCAGCGCAAGGCCGAGCTCGACGGACTGGTCGTGCTCCATCGTATGACGCATCGGGACATGGATAACGACAAGGGGTACAGCGACACAGACAAGAAACGACATGTCGTCACGCATCCTCTGATACGCACGAATCCCGTCAACGGCCGCAAGGCGCTCTACGTCGGCTCGCACGCGCAGGAAATCGTCGGTATGCCGCCGGACGAAGGCGCGAAGATCCTCGACGAGCTGACCGCGTTCTGCACGCAGCCGCAGTTCGTCTACAGCCATCACTGGCGCGACGGCGACGCGGTCATGTGGGACAACCGCTGCACGCTCCATCGGGCGACGATTTTCGACAAGACGAAGTACAAGAGCAAACTGCATCGGACGACCATCGCGGGCAAATCGCCCGACAGCGCCTTCGCGACGATGCCTGAAGCGCATATCGCATAACAACCCCGCATAGCGCTCGCGCCAGAGCGCGCTCTTCGATTAAAAGCGCGTCCTGCCGCAGAGGCAGCCGGCAATCAGGCGCGCCTCACGGGCCGTCCGGAATCTCCGGCTCGACGAGTTGCGCGAGAAGCGTGAGCGATTCCTGCCAGCCGAGATAACAGGCCTCGGGCGGAATGACGTCCGGTATGCCCTCCTGAGTGATGTTGATCTCGGTTCCGCAGGACACCTGCCTGAAGGCGATGGTCACCTGCATGACGCCGGGCAGATTCGGATCGTCGAATTTGTCGGTGTGGCGGATCCGCTCGTTCGATATCAGTTCGAGATACTCCCCGCCGAACGAATGACTCTTCCCCGTGGTGAAGTTCGTGAACGACATTCTGTAGGAGCCGCCCACGCGCGCATCCATGTGGTGTACCTTGCCGGTAAATCCGTGCGGGGGGAGCCATTTGGCCATTGCGTCCGGATCGAGGAACGCGCGATAGGCGCGCTCGGGCCGGGTCCGGAGGACACGATGGAGGCGGATGGTGCTCGGCATGGTGAGTTTCCTTTCGATAAGTAGCCGCAATCTGGCATCTGTAGTCGAACGGGTGTGCCCCGTTTCGACAACGGCTCGGGCCGCAATGCGTCATCTGCGCGTTGCCGCGATGGTCACCTGCGCTGCCGCGGGCACACCCGACAGCAAGCGCCGCCGACTAGGAAGCGCGTCGCAGCGCTTCGAATTCCGGGAAGATCTGAGAGGCAGTGAGACGCTTCGGAGCAAGGCCTTCCTCGTACAACTCCGCCGAGAGCTGCTCGATATCGGACCGGTTCTTCTCGACGCCGTAAGGGTACCAGTCGCGCCCGAAGAGCCGCGTGGCATCCTCGATCTCCACGATGGTCCACGGCGTCGTGTCCGAGAGGTTCCTGCGACTGGACTGCCAGCGCAATTTCGACGCTTCCAACGCCTCGAAGACACGTCCCAGCACCCATGGATGCTTTTCGTACACGGGCCGGCGCACGCCGATCACGTGAATGCATGGAAACGTGCCCGTCCGTCGAAAGTAGTCGATTTCGGCCGTCCGAAAATCCTCGAGCAGTCGCACCACCGGGCTGCCTTCATCGTGAAAACATTGCGGTGGATGCGGACACATCAACGCGTCGAGCTCGCCGGCGAGCAGCATCGAGAGCAGCGTGCGGTCCGTCACCTGTCTCACATAAGGCGGAAGCTTGCCCTGCGGACGGTCCGAAGGCCTGCCCTCCACCGATCCCACGGCCCAGCTTATGCGATCGATGCGGACGTTGTGCGTGCGCAGAATCGAGCGTGTCCAGACGTTGCCCGAAGCGGGCCACTCGTTGCAGCCGATGCGCTTGCCCTCGAGCGATTCGATCGTGTCGAGACCGCTTCCGCGACGCACGAAGAGGCAACGATGACGGAACGCCCGCTGTGGAAAGATCGGTATGCCGACGAAGCTCGTGTCTCCGTTTGCCACACGCGTGATCTGACGGCTGAACGAAAGCTCTCCCACGTCGATCGACGCGTCGCTCAGCGTTCGATCGAGCGCGCCCGGCGTGTCCCGCTCGAGCGTGAGCTCGATGCCTTCCGGCACGACGTCCCCGCACGCGAGGGGCGCAACGAAATCGTAATCCTTGGTGACCATCTTGAGCGCGACAGCGTCGTTCATCGAGTGCCTTTCGCAATTGCGATGAGCTTGAAGTGTGCCTATCCCTCTTCGAGCAGGTCCACGACGGCATGCGTGACCGCACGTATGGCCAGCGGAATCATCTGTTCGTTGCAGGCGTAGTTGCTGCGATGGATCGCGGTGTCGAGACCGTCGATCTTCGAACCGAATTTGAGATGGGCGAGCGGCATGTGCTCTCCATACCAGGCGAAATCCTCGCTGCCCATCGATGCGGCTCCCAGCTCCACGACGTTGTCGGCTCCGGCCACCGCACGTATCGAGTCGAGTACCTTGCCCAGCAGCACGGCATCGTTCCTGAGCACCGGCGTCTGGCGTGTCCACGTGATCTCGCACGTAAGCCGCAGCGTGCGCGCGACGCCTTCGGAGATGCGCCGCACCGCCTCCTCGACCCGTTTCGATGCAGCGTTGTCGAGCGTCCGCGCGGTGCCTCTCAGCACGACACGATCGGCAATGACGTTGCGCGCAGTGCCGCCTTCGATCTGGCCGATGGTCAACACGGCGGGAATCGCCGGCGCGATCTCGCGGCTGATGACGGTCTGCAGGGCGCTCACGAGCTGCGCTGCGCCGACGAGCGCATCCACGCCGTTGTGCGGATGCGCAGCGTGCGCGGCGGTTCCTTTCAGCACGATGTCGAAAGCGTCCGACGACGCCATGACCGCGCCCGTGTGGTAGCCGATCAGTCCGGTATCGAGCGGCGGCCAGTTGTGATAGCCGAGCATCAGGTCCATCCGCGGATCCTCGAGAACGCCGTCGGCGATCATTGCGGCCGCACCAGCGAGCGTTTCTTCCGCCGGCTGGAATATGAGCTTTGCGCTACCGCGAAGCCGATCGCGAAGTTCCGAAAGGACATGCGCGACGCCGAGCGCGATCACGGTATGCGCGTCGTGGCCGCACGCATGCATCCGGCCCTGGATCGTGGACGCGAACGACACGCCGCTTTGCTCGGTTACCGGCAAGGCGTCGATGTCGGCGCGAACGCCGATCACCCGTCCGGGGCGAACACCCGTCACGAGGGCTGCGACGCCCGTGCGACCGATCCCGGCGCGCACCGGCAGCCCGAGCCCAGTCAGATATTTCTGGATCTCACGTGCGGTCTCATGCTCTTCGAAAGCAAGCTCGGGCTTCTGATGCAGCGCACGTCGCAGCGAAACCAGAGTCGGTGTGATTCGCTGGACGATCCCGTCGATGTCGCTCTTCACTGTCATTCTCGTTTTGCGCCTGAAACCTGGAGGAGTTTGCGCGCGCTTTCGAGCTCCCTCCGCAGGAATTGAGCAAACTGCTGAGGAGAATCGCCCACGGTCTCGGCACCGCCGCTCCTCAGCGATTCCTGCACGTCCGGCGCTTTCAGCGCGTCGATGAAATCCGCATGCAGCCGTTTGATGAGCCCGGCCGGCGTCCTGGCCGGCGCAAGCGCCCCATACCAGACCGTCGAGCCGATCTGAGGCAGACCGCTTTCCGCCATCGTAGGGACGTCGGGAAGTCCCGCGAATCGCTTCTCGCTCGTTACCGCCAGCGCTTTTACTCGCCCGCCCTTGACGAGCGGAAGCATTGCGGGAATCGGATTGAAGAAAATATCGACGTGCCCGCCCACGAGGTCGTTCAGTGCGGGACCGCCTCCTTTGTATGGCACGTGGACGATATCGATCTTCGCCATGCTCGCCAGCATCGCTCCGTGCAGATGACTGGGATTGCCCGTTCCCGAAGATCCATAACTCAACTTCCCGGGATTTGCCTTGGCGTACTCGATCAGCTCCGCGACCGTTTTCGCCGGCACCTTGAGGCTCACCATCAGCACGCTGGGCGAGACCGCGAGCAACGTAATCGGCGCGAGATCGTTCAACGGATCGTAGGGCAGCTTTTCGCCCAGAAACATGTGCGTGGTCAGCGGGCCGGGCGCGCTGACGAGCAGCGTGTATCCGTCCGGAACCGCCTTGGCGACAATGTCCGTACCGATCAGCCCTGCCGCGCCGCCGCGATTATCGACGACGGCCGGCTGCTTCCACTGCTCGCTGAAGTGCCTTGCGAGCAAACGCGTAACGAAATCGGCGGTAGCGCCAGGCGGATTCGCGCAGACCAGCCGCACGGGCCGGGTGGGAAAGTCCTGCGCGTATGCGACCGGGAACACGACGACAAGACCACTTATCAGAATCTTTCGCAGCATCCGGCACCTTCTTACGCAACGAAAAGCTGCAGGAAACGGTCAACCGCCATCGCCTCGAATCGGCCCTGATCGCGGCACGCTTCGATGATGCGCTGCTGCTGCTTCGGCGCAAATCGCCGCGCGATGTTCGCCTGGAACTTCGATTCGAGCATGGGCAGCGCCTGTTCGCGGCGGCGCGGATGACCGAGCGGAAACTCCGCCTCCGCGAACAGCGGTTCCGTCGAGCCCTTGAGCTGGATTCGCAGCGCATTCGCACTCGATCGCTTGGCCGGATCACGGAAGTCTTTGGTATAGCGTGGATTCTCGACGACGGTGATCTTGCTGCGTAACGCGTCGATGCGCGGGTCCGCCGCGAACGCATCCTCGAAGTCGGTAGGCAGCACGCGGCCGAAGATCAGTGCGACCGCGATCACGTACTGCGCACAATGGTCGCGATCCGCGGCATTATGCAGCGGTCCCTCCTTGTGCATGATGCCGATCAGCGCCTTCTGCGTTTCGAGCGTGATCGATTCGATCTGATCGAGCCGGTCCCGCACGGCCGCATGCAGTTCGAGCGCGCACTCCACGGCCGTTTGGGCATGCATCCCCGCCGCGACGAACTTGAAAAGTACGTTCTCGACGACATAGCTGCCGTAGCTACGCTGGAACCGGAAAGGCTCACCGCGAGAAAAAGCGTCGTAGAAGCCGAACTTCGGCGCCGACAGAACGGACGGGTAGCCCATATCGCCCTTCACTGCCATCAGCGCGAGCCTCACCCCCCGTGCCGATTCGTCGCCGCCCGCCCAGTTCTTGCGCGTCCCTGTATTCGGCGCCTGCCGATAGCACTTCAGCGTGAGCCCGTCCGCCCAGGCATTCGAGAGCGCGTTGACGATCTCGTCCCGGCTGCCGCCGAGCATCTGCGTCGCCACGGCCGTGGTCGCCACGCGCGACATGATCGCGTGGTCACAACCGACTGCCGTGAAGCTGTTCTCCAGCACGAACATGCCGACGATTTCGTAGGCTTTGATCGCAGCGGTCAACACGTCCCGCATGAG
Source organism: uncultured beta proteobacterium (assembly GCA_963828715.1). Classification (GTDB taxonomy): domain Bacteria; phylum Pseudomonadota; class Gammaproteobacteria; order Burkholderiales; family SG8-41; genus JAQGMV01. Next base: position 393,562 of record CAWHFX010000010.1, on the reverse strand, counting down.
CAGGGGCGGCTTGCGTTGCGCCACTCGTCGCCGACTGAGGTAATCGGCGAGCGCGAGCACTCCGCCGAGGTTGTCCGAAGGATGGCTCCCGTCAGCGGCCGTGAACGAGTCGTTCGCATCGAGCCAGCGGATCATCGTGCCGAGACTGAATGCCGCGTTTACGGGATCCAGTTCGAACGAGGTGCCCGGCACACGCGCCCCATTTACAACGTGCAGATCCGGCACGGGCGGTGCGATCAGACTCACGCATTCGGGATAATCGAGCGCTGCGATCGCGCAGCCGAGCGCATCGATCACGCAATAACGTGCGAGCGTGTATGCATCAGCGCTCGCGATCTCGAATGAGGTCACATAATCGGCGATGTCCGTCAGAACGGGATCAGGAGCGGCGCGCGCATTGCTCGAACTCATCTCTACTCTCGGTCGTTGGTTCGCGCGAGTATAGCGACGTTCGATGCGCGCCGTCGTAACATGCCGCGACACGTCGTCCGGAGAAGGTCATGTCCCTGTACGCAGCAAGGCGAGTGATAACGCTCTGCATGTCGTTGGCAATCGGTTGCTGCTGGGCACAGACGTGGCCCTCCAGGCCTGTGCGAATGGTCACCGGTCAACCTGGAGGCTCTCCCGATTTCATTGCGCGGCTGATGGCGCAGGGCGTTGCCGGTTCGTTGGGCCAGCCCATCGTCGTGGACAATCGCGCGACGGGCATCATTCCGGCGGAGATCGTATGGAAAGCGCCGGCGGACGGATACACCGTACTCGTGACGAGCAACTCGCTCTGGCTGTTCACGCTGCTGCAGCCTGCCCCCTTCGATCCGCTGAATGATTTCGTGCCGGTTACGCTGGTCGCGCGAGCGCCGAATGTGCTCGTCGTGCATCCGTCGTTACCGGTGAAATCGGTGAAGGAGCTGATCGCGCTGGCGAAAGCACGCCCGGGCGCGCTCAACTACGCATCCTCCGCGATCGGCACGACTTCGCACCTCGCCGCGGAGCTCTTCAAGTCCATGGCGAAAGTGCAGATCGTGCGCGTGCCGTACAAGGGCGCCGGCGCTGCAACGAGCGATCTTCTCACGGGTCAGGTGCATCTCGCGTTCTTCACTGCAACGTCCGTGATGCCGCATGTCCGCAGCGGACGATTGCGTGCGCTCGCGGTCACGAGTGCGAAGCCGTTCGCACTCTTCCCCGAGTTGCCGACCGTCGCTGCGTCGGGGTTGCCGGGATACGAGTCGAGCGCGACGTATGCGGTGCTGGCACCCGCAAAGACGCCGGCGCCGATCATCGAACGTCTGAGCCTCGAGCTCGTGCGCTATCTCGAGACGGATCAGGCGCGAGACAGACTCGCGGAAACGGGTGCTCAGGCGGTCGGCAGCGCTCCACGCGAGCTGCTCGAAGAAATGAAGACCGAGCTCGCGCGGATGCGCACGATCGTTCAGGTGGCTAGATGACCGTGACGAGCCGGTGAGATCCACTCACCGGCGATGGTCGACGCGCCGCAGGCAAGCGCTCGTGCGCGCTTTAGCCGGCTGAGGCGAGCGAGGGCACCTCTTCCAGCACACGCGCGGGCTTGATCTTGGGCACCCAGTCCGGCGGATTCCAGAAAATGTGAGGACTGATTTCGTCGACGCCGTTCAATCCGAGCTGCGCCATGATGCGATCCATCTCGGTCTGGAACACCTCGAGCGCGCGATACGCGCCCGCTTCGCCGGCGACGGCAGAGCCATACAGCGTGGGCCTTCCGGACATGACCATGTCCGCACCCATTGCGATCGCCTTCACGAGATCCGAACCGCGTCTTGCGCCACTGTCGATGATGATCCTGAGACGGTCGCCGACGGCCCTGCGAAACTCGGGCACCAACTGGAGCGGAGCCGGTGCGCTGTCGAGATAGCGGCCACCGTGGTTCGACACGACGACGCCGTCCAGCCCGTAATCGGCAGCGATGACGGCGTCTTCCAGACTCTGCAGTCCCTTCACCAGCATGTAACCGGGCCAGATGTCGCGGATGCGCTTGATGTCGTCCCAGCACTGCGTATCGGGCTTGGTCAACTCGTGGTCGGTGAGTTTGTCCGTGAGCTTGCTTGCCATCTCCGGCGGATAGTTCGCCTTCCTGAACGCGCCGCGCTTCATGTATTGCGGCGCCAGCACACGCATGCACCAGCCGGGGTTGGCCAGAATCTGCGCGATCAGCCTGGGCGTATAGATCAGCGGCATCGAGAAGCCGTTCTTGCGATCGTGCTCCCGGTTCGCGCCGACCGAACCGTCGACGGTCACGAGCAGGGTGTCGAAGCCGGCCGCCTTCACGCGGTCGACGAACGCCATCCTGAGCTTCAGGTCCACCCACATGTAGAGCTGAAACCACAGATTGCCACCGCCCGCCTCCACGATCTCTTCCATCGGCGTCAGCGAATTCGTCGCCACCGTGCACGGGATGCCCATCCTCGCCGCCGCCCTGGCAAGCGCGACTTCACCGCCGTCGCTCATCAGGCCCGCCGAGGCCGTCGGCGAGATCGCGTACGGCATGGCGATCTTCTTTCCGAAGATCTCGGTCGCAGTCGAGCGCTTCGAGACGTCCTTCAGAACACGGTTCTTGATCTTGAGCGACCGGTAGACGTCACGATTGTGCTGCTTGGCGATGCCGTCTTCGGCGGCACCGTCGATGTATTCGAAAATGCCGCGCGGGAGACGCTTCTTCGCCAGCAGGCGAAGGTCTTCGATGTTGCAGTGAGCGAGCTTTTGCCTGTTCATTGCGGACTCCGATCTGCCTGACGGGCGCCGAACTCGTCAGAGCTTGATGTTCGCCGTTCGAATCACATCGCGCCACTTGGGTATTTCGGAACGCAGGTGCTGCGCGAGTCGATCCGGCGGACCTCCGACCGGGTCCGCGCCCAGCGTCGCGAAGCGCTCTGCGATTTCGCGCTGCGTGAGCGCATTCGCAAGCTTCTGGTTGATGTCGGAAACGATGGCTGCCGGCGTTCCGGCGGGCGCCAGAATACCCCACCACGTACTCGCCTCGAATCCGGGGATCGCGGTCTCGGCTATCGTCGGCACATCCGGAAGTATGGAGGAGCGCCGCTCACCCGTCACCGCGAGCGCCCGCAGCCGGCCTGCCTGCACGAAGGGATGCGACGCAGCCGGGTTCGCGAAGGCGAGATCGACGTTGCCTCCGACGACGTCCAGCAGCGCCGGCCCCATGCCTTTGTACCAGACGAGAACGATGTCGACACCCGCCGTCGCCTTGAACAACTCGGCGGCGAGATGGACCGATGTCGCGATCGTGGTCGCGTAGTTGAGCTTCCCCGGATTTGCTTTCGCCAGCGCGATGAGTTCCTTCACCGATTTCACCGGCACCGCAGGATGAGCGAGCAGGATGTTCATCGAGGTCGCCATGAGCGAAATGGGCGTGAAGTCCTTGATGGGATCGTAATTCACCTTGGTCATGTCCGGGAGCGCCGTGAGATTCGTGCTGCCCAGTAAGAGCGTGTAGCCGTTCGGTTCCGCGCGTGCGGCGGTTTCGAACGCGATGATGCCGCCACCGCCCGAACGGTTATCGACCAGCACCTGTTTACCCCATGCGTCGGTGAGCTTCTGGCCGGCCAGACGCGCCATGATGTCGTTGCCACCGCCCGGCGGCGAGGGCACGATCAGCCGAACGGGTTTTTCCGGGTATGCACCCCACGCCGGACCAACCGCGTGAGCGCCCGAAAGTACGCATGATAAGAAGGCGGCGACACGCAATGCACGACGGTGCGTCATGCGGATCTCGTGTGGCGTCTCTCGATCGCGTGTGCGCCGGGCGCAAGTGCATCGCGACCTATCGCGTTTCATCCTGTCAGCCGGTCCGGCACTACACCGGATCGAGCCCGGTCTCGTGCAACACTTCGCGTGCAGTGTGCGAGCGCATGAAGTCGAAGAATGCCTGAGTGCCTTCACGCTGCGTCGAGCCGGTGAACACCGTCGCGCCGTAGACGATCGTCTGGCGTAGCTCCGCGGGCAGTGGACCGACGATGTCGACGCCCGGCACCGGCAGCAGCTCGGCCGGCTGCTGTACGCCGATATCGGCGTCGCCGCGCACCAGTACCGGCCCGACCATCTCGCCCGGACGCGGCTTCACGAGCTTCGCGGCAACGGCATCCGCGATGCCGAGCCGTTCGCACGCCTGCACGAAGTGAATTCCACTCGCGCCGCCGCTGTACGAGACCGCCTTCGCCGCGAGCAGCGCTTCTTTCAGCTTCTCAGGGGAACTGATGTCCGGCTTGGTGTTGCCGGACTTTACGGCGATGACGGCGCTGGAGTGAGCGAACGCCGTGCGACTGCTTCCAATCAGGCAGCCTTGCTCGATAAGCGGACCGGAGAACTCCTCGGGCCCGACGAAGACGTCGGCACGCAGGCCGCCGCTGATCTTTTTCGCGAGCTCCGGCCCTGCGCCATAGGTAGCGTCAACCGCGTAGCCGTTCTCCCGCTCGAACACCGGCACGAGCTCGATCAGTGCCTCTTTGCACGACATCGTGCAGATCACTGCAAGCTTCCCCTGCTGTGCCTTGCCTGAATCGCTCATGTGAGAACCCTTTGTAAAGACCTGCATCTTCGCCTTCCATCGCGGCGAAGCGCAAGTTCCAAGACTGACGCGGCGCGCTCGCGCCGGCTTCAGCCTGTACGGGCGGACGATATGCCGGGCACAAGCAGGCTGTCCGACCGACGTCGTCGGCTCGGATGTCGAGCCTGCGTGCAGCGCTCAGAACATGAAGCCCAGATCTTTGATCGGGAAGTTGGAGAGATTCGGGAGCACCGACGCGAGCGCGGAGCTCGAAAGATCGAACCACGACGCGAGCGTCGCCGCGTACTGATCGACCGCGATCGTCGGAACCCAGCGGCCTTCGTCCGAGAAGTCGTCCGGCCCACCCAGCGCGAGTTGGGGAAACGTTCCGTACAAGCCGCCTTTCACAGTCCCGCCGAACACGAAATGGTGGCTGCCCCACGCATGATCGGAGCCGCCGCCCGAAGCAGGCTTCAGGGTCCGCCCGAAATCGGACAGCGTGAACGTGGCAACGTTCTGCGCCACGCCGAGCGCAATCGTCGCGTCGTAAAACGCTTTCAAAGCCGGTGCCAGTTGCGCGAAGAGCTGACGTTGGGTGGTCAGTTGATTCGTATGCGTGTCGAAACCGCCGAGCGACACGAAGAAGATCTGGCGTGCGCCGCCCAGGCTCACGCGTGCTTCGATCAGCCGGGCGACCTGCATGAACTGGCGTGCGATCCCGGTGTTGAGCTCGGGATGTGCAGCGCTATCGAAGATCGGCCCGATCGTCGGACTCGCACCGGACAGAATCGGCTTCACGAGATCACCGTACTGGACGGCGCTCGCAAAACTGTTCGCCGCCGCATCGAACACGGCGTTGCCGCGATCGAGCCCGAAGAGATTGAGCAACGCATCCCTGCGCGCGCCCGTCGCGGTAAGGCCGATGGTTCCACTCGCGGGCAAACTCAGCGGCTGACTCGCCTGTCCCGTCGTGAAAAGCGGATTTCCGGCGATCGAGATGACGGACGGCAGACCGACGCCGGCGCTGACACCGAGCGCTTCGGAGAGTCTTCCGCCCCAGCCGGAGCGCGACCGTCCCTGATAGATGCCGCTCATCCATTGCTGCTGCTGATCCGCGTGCGACATCAGGTTTTCGGGCCGCGGAACGCTATGTGCGAGGTACTGATCCTTGGTGATGGGACTCGAGAGCGTTCCGACGTTGAACAGGACAGCGAGATTGCCTGCATTCCAGATCGATGCGAGCGGCGCGAGGTCCGGATGCAACGCGAACGGTGCGACGCCGCTGGCGAGCGGCAGCGGAACGAGGCTCTCCTGCGGCAGCGCGAGCGTGGAACGGATCCCGGCGTAGCCGCCGTAGCCCGCGCTGTAGGGAATGACGGTATTGTTTCCGTCGTTGCCGCCGAACAGGAACACGCAGACGAGCGCCTTGTACGGCTCGCTGTTAGCGGCCCGCGCACTCAGCATCGCTACCTGATTGAGGGTGGCGATCGTGCCGAGCGCCGTTGTGCGAATGAGAAAGTCGCGTCGATTCATGGCGGCCTCGGCGTGCTTAACGTTGAGTCTGGTATTGGGGCGAAGCGGCGATGAGATACGCAGCGCGGCGGACGCGTCCAAGGGTGTCCGTCGCGGCGACCGACCGCACCGAGTTCACGATCACCGTGCGCGCAGCGGCCGACAGGCCCCCGGGAATCATCTTCAACTCGAGCGCGCCGACGAGCGCGGACGGATCGCCCGCAAGCGCCTGCAGCGCCGACAAGTCGAGCATCGTTCCGGTTGCCCCCACCACCGTCGCGTCGGCCGCAACCGGTGCGCCCATCACGAGCCGCTCGACATAGGCTTCCCGATTGAGACCGTTGGTCGTGTTCTGGATGCCGAATTCGGGCCCGAGCAGCTCGGGTGATCCGGGCAGCGGAAAGTCGGGTGGATAGAAGTTGAATACAGAGGCCGCATTGAACGCGTCTTCACCCATGCCTGCCACGGCGCTTCGGGGATAGACCCCGTCGCTCAACCCATTGAGCGCACGCAGCAGCCCCACTGCGAACTGCGCGGGTTCCTTCAACTTGCCATAGCTCGCGTCCGGCTTGAGGTCCCCGCGCGCTTCGGGGTCGAGCAGGATCGCGCGCAGCACCGCTTTCATGTCGCCGCGAACACCTTCACGGCTGCTCGCGAATGCCTGCGCGACGCGAGCAACATACGCGGGACTCGGATTGCTCGTCACGAGCTTCTGGATGAGCTGCTTCGCGATGAACGGCCCGACGTTCGGATGGTTGAACACGTTGTCGATGGCATCGGCGAGGTCCTTGTCGCCCGCTTGATTGGCCGGCAACACCACGCCGCGTAACAGCTTCTTCGAAGTGGTCGCGTGATTGCCCGGAAAGAGCACCATCCAGCCTTCGTAATTCTCCGGGTTGTGGCGCACTGTCGCGACGCCGGGCCGCGGCGGATACGTCCAGCCCGTGAAGACATGGGCAAACCCTTCGACCACGTCCTGATCGTACGCAGGAACCGGCGTGCCTGCGGCATCGCGTCGAACCGTCCCGTCCGGGTTCAGCTCGTAAAGGCCGATCGAGAAGAGCTGCATCAGCTCACGCGCGTAGTTCTCGTTCGGTTCGATACCGCGCGCCGCGTCGGGCTTGTCGTTATTCACCATGTCGAGATAACGGCCCATCATCGGCGAAAGCGTAATGCCGGCGAGCAGCTCGCGGAAATTGCCGAACGCGCGATCGAGGAGAAATCGCTGGTAGCCCGCCATCGCGTAAGCGAAGCGCACCTTGCCTGCCGAAACGACGAAGATCTGCGCAAGCGCCCACGCCACGCGCTGACGCAACTGGTCGGGGTTCGCGAGCGCGTTCTGATAGAAGCGCCGCTGCACGTGATAAGCGCTGTAGTAGTCGCGGTTGCAGATCGGCTCGGCCTTCCCGTCGGCGCCCACTGGACAGAAGTCGGTGGCGGTCGGCGGCACGTAGCTGAAACCGGCGTAGTCGGAAACCTGAAGTGAAAGCTGCTCTTCGAGGTAGGCAGGGATGCCAAGCTCGAGCGCTCTCGCGATCGTCGCGTCCGTCGCGCCGAAGCTCGACTGCTCGAGAAAACGGACGGCATCGCCGACGCCGGTATCGCTGGCAGTTGCGCTGTGCGCGTCATTGCCACCGGCGAGAACGAGAGCGAGTACGAACACTGTAACGATGCGCTGCAAGCCAGACGACAGGCAGCGAACGCGCGTTCTCATCATGATGGAGCCTCCCCTTTCGCGCGATCTCCTGCACGGAGTCAGCGCGCGATGCCCGAAACGATACGCCCAAGAGCCCGACGCGCCAAGAACAACGTAGGGATGTGTCCGTCTTTTCCTGCCGATCACCGACGCTTCACATTTGTCGACGACATCGACGCAACAACAGCGGCGTCAGAAATAGCCTTCGACGAAGCGTTCGACCCCTGGCGGCATCGAGAGGTCAGGACGGCCGCTCGATCGTACTCTTTCACTTCGATCATTGACGTGTGACTCGCGATCTCGATGTTCGCGCCGTGCGGCCGCGCTCGAACGCAGCGCTGTAAACTTCCGCTCTCGATCTCGAGGAGGATTCGTCATGGCGGCGCGCGTGCCTTACGTCAAGAGAGAAGAGCTGGACGCCGAAGGTCAGGAGATCTACGACCGCATCCGCCGCGATCGCAATGCGCCCGAGGTCGGACTCCAGTTCCGCGCGCTCCTCAATAGCCCGAAAGCGACGAGCTGTCTCACGTCGCTGGGCGCGGAGCTGCGCTTCCGCAACGCGATGCCCGCCGACCTGACGGAGCTCGCGATCATCACACTCGCGCGCGAATGGAACAGCGACATCGAGTGGACCGCGCACAGCGCGCTCGCCGCGAAGGCCGGCGTTAAAGCGGAGAAGATCGAAGCCATCCGCACGGGCAAACCGCTCCAGGGATTCACGGACGCAGAGCAGACCGTCGTGCGCTTCTGCCTGGAGCTCCTGCGCGAAAAGCGGCTGTCGGATGCAACGTTCACCGCCGCGCAGAAGCTGCTCGGCACGCGCGGCGTCGTGGATCTCACGCTCACCTGTGGCTACTACACGGCCATCAACATGGCGCAGGTCGCGCTGAGACCCGAGATGGAACCCGGCAAACAGTCGACGCTGTGAGATTGCGAGACCCGGCTCGACCGACGCGCTTGGCGGCGCCGGGAGCGTGACGCATCGGGTCTGCCGCGTACCGCGACTGAACGAGTTCCGTCACGGATCGAAGTTATCTTCTCCCGATGGACTCCATGATCAGCGCCGCCGCGCGCGCTCTCGCAGTAGGCGACGCACTCGGCGCCTTGCAGCGCGTTTCGCTGCGTAACGACCCACCGGCACTGGCGCTGCGTGGCATCGCCATGGCGCAGCTCGGCGAATACCCGCGCGCCCGCGACCTGCTGCGGCGCGCCGCCCGGGCGTTCGGTGCCCGCGAAGCGCTTGCACGCGCGCGTTGCGTCCTGGCGGAGGCCGAAGTATTGCTCGCGATGCGCGAGCTCGGCGGGCCGACGCGTACACTGGCGACAGCAGCGGCGACACTCGAAGCCAATGGCGATCAAGCGAATGCCTTGCATGCGCGGATGATCGCGGCGCGACGACTTTTGCTGCTCGGCCACCTGGACGAGGCCGCGACAGTGCTCGCACGAGCCGGTCCGGCCTTTATGGACCACCGTCAATCGATGCGAGGCCGAAACGGTGTGCCACCCGCGCTCGAAGCCGTCGCAGAACTTCTCGCGGCCGAGCTCGCGTTGCGATCCTTGCGTATTCAACCGGCGAAAGCAGCGCTCGCCCGCGCACAGGAGGCAGCCACTCGTGCACGCATACCGGCGCTGCGGGCCGAAGTGCGGGAGGCACAAACCGCACTCGAGCGTCCGGCCGCCCGGCGCATTACCCACGATCAGGAAACATCGCTGCGCCTCGAGGACGTTGCCGCGCTCATCGCCTCCAGTGCCCTCATTGTCGACGGCTGTCGTCGCGGCCTCCGCGCCGGCAGCATGTGGGTCCCGCTCGCGCGTCGCCCTCTATTGTTCACGCTGGCCTGGGCCCTCGCGCAACGCTGGCCCGGCGACGTCGATCGACAGACATTGATCGCGGACGCATTCCGGATCCGGCGCCCCGACGAAACCCACCGCGCCCGCCTGCGAGTGGAGATGGGGCGGCTGCGTGCCCTTCTCGCGGGTATGGCCGACATCGCTGCCACCACGGAGGGCTTTCGGCTCATGCCCCGCGGTGCCCGCGACGTCATCGTGCTGGCGCCGCCCATCGACGGTGACGAAGCGTCTCTCGTCGCGCTGCTCTCGGATGGCGCGGCATGGTCGAGCTCGGCGCTCGCGATGGCGCTCGGTGCCAGTCAACGCACCGTACAGCGCGCGCTCGTCAACCTGGAAGCGGCGGAACGGGTGCGCTCGATCGGACGGGCCCGCGCCCGAAGATGGCTGCTGCCACCGCTCGCCGGATTCACGACGATCTTGTTACTCCCTGCCACGCTCACGCCCTGAGTAGAGTTGTCGTGCCGCGCCGATTTCGCGGCGCCCACGCGAGGAGACAGCAATGAACGGCAAGACACATGGAGAGAGAATCCCCGCCGCCGCAGTTCACGCCGCAGATATCGTGCGCGAGTACGGGCCCTTCCCCGACGCCGAGCGCATTCACGGCATCACCTACGACGGACGCAGTATCTGGGCGGCGACGGACGGCAGGCTGATCGCTCTCGATCCCGCGAGTGGCGAGACCACACGTTCACTCGAGCGCGCGTGCGATGCCGGCACTGCCTTCGACGGCACGTATCTCTACCAGATCGCCGAGGCCCGCATCGACAAGATCAATCCGGCCACGGGCGAAGTGATCGCGTCGATTCCGGCGCCGGGCCATGGTAACGACTCGGGCCTCGCATGGGCCGAGGGCAGTCTGTGGGTCGGGCAGTACCGCGATCGCAAGATTCATCAGATCGATCCGCAGACCGGGAGAATTCTGCGCACCATCCAGTCGAACCGGTTCGTCACCGGTGTGACCTGGGTGGAAGGCGAGCTCTGGCACGGCACGTGGGAGGCGGACGAAAGCGAGCTCCGCCGCATCGACCCCGAGGACGGAACCGTGCTCGAACGGCTGAAGATGCCGGTCGGCGTTGGCGTCAGCGGACTGGAGTCCGACGCTGGAGAGCTTTTCTTCTGCGGTGGCGGGGCGAGCGGCAAGGTGCGCGCGGTGCGACGTCCGCGCCGGGCACGATCGTAATTACAACGCGAGGAGCAGAGACATGACGACGTCCACTACACAAACGAGCATCATCGACCACCCGGTGGTTTCCACCGACCAATGGACAGCGGGACGCAGGAAGCTGCTGGCGCGCGAAAAGGAACTGACGCGCCTGCGCGACGAGGTCGCGCGCGAGCGCCGGGCACTGCCGTGGGAACGTGTGGAGAAGAACTACATGTTCGACACGCCCTCGGGACAACGCACGCTCGCCGAGCTGTTCGATGGCCGCCGGCAATTGCTGGTGCAGCACTTCATGTTCGCGCCCGGCTGGGCGGAAGGCTGTAAGAGTTGCTCGTTCATGGCCGACCACACCGATGGCGCCGATGTGCATCTGAAACAGCGCGACGTCACCTTGGTCGCCATTTCGCGTGCGCCGCTCCCCAAGATCGAGCGTTTTCGCCACCGCATGGGCTGGCAGTTCAAGTGGGTGTCTTCGTACGGCAGCGACTTCAACCGCGATTTCGGGGTTACGTTCACGCCGGAAGAAGTGGCGACAGGCGAGGTCCACTACAACTACGGCGCCTGGCCCTACCCCCACGACGAACTGCCGGGAATCAGCATTTTCTACAGGAACGATGCCGGGGAGGTCTTTCACACCTACTCGACCTATGGGCGCGGGGTGGAGGTGATGATGCACACGTACAACCTCCTCGACCTCACGCCAAAGGGACGCGACGAGGACCACCTGGAATTCACCATGCAGTGGGTTCGGCACCATGACCGCTACGATCCGGCGCCCACCAGCAACGCACCACCCGCCGCGGCTTCGTGCTGCGGCAAAGACGCCTGACGCTGTCCCCTCCGGGCGCCGGTCCGTCCGTCCGACCGGCGTTCTGATCTTCCTGCCCGAGCGCGGCAAGCTAATTGCTGATGCGGTCCGCAAGAAAGCCGTCCGCCGATCGCGTGTCCTGCGGCGCGGACTGCACACGGACGCGAGAATGCCTACCGGATTGCAACAACGCACGGATGCAGGCGAGTACGTTGGTTCTGCATTCCTCCAGGGCGGAGGCGAGCTCGGCGCGCTGATTCGGTCGCACGACTGGTCGCGCACGCCGCTCGGGACTCCGACGCGATGGCCCCAGAGCCTGAAGACGGCCGTGCAAATCATGCTCGCGTCGCGCCAGCCGTTCTGGCTGGGGTGGGGAGCCGAGCTCACCTATCTCTACAACGATCCGTACCAATCGATTATCGGCGGCAAGCATCCGTGGGCGCTGGGCCGGCCGTTCTCCGAGGTCTGGAGCGAGATCTGGGACGTCGTCGGTCCGATGGCGGACGATGTCATGAAGAAAGGACAGGGCATTTACGTCGAGGCGCAGCTCCTCATCATGGAGCGTCACGGCTATCAAGAAGAGACCTACTACACCTTCTCCTACAGCCCGATCCTGGACGATCTGGGACAGCCCGGCGGACTCATCTGCGCGAATACCGACGACACGCGGCGCGTGATCGGGGAGCGCCAGCTCGCGACGTTGAATGCGCTGGCGGCGTCCACGACCGATGCGACTACCGCCCACGAGGCGTGCCGGCTGGCAATCGACGCCCTGCGCACGAACGGGCGCGACCTGCCGTTTGCTTGCATTTACATCAGCGGGGACGACGGCTCGAGTCTCTGCGAGGCTGCCACTTCGCACGACGAGCGTCGGCTGCACGAGCGCTTTCGCGCTCACATCGGCCGGGTGATGCGTGATGGCGAAGCGCTCGTAAAAGAGCTCGAGGGCGCGCCTGCCGCCCTGCCGAGCGGTGACTGGCCCAAGCCACCCTCGCACGCAGCGATTCTGCCGATCGCGGACTCCGCTGGTTCGGGCCGGGCCGGGGTGCTCGTCGTCGGCCTCAATCCATATCGACAGTACGACAAGAGCTACGCGGACTTTCTCGCGCTCATCGCGCGGCAGGTCGCGGCCGTAATCGCCAAGGCGCGGGCATACGAGGCCGAACGCAGGCGTGCCGAGGCGCTCGCCGAGCTCGATCGAGCCAAAACCGCTTTCTTCTCCAACGTCAGCCACGAGTTTCGCACGCCGCTTACGCTCATGCTGAGTCCGCTGGCGGATCTCGCCTCGGGCCCGGCTGACCCCGAAGAGGTGCAGGCGGCGGCCTCGCTTGCGCTACGCAACGGCGAACGCCTCCTGAAGCTCGTCAACACGCTGCTCGATTTTTCGCGTATCGAAGCCGGCCGTATCGACGCCGTATACGAGCCCGTCGACCTGCCGCGCATCACGCAGGATCTCGTGAGCACCTTCCGCTCCGCGATCGAGAAAGCCGGAATGCGCCTGTCGATCGCGTGCGACCCGCTGCCCTCGCCGGTGTACGTCGATCGCGACATGTGGGAGAAGATTGTTCTCAACCTCGTCTCCAATGCGTTCAAGTACACGCTCGACGGCGAGGTTGCGGTCTCGGTGCGCGACGACGGGGACGCAGCCGTGGTGGAGGTGCGCGACACGGGCTGCGGCATTCCCGAACACGAGCTGCCGCGGATCTTCCAGCGCTTTCACCGGGTCGCGGGTGCGCAGGGCCGCAGCGTCGAAGGCACCGGCATCGGCCTCGCGCTGGTGAACGAGCTGGTGAAGCTGCACGCGGGCGTCGTTTCAGTGGAGAGCACCGTAGGTGACGGCAGCACGTTTCGCGTGCGCATGCCCTACGGCACCGCGCATCTGCCGCAGGACCGCATCGGGGGCACGCGGCAGCTCGCGTCCAGTGCGACCGGTGCGGCGCCTTACGTGAACGAAGCCGAACGCTGGCTGCCGCAGGGCGCCCGCGCCGAGCTGCCGGCCGCGCGGGCGGCGCGCGGAACGATCCTGCTCGCGGACGACAACGCCGACATGCGCGGTTACGTGCAGCGCCTGCTCGCGTCCGATTACGAGGTCATCGCGGTGAGTGACGGACGCGAGGCGCTCGCCGTGCTCGAACAGCGTGAGGTGCAGCTCGTCCTGACCGACGTCATGATGCCCAACGTCGACGGCTTCGAGCTGCTGCGGGTGGTGCGGAGCAATCCGCGGCACGCGGAGACGGCGGTCATCATGCTCTCCGCCCGCGCGGGCGAGGAGGCCCGGGTGGAAGGCCTCGACGCGGGCGCTGACGACTATCTCGTCAAGCCGTTCAGCGCGCGGGAGCTGCTCGCGCGTATCGAGGCGCAGATTGCGTCGCGCAGACTGCGCGCCGAGTTGCTCCAGGGTGAGCGCGAGCTGCGCATGGAGGCGCAGATCCTCAACGAGATCGCGCGCGAACTGGCAGCCGAGCTCGATCTGCAAACGCTGCTGGAAAAAGTGACGGATATCGCGACGCGTGCCAGCGGTGCACAGTTCGGCGCGTTCTTCTACAACAACGTCGACGAACGCGGCGATGCCTACATGCTCTATACGCTCGCCGGCGCGCAACGCGAGGATTTCGAAAAGCTCGGCATGCCCCGTAATACGCCCATGTTTGCCGCGACGTTCGGCGGCGAAGGCGTCGTGCGTCTCGATGACGTCCGCGACGACCCGCGCTACGGCAGGAACGTCCCGCACCCTGGCATGCCGAAGGGCCATCTGCCCGTCCGCAGCTATCTGGCGGCGCCGGTGGTCTCGCGTACGGGTGAGGTGATCGGCGGACTCTTTTTCGGCCATGCCGAGCGGGCCGTGTTCACCGATCGCGCCGAGCGCCTGGTCACGTCGATCGCAGCCCAGGCTGCCATCGCCATCGATAACGCACGCCTTTATCAGGGTGCACAGCAGGAGATCGCGCGGCGCCGCGCGGCAGAAGCCGCGCTGCAGGAGGCGGATCGGCGCAAAGACGAATTCATCGCGATGCTCGCGCATGAGCTGCGCAATCCGCTCGCGCCGCTCGCGAACGGCCTCGAGATACTGCGCCGCGGCTCGGGCAATCCCCAGCATCTGAGTCAGGCCCAGTCGCTCATGGACCGACAGTTCAGACACATGGTGAGACTCGTCGACGACCTGCTGGATCTGTCGCGCGCGAGCCGCGGCCGCATCGAGCTGCGCAAGGCGCACATCGACCTCGCCGACGCGCTGCGTGCCGCAATCGAGACGAGCGGACCGTTGATCGAAGCCGCGGGACTGCGGCTCACCACGCGCATTCCGCTCGAGCCGCTGCTGATCGACGCCGATCTCACCCGCATCGCCCAGGTCATCGCCAACCTGCTCAACAATGCGGCGAAATACGGCGGTGCGCCCGGTGGCGAGGTCGTGCTTCTGGCGGAGCGCGCCGGCGACGACGTCATCGTGTGCGTGAAGGATCAGGGCATCGGCATTCCCGCGGAGGCGCTGCCGCGGATTTTCGAGATGTTCATGCAGGTCGAGCGCTCGCTCGAGCGCACGCAGGGCGGCCTCGGCATCGGCCTCACGCTCGTTCGCACCCTCGTCGAGCTGCACGGCGGGACGGTGCAGGCACGCAGCGATGGACCCGGCAAAGGCAGCGAGTTCGCCGTGCGCCTGCCCGCTCTCGCGGTGCGCGCAGCCGGCAGCCCGCTCCCGGCCGACGCGCCTGCGACGCTCGCCTGCGGATCGTCCTTGACCATCGTCATTGCGGATGACAATGTCGATGCGGCCGCAAGCCTCGCGACGCTGCTGGAATTCGGTGGTCACACCGTGAAGGTGGTGCACGATGGCTCGAGCGCGCTCGCCGCGGCGTCCGCGCTGCACCCCGATATCGTGCTGCTCGACATCGGCATGCCGCTCATGAACGGCTATGAAGTTTGCCGTGCGCTCCGATGCCAGCCGTGGGCGGTCCAGACGCCGATCGTCGCCCTTACCGGCTGGGGGCAGGAAGAGGATCAGCGGCGTGCGACCGAGGCCGGCTTCAGCCATCATCTGACGAAGCCCGTCGATCTCGCCCAGCTGGATCAGGTGCTCCGCAGTGCGCGTGCATTCGCCCCGGAGCAGAGCAGCTCCTGTATGTGAGCGTCATTGCGGTAGCCAGCCCGCCGGATCAATATAGTCGCTCGTCGTCGATACGGGTGATTCATGGAACGATCCCTGGCATTTCTGTTCATCGCACTTGCGGCCGTATGTGCATCCGCCGCCGACTATCCAGCGAAGGCGGTGCGCATCATCACACCATTCCCGCCGGGCGGCAGCGTCGATCTCGTCGCGCGCCTCATCGGTGCCGACCTGAGCAAGCCGCTCGGGCAGCAGATCGTCATCGACAATCGCACCGGCGCCTCGGGCATGATCGGCACCGAGCTCGCGAAGAACGCCCCTGCCGACGGCTACACGCTGCTCGTCAACACCCTGCCCTTCGTCACGAACCAGTTCGCGTACGAGAAGGTGCCTTACGATCCGGTCAACGACTTCGCGCCGATCTCATTGCTTTGTTCCGTCGCCTCGGTCCTCGTTGTCCATCCCGCGCTGCCGGTGAATACGATGAAAGAGCTGATCGCGCTGGCACGGTCGAAGCCGAACCAGATCACGTACGGCACGGCAGGCGCCGCCACCAATCCGCATATCGCGGGCGAGCTGCTGAACCATCTCGCGAAGATCAAGCTTCTCGCGGTGCACTACAAGGGCGGCGGACCGGCGCAGATCGCGACGCTCAGCGGAGAGACGCAGGTGTACTTCGTCAATGCGATTCCCGAAGCGCTGCCGCACATACAGGCGAAGAAGCTGAGGGCGCTCGGCATTACCGCCATCAAGCGCAATCCGAGTGCACCGGACATCCCGACCATGGCCGAGGCCGGCGTGCCCGGCTACGAATTCACGACGTGGCAAATCCTCGCAGCGCCGAAGGCTACACCCGCACCGATCATCGCGACGCTGAGTGAGAAATTGCGCGGCGTGTTGAAGACGCCTGAAGCAGCGAAGCGGTGGCAGGATCGCGGGCTCGACCTGATCGCCAGTACGCCCGAGGAAATGACCGCGCACTTGAAACGCGAAATCGAGAAGTGGCGGGTCGTGTTCAAGGAACAGGGCATCCGGGCGGAGTAGCGGCACGCGGGCTCGGGCACTTGGCAGCCGCGCCGCCGGCGAGCAGCAGGAACACGACAGGGATACGGCGGCTATCGATGAGAAGCAGCGTAAGGCCGAGCGTCACGGCACCCAAGATCCAGTCGAAGGCCATCATGCGAATGCCTTGGAGCTGAAACCGATGCCGAGGCCCGAGAATCATCCCCGCCGCAACCGGGCGCGGCTATGCTAGGTTGAGGCTTTCTGGCGCGGCAACGTGAGCAGGACTTCTAGCCCGCCTGCCGCACGGTTGCGGAGACCGAGCGTACCGTCGTGGCCTTCGGTGATAGCGCGGGCAATGGTGAGTCCAAGCCCCGTGCTGCCCTGCCCCGGCGCCCGGGAAGCGTCCACTCGGTAGTATGGGTCGAAAACTCGATCGAGCAGCGCTTCGGGTATGCCTGGACCTTCATCGAGCACGCAGATCTCGAGCGCCTCGGCGCGATCGTCGATCAGCACTCGTGCGGACCTACCATACCGCACCGCATTTTCGACAAGGTTTGCGAGGCAGCGCTTTAAAGCTTGCGCCTTGCCGCGGTACGGCTGTTGCGCAGCGCCCTCAATCTGCACATTGGCGCCCAGTTCCTGCATGTCGACCTGGAGACTCTGAAGCAGCGCGTTGATATCGATGAGCTGTGGCGGTTCGTCCATTTCGACGCCGCGCAGGAAATCGAGCGTATGCCCGACCATGCGTTCCAGCTCCTCGAGGTCGCGTGTGAACCTGACTCGAGCCTGCGGCTCTTCGAGCATCTCGGCCCGCAAGCGCAGGCGCGCGATAGGCGTCTTGAGGTCGTGGGACATCGCGGCAAGTATTCGTGTCCTGTCGTGGATGTAACCGAGCAGCCGCGACTGCATCGTGTTGAACGCGCGCGCGGCACGTTCGACTTCGACCGGACCGCTTTCCCGGAGTGGCGGTCGATTGATGTCTTTGCCCAGTTCTTCGGCCGCGTTTGCCAGACTTTTGAGCGGCTGCGTGGTCCAGCGTACCGCGAGGAGCGACACGATGATGACCGCGGTGACGAGAACGCCGATCGTGAGGAGGAGCCGATACGGCCAATCGAGCGCGCCAGACGGCTGTCGCGAATCAAACGTGACGACCGTTCCATCGTGCAGGCGTACGCGCGCGACGAACGACATGCCCGGCCCAGAAAAGTGCATCGCCCGGGCGAACGGCAGTCCCTCGTGCATGTGCGGACCTTTGAAGTCTTGCGGGCTCGCCGGCGGCGCCCACGGCGGCGCTTTGGTGACGCTTACAGTGGCCGACCACCCGTTCCCGAGAAACCGGCGGAGCAGCGTCGCAAACACGGCGGCGTGCGCGGAGTTGCCCTCATCGGCCTCGTTCGTCAGCGGTGGAGGCGTATCCAAGCGGATAAAGAGCGGCGGCGCGCTCAACACGCTGGTCATCGTGCGGCGCTCTTCGGCAGACAACGGTTCGAGCACCTTCACGATGTCGGCGATGCGCTGCACGGCCTGCATGCCAGTTAACCGCGAAAGAACCTCTCCGCGTTCGCGCAACTGAATCAAAAGCGTCAGAATTTGCGCGCTCAACAATCCGGTCAACAGCACCAGGACGACCCGGCTGAACAGCGAGCGCGGCCGGAACCGGATCATTTGATGATTTCGACGTCGGCCGCAAGCACGTAACCCGCCGCGCGGACGGTCTTGATCAGCGTAGGCTCGCGAGCATCGTCGCCGAGCTTGTGGCGTACCCGGCTCACCTGCACGTCGATCGCCCGGTCGAACGGCGTCGCATCGCGCGAGCTCATGAAGTCGATCAGTTGATCGCGCGTGAGCACCCGACGCGGATGATCGAGGAAAATTCTCAATAGCCTGAGCTCGACCCCGCCCAGAGGGACCACAATCTTTGCAGGCGAAACGAGGTTCCGGGCCGTGACATCCAGGGTCCAGCGCGCGAATCGAAACATCCTCGCGGGCTCCGGTTCGAGATTCACGGGCAATGCGCGAGCACGGCGAAGAACGCTCTTGATGCGCGCAAGCAGCTCCCGCGGATTGAACGGCTTGCCCAAGTAATCGTCAGCCCCGATTTCGAGACCGACGATGCGATCAGTGTCCTCGCCTCGTGCGGTGAGCATGACGATCGGAATTCTGGAGCGTGCACGAAGGTCGCGGCACAGCGTAAGGCCATCGTCTCCGGGAAGCATGAGATCGAGCACGATGAGGTCAGGCTTCGTGCGTCCGAGCGCAACCCACATGCTGCGACCCTCCGCTACGGCGGTGACGCGATGGCCGTTTTTCTGCAGGTAATCGTGGAGCAGCGCGCGGAGCTCCGCGTCGTCGTCCACGATGAGAATGTGGGCAGGCGCTTCCATGCGAGCGTTATACGTCTATCGCCGCTTCGACCACCCACCTTTTTTGTAACGCACTGTAACAAGCATGGCGGACGGAGCTCTACGTTACAAAAACGCGGCTGTCTGACACGATCCATTTACAACCTTCTTGATGTAATCGCGTTGTGGCAAGCCGCCTGTGCATTTCGGTCGGAGGGCAGCCGCAAATCTTTTCGTCAACCGTTTTCTGGAGGAGTGGGCATGATACGTACGCACGCAATCGCAGTCGGCTTCACCGCGCTAACTCTCTTTGCGGCTTCCGCGCAGGCTCATCCCGGCGGTACGGGCAGCATGGGACCCGCCGGCATGAGTCAGATGATGCAGGGTAACAACATGCAGAGCGGCCACGGCGGCATGGGTGCCGGGCGTCAGGGCGCCATAGCTCAGGCCGAGTCGAGCACGACACCACATCAACACGGCGCAGCGGCCGTTGGCCCGACGGCCGGCGGCGGCTGCCCGATGACGTCGGCGATGTCTCAGCACGGCACGCAACCCGCCCAGAAGTAGCAACCAAAACGCATGGGCGGCGTTCCCGCCCATGTAATCCGACGAGGAGAAATGATGAATCGCCGTTCGTTTATCACGCAGCTTGCCGCGTTCGCCTATGTGGGTTCCATCCCGGCACGCGCATCCGCGCAGTCGCCGCACACGCATCAGCACAGCTTCGAGGGTGCTCAGAACTGGGCGCAAGTTTTCGATGACCCGAAGCGCGACGCCTGGCAGAAACCGCACGAAGTGATCCAAGCGCTCGGCCTCAAACCGGACGCCATCGTCGCAGATATCGGGGCGGGCACCGGCTATTTCTCAGCCCGGCTTGCCCACGTGGTTCCGAAAGGACGGGTGCTCGCCGTGGATACCGAGCCCGACATGGTCAGGTACCTCGCCGAGCGCGCCAAACGCGAGGGCCTCACGAACATGACGGCGATCGCCGCCAAGCCGGATGATCCGAAACTGCCGGAGAAAGCCGATCTTGCTCTGCTGGTTGATGTGTATCACCACATCGAAAACCGCAAAAGCTACTTTCGGCGTCTCGCGCAAGAGCTGAAATCCGATGGGCGCGTCGCCGTGATCGACTTTCGGATGGATTCACCCGATGGCCCGCCGAAAGACGCACGCATACCGCCCGATCGTGTGAAAGCGGAGCTCAGGACGACGGGTTTCGAATTTTCGCAGGAGCATACGTTCCTGCCCAATCAATTCTTTCTCATGTTCCGCCGCGCGGGGAGCTGACGCGATGAATGCACACAAACGACTAGCAATACGAGCCGGGGCAGCACTTGTCTTAAGCGGGTGCGGCGCCATCGCATTCGCTCAGGCGCCTCGAATGATGTCCGGCATGGGTCCCATGATGGGGCCGACGGCGATGCTTAGCCGGCAGGACGCCGACTCCGCGGGTGACATGAACATCGTGCACGAGCTGCTTCTTAACAACACTCGAATCAAGCGGTCCGTGACGAACCTGCCTGATGGAATCAGAACGGTAACCGAATCGGACGATCCGCAGGTCGTCCAGGCGCTCAGGGCGCACGTCGCGAGCATGTCGCAGCGACTCGAAGACGGACGCGAATTCAACATCTTCAGCGAGACGCTGCCGGTGCTTTTCGCAAACGCGAAGAAGATCACTTCGAAGGTGGAATTCACCCCGAGCGGGGTCGCGGTGAGCCGCACCTCATCTGACGCAAAGGTCGTCGCAGCACTCCAGGGACACGCAGCGGAAGTCACCGAGCTGGTCGACGAAGGTATGACGGCGATGCATCGGGGAATGATGCGGCGTTTGACTGTCAACCGCGAGCGCCGCTGAACTGCCGCCGCCAACACTGGCGGCCGTGCGTCTGCTGCACAAGAAAACGCGGGAGCGGACGCGATAGTGCTATCGATCTGACGAGGCGACTCTCTCATCGTTAGAACGGCATGCTCACAGCGCAATCGAGGACGCCTTCAAGCGGCGGCGCATGTGCCTCGTATCCCGACGCTCATGCAGATACAATGTCCGCCATACGGACAGATCAAATGCTTCGACCCGCAGCACGCTGTTCCTCAGGAGGAGGCATGCGGTGAAAGTCATTCACGTCCTTGCTGCACTCGCGTCCGCACTTCTGTACACCGGCGGCACCGGCTGGTCTCAGCCCTATCCCGCCAAGCCCGTCCGTGTCGTCGTCCCCTTCCCGCCCGGTGGAGCGAACGACATCGTCGGACGCATCGTTCTGCCGAAGCTCTCGGAGCACATGGGTCAGTCGTTCGTCATCGACAATCGCGCGGGCGCGGGCGGTACGATCGGCACGGCGATCGTTGCGCAGAGCCGTCCCGACGGTTACACGCTGCTGATACAAACCGCGGCGTCGCATGCCTCGAACCCGCACCTCTACAAGAAGCTGCCGTACGATGCATTGAACGACTTCGCTCCGATAGCGCCGCTCGGACGGCTGGTGGCCGTGCTCACCGTGCATCCCTCGCTGCCGGTGCGTTCGGCGAAAGAGCTGATCGCGTTCGCGAAAAAACATCCCGACGAGATCCTCTTCGGTCACGCCGGCTACGGCAGCTTCATTCACCTGAACACCGTGCTCATGGAGTCGATGACGGGCATTCACGTCACCGAGGTCCCGTTCAAAGGCGGCGGGCCTGCCGTCGTGGGCATCATCTCCGGTCAGACGCACGCCATGATCGCCGGCATCGGCGACCTGATCGAGCACATCAAGGCGAGGCGAGTGCGGCCGCTCGCGGTGACCTCATCGGAGCGCGTGCGTCAGCTCCCCGACATCCCCGTAATGGCGGACACCGTTCCGGGCTTCGAGTGCGCAACCTGGGTCAGCCTGTTCGCACCGGCCGGCATGCCGCGGGCGCTCGTCGATCAGCTCAACACGGCGGTCGGTAACGCGCTGCGCGACACCGAGGTCGCTTCCAAGCTGAGCGGCGTCACATACGATCCGGTGCATGGAACGCCGGAAGAGCTCAGCGCACGCGTAAAGTCGGACTACGCCAGGATCGGCGAGCTGTTCCGACAGTTCAGCGTGACGGTCGATTAGGTACGCGCTCCGCGCGTCGATGACCAACATGTGAGCGCTCGAGCTCACTCACCTCTTCCCCGCGATAAGATATTCAACCGACGAGCGACGGCGTCGTTCGTCGCGATCACGTCGGCAAAGGGGGAGGCATGCGAAAGCAGTGTCAAGCGTTGCGTGTGTGCGTGCTCGGGCTCGCACTTCTGGGGACAGTGTCGAATCCGGTCGAATCATTCGCAGCGAACGCACCGCTCGTCATACGAGATCAGGGTGCGCGACCCTTCGGCGGAACGCAGGTCGGCGACCCGGCAAAGGCATCCATCAGTTGCGATCACGGCTATGTCGAATGGCAAATCCCGCGCAACGCGCGCAAGTATCCTCTGCTCATGGTGCACGCGAGCAGCACGAAGACATGGGATACCACGTTCGACGGCCGTGAAGGCTTCCGCAACATCTTTCTGCGTCGCGGCTATGCCGTATACCTGACCGATCTGCCGCGAACCGGCCGCGCCGGCCAGGCGTGCGTGTCGACGACGTACGAGCCGCGCGTGAACAACGATCAGGCCTCGCTCACCGCGTGGCGGATCGGCATCTGGCTGCCGGGCAAGGCGGAGCCGGACTTCTACCCCGGCGTACAGTTTCCGGTGCGCAACAAGCGGGCCCTCGATGAGTTCTTCCGCATTCAGTACCCGGAATTCAACGCCCCCGAGAACGAGCAGATCGAGACCGATGCGATGGCGGTGCTGCTGAAGGAGATCGGACCTTCGGTCATGCTTACGCATTCCTCGACGGGCATCCGCGGCTGGATCGCCGCGACCAAAAGCACCGACGTCGCAGCGATCATTTCCTACGAGCCGGGCCACGCCGTGTTCCCCGAGGACGAAATGCCGCCGGATATTCTTCGCGCCGATGGCACGCGCATCAAGCCGGGCAATCCGATTCCGATGGCGGATTTTCTCAAGCTGACGAAGTTTCCCATCCAGATCCTGTGGGGTGACAACATCCCTTCCCAGATGAGTGACCTGAACACCGGGCCGCGCCTCACGCTGGACAACCGTCGGGTCAACGTGATGAAAGCGAAGCTGATGGTCGAAGCGATCAATCGTCACGGCGGCAAGGCCACGAACGTCATGCTTCCGGAGATCGGCATCAAGGGCAACACGCATTTCCCGATGCTCGATCTCAATAACCGCGCGATCGCGGACCTGCTTTCCAAGTACTTGCACCAGCACGGGCTCGACCTGCGCTGAGTTCATCCATCACGCAGCACGTTTCTCGCCACGCGCTTCGCAGCGCAAGCACTGACGCCCTGTCGGAGTCGCCAACCTCAAGGAGAAGCATTCATGGACATTAAAACCACGCTGAAAGTGTTCAACGAACGCGATATCACCGGAGTACCGGGTGTCGTCCCGCAGGGTCAGATCGTCAAACAGCTCGTGGGCAATGCCGCGCACCCGACGGAGAGGCTCACGGTCTCGCTCGTCACGTTTCAGCCCGGCACGCACGAGAAGCTCCACTGGCACCTGATCGAGGTCTTCTACTACGTGATCTCCGGTCGCGCCTCCATGACCGACATCGAAGGCAACGAGTACGATCTCGGGCCGGGCAGCGTCATCTATGCCGGTCCGGGCATCGCCGGATCGCATTCGTGGACCATCAAGGAAAAGCTGCAGCTGATCGGCATACGCGCCACCGCCGATGCCGAAAAGACGATCCAGTTCGATGTGGATCCCGCCACGCAGGAATCGACGATGCCGGTCGAACGGCTGGCCAGGCGTCAGGCGCTCAGCCTGAAAAAATCGCTGTACTGATCTCTTCGAGAATGTTCCTGCCCGTCCAGTGTTAGGTAACGCGGATTGCTACCCGTCGGCCGCGCGCTCGCGGTTGACGGCGTCCGCGCAGGAGGGGGTAGCGGTTATGGCGATACTTCGGCTGTGCGCGCGCTTTCTCGTCGCGTTTTGGTCCCTCGCGCCTGCGGGTCATGCGTCGGCACAAGCATATCCGGCAAAGGTGGTTCGTTACGTCGTGGCGGACTCGCCCGGAGGGCTCGGCGATGCAGTGGGCCGTATCGTCGCTTCCGGATTGACGGAGGCGCTCGGCCAGCAGGTCGTCGTCGAAAACCGGACGGGCGCGGGCGCCAACATCGGCGCGGCATACGCGGCGAAAACGCCTCCCGACGGCTACACGCTGTTCCAGATGTCGCAAACGCACACGGTCAACGCGACGCTTTACCGCAGTCTGTCGTACGACGTCGTGCGCGACTTCATTCCCGTGTCGCGGCTCGGGTGGTCTCCCGCGATGGTCGTCGTTCATCCGTCTCTCCCGGTGACATCGCTGGCGGAGCTCGTCACTCTCGCGCGAGCGCAGCCGGGCGCGATTCATTTTTCGTCCGCCGGCGCGGGCACACCGACCCACTTGAGCCCGGAGCTCTTCAGGAGAAGAGCGGACATCGACATCGTGCACGTACCGTATCGCGGTGGCGGCGAAGCGATCACGGCCGTCGTGAGCGGCGAGGTTGGACTGTACTTCGCGCCGCTTTCCGTGGCGCTGCAGCCGGCGCGCGCGGGCCGCTTGCGTGCGCTCGCGGTCACGAGCGCAGCGCGTCTGCCTGCCATGCCCGAGCTGCCCACGGTCGCGGAGTCGGGCTATCCGGGCTTCGAGAGCGGCTTCTGGTTCGGCCTCGCCGTTCCGGCACGGACATCGAAAGAGATCGTTTCGGCACTGCACGGTGCGGCCGTCGCGGCACTGAAGAAACCGGACGTCGTGAAACGTCTCGACGGCATCGTGTTCACGCCGGTGGGAGACCAGCCCGAGGAATTCGCGGCGTACATCAAGTCCGAAATCGAGAAGTGGGGCGCAGTCGTCAAGGCGACGGGGCTTACGGCGAATTAAACGCGCGGTGTTGCGAGTACGAGAGCTCACGGCGCAAAATCGAGCATTGCATTGCTTGATTCGATTTACATGCCGATGGAGATCCGTTCGAAATGTCCGCGCAAATCGATGCCGTGAACACAGCCCACGCGCTGCCGCCGCCGGCCTGCATCGAATCCGAAGCGGCGTGGCAGGCATCCGATCTCGCGACCCGGGACTGGAACACGCCCGTCGATGCCGCAACGCTCGCCGAGCTTGATCGGATCGCGGCGTGGATCGATGACCACCCGGGCGCGGCAGTCGAATCGCTCACGGCCGATCAGTTCGACTGTCCTGCGCTTACCCGAACGATGGCGGGGTTGAAGACGACGCTGTCGAGTGGGTCCGGATTCGCCGTTCTGAGCGGACTGCCGTTCGAGCGCTGGGATGACAAAACGGCGCACGCCATAACGTGGCTCTTGTGCAACTTCATCGCTTCGCCGGTGATGCAGAAATGGACCGGAACGAGAGTCTATGAAGTCCGCGACACCGGCGCTGCACTCGCTCATGGCGTGCGGCGCTCCCTCACCAATCTCAAGCAGGATCTTCATACCGACGGGCCATGGCTGCCGACAACGGCCGATTACATGGCACTCGCGTGCGTGCGTCAGGCTGCCGCCGGTGGCATGAGCCGCATCACGAGCCTCGTGGCGGCCCATAACTGGCTGCACCGCGTGCATCCGCAAATCCTCCGTCGCTTGTATGCCGGCTTCTGGTGGGACCGTCAGGCGGAACACGCCCCGGGTGACCGCCCCGCTAACTTTCTGCCTCTATACACGTGGAAGGGCAATACGCTGCACGTGCGCTACTACGACGACTACATCAGGAAGGGACACGAGCTGATGGACGCGCCGCTGGATGCAGAAGGCGCGGACGCACTTGCCGCCATGCGTGACTTCGTCGAAGCGGCGGAGAACTGTTTCGAGTTCAGACTGGATCGCGGGCAGATTTTCTTCCTCAACAATCATCTCGTCGCTCACGGGCGCACGTCGTTCGTCGATGCGCCCTCGAGCGATCGTCTCCTCCTCCGCTTCTGGCTGCGCCCGCACGGCGGCGTTGCGTTCGAAGTTTAAGTCAAGGTACGCAATGAATATATTCAGAGCGGCGGCAGTAAGAAGCCTCGAGGAGGCGACGCGCGCGATCCCGGTGATCGATTTCGGGCCTGCGTTTCGCGCGAATGACCGGGCGGTCGACGATGTCGCGACGGCCGTTCGCGATGCCTGTGAACGGGTCGGATTCTTCTACATGGCCGGTCACGGTGTTCCACAGGCGACGATCGATGCAGCGTTCGAAGCGGCGCGTGAATTTCACGCGCTGCCGCTCGCAGACAAGATGCAACTCAGGATCAACGAGAACAACATCGGCTACCTGCCCGTGAACCAGAGCATGCAGCGCGCTTCGACCGTTCACAAGAACACGCGGCCGAATTTCAACGAGAGTTTCTTCATCAGCCACGACCGCGGCGCCGATCATCCGGACGTGCTCGCCGGCAAGCCGCTGCGCGGGCGCAACCAATGGCCCGCCGGTCACGAGCGGATGCAGAGCGCGATGCTCGCCTATCTGAAAAGCCTCGTGGCCGTGGGCGAGCGGATGCTGCCCGTGCTCTCCCGCTCGCTCGATATGCCGGCCGGCTACTTCGGACCGTTCTTCGAGAACGAGGCGCACGTCAACCTGCGCTTCCTGCATTACCCCACCCAGGACATCGAAGACGACGAGCAGTTCGGCCAGGCGCCGCACACCGACAACTCGTTCGTTACGATTCTCGCGCGCGAGGAGGTGCCGGGGCTCGCCGTGCGGCTGCCGAACGGCGAATGGCTCGCACCGCCCCTGATTCCAGGTACGTTTCTCGTGAACCTCGGCAACATGATGAAGCGCTGGTCGAACGACCGCTTTCTCTCGACACCGCACGGTGTGCTCAACGATTCGGGGCACGACCGTTACTCGATCGCCTTCTTCTACAGCCCCAACCCGGCGTCGATGGTCGAGTGTCTGCCGAGCTGCACGGGGCCCGGCAATCCGCCGCGCTATCCGCCGGCACTCTACCGCGATCTCATCCTCGAGTTCTTCAACGCGAACTACTTTCACCGCAAGGCGTATCGCGCCGCCAACGAGTAGACGGCTATTCGCGCACGTCGAAGAATTCGCCGCCGTAATCGGCTTCCGGCGGAATTCGCACCACGCGCAGACCATCGCTCGTGCGCTCGTGTTTCGTCATGACAGTCACGACGCGGCTTGCCCGCGCGGCGTCCATCGCCGCCAACGACGCATTGTTCCGGCCGAGCTTCTGCAGGTTCATCCGGGTGGGAAACCGGAGTGAATACGTGCCCTCCTCCGCGCGTTCGAGTGCGGTGGGAGGCGTGATCCACACCGAATCCACGGCCTCGTAGCCGTCGTGCACGGCGATCTGGCCCGAGGGAGCCGGAGCGAGAAAGAAATGCACGTCGAAGCGCTTGGAGGATCGCTCCGGCGTGATCCAGTTTGCGAAGTAGACCAGCATCTCCGGTGCGAGCACGAGATCCTCCGCCGCGAGGACGGCACCGAAGGTACGCTGCCCGCCCATGATCGCGTCGCGGTGTGCTGCCTCGATGTCACGCAGGCGCGCGGCGCTGACCAGCGCTTCTTCCCCGCGCGGACGTGCCAGCAGAACGCCGCATTCTTCGAACGTCTCGCGCACAGCGGCGACTCGCAGCGCTGCCTTCACGGGATCGATGCCCTCGAGTGCCGGGAACACGGTCGCGTCCACTGCAAGCTCGTAGTCCTCCGGATCCACACGACCGCCCGGAAACACCAGCGCACCCGCATGGACGTCGCTCTTCTCATGACGAACGATCATGAAGACTTCCATGCCGTCGCTGCCGTCACGCAACAGCATCACGGTTGCCGCCGGCACAGGCGTCGGAATCAAATGGGTCCTCCTCGCGCGAGTCGTGCATTCCGGATGGTCATGCAAAGTAGTATAGCCTGAGGCGCAGCGCTGGCCCGCGACGACTTCCATGCGCAATGTCACTTCGCTACGGGCGCGCCGCTTGCCGTGAACACGACTGCAATCCGGAGACGATGAATGACCGAGCGCGAAAAAATGCTGGCAGGCGAGCTCTACGATCCGCTCGATCCCGAGCTCGTCGCGGCTCGCGTCCGTGCCCGTGACCTGTGCCAGGACCTCAATGCGACGCGTGAGGCGGACGCAGCGGAGCGGCGGCGCATTCTGTGTGACCTCTTCGGCGCGGGCGGCGAGTCGGCGTGGATGCAGCCGCCCTTCTTCTGCGACTACGGGACGAACATCGAGCTCGGCGAGCGCGTTTTCTTCAACTTCAACTGCGTGGTGCTCGATGTGTGTCGCGTGCGTATCGGAAGCTTCACGCTGTTCGGACCCGCCGTGCAGATCTACACGGCAACCCACCCGCTCGAGGCGAAGCTGCGGCGCACAAGGGAGCTCGGCAAACCGGTGGAGATCGGCGGCGACGTGTGGGTCGGTGGCGGAGCGATCATCCTCCCCGGTGTCCACATCGGATCGAACGCCGTCATCGGTGCGGGGAGCGTTGTGACGCGTGACATTCCGGCAGCGGTGTTCGCTGCTGGCAATCCGTGCCGAGTGATACGGGCGCTCGACGAATAGGCCCGCCGAGTGCCGCGAGAACGAGTGTCACTTGTGATGCGTCCAAACAAAGGTACGCTCAGGATCCTGTCGAGGATGAGCCGAGCTCTCACTGCGTATCCGGTTATTCGAACTTGATGCCGAGATCGTTTACCAGTTTTCCCCAGTAGGCGTAATCCGAGGCAACGTCCGCTGCCAGCGCCGATGCAGGCGTGCCGGACGGGGTCAGCGCGAGGGAACGCATGCGCTCCTGGACTTCCGCTGTCCTGACGATCTTGACGATCTCGGTATTGAGTTTGGCGACGATATCGTCTGGAGTGCCGGCCGGGGTGAAGATGCCGTGCCAGGAATTGCCAATCACACCGTTGGGATCGAGATCGGCTCGGTACTCGGTGATGGTCGGCACGTCAGGCAGGCTCGGAATGCGTTCCGCACCCGAGACCGCAAGGGCCTTGATCTTGCCGGCCCTGATCGTAGGAATCGCCGTGGTCGAAGCTTCGAGGTAAAGGCTCACGGCTCCGCTCATGACATCCGGCCCTGGAGGGGCCTTGTACGGAACGTGGACCAGCTTGATGCCGGTTCGCCTCGCCAGGGTTTCCAGTGCCACGTGGGGCTGAGAGCCAACACCGCCCGAAGCGTAGTCGATCTTGCCGGGGTTGAGTTTGGCGTAGTCGACCAATTCCTGGAGCGTGTTGTAAGGCGCCCTCAGGGTCGCCGTAATGATATGGGGCACGACCAGTATCTCGGTCACAGCCTTGAAGTCGCGCAGCGGATTGAATTTGGCCTGCGGATAGATGTGCGGCACGATCGCCATGACACCTTTCACAGTGAACAACAGGTTGTATCCGTCGGCCGGACTGGCGGCCGCGACCTGGGCGCCGATCATGCCGCCCGCACCAACGCGGTTGTCGATGACCACAGGTTGGCCGAGCGCCTGCGAGAGCTTCGCGCCTATGATTCGTGCCATGACGTCGGGCGAACCGCCGGCCGCATGGGGCAGGATGATCTTGATCAACCGGTTGGGATAGCTACCCGATTGGGCCCATGCGCCGCAAATGCCGAGCATGGTTGCGAGTGCCACGGCAGCCGTCAATACATTCCTGCGTTTCATCGAATCTCCTCCCGAGATAGCAAACCGGCCAGAAGCGGCGCTTCGCGTCCTGCCAGTTCTGGTAACGAACAGTCACCTTTATCGGGCTTCCGACGGTCCGCCCGAGCGCGGGGGCTTTGCAAGGACGCCCGAAGCCGCTTCCGAAGTAGTAGCTAACTTCTTCACGGAAAACAGAGTGTGCCGTGCCGGGCGCACAAAACAACGAAGGCCGCCGAAGCGGCCCTTTCCGTCCCGTCAAATTAAGTTCAGGCGTTGCTGCCGCGGTTCTGCTCGTAATGGGAGTTGCGCAGCACCTTGCCCGGCAGGGCGCCGGTGTACTTGCCCTCTTCGTACAGCACCTGGCCGTTGACGACGGTGCCAAAGATACCTTCCGCCGATTCCTTGATGCGCCAGCCACCTGCCGGGAAGTCGTGCACGACAGTCTCGCGCCCACATTTCACCGTGGCCGGATCGAACATCGTGATGTCGGCGGCCATGCCCGGCCGCAGCAGGCCGCGGTCGTACAGGCCGAAGGCCGAGGCCGAGTCAAAGGTCAGCCGGCGCACCGCCTGCTCCAGGGTCATAACCTGTTTCTCGCGCACCCATTCGCCGAGCAGCTTGGTGAGGTAACCGTAGCCGCCATGGAACTGCACGTGCGCGCCGCCGTCGCCGAGCCCGATCACCGCGTTCGGGTGAGTCAGAATCTTTTTCAGCGCCTCGTCGTCGATGTTGTTCTCGGCCTGCAGGAAGCGGGTCTCGAGCTTCTCCTCGACGACGAGGTCGAGGAACGCGTCGATCACGCGCTTGTCCTGTTTCTTGGCGATTTCGCCGATGTTCTTGAACTGCATCCACTTGTTCTTTTCCAGCACGGGCTGGTTGACCCAGATGTAGTTCCACCAGGTCTTCGAGATGCCGACGGCGCTGTCGGGCTTGTTGACGACCGCTTCCTCGTGAAGCTTGTTGCGGATTTCCGGATCGGCGTATAGCCGCAGCTTTTCCTTATCGGACATCAGCAGGATCGGGTGCCAGGTCGGCAGGCCGCGGAAGACCTGCGAGTTCTTCATCGTGAAGTCCTGTGTCACCCGGTTCGGGCTGCACATCGGATAAGCGCGGATGCCCATCGCCGCGGTCTCTTCGACGCGCGCCATGTGGACCTTCCACTCATCCGGACGGCGCATCGTCTGCGACAGGCTGTTGTAGACGACCATGCGGCCGGTCGCTGCGCCGAGGCGCCGCATCATGCCGTCCTTCAACTCGACATACTGGCCGCCGCCCACCTGGATCGTGCCGGTGCCCATCTCGCGCAGCACGTCGGCGAGCGCGAAGATTTCCTTCTCGTCGGCCCATAGCGCCGGGATCGGCACGCCCTGCGGATCGAAATGACCCTTCTCGCGCGACATGCTGAGGCCGAGTGCGCCGGCCTCCATGCCCTGACGGACGACATCCTGCATCTGCCTGATCTGCTCGTCGGTAGCGCCGGGCTTCTGGCAATCGTCGCGCATCACGTAATGGCGCACTGCAGTGTGGCCGATCAGGTTGCCGACATTGATGCCGAGCCGCTTGTCGACATGATCCATGTATTGCGGGATCGTCTCCCAGTCGAAATTGACGGTCTTCAGCACCGACATCGGGATCGCTTCGACATAGGAGAGAAACTCGGCGAGCCGCTCCTCGGTGCCCTTGCGCACCGGCGCGAGACTCAATGAGCAATTGCCAAAGATCACGCTGGTTGCGCCGTGCTCGGGTGAGAAGGTGCACAGCGGGTCCCAGGTGACCTGAGCGTCGTAATGGCAATGATTGTCGATGAAGCCCGGACTGACGGCGCGGCCGTCCGCGTCGATAGTCTTCTTCGCAGGGCTCGACAGCTTGCCGATTTCGGCGATCTTTCCGTTCTTGACCCCAACGTCACCGCGGAATGCCGGCGTGCCGGACCCATCCACGATCAACCCGTTCTTTATCAGCAGATCGTACGCCATTGCCTGTCCTCCTTAGGCCGGCACGTGCCGGAGTTCCGTAGCTTCGCCTGGAAAGTGTAGCAACCGGGCTGGGGCTTGCATACCGCGCGTGGTTTACGGAAGCAACCCGGGTGTCATTGATGCGTTCTACGCAACGCGGTACAGTCCGCGGCAGCTGACGCTTGGCATCTGCACCTTCCACCAGGGCCGCACCTCATGACAACCCAGTACAAATCCTTCCTGACCGACGAGGTAAAAGCGTTGATCGGAGTGGAGACCGAATGGAGCCCCTATTCGGAGCCCATCTCGCACTCCGAAGTCCGCCGCTTCGTCCACGCCATCATGGATGACAACGCCGTCTACTACGACGAGGCGTACGCACGGGGCACCAAGTACGGGGAGGTTGTCTGTCCTCCCCTCTATGCTTCGTTTGCCTTTCGGCGCGCGCATGGCACCCCGGACCCGCTCGACCGTCTCAAGACCGACCGCGACTGGGATGCCTACGGTGGCGGCGGCGCTTATCGACAGGCTCTCCCGCGCGTGCCGCACGGCTTCGAACGCATGGTCAACGGGGGTTCTGAAATCGACCTCTACAAGCGCCTTCGGCCTGGCAAGCGCGTCCGCACGAAGGCTCGCTACCATGACATCCGGGAACGCATAGGCCGCACGGGCCCGATGGCCATCGTCGTCACCGAGACGATCTTCCAGGACGACGACGGCGACGTGATCGCGCGAGCACGGCAGACCGCCATCTTTCGCTAACCCCCGCCCACGCACGGAGTCACCTCAAATGGGATACGCAACTCAGCGCTACTTCGACGACGTCAAGGTCGGCGATGAGCTCACACCCGTGGTGAAGGGCCCGATGAGCCCGGCGCACATCATGCGCTGGTCTGCGTCGTCGGAGAACTGGCATCGCATCCACTATGACTACCCCTTCAGCACCGGCCATGACAAGAACCCCGGTCTGCTCATCAACGGTTCCTGGAAACAGCACCTGCTCGCGCAGATGCTCGACGAATGGGCCGGCCTCGACGGCTGGGTGGCGAAGATCTCCTTCCAGTACCGGGCCATGAACATTGAATGGGAAACCCTCACCGCATGGGGAAGAGTGACCAAGACGTTTGAGAAGGATGGGCTCGGCATCGTCGAGTGCGAGACCGGCATTCGCAACGACAGCGGCCTCGAGAGCACGCCCGGCTCCGCGGTCATCATCCTGCCGATAAGGAATGGCAAAGCCGTGCCTTACCCGTTCGCATCACTCGAAAGCTGAGCAGCCTACGGAGCAGCCTTGTCTCTCGGAGGAATAAGCGAAGCTCCGGCCAACTCGCGGCGTCAGGTGCTCGTCGCGATCGGCGCTGTCGCCGCCACGATTCGAATTGTCGGCTTCGCGCAGGCGCCGACCGATCCCCCGGTCTCGCCCGCCCCAGGTACATCACGTTAGACAGCAACCGTAACATCAAAGGAGGGTGAAATGAGAACGAGTCCTTGGCTTACTGCTGCGGTAGTTGGACTTCTGATTGCAGGTTGCGTGAGTATCGCTTCCGCACCTGGTCAGGAAGAGCGACAGGCCCTGGCCCCAACCGGCAAGCTCCGTGTAGCGCTCTACACCGGGGCGCCCGCGTCCATTATTCGCGGTGCCACGCTGGACGAGTCGAAGGGGGTGGGGTTCGATCTGGGTAAGGAGCTTGCCCGGCGCATCGGAGTTCCATTCGAGCCGGTGGTGTACCCCTCGCCAGGAGCCATCATGGACGGCCTGAAGTCAGGCGAGTGGGACCTCACCTTTTTTGGGCCAACCCCGGAGCGCGAGACGTGTCTTGAACTTCACTGTACCTTTTCTCGTCATCGAGCACGGCTACCTCGTCCCCGCCGGTTCTTCGATCTCGACCATCGACGCAGTAGATCGACCGGGAACTCGCATCGGTGCGCCGCAGGGCGGGTCCGTGAACGCATTTCTGGCGCGCACAATCAAGAATGCCACGGTGGTCGCGAGTCCGAGTGTTCCTGCCGGAGAGGAAATGTTGAACTCCGGAAAGGTGGAT
Organism: uncultured beta proteobacterium; assembly: GCA_963828715.1. Lineage (GTDB taxonomy): Bacteria > Pseudomonadota > Gammaproteobacteria > Burkholderiales > SG8-41 > JAQGMV01. The sequence continues at coordinate 359,899 of CAWHFX010000010.1, read as the reverse complement.
GCCTTCGCCGCCAATAAAGCAAACCTGTTCGGGTTGTCGGACAAGATGCCCGGGTCCCGGGTTCTTGATGGTCGGATTGGTGTGGACGAAGTTGCCATAGCACTCCCGAAGGGTCGGGAGGCCGGGATGGTCTATGTGCGAAAGTACATTGAGGACGCGAAAGCCGAAGGACTAATCAAGGCGGCGGTTCAAAGAGTGGGACTGCGTGGCGCCGCTGACAAGTGATATCGACAACGCTCTCTAACCCGCCGATCAACACGGACCCTCACCAGCGGCACTTCGTGCGGTCGGCTCGGGCCGGTATCGGCAACGTAAACGTCTGCTTCGGTTCGCTCTGGATCGCGTTCCTGACTTCAGCCCTGCTTGTCCCCGTCACCGTTCTCGGCCAGCCGTTCCCCGGCAAGATCGTGCGCATAGTCATCCCGTTCTCGCTCGGCGGGAGCAACGACCTCACCGGGCGTATTCTCCTGCCGCATCTCGTGGAGCGCTGGAACCAGCAGGTGATCATCGATCCCGCACGTGGGAGCGGCTTCGACCGTCGGCACGGACTACGTCGCGAAGAGCCCACCGGACGGGCACACCATCCTCTTTACTTCCACCCAGTTCGTATATGCGCCGTCGACATTCGCGAAGCTTCCCTACGATCCGCTGAACGACCTGGTGCCGGTCACACTGGTCTCGGTATCACCGCAGATGATCATCGCGCACCCGTCGCTGCCGGCGAACGACCCCAAGGAACTCGTCGCGCTCGCCCGCGCACACCCCGGGCAGCTCACGATCGGCAATGCGGGCAACCCGCTGCCGACCCTCTTCTTCATCATGCTATCGAAGACGAAGATGACACCTGTGCCGTACAAAGGCGCCGGACCGCTGCAGATCGACGTCATGGGCGGATACGTGCCGCTCGGCATGGCCGCGATCAGCTCCTTCATGGGCACGGTCAAATCGGGGCGTGCGAAAGTGATCGGCGTCTGCTCGAAGGAGCGCACACCGCTTTATCCCGAAGCGCCACCGATGGCCGAGGGTGCTCCCGGTTTCGAGGCCACCGCATGGTTCGGAATGTTCGTTCCGCGCGGCACGCCGGCGGCAGTGGTGCGGCGCATCCGCGACGACGTGGCCGAGGTGCTGAAGATTCCCGGCGTCCGTGATCGCCTGCACGAGATCGGCGGCGAGCCCAGTGGGATGCCGACCGAGCAGTACGCACAGTTCGTGCGCGGTGAGATCGAGAAGTGGAACGCGGTGGCGAAGGCGGCCGGCATCAAGCCGCAATAGCGGTTTGGAAAAACCTGGCGGAAACGGGATACATGCGCAGCGCCCTGGACGGAAACGCCTGGGCGGCAACGATCGCGGGTGCGGCCAGTAACAATGCGATAGCATTTCCGATGGCGCCGCGGACCCATCTTTCAGTCATCGTTCTCACCCTTGCGACGGATCATACGCGATATGAAAGTCATTCAGATGCGGAAGGCCGGTGGACCTGAAGTGCTCGAGCCGGTCGAAAGGCCTCTGCCCGAACCTTCCGAAGGTGAGATCCGTGTGCGTGCGCAGGCGATCGGCGTGAGCAGCGCCGACATGCTGGTGCGCAAAGGCATGTACCCATGGGTGCGGGACGTTCGCGCTGTTCCCGGCAATGAGATGGCGGGCACTGTCGATGCACTGGGCCCCGGCGTGAAGGAGGTGCGGGTCGGTGAGCGTGTGCTCGTAAGCTCGCGCGAGCTTACGAGCCGGGGCGGCTGTTATGCCGAGGCGATCTGCGTTCCCGCCTCATCGATATTCCCGCTCCCCGAGGGCATCGCGCCGCGCGATGCAGTGAGTCTCCCAAACTATCAGCTCGCGGGTGCGCTGTTGTACGAATCGGGCGTGCGCAAGCCGCACAGCATCGCAACATATGGTGCGAGCGGCGGTGTCGGAATGGCGCTGCTGCAGCTCGCGATCTGCGATGGACTCACCGCGATCGGCATCGTGAGCAGCGAAGCGAAGCGCGATTTCACGCGTGCCGCCGGCGTCGAGCACGTGCTGATCCGCCGTCGTGACGATCTACAGAAAGCTGTCATGACGGTCACGGCCGGGCGTGGCGTGGACGTCGTATACGCGATGGGCGGGCCGAGCGCGGAATTCACCGCGAACCTCGATCTGCTCGCACCGTCGGGCACTATCGTCTCGTTCGGCGCGCTCGGTGGTCCCATGCCCGACGCGGACATCTTCGGCGAGCTGCGCAAATCGGACCGGCGCGGAAAAAGTCTCGGCGTGCGCTGCTATTCGATCCACACGCTCGACGGCGATCGGGAGCTTCGCCGGAAGCTCATGCAGCGCGCGATCGAACTCATGGCCGCGGGACGCTTGCGTCCGCCGTCTCCGACCGTGCTGGCGCTCGTCGAGGCCGCACGCGCTCACGAGATCATGGAAGCGGGCAAGACCCTCGGGAAGGTCGTCCTCGTGCCGTGACAAAAATGGGGATCTGTCCGGATCTTTCAGCGGCTAATTCGCGCCGACGAAAGGCGGAACGCGCCGTTTGAAGCCCGCCAACGCTTCGGCCACCTTGAAGCGCGACGGGAACGGAAATGAAATGTGCTTCTGCACGTGCGCATCGCGAACGTACTTCTCGATCGGCATGCCCTGAATGACCCCCATGCCGCCGAAGAGCTCGATGCCCTGCTCCGTGAGGCGCTGAACCGCGCTGCCGGTGAACGCCGTCGCCATGTGCTCGTACGGCGCGTTCTCGACCGTGCCGTCCTCGATCGCTTCCGGATGGTCTTTAACCCACGCCGCAGTCCAGACGAGCCGCCGCGCCGCTTCCAGATTCATCGCCATTTCGGCGATCGTGAGGCCGACCGCCTGATGCCTGATGATCGGCTTGCCGCCGGAGATGCGCTCCTGCGTGTACTTGAGCGTTTCCTCGAGTGCCGCACGGCCGAGGCCGAGCGTGAGGGCTGCGATGGTCGGATGCGTTCCCATGTCGGTGCGTCCTTTTGGCGCGGGCGGCAGGATACGTCCCTTGGGCACGCGCACATCGTCGAAGAAGATCTCGGCGTTGTCGCCGACTCTCCGGCCAAGCTTCGACAGCGGACGCCGCACGAGGCCCGGTGAATCGCCCTCGACGAGGAACGGCTTGACTCCGTCGGCAGTCTGCGCCATTACGAGGAGCAGCTTGGCGAGATAGCCGACCGTCTGGAAGTTTTTGGCGCCGTTGATGATCCACGAGCCGTCCGGCTGCTCGACGGCACGTGTTTTCAGACGCACGTTGTCCGGCGTCTCGGTAAAGTAATCGAAGCCGACGTCGGTGTCGGGCTCGTGTATGGCGACGGTCGTGAAATACAGATCGTCTTTCACGAATCTCGGAACGAAGTAAGCCTTCTGCTCGGGCGTCGCGCGCAGCTCGAACCAATCACGCGCGCGGCGTGCCGTGAGCATGAAGTAATAGGCAGTGCCGAGCTCCCCGGCCGCGAGCTCCTCGGCAACGAGGCACGACGTGAGGTGATCGGACATGCCCGAACCGCCGTTCGCTTCCTGCAGCACGAACGTGCGGAAGCCGAGTTGCGAGCCTTTCTTCAGCAATTCCCACGGAACGCGCTTTTCCCAATCGGGCTCGCGATCGAGCGCCATCGCGTTCGGCTTGATTTGTTCCTGCGCGAACTTGCGCGCAAGCTCGCGGAATTCGCGTTGCTCCGCGGACAGTCGGATATCGAACAAGACTCCTCCGTTTGCTTTGTCAGTGCGCCGATTTTATGCGTGCGACGCGCCGCTACAGCGAATCGAGCCGGTCGTAAATCGTGCGTCGCGCTAGTTTTGCACAATATTGCGCTGCTTGATGACCGAGGCATACCTCGCCAGATCCGCTTTCATTCGCGCCTCGAACGCCTCCGGCGACTCGATCAACGTATCCGACCCCATGGCGACCACCTTGGCCTTGATGTCCGGCAAAGCCATGATCTGCGCCAGCTCGCCCGCCATCTTGCGGACGATCTCAACCGGAGTGCCTGCCGGTGCGAGCATGCCCATCCACGAGCCGATTTCGAAGTTCGTCACGCCGCTTTCCTCGAACGTCGGCACTCGCGGTAGCGCGGGAGCGCGCTTCTTGCCGGAAATCGCGATGCCGACGAGCTTGCCTGCCTGGATGTGGTGCGTGACATTGACCGGATTGGCGAACATCAGCTCAACCTGGCCGCCCAGCACATCGGTGGTCGCGGGCGATCCGCCTTTATAGGCAATGTTCTGCAGCTTGATGCCCAGCCGCACGCCGAGGAGCTCGGCCGCGAGGTGCGAAGGGCTGCCGAAGGACGCCGTCGCGTAGTTGAGCTGGCCAGGCCTTGCCTTCGCAAACGCGACCAGCTCCTTGAGGTTCTTTGCCGGCAGCGACGGATGCGCCACCAGAATGGTCTCGATTACCGAAACGGGTGACACCGCGGCGAAGTCCTTGATCGGGTCGTACGGGTACCTTCATCAGCAGCGGACTGGTCACGTGAGTGGCCGTTGCAATGAGATAGGTGTAGCCGTCGGCAGGCGCTTTCGCGGCAATCGCCGCGCCGATGGTCGCGCTGCCGCCCGGTCGGTGCTGCATGATGACCGGTTGACTCCAGTCTTCGATCAGTTTCTCCCGAATCAAATAGCCCAAGCTGCTGGTCGCCCCGCCCGGAGCATACGGCAAGATGATCGTGATCGGCTTGTATGGGTAGTTCTGTGACTGGGCCTGTACCCCGCCCGCAGACACCAAAAGAGCCAGCACACGAAACAAAAGGCCCGACAACCAAACCAAATTGCAGTTGAACTTGACCATTCCTCCCACCTTTCGTAAGCCCGCACCGCGTACATAGGGATGTGAACCGAAGTACTACCCTTGGCCTTGAGCGGCCGAGGGCTCTGGTCGGTTCGCGTCTGTCCAGAATGATGGCTTCTCCCTCACAAACGAGCCATCATGGGCGACTATCAGCATAGGTAGCAACCGCACATTCCATGGAACAAAGGTAAGCTGATTCGGCAAAAGGCGCCGCTGAAGCTCAATTAGATTTGGGCAATCCGCGTTGGCCTGCCGCTGGCTCGCAGAGCGCGAGACCTCGCGCTTTTCAATCTCGGAATCGACAGTAAGCTGCGCGGCTGTGATTTGGTTGGTCTGCGGGTATGCGACGTCGCACAGGGCGGCCGCGACGAGAATCTGCGTGCCGTTCTATGGGAAGAGTGTTGCGGACGAGAGACCCGGCAACTGGAGAAATAGCGATGAGTATCAAGACACGTAAATTGTCCCATCCCATGGGCGAGGAAATTCTCGATGTTGACCTCACTCAACCGATGGACGACTCGGTGTTTGGACAGATTTATCAGACACTGTTGGATCGCTCTCTAATCGCATTTCGCGGGCAGACCATTACACGCGAGCAATACATCGCTTTCATGCAGCGGTTCGGAGAGCCAAGCTTAGAACAGGGTGGGCGTCTGCCGGACTACCCCGCGATCACGTGCTTGATCAATACACCGCGCACCGACGGCGGCGCCCCCGATGCGCATGTTCCCGGTTCCGACTGGCACTCGGACGGATCATTCCGGATTAACCCGACCAAGATCACGGTGCTACACGCGATCAAGATTCCCGAAACCGGTGGTGACACCGAGTTCGCCAACATGTATCTCGCCTACGAGACATTGTCGGACGGCATGAAGAAAATGCTCGATGGCATGCAATGCGTGCACATGCAGGAAGAGAAGTTGCTCGATCACTCCTCGCCCGAGGCGTTGGAGAAGTCGAGACGCGATAAGACGATCGCTCAGCCGGTGGTCATGGTGCACCCGGAGACCCGTCGCAAATCGCTTTTCATCGGCGACAAGGCGATGTTCTTTGTTGGTATGAATTACGAAGAGAGCAGGCCGGTGATCGACTACCTGCGCTTTCATGCGCGGCGTGCCCAGTTCGTTTATCGGCATCAATATCGCTCCAAGGATATCGTGATCTGGGACAACCGCTGTGTGAATCACAATGCGTTGGGCAATTTCGATCGGCGCACTCAACCCCGGCATATGGAGAAAATTTCCATTCCCGGCCCCGTCACCGGTTACAAGTACGAGGACAAGTTCGGGATCAAGAATTTATCCACGACCTATAGCTACTGACATATTCAGGGGAAAGACCATGGTTTTCGGCCACGTCGAGAGCGGAATGAGTCGTCGGGCACTTCTAAATGCGCCAAGGCATTCATAGCGCAGGTTTGCGCACGAGGGTATTCTCTCCACGGCTTCGCAGTAATGCCGTGTGACGACCTGGAGGAGTAGCTTATGTCCCGTGAACCATTGACTCTTGAGCCTCTTGATTATCCCAAACCGCATAACGTGGTTGGTCTAGACATAACGGTCCTTGTGTCTCGGGAGACTACGGGTGGCCACGAGATTACTCTACAAACAGGCGATAAAGGTTCCGGGCCTCCGCCGCACAGTCACCCTTGGGATGAGTCCTTCTACGTGGTCAGGGGCGCCGTGGATTTCACGGTTGAAGGCAAAACGACCAAAGCTGGCCCAGGAACCTTCTTTCATCTCCCGGCTGGGACCGTTCACGCATTTTGTATACAGGAAAACGGCACCAGGATGATGGAGATTACGGGAGCAGGTAGCCAATCGTCGTCGATGTTTCGTTCTATCGCGCAAGAGGTACCGCCAGGACAACCCAAACCAGAGGACGTGCCGAAGCTCATAGAAATCCTCGGCCGCTTCGGGGCGAAGGTTCATTCATAGCCAGGCAGGCAACCCGCCGGTACTGGATGACGCTTGTCGGTCTCGATTAGCTCGCGGCAAAACTAACGCAGCGCAGATTCAAAATACGGGTGGCACGGTTTAAAGGAGCGGAACCATGACTGTGAATGACGTCAATATGGTGTTGGTGGGCGATACTTTCGTCGGGCGGCCTGACCCTGACGCTGTTTTCAAACCGGTCAAACATCTTATCCAGGGAGCAGATATTGCATTCTGCAATCTGGAAACAGTCGTTGCTGATAGCAACCATATCGATCAGTATGATCGAGACGACAGGCCTCGCATGGACGAGTCTTCCATAGCGGCGTACATGCGCGTTGGGTTCAATGTTATGAACCAGGCAAACAATCCGAATACCTATCATGGGTTGTCTGCTCTGGTGCGTAGTGTGGAAGTCCTGGAAGGCTTGAATTTGGCACATGGGGGAGCAGGCCGGAATCTCGCGGAAGCGAGGAAGCCTGCCATCATCGAGCGAAACGGGACTAAGGTTGCCTTTGTTTGCAGGACGTCCGTCGGAACGCCTGAAATGGCGGCGACAGTTGATACGCCAGGAGTGGCCCGTTACCCGGTCCACACGCTCTACGAAGCCCCTTCGCGAGTACATTCAAATCCGGGTCTGCTGCCAATCGTCCATACGGTACCCGACAGAGGCGAGCATCGTGAACAACTCACGGAAGATATTCGGAAGGCACGAGATGCTGCAGATGTGGTGATCGTCTCATGGCACTGGGGCCTCTCCCCATTTCAGGTTTACCCCGGTGCCGGCGCGGGCGAAGTGGAGGTCATGGAATATCAAATGGAGATGGGCCGATATGCCATTGATTGCGGCGCCGACATGGTTGTGGGTCACCATCCCCACGAACCCCAGCCGATTGAAATCTACAAAGGCAAGCCTATCCTCTATTCGTTAGCCAATTTCGTGCACGATTTGGGGAGTTTCGAGCACAGAGAGCTGATGGCGTTGCTCGTCCGATGCCTCATACGTGACAGAAAGATTCAACGGCTCAGTTTTGTACCGGGCGTGCTTAATGGAAACGGACCTCCAGTTTTCACCCGACCCGCGGAGTCACCTAAGGTTGTAGAGAGGATGATTCAGATGTCCACTCCCTTTGGGACCCGGTTCGAGGTTGGGGAAGAGGATGTTACCGTGGTCCTGAACTAGCGGTGGGATGCGCAGCCCCGGATAATTCAATTCCGGCTGAACTTCGTCACGTTCCTGAGCGCCACCTCCGCGCCGTATATATTTCCGTTGGAATCGACCGCGATGCCTTCGGGCACGTTCTCCTTGTCCGGTTCAGGCCCGACGCCCGGGATCATTTTGCGCACGACACCGTCCTTCACGCTGCCGATGCGGATACCACGCCGCACGCCGGGATTGAGCTTCGCGCTCGACGCGTGATCGGCAACATAAATCGTGTCGCCCGCGTCGATGAAGATCGCAGTCGGCCGGCCGAATTGTTTCCATTCCTCGATGAAATTGCCGTTCTGATCGAAGATCTCGATGCGGTTGTTGCCGCGGTCGGCCACGAACAAGCGCCCGCTCGAATCCATTGCGATCGCATGCAGCTCGGCGAATTCGCCCGGGCCGGTGCCCTTGCGCCCCCACGCCTTGATGAACTTCCCGTCGCGGGAGAACTTGACGATCCGGGCGTTCGAATTGCCGCCGTGACCATCGGCAACGAAGATGTCCCCGTTCGGTGCTGTTACGACTGCGGAAGGTCGATTGAAGGTGTCGTTCGTCTCGCCCGCAACACCGGGTTTGCCGAGCGTCATCAGTACCCGGCCTTCGGGACTGAACTTGACGACCACGTGCCCTTTGCCGTCCTTTCCGTCGGCATCCGCCACGAACAGGTTGCCATCACGATCCACATGAATGCTGTGGGGGAAAACGAACATCCCTTCCCCGAAGCTCCTCACGAGCTTGCCCGACGGATCGAACTCGAGAATCGGAGCGACGCTCGAGCCCGCGCATGTGTTGGCACCGCAACGCTCGAAGACCCAGATGTTGCCCGCCGCGTCGAGGGCGACCGCGCTGGTCGAACCCCATGTCCTGTTCAGCTTCGCCCACCCGTTTTCGGCCGTATACGACGTGCTTGCGCCAGGCAGGCCCGCACCGCGCTTGGCGTCGTTCGCGCATCCGCCGCTCACGGCGACGGCGACACAGACGATGATCGTTCGCGACATTGTCAGCATGACTGCTCCTTCCGCACTCTGGTTGAACGATCCCGCGATGTCATGTCATCGCGAGCCCGGGCAGGCGTTCATTCCGCTTTCACTCCGGCGTCACGCATCACCTTGCCCCACTTTGCACTCTCGGCGCGGATGAACTCCGCGAATTGTTCAGGCCGTCCGCCGACGATCTGCCCGCCGTTTGCCGTGACCTGCTCGCGCACCTCGGCGGCATCGAACGTCCGCACGAACTCGCGGTTCAGCGCGTCGATAATGGGGCGCGGCGTACCGGCCGGCACGAAGAAACCGTTCCACACGGACGCCTGAATCTCGGCAAGCCCGGCCTCAGCAGTCGTCGGCACCTCCGCGATGATCGGCAGACGCTTGCCTCCGGTGATCGCCAGACCGCGCAGCTTGCCCGACTGCACGTAGTCGGCAACCACGATCGGATTCAGATACGCCGTCATCACGTGACCACCCAGCAAGTCGGGCAGCTCGGCGCCCACCGACTTGTACGGCACCTCGAGGATCCGCGCACCGCTTTTCCATCTCACCCATTCGCCGAGAAGTTGAGTAATGCTGCCCGGCCCGGCGGAAGCGTAGGTCAACACGGCAGGCTGCGATTTCGCGAGCTGGAGGTACTGCTGCAGCGTCTTTGCCGGCAGGGACGGGTGAACGACGATAACGAGCGGCGTGAGCGTGAAATGCACTATCGGGGTGAGCTCCTGATTGAGCCGGCAGCAGGATGTCGGATGCAGGAGATCGTTGAGCGCGTTGTTGATGAGGCCGAAGAAAACGACGTAGCCGTCCGGCGGCGCCTTGGCGGCGAACTGCGTGGCGATCGCGCCGTTGGCGCCGGGACGATTCTCGACAATCACAGGTTGACCGACCGCCTCGTTCAGTTTCGGCGCAATCTGACGCACACGCACGTCGGGTGCGCTGCCGGCGATCGACGGAACGACGATGCGAATCGGCTTCACTGGAAAGCCCTGAGCGCAGGCGGCGCCGCAGCATGACGAAAGCACGACGATCGCGGCGATCCATTTTGCAACCACGACTTTCTCCTCCCTGCCGCGAGGCTTCGAACTACTCCAGCCTGATTCCGGCAGCCTTCACCACTTTAGCCCATTTCACGGCTTCGGCCTTCATGTAATCCGAAAACTCATCCGGCGTATCCGCGACCACATCAGCCCCGTCCGCCTTCAGACGCTCCCGCGCCTCCGCCTGGTTCAGCACCGCCACGATCTCGTTGTGGAGGCGTACGATGATCTCCTTCGGCGTACCGGCCGGCGCCATCACTCCAAACCAACCGACAGCTTCGTAGCCGGGGACACCGGATTCGGCAATCGTCGGCACATCCGGCAGCACACTCGTGCGCGTCGCGGACGTGACCGCGAGCGCGCGCAGGCGGCCCGAGCGCAGATGCGGGATGGTGGCAATCGCGCCCGTTCCCATCAATGCGACCCGTCCGGCCATGAGATCGATGAGGCCGCCCGAAGGGCTCTTGTAAGGGACGTGCAGCATCCGCGTGTTCGTCATGAGCAGAAAGAGCTCGATCGTAAGATGCGATATCGCACCCACGCCGGAGGATGCATACGGCAGCTCTCCCGGCCGGGCACGCGCAAGCGCAATCAGATCTTTCACGGATTTCGCGGGCACCGACGGATGAACGGCGAATACGTTCGGCTGTTTCATCCCGAGCGTGATCGTGGCGAAGTCGTGCAGCGCGTCGTACGGCATGTTGCGGGCGATGGACAGGTTGATTGCGAGCGCGGGTGTCGCGATGACGAGCGTGTAACCGTCGGGCGGCGCCCTGGCAACGAGCTCGGTGCCGAGAATCGACCCGGCACCGGGACGCGTGTCGACGATCACCGGCTGGCCGAGCCGCTCCGAGAGCGGCGGTGCGATCGTGCGCGCAAGCGTATCGGCAGCACTGCCCGGCCCGCTCGGTGCGACGATACGAACCGGCTTCACCGGATACTGCGGACTGCGTTCGGCAGCCCAGCCGGCGGCTGCGAGGAATGCAGCACTCGCTGCAATCACACGTGAGATACAGACCCACAACCTCATCGAGAAAACTCCCTCATCACGGCGGCCGCGTCACGCCGGCGTAGAATCCTTCGCCGCCGCGTACGCGAAGGGATCTTCAAATGAAAAACGTATACAAAGTGTTGCCGCTCTTCCTAAGCGCAGCCCTGCTGTGCGGTGCCGATGCGAGCTCGCAATCCGATGTGCAGCCCACCAACGATCTGCCCAACCCTTACCAGACGATCGCCCCGTGGGGCAAGCTCCCTGATGGCAGAAAGTGGGGCGCGCTGAACGGCGTTGCGATCGACCGTGACGGCGAATCGGTATGGGTCGCGGATCGCTGCGGGGCGAATTCCGCTGCGCCGCCGGGCGCGTCGGCGTTTCAGTACGACAGTTGCGCCGGTTCGCCGTTAGCTCCGGTGCTGAAATTCGACTCCGCAGGAAATCTCCTGAAGAGCTTCGGCTCGGGCATGTTCATCTTCCCGCACAAGATCTATGTCGATCGCGACGGCAACGTGTGGGTCGTCGATATGCGCAGCGTGAATGCGCGTGAGCGAGAGCAGCATCCGCAGGACGCCGGCAAAGGCCACACGGTCGTCAAGTTCAGCCCCGAAGGCAAGGTGCTGCTCACGATCGGCAAGAGCGGCGTCGCAGGCAATCCCCCGGACGCGTTGAACGAGCCGACCAGCATCGTGGTCGCACCGAACGGCGAGATCTTCATTGCCGAGGGTCATTCAGGGCAGCAGCCGGACGCGGCTCCCGACACCGTCGCCCGCATTTCGAAGTTCAGCCCTGACGGCAAGTTCATCAAGTCCTTCGGCAAGCTCGGATCGGGGCCGGGAGAATTCAAAACACCGCACGACATTGCGCTGGACCCGCAGGGACGCCTCGTCGTCGCGGATCGCGGCAACATGCGACTGCAGATCCTCGATCAGGACGGTGCGTTCATCGCCGAGTGGAAGCAGTTCGGCCGTCCGAGCGGCGTCGCTATTCGCGACGGCATGATCTACGTGGCCGATTCCGAATCGAACGGCGTCGCGCCGCATCCGGGATGGAAACGCGGCATCCGTGTCGGCAGCCTCAAGGACGGCGCGGTGCTCTACCGGATTCCCGACCCGCTCGAAATGATGGGCACCAGCGCCGCCGAAGGTGTTGCCGTGGACGCCAGAGGGAATGTTTACGGCGGCGAGGTGGGCCCGCGGCAGCTCGTGAAGCACGTCAAGTAGGCGCCCCGGCAGCTCATTCGCGCAGCGCATCGGGGTTGATGATGGCTTTCGGCGCGCCCGCAGCATACGCGAGAATGTTGTCGACCGCGGCGGCGTAGTAGGCTTCGAGTGTCGGCCATATGACATACCCCAGGTGCGGCGTGCACAGCGCGTTCGGCAGTCGGACCAGCGGGTGAGCCGGATCGAGCACGGGCTCTTCTTCATATACGTCCACTGCCGCGAACCCCGGCCTGCCGGTCTCGAGCGCCCGGACGAGAGCGCCTGCTTCGATCAGCCGCGCACGACTTACGTTCACGAGCAGCGCTGTCGGTTTCATGAGCGCGAGATCCTTTGCGGTCACGATGCCGCGCGTGGATGCGTTCATCGGCAGATGCAGACTCAACACGTCGGCGGTGGCAAAAAACGTCTCGCGATCCTGCGCAACCTCGAATCCGGCCGCGCGCGCTCTCGCCGTCGAACCTTCACGTCCCCAGCACACGACGCGCATGCCGAACGCGCGGCCGACGGCGGCGACGATGCTCCCGATGCGACCATAAGCGTAGATCCCGAGCGTCCTGTCGAAGACGCCTTGTCCGACCGAGCCCTGCCAGCGGCCGCTTTTCAGACGCCCGACTTCGTCCGGGAGATTGCGCAGCGAAGAGAGAATGAGGCCCCACGCCAGCTCCGCCGGCCCATGCGGATCACCGCCGCCGCGGGCAGCGATCGCGATGCCATGCTCCGTGCACGCTTCGACGTCGACGTGACTCGCGTTCTTCCCGGTGAGGCTGACGAGCTTCAGCTTCGGCACGCGTTCGATCACCGCGCGCGGGAAAGCCGAGCGCGCCTGCGTCAAAACGACCGCGTCCGCGTCGGCGAGCCGCGCCGCGAGCTTTACAGGGTCTTTCTCCGTGTCGCGGTAGACCACGACCTCATGTTCAGCCAACCGCTTGTAGCAATCGAGCTTTCTGAAGCCGTCTGCGTAATCGTCCAGTATGACTATTTTCAATTTTTGACTTTCCGTTGGAATGACTCGAATTCGCCCCGCATTCCCGCTCGCGCTTCACAGCTTGTCCGGGAAACGCATGATGAATCCATCCCGGTTCGGCATGCGCACCCGGGGCAACGTCGTCGCGTTCATTACATCGCCGTCGCCGATCACCCTGTTGAGTGACAGCAGATAGGCGGTGAGCGCGTAAACCTCGTCGTTGGTGAGCGTGCGCGGTTCCTGCCATGGCATCGCGCGTCGAATGAAATCGAACAGCGTCGTCGCGTACGGCCAGAAGTTGCCGATCGTCTTCTCGGCGCTGTTGATGCTGCTGATCGGAGCGCGCGCTGTCACCGCCGAGCTGATGCCGCCCTTGCCCTCTTCTCCGTGGCACGCCGCGCACTTCGTTGCGTAGATCGCCGCGCCCTGGGCAGCCGCGCCGCTGCCGGACGGCAGCCCGGCTCCGTCCGGCATGATGCTCGTATCCCACGCGGCAAGATCCGCGGCACTGACCGGCGTGCCGAGATCCGGTCCGGCGGCCATTGCCGCTCCGCTCGCCAGCAGCACGGCGCAGGCGAGAACATCAAGCGTAGACATGCTTCACCTCCCCACCACTCGCAATCGACCAGCTCGTGATCGCATTGAAGTGCTGATTCGGAAACGCCGTCGGTGGAAGCGCTGCCTTGAGCTCGCCGCGATGCGCGACGAACTCGGCCCGCGTCGGCTGCACGTTCCCTTTGTCGTCCCACGCGCGACTCTGCAGGACGGCAGGACCTCCGTTCCACTGCCACGGAACGCTGAAGCGCGTGAACGCCTTCGGAAGCACCGGCTCCTGTAACGCGGCTTGCGCCCACGTCTTGCCACCGTCCGCCGACACCATTACGCGCTCAATGCGACCTTCACCCGAGAACGCGATGCCGGAAATCTGGTACAGCCCCGGTCCCTGCAGCGCGAGTCCCGGCGACGGTTGCGTGATGAAGGACTTCACTTCCTCGATGAAGTAGAACTGGTAGGCCTTGCCGTTCGGCAGGAGCTGCGCGTAGGTCTTCGATTCCGGAAAGGTCATCGCGGGCGCGTCGGTGAGCTTGATGCGGCGCAGCCACTTGATGTTCATGTTGCCTTCCCATCCGGGCAGGAAAAGCCGCATCGGATAGCCGTTCGCCGGCATCAGGCGCTCCCCGTTCTGATAGAGCGCGACGAGCGCATCGTCGAGCGCTTTTGAAAGCGGGACGCTGCGCGTGAGCGTCGGTGCGTCTGCCCCTTCGGCGATGAGCCACTTCGCGCGTGTATCGACGCCCACCTCTTCGAGCAGCGTGGAGAGCGGCACGCCGGTCCATTCCGAGCACGACGCCATGCCATGCAGCGCCTGCACCGTCGCCTGCATCGGCTCGGGTGAGAACAGGGGCGCGCTGTTGCCGCCGCATTCGAGGAAGGCGATGCGCGACACCATCGGATAGCGCGACAGAGCATCGAGCGTGAACATCAGCGGGCGTTTGACGAGACCATGAATGACGAGCCGATGCCGCGCGGGATCGATGTCGGGCGATCCCGCCTGCGAGACGACGAAATGCAGGCCCGCCGGCGTGATCGTGCCATGCGTGAGATGCAACGGCGTGCGTGCATTCTGGACACGCGGCTCGCCCTTTGGATTGGTCAGGGTGCGAACGACCTTGTCCTCGAAGCGCGATCGCTGCTCGTAGGGCGGCGTGAGATTGCCGGGACTGCGGCTCCACGGATCATCCGTGAGCGGCTCCGCTCGTGCGGATGGAGCCAGCGCGTACGCAGTAAAGCCGGCCGCCATCGCCGCACTGCCGCTGAGGAATGCGCGCCGGTCCAGCAGGCCACCCGCAGCGACGGCCGTCATCTGCGCGGATTCTCGAGATCGCATCGGTCGCCTCATCCCCACCTCCCCGTTCGCATCAATTCTCGAGCGGAATCTTCGCCCGCGCGACGACGTTCTTCCATTTCGCAAGCTCGGCGGTGTAGCGCGCGCTGAACTCGTCCACCGTCTTATGGCTCGGCTCCATGCCCAGTGCGACCAGCCGCGTGGCGATCTCCGGCGTTGCGACGATCCTGTTTATTTCCGCGTTCAGCCTGCGCACGCTGGCGATGGGGCTCTTGCCTGTGGTGAACACGCCGAAAAGCGAGCCGGCGGTGTAGTCCGGCAATCCCGCCTCCCGCGTCGTCGGCACATCGGGTAACGCCCGCGCACGCTTCTCCCCGGCGACGGCGAGCATGCGTATTCGACCCGACTCGACGTGATTGGCGAAGGCGAGCAGATCGATGATGGCCATGTCGGCCTCGCCGCGTACGACGGCGAGACCCGCATCGCCGGAGCCTTTGTACGGGATGTTCACGATCCGGGTTCCCGTCATGATCTGGAACATGACGAGCGCCATGAACGTCGTATTGCCGCCGGACGAGCCGTTCAGCCCGCCCGGCTTCTTCTTCGCGATGTCGATGAGCTGCCTCAGGTTGTGCGCGGGCACTTGCGGATGCACGACGATGATGTACGGCGATGAGCCCAGCTCCGCGACAGGCTGAATGTCGCGTATCGGATCGTATGGAACGTTGCGCCGCAGTGCCGGAACGACCGCGACCGCATCGCCGCTGAACAGAATCGTGTGGCCATCGGGCGTTGACTTGGCCATCGCGTCGATACCGATGCGTCCGTCCGCGCCGGGCCGATTCTCGACGATGACGTTCTGGCCGAGCGCTTTGGCGAGCAGCGGCGAGATCGCACGCGCCAGGATGTCGTTCGGACCGCCGGCGGTGAACGGAACGATCGCGCGCACCGCCCGCTCCGGATACTCGGCGCGAACGCTCCACCACGGCATGAGCAGCGATAGAGCGAGCACCATCGAGGCGGGCTTACGCATCTTGCGCCATTCGAACAGCTCGTCAACCGTCATGAACAATTCACCGGATGCATCGTTTGAATGTCGCCTTCGCCCGCAATTCTATTTGAATACCACGATGGCGAACTCGTCGATCTGTTCGCGACGTTCTGCAATGACGAACGCCTGCGAACAACGATCCTCGTCGACAACCCCGCCCGCCTGTACGGGTTCACCGCTCCTTGATGCCCGCTTCGCGGATCACCTGCTCCATTCTGGCCACCTCCTCGTGGATCGTGGCATCCAGTTGCGCCGGTGTGCCGCCGGCAGGCTCCACGCCCGTCGTGGCCAGACGCTCCTTCGAGTCGGGCCGCTCCAATATCCGCACGATCTCCTGGTTGAGTCGCGCGACGATCGCCTCCGGCGTCTTTGCCGGAACGAAAATGCCGTGGATCGAAATGGCCTCGAACCCGGGCACGCCGGCTTCTGCGACCGTAGGCAGATCGGGATACGACTGGGACCGCGCTGCAGTCGAGACCGCAAGCGCTCTCACCCGCCCCGCCTGTATATGCGGGCGTACGGGCGCGGATGCTCCGAACGTCAGCTGCACTTCCCCCGTCATGACAGCCGTGAGGGCGGACGTCCTGCCTTTGTACGAGACGCGCACGATGTTGATGTGCGCCATCGACTTCAGCAACTCGGCCGCAAGGTGGTTCGTCGTTCCGGGCGCGGCGGTGCTGAAGTTGAGCTCGCCGGGACGCTCACGCGCGAGCGCGATCAGGTCTTGCACCGATCTCACCGGCAGCGCCGGGTGCACGACCAGCACGTTGAGTCCCCGCGTGGCGAGCGTCACGGGCGCGAAATCCCGGTAAGGATCATAGGGAATCTGCTTGCGCATGAGCGGCAGCAGCCAGAACGTGTTCCCGTAGAGAAGCAGCGTATGGCCGTCCGGCGGCGCTTTTGCGACGACGTCTCCAGCCACGACACCGCCACCGCGGTTGTCGACCACCACCTGCTGCCCGAGAACGCTGGTGAGTCCCTGTGCGATGAGGCGTGCGACGAAATCGCCGCTGCCGCCCGCCTCGGAAGCGACGATGCGCACGGCCTTCGAAGGAAATCCGTGGCCCGAAACGCCCGGCGGTTCCTGCGCGCATGCGAGCGGCGCTGCCACGAGCAGGCCCGCCGCCGCGACGTTGAGCGCGCGCTTCCTCATTACAGCGGTATGTCGACGCCGACGCCGTGCGCGCGCGCCAGCTCGTAGGTCCTTGCCGCCATCGCGACATCCGTGATGGCGAGGCCGTGCGAACCGAACAGGATGGTCGATTTCGCGAGATCAGGCAGAGTCACGCGGCCGGTGACGACATCGCCCAGGTTGTGCACATGGTTCCACGTGAGGAGCCCGTGCGCGATGGGCCACAGCAGGTTGCCGCTTTCCAACTTGGCATGCTCCTTCTCGTCCACCACGATCAACCCGGCGCGCGTCACGACCTTTTCGTCGATCTCGCGTTTGTACCAGTGGTTCGCACCGGCGGCGACGATGAGGCACGGTCGCTCGATCCAGTCGCCGAACAGAATCGGTACTTCGGAGGTGCTCGCGCTGATGATGATGTCCGCATCACGCGGCACGTCCTCCGGCGCGCTGGCCGGCGTCACGTCCACGCCGAGCTGCTTCGACATGCGCTCGCAGAAGGCGTCGCGGTCCTTCGGCGTGCGGCTGTAGACGCGGATGCTGCGGATTGGCCGCACGCGACACACGGCTTCGAGCTGGCCTTCGGCGATGCGGCCCGCGCCGTAAAGGCCGATCGTTCCGGCGTCGGGCGGCGACAGATACTTCACGGCCACGGCCGATTGGGCACTGGTCCGATATCGGCCGATCAGGTACGCATGGATGATCGCGAGCAGCTCGCCGGTCTCCATGCTGTAGATGTAGTCGTACCCGGGGCTGCCCTTGTGCACGCCAGTGCCGCGGCCGAAGTTCGCCCACAACTTGAAGCCGGCGATCTCCTGTCCGTGCAGGGCGCCCGGGGCGAACTGCATGAAGCCATTGCTGAAAGGCATGCGCAGGCGCGGCCCGTTCTCAGCGGACATCTCGGAAAGCCTGCGGTAGGTCTCTTCCATAATCGGGATCGCCGCTTCGATCGAAAGCGGCAGCCGCTTCACGTCTTCTTCGCTGACGAGCAGCGTCACGCGCGCCTCCGCTCGAGCGACTTACCGAGGCGGCCGTAAACCTCGCGCACGTTCTTCTCGAAGATCTTCTTGCGATCCGCAGGCGTTAGGCAGTGTCCGTGGCAGTCGATGATCATCGCGGTTCATCTCCGTCAGTCGAATGTGCGCGTCGTCGCGTCGAACATGTCTTCCAGTGTGAGAGGCTTCGCGATGATGCGCTGCTTCCATGCGTAGTCGGCGGCCACTTCGAAATTGCGGCGGTTGGCCGAATAGCCGATGGGTCGCTTGTCGATCCCGTCCTTCGGCGCCGGCTCCTCCGAGAGGCCGCGGCTCTCCTTGAGCAGATGGTAAACCTCGCGCAGCTCGTCCGGATTCGATTTCGACAGCGACAATTTCGCGACGACGATGTGATTGACCATCAATGCACCGTAGCGAGCATGCCACTCACGCCCGGCGGCGGCGGGGTCGGGAATGAGCGACTTCAACTTCGGATGCTTGAGATCGTCTCCCGACAACACGGCTGCGTCGATGTCACCATCGAGCAGCATCTGCAGGAGCTTCTTCCCGGCGGGCGCGCGCTTAGCGTTCGGCGGATCGCGGTATTCAGGCACGTGTCCGTCAGTGAAGGTAAGGAAGTGAACGCGCTCGAGATCGACGCCGTAATCGTTCTGCAAGATCCCCCGGACCCAGCTCGGCGTCGTTTGCGGGTAGGTGCGCACGCCGACACGCTTGCCGGGGAGATCCGCCGGCGTGAGCGTGCCGCGCTCGGCGTTGTACGCGATCTGCGCGTGCTGGAAGCGCCCGTGCAGCACGACCGGCAGCGCGACGAGCGGGCGGCCCCACGAAATCGCCTGCAGGAAAGTCATGATCGCGAGCTCCGCGACGTCGAAGTCTCCGGCGACCACGCGTTTGAAATGGTCGTGCGGCACCGCGGCCTCGGCAAAATTCAGTTGAACGCGCTCGCTGCGGACCTTGCCGTGTGTCAGCGCGACCGTGTTCGGGTAATCGCCGATCATCACATTCAGTTTCGCTGCTTCCTGTGTCGTGCTCATGGTGTTCGTCTCCTAGTCGGCGAGCGCGGGATAGAGCGACTGCGCAGTGCGGGCGAAAATCCACTCCCGATCGCTCTGCTTGAGGCACGCAAGCGCCGATCGGGCCTCGTCCGCCATCTCCTTGAGCGTTCCCTTGGACGCAGGGTAGTTCGAACCCCAGGCGATGCGGTTCGCAGGAATCTCCTCCACGAGCTTCGGGAAGAACGCCTCGGGCGTGTTTGCACCGTCTCGTGCGTGGCGCACGTTGTTGGTCGAGAGCTTGAAATACACGTTCTGGTATTTCGCGAGTTCGAAAAGAAATGCCGAGCGCGCGTAGGGCGGTCCGTCACCGCGCGGCACGTGCATCAGATGATCGACGATCATTCTGACTTTGGGGAACCGTCGTATCAGCGTGAAAAGCATGTAGAGGCCCTCGCGGCGCAGCTGGGTGACAACCGGGATTCCGAGCTGCTCGCACGTCTCCCAGGCCTTGAAGGTCCGCGGATCGTCGAGCGTGTCGGCCTGCTTTTCCATCGTGCTGCCACCAGTGAAGACGCGCAGCCCCGTAACGCCCTTGCCGTGCCAGAAGCGGATCTTCTCCGCCGCGTCCGGCGCGGCGAAATCCACCGCGCCCACACCCGTAAAGCGCTTGGGCTGCGTGGCGATGCTGTCGACCATGTACGAATTATCGTAGCCGTACGTGGTCGAGGAGTGGACGATCGCCGCCTTGTCCACGCCCGCCTCGTCCATCGAGGCGACGAGGTTTTCGAAATCGATCGGGCGCTCGCTGGACCACACGGAGCGCTTGCCGCCGAGTGGGGTAATCGGGTAGCGCTGGATGTTCTTCGAAATGATGTGCGGATGAATGTCGATCATTCTGGAAGCCATGTCTGTTTCCCGTCGAGTGGATATCGGATGAGGGACGGATCAAACCGCCTGCGGGTCCACGAACATGTCGCTTACGGCGTAGCTGCGCTTGAGCATGCCCTGTTGGTGGACGTACTTGATCAAGGCCTCGATCGAGGCGCGGTTTTTTTCGATCCCGTAGGGAAGCGGGTCACCCACGATCGTCGCGAGCTCCGCAAGCTGCTTGTCCTTGCCGCCGGCCTTGTCAGGAGGCGGGAGCTGCCGGACGTATTGTTCCTTCGCCGCGTTGAACGCGTCGTACAGCGACTTCGCCACCCACGGATGCGCCTCGAGCACCGCGTCCTTGACTACGAGGGTGCCGTGGAAAGGATAGATACCGGTCCGGCGATACCATTCGGCTTCGAGCTTCCTCGAATCCTTGAAAAATTCGATGTAGTTCGTTACTGCGGGCTCCGCACCTCCGGCCGCCCACCCTTCTTTGGGTGCGCCGGTGCGCCCCAGTCCGGCGTTGCCGGTGAAGCCAGCCTGCAGCTCACCGGAGGCCATCATGCTGACGAGCGACTTCCCCGCGGGGACATGCTTCACGAATTCCGGCAGCTTGAGCGTCGTCACATGCTCTTCGTCGTCCACCCACCAGGTGATCTTCGTGATGTCGATATCGTACTCATTCTGAAGAATGCCGCGGCCCCACACGCCGGTCGTGACCGAATAGGCGCGCACACCCGCATGCTTGCCCTCGAGATCCTTGGGTTTACCGATACCGGCATCCGGTCGATACACAAAGCCGGAATGATGGAAGTTGCGCGAGACGAATATCGGCAGGGCCTTGAACGGCCTGCCGTGCTCGCGGGCGATCATATACGTTGACGGCGCAATGTCGCAGACATCGAACTCGACGTCCCGTACCATGCGGCGATAGGCGGCGATTTGCGGATTCACGTCGATGAACCGAGGCTCGATGCCCTCGATGGGAATGCTGCCGTTCCTGATCGCGGCAGTATGGCCCAGGGTGGAAATGGCCATCTTCAATCGGAGCGGGGTGCTGGGCATTGGATTTCCTTCAAACGTTTGGTCGATGTGAGATCTACTGGCGCTCGATGCCCGCCTGCTCGATGACCTGCTTGCAGCGGGCGATATCGGACGCCATCAGCTTGCGTGTCCTGGGGTGTCGCCGCACCTGACCGGCCGCGACGCGCAGGTTTCCGCTGCCGTGGCGTCACAGGTCAACCGCGCCGACGAGCAAGCGCACAGGATCTGCGCGAGCATGCTGCCCCTCCGCATGCGGTCTTCACTCCTCCGAGTCTCTACGACGGCTGGAGGCCGCATATTCGCACTCTCGCCGATTACCGGCCAATGAAAACTATGGCCGGAGGCATAACCACGCAGTAATGGTATCTCTCATTCCGTGCGTGCCGGCGCAGCGAGGCCGCCGATCTGGCGCAGAACCTTTTCCCAGCGCGCAGGCTCACGGGCGCGAAGTCCCTGGCGAGCATATGGCGCGATGACCGAGCCCGGAACGACGTGCATCTCCCGCACAACCGTTTGGTAATATCCGGTGCATCCTTGATCGCGGTCGGCGAGTAACGGGATGAACCAATCGGACGCTTACATCTCGCTCGAACGAACCGTCGGCCGGCGCAAAATCCCGGTCGAGCGCAACACGTCGAGGTCCGCGCGACACGTTAAACCGTCGCGCCGACGTGAAACCAAGGCCGTCGCATGATCGCCTGGCGTGGCTTTCAGGCGCCACGAGATTGTTGCTGCCGGTCGCCCTGACGAGACAACAACTCATGAAGGAAATTCTGATGAGGCCGTGGGTCGCATTGCTGGCTTTCTTCGCCGTACTCGGCAGCGCGCCGGCCGTGGCGCAGGGCTGGAAACCCGAGAAAGGAATCGAGATCATGATCGGCCTCACCGCCGGCAGCTCACAGGATCGTACCGGTCGCGCCCTTCAGAAAACCTGGCATGACGCGAATCTGGTGAGCGTGCCCGTGACGGTCGTCAATCGGCCCGGCGGTGGCGGTCAGGTGGCGGCGATGGTACTCACCCAGCACCCCGGGGATGCTCATTATCTGCTGGTCATCTCGCCGACGATCGTGTCGCAACGGATCACCGGTCTGGGTACCCTGCACTATTCCGATCTGACTCCGCTCGCGCTCCTCGGTAATCAGTATCTCGCGGCGGCCGTTCGTACCGAATCCCCCATCAAGTCCGCGCGCGATCTCATGGAGCGGCTCAAGCAGGATCCGTACAGTTTCAGCATCGGCATCAACGGCGCGGGCAGCTCACTCCATATCGTCGCCGCCATGCTCGTCCGCAGCGCCGGAGGCGATCCGAAAAAGGCGCGCATCCCAACCTTTCAGGGCGGCGAACTGATGACGGCGGGCATCGGCGGACATGTCGATGCCATCGTGACGGTCGCTTCCAACATTCTGCCGCACGTCGAATCCGGCAAGCTCAACATGATCGGCGTCGCGGCCCCGAAGCGGCTCACCGGTGCGCTGGCATCGGTTCCCACGTTTCGCGAGCAGGGCATGGACATCGTTGTCAGCAACTGGGCCGGTCTCGCTGCGCCGAAAAAGCTCAGCGCGCAACAGCTTGCATTCTGGGACAAGCTGCTCTCTGCAACGGTCGCGACGCCGACGTGGAAGGCATTCATCGAGCAGAATCAGTGGGAGTCGGCTTACGTGCCGAGCGCGCCGTTCAACAAGCAACTGGAGATCGAAGAGAAACGACTGCGTGCAGCGCTCACCGACATCGGGCTTGCCAAGCAGTAATGGCCGAGAGCGCAGTGAATCGGCACGAAGCACGCGCCACTTCGACGGCATATGGATACGCGTGCATCAGGCCGGAACGAATTCCCGAAGTTGCTTCACCGGCGTGATTTCAGATGTAACCGGCACACGTCTACCGGAATCGGGGCACACGCGTTGCTGTAGCCAGGTACTTCGAACTGGACCCGACCCATGATGCAGATACGTATCGCAGCAGCAGCAGCGTGTGCAATGGTCATCTCCGCGGCCGCCGTTGTCCCGGCGGCGAATGCCCAGCATCGCGAATATTACGAGCGAGGTTGGCACGGCGACATTCACCGCTTCCACGAACACGACTTTGTGCGCTGGCGCGGCGGGCGCTGGGTGCGCGCCCGGCATGCGGGCACCTTCGGCTGGTGGTGGGTCGTTGGCGGCGTCTACTATCCCTACCCCGCCCCCGTGTATCCGTATCCGGATCCGTACACACCGCCGGTAGCGGTGGCGCCGGCCCCCCCACCCGTCGCACAAGCGCCGGGGCCGGCTCAGGCCGGCACGTGGTACTACTGTGACGCACCGCGCGGTTATTACCCTTACGTGCCGCAGTGCCAGAGCGCATGGCGCGCAGTCCCGGCGGCGCCGCCTCCCGGCTGAGCGGGTCACGCCTCGAATCAGCGGGCTGAGGTGTCGCTCCCCGCGGGCGTGTCAGCGCGCGTCGGGCTCCTCCCCGATGAAGCGTCCGGCCCGTTTCCGCGCCATGAATTCTGCACGACACCGCCGGGAACGAGCGCTTCCGCTGCGGCGACCCAGCCGCCGCCCATCGCCTTGTACAGATTCGCGTACGACTGGAAGAGCTGGGACTGCGTCGTGACGTACGCGAGCTGCGGCGTTGAACAGCGACTGCTCGGCATTGGCGACCTCGAGATAGATCGTCGCGCCTTCGCGTGTAGCGCAGCTCGGCCAGATCGCGGAAGCGCCGCAAGCGCCACGACGTTCTTCGCCTGCTCCTCGCGCACCTGCTCGAACTTCGTCCGATCGACGAGCGCGTTCTCCACGTCCTGGAACGCGCTGATGATCGATTTCTCGTAGGCGTAGAGCGCCTGTCGCTGCAGCGCTTCGGCCTGCGCCACCTGGCTGTCGATCCGACCGGCGTTGAAGATCGGCTGCAGCAGCGCTGCCGCCGAACGACCAGGTCCTGCGACGGACCCTTGAACAGATTCGAGAGCTGCGCGCTCTCCAGGCCGAGCAGCGCGGTGAGGCTGATGTCGGGAAAGTAGCGCAGCCTTGGCCACGCCGATGTCGGCGTTGGCGGCGATGAGGTTGCTCCTCGGCCTGACGGATGTCGGGTCGGCGCTCGAGCAGCGATGCCGGCAGCCCGCCCGGCACCGCGGGGAAGAGCAGCGCGTCGATGTCGCGTCCCCGCGCGAATCGGCGCCGGGATTGCGCCCGAGCAGCACGCTGATGAAATTCTCCTGCTGCGCGATCTGACGCTCGAGCTCGGGCACCCGCGCCAGCGGCCTCGCGATATTGCGATTCGGCCTGCTGGTAGTCGCTCTCGGGTACGGCGCCTTCCTCGAAGCGCACGCGCTGCAGCCGCGCCGCCTCGCCCAGGCTCTGCGACGTGTCGCTGCGCAATCTCGAGCTGCCGGTCGAGCGCGCGCAGCTGGATGTAGCCGCTGGCGACCGTCGTCACGACCGTCAGCACGACCGTGCGCTTGCCCTGCTCGCTCGCGAGCAGGCTCGCGCGCGCCGATTCGGTCGCACGGCGCAGCCTGCCCCAGACGTCGAGCTCGAAGCTCGCCGAGAGATTGACACCGTAAAGCGTTGAACCGTCGCTCCGCCGGGCGCTGCCGTCGCCGGTGTTCGCGCTCGAGCGCTGGC
This sequence comes from uncultured beta proteobacterium, assembly GCA_963828715.1. Taxonomy (GTDB): domain Bacteria; phylum Pseudomonadota; class Gammaproteobacteria; order Burkholderiales; family SG8-41; genus JAQGMV01. The sequence continues at coordinate 335,248 of CAWHFX010000010.1, read as the reverse complement.
GCGCCGCCGATCGCGCCGGCCGTCGACCTGCGGGAACTGTGCAGAGCGCACGATGCCGTACTGCGCGGACGCCTGATCGACGTTGGCGGTCGCGATCTTCAGATCCTTGTTGTTCGCGAGCGCGGTCCGCACCAGATCCGAAAGCACCGGATCCTGGAACTGATCCCACCACGGCGATGTTGGAGATCTCGGCTGCGCTCCGCGGTGCCCAGCCGCCACGCCGGCGGTACGTCGACGTCCGGGCGCCGGTAGTCCGGACCGACCGTGCAGGCAGACAAGCAGCACCGCGAGCAACGCGATCGCGCTAGTCGAGCGCCCGCAGACGATTCAGAGTTGAATCCGAGCATGTCGAGCTCGGCCCTAGTCGCTCGCGCGCGGGCGCCACGGCCGGCGTCGAACCTGCCGCGCTTGCCGGCCGATCGGCGGCTTCCGGCAGATGCAGCTCGCCGCAGCGCCTGAACGGCCACTGGCGCTCGCTGATCCGCTGCAGCAGCACGTAGAACACCGGAATGAAGAACACGCCGACCAGCGTCGCGACCAGCATGCCGAACACGACGGCCGTGCCCAGCGCCTGTCGCGCCCCGGCGCCCGCGCCCGAGTGCAATCGCCAGCGGAACGGTTCCCAGGATGAACGCGAACGACGTCATCAGGATCGGCCGCAGCCTGAGCTTGGCGCCGTCGAGCGCGGCCTGTTCGATCGACTCGCCTTGCTCGCGCTTGAGCTTCGCGAACTCGACGATGAGGATGGCGTTCTTGGCCGCGAGTCCGACCAGCATGATCAGCCCGATCTGCGTGTAGACGTTGTTGTCGAAATGCTCGCAGCAGCAGACCGAGGAATGCGCCGAACACGCCGAACGGAATCACCAGCAGGATCGCGACCGGCATCGCCCAGCTCTCGTAGAGCGCGGCGAGCACGAGGATCACGAACAGCAGCGACACCGCGAAGATGTAGCCGGTCTGGCCGCCGGTCTTCTTCTCCTGGTAGGTCGCCTCGCTCCACTCGTAGGCGAAGCCCGGCGGCAGCGCGCGGGCGAGCTCCTCCATCGCGGCGATGGCCTGGCCGGAGCTGTAGCCCGGCGCATTCGTGCCGTTGATCGTCGCCGCGCTGTAGACGTTGTAGCGCTCGAAGTACTGCGGACCGTTGAGCGGCCGGCTGCTCACCAGCGTCGACAGCGGCACCATCGTTCCGTTGTCGCTGCGCACGTAGAAGCGGTTGACGTCGTCGGGCTGGCTGCGCTGCGCGCCCTCGGCCTGCGCCTGGACCTCGATAGGTGCGCCCGAACAGATTGAAGTCGTTGACGTAGTAGCTGCCGAGGAACGTCTGCAGCGTGAAGAACACGTCGCTCAGCTGGATGCCCAGCGACTTGACCTTGTCGCGGTCGACCTGGAACTCGATCTGCGGAATGCGCGGATCGAAGCCGCTGTAGACGAAGCCGATCTCGGGACGCTTGCGCGCCTCGCGCCAGCAGGCCCTGCAAGACCTGGGACAACTGCGCCGGGTCCGCGCCGCCGCGGTTCTGCAGCACGAACGTGAAGCCGCCGGCCGTGCTCAAGCCCGCGGATCGGCGGCGGATTGAGGACGAGCACTTGCGCGTCCTTGATCTGCGCATTGAGCCGTCCCATCAGCGTGCGCACGAGGCTGTCCGACCGACTCGGACGCGCTTCTTGCGTTCGTCCCAGGGCTTGAGCCGGATGAAGGCGGTGCCGTTGTACGAGACCGACTGGCCGGTCAGCAGATTGAAGCCGCTGATGTAGACGACGCCGTCGACGCCGGGACGCTCGCGCGCGATACGGGTGAGCGCCGACATCGCGGCGTTGGTACGCTCGAGCGACGCCGCCGGCGGCAGGCTCACCACGGCGAGCACGTAGCCCTGGTCCTCGGGCGGCACGAGACCGGTCGGGCGCGTGGCAATCGAGCCCCCAGACCGCGACCAGCAACGCGCCGAAGGTCAGCATGACGATGACCGCGTGGCGCTCCATGACCGACACGGCTGCTGACATAACCGTTGCGCGAGCGCTCGAAGACGCGATTGAACTTGGCGAAGAACCAGCCGAGCGGCCCGTGGCGCGGATGGGCCTCCTCCACGCGGTTCCAGCAGCAGCGCGCACATGGCCGGTGTGAAGGTCAGCGCGCAGATCGCCGACAGGATCACCGACACGGCAAGGGTCAGCGCGAACTGCTTGTAGAGCTGCCCGGTGAGTCCGCCGAGAAAAGCCACCGGCACGAATACCGCCGCGAGCACCAGCGCGATCGCGATCACCGGCCCGCCCACGTCGGCCATCGCCGACTTGGCGGCCTCCATCGGCGTCATGCCTCCGGCATCGAGACGCTGCTGCACCGCTTCGACGACGACGATCGCATCGTCGACCACGATGCCGATCGCGAGCACCAGCCCGAACAGCGTCAGCGTATTGATGGAAAAGCCCAGCGCCGCGAAGGCGCCGAACGTGCCGATCAGCGAAATCGGCACGACCAGGATCGGGATCAGCGTCGCGCGCCAGCTCTGCAGGAACAGGTAGACGACGAACACGACCAGCACGAACGCGATGACAGCGTCTTGATCACCTCCTTCAGCGACTCGGTGACGAACGGCGTCGTGCTGTACGGGATCGAATACACCATGCCCGGCGGAAACTGCGGCGCCTGGTCGTCCATCACCTGCTTGATCTGCTTGGCACGTGTCGAGCGCGTTGGCGTCGGGCTGCAGGAAGATTCCGATCAGCGCCGCGGGAATGTCGTCGTTGGCGCCGCTGATCGAGTAGTCGGCGGCGGCGAGCTCGACGCGGGCGACATCCTTGAGGCGCACGACCTGGCCGTTGCCCGACTTCCCGCATGACGATGTTCTCGAATTCGCCGGCGCTCGGCGAGACGGCCCTTGACGAACACCGTGTACTGCATCTGCTGCCCCTGCGGGAACGGGCGGCAGGCCGAGGCCGCCGGCGGGCGCGACGACGTTCTGCTCGCGCACGACGTTGGCGATGTCGGAGGCCGTGACGCCGAGCCGGGCCATGCGCTCCGGGTTGAGCCAGATGCGCATGCTGTAGTCGCGCGCGCCGAAGATGCGAACCTGTCCGACGCCGGGCACCCGGCCCAGCGCGTCGTACAGGTTGAGCAGCGCGTAGTTGCTCAGGAACACGCGCGTCGTAGCGGCGCTCCGGCGACGTGAGCGCGATCACCTCGAGAAAGTCGGTGGTCGACTTGCGCACGGTGATGCCGTTGCGGATGACGTCCGCGGGAAGCTGGCTCTGCGCGATCGCGACGCGGTTCTGCACTTCGATCGCATCGATGTTCTTGTCGGTGCCGATGTCGAAGGTCACCGTCAGGCTGTAGGAGCCGTCGTTGCCGCTCTTCGAGCTCATGTAGAGCATGTCCTGCGAGCCGTTGACCTGCTGCTCGATCGGGGCGGCGACCGACTGCGCGACGACGTCCGCATTGGCGCCGGGGAAGCTCGTCGTCACCGTGACCTGCGGCGGAACGACCTGCGGGTACTGCGCAATCGGCAGGCCCAGCGCCGCCAGCGACGCCCACCAGGATCATGAGCAGCGCGATGACGGTCGAGAAGACCGGACGCTCGATGAAGAAGTTGAACATGGATTGGATGCCGGATCGATCTAGCGAGCGACTGCAGCGGACATCGGCGCGTCAACACGTCTGACGCGCCTCTACTTCTTGGCTGCAGCGGGCGGATGGCCCGTGCTCGGCCGGCTCACCGGCGGCGCGCGACGGTCACGACGGGCTTGACCGGATGCGCCGGGCCGGAGCTTGCCGATGCCCTCGACGACGACGCGGTCGCCCGGCTTGCGAGCCCCTGTCGACGACCCAGTCGTTGCCGACGCGGTAGCTCGCGACGATCTGCCGCGGCTCGGCTTTGTCGTCCGCACCGACGACGTAGACGGACTTCAGTCCCTGCAGCTCCTGGACGGCCTGTTGCGGAATGCGGATCGCGTTCGGATTTTCGAATGCGGCGACGATGACGCGCACGAACAGGCCCGGGCGCAGCACGCGATCGGGATTGGGCACCGAGATGCGCACCTGCAGCGTCCCGCTCTTCTGGTCGATCGTCGCATCGACGAAGTTGAGCTTGCCGGGGAGCGGGTAGTCGGTGCCATCGGCAAGCCGGATGTGAAATGGCGGCGCCTGATCGGGCCGCTCTCCGGGCGGACGCTTCAGACGTCTTCTGCAGCTCCAGCAGCCTGTCCTCGCTGATCGCTGAAGTTCACCCACATCGGGTCGCTCGAATACAGCGTCGTGAGCAGCGTCTGCTGCGCGGTGATCAGCGAGCCCGGCTTGACCTGCGAGCTGCTCATGAAGCCGTCGCGCGGCGCGCGCAGCGTGGCGAATTCGAGGTTCAGCTCCACGTTGCGCAGCAGCGCCTTCTGGGCCTCCACCAGCGCGGCGCTGGAGCGCTCCTGCGCGACCGCCGTGTCGTAGTCCTGCTGGCTGACCGCCTTCTGCGCGATCAGCCGGGAGTTGCGCGCCAGATTCTGCTGCGCATTGATCAGATTCGCCTCGGCCTGGGCGAGACTCGCCTTGGCCTGCGCGAGCTGCGCCTCGAACGGGCCGCTGGTCGATCACGTAGAGCACGTCGCCCTTCTTGACCCGCGCGCCGTCGGCGAACGCCTGGCGCTCGAGCAGGCCGGTCACCTGGCTGCGGATCTCGATCGTGTTCGGCGCCTGCGTCTGCGCCACATACTCGTCGTACACCGTGACCGGCTGCGGCTTCACCTCGATCACCGACACCTCCGGCGGCGGCGGTGCAGCCGGTGCTGCTTTCGATTTGCCGTCGCAAGCCGAAAGCAGCGCGCACGCGGCGAACGCCGCGATTGGGACCGCAGACCTGACGAATGCCGAGTGGCAGTCGAAAATCAAGCGGGATCTTCTCATCGCATTCTCCGCAGCGCGCTTCGCGACACCGAACATACTAGACCCAACACGGCTGCGGAAGCAGCATCTCGCCGACGATCATGCTTTCCACCCGTGCACGCGCGAATCTTTATACGGGCAGGGATCCCCGATTGCAGTCGCTGTCCACGAGCGATGACAGCAGGCATCCGCGGGCAAGTCGATTAGACGATGGTATCGGCCGATGCCCAGGATGGTGATTCCGGCCTGCGGATCTTCGACCCTGCCTTGCACGAAGCAGTTGCGCTCAGCGCACGCGAGGCGCCACTTCGCCCGGCGGCATCATGACGCTTACTTCGGCGGCAGGCCTGACCAGCGCCGCGACGATGTTTGCGAGCCGCGGATCCGCCGCCGTCTGTTGCTCGGGCGTGAGCGCTGCAAAGAGCGTCTTCGCACTGGCGGTGATGTCCTCGAGCGCGGTGAGCCGATTGCGGGTGCCGTCCACCACGCGGTCGAGTTGTATGAGCACCGGCGTTTTCTCCTGCAGCCGTTGACGATCGCGTGCGATATCGGCAGCGATCGCGCGCACGCGTTCGGCGTATGCGAGCCATGCGCCTTCCTGGTCCTGACGCAGGTGCAGGTCCTCCTGCAGCATCGCAAGCCGGTCATCCAGATCCTGCAACGGGTCACGCTGCGCGGGCGCGACCTGTCGCGGTGATCCGCCCATACCGCCCATGCCGCCTCGGCCCCGCATACCGCCACCCGGAAACTGCGCGTGTGCGTCGCCGATGCTCTCCAGAGTGAGCGTGAACAGCACGAGGCAAACGAAAAAGAGATGTGATGTGCGCATTCGCAAGTAGGTCGTCGAGACACCGGATGCATTATCGACCCGCTGCCGGCGAACAAACGTGAACGACACGCTGTCTGCCGATGCTTATGCGTGCGGCTTGACACCACGCACCGGATCAGATTATTCCCACGGGCATAAGAGTCCCTAAGGAGGAAGATGATGAAAACACTGCATGCAATCCGGCTCGCCGCGACGTTTGCGGCAGTTGCGGTGGCGCCGGCCGTTCTCGCGCAAGCGTATCCTGCGAAGCCCATTCGCCTGATCCTGCCGTTTCCTCCGGCGGGCCCTACCGACATCGCAGGCCGCGTCATCGCCCAGAAGCTGTCCGAACAGGTCGGCCAACCCGTGGTACCTGAAAACCGGCCCGGTGCGACCTCCAACATCGGGCTGGAGATCGCGGCAAAATCCCCCCCGGACGGTTACACGCTGGTCTTCACTCCGCCCTCGATCTCGCTCAGCCCGTCCATGTACAAGAAGCTCAACTATGATGCGGCGCGCGACTTTCAGCCGCTCACGCTCATGGCGAACATGTATTATGTGATGGCGGAGCATAATTCGGTGCCGGCGAAGAACCTGAACGAATTCATCGCCCTCGCGAAACGGAACCCAGGCAAGCTCAATTTCAGTTCGAGCGGACCGGGCGCGGGCAACCATCTCGCAACCGAGCTTCTGATCAGCATGAACGGACTGCAGATGGTGCACATACCCTACAAAGGGAACGTCGCCGGCCTGCTCGCGTGCGCCACGGGTGAGGTGGACTTCGGCACGTTCGCCGTTGCCCCCGCCATTCCCATCATCAAGTCGAAAAAGGTGCGGCCACTCGCCGCGCTGACCGAGAAACGGCTGGACGTGCTTCCGGATGTGCCGACGGCACGCGAGCAGAACGTCGATCTCGTCTCGGTGCAGTGGTACGGCATGCTCGTCCCCGCGGCAACGCCACGCCCGATTGTCGACCGCCTCGTGTCGGAGCTGCACAAGGTGGCGGCGTCGCCCGAGGTCAAAGAGAAGCTCGCCGCTGCGGGGATCGACCTCGTTTCGAGCACACCGGACGAGTTCGCGAACCTGATTCGTTCCGAGACTGCACGTTACGCGAAAGTGGTCAAGGACGCGGGGATCAAGCCGGAGTAGCGTTGCTGCGTCGATGCGCTGCCGTCGCTTTCGTCGTGCTCGCCGCCTGCGGGCCGGCGACAGCACAGAGCTATCCGATCAGGCCGGTGCGCCTGATCGTACCGTTCCCTCCCGGCAGTCCGAGCGACTTCCTCGGCCGCATCGTCGCTCAGCGGCTTTCCGAGACGCTCGGGCAAGCCGTCGTGCTCGACAATCGCGGCGGCGCCGCCGGGACGATCGGCGTCGATCTCACTCACGTCGCATACAAGGGTGGCGGTCCTGGCGTGGTCGCGCTGATGGCCGGCGAAGTGCAGGTCATGTTCACCGGCATGGCGGTGCTGCTGCCGTTCGTGAAAAGCGGAAAGGTAAAAGGCATCGCGATATCCAGCGCGTCGCGTTCCTCACTGCTGCCTGCCATGCCCACACTCATCGAGTCGGGTCTGCCGGGCTACACGATGGGACTTTCGATGGGCATACTTGCGCCGGCGAAAACCCCTGCGGTCGTCCTCCGCACGCTCAATCGCGAAATCGTCGCCACGGTGCGCGTCCCAGAGGTTCGCGAACGTTTCCTCGATCAGGGTGCGGAACCCATCGGCAGCACGGCGGAGGCGTTCCATGAGCACATCGTGTCCGAGCTGCGGCGCTATAAGGACGTAATCCAGGCGGCAGGCATTCAGGCGGAGTGAAGGCGGCCTGTGCGAGGCGATCCGTTTAGAGCACGCGCCCGCTCTCGCCGTCGATGAGGTGCATGTAGTCGAGGTCGGCGAAGAGCTGCATGCTGCCTCCCGGCTCACCTTTCGTCGCCGGCGCCACCCGCCCGCACACTTCCGTTCCATTCACGCGGAAATGCACGAGCGTATCGATCCCCATGGGTTCGATGACATCGATCCGAACGTCGAACGCGTGCTGATTCGCGGTCGCGCCGAACCGCTGGTCCGTTATATGTTCCGGCCTCAAGCCGAGCAGCAGAACCGGCTTCGATTGATGCGGACGATAACGGTCGATACGCGCGTGCGGCACGGGAAAGGCGAGCGCGTCGGTCAGCCGCAGCTGCAGCCCGCCTGTTGCGCTCTCCAGCGTGCACGGCAGGAAATTCATCGCCGGAGAGCCGATAAAGCCGGCGACGAACCTCGTGGCTGGAGCATGGTAGAGATCGTTCGGCGTCCCCACCTGTTCGATGCGCCCGGCGTTCATGACGACCACACGATCGGCGAGCGTCATCGCCTCGATCTGGTCGTGCGTGACGTAAACGGTGGTGGTTCTCACCTTTTGCACCACCTTCTTGATCTCGGTGCGCATCTGCACGCGCAGCTTCGCATCGAGATTCGACAGCGGCTCGTCGAAGAGGAACACTTTCGGATCGCGCACGATGGCGCGCCCCATGGCCACGCGCTGTCGCTGCCCGCCTGAAAGCTGCTTCGGTTTCCGTTGCAACAACTCGCCGATGTCGAGAATACGGGCTGCGTTCTCGACGCGCCGCGCGATCTCGTCCCTGGCCACTCGTTTCAGACGCAGGCCGAAGGACATGTTCTCGTACACGGTCATGTGCGGGTACAGCGCATAATTCTGGAACACCATCGCGATGTTGCGATCCTTCGGGGGCACGTCGTTCACGACCTCGCCGCCGATCATCACCTCGCCGTCGGTGATGTCCTCGAGGCCGGCGATCATGCGCAAGGTCGTGCTCTTGCCGCAGCCGGACGGTCCCACCAGCACGACGAATTCCTTGTCGGCAATGTCGAGGTCGATACCGCGGACGGCGGGCGTGCCTTCATAGTTCTTGACCACCTTGCGCAGCGTGACCTGTGCCATCGGCTATCCCTTGGTGGCGCCCGCGGTAAGGCCGGCGATGTAGTAGTCCATGAGGAAGGCGTAGATGATGAGCGGCGGCGCCGCCCCGAGCAGCGCACCGGTCATGATCTGGCCCCAGGTGAATACGTCGCCGCGCACGAGCGTCGTGATGATGCCCACGGGCAGCACCAACTGATCAGCGGATGTGATGAACGCCAGCGGATAGAGAAACTGGGCCCACGAGACGGTGAACGCGAATATCGTTGCCGCGATGATGCCCGGCAGGGCGACCGGTATGAAAACCTTCGTGAGGATCTGCAGATAACCCGCGCCGTCGATCAACGCGGCTTCGTCGAGCTCTCTCGGGATGCTGCTGAAGTAGCCGATCATGAGCCATGTGCAGAAGGGCACCGTCAGCGTGGGGTACAGAATCACCAGCACCCACCAGTGGTTCACCAGTTCGATGCCTGTGAGCTCGTCGATGAAGACGAAGATCTTGAAGAGCGGTATGAAAAGCAGCGTCTCCGGGATGAGATAGGTCAGAAACACGCCCGTCGCAAGCGTCGCCGAGCCCCAGAACTTCATCCGTGAAAGCGCGAAAGCCGCCGGGATGCTGACGGCCATCGTGATCAGCACGACTGCCAGGGACACGATGGCCGAATTACGGAAAAAGGTGAGGTACGTGCTCGATGTCAGCAGTTCCCTGTAGTTCTCCAGCGTCGGGTGCATGACCCACCACGGCGAAACGGCCGCGGAGATTTCAGCGTTCGACTTGAGAGAGGTGATGAGCATGTACACCGGCGGCGTCAGGAAGAACACGACGAAGATGACCAGGAAGAAGTACGACCAGATCATCGCCTTGCGGCGGTCGCCTTCAATGCTGCCGAGGCGCGCCGCCAACTCAGGCCTCGGTGCCGCGCCGGCTGATGTCACGCAGGATCAATATCGCCGCGATCGCCAGGATGGGAAACATGAACAGCGATATGGAAGCGCCCAGGGGCAGATCGCTGCCTTCGATGCCGACCTTGAAGGCCCAGGTCGCGAACACATGCGTCTGGTCCACCGGCCCGCCGGAGGTCAGGATCCGCACGATGTCGAAATTCGCGAACGTGACGATCAACGAAAACAGCGCGGTGATCGCGATGACGTTGCGCATCATCGGCAGTGTGATGTACCAGAGCTTCTGCCACCAGTTTGCGCCGTCGATCGCCGCCGCCTCGTAAAGCTGCTCGGGGACGGACTTGAGCGCCGCGAGATACATGATCATGAAAAAGGGCGCGCCCACCCAGACGTTCACGAGAATCACTGCGAATCGCGCCCAGTTCGGATCGCCGAGCCAGCTCACCCGCGCCAGGCCGATGTGCTCCAGTGTCCAGTTGAAGGCACTGTAGGAGGGATCGAACAGCCACAACCAGGCGAGCGTGCTCATCGCGGGCGGGATCACCCACGGCACGAGCAGCATGCCGCGCCACTTGCGCTGTCCTTTCGCGGGGATGTTGTGCACGAAATGGGCGACGCAGAACCCGATCAGCGCCTTGAAGAACACGGCACTGACCGCGAACACGACCGATTGTCTGACGACCATCCAGAACGTGTCGCGCTTGAACAGGAACTCGAAGTTGCCGAAGCCGATGAAGTGCTCCATCGACTTGTTGAGGGTCGCGAGGTGAATCGAATAGAACGCCGGATAGAGGACCAGCGCCGCGATGATCGTGATGAGCGGCAGCGTCAGCAGGAACGCAATGCTCGACTTGCGACGCATGAGCTTGCGCAGCGTCGTACGTCTGGCCGCAGCCGGCAGACGCACTGCGCCAATCGTGGATGTCTCCACCGCTCCTCCTCCTTACCCGCGAGGGTCAGGCGCGCATAAAGCCTTCCAGTTCGGACGACGCCCACGCGATCGCCTTGTCCATCGGCTGGCCGCCCTGCGTGTACTTGGCCACCAGCTTGGTTGCGATCGCCTGAGTGTAGATTTGCGCGCCGATCTTCGGCGGCGCCGGATACGCGGCCATGGACACGATCTGACCGGGGCGCGGCGGATAATGATAAAGCGTGCCCTTCGGCGGGCCCTCTTCCGCCCAGGTCTTGAAGTCGTGCAGATTGGCAAACGACGGGATGTCGTAGCCCTGACTTGCCGCGACCATCTTCTCGACCGCAGAGCGCGAGGAGATGTACAGAAGCAGGCTCTTTGCAGCCGACTTGTTCTTCGAGAAATTCCAGAGCCCCCAGAAATACGGAATGAAGGGGTTGTAGCGTCCTTTCGGGCCGCGCGGTGCCGGAAACGTCCAGAGCTGCTCGGCCACTTTCGGCGCATCGCGCTTGGCGACGGCCCATGCGCTGGGCGGGTTCATGATCAACGCGCCCTTGCCGGCGATGAGCCATTTATTGTTCGACGCGTCGTCCCATGCGAAAACGTCCGGCGGCAGCAGCGGCACCAGTTTCTTCATGTAGTCGAGAGCCTGTTTCACCGCGTCGGAATTGACGGTGATGTTGCCCTTCGCATCCACCAGTTCCGCTCCGTACGCGTGGAACAGCGCGCCCATCGTATCGACCGAGTCGGCGGTCTGGCCCAGACCGATGCCGAAGGGAACACCCGCCTTGTGACACTTTTCGGCCGCCGAAAGGAACGTATCCCAGGTCCAGTTTTCGGCAAGCGTGTTGTCCGGCGGTGCACCCGCCGGATACATCTTCGTGACGTCCAGGCCGACGTGCTGCTTGAACAGATCGATGCGGGCGCAGGGCCCCTTGATCTGGCTGCCCGGCGTCGCGGGAACCGCGATCCACTGACCGCTGCTTTTCCCAAGGTATTCGATGAGCGGTGAGACCGCGCCGTTCGCGGCAAGCAGCGCCTTCATCACATCGTCGACGGGCTCGAGCTGCTTCGCCTTGTCCGCCGGCCACCAGTTCGGCATCGCGAGTATGTCGTGCCCTGCTCTCGCCTGCGCTTCGGATGCGATCGTCAGCAGGTTCTTCTGTCCCTGCGACGGGATGTAGTCGATCTTGAGATCGACCTTTTCCTTCGCCGCCCATTCATTGCAGATTGCCGTCAGCGCATCGTTCGCTGCAGGTACCCAGTGATCCCAGAAGCCGACCGTGAGTTTGCCGGCGGCATGGGCCGTTCGAACATAAGGCCCGAGTACCGCCACGCTCGATGCAGCCGCGGTGGTTTTGAGAAAACGACGACGCGTGAAATGTGTTGCAGCCATGTTCGCCCTCTCAGCAGGTTTGAAACAGATGAACCCGGACGCATGCTCCTGCATACGTTCGGCAGTAGGGTGACTCTCGCAGCGTGATTCACTGCACTGGATGCAATAGATGACATGATGCTAAACAAACTGAAAGGCCGCGTCCATAGTGCGGCGCCCAGCAATCGCCTTGGGGCGACGCGCAGCGGCACGTGTTCCGGAGCGCACTCCAGGCTGCAGCGACGTGCGCTCGTAGGCCGGGTGTTCGCGTATGTGGTTAACTCGTAGCATCGGGGCCTTTGCCGCGTAGTCATCGATGCGCCAGGCACGGTGGTATCCAACATCGAGGAGGGATTGATGCAGGCAGCACCGCGATCGCGCACCAGGGTGAGAGGGGGATGCGCACTTTGCACGGCAGTCGGTATGGCCATGCTGGCCAGCCCGGCGCCTGTAGCAGCACAGGAGCGGTATCCGGCGCGGCCGGTGCGCGTCGTCGTCGCATTTGCGCCGGGTGGTGGCACCGATATCGTGGCACGCTCGCTTTCGACGCAGCTCAGCGCGAAGTTCGGACAACAGTTCGTGGTCGATAATCGGCCGGGCGGTGGCGGCCTGGCAGGAATCGAGCTCGTCGCAAGAGCACAGCCGGATGGTTACACACTGCTCATCGTCTCCAGCAGCTTCGCGGCGAACGCGGCGTTGCGGAAGACGTCGTACGATCCCATCAAGAGCTTTCAACCGATATCCCTGATGAGCCGACAGGCGCTCCTGCTGCTCGTACATCCCTCCGTGCCGGTCACCAATGTGAAGGAGCTCATCGCCTTCGCAAAAGCGAAGCCGGGCGTGCTGAGCTACGGCTCGTCCGGAACCGGGGGCATTCAGCATCTGGCCACGGAGGCGTTCAGGACGATGGCGAACATCGACATCGTTCACGTTCCCTACAAAGGGACCGGACCGGCGATGATCGATCTCATGGCGGGCCAGATTCAGATGAGCATGCTGTCGATCGTCGCGACGCTGCCCCATGTGCGATCGGGCAAGTTGAAAGGACTTGCGGTCTCGAGCAGCAGCCGCTCGGACGCGGCACCCGAAATTCCCACCATCGCGGAAGCCGGCGTGCCCGGTTATTCGTTCTATGGCTGGTACTGCATGCTGGCACCAGCCGGGACGCCACGCAACATCGTCAACGTTCTTAACGCGGGTGTGGTGAGCGCGATGCAATCCGCCGACATCCGCGACCGCCTCGCATCGGAGGGAAGCACGGTCGTCGGCAGCACGCCGGATGAGCTCGGCACACACCTCCGCACCGAGATCGCAAAGCTCTCGAAGCTGGTGACAGACGCGAACATCCGGTTGGATGATGCACGCTGAGAGCTGCCTTGTAAGGGCCGCGATCGGTATCGCCCCTGCCGCGTCGGGCACAAGCGCGTGGAGGATAGGTTCATGAGCTACAGCATCGTCGCCCGGTGCGGAAAATCGGGCCGTCTCGGTATCGGCATTGCAAGCTACACGATGGCGCTCGGGGCCTGTTGCGATGGCGCGGTGCGCCCGAACGTCGGCGCCGCACTCACGCAGGACATTCCGCTTCAACGCAACAATCGCCTCGCTATCAACGCCCTCGTACAAGGCGCGACGCCCACGCTCGCACTCGCGCTCTTGCGCGAGAATGACGAGCATTTCGAGCATCGACAGATCGCGATCGTCGACCGCGAAGGTGTCGCGCTCGCCCACACCGGTTCGAACGTGCCCGGCAGCAAAGGGCAGCGTGTCGGCAATGGCGTCGCCGTGATCGGCAGCGGTCTTGCGACCGACGAGGTCCTCGATGCCATGGTCGCGCGATACGAGGCGAGCGGCTCACTCGAGTTCGACGAGCGGCTGCTCACCGCGCTGGAAGCAGGACGCGATGCGGGCGGTCTCAGAGGTGCGAAAGGTCCGCTGCCCGAACGCGCCGTCGCTGTCGTCGTCTGGTACAAACAGGATTACTCGGAGCTCGACCTGCGCGTCGATCTGAAGGAAGACGGCGCGATCGCAGCGCTGCGCGCGATGTACGCCGACTACAAACCAACGGCCGAATACTACGAGGAACGCGCGCGACATCCGCGTAACGCCGTACCGGCGATGGAGTTCGCCGACATGCTTCGGAAAAAGCAGCAGGAGGCGAAATGACCTACTCGATCATCGCTCGCTGTCCGACGACGGGCCGCTTCGGCGTCGGCACGACCACGTTCTCGCTCGCGTGCGGCCGGCGCAACGAAAGTCTCAGGCCGAATGTCGGCGTGAGCAAGTCGCAGGCGTTCTATCTGCGGCGTGTCGATCCCTTCGCGCTCAACCTGCTCGCGCAGGGCTACACGCCGGCGCACATCGCAAAGCTGCTCGAAGCGGACGATCCGGACTACGAGTATCGCCAGTACGCCATCATCGACTGCGAAAGCCACGTGTTCGCACACACCGGGCCGAAGATCGGCCAGTGGGCAGGACACCAAGTCGGTCCGTACTACGCGGCGTATGGAAACGGCCTCGCGGGACCCGAAACGGTGGAAGGCATCGTCGCCGGCTTCATGGCTGATCCCGACGCCCCGCTCGAAGAACGCCTCATGCGCGGCATCGAGGGCGGCCGCGACGCCGGCGGGCAGCGCTTCAAGGGCCAGCGCCGGCCCGAGCGCTCCGCGTGGCTTCGTGTCGTGGATCGTGTCGACTGGCCCGCTATCGATCTGCGGGTGGACATGCACGACAACACCGTCGCCGAGCTGCGGCGCATCTTCGAGATCTGGAAGCGCTGCCACGCGTATTACGAAGACCGCTCCCGCAATCCACACACGGCACGGCCGGAAGAAGAAGTGGTGGCGGAGCTCAGTTCATGATCAGACCACGAGAGGTTCTCTCATGCCCAGAGCGAAGGTAACCATTCCCGACCTCGCCGAAGCGGGCCCCGGACTGTGGTCGAACTGCATCCGCGCGGGCGATCTGCTTTTCATCGCCGGCCAGGTGGCGCGTCCCTTTGAGGGCGGGACCACGCTCGTCGGCAGCAACGAGTACGAGCAGACGCGGCAGATCTTTCTCCGCATCAAGCGCATTTGTGAAGCCGCGGGCGGCAGCCTCGACGACATCGTCAAGATGACGATCTTCATGGTGAACATCCGAAACAACACCGAGGTCTGGCGGGCACGCCGTGAATGCTTCACCGGCGACTTTCCGGCTTCGACCCTGGTCGAAGTACGATCGCTGGCGAGCCCGGAAACGCTGGTCGAGATCGAAGCGATCGCGTATCTCGGAACGGCATGACCCGGACGCCGCACCCCGCGCGAACGCGATCAGGTCATTTAGCGCCTGCTTAGAGTCCCTAACGTAATGAGGCGCGGCGCGCGCTGTCACGATTTTCGCTCAGATCAAGGAGTGCGACGAAGCCAATGTCGAGAACATTGGCAAGGAGCACGACGATGAGATGGGCGAAAACTCGTGCCAGCCCTTTGGGTTGCGGCCAAAATCGCGCCTTCCATCGTCGGACACCTCGACCGTATTCTCGATACGCTCTTCGGCGTCCTCCTTGTCATCCACAATTTTGGCTCGCAACGCGCACTCGCGTCATTATGTTAGGGACTCTTAGTCGCCGAACGTCCAGCGATAGATCCGCGCGTCTTCCTGGTAACCGCCGTGCGCAGCAAACGGCTCGTTGTTCCAGAAGTGCTCGGCCGCCGCACGGTCGGGCAACTCGAGCAGCAGCGCGGTGCCGACGTTGTCGGTCCCGTCCGGCGAGCGCAGGGGTCCGCGGAAGATGAAGCTGTCGCCGTAACTGGCGAAGTAGGTCTCGTGCGCATTCAGGTGCATCGCAAAGAACGGTGCCGCATCGGGGATTTTCGAGCCGGTGCACAGGTACTGCTGCAGCCCCTTGCGCTCGTAGTCAGCCGCACGCTTCTGAAAACTGTTCGACCAGCGGCGGATATCCACCCTTTCGTACACGCCCGCACCGCTCAGCGGGTCCTTCGCGACAAACGCCTCCGCAGCCGCTCGATCGTCGAGCTGAACGAACCAGGTCGTCGCGAGCGTTGCCGATGCATCGTCGGATACGATATGGCCGTAGCCGATGAGGCGCTCGCCGAGCGTTCTCGCATAGTCTGTCTGGGCGGCGATGCTCGCGGCACGAGTGTCAGCCTGACCCGGACGATCCCACGCGATGATCACCCACTGCGCCGGCTTTTCGCGGTAATAGCGGCGCAGCGTCTCACCGCTCAGCCCGTACCGCGGATCACCCGGCAGGTAGCCCCTATCGCCTGAAGTTGCCATCGACGCTCTCCTTCATTCGGATCCAGACGGACGGTCCCCTCGACTGCAGGTATCGCCGTTACGGAGGAGGCTAATCCGGAATGAACGCCACCGCGTCGATTTCGATCAGCGCGCCGCGAAGCAGCCCGGCGACCTGCACGGCCGCGCTCGCAGGCAGGTTCGCGCCGAAGCGTTCGCCGCGAACGCGGTTGTATTCGGCGTATTCGTCCAGCCGTGTGAGCCACGCCGTAATCCGCACGACGTGTTCCAGCGAGCCGCCGACCACCCGCAGTGCCGACTCGATCTGATCGATGCAGCCGTTCGTCTGCTCGGCGAGCGAACCGCTCGGGCTGATGTTTCCCGAGACGTGCACGGTTCGTCCGGGACCGCTGACCACAACCGCCCTGCTGAAGGTTGCTCCCGCGGAACCCGGAACGCGCTCGATGCTCATGTCTGCGGCGCCTTGCGGTCGGCGTCCACGAGCTGCAGGCGCCAGCCATCCGGATCGCGCATGTTCACCGTCGTGCGTCCGGTCGCCTGAACGTAGTTCGGCGCGCGCATCGTCTTCACACCTTTGCCCAGCAGCTCGTTGTAGGTGTCCTGAGCGCTGTCGACTTTGAAAGCGATGTGGTTGACGCCGATGTTCTCCTCACCGGTGACCTGATGAATTTCGAAGATGGGCTGATTCTCGCCCGGAAGCTGCATTTCCACGGACGTGCCATGGTGGCGCGTGCGCGTCAGAAGCTTGAAGCCGAGTTTCTCGAAAAAAGCGATCGTCTCTTCTACATCCCTCACAATGAGCTCGATGTGGTCGATGCCGCGGACCATGACAGCCTCCTGTTCGTATTTTGAGCAATGGATTCCAGCAGCGCTCGCCGTCAGTGTTCGTCACGTTTATGCCATGCGTTTGACAGACGGCGCTCGCGGGAGGCAGCATTTTCGCACAAGGAACCTGAGGAGAGTCATGTGTCGCCACGACTGTTGACTGCTGCGTTGATGCCGCTTGCGTTCGTGCTCGCCGGAGCGCTCACACTCGATTCGAAAGCACAAAACCAGCAACCGGTCCGCACCGTCAATGTGGGCGATTACGAGCCGGTGGTCCCGTGGCCGCAGCCGCTGCCCGACACCGATCACTCGCATGCCGGCTGGACGTGGGGATCGGGCGCGGGCGTCTGGGCCGAAACGCCCGACAAGGTGTGGGTCGCGCAGCGCAGCGAGATCGAACTGCCGCCCGGCGCAGAGCCGTGGACGTGCGCGTGCCTCGTCAATCCCAAGCGCACGAACACCGGCCGGCGCGATTACTCCGGCAAGCCCTACTTCTACAAGCAGCGTCGCAACCATCTCGTATTCGCCGTGGACCGCAACGGCAGGACCATCGAGGAATGGCTGCAGCACGATAGCTACTTCGCGCCACCGCGCGGCTCGGGCCTGGGCGAAATGGGTCGCGGCCCGCACAAGATCCTCCAGAACCCGTACGACAAGGAGAAGCACGTCTGGATCGTCGACGATGACATGCATCAGATCATGATCTTCAGCAATGACGGAAAACTGCTGAAGACGATGGGCGAGCGCGGGGTTCCGGGCCGGGACGCAAACCATTTCAATCGCCCGACGGACATCGCGTGGCTGCCCGATGGAACGTTCTTCGTCGCCGACGGCTACGCCGGAACGCGCGTGGCGAAGTTCGACCCCACGGGCAAGTTCATGAAGGACTGGGGCCGTCCGCCGGTCGATCCCGCCAATCCCAAGGCTTACGAGTTCTGGTCGGTGCACAGCATCGGCATCAGTCGCGACCGGCGGCTCTTCGTCGCGGACCGCCAGCATCACCGCATGCAGGTCTTCGACGAGGATGGCAACTTCCTTACGATGTGGCCGACCGGATACAACTCCTCGGTGCTCGCGCATATCGTGACGAACGACGATCACGTCTGGGTCGCGGACTGGACCACCAATCGACTGATCAAGTACGACCTCGACGGCCACTACCTTCTCGACATCGGCGGCCCCGGCTCGCTGCCGGGCCAGTTCGATGGCGTGCACCAGATCCATGTCGATTCCGAGCGCAATCTCTACGTGACCGAAGTGGCGAACAGCCGCTCACAGATGTTCCGGCCGAAGCCGAACGCCGATCCAAACCGGCTCATCGGTCCGATGGCGATCGTGGATCCGGTGCGAAAGCGGTAGCGCGGCTAGCGACACATGTGGCGTCGCCTGCGCATGGGCATCCTGCTGCTCATTCTGGCAAGCGTCGCGCAAACGGCATGGCTCGCTCGCTCGCGTACGGCCGAATGGAGAACGAGCCTGCGCGTGGTGATCTACCCGATCGACGGCGACGGGAGTCCGGCGGCAGGCGCCTATACCGCGCGGTTGACGACGCAGGCGTTCGATGCAATCGAGACGTTCTTCGAAGCCGAAGCGAAGCACTTCGGCTTGCCGTTGAACGATCCCATCGATATCTTCCTCGCGCCACCGATAGCGGTCACGCCACCCTCGCCGCCTTTCGGTCGCAACGTGTGGGAGATCATGGTGTGGAGCCTCCGCTTTCGCTATTGGGCATGGCGACACGACACGCACAAGGATCCCAAGCCCGACGTGCGTCTTTTCGTGCTCTATTTCGACCCGGCGAAGAACCCGGTACTCGGGCATTCGACCGGCCTTCGGAAAGGCATGCTCGGCATCGTGAATGCATTCGCGAGCGTGGAACAGGAAGGATCGAACGGCGTCATCATCGCACACGAGCTGCTGCACACTTTCGGCGCGACCGACAAATACGACACCAGCACGAATGCGCCGAGCTTTCCCGACGGCTACGCCGAGCCCGATGCCCGGCCGCGCCTTCCGCAGCGCCAGGCCGAGATCATGGCGGGTCGGATTCCGATCACGGACACGCATTCCGAAATTCCGCGTAGTCTGCGGCGTGTAGTGATCGGCGAAAAGACCGCCCACGAGATCAACTGGCTGAAGTGACAACGCGACTTTGAAGAGAGGAAGAAAACAGTGACAGCTTCACATCCCGCGCCGCCGCGAGTACTCGAAACGCCGCTCGAAGTCGGGCCGGACGACTGGGCAGGGCGCGATTTCTACTTCCTGATGACTGCGCTTGTCATTCCGCGGCCGATCGGATGGATTTCGACGATCTCCGCGAGCGGCGTACGCAATCTCGCGCCCTATTCCTACTTCAATCTGATGGGGAGTGATCCTTTCTACTGCGCGTTCGGGTCGTCGGGCGTAAAGGACAGCCTGCGTAATCTGCGCGAGGTCCCGCAGTTCGTGGCGAACATCGTCACGATGGACCTGCTCGACAAGATGAACTTCACTTCCGGCGACTTCCCCCACGAGGAAGACGAATTCGGCTGGGCCGGCCTGACGCCGGGCCCTTCGGCGAAAGTGCGTCCGTATCGCGTGGCCGAGGCGAAGGCGCACCTCGAATGCGACCTGGTTCAGGTCGTGAGCGACCGCAACACCAACATCGTGATCGGTCGCATCGTGCACGCGCACGTAGCTCCGTCCGTGTGGAAAGACGGGCGCGTGGATCCGAAGCTGCTCGATCCGGTGTGTCGCCTTTCGGGCAACAACTACGCGTCGCTCGGCGAGCTCTTCAGCGTGCCGCGCCCGACGTGGTCGGATGTGCGCGGCAGCAGCGGACAGGAGGCGATGCCGCGCGCGGTCAGGCGATAGGAGACCGCTGGATATCAAGAGAGAATAGAAGCGCTTCCGCCCGTCCAACCCAAGCATCACGGCCACAGGAGAAGAACATGAAAATCACTGGACTGAAAACCCATCTCGTCAAGTTGCCGAGCGCGCCCACGCTCGCAGGCATTGCGGACAAAGCGGACCAGTACACGTTCGTCACGCTCCAGCTCCGGACCGACGAAGGCGTCGAAGGGATCGGCATCTCCTTCTTTGGCGGCGGGCTCGCGGCGACGCTCAAGAGCGCCGTCGATCAGCTCGGCGCGTTGATCGTCGGTGAAGACCCGCTGCGACCCGAAGCCGTCGTCGAGAAGCTCCGCGCCGCCGCGAAAGGCTCCGGCCCCGCAGGCATCTTCACGCTCGCCTGTACCCCATCGACATTGCGCTCTGGGACATCAAGGGCAAAGCGCTGAACCTGCCGGTATGGAAGCTCCTCGGCGGCTTCCGCGATCGTGTTCCCACGTATGCGAGCGGCGCGCTCACCCGCGACCTCACGCTCGATGAAGTCGTGAGCGCCGGGCCGAAGCTCGTGGCGCAGGGATTCAGGCAGATGAAGACGCAGATGGCGTTGCCTGGCAGGACGAACACGCGCATCGAAGCCGACCGCATGCGCCGCGTGCGCGAATCGATCGGCCCCGATATCGACCTCATGTGCGACATCAACCAGCGCTGGAGCGTGCAGCAGGCGATCTCGTTCGGCAGACGCGTCGAGGAAGTGGGGCTCTACTGGCTCGAAGACGTGACAGCGTGCGATGACTTCGACGGCCTCGCGCGCGTGAGCGCCGCGCTCGACACGCCGGTCGCGGGCGGCGAGTATCTCTATGGTCCCGTGCCGTTCCGGCACATGATGGAGGCGCGATCCGTCGATATCGTGATGGTGGACCTGATGCGCGCCGGCGGTATCACGCAGTGGATGAAAATCGCCGCGATGGCCGAGGCGTTCAATCTGCCGATCGTGAGCCATCTCGTGCCGGAGATCCACGTCCATCTCGTCGCCGCCGTGCCGAACGGGCTCACGGTCGAATACATGCCGCGCTCGCTCCGGCTCTACAAGGAAACGCCGAAGATCGAAGACGGTATGCTGGTCGTTCCGCAGAAGCCCGGGCTCGGGCTCGAGTTCGATCCGGATATCTTCAAGCGCTACGCGGCTTGAGCTTCTCTCTGACGCGCCTCCCCCGCCCCCCGGTCCGTATCGACGGTTGTCCTGCTGAAATTTGCGCCGATTTTCGGCCCCTCACTCCGGTCAGCATCCATTCGTCACGGTGGTGACGATGGCGCTTCGTCCCGCGAACCGCCGCCGGGCGAGCCATATGGTCACGCGCGAGCCGGTGCCTTCGCGTTTTGCCTGCGCAACGAGGACCGTGGCGACAATGAGTTCGCTGCCGCCCTCGGTCATCGGCCGGATCGTTCCATTGAGAGTGATGTTTCCGAAACGGAAGCGGTTAGCGTCAAGGTTCCGCCACATGCAGGTGGTCGCGAGTTCGGGAGATCGGAGCAGCACGCGCTCGTGCCATTCACCGGTTGCGATCAACTCGTTGTTGGTTACGCAACCGGCCAGCACCGCGAAAGCGGCCATCACACAGCGCTTCATCAGGAGGCCCCCCGCGGACATTCTAGGCTTATCCGGGAGAACGTTCTCCCGCGGGTGCTTGCAGCCCGCGAGGTATGCGTCTGTGGCCGTCGATTGAGACGATCGGCGCCTGCCGCCGTCGTCCCACGTGGAGCTGAAGGACTTGCGCGACTGGGGTTACCTGCAGCGCTGTGAGCAATCGTAAGCGCCGCGTGTCCGGCATTACGCCGATCTCATGCGGACGCGAATGCAGCGGCGCGCTACCGGGAGCCCTTCGGTTCAGGCGTGATGAACTCCACCATGGAGTCGTGAACCCAGCCGCTGCCCTCGTTGTTGTACCAGCGCATCACCATGCCGGTCTTGCGGATCTCAGGCGACAGCAGTACCTGAATCCACTCGCCTCGCCGGGCAACCATAGGCATGACGGTGCCCTGCGCAGCAAGCACGATCACCTCGTTGCCCGTGCTCGGACCCGAGTGGATGTTGGCATGCGCGACCGGGACCCGAACCTGCGCCAGCACTTTCGCATCCGGGTCCGCGAGCACGGCTTCACCTTGTCCGCCGCGCTGTGGCTGACCTTGCGCGAGCGTGAGGGCCGGCAGCAGAAGCGCCATTGCTCCGGCACAGATCTTCTTCAGCGATATGGCGTGCATATGATGATAGTCAACACGCGGTCCGCCCTTGCGTCAAGCCGTGTGAAAGCACGGCGATACGCTATGGTCCGGGGCATGTCGGGAGGAACTGCGCGTACCGGACGCGAGCGGCAGGCTGCGCCAGGGCATCGCGGGCTCGAAGTCGGAAACTAATCGAGCTTTATTCCGGTGCGCCGCACGACGTCGGCCCAGCGCGCAATCTCATCGCGGATGAAATCGTCGAATGCAGCCGGCTCGGCCATAGCCACTCGCCATCGCGCGGTCGTTCGCGCCCGAGGTCTGCCGTCTATTTACGCGTCGATGCCGAAATGCATGCGCCGATACGGCACGCTGACGACGTTGCGCGATATGCGGCAGTCCACCACCATCGGGCCCTTCCCGGCCAGAAATTCATCGACCGCTGCGCCCAGCTCGTCCAACGTACGCACACTGCGGCCGCGGCAGCCGAAGTCCCGGCCGAGACCGGCAAAGTCCGGGGAATGCACGACCGACAGGTTGCCGTCACGTTCGTGCGCCCGCAGCTTGTGATATTCCGCGCCATACGCTTCGTCGTTCATCACTACGTACAGAAACTTGAGACCGAGGCGCGCGACCGTGTCGAGCTCCTGGATGTTCTGCAGCGCACTGCCATCGCCGTCGAGGCAAACGAGCGGTCCCTCGCTACCGACGGCGGCGCCGATGCCGGTCGGAAGCGCCTGGCCGATACAGCCGAAGGACGTGACATACATCTGCAGGCCGCGTCGCCGCTTCATGAGCATCACGCGGAACGAGCACGCGTGCGCGTTACCCGACGACACGAGGTTCACTTCCGGAGGCAGGCGTTCGTCGATCAATTGCGCTGCATCGCGCGGATCTACGGTGCCTGGCTCGATCTCGTATTCGGCCGGATCGCGTCCGGAGTGGCGCAGGATTCTCCGCACCTCCGACGTGTGAAAGCCCTGACCACCGACATTTTCCTTCGCGAGCAATTCGATCAACTCTTCCAGCGTTGCCGCAGCGTCCCCCTGCACGTAGCAATCGGCGCCTCGATCGCTGCCCATGACGAGATGCGGTTCGACGTCGATGTGGATATAGCGGGCCTGCCCATAGAGATAGCCGCCCGCCAGCGTATGCGTGCTCAACCGCGCGCCGACGGCGATGACACAGTCGGCGGTTCCGAACAGCTCCATCACTTCACGCGTCGAAAAGAGACCCGAAACGCCCGCGTAGTAATCGGATTCGGCGAGCGTGCCTTTCGCGACGAGCGTCGTCGCCACCAGTGCGCCTATCTTATCGGAGAGACGTTTCGCAGCGCCCTTCGCCGCCGGCGTCATCGCGCCACGGCCCAGCACGAGCACGGGCTTTTTGCTCTTCGCGATGATGTCGGCGGCTTCCCGCAGGCGTTCGAGGGCGGGACGGATCGCCTGCTGTCCCGGGAACATGTCGGTCGACGGCCGGTAATCCTCGCCATCGGCATCGCACTCCATGCGTTGGATATCGAGCGGCGCGCACAGCACGATGGGCCGCGATTCGCGTCGCGCGCGATAGAACGCATCCCTCACCGCGGTTTCCGCGTATGCGGGCGTGAGCACCTCGATGTAGCCCGCGCCCGTCGCGCTCACCAGCGCGTCCTGGTTGAGATACTGAGCGGTGAACTCGTTGTTCAAAGCCGTCTTGCTGGTGTAGACCACGAGCGGCGTGCGCGAACGCGCGGCCACGATGAGCGCAGTCGTCATGCGCGCGAGCCCCGGCCCCTGCGTCGCGCTTGCAACGCCGACCTTGCCGGTGACCATCGCCCAGCCTTCTGCCATGCTGACGGCCGCACCTTCGTCGCGCACGTCGACGATCTTGAGGTCCGGGTACTGCGACATTGCCGACCACCATGTCATCTGGCCATCGCCGAGCAAACCGAACAGGACCGACGTGCCTTCCTTCATGAAGGCATTCGCCATCGCTTCATAGACTTTCATTCTTCACCTCGGAAAACATGTTGTGTCATCGCTCTCATTCGGCTGCCCGTTGCGCCGTCCACCGCGTCGTGGTGGCGCGTCCCCTGGCAACACCCTCCATCGCATCGCCATTGATGCGACCCGTGTATTCAACACCATTCACGACGAACCGGATATCGTTCCCGCGCAGCGAGCCGTCTTCAACCGGCAGGGAAATGCCGCTCATCTCGTACGTGCCGCCGATCCACTGAAATTCCTGCGTGAGCGTGAGCGCTCCGTCCGGCAGGCGCCACGTGCCGGAAACCTTCGCAGGCACGACGTAAAGATGCGCGACGCACCACGACGCGCAGAGCTTCAGCCGGTCGGTTTCGTCCGGTTCCCATCCGCCGCCGATCTCGTACGTGTTCGACACGATCCGGGTGCCGGGCTTCAGCGCGAGAAACTTCGGCGCGAGCTTCTCGAGATTGCTCGGAATCAGAAACAGCACGAGCGCGGTTGCCTTCGAGATGTCCGCGGCGAACATGTCGCCCTGCACGAACTCGGCTTTATCGGCAACACCGGCCGCCGCCGCCGTGCGCTTCGAAAGCTCTACCATTTCGGGGTTGTATTCGACGCCCAGCGCATGCGCGCCGCGCTTGGCCGCCGCGATCACGTTGCGGCCGTCACCCGACCCGAGATCGATCACGAAGTCCTGCGGCGTGACGTGCGCCATGTCGAGCATCTTCTCGACCATGCCGTCCGGCGACGGTATCCACACGACGTCCTTCCCCGGCTGGCCCATGCGCGGCTGATACGGAGCGTCGGGTGCCTGGGCCGCAGCGGCGCTGATGGCAAGTGCCACGCACGCCGCACACAGCCCTTCGATACACCGCTTCATTTCTTCGGCGGGATGACCGGTAGCAGCAGGTACGAAGGCCGTTCTCCGCCCGAGTAGATCGTCGCGGTCTGACCCTGGTTGTAGTCCGCGTGGAAGTGCGTGAAGTGCTGCGTGCCGACGCCGTCTGCCGGCGAGATGTCGAGCCGCAGCTTGTGCCCCTTCCTGAACACCATCGACGTGGGCCAGATCTCGACCTGGCATTCGACCACCTCGCCCGACTTCAGCCACTGGCGCTCATTGTGTGCGTGATAGGGCCGATACGGCAGCGACTGCTCGGGATCGAGCTTGCGATGTGAAGCCCGCAGCCAGCCTTTCGTCACGCATTGCAGCGGCTCGCCCTGCTGCCCCATCTCCATGATGTCTTTCCCGTCGGGTCCGATATTGCGCAGCGTCGCGAAGAGGTCGACGTCCTTCCCGGTGCTCGACACCCACACGTTCAGCACGATCGGGCCGGTAATCTCGGTGTCATCAGCCATTGGCGGCGTCTCGAAGGACACGCCACGCGGCATCTTGCCGGGCCGGCTCGGTGCGCTCTGACCATAGCTTGCCTTCCCCATCTGTTCCGGTGCTTTCGCGACCAGCGGACCTTCGACACCGTTCGGATCCTCGGACGGCTCGCGCTCGATTTTCAGGTACATCTTCGTCCACTGCGTGCGCGGAAGCGGCCAGTCGTCTTCCAGTCGGAACGCGGAGCGCTCCATTCCTCCGGTGCGGATCTCGAGCTTGACCGGCGGCTCGTCCATGAAGCCGGTATCGATCCCCTTCAGCCAGTGATCGAACCAGCGGAGCTGATCGATGCGCGCTTCCTCGGCATGGAACGGATGGTAATGCGTGCCGCTGTGGATACGCAGCTTCTTGTGCTTCGATGCGGCGCACACGTAAGCCTCCGTGTTGCCGCGCAGATGCATCGCGAAACCGCTCCAGTTGCCGACGGTGAAAACAGGGACGTTGATCTTGTCCCACCGCGCGCTGGCCATGCGCCAGTACCTCGGAGTCGAGATCCTTGCGCATGTAGTCCCACAGCATGTCGGGCGAGAACGAATCCGGGTTGTACGACCGCGGCTCGCCGAGAAGATGCAGTGCAGCGTTGTTGTTGCACCACCGCGCGATGAAGCCCATCGCGAAGATGCCGCCGTGATAGGCCTGATCGCGATATTGATCCGCTCTGCCCTCCCACGGACAGATCGCCTTCAGCGACGGCGGCTGAAGGTTCGCAACACGCCACTGGAACGCTGCGTGATACGAGATGCCGAGCGTACCGACGCTGCCGGTACACCAGGGCAGTTTCGCGACCCACTCGATGCAGTCGTAGCAGTCGACGGCTTCCTGATAGGAACTCGGCTCGCACTTGCCGGGCGATTTGCCCGTGCCGCGCGTATCGACGCGCAGCAAGCCGTAGCCGCGCGGGCACCACCACAGCGGATTCGCCGTCTCCCAGTTCATGTAGGGGTTCGGCGCTTCCTCCAGATCCGGCGGCGGGACCCACAGCTTGTCCTTCATGTACGGGCCCGATGTTCATGATGACCGGAAAGCGCTCGCTTCCCCCATCCGGCCGGAAGATGTCGCCGCAGAGCACGGTGCCGTCGCGCAGCGGAATCTGCACGTCCTTCTCGACGATCAGCTTGTAGTCCTTCGGTTGCGACATCTGCTGTGCTGCTGCGGCCATTGCGTCTCCTTTGGTTGTTCAGAGCCGGATGATAACGGCAAACCCGCCGGCGTCGCGGCCGCGTGAGAAGTGGATTACCTGGCCCGCGCCTTCAGGCGATTCCGCGGCGCTTATCGCGAGCAGCCTTCGTCAATCGCCTTTTTACGTCCGCCTTCATGCGCATCTATTGCTCGGGCTCGATCAGATCGAACGACGAGGCTCATCTTCGAGGATTCTTCCATGTTTGACTCTCGGTTCGATTCGCTCGAGCTTCATCAGGATTTCTTTTCTTCCTTCGCCAGACGCTCGACCGTCGTCCCGAGACGCTTGTGGTCAGCCTGGAAAAACCGGACGAATTCGGGCGTGTCGCGATAGTCGATCTCGACATTCGCCTTTTCCATTGCCTGGCGGTAGAGCGGGTCGTCCATGACGTGCCGGACCATCTCGCGCATCGACTTCAACGTCGGCTCCGGCACGCCCGCAGTCGTGAAAAGCCCGACCCACAAGTACGCTTCGAGGTCATACCCGAGCTCCTGGAAAGTGGCCACGTCGGGCAGCCTGAAGTGCCGCTTGGCGCCCCAGGACGCAAGCGCGCGTAGCTTGCCCGCGTTGATGTGCGGTGCGACGACGCCCAGGCCAGCCGCGGTGGCCTGAACATGTCCCCCGAGGAGCTGCATCACGGCGGGACCGCCACCCGTCGTCGGCACGTGACGCATGCGTAGCCCCGCTGCTTCAGTGAACATCGCAAACGGCACGTGCGTGATGCCGAACGGTCCCGAGCTCGAATACACCATCTGCCCGCCTTTCGACTTCGCCTCCGCGATGAAGTCCTTCAATGATCTGTACGGACTCTCGTCCTGCACGGTGAAGACGAGCGGATCGGCGCTCGTTAGCGCGAGCGGCTGCAGTTCGTCCAACCGGTACGGCGACTCGACGTGCTGCGCCTTGTTTTTCTCGATCACGAGATAGATATTTGCCGTCGTCACGAGAATGTTGTAGCCGTCGGGCTTCTGTGTGGCGACGTATGCCGTACCCACGGCAGCAGTTGCGCCGGGCTTGTTGACCACCGGCGCGGGCTGCTTGTAAAGCTTTTCGATGACGGCCGAAAGCGGCTGCGCGGTGATCTGGTTCAGACCGCCGGGCGGATTCGGCACGATGATCTGAATGGCGCGCGACGGATACGTTTCCTGCGCGAGTGCGATCGTTGCGGCAAAGCTCACGACCGCGGCGAATGTTTGCACAACTGCAGGCTGTTTCGCGCTGACGCCACCTCCATGACCGCATGCAATCGCGAGCATCCTTACTGCGTACGTGGATCTCAATCGAGCGCCCATGGTGTTCTCCTCCCACGATGATGTGAATTAAGGCCCGAGTCGCGCCGTGACTATGCGGGTCTCCTCTGGATAGGTAACTCCGTCCCGGTCGCTAAAACGCTGCATCTCGCGCTCAACGCTCGTCCCAATACCCTGCCGCGACTTGGAATCAAGCGCAGCGACGGATGCAGCCACAGGCGTGGCAGCAAGATGTTCCAGTGCAAACCAGTTCAGCATCGGTAAATGAACCTGGACGCGGCTGACACGAATGTCGACGTGACCGAAGCCGGCACCGTGAGTGAGTTGCTCGAGCTCGGTTCTGCCCGGCGCGTCGCGAGAAGCATGAAATCGCGACGCGATCTCTTTGCCGGCGAATTGCTCGAGTGCGTTCGCTACAGCGGTGTTATACAGTCCAGCACTGCTCCACACGCTCAGAGCAAGACGGCCGCCCCGACTGAGCACCCGTTTCATCTCGCGCAGCGCGGTCGCTCTGTCCAAAAAGAACTGCAATCCCTGCTGACATAGAACAACATCGACACTCGCGTCAGCCAACGGAATGGCGAGCGCGCTTCCCTGGACCCATTCGATGGAAGCAGCATCGGGCGCGGGAAGAGATCGCGCCACGTTAAGCATTGCGGGATTGAGATCAACGCCGATGACCCTCCCCTGAATGCCTGCCCGTTGTGCCGCGAGCCGTGCCACTACGCCAGTCCCGCATGCCAGATCAAGTACGCGTACACCTCCAGTGACACGACCGGCCTCGACGATCGCCGGCGCCCACGGACCGAGAATATACCGGGCGACGACGCCCTCGTATCGATGAGCCGCATCCGTCGCAATCTGCCATTGTTCGCGGGCATTCATCTCTTGATGCAACCAAGATTGCGCGAAATCTGGGTGGCCGCACGCGTAACCGCTTTGATCTGTTCCGCAGAGGGTGAGCCCGGCACGGTCTGAACGGTTCCGGCCATCGCGATGGCACCCACAAATACGTTGGCGTGGTTGAAGATGGGTGCCGCAAGACCATTAATGCCCTGCAACACCTGATTGGGTGCCGTCGCCCAGCCCCGCAACTTGACCTGGGCGATTGCACGTTCGAGCGCGGACCGGGTAGAAATTGTTTGAGATGTCCAGGCCTTCAGCGGCTTCGAAAGGCACCGCTTGAGCAAGTCTTGCGGACCGAA
This sequence comes from uncultured beta proteobacterium, assembly GCA_963828715.1. Taxonomy (GTDB): domain Bacteria; phylum Pseudomonadota; class Gammaproteobacteria; order Burkholderiales; family SG8-41; genus JAQGMV01. The sequence continues at coordinate 306,355 of CAWHFX010000010.1, read as the reverse complement.
TGCGAGTGCGACCTTCCCGTGAGCACTGGCGTGGAGGTCGAGCACCGTCCCAGGCAGCGTGCCGAAGTTGATGATCGAGTGGCCCTGGATCACCTCGAGCACGACGACCTGTTCATCGGCGAGCGTCGAGACTGTGACCGCGGCACCGGTTTCATCGCGTAGCCGGGTCATTTCGTCGCGCGCAACCGGCAGCACGGCGAAGCGTTCTCTGAGCCGCTCGCCGAGGATAAACAGTTTGATGCCTACGCTGTAACGTGATGTGGCCGCATCTTGCCGCACGAAATCGTGACGAGCGAGTGCCTGCAAATGGCGGTATATCGTGGCCTTGGATGCATCGAATTCGCGCGCGAGATCTGAAACGCCAATCGGCTCGGGAGCTCGCGCGAGAAACTCCAGCAACCGGAGCGAGACATCCACAGTCTCGGTGGCAATGCCGGTCGTGTCGGACTTAGGGTTAGCTGCGTTACGCAATTTGCGAACCTGAGGTGCCAGGCATCCAGCTGTTTCATCCAACGAAACACCGTTTTATTAGATTCGCTCAACGCGAAGTTGCTGTCAAGCAGGCGCCACGAGGGCCTCACAGACGAGACAACTCGACTGTGGCTGGGGGTGTAACAGCAGAGCGGACTGGTTGAGGCCAGCTAAGGCGATTCGGCTATCGTGTCGTGTACACGCTTGCCGATGACGAGCACGGCAAGCAGAAAGACCGCACCCGTGGCTGCCATGGCGTCGTAGATATACTCTCCGACCACAAGATAACGCGCGATCATCGGCAACAGCGCACACGTAGCAAAGAGCACGAAAGCCAAAAACCACGGCGTCAGCGCCGCTACAGCACAGGAGCCATCTGAGCCAGACGGGACGCCCGGTTTCAGCGCACGGTTCGGCGCTCCGCAACGATCAGCCGCCGCCGCGGCGCGTGTACAAATCGAAGTAGTCGATGAAGCTCGTGCGTTCGGTTTCGTCGATGCCGCTGAACCGCATGCGGATGTCGAGCGTCGGCAGGCTGATCGGTCCGATGCGGCGCGGCGCCGCGTCCACCAGCGTAATCCGAACGGTGCCGCTGCCGACGTGCAGAGTTACGTCGTTGCCGTCGATATGGGCCGGCGCATTGTGAGTCGCGCCGGCGAGCCACGACATGAACTCATCTCGCGTGCACGTCATCTGGCGGCACAGATCGCCCGCGGCAGACATCCTAGCTCGCGTGGTCACTCACAAATGCGTGCCGCAACAAGGCGTTCGTGCTGAGGAACGCGAGTGTCTCGAAGCACGAACGACGGAGCCTCGTTCACCCCCTTCGACAGGCTCAGGACAGGCTTCGAGACAACCTCTGCCGGCCTCCTCAGGGCGAACGGTATAGGGTGCGCACTTACGGTTCGCGACACTACCCCCCGGCGATCGGAGGCCAGACGGCGAGCTCGTCACCGGCGCGCAGCGCATGCTGGGCACGCGCGTCCGGTGGAATGAAAACGCCGTTCACCAGCACGAGATGCGCTTTTGCACGCGGCACGTTGAACTGATCGATGACCGTCTGCACCGTCGCCGCATCCGCGATCTCGATCGGCAGCTCGTTGAACTTGCGCATGCGGCCGTTCAGTTCGTGCGGCAGGTAGTCGCCGAGCGTCGCGAAGAGCTTCAGCGTAATTTCCACAGCCGTTCCTGGCGACGGTTCTTACGCGACCTTCACGCTGCGGGCGTGCTGCGCCTGCGCGCTTGCGAGATACGCCTGCGGAAGCTGCAGCGGGTCGCGCAGGAGGGTCTGCTTCCAGGCGCCGAGCTTCACACGCGACTCGGTGAGGCCGCGCAGAATGCCCACGTGCTGTGTGAGACCGATGCAGTTCGACCCGACCAGCACGTCGCCGTCGAACTCGAGTCGGATGTAGCGGAAGTTCTCTTCGTCCGAGCGCTCGACGTGCTCGCCGCCGGGCACGCCTTCCCACTGGCCGAACGACGCTGAAACGAGACCGAGCGTGTCGAGCACGTTGATCTGCGTGACCCCGTTCGTCCGCGCCTTCCTGCCGGCCATGTTCATGGCGGCGCAGTACGCCTGGTCCGCGGCGTTCGGCTGAATGGCGCTGACGATCGTCTTGCCCGAGACTGGATCGAACGCTTCGGCGCAATCACCGGCCGCGAAGATTCCCTCCACGTTCGTCTGCATGTGCTCGTCCGTGAGCACGCCGCGCAGGCACTGAATGCCGGAGTTTTCGAGGAACGCGATGTTGGGTTGCACGCCGGTCGCGGAGATCACGAGATCGACGGGGAGTGACTCGCCGTTGGAGAGGCGCACGACGAGCGGCGATCCGGCCTCGATCGCCTCGACGCGTGTCGAGGTGTAGACCCGTACGCCCTTGCCTTCCACCCAGCGCCTGATCATGCCGCCCGCGCCCTCGCCCATCATCCGCGGCACCATGCGGTCGCCCATTTCCACGACGGTCAGCGCCACGTCACGCGCCGCTAGCGCTTCCATGATGATGCAGCCGATGAAGCCCGCGCCCATCTGCAGCACACGCGCGCCGGGGGACGCCAGGGACATGATCTCGCGTGCGTCCGCAAGCGTCCAGCAGGCGTGCACGCGCGGCAGATCCATGCCCGGTATCGGTGGGCGAACCGGCGTAGCGCCCGTCGCGATGAGCAGCCGGTCGAAAGAAATCGGATCGCCGCTTTCGAGGTGCAGGCGGCGGGCGGCCGTATCGACTCGCGTCGCCCTGCCGCTTCGCAAGTCGATGCGCTGCCGTTCGAAATGGCCCTCGTCCTTGCGCAGATACGTGCCCTTCTCGCCGATATTGCCCATCAGCAGATAGGGGATGGCCATGCGCGAGTACGGCGGCTCGGGCTCGTCGCCGAACAGAACGATCTCGTCGTCGCGCCGCTGCTTGCGAATCGTTTCGGCGGCGATTACGCCGGCCGGACCATTGCCCAGGATGACGTGCTTCACAATCCGAGCCGCGTACGCGTCTCCGGCTTCAACTGCCCCGCCTCGTCCCAGCCGCGCAGCGAATAGTATTCGGGCAGCATCTTATCGAGCTGATTGACGAGACCCTTCGCGGGACCCGATTTGGCCGGCTCGGTGAGAAGCCGCTTGGGCAACGTGTCGTCCTTGCTCGTGAAGCCCGCACGATTGTTGAAGTCGCGCTCCATGTTCCAGATGCGCTCGCCGATCAGGTTCAGCTCCTCCAGCGTGAATTCGTCGGTGCACGCGGCAGCAAGCTGCGGCTGCACGTCCGCCAGGGTCCACGCGAAGCTCGTGAATATGCAGATGCCGGCCGAGTCGAACACGGACGTCGCATCCTGGAACGCCTTTACCAGACCGGCCTTCCCGTCCGTGACGAGCGGATCGGTCTTCATCGGGATGCCGAGTATCTCGGAGGCGACCGTATAACCGCGCAAGTGGCACGCGCCCCGGTTCGCGGTGGCGTACGCGAGTCCCATGCCCTGAATGCCACGCGAGTCGTACGCCGGAAATTCCTGACCTTTGACGCTCATCGACAGGTCGGGATGACCGTACTTGGCCGTAAGCCGCTTCGAACCCTGTCCGATTTCTTTGCCGAAGCCTTCGCCGCGCGCGGTGAGCTCCGCGAAGTACGTCAGCGCCTGCGCCGATCCGAACGGCGCTTCGATGCCGAGCTGCTCCTTCGTCAGCACGCCCATCTCGTAGAGCTCCATCACGGCGCCCACGGTCGCGCCGAACGAGATCGGATCGAAGCCGTCCTCGTTGCAGACGAAGTTCGCGTACGTCAGCGCTTCGAGATCCTTCACGCCATTCGCAGCGCCCAACGCCCAGGCCGCTTCGTATTCGAGTCCGCCGGAAGCACCCCAGTACTTGGGACGGTTGACGACGGTGTAGTGGGTCTCGTCGATCTTGGAGATGCGGCCGCACGCGATCGTGCAGCCGAAACACGCCTGGTTGGTGACGAGGTTCTTCTTGCCGTCGCTCGCACGCGGTTCGTGCATGGCTTCAGCGGAAATGAACTTCGCGCCTTCGAACTGGACGTCGCGATGATTGCGCGTGGGCAGCGCGCCGACCTCGTTGATGACGTTCATCAGCACCTGCGTGCCGTACTTCGGCAGGCCCTGCCCGGTCACCGCGTTATCGGCGAGGACCTTCTTCGCCGCGACCGTCGCCTGCATGAACGCCTTCGGGTCGCGCACGTTGCCGACGCCCTTGGTGCCGCGAACGGCAATCGCCTTGAGATTCTTGCTTCCCATGACCGTGCCGACGCCGGAACGGCCTGCGGCGCGGTGCAGATCGTTGATCACCGCCGCGTACATGCAGCCGGTCTCACCCGCGCGCCCGATGCAGCTCACGCGCATCTGCGGGTCCTGATGCTTCGCCTTGATCGCGGGCTCGCTGTCCCACACCGACTTGCCCCACACCCACTCCGCATCCAGCAACTCGGCGGTGTCGTTCTGGATATGGAGATAAACCGGTTTTGCCGACTTGCCTTCGAAGATGATCATGTCCCAGCCGGCCATCTTGAGCTCGGCGCCCCAATAGCCGCCGGAGTTCGAGCACGCGATGGCGCCGGTCAGCGCGCCCTTGGTGATGACCGAATAACGGCCGCCCGTCGACGCCATCGTCCCCGTGAGCGGGCCGGTCGCCCAGATGATCTTGTTCGCGGGCGAGAGTGGATCGACTTTCGGGTCGACCTCCTCGGTAAAGTACTTCGTAGCGAGACCGCGTTGCCCGATGTACTCGCGCGCCCATTTCATATTGAGCGGCTCCGCAACGCACGCGCCCTTCGTCAGATCGACACGGAGAATCTTTCCTGCCCAGCTCATGCGCGCTCTCCTTTATGCCTGCGGCTGATTGCCGACCTTCGCCGCCCACTGCTTCATGCGCTCGAGGCCCGTCCAATCGGCATCGACGTACGTGATTGCGCCCGTCGGGCACGCAGCGGCACAGGCCGGATCGCCGGCGCACAAGTCGCACTTCTGTACCTTGCCGGTGTCCTGAACGTAGTTGATCGTTCCGAACGGGCACGCGATCGTACAGACCTTGCAGCCGACGCATACGTCTTCGAGCACGATCTTCGCGCCGGTCGCGCCATCCACCTTGATCGCCTCGACCGGACATGCGTGCAGGCACCACGCTTCGTCGCACTGCGTGCACGTGTAGGGCACCTTGCGCCCGGTGTGCTCGAAATCGAAGACCTTGATGCGCGATTTCGCGGGATTGAAGATGCCGTAGTTTTCGTAGCTGCACGCCATCTCGCATTGCAAGCAGCCCGTGCACTTGTCGGCGTTGATGTGGAGCGACTTTTGCATCGTGCTCTCCTCCTGTCCCGCTCGTCCCGAATTGTTCAGGCGCCGGTCACCCGAATCATCACATCGTGACCACGATCCTGCCGTCGATCTTGCCGCCTTCCATATCCGAGAAAATGCGGTTGATATCGTCCAATCGCGCTTCGTGAATATGAGCGCGCACCTTGCCCTCGACGGCGAAGTCGATCGCTTCGGCAAGATCCTTACGCGTTCCGACGATAGAGCCGCGCAGCGTAATGCGCTTGAGCACGACCTCGAAAATCGGAGTGGGAAACTCGCCCGGAGGCAAACCGACCAGGGCGATCGTTCCGCGGCGGCGCACGAGCTTGAGCGCCTGAGAAAACGCGGGCGGTGAGACAGCGGTCACCAGGACGCCATGAACGCCACCACCCGTGGCTTGCATCACCTGCTTGGCCACGTCAGGCGAGCGCGCGTCGATGGCAAGCTCCGCGCCGAGCTTACGCGCCAGCGCGAGCTTCTCCTCGGCTACGTCCAGGGCAATGACATGCAAGCCCATGGCTTTTGCGTACTGAACGGCGACATGACCGAGTCCGCCGATACCGGAGATCGCGATCCACTCTCCCGGCTTAACTTCGGTTTCCTTGATGCCTTTATAAGTGGTGACACCGGCGCAAAGTATAGGCGCAAGCCGCACGAAATCAGCGTTGGCCGGAAGGTGTCCCACGTACGGAGCCGAACCGATCGCGTATTCACCGAAGCTGCCGTTCACGCTGTAGCCGGAGTTGTGCTGTGCTTCGCACAGCGTCTCCCAGCCCGTGATGCAGTACTCGCAACTGCCGCACGCATCGTGCAGCCATGCGATACCGACGGGGTCGCCTTCCTTGAGATTCGTCACGCCCGGTCCGACGGCTGCAACGTGCCCCACACCTTCGTGTCCGGGAACAAACGGTAAAACTGGCTTTACCGGCCAGTCGCCCGTGGCGGCGTGCAGATCGGTGTGACAGACGCCGGTCGCGACGATTTTCACCAGTACTTCACCATAGCCGGGCGTCGGTACCGGCAGCTCATCAATGGTCAATGGGGCGCCGAACTTCCGGACCACTGCAGCCTTCATCGTCTTTGCTGTCATGACCATATCTCCCGCAGGAGTTCTGGGCGTCTCCAGGTTCTTAGCGTGGTTGCCTGGTCCGTGACGCGGGGACGCGCGATTGAATCCGCCGCCGGATGATCGGGTCAGAGCCGATTTCTCAGTTTCCAACCATTGGTAATGCTCGTCAACCGGTAAATCGCTCGTCAAAGCGCGACAGCAGTAACAGATCGGTTGCGAAGATCGGCCCGCGCGCGTGCCGTGGGCGCCGATGCTCAGCGCAGCCGCCGTTCCAGCCAGTCGCAGATGAAGTCCGTTCCGACCTGACGGTTGTCGGCCTGACAGTGTTCGAAGCCGCCGCTCTCACGATCGAAAATCTTCAGTGTCTTGTCCTTCGATCCCGCCGCGTCGTAGAGCTGCTGTCCGATCTCGCGCGGAGTGAGCTTGTCCTCGCTGCCCCACGTGATGAGGATGGGACACTCGATCTTCTCTGCCACCCCGGCCAGCGTGAATCTCTCGAGCTTCTCCATCGCGGCTTCCATGTCCTCCACGCCGAGCACCCAGGGAAGCTGAAAATGCGACGTCGCCACGCTGTTGTGATCCTTCTTCATTGCGGACCAGCGCTTTTCCCAGACGGCGTGATAGTCGTAGTGCGGTCCCCATGCGACACAGGCTGCGTAACGCTTCTCGAAGGCGGCGACGCGCGGTGCGTAGTAACCGCCGGCGCTGTACGCAACGATCGCGACGCGCTTCGGATCGACGTCGGAACGCTTCGCGACGAAGTCATACGCCGGCGTGCCCGCCACTTCATAGTCGTAACGTGACGGGTGGTTGCGCAGCCGCAGCGACTCGCCCTGCCCGGGACCGTCGATCGCAAGCGTGTGGAAGCCGCGGAACGCGAGCTCCGCGCCCGCGAACAGCACGTTCATCTCCTTACAGTTGTCGAGGCCGTTGAACAGCACGACGGTCGGCGCACGGCCGTCGGTCCGCGTCGATTTCAGGAAATACGCGGCGAGCGACGAACTCTCGTAAGGAACATCGACGACTTCGAGATTCGGATAGCGGCGCTTGAGACCCTCTTGCGAGCAGCGCAGGCTCTTCCTGTAGATCGCCGTCTTGTCTGCGCCGGGCGGCACCATGCGCTCGCCCGTGAAGTAGTACATCCCCGCACGCAGGTAGCAGTTGCCGGCCGTGGCGTCGCGCCGTTCACGCGCGGCTTCATCCGCCATCGCTTCGATGCGCGCGGCCATCGCGCACCATTCCTCGGCCCAGGCTTGCGGCTCGTCGGCGCGGCGATGCAGGCGCTGCACGATCTCGTCGATTTCGCCGAGCGCCACCGCGCCGTAGGGCGCCATGCCCTTCGTGATCAGGGTCGCATTGGACCATTGGTAGTTCTTCGGGAAGCTGTCGATCCAGTTGCCTTCGTAATACATGGCTTGAATTACCTCACCCTACCCTCTCCCCGGATTGGGGCGGGGGATTTACGAATACACCTTGCTGTCCCGCGTTTGCACACTCGTCATCTGCCGTTCGACGAGCCGGGCATAGAAACCGCGTCGCGCAACCAGCTCGGCGTGCGTGCCGCTCTCGACCACGCGCCCGCCGTCGAGCATGAGGATCAGGTCGGCGCCACGTATCGTCGACAGTCGATGCGCGATCACCAGCGTCGTCCGATCGGCCATCAAAGCCGCGAGCGCATGGCGCACGTGCATCTCGCTCAGCGTATCGAGATGCGACGTGGCTTCATCCAGAATCAGGATCGGCGCGTCCTTCAAAAAGGCACGGGCGATCGCGACGCGCTGGCGCTGTCCGCCGGAGAGCTGAACACCACGCTCGCCGACGCGCGTCTCGAGACCCTCGGGCAGACCTGCGACGAACTCCGATAACGCTGCCTGTTCGAGCGCGCGCGTTATCGCAGTATCGGATGCGCCCGGCCGCGCGAGCCGGATGTTGGCCCCGAGCGTATCGTTGAACAAGTAGGTGTCCTGTGCGACCAGCGCAATGCGCTCGCGCAGCCCTTCGAGCGTGAGCTCGCGCACATCCACGCCATCGAGGCGCACGGAGCCTGCGTCCGGGTCCCAGAAACGAAGCAGCAGATTCGCGACGGTGGTCTTGCCGGCGCCGGAAGGCCCGACCAGTGCGACAGTCGATCCTGCGGCAACATCGAACGAGACGTTCGACAGCGCGGGCGCGCTACGCCGTGGATAGGTGAACCGAACCTGATGGAATTGCACCGACGAACCGCCAGCGGGCACCGGCGGGGCGATCGGACCGTCGAGGATCCGCACCGGCTCCGAATGCACGACGTGCAAGCGTCGCGTCGATGCGATCGTGTCGGCGAGCTGGCGGCCGACCTGGGAGATTTCGGAGACCGGCAGAAACGCCGCGACCGAGATGAGGATCAGCAGCGGCAACAAGGTTGGCGCGATGGCGCCGTTCGCGACGAGGTACGCGCCCACGCCCGCGATCGCGAGGCCGCCGAAGCCGGTCGCAAGCTCCAGTCTTTCGTTCTGGCGCGAGAGGTCATCGAAGCAATGCAAGGCGCATCTGCTGATAACGCTGCACCAGCATGACGAACTGCGTACGCCGCCGCTGTGTCGCCTGAAACGCAAGCAGATCGGACAGTCCCTGAATCGTTTCGGTGACGTGCGCGCCGAGCTGTCCGAGCGCTGCACGCGCTTCCGTTCCCATGCGGTCGATGCGCCGCCGCCCGACCCACGGAGAGAGTCCCGCGTACGCCAGGAAAGGCAGCAGCGCGAAAGCGAGCGGCCAGGCAGCGATCGCCAGGGTCGCCAGCACCGCGCACGGCACGAGCGCCGCGACGAAGGCCGGGCGCAACCGTGTGAGCGAAGAAATACTCGACCGTTTCCACATCCTGCGTCGAGAGCGCGAGCAGATCTCCCGACCGCCGTTCCAGCAGATAGGCCGGGGCGAGCGCTTCGAGCTTGCCGTAGAGATCGATGCGCATCTCGGCGAGCAGGCGATACGCCATGTCGTGCGCAAGCCAGGATTCGAGCCAGTGCAGCAAGCCTGCCAGCGGCGCGACGACGAGCAGCGCGATGACGAGAGACTGCGGCCAGTACCCGTCCTTCACCGCCGCGATGACGAGCGCGCCCACCACGCCGACGCCGATGAACGCAGCGACGCGTCCGATGCCCAGGGCGACCGTACCAATGTCAGTTGCCGCCACCACGGACGGATGAACGACATGAGCGTGACGACCGTATTGCGCCAGTCGACCTTCGTCGCGTCGGCGTTGATGTCGCGCACTTCGATGCGTTGCTCATCGCGCGTTTCGTCCATGCGCGTACCGGCGTGATCCGGATGTTCGATCGCGTTGAGCGCGACCTCGGCATCGGTAATGTCATCGTTCTGAGCGGTCGCGGCCTGTGCACCCATGAGCCGGCGATACGGTCCGTCGCGGCGCATGAGCTCGTCATGGCGCCCGCTTTCGACGACATGCCCGCGCTCGAGCACGAGAATGCGATCGGCGCCGATCACGCTCGACAGCCGATGGGCGAGAATCAGCGTCGTGCGTTCCGCGCATCAGGCGATCGAGCGCCTCCTGGATCACGGCCTCGTTCTCTGCATCGACCGATGAGAGCGCCTCGTCGAGAATCAGGATCGGCGCGTCGCGCAGAACCGCGCGCGCGATGGCGAGCCGCTGACGTTGTCCGCCGGACAATCGTGTGCCGCGCTCGCCGATCAGCGTCTGATAGCCATCGGGCAGCGCCTGAATGAAGTCGTGCGCGTTGGCCGTTCGCGCCGCCGCCTCGACCTCGGCGCTGCTCGCATCGGGCCGGCCGAGGCGCAGGTTCTCCTCGATCGTCCCGTAGAAGAGATACGTGTCCTGCGCGACGACGGCGATCCGGCTTCGAATCTGCTCGGGATCGAGGTTACGCAGCGTCGTGACCACCGATGCACACGGTCCCATCCTGAGGATCGTACGAGCGCAGCAGCAACCGCACGATCGACGATTTACCGGCGCCGCTCGGGCCGACGATGCCCACGCGTTCACCCGGCGCCACGGAGAAGCTCAGCTCCTCGATAGCGGCATCGCGCGCACCCGGATAGGCGAATCGACGCCTGCGAAGTCGATCCCCGGCTGTCGGACCGGCACCGGCGAGTGACGTCGATCCGCCCGCAGGCGCAGAGCCTTCCTCGCTCAGCAGCGCCCGGATGCCCTCAGCCGCCGACTGTCCGGTCATGCCCTGATGCAGCACCGTTCGCAGATCGCGCAGCGGCCGAAAGATCTCGGTACCCGCCATCAGCACGACGAGCAGCGCTTCCATGCCCATCTCGCCCTGAGTCACGCGCCAGGCGCCCAGCACGAGCGCAGCGGCCGCGCCCAATGCCATGCCGAGATCGGTGACTCCGCGCGTGAGCACGCTCACGGCGAGCACCCAGAGCGTGCTGTCCGACAGCGCTCTCGCTTTGCTCGCGAGCATCCGGCCGTACGCTTTCCCCTGGCCGAACGCTTTCAACGTCGGCAGGCCCTGCATCGCATCGAGGAATTCCTCGCCGTAGGCCTTGAACGCTTGCTGTCGCGCAATCGCCGCGCGACGGTTCTGACGATGAACGAGGCTCGGCAGAATCAGCGTGAGAATCGCCGCGGCCAGCATGACGCTCGCAACGGGCACGTCCCACCACATCATGAATGCGAAGATCGCGAACGGTGCGCACGCCGAGATCAGGAGCTGCGGCAGATACTGCCCGAAGAAGGTCTGCAACTGCTCGACGCCATCCACCATGGACAGCATGACGCCGCCGGTGCGCTTCTCGGCGAACCAGCCCGGTCCCAGCGCGACGATCTTGTCGAACAGACGCGTGCGCAGCATCTCCTGCGCCTGTGCGGCGGTTCGATGTGCGAGCATCGTTCGTGCGTGCTCGAGCGCCGCACGCAGCACGATCGCAGCGGCAACACCCGCGAGCGGCCATGCGAACTGGCCGGATGCACCCTGGAAAACCAGCGCGAGAAACCAGCCGAGAAAAGCGAAGCGTGCAATGCCGGCGGCAAGCGCGAGCAACCCCAGGACGACGGCGAGAAGAATACGCGCCCGCAGGCCCTTCATCATGCGCCAGAGTTGGACGTCGAAGTACATGAGTGACCGGGCGTGCCTTCCCTACTCCGTGAGCGTGATCTTCGCTTCGCGAATCACCTTCGCCCACTTCGGTATTTCCTCGCGGATGAGCTGGTCGAACGCCTCCGGCGTGCTGCCGACGGGTTCGTTCCCCATGCCGGTGATGCGCTCGACGTTCTCGGGCGAACGCACGACATCGACCGAAGTCCTGTTCAGCTTCAGGATGATCGCCCGCGGTACTTTCGCCGGCGCGACGAAGCCGTACCAGCCGTTGAACGAAAAGCCGGGCACGCCGGCCTCACTCACGGTCGGCAAATCGGGCGCGAGTTTCGAGCGACGGGGACCGGCGGCCGCCAGCGCACGCAGCTTGCCGCTCTTTACATGCGGAAGCGAGACGCTGATCTGATTGAACATCACCTGCAACTGCCCGCCCAGCAGATCGGTGAGGGCCGTGGCATTGCCCTTGTAGGGGACGAACAGCAGGTCCACGCCCGCCTGCAGTTTGAAGAGCTCGCTTCCGAGGTGATTCGACCCGGAAATGATGGCACCCATCGAATACTTGCCCGGATTCTGCTTCGCGAGTGCGATCAACTCCTTGACCGTCTTCACCGGCAGCGATGGATGGACGAGCAGCATGGCCTCGTTCGTCGCGAGCTGGGTGATGCCGGCGAAATCGCGCTCCGTGTCGAAAGGGAGCTTCGGAAAGAGGCTCGGACTCGTGACATGCCCCGTGAATACGAACAGCAGCGTATAGCCGTCCGGCGGCGACCGGGCCACGATTTCCGCGCCTACGTTGCCGCCCGCGCCTGGCCGATTGTCGATGATCACCTGCTGGCCGAGCACCGGTGTCATCCCCTGCGCCATGAGCCGCGCCATGGTGTCGCCGCCACCACCCGCCGGGGAGCCGACGACGATGCGAACGGGCCTCGTCGGGTAGTTCTGTGCAAGCGCCGAGACCAGACAGACTGCGAACAATGCGCCGGCAAATGCAGCGGCCGTTCGCCGACGCATGCGCTGCGACCGCATCAACCCGCGGCGTGATCCTGGCGCCACATCCAGGTGACCACCCAGTTGTCGCCCTCGCCTTCGAGACAGGCGATCGTACCGTTGCCGGGCTTGAATTCGACCACTTTTTTCTTTTCGTTGCCGCACAGGAGACGCGCGGCGGAGCGCAGCAGGTAATCGATGTGGCCGCACATCATGAGATCGCCCTTGGCGGACTTGATCTCGTCGACGAACGGCGCGACGGCATCATCGGTGTTGATGGGGTAGTTGGCCTTGACCGCTCTGTCCTCCATCCCCAGCTTCGCAGCGATACGCTGTGCCGTGTCGATCGTCCACTGCTTGTCGCTGTGGAGAATGCGCACCGGCGCGATGCCGAGTGCGCGCAAGCGTGTGCCGAGGCGGTCGGCCTCCGCCTGTCCCTGCTTGCTGATATGACGCTGCGGGTCCTGCTCGGCCGTCAGGGCATGAACGTGGTGTACGAGATAGACTTTCATGGCATCTCCTCCGATGGGGCAAAGTAAGCCGTTCGTGCCGAGAAGCGCCAACGTCTCGAAGCGCGAACATGCGCTCCCGTGCACTCTTCGAGACGGCCGGTGATGCCCTCCTCAGGGTGAACGGATTGCGGTGTGATCTCCAGGTGCTGATACTGGCGATTCCGTCCTTATCTTACGACATTCGAGCTCACGGGGAGTCGTTATGCGTGTTCCAGGGCAGGTCACGTTCGCATTGTTCGTTGCGCCCGTCATTGCGATGGCGAGCAGCCTGTCCCACGCGCAGACGGCGCAGAAATTTCCAGTGAGGCCGATCCGGATTATCGTACCGTTTACGGCGGGGAGCGCGAGCGATCTCATCGCGCGCCGAGTCGGGGCGAAGATGTCCGAGGACTGGGGCCAGCAGGTCGTCGTGGACAACCGTGGGGGTGCGGGCGGCGTGGTGGGCATGGCTATCGTGGCCGGGGCCGCACCGAACGGCTATACGCTGCTCGTGCACTCGCTCGGTTTTGCGGTGAGCGCGGCGCTCTACGCGAAACTGCCTTTCGATCCGCTGCGGGACTTCGCGCCCGTGAGCCAGATCATGGCTTCACCCAGCGTCATCGTGGTCGCGCCTGCACTCGGCGTGAGGAACGTGAACGAGCTGATCGCGCTCGCGAAAAAGAAGCCCGGACAGATCAACTTCGCCACGGCCGGTATCGGCAGCGGCACGCATCTCAATGCCGAACAGTTCAGGTTCGCGGCCGGCATCGATGTCGCACACGTGCCCTACAAAGGGCCGAGTGAAGCGCTGCTCGAAACGATGACGGGACGCGTGCAGTACTTCATCTCCCCACTCGTTCCGGCGCTGCCGCTGATCAGGGAAGGCAGTGTGCTGGCGCTCGCCGTGACCACAGCACAGCGTACGCCGATGCTGCCCGATGTGCCGACCGTTGCCGAGGCGGCGCTGCCCGGCTACGAGTTCCAGGCGTGGTTCGGGATGTTTGCCCCGGGCGCGACACCGCGTGAAATCGTCGAGCCGTTGAGCATGGAGGTCGCTCGCATCGTCCAGCTTCCAGACGTCGCGAAGCAGATGACCAGTCAGGGAGAGATGCCGCGTTCGAGCACCCCGGATGAATTTGCGCGCTTCGTGCGCAGCGAGATCGACAAGTACAAGAAGATCGTCAAGCTCGCGAACATCCGGGTCGAGTAGTCGTACAGCCTGCATGCAACGCATGACCAGTCGGTGCGCCGATCGTGGCCTCTTCGGGCTATGCTAGGGGTGTTCGTCCGGCTGCATTGACCATAAGGGGGAAATCACATGTCGTCAGCTCGCTCGTTGCGCAGTGTGCTCGTCGTCCTCGCGACGACGCTCGTTCTCTTCGGCAATGCCGCGTACGCGCAGAAGTATCCAACCAAGCCGATTCGGCTCGTCATCGGCTTTCCGCCGGGCGGCTCCTCGGATGTGGTCGGCCGCAGTGTGGCCGACGGCGCACGTGAAGTGCTCGGGCAGCCGATCGTCGTCGAGAACATCGGCGGCGCCGGCGGGAATATCGGGATGGCACGCGCCGCGAAAGCGCCGGCTGACGGCTACACGCTCTCCCTCTGCACCATCGGCACGTGCGCCATCAATCCGAGCATCTATTCGAATCCGGGCTACGACCTGAAGAAGGATTACGCGCCGGTGTTTCTGGTCGGCGGCGTGATGAACATCTTTACGGTACATCCGTCGATGCCGGTCAAGACGATCAAGGACTTCGTGGCGCAGGCGAAGGCGAATCCCGGCAAGATTCCGATGGCGATCGGCGGTATCGGCAGCTCCAATCACCTGACGCCGGTGTGGTTCGCGAACCTCGCCGGCATCAATCTGCTCTATGTGCCGTTCAAGGGTTCCGGTGACTCGATCACCGCATTGCTGGGTGGTGAGGTCGTCGCGTTCGTCGATAACGAGCCTTCGATCCTGCCCCACGTTCAGAGCAAACGCGTGCGTGCGCTGTCGGTCACAGGGCCGCAGCGCTCGGTTCATCTGCCGGACGTGCCGACCATGATCGAATCCGGCTACAAAGGATTCGTCGTCGAGCCGTGGTTCGGTTTCCAGGTGCCGGCCGGTACGCCGGCGCCGGTGATCCAGACACTGAACCAGGCGTTCAATCAGGCCGTGAAGAACCCGCGCGTAGCCAAGCGGCTCGAGGAGGCGGGTTTGCGTGTCGTCGGCGGACCGCCGGAGCGGCTCGGCGAACAGATCGCCAGCGAATCGGCGCGATGGGCGAAGGTGGTGAAGGAAAATAACATCAAGGCCGATTGAGGCGCTGGGGCAAGGAAGTTCTTGCGACGGCAGTACGTCGGTCGTTCATGCTTCGAGACGCTACCGTTCCGCTCAACGAACAGATTACCCTCACCCTTGACCCTCTCCCTACGCCAGGGCGAGGGGAACATCAACCGATCAACCCCTCGCCCCGGATCGGGGAGAGGGATAGGGTGAGGGGAGAAGAACGGCAACGCTGTTGGTAGTGTTCGTCTTGCCCGGCGCGACGACGGGCTCGATGCGCTCAGTAAGAACGGTACTTGTGACGCGTAACGAGTACTTGTGACGCGTGCGATCACGCTAATCGACGGTGATACCCGTCTTCTTGACCATCATGTCCCATCTCTGCACTTCTTCACGCAGGAACTGCTGAAACTCTTCCGGCGTGCTCGGCGATGCGGTGCCGCCCTCGAACTGCAGCGCCTTCTGCACATCGGGCATGGCGATCACCTTGATCACCTCCCGGTTGATGCGCGTGACGACCTGCCGCGGCACCTTCGCCGGCGCGAGCACGCCGTGCCAGATCATCGTCTCGAAGCCCGGGAAACCCGCCTCGCTGAGCGTGGGCACGTCGGGGAACAGATGCGAGCGTTGCGGTCCCGTCACCGCGAGCAAGCGCGCT
Organism: uncultured beta proteobacterium; assembly: GCA_963828715.1. Lineage (GTDB taxonomy): Bacteria > Pseudomonadota > Gammaproteobacteria > Burkholderiales > SG8-41 > JAQGMV01. Next base: position 290,562 of record CAWHFX010000010.1, on the reverse strand, counting down.
CTGCCGTCCCGTGCGAAGGTGAGCGACGACACCATCGAGGTCACCATGTAGTTGACCTCGCCGCCGCGCAGCGCCAGCATCCCCGGGCCGCCACCCTTGTAAGCCACGTGAACCGTATCGATGCTCGCGGCGATGTTGAAGAACGCACCCAGCACGTGGCCGCCCGACGCCGCACCCGCTGTCGCAAAGGAGAGTGCCCCCGGTTTCGCCTTTGCTGCCGCGACCAGATCCTTCATCGATTTGAACGGTGAATTGTCGTTGACGACGAAAACCTGTGGCGTGCGTACGACGAGCGAGATCGGCGCGAAGTCCTTCAGCGTGTCGTAGTTCTTCGTCTTGCGCACCGCCTGGCCGACCACGAGATTGCCGTCCTGGCCCAGCACGATGGTGTAGCCATCCGGAATGGCCTTCGAGGCGATCTCCGCACCGAGCGCACCGCCGGCACCGGCACGATTATCGAAAACGATGGGCTGCCCCAGCGCTTCGCCCAACTTGCCGCCGATGATGCGCGCGTAGGTGTCGGTGCTTCCGCCCGGCGGAAAAGGCACGACAAAGCGAATCGGGCGGGAAGGATACGACTGCGCCTCCGCGCAGGTGGCGTTTGCGAACAGAACCCAGAACGCGGCCCCGAGAAACATCAGGACCGGTGTATTCCACATCGAAACATTGTCGCGCGCGTGTCTGACCACTTCTCCTCCTTCACATGATCGTTTTCGACTAGAGCGATGAACACGGCGATTGGGACCTGCTGCCCCGCACTGCCCTGCCGTCATCCGCCTCGGCGTATTTTCCGACAGGCCGGCGTGTCGTGGGCACGTTCGCCTGTGGAAAACAGATCACTCCGGTTTCAGCTACGATACGGCCTGGCGTAACCACAAAGGGACACGGCCATGGCACAGATCAGACATATCGCGATTCAAACGCAGGACGAAGAGGCCACCAAGCGGTTCTACGTAGAGAACTTCGGGCTGAAAGAGGTCAGAAAACTGGACAGCCCGCGCACCTCCGGCTACTTCCTCACCGACGGCCACATCAATCTCGCCATTCTGCGCTTCAAGAACGACGTCGTTGCCGGCGTCGAGCGCGGCACGGGCTGGAGCGGCATTCACCACATCGGCTTTCAGGTGGAGAGCCTGGAGGAGACGGCCGCAAAGCTCGAACAATCGGGCGCGGCAAAACCGCGCGACGATATCAACGTTGCGCTCGGGCTCGGCGCGGGCGGCGCACCGGCAGGACACGGCAATGTCGAAGTGCGTTACAAAGGGCCTGACAACGTGAACTTCGATATCTCGCAAACCGGCTGGGTCGGAACACCGACCAGCAAGTCTCACGTCGAGGAGCGCTCGACCGAAGCGGCCACGTCCTGATCACGCAATATTCTTCCGCGATCCTGGATATGTCCGGGTATGCCCGAACACATGCCGCGGCGACGCCGGCGGGATTACTCACGCTCATCACGTGGGCGCTCTACATAATATCGATCGCCGTTCTTTACTATCCCAACTTCCTTGCGTCGCTGTTGCTCGCGGCATTCTTCGGACTCGTCGCCTGCGCAGCCGTGGCCGTCAATTTCAGATACTGGCGCGCCGCGGTGCTGCTGAGCTCGGTGGTCTATTTCGGAGTCTATGCAACCCGCGTCATCCGCATGACGGGAATGACGACGACGGATACGTCGTTCATGTCCGCCGTCTCTTCTTATTACCGGATCCTGTGGCAGGTAACGATGGGCATGTTTCAGGAGAGAGGGACGATCGGCGGGCTCGCGCAGGTGTTTGTCGAATACGTCATGCCCGTGCTCGCGATTGTTCTGATTCTTCTGGTGCTGGCGTCGCGACGGCAACGCTCGGGCGCGTTCGGTAGGTAGTGATATCGCGGGAGGAGGAGCCCGGATCGGTCGAGTAGGGAGCCGTCGACGTTCAGCGTCGTCGAACGCAAGCGCGATCAATCCATCCTGATCCCGGCGCTCTTCACCACATCCGACCAGCGCGCCGACTCCGACGCAATGTAGCTCGTGACGTCCTCGGGCGTGCCGCCCATCGGCGTCACGCCCATGTCCTCCACGCGCTTGCGAAACGCAGGCTCGGCCAGTGACGCGTTGATCTGACGGTTGAGCCTGTCGATGATCGGCCGCGGTGTTCCGGCCGGCGCCAGCACCGTATACCACGTACCCGATTCCAGTCCTCCCAATCCTGCTTCCTTCGTCGTCGGCACATCGGGCAACACGCTCGCGCGGCGTGGCGCGAGCACGGCGAGCGCACGCAGGCTTCCGGCGAGGACCTGTTGTGCGACGGCGGGCACCAGATGGAATATGAGCTGCGTGCGGTTCGCGATCGTGTCCGCCGTGGCGGCGCCCGGAGAGACATACGGGACGTGCACCATCTTCGTTCCGGTCATCTTCTGATACAGCTCGGCCGCGAGGTGCATGCTGCTGCCGTTTCCCGCAGAAGCGTAGTTGAGCTCTCCCGCCCGGCTCTTTGCGTACTGCGTGAACTCGGCGAGCGTGCGTGCAGGCAGCGACGGATGCACGACGAGCACGTTGGGTGCGGCGCCGAACCGGATGACAGGCGCGAAATCTCTCTTCGGATCGAAGCCGAGCGACTTGTAAATGAACGGGTTGATCGTGAATGTCGTGCCGGATGCGAACACCAGCACGTGCCCGTCGGGTGTCGCTTTCGCCGCGATCGCAGTGCCGATGTTGCCGTTGCCGCCGCCGCGATTGTCCACGACGAATTGCTGGCCCAACGAACGCGTGAGCGCATCGGCGAGAAGCCGGCATGACGGATCGCTGCTGCCTCCAGGTGGGAACGGATTGATGAGCCGCACCGGACGCGCGGGATACTCACGCGCGACTTCGGCCGCGTAGGCATTGAATGCACACTGCGCGAACACGAATGCAATCACGAGCTTCATGTGACTTCCGCCTTGGTCTCGATGAGCGAGCCGTATAATCGCCGCGAAACGCCTTGCTTGATAGTCCCGCACCGAAAAGGATCGACGACATGTCACACGGCAGTTCCGAAGCGCACGTTCAGCCGTTACTGCCGCGGACGCTCAAAGGCGACCTGCGTTACGCGGCCGGCGTGCGGGCGGGTCGATGGATCTTCGCGACCGGTCACAACGGCCTCTTCGACGTCACGACCGGTGCGCCATCCGGCGTCGTGCGCGCGGGACTTCCCCACTGGGACACGTCGAAGCTCCGGCGCGAATCCGACCAGATCTTTCGCAACCTCGACGCCGTCATGCGCGCCGGCGGCGGGAGCCTCGAGAACGCGGTGCGTCTGGACCAGCACTACACCTCCGGCCGCGCTGTCGAGGCGTATCACGATGCACGTCGCGCCATGATGAAGGATCACATCGCGCCGAGCACCTCCACGCTCGTCGCAGGTTTCCTGCGGCCGCGACAGGAAATCGAAGTGCACATGATCGGCGTCGCTCCGCAGGGCGCGTTCCAGCCGCGGCACATCCGTCCGAAGGAGCAGGCGGTGCATCCAAGCTCCGGCTACAGCCTCGCGCTCGAAGTCGGCGATTACGTTTTTGTGGCCGGGCGCATGGCGGACGGCGCGTTCGGCGAAGGCCTCGCAAAAGAAGCGCGCCTGCCGGAACAGCATCTGTGGAAAGGTCTTCCGATCCGTCTGGAGGCGGAACACATCCTGCGCCACAAGATCGCGCCGGCGCTGGAAGCTGCCGGTTCCTCTCTCGACGACCTCGTGAAGTGTCAGGTGCACATGCGGGATGTCGACGATTTCGGCTCGTTCAACGATGTATGGTCGGCGTTCTTCCCGCACGGAAAGCCCGCGACCACGCTGCTGCCCACCGCGACGCCGGGGTTCTTCCTTGCCAATGCGCGCATCGAGATCAATGCGATCGCGCTCAAGACCGGAGCAAAAACGAAGCGCCAGATCGTGGATGCGGGCGTGTTCCCGGCGTTCAGAGCCTTTCCACAGGCGCTACGCGCGGGCGACCTGCTCTTGCTATCGGGGCTGCTGGCCATCGACGAGACCGGACTCGTCGAGTCCGCGCGTATCGATCCCGAGCAGCCCTATCACGGCTCGACGGTGCAGGCGCAGATGGATGCGATGCTCGATAATGCGACGAAGATCTGCGCAGCCGCCGGCACGTCCCTCGAGAACGTCGTGCGCATTCAGCAGTACCACACCGATCCCGCCGACTTCTATGTCGCTTATCAGGCATGGCAGAGACATCTGCCTGGACGCCCCCTGCCGATCTCGGCCGTGACGGTGCCGTTCCTTCCTGTGCCGGGCTGTGTCGTACAGATCGACTTATGGGTGTACGCGCCTTGACGGAGAATCGGATCGCGCTGACAACAGTATCGTCTGACCTGCGCGTGATCGCCATGACGGTAATCGCATCGGCCGCTCTCGGCCTTGCTCAGTTGAGTGTCGCACAACCTTATCCGAACAAGCCCGTTCGCATCGTGAGCGGATTCGCGCCCGGCGGCGGGATCGACATCATGGCGCGCGTGCTTTCGCCGAAGCTCGTCGAAGCACTCGGGCAGCAGATCATCATCGAGAGCCGGCCCGGCGGCGGCACCAATATCGCAATGGAGTACGTCGTAAAGTCGCAACCCGACGGCTATACGCTCCTGATGAACACACCGCCGGTCGCGATAAACATGTCTCTCTACAAGAACCTTCCGTTCGACACCACGCGCGACCTCGCGGCAATCTCGATCTTCTCGCAGGCGCCGAACCTCCTCGTCGTGCACCCTTCCGTCCCGGTGCGCAGCGTCAAAGAGCTGATCGCGCTGGCCCGTGCCAAACCCGGCGCGCTCAATTTCTCGTCGGGCGGAAATGGAACGACGCAGCATCTGTCGGGCGAGCTCTTCAAGTTGCGCACCGGGACGAGCATGATGCACGTCCCGTATAAGGGAACGCTCCCTTCGCTCACGGCCCTCCTCGGCGGCGAGGTCGATCTCAACTTCGCCAACATCCCGTCCGTTATCGAGTTCACCAAAGGCGGCCGGCTCCGCACCCTCGCATCGACGACCGCATCGCGTACCGCTTTGTTCCCCGAAGTTCCCACGATGAGCGAAGCCGGCCTCGATATGGTGGTCGTGGTTTGGTACAGCCTGCTGGCACCGGCTGCCACACCACGCGTCATCATCGACAAGCTGGCGGACGCAGCGGTCAAAGCGGCACAGTCGCCGGACATAAAACAACGCCTGATGAGCATGGGTGCCGAGCCCGTGGGCTCCATGCCGGATGAAGCCGCGAAATTTCTTCGCGACGAAGTCGCCTTATGGGCAACCGTGGTGAAGGCGTCGGGGGCACACGCCGATTGAGGAAGAGCCGATGCAGAGGGTACAGCGCGTCTCCACGAAGATGAAAGCATTCGCATGACCAGCTTGCCTCTCGCGGGTATCCGCGTAATCGATTGCTCGCATATCGTCGCGGGCCCGTTCACGTCGATGCTCCTCGCGCAGGCGGGCGCGCAGGTCATCAAAGTCGAACCGCCCAGAACCGGCGAGTGGGCGCGGCGTCATGCGTCCATTCCGAACGACATCGGCGAGCGCGCGCCGCTCAACTTCATCGCGCTCAATCGCGGCAAGCTCGGCGTCACACTCAACCTGAAACACGCGCAGGGCAAGGACGCGTTCAAGAAGCTGGCTGCGGTCAGCGACGTGCTGGTCGAGAACTACCGCCCGGGCGCGCTCAAGGAACTCGGCCTCGACTACGACGTGCTGAAGGCGATCAATCCGCGGCTGATCTACGCTTCGATCTCGGGTTTCGGCAAGCGCAGTGATTTGCGCGGCCCCTACTCCGAGTGGACCGCACACAATCCATCCGCGCAGGCCATGAGCGGCCTGATGGACGGGAGCCGGGAACCCGGTGGCCGGCCGATGCAGGTCGCAGCGCCGATCGGCGACACGATTCCCGCGCTTTGGACCGCGTATGGCATCACGCTGGCCCTTCGACAGCGTGAGCAGACCGGCAGAGGGCAGTTTCTCGACATCGCGATGTACGACACGATGTGCATGCACAACTACTCCGCTGTAGCGGCCGAGACCGTGCAGAGCGCCAGCGCGCCGCGTCGGCACGAGGAACTGGGGCCGAGCCACCACATGCTCTTCGAAGCACAGGACGGATGGGTAATGCTGTCGGGCGCGGGTGAGCATGAGAAATGGGAACGACTGTTCCGTCACATCGGAAGGGCGGATCTGAACGAAGGACAGAAATACCTCACCGTAAATGTGAGGCCCATTCTCGAGGGGTGGAGCAGGCAACTGCCGCGCTCAGAAGTTTGTCGCGTGATGCTCGGGATGGATTTCTCGCCCGCGCCGGTGCAGTCGACGAAAGAGGTGTACGACTGCGCGCAGCTTGCGGCGCGAGACATGTTCGTGGAATTCGAACACCTGGGCCGGACGTTCCGTCTGCTGGGCGACCCTGTCAAACTTTCTGATTCGCCGAGTGCGCCGGGTACGGCGCCGCCGCTGCTGGGCGAACATAACGAACACGTATTCCGCGAGATCGTCGGGCTGAGCCAGGATCAGATCGAGGACATGAAGGCCGCGGGTGTGTTCTAGCTTCAGCTTGTGCGTGCCGATTCGGCGAACTATCATGAATCATCGTCCGGAGGTCTCATGACCGCGAACCTGTCAGAGAAGGAACGCTTCGATCGCATTCAAGTCGGCGCCGATGAAGACCTCGGCACGACCGTCGTGACACAGAACCAGATCGACGAAAACCGTAAGGCGCTCGACTGGCCGGATGCGCCGTTTCCGGTACTCCATGCTCCCAAGCTCGATTCGACGAAAGCGCTGTTCGAGGGAGCCCGGGTGAATGCGCGAAGCATTCGGCAGTTTTTCAACCCGCCCATTCCCGGCAAGAAGATTCACCTCACGCTGCGTGTCGTCGACAAGTACCTCCGCGGCGATGTTCCGTATGTCGTGGAGGAGACGACGGCGATCGACGAGGATGGACGTAAAATCGAAGTGATGACCGTGCACCAGCTTCTGCGCACGAGGAAGGTGGGTGAGAAATGGGCGTAACCGCTGCGAACATCGAAGTGGGAACCGAGCTTGCGCCGTTGGTCAAGCACATGACGCTGCAGAAGATGATCTGGTTCTCCGGCGGGGAAGGCAGAAGAGACAAGGTGAACCTGCACACCGACGCCGCCGCTGCAGAACGCGATACCGGCCTGAAGCAACCGTTTGCGTCCGGCCGTATTTCGATGGGTTACGGTTGCGAATTGATGTCCCGCTTTGTCGGGCTGGACGTGTTCAGCCGGGCAGGAACGATCGATTTCAAGTTCATCAAGCCCGTGATGCCCGGGGATACCATCACGGTTCACGGACGGGTATCCCAGGTCAAGCCGGTCGACCATGGCGCGCTCGTCATCGTCGATATCTACTGCGAGAACCAGCACGGTGAAAAAACCGCGGTCGGCAGTGGCAGCGCAGTCGTGCCCACCGGCTCGGGTGACGTGGCGCAGTCGCTCGATTCAACTGCGCTGACTCCCTGATCCGGTTGCTATTCGAGCTTGATGTGCGCCGTCTTGATGATGTCGGCGTACTTGCCCATGCTGGACTTGATCGATGCGGCGAATTGCTCCGGCCGTAACGTGAATGGCTCGACGCCCTGAACGGCGAGCTTCTCCTTGAAATCAGGCATGCCCTGAATGGCCGCGATCTCTCGCGCCAGCCTGTTGATGATCTGACCTGGCGTGTGCGCGGGCGCGAGAACGCCGTAGATCGCTTTTGCTTCGAGGTTCGGCAGACCACTTTCGGCGAACGTGGGGACCTGCGGCAGCGCCGGAGAGCGCGACTCACCCGATATCGCTATACCTCTGAGTCTGCCACTCTTGATATGCGCCAGCGTAGCTACGGGACTCAGGATGGATATCTGGACCTGCCCTCCGACGACGTCGGTGAGGGCCTGGTTCGAGCCCTTGTACGGAATATGCTGGATGTTGACGCCGGCCATCTGCTTGAACAACTCACCGACGAGATGACCTGCCCCGCCCGCGGACGAAGTGGCGTAATTGAGCTCTCCGGGTTTTGCTTTCGCGAGCGCGATCAGCTCCTGCAACGTATGGGCTGGCACCGAGGGATTGATCACCATGATCGTCTCGTTGCTTGCGAGAGGCGCAATGGGCGCGAAGTCCCTGATGATGTCGTACGGCGTCGGCGCGAGAATCGCGTTGATGATGAACGTGTTGATGCCTGCGAAGAAGATGGTGTAGCCGTCGGGCCGTGACTTGGCGACGAGATCGGTCGCGATCATGGTGTTCGCGCCAGGCCGGTTATCGACGATCACCTGCTGAGCGAGGTTCTTCGTGAGCTCCTGGCCGAGCATACGGGCCAGCGTATCGTTGCCGCCGCCGGGGCCATAGGGGCTGATGAGCCGAACCGGCTTGCCGGGATAGACCTGCTGGGCGCCAACCGGGCAAGCAACGATGAGCAGCAAGCTCGAGAGCAACGTTCGCGCAACTGCGGTCATTGATTCCATTTTCCGGTCTCCGGATGCGCAGGCCCGAAGCGAGCTCGGCCGCCACGCACTGTGCAACCGCGGCCCCTCGACATTCACTCCACCCGTCAGTCGAGCTGTTGCATCTTCGAGTCGAGGATGGTCTTCCGAAACTTTTCCGTATCCTGGCGCACGCGGGCCGCGAACTGCTCCGGCGTGCTGCCCACGACTTCGTAACCGCCATTCACCAGGCTCTGTTTCACGTCGGGCAGATTGATGATCCGCACGGTCTCACGGTTGAGTGCGTTTACGATTTTCGCCGGCGTCCTGGCGGGCGCGAAGACACCGATCCAGAATTCGACTTCGTATCCCGGCAGCCCGCTCTCGGCAATCGTCGGCACATTCGGAATCTGCGGATCGCGGCGCGCACTCGTCACGCCCAGGGCTTTCAGCTTGCCCGCGTCGATCGGTCCCTTGAGGCTCGAATACAGCGTCAACACGAGCTGCGACTCATTCCCCATTACGGCCGCCATCGCCGGCGCGCCGCCCTTGTACGGGATGTTCGTGATGTCGGCATGGCCCTGGAGCTTGATCAGATTACCGGCGATCTCGCCGGTCGCACCGGCCACGGCGAAATTGAGTTTGCCCGGCGTGCGTTTGGCTTCCGCGATCAGCTCCTTGACGTTGTTCGCCGCGACCGACGGATGTGCAGCAAGCACCAGCGGAGCGAATATGACTTCCGTGATCGGCGCAAAATCCCGTACGGGGTCATATGTCGGTTTCTTGTACAACGTCGCGTTGACCGCATGCGTTCCGGAATTGCCGACCGCGAGCGTGCTGCCGTCCGGCGCGGCACGCGCCACGATCTCCGAGCCGACGACGCCGTTCGCACTCGGGCGGTTGTCGACGATCACCGGCTGGCCGACGGTTTCACTCAGCTTCGGTGCCATCAGCCGTGCAACGAGATCGTTGGGACCCGCGGCCGCGTTGGGCACGATGATCCGGACCGGTTTGTTCGGCAGTCCGAGCGCCTGTCCGGAGCAGATCGCGACATGAAACGTAGCGCAGACAAACGCGTACAGCGTGAGACACGACGGGTGTAGCGTTCGCATCGTATGGATTCCTCCTCCTCGCACCTAGTATGCTACGCCGCAATGGGCCTATCGATGAAACGACATATCGTAATCTTGCTGATCACCCTTGGGGCAGCACAAGCGTTCGCGGCTGAATACCCGTCGAGGCCGATCCGCATCGTCACGCCGTTTCAGCCGGGTGGAGGGCTCGACGTCGTGGCGCGCATGCTGGCAAGCGACCTCGGCAGCGCACTCGGGCAACAGATCGTGGTGGACAATCGCAGCGGCGCCTCCGGCAACATCGGCACCGAGCTCGTGAAGAACGCCGCGCCGGACGGCTACACGCTGCTCGCGAACACGCTGCCTTTCGTAACGAACCAGTTCGTCTACGATAAGATGCCGTACGACCCGATCAAAGACTTCGCGCCGATCTCGCTCCTCTCTTCAGTAGCACCGGTTCTCGTGGCGCATCCCGCCCTGCCGGTGAATTCGATCAAGGATCTGATCGCGCTTGCCCGATCGAAACCGAATGCGATCAGTTATTCGACGGCAGGACCGGCGACGAATCCGCACATCGCCGGCGAGCTTCTGAACCATCTGGCGAAGATCAAGCTCTTCCCGGTGAACTACAAGGGCGGCGGTCCCGCGACGATGGCGACCATCAGCGGCGAGACCCAGTTGCACTTCACGAGCTCGATGGCCGAAACACTGCCCCACATCGAGGCGAAACGGCTGAAGGCGCTCGGCATCACGAGCGCGAAGCGAAGCGTGATCGCGCCGCAGATTCCCACGATTGCGGAAAGCGGAGTGCCCGGCTATGAATTCACGGCCTGGCATGTCCTCGCTGCACCGCTGCGGACGCCCGCACCGGTCCTGTCGACACTCGCCGAAAAGGTGCGGACCGCACTCCGGACGCCGGATGTCCTCAAACGGTGGCAGGATCGCGGACTCGAGGTGATCGCAAGTACCCCTGACGAGATGACTGCTCACTTGCAGCGGGAGTCGGGCAAGTGGCGCACGGTATTCAGAGAACAGGGAATCAAAGCCGATTAGCGTCTTGGTCGCGCAGATGTGAACGAGGAGGACGCAATGCAGCGTTTCATCGCATCGAGCTTTGCGACGGTGATGTCGCTCCTCGTGACTGTGGCGGTGTGCGCCCAGGACTACCCCGTCAAAATGATTCGCATCGTGACGTCGCCTCCGGGCGGCAGCAACGACTTCGTCACGCGTCTGCTCGTGAAAGGGCTGACGGAGCGAGCGGGCTGGCAATTCGTCATCGACAACCGTCCCACCGTTCTCGCGCCCGAGGTGGTGATGCGGGCGGCTCCGGATGGCTATACGCTTCTCATCACCGGCGGCACGTTCGTCACGGGTTATCTGTTCGACAAGCTTTCCTACGAGCCGGTCCGGGACTTCACGCCGATCTCGCTCACGCACCGTCAGCCGAACATCCTCGCGGTTCACCCGTCGCTGCCGGTGAAATCGGTAAAGGACCTCATCGCGCTCGCGAAATCAAGACCCGGCCAGCTCAACTATGGTTCCAGCGGCGTCGGTTCGACCAATCACGTTTCAGCCGAATTGTTCAAGTCGATGGCCGGCGTGCGCATCGTGCGCATCAACTACAAAGGAGTCGGTCCTGCGGTGAGCGCACTGCTGAGCGGCGAGGTGCAACTCATGTACGCCAACCTCGCCGCGATCTCGCATTTTGTGCAGGCCGGCCGCTTGCGGCCTCTCGCGATCACCAGTGCCGAGCCGTCGCCGCTGTACCCCGGCCTTCCGACCATGGTCGCTTCCGGCCTCGCCGGGTTCGAGACGGCCGTAATGACGGGCGTCTATGCGCCGCTCGGCATGCCTGCGGCGATCGTGAACCGACTGAATCAGGAAATCGTACGAGCCATCAACCTGCCCGAGATCAAGGAGAAGTTTTCGACCGTCGGCGTCGAGACGATCGGCAGCTCGCCACAGGAATTGACGAGCGCCATGAAGGCGGAGATTGCACGAACCGCAAAGCTCATTCAGGAAGGTGGCCTGCGCGGCGAGTGACGGCGCTATACACTAACCCGAAACACGGGGCGCCCCTCTGCTCGAGAAGAGACGCGTGACCCATGCAACCTGTCCACAAAGGAGGTTCTCCAATGCCGATCATCGATTCCCAGGTCCACGCCTACGAGGCAAACACACCGAAACGGCCGTGGCGCAACGTCCCGAACTGGCCCGATCACGTTACCGGCGACGAGATGGTGGTGGCCATGGACAAGGTCGGCGTGGATGGCGCGATCTTCATTTCCGCCAATTCGCTCTATGGGTACGACGGCAGCTATGCCGTTGAGGTGCAACAGGCCCACCCCGACCGGTTCGCGATCATCAAGCCGGTCGATCCGGAGGATCCGGCAGTGGCCGATGTCATTGCCGACTGGAAGAAGACGCCGGGCACGGTCGGCATCCGCATCATGATGAGGAAGGACGTGGGGCGCGACGCGAACCATCCCGGTATCGAACGCATCGTGCGTGCGGCCGTTCGGCATGACTTCCCGGTGAACCTGTCGTGCTCGGGCAACCTGGATGGTGTTGCACCACTGATCGACCGTAACCCGGATACGCGTTTCATCATCGACCATATGGGCCTCGTGCAACCGCGTACGCCACCCGCCCCGCCAGAGCCCTGGGCCGATCTGCCGAAACTGCTCGCGCTGGCAAAGCGTCCCAATGTGGTGGTCAAGGTGAGCGGCGCGTGCACACTTGCCCGCGAACCGTTTCCCTATCCTGACATCTGGGACCCGCTTGCCCGCATCTTCGACGCCTGGGGTTTCGATCGTTGCCTGTGGGGCACCGACTGGACACGCGCGTTCGCAGTCTGCAATTACGAGCAGGCGGTCGAGCCGTTCCGGCAGACGAATCGCCTCACCGAAAGTGAACGAGCGATGCTGATGGGCGGCGCCTGTGCGAAGACCTACCGCTGGTCACCACAGAAGCACTAGCGGCCGACTCATTCGGGCCTTCTCGCCAATGCGCGCGGGCCGCATGACGGCAATCGCACGTGCGCTTACGCTCGGCTTACTGGTGATGCCGAGCGTTACCGCTCTTGCGCAGCCCGCCTATCCGGCGCGAGCGATTCGCTTCATCACGCCGTTCCCGCCGGGCGGCAGCCTCGATCCGTTGACGCGGATGAGCGCGCAGAAGCTTTCGGAGAAATGGGGTCAACCGAGCGTGGTCGAGAACCGGCCGGGCGGCAACTCGATCATCGGCACCAACGCCGTCGCAAAAGCGGCGCCCGACGGCTATACCCTTCTTGTCGCCGGCACGCCGCACGTCATCAATCCGAGCCTCTTTCCGACGCCGTACGACGCGCTCAAGGATTTCGCCCCGGTCGCCACCATCGCCAGGTCCCGCCAGATTCTGGTGATCAATCCCTCACTTGCCGGTCAACAATCTCAAGGAGCTCATCGCGCTCGCGAAGGCGCGGCCGGGGCAGCTCAATTACGGCTCCTCCGGAACCGGCAATACCAATCATCTCGCGGGCGAACTCTTCTGCGTTCTCGCCAACGTCAGGATGCAGCACATCCCCTACAAGGGTGCGGGACCTGCCATCGTCGACCTGATCAGCGGGCAGCTGCAGCTTTCGTTTCACGTGACGATCTCCGCGATCCCGCATATCAGGAGCGGCCGGCTCAAACCACTCGCGATATCGGGAGAGCCGCGTGCGGCGGCTTTGCCTCAGGTACCCGACGTTCGCCGAGGCCGGGCTGCCGTCGTTCGAGATGTCGGGCTGGACCGGGATCTTCGCTCCGGCCGGCACGCCGAAGTTGATCGTCGACAAGATCTCGGGCGAGATGGCGAACATCCTTTCCTCAGCCGAAATCGTCGACTGGATGGGTACGCAGTCGCTCGAGCCGTTCATCTCGAACCCCGAACAGTTCGCTGCCCTGCTGAGGTCGGATATGGTCCGATTCGCGAAGCTCATCAAGGACGCGAACATCAAAGTCGAGCCGTAGGCAGAACCTTTCGTCTGCCGCGAAATGAGTCGCGCATCAATCGAGCCTGGTGCCCGCGGCCTTGATGACCTTCGCCCACTTCGAATCTTCAGTGCGTGTATCGAGACGCACGATCTTTCCTATTCGATGGGAATTTTCGCTTCGTTCACGACACGGCGCCACGCCTCGAGCTGCTCTCGGTTGTGCCTATCCAGCTCGGCGGACGTAGAAGCTTGCGCCTCGAAACCCTGGCGTGCGAGTTGCTCCCGAATATCAGTGCGCGTGAGGATAGTGACGAAACTCGCGCGACAGGCGTTCCACGACGGGCGCCGGCATTTTCGCGGGGCCAAACAAGCCCGCCCACGGGGTGATCGAAACGCCCGGCAGGCCTGCTTCGCCGATCGTCGGCACCTCGGGGGCAAGCCCGCTTCTCTGCGGCAGCAGTACCCGCGAGCAGACGAAGGCGCCCTTCCTTGACGTAGGCAAGCCCGGGCACGGGTGTCATGAACGAAAGCTGAACGCGGCCGCCCAGCATGTCGGTCGTCACGGCCGCATCGCCTTTGTACGGCACGTGCGTGATGTCGACAGATGAGAGGAGCTTCAATTGCGCGCTCGCAACGATAGCGCTGGTGTTGCCGGTCCCGTAATTGAGCTTGCCGGGATTTGCACGCGCGTAATCGATCAGCTCGGTGAGTGTGTGTGCAGGCACGCTGGGCGTGCTGAACAAGAAGAACGTGAAGCGGCCAATCATGCTGACGGCCGTGAAGTCCCGCACCGGGTCGTAAGGTGAGCGCTTATGCAATGCGGGCACGGCAGAAAGCGGGCTGTTCGTGCCAAAGAAGATCGTGTATCCGTCAGGCGCGGAGTTCGCGACGATAGTGCCCGCGACCGCCCCATCGCCGCCGCCGCGATTATCGACGAGCACCTGCTGACCCACGGACTGCGTGAGCTGTTGCGCGATCACCCGACTCACATAATCCGCAAGGCCACCCGGCGGAAAGGGCACGACAAAACGGATCGGGCGGACCGGATACTGCGCTTGAGCCGCCGAAGCCGCGAGCACGCCGACACAAACAGTCGCGATGATGCTTGCGATTCGAAACATATCGACCTCCTCCCGGTTTGCAATCTCATATTGCCGCAGAGCGATGCCGCGCACGCTGGCGAGAGATATCCCATGCTGTTCCTCCGGCCGAGGTGGCTTGCCGTGGCTCTGTGCTGGGCCGAAAGCCTCGCAGCGCGCGCGCACGGAAAGTTGCAGCGGGTCGCCCATAGCCTTGTCACTGCCAGACGCTGCAAACCGCCGAAAGTCACGGCGGCGTGACAATCGGCGTTGCCTGCATCACAACGGCACGCCGCGGCTCTGCATGAGGCAAGCCGCAGGGTTACGCGATCCCCTATTCGATGGGGATGAAGAGGCTGTGTCGAATCTTCCCGAGGCCTTTCGAGAGATGGCCTTTGCCCGTCGTGTCCTCGACCAGCAGTACCTCGCCCGCTGCGATGAGACGACTCTCACCGTCACTCGCTGTGATACGAACGCCGTCGTCCAGGTTGACGATATACTGTCGGCGCGGCGCCGGGTGCCAATCCAGATCGTGCTCGGCCCGAGTTTCCCTGAAGATGATCCCGGTGGCGGGCAGGCGCTTCGACAGCTTGCTCCCACGTCGCTCTTCGGCCCATTCGATCTCAACGTCACGGAAGTGTGACTCGCCTTTTTCATCGGTATACAGGTTGTGAATACGCATCTCTTCTCCTATGGTTCGCCGCGCAGGATTGTCGGACTGCAATTGCACTCTGAAGCATGACATGTGCTCGGCGCTTGGCCAAGAGATCCGGGATCTCATTCGCAAACAGGGACGGATCACGTTCGCGCAGTTCATGCAGGTCTGCCTGTACTCGCCCCGCGGCGGGTTCTACTCTGCCAGGTCGCAAAGGATCAGCGCGCACTTCGGGACCTCCTCGCTCTCTCATCCGGTTTTCGGCGTCCTGATCGCACGCCAATTGGAGCAGATGTGGCGGTTCCTTGAGGAGCCACGCGTGTTCCACGTCATCGAGGCAGGTTGCGGTGACGGCGCGCTGGCTCAATCGATCGTGCGGGCCTGCGGCCGCATGCAGTCCGGGTTCACCGACGCGCTTTGCTACGTTGCCGCGGACTACGAGCCCCGCTTACCGCAAGCTGCCGACCACATCATCGATTGGGACAGCGTCTCCGGCACAACCGACGCGGCGTACGAAGTCCAGCGAGTGAAAACGGCAGGACTGTCGGCGTTTCGAAACGTCGTCGGCTGCATCCTGAGCAACGAGCTGATCGACAACTTCCCGGTCCATCGCTTCGCCATTCGCGATGGAAGAGTGATGGAAGTCTTCGTCACGCTCGACGCGGGAGAACTTGCCGAGATCCTGGACGAGCCCTCGTCGCCCTTGATCGAGGAGCGGATCGCGAGCCTCGGTTTGTCTCTCCCCGAAGGCTATCGAGGCGAGGTCAATCTTGGTCTGGAGGACTGGACTGGCGACATTGCCCGCGCCCTGCACCGCGGCTTCGTTCTCACGATCGACTATGGTCAGCAGGCGAGCGAGTTGTACTCCTCCGAGCGTAACGAGGGAACGCTCGTCTGCTATCGCGGGCATGCCGCTGGAAACGATCCGTACGCGGACGTCGGGCAACAGGACATCACCTGTCATGTCGATTTCACGACGCTCTCGCGCCTCGGTGAACGGCACGGCCTCGCTACGGTCGGTTACGTCCCGCAGCACCGGTTCCTCATGAATCTCGGCTTCGCGTCGTTGCTGGACGAACTGGATACGAAGGATCTCTCCGCAGCACGCCGCGCACTGAGCCGTGTCGCGATGATGGCGCTCGTCGACCCCGACCAGTACGGCGATCTGAAAGTGCTCGCGCAAGCCAAGGGTATTGCGCCGCTCGTAGCGCTGCAGGGCCTTGCAAGGGAAACGAGGTAGCGCGGCCACACGTCACGCCGCGCGTTGTAAGCGCATGCATGCGAGCGATGTGCCAGTGTAGCCGACGACCGACTTCAGGTCGTTCTGAACGTCTTCACGGATGTAAACTGGGTGGTGCAGTCGGCCGTTCGAGCCGGGTCCCACAATCAAGCGGAGGTGGAGGATGAGGATTTCGCATTGGGTAAGCGCATTCGCCATGGCCGTTTCCGGCGTGCTCTGGGGCTCGGCTTCGGCCGACAACGTCACGCTGCGCGCATCCCACCAGTTCCCCGGCGGCAAGGGCGACGTGCGCGACGACATGGTGCAGATGATCGCGAAGGAAGCGAAAGGCGGCGAATGTCGGACTCGAGGTCCAGGTGTATCCCGGCGCATCGCTGTTCAAGCCGAACGACCAGTGGAACGCAATCGTGAACGGTCAGCTCGACATCACACTGTTCCCGCTGGACTACGCGAGCGGCAAGGTGCCCGTGTTCAGCGCGACGCTCATGCCGGGCCTCATTCGAAGTCAGGACCGCGCGAAGCGCATCAACCAGTCGCAGTTCATGAAGGACATCCGTGCGGAGATCGAGAAGCGCGGCGCGATCGTGCTCTCCGATGCCTGGTTCGCGGGCGGCGTCGCGGCCAAGGGCGAGTGCATCGTCCGTCCGAACGACCTCAAGGGCAAGAAGCTGCGTGCAGCCGGTCCCACGTTCGCCAACATGTGGGAAGCCGCCGGCGCCAGCATCGTGAGTCCGCCCTCCAACGAGATCTATAACGCGTTCCAGAGCGGCGTCGTGAATGCCACGGACACGAGCCTCGGCACCTTCAATTCGATGCGCCTGTACGAAGTGGCGGACTGCCTCACCGCGCCGGGCAACAACGCGCTGTGGTTCATGTACGAGCCGGTGCTCATGTCGAAGAAGAGCTTCGACAAGCTCGACAAGAAGCAGCAGCAGGTGCTCCTCGACGCCGGCAGGAAGGCGCAAGGCTACTACGAGAGCAAGGCCGATGCGGTGAACGAGGAGGCAATCAAAGCCTTTCGCGACCACGGCAAGAAGGTCGTCACGCTCTCCGACGCCGACTACAAGGCGTGGCTCGACATTGCGCGCAAGAGCAGCTATGCGCGCTTTTCGCAGGATGTGCCCAACGGCAAGAAGCTGATCGACGAAGCGCTCGCGGTGAAGTGAAGCCGCCCAGCCCGCGCGGCGAGCGCGCGGGCTGTTTCCTGACCTCCCTGCGCAAAGAAGCACAATGGACGCGTACATACAGGTCATGCGACGCATATCGCAGGCGACCGGCGTTTTCGCGGCGCTGCTCATCGCGCTGGCGGTCCTCGTCATCTGCGACATGGTAATCGAGCGCTATGTCCTGAACCTCACCACCATCTGGCAGATTGACGTGGTCACCTACAGCATCGTGGCGGCGACCTTCATCGGCAGCCCGTACGTGCTCATGAACCGGGGCCACGTCAACGTCGACATCCTGCCGATGCTTTCAGGACCGCGGACGCGCTATTGGCTCGCGATCATTACCGGCCTGATCGCGATCTCCTTCTGCATCGCGCTCTGGTATCTCGCGAGCGAGTTCTGGTACCAGGCGTACAGCGAGAACTGGCGCTCCAACACCGTGTGGCGCGCGCGACTCTGGATACCGTATCTGTCGATGCCCGTGGGGCTCGGCCTGCTGGTTCTGCAGTACGTTGCCGATCTTCTCGCCACCGCCACCGGACGGCAGCCGCCGTTCGGCATCGTATCGGATGTGACCGCGCCATGAGTCCGATCACCCAGGGCCTGCTCGTGCTCAGCGCGACGATCCTGCTGCTTTTCACGGGCGTGCCGGTGGCGTTCGGTCTCGGCGCGGTCTCGATACTGTTCCTGGTCCTGTTCCAGGGACTCGATTCGATGCGCGTCGTGGCCGAGACATTCTGGTCCGGTCTCGACGAGTTCACGCTCGTATCCATCCCGATGTTCGTCATGATGGGCGCGGCGATCGGCTCTTCGCCGGCAGGCAAGGATCTCTACGAGGCGCTCGACCGCTGGCTCTATCGCCTGCCCGGCGGGCTCGCGATCTCGAATATCGGCGCCTGCGCGATCTTCGCTGCGCTCACCGGCTCCTCGCCGGCGTGCTGCGCGGCGATCGGCCGCATGGGCATTCCGGAAATGCGCAGGCGCGGCTACCCGGACGATGTGGCGACCGGTTCCATCTGCGCGGGCGGCACGCTGGGCATCCTGATCCCGCCCTCGGTCACGTTCATCCTCTACGGCATCGCGACCGAGACCTCGATCGGCCGGTTGTTCCTCGCGGGCGTCATGCCAGGGCTCATGCTGACCGGATTCTTCATTCTGTGGACGCTCTTCATCATCTGGAAGCGGGGCTACCGCTCGCACGCCGCGGATTTCCGCTACACATGGAAAGAGAAGTTCATGTCGGTGCCGAAGATCGCACCTTTCGTCGCGATCATCGTCGGCGTGATGTGGGTACTCTACGGCGGCGTGGCGACGCCCTCGGAGGCGGCGGGCGTGGGTGCGGCGCTGTGCGTGCTCATGGCGGTCGTCATCTACCGGATGTGGTCCCCGCACCAATGGTGGAACATCCTGCGCGACACGATGCGCGAATCGGTGATGATCCTCATGATCATCGCGGGCGCCGTGCTCTTCGGCTACATGCTCACGTCGCTCTACCTCACCCAGACGCTCGCGACCGCGATCGCCGAATCGCACGTGAACCGCTGGGTGCTGATGGGCGTTATAAACGTGTTCCTGCTCGTGTGCGGCTTCTTCATCCCGCCCGCGGCGATCATCCTGATGACGAGTCCCATCCTGCTGCCGATCATCGTGGCGGCAGGCTTCGATCCGGTGTGGTTCGGCGTGATCCTCACGATCAACATGGAGGTGGGGCTCATCCATCCGCCGGTGGGCCTCAACATATACATCGTCAATGCGATCGCGCCGGACGTTCCGCTGACGACGGTCATGTGGGGCACGATACCCTACGTGCTATGCATGTTCCTCGCGATCGTGGTGCTGTGCATGTTTCCGGAGATCGCGACATGGCTGCCGGACACGCTGATGGGGCCGGCGGCTGGCGCGCGATAAACCGAGCATGCAGTCTGCTCCTCCGCCCGTCAGCCTTTTGGCCGATTTTCTCCGCAGACGAGGCGCCTAGTATCGAGCGGTCCTGAAGGCTTTCTTCGGGAGGGCTTCGGGATGCTGAACCTGGGAATTCCTGATGTGCCAGGGAGCCTTGTTTCCAGCCAGTCGATGATCGGTTACACGACCGGGGGCGTCATGACGGGAAAAGAGCCGGACGACAACTCAGCAGGAAAATACTCGGTATTCTTCAGCCATAAGGCGCGGGATTGCCCAGTCGCAGAGGCAATCATTGATCTGCTCGATCGACATACTGAGAATGTCAGCTTCTTCATCTCCGAGAAGATCGAAAAGGGCACGAACTGGCGAAAGAGCATCGCCGATCACCTGAGCAGATCGAGCTTTCTCGTCCTTCTCTTCACCGACCCCAAAGAAGACTGGGGTTGGTGTTTATACGAGACAGGATTCTTTGACGCTTTGACTCAGGCCCGTGACTCGGCGTCGGTTCGTCGCCTCTACTGTCTGCACAACGAAGCGACTACGCCTCCAAACCCGATTTCTGATTTGCAGACGGTCTCTGCTAACGTCGACGAAATCGAGCAATGGCTGCGGGAGCTGTTCCAGCACACGAAGCAGAACAAGGCGAGGTTCATGGATGCAATACCCGGCCTCGCGGTTCAGATACGTGATCTTTTTTCCAGTCCAAAAAACGAGCTTTACTCGGAAAGTTGCATCTCGCTGACTTTGGATCGCTCTGCTGTTAGTTCCCCGAACGAATTGCCGGATGACGCCATCCTTTCCGGTGAGCGAAGCCTCGTTGCGGAAGTGTTCGGCCATGGCCTCGATGAGGTTCACGTGAAGAAGGCGAAGGCCAAATTCGCGTCATACCCGAAGACCGCCGAAGCTAACCGTAACACCTTCAGAGAGCTTGCTCGCTTCGTAAATGGGGTGATAAACAACGAGGGGATTAACCCGCTTCAGGGTGTCATCTTTGTCGATGATGGTCCAAAGCGCTACCGCCCGGTTGTGCACACGGCCGCCGAGTTGCCGGGAAACAAGGTTCGCTTTGACATACTGCTCGTGGAGGATGCAGGTGGGCAGCTTCAAAACATCGACCGCAACCTCGGGGCTTTGTTGACTGCCATCAGAATCGCCGTGCGGATACGGTGGGAGATCATAAAGCCGTTTGTTGGTGACCTTGATGGACTTGCGAAGTTGGACGCACGTAAATTGAGGTTCGACCTTCAGACATGCTTTAACAATATATTTTTAGAAGCCGAATTTCGCGGCAGTTACAGCAGTGGGGACGTATTAAGCGCGTTCGAGACAAGGGAACAAAAAACCAAGATGCTGGCGATCGTTGAACAATTCGATCGTATATACCCGGATATCTGGCGATCCTTGGGGTTTCCCGATGCAAGCGCTACGTTCGGTGAAGTATCTGACGAGCCGTTTGCAGACGGCGATCTGGCCCTTTTGCGAGAAAGCGTGTGCGCATTGCGGCAGCTCAACAGTGACTTCCTCGCAATTGCAATGCCGAGGGCACAATCGTTGATATTCGACGAGATCGGGCGCGGTGCAGACTGCAGCACGCTCGCTCAGATCGAGCCGCTGTCGGGAACCCAGCGATTACCTCACACCCGCGAGCGAGAATCGCGTGAGAATTTGAACAGCAGACGCAGGAACAACTCCCTGCGGCGCACATCGGCGTGACACACCGGCGCGACGCGCCTCTCTTCGCATAGCGAAGCCCAATTTAAACCCGATTCACGGCGTCGCTATCGGGCGCAAGAGCAGCGGCGCGCACGTGCATTGCACTACCACGCGTAACCGACACCCGCACCGCCACGCGGATCGGCGCCGCCCCGCATCTTTCCGCCGAGCGTCGAGATCACGTGCGCGCGCGACATCATCGGCTCGAAGCTGTGCGGGCTGTGCACGACCTTGTGGCCCATCGCGCGCAACTCCGCGATGACCGCGCCCTGGACCGTCGCCTCCGCCTGGATGCCCTTGCCTTCGCAGTGGATGCGCGGCACGGTCACGGCTTCCACCGGCGACATGCCGAAGTCGATCACGTTCAGGATCGCCTGCAGCGTCGCGCTGATGATGACGCTGCCGCCCGGCGCGCCCGCGATCAGCACGGGCTTGCCGTCTTTCAGCAGCATGGTCGGCACCATGCCGGTGGTGCGCGCCTTGCCGGGCGCCATCGAGTTCTTGCGGCCCGGAATCGGGTCGAACAGCTTCATCGAGTTGTTGTAGTTGAAACCCGAGTCCGGGCGTCACGACGCCGGAGGCGGTGCCGAGCGTGTGCGTGAGCGTCACCGCGTTGCCATCGCTGTCCATGGTGCAGAGATGCGTGGTGCACGAGGGCGGCGCCTGTTTCTCGTCGCCGGGAAACTCGCCACGCTCGATCTTCTCCGCCCAGTACGCGGCGCGCTCCCTGGAGATCAGCATTGCGGTCGGCACGTCGGCGAAGCGCGGATCGCCGAGATACTCGTTGCGATCGACGTGCGCCGCCGCCATCGCGCGCGCGACCAGGTCGAGGTGCCGCGCCGAGCTGTGGTCGAGCTTGCCCAGTTCGAAGTGCTCGAGGATCTGCAGCATCTCGATCAGCGTCGCACCGCTGCCCGGCGGCGGATTGGAGCGCACGACGTAGCCGCGATACGAGCCTTCGAGCGGCGCACCGAACTCCGGCTCGAAGCCGGCGATGTCTTCGCGCGTGACATACGCGCCGTTCGCGTCGAGATCCGCGGCGATCTCGTCGCCGAGCGCGCCGTGGTGGAACTCCGCGCCAGCCGCCGCGCGCGATGCGCTCGAGCGTGCGCGCGTAGTCGGGCAGGCGCATGACTTCGCCGACTTCGTAGAAGCGATCTTCCGGATGCAGGTACACGCGCGCGCATTCGGCTGTCTTCGTGAGCCGCGTGTAGCCGTCGGGAATGCCGGGCTGGCGATAGCGCGTCCAGACGCCGGCGAGATGCGGTGTCACCACGATGCCCTCCTCGGCCTGCGCGATCGCGGGCGCGAGCAGCTCGGCCCACGGCAGGCTGCAATGCCGCTCGTGGAAGAGCCCGAAGCCCGCCGGAGAGCCCGGTGTCATGATCGAGGTGTAGCCGATCTCGCTGCGGTAGTCGTCGAACAGGCTGTAGCCCGAGATCTCGGTGCGGCCCTTCAGGTCGTGCTGCCACATGTCCGGCCGCACCTTCGATCCGGCGCGGTTGTAGAAGTCCACCATGCCGCTACGGCCCTCGTCCGCGCGGTAGTAGTGCAGCGTGCCCATGCCGCCGATGCCGCACATGAACGGATCGTTCACCATCTGCGAGAAGGCGGTGGCGACCGCGGCGTCGAAGGCGTTGCCGCCCTTCGCCAGGATGGCCGCACCGACATCCGCGGCACGGGGTTGCGGGCAAACGACGACGCCTTTCATGGAACGGGCCTCCGCGTGGTCAGATAGCGTACACGGGGAGGGTATAGCAGCAGCATCCGTTGTCCAACCGTCAAGGAGGGGAGAACCATGAACGTATCGCGTCGTGACTTCGCCGTTGCTGGTGTGTTTGCGCTGGGTGCTTCCAGTTTGTTGCTCGGTCGTTCCGCAGAGGCGGCTTCTGCCGACGAAGGGGCGCTCACCAAGAGTATCGAGACACTGCGGGAAGGCATACTCAAGGCCGACAAGGCGAAACTGGATCAGGTGACCGCCTCACAGCTCAGCTACGGCCATTCGGATGGAAGGGTGCAGAACAAGGCGGAATTCATCGACGGGGTGATGACCCGCAAGCAGGTCCAGAAGTCGCTCACTTTTCCCGAGCTGAAAGTGTTCGTTGCGGGCGATGCCGCTGTCGCGCGCCACATCTACCTGGGTGAATCCGAGCAGGACGGCAAGCAGACGACGACCCGCATCGGTGCGCTGCAGGTCTGGCAAAAGCAGGGCGGCAGCTGGAAGTTGCTGGCACGGCAGGGCTTCAAGTTGCCGGGATAGGGGGCGACGCTCGCCTGAAGGCTCGGGCCTCGCCGCCCTACGCAACAGAGGGACACCGAAGGTTTCCCTCCGTAACCTCCTTTCCCAGGGGGCCGCGCTTGCCTTCGGCTCGGGCCTCGCCGCCCTTCGGAACAGAGGGACACCGATGGTTTCCCTCCGTAACCTCCTTTCTATAGGGGGCGGCGCTTGCCTTCGGCTCGGGCCTCGCCGCCCTTCGGAACAGAGGGACACCAATGGTTTCCCTCCGTAACCTCCTTTCCTTGGTCGCGTGTCCGAGGTGAGTCCGACGTGTCGCATCTAACGGAGTAGTCAATGCCGGTAACACGAGTAGAGATCGACGACACGCGGGCCGCTTGCCGCCGGAAAATCCTTCGGCGCGAGTGGCCCGTATGAATACCTCACGGGCGTGCTGCATTTCGCTGCGGACCCGAGACATCCGGGTAACGAAGTGATCTGCGACCTGGATCTCGCGCCGACCAATCGCGCAGGGACTCGTCGAGCACCGCGCCCAATTCCATCTGCTGAAGCCGGTGCGGCCACAACCGCGCGGCCGTGTGCTCGTCGATTCGATCAATCGCGGGAACATGACCGCGGTGCCGACGTTCAACAGCGCGGCGCGCCGCACGGACGGCAATCCCGACGTCGATCCCGGCAACGGATTCCTGTTCCGCCACGGCTACAGCGTGCTCTCGATCGGCGTGCAGTGGGATCCGCCGGAATCGCCCGAGCGCATGCGGGCGTGGTATCCGGAAGCGCTCGAGAACGGGCAGCGGCTGCGCGGCCAGAACTTCGTGCAGTGGTGGCCCAACAGGCGCACGCCGCATCAGCTCCTTTCGGATGCCGGCCACAAGCCCTATCCCACGGCCGACATCAACGACGCGAGTGCGGTGCTCACGGTGCGCGACCACCAGGACGGTGAGCCGGCCGTCATCGCGCGCAACCGCTGGCGCTTCGCCAAGGCAGGCAAGGACGGCGTCGAACCGAGC
Organism: uncultured beta proteobacterium; assembly: GCA_963828715.1. GTDB lineage: Bacteria > Pseudomonadota > Gammaproteobacteria > Burkholderiales > SG8-41 > JAQGMV01. The sequence continues at coordinate 266,107 of CAWHFX010000010.1, read as the reverse complement.
GCCGATCATGTCTGGCTCGAGGGCGGCTTCGAAGCCGGCAAGGTGTACGAGATCACCTACACCGCCGTCGGCGCGCCGGTCGTCGGTCTCGCCTTTCTGGCGTATCGCGATGCGGCCAGCTTCCTCAAGCACGGATCCGCGGCGGAGGGTAACCCGCTCGCGGGCGCGATCGACTATGCCTACGCCTACGGCCAGAGCATGAACGGCCGCTGGCTGCGCGAGTTCCTCTACTGGGGCCTGAATCGCGACGAATCCGGGCGCATCGTCTTCGATGGCATGCTGCCGCACACGGGCAGCTCGCGTCGCGGAGAATTCAACCTTCGCTTCGGGCAACCGAGCACCAACATCCTGCGCGCGCCGGGCAACACCTATCCCTTTGCGTTCGAAGCTACGCCGGAACCGGTGCTCGACGAGAACCGCGGTCTCCTCGACCGCTCCCGCGCCGACGGCTCGATGCCCAAGTTCATAGCCACGAATTCGGGAATGGAATACTGGTGGAGCGGCGCCTCGCTCGGACACACCACGGTCGACGGCACGCGGGATCTCGAGCCGCCGAACGACGTTCGCATCTACTACCTGGCGGGCGCACAACACGGACCGGGCGCGCTTCCGCTTTCGAATCGCAATCCCGACGGCTTCCTTGCGAAGCAGCCGTTGAATACGCTCGACTACCGGCCTGCCATGCGCGCATTGCTCACCGCGCTCGACGAGTGGGTACGAGAAGCCGTCGTTCCCCCGGCGAGTCGCGTGCCGAGGGTCGATGAACGAACCGCCGTGAGCAGCGAATCGCTCGAGGCGCAGTACACCCGGATTCCCGGCTCGGCGTGGCTATCGCACCTGCCGCAGCGGCTGCGCATGGATTTCGGTGCCGACGCGAGCGCCGGCCTCGTTACCTATCCGCCGGTCGAAAGCGGCACCTATCCCGTGCTCGTGTCGTCCATGGACGAGGACTGCAACGAGCTCGCGGGCATTCGGTTACCGGACGTGGCGGTGCCGCTCGCGACCTACACGGGATGGAACGTGCGGCACGAAGAGATGGGTCAGGGCGGGCTCATGACGTCGGGCGCTCCGCTGTTCGGCACTACGCTCGTGTTTCCACGCACGCAGGCCGAGCGCGAATCGAGCCGAGATCCGCGCAAGGCCATCGGAGAACGGTACACCTCGAAAGAGGATTACCTCGCGCGTGTTCGCGCGGCGGCAGAGACACTGGTGTGCGACCGGTATTTCCTTGCGGAGGACATCGAGCGTGTGGTCACCGTTGCGGGCCAGAAGTGGGAGGCATTCGTTGGAAGATAGCCCGCCGCACCATTTCATGCTTCGAACACTGGGGATTGTCTTCGCGGCGTGCACGTCGCTGCTGGCTGTGCTCGCGTGTCCCGTGCAGGGCCAGGCACAGGAGCCGCCAGCGGGCTACCCCGCGCGGCCGATTCGCATCATCACATCGAGCGTACCGGGTGGCGGTCTCGACCTGCTCACACGGGCCGTCGCGCAGGCACTGAGCGATCGCTTCGGCCAGTCTGCCATCGTCGACAATCGCCCCGGCGGCGGTACCATCGTTGCGACCGAGCTCGCCGCCTATTCGCAGCCCGATGGCTACACGTTCTTCACCGGCACCGATACGCTGCGCGTGGTCGGCGTCACCAAGCGCGTTCCATTCGACGTGCGCAAGGCGTTCGATCCGGTCGCTGCGATGTCGTCGCAGCCGTACATCCTGCTCGTCAACCCGGCGTTGCCCGTGAAGAACGTGAAGGAGCTGGCAGCCTATTCGTTGACTCATCGCGTGAGCTACGGCAGCTCGGGGGTCGGGACCGTGGCGCACCTGGGACTGGAAACCCTGAATGCGATATCCGGCGCGCACTTCGTGCATGTGCCGTACAAGGGCGGCGCGCAGTCGCTGCTGGCGCTGCTCTCGGGGGAGGTGCAGATGTATCCCGGACTGCTCCTTTCCGCGAATGCGGCAGTCAAATCAGGCAAGGCCCGCGTTCTCGCTTCGCTCAGCCTGGAACGCCTGGCCGCATTGCCCGACGTGCCGACGGTGGCCGAGCAGGGATTTCCGGGTTTCAAGATCACGAACAGTTATGGACTGTACGCGCCGGCCGGCGTGCCGCGGCCGATCCTGCTCTCCCTCAATCGCGTCGTCACCGACTTCATGAATTCGCCGCAGATGTCGCAGAAACTGCTGGCCGAGGGCAGCCAGCCGGGCGAGCGCATGACACTGGCGGAGCTCAAAGCGGCATTCGCGCGCGACTACGAAGAAGTCGAACGCCAGATCGGACAGCTCAAGATCAAGATCTTCTGAGCGCGTCAGTTCTGACATTGCGCGTGCCAGCGCCATTGCGAGGAAGGTCTTTGTGTCTCAGCGCGCGTGCAGAGCCGTCTTGCACAGCAGATTCGATGAGACGCATCCCGCTTACGGGGCCGGTGGCATCGTCGCCTGAAATGAAGGACGAGTGGAGATCCGCTCGAACCATGCCGTGAGTTTCGGATGACCGCCGCGCCATCGGAAATCGGGATTGCGCACATCCATGCCGAGTGCGCACGCGAGTGTGAGTTGCACCATATTGAACGGGCCGTGCATGAGGGGATCCTCGATTTGTCTTTCCCAGACGTCGATCATGCGCTCGCTCCGCGCACGCTCGTGCGCAATCGTGGTCGGTGATTGCTCGTTATGCGGGCGCCCTATTTCGCGTGACCATACGGCAAGTCCATCCAGCATGCTGCGCGCGAGGGCCTCCAGCCTGCGCGCCTCCCACACATCGTTGCCCGGCACCGAGGTCAATGAAGGGCACCCGTCGAGGCGATCGAGGTAGTCGGCGATCAGGGCCGACTCTTCCATGCCGACTCCGTCGTCGCGAATGAGGTACGGCACGCGACCCGAGGGATTTATCTGGTAGTACAGGCTGCCTGGCGCGCGTGTCCTGGCGACGATCACCTCGACGCGCCCGCCGAGATCTTTCTCGATAACGACGATTCGCGCCATCCGCGCGTAGGGGGAACCCGGGGTAATGTAGAGCTTCATGTTTCACCGTCAGTAAACAAGCGATCCGATGTCTCGATCGGCGAGGCATCATGATCCTGAGCTGTATTCGTAGTGCTTCGGATCGAACCGCCAGCGCCGTACTCCAGCTTACAGCACTGCGCCTCGACTGCCGCTCAGGGCCCGGAAGCGGTGTTCGCTGGCAGCGCTCGACGACAGACGGGCGCGCGTTGTTGTGACGCGTATCCGTTACGCACTGCGAACGGCTATAGTGTGGCAGCACGCGCATCTCAATGGACCGCAGCCTGTGGATTTCGCCTCGCTTGCCGCGCAGTACTTCGACGTAAGCGCGCGCATCGCGCTCGCGCTATCGCTGCTGGCAAGCGGCACCGCGTTCCTGGTGATGCATCTCTACACGCGCGTTGTGATGCGGGAGAGCCAGCAGAGCGCCGCCCCGTCGTGGACGGAATGGCCCGCACGACATTCCACTCGAACAAGTCTGCCGGATCGCGGACCGCTCGAAATAGGCGTGGAAGTGCCGCACGCCCGGGAAGCCAGGGATCCACGGTCCCGGACGTTCAAGCACGCGCGGCAGGCATTTCGCAGAGGCGCGTATGCGTATGCGCTGGCGGGCGCGATACACGCCGCGACGGCAACGGCATTGCTTTTCTTCTTCGGGTTTTACGTCCCGCCCCTGACCGGGTCGACGCTGACACTTCTCGCCTGCTATGCGGGCGTATTCTGGGGGTGGTTCTTCACTACGGTCGTCGCGCTGGCACTTTTCCGCGGCCCCGATCGTCGCTTCCGCGCTCTGCTCTTCATCATCTACGCAGGCGTATTGCCCGCCCTGGGCGCTCTGCTGTCGGTCGCGGGCGCACCGCGGGTTCTACTCAAAGACATCCCAATGCTCGATCCCGAGCTTGCCGCATTGATGATTTCATTTGCCGGTTCTGTGACGGGCGAAGCGCTCGACAGCGAGCCGCTGGGTTTCTCGCCGGGTCTTCAGCCTTTGTTCTTCCTGACGCTTACCGCAGCGCCGTTCGCGATTCCGGTGCTCGGCTTCAATCGCTTCGTTCGCGGCACGGTAGGGCCTCTCTTCATCACGTTCCCATTACTGATGGCGTTGAGCGTTATCTTGATGATGAACCTTTTCGCGCTCGCCCTCCCTGTATGGGGCCTCGGTGCGGCGCTGAGGGCTCTCTTTGGTGAACACACCTCCCGCGTACTCGTGTTTGTCAGCTTCCTCGCGGCGGTTGCCATCGCATGCCTGGCGCTGCTCTGGGTCGTGTGGCGTTATCGCCGCCGGAAGCTCAGCGATCAGATGCTACTGTTCGATGCGCTGTGGCTGTCGGTGTCGATCTGCATCTGCATCTACCTCATGGGATACCCGACGAAGTTCGTGTATCTGCTCGGATTGCTTCCCTTCGTGCTTTACAAGCTCGTCCTGTCGTTTGAACTTCAACACTTCGTGGTGAGCCGTGAGACGTTACCGAATGCGCGACTGCTTTTCCTTCGCGTCTTCGGCTCGGCACGACGCTCCGAGCAGCTCCTCGATCTGCTGCTGGCAAGATGGCGATACGCGGGCAGCGTTCAGCTCCTCAGCGCTGCCGATAGCGCGCGCAGCAGCTTCGAGCCCGACGAGTTTCTGGACTTCGTTTCGGGACGATTCGCGAAGCGTTACATCAACAACCGCGCCGATCTCGAAGAGCGGCTTGCCGACATTGACCTGCGACCGGACGCCGATGGCCGCCACCGTGTGAATGAGCTCTTCTGCCGGGCTGACATCTGGCAGCAAACCGTTACCCGGCTCATGGTCTCCAGCGACCTGGTGGTGATGGACCTCCGCGGCTTCACGGCCGCACGTCAAGGCTGCGTGTTCGAACTCGGCGCCTTGATAGACCGCCTGCCGTTGGAGCGAGTGGTGCTGCTGATCGATGCCACGACGGATATGCCGTTGTTGCGCGAGACGCTCGAGAGCGCCTGGGACAGTATGGCCACGAGTTCTCCGAACAGCAGCGCTGCGTTCGGCGGCAGCGTCCGTGTCAGGGTCATCGACCTGCGGTTTGGGTACACCCGTGCCGTACAGCGACTCCTGGACATCGGAGACCAGGTGATGCTTACGACGTCCTAACTCGCGCGACGCCTCAATTGCGGCGCCAGTCGTGTCGGGCGGACTCTCACGGACGTTCCGCCCGCCTGGCAATCGAGTCGATCGCTTTGATGCAGGCGAACCAGCCGACGGTAACGTAGAGCATCGACACTGCAGAATGGGGCAGGCTCAGCATACGGCTGAGGACGTCGTGCTGAATCAGGACAGTCATCACCATCACGAACGTCATTGCGATCGCCGGGCCAAGCAGCACGGTACCCTGGAACTTCTCGAGAGCGTCCGGTCCTTTTGTCATCTGAGACGCAAGACCGAAAAGCGGCAGCAGTGGCAACGCGCTGGCTTTACCGATCTCTTCGTAGTGCGAGCCCCGGAACTCTGCAGCGATCAGCAGACACCCCAATATCCCGCCGAAGGCCCAAAGCCACCGATCCTTCCACCACGGGTCTCTTACCTTCGGCACGGACGCATGCGGTATCGGCCACGTCCGCCGGGACCAGCACCAGCCTCCGAGTATGAAAGCAAGCAGCAGTGGGACGTGCCAGGCCGGCGCCAGGGGTGGAACAACGAACGCGGCACCCAGCCAGATCAACAACGCTGCTGTGCAAAGAGCGAACGCTGCTCGCCTGGAGAGCCGGCCGAGCATCGGCGCCAATGCAACTCCAGCAAAACATAAGCCGCCATTTACAGCGATCATCGGCATCATGGCCGCCGCCTTCGCGCTGGTGCCTGCCTCACCGGTGAAAGCAAGGCCCAGTCCGTTGAGCGCAGGAAACGTCAGCATCATTCCTGCGTGCGAGTGATGTGCTCGCCGCGCCCAGGTGCGGTACAGCGCAAATGCAGCAGTTCCTGCAGCGATTTTCAGGCAGATCTCGAGTACGGAGGAAAACATGGCACCTCTGTCGAGGGGCGTAGCGTATCAGAGTAGCGCGTCAGACCATTCGCGGACGTGCGGCGTGAACAGTGGGGCGCTCGCGTGCCTTGTCGCGCCGCATCTTGTGCGGTTCAATGGGCTCCCACTCCATCCATGCCCAATCGAGGATTCAATGTCGGGGTTGCCCAGAAGTCCTGTCACAGGCGCCGGTGTCGTCGGCGCGGTATCCGCAACGCCTGCGTCAGCACGGCGGCGCAAGATCGAAAGCCGCTTCGCCGAAGTGAACGGCCTGAGCATGCACTACCTCATCGCCGGCAGCGGCGGAAGTCCAGTGATCCTCCTGCACGGTTATGCGCAGAACAGCCACATGTGGCGACCGCTCATGAAAGAACTGGGCAGAACTCACCTCGTAATCGCGCCGGACCTTCGCGGGTTCGGCGACACGACCAAGGCTGAAAGCGGCTACGAAAAAAAGACGATGGCCCAGGACATACACGCGCTGGCAAACGCACTCGGCATCGAGAAAGCGGGCGTGGCCGGACACGACATCGGGCTCATGGTGGCCTACGCCTATGCCGCGCAGTATCCCGCAACAGTGGAGCGCATCGCACTGCTCGATGCGTTCATCCCGGGCGTGGGCGACACCACCAACCTTTTCCTGCTCAAGGATCTGTGGCACTTCCACTTTTACGGACCTACGCCGCTCGCACTCGTGAAGGGACGCGAACGCATCTATTTCGAACACTTCTGGAACGACTTCGCGGCAGATGGCGCGAAGTCTGTCTCCGAAGCGGATCGCCGTTTTTACGCCCGCAAGTACGCTCAGCCCGGTGCGATGAAGGCCGGCATGGAGGTGTTCCGGGCGTTCGACCAGGACGCCAGGGACAATGCCGAGTTCGCGAAGACCAGGCTCCCCATGCCGATGCTCGTGCTGGGTGGCGAAAAATCCGGAGGCGATTTCCTCGTCTCGCAGGGACGCATGGTCGCGAACGATGTCGAAGGCGTGATCGTCACCGGGTCCGGCCACTGGCTCATCGACGAGGCGCCGGCTCAGGTGATCCCGAAACTCGTTGCCTTCTTTCAATAGCGATCGGACGCTCGCGCGCGTCCCTCGCCATCACCGAAACAATCGACTGAACGCGCTCCAGGGGCTAAGAGCCGTAGCAGGTAACAACGCCTGCGGCGCTGAGCCTTTCGATGTCGCTCGCCGCATAGCCCAATTCGCCCAGGATCTCGCGAGTGTGCTCGCCCAGGTGCGGGCTGTGACTGAGGCGATCGCCCGTCGCGGGCGGCCGCTGGCCGCAGATAGTCGCCATCGGCACTCGGCCCAGTGTGTCGTTCTCGACCCAGCGCACCGCGTCGATCGCGTGCACCTGCGGATCGGCGAAGAGGTCTTCGTACGTGTTGACCTTGGCTTTCAGGATGTCGATGCTCGAAAGCAACTTCAGCCATTCGTCGGACGTCTTCGTCTCGAAGATCGGGCGTAGTTCGGCCATCAGCGCGGCGCCGTGCTTGACGCGTGAACGCGCGTCGGCATAGCGCGCATCGTCGAGCCACTCGTCCTTGCCGAGGAGTTTGGCGAGCCGCTGAAAGTGCGCGTCGCGCCGCGCATTGACGCTCATGTAGCCGTCCATCGTCCTGAACATGCCGACCGGCATGCCGATGGGCTCGGCAGCAGCGCCCTGCAGGTGGCGTTCCATCATTGCGCCCTCCTGCAAGGCAAGCGCACATTCCAGCAGGCTGGTCTCGATGTAGGCGCCGCGGCCTTTCGTCGCCTTCTTGTAGAGCGCGGCCGCGACCGCCTGGACGGCGTAGAGCCCGGTCGAGAAATCGATCGCCAGCATCTCGATACGCTGGGGGACGCCCGTCGGGCCGCGATTGATCGACATCATCCCGGTATAAGCCTGCATGACCGAGTCGGTCGCCGGATCATCGCAACGCGGGCCCTTCGGGCCGAACCCCGTGATGGCGACATAGACGACCTCCGGGTTGATCTTCCTGACGCTCGCGTAGTCGAGCGCGAACTTGTCGATCTTCCCGACCCGGAAGTTCTGGATGACGACGTCGCAGTCCCGCGCGAGCCGCTGGACGATCACGACGCCTTCGTCGGTCTTGAGATCGACGGCGAGCGAACGCTTGGCGCGATTGACGATGACCGAATGCGCCGTGTGATCGCCCGTCCACTTGCCGAGCTGCCGGCTCCAACAGCCCGAACCGGGCGGCTCGACCTTGATCACGTCCGCGCCGTGTCGCGCGAGGTGCATCGCGCAATACGGCCCCGCCACGCCCTGCGACAGATCCAGAACCTTCACGCCCTCGAACGGCAGATCCTCCTGCGCCATCAGTATTGCTCCTCGTTGTCTGCTAGCGGCGTGTCGGGCTTCTGCCTCCGACACGCGACGAAGGAAGGGAGGTTACGGAGGCAAGCCTTTTTAGCACCACGCGATACCGGTGAGCGGGGGCTGCGGAGCAGCGGGGCCCCGCGAACGAACCTTTCCTCGGTCATCAGTATTTCCATGAAGATGTACGAGGCCTCGACCACAAGATTCGAGGCCCGAGTCCGAAGGCGAGCGCCGCCCCCCGGCGGTTAAAGCATCGGCACGCCGTCGTGGTCGATCGCGAAGCGCTCACCGGCCGTGATGGGTACGCGCAATCGATTCTCCAACGCCGGGATCGGGCAGTTCCAGGCTCGGCTGAACGAGCACGGAAGGAGACGCGCGTAGTTGAAGTCGACGTTCACGGTTCCGGCCTGATCGAATGGTGTATGCACGGCGCGTCCGGAAGCGTAGCTCGCGTGCCCGCTGGTCGCGTCCGTGAAATGGAACATGTAGGTCTCACCGTACTTCGTCCCGTAAAGCGTCTGTTCCGCTCCGTTGACGGCGAACGTCGCTTTCGCCGCAACCGGCCTCTCCACCGGGATCGGGTTCCGATGATGGGCGATCGCGATCGTTCTTCCATCCGTGACCTTCTCGATATGGGCTGCCACGATCCAGTCGGCCGACCAGTCGTACGCCTGGACGTGACTGAACTGCTGCGCCCACGCGCTCTTCGGGTTCCAGACCTGGAGGGCGAATCGCTTGTTGTCGTAGGTGAAGATGACGCCCTCCGCCCCATTGGGAAAATAGGCGACCGATGCGGGGTGATCCGGAGCGGCCATGAGTTTTGCAGTGCCGTCGACAGTGTGGCCGTCAATCACGATTCCATCGCTGGCACTCGCCTCGACGAGGAGACCGGGTTCGCCCCCGGGCAATGGCGACCAGAGTCCCGGCGCGCCCGGCACACGCTGGCGGGGATTCGCCACGTGATTTCCCCAGACGAACGAGACGGGTCCGCGCTTTCCTCTGACGGATTCCGTTCGTTTCTGAATATGCTCGCGGTGGCTCGCGCGCGGATCGATGCTGTCGTTCATGGGTCCTCCTGAAGTGCAACGGGCAGTGGAATGAGCACATTATGCGAGTGACTGATCGTGGCCGCCAGCAGACATTGAGAAACGAGCCCGAGCGGTACCAGACCCGGGGCCGATCCGGCGTCTGCCACAATGTCGACACGCCGCTTGCGATTCCGAATCCGGCTTTGCTCATTTCCGGAGGTTCAGTCCGCATTGACGTTCATCGTGATGCACGACGCCTGGCGACTGCATCCACTCACGTGGATACATCGCAGCGAAGCGCGCCAGATCGCAAGAGAGCTTCGCCATGCCGGACACGCGGTGCAGCGCGCTGCCTACAGGCGCTCCGCTATCGCCGATCCAGGTCCGGTCCGTTGCATCCTGCGCTTGTCGGACCCCGTGATGTTCGAGGCAGTGGAAATGCTCTCGTCGGCGCGAGTGCCTTATATCGGCCCCGGCTTCGAGGCAATGAAGCGCTGCTACGACAAGTATGCCGCCTGCCGGCTCGTCGCCGCCGCCGGTTTCACGTGTCCGGAGACCGAGCTCGGCACCGAACCTGACCGCATTGCGTTTCCGCTGGTGCTCAAGCCACGCTGGGGCTCGGATTCCATCGGTTTGCGTCTCCACACGCACAGGCCGGTGCCCGCTGGCAAGCGCAACGAACGCCACATCGTACAGCGCCGTGTCCGCGGCGAAGACATCACGATCGCAATCCTGAACGGCGAAGCCGGCGCACCCCTTCACATCCGCATCCCGGATGGAGCGCTGTACACGTTCGTGCGCAAGTACGTGCTGCGGCCCCCCATCGTCCCGGTGGGGGAACAACGGCTCGCTGAACGCGTGCGTGTCGAGGCGGTACGGATTGCCGCGGCATTGGGTGTCGACTGGGCGGCGCGCATCGATTTCATTCATGAAGCAGACACTGACAGGCTGCACTTCCTGGAATGCGACGCGGCGCCGCTCATCGGTCCGGGGTCGGCGTTCGAGACCAGCCTCAGTGCTGGAGGTTTGGCCCGCAGCGAGCAGCTGAAGCGCCTTTTTTCAACGCGCCATCAACGTTCGATCGCGGGTTCGCCGCGGCCATAAGCGCGGAACGCTGAACGTCCGACAAGGCGCGCTCGCGGCGAGTTCGATGGGCATCGAGATCACCGTCGACGAAGGCCAGCCGACGCCGCATGGGGAGGACTCGCGCGATGCGGTCGTCTTCGCCAACATCGCCGTCGGCATCGCGAACCGCATCAGGGCTGCCTGCGCCAGCGGGCAATACGCAACCGCCGATCAGCCGACAGCCGCAGCGGGTTCGATCGCGGTCGCTTGCTCGATCGCCTCGAGCAGCACCTTCACTTCGTGCGCACCCGAAACGGTCACTTTGCCGTTGAAGACAAAGAACGGCACGATGTCGACGCCTGCAATCCGGGCTTGCATCTCCAACTGCTCGACCACTTGCACATCCGTAGCGCTCGCGAGGTACGCGGCAACCTCACCCCAATTGAATCCGACATTCGCGGCCAGCCCCGCCAGCGCCTCGCGATCGTTGAGACTGATGCCTTGCATGAAATACGCTCTGAAGAGCGCTTCCACCATCTCGTCCTGCCATCCTTGCCGTTGCGCGCAACCGCTGAGTCGATGGGCGTCGAGCGTATTGGGCTGCACCGTGATCTTGTCGAACTCGAACGCGAGACCGAGGCGCCGTCCCAGAGCCGCAACGTGCGCCTGCTTTTCCGGGTTCGGTCCGGCAGGCCCATGCTTTTGCTCCATGTGCTCGCGCCGTGATACGCCGCCGGCCGGAATATCCGGGTTCAACTGGAAAGGCAGCCAGTGCACCACCGGCTCGGGATCGTCCGGATGCTCCGCTTTCCACACGTCGAGTGCGCCTTCGAGGCGACGCTTCCCGATGTAGCACCAGGGGCATACAAAGTCGAAAACGACATCGACGCGCAGACGCTCGCTCATATCGATCTCCAATCCTTCGTGCTGCGAAGAGTTTAGCCCTCATGATCTCGCCCGTCGACGTGTGGAAGTTCTCGGCCGGCATCACGAGCGCTCCCGGGCGGCCTGCAGGATTTTGAAATGGCCACACGTTGCACGCACGAGAGAACGCTGCAGACGCCTTGATACAGCGATCGAGATGACTGCATCATTGCGGTCCACTGGATCAACGAGGAGCGGCATGATCATGGATGACGTGAAGATTCTCACGACGGGACTGGGCTTCCCCGAAGGGCCGGTCGTCTGCGGCGACGGCTCCGTAGTGCTGGTGGAGTTGCGCAATCAACGCTGCTCGCGCGTCGCGCCCGATGGCAAAGTCAGTCTGTTCTCCGATTGCGGTGGCGGGCCGAACGGTCTCGCGATAGGACCCGACGGATTTTTCTATCTGTGCAACAACGGCGGCAACCGTTATGTCGAAGGGCACCCATTGGGCATGGGTCCGCATCCGGATTACCAATTCGGTTACATCCAGCGCATCGATCCGAAGACCGGCGCGGCAACGCTGCTCTACAAGCATGTGAACGGCAATCTGCTGTCCGCACCCAACGATCTCGTGTTCGACAAGGAAGGCGGCTTCTACTTCACCGATCTTGGCAAGCGCATGCCGCGCCACAAAGTCATGGGCGGCGTCTACTACGCGCTGCCCGACGGCTCGAAGGTCGTCGAAGTGGCCTACCCTCTCCTGAGTCCCAACGGCTGCGGCCTCTCGCCCGATGGAAAAACGCTCTACGTCGCCGAGACCGATGGCGCGCGCTTGTGGGCTTTCGAGGTCGAGGGCCCCGGCAAGGTAAAGCCGAAGCCGCAATACGCACCGCACAGCGGACGCGTTATAGCCGGGCTCGGCGGCAATGCGAAGTTCGACAGCCTCAAGGTCCTGGCGAACGGCAACATCGCCGTGGCGACGTTGATCACCGGCTATATCACGGAGTTTTCGCCGTCAGGCGAAGTCGTGCGCGCCGTGAAAATGCCCGATGGGCACCCCACCAACATCTGCTTCGGCGGAGCGGACATGCGCACGGCCTACATTACGCTGTCGGGCACCGGCCGACTGGGCGTGATGCAATGGCCAGAGCCCGGCTTGAAGCTGAACTTCGGCTAGATATTTACTCCGCCGGCCACTTGAAGACCCTGGTCGCCGTGCCGTGCATCATCATCTGTATGTCGGCCGCCGGCAGGTAGGCCGCGGCATACTTGCGGATGATGTCGGCATTCTCCGTATACGTACCGCGGGCCTTACCCATGGTCTGGGTCTGGTCGGAGGCCCACATCAGACGCTCCGCGCCGTAGGCCGCATGCACACGCTTGATCAGCGGATGCAGGTCTTCGTACTCGGGCGGCGCACTGCCCGAGACCAGCGGCAGCGACGAAACCTTTACATGCACGTTGGGAAAGCGCGCGAGCGATTCCATCGCCTTCACCTTGCTCTCGCGCGCCTCGCCCGGCACGGCCCAGGCGAAGTGGTCGACGATAAAAGTGAGATTCGGATACTTCTGCAGCACCGGCTCCATCAGGGCCGGGCCGCTGCGCGTCCACACGGCAACGGCCATGTCCTGGTCGAGACACGCTTTCCACACCGGCTCGAACGCGCCTTCGGCGAACATCTTCTGGTGCTCGGCTTCGTTCATCGACAAGCGCAGGCTGCACACGCCCGGCTGCTCCAGCCAGCGCGGAAGCAGCTTGAACTGCTCGGGCAGCTTCGGCACGAACCAGGCCATCACTCGAAAGCGCTTGGGATATCGCGCCGCGGCCGCCTGTGCGCAGGCTGGGCTGCGATTGGGCGCGACACCGGCGGGCGAAATGACCGCACGGTCGATGCCGGCGTCGTCCATCATCCCTAGCATGCGCTCGGCGGGCATGGCGTCGGGCAGGTGCGAGTCCGCTCCCGGACCCCAGGGATCTTCAGGCGTGTTCGCATTCCAGATGTGGACCTGTGCGTCGGTGATCATGTGCCCTCGTTAACTCAGTGTGTTCAAGCATTCAAGTGTACTGCGCGCGAGTATATACGGAGACCAGTTGGTGAACTCAGTCACGTCGGATAAAGTGACGGCATGCATGACCGACCCCGCCTCTGCGCCGGGTCGAGATGACACGTTCTGCAAAAGGAGGGCCATGTGAACATCGCTATACTGACGTTCGAAGGATTCAACGAAATCGACTCGTTCGTGAGTCACCACATTCTGACTCGGGTAGAGCTCATGGGCTGGAATGTCGCAATCGCCTGCCCATCGGAGACAGTCACGTCGACGGGGGGTATCCGCGTTTCCGCGCAGCAACCGCTCGAGTTCGCGAACGACGCCGATGCGGTGCTCTTCGGCGGCAGTCCTCGCAGCCGTCAGATCGTCGAAGACCGCGAGATCATGTCGCGACTCAAACTCGACCCGACTCGTCAACTCATTGGCTCGCAATGCGCGGGCGCATGGTTCCTGGCGAAGCTTGGGTTCCTTGCTACCCGTCCTGTATGCACGAGCCTCAAGTCGCGCGCCGGCCTCGAAGCGATGGGCATAAGCGTTCTCGACCAGCCATTCGTTGCGAGCGGCAACGTCGCAAGCGCGGGCGGCTGCCTGGCTTCCCCGTATCTTGCCGCGTGGGTCATCTCACGCCTCGTCAGTCGAGACGCTGCCGAGAAGGCGCTCCGCATCGTCGCTCCGGTCGGCCAGAAGACGCAGTACGTGGCCGGCGTTCTCGATGTCGTGTCACCGGTCGCGACCGCCGCTGCCGAGCCCGTTGCGTAATCGCATGATGCTTGATCGCGTTCGATCTGCGCGCTATCTGAATCAAGGAGTTTGACCGTGACCTCAAGAGTGATGCTGTACAGCGCGGTAGACGACGAAGTGACGCACTTCGATGTCGACGTCGACGCCGCTACGCTGACCCGTCGCAGCTCGCTACGCGCACCGTCGTACGTCCAGGAAGGATGGGCGCACCCGTCCCGCCAGTATCTCTATCTGACCACCAGCAATCGCGGTCCGGGCCTGAAGGCGGACATGAACCACGTCAGTGCGTATCGCATCGACGCCACGACAGGTGCTCTCGCGGCGCACGGACAGCCGATGCCCCTGCCGCATCGCGCGGTCAACGTATGCGTCGATCCCTCCGGCAATTTCGCGATCAACGCGCATAACCTGCCGCAGAGCGGCCTCACGGTCCATCGCATCAACCCCGACGGCACGCTCGGTTCGGAGGTGCGGCAGCCCGCCGGGCTGAACTTCGGCCCCTACCCGCACCAGGTGAACGTGCCGCCCTCGGGCCGCAGCGTCGTGGTTGTGGACCGCGGCAACAAGGCCGAGCACGGGAAACCCGAGGATCCCGGTGCACTGCGCTCCTTCAGCTTCCGGGACGGCGTGCTTTCGAATCCGGCCGTGGTCGCGCCCGATGGCGGCTATGGCTTCGGGCCCCGTCACGTCGATTTCCATCCGCAGAAGCCCTGGATGTACGTCTCCGACGAGAAGCGCAGCCTGCTTTATATGTTCCGCATGCCTGGCGATCGCGTCGAACCGGAAGCCGCGTACACGAAGGACACCCTGTTCGATCGGGCGAACGCCAAACCGCGGCAGCAGCCGAGCACGATACATGTGCATCCGAGCGGGCGGTTCGTGTACATCGCGAATCGCGCGGACCACACGGTCGACTACAATCGCAAGAAGGTTTTCGGCGGCGGCGAGAACACCATAACAGTATTCGAGATCGATCCGGAAACGGGCGAGCCTACGCCGATCCAGTACGCCGACACCCACTCGTTCCACGTGCGCACATTCGGATTCGATCCGAGCGGGCGACTCATGGTCGCTGCGAGCATCAAGCCGATGAAGGTGCGCGAAGGGACGGTCGTCAAAACCGTGCCCGCCACGCTATCCGTGTTCCGCGTCGGCGTGGATGGCAAGCTCGATTTCGTCCGCAAATACGACGTCGACGCGGAGGGCAAGACCCACTATTGGATGGGGATCGTTGGAATATAAGCAGCGCTCCGGCGCACCACGCTCGGCGCGGAGTATCTGACGTTGCCTTCAATCAGTGCTGCTAAGGCGCGACAAAGTTGCGGAAGAAAGCCCAGAGCTCCTCGGCCGTCTCGATGTCGTGATTGCGCGGCCCGAATCGTTGTTCCGGCAGTGGGCTTGGTTTCAATGACAGCGAGGGGATCTGGTGACCGCCGCCGTCGACGCGGTATAAGCGGACTTTCGCGTTGCTGCCGCAGCCGTTCCACTCAATCAGCGTCACGTGTGTTGCGTCGCCGGGAACGCGACTCGGCAGCGCCCTGCTGTCCGAACATGCGCAGCCATGAAGCGAGCGCCAGAACTCCATTGTGTCCGTCACGGATAGCAGACGGCCCACCGAGCCCTGCGCGCCGTCGAATGACATAGCCGGGTCGCTCGTACCGGCAATCGCCATGATCGGGTACTGCACGCCCCGGCTGGCAGTTGTCGCGCTGATGCTCCGTCATCGGGGCGATGAGCGGCGCCACCGCGGCGAGGCGCTCGCCGAGCACGCAGGCGAGCGTATAAGTCATCGATCCACCGCGTGAAGTACCGGTGATATAGATGCGCTTGGGGTCGCCGATCTTACGCTTGACGAGATCGTCGATCAGCATCCGGATGAACCCGATATCGTCGACAGTTGCTCCGCCCACCGTGGGCATCGGCAGACTGACGGATTGCCCGAAGCTCCACGCGCCGTCGACGGCATCCGGGTAGACCGTCACGAACTGCTCACGGTCCGCAACGCGGTCGAGCTGCAGCTCTGCGCGAAGCCATTCACCGCTCGCAGTGAAACCGTGCAGCGCGATCACCACCGGTGCTTCACGTTCTGCAATAGAGGCCGGCCGGTACAGTATGGCGGTGCGCGTCACATCCTGGTGAGTGAACTTCAGGATCTCGGCCGTGCTCGCCGCGCTCGTCGGCGCGCTTGCAACGAAGAGCAAAAGAAACGCGACGATGCCGATGTCGGGACGCCTGGAAATCCATCGCGTGCGCAACCGCTTGCTCCAGCGGGCAAGCCAGAGCTTCCCGGCGAGCCTCACGCCGTCGGTCATCGGAATCCAGCAGTCTTCGATTTCGGTGTAGGGGTGCGGAAAGCAGGTGACCGTCTTCATTGTTTGCCTGCCCCTTGCAAGAGCCCGATAGTAATCCAAGGGCGCGAGCGGCCGACCGCCCGGCTCGTGCCGCTGCGGGCGGCACGGCAATCGCTGTGCATCCGACGTCTCGTGCATCGACGCGAACGGGCAAGCTCATGATTCGCATGCCGGCACTTTTCGCGGGGACGGCAGCCGGCCTGGCCTTGGAGTCGGCGTCTGCGCTCGCCCCCAGGGCCGGAAACAATTCCTGACTGCTGTCGTTTCTTATATTATTCGAGCGAGCGACCGTATTCAGGGCGAGAATCAGTTTGCCGGTCCAGACAATGGGATCAGGGATCGATGCCGGGGACGACCCTGCGCCAACCATTGCACTCCGCGCGCGCCACTGGATCCTGCGGTCGCGACTCCGATTCCAGATGATGCCGACGTCACAGCCGTGCGCGGAGCTCCACTCGATACGGTGTCTCTGGCCCGTGATCGCCGATCGCGCGGCGCGGAGCCGGCATGCAAAAACTCGGGCGCAACAACGGGGAAACACGTGACAGGGGACTCGCCAAATGTATTCTGTGCAATGCCATTTCTGTTCGAGAAGCAACCCGGCGGATGCAAAATTCTGCAGTGGCTGCCTGGTCCAACTCAACCTCACGCCATGTCCGTACTGCGACGAGGTGAACGAACTGAGTGCGCTTGTATGCCACGCCTGCAGAGGTGAGCTTCTGCAAGGAAGTGTCGGGCGTGTCTCCGGCCGTACCGACCCGCCTGGAATCGACGCCGCCCGTACCGGCATCGACAGCCGTTCGCGAGTTGCCACACGATCGAGCGCCAGTGGCAGACTTGTTGGAAGTACCCGCGAGAGCCCGGCCGACGAGGAAGGTGCCGTTTCGAGCTATGTCGAACACATCGAACGTTCGATGCGACAAGCCGTCGTGCCCGCGCCTGTGGCACACAGCGACCGGCGACTGCGAATGATCGGGGAACCGGAGCGCCATAGCGCCATGGCGGGCAGGAAACACATCGCGCCGGTGCGACCACCGCGCAGGCTACTCAGCAGTACCCGCAGCATTCTTCGACCGACGCCGACTCGTAACCGCAGCAGTAATCGGATTCCTCCTTGCAATCGGCCTCGTTTTTGCGCCCACGGACAGACGTGTTCATCTCACTGTGCCGTTTTCCGGCGCGTCGCTCGAAAAGGGCGCAACCTCGACCGAGTCGGACGCCCTCTCAGAACGCACCGTGAGCGTTGAGGGCGAATACGTGCCTGCGATTTTATCGGGTCAGCGCGGGCCGTTGCCGCCTGTGTCAGCGCCTGCACAAACCCGGGTGCTTGCCGAACGTGAGTCGACCTCCAACGCTCCTTTCGTGGAGGTGACCGCTCGCGTCACACCTGGAGACGGCTTTCCGGTTGTGAGTAAGACCGTCGAACCCGCGCCAGGCCGCTTGAGCGTACAAAGCAGCGCCATGCACGGTCCGACCTCGGGGCTCGCCGATCGCGCGCCTGTCTGTACCAATGGTGTGATTGCGCTTGGCCTGTGTCCGTCCGAACCGGTAGAAGCGCTGCCGTCCACACCGATGAAACCTGCGACCGATGTTGCGCGCACGCCAGCGACGGACTACGCGAGCGGTCGATGCAAGAAAGCCGCGTTCGCGCTCGGCCTGTGCGGAGATTAGCGAGCAGTGGGAAAAATCAGCATGTTCACGATACGCATCGGTGTGCTCGTCGGCGCACTCCTCTCTTTCACGTTCGCGCATGGAAGTGCGGCGGCTGTCGAATACAAGATCGTAACGGCCGACCAGAAAGGTACCTATTACGCAATCGGACAGGATCTCGCAAAGTATGTCGCGCCGGACGCCGGCATCGAACTGGAGGTCCTGCCCACGGACGGCTCCGCTGCCAACATCAAACATCTGCGTTATGACCCGGGCGTGAAACTCGCCATCGTGCAGGCCGACGTGTATCAGGCGTTTGTCGAGCGAGCGGCTGCAGGAAACCGCGAGGCGGCTGCAATGATCGGCGCTCTGCGCGTGATCCTGCCGCTTTACAACACCGAGATTCATTTCGTAGCGCGTGCAAGTTCTCCGATGAACTACCTGCACGAGATTCGAGACGCGAAAATCAATGGCGGGCTGGTGGGCAGCGGTGCAGCCTTCATCACCCACACGCTCTACAGAATGATGTTCGGAAAACCCATTCCAGAGGCCAACGACAGCTTCCTCTCGAATGCCGACGCGCTCGTCAAGTTGATCTCCGATGAGAGCGTCGACGTCGTGGTCGTCGCGGCAGGTCAGCCGGCCCCCCTCATATCGAACATGCGTCCGGAAGCGCAGCGGTTTGTAAAGCTGCTCAAGTTCGATACGGCGCATCCCACTGCGAAGCTGCCGCTGACGGTTTATTCGCAATCGGTCATCAAGGCTGAAAGCTATCCGAAATTGCTGAAAGAAAACTTCACGACCGTTGCGGTAGGCGCTTATCTCGTGACCTACAATTTCTCTCAGTCCGACACGGCCAGTAACCTCGCGCGTTTCACGCGTGCGCTCTGCAACAACTTTCCTACATTGCAGGCCAAGGGACATCCCAAATGGCGTGAGGTAAGTCTCTCGTTACCGAAGCTGCCTTCGGGCTGGACGTACTACTCGCCGGCGGTCAGGCAGATTCGCGCCTGCGGCGGCCCCGAGAAACCGCGGACGCGAGCGAAAATCTGCTCGGCGGAGGAGCGCATTCTCGGTTTGTGCGACTGACAGCGGGCGTTTGCGGCTTCGAAAGAAGGCGAGCAGCACCGGCCTCACTGCGCGGGCCACTGGACTATTCCGCGCCGTCCCAATTCCTCGATCTGCTGGTCATCGTACCCGAGCTCCCGCAGCAGCGGCTTCGTATGCTGCCCGATCTGGGCGGAGGCTTTGTACCGTCCGGGCGTCATGGAGAATTCGACCAGGCCGCCATAACGAAGGTGCTTGCCGGCGACGGGATGATCGACCTCCACGCTCAGCGCATTCGCCTTGGCGTGAGGATGGTCCGCATAAAACTCTCCCTCCGACCGCCTCGTCAGCGCGGACACAGCCGATGTCGGCTTTCAGCAGGAGACTCTTCCCACTCGGCCGCGTCACGACCGGCGAAGATGACGTGCGATTTCCGCGACCAGCGCCTCGTCGTTATCCTGCCGCGCTTCCCGGGTTGCGAAGCGGCGATCCGCCAACAGGTCCAGCCGCTGCACCGTGCGGCAGAACGTCTCCCACTCGTCCTGGAACAGGCATCCGAGGAACACCCATCCTTCGCGGCAGCGGTACAGACGGTACAGGGCATGGAGCCCGTGTATGTCCGCGTCGGGGACTGCAATGGGAGGCCGGTTCGAGTAGTCGTAATACTCGTCGGCATTGGTCCACGCATTGGCATTGAGCATGGTGACGCTGACGGATTGACCCTTGCCGCTCAGGTCTCGCGCCCGGACGCCCAGGACGATGCCAGTGGCTACCGCCGCGGAGGTGTTCTGATCGGGTCCCCAGTTCGACTTCATGATCCAGCGAGTCGCTTCAACGATATCTTCGATGTTCATGACCGCTTCCGGCGGCGGCGGCATGCCGCGGCCCATTTGCCGCATGGCGCCGCCCATGATGGCGCCGGGAATCGGATGCGCACCCGGTCTGCGCGCGTGCAGCCCGTTCTCGCCATAGGTACCCATCCACGACATAAACCAGGCGGGGATTCAAGCGCCGGCAGGTCTCGCCATCGACGCGGAGACGCTCGGCGACGCCGAGGCGATAGTTGTGCGAGAGCACATCGGCCTTGGCGATCAGCTTGTGCACGATCTCTTTACCCTCGGGCGTCTGCAAGTCGACCTGCATGGCATTCCTTGCCAGCGTAGGTCCGTACGTCGGCCAGAGCCTGCCGCCGTCGAGCGCCGCCCCTCGTCCAAGCGCCTGTCGGTCGCGTCGATCTTGATCACCCGCGCTCCAAGGTCGGCCAGCAGGGAGGCGGCGTAGGGCCCGGCCTGGACGGTCGCCAGATCCAGGATCGTGACGCCCGACAGCGGATGGGCCGGCGTGTCAGCGCCAGCAGCCTTTCGCGCCACCTGCGGCTTGCGGCCCGCGGCCGCAGGCGTCGCGAGCACTTCGGCGTGTGCTGCCCAACGTCGGGGGCTGGTCCGCTTGGCACGCCCGGCGTGTCCGTGCAATTCCGCGAGCGGCGCCAACGTGCGCAGCGGACCGACGCGCGGATCATCGATCGTGACCACGGTGCCGTTCGCGAGCACCGCGGAATGATCCATGGCCTGGATGCTGTTGCGATAGGGCTCAGCGGCGATGTTCGCCGTCCTGCAGATAGATCTCCATCCACTCGTCGGCGGTCTTCTCCAACTGCTTCTTCAGTATCTCCCGGCGCAGCAGCTCGCGGTTGTCCGCGCTGATGGCGGGAACACGCTTGAACCGCTCATCCTTGAGCAGGTGCTCGAGGCCGATGGCCTTGAGATGGCCCTGGATGTGCGGGACGCGCTGATTGGCGTGCTGCAGCCATATGCCATCCTTCGTCCGCACGGGGATGTAGCCGATACTGGAGTCGCCCCGGCCGTTGGGTCGCACGAGCCAACCGCTGCGGGTCCCGGCGCCGGAGTCTGCACGTTCACCAGGCCGCCGTCACCGACATTGTTGTCGTGGGGAGAGGCCAGGGTTTGGACGATGCTGGTCTGGACCCATTGCCCACGCCCGCAGGCGTCCCGCACGCGCAGGGCGGCGATGATGCCGCGCAACGCCGCCTGACTCGCGTGCCAGCTTCCGGTAGGCACCGCCGAATACACAGGGCCGTCGCGGTTGGGCTGTCCCTGCAAGTTGAGCATGCGACCTGCCTTGGCCGCAACGACGCCCTCGTATCCTTTCACCCGGCGCGAGCGGACCCTTTTGTCCGAAGCCCGTGATGGAGCAGTAGATGAGTCGCGGGTAAAGTTGCGACAGCGTGTCATACGCCAATCCCCAGTCGGCCATGTCGCCGGGACGAAACGACTCCACCAGCACATCGGCCGCAGCGATCAGCTCGATGGCCTGCGCGCGGCCTTCGGTCGTGCCGAGATCCAGCACGATGCCCTTCTTCCCACGGTTCCATGAAATCCAGGCGGGCTGAAAGCGGAACGGATCACCGCCCGGCGGTTCGACCTTGATCACGTCGGCGCCATAATCGGCCATGACCAAGGTGCACAGCGCGCCTGGCATGCCCCATGAGAAATCCAGCACGGTGAGTCCGGTGCAGGGTCCGGGCATGGATTTATCTCCTCCGTAACGGGTTCGTGCGGCCGACATTCGTGGTCGGCTCGAGTGCCGCGACCTCCCGAACCGACGATCGATCCATTCTATTGGATGCGCCGCAACGCGCGAAGCGTGACGACGTTTACCATCTAAGCGTTATGCTAGCGAAACGAAAACGCCACAGGAGCTATCGTGGAACCCATACGCGTTTCTCTCATCGGCGAGCTCTACGACTGCGTCAAACCCCTGTTCGAGCAGACAGTACGAGCCGACGGCACGGAGCTCGTCGTTACGCGCTCCCCCTCGCCGGAGGCCATGCGCAGACAGCTCACGGCGTGGGAATTCGACATTTGCGAAATGGCCTTCGGCGCCTACCTGATCGCAAGGGCCCGAGGCGCCGACGTCACCGCGATACCCGTATTCCCGCGCCGATCCTTCTTCCATACGAATTTCATATGTCGTGCGGACGCCCGGATCGACGGACCGCGCGACCTCGCCCACAAACGCATCGGCGTTGCCGAGTACGTTCAATCCGCGACCGTGTGGGCCCGAGGAATCCTCGAACACGATTTCGCATTGAACCCGGGCAAGGTGCAGTGGTACGTAGAGCGCGCCGGTTCGGGCAGCACCGGCGAGGTGCTCGGGTTCAAGCCGCCTCCCGCGATCTCCGTGCAGCAGACGCCCGGAGGCAAGAGCCTCGTCGCCATGCTGGGCGCGGGCGAACTGGACATGGCACTGGTCGGCGCAAACGCGCAGTCGCAAACCGGCAGTGCGCTGCATCCCCTCTTCGCCGACGTCATCGCCGAAGGAAAGCGCTTTTACTCTGCGCACGGGTATGTGCCTGCGAACCATTGCTACATGGTCCGCGGCAGTCTCGCCCGCGAGCAGCCGGCCATCGTCGCGAATCTCTATCGCGCGTTTCAGGCATCGAAAAAGTTCGCTCGGCAGTCGCTGACTGGCCAAAAACAGGAGGGCCTTCTGTTCGGAAACGAACAGCTCGCGAGGACGTGCGAATCGTTCGCCGGCGATCCCTTTGCCTACGGCATCAGTGTCAATCGCACGATGCTGGAGACCGTCGTCGAGTTATGTCGGGAGCAGGGACTCGTCCGCGACAAACCAGCGATCGGGCAACTGTTCGTGCCCGGGATCGAGTGATAAGGTAAGTGGCGTGCACGAAATGCCCACCGATCTGGAAATCCGACACGCCGTTTTACGCGGAGTCGCATTGAACCGCACTTATGCGCCATACCATCCTCGCACTGATTGCAACAACGGCGTTTGATGTGATTTCTCCTGCTGCCGCGCAAAGCTATCCCGTCAAGCCGGTACGCGTGATCAATCCATTCGCGCCCGGGGGCGGGCTCGATCTCGCTCTGCGTCCCGTGCTGCAGAAGATGAGCGAAAATCTCAAGCAGAGCTTCGTCGTCGAGAGCCGCGCGGGCGCGGCGGGGAGTATCGGCACGGAAGTAGTCGCAAAGTCACCGCCGGATGGTTATACCCTGGTGGGCGCTACGACCGGGACGATCACTATCAATCCGAGCACCTATGCCAAGCTGCCGTACGATCCGGCACGGGACCTCGCTCCCGTCACGAGCGTCGGCAGCGCGGCCTTCGTGCTCGTCACACATCCCTCGCTTGCGGTGCGCGACATACGCGAGCTGGTGGCGCTCGCAAAGCGCAGACCCGGGGAGATCACCCTGGGTTCACCGGGTTATGGCGGCATCAACCACGTGGCGGGCGAATATTTCTCGCAGCTGACCGGTGTGCGCTTCACGCATGTCCCGTTCAAGGGAAGCAGCCCGATGCTGACCGACATCATGGGCGGCCACGTCATGCTGGCTTTCGACTCCACGCAGGCGACGCTGCCGCATATCCACGCGGGCAAGCTCAAGGCGAGAGGCATCGCCGCAGAGAAGCGCTCTCCGATTGCGCCTGAAATTCCGACGGTCCATGAAGCGGGCGGACCCGAAATGGTGGTGTCTTCCTGGTACGGGCTGCTCGCACCGGCCGGCACGCCGCGCGACGTCATCATGAAACTCCACGATGAGGCCGCGAAGGCGCTTGCAATGCCCGATCTGCTCGAGCGCTATTCGGCGAGTGGTCTCGAGCCGATCGGCAGCACTCCCGAACAGTTCGCAGCGCAGATACGCGCGGACACCGCTCAATGGGCGAAGGTCGTGCGCGCAGCGAACATACGCGCCGAGTAGCAGGTCGACTGAACGGGACCAGAGGGTCTGCTCGCCCCGAACGGGCGTTTCCACAGTTCGAAGCTGAACTTCAAGTGGACCGACGGCGGCGCCGCGAGCGCGTAAGGCTATGGCGCTCTCATGCGCAAAACGCCTTGTTACCGTGCTGAAACGAACTGTTTCCTATTCGACAAACGCCGGAAAAGCATGCTGCCTAGACTCCCCGCATTACCCGAGTCAGGAGATATCCAGCATGACACCCGGACAAATTGAGCTCGTCAGCAAGACATGGAGTGCTCTTAAACCCAAAGCCGAACAAGTGGCAGAGCTCTTTTACGCCCGCCTGTTTCAGCTCGGTCCCACGTTGCGCCCGCTATTCAAATCGGATATGAGAGCGCAGGGACGCATGCTGACAACTGTCATGAACATGGCCATCTCGCAACTCGATCGTCTCGACGAGTTGGGTCCAGTCTTACGCGAGTTGGGCAGAAGGCATGCAACCTACGGGGTTCGGGACGCACACTATGCGATCGTGGCATCCGCGCTCCTCGATACGCTCGCAACCGGCCTCGGCCCCGCGTTCACACCCGAGATCAAAGACGCCTGGACCGAGGTGTATCGCGTTCTGGCAAGCACGATGCAGGACGGCGCGGCGCGGAGCGCCGCACTCGCGGCTTAGGCGATCCGCAGCGCGCACCAGACACGCAGCGAATTCAGAAATTCGTGCACTGGACTATCCGATGAGCATTCACGACCCGAACTGGAAATATACGCCCAGCTTCGCGACTGACATACGTAAGACGTTTGCCGCCGCACGTAAGATTGCCGCCGGGCAATTCGTGCTTGGCGAATGGGAAGCGCAACGCCGCCCTGACCATGTCAGTGTCGATCGCTACTGCGAGCGCCCAGCACGCAGCCTGTTCGCGCCTAGTAATAAATCCCCGGCGTAGAGCCGCCATCGACGGCAATGCTCTGCCCCGTGATCGCCGATGCATGCGGTGAGGCGAGGAAAAGCACGATCGGCGCGATGTCCTTTGGCTCGATGAGGCGGCCAATCGGGAACTGCTTGACGAAGCTTGCCTCGGCCTCCGCCTCGCTCGCGCCGAGTTGCTTCGCGCGCGCGGCAAGGCGCTTCGGATAGCGGTCGGTCTTGGTGAACGGCGGATGAACGACGTTTGCCGTGATGCCCTGTGCAGCCACCGTCTTGCTGAACTGGTTGACGAAGGCGATGATGGACGAATTGCCGAGCGCGCTGGGCAACGCGGTGGCGCCGGCATTGCGCGCAGCCGTGCCCCCGATGCAGATCACACGACCGCGCCCCGACTTGCGCAGGTACGGCAGCGCGGCACGGCAGCAGCGCATGTAGGCGAGCGTCTTGCCCTTGAATCGTTCCTGCAGACCCTCGTCGTCCAGCGTCTCGATATTGCCGCTGACTGCCGTCGACGCGTTGTTGACGAGCACGTCGAGCCCGCCGAAAGCGTCCACTGCCGCTTGCACTGCAGCCGTACAACCCTCGGCGGTGAACAGATCGACCGAGACGGCCTTCGCCTTCACGCCCTTCGCTGCGATCTTCGCTTCCGCTTCCGCAAGCGTTGCCTTGTCACGAGCGCAGATGGCGACGTTCGCCCCCTCCTCCGCGAACCCGATTGCGATGCCGAGGCCCACGCCTCGGCTGCCACCCGTAACCAACACCGACCTGCCTTTCAGATCGAGATTCATATCCTCTGTCCTTTCGTTTCAATCGTGGAGTGAAGCATTGGCGGCGTATCTTAAACTCGATGTCGATGCCCCGCACGACTTCCCTGCCCGTTCCCGATATCCGCTTCTCGCGCGGCACGCCGTTCCGAAGGAAGGCGGAGCATGAGGAAGCGCTGTCGCTCATCCGACAACTCGCGCTCTCGGCGCGAGCGGCAATCGAGGACGAAACGCTCAGCGCTGCCACGCTGGAAGCGCTCAACGGCGGGCGCAGTGCCGCACACGTGTTCAAACTCACCCCGTTCTTCGGCCGCGACCGCGGGCTCACAGGCGCGCCTGTCGTCGTGAAAATTGCACCGCGCGCGCAAGGCATCCGGGAAAAGGCGAACTACGACGAATTCGTGCAGGGCCTGCTTCCCGCACCATGCCGGCCCGATCTGCTCGGATTCGGTCGGACGCGGACATACTCGGGTTTGTGCTATTCGTTCGTCGGTCAGTCCGACGGAAACGGGACAGATACGCTCACGCACTGTCTGCGACGGGGCGAGACATCGAAGCTGGGACTCGTTCTGCGCAGGATCTTCACTCCGCTGCGCAAGACCTGGTACAGCCCGGCTCTGTGTCACGCAGAAAGCGATATCGCACGGCGTTACCTCGACCGGTATTTCGACGGGCGGCGCTCGATGGCTGCAACCGAGGCGACCCTGAGGGCCTGCGCCGCGCGCTACTTCAAAGCCCGCCAGAAGAACGGCCGGTACGTGATCGGCGAACGGTCGTTTCCGTCACCGCGCGCGACACTGTTCACGTCCGACCGGAAGCGCGCCTACCAGAGTTGCATCCTTCACGGCGATCTGAATTCGGACAATATCGTGGTTGCCGACGATCCACCGCGCGTTGCCATCATCGATTTCCAGAAGACCGGACGCGGGCACGTGTACGGGGACTTGATCCACGTCGAGGCGAGTATTCGCATCAACTACGCACGGGACGCGTCCTTCGGCGAAATTCTGGAAAAGGAACGCCTGATCGCGTTGGGGCGGCGGCTCCGCAACGATCCCTACTCCGCGTCGATCGGCAAAATCCGCGATGCCGCCTTCCGCTATTTCCGCGGCCTCGAAGACGAAAGCAACTACCACTTTGCCGTCGCTGCGATCGGGTTGCGGCTCATGCAGGCCGTCGATCTGTCGCACACCGCCCGCGCGAGGATTACCGCGAGCGCGCTGTGGGCGACGAAGGGGCTGGCCGGCGAAAACGAGCGGTGGTGAAGCGCGAGCGGATCCGACACGACTCAACGATACGTGACCTACGCTTTCGCCCGCGGCAGAAATTCCAGGACCGGCGGCGGGCTGTCGACGATGACACCACAGCCGACCTTGCAAGCCCACCGGCCGTTATCCGCACCGTAGGCGCCTTCGAGCTGCCACCAGCCCTGATTATGCTTGCAGCACGAATGGCAGATTGCCATCGCCCGGTCGCTGTAACGGTAAACGCCCGCGCCATGACAGATCGGGCAATCGCGATTGGCGTTCATCGCGGCGCTGGCGTAGACGTCACTCTTGCGGGTCTCGCCAAGGTGCTGTTTCACGTAGGTCTCGGGGTCGACCTCGCAATCCGCGGGCATGACGAGCTCCGGCCCCAGCAGCGCGTAATAGTTGTTGCGCGTCTCCGCGATCAGGAAGGTTCTGTACCCGTCGATCGCCAGCACACTCGAGGTGTGCAGCACGTTGCCGCAGAATTCGGGATGCGACAGGTGAACGATGCAGTGGCCCCAGATGATCGGCGGCGCCTTCTCGTCGGCCTGCCTGACTCTCATCCACTCGCGAAAAATACCGTTGAGCTGCTTCGCCATCGCTCTCCGCCATCAGCGGTCTCGCCGAAGTCTCACGGAACATCGGAATCCCTGTGCGGCGCGACCTTCGAGCGTTCGCCGCAACGTGTGACCCTTACTTCACTCGCATGCGCTCGACGAGGTTCACATCGGGATCCTGCCCCAGTCCCGGCACCTGCGGGACGGCGAAGTCGCCATTCTTCGGGATGATCTGCTCACCGAACGGGTTGTCCCCGAAGTCGCAGTAGTAGCGCTCGATCGGAATCTCGCGCGCACTCGCTGCGCACACGTGGATCGAGGCCATCAGCCCCGGCCCGAAGTAAGGTGAATGCGGCACCACCACGACACCGTTCGCTTCGCCCAGTGCGAAGATCTTGCGCATCTCGGTGACACCGCCGATCTTGGTGATGCTGGGCTGCGCGATGCCCACGGCACCCACTTCGAACAGCCGCTTGAACTCCATGAAGTTCGAAATGTTCTCGCCCGCCGCGATCGGTGTCCTGCTCGACTTGCGCAGTCGGGCAAGCCCGCTGTGATCATCGGGCGGGTAGATCGGTTCTTCGATCCACGCGAGTTTCATGTCGGACCATTCGTGCGCGATGGCGATCGCCTCGTCTTCGGTCCACGGACACGAACAATCCACCATCAGCGCCACCTTGTCGCCGCACACCTTCTTCGCAGCGCGCACGATGTCGGTCTTGTTCTCGTGCAACTTGATGTAGCGATAACCGCGATCGATGGCTTCCCTGGTCTTGCGCTCGACCACATTCGCGTCGCCATAGCGCAGGAGGCTGGCATACGCCGGCAACGTGGCACGCGCGCTGCCGCCGAGCAGTTTGTAGAGCGGGAGGCCGGCACGCTTGGCTGCGATATCCCACAGCGCGATATCCAGTCCGGAGATCGCGAACACCGTCGGTCCGCTGCGTCCCGTGTTGTAAAGGCCACGATGCAGATCGGCTTGTATCTGCGCGATCTGCGATGGATCGCGACCTACCACGCGCGGCGCGACGATCTGCGCAACTGCCGTGCACGTCGATTGCCAGCCGGCGTTGGAAAACGCTTCACCCCAGCCGGTGACACCCTCGTCGGTCTCCACTTTGACGAGCACGGTGTGCACGTCGTTTTTCGGCAGCCCGCCGGCGTGAGGCTGAGCGCCGTCGAGCTTGAGCGGCGTGCGGACGAGTATGGGTTCTACCCGGGTGATTTTCATGCGCGTTCTCTTGACAGGGTATCAGGGGACCTTCGGCGCCTGCACGGCGGCGACTGGCGCCAGGCAAGGTCCGCTGAGCTCCGCCACCGCCTCCTCGCTCCTGAACAGACGCATCACCTCATAGATGCGTCAGCACGGATTCGGCCGAAGAGACCTCGAACTTACCGGGCGCCTCCACGTAGACGCCTTTGACGACACCGTGATCGACGATCATGGCGTAGCGATTGGAGCGAACACCCATTCCGCGCCCGGTGAGATCCAGCTCGAGTCCGAGTTCCTTCACGTACTTCGCACTGCCATCCGCCAGCATGCGCACCTTGCCATCGACGTTCAGATGCTTGCCCCACGCCGCCATGACAAAGGCGTCATTCGTCGTTACGCACCACACTTCGTCGACGCCTTTGGCCTTGAGCGCAGCGGCGTTCTGAATGAAAGACGGCACATGCTTCGCCGAGCAGGTGGGCGTATAGGCACCGGGCAGCCCGAAGATGACGATCTTCTTGTCCTTGCTGGCGGCAGTCACATCGACTTCCTGGGGGCCTATCGGACAACCGGTGCCTTCATCGAAGCTCGTCGATTCCATGAGCTTACCCGGCGGAAGTGTTTGACCTGCTGCGATCATGTAATTCTCCTGTTCGTTTGAAGTTCAGTGGCAGAGCATAACGGAATTTCAGCCTTGAACCGACTCGCGGGCTCTAGCTGTAGTCCTTCGGAAAAAGTGTGGTGCAGCGGCTGGCGTTGGTCGGCTCGGCCAGCACCTCGGCGGCCACGGCGCGCCAGCGTGCATAATGCGGGGCCGCCCGATGAGCCTCCACCGCGGCTTCGTCGCGGTACACCTCGTAAAAGAAAAACTTGTTCGGGTCGCTGTTGTCCTGAAGCACGTCGAAACGCAGGCAGCCCGCCTCGTCGCGCACCGAGCAGGTCGAATCGTCGAGCGCCGCTGCCAGAAATTTTTCGCGCATTTCGGGCTTCACTTTCACCGGCACCAATAAGGCAATCATCATCATCCTCCCATGAGTCAAGCGATGCTGCAGAACATTGATCGGCGCATCACATCCGTCGCCGCGATATTGTAGAACGTTGGGCCCACGCACCCGCGAGTATCATACGGCGCAATGTCGAGCCCGGATATCGCGAACACGGCCGGTGCCGTGCTGGTAGACTTATCCGGAGATGCGTAGCTGCTACGCAGAGAAGTGGTTAGTAATTCTGCGAGCACGGCTGGTCTAACCGCGCGCCACCAGAGCGCGGAGAGGAGGATCGCTATGTTTCGAACGAGTTTGCCCCCACTCGGCGCGACTGCGGTGTCGCTGGCCGCACTGTCGACGATCACGCTGATCGCCCCCGGCGCAGCGCTCGCACAGAAAACAATCACGATCGTCATCCCGGAGGAACCGGACAGCCTCGACAATTGCAACAGCGCGCGGTCGGCCGTAGGCCGGGTCATTCGTCAGAACGTCAACGAAACGCTGATCGAACTGGACCCTAATGACAGTTCGCTCAAGCCGCGGCTGGCGACCTCATGGAAGCAGGTAAACGCCACCACGTGGCGCTTCACTCTGCGCAAGGGCATCAAATACAGCGACGGCACGCCGCTCACGCCCGAAGCCATCTCCAGTGCCGTCGACAAGGCGCTCAGCCCGAAGCTCGACTGCAACGCTCGCACCAAGATGTTTTCGGGCTTCACGATCAAGGTCGTCAAGGTCGACGATGCGACGATCGATATCGTCACCCCCGAGCCCGATCCGATTCTGCCGGTGCGCATGACGACGTTGACGATCGGGTATCCGAACGAGCCCATCCGGGTGATGAACAACACCGTCGGTACCGGCCCCTACATGATCGATCACTACACGGCCAATAGCGAGGTCGTGCTCAAGCGCAACCCGAACTACTGGGGCAAGAAGCCTCAGCTCGACGGCGCGCGTTACGTGTGGCGCAAGGAATCCGCGGTGGCCGCTGCGATGGTGAAGGTCGGTGAAGCCCATCTCGCAACCAACATCTCGTTCCAGGACGCCACCGACCCGAAGACAGACTTTGCCTATCCCAACTCGGAGACCAACTACCTTCGCATCGAATCGCTGGTTCCGCCGTTCAACGACAAACGAGTGCGGCTGGCGCTCAACTATGCGATCGACCGCAAAGGCCTGCACGGCGCGATCATCCCCAAGCAAGCCCAGATCGCCACACAGATGGTGATTCCGCGTATAGCGGGACACAATCAAGCCCTCGACAAGCAGCCCTACGAATACAGCCCGGAAAAGGCGAAGAAGCTGCTGGCGGAAGCAAAGGCGGCCGGTGTGAAGATCGACACGCCGATCGATTTCCTGTGTCGCATCAACCAGTGGGAAAACACCACCGAGACCTGCGAGTCGATACTGGCCATGTACACGGCGGTGGGGCTGAATATGAAGCTGAAGATGATCGAAGTCAGTTTGTGGAACAACCACAACGCTCACCCCAACAAGGGACCGCTCACGCCGGAGGCCGACGCCAAGCTCAGGAGTCGTCCCCCGATTCTGCTCGGCCACATGCACGACAACAACGTCGGCGACCCGGTCTTTACCATGTACCCCAAGTACGCGTGCAAAGCGCAAACCTCGTCGCACTGCATCCCCGAGCTGGACAAGAAAATCGCGGAAGCGACGCAGACGCCTGCCGGTCCGAAGCGCACGAAGCTATGGGAGGAGACGATGGCCATGGTCCACGACAGCGTGCTCGACGTTTTCCTGTTTCACATGGTCGGCTTCGCGCGTGTCAGCCCGAAGATCAATTTCGTGCCGACAGCCGCAACCAACAGCGAAATCCTGCTCGAGCAGATTACCTTCAAGTAGATTCTTCCCGGAACAACCGGTAGTGTCTCGAAGTATGAACAACCGATCCGTTCGGCCTTCGAGACGACCGCAGTGCTGTGTCTCCTCAGGACGAACGGACGGTGCTTTACCAGCCGCGGAAATGACCGTGGCGGTCGGGTGAGCCAATCGCCACGAATTAGATGATCCCTTATCTGACCCGCCGCGCGGTGCATAGCGCGTTTGCGCTGTTCGGACTGTTCATCGCCGTGTTCTTCCTCGCCAGGCTGACTGGCGATCCCACCGATTTGTTCCTGCCGGTCGACGCCTCGCTCGAGGACCGCGTCGAGTTCGCTCACAAACACGGCTACGATCGTCCGGCCGCTGAGCAATTCGTCCGCTTCCTCGGCGCTGTCATGGAAGGCGACCTCGGCTTCTCGCTGCGCAAGCAGCGACCGGCCGTAGACGTGGTGCTCGAGGCGTATCCCGCGACGCTCAAGCTCGCCGGCGTCACCTTGCTGTTCGGCATTTCACTCGCGGTCGCCGTGGGTGCGCTGGCGGCGTATCGCCCCGGCGGCCTCGTCGATCGGATCGGCAGCACATTCGCACTGATCAGCGCCAGTGCGCCGGACTTCTGGGTCGCCATCACTGCAATTCTGGTTTTCTCGGTCCGGCTGGGCTGGTTCCCGACCTCGGGCACCGGCGGCTTTCCGTTCTGGATCATGCCGGTGACAGTGCTTGCATTGCGTCCGTTTGGATTGCTGGTGCAAGTCGTGCGCGGGGCCATGCTCGACTCACTCGCCTCGGCTTACGTGAAAACGGCGCGCGCGAAAGGCGTCGGCGAAAGCACCGTCATCTTTGTCCATGCTCTGCGCAACGCGTGTCTGGCGATGGTCACCGTCGCGGGTGATCTGGCGGTCGGAATGATCAACGGTGCAGTCATCGTGGAAACGGTGTTCGGCTGGCCGGGCGTAGGCAAACTGATGATCGACGCCGTCGTGCAACGTGATTTCGCGGTCGTGCAGGCGTCCATCATGATGACCGCATCCGCGATCTTCCTGATGAACATCGCCATCGACCTGTTGTATGTCGCGCTCGATCCAAGGATTCGCCACCAGTGACTGACTCGACCGTGATGGCCGACGCCCGCCCGATCGCGGCGCAAGCGGAAATGGTGAGCACCCGCGTCGGGTTGCCGTGGTGGCGATTGCTGGCGCGCGACCCGCTGGCTTTATGCTCGGCCGCATGGCTGCTGTTCATGGTTGTCTGCATGGTGTTCGGGCCCGAATGGCTCGGCAAAGCAGCCACGGATATCAACTTGCGCGGGCGCAACGCGCCACCCGGCTCGCTGGAACACGGCTGGTTGATGATGCTGGGGGGCGATGCGCTGGGACGTAGCATGCTCGCGCGGCTGGTGGTCGCCTCTCGAAACACGCTGACCGTCGCCTTCACGTCGGTGATAGTGGCAATGATCGTGGGGGGCGCGCTTGGGCTGATCGCAGGCTATGTCGGGCGCGGTGTCGGCAATCTGATCATGCGTCTGTCCGATGTCGTACAGAGCTTTCCGTCCCTGCTCCTGGCCGTCGTCGTGCTGTATATGCTCGAGCCCCGGGTTGCGAACCTCATCATCGTACTGGCGGTGACGCGTATTCCATCGTATCTGCGCGTCACCCGCGCCGAGGTGCTCGAAATTCGCGAACGGGGATTCGTCGATGCGGCGCGCTCGATGGGGGGCAGCCGCACGCACATCCTGTGGCGCCACGTGATTCCCATTGTTGCGCCGACGTTGATGACCATCATGACAGTCGATTTCGCGATCGTGATGCTCGCCGAGTCTGGGCTCAGCTTTCTCGGGATCGGCATTCAGCCGCCGGAGATCACCTGGGGTCTGATGGTCGCCCAGGGCCGCAACTATCTGAGTCAGGCGTGGTGGCTCGCGTTTTTTCCGGGGCTCGCGATCATGGCGACGACGCTGTCCGCGAACCTGCTTTCCAACTGGCTGCGGCTGGTCACCGATCCCGTTCAGCGCTGGCGCCTCGAGGCCCCGAAACAATGACGCGTGCAGGCGATCCGCCTCTGCTCGAAGTGACCGATCTGCGCGTCGAATTTCGCAGCGGCCGCGAGATTGTCCGCGCCGTGAACGGCGCTACGTTTTCAGTGCGGCGCGGGGCAAACGGCGGCGGTGCTCGGCGAAAGCGGATCCGGCAAGAGCGTCACCGCTGCCGCCATCATGCGCCTGCTGGCGTCACCGCCCGCGCACATCACGGGCGGCAGCATCCGCTTCGACGGTGCCGACGTACTTCACATACCGATGTCCGAATGGCGTAAACGCTGCGGACTCGATATCGGCATGGTGTTCCAGGATGCGCTGGCATCGCTCAATCCGGTGTTCAGCGTGGGCTGGCAGGTTGCGGAGCCATTCAGAGCACACGGCGTTCTGCGGTCGAGCGCCGCACTGGAACGCGCCGAGGCATTGCTCGGCCGAGTCGGCATTCCAAACCCTCACGAGCGGGCGCGCGACTACCCGCATCAATTCTCCGGAGGCATGCGCCAGCGCGTGATGATCGCGATGGCTGTCGCGCTCGATCCGAAGCTGCTCATCGCCGACGAGCCGACCACCGCATTGGACGTCACGGTGCAGGCGCAGATCATGGACCTGCTCATGGATCTGCAACGCGAGCGCAACATGGCGATGGTGCTCATCACCCACGACCTGGGCGTCGTCGCAGAGGTGGCCGATCACGTCGCGGTCATGTACGGGGGCCGCGTCGTCGAGAGTGGACCCGCGCGTGACGTGCTGTCGCGTCCGGCCCATCCCTACACCCTGGCATTGCTCGAATCGGTTCCGCGAGCCGACGTCGACCAGCAGCAACTGAGTCCGATCGTGGGATCTCCACCGGATATGGCGACGTTGCCGACCGGGTGCAGTTTTCATCCACGCTGTCCCAGGGCTACTGACGAGTGCCGCGCATCTCTGCCACCAAGCGTCGAAATGGCGCCGGGTCATCATGCCGAGTGTTTCCGCGCACGAGAGGTGTTCGATGGCCGCTGACGCTTCATTGCCGGGCTCGAAGTCGAAGCGGACGCCGGGCGCTGCCCCGATCCTCGACGTGCGCGGGCTCGTCAAGCATTACCCCATCGGCAGCGGCCTCCGGCTGCGACGACGAGCAGGTTTCATCCAGGCCGTCGATGGTGTCGATTTCGCGATTCACACGGGCGAAACGCTGGGCCTGGTGGGTGAGAGCGGTTGCGGGAAGACGACGGTCGCACGCACGCTGATGCTTCTGGAGGAGCCGAGCGCCGGCGAGGCGTTGTTCCACGGCAGGAATATCTTTCGCTCGAACACGGCTGATCTGAAGAATATCCGCCGGCGGATACAGATGATCTTCCAGGATCCCTACGCGTCGTTGAATCCACGCATGCGGATCGAGCAAATCATCGCTGAACCATGGGTCATCCATGCAGACGTGCTACCGCGCAAGCAATGGCGGACGCGCACCAGAGAGCTATTGGAAAGCGTCGGCTTGCTGCCCGAACACGCGCGGCGTTACCCGCATGAATTCTCCGGCGGGCAGCGCCAGCGCATCGGTATCGCTCGCGCGCTCGCATTGAATCCGGAAATCCTGGTATGCGACGAGCCCGTATCCGCGCTCGATGTGTCGGTGCAGGCTCAGGTCGTCAATCTGCTGGAGCGAATCCAGTCGAACTTCGGCATCGCGTGCCTGTTCATCGCTCACGATCTGGCCGTCGTGCGTCACATGTCCCATCGCATCGCGGTCATGTACCTCGGTCGCATCGTCGAAATCGGCACGGTCGAGCGCGTGTACAAAACGCCTCGGCACCCGTACACCAAAGCCTTGCTGTCGGCGCAGCCGCGCATCGACTTTACGAACAAAGGACGCGTCGATCGGATTCTGCTCAAAGGTGAAGTGCCGAGCCCGGCCAACCCTCCATCGGGGTGCCGTTTTCGTACCCGCTGCTGGAAGGCGCAAGCCGTGTGCGCGGAGCAATCGCCCCCGCTGCTTGCGGACGGTCCGGACCGTCAGGTCGCGTGTCACTTCCCCGTCGAACTGACTGACGCCACGCCTGATAGAGCAGGTCGCCTACAATGAGGTGCGCAGGGCGGCGATCATCGAAGAAAGGCAGGCGCCGGAAAGTGTGACGGGACTCGCGAACATCGTGC
Organism: uncultured beta proteobacterium; assembly: GCA_963828715.1. Classification (GTDB taxonomy): domain Bacteria; phylum Pseudomonadota; class Gammaproteobacteria; order Burkholderiales; family SG8-41; genus JAQGMV01. Next base: position 230,584 of record CAWHFX010000010.1, on the reverse strand, counting down.
TGGACGGCCTGTCGGACCGGGGTCCAACCTGGCAACTGCGGCGCCGATATGCGAGCGGCCGCGCCTCGATTGGACCAAGGTCCAATACCGGGGAAGCGATCGATCTCGGACACTGGGTTCGATGGGCAACGCTTGGATGCTGTATGCGGCCGCCCGGGTAAAGGCACAACATCGAGGTCAATTATGGCATTCGGCCGTCGCCAGGCCTTCAGCTTCGCGCCTCTCTTCGAGCGGCGTTTTCCCGCACGGCGCGCCAGCGAACGCTTCTGGTATGTGCCGCTGATCGTGATTGCGACCGCATTTGCAAGCAATGCGCACGCGGTCAATTACAACTTCCTCAAGGACGCGCCGGTCACGCGCCTCAATTCTGCCGAGTTGAAGGAGTTTCTCGCGTTCGTGTCGACCACGCTCGATCAGACCGCTGACGGCGACACCGTGGAATGGACTGCTCCCAAGACCCGGTTCAACAGCAAGCTGACGCCGAAGGCGAGGTCGAGCGACAACGGGAAGACCTGCCGGGAGATACGGATCGAATCGGATAGCGTAGACCGCCATGCGCGCGGGGATTACCGCTTCTGCAAGAATGCTCAGGGCATCTGGCAAGTCGCGAATCCGAAGACGCCGCCGAAATAGCGCGCTTCCAGTCTCGCGTCAAGCGCCGCGCATGCATCGCGCCGCTTGCGAGAAGAGGCCTGGTCACTGCTGCGGGATACCCGCCTCCTTGATGACACGCGCCCAGCGAGCGACTTCCCCGCGTACGAACTCATCGAACTCCTGTCGCGTCGTAGGGGCGGGCGGCATCGCTACATCCTGCATGCGCTTCTCGACCTCCGGTGCGTGCAACGCGGTGTGGACATCGGCGTTGATCTTGTCGAGGATCGCCGCAGGTGTACCCGCGGGGGCCATGAGGCCGTACCATGAATTCACCTCGAAGTCGGGCACACCGGATTCCTGCATCGTCGGCACGTCCGGCAGCACCGCGATGCGTTGCGCGCTGGTGACCGCAAGCGCGCGCAGTCGGTTTGACTGCACCGCGCCCGTGGACAGCGGTGCGTTCGAGATGTTGATCGGCACCTGGCCGCCGATCGTGTCGGTCACCGCCTGTGCCCCGAGCTTGTACGGGAATGTACACGACGTCGAACTTCAGTTGCAGTTTCAGGAGTTCCATCGTCAGGTGTGGCGACGTCCCGGCGAGTGATGCGGAATAACTGAGTTTGTCCGGATTCGCCTTCGCGTAATCGACCAACTGTCTCACCGTCCTGAACGGCACCGACGGATGCACCATGATGACGTTCGGGGTCAAGCCTATACGCGTGATCGGCGCGAAGTCGCGCAGCTGGTCATACGGTAGCTTCGCGTAGAGCGAGACCGAGATCGCGTTCGGCGCGATGTTGCCCTGGAGCAGCGTGTAGCCGTCGGGCGGTGACTTCGCAACGAACGCGGCACCGAGCGTGCCGGCGGCGCCGACGCGGTTGTCAATGAGGACCTGATGGCCCCACAACCGCGAGAGGCGCTCGGTGAGAGTGCGTCCCACGATGTCCGGCGAGGAGCCGGCGTCGAACGGAATGACCCAACGGACGGGTTTAGCGGGATAGTTCTGCGCCGGGCTGATGGGGGTCGGCTGCGCCCATGGTGCGCCCGCGTACATGACACAGGCAGCTGCAACTGCTCCGCACAATGCTTGCCATTGTCCCCGCATCACGCACCTCCTCCCTGAAGAGCGCCGCACATCCGGGGGCCTTGGCGCTCGCCTCTGGCTGGGGGTTCGCCGCCCTACGGAACAGGAGGAAATCCGTGGTTTCCCTCCTGCCTCCTCCTTCAGCGCGCAGACCACCCGCGTCAATTAGCGGACCGGGCCCTCACCACGTGTTTGGCCTCCTGTGACCAGAGCATCCCTGCAGAGAGTTTAACCGCTCATGCGTCAGTCGGCGCCCGCGTTCGTATCGACATTGAGCAGCGCCTGGTGTTTCTCCACCATCACCGCCTTCATCGCGCGCTCCAGCGCCGGCAGCTTCTGATGCGCCTCGGTGACGCCTTCGCCGTACCTCGGCTTGCGGGGATTGTCACGCAGTTGACGGCGGTGCCGCGCGAGCAATAGAGTGCTGTTGGGTGAACAGTGGTGTTTGAAGGTCCTATCCACGAGGGAGACCGACATGGCCAAAGCGTCGCGCGCGAAAGACAGCGTTTACCGGATCACCGAGCTCGTGGGGACGAGCAGCAACTCATGGGAAGAAGCGGCGGCGAATGCCGTCAAGACGGCCGCGCAGTCGCTGCGCGACATCCGCATCGCGGAGATCACCAAGCTCGACATGGTCGTCGACGATGATGGCAAGGTCGCCGTTTTCCGGGCGCGAGTGAATCTCTCGTTCAAGTACGAGAAGTAGCGCGACCTGACTCGACAGCGTGCGCACGACGTCGGGCATCCTGTCCGCCGATCGTGCGGGCGCAGCTTAAACGCTGCGCCGCCCGTCAGCCTTTGACCGCGCCGGCCGTGAGGCCCGAGACGTAGTAGTCGAGGAAGAAGACGTAGAGGATGACGATCGGGACGGAGCCGAGCATCGCGCCCGCCATCAGCTGTCCCCAGTAGTAGATATCGCCGCGGATCAGCTCCTGCGTCACGCCCACGCTGGCCGTGATCTCGTCCGAGGACGAGGTGAAGGTCAGCGCGTAGATGAACTCGTTCCAGGATAGCGTAAAGGCAAAGAGCGCCGCGCACACGAGCCCCGGCACGGCGATGGGAAGGATGATGTGCCAGAGCGCCTGGATGCGAGTGGCGCCGTCCACGAGGGCGCACTCCTCCACTTCCTTCGGCACCGTGCGGAAATACCCCATCAGAAGCCAGGTGCAGAACGGCACCAGGAAGGTTGGATACGTCACCACCAGCGCCCACTTGGAATCGCCGAGCCCGAGCCAGTTCACCACCTGTGCGAGCGGCAGGAACAAAAGCGAAGTCGGCACCAGGTAGGTCACGAAGATCGCCGTCCCGAGGCCCCCCACGCCGATGAACGTGAGCCGGGCGAGCGCGTAGGCCGCCACCGTCCCGATCACGAGCGACAGCGTCGTGGCGATGAAGGTGACGAGCAGGCTGTTCTTGGCCCAGGTCACGAACTCGCTTTCGCGCACAAGCTTGGTGTAATGCTCGAGGGTGACCCCCTGCCGGATCACGAGGGGCACCGCCTTACGATCGTACAGCTCGCGGTCCGTCTTCAGCGACGTTAGCGCCATGTGGTAGAACGGGAACAGCGCGAAAAGAAGGAACGGCACGAGCAGCAGATGGACCCCGATCTTCCTCCAGCGCTGCCGCCTCCCCGCGCTCGCCATCACAAAACCTCCCGTCGCACGGACTTGAGCTGCGCCCACACGACGAACACGAGCACGGGGAACAGGTAGAGCGAGATGGCCGCGCCCTCGCCGATCCGCCCCGTCTCGAGACCCACCTGACGCGCGAGGGTGGCAAAGAGATGGGTCGAGTTGATGGGGCCGCCGTGGGTGAGGACGTAGACGATGTTGAACTCGCTGAACGTGAAGATCGTCGAGAAGAGGACCACGATGCCGAGCACGGGCTTCAGGAGGGGCAGCGTGATCTGCCAGAACTGCCTCACGGGTCCCGCACCATCCACCTCCGCCGCCTCGTAAAGCTCTTTTGGAATCGCCATCAATCCAGCCAGGATCGTGATCGCGAAGAACGGGAGCCCGCGCCAGATGTTCACCACGATCACCGCCGCCATCGCGTAGTACTTCTGTCCGAGCCAGTTCGGGCCTGGCGGATCCATGATGTCGAGCGCGATGCCGGTCCAGTTCACCACGCTGTACAGCGAGTTGAACATCCACCACCAGCCGAGCGTCGAGAGCGCCGTGGGGATGACCCAGGGCAAAAGCACCGCGCCGCGGATCACCCGCTTGAACCAGAGCTGCTGGTTCAGGAGAAGGGCCAGCGTGATGCCCATCACCAGCTTGAAGGCGACAGAGATGCCGGTGAAGACGAAGGCATTCTGGAAAGTCTGGCGGAACGCATCGCTTTCCCAAAGATTCACGAAGTTCCGGATCCCGATGAAATGGCTGGGCCGTCCGATGAAGGAGTCCGACAGCGAGAAGTAGACCGCCATGGAAAACGGATAGGCCACGAGCACGATCAGGAGCAGCAGGGCCGGAGCCACGAACAGCGGACCGAGAACGCCCTCGCGATTGAGCCATTCCTGCAGCCGCAATCCGAATCGCGGCTGGCGGGCCGCGACGATAACGCCTGCGTCTACGATGCGCATGAGCCCCCGTCCGCTAGTGTGCTGAATCCCCAATCATTGGGTCATTGCGAGGCACGCCGCGCCGAAGCAATCTCGTTGCGAACGTTATGCGTGCGACACGAGATCGCCACGTCCCTGCAGTCCTCGCGATGACTGTATTTCTGACTCACGATATTAGCCTGCCAGGATCTTCTTCATCTCGTTCGCGCCCCAGGCGATGGCCTCCTTGGTCGACGTGCCGGTGACCGCCTTGGCGATCATGTTGGGCAGGATGAAGGAATTCGTGATGAGCTGGATTTTGTCGCTCGGCGGCGCGGGCCAGCCGTAGCAATGGAACTGGACGCCTTCCTGCTTGAGCGGGGCGAACTTCGGATCGGTCCTGAGCACGGGGTGATCGACGAGGTTCGTGTAAGCGGGCAGGTTGAACGCGTCGCCCGACATGATGTACTCGTCGTAGACCTCGCGCTTGCCGAGCAGATAGCGAATCCATTCCTTCGCCGGCTCGACGTTCTTGGAGAACTTCCAGATGCCGATGTGGCGCGGCACGTCGGTCTCGTGACGCTGGCCGTTGGGGCCGGCCAGGCTCCGGTGATGGCTGATAGCGTTGGCCGTCTCCAGCTTGTTGTTGCGAGCGACGATGTAGGCACTCACCGGATTGTGGATCCATCCCGCCTTGCCCTGCTGGAGGGACTCGTTGTTGCTGGCGTCATTCCAGGACAGCACTTCGGGCTCCATGCAGTCGCGGTACACCTTCTTGTACCACTCCACCATCTCGACCGTCTGCGAGCTGCTGATGCCGACGGTCTTGCCGTCCTTGTCCACCTCCTTGCCCCCCAGAGACCAGAGCACGGGCCCCGCGGTGGAGATCGAGTCGTAGTTCTGGCTGATGGGGATCCCGACCGGGTGCCCCATCTTCTTCAGCTCCTTGCCGACCGTGTAGAGGTCTTCCCAAGTATCGGGGATCTTGAGGCCGGCCTTCTTGAACAGGTCCTCCCGATAGGCGGCCACGAAGAAGGTGCGATACTGCGGCACCCCGCGCCAGACCCCCTTGACCATGCCGGTCTCTTTGGCCGACGAGAGCGCCGGTCCATATTTCTTCTCCAGCTCTCCCACCAGGTCGGACACGTCCACGAGCTGGGGCTCGTAGAGCCACGGGAAGTGCATGCGCATCTCGACGACGTCGTGGCCGGCCTGTGTCTGCACCTCGGAAGCGTACTTCGCGGCCTGCTGCGGCGCCGCGATATGGTCGATACGAATCCTGATACCGGTGTCTTTGGTGAAGCGCTGACCGATCTCCGCCAGTTTCTTGTCCGAGGCGGGAGCGAAATTGTTCCAGCAGAGGTAGGAAATCTGGCGCTGCTGACCCCGCGCGGGCGGGACGCCGGTCGCGAGAATGCCGACGAGACCGCCGGAGGTGGTCAGGAAGCGGCGGCGGCTGATCTTACCCATGGGCTCCTCCATCGGGGGCGATCGTTTCCTACATTAGGTTGCGTGAAGGTCAGGTTGTCAAGGCGCGCGGCTACTTAATGACCGCTTCGGTCTTCGCATCGAAGAAGTGGATGCGATCGGGAAGGAATGTCAGGCGGATCTTCTCGTTCGGCCGCGTCCTCACCGTGGGCTCGACGCGCGCGACGATCTGCTGCCCCGCGGCCCTGGTGTCCAGCAGGATTTCGGAGCCGAGAGGCTCGACGACCTCGACCACGGTCTCGAAAGAGAGCTCGCCGGAATTCGAGCTCGCACTGATCCGAAGATCCTCCGGGCGTACGCCCAACGTTACGCCCTGGCCCCTGTAAGCCATCAGGCTCTGCGTGTTCGCGGCGGGCACCTTGATCCTGATGCCGGCGGCCTCCGCAAAGAGCACGCCGCTACCGTCGGTCAGCGTCATGGGGATGAAATTCATGGACGGAGATCCGATAAAGCCCGCGACAAACCTGTTGCGGGGCCCGGCGTAGATCTCCATGGGCTCGCCCACCTGCTGCACCCAGCCGTCCTTCATGACCACGACCCGCGACCCAAGCGTCATTGCCTCAACCTGGTCGTGGGTGACATAGATCGCCGTGGTCTCGAGACGCTGGTGGAGGCGCTTGAGCTCCATGCGCATCTGCACGCGCAGCTTGGCATCGAGGTTCGACAGTGGCTCGTCGAACAGAAATACCTGCGGGTGCCTCACGATGGCGCGGCCGAGGGCGACGCGCTGGCGCTGGCCACCCGAGAGCTGGCGCGGCTTGCGCGTGAGCAGCTCCCGGATGCCGAGTATCTCGGCTGCCTCCTGGACGTGCTTCTGAATCTCCGGCTTGGAAAACTTCCGCATCTTGAGGGCGAAGGCCATGTTGTCGTACACGCTCTTGTGCGGATACAGAGCGTAATTCTGGAACACCATGGCGATATCGCGGTCCTTGGGCGGCAGATCATTGACCGTTCGGTTACCGATGACGATCTCGCCGGAGGTGATCTGCTCGAGACCCGCGACCATGCGCAGGGTCGTCGTCTTGCCGCAGCCCGACGGGCCGACGAGGACCATGAACTCGTTGTCGCGGATCGTCAGGTTGACGTCCTTGACGGCGTGCACCTCGTCGTACTTCTTGTTGAGCTCCCTCAGCACGACCTGCGCCATGAGCGACCTCGCTGTGCGGCGAGACTGGTCCGCCGCATGCCCGGAGTGTTCGCATCGCTTCGGAGCGGTGCCTCGCGCTCTCAGGCGCTCGGATCATAGCATTCCCTACAATGCATCGTAGAAATGCCCCCGCCCTTTCACACTTCACGGGCGCCTGCTATCGAGCAACTACTGCTGATTGAAACCGGCCCGCACCGGTGCGATCGCTTTCAGCCGTGGCAGCACTTCGCGCGCGAAGAGATTGATGCTCTTCTCAGTTTCCGCATGCGTCATGAAGCCGGAGCGACCGATCATCACCAGATGCCCGTAACCGCCGACGAAGTTGTAGAGATCCATGATCTGCCGATAGACCGTGTCGGGCGTGCCGGCAAACAGAATACCCTGTGCAATGGCTCTTGCCGGCGTCATGCTCATGAGGCCGGCTGCGTTGCCGAGCGACGGCTTCAGATTGCCGGCTGCGTTCTCGCTTTCGGCGGCCTTGCTCACTCTGGGGCGGCTGCGATAGATCATGGGCGCGGCATCGGGCGGCGCGGCGCCCGGCAGGAACGTGCCGAACTGCGGCGCCGACTTCATGCTGGTGTTGAGGAACCACAACAACTTCTCACCGAGTCGCAGGCCCTCGTCTTCCGTTTCGCCCACGGCCACCAGCGCCGCATAGCTGAAACGCTCGGTGGTCGAAGGCGGCAGTCCGGCGTCGATGCGCGCGCGCCGGTTTGCCGCAAACGCGGCGCGGGTGCCTTCAGGGCCCCGCAGTACCGAGGGTGTGCACCATGCCGCGACGGCCCACGTCCGCGGACGTGGACGCATCACCGGTGGCCGACCACATGCGGGGCAGCGGTCGCTGATAGCACGGCGGCCAGATATTCACGTGGCGATGTGTGAAGTGCTTTCCTTCCCAGCTGAACGGCCCGTCGTGCGAGGTCAGCGCTTTCGAGATGAGATCGATCGCTTCCCAGTAGCGCTCGCCGTTATCGATCAGGCTGACGTTGCTCGACGCCACTTCACTGCCGCCGGATTTGACGAAGCCGATCTCGAGGCGCCCGCGGCTGATCACGTCCGCCGTGGCGTATTCCTCGGCGATGCGCACCGGGTCCGGACGCAACGTGACCAGCGTGCCGAGACTCAGGATTCTCGCCTTCCTCGTCTGGCGCGCCAGTATCGCAACCAGCATGGGGTTCGCGGCGAGCAGCGAGTTGATGCCCGCGTGATGCTCGATGGCGACAACGTTGAGCCCAACGTCATCGGCCAGCAGGAATTCGTCGATGCATTCCTCGAAGAGATCCGCGGCCGCCTGCGGATCGCAGTAGCGGTTGGGCAGGCTCGCGCGCACCGACGGAGCGCGATCGAGCACGTCCTGCGGCACATGGGGATACGGGATTTCGCATTGATACCAGACGTCCATGGTGTGGGTGACCTGCTCGGGTGGATGGCGATTCAGAAAGCGAGATTGCGCTGCTTCGCATCCGCAATCACGCGCGCGGCGTCTTCCTTCAGCATGAATCCTTCGCTCACCAGTTTCGCGGTGGCGGCTTCGACTTTCGCGACGTAGTTCGCATGGCTGCCGTAACGTTCCTGCAGCGAGGGACGCGGATCGGCACCGCGGTCGGCGGCCGTTTTCGCGAACGGGATATACGAGCCCTGCAGGCCGCACAGGTCGTCCTCCATGAAGCCCGCGCGCCGGTGATTCCATCCCGTGTAAGTCCCGAGCGGAACCTGCAGCATGTACGAGCGCACACCGCCGACGTCGTTGCCGTCAGCATCCACTTTCGGCACGAGCTCCGGGTATTCCGTGCCCGGAAGGTTGCGCGGGGGCTGCACGCTGAAGTCTTTCATTGAAAGCGTGCTGTGCTTGCCGTTGTAGGCGACGGCGGGGATGTTCGGAAAGCCGAACTTGTCAGTGGGCAGCGGCGGCACCAGCGTGCCGTCGGAGACGCGCGGAAAGCGGCTTTCCGGAGGCAGCTTGCCTTCGGTCATCCACGCCTGCATTGCAACCAGCAGCGCGCGTATGGTTTCGATGCGCGGGTTGACGTTAGCGAGATTCTTGCAGATGCCGTAATCGGGTTTCGCGGAGGGATTGTGCTGTGTGCTCGAGAAATAGTACAGGCGCACGTTGTCCGGAATCGGCTGGTCTTTCTTGCCCGATGCATCGGTGATTACCAGCGCATTGCCGCCGAGCCACGCCTCGGTCCCGGAATCCATGTGCATGATCCTGGGGCAGGCCTTCTGCTCCGTGCAGCGCGCGAGCCACCCGTCGTGCTTCTTGCTTATCGGATCGTCGATTGTGGCGTAGGTATGCGGGAACTGATCGCCGCCGTAATAAGCAGGCGAGCGGCTGGGCATGCCGAACGGTGCGTTGATGCTCATCCGGCGCGAACCTGAAATGAGCGGCATCACTCCTTCGAATACGATGCGCTTGCTCTCGTCGAGGTTGAATCCCTGGTAGACGAAATCCTTGATGTAGCGCCCGCTCTGCGAACGGCCGAAACCGATCGCCCAGCGTACCGGGTCCGTTGCGCCGCCACGCATCAAAGGATTCGCAGCCGAGCGTTCATGGCGCAGAAACGAGACCAGATCGCGCGTGGATGCGAAGCCGATGCCCATGACCACCGGATCGCGCGCAACGTACACGAGGTCATACGTGTAGTCAGGCGAGAAGCCGGCGGGGTAACACACATCGACGTCGCTCGCGAACGCGTTCTTGCCCTCGGGACATTTGGCGAACGACCATTCGTCTTTCGGGATCGTCTCGCGCGGCGCTGAAGAGCGGGCACGGCGATACAGTTGGGCCTCGGCCGCACGCTCCATGACGACCGGGTAAGGCCGCGTATTCGCGCCGTCGTAGCCCACGCTGATGGAGTAAGCAGGCTTGGTGAACGTCAGGGCAAGGGTGAGAACCTTCGTGATCGGTTTTCCATCCGGCTCCGTCGCCACCGGAAAACGCGCGGTCAGCCGGTTGCCGCCCGGCAACACGTCGCCGGGCCAGCCGCTCGCCACGATGGTGTAACCCTGCTTGAAAAGAAATCCATCGCCGGCATCTCTCAGCTGCGAGGGATTGTTGTTGGCAACGCCATCGCTCGTCGCTGTGTCTCCGGGATTCTGCGGGTCGCCGGCGGGAGCGCTCGGGATATTGAACACCTGGATGGCGCGCAGATTGCCGCGATTGACGCTGTCGTAGATGAGCGTGCGGTTGCCGCGGCTCATGTCGACCGGTTTCAGTATCAGGATGTCGAGGCTGTACTCGACACGCCCCGCGGCGTTGCGCGGCGCCTTGTCGAGCAGCACCACGTTGCGGTTGAGCTCATCCGCAGGGTCGAGCTCGCCGTAGGCCTTGCCCGTCAGTTTTTCGTACTGACCGCTGTTGCCGAATTGCGTGCCTTCGAAGGTCGGAGACTCGACTTTCTCGATGTCGATGCGCGTGATGCGCGCGTGCGACGCAACAGGGAGCGCGAGGGCGAGGAGCACGCTGGTGATGATTGTCAGGGCGTGATGCGGCATGGCTGCTCCAGTCCGGTGATCGTCCATGGTGCCTGCTTACTCCTTCAGGAAGGCGCGTACGCGCGCGGCCAGAACTTCAGGCTGCTCGATCTCGGGATGATGCCCGGCATTGGCAATGGTTTCGAAGCATGCGCCGGGAATGAGCTTCGCGTAGGCCTCGCCATAAGCAGGCTTGACGATGCCATCGGACGCGCCCCACAACACCAGCGTGCGCGCCTTGATGTTCGCGAGCCAGCGCTTCAACTGCGGGTTGTGCATGTACGGATGAAAGCCGTAGCGAGCCAGCGCTTCCCAGTTGCGGGCGCGGGTCACGAGCTCGTCGTCCTCCATGTCGTCGTAACGCGGCGCACACGCTTTCGGATCGTGCCAGCTCTTCGCGGTGACATCCTGCGGATGCGCGTTGAACACGTCGAATACGTCCGGCGTCTCGCGGTCGCTCACCTTGATGCCGAGCGCGTCGACGAGAATCAGCTTGTCGATCCGCCGTCCGGCCTTCACCGCGATTTCCGCGGCGAGCCAGCCTCCGAACGAGAGTCCCATCAGCGTGAGCGGTCCCTGCGGCAGGCTGTCGAGGAAAGCGAGGTAGAGATGAACCAAGTCGTAGACCGTGCCGAAATCCATCGGACGTGAAGAGCGGCCGAAGCCGGGGTGCGACGGCGCGACGAGCTCGACGTCACGAGCGAGCAGTTCTACGACCGGCAGTCGCGGATCCACGTGCTGAAAACCGTGGAGCAGCAGCAGCGGATTGCCTGTGCCTCGGCGCAGGACTTCGAGCTCGACACCAGCGACGGACACGACATCCGCGGCTGGCGCGGCGGTGACAGGCGACATTCAGGATTCCTCGCAGTCACGCCGACTTTCCTGCGCAGGGCCGGCGCGTGACGACCAAAGTTGCAATCGTATATTTTCCTCGAAGCTCTGGTGGCGGAGAAATCCGATGCTCTTTTCGCTTTGCGTGCGCGGCAGCGACCTTCCTCTTCGTTCCAAACCGTTGCCGGGTTGCGTATCATGGAACGAATCAGCGCGGGAGGAGATCATGACATCACACAAGTCCGGGCACGAACGCAAGCGTTCAACGACAGGCATCGACCGGCGAACGTTTCTCGGTCATGCGTCGTGCGCAGCCGGTGCGGCCATGCTGTCTCCGTGGATCGGCAGTACCGCGGTCTTCGCGGCCGAGGGACCTGTCGCTGAGACGACCGCCGGCAAGATTTCCGGCGTCACGACCAACGGCGTTCACGGCTTCAAGGGCGTGCCCTATGGCGCGCCTACGAGCGGTCGCAATCGCTTCATGCCACCGCAGAAGCCTCAGCCGTGGACGGGCGTTCGCAGCGCTACCGAATGGGCGGGCCGCGCTCCGCAATTGCCGCCCGGTTGGCGGCAGCGGCCGGAATTGTCCGGATTGTCGGGTGCCCCGGACCGGCTTGCCGAAAGCGAGGAGTGCCTGACGCTCAACATCTGGTCACGCGGCCTGAATGACGGTGGGAAGCGCCCGGTCATGGTCTGGTACCACGGCGGCGGGTTCAGCTACAGCTCCTCCAACACGCCGCGGCTTGACGGCACCAATCTCGCCGCACAGCACGATGTGGTGGTCGTGACCGTCAACCAGCGCCTCAACATCCTGGGGCATCTGCACCTCGCGGATATCGGCGGCGAAGCATTCGCGCAGTCGGGCAATGCCGGAACGCTCGACATGGTCGCGGCGCTCCAGTGGGTGCGGGACAACGCCGAGCGCTTCGGCGGAGATCCCCGCAACGTGACGATCTTCGGCCAGTCGGGTGGCGGTGGGAAGGTAAGCACGCTGCTCGCGACGCCGGCGGCCCGCGGTTTATTTCACAAGGCCATCGTGATGAGCGGCGCTGCCGTGCGGCTGACCACACGCGAGCGCGCCGCGAAGCTGGCGGATGCCGTTCTCATGCAGCTCAAGCTCACCCGCACGCAGCTCGGCGAGCTGCAGACGATGCCATTCCAGCAGCTGATCGCTGCGGTGGGCCCGGCGCGGAAATCCGTGGGGCCGCCTGAGCAACCGCTCCTGGACCGTTACGATTTCGGACCGGTGATAGACGGCAAAACGCTTCCCTCCCAGCCTTTCGATCCGGTCGCAACCGAAGTCTCGGCCGATATTCCCGTGATGATCGGCAACGTGAAGGACGAGATGGCGATCTACCTCGCCCCGGACGACAAGGTGTGGAACCGGGTGCTCACCGAAGACGAGATGCGTGCGCAGATTACGCCCGTCGCTGGCAGCGCGACCGATCGCGTGATCGAGATTTATCGCGGCCTGTATCCCGGCGCCTCGGCGTCGGACCGCCTGATCTCGACCCTGACCGACTCGAATTTCCGCATCCGCACCCAGCTGCTGGCGGAGCGCAAAGTCGCGCAGAACCGCGCCCCTCTGTGGCTGTACTCGTTCGACTGGGAGACACCGGTATTCGATGGCAAGCTGAAGGCGTACCACGCGCTCGACGTGCCGTTCGTGTTCAATACGATCGATGCCGTCGGCGCGACGGACCGCGGGCCGGTGGCCCACGATCTTTCGCGCCGGATGTGCGCGACGTGGGCGGCATTCGCGCGCACCGGCAAGCCTGACAACGCGGCTATCCCGCACTGGCCCGCATATACGCTCGCCGAGCGCTCCACCATGATCTTCAACCGCGAGTGCAGCGTCGCAAAGGACTACGGCCGCGAAGCGCGGCTGCTCTGGAAGGACATCGCGCAAGAGATCATCAAGACCGCGAACATCAAGCCCGATTGAGCGCCGGTGCCTGATCACCGGAGGCCGAGCTTCCGCACGCCGTCTCAGCTGTGCCCGGATTTACTCTCCGGGTCGCATTCCCGCCGGCGGGTGGCGTGCTGGGCAGTGCGTATAATTTTTCGAACTCCCGGTGATTGAGAATTCTCATGCTTGCAGACCAATACGACCTTCCCGTCTCTACCGCCTCCGCCGCTGCGCGCGATGCCTACGTCGAGGGCTGCGAGCTCGCCCTCACACTTTATCCGGGCGCACTGGAATCCTTCGACCGTGCCCTGGCGAGCGATCCCGGGCTCGCTCTCGCGCATGCGGGGAAGGCGCAGGTTTTCATGCGCGAGGGCAAGGTCGCGGCGGCGCGGGAGGCCCTGGCCGATGCGAAGGACCTGGCTACTGACGTCTCCGCACGCGAGAAAGGACATATCCGATTCTTCGATCTCGCCTTCTCGGGTGAGATCGAAGCCGCCATCGAAGCCCTGTACGCTCATCTCGCTGAGTGGCCACGCGATGCCTTGATGGTGGCCGCATCCACAAATCCAAATGGGGTCATTGCCGTCTCGGGACGCGTCGGACAGAAGCAGCGGATCGCGCAATTGCTCGACCGCCTCGCTCCGCATTACGGCGATGATTACTGGTTTCTTTCGTATCACGCGATCGCGCTCGGGGAAGACGGGCGCGTCGCGGACGCACGCCCGAGGATCGAACGCTCGCTGATGCTCAACCGGAAGAACGCACATTGTGCGCACGGAATGGCACACGTCTGTTACGAGAGCGGCGATACTGCGGGCGGCCGCGACTTTCTCTCATCGTGGCTGCCCACCTATCCGCACGAGGCAGCGTTCCACGGCCATCTGAGCTGGCATCTCGCGCTGTTCGAACTGGCCGCGGGCAACTGGCCAGCGGCGCAGCAGCTCTTCCGCGACGCCATCACGCCCGACAAGCATCCGGGTGGACCGCAGCAGAAGATGTGGGACGGTGTGGCGTTCCTCTGGCGCTCCGAGTTGGCCGGCCATCCGCGTGACGACGCCGCCTGGCGCACGTTATACGACTACGGAACGAGAGCGCTGCCCCGACCGGCGCGCCGGCCTCGCCGACCTGCATGTCGTGCTCGCGGACGCGGTCATGTGCGATGAGGCTGCGGTCGATGCCCGCATCCGGCAGATCGAGACGCTCGCGGGCGAAGCGCGTTACGCTTCTGGTTCCTACGTGCCGGCGGTCGCGCGCGGCCTCGTCGCATTCGAACGCGGGGACTATCCTGCGGCGGTCGCCGCGCTTGCACCGCTGATGAAGCAAAGCGAACGCATCGGCGGCAGCCGCGCACAGCATGACATCATCGAGTTCACTCTGCTCAAAGCCTATCTCGAAGCCGACCGGCTCGAAGAGGCGCGCGAATTACTGGTTGCGCGAAGGCCAGGCGCCGCGGGCATCCCCGTCGCGGGCGCGTCGGCGCTGCGTTCATAACACACAAGGAGGTTCGCCATGCTGCCTGCCGAGTACGACGTCACGGGAAAAGTCGTTTTCATCACCGGCGCGGGTCGGGGCATCGGAAAAGGCATCGCGCAGGTCCTCGCGAACGCGGGCGCCGACATCGCGCTGAACGCGCTCACGCCGAAATACGTCGAGCCGCTCGCGGCAGAGATCGCCAAAGCCTCGGGCCGGCGAGTCGAGCCGATCGTTGCCGACGTCACGAAGCCCGACAGTGTGCGTGCCGCGGTCGACTCTGTGTTAGCGAAGTTCGGTCGCATCGACGTGCTCGTCAACGCCCTTGGCGATTCGATCCGAAAACCGCTGGTAAAGCTGCCCGACAAAAGTGAATCGCAGGCCGCCACGGACGACGAAGTGAAGTTCGTCATGGACATCAATCTGACCGAGGCCATTCTCTGCACGCGTGCCGTGGGCGCGCACATGCTCCAGCAGCGCAGCGGCAAGGTGATCAGCATTGCGTCGTGGACTGCGAGCAAGGGCGGCGGCGAACTGGTCCTCTATACCGCCGCGAAGACGGCGCTCGTCGGTTTCACGCGTGCGCAGGCGCTCGAATGGGCGCCGTACGGGATCCGCGTCAACGCCATCGCGCCGGGCATCTTTCCCGACCCGGTGACGTCGGGCGAACAACGCGCGCAGGAGAGCGCGGAGCGCGCCAAGCGTACCGTGCCGTTGAAGCGTCACGGGCAATTGCGCGAAGTGGGACTTCTCGCACTGTACCTGGCATCGAGCGCGTCCGACTACATGACGGGCCAGACGCTCGTGCTCGACGGGGGGTTGAGCTTGTAGGGGGCGGCGCTCGCCTGAAGGCTCGGGCCTCGCCGCCCTACGAACAGAGGGAAACCTTCCACGGTTTCCCTCCGTAACCTCCCTTCCCCCACCGATATTGCCAGTGCGATCGGATCAGTCCGACACGTTCGTGGGCAAAGGAGAATCAGTCGTGCCGCAGAGTGCCGAACTCATCATCTGGTCGTCCATGGGCGCGATTTCCGGATTGAACGAGATCGCGCCCGCGTATACCCGAATCACCGGTCACAAGCTGATCATCCACCAGGAAAGCAGGGCGGAACTGGAGCAAAGGCTCGTCTCCGACGCACCCGCCGATCTGATCGTGCAGACCACCAGCGTGATGGATGACGTCATCGGGCGCGGCAAGGTGGTCGAGGGTACCAGCGCTGTTTTCGCCCGCGCAGCGGTCGGCCTCTCCGTCAAGTCGGGGGCGCCCCGGCCCGACATAAGCACGCCGGAAGCTTTCAAGCGGACCGTGCTCAATGCGAAGTCGATCTGTTACTCGCTGGGCGGAAGCGGAATCGTTGCGGCGCACGCGATCGAGAAGCTCGGGATCACTGCGCAGATGAAATCGAGGACCGTCCATTCCGACGGCACGCCCGCGGCGGGTTACGTCGCACGCGGTGAGGTGGAGATGGCGATCCAACAGCTCAACGTGAGCGTGCCCGTCGCCGGGACCGATTACGTCGGTAATCTTCCAGGCGACCTCCACCAATACGTGGTATTCGCCATCGCCATCATGGCCGGCTCGAAGCGACAGGAGGCGGCCGGAGCGTTCATCGAGTTCGTTACCGCGCCGCAGGCCCGGCCGCTGTTGCACAAGGGAATGATGGAGCCTGCATGATGGCCGCGCCGTCTTAGCCATTCACCCCCGTCGACAAATCAGGACAAGCTTCGAGACGGCCGCTCGCCGGCCTCTTCAGGTCGAACTGGCTGCACGGCTCGACATGTTGACATGTCATCGCGACGCCGCCTACTCTCGCGTCATGAGACATCCTGCGAAAGAGCGACGGGGGCCGGCCTTGCACCCGCGCCGCGAGCAGTTGCGCCTCGCCAAGCGCGCTCAACGAGAACGCGACCGGCTGGCGGGCATGCAGAACGTTGCGCTGAAGCTGCCCGCAAGCGAAGCCGAGCGTCTGCGCGCTGCCATCGCGCAGCCCGGGTTCACACGACGGCTCGAGCAATTTCTGGACGACGAGCTCGTCGACATCGACCAGTACCAGTGCCTCAAGGCCCTGTGCTGGAACCGCCGCAGCCGCTACGTCGCCGCCGAAGACGCGCTGCGTCTGTACGAACGAAATTGGCGCCTGGTCGATAAGCGCCGCATGAAAGCGGCCGAGCGAGAACTTATCGACCGGCTCGTGACCCGTTTCGGAGCCGGGGTGCTGAATGTTTGAGCCGGTACGACCTCGCCATCGCGTGGTCATGCAGGCGCTCGCGGCGCTCGACGGGACATTTCTCGCGCGCGCCCAATGTTTTTTCGGCGGCGGAACCCGGATCGTGCTCGAGCTTGGCGAGTACCGCGAATCGGCCGATATCGACCTCCTGTGCGCCAGTCGCGATGGGTATCGCAGCTTGCGGAGCGCCGTGACCGAGCAATCGCTAGGGCCGATCTCCCGCAGCAAGCTTCGCCTGGCGCGAGAAGTCATCGCCGATCGATACGGCATACGCACCGTGCTCGCATTCGGAAAGGCAGAACGACTCAAGCTCGAGATCATCCTCGAAGCGCGCATCGAGCTCGCCGGCGGCGTCATAGAGGACCTGCCCGTGCCCGTGCTCGACGCGGCCTCGTGCTGCGCCGAGAAATTCCTGGCCAATTCCGACCGGTGGCTCGATGAATCCGTGCTCGGACGCGACATCATCGATCTCGCATTCATGACGGTACGCTGGGGAGCGGCCCCGCTGCGGGCGGGCCGGACCATCGCAACCGGAGCCTACGGAAAGGCTGTCTCGGCGGATGCGAAGCGCGCAGCGACGAAGATGCTGGAGCGCGCCGACTGGCGCCGGCATTGCGTGGCTGCGCTCAGTCTTACCGACACGCGCACGCTGCTCGCAGGTTTAAGACTCCTGGCGTCGGCCCGCTGACCGTTCATCGCGATACATGAGCGCTCAAGACGTCCGCCACGCAGGCGGTCAGCTTCTTCGCGTAGGGATATGCAGGAACTCGTTCGGGCCGTGCGCGTTGGAATGCGGGCCGAGCACGCCGGTGATGAGGAACTGCGCCTGAGGAAACTTCACCCCGAGCATCGCCATGAAAGGAATGGTGCCGCCCTCGCCCATCCACATCGCCGGCCGGCCATAGTGCTTCCTCGAAGCGGCGTCGACGGATTTTTCCAGCCAGCCTGCAAGCTGTGGAGAGTGCCAGCCGCTCGCGGCCTGGCCGTACTCGTAGCTCACGTTAGCCCCGTACGGTGGATTCTTCTCGAGGAGCCGTTTCATCTTTTTCCCGGCATCCGACGCGTCGACGGTGGGGGGCAATCGCAATGAAAGGACGAGTTGCGTCTTCGGCCGCAGCACGTTGCCGGCGTTGGCCGGCGCGGGCAGCCCGTCTGCGCCGGTGACGGCGAGCATCGGTCGCCAGGTGCGGTTCAGGACCAGCTCGGCGCGACTCCTGTGCATCGGTCGCGTACGGCCGGCGAACGGGAACTTGCGCCAGATCTCGTCGCGCAGCACGGTCGCGGCGCGCTTCGCCTGCTCCACTCTCTGCTTGGGAATCCGGGCGTGGAAGGCTTTCTCCTTCACGACACCGGTGGCGGCGTCGTCGATGCGGTCGATGAGCGCTCGCGCGATGCGAAAGCTCGTCGGCACGACACCGCTCGCATCGCCGGAGTGCACGCCCTCGGTCAGCACTTCGACCGTCAGCACGCCGTTCAGCAGTCCGCGCAGCGAGGTCGTGCCCCAGAGCTGGTGGTAGTTGCCGCAGCCGGAATCGAGGCCGACGACGAAATCGGGCTTTTGAATCCGTGCTGAAAGATGATCGAGGTAGGCAGGCAGGTCGTAGCTGCCGCTCTCTTCGCAGCACTCGATGAGAATCACGCAGCGCGCGTGCGGCCGGCCTGTCGTCCTGCAGCGCCTTCAGCGCCGCGAAGGCGCAGAACACTGCATAGCCGTCGTCGGCGCCACCACGGCCGTAGAGCTTGTCTTCGACGATGCGCGGCTGCCATGGCCCGATAGCCCTCGTGCCAGCCGACCATCTCCGGCTGCTTGTCGAGATGCCCGTAGATCAGGACGGTTTCCGGCTTCTGTCCTGCGACTTCCACGAACAGCACCGGCGTGCGGCCTTCGAGGCGCACCACTTCGAGCTTCATGTCGCGGAGCGGGTTAGCCCGGCACCACTTTGCGGCGAGCTGTAACGCCGCGTCGATGTAACCGTGCTTCTTCCAGTCAGGGTCGAAGTGCGGCGACTTCGCCGGGATGCGGATGTAGTCGGTGATCGCCGGGATGATCGCGTCGTCCCAGAACTGCGCGATGGTTTTCAAGATGCTCTCCGCGCCGCACGCGCCCGCGCGGCCTTTCCGAAAGCGGCGTACAGCGCACTCGAAAGCGCGTGCTGTTCAGGCTCCCATTCCGCGTGCCACTGCACGCCGACGACGAACTGCGTGTCGTCGTTGTAGCGCACGCCTTCGATCACGCCGTCAGGCGACGTCGCTTCCACGATGAGCCCCGCGCCCAGGCGATCGACGCCTTGCCCGTGCAACGAGTTGACCATCATCTCGTCGCAACCGGTCAGGGATTGGAACAGACCGCCCGGCCTGAATCTGACGAGGTGTTTGGGCCGGTGAACCTCTTCCGCCGTCACTTCGTCGTGTTGCGGTCGGCGATGGTCGTCCTTTCCAGGCAGTTGATGGATGCGGTAATGCAGTGAGCCGCCGAGGGCGACGTTGATCTCCTGAATGCCGCGGCAAATGCCGAACACCGGCACGCGCGCGGCGATACAGGCGCGCACCAGCGGCAGCACCAGTGCATCGCGGGAAGGATCGATGATTTCGTCGTCCGGAAATGGCGGACCCTCGTAGTGATGGGGTTCGATATTGGCCCGTCCACCCGTGAGCAGGACACCGTCCACGCGCGGCACGAGGTCGTCGATGTCCATCGCCGCACCTAACGGCGGCAGCAGCAGAGGAATGCAATCCACCATCCTCACCAGCGAATGGACACTGCGCGCGCCGGTCGCATGTATCCGACTGCCGTTGTGGGCACCCTCCATGACGTTGGCTGAGACACAAATCAGCGGCCGCGTTGGAGTAGCTCGTCATTTGAGAAGTATCACGAGCTCACGATCGAGGAATGCTCCTTGCGCCGTCGGCCTACGCCGCCATCTTTCGCACCAGATCCTGCGCGGCCGCGACAAACCGGTCCATCTGGACAACGGAATTCCAGACGCACGCGTTGACACGCAGCGGATAACCGAACGGCATCGGCGCGAGCGTATGCGGATCGCGGTTGGGTATGAGCCCGACAGGAAACGCGGCCGCATCCGGATCGGGCGCACGCGTGAATCCGTCGGGCCCCAGTCCGCTGCCCGAGATGCGAAACCCGTATTCGCGCAGCAGCCGTTGGCGAAACGTCATGTTGAAGTCCGGATCGCAGCGTTGCGTGACGGAGCGAAACGGATTGAAGCAGACGATAGCGGACTTGAGCGCCGGATCCACGGTCGGCTGCAGCAGCGCATTCTCACCGAACGTGTCCGCGATGCGTTCGCGAAGATACGCCGCGAGGTTGTGCGTCCAGGCCTGGATGCGTGCCCGTCCGATCTCGTCCCACAACGCGCAGACATCGCCGAGCGCGCGCCAGTCGGCCGATTCCGGAAAGCCGTATCGGCTCATCGCGGCGCCGATGTCGAAATCGGCGGGCCGGCTGCCGTCGAACGGAATATCGCGAGCGGAGCTGCGAATGATATGAAAGCGCGGCAGCGGCGTGGGGTTCGCCGGATGCGGACGATTGCGGATATACAGAATGCCGGTGCCGCCCGGGCCGCACTGCCATTTGTGACCCGAGATGGCCCAGAAATCGATCCCCGTCTCATCCAGACGCGGCTCGATCATGCCGCCGTAATGTGCACCGTCGGCAATCGTGATGGCGCCAGCATCCTGTGCGAGCGCCGCGATGCGTCGTTCGGGCAGCCGCTGGCCGTTGGGCCACAAGGGGCTGGAGAAGAAGATGGCCCGGGTAATGCCGGGTCTCACGCGCCTTCTCACCGCTTCGACGACTTCGTCAGCAGTGGCGGTGCGGTCGACCGGCACGCCCCACTGCACGATCTTCACGCCGAAACGCGCCGACATGCGCAGCACTGTCGAAAGGCCGGCAGGATGTTCCATCGGCGTAACCAGGATCTCATCGCCGCGCTGCCACTCGATGCCCATCAGGATCTGCGACAGCGCATCGGTGGTGTTGCGCGAGATCGCGATCTCGTCGACGCTCGCGCCGTAGCCGTGAGCAATGCGTGCGCGCGTGGTCTCGGTTGGCTCGAGGTGCACCGGATACGGATCGCGCGCGATCTGGTCCAGACCTTCCTGATAGCGCCTGCGCACGCTGTCGGGCACCGAGCCCTTCTGCCCGGCCATCAGGTAGACGATCTCCGGATCGAGCGAAAACTGCCGCGCGAACGCCTCGAACCGCGGCCCTTCGTGTGCGAAGAACGCCGCCTGCGCGGCACTCATGAGACCGGCATCGGGCGATTCCTGCCCCGTCGGGCTAACGGCGTTGGCCATACAAGGGGCCGTGCGAACGAGCGCTTTTTCTTTGTGGTGCCACTGTATTCAGGAATCTATCGCCGGTCTCCACCATGGTCAATGACTCCGCACTTCATTTTCGGTCACAATCTCTCGCCGGTTCAGAGGCGCGCACGTTTGCGACTTAACAATGAGAGCGAAAGGCGCGAACTACGTGGATGGCCTTTTCGCAGTACGGCGCTGAGGAAAGAACATGAGCCCATCAGCGAGCGCGAGAGGTTTGCTTGCCATCGGCACAGTCCTGCTGTCAGCGGGCGACGCCGCAGCCGCCGACTGGAAGCCGGCGAAGCCCGTGGAGATCGTCATCGCGTCCTCGCCTGGAGCGGGTACCGACCGTACGGGCCGCTGGATACAGAAGCTGCTCGCCGACAAGAAGCTTGTCGAGGTGCCCTCGACGGTGGTGAACAAGCCCGGCGGCGCCACGGTGGTTGCGCTGACCTATCTCAACCAGCACGCAGGCGACGGCCATCACTTCCTCGTCATTTCGTCGCCGATCGTTACTTCGCACATCATCGGCCGCAGCCCTTTCACGCCGGCCGACGTTACGCCTCTCGCGATCCTGGGAACCGAAGGAATCGCATTCACGGTGCGAGCCGATTCGCCGATCAGGACCCCGAACGATCTCACCGAGCGGCTGAAGACCGATTCGCTGAGCGTGGGTTTCGCCAACGCGCTCGGCAACCAGAATCATCTCGCCATCGCCAAGGCCGTGCAGCGCGTCGGCGGACACGTTAAGGGCATCAAGGCGGTCGTTTTCAATGGTTCCGGCGACGCTGTCACGGCGCTCCTCGGCGGGCACATCGATCTCTCGGTCACTTCAGGTTCGGCAGTGCTGCCGCATATCGTGACGGGTAAGCTGCGGGCCGTGGTGGTGTCCGCGGACGAGCGTCTGGGCGGGGCGTTTTCGTCGGTCCCGACGCTGAAGGAAGCAGGCATCGACGCGGTGACGACCAACTGGCGCGCCGCGATCGGTCCCAAAGGCATGACCGAGACCCAGGTCGCCTACTGGAATGGCGTGTTCGCGAAGCTCGTGCAGACCCCCGAATGGACAGAGGACATGGAGAAGCTGCTGGTGACGAACCTCTATCTCGACAGCCGCGACACCCGGCGCTTCCTCGACGCCGAGTATTCGGCCTACAGCACGTTCCTGACGGAAGTGGGGCTCGCGAAGAAACCGTAACGAAGATAAATAACCGCTCACCCTGAGCGCAGCGCTGCGGCGCGGTCAAAGGAAGCGGCGGTTGTTCATGCTTCGAGAGGCTCGGCACGAACGGTTTTCGTGGACCCGCGCTACAACGCGAGACGCGTCATGAATTCGTCGACGCTCGTCTTCTCCAACCGCTCCTGATCCGCGAACAGATCGAGGATCGATGCCTGCCGCTCCGGCGGATAGCGATGCGCAAGATGACGCCTGAACTTCGCCTCCAGCGCCGGTAGGAACTCGGCGCGCCGCCGTGCGTGCCCCAGCGGATACTCGACCTCGATCCTGGGTGTGCTCGTGCCATCCCTGAAGCGCACTTCGATCGCGTTCGCGCTCGATAGCTTCTCGGGATCGGCGAAATCGCGCGAGTAGCGCGGCTCTTCCACCACCGTCATTTTCTCGCGCAGCCGGTCGATGCGCGGATCGGCGGCAAAGTCGTCTTCGTAATCGGACGCCTGGATGTCGCCGTGGAGCATGCCCACCGCGACGATGTACTGCGCACAGTGGTCGCGGTCGGCGGGATTCGAAAGCGGCCCGACCTTGTCCATCACGCGCTTCATTTCCTTCTGCGTGGTGATGGTGACCGCTTCGATCTCCTCGATGCGGTCCTTCACCAGGGGATGGAGCCGGAACGCGCATTCGGCCGCGCTCTGGCTGTGCATCCCGGCAGCGACGAACTTGAATTTCACGTTCTCGATCACGTAGCTCCCGTACGGGCGTTTGAAGACGATCGGCTGGCCCTTGAAGACCGCGTCCTGAAAACCGTAGCGCTTCATCGTGAGCGCGGACGGGTAGCCCATCTCGCCCTTCAACGCCATCAGCGCGAGCCACACCGCGCGACTCGTCATGTCGCCGCCCGCCCAGCTCTTGCGCCAGCCGGTGTTGCTGCCCTGACGGAAGATCGTGAGCTGCCCGCCGTCGACCCAGGCGTTGGAGATCGCGTTGACGATCGCTTCGCGCGTACCCCCGAGGAGCCTGGTCACCACGGCGGTCGACGCGATCCGCACACCGGTGCACGTGTCGAATCCGATCCCGGCGAGGTCGTTCCCGAGCGAGATCAGGCCCTGGATCTCATAAGCCTTGATGATCGCGACGAGCACATCGCGCATCAGCAGCGAGCTTTTCCGTTCCGCGATGCGCTTGCGGCTCACGTAATCGGCCGCCGCGAGGATCCCGCCGATATTGTCGGAGGGATGGCCCCCCTGTGCCGCGGTGAAGCCGTCGTTGAAGTCGAGCCAGCGGATCAGCACGCTCGTGTCGAACGCCGCGGTCACCGGATCGAGCTCGAGCTGCGTGGCGGGCACCCTGGAGCCGTTGGGATAAACCGTCCCCGGCAGGATGGGGCCGAGGAGCTTCGTGCAGTCGGGATAGCTCAGCGCTTCGAAAGCGCAACCGAGCGCGTCCATCAGGCAGAAGCGCGCCATGCGGAATGCCTCCGCACTCGTGACTTCGAAATCGTTCACGTAGTCGGCCATGTCCGTAAGCGCCTTGTCGGGCGCGGGACGGGCGTTGGATTCGCGCGATGACATCAGGACGCCTTGGGGGGAACGGGGGTTAGGAAGGGAAACCCGTGAGGAAAGGAGGTTTCGGAGGAAAACCTTGGTTTTCCTCTGAATCGTTCACCGGCCTGAGGACTGCCGAATCGCAGCCGAACCTTCAGGCGAGCGCCGCGTCCCTACGGCTCGTGACACGGAATTCCGTCGTGACGTGAGATGAAGTGAAGCACCTCGCGCGCGCACGTCGCGGGCGAAGTGAAGTTGACCGAGTGCGAGCCCGTATCGATCCGCACGATCTGAATGTCCGCGACGTTCGCGTGCAGCAGCTCGAGGTGCTCGTTGCTCGTGATGACACCGCTGCGTGGATAGATGGCGAGCGTCGGCGCGCGGATCTGCGGAAGGTACGGCGCGGCGTCGGCGTTCGACACGAGTTCGAACATCGCGATCAGCACCTCGACGTCCGACTTCGCCATCTCGTCCACCGTCCACTCGAGCATGGCGGCATCGGCGTCCGCGGGATAGCGCCGGCCGGCGTTGGAAGCTTCGAGCCAGCCGCGCGAGCCGAGCTTGCGCAGCATCTCCTGGCGCGAGGCGAAACCGGGCAGCGCGCTATTCTTGTCGGCTTCGGTCATCGAGACCGGAGAAGAGATCACGGTCAGCGTTCGGACGCGCTCCGGGCATTCCGCCGCGAAGATCATGCCGAGTGTTCCTGCCGACGATTCGCCGCAGTAATGGATGGAATCGATCTTCAGGTGATCGAGCAGGTCGCGATAGTCCTGGAGATAGGCAGGGAACGTGATTCCGGTCCGCGGATCGAAATCGGTTCCCGACCGACCGAGCCCGCGCCAATCCATCCGGACGACGCGGTAGAAGCGACTCAAATACGGTACCCACGCATTCCAGAAGAGGGACGAGCGCGCGTAGCCGTGCTGAAGCAGGATGGCGGGTGCGTTCTTCCAGGGATCGGTGTAGTCGGCGACGTCGTAGTAGAGCCGGGGCTGGCCGGGGCGCGTGAGGTACGGCATGCGGGCATTCTCCTGTTGCCGGGTCAGCATGATAGCGAGAACTGCGCGCGTGTTCCGCTGCTTTCAGCTCTTGACTTAACTTGACGAGGCGGCCATCCCGGAGAGTACCATCTACTATCGATATCTGTTGAACAGAGGAGGCTTTACGAAAATGGACGTGATCCCGACCGGCCGCGCGCTGGGAGCCGAGATTACCGGCATCGATCTATCGAAGGACGTTTCCGCCGCGCAGCGCGAATTCATCTTCAACGCTTACGCTGAAAATCTCGTGCTGCTGTTCCGCGGGCAGTCATTGAGCTTCGCCGATCTGCTGCGCCTGCGCGAATTGTTCGGTCCGCCCGGAAAGGCGGCGAATCAACTGCTCGGTCTCGGACGCAAGAGTTATCTGCCGAGCGAGCTCCCGGACGACTGCACGATCATCTCGAACATCGCGGACGCTAGCGGCAAACCGATCGGTGCGCTCGGTGACGGCGAAGCGTACTGGCATACGGACAGCTCGTTTACGGAAACGCCGATTTCGGCAAGCTTGCTGCACGCCATCGAAGTGACGGAGGAAGGCGGCGAGACCGCGTTCCTGAACATGTACAAGGCGTACGAGGAAATGCCCGCGGAGCTGGCAGCCCGGGTCGAGGGCAAATACGCCAATCACTCGAAAGTACATAATTCGGCGGGCGTTCGACGTCCTGAATTTGCCGACGTAACGGACCCGTCGAAAGCGCCCGGGGTGAAACACCCGCTCGTACGCACGCATCCGGTCACAGGGCGGAAATGTCTGTACCTCGGCCGCCGCCTCAATTCTTACGTTTTCGGTTTGTCGCTCGACGAAAGCGAAAGGCTGCTCGACGAGCTATGGGCGCATGCGTGCCAGGACAAATACGTATGGGAGAACAAGTGGCGGGTCGGCGACCTGCTCGTTTGGGATAACCGCTGCACCATGCATCATCGCAATGCCTTTGCACCTAACTCGCGCCGGCTCATGCACAAATCGACTACCGCCGGCGAGGCCGTCGTTTAGATGACAGGTCCGTGCGTCACTCGACCGTCACGCTCTTCGCAAGGATTGCGCGCCGGCCGATGTCGTCGCCACGGGGTAATCTGAAGATCAGGGGAGGAGCACCTTGAGCAACAGCTACGACTACATCATCGTCGGTGCCGGCTCAGCGGGCTGCGTGCTCGCCAATCGCCTGACCGCCTCGGGGCAACACACGGTGCTGCTGCTCGAGTCGGGAGGGCGCGATGCGAATCGCTGGATCCACATTCCGATCGGCTTCGGCAGAGTGATGTTCGATCGCGAAGTGAACTGGATGTTCGAGACCGAGCCGGAGCCGCGCATGAATGGGCGCAACATCAAGGTGCCGCGCGGGCGCGTGCTCGGCGGCTCGAGCTCGATCAACGGCCTGCTCTATGTTCGCGGCCAGCGTGAGGATTTCGACGACTGGCGGGATCTCGGCAATCCGGGCTGGGGGTACGATGAGTGCCTGCCGTATTTCAAGAAATCCGAAGACCAGGCGCGCGGGGCGGACGACTGGCATGGCGTCGGCGGTCCGTTGTCGGTATCGGATGTCAAAGACCGGCATCCGCTCGCCGACTCGTTCGTCGAAGCCGGCGAGGCGGCCGGCATTCCGCGCAATCACGATTTCAACGGCGCGAATCAGGAAGGCGTCGGCTACTTTCAGGGCACGGCCCGCAAAGGCTTGCGCTGCAGCGCTGCGGTCGCCTATCTGCGTCCGGCGATGCGCCGGTCCAACCTGGAGGTGATCACGCACGCGCACGCAAGCCGAGTGCTCACGAGCGGACTCCACGCGACCGGCGTCGAGTTCGTCGTCGACGGGACGAAACGGCAAGCGTTCGCGACGCGCGAAGTCATCGTCGCGGCGGGTGCGATCCAGTCACCGCAGCTCCTGCAGCTCTCGGGCATCGGACCCGCGGATCTCCTGCAGCGCCACGGCATCGGCGTCGTGCATGCGCTCGCGGGCGTTGGCCGCAATCTGCACGATCATCTGCAATCGCGCGTGATCTGGGAGTGCACGCACCCGATCACCGTCAACGACGATCTGATGAGCCCGTGGCGCAAGACGATGCTCGGGGTCAGGTTCGCGCTCAATCGCAGCGGGCCGCTATCGTGGTACGCCGGCCTTGCCGGCGGTTTCGCGCGGACGCGGCCAGAGCTTACGCGACCGGACGTGCAGTTCCACTTCTTTCCCTACAGCACCGACCGCACCGACCCGAGCCTGCATCGATTCTCCGGATTCACCATGTCGGTCTGCAAGCTGCGGCCCGAGTCGCGCGGCACGGTGGAGATCAAATCGGCCGACCCGAACGCCGCGCCGGCCATCCAGCCGAATTTCCTCGAGCGCGAATCCGACGTCGCCACCATGCTCGACGGTGTCAAGCTGATCCGTAAGCTCGCGGCAACGCCGGCGCTGTCGCGCTGGATACAGTGCGAGCGCGATCCCGGCTTAGATTGTGCGAGCGACGACGACATCGTCGACTTCGTGCGCAACAAGGGATTCACCGTCTATCATCCCGTGGGTACTTGCAAGATGGGGAGCGACGCGGCAGCCGTCGTCGACCAGAAGCTGCGCGTGCACGGCATGCAGAACCTGCGCGTAATCGACGCGTCCGTCATGCCGGCGGTCACTTCGGGCAACACCAATGCACCCGTCATCATGATCGCGGAGAAGGCTGCGGATTCGATCCTGAGCGGAAGATGAGGACCGCCAGAACCATCCCTTTATGGTGAGCGGGGGCTGCGGAGCAGCGGGGCCCCGCGAACGAAACATTCCGGCGTCAGTCAGTATTTCCATCCAAATGTACGAGGACTCGAGCAGAAAGGGCGAGGCCCGAGCCGAGTGAGGATCACCTCGTGATCGCGGGGCTGCGAACCGTACGTGGAGTCCTGCGCTCGTTGCGCATCTACTACGGCGATCGCCGGCGGCGCGTCGCCATGGACAGGCTCTATGCAGCGTTCGTGCGGCCGGGTGATCTCGTCTTCGACGTCGGCGCGCATGTGGGCGACCGTGTTGCCGCATTCCGCCGGCTCGGCGCACGCGTCGTTGCGGTCGAGCCACAGCCGGCGCTCGTCGCAACGTTACGGCTGCTGTTCGGCCGGGATGCCAACGTGAGTATCGAGGCGGTGGCGCTCGGGCGCACACCGGGATCGGTCACGCTCAAGCTCAATCTCGACAACCCGACCGTGTCGACCGCGTCGGAGGCATTCATTCGCGCCGCCGACGGCGCACCCGGCTGGCTTGGACAGACATGGACCAGGGATATCGACGTGCCGATGACCACGTTGGATCAACTCATAGCCCGGCATGGCGTCCCGGTCTTCGCCAAGATCGACGTGGAAGGCTACGAAGCCGAGACGCTCGCCGGCCTCACGCAGCCGCTCGCCGCGCTGTCGTTCGAATTCACGACGATTCAGCGCGACGTCGCAGCCGAGTGCCTCGCGCGCTGCCGTGCGCTTGGCGCCAGCCGCTTCAATGCGGCGCTCGGCGAGAGCCAGTCATTCGTGCACGCGGACTGGGTCAGCGCCGCCGAGATCGGCTGTTGGCTCGCCGACCTGGCGGCGGAAATCAATTCAGGCGATATCTATGCCTTGGCGTGATGCTCATGCGGCCAACCGGTCGAGCGCTGCGGACCACACACGCACGGCTTCCGACCAGTCGGGTAGCGCCCGCGCCGCAAGCGCGGCGCCCGACGCGAGGCGCATGCGCAAAGTCGCATCGGTCATCATTCGGCACAGCGCGTCGCGCAGCGCGATCGTATCGCCCGGCGGCACGAACAGCGCGGCCGATGCGGGCACCGTCTCGGCAATGGCGCCCGCCGTGGTCGTCACCAACGGCAGCCCGTGCGCGAGTGCTTCGGCGCAGACCATGCCGTAGCCTTCTTCGTAGGACGGCAGCACGAAAACGTCCGCAGCCGCATACGCGTTGCTCACGCGAGCGGGCGCGCATTCGCCCGCGAGCACAACGCGCTCGACGAGCGCCTTCTCTGCAATCGCGCGGCGCAGCGCATCGGCTGCGGCGCGATCGCGCTCGAGACTGCCGATGCACGTGAGCTGCCACTCGAGCTCGCGCAGACCCGCCAGCGCTTCGACGAGCAGCAGATGGCCCTTGCGCGGCGTCACCGTGCCGACCGTGAGCAGACGCAGCGCATTGCGCTTCCCGTGATCGGGAATGGCCACGGCCTTGTCCGTGCCCGGGCTCGCGACCGCCACGCGCTGCGCGGGCAGGCCGGCGTCGATGAGCGCACGGGCCGTGTGCGCGCTGGGACAGATCGCGCCGCGCAGGAGCGGCCACAGGCGCGCCTCGATCTCCGCATAGCGCTGCGCTGCGCCCGGGTCGAGCCCGGTTTCGCGCGACAGCGGATGGTGGATGAACCCGATGAGACGCAGACGCTGTGTTTCGCGCGGCAGACACTCGGTGAATCCGGGCAGCGCCAGGCCGTCGATCACGGCGATGCTGCCCGCCGGGCAGGTCGCGCAAAGCTGCACTCGCCGCAGCGCGCGCCGCGTCATCCGCGTCGGGAAAGCGCCCTTCCAACTCGACGACCGTCACCGCGCGCGCCCGCATACGCAGGCCTTCGACGACTCTGCGCGCGAAAAGATACCCGCCGGTGAGTTGAGCGAGCGGCCCTGGAATCAGGAGCGCCAGCGTCAAGGCGCAGGGGCGCCCGAGAATTCCTCGAAGAGGAGATCAGGCGCACTCAGATTGTGCCGCGATTCGACAAGGCGTCCAAAGCGGGCGCGCGTCGCTTCCATGCGGCCGAAGTCGAGTATCGGCATCGAGCGGCCGTCCGGCCAGATTGCGAACGCGGCGTCCGCCTGTTGCGGCGTGACGAACATGGAGCGCAACGCAGCGAAAGGACGGTTTGCGGCGACCGCGGGCACGATAGCCAGAGCGAGGGTCGTGCGCTCGGCAGTCGCGGCGCTCACCGTCAGTGTGCCGCGTGCCCCGTTGCGAAAGATCAGGTTGAACGTCATTGTCGCGGGCTCGAAAGCGATGCTGCGGATCGCGACATAGGGCCGCGTGCCCTCCTCGATCGGCCCGAACAGGAAAGAGCTGCCGTAAGCGGTCTCCGCGAGTGAGGGCGGCGGCAGCGGCTTCACCCGCCAGTAGCCGTCGGCGGGATAGACGACGAGGATTTCGACGTCGCCCTGCGCGCGCCGCCGGATCAACTGCACCAGATGCAGGCCGCGCTCGGTCCTGTCACCGACGTGGAAGTCCGCGGCATCGGCCCGCCAGAAACTGGCGAAGGTGTGGCCCATCAAGCGTATGAGCGGGTCCTCGTACAGCTTCACCGTCCGCGGCGCCGAGGGAAAGCTCGGATCCTGCGACATGTCGCAACGGCTGAAGTCGGGCGCCGTGCTGTCCTTGCTCACCGCCGCGATGTAGGGAGGATGTTCCGCGCCGATCCGGAACGCGGTGATGCCAGCCCCGAGCACTTTCACGTAGACGTTATCTTCTTCGGCGCAGCGCGTCGGCTTGCTCGCGTTGACGAAGTCCACGGCGACAGCCGCGTGAGCGTCGGCTGCAACGCCCGCGAGGAACAACAGGACCGCGAGCGCGGCGCGCTTCATGGGAACGGCGCCGATGCGGCCCGCTTACTCAACCGCTACGTTCCGACGAGGCGAGGTAAACGGGACCGCGCTCGAAGTCGCTCGCAGCCATGCGCGGCCGGTCCCACGTGGCACCGTGCGGCACTTTCTCCTCGGGCACACGGCACACGCCCGAAGCGACGAGCGCGCGGCCCGCCCGCGGGTGCGCGGTGAGCATCGCGAGCGGTATCGCGCCCGCGAGCCCCACGATGAGCGGTGCCCAGAACCACACCGCACCCGGCGCGACATACCAGCACGACGCTGCAAGCACGATCCCCAGCACCGTCTGCAGCCACAACCGGCGTGCGGCCGCGCGGAGCGGCAGGCCTTCCGCATCGCGCTGCTGCGCGTTCCAGCTCACGCCGCGGCCGAACGGCAGACCCAGCAGGAAAAATGTGACGGCAACCGCGCAGACAGGTGCGATCAGGATCGAAAGCACGAACTCGAGGACGGCGCTCGCCACGATTCGCGGCGTGCCGC
This sequence comes from uncultured beta proteobacterium, assembly GCA_963828715.1. GTDB lineage: Bacteria > Pseudomonadota > Gammaproteobacteria > Burkholderiales > SG8-41 > JAQGMV01. Next base: position 199,678 of record CAWHFX010000010.1, on the reverse strand, counting down.
CGTAAGCGCGCCGCAAGTCCCGGCGCGCCACCACGTCGGCAAGCGTCGCGGCTTTGGGCGCGAGGCTCATCGCCAGGATCATGAAAAAGAGTGCGATGCCGAGATCGGAGCGGAACGGTGCATCGCGTACGAGTCCCAGGACAGTGAAGCCGAGCCACGCTGGCGCGCCGAGGAACATCATGATCGCGAGCACGAGCTGGCAGCGGCTGACCGGCTTCAAGCCGGGCATCGCGAGGAAGCGGAAGTACTGCATGTTGCCCTGGCACCAGCGCAGATCGCGCCGGATGAATTCCGTCAGCGTCGGCGGATTCTCCTCCCAGCTTCCACCCTCGTCGGGCAGCACGCGCACCTCGAAGCCCGCGCGGCGCATGAGCACCGCTTCGAGCTGATCGTGGCTCAACACGTGACCGCCGAGCGGCGGCCTTCCCGGGAGCACCGGCAGCGCGCAATGCTCGATGAACGGCGCGAGCCTCAGGATCGCGTTGTGGCCCCAATACGGGCCGCAGTCGCCCTGCCAGCTCGCTGCGCCCAGCGTGTACGAACGCATGCCGAGGCGCATCCCGAACTGAAAGATGCGCGCGAATGCGCTCGCGCTGGGAAGACCGGTCACGAGCGTCTGCAGGATGCCGATGCGCGGCTCGACCTGCATGATGCGCACGAGACGCAGGATCGCCGCGGAGGTCATGGTGCTGTCGGCGTCGAGCACGATCGCGAACGCGTAGTCGGCGCCCCAGCGCTCGCAGAAATCGCGGATGTTGCCGGCCTTGAAGCCAGCCCGGCTCTCGCGCCGGCGGTACGTGATAGCGAACTCAACGCCGAAGCGCGCGCCCAGTGCCGTCACCATCCGTTCTTCTTCATGAGCGATGTCGAGATCGCTCGTGTCGCTCAATACGTAGAGGTGGAACCAGCGCGCCTCTCCCGTCGCGACGAGCTGCTCGATCATCCACTCGAGATTGGCCGCAACGCGACGCGTGTGCTCGTTACGTATGCAGACGAGGAGCGCGGTGGTGCTCGCGATCTTCTCCTTGCCCGTGATGGTGCGCAGATGCGGCGCGACGAGCCGGGCGGGGTCGCGCGCGAAGAGCATGATCGCGAAGCCGATCGCCGCATTCCAGAAACCGATCGTCGTCCACGGGAGCGTGACAGCGAAGAGCATCAGCATCACCGCGCCCGTCGCATCCACGCCCGCGGGGAAGAGCGTCGCGGCCATCAGCGCGAGCAGCGCCGCCGAGCTCGCGAGGACGAGAACGCCAAAAACCGTACGCCGCCAGCGCAGGCGCAGGGCGCTAAGGATCCTTTGCTGCTTCGGGGGAGATTGCAGCGAGCCTTCCATCACAGGGAAAAGAAATGCCGACGGGCGAACAACGCGCGAGGTTACACGATGGTGTACCCCGGCGGTGATCCGCCGCACGCTTCACCCGCGAAAAATCATGGAATAAAACGCCAGTGTCACCGCACGACTACAACATGCGGCGCAGCAGGCCATCGCGGCGGATGAACGTATGGTAGACCACGCCCGATAGATGTGCGGCGATCAGCGCTATGAGCGCGATCGCCCCACACCAGTGCAGCAACGAGAGCACTTTCGCGAGACCTTCGTCCTTGCCGAACGGCACCGGCATCGGCAGCACGTTGAAGACCTTGAGCGGGAAGCCCCACGCGTTCGTCGCGAGAAAGCCCAGAACCGGCATGATTACCAACAGCACATACAGGCTCATGTGCGAGACGTGCGCCGCGAGGCGTACCATCGCTGGCGTGTTGGCCGGGAGCGGCGGCGGCGGATGGCGACGGCGGTTCCAGATGCGGATGAGCGTCAGCACGAAGACCAGCACGCCGCAGCTTTCGTGGAGGTTGTAGAGCTGCAGCTTGAACGGTTCATCCTTGGGCTCGAAGTAAACGATCCAGATCCCGAGAGGGATGATCACCGCCACGACGAGCAGCGCGGTGAGCCAGTGGAGCAAGCGGGAAGACGCAACGTAGCGGTCGACAGTGATCATGCCCATAGTCATAGTATTTCGTGACTCGCGGACTTCGTAAATAGCACGCGGAAACCCGGCGTCGGTCATCGAAAGTCAACGCATGGCTTCCGCCAAAAATACATTGAACGCGACACCAATGCGCCCGTCATTATGATCGCGGAGAAGGCGGCAGGATTCGATCCTGCGCGGGGAATGACGCAGGATGACTCTGCCATGAAAGTCGCTCTAGCCGGTGTCACGGACGTTCCGCTCGGGAAGCAGCGCCGCGCAGCGCGAGGCTGCCGAGCACCACGCCCAGCGCAATCGCGGCGATGACGCCGTCGTAACTGCCGTAACGGTCGAACATCCATCCCGCCCACCAGGGACCCGCCGCCGATCCCAGGCCGAAACCCAGGTCGAGCAGTCCGAGGATCGTGCCCAGGTTTTTTCCGGTGAAATGATCGGAGACCGCGGAGGCGTAGACCGGGCCCATGCCGTTGAAGCCCAGGCCAAACGTCAGCAGATATCCCGACAGCAGCGCGGTGCGCAAGGCGGGGGATTCGGCCGGGACAAGGGACGTCGACCACAGCAGCGCCAGCCCGACGAGACTGATGGCACAGATGACGACCACACAGGCCGAGCGGCCGATGCGGTCGGAGAGCGGCCCCCATATCAGGCCGCCGGTGGCGCGCAGCAGACCGAGCATGCCGAAGACCAGCGACGCCAGCGTCAGGCCGTAACCCATGTCCACCAGCATGCGCGTCTGGTGCAAGACGATGGTCATGGTGCACGTGCCGGTCATGGTGACGGCGAGGGCCAGCAGCCAGAAATGTTTGGTGCGAACCGCAGCGCCGACGGTCGCGCCGGTCGTGGCAGGCGCAGTGTGCGCGGCGGCGCGCGCAGATAGGCCATCGCGCATCAGGCCAACGCGCTCGGCGGAATGTCGATGGAACAGGCTGGTTATAGGAATGAGCACCACCATCGAGGCAATGCCAAACCACCACATGGCTTCCCGCCAGCCGACATGCACGATCAACTCCGCACTCAAGGCCGCGATTGCGAAAGAGCCAAGGCCGTTGCCCGCCAGAGATAATGCCGAGGCGAGCCCCCGCCGCCGGTCGAACCAGCGCGGCACGATGGCCATGTGCGGAATGAATCCGAGCGCCGCGTAGCTCACCCCCAGAAGAATGCCGTAGAAGGCGGTCAAGCCGGCCAGGGACGTCGCTTTCGAGCAGAGCATGAGCCCCGTCCCCATGCAGAGCGCCCCGAGCGGAAAAAGCACTCGCGCGCCCACGCGATCGAACAGGTAGCCGCTCAGCGCCGCCGTGCAGGCATAGACGATCATGGCGGCAGAAACCACGCTCGCCGTTTCCGCGCGGCCCCAACCGGTCTCGTCGAGGATGGCGGAATAGTAGACACCGAACGCGAAGCGAAACCCGGTGGAAACGAACAGGGTGACGAACGTTACGGCGACGATGACCCAGCCGTAATAGATGCCGCGTCTGCCGAACCATCGAATCGGATCGGTTAACATTGTGAAGCGAGGGTAACCCACTCCGATTCCAACAGGCGTTGCGAACAATAGACGTTACCCCGACCGGCCGCGGTGGGCGCGGACAAGCGAGCGTGCCGCCCTCTTTCACGACACGCTGACTCGGGTCTATCGGATCGCGGCGCAGGTTGGGCACGGCGATAAGGGAGTAACCAGCCGCGAAGGAAACATGAGCACATCAGCGACTGACGACAACTCACGCGTAACGAAGAAGCTGGCGGCCTACATCGCGGAGGCTCTGAAGAAACCACTGCCGCGGGCGGTCGCCGAACGCGGCAAGCTGCACCTTCTGGACACGCTCGCGGCGATCGTCTCGGGCTCGCGCCTCCTGCCCGGCAGATGCGCGATCGGTTACGTGAAGACGCTCGGTGGAACGAGGGAGGCCACGGTCGCCGGGACGAGGATCGTCACGACCGCCGCCAACGCCGCGCTCGCGAACGGTATCTTCGCGCACGCCGACGAAACCGACGATTCGCACCGCGCCTCGATTACGCACCCGGGCGCGGGCGCGGTTCCCGCCGCGCTGGCGATGGCCGAGCGCAACCGCGCGAGCGGCACTGCGCTGCTGCGCGCCGTCGTGCTCGGCTACGACGTGGGAACGCGCCTCACGATGTCGCTCGACTTGAAAACGTTCTACGCACGCGGACACCATCCGCCATCGTTCGGCGGGCTTTTCGGCGCTGCCGCGGCAGCGGGCGCGCTCGCGCGCCTGACTCCAGAGCGCGTGCGCTACCTCCTCTCCTATACCGCGCAGCAGGCGGCAGGCTTGTCGTCGCTCTTCCGCGACCCCGCGCACATCGAGAAAGCATTCGACATGGGCGGTATGCCCGCGCACAACGGTGTGCAAGCCGCGCTGCTCGCGGCGCACGGGTTCACGGGTGTTGCGGACGTCTTTTCGGGTGATCGGAATTTTTTCTTCGCGTTCTCACCCGAAGCGACGCCGGAAAAACTCGTCGATGGCCTCGGGCGCACGTACGAAGTGATGAACGCGTCGATCAAGAAATTTCCGGTCGGCGGTCCCATACTCGCGCCGCTCGACGCGGTCGAGAACATCCGCAAGCGGCACACGTTCGAGGCGAACGACGTGGACAAGGTAACGGTAAAGCTCCGGCCGAACCGGGTTTCGATCGCCAACGACCGCAAGATGCCCGACATCAACCTTCAGCAGATGGTCGCAGTGATGCTGCTCGACGGTCGCGTTACGTTCAAATCGTCGCACGACTTCGCACGCCTGCGCGATCCGAAGACGGCGAAGCTCAGAAAACGCGTCGACCTCGTCGGCAGCCCCGAGCTCGCGAACGATCCGACCGACTGGAACGCTGTTGTCGAAATCCGGCTCCGTGACGGGCGCACGCTCGAGCACCACACTCCGGCGGCGAGCGGCAGCCACTGCAACCCGATGCCGCGCGAAGAGGAGGATGCGAAAGCACTCGACCTTCTCGCACCGGTACTCGGAGCCAAACGCGCCCGGACGCTTATCGAGATGGTCTGGAATGTCGAGGAGGTGAAGGACGCGCGAGCGCTCGGGAAACTGCTGCGCATCTGAGAGTCAGGCTGTTACGTGAAATGAGGTACCTCCTCGGCATCGACGTCGGCGGTACCGTTCAGGCACCTTCGCCTGGCGACGTGCGCCGCCTCGCTTCGTGGATCGCAATGTGGACGCGCAGGCCATCGATGCAGTCGATCGGGATGCATCCGTGACGCTTGTCGCCTCGCAACTTGATTCAAAATGCTGAACTCATCTAGACTCATGCAGTCTGTTTCAGCGCAGATCGAGACGGCACTGGCGAACGACGGTCGCCGCTCCCGAGTCCACATGTCGGTGGAAGCGCTGCGTCAATCGAAAGGGTGAAGCCAGCCGTCCAGAAATAGCCGCACTTAAGGAGAAGCTCATCATGTCCAGGCCGCAACGTGTCCAGTTTTCCGATGCTATCGAGCCGTCTGGTCCAGTTCATCGAGGATACGCCCCCCTCGGAGATTCTGGATCGCACCCTGGACAAGCTGCGTGCCGGGCGTGCCGACGCAGACCATGCTGACTGCCTCGGCCCTTGCGGTGACCCGCTCTACCGACATGCCGCCGGGTCATCACGGCGGTCCGCTGCACCCTCTGGCAGGCCTGTACGCTGTATCGAAGACGGTCGAGCGTCTGGAGGGCGAGCAGCGTTTCGTCCCGGTGCTGCAACACGTGGCGCTCGCGAACAAGCACATCAACCACCCGGAGATGGGGCCGTACCAGCTGCTGGAATTCGCGCCGCTGGACGCCGGCGGGGTCGAGAAGACCAAGGCGGCCTTCCTGAAAGCGGTCGGGCGCGGCGAGTGGAACAAGGCGGACCATCTCTTCCAGTGGCTCTGGCAGAACGTGCCCGCGATCGAGGCCTTCGATCTGCTGATGAGCGTGGCGATCCCGAAGAATTGGAACGATGACCATTACTTCATGTTTCCGGGCACTCTGTGGCGCTCTTTCGAGACCGGCGTTCTCGACAAGGAGCTTCTGCCGGTCTTGATGCGGCCGGTGGTGCGCTTTGTGACCCGCCAGCCCGTTCCTCCGAGCAACCCGATGCCCTCGCCGCTGCCGGACATCGAAGCGCTGATCGAGGAGCATCAGTTGTTGAGCCGCATCCTCCGCCAGCGCAGCGGCGAGGATGAGACGGCAGCGATCGGCGAGCTCGGCGAAGCCATCGCGCGGGTCGACGTCTTTGCCGAGATTCCCCGGTTGATGGCAAAAGCGCTGGCGGATGGACTGTCGCTCGAAGGCGGCGGCGAAGCCCTGTCGATTGGGGCCGCCGGTCTGTTCCTGCGCTCCCTCGGCGGCAATCCGATGGATGTCCACCTGCACACCAGCATCAATCTGCGGCGCTATCCTGCTGCGGCTGGACGGACTGAGCCTGAAGAACAAGCTGCTGCTGCTGTTGACCTGGCATACCGGCCCGGAGATCCGCTCGACCGCGAATCGCATGGAGCCGGCTCCGCAGCCCGATATGGCAGCCGTCGCCGCGTTGCCGCCGCGCACGCAGGAGGAATTGCTCGACGCGATTCAGTACAGCATCTACAACCAGCCGCCGACCGACTGGTCCAAGGTGACCAATCTGGGCCGGATGCGGGCGGTGCCGGAAGTCAAAGAGACGGTGAACCTCGCCCAGCAATATGTGAAGTGCGGGTACGACGCGCAGGCGTTGATCGCGCGTCTCGCCGAGATCGTCTGCCACGACAATTTCACCGAGATGCATGCCTTCAAGCATCACCAGGCGATCGTCGAAGAATTCCACGCCACCCACGAGCCGTGGCGCTGGATGCATCTGGTCTGCGGTGTCCAGGCCGCGGCGATTTCCTTCGGCAAGAACATGACCGTCTACGAGGAGTACCTCGACCTGCTCCACGCTGCGTAAGGGCGGCGCTCGCCTGAAGGCTCGGGCTGGCATTCGGCAGCCCTCAGGCCGGTGAACGATTCGGAGGAAAACCAAGGTTTTCCTCCGAAACCTCCCTTCCTCACCGGTGTTCCTCGGTAACCGCCGGTGGATACGCCGCGCTATTTGTGGCGTTTCAGGAAATTCAGAAACACGTCGGCCAACTGACCCTCGCGCTCCTGCCAGTCGTCGAACGGAATCTCATCGACGTCCGGGCCGGGTGGCATGATGTCGTGCACCTCTCCGCCCGGCATAAGCTTGCCGACGTTCTCGCCAGCGCGGCGAGCGTGGACGCGGTCATTGCCGGGGACGATGCAGGCCGGAACCCGAATCGAGCGCAAATCCGCTTCCGATGCGCCGATCACCGGCAGGTCTGCGCCGTCGATGAAATATTCGCGCCAGTGCGACATGACCGAGATGAAGCGCCGTGTATCCATCGCCATCAGCCGCTCGCGGTTCTCGGGCCGCGCCGCGATGCGTTCCCGGAAAAACTCCGAGTCGCACACCGCCGCCATGCCACCGCGCTCCGCGAGTTCGATGAAGTCGGTGTAGTACCTGGCGCGCGAGATGTTCTGCGGCAACGCGTCCTCCGGTCACGCGCCACAGCAGGAGCGAGCGCACCGCTTCCGGGTGGCGCAGCGCGAAAAGTATCGACATGCGACACCCGGACGACGCGCCGCCGATGTGGGCAGGCAGTGCGTCGAGCTCGCTCATCAGCGCGTGCAGATCGTCGGCCCAGATGTCGTATTCGGATTCGTCGCCGTCGATGACGACGTCGGAGGCGCCGCAGTTACGCCGGTCGTGCAGGAGCACCCGGTAGCCCGCTTGTGCGATGCGGGCGCCGAGCGACCGTACTGACTCGAGCGGACGCCGGCCGCCGGGTGACAACGATACCCACGGCCCGTTCTCACCGACGACAAGGTAATGGATTGCTGCACCGCGTACCGTGGCGAGTGGCATGGTGGCTTCTCCTTTACTCGGTTCTTCGGAAATGTCTCGTGCAACGGCTGGAGACAGTTTGACACGAACGCCAACGAGAGCGACAACCTTGATTTGCCACGATCGCTCGGCGCTGGAATAGACGCCACCACGGCGATGGACCGCTCGCCCGATCGGCGATACAGTCGTGGATAGTAAAGGGAGGGAGGGCAATGAAACGCTGGATAGCGCAGGCAGCCATGGTCGCGGTCGCGGGCTGTGCGGCCGCGCCGACGCAAAATCCCTGGATTACGTGACGCGCTCCAAGACCGGCGAAGGTCCGACCACCGAGGAGCTCGTCAACGATCAACGTTCGCCCGACGATGTGCTCACCTACGGGATGGGCTATTCCCAGCAGCGTTACAGCCCGCTCGCGCAGATCAACAAGTCGAACGTCAAGCGCCTGGTGCCGGTGTGGTCGCTCGCGCTGCAAAACGAGTTCGGCGAGCAGGCGCAGCCGATGATCTACGACGGCGTGATGTACGTCGCCGACGCGAAATGGACGGTGGCAGTCGATGCCACTACAGGCAACACGATCTGGCGCACGCCGACCGATTTCGTTCCCGAAACGCCGCGCGTGGTCTGCTGCGGTGTATCCAACAAGGGTGTCGCGCTCTATCGCGGCAAGGTGTTCCGCACGACGCTCGATGCATTCGTCGTAGCGCTGGATCAGAAGACCGGCAAGGTCCTCTGGAAGGAAAAGGCCGCCGAATGGAAAGACGGTTATTCGCAGACGGTGGCCCCGCAGATTGCCAACGGTGTGGTCATCACCGGCATCTCGGGCGCCGAGTTCGGCATTCGCGGTTTCCTCGACGGCTGGGATCCCGACACCGGCAAGCACTTGTGGCGCCTCTACACCACGCCCGGGCCCGGCGAGAAAGGCCATGACACCTGGGAGCCGCGCGAAGCCTACAAAACGGGCGGCGCCAGCACCTGGATCACGGGCTCGTACGACCCCGAGCTCGATCTGGTGTATTGGGGCACAGGCAATGCCGGCCCGTGGAATCCGGTGAATCGCAAGGGCGACAATCTCTACGCTGCATCGATCCTCGCGCTACGTCCGAAGACCGGCGAGGTCGTCTGGCATTATCAGGTCGTGCCGAACGATGTCTTCGACTGGGATTCTCTGTGGGAACTGATCCTCGCCGATATCCCCATCGACGGCCAGATGCGCAAGGTCGTCATGCAGATGAACCGCAGCGGCTTCCTCTACGTGCTCGATCGCACCAACGGCAAACTGCTGTCGGCGAAGCCCTTCGGCAAGGTCAACTGGGCGACCCACGTAGACATGGCGACGGGCCGTCCGGTGGAATCCGAGGTGACCCGCAGGCTGCGCGCCGGTGAAGAGATCGAGATGTGGCCGAGCGTTCGCGGCGCGAAAAACTGGCCGCATGCGGCCTTCAACCCGAATACCGGATTGCTCTACGCCAACACCAACGATCTGGGGTCGTTCTACAAGTTCACCGAGCTCGCGCCCTACAAACCGGGCGTGCGCTATCAGGGCATGCAGAACCGCTTCCCGACGCTCGAGCCCGGCGCGCGTCGTCGGTCATACCGAAGCGATCGATCCCATGACCGCCAGGCCGAAATGGCGCGTACCGCTCAAGGACGTACAGATCTGGTCCGCCATGCTCGCGACCGGCGGTGGGTTGCTTTTCACCGGCAAGCACAGCGGCGAGTTCTTCGCGATGGACGCCGAGACCGGCGAGACGCTGTGGGAATTCAGGACGAGCTCGGGCGTGAACGCGATGCCGGTCACCTGGACGCGCAACGGCAAGCAGTACGTCGCGGTGCTCTCGGGCCTGGGCGGCTTGTACGGCAGCACCACCGCGCGGCAGACACTGCCGAACATGCCGCTCGGTGGATCGATCTGGGTGTTCGCGCTGCCGGATTAGGCTAGCGCGGGCGCCGACTGTCTTTTCCATTCACCCCCCACATGTGCACCAAGCGTCGGGCGCCGTAGCGTTCCAGGAGCCGCTGGATCATGCTCATCCGTATCGATCGCTCACTCGAGGTTCGCCTTGAATCACCTGAGGACTTCAAGCGATTCAACGTGCAGATCGATGGACTGTCCGATGACCTTACTCGTATTCAAAAGGCTGCCAAGGTAGCGGGAGAACTGGTAGACACTGACACAATGTGGGTATCGGAGACTTGGCTAAGGCAGGCTCCCGACTGTGCGGATGATCCAGCGTGGCAAGACGGTGTCACTGCCATGATCGACTTCGCACGCAAGCAGGGTTGGGTGCGTGACGGCTCCGGTGACATTCGCGCTCATGTGGTTTGGGCTAGCGTCGCAACGTAGACGCGGTCGTCCCCAGCGCCACCCCGCCGATGACGAGAAATACCGCGAGCCACACGTAGAAATCCAGTGGCTCGCCCAACGCCGCGGCCGCGACGACGATGCCGATGATCGGCGACGCGAGCAAGCCCAGCGACACCGTCCCGGCCGAGAGTCCCCTGCCCGCCACAACCACCGCCCACTGCGGCAGCGCCTGCCCGACGATGCTGCTTGCCAGCAACAGCACCACGATCGTGCCGTTCCACTCGATCGCGAGCGTCGCTCCGGAAAGGACGGCGATTACGAACAGGACTGCGGCCGCGAGCAGCATCTCCCACGGCACGAGCTGAAACGGTGTCGCCCGCCACCGATGACCGCGAACGTGGACCATGTTCGATGCCCACAGGAGCGCTGCGACGAGGAGCACCGCGTGGCCGGCGATCGCGTTTCGATCGCTCCAGTCGAACGCGAACGGATTGAAGAGCACCATGAGCCCCAGCAATCCGAGCGCGACACCCGCAAGCCGGCGTCCCGTGAAGCGCTCCCCGAGAAAGATCGCCGCAGCCGGCATCACCCACAGTGGCGTCGTGTAGGCGAGTACCACCGAGCGGCCCACCGGCACGAGCGAGAGTCCGATCGCGGCCAGCACGGAAAATCCTGTCATGTGCAGCAGCGCGATGCTCACGACCATCGGCATGTCGTGCCGTGCCGGCAGGATGAGCCGGCGGCTCGCAACGGCTATGCCGAACAGTACGACCGACGCGATGGCCGCGCGAAATGCCGACAGCCAGAACGGCGACATGCTGGCGAGCAGCACCTTGTTGATCGGCCAGGTGACGCCCCAGCCGAGCACGGCGAGCGCGAGGCCCGCAACTCCACGCGCGATCGACGGCGTATGCGCGACCGGGCCCGGCCCGGTCCGCGCGCCGAGCACAATGGCGGGCCTATCGCCTCGGTAGCAGGCCTTCTTCGATCGCCTTGATCTGCAGCGCGAGGTACTTCGAATAGATGCGGCATTGCCCGAGGCCGCCGGCGATGAACCACAGTCCGTCCTGCGGCGTGCGCTTCCACATGTTCGCCATCTCGCCGTCCGGGTCCGAAGCCCCAGATCTGTCCGACACGGTCGGCAACGTCGTCGCCGAGAAGACGGCGCACGAGGTCCTGCTGCGACTGATAGCCCGTGGCGAGCACGAGGAGATCCGCCGGTCGGATCGAGCCGTCCTTGAGCAGCGCACCTTCGGCCACGAAGCGCTCGATCTGATCGAACTGGAGCAGTCGTATCGCTCCACTGATGATCAATGCCGAGCACCCGACGTCCAGGTAGTAGCCGCCGCCGCGCCGGCGATACTTCATCTGATGGCCGGTCTTGTCCTCGCCGATGTCGTACTTGAAACCACGCGCTTTGAGTCCTGCGATCATCTCCTTGTCGAACTCCATCATCCGTTCGACCGCGAGCTGATAGCCGCGTATGACGAGCGGGTAGGTGTTCGCGCTCGCAAGCAGATCGCAGTCTTCCAGCGGCCCTTCGTCGTAGATCGCGTAGTTCAGCTTCGCGCTCGGATCGACGCTCACGACCGTGGTCGAGCCGCGCTGGATGAGGGTCGTGTCGGCGCCGTGGCTGTGCAGCTCCTGGGCGATGTCGTGACCGCTGTTGCCGGTGCCGAGCACCAACACGTTCTTGCCGCGCCAGGGAGAGCCCTCCGTGAAGCTGTGCGAATGGACAACCTCTCCGGCGAACGCGTCCAGTCCCGGCAGCGACGGAATACGCGGCAGGCCGCTCACGCCGTTGGCGAAGATGAGATGGCGGGGTGTGAGCGTGCGCTCGGAACCGTCAGCCTTGCGCACCACCGCCTTCCAGCATTGCGCGGCTTCATCGTAGGTGGCGCCGGTAAACTCCGTGCCGGTCCAGACGTTGAGTTGCAGCGCCCACGCATAGGCCTCGAACCAGTTCGCGAGCATGTCCTTCGGTACATACTTCGGCCAGGTCGGCGGAAACGGCATGTAGGGCAGGTGGTTCACCTGGATCTGGTTGTGCAGCGCGAGTGAGTGGTAGCGCTTGCGCCAGTTGTCACCGACGCGCTGGTGCTTGTCCACCAGGAGCGTATCGACGCCCAACTGTCCGAGCCGCGCCGCAATGCCTAAACCCGCCTGGCCGGCGCCGACGACGAGCACCGTCGGCTCGCGGTCGCGGTACGCCTGGCGCTTCGTGCGCTCGTCCAGCCAGTTGTCGCCGCCGAAGTTGTGCGCATACTCGGTACCCGTCGGTCGCCGCGTGCCGGTCCGTTCCTCGAAGCCTTTCAATTCCTCGAGTGACGTCGATAAGACCCAGGCCTGCGAGGGCTTGTCTGCCAGCAATCGCAGAACGCCACTGCCACGGCCGATGGCCGTCTCGAAATCGAAGAGCGCCTCGATCACGTCGATGCCGAGCCTGCGCACACGCCGTGGCGCAGTACGGTTTTTCGCGATCGCGAATCCGTGCGCCTGCGTAACACCTTGCAGCTTCGCCATCGCTGCCGCGATCTGATCGGCGTCACGATGGGGGGTGAGAGACCAGGTGAACGCCAGCAGATCACGCCAATGGCTGTCCGGTGCAAAAAGCGCTGCGATTGCGCTCGTGCTCCGATTGCGGAGAGCCGCCTCCAGAGATCCGAGCCATTGCCGGACAAGGGCCTCGTCGTTTTGGACCGAGGGTTTGAGCAACACCGCCTGATCTGCGTCGTTCATTGTTAGTCTCCTCGTCTCCCTCAACGAACTGCTCGGAAAGTCACGTCAAAGACTCGTCACGCGCAGGCCCGAGCCTTCGAGCGCTCCCATCGTGCGCGCCGAGGCGCTCGCTTGATTCATCACGGGAACGTGATGCGCGAAGATATGCGGACCGATTTCGGCCACGCTGCGCGCGCCCACGTAACCGAACGCGCGCTCCATTTCATCCGAGAGGATCTTGATCGCCCTCGCGGCGCCGGCCTGACCACCGCATGCTGTCCCGTACAGCGTTGCCCTGCCGACCAGCACCATCTTCGCACCGAGGGCCAGCGCTTTGACGATGTCGCTGCCGCGACGCACACCGCTGTCGAGTATGACCGTGCAGCGATCGCCGACCGCCTGCACAACCTCCGGAAGCATGTCTATGGTCGCTACGGCGCTGTCGAAGGCGCGTCCACCATGATTCGAGACGACGACACCATCAGCGCCCGCATCGACGGCCGCCCGTGCCTGATCGCCACTCAGAATGCTTTTGACGATGAGCTTGCGCGGCCAGAAGTCGCGGAATTTACGAATGTGGTCCCAGGTCATCGCCTGGAACGGCTTCGGACGCGTGCGCGTCTTGCCATCGAGAATGGTGTGGCGGTAACGGTCGGGAAAATTCGCGTTGGTGGGCATGCCTTCGTTCATGAGGTACTTGCGCATCACGCGCCACACCCATCCGGGATGCAGCGCCATGTCCACCGCTGCCGTCACGTTCGGCCGGAACGGAAACGAGTAGCCGTTGCGCTCGTTGTGCTCGCGTCCGCGGCCCGGCGCGGCGTCGATCGTGACGACGAGCGCTTCCCAACCCAGGTCGCGCGCCCGCGTGATCATCTCGTAGGACCCTTCCTCATCCGCCCATGGATAGAGCTGGAACCACTTGCGCGCATCCGGCACTTCCCTGTTGACTTCTTCCATGGAGGTCAACGCGCCTGTGGCAAGCGTGAAAGGAATGCCCGCCGCGGCGGCGGCCCGTGCCAGTTCGACCTCGCCTCTATACCACATCAGCCCGGCGCTGCCGGTGGGCGCGATGCCGAAAGGCAGGTTGATGCGCTTGCCGAAGATCTCGGTCCCGAGATCGCGCTTCGACCAATCGTTGAGAAAGCGCGTGCGCAGCTTGATGCGCTGAAACGCCTCGCGGTTCTCCGCCAGCGAAAGCTGATCCTCGGTGCCCTTGTCGACGTACTCGAAGATCCCTTTGGGCAGGCGGCGCTGCGCGGCCTCGCGCAGATCGAAGATGTTGAAGCAGCGATCCAGGTTTGTCATCGAGTCCTCCGCCTGTTATTTGGCCGATGTTATTCCTGCTGTGGCAGGGACGGACTGTCGCCAGACAGCGCGACAGCATCATGGAAAATTGGAATTCTGGATTGTGGAATTGTGGTTTCTTTGCTTTCGACTCTATCCCTGGGGTGGCAGGCGGTCAATCGCGGGTCGTAGGGCCGTGGGCAAACACGCCTTAGGCGAAGGGGCAGGATTCGTTGCGCATGGCCCATGGCAGCAGCGGAATGTAGAATCCTCTATGCACCGCACGCCTGGGGGTCAAGTGAGATATCGGATCGCTTTACATAAGTCAGACGAAGGCTACAGTGTCTCGGTACCGGGAATGCCCGGCTGTTGGTCACAAGGTGCTACCGAGGACGAAGCGGTGGAAAACATTCGCGATGCCATCCGCGAGTACTTATCCGTTGTCGATGAGCAACTCCGCGGTGAGGACGTCCGCGAAATCGAAGTCACCGTCTAGTCTTGCCCAGCATCCCTGGCGTCAATCATCTCGACGCTGTACGTGCATTGCAAAAGGCGGGCTTCAGAATCGTGCGGCAGGGAAAGCACATAGTAATGAGCAATGGTCAGCGCATCGTGACCGTTCCTCGGCATAACCCGGTAAATTCCTACACGATGGGTGGTATCGCTCGCGATGCCGGCCTCTCGCCGGAGCAGTTCCGCGACCTGATGTAAAGGGCGGTCGCGGAGTAGCGCCGGAAAAGGGCGACCGCTTCCAGATGCTGCGAATGACGGCGGCGGCCGAGGCTTTGTAATCCTTAAAGGGATTCGTCTTCTGCGTGTCGCTGCGGGTAATGGTTCATCGCACATCCCTGCGGTGCAGCCGTTTCGAGCGTCCGAACGTGACAAGGCGATCTCGGTGGCGTAGAGAGTGCTACTGTCTCGGCGATTGAGGCACGTTTGCCAATTCGAATCGGGTCGCTGATCATTCAAGGCACTGGAAGACGGTGTATCGGTTTTCGCTTCGATAGCCGTGCCAGCGCAGCGCCGCCAAGGCAGCTGAATGCGCAGCGTTATACGCGCTGGTGAAACGGCCTTCGCGAGACGGGGTCGGTCAACCGCGCGTCGGCGAGGCGCACGCTTGCCATCGCCAACATCCGCCTCACCTCTCGCTGGTTGCGGGGTTCGGCCTTGAGCTGACCGATGCGCACGAGGTTATCGAGCGGTGGCAGAGACAGGGGGAGCTCCGATCAGTGGGAGGATGGGCTGAGCAAGCACGCGGTTGACGAACGAATCGGGATCGCGGAGCCTTCGCTTGAATTCTGCCGGCGTGAAGCACGTCGGATTGATCTTACGGCCGAGCTCTTTTTCCAGTGGGACCAGCACCTTCAGAACGCGATTGAGTGTCAGGTTCTCACCGACGAGCATCACGTCCACGTCACTTCGAGCGGTCTCGGTCTGCTTCGCGACCGAGCCGTAGATCCACGCCGCGTTGATGTCAGAAGCCAGCGTTTGCAGCGCCTCGCGCAGCATCGGCTGTACGCCGAGGGTTTTGCGCGTGAGGGCGATCAGCTCGTCGTAAATAGGGCTACTCGCGTTCGCTCGGAAATGTCGCTGATTTCCCACGGGCTCCGAGCTCACGAGCCCAGCTTCGGCCAGTCGCCTGAGCTCGCGCTGCAGCGACGCGCTGCCGAGTCCGGTCAGCCGGCGCAGTTCGCTTAAGTGGAAGCTCCGGTCGGGAAATCCGAACAGCCAGCGAAAGACGCGCGACTGGGCATCCGAAAACAGTGCGTCGCCCATTGACATGGCCAAATGTTAGCACGATCGTGCTAAAAGTTGGCATATTGGAGATCACGAGACGTGGATAGCCGTCCGCCTAAGATTTCATTCCAACATGAATTTTTCAGCCATCCCATCAGCATGACACTTTCCACTTCTGCCGGGCACTCGACTCAATGAACATCGCAGCGCCCAAGACGGCATACATCGCGTGCCTCGTTACGTGGTCGCTTTGCACGGGCTGCGCGCTCGCGCAGCAAACCTACCCGACGAAATCGATCCGGCTGATAGTTCCTTACCCGCCAGGCGGCGGCGCCGATGTCATGGGTCGTGTGCTCGCCGAAGCGTTGTCGGCGCGCCTGACGCAGCAGGTCGTCGTCGATAATCGCGGCGGCGCGAGCACGACGATCGGCGCCGATCTCGCGGCGAAGTCGCCCGCCGACGGCTATACGCTCTTCCTCGCGACGGTAACCACGCTCGCGGTCGTGCCGAACGTGAGGGCCAGGCTCCCCTACGATTTCGAGCGCGACTTCTCTCCCGTCTCGACGCTCGCGAGGCAGCCGTACGTGCTCGCCGCGCATCCTTCGGTGCCCGCGACGACAGTGAAACAGCTCATCGTCTGGCTGCATGCGAATAGCGGCCGGGTGAACTACGGCTCACCGGGCGTGGCGGCGGGCGGACACATCGCCGGAGAGATGTTCAAGCAGATGACGGGCGTGGACATGACGCACATCACGTACAAAGGCTCCGGTCCCGCCGCAGCCGATCTTCTCGGCGGCCATATCGCGCTCATGTTCACGACGATCCCCGCGGTGTACGGCGGGATCAAGGAGGGGAAGCTGCGCGCGATCGCCGTCACGACCGCGAAGCGCACGCCGGCGCTGCCCGACTACGCCGACCATCGCCGAATCCGGCATCAGCGGCTACGAAACGAATTCCTGGAGCACGATGCTTGTTCCGAAGGGAACACCGGCCGCGATCGTCGCGCGGCTGAACAGCGAGGTCGCGGCTGTGCTGCGCGCGCCTGACGTCCTCGCGCGTCTGACGCCGCAAGGATTCGATCCGGAGCCGAGCACGCCGCAGTACGTCACGCAATACGTGAAGTCGGAGGTCGTGCGCTACGGCAAGCTCCTCAAAGCGATGGGCGTGACCACCCTGTGAAGCAACATGAGTTCTCGCGTCGCGTCAGTCGAGCTTGATGTTGCCGTTCTTGACCACCCTCGACCACGTGGCAATGTCTCGGGCGACGACGCGCGCGAACTCCTCGGGCGTCGAGTGCGCGGGCTCCCTGCCGGAAGCGCGCAGCCGCTCCCGAATGTCCGGCTGCTCCAGCATGCGCGCAAGCGCCTGGTTGAGCCGCGAGACGATCTCTTTGGGCGTGCCCGCGGGCGCCCACATGCCGTTCCAGCCAGACACCGAGTAGCCGGGGACGAACTCCGCGATGGCGGGGACGTCCGGTATCGCCGGCGAGCGCTGCTCGGTGGTGACGGCGAGCGCGCGCAACCGGCCAGTCTTCAGATGCGGCATGAACGCCGGCACCGAACCGACGGTGACCTGGATCTGGTTGCCGATGACCCCGGCCACCGACGGGCCGGCACCCTTGTAGGGGACATGGACCATTTCAGTTTTGGTCATTTGCATGAAAAGCTCGACCATGAGGTGCGGGGTCGTGCCGTTGCCGGACGAACCGAAGTTGAGTGTCCTTGGTTGTGCATGCAGCAGCTCGATGAACTCCTTCAGGTTCGTCGCGTTCACCGAAGGGTGCGCAACGAGGAGGCTCGGTCCGGCGGCAAGCATCGCAATCGGGGCGATGTCCCTGACGGGGTCGTACGGCAATTTGTAGAGCGCCGCGCTGGTGGCATAGCTCGACGGGACGACAGCGACCGTGTAGCCGTCCGGATTAGCGCGAATCGTGATCTCAGAGCCGATCGTCCCGCTCGCACCCGTGCGGTTGTCGACGACGAACTGCTGGCCGAACTCCTCGGTGAGCTTCGGCGCCAGCAGGCGCGCGACGACATCGGGGCTGTCGCCGGGCGGGAACGGCACGATCATACGTACCGGCCTCTCGGGCCATTTTCCGGTCTGGGCATGCGCAGCCGCCAGGGTTGCGGCGAAAGCCATCAGCAGTAACCCGCCTCTTCGTACCATCGATGCGCAACGATCTGGAAGATGCGCATGGTGATTCAGCGTGAGCCTTAGCGTTGTTGGGGGCATGCGAGGACTCTCCTCGATCGATTGGCGACGTGCAGGCTCACTCGAATCGCGTCCCGGCCGCCTTGAGCGTCGTTTATTACGCGGCCCCACCGCTCAGAATCCCTGCGCATGTAGCCCGACAGGTCCGCCGGTGTACTCGACTGAGGCTCAGCACCCAGTTTCACGAGGCGTTGTGCGAACGCCGGGTCCGCGATCATCCTCACCATTTCCGCGTTGATCTTATTCACGATCACCGGCGGCGTGCGTGCCGGGGCCAGCATGGCGAACCACTGCACGTATTCGTAACCCGGAACGGTTTCGGCGATCGCGGGAAGGTCCGGCAGCACCGGGGTGCGCTTGGGCGTGGACACGGCCAGCGCACGGATCTTCCCGGCGGCAACGAGCGGCAGCACGGTCGGGATGCTGTTCAGCATGAACTGTATCCGGCCTGAGACCACATCGGTCACGGCGGGTGGAGAGCCTTTGTACGGAACGTGCACGACATCGATTTCAGCCATCGACTTCAGCAACTCGCAGCCCAGGTGATTCGGCGTTCCGTTGCCTGCGGACGCGCAGTTGAGCTGCTTCGGCGCGGCCTTGGCCAAAGCGATCAGCTCCTTTACGTTCGTCGCGGGCACGGAAGGATGTGTGAAGAGCATCTGCGGATTGACTGATCCGAGCGATATGGGTGCGAAGTCCCGGAACGGGTCGTACGACAGCTTGTTGAGCAGCGGATTGATGATGAGCCCCGCTGCAGTCGAGAAAATCAGCGTGTAACCGTCCGGCGTCGCCTTGGAGGCAAGGTCATGAGCAATGATGCCGCCGGCGCCGCCACGATTGTCGATGATGACCTGTTGGCCCCAGGCCTCGGCCATGCGCTGCCCTATGGCGCGGGCAGTGAAATCCGTTGGACCGCCCGCGGCGGTGGGAACGATGATGCGGATCGGGCGACTCGGGTAGCTCTGCGCCCAGCCGGTGGCGGTCGCGAACACCGCTGCAACAGCGAGGCACCGCGTGAGTAGCTTTTTCATTCGCCCGTTCCCTGACAGTGATTTGATTTTGTAAATCGCTCCCGCCCGGTTCTTTGCTCATCGGGTGCATCAGTCGAGCTTGATGTTGCCATTCTTGACGACCTTCGACCACGTGGCGATGTCCCGGGCGATCACGCGTGTGAGTTCCTCGGGGCTCGAGTGCGTGGGTTCCCGGCCGTCGGCGCGCAGCCGTTCCTGAACCTCGGGCTGCTCGAGAATGCGCGCGAGTGCCCGATTGAGGCGCGAGACAATTCCTTGGGGTGCGCCCGCGGGCGCCCACATGGCGTTCCAGCCGGACACCGAGTAGCCGGGAACCTGTTCGGCGATCGCGGGGACATCGGGCATCACCGGCGAGCGCTGCTCGGTGGTGACGGCGAAGGCGCGTAACCGGCCCGCTTTCACATGTGGAATCAACGCAGGCCCCGAGGCGATCATGAACTGGATCTGCCCGCCGATGACGTCGGCTACCGCGGGGCCGGCGCCCTTGTATGGAACGTGGACCATCTCGGTCCTGGTCATCTGCCGCAAAAGCTCGACGGCGAGGTGCGGCGTGCTGCCAACGCCGGACGAGCCGAAATTGAGGAGTCCCGGTTTGGCCCGCGCCAGGTCGATGAACTCCTTCAGATTCGCCGCTTTCACCGAGGGGTGCGCGACGAGCACGCTCGGTCCGACGGCAATCATCGCGATCGGCGCGATGGCTTTAACGGGGTCGTACGGCAGCTTGTAGAGCGCCGCGCTGGTGGCATAGCTCGACGGGACGACAGCGACCGTGTAGCCGTCCGGGTTGGCGCGCACCGCGATCTCAGCGCCGATCGTACCGCCGGCGCCCGCGCGGTTGTCGACGACGAACTGTTGGCCGAATTCCTCGGACAGCTTCGGCGCCAGCAGCCGCGCGACCACGTCGGGACTGCCGCCCGGTGGGAAGGGCACGATCATGCGCACCGGCCTCTCGGGCCATTTTCCGCTCTGGGCCTGTACTGCCGGCAGGATTGCGACGAAAGCAAGGAGCAGTAACCCGCCTCTTCGATTCATCGATGCGCAACGACCCGGAGGATGTACAGGGTGGTTCAGCTCGGGGGTTCGAGTTGCTGCGAGCATGCGAGGACTCTCCTCTTTCGAATGCTAGACTCGATCGGGCCGCCGAGGAGATAGTAAACGAACCATTCGATCCGGGGTTTCGCTGCGGAAAACCTGGACGCTACTTTGCGCACCGCTGGCGCTAGCTCGTACTATTCTTTCTTACAGTCTTCGAGCATCAGGGCATTTGTTGTCATGAGTTCAGTTCGTTCGTCTTGAACGGACACGCTGAGCACCTGTAGCTGACTGCTCTTGGGGGCGAAAACTACCGGTATGTCCTGAAACCTCTTTTCTTTTGGCGCATAGGTCCCGACGAGCGTCTTGATATCACCAGTCGCCGGATCTCCAACGGGCTCCGTAGGTGGATCGACCTTAGATACCTGACCACCGCTCAATGCAGAGACTTTTACCGGAGTGACAGTGTAGGACACGCTCAGGGCGTCCTTGTTCTTGACCCCGATATTCTCAAGCGTTACTCGAAAAGCACCGAAGCAACCATTGAATGCGGGACTCCATCGCGCATACGACTCGATCGACGGCTGCAAGCCGGTATATCTCGCGGCAAAGTCTTTCTCATACCACGTATGAATCGCCCACACTCCCGCCAGAACCAGCGCGACGATTTGGACCATCTTGTTGATGATGTCGACACGCGTCTGGAGTCTTTCCAATTCTTCAGCGGTTCTCTTGTGCATCCTTTTCATGTCTTCGCTCAGAGACCGGAGACTCCGGGCAGAGAAGCCCGGACCGCTATTTTCAGAAGAAGCGCCAATCAATGCAATCCGACTTAAGTTTCCTCGTTTATGGCTTCAACACGACCTTGATGCAGCCGTCTTGCTTGTCCCGGAACGTCTTGTAAGCCGCAGGCGCTTCATCCAGGCTCAGCCTGTGGGTGACTATAGACGACGGATCAATTTCTCCAGATTCAATCTTCGCAAGCAACGGAGAGAGGTAGCGCTGGACGTGCGTTTGACCGGTCCTGATCGTGAGCACTTTGTTCATCGCCGCGCCGAACGGAAACTTGTCCAGCAAACCAGCATGTGCCGCACGAAATCGTAAAAGGTACGACTACACGGTCGCCTTTCTTGAGGTTCGATAGGCTGCTGCCGACCCCGACCACCTCTCCCATGTTTTCATGGCCGAGGATATCGCCACTCTCCATGGTCGGCTGGTATCCATCGTAGAGATGGATATCGGAGCCGCAAATCGCAGTCGAGGTGATCTTGATGATCGCATCTCGCGGGTCTTGAATCCGCGGGTCTGGCACCGTGTCCACCCGCACGTCGGCCCTCCCATGCCAGCACAGGGCCCTCATGCTGCCTCAGCGAGCAATGCCGGGTTGGCGAGAAGCTCTTCCTTGCGCTTAGAGATCTCCTCACCCAGTCCGAGCGTATCCACCTTGGACTTCTTGGCTTTGGCGAACATCTCGTCCTGCTCTTCCTTGACGTGGTGATCGATATACTCGCCCAACACGGTCACCTTCGCGTCAAAGTGGTCGTCGCCAGGGCTCATGGACTGAAGTTGCGCGATCAAGTCCTTCGCCCCAGCGTGTTCGACATCGGCTTCGTCCATCAGGTCTTCATCGTCGATAGCTTCGCGCACCGCGGGATAGAAGATCTCTTCTTCGACCTTGGCATGCACGGACAGCTCAGTGCAGATCTCTTTGACGAGAGCGGCTTTGTCTTTGGCGCGACCGTCTTCTTCCTTGAGTTTCTCAAAGTCCTTGAACAGCTTCTTCACCTTCTTGTGATCGTCTGTGAGTAGAGTGATTGCGTCGACTTCGGTCTTGCTTTTTGCTGCCCTCTTGGCTTGGGACACTAAAACTCCTCGACCTATGTGGCGTGCAGACGCGAGTGGCTAACGGCTGGCATCGGCATGGGCATGGGCATGGGTAGAGCGTTGAAGCGGACCGGCCTGATTGCAGACCGAGGGAGGGATTCAGGTTTGAGAGGGCAAGACTGAGGCCTGCGCTAGATCTTGCACTCAGCGAGGTGGTTCCGCTTGTTTAGACAGAATTCTGCGGAAGCTGGTGCACCCCTGCGGTTAAGCGCCAGCGATACCGGTAGCGAGTCGAAGTAACACAGCATTGGGCGTCATGCCGTCAGGCGCAAGATGTGGCCGGCGTTGCTCGTAGAAGTCAATGTAGCGAGCCAACGCTTTCGCATCGGACACCGTGTTATACGCGTGGTGCGCGACCGCGCGCCCTGGGCTAAAGTGGCGTCACGTATGAGCTTCCGACTGCCAGCTTCGAGCGGCCTTGTCATATCGGTCGCCGTTGCGCTCTCGTGCGCGTTGCCCGCCGACTCCGTATCGGCCGGCGAGGCGCAGTATCCGTCGAAGCTGGTGCGTGTGGTCGTGCCTTTTGCCGCAGGCGGCTCGACGGATCTGCTCGCGCGCAACATCGCGCAGCGGCTGAACGACGCATGGAAGCAACCCGTGATCGTTGAAAACCGCGTCGGTGGCGCCGGCATTGTCGGCTCCGAGCTGGTTGCGAAGTCGCCTCCCGACGGCTACACGCTGCTCATCGGCACCGTTACTACCCACGCGGTTGCTGCGACGCTCTACCAGAAGCTGCCGTACGACGTGCAGAAGAGCTTCGCGCCGATTACCGAGTTCGCATACACCGCGCAGCTCCTTTCGGTACATCCGTCGATACCGGCGAAGTCGGTGAAGGAGTTGGTGGCACTCGCCAGAGCACGCCCGGATGCCCTGAACTACGGCAGCGCCGGGAATGGCACCACGTCGCATATGGCGATGGAGCTTTTCAAGTCGATGGCCACAGTGAACGTCGTCCACGTGCCGTATAAAGGGACCGGCCCTGCGATGACGGACCTCCTCGGCGGGCACATCGCGCTCATGTTCGACGTGATCATGACTTCGCTCCCGCACATGCAATCGGGGAAGCTCCGCACGCTTGGTGTCAGCAGTTTAAAGCGAGATCCGCTGACGCCTGACGTGCCGACGATCGCCGAATCCGGTTACCCGGGCTACGAAGCGTTGGTCTGGTTCGGACTTTTCGCGCCGCATGGGACGCCGCCCGATGTCGTCCGCATGATCCAGGAGGAGATCGCGCGCGCACTCGCGACGGCGAAGATGCACGAGCTTCTCGCGAGCCAGGGCCTCGTCACGGTGGCGAGCTCTCCGTCCGACTTCGCGGCGCGGATCGGAAGCGAAGTCGCGAAGTGGCGGAAAGTGATCCGCGAGGCGGGTATCACCATCGAATAGAACCAACCCGTATTGGTGAGCGGGGGCGTCGGAGACGCGGGGGTCCCCGCTCACGTAGCACTCAGGCGCCGTTAGCACTCCCGTCCGAGCGTGCGAGGCTTGCAGAGACGGATAGGTTTATAACCTATGTACCGTATTGGAATCGACGCAGGCGGTACGTTCACCGATTTCACCTTGCTCGACTAACAGTCCGGGCGCGTGAGCTTTCACAAGCTCGCGTCCACGCCACAGGAGCCCTCCGATGCAATCGAGCCCGGCATCCGAGCTTCTCGAGATGCAGCGGACCGCCCGGAAACCGAACTCGTGCGCAGCTTATTGGTGCAGCCAGTCTACGCCTCGCGCCGCTACAGGCCAGTGCTGATAGTGTGAAGAAGAAGAGGGTTCGCCGCTCGGCTCCAGTCCGAGCGCCTACTCCCAGCTTGGCGATAGACTGGTTGCCCTTCATATCCTTCTTCCCCCTCGCTTCACACCGACGCGAACAAGGCTGGTCGTCATCCATCAACGCGGATCGACCCACGCCTTGGGGCTGTCGTGCGTTCTGCATTCTGCAGTAACCGGCGTAGGATGACGCCGATTGCGGATGTCCGTGGATTGTCCGGGACGCCGTTACCGTCGAGGACCAGGGGGTTCCGTGCGCAAACGAAAGCTGCAAATCATCGTGCCGCTGCTCGCAATCGTGGCCGCAGGTTCGGTATCGGCCCAGATCACCAGCAACCCGATTCCGGCGCCCATCGAGAAACGCGGCCTCGTGGTCGAAATCGTGGAGGTGGCGCGCCTGCCAGACACCCGCGGGATTCGCCCCGCCGACCAGGACGTGAAGCCGGCCGGATGGGCGCGGGTGAACTACGTGCGGGACCTTCCCGACGGCCGTCGTTTTGCCAACGACTCGCGCGGTTTCCTGTATCGGATCGATTCGAACAATCAGCCACACGTGTACGCCAATCTGGCGGAGACGTTTCCGCTTGCGGTCTACAACCGGCTCTCGAGCGGGTTCATCGGGTTTGTCTTTCACCCCGAGTTCGCGCGAAACGGCCTGTTCTACACCGTGCATGCGGAGCATGGGCCGGGCAATCCGGCCACGCTCAACTTCATTCCGCCCGGGTACGGATTGAAGGATGTGACCTACCACAACATCATCACGGAGTGGCACGCGACGAATCCCGCCGCCGACGTGTTTGTGGGCACCCGACGTGAGCTTCTGCGTGAGGCTCACGTGGTCGCCAATCTGACGCATCCCCTGAGCGCGGTCGAGTTCAACCCCACGGCCAAGCCCGGGGACGAAGACTACGGCCTGCTGTATATCAGCGGCAGCGACCACGGCTTCAGCAATGGCGGCGGACCGAACCAGAGCAATCCGGCGCAGACACAGCGTCTCAACTCGATCATGACCGCCATCCTGCGCATCGATCCGCGCAGTCCGTCGGTCACGGGCGGCGTGAAGGGCCTCGGTGACTACACGATTCCGATGGCTAACAAATTCGCCGCGGACGGCGATCCGCACACGTTGGGCGAGATCTACGCCTATGGGTTCCGCAACGCCCACCGCGTGTCATGGGACACCGACGGGACGATGTTCGCCAACGACATCGGAATGCACCAGATCGAAGAGATCAATATCGTTCGCAACGGCGAGAACTACGGCTGGATGCGACGCGAAGGCTACTGGGAGGCCGGCCGCTGGCGTGGCGGCGAGTTGAACGAGCTGTTTCCGTTGCCGGCGGAAATCCTCGACGGCCGTCAGAAGGATGGCTTTACGTATCCGGTCGCGATCTACGATCACGATGAAGGACGAGCGATAACCGGCGGCTTCGCGTATCACGGCCGGATCGACGCCTTGCGCGGCAAGTATGTCTTCGGCGATATCAACAATGGCCGCGTCTTTGCGGCCGACCTCGCCGCGCTGAAAAAGGCCGACGATGGGATTCCTCAAACCGTGGCACCTATCGAGGAAGTGCAGCTCTTCGAGCGGGACGCCGGCGGCAACCGGGTGAACGTATCGCTGCAGGAGCTCATCAATCGCAAAATGAGCTCGAAGATCGCCCGTGCCGATCTCTTCATCAGCCAGACGCGCGATGGCGAACTGCTCATCACGTCGAGACAGGACGGCACCATCCGAATGCTCGTTCCGGATGCGGGTGCCCGATGAACCCCGATCAGGGCATTTCCAGACACTCGTACGGCGCCGTTCAAGGAAAGGAGGTTACGGAGGGAAACCATCGGTGTCCCTCTGTTCCGTGGGCGGCGAGGCCCGAGTCGAAGGCGAGCGCCGCCCCCTTCCCGTGACGCCTCTCTCACAGCAGACGATCCTCATCACCGGCGCGACCGACGGGCTCGGCCGTCATCTCGCAGAGCACCTCGCTCGCAGCGGTGCGCGCCTGCTGTTGCACGGCCGCGATGCCAAACGCGGGGCGGACACCGTGCGCGCAATCCACGCCGCGACGGGGAACGCGCGCCTCGAATTCGTTCAGGCCGATTTTGCGTCGCTCGCCGAAGTGCATGCGATGGCGGCCAGACTCGCAACCGAGCTCCCGCGCCTCGACACGCTCGTCAACAACGCCGGCATCGGATCGGGTGGCCGCGGCGTCGCCCCGCGCGAGCTGAGCCGCGACGGAATCGAGCTCCGGTTTGCGGTCAACTATCTCGCGCCCTTTGTCCTCACGCGCGCGTTGCTCGCGCTTCTCGCGCGTTCGGCGCCGGCACGTATCGTCAACGTCGCGTCCGCCGGTCAGCAGGCGCTGGACTTCGACGATCTCATGCTCGAGCACGGCTACAGCGGCTGGCGCGCCTATTGCCAAAGCAAGCTCGCGCAGATTCTCTTCACCTTCGATCTCGCCGCCGAGATGCGCGGAAGGGGCGTCACTGTGAACTGCCTGCA
This sequence comes from uncultured beta proteobacterium, assembly GCA_963828715.1. Classification (GTDB taxonomy): domain Bacteria; phylum Pseudomonadota; class Gammaproteobacteria; order Burkholderiales; family SG8-41; genus JAQGMV01. The sequence continues at coordinate 173,359 of CAWHFX010000010.1, read as the reverse complement.
CCCTTCTTCGCTCATGCCGACCAAGATGGTGATGCAGGCGTATGGGTACACGCTGAGCACGATCGAGCAAGGCGTCGAAGCCACGGCACGTCTGGTGACCGATCCGGCGCTCGATGCGGTCACCGGTCGCTATTTCGATGTCCTGCGCGAGGCGAAGGCCGAACCCCAGGCGTACGATGCCGCCGCGCGTGACGCGCTTCGCGCCGCCAGCGAGCGGATGGCCGGGATCAGCGCTTAGTCGTGCAAACGAGCACGCTGGATCGGACGCAGAATACATGCGCACACATTCATCGGAAACCATGATGTCGAACGTGACCATCGGCGGGTCAGCCTGGCTGCGACTCACGCCTGAAACCGCACTCGAGCCAGCCCTCCCCATCTGCGACCCACATCACCACATCTGGGCGCAGCGGCACGAACCTGCGGCCTATCAGCGTTACCTGTTGCCCGACCTTGCCGCGGATATCCGCGACAGCGGTCACAACGTTCGCTCGACCGTATTTATCGAGGTCAAATCGTTTTATCGCGCCGACGGGCCGCAGGAGATGCGCCCGGTGGGCGAGGTCGCTCACATCAACGGTCTGGCTGATGAGGCTGCCAGCGGCAAGCACGGCCCCACGGCAATTGCGGCCGCCATCGTCGGGCATGCAGATCTGAAGTTGGGCGATCAGGTGGCGCCGGTGTTGGAGGCGATGCAGGCAGCGAGCCCGCGCTTTCGCGGCATACGCCACTCCACCGGCTGGGACGCAAGCCCTGAACTTGCGCAGCGCGATATTCAGGGCGCAATGGCCACGTCGCAATACCGTGCCGGTGCGCGTGTGCTGGCGAAGATGGGTTTGACGCTGGATAACTCGCTCTACCACACGCAACTGGATGAGCTTGCCGCGCTGGCCCGCTCCGTGCCCGAACTGACCATCGTGGTGAACCACATCGGCGGGCTGGTGCGCGTGGGACCTTACGCGAACCGTGACAACGAAGTGCTGGCCGATTGGCGGCGCGGCATCGCGGCCGTGGCGGCCTGTCCCAACGTCGTGCTCAAGCTCGGCGGTGTGGGGCAGAAACGTTTCGGCTTCGATTGGCTCACGCGCGCGAAGCCCATCGGTTCGGAGGAATTGGCGAAGACGCTGGCGCCGTTGATGCACTACTGCATCGAGAAGTTCGGGCCGAACCGCTGCATGTTCGAGAGCAACTTCCCGGTGGACAAGGTGTCGTACGCTTATAGCGTCGTGTTCAACGCCTTCAAGCGGCTGTCGAAGGACTATTCAACCAGCGAGCGCGCCGCCCTCTTTCACGACACGGCGGCTCGGGTCTATCGAATCGCCGTGGGCCGTCTGTAGCAGCGTGTCGGACTTGCCATCCGACACGCGACAAAAGGATGGGAGGTCACGGAGGGAAACCATGGGAGCGGAGCGGTCGGGTGCCCTCTGTTCCGTAGGGCGGCGAGGCCCGAGCTGAAGGCAAGCGCCGCCCCCTCTCTAATCGAGCTTCACATCGAACTCGCGGAACAGCTTGCCGATCATCTCGTAATCGGTCTTCAGGCGCTCGGTGAGCTCTTCCGGCGGCCTGTGCGCGGGTTCGAGCGTCTGAGCGCTCAGCCTGGCCGCGACGTCGGGGTCGTTCATCGCCTTACCGATCTCGTTGTTGAGCCGATCGATGATTGCCCTGGGAGTTCCCGCGGGTGCAAGCGCGCAAACCCAGGTCCAGGATTCGTAACCCGGAATGGTGTCCGCGATCGTCGGCACATCCGGGAGCTGCGCAACCCGCTCCAGCGAGCTCACGCCCAGCGCACGCACGCGATTCGACTTGATGTGCGCGATCAATTCGCCGATCGCCGCCACCTGGGCCTGCGTCTCCCCCGATACCAGGGCGACGACAGCAGGTCCACCGCCTTTGAACGGCACGTGGGTCATGTGGATGCCCGTTCTGGATTCGAAGAGCACTCCATTGAAGTGAGTGAAGCTGCCGTAGCCGGAGTGCCCGTGGAGGATCGCATTCGGATGGCTCCTGGCCAGCGCGATGAACTCCTTCACGGACCGTGCCGGCAGCGCGGGATGCACGCTCAGCACGGCCACGACTCTCGCGAGCGGACCTATCCCGACGAAGTCGCGCAGCGCGTCGTAGGGCAGCTTCGTGTAGAGGTGCGGGTTGGAGACGTGGGAGGCGGCGGTCTGTATCAGCAGGGTATAGCCGTCGGGCTTGCTTTGCGCCACGACGGCCGAGCCGATCGTGCCGCCCGCGCCCGCGCGATTTTCGATGATGAACTGCTGTCCCATCTGCTCCGAGACCTTCGGAAAGACGATGCGTGCCACGATGTCGTTCGCACCTGCCGGAGGAAAGGGGACGATCACGCGCACGGGCTTGGCCGGAAAAGTTTGAGACCAGACCACACCTGCGGCGCAGAGCATGCAGGCGAACGCGGCAAACACTCGGGCTGCTGTCATCCTGTTCCTCATACCTGATACGGGTGTGACACTCACGATCGAGGACGGCGTAGATGCGCCGTCGCTTCTTCTTCGACGCGCGCCTGAATCTCGCGCGTCATCGGATCCGCGATCTCTTCTCGGATATGCGCAATGAGCCCGACGGCGCGCGCCATGACCCCGATACCCCGTATGATCTGCCACGGCAACCCGAGCTCTGACGCGATCGCGCCGATCGCGCCCGGCGCGTTCACGGGCTGAGGCTCGGGAGCACGTTCTCCCGCATGCTTCGAAATCGCCTGCATCAGCTTAACGTAAGGCCCGTATAACCCATTAGCACGCGCGATCTCGAAAAGCCGCGGCGCCCGTGGATCGATCGGCTTGTGGAAATGATGCCCGATCCCGCGAATCGGCTCGCCCGCCGCGCCGTATTCGTCAACAATCCGGATTGCAAGTTGGTCGAGATCCGGCACGACCTTCGGGTCAGGCAACGCCTGCTGCAGCATGCGCGCGGCGTTTTCCATGGCGCCGACCATGGCGCTCCCCATGCCGAGCAACCCCGCAGCGATCGCGGCCTGCATCGCTTCGGGAGAACCCGCGTACGTCATGCGTGCCGCAATCGCGCTCGGCGTCATGCCGTGCTCGACGAGCGTCACGGCGATCGCGTTGAACACGGTCGATTCCTGCGGGCTCGGCATACGCCCGGTGATCTGCAAAAAAGCCATATCGCCGAGGTTCACTTTACCGAGAATGTCCTCGCAAAGATCGAGTCCGTGCATCGTGATGCGATCGGTCTCTACAAGAACGATGTCTGACTTCAGCTTCTTTCTCGCAGCCATTTATTCGCGCCCTCCTCTGGATCACACCGGCAAGCTCATTGCGCCTTGATGCCGGCGGCTCTGAAGATCTTGCCCCATTTAACAGTCTCGCTCCTGATTTTCTCGGCGAACTCGTCCGGCGAGCTGCCGACGATTTCAACGCCCGTGCTCAGAAATTTCTGCTTGATGTCCGGCTGACTGAGCACGCGCAGGATTTGGGCGTGGAGCGTCTGCACGATCGCAGCGGGTGTGCCGGTCGGCACCCAAACCCCGAGAATCGATACCGCCTCATAGCCGGGCACGCCTGCGGCAGCAATCGTGGGGAGCTCCGGAAACAATGGGGAGCGCTCCGCACCTGTCACCGCGAGCGCTCTCAGTCGTCGCATCTTCACGAAGGGCGTCAAGGCTGCCAGTGCACCGAATGTGAGATGGACCTCCCCTGAGAGCAGATCAGTGATCTCCTGACGATCGCTCTTGTATGCGATCCGCACCAGGTTCACATGCGCCAATGACTTGAAGAGCTCGGGAGCAAGGAAAGACGAGCCGCCCACCGCTCCCGATGAGTAGTTGAGAACCCCAGGTCGCGCTCTCGCAAGCGCGATCAGCTCTGTCACGGAATGTATCGGCAAGGATGGGTGCACCACCAGGAGATTGGGCGACTGATTGGTCCAGCTGACCGGCGCGAGATCCCGCTGCGGGTCGTACGGCGCGATGTCCTGTAGAAGCGGTGTAAGCCAGACGGTGCTGCCGTGAAGGAGCAGCGTATAGCCGTCCGGAGCTGATTTGGCGGCCGTCTCGGCCGCTGTAACACCGCCGCGGTTGTCCACGATGACTTGCTGGGCGAACTGCACGGACAGATCCTGCGCAATGAGCCGCGCAGCGAAGTCCCCTGCTCCCCCGATGCCTGGCGCGATGATGCGAATCGGCTTTGCCGGGTAGCTCTGGGCATCGGCAAACGCGGGTTCGAGCGCAACGAACACGGTGACGTTGATCGCTAGGAGGATGGCTCGCCACACGGCATCTTCTCCCCGCGTGCTCATTCGGTACGAATGCCGGCGTCTCTGATCACTTTCCCAAACCGTGCCATGTCTCGCCCGACCGTTTCCCGCAGCATCTCGGGCGAGCTGCCAACCGCCTCGACACCGGCGCTGAAAAACTTCTCCCTCACGTCGGGGGCGGTCAGCACGTGGCTGATTTCGCTGCTCAACCGCTGAACCACGGCACGCGGTGTATTCGGAGGCGCGAAGACCGCATCGTTCGAGACGATCTCGTAATCGGGTAAACCGGACTCTGCGATCGTGGGCAGGTCCGGAAACAGTGGCGAGCGCTTCGCCGAAGTGACGGCCAGCGCCCGCAGCCTGCCCGCTTTTGCGTGCGGCATGATGCCGCCCGCAGAAGCGAACAGCACATGCACTTGTCCGGCCAGCAAATCATTGAGCGCTGGACCGCCTCCCTTGTAGCCGATTCGCACGATGTTCACGCCGGCGAGCGCCTTGAAGAGCTCACCCGCGAGATGGTTGGGCACACCTGCAGGGCCCGACGCATAGTTGAGCTGGCCAGGTCGTGCTTTGGCGAGCGCGATCAATTCGGAAACGCTGCCGGCGGCGACGGACGGATGCACCACGAGCACGTTCGGTGAGGTTGCCGCCAGCGTGATCGGAGCAAACTCGAGAGGGTCGTAGCGCGCCTTCTGCATGAGCGGGGCAAGCCACAGGGCGTTGCCGTTGAGGAGAACCGTGTAACCGTCCGGCGAAGCGTTCGCGAGCAATTCGCCTTGCAACACACCGCCCGGGCGATTCTCCACGATAACGCTCTGCCTGAATGCCGTCGTGAGTTCCTGCGCGATCAATCGCGCAGTAAAGTCGGTTCCGCCTCCTGCCGGATACGTGATGATCCTGACCGGCTTGATCGGGAAGCTTTGCGCAACGGCCACCGCGTGACCGAGGATTATGTTCGCAGCCGACCACGCCGCTATCACCAGGCACACCTTCGGCATCGCGATGCCCCGCAAACGCCGGCCCCCGAGTCGACGCAAGATCGAGGTTATCCGGCGCGGGGAACCTGCGCCAGTGGCTCGAAGATCCCCGGCAACTGCGGCGCAAACTGGAGCCGCCAGGCTTCCAACCCGTTCGCCTGCGCGACTGTACCTCCCCAATGGCCCGCAAGCTCGATCACCTCGATGACCTCGTCGCGCGTGGCCCCGCCTTCGACAGCTTTGTTTATGTGCGTCCTGATGTGCGGCGGCGGACTTCTGAGCGCGCACAGGACGCCGGTGATCACGAGCTCCTTCACGCGCCGGTCGAGATGCCGATCAGTCAGATAGATATACCGGACCCACTCCTCGAACTTCTTGATGAACTCCCAGTCGGCCTCGGCGTGTATCTGATGAAGGCCGAAGCGGAACCCGCGCGCTTTCAACACGTCCTGAAAGTACTTCTGTTTCTCCGAGCTTTGCTTGCCATTGCGCTTTTTGGCGGGCAGCTTGTTCTTCGCGTGTGCTTTCATTGAGGTCCTCACGGCTAAGACTATCGATTGCGTCATGAATCGTCGGTTGTGCGTCCGGACTTTACTACTACACCGGTGAAAGGCGCATCCGGAGGTCCAGTCGGATTCGTCCCACCGTTTTGGGCCGAGAGCCGCATGCGACTTGCTCACCACGCAGGCTTCGAGACAGGGCGACATCACCGCTGCCGCAACGAGCACAGGACTTCGTTCTCGACTCGTCGGGATCAACGCGGTTATGCTGGGGACTCCATGGAGTCCGAGAGTCCGCTGCCCAGCGAGTCCATCACCCAACGCCGCACCATCCGCGCCACGCTCTGGTCAGGCTTTTTTACCAACGGCGTATGGGACATGCTCTCGGTACTGGTACCGCTCTACGCCGCGGCAGTCGATCTCTCGACGGCCGATATCGGTCTCATCGTTGCGGCAAGATCATTGCTGCCGGCCGCGCTTTCCGTTCACGGCGGCATCGTCATGGACTACTGGGGCACGCCGCGTGTGTTGTTGGGCGTCGCCATCGTCTGCTTCGTTCTCCCGTTCGCGTATCCAATGACGGGCTGGTTCCCGCTGCTCTTCGTGCTTCAACTGATGCTCGGACTCGCCTCGGGTCTCGGTATGTCGGCGTCGCAGACATGGAGCCTCCAGACCAGCCACGACGTGGCCGTGCTGGCGCAGTTCAGCCAGTTTTCGCGCATGGGGACATTCCTCGCGCCAGTCATGGTCGGCGCGATCTGGGACGCATTCGGTGCATGGGCTGCGTTTGTGTGCGTCTCCGTCTGGGCCGGCGGCGTCATCGCTACGGCGCACGTCGCCTCTGCGCACCCACCGCCTCTTTTTGCCCACAGTGTCCTGCGGCGGCGCACCCTGTCGGTGTTGATACCGCGATGGACAGCGCACAGACAGGTGCTCGCGCTCTCGGCGATTCCGTCGGTGATGTTCGTTCTCTTCGTGAGCTTCTTCCGCAATGCACCCGGCGCGATTCAGTCGTCGATGTACGTCGTCTATCTCGGCGGCGTCGGACTCTCCGGAACGCTGATCGGCGCGCTCGTCGGCATCTGCGAGTTCGCCGGGGTCATCGGCTCGCTCGGGGCCGCGCCGGCCGAGCGACGCATCCGACCGCATACGCTCGTGATTCTTTGCATCGCCGTATCGATGGCCGCGATCGCAATCACGCCGCTGATCTCGTTTCTCTTTCCTCTGCTCATTGCCGCATCCAGCGTGCGCGGCCTCGCCCAGGGCATGAGCCAGCCGCTCATTTATTCGCTGCTCGGCAAGGCCGTGCCGGCGAGCGTTCACGGCGCGACAGTGGGCTTGCGCAATGCGGTCACGCGCGCCTCTTCGATCGTGACACCTGCCGTGATGGGCGTTATCGCGGAGCATTTCGGAATCGAAACGAGCTTCTACGTAATGGGCAGCCTCATGCTGTTCGGCGTTTGCATTCTCGCATTTACCGCGCGCTCGCTATCCGATACAACCGACTAGCTCTGACGCCATCGAATGCGCGCAGGCAGCGTTCTCGCGGCAATCCCGCCATCGAGAACCCATTCGAGCGCATACACCACCGGAGTCGTTACCTGATCGAAACAAACTGTTTCATTGCCGGTATTTCATTGAAACCCGGGCTGGGTAGAGTTCCATATTAACGATCAGCGGTCCACTCCGGGAGGTATGCTCATGGCAAAACCCTACGGCAGTATCCTCGAAACGATCGGCAATACGCCGATCGTTCGCATCAATCGCCTTGCTCCGCCCGGTGTGAATGTGTTCGTCAAGATCGAAGCGTTCAATCCGCTCGGCTCGGTGAAGGATCGCCTCGCGATTGGCGTGATCGAAGCGGCAGAGAAATCCGGCGAGCTGAAACCCGGCCAGACCGTCATCGAGGCAACCAGCGGAAACACAGGGATCGGGCTCGCGATGGTGTGCGCGGCCAAGGGATATCCACTTGTACTCGTGATGGCGGAGCCGTTCAGCGTGGAGCGGCGCAAGCTCATGCGCTTCCTCGGAGCCAGGGTGGTGATCACGCCCGCGGCCGAACGTGCCGTTGGCATGGTCACGAAAATGGAGGAGCTTGCCAGCAAGCATGGCTGGTTCATGACGCGCCAGTTCGAAAACGAGGCGAATGCCGACTATCACTCCCGCACCACTGCGCGTGAGATCATCGACAGCTTCGCGGGCGAACGCCTCGACTATTGGGTATCGGGCTACGGCACGGGCGGCACGCTGAAGGGCGTCGCGCGCGTGCTGAGAAAAGAACGGCCCGACACGAAGATCATCGTCTGCGAACCGGAAGACGCGCCACTCCTCGGCAGCGGAATCCAACAGCAGCGCAACGCCGACGGCACGCCTGCCGCACCGCATCCGAGTTTCAAGCCGCATCCGATGCAGGGTTGGACGCCGGACTTCATCCCGAAGCTGACAGGCGACGCCGTGGAGATGAAAGTCGTCGATCGCCTGGTGACGGTCCCGGGCGCCGAAGCGATCCGCTGCAGCAAAGAACTGGCAAGAAAGGAAGGTATCTTCGTCGGCATCACGGCCGGCGCAACCGTGGCGGGCGCGCTCAAGCTGGCCGCGGAAGTGGACAAAGGCTCGACGATGCTCTGCATGTTGCCGGATACGGCGGAGCGCTATCTCAGCACGCCGCTCTTTGCAGACGTTCCCGCCGACATGACGGAAGAAGAACTGGCGATCTCGCGCTCGACGCCGGGCGGTCAGCTGAAAACCTGACATGCGACGCCATCCGGCAATGATCGTGTCGCAACGAACCGCCGCGGCGAACAGCGCCTTCGAGACCGTAAAGCACTTCTATTTCACATCGCGCTACGGCGAACGGCGTGGCGACCCGCGCATCGCCGATTTCACGTTCGGCAATCCCCACGAAATGCCGCTCGAGGGCATGGTGGCGGCCATGCGCGCCGCCGCGGTCCCGCAGAACAAGGATTGGTTCGCTTACAAGGCGAGCGAGGAAGCGCCGCAGGCTTTTCTGGCGAAGCAGCTTCGCGACGAACTCGGCCTGCCGTTCGAGCCCCCGGACCTCGCGTTGACGGCGGGGGCCTTCGCCGCGATCTCGGTCGCTCTGCGTCTCGTGCTCGATGCCGGCGACGAGGCGATCTATTCCGAGCCCGCCTGGTTCTGCTACGGCCCGATGCTGATCGCCGCGGATGCGGTGCCGCGCACGGTGCGGCTGCGCAAACCATCGTTCGATCTCGACCTCGACGCCATCGATGCCGCGATCGGGCCGCGCACTCGACTCGTGATCGTCAACACGCCGCACAATCCGACCGGCCGGATCTACACCGAAGAGGCGCTCGCAGCGCTTGCAGACCTGCTCGAACGCGCGTCGAGGCGGATCGGACGGCGCATCTTCCTGCTGTCCGACGAGCCCTATCGTCGCCTGCGCTTCGACGATCGCGGCTTCGTCAGTCCCGCGGCCGTATACCCGTGGACGCTCATTTCGTACAGCTACGGCAAAGTGCTGCTCGCGCCGGGCCAGAGACTGGGCTATCTGGCCATCTCTCCGCTGATGCCGGCGGACGATCGGCAGGCGTTGCGCGATGCGATCTTCGCTGTGCAGATGTCTCTGGGCTGGTGCTTTCCAAATGCAGTGATGCAGTACGCCCTCCCCGATCTCGACCGGCTGTCGATCGATGTTCGCGCCCTCGCACGCCGCCGCGACATCCTGTGCGACGCACTGACGAAAGCCGGTCACGTCGTCCTGCCGCCTGAAGGCACGTTCTATCTATGGGCGCAGTGGTCGAGGGGAGACCCCGAAGCGCAATGGAATGCACTGGCCGATCGCGACGTGTTCGTCATGCCGGGCAGTCTCATGAACGCTGACGATTACTTCCGGATCAGTCTCACCGCTTCGGACGAGATGGTCGCTCGCGCGCTGCCGGCTTTCGCAGACGTAGCCGGAAGAATACGATAGCTTCGTGTCAGGGGCTGGTCGAGGTCTCCACGCAGGCAGGGAGGCGGCCAGACTCATTGCGAAGTAAACGTCATCGTGAGGAGCGCGGTGATGAAGCAATCCCGAAGTGCCGTGAAATGGGTGGTCGTGACGGTGCTCGCGGCCATGTGCTTTGCCGCCGCGTTCGCGCTGGCGCAAACGTCCGAGAAGTTTCCGACAAAGCCGGTGCGACTGCTCGTCGGCTTCTCGCCCGGTAGCGCCACCGACATTACGGCACGGCTGGTCGCGCCAAAGCTCGAAGAATTGTGGAGGCAACCGGTGGTCATCGAGAACCGTTCGGGCGCCGGCGGCACGCTCGCCTGGACCGTGGCTGCGCACGCGACGCCGGACGGCCACACGCTGGCGGTCACATCCACGGCTTTCTCCATCACTGCGGTGCTCCAGGGGAAGGAGCTGCCTTACGACGCGCTGAAGGACTTTCGCGCAGTCACCATGTTCGGCACACCCACCGGCGTGCTGCTGGTCGCGCCTTCGCTCGGCGTCACGTCGGCGAAAGATCTGATCGCGCTCGTCAAGGAACGGCCGACCAAGATCCTCTACGCCTCGACCGGCGCCGGCAGCGGCATCCACATGAGCACGGAACGCTTCAACCTGGCCGCGGGCATCAGGCCGACGCACGTGGCGTTCAAGGGTCAGCCGGAAATGATCGTCGAGATCGTCACCGGGCGTGTGCACTTCGGTATTCCCAGCCTGGGTCCCGCCATGCCCTTCCTCAAGGACGGCCGCCTGATACCGCTCGCGGTGAATACACAGAAACGCTCGCCGCATCTGCCGGAGGTGCCGGCACTCATCGAGATCGTTCCCGCGTTCGAGCGCGATGCGGCGCATGCGCTCATGGCACCGGCGAAGACGCCGACCTGGATCGTGCAGAAGATCGCTCAGGACGTCGCCCGCGTGCTCGATATGCCTGACGTGAAGGAACGCATGTACGCGATGTCGTTCGATCCGGCGCCCACTACGCCCGAAGAATACGATCGCGAGGTCCGCAGACAGATCGAAGTCTTCACGATGGTTGCGAAGACGATCGGGTTGATTCCGAGATAGCCGTTACGCTCGGAGCGAAACAACTCGATGTCCTGGCACGGTTGGCCGGATCGAATACCTACCCCGCCCGCCACGCCGCGGCCGCCAGGCACAGCCACCCAGCGAGAAAAGCGAGCCCGCCGAACGGCGTAATCGCGCCGAGCCAGCGTACGCCGCTCAGACTGAGCGCATACAAACTGCCGGAGAAGACGATCGTGCCGGCTACGAACAGCCAGCCGCTCGTATTGACGAGCGTTCCGGGCCACTTCGTTATGGCCCAGGCGCAGATCAATAAGGCGAACGCGTGATACATCTGGTAGCGGACGCCGACGTCGAAGACGGCGAGCATGTCCGGCGTCAGTCGTGATTTCAGTCCATGCGCGCCGAAGGCGCCGGCTGCGACACCGAGGAAGGCGGACAGGGCGCCCAGCCCGAAAAAGATCCGGTCCACGACTATGCCTTCCGCCCTGCGCTTCGAAATCTCATCGTCGCACTCCTGTCAGATATGGGAAACTGATTCCGTTCCTGCATCACCCGCCTACGCATCATGCAGTCCTCTGGAGGAAGGCGTTCATGAAGAGCGTAAACAGGATCGTTGCATGCTGGCTGCTGAGTGCCGTGCTCGGATATTGCGGGCCGGCGCTGGCGCAGGGCAAGCCATCCGATTATCCGACGCGACCGATCCGGCTGATCGTCGCGGCGTCTGCCGGGGCCGGCGGCGACATGATGGCACGCGCCGTCGCTCAGATGCTCACGGACGCCTGGGGTCAGAACACCATCGTCGACAACCGGCCCGGCGGGAGCGGCACGATCGGTATCGAACTCGTCGCGAGAGCGGCGCCCGACGGCTACACGCTCCTCAGTCTCGGGGATACGCTCGTCATCGTGGGCGCGACGAAGCGAGTCTCTCTGGACGTGCTCAAGGCGTTCGATCCCGTCGCTCCCACATCCGTTCAACCCTACATCATGCTTGCGCACCCCAGCCTGCCCTCGAAGTCGTTCACGGAGATGGTTGCGTACTCGGCGACCCATCCCGTGACGTACTCCGGATCGACCGGCGTCGGTGCGGCAGTACATCTCGGAATGGAGCGGCTGGCACAGCTATCCGGCGCGAAGTTGCAGTTCGTTCCCTACAAAGGCACCGCTCCGGCTATCGTGGCCGCAATGGGCGGCGAGATCCAGATAGCCGTCGCGAGCACCCTTTCCGCAACCGGCGCGATGAGGACCGGCAAACTGCGCGGATTGGCCGCGCTGAGCCTGACCCGCGTGCCTTCGATGCCGGACATCCCGACGGTGGCCGAGCAGGGATTTCCCGATTTCAAGATCATCAATCGTTACGGACTGCAAGCGCCGGCGGGAACACCGCGCAGGATCATCAATGCGCTCAATCGCGCGGTGGCCGACGGCATGTATTCCCCGCAGATGGTGCAGCGGCTCGAGGCCGACGGCAGTCAACCTGCCGAGCGCATGACGCCCGAGCAGTTCAAAGCCGCGCTGGCGCGCGAGTACCTGGAGATCCAAGAACAGGTGAAGCGGCTGAACATAAAAATCGAATAGCCGCGTCCTGGTCTCAGCAAGGAGATTTCATGGCGAGACCGCATGTCGTCGTGTCGATCTTCCCGGTCCTGGCCGCGGTTCTGGGTGCGGGCGCAGCCTGCGCGCAGGCCTATCCGGTCAAGCCGATACGTTTTCTTACGACCGGCGTAGGCGCCGGCACCGATCTCGCGGCGCGCACCGTGGCGCTGGGACTCATCGAGAATGCGGGCTGGAACGTCATCGTGGACAATCGCGGGAGCACGATCGTTTCAGCGGAAGTCACATCGAGAGCGCCGCCCGACGGTTACAGCCTGCTCGTCTCGACGGACGGCCTGTGGCGCGGCGGGTACTTTCAGAAGATGCCTTTCGATCCGATCAGGGATTTCGCTCCGATCACCCTGGTGAGCCGGGCGGTCAACATCCTCGTCGTGCATCCTGTCGTTGCCGGTGAAGTCGGTCAAGGAATTGATCGCGCTCGCCAAGGCCCGGCCGGGCGAGCTCAATTACGGGGCGGGCGCGATCGGCGCGTCGACGCATCTCGCGTCGGAGCTGTTCAACCTCATGGCCGGCGTCAAGATCGTGCACGTCCCTTACAAGAGCAGCGGAGGGGCGGTCATGCCTCTGCTGAGCGGCCAGTTGCAGGTGATGTTCGGCACCACGGCTGCCGTAACCACCCACATCAAGTCGGGCCGATTGAGAGCGCTCGCGGTGAGCACCCTGCAGCCGTCGCCGCATGGCGCCGGGACTGCCGACCATTGCGGAGGCGGGAAACCTACCCGGATACGAGTCGTCGTCGACCGCGGGGGTTTTTGCGCCCGCGGGCACGTCGGAGGCGATCATCAAACGCCTGAACGAGGAAATCAGCCGCGTGCTTCTAAGGCCCGACGCAAAAGAGCGCTTCTACAACCAGGGCGTGGAAATCGTAGGCGGCTCGCCTGAGGAAGTCGCGGCGTTCGTAAAATCGGACATGGCGACCACAGCGAAGATCGTCAACGCGCTCGGCATACGCGTCGAACGTTAGAAGAATGTCCATGCGGCGCGAAGGCCGTGAGCCTGTCTGTCGTGTGAAGCCACACGCGGATCAACGCCGTCGCGCGGCGGCCTTGCGCGGCCGTGCCGCACGCTGCTCGTCGACGACCGCCTCGCTGCTCTTGCCCGCGAGCTTGGGCGCGATGTTGTCGTTGATCCACTTCTGGTCCCACCACTCGACCGGGAGAATGGCGACGCCGTCCAGATACACGCCGTAGTGCAGATGATCGCCGGCGGCGAGGCCGGTCTCCCCCGTCTTGCCGAGAATCTGCCGCTCCTTCACCGCATCGCCGACCTTGACGTCGATCGAGCTCAGGTGGCCGTAGAGCGTGAACAGACCGAGCCCGTGATCGAGGATGACCGCATTGCCGTAGATGCCGAGATCGCCCGTGAAGGCAACGGTGCCGCTGTTCGCGGCTTCGACCGGATAGTTCTTCGTGACGGAGAGGTCGTATCCAAGGTGATATGCAGTGTCGACCGCTTCGTTGTTGTAGGTGTAGGTCCTGTAGTCGGCGAAGTTCGCTTCCACCTTGGAGTTGCTGAGCTGGCTGAACGCGCCTTTCCAGAGTATCGAGGGCGTCGCCTTCCCGGTGATCTCCGCGATCTGCTTGTCGTTCTCCTGCCGCAACTTCTTGTTGACGGCGACGAAGACGTCTTTCGGCGCACCCTGACGCGCGCTCGCATCCTGCAGGAGCGGCGCGACCTTGTTCTGGAGAAAGCTGTCTGAAAGAGCGATCGTGCTCTTCTTGTATCTCACGTTCCTGAGCTCGTAGACGAGCCCCACCTGCTTCGAATTGCCGGCCTTGTCGGTTGCGACGAGCACCGCTCTTGCGTCCGCTGCTACGTTGTAGGGATGAGCGAAGAGCGCGAGATAGTAATCCGGCTGGTCCTTTACCTGGCCTTTGAAACCCGGAAAGAAGTAATTGCCGATTCTGACGCCGCTCGTCGCCGCGTCGGCCGACGCCTTGTAGACGATCGCGCCGACACCGCCGAAATTCACGTAGCGGTCATCGGCGATGAGCTCGACGGAGGGCGGCGTGATGTCGATGGTCAGGTTTTTCTCGACGACGGTCTCGTTGCCACGAAAAAAATTCCACAGCGACGCGTCACGCGCGCTGACGCGCAAGATCGCCGGACCTTCCTTGAGCCCGGTGACCTTGGACAAAGCGATCGTGAATTTCTTTTCACTCACCGGTTCGGCGTATTGCTCGGAGACGAGCGTATTGTCGGAGCCGCCGGCGGAAAGCGTTGCGGTAACCGATTTCAATCCAGCGCCTTCGTCGCCGACGACGATTTCGATCGGAGCAAGGCCGAGCGCATCGGACTCCGGCAGGCGGATCTGCGGAGAGCTCCGTTCGAAGCGCGGCGCCAGGTAGTACGCACCGACCACAAGTCCAATGACAACGATCAGCAGGAGGAAACCGACCATCGGGAGCCGTCTCCTGGGTCTGTCGTATTCGTACGCGCTCATGTCGTGAAGGCGAATGAAGGATAGGATGGAAGCCGAACCGGAGGTTATCGCACGGCCGCCGCGGAATCCATCGCTTCGCAGACCAATTCGTAAATGAATCGCGCGCGCCGGTAAAGACGGCGTGATCTAATCACGCTGGCACAAGGGAGGAAGAAACGACAATGCGGCTTGCAGCCCTGACGCTCGCGGCGCTGGTCGTCGCGCCCGCACAAGCGCAAACCTATCCATCGAAAACGGTGCGCTGGGTCGAACGGTGTGCCGGGTTACGACGTCTCGGTGTGGTACGGCGTGGTGATGCCGGGTGGTACGCCGAAGGAGATCATCGCGCGCGTCCACGCCGACGTCGTGCGAATACTTTCGCAGCCCGATGTCAACGAACGCCTTACCGCCGACGCCGGTGAAATCGTTGCGGGCACGCCCGAAGCATTCGGCGCCTACATAAAGACCGAGCTTGCGCGGTGGACCGAGGTGATCGCGCAGACCGGTGCCAGAGCGGATTGACGCCGCGTATTGATTAGAATGGCTCGAACGGAGGAGCACATGATGGGGCAGTCCCGCCGCAGGGTACTGAAAGCCGGCGCGGCGCTTGCCGCGGCCGCGAGTCTGCCGAGGTTCGCGGGCGCGCAATCCGGCCCGGTGAAGATCGGCATGAGCATGCCGCAGACCGGCTCGCTCGGCGCCGGCGGCCAGGCGGCGCTGGCTCGCGCTGCGGCATGTGGGTCGACGACGTGAACCAGCGCGGCGGCCTGCTCAACCGCAAGGTCGAGCTGATCGCCTACGACGACCAGACCAACCCCGCCAACGTCCCGGGCATCTACACCAAGCTGCTCGACGTCGACAAGGTCGACCTGCTGATCGCGCCCTACGGCACCGTGCCGACGGCGCCGATCATGCCGCTGGTGAAGCAGCGCGGCCTGCTTGCTGATGGGCAACTTCTCGTTCCAGGTGAACGCGAAGGTGCAGCACGACATGTGGTTCAACAACGCGCCGTGGAACGACGCCTCGAGCTGGTCCGACGGCTTCTTCAAGGCCGGCCAGAGGCGCGGGCGCGAAGACCATCGCGATCCTCGCCGCCGACAAGGAGTTCGCGCAGAACCTGGCGAACGGCGCGCGCGAGCTGGCGAAGAAGGCCGGCCTCAAGTCGGTCTACGACCAGAACTATCCGCCGACCACCACCGACTTCTCGTCGCTGATCCGCGGCATCCGCGCGGCGAAGCCGGACATGGTGTTCGTCATGTCCTATCCGAACGACTCGGTGGCGATCATCCGCGCGGTGAACGAGATCGGCGTGGGCTCGCAGGTGCAGATCTTCGGCGGCGGCATGGTCGGCCTGCAGTTCACGCCGATCATGACGTCGCTCGGCAGCCTGCTGAACGGCGTGCGTCAACTACAACTCCTACGTGCCGGGAATGAAGTATCCGGGCATCGAGGATTTCCTTGCGCGCTACGCCGAAGCGCGCCGCCGAGGCCAAGGTCGATCCGCTCGGCTTCTACCTGCCGCCGTTCAACTACGCCATCGGCCAGATGCTCGAGCAGGCGGTCGAACGGCACCAAGAGCCTCGACCACAAGACAGCTCGCCGCGTACCTGCGCAAGAACGAGATGAAGACCATCGTCGGCCCGATCCGCTTCGACAAGAACGGCGAATGGGCCAACCCGCGCGTGGTGCAGGCGCAGTTCCGCGGCGTGGTCGACAAGGACATCGAGCAGTTCCGCCAGCCCGGCAAGCAGGTCGTGATCTATCCGGACGCCTACAAGACCGGCGACGTGATCACGCCGTTCGAAAAGGCGCGCTCCGCCGAAGATAAGCGCGTCTCGTCGAACGGAGCAGCAGGCGCGTGATGTTCTCGTTCGACC
This sequence comes from uncultured beta proteobacterium, assembly GCA_963828715.1. GTDB lineage: Bacteria > Pseudomonadota > Gammaproteobacteria > Burkholderiales > SG8-41 > JAQGMV01. Next base: position 156,740 of record CAWHFX010000010.1, on the reverse strand, counting down.
TGCTGTTCGAGGCGGTGCTCTTCGGCGTGCTGCTCGGCTGCTTCTACGCCGCGGTCAGCATGGGGCTGTCGGTGTCCTTCGGCCTGCTCGACGTGCCGCACGTCGCGCACCCGGCGATCATGGTGCTCGGCTCGTACTGCACCTACGTGCGTGGCGGGCTGGGGGCTCGACCCGATCGTCGCCGGGCGTCGTGCTGATGCCGCCGTTCTTCGTGCTCGGCGTCGCTGATCTACCGCTTCTACTACGAGTCCTTCGAGAAGCGCGGCACCGAAGCGGGGGTGCGCGGGCTCGCGTTCTTCTTCGGCGTCGCGTTCATCATCGAGGTCGGGCTGATCCTCGGCTTCGGCGTCGACCAGCGCACGGTGCAGGCGCCCTACATCGGCTCGAGCCTCGCGCTCGGCGACTACCGCATTCCCGTACCGCATGCTGGTCGCGTTCGGTGTCGCTCTCGTTCTGACGGTCGCGCTGACGCTCTATCTGTCCAAGACCTTCACCGGGCGCGCCATCAAGGCGGTGGCGCAGGACGAGCCGGCGCTGCGCCTGATGGGCGCCAACCCGGTGCGCATCAAGCAATGGGCCTTCGGCATCGCCACCGGCGTGTCGCGCGCTCGCCGGCGCGATGCTGATCATCGTCGGGCCGGTCGAGCCGGCGATGGACCGCCTCTACATCGGCCGCACCTTCTGCGTCGTGGTGCTCGCCGGCCTGGGCAGCATGACCGGCACGCTCGCCGCCGGGCTGATCCTCGGCATCGTCCGAGTCGATCGTGCTCATGATGTTCGGCGCCTCGTGGGCGCCGGCGGTGGCCTTCGGCCTGCTGCTGGTGGTGCTGGGCATCCGGCCGCAAGGACTGTTCGGCAGATGAGATGTCTGGATCAGCGCCGCCGTGCTGCTCGGCATCGCGTTCGCCGCGGCGCTCTCCGGCGTCAACGAGTATTTCTTCTACGCCGGCTTCATCGTGCTGCAGTTCGTCGTGCTCGCCACGGCCTGGAACATCCTCGGCGGCTACGCCGGCTACGTGAACTTCGGCACCGCCGCGTTCTTCGGCATCGGTGCCTACACCGCGGTGGTGCTGTTCAAGGCGGCTCGGCGCGCCGCTTGCGGTGCAGATCGCATCGCGCGGCGCGCGGTCGGCGGGCTGCTCGGCTTCGGCGTCGGCATGCTGACGCTGCGCCTGCGCGGCATCTTCTTCGCCATCGCGACCGTGGCCGTCGTGTTCATCATGGAGACGCTGATGATCAACTGGCGCTACGTCGGCGGCGCCACCGGGCTGCAGCTGCTGCGGCCCGAGACGATGCGCGCCGTTCGGCAGCTACACGCGCATGCTGTTCGTGGTGATGGCGCTGCTGGCGATCGCGCGCGGTCGCGGTCGCGCGCTACATCCAGACCTCCTGGCTCGGGCGCGGCCTGCGCGCGATCCGCGACACGCGAGGAGGCCGCCGAGTGCGTCGGGCGTGCCGACGCTCAAGCTCAAGCTCTTCGCCTGCGTCGTCTCGGGTGCGCTGATGGGCGCGGCCGGCGCGCCGATGCCGATGTACCTCTCGTTCATCGAGCCGGCGTCGAGCTTCAGCCTGAACTACGCCGTCGGCGCGCTCGCCATGCCGATGATCGGCGGCACCGCGCACTGGATCGGGCCGGTGATCGGCGCGCTGCTGCTCGGCTCGCTGCAGCAGATCGTGACCGTGACCATCTCGAACGAGATCAACGTGCTGGTGGTCGGCGTGCTGCTCGTGCTCTTCGTGGTCGCCGCGCCGGACGGCATCCTCGGACTTTCAGTGCGCAAACGACTCAGGTCATGGGAATGGGCAGCGTGAGTGCACTCGCTCCTCAAGGTCAACAGGACGTCTCGAAGCGCTTCGGCGGCTTCACCGCGCTGTCGGCGGTGAGCCTCGACATCGCGCGCGGGCGAGCGCTTCGGCCTGATCGGGCCCGAACGGCTCGGGCAAGACCACGCTCATCAACTGCATCTCGGGCTCGCTGCGCAACGAGGCGGGCTCGATCGTGTTCGACGGCGAGGAGATCTCGCGCCTGCCGGCGTACCGGCGCACGCGCCTCGGCATCGCGCGCAGCTTCCAGATCCCGCGGCCGTTCGCCAGCATGTCGGTGCTCGAGAATCTGCTGGTGCCGCTGGAGTACGTCGTGCACCTGCACGGCGAAGGAGCAGCGAGGCGATGGACATCCTCGGGCGCATCGGGCTCGCGCGACAAGGCGCGAACGCCCTCGAACCAGCTCTCGCAGGTCGAGCTGCGCAAGCTCGAGCTGGCGCGCGCCATGGCGGCGCGGCCGCGCCTGCTGATCTCCGACGAGGCGATGGCGGGCCTCTCGGGCAGCGAAGTCGACGAGGTGCTGAAGATCCTGTTCGACCTGAACGCCGCAGGGCATCACCGTCATCATGATCGAGCACATCATGCAGGCGGTGATGCGCTTCTCGCAGCGCGTCGTGTGCCTCGACGCCGGGCGCGATCATCTGCGAAGGGCACGCCGCCGCAGATCGTCGACAACCCCGACGTGCAGAAGGCCTACCTTGGCGCTTGAGCTCACCATCTCCGGCGTCGACGCCGGCTACGGCGCGGTGCGCGCCCTGCACGGCGTCTCGCTCGCGGTTTCGGCGGGCGAAACCGTCGCGCTGCTCGGCACCAACGGCAACGGCAAGAGCACGCTCATGAAGTGCGTCATGGGCATGGTGCGGCCGACGCGCGGTTCGGTTGTCTCTGTCGCTCGACGGGCAGCAACACGACCTGACGAAGCTCTCCACCGAGGAGATCGTGAACCTCGGCGTCGCGCTGGTTCCCGAAGGCCGGCGGCTGTTTCCCGAAGCTCACGGTCGAGGAGAACCTGCTGCTCGGCGCGTTCCGCCCGCACGCGCGCAAGGACATACGCGAGGAACCTCGACTTCGTGCTACGAGGTCTTCCCGATGCTCGCACGAGCGGCGCAGCGCAGCTCGCCGGCTCGCTGTCCGGCGGCCAGCAGCAGATGCTCGCGATCGGCCGCGCGCTCATGTCGGCGCCGAGGCTGCTGCTGATCGACGAGCCCTCGGTGGGCCTCGCGCCGATCCTCGTGTCGAACACCATCACCAAGATCAAGGAGCTCAAGGAGCGCACGGGCCTCACGGTGCTGATGGCCGAGCAGAACTTCCACCAGGCGATCCGCATCGCCGACCGCGGCTACATCATCGTGCACGGCGAGATCGTGTTCGAGGGCGACGTGAGCGCGCTCGAGCAGAACGAGCTGGTGAAGAACTATTATCTGGGGGCGGGGGCGTAATATGCTTCCGCCAGATCATTGGAAGGAACAATGCGGCCGCTGATTTTCCTGCTGCTGCTGTCTGTCAGCGTTCCCGCTCTCGCGGAGCACACCGCCTCGCAACGCCTCGAACGCCTTGTGGCCGAGGCGCAGGAGCGCGCCTTCGATCTGTACCCGTTCGGCGAAACGATGGGTAAAGGAGCGGGCCCGCGTCAGGATAAGGTCGAGCTCACGTTCAGCGACGAGCATCGCGAGCGCCAGCGCGTGCACAACCGCTGGATTCTTCAGGAGCTCGCGGCGATTGGCGCGAACGAGCTCAATACCTCGGAGAAGCTCACCCGCGCCCTGCTGGAACGCCGCTCGCGCGAGAGCCTGGAGTGGCTTTCGCATCCGTTTCATCAGCATTCCGTCCTCATCCAGATGGATGGCGGCCTCGGGACGACGCTCATCAAGCTCGTCGCGCGCCAGCCCTTGCGCGATGAATCGGACTATCACGCCTGGCTCACACGTGTGGCGCGCCTTGCGCGCTACATCGACGGCGTGGCGGACGTGCTGCGTGCAGGCGCGGCGGCAGGCATCACGACCCCGCGCGTGATCGTCGAGAACGCTTTGAAACAGCTCGACGCGCTTGCGCCAGACGACATCGAGCAAAGCGCGCTCTGGAAGCCGATCACGGCCTTTCCGGCGTCCATTCCCGAAACGCAGCGGCAGGCGATCGAAGCCGAATATCGCGAGACGCTTTCGAAGAGCGTCATGCCGGCGCTGCGACGGCTCACGTCGTACGTGCGTAGCAATTACCTGCCGCGCGCCCGAACGACCGACGGCTTCTCGGCGCTTCCTCACGGCGACGCGATGTATCGGCTCGCCGTGCGCCACGAAACGACCACCGACATGACGCCGGACGAGATTCACGCGCTCGGATTGAAAGAGGTGGCGCGCGTGCAGTCTCTGCTGGCGAATGTCGGCCGTCGTGCGGGGTTCACCGGGCCGCTGGCCGCGCTCCAGAGCTGGATCGCGTCAAACCCACGTAACTACCCGTTTACTTCCGGCGAGCAGGTCCTCGAGTACCTGCGCTCGATTCATGCGCGCATCGTTCCGCAACTCCCACAGCTCTTTCTCCGCTTTCCGATGGCGCGCTTCGAAATCCAGTTGACGGAGCCTGAGCTGGCCCCGACCGCCGCCGCGCAGTGGAACCCACCGTCGGATGACGGCACCCGCCCGGGGATATTCAAGATTCCAGTCATCGATCCACGCAAGCAGTCGGTGTTCGGACTCGCGGCGCTGCTCGCGCACGAAGGCATGCCGGGCCACCACTTCGACGGCGGCATTCGTCTCGAGAATCAGGTCCCCGAGTTTCGGCGCCGGATGTCGGTGAATGCGTTCGGGGAAGGCTGGGCGCTCTACGCGGAGTCGCTCGGCGAGCGCCTCGGAATCTATGACGACCCGCTCGAGCTCATGGGACGTTATCACTACGAGCTCTTTCGGGCGTGCCGGCTGGTCATCGACACCGGGCTGCATTGGAAGGGCTGGACGCGCGCCCGGGCGATCGACTATTTCGTGGATGAGTGCGGCCAGAGCCGCGGTGGGGCCACCGTCGAAGTCCTGCGCTACATGGTGTGGCCCGGCCAGGCGCTGAGCTACAAGATCGGAGAACTCACGATTCGGGACATACGCTCCAGAGCGGAGCAGCGCCTCGGCTCACACTTCGACATCCGCGCGTTTCACGACGCCGTTCTCGCCGAAGGTCACATGCCGATGGAGATGCTGCGTGCGCGGATGTATGCATGGATCGACGAGCAGGCGCGGAATTGATTCATTTGTTTCTACCGTGGCGCGGCGCAGGACGCGGCAGAGCCCCCTCGCGCAAACGCGTGTTCCGGCCAGACCAGCCGGTCATCACCCACGTCTTCGTGGACGGCGACCCGCATCTCGATGGCGACGCGCCGTATTCGCGGTGAGAACTCGCTTATCGGCAAGTACACGAAGGTCGATAGTCGCCATGCTATTGCGGGCTGCTTCGTGGTGTTCTCCTGATCCCCATGATCCACGCCGGGATCAATGAGAGCAGGAACACCAGCGTCACGATCAGGAAGCAGTCGCGAAATGCCAGGGTAGCGGCCTGCGCGTACACCATGCGCCCGAGGAAATTCAGCGCGCCCGCGGATTGCAAATCAGGCGACACTCCGGCCTGGGCCAGCAGCCGTCCCATCGCGTTCAGCAGTTCAGTGGTGCTGCTATTGCCCGCGCTTTGCATGCTGGTCAGCCTGTCGCTGTAGAAGAAGGTGTCGCGATCGAGCGAGACCGACAGCAGGTTGACGCCGAATGCACCGCCGAGCTGCCGAAAGAAATTGATCATGCCCGCGCCCTGCCTGAGTTGCGTCGTCTCGAGCGAGCGCATCGCGGTGGCATTCAGCGTCGGGTTGATCAGCGCCTGGCCGAGGCGACTGACCACCACGCTAAAAAGTATCCACCAGAATGCCGTGTTCACGTCGACGTTATGCAGCCAGTACGTCGACACGGCAAAGGACGACAGGCCGGTGATGAGCAGCGCTCGCGCCGGCAGCCGATCGCACAAATATCCCCCAAGGGGCATGAACAAACCGAGGAGCAGAGCGCCCGGCATGAGCAGCAGTCCGGAATCGAGCGGGGTCAATCCCTGGATCGTCTGCACGAACAACGGTATGAGAAAGGTCGTGCCGAACTGCCCGATTCCGAAAACGACCGCCACGCACGCCGCCGCGGCAAACGGGCCAACCGCCAGCACGCGGAGATTGACCAGCGGGTGCGGCACGTTCAGCTCCCAGACAAGAAATGAGATTCCCGCGACGGCGGCCACTGCCAGCATTTGCACAATGAAGTCGGAGCTCCAGCCCTCGCGCTGTCCGTTGGACAACCCAGTCAGCAGTGTCGACATCGTCGTGCACAGCAACGCAAAGCCCAGCCAGTCGAAGTCCGTACGCCTGGCCGTTTCCTCGCGCTGCGGCATGAGCAGGCTGCCGAACAGGATCCCGAAAACGCTGAAGGGGAGCCCCATATAAAAGACGGCGCGCCAGTTGAAGTGTTCGATCAGGATGCCGCCGATCGTGGGCCCAATAGCGGGGCCTAGGATCGCGTTGATGCTGAAGAAACCCATCGCCATCCCGCGCTGGTGGGGCGGAAATACGCTGAACAAGGTGAACATCGATAGCGATTGCAGTGTTCCAGCCAGCATGCCCTGCACCACGCGTGCGAAAGTGAGCACCACTTCGTCTGGCGCCAGCGCGGCCACCAGCAGCGAAACGACAAAGATGCAAAGTCCACCGACGAAGGTCTTGCGCTGCCCGAAGCTGTCGATCAGCCAGGCGCTCAGCAACTGTCCAATGGTCTGACCCGCGAGGTTTCCCGTGGCTATCCACTGCGCGCGATCCTGCCCGATGCCGAAGGATCCCATGATGTCCGGCAGCGCGACGTTGACCGTGGTGGTGGTTACGACGGCGGATATCGTTCCCAACAACGCCACTACCGTCACGTACGTGCGATAGCGCGGCCCGAAGCGGGCGAACAGAACCTCGGTGGTCTCGATGGGTCGAGACATCACTACGGACATCCGCTTATTCCTCGGCGTTTCGTACGTTCGAGACCGCTCACTTCGTCGGAGCGGCGTCGGGCGGCCCAACGGATGCCGTCGGGCCTCGCCTGTCAGATGTCGAGCGGCGGCGGAAACGACGCCCTACGTAATCGACCTCACGCGCTACTTCTGAACCGCGGCGACGCCCGCTTTCGCGATCTCTTCATCCTCCTCCGACTTCGCGCCGCTCACGCCGATCGCACCCAGCACACTGCCATCGCGCAGCACCGGCACGGCACCCTGTGCAGGCACCATCTGCCCGGGTACGGACGCCATGAACGACTGCATGACCGGCGAACTTGCGCGTGCGGTGAGCTCAGCGCTCGGGACGCCGAAATTGGCCGACGCGTACGCCTTGCCTTTCGAGATGCCTGCGGTCCGCCAGGAAGCGCCTTCGAGACGCACCATGGTCAGCAGGTCTCCCCGCCCGTCGACGACGGAGATCGACACTTTCACGCCCATCTGCTGCGCCTTGGCCTGCGCAGCTTGCAGCATCTTCTGTGCTTCGCTCGTGGTGAGATACATATCAGGCTCCTTGGTGGTTACATGCGAGTGTGATGTTACGAACGGCCTCCTTCGCGCCGGAGATTGCGAGATGCGAGCGGACGCCCCGGCATCGCCACGGCCCATGTTGATGATCTCGCGACGACAGTTGCGGATCAGGCGACGACATCGCTCGCCGCAATCTTCTTCCGCGCCTTGCTTCCCGTGTCAGGCGAGAGCCGGAAATCGAATTCCAGCTTCTCGTACGGATTCGTGAGCCCGAGTTTCTTCGCCGACGCGCCGTCGTCGATCTTCACGTACTTGCCGACAAGCGAGTTCTTGACCGCGAATACCGCGTCGTTATCGAGGTACGGGTCGCCGTCCACGAAGACGTGCGTGATGACCTGCTGGTAGCCGGGCGCGGAGACGATGGCGTGCATGTGTGCCGGCCGCATGTGATGGTTACCCGTCGCGCGTACGAGCTCGCCCACCGGCCCGTCCATGGGGATGCTGTAGAACTTCGGCTTGTAGCTCGCGAAGGCGTATTCACCCTGGTCATTCGCCTTGATCCGTCCGCGCAGCTCGAACTGATTTCCGGTCTGCAGATCGTAGATGCCGTCGGCTTTCGCCTGCCAGATGTCGAGCACGGCGCCGGGGATGGGCTTGCCGTCGACCGAGAGCACCCGGCCGGTTACCCACACGTCCTCACCTTTCATCGTCGTGCCCTCGCGCAGGTCTGCGCCATAGCCGTATTCCTTCGCGCCGTGCGCGAAGAACGGACCGAGCACGGTCGCCTCGGTCGCGCCGGGTGCGCTCTTGTGGTTGAGCGCGACCACCATCATGGAGAGGCCGAGCACGTCGGAGAGCAGGATGAACTCCTGGCGCTTGCCGTCGCACTTCTGCCCTGCTTCGGTAAGGAACTTGACGCCCTCGAACCATTCCTCCTCGGTGAGATGTACCTCGCGCGCGAAGGCGTGCAGGTGCTTCACCGCACTCGACATGATCTCGCGCAGACGCGGATTGTCCGTTTTCTTCAGCCGGTCGACGACCTCGGCCGTCAGCGTGTCCTCGTTGAGCTGGCGCATGGAACCTCCACCAAATTTCTCCAAGTGTATTATCTCCATGGGAGGAGCACACATGAAGACAATGAAGCAGATCGCTTTTTCAGCGCTGTTGCTGGGTGCTGCCGGGCAGGCCCTGGCGCAGTTGCCGCCGGGGTTTCCTTCGCGTCCCGTACGTTTCCTGGTCGGATTCCCGCCCGGCGGCACGAACGACATCATCGCCCGGCTGCTCGCACAGAAGCTCACCGAGCAGAGTGGCGTCTCCTACGTGATCGAGAATCGACCGGGCGCCAATACCGCCATCGCCTCCGACGTGTTCGTCCGCTCCGCGCCTGACGGCTATACGATCATGCAGGTGGCGCCGGGTCACGCGACCAACCCCGCGATGCTCGATCTCAAGTTCGACCCGATCAAGGACTTCCAATTCATCACCGTCGCGGCCGACTCGCAGAATCTGCTGGTGCTGCATCCTTCGTTTCCCCCGCGCAGCGTGAAAGAGCTGATCGCGCTTTCGAAGAAAAGACCCGGTGACATCAACTACGGTTCATCCGGCATCGGCACCACCGTGCATCTGTCCGCCGAGCTGTTTCAGTACATGACGGGCGTGAAGTGGGTGCACATCCCGTACAAGGGCGCAGGACCGGCGATGATCGAGTTCTTCTCCGGAACGTTCGTGCTGTATTTCGGCAATCTGCCGACCGTCATCGAGCATGCGCGGTCAGGCAAGCTGCGCGGCATCGCCGTCACCGGCTCGAAACGCGCGAGCGCGGCACCCGAGTATCCGACGGTGGCCGAGAGCGGGATTCCGGGCTTCGAGGTCACGACGTGGTACGGTTTTGCAGCACCGGCCAAAGCGCCGCGAGCGATCGTCGACTATTTTCATGACGAGATCGTGAAGGCGCTGAATGCCCCCGATCTCAGGCAGAAGCTCGTGAGTCAGGGCGCGGACCCCGTGGGCAACACACCTGAACAGGCGACGGCGCACGTCGTCAACGAGATCGCGAAGTGGGCCAAGGTGATACGCAGCGCCGGCATCAAGGCGCAATAATGAAGGCGGCGGGGCCCGAGCCCGAGGTGAACGCCGCGCCCTACACGAGTTTCTCCCAAGCCTCGGTCTGAAAGCCCGTCGCCCCGCCCTTCTCCGTCAGCAAGAAAGGCCGCTTGATGAGCTTGCCGTTCTTCGACAGCAGTGCGATCGCCTCCGGCTCGGTCATGCCGGCCTTGATGCGGTCGCCGATCTTGAGCGCGCGATACTGCTCGCCCGATGTGTTGAATAGATTCTTGAACGTCTTTCCGTCCGCCTTGAGATAGCCGAGCATCGTCTTGAGCTCACTCACCGTCGGCGGCTGCTCCACGATCGGCACCTTCTCGTATTTCTTTTTCCTGTCGTCGAGATACTTGAGCGCCTTCTTGCAGGTGCTGCAGCCGGCGTATTGATAGATCTTGATGGCCATCGAAACTCCCGTCAGAAGTCGCTCATCCGTTTGCATCACCCAGCCAGCACTCGAACGCCTCGAGGTCGGCGACCGTGTCCGGGACGTCGTCGCCCGGCCACGCATGACGCCCGCGGTTGATCCAGACCGCGTGCAGGCCGGCCCCGCGCGCGCCTCGCACGTCGAGCTCGACGTCGTCGCCGAGGTGGACGACCTCTTCCGGCGCGCAACCGAGCTCCCGGCACGCCAGATGGAAGAACGCACGATCGGGTTTGCTCGCGCCATGCGTGTGCGCCGCAATCATCGTGTGGAACAGGTGATCGAGCCCGATCTGCACGAGACATGCATTGCCGTTGGAAAGTGACGCGATCCGGTAGCGCGCCGATAGCCGCTCGAGACAGGCCCGCACTTCCGGATAGAGCTCCACGTGGTTGCGCGCAGTCATGTAGATGTCGAGCGACCCTTCGATAATCGGCGCCGACTGCACGTCATCCGCCCCCGCTTCCCGGAACACCTCCTCTAGGGCAACGCGGCGCAGCGTGCGGAAGTCATGCTTCAGCTCGGGACGGGCAGCGTGGATCGCCATCCGCCGCTCCCGCATGCGATCGATGGACCACGGCGCGATCACTTCAGGTACGCGCTCGGTCAGCCATTCGAGCGCCAGGCGCTCGGCGCGCACCAGCGTCGGTTCGCAGGGCCAGAGCGTGTCGTCGAGGTCCAGCGTGACCGCTCTTATCGACCGCCTCCCGCCGACACTCATTCGATCCGGACCTTTCGTGGCTGCTCGCGGGCAAGTATAAGGGACTCGTGAAACGTCTACCGCACGTGATCGCAGCGCAAAAGCAGATTAGAACGTCGGGATTGGTGTCCCTTCAGCGCGTCGAAGCACTCAGGCTGGAACCGGCACGCGGTGCAGCTTCACGGCCATCGCGACGGAGCTGTAGTAGCCCAGCAGCGCCAGCACCTCGGCGATGCCGTTACGGCCGAGCAATCGTTCGGCGCGGATAAATACCTCGTCCGGTCCCGCACCGGGCTCCATCGCGCTTTTCGCCAGGTCGTAAATGACGCGCTCACGCTCGGTATCGAGCACGGGCGCCTGACCGGCACTGATCGCGTCGAACACACTTTGCGCAATCCCGAGCTTGACGGCACTCCGGGTGTGCACGGTCCAGACGTACTCTCCCTTCCAGTGATTCGCGACGATGCAGATCACCAGTTCGACCTCTCGCTCGGAAAGCGAGCCCTTCTTGTTGAGGAAGGTGCCGATCGTCTCGAGCGCGGCGGCCAACTTGGGCGAGTGGATCCAGATGCGATAGGGCGTCAGCAGCCGGCCGCGCCCGGCGACGAGGTCTTTGAATACTTTCGCCTGCTCGGGCGTCAGCTCGTTTTCGGGGATGTCCTTGATGCGAACGGGTTCCGGCATGAGTATCCTCTCCAGACTATGCGTGGTTGTAATGCAGGCTTCTCGGGTAATCTTAGAACGATTGCGCGTACTATTCACCGCTCACACTTGTGGAGGAGCTATCCGATGAAGAAGACCCTGTTGTTGCTCGCTGCGACCGGCTGCATCCTCGCCGGCCCGTCCGTATATGCGCAGGACATGTCGCTCACGCGGCTCGATTGCGGGACGCCGCAGGCGCCGACCCCCGTCAACCAGCGTTTCTCGGACACGTTCGCGTACGGCGACCTGAAGCTGCAGTTCGTCTTCAGTTGCTATCTCGTCAAACACGGCGACGAATACCTGCTGTGGGACACCGGCCACTCGATGAGCGCGCCCAACGTGGCGCCGAAGGTGAGCGTGGTCGATCAGCTCGCGAAGCTCAACGTCAAGCCGGATCAGATCAAGTACGTCGGCATCAGTCATTATCATGCCGACCATACCGGCCAGGTTGCGTCCTTCCCGAAAGCACTGCTGCTGATCGGCAAGAACGAATGGGATGCGATCAGCGCGCCGACGCCGGCCGCAGGTGTCAATGCCGCGCCGTTCGAGAGCTGGAAGAAAGGCGAGAGCAAAGTCGAGCCGCTGGTCAATGACAAGGACGTATGGGGCGACGGCTCCGTGATCGTGCTCGCGACGCCCGGACACACGCCCGGTCATCGCAGCCTGATGGTGAAGCTACCGCAGAGCGGCACGTTCATCCTGGCCGGCGATGCGGCGCACTTCCACGAGAATTTCGATACCAGCGGCGTGCCGTGGTTCAATTACGACCGCGCACAGACGCTCGCCTCGATGGATCGCATCAGGAAGCTGCTTACGAACACGAAGGGCACGTTCATCATTCAACACGATGCGCGAGACATCGCGAAGTTGCCCGCGTTCCCGGCGTCAGCGAAATAGATCCGCGGCAGTAGCCGGTGCGGGGAGGGTACGTGACGAGATATACAGGGATGGCGTTGGGGGCATTGATCGCCCTGCTCTTCAGCGTCGCCTGCATCGGGGCGAGCACCCAGCCGTATCCGTCCCGCCCCGTGCGTCTGCTGATCGGCTATGCGCCCGGCGGGTCCGACATTCCCGGGCGCATTCTTGCGCAACGGCTCGCCGAAAAATTCGGCCAGCCGTTCGTGCTCGACAACCGCCCCGGCGCTGCCAGCATTCTCGCCACGGATCTTCTCACCAAAGCGCCGCCTGACGGTTACACGCTCATCTTCTCGACTGCGGCGCACGCGGTCGTCGCGGTCTATTACGAGAAACTGCCCTTCGACCCGATCCGCGATATCGCACCGGTGGCCCGCGTCGGCTCCGTGCCGTTCGTGCTGGTGACGCATCCCTCGTTCCCCGCAACGACGCTAAAGGAGTTCGTGGCCGTCGCGAAACAGAAACCGGGGCAGTTGAATCACGGCTCCGCTGGCACCGGCGGTATCGGCCATCTCGCCCAGGAGTTGTTCTGCAAACAGGCCGGGATTCAGGCGCGCCACATTGGATACAAAGGGACGGGACCTGCGGTGTTGGCCGTCGTCACGGGCGAGATTCAGTTCGGCATGCCGAACCTGATCGGCGCACTGCCGCAGGTGCGCGCAGGCAAGCTGCGGGCGTACGGGACGGCCACTGAAGAGAGGACGACACTCGCACCGGAGATTCCGACGCTCGCGGAAGGCGGGGTGGCCGGCGTCGTAGCGGGCACGTGGTATGGCGTCAACGCGCCGCGCGGCACGCCGCAAGCGGTGGTGCAGCAGCTCAATCGTGAGATCGTGGGCATCCTCAACAGCCCCACGCTGCGCGAGCAGTTCGCAACGCTGGGCGTTATTCCCGAGCCGAGTACGCCTCAGGCGTTCGCGGCCTTCATCCGCTCGGAAATCGAGAAGTGGAGCGGTGTCATGAAGTTCACCGGCCTGAAGCAGGAGGCGTATTGAATTAGCGATCCAATGCAGTCTTGACGTTGCCCCGAAGTCTGTACACAAAAAGAGGAGGAAAAGACGATGAGCGGCAAACCAATGCGCCGTGGCGTTCGCGCGCTGGCCCCGTACTTCCTGGTCACCTTCATGCTGGCCGCCCACTACGCGCACGCACAGCGCTATCCTTCGAAGACCATCGAGTGGATCTCGCACACCTCGGCCGGTTCGGGTACCGATCTCTTCAACCGCAACATGAGCGGCATGCTCGAAAAGGAGAAGATCTTCAACGTGCCCTTCATCCACTCGAACCGCGTCGGCGGCAACGGGTTGATCGCGTACCAGTACGTGAAGGGCAAGAAAGGCGACCCCCACGTCATCATCGCCATGGCGGTGACCGTGATCCTGACGCAGTCGATCCTGCCCGACACCGGCATCGCGCTGGATTCGGTCACCCCGATCATTCGTGTCGCGCAGGACCCGCAGGTCGTAGCGGTGCGCAGCGAATCGAAGTTCAGGACCTACAAGGAGCTTATCGATGCATCCATGGACGGCAATGTCGTGGCAGGCATCACCGGACCCACCGGCAGCGGACGCATGGCGCTCTATTACATCGAGCGCGACACGGGGGCCAAGTTCAAGTACGTAACGTTCAAGGGCGGCGGCGATGCCGTGCTGGCGACGCTCGGTGGCCACGTCGAGGTGACGACCGAGAACATGAGCGAGATGCTGCCGCTGGTCGAGACCGGCAAAATGCGACTCCTGGCAGTTACCGGGGAACGACGCTTCAAGCAGGCGCCCGACGTGCCGACGCTGAAGGAACTCGGCTACAAGACGGTCGTCGCCACCGGACGTGGGTTCGGAATGCCCCCTGGCGTGCCGAAGGAGGCCGTGGAGACGATGGAAAGGGCGCTGAAGCGCGTCTATGAGAGCCAGGCCTACAAGGAGTACGCCGATCGCAACATGTTCGAGGACGCCTATCTCGACAGCGCTGACTTCGCCAAGTCACTGGTCGCGCAGCGCGCGGAACAGCTCGAGTTTCTGAAGGCGGTCGGGATCGTGAAGTGACTCTGCAGCCTGGACGAAGGCACGACGGCCTCCCGAGCCTGCGCGCCTTCGCCCTCACACGTGACCGAAACGCCAGCGCTCCATGGTCCAATCGTACACGCCCGCGTGATTGAACGGCTCGTTCGCCCAGAACGCGACGGCCTCCGCCTTATCGCGAACGTCTAGGATCATCACGCGGCCGATGGTCTTCACGCCGTCATCGTCGAGCAACGGCCCGCGGGCGACGATCCTATCCTTCTGATCCTCCAGATGTTGCAGATGGGCATCGCGCAGCGATGCCCGCCGTGCGGCGGCGTCGGGCTTGTCGTGGCAGTGGATGACGAACTGCATCGTCCCTTCCCTGCGCACATAGTCGCGCTGCCGCACATCGAGCTCAGGCTTCCAGCGTTCGACGGTGATCGCTTCGAAGATGCCGGCCTTCGTGTACGGGTCGGCATGGATATAGGCTAACGCGGCGTGCCGGTCCGCAAACTCGATCAGGCGCAGGCTGCCGATGGCGTTCCTGTTGTCGTCGGTGAACAGGGGCCCGGAATACCAGGTGACTTCGGGGTAGCCATCCAGAAAGTTTCGATGTGCACCGAGGGTCGCTTCGCGCAGCGCGTCGGTGTTCGGCTTCGAGCGGCACTTGATGAGCCAGTGCATTGAATTTTCTTTTCAGTCGATGCGATTTTGATTCTTGACGTCGGCAGCCCGTCGGCAGCCGCGGAGACAGTAACACAGTGCGCGCATGTCGCAGGCGTCGCGCTCCTGCGCCACGTATCAGGTGATCATCATGCGCCGATACCGCGCCTCCACGAACATGAAAACACCAAATGCCGTGAGACCAAACGCAACGGTTCCGAGCACCATCCAGCCCCACGGCTGCTCTGCAAGGGTTTGCAGCGCACCGTCGAGCCCGCGGGCCTCTCTCGGATCGGCATCGATCGCCGCAAGCAGAAGGAATGCGCCGAGCAGCGCAAACACGATGCCACGCGCCGAATAGCCCAGACAGCCCAGACGCATCGTCCACTTTATTTCAGTCTCGCTCATTTCATGGAGCTTCAGCTTCTCACGGAATTTCAGGCTCACGACCGCATAAAACTGAGACACGCCGTAGCCGACCACAAAGGCGCCGACCACGCCCACCAGCCATCGCCCATACGGCTGCGACATCAAGCGCGCCGTCCAGGCCTGGGGCGTCTCGCCCTCGCCTGCGTGACCGCCTGAGACGAACGCAAAGGCCGACAGTGCGAGACCTGCATGACCTGCGGCGACAAGGAAGTAGCCGATGCGAACCGCGAGGCCTTTCAAGGTGGTGCCTTTCCTTTCCGTGTCCATCACCGCCTGAATGAACCGCCACAACGCGTATCCAACGAGGCCGACCCCGGTCGCGATCAGGAGGGCTACCCCGAACGGCGCCTGCGCGATGTGGCGTAGCGCGCCTTGAGAATCCGTCGTGTCCCCGCCTGCTCCAATCGCAGTCTGTAGTGCGAGGACACCGATCAATACATAGACGAGGCCTTTAGCCGCATAGCCGAAGCGGCTGAACCATATGAGCCATGGTTCCGCTTCGCGCACCGCGCGTCGCGCTTCCGCAGCGATATCCGGAGTGGATGTCGCGTCCGGCATCATATGCGGATCTGTCACTTTGTCGCCGCGACGTTTGCACGAAGGATCGCTTCGTGCACCGCGCGCGTTTCCGCCTCGTAAGTCTTGACGACTTCCGCCTGCGTCGCACCACTCGGTAACCGGGTGAGCGGCTCCCATTGCGCACGAGCGACACCGGCAAGAGTCGCATGACGCGCGATCTGCTCGCTCGGTGCAATGCCACCGTGCCAGCCCTGGCCGTGTATCGATGCGAGCGTCGCGCCGACGTGCATACCCATGAGATAGAGTTGTTCATGGCGCGGCGTCGTACGCGCCGCGATGCGTGCACCGACGCCGCCTTCATCGCCTTCTATCCGTGCGGTGAGACCGGAGAACTGTGCGGCCGTGGAAGACTCGAGTGCATATACCGGCCCGATACCGAGGAAATTGGCGAGCTCCTGTGCGTCCGTGATGCGCCCGCTTGCAGCTGCACGTGCCTGCTGCCTGACAGCTGCGCCGGACAAACCGAAGCTGCCGAGGTACTGACTCAGGTAGCCCAGGTGCACGCCGAGCCACCACGCAGCCAACTGGTGCTCCGGCGTAAGTTGTGCCTCCCGCGTCGCCGAGGCTTCCGCAATGCGCCTCGCCTCCTGATCGAGATCGCGCTGGAACAGCGTCGTCATCCAGCCGCGCGAGTAAAGCACATTGACGCCGACAAGCAGCAGTTCCTGCAAGCCGATGTAGAGCACGGTGAGCGTGACCGTCGCAACCAGCATCCGGTACAAGCTGCCGCGTCGCGTCTTACCAGTTGTCGAAGCCATAGCGCTCACCTTGCAGAAAGTCTACGCCGCTTTCGCGCGAGTATAGTACGCCGCACGGCGCGCGACACGCGCTTCGAGGCGGTGCCATGCTCGCTGGCGAGTTGATGTTTCACTTCCTCCTGACGGTGATCGTCACGGCCATGGTGGCGATGTTCGTCCTGTGGCGGTACCGTGTGGCCGTGCTTCAGGGGATGCGCTTCGCGTCGGGTGAAAGTCTCGCGATAACTCCGCACAGGGCGCCCCGTGCCGCGCCGGGCCCGGCCGGCGCAACCGACGCTGCAACACTCGCATGGGAGCGCAGAACGCACCGCCGCGCCGTTTGCGCATGGCTGCTGACGGTGGCCGTCCCCGCGCCCCTGATCGCAGTCGCTGATGTGTCTGGCGAGCCGATGTCGGTAACGACGATCGTCATGACTTCGGCGATCGTTCTCGGTGCCGCAGTGCCGATGATTGCTGTTTCACTCGGGTGGACATGGAAGCGTGGCGTGCTTTTCTGGCTCGCGCTTCTGATTGGCGGCGCTGTCCTGACCGTGATCGTTTCGATGCTGCGCACGCTGGCGCGCGGCGCTTCGCCCACGCCCGATCAGCTTCTGAACGTCATCCCGTTCTTCCAGCTTGCCGCGATATTCTCGAGCATTCCGCTGCTGCTGCTTCTCGCGAGCGGCTCCGGCAGGCTGCGCGGCGTCGTGCCGATTACTTTCGCCGGCCTGCTGGTGTTCGGGCTCGCGCCGATTCTCGGCTCACGCGCAACGCAGGCGCTGGCCCAATCGCACACGGGCACCGAGTTGCTGCTCGGCACGGTCAGCAGGGTCGGGTTGCACGCCGCCTTCATCGTGTTCGCGCTGCCTACGGGCTGGATTGCCTGGAAGCGCCTGCAGACAGTCGCCCGGAAGTACGAAGCAAAGGACTTTTCCGACGCACAGCTGCTTGCACGCGCGTGGTGGCTCATGTTCATTGCCAGCATTGCGCTGGAGATCCTGAACACAAAAGCGTCGCCCCTGTGGGCTGTGATCGCGTGCGCGGCCGCGTATCCGGTGTTCGTCGTCGTAAACCGCTATGCCGTGAGGTGGGTCGGTCTTGCAGCCGAGAATCGGGCCGCTCGTACACTGCTCCTGTTGCGCGTTTTCGGGTATACGCGACGCACAGAAAGGCTCTTCGATCGCATCGGCTCGCGCTGGAGATATGTCGGTCCGGTCACGATGATTGCCGCGCCGGATGTCGTCGCTCGCAGCATCGATCCAGCCGATTTCCTGTACTACATGCTCGGCGCGATCGACGAAAGCTTCGTGCGCTCGGCGGCGGACCTGCAGCGCAGGCTCGAAACGCTGGATGTCCGGCGTGATCCTGACGGCCGCTTCCGGGTGAACGATTTCTGCTGCGCCGACACGACATGGCGCGCCACTGTGACCGCGCTCATGGATCGTGCCGATGTCGTGCTGATGGACCTGCGCGGCGTCACGAGCCAGCAGCACGGCTGCGAATTCGAATTGCGCGAGTTGCCGGCGCGTCTTCCACCACAACGCCTCGTGCTCGTCGTCGACGACGGGACGGATCGCGCGTTCGTACGCGCGGCGCTCGGCCAGGCTGCCGACGCAGTGCGCTTCTATGAGCTGAACAAGTCAGGTACGACCGGGACGCAGAATCTGTTCCACGATCTCCTGCGTGCGGCGGCCTGAACGCCGGATCGGCTCGGTCCGGCATAAAGGCAGCCGGCGCGCCTGCGATCACGTATCCGATCGCAGTCTGGCCAGGAGCAGGCGCTTGCCCTGGGGCGTGACCTCGAGCGAACGCGGATGGTTTCCGCGTACGAGCCAGCGTCTTTCCAGAAAGTGATCCAGCATCGCGGTCGCAAGCCGTCCCGCGAGATGGTCGCGCCGCTCCGACCAGTCGAGACAGGCGTAGGCATAACGCTCGCTGGAGCGACGCGGTGGCGAGATACCGATGTCCTGCAGCCATGCCTCGCCTGTGGGCGTGAGCGCATAGCCCTGCTCGCACGCGGTCAATGCGCGGCGCCAGATCAACGCATCGAGCAGACTCACACCGAGCTCTCCTGCGAGATGGTGGTAGCAGCTCCGTGCATACTTCAGACGACGATACGGCTCGCGCAGCCATTTTTCCGCTACGTCTGTGCCCGCGGCAACCACCGACAGCGTTTCGAGCGCGCGCGCGACGTCGGCGTTCTTGACGCGAAAATAGCGATGTCGCCCTTGTGAATGCGCAGCAACGAGCCCCTCGTCCACGAGCAGCCGGAGGTGTTCGCTCGCGGTCGACGGCGTGATCCCGGCCGCGCGGGCAATCTCGCCGGCAGGAAGACTGTTTCCCGCGAGAAGGACGCTCAACATTCGCGCGCGCGTGGGGTCGCCAATCGCCGCCGCGACGCGGGCGAAGCGGGGTTCTATGGGGGCGTCTGTGGTTGCCATTGCGGGTTCATGCTAGCACTCGCGGCCGGCCGATGTTTCGGCGCATACCGAAACATCGTGCGCGCACATTCATGCAGGATTGCGTCATGGCTTTTGCAAAAACGTTGCCGATACCGCGGCCGGCGCGCGCGAGGGTCGTGCTGCTCGCCTCGTCGCTTGGTGTCCTCGTGGCCCAGGTCGACACCTCCGTCGTGACGCTCGCGGTGAAGCTGTGGGTCTGGGACTCAGGTATTGACGAGAAAGCGCTGCTACCGATCGACGGACAGCCGTTCTGCCAATATAACCTTTCGGTTCGAAACAGAACGAGAGGCATCTCGATGGCCCAGTTACTCTCCGTCAACGTCGGCCGGCCGCGCGACATCGAATGGCGCGGTAGGATCGTTCACACCGGCATCTGGAAAGAGCCGGTGCATGGCGCGTGCCGTGTCAGGCGGCTCAATCTCGAAGGTGACGGGCAGGGCGATCTCAACGGGCACGGCGGAGAGCAGCGCGCGGTATTCGTCTATCAGATCGAATCGTATCGCTACTGGGAGCAGCGGCTGAGCCGGAGCGATTTCACTCACGGCCAGTTCGGCGAGAACTTCACCGTGGAGGACCTGCCGGACGATGAAGTCTGCATCGGTGATCGCTACCGGATCGGCACCGCTGCGTTCGAAGTCACTCAGCCCAGAGTGACCTGTTACCGCGTCGGTATCCGTACGAACGAGCCTCAGATGCCGGCGTTCCTGACCTCGAGCGGACGGCCCGGCTTCTATTTCCGCGTAATCGAGGAAGGCGAAGTGCAGGCGGGTGATCCGATCGTGCTGATCAGCCGCGGACCGGAGCAGATGACTATTGCGGAGGTGAACGCGCTCCTCTATTCCTCCCATCACCCGCGCGATCAGCTCGAACGGGCGCTGCGAATCCCGGCGCTCTCTCCGGGCTGGCGCGGGTCATTCGAGGCATTGACGCGAAGTCAGGACGCTCAGCCCGGTGCGACCGGCAATGCGGGTCTCATGCCGGCGGCCGCCGCGCAGACAGCCGCGCCTGGCTTTCGTCCGCTGCGAGTCTCGCGCATCGATCGCGAAGCGTCGGACGTCCTCTCGTTCTCGCTGCAGGCAGCTGATGGCACGCGGCTCACGATGCCGCTCGCAGGCCAGTTCGTCGTGCTCCGCTTGCATCCCACGACCGAGGGTCCTCCGCTCTTTCGCAGCTATTCACTGTCGGGCCCGCTGTCGGACGAGCAGTACCGCATCAGCATCAAGGTAGAGCCGAACGGGATCGCGGGCAACTATCTGAACGACAACGTTCGAACGGGCGACGTCCTCGAGGTGAGCGAACCGAGAGGCAGTTTCACGTTGCAGTCGGGCGACGCTCCCGTGGTGCTCATGAGCGCGGGGATCGGTGCGACACCGGTGCTCGCGATGCTGCATGCCTTGGCTGCGACGGCGACGCCGCGGGCGGTCTGGTGGTTGCACGGTGCGCGTGATGGCAGATCCGATTCCTTCGCCGCAGAAACGCGAGGTCTCCTCCGGGTACTTACTCGCGGCCGAAGTCAGATCTGGTACAGCCGCCCATCGAGCGAAGATCGGGAAGGACAGGGATACGATCGAACCGGTCGTTTGAACGTCCCCGCGCTCGAGCAGCTTGGCGTCTCGAAAGACAGTGACTTCTACTTATGCGGGCCGCCGGGTTTCCTCGGCGAGCTGAGGACGGCGCTGGCTGCCTGGGGTGTGCCATCGGCCCGTATTCATTCCGAAATCTTCTCGGGCGGCCCCGCGCTGATGCCCGGTGTGGTCGCGACCACTGCGCGTGCACCGCATCAACCGGCCGGTACGCCCGGCACGGGCCCCCTCGTGTCCTTCGCACGCAGCGGCATCGCCACGCGCTGGCGCGCGGACGACCAGAGCCTGCTCGAACTGGCCGAAGCGTGCGATGTACCGGTTCGATGGTCGTGCCGTACCGGCGTTTGTCACAACTGCGAGAGCGGTTTGATCTCGGGGAACGTCGCCTACCAGCCCGATCCGCTCGATCCACCGGCGCAGGGAAATATCCTGGTCTGCTGCTCGCAGCCGCAGGGCGACGTCGTGATCGACATCTGATCTGCTGGTGGCACGCGGATTCCGTCGCGGGAGCGCGCGTGGTCGGGCGCGCTCGAGCGAACGTTAATTCTGCGACGTGCTGAACATCATGAAGCCGCAATTGTCGGGCGTATTGCAGCCGGCGAGTGCCGTTTCAGCGCGCACCGTCACCTGTCGTGCACCCGCGGTCCCGCGCAGTTGCTCAAGGCTGTCCGAGAACAGACACGCGCGCGTGCGCCCCGTGCCGTTATTTCCGCCGCTCGACATGAACGGGTGCGGACCTTCGACCCGGATGTCATCGGCGTAGAAGTCGTGGGCTTCTCCCCACTTCACGCCGTGCCACTGGAAGCCTTCGAGGAACTGCTGGGTGAACGTGAGATAGCCGTCGTACGGGTTGAAGATGTCGACCTCCTTGATGTTGAGGCCGGATCCCTGCTCCATCTTCCGCGCGATGCTGGCGCACGCTTCCTGATGCTCCTCGAGCGTCGCCATGCTGCTGCGGCCTCTGCCGGCATTCTGGGCATGGTTGAGCACGTAGATCGGCTTCTGCCTCAGGTCCTTGGCGCGTTCGGCGGTCGTGAAAATGAAGGCCGCACACGTGTTGACCGGCCGGTCGCAATCGTGGATCACGAGCGGCTCCTCGATCACGCGCGCGCTCAGATAGTCCTCGCGCGTGAGCTGATACGGTTCGTGCAGAGCGTAGTAGCTCCACGGCGTTCTCAGGCCGTTGCGGCGCAGATTGAGACAAAGGGGCGCGAGCCCGTCGTGCGACTTGCCGTACTTCTTGCAGTACTGCAGGAAGACGACGAGATTGTTGAACATCGCGCCGCTCTGATAGCCCCACGGCAGGGTGAACGCGTCGTTGCCGGTGACTTCCTTCTTGCTGTTCTGCGGGATTGTTGTGTCCGTAGCGGCCCTCGAGGTTGACCATCGGATACCACACCAGCGCGGTCTTGCATAAGCCGTCACCGACCGCCTGCGCCGCCAGGCCCATCATCGGGCCGATGTAGGGCGCATCGGACTTCAGATACTTGACGTTCCTGAACCCTAACTGCTTTTGTATCCACTCCGCGGACGCCTTGGTGAGGCCGTCCTCGGTGTCGTAAGGCGGTGCGAAGTAAGGCCGCGGCGCCCACGTCTGCTCCGCGCGTGTGTCGGGGCTGCATGATCAACCCGTCGATGTCGTCCAGCGACAAGCCGGCGTCGGCGATCGCCTTGAGGCACGCCTCCTTGCGTCAACCCGCCGCAACTCCTGTCCAGCGTCTCGCCGTCCCAGCGCCGGTCGATATGGGACTGCCCCCATCCGACGACGGCGACCTTGCCCCGGTGCTCCCAGAGGCCCATGCCTTCGCGACTTCTCATCCAGTTCGTTTCAGCCATTGCAGTTCCTCATTCGTAATACGCTTCGCAGGAGCGCGCGCGCAAGCGCCCCCCTTATGCGACCACCTGCCACTCGGGAATCAACTGGCCGTTACTCGTCTGCTCGAATATCACCTCGACAGGTGAGCCGGGCTTGACCTCGCCCGGCGCGCCTGCCCGGGAGATTGGACAGGAAATTGATGCCCGGGTCCTCGTCCGAGCGTGATCACCGCGAAGTTGATGGGTTGCGCCGAGCGGAATCCCCTGATGCGCGAATCGCGTATCACGAAGAACACGTCGATATGTCCCTTGCCTTGCACCTCTTTCCACACCAGATGTCGCTCGAGCCGCACTTGCTGCATTTCTGCGTGGGCGGATAATGCAACCGTCTGACAGGCGGTGCAGTTCTGCAGGACCAGTCGCCGCTCGTTACAGGCGTCCCAGAATGGTTTGGTCAGTTCACTGGAAACCGGGGCGGGTCTGTCCAGACCGGGTATCGCTGACATGAAATCTCCCCTCTCGTGGATGGACGGGTCGCGTCAGTGTTAACGACGCAGCGCAGCTACGAAGACTATGTGCATAGCAGGCGTGCGGTCAAGGAGTCGAGTCCACAGCGCGGGCATGCAGGGATGAGCAGTCCGGCGCGGCGCGATTTTCTGCGTAGCCTTTCCGCGCTCGCCGTAGCGGCGGTCGGTGTCCCTGCGCGATCACAGGCGAGACGTCCGCTGCGTTTCACGGCGCTCGGGCAGGCCGCCATTCAGACCGACCTGCGCGACCATCCCTATGCCGGGTTCGACGCGCTCGCGAAGTATCTTGCACGTTCCGACATCTGTTTCACCGATCTCGAGACGCCGATCTCAGGACCGGCTTCCGAAGCGCCGACGATCAAAACCGTGTTCGCCAAGGCGGCACCGCCCGAGGTGCTCGACTGCCTGAAGGTGCTCTCAGTCAATGTTCTCGCGCTCAGTAACAACCACGCATGGGATTTCGGAACCGGCGGCGTGCTCGCGACGCTCGATGCCGTGAAGCGCGGCGGCTTCACGTGCGCGGGCACCGGCGCGAATCGCGCGGAAGCATCAATGGCAGGTTATCGCGATACGGCTGCCGGCCGCGTCGCGCTCGTATCGATGGCGTCGGGCGCGATTCGCGCGGGCGCGGCCGCAACGGAGACACGGGCCGGCGTGAACGAAGTACGGCGCGACGCGAGCGGCGAGCTCGATGCCGACGATCGGGCTCGCAACCTGATGGCGATTCGCGCAGCACGGACGAACGCGCCCTACGTCTTCTGCTACCAGCATAACCACTACTGGGAGAAAGATTTCCGTGTGACACCGGCGTGGCAGCAGAAGTGGGCACGCGAGTGCATTGACGCCGGTGCGTGCGCATACATCAGCCACGGCGCGCCCCTGCTGCATGGCATCGAGATCTATCGTGGCTGCCCGATCTTTTACGACCTGGGCAGCTTTGTTTTCCATACCAAGACGCCGGTCGGTTATTACCCGGGCGAAGTATGGGACAGCGCGATCGCCGATTGCGTGTTCGAGGAGGGACGCCTGGTAGCGCTGGATCTCGTGCCCGTCGTGTTGAACGAGAACGGTATAGCGCCCGATCTGTTCTACGAAACGCGCGGGCGGCCGACCATTGCAGAGGGAACGGACGCCGAACGCATCCTCGCACGACTTCAGAAACTTTCGGCGGGGCTCGACATCAGCCGCACCGGCACGATCGGACGCGTCGTGCTGTCCTGAGCACAGCGACGGCTTCCGTCATTCGGCGAACGTGAAACCCGGGTCATTACTCCGGCTTGATACGTGCCTCACGGATCACGATGGCCCAGCTCTTCAACTCCGTTTTCACCACGCGCTCGAGCACCTCCGGGCTGCTGCCGACGGGGTCGGCCCCCTGCTCCACGAATTTCTGCTTCACATCGGGCAGCTGTAACACCCGTGCGGCCTCCTGCTGCATACGCGTGACGATCGCCGCGGACGTTTTCGCCGGCGCGAACATCGCCACCCACGAATCGACTTCGTAATCCGGCAGGTTGAGCTCTTCGGCGACCGTCGGGATATCAGGCGCCGCAGGCGTTCGCTTGCGCGTCGTGACAGCGAGTGCACGCAGTTTTCCGGCACGAGCGAAAGACAGCGCGGCCGGCGCGGTAAGAAATAGCAAGGGGACCTGGCCCGACATCGTGTCGGCGACTGCCGGCCCACCACCTTTGTAGGGCACGTGCACGATGCTGATGCCCGTCCGCAGCTTCAGCAACTCGCCGGCGATGTGGCCCGGCGTTCCATTACCTGGCGACGCATACGAATACGCGCCGGGCCGCTCCCCCGCGACTGCGATCAATTCACGCAGCGTCTTTGCCGGAACGCTCGGGTGCGCCGCAATGAGTTGCGGCACGCTGATGAGAAGCGACACCGGAGCGAAGTCGCGCTCCACGTCGTAGCGGAGCTTGTAGAGCAGCGGGTTGATCGTGTGCGACGACAACGTGATCATGAAGGTATAGCCGTCCGGCGTGGCGTTCGCGGCCAGCTCGGTGCCGACTGCGCCACCGGCACCACCCCGATTGTCGATCACGATCGGCTGTCCGAGATTTTCCTGCAGTCGCGGCTGCAGCAGGCGCGCGGTGATGTCGACAGCGCCCCCGGGCGGGAACGTCACGATGAAGCGGATCGGTCTGACGGGATAGGTTTGCGCGAGTGCCTGCAGTGCTGCGCAAAGTGCAACTGCCGGCGCAAGCAGCGACCATTGACGCAATCGACGGAAA
Source organism: uncultured beta proteobacterium (assembly GCA_963828715.1). GTDB lineage: Bacteria > Pseudomonadota > Gammaproteobacteria > Burkholderiales > SG8-41 > JAQGMV01. The sequence continues at coordinate 131,523 of CAWHFX010000010.1, read as the reverse complement.
GACATGATGTCACCTTCTGCGCGGAGAGCCCGAGTGTCGCAGTACGGACCGCGGATGAGAGCAGCCGTACATCATGCTCTTCGCTCGTCGCCGACCGCAAGGCGCAACGTGTTTTCCCCACAACAAGACCTCCTTCTTGCCGACGACGTGGACCGTTTCGTCAAGGACGCGCAGGCGAGCAACGTCCTGAAGTAACTCACGAGAGAATCGTTCGACTTTCTACGGCACCGCCATCGCGGTGCCGTTTTCTTTCGCCCACGCGCAATGGGCAGAAGTGACGTAGCATCGAAGCAGGTGCGTCGATGGCTCTGCGTGCGTGATCGCCGGCACATCGACGTTTCCGATTCGCATCCCACGTAATGGCGGAGACAAGCCCATGGCCGAGACATCGAACTTCGGACGCTATACCGAGGTTCCGTACGATCAGATGACGCCCGAACAGCAGGAAGGCTTGCGCTCGCTGAGCGAAACACGGGGCACGCGCCTGCCGGGCCCGAACAAGATTTACGTGGAAAACCCGAAGCTCGCGAAGGTGATCGGCCCCTTCGGCGCCCATTTCCGCAAGGGCCATACACTGACCGAGCGCGAGCGCGAGATCGTCGTCAATGTCGTTACGAGCCAGTGGCATTCGGCCTATCCGACCGCCTCTCACGAACGCGCCGCAAGGGCCGCCGGTCTGCCAGACGACAAAGTCGACGCGATACTCTCCGGTCGCCCCACGTCGTTCGAAGACAAACGCGAGCAGGTGGTCTACGAAATGGCAACGTGTCTCGTCAATTCGCGCTGGGTCTCGAAGGGCCTGTTCGATCGCGCGCTCGAAGCGCTCGGGCACGTCGGTATCACCGACGCGATCGCGCTGATGGGCCATTACAGCGCCACCTCGATGACACTTGCCTTCTACGACGTGCCGCCCGGTTCCACCGGCATGACGCGATAACTCGCATTCGTGACGATCGAATCGACCGTCATCCCAGGAGGAGGATTCATGTCTACAGAACCGCAAGATGAGCCGTGCGATGCTCCACCCGCAGCGCGCCGCATCTTTCTCACACGGGCTGCGGCAGCCGCCGCCGGCGCAGCCGCGATGCCGTTGTTAGCGCAGCCAACGTCGGCGGACACCCCGCGCCGCAAAGCATCCGCCCCGGCGGGCCCTTCGCTCGCCGACACCCTGGCGCAGTACGCGACGTCCGTCAGATACGAAGATCTGCCGGCGCCCGTCGTCGGCATGGTCAAGCGTGTCATGATCGATACGCTGGGCTGTGCGATCGGCGGCTACAGTGCCGAGCCCAGTCAGATCGCAGTCAAGCTCGCCGCGGAGGTGAACGCGTCGAAGCCCGCGACTGTCCTCTGCAGCGGAACGCACACGAGTCCCGAGCTCGCCGTGTTTGCGAACGGCGTCATGATCCGCTACATGGATTACAACGACGCCTATATCGGCGCGGGCAGCGGACATCCCAGCGACACGATCGCGGCGCTGCTCTCGGCGGCTGAAGTCAGCGGCGCCAGCGGCCGGGATCTGATCCTGGCGACCGTCATTGCGTACGAGGTGTATTGCAAGGTCTGCGATGTGTTCGATTACACCGCGCATGGCATGGATTACGCGAGCGTCGGCAGCTTCGCGGCGCTGGCCGGCGCCGCCCGCCTGATGGGACTCACGCAACAGCAGATGGTGCACGCGATTTCGCTTACCGTCGCCGGCTGTGCGACTGTGGCTCAGACGCGGCGCGGCACACTTTCGAACTGGAAGGCGTGCTCGTGTGCCGAAGCGAGCCGCAACGCGATCTTCGCCGCTCAGCTCGCGCAGGCCGGAATGACCGGGCCGGAGCAGGTGTTCGAGGGGCCGTTCGGGTTGTTCAATCTGTTGAAGATGGAGCCGTTCACGCTGCCGAAGCTGGGTGAGCCGTTCGGCATCATGCGTTCGATCACGAAGCGTTTCGCGCTCGGCCAGTACGCCCAGTCCGTGGCGCAGGCGGCGTCCGAAGCGCGTCCCCTGTTCGCGAGCCCTGATGAGATCGCGCAGGTCAATCTGCGCGTGTCGAGCAATTCGATCAGGAGCATGGCCGCGACACCGGACAAGTGGCGGCCCCGAACGCGCGAAACCGCCGATCACAGCATTCCCTATGCGACCGGCGTGGTGCTGACGTACGGCACCATCGACGAGCATTACTATGACGACGAATTCCTGAATAACCAAGCGCTGCTCGACCTGATCGGCCGCGTGAAGGTCATCCAGTCCGATGAAGCAGACCGTCTCCAGCGTGAGGGCAACCTCTGCGAGCTCGAGCTTGTGCTCAAGTCCGGCGCCCGCAAGACCGTGCGCGTCGAGTATCACCGCGGGCATTTCAAAAATCCGATGACGAACGCCGAAATCGACGAGAAGTTCCGGGCGCTCGCGCACCGGCAGTTGCCGCCCCGGAAAACCGACGCGCTGCTGCGCCAGTTATGGGCGCTCGACGAAATGCCGAAGGCGGGCGCGCTGCTGGAAATGGCTCGTATCTAGTGCGGTCAGGAGAGAAAGCGGTGTCAGACCGGCGCAGGATGGCGGTCACAGCGCTGGCGCTGTGGCCATTCCTGGTGCCGGCCTCCGTGTGCGCGCAGGAATATCCGGCCAAACCAGTACGTCTCGTCACCGCGGAGGTCGGAGGCGGTCACGATCTCGCGGCGCGTCTGATCGGACAAGGACTTACCGCGACCCTCGGACAGCAGTTCATCGTCGACAACCGTGCTGGCGCCATTATCGCCGGCCAGTACGTGGCGAGGGCAGCGCCTGATGGTTACACGCTGATGATCTACGGCAGCAGTCTATGGCTGATGCCTTTCATGCGCAGCAACGTCCCCTATGACGTGATGCGTGACTTCACGCCGATCGGGCTGGAGGTCAACTCCCCGATTCTGGTCGTCGTGCACCCGTCACTGCCCGTAAAGTCCGTCAGGGAGTTGATCACGCTGGCCAGGGCGAAGCCGGGGGCGCTCGATTATGCGACCGGCCAGATCGGCGCATCGACCCACCTCGCCTCGGAATTGTTCAAACGCATGGCCGCAATCGACATGCAGCGTATTCCGTACAAGGGTAACGGTCCCGCGATGAATGGTCTCATCGGAGGACAGGTGCAATTGATGTTTCCAACGGCCGGCTCCGTTGCAACGCATCTGAAGTCAGGCCGCGTACGTGCGCTCGCGATTACCTCCGCCAGGCCTTCGTTGCTGTTTCCCGACCTGCCGACGGTGGCAGCGGCCGGCCTGCCCGGCTACGAGTGCGATTCCGTGATCGGCGCGTTCGCGCCGGCCAAGGTGGCGCCGGCGATCATCAATCTTTTGAGCAGAGAGATGGCGGCTGCGGTAAACAGGCCGGAGTTGAAGCAGCGCTTCGCCGCTGCCGGCGTGGAAACCATCGGCAGTTCGCCAGAGATACTTGCTGCTCAAGTGAAGTCGGAAATGACGCGCCTGGGCAAGCTGATCAGAGATATCGGCTTGCGCGACGAATGAAGGAAACCCCCGCCCAACGGTTGGCGCGATGGGTGGTCGCGCTGCGCTACGAGGATCTCACACCCGAAGCGGTATTCCATGCGAAGCGCTGCATGCTGGATACGCTGGGCGTGCAACTGCGCGGCGCGACTCTCCCGTGGATTCAGCCCGCTTACCTCTACGCGCGATCGATCGGCGGTAACGGCGCCGCAACCATTGCGTATCATGGCGAGCGCGTGCATGCGCCCTACGCCGCTTACGCCAATTCCGCGTTCAGCTACAGCTGCGAGTTGCAGCATCATGGCTCACCCGAGAGCGCCCACGTCGGTGTCATCGTCGTGCCGGTGGTGCAGGCGCTGGGGGAAGAGCTCGGTGCCGGCGGGAAGGACATCATCACCGCCATGGCTGCCGGCTATGAGACGCAGGGGCGTCTGGGCGCGGCGATCTTCAAGCCGGAGTTCGAGCGGCATTTCAACGCCGAGGAGCGCCACTTTCACCTGCAGGGAATGCTCGGTGTGTTCGGCGCCACCGCCGCGGCCGGCAAACTGCTCGGGCTCTCCGTAGAACAGCAGACGCATGCGTTCGCAATTGCCGGCAGCCACGCTTCGGGGCTGCTCGAATACGATCAGGCAGGGGGCGAGGTCAAACGCATCCACGGCGCGATCGGCGCACGCAACGGCATGCAGGCGGCCATGCTGGCCAAGGCCGGGCTCACGGGACCGCTCTCGGTATTCGAGGGACGTCATGGCTTTTTCGCCGCGTTCGGCGGGGCGCGACCCGCACAACCCGACACACTTTTTTCCGACCTTGGCGATCCGTTCTGCATCACGCGCTGCCGTTACCGCATCTATGCGACGATAGGCACCTGTCACAGTCCGCTCGACATCATAGGCGACCTGATGCAGGCGCATTCCTTCCACTACCGCGAAGTGGAAAGCGTTCGCGTGGGACTGGACGAGCGCGGTTTGCTGCACGTCGGTTCGATAAAACGGCCTCATGACGTGATCAGCGCTCAGGCGAGCCTTGCGTACAGCGTCGGGGTGCGCCTGGTGAAAGGCACCATCGGTCTCGAGATGTACATCGACCCCGTGCTGTGGCGCGACCCGGATATCCTCGCGGTAGCCGACCGTGTGGAAGGCTATGTGGTCTCGAAACCGGGGCTACCGCGCTACGCGCGTGTGGAGATCAAGCTGAAGAACGGCAACGTGCTCGCTGGAGAACTTGCACATACGCGGGGTTCGGCGAATTCGCCTTTCAGTGAAGAAATCATGGCCGACAAATTCCGAGCGCTGGCGGGAGCCGTGCTGCCGCGCGACCGGGTCGATGCGATCATGCAGGCCGTGAACAACCTGGAGTCGCTCGCGTCCGTCTCGGAGCTCGTGCCGCTGCTCCGGAGTTAACCCTACCCGGGCCCCGGCCCGCGTATCGAATGGATCAATGAATCGTTCCCGTCGAGGAGGCCCCGTGGTCAGGTTTCGCACTGCTGCAACGCAGATCGCGGTCGTGGCAGGGCTGGCGGCTTTCGCCACTATCGCGGCCGCACAGCAGGATTTTCCGAACAGACCGATTCGCATCATCGTCCCCTACCCGCCCGGCGGCTCGAATGATTTTCTGGCGCGGCTTTTCAGTCCGAAGCTCACCGAATTGCTCGGCGCACAGGTCATCGTGGATAACCGCGGAGGCGGCAATACCATCGTCGGCAACGATGCGGTCGCGAAGTCCGCGCCTGACGGCTACACCCTCCTCCTCGCGGGCAGCAGCCACGTCTTCATCCCCCACATGTATCGCAGCATCCCCTACGACACGCTCAACGACTTCGCGGCGGTCGCGGGGATTGCGCGCGGCGAGCTGATGCTGGTCGTGCATCCGTCACTGCCGGTGACCACGGCGCGCGATCTGGTTGCGCTTGCGAAAAAAAATCCCGGCGTCCTCAATTACGCCGTGTCGAGCACGGGAGGGCCGACGCATCTGGTCGCCGTGCAGTTCGAGATGGTAGCGGGCGTGAAGATGCAGCAGGTGCCGTACAAAGGCGGCGGACCCGCGGTGACCGATCTCATCGGAGGTCATGTGCAGGTCGGGTTCGGTACCCCGGCGACCCTCGTCCCCCTCGTCAGAGCGGGGAAACTGAGGGCCGTCGCGGTGACCGGCGAGAAGCGCGTGGACGCGCTCCCGCAGGTATCGACGTTCGCCGAAAGCGGCTTGCCGGGCGTCTCACTCAGGACGTGGTACGTGATCAATGCGCCGGCCGCGACATCGAGGGTGATCATCGATAAGCTGGCGGCTGCGGTTCAGAAGATCGTTGCGATGCCCGATGTCACGGCGGCCATGAGCAAGCAGGGTTTGGATGCGTACTATTCAGCGCCCGAAACGGCCGACGCGGCACGGCGCGAAGACAGCGCCGTTGCGGCGAAGCTCATCAAGGCTGCGAACATCACGCTGATAAACTGAAGAGTCGCGCCTTCGTTGGTGGAACGGCGCTGGCCGTTGGCGTCAACTTGAACACGATTGGAAAAAGCACGTCGCGTGCCACGGCGCGCTTTGCAATCTCCAAGCCGATGGACATCGAACGCGTCCACACGCGTCCCGGCATGACGAGCTGACGGCTGCCACTCGTTGCCTCCGTGCGACGTTTCGATTACGCTGAAGCCGTTCGAAGACGCGTCATTGTTCTTCACGGTTCGCGCGACTCACACTTGCCGTCACAACGCGAACCCACAGGAGTGACGCCGGCCGTCAGAAGTTTCGCGCCATGCGAAACAGCACTGCTGATCTCCAACGTCGGAGCGACGCAATGAGTGCCTGGAAAAAGTGTGTGCGACTGCTCGGTGCGCTCATGCTGAGCGCGGCGGGTGCGGTCGCGAATGCTCAGCAGGATTACCCCAACAGGCCGATCCGTTACATCAGTCCGTTCGCGCCGGGCGGCAGCACCACCGTCATCGCACGGCTGGTCGGGGAGCAACTCACGGAAGCGTGGGGACAACAGGTCGTCGTCGACAATCGAGGCGGAGCGAACACGGTCATCGGTACTCAGCTCGCGGCGAATTCGCCGCCCGATGGCTATACGCTCCTTTCCCTCGGTGGCGCTCTGGCGGGCAACTACTGGCTCCTGAAAACGCCGTACGATCCCCTGAAGGACCTCGCGCCCATCGCCACGGTTTCGAGCTACGAGAACGTGCTGGTGGTGCCGCCGGGGCTGCCGGTCAAGTCGGTCGCGGACCTGGTCGCCATGGCGAAAGCGAAGCCCGGCGAGGTCACCTACGGTACGTCGAGCACGGGTGGGCCGACGCACCTGCTCGCGGCGCTCTTCAACACCGTTGCCGGTATCAAAACGCTGCATGTCCCGTACAAAGGCGGCGGCCCGGCGGTCATCGATCTGATGGGCGGACACATCGACTTCTTCTTCTCGAATCCGATCAACATCGCCGCACACGTCAAGAATGGCCGCCTGCGTGCCCTCGCAGTGACCGGGCAGTCGCGCGCCGTGGCTTTTCCGGATGTGCCGACGTTTGCCGAGCAAGGATTCCCGGCCATGACGTTGACGAACTGGCAGGGCGTGGGCGGACCGGCCGGCATCCCGCGACCGATCATCGACAAGATATCCGCCGAGATCAAAAGGCTCGTGAACAAGCCGGATATGAAGGCAAGGCTGAACGCCCTCGGCTCCGAGCCCTTCTATAACGACCCGAAACAGACGGCGGCACTCATCCGATCGGACATCGAGCGCTACGGCAGGATCATCAAGGAGTCGAACATCAAGACCGATTGATGGACACGCGGCAGCCGCGGGTCGAGGTCAGCTCGTCACGACATCCATCAATTCTTTAACCGTCGGCACCTTCTCGAGATTCTCGAGCGCCGCGATCGAGCGCTCCAGGCGCTCGCCGTCCAGCACGCGCGACGCACAGCCACGATACTTGCCGAGCAGTTCCTCACGCGTCATCGGATTGCCGGGACTGCCGCGCACCTTTTCGACGAGCTTCGTGAGCTTGCGGCCGTCTTTCATGGTGATCGTGACCGGCGACTTGCGGCGAGACACCGCATCGTCCGGCCATTCGGGATGGGGATTGACCTTCACCTTGTCGAGCGATGCGCGCATCCGTGCGGAGCTGCAGTATTCGTCCGAGAACGAGTCGAGATCGACGCGACCGTCGAGCAGCATCGCCGCCAGCACGTAGTCGATCGAAAACTTGCCGCGGAAACCCTTGGTCGGCTTGTGGAAGCGCACGGTGTCGAGCAGATCCGGGTGCACGTCCACCTCGAGCTGTACCGCATCGTCGAACTTGATACCGTGCTCCTCGATCAGTCCCCGCGCCGCATCGAGTGCGCGCAGATTGCCGCCGCAGCACGGATAGCGCTTGATCGTCAGTCCCGGATCCACGATCGACCAATGCGTGCCCAGTCCCTCGGGCATCTTGTCGAGCTTGTGATTGCCTCTTCCATGGAACGCCGAGAAGAAGCCGTAATCACCTTCGATGACCTCGGGATCGGCAAAGTAATCTCTCTTCGCGAGCAGCACCGACGTCACGCCGGCGCGTGCCGTGTTTCCGGCGTGAATGCCTTTACCCCACGTGCCGAAGTGCTGCGTCAGCCCGCCGGCGCTCGCCGATGCGAGCCCGATCGCAACGGCCATCTGGTCGGGATTGAGCCGTGCGATGCTGCCCGCCGCCGCGGCAGCAGCCGCGCATCCATACACGGAAGTCGGATGAAAGCCGCGCCGGCGCAGCTCGGGTTCGTGATCGCGCCCGGACGATGCGACGCGCTCGAATACCTCCAGGCCGACGCACACCGCCGCGACGAGATCGGCGCCGGTCGCGTTCCCCTGCTCCGAGAGTGCGAGCGCGGCCGGCAGAATGCAGGCGGTCGGATGCGAAAAGCCGGTGTCGTCGTAGTCGAGCAGGTGCGACAGTGAACCGTTGGCCCATGCCGCGCCGACCGCACTGCTGCGAACGTTCGTACCGAATACGCGAGCCTGCGGCGTTCCACCCTGATCGCGTGTCACGTCCAGCACGATGCGGCCCGCCGGCTCGACCGTCGCAGCGATTCCGACGCCGGTGCAATCGAGGATGTGCCGCTTCGTTGCCGCGACCGCGTCGGAGCTGATGTCGGTGAGGCGAGTCCTGCTGGCGAATTCGGAAAGGATCTTCGTTGCACTCATGACGGCCTGCCTGTGAGGGGGATCGAGGCTGGATTGTCTCACGACTCGACGGACGCACTCAGGTCGGGCCTCCGTAAAGGCACCAGTCAAGAACTACGACTACGCTCGTGCGCCGACCACGCCGGAAGCGCTCGGCTGCGCTACTCGCGCGCGGACATCGACACGTTTTCCAAGGCCGTCAGCCGCGCGAGCTTGGCGCGAAATGAGCGATGTTCACTCCGGTCTGATCTTCACGCTCTTTACGAGCTGTCCCATCGTGTTGAATTCGTCCCGCAGGCGCGCCGCAAATTCTTCCTGCGAGCTCGGGATCGGCTCCATGCCCAGTCCGGCCAGACGTCTGGCGAGATCGGGATCGCGCAGTATCCGCGTCGTGACGGTATTCAACCGATCCAGAATCGCGCGCGGCGTACCGGCGGGCGCCATCAGCCCACTCCATGTGCTCAAGGCGTAGTCCTTCACCCCGGCTTCCGCTGCGGTCGGCACACCGGGTACAAGACTCGAGCGCTGGGCCGCAGCCACCGCGAGAACCCGCAGGTAACCGGCATCCGACATCGGGCGCACCGGCGGATAGCTTACGAACATCGCATCGAGGCGGCCTGCCACGAGATCCGGTACGGCCGCACCTACACCTTTGTAGGGAACGTGAAGAAAGTCGGTGCCCGTCTTCCATTTGAAGATTTCCGCGGCGATGTGGGCCGCAGAGCCGCCTCCGCCCGAGCCATACGTGAGTGCGCCCGGTTTCGCCTTTGCCGCTGCCACGAGCTCGCTGAGCGAGCTGAACGGGCCGCTGCGGCTCACGGCCACGACCATCGGGCTGTCGCCGACCGTCGTGATCGGCACGAAGTCGCGCGTCGGATCGTACGGCAGCTTGTCGTAGATATACGGATTCACCGACACCGGCCCGGCCGACGCCGCGAGCAGCGTATAACCGTCCGGCGCGGAACGCGCGACACGCACACTACCCGTCACACCACCGGCGCCGCTCACGTTCTCGACCGCGAACGGCTGCTTCATCTGCTCCGTCAGCAGCGGCGCCAGCACGCGCATCATCGCATCGGTAGCGGATCCGGGCACGAAAGGAATGACGATGCGAACAGGCCGGGTCGGATAGGCGCGGGCGTCGTCGCCTTCGCGTTGCGCAAAGGCATGGCTCGCATACGCCGCACCGGCGATCACGGCCGGCAGCACTTGCACGAATCGGCGTCTCCTCATATCAAGCCCGGATTCGATGTCGAAGGATTCGTGAACGCAGGACCCACGCCCCACGCACCATTGCGTCGAAGCGCTGCTTCCCGGCCTCGCGCGGGAGCGGCAAGCCACTCCAGCTTCACCGGCGTCGCACGGAACGCACCTCGTGGGTCGAGCACCGGCTCTACATGAATCGAAGCGCTCGGCGGCATTTGCTCTCCTGTATATGACGTTCGGCGATGCCGCGAACCTCCGTCACGCGACGCATCGTCGCGGCTTCATTCCCTGATCACCGCAGCATGTGCGCGTGCTCAGCCGCTAACATACCGCGCAGGGATGCAGGAGGCCATATGAATACAATCGGGCCATGCTTGGCCCGGCGCGGCTCGACGCACCACTGGCGAATCAGTTGAGCGGCGATATCGCCAAAGCGGTTTCGGGGCCGGATATGAGAGAGAGCTGCTTGCCTTAGGTGTCGAGGCGGTGGGCAGTGACGCCCGAGCAGACCGCCGCGCACCTGAGGTCGGAGATCGCGCACTGGACACCGATCATACAGCGCGCGGGTTTGAAGATCGAATAGTTACGACGAAGCGAGGCGGTGTCGGCGTTACCGCCGACACGCCGCACTGACACCGGATTAAGCGATCTGGTCGATCTGCTCGATCGCCTTGCCACGATGCTTGTCGTTGTCGCTGCCACGCGGAAGCTCGTTGGCTTGACGCGCGATCTGGTCGAACTGCTCGATCGCCTTGCCGCGATGCTTGTCGTTGTCACTGCCAAGCGGCAGCTCGTTCGCTTGACGCGCGATCTGGTCGAACTGTTCGATCGCCTTGCCGCGATGCTTGTCATTGTCGCTGCCACGCGGAAGCTCGTTCGCTTGACGCGCGATCTGGTCGAACTGTTCGATCGCCTTGCCGCGATGCTTGTCGTTGTCGCTGCCACGCGGAAGCTCGTTGGCTTGACGCGCGATCTGCTCGAACTGCTCGATCGCCTTGCCACGATGCTTGTCGTTGTCGCTGCCACGCGGAAGCTCGTTGGCTTGACGCGCCACGACGTTGCTGTCCAACGTCATGCTCGTTGCATGCACTGCGCCGACGAGTGTCGTGCCGAAGATTGCGCTGACTGCCAGGACCATTTTGATGCTGTTCATGAGTGCTCCTTTGTGATGGGGTGAATCGCTCGCTCGGTTGCCGACTTGGCGCCGACGTTACTGACTCGGGTGCCTATTGAGCACGCTTCAGGCCAGGTCGACTCAGCGCGCGGCCTGGCGCCGCAAGTCACTGATGAAGAACGGTGTTCTGCGAAAGCGCGAGGCGCGCGTCGGAAGCGTGCGCCCGGGGCGTGGGGCATATGCCCCGGGGCAGTTGGGCGAGGTGCCCCAGTGGGTCAGGCTGAGGGCCTGTGAGGCAACTCAATAAGGCCAGTTCCTCGGCAGTTCGATCTTCTTGCCCGTCGGATAGCCCAGAAATCCGTTCTGCGCGAAGACATACGCGTTGTTGCGCAGCGGGTCGCCAGTCACGGCGATCATGTAATCCTCGGGCTTCCAGACGATGGGCACGAGCCGGTTCGGATCGTCGGATTCGTGGAACACCTTCGGAATGCGGCCGGCCAGCACGTCGCCTTTCAGGTCCCACACGCCGCGGATATTCCAGTCGCGAAGCTGGCGCTCGAAGTCGTACGCCGGCCGCCGCGCCTGTTCGAAGATCCAGCGCTTCACGTCGAGCTTCGACCAGCCGGCCTTCGCGAGCGTCTCCGCGATGATGGGACTGATCACGATCAGCGGCCGCAGCGATCCCATGCCGTGACTCGTCGTGAACGTGACCTGCCAGTTGTTGAAGCGCTGCACGCTGTCCGCGATGTACGGCAGCATCTCCTCCGGCGTGCTGCCCGAGACGGACGAAAGCGAGCCGCCCCCGGTGTAGCGCGCGATGGTCACCGTGTTGTCGCCGGCCTTGAAGCCCATCTCGACACTGTTCGGCTCCCAGCCGATCTGCCCCAGCACGTCTTCGTTTTCGGCGAGCACGACGCGCCACGTATTGCCGTACGTCGCCTTGTCGGTCTTGTGCAGCAGAAAGCCGGCGACGTTACGCAGATAGAGCCGCCAGAAACGGCCGACCGACGTATTCGGCAGGAATCCGTCGCGCAGCACCCCCTGCGTGTAGTTGAAGCCGAGCTGCTTGATGATGGGGCCGTTCAGGATGATGAGCGTATCCGCGCCCGGCGTGTTGCCGCTGTGCTCGACACCGTAAGTCGGATCGCACATCGCTTCGATCAGCGCGACGAGGATCGGCATGTATTCGGGACGGCAGCCCGCCATCACGCCGTTCACCGCGATGCTCCAGATCGTCGCCGCGCGCTTGTCCGGCAGGAGCGAGCCGAGGCTTTCGTCCCGATCGCGGTCCGGTGGAGCGCAGGAACGCCTCGATCGCGTCATGCGTCGGCGGAATGATCGGAAGGCCGTCGGAGTATTCGTGATCGACGAAGTAGCTGTTGACCTGCTGGAAGCCGCCGCGCACGACGATGTCGCGTGCGCCCGGTTCTCGGCGTGTCGCGCGGCGCATCGGGCGCGACCGTCAGGTTCTTCACGACATCGTCCATGGTGACGTTGAGGATGTCGTCCCGAAGCTGCTCTCGCGTCTTCGTCCCGATGTGACCGGGCACCAGCGCCACGGGAATGTTCGGCATGCCCAGTCCGACGGACGTCACCGCCGCCTGCTTGATGAAGCCTTCGCACGTGAGTGACGCCGTCGGGAAACCCGCGGCTTCGCACACCGCACTCGCCCGCAACACGGCGGGCGTGCAGCTCCCTCAACACGCCATCCCGGACATGACGGCATCCACCCCCATGTCCCGCAGCTTCTGCGGAAGCGCTGCGAGCGCTGCCTTCTCGTTGCCGCCGTGCGTACTTCCGAATTCGCGCCAGCTCACGAACTTCACGCCGGGATAGCGCTGCCTGAGTCCCTCTTCCAGCAACTCGAACACGACGTCGCCCTTGAAGAGCTCGTCCCAGAGCTGCGCGACGGTCTTCCCTTCCAGCGTATCCAGACGCGGCGCCAGCTCGCGCGTCATTTGCTGCCGCGGCGAGCGCGGCCAGTAGGCCTCGTAGTAGCCGTCGTTGGTTTTTTCAGACATTTGCGAGTGCTCCATTTGTTGGCGCTGCACATGTTCACGCGCGCTTTTCGCCGGGCTTCCGGCCTCGCGCCGGAACGGTGTCGGAAGTTATTCAGACCGTATTCCAATCGACTTGATGAGTTTGCTCATGCGCACCGAGTCGGTTTTCATCTCAGCAGCGAGCGCCTCGGGCGAGCCCGCGACGACTTCGACCCCTGTCGCCAGAAAGCGCTCCCTCACCTCTTTCTGTTTCAGAACCTGAGCCGTCTCGGCATACAGCCGATTGACGATCGCTGCAGGCGTCCCTGCCGGCGCGAACAGATTGAACGGCGTTGCGGTCTCGTAGCCGTTCAAGCCCGCCGCCTCGGCGACAGTGGGAAGCGCCGGGAAGACCGCTGAACGACGTGCGCTCGTGACTGCAAGCGCTTTCAATCGCGACGCATCGATGTGCGGGCGCACCGAGCTCGCCGTCGCGAACATCACCTGAACCTGGCCGCTCACGATACCGAGAACGGCCGGTCCGGCCCCTCGATAAGGAACGCGTACGATATCGACCCTCGCCATCGATTTGAAGAGCTCCGCCGCGAGATGCGACGACGCGCCCACTGCGCCCGAGGCATAGTCCAGCTCGCCCGGCCGGGCTTTCGCGAGCGTGATCAGCTCACGCACGCTCTTCACGGGCAGCGACGGATGCGTCACCAGGATGTTCGGTGTGCTTGCGATCAGCACGACCGGCACGAAGTCGCGTGCGGCGTCGAACGGAGCGCTCTGGATGAGCGGCAGGATCCACAGCAAGCCGGTCGTGAGAAGCAGTGTGTGACCATCCGGCGGCGACTTCGCCACGATCTGCCCCGGAATGACGCCGGCCGGCCGATTGTCGACCAGCACCTGCTGGCCGAGACTGCCGGACAATCCGGGCACGATCATTCGTGCGGCGAAATCGTTTCCTCCACCCGGCTCGGATGTGACGATGCGTATCGGTTTCGTGGGAAAGCTCTGTGCGGCCGCTGAGCCCGTCACCAATGCACCGGCAAGAGCGAACATCGCAATCCCAAAACGCGCGCTCAAGGTGCGTCTTCTACATCGAAGAGATCGCGATGACGGCGGCAAACGTTCCATGTCACTCGTCACGGCAACCGGATGATCTCGACCCAGTTCGGACCGTCACCCATCGGATATTCGGCAAGCTTCGTAAGCGCGCCGGTTTCGGGATTGATCCGGAACGCGACCAGCATGTTTGTGAGCAGTCCCGCCGCGAGCAGATAGCGTCCGAACGGATCGATGTTGAATCCCCGCGGTTCCTTCGCCGTCGCGAAATGACCGGCCGGCGTCACAAGGCCCGTCGCGCCGTCGACTCTGAATACCGCCAGCGACGGTGCGGCGCGCACGGACGCATAGAGCCACTGGCCATCGGGCGTGAAGTGCAGGTCGGCCGCACGTACGACACGTCCCGCTTCGAAGTCCGGCGGCACGGCACTGGAGATCTGGATCTCCGACAGCGAGCCGTTGTGCGCGTCATAGCCGAACGTGCACAGCGAACCGTCGTACTCGTTCAGCAGATACATGAAGCGATTGTTCGGATGGAACACGAAATGTCGCGGCCCCGCACCGGGACGTACCAGCACCGGCGGCAGCGGATCTGCATCCAGGAGGCCCGTCGCTGCATCGAAGGCAAATCGCGCCATGACGTCACCGTCGCAGCTCGATGCGAAGGCGAACCGATTCGACGGATCGGGGAGAATCGCGTGCGTCTTGGGCGGCGTGCGGATCACCTGATGCGGCGGAAACACGTAGCCCTGCTGACTGATCGCGCTGACGCTGATCAGTCCTGCGCGCCGGGAGCGCTCGGCCGGGTTGTAGGCGGCGAGCAGGAAACGCCCGGTGCGATCGGTGCTGATATAGGGCGAGCTCTCAGTCGCCGGTGCGTAGCCAAGCGGCGTCAGCATTCCGCTCGCTCCGTCGATCGCGAGACTCACGATCGAATACGGCTCGGTGCGTAACGCCGCAAACAGGAAGCGCCGATCCGGGGTCACAGCCATCGGCATCGCCTTGCCGTTGACCTCCACGTCCTGAATCCTGCTGAGTTCTCCCGTCGCCGGCGACATGCGCAGCACGGAAATCTGCCTGCTGCCCTGATGCGAGACATAAACGTAAATTCCGCTTTCAGCCATTGCACTCTCCTCTGTTCGTATTGCGACTCGGCTTCGCGATCACTGCAGCATTCCGCGCGTAAGCTTGGCGTCCTGCGCAACCCGGGCCCACTTCACCAATTCCTCTTTGACATGGCTCGCCATCTGCTCCGGTGAGCTGCCGACGGGCTCCAGATCGAAGCTCGCAAGCTGCTGGCGGACGTCGGGAAACGCGAGCACCTTCACGATCTCCTGATTCAGCCGCATCACGACCGCATGCGGCGTTTTCGCCGGTGCCACGATTCCATACCAGCCGGTCGCTTCATAGCCTTTCAGGCCGGATTCGCCCACGGTCGGCAGATCCCGCGCCGCGGGCCACCGTGTGGTGCTGGTGACCGCAAGCGCACGCAGTCTGCCCGACTTCACGTGCGGCATCGCGATCGCCATCGGGCTGAACATGAGATCCACCTGTCCGGCCACGACGTCGTTGATGGCCGGGGCGCCGCCCTTGTACGGAACGTGGTTCATGTCGACGTGCGCCATCGATTTGAACAGCTCGCCGGCGAGATGAAGCGTTCCTCCCGCGCCGGAGCTTGCGAAATTGAGCTGGCCCGGCTTTGCCTTCGCGAGCGCGATGAGCTCCTTGATCGAGTGCACCGGCAAGTTCGGATTCGTAACGACAACGAACGCCGACGATGCGAGGATCGAGACGTGGCTGAAGTCCTTCACCACGTCGTATGGAACGTTGTTGTACACGCTCGGATGAATCGTCGCGGACGCACTGATCATCGCAATCGTATAACCGTCGGGTGTGGCGCGGGCCGCCATCTGTGTGCCGATCATGCTGTCTGCGCCCGGCCGGTTGTCCACCAGCACCTGCACGCCGAGGCCCTCCGACAGCTTCTGACCCACGATGCGGGCGAGTATGTCGTTCGGGCCGCCGGGCGCGAAACCGACGACGAAGCGGACGGGTTTGCTCGGATAGGTTTGTGCGACTGCTGCTTGAGCCAAGAGCGCCAGCATGGCGAACAGGCATGATGTGAGCCGTTTTCGGTATAGCGTCATCTCGAGTTTCCGTTGTCTTGCCGCATGATGTTTCGACTCACGACTTTCCTGATGTGCGCCCGCAGATTCTCGTTGTACTCGGGGACGCGTGACAGCGTCGTAAAGCTCTGGTGCCAGATTTTCATGCTCATCCCATGTTCGGAATTCCGAGGTGCCTCTACGGCTTCGGCGCTCTTTCGAAACCAAGCTCGTTCGCCAGCAGGTTGCGCACGTCGGCGGAGGGAACGGCCCAGGATCCCCTTGCATAGCGTTTGATGCCGCTCCGCTCGAGGTCCACCATCAGCTCGGCGGTCTTGATCCCGATCGCCAGCGGATCCATCACGATGGCACCGTCCACGTCTCTGATGCCCTGGTCGATCAGCCACTGGCTCAGATAAAGCCCTGCCGGATACAACGATGTCGCTCCGCGCCGGACGAGCTCGCGGGCCGCGTTCATGAACTGTTCGATGAAGGGCTGCGGATGGTTCCAGAGGTTCGCGTAGTCGGTGAACGCGAAACTCACATAGGCGCCCGGCACCCTGCGTTCTTTCACCTTGTAGCGCTCGGCGAGCTCCTCGAAGAAGTAATGCAGGCGTTCGCCGTTCACGAGGAAGGCGAAGTTCGGGGCCAACTGGCTGTAATAGGCGAGCGTGGCCTGGGTCATGAAGACGACGGGAATATCGACCATCTCCCGCAGCTCGCTGAAGGCGAGGTCGAGACACTGCGTCACGAACACATCGAAGCCCTCCGCCTCGGCACGCATGGCGCTCTTGATGGTTTCGTGTGCCACGAAATGCAGATGGGTGCGGCTGCGTGCTGCGCCCGGATAGGATTTCCCGAGGTTCGGAAACTCGCAGACGGTATCGGGACGACAGACTTTCTTCGCGTGCCGGAGAAGTGATTCGTAATAGGGCCGATAGAGGTCCGACGTTCCGAGAGGCGTGCCGCTCTGAATGCAGATCTTCATGCGCTCATTCCGATTGGATGTTGGCCGCCTTGACGACGCGTCCCCAGCGGGCGAGCCAGCAACACTGACAGTGCACGTCGCACGTCAATGCCTGGCCGCGTTGTCGTCGGCCGCGTGCGCGTTCAGAAGCAGTTCGTTCGCCCTGCCGATGTGGGAACGCATGAGCGACTCCGCGAGCTGGCCGTCACGCGCCTGGAGCGCGCGCAGGATCTGCCAGTGTTCCTGCCAGGGCTGGCCCTGCCGCTCGGGGAGCGCACCGGAGCGCCTGCGATAGATGCGAAGCAGGTGATACAGGTCACCGCACAGCATTTCGACGATGCGTTCGTTGCCGCATCCGCGCACGACGCGCTCGTGGAAGTCGAATGCTTTTTCCTCGGCCGGCGTGCCGGATGCGGCGCTCGAGGTGATCGCGCGGCTGCGCGACGCTTCGAGCTCTGCTCCGATGCTCCTCAGTTCCTCGTCCGTCATGCGCTGT
The DNA here is from genome assembly GCA_963828715.1 of uncultured beta proteobacterium. Taxonomy (GTDB): domain Bacteria; phylum Pseudomonadota; class Gammaproteobacteria; order Burkholderiales; family SG8-41; genus JAQGMV01. The sequence goes on along the minus strand of CAWHFX010000010.1, from coordinate 113,989 downwards.
GCGGCAAGGTTGCAGGCCATGCCTTCGAGCGCCATGCGCACTTCGAACAGCTGGCGCACGAAATCCGGTGTCAACTCGACCACCCGGGCGCGCTGATACGGCTCCCGCGTGACGAGCTGGAAGCCTTGCAGGCGCCGTATCGCTTCGCGCACGGGCCCCCGACTTACGCCGTATTCCTCGGCGAGGACGGCTTCCTTGAGCTCCGTCCCGGCCGCGAGCTGACCGTTGTAGATCTGCGTCAGCAGACGCTGGAAGATCGATTCGGCCAGCGGGCCGTCATTCGAATTCCCACCCGTCGTCAGCAACGCGGCGTCGTTGCGGTCCATGAGTCGAGTTTTACGCGAAGCGTTTTTCCAGCTCGTCCAGCATATCGAATCCCATCAGCTCGTTCAGCTCGTCGAACGAGGCCAGCAGGTCCGGCCGGTCTACGACCTTGTTCTGTTCGACCACTTCCTTCGCGAACACATCCATCGCGTTGAGCATGCCTTTCAGCGCCGCAGTGGTGAGCAGTCTCGGATAGGAGACCTGCGCGACGCCCATCTCTTCGAGCTGCTTCGGGGAGAGAAGCGGCGTGGTGGGCCGCGAACGAATGCCGAGCCCCATGTTGACGGAGAGCGTGCGCGGCGGAACGTTGCGAGCGACGCGCTCGATGTCTTTCGCCGAAAGGAGCGCATCGGCGAACAGACAATCGGCGCCGGCTTCCGCGTACATGTTGAGTCGGCGGATCGCCTCCTCGATACCGAGCGGGCCGGCCGCGTCCGTGCGCGCCTTGATGACGAAGTCGGGATCGCGCTTCGCGGCCACCGCCGCCTTCACCTTCTGCACCATCTCTTCCGCGGGGATCACCGCCTTGCCCGCCATGTGCCCGCAGCGCTTCGGCCACACCTGATCCTCGAACATGACCGCGGCGAGGCCGGCGTCTTCGAAGCCGCGCACGGTGAAGTAGACGTTCAGCGCATTGCCGTAACCCGTATCCGCATCGCCCTGCAGCAGGAGATTGCTGAACGAAGCGAGCTTGCGGCAGGCATCTACGTTCTCGCCGAAGCCCATGATGCCGCGATCGGGCCAGCCGATCTTGCTTTCCGAAACGCCCGCGCCGGACACACTCGCCGTCTTGAAGCCCATCTTCTCGACCAGCCGCGCACTGAAGCCGTCGTAGACGCCCGGCGCGATCAATATCTTCGGTGAGTGAAGCAGCTCCTTGAGCTGACGTCCCTTGCTGATCATGGTCATGTGCCCTTTTGTAAGTGGTGAAAGAGATGCGGTAGCGAAGCCGTGTGATCGCTAAGTGAGTGCAGACGCCCGCGGAGCAATAGCGCCTTCCTGTTCGAGCAGATCGAAGATTCCGCCCGCTGCGATGATCTTCAGCAACTGCGGCGGAGTCGTTTTGCCACGGATCGACTTTCCGGTCGTCACGTTCGTTACGTGGCCGGTTTCGAAATCCACTTCCGCGGTCTCTCCTTCTTCGAACAGTGCGCCGATGCCCGGACACTCCGTCGCCGGAAATGCGAAATTCACGGCGTTCCTATAGAAGAGCCCGTTGATGCTCTCCGCGACGAGGCATGCGAGCCCGAGGTTCTTCAGGTTGCGCGCGGCCGGACGACTGGAGCCCATGCCGAAGTTCTTCCCGCCAATCAGGATGTCGCCCGGCTGCGCGAGATCGACCCAGCCCGGACGATTGGCGCGAAAGATGTATTTGAGCTGCTCCTGCGGCGTCAGATAGAACGCGACGTTCGGCAGGATGAGATCGGTGTTGATGTTGTCGCCGAACTTCCAGACACGTGCGATGAACTTCATTAGAACCAACCTTTATTGGTGAGCGGCGCGCCTGGGACAGGCTGTCGGCGCGAACGTGACATTCAAACGCCCGTTAGCACTCACGTCCGATAATGCGAGGGCTGGGGCGACGAACGAAACACATGCTGCGATCGCCTGCCCTAACTCAAGAATTCGCGTGGATCCGTGATGTGCCCCGTGATTGCGGACGCCGCCACCGTCGCCGGCGAGCCCATGTACACCTTCGAGCTCGGATCGCCCATGCGGCCCTTGAAATTGCGGGTCGTCGCCGTAATGCACACTTCGTCAGGACCGATCACGCCCATGTGTCCGCCGCCGCATGCGCCGCACGTGGGTGGCGCGATCATCGCACCCGCATCGGCGAGCTTCTCCAGTGCGCCGCTCTTCAGCGCCTGGCGATAGACCAGCTGCGATGCCGGCGTAACGATCAGACGAACGCCCGCTGCAACGCGACGGCCGCTCACGACCGACGCCGCAAGCTCGAGATCGTCGAGTGTGCCGTTTGCGCACGATCCGATGTAGGCCTGCTGAATTTTCACATCGGCCGCCTCTCTGACCGGCTTCGAGTTCTGCACCACCGAATCGGGAAACGCGACCAGCGGCTCGAGCGTGCTCAGGTCCACTTCGCGGCGTGCGAGATACTGCGCATCCGGATCGGGATACACCGGCTCGAACTCGCGCGTGCTCCGCACTTTGATCCAGTCGATGAGCACGGCGTCCGGCTCGAAGGTCGCGAACTCCGCCGAGAGCTCCGCCGACATGGTCGTCAGCGTCTTGCGCGCGTTGATCGAGAGACTCGCGATTCCCGGGCCGCCGTATTCGACGTTCAGGGTCGGATGCGCGCCGTGCCTGCCCGCGATTTGCAGGAATGCGTCTTTTGTCGTGACGGCCTTCGGCAACGTGCCTGTGAGCTCATAGCGGACGGTCTCACCACAGCGAAACCAGGTCTCACCTTTGATCGCGGAGTAGAAAACATCCGGGCCGCCCACGCCACGCGCGAGGCAATTGAAGACACCTGCGCTGCACGTGTGCGAGTCGCTGCAAACGAGGACCGTCCCCGGAATGCCGTAGCCGAGATCGGCCACGAGCTGATGGCTGATGCCCTGATCGTAGCCGACGTCATGGACGCGCTTCACGCCGAACTTCTTTGCAAACGTACGGCCTGTGATATGCGCGCCCGCCACCATCGCGTTCGTCGCAGGTACGCGATGGTCGAGCACGACGACGATGCGATCCGGATCGCGCACCTTCAGAATGTCGCGCCAGTTCGCGGGGATGAAGTTGTTGTCGAAGAGGATCGTTGTGTCCACGTCGACGGTTACGATGTCGCCCGGCCGCACGACGTCGCGCCCGCCTTTCTTCGCCAGAATCTTCTCGGCGATGGTCATTCCCATGAGTGAAGCCTCACTGTGTGATTGCTCGGCCGGCGGCGTCGTAGCCCGCAAGACGGCCGAAGACCAGGCCCTTCAGCACCGAAGTCGCGCCGGTGTAGTTGTGGTAGTAAAGGCCCTGCGTTTCGCCGACGGCGTAGAGCCCCGGTATCGGCTCTCCCTGCTGATTCAGAACCCGTGCCACCGGATCGGTCTTGAGTCCCCCGAACGTGAGCACGATCGACGAGATGATCGGATAGGCCGTGTATGGCGGCGAGTCGATCGGCCGCGCCCAGTTCGACTTGCGAGGATGGATGCCCTTCGTCGCGAGTCCGTCGAGCTTCACGGGATCGAAGGTGCCGGGCTGACATGCAGCGTTGTACTGGCGCACGGTCTGCTCGAACATGTCGGCGTCGATTCCGAGTTTCTTCGCGAGCTCCGCCAGGGTCGGCGCTTCGATTGCCGGCTGCTCGGTCCGGATCGCAACGGATTGGTGCGGCACGTCCTTCAACTTCGCGTCGAGGATGGTCCAGGCGATGCCGGACGGCTGAGCGTAGATGTGGCGCGTCACGGATTCGTAGGTTTCGTCCGTCGGCCCCGGCCCTTCGTCCGCGAATCGCATGCCGTCCTTGTTGACGAGGATGCCGTACGGGTAGATGTACATCGACGGGCCGGCACGATTCGAACGCGGATCCATGGGCGAAGCGTGGCAGCTGCCGAAGTCGCCGCACGGGGCCGCGCCGATGTCGAGCGCCATCTGAATGCCCTCGCCCTTGTTGTAATAGCCGCCGCGCGACATCGGACGCATGTACATCGAGCGCGGGCCCATGTAACGATTCAGCATTTCGGCGTTGCCTTCGAAGCCGCCGCACGCGAGGATCACGGCCCGTGCGCTCACTGTGAACGGACGATTGCCGGACCCCACGCCACGGATACCTTCGACCGCACCGTCATCGTTGACACACAGCGAGCGCGCCGTCGAGTGATAGCGGATCGTTCCGCCCTTCTTCAGGAACGCCGGGACGAACGCCTCCAGCAGCGCGAGCCCACCGCCATTCGGGCTGATGCGAGGCTGCACCGAAGTCGGAAACGGAACCTCGAGTGTCACGTACTTGACGCCGAAAGCGCTGATCCACGCCAAGGTCGCCGGCGCGTTGTCGGCGAGCGCCGCGACGACGTTGGGATCGACGAAGCTCGCTGCCCTGGCGGCGGCAGACCACGACCGTGGATCACGCGACGTCTCCGCAACGACTGTCGGATCCAGGTAACCGCCCGCGTTCGCGGCGAAGTGGTCCTCGAAATCCTCCGAGACGAGCTCCATCGACTTCATGCGCAGCCACGCACCGGTATAACGCGTATTGCCGCCGAACTCGTCTTGCGATGCACGCTCCAGGATACATACGCGTGCGCCCTTCTCCTGCGCTGCCAACGCTGCGGACAGGCCCGCGCCTCCACATCCAACCACGATGACGTCGAATTCGCGTGACTCACTCATCGCGTGCTCGGCTGCGTTCGAGATATGACGGCACGTAACGCGTTCTTTCAATCCTTCGCGGATAACACGAATTCATGGCCTGTAATTTGAGCTGCACGGTGCCGATGTGTCAACAGTTCCGTCTTGGTTCTATCGTCTGCAGGGAAAACCAACGGCGTGATCCCTTGCGTTCCTCCCTCTACGCGTGTTGAAATTGGAGTTGCGCTGGCGCCTCCCACAAATGTCAACAGTTGGCTTCTTGTGGACGCCATGGCTGCTGCGTGGACGCAATGCGTTGCGATCGACGTCCCGGCGCCGCCGTAGCGTCGTGGAGGAGAAAATCGATGCGGAAAGCGGGTCACCTGTGGCGGACACTCGCCATCGTCTTTCTGAATGCCGCCGCAACGCTCGCAACAGCCCAGGCCTATCCCAGCAAATCCGTGCGCGTCGTCATCACGGCTGCGCCAGGCGGCAATCTCGATCTCATCGCACGGGCGACGGCGCAGAAGCTGACGGAAAGTCTTGGCAAGCCGTTCGTGGTCGAGAGCCGCGCCGGGGGCAGCGGCATCATCGCGCACGAAACGGTCGCGAACAGCGCGCCGGACGGCCATACCCTGCTCGTCGTACCCGCGGGCGCGCACACGATCAATCCGGGCCTTTTCAAAAAGCTGCCCTACGACACAGAACGCGATTTCACCCCGATCAGCATCATCGCCCGCGGTCCGCTCGTGCTGGTCGCGCATCCGTCGCTCAACGTCGACTCGCTGAAGGCGCTCATTGCGCTCGCGAAGTCGAGACCCGGGCAGATCGTCGCGGCGACGGGCGGCAACGGTACGGCCGGCCATCTCGCGCTCGAACTGCTGATGGTGCGCTCGGGGACGAAGTTCCTGCAGATTCCCTATAAAGGCAACGCGCCAGGATTGGTCGATACCATTGCCGGACATACGCAGATCATGATCGATACGCCATCGACCTCGATTCCGCAGATCAAGGCCGGGAAGCTGCGCGCACTCGCCGTCACGAGCATCGAGCGCTCTTCGTTTCTGCCCGAAGTGCCGGCTATCGCTGAATCAGGCTACCCAGGTTTCGAGGCCAGCGTCTACATCTGCATGGCCGGGCCCGCAGGGATGCCGCGCAACATCGTCGACAGACTTTCTGCCGAAGTGGCAAACATGGCCCGCAATCCGGAGGTGCGGCGGACGTTCGCCGAGCAGGGTGTGGAAATGGTCGGCAGCACGCCGGAAGAGATGCGCGCGTTCGTCGTCAAGGACATCGCCAAGTGGCAGAAAGTGATTCAGGAAGCCGGCATCAAGGCCGAGTAAGTACGGCAATTCAGTCATAGCCAAAGGAGGCACCATGGGTACTACGCAACGTATGGCCCGCTTCATCAACGAAGCGAAATTCGAAGACATACCGACACCGGCGGTGAATCTCGCCAAGCTGTGTCTGCTCGATTCAGTCGGCTGCGCGATCTACGGCACGACGCGGCCGCTCGGAAAGATTTTCACGAGCCTCACCGATGAGCTCGGCGGCAAGCCGGTTGCGCGCGTGCTGGGCACGACGATAGCGACGAACGCCGTGAACGCCGCGCTCGCCAACGGCACGCTCGGCCACTCCGAAGACTTCGACGATTTCACCGGCGGTCACCAGGCCGTGCTGCTGATGCCCGTCGTGCTGGCGCTCGGCGAGGAACATCACATCACCGGGAAGCAGGCCCTGCTCTCCTACGCCGTCGGATTCGACATCAGTCTCAACGTGACGCATGCCATGGGCGCGGATCATTATCAGAAAGGCTGGCACAACACGTCGAGCATGGGTGTGCTGGGTTCGACAGCGGCGGCCGCGAAGATGCTGAACCTGGACGAGATGCAGACGCGCATGGCGCTCGGCATCGGCGCTACGCAGGCTTCGGGTATTCGCGCGAATTTCGGCACGATGACGAAGCCGTTTCACGCGGGCAATTCATGCCGCGCGGGGATACTGGCGGCGAAGATGGCGCAGAAAGGCTATGAGGCGAATCCCGATGTGATCGAACATCGCTTCGGTTACGCCGCGGTATATGGTGAGCAGCAGATGCAATTGCCCGCCATCACACGCCATCTCGGCAATCCGTGGGCGCTGATGGGCAGCGGCAAGGAAGTCGCCGATGGGATCGCAATCAAGATCTGGCCCTGCTGCGGCGGCACGCACGGCGCGAACACGGCCATCACACGGCTGCTGAAAAAGCATTCGATCAAAGCGGAAGACGTGGCCTCCGTCGACATCGTCACCACGGAGGAGCCATCCTGCATGGCGCCGAATCTGCGCTGGCCGAAATCGGGCCTGCAAGGGAAGTTCTCGGCCTGGTACACGGTCGCGGCGTGCATCGTGGATGGCGGCAAGCTGGATCTCTCCAGCTTCACCGATGAAGCGGCGATGCGTCCCGCGGTGCAGGAACTGCTGAAGCGGGTGAACATCACGCAGGATCCCGAGTACGTCGGGCGTCCGCATCGCTCGCGCGGCGGCGGCCACTACTGGGATCTCACGGTCACGCTGAAAAATGGCGAACGGCTGGTTGCACCGCGAGTCGACGGCCGCGGCGACGTGTATCGCTGGGAGTCGCGCGAAGCCGTGTTCGACAAGTTCAAGATGCTCGCCGGCGCCGTGTTGAAGCCAGCTCAGGTCGATGCCGCACTGAACGCGATCATGAGCATGGAGCAGACCACCGACGTACGGAAGATCGTCGATACGGTCGTCCCGGCCCGGTGACGTGTCGGATGCGGATAGCCGCCGCGCTGCTTCTCGCCGTTGTCGCAGCAGGCGCGTCGGCGCAGCAGAGCTGTCCGACAAAACCGATACGGTTCATCCTGCCGAACGGCTTCTACAATTCGATCAACATCGCTCCGCACGTGAGGAGCGGCAAGCTCAAGGCGCTCGCTATCGCGGGAGAAACGCGGTCCCCGGTTCTGCCGCAAGTCCCTGCGTTTCGCGAAGCAGGCCTTCCCGGCTTCGATGTGAGAAACTGGTTCGAGCTGAAACGCGCTGCATGACTGCAAGACACGTCCCAGAGCAACCTCATGGAAGGAGGGTCCAATGAGCACTAAATGGTGTCGGTTCCAGGCGGATGGGAAGATTGCGTATGGCAGGATCGACGGCGACACGGTGATCGCGATCGATGGTGCGCCATGGGAATCCCCCACGGAAACGTCGAGCAAACACAAGCTGTCATCCGTGAAGCTCCTCATCCCGACCGTTCCGTCGACCTTCTTCTGCGTCGGCATCAACTATCGCGATCACATCATCCAGGCCGCGAAACGCAGAGGTGTCGAACCGCAGTTCCCGGAACGGCCCGACGTCGGCTATCGCGCGAACAACGCGTTGTGCGCGCACGAAGACCCGATCGTGAAGCCACGCGATTCCGGCGAGGTCTTCCAGTACGAGGGCGAGCTCGTCGCGATCATCGGTAAGAAGGCGCGCAAAGTTCCCCAGGAGAAAGCGCTGGATTACGTGTTCGGCTGGACGATCGGCAACGACGTGAGCGAGCGCACCTGGCAGCGTAACGACCGGACGATGTGGCGCGCAAAGAACGCCGACACATTCAAGCCGATGGGTCCATGGATCGTCACGGATCTCGACTATCGGACGATGACGACGGCGATCCGGCTCAACGGTACCGAAGTGGATCGTTTCAAGACAAGCAACATGATCCACGACGTCGAGCAGTACATCGCCGAGATCAGCCGCTACTGCACCCTGTATCCAGGCGACGTCGTGTGGATGGGCACGGACGGATCTCCGCGCAACATGAAGCCCGGGGACGTTTGCGAAGTGGAGATCACCGGCATCGGCGTGTTGCGTAACCGGGTCGTAGCGGAGGAATAACGGCGGCGGCCGCAGTGCGCCATCGCATCGCCGTTGGAGGTTGATGGCCACTACTGCGGTTTGATGCCGAGGAGTGTGTTCGTACGCCGCGCCCCGGCCAGCATCGAGAGCAGCGCGCCGGAGTTATCCATTCCATTCCCAGTAAACACAGCACGATTTTTCACGAATGCGTCGCCTAATGCCTCCATCCTCTTCCTTAAACCGGTCAAATTCGCCAGCAGGAGATAACGACCATGCGCGAAGGTGGCAGCGGACTGAGTGGTGGGTTGCTGGTAATCGTGAACCTGCTTGCTCTTATGGGCAGTGCGGTCATGGCACTCATATTGCTATTGTCCACAGTCAGCTGAGCCATCGACAATGCCCCGCAATCACGCGGGGAACGCGCTATACGCGTTCGGCAGCGCTTGGACGCAGGTTGAGCCATGCCGGATCATTCGGCGCTTCCTGCGGTCTTCAGGTGAAATACCGCGCCGCGACTTCTCATCATCGTCGGCTTGTTGAGTGCGCGGCGTGAAGCCCGCCTTTAGTGTTTCCATCGCGACATCAGGCAAAAACTCAGGCGCGCGGCAGTCTTGAATAAGCTCACGTGTCCTCTCCTCCCGGCGACGCGGCTGTCGGCCTCTGCATGCCGAGCGTAGCACCGCTCACGTGTTGGAGAACCTCTAGAATCGAACGACTATGGAACAACAACTGGTCGACCACATCCGGCAACACTCGTACGACGACCTGCCGCAGCAGGCGATCGAAGCAGCGCGGCGTGAGGTGTTGTGGGCGCTCGGCACTGCACTCGCCGGCGCGGGCGCGGAAGGCGCCGAGCGCATCATGGCATTCGTAAGGCAGCAAGGCGGACGCGAAGAAGCGACGGTGCTGGGCTTCGGCGATCGCGTTCCGGCAGCGCTCGCCGGTCTCGCGAACGGCAGCTTTGCCAAGGCGCTCGAGTACGAGGACAAGTTCTGGATGGACGGCAGTCACGGCTACGGGATCGGCCCTGCCGTCGTTCCCGCCGCGTTCGCGACAGCCGAGCATCTGGGCGGTGTCGATGGAAAGGCGTTTCTGACTGCCGTCGCGCTGGCGACCGACGTACAGGCGCGGCTGCTCACAGGCGTGCCGAAGTGTTTCGACTCGGGCTGGAATCCGACATACGTACTGGCGGTGTTCGGGGCGGCGATGGCGGCGGCAAAGCTGCTTGATCTCGACCCTGAGCAATTCGCGAATGCAATGGGTATCGCGTATGCGCAGCTCGCGGGAAACCGTCAGACGAACGCAGAAGGCGCCTACGCGATCCGCCTGCAGATGGGATTCGCCGTGCGCAACGGCATCACCGCTGCGCAACTGGCGCGGCTCGGCATCACCGGCCCCCATCACTATCTCACCGGCCCGTTCGGCCTCTACCGTCTCATCTACACGGGTGACGAGCTCGACCCCGAGGCGCCGCTGCGCGATCTCGGACGCACGTTCCTCGGCGCTCGGCTCGGGTTCAAGGCCTATCCGTGCGGGGCCGTCGCGCATCCCGTGCTCGACGCGGTGCTCTCCGTCAGGGAACACGAGGGTGTCAGCGCGGAATCGATCGAAACGATCCACGTCTTCGGAACGCCGCGCTTGAGAATAATGGCCGAGCCGAAGGAAGCGAAGCAGAATCCCAGGACACACGTCGAGGCCGAATTCAGCATTCCCTGGGGCGTCGCGTGCGTGCTGGTCGACGGGCGGCTTTCGCTCTCACACTTCGGGCGGCAGGCACTGAGCGATGAGCGCTATGCCGGCCTCGCACGCAAAGTCGAGACGCATATGGACGCGCGCCAGCGGGATGTATGGGTCGAGCTGAAGCTGAAGGACGGCCGCACGGTCAAGTCGCCTCCGGTGATTGCGCCCAAGGGACACCCGGATAATCCGCAGTCGCTGGATGAGCTCGTAGAGAAGTATCGCGATTGTGTGCAGCACGGACCGAAGCCGCTGCCGAAGGAACGAACGGAGCGCGCCAAGGATTTGATTCTGCGCCTGCAGGACGTGCCCGATGTCGGCGAAGTGATTCGACTGCTCGCCTGATCCAGGTGGGCGCGTGCTCAGTCCTCGCGAATGCCGACGTCCTTGATGAGCTTGCCCCATTTGGCCATGTCGGCTTGCATCGCTGCGGCTAACTGTTCGGGCGAGCTGCCCACCGGCTCGATGCCGGCATTGGCGAGCTTGCCCCGGACGTCGCTCTGACTCAGCGCCTGCACGATTTCGTGGTTGATTCGGTTCACAGTGGCAGCGGGCGTTTTCGCCGGCGCAAAAAGGCCGTGCGTGGCCTCTGCCTCGTAGCCCGGCAGGCCCGACGCTGCGATCGTCGGCAACGTGGGCACGAGTGTCGAACGCTCGGGGCCCGTCACCGCAAGCGCGCGAACCTTCCCGGATTTCATGTGCAGCGCGACGCTCCCGATCGTGGGAAACATGAGCTGCACCTGCCCGCCGAGGAGGGCGTTCATGGCAGGCGCCGTGCTCTTGTACGGTATGCGTGTGATCCTGAGCCGCGCCATCGCTTTGAAGAGCTCGCCCGCAAGAAACGTGGATGATCCCGTTCCGCCCGCGCCGTAATTGAGCTCACCGGGTCGCGCCCTTGCAAGCGTTATCAGGTCCTTGACGGATCTGACCGGCAGCGATGGATGAACCACAAGGACCGTCGGCTGCCTGTCTACGAGGGCGATCGGCGCGAAGTCGCGTACCGGATCGTACGGCACACGGTCCTTGAGGAAAGGCAATATCCAGATCGTCATGCCGTAGAACAAGAGCGTATGGCCGTCGGGCGCCGTCTTCACAACTGTCATCGCGGCGACAATGCCGCTCGCGCTTGCCTGGTTTTCCACGACAACGGGGCGTCCGAGCGACAGCGAGAGGCGTTGCGCAAACAGACGCGCCATCAGATCAGCCGCTCCGCCGGCCTCGGCAGTAATGACGCGCAGCGCTCGCGCCGGGAAATCCTGAGCGCATGCGATCGATGGCCGCAGGACTGCAAGACATGAAACCAGTGTGTAAACGGGCCAGCGCCGGGACATCGTTTCTCACAAAAGTGATGCTCGCCCGATTGTATAGCTTCAGTCGAAGTGCCTTCAGGTGCTACGCTCGTATCGAGGCTCGTCCAACACCCCGCCCTGTCGCCGGGACTCCTGACCGAGCACCGTTCGGTAGTGGGAGCGACCAAAGTCCAATTGCCGCCCGTCCGCGCCGCTTTAACATCACGATGCTTCAGCGTCGCCGATGGAGGCCATCATGCTTCGCACACTCTGCACGGCAGCAGCGATCACGCTCGCAGCGGGCTTCAGTGGCACCGCCCTCGCCCAGGACGGCGCACATCCGCACTGGAGCTATGGCGGTCATACCGGCCCGAGCCACTGGGGTACGCTCGAGAAGGAGTACGCGGCCTGTGCGAGCGGGCACGCACAGTCGCCGATCGACATTCACAGCGCCGGCGCAAAGAAAACCGATCTGCCGGAGATCCAGTTCGCTTACAAACCTTCCCCGCTGACGATCGTCGACAACGGCCACACCGTGCAGGTCAACTACGCGCCCGGCAGCTTCATCAGCGTCGGCGACAAACAGTACGAGCTCGTGCAGTTCCACTTCCACAAGCCGAGCGAGGAACGGATCAACGGCAAACCATACGACATGGTGGCGCACCTGGTGCACAAGGATGCCGACGGAAAGCTCGCGGTCGTCGCGGTGCTGCTCAAGGCCGGCCACACGAACCCGTTCATCCGCACGCTGTGGGACAACCTGCCGAAAGCGAAGGAGACGGACGTTGTCAGGAACGACGTCAGTATCAATGCGGCCGACCTGCTCCCGAAGAGCACGGGCTATTACACGTTTGCCGGATCGCTGACGACCCCGCCGTGCAGTGAAGGCGTGACATGGTTCGTACTCAGAGATGCGAGCCCGGTCTCGGCGCAGCAGGTGGCGCGATTCGGCAAGCTCTATCCAATGAACGCGCGGCCGATCCAGTCGCTCCACGGGCGGACGGTTGCGGCGAGCAGGTGATTGCGCCGGCGGCGCTTGCGCGTGGTGTCAGCCCGTCGTGGGCAGGCGCAACCCGGACACTTACGGCTCGAACTTGATGTTCGCCGTCTTGACGATCCGGCCCCACTTCTCGAAATCGGATTGCCTGAACTTGCGGAAGTCCTCGGCACTCGAGCCGACGACCTCGAGGCCGCTCGCGACGAGCCGGTCCCTCACGTCCTGTCGCTTGAGCACCTGATTTAGGCTGCTGTTCAGCCGGTCGACGATTGGAGCAGCGATGCCTGCCGGCGCCAGAAGACCGTACCAGTTCACGATCTCGTACTCTGGCAACCCGGCTTCGGCGATCGTCGGTATGGCAGGCAACTGGCCCGAACGTTTCTTTGCGGTTACGCCGAGCGCCTTCAACCGGCCCGCGCGAATGTGCGGCAACAAGGGCGAGATCGTCTCGATCGTCATCACGATCTGACCGCTCACGACGTCGAGCGCGGGTCCGGCGCTCCCCTTGTACGACACGTGCGTAAGCTTGATGCCGCCGGATGACTGCAAGAATTCTCCTGCGAGTTGCGCGGGCGTGCCCGAACCGGCTGATCCGATCGTGAGCTCGCCGGGCCTGGCCTTGGCCAATGCGATGAGATCTCGAACGTTCTTCGCCGGCAGGGCTGGATGCACCACCAGAACGTAGACCGTATCAGCCAGGTGTGCGATCGACGCAAAATCCCGCAGCCCGTCGTAAGGAACCTGCGGGTTGAGCTGCGGCAGGATCGCGTTCGGCCCGGCTGCTCCCGTCAGAATCGTGTAGCCGTCAGCCGGCGCCCTGGCGGCAAAAGCTGTCCCGATCATCCCGCTTGCGCCCGGGCGGTTTTCGATGATGAGGCTCTGACCGAGTGCTTCCGACAGCGCGGGACTCAGGGTACGCGTCGCGATGTCGACGCCGCCGCCCGGTGGCCACGGCACCACCCACCGGATCGGCTTTTGCGGGTAGTCCTCGGTCGCGCCGCTCGCGAAAGACGACATCGCTGATAAGGCGATCGCGAGAACGCGGCTGCTGCGCTGCAAGCAAACACGCACAGGCACTCCTTTTCAGAAGCCGAACAGTCTCGCCGGATTGGCGACGAGGATCTTGCGCTGGTTGGCCGTGTCGGGCACCCAGCTCTCGAGCAACTCGATGAGCTCGGGATACGTCACGGCATCGAGATGTGAAAGGAACGGCCAGTCGGCGCCCCAGATAACGCGGTCCGGATTGTTTTTCACGAAAGCCTGCGCCAGCGGCGCGACATCCGCGAAATCGGGACGCCTCGAGATGCGATAGACACCGGTGAACTTCACCCAGCACCGCCCTGCCGAATGCAGCCGCAGGAAATCAGCGAATCCGTGCTGTTCGACGCCGGCGGCAGCCGGGAACGCACCCATGTGTCCCACCGAAAAATCACAGCGCAACGTCGCAAGGAAAGGGATCAACTGCTGCAGAGACCAGTTCGGCACCAGGAACTCGAGGTGCCATCCCAACGCCGCAGCACGTGGCGCAAGTTTCTGCGTCTTTGCAAGCGCCTGTTCGGTGATTGCGCGATCGGTTGCCCGATAACCGAAGTTGATGCGGATTCCGCGCACGCCACGCTCATCCAGTTGTTTCAGCTGCGCATCGGTGACACTGTCGGCATCCACCGCGGCGATCGCGCGCGCACGACTGAGACCCACCGTTCCGATCGCGTCGAGAATGCAGCTGTTGTCGAGGCCGTAATGGCTCGGCTGATCGAACACCATCCGCGTAACGCCTTCGGCCTCGGCTGCTTTCAGAAAGCGCTCGAGCGGCGCATCCGGCGGTTCCGAGCGCAGCTCGCCCGCAACCAGCGGATACTTCGCCCTGTCTCCGAAGATGTGCAGATGGGTGTCGCAGATCGGTCCGAGGTGGCTACGGGATGGGACACTCATGTACTGCGGTCTCCTCTATTTCAGGAAGCCCGACGTACGTGGGCTGTAGTCGCATGCAGGTTCCCGATCGCAACAGACCGGACCTTCCCGGATGTCGTACACCTGCTCACCCGGTATGGTTCCGAGTATAAGAGCAGTCCGAGCGACTGTTGCGGTTAACATTGCGACAGGTTGACACGTCTCCCACGGATGTCGAGCTTTCGATCATGGACAAAACAACTGAATTCCTCGCCGAGTACGCGACCAGGCTGCGCTTCGACCAACTGCCCGCCGAAGTCGTGCACGACACGAAACGCAAACTGATCGATACGCTGGGCTGTGCCATCGGTGCCTTCGACGAAGCGCCGTGCCGGATCGCGCGAGCGCTCGCGCGACGCTCGGTCGGAAACCCACCGGCGCGCGTTTTCGGGACGCAGGAGATGTCCACGCCGGAGCACGCAGCGTTCGCCAATGGCGTGATGGTGCGCGTCCAGGACTACAACGACTCGTACCTCGCTCGGGCGAGCTGTCATCCGAGCGACACGATACCCGGGTTGCTGGCGCTCGCGGATGCGTTGCAGCGCGACGGCGAATCCGTCATCACCGCGACCGTACTCGCATATGAAGTCGCCTGCAATTTCGCCGACGTGCTCCTGCGCGAGCAGGGATTCGACAACACGTTCTTCGGCGTGATGGGCACGGCAGTCGCCGGTGCGAAACTCCTCGGGCTCACGGCAGAGCAGACGCAACACGCCATCTCGATCGCGATAACGCCCAACATCACGCTCGCCCAGACGCGTCTCGGCGAGCTGTCGATGTGGAAAGGCTGTGCTGCCGCGAATGGGGTACGCAACGGCGTATTCGCTGCCGTTGCGGCACAACACGGTCTGACCGGACCGGATCAGCCGATCGAGGGTCGCTGGGGCCTGAAAAACGTGCTCGGGGATTTCCAGTGGGCACCCTTTGGCGGACAGGGCGGTCCGTTTCGGATCACAAAAACCCACCTCAAGTACTTCCCCGCTGTCGTGCACGCACAGAGCCCGGTGTCGGCCGCCCTCGAGTTGCACGGAAAGGTGGACGTTCACGACATCGAAGCGATCACCGTCGATACGTACTGGGTCGCGAAGCGCTACAGCGACCCGAATCGCGCCGAGCCGCTGTGGCATCCGCGAACGCGTGAGACGGCCGACCACAGTATTCCGTATCTCGTTGCGGCCGCGCTCCTCGACGGCGATGTGACCGAAGCGAGCTTTACTCCGGAGCGTATCGCCGACGCGCGTCTGGGCGACCTCATGCGCCGGATCGTGATGCGCGAAAAGCCGGAATTCACCGCAGCGTATCCCGACGGCTGGCCGTGCCGCATCGAGCTCTCGATGAAGAACGGGGAGCATCAGGTGGCGGACGTGAAATTCTTCAAGGGGCACGCGATGAAGCCGCTGACCGATGCGGAGGTGGAAACGAAGTTTCGCGCTTTGACACAGGGCCTTCTCGACGAAACACGCGCCGCGGCGCTTCTGGACAAGCTGTGGCACCTCGAGGACGTGGCAAACGTGCGTACCGTGCTCGAGCTCCTGGAGGTGAAGACGAGAGAGCACTGACCGGATATGGCCGCGAAGGACGGTTGCGCATCTCGGATCCGCGTGCATGTGTCTGCTCGTGCTCGTCTGCGCCGTGTCGAGCGCGGCCGCGCGAACGCGCGCTTTCGCATTTTCCGGTTTTCGATCACGATGCAGTGCTCACCACAAGGAGTATCGACATGGCTCGTATTCAGCACCTTGCAATTGCGGCTCGCGATCCCTTCAAGCAGGCCGAGTTCTACAAGCGCGTGTTCGGGTTCGAGGAGGTCCGGCGTCTCGACAATCCGCGCGCGAAGGGTGTCGTGTTGACGGACGGCCATCTCAACATCTCGGTGCTCCAGTTCCAGCAGGATCAGCTCGATCACGGCCTCGATTTCACCGGACTGCACCACTTCGGCGTGTTCGTCGAGGATCTCGAAGGCACGACGCAGAAGTGCCTCGAGAACGGGTGCGTTCACTACTCGGAGTTGCCGGAAGATCCCGGCGAGAAAGCGAAGAACTATCGCTCGAAGCGCTCGGACAAGTTCAAGGGACCGGAGAATGCCCTTTTCGACATCGCGGACGAGCCCTGGGTCGGGGCTTCAAAGGCGACCGAATGACGCACCTCAAAGCCGGGCATCGCCTCGCGGTGCTCGCCCTGTTGCTTGTTTCGGCGGTCGTGAGCTACGCGCGGGCCGCAGAGCAGACAGACCCTGAGCTGACGTTGCAGACCCGTACGAAGACGTTGACTTTCAAGCGATCGGAATTGATGAAGCGCTCCGATGTCGAGACGCTTGCTTTGACGGGTGATCCAGCCTATCCGGCGCGGGCCATGAGCTATAAGGCCATTCGCGCCACGGCGTTGTTCGAAGGCCTGAAGATTGCGGACGACGAGGTGATCGAATTCAGGTGCCTCGACGGTTTCTCGGCACCCATCAGCAAAGAGCGCCTGCTCAACAAGCTTCCGGGCAGCAGCATCGCATACGTCGCCATCGAAGAGGCCGGAACACCGTGGCCACCGCTTCCATCCGGCAAGGGCACTGCGGGTCCCTACTATGTCGTCTGGCTCAGGCCCGAGGCATCGTTCGTCGGTCCTGAGGAATGGCCTTACCAGTTGACCGGCTTCGACGTCAAAGGCACGCTTGAAAGCCTCTACCCGCAGATCTTCCCGGACGCGAAACTCAAGCCGACGAGCCCGGTGCGCCAGGGCTTCTCGGTGTTTACGAAGAACTGCTTCGCCTGTCACACCCTCAACAAGGCAGGCGCGGCCGAAGTCGGCCCGGACCTCAACGTGCCGATGAACCCGACGGATTATCTCCACAAGGCGGCGCTGCGCAGGCTCATCCGCGATCCTCAGTCGGTGCGCCACTATCCTCGGTCACGCATGAGCGCGTTTCCGACAGAGGTCTTGTCCGAGAACGACCTCGACCATCTGATCGCCTATCTGGAACACATGGCGAAGCGCAAGGTGAAGTAGCGCTCACGCAGCGGCATCAGATCTTGAACGCTTCCATCGTCTCGGGGGCGAACAGCTCTGATGCCTGCAGACGGCGCTTCGAAAGCCCCTGCTCGTGGTGGTAGCGCAGAAACGTGTCCAGCACGAGGCGGTTCGGCTCGTAGCCGTAGGGCCACCAGTCGTGGCCCATATCGCGGCGCACCTCCTCGATCTCCGCAATCATCCAGGGCAGCATGGTGCGCAGCGCAGCAGTCTCGTACAGTTCCTCGTAGGCGATCTTCTGCGCCTGTACGAACGCCTTGTAGAGCGACATCGCGATCCACGGGTTCGCTTCGTACACCTCGCGCTTGATCGCGATCGTGTGCATGATCGGAAAGATCCGCGTCTTCCTGTAGTACGCACGCTCCACTTCGACGTAAGACTCGAACAGACGTCTTACCCTCTGCGGCTGCGTGTGCAGGGTCGAAGGCATGCGCGGGCTTTGCAGCGCGTCGATCTCGCCCGCGGCCAGCATCTGTGAAAGCGTTTTCTGCGGGCCGATGTTCCTCACCCGGATGCGCTCCGGGAGATCCAGCTTGAGTTTCTCTTCGCGTCCCGGCTCTTCCATGCCGCCGGTGTAGTACTCGCAACTGTCCACGGCGACGCCGTATTCGTCCTGCAGAATGCCGCGAATCCACACCGGCGCGGTCATCTGGTATTCGACCGTGCCGATGCGTTTCTCTGCGAGATCACCCGGCTCGCGGATACCGCTTGCGGTCGAAACGAAGATGCACGAATGGCGAAACATGCGCGACGGGAACACCGGGATCGCAATGAACGGCCGCGGCTCTCTGAAGAGCGATACGGTGTACGATGAAAGCGAGAGCTCCGCCACATCGAACTCGCGGTTGCGCAGCATGCGAAAGAACGTTTCCTCGACAGGCAGGTCGAGGAAGTTGAGCTCGATGCCTTCCGGCTGCACGCGGCCGTCGGCCAGCGCGCGCATGCGGTCGTAGCCCCAGCAGGACAGCGTCAGTCGCAGCTTGCTCATCGATCTCTCAGACCGTCAGCGGCTCGGTATCGAGCGGCGCGAAGAGCCCGTGGCGCGCATGCTCGCCGAAGTGCTTGTCGCGCGCGAGCACGATCGAGCACGACCGCACATGCTGCTCGGCAGGCGCGAGGCCGGGTATGCGGTCGCCGCGCCAGTTGCTTTCTGCCGCCTTGAGCAGCAGCCGGCGCGTGCGCACGATGCCGAGGTCCGTCGGGCACAGGTTTTCGCGCGTGCGATCCTGTATCGGCCCCATCGACTCCTGCACGGAGGCGTCCTGCATGCCGATGCCCTCGACGCCGGAGTACTGGATACCGGCCTTCTGTGCAGCGCGGTCCATCAGATAGTCGTTGGTCCGGTTGGCAAGCGGAATGAACGTATCCGGAACGTACTTCACATGGATGCCCGCACCGTTCTTCATCGCCATGAGCTCGGCATCCGTCAGTGCGCGCGATGGGTGATAGTTGATGCTCCACGCCCAGCAGTTGTGATCATCGATCGGCACCCATGCGTGGGCGCCCAGCGGATGGCCCGCGCGCGGCGGAATGATCGTGTACCACGGCATGATGTAAGGCGTAATGCGCCAGTAGTAGCCCTCGCCCTCCGCATTTCGGCGAGCGCCGATGAGCAGCCCGCCTTCGAACTCGACCACATCGAACTGCGGCATCTTGTCGCGCTCGTTGTAGTCGTTGCCTTTGCTGCCGACGAAGAGCGGATCGCGCCTCAACGCGCCCGAATGAAGGAAAGTCACGTGCGACGAATCGATACCGCCTTCGAGCGCCTGCAGGTAGTTGCATTCCTGCAGACGCTTCGAAACGAAACGCCGCTCGGGCGGCACCTTCGCCCATTCGAGCGCAGGCGGCTCGGGTTTCGAGTCCGCCGGCCCCATATACGTCCAGATGAGCCCGGCCGTTTCGATGCAGGGGTACGCTTTGAGACTCATGCGCGAACGCATCGGGCCATTCTCACCTTCCGAGGGGAGATCGACACACTGCCCTGTGACGTCGTACTTCCAGCCGTGATACGGGCAGCGCAGTCCGCATTCCTCGTTGCGCCCGAACCAGAGCGACACGCCGCGATGCGCACAGAATTCGTCGATGAGTCCGATGCGCCCGGCGGTGTCGCGGAATGCGACGAGCCGCTCGCCCATGATCTTCACGCGTACCGGAGGACAATCCGGCTCCGGCAGCTCCCATGCATGCAGCGCCGGAATCCAGTAACGGCGAAAGAGCGCGCCCATGATCGTACCGGGACCGGTGAGCGTTAGCGCATCGTTCTGTTCATGCGTGATCATCCGACGCGACTCCTCCTGACATGCTGCACAAATTAAGAGTCCATAACATAATGAGCGGCGGCGCGCGCTGTCACGATTTTCGCTCAGATCAAGGAGGGCGACGAAGCCAATGTCGGGAACATTGGCAAGGAGCACGACGCAGAGTTGGGCGAAAACTCGTGCCAGCCCTTCGGGTTGCGGCCAAAATCGCGCCTTACTGCGTCGGCCGCCTTGACCGTATTCTCGATACGCTCTTCGGCGTCCTCCTTGTCATCCACAATTTTGGCTCGCAACGCGCACTCGCGTCATTATGTTATGGACTCTAACCTCGCAGACTATTGTATGGTCAACTTTTTCGAGGCGGCAACGAGGAGGAACCGATCCATTCGCGGTATCGCACAGCCCATTGGGGTCGTCGTGCTCGCATGTGGGATTGCGCTCTTGTCCATGGCGTCGGCTCGAGCGCAGAACTGGCCTGCGAAGCCCGTGCGTGTCGTCGCGCCTTTCACGCCCGGCGGCGCCGCCGACACACTGGGTCGTCTCGTCTCCGCCAAACTCTCGGAGAGCCTCGGCGTGAACTTCGCGGTGGAGAATCGTCCGGGCGCCGGCGGCGTGATCGGATCGGAGGTCGTCGCGAAAAGCGCGCCCGACGGCTACACGTTGCTGATATCCGGCGTCGCATCGCACGTCATCGCGCCAACGCTGTCGAAGGTTTCATTCGATCCGGTGCGCGATTTCACGCACATCGCCCTGATCGGAGGCCCTCCCGCCGTGCTTGCGGTGCACCCTTCGCTGCCATGCCGGGACCTGCGCGGGTTCGTCGCACTTGCGAAGTCCCGGCCGGGCGAGCTCACGTATGGCTCGCCTGGTAACGGCACGCAGGGTCATCTGGTCGCCGAAGTGTTCAGGCACGCTGCGGGTCTCGACATCCGCCACGTGCCGTACAAAGGCGCGAGCCCTGCGGTCACCGACGCGCTCGCGGGCCATATCCACGCGATCTCGACGACGCTGAGCACCGCAAGCGCGCAGATCCGCAGCGGGCGCCTGCGCGCGCTTGCGGTAAGCTCGTCCGAACGCCTTGCCGAATTCGCCCAGCTGCCTACGTTCCGCGAGCTCGGGTACCCGCAGCTCGTCGCAACGGTGTGGTTCGGTCTTTCCGGGCCCGCGGGTGTGCCGAGCGAGATCGTCAATCGGTTGAACAACGAAGTCCACCGCATCCTGCAGCTCGCCGACGTTCGCGAGCGGATGCGCATCGAGGGCATGGAACCGGCGGCACCCGACGACAAGGCCTACGATGCGTTCGTGGAGTCTGAGATCCGGCGATGGACGCCCGTGGTGAAAGCATCCGGCGCGAGACCCGACTGAGTTCTCCGCGCCGCCTTGGCCCTCCCTGAGCTGATCACTTTTTCGCAGAGACGATAGTCGAGACTTCCCGACGACGCGCTGAACCTGGGCGCGCCGCAATTTGGAGTCCGCATTGCGACTGAGCGACAAAAGGATCAGAATCGTGTCCGCACTTGGCGATTTCGCCACGCGACAGCGCGACGGACGGGACGCGCGAAGCGGGGGACGGCAGGTGACGCTGCTTTGGATCGTTATCGTGTTGCTCGCGCTGCTGCTGGCGGGCATTTTCGCGGTCGTCTATCAGCTCTTCATCCGGTACGGTCGGATACTCCTGCGAGTCGAAGCGCTCGAACGCGGCTCGACACTCGCCGGGCCGCGCCTTGCGGCCCCCCATGCCCCGCACCTCGCAAGCGAGGAATCGAGCCCGGGTCGGCCGGCTGCGCGACCGCCGTTCGTCAACAGCCGCATCGAACGCAATGGGCTCAAGCCCGGAACGCGCGCGCCTGACATCGAGCTGACCGACCTCGATGGTCGGCACGTATCGCTCAGCCATTACCGGGAACGGCGCGTCCTGCTCGTTTTCACCGATCCTGACTGTGTCCCGTGCGACGCCGTCGTCGAGGCGCTGGCCCACTTCGATCGCGATGACATAGCCCACACGCTTGCAGTGATTATGGTAGGGCGGGGCGATCCCGAGGCGAACCGCCGTAAGGCAGACGCGTACGGGGTGACGTTCCCGGTTGTGATGCAACGTTACTCGGAGCTATCGAGGAAGTATGGAATCTTCGCCACCCCGGTGGCGTTCCTCATCAGCCCCGAGGGCGTGATCGAGAAACCCATGGCGACCGGTCAAGAAGAAATCCTGGCACTGGCAAAAGAAGCAGCCGGATCCGTCGAGATGGAGGATAGGCAATGAGCAATCGATTCGATGAGATCAGCCGCATCTTCGCGCAACGGATTCCACGTCGCGACGCGCTCGCGCTGACCGCACTGACACTCGTGGGGAGTCCACTCCTGTACGCGCAACAGAACGCCCGGGATCAACACCACGACGAAGATGAGGACGAAGAGCGCCGGGAAGGCGCCTTTCGGGCCTACGCCAATGCTATCGATACCCATCTGCGTCGGTTTATGCGGTTTGTCGAGCGGGACGCACGAGTCAGAGCCCGCATCCTGCAGGACTATGCGCACGCGGTGCGGATCCGGGAGGAGTATCAAACAAGGGGCGTCATCCCAGCCGATCCGCTGGTGGAGCTCGGGGTGGAAGGCGACAATCTCTTCGGCATGGCGGACCGCAACGTCGTGATCCTGCTTGCTCAGGATCCCACGCTCGAAGCAATCGATATAACCTTCAGCAAGCCGGCCGGTTTCCCAGTGCACATCGTATTCGTGGGCGGCAATCCCGGGTTCTGGCAGAGACAGGATCCAGCGGCGAAGTTCGTATCGGCCGCATTCACGCTGCCGGCCGACGAGACGACGCTCACGATCGCGTCATCATCTTTCAGCATCGGTAAGGTGATCGTTGTGATAGGCGTAGCCGTGCTCGCAGTGACCGTCGCAACGAAGCTCCGGCGCCGCTCTGCGGGTGAAGTGGTGGGCAAAGCATGCGCTTGTACATTCACTTGCAAGGCTCGGGACGGCAGAACGTTTACGTACACCCAACGCACGGGCTGTTGCAACCCAATTGAAGTATCTGACGGCAACTGCCTCACCCGCTGCTCGACCCTCAGCTTCTCGAATGGGACCGTCTGCACGCCGGTATCGAGCGCCTGCGTCGACGACGCAAGCTGCCAAGGCTCAACGTAAGCTTTCCTTCTCAATAAGACTCGTCGCTAACCATAACTCAGGTCGTTCCGGTCAATGGCAATAATCGCAATCGCGCTCGGTGATCCCGCCGGCATCGGGCCCGAGATCGCGCTCAAGGCCGCGCTCGACGAACGCGTGCGAGGCCTGTGCAGCCCGGTTCTCTTCGGCGATCGTCGCGTGCTGGAACGACATGCCGGCTCGTGCGGTATCGCTGCGAACATCATCTCTGTGGCATGTCCGGCTGATGCGGGCACCGCACACACATGTGATCACTCGGGCAAGCGGGTCTTTATCGTGCACCGCGAACAGTTTGCCCATGGCGAAATGCGCCTGGGCGAAATCGCGGCCGCCCACGGACTGTCGGCGCTCGATTCCGCGCGCGCGGCCATCGAGTCGGCGATCAGCGGAGACGTGGACGCAGTCGTCGCTGCGCCGCAGACCGAGAGCGCGATAAAGCTCGCCGGCGTCGAGTTCGACGGCTATCCGTCTTTCGTCGCACGCTGCACCGTTACTGCACCCGAAGACGCCTTTCTCATGCTCTGCTTCGAGCATGGTGGAAGCGAGATGCGCATCGTTCACACGACACTGCACGTCAGCCTGCGGCGTGCGCTCGAGCTCGTCACGCGTGAGCGCGTCGAGCACGCGATACGCGCGACGGCGGCGGCGTTGCGACGCATCGGTATCCGGGCGCCACGAATCGCGGTCTCGGGACTGAATCCTCACGCGGGTGAGCATGGACTCTTCGGCGACGACGAGGCACGCATCATCGAGCCGGCGATCGCAAGTACGCGTGAAGACGACACCGTGATAGAGGGTCCGTTCGGCGCCGACACGATGATGCACACCGCCGGATACGACGCTTACATCGTGATGTACCACGACCAGGGCCACATCGCGGCGAAGGCGCTGGCCCGCAATCGCACCGCAGGATTGACGATCGGTACGCCTGTGCTGTTCTCATCCGTTGCGCACGGCAGCGCCCTCGACATCGCCGGCAAGAATCAGGCTGACGCGAGCGCCATGATCGAGGCCATACGCCGTCTCGCCGGGGCAACCGCTCCTGGCAATCACGCCTGTTAGACTTGCGGGTTCAAGACGGCTTTCGACTTTCTCAGCAGAGGATTCGCCAATGACTGGCGCTTTCGTCATTTCGCTCGACTTCGAGCTCTACTGGGGCGTGAGGGACTCCATGTCGATGGAGTCCTACGGCCCGAATATCCTGGGGGCGCGCAAAGCGATACCGCGACTGTTGAGTCTCTTCCGCGAATACGAAATCAGCGCGACGTTCGCAACCGTGGGAATGCTGTTCTTCGGCGACAAGGAAGCCCTGCGCCGCAACCTGCCGACGCCCCCGGTCGAATACGAGGACCCGCTTCTCAACTGGTACCCCGATTATTTCGAAAAGCTGGGCCGGAACGAAGCGGAAGATCCCTATCACTTCGGTCAGTCGCTGGTCCAGCAGATCCGGGCTGACGGCCGTCATGAGATCGCAACCCATACCTTCTCGCACTGTTACGCGCTCGAGGCGAAGCGCAGCCCCACCGCGTTCGCCGAGGAGTTACGTCGCGCGATCGAAGTCGCGCGGGAATGCGGCGTGACCATCGAGAGCATCGTGTTCCCGCGCAATCAGTACGATGCCGATGCCCTGGCGGCCTGCAAGGCTCTGGGCATCAAGGGCTTCCGGGGTAACGAGCGAAGCTGGATGTACGAGCCCAAAAGCCGCGACGACGACAAACCGGTTCGGCGGCTTGCCCGCTTGACCGATTCGTACGTCAACGTAACGGGGCATCACACCTACGGCTGGGATGAGCTCGCGCATCCGAGTGGCCTTTACAACATCCCGGCCAGCCGTTTTCTGCGTCCGTTCGAGCCGAGACTCTCGGCGCTGGACGCGCGCCGGCTTGCAAGGATTACCAGTGCGATGACCTATGCCGCAACGCACGGGCGCATCTACCATCTCTGGTGGCATCCGCACAACTTCGGCGTCAATACGGACGAGAATCTCACGTTCCTGCGCTCGATTCTCGATCATTATCAAAGGCTCGAGCAGCAGGCCGGCTTCAGCAGCCTGACGATGCGGGATTGCTATTCCGTCGTAAGCGCCTCTGCGGCAACACGCGAGCCACGCGTCGAGACTGTCGCGGCACTGTGATCTATCATCCGTTCCGATCCCGGGTCGTGGCATGCTAGCCGCTGCCCGCGGCCTCTTTCCTTTTCGTTACAGACGATGAATTCGCGACAACAGCCCGACGGGCAGGTTTTGAGGCGCGCCGTCGAGCGCCACGATATCGATAGCGGGATCTTCCAGGGGAAGTACGTCAATTTTCAGCAGGGCAAGTACACGGACGAGTTCATCTATGGCCGCTATCAACTGTTCGAGGAGATCGATCGCGTCCTGAACCGGCTTCCGGCGGGCTCCAGAGTGCTGGACCTGGGATGCGGCACCGGTCACTTCGCGGACTACATCCGCCGCCGCGGGCATCACGTCGTAGGACTCGATCCCTCCACGAAGATGCTCGCGTTCGCGCGCGACAACTTCCCGGACATCGAATTCATCGAAGGCTATGCCAACAACCTGCCCTTCGACGACAATCACTTCGACTGCGTCGTGAGCATCGAGGTCCTGCGCTATCTGGATGAACCCGAAGTGCGGAAAGGTTATGCCGAGATCAGGCGCGTGCTGCGACCGGGAGGCGTCAGCGTGTCGACGCACGTCAACACGTTCTCGACCGAAGGATTCTGGGTCTTCTATCATCTGAAGAGATTCGTGTACCGCATGTCCCGGCGGGAAATCTACGACACCTACTTCACGTCCGCCGCCAAGGAGGAGCGCCTGCTGCGCGAGCTGGGCTACGATCACATCGAATGCATCGGGAGGATGTCGGCGACCGTGCGGATGGGCTATAAATTCGGCAAGACGGTCGGTAAGGCATGGGCCCGTGCATTGGAGCTCGTCGATCCCGAACAGCGTTCGGTGGGTGGCCTTCGAGCGCGACCTTCGCGGCCATCTCATCGTTATTGCGACGAAGCCCTGAAGAGAAGGGTACTCATTCGGCCTGCTGAGCCGTTGGAGGAACCGAGCCGTGACCGACCCCGCGCCCTATCGCCGCTCGTACTGGCACACGCAGCCCGAGTATTCGTATCCGCCCTACAGATCGACCGCGAAGCGCGCGCCGACGCAGCCGCTCGTCATCGCCCCGCAGACACTGTCCGAAGTAACAGGCCCGCTCCTCGGCGGCGATGACGTCAAGCCCGAAGAGGCGGACCTCACGCGCCACCATGCCGGCGAACCGCTCGGCGAACGCATCATCGTGTCGGGCCGGGTCCTCGACGAAAACGCGCGCCCCGTGCCGCATGCGCTGATCGAAATCTGGCAGGCGAATGCCGCGGGGCGGTATCGTCACGCGACGGACAACCACGATGCGCCGCTCGATCCTAACTTCACCGGCTGCGGTCGCGTCGTTACCGACGACCACGGTCGTTATCGCATCAAAACGATCAAGCCGGGCGCATATCCCTGGCGCAATCACTACAACGCCTGGCGGCCTGCGCACGTTCACCTGTCGATCTTCGGGCTCGGGCTCATGCAGCGGCTCGTGACACAGTTCTACTTCCCGGGCGATCCGTTGCTCGCGTACGACCCGATGTACATGAGCGTTCCCGACGAGCGCGCACGTCAGCGGCTCATCGCCGAGCTCGATTGGGAGCAGACCATGCCCGAGCACGCGATTGCGTACCGTTTCGACATCGTGCTGCGTGGTCGCGATGCAACGCCGATGGAGCGCAGATGAGCCTCATGCTGACACCGTCGCAGACGACAGGTCCGTTCGTCGCGATCAGCTTCGAACGCAGCACAGTGGAGAATGTTGCGCCGGCGGGCGTGAGCGGTGAGCGCTGCCTCATTCGCGGATGTGTTCTGGACGGAGACGGCAAACCAGTCGATGACGCGGTCGTCGAGATCTGGCAGGCGAACGCCCACGGCAAGTATGCGCACCCGGAGGACACGCGTGAGAAGCTGCTCGAGAACGGCTTCACAGGCTTTGGCCGTGCGCTGACCGATCGTCACGGCGCGTTTCGATTCTCGACCATCAAGCCAGGGCAGGTCCCGGGGCCGGGGGACCGACTGCAGGCGCCGCATCTCGTCGTCGTCGTGTTGATGCGCGGTCTGCTGAAGCACCTCGCCACGCGCGTCTACTTCCCCGACGACCCCGCCAATGCCGACGATCCGATTCTCGCCCTCGTCCCTGCAGAGCGGCGCTCGACGTTGATCGCGCGTGAGGTCGATACAGGCGTTCTCGAGTGGAACATCGTGCTGCAGGGAGAGAACGAGACGGTGTTCTTCGATTATTGATCGACCCTGAGGTTCGCGGCCTTCACCGCCTTCGCATACTTCTCGATGTCGATGCGAATCTGTTTCGCATAAGCTTCAGGCGTGCTGCCGACGCCATCGATTGCCAGTGCCGAGAATCGCTGCTTCAGCTCCGGATGCTGAACTGCAGCGGCTATGCCGTCCGCCACACGTGAAATCACCCCATGCGGGGTGCGCGCGGGCGCCAGCACGCCGATGAGCGGCGGGTAATCGAAATCCGCGATTCCGGTGAGCTCCGCAATCGTCGGCACATCAGGCGCGTAAGCCGAGCGCTTCGACGTGTTCACAGCCAGCAATCGCACGCGCCCCGCTTTCACGTACTGCAGAATCGCGGGAAACGCAGAGAACACGAGCGAAACCTCACCCGCGAGCATCGCTGGAACCGCCTGCCCGTTGCCTTTGTACGGGACGTGGACGATATCGAGCCTGAGCGCCGATTTGAGCGCTTCCATGCCGAGGTGCTGCAGGCTGCCGATACCCGACGAACCGTATCGCAACTCACCCGGTTTTGCGCGAGCGAGCGACACGAGCTCGTTCAGGTTCGCTGCCGGCAGAGACGCATTCGCGACCAGGAACTGGGTCGACGTGCCGATGATGCTCAGGGGCGCGAAATCACGCAGGGTGTCATAGGGAAGCTTCGCGTATAGCCAGACATTCACCGCCGTCTGCGGCGTATCCGCGACCAGCAGCGTATAGCCATCGGGCGCACTGTGCGCGACGAGCTCGCATGCGCCGATGCCTCCCGCGCCCGGTCGATTGTCCACGACGAACTGCTGTCCCAGGCTCTCCGTCAGTCTTTGCGCGACCAATCTCGCCATCGTGTCCGGAAGGCCCCCGGCCGCATAAGGCACGACGACGCGCACGGGTCTCGCCGGATACGGTTGCGCATGAGCCGTTACGAGCCACGTGGTGAGCAGCGTCAGCAGAACGAAGCGCACAAGTCTCGGCAGCATGACTGACGAATCCGGGTCGAAGTCGTCAATATAATACCGGCATGGCATCCGACGAACTGGTCGACGATCTCGTCATCGCGAATCACATTCTCTACAACGAAGGTGTGGTGGACGGGTTCGGCCATATCAGTGTACGTGACCCGGAGCGAGCAGATCGGTTTCATCTCGCGCGGAGCCTCGCGCCCGCGGTCGTAACACGCGACGACGTCATGGAACACGGACTCGACGGTGAGCCGATCGATCCGCGCGGCCGCCGGCCGTACCTGGAGCGCTTCATACACAGCGAGATCTATCGTGCGAGGCCCGATGTGCACGCGATCGTGCACAGCCATTCGCCGTCGATCGTGCCGTATACCGTAACGGGCACGCGCCTCAGGCCCGTCTACCACATGAGCGGTTTTCTCGGCCTCGGCGTCCCCACGTTCGAGATTCGCGATGCGGACGGCCCGAACACGGATATGCTCATTCGCACACCTGCCCTCGGTAGAGCGCTTGCAACAGCGCTCGGCACTGCCGCATACGCGCTCATGCGCGGGCATGGGTCCGTCGCGGTTGGTCAGTCGATCCGGCAGGTCGTCTATCGCGCGATTTACGCCGAGGTGAACGCAAGACTTCAATCGGAAGCAGCGCGCCTCGGCGAGATTACCTTCCTGAATGATGCGGAGGCTGAGAACGCCGCGGCGACGAACGATCAGGTGCTCGAACGACCCTGGGAGCTGTGGAAGAAGCGGGTCGTGTAGCCGCCTCGCCGGCGCGATCGTTCAGTTGAAGGTACGGAACACGTCGGCCCATTCCGGATGCGCCCGCCGCTGCTCGTCCACGTAAGAGCACTGCGCATAGATACTGAAGCCCTCCGCGCGCGCGTCCTCTACCATCCGCCGCACCAGCGCCTCGGCGACGCCCTTGCCCTGGAACGATTCGGAGGTCTCCGTGTGCTCGGCAACGAGCAGATCGTCCCGCTCGCGCCGATATTCGAGCCGGGATATCCCGTGCTCGCCGGCGATGGTTCCGACGTACCTCCCGCGTTTGGCATAGTCCTGGCGCTCGATCTGAATCGAGCCCGTCAGATCGCGTGTAGTACGTTCGCTCACGATATTCACCTGCGTGATTTGCAAGGCCGCTACCGCACGAACGATACCGTGAATCGATCCGCAAAGTAATGCCCTTGAGCAGCGCGGGCATGCAACTCGCGGTCACCGCGGCCTACTCTTAGCGCTTTATTGACGCGGCGGCGCGGTGCTTGCATGTTCGCCGCGCCGACAACGATCCGGCGCGGCGGAAACTTGCCTCGAGCAACGGATGCCCGCCGGAGAACGCGTGGAAACGTGAGCACACGGACCACGCCTGCGGTGCAGGAGGAGAGTGCATGAATGTCTCGAGGCGGGATTTTTTACGTCTTCTCGGCGGTGCCGGCGGCGGCAGCGCGCTGGGTGGGCTCGTCGCTTCGGGCGTGAACCTCGCACCCGCCGTGGCGCGCGCCCAGGAACTTCGCATCCGAAAAGCGAAGACCACGCCGAGTGTGTGTCCATTCTGCTCCGTCGGTTGCGCGACGCTCGTGCACAGCATCGACGGCAAGATCGTCAACGTGGAAGGCGACCCGCGCAGCCCTCACAACGAAGGGACGCTCTGCCCGAAGGGTGCTGCAATCTTCCAGCTTCACGTGAACCCGAACCGTCCGACACAGGTGCTGCACCGCGCACCCGGCGCGGCGGACTGGGAGGTCTGGGATTTCGAGCGCGCCATGAACCGCTTCGTCGAGCTCTTCAAGAAGACGCGCGACGAAACGTTCATCGAACGCCTGCCGGACGGGAAACTCGTGAACATGACGCCCGCCATTTTCGCGCTCGGCGGCGCGACCCTGGAGATCGAGTTCAATCATATCCAGCAGAAACTGATGCGCGGGCTGGGTATCGTGGCGATCGAAAACCAGGCGCGAATATGACATAGCTCCAGTGTCCCCGGTCTGGGGACACGATTCGGCCGGGGTGCCGCCACGATGTATCCGCGCAGTATGGCGGATTCCGACTGCGTCGTCGTGATGGGCTCGAACATGGCCGAGAACCATCCGGTCGCGTTCCGATGGCCCATGAAGGCCAAGGTGGAACACGGCGCGAAGCTCATTCACGTCGATCCGCGATTTACCCGGACGAGCGCGGTCGCGGACATTTACGCGCCGATCCGGGCGGGGTCCGACATTGCGTTCCTCGGCGGCATCATTTCCTACGTCCTGAACAGTCCCCGCTGGAACAGCGACCCGTTCTTCAGGACCTGGGTCATGAATTACACGAACGCCGCCACGCTGATCGAGGAGAGCTACCGCGACGCCGAAGATCAGGACGGCGTGTTCTCGGGCCTCATGGAGTACAAGGGCGGCATCGAGGCGTGGCCGTTCAACGGCCTCACCGCCGAGTACAACGGCGAAAGCTGGCAGTACGCGCACACAAAGATCGGCGAGCAGGGGCGCGCTGCGCACACGGCCCAGTCCGGGGAAATGAGCAGCACGCAATCAGGCCATCAAGCGGCATCGGCACGAGCGCATCAGGGTCCTCCGTTCGACGATATCGTCAAGGGCCTGCTGGAGCCGCCCGCGCTCCGCGATGAAACGCTCCAGGACCCCCGCTGCGTATTGCAGATCGTGAAGCGCCATTACGGCCGCTACACGCCCGAGATGGTAGAACGCACGACCGGCTGTCCGCGCGATACCTTCCTGAAGGTCGCCGAAACGATACTCGCGAACTCGGGCGCAGATCGAACCACGTCCTTCGCCTACGCCGTGGCGTGGACCCAGCACACGTACGGCGTGCAGATCATCGGTGCGTGCGCCCTGCTCCAGCTGCTGCTCGGTAATGCGGGCCGGCCCGGAGCGGGCGTCATGGCCCTGCGCGGCCACGCGTCGATTCAGGGCTCCACGGACGTGCCGACGCTGTATCACTCCATTCACGGCTACATGCCTCATCCGACCGCGCTCAAGAAGCACGACAGTCTCGTGGATTACCTCACGGCCGAGACGCTCCCGACCGGGTGGTGGGCGAACACGCCCAAGTACGTCGTCTCGTATCTGAAGTCGATGTACGGCGACAACGCCACCGCCGAGAACCAGTTCGGATACGACTGGCATCCGAAGATCATCGGCGACCACTCACACATGGCGACGTTTGCCGCGATGCATGCAGGCCGGGTGAAGGGGATGCTGTGCATCGGCCAGAACCCGGCCACCTCGCTCAACGCACGCTTTCAACGCGCGGCACTCCGCAACCTCGAATGGTTAGTCGTGAAAGACAACTGGGTGCAGGAGACGGCGACCTTTTGGAGAAACGCGCCGGAAGTGAAGGAAGGCGGCGTCAAGACCGGCGACATCAAGACCGAGGTCTTCTTCTTCCCGTCCACACAGGTTGCGGAGCTCGACGGTACCTTCACCAACACGCAACGCATGCTGCAGTTCCACCACAAGGCAGTGGAGGCGCCGGGGGACTGCCGCTCCGACACGCTCTTCGTCTATGAGCTTGGCAAGCGGCTCAAGGCGCTGTACGCAGATTCCACGCTGCCGCGGGATCAGGGATTCAAGAACCTGCTGTTCGACTACGAACACGAGGACGAGCAGGAAAGAAAGCGCGGCGAGCCTTCAGCGCTGAAGCTGCTGCGCGAAATGAACGGCTACTACTCCGGGGAACCGGATCGTCATGTCAGCGGCTTCGGCGATCTCAAGGACGACGGCTCGACGACGTGCGCGTCGTGGATCTATTCGGGCATGTACCCGGCGCCTGACAAGAACCTGCCGGCACAGCGTTCGCCCGATCCGCCCCGCGAGCCCGGCGCCGAGCTCAATTGGGGATGGGCGTGGCCCGCGAATCGCCGTCTCATGTACAACCGCGCCTCGGCCGACCCCGACGGAAAACCGTGGAGCGAGCGCAAGAAGTGGGTCTGGTGGGATGCGGGCCAGAAGCGCTGGACCGGATACGACGTTCCGGATTTTCCGGTCACGAAGCCGCCGAACGACAAGCCCAAGCCCGGCGGCGTAGGCATGGACGCCCTCCCCGGCACGGCTGCGTTCATTCTGAAGGCCGACGGCATGGGTTGGCTGTTCGCGCCTTCCGGTCTCGTGGATGGTCCCTTGCCCACACATTACGAGCCGGTCGAATCCGTGGTGCGCAATCCGTTCTACAAGCAGCAGGCGAGTCCGGTGATGAAGTACTGGAAGGATCCCGCCAATCCGCTCGCGGCAGTCGGCGATCCCAAATTCCCGTACATCATCACGACATACCGCCTGACCGAACACTATCTTGCGGGCGGTATGAGCCGCTGGCTGCCGTGGCTCGCGGAGCTTCAGCCCGAGCTGTTCATCGAGCTCTCGCCCGAGCTTGCGCAGGAAAAGGGCATTCGCAACCTCGATTGGGTGCGCATCACTACGCCGCGCGCGGCGATACGCGCCAAAGCGCTCGTCACGCGCCGCGTGCGCCCGTTCACGATCGAGGGCCGGCTCGTCCATCAGGTCGGCATGCCATGGCACTGGGGTTACGAAGGCCTCACCACCGGGGCGATAGTGAACGAGCTCTCTGCGCTCGTGGCCGATCCGAACGTCTCCATGCACGAGGGCAAGGCGTTCGTCTGCAACGTCGAGCGCGCTTGACGAGCCGGTAGGAGCGATCATGGCCGAACCGATGGGTTTCTTCACGGACACGACAGTGTGCATCGGCTGCAAGGCGTGTGAAGTCGCGTGCAAGGAGTGGAACCAGCTGCCCGCGACCAACGGCGGCCGCAACACGCTGAGCGGCAACAGCTATGACAACACGCGCCGCCTGGACGGCATTCACTGGCGCCACGTGAAGTTCGTCGAGCAGTTCACCGAGGACCGCAAGGACGGACGCTGGCTGCTCATGAGCGACGTGTGCAAGCATTGCGTGCAGGCGGGCTGCCTCGAAGTGTGTCCGACCAACGCGATCATCCGCACCGAGTTCGACACGGTCGTCATTCAGTCGGACACATGCAATGGATGCCGCGCGTGCATTGCTGCCTGCCCGTTCGGCGTGATCGACATCAATCCAGTTTCGAAGACGGCGCAGAAATGCACGCTGTGCTATGACCGTCTTCAGGCGGGGCTCGAGCCCGCGTGCTCGAAGGCGTGCCCCACTGAATCGATTCAGTTCGGACCGATACGAGAGCTGCGCGAACGGGCGGGCAAGCGCGTCGAACAGCTGCAGCAGGCCGGCGAGACACGCGCTCACCTGTACGGCGCGGACGACAAGATGCTCGGCGGCCTGAACTCCTTCTTCCTGCTCGTGGACAAGCCGGAGGTGTACGGATTGCCGCCCGATCCGCAGCTACCCAGCCGCAACCTGGTACCTACATCGCTTTTTTCGGTGTTGGGCGGGCTGTTCGTCGCGTTGATCGGCCTCTTCAGTTTCCGCGAACGTACTCGCGGTGATGAGCCGGGAGCCTGAGTCATGGAACTGATCCCATCCAGCACGTGGTTCGCTGCCGAGCCGCACTGGCGCTGGCTCATCGTTTTCTATTACGTGTTCAGCGGTCTCGCCGGCGGGTGTTATTTCATCGCTACCCTGCTCGATCTGCGCGGTCGGCCCGAAGACCGGCCGCTCGTGCGTGCCGGCTATTACGCGGCTCTGCCGTGGCTCGCCATAGGCGGGTTGCTGCTCATGTTCGATCTCACGCGTCCCGAACGTTTCTGGCATCTCCTCCTCGAGAATCATACGTTCGAGCCGATCTTCAAGTACTGGTCTCCCATCTCCATCGGCTCGTGGGCCATGCTCGCGTTCGGATTCCTCGCGTTCCTTTCTTTCATCGGTGCGCTTGCCGAAGGCGGGCGTCTTCGCTGGCAACGCGCGCGTGCGCTGCTGGGGCCGAGTGCCTTGGGCCGCGTTATTGGAATACTCGGCAGCCTGCTGGGGCTTTATGTCGCCGGTTATGCAGGTGTCCTGCTCGCCGTGACGAACCGACCGATCTGGGCCGACACGCCTCTCATAGGGATGCTGTTTCTCGTCTCCGCGGCTTCGATCTCGGCGGCGTTCATGATCCTGCTGGCGCAGCGCTACGACTGGCGCGTGCCGTCGGTGTTCGCAATCGAAAGGATGGATCTGCGGCTGATCACGCTCGAATTGCTCGTTCTTGTCGGCATGGTGGTTTCGCTCGGCCCCGTTGCGCGCGTATGGCTGAGCGCATGGGGCGTCCTGCTCGTGGTCGGCGCCGTCGGTATCGGCATGCTGCTCCCGATGGCCCTGCACCGGCGCCGCGACTGGCTCGGCGAACGAACACCGGCGTTCGCCGCCGTGCTCGTCCTTCTCGGCGGCGTGATTCTCCGCACCGTGATCGTGTTTTCGGCTGAAAGCGTGCATCTGTGAAACGCGCCGTCGCACTCCTGCTCCTTGCTGCGCTCGCGGCGTGCGAAAGCCCTGAAGCCGCTCGGACGCGGGGCGAGGGCCCGGGGGCGGACCTCGGTAATCGCGGCGACGTCGTGCGCATGCATGAGGGGTCGCAGCCGTACTCGAATACGCCGCGCCTGATTCCGCAGCAAGGCGCTCCCGTGGATTCCGCCAATCAGTCTTACGAACTGAGCCGTCCGTGAGCGCGGCCTGCGACAGCGTGGACGATCTCACGCGACAGCACCCGGAGTGGACGGCGTGGCTCGCGCTGGTGAGATTCGCAATCGGGGAGATGGAGAGCGACGCATGGGATACGATGCGATTGCTCCCCTCTCCTGCTCGAGACCGCGCAGCACCCCTGATGGCACACGCGGTGCTCCACGTCGATTCACGCGAGGTGGAACGCCTGCTCGACGCACTGACCTCGCATGCAAGTGGACAAGGCAGTGCCGGCGTGGCGATCGAGCGCGATTTCGCCAGCCGGTGCGAGCCGATGCCCTCGCTCGAAGCGGCGCTCAATCGAGATCGCGAGCGTCTCGCGCAATGCATCGGTCCGGCACCGGATGCCGATGCGTGCGCTGCGGTACTTTCGCTGTCGGCGAAGCCGTTGTTGCACGCCTGCCGGCGCCTGTGCGCTCAGGCAGTTGCGCAGAGTTGGCAGCAGGGCTACTGCCCGATCTGCGCCGGCTGGCCAGCCTTCGCCGAAGTCCGGGGAGTGGAGCGCACCCGCTACTTGCGCTGCGGCGACTGCGGACACGGATGGCCGGCGCTCGCCCTGAAGTGTGCTTACTGCGGCACCACGGATCACAACGCGCTCGAGTCGCTGGTTCCGGAGCAACGCACCGCCACCGCGAGCGTCGAGGTCTGCAACCGGTGTCGCGGGTATCTGAAGGTCTTCACGACGCTGCGAGGGGCGTCCCCGGCTCAGGTGCTCGTTCGCGCTTTGGCCAGCGCCGAGTTCGATCTCGCGGCTCTGGAGCTGGGCTACAGGGGCGCATCCGGCGTCGGGCACGCGCTGGCGCTGAAGGTGGTCCCGGACGGCGTGCGCAGCGCGCACTGACGTGATGAGCAGCCTCACGCGCCCCTCGCAGGTCTGCCGCGCACTGCTCGCCGCGCTCGATGCGTCCGACGGCCGCAGAAGAGTGCGCAAGCGCGACCAGCGGCCGGACGCGATCGGCCTCGCAATCAAGCGAGAGCTCCTGGAACGCGTCGTGGCAGCGGACCCGGAACCTGCCGATCTCGAACCGTGGCTGCTGCAATACGTGCAGGCAAACGAAGGACATGCGTCTCCCGGCGCGGTGTCCGCGATGGCGCGCGTCGTTTTCGACGAGTGGCGGCTCGCGCAGGTCATGCCGGATTTCAGCGCGTGGCTCGCGCGCGGTGCGCCGAGCGACGATGCACGCCCCGCGGCGATCACTGTGGCGCAATCCGGGGCGGATTGATATCGTGACCCTTTCGGACCGAATGAAAGGGCTCGGACATGGCCTCTCCCAAACTCGATTGGAGCGTCGCGCTCGCAGGCGAATGCATGGTGTGCCGCCCGTTCGCGATGCACGACGACGAAGCTTCGATGGCCGTCATCAACCTCCTGCGTGAGGCCGACCTCACGTATGCGCATCTCGAAATGAATTTCGCGGAGTGGAGCGAGCTCAAGTATGCCGCGCGCGGCGACTGGATGGGCAGCTTCATGATGGGCGACCCGCAGGTCGCACGCGATCTGAAGTGGGCCGGTGTCGACATCATGTCGCTCGCGCACAATCACAGCGTCGATTTCGGCGAGTGGGGCATCGCCGCGACGATCAAGCATTGCAAAGCCGCCGGCCTGGTCGTCGCCGGCACGGGTATGGACCTGGAAGAGGCACGCGAGCCCGGTTACCTCGAAACGAGGCAGGGCCGCGTCGCGCTGGTATCCGTGGCGTCAGGAAACAAATCGAACGAATGGGCCGGGCTCGGGAATGCGGGCTTGCGCGGGCGGCCAGGCATAAACCCGCTGCGGGTGGACTTCAAGTACATACTGGAGCGTGACGCGGCCGAGCAGATGAAGGCAATCGCGCGCAAGCTCGACCTCCTGCGCGAGGCAGGCAAGGGTACGTCGAGCATCGGTCTCTCAGCCGACGAATTCAGTCTGCAGTTGCCGAGCGAACAGTCCTCGCGTGGTTCGAGCGCCTTCGTTCCCGGCGAGAAATTCGAGATCCGCAGCGCGTGCCAGAAGCGCGATCTCGAAGGCAATCTGCGCTCGATCGACGAGGCGAAGAAGTTCGCCGATTTCGTGGTCGTGGCGCATCACTTCAACATCGCGGACGGCAAGCGCGGCGACAAGACGCCCCTGTTCGTGCGCGAGTTCGCACATGCCGCGATCGATGCCGGCGCCGATGTCTACGTCGGCCATGGCTGGCACAACACGCTCGGGGTCGAGATCTACAAGGGCAAGCCGATCGTGTACGGGATCGGCAACTTCTTCGCGCAGTCCGAATTCATCCGGCGCGTACCCTACGACAGCTACGAGAGCTGGGGGCATGACGTCGATCGACTCCCGACCCTGCATCCCTCCGATCATCCGCTTCATCCCGGACGCGACAGCGAAGAGTGGTGGACGTCCGCGCTGATGAGGCTCGAGATGCAGGGTGGCGCGTTTCGCCAGATCCGGCTTTACCCGGTCGAGATGGGGCGACTTTCAAGCGACGGCACCATTGCACGCCGCACCGGACAAGGTGAGCATGGCCTTACCGATGGCCGGCCGCATCTCGCGCGCGGCGCTACCGCCGAGCGTACGCTCGATCGTATCCGGCGCCTGTCGAAGAACTTCGGAGCCGAGATGACGGTGGATGGCGGCGTAGGAATGATTCGGTTCTGATCCCCTCACCCTCTCCCTGGCACAGGAGAGGGCAGGTCTCCTCGATCGTCACCCGTCACTCGTCAGCGGTCACTTTCAGACCGTAATCCGATACGCCTTCGCCGCCGTGTCATGGAACATGGCGGCGCGCTCGCTCGCCGAAAAGCGCTTCGACATCCGCTTGAACGCGTTCCACATCACGCCATACGAGAACGAAACTTTGTCCACCGGAAAATTGCTCTCGAACATGCAGCGCGCCGGGGTGAACTGCTCGATGCAGTAGTCGAGGAACGGGGCCATCTCGCGCGCGAGATCCTCCGAGCCGATCGGCTTCTCGCGGGTATGCCAGTCGAAGCCGCAACGAACCATGCCCAGGCCGCCGAGCTTGATCACGACGTTGGGGCACG
The DNA here is from genome assembly GCA_963828715.1 of uncultured beta proteobacterium. Taxonomy (GTDB): domain Bacteria; phylum Pseudomonadota; class Gammaproteobacteria; order Burkholderiales; family SG8-41; genus JAQGMV01. Next base: position 76,194 of record CAWHFX010000010.1, on the reverse strand, counting down.
CAGCAACTGCGGCAATACCCTTGCGCCAGTTCTGCATGATCTCGTCGTTTCGATTCCCGTACGGACCGGTGCGAAGCAGCCCGCCGACGTGATTCAGAATGATCGTGAGGTCCGGAACCGCCTTCGCGAACGCCGCCATTTCCGCAAGCTGCGGGTGATAACACCATCCTTCCAGCGTGAACCCCATGCGCGCGAGAACCCGCGCACCGGCGCGGAACTGATCGCTGCCAAGCTGTCCCTCTTTCTTGTGCGCGGCGGTGTTTTCCACCTCCGGATGCGGGTCCCACGTCACCGAGTGGCGTATGCCGCGAAAGCGATTCGGGCTCGCCGCCTGCAACGCTTCCAGCACCGGCGCGACCTTCTCTCCGAGATTGAGGTTCGCGTGTCCGATGATCGCGGCGGCGGCCTGTGTCGGACCGTAGAGACCGCTCGCGCTCGCAGCGGCCTGCCCCTGCACGAATTCGACTTCGCCGACCGGACGCATTTCATCGGGGCCGTCCTTGCGATACATGGACCGGCACTCGATGAACACCGTCGAGCGCACGTTGTGGCCGCTGCCGGTATCCGCCGTGAGCTCATCGACGAGATAGCGCTGATAGGGAATGCGCGCGATCCGGCGGTCCCAGAAGTGATGATGCGGATCGCAGATCGGCAACTCGGGTTCGAGCGGCGCTTCCTGCGTTAAAGCGTGCCAGTCATTGCCTCCGTACGGCATGAGTGTTCTCCCAGAAAATAGGCGGGCGTGAAAGCGGCCTGCGGCTCACTGAAGCGCGCTTCGCATGGCAGCACGGGCCGCTGCGGCATCGATCAGACGCTGAGCGGCTCGCCACTTCCGTATCGTGGTTCGATGTCGCCTCGTCCGCCTCCAGCGTAACCCAATAATGACCGTTGCTGCCACGGCCGTTGGGCACTTCATTCCGGCCGTATGCCGGCCTTCGCGACAACGGCTGCCCATGTCGCTGTCTCGGTCCTGATGCGCGCCGCGAATTCGGCCGGTGTCGTCGGCCGTGCTTCGATGCCCTGCCGCGAGAGCGCAGTAGAGACGTCGGGCTGCTTCAGCGCATCGAGCGTCTGCGCGTGGAGGCGATTCACGATGGCTGCGGGCATGCCACTCGGGCCGAGGAGCCCGAACCATACGCCTGCTTCGAATCCGGGATAGCCTGACTCCGCGACCGTCGGCACATCCGGCAGCAGCTTCGAGCGCTTCGCGGAGGTCGAAGCGATCGCGCGCAGCCGCCCACTGTTGATGAAAGCGATGGTCGATGCGACGGTTCCGACGATGACCTGCGTTTCGCCGCTCAACGTCGCCGCCGCTGCGGGTCCGCCGCCCTTGTACGGCACATGCGTCATGCTGATGCCGGTGCGCAGCTTCAGCAGCTCGGCGCCGAGATGCAGTGCGGTGCCGGTGCCGGCGGACGCGTAGTTCAGCGCCCCCGGATTCTGCCTGGCGAGCGCAATGAGCTCTTTCAGCGTTCTGGCAGGCACGCTCGGGTGCACGATGACCGCCTGCTCGGCCGCGGCAAGCGTCGTGATCGGTTGCAGGTCTTTCTCGATACTGACCGGCATCTTGTAGAGACTGGGATTCACCGTCAGCACGGTGCTCGTTGCGGCCAGCAACGTGTAGCCGTCGGGGCTCGAGCGCGCGACGATCTCTACGCCTACATTGCCCGCCGCGCCGGCGCGGTTGTCGACGATCCAGGTCTCACCCATCTGTTCGCTCAACTTCGGCGCGAGGATGCGCGCCGTCGCATCGACGCCGCCGCCGGGCGCGGTCGCCACGACCCAGCGGATCGGGCGCGTGGGGTAGGCGCTGTCGGCCGCGACGGCTCCGTCCGTAGCGGCGGAGAACAAAATGGGTACTGCGATAAAACGTGCGCTGAACAAGGTGAACTCGCACCTGAAGAGGCGTAACGCGCTGGGGCCTTGCGCGGCGGGCTTAGGATAGTCGCTCGCGGTGCATCACACCAGCATCGCCGTGCCATAATGGCCGCGATCGAAACGGCAGCCAACCGATGACGGCTATTCATGACTACGTCGACGAACATTCAGGCGCTCAACATCAACGATCTCAAGCGCTATTCATCGGAAGCGAGAGTGAATCAGCCCGTGCTCATGTCCAAGGATATCGTGACGCGGATGAACTGCTACGAGCCCGGCCAGGTCACGCCGTTCCACGTACATCCGGATGACGACGAGGTCGTACTGTGCGTCGAAGGTCGCGGTGCAGTGACGTTCGAAGGTCGCGACGCCGTTCCGCTTACACCGGGGGCGATCGTGAACCTGCCTGCAGGAATCGGCCACGGCATCGAAGCAGCGCCGGACAGCCGAATGGTCGTGCTGTACTGGGCGAACGCGCGCTACACCAGTATTCGGCTGCACGAGGAAGCCGGTTATAGCAGCATCCGTCTTCCGGGCGAGCAGCCGCCAACGCCTCCGGCGGCCCGATAGAGCGCAACTAGACCGACACGCGGTGCGCAGGCACGAGCGGCGCGCGTCAGCCGCTCGGGCGGACAATGACGTTCGTTGACGTCGATCAAGGATCGGCGTCGATGGTATTACAATCCCCACGCGTCGTAACCAGCGAACTGACCACGATAACGCGGGGAGGTTTTCATCGTCGCTCGTACGATCATCATGACCGCGCGGTGGCAGCGTATCCGGCCCGCGTGGGTGCTCGAGAAACCGATCGGCCCTGTCGCGCGATCGCGGGTCACCCGAGCGTGCATCCGCGCCCACTGAACCGCGGAAAGGCGATGTCGTGACGCTTCCCTTCGTTCTCGCCGGCCCGATTCTGCGCCGCGTCGAACCCAACCTCGTCTCGGTGTGGGTCGCTTTCAACCGCCCGGCCACTGTCACGATCACGCTGTGGGAAGGACGCATCAAAACGGGCGCAGCGAACCCGCATGTCCGGAGCGATCCCGCGACACCGACCGTGCGCTTCGGCGACCGTCTGCATGTGACGACGGCCGTGCTGCGCATACCGGATGCGTCTGAAAAGTTGCTGAAACCCGGCGTCGTCTACAGCTACGACCTCACCGTCCTCGACGGCTCTACCACGCATACGCTCGGCTCGCTCGGTTTGCTGAAGAGCCTGCCGACCACCAACGGCGGGCCGCCCGAGCTTGCACGGCCGCATCTCGCGCTCGGCTACACGGACGACTTCCTGCCCTCGTTCTCGCTGCCTCCGGCAACGCTCGACGATCTCAAGCTCGTCTACGGATCGTGTCGCCGTCCGACCAACGAGCATCCCGATGCCATGGCGATGATCGACGACTACGTGACGGACGGTCATCTCTACGAAGACGCGCTGAAGCGCCCGCACCAGCTCGTGCTCGGCGGCGACCAGATCTACGCCGACGACCTGTCGGCAGGACATCTGCTGATGCTGAATCCGGTGGCCAACGAGCTGATCGGCACGTACGAGGGCGATTCGAGTCTGCCGGGGCCGAAACCGCGCGTTCCCGTCGAAACGGTCTCGATCGACTATGCGTTACAGCCTTCAGGTCCGGGAGATACGGACGACGAGCCGCGCCGCTGGATCGCGGGCGGACCGACACCGCTGCCGATCGACCTCGTCGCATTCCCCGCCGGTCGGCGCCAGGGACTCGTTTTGCGTCAGGCGCAGATGACGACCACCGACGGCGAGAGTCATCTCTTTTCGTTCGGCGAGTTCGCGGCGATGTACCTGATGGTGTGGTGCAATTCGTGCTGGCCGCTGCCGCCGAACGCGTGGCCGAAGATTCTGGATGTGCTGCCGCAGACCAACACGGCGCCGCTCATCGTTCCGCCCGACGTGGAGCCCGTGCCCGACTGGAAGAAGCTCCAGCCGGAAGACGTCGGCACGACGAAGAAAGACGAGTTCTACGAGGAATGCGAGGGCAAGGAAGGTGACGCGCTGGATGCCTGTCTCCTCAAGATGCGCCAGACGAAGCTCGAAGACCGTCACAACGTCAAATTGCAGCAGCTCGCGCTCTTCTACGCGGCTCTGCCGAAGATTCGCCGCACGCTCGCCAACGTCCCGACGTATATGATCCTCGACGATCACGACGTGACGGACGACTGGAACCTGAACCCGATCTGGGTCGATCGCGTCAACAATTCGACGCTCGGCCGCACGATTCTGCGCAACGCGCTTGCGTCTTACGCCGTGTTTCAGGATTGGGGCAACGACCCCGTGCGCTATCTCAACGAGCGCAACGATACCGGCCCGGCCGGCGATCCGCAGCGGCTCCTGCAGACGATCGCCACGATGTTTCCGGCGCGTGCGAACGAGAACGCAGCACCCGCGACGCCCGAGCAGCCGAGCAAAGCCGTGGCCGACGCGCTCGATCGATTTTTCGCTATCGATCGCGATCACCGCCCGCAGCCCACGGTCGACGGCTCATACGACCCCGTCAATCCGCCGATCAAGTGGCACTTCTCCGTGCCGGGACCGAAGCATCTTCTGATCGCACTCGACAACCGGACACGCCGCAGCTTCGTCTCCCGCGAAGGACCGCCCGGCAATGTCGCGCTCTCGGCACAACCCGATCAGATCCCGGAAACGCTGCCGCCCGGATGCGAGCTGCTGATCGTAGTCGCGCCCCTGCAGGTACTCGGCGCGGGGCTGCTCGATGAACTGATCGCACCGACTGCTTATCGCGTGTTCGACGCGAAGTCCTACAGCAAACTCAACGAGGACCCGGCCAAGACAGAGGAAGAGAAGAAGGAGGTCGAGCTGAAGGAACGCGGGACGCGCCGCATGATCGGCACCGATCCCGACGCGATCGAAGCGTGGGCCTTCGATCCGCTCGCGCTCGAAGCCTTGCTCAAGCGTCTCTCGAAACATCGCCGCGTGCTGCTCCTGTCGGGCGACGTCCACTACTCGTCGGCAAACGCGCTTTCCTACTGGACCAAAGGCGAAGCGCTTCCCGCGCGCATCGTGCAATTCACGGGCAGCGGTTTCAAGAACGTGATGCCGTGGTACATCGGGTCTGTCGACCGTGTGCTCTCGTTCGCGCAACGCATGGTCCGTTCCGACATCGGCGCCGAACGCATGGGCTGGAACAAGGCCGAAGAAAAGGCGTTCGTGTTCACGACCGGGAAGAGTCTCGCGGATATTCCGCCGGTGCTCCGCCGCAAGCTCCATCAGTCGCCGATGCTCATGCCTACGTTCGGCTGGCCGGAAGGAACGAAAGTGGCCGCGGACAAGCTGCCGGACTGGTCGTGGCGGCTCCAGCCCACACTCGACGTGCGTCTGGAAACCGAGCGACCGCCGCCCGGACAACCGCGCAAGCTCGAGCCGGACGACGCACGTGTTCAGTCCGTGCTGGCCAATCACGCGGAGCCCGGCCGCGAGATCGCTGCGTATGCGACAGTGGCGGCGCGACATCAGGATCAGTTCAACAAGCTCCGCCACTCGCGTCAGATTCTCTTCCGGTCGAACTTCGGCGTGGTCCGCTTCGAACGCGCGCCCGAGCTCACGGCAGTGCATGAGGTCTACACCGCCATCCCCGACCCCGACGCAACGGCCGACGCGGCGCCGAAACCGTTCGCCTACATGGTTCAGCGCGCATCGCTCGTCGGACACGCCGAAGAAGTGCGCCCGGAGCTTGCGCCGTTTCGTCCGCCGGCATTCTGATCCTCAGCCATGGCCGAAGAGACCGACAAGAAAGAGGACAAGACGCTGCTGCAGACGGTCGGCGGCTGGTTCGTCGATTTCGGCAAATGGATGCTGGAGACATTCGTTACCGACCCTCACAGTCGCGCGCTCGCGGCGCTCGTGGACGATCTGGGCGGAACGCTCAAGGCGCCGCCGCAATTCCCGACCGATCTCGACTTAGCCAAGCTCGAGGCTTACGTCAACGCGTCGAATCCCGACATCGAAGCGTGGATCGGCGCGATCGGCGATCTGACGAAGCTCGTCGACTGCGCACTGGCGATCAAGGACGCGATCGACCTCGGGCCCGAAGCCGTGACCGAAGAAGTCACGCAATCGATTATCGATCTCCTCGCGAGCAACTACATACGCGATCGCTGGTTCCACCTCTTCGTGTGGATGGAGCTCCTGCGTTTCAGTACCGAACCGATGACGCTCTACGGCCCCAACGGTACCGCGGGGCAGCGCTTCTACGGGTCGGTCAAGTCGCTCGTCAAGTTCGCGCTGGGACCCATCGCCGCACTGGCCGAACATCCACTCGAAACCGAAGCGGACGCGCGCAAGCTCTCCGACGAGACGCTGCTGCACCTCGCGGCGGTGTTCGCGTTCATGGGCAATTCGTCGCGCGAGATCGGCCTCGATGCGATGCCGGAGGACGAACATCACATCCGCATGTTCTACGGTTGGGACGAGCCCGCGGCTTCACGCACCGGGCTGGAACGCGCGGCGCCCGCAGCGGACGATCTTTCCGAACGCATGTTGTCTGTCCAGTTGCGCGCGCTGCCGAAGGCGTATCAGAGCCGTCGCATTCTGATCGACGGCGCGTTGCGTTTCTCGCTTGCATGGGTGCCGCGGGAACACGGCGGGCCCGGGCTGTTCGTTTCGGCCGGCGGCAGCGCTTTCCAGTTCGCCGTCGAGCCACCCACGAGCGCGTGGGCCGCTCAGGCCGACGTGCGTTTCGATGCACCGTTCAGCTTTCAGATCGGCGGGCGTGAAGCGTTCCGTGTGGACGGTGCGCTCGGAGAAGGAAAGCTGCACGTCGACGCCGCCGTCGCGTCGAAGCCCATGCCGGCGGGAGAGCGCCGCTTCAAGTTCAGCCTCGGCGGCGATAACGGCATTTCGATCGGCCGCATCGCGCTCTCCGGTGTGCTCGACCAGCAATCGGCGCGTGCACAGCTTGCGTTCTACGACTGCCGTCTCGCGCTCGATGGCACGTCGTTCGACGACTTCATCGGTTCGCTCCTGCCGAAGACGCAGACGAGCGCCGAATTCAGCTTCGGTGTCGGGATTTCCACGCGCGACGGCGTGTTCATCACCGGTGACTTGTCCACGCCTTCGAGCGCCGCCGCTTCTCCCGCGCCGGCGGTGGCCCCGCAATGCCTCGAGCGCTCAGCGCGCCACCCGCAGCCTCGCCCCCATCGTCCATCGTGCCGCCCGATCTTCCGGTCACGTCCACGGGCGTGAAGGGCGGCGGCATCCCGGTGCAGATTCCCATCGGCAAGAGCATCGGCCCGGTGCGCCTGCATCACGCGCTGCTCAACCTCGATCGCGACACGAGCGGCCCGGCGCCGAAGACGCTGATTCAGGTCGCACTCTCGTTCGGCGCACAGATCGGACCGGTGCTCGCGACCGTCGACCTCATCGGGCTCAAGCTTGCCCTCGATTTCCCGGACGATCGGTCGAAAGCGAACCTGCATTTCGCCAATCTCGACGTGGGCTTTCTGCCACCGGCGGGCATCGGCCTCGCCGTGGACGCAAAGAGCGTGAAGGGCGGCGGCTTTCTGTTCCGCGACGAAGCGAAGCACCAGTACGCCGGCGTGATGGAGCTCAGTCTCTCCGGCGTGATCGCGCTGAAGGCGATCGGCCTGCTTTCGACGCGGCTCCCCGACGGCAGCAAAGGCTATTCGCTGATCATCCTCGTCACGGGCCAGACGGCGCAGCCGAATGGTTCGTTGATGCAATTGCCGCTCGGCTGGCGTCTCACGGGCATCGGCGGGCTCATTGCGATTCATCGCACCGTCAGCGAAGACGCATTGCGCAGCGGTCTCAAGAACCACACGCTCGAATCGATTCTCTTCCCGCAGGATCCGGTACGTAATGCGCCGACGATCCTCGCCGCACTCGATCGCGTGTTTCCGGCCAGGCGCGGCAGCTATCTGCTCGGCCTCATGGTGCAGCTCCAATGGGGACTGCCGACGCTGATCGAAGTGAATCTCGGGCTCGTCGTCGAGCTCGGCGCCCGCAACCGCTTCGTCGTTCTCGGCCGCATGAAGGCGATTCTGCCGCGCATGGACAACGATCTGCTGCGGCTCAATCTCGACGCGGTCGGGATTTTCGACTTCGATCAGGGCACGGTTGCGATCGACGCCGTGCTTGTCGATTCGCGTCTCCTCCACCGCTTTCCGCTAACCGGCGCCGGTGCGCTGCGGGCACGCTGGACGTCGCCGCGCAGCTTCGCCCTCGCCGTCGGGGGCATGCATCACGCCTTCACACCACCGGCAGGCTTCCCGTCGCTCGAACGGATCGCCCTCAGTCTGACGACGGGCGACAATCCGCGACTCACGTGCGACGCGTATTTCGCTCTCACTTCGAACACGGTTCAGTTCGGCGCCCACGCGCATCTCTACGCCGCGGCGTACGGATTCAACGTGAGCGGCGATGCGGGCTTCGATGTGTTGATTCAGCTCCTTCCGTTCCACTTCCTGGCGGAGTTCTTCGCCTCGATGCAGTTGCGCAAGGGCTCGCACAATCTCTTCAAAGTCAAAGTGGAGGGCGCGCTCGAGGGGCCGCTGCCGCTCGCGGTACGCGCGAAGTGCACCTTCGAAGTGCTGTGGTGGGACGTATCGATCCGCGTCAACGTAACGCTCGTGAGCGGCGCCGGACCGGGCGTTGCGGCCGCCGTGGATGCGTCCGCGCAACTGCGCGCCGCGCTGGCCGACCCGAAGAGCTGGGCGAGCGAGCTGCCGCAGGGACAAACGCACATCGTCTCGCTCCGCGATGTAGCGGCGGATGGTGTGCTGCGCGTGCACCCGCTCGGTACGCTCACCGTGCGTCAGAGTGTCGTGCCGTTGAATCTGGATCGCGACATCGACAAGTTCGGCGAAGCGCCAGTCGCCGGTGCCCGGCGCTTCAACGTGACCCGTGTCGCCGTCGGGAACAGTAATGAGTCCGGAGCCGCACTGGCGGACGATTTCGCGCCCGCTCAGTTTTTCGAAATGAGCGATGACGCGAAGCTCGCCAGCCCTTCGTTCCAGTCGATGCAGGCAGGATTGCGCGTCGGCTCGTCGCAATTCGCATTGGGCTTCGCACAGCGTGTGGAATCACCGCTCGAATACGAGACGCGCGTCATCGATCGCAAGGCAGCGAAGCCGCCCCCGCCGCCCGCGCGCGATTACCGGCTGAGCGAAGTACTGCTGCAACTGCATGCGATGCACGGTGCGGCCGGCCGCAGCGTGCTGCGCCGCGAGCGCGTGACGCCCGCGAATCCGTTCGCGAAAGTCGAACCCGCACACTGGACCGCGCTGACGGAGGACCTCGGCATCGTCTCCGACGCGGCGCGCAACGTGAGCTTCGTCGAAGCGCTGGGTGTGGCACAGCGCGACAGGCGCAGCATGGTCGTTCGCGACTTCGAGCTCGCGCAACTGGAGCCGACGCAATGAGCGACGCGAGTGTCGTCTTTCTGCCGTGGGTGCGCCAAGGCCTCGCCGCGCGCATCTCCGTTCCGGATCCGCTGAAGACCGCGCTGCCGGCCCAGGCGCCACTCACGGTGACGCTGGCCGTGAACACCGTCGACTCGCCGCCGGTGCAGGTGCGCCTTTTCGGTCCTGCCGACGTGCTCGGCATCGATCCGCGGCAGGTCGTGCGCACCGAGCCGCCTGCCGGCACGAACGATTACGAGTCGAACGATCTCGCCGCGATCGAATTCGACAACCCCGATCTGCCGTGGCTCTTCACGCCGGCCGCGGCCGATGCGCAGGGACGCGTGCGGCCGTGGATCGTGCTCGTGGTCGTGCGCGTGCAGGACGGTGTGCGCCTGCGTGCACCGCGTGAAGAACCGCTGCCCGTGCTCGAGATCGCACCGCCGGCCATCCCGGGCGCGGAACTGCCGGATCTTTCCGAGTCATGGGCCTGGGCGCACGCGCAGCTCGGTACACACGAGAACGCGACGGAAGACGAGTTGCGCACGGTGCTCGCGTCGCGGCCCGATCTTTCGATCTCGCGTCTGATCTCATCGCGTCTCCTCGCTCCGTTTACGGACTACATCGCGTGTGTCGTGCCCGCGTTCGAGTCGGGCCGGCGGGTCGGCCTCGGCCAGTCCGTCGATGCGGGCGCACAACTCGAACCGGCTTGGGCGAGCGGTGCCAATGCGCCGGCGAACATCGTGCTACCCGTCTACTACAGTTGGCGCTTCCGCACCGGCGCACGGGAGGACTTCGAATCGATCGTCGCGCGGCTTTCCCCGCGCGACTTCAGCGATACGGTGGGGCGGCGGCCGCTGGACATTACCGCGCCCGGATTTCCCGTGCCGCCTGCGATGACGCCCACGGTACTGCTCGAAGGCGCGCTGCAACCGGTGGGCGCGCGTCGCGATCCGTTTCCGGACAGCACGACCACCGCCTGGCGTGACCAGTTGCAGTCGATCGTAAACAGCGCGAATGCACAGTCGATCGATGCGAATGCGGAGCCCGTGCTCGGTCCGCCGATCTACGGACGCTGGATTGCCGGTCGTCATGAAGTGGGCAAGGCGCCCGCGCGCACCTGGCTCGACGAGCTGAACCTCGATCCGCGGGAACGCGTGGTCGCGGCACTCGGAACGCGCGTGATCCAGGAACAGCAGGAAGACCTGATGGCCCAGGCATGGGACCAGGCAGGCGAGATGAGCGAGGCCAACCAACGGCTGCGGCAGATGCAGTTGAGCCTCGCGATCGGCAGCACGCTGCACGCGCGCAATGTCCAGCGCATGAACGATGACGACGCGCTGTGGCGCTTCGCCTCGCCGGCGCAGTCGCGGCTCATCATGAAAACGGCTGCGCAGAGCACTCCGGCGCTCACGATGCGAAGCATGCTCGCGTCGTCCTCCACGCCCGATGTCACCACGTCGGCGCCGATGCGCAGGCTGTCGCGGCCGCTGGGCGCCATCAGCCGGCGCGCGAGCACTGCACTGCGCGTCGCGGGCATGCAAGCGCCTGCGAGTACGGCCGCCACCGGCGTGAGCTCGATGTTCCGACTCTTCGGCTCTCAGCCGATCGGCATCACGTTCACGCTGCCGCCGACGCGCGGCCTGATCAGTTTCGACGCCGTGACGCGCCGCCTGCCTGGGCAGTTCTCCAGCATGACGTTCGCGCGTGGCACCGACGCAGCCGTTGCCGGCATGGCGCCGCGTCCCGCTTTCGCCGTCTCGGGAGAGCCGCTGATCCTCGTCGGCACGTTCCACACGGACGTTAACGCCGGGGTGCTCGTGCGCACGGCTGTCGCTCCGGCGGCGCCGCTGCGGCGGCCCGGTACGGACGAGTCTGGCGACCCGATCGACCCGCGCGAAATCCCCGACGATCGCCGGCCGACCGATCCCGTCATCATCCGTCCGCCGCGCGTCGACAGTGCCGACGCGAAGGCGTTTCGCGAAGCGGCCGTGCGGCATCTGCACGTCGTGAATCCGCAGCAGCCTCTCGTATTCGTTCAACCCGGGAAACGTGCCGCGCTCGAATTCGCTGCGGTGCGCGTGCAGATTCGCAACGCCCTCGATCCGGCACCCGTTTTCAAGGCGCGCATGGCGGCAACCATTCGCCTGCAGGACGAACACAACACAACGCCCCCGGCGCTCGGAACGGTCGGTACCGCGCCCGTCTTCACGCAGCCGATGTCGGAGCCGCTCGCGTCGCTGTCGCAGGACTGGCTCCTGCCCGGGCTCGAGCGCGTGCCGCTGGACAGCGTTGCGTTGCTCGAGCCGAACCAGCGCTTCATCGAAGCCTACATGCTGGGGCTCAACGTCGAGATGGCGCGCGAGCTTCTGTGGCGAGACTTCGTCGTGAACGATCCGCGCGCGACCTTTTTCCGGCGCTTCTGGCGTGCGGTCAGTGCGCAGCAAGACGGCGACGTCGCGCCGCTCGCCGCGTGGGCCGATCGACATCTCGGCGACAACAAGGCTGCCCCGAATGCGCCGAAGCAGACGGTGCTGCTCGTGCGCAGCGTCCTCTTCCGCCGCTACCCCGGTGCGAGCGTGTATGCCGTGCCGGCGCTGCCGGTACGGGTGGCGGACGCAAACCCGGCGCGCAGGAAAGCGAAATCCATCCGCTGTTTCGCGGCGCGCTGCAGCCCGATGTCACCTTCTTCGGATTCGAACTCGATGCCAAGGTCGCGACCGGCGATCCGGGCTGGTACTTCGTCATCCAGCAGCAGCCGACCGAGCCGCGCTTCGGCTTCGATGTCGAAATCGATTTCGGCAATGCGACGCACGTGCCGCTCGCCGCACCGCCCGCCGGTCACGCGCTGCCGCCCGGCACGACGTGGGCGTTCAACGCCGCGCACATGGCACAGATCACGCGCCAGCAGCCGGTGCGCATCGCGATCCACGCATCCGAGCTGATCAAGTCATAGCAGAACGCACCATCGATGCGACTTCTTCCGCCGCCGATCAATCTCACCGCGCTCACTGTCCCAGCGATTCCGCCGGAACTGGCGGCGACACTGGCGCCGTCGGATCAGCCGCTGCTGCTTCTGCCGGTCCGGCTGGAGACGCGCTTCTTTCCGCTGGCGGACGGCACGCAGGAGCTGCGCGTGCGCGTCTATCCCGACCAGATTCACGTCGATGCGCACGAGCCGGCGCTGTCTGCCGACGAGCGGCTGTGGGGACAGCATTTCTGGGAACAGACCTGGCGCGCCGGACACGATGCGGCCGCGGAGCGCGTCGCATGGCAGCAGCTTGCCGATCGCTTCGATGCGCAGCGTGCCGCGTGGATTGCGCGGAGTCTCGCGCCGACGAACGTGCAGGACTGGCCCACGGCCCCCGTTCCGGCTGACAAGCCGCTGCCCGCGGCCCCGCAAGCTCGCTTCGGCACCGATGATCGCCGATGCCGTCGGCGGAAGCTGGCAACGCGCACCGCTCGCCCGTGCGATGCCACAGCGCTGGATCGCGGTCGCCACCGCGCGCGGAAGCCTCGTCGCTTTCGCGCTCGGCGCGCAGGTCGATCGCGAGCCCGCGGTCGGTCCCGATCCGCACGACAAGAACGAGCCGCCGGCCGATCAGCCCGCCATCGACGAGGGCATGCGCTGGATGGTCGACTTCGACGAAGCCGAGCGGCATGGCATGGCGCTGCGACTGAAGATGCCGTCCGCGATCGCGCAGCAGGGGATCGATGCGCTCGTCGTGTTCGGTGTTTCTGCCGCTCGAACCGAAGCAGGCATCGACTGCGATCGCATCGTTGCTCGATGCGCATCACTACACGAACGGCCTCGGTTTCCTGCGTGTCGGCACGCCGACCAACAACAGCGCCGATGCGCGTCGGGCTGGTCCTCGCAGGATCCGCTGCACGCGCGCAGCTTCGAATACGAATGCCGCGCGCCGGACCCTCCGAGCGGCAGCAACGCCGACGTGCTCGGCGAAAGCACTGGGCTTCGATGCCGCCGTCACGCACGCGACCCTGCGTCCGCTTTACGACGCCGCACTCGTCGAACAGATCGATGCGCGGCAGATGGCGACCGCGCTGTGGCCTGCCACATGGGGCTACTACCTCCTGAATCTGATCGGTCTCCAGGGCAGCGGCCTCACGCTCGAAGCGATCGCGTGGGCACGCGAGCATTTCATCGCGCACGTGCGTCCTTTCGGTCCGCTGCCCACGCTGCGTGTCGGACGGCAGCCGTACGGCGTGCTGCCGGTCACGTCGCTCGCGAGCACTGCGAGCGATATTCCGGATGCCGCCGAACGCTGGCTCGCGACCACGCTTGCGACACTGCGAGACCGGCTGTGGCAGCCGCGCACGCCCGACGTGCCGCGGATCGGGCGCAGCGACGATCCTGCGTCCGATCTCTCGGCGCTGCTGAAGAGCGACGCGATCTCGCGTACGTACCGCCTGCGCCATCTGCTGGGTCCGCGTTATCTCCAGCATCTGCGTCTGTTCCTCGGCGAAGACCTGGCGTCCTCGGGCTGGCAGGCGCAGCAAAGCGCAATGGGACGCGCCGTGCTGAATGCATTGGCCTTCACGTGGCAGACGCGGCTGGAACAGGCGGCGTACAACGAAGGCGAGATGCCGGTCAACGCGCCGCTCGTACAGGCGGGTGCGCTGGAGGGTGTGGCGTCGCTCGAGCCGAATTACATCGCCGCGTTGCTGGCCGATCCCCCGCTTCCCGTGAACGAAACGGACCCGCCGCCCGCGATGGCGGCGCCCGCGACGCTGCTGCATCTGCTGCTGCGCCACTCGCTGCAGCTCGAGTACACGGCCGCGGCGGCACGGTTTGCGAGCCATCAGCCCAACGCGCCGGCGCTCGCATCACTTCTGCGAGACGTCGAGCTCGTCAACTTCAACGCGGCGACTACGGTCACCACGTGGCGTGCCCTGCTCGCGCACCCGAATCCGGCGACGAACAACGTCGCCCCCGCGAGTTTCTTGAAAGGCCTTACGCAGTTCGATACGCCCGACCTCAAGTCGCTCGGTGAGCTCCGTGCGGCACTCGCGCATCTGCAAGGCATCGCACCCGAAACGCTCGCAGCGGCTGCTGATCGGCACGCTCGACCTCGCATCGCATCGCGTCGACGCGTGGATCACGTCACTCGCCTCGCGCAGCGTCTGACGGCACTGCGTGCTCAGAAGCCGACCGGTCTTCGTATCGGCGGTTATGGCTGGGTGCTGAACCTCAAGCCCGACGACGAGACAGGCACCCGTCGCAACGCCGGCCGGCGAAGCAGGTCAGGTATTCGCGACGTGCGGACGACAGCGGCTTCATCCATGCGCCGTCCGTCACGCAGGCGCAGACGGCCGCACTGCTGCGCAATGCGCATCTCACGCATGCGCGCGACGATGCGCAGGATCTTTTCGCGGTGGACCTTTCGTCGCGCCGCGTGCGGCTCGCCAGGATGCTGCTCGACGGCGTGCGCCAGGGACAGCCGCTCGGCGCGCTGCTCGGCTATCTCTTCGAGCGCAAGATGCACGAGCTCGGCCTCGATGCGGACATCGACGAGTTTCGCAAGCTCGCGCCGCTCGTGCCCGTCAATGCACCGCCGCAAACGCAGCCGGCAGAATCGATCGGCGCGCACAACGTCGTCGACGGCCTGGAGCTGCGGGATGTGTTGAAGGCAATGGCCTCCTTCGACTTCCCGCCGCCCGACTTGCTCGCACGCATCATGCGCTGTGACAAGGCGCTCGCAGTGCTCGAGGACGCCATCGACGCCGTCAGCGACGCGGCCATCGCCGAATGCGCTCACCAGGCGGTGCGCGGCAACATCGTGCGTACCGGCACGACGCTGCAGGCGATCGCGAGCGGCGAAGCGCCGCCGCCGGAGCTCGACGTGACGCGCACGCCGCGCACCGGGATCGCCGTGACACATCGCGTCGTCGTGCTGTTCAACGCGGCCGCGGTCGCCACCGCACCCCGTGTCGCCGCGCGCCCTTGCGGAGCCGCATCTCGATGCATGGGCCGCGAAGCTGCTGGGGCCGGCTGAAAACGTCCGCTTCGCAGTGGAGCGTGTCGACGCGAAGGGCGCCGTGATCGGAAGCACGCCACTGCGCCTCAGCGAGCTCGCGCTGGCACCGATCGACCTCGTCTATCTCGCGCCCGAGCGATCCGGCGAGCCGATGCCGGAGATCGATGCGCGTGCGCTCGCCGCCGCAGCCAAGCTGGCGGGAAATCCCGGCCCCGGTGAATCGTTGCGCCTGAACCGCTCAGCGCACGCTGACATGGCTGCCGGCGGAAATCGGACTCGACGAGCTCGCCGAGCTGGCAGCACGTGCACGCGTGTTGTTCGCCGGCGCTCGCGCGCTGGACGCGCGAGATCTCGCCGCCTTGCAGCAGACCGTGGAGCCCGCCACCGACACCGGCGATCTCGATCGGCGCGCGCAAGCGGCGCGGGACGCGCTCGGGACCGCGCTGTCAGCGATGCAGGCGCTGCTCGCCGTGACCTCCCCGACGGACACGACGCGCATGCGCGACGCCATTTCGAACTTGAGCCGCTTCGGCATTCCGGGCTCGGCACCGCTGCCCTTTGCCGATATCGATATGCTTCTGTCCCAGGGGATCGCACTCGCACGCGAAGCCGCCCAACGTATAGAGCGTGCCCGTGGTGTAACGAGCGCCGCGGACATCATGCGCGCCGTGTTCGGCGAAGCCTTCCTCGTGCTGCCGCGCTTCTCCATCGTCAATTCCGCCGAGCTCACGCAATCGCTGGCGGCGACGGCGTCGCTGCAAGGCGGCAGCGCGCTTGCGGTGTATCCATGGTTCCAGCAGGTACAGCGCGTGCGCGAGCCACTCTCACGCCTCGGTGCGAGCCTGCACGCGGCGGAGGCGATCGATGCGGGCGCGCGTCTTACGCTCTCCGTGGCGCAGTTACCGCACGTCGCGGGCGAGCGCTGGGTCGGTTTGTCGGCGGATGCGGAGCATCCGATTGCCGCCGGGCGCATCTCGATCGTCGTGCACGCCGACGCGCGCTCGATCTTTCCGCGCCGCTCGCAGGCGTGCTGATCGACGAATGGGTCGAAGTCGTTCCCTCGCACGGAAACGACGGCGATCACGTTCCAGCACGATGCGCCGGATGAGCGTGCACCGCAGGTGATGCTGCTCGCAGTCCCGGCCGCACCCGGCACACCGTGGACCGGCGCCGGGCTTGCATCGCTTGCTGCTCGACACGCTCACGCTCGCGCAGATCCGTGCCATCGATGCGGAGGCGCTCGACACGGCGGTGCTGAATCCGATCACCGGTGCGCAGGCGGTGGCGGAGGTTTCGCATTTCCTGCCGGCGCTTCATTTCGCCGTCAACGTCGACGGCGACGCGCTGTCACCCGACTTTCGCGCATTGATGAACTAGAGGTCGCTAAAAGCCATGCCATCGATCACGAGCTGGATACGACTGGAGCCACGCTGGCGCGACGACGAGATGACCGAGGCGGTGCAGGCGCGCATCTACGATCCGTTGTGGATGCTTGCGCGCCAATGGCAGACGGGCGAGTTCCAGGGCGAAGACACCGGCTCGCCGGTCGCTCGCCCGCTGGCGTGCAGACAGTGCGTCGCTCACGCGCTACTACGCCGGCGCGATCAAGGCGAATACGCACGTCAGCGCGCCGCGCTACGACGCGCCGTACGATGCCGCTCGAAGCACTCGTCGAGCGGCAGCCGTTTCGCAGCCACTCCGACTGAAGGATCGCTGCGTCTCGCGGTCGAATCCGGCATGCATTTCCTGCGCATGCTCGATGCACAGCCGACCTCGCGCAGCTATCGTGGCGATTTTATCTCGCGTTTCGCGTTACAGCCGCCCACCGATGCGCAGCGGCCCGGCCTCGATGCGGAGACGTTGTCGTACTGGAATCTGATGGCGCTCCGCGTGCCCGACGCGCGCCGCCTGCTCGCTGCGTTCGTCGATGCGCAGGGACGTCGCATCGCCGTTGCCGGCTGCGTTGAATGTCGCCGACGGCGATAAAGCCGAAGTCGAGAACGTGATCAACGCATGGCTGCAGGAGCACAGCGCGCTCTTCGCCCGTCCCGACGCCGACACGGCCGGCGCGTGGAATCCCGAGCGTCTCGAGTACGCGTTCTCGGTCGCGGGTGCACCGGCCGATCAGGACACGGCGCTCACGGCCGCGCAGTACGCAGACGGCCATCTCGACTGGTACAGCGTCGATCTCGATCAGGAAGTGAACCTCGGCGCGGCGCAGGATCATGCGGGCAAGTCGCTCGTTCGCGCCGTCATGCCTGCGCCCGTGGGTTTCCGCGGCGCGCCGGCACAGCGCTTCTGGGAGCTCGAAGACGCGGCGATCGACTACGGCCTGCTCCCCGCGGGGCCCGGCGATATTCCCCATCTCATGCTGAGCGATTTCGCGACGAACTTCGGCAGTGACTGGTACGTGATCCCGATCGACCTCGATATCGGCAGCCTCACCGTCACGCGCTCGCTCGTCATCACCGACACGTTCGGCGTGCAGACGCTCGTCTTTCCGGTGAACGACCCCGCCAAGCCGAACACCGGCTGGTCGATGTTCGAGCTCTCGCATGCTCGAGCGCAGCGGCACGCCTCACGCGGCCGCGTCTCGAACCTGCTGTTTCTCGCGCCGAGTCTCCTGCGCACGCTCGACAGCCGCGCGCTCGAAGAAGTGCTCTTCATGCGCGACGAGATGGCGAACATCGCGTGGGCGGTGGAGCACGTCGTGCAGGGACCGATCGAGCAGCGCATCGAGCTCGGCGTAGCGGCCGATGCACCGCAGGCGAGTCTCCCCACGCCGGGCGGTCAGCCGCACTATCGTCTCGCGACCGATGTGCCCTCGAACTGGACGCCGCTCCTGCCACAGCGCACGGCCACGAACCCGCCATCACTGCGTCTGGTACGCGGCGCGATGCTGGCGCCGGATGGATCGAACGTGCGGCGCGAGGCGCGCGGCGAGTTGCTCAATGCGAGTGCGAGGCTCGCGTTGTTCGACGAGGAGATTCCGCGCGAGGGCGTGCGCGTTACGCGTCAATTCGAACGGACGCGCTGGATCGACGGTACGACGCTGCTGTGGATCGGCGTGCGGAAGCAGGTCGGAAAGGGCGAAGGCTCGAGCGCGCTGCGGTTCGACGACGCGGAAGGAACGTAAGTCGCAGCCCGGTCATGCCCCGCTGCCAAACGACACGCCGAGCGCCATGCACGCATTCCCCTCCGTCGGGCGCATAGCATAGCGTTGCGGCTGAACCGTGGTAGCCACCACGAGCATACCTTCACCGACTGTCCGGCCTTCGATCTCGCAGCTGCCCTTCAACGTGAGCAGGTAATTGCCGCGATACGTGTACCTCGCCGATCCCTCGACGTTGATCAGCTCGGCGCTCATGCCGCCCGCCGGGTCGAGCGCAAGCGCGTGAACACGCGCACCGCTGTCGTCTTTTTTGAACGCAAGCGCGGTTTCGAGCTTCGCGCTCGCGGTGTCGACGCGAACCGGTCGGTAGTCGCCGATCAGGGCCGTGTTGGAGAAATCGGGCGGAGATGCATAGGCGAGAATGAAAAACCCGGAGCTGTTGCTGATCGCATGCCCGCTTCCCGGCGGATTGAAGTAGAGGCTTCCGGTCGGATACGTGCCCTTGCCATCGGTCTGGGTGCCGTCGATCACGTACACCGACTCCGTCTTGGCGTGATAGTGCAGGCCGACGCTGCCGTTGGCGACCGTGTACCAGAGAATGCTCACGTGCTCGCTGTTCGCGTCGCCGGCGAGGATCAGCTTCTTCACGTTCGGCCTGAAATCGAACCACGCGTAGTTGGCGGGATTCTTCTTCAGGTCATTGAGATCGAGAACGGTCGGCGTGTCGAGCGCCGGCGAGCCCGCTGCGCCCCCCGCATCGTCTGCGGACAGTGACCTATCGATCATCACGCTTTGCACAGTTAAAGCGATTACCGCGCAGACCCCCGCTATGAAGCGCTTGTTGAGAGCATGCGAAGCAGAACGGGCGGCCATATTCGGGACTCCTCACAGGCGGGTTGCAACAAGCGTAGCCCGTGAAGCTTCGCAAATGGCGGGATGCACCTACAATGTGCCGATCGCACCGTCCTGGCGCGCGAAACTGCATCTATAAACGACGGTCACCCGTCGCCCCGCAATCAACTGAGCGCTGTCACCGGCATCGCAGCGCCGTGCACGGCGCGGGCCGCATCCGAGGCGAGAAAAACGATCACGTTCGCGAGATCGCCAGGCGCAATCCACTTCGCCGGATTCGCTTTGGGCATCGACGCGCGGTTCTCGGGCGTATCGATGATCGTCGGCAGCACGCAATTCACGTTGATGTTCTTCTCGCGCAGTTCCGCGGCCATTGCCTCCGTCATGCGAATTACAGTTGCCTTCGACGCGGTGTAAGCGCCCATCCGTGACACGCCCCGCTGGGCCGCGAAAGCGCCGACGTTGACGATCTTTCCGCCGCCCGCTTCCAGCATGTGCGGTACTACCGCACGCACCGCGTGAAGCACCGTGCGAGCGTTGAGGTCGAAGAGAAAGTTCCAGTTCTCCTCCGACGTCTCGTGCACCGTATCACCCATGCGGAATCCGCCCGCGATGTTGCACAGCACGTCGATGCGTCCGAAGCGCGCGAGTGCGGCTTGCGCAACGCCTGTCGTTTCGGCCATATCGAGAAGATTCGCAGGCGCGAAAAATCGCCGATCGTTCTCCGATCCGAACGCCTTCTCCAGGCTCTCGCGCGCGAGATCCACGAGCACGAGGTTTTCGCGCAGATCGGCAAACGCGGCGGCGACGGCCTTGCCGAGCGTGCCGGCAGCGCCGGTGACGATGACGGTCCGATTGCCGGTTCTCATGTTCCTCCTCCCGAACGGGCGGTAACCATCGAAGGTACGGATTCCATTCAGTGCTTCGACGTACTGCCGACGGTCGTCACCGTGATGTGCGACAACGTCGAATCCGCCTTCGCGCCATGCCAGTGACGTTCACCGGCCTTGATGTGCACGACATCGCCGACTTTGATGTCGCGCTGCTCGGTTTCGTTTGCAACGACTCCGCTGCCGGCCGTGACGACGAGTATCTGATCGCAGTCGTGCGCGTGCCAGCCGGTCGTTGCGCCGGCGCTGAAGTTCACCACATTGCAGCGAAAGTTTTCCGACTGCCCGTCAGCAATGAGCTCCTGCCGCGTGCGGTTCACGGCCCCGCCGGTCCATCCTTCGATCGGCGTCGCCGTGCCCATTGGCACCTTTGACAGATCGTTGATCCTGAGCACTCGCATGTCTGACCTCCTTCGTGTAGTGTTGATCGACGAAGCAATGCCTGGTACGGCGGAGTGAAGCGAAGCGCACCCAGCCGGATTGTGCGCCTCTCCGCTATCATCGTGTTTTTCGCGGAGCCTCGCCATGCACATCACCATCAAATACTGCGTAGCCTGAAACTACCTGCCGCGGGCCACCAGTCTGGCGGCCGCAATCGCCGATCGATTCGGCGTTCAGGCGGAGATCGTGAAGGGGAGCGGCGGCGTGTTCGATGTCACGGCCGACGGCACGCTGGTCTATTCCAAGCACCAGACGGGGCGCTTCCCCGAGAACGCCGAAGTTCTGCAGGCGCTGCACGCGCTACCGAAGAGCTGAAGCGCCGCGCTATACTGGCCGCGCGCGGCTGGCACCAGCACGCGATCCGAGCAGGAGGAGACCGCCATGCCCGAGTTGAAGGGCTATCACGCCCACGTCTATTTCGATGCGGCCACCCGGCCGAAAGCGGAACGGCTGCGTGACACGATCGCAGGCAAGTTCAGGGTGGAGCCCGGTGCTTTCGCCGACGACCCGCGCGGGCCGCACCCGGTGCCGCAGTTCAACGTGATTTTCGAAACACCGGAGTTCCAGAACATCGTACCGTGGCTGATGCTCAATCGCGACGGGCTCGACGTGCTCGTTCACCCGCTCACGGAAAGCAACTACGACGACCACACGACGTATGCGCTCTGGCTCGGCACGCCGGTGCCGTTGAGGCTGGAGCGGCTGAGCGGGAAACTTCCCGAGACGCTGCTGCCCACCGCGCAGCGTGCGTAACTCTTCTTAACAGGTCCCATCATGTCCATGAACTTCCGTCCGATCACGCCCAACATCGCCGCCGAAGCCAGCGGCATCGACCTGCGTGAGCCGCTTTCGCCCGCGCAGGCCGAGGAAATCCACACGGCCATGGACCGTTACGCCGTGCTGGTCTTCCATGACCAGCCGCTCACGAACGAGCAGCATGTCGCTTTCACCAAAGCGCTCGGGCCGCTCGAAAACACGATGGGGAACACGCTGCGTACCGCCGCCGATTTCCGTCTGCCCGGAACGTTTGCGGACGTATCCAATCTCGACGGCAACAACAATCCGTTCGGCGCGGACGACCGCAGGCGCCTCTTCGCGATCGGCAATCGGCTGTGGCATTCCGATTCGTCGTTCAAGGCACTCCCGGCGAAGTACTCGCTTCTGCGCGCCGTACGTATCCCGTCGAGGGGCGGCAACACCGAGTTCGCGCACATGGGCGCCGCATACGAAGCGCTGGACGACGAAACGAAGGCCCTCATCGAGGATCTCGTCTGCGAGCATTCGCAACTGTTCTCACGCGAGACGATCGGGTTCCGCGAATTCACGCCGGAGGAGCGCGAGCGCTTCAAGCCCGTACGCCAGCGGCTCGTCCGCACGCTCGCGCGGACCGGGCGCAAGTCGATCTATCTTTCCTCGCACGCCGGCACGATCGTCGGCTGGCCCTTGCCCGAGGCGCGCCTGCTGCTGCGCGACCTGACCGAGCACGCAACACAGCGCGAGTTCGTCTACTCACACAAATGGAAGGTCGACGATCTCGTCATCTGGGACAACCGCCAGACCATGCACCGCGGGCGGCCCTTCCCCGCCAGCGAAGCACGCGATGTGCGCAGGACCACGGTCAAAGGCGACGCGCCGACGGTCGAACAGGCGATCGCCGCCTGACGTACGGGTGCCGGAAGCACGTCGGCGCCATGTGCAGAACGATGATGACCGGCGCCGGAAAATCCTGCGGCAGCCCCGCGACGAGCGCCTCCAACGCGCTGACACCGCCCGCGGAAGTACCCACCACTACCACGCACTCGGACACCATGCAACACCGGCAAGAATTACCCTTCGAGCCGAACGCAAACGCGAAGCCTGCCCCGAGTACAGGCTCGAGTTGCCTCGATCAGCGCACCGAACAGACGGTCTGAAAACGCGCGCCCTTTCCCGGTCGGGGTCAATGCAGCTCGAGCGCGGCTTCCTTCACCAGCTTGCGCCACTTGGCGATCTCGTTCCTGATGTGCGCGCTGAACTGATCGGGCGTGCTGCCGACCGGGGTCGAGCCTTCCGCGCTCAATCGCTGTGCCGTCTCCGGCGATTTGACGCCTTCCGCGATTGCTGCCGACAGCTTGTCGACGATGGCTCGTGGCACTTTCGAGGAAGTGATGATGCCGTACCACTGATCGACCTCGTACCCCGGAAGCCCCGCTTCGGCAATCGTCGGCAGCTCGGGCGACGTCGGAGAGCGTTTCGCCGCGGTAATCGCGAGCGGCCGCAGGCGGCCGGCGCTGTAGTGGGCCCGAGAGCTCAGCAGCGTACCGAAGCCCACCTGGATATTTCCGGCGAGCGCGTCTGCAATCGCGGCCGCGCCGCCCTTGTACGGAACGTGCACCATCTTTATCCCCGCGAGGTGGTTCACCATCTCGCCGGCGAGATGCTGCAGACCGCCCGGTACCCGACGAGCCGAAGTTGAGCTTGGCCGGGTTCGCCTTCGCGTAAGCGATGAGCTCCTGGACTGACTTGGCCGGAACGGCAGGATGTACGTACAGGATGTAGAAAAGCGACGTCGCCTGCGACACGCCCTGCAGATCTTTCGTAAGGTCATACGGCAGTTTCGGATTCGTCGCCGAATTGACGGAGTGCGACGCGGAGATGAGACAGATCGTGTAGCCGTCGGGAATCGCGGTCGCGGTGAGGTCCACACCGATCGTGCCGGCTGCGCCCGGGCGATTGTCCACGATCACCTGCTGTCCCCATTTTTCGGTGAGCTTCAGGGCAACGGCGCGTGCGGTGATGTCGGTGCCGCCGCCGGGCACGAAGGGGCCGATGAGACGTATGGGCTTCGTCGGGTACTTGTCCACTTCCGCCGACGCGGCATGCGCGGCGGGAAGGCCTGCCCACACGACCGCCGCTGCGATGACGGTCGTCCTGAGAGTGCTGCCTGAAATCATGCTTCCTCCGTTGAGATCGGGCACACGCTGCGAACGGCAACATCGGTGTGTCCGAATTGATATGCGTGCGGACGCCGCGCGATGCGCATGCGACCGCGGCAAATGACCGACGCCGCGTTCAGCGATCTGGATGTGATGCGCTCGCGTTCTCGGCGGCACCCGGCGGCTCGAGGCCGAATGCCTCCGCGACGCGGTTCATGTAGGCGAAGAAGCCGGTGACGTGAATCGTGGCGACGATCTGCGGCTCGCTCCAGCCCGCTGCGCGCAGGCCGTCGATGTCCGCCTGCGTCATTCGTCCCGGCGTACTGCTGAGCTTCCAGACGTAGTCGAGTAACACGCGCTCCTTCTGTGGCAGACCTGCGTTCCGGTAATCGCCGCGGATCGTGTCTGCGAACGCCTGATCGCCCGTTATCTTCGCGAGCTGTCGCGCGTGTGCACGCGCACCGAACTCCGAGCCGTTGCCGACCGCAGCGACCGTCGCGATCAGCTCCGACAAACGCCGATCGATGGAGCTGCAGGCGTAGTTGTTCTCCGGGAAGAAGCTCGCGAAGCCTTCGACCACGAGTGGCTCGCCCGCCATGACCGAACGAATCTGCGGTATGTGTCCCCGCGTGCTCAGAATATGGTCATAGGCGCGCTTGAGGTCGCCTGTGGCTTCCTCGGGCGGCGCGATCTTTATCCACGGGCCTTTCGACATGTCAGTCCTCATCCACGGCTGTTTTCCGACGCACGCATTGTAGTCTGCAGCGACATCAGAAACCGTTGCAGGCGCAGCCGATAAGGTGCACCCTATCGCGCAGCCGATGCATTCCAACGGAGGAGCAGCGATGAGCGAGAACACGCAGGACCTCAATTTCCTTCAGGGCATCAAGGTCGTCGACTTCACGCAGTTCGAGGCAGGCACGACCTGCACCGAAGTGCTGGCGTGGTTCGGCGCCGAAGTGGTCAAGATCGAGAATCCGGGACGCGGCGACCCGGGGCGCCGGCTGCGCCCGGGCAAGCCCGACGACGATCCGTATTACTTCTATCAGTTCAACGCGAACAAGAAGTCGATTGCGATCAACCTGAAATCCGCGCGTGGGCTCGAGATCGTCAGGGAGTTGATCAAGAAAGCCGACGTGGTCGCTGAGAACATGGCGCCTGGCACGATCGAGCGCCTCGGCCTCGACTACGAATCGGTGAAGAAGTTGAACCCGCGCATCATCTATTGCCAGATCAAGGGCTTTGCGACCGGGAGCCCGCACGAGGCCGGCCTCGCGTTCGACATGATCGCGCAGGCCGCAGGCGGCCCGATCAGCGTCACCGGCGAGCCCGACCGGCCGCCGGTGAAGCCCGGCCTTTCCTTCGGCGACACCGGCACCGGCATGCTCATGTCGGCGACGATTCTCGGCGCGCTGATCGAGCGCAACCGCACCGGCCAGGGCCGCCGGCTACAGGTCGCGATGCAGGACGCGATGATTCACTACATGCGTACGTGCTTCTCGAACATGGCTCGCACCGGCAAGCCTGCGCGGCGCAACGGTGCGAAGCCCGGCGGTGGCAACAATGCGCCGACGGGCCTTTTCCCGACGAAGGGCGGCGGCCCCAACGATTGGATCTACATCACATGCAGCCGCGCGAATCCCGAGCACTTTTCGCGGCTCATGAAGCTGGTCGGACGCGAGGAGCTGATCAACGATCCGCGTTTCGCGACGGGCGAGGCCCGCGTGGAGAACGAGAAGGAACTCGACGCCGCCATCGGCGCGTGGACGAAAAACTACGAGAAGCGCGACGCGATGGAGAAGCTGATCGGGGTCGGCGTTCCGGCCGGTGCGGTCTTCGACACGCTCGAACTGCTGAACGAGCCGAGCTTCGAGAAGCGCGGCTTCATGCAGAACGTAAAGCACCATGCCAGCGAGTACAAGATGGCGACATGGCCGGTGCAGGTTGACGGCAAGATGGTGCACATCAAAGGATCGCCGGGACTCGGGGCCGACACGGCGGATGTGTTGAAACAATGGCTCGGCATCGATGCGGCGCAGATCGAAGCGATGAGGGCAGATAACGTGATTTAGAAACACCCGGTACCGGTGAGCGGGGGCCGCTGTAACGGCGGGGTCCCCGCGAACGTAGCCTTCCGGCGACGGTTAGCACTCTCGTCCGAGCGTGCGAGGGTCAGGGCGACGGTGAGCGGCGGCCGCTGAGACAGCGTGTCCGCCGCGAAGTAACATTCGAACGCCCGTTAGAACCCCCGTCCGAGCGTGCGAGGGTCAGGGCGATCGTGAGGGCCGCGGTGCACCGGGGTCGCCGCTCATCGGCCGCCCTTCTCTCAACGGCGTTCGATCAGCGCCGTGTCGTGCACCACCGGCACCTGGCCCGGCGGCGGATTCGCGATCGCGTCTTCGAGTGACTTCGCACCCCGCCATTCACTGCGCGGCCGCGCTACGCCCTCGGTGCCGATCTGATCGATGCCCCAGTAGATCTCGAGGTTGTGGCCGTCGGGGTCGAGGAACTCGATCGCGATCTGCACGCCCGCACGACGCCTCCCTTCGAATACGATCGTGGCGCCGCGCTCTCGCAGAAACCTGCGTGCGCGAAACACGTCGTCCAGCGTCCCCACCTCGAACGCGAGATGATGCAGATCGCCCTTGCCGGCGCTTGTCGATAGCCCGCCGACGAGCGCGATGCCGTGATGATCCGTATTGCAGCGCATGAACACCATGCCGCCCGGCATCATGTCGTCACCGTAGATATCCGACACCCGAAAGCCCAGCACGCCCGTGTAGAACGCAGTGGAGCGCGCGAGGTCGGATACTCTCAGCACGACGTGGCCGATCTTGTTGAGCGAGAACGGCGGCTGCGAATCGCTGATGGATGCGCGCAGTTTGTCGACGTCGACTGGCATTGCAACTCCTTTCGGCCTCACCAGCCGCGAGGCTCCGTCTGGTACACACCCAGTTCTTCGAGCTGCCTGCCGATGTAGTCGATCCGCTCCCTGCTCGCGGTCGGGAGCGGCGAGCGCGTCGGCCCTACAGGGCGGCCCATCAGGACCATCCCGCCTTTGAGCGACGACGGATACTGGTCGCGGAAGATCGACCACAGACGGTCGATCTTGTACTGGCACTCGCGCGCTTTCGGCCACTCGCCCGCCGCGCACGATCGATACAGCTCGTAGACGAGGTTCGGGCAGATCGCGCCGGCGGACGATGACGAGCCCACACCGCCGACGGGGATCGACGGCAGCAGGAATTCGACGCCGGTCAGCATCGCGAAATCCGGACGCATCGAATGCGCGCAGCGCGAAAGCGAGAAGAAGCGCTCGCTGTTGAAGCTCGCTTCCTTCACGCCGATGAAATTCGGCAGACGCTCGATCAGCCGTGCGAGGAGGTCCGCCGTCATCTCCACGCCGGCGAGATAGTCCGGCGAGGTGTACGCCAGGAGCGGCAGCTCGATCGATGTGCCGAGCCATACGAAATAATCGTAGATCGCCTGCGGTGACGTGCGCCAGAAATACGGCGTGATCGCGATGACGCAGTCCGCGCCGATTCTCTGCGCGTGGCGCGCAAGCTCGAGCGAATCGTTCACGGCCAGCGCACTCACGTGAATCGCCACCGGCACGCGTCCCGCGACCACTCTCACCACCGCTTCGGCGCCCGCCTTGCGCTCCGCGATCGTCATGTTGAGCGATTCGGACTTGTGGTAAGGCCACGTGATCCCGGTCGCACCGGTACGCACGTGAAAGTCGGTGGCCTTCTCCAGCGTCTCGACGTCGAGGCTGAAATCGTCCCTGAACGGCGTAACCGGCGCCTGCATGACGCCTTTGAGCACTAACGGCATGGCAGTTTCTCCCTGGCAGACTCTAACTAGCGCCGCTGAGCCACGCCTCGGCCGCGTTTCGCGCCGTCTTCTCCTCGGGCGAGCCCTTGACGATCATGTTCTTCGGTGCGTGACCGCTGCTTCTCTCATTGCGGTAGCAGTGGAAACGCACCGAGGCGGGATAGCGCGAAAGATCGAGCTGCTCGTAGTAGGACGCCGGCACCGAGCCGGGCACGTGCGGATCCATGCGGTCCTTCTCGTAGATGTTCATGCGGCGGGCGATGCGCCACGCGCCATCCGACTTCGCATAGAGATCGAGCGTGACGCTCCACGTCTGCAGATCGAACTCGTAGCCGTCGAGTGTGCGGCCCTGATGCAGAATAACGTAGGTACTCGCACACGGCGCGCTCACCGTTCAGCATGACGCGCGCGTTGCTCATCACGTGCCGCTGCGTGTCGCCGGGGTGGTGGCCTGCCATCATTTTGCTCGACTGTTCCGCAAACTCGCGCGCGGTGCCGTTGAACCATGAGGTCGTCACCCTGGCATCGGGAAGAAAACACGCGGCGAGACGCGGCCAGTCGCCCGCGTCGCGTGCGCACAGCACGGTGGTCGAATTTTCGATGATCTCGAACTTGTCGATCACCGCCTGCAGTCTTGCATCGTCAGTCACGTCTTCTCCTCCGCCCTTCGATTCCACCCCAATACGCTCATTCATTCTAGAACAGCGCCGTTCGGGCGGGTCTCAACGACAGAGTTCAAACAGATTGCAGGCGTGACCCAGCCGTTCATCGGGAAACATCACTCTTCGCGAATACCCGCCTCGCGTATCAGCTTGCCCCAGCGCGCGAGGTCGGCGCGCATGGTCGCCTGCAGGCGTTCCCCCGGGGCAGCGATGGTTTCGACGCCCGCATTGAAGAAGCGCTGCTTCACTTCCGGCGACCGCAGCGCGTGGATCGTGCCGTCGCTCATGCGAGCGATCAAAGCCGCCGGTGTCTTCACCGGCGCGAACAGGCCATACACGGAGACGGCTTCGTAACCGGGGAGACCGGCCTCCGCCATGGTGGGCAGCTCAGGCGCAAGCGCGGACCGTTGTGCGCTCGTGACCGCCAGAGCGCGGAGCTTGCCGCTCTTCACGTAATTTCCGACCGCGCCCGCCACGGGGAACATGAGCTGCACTTCGCCTGAGACGAGCGCAACGAGGCCGGGCCCGGTGCCTTTGTAGCGCACCCGGACGATGTCGATCTTCGAAAGCGCTTTGAACAGCTCGGCCGACAAGTGCGCTGCCGCGGCGCTTGCACCGGAGGAATAGTTGAGCTCGCCGGGGCGCGCACGCGCGAGCTTGATCAGCTCCGTCACCGAGCGCGCCGGTAACGAAGGATGCACCACGAGCACGTTCGGCGCCTGCGCAATGAGCACCACCGGCGCGAAGTCGCGTGCGGCATCCCACGGCACATCCTTGATGAGCGGGATCACCCAGAGTGCGCTGCTGTAGAGGAGCCACGTGTAACCGTCCGGCGGCGCTTTCGCCACCGCGAGCGCCGCCAGTGCCGCGTTCGCGCCCCCGCGGCTTTCGACGATGACCTGCTGCCCGAACGCGACGCTGAGATCCTGCGCGATGATACGGGCCGCGAGCTCGTTGCCGCCGCCGGGTTCCGCGGTAACGATACGCACAGGCTTCACCGGAAATGGCTGCCCGAAGCTTGCTGCCGGCACAATCGAGGCCACCGCTGCGCAGCTCAGCACGAACGCCGACGTGGTTCGTCGCTCAGGCGTTCGCATCCGCTGCTTGCGTGCTGGTATCGTCGTCCGGCAGACGCACCCGCAGATTCATGTGCTCGTCCACGCGCCACTGCGCATGAGGCGGCACGACGACCGTGGTCTCCCGCTCCTGCATCAGCGCCGGCCCGACGCCGATGCTGCCGGAAGCCATCGAATAGCGGTCGTAAACCGGCGCATCCTCGAATCCCACCCGCGGCCCGAAGTAGATGCGCCGGCGCCGCCCCGATGCAGCATCGGCGCTCGCAGGCCTCACCGCGGGCGACGCGGCTTTCGCTTCCTGTCCCGCCTCCGCGCGCACGCGCCACGTGATCGCTTCCAGGTCCGCGCGGCCGAGAACGCGGCCATACGCGCGTTCGTACTGCTCGGAGAAGCGCTTCGCGACTTCGGCACGGACGGAAGCCGCATCGGAACCGCGAAGCCCAATCCCGGAGATGGGCACCTCGATCTCGTAGCCCTGTCCCTTGTAGCGGACGTCGACGCTGCGCTGAAATGCGATCTCGTTCTCTGTCGCGCCGGCCGAGATGAGCATTGCCCGCGCGCGTGCCTCCATCTCTTCCAGCATGTCGGCCATACTCGCGAAGTCGAGCTGCTCCAACGATCCGGTGCACGTTCTCGAGATGTTCACCACCGGCGTAGCGATGCACAAGCCCACCGCCGAGGTCACGCCCGCACCCATCGGATAGAGGATGTCGCGCACGCCGAGGATGCGCGCGACCTGCCACGCGTGCAGCGGTGCAGCGCCGCCGAACGTGATCAACGTGCAGTCGCGTACGTCGATCGCGCGTTCGGCCGTATAGCGTCGCGCGGCAGCGACCATCGTTTCGTTGACGATGCTGAAAATGCCCCACGCGGCGCCGATCGTGTCCAGTCCAAGCGGACCGCCGACGTGCTCGGTGATGGCGCGCGCGGCAGCCGACGCGTCGAGCACCATGTCTCCGCCGAGAAAGCGCTCGGGATCGATGTAGCCCAGCACGACGTCGGCATCCGTCACCGTCGGCCGCACGCCGCCGAGCGCGTAAGCAGCGGGCCCCGGGCTCGCGCCCGCGCTATGCGGGCCGACCTTGAGCAGACCGAGATGATCGACTTCCGCGATACTGCCGCCGCCGGCGCCGATCTCCATCAACTCGACGACCGGAATCAGGAGCGGCAGGCCGCTGCCGCGCTTGAAGCGCCGTGCGCGTGCCGCTTCGAACCAGTTCGCATGGGCCGGTTGACCGTGGTCGACATAACACAGCTTTGCGGTGGTCCCGCCCATGTCGAACGCCAGCGCACGCTCGACGCCGACGGTCCGTGCGAAATACGCGGCCGCAAGCGCCCCCGCAGCGGGCCCCGACTCGATGATCTGTATCGGCACCGTGCTCGCAACCTCCGCACTCGTGATGCCGCCGTTCGAAAGCATCACCTGCAACGGCCGCCGCAGTCCCATCGTGGAGAGCTGCCGGTCGAGCACCGCGAGGTAGTCGCGCACGAGCGGACGCACGTAGGCGTTGCACACGGTGGTGGATGCACGCTCGTACTCGCGAATCTCCGGCGCGACGTCGCTCGAGATCGTGCAGTCGAGCTCGGGAAACTCACCTGCGGCGAGCGCTTTCACCGCCTGCTCGTGAACAGGATTGCGATAGGCGTGCAGCAGGCACACTGCGATCGCGTCCACGCCGGCAGCGGCGAGCGTGCGCAGCGCTTCACGAACGCTGTCGGCATCGAGCGGCTCCAGCACGCGGCCGTCCCAGCTCAGACGCTCTTTCACTTCGCGTGTCAGGTGCCGCGGCACGAGCGGTTCCGGACGTTCGAACTTGAAGTCGTAGTGGTCGTAGCGCGACTCGCGGCCCATGAGGAGCACGTCGCCGAATCCCGCCGTCAGGATGAGCCCGGTCCGGCATCCTTTGCGCTCGATGATCGCGTTGGTGACGAGCGTGGTCGCATGCGAAAGGCGCTCGAGCGCCTCGCACTTGAGGCCTGTCCTCGCGCACAGCTCGCGCAGGCCTTCGAGAAAGCCGCGGCTCGGATCGTCGGGTGTCGTAAGACACTTGCCGGTGGCGAGCGTGCCGGTGCCGGTTTCGAGCAGTGCGAAGTCGGTAAACGTGCCGCCGATATCGACGCCCAGCAATCGTGCGGAGGTCGAGCTCAGTCGCCCCTCCACCCATAGATACGCTCGGCGCTCTGCGGGCTGATCAAGCCTTCCCTGACATCGCCTTCGACGCGCATACGATCGCGTTTCGACGGCTCGCCGTAGCCACCGCCGCCGGGCGAATGAATCGCGAGCGTCTCCGTCGGCGCGAGCTGCCCGCGGCCTTTCGGCGGGAACGGCTTCGATTCGTTCTGCCAGATGCCGGCGACCGAACCCGGGTGTCCGCCGGCGAGCCCTTCCGGCGGGTTGGTGACGCGATCCATTCTGCTCGCGACCTGCATCGTCTCGGCAGACGCGTTCTCCACGATCAGCTCCACGCCGAGCCCGCCGCGGAACGTGCCAGCGCCACCGGAATCCACGCGCAATGCCTTACGGTGGACCCGCAGCGGCACCACGGTTTCGAGAACCTCCACGGGCGGAGATCCCGAGTTCGATGGATAGGGCGTGCACGAATGGCCGTCCTTGTCGATGCACGCGCCCATTCCGCCGCTCGAAATCATCATGAATGAAAACGGCTTGCCGTCGTGACCGTGCCGTCCGGCGAAGACGGTGCGGTTCGTCGGCGAGCCACAGGCGGCCATCACACGCTCCGGCGCGGCTTTTGCGATGGCCGCCATGACCAGTGCCGGCAGGTAATGCGCCGTCTGATTGCGCGCGAAAACCGGCGCAGGATGCTCGGCATTGAGAATCGTCCGCGGCGGTACGCGCACGCTCACCGCCCGCGTGATGCCCTCGTTGTACGGCGTATGCGGATCGAGGATGCACTTCAACGCGTAGACGAACGCCGAGTACGTGAAGTTGTAGACCACATTGATGGCACCCGGGCTCACCTGCGGCGACGTGCCTTCGCAATCGACCTCGATATTCGTTCCGTCCACGCGTATCGAGCAGCACAGCCGAACCGGCGAGTTGTAGCCATCGGACTCGATACTGCTCTCGTACACGCCGTCGGGCAGCGAGGCCACCGCGTTCCTGAACACGCGTTCGGTGCGCTCGGCCAGCGTCTTCGAGAGCGGACGCAGGTCGTCGATACCGATTTCCTGCATCAGCGCGACGAGCTGCTTCGCGCTCGCATGACACGAGCTCACCAGCGCGTCGAGATCGCCCACGACCTGGTCCGGCACGCGTACATTCTTTTCGATGATGCGGAAGATGACGCTGTCGCGTACCCCGGCGCGATAAAGTTTCACCGGCGGGAAACAGATGCCTTCCTCGTAGACGTCGCGCGTATCGGGCGCGATCGAACCGCCGACGTCCGAGGCATGCGAGCATGCGCCGGCGAAGCCGACGATGCGCTTGCCGATGAAGATGGGCATCGCCACATAGAAGTCGGGCAGGTGTCCGGAGCCGAACCAGGGATCGTTGCTGAAAATCACGTCGCCCGCCTGAAGCTCGTCCGCGGCGATCGTTTCCAGCATCGCGCGGATCGTGCGCGGCAGAATGATGCCCATGCGCGGCGTTCCGCGCGTCGTGTAGCCGACGCCGACGCCGTCCGCATCGCACAGCACGCAGCCGAAGTCGTTGGACTCGCGTGCAACCGTCGAAAACGCAGCGCGCACGAGCTTGTCCGCCGCTTCGTCCACGATCGATATGCAGCGCTCCCAGAGAATCTGGACGGCAATCGGATCGTCTTCGATACGTCTCGTGTCCGCCATCATGGCCCCACGTCGATCTTCGCGGTCTCGACCACGTGTTTCCATTTCGCAAGCTCCGCCGCAGCGAATGCCGTGAATTGATCGGGCGTGTTGCCGACCGGCTCCACACCGGACGCGCGCATGCGCTCAGACACCTGCGGCTGGTTCAATGCGGCGACTGCTGCCTTGTTCAGCCGGTCCAGAAGGCCCGGCGGCAGGTTCGGCGGCGCGAGCAAACCGTACCAGATGTTTGCGAGCAGACCCGGCATGCCCGCCTCGCGTGTCGTCGGCACATTCGGCAGTTCCGGGCTGCGCTTCTCGCTCATCACGGCCAGCACCTTGATGCGTCCCGACTGGATCATGGGCGGCCACGCTGATGATGCTCGGGAAGGACACCTGCACGCGTCCCGCCTGCAGATCGGTCGCTGCGGCGACGGTGCCCTTGTACGGCACATGCACGATGTTCACGCCGGCCGCCTGATTGAAAAGCTCGCCCGCGAGGTGGAGCGGACTGCTGACGCCGCCGGAGCCGAAGTTGAGCTCGCCGGGCCGTCGTTTCGCGAGCGCAACCAGATCGCGGAGCGAATTGACCGGCAGCGCGGGATGCACCGTGATGATGATCGGCGTCGTGCCGAGCAACGTGATGGCGGAGAAGTCGCGCAGCGGGTCGTACTGAGGCGCGCGCAGCAGCGCGTTCACGAGATAGCTCGCAGTCGTCACGAGCAGCGTGTAGCCGTCGGGCGCGGATCGCGCGACGAATGCCGCCGCCGCCACGTTCGGTTGCCGGCTCTCGACGACGAACGGCGCGCCCAGCGAACGCGACATGTTCTCGGACACGAGTCGTGCCACGATATCGGTGCCGCCACCGGGTGAGCTGAGGATGACATGCACCGGTTTGGACGGATAGGGTTGCGCGGTCGCGGATGAAGCGAAGCCAAGCGCAAGAACAGACAGCACGAGTGAGCGGATTCGGTGTGTCACGTGCGGGCGGGTCGGGGGACGTGCAGCCGTTTCGGGCTTATGTGTGTCGTGAGGTGCAATACGGGTTAGTGTAGCAGCCATCTCATACGTGCAACGGAGCTCACATGAGCAGGAAACGCTACGTCATCGTGATCAGCATCACCCCGTTCGACGACGCGGGGAGACTCGACGAGACGGCCTTTCGCGCGCATCTGCGACGACTGGGCGAGGCCGGCGTTTCCGTTTACGTCGGCGGCAGCGGCAGCGGCGAAGGCTATGCACTCAGCTTCGAAGAACGCGAGCGCGTGTTCGCCATCGCGGTGGAAGAGCTCAAAGGCAAAGTGCCCATCGCGGCGATGGGTTGCGAGCCGCACCTGCCGAGCGAAATGGTGGAGTTCCTGCGCCGTGCCGAGCACCACAGGCTCGACTTCGCACAGATCTTCTCGCTCGACATCGGGCACTCGGCCAAACCGACACCGCGCGAGCTGGAGCAGTACTATTCGACGGTCATCGACGCGAGCTCGATCCCGGTCTATCTGTCCAGTCACTACTCGGCGGGCTACTTCCTGTCGATCGACCTTATCGAAAAGCTCGTGCGACGCTTTCCGACCATCGCAGGCGTCGCGTACGGCGGGCCTGAGGTCCCGTATA
The DNA here is from genome assembly GCA_963828715.1 of uncultured beta proteobacterium. Lineage (GTDB taxonomy): Bacteria > Pseudomonadota > Gammaproteobacteria > Burkholderiales > SG8-41 > JAQGMV01. The sequence goes on along the minus strand of CAWHFX010000010.1, from coordinate 41,746 downwards.
TCGACGAGCTCATCAGGCGTGTCGGCGATCGCGTGGACGTCGTCTGCGCAGGTCCTGCGAATGCCGTGAACGTGCTCTCGCTCGGGGGCAACGGCTTCATGGGTGGCGAAGGAAATCTCTCGCCGCAGCTCGTCGCTTCGGTCATCACCGCGTTCGAGGCAAGCGACATGGCGCTGCTGCGCAAGTCGTTTTCGAAGCTCATGGCGTTCACTGCGATCCAGAAGCGGTTCGGCGGGAGCTCCATGCGCGCGATGAAGCCGTTGATGAATGCCTACGGACTGCCCGGGGGCACCTTGAGGCCGCCGCGACTGCCCATCACGCCGGAAGAGCTCGCCGGCGTGCTGCGGCAAACCATCGAGCTCGACCTGCCCGGCTTGCCGCCCGCGCCGCGCGCTGGATGAGCGTCACTGCGAAGTTTCTCGCGTTCGGCTCATTCGCGCTCCACCTGGCGTGGCTTGCGCCGCTCGCTTACGGCCAGCCGCATCCCGCACGACCGGTGCGCATGATCACGGTGGAAGTCGATGGCGGCACGGATCTCGTCGCACGTCAGCTCGCGCAGCAGTCATCAGGCAGACGGGCATCACGAATCTAGCGCTCACGCTTCCGCGCGCACGTTCAGCTCCATCGTCCCGATGCCCTCGATGGTGCCTTTCAGATGATCGCCGTCGGCGAGCTTCGACACACCCGCCGGCGTGCCGGTCGTGATCAGCGTACCGGGTTTGAGCGTCGTCACGCTCGACAGGAAACGGATCAGATCGCGCAGGCCGTTGATCATGTCGGCGGTGTGCGCCTGCATGACGAGCGCGCCGTTCTGCTCCACGTTGATGCGCAGATCCTGCGGCTCGCGTATCTCGTCGCGCGTCACGATCCACGGACCGAGCCCGCAGAACGTGTCGAACCCCTTGCGGATATTGCGCGTATTGTGGTGTCCCTTGCCCCACGGGTCGCGCACGCTGATGTCCCAGCACATCGTGTAGCCGTAGACGTAGTCGAGCGCCTGTTCGGCCGCGACCTTTCTCGCCGCGCGGCCGATCACGGCACACAGCTCGCATTCGAAATCCACGTGGCGCGCAATCTTCGGCAGGACCACGGTTCCGCCCGGCCCGATGAGAGACGATGCCGGCTTCAGAAAAATCTCGGCCATCAGATCGTCGGGGGGGAACGAGCCGCGGTAATACGCGCCGACCCGCTCTTCCATCTCGGCCTGGTGGGCTTTGTAATTCGCCGCGGCGGCCCAGATCGCGGGGGGATTGTCGACGGGCGCGAGCAGGCGCGCGGAGGCAAGCGGGATCGGTTCGCGGCGGCGCGCGGCGTTGAGTGCGGACGCTGCGAAGGGATGGTTTGCGAGCGCATCGACGACTTCCGCCATGCTCGCGCCGGGGCGTGTCGCCATGACCGACGCGAGCGCCTCATCGAGCGCATGAATCGAATCGCCGTCGATCAGTCCCGGCGTGCTCTCGTTGTAACAGCAGATCCTCATTGACGACTCCTAATCCACAGGTTCGATGTTCGCCGCCTGCACCAGCCGGCCCGTCGTTTCGATGTCGCGCTCGAGTTGCGCAGCGAACTCCACGGCGGTGTTGCCGATCAGCTCGAAACCGTCAGCCCGACCGCGTGCGCGCAGTTCGGGGGCGATCACGGCCTGCGCCACGGCGGCATTCAAACGTTTCACGACATCCGCCGGTAATCCGGCCGGACCGAACAGGCCCGTCCACGTCGGCGGCGGCTCGAAACGTGGAACGCTCTCGGACACGATCGGGACGTCGGGCAGAATCTCGAGACGTTTGTGAGCGGCGACCGCCAAAGGACGCAGCCGCCCGGGATGGATGTGCGGCAGAACCGGCGCGACGATATTGATCGACACCGGAGCGTCCCCCGCGACGACCTCCAGCACCTGACGATTGTTGGAGTACGGCACGTGCAGCAGCGTCGTGCCGGTCAGGGTCGCGAGACTCGCACCGGCGAAATGCGCCTGCGTACCCACACCGGAGGTGGTGTACGCGACCTTGCCGGGGTGTGAGCGCGCATACGCGATCAGCTCCTTCAGTGACTTCACCGGAAACGACGGATGCGAGCTGATCACGAGCGTGGTTCGCCACAGCGCCGCAACGGGTGTGAGATCGACGGTCGGGTCGATCGGCTTCGCGCGGGAGAGATAGCGGCGCGTCACGAGCGCGTTCTGGGAAGCGGCCAGCAGCGTGTAGCCGTCGGGCGTCGCGCGCGTGACCGTCTCCGCCGCGAGGAAGCCACCCGCGCCGGGCCGGTTGTCGATGATCCACTGCTGCCCGGTGGCAGCCGAGAGCTGCGCTGCGACCGGACGGAAGAATGCGTCACCACCGGCACCGGCGACGTATTCGCAGACGACGCGAATGGGTTTAGCAGGATAGCCCTGCGCATTCGCAGCGCCCGCTGCAAGCGCAATCGCAACGGTGGCGAGCGCGCGTGCCCCGCAACTCACGCCGCGAGCGGCCGATACGGGAACGTCTCGCCCGAGGCGGCGAGCTTCGCGTTGTCGCGTTCGGCAATGCCCCAGTGATCCGTACGTCCCGGCGGCCACTGCCACGATTCCGGCGTGCCCGTCTGATAGCTGTCGTCGACGCGCTGCACTTCGGCCGTGTATTCGAGGCAGGCTCCGAATGGGCTCACGAAGTACGCGAAGACGTTGTTGCCGGGCCCGTGGCGGCCGGGCCCCCACACGCTCGTGGAACCTGCATCCCTGAGGCGGCCCATGCCGCCCAGAACGGAGTCGATGTCGGACATCTCGAACGCGATGTGGTTGAGCGCAGGCCGTTTCGAATCCGCGTACGCGACGACATGGTGCAGGTCGTCGCAGCGCAGGAAGTTCATGATGCGTGTGCGATCGGATACCTTGAAGCCGAACGTGTTCACCAGCACCCGCGACGCAGTCTCGCGGTCGCGGGTGTTGAACACGACGTGGGCGATCCGGATCGGATGCGCTCGATCGACGGGCCGCGCGACGGGCGCAGGCTCGCGCTCGATCAGGAAGCGGTACGGCTCCGCCTCGGGCCCCGCGACGCAGAATCCCGCGCCGCGGCCGGGCTCGTCGAATTCGTCAACCCAGCCGCCGTGGCGCAGACCGGACTTTTCTACGCGCTCCCATATCCCCTCCACTTCCCTGCGGCTGCCGGCGAAAGTCGCCGAAAGCACCGCAGGCGCAGATCCCTCCTTGATGGCGAGCGCGTAATGAATTGCCGCGGTACCACGCAGATAACTCGTATCGCCGTGTGTGCCGACCTCGGTCAGCCCCCACGGCCCTTTCAGGAATTCGACCGCCGCCGCGCGGTTCGGCATCTGCAGTTCGATGCTTCGCAAGTGCATTGACTCGTCCTCCATGTCGGCGATTCCGGAATCAGTATGCCAGATGCCAGGCTCGGCGCCCGTGCCGCTAAACTTTCCCGGGGAACACATACAGGAGAAAACCCGACGTGCTGATCGTCGACGCGCAGGTTCACATCTGGACGGCGAGCACGCCGGAGCGGCCGTGGCCGCCGATCGTGCATCCCACGCAAAGCCGCCCGCACAAGCCGGAGCCGATCACGACCGAGATCATGCTCCAGGAGATGGATGCGGCCGGTGTCGATCGTGCCGTGATCGCGCCGCCGGTATGGGAAGGCGTCCGCAATGATTACGCGCTCGCCGCTGCGCAGACACATCCGGACCGCTTCGCAGTCATGGGTCGCGTGGATCTCAACGATCCGCGCTCCGCGACGCTGGTCGCGGGCTGGCGCTCGCAGCCCGGCATGCTCGGCTTTCGTTACGCGTTCCATCGGCCACTCATCCGGCCGCTGCTCGTCGAAGGCCGTATCGACTGGCTGTGGCGCGAAGCGGAGAAAGCGGGGATTCCGATCATGGTCTTTGCGCGCCAGAGCGATCTGCACATCGTGAAGGGCATTGCCGAGCGCCATCCCGGACTGCGCCTCGTGGTCGACCATTTCGCTCTGACCGGCGGGAAGGACGAAGAAGCGTTTCGCGAGTTCGACGAGTTGATCAGGCTTGCGCCGCTGCCGAACGTCGCCGTGAAGGCGAGCTGCCTCCCGCATTACACGACGGACAGATATCCGTTTCGGGCGCTTCATCCCTACATTCGCCGCGCCTTCGACGCATTCGGCCCGCAGCGCATGTTCTGGGGCAGCGACCTCTCGCGGCTGCCGTGCAGCTATCGTGAGTCGGTAACGATGTTCACCGAAGAGATCCCATGGCTGAAAGGCGAAGCGCTCGAGTGGGTCATGGGACGCGGCCTGTGCGAGTGGATCGGATGGAAGACGAACTGAGCGTGCGGATGTTAACCGCAGAGTTCAACCAGATTGCAGCAGGCGCGTCTGGATAACACCCGCGGCTTGGCATCACAATTCGTCCGGGATCGACGCGAATCTGTATGAAACACCCGAGGAACACGCTCGCCCATACCTGCTGCGCGCTGCTGCTCGTTGCACCCGCGGCGTGGCCGCAAAGTTATCCGTCCAGGCCGGTACGGTACATCGTGGGCGGGTCGGCCGGGAGCGGCACCGACACGATCGGGCGCATCGTGGCCGACGGCATGGCGCACGTGTTCGGACGGCAGATCGTCGTCGAGAATCGGCCCGGTGGCGGCAGCAACATCGCGGCTGAAACCGTGGCCAGAGCGCCTGCGGACGGGCATACGATGCTGCAGACGACGATCACGCATACGGTGAACGTGACGCTCTATCGCAACTTGAGCTACAGCCTCACCCGCGACTTCGTCCCTGTGACACTGCTGGCGAACGGCCCGTCCCTGCTCGTCGTACATCCGTCGCTTCCGGTGAAATCAGTGGGCGAGCTCGTCAGGCTGGCAAAAACGCGCCCCGGCTCGATCGCCTATGCTTCCGGCGGCACAGGTACGTTCACGTTCTTCGCGGCCGAACTGTTCAAGGGCCAGGCCGGAATCGATCTTCTCCACGTGCCCTATCGCGGCGGCGGCCAGGCGCTCAATGCGGTGCTGTCGGGAGAAGCGCCGGTTTACTTTTCTCCGCTCGCGCCGGCGCTCCCGAATGTGCGTGAACGACGACTGCGGCCGCTCGCCGTCACGACGCTTGAGCGTATTGCGCTCGTGCCCGAATTGCCGACGATCGCGGAGTCGGGCTTTCCCGGGTATCAATCGGGCAATTGGTACGGTCTGCTCGTGCCGGCGCGAACACCCGATGAGGTCGTCTCCGCGATCCGCGCCGCAGCCGTCAGCGCATTGAATAGCCCCGTGGTGAACAAGCGGCTGCTCGAGCTGGGCTATATCGTCGTGGGCAGCGAGCCGCAGGCCTTCGCGGCTTTTATCCACAGCGAAATCGCACAGCAGGCGAAGATCGTGCGTGCACTCAATCTGAGCGTCGAGTGATGGGGGCGGCGCTCGGCTACGCCTCGGGCCTCGCCGCCCTACGCAACAGAGGGACACCCATGGTTTCCCTCCGTAACCTCCTTTCCCTGGGCGCGGCGCTCGGAATCGCGTGTCTCGTGCTGAGCGCCTCTGCGGTCGTCGCGGCCGAGCGCGACAGCTACCCGGCCCGGCCTGTGCGCATTCTCGTGCCCCAGAGTCCGGGCGGCACCACCGATCTCACGGCACGACTGATCGCACCGCATCTTTCCGAGCGTCTCGGACAGTCCGTTATCGTCGACAACCGGCCCGGCGCCGGCAGCCTGCTCGGAACGGAGCTCGCCGCCAAAGCCGCTCCGGATGGCTACACGCTCCTGGTGATCGGCCCGTCGTTCACGGTGATGCCGAGTCTGCACAAGAACGTGCCGTTCGATCCCGTGAAGGACTTCGCGCCGATCACGACGCTCTCCCAATACCCGAACCTGCTGCTCGTGCACCCGTCGCTGCCGGTGCACGACGTAAAGGAGCTGATCGCTTATGCGAAGGCGAAACCCGGCGAGCTCAACTATGCTTCGGGCGGCGCCGGCACCGGCACGCACCTCGGGGCGGAGCTTTTCAAAACGACGGCTGGAGTCGACATCGTTCACGTGCCCTACAAAGGCGGCGGCCCCGCGCTGAATGCGCTCATGTCGGGACAGGTGCAGATCTATTTCGCCGCATTGCCTTCGACCACGACGCTGCTCAAGGCGGGCAAGGTGAAGCCGCTCGGCGTCACCAGCGCCAAACGCGCCACGGCCGCACCCGAGCTGCCGACGCTCGCGGAATCGGGCCTGCCGGGCTTCGAACAGGTCACGTGGAACGGAATGCTCGCCCCGGCTCGCACGCCGCGCCCGATCGTCGAGCGCCTTCAGCGCGAAACACAGGCCGTCATCAGGCTTTCGTCCTCGCGCGAACGTTTTGCGGCTCAGGGCGCCGACATTGGCGGTCTCGACGCGGATGCGTTTGCCGCGATGATCCGAAGGGAAGTCGCGCAGTGGGCGCGTGTGATAAAGCAGGCCAATATCAGGGGCGACACATGATCCGTCTTCTCATGGCCGACGGCGCCGCCAGCAACATCGTGCGGCGCGTGCGCGAGTCGCCGGCATCGCGCGCTTTCGAACTGCTCGTGCCGCCGACGAGCTCGGAAGCAGATCTCATCGCCGCGGTGCCGCCCGCCGATGCGATTCTCGCGTACGAAGCGCAGATTCCGGCTTCGGTCATTCGCGCCGCGCCGGCGCTGAAGCTCATTCAGAAGCACGGGCTCAACTGCCGCAAGATCGACGTCGCGGCCGCGACCGAACGCAACGTGCGCGTCGCGACGATCCCATTGTTGCGCAGCGTGAGCGTGGCCGAGCATGCGCTCGCGATGATGCTTGCCTGCGCGCGCAAGGTGGTTCCCGGGCACCGCGCCGTTACGCACGCCGTCTATCAGCAGATGGGAATCGAACCCGTCGTGACCGCGCATCGAACCTATCGCTCCAACTGGCCTCGCATCGAAGGCATGGCCGAGCTCTTTCGCACCACGGTCGGCATCGTGGGCATGGGCGACATCGGCATGGAGATCGCGAAGCGGTGCCGCGCGTTCGCGATGGACATTCGCTACTACCAGCGCACGCGCCACCCGCAGGCGATAGAAGATTCGCTGGCGATGCGTTACTTGCCGTTCGACACGCTCCTCGCGGAGTCCGATTACGTCGTGCTCGTACTGCCGCACACGTCCGAAACCGAAGGTATCATCGGAGCACGCGAGCTGGCCCGCATGAAACCGTCCGCGACGCTCGTCAATGTCGGCCGCGGCGGATTGATCGACGAAGACGCGCTGGCCGATGCGCTTCGCAACAGGCGCATCGCGATGGCCGCGCTGGACGTGTATCGACGGGAGCCGTTGCCTGCCGACAGCCCACTCATCGCGTTGCCGAACGTGCTGCTGCTACCGCACACCGGCGGAGGCTCGTACCGGTCGTGGGAAATGGATACGCCGGCCGTGCTGCAGAACATCGGGCTCTTCTTCGAAGGCAAGGCCGAGGGCATCGTCGATGCCTGAGTGCGGCGACAGCCTAGCGACAGGGCATGAGCGAAACGACCGGCGCATCCTGCAGGTGGGAACGCCCGTTCAGAAAACAGATCTCGAGCAGAAACGCATAGCCGACGATCGACGCTCCCAGCGCTTTCACGCAATCGGCGGTTGCGCGCGCCGTTCCTCCGGTCGCCAGAAGATCGTCGACGAACAAACAGCGGCTGCCAGGCGCGATTACGCCCCTGGTGATCTCGAGACGGCCTGAGCCATACTCGTTCGTGTACTCGAAGCTCACGACCGCGCCCGGAAGCTTACCGGGCTTGCGCACCATGACGAGGCCGCAATCGGTCCGGTCGGCGAGGGCGCCTCCGATGAGAAATCCGCGCGCGTCTACGGCCAGCAACGTGTCGGGCTCGAAGCCGCGGGTCGCGGACGCCAGAGCCTGCGCGCAGCGCGAGAGCGCCCGGGGTCTCGCAAGCACCGGGGCGATGTCCTTGAACACGATCCCCGGAATCGGAAAATCCGGTATGTCTCTCAGCGACTCACGAAAGAGCCGCTCGAGTTCCGGATCGATTTGCGGCTCCGGGACAGCCTGTTCTGTTGGCATCGCACGCCCGACGTATTGATAGAGGACCGCGAGCAGGATTGCATCCGCGGTGAAACCGTGTCAAGGATGGCACGCCCGATTGGCTCGCGTGGCGACAGATGCACGGGACGTACGTGACGACGACGGTCCTCGCCCGTCGCGGTTGCCGTTCTACCCGCGGCGCTCGGTTGTGCGCTCGAGAATCGACCGGCGGTCGCGCAGGCGCGATGCGCTGCGATGGAACTTGATGGCCGCCGCCGGTTGAGCGGGCCCCGCGCGCGGGCCGAGCATGCGCGCCAGTGTCGACTTCACCGTCGGCACGTCGTCATCGAAATCGCCGTGATGCACAGCCGTGCTCGCCGTCAGGCTGTCCTCGGGATCGGCGTTCGGCGCCAGCACGAGATCCACTCCTTTACGACGGAAGATGCGCGACAGCGCCGGGTCACCATCGATGAACTTCTGCATCCCGAGCAGAGCGACGCCGTCGCGCGCCAGCGGGATGCGCGGCTTGGCTTCGAACGCGTTCGACACCAGGTAAAGCAGACTCTTGTGATAGATGCCGGCACAATCGTCATCCTGCTCGGCCCGATCCTTGAGCGCATACACGGCGAAGCGCTTGATCGTTCCGTCCTCGATCGCGGGCACGTAGTGATCGTTGAACAGCTCGACCGTACACGCAGGCGCCCACAACGTGCAGCTTTCGATCGGCACTTTCTTGCGCTGTAGGTAACTGACGACGGAGGCGTGAAAGATCGCCCCGGCACTGTGACCCACCACGTGAACGCTGATGTCGGGATTCGCGCGCAGGAGTCGCTGCAGTTCGTCGATCGCATAGCGCGCGCCGCCGTCAGCCGCATCGGTTGCTGCCGCCGCGTTCGCCTTCATCTCGTCCCAGCTCGCTTTGCCTGTGAGCACTCGGGCCACCGGCTCGAGCGCGTCGTCGAGCCGGTCGAGCATGAAATCCTTGGTGGAATCGAGGATGCCCTCCGGGCGGCGGCGGCTGACTGCGTCCCGGAGGATGTTCGTGATGGTCGTCCAGTAGTCGGTTTTCCAGATGAAAGCGACCGGGTAGACGTGTGCGTCGAGTAACGGCTTCAGATAATCCGCGACGCGCTGCGCCGCCGAACTCTCGGCCACGAGCCCGCCATGCGCATAGAGCAGAACGTGCTTCCGGCCGCTCCAGTCTTTCATCACGGCGGGTATCCGCTCCCGGAAGATCTCCTGCACCTCGTCGCGCGATGTGCCGTAATCGCCACCGGGCCGCAGAACACCGTCGTTGCCGATGCTGACGATATGCGGCCGCAGCTCCTGAAACGAATACCCGGCCGATTGGCCCGCGCCCGCCGCGTGAGCGGCCGCGATCGACTGCGTTTGGGCGAGCTTCACCGGCGCGCCGAGGCGAGCGACCCACACGTCGGTGCCATTGGCCAGCCATTCGTCGTACGAGATCTTGCCGAAACCGCCTTTGCCCCAATCGGTGCCCCACGAGTTCTGAATCCAGAACCCGTCGCGGTCGTAAGCCACGATTGCGAACGCATGGCCGCCGATCACGTCCTGCGAGAACTTGATGAGGCCGTCGCGTGCCGCGTTCTGCCAGCCCGCGTGCACCATGGCAGTCGCATACAGCACGCCCACCTCCGAAATCGCGGCGTGCATGGCCACGAGATCCTTGTGGTTCACACGGAAATACGCGCCGAGGGGACGCTGGACAGCGTCGGCACAGCGTTCCTCCGTGAGCCTGACGTCCTTCGAATTCGACGAGTAGCGCCACTTCCCTTCGGAACAGATGCCGTGCTTGTGCCAGCCTTTCATCGCGCCGCGCGCGCTCGACCCCGAGTAATCTTCCCCCGGCCACTCGTCATAGCGCTTGGCCATCTGGTAGATCATGCGGGGACTGACCGGCGTCGGATCGGGATACGTCTTGCGGCGCTTCAGTAGATAGTGCGCCACGGTCGCGAGTCCGAAGCCGGTACAGGCGCCTTCCGCCTTCTGGTCGAGGACCGGGACTTTGAATGTCATGAACTCCGCGAGCGGCCGTTCGGTCGGGACTTCGATCAGCGTCGGGACGTACATCAGGTCGCGGAAATCCAGCGTATCCGGTCTCGCGTCCAGGGTTCTCTTTGCGCTCTTCTTCGCGTTCTTTGCGGGCATGTCGGCTCACCAATGAGGATAGCGGACGGATCGTTCCGGTGGCGCGATCGGGCGTTCATCGCGCACTGCCGAAGCGTATAGCGCTTGCCGGCAGCCGCACATAGGCGATCGGAACGACTTTGGAAGCGTAGCAGAGATGTCACCGACAAGGGCGGGCACGGCTTGCGGCGATGGCGCATAAAGATGGCCGCGAGTGAAGCGAGGAAAAGGCGCGCCGAGCGCCGCTATGTTCGACGCCTCGCCTGCTCGCGAGCCCGTCTTGAGCAGGTCGCGATACTATTCGCTCCGGCAAGTCACGTTCCAACCGCTTGAGGAGAGCCATTACGTGATCGCGCGCGTCGCATCCCTGCTCCTGTTCTCTGTCTGTCTGTGCGCAGGCGCGTTCGCCCAGAAGTATCCCGTCAAGAGCGTGCGGATCATCGTACCGCAACTTCCAGGCGATTCCTGCGACACGATCGCCCGGCTTCTCGGGCAGCGCATGGGAGAGCAACTCGGGCAGCAGTTCGTGGTCGATAACCGCCCCGGCGCGAGCGGCACGATCGGGCTCGTACTTACCGCGAAAGCGCCCGCTGATGGCTACACCATCGCCTGTGGTCAGGGCGGCAACATGTCGGTCATCCCTCACACGATGAAGGACGTGCCCTACAACGCACTAAAGGACTTTCAGGGCATCACGCTCGTCGCGACGAATTATCTCGCGCTCGTCGTGCATCCCAGCACCCCGTTCAAGACGGTGGGCGAGTTCGTGAAGTACCTGAAGACCAATCCGGGGAAGGTCACCTTTGCGTCCAACGGAGAGGGCGCCTTTCTCCACATGGCAACCGAGATGTTTCGTGCGGCCGTCGGCTTCGAATACCTGCACGTACCCTTCAAGGGCGTGCCGCAGATGGGGCAGGAGCTGATGGCCGGACGTGTCGATGCGGCTTTCGCTTCGTTCACCGGCATGTATCCGTTCATCGTGTCCGGGCGCGTCCGCCTGCTCGGCATCGCGAAGGAAACACGTGCGCCCAACTATCCCGATCTTCCGACCATCGCCGAGAGTGTCCCGGGTTTTTCCTCGGGCGGGTGGTTCGGACTGGTCGCGTCCGCAGGCGTGCCCAGGGACGTTGTCGCGACGTTGAACCGGGAGGCGAACGCCGCGTTGAAGCAACCTGAAATCCAGAAGAAACTCGAAGCGCTCGGCCTCGATCTGTGGAACGAGTCGCCGGAGTATTTCAACAAGCTCCTGCAGAGCGAGTACGAGAAGTACGGAAAGGTGGCGCGGGACATCGGACTCGTTCCAAAGTGAGGATCGGAACTCGGAACGACGGCGCGGAGCAGATCCGCGCTTCCACTGTCAGCCTGCGAACGCTGACCTAGCGGGGCGCGCGTTGCCGCGCTTGCGCTGAGCGAACTGCTCTTGCCGTGAAGCACCGGGCGCTGAAATCGGGTGCCCGTCAGCCTGCGAGGGAGCGTCGATATTCGGCGGGCGTGCTGCCGACGTTCCTCCGAAAGACGCGCGCCAGCGTCTGGCTCGAGCCGTAACCGACCCGTAGCGCGATGTCCGTCACGGAGAGCCCGGTGGTGGCGAGGAGATCCTTCGCCCGCTCGATACGCAGTCGCTGCTGATAGTGATGCGGCGGCAAACCGGTCGTGTGCTTGAACGCGCGCGCGAAATAGAACGGCGACAGATTGGCGCTCGCGGCAAGCTCGGCCAGCGAACATTCGCCCATCGACGAGAGCTTTTCCATCGCGCGCCGCAGTTGCCAGTCGGCGAGTCCTTTTTTCGCCTTGCGGGACGTATCTGCCCCGCGCCGCGCCAGTGTGGCAAAGATCGCCGCGATCGCCGTGTCAGCCAGCAGCTTGTCGGCGCGCTGCGGCAGTCGCAGCATGGCCAGCAGCTGATTCAGCGATGCGCGAATGAAATCGTCCGAGAATGAGCGGCTGTACAGATCGCGGAACGCCCTCTCGGGCGTGAGATTCACCGCGCGCAGCAACTCGGCTGCGCGGCTGTGCGGAAGTGCGATCACGACGCCCCTGGCAGCGCCGCTGAAATGCTGGTCGGCCGGGATGAACGGCTGCGAGAGCAGCAACTGCCCCGGCGCGATGTGCACCGAGAAAGGACCCATGCCGAAATCGAAATGTGCCCTGTATCCACCGTTCTCGACCATCGTCACGGCGAAGTCGGAGCTCGCACCATTGTGATAGCTGCCGGCCGGACACCTGAAGGTCATGATGGAAGCGCCGAGCGTACCGACGCGCTCGCACGCGACGATGGTCGCGGCATAGTTCGCCGCATAGGCGTCGGTGTAGCTCGGCAGATTCAGCGCGGCGCTTGCTTCCATTACGGTCAAACACACGACAAGTAAGTGCAGAAAATACGTTCCTGCGTGCTCGGCAATGAAAAAACTACCTGCGCGCGTTCCGAGCCTTCCGACATAGACACAACGGGGTGCGTGGCGCGTCCCGTTTATGCATCTCGTCGATTGCAATACGCAGACCGGTGCCCGCCGCTGCATCGGATTCGGTAATCTGTAGGCGATCGCGAAAAGGAGGTGACGAGTGCAACTCGGTTTGATCGGACTCGGACGCATGGGATCCAACATGGCGCTCCGTCTGATGCGCGCAGGGCATGAGTGCGTTGTCTATAACCCGCGTCCCGAAGCATTACAGTCGCTCGTGAAAGAAGGCGCCGCCGGCACGACATCGATTACCGAATTCGTCGCGCGACTTTCCATGCCGCGCGCGATCTGGCTGATGGTGCCTGCCGCCGCGGTGGACGACGTGATCGCCACGCTCGTGCCGCATCTCGCTGCCGGAGACATCCTCGTCGACGGTGGTAATTCGTATTATCGCGACGACATCCGCCGTGCCGCGGAGCTGAAATCCAGCGGTCTGCACTACGTGGACGTCGGAACGAGCGGCGGTGTGGCGGGACTGGAGCGCGGCTACTGCCTGATGATCGGAGGCGAGCCGGCGACGGTGGAGCGTCTCGAGCCGCTCTTTCGCACGCTCGCGCCGGGCATCGCCGCCGCGCCGCGAACGTCCGAGTCGGCGCCGCCGGACGGCACTGCGGAACACGGCTATCTCCACTGCGGGCCGCACGGCGCCGGCCACTTCGTGAAGATGGTTCACAACGGCATCGAATACGGGCTCATGGCAGCGTACGCGGAAGGCTTGAACATCCTGCACAACGCGAACGTCGGCAAGCGCGTCCATGCCGTCGATGCCGAAACGGCGCCGCTGCGCGAACCGCAGTACTACCAGTACGATTTCGACGTGCCGCGCATCACCGAGCTCTGGCGCCGGGGAAGTGTGGTCGCCTCCTGGTTGCTCGATCTCACTGCGGGTGCGCTCGCGCAGGACCCGGGTCTGGCGGCTTACTCCGGTGAAGTGTCGGATTCGGGTGAAGGCCGCTGGACCATCGCCGCCGCCATCGACGAATCGGTGCCCGCGACCGTGTTGAGCGCCGCGCTCTATGACCGCTTCGCCTCGCGGGGCGGCGCACAATTCGCGAATCGCGTGTTGTCCGCCATGCGCCATGCGTTCGGCGGTCACCTGGAGAAGACGGCGACGCCGAAGGGGCCGTCATCGTGACCGCACAGCGCTCTGATGCATTCGTGTTCTTCGGGGCGACCGGCGATCTCGCCTACAAACAGATCTTCCCGGCGCTGCACGCGCTCGTCCGGCGCGGCACGTTCGACATGCCGATCATCGGCGTTGCGCGCTCGCCCCGGACGGTGGCTGAGATGCAGGCACGGGCGCGCGCGAGCATCGAGGAGCATGGCGGTGTCGATGAAGCCGCCTTCGGGAAACTGACCGCACGCCTGCAATACGTGAGCGGCGATTACGCTGCGGACGAAACCTACGGGCGCTTGCGCGCCGCGCTGGGTAAAGCCTCGCACCCGCTCTACTACCTTGCGATACCGCCAAGCCTTTTCGCGACAGTCGCGCAGCACCTGGCCGCTTCAGGATGTGCGAAGGGTGCGCGCGTCGTCCTCGAAAAGCCGTTCGGCCGCGACGCGGCTTCCGCCCGTGAGCTCGACGAGGTCCTGCACGCTCACTTCGCGGAGCGCGATATCTTCCGCATCGATCATTTCCTGGGGAAGGAAGCAGTCGAAAACCTGGTCTATTTCCGGTTCGCCAATTCGTTCCTCGAACCGATCTGGAACCGCAACCACGTCGCCGCAGTGCACATCACCATGGCCGAGGACTTCGGCGTGGGCGGTCGCGGGCGCTTCTACGAGGAGGTCGGCGCGATCCGCGACGTCGTCCAGAACCATCTCTTCCAGGTCATGGCGCTGCTCGCGATGGACGCACCCGTCGGACGCGAGCCGGAGCTCATAAAGAACGAGAAGGTGCGGCTGTTCAGGGCCATACGCCCGCTCACGCCCGCAGATGTCGTACGCGGTCAGTATCGCGGTTATCGCGAAGAAGCCGGCGTCGCGCCGGATTCGCGTGTCGAGACGTTCGCGGCGCTGCGGCTGGAGATCGATACGTGGCGCTGGGCCGGCGTTCCGTTCTACATTCGTACCGGCAAGATGCTGCCCGTGACGTGCACGGAGGTGACGGCGGAGCTGCGGGCGCCGCCGCAGACCGTCTTCGATGATGTCGCACCCTGCCGGCCGAATTTCATCCGCTTCCGTCTGGGTCCGAACGTTTTCATCGCCATCGGCGCACGCGTGAAGACGCCGGGTCGAGCCATGGTCGGCAGCGAGACGCAGTTGATGGCGCAGCGCTGCGTCGCGGACGAGATGACGCCGTACGAACGGCTCCTCGGCGATGCGATCGGCGGCGATTCCGCGCTGTTCACGCGCGCCGATATGGTCGAAGCAGCATGGCAGATCGTCGATCCGGTTCTGAAGGACGCGCGCCCGCCGGCGGAGTATGCCCCAGGAACGTGGGGACCTGCCGCGGCCGACGGGCTGCTTGCAAGCGACACCTGCTGGAACGACCCTGTCAACGAGGAGCGATCCGGTTCGTGATATCGCATCCTCACGTCCTCGCGACGCGCGAGCGTAGCGGCGTAAGCTTCAGTCGCGTCACCACGTCGGCGACGATCGTCTCGGGTGCATCACTCACCGAAACGATGATCGGTGCTTCCTCCGGACCGGGCTCCTCGAGCGTCTCGTACTGACTCTCGAGCAGCGACACGGGCATGAAATGCCCTTCCCGCTTCGACAGCCGCTCGCGCACGATATCGAAGCTCGCCTGGAGATAGACGAGGCGCACATCGCTCCGGCCGCCGGACAACAATTCGCGATACCTGCGCTTGAGCGCGGAACACGCAACGACGCCGTGCCGGTGCGCCGTGCGCGTCGCATCGATCCAGCTCTCGATGGCATGCAGCCACGGCCATCGATCTTCATCCGTCAGCGCAATACCGCTTTGCATCTTCTGCACGTTCGACGCGGAATGGAAAGCGTCGCCATCTACAAACATCCAGCCCAACCGGCTTGCGAGCAGCGCGCCGACGGTCGTCTTGCCCGATCCGGAGACACCCATCACGACCAGCACTGAAGGCGCAGGGGGGTGCGTGGGATTCCGCTCGTCTGCCTGTTCCCGTGATTGACTCATATGTCTATCCTGCCACGTTGTGTTGCGCTGACGGCGCGCGGCTGCGGACGCGACGGACAATCCACTTGCGCAACTCGTCGCCCCACAGAACCGTGCTCGCCATCCCGGCACATACGATCCACTGCTCGAGCTCGAGCGGCGCGGTGCCGAAGGCGACGTTCAGGAACTCGACGTGGACGACGGCAATCTGCAACGCCACGGATGACGCGATCGCCACCAGCAGCCAGCGGTTGGAGAACATGCGTCGGAATGCCGTCGTGTCTTCGGAGCGCGCATTGAAACAGTTGAAGAGTTGCGCGAACACCAGCACGGTGAAGGCAGCCGTACGCGCGTTTTCGAGATTGTGCGTGCCTTCGATCAGTCCGCCGGGCAAGTACATGTCCATCGTGAGCAGTGTAACCGCCGCCATGATCACGCCGATCTCGATCACGCCCATCCACATGCGCGCGTCGATCACACGGTCCGTAAGCCGGCGCGGTATGCGCGCCATGACGTCGTCGGGCTGCGGATCGACGCCCATCGCCAATGCAGGAGCGGAGTCGGTGATGAGATTGATCCAGAGGATCTGGGTGGCAAGAAGCGGCAGCACGATGCCTTCACCGGTGCCGGTGAGCCCGATTGCGCCCGCCAGAACGACGCCCAGAAATACCGTGAGCACCTCCCCCATGTTGGACGAGAGCAGGTAGCGCAGGAACTTGCGGATGTTATCGAAGATGCCGCGCCCTTCGCGCACCGCAGCGACGATCGTCGCGAAGTTGTCGTCCGCAAGTATCATGTTCGCTGCCTGCCGGGTCACCTCGGTGCCCGTAATGCCCATCGCCACGCCGATGTCCGCGGCTTTGAGCGCGGGCGCGTCGTTCACACCATCTCCCGTCATCGCGACGATGTGCCCGTCGGCCTGCAACGCGTCGACGATGCGCAGCTTGTGGCGGGGAGCAACGCGCGCATAAACCGAGATCGTGCGCACGGCCTGCGCGAAGGCAGTGTCATCGAGCGCGTCGAGTTCGAGACCCGTCAGTGCACGCGCACCGGGACCGACGATGCCGAGGTCGCGCGCGATACGGATCGCGGTGCGCGGATGGTCGCCCGTGATCATGATGACGCGGATCCCCGCCTGCTGCGCCTCGCGAATCGCGACACCGGCTTCTTCACGCGCAGGGTCGATGATGCCCACCGTTCCGACGAAGACGAGCCCACGCTCGAGTGCATCGTCGTCTGCCGTGTCGTCCGCTTTATTCAAAGGGCGATACGCGACCGCCAGCGTGCGCAGCGCCTCATCCGACAACGCATCCACATGCTCGAGGATGCGCCTGCGCCACGTTGCGTCGAGCTCCACGATTTCCGTCCCGACGCGCACGGCCGTGCAGCGCGCGAGCAGCACATCCGGCGCGCCTTTGGTCACCAGCATCAGCTCACCGTGGCGCTCGCGATCGACGACGATCGTGGACATCATCTTGCGCTCGGAGGTGAACGGAATCTCGCGCACGCGCTCGAAGCGCCGCTCCCGCTGTTCGGTGACCCCCAGCTTGCGCTCCGCCACGAGAAAGGCCGCTTCGGTGGGATCACCGTGGATCTCCCATCTGCCCTCCGCCGTCTCGCGCAACTGCGCGTTGCCGGCGAGGCTGCCGCCGCTCAACGTGGCGATCTGCTCGGCCCGAAGCGGTCCTTCGCCCACCTCGCCGTCGGCCGATTCCATGCGGCCCTCGGGCACGTAGCCGATGCCGGTCACGCGCGTCTGGCCCGAGGCCGTAAAGACGCGCTGGATCGTCATCTCCGAACGCGTGAGCGTTCCGGTCTTATCCGAGCAGATGACGGAGGTCGATCCCAGTGTTTCCACCGAAGAGAGCTTCTTCACGATCGCGTTGCGCTTCGCCATACGCTGCACGCCGAGCGCGAGCACGACGGACAGAATGGCCGGCAGTCCTTCGGGCACCGCCGCGACCGCCAGCGAGACACCGAGCAGCAGAACGGTCACGACGTCGCTCACGTCGCGAATCTCGGACATCGCCAGCACGGCTGCAATCACCACGACGGCCACGATCACGACGGCAATGCCGAGCATGCGTCCGATGCGGGCGACTTCTTTCTGGAGCGGTGTCGGCGCTTCCCGGGTGGCGTCGAGCATGGCGGCGATGGCACCCATCTCGGTCGCCATGCCGGTCGCCGTCACGAGCGCTGAACCCGTCCCCTGCACGACGGCAGTGCCCTTGAACACCATGTTGACGCGATCGCCAGGCGCCACCGGTGCGGGCAGGATCGCGGGATCCTTCAGCACGGCTTCGCTCTCTCCGGTGAGCGAAGCCTCCTGTACGCGCAGCGACGCCGTCTGCACGAGTCGCGCGTCCGCGCCGACCGCGTCGCCCTCGCCCAGCATCAGAACGTCGCCGGGAACGAGCTCCGCGCTCGGAACGCGCTGCACTCGCCCATTGCGCAAGACCGCCGACGTCACGCGGGTCATCTGCGCCAGCGCAGCGACGGCGCTTTCGGCCTTCGCTTCCTGCGCGTAACCGAGCACCGCATTCGCCAGCACGATGATGGCAATGACGATGGCGTCGACCGGCGCGCCGCCATGACCCTCGAACAGCCACGCGGCGAACGCAACGACGATCGCAGCAAGCAGCAGGTAGATCAGCGGATCGTGGAACTGCGCGAGAAACTTCCGCCACACCGGCAGGGTTGGCGCGGATGTCAGCTCGTTCGCGCCATGCTCGCGCAGCCGTTGTGCCGCGTCATCCGCGGTGAGTCCGCGGTCGAGGTCGGTACCGAGCCGCTGCGCGAGCCCGGCGGCATCGACCAGCGAAGGGTCGACCGTCTCTGCTGCTTGCGGAGCTTCACTCATTTCCACGTTCGTTCTAGCACAGTACGATATAGGCAGGGTCACCCAGGCCCGTCACCAGCAGGAGATCGCCTTCCCATGATTCGCACGAAGCTCACCGACATGTTCGGACTGCAGCACCCCTTGATCCTCGCTCCGATGGGCGGCGTCGCGGGAGGCGCGCTGGCGGCAGCGGTCTCCAATGCAGGCGGCCTGGGGCTCGTGGGCGGTGGATATGGCGATCGCGAATGGCTGCGCACCGAGCTCTCCGTCGTCAAGGCAGGAACGAAACGACCGTGGGGTGTCGGACTGATTACATGGTCGATCGAGCCCGACGTGCTGGACCTCGCACTCAGCTACCGGCCCGACGCTTTCATTCTTTCGTTCGGTGATCCGAGACCGCACGTGCCTGCCATCAGGAAAGCCGGCTGCAGGCTGATCTGCCAGGTACAGGATCTCGCGCAGGCAAAACTGGCTGCCGCGGCCGGCGCTGACCTGATCGTCGCCGAGGGCAACGAGGCGGGCGGCCATAGCGGCACACGCGGAACGCTGCCGTTCGTGCCGGCGGCGGTCGACGCTGTCGCGCCGCTACCGGTGGTGGCGGCGGGTGGCATTGCGGACGGCCGCGGGCTTGCCGCAGCGCTCGCGCTGGGTGCTCAGGGCGCGCTGCTCGGGACGCGCTTCTATGCCTCCACCGAGGCGCTCGGACATGCGCGTGCGAAAGCGCGTCTCGTCGCAGGCGCGGGCGACGACACCGTGCGCACACGCGTCTTCGACGTGGTGCGCGGCTATCCGTGGCCGCGCGAGTTCCCCGGTCGCGCACTTCGCAATACGTTCGTCGAGCGCTGGCAGGGCCGTGAGGACGATCTGATCACGCGCCTCGAAAACGAGCAAAGCGCGTATCAGAACGCCGCGCGCAGCGGAGACACGGATGTCGCCGTGGTCTGGGCGGGCGAAGCGATCGACCTCATCACGAGCATCGAAAGCGCCGCGGCACTGGTCTCGCGCATCAGCAGCGAGGCCGAAGCGCAGATACGGAACGTCGCCGGCACGCTCAAGTGATGACATCCCGGGAAACGATATCTATCATCCTGACCGCACGTTCAGAAAACCCATCGATACTTCGTGGATGACATAGCCCAGCTCTTCCGGAACAACCGCGCCTGGGCAGATGACGTCACCCGGCACGATCCCGACTTCTTCAGACGGCTGGCGGCACAGCAGGCGCCGGCGTATCTCTGGATCGGCTGTTCCGACAGCAGGGTTCCGGCCAACCAGATCGTCGGCCTCCTGCCGGGCGAAATGTTCGTCCATCGCAACGTCGCCAACGTCGTTGCCCACGGCGACCTCAACTGCCTTTCGACGATCCAGTTCGCAGTGGACATCCTGCGCGTGAGGCACATCATCGTCTGCGGCCACTACGGCTGCGGCGGCGTGCTCGCGTCCCTGCGCGATGACAAGCTCGGACTCGTCGATAACTGGCTGCGGCAGGTGCGGGAAGTACGACTGAAGCACCGGGTTGAGCTGGATGGGTTGTCCGGCGAGTCGGAGCAGCACGACCGGCTATGTGAGCTGAACGTAGCAGAGCAGGTGCACAACGTGAGCCGGACCACGGTCGTGCAGGATGCATGGGCAGGAGGTCAGCCGCTCACCATTCATGGCTGGATCTACGGCATCAAGGACGGTCTGCTGCGGGACCTCGGCGTGCGCCTCGCGAGCGAGGCGGACGTCGCATCCAGTTATGCCGCGGGCGGCTGAATTCATATCGACTGCGGAGATTCCCGGATGCCTGGTTCGCTGGACGGCAAGGTTGCGCTCATCACCGGCGCGGCGCGCCGCAACGGTCGTGCGATGGCGCACGCGCTCGCCGCGGACGGTGCAGCCGTCGTCATCAACACCCGACGCTCGGTCGAAGAAGCACAGCAGGTTCGTGCGGACATCGAGGCGAAGGGCGGACGCGCGCTCGTCTGCGTCGCTGACATCACGGACGAAGAGGCCGTCGCAAGAATGTTCGGAGAGATCGACGCGCATTTCGGCCGGCTTGACATCCTCGTCAACAACGCCGCGGACCGCGCGCGCATACCCTTCACCGAGATCACGCTGGCGCAGTGGCGTCAGGCGACGGCGATCATCCTGGACGGTGCGTTTCTCTGCGCGCGGGCGGCCGTCCCGCGCATGCTGAAGAACGGCTGGGGCCGCATCGTCAACATCGGCGGCGTCGCCATTCACCTTCCGAATTTCAGCGGTCGCGCGCATATCTCCACGGCGAAGGCAGGCGTCGAGGGCTTCACGCGTGCGCTTGCGAACGAGTATGCGAAGTGCAACATCACGGTGAACTGCGTCGTGCCGGGCGGCATCGGCGGCGAGCGTTCGAAAACGGCGGGTGAAGGCGCGCAACTCGACATCCCGATCGGTCGCGCGGGTACGTTCGACGACATCGCGCGGGTGGTTCGTTTCCTCTGTCAGCCCGAGTCGAGCTTCATTACCGGCCAGCTCGTGCACGTGAACGGCGGCCAGTACCTGGGCTGAGCAGTCCCGGCTTCAGATCACGATCTCCCGCGCGGCGCCGCGCACGTCCATCTCGAACTCGAGCCCCTGAACCGGCGGTCGCGCATAGGTCCACGCCACGCCGCCTTCCGCCGCGCCGCGGGCGGCCATCACCTCACCGATCAGGTGGCCGATGTTCTGCACCGTATACACCTGGGTCGTGACGGCGTCGTGCCACGTGAACCCGAGAAGCTCGAGCCGCCGCTCCATCTCCTCGAACACGTAGAGCACTTTCTCGCGCATCGCTTCAGGCGAGGTATCGCCGTAACGTACGATCGCCTCCTCCGGTGTCTTGGCCGAACCGTGGCGCCGGTCTCCGCTCCCCGAGAGGATGAAGCTGCGGCGCGCCGCGCTGCCGGCGCGTTTCGCAGGCACGGTATACGAGAACGCATGCATCACCGGCTCTGCGGGCTTGTCATACATCGGACAGACATTGGTGCGCGCGACCGGATTCAGGAACGCCGCGCCGTCCTCCCTGTAGATGCCCCAGCGCGCCAACGTCTTCACATAAACGCGGTTGAAGTCGATGAAGCCCTGTTCGGTGAACGGCGCCGGCGAGCGCAGCTCGCACGCCGCAAATGCGGTGCTCGGCCGGCCCAACGCCTGGAGGTGCGCTTCCACGGCGGGATACGCATCGGCCAGTCGCAGCGGTTTTCCGAAGCGGGCGCGCTCGATCTCGTAGCCGGGCTCCGCGGCGACACCGCCTGAATACTGGAAGAACGCCTTGATGTAGCGATAGCCACCGGGCTCGAAAACAGGGACGTCCATGTCGTTATCCTTCTTTTAGTGAATGACCACGGGACAACATGCCGGCCACGTACTTCGAATCATTCCGGCCTGATTCCGCGCTGACGGATGACGCGGGACCAGGTCTCGACTTCCGCCTGGATCTCGCTCCTGAACTGCGCAGGCGTGTTCAGCACGAGCACGTAACCGTCGTTGGCTACACGCTTCTCCACTTCCGGCGTGCGCATGATGCGTGCGACTTCCGCACCGAGCTTGGTGACGATCGCCGGCGGAAGATTGGCGGGCCCGAGCAGACCGAGCCAGGTATACGCATCTTCCAGTCCGCGCACACCCAGCTCCGCCATCGTCGGCATGTCGGGAAGCGCCGGCGAACGCTTCTCGCCGGTGACGGCCAGCCCCCGTAGCCGTCCCGCCTGCACCAGCGGCTGCGACACACCGATGTTGTTGAAGATGTACTGGGTCTCGCCGGACATGACCGCCTGCAGCGCGGGCGTCGTCCCCTTGTACGGCACGTGCGTCGCCTTGATCCCCGCAATCTCGTTGAACAGCTCCCCGATCAGATGGCTCGTGCCCGCCTGGCCGGAGCTGGCAAACACGAGTTGTCCCGGCCGCGCCTTGCCGAAAGCGATGAATTCCTTCAGTGAACGCGCCGGCACCGAAGGGTGAATGACGAGATAGAGCGGATAGCGCAGGATCTTCGTGATCGGCGTGAAATCGGCCGCTGCATCGAACGGGCGAGGCTCGTGCGGCAGCGGTCCCAGCACGTGCGCGGTATTCGACGTGAAGAGGAGCGTGTAGCCGTCGGGTGGCGCCCGTTTCGCAAGCTCGGTTCCGATCAACCCGGTCGCGCCGGTTCGATTGTCCACGATCACCGACTGGCCGAACGCGGTCTGCAATTCCTTCGCGACGATCCGCGAGTAGATATCGGTTGCGCCGGCCGGCGGGAACGGCACGACCAGCCGGATGAGCCGCGTCGGATACTCCTGGGCGGCGGCGGATAGCGCAAACCCCATTGCGAGCGCCACGACCACGCACCGCCACTCGCACCGCAACCATTGCATACTGTGTTCTCCTCCCCGACGAGCGCACCCGTTTTCCGCCGGCAGGTCGCTCCGGGCCACGGGTGGCACGCTCAGCCGATGTCGATTCCGTAATCTTTCTTCGCGCTTTCGCGCAGCGCATCACCCGGTTTCTGATACAGCAACTTGCGGCTGACGAACGTGCCCATGATCTTCTGCAGCTTCACGGCCGTCTCTGCCATCTTGATCAGCACAGCGAGCCCGTCCAGGATGAGCGCGCCGTCGATCTCGCGCAGACCCCGCTTCGCCATCAGGACCGCGTGAGACCCGCACGGGATGATGACTTCCGCGCCGGCTGCAACGGCACGCCGGGCGGCCGCATCGAATTCCTGCATGACGCGAGCGTGCGCGGCAGGATCGAGAAAGGCGTTCCGGTAGTCCGGCAGATGCGGAACGTTCATCGCTTCGATGGAAGCCAATCGCGCGTCGAGACCATACAGCTGGAGCTTCTGCGTGTACGAAATCGAAAACTTGGGATTCGGCGTGATCAGCGAAAACGTGCGGCCCATCATGCATGCGGCCAGCGCGTTCGTTTCAAGAAAGCCGAGAACGGGTATATCCAGAACCTCGCGTGCCTCGTGCAACGCCGGATCGACCGAGTTGAGGCTTACGAACGCGTCGTAGCGCCGGTCCCCTGTCGCCGACCGACACTCCAGTACGTTTTCCAGGATGTCCGCCGTATCGATCGCCTGGAAGAATCGGAACTGTTCGCCGAGCCCGCCCTTGCGCGTGCCATGGACCTCGATCTCGACGCCCGGGTCGATAACCGACCGGAGATGCTCCGCCAGGGCGGCATGAAAATTCGGATTCCTTGCCGGCGACGAGAAGACCTGTACCCACAGTCGCATATCAACACTCCCTATCGCTGGAAGGTCTCGCTCAACCAGTCCGCGACGTAATCGACACCCACCTGACGATTGTCCACGTGACAGTGCTCGGCTCCACCCTCTTCGGGCGTAAAGAGCTTCACCGTTTTGTTTTCAGAGCCCGCCGCGTCGCACAGCTTTTTCGCGTCCTCCGGCGTCGCAAGCCTGTCGTTCACGCCGTGTGTGATGAGCAACGGACATTCGATGTTCTTCGCAACGTCCGCCAGCGAGAATCGTTTCACGGCCTCCACCGCTTCGGTCATGTCCTTCACGCCCAGCACCCACGGCAGCTGGAAGGGAGACTGCGATGTTGCCCTTGGATTCGTTTCGATCAGACGCTTGCGCTCCTGCTGCTTCGCGTGGATATCCCAGGCGACCGTACCCAGCACCACGCACGCGGCGTAGCGGTGCTCGAAGGCAACGATCCGCGGCGCATAGTAGCCGCCGAAGCTGTACGCCATGACGGCCACGCGCCGCGGGTCCACGTCCGGCCTCGAAGCGACGTATTCGAAGGCCGCAGTGCCGGCGACCTCGTAATCGTAACGGCTGTGTATCTTCCGCAGCCGCAATGCTTCGCCCTGCCCCGGCCCGTCGATCGACAGCGTATTGAAGCCGCGCCGCGCGAACTCCAGTCCCGCGAAGAGCACGCTCATTTCCTTGCAGTTGTCGAGTCCGTCGAACACGACGACAGTCGGCGCCTTCCCGGATGGCTTCTCGGCCGGCAGAAAATACGCCGGAAGCGCGGTGTCCTCGTACGGCACATCGATGCGCTCCATCTGCGGGTAGCGCCGCTCGAACCCCGCATGGAAGCACTGCAGCGCCTTGCGATAGAGCTCGAATTTGCGCTCACCCGGCGGCACGGGGCGATCGGCCGTGAAGTAGTAGTTGCCCGCGCGAATATAGTAGTTGCCGGCCGTGAGCTGTCGTCCGCGGGCTGCCGCGTCGTCAGCGCGCTTTTCGATCGCGGCCGCCATTGCCGACCATTCCTGCCACCACGCGTCGGGATCGTCGCGCCGCTTCCTCAAGCGTTCGGCGATGCGCTCGATCTCCTCCAGCGCAACCGCGCCGTACGGCGCCATGCCCTTCGTAACGAGCATGGCGTTGGACCATGTGAAATTCTCGGGAAAGTGATCGATCCAGGTGGGATGCGCATTCATCTAGCGGAGCCTCGCACGGTGTCTGAGTTGAAATCGGTTCGTCCGTCCGCGCGCGCGACGGCAGGGATGATAAGCGGTGGCCGGCGTTACTTCACGCGAACATCATGGCTCCGCCGCTCACGTGCAGGGTCTGGCCCGTGATGAAGCCACCGCCCGGGCCGCAGAGAAAACGCACGACGGCGGCGATCTCTTCCGGCTCACCAAAGCGTCCGAGCGGGATCTTGCCTTTCGCCGGCGCGCGCGCCGAGCGGTGGGCGGGACGAACCGTATCGATGCTGCCGGGCGACACGCAATTCACCCGTATGTTGTCGTCCGCCAGCTCCTTCGCGAGCACGCGCGTCAGTCCTACCAGACCGTTCTTCGCCGCCGTGTTATGCGCCTTGCCGGGATTGCCCAGCAACACCGCATCGCCGGCCAGCGTGATGATGTGGCCGCCGCCATTCGCAATCATCGACGGCAGACACGCCTTGATACAGTGGAACGAACCATCGAGCGTGATCGACATCGTGTTGCGCCACTCGTCGAAACTCATGTCCTTGAACGGCACCTCGCGGCGTTGAGAAGCATTGAGCACGAGAATGTCGATGCGGCCGAAACGCTTTACGGCGGCTTCGGTCATCGCTTTCACCGCCGCTGGATCGGCAATGTCTGCGAGATACGCTTCCGCCGCGCCGCCTGCCTCGCGGATCGACTTGACGAGCGTGTCCGCGTCCTCACGCGATGCTCGCGTGTTCACGGCAATCGCCGCACCTGCGGCCGCGAGGCCGATGGAAATGGCTCTGCCGATGTTACGAGCGCCACCGGTCACGAGTGCGACACGGCTTTCGAGCTCGCGCCCTGCGAGTGGTAATCCAGAAACTGACATATGGCTTTCCTCCTATGATGAACCGTTCGCTGTGCGACCTGCGATCGATCCCTCAATCCGCAGTGATGCCCGCCTGTTTCACGACTTTGCCCCATTTCTCCATTTCGGACCGAATATGGCGCGCGAATTCGTCCGGCGTGCTGCCGATAGGCACCGCGCCGTCACTCGCGAGGCGCTCACGCACCTCCGGCGTCTTGATTGCCTTCGTGGCTTCCGCGTTGAGCAGCGCGATCACCTGTCGCGGCGTGCCCGCAGGGGCGAGCCAGCCATACCAGGCGTTCACCTCGTAGGCAGGAAAACCCTGCTCCGCGATCGTCGGGACCTCCGGCAGCAGCGGCGAGCGCTGCAGGCTCGTCACGCCGAGCGCGCGGAGCTTGCCCGCTTTGACGTTGCCCAGGCCCGAGATGATCGTCGGAAAATTCGCCGCCACGTGACCCGCGATCGTATCGACCATCGCCGGACCGGTTCCCTTGTACGGGATGTGAGTCGCGTCGAACTTGCCCTCGCTCTTCAGCAGTTCCATCGCAAGATGGGCGAGAAGGCCGCTGCCCGACGACGCATAGGCAAGGCCGCCTTTCGTGCGCCTGGCGAGCGCGATGAACTCCTGAACGTTCTTCACCGGCAGCGATGGATGCACGACGAGCAGAAAGGGTGCGCTCGCGATCAGCGTGATCGGTACGAAGTCCTTCACCGGATCGAACGCGACTTTGCGATAGAGGCTGGGGTTGATCGCGAAGCTCGACAACACCATGACGAGCGTGTGCCCGTCGGGCTCGGCCTTCGCCACGATTTCGGCCGCGATGTTGCCGCCCGCGCCGCCACGGTAGTCGATCACGATCGGCTGTCCGAGCGCAGCACCGACTCTTTGACCCACTGCGCGGGCGATGACGTCCGCGCCGCCGCCGGGTGTCACGGGCAGGACGAGACGGATCGGCTTCGTCGGATAGGTTTGCGCTGCGGCGGGGAAAACGCCCAGAAGCATCGCTGCGCTGATGGCCTTCAGTAAGGACCACCGCGTTCGACGCGAAGCCGATTTCACATGCGTTCGACGCTCGTCCTCCTCCCTCATACGTACGTGCCCGGCGCGGCAGCCCGGATCAGTTCGACAATGCGCATCGGCGAGATGGGCGCTTCGTCGATCTTCACGCCGAACGATGAGAGCGCGTCCTCGACAGCCGACACGATCGCGGCCGGGACCGGCAGCGTACCGCCCTCGCCCGCGCCTTTCACTCCCAGCGGATTCAGCGGCGAAGGCGATTCCATGTGATCGACCTCGATGTGCGGTACATCCGTCGCGAGCGGCAGCAGATACTCGCCGAAGGTCGACGTGAGCGGCTGCGCGTTCTCATCGAACACCAGCCGCTCGAGCAGCGCGTTGCCGATCCCATGCGCGACACCACCGACCACCTGCCCGTGCACCACCGCAGGATTGATCGCGCGCCCGCAGTCGTCCAGAACGCAGTACCGCAGCAGCGTGACGTGGCCGGTCCCGATATCCACCTCGACCTCCGCGACGTGGCAGCCATTCGAATACGTCGAACGTGTCGGCGTGAAGTACGCGGTGTGCTCGAGACCCGGTGTGACGCCGCCCGGCAGCATGTATCCCGGAGAACCCGCCGCGTAGATCGAGATGTCCCGGAACGTCTTGCGCACACTCGGGTCGCCGGGGCTGTAGACGCAGCCCTCGCCGAACTCCAGCTTCTCGGGCGAAGTCTTGAGCATGTTGGCGGCGAGAAAGAGCGCCTTGTTGCGCACCTCGGTGGCCGCCACATGCACGGCGTTTCCGGCATTCACGGCACTTCGCGCACCGAAGGTGCCGACACCGATTGCAATCGCGCCGGTATCGCCGGTCACCACCTCGATCGCCTCGATCGGCACCTGGAGCTGATCGGCGCAGACCTGCGCGAGCGTCGTCTTGTGCGACTGTCCCTGCGGCGCGGCGCCGGTCGCGACCATGATCCTGCCGTTCGTGCCGATTCGAACCGTCGCGCTTTCGTACGGGCCGAGCCCGGTACCTTCGACGAAGTTCGCCATGCCGATGCCGATGTAACGGCCGCTGCTCCGGGCCTGCGACTGGCGCATGCGGAAATCGGCATAGCCGGCCATGTCGAGCGCACGCCGCTGTGCCTCGGGATAGTTGCCGCTGTCGTAGATGACCGGCTGCCCGTCGCGCCCGATCAACTGGCAGTTGTAGGGCATCTGCGCGGGCTGAATGAAATTGCGCCGGCGCACCTCGGCGCGATCGAGGCCGGTCACCTGCGCGACGCGATCCATCAGGCGCTCCATCACGAACACCGCCTGCGGCCGGCCCGCGCCCCGCACCGGTGAAGTCGGCACCTTGTTCGTGAACGCGACAACCATCTCGACGTTGAAGTTCGGCACAACGTACAGGTCCCTGCACGTGCGTCACCGCGATGATCGGAAGGATCAATCCGAGCGGGGCGACGTAGGCCCCATTGTCGTGAATCAGCCGTCCGCGCACGCCGAGAATGCGGGCTTCCGCGTCCACGGCCATCTCCATGTCCCAGAACTGATCGCGCTCCTGTTGGGTCGCGACGAAATTCTCACTCCGATCCTCGATCCACTTGATCGGCCGTCCGACCCGCATCGCGCTGGCGCAGATCAGCGCATATTCGGGATAGAAGGAGCCTTTCGGACCGAATCCGCCCCCCACGTCCGGTGCGATCACGCGCACTTCGTGGTCGGCGAAATCGAGGAGATCCATGAGGACGCGCTTGATGCGGTGGGGCGACTGCGACGTGACATACAGCGTCAGCGTTCCGGAATCACCATCCGGTATCGCAATACAGCCGCGCGTTTCCATCGAGAAGCCGCCGCCGCGATGCGTTCTGAAGCGCTCCTTGATGGTGTGCTTCGCGCGCGCAAACGCCGTGTCGACGTCTCCGAAGACGAAGGGCACGCTCGCAACGAGGTTGCTCTCGCTCGCCGAATGCACGGTCGGCGCGCCCGGTTCGAGACCCGCACGAACGTCCTCGACCGCCGGAAGCGATTCGTAATCGACCTCCACCAGCGCAGCCGCGTCTTCGGCGATACGTCGTGACTCGGCCATGACCACGGCCACCGATTCGCCCACGTAGCGCACTTCGTCGCTCGCCAGCGTCCACTGACTGAGCGGCTGCCGGATCGCGGGGTTCGCGCTCATGAGCGGCATGCGTTTGCGCTGAAGCGCTTCCGGCAGATCGTCGAACTTATACACCGCGTGCACGCCGGGCACCGCAATGGCCGCGGCAGTAGTCGATGCGAACGATGCGTGCGTGGGCATGCGGGCTGCGCACCACGCACGCGTGCAGCAGCCGGTCGGGTTGAATGTCGTCGACGAAGCGACCGCGGCCGGTGAGCAGTGCAACGTCTTCCCTGCGTGGAACCGATGCACCGAAGTAACGATCCGGCTTTTCGACAAGCGTGTGTCGTCGTGGACGCGGCGCCGCCGAGCACCTGCAGCGCCGCCTTCACGATGCCGTCGTAACCGGTGCAACGGCAGATGTTGCCGGAGAGCACTTCGCGCACTTCGGCTTCCGTTGGCGGCGGCGCGTCGCCCCGTGCCGTCTTGAATGCCGTCAGCGTCATGAGGAAACCCGGCGTGCAGAACCCGCATTGCAAGCCGTGATGCTCCGCGAACGCGCGCTGCATCTCGTCAAGCTTCTGCGGGGTGCCGAGGCTTTCGACCGTGCGCACCTCCGCCCCGTCGGCCTGCACGGCGAGTGTGAGACACGCGCGCACCGCCACGCCATCCATGATGACCGTGCAGGCGCCGCAGGCACCGTGCTCGCATCCGAGATGCGTTCCGGTGAGCCGAAGCTCGTCGCGCAAAAAATCCGCAAGCGAAACGCGCGTCTCGACCGTGCGCTCGATCGCGCTTCCATTCACGGCGAGGCGGATGGTTCGTGTGCGGCTCATCGGACTTCTCCTTCGAGTGCTCGCCGCGTCGCCGCTGCGAGCGCGCGTTCGATGAGAATGGGCGCGAGGTGCGCACGATACGCTGCGGTCACGTATGCGTCGGACATCGTTTCGAGCTTTTCCGTCAGCCGTGCCGCGGTCCCGAAGAGCGTTGCATCCGGTTTGCTGCCGAGTAGCGCGGATTCGACCGCAGTCACACGCTGCGCGCTCGGCCCGCAACCGCCCACCGCGATGGCGACGCGTTCGATGCATTCTGCGCTATCCAATGCCATCAGCGCTGCAACGCCGACGATGGCGAAGTCGCCGCGACGGCGCGCGTATTCGACGAACGCGTGCCCGTGGCCCGGCCCCCATATCGGCATCTCGATCGCGCACAGCATCTCGCCGGGCCCGAGTGCATTCGTAAGATAGCCTTTGCACCAGTCGCCAATCGGAATGCGCCGCACGCCGCTTTCGTGCTCGGCGATCAGCGTCGCGTCGAGCGCAGCGGCCGCCGTGACGAGCTCGGCGGACGGATCGAGGTGACACAGCGAGCCGCCGATCGTACCGCGGTTACGCGTCTGTACGTGTCCGACGTGCGCCAGCGCGGACTGAAGAAGCGGCACGGTTTTCCTGACCGTCTCCGAGCGCTCGATCTCGTGCTGCCGTGTCATCGCTTCGATTCTGAGGCTGCCTCGCACGACCTCGAATGCCGGTGAGCTCGGGAATGCGATTGACGTCGATGACGTGATCCGGCGAGACCGCGCGGAAGTTGAGCATCGGCATGAGCGACTGCCCGCCGGCGAGGAGCATCGCGTTCCGCTCCGCTGAGAGCAGACGCAGCGCCTCGCCCTTGCTGCGCGGGTCGTGATAGTCGAATGCAGGTGGTTTCATAGCAGCCGCACGCGGCTACCCTCCCATCCGTACGCCTGCGCCGGCCTATGCAGGCATGTCGATGCGCATGGCCGGACTGCGACCGGCACGTTTGTCGGACATCGGGCCGGGCACGACGAGCGAGAGTGCTCCGATATCGGCGCCTGCGCACACGAGCATCAGGTCTTCCGGCGAGTCCAGCGCGTAGTGCAGCCGGGTCGCGTCGCCCAGCTCGATGGCACCGTCGAGGCGGCCCGTTCGTTTCAGGTCCGCTATCGTGCGGCCGCTCTGTTCCGCGATGAATTCGCACACCTTCCGCTTGCTCCACCCGCTGCGACGTAAGACCTCGGCGTGCTCGCCCGCCAGGAAAACGGTGCCTGGCGTTCGCGCGAGGATCGAGATCGACCCGAGAAACGAAAATGCATCGGCAATCGTGTGGAGCAGCTGCTCGTGGGTGCCGTAGTTCCAAACCTGCATGAAGGTCGTGGCGCAGATCAGTGTAACGGTGCTTTCGTCCGGTGCGAAGCCATGCTCCACGTGCCACGGCTCCCATGGGTGGTTCTCTTCGTTCTCGGCGATGCAGCACGTGTACTTGCCCGGGGTGCCAAAAGTCGAGCGATCGGAAACGCCGGGCGTATACCTCAGGCAGTTGAGCAGCACCAGACGCAGTGCACGCCCGATCGTCGCATTCGCGCGCTGCTGGGGCCCCGGACCGAATGCATTGGCTGCGCTGTTGATGCCGAGCCGCTTCGCGACGGGCCCGTTCACCAGGATGATGATGGCCGGCCCGGCGAGCGCCGCCGCAGAGTGGTGAAGGCCGAATTCGGGTGTGGCCAGACCCTTGACCGCAGCTATGACCACCGGCATGTAGTCGGGCTTGCAACCGGCCATCACCGCATTCGCCGCGACCTTCTCGGCGGTGAGCGCCACTTTGCGTGACGGCATGGCAGCGATGATGTCATCCGGCTTCAGACGAGCCGCTTCCAGCATGTCGCTCACAGCGCTCTGAGTCGGCGGTACGACCGGCAGGCCGTCGGTCCAGCCGCGCGTATAACAGAGCTCGATCTGCTCGGAGACGTTGAACGGAATGCAGGCGTCACCGTCTGATTCGAGTGCGTTACCGGCTGTCGTCACCTGGCGCGCCTCCTTCGTTCGGCTGATGCGAACCCGCATCGCGCTGCCCGCGCACGAGCAGGCCGACCACCTTGTCCATGAGCCGGGCGGAAGCGCGCTCGATCGCAGCCGGCGTCATGTTCGCGAGCGGATGCGGCATGCTCACGAACTGGAAATCCGGCACGCCCCACAGCTGCGCCATTTCACGCGCCGTGTTTTCGAATGCATCCGTCACGATCGCGATCGCGGGAATGGATTCTTTTTCGAGCATCACTGCGTCGAGCAGACTGCCCGACGAGCATGCGCCTCAGTCGCCGACACCCGAGATCACGAAATCGGCCTTGCCGCGTATATCCCGCAGCTGCGCGTCCGTAAAGGGACCCCGCTGCGGCTTGTGGAGCAGCACCTCCATTTCGATACCGTGAGCGCTTTTGAGATCGGCCGCGAGCTGTCGCAGGACCGCTTCCGAGTTCTTCTTCGTGTTTTCGACCAGGACCACACGAAGCTTCGATGGGTTTGTCGGACGCGGCGCGTAATCGATTTCGTCGCGCTCGGTAACGATCGTTGGGTCGACCAGACCGATCATTTCTGTCTCCTCGAGTGAGCGATGTGCGGAAGCGGCCGATTATAATGCGGCCTTCCCCCGGCAAGTCCACGCGGTCGGCGCGTCTGCGTTGCCGCAGCACCTTCACATGTCGCAGCCCTTGAGCACAGCAAACTGCATCGCCGCGATCGATTTCGGGACGTCCAACTCGGCCGTATGCGTCGTGAACGACGGAAGTGTTTTCCCGATTCCTCTCGAGCACGGCCACACGACCATTCCGACGGCGGTCTTTCACAACGCCGAGCAGGGCGTTACGACGTTCGGCAGGCAGGCGTTGTCTCAGTATCAGGACGGCAACGAGGGGCGCCTCATGCGCTCGCTCAAGAGCCTTCTCGGCAGCGACCTCCTCAGTGAAACGACCGTCGTCAATGGACGGGCCGTGCCGTACCGCCACATCATCGGCCAGTTCCTCACACACCTGCGGGAGCTGGCCGAGTCACACGCGTCGTCTCCGATCGAGCGCGTCGTACTGGGCCGGCCCGTGCACTTCGTGGACGATGATGAAGAGCGTGACAATCTCGCGGAGACGACGCTCGGATCCATTGCGCAGGAGATCGGTTTCAGAGAAGTGCGGTTCCAGTACGAACCCATCGTCGCGGCGCTGGACCTCGAGTCTTCGCTTGCGAACGACGAGCTCGCGCTCGTATGCGACATCGGCGGCGGCACATCCGATTTCTCCGTGGTGCGCGTCGGGCCGTCGCGCGCCGCGAAGCGGGACAGGTCCGGCGATGTGCTGGCAAGTGCGGGCATCCACGTCGCCGGCACGGACTTCGACCAGCGATTGAGCATGTCGGGTGTGATGCCGCTCCTCGGCTACGGCGCCGCCGGAAAGGATGGCCGGCCCGTGCCGACGAGTGTCTATTTCGATCTCTCGACGTGGCACAAAATCAATTTCCTCTATTCGTTCCGCGAGCTCGCGCGGGCCGAGGAGCTGAAGCTCTTCCTGCTCGACGTGAATATGCACGAGCGATTGATGGCCGTTCTTCGTGGACGTCACGGCCACCGAATCGCGTCCCACGTCGAAACCGCAAAGATCGCCGTCGCCGAGAACGGCAGCGCCAGGATCGATCTCTCTTTCATCGAACCGGGCCTCGACGTGGCAGTGTCCGAGTCGACTTTATCGAACGCTCTATCGCCGCTGCTCGACCGTATCACCGGCGCCGCTCTGCAAGCCGTGGCTCGCGCCGGCATTGCGTCTGACGAGATTACGATCCTTTACTTCACGGGCGGATCGACGGGACTGCGGCAGTTGCGCGAGCGCCTGCAAGGCGCCTTCCCGCGCAGCCGCGTGGTTGCGGGAGACAAGTTTTCCAGTGTCGTGCGCGGTCTGGGACTTTCCGCGGCACGCCAGTTCAGCCTCGAGTAGGGACGTTCCCTCGCGCCAGAGCTCGCGCATCAGGCGCCGAGCACATCCCTCAGCTCCCGAACGTTTTCGACCTCCTCCAACGCCCAAACCCGTCTGATGAAATCGTGAGCACGCTGATTGCCGAGCACCGGCGACATCAGCGCAACGCATTTCTCTTCGACATCCTCGCGTGTCATGGGGTTTTCGGCAAACCCACGCACGGCAGTCGTGTGGTGACGCAACTCGCGGCCATCGCGGAGCTTCAGCTCGACGATACCCTGTCGAACCGGCATCGCGCGATCCAGCTCGTCGTCCCCGTAAAGCTCGACGCGCTTACGGAGCTCCATCGCTGCCGGATCGCCCAGGCGTGACTGGTCATGCGTGCTTTCGAACGTGACAGTGCCGTCGATGAGCATCAGCGCGGCCAGGTGCTGCATGCTGATGTTCGCCATGCTGCGGTTGTTCACCGTATAGGCACCGAGGTGCGATATGCGCACGACGACTCGCTCGACGTCCTCGGCCCTTACCGCGTGCGTGCTGATCAGGTGGTGCAGAGAATCGAGCGGAGCCTGCACGGGGGCGCCGACAGGCCATCGCTTGATCGTGGTTTTCGCGACTTCATAGGATTCGCCGAGGCCGGCGACGAGTGCTTCCGGATGCACATTCGGACCGTGCGTAGCGAAGAAGTTGTTGTCTCCGGAAAACACGTCATTCACGCCCGTCCAGCCGAGCCCCGCTACCACCGCCGCGAACGCACCGTTACGGCTGGGCATTCCGCCTATCAGAAATGCTTTTTCGATGTGTTCGAGATCCTGCGCGAAGTTGGACAGCCCCGATGCCTGCTGCCCGGTATACGAAAGCACGTAACGTATCCGGTCTGCGTCGAACTGCGCGATCGAGGCGCAGGCGGCGGCTGCGCCGAAAATGCCGCCGAAGCTGCCGCGGTTCTTTACCGTTGCGGGATCGTGGCCGGCGAGCGAGAAATCGCTGCCGCCGACAGACAGTGCAGCGCGCATCCCGATGTCGTATCCCAGGGCAATCGCGCGTAGCAGCGCCGTCCCGCTCGATCGCTCGCGCTCTGCCATGGCGAGCGCGGCAGGGATCACACAGGCCCCGAGATGCGTGCCCGCTAGTGGATGCGTATCGTCTGTCTCTCCCGCCTGAGCCAGCATGCCGCCGGTCAATGCCGCCGTTACCACGTCGGTCACAATGCGGGTGCCCGGTATGCAAGCCTGCTTCCTGCCACCAGTCGCTTTCGCATACGCGAGGGCTCGTTCGCCCGGAAGCAGCCGCACCCCGGACACCATCGCCGCGACCGTATCGGCGAAGTGATGCTTGGTCGCTTCGGTGATGAGATCCGGCAGCGGATGATGTCGCGCTTCTGCGATATAGCTCGACACGCGTTGCATGAGGGGCGAGATCATGCCGGCGCCCCGCTCTGCTGCGTGCTGTGCGCTCGATGGCACCGGCGTGCGACCGCAGCCCGTGAACTCCATTACTCGACGCGTGCACCCGATAGCTTCACGACCTTCACCCATTTCGCAACTTCCTCCTTCAGATAAGCACCGAACGCGTCAGGCGTGGTGCCGCCGGGAATGGATGCCTCGGCAACAAGCCGGGCGCTGACCTCCCGCGCGCGTACGATCTTCACGCATTCGCTGTTGAGCCGCGTGACGATCTGTTGCGGTGTTCCGGCCGGAACGAGCACGCCGTACCATTGAGTGACCTCGTAACCGGGCAGTCCCGATTCCGCAACCGTCGGCACGTCCGGTACCGCGCTCGAGCGCTCGAGGCTCGTGATCGCCAACGCGCGCGCCTTGCCCGTCGCCAGATGCGGCAGCAGCGTGAACGTGGGCGCTATGGTCATCGCAACTTCTCCCGCGATCAGGCCGACAACCGCCGGGGCTGTCCCTTTGTACGGCACGTGCACGATGTTCACGCCCGCCATCATCTTCAGCAGTTCAGCGGCGAGATGGAGAG
Organism: uncultured beta proteobacterium; assembly: GCA_963828715.1. Classification (GTDB taxonomy): domain Bacteria; phylum Pseudomonadota; class Gammaproteobacteria; order Burkholderiales; family SG8-41; genus JAQGMV01. Next base: position 6,165 of record CAWHFX010000010.1, on the reverse strand, counting down.
TCGAGCCGTTGCCGCCCGAGCTGTAGTTGAGCTTGCCGGGCTCCGCGAGCGCCAGTGCGATCAACTCCCTGACCGATTTCGCCGGAACGGCCGGATGTACCGCTACGAGGTTAGGCGTCGCCGCGAGCAGCGTCACAGGAGCGAAATCCCGCAGCGGATCGAAGGACACCTTTTCGAACAGCGTGAGGTTCATCGGCAGGTTCGCTGCCGCGAGCATGAGGGTGTAGCCGTCCGGCATCGCACGGGCCGCGATTTCCGCTCCGATGTTGCCGCCCGCGCCGGGCCGGTTGTCTACAATGACTTGTTGCCGGAGTGCTGCGCCCAGTGGCGATGCGACGAGGCGTGCCATCATGTCGCCCCCGCCGCCCGCAGCATAGGGCACGATGAACCGGATGGGCTTCGTCGGATAGCTTTGCGCGCTGGACCCGGACGCGGTCCCGCAGCCAACGCCAGCGCAGAGCACTGCAAACACGAAGCGTCGCATCAGCATGAAGTCTCCTCGACCGTCATGAACGTAACAAGCCCTGGATGCCAATCTGATCCGTTCGACGGCGGCGCGATGACCGCGTACGTCTGCGGCCGCAAGAATCGTAAGGCATCGTCACTGTGGTTGATAGCTGTGCTTTCGACGGCGTGGTGGTGCTGTGGAGCGCTCGCTGCCAGCGTCGCCTGGCAACCGGAAAGGCCTGTCGAAATCGTCGCGCCGTCCGCGCCCGGAGGCGGCACGGATCTCACGGCGCGCACCCTCCAGCGCATCCTCCAGGAAAAGCGGCTGGTCGACAGGCCCGTGTCGATACTGAACAAACCCGGCGGTGGCGGCGACGTTGCGCTGGCGTATCTCAAGCAGCGGCCCGCGGACGGCCACACGCTCGAAGTCGCAACGGCGCTCCTGATCAGCAACCACATCACCGGCAAGAGCACGTTTAACCACACCGATTTTCTGCCGCTCGCGCAACTGAACAGCGAATACGTAGCGTTTGCAGTGCGTGCGGATTCGCCGATCAAGACCGGCAGGGATCTGATCCAGACACTCGGGCGTGATCCTGCGAGCGTTAGCATCGCGGTCGGAACGAGCCTCGCTGGAGCGAATCATGTCGCTGCCGCGCTGGCAACACGCGCCGCGGGATCCGACATGAAGAAGCTGAAGCTCGTCGTATTCAAGTCTTCCGCAGAATCCGCGACCGCCCTCCTGGGCGGCCACGTGGACGTCGTGGCGTCGAGCGCCTCGCTGGTAGCACCTCATTTCAAAGCCGGCACGCTGCGGCTCATCGCGATCACCGCGCCGCGCCGCTCGGACGTACTCTTTCCGACGGTACCGACGTGGAAAGAACAGGGATACGACATCGTGATCGACAACTTCCGCGCGCTGCTCGGTCCACGAGGCATGAGTGCAGCGCAAGTGGCGTACTGGGATGACGCGCTTGCGAAGCTGGCGCAAACCGACGACTGGAAAAAAGATCTGGAGCGCAACTACTGGGAGAACAACTACATGGGCAGCCAGGAGAGCCGCAAATACTTCGACGAGCAATACGAGGAATGGCGGCGGGTGCTGAGCGACCTGGGACTGGCGGTGCAACGCTGAGGCTTGTCACGCGACGCCGTCATCGATCGATCGTCGCGACGAGCGATCGCCGGCCACTGCAAAGCGCGCTGCAGCTATGCCTTCAGGGGCGTCAGCGTCGCGCTGTTGCTCTGCGGGATCGAACCGATCTCGTCTACCCAGTGAAACGCGGATTTCCTCCAGAGCTGACGCGAAGGCTGCAACTGCGCGCGCTGCCGGATGGATCCGATGCGCAGCCCGAAATGCTGCGGGTTCTCGACACCCGGTGTCGAGTACATCTGCGTTCCGCAGCGGGGGCAGAACACCTGTGCCCGCTTCCTTCCGCTCTCGGCCATCTTCACGTACGTGGTCGGGTTCCCGCTCAGAAGCCGAAAGCTGCCTGGCTCGGCGAGGACGATCATCCGGAAAGCAGAGCTGCTGAGGACCTGACAGTCGGTGCAATGACAGATGATGACCTTGGCCGGATCGATCTCCGCCGCGTAGGTAACGTACCCGCAATGACACGCGCCATCGACATGCATCTGCCGTTCTCCCGGGTCACTCGCCGGACCCATGCACCGACCATGGTGGAATACCTGTGCGATGACGCACGAGCACCCTCGTTTGGAAGCTATCATCGTGGCTGACGGCGGTCAACGAAGCCGCACTCCATTCCCTATCTAAGAACCTGCAAGCCCAGCAATGAACATCCGCGAGAACGCACAATGATGCGCCCGCGCGCCGCAACGACGGCGCTTTGCGTGATCGCATTTCTCAGCGCATCGAGCAATGACGCGGCGGCGCAGCCATCGTATCCGACGAAGCCGGTTCGGATGATCGTGCCGTTCGCGCCCGGAGGCGGCACCGATATCACCGGCCGCCTCGTCGCTCATAAGCTCAGTGAAATCTGGAATGTCCCTATCGTCATCGACAATCGGCCGGGCGCCGGCTCGACAATCGGCGAGGACATGGTGTCGAAGGCGGCTCGCGACGGATACACGCTTGGAGTGACGTCCATGTCGCATGCGATCAACGCGACGCTCTATCGAACATTGCCTTACGAAACGATGCGGGACTTCGCCTTCATCATTCTCACCGTCCGTGTTCCGAACGTGCTCGTCGTGCATCCGGCGGTTCCGGCGAAGTCGACGAAAGAACTGGTTGCACTCGCGAAATCACAGCCGGGGCGGCTCAACTTCTCCTCGTCCGGCGTGGGCGGTGTGTCGCATCTCGCAGCCGAGGTGTTTTGCGCGACCGCGGGAATCGAAATGACTCACGTGCCCTACAAGGGCGCCGGACCGGCGATGACCGCGCTCGTGAGCGGAGAGGCGCAGGTGATGATGGCGACGGTCCCCGTTCTGCTGCCGCAGATGAAGACAAACCGCGTCCGGCCGCTCGCCATTTCGAGCCTCACGCGCTCGCCGCTCCTGCCGGAGCTTACGACGATCGCGGAGACCGGCTATCCAGGGTTCGAGACGGATTCCTGGTTCGGCTTGTTTGCGCCTGCCAATACGCCCACCTCGATCGTGAGGAAAGTGAACGCGGACGCGAACAGCGCGCTTCAGGCGCCCGACCTCATCAGTGCACTCGCTCAGCAGGGTGCGCAGCCTGCCGGCGGCACGCCGCAGGATTTCGAGAAGTTCATGCAGGCAGAGATCGCGAAATGGCGCCATGTCATCAACAAGGCGAAGATTCCCCTTGCGAACTGATCATTCACCTCGCGCACACGTAACGTCACCTCCGATGTCGGGCCATGCGGACGACGTCTGCACATTCCCGATCTCGCGCCTGAGCGCGATGATCGAGCGGCGGGCGCTGTCACCGGTGGAGCTCGTCGAAGCCTGTCTCTCGCGCATCGGTTCATACGATGGTCAGGTGAATGCGTTCATCACCGTGACAACCGAACTGGCGAAGAAGCAGGCGCATGACGCCGAACGCGAGATCGCAGCGGGCCGTTATCGTGGCCCTCTCCACGGCATTCCGATCGGGCTGAAGGACGTAATCGAGACCGCCGGCGTACGCACGACGGCTCATTCGCGCCTCCTCGAAACTAACGTTCCCCGGGACGATGCGGCGGTCGTGGAGAAGCTCTATCGAGCGGGCGCAGTGCTCGTCGGCAAGCTCTCGACGCACGAATTCGCCCACGGCGGTCCGTCCTTCGATTTGCCATGGCCACCGGCGAGAAACCCATGGGATCTCACGCGCTTCACCGGCGGATCGAGCAGCGGTTCGGGTGCGGCTGTCGCGGCGCGATTCATCCCGGCGGCGCTCGGAACCGACACCGGCGGATCGGTGCGCATACCGGCGGCGCTCTGCGGGGTCACCGGCCTCAAACCGACATACGGCCGCGTGAGCCGACGCGGCATCATCCCGAACTCGTACAGCTTCGATCATTGCGGGCCGATCGCCCGGACGGCCGAAGATTGCGCCCTGCTCCTGCAGGCGATCGCCGGGTACGACGCGCACGACCCCGGCAGCGCCGATCATCCCGTGCCGCTCTATCACGAGACTCTGAAAACCGACCTCGAGGGCATGCGCATCGGCGTCGTCCGTCATTTCTGGGAGGCGGATCTGCGCGTCCCGGACGCGGTTCACACGGCAATGGAGGCGTCACTGCGTGTGCTGGCGGGTCTCGGTGGAACACTCGAGACGGTGTGCCTGCGGCCGCTGCAGGAATACACGGACGTGAAAAACGTGATCTCGGAAGCGGAGCTGTTTGCGGTTCATCAACAGGATCTGATCGAACGCGCAGGTGACTACGGCGAGATCATGCGCAGCCGCATCCTTGCGTTCTGTCTCTTTCAGGCAGCCGATTACGTGCAGGCGCAGCGGCAGCGCCGGCGCATGCTCGACGAGATGAAGCCCTTGTACGAACGCTACGACGTCTTCGTGAATGCCGGCCCCGGGCCCGCGCCGCTTCTCGCGGACAGCCGGCAGGTGGGCTTGAACGACAAGTGGGAAAAGCCAAAACTTCCCGCGGCGTTCAGCGTCACCGGCGGGCCTGCGCTGGTGCTGTGCAACGGATTCGACGAGAGAACGCTTCCGCTTTCGATGGAGATCGCGGCCAGACCTTTCAACGAGTCGGCTGTCCTGCGAGTCGCGCACGCCTATCAGCACGCGACCGAGTGGCATCGAGCGGTCCCGTCACTGGCGCCCGGAGCGATCGCACCCCGCATCGATGCGCCCGTCGAGACGCACGCTGATCCTGGAATCGATGACGCCACCCGGGACTATGTGGACATGATGGCCGCCCGCGCCGGGCTCGGGCTGACCGGTGCACAGAAGAAGCAGCTCTACGAAGCCGCGCCCCACGCACTTGCGATGGTCGGACGGATCGAGCGCATGCACGCGCGCAGTGTGGAGCCGGCGAACGTCTTCCGCTTCGCCGCCGATGACTAGACCGCTGTGCGCGAGTGCCGCCGGCTTTCAACCCTGCGCGACGTCTGCCGGCATAGCACGCGCGACAACGGTTTGACGGCTACACGATTTCGAGATCGGCCACCAGCGCCGCGACGTTCGCCCGAATGTTATGCTCACGGGGTGCTCCACAGCCCCCGCTCGCGAAAGGGACGTGGTTTCTAAACTACATTTCCGCCTTCCGCTAATCAGCTCGAATACCCGCCGCCGTGATCACCTTACCCATTCGTGCCCTTTCGGCGGTGATGACGGCGGCAAACCTTTCCGGCGAACTGGCGACAACCTCCGAGCCGGTGTTCGACAGCTTCTGTTTCACCTCGGGCTGATCGAGATAGGTCACGATCTCGTGATGCAGTCGCCTGATGATGGGCGCAGGCGTCTTTGCGGGTGCCAGTACGCCGACGACCGATACCGATTCGAAACCGGGCACGCCCGACTCCGCTACGGTCGGTATGCCGGGAAAGAGCACAGAAGGCTTCGCACTGGTGACCGCCAGCGCCTTCAGCTTGCCGGATTTCACAAACGGTCCGCCGGAGCTCGCCGTGGGAAAGATCAACTGCACCTCGCCGGACATCAACGCTGTGAGTCCGGGCACGTTGCCTTTGTAGGCGATCGGCGCGACTTTGATTCCCGTCATGTGGATGAACAGCTCCGCCGCGAGATGGGACGAGGATGCTCTGGAGCCCATCGCACAGTTGAGCTCACCGGGCCTGGCATTGGCGAGCGCGAGCAGCTCCTTGATCGAGCCGACGCCCAGCGACGGATTCACGACGACGAGGTTGGGCGTCAGCGTCGTCCATGTCACCGGCGCGAAGTCTTTGATGTTCCACGGCACGTAGTCGCGCATGTACTGGAGCAGCCAGATGGTGCTCCCATAATGCAGGAGCGTGTAGCCGTCGGGCGTCGCTTTGGCGGCCAGCTCGATCGCGACGATCGCGGGCCGATTATCCACGACCACCGGCTGCCCCATCTTCGGCGAGATGCCTTGCGCGATCAGACGCGATGCAACGTCGCTGACTCCCCCCGGTTCCGAGGTAACGATGCGGATGGTTTTGTTCGGATAGGATCCGGCCGACGGAGTCTGGCCGTACGCCGTGCTTGCCGCGGCCATCATCAAAGCAACCAGCCACAGCCATGCAGTGATGCGTGAGCTCATATCACCTCGCGCGAACGTGTCCGGACTAAATGACGCAAGAGCGACGGCGGCA
>CAWHFX010000009.1:0-341447 GCA_963828715.1 uncultured beta proteobacterium | reverse complement strand
CCGCCTGCGCGTAGCCGTTTGCGCCCTCGAATGCCGCAACTCGCCGTAAAGGCTGGGTCTTCGCGAGCAGCGCGGCCTGACGGAGGGACGCGTCCAACATGAATTTTTCTATCGCGTCTTCGGAGGCGCCGCTGCCACGCAATGCGGCATAGCGTCTTACATAGCCACCGAAGTAGGCGTCGTACTCCGCCTTGTTCCATTTTCCGGCCGGCGCATTGGGATTGGCGGCGAGATGGGTCCACTTCGGATATTCGTCGGACGTCGTGACGTTCGGTACTCCACGGCTCGATATTGCCCGTGTATTTCGCGCCGTCCGGCATCGGCATGTAAAAACCTCGGCCAGTCCTGCGAAAGTGTGGCCAAGCTCGTGGAGAATCAGGTAACGGCGCAAACGCACTGTCGACCGCGGCCACGGCAGGACCGCCGAAAAACGAGCTGCCGCCGTAGCGGCGCGTGTTGGCCAGGATGAGAACGAAATCGGAAGGCGCCGTCGACACCGCCTCGCCGACGATGCGCACGTCCGTCGGCGCGAGCGTGCGTTCAGAAGCGCCGTTGCCATACGCGCATCGCAGAGCGGTATTCCTCTGAACGCTGCGGTAGCGATCCGTCACGCCGCTGTCGGTACTCGCGGTGAAGATGCGGCGAACGTTGAAGTCCGACCGACGTCTCCTGAACGAATCGACCGAGAAGAGGTGATTGAGCGTACGTTTCGCATCGGCGAGGAACTTGCCGTACCCGATGTCCCTGTGCCTTCCGCGAGCAGCGTCAGGTCCACCTTCGAGGTGGCCGAGCCGTTTTCGACGAGCACATCGACCAGCGTCGCGAGCTTTACGGGCGTGCGGTCGATTTCGGCCAATGACGGCGCGACGGAACGTTCCCACAGGCGCTGAAAGGCCGTGCGTGCACGCGTCGTTGACCACGGCCCTGCATTCGCTGCTCGGCATCGGGAGGCGTACGCTGATACGGCTCGCGCTCTCACCGGATTCAGCCGAGATGGTGCTGTCGAAGCCGCTGCGGTACACGACCTTCTGCGTATTCGCGTCGTAGACCGAAACCCGGTAGTCGCCCCACCCGAGTCCTCGCAAGCCGCACGTCGGCCCGCTCCACGTGGGTTCGTACCTCAGGTTCGTCGCCGTGAGTGTTTCGGTGCTGCCGTCGAAGGAATGAAGGAGATCGACGCGAAGCGCACCGCCGATGAAGGGCCTGTGTTCTCGGTCGGCGGCGCGGGACGGGCGCGGGACCGGCTCCGATTTGCGATCGCAGGCCGGAAGAAGTGGGGCCAGGCCGGTCGCTGCGCCGGCTCTCAGAAGAGCGCGCCGCTCCAATGATTTCGCCGTCAGCTTCTGGCTTTGCGTCCCGCGCGCCGCACGGCATCGACGACGGCATCGCCCATCTCCGTCGTGGATGCCTTGCCGCCGAGATCGACCGTGAGGCTTTTCGCCTCGGCGACGACGGTGTCCATCGCATGATCCATCAAGGCCGCGGCGGCCGTCGCCTTCGGCTCGGCTTTCTTGCGGCCGAGCCACTCGAACAGCATCTTGCCGGACATGATCATCGCGTAGGGATTCGCGATGTTCCTGCCGGCGATGTCGGGCGCGGAGCCGTGCGTCGCCTGTGCCATCGCGTATCGATCGCCGACGCACGAGACCCGGCGCGAGACCGAGCCCGCCGACGAGTCCCGCGCCCTCGTCGGTGAGGATGTCGCCGAACTGGTTGGTCGTCACGACGACGTCGTACTGCTGCGGCTTCATGACGAGCTTCATCGCGAAGCCGTCGACCAGCACTTCTTCGAGCTCGACATCCGGATAGTTCTGCGCCATCTTGCGGCATTCTTCGGCGAACATCCCGCACACGAGCCGGTACACGGGCTCCTTGTGGACGGCGGTCACTTTCCTGCGCTTTCGCGTGCGCGCGATCTCGAACGCTTCGCGTGCGACGCGGCTCGCGCCTTTGCGTGTTACGACGCGTGAGCCGATCGAAATCTCGTCGTTGGGACGAAATTCGCCGCTGCCCGCGACCACGGTGCCGCTCGACTGCATGCCTTCGGTCACTTCACGCAGGAAGACGATGTCCACGTTCTTGTGAACGGACGCGACGTTCTCGTACGACTTCACCGGCTTCACGTTCGCGTACATGTCGAACTTCTTGCGTACGCGGCGGCATGATCCACGTCGGATCGTTGCGCGGATAGGCGTTATGCCCGATCGGGCCGGTGATGAAGCCGTCCGTTTCGCGCAGTCCTGCGACCGTGACCTCGGGCAGCGTGTGGCCATGCAGCTCGTGGCCCTTCCTGCCGAGCGGGAACTCGCGCCAGTCGAGGTCGAGGCCCACTTCCAGCGCCGCCGCACGCATCACCTTCACTGTTTCGGGCACGACCTCGAGACCGATGTCGTCGCCCAGCATGTATCCGATCTTCAGCATTACGGCTCCTTGTCCTGCTTCCCCTTGTTTCCCCTCACCCCAACCCTCTCCCCGAGTTCGGGGCGAGGGAGGGCTTTTCTCACCCGCCCGTCACCGTCACCCTTCACCCGTCACCCGTCACCCGTCACCCGTCACCAGTCACGGATTTCACTCGCCCTTTATATTCGCAGCTTTGATGACGCGCGCCCACCTGTCGTGCTCCGCGCGCACGAACCGCGCGAATTCGGCGGGCGTGCTCGGGCTCGGGTCCAGTTCCACCTTGTTCAGCAGGCTCACGACATCAGGCGAGCGAAGTATCTTCGTAAGCTCTCCGTTCATGCGCTCCACCACCTCGGGCCGCACATTCGCCGGCGCGAACATGCCATACCACGTCGAGACGACCAGCTCGGGCATGCCGGCTTCAGCCGTGGTCGGAACAGCCTGCAAGACTGGCACCCGCTGCGGCGCCATGACCGCGAGCGCGCGGAGGCGTCCGCCGTTCACGTGCGGAATGGTCGCGGGGACGGTCGAAGTGACCATGTCCACTTCGCCGCTCAGCATGGCCGTCATGGCGATCGCTGCACCTTTGTACGGGATATGCGTGATCCTGACTTTTGCGAGCGACATGAAGAGCTCGCTTCCGAGCTGGCTGCCCGAACCGAAACCGCCGGAGCCGTAGTTGAGCTTCCCGGGCATCGAGCGCGCGAGCCTGACGAGCTCGCCGAGCGTTTTCGCCGGTACCGATGGATGCACCACCATCACGTTCGGCACTGAAGCAAGGTTCGATATGGGGGTGAAATCGCGGAAGGTGTCGTAGGCAAGCTTCGGATACAGACTCGGGCTGATGGTGATCGAGCCGCTCGTGAGCAACAGGGTGTAGCCGTCGGACGGCGCTTTCGCCGCGAGCTCGTGCGCCACGTTGCCGCCTGCACCCGGCCTGAAGTCGGGTACGACGCCCTGGCCGAGCGCGTCCCTCAATTTGTCTGCAAGCAGCAGCGCGAGAATCTGTGAAGCCCCCGTCGGGAAAGCGACGATCATGCGGATCGGCTTTTCCGGATATTTTTGCGCGGATGCCCCGATGGGGCAGGCGAGCAGGGCAAGTAACGCCAGACAAAGCGGGACCTTTGCAGTTCTCATGAAGCTCCTGATGGGGATGGGGGCAGCGCTCGCCTTCGGCGTGGGCCTCGTCGCCGGACAAGGGAAAGCGACGCGAAGTGTAATGCGGCTCGTCCTGCAAAAACAGCCTGCGCGCTCAGGCGAGCTATGATGCGCGCTACACGCTCGCCGAGAGGCTCGCTGCACGCCGGCGCAGAGATGGCCAAGGAGAAGAAGATGCACACGGAAGTGAGGGACGAGGCTTTCCTCGACATCGTCGGCAGCGACGTGCGGGTCGAACGGGTCGCCACAGGATTCGGCTTTACCGAAGGACCGGTGTGGGACAAGGCGCGCCGGCAGCTCATCTGGAGCGACATGAAGGACGACCATATGCGGTCGTGGAGCAGCGAGCGCGGAGTACAGACTTACCGCCGGCCGAGCAACAAGGCGAACGGCAATACATACGATCCGCAGGGGCGTCTCGTGAGCTGCGAGCATGGGACGAGCCGCGTGGTGCGCGAAGAACGCGACGGCAAGCTCACCGTGCTTGCGTCCTATTGGCAGGGGAAGGAGCTCAACAGTCCGAACGACATCGTGATCAAATCGGACGGCGCAGTCTATTTCAGCGATCCGTCGTATGGCCGCACGCGCGAGGACGTCGGTATCGTGCGGCCGCTCCCACTCGATTTTCGCGGCGTCTATCGCATCGCGCCGGACGGCTCGGGACTGAAGCTGCTCGTGTCCGACTTCGATCAGCCGAACGGACTGTGCTTCTCGCTCGACGAGCAACAGCTTTACATCAACGACACGCCGCGGCTGCACATACGCGTCTTCGACGTGTTGGCCGACGGAACGATCGCGAATGGGCGCGTCTTCGGCGAGACGACGGGTCAGGGCGAAGGTCGTCCCGACGGCATGAAGATCGACTGCGAAGGCCACGTCTATTGCACCGGTCCCGGCGGCGTTCACGTGTTCGCTCACGACGGGCGCTGCCTCGGCGTCATTCTGATCCCCGAGCGGCCGACGAACATGGCCTGGGGCGACGACGATCTGCGGACGCTGTACGTGACGGCGCAGACTTCGGTTTACCGGGCGCGTCTGAAAACGCGCGGGCATCTCAATTACTGAGCCCGGGGACCATGGTGAATACGGTGCGGGTGATCGCTGCTGTGCTGGTGACGCTGAGTCTGTCTGTGGTCGGCAGCGTGCCGGCGTTTGCGGACAAACACGACGACGAGGGCAAGGGTCACGACAAGGACGGTTGGCACGACAAAGGCAAAGGGCATCGCGAGCGCGACGCGCGGGATGATGATCGCGGTCGGCACTTCGATGACCGGCAGCGCGTGGTCGTTCACGACTACTACGATGGCGAGTTTCGATCGGACCGGCGCTGTCCGCCAGGGCTCGCGAAGAAGCACAATGGCTGCATGCCGCCCGGGCAGGCGAAGAAGTGGAAGTACGGGCGGCCGCTGCCACGCGATGTCGTGTACTACGAATTGCCGCCGCCACTCGTCGTGCGCCTTCCACCGCCACCCGCAGGACATCGCTACGTGCGAGTCGCGGGCGACATTCTGCTGATCGCGGTCGGTACGGCCATCGTCGTGGACGCGATACAGGATCTCGGCAGAACGCCCTAAGGCAGGTGGAGCTGCGGACTGCCTGCTGGCGGCTGCAATGGCGCGCGCGGGGCGGAGTCGGTGAGGCGCCGCTGCTGCAGCTCGAACTGCTGCATCTGAAGTTCGCGTTCGGCTGCGAATGCATCGCGCCGCGCGTTCAGCCGCTGGTCACGCATCTGCGATGACAACGCACCGTCGTTTCTTTGCACCTGGATATCGCGCCGAAGCTGCTGCTCCTGCTGCTGGTCGAGGAGTTGCTGCTGGGCGCGCTGCTGAAGCTGCAGCTGGTCGAGCTGGCGCGCATCCTCCGGTGCCAGATCCGGCCGGCGGCCGATCGACTGCCGCAGGTTCAGGTTGAGTGCATCCTGCTGCTGCTCCACCTGAAGGTGGTGACGCTGCATCGCGCTGCGCCCCAGATCGGCTGCGGCAGCAGGGATGGCAAGCGCGAACGCCAGCACCGGGACGGCGCGAGTGATGAGCATGCTCACATGTTATCCGACTGCATATCCTGCGTCGGGTTCCGGACAGTTGCACGCGCCGGAGCGGGACGTAACAATGTCGCCCCCTCTGCGGCCGTGAAAGGCGTTCCCCGATGGACATCATCTCTCCCTGGTTCAACCTGGGCTACATCATCCCGCACCGCTACACGGACATGGACGCGTATCAGTTCTACCGCGTCGCGCCCGAGGGCATGATGCTCGTCACGACCGGCCTCAATCTGCAGGGCCACAGTCTGGAAGCGGTCGAGCGGGAGCTGCCCGCGTTCTGGGACGCGGTCGACCTCTTCGCCAAACGCAAAGTCGATCGCATCGCGCTGAGCGGCGTACCGGTCGCTTCCATGCTCGGACGCAAAAGAATGCGCGAGCTGCTCGCCGAGGCGCAATCCCGGAGCGGACTGCCGTGCGACACCGATCTCGAGGCACATGTCGCCACGCTGAAACATTTCGGCGCCCGCCGGATTGCGCTCGCGACTCGCTGGGGCGAGCCGACCAACACCGCCCTCACGAAATACCTCGCCGAATCGGAAATCGAAGTGGTCGGCATCGCTGCACGCGGGACGTCGTTCGGCATCGCGCGGAGCGCGGACCCGGCCGCCGATCATCTGCTTGCGCTCGAGCTCGGGCGCAAGGCGCTCTCGGAATTTCCACAGGCGCAGGCGTTGCTCATGCCGGGCGGGCTGTGGCACGCGATGCACGCCGTGCCGATGCTGGAAGCCGAGTTCGGCAAGCCGGTGTTGCTCAACATCCTTTCGACCACGCGCACGGCGCTCGTCCAGGCCGGGGAGCGCATCGTCAAACGCCCCGATCCGCGATGGGGGAAGGTGTTGCAGGCGGTGTGATGATGGCGCGGACGATGGTTCATGGATCTGCATCGTTTTCCGCCTGCCTGCGTCTCGTGACGACCCCATGCGGAGCCCGCGACTCAGGTGCATTCATTCGCACGGCGCTGGCGAAGTGGAGTATGGTGATCAGGGAATCCGGCGCTCGGGCGGAGTGAAGGGAGAAACTGCATGGCCGAAGCACTCGCAGACAGCAATTCGACACCGCTTGCGTCGCTCGCAAAGCTCGTGCAACTGGCCGCGCTCGACGCGTCATCGCTCGACGACGTCACCATCAGCGGCTCGGATCCGGTGTGGCCTACGCGCTACAAGGTGGTGAATCCAGGGTCCGCGGTGATGGCTGCGACCGGTGTGGCGGCTGCGGATCTGTGGCGATTGAAGACCGGCCGCAGGCAGCAGGTGCACCTTGACGCGCACGCCGTCGCGGCGGCGCTGCGCAGTCCGCGTTATCTGCGCATCAACGGCAAGAAGCCGGAGCCGGATCCCGACAACATCACCGGCTTCTACCCACTGCGCGATGGCCGCTGGATGTATCTGCACTGCAATTTCTGGAATCTGCGCGACGCGAACGTGGCGGTGCTCGGCACGCCGGCGAAGCGCGAGGACGTCGAACGCGCCGTCGCGAAATGGGACGGGATCGAACTCGAAAATGCCCTGTTCGAGCGGGGCGGCTGCGGCAGCTTCGTGCGGAGCGAAGACGAGTGGCGTGCCTTGCCGCAGATGCAGACGGTGGCCAATCTGCCGCTGTTCGAAATCATCAAGATCGGCGAGGCGCCGCCGCAACCGCTTCCGGCCGGCACTCGGCCGCTGTCGGGCGTGCGCGTCCTCGATCTCACGCGCGTCCTCGCCGGACCGACGTGCGCGCGGACGCTCGCCGAGCATGGCGCCGACGTGTTGCGCGTGACGCGGAAAGATCTCGCGGACCTGGGCGATACGGATTTCGACACCGGTATCGGCAAGCTGCAGACGCACATCGATCTGCGCAACCCCGCGGAAAACGAAACCATGCGCGGGCTTGTACGCAACTGCGATGTGTTCTCGCAATCCTATCGGCCGGGCGCGCTCGCCCATCACGGCTATTCGCCCGAGGCGCTCGCCGAACTGCGACCGGGGATCGTCTATGTGACACTGAGCGCGTGGAGCCACGAAGGCCCATGGCGCCAGCGCCGCGGCTACGACACGGTGGTCCAATCCGCGAACGGTATGGCTTACAAACCGAACAAGGAGAAACCTGCGTTCCTGCCCGTCTCGGCGCAGGATTACGTTGCGGGCTACCTCCTCGGATTCGCCGCCATGGTGGCGCTTGGCCGCCGTGCCCGCGAAGGCGGGAGCTGGCTCGTGCGCACGTCGCTGGCAGGTGCGGGTCATTTCATTCGCCAGCACGGGTTGCTCGAGCCGCCGGAGTACGCGAACCTGCCTGCCGAGTTGCCGGATGGAGAGCTTGGAACGCTGATGACAGAGCACGATTCGCCGATCGGACGCCTCACGCACCTCAAACCCGTGGTGCAGATGTCCGAAACGCAACCATTCTGGTCGCGTCCCGCGGTGCCGAGGGGCTACAACCCGCCCGAGTGGCCTGCGCGAGGGTGATCCGTCACAGGCGAGGCCCGGACTGTTATCCGACCAATGACTGAAGACAATGGCTGACTTCGTCGAGCACCACGTTCCGAATTCCGCGGGCACGGCGGCGCCGAAGCTCCGCGCGCCCGCGAACGCCGCCGACTGCCACATTCACATCTACGATCCGCGTTTCAAACCGGCGGTCACGCACGTGAGCAACGCCACGGCTGCCGACTATCGGCTGCTGCAGAAACGGATCGGCGTCTCACGTGTGGTGATCGTGCAGCCGCGTAACTACCGCACCGACAACAGCGCGACACTGGACGCGATACAGCAGCTTGGGGTCGCGAACGCGCGTGGCGTTGGCGTCGTACATCCGGACGTGCCGGAAGAAGAGCTCAAACGCATGCACGAGGGTGGTATCCGCGGCATTCGTTTCACCGTCGGCAGTCCGGAAACGGCGGTCACGTCGATCGATATGATCGAGCCGCTCGCGAAGCGCATCGCTCGCTACGGCTGGCACGTGCAACTCAACATGGAGACCGATCAGATTTTCAAGAACGCGGACCTGCTGCGTCGCCTGCCGACGCAGATCGTGTTCGATCACATGGGCAAGCTCGGGCTCAGCGGCCTCGAGCACCCGGCGTTTGCGGTGATGTGCGAGCTGCTGGACGCGCGCCGTGCGTGGGTGAAGATTTCGGGAGCCTACATCAACACTCGAACCGGGCCCCCGGCGTACCCCGATGCGACCGTGGCCGCGCAGGCATTCGTGAAGGCAGCACCGCAACGACTGGTGTGGGGCAGCGACTGGCCGCATCCGTCGCCGACGGCATTCCCCGACGACGCGGTGCTGTTCGATCTGCTTTCGGTGTGGGCGCCCGACGAGACAATTCGCAATCGCATCCTCGTCGATAATCCGGCGGCCCTCTACGGCTTTTGATGTTGTCGGAGCACGCAGGTAGGTTCCATGTACGACGCCGAGATACCCTGCCCGGGATGTAAGCGGCCGGTGTTCTCGCTGCACGATATTCTGTACGCGCCGCTCGACGGGACTGCGCGCTGCCGCGTGTGCGGCCGCATCGCGCGCCTCGATCTTTTCAGCCGCTGGATGATCTCGTGCGCGATCGCGGTCATCCTGCCGGCGCTGCTGTTGCTACTGGGAGCTTTTCTACAGCGGGCACCTTTTCGTCATCTCGATACTGTTCATTCTGGTGACGTGGCGCATTCTCACGCTGGTCGCGTTCCCGATTCTCGCGCTCGAGATCGTGGCCGTGCGCACGCGCGTCGATCGCAAAGAGAGCGTCGTGATTCTCGCGATCCTTCTCGTCGCGGCCATCGCACTCGACGGGCTCATGGCTTCACGCTTCGAGCCGGACGAGGGCGCGCAGACGAAGCACCTGACGTCCAACCGCACGCGGTAGGGGGCGGCGCTCGCCTTCGGCTCGGGCCTCGCCGCCCTACGGAACAGAGGGAAACCAAGGTTTCCCTCCGTAACCTCCTTTCCTTGCGGAGCGGCGCTCGCCTTCGGCTCGGGCTTCGCCGCCCTACGGAACAGAAGGAAACCAAGGTTTCCCTCCGTAACCTCCTTTCCTTGCGGAGCGGCGCTCGCCTCCGCCTCGGGCTTCGCCACCCTACGGAACAGAGGCAACCGATGGTTTCCCTCCGTAACCTCCTTTCCTTGCGGAGCGGTCCTCGCCCGCGGCTGCAGGGCTTGCGCCGGTCGTGTGGTAAAACCGGTCGGTAAGCGGCTTCGAGCGGCCGCACATGCGAGGAGGAAGAATGCGGTGTTCTGCCGGTGTCGTTTCGATCGTTCTGATTGCGGCGGGCGCGAACGCCGTCGCACAGTCGTATCCGGTGAAACCGATCGAGCTCATTTCACCGACGGGCGCCGGTGGCGGCTCCGATCTCGTTGCGAGAACGGTCGCCGAGATCATCATGCGCGAGAAGCTTCTGCCGCAGCCGGTGATCGTGCTGAACAAGCCCGGTGGCGGCGGCGCAGTCGGCCAGGCGTATGCGGCAACCCGGCGCGGTGACGCCTATACCATCATCGCGGCGGGTACGACGCTCATCTCGGTACCGGTGCGCACGGGTCTCGACGTCGGACTCGACAAATTCCAGCCGCTCGGCATGATCGGCGTCGATCTGAACTCGCTCGCCGTGCGCGAGGATTCACCCTATCGCACCGTCAAGGACCTGCTGGCTGCCGGACGCGCCAATCCCAAGACGATCAACATCGCGATCACGTTTCCGGGCGGTTCGGCCCACCAGCTCGTGTATAGGCTCGAACAGCTCTCCGGCGCGAAGTTCAATACGGTGTCGTTCAAGAGCGGCACCGACACGGTCGCCGCGGTCATGGGCGGCCACGTACACGCCACGGCCGAGAATCTGGGCGAAGTGATGCCACAGGTCGAGGCGAAGAAACTGCGTCTGCTGGGTGTGCCCGGCATGAAGCGTCCGCTCGGACTGCCGGATGTGCCGACGATGAAAGAGCAGGGGTACGACGTGCACGCGGGTGGATACCGGTCGTTCGCCGCGCCGGCCGGCGTATCGAAGGACGTGATCGCGCTCTGGGATACGACACTTGCGAAAGTGCACGACAGCGCCGCATGGAAGGACTACATGGCGCGCAACATGTACGAGGACCTCTACATGAATGCGGCGGACCTTACGCGCTATCTGCGCGGGCAGCAAGCCGGAGTTGACGCGCTTCCTGACCGAGATGGGTCTCGCGCACAAGAAGTGATGCGGCCGCGGTCGTTCGTGGTCCGAGACACGGCGTTCCTCACCACGAACGGCTTCTGTACCCCGGTCGCATTGAGGAGGGTCAGCAGCGGCCGTCTCGAAATGCGAACGCTGTTGTTCGTGGTTCGAGACGCGCCCGCTCCTCACCACGAACGGTCCATAGGACGTCTCACGGCTCGCTCGGCAGTGCGGGCGTGGAGGCGGGCGGGCGCCGCGGCTTGAACGCCTGCTCGAACGCGTACGCATACGCGAGCAGCTTCGCTTCCGAATACTCCCAGCCGAGGAACTCCGCGCCGACGGGGACGCCAAGGGGCGCGGATGCCGTCGGTGACGAGAATCCACCCGGGAACGTAACGGCCGGAAAGCCGGTGCCGTTGGAAAGCGTGCCGTTGCGCTCGAGCTGATCCTCGGCGGTGACGGGCGCGACGAGAATCTTCTGCAGCGGGTAGAGCACCGCGTCGAGCTCCAGATCCGCCATCTTCGTCGCGAGCGCAAGCCGCAGCTTGTCGCGGTTGAGCGTGCGGTCCTTGTACGTCTGACTGTTCATTCCATCGACGACGGCAAGCTCGCTTTCCAGCGTCTTCTGGACCACCGACTTCTTCGTCGCGACCAGATCCGCAAACGAACGGATCGGCACGTTCGGTCCGAGCGCCGCGAAATAGCGCTCCATGACCGTGCGCGCTTCGTATTGCGATGTCGCCACGACCGGTGCGAGCTTGTCGTATTCGGCCAGATCGAAGCGGATGACCGTCGCACCGAGCGAAGCCACCTTCGCGATCACGTCCTCCATGACCCTGTTCACGTCCTCGTGACGCGCCTCGCGCCCGAACAGATTCATCATGACGCCGATACGCGCCCCCTTGAGCGCGTCGGGACTGAGCAGCTCCGTGTAGCTGCGCGGGATGCGGCCGATACTGAAGGCCGTGATCGGATCGGCCGGGTCATAGCCGGCCATCACGTTCAGCAGCAGCGCCGCGTCCGTCACGGAGCGCGTAATCGGGCCGATCTCGTCTTGTGTGAGGCTGTTCGGAACGACGCCGGCACGGCTCACCAGTCCGCGCGTCGGACGAATGCCGACCAGATTGTTCGCCGATGCCGGAGAACGGATCGACTGCCCGGTATCGCTGCCGGTACCCGAGTACGGCCATATTCGACGCGATGGCCACACCCGTGCCGCCGCTCGAACCACCGGGCGTGCGCGTGAGATCGTACGGGTTCAGGACCTGCCCGCCGAGACTGCTCTTCGACATTCCGCCGCGCGCAAGCTCCTGCAGGTTCGCCTTGGCGAGGATCAGCGCGCCCGCTTTGCGCATGCGATCGACGCTGAATGCATCGGCAGGCGGAACCGAGTCTTTCATCGCGACGTGGCCCGCCGACGTCGGCATGTCGAACGTGTTGAAGTTGTCCTTCAGGATGACCGGTATGCAGTGCAGCGGACCGCGCGCTGAAGCGCCGTCCCCATAACGGCGATCCATGTCGGCCGCTATTTTCATCGCGTTCGGATTGACGGTGAGGATCGCGCGCAACGTCGGGCCGCGCAGGTTGTAGGCCTCGATGCGCTCGATGTAGAGCTGTGTGAGTTTCGTGCACGTGATCTCACCGCGCGCCAGCGCCGCGTGCACGCTGGCAACGGTGGATTCCTGCAGATGAAACGGGGCGCGATCAGTCACGGTGCAGCCGGCTCCCAGGGTCACGATGGCGGCGAGCGCCAGCCGTGCGGCCTTCACTCGCCTCAGGCCTTGACTACGATCAGCGCATCCACGGCTTTCACGCCCCGTCCGGCCGGCAGCACCATGAGGGGATTGATGTCGGCTTCCGTGATCACGCCTTCGAGGTGAACGGCCATCTGCGAGACCGACACGAGCGTGTCTGCCAGCGCATCCACGTCGGCCGGCGGCTTGCCGCGGAAGCCGCGCAGCAATTTCGCCGCCTTCACTTCGGAAATCATGTCGAGCGCTTCGACGCGCGTGATGGGGCAGTGGCGGATGGCGACGTCGTTATAGACCTCGACCATGACGCCGCCGCTGCCGAACACGAGCATCGGGCCGAGTTGCGGGTCGTACTTGATGCCGACGATCATTTCGACGCCGCCCGTGACCATCTCCTGCACGAGCACGCCTTTCACCGCAGCGTCGGGCGCGTTCTTCGCGGCGTTCGCCGTGACTTCCTCGTACGCGCTGCGCACCGCGGCGTCGTTCTGCAGTCCGATGCGCACCACGCCGGCCTCGGTCTTGTGCGCGATGTCGGCTGAATCGATCTTGAGCACGACCGGATAGCCCAGCGTCTGCGCGGCTTCCACCGCGCCTGATGCCGAGGTCGCGGCGATCTCACGCGTCACCGGCACGCCCCATTCGGCGATGAGCTGCTTGCTCTCGCGCTCCGAGAGCTGCGCCTGCTTCAGAGCCCGGAGCTGTGCGATTGCCTTCTGCTGTTGCGGCGTCACGGATGTCGCGGTGGCGAAGCCGGATTTCAACCGTTCGTCGCGCCAGGCGTGATAGTCCGCGAGCGATCTCAACCCGCGCGCGAGCTTCTCGGGCGAATAGAAAATCGGGATGTGCGCCGCCTTCAGTCCCTCGAGCGCCTTGTCGTTGCGGCTCGCGGTGAAGAAGAACGCGACGTTCTTGTCCGTGTTGTTGCGCAGATCCACGACGTGCTTCACCTGGGTGCCGGCGCCGGCGCTGGCGACCACGAGCGTACCGACTTCGGGCTCGTCGATCATGTACTTCATGATGTCGGCCACTTCGTCGCGCCGCGCAAAGCCGGTGACGTCGGCGGGATTCGCGGCCCAGCCGAAGTCCTTGAGGATGCCGTTGATGCCGCTGCGCGCCTGCTCGCCCAGTTCGGGGAGGGGAAGCCCCGCCAGACCGAGCATGTCGGCGGTGAGTGAGCTCACGCCGCCCGAATGAGAGACGACGGCGACCCCCCGCTTCTTCGGCTTGCGCGAGTTGGACAGAAGCTGCGCGGTTTCGAGCAGCTCGTCGTAGTCCTGCACGCGGATCACGCCGTACTGCTTGAACAACGCGTCATTCAGACTGTCGGTTCCGGTGAGCGCGGCGGTGTGCGAACGGGCCGCCTGCGCGCCCGATGCGGAGCGCCCGATCTTGATGAGCACCAGCGGCTTGCCGCGTTCCGCGGCGAGTTTCGCGACGGCGACAACCTTGCCGATGTCCTTGAAGCCCTCGACGAAGCCGGCGATCACGCGCACCTGTTCGTCATCCACGAGATAGCGCACGAAGTCGGTAAAGTCGAGATCCGCCTCATTGCCCGTCGAAATGATGTGGCTCAGTCCGATGCCGGAATCCACAGCGCGGACCAGGAACGGTCCGAAGGCGGTTGCACCGCTCTGGCAGACGAGCGCGACGTTGCCGGTCAGGCCGTCGAGCGTCCGCGATGACGCCGTGGCCCAGATGTTGTCCCGGACGTTCGCGAGGCCGAGGCAATTCGGGCCGGCGATGCGAAGACCGGTGTTGCGCGCGAAGGCGCCAACCTGCTTCTGAAGGTCTGCGCCCGCATCGGTGCCGCGCTCGGCAAAGCCGGCCGAGATCACGACCGCCGACGCGGCTTTCTTTTCGTGGCATTCCTGCAGCACGCCGAACACGCGGCCGACCGGCACGACCACGCCGACGAGGTCCGGCGCTTCCGGTACATCCGCGATGCTGCGGTAGGCGCGGGCGCCGTTGATCTCTTCGTAATTGGGGTTTACCGGATAGATGTTGACATGATCCTTCGAGCGCATCAGCGCGTTCAGCAGGCGCCCGCCGTAGCCACCCTTCGGCGTTGCGCCGATCACCGCGACCGAGCGCGGGTTGAGCATTTTGTCGATCGAGCGCAACTGCTCCGGAGTCCAGAAATCCACGGTTCTCTTCCTTTGGCGTTCGGGTGGGAACGCCGATTATAGGTCGCGCCGCAGCGGGACGATATTCGACGCTTCTCGCACCCCGAGGTTGATCAGGACCACCCGGTCCCCGACCAGAATCAGACTGCCCTTGCGCCGGTTGTCTCCGGTATCGCTGTACTCGAACTCGTAGGCGCGCTGGAGCGTGACATGGCCGTTTTCCTTACGCGCCGGTTTCAACGACATGATGGCCACCGTGTCATCGAGCAGCAGCAGTCCTTCGGACTCGCACGCGGAGCGCGCCGCTGCTCTCGCGGCGTCACGTGCGCGGAGACTGTCGAGCCAAAGCCACACGAGCCCGGCTGCTACGAGGATGTATGTGATTTCCATCGGCACGGCGATTATCGACCAGCGTGACGGATTGCATAATGAACGCGAGGACCGACTCCGTAAGCTTGGCCCACCGCGGCGCGGCGTTTCAGTCCGGGCTCGTGATGAAAAGAACCATTCTGGACGACCCGACCCATCTGGAGTCCAATGTTTGTCGTAAGACGGCGACAGCGAACCTGAGTTGGCGTGAGGACGACATGTCAGGAGACATTCGCAAGCTGCCCGTGAACGCGCCGGTATTCGAGCACGTTTCGGCGAGGACGATTCTCGGCGAGATGTTCGACCGAGCCGATATCGGCATGGCGCTGGCCGACGTGAAGACACGCCGCTTTCTGCGAGTGAATGCCAAGCTCTGCGAAATGACCGGTTATGCCGAGCACGACCTGCTCAACATGACTGCGGCTGCGCTGACGCATCCCGATGACCGGGCGGCGGACCGCGAAACGTTCGAGCGCTTCATACACGGCGAAGTCGACCAGCGCGTGATCGAGAAGCGCTACATCCGCAGCAACGGAGCCACGATCTGGGTGCACATAACGACGACTATCGTGCAACTCGGCGGCGGCCGTTACTCCTTCGGCATCACCGAAGACATCACGCAGCGGAAAACGGCGATCGCGGCGCTGGAAGCGGCCGAGCGGCGCAAGAATCATTTCCTGGCGACGCTCGCTCACGAGCTGCGCAACCCGCTCGCCGCCATCCGCAACAGTGCGCAGCTCCTGAAAGGCGTCGGCTATCGCGATGCCATGTTCGAGCGCGTGCGTGACATCATCGATCGCCAGTCGCGCAATCTCGAGCATCTCGTCGACGACCTTCTCGACAGCGCGCGCATCACGGCCGGCAAGATCACGCTCGACAGGACCTACATCGGGCTGGCGAATGTCATCAACGAGGCGTTAGAAACCGTTCACCATCAACTGGTCGAGCGCCGCCATCATCTTTCATTGTCGTTGCCGGCGCAGCCGGTCGCGGTTCATGGAGACAAGCTGCGCCTGGTGCAGATATTCGTCAACCTGCTCACCAACGCCATCGAGTACACGCCTGTCGGCGGGCAGGTGGACGTTCAGGCGACGGCCGATGCGCAGGAAGTGACGATCGCCGTGACGGACACCGGGGTCGGCATCCCGCAAGACGAGCTGCCCCACATCTTCAACCTGTTCGAGCAGGGCGCGCAGTCAGGCGGGACGGCCGGCGGGCTCGGCATCGGGCTCGCGATCACGCGGCGACTGGTCGAGTTGCATGGCGGCCGCATTCAGGTGCGCAGTGAGCCGGGGCTGGGCAGCACCTTCAAGGTGGTGCTCCCGTGCATGGATCGTCGTGTGCAGCCGGCGACCGGCCGACAAGCCCTGCGCGGCGCAACGTCGCGCATTCTCCTCGTGGAAGACGACAGCGACGTCGCCGATACGATGGCGCTGGTACTGCGTGAGCAGGGCCACGAGGTTTCGCTTGCGGCCGACGCGAAAGCCGCCCTGTCGCTCATCGACCGCTGGCACCCCGACGTATGTCTGATCGACGTCGGTTTGCCGGATGTTCATGGGCACGAGCTCGTGAAACGCTTGCGCGCCACGCGCAACGGCAGCAGTGCCTACATGATCGCGGTCAGCGGGCACGCGCAGCAGAGGGATATCCGGCAATCACTCGCGGCCGGATTCGACAAGCACCTCACCAAGCCGGTCGATCTAGAAACGCTCCACGCGGTGCTCTCGAGCGACCGTCGCAGGTAGGACGGCGCCGCGCACGCTGCTGACTGCGTCGACGACTCACTTCGGCGGCGCGGGAAACTGCACCACCGGCCCCTGCGGCTCCTTGCCTGGCGGCACGAAAGTCGGCGCCATTTCACCCGTCGCCGGCAGCGTCCTGACGAAATGGTAAATCGCTTTCAGGTCCTGGTCCGTCATCTCGTTGAGCGCGAACCACGGCATCGGCGGGCGCGTCTGAAGCGTGCGCGCCGTCTTCAGCCACTTCTCTTCGGGCATGTCGCGCATGTAGAGGCGCAGGTTGACCGCGTACGTCGTGCCCCACGGCCCGCGCCACCCGAGCTTGTCTCCGATCAGCCACTGGGCTTCGGGCACCTTGCCGCCGCTCAGCGCATATCCCGGTGTGTGGCAGTCGTTGCAGCCGGCTACTTTGACGAGGTACTTGCCACGCTCGATCGAGGCAGGAGGCGCCTGGAACGCGCCTTTCGCGTTCGTCGTCTCCGCGACGACCGTGCTCGTGAAGGGAAGCGCGAAGCTCGCGATCACCACCGTCGCCATGAATTTCCTGTTCATCTTCTCCGGTCCTTTCCACACTTAGGGTGGGCCGGAGTCTAGATCATGCGGGCATGTCCCAAGATGTCTCGACCGAAACTTTTTGTTTCAGTTCTGTATGGAGGAGCCCCTGACCGGCTGGAGCTACTTCAGCGCTTCCTTGGATCGAGCGGAGAGAGTCCGTTGATGAGATCCGTGATGAGGATGCCGGCGATGGTCCCGTGCGGCATCCCATGGCCCGAATCGCCGGTTGCGATCCTGTTCGCGCGCAAGTAGGACCATCACCGATCTGCCCTCGAGCGCGAGCATGTACGCGGTCGTCATACCCGCGATACCCGCTCCGATCACGCAGATGTCGGCGTCGTCCTGCTCGAGCAGCGGTTCAGGGTCGAGCCAGTCTGCCGTGGCAAGCCATGCCGAGATGTTTTCCCCGGACCGGGCGTGCATGTACGTCGTCCAACAAATGTGAGCCACGTGTGTTCGTGCAACCCCTATGTCCGGGCACAGTGCTCCACCCTCGAGGGAATGTGTACAATTCGCTCTTTACCGCGCCAGCCATGAAGTCACGAAAGCCATTCCCGATACCCGTTCGCTCGCGCACGACGTATTCGTGTCTGAAATGCCCCGGCTATTGCTGCAGCTACGGCGAGATCGAGATCACGCGACGCGACATCGAGCGCCTCGCACGGCACTTCGGGATCAGCTTTCAAGAGGCGGAAGAGCGCTTCACCAAGACGGATGCGAGCAAATCCATTCGCATGTTGCGCCACAAAAAAGATCACATCTTCTACTCGACGTGCCTGCTGTTCGACCAGGACAAGCGTCGTTGCACCGTGTACGAAGCGCGTCCTGGCGTCTGCCGCAAGTATCCGGATGCGCCGCGCTGCGGCTACTACGACTTCCTCACGTTCGAACGCGAGCAGCAGGGCGATCCGGATTACGTTGCATTGACGTGACCCCCGCTTGCACCCTTGCCGCAGCAGGCAGACGTTGACTTCCGTCTTCGTCCTCTCAAGAATCTGATCGCGGCATGACCGCACCCGCATAACTATCAGCGCCGGCCGGGCGGCGCACCACCCATGGAGGTCTGATGCGTTACTCACGCAGGCAGTTCGTGCAGGCGGCTGGCGCCGTCGCTGGCGCGTCTGCGCTGGGCCTGCCGGCCCGCGCTCTGGCGCAAACGGGACCGGTTAAGGTCGGGCTCGTGACGGTGAAGACGGGACCGCTCGCATCCGGCGGCATCGACATGGAGCGGGGCCTGCAGCAGTTCCTGCGTGAGCGAAACTTCGCGCTCGCCGGCCGCAAGATCGAGCTTCTGGTCGCGGACAGCGGCGGCGTTCCGGCACAGGCGCGCACCAAGATCCAGGAGCTCGTCGAGCGCGACCGCATTCATGTCATGATCGGTCCGCTCGATGCGGCTTCCGCTTTGGCAGCCGACGATTACATCCGCCAGCAGCGCCTGCTTACACTGTCCGTCGCCGCAGCGGAAGACATGACGCAGCGCAAGCCGAACCCGTGGTTCACGCGCGGCACCTCGACCTCGTCTCATTGTGCACATCCGCTTGCGGACTACGCCTACAAGACGCTCGGTTATCGCCGCATGGTGACGATCGCGGACGACATCGCCTACGGCCACGAGATGTGCGCCGGCTTCCAGCGCGTATTCGAGGAGCTCGGCGGCAAGATCGTGCAGAAGATGTTTCCGCCGCTCACGGTGCCGGACTACGGCACCTATCTCGCGCAGCTCAAGACCAATGTCGACGCGATTTTCCTCGGGTTCGCCGGCTCGAACGGGTTCCGTTATCTGCGGCAGTTCAACGAGTACGGACTGAAGGGCAAGTTGAACCCGATCGGCGGCATGACGGCGCTCGACGAAGCCGTGCTGCGGAACATGGGGGACGAAGCGCTCGGCACGATCACGGCATGCTGGTATTCCGCGGAGCTCGACAACCCGATCAACCAGAAATTCGCCGCGACTTTCCGCGCCGAGAACAAGTACGATCCGGGCTTCTACGCTGCTGCGACGTATGTCGAAGGCGCGGTGCTGGAGGCGACGCTGCAGGCAATCAAGGGCAATGTCGAGGACAAGGACGCATTCATGAAAGCCGTGCGCAGCCTGCGCGTGGACACGGTGCGCGGACCCGTCTCCTTCGATGCCTACGGCAATGTGATCGGGAACGTCTATATCCGGCGTGTCGTGCGCAAGGAGGGCCGGCTCGTCAACTCGGTGATCCAGACCTATCCGAACGTGAGCCAGTTCTGGACCTATAAACCAGAGGACTTCCTCAAGAACCCTGTGTATTCGCGCGACTTCCCGCCGGCGAAGAATCTGGAATCGTGACGCGCGCGCGGCGCCGCAGCATGCGGTAGCGCACGCTGAATCCGGATGCAGTACTGGATCATCCAGGCCCTGAACAGCCTCGCGCTCGGCGGGCTGCTGTTTCTGCTTGCAGCGGGCTTTTCGCTCATCTTCGGCCTCATGCGAATCGCCAATCTCACGCACGGATCGCTGTACATGCTGGGCGCGTACGTGGGCGTATCGGTGCTCAGATACGTGCCGAATCTCTGGCTGGCGGCATTCGTCGCGGCCCTCGCAATGGCGATCTTCGGCGCGCTCATCGAGCGACTCGTCCTGCGTGCGCTCGCCGGAAACGCGCTCGGGCAGGTACTCGTGACGCTCGGGATTTCTTTCATCGTGGCGGACGCGTGCCTCATGATCTGGGGCGGTGATCCGATCCCGATCGCAACGCCCGCGTTTCTCCAGAAGCCGCTCGTGCTCGGCGGCATACCCTTTCCGAGCTACCGGCTCGCGGTCGTCGGGATCGCGGTTGTCGTTGCGATCGGGCTCTACGTGCTCATGGACCGCACGCGGCTCGGTGCGATGATCCGCGCCGGCGTCGATGACATGCAGATGGCACGCGCCGTGGGCATTCCCGTGTCGCGTCTGTTCACGATGGTGTTCGCACTGGGCGCTGCGCTCGCCGGCGCCGGTGGCGTGCTGGGAGGCCCGATCATGTCGGCTTACCCGGGACTCGACGCCGACATGCTGCCGCTGGCGCTCATCATCGTCATGCTCGGCGGTGTCGGGAGCCTGCTCGGCGCGTTCATCGGAAGCTTTATCACCGGCGCCATCTATACGTTCGGAACGGCGCTCCTGCCGGACCTCGCGTACATGATCCTGTTCCTGCCGATGATTTTCGTGATCGCATTCCGGCCGACGGGGCTGTTCGGCAGGCAAGCGGCGTGACGCGTCCGATCGTCATCGCGCTCGTGCTGGTTGCGGCTGCTGCAGTGCCGTTCTCGTTCGGCGAGTATTACGTGAACCTCGCGAGCCAGATGCTGATCGCCGCCATTTTCGCGGCAAGCCTGAACCTTCTCGTCGGCTACGGGGGGCTGCCCTCGCTCGGACACGCCGCGTGGCTCGGGCTCTCCGCTTACGTCTGCGCCTGGATGACACTGCGCGCCGGGACTTCCGTCTGGGCGGCAGCAGCGATCGCGATCACCGGCACGATGGCGGTTGCATGTGCGTTCGGATGGATCTCGCTCCGCGCGAGCGGGCTCGGTTTTCTCATGCTCACGCTGGCGTTGTCACAGGTGCTCTGGGGCACGGCGTATCGGTGGGTATCGGTCACCGACGGCGACAACGGTCTGCGCGGGCTCGTGCGGCCCGCACCGTTCGGTATCGATCTGGAGGGCGCCGCGTCCTTTTACTACTTCACGCTGCTCGTCACCGTGATCGCGTTCGCGCTGATGGCGATCTTCGTCGCTTCGCCTTTCGGGGCGAGCCTGAGGGGAACGCGCGATCAGCCCCGTCGCATGAGCGCGCTCGGGCATGACGTGTGGCTGTATCCGCTGGCTGACCTTCGTCTATTCTGCGTTCTGGGGCGCAGTGTCGGGGCTTCTGTTCGTCTATTACAACAAGTACATCCATCCCGCTTCTCTTTCGATCCAGGCTTCCGCCGAAGGCCTTCTCGCCGTGATCGCGGGCGGATCGGCCACACTGAGCGGACCGCTCGTGGGCGCGGCGATCGTGCTCTTTCTCAAGAATTACGTCTCGGCGTACATCGAGCGCTGGAACATGCTGCTCGGGTTCGTATTCCTGGTGATCGTCATCTTCATGCCGGAAGGCGTGGTTCCAGGCGTCGCCCGGCTGTGGGCGCGGTGGAAAGGCATTGGCAACAAGCCCGTTCGTGCTGAGGAGCAAAGCGTCTCGAAGCATGAACGACCTTTGCAATGACGCCTGCGCTCGAGCTCAGTCACGTCAGCAAATCGTTCGGCGGCCTGCCCGCGACGAAGGACGTCTCACTGAGCGTCGCATCCGGTGAGCGGCGCCTCATCATCGGCCCGAATGGGGCGGGGAAGACGACACTCTTCAACCTGATTACCGGCGACCTGCGACGCGACGCGGGCTCGATCCGCCTCTTCGGCCGGGAAGTCGGCCGCATGAAGACCCATGAACGCGCGCAGTGCGGGCTCGCGCGCACGTACCAGATCATCACGCTCTTTCAGCACGACACGCTGGAGCACAACCTGGTCCTCTCGCTGCTCGGCCGCGCGCCTGCACGATGGAATGCTTTCCGTCCGCTTGCCAGGTACTCGAATCTCCGCGAAAGCGCCAGCGAGTTCCTGCGGCAGGTCGGACTGGAAAACCTTGCGCAGCGACGTTTGAGCGCGCTCTCCTATGGCGAGCGGCGCCGCGCCGAGATCGCCATGGCGCTGGCGCAACGCCCGCGCGTGCTCCTGCTCGACGAACCGCTTGCCGGCCTGTCGCGCGAGGAGCGTGCGGCGCTGCGGACGCTCATCACTCGCGATTCCGCGTGAAGTGACGCTCGTCATGATCGAGCACGACATGGATACGGCGCTCGATCTCGCCGAAACGATCACGGTGCTCCATTACGGCCGCGTCATCGTGGAGGGCTCCCGTGCCGATGTCGTATCCGATCCGCGCACGCGAGAGGTCTATCTTGGAGACTGAGGCCCTCGCGCTCTCGCACGTCGATGCGCTCTACGGCGACAGTCATGTCCTGCACGACGTTTCTTTCACGATGCACGCAGCACGGGTTCTGGCGCTGCTCGGGCGAAATGGCGCCGGTAAGACCACGTGCATGAACACGATCATCGGATTTCTGCCACCGCGGCGCGGCGACGTGACGTTCTACGGTGAGCGCATCGGCGGGCTCGCACCCGAATGGATTGCCCGCAAAGGCGTTGGGCTGGTGCCGCAGGGCCGACATGTCTTCGCCTCGCTCACGGTGCGGGAAAACCTCCTCGTCGCGCAGCAGAAGCAGCGCGGCGACTCGCTTCACTGGACGCTGGAGCGCGTCATGCGACTGTTCCCGCGCCTCGAAGAACGCGCGAATCAACTCGCGGGTTCGCTGTCGGGTGGGGAGCAGCAGATGCTCGCGATCGGCCGGACGCTGATGGGCAATCCCCGGGTGCTGCTGATGGACGAGCCGTCGGAGGGGCTCGCGCCGCTCATCGTCGCCGAAGTGAAGCGCACGATCGCGCAGCTCAAGAGCGAGGGGCAGTCGATACTGCTGGTCGAGCAGAACGTGAAGCTCGCGCTCGACGTCGCTGACGAGGTCGTCATCCTCAATACCGGCCGCGTCGCGTTCTCAGGCGGTGTGGATGAATTGCGAGGCAACGATGCGCTGCTCGAGCGCCATCTCGGCGTGCACTGATCCCGACGGATGAATAAGCGATACCGTCCGCCCTTCGAGACAGCCTTTGCCGGCTTCCTCAGGGCGAGCGGACAGCACCGTCCGTGCTGAGGAGGCGAACAAGCGCCGTCTCGAAGCACGAGCGGGGTTCAGTCGACCCGGGCACCGGACGCCTTGACGACCTTTGCCCATTTCGGAATCTCGGCGCGCACGTAGGCCCCGAATTCCGCGGGTGTGCTGCCGACGATCTCCAGGTTTTCGTTCGCGAGTCGTTCGCGCACGTCAGGCGCTTTTAAGGCATCGATGAACGCCCGATGCAGCTGCTGAATGATCGCCGTGGGTGTTCCGGCGGGCACCATGACGCCGTACCAGGTCGAGAGCTCGAAGCCCGGCACACCGGCTTCCGCGACCGTCGGCAGTTCCGGCGCGGCAGGGATGCGCTTCAGACTCGCCACCGCGAGTGCTCTCATGCGGCCGGCACGGGCGTGAGGCAGGATGACGGGCGGCGTGTTGAACATCATCTGGATCTGCCCCGAAATGAGATCCGTCGCCGCCGGGGCGCCGCCTTTGTAGGGAATATGCCTTACGTCGATGCCGGCCATCGACTTGAAGAGCTCCGTTCCTAAGTGACTCGGACCGCCGTTGCCGGACGACCCATAGCTCAACTGGCCGGGCTGCGCTTTCGCCAGCGCGATCAGCTCCTTCACCGAATATGCCGGCAGACTCGTATTCACCGCGAGAATGAACGGCGTCGCGGCGAGCTGTGTGACCGCGGTGAAGTCCTTCAGCAGATCGTAGTTCAGTCGGCGGTAGAGAGTCGTGCTGATCGCGTGCGCGACGTTCGCCTGCAGCAGCGTATAGCCATCGGGCGCCGCCTTCGAGGCCACCTCGGCCGCGATGTTGCCGCCGGCGCCGGCGCGATTGTCGATGACAATCTGCTGGCCGAGCGTCTCGCCTGCTTTCGCTCCCGTGAGGCGGGCGAGCAGATCGGCACCGCCACCGGGCGCAAACGGCACGACGATGCGCAGCGGTCGATCGGGATACGGCTGCGCGCCGGCAGACAGCGTCGACATTGCGCTCGTCACCAATGCGACAGCACACAACGTGTTCAGAAGATGCAGCGATTTCATGAGGCTCCGGATTCATTCCAAGTGAGCCCGATTATCACTGCTTCGGCTAACATCGCGAAGCATCGACCAGTGACGGGTGACGAACGTGATGAGTAACCGAAGTGATGAGTGACGGAAAGATGATGAGTGACGGAAAGGTGACGAGTGACGGAAAGTGACGAGTGACGGAAAGTGACGAGTGACGAACGTGACGAGTGACGGGAAGTCGAGGCAGCGGCCGGCGAGAGCGTTCTGATGCCATCCAGCAAACCGCTCAAAGGGTACTGCGTGGTCGAAGTCGGCAACAGCGTCGCCGGCCCCTATGCCGGTCTGATCCTGGCCGAGCTCGGTGCGGACGTGATCAAGGTCGAGGCGCCGGAAGGCGGCGACTTCGCACGCAGCTGGGGGCCGCCCTTCTGGGATGGCGCTGCGCCGTACTTCGTTGCGCTCAATCGCAACAAGCGTGCGATCACGGCGGATCTGAGCAGCGCGGTCGAACGCGAAGCACTGATCACGCTCATCCTGCGCGAGGCCGATGCCGTCATCTTCAACGTTCGGCCCGGGATGGCAGCGGAGCGCGGTCTCGGCGCAGAGTCGTTGCTCGGCCGCAAGCCGTCGCTTATCTACTGCGACATCGGCGCGTTCGGACGCGGCGGACCGCTGTCCCACAAGGCCGGCTACGATCCGCTGATGCAGGCGTATGGCGGACTCATGAGCATCACCGGCGAAGACGAGACGCGTCCGCCGATTCGCGTTCCCGTTGCGATGATCGACATGGGCTCGGGGCTGTGGGCCGCGATCGGAATCCTCTCGAGTCTGCTCGAGCGCGAAAAAACAGGTCGCGGCGGACTCGTCGAAACGTCGCTGCTCGAAACGGCGCTCGCGTACACCTCGTGCCAGATCGCGAGCGTCACGATCGAACCGAAGCCGATGAAGCCTCAGGGTTCCGGCGTGCCCGGCATCGTCCCTTACCAGGCGTTCCATGCGAACGACGGCTGGATCGTGATCGGCGGCGGCAACGACGGTCTGTTCTCGAAAATGGCTGAAGCGTTGGGGCAACCGCAGCTCGCTGCGGACGCGCGCTTCGCGACCAATGCGAGCCGCGTCGAAAATCGTGACGAGCTGATCGCGCTGCTGCAGACGGAAATCGGTAAGCGCACGGTAGGCGAGTTACGCGCGCTTCTCGACGCTGCCGGCGTTCCGAACGCGCCGGTACAGCGTATCGACCAGGTGATCCACGACGAGCATGCGAAGGCGCTCGGCATCATCCAATCCGGGCCGGAAGGGGCGCTGCCGACGGTCGGCCTGCCACTTCGCTTCGACGGCGTGCGGCCGGAATACGAACGCGCGGCGCCGCGGCTCGGTCAGGACGGTACCGTGACGCAGCACATCAAGGGTGGTGACAAATGAGATCAGACAGGGCATCGCGTCGGACGATCGGCTTTGCGTCGGACCGACTGCAACGCATTGGGACGGCGCTCGAGAGGGAGATTGCCAACGGTACGCTGCCGGGATGTGTCGTGGCGATAGCCCGTCGCGGTGAGCTTGCCTTCCATGAAGCATTCGGCTTCCTCGACGTGGGCGCGCGCGTTCCCATGCCGAAGGACGCGATCTTCAGCATTGCGTCGATGACGAAGCCGATCGTCACGGTCGGCGCGCTCATGCTCTATGAGGAAGGGCGGCTCATGGTGAACGAGCCGGTCGGCAAGTACCTGCCGAAGCTCGCGCGCATGCGCGTCGGCATTCCGGGCTGCGACGGAAGCCCGGATCAGACGATCGATGTCTCGCGCGACATGACGATACAGGATCTCATGCGCCACACGGCCGGCGTGAGTTATGGCCGCGGAAGTACAGCGCTCCACGCGATCTGGCCGGCCGGATCCGCGATAGCGGCGTCCAAGTGGACCGGCGGTGAGTTCATCGACAACATTGCTGTCCTGCCGCTCCATTTCCAACCGGGGTCGGCCTGGGAGTACAGCCTCGGCCTCGACGTGCTCGGACTCGCAATTGAGGCGGTCGTCGGCAAGCCGTTGCGCGAATACCTTTCCGAGCGGCTGTTCTCGCCGCTCGGGATGCGCGATACCGGTTTTGTCGTGCCCTCGGCCGAGGTGCGGCGCTATGCGCGAGCGCTGCCCAACGATCCGCTCACGGGCGAGCCGCAGACGCTGCGCGATGGAACGCGGCTGTACAAATTCGATTGCGGCGGCGGGTGTGCCGTTTCGACAGCAACCGATTACCTGCGCTTCGCGCAGATGCTGCTCAACCGCGGCGAGCTCGACGGCGTGCGCATTCTCGGGCGCAAGACGGTCGAGTACATGACCGCCGATCACATGGGCCCCGAGATCGATGCGACGCGCCTGCGCGCTTACCCGAACATCAACGGCTACGGTTTCGGGCTGGGCGTGGCAGTGCGGCGCGGCGCCGGTATCTCGGGTGTCAACAGCTCGCCCGGCGAATTCCACTGGGCCGGCTCTACCGGAACGTATTTCTGGTGCGATCCTGTCGAAGAGCTCGCTGTCGTGTTCATGGCGCATGCGCCGGGCGCGCTCCGTTACTACCACCGGCAAGTCATGCACGCGCTGGTCTCGCAGGCGTTGGAGTGAGGCGTTGTCACATGAGAGTGCCGCCCGAACGAAGAATCATGCTAACGCTCCAATAGACATGGACGTGAGGATCGTAACGTTCCCGGAGACGAAGGTAGCGGCCGTCACCCATGTCGGTCCTGCGTCTCGGGAACACGACACGGTACGAAAACTGATCGCCTGGAAGCTCGAGAGGCGACTCCTCGATCAAAGCAGGTACCGCAGTTACGGTTTGCACTACACGGATCCACGTAAGGTGAGCCCGAACGAACATCGAGTCGAGTTCTGCCTGTCCGTCGACTTCGAAGTCGGTTGCAACGACTACGGCATTTATGAGAAAACGATTCCGAGCTTGCGGTGCGCGCGGGCGAGAGACGTGGGATCGCGGTCGGATAACCGGGCAGCGCGCTTTCTCTACGAAGAGTGGCTCCCGGCGAGCGGCGAACTGATGGCGGATTTCCCCTTGATCTTCCACTATGTCAACGTGGGCACCGACGTCAAAGAGCACGACGCCATCACGGACGTGTATCTGCCACTCAAGTGACTCCCGCTGCCGTTGCCTTTGCAGCACTCTTGCGTATCGGCGCACGCCCACGACGATGAGCCGCCGCCGCTGGCGCTGGGGAGACAGGTGATGCTGGTCGCGATCACTGCACTAACGTCATGAGCGCACGTAGCGCGCTACTCCGGCTGGATGCCTGCGTGCCGGATTACATCTACCCATTTCGCGACATCCGCCGCGATGTACGCACGAAAGTGTTCGGGTTCATCGACAACCGGATCGAGGCCCTGCGCGGCGAAACGCTCGCGGTTGTCGCTGGACAGCACGATCGACCGTATCTCCGCATTGAGACGTGAGATGATGGAATTCGGTGTTCTCGCGGGCGCGACGAAACCCTGCCAGACGTTTACTTCGTATCCCTTCACGCCCGACTCGTCGATGCTGGGCACATCGGGCAGGGATGGCGCGCGCTTCAAGCTCGTCACGCCGAGTGCACGCAGCCTCGATTGCTTCACGTGCGGAAGCGTCGAAATGAGGCTCGCGAAGCTGAGTTGAATCTGCCCGGGCAGCAGGTCGGCGAAGATGGCGGGCGTACCCTTGTATGCCACGTGCACGATGTCGATGCCGGTCATCATTCTGAAGAGCTCTGCCGCAAGGTGGGTCGAGTTTCCGGTGCCGGCGGAACCGTAGTTGAGCTGTCCGGGTCTTGCTTTCGCAAGCGCGATGAACGCAGCGGTGGTGGTGGCTTTCACGGAAGGATGCACGACCAGAACGTTCGCGCTCGCTGAAACAAGCGTGATCGGGGCGAAGCTTTTCACCGGATCGTAAGGCAGCTTGCGGTACAGACCCGGCGCCATCGCGAGCGTGCTCGCGTTCCCGAGCAGCAGCGTATAGCCGTCCGGCGCCGCGTTCGCGGTGAGATCGCATGCGATCGTGCCATTCGCGCCAGGTCGATTGTCGACGACGACGGGCTGACGCAATGCCTGCGACAGCGGGCTGCCGATCATGCGCGCAACGAGGTCGATCCCGGCGCCGGGGGGGAAGGGCGCAATGATGCGTATCGGACGGGCGGGGTAGATGTCCGCCCCATCCGCATCGAACGCGATCGCGCACACCGCAGCCGCAACCACGCGGGTGAT
Organism: uncultured beta proteobacterium; assembly: GCA_963828715.1. Classification (GTDB taxonomy): domain Bacteria; phylum Pseudomonadota; class Gammaproteobacteria; order Burkholderiales; family SG8-41; genus JAQGMV01. Next base: position 313,229 of record CAWHFX010000009.1, on the reverse strand, counting down.
TGCATTCACCGCGTGAAGCGCGTGTCGAATACACGCGGCCGCAGTCCGGCGTAGAACCAGGAGATCATGGAGTAGATGTCGTACACGGGACGATTCACCGCGGCTTCGAGTGCCGCCGCGTATGGCGGCATGTTGGTGCACTCGAGAACGATCGCACCGACGTCAGGGTGCTGCGCCACGAGGCGCTCGCCGGCATCGAGGATGTCACGCTCGGCGAGGCGCACGTTCATGTCGTCTTTCTCGGCCTTGATCAGCACCCGAAAGAACTCGCGTCCGTTCTCGGTGCCGACGAACGGCGTGTCGAGCGGCACGCCCGCGCCTTCCAGGTGGGCCGACGTCAGTGTGGAGCCGCTCACCGTCACGATTCCGACGCGCTTCCGCGGCGGGAGCAGCGGTTGCAACCAGGCGACCTGCATCAGCGCCGATGTGGCGACGGGCACGCCCGCTTCTGCTGCAAGCTCTTTCTGGAAGATCGACAGAAATCCGCAGTTCGTCGTGATCGCTTCGGCGCCGTCCCGGACGAGCTCTCTGGCGGCCGCGACGAAATCGGGCAGGAGCCCGCGAGCGCCCTGCGTGACCACTCGCTCCGGAGTCGCACCCCGAACGACACGATAGAGCACCGGGAACGGCCAAGTCGTGGCGTTGCCCATGTCGCCCGGGATCCGCGGAAAGCGCGCTTCCAGCATGAGGATGCCGAGCGGCGCGCCGTAGAGCGCCTTGCCGCCCCGTGCGATGCCGCTCTCGGCCGGAGAGCCTGGATGTCGCTCCTGACGCATGACTTCGAACACGTGCTCGCTGGATCGAAGCGGAATGATAGCGCGTGCCCCGACCTTCGCTCGATAATGCGGCATCCTCCTCCCTCTCTCAGGATGCCGAATATGACTGTGCCGCAGACGATGAAAGCGATCGAAATCACACGCGCCGGCGGGCCGGAAGTGCTCGCGCCCACGCAACGCCCGGTTCCTCGGCCGCAAGCCGCCCAGGTGCTGATCAAAGTCGCGTACGCGGGTATCAACAGGCACGACTGCGGCCAACGTGCTCGCGGCCACGGGCCCAAAGACGCCACGGATATCCCGGGCCTCGAAGTGTCGGGCGAAATCGCCGCCGTGGGTCCGGGCGTCTCGCGGTGGAAATCCGGGGAGCGCGTGTGTGCGCTCGTGAATGGCGGCGGTTATGCCGAGTACTGCATCGCGAACGAGGCGGTGACGATGGCCATTCCGGAGAAGCTGGACATGAAGCTCGCGGCGGGCCTGCCGGAAACACTTTTCACCGCATGGCTCAACGTGTTCATGATCGGCGGCCTGAAACGCGGCGAGTGGTTGCTCGTGCATGGCGGATCGAGCGGCGTCGGCACGATCGCGATTCAACTCGGTCGTCTCGAAGGCGCGAACGTGATCGCGACGGTGGGGAACGCTGCCAAGGCCGACGTGTGCACGCGGCTCGGCGCCAGCGCGATCAACTATCGAGAGCAGGATTTCGTCGAGCGCGTGAAGGCGCTGACGCAGGGTCATGGCGCCGACGTCATTCTCGACATGGTCGGCGGAGAGTACGCGCAGCGCAATCTCGACGCGCTCGCGATGGACGGACGCCTCGTGCATCTCGCGGGAACGCGCGGCGGCGACTTCAACGTGCCACTGTCGTCCATCATGGCGAAACGCGCACGGGTCACCGGCTCGGGGCTGCGGGCATCGGAGCTTTCGGTCAAGGCCGAGATCGTGCGGCAGGTGAAGGAACGCGTGTGGGCGCATCTCGGCACGAAGGTCACGCCGATCATCGACTCGGTCATGCCGCTCGATCAGGCCGCGGGAGCGCATGCGCGGATGGAGTCGAGCGTGCACATCGGGAAGATTCTTTTGAGCGTCGGTGAGTAACGGCGTTCCTCGTCCTTCGAGACGACGCCTTGGCGTGCCTCCTCAGGACGAACGACAAAAACAGAGAGCGTTCGTGCTGAGGAACGCAGTGTCTCGAAGCAACGAACACCGGATTGCATGATCTACGACGCCATCGTCATCGGGCTCGGCGGTATGGGCAGCGCTGCGCTGTTCCACCTCGCGCGCCGCGGCGCACGTGTGCTCGGTCTCGAACAGTTCGACATCGCGCACGATCGCGGTTCGTCGCATGGACAAAGCCGGATCATCCGGCTTGCGTACGCCGAACATCCCGACTACGTGCCACTGCTGCGCCGCGCGTACGAGCTGTGGCGTGCGCTGGAAGCGCTGGCGCACGAAAAGCTTCTGGTGGTCACTGGCGGCATCGACGCAGGCGCTGCCGACAGTGCCATCGTCGAAGGCTCGCTCGCGTCCTGTGCGATTCACGACATTCCGTACGAGCTGCTCGATGCGTACACGCTCAACCAGCGCTTTCCTGGCTACCGGCTGCCGTCCGACATGATGGGGGTGTATCAGTGTGACGCCGGTTTCCTGCTGCCGGAAGCCTGTGTCGCCGCGTATGTTGCCGCTGCATGCGCGCGCGACGCGGACGTCCGCACGCACGAGAAGGTCATGAGCTGGCACGTCGAGGACGACGAGGTCCTCGTAATCACGGATCGTGCCCGTCATCGCGCACGCAGGCTGGTCATAACGGCGGGTCCGTGGTCGCGCCAGCTCGTTCCGATGCTCGAGCGACTGGCCATACCGGAGCGCCAGGTGATGCTCTGGACCCAGCCGCTTTCGCGGCAGCTCTTTGCAGTCGATCGTTTTCCTGTCTTCAACATGGAGGCGCGGGAAGGCCGCTTCTACGGCTTCCCGGTTGACGCCAGTGGCGGGTTCAAGATCGGCAAGTACAATCACCGCCGCGAGGAAGTCGCGGATCCGGATTCGATGGATCGTGAATGCCGTGCGGAAGACGAGACGGTCCTGCGCGAAGGCATCAGTCGCTATTTCCCGGAAGCCGATGGTCCCACGCTTGCAATGAAGACGTGCCTGTTCACCAATTCACCCGACGAACACTTCATCATCGATCGGCTGCCGGCGGCGAAGCATGTTGCGATCGCCGCGGGCTTCTCCGGCCACGGTTTCAAGTTCTGCAGTGTCGTAGGCGAAATCCTCGCGGAGCTCGCCCTCGATGGCGCCGCGTCGCTCGGAATCGACTTGTTCCGCCTCGACCGCTCCGCGCTGCGCGGGCTGTCCGCGGCATGAGGCTCCGGCGCGTCATGCGTACGTGCGCGTTCATCGCACGCCGAACTGTCACAGCGCTGATGCTGATGTTCGCGGTGAGCGGTGCGATGGCACAGGCTTATCCGACCAAGCCCGTCAGAATGATCGTCCCGTTCCCGGCGGGGGGAGCAACCGACATCGTCGGCAGACTCATCGCGCAGAAGCTGGCGGAAGGCTGGGGCCAGCAGGTGATCGTAGACAACCGCGGCGGTGCCGGAGGCACGATCGGGTCCGACGTGGCCGCGAAGTCGCCGCCCGATGGTTACACCATGCTCCTCGGCACGAGCAGCACGCATGCGGTTGCGCCGAGCCTCTACAGCAAGCTGCCATACGATCCCGTGCGCGACTTCTCGCCGGTGACGCTCGCGGCGACCGCCACCATTCTGCTGGCGGTGCATCCGTCGGTGCCGGCGCAGAACGTGAAGGAGTTGATCGCGCTCGCGAAACGTCAGCCCAACGCGCTGAGCTTTGCATCCTCGGGCAACGGCGGCATCTCGCATCTCATCGGAGAACAGTTCAAGTCGGCTGCCGGTATACAGATGCTGCATGTTCCGTACAAAGGGGACACGCCGGCGCTGGTCGACCTCGTCGGCGGACAGGTGCACCTCATGTTCGGCACCGCTGTGTCTTTTCTGCCGTATGTTTCGGCCGGACGGCTGCGGGCGCTTGCCGTGACGAATCCGAAGCGTTCGCCCATCGTACCGAATGTCCCGACGATCGCCGAATCGGGGCTGCCGGGTTTCGAGGCGCTGCAGTGGTTCGGCGTCTTCGTACCGGCGGGCACGCCGCGCGACATCGTGTCCCGGCTGCATGCTGATATCGTGAAGAGCCTGAAGCTTGCCGATGTGCGTGAACGCCTCATTAGTCTGGGTGCGGAAGTCGTCGGAAATGCGCCCGACCAATTCGCGGCATTTCAAAAAGCGGACAGCGTGAAGTGGGCGAAGATCGTGAAAGAGTCGGGTGCGAAGGTGGATTAACCATGCGCACGATTCTTACGAACGCAACGCTGATCGATTGCGTCAGCCCCGAGCCGAAGCCGAAGTCGAGCGTCGTCATCGACGACGGACGCATCTCGCGCATCCTCGTGAATGGCGAGCCCTCGCCGGCAGGTGATGCCGACGCGATCGATCTGGCCGGCGCTTATCTGCTGCCCGGACTGTGGGATGTGCACGTGCATCCCGACTATCTTTCGCTCAATGAGGCACCGCTCGCCGATCAGGTGGCGCTCTTCGGCCACCGCCTGATGAGCGCGCTGACGGAGTCGGGCATCATCGGGTTCCGCTGCGCGGGCACGCACAGCTTCATGGACGTCGCATGGAAGCGTGCCTTCGATTCGGGCCTGTTCGTGGGGCCGCGTCTTTTCGCCTGCGGTCATTTCCTCACCACGACCGGCGGGCATTTCCTGACGACGGGTCACGCCCTCGAGTGCGACGGTCCCTACGGTTTCGTGAAGGCCATCCGCGAGCAGATCAAGCACGGCGTCGATCACATCAAGCTCAATCTGTCCGGCGGCATCATGGGACCCGCCTGGGACCGCCACTGGCATTCGTTTCTTCTGCAGGACGAGCTCGAAGCCGCTTTCGCGATCTGCAGGCAGCGCGAATTCAAGGTGATGGCGCATGCGACCAATCCCGACGCAGTGAAGAACGCAGTGCGCCTCGGCGCCCACAGCGTCGAGCACGGCTACATCATGGACGAGGAGTGCATCGCGCTCCTGCTGGAAAAAGACACGTGGTACGTGCCGACGCTCGCGATCAGCCATCTCACGCCGAATCAGGCGACGAACGAATGGGAGCGCGCCTACCTTGCGCAGCGCAATCTTGCGCCGTCGCTCTGTTGCCGTGCCGATGCTGCGTCTGACGTGCATGCGCGCTGGTTCCGCAGGGCGCTGGAGGCGGGCGTGAAAATGGCGCTGGGCTCCGATATCCGACCGCTCAAGGATGCCGCGCTGCTCGAGATGGGGTTGTGGGTGAGAGACGGCGCAACGCCGTGGCAGACGCTGCTGGCCGCGACGAAGCACGCGGCGGCGCTCTGCGGTGCCGGGGACGATCTCGGGACGCATCGAAGTCGGCAAACTTGCGGATCTGATCGTGGTCGCCGCGAATCCGCTGGAGAACATCGATAACGTGCGTCGACTTCTGCTCGTGCTGAAGGAAGGCCGCGTCGTTGTCGGACAAGCGGCGCGGGAACGGATAAGCGGTGTCACAGAGGGCGACAGACTATTTCATCGGCGTCAACCCGCTCGAGGTGGAACGGCTGCGCGATCAGCATACGGCGTGGCTGCCGGAAACGCAGGCGCTGTGGCGACAGGCCGGCTTCGCGAGCGGACAGCACATCGCCGATCTCGGTAGCGGCCCCGGCATCAATACGTTCGATCTCGCGCGGATCGTGGGGGCGACCGGACGCGTTGCCGCGGTGGACAAGGCGCCGCGGTATCTCGACTTCGTGAGAGCCGAGAGCGCGCGGCGGGGCGTACACAATGTCTACACACTCGAAACCGACCTCGCTGCGGAAAACGTGATCCCCGGCGATTTCGATGGCGCCTTCTGCCGTTTTTTTCTGGCGTTTCTCATCGATCACCTGGACGCGGCGCTCGCGTGCATCTACCACAGTCTCAAGCCCGGTGGCGTGCTGGCGGCGATGGAGTACCTGACGCTGCACAGCGCCACGTGCTCGCCGCGCTGTCCGCGGCTTCGACGCGCATACGCAAGGCTGGGTGGACTATTACCGCAGCAACGGCGGCGACACGGCGGTCGGGCGTTACTTGCCGGAAAAGTTGACGGCGGCCGGCTTTCAAGTTACCTACACAGGCTGCGTCGGCGGCATGGCGCGTCCTGGCGACAGGTGGTGGATCTGGTGGGGGCGTCTCATGCAGGATTTCGGAGACAAGCTCGTCTCGAACCGGTTCATGACCGCCGAAACGCTGGAGCACCTGCAGCACGACTGGCTACTCGTATCGAAAAATCCGAACGCGTTCATCTATACGCCCGTTCTTCTTCAACTCGTTGCACGGAAACTCCCATGAGCCAAAACGTTTCTGAAAAAGCCGAGCAGCCGCATCTGCCGCTCTCCGGCATCGTCGTTCTCGATCTGACACTCGCACGCGCCGGTCCGACCTGCGTTCGCCATCTCGGCGACTGGGGAGCCGACATCATTCGCGTCGAGCCGCCGGAAGCACAGGGCGAAGACGTCGTCGGCCGCAGAGACGGCTTCGATTTCCAGAACCTGCATCGCAACAAGCGCACGATGCACCTCAACCTGAAGACGGAAGAGGGCCACGCCGCGTTCATGAAACTCGTCGAGCGTGCCGACGTGATCGTCGAGAACATGCGCGCCGAGGTGAAGCACCGGTTGCATGTTTCCTACGACGACGTGCGCAAGGTGAATCCGCGCATCATCTACGGCAGCATCAGCGGTTTCGGTCAGACCGGCCCCTACGGCAAGCGCGCGGGCGTCGATCAGATCGTGCAGGGCATGGGCGGGCTCATGTCGGTCACCGGTGCGCCGGGCCAGGGCCCCGTGCGCGTCGGCATTCCGATTGCCGACCTGACCGCCGGCAATCTGCTGGCATTCGCGATTTCGATGGCGCTCTTCGACCGCACGCGGACCGGGGTCGGGCGCTGGGTGCACACGAGCCTGCTCGAAGTGCAGATCTTCATGCTCGACTTCCAGGCTTCGCGCTGGCTCATGGACAAGGAGGTTGCGAAGCAGGCGGGCAATGACCATCCGACCGGCATTCCCACAGGTGTCTTCCCGACGAGCGACGGCCATATCAACATCGCTGCCGCGTCGGAGCGTGTGTGGGAGCGCATGTGCGACGCGATGGGACATTCCGAATGGAAGGCGAGACCCGAATACCGCACGCGCAAGACACGCAGCGACCACCGGGTCCAGCTGAATGGCGAAATCAGCGAGATCACCAAGACCAAGCCCTCGGCGCACTGGGTGGAGTTGTTCGAGGAAGTCAGGCGTGCCGTGCGGCCCGATCTACTCGATCGATCAGGTGTTCGCCGATCCGCAGGTGCAGCATCTCGGCATGGCGGCCCCGGTGAAGAGCAAGCGTCTCGGCGACACCCACATCGTCAACTCGGCGGTCAACGTGGAAGGCATCAAGAAGAAGATCCGCAGCGCGACGCCGGAAGCCGGCGAGCACACCAACGAGATACTGAAGTCGATCGGCTACAGCGACGCCGACATCGCAAAACTGAAAGCGAAGGGCGCGATCTAGTTCCGATCGCCCGAATGGAATTTCAACTCGCAGGAGCAAGCAAGACATGAACACCGCCACGCTCGAAGTCGATCAGAAGATTCTTTCCAGGAAAGAGAAAGGCATCGGCTATCTCATCATCAACAATCCGGAGAAGCGCAACGCCTTCTCGCTCGACATGTCTATCGCCGCGGCGCAGGTGATGGACGATTTCCTGGCCGATGATGCGGTGCGCGTCATCGTTCTCTTCGGTACGGGCGGAAAAGCGTTCATTTCAGGCGCCGACATTTCCAAGTTCGAGCAAAGTCGCGCGACGCCGGAGCAAGTGGCGAGCTACAACCAGACGAGCGAGCGCTTCCGGGTACTGCTGAAGGATAGCGCGAAGCCGACGATCGCGATGATTCGCGGCTACTGCCTGGGCGGCGGCATGGGCATCGCGCTCAACTGCGACATTCGCATCTGTACGGAAGAGTCGAGTTTCGGCATTCCGGCGGCTAAGCTCAGCATCGGCTATCAGGGCGAACGCCTGGCACAGCTCGTCGATCTCGTCGGGCCGTCTGCCGCCAAGGACATCATGTTCACCGCGAGGCGTGTACCGGCGCAGGAGGCGCTGCGGCTCGGCATCGTCAACTACGTCGTTCCATCCGCCGAGCTCGAGAGCTTCGTCGAATCCTATGCAGCCAACATCGCCGGCAATGCGCCGCTGTCGATCCTCTCCTCGAAGCGCAACATCGACGAATACGTGAAGGACGCGGACAAACGCGACGAAGCGCTCTGCGCGAAAGTCGTCGACGACTGCTTCGCGAGCCAGGACTACGTCGAAGGACGACGCGCGTTCATGGAGAAACGCAAACCCAACTTCCAGGGCCGTTAGTCATGGCCGTGCAGGAGGAGATGCCCGCGGGCTCGATCGACGCCCACGCACACTGGACGCCGGAGCCGTATGTAAAAGAATTGGCCGGACTGGGCAGGGTGGCTTCCGGTAACGCGCTGGTCCCGCAGATGTACGATCTGCCGCAGCGGCTTGCCTGGATGGACGAGCGCAACGTGAAGATGCACGTCCTCACGCTGTCGGGGCAGGCGCCGTGGCAATGGGCGTCGCAGGAGATCGCGAACAAGCTGGCGCGCATCGTGAATGACGCCGCGATCGAAGCGCACAAGACGTTTCCGGATCGTTTCGTCGCCGGCATTGCGATTCCGATGCGTGACGCCAGGGCCGCATTGCGTGAGCTCGACCGCGTTGCCGGCCAGCCCGGCATACGCGCGATTCATCTGCCCAATTCCGTCGAGGGCAGAGATTACATCTTCGAGCCGCAATACGAGCCGATCATCGCGCGCTGTGAGGAGTTGGGCTATCCGATCCTCTTCCATCCGCTCGACGGCGTTGCCAATCACTACGGCGGCACCGAGCGCCTGGCGGGCGATACGTTCATCTACAACACGCTCGGCTTTCCGTTCGATACGGCCACCACGGCCGCGAAGTTCATCATCAGCGGGCTTCTCGACAAGTATCCGAAACTCGACATCCTGCTGCCGCACTCCGGCGGCTGCTTCCCGTACATCGCGGGGCGCATCGAGCACAGCATCCGTAAAGGTGTGACGAACATCGAGCTCAAGCGGCCGTTCCGCGAATACGTACGCCGCTTCTATTACGACTCGCTCGCGTACTATCCCGAGACACTGAAGTTCATGATCGACCTGGTCGGCGCGGATCGGGTCGTCATCGGCACCGACAATTACGCGAAGATGGACGTCGATCAGCCGAACACGCTCACGCAGTCGCTTGGGCTGCCGCAGGCCGATCTCGATCTCGTCCTGCGCGGGAACGCGAAGCGCCTGTTCCGGCTGTGATCCGGCGCCGCTAACGCTCGCGCCGCTCCCAAGGAAGGGAGGTTACGGAGGGAAACCTTCGGTGTTCTCTCTGTTCCGTAGGGCGGCGAGGCCCGAGCCTTCAGGCGAGCGCCGCCCCATTCGAGCGCCGCCCCCTAACTAGTTCTGCTGCTGACGCGCATTTCCCCTCTGTAGACGGGCATGTCGGGCGTCACGCGATTGGCTACACGGTAATCGTCTGGAGCAGCTTAAAGGCGCGCTGTTGAGCGGGGTTGGGCTGCGTCACGATCGTAAAGGTAGGGGCGTGCGCCGAATCCACCGGGGTGCGGCAGGTGTTGCGCACGATCGTCGAGAGTTCGTCGAGGAGCGTGCGGAAGCTGTGTGCCGGCATGCCGTCGCTCAGCGTGTGGGTCTGCGCCTTGTGCTCGGCTTGTTCTGAGCGCGTGGCCGGCGCGACCGGATCGCGGCTGGCTTTCGCCGCCTGGTCTTCATCGGCAAAGAGCAGTGGCCGCCACGCTTCGCGCAGGTGCCACTCGACGTAGTAGGCGAGCATGCACAGTAGAATGTGTGCGCGCACGCGCTCGGGCAGATGGTGGTGGATGGGGCGCACCTTCAGGTCGACCGTCTTCAACGAGCGGAAGGCGCGCTCCACGTTGCTTAAGGACTTGTAGCTGCGTACGACATCGGGAGCATCGATGAACTCGGCACGCAGCGGCGTACGCAGCACGTAAATGCCGTCGAGCGCGGCCTCCTGCTCGACCTTTGCCTGATTGATTCGATAGCTGAAGCTGGCTTTATCGATCGCCAGCTCGAAGTGCTTGGCGACCTTGTATTTGTTGACCACGCGGCCCACACGCACGCCGATGTGATCGGCGCCGACGAGCTTGCCGCGCACGACCATCGCGCACACCTTATCCAGTTCGGCCGCAGTTGCCTTCAGTAAGTCCTCGCGCTTGGCGGCGCGCGATTGCGCAAGCTGCCCATTGCGGCAGGCCACCAGCCGCTCGCCCGGGTAGTCGGGGTGCGTGAATTCGATCAGATTGCGCTCATCAAAGAGTCCCATCTGCAGGCCACCTTCGTCGGCCAACGCGCGGATCTGCGCGCTCTTTAACGCCGTGATCCACGCCACTCCAGGCAGGCGCTGAAATTCAGCGATCGCCTTCTGCGAGATCATTCCGCGGTCACCCACCACCACCATCTGCTCGATGCCGAAATCGGCTTGAATGCGCCTGACCTGCGGCAGCACGGTCGTGCAATCGGCGCTGGCACCGTCAAACACCGACACCGCCACCGGACAGCCGCGGCGGTCGGTCACCAGACCGTAATTGACCTGGCGCTTGCCCTTCTTGCCGTCGCGGTTGTGGCCGAGCTTCGCCAGCGGGCAGTGCGTGCCCTCGAAGTAGCTCGAGGACAGATCGTAGAGCACCCAACCGCCTTCGCTCAGGTGGCGCTGCGCCAGTTTCTGCTCGATCGCACCCTGGCGCTCGAGCAGCCAGTCCATCGCCTTGTAAAGCGCGTTCTCGTCAGCGTCTTCCACACCGAACTGCTGTGCCAGAGTCGTGGTGTGCCACCAACGCGCCGTAGGGCGGCGAGGCCCAAGCCTTCAGGCGAGCGCCGCCCCATTCGAGCGCCGCCCCCTAAACGGGCCGGAAGCGGTGCACGCGCCGCCCGTAGTTCGTCTCGGCTACATAGAGCGCGCCGCTCGAATCGAGCGCCAGGCTGTGGCCGTGCGTGAAGTTTCCGAGCTGGTGCCCGGGTCGCCCGAAGCTCGTGAGGATCTCTCCGCTTTCGTGATCGAGGATATGCACCTGCTCGTTGCGTCCGTTCATCACGTAGAGATACTTCTGCTCGGGATCGCGCGAGAACTCCGCCCACCACGCCGTGCCGCGGCGGTCGGGGAGCGTCGCAGTGCCGGTCCGAATCCAGATGTTCCGCTGGAACCGGCCCTGCCTGTCGAACACCTGCACGCGGTCGCCCTGGCGGTCGCAGACGTAGACGAGACCGTCGTTGCTGATCGTCACGCAGTGCACAACTTCCGCGAACGCGCCGCCAACGCCTTTTTCGATCTCTTCCTGCGTCGCCTGACGGCCCCATTGCCGGAGGAAGGTGCCATTCGCGTCGAATACGGCGACACGCCGGTTACCGTACCCGTCAGCCACGTACACCTCGCCATTCGTCGGGTCGACGGTGATACCGGCGGGTTTGATGAATGCGTTGCGGCCGGAATTGAGCGGCTTCCCATTGCGCGTGCCGTCGTCGGTATCGAAGACACCCTTGGTGCCGATCTGGAGCAGGAGCTTCCCGTCGTGCGTGTATTTCTGGATCATGCCGTCGCCGTTCGCAGTGATCCAGATGTTGTCATCCGCATCGACGCAGCAACTGTGCACGGTACGCGGCAGCAGATCCCAGTCGCCCCAGGCATCGATCATCTCGCCATCCTGATCGAAGATGAGAACGGCGGGCGCGCGCTGGCAGGTCTCTTCCTCTTCCTTCGTGATGTCCCCGCGGTTCGTCACGATGATGTTGTCGTTGTGATCGACGCACACGCCGGCGAGCTGGCCTGTGATCCAGCCCTTGGGCAACTGTTGGGGCCACGCAGGATCGATTTCGAAGCGCGGCAGACGCTCCGTGCCGTGCAGCGGCGCGGTAGAGAGAACGGGAGCTTCGGTGACGCTGGTCTGCATGACTCCTCCTGTCTCTGTGACTAAGGTGGGCCGGGGCAAACTGCTCCACGACCGCCCTTCAGTGTGCCGTGATGTTACCGGCGCGCACGACTTTTGTGTACTTCGCGATATCGCGCGCTATCACGCGCTGGAATTCCTCGGCGCTGGAATGGGCGGGCTCACGCCCATCCGCCCGCAGCCGCTCGAGCACGTCGGGCTGTTTCAGCACTTTCGCGACCGACTGATTGAGCCGCAGGAGGATTTCCCGTGGCGTGCCTTTGGGCGCCCACATCCCGTTCCATGACGTATGTTCGTAGCCGGGCACGGTTTCAGAAATCGGCGGCAGGTCGGGCAGTTCCGGGAAGCGCTGCTCGGTCGTGACGCCCAGCCCGCGCACCTTCCCCGACTTCAGGTGGGCAATGAGCGCCGGGACCGAGGACATGATGAACTGGATCTGTCCCGCGATCAGGTCGGCCATCGCCGGGCCGTCTCCTTTGTACGGCACGTGCACGACATCGATGCCGGTGAGCTGGCGAAAGAACTCGGTCGTGAGATGCGTTGCGCCACCCACCCCCGAGGAGCCGTAATTGAAGGCGCGTGGTTTGGAGCGCATGAGCTCAACGAAACCTTTCACGTCGGTCGCCTGGACCGACGGATGCACCGCCAGCACGAAAGGACCCTTGTGGATCATGCCCACCGCTGCGATGTCGCGCACCGGATCGTAGGGCACTTTGTACAGCGCGGCGTTCGTCGCGTAACTCGTCGCGACGATGATGAGCGTGTAACCGTCGGGGTTTGCGCGGGCGGCGATCTCGGCGCCCAGAGCACCGCCGGCACCGCCACGATTGTCGACGACGAACTGCTGGCCGAATTCCTGTGCGAGCTTCGCGGTCAGCACGCGTGCGATGATGTCGGTGCTGCCGCCGGCGGCGAACGGCACGATGACGCGCACCGGTTTGTCCGGCCAGCGCCCGGTTTGTGCGTTCGCTCCGCAAATGAACACGCTGAGCGCCAGCAGGACCACGACGCGGGCCGGGTGTGCCGCTATCACGTATTCTTCCCCCTGACATTCTGCGGACAATGGCCCGCGGATTGCACGCGCCGCGTGATCCTGCGGGAACGCGAAATGAGCGTCAAGCGTAACGAAATTCCGATTATCCGGTCGCTCGCGATGAGCCCGGGTGTGCGCTTCCCCGTCATCGACAGGAAAATCGGGCTGCCGCTCGGGACCGTTTTGGTTCTGGCGCTCGTGCTCACGCTGTTCGACTGGAACTGGCTGCGGCAACCGCTCGTGCGCTACGTTGCGGGCGATTCGGGGCGGGAGGTGCGGGTCGACGATCTCGACGTCACGCTGGGGCTCAATCCCACGATCAGAATGCGTGGGGTGTATGTCGCGAATGCACCGTGGGCATCCACGCGAACCCCGTTTGCGACAGCGCGCGAGGCGTCATTTACTGTTTCCCTCAGAAGTGTGTGGGAGGGTTGGCCGGTCGTATCACGGCTCGTGCTCGTCGATGCCGACATCGACATGGAGCGGCTGGAGGACGGCCGCAGGAACTGGCGCATCCGAGAGGCTGGTCGGATCGCGCCCGGAAGGCTCACGATTCACACGCTGGAGGCACATCGCACCCGCATCCGCTTCGCGAACCGCCAGACGGGTCTCGATGTCACGGCCGTCGCTTCGCCCGCGGAAGGACAGGGCGAGCTTACGACGCGCGTCGCGTTCACGGGATCGTACCAGGGCGCAGCTTTTTCGGGAGAAGCGTTCAACCAGGGCGTGGTCAGCTTTCGCGGCAGTGATTTCACTTTTCCGTTGCGCGGATTCCTGGTCTCGCGGAAGACGCGGATCGACCTCGACGGCTTGTTCACGAACTTCTTCGATCTGGGGCCGATGGACACACACATTCGCGTCACGGGGCCCACGCTTTCGCTGCTGCATCCGTTCATCCCGATACATCCGTCCGAGTCGCATCCCTTCGACCTGAGCGCTCAGCTCGTGCAGACAGACAATGTTTATCGCTTCACTCAGCTCGTGGGCAAGCTGGGAAAAACCGACCTCGCGGGAGACGCGACGCTCGACCGCAGCGGCGAACGTCCGCGTGTGCGGGCGCGACTGCGCAGCGCGTCGGCCGAGCTCGACGATTTGCGGCCGCTCGTCGGCCTGCCGTCAGGCAGGTCCGGTGAGAGCGGCGGGCGGGCGCGATCCCGATTCTCCGAGCGACGCCTCGATGTCGCAAAACTCGGCGCGTTCGACGCGAGCGTGAGCTTCGAGGCCGTGAAACTCGCGTCCGCCGCTTGGCCAGCGCTCGACAGCCTGAATGTCGTCGGGGAGCTGAACGGCGGCCATCTGCAGGTGAAGCCGCTGCGCATCGGCCTGGCAGGCGGACGCGTCGCCGGCACCGCGGCATTCGACACGCGCAAGGAGTTGCCGCAAGCGCAGATCGAGCTGGAGCTCAGCGACCTCCGTCTCGAAAAGCTCGCGTCACGGCTCGCGGCCAAAGACCGCTTCGCTGCGCCGATCGGTGGACGGGTGAAGCTCGCCAGCAGTGGTCAGTCCGTGGCCGCGCTCGTCGCGAACGCGAGCGGCGTGATAAACGTGCGCATCGGTCCCGGTCGCATGTCAAATCTTACGGACGCAAAGCTCGCGCTCAATTTCGGCAAGGTCATTTCCCTGTTCGTCCGGGGTGATCGCGACATCGCGCTCAGATGTGCTGCCGCCGACTTCAACGTGCGAAACGCAACAGCGACGTCGAAGGATCTCGTGCTGGACAGCGCGGAGACGCGCGTCACCGGCGTTGCTTCGCTCGATCTGAAGAGCGGCGAATGGGAGGCGCTGCTGACGCCGGATCCGAAGCGGCCGGGGCTCTTTACACGGCGCGCTTCGGTCAGGTTGCATGGATCCCTGCACGAAAAGGCGGCTGGCATCGACAAGCCGATCATCGTGCGGCGGGTCGAAAACGGGAACAGCGGCGCTGCCGATGCGGGCTGCGAACGCGATGGCATGACGCAAGAGCGCCGCGCGGCGCGTTGATTTTGCCGGCGCCCGGGCATGTTAATGTTCGGCTGTCGAGTGCGTTGTCACACGGACACGGAAGCGCTCGCCACAACCTCGAACCTTTATTGCCATGATCACGAAACCGACCGTTCGCACGCTCACGCGCTACAACCGCTGGGCGAACAAGCTCATCTTCGACGCCACGTTCAAGCTGCCCGAAGGCGAAGCGACGAAGCCGCGACACACGCTCTTCAAGAACATCGTTCACAGCCTCAACCACAACTATGTGATCGATCGTATCTTCCAGGCTCATCTGGAGGGACGCGAACACGGCTACGCGGCGCGCAACACGACGGAGTCGCCGCCGCTCGACGACCTGTGGCGCGCGCAGCAGGACGTCGACGAATGGTATGTCGCTTGGAGCGACAGGATCGCCGAAGGCGCCGTCGATGAGCGCGTGGATTTCAAGTTCGTCGGCGGTGGCGAGGGATCGATGACGCGCGGCGAAATCGTCATGCATATCGTCAACCACACGTCGTATCACCGCGGCTTCGTCGCGGACCTCTTCTACCAGATACCTGCGCGGCCGCCGACAACCGATCTGACTGTCTTTCTGAGAGACGCGCGGCCCAATCTCGACTGAAGAGATTCCGTCGTCGTGTCGGGGAGCGAACCGCCGCCGGCTCGAGTGGAACCGGCGCCGAAGCGCGTCGGACCGGGCGAGCTGTTTCTCGCATTCACCCGACTGACGTTGCACAGTTTTGGCGGCGCGATGTTCTGGTCGCGCCGGATGTTCGTCGAGCGATTGCAATGGCTCACCGAGCAGGAGTTCGCGGAACTGCTCTCGGTTGCACAGGTTCTGCCGGGCGCACCTGGCGTCAACATGGCCGTGTTGATCGGATATCGCCTGGCCAGCTTCGCCGGTGCGGCTGCGTCGCTCGCCGGGTTTATCGCGGCGCCGTGCGTCGTGCTCTTCCTGCTTGCGACCGTGCATGCCCGTTTCGGTGAGCTTTCCGTTATGCGCAATGCGCTGGCGGGCATGTCCGTTGTCGCCGTCGGGCTCATCATCGCCATGGCCGCGCGGATGTCGAGGGTGCTGCAGGGTCGCGCCGTGGCGTGGCTCTTCGCCGCTCTGGCGTTTGCCGGGGCCGGCCTCATGCGCTGGCCGCTGTTCCTGGTACTTGCGGTGCTCGCGCCATTTGCGATCGCCGCCGCATGGAAGAGCCGCCTCTGATGGACTGGTCCCAACTCGGCGCGCTGTTCACCTACTTCCTGGTCGTTGCGTTTCTGGCTATCGGCGGTGCGCCTTCGCTGATCCCCGAATTGCATCGCTACCTCGTCGACGTACACGGCTACATGACCAGCGCACAATTCGCGGAGATGTATGCGCTGGCGCAGGTCGCGCCCGGTCCCAACATCATGTACGTGCCGCTCCTGGGCTGGCATATCGCGGGCTGGGCGGGTGCGATCGCCACGCTGGTGCCGATGCTGATTCCGTCGGCGAGCCTGACCGTCGCGGTTGCTTATCTCTACGCCCGGCATCCTGCGGCGGCGTTCGGGATTGCGTTCCGTCGCGGGCTGACGCCGATCACCATCGGGCTCATCTGCGCGAGCGGGTGGATCCTGCTGCCCGCCGTCAACCGGGACTGGCGCGGCTACGTGCTGACGGTCGTCACGGTCGCGGTCGTGATGCGCACGCCGCTCAACCCGCTATGGGTGCTGCTGGCGGGTGCAGTTGCTGGCGTGACCGGGCTCGTCTGAGCTCGACGAGCGCCGCGGGGTTCTCCCGCGATGCTCCTGAAACTGCGCCTGCCGAGGGGCCACGCCGCGCGAGAAGAGCGTTGCCACCCTACGTTTGTCTTTGCCGGAGCGCATGTTCGATGCGACGGTCTGGAACCAGCCAGACCAGCGCCATCAGAATGTAGAGCGCCTGTGCGAGCCATTGCACCCAGAACGTCGACACGATCCCGAACAGATAGATCCAGGGAGAGAGTTTTCCTTTCCAGTCCCCTCCTACCGCAGACTTGAGCACCGACGTGGGGCCTTCGCAAGCGATGATGGTCTGCTGCAGGACCCAGTATGCAATCGCGGCCATGAGGAGCACCACGCCGTAAAGCGCCGACGGTATGGCGGAGAAGTGGTTCTCGCCCATCCAGCCGGTTGCGAACGGGAAGAGCGAAAGCCAGAAGAGAAGATGAAGGTTTGCCCACAGGACGGCGCCCGATATCTTCCGGCTCGCATGCAGCATGTGATGATGGTTGTTCCAGTAGATGCCGACGTACACGAAGCTCAGCACGTAGCTCAGGAAGACCGGGACGACGGGCAGGAGTGAATCGAGAGATTCACCATGAGGCACTTTCATTTCGAGCACCATGATGGTGATGATGATTGCGATCACACCATCACTGAATGCTTCCAGCCGACTCTTACCCATGCAACCTCCACATGCAGGGCAGCACGCCCCCACTCGAGACGATTTTCTCATGGGAACGTTGCCGGCTCGACGTGCCCGCCTGTTTCATCGTCGTCGAACGAGTAGCGCCGGACAGCTTTGGATTGCCGCCACATCGACTTCAGCCCGCAGCATCCGTCGTGTGCGACGCTCAAGGTTCGGCACACAATGCCGTAACAGGTCCGAGGACATTCCGGCCAGAGCATCAGGGAGTCGTCATGCAGTGGCAACCTCGAGATCGCCGCTTTCAGGGGGAAAATACCTTGGTGAGACGGATTCCCACCACAGAGCTGCGACCCGGCATGTACATACACAAGCTCGGCGGCTCCTGGTGGAAACACCCGTTCGTGCGCGGGAGCTTCCTGCTGACCGATCCTTCGGACATCGCGACGATGCTCGAATACGGCATCAGGGAAGTCTGGGTGGACCCCTCCAAAGAGGCCGCCCACAACCCGGAACCTGCTGCCAGCAGCGCGAAGCCCGCGACGCCGTGCGCTCCTCCCGGTAAGGACAGTCAGGGCGCCGCGCCCATGGCCGATGAGGTTGCCCGCGCGAAGACTATCTGCCTCGCGGCCAAGAACCAGGTCATCGACATGTTCCATGCCGCCCGGCTCGGCAAGGCCATCGATAACGGCGCCACTCGTTCGCTCCTGGACGATCTCGCGGCCTCGGTCGAGCGCAACCCCGCGGCTTTGCTCAGTGTGGCGCGGCTCAAGACGCACGACGATTACACCTACCTGCACTCGGTCGCGGTCAGCGCCCTGATGCTTTCGCTGGCTCGCCAGCTCGACCTGGACGATAAGCAGACACGTCTTGCCGGCGCGGCCGGGCTGATGCACGACCTGGGGAAGGCCATGATGCCTCGGGAAGTGCTCAACAAGCCCGGCAAGCTGAGCGATGCGGAGTTCGCCACGATGAGGCGTCACCCGCCGGCCGGTGGGGAATTGCTGCTGGCAGGCGGAGCCGATCCCGAGGTGCGCGAAGTCGCCATGCACCACCACGAGAAAGTCGACGGAACGGGCTACCCTGATCGGCTGGCAGGCGATGCTATTCCCCTGCTTGCCCGGATGTGCGCAGTCTGCGATGTCTACGACGCCGTTACGTCGGAACGGGCTTACAAGAAACCCTGGGATCCGTCCGGAGCGATGCGGCAGATGGCGGCGTGGCAAGGGCACTTCGATAAACGCATGTTCAACGCGTTCGTCAAGGCCGTCGGCATCTATCCGGTCGGCTCACTGGTCAGACTCAGCTCGCAGCGCCTGGCCGTGGTCGTCGAGCCGGGCGCGGAATCGCTCCTCACACCGAAGGTTCGCATGTTCTTCTCCATCCGCTCGCAGGAGACGATCCCGCTTGAAACCGTCGATCTCGCTGCCGGCGGATGCCGGGACAGCATCGCGGGCCCCGAAGACCCCGTGAAGTGGGGCTTCAGGAGCCTGGACCATCTCTGGATGCCGTAACCACGCTTCTCGAGCGGTCGGACTTGAGCCGCTCCTGCGTGTGCAGCAACGGACCATCGCGCTCGCGCTACGGATGACGAGCACGCAGGCGCGGCGCTCGCTACTGTCGTGGCGAAAGCTCTCCTTGCCGGCTGTACATGCGCTCGCGCTTGTTATCGTTGCTGCTGCTGTCGCTCCTTCTCGCTCTCGGGCACTTCGACAGCTATGCATGCCGTAATATCTACGGATCGGCCGCGCGCGCCGTCGGTACCTTCCGCATACTGCGCAAACATACGGCCTGAAGGCTCTCGGCGCCTGAGCGTCCGAAGCGAACGATCTCGACGTGCGTTGATGAATGGTGGCCATGGACCGATCCGCTGAGACCGATTCCGTTCACACGGCGAATCTGCGTATCTATCCTCGCGAGGCGCCCGGGCCCGTAGCCGGCGTCATCGTTCGCATTGCGAGGACGAAGGAAGCGATGCTCAATGTCTCCTACGACATCCGCGCACGCCTGGAATGTATTCGGGTGCCTGCGCAAGCACCGGTGCGCATCGCGCAGCATCTGTGGCAGCACACGTGCTGCGAGCTTTTCATGCGCGCCGAAGGCGCTGCGGGCTACCATGAGCTCAACTTCTCGCCGTCGGGCGAATGGGCGGCCTATGCGCTCGAGGGGTATCGCGAGGGTCGCATGCTGGCCGACGAGTCGCTCGATCCGCGGATCAGGCGCTGTCAAGGTGTCGGAATGATCGAGCTCTCTGCGACGATCGACCTCGCGCGCTTGTCGGCCTCCTATCCAGGTGCTCCACTCGCACTCGGTGTCGCGGCCGTGATCGAAGCGCGCGACGGTTCATGTTCCCATTGGGCGCTGGCGCATCCTGCGGAGAAGCCGGATTTCCATCACCCCGACGCATTCGTGGTAAAGCTGGATGCAATTCGGCATTGATCGTCTCCTGCGGGAGCCCTCGCTCCGGCGTCCCCTCGTCGGCCGTCGCGTGGCATTGCTTGCCCATCCGGCGTCCGTGACGAGCGAACTCGTCCACTCGCTCGACGCGTTGGCGGGACTCGGAGAATTCGAGCTCACCGCCGCCTTTGGCCCGCAACACGGTCTGCGCGGCGACAAGCAGGACAACATGATCGAATCGCCGGACTTCAAAGATCCGGTGCACGGAATCCCGGTATTCAGTCTGTATGGCGCGGTGCGACGGCCCACGCCCGCCATGATGGAGAGCTTCGACGTCCTGCTCGTGGATCTGCAGGATCTCGGCTGCCGTATCTACACGTTCCTGACGACGCTGCGCTACGTGCTGCAAGCGGCGGCGCAGCACGGCAAAGCGGTATGGGTACTGGATCGACCGAACCCGGTGGGCCGGCCTGTCGAAGGAACGATCCTCGAAGCGGGGCAGGAGAGCTTCGTCGGCGCAGGTCCGCTGACCATGCGTCACGGTCTCACGCTGGGCGAGCTTGCGCATTGGCTCGTCCGGACACTGAGACTGGATGTGGAGTGTCAAGTCATTGCCATGACCGGTTGGGATCCCTGTTGCGGGCCCGGCTATGGCTGGCCGCTCGGCGAGCGCGTGTGGGTGAATCCGAGTCCCAACGCGCCGAACCTGTCCATGGCGCGCTGCTATGCCGGTACCGTCATGCTCGAAGGCACCACGCTTTCGGAGGGCCGGGGTACGACACGGCCGCTGGAGCTCTTCGGTGCGCCCGACATCGATCCGCGTGCGATCATCGGCGCGATGAATTGCATCGCCCCGCAATGGATGCACGGTTGTCGCCTGCGCGCGTGCTGGTTCGAGCCGACGTTCCACAAGCACGGCGGCAGGCTCTGTGCGGGCGTTCAGGTTCACGTGGAGGACAGTGCCTACGATCATGTCGCCTTCAAGCCGTGGCGTCTTATCGCGCTCGCTTTCAAGGCGCTGCGCACGTTGAGGCCCGAATACGCGCTGTGGCGCGATTTCGCATACGAATACGAGCACGACCGGCTCGCGATAGACGTGATCAACGGCGGGGCGGGTTTGCGCCAGTGGGTCGATGATTCGAACGCCACTGCTGCTGACTCTGGATGCACTGGCGCAAGCGGACGAAGACGCGTGGCGCGACGAGCGCCGACCGTTTCTCCTGTATCCGGCTTGACGATCGCATAGGCGCTGCGCCATCCTGTCCCGGGCAGGATGTACGCCGGTCTCAAACGCCGGCGCGTGAGCTGATATGCCAACGTGGAGGAGATCATGCTGAAACGCAGGTTCTTGTTCGGCTTGTCGTCACTGGCTTTTGCGGCGGCCGTGTTTGGATGTGCGACGTCGGACGGCGGAGGCGGAAACTGGGTCACGCTGCTCGATGGCTCGATGCCGAAGACGATGGATAACTGGTACGAATCCGGAGAGTCGGCGAACTGGCGCATCGTGGACGGAGCCGTACAGGCGGACAAAGGCGGCAAAGGCAGCAGCTATCTCGTATCCAAGGAGTCGTACAAGGACTTCCAGGTGCGCGCCGAGTTCTGGGCCGACACGACGACGAACAGCGGCGTCTTCATTCGCATCCGCGATCCCAAGAACATCAACGCAAAGACCGGCTACGAGGTGAACATCAACGATCTGTCGCCGAATGCCGGGTTCGGAACGGGCGGTATCCCGAATGTCGGCAAGGCCGATCCCAACATCAAGGCCGGCGGAAAATGGAACACGTATCTGATCACGGCCAAGGGCTCGAATCTGGTGATCGTGCTGAACGGTGTACAGACGCTCAATGTCAACGACAGCACGTTGCCGAACGGGCCGATTGCGCTTCAGTTCGGTGGTGGAACCAGCGGCCCGATCAAATGGCGTAAGGTCGAGATCCGACCGCTGTAACCAGCGCGCGGCGAGAGGAAGAGCCGAATGCCTCTTCCTCGTCCTGTCTCGCGACGTTCAGCTCAGCACTTCAACCTGCTTTCGCTTTATGAGGTCGAAGTCGATCTGTGCGCCGAGGCCCGGCCCGTCGGGGGGCCTCACCATCCCGTCGCGGTCCGCGCACAGATCCTGAACGAGGCCGTACTTCTGCGTGCTGTCCGGCAGCAGCACTTCGAAGTACTCCGTGTTCGGGATGGCGAGGATCACGTGCAGGTTCGCGACGTTGTTGAGCGAGTTGCCGCCGTGATGAACCTCGAGGTTCATGTGGAATGCTTCTGCCAGATGAGCTGTCTTGATCAGTGGCGTGATGCCGCCTTTCACCGCCACATCGCCACGCAGGAAGTCCGTCGCCTGCATGATGATCCACGGTGAGTAGGCCTGAAACCCGCCCGGTGAATACTCGGTTGCAAGGATCGGGATGTCGAGCTTCTGGCGCAGCTTCACGTAATTCGTGATGTCGTCGGCGTCGAGCGGGTCTTCGTACCAGTAGTAGTCGAGCTCTTCGAGCACGCGGCCGACCCGCAACGCCTGCACGTAATCGTACGACCACGTGCTGTCGAGCATGAGGCGGTAGCCCGCACCCACGGCGTTTCGAACATGACGGCAGATCTCGATGTCCTGCTGCCAGTAAGCCGGCGGATGAATCTTGTAAGCGTGGAATCCGGACTCCCTGATGCGCACGGCTTCTTCGGCGTATGCCTCTTTCGATGGCAGAACTTCCGAACTTGCGTACGCGGGAATGGCGTTCCTGTAGCTGCCGAGCATGCGATGGATCGGCAAGCCCGCGACTTTGCCGGCGAGATCCCACAATGCGACGTCCACGGCGCCGATACATCGATAGGTCGTATTCCGGTTGCGCGCCCACATCTCTCGATACAGCCGCTCGCGGTCGAGCGGATTCTGGCCGATCAGCAGCGGCTTCAGGTAGCGGATCAGCGATGCGGCGTCGAACTTTGCGCTCCGATTCGACGATCCGAGGAATGAATGTCCGTCGACGCCGTCGTCGGTACGGATCGTGACGAGCCCAAGCTCGCTGCTTCCCGGCGGCATCCTGCCCGTGTGCTTTCCGAACTGGCGCGGTGGCAGATCGTCCCAGCTGAAGAGCGTGAGCGTGACGTCCGTGATTTTCATGGTTCCTCCGAAGTGCTGGTGATCGATCTTCGTTAATCCGCCTTCGCACCCGATATCTTCACGACTTCTGCCCAGCGTTCGACCTCGACACGCACGAACTCGCCGTACTGCTCGGGCGTGCTTGTAATCGGCTCGAACCCGGTCGCATCCAGCCGTTGCTTGACGTCCGCAGCAGCGAGCAGCTTGACCGTTTCGGCGTGCAGGCGCGCAATGATGTCCTTCGGCGTACCTGCGGGGAGCGAGAGGCCATACCACGATCCGACGTCGAAGTTCGGAATACCCGCCTCGATCACCGTTCCCAGATCCGGCAGCGAGGGCGAGCGCTGGGCGGTGGTGATCGCCAGCGCGCGCACGCGCCCGGATTTCACATACGCGATCACGGACGGCATCGTGGCAAACGCCGCCGAGACTTCTCCGGAGAGGAGCGCGGCGACCGACGGTCCGCCACCCTTGTAGGGAACGTGCAGCAGCTTGGTGCCGGTGAGATAGCCGAAGTATTCGCCGCCGAGATGCGAGACGGAGCCCGATCCCGACGATGAATAGACGAGGGCGCCCGGACGCGCTTTCGCGAGCGCGATGAGCTCCTTGATCGTTCTCGCGGGCACGGAAGGATGCACGACGACGATGTGCGGCGTGGTTGCGACACGCGTTACGGGCGCGAAGTCACGCACCAGATCGTATTTCAGATTCGGGTAAAGACTCATGCCGACCGCGTTCGTCACCGTCATCAGAAGGAGTGTGTAGCCGTCCGGCGGCGATTTCGCCGCGATCTCGGTTCCGATCGTCGCGCCGGCGCCGCCCCGATTGTCTATCATGACCTGCTGCCCGAGCGCCTCCGACAGCTTCGGCGCCATGATGCGCCCCATCGTATCGGTGCCGCCTCCGGGCGGGAACGGTATGATGAAGCGCAGCGGCTTTGTCGGGTACGTCTGGGCATACACGCCGACGCCAGAAGCCGCAGAGATAGACGCGATCGCGCAAACGGCCGCCAGCTTTTTCATGCCGTGCTCCTCCTCCGCTTTGTGACGCCGAATGTGCCCCGGTTTTGTCGGACGAGTCAATGCGCTTCTGCGTTCGCCATAGGTGAGCCGACAGGCTGTCTCGAGAAGCGAGCGGCAGATCCCGTGCTCCCAGACACAAATTGCCTCCGCACGAACGCAGGCAAGTCGCGTTCTGAGCTGCGCGCAATGCGTGCACGTCATCGAGGTTGCGCTCTCGCCTGCGATCCAGCACATTCTCCGCGCTGAGACCGACGATTTCTAATGGAGGAGACATGTTCGAATACTTTCCGAACAACTACACGTGGAGCCTTGCAGTCATGTCCGCGCTCAACCGCGGCGGACAGATCTCTGAAATCGACGAAGCGTGCCGGCCGTTGCGCGAGATCGCAGGCATCAAGGCACTCCACGGCGACCAGACGCAGCAGCGTGCCTGGTTCGAGAGCTGGATGAAACTCGCCGAGCGTGTCGAGCGGCTCGGGCGGGCCGACGAGGAAGCGAAACATCCGCTCTCGGCCGGCCGCAAGTACATCCGTGCGGGTCTCTATTACCTGCTCGCGGAGCGCATGCCCAGCCACAAGGACCCGCGGCGCCTCGAAGCGTACAAGCGCGGCATCGAGATCTTCGAACGCGGCGTCAAATGCCGGAGGGAGCCGGTCGAATACGTGGAGGTGCCGTACGGAAAGCATCGTCTGCCCGCGCTCTTCATGAAGGCACCCGGCTCGGGCCGCACGCCGTGCGTGGTCCATTTCGACGGCCTCGACGTGACGAAAGAGATCATCTACGCGTCGATCGCAGACGAGTTCAGGCGCCGCGGCATCTCGCTCCTGATCGTCGATCATCCGGGCGTTGGCGGTGCGCTGCGCCTGCTGGGGCTGACGAGCGGACCCGATACCGAGAAGCCGGCGGGTGCGGCCGTGGATTATCTGGAGACGCGGAGCGACGTCGACACGTCACGCCTCGGCATCGTCGCGCTCTCGCTCGGCGGATATTACGCACCGCGTGCGGCGGCATTCGAGAAGCGCTTCAAATGTGCCGTCGCATGGGGCGCGATCTTCGATTACGGGAAGTGCGTCGAGGATCGTATCGGCGGGCGCGGCGAGCCTTCAGTGCCGGGCTATGCCGAACACGTGAACTGGGTGTTCGGCGGAAAAGACATCGAGGAGACGTTGAAGATAGTCCGGCAGATGACGCTCGAAGGCGTTGCCGACAAGATTACGTGTCCGCTCCTCGTCATTCACGGCGAGAACGATCGTCAAGTGCCGCTCTGGCATGCGCAGCGCACGTACGATGCCGCCGTGAACAGTTCCGACCGCGAGTTGAAGATTTGCCAGCTCGCCGACGGCGCCGCTGAGCACTGCGGTGCGGACAACAGCACGCTCGTGGTGGACTACATCACCGATTGGGTGGCCGACAGACTGGGCGGCAACGCTGGCGGGGCGTGAACTGGTTGACAGGCTCAGCCTCAGCGCTGTTTCGCGGTATCGGCGACCCGAAGCAGCTCGACTTCAGGCGGCGCGGTGAGTATTTCGCTGAATGCGTGCATCCAGTCTCCGGTTTCGGTACCCGACTCGATACCGCGCTCGCGAAATCGCTCGAATTCGTCCAGGCTCGGCAACTCGACCTCGAACTGCAACGCTGCGCCGCCGACACCCCGCGTGAGCGGGATGAGCAGCCGCGCGTGGAGCTGTTTGCGCTGTGCGGCCTCGACCTCACGCTGGATGAACTCGATGGCGCGCTCGCGATTGATCGGCAGGACAGAGTAGGAAAACCGGGCGATATACATCGGCATCTCCTGGCGGCGTGTCGAGCTCAACATCCGACACGCGACAAAAGGAAAGGAGGTTACGGAGGGAAACCTGGGTTGCCCTCTGTTCCGTAAGGCGGCGAGGCCCGAGTCGAAGGCGAGCGCCGCCTCCTGTCAAGCAAAGATGTGGCCCGGGTCTCCCTGTCAGGCAGCGGTCATCCGGATCGGCAGGGGCGCGAGCGGCAGCGGCGACCCCTCGGGGACGGCCGTGCGAGTCACGTTCATGATCATCGCGAGCAGTGCGTAGTAGCCCGCGATGCCGATGATGTCGATCAGGCCCCCTTCGCCGAATCTGGCTACCGCGCGGGCGTAGGTCGTCTCGCTCGCGCCCTTGTTTTGCAGCACTTCGGTGAGCAGGTCGTAGACGATTTCCTCGTCTTCAGCCATGCCCGTCGGGCGACGGCCTTCAGCGACTGCGTCTGCGATCTTGCGGTCGAGCCCGGCTTCGAGCGCCTGCCGGTAATGCGCCCACCATTCAAATTGCTGATTCCAGTGGCGGGCCGCGATGATCGCCGCGAATTCGTTCAGCCGTTTGTCGATCGGGCAGACAAAACGAATGTACTCACCCACCTTCTGCACGCGGCGCATGAATTCGGGACTGCGGATCAGTGACACGAACGGCCCTTTGACTTCTCCGCGTGGACCGGCGACGAGCTCGGCGGCGGCTTTCTTCTGATCGGGCGACATCTTCTCGTCCGTGAGCGGCGGCATGCGCTCGGCGGCAACGTTGAAGGTGACTTGCGCCGACTGCGGCGCGCCGGACTGATCGTGACTATCCAAGGCAATCTCCTTTTCTGGGGAACAGAGTCCCTAACATAATGGCACGCACGCACGACATTATGTTAGGGGCTCTTAGTTTGAGGCAGTTTCGCTGCAGTGGCAAAAGTAAGGAACCTCCCTCTACACTCTCGTCCTCCTTCGAGGAGCGCGAATGAATAACAAGCGTTGCATGAGATTATTTGCCGTCACCGCGGTGCTCATCCTTGCTGTGCCCGCCTTCGGAGCGCAGAACCAGCCGACATTCCCGACGAAACCTGTCCGACTCGTCTCCGGCGCATTCGGCAGCCCGAGCGACATACTGGCGCGAACGCTCGCGCCCAGGCTCGCCGAACGCTGGGGCAGACCGGTGCTGATCGAGAATCGAACCGGTGGCGCGGGCACGGTGCAGGCGGCCACGGTTGCGCACGCGACACCGGACGGCCACACGCTTCTTCTCATATCCGCCCAGTTTGCGATCGGCGCCGCGCTGCGTCCGAAGGGGCTGCCGTACGATCCCGTCAAGGACTTTGCCGGCGTGACGCAGATCGGCTACAGCACCAGTGCGCTGCTGGTGAACCCGGCGCTCGGTGTGAAGTCACTGAAGGAGTTCGTCGCACTTGCGCAGTCGAAACCGGGCAAGCTTCTGTTCAGCTCGGGCGGGGGCGGAAGCAGCACGCATATCGGTGCCGAACGCTTCAATTTCGCAACCGGCATCAAGGGCACGCATGTGGGCTTCAAAGGAACGCCCGACGCGATCCTCGAAGTGCTCGGCGGCCGCGTCCAGTACTGTCTCGTCGGCCTGGGTTCCGCAATGCCGCTCATCAAGGATGGCCGGCTGCTTGCGCTTGCCGTGAGCACGCCGCAGCGCACGCCGCTTCTGCCCGATGTGCCGGCGATCGCGGAGCTCTATCCGGGCTTCGGCAGGGACGGCTCGCATTCGATCATGGCGCCGGCCGGAACACCGCTGCCGATTCGCACTCAGATCAGTGCCGACGTCGCGCGCATTCTCGAGCAACCCGACGTCAAGACGAAGCTGCAGGACATGGCATACACCATCGCGCCCACCACGCCGCAGGAACACGACGCTATCATTCGCGAGCAGATCAAATCATTCACGGATATCGCGCGGCGCATCGGGCTCACGGAGCAGGGTGGGCGGGGAGAGGGCGCATGAAGCTGTGGTATCAAAGTCTCGCGCGTCAGGCGCAGACCATCGATTACGGCGCAGACCTGAAGAAAGTCATCGCGCAGGCGGCCGAACCCGGGACGACGGTTCACGTGCAGGGCCTGAACGAAGCGGCAGGTATCGGCGCGCACTTCCGCTTTCTCGAGTATCACGACACGCGCGAAGTGATATACAACGCGCTGGAGGCGGAGAAGTCCGGCTACCACGCGTTCCTGATCGGAAACATCACGGATGCCGGATTGCGCGAAGCGCGCGAGCTCCTGAACATCCCGGTGCTCGGACTTTCCGAAACGACCCTTCACATGGCGTCGATCATGGGCGCGAGCTTCGGCCTCGTCGCGATCGCCGAGCGCTGGGTTCCGCGGCTCATGGAGAACGTCGAGCGCTACGGCTTGCGCAGCAAGCTTGCGGGCATCGAGGTTCTGGAGACGTCTCCTCTCGAGCTCCGGAAAGCGTTCAGGGACGACGGGCGTCGCCGCGATGTGATCGCGAACTTTACGGCGGCAGGAGAGAAGTTGCTCGCGAAGGGTGCGGAAGTGCTCATCCCGGCAGGGGGCGAAGTGGGTGTGTTCATCGTCGAAGCCGGCCTGTTCGAACTGCACGATGCCCCGGTCGTGAGCGGTGTCATGGAGCTCGTCAAAATGGGCGAGATGGCGGTCAGGCTGCACGCGCTGACGGGACGCTTCACGAGCAAACGTTTGACGTATTCCGCACCGGCAGGCGACTTCCTGACCCGCATACGCGAACACTACGGACCGGATGTGTATCCCGCCCCGAAATCATGAGCGTTTCGCGCGGACTGATATCGAACGAATGAGGAGAATGAGTTGAAGCATTTTGCGATCGCGATCGCGACCGTCGTTGCCGGCATCACGTCGCCTGCTCTTGCACAGAACTATCCGGATAGACCGATCCGAGTGATCGTGCCCGTGCCGGGCGGCGGCACACCCGACGTGCTCGCACGCTCAGTCACGCCGGCCATGGCAGAAGTCCTCGGGCAGCCTCTCGTGATCGACAATCGCGGCGGCGCAGGCGGACGCATCGCGGCGGAGCTGGCGGCGCGCGCCGCCCCTGACGGGTATACGTTGTTTCTTACCAGTCCCGGTGCGCTCACGATCGTGCCGCACTTGTCGAGGGACGTGCCATACGACACGCTGAAGGACTTCGCGCCGATCGGGATGGTCGCCAGCGGGCCGTTCCTCCTGCTCACGCATCCTTCTGTGCCGGTGAAAAGTGTGAAGGAGCTGATCGCCCTGGCCAAAGCGGAGCCCGGCAAGTTGCTTTACTCGTCGGCTGGCAATGGCACTGCGAACCATCTTGCGATGGAGCAGTTCAAGTACGCGGCCGGCGTCGACTTCACTCACGTGCCTTACAAAGGCGCACCGCAGGCAGTGACCGATCTCGTCGGTGGACGCGTGAATGTGACGATGAACTCCATCGCACCGGTGCTTTCGCATATCAAAGCCGGACGGCTTCAGGCGCTCGGTGTTGCGTCGCTGAAGCGTTCCGCGCTTCTGCCGAACGTACCCACGATCGACGAAGCAGGCGTGCCGAAATTCGAATCGTCGAGCTGGCTCGGACTGCTGGCCCCGGCAAAGACGCCGGCGCCGATCCTTGCGCGACTGCGTGAGACCGTGAGCAAGGCGGTTCAGTCGCCCGAAGTACGTTCGAGACTGGAGGCGCAAGGCGCGGAGGTGGGCGCCGGCACGCCCGCCGAATTTGCGGCGCTCATTAAGCGCGAGTACGAGCTCAATGCGAAGATCATCAAGATCGCCGGCGTCAAAGTGGATTGAACGTCATGCACCGCTTCATCACGCCGGTTCCCGGCGTCACCTTCCGTTTCGCGGCGCGCGAAGACGTTCCGGTACTACTCACGTTGATCCGCGAGCTCGCGGAGTTCGAACGTTTGATCGATCAGGTCAAGGCCGACGAGCAGACGCTCGCCGATGAACTCTTCGGAGCGCGTCGTGTGGCAGAAGTCGTGCTCGCCGAGAAGGCCGGTGAAGCGGTCGCGTTCGCCGTTTATTTTCACAACTTCTCGACGTTCGTTGGACGCGCGGGTCTTTATCTCGAAGACCTGTACGTGCGTCCCCATGCGCGTCGCAACGGCATCGGGCGCGCGCTGATCCAGTTCGTCGCGAAAACCGCAGTCGATCGCAATTGCGGCCGCTTCGAGTGGTCGGTGCTCGACTGGAACACACGCGCCATCGATTTTTATCGCTTGCTCGGCGCGGTGGCCATGAGCGACTGGACGGTGCAGCGCGTCACGGGCGATGCGCTCGCGCGTCTGGGTAGCGTGAGCTTCCCGGCGGCGCCCGTGGACGAAGCTCGCAGCTAGCGCGCTCCGGTAAGCCGGTCGGCATCGCGATCGGAAGCAGTGGCTGCGATCCTGGCACCTCGGACTACAATCTTCAATCCCCGCGCACCAAACCAAGGAAGGAGAGACGCATGCCTTACGAATCCCAATTCGCCGAGACCGTCAATCTGCGAGGACACAAGGGCGACCCGATCGACGCCTACATGGCGCGGCCGCTCGGCGCCGGCCCGTTCCCCGGTGTCGTCGTAATCCATCACATGCCGGGCTGGGACGCGTCCAACAAGGAGATTGCGCGGCGTTTCGCGCATCACGGGTATGTCGCGATTCTGCCGAACCTTCACTATCGCGAAGGCAAAGCGACGCCGGAGGCGAACAGTGCGAGCATCCGCGAGAAAGGCGGCATGCCTGACGAACGGACGATGGGCGACGTGCAGGCGGCGATCGATCGTCTGCGCGAGCTGCCGTACCTGAACGGCAAGATCGGCGTGATCGGATACTGTTCAGGTGGGCGCCAGGCATACCTCGCGGGCTGCACGCTCGAGGGCGTCGATGCGGTCGTATCGTGCTATGGCGGTGGTGTCGCGCAGAAACCCCAGGAAATCACGCCGCAGCAGCCGGTCGCGCCCATCGATCTGACGAAGGACATGCAGTGCCCGATCCTCGGTCTCTTCGGTATCGAAGATAAACGTCCTTCACCCGAAGATGCCAAGAAAACGGAGGAAGCGCTGAAGAAACACGGCAAGACGTACGAGTTCCACACGTACGAGAACGCCGGCCACGCGTTCTTTGCCGTCGATCGTGAGCAGTATCGCGTGCATGCGGCACTGGACGGCTGGAAGCGCGTGTTCGGCTGGTTCGGGAAGTATCTGCAGTGACAGTAGGCGGCGCTCGCCTGAAGGCTCGGGCCTCGCCGCCCTACGGAACAGAGAGAAACCAAGGTTTCCCTCCGTAACCTTCCTTAGATCCGGGGCGCTCGCCTGCAGGCTCGGGCCGTGCCGCCATCAGATCTCGAGGCGATAAACACGCGCCGCCGTAGCGCGGTACAACAGCGCCTTTTCCGCGGGCGAGCAGTTTTGGGTGATCCGCTTCATGGCATTCCAGAATACGCCATAGCCGCACGACTGCTTGTCCACCGGGAAATTGCTTTCCATCATGCAACGCTCGGCGCCGAACGCCTCGATGCAGGTTTCGATGTAGGGCCGCCACGTTTCGGCGAGTTCTTCGGACCTCGGCGGGATGTCGCGAAGGTGGAAGTCCCACCCGCTGTAGAGCATGCCGAGACCGCCGAGTTTTACGTTCAGGTTGGGGAACTGAGCAAGCTCGCGGATCGACTTCCGCCACGTCTCGAATACTTGCTGCCGCTTGTTGTCATGCGGCGGAATGCCGAGCACGCCCCCCGCGTGATTGAGGATCACCGTCGTATCGGGGAACGCGCGCAGTAGATCGACGGTATCGCTCAATTGCGGATGGAACTGCCATGACTCGAAAGAGAGGCCGAGCGGCTTCAGGTGCGCGAAGCCCTTGCGGAATGTCGGATCGAGCACCATGTGCGGCGGCAGCTGATAGCGGCCGAACTTGGACGCGTCGCCCGCGTCCCAGCACACGCCGAAACGAATGCCTCTGAAACGCCCGTTGCCGGCTGAGATCAGTTTCTCCAGCACGGGGCGAACGCGGTCTCCGAGTCTCAGGTCGCCATGGCCGATGATGGCCGCGCATGCGCGTGTCTTGCCGTACAGTCCGCTCGCACTCATTGCGGCGACACCGTTCGCGAACTCGACTTCACCGATGCAACGCTCTTCCTCGGGGCCCTCCTTGCGATACATCGAGCTTGCCTCGATGAAGACGGTCGCGATGATGTCATGGCCCGTGTTCACGTCGCGCATCAGCTGATCGAGCAGATAGCGGTGGCGACGCTCGTCGTCATACAGGTGGTGATGAGTATCGATGATCGGCAGGTCCGGTTCGAGTGCGGGCTCTTCGCGCTGCGCGGTCCACGCATGCAACGCCTCGCCATGCCGGTACGCATTGCCGCGGAAGACGTATTGTTCAGCCATCAGTGTTCCTTTGCTTTCCCCTCACCCCCACCCTCTCCCCGATAGGGGGCGAGGGAGTAGCTTGTCACAAGTCACGAGTCACCAGTCTTACAACTGCTCTTTCCGATTCAGCAACTCGATGCTGACCCCATCGGGCGCGTTGATGAACGCAATGCGCGTCGTCGGATTGAAGTCCCTGGGCTCGAGACTGAACGTGACGCCTTTGCCGCGCAGCTCGCCGCAGAATTCATCGAAGTCGCCCTGAACGCGCACTCCGAAGTGATCGACGCCCCACTCCAGTCCGGGCTTGTCGTTCGCCGTCTCCTGCGGGCGCTGACCGCGCACGATCACGATGAATCCGCCGAGCGTGACGTAAACCTGTGGGGCGCCTCTCACCTCCGCGCTTCTTGCGATCTTGCCCCCCAGCTTCTCGACGTACCAGGTGGCAGTGGCCTGGGGGTCTTTCGCTACCAGATGAACGTGATCAAAGCTCAAGCTCGCAGTGGCCATGGATCTCTCCTTGGTGGTTTTTGATGAACTGATTTCGGTTCCAAATCACGAGTGTACACTTACGCCCTCCGCAACGAACGAGAGAGAAGGGATCATGGCCAAGACCAACGGTGCAAAGCTGTTCGCTGAACTCATCCAGGGTTACGGGCTTACGCACGTGTTTTACGTGCCGCAGGTCATTTCTAAGGCGCTCGTCGCGATGGAAGACACGAGCATCCGGCGCGTGGTGGCCCACAGCGAGAAAGCGGCGGCGTACATGGCGGACGGCTATGCTCGCGCGCGCGGCGCGCCCGGATTGTGTATGGCGCAACCGATCGGCGCATCCAATCTCGCGTCCGGTTTACGGGACGCCTTTATGGCGCGTTCGCCGGTGATCGCGATCTCCGGCGGACCCGCAGTCGCCTCGCGCTACCGGCACGCGTACCAGGAGGTCGAGGACTTCGAACAGTTCACCAGCGTGACGAAGGCGAACTTCAACGTGGACAGCGCCGCCCGGCTGCCCGACTTGCTGCGGCAGGCCTTCAGGACGGCGACCTCCGGCATGCCGGGACCTGTGCATCTGCGCTTCCAGGGACGCGGCTCGGACGTACCGCTCGGTGATCTCGATGCCGAGCCGCTCGTCGAACAGCAGTTCACTCGGCTGCCGGCATTTCGTCCCGAGCCGGAAGCCGATCGTGTTCGCGAAGCGGCAAGCGTTCTCGCGAGTGCGACCAAGCCGCTCATCATCGCGGGCGGCGGCGTCGTGAGCTCACAGGCTCAACGCGAAGTGGTCGAGCTCGCGGAGAAGCTGCAGATCCCGATCGCAACGTCGCTCAACGGGAAAGGGATCGTTCTCGACACACATCCGCTTTCGGTCGGCGTATGCGGCACCTATTCGCGCGAGTGCGCCAACCGCACGGTGTCGGAAGCCGGTCTCATCTTCTTCATTGGCTGTCCCGCGGGCGGGATGGTCACCAACAACTGGTCGATCGTGCGTCCGGGCACCGAGGTGATCCAGCTCGACATCGAGCCGACCGAGCTTGGCCGCAATTATCCGAACAAAGTCTCGCTGATCGGCGACGCCAAAGTGACGCTCCGGCGCCTGATCGACGCCGTGCAGGCAAAAGAAGGCACGACGAAAGCGTGGGTGAGCCGCGTAC
Source organism: uncultured beta proteobacterium (assembly GCA_963828715.1). GTDB lineage: Bacteria > Pseudomonadota > Gammaproteobacteria > Burkholderiales > SG8-41 > JAQGMV01. The sequence goes on along the minus strand of CAWHFX010000009.1, from coordinate 279,717 downwards.
AGCAGCTCGCAAGCGAGTGGCGCTCGAACGCGACCCCGAAGCTCACCTCCGAATCCGTGCCGATTCATCCCGCGCGCATCTGCAAGGAGATCACGGACGCACTGCCATCGAACGGCGTGCTCGTGTCGGACACCGGGCATGCGGGTATGTGGACGAGCCAGATGGTCGATCTCAGGCAGCCGGGTCAGCGCTACATCCGCTGCGCCGGCTCGCTCGGCTGGGGCCTGCCCGGCGCGTTGGGTGTGAAGTGCGCGTTGCCCGACCAGCCCGTTATTTGTTTCTCCGGTGACGGCGGCGTCTACTACCACATGACCGAGCTCGAAACCGCGCTCCGTCACAACATCAATATCGTGCTGCTCGTGAACAACAACGGTGCGCTGAGCCAGGAATATCCGTCGTTGAGACGCAACTACGATAACAATCCGCGCGGCCGTTCGGATCACATGTGGAAGTTCCTCCCCGAATTCAGCTTCGCAAAAGTTGCCGAGGCGATGGGATGCGCTGCAATGCGCGTCGAGAAACCCGGCGAGATCAAGGGTGCGTTGCAGAAGGCATTCGCGACGAACAAACCCACCGTCGTGGAAGTCATCAGCGAAGTTCAGGAAATGGCGCCCATCGCCTGGGTACCGCAATAGGACGCATGCGCCCATGTCAGCCAGAACCGTAAAGCTCGTCAGTCCCGTCGGTGAACGCGCGGCGGCGCCGGTCACGCTGGCGCCCCGGCTGCCCTCTCTTGCGGGCAAGTCGATCGGCTTCATCGATAACATGAAGCCGAATGCGAATCTCTTCGTGCAGTACATCGAAGAGATGATGCGCGCGGATTATCCTGACGTGCGCACGCAGACCGTGCGCAAGAACTTCACGTCGAGCAAGCTCATCGCCGATCAGCTCGAAGGAAAGATAGACGCACTCGTAAACGCGTGGGGTGACTGAGGCGGCTGCACGTCGTGGTGTATCCACGACTCGGCCTGGATCGAGAAGCGCGGCGTTCCGTCGTCGACCGTCGTCACGACGGTGTTTCTCACGCACGCGCGAATGGCGGCAAAGAACCTTCAGCTCGAAGCGCTGCCGCTGCTCGTTACGCCCCATCCACTGAACGATCTTACGCCGGACCAGATGCGCGACCTGGCGCGCGCCGCCTATCCGGTGGTGATCCGGCAGTTGACGGGGAAGGGCGCGCTCGAGCAGGACACGCATGTCGATTTCGTGCATCCGGCTGCACGATCGCGTGAAACGCGGCGCCACGATCGCCGAGGAGACACGATGAGTGCCGTGATCACCGAATCCAGGTTCATCGAGCTCGAGGATTCGTGGGAGGCCGTGAACGAGTGGTTCCTCGAACACGATCTCACCGACGGCCTGCCGATCGTGCCGCCGACGCAGCCTCGCGTGGACGCGATGACCCGCTATGTCGAGCGTGAGCTCGGCTGGAAGCGCGACGACGCGATCGGCACGCTGGCGCCGAAGCAGGGCGCCGCGACGGTCGAGAAGATCGCGGCCAACGCGGTAATGGCGGGCTGCAGGCCCGAGTACATGCCGGTGCTGCTCGCGTGCGTCAAAGCTGTCGCCGATCCGAAGTTCAATCTCGATGCCGTTCAGACGTCCACACATAACACCTCGCCGCTCCCGATCGTCAACGGGCCCGTGGCGCAGGCGATCGATCTGAACTGCGGCTACAACCACACCGGCAGCCGCTGGCGTGCGACGAGCGCCATCGGCCGAGCCCTGCAGCTCGCGATGATGAACATCGGCGGCACGCCAGGCTCGATCAACATTCACACACAGGGTCACATCGCGCGTTTCGGGCACGTGATCGCCGAGAACGAGGCCGAGAATCCCTGGGAGCCGTTGCACGTCGAGCGCGGCCATGCTGCCGACGCGAGTGTGGTCACGGTTATTCCGGCGTGTACCGCCGCCATGATCGACGACAACGGCGGCAGTCAGACGGCGAAAGATCTGCTGAAGACCGTGTCGCGCTCGATCGCGTACGTCGGCAATCGCAATATCAACGGGAAAGGGCAGCCGCTGCTGATACTGGCACCACAGCACGCGCGCCTGATCGCGCTCGGCGGATACAGCAAGGCGGATGTGAAGCGTTTCGTCTGGGAGCACGCGCGCGTGCGCTTCAGCGACATCCCGCGTGGCAATCTCGTGAATTACAGCGGGCATAACATGAAGTTCTACGCCGACGTGGGCGATGAATCCGGCGTGCCGATCGCGGAAACACCGGAAGAGATCGTGATCGTCGTCATGGGCGGCGCCGGTACGCACAGCCTCTCGATCCAGACGCGGCTCGCGTCCGAGAACGTGACCGTGCCGATCATGCGCAAGGATGGTTCGCTCTGGAAGCCAGGTGGGTAACCGGCGATAACCCCGTTCATCCTTCGAGACGGCGTCTTTGCCGCGCCTCCTCAGGACGAACGCATTCAAACCGTTCGTGCAGAGGAGCGGCAGTGTCTCGAAGTACGAACAGCATGAGCATCTGAGACCGAGGAGGCTCGATGTTCTTGAAGAGCGTGCGTGTTGCCGTGGCCGCCGCACTCGCAGTCTGCGCGTCGTTCGCCGATGCCGCGCTCTCGCCTGACGTCTACCCGCAACGTCCTATCCGGCTCATCGTCGGCTTTACGCCTGGGGGCGCGACCGACCTCGTCGGGCGTCTGGTTGCCGAGAAGCTCTCGGAGCGGTTCGGTCAGCAGGTCGTCGTCGATAACCGGCCCGGCGCGAGCGGCATCATCGCCGCGCGGCTGGTCGGCAGCGCGCAGCCCGATGGCCACACGCTGCTCGTTTCGGGATCGTCGATCAGTATCGTCGGCAGTCTCTACACGCAGGCGAACTTCGATGTGCAGCGCGATCTCGAACCGGTCGCCATCGTTGCGACGACGCCGTACGTCATGGTCACACACCCGTCGATCGCAGTTAGGACGGTGGCCGAGCTGGTTGCGTACGCGAAACCCCGTGCGGGCAAAATCTCATACGGCGCTTCGACACCCGGTACGGTGCAGCACCTGAGCACCGAGATGTTCAAGCGACTCGCCGGCATCGACATGCTGTTCGTGCCGTACAAGGGAACGGGGGCCATGCTGCCGGACCTGCTCGGCGGACGCATTCAGGTCGCGATGGACAACATTCTCGTACTCGTGCCGCATATCAAGAGCGGCGCCGTGACCGCCGTGGCTGTCAGCACGATCAAGCGCAGCCCGATTCTTCCGAACGTGCCGGCGCTCGCTGAATCCGGAATCGCCGCGCTGAACGGCTTCGACACGGGCGGCTGGTTCAGCATGTATACGACGCTGAAAACGCCGCCAGGCATCGTGAGAAAGCTGAACAGCGAAATACTCGCTCTGCTCGAGAGAGCCGATGCCCGCGATCGCCTCCTCACCTTCGGAGCGACACCGCTGCCGGGCACGCCGGACGACCTGCGCCGCCAGCTGGCGCGGGAAGTCCCGCGCTGGCGCAAAGTGATTCAGGACGCAGACATCAAGGTGGAGTGACTTCTATTTCAGCGTCGCGACGATCTGCCTGATCTGGTCCGGCGTGTGCTCACCGCCGAGCGGGGTGCCCGGTATCAGATATTTGCCCATCGCGAGCGGGCCGACCAGCACCGGTTCGAGCCCGACTTCACGGATGAGCCCCGACGCGATTTCGATCGCCTTCTGATCGTCGCCGGCGATCGGCATGCCGATGCGCTCGCCCTGCCGCTGTGAAAACTCGGGCAGCTTCGCATAGCCGATCGCGTTGAAGGCGCGCACGATGCGAACACCGGGCAGAAGCTCTGCCGAAGCGAGTCCCGCACCTTTTTCGCGGGCCCACGTTCCGACGTCGCCGTCGCGCGGAACGATCGGGTTCGACGCGTCGATCAGCACCTTGCCTTTCATCACGCCTGCCAGCTCCTTGCCGATTTGCGGCACGGCGCGATAGGGCACGGCGAGCAGAATGACGTCTCCGAACTCGGCGGCCTCACGGCCCGTTCCGGCACGCGCGTTGGGCCCGAGCTTCGCCGCGAGCGCTTTGTCGTGCTCGATATCGAGCGAGGAAAACATGACCGAGTGACCGGCCTTCAGCCACAGTTCGCCCAGCGTCGAGCCGATTCGGCCCGAGCCGATGGTTGCGATCTTGAGCTTGCCGGCGGATTCTGCTGCAGCATAGGACGCGAACGGCATTGCGCCGAGCGCGAACGTACCGGCGGCCGCGCCAGCGACCTTCAGGAAAGTGCGGCGGTCGTGCTGCGAGCGTTGGTTCTTCATGACATCTCTCCGTAAGGGTTGGCGGGCCGGCGGACAGGGGCCCGGCGCGCAATGGCCGCGAGCTTAGCACGCGTAAGTTATTCGACCCGGCCGGGATGTCAAGTTACGCGCGCAGTCGCGATCGTCCGTGTTTCGGCGCGTCGGAATACCAGCGGCGCTTCGGCTTTAGTCGGCGAGCAATGCGCGTCGCAACCTCACGGGAATGCGCGAAACGCATACTGCTAGAATGCACTATCGCTCTTCTGCATCACATCCATTGTGGCGATGTCGGACGCCTTGTAACCTGATCTTGCACGGCGGCTCCGCTGTGAGTGCCGTGTCGAACGGGAAACCAGATGAGCAGCGTCTTATCCACCAGCAGCGGCGCGCAGACGGCAGCCGGCAGTGACGCGAAGCGTTGGGTCACCGGCACGATCGTCGATTTCATTCAACGCACGCGCTACGCGGATCTCTCATCCGCGGCATTGAACCAGGCGAAGCTCGCCATTCTCGACACGATCGGCGTAACCATCGCGGGTGTCGCCACACCGACAGGGCAGGCCGTGTGTCGCGTGGCGCGAGAAATGGGCGGGCGCCCGACCGCGACCGTCATCGGTGGCGGGTTCCAGGTGGATCCCGCAACGGCTGCGCTCGTCAACGGCACGACCGGTCATGCGCTCGACTACGACGACGTGAGCTGGACCATGATCGGCCATCCGTCGGTGCTGCTCCTCCCGGCGGTGCTGGGGCTGGCCGAAGAAAAAGGGGCGAGCGGCCAGGAGCTGCTGGTCGCATACGTGACCGGGTTCGAGGTGGCGGCAAAGCTGGGGCTTTCCATGAATCCGGATCATTACGAGCTCGGTTTTCATGCGACCGGAACCCTGGGAACGATTGCAGCGGCGGCGGCATCCGCAAAGATACTCGGTCTCGACGAACAGCAGACCCGCTGGACGATCGGCATCGCGGCATCGTCCGCCTCCGGCATCCGCCAGAACTTCGGCACGGACACCAAGCCATTCCATGCGGGGAACGCGGCGCGTGCCGGCGTCCTCGCGGCAAAGCTCGCCGCGGCCGGCTTCACGGCGGATTCCAATGCAATGGATCAGCGGTGGGGCTTCGTGAACGTGTTCGCGAAGTCGGGGCAGTTTCGCCCCGAGGTGTTCGAGCGGCTGGGCAAACCGTGGGACATCGTCGATCCCGGCATGCTCCTCAAGATGTATCCCTCGTGCGTCTCGACACACACGTCGATCGACGCCACGCTCGAGCTCTGCAGCGACCACGACCTTCACGCCGAGGATATCGAGTTCATTGACGTCGGCGTGGTTCAGCTCTCGACGAAGATGCTGATCCACGATCGGCCGGTCAAGGGCCTGGAAGGCAAGTTCAGCATGCCCTACTGTGTTGCCCGCGCCGTGCTCGACCGCTCGGTGCGGCTCGCGCATTTCGTGGATGCTGCGGTAATGGAGCCGAAGGTGCAGGCGTTGCTGCGCAGGGCAGCGATGCGCATCGAGCCTGCCGTGAACGACACCTGGCAAAGAGGCACGCCCCGTCCTGCCATCGTGACGGTCAGGATGAAAGACGGACGTTCGTACAGTCAGCGTATCGACAATCCATCCGGCAACACCGGCAACATCGAACTCGGCAAGGTGTGGGACAAGTTTCAGGATTGTGCGCAGACGCTCGGAGACGAGAAGGCGGTCGAGCAATGCCGGAAGGCGGTCATGAATCTCGAACGCGTCGGCGACGTGCGCGAGTTCACCCGGGCGATTGCGGGCAGGCGTTTCGACACCGTCGGCATTCGCTTCTGACCGTGAAGGCAGGCTCCACGCGGCCTCTTTCGCCATGAAAAGCCATTGCAGTTCGGTCATCTTCTGCGCCGTGGCGCTCGCCGGAAACGCGCTGGCGCAGGAGCCTTCGCTTGCCGGCAGGCCCGTCAGGTTCGTCGTTCCCTTCGGGCCGGGGGGCGGGGGCGACACGGTAGCCCGTGTGCTGAGTCAGAAGCTCGGGTCCGCACTTTCGACGCCCGTCGTCGTCGAGAACCGGCCCGGGGCGGGAGGCACGCTGGGCACCGATATCGTGGCCAAGGCGCCGCCCGACGGTTACACGATTCTTCTGGGCAATGTGGGCCCGCTCGCGATCGCCGGCAGCCTCTATAAGTCGCTTCCGTATGATCCGGTCGGGGACTTCGCTCCGATATCGCTCGTCGTGACTTATCCCAACGTGCTGGTCGTTCATCCCAGCGTACCTGCACGCAACGTGAAGGAGCTCATCGTGCTCGCGCGAGCGCACCCGGGTGACCTGATGTTCGCGTCGGCAGGGAACGGCAGCAGCACGCATCTCGCCGGCGAGCTTCTCAAGAGCATGGCCAAAGTTCAGATGAGGCATGTTCCGTATAAGACGGCCGCGCAGGCTGTGACCGATGTGATCGCCGGCCACGTGAACATGTACTTCAGCAGCGTCGTCGGCGCGCTACCGCACACGAAGTCCGGAAAGCTGCGCGCGCTCGCAGTGACCAGCACGCAACGTTCGGACATGATGCCGAACGTGCCCACCATAGCCGAGAGCGGCTTCCCATCGTACGAGGCAGTGAACTGGCTCGGCGTGCTGGCGCCGAAAGGGACGCCGAAAGCGCTCGTGGACCGGCTTCATGGCGCCATTTCGGCGGCACTCAAACAGCCCGACGTTCAAGCGAGACTCGCGGAGGAGGGAACGATCCCGGTCGGCAACAGCCCCGAGGCGTTCGCGGCTTACATTTCTGCCGAGATCAGAAAGTGGTCGGCAGTGGTTCGCGAATCGAAGGCGAGCGCTGACTGAAATGATTCCGACGCGAATCCAGTGCGCCTGCATCGAGCAGCGGGGCGTCGGTCGAAAGCACGATATGCGGGCGCCGCATGCCACTATGGCGGCGCCATGTATTGAGCGCTGATCGTGCCGCCAAGTAACATCGGCTTCGAACCAGGTTTCGGTTTTGGAGGAGCTGCATATGTCTGAGGTGACGTTATCCATACTCGCCCCGCTGCCCGTTTTTCGCGACGAGATCATCGGCGCCGAAACGCTGGCGCCGCGTCCGGGCACGCTCGAGGGCAAAACGGTCGGCCTCATGCCGAACTGGCGTCCCTCGGCCTTCGATCTTCTGAAAGCGGTCGGCGAGGTGATCAAGGAACGCTGCGGTGTGAAGGCTGTGGTCATGGAGCAGCCGACGCGCGAAGTACCGGTCGGCAAGGGACGCTTGCTCGACGGCATGGCGGAGCAGCTGGACGATCTCGCGCGTCGTGTCGATGCCGTAATCACTGCCACCGGCGACTGAGGGTCGTGCACGACGTGGTGTAGCCACGTCGCTCCCGCCCTCGAGAAACGCGGCGTGCCGACCGTCATGATCACGACGGACATGTTCACGCAGTTCGGACGTCGCATGGCATCGACCCAGGGGTGTCCCTACGTCGTCATCGCGGAGACGCCCAATCCGATCCGTCAGCTCGATCCCGACGCGCTGCGCGCGCGAGCCGAAGCGATGCTGCCGACGATCGTGAACGGCCTGACCCGCAATCCTGCGGACATCGTCGCCAGCGTGAGGGAGCTGGCGCGGGAGCAGATCAGGCCCGCCGGCGTCGTCCGTTCCTCCGTACCGATCTAGGAGCCGAGATGCCGTGCGCAGAAGTGAGTCTGAAGGCGGCCTCGGCTGACCAGCTGCTGCTGAACGCCTACGAGCACGCCTACGAGCAGGGCTGGACCGATGGTCTTCCGATCATTCCCGCAACGCGTGAGCGCGTGGATCGATTCATCGAGGCTTCGGGTCGCGAGCCCGGCGAGCTCATCGGTGTGCTGCCGCCCCGGAAGGGCGAGGCAACGGTCGAGGTGATCGCGATCAACGCGGTCATGGCGGGATGCCGGCCGGAGTACATCAACGTCGTGATCGCGGCGATCGACGCGCTGTGCGATCCCGGCTTCTCGCTCGAACTGATGCAGGTCACCACGAATCCGATGTGTCCGTTGATCATCGTCAACGGTCCGGTGCGCAGAAAACTCGAAATCAATTCGGGTATCGGTTGCCTCGGCCCCGGCTGGCGCGCGAACAGCACCATCGGCCGTGCCGTGCGTCTCGTGCTGAACAATGTCGGCGGTGCGCTACCCGGCGTCTACTCCAAATCGACGTTCAGCTCGCCGCTGCGCTACTCGTATATCTGCGGCGAGAACGAGGAGGAGAATCCGTGGACGCCTCTGCACGTGGACCGCGGCTTCTCGAAAGACGACAGCACCGTCACGGTATTCAGGGCGGCGAACTATCAGAACATTTCGGGAGGTGAAGGCGCGGATGCCGACGAGATTCTCCGCCACATCGCCTCGAACATGCCGCCGATGTTCGGCGCCGGCGATGGCGCGATGCTCATGCTCGGCCTCAACCACGCGACCGCTTTGCATCGAGCGGGGCTCAGCAAGCGCGACATCCAGGAACGGCTCTGGAAGTTTGCCCGGCTTCCAGCCGAGTACTTCGCGAAATCGTTCGTCGAGTCGGAGATCACTGCCGGCCGCAGCGACGGCAAGACGGTCTGGCGCTGCAACGACCCGAGCGAAATGCACGTGCTGGTCTGCGGCGGTCCCGGTCCTCAGGATGTGTATATCGGCGCCGGTATGCCTCGGACCCGCCTCGTGCGCAACGTCTGATCGCCGCTTTCCATGTTCGTCGCGATGCGGATCGTCCTGCACGCGTTCGTCGCGTCGCTTGTGTTCCTGACACAGGTCTCCGCTGCTGCTGACAGCGCGAGTGCCGCCGGGCGCGCCGACGAGGGGACCTATCCATCGCGGCCGGTCCGCGTGATCGTTCCATTCCCGCCCGGCGGTGGTGACATCGTCGCGCGCATCGTCGCGCAGATGCTCAGCGAACGGATGGGCCAGCCGTTCGTCGTCGACAATCGCCCGGGAGCGGGCAGCACGTTGGGCACTGAACTCGCCGCGAAGGCAACGCCTGACGGATATACGCTTCTCTTCGCGACATCGGCGCTTGCGATCAGCGCCGCGGTTTATCCGCGCCTGCCTTATGATCCGGTCACCGATCTCGCGCCCGTCTCCGCGGTGGGATTCGCACCGCTCGTGCTCGTGCTGCACCCCGCGGTGCCGGCGACGACCGTCAAGGAGCTGATCGGCCTCGCCAAAGCAAAGCCGAATGCGCTGAACTACGCGTCCAATGGGTCGGGGAGCATCACTTACGTTGCCGCCGAGCTGTTCAAGCATCTCGCGAGCGCTCGCATCACGGAGGTGACCTACAAGGGCGCCGGCCCGTCCATTACGGCGTTGCTCAGCGGCGAGGTGCAGCTCATGTTTGCGCCGCTGGGGCCGACCCTCGTTCACATCAAGGCAGGAAAGCTGCGGGCCATCGCGATGCCGGATGACAAGCGCTCGCCGCTTCTGCCCGATGTTCCGACCATTGCCGAGTCGGGACTGCCGGGCTACGCCGCCGCCAACTGGTATGGGATGGCGGCTCCGCGCGCGACACCGCGCAAACTGATCGTTGTTCTGAACCGCCAGATCATCGCCATTCTCGAGGACGCGGACGTGAAAGCGCGTTTCTCGGCGCTCGGCTATGAAGCGACTCCCAGCACACCGGAAGAGTTCGGCCGCTACGTCCGTGCCGACATCCAGAAGTGGAAGACAGTGATCGCGCAGGCCGGAGTCAAGGCGAACTGATGCTTCGGCCGGCGTTACGGGATGAGCGGCTGCGCGCCTTGCCATAGGTACTCGAGCACTTTCGCGGCAGGTTCGTCGCGGGCCATTGCCGCGGACTGACCCGCCCAGGCCTGCATCCGCTGTACGTCCCCGGTACGCTGGGCCGCCTCGCGCATGGCCGCTGTGACGCCACGCTGTATCGGATAAGGCGCAGCCGGTGGTGCGTCGGGGCCCGCTGCCGCGCGCACGTATTCCGTCGCGATGCTGCGGCCGGCGCGTCCGCTGAATGCGCGCGTGAGTGTTGTGCCTTCCGGCGACGTTCGCGCGAGCGCCTGCGCCCAGGCAGGATGGATCTTCGCTTCGGGACAACGCAGGAACCCGGTGCCGATCTGCACGGCGCTCGCGCCGAGCACGAAAGCCGCAGCGACGCCGCGCGGGTCCGCGATACCGCCGGTCGCAATAACAGGCACTCGCACCGCATTCACAACGGCTGGCAGCAGCGCGAAGAGTCCCACCTGCTGCGCCTCGGCCTGTCGCGCGTCGAAACAGCCGCGGTGACCGCCGGCTTCCATTCCCTGCGCCACGATTGCATCAGCGCCTGCATCCTCCGCGGCTTTCGCTTCCGCCACCGTCGAGACGTTCGCGAACCACGCAATGCCGCGTGCCTCGAGACGCTGCACGAACGCGGCGGGATACAGTCCCATGACCGACGAAACGATCGGCGGCTCGGCGGCGAGCAGTGCGTCGCATTGCGATGCGAAGTCCGGCGGCGCTGCATCTCCCGCTTCGGGCGGCACCGACGGGCCCCAACCTTCAACGAACGCTCGCACGCGCGCTTCATGCTCGGGGTCGCGCATGGGCTTCGGATCGGGGATCCACAGATTGAGCTGAAACGCGCCCTTCGAATGCGCACGAACGTCCGCGGCCCACGCCCCGATCTCAGCGGGTTTCATGAGGAGCGCGCCGCACGCGCCGAGACCTCCGGCATTCGCGACGGCGATGGAGAGCGACGGCGGGCACGCGCCGGCCATGGGCGCGAGAAGGATGGGTACACGCAATCGAAAGCGATCGCAGAAACTCGCGATGCGGCTTCGGATCTCGGTCATGAGTCGTCCTGTGCCAATTACGATTCAGGGTCAGCTTAGCGTCCGGATCCGTTCTTGTATAATGAATTAGGATGAATAAAGTGTTCTGTTTTTGAGAACACGACGATAAGCGCCGCACATGGAACTGGACGACCTGCGCATTTTCAAGACCGTCGCCGAAGAGGGCGGGATTCTGAAGGCATCGCGCAAGCTGCACCGCGTTCAGTCGAACGTCAGCACGCGCATCAGGCAGCTCGAGTCTTCGATCGGCACCCTGCTCTTTCACCGTGAGCGGCAGCGCCTCGTGCTGTCCGCCGCCGGCGAGACACTGCTCGAGTACGCCGACAGGCTCCTGCGCCTGGCGGCCGAGGCACGGAGTGCGCTGTCGGGCTCGCGTGCGGCAGGCGTCATCAAGCTCGGCTCTCTCGAAAGCACGGCGGCGAGCCGATTGCCGGAAATCCTCTCGGCCTACCATCGGGACTGTCCCGACGTCGCGATCGAGCTTGTCACCGGTACGAACGATGCGCTCACGGCTGCCGTCGCGCGACGCGAGCTCGATGCTGCGTTCGTCGCGGAGAAACCGTCCGTACGCACGCTTGCCTCGATGCCGCTCTTTAGCGAGCGGCTGGTCATCATCTGCGCACTCGGACACCGCAGGATCGAAGGTCCGCGCGACATCGACGGCGATTCGGTGATCGCGTTTCCGAACGGATGTGCCTATCGACGCATCCTGCAGCGCTGGCTCGGCACGCGGCGATTGCCCACGCTGCGCGTCCTGGAACTGAGCTCGTATCACGCGATCGTCGCCTGCGTCGCATCGGGTAGCGGCATTGCGCTCGTGCCCGAGTCCGTACTTGATACCATTCAGCATCAGCACATCGCCATTCATCCGCTGCCGAAGGTGTATGCGAACGTCACGACGCCTTTCATCTGGCGCAGCGGCGAACGTTCAGCAGCGCTCGACGCGTTGCACGACACGCTGCGGGAGAGTCGCGCGACAGGGCAAGCCGGGCGCGGGTAGGGCGCGCAGCGGTCTCGTTTCAAAAGGGAGCAGTAAATGACGAAAGTAGCAGTCATCGGTAACAGTGCGCGCGCGCTCGGCGCGGTCTGCGCTGCGGATCTCACGCTCGCCGGACATCAGGTGAGCTTCGCGGTATTTCCGGAACAGGCGGCACAGCTTGCGGAGATTCGCAGGCGCGGTGGATTCATGGTCGAAGGCGATGCAAAGCACCTCGTTTCGCAGCGCACCGGGCTCGCGACTCTGCACGCGATCTGCAACACGATTGCGGAAGCACTGCGCGATGCCGAGGTCGTGCTGATCGAGTGCCGCGTGCAGGAGCTCGAAGCGTAGGTTCACCGCCATGATCCCTGATCTGTCGCGCGGCGCGGTCGTGCATGTCCAGAGTCACGGCTACTGGCCTGCGGCGCGACTGACGCCGCTGCTGCGCAAAGCGGGCCGCGAGGACGTGCTGGTGACCGAAGCGGCTGCACCAACTCATGCCGCTCGTGTGAATGGCAGCATCGTGACGCCCAAGGGGCTCCGGCGCGGGATCGAGATGACGACGGTTCCCGCTTCACGCAATGCGCATGCGGTCGGGCGGCTGCAGCAGATCTTTCCGCACGTGAAGGCGGCGTCTTCCGTGCTGCAGACCGGCCTCGAGAACCTGAATCTCATCGTGCATCCGGCGATGATTCTGCCGAACGTCGGTCTCATGGAACGAGCGGGGCTCGATGGCCGGCGCGTCGGGTTCTATCAGGAATGCGTCGTTCCCTGCACGGGTGTCCTCGGCGAAGCCATGGACGTGGAACGCGCGCGCGTGTGTGCCGCGTACGGCATCAAGCACACGCCGATGCCGGCCGCGATCCAGCAGTATTACGGCATGAGCGGCAAGACCTTCTACGAAGCGATGCAGAACGACTTCTATAAGTCGCTTCCCGATTTTCCGTCGGACATCTGGCGCGAGTGGGAGATGGACGATGTGCCGTATGCGATCGTGCCGCTCGTGTTCCTGGCGGAGCAGGCGCGCATCGACGTGCCGCTGCACCGCGCCTGCGCAGAGGTGCTGGGCGTGCTTTTGAAAATCGATCCGTGGAACTCGGGGCCGACACTCGCGGACATGGACCTCGAGGGCACGCCGGCGGAGGTCATGCGGCGCGTGTGACACGACGCCGCCCGGATTGTGCCACGCGAGGCCAGCCAGGAAGCTGTGCGTCGCTTTGTGCCACGGTTGCTGGATGGACAGAAAGCCGTAGATGCTGACAGCCGGGAAGCGGAGGATCTTCAGGCGCTCTTCGACCCACACGTTATCGGGCGTCAAAACGCCGTAGATCCCATTCTGCTCGTGCAGCATTGCGAGCGCGTCCGATGCCCGTCGCAGAAACATGGCCACACGGTCGATCGGCAGCGGCTCCTGCGCCACCCTGTGCAGCAGTTGCGTCGAGTCTATCCAGGGCGATACGACGATCGGCGGCGCGTCGTCGTCTTCCACCCGCTCGTGGAGAATCGGCACGAAGCAGTGATGCTCGACTTTCTTTGCGACAGCGAGCGCAGCCTTGAAGGCATCGCGAAGCTCCCCGAGCGTCATGCCGAACATCACCTTGACGGCGACGTCGCGCCCCTGCATCTCGCCGCGATACACGACCGTATAGTCGCCGCCGCGTTTCGCCCCGCTAATGGAGAGACCGTCGATCTTCGACAACACATCCGGCACACGGCTCAGGGTTTCGGCACGGCTCTGCCGCCCGAGCTGGCCTACGTATCCGGCCACGATTTTGCAGACGGCCTCGATTGCACTCTCGTATTCGCTGGGCGAGTGTTCCCGCAGAGAAGCGAGACACGGCGATGGCGGTCGCGCATGCTGGAGGCATTGCAGGTCCGGGATCGCATCCCAGGCGCACTCGCGGACGACGACCGGCACGACGCGCAGGCCACGCCGCGCCTCCTGCAGCATTCCCGGCAGTTCCTTCGTGCCGATGTAGTCGGAATTCAGGAAATCGACGGAGAGCAGGAGCAGGGCGCAACTCGAGGCATGCAGCGCGTCGTTCAGCGCGTTTTCCCAGCGTTCTCCCGCGCGTATCTCGGTGTCGATCCAGACCGGCGCCTCCGCGCGCAGGCGCACGGCCAGATGCTTGCGAAAATCCTCCGCCAGCTCGATGTCCTCGTGCGCGTAGCTGATGAAGACCCGATTCCGGACGTCACCGACGTTCATAGTCAGGTTCCCCTGGTTGCGCCGCTTCGGCTGGCTCGTCTCCCGTTACTTCAACGGCGGCGCCGGCGCGAAGCACGACGTGGCTTCACGTCCTTCGAGGCAAAGCGTCCAGCTGTCCGGCCTGCGGTCGATCCGATAGAGATAGGTTTCGTCGACCTTCGGAGCGGGCGCCTCCGTATTCTCACCGCTGCACGCGTTTTGCATACCCGCATTGCTGACCCGCGGCGCAAGTGTCATATGGTTTTCCTGGAGCGTGATACGGCCCCAGCCTGACCGTCTCCGGATCACCTTGCAGTCTCCCTCCACGGAGACGAGCGAGTGCGCGTAGGTATAGTAGCCGTTGGCAGTGAAGGTGTAGTCGGCGACGCTGAGCGACGGCGGATTCTGCGACACCGCTCGCCAGTGTCCGACGAGCTCCGGCGGCAGCACCGGCTTTTCGACGCGCACGGGCGTCGATTCCACAATCGATGCCGTCGGCACGATGAGAACGAGCACCGCGAGCCCGAGTGTCGTCAAAAGCGCGAGCGCTAGGGTGTATCGCGCCTGCGAAACGCGATGCGCACGACGATGCGCGCCCCAGGCTACCCACGCCCACACGCTTGCTGCAGCGAGGCCCAGAACGGCAGACAAGCGAAACGCGGAACCGTCGGCATACCCCGGCAATCGGCCCAGCACCTGTTCCAGCAGCTCCTTCATCGCGCGTGAGCGGCGCTGGCGTCGGGTAACACGTGCCGCGCTGCGTTCGGCCGCCTAAGCCTTGTATACGACCGGTGCGAGCGTGTTCTGATCGATGAGCACGTCGATCACGGCCGGTTTGCCACTCGCGAACGCGCGTTGGAGTGCATCGTCCAGATCGGCCGGACGCGCGACCTGTTCACCGTGCGCTCCGAACACGCGCGCCAAAGCGCCGAAGTCGGGGTTGCGGTAATCGACGGCGTAGAAGCGCCCGCCGAAATGCTCGTTCTGGAACGCGCGTTCATTGCCGAGTCCCTGATCGTTGAAGACGACATACACGACCGGGATGTTCTCGCGCACCGCCGTCTCGAGCTCGCCGATGTTGCACATCGCGCCCATATCACCGGAAGCGCAGACGACGGGACGGTCAGGACAGCCGAGTTTTGCGCCGAGCGCGATCGGCAGCGAGCCACCCACCGAAGCCCAATCGTCGATGCACATGAACGTGCCCGGCTCGTAGCTGCGGAAGTAGGTGCGAACGTGTTTGCCGCCGTTACCCGCGTCGACGACCAGTATCCCGTTCTTCGGCAGCGCTTTGCGGATCGCCCGCGCGACGAACTGCGACTGTATAGGCTCTGCTTCCGCGCGCACGTCGCCGTCCTGAGCGGCGTCGCAATCGGCACGCGCCTTCGCAACGTCCACCCACGCCTTGCGCAGTTGCGCCTTCGCTGCGCGTTCGATGAGGCCTCTGATGAAGCTCATCGTGGAGCCGGTCACGCCCAGGGTCACGGGGAAAACGATCCCGATCTGTCCTGGCGCGGCACTGTGATGCACGAGGTTCGCGTGCTCGCTGAAGATGCCGTACTTGAACATCGTCGAGAACACGTCGATGTGGGCGCCGATCGCGATGATGAGATCGGCCTGCGGCACCGTCGAGTTCGCACTCGTGAAACCGTTGCGGCCAAGCGGCCCGAGTGCGAGCGGATGCGTCGTGGGAAACGCATCCGGCGAATATTGGAGCGCGGCTACGGGAATACCGGTGCGTTCGGCGAGCTCGGCCATCGCACCTGTTGCAGATTCGCTGATCACGCCTCGGCCGACGACGAACACCGGCCGGGCGGCGCGGGACAGCAACGCCACGACTTCGTCGAGCCGAGCGCTGTCGCATGCGGGGAGCGAGGTGTTGCGGTAACGCGCCGGGTCGATCGGCTCGGGGCGCGTGTGCTCGAGCAGAATTTCGCCGGACGCGTCGATATGCGTAGGTCCCTGCGGCTCGGTCAATGCGACACGAAATGCCTTGCGTACGTATTCCTGGACCTTGTCGGCCGCGGGAATGGTGCGCGCCCATTTCGTGAGCGGGCGCATGAACGTCGTCTGGTCGATGTCCTGCGTTGCATCGCGCTCGCACATGAGGCTCTCCTGCACGCCGCAGATGCTGATCACGGGCACGTTGCCCTTGTATGCAGCGGCAATACCGGTCGCGAGATTCGTGACGCCAGGTCCTTCGGTGGCCGTTACGACGGCTGGCTGCCGTCGCGCACGGGCGAAGCCGTATGCCATGAAGGCGGCGCCCTGCTCGTGTCGCGTGAGGATGAAGCGGATCTCGGGCGTCTCGCGCAGCGCGTCGATGATCGCGAGATTCTGCGTGCCCGGTATCCCGAATACGTGATCGATACCTTCGCGCAGCAGCGCGTCTACCAGTGCGCGCGCCCCGGTGATCGTGGTGACGGCCTTATGCTCCTTGGGATCCACTGCGACTCCTCCTTACGAAATTGGAGGAGAGTGTAATCCCGTTCGTGTGTCGAGACACTCGCGTTCCCCGGCACCAACGGCCTGGCCTGGTTCGACCGGCGGAGGCGCGGCAGAGCGCCGTCTCGAACGATGAATGGCCGTAGTTCCACAGCGCGAGCGTTCTTACGAAGAACAACTACGCCGCTGCCGCCGCGCGCTGTGCCGCCTCCAGCGTTGCGTGACATCCGATGACGACGACGCGTCCCTGAAACCACACTTCGTAGATCCAGCCTTTGTACGCCTCGTAAATCCTGATTCCGCTCATGACGCCTCCGCATTCGAAAGGTCAATCAATGATGAATGCAGCATAGCGCGCGCGCTCGCGCATCGATGTGCGCGAACGTACCCGCTCGACGACAAGCGAGGGCGCGCAGCGCGGTAAACTGTGCACTTCGCCACAGATGGGCGTCCTGCCGGCGTGGCGAACGGAAGGGTCGAGTCGCTGGAGCGCGTCATGCCCGCCAACCTTTCACCGGAATACAAGGCGGCCGAAGCCGCCTATCGCAAAGCGCGAGATCCGCGCGAACGCCTCGATCTTTTGCGCGAGATGCTGCGCTCGATTCCGAAGCACAAAGGAACCGATCATCTTCAGGCCGACATCAAACATCGCATCAAGGAGTTGTCAGAAGAGCTCGAGACGCCGGCAAAAGGTGGAGCGGCGCGACACGGGCCGGCGATCGTCATTCGGCCGGAAGGTGCAGCCCAGCTTGCGTTGATCGGCCCGCCGAACACGGGCAAATCGTCGCTGCATGTGAACCTCACGGGCTCGCATGCACATATCGCGCCGTATCCGTTCACGACGCAATTCCCGGAACCGGGGATGATGCCGTATCAGGACGTGCACTTCGAGCTGCTCGACCTGCCTGCAATTGCACCCGAACATCCGATACCCTGGATCGCGGCTACGCTGCAGACCGTCGATGGCTGTCTGCTGGTCGTGGATCTCTCCGATGCCGCGTGCGTCGAGCAGGTGCAGGCCGTCCATCGCGTGCTCGCGGAAAAGCGCGTGGCCCTGACGGGATGCTGGGAGGAAATGCCGCTCGAAGATGATCCGTTCGCATTGCGCGTTCCGGCGCTGCTGCTTGCGAACAAAGCGGATGAGATGACGGACATCGCCGCGGAGCTGGAAACGTTTCGCGAGTTGACCGGCCTCGCCTATCCCGCGTTGTGCGTATCGGCCGTGACAGGCCAGGGACTCGATGCGCTCGGACCCTGGCTTTTCCGGGCGCTCGGGGTGGTACGGGTCTATACGAAAGCGCCCGGCCATGCGCCGGACAAGACGCGGCCTTTCACATTGCGCCGTGGACAGACCGTTGGCGCTGTCGCGCGTCTCGTTCACAAAGACGTTGCAGCCACGCTGCGCTACGCGCGTGTGTGGGGCGAGTCGGGATTCGACGGGCAGCAGGTCGGACGCGAGCACGTGCTCGCCGACGGCGACATCGTGGAGTTACATGTCTGAGGAACGTCGGCCCGGCGAGACGGCCAGGCTCCAGGTCAGAACACCGGCTTCGGCACCGCCGGTTTTTCGGCAACCTTGCAGACGCCCTCGCGCTTGCCGAGCGCTCCGTTGAGGCCGTACGAAATCCGCTGCAGCGCGAGCGACGTGCGATTGATGCGGTACTCGGCTTTCAGTTCGGTCGGTTCGCCGGAGTACTCGGTCGCGCGGAATTCCGCTTCAGTCTCGCTCAGCTTCAGCCGATTTCCGTCCACCCACATGACTTCCGCGAGTCGCTCGATCCGTACGTTGTATTCGATCGAGGGCTTCACCTTACACGAGAGGTAGATCACGTCGGGTTCCGCGGCAGGCATGCGCGAAGAACAGAGCCACGCTCCTGACACCAGGAGGCAGCGATGAAGGGCTCTCATTTCCGTGAACGGGTTGCGTCGATGTTGCACGCGATCGAATTCGCAGAGACGTTACGCGAAGCATAAGCCAAGTGGCTGATGGTGAGAACCAGCGCGCGTGTGTTGCGCGTCTGTTGCGGGACGTTATTCCGGATGCGCGCGCGCGCCGCGTCCGACATCGCTGCCGTCACGCACCCATGCGGCGATGAGTCGATACGACACGGCGAGAACAAGAGGTCCGACGAAAATTCCGATGAGACCGAATGCGACAAGACCGCCGATCACACCTGCGAATACGAGCAGAAGGGGTAAGTGACCGCCCCGTCGAATGAGAATGGGTCGCAGCACGTTGTCCATGCTCGAGACGAAGAGCGACCATACCAGCAGTGCCGTTGCCCAACCCGTGTCGCCGTCCCAGTACATCCACGCGACAGCGCAGAAGAGCACGGGCGCTGCACCGATCTGGGCAATCGCGAGTACGAACATCACGGCCGTGAGCAAGCCCGCGAACGGGATGCCGACCACGGCGAGGCCCACGCCACCCATCACACTTTGAACGAGCGCCGTCACCACGATGCCGAATGCGACGCCGCGTATCGCCTGTCCGGAGAGGTCCACGACCTCTTCGCCGCGCGCCCCCGCAAGACGCCAGAAGAACAGACGCACACCCGCCGCCGCGCTCTCTCCATACGTGTACATAACGGCTGCAAGGATGAGTGCCAGGATGAACTGCAGCGCCACCATTCCGAACCCGCCGACCTGCCCCGCGAACCAGCGGGCGATGCCGCGCGCGTACGGCTCGACCTTGGCTGTGACAGCGCTCGGCCCGGTCATCGCGATGTCGTTCCAGAACGCCGTGATTTTGCGACCCGCATACGGAATGCCTTCGATCCAGGCGGGCAATGCCGGCAAATGGGCTCTGCTGAGGGATTGCGCCCATGTCGTGATCTGTTCTGCATGGTCCACCAGCGTACTGATCGCGAGCCAGAACGGGATCACGAACGCGAGCACCAGCGCGCTCATCATCAGGGTGACTGCGATCCACCGCCGGTTCCAGAAGCGCGCCTGGACGTTCAGCATGAGTGACCATGTCGAGACGACAATCATCGTTGCCCAGATCAGGGCGGGGATAAACGGGCGCAGAATCCAGAAGCATCCCGCGATCAGACCGAAGATGAAGAGCACCGCGAAGATGGTGCGCGCGATGTCCTGTCGCACGGTAACCGGCAACGGCCTCTGAGCCGGCCTGACCGTTTCGTCGCCGCTCTCCGCGGGCGGCCGCTGCGGGCCGGCGGCGCCGGCAACGACCCGCTGCGATTTTCGTTCGTCAGGCGACATGATTCTTGGCAGAGCGAGCAGTGTGCCCGCGTGCGCGGTCGATGCTTTCTCGGAGGCGACTGGTTCTGGGGCGCGTGTGAGCGCTCGGGAGGGATAATATAACGCTTACGACAAGCGCGGGCGGCTAACCGTAACACAACCTGGAGGAAGCAAGATGGGCAAACTGCGTCACATTGCGATCGCGGTTCCGGACACGGACGAAACCGCGAAGTTCTACGAACAGGCGTTCGGTATGAAGCGCGTGCGCCAATCCAGCAGCTCGGTAATGCTTACGGATGGCGTCATCAGCCTGGCCATTCTCGATAACAGGAACAGCCACGAAGCGCTCGGCCATCTTGGGCTGCATCACGTCGGCTTCATCGCAGACGACGTCGGCGAGAGCGCTGCGAAGGCGGAGCAGTGTGGAGCGCAGTACGCGGACAAGGACGAGAACGTCCAGAAGCGTTTCGCCAATCGCGGGCAGTTGAAGGAGGGCGAGCTCACAGCGGAAGCACGCGCGCAGGACCAGCGCAAGTACGTGGATCCGAACGGCGTGAAGTTCGACATCGTGAATGCGGCGCACGCGCGCAACTCGTGGCGGCTGGAACCCTGACGTAAACACCGTCTCGGGCGTTCGGTGCGTGGCGGACCGATGAGAGGCGCACTCGCGATCGCCGCATCAGTCCTGTGCCTGATGCTTCTGCCATACGCGTATGCGCAGAAGTATCCGACGAAGCCGATACGCTTCATCGTTCCGTTCGCGCCGGGCGGCGGCACCGACATTCTGGCGCGTGGCATCGCCGCGCCGCTCGCTGAGGCGCTCGGTCAGCCGCTCGTCGTGGATAACAGGCCAGGTGCGGGCGGGACAACGGGTTCGGAGCTCGTCGCCCGCGCGGCGCCGGATGGCTACACGATCGTCATCGTCGCCAGCACGTACGCGTCGACGTCTGCGTACACACCGCCATCCTACGACCCGGTCGACGGCATCGAGCCGATCATCCTCATCGGTACCACGGGACTCGTTCTCACGGTGCATCCATCCGTGCCAGTCAAGAGCGTGAGGGAACTCGTCGATTACGCCCGGGGCAATCCCGGCAAGCTCAATTACGCCTCTGTCGGTGCCGGGAGCGTGCCGTTTTTCGCGATGGAGCTCTTCAAGCTCGAGACGAAGACGAACGTCGTGCACGTGCCTTACAAAGGCGCCGGGCCTGCGCTCATCGCGCTCGTCGGCGGCGAAGTGCAGCTCACCACCGTCAGCATGGTTCCGATTCTCGCGCACATCAGGGCCGGTCGCCTGCGTGCGCTGGCGAGCACGCAACGTGCACGTTCGGCTCTGATGCCGGACCTGCCGACCATCGGCGAGACGCTGCCCGGCTTCGAGGTCATACACTGGTACGGCATCTGGGGCCCGAAAGGCATGTCGCAGGCGATCGTGTCGCGTCTGAACGCCGAGATCGCGCGCATCCTTCAGACGGACGAAGTGAAGAAGCGGGCGGCGTCGGAGGGGCTGGAAATTACCGGCGGCCCGCCGCAGGAATTGGCGGCGGTCCTCAAACGTGATGTCGAGAAGTGGCGTCGGGTGATGAAGGAGGCGGGGATACAGAGGGAGAGTTGAGATATTACTTCGTCCCGGGGCATGCCAGCGGGACTACGGCGGGATGCCGTTTTGGACACAAACGCTGCCGGAGAACGCCGGTCACCCCGCGCGCTTACCGGCGCGATATTGCAACGGACTCACACCGGTCCAGCGTTTGAAGGCGCGATTGAATGCACTGACCTCCGAATAGCCGAGAAGGAAGGCGATGTCCGCAAGGCTATGTTCGGCGCTGCCCAGATATTCGATACCCATCCGGCGGCGAATGTCAGTCAGAAGATCCTTGAAGACGACTCCGTGTTGTTTCAGACGCCGTTCAAGCGTGCGTGAGCTCATCGCCAGGTCTGCTGCGACACGTCCAAGGCCCGGAGCGCCTTCTCCCATGGACTTGGCAACAGCCCGCGATACGCCAGCGACGAAATCGCTGCTATGCGGGATCTCATTGAGAACCCGTTCAACATGCTGCTTCAGTATCCGATAAAGCCTCGAATCGGCGGCTGCGATGGTTCGCTCCATCAGATGCTGTTCGAATACCATGGCATTGAACGGGCGCTCGAACGTTACGACGCAGCCGAAGACTCGAATGTGCTCGGAGATCTGATCCGGTGACTCGTGCGCAAATTGGATCTCCTGCGGCGTCCAGCGGCTACCGGCCATCGACCGGAATGCCTTGAGCACGATCACCATGCTGTACTCGTTGTGCTGTCGCGGTGACTTGCCTGCATCGCCGGCCAGCACGTAGCGCAGACATCCCAGCCCTCTTCTTCTGCATCGAACCGGACGGTGGCGCCCTGGTTGTGGATGCGCATATACCGCACGATATTGGCAATCGCGGCGGAGATCGTCGGAGAGTTGAGCGCGACATACGCAAGGGCTCCGACGTCTCTGGGATCGAACCGTTCCGCGAAGTGCAGCCCGAAAAGGGCGTCGCCGGTCGCTCGCGCCGATTCCTCGAGAATGCGACTGAAACTGGACGCCGGAATAAAGCCGTCTGCTTCAGCGAGTGCGCAACGGTCCAGTCCGACGGCACCCAGGACGCGATCCGGGTCGCCGCCGGTCGCAACGATGCTGTCGAGGAGCCCTGTCGTTGCGGCGACAGAAATCATGGGCACCGTAGCCATGGTTCTTAGCCCTCGATGTGCTGCAAGCCGCAGTGGGCATCAACTGTCAACGAAGTGGCGCCGCTGGTCAAGACAAATGGCGCGCGAAGACTCAACCTTCGCACCCTTGAAAATGCCTGGCACACCGGACGGCTTGTCCCGCGGTTTGTTGCATCCCGGGGCGTTTATCGAGGAACACTGAAATGACTCAAGAATTAAGGAAGCAATCTATTGTAGTCGTGGACGGCGATCCGGATGTCTGCCGGACTATCCAGCGCTGCGCCTGGTCACACGGTATCCATGCCGACGGATTCACGTCGGCTCGCGACTTCATCGGCGCGATCGAGTCGATGCCGGCGTTCGTCCCGGACTGTGTCGTTTTGGATATGCAGCTTTCTCAGCTGGAGGGTTTCGACGTACTGGAGCGGCTCGGCCGGAGCAGGCCGAACACACCCGTCATCTGCCTGACGGGCACGATCGATCCCGCGCTTCCCCAAGTCGTACCTCGTTCGGACTCGAGGGGCTTCTTCGCGAAGCCGGTTGACCCAGACCTCTTTATCTCGACTCTCCTGGATCTGCTCGACATTCAGTCCGCAGTGCACCTGCTGCAGCAACTGGCCAGCCGCTTTACCGGTCCGCGCAACCACCGTGTGCAAGCAACATCCCAAGGTCGCGAGCACCTTCTTTCGGGCATGTGAGTGGTGGCTCAATTCAGCAGTCGCAACGGAGTAGCAGAAGCTACTGATATCAATCCTCATCGGATATATGGCAAACAGATGACTTCAAATTACGCTTTGCTGCGGATCGCGAACGATCGACTGACATTCTGGCAACACCAGTTGCAGGCTGCATTCCGAGAGGGAAACGTCGAACGCGCCGCTGCGTGCCAAACCGTAATCAGCGAGTATGCGATATTCACAAATGAAGCACTCAACGAAATTCACGCCGAATGATTGTGTCCGGCTGGCCCTGTGTCTCACCGCACCGACTCCAGTGGAGGGACGCTAGCAAATGAGCGTTGGGATACTGCCGTTGCAGTCCAAGACAGCACCGGCGAATGCAGATATCGCAGTGACGTGGCACGTGGAGGCCTTGTCGGCGCAAGCCATAGACCGCGAGTATTCGTGCTCGAACTGCTACGTGCGGAATGTGTGCCTGCCGTCCAACTTGCGCGACGACGAGCTGATCGAACTCGATGAGCTGATACGCGAGAAACGGAAGACTGTGCGAGGCGCTGCGCTCTACCGGCAAGGGGACATTCTTAAGTCCCTCTATGTCGTTCGCAGCGGTGCATTCAAGAGCGTTGGAGCAGTCGGAGCAGAAAACGAGAAAGTCACCGGACTGCACTTGCCCGGTGACATATTGGGTCTCGATGCAATCAATGGACGCGTCCATGGCTACGGTGCTGTCGCGTTGGAGGACTCGGATGTCTGCGTGCTTCCATATGCGGCGCTCACGCGACTCACGTTGCGCATACCCAGACTGCAAGAGCACCTGCTGCGCGCCTTGAGCGGGGATATCGTGCGCGACCGCGGCCTCATGCTACGTCTCGGCAGCATGAGCGCAGAACAACGCCTCGCCGCATTCCTGGTGGCCCTTTCCGATCGTCATCAGAGGCTTGGTTACGCGAGTAGTCGTTTCAACATGCGTATGATGCGTCAGGAAATAGCCAGCTACCTCGGCCTTACGGTCGAGACGGTGTCCCGGCTGTTCTCGCGCTTGCAGCACGACCGTGTTATCGAGGTGCAGGGGCGTGAAGTGCAAGTGAAAGATGTGCCCGGGTTGCGCAAGCTCGTCGGCTACTGAGTGCCGGGCCAATGCGCAGCCGAAATCTCTGACCGCGTATCCGTTCGCTGATATGAAGCCGGAACAGGGCGCGATCGTCGCGATCGTGGACGATGACGTTCTCGTTTGCCGGTCGATACGGCGGCTTGCCGCATCGTATGGGCTCGCCGTGAACTCGTTTACCTGCGGTCGCGAGTTCATGACAGCGATCGAGGGGGAACCGTCTTTCGAGCCGGACTGCGTCATCCTCGACCTGGAACTGCCGGGGATGACTGGTCTCAACGTATTCGAAGCCCTAACCCGGCTCAGGCCGCACATCCCCGTAGTCGTTCTGACCGGCGCGGACGACGCACGCTCACCGCAGCTTGGGGTTCTTTCCGGTGCGCTGGCCTTTCTCCACAAGCCGCTGGACATCGATCGTTTGATGGCAATATTGCGTGCGTTACTCGGTGCGGGGTCCTGACGCGAATACAGCCAGCGAACTCACCTTGTTCGTCGTTTGCCCTCACTCCTGCTGGATCTTCCCCTCCTTCATCACCCGCTGCCACCGCTGAACTTCAGCCGCGATGAGTTTCCTGAACTCCTCAGGCGTGTTCGGGGCGGGCTCGAGCGCGCCGGACGCGAGCCGTTCGCGCATGTCGGGTGAAGCGATCGCTTTCGTCAGCTCCTCGTGCAATCGCCGCAGCACCGGTTTGGGCGTGCCTGCGACCGACATGATGCTGTACCAGTTGGTCACGAGCACGCCGGACACGCCGCTTTCGGCGAACGTCGGCACGTCCGGTAGAAGCGCACTGCGCTTCGCACCCGCGGACGCGAGGATCTTCACGCGGCCCGCTTTCACGAGCCCCAGCGATGCAGGCGGCGTGCTCATCGACGACTGGATCTGCCCCGACGCGACATCGGTCGTCGAGAGCCCTGCGCTCTTGTAGGGCACGTGGGTGAGATCGATGCCGGTCGCGAGTTTGAAGAGTTCTCCTGAGAAATGAGTCCCGCTGCCGCTGCCGGACGAGCCGATGTTTATCTTTCCCGGCTGCGCTTTTGCCGCCGCTACGAATTGCTTGAGACTTCCGGCGTACGGCAGGCCCGGATTCACGATGAGGATGTAGGGCGTTTCCGCGATTACGGTCACAGGATCGAAATCGCGCAACGCATCGTAGCTCGTCTTGCGATAATAGGCGGGGTTGATGGTGAAGCCGACATCGCAGAGGCACAGCGTGTAACCGTCCGGCGCTGAACGAGCGACGATCTCGGTGCCGACCAGTGACGCCGCGCCGGGCCGGTTGTCCACGACCACCGTCTGCCCGGTCTGTTCCGAAAGCTTCTGGCCGACGAGACGGCCCACGTAGTCGGACCCGCCGCCCGGACCGAAGGGCACGATGAGCCGGATCGGTTTGCTGGGGTACGTATCGCCTCTCGACGCCGGCTGCGCCGATACGGCTGTTGCAGTCACGATCGATAACAGCAGCACGGCCATGGCCGCACTTGCCCGCGTGTTCATCTCATGTCCCGTTCGCAAAAGAGTCCATTCTATGGTGGTTGAAAAACCACGTTCGTGTTTACGCTGCACGGTTCTGATGCGCTCGTGCACGCTACGGTGCGTCTGTGTTACGTTCGCTCTCCCCGCAGGCAGGAGCGCTTCGGCATGACGCAACCGGATTGGAACAAGCTTCGCGAGCAATTCCCGACGCTCGAACACTGGACCTATCTCGACAACGCCAGGAAAACGGTGCCGCCGCGCTGCCAGGAGCAGGCGCTGCACGAATATACGCACGACGTGTACCAGAATGCGGGCGCCGATGCGTGGTCTGCGCTGAACGTCGCGGAAACGCGCAGTGTCATCGCTCGTCTGCTGGGTGCCAGGACCGAAGAAATCGCATTTACGAAGAACACGACAGAAGGCCTGTACATCGCCGCGAACGGATTCGATCTCCACGCCGGCGACAACATCGTGCTCACGAATATGGAGCATGTCGCGAACATCTGGGTCTGGAAGCACTGGGAAGCGAAAGGCGTGGAGATTCGCTTCGCCGAGCATCGAGACCACCGGCTTCCGCTCGAATCATTTCTCGCGAAGATGGACTCGCGCACGCGCGTGGTATCGACAGCGTATGTCACGTACGGCAATGGTTATCGAGTGGATCTGCCTGCGCTCGGAAAAGTCTGTCGCGAGCGCAACGTGCGACTGGTGGTGGATGGCGTGCAGGGCGTTGGCATCCTCGCCACGTCTGTGCCGGGGCTCGGTGCGGACATCGTTTCGATGGGCGGCCACAAGCACCTGTTCGGATTGACGGGCTCGGGCGTCGTGTGGTGCCGCGAGGATCTCGTCAACGAGCTGCGCACGCCTTTCATCAAGGCGCCGGCACCCGCCGCTGCCGTGCAGGCGCAGACGCATGCGAATAGCCAGTTCGACTACATGCGCGTTGCTCATCGATTCGAAGGCGGCAATCCGAATTTCCTGGGTGTGCGCGTGCTGAGGCGCGGCGCCGAATTTCTGCAGTCGATCGGTCTTCCGGCGATCGAGGCCCGAGTGCGCGAGCTTACGTCGACGTGCATGCGTGTGCTCGAGAGCAAAGGGCTCAGGACGACGACCCCGGAGAACTGGGACGAGCGTTCACACATCGTGAACGTGCTCGTGCCCGATACCGATGCGTTGATGACGACCTTGCGCGAGAAACATCGGGTGATCGTCAATGTGAAGGACGGTGCGCTGCGTCTGTCCATGTCGTTCTTCAATAACGAGCAGGACATCGAGCGCGCGGTGGATGCGATCGTCACCGAGTCGCGTCGCAAGCCTGCGGCTGCGATTCGCTGATTCAGGAGCGAGAGGAGAAAGCATGAGCAACAAAGACATTCCCGACATACTCGAGACGACGGAGGCCGAACGTCTGGCGACGGGCTTTACATTCACCGAAGGACCACTCTGGCACCCCGACGGGTTCTACTATTTCGTGGACCTGCGCGTGAACAGGCTGCATCGCGTCACGCCCGGCCAGAAGGCCGAGCTCGTCGCCCAGACGCAGGAGGGCAACGGGACGACGTTCGATCTGCAGGGCCGTGTCGTCATATGCGAAGGAGGCGCACGCCGCGTCAGCCGCCTCACGCCCGACGGTAAATTCGAGCCGGTCGCCGAGCGCTATAACGGCGGACGCTTCAATCGCCCCAACGATATCGTGTGCCATTCGAGCGGCGCACTCTTCTTCACCGATCCTGCGAAGCGTGTTCCCTATGGGAAGCGCGAGATACCCGGTCCGGAGGGCGTGAACAATACGTGGGACGGCGCTGCCGTCTATCGTGTGACGCCGGACGGCACGGTGAGTCAGATCGCGAACTGCGAGTATCCGAACGGCCTCGCGTTTTCACCCGACGAGCGCACGCTGTATGTCGCGAACACGCGTTCTTCGAAGTACATTCATGCGCTCGAGCTCGACGCGGCGGGTAACTTCATTCGCCGCCGTATTTTCGCGGACATGAACGAGGGCGACCGGCCGGGCGTTCCGGATGGCCTCAAGGTGGACAGCCTCGGACGCGTCTACTGTACGGGACCGGGTGGAATATGGGTCTTTGCGCCTGACGGCAAGCGCGTCGGCATCATCGAGTTCCCCGAGCAGTCGGTGAATTTTGCTTTCGGCGGCGCTGACCTGCGTACGCTGTTCTGCTGCGCGCACACCTCGGTCTACACCTTGCGAACGAAGGTACCGGGCAATCCGCACCCCTGGTACAAGGTGCGCGGCAAATAAGCGCAACAGACGGGACAGACGCTGGAAGCACGGGTCCGTCCCGATCGCGTAACAGCAT
This sequence comes from uncultured beta proteobacterium, assembly GCA_963828715.1. Classification (GTDB taxonomy): domain Bacteria; phylum Pseudomonadota; class Gammaproteobacteria; order Burkholderiales; family SG8-41; genus JAQGMV01. The sequence continues at coordinate 251,637 of CAWHFX010000009.1, read as the reverse complement.
GAAGATTGCGCTTGCACTCGCGGGTCTCGCATGGCTCGCCCACGCGCAGGCGCAACCCGCATGGCGGCCGGAGAAGCAGGTCGAAATCATCCTGCCCACCGCACCGGGCGGCGGCAACGACGCCGTCGCGCGTCTCATGGCGAAGATGCTGCAGGATCAGAAGCTCGTAACGACACCGATCCTCGTCGTCAACAAGCCGGGCGGAAACCAGGCGCTCTCCGTCGCGTATCTCGCGCAGCATCCGAACGACCCACATTTCCTGCTGCAGGCTACATCGACGCTCTTCACCAATCAGATACAGGGATTGACGCAGGCGCGGTACGGCGACTTTCCGGCGCTCGCGCTGGCGTTCATCGATTACAGCGCGTTCATGGTGCCGGCGAACTCGCCGTTCAAGACGATGCACGACCTCCTGGCGCGTCTGAAAGCCGACCCCGATTCGGTCGCCTTCAGCGTAGTCGCACGCGGCGGCACGTCCCACGCAGTACTCGCAGCTGCCGCCAAGGCCGGCGGCGCCGACCCGAAGCGCCTGAAGCTCGTGGTCTACAAGACGAGCGCGGAAGCAACGACAGCGCTGATGGGCGGTCACATTCAGGCTGCGGTATCGTCCGCAGCTGGATCGACCCCGCCTGTCGTAGCCGGGCAACTGCGCATGCTCGCGATCAATGCGCCGAAACGCAGGCCGGGCGCGATATCGGACGTGCCGACGCTCGTCGAAGAGGGCATCGACGCCCCGATTCTCGAATCGTGGCGCACGGTATTCGGCGCGAAGGGAATCGCAAGCGCGCAGATCGCGTTCTGGGAGAATGCGCTGGCCCGCGCGTTTGCCGGCGAGGAGTGGAAGGCCTGGATGATGAAGAACGACGTCACGGCGCCGCCGCTCAGAGGCGCCGAGCTTCAGAAGTATCTCGAATCACAGTACGATCACACGCGCAACGCACTGCTGGAACTCGGGCTTGCCCGATGACGCTGCACATCGGCGCGCCCTTTTGACGCACAATTGCGTCCCTTACTGACTCAAGAGAGGAGAAAAGACCATGGGAAAACATGTCGAGCTCACCGCCTCCGACGGCCACAAGTTCGATGCTTACGTTGCGGAACCGTCCGGCAAGCCGAAAGGCGCGCTCATCGTCGTGATGGAAATCTTTGGCGTGAACAGTCATATCCGGCGTGTCACCGACGAGTATGCGAGCGACGGCTATCTCGCCATCGCGCCGGCCTTCTTCGACCGGGCGCAGAAGGGTCTCGACGTCGGCTACACCGGAGCAGACCTCGAGCTTGCACGCACTCTCATGCAGAAGATGAACCTCAACGATCCGCTGAAGGACGTCGAAGCGGCCAAGGCGCACATCGCGTCCGCCGGCAAATGCGCCATCGTCGGTTACTGCTGGGGTGGTTCGCTCTCATTCAAGTCGGCATGCAACGTGAACGGTCTCGCGTGCGCGATCGCCTACTACGGCGGTTCGATTCCGAATCTGATCGACGAGAAGCCGAAGTGCCCCGTCATGTTTCACTGGGGCGAGACCGACGCGTCGATCCCGCTCGACAAGGCGAAGCAGGTGGCCGACAAGCACAAGGATCAGACGCACTACTTCTATCCCGGCGCTGGCCATGGTTTCAATTGCGAACAGCGTGGCTCGTACAATGCCGATGCGGCGAAGCAGGCGCGTACCCGCACGCTCGAGTTCCTGAAGAAGCACGTCGGCTGAACGTCACCGGTGGGCGTTGAGTACGCGCGCCACCGAGAAGTGCCCGGAGAGGCCCGCGCATGCGGGCCTCTTGTTTCCGCCGCCTTAGCCCTCGCACAAGTGGACGTGAGTTCTAACCGGCGTGCGAAAGCTACGTTCGCGGGGTCCCCGCTGCTCCGCAGCCCCCGCTCACCGTTATGCGGTGGCAGGTATTAACTTGTTCTGTACCCAATCCCACATGTACGAGACGCCGATACTCACGTTGTCGATCTGACAGTGGTGATAGCCACCTTCGTCGCGGCTGAATACCTTCAGCGTCTTGTCACGCGAACCGACGTTATCGACAACGCGATGGGCAATCTCGAGCGGGATCTGTTCGTCGCCCTCGCCGTGCAGAAGAAGGAACGGACATGCGATCTTCTGCACCACGCCGTCCAGCCTGAAGCCCTCGAGCTTTCGCATCGCTTCGTCGCGCGTCGAAACATTGAAGATCCAGAGCAGATGCTGCCACGGCACCGACAGCGAGGGGGCCTGTCCGCTGTCGATCAGGTCGAAGCGCTTCTTCCAGGTTTCCCAGTAGTCCCACTGCGCGCCCCACGCTATGCAGCAGGCGAAGCGTTGCTCGAATGCGGCCGCGCGCGGGGCGTAATAGCCGCCGAGACTGATGGCCATCACGCCGATGCGCTTCGCGTCGATCTCGGGCCGACGCGCGAGATAGTCGTAAGCCGCGGTGGCATAGCGCTCCGTTTCGTGATGCAGGTAGAGCCCGCGAAAGCGCGGACTCTCGCCGTTGCCGGGTCCATCGACGATGAGGCACGCGATGCCGCGCTCGGCAAGATCCGGAACACCCTTGAAATACTGGATCTCCTTCGTCACGTCGAAACCGTCGAAGAACACCATCGCCGGCGCAGGTCCGCTGCGCCCGCTCACGGGCTCGGCGTGGACGAGTAGGGCGGGGAGAGAACTGCCTTCGTAGGGCACTTCGACGTGTTCGATGCGCGGTCGCTTCAGCAGGCGTGCCGCATCCCTGAAGCAATCGACGCCGCGCCGGTACTGTTCCAGACCTTCCGCTTTGGGCTGAAGAAAACGCTCGCCAACGTGATAGTAGTTGGCTGCCCGCAGCAGGTATGCGGCCGCGCTCGCCGTTCTGCCATCGGCAAGCCGCTCGCGGCCTGCCTGTTCGACCTTCTCCGCTTCGCGTGCCCATTCGCGATGCCACGCCTTGTCGTCGCCGAGCTTCCTGCGCAGGCGCAAACCGATGCGGTTGATCTCTCCGATCTCCGCGCCGCCCCACGGCGCCGCGTTGAGGCCGATCAGCAGGCCATGAGACCAGCGATAGCTCTCGGGGAAGTACATGAAGGAGAGTTCTTCGGGAGCGGGAGTAGATGACATGATGGATTCGGCCGGCGCGGGTTCGAGAGAAGAAAAGCCGCGATTATGCCCAAAGCCGCGACAGTCGGCTGCCTGCGGGAATGTCCATTGCAGAGGGTAGTTGACTGAAAAACACCGAGCAAACATGGACCCGAACCTTACTTCCGAGCAGCGCGAATGGCTGCACCGCCTGGATACGGACGCTCCGCTGAAGCCCGAGCCACCGCCTGATATCGCGGCAAAGCTGGTGGAGTACGGGCTCGCGATCGAACTGGTCGAGGGTGGCCTTCAGCTCACGACATTGGGACGCGAGGCGTTGACCGCTGAACAGACCTCGACGGAGGGTTCGAGTCCGGCGTGAGCCGGAATCAGGCTGCTTTCCTGCCGCGCACACTCCTCCTGGTACCGTTGCCGTCCGCCGCCTTGGCACGGGTGACGGTGATCGGAACGCCTGCCGCTGCCTCTGAATGAGAAGGGCAGTCGCGCGAACGAGCGAGCACCACCAAGATGAGCCGCACCCGAAAAGTCACCGCATCGTTCCAGGTGCGGGTCGTTCCAGGAACTCCGAAATGCTCGATGGCAAGGCTTTAGCGGCGACGCGACGCAAAAATGCTCACGACCTTACCGGAGGGCTTTTTAACGGTCCGGCGTTGGTTCAGCCGGGGATAATCCCCCGAACGCGCTGACGCGGCCCGGATCGACCCACGGATGACCCGGGCTGCATGTCTCGGGCCATTGGCGCGCGGCATCGCGATCCTGGCCGGAGGGCGTCAGCAGCCGCCGAAGAACTGCTCGTGCCAGATGTCCCGCGTCAGGAGGGAGCGGTACGTAAGCCAGGTCTCGATCGTTGAACCGTACGGCGAAGGCCTCACGTGCGCGACGGCGGCAACGCCTTCACCGCCCGACGTGATCACGACCTCGATCGCGTTGTCCGCTCCCAGCGGGCGCTGGGTTGCGCGCCACGGCGACTGGGACTGCGCGCGCTCAATGATGCAGCTCGCGACCTCGGGCGGCTTGCGCGTCGACTCGGCGTTGGCTTTATAACCGCCTTCCAGGGTGTCCTTGTAGGTGCTCGTGCAGCCCGCGATGATGAAGAGCAGCGTAACGTAGACTGCGCATCCGTTCATGAACGTCCGCATCTTCGGCTCTCCCGCGCAGGCAAGAGCGAAGTGTACTGCGGATGGCGTTCTGTGGCGGGCCCCGCCGCTGCGCGGCCCCCGTTCACCAAGACAAGGTGGTTCTAAGATACGTATGTACGCCCCCTGCACGGGAGAACCATATGGCTGCACGGTCGATCGGCTCTTTGAGTATCTCGTTCGGACTGGTGTCGATACCGGTCAAGCTCTTTTCGGCGACCGAATCCAGCCGCGCGATTTCCTTCAATCTGCTGCACAAGGCCTGCGGTTCGCGCCTGCGACAGCAATACTTCTGCGTCAAAGAAGATGTCCCGGTCGGCCGCGAAGACATGATCAAGGGCTACGAGTTTGCGAAAGACCAGTACGTCATGTTTTCGCCCGAGGAGCTGAAGGCGCTCGAAGAAGCGGGTACGCAGACCGCGGAGATTTCGGAGTTCCTGCCGATCGAATCGATCGATCCCGTGTTTTTCGACAAGGCCTATTACCTCGCCCCCGACAAGTTCGGAGCGAAGCCTTATGCGCTGCTCGCGAAGGCGCTGCGCGAATCGAACCGTTGCGCTGTCGGCCGGTGGGCGGCGCGCGGCAAGCAGTACATCGTGATGATCCGCCCCGTGGAACAAGGCCTCGTGATGCAGCAGCTTCTGTACGGCAGCGAGGTGCGGTCGATGAAAGATATCGACATACCGCTGACCGAAGTCAAGGACGCCGAGTTGAAACTCGCCCAGCAATTGATCGAGCAGCAGGCTTCGGACACGTTCGATCCATCGTCCTATACGGATGAGGTGCGCACCCGCGTCGAAACGGCGATCCAGAAGAAGATCGAAGGCCAGGAGATCACGGTGACCGAAGCGCCGGAGCCCGGCGGCCAGGTGATCGATCTCATGGAAGCACTGCGTGCGAGCCTCGAGAAGAAGCCTGCTGCGAAAGCGCCTGAGGTGCGCGTGGAGACTCGCAAGCCGCCCAGGCGCGCACAGGCGGCCGAATCTGCGCCGAAGAAGGCTGCACGCCGATAGATCGCGCAAGTCAAGAAGGCCAGCCGGCTCCGATGCACCGGTATGGCGTGCGGGACGTGCAGAAGCTGCTGCACTTGCCGCGAAGCACGATTCGAGCGCTCGTAGAAGCCGGGTTCGTCGCGCCCGAACGCGGCCCGCGCAATGCGTGGCTGTTCTCGTTCCAGGACCTCGTCGTGCTGCGAGCGGCGCAGACGCTTACGGCCGCCAAGGTGCCGCCGCGCCGTATCACGAGATCGGTGAAAGAGTTGCGCCGCCACCTGCCCGATGCGATGCCGCTCTCCGGACTCAGCATCTGTGCCATCGGCGATCGTGTCGTCGTGAAGGAGCGCGGGACGCGCTGGCAGGCCGAATCGGGCCAGTACCTGCTTGAGTTCGACGGCGACCCTGATGCGGGCTCGTTCAATGTCCTGGAAAAGAACGATGCCGGGGCGGACGCCGAGATCCTGTTCGAACACGCGTTGCACCTGGAAGCTTCCGACGCGGAGGCGGCGATGCACGTCTATCGCCGCGCTCTTCACGCCGACCCAACGCTTGTCGACACGTGGATCAATCTCGGACGCTTGCTGCACGAGAACGGCCGGCTCGCCGAGGCCGAACGCGTGTATCGAGACGCGCTCGAGACGCAGATCGACGAGCCGGTGCTCTTCTACAACCTCGGCGTGCTCCTCGAGGACATGAATCGCAAGACGGCTGCGGTCGAAGCGTACGAACAGGCGTTACGCGGAGATCCCACACTCGCGGACTGTCATTACAATCTCGCGCTCCTGTACGACGAGCTCGCGAAGCCGCGTGAAGCGATTCGGCACATTGCGGAATATCGCAAGCTCACGCACAAGCCGCGTTGAGATCGCGTGCCGATGCACCGATCCCGTGCAACTGTTGAACGATCGAACGCGCGGCGGCAAAATGACGAGGCGTTTGTTTTTGTAACTGAAGGAGCGCTTCGTGAGCACCAAAACCCCGGCCGCCAAACCCAGGAAGAAAGCAGTCGTCCGATTGCAGGACGCGGTACCGCAGATCACGCCCGACACACGTCGGCGCTGGATCGCGGAGGCCGCCTACTATCGCGCGGAGCAGCGCGGATTCCTGCCGGGGCGCGAACTCGAGGACTGGCTGGAGGCCGAGAAGGAACTGGGCGATGCACATGTGTCGTTACCGCCGCCGAGCACGTCGCGCAGAAAAGCGCGCGGCGCGAGCGCGGTCTCGAGGCGTAACGTCTGATGCGGTGACTCGTAGCATCGCGAAAGAGTCGTTCGTGCTGAGGAGCTGTAGCTCGAAGTACGAACAGCGAGCGACATTCGCCCTTCGAGACGGCCTGCGCCGGCCTCCTCAGGGCGAACGGAATTGAATCGGCGTCACGCCACGGCGTCTGTCAGCGGCGCGTCTCCCGGCGCCCTCCGTGCGCGAGGCGCCCGTGCCGCCTGACAAGGAGACGCGCGAGTTTCCGTACTGGCGGCGTAATCTCCGGGTTATCCCACCGGCAAATCTGCTGGCAAGCCTCGCGTTCGGCCTCTCCTGGCCGTTCCTTCCGCTCATGGTGCGCGGCCTCGGCGTGGAAACGCGCCTTGAGACGTGGGTCGGCAACATGGTGCTCGTGTTTTACGTCGTGAGCTTCGCCATGAATCCGCTGTGGGGCAGCATCGCCGACCACTACGGCCGCAAGATCATGATCCTGCGCGCGATGCTCGGCATGGGCACGTTCATGACACTCGCGGCATTCGCGCCGAGCCCGCTGTGGTTCGCATTCCTGCTCTGTTGCGTCGCCATCTTCAATGGTTCCTCGGCAGCCGGCATGGCGCTGATCGTCGGCAACACGCCGCCGGCGCGAATCGGACGTGCGCTCGCGCTCGTTCAGACCGGAATGCTGATCGGACAGACCTCGGGGCCGGCGCTGGGCGCGCTGCTCGCGGCGTACGTCCCGCAAACGCATTGGCTGTACTGGATCAGCGGCGCCATGATGCTGACCGGCGGTTTCCTGGTGCTGGCATTCGTCCGCGAAGTGAAACAGCTTGCGCCGGGTCGCTGGCGGCTCGAGTGGATAGGACCGCTGCGCGAATTATTGAAGGTTCCGCGTCTGGGCGCGCTGTACTTTCTCGCTTTTCTGTTCGCGGTGCTGTGGGGCGGCAACGTCACCGTGATGAGCCTCTACACGCTCAAGCTGCTGGCGGTCGACGGTGCCGCTCCAGGCTCCGAGGCCGTATGGGTCGGCTCGGTCGCGCTCGCCCTGGGCATCTCGGGGCTCGTGGCCGTTCCCGCATGGGGCTGGGTACTCGACCGTTACGATCCGGCGCGCGTACTCGCGATGTCCGTGGCGGCCGCGGCAGTGACACACATCCCGCTGCTGTTTCTGCAGACGCCGTTGCAGCTGGTGATCGCACGCGCGGCGTTCGGAATCGGCGCGGCGGCGATGCAGCCGGCTATCGTGCGGCTGATCAAAGCGCACGCACCGCACGGGATGGACGCGCGGGCGATCTCGTACATGGCGTCGTTTCAGTTCATCGCGATGGGGCTCGCGCCGTTTGTCGCCGGGCTGCTCGGTCCCGTCTTCGGACTGCGGATGTATTTCGCGCTGCTCATCGTCCTCGCTGCCAGCGGTCTCGTGTTGTGGATGCGCAGCGCTCAGATAAGAATGCAAATCGTTTGATCTAGATCGCATTTCGGCCGTTTCCGGCGTCTAGTATTCGTGCCTGGGGTTCGTACAAACACCGTCCGCTCTGAGCAGGCCACCGCGGCCGTCGCGAAGGGCAAACGGTTGCGATTGTTCGTGCTTGGAGACGCTGGCAACTCATCAGCCGGTATTCACGAGACCTGTCTGACGCCGGATGACCCGATCAAGCCGCAGCTCCACGATTTCCCTGCGTACTCCGCTTCTGCGCGGCGAGCGCCGTGTGCGCATCGCGCTCGTCGGCTTGCCTGGCAGCGGCAAGAGCACTCTTTTCTCCGCGGTTGCCAGCACGGCCGTCACGAGCGGCGCGCTCGCGCGGACCGAGCGTATGTACGATGTCTGCGACGTCGAAGTAGGCCTCGATCAGGCGCGCGTCATCGACTTGCCCGGCGTGCGCTCATTGCGCGAATCCGGCGAAACCGAGCGCGGCGCATTGAAGTATCTGCTGTGGGGCGACGACCGGCCGCCGGTATCCGCGCACGAGAGCGAAGGTCCACCCGTGCCGTGTGCGCCACCGGATGTGATCGTGCACGTGGTCGACGCGACCGCGCTCGAGCGGCATCTCGAGCTCACCCTGGAACTGCTCCAGCTTGGGCGTCCGCTCGTCGTCGCGGTCAATCGCATGGACGACGCGCGCGCGCGCGGCGTGCACGTGGGTACGCGTGTGCTTGCGCGGCTGCTCGGTGTGCCCGTGATTCCGGTGATCGCGTCGATGGGCTACGGCATTCGCGAGTTGTTCGTGGCCGCTATCGAGGCGGTACGCCGCGGTGCGTTGCCGCTGCCTCTGACGCCCGGCAGTCATCTCTCCGGACCGATGCGCGCGCTCTTGCCCGTCCTGGCAGACCCCCGGATCCGCGAGGCGTTTCGCGTGCCGCCGCACTTCCTGGTTGCGCGCGCGGCGGAAGGGGACCGTTACGTTCTCGATGAGCTGAAACAACACTTCCCGCGCGAAGCGGCGCTCGTCTCCAGGATGCGTGCCGATGTAGAGCACGGCCTCGCGCGCCCGCTGTCGGAAGAGCTGCACGCCGATCGACATCACGTCGCGGCGACGCTCGCCGAAACGGCGACCCGTCCCGGTGGTGTGCGCGAGCGACGGAACTGGCGCTACTGGCTCGACGAACTGTTCCTGAGCCGGCATTGGGGCATGATCGGAAGCGCCGCCGTTTTCGCCGCTGTGCTGTGGGTTGTCTTCGACGTGAGTGCATGGCTCGACGGGCTTACGTCGGCACGACTGGTGGAATGGATCGCGGACTGGCAGCCGCACACGACCACCGGTGTGATCGCGCGCGCGGTTGCCGATGGCCTCATCGGACTCCTCGGCATCGTCGTACCTTATATGCTTCCGCTCGTCTTATTGCTCGTGCTGCTGGAGCAGGTCGGCATCATGTCGCGAATTGCATTCGCGGTCGATCGGGGCTTTCACCGGCTCGGCCTGCACGGCGGTGTGGCGCTTCCGTTTCTCCTCGGCCTTGGGTGCAACGTACCGGCGCTGTCCGCGATCAGTGCCACCACGCGCGGCGGCGAACGTACGCTCGCTTCGATGCTGGCCGCATTCGTGCCGTGCTCGGCACGCTCGGCGATCGTTCTTGCGCTCGCAGGAAAGTATCTTGGCGTATGGGGCGTTCTCGCCGTCTTTGCCATTGCTCTGGCGGTGATCGTGGTCGCGGGCCGTCTGCTCAGGCGGCGTGCGGCGGACACACCGGGACACATTCAGGAGATTCCGCCTTACACACTGCCGGACATGAAATCGGCGCTGGTCGAAACGTGGTTACGCACGCGCGAGGTTCTGACCATCGTGACGCCGCTCCTCGTGGGTGGGAGCGTGGTACTGGCAGTCCTGCACCACGTCGGTGCCGACGAGGCGATCAATGTCGCGCTGTCTCCAGTCACGACGTGGTGGCTCGGATTGCCGGTGGTGCTGGGCGTTCCGCTGCTTTTTGGCGTCCTGCGCAAGGAATTGTCGATGCTCATGATTTTTCAGGCGCTGGGTACAGTCGACGTGAGCCAGTACCTGAACGCCACGCAGCTTCTGACGTTCCTCGTGTTTCTCACGCTTTACGTGCCGTGCGTATCGACCGTCGCGGTGATGCTCAAGACGATCGGGCGCCGGCAGGCGTTCTATTCGGTCGCGATGTCGGTCGGAATCGCACTGGTCGTAAGCGGCGCCGCACGTGTCGTGATGGAGATCGGCGGATTCCTGTTTACATGATGCCGTGAGTCGGCGGGCGGGCGAATGTGTCGGGGCAGGGCGACGAACACGGTGTTTTTCCGCAGAAATACCGCCCTCTACCTGCCGTTCGGGTGCTCGTAGGCTATCATCTCGGATCCTGCGGTCGGGTGGTTGCCTGGCCCGCATGCCTCATCTCCCATTCGGATATTTCCAGGAAGGTCCTAAGTGAAGATCACCGTCATTGGTGCCGGTTACGTCGGCCTTGTCACAGCTGCCGGCTTCGCAGAAATGGGGAACGACGTAACCTGCGTCGAAGTCGATCCCGACAAGCTCCGTATGCTCGAATCCGGACTCGTCCCGATTCACGAACCCGGCCTCGAGCCGCTGCTGCAATACAACGTCCAGGCCGGTCGCCTGTCGTTCACGGGCTCGCTCGAGGAGGCGGCGAAAGAGTCCGAGATCTTCTTCATCGGTGTCGGCACGCCGCCTTCGGCAGACGGTTCGCCGGACATGTCGTATGTATTCCGCGCGGCGGCCCAGATCGGGCGCGCGATCCATCGCTACTCGATCATCGTCAATAAATCGACGGTTCCAGTCGGCACCGCGGATCGCGTCCGCGGCATCGTCGCGCAGGAGCTCAAGACGCGCGGCGCGAACATCCCGTTCGATGTGGTGAGCAATCCCGAGTTTCTGAAGGAAGGCGCTGCGGTCAAGGACGTCATGAATCCGGAGCGCATCGTGCTCGGCTGCGAGAGCGAGCGTGCGGAACACATGTTGCGCCGCCTCTATGCGCCGTTCAATCGCAACCACGATCGCATCGTCGCGATGCGTCCGCGCGAAGCGGAAATGACGAAGTACGCATCGAACGCGCTGCTTGCGACCAAGATCTCCTTCATGAACGAGATCGCGGAGTTCTGCGACGAGCTCGACGTGGACGTGGAAAAGGTGCGTGCGGGTGTCGGTGCCGATTCGCGCATCGGACATGCGTTCCTGTATCCGGGTTGCGGTTACGGCGGATCGTGTTTCCCGAAGGACATCAAGGCGCTCATTCACACGGCGAAGCAGATCGGTGCGAGCGCGAGCATTCTCGAAGCGGTCGAGTTCCGCAACGAACGCCAGAAACGGCGACTCGTCGAGAAAGTGATGGCCCGCTTGGGGTCTGACCTGAGCGGCCGCACGTTTGCGATGTGGGGTCTTTCTTTCAAGCCCGACACCGACGACATTCGCGAGGCCTCATCGCTCTCCGCCATCGAGGCGCTGCTCGGCGCGAATGCGAAAATCAGGGCCTACGATCCGATCGCCGTGGAGAACGTGCGGAAATCGATGCCCGCCGCGGCGCTCGAGAAAGGTCAGATCGTGTTCTGCTCGGAACAATACGAGGCGCTCGACGGCGCCGACGCCCTGTTGCTCGTCACCGAATGGAAGCAGTTCAGGAATCCCGATTTCGACCGCATCAAGCGTCGGCTGCGCACACCCATGATCTTCGATGGGCGTAACCAGTACGACCCGAAGGACCTGGCAGAGCAGGGCTTCGAGTACTACGGCATCGGGCGCGGTCGCGGTGCGGCTGAGGCGAGCGAAAGCGGGGCCGAGAAGGCGGCGTAAGGGCATGCGCCGCGCGCAGCGCGGCGACTTCCGTTCGTGCTGAGGAACGGCAGTGTCTCGAAGCACGAACAGCCGGGATGTTCATCCTTCGAGATGACCGCTACGCTGCGTCTCCTCAGGACGAACGGACCCGCACCAGCGGCAGCACGACATGCGACGGACAGCGCGCGGATGCGTGCACGCTGTTCCTCGCGATCTGCCTGCGGCGCGCACGTCCCTCGGGCTCGCCGGTGTTGGGATTCACGTCGAAGCGCGGGAAGTTGCTGCTCGAAATATCGAGCCGTATGCGGTGACTGCGCTTGAAGAGATTGGACGAGGGCATCGGCTCGACCGTGATCTCGGCGATCTCACCCGGTGTGAGTAACTCGGGCTGCTCCCACGACTTGCGATAGCGGCAGCGCAGGATGCCGTCGGTGATGTTCATCGCGTAGCCCTGCGGGTAATCCGCGTTGGGCGGATGCCAGTCGATGAGCTTCGCCGTGAAGTCCGTATCCGGCGCGCTCGACGAGATCCAGAGCTTCACCACGATCGGGCCGGTCACCTCCACATCTTCTTCGAGCGGTGGCGTTTCGAACACGAGCACATCGTTTCGGGCCGCGAGCGGCAGATAGGGTGCCGTCGCCCCGAAAACATCCTCCCTCGTCCGCTGATCGTACGGGCCTGCGAACATGAGCGGTTCACCCGACGTGATGGTCCCGCCGATGGTCGGTACCGGGTGCGCCGGATCGAAGTCGAACTCGATTACGGCGTCGTTCGAAGGCGGAGCGGTGCGCAACGTCCCGTCGGCATGCAGATAGTAGGGGCAGAACGCCGTGCCCGGGACAGGCCAATCCGCGCCGCTGCGCCACGTGCCGCCATGGTCGAGGCGTCCTGATGTTGTCCGCAGACCCGAGCCCCCGCCCATCCGGAAATAGCGCACTCGCGGCGGCTCCTCTGCATTTGGCCGGTCTTTCAACCAGCGGTCGAACCAGGCGAGCCGCAGCGCGAGGTAGTTCTCGGCGATATGTCCGTCGAAAGTCGCGTCAGGCCCGAAATCGACGTCGCCCGCATGCGTGAGGCTCCGTTCGCCGTGCGTCCATGGCCCGATGACCATGCGTGCGAGGCCACGCGGCCGTCGCGAGATGCCGAGGTAGTTGTCGGTGGTTGTTTGCGCATACGGATCCCACCAGCCGCACATGAGGTGAACCGGGATACCGTCGAATGCATCGTAGTGTCCGGCGGCGTAGAGCTCGGGCTCGCGCCAGTATTCGTCGAAATTGCCGTGCTCCCACTGCTCGAAGAGATAGTCTTCGTATTCGCTCAGCCATTTGAGCGGAGAGTGCCCGCGCTTCCACGGCATCGCACGAAACCAGTCGCGGATGTTTTCTCGCTCGAGCCCGGCACGAATGACGGGGTCTTCGGCCGCACGCGGACTGAGCAGCGCCTGCTTGTAGGCCCATGTGGCCTGCTTCAACTCGAATGCACCGCCGTGGCGTATGCCGCCGCGGAACGCATTCGCGAAACCACCACAATCGAGAAACATCGCGGCGAGTCCTGGCGGCCGCTGCGTTGCGAGCGCAGTCTGCGTGTGCGCTGCGTAGGACAGGCCGTAGGTACCGATGCGGCCGTTACACCACGGTTGCTGCCTGATCCACGCAAGCGTGTCGTAGCCGTCGTTCGCCTCACCGAGGTATTTCGTGAAGCGGCCTTCCGAGCGGTAACGGCCACGCAGGTCCTGGATCACCACGACGTAGCCATGGCGCGCGAAGAATGCGCCGACTTCCTCTCGATTGAGCGGCCGTGGCTCCGCGACGCTGCGCTCTCGCGGCGTGACGTTGTTCTTGCCGTACGGCGTTCGTTCGACCAGCACGGGGAAAGCACCGGACGCTGCTTTGCCTCCGCGCGCCGGACGATGCACGTCGCTCGCAAGACGCACTCCGTCGCGCATGGCGACCATCACGTCGCGTTCGATTACGGCATCGCAGGTGTCGCTGTTCATCTTCGCTTTGTTCTGCAGCGCAAGACGCGCTCATGTCAGGGCAGCACGTCCACCGTGATCCTGGCCTCCCTGATGATCCGCGTCCACATCTTCAGGTCGCTTTCGAGCAGGTCGTGAAAGCCCTGGGGCGTCGTCGTCGCCGGTTCGAGCCCGCTCCGTTCGAAACGCTCGAGCGATTCCGGCGACATGAGCGACTTGTTCATGATCGCGTTCAGCCGATTGACGACCTCTTTCGATGTGCCCGCGGGTGCGACGATGCCCCACCATCCCGTGTTGTAGTAGCCGGGCACCGTCTCCGCGACCGTGGGAATCTCGGGATACGCTTTCAGCCGTTGCGTGTGTCCGACGCCGAGTATGCGCAGCCGTCCCTGCCGATGATACGGGAGGGTCTGGAGCAGCCCGGTCACGAGCAGCTGAACGTTGCCCGAAATGAGATCGCCGGTTGCTTGCGATGTCCCCTTGTATGGAACGTGCACGAGCTCGATGCCGGTCAGCGTCATCAACTGGGCCGCGCCGAGGTGGTTCGGCGTTCCGACGCCGGGCGAGGCGACATTGAGCTTGCGCGGCGACGCCTTCGCAAGGTCGATCAGCTCTTTGACGGTGGTCACCGGTATCGTCGCGCTGGCGATGAGCGCGTACGGCACGTACGTCGCGAGACCGATCGGCGCGAAGTCCTTCAGCGGATCGTACGGAATCCTGGAGCCCATGAGTGCGGGTCCGGAGACCATTCCACCCGTCGTCGCAAGCCCGAGTGTGTAACCATCAGGCGGCGACTTCGCCATGATGCCATGGCCCAGCGTCGCAGCCGCGCCTGCGCGATTGTCGATGACGACCGGCTGCCCGAGCGCTTTCGTAATGGCTCCGCTCACCTCGCGCGCGGTGAAATCGGTTCCCGCACCCGGCGGATACGGCACGATCATTCGTATCGGACGCGTGGGATACGCCGTCTGTGCTGAAACATCGACACTCGCTGCAATCGCTGCAAGCACGACGAACCTCGTCAGAAGAGCACGCTCGGTCACGCTGGATCTCCTCCACATCTCGGTCGCGTGTGGCTGTTTTCGGCTGATCGCGGCGCCCGCATCGCAACGCCGATTACAATTTGCGCGGGAACGTGAAAGCTGTCAATCGCGACGGGATGATCCTCACGCGACGCAGCCCGGCCATCGAACGGAGAAACAACAATGCCATCACTCAGTCGTGAATTCGCCCGCTGGATCGTCGGACTTTCCTATGACGATCTTCCCGCTGACGTCGTGGACCGCGCAAAGGGCGTGACACTTCAGTGCATCGCGTCGGTGCTGCTGGGCGCGCAGACGAAACCAGGCCGGCAGGCCGTTAAGATGATCCTCGAGGAAGAGAGCGGTGCGCGCGCGGGTGCGACGATCCTCGTGAACGGCGGCAAGGTCACGAAGGGTGGCGCCGTGTTCGCCACTTCGGAGATGGCGTTCGCCGGCGGCCGGTGGGACACGTTCCGCATGCTCACCCATCCGGGCACGAGCATCATCCCAACCGCGCTGGTCGCGGCAGAAACAGCCGGCGCTTCGGGCAAGAGTTTTATCACCGCAGTCGTCGCCGCTTACGAAGTCATGGAACGCATGGCGGCCGATTTCATACCGACCGTGATGTCGCGCGGTTTTCATGCCGGCCCGGTGTTCGGCATTTTCGCTGCCGCGATTGCCGCTGCGAAGATCATGGGCTTCGACGAAGAGCAGACGAACAGCGCGATAGGGCTCTGCGCAAGCCTTGCGGGAGGCAACCTCGAAGGCGCGCGCAGCGGCGGGCGCGCGCTCAGGGAAGGCGCAGCCGTACGCAATGCGATGCTCGCGGTCGCGCTCGCTGGCGCCGGACACGTTGCGGGCGAGACGGTGCTGGAAGGGGAGGCGGGCTTCTATCATGCGTATGCAGGCAACAACCAGGGGTTGCTCACCTACAGTTTCGACGGAGCCATACGCGCGGATCTCACCGCCATCACGCGTGGCCTCGGAAAAGACTGGATGTTTCTGGAGACGCTGTATCGGATCTATTCGATATCCGGGTACAACCTGGCGCACGTCGAGGTGCCGGCGCGGCTGTGCGAAGAACACGACATCCGTTATGAGAACGTGGATCGCGTGGAAGCCATCGTGAACTGGATGGAAACGCAGTATCCGAGTCCTGCCTTTCCGAGCCGGCGCGAAGACCAGCTCAACAGCGCGGGCAGCACCGCCTATCACACCGCGTATGGAGTGGTGAAACGGGGTTTCCCGATGCTCCGCGAGTGGGCGCCGCAATCGTCGGCCGCGGATGATCCGCCGGAAGTGCTCGATCTCATGAAGCGCGTGAAGATCATTCCGTCGCATACGATGCCGCTGTTCGGTCCGCGCATCACGATTTTCACGAAGGACGGCAGAAGCTATACGAAGCAGGGCACCGGACGCGAGTTCATCTGGGACTTCGAGGAGCAGGCGCGAAAAATTCGTGCTGTTGCGCCGGGGCTTCCGATCTCGGCGCAGCGTTTCGACGAGATCATCGGACTCTGTCGCGATCTGGATCGCGCCGAGCGAGCGGCGAAGCTGATCGGGCTGACGCTCGCGTGAAGAGTCGTTCATCCTTCGAGACGCGGCGCTGGTCTTCCGAACGCCAAAGTCGCATTCCGGACCCTGGATTGAAGCATTCCAGGGCAGGCCCGGACTGAGCGTCAGACCAGGTGCGCAGCTCAGGAACGGTGTTTTCAAACCCTGCTACCCGACACTCCGCGCGGGCGCGCGGTCAGGATGACGGCGTTCGTACGCACGGGCGAAACCGCTGCTGTGCTCTCACGTCGAAGCCCGGACCAGCGAAGCGCGATCCGGGGTCTCGAAGCACGAACATCACTGCGTCTGCACGTTCGCTGCCTTCGCCACCTTGGCCCACTGATCACGCTCGGACTTGAGGAACGCACCGAACTCCTTGGGCGAACTGCCGATCGGCTCCGTTCCGTCGAGCGCGAGACGTTGTGAGACCTCCGGCCGCTTCACAGCCTTGACGATGTCCGCATGGAGCCGGTCGACGATCGGCCGCGGCGTGCCGCGTGGCGCGAGCAGGCCGTGCCACTGCGTCACCACGAATCCCGGAACACCGGCCTCGATCATCGTCGGCAGCTCGGGCATGAGCTTCGAGCGCGTGGCGCTCGCAATCGCGAGCGCTTTCAGCTTCTGAGTCCTGATCTGGCCCATGACCGAGCCGCCGCTTAAGAAACTCATCTGCGTGCGGCCGGACAACATGTCCGGGAGTGCGGCGCCCACGCCCTTATAGGGGATGTGGACGAGCTGCGTCCCGGTCTTCATCGCGAACAGCTCGCCCGCCAGATGCGCGAGCGACGCAGGGCCGGTCGACGCGAAATTCAACTTGCCGGGATTCGCTTTCGCGTACGCGATGAACTCCTTGATCGATTGCGCCGGCAGGCCGGGATACACGGTGAGCATGTAGGGGCTCGCGGCGATCTGGGAGACGGGATCGAAGTCGCGGAAGAGGTCGTAGGCGGTCTTGTTGACGACGCCGTAGACGACGAGGCTCGCGCTCAACACCATCAGCGTGTAACCGTCCGGCGCCGACTGTGCCGTCACTTCCGCCGCGATGCTGCCGCTCGCCCCGGCCCGGTTATCGACGACGACGTTCTGACCGAGTGTCTCCGAGAGCGGCGCCGCGACCGTGCGCGCCACGAGATCCAGCCCGCCGCCCGCGCCTGACGCAACCGTCATGCGGATCGGCCTTGCGGGCCATGCCGCTGCCTGCGCAGCCGCATCGGTGCCAACAACGGACAGCGCGGCAAACACGATGGCGCCCATGCACGCTCGTAGAGCATGCATCATTTCATCTCCTGGTTTGCGAGCCGGTATTGGCTTCATCCGCGTAAGAGTGTCGAACTTCAGCCGCGGCGGCTCGCCTCGCGTTGCGAGTGTTATCCTCACGGCGCGCTATTGTAAAAGGAGACTCGTATGCACATCGACGGCGGGTGTCATTGCGGCAACATCCGATACGAAGCGGAAATCGATCCCGAAAAGGTCTCGATCTGCCACTGCACCGATTGCCAGAATCTCACGGGTACGGCATATCGCGTCACGGTGCCGGCGCAACCCGGCACGTTCAAACTGCTGAGCGGTGAGCCGAAGATCTACATAAAGACCGCCGAGAGCGGCAACAAGCGCGCGCACGGGTTCTGCGCCGAATGCGGGACGCCGATCTATGCGACGACGCCCAACGAGCCGCGACAGTACGGCATTCGCGTTGGAACGGTGCGTCAGCGTGCGGAATTGAAACCGCAGCGGCAGGGCTGGTTTCGTTCCGCGCTGGACTGGGCGCTCAACATCGAATCGCTGCCGCGCTTCCCCAAGGATCAGACGCGCTGATCGGTCTCGCCCCGGGGCTGCATGTGCGTAGGCGAGGGGAGCAGCGCCTCAACGGTCGGAGGCAGACAGCGGACAACCAGGCCCGGATCGAGAGTGCAGATACGTGGACAATCGCACCGGTCATTGGACCAGGGGCGTGTCGGCGGCATCAAGATCGACTCCCCTGAGCTTTGCCTGTCCCGCCAGCAGCCGCAGATACTGCCGCAACGCCGTGACATATGCCAACTGTCGCAGCGACATGCTCACCGACCCTCGCACCGCCTCGAATGTCTGCGCCGCACCCGCCTCGCGGGCAAGTATCTCGACGACATGCAGACCGAACCTGCTTTGGACCAGCCGTGGCAATACGCCGATTTCCGGGCGACCGAAGAGTTCGCGGGCGAATTCGGGTGCGCAATCGGAAGCGGTGAGCCAGCCTAGCTCGCCGCCGTCTGCGCCGGTGGGACAATTCGACACCTCGGCAGCGACGCTCGCGAAGCGATTCACGGTTTTGCCATCGTGACAGCGCACGTCCAGCAGTGCGGTCTCGGCCCGCTTTCGCAGCAGGACGACATCGACGCCCGGCGTCACTGCAAACAGGATGTGTCTCGCAAGGACTCGCTCGCCCGTTCGATACTCGCTTTCGTGTGCGGTGTAGTGGCGCCGGCAGGCATCGTCATCCGGCTGGGGCACGCTCAGCTCCCTGTCGAGCAACTGCTCGATCGCACCTGCAGCGGCTTCGCTGATGACGCCGTCGTCAGAGGCAACATCATCTGCCGCGAGCAGGCCGGCGCGCTGCGCCGCCTGACGCAGAAGTTCCGTACAGGCCCGCTGCCGCAACTCAGCGGGCGGGGGCGCACTGTCCGCTGCATGCAGGGGAATGCCATTGATGGAAGCGATATCGGCCGAGACAGGTGTTGTCGTCGTCATCTGCATTTGCTCCTCAGGCGCCTATGCCGGATCGTGGCGGCACGTTGTTACTAGCCGGTACGTTCAGCCGCCGCGCGCGCACCACCTGATAGGGACGAAAGAGATAGGCAACCGTCGCGAATCCGCTCCACACGTGCACCAGGCGGCTGAAGGGGAACAACAGAAAGATCGTCATGCCAAGAATGAGATGGATCATGTAGGGCCAGTCGAGCGTGACCAGCGCATCGGCATTCGGCCGGAAGGTGACGATGTGCTGCGCCCACTCGGCAAGGATCAGCATCGCGCTCGCGTCGGCGTGTCCATACGAGAACGGAAGCGTGACCAGCCCCAGGACGAGCTGGACCCAGAGGATCATCAGGATTGCGATGTCGGTACGGTGGCTGGTCAGGCGAATACGCGGATCGAACAGACGCCGGTATAACAGCAGGCTCAGTCCCACGAAGCAGACCGCGCCGGCGAGGCCGCCGGAGTAGATCGCCATGCGTTGTTTGGCCGGCGCGCTGATG
Organism: uncultured beta proteobacterium; assembly: GCA_963828715.1. Taxonomy (GTDB): domain Bacteria; phylum Pseudomonadota; class Gammaproteobacteria; order Burkholderiales; family SG8-41; genus JAQGMV01. Next base: position 232,226 of record CAWHFX010000009.1, on the reverse strand, counting down.
AAGCCTTCGTAGAACCAGTGCGGCGTCAGCAGGCCCACGGTATGGCCGAAGAACAGGAACAGGATGCCGATATGAAAGAGATTGCTGCCCCAACGCAATGTGCCGGTGCGCAGGAGCTGCGATGAATCGCTCTTCCACGTGTACTGGTCGCGGTCGAAACGGGCGAGGCTGCCCATGAGGAAGACCGCCATGCAGATGTACGGGTACACGTTGAAAAAGAAGTAATGCAGGTAGGCGAGAACGGGATTCATGCGCGCGCTCCGGCTCGAGGATGGGGGTCGAGGCCTATTGCTGCCCGCGACCGGGTCACGTGGATCGGTTGCGCCTGGCCAGGCTTAGCCTGACCCTTGGACGAGCAGCCATCGAACACCGGCGGCTCGGCCCACGTTTCGTCCAGCGGATCATCGGCGGCGGGTTCGACGGGTTGCGCCTTCTCCCCGGCGAGTTCGAGCAGCGCGCCGACCACGCTCGCGTAGGCGCTCTCGCGCTTGCGGAGCGCCCCGAAGATGGCGGCCAGAATATGGGCGATTTCGCCAAGGAACGCGCGTGCCTCCCGGGCGGGCTGTGTCGAGGCAAACTCCAGCACCACGGGCAGATAGTCGGGCAGCTCCCCTGGCGCGAGCAACAGGCCCGCCTTTTCGTACATCGCACACAAGTCGACCATCGCCGGCCCTCGATCGCGCGAGTCGCCGTGCACATGCTCGAACAGGTGCAGCGAGGTGGCGCGGCCGCGGTCGAACAGCTCCACGTAATCAGCCTCGCTGTGCAACTGATCGTCATCCTGCAGCTCGTTCATCAGGGCGTCGAGCTCGCTACGACGCGACGGATCGATGGCATCCTCGTCGGCCAGGACCTCGGACATTTCAGGAAGATGGGCGCGCGTCTGTGCGGTGGGATAGGCCAGGAGGGCAGCAAGCACGCGAAGGCTCTTGCTCATGGGACGAACCGAAGCATGGGCAAACACGGTCAGACCTCCGCCTTGATGGGAATGGTGCGCCGCTTTTCGCTGCCGAAGAGACTCGTTTCTGTCGTGCCTTCCGAACAGCCGTTACCGAAGCTGAATCCGCATCCGCCGCGGACATTGAACGTGTTCTCGGCATACTCGCGATGCGTGGTTGGGATCATGAAGCGGTCCTCGTAGTTGGCGATGGCCATGACGTGGTACATCTCTTCCACTTCCGCCTGGCTGATGCCGACCTGCTCCAGCACGGCATTGTTGATGCGGTTGTCCACGTGCTTCTCGCGCTGATAAGCACGCATCGCCAGCATGCGTTCCAGGGCGCGCACCACTGGCCCCGTGTCACCTGCGGTCAGCAGGTTCGCCAGATACTTAACCGGGATGCGGAGCTGGTTGACGTCGGGAATCTCGCCGTTGGCGCCCACGTGACCGGCGTTGGCGGCCGCGCTGATCGGCGACAGCGGCGGCACGTACCAGACCATCGGCAGCGTGCGGTACTCGGGATGCAGGGGCAACGCCACCTTCCACTGCACCGCCATCTTGTATACCGGGCTGTTACGCGCCGCTTCCATCCAGTTGTCGGGGATGCCATCAAGCTGCGCCTGGGCGATGATCCTGGGATCGGTGGGATCGAGAAAGATGTCGAGTTGCGCCTGGTACAGATCGCGATCGTGCTCGACGCTCGCTGCTTCCTGGATGCGATCCGCGTCATAAAGCAGCACGCCCAGGTAGCGAATGCGTCCGACACAGGTTTCGCTGCACACGGTCGGCTGGCCAGCCTCGATGCGCGGATAGCAGAAGATGCACTTCTCGGCCTTGCCGCTCTTCCAGTTGTAGTAGATCTTTTTGTATGGGCAGCCGCTGACGCACATGCGCCAGCCCCGGCACTTGTCCTGGTCGATCAGCACGATGCCGTCCTCTTCGCGCTTGTAGATCGAACCCGACGGGCACGACGCCACGCATGCCGGATTCAGGCAGTGCTCGCACAAACGCGGCAGGTACATCATGAAGGTGTTCTCGAACTGACCGTAGATATCCTTCTGGATGTCATCGAAGTTACGGTCATTGCTGCGTTTCGCGAACTCCCCGCCGAGGATTTCCTCCCAGTTCGGGCCCCAGACGATCTTATCCATCTGCTTGCCGGTGATCAGGCTGCGCGGACGTGCGGTGGGAGTGGCCGTCATCTCCGGGGCCGACTGCAGGTGTCCATAGTCGAAGGTGAACGGCTCGTAATAGTCGTCGATCTCCGGCAGGTTGGGATTGGCGAAGATGCGCATCAGCAGCTTCCACTTCGCGCCCTGACGCGGCTCGATGCTGCCATTGGCCTTGCGCACCCAGCCGCCGTTCCACTTGTCCTGGTTCTCCCACTCTTTCGGGTAACCGATGCCGGGCTTGGTCTCGACGTTGTTGAACCAGGCGTACTCCATGCCCGGACGGCTGGTCCAGACGTTCTTGCAGGTGACCGAGCAGGTGTGACAGCCGATGCACTTGTCGAGGTTCAACACCATGCCGATTTGGGCGCGGATCTTCATGCCACCTCCCCCTGGGACTGCACCGGCTTGATGAGCTCGTCGGCGACCGGCGTGTCCAGCCAGTCGATCCTGTTCATCTTGCGCACCACGACGAACTCGTCGCGGTTGGTGCCGATGGTTCCGTAGTAGTTGAACCCATAGCTGAACTGCGCGTAGCCGCCGATCATGTGCGTGGGCTTCAATACGATGCGCGTGACCGAGTTGTGAATGCCGCCGCGCACGCCGGTTATCTCCGAGCCCGGCGTGTTCACGATCTTTTCCTGCGCGTGATACATCATCACCATACCGGGCTTGACGCGCTGGCTCACGACCGCGCGTGCCGCGATGGCGCCGTTGAGATTGAACAACTCGATCCAGTCGTTATCGACGACGCCGGCGCGTTTCGCGTCGTCTTCGCTCAGCCACACGCACGGGCCGCCGCGACTCAGCGTGAGCATCAACAGGTTGTCAGTGTAGGTCGAGTGGATGCCCCATTTCTGGTGCGGGGTAATGAAGTTGAGCGCGATCTCCGTGTTGCCGTTCGGCTTGATGCCGTGAATGCCGGCGGTTGTCTTCAGATCAACGGGTGGACGATAGCTGGTAAAGCCTTCGCCGAAAGCGATCATCCACGGGTGGTCCATGTAGAACTGCTGGCGCCCGGTCAGGGTGCGCCAGGGGATCAGTTCGTGCACGTTGGTATAACCCGCGTTATACGAGACGGTCTCGCTCTCGATTCCGCTCCACGTTGGTGAGCTGATGATCTTGCGCGGCTGCGCCTGGACATCGCGAAAGCGAATCTTCTCGTCCTCGCGGTGAATTGCCAGATGCGTGTGGTCGCGGCCGGTCTGCTTGCCCAATGCCTGCCACGCCTTCACCGCCACGTGGCCGTTTGTCTCGGGCGCCAGTTGCAGTATGACCTCGCAGGCGTCGATGTCGGATTCGATCTTCGGCATGCCGCGCGTCACGCCTTCGGCGGTCACCACTCCACTCAGCTCACCGAGTTGCTTCACCTCGGCCTGCGTGTTCCACGCGATGCCCTTGCCGCCGTTGCCGGCCTTGTCCATCAGCGGCCCCAGCGCGGTGAAACGCTTGTAGACGTTGGGATAGTCGCGCTCCACCACCACAAGGTTGGGCGCGGTCTTGCCCGGAATGAGCTCGCACTCGCCGCGTTTCCAGTCCCGGACCTCGAACGGCTGTCCCAACTCGGCCGGACTGTCGTGCATCAGCGGTGAGAGCACCAGGTCGCGTTCCACCCCGAGGTGGCCGACACAGACTTCACTGAACTTCCTCGCGAAGCCCTTGTAGATGTCCCAGTCGCTGCGCGACTGCCACGCCGGGTCGACCGCGGTCGACAGTGGATGGATGAACGGATGCATGTCGCTGGTGTTGAGATCGTTTTTCTCGTACCAGGTAGCGGTGGGTAGCACGATGTCGGAATACAGGCAGGTCGTGCTCATGCGAAAGTCGAGCGTCACCAGCAGGTCGAGCTTGCCTTCGGGCGCCTTGTCGTGCCACACAACTTCACTCGGCTTTGCCTCCTCGGCGCCGAGATCCTTGCCTTGGACGCCGTTGCTCGTGCCGAGCAAGTGCTTGAGAAAATACTCGTGCCCCTTGCCCGACGAGCCCAGCAGATTGGACCGCCACACGAACATGTTGCGCGGCCAGTTGTCCGGATGGTCCGGGTCCGCGCAGCTCATCTTGAGCGAGCCGTCTTTGAGGTGCTCGACGGCGTAGTTCCTGGGCTCCAGTCCTGCCGCGGCCGCATCGCGAACGACCTGCAGCGGATTGGTTTGCAGCTGCGGCGCTGAGGGCAGCCAGCCCATGCGTTCGGCGCACGCGTTGTAGTCGATCATGCTGCCGCCGTACGCAGTCTTATCCGCCAACGGAGAGATCACTTCATCCATGCCGAGCTTTTCGTAACGCCACTGGTCGGTGTGCGCATAAAAGAAGCTGGTGCTGTTCATCTGTCGCGGTGGGCGAAGCCAGTCGAGAGCGAAAGCAAGCGCTGTCCAGCCCGTCTGCGGGCGCAGTTTTTCCTGTCCCACGTAGTGCGCCCAGCCGCCGCCGCTCTGGCCGATGCACCCGCACATCATCAGCATGTTGACGACGCCGCGATAGTTCATATCGCTGTGGTACCAGTGATTCATCGCTGCACCGATGATCACCATCGACCGGCCCTGGGTCTTGTGGGCGTTTTCGGCGAATTGGCGCGCCACCGTGATCACCTGGGCGCGCGGTGTGCCCGTGATGCGTTCCTGCCACGCCGGCGTGTAGGGCGTGTCGTCGTCGAAGTCGCGGGCGGCAAGCTCGCCGCTGAGCCCGCGCGCGACCCCGTAGTTCGCCACCTGCAGGTCGAACACCGTCGCTACCAGCGTCTCCCGTTCCTCGCCTTCCTTGCCCAGCGCGATGCGCTGTACCGGCACGGTGCGCACCAGCACGTCGCTCTGCGCGTTGTTGGGGAAATGCTCGCTGGCAATGCCGCCAAAGTACGGAAAGCCGACCCTTGCCGTCTCGGCACCAGGCTGGCTGCCTTCCAGCAACGACAGTTTGAGCTTGATCTCGCGCCCGTCGCGTGCTTCCTTCGCTTCGAGATTCCATTGGCCCTGGTCGGGACGCCCGTCTGGCCCCCAGCGAAAGCCGATTGCGCCATGGGGCAGCACGACATTGCCCGCTTCATCCAAAGCAACCGTCTTCCATTCGGGATTGTTGGCTTGGCCCAGCTTGTCATTGAAGTCCGACGCCCTGACATAGCGGTCGGGAACCACGATGACTTCGTCACTCGGCAGCGTATGCTCCTTGAGCATCACCAGCATCGGCATGTCGGTATAGCGGCGCACGTAGTCGTCGAAGTAGGCGCTGCGGGGTTTGCCATCCGCGGGGAAGTAGAAGTCCTTGAGGATGACGTGGCCCATTGCCATCGCCACCGCGGCGTCGGTGCCCTGCTTCGGATTCATCCAGATGTCGGCCAGCTTGGCGACCTCGGAATAGTCCGGCGTGATCGCGACCGTCTTCGTGCCCTTGTAGCGGACCTCGGTGAAGAAGTGGGCGTCCGGCGTGCGCGTCTGCGGCACGTTCGAGCCCCAGGCGATGATGAAGCTGGAATTGAACCAGTCGGCAGATTCGGGCACGTCAGTCTGCTCGCCCCAGATCTGCGGGCTGCTGGGCGGCAGGTCGCAATACCAGTCGTAGAAACTCATGCACACGCCGCCGATCAGGCTGAGGTAACGCGACCCCGCTGCGTAGCTGACCATCGACATCGCCGGAATCGGCGAAAAGCCTACGACCCGATCGGGGCCGTGCTTCTTGATCGTGTACACGTTGGCTGCTGCGACGATCTCGTTGACCTCGTCCCAGCTCGAACGCACGAAACCGCCGAGACCGCGCGCCTGCTGGTAGTCGCGTCGCTTGGCGTCGTCTTCGACTATCGAAGCCCACGCGGTGACCGGGTCCTGATGCACTCGCGCCGCGCGCCAGCTCTTCAGCAGGCGGCCGCGCACCAGCGGATACTTGACCCGGTTGGCGCTGTACAAATACCAGCTATAGCTCGCGCCCCGCGCGCAACCGCGCGGTTCGTGATTGGGCATGTCCCAGCGCGTCCGGGGATAGTCCGTCTGCTGTGTTTCCCACGTGACGATGCCGCCCTTGACATAAATCTTCCACGAGCACGAGCCGGTGCAATTCACGCCGTGCGTCGAGCGCACGATCTTGTCGTGGGCCCAGCGATTGCGGTAGGCGTCCTCCCAGGTCCGATCCTCACCGGTGGCAACACCATGGCCGTCGGCGAAGACCTCTCTCGTGTTGGAGAAATAGGTAAGGCGATCGAGGAAATGGCTCATCGTGGCTCTCCGCGGCTGCTGCGTTCGGAATAGGTCAAGGGTTCTTTACGTATGCGTTTGCGCGCAGGTAGAACCACCAGTTCAGCACCAGGCACACCGCGTAGAAGATCGCGAAGCCGTACATTGCGAACTGCGGCGTCCCCGCCTTGATTTGGTCGCCGATCGCGATGGGCGCGATGAAGGCGCCGTACGCGGCGATGGCCGAGGTCCATCCGAGCACCGGACCCGCTTGCGTGCGGTCGAAGATCACGCCGATGGTGCGGAAGGTCGAGCCGTTGCCGATGCCGCTGGCGAAGAACAGCACCACAAACAGCGCGAGGAACATGGGGAAATACTGCTCGGGGGTCGCCGACGCATAGGCCAGCATCATCACGTAGCCGACGGCGACCGAAGCGACCACCATCACTACCGAGATGATCTGCGTGACGATCGACCCGCCTACCTTGTCGGCGATCCATCCGCCGATGGGCCGCACGGCCGCGCCGACGAACGGCCCGATCCACGCGTATGCGAGAACGGCCGGCGCATTCGGATTGTTGACCGTGTGTTGCATCACGCCGCTCGCATCCGGTACATGGCTCACGCCGAAGATCACCTTCATCGCCAGCGGCAAGGCCATGGAGAAGCCGATGAACGAGCCGAACGTCACGATGTAGAGTGCCGTGAGCGCCCACGTGTGCTTGTCGGAGAAGATGGCGAACTGCTTTTTGATGTTGTCCTTCATCGTGCCGAAAGCGGTGAGGCGCATGACCAGCAGCGCCGTGACAACGTCCAGCGGGATCGCCACCCACATACTGATGATGCCGAGCCCGGTGGGTTTGGGGAGGTACAGGTAGAGGCCGAGGATCGAGGGCACGAACGCGAGCGTGTAGAGCCACGTGATCTTGGCGAAGGCGACGATGGGCCCCCCCGTGGCAGGCGAGACCGTCTTCAGATTGTTCATGCCGACCCAGCACAGGACGGAAAGTGGCACAAGGGAAATGAGCCATGCGAAGCCAGCGTTCTGGATCCATGACGGCGTGCCAGCGGCGATCTTGCCGAAGATCCAGCCGCTATCCTTCAACAACGTCATCGGCTCGCCACCGATGCTGCCGAAGATGCCCAGTGTCATCACCAGCGGGATGACGATCTGCATCGTCGTCACGCCGAAGTTGCCAAGACCAGCATTCAGACCGAGCGCCGTGCCCTGCAGGCGCTTGGGGAAAAACGTGCTGATGTTCGACATCGAGCTGGCGAAATTGCCGCCGCCGACACCCGACCATAGCGCCATCAACTGGAAGGCCCACAAAGGCCAGTCCTTGTGCTGGAGCACGATGCCCGTACCGATCGCGGGCGCGAGCAGCATCGCGGTAGTCAGGAAGACTGTGTTACGACCCCCTGCGAGACGGATCAGGAAGGATGCCGGGATGCGCATGGTCGCACCCGCGATGCCGGCGATCGCCGTGAGCGTGAAGAGCTCCGCCTGCGTGAACTTGAAGCCCAGGTTGAGCATCTGCACGGTGATGATGCCCCACATGCCCCAGATCGCAAATCCGCACAGCAGCGCAGGCACGGAGATCCAGAGATTCCGATACGCCACCTTCCTGCCGGTCTGCTCCCAGAACGCATCGTCCTCGGGGCGCCAGTCGGAAATATCCCGGCCGTGTTCGTGGACGGGCGCGGGGCTGCGTGCGTCCAGCGTTGCATTGATGTTCACGATGCTCTCCTTGGGGCGGTGACGACGGGCGTGCAGCTCAGCCGCGTGCCTGTTTGGCATGGATCCCGACGACGTCGGCGGTGCGGACCTCGGTGCGGTACATCCAGATGAGCGACACCCAGACCACGCCGTACATCAGCATGAACGCGCTCGAGCGGATGCCGGTGAGATCCATGAGGGCGCCGAACATGATCGGCAGCACGAACCCGCCCATGCCGCCGGCAAGTCCGACGATGCCCGAGATGACGCCGATGTTGGTCGGATACTGGTCGGAGATGTACTTGAACACCGATGCCTTGCCGAAGGCGAAAGCAATGCCCAGCACGAAGATGACGACGGTAAACATCCACACGTTGAGCCCGATATGAAACGTCTTCGGACCGTTGATGGTCAGGACCGTGAAGTCCGTCTGTGGATAGGACAGGATGAACAGGCAGATCCAACTGACCCACATGACCCACCAGGTGAGCGCGTGCGCGCCCAGCTTGTCCGAGAGCCAGCCGCCAACGGCGCGAAGGACGCCGCCGGGAAGCGAGAAGCAGGCGGCGAGCAGGGCCGCGGTACGGATGTCCATCTCGTACTCGCCGACGTAGTACTGCACCATCCACAGGCTGAGTGCGACGTAGCCTCCGAAGACGATCGAATAGTACTGGCAGTACTTCCAGACGCTGGGATCGCGCAGGGCGCGCAATTGCTCGCGCCACGTGATCGTGGAATCGACGTGGTGTGCGGAATCCCGGTAGCTGAAGAACCAGAACAGAAGTGCCGTGCCGAGCATGACTGCCGCGTACACCTGGGGCACGAAGGCCCACCCGAAGGCCACCAGTAGAGCGGGCGCCACGAACTTGTTAACAGCCGCACCGGAGTTACCCGCGCCGTAGACGCCCATGGCGAAGCCCTGCTCGTGCTTGGGGAACCAGCGCGCGACATACGGGGTCCCCACCGAAAAAGAACCGCCGGCGAGACCCACGAAGAGGCCCAGGACGAGGAAGTGCCAGTACTGCGTCGCGTAGCCGATGAGCCAGATCGGAATCACGCAGGTCAGCATCAGGACGAACATGACGATGCGGCCACCGAACTTGTCCGTCCACATGCCGAGAGGCACGCGAATCAGTGAGCCCGTGAGCACCGGCGTTGCGGTCAATAAGCCGAACTCCGTGGCATTGAGATCGAGCGCCTTGCGGATGGGTATGCCGATGACGCCGAACATCATCCACACCATGAAACACACGGTGAACGCCAGAGTGCTGACGATCAACACCGATAGAGCCTTGCCATGCTTTCCCATCACCGTCCTCTCACGGTAAAAGTGGTACGAGCTTAAGGAGGCGTGCGTTTGACTTGTTTGATCTGCGTCAAGTATCTATGGAAAGGTTCATCGAGAATGAACCTAACGAATCGACGGGCCGCCGGCCCGCGATGGCGAGTACGAAATCCTGCCCATGCGACTCAAGATCTTCACTGACTACAGCTTGCGGATGCTCATCTTCCTTGCGAGCAAACCCGACAGGCGCGCGACCATCGCAGAGATCGCGGTCGCTTTCGACATTTCGGAAAGTCACCTCACCAAGGTGTCCCACGAGCTCGGCAAGGTCGGAATTCTCGCCAACATCAGAGGCAAGGGCGGCGGACTGAAACTCGCCAAGGAGCCGTGCGAGATCAATGTCGGACATATCGTCCGTATGACGGAAGGGCAGGCACGCGCCGCGGAATGCTTTGAAACGGACGGGGCGTGCCGTCTCTCTCCCGTTTGCGGTCTGCGTCCGCTGCTAGACGACGCCGTGGCGGCGTTCTATGCGGTCCTTGATCGCCATACGCTTGAGGACATCACTGGGAATCGCCGCGCCATTTCCGAGATGCTCGGAACCCACGGATAACGGGACCGTCTTCCCGAAGTCCGAATGAGTAGAGCGAGGCAGCGTCCTTAGCGCGCCGATTGCAAATCGGGGGGAGAGAGCGTTTCAGCGTCGGTTCGCCGCGCTTCAATCAAACGTCATTCACCATCATTGCCTGCTGCTGACTTATTCAGACATTCTTTAGCATAATCTGCGCAGACCACATTAAAGTGTCCCTGCGACCGCGAATCTGGAAGAGGCATGGGCAGGAACTTTCACTACCGGGATGACGTCTCGATCTGCTATGAGCTCGCCGATTACACCGACGCCTGGCGGGTGGATCAACGTGAAACCTTCATCCTCTATCCAGGCTACTGCCGCACGATGGAGTTCTGGCGCGCGTGGGTGCCGCTGCTCGGGCGCGACTACAGGGTGCTGCGCATCGACCCGCGCGGCTACGGCTATTCGAGCAAGCCCGACCCGGGGGCGCCGATTTCCACGGCCGAACTGGTGAACGACGCGCTTGGCGTGATGGACGCGCTCGATATCCAGCAGGTCCACTGGGTCGGCGAGGCAACGGGCGGCACCCTGGGGCTCGCGGCCGCCGCGTCGCGTCCAGAACGGATTCTGTCCGTGACGCTGTGTAACGGCTTTGCGCAGCAGCCGGATGAGACCGCCGGTATCTACGCATTGGGTGAAAAGGACCATGCGGTGGCTCTCGAAAAGTTTGGTGTGGCAGAGTGGTCCCGGCGCACGCTGCATCACCGCATGGATCTCGAGCGCGCGCCGGCGGGGCTTGCCGACTGGATGATCGCCGAGATGGCGCGCACGCCTTCGTACGTCGCCGCCGACATGTTCCGCTTCTTCTCGCAGGTCGATCTGCGTCCCCGGTTGCATGAAATCAACGCGGGGGTTCTGATGTTGGTCGGCGCGGGATGCGGTGAACGGCTGAAACGACATCAGTACGAGGTGAAGCAACAGCTCGAACGCGCAACGGTGGTCGAGATCGAAAACGTCGATTACGGCCTGCACTTCGTCGCGCCGGAGCGGGCGGTCGCGGAGGTCCGCGCGTTCCTGAAGCGATGATCTCGTGGGCGTTCCCGAAGGACGAAGCGACGGATCGTTCATCGAACGGTTCACCGGATCGGTCATGCTCGGAGGACCGCAGAACACTGCCACAAGACCACGACCGGGTGACCACGAAACCAAGACCGCTCGTGCTGAAGAACGGTAGTGTCTCGAAGCACAAACAACATGCGCGCCAATTCCAAGCGCGCTTCCGCTGAGGAAAAACATGATCGAAGCAGCGCACGCGACGCCCTGCCGTGTCACGGCAGGTATCCTTCTGATGGGACTCACACTGAGCACCGCTCTTGCACAGACGAGCGCGCCGGGCTATCCGAGCCGCCCGATCCGACTTATCCTGCCGCAGTCGCCGGGCGGCCCGACCGACCTTATCGGCCGCTCGGTGGCGCAGAAGCTCGGGGAAAATCTCGGGCAGACGGTCGTCCCGGATAACCGCGCCGGTGCGGCCGGCAACGTCGGTTGTGAAATCGTGGCGAAGGCGCCGGCGGATGGTTACACGCTGCTGCTCGGCGCGCCGGGGTGTCTTGCGGTCAATCCATCGCTCTACGAGAAACTTCCATTCGATCCGCTGCGCGATTTCGAGCCCATTACCCAGCTCACGTCCGGTCCTGAGATGCTCGTCGTGCATCCGTCCGTGCCGGCGAAATCGGTGAAGGAACTCGTTGCACTGGTGAAAGCGAAGCCGGGCACGTTCAATTTCGCCTCGGGTGGCGCCGGCACCGCCAATCATCTCGCAAGCGAGCTTTTCAAACTGGTCGCCGGTCTCGACATGGTTCATGTTCCGTTCAAAGGCACGGGCCCCGCGATGGCCGCCGTCCTGAGCGGTCAGGTGCAGATGCAGGTGGCGAGCCTCGTGCCGTCGCTTCCCCACGTCGCCGCGGGCAGGTTGCGGGCGTTGGCCGTTACAAGTGCGAAGCGCTCGTCGGCCGCACCGGATGTGCCGACGATGGTCGAGGCCGGTTATCCCGGCGTCGAGGTGGGAAGCTGGCACAGCATTCTCGCGCCGGCGAAGACGCCGAAGCCGATCATCGGGAAACTGCATTCGGAGTTGGTGAAGGCCTTGAATGCGCCTGACCTGAAAGGACGGCTGGCGAGCCAGGGACTCGAAGTCGTCGGCAGCACGCCGGACGAATTCCGCCAGTTCATCCGCAGCGAGCAGGCGAAGTTCGCGAAGATCATCAAGGCGGCGGGGATCAGGGTGGATTGAGCCTGCCGCCCCGACGAAGCTCATGCGACGCTAACGATTCCGCAGCGTCGGGTCGAAGCGATCACGCAGCCAGTCGCCGGCGATGCTGACCGACAGCGTTGTCAGGAAAATAACGCCACCTGGCAGCACCGCGATCCACCATGCCGAGAAGAGATGGGTCCGGCCCGCGCCGAGCATCTGTCCCAGACTGGTGAGCGGCGGCTGGATGCCCAGCCCGAGGAACGAGAGCGAGCTCTCGAGCAGGATCGTCGCCGGAAAGAACAGCGTGAACTGCACGATCAGCGCGCTCACGATGTTCGGCAGGATGTGGCGCAGATAGATGCGGCCGGGCGTTGCGCCGAGGGCTTTGACGGCGACGGCATAGCCCTGCGTGTTTGCGGCCACGACCATGCCCCGGGTGAGACGCGCGTACGCTTCCCAGCCATGAATACCCATCACGAGGATGAAGAGCGTCAGCTGATTGCCGAAGAACGCCAGCACCGCGAGCGCGATCAGCATGAACGGCATCGACGCCTGCGCGTCCACGAGCATCATCAGGGCCTCTTCCACCCATCCCCGATAGTGCGCCGCGACGAAGCCGAGCAGTGTGCCGAGCAGGGCGCCGATGGTCGTGCCCACGATTGCGACGAGAATGCTGATGCGCGTCGCGTAGATGAGCCGGCTCAGCACGTCGCGGCCCAGTTCATCCGTTCCGAGCAGATGCCCGGTACTGCCACCGAGAAACCAGGGCGCCTTCAACCGTTGGAGAAGGTCCTGCGTCGTGTAGTGATACGGCGCGAGTACGTCCGCGAAGATCGCGACCAGCAGCACGACTGCGATCACCGCGAAGGAAGCGATGACGAGCGGCGGATACTTGCGGGCGAAGCGAACGTAGCGGCCGGGACCGGCGGCAATGCGAACGGCGGCTGCGTCGTAGTAGGCGGCGTCCCGGTCCATCACGCCCTGCGCCGTGCGACCGTTCGCACGCGGGGATCGATCCAGCCGTACAGGAGATCCACCGTCAGGTTGGTGATGACCATCGCGAACGCGGCCCAGATCAGGACACCCTGAACGACGGCGAGATCACGTCGGGCGACGGACGAAATCAGCAGCCGTCCGACCCCGGGCCAGGCGAACACGGTTTCTGTCACGATGGCGCCGGCGACGAGATCGCCGATGCGAAAGCCGAGCACGGTGAGGAGCGGTATGGCGGCATTCGGCAGTGCATGGGCGAGAATGCGTCGCTCACGCGGAACGCCCTTCGCCGCGGCGGTACGCATGTAGTTCTTGTTCAGCACGTCGAGGAGCGAGGTGCGCGTGAAGCGCGCCAGTGAACCCGCGATCGCGGCGCCGAGCGTGACCGCCGGCATGACGACGTGCCAGGGCGTGCCGGTGCCCGAACTGGGCAGAACGCGCAGCCACATCGAAAACACGAGTATCAGCAGGATGCCGAGAAAGAAGTTCGGAATGCTGAAACCGAGTACCGCGAACGTCATCACGAAACGGTCCAGGGCCTTGTTGCGATTGAGCGCCGCGATGATGCCGAGCGGCAGCCCCAGGATCAAAGCGACCGCGAGGGCGCTCGCGCCGAGCTGCAGCGTCGCCGGCAAGGCGTCGGCGATGACGGCCACGACCGGGCGGTCGTCTGCTATCGAAATGCCGAAGTCCGCTCGGGCCACACCGACGAAATAGCGCAGGTACTGTTCGTGGAGCGGCTTATCGAAGCCATACAGCTTGCGATAGTGCTCGAGAACGGCCGGGTCCGCCTGATCGCCGAGCATCGTCTCGATGGGATCGCCCGTCACGCGCAGCACGACGAACGCGAAGGTCACCACCAGCCACAGCGTGAGCAGCGCGCGGCCGATCTTGACCAGCAGAAAGCGTGCGTTCACGCGTCTTCGCGCCAGCCCCGATCGATGTACGTGGACGTGCCGACGCGCCAGAGGCTCAGAACCTGGCGCTGGCGGCCGGTGTCGACCTGACACTGTGCGGACTCCGGCGCTGCCGGTTCCGCCGCTCCGTCGATCGCCTCCACGAGAACCCGGCCTGTCACAGTTGCGGGCGCCGGAATGCCGAGCGTATGCAGGATCGTCGGCACGATGTCGATGTGAGAAGCGGGCCACGCGGACGAGTAGCCGTGTTTGAAGCCCTGCCCCTGTGCGGCAAGCAGATTGTTCATTTCGATCGCGTGCAGGCCACCGTGCGTGCCACCGCCGACCGGGTATTCGTTCGAGTCGTAAAAACACGTGCCGCGCCAGCCCCACTGGTTCGGCGCATCATCGGCGCGCATCGTGTAGTAGACCTCCGGCACGCGCGCGTGCTCGACCATGAGCAGACTGCGAGCGAGCGTTCCAGCCACGATGCCGTTCAGCCCGTCGCCGGCCGACGGCGTGAAGACGTGCGCACACCACGGCTGTTCGTTCAGCCAGTCTGCGACACGCTTCATCGTTCGCGGCTCGCCATCCCGGACGCGAATCGCGCCGTAGTAGCCCGTCGTGCCGGCGACGCCGCGCGTTTCGGTGAACGACGTGCCGATTTCGATGCCGGACTCACGCATGGTCTGTTTCACGTGAACGCGTTCACGCGTCGTCACCTGGCCATGGTCGGAGCAGACGAAGAGCTGGCACCGACCCGCCGCCGGATCCGAGCGCCACGCATCGAGCAGGCGACCGAACTGTGCATCGACGTTGCGTATGGCCGCTTCGCTTTCAGGCGAGCCGATGCCGCAGGCGTGATAGGTCGAATCCGGGTCCGAGAACCAGATGAAGAGAACATCGGGTTCGAGCTCGGGCAGCACGGCTTCGAGGATGATGCGCATCTGGAGTTCGATGCGTGCGACACTGGGTTTGGCAGCGGGCGGAATCGGGCCGAAGCGCGTGAGGATCTCCTGCGCGTAGTCACGTGGTGTCGATTCGCGCCAGTCGGAGAGGCACAAGGTGACCTGACCGAGCTCGGCGGCACGCGGATTCAAAAGGTGCGTCGTCCCTGCCGATCCCGTGCTGACGACGGCCGCCTTCATGCCATGGCCGGCCAGGATTTCGCCCAGCGAGGGCGCCTCGACGAAACGTCCGGCGTAGGCGGCTTCCGCGGCGCGGATATCGTCGTATTGCCCGGTGTGGAGGAGCTTGTCGTTGAACACGTTCGGATCGAAGAACTTGTTCGCGATCACGCCTGTCGCGGCAGGCGCGGCACCACATGCGAGGGCCGTTGCATTCACCCGCGTTACCGACGGGAATACGCAGCGGCTTTGCGGGAAATCGCAGCCTTCGTCGAGAAAGCGGCGCAGGTTTGGCGCGAGCGACTGCGTGATCATGTCGCGGCGCATCGCGTCGAACACGGTGATGATGAAGCGGGGCCAGCGCATGAGTTCTCTCCTTACAGTGTGGCGTGTGCCGCGCTGCGTGCACGACGCAGCTCGACGTGACAGGCGACGCGGTGACCGTCCGCGATCGCTTCCAACTGCGGCGTCGTCTCGCGGCACACGGGTTCGGCGAGCGGACAGCGCGGATGGAAACGGCAGCCCGACGGCGGATCGATCGCACTGGGCGGATCACCGGCGACCGGAGTGCGGTGCCTGCGTCGTTCCGGATCGGGCACCGGTACGGCCGAAATGAGCGCGCGCGTGTACGGATGGCGCGGATCTTCGAACAGTTTTTCGCGCGACGCAACTTCGACCAGCAGCCCCAGGTACATGACGGCCACGCGATGGGCGAGATGCCGTACGACCTTGAGATCGTGCGAGATGAAGAGATAGGCGATGCCGCGTTCCCGTTGCAGCTTCGCCAGCAGGTTCACGACCTGCGCCTGCACCGAGACATCGAGCGCCGATACCGGCTCGTCGCATACGACCAGGAGCGGATCGGTGATGAGCGCGCGGGCGATGTTGACACGCTGCTGTTGACCGCCCGATATTTCGTGCGGATAGCGCTCCGCCAGTTCACGGGACAGTCCCACGGCGGCAAGCATGCCGGCGACGCGTTCCTGTCGCTCGCCCGGTGTGCCGATCGCGTGAATGTCGAGCGGTTCACGGACCTGCTTTCCGATGCGCATGCGTGGGTCGAGCGCGCTCAGCGGGTCCTGAAAGACGATCTGCATCGCCTTGCGCTGCGCCCGCCATTCCCGCGGCGCAAGGCCGTGGACGGGCCGGCCTTCGAAGCGCACCGTGCCGGACGTCGTCTGGTCGAGCCCGAGCACCAGGCGCGCGACCGTCGTCTTGCCGCAGCCGCTTTCGCCGACCAGCGCCAGCGTTTCTCCCGCGTCGATATCGAACGAGACGCCGTCTACCGCACGCACGCGCAGGGGCGTCCCGAAGAGCTTCCCGCGCTCATGCTCGAAGTGGCGCACGAGACGGTCGGCCTGCAGAAGCGGCGTGCCGGTCATGCGGCGATCCGCGGATGGAAACACGCGGTGCTGCGCCCGTGGTCGAGCGCGGTGAGGGCGGGTGGCGTGCGGCGGCAGGCGCCGTCCGCATAGCCGCAGCGCGGTTCGAACGCACAGCCCGGGGGCAGATCACGCGGCGAAGGCACGGTGCCATCGATCGCGTGCAACGTGTCCACGGTGCGATCGATACGCGGCATCGAGGCGAGAAGCCCCAGCGTGTACGGATGCGACGGCGCACGAAACAGCGTTCGCACATCCGCTTCTTCGACGATACGACCCGCATACATGACCGCGACGCGATCGGCGAGCTCGGCCACGACGCCCAGATCGTGGGTGATCAGAATCATGGACATGCCGAGCTCCGCCTGCAGCTCCTGCAGCAGTACGATGATCTGGGCCTGGATCGTCACGTCCAACGCGGTGGTCGGCTCGTCCGCAATCAGCAGACGCGGACGGCAGGCGAGCGCCATCGCGATCATCGCACGCTGGTTCATGCCGCCCGAGAGCTGGTGCGGGTAGGCGGCGAGCCGCCGTCGAGCGTCCGGGATGCCGACGCGTTCGAGCAGCCGCAACGCTTCACTTTCGGCCTCGTGGTGAGTGAGGCCTCGATGCATGCGCAGACTTTCTCTGATCTGTCGCCCGATCGTATGCACCGGATTCATGGACGCGGCCGGATCCTGGAAGATGAATGCGATATCGTGGCCACGGATGCGGTCGAGGTCGCGGGCGCCCAGCTCGAGGAGCGATTTGCCGTCGAACGCGACCTCACCCAGTGTGCGGCTGTTGCCGGGCAGCAGCTTCAGCAGCGCGAGCGAGCTGACGCTCTTGCCGCAGCCGCTTTCGCCCACGATGCCGAGCACTTCACCCGGCGCGACATCGAACGAGATGCCGCGCACCGCGTGAACCACGCCCTGCTCGGTATCGAACAGCACGTGCAGGTTGCGGACGCTAAGAGTCCCTAACATGATGAGCGGCGGCGCGCGCTGTTACGATTTTCGCTCAGATCAAGGAGTGCGACGAAGCCAATGTCGAGAACATTGGCAAGGAGCACGACGCAGGAGATGGGCGAAAAGTCGTACCAGCCCTTCGGGTTGCGGCCAAAATCGCGCCTTCCATCGTCGCACGCCTCGACCGTATTCTCGATACGCTCTTCGGCGTCCTCCTTGTCATCCACGATTTTGGCTCGCAACGCGCACTCGCGTCATCATGTTAGGGACTCTCGGCATCGCGCCTCACCTCACCCTGAAAACGTCCGGACGGAAATCCATGTAGAAGAGCGGCAACGGCTTCCAGTCGACGCGTTTTTTCGACGCGTAGCTGTAGAGCGGGTTGTAGAGGATCGTCATCGGCATCTCGTCTTCGAAGATGTCGAGCATCGCCTGAAAGGCCTTATAGCGCTCCTTGACGTCCGTTGCGGTATCCACGACGTTCGCCAGCTTGTTGAACTGCTCGGTGCCGGTCCAGTACTTCCATGAGCGCTGGGTCTGCGAGTTGGGCCCGTACAGAACGTTGATTGCGCCCGTAGGGTCCGGCAGGCGGTACGTATTCGACCACTGATGCATTTCGAGGCCCTGCGCGCGCACCTGCTTGAAATTCTCGAGCAGTTCGAGTCGTACGTTGATGCCGACGGCTTTCCACATCTCGAGCAGGACCTGCGCTGACTCCATGCCGTTCAGATAATAGTTCGGGATCAACCGCAGGGCGATCGGCTTCCCGTCATAGCCCGACTCCTTCGCCAGGCGTCGTGCGCGTTCCGGATCGTAGATGTAACCCGGGCGGGCCGGGTTGTACATCGAACCGAACGCCGGAAGCTGGTAGCCGTTAGGCGAATAGTTCTTGCCCTGCCACAGCGCCTCATTCAGCTTTTTGCGGTCGATCGCATAGCTCAGGGCCTGCCGCAGACGCTTGTCCTTCAACGCCGGTGCGCTGGTGTTGAAAAGGATGACGTGCGAGTTCTCGAGCACGACCGACTGCACATCGACATCCTTGTAGCGCGAGAGCACCGGAATCTGATCCGGTGTGATGTCCACGATAATGTCGAACTCGCCGCTCGCGAGACCGGCGATGCGTGTGGCAAGCTCCGGCACCTCGCGCAAAGTCACCGTCCGGAAATTCGGGCGGCCGAGAAAGTATGTCTCGTTGGCCGTGAACGCGACGTACTGGTCCTTCTTCCAGTCGCGAAACTTCAGGGGGCCCGTGCCGATCGGATTCCAGCGTATCTCGCGCAGCGCACGTTGCATCCACTGTTTGTCGTCCGGCTTCTGAAACTGCATCCACTGGCGGCGGTTGACGATCCACGCGGTGTAGGTGGCGAGCCGCTGTTCGAAAACGAGGTCGGGCGCGTCGGTCACGAAGCGCACGGTATAGGGATCGGCCTTCTCCACCTGCTTCAGATGCGCGAAATACTCTCTGCCTGCCGGGATAACGGCGTCGGGACCGGTCAGTCGTTCCGGAGAGAACGTGAACACCACGTCGTCGGCGGTCAGTTCGTCGCCGTTGTGAAAGCGGACGCCCTTGCGCAGGCGCACTTCGAGCGTGGTGGGACTCACGCGCTTCCAGGATTCGGCCAGCAGCGGCTTGAGACTCGCGTTGCCGCCGCCGTTGACCGAGAAGTCGCGGCGGATCAGCGTGTCGAATATCGAGTATGTCGCGCGCACGTCCACGTTGCCGGTGTCGTCCGCAGGCTCGAGGCCGCGCGGCAGTTCGTTCACTGCAATGACGATGTCGGCGCGCGTCTCGGCCGCGTGCGCGACTGTGATCGAGACAAGCGTCACTGCGACGATGCGCAGGCAGAAGGAAAGGCGTCCCATGACTGGAGAATTTTTCGTTCTTCGAGGGCGGTGCCGGACGGCAACGGACGGTCGGATTATAGCGAGCGCGATCCCGGTATCCGCGCATCGAACGAATCGGCATACTCAGCAGGCGCAGCCTCCGCGTGTGCCAGTATCCACACGTCACGCGTGAGGTCTGCCTGCGTGTCTCGCATCACGCAGGAGGAGGGGCACCGTATCGTGTGCCCCTCGGCTCTGCTAATGCACGTTCGTCTGTGCCGTAGTGTCCGGCAAGCCCGACCAGCCGCCACCGAGCGTGCGCACCACGTCGGCAACAGCGGCGCGCTGCGCGCGCAGAGCATCGACGCGATTCAGCTCCGCCTGGAGCAGGTTGCGCTCGGCATCGATCACTTCGAGCTGACTCGACAGGCCGTTCTCGAAGCGGATGCGCGCGAGTCGCAGTGTTTCACGCAGTGCGGCGACACGCTCGTCTTCGGCGCCGAAGACTTCGCGTGAGCGGGCCTGAGCGACCAGCGCTTCCCGAACTTCACCGAACGCGACCTGCACCGTCTTCTGGTATTGCGCGAGCGCCTGCCGTTCCTGCGCGGTGACGCGTTCCACTTCGCCTCGCAGCCGGCCGCCCTGGAATATCGGCTGCGCGAGTCCGAATGCAAGCTGCCAGACGCGGGCCGGCGCGCTGAAGAGATCACCGAGTGAAGTGCTGTCGGAGCCGAGGTAACCGGTCAACGCGATGCGGGGGAACAATGCTGCACGGGCGACGCCGATCTGTGCGTTCGCGGCGATCAGCCGTTGCTCGGCGTCGACGATATCGGGCCGGCGCAGCAGGAGATCCGACGGCAAACCTTCGGGAATTGCCGCCAGCGGTGGCTCTCCGACTTCACGAGACAGCTCCACCCGCTCGCCTACGATCGCGCGCGGACTGCGACCCAGCAGCACGCTGAGCGACACTTCCGCCGAGGCACGCCGCTGTTCGAGCGCCGGAAGCTGCGCGCGCGAGGCTGCCAGTTCGGCCTCGAGCTGACGCAGGTTGAAATCGGTGATGAGGCCGGCCTTGTAGCGGGTCTGCTGCAGATCGAGATTCTGCACGCGCAGGTCGATCGTGCGGCGCGTCACGTCGATCTGCCCGTCGAGTCCGATCAGCGTGTAGTACGACTGCACGACCTGGCTCACGAGCGTGATGCGAACCGTCTCGCGGGCGGCGGCGGTCGAGAGGAGCTGTGCGCGTGCCGCAGCGCTGGCGTCCTTGAGCCGGCCCCAGAGATCCAGCTCGTACGCGACATTCACCGTGCCCCGGTAGCTATCCGCTGTAAGCGGCACACCTCGCGGCAGCGGCACTGCCGAAAGCGGGGAAACGCGTGACCGGCCGGCGTCCAGGGTCAAATCGACCGCGGGCTGGCGCGCGGCGTCGGTGATACGCAGGGCAGCGCGTGCTTCGTCGACGCGCGCGGCGGCGAGCGCGAGATCGCGATTGTTCGCGAGCGCTTCGCTTACCAGCCGATCGAGCACGGGATCGTGGTACAGCGCCCACCAGCGCTCGTTGCACCGCGATTCCGCCCTGACCGGGCGTATCGCTCCATTGCTGAGGCAACTCGGCGGCGGGCCGCGAATAAGGCGGCGTGAGCGAGCAGCCCGCGAGCAGCATCAATGCGGCCAGCACTGCGAGATGACTAGCAGCGTGTCGGACTTGCCATCCGGCACGCATAGGTTTGCTTCTGTCCGTAGGGTGGCGAGGCCCGAGTCGAAGGCGAGCGCCGCCCTCCTTAACGCGCATCGTAGCCTCCCGCCGGATGCGGAATGTGATGCGGTGCGTGCGCCGCTCGCTGGGAGGCCGCGCGATGATGGGCCGCTTCCTCCTCGATGTCCTGAGTGGAGCGCGAGTCACTCAGGCGCCGGTCCACCAGTGCCCGGTAGAAGAGCGGTATGAAGAAGATCGCGAGGAACGTCGCGGCGAGCATGCCGCCCATGACGCCCGTTCCCACCGAGAGCCGTGCACCCGCGCCTGCGCCGGTCGAGAACGCGAGCGGCGCGACCCCGAGAATGAACGCGAGCGACGTCATGAGAATCGGCCGGAACCGCAGCCGCGCCGCTTCGAGCGCCGCCGCACACGTCGACAGCCCTTCGGCTTTCTTGAGCACCGCGTACTCCACGATCAGGATGGCGTTCTTGGCGGCGAGACCGAGCAGCGTCACGAGTCCGATCTGGAAGTAAACGTCGTTGCGTATAGCCGCGCAGCCACACCGCCGCGAGCGCACCGAACGTGCCGAACGGCAGCGCCAGCATGACCGAGAGCGGCAGCGACCATTTCTCGTATTGGGCCGCGAGAATCAGGAACACCATGAGCGCCGCGAGTGCGAGCGCGTAGGTGGAGGTGCCCCCGGAGCGTTTCTCCTGGAACGAAGCACCGCTCCAGTCGAACGTGAAGTCCGGCGGCAGCGTTTCCCGCGCGATCTTCTCCATGCGCTCGATCGCCTGTCCCGAGCTGTAGCTCGGACGTGGCCGCGCCGAAGATCTTCACCGCGGGCAGGTTGTTGTAGCGATCGAGCGTATCCGGGCCGGAGGAGTAGCGTGCGCGAACGAGCGACGACAGCGGAATCATGGCGCCGTTCTGCGATCGCACCCAGACCGCCGCCCACGTCGTCGGGCCGATTGCGATACGGCGATTCGGCCGACATCAGCACCTGCCACGTGCGGCCGTACTTGTTGAAGTCGTTGACGTAGATACGAGCCGAGCGTCGCGGCGAGCGTGTTGTAGACCTCGTCGAGCGGCACGCCGAGCGCTTTCGCCTTTTCGCGATCGGTCTCCGCGTAGAGCTGCGGAACGTTGGCGCGCCACAGCGTGTTCACCTGGGTGAACATCGGATCTTTCGCGACGTCCCCGAGAAACTCCTGCGCCACCTGCGAGAGCCGTTGCGCGCCGCCCTCGCCGCGATTCTGGATGTAGAACTCGAAGCCGCCGGCGTTGCCGAGCCCGAAGATCGGCGGCGGATTGAAGGCGAGAACGAGCGCTTCCTTGATGTGGGCGGTCTTCATGAACAGTTCGCCGACGAGGTGCTTGCGTATCCACCTCGCGCTCGTCCCAGTGCTTCTGCGTGACGAAGATGGTCGCCGCGCTGTTGCGGAAGGCACCGCCCAGGAAGTCGAAGCCCGGTGAAGGCGATCGCATACTCGTTCGCCGGATTGGAGCGAATCGCCTGCACCACTTCGTTCACGACCTTGTCGGTGCGCTCCAGGGAAGCGCCATCGGGCAGGAACACCGCAGCGATGTAGTAGCCCTGGTCCTCGTCGGGCACGAGCGATCCGGGCGTGGTAGCGCCAGAGACCGACGGTGATCGCGACCATGCCCACGAAGAGAACGAGCGGCGAGCGTGCCGCGCCGCAGCATCCACGCCACGCCGTCGGTGTAGCGCGCGGTCACGCGTGCGAACCAGCGATTGAACCAGCGGAAGAAGCGGCCGGGCTGATGGTGCTCGCGCTTGAGGAGCAGCACGCACAGCGACGGCGTCAACGTGAGCGCGATCAATCCCGGATATGACCACCGCGATCGACAATCGTCACGGCGAACTGGCGATAGAGCTCGCCGGTCAGTCCGCCGAGGAACGCGATCGGCACGAACACCGCGCACAGCGTCAGCACGATCGCGATCACCGGGCCGGTCACTTCGTGCATCGCCTTGATCGCCGCTTCGCGTGCCGACAGATGCTCCTCGCGCATGATGCGCTCGACGTTCTCGAGCACGACGATCGCGTCGTCCACGACGATGCCGATCGCGAGCACCATGCCGAAGAGCGTGAGCGTGTTGATCGAATAGCCGAGCGCAAGCAGGCCCGCGAACGTGCCGATCAGCGACACCGGCACCGCGCTGAACGGGATCAGCGTCGCGCGCCAGTTCTGCAGGAAGAGGAAGACGACCAGGAACACGAGCACCATCGCTTCGCCGAGCGTCTTCACGACTTCCCGGATCGACACCTCGACGAAGCGCGTGGTGTCGTAGGGAACCGAGTACGTGAAGCCCTGCGGGAAGCGTTCCGAGAGCCGCGTCAGCTCTGCCTTCACGCGCTTGCCGGTTTCGAGCGCGTTCGCGCCGGGCTGCAGGAAGATGCCGACGAGCGTCGCCGGCTTGCCGTTCACGCGTCCGATGAAGTCGTAGTCCTTCGAGCCGAGCTCGACCCGTGCCACGTCGCGCAGACGCAGGATCGAGCCGTCGGGGTTCGCGCGGATCACGATGTTCTCGAACTGCTCGGGCTCGGCGAGCCGTCCCTGCGTCGTGATGGTGTAAACGAGCTCCTGCCCGTGGCTGACGGGCGCCTGACCGATCTTGCCGGCCGCGAACTGCGCGTTCTGCTCGTTGACCGCGCGGATGCAGATCGGACGTCGTGACCTTGAGCTGCGCGAGGCGGTCCGGGCGCACCCAGATGCGCATGGCGTAGTCTTTCGCGCCGAAGATCTGGACGTTGGTGGTGCCGGGTATGCGCTTCAACTGGTCGAGCACGTTGAGCGTGACGTAGTTCGACGTGTAGAGATCGTCGAAGCGGCCGTCGGGCGAATAGAACGCCAGCACCTGGAGAAACGAGGACGAGCCTTTTTCGACCGTGACGCCCTGGCGCCGTACCTCCTGCGGCAGGCGCGGCTCGACCTGCTTCACGCGGTTGTTCACGTTGAGGGCCGCCTTGTCGACGTCGGCGCCGATCTCGAACGTCACGTGGATCTCCACCACGCCGCTGGCGGCGGAAGTCGAGCTCATGTAGAGCATGTCCTCGACGCCGTTGATCTGGTTTTCGATCGGCGCGGCGACGGTCTGCTCGATCACTTCGGCGGATGCGCCGGGATACACCGCGCGCACGGTTACCACCGGCGGCGCGATCTCAGGGTACTGCGCGATCGGCAGCGAGCGCATCGAAGCGAGGCCGGCGATCACGATGAAGACCGAGAGTACCGCGGCGAATATCGGGCGGTCGATGAAGAAACGAGATAGCACGTCTAGTAATCCCTAACTGTGAGTTCGAGAGTAGCGGTCGCGCCGGACTCCGCTGAGCCGTCGCTCGCCGGACTGGCCGCCAGGTGTCGAGCGCTACTTCTGTTCCGCGACGCGGGGCGCGGCCTCCGCCGGCGTCGCCTGCACTACTGCGCCGGGGCCGATCTTCATGACGCCGTCGACCACGATGCGTTCGTTCGCATTCACGCCCGAATCGATGATCCAGCCGTCCGCCGTCCACGCGCCGACCTGCACCGGCCGCTGCTCGACTTTGCTCTCCGCGTTGACGATGTATACGAACTTCTCTTTCGGACCCTCGAGAACGGCACGCTGCGGCACGACGATGGCGCCGGTGCGCACCGCCCCTTCGAGCACGATGCGCACGAACTCACCGGCGCGCAGCGCATTGTGGGGATTGGCGAACTCGGCGCGCGCTTCGCTCGTTCCGGTCTGCGTATTCACACGCACGTCGGTGAAGTTGAGCTGACCGGTTGCCGGAAAGGCAGAGCCATCCGCGAGCTTGACGTTCGTCTTGAAACGGTTGCCCGAGGGCAGCTTCACGCGTCCCGCTTCCACGTCGCGGCGGATAGCGAGGTACTCGCGATCGGGAATGCCGAAGATCACGTACATCGGATCGATCTGCGTCACGGTCCCGAGAAGCACGTTCGAGCCCGACACCATGGTGCCTTCGGACACGGCGGCGCGGCTCGTGACGCCGCTGATGGGCGCCTCGACGCGCGTGTACTGGACGTTCAACTTCGCTTCGTTCACGCGAGCCTGGGCGCTCTTCACTTCGGCTGCGGCGATCTGCTCTGCCGAGACGGCATCGTCGAGCTCTTTCTGGCTCACCGCCTTCGCTTCGAGCACGGGCTTCAGACGGGCCGCGTCACGCCGTGCCTGTTCGTACTTCGCCTGTGCCACGCCGAGATCCGCTTCGGCGCGGGCGAGCGCAACCTGGAACGGCGCCGGATCGATCGTGAACAGCGACTCGCCGCGCGTGACCTTTTCGCCCTCCTTGAAGTTGCGCTTCAGCACGATTCCGTTCACGCGCGCGCGGAGCTCCACTTCGCGGTAACCGGCGGTCTGGCCGACGTATTCGTAGAAGATGGGCACGTCGCGCGGCTCGGCCGCGACGACCGTCACCGCCGGAGCTGGCGGCGCCGGCGGCTGTGCCGCGGGTTTACATCCGGCTGAGAGCAGCAGCAGCGCGAGCGGTAGCGCAGCGCGCATGGTTGCTGGTTTCGGCATCTTTCGCTCCAGGAGATTTCTTTGTGATTTCCCGACGGCCAAGAATATGCGCCGGGCGCTGAGCCTGCTGTTTCAGTATGTATCCATCGTGTATCCGGGTGTGGACCGAGGTGCTTCCACCCGACCTTCTATAGCGGGCGCTACAATAATGAGGGTTGCGTGCCGCTGTCAATCAATTTAGTATTGATCACTACGAAAACACCTTGCACTTTATGAAACAGACGAGCGACGCCGGAGTGAGAAAGCGGGGACGGCCTCTTTCATTCGACCGCGACGCGGCGCTGCAGCGCGCGATGGAGGTGTTCTGGGCGCACGGGTACGAGGCGAGCTCGCTCCAGGATCTCACACAGGCGATGGGCATCAATCCCCCGAGCTTGTATGCGGCGTTCGGCGACAAGGAAAAGCTCTTCATGGAGGTGGTGGATCGCTACCAGGAGGAGCGCCGCAAAGCCATCCTGCGTGCGTTCGAGGAAGCCACCGCGAAGCACGCCGTGCAACGCATGCTGACGGAAGGTGCACAGGCGCTCGCGCGACAGGGTGCACCGCGCGGTTGTCTGCTCGTGATGTCCGATACCAACTGCTCCGCTGGATCGAGACACGTGCAGGAAGCGCTTGCATCGCGGCGTGCGGCGATGACGCGACTGCTCAAGGCGCGCCTAGACCGGGGCATCAGGGATGGCGACCTGGCCCGGTCTGCAAATACGGCGGCGCTTGCGGATTTCTATTCGATCGTGATGCAGGGAATGGTGATGCTCGCACGCGATCGCCCGTCACGTAAGACGCTGCTCGCCGCAGTGGAGACGGCCATGCGCGCCTGGCCGGAGCCGTCGCGTGCGCGTGGCGCACGGCGAAGCGCACGATAGTCTTAGCACCGTGTCGAGCATGCGACACGCGTGAAAGGAAGGGAGGTTACGGAGGGAAACCATTGGTTGCCCTCTGTTCCGTAGGGCGGCGAGGCCCGAGCGAAGGCGAGCGCCGCCCCCTCCGAGCGCCGCCCTCACTCCAGTTCGTTCTGCTGCGGAATGCCTTCGTGTTTCACCATCGGCTCGGCGATCACTGCGAGACTCACGGCGGTGTAGATCAGCATCGCCAGCGTCAGCGGCAATGTCGCGACGACCGCCCGGCGCGGGCTGCCGAAGTCACGCAGAGCGACACGGTGTGCGAGCCAGACCGCGATCGCGTGACCGAGGACGATGGCTGCGACGGCCACATACCAGCTTCCGGCCGCTTCGATGAGCCGCATGTACGGTCGATAGCCGCGCGTTCCGAG
The DNA here is from genome assembly GCA_963828715.1 of uncultured beta proteobacterium. Taxonomy (GTDB): domain Bacteria; phylum Pseudomonadota; class Gammaproteobacteria; order Burkholderiales; family SG8-41; genus JAQGMV01. The sequence goes on along the minus strand of CAWHFX010000009.1, from coordinate 205,456 downwards.
CACGTCCCAGTCGAGGCTCAGCGGGTCCGAGAAGAGCGAAATGACCTGTTGCCCTTGGATGAGCAGACTCGAGAAGTTATGGGCGATGCTGTAGCCGACCGCGATCGGAACGAGCGTGTATGCGAATGCGCGAAAGGTCGCGCGAATCGACGTCGCGCGCGTGAGCCGGGCGGCGGCCACACAGGCAAGATAGTACGCCGCGAGGAACACGAGCCACACGCCAAGCAGGCCGAGCGGGCTCGTGAAGTAACCCCGCGGATGCGCGAGTGCAGGAATCGCACGAATCAGTGCAGCCTGAACCGACCACCAGGTCTGACCGCTCAGCAAGCCATCGAACAGAACGGTGGCAAGCATGGCCATCACGAGCGCAACCGCTGCGATTGACGGCGCATCGACCAGGAGGCCGCGGCCCGGCGCGCGCACGAGCAGCGTGCGGTCGTCGGGGCCCGCCGCAAGCGGCGCGAAACGTCCGAGCGTCGCAAAGTAAAGCGAGAACACGTCGGCATTGCGCTCCCATGTCTCGCGTCCGAAGACGACGCGGCCGAGCAGTGCGATGCCTGACCACGCGAGCAGTCCTTGCGCGATGCGCCGCGGTTCCGCGCTTTCGGGATAGCCGACCTCGAGCCACCCGAGCAGCAGCAGCAGCACCACGGCGGGCCACGCACCGATTACCTTCGGATAGGGCAATCCGAGACTGATGCCGTGGCGCGAGCCGAGCGCGCCCGCCGCCGCGTCGACAAGGTCGAAGACCGCACGCCAGGGATCGAGCGCCGGCCACACGTTGCCGACGCATGCCACGAAGAGCGACAGTCCGACCCACCACACGACCCATACCATCGTCGGTGCGAGATTCATCATCGGGTCGCGTGTGCCGAATAGCGCCGCCGCCAGCGTCACGCCGAAGACCAGCACCGAAAGCAGACCGGCGAGCGGTCTCAGCACGAACAGGACCGGACCTGCCGAGATCGCGCGCCCATGTGACGCGTCCGGCGTCGGCGGCCTGCGCAGGCATAGCGCGGCGATCAGAAACGAGACTGCGACAGCGCTCGTCGCGCCGACGATGAAAACCGAGAGCGGCACCGGCAGCTCGTAGCGATCGTCGATCGCATGAGCGCGTGCAAGGGCAGGGAGTGCGAATAGAAGCAGGGCACGTGCGAGCATGGGCGGCGGATCATAGATTCTTCGCGGCGGCCCTCGCAAGCACGCCAGGAAGGAAAGGAGGCCCGAGTCGAAGGCGAGCGCCGCCCCCTAGGTCAAAGTGTTTGTCGTGTGCCACAATCCCGCGTCAGAACGCGGGGAGCGTTCTTCCAGAGGGGGTGAAATGCACAATGATTTGGGATGGAAACGCCGTCGTGCGCCTGCCTTCATCGCGGCCGTCGCAATGAGCGTGTTGAGCGCGCACTCGGTGGCTGCAGACAAGGCGGCGAAATCCGAGAAGGCGGAGAAAGCGGAGAAGGCCGAGATAGTGCCCGCATCACGCAAGACCGAGGCGAAAAACATGCGCCTCGTCGGCTACAGCGATCTTCAGGCACGCAGTGCGTACCAGCCGGTCGTGCATCATCAGGGTCAGCGCTGGATTGCCTACATCGGCCATCACGGCGGCACGCAGGAAGTGCCGAAACCGCACAACCCGCTCACCAAGAAAGACGAGGACAACGGTACGTCGGTCGTCGACGTGACGGATCCGAAGAATCCGAAGTATCTCTCGCACATTCCGGGCGAGGCCGGTTACGGGGAGCAGGGCGGAGCGCAGATGGTGCGCGTCTGCGACGGCAGCAGGCTGCCGCGCGCCGACAAGTCGAAGGTCTATCTTCTGCGCACGGGCGGCACGTCGGCGCAGGAGGTCTGGGATGTCACGACGCCGGAGCGGCCGACATTGGTCACGACGATCATCAGCGGCCTCAAGGATACGCACAAGAACTGGTGGGAGTGCGATTCGGGCATCGCCTACCTGATCTCCGACGGACGTCCGGAACGCTGGCGCACCAAGCGCATGACGAAGATCTACGATCTCGGCGATCCGGCGCATCCGAAGTTCATCCGCAATTTCTCGGTGGTCGGCCATGAGCCGGGCTCGACGATGGAGCCGGTGCCCGAGGATACGCATGGGCCGATCGCCGTCAACAATCGGGTGTACTTCGGCTATGGCACGCTGGTTGGCGGTGTCGCGCAGATCATCGATCGCGACAAGCTGCTGAAGGGCGATCCGAAATCGGAAGATCCGTTCGCGCCGACGGCGGAAAATCTCCGCTATCCGCAGATCGGGCGTGCCGATCTCTATCCGACCGTGGGCTCGCACACGACGTTTCCGATGCTCGGAATGGAACCGCCGATGTTCGGCAGCTTCCATGAGAAAACCGGCAAATTCCGCAGCGGCAAGCCGGCGAAACGCGACTTCCTCGTGATCACCAGCGAATCGACGCAGAACGAGTGTCACGAGGACTACCACATGGTGTATTTCATCGACATCACCGACGAGTCCAAGCCGTTCGGCGTCTCCAACTTCTCGGTGCCGGAGAAGAGCGGCAACTTCTGCCAGCGCGGCGGACGTTTCGGCGTGCATTCATCCAACGAGGACATGGGCCCGATCTACTACAAGCGCGTCATGTTCTTCGCCTGGTTCAATGCCGGCGTGCGGGCCGTCGACGTGCGGGACCCCTACAATCCGAAGGAGATCGGTTACTACATTCCGGCGATCAACAAGAACACTCAGCGTCGCTGCGTGCCGGTCGACGGCGCCCAGCGCTGCAAAATCGCCATTCAGACGAACAACGTCGAAGTGGACGATCGCGGCTACATCTACATCGTCGATCGCGCCGCCACGGGAATGCACATTCTCGAGCTGACGGGCGACGCGCGTAAGGTGGCGAACTTCAGCAAGTAAGCGCCGGACGCGCCTGACAACGGGCAGACCGGGTCTGCCCCGTTTTCTTTTCGGACATGGGTTTGTCCCGCTTACGGGCTTCCCTGCCGTAAGCGCGGGGCGAGGATGGCGACCAACCGGAACCACGACTGCGTCCGCCATCTCCAAAGAACGATGCGCTGTTCCCTTTTCCTGCTGCTGTGCGCTGCTTGTGCTCAAAGCGTCGCGTCGCCGGACGCCGTCACGCCGCGCGTGCTCATCCACGGATTTCAGGCAACGGGTCCCGCCGAGATCACCGGCACCCTGCCCGCGAACAGGGTGCTGCGTACCATGCAGCAGTACGCGGTGCCCGCGTGGAGCGACCTTCTCGCGACGCACGTCGCGCACACGTTGCAGGATGACAGCGAAGCTGCGGTCAACGTCGTGCGCAAGCCGCGGCAGAGCGGCTTCGAGGCCGCGCGCATTGTCGCGAACGCACCGGCTGACGGGCAGACGCTGCTCCTCGCGACCCGGCTGCCGCCCCTTTCGAGCGGACTCCGGCTGGAGCCGGTCGCGATGGTGGCCAGCATGCCGTACGCCCTCGTCGTGCGCGCGGGCGGGAGCCCGAAACGTGTGAGCGATCTCATCGACCGGGCGCGCAGCGGCAACGAACGATTGCTGGTTGCGACGACGAGTGCCGAAACGATCGGCTTTGGCGCGCTCGAAGTCTTGCGCCGGCAGGCGCCGGCCATCCAGCCGGTCGCCTACAACGGCGGGCAGTCGGTGCTGCAGGCGACGGTGGCGAGCCACGTTGCGGCCGGCCTGGTGCCGCTGCCTTCCGTGCTGCCGTATGCGGGTGGCGGCCGGCTCGAGGTGATCGCCATAGCCGATGCGCACCGGCATCCCGGCATTCCCGATGTTCCCACGACCGCGGAGGCAGGGGTGGCCGAGTTGCAGGCGATCGCCTGGATCGGCGTGTTCGCGCCGGGCGGCACGCCGGCTGCGGCCGTGCGCAGGCTCGCCGTTCTCCTCGCGCGCGGACCGGGCTCCGAGCAAACGACCGGCGTCTTTTCCGGGCTCGGCATTCGCCTCGAGCACCGCGACGCCGGTGAGCTCACAAAGCTGATCGCCGGAGATTCACGCGCACTTTCTCGGCCGCTCTGAATATTCTGGCGGCTAACCCTGTTTGTACCGTAGTGCCAGAATAGCAACGGGTATCGAACGGAAGGAGCGCATCATGAGACGACGTCTCTTCCTGTCCACGCTGGTTCTCTTCGCCGGCGCCTGTGCTGCGCCGAATTCCCGGACACCACCCGCAGGTGTGGCGGCGAACGTCGCGGCGCCGCAGATCGCCGCAGGCGATACGTGGGTGTACGCGGTGCACGACGGATTCACCAAGATGCCGCGCGAATCCGTCGAGTATCGCGTTACTCAGGTGGAGGGCGACAGAGCCACGGTTGAAGTCCGGTCCGGAGAGCAGGTCTCGACCGAGCTCTACACCCGCAGCGGAAACTGGTTGCAGCGCCCCGCCACCAACATGTGGGTTTTCAGTTACAGCCCGGCGTACGAGGCGCTGGCGTTTCCGCTCGAGCCAGGAAAAACGTGGAAAGCGCGTTCGATCGCGACCGATCCGGCTGACGGCCGGAGCTTTCCCGTGCTGATCGAAGGCAAGGTTCTCGGCTGGGAGCATATCCGCGAGCCCGCCGGCGAGTTCGACGCGCTCAAGATTTACCGTCGCGTCTTTCTGGACTACTTCAGGCAGGGCGTGCGCGGGCAGAGCATCATCGACGAGACCGAGTGGTACGTACCGGCGTTGCGGCAGGTCGCCAGGCGCGAGACGAGGTCGCGCTACCTGAGCTGGATCTACGGACGCCGTGAAGGCCCGATCGTCTACGTCGGCCGCGACGATGGCGGTGGTCCGCGCTACATCGAGGACGACTGGCTGGTTTACGACCTGCTCAAATATTCGGTCCGCTGAATCGAAGTCGCGGTGATCCGCGCGCGGCCGCCGCCTTGAGCACGTCGGCGCTGGCCGTTCATCGCGCCTCGAGAAAACGCTCCACCAGTCTCACCCAGTAGCCCGCGCCGACGGTCAGGTTCTCGTCGTTGAAATCGAAGCGCGACGTGTGCAGCAGCGGCACATTGCCGCCGGCGCCGTTGCCGATGCGCAGAAGGCAACCCGGACGCTGCTCGAGCATATAGGCAAAGTCCTCGCTGCCCGTGATGCGGCCGACCTCGCCCACGTTCTCGGCGCCGACCACCTCTTCGGCGACCCTGCGCGCGAGCTCCGTTTCACGTTCGGAGTTGACGAGCACGGGATGTCCCCAGCCGTAATCGACTTCGGCCGTCGCGCCATAGCTTGCAGCGTGCGCCGTCGCGAGCTCGGTGATGCGCTTCTTCAGCAGCGCGCGCACGTCGGCGTCGAACGATCGCACGCTCAAGCCGAGCGTCACATCGTTTGCGATCACATTCATCGCCTTGCCGCCATGAATCGTGCCGACGGTCACGACGGCAGTCCGGGTGGGATCGACGTTGCGCGAGACGATCGTCTGCAGCCCCATGACGAGACTCGATGCGGCGACAATGGGATCGATCGCCTGGTGCGGTCGCGCCGCGTGGCCGCCGGTGCCTTTCACCGTGATTGTCACGCGATCGGACGCCGACATGAACGGACCCTTGTGATAGCGAAATGCCCGCGCCGGAATGCCGGGCTGATTGTGGAGCGCGAACACGGCATCGCACGGAAAGCGCTCGAACAGTCCGTCGGCGAGCATGCGCTTGGCGCCGCAGTCGAGGCCGGCTTCCTCGGCCGGCTGAAAGATGAGGTGGACCGTGCCCGAGAAGCGGCGCGTCGCAGCCAGATGTCTTGCGCCGCCGAGCAGCATTGTCGTGTGGCCATCGTGGCCGCACGCGTGCATGAGGCCGGGATTGCGGCTCGCGTAGGCGAGACCGGTCTCTTCGGTGATCGGCAGCGCGTCCATGTCCGCACGCAAGCCGATCGCGCCGCGGCCGGAACCCGCCTTCAGCGTGCCGACGACGCCGGTCCCGCCCACGCCTTCCGTGACGGTGTAGCCCCATGACTTCAGGCGCTCGGTGACGAGCCGTGCGGTTTCGTATTCCTGGTGCCCGATCTCGGGGTTTGCGTGAATCGCGCGCCGCAACTGGATCAGCTCGTCGCGACTGCTTTCGATGTCCTGCAGGCCTGCCATGGTTTCGCTCGTCATCCGGTGTCCCTGTACGTCGTCCGCGAAGTCGGGGTGCATCCCCGAGTCGCACGACGTACAGATTACAACGGCAGCGAGCGATGCCTGTAACTTGTCGAGGCCCGAGCCGAACGCAAGCGCCACCCCCTCCGATCAGCGGGTCTGCGCGTCGTGCTTCTGACGGTAGACGCGCTGGCTCTGGCGGTTCTCCGCCTGCTGAATGCGGCCGCTCGCAGCCGCCTTGCCTGCGGGCGCAGAAAGATCCACGCCGCTCCTCCGGCGTTGCCGCTCGCAGCGGCGTTGCCTGCGGGCGCAGAGACAGCGCTTAGGCGCCTTGCGGCGCTACATACGATTGACAGGTTGGCGCGTGCACAGGACACTCTCGCGCCGGATCGACTCAACACGGAGGATGGCCGCATATGGAACGAAAGAAGGCAACTGATTTCCCGCCCGAAGTGCTGCGGCTCTTCGACGGTTACGTGCACGGCTCGCTCAGCCGCCGGGACTTCATCGATCGCGCCGCGAAATTCGCGGTCGGTGGCTTTACAGCGGCGGCCATGCTGGAAGCGCTCAAGCCGAACTTCGCGTGGGCGCAGCAGGTCGCGAAAGACGATGCGCGCATCCACGCGGAATATCTCGACTACCCGTCGCCTCAGGGCTCCGGGAAGATGCGCGGCTACTTCGTTCGACCCGCGAAGGCGGGCGGGAAGCTGCCGACGATCGTCGTCATTCACGAAAATCGGGGATTGAATCCGTACATCGAAGACGTCGCGCGGCGACTCGCGTTGCTCAACTATGTCGCATTCGCACCCGACGCGCTCACGCCTGTCGGAGGCTACCCGGGCGACGAGGACAAGGCGCGCGAGATGTTCGCCAAACAGGACGCGGCGAAACGCACCGAAGATCTCATGACCGGCGTTACCTTCGCGAAATCACGTCCGGAATCCAACGGAAAGATCGGCGCGATCGGATTCTGCTTCGGCGGCGGCATGGTGAACGCGATGGCCGTGCGCTTCCCGGATCTCGCTGCGGGCGTGCCGTACTACGGCGTTCAGCCGCCTGCCGCGGACGTGCCGAAGATCAACGCGGCGCTCATGATTCACTACGCGGGGAACGATCCACGCATCAACGACGGGTGGCCGGCCTACGAGAAGGCGCTGAAGGCGAACGGCAAGAAGTACGAGATGTTTACGTATCCGAACACCGAGCACGGATTTCACAACGACACGACGCCGCGTTACGACGAAGCGGCGGCGAAGCTGTCGTGGCAGCGCACGGTGGACTTCTTCGCTAAGAATCTGCGCAGCGCTTAGCCAGGCAGTCAGCACCATCCCGTTCCGGTGAGCGGGGACCGTGGACAGCGGCCCCGCAAAACGAAGCTTTTGAGCACGCAGGACTCACGTCAGAGCGTGTAAGGCTTACGGCGATGGAACGCGACGCAAGGAAAGGAGGTTACGGAGGGAAACCATGGGAGCGGAGCGGTCGGGTTCCCTCTGTTCCGTAGGGCGGCGAGGCCCGTGGCCGAAGGCGAGTGCCGCCCCCAACCCTACTGCGGCTCGATTCCCGTGCGTTCGATCACCTTGGCCCAGCGTTTGACGTCGGTCACGACGAGCCGCGCGAGCTCCTCCGGACTGGTGGGCTGCGGCTCCAGTCCCACGTTCGTCAGTTTTTCGCGCACGTCCGGCGACTTGAGCGCCGCGACGATTCCCGAATTCAGACGCTGAACGATCTCCGGGGGAATACCAGCCGGACCGGCAAAGGCATACCACAGCCCGGCCTCATAACCCGGGACCGTTTCCGCGACCGTCGGCAGATCGGGAAACGCCGGCGAGCGTCGTGCGCCGGTCGTAGCGAGCGCACGCAATCGGCCTGTGCGTACGTAGGTGGCCACCGAAGCGGTGGTTGCAAACGTCAGCGATACCTGACCGCCGAGAAGGTCCGTAAGGGCCGGCGCATTTCCCTTGTAGGGCACGTGGACCATCTTCGTTCCGGTCAACGTATCGAACATCGCGCCGGCCAGATGCCCCGACGAGCCGATGCCCGCGGAAGAATAGGTGAGTTGCCCGGGGCGGGCCTTTGCGAACGCGATGAATTCCTTGACCGTCTTCACTGGCACCGTCGGATGCATGACCAGCACGAGCGGACTCGATCCGACCAGACTGATGAAGGTGAAGTCCTTGACCGGATCGTAAGGCAGCTTTCGATACAAGCTCGCGTTCACGGAATGGTTGCTCGGAATGAGCACGAGCGTATAGCCGTCCGGCGCGGCGCGCGCGGCCGCTTCGGTGCCGACGATGCCGTTCGCCCCGGCACGATTGTCCACGATCACCTGCTGCTTCAGCGATTCGGTGAGCTTGGCCGCGATCGTTCGCGAAATGACGTCGTTGCCGCCGCCGGCCGCAAACGGTGAAATCACACGGATCGGCTTGGAGGGATACTGGGCTGAAGCATCGGTCACCATTGCTGCTGCGGTGGCGACCGTGCAAGCGATGGCCGCCAACAACAGCCTGCACGTGCTCATCGACTTCATCTGAAATACCGGACAGAAAGGGGCGCCATTATAAAAGCGCAGGCCCGTTCGGAAATGCCTCCGAATCTCGGGCTCGAGGCCGGCGCGGGTCACCGGCGCGATGCGGCCGAGGTGCTCCGGCCCGAAATGCCGCCTGCGACGTCACCGCTAAAAAGCAAATTGGCCAGCGCTGTCAGGTACATGCGCGTGCCGCGAGCGTTCTCCGGCGGCGCATCGTCATGTTCGCGCGCGGGAACTGCGGTGCCGCATCCGACGCACATGGCGCTGCTCCGGCCGTGACAGCGCGCTCGGCGTGCGGCAGAATCTCGGAACCTTACGGATCAATACGCTTCGCGTAGAATGGCCGACCCGAGCGACGCGCAGGGTTCGGACTGCCGGGCGCGCCTCGACGTGAAAGCGCAACAGCCATGAACATTGTTCGTGCCATAGGCCGGGCATTTGGTTTCGGACGCAAATCGCGCGAAACACCGCCGGTGATCGATCACGTGCGCATGCCGGAAGCGTCCGAAGACTGGAGAAAGCGCAAGCTTGCGGAAGCGGCGCAGAAGTACGGCCGGCCGTTCAAGTGCGCCGGCGACGACATGCCGCACGAGGTCGTCATGCGCGGCCGCATCGTCATCAGCGACGATGCGAAATTTCAGGGGCGTTCGGAATAGCCCAGGTCTTCAGGCGAGGCCCGAGCCTTTGAGGCGAGCGCCGCCTGCCTACCCCGCAATAACCGGCTCCCCGTTCACCACGGTCCGATAAAGCACGCGCACCTGCTTGACGTCCACCTCGGTGCGGTAATGCATCGCGCAGCGGTTGTCCCACAGCACGAGGTCGCCGACGCGCCACTTGTGTTCCCACGCATACTTCGGCTGGGTCGCGTGCGCCCATAGGCGGTCCAGCAGCTTCTCGCTTTCGTCGTTCGGCATACCCAGGATGTAGTTGGAAGGCCAGTCGCGGCGACGTCCGAGATAGAGCGCGCGTTTGCCCGTGACCGGATGGTACTCGCACGAGCGGGTGCACGGGGCCCGGGACCTCTTCCGGCGTCGCCGGCAGCTTCACGGTCGGGCGCAAGACTCCCGCGCTGTTGCGGCTCGCATCGTGTCGCTGCGAGCGGCCGGCAATCGCGTGTTTGAGATCATCGGGCAGCTCTTCGTACGCGAGATACTGGTTGTTGAAGAACGTATCGCCGCCGCCGTTCGTCGGAATCACCACCGAATAGAGCATGCTGCCGGCCGGCGGCACCTCCGTATACGAGTTGTCGCTGTGCCACACGACCTCGGCGCTGCCGAGATCGCCGTTGTGCATCACCGGCTCGCCTTCTTCGTTCAGGTTGCTGATCAGGCTTACGTGCGGATGCAGCGGCACCCGCTTGCCGCCGATCTTGTAGCCGCCCGCGACCTGGTACTTGCGCGCCGCCGGCTCGCGTGTGACGCCGAAAATCCCAGCCGCTTCAAGGAACGAAAGGTCGGGCAGATTCTGACCGCGCCACAGGAGCACGAGGTGATCCGCCCAGGCCCGGCGCATGATCTCTTTCGTCGCTTCGGGCACCGGCTGCGACAGATCCACACCACGGATCTCCGCGCCGAGCGCAGCACCCGTCGGCACCACCGCGACGTTCTCGGGTGCGTTGACTTCAGGCCGCAGTGAAGCGGCGGTATTGGCAAATGTCATGTAGATCCCAGTTCCTGTTGTTCATGCTTCGAGACACTCGCGTTCCTCAGCACGAACGATTTAACTCCGTTCATCCTGAGGAGGCGCGACAGAAAGCACCGTCTCGAAGGACCGAGCCTGTTAGACCATCGACTTCACATTGGGACCGGACCCGATGTCCATTTCTGTCAGTGCGATCACTTCCTGCGGCGTGAAGCCGGGCGCCACCTCATCGAGCACGAAACGATCCTTGTCCCAGCGTAACAGCGCGAGATCCGTAACGACATAGCTCACGCAGTTCTTGCCCGTGAGCGGATAGGTGCATTGCTTGCGCAGCTTCGGGCGGCCCTTGCTGTCGGTATGCTCCATCACGATGATGAGATCGCCTTTGCCCGAGAGAAGGTCCATCGCGCCGCCGATGCCGCCGCGCTTCGCATCGGACGTGCTCCAGTTGGCGACGCTCCCGGTCTCGTCGACTTCGTAGGCGCCGAGAATGACCGTGTCGATCCAGCCGCCGCGTGCCATCTCGAACGACGTGACGCTGTCGAAGAAGGATGCGCCGGGCTTCAGCGCGACGAACTGGCCGGCGGCGTTGTAGACGTCGGGGTCGATCTCTTCTTCCGTCGAAACCATCTGGCCGTAGCCGAGCACGCCGTTCTCCGCGTGCAGGATCACGTCGCGGTCCTGCAGGTAGTTCGACACCATCGTCGGGATGCCGACGCCGAGATTCACGTACGTGCCTTCCTTGACGAGGCCGGCCGCGCGTTTCGCAATGCCGGCGCGGGTGAGCGCGGGCTTGTCGTTATAGAGGCGCGGCTTGTCGGAAGGACGCCGCTCGGGGCGGCGCCACGCCTTGCCGTCCGCAGCCTGCGTCGTCTTCACGATGCGCTGGACGAAAATGCCGGGCAGGTCGATCAGCTCGGGGGGAATGACGCCGGGCTCGACGATCTCGTCCACTTCGACCACCGCGATGCGTGCAGACTTCGCGAAGCTCGGATTGAAGTTCTGGCTGCCGCCGCGAAACTGAACGTTGCCGAGCCGGTCCGCGCGATAACCTCTGCAGAACGCGTAATCCACGTGAATCGCGTACTCGAGCACATGCGGTTTGCCGTCGAATTCGCGGATCTCGCGTCCGGCGGTGAGGTCGGTGCCGACGCTCGTCGGAGAATAGAAGGCGGGTATGCCCGCTCCGCCCGCACGGCAGCGCTCCACCAGGATCCCCTGCGGAACGAGCTCGACTTCCATCTTGCCGGCAGTGATCTGTTCTTCGCTCGCCGTCGGTGTTCCCGGCCGCACCGAGAATGCCGCCATCAGCTTCTTGACCTGGCCGTTCTCCGCAAGGATCTGACCGCGCGTTGCACCCGGGTCGCCCAGTGAATTGCAGACCAGCGTGAGATTGCGCGTTCCCTTCTCGCGCAACGCGAGGATGAGACTCGTCGCGAAACGATGACCGACGCTGAAACCGGCGATCGCGATCGTTGCACCGTCCGGCACGTCTGCAATGGCCTGCTCGGGTGAGGAGAAGATCTTGTCCATGGCTTTTCTTGGGTTGGCAGAAAACGGCGGTATCTTGGCACATTCTCCGGTCGCAGATCATCTGCCGTACGCGGCACGTGGCGCAGCGCACAACGACGCGTCGCATCGTGGCCGACAACCTGCCGTGTAAAGACTCGCGTCCCCAGAATGTGGACGTGCGCAGAGACGCCGCGTTCGAGTGAGTGCTAGATTCCGGCACCCGGCATGCAGAGGAAACAATGAGTGACACGCTGATCGCGAACGCCGTCAAGGGATGGCGCTTCCTTTATCGGAGAGGCTTCATAGAAGGTTTCGGCCACCTGAGCGCACGGCTGCCGGACTCGGATCGCTTCATCCTGGCGCGCCACTCGCTCGGCCTCGCTGCGACACCGGAAGATTTCCTCGTGTTCGACCTCGACGGGCGCAAGCTCGAAGGAAAGGGCGATGCACCCGGCGAGTATCCGATCCATCTCGAAATCCTCCGCGCGCGTCCCGACGTCGGCAGCGTGATTCACTATCATGGAATGCATTCGACTGCGTTCACGAGCACGAGCGAAGAGCGCCTGCGGGCGATTCACCTCATGGGTACGCTCTTCCACGACGGCATACCGGTCTATCAGGATCCACGGCTCGTGAACGACAAGACACGCGGTCTTGCGCTCGCGAAAGCATTGGGTCCGCATCGGGCCGTGCTCATGCGTGCGCATGGCGCCGCGATCACCGGCGCCAGCGTCGAAGAAGCTGTCGGCGGCGCATTCCTGTTCGAAGAGAATGCACGTCGCGCCTGCATCAGCGCAGGCCTTGGCCGGCCCGTGTGGCTCGAAGAAGAAATGGCGGCGGCGGCGGGGAAGGAACTCCTCGCCAATCGTGGACCTTTCCGGCGCGTGTGGGCGATGGTGGAAGCGGAGGACGAGCAGTGATGCGGGTAAGCGGGCCGCAAACAGTTCGTGCCGAGGACCGCGAGTGTCTTGAACCGCGAACGGGCCCCGTTCATCCTTCGAGACGGCGCTCCGGTGTGCCTCCTCAGGACGAACGGAAGCGAGCCACGCTTGCGTCGGCCGCATGTGCGCTCGCTTTCGTATGCGCAGTTGCGTCGGCGCAGCCGGTGCTGGTTCCGGGCAAGCGCATCGACTTCGTCGTTGCCGGTGGTGCGGGTGGAGGACTCGATCTCGTCGGCCGCGCCTTCGAGCAGGCGGTGCGCGACACGCGCACGTTCGATCAGCCGATCGTCGTTCTCAACATGGGCCAGGGTGGCGGCAATACCGCGACGTCCTACGTTCAGCGTTTCAAGAGCAATCCCCACGTCCTGTATCTCAACACGAATCGCCTTTATCTGAACAAACTCGCGGGCACGACACCGCTCGGACACGATTCGGTCACACCCCTGAGCCGCCTCATGACCGAGTATCTCGTCTGGGCGGTGCGCGCCGATGCGCCGTTCAGGAGCGCGCGGGACGTTCTCGATAAGCTCAAGGCCGATCCGACTTCCGTGAGCTTCGCGATCTCGTCGATACCGAGCAACGATCAGATCAACATTGTCGCGGCCGGTATCGCAGCCGGCGTGGACGTGAAGCGGGTGCGCATCGCCGCGTTCAGCACCGCGCTCAATTCACAGCTGCTGGGCGGTCATGTCGATGCGCTGTCCACTCCGGTCTCCGAAATTCTGCCGCTGGTGAAATCGGGACAGGTTCGACTCCTCTCGATCTCCTCGCCCGAGCGGCTGAGCGGCGAGCTCGCGAACGTACCGACGTGGCGTTCGATGGGCATCGACGTCACCGTCCTGCACTGGCGGGGCCTGTTCGGACCGCCGGGTCTCAGTCCGAACGCCGTCACGTTCTGGGAGAACACGGCCGCGCTCGCGACCAAAACGGATTTCTGGAAAAAAGCGCTGCAGACGTACGGTTGGTACGACGCTTATGCGGATTCGGCTGCCTTCCGTAAAGCGATGGATGAGGAAGTCGCGCGTTCTTCGCGCATGCTGGGCGACCTGGGATTACTCAAGGCAGGGAAATAGGGCTTATTCGATCTTGACGCCGGCTTGCTTTACGACCTTGTCCCACATGTCGATCTCCTTGCGGATCTGTTCGTAGAGCTGCTCGGGTGTGCCACCCGCCGCCGCCACGCCATCGGACTGCAGCTTCTCGTCCAGCTCTTTTGTCTTCAGCGCCTGGTTGATCGGCGTGTTGATGCGCTCCACGATCGCCGGCGGCAGGCCCTTGGGTGCTATCAGCGCCTGCCAGTTCGTAACTTCATAGCCGGGCACGCCGGACTCGGCGATGGTCGGAATTTGCGGGGCCGCGGGCAGACGCGTCGCCGTCGTCACGCCGAGCGCACGCACACGCCCGGCGTTCGCCTGCCGCAGTCCGGCCTGAGGCGTCGCGAAGATGAGATCGATGTTGCCGGCCATGACGTCCACCAGCGCGTTCGCTCCGCCTTTGTAGGGCACGTGTGTCATCTTGATTCCTGCCATCTGCTCGAACAGAGCGGTGGCAAGATGAATGATCGTGCCCTGTCCGGTGCTGCCATAACTGATACCGCCCGGCTTCTTCCTGCTGAGCGCAATGAGCTCGCGAATAGTCCTTGCCGGCAGCGACGGATGCACGGTTGCGATCAGCGGTCCCTTCGCAACGAGGATGATCGGTGTGAAGTCCGCGAGCGGATCGAACTTGAGATGATAAAGCGCGGGGTTGATGCTGTAGGTCGGGGTGATGAGATTGAGCGTGTAACCGTCGGGCGGCGTGCGCAATCCCACCTCGTAGCCGAGCCGGCTGCCGCCACCGGGGCGGTTTTCGACGATCACCTGCTGGCCGAGTGCTTCGGTGATCACGGGCGCGACGACCCGCGCCACGAAGTCGGCACCTCCGCCAGGTGTGGACGACACGATGATGCGAATGGGTTTGACCGGATAGTTCTGGGCGAGTGCGGTCGCGTTCGTGCAGAGCACGAAGAGCAACAGCAACAGACGCCGCAATGTAATTCGGCGCACGGGTGATCCTCCTGTGAAGCGTATGACTCGAGCGTGGTGGTTACCTGATCGATCCTGCCTGCTTGCCGAGCTGCCGGAACTCGTCACCGGGCACTCATCACTCCTTGTCTCCCCATGCAGTATACGGCCTACAATCAGCGCTCCCAGCGGCTAATCGGCGAGGAGGCGCTCATGGTCACCGGTCTCGAAATTCAATCGCGTTCCATCGTGCTCGACGGCAAGGCGTTCGGCGACACCGGCGCGTACGAGAAGGTGAGCGGCACGATGCGCTTCGCGGTCGACCCCGCGCATCCGTTGCACCAGCGCATCACCGACATTGCGCTTGCGAGTGCGAACGCCGAAGGTCGCGTCGAATTCTCGGCGGACTTCTACCTGCTGAAGCCGGTCGATATGCGCAAAGGCAATCGACGGCTGCTGGTCGATGTCGCGAATCGCGGTCGCAAGGTTGCGCTCGGCATGTTCAACAGCACGGTGCGCGTTCCCGATCCGAGCACGGCGGAGGATTTCGGCAACGGCTTCCTGATGCGACAGGGCTACACGGTTGCATGGGCCGGCTGGCAAATAGATGTGCCCCGGCGCGATGGCCTGATCGCCCTCGACGCGCCGCGCGCAAACGGGGTCGTCGGCTTCATACGCTGCGAGTTGCGGCCCAATGAGCGCGTCAGGACATTGCCCCTTGCGGACCGCTATCACATTCCGAATCCCGTGCTGGATCTCGACGATCGCGAAGCCCGCGTCATCGTGCGCGAGCACGGCGGCGCGCCTGCGGTCGAGTTGCCGCGGGACGCCTGGCGTTTCCCCGATGCCGCTCACATCGAGGTGAAGGGTGGTTTCACGCCCGGAGCACTTTACGACGTCATCTACCGCTCTGCGAATCCGCCGATCGTCGGGCTGGGTTTTCTCGCGATTCGCGACGTCGGTGCGTGGCTGCGCTGGGCCGATGCCGCCAGCGGAAATCCGTGTGCGAACGAGATCGAGCGCGCGTACCTGTTCGGTGTATCGCAAAGCGGTCGGTTCCTGCGCAACCTGCTTTTCCTCGGACTCGACGAAGACGAGCAGGGGCGGATGGTGTACGACGCGGTCATGCCGCACGTGGCCGGGGCGCGCCGCGGCGAGTTCAATCTGCGCCTGGGACAGCCGTCGCTCAATGCGACCGAATCCGTCGGCAGCCTGCCGCCGTTTGCGGACGAGCAGGTGTTCGCGCGATTGCGTGAGCGCGGGCGCGTCCCGCGTATTTGCGCAACCAACACCTCGGCCGAGTACTGGCGGGGCGACGCGTCACTCATTCACACCGATATCGAAGGCCGGCGTGACGTCGAGCCTGCGGACTTCGTTCGTACCTATCTCTTCGCAGGCACGCAGCACACGCCGGGCGCGCTGCCCCCGCTCGCCGCGGATCCGAATACCGGCAGTCGCGGGCATCACCGCTTCAACGTCGTCGATTACGCGCCGCTCCTGCGCGCCGCGCTGGTGAACGTCGACCGCTGGGTCACGGATAACACCGAGCCGCCGCCGAGCGCGTTTCCGCGACTCGCGGACAAGACGGCGGTCGAAGCCGAGACCCTGGCGACGTTCTACGGCAAGGTGCCGGGCATGCGATTCCCGGAGCGTGTTGCGAAACCGGCACGGGTCGATTTCGGACCCGGGATGGAGAAAGGAATACCGCTGTATCCGCCGCAGATCGGGTGCCCCTTACCGCACGTACGTATCGGCGGTGGATGAGGACGGAAACGACGTCGCCGGAATCCGGCCGCCGGAACTGGCTGCACCGCTCGCGACCCTGGTTGGCTGGAATCCGCGCCATGCAGAAACGGGCGCTGCCGGCGACCTGATGGCGATGCTGGGCTCGACGATACCGTTTCCGCCTACGCGCGCGGACCGGCAGCGCACGAGTGATCCGCGGGCGTCGATCGAAGAGCGTTACGCCTCGAAGGCCGCGTACCTGGAGCGAGTGCGCGAGGTGACGCGCCGGCTCATCGCCTCACGCTATGTGCTCGCTGACGATCTGGAGGCGATCGTCGATCGCGCGAGCCGGGTATGGGACTGGGTACACGACCCTCGCTAAAACCCGCCCCTCCCGGTGAGTGGGGGCCTCGAAGAGGCGGGCACGCTGAAGCCTGGAAGAGGGGCCCCGCCTTGGCGGGGATCTGACGGCGAAAGCGTGCGTAAGACCGCGGTTGTGATACGCGTGCCTCAGCCCGCTTCCGGGTCGCACCTACGGCTACGCCGCAGGCACTGCTCCGCCGTCCGCGGTCTCCCCACGAACCTAACATTCCAGCGCCGGTTAGTACTCTCGTCCGAGAGGACGAGGCTTGCGGAGACGGACAGCCGCGCTTGCGACAGTCTGTCGCAGCGAACGTGACATTCGGGCGCTCGTCAGCACTCTCGTCCGATTGTGCGAGGGCTGAGGCGACGGAAACCAGCCGAGCCTTCAGGCGAGCGCCACCTCCTACGGCGCGGCAATCGCCGCGATTTCCAGCCGCATCTCCTCGCTCGCCAGGCGCTCGACGACCAGCAGGGTATTCGGCGGATATTTCCCATGCGGAAAGAGGTGCGCGAAAACGCGCTCCCGGTACTTCCTGAGCTTGGCGATGTCGCGCGAATCCACGAGATAAGTGGTGAACTGAACCACGTGCTGGAAATCGGCGCCTTCCGATTGCAGAGCGGCCCGGAGATTGGCGAAAACCTGGTCGGCCTGGGCTTCGAAATCGTCGGCTCCGACCACTTTGCCGCTCGCATCCGTCGCCACCTGACCCGCAATGAACAGAAGGTCGCCTGCAGTCACGCGCGCGATGTGTGAATAGGCCCCGGCGGGCTTGGGCAGAGTGGCGGGGTTACTGATCGTAATTCTGTTTGTCATCGAAACGCCTCCCGGCGCGTTGAGACTCCGGTCTCATTCTATAGGGCTGTCCGTTGGTCGCTCGATTCGGGCCACCGGTCGGGATTGCCTCGGGTGTGACAAATGTATTCAGGGCTGCCGTACGAGATGGCTATCGTTGTGCCTGTAAAGATCGCAGCCCCACGACCGATAACGCATACGGTAACTGGAGAACACGCATGGACGCTGACCACAGGGGTCTCGAAGAGGGCGCCGGCCACACGGACGGCATGGGTGACTACTTCCACGACACCGGGCCCGCCGGCGGGGAAGACGATTTCGAAGAACCATCGGCCGATGCCGCCGGGCTGCCGGACGGTGAGCCAGAGAGCGAAGCGACGGACGGGGACGCCGCGGCAGGCCCGCTCGAGATGAAGGTCGAGCGCCTCGACGCCGAGGAACCCGCAGAGGCGTATGAGATCGACCCGTCGCCCCATAGCCTGCTCAGCGTTCTCTTTCCGGCGAAGCCGCCCCGGCCCCGTAACGCGAGAATCATCCGGCTGTTCGATGTCGAAGCGAAGGACGACGCGGATGCGGCGGAGCCGGCAGTCGAAGAAGCGCCAAAAGAAGAACCACGCAGTCGCGAAGCGGTCCGCGCGGCGCGCAACCAGAGTCTGCTGGTCGCAGCCCGGCTCCGGCTCGACTGAAACGCGGCTGGGCCGCACCAGCCGAAGGCGGAGCGCCGGCCCTGCAAGGAAAAGAGGTTACGGAGGGAAACCATCGGTTTCCCTCTGTTCGTGGGTGGCCAGGTACGGAACCTCTGAATAAGCCCCGCGCGGGCGCGACGGCGGCGTTGTGGGATGCAGGTCTAGGAGCAAGCCCGAAGCAATATCGCGAATATTGCAAGGGGTTGCGACAACGAGATGCGCCCACAGCGCCCCGTCCCTTCGGGTTAGTCGGCCGGCATCAAGCCGGAAACGTGAGCAACCTCCGAGCGACTGTCGCGTCGGGTGCGGGCGCCTGCCCGGAGCGTGCCTGCCTTCAGCGGGTGTTCATCACGGCATCAGGGTGCCAGAGGTGCGCGCGCCAGTGGAGCGCGATGAGCGCCGCGACGCTCATGCCGAACAGGCAGTAGATGGCCGCCGTGTAGGTGTAACCGATCTTGCGAATGAGCTCGCCGGCGATGATCAGTCCCGGCACGTTTCCGTAGATCATCAGCATACGGATGCCCATCACGCGTCCGCGGAAATGCTCGTCCATGTTCCGCAGCAGTACGGCCGTCATCGGCACCTGACTCGTGCTGTGGGCGCAGCCGGCCAGGAAGAGCACGAGCCAGGCGGCCTCGAAGCTCGGCATGCAGGCATAGAGGAGCATGAACGTGTACCACAGCATGCAGCCGGTGAGCATCATGCGCGCGGGACGAAACGCACCGCCGTGGCGGCTGATTACCAGCGCGCCCGCAAGTGCGCCGAGCGCGCCGCCTGCTACGAGAAAGCCGAGGCCGCGCTGATCGGTGAAGAAAACCTCCTTCGCGACATACGGCTGCAATCCATTGAAGAGGGGGAACGCTGTCGCGTTCAGAAAAAAAGCGAGAAGCATCACCGCACGCAGGTGCGGGGTGGCCCACACATACCGCGCACCTTCCTTCAGATCGCGCCAGGGTGAGGTGCTCGTCACCTTCGCGTGTGCGGTGCGGGTGCCTGAAGCCGCTTTGAGCGTCAGGAACACACTGGTCGCATAGAGCGCAGCGACGGCCACATACGCCGGCGCCATCCCGAGCAGCGCGACCAGGCCCGCGCCCGTCAGTGCCCCGGCCATTTTCGCGGAATCCTGCGTCGTGCGCTGGATGCTCATGGCGCTCATGAGCTGCGTCGGCGGCATGGTCATGCCGACCAGCGCCGCCCGCATCCCCATGTCGGACGGCCGCACGAGACCATTGAGCCCCGCGATCACGAAGACGTGCACGGGTGTGAGGACGTCCATGAACGCGAGCGTCATCATGGTCGTCGCGAACGTCGTGTAAGTCATCCGCATCGCGCAGAGCACGTTGCGGTGCCCGCGGCGGTCCGCCATCACACCGAACATCGGCGCGAGCAGCGTGCCGATGTACTGCAGGGATGCGAATATCGTGAGCAGCAGGACCGAACGCGTCTCGACCAGAACGTACCAGCCGAGAATGAGCGTCTCCATTTCGAACGCCCACGATGTCGCGAGGTCCGCCGGCCATTGAAAGCGGAAGCTGCGAAAGCGAAACGGCGCGAACGTGGAGGTTCGCGTGCTCGACACGCTCACGGACAATGCTGCGTTCGCCTGTTAATCCGGCATGAGCGCGAACGTCCACACGGCGCCACCGGCCGGGATCACGTCACCGGCGAAACGGTTGGGATTGCTCCCGCCGCGTCCGGAGAGCACCGTCACGAACTGCCGCCCCTTGTACGTGTACGTAATCGGCGGCGCGTTGATCGACGACCCGGTCTTGAACGACCACACGGTGTTGCCGTTCTCCATGTCGAGCGCGATGAACTCGCCCGTCAGCTTGCCTGTGAACAGGAGCCCGCCGTCGGTCGCGAGCATGCCCGCGGAGCTTGCGAAATCCATCAGCGGCACACGCCACTTCAACTTGCCGGTCAGCGGATCGACTGCTTCATGATAGCCCTGGGGATCGCCCTGCGGAGTTTCGAAAGTGGAGGTGATGCCGGTCGAGTTGCCGCCGAGCTGGAATTTGAAATCCACGTATTTCATGACGCGCGACTGGTTCCACGCGTTGACGTAGACGAGGTTCGTCTTCGGGTTGAAGGCGATCAGCGTCGCGTTCGTGCCGCGCGCGGGCCATAACGCCACCGTCTCACCGTCGACCGCGCGTTTCAGGAGATCGGTGAGCACGGGACGCCCCGTCTTCAGATCGATCCGAGACGCCCAACTTACGCGCGTGTACGGATTGGCCGCGATCAGCTTGCCGTTGGTGCGGTCGATGACGTACAGGAAGCCGTTCTTGTGCGCGTTGATGAGCACCTTGCGGCTTTCCCCGTTGACGCGCATGTCGGTGAGCACGCTTTCCGAGTTTGCGTCGTAGTCGTAGCTGTCGTTCGGCACGTACTGGTAATACCAGACGATCTCGCCGGTCTTCGGCCGCAGTGCGAGCAGCGTGGACGTGTAGAGGCTGTCGGCGCCTTCCCGGTACGACGGGTTGTACGGCTCGGCATTGCCGGTGCCGACATAGATCAGGTCGAGCTCGGGATCGTAGTTCGGCATGAGCCAGGTTGCGCCGCCACCATACTTCCACGCATCGGGCTTGTTTGCGTTCGGCCACGTCTCCGAACCGGGTTCACCCGGTGCGGGAATGGTGTACGTACGCCACAGGCGCTTGCCCGTTTCGGGATCGTAGCCTTCGATGAAGCCACGCGTCGTGCTGTCGCCCCCGCCCATGCCGGAGACCAGCACGCCGTTCGCGATCATCGGTGAGATGACGCCCTTGTAGCCTTCCTTGAAGTCGGCGAACTTCTGCTTCCAGATCTCCTTGCCGGTCTTCATGTCGAGCGCCATGACGTGCGCGTCGAGCGTTTGCCGGAAGAGCTTGCCGTTATAAATGGTGGCGGGCCCTCTGATTACGGCGCCCCCGCCTGCGACGCGCAGGGCGGCGCGGTCGTAGGTCACTGGCGTGCGCCAGATCTGGCGGCCCGTCGCCACATCAAGAGCGAACGTCCAGTTGCCGTTCACGATGTACATCACACCGTTGTAGATGGTGGGCTGCGAATGCTCGCCCATGTCGTTGGAAAGACTCGTGCTCCAGATCGGCACCAGCCGCTTCACGTTCGACTTGCTGATCTCCCGGAGCGGGCTGTACATCTTCATGTCGTAGCCCATCCCGAAGGTCGTGACGTTCTCGGTGTTCTTGCCGTCGCCCACCAGTTCTTCCTGCGTCTGCGCGGCGACAAGACCGCAACACGACATGAGCAGCAGCGGCACTACGCGTTTCATGAATCCTCCCTTGGCAATCGAGCCTGCACTGATAGACACCGGTCGCGTTTTCCATCACGGTGTTCCGGCGGCAGCCTTGATGATGCCAGAATACAGAATGCGCGTCTTTCGAGATCAGGCCTTTGACGCCGCCTGACTGGTTATGGATTCCGATCACGATCGCCGCCGCGCTTGCACAAACCAGTCGCAACGCGGCGCAACGTCATCTGACGCCTGTGCTCGGAACACTCGGCGCGACGCTCGTGCGCTTCCTTTACGGCTTGCCGTTTGCGCTGTTGTGGCTCGCCGCCGTTGCGCTGATCGGCCGCTTCCCGTTGCCCAATTTGAATGTGGTATTTGTCGGCTGGACCGTGCTCAGCTCCGTCACCCAGATCGGCGCGACTGCATTGCTCCTGCGCGTCATGCACGAGCGCAACTTCGCGCTCGGCGTTGCTTATGCGAAAACGGAGGTCCTTCAGGTCGCGCTCTTCGGACTGCTCTTTCTCGGCGATCCGGTGACGCCGGGTGCGCTGATCGCGATCGTGCTTGCGACGCCGGGGGTCATGCTGCTGGCGCCGATCGACCGCAAGCGGCCCGTGCGTACGCTCGTTGCCGGCTGGACGACGCGTACCGCGCTGCTGGGTGTTGCGTCGGGCAGTCTGTTCGGCATCGCGGCTGTCGGCTATCGTGGCGCCGCCCTGGCGTTACCGCAGAGCGCGTTTCCAATGGCAGCCGCATGTACCCTCGTGGCTGCGCAGGCACTGCAGACGGTGCTTCTTACGTCCTGGCTGCTCGTCAGGGATCCGATCGTGGTGGCGCGTGTGTGCAGGGAATGGCGGCGGTCGCTCTTCGCCGGGTTGATGGGCGCGACGGCTTCGGCCGGCTGGTTCACGGCGATGGCAATCGAGCCCGCGGCCCATGTCCGAACGCTCGCGTTGATCGAATTGGTCTTCGCCTATATCGTGGCCCATCGTTTCTTCCGGGAACACGTGAGCGGTACAGAGGCGGCGGGGATGTTGTTGCTCGTCGCTGGCCTCGTGATCGTTACACTCGCGCGATGACACGCGGGTGAAAAGGGCCGGCGACGCCCATCCGCACAATGGGGGAGGTCGGCCGGTGCCGCGCATGCTAAGTTCCACAACACGGGTAGTCGAAAGGAGCCGAGGAATCATGAGCAAGAACATCGCGTTTTTTGCCGACGGGACATGGAACGGACCGGACAAGGACGACAACGACGACGGCGTTCCCGACCCGACGAACGTTTTCCTGCTATTCGATCAGCTCGAGGGCGACGACACGCCGGAAACGAAGCTCCTGAAGAACGAGCAGGAGCAGGTGGCAACGGGTGCGGACGGCGCCGTCACGCAGATGGCGAAATACATCAACGGCGTCGGCGACTCGAGCAACGTGATCAACAAGATCCTGGGGGGCACCTTCGGCGCCGGCATGATCACGCGCATCGTCCGCGGCTATACCTACATCTCACGGTGCTATGAGCCTGGCGACAGGATCTATATCGCCGGCTTCAGCCGCGGCGCGTACACGGCAAGGGCGCTGGGCGGAATGATCTGCACGCTCGGCCTGCTGAATGCCAAACGCTTCGACGGCCTCGAAGATCGCAAGAAAGCATATCGCCTCGGCATCGCTGCGTGGATACAGTATCGCGCCAAGTCGGGCGCTCCATCCGGGTTGCTGGCTGAGGTGCGATCGTCGTTCCTGAACGACCTCCGATTCATCACTAACGCCGAGCTGAAAGCGGACGATTACCTGCCGGACGTTGGAATCGAAGCGATCGGTGTGTGGGATACGGTCGGTTCACTGGGTATTCCCGACTACAACGCGGACACAGGGCGCAGCGACGTCTTTCAGTTCACCAATACGACCCTGAGCCAGAAAGTGAAAAACGGTTTTCACGCTGTCTCGATAGACGAGCAGCGCGCTGATTTCGTGCCCACGTTGTGGGATCCGCGGGACGGCATCACCCAGATGTGGTTCGTCGGCGCGCACGCGGACATCGGGGGCGGCTATCCGGTGCGCAAGCTTTCGAACATCGCGCTGATGTGGATGGCCGGACAGTTGCAGCAGGCAGGACTGAAGATCAAGCCCGAATTCGCCGCGACGCTCACCGAAGATCCCTTGGGCGATTGCCACGCGCCCTGGGAAGAAGATCCCTGGCGGAAACTGCCGTTCAAAGGCCGGACGATACCGGCGGGCGCGCTGTTCCATCCATCGGTCGGGCTGCGGCGGCGCGGCCGCAGCGACTATAAGCCTGCGTCGCTGGCGCTGTTCGCGGAGAGCGGTGGCGTTCTGCCCTAAGCGGCCTACGCCGGCGCCGCCGCGATCGCCACGCCTGCGCGCGGTGGGTGCGTCACGATCGATTTCAGTTGCGGTGTGGGTTGCGTCAGCTTGTCGAGATCGGGCAAGGGTCGCCGCAGGCTTTCGATGCCGGCGAAAGCCTGCTCGAGTGCATGGGCCGCTGCCAGCAGCACACGATCGCCACGGAACGGGCCGACCACCTGCAGCCCGAACGGCATGCCTTTGTGATCCACGCCGCACGGAATCGAAATCGCCGGGTTCGTCGCGAGCGTGATGACGTAGGTGAGCGAGAGCCAGTGGTAGTAGTTGCGCAGCGGCTTGCCATCCATCTCCGCGAGATAGAGCTGCGACCACGGGAAGGGTGATACGGGTGTCGTCGGCGCCAGCACGAGCTCGTAGTCGCGAAACGTGGCCTGGAAGCGGCGGAAGATCGTCGTCTGCTCGGTGTGCGCCGATGCGAAATCGCCGAGCGTCATGCCGGCCGCCATCTCGTAGTTCGCGCGCACGTTCGGGCCGAGCGAGCTCGGATCTTTCTCGTAAGCGTCGCGGTAACGCGCCGCGTAATTCTGCGCACGAATGACGTCGAAGCAGCGGTCCGCCTCGCCGAAGTCGAATCTCACTTCGTCGCACGATCGGAAGAGGTGGCGCATTGCCGCGACCTTCTCGCGAAAGACCTTGCGGATCGGCTGATCCACCGGTGAGACGTCGAAGTCTTCCGTGAACGCGACGCGCAGGGATGCGAGGTCGGGCGCTTCGAGCGTCGCGAATTCGACGCGCATCGACCGGATACGACAGCGGATCAGCACGAGTCCAGGGCGGCTTGTGCAGCGAGGAGCAGAGACGTGTCGGCGACGGTGCGCCCCATCGGCCCGACCACCGATATCGGCGTCCAGCCGAGCCCGCGCCGCTCCACGGGCACGAGTCCCGGCGACGGCCGGAACCCGACGACGCCGCATATCGCAGCCGGGATGCGCAGCGACCCGCCGGTGTCGGAGCCGGTACACAGCGGCAGCATGTTCGTCGCGAGCGCGACAGCAGAGCCACCCGACGAGCCGCCCGCATTGAGCATCGGATCGAATGGATTTCCGGTCGCGCCCCAGACGAAGTTGCGGCTGTTCGCGCCGGCACCGAACTCGGGGACATTGGTCTTGCCCACCACGACGGCCCCGGCCGCGCGCACGCGCGCGACCATCGCATTGTCACGCTCGGGCACGAAATCACGATAGAGCGGCGAACCATACGTCGTCAGCAGTCCGCCGGTCTCGTCGAGATCCTTGATCCCGGCCGGCAACCCGTGCAGGAGCCCCAGTGCGTCGCCGCGCATGACCGCTCGCTCGGCCACCTTCGCTTCCTGCCGCGCGCGTTCATAGCACACCGCCGTGACGGCATTCACTGCAGGATTGATCCGCTCGATGCGCGCAATACAGGCGTCGAGCAGTTCGACCGGCGAGATCTCTTTCGTTCCGATCCTGCGCCGCAACTCGACGGCGGACAGGTTCAACAGCTCTTCGCGCATACTTGCCTCTCACCCAACCCTTTCCCCGTGTACAGGAAGAGGGCGGTTCTAGTCACAGTCACTCGTCACGGATTCCGAAGCACGGCACTGTCGCCCGGGCGCGGAGCGGAGCGTCTTCAGACGTTCATTTCGAGTATGTACAGGCCGCCGCTGAAGCGATCCACCGCGTACACGATGCGGCGGTCGTCCACGTACACGTCGTTGATCTGAATCGCGCCCTTCGGCGAAAGCTTGGGCGCACCGGGAACGAAGTAGGCGATCTCGCGCGGCTGGTATGGGTTCGCGATGTCGTAGACGCGCACACCCGCGTTGAAAAACGCGCCTAGGACGATCGTATCGGAGCGCCACGAGTACGAGGCCGGATAGTTCTCGTGCAGGTTGTGTGCGCCGAAACGGCCGCCGCGTTTGCCGAACGCTTCGATCTCCGGCAACGGCAGCGTGGCGATGGGGACGAGATTCGTCTCGTCGGCCGCGTTCACGATCCACACGAGCTTCGGCCAGTCGACGCCTTCGTCCTTATTGCACTCGTCGGAAATCACGAGCAGCTCGCGCTTCAAAAGCGGCATCACCGTGTGCGTCATGCCGTTCATGGGCGGCGAGTAGCGGAACTTCGTGACTTCCTTGGGATGCGCTTTGTCGCTGATGTCGAGAATGACCGCGCCGCCGTCGATGTAGCCGAGGTAGGCGCGATCGGGACGTTCCGGATAGATCGTCATGTTGTGCGGCCGGTAGCCGCCGTCGAACTTCGGATGGCGCGGCATCGGAGGCTCGGGGTCGCCTTCCTTCTGGCCCGGATACCACCAGCGGCCGACTTCCGTCGGCCTGGACGGGTTGCGCACGTCGACGATCTGATAGATCTGGTGGTCTTTCGGATTGCGCGGCTGGAAGTCGGGCGCACCCGAGCTGATGTGAACGTACTCGCCATCGACGAACCAGAGGCAGTGACAGCCCAGCGAGTACGGGCCGGAGCGATCGAAATGCGAGATCAGCCTCGGGGCCTCGGGTTTGCTGATATCGAAGAGATCGAACCCGGCGGGTTTGAGGCCGAGGTTTTCCTTTATCGCATTCGGATCGTTCGGTATGCCTCCACCGCGCACCTGATAGGCGACGGCCATCATGTCGCCGACGATCTCGAGCGAATTGGAACGCATGCGGTTGTGCGGCAATTCCGTCTGCACGACCATCTTCGGCTTCAGCGGATCGGTTACATCGACTGCCGTGAAATTCTTCGGCGCCGATTCGTGCGCCATCCAGAGAAGGCGCCGGCCGTCCTGTGTGACCTGCATCGTGCAGCCTTCGCCGATGCCACCAAAGCCGTCGAGCTCGTGATGCCCGAGCAGCTTCATGTTGTAGGTGAGTGTTTGCGCGGCGCGCGCGCTCGGACTCAATGTTGCGGCAGCCATGGCGCCTCCTTCGATGGATGTGCAGTGATGGACGACGGAGTCGTGGCGCGATGATACGCGATCGGTCTGCGAACGTTCTATTCGGCTTTGATATTGGCGGCCTTGATAACCTTGCCCAGCCGCTCGACTTCCGACTTCATGTGAGCGTTCAGCTCGGCGGGCGTGCTGCCTACCACGTCCGCGGTCGTGTTGAAGAACTTCTCCTTCATGTCCGGGGTGTGGAGCACCGCTACCATCTCCTGATTCAGCCGTTTGACGAGGGGAGCAGGTGTATGCGCGGGAGCAAAGACGGCATAGGAGGAAACGGCTTCATAGCCGGGCAGCCCGGCGGCGGAAACGGTCGGCACGCCCGGAAAAAACACGGACGGTTGCGAGCTGCCGACGGCGAGCACGCGCAGCCTGCCGGCCTTCACGTGCTGAAGCACGGCGCCCGCGTTCGGGAACATCATCTGCACGCGGCCTCCGATGACGTCGTTCACCGCAAGTCCGACACCGCGGTAGGCGACGTGAACGATGTCGATGCCTGCCATGTACTTGAAGAGCTCCGACGCGATATGAGGTATCGCGCCGAGCGGCCCGGTGGCGGAGTTCAACTCTCCCGGTTTTGCCTTCGCCAGCGCGATAAGATCGGCGACAGATTTCGCCGGTACCGAGGGATGCACGATGAGCACCATCGGCGAAGACCCCACGAGCGTGATCGGCATGAAGTCGCGAAACGCATCGTACGCGGGTTTTGTCTGCATCAGCGGAACGAGCCAGAGCGTGCTGCTGTAGCAGATCAGCGTATAGCCGTCGGGCGCGGCGTGGGCCGCTGTTTCTGCGATAATCGTACCGCCCACGCGGCTGTCCACGATGACTTGCTGCCCGAGTCGGGGCGACAACGCGCCTGCCAGCAGACGTGCGGCGATGTCGCTGCCACCGCCGAACTGCGCGCTCAGCATGCGGATCGGTTTGACGGGATAGGGGCTCGTCTGCGCATTCACGCGCACGCCCGCGATTGCCAGCGCGAGCGTGCACACAATGGACGGAAACTTCATCATTTTTGCTGCTGGAGTTGTGAATTGAGGGCGAGCGGATTATATCGTTCGCGCCGGAGCGTCAGCTCGACTCGAGCTCGAGCGCGCGTGAGGCGTGAAACGTGAACCGATCATTCGACGCGACACGACGTCGTGTGCTGGCCGGCGGCGCCGGAGTGGCGCTCGTGACTTCGCTGGGCACATTCCCGCGTCTCGCCGGGGCGGCCGAAGAGCCGTTGATCACGCGACCGATCCCACACAGTGGCGAACGCATTCCGATCGTGGGCATCGGCACGGCCGTGATTTTCGACTTCGAAAACGATGCGGCGCAGTACGCCGAGCGACGCGCGGTCATCCAGACATTGCTCGCAGGAGGCGGGCGGCTCATCGATACGGCGCATTCGTACGGTCGGGCTGAAGATCGTGTCGGCGATCTCGTCGCGGATCTCGGCGCGCGCGACAAAATGTTTGTCGCGACCAAGTATTCCTATGCGGTCGATCGCGGCGCGGCAAACGCGTCCATGCAAGCTTCACTGCGGCGCCTCAAAACGAACCGCATCGATCTCATGCAGGCATGGAACGTGGGCGATCCGAACTTCGACTTCGGCCTGCTGCGTGAATGGAAACAACAGGGGCTCTGCCGCTATGTCGGCATGACGACCAGTTTTCTGCGGCAGTACGATGCTGTCGCCAAAGTACCTCGCGCGGGAGAAGCCGGATTTCTTCCAGGTGAACTATTCGCTCGCCGATCGTGAAGCGGAGGCGGTTCTCATGCCGTTGGCGCGCGACGTCGGCGCAGCGGTGCTCACAGCGCTTCCGTTCGGACGAAATTCACTCTTCCGCAAAGCGCAGGGACGCCCGCTGCCCGAATTCGCCGGCGAATTCGGCGCGAAGACCTGGGCGCAGTTGTTTCTGAAGTTCAACCTGTCGCACCCGGCGGTGACGGCGGTCATACCCGGCACCGACAAACCCGATTACATGCTCGACAATCTGCAGGCGGGACGTGGGGCGATGCCGGATGCAGTTCTGCGCAAGCGCATCATCGACTTCTGGGAATCACTGACCTGACAGAAAACGCTTTCAATAAAGCGAGGCTTTCATCCGATCGTACAGGCCTGCATCGTAGGCCTCCGCATCGATACGCGATTCGCTGAGGTCCGCGATCATGCGGCCGAGGCTCGGCAGCCTGGATCGCTCGACCTGGCTCGATGGCTCCCACAGCTTCGAGCGCCAGAGTGCCCGCGAGCATTGGAAGAAAACAGTCTCGACGTCCACGACGATCATGGAGCGGGGCAACTTGCCGTCCATGGTGAACCGGCCGAGCAGTTTCGGATCGGTCGTGATGGCCGCACGCCCGTTGACGCGCAGGGTTTCCCCGATGCCCGGGATCAGAAATAGCAGCGCGACGCGCGGGTCGGCGATGATGTTGCGCAGGCTGTCGGCGCGATTGTTGCCCCGCCGGTCGGGAATCAGGAGCGTCTTCTCGTCTTCCACGGTGACGAAGCCGGCAGGATCGCCGCGCGGCGAAGTGTCGAGGCCGCCGGGCCCGCACGTCGCGAGGACGACAAACGGAGACAGCTCGATCATCCGCTGGTAGTGCGGATGAATGTAGCTCACTTCTTTCTCGACCGATGCCCCTGCGGGCCGGCCATACAGACGCTCGAGCGTCGCAACGTCCGCAATCAGATGTTCCCGGGCAAGCGCCTTCATTACCAATCCTCCTCACGATCGTTCTACTGGCGAGTGCAACGTATGTGGGATGCACGGCGCCGCCGGCATGAAAAAGGCCGGCAGGATCAATCCGCCGGCCCGCCTCATCAACGCTGCTCAGATCTTTTCCAACTCCGCAAGCAGTTCCTTACTCTCCGGGATCGTGCCCGGCTCGTATACCTTGGACCAGCGCACGACGCCCTGCGCGTCGAGGACGAAGGCGGATCGTTTGTCCATGCCACGCTCGTCATTGAACACGCCATACGCTTTTCCGACCGCGCCGTGGGGCCAGTAGTCGGATAGAAGAGGGAACGGAAGGCCGCCCAGTTGCTCCGCCCACGCCTTCAGGCTGGGTACGGGATCGGCGCTGATCTGAAGGATTTCCACATTCAGCTTCTTGAATTCGTCGTAGTTCGCACGGAACCCGCTGACCTGGTTCCTTCATCCACCCGTAAACGCAAACGGCAGGAACGATACGACCGTCCGTCGCCCGCGAAAACTGGCGAGCCCTAGTTTCTGATCCGTGTGCGAGGCGAGCGTGAAATCCGGCGCCGCGCTGCCGACCTTGGCTTCCATTCGATTCTCCTTGGCTTGAGTGAGGGGACTTACCCGACAAGAATACTTGCGCGCATGCGGCGCCGCAATCGTGAGCGAGCCGACAGGTGAGTGGCGCAACGCGAGAGGCGAGCGGCGCCTCCAAATCATCGCACGGAGAAGATGGGTGCCAAACTGGTGTGCCACGAGTGCCGTTCGCGCCCCTGCGCTTGCCATCGATGATACGAGCTAAACTCGACTCACCGTGGGGAACATCATGACGCTCGGGTTCCGCTTCGTCGCATCGTGCGTGGGCGTGCTGTGGGCCGTTTCAGCCGCTGCACCGGCGGGCGCACAACAGGCGTATCCGTCGAAACCGCTGCGTTTCATTGCGCCTTTCCCGCCGGGAGGCACGACGGATGTGCTGAGCCGGGTGCTCGCGCAGAAGCTGGGCGATGCGCTCGGCCGTCAGGTGGTCGTCGAGAACCGTCCCGGCGCCGGCGGCAACATCGGTCACGAGCTGGCGGCGAAGACTTCACCCGACGGTTACACGCTCGTGATGAGCAGCAATGCGGCGCTCGTGACCAACCCGTTTCTCTATAAGAGGCTCGGGTTCGATCCGCTGAATGATTTCGCGCCCGTATCCGTGGTAGCAAAAGCGGGATCCGTGCTGATCGTTCATCCGTCGCTGCCGGCGCGCTCCGTGAAGGAGCTCGTCGCCCTCGCGAAAGCACGGCCGGGTCAGCTCAACTTCGGATCGGGGGGCCGCGGTACGCCCGCGCATGTCGCCGGGGAGATCTTCAAAGCGGCGACCGGTGTGAACATCGTTCACGTCGCATACAAGGGCGGCATACTCGCCGTCAACGATGTCGTCGGCGGACAGATCGAGATGTCTTTCGCGGATATGGCGCCCGCCGTTCCGCACGTCAAGGTCAACCGGTTGCGTGCATTGGCCGTGACGAGCGAGGCGCGGTCGCAAGCGCTCCCGGACGTGCCGACGATGGTTGAGGCGGGCGTAAAGGGTAGCAGCCCCACCACATGGTGGGCGATCCTCGCACCGAAAGGCACGCCCGAGGCGGTCATCTCGCGTCTGAACAACGAGCTTGCGCAGATCATGAAGCAGCCCGACGTGCAGGAACGTTACTCGGCGCTGGGTCTCTCCACGCTGCACACGCCACCGCAACGCGTGACGGAGTGGATAAAAGAAGAAACGCCGCTCATGGGGAAGGTGCTGAAGGCCGCCGGCGTGGAGCCTGAGTAGGTGGACGGTTAGTTTAGAGGCACACGTGGATACGACGCGAGGCAAGGCCGATCAATTCACCGGGCCTCGCCTCACGATGTTCCGGCGCACGCATACGCGCGCGCGGTTGCTGCAACGTGCGTGCGCTATCTCCAGCGTCCGCTCATACCTCCGAGCAGCGATACTACGAAGAGCACCAGAAATACGAAGAACAGAATCTTGGCGATACCGGCCGCGCCAGCCGCGATACCACCGAAGCCGAACAGCGCCGCCACCAGAGCGATCAAAAAGAACACGATTGCGTAGTGCAACATTGCCAGATCTCCTGTAGTTGTGTCCCCTGAGCGGGACTGTGCCCTACCCCTGCAACGGGTGTGCCGGGGGGAGCGGCGGCGGCTTTACACAACGAAATCATCGGCTCCTATGGTCTGGTGCGTCGTCATCGGGTCGGGCTGGCCTGCTTGCACTCGACCGATTCGATACGGCCGCATCATCTCATTATCTTCGTGCTCCAGGATGTGACAGTGCCAGACGTCACTGTCCGCCGGGGCCGAAAGTCATTCGAACGCGCGTGACCTCGCCCGGATAGGCGATGACAGTGTCTTTGCGGCCGTTTTCGGTTGGTTCGGGCGGCCTCGGTCCGAGAATAGGCACCCCGGTATTCGGGTCGATCGGTTGGCGATTGACAACCTCGAAGAACACCTCATGAATATGTACGGGGTGCGCGTCTTCGGTAAAGTTGTAGATCTCCCAGACTTCGGTTTCTCCAGGGTTTGGGTTCTCGGATTCGGGATCGCCCCACATCTTGTGAACAATGCCCAGGGGAGCTCCTATTCTCGGGTCGAACGTGCCGAGGTGTCCTTCGACCGGCATGTCGGCCAGCGTGGATGCGACTTCCAGCAGCGCGACGCAACGCGTATCGCCTCCCGTGATGGCCGGCAGCTGCGGCATGCGAAGCCGGTCCGGCGGCGTCGAGTTGTCTGCTGATCGCAGTACTCCGACGCGACACTCCATGACCAGCCCGGTGCCGTTCGGGTCCGCTGGAACGAAACCCGGGCCGCCGAACGGCTCATCCGGACCGACATTGAGAAGCGTCACTTTCGTGCCCGGCTTCACGCGTGCGAAATCGACGATGACATCCGCACGTTCGGCGGGCGACATGAGGATCGCCCCAAGCTTGACAGGCGCGCGCAGGTAGCCGCCTTCGGCTCCGATCTGCCACACGTCGACATTCGGGTCATTGAACCGGAGCATCAGGAAGCGCGACTGGCATCCGTTCAGCAGCCGCAAGCGATAGCGCCGCGGCTCGACATCGAGGTAAGGCCACGTCTTGCCGTTCACGACGATGCAGTTGCCGAAAAATTCGGGGTTCCAGATCGGCGACACATCGCTGCGTGGTATGTACGGACCGGTGAAGCCGTCGAAAAACACGCGCGTGTCAGGGTAGAAGAGAGAGCCGTTCTTGTTAAATGAGCGATCCTGAATCAGGAGCGGGATCTCGTAGTAAGTGCCGAAGGGGTCCGCGCCGACGCCCGGCGCGGGTCCCGGCAACACCGCCCTGGCATTGGAGCCGGCGATCGACGGATTATCGTCCGATGCGTCGCTGCGGACGACGTACATGCCGGCGAGGCCCGCATACACATTGAGATGCGTCATGCCGAGTGTATGGTCGTGGAACCACGCGGTCGAAGGCCGTTGGCTGTTGGGATACCTGAAGGTTGCCTGGCCGCGGCGCCAGTTTCCAATGCCGGCTTTCTCGGCTTTCTCGCTGAAGAAACCGTACCACGTGCCGCGACGTGCGAACCCTTTCGGAATGTTGTCAGCCGCTGGCAGATACCACGCTTCCGGGTAGCCGTCGGCCCAGTCTTCGACATGCTCGATGCCATGCGCATGGGTGATGATGGGCACGGGCCCGGTGTATCGCCCGGGTGTTTTCATGAAGACCGGTCGTGAATCGCGTGTTCCTTTCCCGTTGACGCCCGGACTCGTACCGGCGGGAGGGTTTGCCCAGTGAACCGTAGGGTCGACTGGCAACAGATGAGGAAGGTAGTTGCCCTTCGCGTCCGTCAGGTCGTTAACCCACGTTACGACGATCGGCGTGCCTCGTTTTGCCTCGATCGTATACGACGGGTAATTGAAGGTTGCGGGATTGTCGATAGCGCCATAGCCCCAGACGGTCGTCTCAGGGAGCCCCCGCGGCAGGATCTGCTGTCTGAACTGCCGCACCGCAATTTCGTACTCGTTCCAGCGCGAGTGTGGCATGGCTGGCACCTTGACGAGCGGCGAAACAAATTTTGGGATCGCCTCGGGCGGAAGAGTGCCACCCGGAATCGATGCAATCGCCTGTTCCACACCGAATTTATCCAGTGCGTACAGCGTCAGCGCCCCCGCGCCACTTATTTTGAGAAAAGTGCGTCTGGTGAACATGACTGGGTCCTGTTATCTGTTGAGTCAGATCGGTAGAAATCACGGATCGCGCGCTCTTGTTCCGCGCGGGCACTCTGTAAGCGGGGCTTTCTCGCGCGCGTTCGCTTGCTTCTCGCACCGCGTTGCGCGGCGCGCGCACGTGCGTTCGATGTCAACGCCGCGAGCGTGGCGTTTGCATGACGCGACCTTCACCACTTCCCCCTGTATGTACAGCCTGCGGGGACACGATATCCCCGGCGGTGTCAAGTGCGCTTTAGCACGGGTCAACTGAAATCACGAAAGTGATGACAGGAGCTCCACTCGCGACCCGCATTTCTGCCGCCGCGCTCTCGAGTGTGTGTCTGTGACTTTCTGGCGGAGCAGCGCATCGACCGCGTACAAGTACCGCGCGAGCGGGTCGTATTACCTGGAGATCGATCGGGTCATCGACTGGTCGAAAACCTGCAAGCCCACCTGAAGATCGCGATCGAAAATATCGCGACAGCGACGCCGGCAAGAACATCAACACATTCATCGTGCCTTCCCTGATGACCTCGAGGTCGGGGATGTGCTGCACGACATACGAACATGTTCTGCAGGAGCGGGGGCCCGTCAATTTTTTCCTCGAAGCGTCATCGCGGCCGGTCGATTCGCTCCATTCATTGACGCATGTCGCTTTTCTGATGCGGCGCCGGCGAATGAGTTATGGCAAAGTTCGGCCTGTCGCTCTGACCCCTACAAAGCGACGCTCCTGAAAGGCCCCGTGTGCTCACCCCCGTTAGCCCCGGGGCCTTTCCTCATCGTGACAGTTGTGAACGCGGTGAGATAATCGGCCCGATGCGATTCATCGCTCACCTGGACATGGACGCCTTCTATGCGTCCGTCGAACTGTTGCGCTACCCGGAACTGCGCGGACAGCCGCTCGTAATCGGCGGCCGCCGGCGCACTGCCGAGGTGGTTGAGCCGGACGCCCGTTTCGCGACGCTGCGCGCCTACAAGGGCCGGGGTGTAATCACGACCGCGACTTATGAAGCGCGTGCATTCGGCGTGCACTCGGGTATGAGTCTCATGAGGGCGGCGAAGCTCGCTCCCGACGCGTTGCTGCTGCCGGCCGATTTCGACGAGTACCGGCGCTACTCGCGTCTGTTCAAGGACGCGGTGAGCTCGATCGCGCCGCTGGTCGAAGATCGCGGCATCGACGAGATCTACATCGACCTCACCGCGCTCACGCTGCCGCACCCCGACATCGAGGCGCCGGCGGCATGGACACGGGCCGAGGAAATCGGGCGTGCGATCCAGCGTCAGGTGCGCGAAACAACGGGACTGTCGTGTTCGATCGGTATTACCCCCAATAAGCTGCTTTCGAAAATCGCTTCCGAGCTCGACAAACCGGGCGGACTCACCGTGCTCACCGATGCCGATATCCCCACTCGCGTGTGGCCGTTGCCGGCGCGCAAACTGAACGGTATCGGACCCAAGGCGAGCGCACGACTCGAAGCCATCCGCATTCATACGATCGGCGATCTGGCGCAAGCCGATCCGGAAGAGCTGATCCGTCGCTTCGGCAAGAGCTACGGCGCCTGGATGCATGACGCCGCGCACGGTCGTGACGAGAGGCCCGTCGTGACGGACAGTGAACCCAAATCCGTGAGCCGCGAGACGACGTTCGAGGCCGACCTGCACCCGGTTAACGATCGCGCGCAACTCTCGGACATCTTCACAGAACTGTGCGTGCGCGTCGCGGCCGATCTCGAGCGAAAAGGCTACGTCGGCAAAACCATCGGGCTGAAGATTCGCTACGACAACTTCAAGACGCTCACACGCGATTGCACCCTGGAAGCGCCGACGCGTGATGCGCGGGAGATACGGCGTGCCGCCAGCGAATGCCTGAAGCGCGTGCCGCTCGAGCGGCGGCTGCGGCTGCTCGGAGTAAGGGTCGGTGCGTTGAGCAAACCCGTGGAATATATCATCGAGCCCAGGTGTATCGGCGCTCCGACGTTATTCGAGTAGGCTTGTTGGTCGTGCGCAAAGCATGCCTTACAATCGGCGCCGTCGCAGCCAGGAGGACTTTCTTATGCGAATGATGAAGAGATCTGTTTGCCTAGTGTCGGCGTTCTTGCTGTGCAGCGCTTACGCTTTGCCCAGCGCCGCCCTCGAGGTAGGAGAGAAAGCGCCCGACTTCGAGCTTCCGAGTACCCAGGCAGGGAAGTTCAAGCTGAGCGAGCAGGCGGGCAAGAAGAACGTCGTTATCCAGTTCTACGTACTCGACTTCACCCCGACCTGAATAAAAGAACTGTCGTCCAGTCGGGACGACCATGGCAAGTTCACCGCGACCGACACCGAAATCGTCGGCATCAGTGGCAACGTCACGTTTTCTCAGAAGGCGTTCGCCGATTTCCTGAAACTCAATTTTCCACTGCTGAGCGACGCTCCGAATCTGAAGACGATGTCTGATTATGGTGTTCTCAATACGGAACGCAGGCTCGCGCAGCGTTCGTACTTCATCGTCGACAAGCAGGGTGTCGTTCGTTTCAAACGCGTTCTGAAGCCTGGCGAAGAGCTCATACCGAACGAAGAGCTGCTCGAGCAGGTCAAGAAGCTGACCGGGACCTGATCACTGCATGTCGAGTAACAACAGGTCACGCGCGGCGCGCGCCATCGGCGCCGCGCTCCTGATCGCGGCTGGAAGCCTTCACGCGGCAGCGGACTTCAAGTCGATTCCCAAGCTGGAGGAGATGAAGGATCGATCTGCTGCGCCGGACTTTACGCTCTCCGATCCTTCGGGCAAGAAGGTGTCCCTGAAGGATTACCGCGGCAAGATCGTGTTCCTGAATTTCTGGGCAACGTGGTGCGGCCCGTGCCGCACCGAAATGCCCGCGATGGATCGCCTGTATCGCGAGTTCAAGGGCAAGGACTTCGAAATGCTCGCGGTGAACGTCAAGGAGAAGGGCGACGATGCGCTGAAGTTCATGAAGGAGCTGAAGATCAGCTACCCCGTCGCGCTGGATCAGGACGGCGAAGTCGGTCTTCTCTATGGTGCATGGGCCCTGCCGACCACGTATCTGATCGATCGCAAGGGGCAGGTGCTGGCACGGATGTGGGGACCTGCGGACTGGCACAGCACCAGCGCTCGCAACCTCATCAAGTCGCTCATAGAGCAGAAGTAACAGCGGCGAGGCCCGAGCCGAAGGCGAGCGCCCCCCTCAACGGCGTGTCGGTTTTCCGACGCGCAAAGAGGAAGGGAGGTTACGGAGGGAAACCAACCATCGGTGTCCCTCTGTTCCCTAGGGCGAGGGCCACCTCCTACCGTCCGCGCACCGCGCGGTAGATGCCGTAGATCACGGCCACGATCACGCCGACCGACATCAGGGCGAGCATGATGAACTCGGCGAGCTCGTTGCCCGAGAAGCTCGCAATCGTTTCCCAGGTCGGGTGCTCGAACAGCCGCGGGATCGTGTTCATGCCAGCATCGCCTCCACACAGTTGCAGGCGAGCTTATCACGCCGCTGCGCGCTGACTGGGAGGCGACCGCGTTGAACGCAATCACCTCACCGTTGTGAACGGACCGCGTGCGCTAAGGCTTGAGCACGATCTTAGTGCAGTGGTCTTCCTTGTTCAGGAACTTGGAGTAGCCCTGCGGCGCCTGGTCGAGCGACAGGTGATGTGAAATCACGAAGCTCGGGTCGATGTCCCCGTTCTGGATGCGCTCGAGCAGCGGTTTCATGTAGCGATGCACGTGACACTGCCCGGTCTTCATCGTCAGCGAGCGGTTCATGAACGAGCCCATCGGAAACTTGTCGATGAACCCGCCGTATACGCCGATGACCGACACCGTGCCTCCGTTCTTGCACGCCATGATCGCCTGGCGCAAGGCAAACGGACGATCCGTTTCGAGCATCAGCGCCTGCTTGAACCGGTCGTACGCGTAGAGCGGTCCCGGCATATGCGCTTCGGTGCCGACCGCGTCGATGCAGGCGTCCGGCCCCACGCCGCCGGTCATCTCCATGAGCGAGTCGTAGACGTCGAGCACTTCGTAATTGATAACGTCGGTCGCCCCCGCCTTGTTTCGCGCCATGCCGAGCCGGTCTTCGAAGCGATCGATGGCAACGATGCGCTCGGCGCCGAGCATCTTCGCGCTTGCAATCGCGAACTGCCCGACCGGCCCGCACCCCCAGACCGCGATCGTGTCGCCCGATTTGATGTTGCACATCTCGGCGCCCATGTAGCCGGTGGGGAAGATGTCGGAAAGAAAGAGCACTTGCTCGTCCGTCAATCCGTCAGGAATCTTGAGCGGCCCCACGTCCGCGAACGGAACACGCGCGAACTCGGCCTGGCCGCCCGCGAATCCACCGAGCATATGTGAATAGCCGAAGAGACCGCTGGGTGTGTGTCCCATCAGCTTTTCCGCCATCCACGCGTTCGGGTTGGAGTTCTCGCAGAGCGAATACATTTCCGCGTTGCAGGCGCCGCAGTTGCCGCACGCGATCGGGAACGGCACGACCACGCGGTCGCCGACGTTGAGGTTCTTCACTTCGCGGCCGATCTCGACCACTTCGCCCATGAACTCGTGTCCCAGAATGTCGCCCTTGTGCATCGTCGGGATGAGCCCGTTGTACAGATGCAGATCCGAGCCGCAGATTGCCGTGGACGTGATCTTCACGATCGCGTCGCGCTGGTTGAGGATTTTCGGGTCGGGCACCTGTTCGACGCGCAGATCGTGCTTGCCGTGCCAGCAGTTCGCTCTCATGTATTTGCTCCCATGCTCATCGGTTGGGCCGGCCGTTGCATGACCTGGCCGCTGCCTTCCGGCGTCGCGTCGGAACGCACGACCTCGCCGGTTTCCAGCACCTGCTTCAGCCGACGCAGGTCGTCGGACACCTGCTGCTCGGGCGCGCGATTCATCAGCGCAGCCGCGACGCGGCCGGCCATGCCGGCCGGCGGCCGGTACTCGAGCTCGACCCGGACGATGGTGCCGCGTCCGCCGGGGCTCTTATGAAACTCGACCGTGCCGCTGCTTTCGATGTCGGATCCCGGCAGAGTGCGCCATCCGATCAGCTCATTGGGCCGGTCTTCGGTGACTTCGGAGTCCCATTCCACGCGCTTGCCGCCCGGACCCTTGGCAACCCAGTGCGAGCGCGTCGGACCGAACACGCGGATCGATTCCAGGTGATACATGAACTGAGGCAGGTTCTCGAAATTGCGCCAGAACGCATACACCTCTTCGGCGGACCGACGGATCACGATCGTGCGTTTTACCCGCACTGCACCCTCTGGTGTCATCTGCCCGACCTCGCGGCTGAGTTCCTGCGCGCACATCAGGTCTACGGCGCCGACGGCCAGCACGTTCGACGCGGCGAACAGCACGCCCGCCTTGTTCGTGCGCGGCGATACCGCTGACGCAGCCAGCGTCGCCAGGTCCATCGCATCACCCGCCACGCGCGACCAGACACCCTGGACCGGCTTACGGCCGCCGCTGAAAATCATCAGTCCGCTTGCGATTTCCCGCAGACCGTAAAGGCGGATGAGCCCGGTGTACCGCGCCCGCCCGCCACACAGCCGTGCGACGAGTGAAGGCGTAAGAAGCTCGGCGAGACCGAGGCCGATGCTGAACCAGCCAAGGCCGCGCGCGACACGTTCGGCGCCCACGGTATCGAGCCCCGTCTGCTGCCAGAGCTCGCCGGAGCTCAACGCGCGCGACACGCGTGACGGCGCGCTCGACGCGCGGGGACTGCCCTGCAGGAGCCCGGTATTTTCTGCAAGTTCTCTTACATTCATTCCATCACCTCGGTTGT
This sequence comes from uncultured beta proteobacterium, assembly GCA_963828715.1. Lineage (GTDB taxonomy): Bacteria > Pseudomonadota > Gammaproteobacteria > Burkholderiales > SG8-41 > JAQGMV01. The sequence goes on along the minus strand of CAWHFX010000009.1, from coordinate 166,034 downwards.
GATCAATAGCGGCTTGCGACATTGCGACGCGGCGAATGACCGAAAAGGGCGCTCGCTGCCAGCACCACAGCGGCGCCGAGCAACATGCCGCTCGCCGGTCGCGCTCGCAACGTGTTGCTGACCAGGTCGGCGGCGTGAGGCAGCATGAGCTCCATCTTGCGCTTTGCCATCTTCGCGCCCAACTCGCCCAGCCGATGCTGCAGCATGGTATTCGGCCTGGGGCAGCAGCACGGTTTCCTCGTCGGCCACGTGGTGTATGACCGCCCGCATCAAATCCATGAAGGTGCGGTCGTAATTCGGATTGCCAGGCTCCATGTTGCGCAGCGACCCGATCAGTTGCCGCATGCGATCGTGCTCGGGCGCGTTCTTTTCGACCAGCGTCGGATCGAGTTCGCGCAGGGCCGGGTAAAAGATCTCCTCCTCGAGCTGCGCGTGAACTTCGAGCGCGGTGGAAATCAGTGCGACGAGCGCCCGTTTTGTTTCGGGCGCGGTGTTGCTCTTGTAACGATGGAACGCGGTCAGCACTTTGGAATGATCCGTGCGGATCAGGTTGGTTGCCGACGGCGCGAATCGGTTCAGCTGAGCTTTCATTGCAGGCCCTCCGGAATGTCGAGCCACGATTCTCGCAACGGACGTTCCCACCGCCCCGGTGGCGAGAAGCCGTCCGGCTGCGATCAGTCCCGGCAAGCGCGAATGCGGGGGTCTTGTGCCTATCCGCATCATCCCCATATCCGGTACGCAAGGGCCGGCGGAGCATGAATGCGCTCAGGGTGCAGCCGCTGGCGTACCGCATTACACGTTATTGGAGGCAAATCGATCATGGCAACGACGACCGAACGCAATGTCGAAGGCCGCGAGACGCAGGAAACCGCGCGTAATCCGCAGACGGCCGCTCAGAATCAGACCGAGAACCAGCAGTTCTTCGAAGGCACCCGAGCCGGGGCCGGGCAGGGCAGCGATGTGGCCGTGGGCCAGTCCGGCAGTGTGCAGACGGGCGGCCAGGGTGGCCTCGCCCGCTATTCTCGTAATCCGTTCGATATGATGCAGCAGTTATCCGAGGAAATGGATCAGCTCTTCGATTCCTTCTTCTATGGGCGGCCGGTGGCGCGGCAGGGACGTCAACACCCGATGCAGCAGCTCTGGGCGCCCGAGGTCGAGCTGAGTCAGGAAGGCAATGCGATCAGGGTTTGCGTGGACCTGCCGGGAGTGTCCAAGGACAACGTGAAGATCGACATTCATGAAGGTCTGCTCTCGATCCAGGGCGAGCGGCGCGAGGAGCGCACCGAAGGCGGCGAGCAGCAGGGATTCCGCCGGAGTGAGCGACGCTATGGCAGTTTCTACCGCACCATCCCGCTGCCCGAAGGCGCCGAAGCGGAGAACGCCCAGGCGAGCATGAAAGACGGTGTGCTGGAGATCAGGGTTCCGCTCACGCCCGCGAAACAGCCACGACGGCTTCAGATACAAGGCTGAAGGCGGATTTTCGCTGCAAAAGCGCCGGTCAAGCCGGCGCTTTTTCCGTACGGACGCACGCCTTGCCGCGCCCGGCGCCTTTTCACTATGCTTCGCTTGAGGCGCATTTCAGAGAAGCATCCATGAGCGAGACACAGCCGAACAGAGGCCCGCAGGATATCGGCGGCAACCCCGCAGGGCAGGTCGATACGGTCGACCATGGGATGAAATTCTGGGAACGGCAGGCAAACGCACTGCGTTCCACCCTGACGCGAGCGGGCATCGTGTGCACGGATGAGTTGCGGCGAGCCGCCGAAGACCTCGGCGACAGGTACGCCCAGCTTCAGTACTTCGAGATCACGACGTCCGCGCTACGCACGCTCATGATCGAGAAAGGCTATATGACCGAACAGGAGCTCGCGGCAAAAATGGAAGAGATTCGCGCGCGGTTCAGCGTTCCTGACGAAATGGAATCTCCCATCAAGAAGGCGCCGAAGCGATGATCCCGTCCGGACAGCCGAGCGCGAACAGGAACGTGTTTCAGTCGAGCTACACGCCCGCGCCAGGGCATCGCTTCAAGGTCGGCGACCGTGTGCGCGTGAAGGCGAGCTTCCCGCCCGGGCATCGGCGCACACCGTATTACATTCGCGGCAAGATCGGTGAGATCGAGCGCGTCTGCGGCGCTTTCCCCAACCCCGAAGAGCTCGCTTACGGTTTCGACGGCGAGCCCAGGAAAGTGCTGTATCGCGTCCGCTTCGCCCAGCGTCATGTGTGGCCCGACTATCGCGGCCCGGCGCGCGACATCATCGAAATGGAAATCTACGAGCACTGGCTCGAGCCGGTGAAAGGCGACGCATGAGCGACACTCAGTTCGACTTCTACGCTGCGAAGACGGCGGCGCACGAGCACGGCGATCACGCGCACGACGATCACGCACCTGTGAACGAGCACGACAACGGCCCCCCGTCCGAATACGAGCTCATGAGCCGCGCCATGCAGGAAATCCTCGAGGCGAAAGGCGTACTCACGGCCGAGCAGATCCGGCGCCGCATGGAGCAGTTCGAAGAGGACTTCCCGTTTCGCGGCTCACGCGTGATCGCACGCGCGTGGGTCGATCCCGAGTTCAGGCAGCGTCTGCTTGCGGATGGGCGGGCGGCATGCGCCGAAATGGGTGTGCAGCTCGAAAGCGAGCGGCTGATCGCCGTGGAGAATACGCCCGACGTTCACAACATCATCGTTTGCACGTTGTGTTCCTGTTACCCGCGCGCCCTGCTCGGCATGCCACCCACGTGGTACAAGAGCCGCAACTATCGCTCGCGCGTGGTGTTCGAGCCGCGTGCGGTGCTGAAAGAGTTCGGCACGGTGCTGCCGGACGACGTCACGGTGCGCGTGCATGACTCGAACGCGGACATGCGCTACGTCGTGATCCCGATGCGGCCGGCCGGAACCGAAGGTTGGAGTGAAGAGCAGCTTGCGGGACTGCTGACGCGGGATACGCTGGTGGGCGTGACGGTGCCTTGCGTAAGCGCGGGTTAGAACCCAGCCAACTGACGTGAGCGGGGGCTGTGGAACAGCGGCGTCCCCGCCAACGTAACACGCGAGCGCGAGTCAGAACTCTCGTCCAACCGCGAGGGTCACGGCAGTGGAGCGCACGCGCGCCGACGAGGCGCGTCCACACCCTCACGGCTGAGCCAGCAATCGCTCGATCTCTTTGACGAGCTTCGGATCGCTCGGCTCGACAGCGCTTCCATACGCAAGCACCTTCTCGCCCTTGCGGTCCACCAGATACTTGTGGAAGTTCCAGCGCGGGCGGCTGTTCGACACCTGCGCCAGCCGTTCGTAGAAGGGGTTCACGGAACCCTTCGCCACCGATGATTTCGCGAACATCGGAAAAGAAACGCCGTAGTTCACTTCGCAGAAGCGGGCGATCTCCTGGTTCGAGCCCGGCTCCTGTGCGCCGAAATCGTTCGATGGAAAGCCTACGACGACGAGTCCCTTGTCCTTGAAGCGGCGATAGAGCTTCTCGAGTCCTTCGTACTGCGGCGTATAGCCACATTCGCTCGCGGTGTTCACGACCAGCAGGACCTTGCCCTCATAGCGGCAGAGCGACGCGGCATCTTCGCTCAACGTGGGCAGTTTCAGATCGAGCAGGGGCGCGCATGCCGCGCTCGCAGGCGCGGCGGTCGCGAGCAACAGCACCAGAAGACAAAATCGGGGCATCATATTGCGACTCCTCGAGAGCGTGCCCACAACTGCGGCTGACGCTGGCCGTGAACACAAGACAGAGGTTCGATTATGCACAACCCGCAGGTTGCCCGTGTCGTGATTGCATCGCTTGTCGCACTCCTCGCAGGTTGCGCGACTTCGAACATACCGCCGCCGCCACCGGTCGCCGCGAACCTGCGGCCGCCGGCGGATCAAGTGCTGGCGGTCGCCGCAAACGCGCGCGGCGTGCAGATCTACGAGTGCACGCGCGCAAAGACCGAATCCACTCGCATGGAATGGACGCTCAAGGCACCCGAGGCGGCCCTGACCGACGGCGCCGGCAAGACGCTGGGCAAACACTACGCCGGCCCCACATGGGAGGCGAGCGACGGAAGCAAGGTCGTAGGCGAAGCCAAGGAACGCGACGACGGACCTGATCCGAACGCGATTCCGTGGCTCCTGCTCGTGGCGAAGTCCAGTTCGGCCACCGGCACCTTCGGCCGGACGCAATTCATCCAGCGTGTCAGCACGGCAGGCGGGAAGGCGCCTGCATCATGCGACAAAGTAGGCGCGGAATTGCGCGTGCCCTACACGGCCGTCTATTACTTTTACGTCCCGGGTCCCTGAGCGCGACCGGTATTTCATCCGGAGTCACCCGCAAGCGCGCCCTCAGGTGCTGCGCTGCACTCGCTTGCGCCTCTCGATCATCAAGAGCGCGGTCGCACTGATCGCCCTGCGTCCGCGGCATAAGCATGAGTTGTGAATGGCGGCGCCTGCGCGCCATGCTGAAAGGAATAGACGCCGGCTGTAGCCTGTTTATTACGCAGTTCAGGTCTACGCGGCTGATTACAGAGTCCCGTTTGCGACGCCGCGCGAAGCGGGCAGCGCCTTGACGGCGCGTTCGAGCAGGCGCGGCGATTCCATCCGCTCCGTCCATTCGGCGAACGTTCGAGTAGGTCCCCGCCAGCACAGCGCATCGATCTTGCGGAAGAGCCGCGCGTCCGTCCTGAGCGTGGCAAGCTGCTTGAACAGCAGTGCGAGCTCGCGCCGGCCCTTGAGCACGTCTTCGGGCAGGTTCTCGATGGGCCCGTAGCGATTGAGCAGTCGCGCAGCCGTGACCGAGCCGATTCCGGACAGCCCCGGATAGCCGTCGGCGGCATCGCCGACCAGCGCGAGGAGATCCGGAATCAGCGCAGGCTCCACGCCGAACTTCCCGCGCACGCCGGCCGCGTCGAGAATCTTCTTCGACCGGCGATCGATCTGAACGACGCGTTCGCCGCGCACGCACTGCGCGAGATCCTTGTCGGGTGTCCAGATGGCTATCTTCTCGACAGCGGTATCGGCGTGCGCGACGTGTGCGGCGGACGCGAGCGCATCGTCCGCCTCCAGCTCGACCATCGGCCACACCGCCACGCCCATTGCGGCAAGCGCCTGCTCGAGAGGCTGGAACTGCGCGAACAGTGCCGGCTCGATACCGGCGCCGGTTTTGTATCCCGCCCACAACGCGTTGCGGAACGATTCGATGACGTGGTCCGTGGCGACGCCGATATGCGTCGCGCCGTCTTCGATCATCTTGAGTACGGTCTGCAGGACGCCGACGACCGCGCCGAACGGCCGATCATTGCCCTTGTTGAAGCGTCGCAGGCCGTAGAAGTGGCGAAACAGTTCGTACGTGCCGTCGACGAGATGAACGATCACAAGGCTCTATGCCCTGGCCCGCGTCGTGTGTGGGAGGTGAGTCTGGAGCAGGCCGAAGAGCTCGTGCGGATCGATCGGCTTCTTCACCACGGCGTGCACGCCCGCACCCTCGATGTCCTCCGGCGTGAGCCCCTCGTTGAAGCCGGTGTACAGGATGATCGGCAGATTGGCGCGAACACGCATCAGTTCGCGCGCGAGCTGTATGCCCGTCATCCGCGGCATCATCTGATCGGTGATGACCATGTCGAAGCGCTGGGCATCGCGCGCGACGAGCTCGGCCGCATCGAGCGCGTTCGTCGTAACGACGACGTCGAGCCCCCAGTTCTCGAGGAGGTCACGCATGAACGTGCCGACGGCGTGCTCGTCGTCGACCACGAGCACGTGGCCTTCGAGTCGGCGCAAGGGTGTGCGCTGTTCGGATTCCGACGTGTCTCCATGCGCCGCTTGTGCCCCGGCGAGGACCGGGAAGAGCACACCGAAACGCGTGCCGCGGCCCGGCGCCGTGTCGACGACGATATGACCGCCGAGCTCGTGCACGATGCCATGCACGCTGGCAAGTCCCATCCCGCTGCCCTTGCCCACCTCCTTGGTAGTGAAGAAGGGCTCGAACATGCGATCCACGACTTCGGGCGCGATTCCCGGTCCGTCGTCCTCCACGGAAAGCTCCACGAAATCGCCGGCCGCCGACTGCCGGCAGCCGGTACAGATCAGCTCATCGCTTCTGACCTGAGCGATGCGAACATGGATCACGCCGACGCCGCTCATCGCGTCGCGTGCGTTCAGGCAGAGGTTGAGCAGGATCTGATCGAGGTGCACCGGGTCGAGCATGACCGCCGCCACGTCGCCGTCGAGCTCCGTCCTGACCTCGAACGTAGACGGCATCGAGGAGGCGAAGAGGTTCAGGGATTCCTTGACGAGCGGCCCAAGCGATACCGGACGCGGGCGGCCGCGCTGGCCGCGGCTGAACGTGAGCATCTGCTGGATGAGATCGCGCGCCCGGGCACACGACAATTGCGCCTGCTCCAGGTACTTCTGCAGCTTCGGCTCACGTGTCGCGCCGGGGTGCTCCGACGCGAGCACGACGTACCCCATGATGCTCGTCAGCAGATTGTTGAAGTCGTGTGCAATGCCGCCGGTGAGATGTCCGAGCGCTTCCATCTTCTGCGCCTGTCGCAGCGCCTGTTCGGCACGTTTGCGCTCCGTGACCTCGCGCGTGAAAGCGAGAATGCGGCGCTCACCCGCGATCGTGGCGGTTCTGAGGACGACTTCATCCCAGTGGAGGCTGTCGTCCTGGTTGCGCCGTCGCCACTCGAAGCGCACGGGGCGGCCCGCTTTGGCCTCGTTCAACTTGCGCAGCGCTTCTTCGCCGGTATACGGATACTGCCCCGAAGCGAGCTGGGAGATATCGATTCGCTTCATCGCTTCGTAGTCGTAGCCGTACATCTCACACGCGCGACGATTCACGTCGATGATGGCGCCGGTGACCCAGTCGTGCACGAAGATCGCGTCCTCGCTCGCCTCGAAGATCGCGCGGTAGCTCGCTTCGGAGCGTCTCAGCGTTTCTTCGGCGGCTTGCCGCTCGAGCTCGGCGGATGCGCGCACGGCGAATATCTTGAGGATCGATTCGATGAACTCACCATTCATCATCGGCTGGCGCGAGACGACCGAAATCAGCCCGGTGCAGCGGCCGTTGGCATCGTGCAGCGGATAGCCCGCGTAGCTTTCGAACCCGTGTTTTGCGAAGTCCGGCTCGAGAGGAAAATCCTGCGCAATGGCAGACGGGTAGATGCGGAAGCTCTGACCGACGACCGTCTCACACGGTGTGCCCGGCAGCGAGTAGCTGAAGTTGCCCCGGATTTCCCCGTCCATGAAGAACGCATGCGTGGTCATGCTGCACGCCGTAGGATCCGGATCGTGCTCGGCGATGAACGCGGCATCCACTTCGAGAATGGTGGCGAGATAACGTACGAGCTCCTGGAACACCGTTGTGCCCTGCGCGCTCGAGACGGCCAGCGCGGCCTTGGTCAGAGCATCCTGCGTGTGCTTGCGGTCGGTGATGTCGGTTGCAACGCCGCACACCGCGTACGGCTCGCCGCTCGGCTTGAACAGCGGAAACTTGAACGTAAGAAAGGTCTTCTGCTCGCGTCCGATGCTCGCCCGGAGCTCGTACTCCGTAGCGGTGCGCGTCGCGAAAACCTCGGTATCGTGGGAACTGAAGTGAGAGACGTACTCGGCTGGCCAGAGCTCGGCATCCACGTGGCCGACGACCCGGTCCGCGGGCATGCGCGTCGCGCGTTCGAATTCCCGATTCGCGAACAGGTACCGTCCGCTCGGGTCCTTGACGATGATGATCGCCTTGGTATGGTCGAGCACCTGCTGCAGACGGGCGCGCGTGTCGGGGCGGATCCAGCTCGTGTGACCGAGGTTCGAGAGGTCGTGAACGTTCGCGACTACCCGATCTGCGTCGCCCGGATCAACGGACAGGTTGACGAGCGCATGGACGCGCCGCCCGTGCTTATTCCGGAACTGCCATGGGAACCACTGAGCCAGGCCGGCGCGAGCGGCCTGCCAGCGGCGCTGCCAGCGCTCTGCGGAAAACGCGCCGTCCGCCTGAACTTCCGGACACAGCTCGAGCAGCGATTTGCCGACAAGCGCTCCAGGGTCGACCCCGATGATGCGCGAAAAACGCTCGTTGCAGCGCGCGATCGCATCGGCGAGATGGACGACTCCGAACACTTCCTCGAGCGCGGCCTGCGCGCGCGTCGGCTCGACTGGACTCATGGCGGATGGAAAGATGGACTGCAGGCGAGTATAAGCATCGCCCGCCGGACCGGCAGGACTGTTACACGGCTGAAACGTACGCGTTACATTAGAGAGACACGTGTCGGTGAGCGGGGCCGCGTAGCGCCGAACGAAGCATTCCGGCGCCGATTAGCTCTCGTGCGAGTGTACGAGGGCCAGGGCGTTGCCTGCCGTCAGTTCGCCAACGGCACGAACATGTAGCCCGCGCCGCGCACCGTGCGGATCGCTTTCGGCTCTTCGGGGTTCGCTTCGATCTTGCGTCGCAGCCGTGCGATGCGAATGTCGATCGAGCGATCGAACGGCTCCCATTCGCGGTTTCGCGTGAGGGTGAGGATCTGGTCCCGCGTCAGCACCTTGTTGGGGTGCTCGGTGAACATCCTGAGCAGATCGTATTCCATGCTCGTGAGCGGTACTTCCTCGCCCTGCTTGTCGAGCAGCCGATGCGCCGCCACGTCCAGAAAGCAACGACCCACCGCCACGCGGTCCGCATCGACGCGCGCCGTACCCTGCAACTGCTGCTGTGTGGACGACCGGGACTGGAGTCGTCGCATGACGCTCTTTACGCGCGCGAGCAATTCCCGCGGATCGAACGGTTTGGTCACGTAATCGTCCGCGCCGACCTCGAGCCCAACGACGCGATCGACGACATCCTTGGCGCCGGTCACCATGATGATTCCGACGTCGTAGCGCTCCCGCAGATAGCGCGCGAGGGTGAGCCCATCCTCGCCCGGCAGCCGCACGTCGAGCAGAACGAGATCGGGCAGGTGGCGCTCGATCTTCTCGCGCATGTCGCCGCCGCTTTCCGCCTGGTTGATCTCGTAGCCCTGGCCGCCGAGGTATTCGGCGACCATTTCCCGGATCTCGCGGTCATCCTCGACGATCAGTACGGAACCATTGTTCGGCATGGTGTTCTGCGGCTTCAGCTCTGGATCGCAATTATAGGGGCCCGCATACCCTCGAACAAATTGTTGTCCGCGGACGGCGCGGTGAGGCTGCCGAATGCAGTCGCGCACCCGTGCGCTCCCGCGTTTTTTCAGCGCGGATCGGCAGGATGCGGCTTTTGTACACGCACCGTAATGAGCACGGGATAGTCTTCATCGGTGTACTGCAGTTCGTGTTCGTGCAGGTCCTCGCGCGCGAGCCCCTGGAGACAGGCGGTGGCGATCAGAACGTTCCCATGCACTTCCATGGCGATATGCTCTGGGGCCCAGAGTTCCTCGAATAGGCGACGCGCCGATGCGCTCGTGAAGCGCCAGTAATCGCCCCACCGGTCCATGTCGTAGCGGCTGATCTGGCTGATTCCCGGGAACGTCGCGAGGAGCACGCCACCCGCCTTCAACGCACGTTCGAGATTCCGCAGGGCGGCTCGCACGTCGTAGATGAACGGCAGGGTCTGGGTGAGAATGATGCAATCGAACGCGCCCCCAGGGATGCTGTTTTCGATTGTCAGGTCGGCGACTAGCGTGGCAGCCGGATTTCCGTCGACCGCATGCAGAACGTCGCTCTGCGTGACGCGCTGCGCGCCGAATCTGCGCGTATAGGTGTTCTCGGCGATTTCAAGCACGCGTCCGCCGATGTCCTGAGCGTTCTCACCCAGGAACCGTTCGATGTAGTAGCGATCGATCGGCGAGCCTCGGTCGAGCCCGAAGATGCGACTGACCGGCCGCGTGCTGCGCAGGCTGCCCCAGCGTATCTGCGGCGGCGCTCTCAGCCGCCGCAGAAGCGGGCGATAGAAGACCTGCGGAACAAGGCGCTTCGCGAGGCTCTTCAAAGCGATTGTGCCGGCGCTGCGGAACACTAACAAAGGGACTGCAGCCACGCCTGCCACGAGGGTGCGGCGTCGCTGGCGATATCAGCCCAGCCATACAACTGCGCAGACGTCACATTTGCACCACGCGACAACGTGAACCGCTGTCGGCGCCTGGGTGCGGTTTTCACCATCTGTTCGTACCAGGCGAGGTAATCGTGGGTCTGGCGCGCCAGGTCGAAGCGGGCTGCGCAGTCCCGCGCGGCGCTTTCACCGAGGCGGTCACGCAGCGTGCGATCGTAAAGCAATGTGGCGAGCGCGTGTGCCATTTCGGCGGCATCACCTGCGGGAACGAGCACTCCTGTGGCTTCATCCGCGCCGTGACGCAGCACACTCGGCGCGCCGGTACCCAACCCACGCAATGGCTTGATCTGCTCCGGTACTCCGCCGACGGCGGTCGCTATCGCCGGAATACCGCACGCGAGTGCTTCCAGCACCGAATTCGGAAACGTGTCCACCTTCGCCGCATGAATGTATACGTCCGCTGCCTGGTAGTAGCGCGCAACCGACTCGGCGTTTTCCTGGTATCGAACGAAGCGGATTTCAGCCGCGTCGATCCGCTCCGAGGGTGCTTCTTCGCCGAGCGCGATGAACAGTGTGTTCTTGTCTCGCAAGCGGGCCGCGGCGGCCGCGATCGCCGCACGCATCATCCGATAGTCCTTCCACATGTTGTGCCGGATACCGTAGCCGGTGAACAGAACGACGTGTGCGTCGGGAGGAATGTTCAGAGTCGCGCGTGCCTCGAGCCGGTCGCCTGGATGGAAGGTCGTGAGATCGACGCCGTTCGGGATGACGCGGCTCTCGATGATGGCCGGAGCGAGGATCGAGTGCTCGACCTTGCGCATGAGCCACTGACTCGGTGCTGCAACGTAAAGCCGGCTCCGCGCCAGTATGCGCTGCTTGCGGCGCCAGTTGTAGCGCGTGGCGTCGCGCGCCAACGCGGGATAGATGCCGAGGTCGGGGCAACTGCCGCAGCCCGTGCGCCAGCGCTCGCAGTCGAAAGAGTGCGCGCAATGCCCGCTCAGGAGCCACGCGTCGTGGAGCGTGACCAGGACCGGCACGCGCCTGCTCAGGCGCGGCAGCACCCGCAGATCGAAATACCCGCCGTGGACATTGTGCAGATGGACGAGGTCCGGGCGCGTCGGCGGCAAGTCGAGAATGCGACGAGTTCCGGGGAAGTGGAAATCTTCCACGCCGTACCGCGCGTAGATGGCCCGTCCCGGGCGGGCCATGTAACGCGCAATGCCGGCAAAGAAATGCGAGCCGGGCAGGCTGCCGTTGACGGCGGCCAGACGTTTGTCGAGCGCCGACCAGTTGCGGGACCAGCGGCCCTCCCGTGCTTCGTTGCGGACGACGAAGACGTCCGCGTCTGCGCTGCGTTTTGTGCCTACAGCCAGGTACGACGCATTGCCAAGCGAGCGGTACGAGTGAAACAGGTTCCAGGCGACTTTCTCCGCTCCGCCGGCGATGTCGGCCGTGCTCACCTGCAGGATACGCAACGGATCAATTCGCATACCAGCTTCCGAGGTTGCGCGCGAACTCGTCGCCGTTCCAGTTGCGGACGAGATAGCGCGGTAGTTCATGGACGCTCGTGCCACGACGCACCCACCCCGGGAAATTCGAGCAGGCGCACTTGAAGCCGGCATTGCGCACGAGGTTCACGGTGTCGCCGGTGTAATCAGCGGGGGTGCCGAAGGGATAAGCAAAGGCGCTTACTCGTCCACCGACCAGGTTTTCCAGTTGCTGTTTGGCCGTCTCGATCTCGCGCCGCTGCGCTTCGGGCGCATGGGCCGCGAGCACCGGATGCGTTACGGTGTGGGCGCCGATTTCGACCAGTCCGCCGTCATTCAGACGAACCACTTCTTCGGGCCGCAGCGGGCGGTGCGTTTCGCGCACTCGCCTCTCCACGCCAGCCCACGCGGCGAGTTGTCGCATCGCGGCATCCTGCGCGTTCGCATCCGTGGTGCGGAGAATCGCCGCGAGTTCGAGATACGCCTTCTGGCGCGGCGTCGGCGGTGCGTCGTGCAAGACGTTCCAGCTCAGGTCCGGTGCAGTGCTGCGAGCCGTGGCGAGCGTTTCTTGTTCGCGCAGACACCACGAGTAGTAACGCCCTTCGATCTCCAGCGACAGCACTTCGGGTGACGCGCTCTGTTCGAGAAGGATGAAGGCGAGCTCGTCCCACCAGAACTCGGTCTTCTGATCGAGCTTGCCGCTCGTAACGAAGCACGTCGCTGGCGCCTCCCAGTAATCGAGCAGCGGCCGCGCACTCAGCAGATTGTCCGCGTAGCCGTCATCGAACGTCACGACCACCGCTTTCCGCGGCACTGTCGCATCGTCGAGGCGCCGGTGCAGTTCCGTAAGCGGAATGACCCGGTAATGGCGCCGCAAAACCTCGAGCTGCTCGAGGAAATTGTCCGGCTCGACGCTCAGGCACTCGGGATCGCACTCGAGTCGCGCCACGCGATGGTAGGCCAGGATGATCGCGCGCCGTACCCATAGCCGGCGGGCGACGGATCGAACCGTCCAGCCTCTTTTTTTCTTCATATAAGTCAATGGATTCCCGCCGCACAGGCGGCGCACGACGGGCTTTACATGCCTGCCGTCTGCGCCTGCAAACGCGGTGAAATGCTGATGACGACGGTGTGCTGAGCCACGTTGTGAAGAATTTGTGAAGAGATTATAGGGGCGCTACACAGGGATACAAACTGTTTCTTTCGAGACATTTTTCCGATACACGCGCCGCGTAGTCTGCCGGCCCAGCGATGGTTACCAAGACCGCCGCATTCGAGCCGACAACCCGCATGAGGAAAAACGAGATGAACCAAGCAGCCCAGCTCCAGACCCAATCCAGGACGCCATTCCAGATGGACACCCGCCGTTATGCCAAGTGTGTCGAGGTGTCCAAGCGAATCCGGTGGGATATCGACCGCGATGTACTCCGTGGCCGCAGTTTCGACTTCTCGTGCCATTTCCTCCCCGAGGGCCTCACCCGCATTTCCGCTCTGGAATTCCTGACCGGAAACGAGCGCCGGCTGGCATCGCAAATCCAGGGACGCACCTACGCGAACATGTTCGCTACGATCGAGCGGTTTGTCGGTGCGAAGGTCCTGGAGCTGAGCCGAGAGCATTGGCTGGGCGACCAGAACGCGCTCGAAGCGCTGGTCCGCTTCACCGACGAAGAGCTCAAGCACCAGGAGCTTTTCCGCCGCATCGAACGCATGATGGCCGCCGGCATGCCGGACGGTTACCGTTTCACCGGTAAGCCGAACGACGTCGCGTGGCTGGTGCTCGGTAAGTCGACGTGGGCGGTGCTCGCGTTCACCTGCATGGTCGAGATCGTCACGCAGGTGCATTACCGCGAGAGCATCGCGCTGGAGGCGAACCTGTCCGAGCTCTACAAGGACGTGTTTCTGTTCCACTGGAAGGAAGAATCGCAGCACGCCATCCTGGATGAGCTCGAATGGCGCCGCGAGGACGCGCAGATCACGGCCGAAGAGCGTGAGAATGCGGTCACCGATCTCATCGATCTTGCCGGCGCCGTCGATGCGCTCGTGCAGGAACAGGCGAGCGCGGACTCCGAGTACTTCCTGGAGCTCGTCCGGCGCGGGCGCGGTCAACCGCTGTCGATGGAACAGATGGCGCGCGTGCGCAGGAGCTTCCTTGCGGCGTATCGCTGGGTCTACATTCTTTCCGCCGCGGAAGACAAGCGTTTCGGCGACATCCTGAACGAGATGATCACGCCGCAGCAGGGCGCGCGCATCGCCGCCGCCATCGCACCGCTTGCGCAAGCGGCGTGATGGTAGAGTGATGCCTCCGGGGAGGAGGCATCATGAAAAGGCTTGCAGCACTGGTTGTGACCCTCTGCGCGGCGACGTGCGTACATGGCGCCGCGCAGAGTTGGTCGCCTCAGAAGAACGTCGAGATAGTCGCCGCATCGCCGCCGGGCGGCAGCAACGACAAAACCGCCCGCACGCTCGAGCGCGTTATCGGCGCAACGAAACTCGTGCCGACGAGCATTACCGTCATGAACAAGCCGGGCGGCAACGCTACGATCGCGCATACGTACGTGGCGCAGCGGCCGGGGGATCCTCATTACCTGCTCGTGATGACGAGCGGGTTTCTCACCAACCAGATCATCGGCGCGAGCACGCTGACGGCCGCGGACTTCACGCCGATCGCGTCGCTGCTCGAGGATTACACCGTATTCGCGGTTGCGGCAGGTTCGCCGATCAAAGCCGGCAAGGAGCTCGCCGAGCGCCTTCGAAAGGATCCGAAATCGATCTCGATCGGCTTCGCCAACGCGTTCGGCAGCAGCCGTCACATCGCGGCCGGGTTGCTCATGAAGGCCATGGGCGGCAATGCACGCGATCTCAAGGTGGTCGTGTTCAAAGGTTCCGCGGAAGCGATTCCGGCACTGCTCGGAGGACATATCGACCTCGGCGTGTTCGGCGCGGTCAATGTCGTGCCGCACGTGAGCTCGGGGCGTATGCGCATACTGGGTGTGGCGGCGCCCCAGCGTCTTTCCGGGTCGCTCGCAGCCGCGCCGACGTGGCGCGAGCAGGGCGTGGAGGTCTCGTATGGAAACTGGCGTGGCGTTTTCGGTCCGAAGAACCTGACGGCTGCACAGATCGGCTATTGGGAAGGCGTGCTGCGCCGGGCTACCGAGATGCCGGAGTGGAAAGAAGATCTCGAGAAGAATTACTGGACCGAGCAGTTCGTGATCGGCGCACAGTTCCGGAAGATGCTCGACAGCGAGTACGTCGATACCAAGGCGGTGCTGGCGGATCTCGGATTGGCGAAGTAACTATTTCTTCAGCCCGACCACCTGCATGATGTGTGCGAGCTGAGCGTCTTCGCGCGCGATGAGCTCGCCGAATTCCCGGGCCGGCAGGAAAGCGGGGTTGACGCTCAGTTTCTCGCTCTGCTGCACGAATTCGGCGCTCTCGACCGTCGCGCGAATTGCAGTCTCGAGGGCCGCCACGGTCGCACCGGGCGTCCCCTTGGGCACGGCAATGCCGCGCCAGGCGTCGAGCGCGACGTCCGTACCCTGCTCCTGCGCGGTCGGTATGTCGGGCAGCATGGGATCGCGCTTCTGCGTGATCGCCGCAAGGATGCGCACGACCCCGCTCTGCACGTGCCCCGCGAGCGCGCCCGGTAGCTGGACCATCGCATCGACATGGCCGCCGAGCAGGTTCGGAATCACCTGGGCGGCAGCATAGGGCACATCGAGGACCTCGACGCCCGCGGTTCTGAACAGCGCGACCGACGTGATGTGCGTGTGACTTCCGATCCCGGAGTTCGCAACCGTCACCCTGCCCGGACGCGACTTCGCATCGGCGATGAAGTCCGCGAACGTTTTCCAGCGTGCGTCGGCACGCACGACGAGGATGGGAGATTCGACGAGCACGCGGGCGATCGGGTCGAACGCCTTGTAATCGAGCGCGAGCTGGCCCGAGTGGTACGTCGTGGAGATCGAATTGGAGTTCCAGACGACGTTGTAGCCGTCCGGCTTCTGGCTCGCCACATACCTGTAGCCGATCGCGCCGCCGGCGCCGGGCCGATTCACCACGACGACATTCGCCCCCAGGTTCTTCGTCATGCCTTGCGCGAGCAGACGCGCTGTAACGTCGGCGGACGTGCCGGCCGGAAAGAGCACCGTCATTTCGATGCTGCCGCGTTTCGGGAACGGCACGTCCTGCGCGGACGCCGTTGCGGATACGGCCAGGCACATAGCCGCGCCGAGCAGCGTGGCTGACCACCCGCGCACGCGATCAAGCATCGGCTGCAAGTACTTCGGCGACTTCGACCCGCCGGCCTTCGCGCGCCGACTGTATTCCGGCAAGCAGCACGGCCAGTGACGCCGTCGAGCGCTCCCCATCCATCTCCGGCGGGCCGTCACCCCGAACAGCCAGCGCAAACTCGTCGAGCTCTTCGACGATCGGATCGCTTTTCTCGCAGACGATCGCGGTCGGCCGTTCCGTGCCGCGTTTGATGAACCGCAAGCCCGAGAAAAGATCGTAATACGCGCTCGCCTCTTTGCCGTAGATGTTCATCGCATAAAACTCCGAGGCCGAAGCGTAGCTCGCGTTGAGCGTCGATAATGCGCCGCTTTCGTGTTCGAGTACGAGGCTCGCGACGTCGGGATTGTCGCCGGGCAGCACCAGCTGGGCGAGTCGGCCGCTCACCGCTTTGATCGGACCGAGCAGATACTCCAGCACATCGGTGTAATGGATCCCGATCTGCAGCATGACGCCGCCCGGCATGCCTTCGGCGGTGTAGCGCCACGAGGCGAGATCGATCTTGCCCGAGACGGTCGCGGCTGATGTTCGCTTCCGCGTTGACGAGCCGGCCGAACTCGCCGCTGTCGATCTGGCGGCGAATCCAGCGAAAGTGCGCTTCCTTGCGCCGTTGATAGCCAAGCGCGAGAACGACACCCGCCTCGCGGCATGCGCGCGTGAGCGCACGCGCATCTGCGATCGTGTTCGCAATCGGCTTGTCCAGGAACACGTGTTTGCGGGCGCGCGCCGCCGCACATGTCGTCTCGCGGTGGACGTTGTTCGGCGTCGTGTTGATGACGGCTTCGATCGTGCGATCGGCGAGGAGCGCTTCGTAGGTCGGCGCAGCCCGACAGTCGTACTTGGAAGCAAATGCATCGCGCTTGGCTTCCGAGCGCGTGTAGCACGCGACGATCTTGAACTTGCCCGAGCGTCCAGCCGCGTCGGCGAGCACGTCCGACCACCAGCCCATGCCGATGCATCCGACTCTGACGGGCTCAAACGCCATGCACTAACCCTCCGTTATCCGTCCACTTTGAAGGTCGCTCCGATCGCGGCCAGCGCCTCACGCGCGACACGATCATCGAATTCCCACGTGCCGCCGGAGACGCCGATGCCACCGATGCACTCGCCGTCCACGATGATGGGGTAGCCACCCTCCATTGCGGTCCAGCGTTCGGGTCCGGCTGCGAGCGCCAGACCGATCGCGTGTGCGGTATCGAGCGTCTGTCCCTGGGCGCCCTTCGACGTGGTCGGACGCATGTTCGACGAGGCGGTCACGGCCTTCGTGGTTGACGAGTGCACCGTGTGGAAGCGGCCGCCGTCCATGCGTTCGAAGAGGACCAGATGACCGCCCGCATCCGTGATCGCGACCGAGATCGGAATGCGCTCACGCTCTGCGATATCCATCGCCGTTTTCATCATCTGGCGGGCACCTGCGAGGGTCAGGCGTTTTGAATTTGCGATGTACACGTTGACTCCGTGTTTCGATTGCTTGTGACGGGTGAACAGTGACGAGTGACGAGAGTGACCAGTCACCGGTCACCGCTCACAAGTCACTACACGCTCTTGTAACTCGGCTCCGTCCGATCGAGCATGCGCAGATGCGCTTTCCACTCGGTCTTCCGGGCCTTGTATGGCAGTCCCTTGAATTGGCGCGCGACTTTTTGGGCCACGTCCGGCTTCACGAGGCGCACGCGCGCGCCGCCTGCGAGCGCGTTGATCTGCGTCTGACATGCACGCTCGAGGTAATACATGAGATCGAACGTTTCCGCGATCGATTCTCCGCACGTGAGCAGACCATGATTGCGCAGGATCATCGCCTTGTGCGCCCCGAGATCGCGAGTGAGCCGCGTCTGCTCGTCGAGTTCGAGCGCGAGCCCTTCGTAATCGTGATAAGCGATGCTGTCGGTGAAACGCATCGCGTGCTGCGAGATGGGGAGCAGCCCATGCTCCTGCGCGGACACCGCAATGCCGCTTGCCGTATGGGTGTGCATCACACATTGAACGTCGGGCCGCGCCCGATGCACCGCGCTGTGAATGACGTAGCCCGCCCTGTTGATCCCGCTCCCCGTCGGGTCGTCCACGATCTCGCCATCGAGGGTCACTTTGACCAGCGCGGACGCGGTGATCTCGTCCCACGTAAGGCCGAACGCATTGATCAGGAAGTGATGCTCGGGTCCGGGCACGCGTGCGGAGATGTGCGTGTAGATCAGATCCGTCATGCGGTAATGCGCTGCGAGCCGGTAGCAGGCCGCAAGGTCGACCCGCGTGTCCCATTCTTCCGCAGTCACGCGCTCCTTGACGGAGCGAGGTGCCCGTTTCACCGCTTCCGTGCTCATGCGTCCTCCTCGACTCTCGCTGCAAAAGCTTCCATGTAACTCGGCCGCGGGTCAAGCGCGAGGCGGCCTATGCCATGCGGCGGGCGGGCCCGCGAGTTGTCTTATACTCCGCCGCTATGTCGAACAAGACTGCGATCGTTGCCGGCGCGTCGGGGTTGATCGGGAGGCGCATATCGGAACACCTGCGTGACAGCGGTTGGGATGTGATCGGACTTGCACGCCGGCCTGCCGCGACACCCGGCGTGCGATGGCTGGGAGTCGATCTGACCGATGCCGGCGACTGCAAAGCGAGGTTGCGAGGACTCGATTGCGTAACGCACCTGTTCTACGCCGCGCGCTTCGATCATCCGGAAGGGAAGCCGGAGGATGTCGAAACCAACACGGCGATGCTGAAGAACCTCGTCGACGTCCTCGAACGCCATGCGCCGCTCGAGCACGTTCATGCCGTTCACGGCAGCAAGTACTACGGGCATCAGCTCGGACCGGTGCCGGTCCCGCTGCGCGAGGACACGCCGCGCGCAGCGAATTGCAATTACTATTTCGATCAGGAGGATCTGTTGATCGAACGCAGCCGCGGCGCGCGCTGGACGTATTCGACCTCGCGCCCGCACGCGTTTTGCGATGCTGCGATCGATCATCCGCGTTCCATCGGACTCGTATTTGCGTTGTATGCGGCGATCCAGCGTGAGCTGGGTCTCACGTTCGACTTTCCAGGCGGCGCACGCGGTTACGATGCGCGCACGCAGTTCACGGACCTTCGATTGCTCGCACACGCGGTCGTATGGATGGCGAGCGAGCCGCGTTGCGCGAACGAGTCTTTCAACGTCGTCAATGGAGACTATCCGCGTTGGGGTGACCTGTGGGCTGCGTTCGCACAGTGGTTCGGTGTGGAAGCAGGCGCGCCGCGCAAGTTCAGCCTGGCCGAGGTACATGGCCGACAAAGCGCCCGTCTGGGAGAAGATCGTGGCTGCACATGGATTGCGCAGAACGAAGCTTCACGAGCTCGCGCTGTGGGCTTACGGCGACTATCAGGTGCGGCCCGACTGGGAAGTGAAATCGTCCATGGACAAGGCGCGAGCGCTCGGATTCATGGCGTCGCTGGATTCGTTCGACATGTTCCGGCGACAGTATCAGAACTACCGTGCGGAGAATGTCATGCCGCGCATGGGTGTGTTCTCATGAAGCGCGTGTTCTCTGCGTTGGTGTATGCCGCCGCGGCGTTCTTTGTGAACGATGCGCTTGCCGCGTCCGCCGAATTTCCCGGCAAGCCGATACGCGTCGTGATCGGTCCGGGCACCGACTTCCTGCCGCGTCTGCTCGGGCCGAAGCTTGCGCCGGTCTGGCATCAGCAGCTCGTCGTCGATCAGCGTCCCGGCGGTGGTGGGGCGATCGCCGCCGAAATAGTGGCCGCGGCGCCACCGGATGGTCATACGTGGCTCATCAGTACCGCGGTATTCACCATCAACGCGAGCATGTACGCAAAGCCGCCCTACAACCTCGAACGCGATTTCGCGCCTGTCACCGGACTCGCAACCGCGACGTTCCTGTTGCTGGTAAATCCGGCAGTGCCGGCGAAGAGCGTCGCCGAGTTGATCCAGCTTGCGCGCGACAAGCCTGGCCAGTTGAACTACGCGTCCTCCGGTGTCGGAACGCCGCCGCACATGGCCGGCGAGATGTTCAAGAGCCTCGCGCACATCAATATGCTGCACGTTCCGTACAAGAGCGCCGGGGCGTCGATCACGGAACTGCTCACGGGGCAGGTGCAGGTTTCGTTTCAGTTCATGCCGGCGGCCCTGCCGCACGTGCAGAGCGGACGATTGCGCGCGCTGGGGGTGAGCAGCGCGAAGCGCTCGCCGCTCGCCCCCGAGTTGCCTACCATCATCGAGTCGGGACTGCCTGGATTCGAAGTGATCGGCTGGAACGGCGTGCATGTTCCGCGAGGAACACCGCGCGCAACCGTCATGCGCATCAACGCCGAGCTCGTGAAAGCGGTCGCTGCGCCCGATGTGCAGGAGCGGATGGCGGGTGCGGGCCTCGAGCCTTTTCCGAGCAGCCCGGAGGATTTCGCCGCGTTCGTCAAACGCGATCTCCAGCGCTGGGCGAAGGTCATCAAGGATGCGGGAATACAGCCGGAGTGACAGTAGGGCGAGTTACCGATGAACAAAAACACTCCCTCGCCCCGTACTCGGGGAGAGGGTGGGGGTGAGGGGAGCGGTCGGGGAGAGGCAAAAGAAGTGAAACGAGACGTCTTGTGAAGTGGCTTTCGAAACTGTTCGTAATCGCGCTCGCGTGCATTTGCAGCGCTGGCGCATGCGCGCAAGCATATCCGGCGAAGCCCGTGCGCATACTGGTCGGCTATGCCCCCGGCGGCGGCGTGGACACGACGGCGCGCATGGTCGGGCAGGCGCTGAGCGAACTGTGGGGCTCGCCCGTGGTAATCGAGAACCGGCCGGGCGCCGCGGGTAATCTCGCGACCGAGCTCACCGCCAAAGCGCCGGCGGACGGTTATACGCTCGTCCTCTGCAACATGGGCTCGCATGCGGTGACCCCGGCACGTTTCGCTGGAAAGCTCACTTACGATCCGATTCGCGATTTCGCGTTTCTGTCGGAGATCGGCGGCGTGCCGAATCTCTTCATGGTCCATCCTTCGCTGCCGATCAGGACGCTGAAACAATACATCGCGTATGCGAAGGCGAATCCCGGCAAGCTGAATTACGGCTCCTCGGGCGTCGGCGCATCGCCGCACCTGTCGATCGAGCTTCTGAAAGTCATGACCGGCATCGACATCGTTCACGTGCCATACAAAGGCGCGGCGCCGGCGCTTTCGGATACGCTCGGCGGACAGATCGAATCGTCAGTCGGCAACCTGGCGGGCGCGCCGATCGCCGCTGCGAAAAGCGGTCGCGTGCGCGCGCTCGGTGTGACGTCCGCGCAACGCAACAAGCAGCTTCCTGACGTGCCCACATTCGCGGAAGCGGGTGTCCCGGGTTACGACGTGACGGGCTGGTACGGCCTCTGCACGCAGTCCAAGGTGCCACAGTCCGTGCTTGCGAAGCTCAACGCGGACCTGCACAAGGTGCTTGCGGGGCCGCTCAAGCCGCGGCTCGAGGAGCAGGGAATCGACGTCGCCCCCGGCACGCCCGAGCAGTTCGCCGCGCACGTTACGGCGGAGATCGAAAAATGGACCAAGGTGGTGAAGGCCGCCAAACTGGAAGGCGAATGACATGAGCTACACGATTCTTTTTCCCGACAGCCGTTCCGAGCAGCTCGACCTCGAACGCGGGATCGTCGGTCCCGACGTGGAGCTGATCAATGCGCGTAAGGGCCGTTTCGGCGACATCGATTCGGGCGCGTGGTCGAGTGCGGATGCGATCGTGCTGCGCCACATCAAGATCGATGCCGCGGCCGTGGCACAGATCAAGCGCGCACGCATCATCGTGCGGAACGGCGTCGGTTTCGACGTCGTCGATCTGAAGGCGACCGGTGAAGCCGGCATCGTGGTCTGCAACGTGCCGGATTACGGCACGACCGAGGTCGCCGATACCGCCGTGGCGATGATGCTCACGTTCGCGCGCGGCACGGCGTCGCACGATGCAGCGCTGAGAGCGCGCCTCGAAGGCGGCTGGACGCACCTGAACAATGTCACCGCGAAGCGGCTGCGCGGCGCGTGCTATGGCGTGATCGGGCTCGGACGGATCGGGACGGCGTCGGCATTGCGGGCGCGCGCATTCGGCATGAACGTCGCGTTCTACGATCCGAAGCTTCCGAACGGCGCCGAGCTTTCGTTCGGCTTCACGCGTGCGCGAACGCTCGACGAACTGCTCGGCATGGCGGATGTCGTGACCCTCCATGCGCCGCTCACCGAGGAAACCCGCGGGCTCATCAACGCAGCCGCAGTGAACGCGATGAAGCCCGGCGCGTATGTCATCAACACCGCGCGCGGCGAAATCTGCGACACGGCGGCTCTGGTCGAGGGTCTGCGGAGCGGCAAGCTTGCAGCGGTCGGCCTCGACGTGCTGCCGAGCGAGCCGGCTTCACCGGAGGACCCGTTCGTTGCGGCATGGCAGGCGAACGAGCCATGGATCCGCGGGCGCGTGCTGCTCAACCCGCACTCGGCGTTCTACAGTCCCGATTCGCTGGTAGATCTGCGCACCAAGGCGATCGAGACCGCGATCGGCTATCTGCGCGATGGATCGATGGCGAACTGCGTCAATGCGGAGTACTTGAAGACGCGGCGCTGAGGGCTCGCGAAACGGGCGACCTTGCTATTCGTGCGCCACGAGATCGCCACGCCGCATTTGCCTGCGGCTCGCGATGACCAGGTTGAACTGCCTGCGGCTCGCGATGACCAGGTTGGACTGCCTGCGGCCCGCGATGACGAGACTGTAAGCGCGAGGCAATTGCAACTCGCGATGCCCTAGATTGCTATTGCGCGGCAGCGCAACTCGCGATGCCCTAGACTGTCATTGCGAGGCAGCGTGCCGAAGCAATCCCGGAGCGTCCGTGCTTTTCAGGCGGCGAGCTCTCACCCGATGTGCGGCGAACGAGAAGCCAGTCAGTTTCCTGCTGACACGCGCTTCAGAAATCCATCCACGATCGCCAGAAATTCCTCCGGCTTCTCGTCACTCGGATAGTGGCCGAGTCCCGGCATCGTCACGATCTCGGCCTGCGGCAAGGCTTTCTTGAGCTCGGCTTGCGTCTCGGGCGGGACGATCGAACTGGCCCCGCCGAGAATGTAGATGATCGGCGCCTTGATCTTTCGCACGGTCGTCCATAGCTCCGTGGGCACGAAGCCTTTCAGAATAGCGGGGTCGCGCTTCCACGCGATGCGTCCGTCGTCACGACGGCGGCTGCCGTGTTCGACGAAGTTGGAAAGTATCGCGTCAGCGGTGCGCGGATAGGTGTTTTTGATCCTGGCCAGCAGATCGTCGGTGCTGGCCCAGCCTTTGTCTTCCTCGCCCATGCGGGCTGCGCGTCCCTTCGAAATCGACTCGGGGCGCTCCGGACCAACGTCTTCCACTACCGCGGCCGCCACGAGACCCGGATGCAGTCCGGCCATCATCTGCGCGACACGCCCTCCGGTGGAATTTCCCCAGAAGACGATATCGCGGAGATTCAGCTCTTTGACCAGCGCCTCGATGTCCGACGTGTAATCCTCAACCATGTAGGCGCCTTCCGGATGCCATCCCGAGTCGCCATGGCCACGCATGTCCACGGCGATCACGTGATGGCGCTCGAGAAAATGCGGCGCCAGATGGTCGAAGTTGTGCGCGACGCGGGCGATGCCGTGCAGCAGTATCAGCGGCTGTTTGCCGCGTCCGCCCCAGTCGAGATAGTGAATACGAATACCGTTCGCGTCTGTATAACGATCGACTGAGGCGGCCATGGCTGTATCAGCGTGCCGGGTTGTGGTCCGATATCACAGCGGATCGGTGTGGCGGCCAATGAGTAGGGAGAGCGCGGCGAGCCGAAGGAAGAGAGGTAACGGAGAGGAACCATGTGGTTCCTCTCTGTTCGTTCATCGGCGAGCCGAGCGTAGCGAGGTAACAGAGGGAAACCCATGGGGAGCGGAGCGGTCGGGTTCCCTCTGTTCTTGGGCGGCCAGGCCCGAGCTGGCGGCGAGCGCCGCCCCATCGGGTTAAGTCTGTCCTTCCTTCAATAGCGCTATGACCTGCGGAACGATCGTTTCAGCACGCTCGTCGAGCTGTTCGGGCGTGAGGTTCGCGATCGGGTGTTTCATGGTGAGGAAACGGAAGTCGTTCAATCCCCAGGTTCGTGCCATGGCGCGTCCCGTTGCCAGGAACACGTCCGTGATGATCGAAGCGGACGGAACGCCGTGCTGTTCGAAAACGATACTGTCGAGGACACTCCCCGACGAGCACGACCCTCAGTCGCCTACGCCTGCGACAATGACATCGCAGTTCGCCTTGAGCTCCTCGACGATCTCTTCGTGCGGTGCCGAGCCGGATGTCTTCTTCTTGCGGATGATGTGCGCCTTTGCGCCATGCTTCTCTTCGAGAATATTGGCGATGCGAAGAAGCAACTGGTCGGAGTTGTGCTTCGTGTTATCGACGAGCCCGATCGTCAGGCCCTCGAGCGTTCCGGGACGTGCCGCGTACGCGATGCGTCTCGGATTCACTTCGGTGGTTGGATCTAGTATCTGGATACTCATAGAGTGCTCCTTTGTTTGCCCCTCTTCCCAATTCGCGGACGAGGGAGTGTTCGCTCGTCACCCGTCACTCGTCACCAAGCACGAGCCACGAATCACGAGCCACGAATCACCGGTTTACACGAATCTCCTTGGTGACGCTCTGCGAACCGTTCTTGCCGCCCCAGCCGGGGATGTACGCCGACTGCACTCCGGCCGCGCCGCCGGCGGCGATCACGAGCAGATCACTCGGCGTTTCCACGAGGGCATACATCGTCTTCTCGTCCTCGCTCGTAGGTTCGCCCGGCTTCATGTGATACCGCATCAGGTCCGCCATCGAGATCTTCGAATGCTCGTAGACGTACTGTTGCACCTGTTCGCGCGTCCAGCCAGCCTTCTTCATCGTGGCCTGGTGCTCCGCCGGGAAGACCATGGCGTATTGAGGCTGACGCCCCGAGCCGCCCGACACCTTCATGTGCGCACAGGCGGTTTCAAGTATGCCCTCGGGCGTTGCGCTGAGCTGGTTCGAATACTGGTGCGGCGCGAGCGCGGCGAAGATCGTAACCGCGTTCTGGTCGGCACGAAAACCGCGCGTCGTATGAAACGGTGGCCACGGGCTGTCGACTTCGTTTTCCGCGATGCAGTACGAGTACCTGCCACCGTGCCCGAGCGAGCTGCGGTCGAGCTCTCCCGGCAGGGTTCCGATCACATTGCGCATCACGAGCCGCACCGCGCGTCCGATCGTCGCGTTGGCGCGCCAGCCGGGCCCGAACAGGTTGTCGCCACTATTGACGCCGATCTCGCGTGCGATCGGACCATTGATGAGCATGAACACGGCTGAACCGCCCGTACTCGTTGCCGGGCCGTGATATCCGTACAGCGGATCGCCGAGTGCTTCCACGGCTGCCAGCAGAACCGGCATGTACTCGGGCTTGCATCCTGCCATGACCGCGTTGATGGCAACCTTTTCGGCCGTCACGGAAACCTGGCGGTTCTCGATGAACGCCATCTGCTTTTCCGGCGGTACTCCGCCAGCCTCGAGCATCGCGGTGACGCGTTCGGGCGTGGGTGGTATGACCGGCAGACCGTCGCTCCAGCCGTTCGTGTAGCAGAGCTCGATCGCGCTGCCGAGATCGTTGACCGTGTGCCGCCGCGATTTCAATTCCATTGCCATTGCACTCTCCTTACGTGCCTCGTCCCCACAGGCCGCAGTAGCGGCGTACCAGCATCGGGAGGCCTACTTCATAGCCAGGCCACTTCTCGTATTTTGGCATTTTGTACTCTTTCTCGGCCGGTTCCCAGCATTTGCTGTCGCGCGCCGCGGCCTGAATCTCGCCCGAGGCTTCCTGCAGGAGCGCAAGCTGGTCCTTTACGTCCTGCTTCGTTCCGAGGCGGCCGTCGGGCGCTCCGGGATGGCCCGGTATCAGGCGGTCCCAATCCATCGCGATGACTTTGCGCAGCGTGTCTTCCCATTCGACCGGATAGGAGTCGATCATCCCGCGGCCCGGGAACGCGCCGACTGGCGCGATGTCGACGGCGAACAGGATCTTCTCGCGCGGCAGACGCATGACGAGCGTGCTGTCGGAATGATTCAAGCCGAGATACGTGAGCTCGACCTCCGTATCGCCGAGCTTGATCGTTCGGCTAGTGTCGACGGTTTCGTCCGGAATGATCGTGTAGGGATCTTTCAGGCCTTCGAGTCGCGTCTTCGCAATCTTGTGCGCGACGAACGTCGCGCCGGCGTCCTTGAACGGCTTGCCGCCTGCGATGTGATCGAAGTGGTGATGGCTGTAGATCACGTACTTGACCGGCTGATCGGTGACCTTCCTGATCTCGTCGAGATAAACCTGCGAGGCTTTCCGGTTCGCGTAGGAGATCGGGTCTGTCGCGATGACGCCTGCCGAGGTCACGATG
Organism: uncultured beta proteobacterium; assembly: GCA_963828715.1. Lineage (GTDB taxonomy): Bacteria > Pseudomonadota > Gammaproteobacteria > Burkholderiales > SG8-41 > JAQGMV01. The sequence goes on along the minus strand of CAWHFX010000009.1, from coordinate 139,895 downwards.
AACATCGACTGGGCGCCGCCGAAGCGGAAGATGTAAACGTTGTCCGTGCCATCCACCTTCTTCGTCTCGAACGGTGCGGGTTTCTGCGTCTGCGCGTGCACGGAACTCGCGCAGGCGGTGAGTACGAGTGCAAACAGCGCGGCCGTTATTTTCTTCATGGGTTCGCCTCCGTGTGAGTGACTGGCAGCTCGCGATCTGGCGACCTGCTTACGACGATTACATGCTGTGACCTCCGATCATTCCGCCTTGATGCCTGTTTTTCTGATGACCTCGCCCCATTTGTCGAGCTCTTTGTGGATCGTCGCGGCGGCCTCGTCAGGCGGTGTGGCGAAGACCTCCGCTCCCTCGCTCTTCAATTTCGCGAGCACGTCCGGGGATTGCAACGCTTTCGCAAACTCGCGATAGAGGCGGTCCACGATCGCTTTGGGCGTGGCCGCTGGCACGAGAATCATGTGTCCGCCGACTTCGTCGAAGCCTTCGATGCCCAGTTCCGTCAGCGTGGGCATCTGCGGCAGCGTCGGCTGGCGCTTCGCGCCGCTCACGGCGAGCGCGCGCAGACGTCCCGACTGCACGACCGGCAATGCGGCGATCATGTTGTAGAGACCGACCTGCGTCTGTCCCGCCATGTGCTCGGTCAGCGCGGGCCCGGTGCCTTTATACGGTATGTGCACGATCTGGATGCCGGTCTTCAGCTTGAACAGCTCGAACGCCATCTGCGGCCCGGTGCCGGTGCCGCCGGAGCCGTAGTTGAGCTCGTTCGGCCGCGCCTTCGCAAGCGCGACGAGATCCTTCAATGTCTTGATCGGAAGAGACGGATGCGTCGTGAACACGTACGGCGCACCGGCGAGGATGATCACCGGCGCGAGGTCTTTGCGCGAGTCGTACGGCAGCCTGGGGTAGAGGTTGGCGTTGATCGTATACGTCGCGAGCGCGATCAGGAGCATCGTGTAGCCGTCCGGCGGCGACTTGGCGGCGATATCGGTGCCGATGGTGCCGCCTGCACCGGTGCGGTTGTCCACGACCACCGACTGTCCCAGGCTCGGCGAAATCGCCTGCGACATCGAGCGCGCGAGAATGTCACTCGGTCCGCCCGGCGCGAGCGGGACGACGAGCCGTATCGGCTTGACGGGGTAGTTTTGCTGTGCAGTGGCGTGCGGCGGGACCGCCAGCATGCAAGCAAGCGTCCAGAATGCGTAACGGGCGCGCTCCGACCCCATCAGTCCTCCTCCTCGTGAAGCAGGGCAAGTATACAAAGCCTGTTATTCTCCGCGAAAATGCGCACGTCGCGCTTCATCGAGCCTATTCCGCCAAAGGACATGTCTACTACTCAACAGGATCTCAGCACCGTCGCCCAGGGAGACCAGATTACGACACGGCCCGCCGCCGCGCGCGAACGTTTTGGCAGAAACGCGCCGGGCGCCTGGCAGCATCTGCTCTCGCTCGAGGATTTCGAAGAACCGGCGCGGCGCTACCTGCCGCGGCCGATCTTCGGCTACATCTCGGGCGCAGTGGAGACGAACGCTTCGCTGCGCGGCAACCGCACCGCGTTCGACGAATATCACTTCATGCCGCGCGTCCTCGTGAACACGCGTGGCCGCTCGCAGAAGACGACCCTCTTCGGCCGCACCTATGATCTGCCGTTCGGCTTTCCGCCGATGGGTGGGACTTCGCTCGCGGCCTACGAAGGCGACCTGGTGCTGGCGAAGGTCGCCGCGGATCTCAACATGCCGATGATCCAGAGCGGCGCGTCGCTGACGAAGCTCGAGCGCGTGAAGGAAGTGGGCCGCACCGCGTGGTTCCAGGCGTACCTGCCCGGCGATCCGAGCGTCATCACACCGCTCGTGCATCGCGCGCAGGACGCGGGTTTCGACACGCTCGCGCTGACGGTCGACGTGCAGGTGGCGTCCAATCGCGAGAACAATGTGCGTAACGGCTACAGCTCGCCGCTCAAACCGACGCCGCGCCTGGCATGGGACTGCATTACCCGCCCGGCATGGCTGTTCGGCAACTTCCTGCGGACGGTGGCGAAGCACGGCATGCCGCATCTCGAGAACATGGGGTTCGAGCGCATTCCGGTCCTGTCGAGCAACCTGGAGCGCCCGCGGCACCCGCGCGATGGTCTCTCCTGGGAGCATCTCGAGCTCATGCGGCGGATCTGGAAGGGCAAGCTCGTCATCAAGGGGATACTCGCCCCGGCGGACGTGCGCATCGCGCGTGAAAGCGGCGTTGACGGCGTGCTCGTTTCCAATCACGGCGGACGCCAGCTCGACGGCACCATCGCGCCGCTGCGCGCATTGCCGGGCGTTGTCAGCGAAGCGGGCAACATGGCGGTGTTGATGGACAGTGGCGTGCGGCGCGGGACCGACGTGCTCAAGGCGCTCGCACTGGGCGCGCACTTCGTTTTCATCGGCAGGCCGTTTCTCTACGCAGCTTCGATCGGCGGCGAGGACGGCGTGCGGCACGCGGTGGCGCTGCTGCGCGAAGAGATCTCCCGCAACATGGCGATGCTCGGCATCAACAGCCCGTCCGAAATGAAGCGGGATTTTCTGGTGCCGTCACGCGGTGAGTTTTAAAGGAGACAGATCATGATGAAGCTCTTTTTCAGTCCCGGTGCGTGTTCGATGGCCTCGCACATCGGACTCGAGGAATGCGGCGAGCCTTACGAGGAGCAGCCGACGCTGCTCGGGAAGGGTGAGCACAGGACCGAGGCGTACCTCAAGATCAACCCGCGCGGCAAGGTGCCGGCGCTGCAGGTCGACGACGGCCAGATCCTGGTCGAGAACACGGCGATCCTGACGTACCTCAACCGGCGGTATCCCGCGAAGAAGCTGATGCCTTCCGCTCCGCTCGAAGAAGCGCGCGCGATTTCCCTGATGGCATGGTTCTCGAACACGGTGCATCCGGCCTACACGCACACGATCAGGCCCGAGCGCTGGGTCGACGGCGACGAGTGCAAGGCGAGCGTCAAGGAGAAGGGGACGAAGACCTTCTGGGACGGGCTCTGCGAAATCGACTCGTTGCTGCAGGGTAAGCAGTGGATCATGGGAAGCGAGTTCAGTTACGTCGATGGCTATGCGCTCGTGTTCTACGGCTGGGGCGTGCGTGCGGGCTTGCAGATGACGCAACTCTCGGCCTACACGCAGTGGAAAGATCGCATGCTTGCGCGCCCGAAGGTCAGGAAGATTCTGGAAAGCGAAGAGAACGTGCTCGTGAAGCGGTGAAGGCGTGAACGCGTGAAGGTGACGGGGTGACGACTGGGACACGCCAGCGCGAGCGTCGCTGATCTACTCTGAAGGCTATTCAGCCCGATCACTCCTTCTCCATGCTGGCGGATGGCCCCCACAGCTTTCTGCGCGGCATGCGGCTCGCAGTGAAGGCGCCGAGCGCCGCGACCCCGGCCGCGGCCAGGAACGCATGATGGAATGCCGCGATGATGCGTGCCGCGCCGCCGCTCTGTGCCTGCTGGATCAGCGATTGGCGATCGACATCGGGAATCAGTCCGAACACGACCGCGCCCATCAAGGCCGTTCCCGCGGCGCCACCGGTCGACCGGGCGAGCGAGAGGTTCGCCATCGCCGCGCCGAGTCTCGAGCGCCCGGCGACGGTCTGCACCACCATCTGCGTAACGGGCATCACGCTGCCGAGTCCCATTCCCGACAGGAACCCGAGGACGATCACGACCCAGAGACTCGGCGGCAGCACCGCGAGCAACACGAAACCCGCGCATGTGAGCGCCATTCCGGCGAGCGGCAGCGGATACGGATCTCCGGTGCGCCTCAGGATGCGCGAAACGAGCACTGCCGAGATCACCTGACCGGCCGTGACGGGCAGGAGCAGAAGGCCCGAGGTCTGGGGATCCACTCGATGGCCGAGCTGCAGGTAGATCGGCAGAAAGAAAATGAGTGCGAACATCGAAGCGGCGAAGAGGACGACCAGCACCGAGGAAAGCCGCAACGTCTTGTCGTGAAGAAGCTCCACCGGAAGAAACGGTGAGGCGTGCCGGTTCTCGTGCCACCAGAGGATCGCGATCGAAGAGATTGCGGTTACCGCAAGCGCCATGCTGATCGTTGAAAACCACGGGAACCGGTGACCGGCCGAGGTCAGCCAGAAGAGCAGGCTCAGTGCTCCGATTGCAAACAGCAGGTGCCCGGCGATGTCGGCGGTGGCGCCGCGCTGCGGATGTTTCTCGCCGGGCGGCAGTTTCATCAGACGCCACGCCGCAAACGCGATGAGCGGCAGGTTCACGAGGAAGAGCCACCGCCAGCTGATGTGCTGAACGACGACGCCGCCGACCACCGGACCGCTGATACTCGCCGTCGAGAACATGAGCGCGAAATAGCCCTGAAACCGGATGCGCTCGACCGGCGGGACGAGCTCGCCGATGAGCGCATGGGACAGCATCATCAGCCCGCCGCCGCCAAGCCCCTGCACGACGCGGCCGAGGATCAGCTGCGTCATCGTCTGCGCGGAGCCGGAGATCACCGAGCCGAGCGCGAACACCGCGAGTGCGACGAGCAGCATCCCGCGCTTGCCGCGACGATCGCCGAGGCGGCCGTACAGCGGCACGATCACCGCCGCTGCGAGCAAGTACGCCACCACGATCCACGAGCTGTCGCGAAGGCCGCCGAAATTTGCGGCGATAACCGGGGTCGCCGTCGCAAGCAGCGTCTGGTCGATGGCTGCCAGGAACATCGGCATCATGACCGCGACGAAGAGGTTCAGGAACTCTTCGCGCGTTACTTTTCTCGTATGCGCTGGGGCGGCGGCTGGCTTGGCTTCGTCGTTCACGTAAGGGGCAGGTTAGTCGAATACGGCATCGCGCGCCTCGAATGCGGCATCGCGTCGGTCGAAGCCGCCGCCGGCTACCGGCTTCAGACGGCCGGCCAGATCCTCTGCGCCAGATTGGACGAACCGGGCGCATGGATGAGCTTGGGCACGATTCGATCGGACCATGCCTTCATGTCCGGCTTGCCGTCTTCGAGCCGGAGGTAATGCGTATTGCGTGCCTGCAACGAGGTGAACTCATAAAGGATCGCCTGCTTGGCCCAGCCTGACACCGATGCCAGGAGGCGGGTCCTGACGCTGCCGGGGAGCGTCGCCATCGCCGGCATGCGTGATTGCGCGTACCACGCGAGGACCTCGTCCTGGTCCTCGTATGCACAATTGAAGCTGCCGAGCTGAATACACGGCGAGAACGAGACAGCGTCCGTGCCGGCGGGCGTTTCGGGCCCGTCCACGCGCGCGGCCTCGACCATGATGTTGACGCGTTCGCCCGCCTTCAGCGCGAGCATCTTCGCGTCGTCCTGCGACAAGCCCAGCCGCTGCACGAGCGGCAGCGCGTTCCCGAAAATATTGGCGTGCTCCGCGGCCACGATCAGGATGTAACGATTGCCCCCTGGAACGCTCGGATCCAGACGCGCGTCTTTGGCATCGTCGCGGCGGATCGTGCGCACGTTCGATCTTTCCACGGTGGCGTAGTGCGCAGCCGTGATGACACCCGCCTGTTTCGTGATCATCGGGATGAAGCGCCCGTGCAGCCAGGCAAGGTAACGCTCCCGGCCGTCTTCGGGTAGATCGTACCAGCTGATCCAAAGCGCGCGGTCGGGTCGCGCCGCAGCCGCCGCTTCGGCGCGAGGCGATCCCGCAGCTGCGAGCGCTACGGACAGTGCGCCCGACTTGAGCAGCCGTCGGCGCCGCGGTGCTACTGACGAATCCTGCATCATCCGATCCTGTAGGTTGTCGCGCTTGTTTTCGTAGCGATGATATGCGCCGCGCTCGCGGCACCGGGCGAGTCATCGTAGGATTACGCGCTTCCGAGTGTCAACGACCGCGCGTTTGCTTCGCCGAACGTCGGTAACGTAGGCATCGATCGCATGCATTGCCGATCCACCCGAAGAGGAGAACGACGTGAGTGACGAACGTTACGAGCAGGGCCGAAAGATCGCAGGCAAGGCGCTGGGCAGCGAAGGGCTGAAACGCATCGATGGGCTGGGAGAGATATCGCCCGTGCAGGGCCGCGCGATTTTCGAATATTGCTACGGCACTTTATGGGCTCAGCCGCTCGTCGACATCAAGATCAAGGAGCTCATTCTGATCGCCGTCTGCGCAGCGCAGGGCGAATACGAGGCTGTCGAGCGGCAGGTGCGGGGCGCGCTCAACTACGGCGCCACCCGGGAGGAGATCATCGAAGTGCTGACGATGTGTGGCCCTTATATCGGCTACCCGCGCACCAATGCATCGCTGCGCACGGCGCAGAAGGTCATCGACGACTATCCGAAGCAGCAGGGCTGGAAACCCGCTTAGTCCGCGATTTCGGCCGCCTGGCGGCAATGCGAACTGCGCGGGCAGCGTGATTCCCCCGGCAGTAGCGGCGCCGCGGGCAACTTTCAACTGCGGCGTTAACACACATTTTGAAGCGTGCTGACCGCGCGCGCTACAGACTCTGTAAAGTCGGTGGCGAGGCGGGCGGTTGCGGCCGACGCTCCAGCGCGCCCGGCCTCGTGCCGGAGTGAGGACCCCTGCCGTGAAAAGCGAACAAGATGGCCAGACCGGTTGAAGGATTCCGCGTTCTCGAGAGCGGGCAGATGATCGCCGGTCGGTTCTGCGCGATGCTGCTCGCCGACAGGGGCGCCGACGTGATCAAGATGACCGTACGCAACGCCGTTCGTTTCGTCGTGATTGCGCTCGCCAGCGCAACGGCGATGGCGCAGCCCGCCAGGACGTACCCCGTCAAACCGATCCGCATCGTCGTCCCGTATGCGCCGGGCGGTCCCATGGACTTCATCGGGCAGACGCTCGCTGCACGTATGGGGCCTGCGCTCGGCCAGAACATGTTTATCGACAATCGCACGGGCGCGGGCGGCGCCATCGGTACGGACGCGGTAGCGAAGGCGGCGCCCGATGGCTACACGCTTCTCCACTCCTCGAACAGCCATACGACGCTCGCCAGTCTCATCAGGAATCTGCCTTACGATCCCGTCAAAGATTTCGTGCCGGTTTCCCTGCTCATGCGCAGTGTGGGCTATGTGCTCGCCGTGCATCCGAGCGTGCCCGCGCGATCGGTGAAGGAGCTCGTCGCGCTCGCGAAGGCGCATCCCGGTGAGCTCAACTACGGCTCGGGCGGCATCGGCAACACCATGCATTTCGCCGCGGAGCAGTTCAGTATGGCGGCAGGCACGAAGCTCGCGCACGTGCCGTACAAAGGTGTAGGGCAGGCCATCATCGATCTCGTTGGCGGTCGTATCGAGCTGTGTTTTCTCTCCGCGCGGTCCGCGCTCGCGCTCGTGAGAGCCGGTAAACTGCGAGCGCTCGGGATCAGCGCGCGAGAACGCTGGAGCGAGCTGCCGGATGTGCCGACGATCGACGAAGCCGGCGTCAAGGGCTTCGTCAGCGCGGCGTGGTACGGCTTCTGGTTTCCGGCCGCCACGCCGAACGAATACGTGCTGCGCATCAACACCGAGGCAGCGAAGGCGATGGAGGATCCCGCTACGCGCCGCAAGCTGACGGATGAAGGGCTGGTGCCGGTCGCCTCTTCGCCGCAAGCGTTCGCGAGCGCGATCGCGGAAGAAATCGAGATGAATCGCAAGCTCGTCGCGCGCATCGGCTTACAGCCGCAGTGACGCGGGACGGCGTTGGACACTCATGGCAAAACCGCTCGAAGGCATACGCGTCATCGAAATCGGCAACCTGATCGCCGGACCGTTCGCAGGTCTTCTGCTGGGCGATATGGGCGCCGACGTGATCAAGATCGAGAAACCGAACGGTGGCGACTATTCACGCGCAATGCCGCCGATGGTGAACGGCGAGAGCACGAGCTTCGCGGTGCTCAATCGTAACAAGCGCAGCCTCGCGCTCGACCTGAAGCGGCCGCACGCGCGTGAGATCGTGCTGAAGCTCGCGGCGACTTCCGACGTGCTGCTCGAGAACAACCGGCCGGGCGCGCTCGATGCGATGGGACTCGGCGCCGAGCATCTGCGTGCCGTCAAACCGGATATCGTGTATGTCTCGGTCTCCGGCTTCGGTCAGACCGGGCCGTATCGCACGCGGGCGGGTGTGAATCTCACGGTGGAAGCGTTTTCCGGCGTGCTTTCGATCACCGGTGAGCCCGATCAGAAACCGATGCGGCCCGGTGTCCAGACCGCCGATATGTTCGGCGCCCTGTTCGGCACGTATGCGGTTCTGTCGGGACTGGTGAACGTATTGCGGCACAAAAACGGCAGCGTTGCGGACGTATCGATGGTCGAAGCCTCGCTCAGCGTCGCTGCGTGGGAAACGGCAGGCTATCTCGCGACCGGAGAAGTCCCGCAGCGGCTCGGCGATCATCATCGCCTGAACGCGCCCTATTCGCTGTTCGAAACGCGCGACGGACGCTGGATCTCGTTCAGCGGCGCACGCGAGCATTTCTTCCAGCGTGTGATGAAAGTGCTCGGCCTCTCGAAGGAAGCCGCAGACCCGCGCTTCGCGAAGTCGTACCTGCGCAAGAAGAACGAGACCGCGCTGCTCGACATCATGTCGCCGGTCATCCGCCAGTGGGAGGGAGAAAAGCTCGAGTCCGCGCTGATGGAGGTCGGCGTGCCGTGCTCGCTCGTGAACGATTATCAGCAGGTGTTCGATGATCCTCACATGCGCGAGAGGGCCGTTCTGGCGGAGATCGATCACCCGCGAATGGGCCGTCAGAAAGCCGTGCGCAATCCGGTGCGGCTGCAGCAAGACGGACCCGGCATCACCCGTCCGGCGCCCCTTCTCGGCGAGCATACGTCGGAGATTCTGCGCGAGATCGGGTACGACCCCACATCCGTTACGGCGCTCGCTGCTGCCGGCGTCATCGCGATGCCGGCCGACGAAACGGGCCATAAGGAAACGCTCACCAAGCCCCACTCGAAGGAAGCAACATGATCGTAGACACGCACGTTCACGTATTCACAGACGACCGCGTCAAGTACCCGCAGATCCGCGACACCGCTCGTGCCGGTTCGATCCCCAGCATCACGCAGATCGGGCAGACCGAATGGCCGCTCACGCGCATCGAGGATCTGATTGCGCAGTTCGACGAAGCCGGTGTCGACAAGGCGACGCTGGTGCAGGCGTACTTCGTCTATGAGTACGACAATCGCTACACGATCGATGCAGCACGCGCGCATGCGGATCGCTTTACGCCAGTGGTCGTGCTCGACCCGCTGGATCCGGCATCCCCTGACGAATTGAGCCGCATGGTCGAAACGGACGGCGTCACGGGCATCCGCTTCATGCGCGGGCGGTTACCCGAAAGTTCATTGGGTAAGCCGGAGACGTTTCCGCTCTGGGCGCGTATCCAGTCGCTGAAGATCCCGGTAGCCGTGGGCGATCGGGTGCACTCCATCGCGCCGATCGCACGCGCCATGGAACGCTACCCGGACGTCAAGGTCGCGTTCGAGCATTCATGGGGCCACGAGGTCGGCGCGCCGCCTGACTACGCGGTCCTGAAGCCGCTCTTCGACCTTGCGAACAACCCGAACGTCTACATCAAGACGGCGATCAACAATATCGCGGCCGCGAGAGACGGGGGCGGGACGCCCCAGCAGCTTTACGACAAGCTGCTCGCGGTATTCGGTGCGAAGCGCATCATGTGGAGCTCCAACTATCCGGCGCATCCGAAGTTCGGCGGGGTGAAGTATCGCCTCGACGAATCGAAGAAAGCGCTCGCGCATCTCGGTGCGGACGATCAGGCCTGGATACTCGGCAAGACGGCGCTGTCGTTCTATCCGGCGCTCGCGAAGCCCCGATGAGTTGGTGGCGCACCGTCGGGGTTGCTACGACGTTTGCCTTCAGCGTGACCCCGACGTTCGCGCAGTCCTGGAAGCCGGCTCACAACGTCGAGTTCGTATCCGCGTCGGCGGCGGGCTCGGCGTCCGACACCGGACTGCGTCTCGTCGAACGCATGCTGCACGAGCGCAAGCTCCTCGAGGTGTCCTCCACCGTGCTCAACAAGCCGGGCGGTGGCGGCAACATCGGCTGGACTTACGTCAACCAGCAGTCACCGGACGGCCATACGCTGACACTGATCATCGGCAATCTGATCAGCAATCAGATCATCGGACGCAGCAGTCTCGCTTACGACGATCTCGCGTGCGTCGCGCAGCTCTTCAGCGAATACACCGCGGTCGGCGTGCGCACCGACTCGCCTGTGAAGGACGCTCGCGATCTCATGGCGCGGCTCAAGGCTGACTCGGGCGCGTTGAGCGCCGCTATCGGCACCGCATTCGGCGGCTCCGGCCACATCGCGCTTGCACTCGCGGCGAAGGACGCCGGCGGTGAACCGAAGAAGCTGAAGGCCGTCGTGTTTCCCGGGTTTTCACAGGGTGTCACGGCCGTCTACGGCGGCCACGTCGACCTGGTCGCCAATCCGCATTCCAGCTTTCTCGGACCGATGCAGGAAGGGAAGCTTCGCGTGCTGGCAATCGCGGCGCCGCAACGCTTGCCCGGCGAGTTCGCCAACGTGCCGACGTGGAAAGAGTTGGGCGTCGATGCGGAAATCGAAGCGTTCCGCGCGATGGCCGGGCCGAAGGCGCTGGGCGCACCGCAACTCGCCTATTGGGAAGCGAAGTTCCGCGCCCTTTCCGAAACCGGCGAATGGAAGGACATGCTCGCGAAACGTGCGTGGGTGAATCGTTTCGCAGGACCGGACGGATGCCGCGCCGGCCTCAAGCGCCAGTACCGATCAGATGCGCAGAGGCCTGCAGGAACTGGGCCTCGCAAAGAATTGATCAGAATGATCGCTCAGAATCTCGTGACATCGGCGTCTATCGCGTCTCGCCTCCCACCCTTTCGCTTCCAACGCGCATGAACGTCACGATTCTCGATGATTACGTCGGCGTCGTGCCGACATTGAACGCCTACTCGAAACTCGCCGGTCATAACGTCAAGGTCTGGCACGACTGCGTACGCGATGCCGATAGGCTCGCGGAACGCCTGCGCGAAACGGAAGCGCTGGTTCTTCTGCGCGAACGCAGCCCGATTCGCAGACCGCTCATCGAGCGTCTGCCGCGATTGAAGATGATCACGTTGAACGGTCCGTATCCGCACGTCGACGTCGATGCGTGCACCGAACGCGGCATCCTTCTCTGCTCCGAACACGCGCGCACGTCCTTCGCCACGGCGGAGCTCACGTGGGGTCTCGTCATCTGCGCCATGCGCGCCATTCCCTCCGAGATGGCGCGTTTGAAAGGCGGGCAGTGGCAGTCGCGCGTCGGAACGGGATTGCGCGGCAGAACCCTCGGCATATACGGCTACGGCCGGATCGGCAAGCAGGTCGCGGGCTACGGGAAGGCGTTCGGCATGCGCGTAGTGATCTGGTCGCGCGAAAAAGCGCGTGAGGCAGCGCGTAACGACGGCTACGACGTCGCCACGAACCGAGAAGCGATGTTCGAGGAGGCCGACGTGCTGTCGATGCACGTGCGCCTCGTGCCCGAAACGCGTGGCCTGGTGAAGGCGGCGGATTTTGCACGGATGAAGCCAACGGCGGTCTTCGTCAACACCAGTCGCGCCGGGTTGGTCGAAGACGGCGCACTGGTCGCGGCCTTGCGCGCAGGCCCGCCGGGTTTCGCTGCCGTCGACGTCTATCAGGACGAGCCGGTATTCGACGCGCGCGACCCGTTGCTCGCGCTCGAGAACGTGATCTGCACGCCTCATCTCGGCTACGTCGAGCGCGACCAGCTCGAAAACTACTTCTCCGACCAGTTCGAGCGTGTGCTCGCGTTCGCCGCCGGCAAGCCGTATGGCGTGGTGAACCCGGCGGCGCTTTCCAGCCAGGGGTGATGAACCGTGCGGCACATCAGCGCCACCCTGCTGCTTATCGGGCTCGCCTTTGGAGCAGCTGCGCAATCCTATCCCGCGAAGCCGGTGCGCATGCTGCTGCCGCAGCCGCCGGGCGGCACGATGGAAACGGTCGCACGCGGTCTCGCGCAGCAGGTCTCGAAGGACTGGGGCCAGCCGATCGTGATCGACAATCGCAGCGGCGCGAACGGAATCATCGCAGGCGAGCTGACGGCGCGCGCCGTGCCCGACGGCTATACGCTGCTCTACACGTCGGCTTCGCTCGCCAACAATCAGCTCGTTCTGCGCAAGCCGCCGTTCGATGCGTTGAGGGACCTCGCGCCGGTGACGCAGGTGACGAGCCTCCCCGGCTATCTCGTGCTCGTGAATCCGGAACTGCCGGCACGCAACGTGACGGAGCTGATCGAGCTTTCGAAGAGAACGCGCGTGCATTTCGGATCGAGCGGGCACGGCAACAGTCAGCACCTGCTGGGCGAGCTGATCAACGCGAGGTCGGGCGCGAGACTGGTTCACGTGCCTTACAAGGGTTTCGCATTGATCATCACGGCCGTGATCGGAAACGAGATCCAGGTCGCATTCGGCGCGCCGCTGACCGTAGTGCCGCAGATCAAGGCGGGGCGACTGCGCGCGATCGGTTACACGGGCACGCAGCGCTGGTCAGGCGCGCCGGACGTGCCGACGCTTGCGGAATCGGCGATACCCGGTCTCGTGTACGAGGCATCGTGGCACGGAATCTTCGCGCCCGCGGGCACAGCGCCGGCGATTCTCACGCGCGTCCGGAAAGCTTTTGCAGATGTGGTGCTGGCGCCGAAAACACGCGAGAGTCTCGCCACGGGCGGGCACGTTCCGATCGCAAGCACGCCAGACGAGTTCCGCAGCTATCTTCGACAGTATTTCAGGGATACCGCGGAGCAGATGCGTATGGCGAACGTGATGCCGGAGTGAACGATTTGGTCGTTCGTGATCGGGCGCTTGTCCGTTCACCCAACCTGTCGCGCGGCACGCGCCGGGTCCGGCTTTTCGGCCGCGAGCGATGAGTTACGTGCCGCGAATCACGATGAAAAAGGAGATCTAATGAAGCTCTACTACCTGCTCAATTCGGGCAACGCCTACAAGGTCCGCATCCTTCTCTCGCTACTGAATCTGTCGTACGACAAAGTCGTCGTGGACGGCAAGAAGCAGGAACACAAGAGCCCCGAGTTCCGCAAGCTCAATCCGCGCGGCGAGGTTCCGGTGCTGGAAGATGACGGGCTCGTGCTGTGGGACTCTTCAGCGTGCCTCGTCTATCTCGCACGCAAGTATGGCGGCGAGCAGTGGCTGCCCGGCGATCCGGGGCAGATGGCGCAGGTGATGCAATGGGTCGCGCTCGCCGGCAACGAAATCCAGTTCGGACTTCAGTACGGGCGCCGCGGTGTGCTGCAGGATCGATGGACCGCGGGAACGCTCGAGCAGGGCCATGCGCTCGGACGCATTGCACTCGACGCGCTCGAAGGGCGATTGAAGGACAACGACTGGCTTGCGCTCGGTCGTCCGACCATCGCCGACATCGCCTGTTTTCCGTACGTCGAAACCGCGCCGGAAGCAAAGCTGCCGCTCGATTCGTGGCCGCACGTCGTGAAGTGGCTCGGACGCTGCAAAGCGCTTCCGGGTTGGGCACCGCGATGAGGTCGTAAGACTCGCGTGAGCGCGCCGGCATTCGCCGGCCGCCGCTCACCGCCCAAGCCCTCGCACGATTGGACGAGAGTGCCAATTGGCGTTCGAAGGCGACGTTCGCGCCAGACCGCGGACGGTGGAGCAGTGCCTGCCCTCCTCCACGCTTCAGCGTGCAGCCTGTCCCAGGCGCGGCGATGACCGGAATCGGTGGTCCTGAAGTACCGTACTGGCTATCATTCGCCGTTTCGAATCGGGCGGTCACTTGTACGTTCCCCATCAGGCAGGTTCGCAGCGCTCCGAAGCGCAGACGATCACGACGCTCACGCTCGCCGCGCTCGGGGTCGTGTACGGCGACATCGGCACGAGCCCGCTGTATGCATTCAAGGAGGCATTCGGCGGCACGCACGCGCTGCCCCTCACCACGGAGAACGTGCTTGCGGTGCTGTCGATGATGTTCTGGGCCGTGACGCTCGTCGTCTCGGTCAAGTACGTCACGTTCATGCTGCGTTTCGATCATCGCGGCGAAGGCGGTGCGCTCGTCCTGCTGACATTCGCGTTGCGCGCGGCCAAGGGGCGGCGCCTGACGGCCGCCATCACGCTGGTGGGTGCGTTCGCCGCTTCGCTGTTCTACGGCGATGCGCTGATCACGCCGGCTATATCGGTGCTGTCGGCCGTCGAAGGTCTTTCGGTCGCGACGCCGCGTTTCGAGCATTGGGCGGTTCCGATCGCGATCGTTCTGCTCACTGCGCTCTTCGTGGTGCAGCGCAGGGGCACGGCGCGCGTCGGGCGTGTGTTCGGTCCGGTCATGGTGTTGTGGTTCCTCGTCATGGCCGCGCTCGGTGGGATCAGCATTTTAGAGACGCCGGCCGTGCTCGCCGCGTTGAACCCGCTGCACGCGCTGCGCTTCATCTCCGAGAAGCCGGCGCTCTCGCTGCTCGCGCTCGGCGCCGTGTTCCTGTGCGTGACCGGCGCGGAGGCGCTTTATGCCGACATGGGCCATTTCGGGAAAGTGCCGATCCGGCTCGCCTGGTACGGCCTGGTGTTCCCCTCGCTTACGCTGAACTACCTCGGGCAGGGTGCGCTCGTGCTGCGCGATCCGGCCGCCGCCCGCAATCCTTTTTACCTCCTCGCGCCCGAGCCGCTGCTGTTCCCGATGGTGGTGCTCGCCACGTGCGCGACGATCATCGCGTCGCAGGCGACGATCTCGGCCGCATACTCGGTCACGCAGCAGGCATCGCGCCTCAACTTTCTGCCGCGGCTGCGCGTGCTCCATACATCCGACACGGCCCAGGGCCAGATCTATGTGCCCCTGGTCAACTGGCTGATGCTGGCGGGGGTGCTCTCGCTCGTGGTGGGCTTCGGTTCCTCGGATGCCCTCGCCGGCGCGTATGGCATCGCCGTAAACGGCGACATGATCATCAGCACGTTCCTGCTCATCGTCGTCGTCCTCAGCCGACCGGGGCCGACGCGCGTTCCGATGCTCGCGGCGCTCGCCGTATTCCTGGCTGTCGAGTCCATCTTCCTGAGCTCGAATCTCACCAAGATCGCGGCTGGCGGCTGGTTCCCGCTCGTGCTGGCGAGCGTGCTTTTTGGGGTGCTCAGCACCTGGCGGCGCGGCGTCGAACTGCTGCAGGCGAGGAAGGAAGCGCAGCCCGAGGCGCGGCCCAGCAATGTGCGCGCGAGTTTGGCGACGGCGTTGCGCGTGCCGCGTACCGGTGTGTTCTTCAGCTCGCGTCATGCCGGCTACCCGAGTGCGTTCCTTCACAATCTCAAGCACAACATGGTGGTCCACGAGCGCCTGTTCTTCGTTTGCATCGATTTCGTGGACGCGCCCTACGTCGACGATTCCGAGCGGCTGGATATCGAGCGCGTGGATGCCGGAACATGGCGGCTCACCGCCCGCTTCGGCTTCCGCGAAGAGCCCAATATCGACAAGATCCTCGAGCTCGCAAGTACGCGCGGCCTCAAGCTCGATGTCGAGACCACGTCGTTCTTCACGAGCAAGGCGGACGTCGTTTCGGTTACGAAGCCGCGCGGACTCGGGCTGCGCCGGAAGCTTTTCGTGTGGATGTTGCAGAACTCGCCGAACGTCGCGGATTACCTTGGCCTTCCCCCGCATCGAGTCGTGGAGCTGAGAACGCAGCTGGGGGTATAAGGGAGGCAGCGCTCGAAGGGGGGCAGCGCTCGCCTGAAGGCTCGGGCTTCGCTGCCCTTCGGAACAGAGGGACACCGATGGTTTCCCTCCGTAACCTCCCTTCCTGGGCAGCGCTCGCCTGAAGGCTCGGGCTTCGCTGCCCTACAGAACAGAGGGACACCGATGGTTTCCCTCCGTAACCTCCTTTTCCTTATCGCGCGCCACTAAGCGCACGCGACGCGTACTGCAGCACGATCTCCGCGGCGCGCGCGCTCGGATCCGCACAGCCGATTTCCATGATGTCGTCGAGACGGGCGAACGCGCGCAGCTGCGCTTGCCGCGCCGGCGTGTCCTCCAGCAAGGAGACCAGCTCGCGTGCGATGTTCTCGGGCGTGCAGGATTCCTGCAGGAGCTCCGAAATGACGCGCTCACCGAGCACGAGGTTGGCGAGAATGACGGAATCGACGCTGATCATCGAGCGCGCGATCATCGCCTCGAACGCGGACACCCGATAGGCCGCGACGGTCGGAACAGCGGCAAGCGCAAGCTCGAGCGTGACGGTGCCGGATTTCGACACTGCCGCCCGCGCGGTGCGGAAGAGCGCGCGCTTCTCGCGCGGATCAGTCACGATGCGTGGTCTGACCGGCCAGCGTGCGGTTGCGTTCTCCACCAGCCCGGCAAGCCGCGGCAGTGTCGGTACGATGAGCTCCAGCGCCCCCGCGTGTTCCGATGCGAGCGCGAGCCCGGCGCCGAAGACATCCGCCATGCGTGCGATTTCGCCGCTGCGGCTCCCGGGCAGCGCGAGCACGATCGGCGGCGGGGCGGAGCGTCGCACCGATTCGATCGCGTTCGGGCGAAGCTCGTCGATCTGCTGCGCGAGCGGATGTCCGACGAACGTGCACGGCGGTCCGCCATTGCGGGCGAGAAACGCCGGTTCGAACGGGAGCAGCGCCAGCACGTGATCGAGGTAGACACGCATCGTGCGCGCTCGCCACGATCGCCACGCCCACACCTGCGGGCACACGTAGTCGACGATCGGGATGTGCGGAGCGGCTGCACGGACGCGCCGCGCCACCCGATGCGTGAAGTCGGGGCTGTCGATGATCACCAGCACGTCGGGACGCGCGGCGATCGCGGCCTCGACGGTTTGACGAATGCGCCGGAACAGGAATGGAAGCCGCCTCAGCACATCCGCGAAGCCGATGATGTGAAGCTCGTCGGTGTCGAACAGGCTTGCCAGGCCGGCTGCGCGCATCTGCGCCCCGCCTACACCGGAGAAGCGCACGTTGGCGCGTCCACGCAGCGCCGCCATCAACGCTGCGCCGAGGTGATCGCCGGAGGGCTCCGCGGCGACGAGGAATACGTGCAGTGGTTGCGCGTCCGGGGCGCCTGGCGCCACTCTCAACCCTGACGCCGCAGCGGACAAAGCGAATCCGGCTGCGCGTCGCGCACGAACGCGAGTACCTTCCGTACGGGTTCCGACGCAGCGAAGCGTGCCTCGATGGTGGCAATGCGCGCCGCAAAATCCGGCTGCGCGGAATCGAACAGCATGTGCATCGCAGTGCGAACGGCGTGCATGTCCGCCCGCGTGTAGCCGCGCCTCTTCATGCCAACTGCGTTGACGCCGCCGATGCGGGAGGGGCAGTGCCTCACCAGCGCGAACGGGAGGACGTCGCCGACGACGCCACTCAGTCCGCCGATCATCGCGCTTTCACCGATCCGCGTGAACTGATGGACGGCGCACTGGCCGCCGAAGAACACGAAGTCCGCCACTTCGCAATGGCCGCCGAGCACCGCATTGTTTGCAAACGTAACGTCGCTGCCGACGATGCAGTCGTGCGCGACGTGGCTGTTCGCCATCAGGAAGCATCGTTCGCCGATCGTCGTTACACCGCGGGCGGTGGTGCCGATGTTCATCGTGACGCCTTCGCGGATGTCGCAATCGGCGCCGATCTCGAGTCGTGTCGGCTCGCCGTGATAGTGCACGGACTGCGGTGGTGTCCCGAGCGAGGTGAAGGGGTAGATGACGGTTCGCGCCCCGATCGTGGTGTGACCCGTCACGTGCACGTGCGCGACCAGCGTGCAGTTTTCGGCGACCGCCACGTTCGGGCCGATGATGCAGTAAGGCCCGATCGACACGCCTTCAGCAATCCGTGCAGCCGGGTCGACCCGAGCAGTCGCGTCGATCATCCGTTTTGACACTGCGCACTGCGATGCATGGTAGGGGGAGCGTACCAGCCGGCCGTGGCAGGTGCAACGAACGGCGATCGACGGCTCGCTGTCGCTACGTAGTGCGCGACGCGCATCGGTTGTCTATTTTCGGCGTTCCCGAGCGACTAAGGGGTGTCAATAGCCGAAGGTGAAAGCCCGATGATCCGCAATCTGATCGCCGCAGTGCCGCCGGAAGTCGCAAGATGGTGCGCGCTTGCACTCGTTCTGCTCGCGCCGGGATCGTTCGTCGTGATGCCGGTCTGGTGGCTTGCGCGACAGTTGCGCAGTCGAGCCGAGCCGAGGCCGGCTCGACCCGGACGGTGATGTCTTCAGGGCGTCCGAAATCGACACGGGACGAAGGAAAGCAGGTTACGGAGGGAAACCATCGGTGTCCCTCTGTTCGTGGGCGGCGAGGCCCGAGTCGAAGGCGAGCGCCGCCCTACCTCCAGTTGCGTCGTTCCACGAATGTGCGTGGCTCGAGAGGACGCCCGTGCGGGTAGATCGAGGCTTCGCGACGAGCGGACCACAGCAGCAGCGGGCCCACCGTTGCGTCGATGACGCGGGAAAGCAGCCCGAATTCATTCTCGATCTGCTTGCGCAAAGAAGCGATTCTTCCGCTCACGGCCTGGTTTGATGCACGGAGGTACTGCTCCATTGCCCACAGCGCAGCGCCGTGCCCGCGCTTCAAGCTTCGGGCCTCCATGGACACCCGTGCGCGCACGCGCTCGTCGGCATCCTGCGCATAGCGCTTCCACCCGCCGTACATCGTGCGCATCATGCGGTACAGACTCGGACCGTTCACCTCGTAATCGTGGCGGAACGCGAAATCCAGCCATGACTTCGATTCGTCCCGGCCGATGTGCGGGTGACGGAAGTTGAACTTGTGCTGGCCGTGTATGTCGGCGAGGTCGACGTCCTCCAGGAGTCGCCCTTCGCGTGCCATTTGCGCGTGCAGAGGCGTCCCCGGGAGCGGTGTGTAGAGCATGAACTGATGGCAATCGGCATCGTGCGCAACTGCGTGCTCGATCTCGCTGCGGATGTTCTCCGTCGTGTGGTGCTCCATGCCGACGATGGTCGAGCCCTGCACGCGGATGCCGTGCGACTGAAGCTCGTGCGTAAGTGCGATCGTGTCGGCGTCGCGGAGCTTCCTGTAACCGCTCTGCGCCGATTCGAAGCCCATCCACACCCACGTGACACCCAGCTCCACGAGCTGGCGCATGTCGTACTTGCGAAGGACGTTGGCCGAGGAGAAAACGTACATCGACCACGCTTTGCCATATCGCTTCATCTGTTCGAGAAGCTCGAGTGCCCGCCGCTTGTACAGCAGGAAGTTCTCGTCCATCATGAAAAAGGTATTCACTTTCGTGCACGCTTCTACCTTGCACATGACTTCGAACAGTTGCTTGCCGCTCTCGTAGAAGTTGACGAAGCGGCCTTTGCCGCCGAAAAAAGCGGACGTCGTGCAGAAATTGCAGCCCATCGGACAGCCGACCGATGGAATGATCGTCGCGGCCGGATTTCCGCCGCCCGCCGGCGCCTTGAGCCCCATCAACCGGAAACCGAAGGACGAGCTGATGATCGGATGGCGGACCGGAGCGTCAACGTTCTCTCCGAGGAACTCACGGAACCAGCGCACGCCTTCGCCTTGGACGACGTGATCCGCATCGATCATATCCTCTATGCCCGGAATCGCCGCCACGTGTCCCCCGACCACGACGGTGGAGTGAGGAGAATGCAGCCGGGCGAGGCGGCACATCTCGCGCACTTTGCCGACGTTCATGACGATGCCGGAAATGCCGACGATGTCGTACTGATGTCGTTCGAGCTCGCGCACGAAGCGCTCGCGCGTCGGAAAATCGAGCAGCGTGCACGGGGCCGAGATGTTTTCCTGGATCAGCATGATGCCCCAGGAGCGGTGATGCATGCGCAACGAGAACGGGCCTTGCGCGCGCGTAATCTGATTGTGATAGAGCTCGAGCGGGTTGATCGCGCGGCTCCCGAACTCATCGTCCCGTGCGAAGGGGCGGAATACCGACGTGAGGAGCACGCGTGGAGCGGCCTTTTGTGTCGACGCCATATTCCTCCTCCGAAAGAAGGGCACACTCTAAGCGGCTTCACGGCTAACAATCCCTGACAAACATCAAATTGTGACGGGGTGCTCAAGGAGCGCTGGTTCCGACAATCGGTCGGTTGGCGGATTGGTGTTGTCTCTGTACGCGTGCTATCGTTCGTGCGCCGTTCCATGAATCAAGGGTGTCCCATTGACGGCGTACGTGATTGTGCAATGCAAACGGCATCTCGCCGATGAGCTCGTGCGAAGCGGCGCGGCATCGGCGGAAGGCAAGCCGATTCACCGTGCGATCCGAGCGCAGCATGGAACGGTGTTGCCGTCTGTCACACCGGCGACGGGTCAGAGCACCGATAGCGTATTCGTCACGATCGAAGTCAGCGATTTCGATCGCGCAGGCGAGCTCGCGGCCACGCTTCGCGCCATGCCCGGTATCGAAGCAGCGTATCCGAAACCAGGCGAAGCGCTGCCGTAGGAGCGCTTTGCACGCGGTTCATGAGTGCGTGTCGGCGCTCGATGCTCGGATTACCGCGCCTTTACCCGCATCGACGATGAAGGTTCGCAGTTCATACGGAGAGGGGACATTCCATGGCACAAAAAAGAAGGACGCGCAGAGCCACGCCGCCCGCGCAGCCGAAACGCCCGGCACCTGCATCGGACCCGGCGGCCGCACCCGAGCTGATCGTGATGACACGCGCACATGCAGCGCTGCGCGCATCCGCGGGGCGTTTCATGTCGGCGGCCGGGCGAGAACGTCAGCGACATCGAACGGACTGCTCTCGCGTCATCGAGCCTCGCTGGTTCCGATCTTCGGGCCGACCGAAGAACGCGTCATGGCGCGGCTGCCGCGCCAGAGCGAAAGCGCGCAGGCGCCGATGGAGGACCTCTCGGTCTTCTATCGCGTCGAGGCGCCTGCCGAGCGGCTCGAGGCAGCTGCGGGGCGAGCTCGCATCGCAACGAGCTCGTCGAAGCGGCCTATCGTCAAGCCGCCGGTCGCGCTTGCCGCAGATCAACGACGATGGCCGCGGCGCCCGAAGAGCCGCCGCCGGCGACGCCGGATTTCACCGCCCGCCAGATCTATCTCGACGCGGCGCCGAGCGGCGATCGACGCGCGCTGGGCGTGGACGCAGTCCGGCGGCCGCGGCAAGCGACATCCGCATCATCGACGTCGAAGGCAACTGGCGCTTCACGCACGAAGATCTGACCCAGAATCAGGGCGGCGTCGTCGGCGGCACGCCGATCGCCGGCGTCGACTGGCGCAACCACGGCACCGCGGTGCTCGGCGAGTTCAGCGGCGACGTCAACGCGATCGGCATCGTCGGCATCGCGTCGGACGCGATCGTCAGCGCCGTCGCGCACGGCGGCATCGGCTCGTCGGCGGCGATCAACCAGGCGGCGACCCGGCTGCGCGCGGGCGACGTCATGCTGCTCGAGATGCACCGTCCCGGGCCGCGCTTCAACTTCGCGACGCGCGACGACCAGCTCGGCTACATCGCCGTCGAATGGTGGCCCGACGATTTCGCGGCGATCCTCAATGCGACCAGCCGCGGCATCATCGTGGTCGAAGCCGCGGGCAACGGCGCCGAGAATCTCGACGACGTGCTCTATCGAGACGGCGGGTCCCGGATTCCCCGCCGGCTGGCGCAATTCGTTCCGCCGCTCCAACCGCGACTCGGGTGCCATCGTCGTCGGCGCCGGTGCGCCGCCGCCGGGAACGCACGGCCGCGACCACGGGCCCGATCGCTCGCGCCTCGACTTCTCCAACTGGGGCGCGCTCATCGACGCGCAGGGCTGGGGCCGCGAAGTCACGACCTGCGGCTACGGCGATCTGCAGGGCGGCACCAACGAGGACCTCTGGTACACCGACACCTTCAGCGGCACGTCGAGCGCGTCGCCGATCGTCACCGGCGCGATCGCCTGCCTCCAGGGCATGGCCAAGGCGCGCGGGCGCCCGGTGCTGACGCCGGCGCAGGTGCGCAACTTCCTGCGTTCCACCGGATCGCCGCAGCAGGACGCGCCGGGCCGTCCGGCCACGCAGCGCATCGGCAACCGCCCCGATCTTCGTGCCTTTGCGACCTGCGCCTTCGGCAAGGGCAAGGAGCTCGCCAAGGAACTCATCAAGGAGACGCAAGGAAATCTTCAAGGACACGAAGGACAGCAAGGACAGCAAGGAGCGCAAGGAGGTCGCCAAGGAACAGGAGAAAGGAGCAGCATCAAGGAACAGATCAAGGAGCAGTGAAGGAAATCAAGGAGAAGGAGCTCAAGGACAGGCTGAAGGACATCAAGGAGAAAGACCTCAAGGAAGGCAAGGAGTTCAAGGAAGGCAAGGAGATCAAGGAAAAGGACAAGGACTTCGAAGGCAAGCCGACCGACAAGCTCGGCGAGGTGCGGCAGTTCGCGACCGAGGCGGCGGCGGCGCCGATCGAGCAGCGTCTCGCGGCGCTGGAGCAGGCGGTGCAGCAGCTCGTCCACTTCATCGGGCAGGAGCTGCGGCCGGACCTCAGCCGCTCGGCGCTGCAGGACAAGCGGACAGGCGGCGAAGGACGAGAAGGACCTCAAGGACGCCGAGAAGACGTCGGACGCGCTGATCGCATCGCGGAGCCGGGCGGCCGCGCGCTCGCACGGCGCCGCTGCTGAACGGATGATCGTATCCTGCTCTGCCATCAGAAGACGCGGCCGCGCTGTGGCTGCACCGCGCGTTCGGAGCACGGGCTGGCGTGCGCTCGAACTCGTCAGCGTCGAGCAGCTCGTCTACAGCCGCAGCATCGTGCACAGGCTCGACGATCGCGGCGACCGGGGGAGATCCGCCTCGCCGACGGTCGCGTTCTGCGCCCGGAATCGATACGATGGCTCTTCATCAATCGCGTGCGCTACCTGCCGACGCAGCACTTCGCGCGCGCGGACGAAGCAGATCGCACCTACGCGTCGCAGGAGCTCAACGCGTTCGTGCTCGCGTGGCTCGACAGCATCGCGGGTCGGTCATCAATCCGGCGCTGCCGTTCGCGCTCGACGGCGGCACCTTCGATCCGGTGACCGTCATGCACTACGCAGCCATGGCGGGCCTGCCGACCGGAGGCTGGCGCGGCGCCAGCGAGCAGCGCGCCAGCGCAACCGAACGACGCACCGTCGCGCCACGCACGCGGCGATCGTCTTCGACGGGCAGCATCTTCGGCGCCGCCGTGCCGCATCCGTTCCAGGAAGGCTGTCGCGCGCCTCGCAGCGCTTGCTCGGCGTGCCGCTCCTGCAGCTCGTGTTCGAGGCTTCGCCTGCGCGGTGGCGCTTCGTTGCGGCGACGGGCGTCGCGGATTTCCGCGTCGGCGGCGAGCCGCTCGTGCGTGCCGCTCACGCGCACGCTCGTGAAGCGGCCGCATGATTCTCGTTGCCGGCATCGCGGACGAGCGCCCGACGGCGCCGGTGATCGACGGCGCTGGAGGGGATGGGCGCGAACGTATCGCGTGCTTCGACCAGAGGCGCGCCGCAGATGCCGACATCGTGCTCGACGATCGGCGACGACAGCAGCGGCGGCGCGATCGGCGGCGCACTGCGCATCGACGGCGAAATCACTCGCCGCTTGCGCGAGATAAGCGCGATCTATCTGCGCGTGATGGACGACAATCTGCTGCCCGACGTCGCGGCCTTGCCGCCCGAGGCGCCGCTGCGCCGCCGTTGCCGCCGGCTGCACGATCTGCTGCTGCGCTTCGCCGACATCGCGCCGCGCCGCGTGCTCAATCGGCCGAGCGACATGAGCTCCAACCAGTCGAAGCCGTATCAGGCGCACGCGATCCGGGCGGTGGGTTTCGGCATTCCCGGAGACGCTGATCACGAACGATCCCGCCGTCGCACGCGAGTTCATCGAGCTCGTATGGGCGCGAAGGCGGCAGGGTCATCTACAAATCGCTGAGCGGCATCCGCTCGATCGTGCGCGAGGTCGACCGCGCACGATATCGCGCGCCTCGACCATATCCGCTGGTGTCCGACCCAGTTTCAGCGGCGTGTCGCGGGCATCGACGTCCGCGTTCACGTGATCGGGCACCGCACGCTCGCGGCTGCCATCGCGAGCGATGCCATCGACTATCGCTACGCCGCGCGGGAGAGCGGGTACGCCACCCACTTTCGAGTGCATCGAGCTCGATATGGAGACGCATAACCGCTGCATACGCCTGACCGAGCGTTTGCGCCTGCCGCTTGCCGGCATCGATCTGCGGCGTGCGCCCGACGGCCGCTTTGTCTGCTTCGAAGTGAATCCGAGTCCGGCGTTCAGCTTTTACGAAGCGCATACCGGACTCCCGATCGCACATGCGGTCGCACGCTATCTGACGGGCGACGCCGACTGACGGCGTCACGCTGTCCCATCGAGGGACTTAATCCTTCGCTGACCTTAGCGCAGCACCTATGATGCCTCGCCGCGTCACAGGGGGCATGCACGCGCTCCGGAGAACGGCCGCGCGAATGTGGGCGGTCCAGTAGAAAGCATCACGGGAATTTCACATACGTGTATTCATGATCCCGTGACAGGAGAGCGTCCGCAAAAATGCATACGGCATCCGAAGCAACGTCCGGCTCGACGCTATCCGCGCTCCTGAGCGCACATGCGGAGTCGCATGCGAGCGCCCCCGCAATTCTTTCCCCCGGCCGACCGCCTCTCACCTACGCCGCGCTGTGGCAACAAGCGCGCCACATCGCAAGTGTGATCGCAGCACATGCCACCGAGACGCCGCCGCGCGTCGCCGTTGTGCTGCCCAACGGCGCGGAGCTGGCGACGGCCTGTCTCGGCGTCGCCGCGTGCTCGGCATGCGTGCCGCTGAATCAACGCTCGACCGAAGCCGAGCTCAGGATGTACCTGCGGGACACGCGCGCGCAGCTTGTCATGTTCCAGGGCAGCGAGCGCGGCCCGATCCGGGACGTCGCTCTCGACATGGATCTCCAGGCGCTCGAAGTCGAGTGGGACCCGGCACTGCCCGCGGGTGAGCTCCATATCCGCTCCTCACGCCCGGCAGGCACTGCGACTCAACGCCGCATCGAAGCGGACGATGTCGCACTCGTGCTGCATACATCGGGCACGACGGGGCAGCCGAAGATCGTGCCGCTCACGCACCGCAACCTGCTCGCCTCGGCGCGCGCCATCGCGGAACATCTCGCGCTGACACCGGCGGACCGCTGCCTCAACGTCATGCCGCTCTTCCATATTCACGGACTCGTGGGCGCGCTGCTCGCGAGCATCGAAGCCGGCGCGAGCATCGTCTGCACACCGGGATTCGACGAGCGCATGTTCTTTCAGTGGATCGCCGCTTTCGATCCCACGTGGTATTCCGCGGTGCCGACCATTCACCAGTCCGTCGTGGCCAATGGTGCGGCTTATCGTGCAACGGCGTCCGGTCATCGGTTCCGTTTCGTGCGCTCGTGTTCATCAGCCTTGCCGGCGAAGACGCTTCATGCGCTCGAAGCGCTGACCGGCGCACCGGTCGTCGAAGCCTACGGTATGACGGAAGCGTCGCACGAGATGGCCAGCAATCCGCTTTCGGGCGCGCGCAAGACGGATAGTGTCGGCATACCGAGCGGGACCGAGATCGCGATCATGAACACTGCGGGAGAGTTGCTCGATAAGCGCGCGACCGGAGAGATCGTAATCCGCGGTGCCGGCGTCATGCGCGGTTACGAGCACGATGCGGCTGCGAACGATGCCGCGTTCAGCAACGGCTGGTTCAGGACCGGAGACGAAGGACATTTCGACGCAGACGGCTATCTCCACATAACCGGCCGACTGAAGGAAGTCATCAAGCGCGGTGGAGAAACCATAGCGCCGCGCGAGATCGATACGGCTGTGCTCGAACATCCCGACGTAGCGCAGGCGATCGCTTTCGCCATTCCTCACCCGACGCTCGGCCAGGACGTTGCGGTCGCGGTCGTGCTGCGCCGGGGCGCCCGAGTGACGGAAACCGAACTGCGACGCTTCGTGCTCGGGCGTCTGAGCGCCGCCAAGGTCCCTTCGTGCGTCGTGTTCCTCGATGAGATTCCGAAGGAAGCGACCGGCAAGGTTCAGCGCACGAGTCTCTATGAAAAACTACGTTCGTCCATCGTCAGAACGGATCGTGCAGCCGGTACCGAGCTGGAACGCTCGCTCGAAGCGATCTTCCGCAACGTGCTCGGGTGTGAGCGTATCAGCATCGATGACAATTTCTTCGCGCTGGGGGGCGATTCGCTCAAGGCGGCGCAACTCGTAGCGCGCATCCTGGCGCAGCACGACGTCGAGCTCGCGATCCCGGCGGTGTTCGCGCACGCCACGATTGCAGAGCTCGCGGTCCTCGTCGAGGCCGCACGCTCGGCCCAGGAATGGCGCAGAGACGAACTCGCCTCCGAAATCGAGAGGATGTCGGACGAGGAAGTCGAGCGTCTTCTTGCGGAACAGGAGGCCGGCGAGGGGGCTGCGAAATGGACGCACCGCTAAATCCCCGCCGTTTGCTGCTGGAGACGCTCGATGCGAGCGAACGCCGCGGCCACGACGTCGTCGCGCGTGTGCTGCGCGATCTCGGGATCACCCACGTCTTCGGTGTCGGCGGTGTACCGGTCGATGCCACCCTCGGCGCCTGCGCGCGGCTCGGGCTGCGCGTGATCGGTGTACGTCACCAGCAGGGCGCGGTGCTGATGTCGCTCGCGTTCAACTATGTGTCGGGTGGGCTCCATTCAGCCGTGATCGTCTCGGCCGGACCGGCCGTCACGAATTGCGCGACCGGCCTGCTGGTAGGAAAGGAGAATTGCTGGCCGCTGCTGGTGATCGCCGGCCGGCGCGGGCTCGCCATCCCTGGTGCGTTCCAGGCTTTCGATGGTGCCGCGTTTGTCTCTCCCGTCGCGAAGTGGACCGCGCTCGTAGCCGACACGGCTGAATTGAGTCATGTCCTGACGCAAGCCGCCGTGGCTGCCGTCAGCGGAGCGCCAGGACCTGTTTATGTCGATGTTGCCGAAGAAGCGTTGGCTGGCTCCGCGCAGGCGCAAACGCCTGCGGCGTCCGTGCGCCCGGCGCGCCAGAACGGCGCACGCGCTCTCGCTGCCGCCAGCGTGGAACAGGCGGCAGCGCTCATCGCCGATGCGCGCAGGCCCGTCATGCTCATCGGCAAAGGCGCGCGGTGGAGCGAGGCGACGGCGCTGCTCCGGCGTCTCGCGGACGATTACGGTGTCGCGTTCGCTTCCTCGCCGATGGGGTGCGGACTCCTGCCGGATGATCATCCTTTGTGCTTCAGCGCAATCCGCGCTCGCCTGCTGGCCGAAGCCGATCTGGTGCTGGTGATCGGCGCGCGTCTGAACTGGACCTTTCGCTTCGGCAACGAGATTTCGCGCCATGCGCGCATCGTGAGAATCGATATCGATCCGGTCGAAGCCGCGAACGTGCTCGGTCGCGGGATCGGCGTGCAGGGGGACGCCGCTGTCGTGCTCGAGAGCCTCCTCGGCGTGCTCGATGCGCCCCGACGCAGCACGATCGAGCGCGATGCCGGATGGCTCGTGCGGATGAAAGCGTGCCGTGACGCGCTCGGCATCGGGACGGTGCCGCCGGCCGAGCACGGTCTCTTGCCGATGTCGCCGTACGAGTGGCTGGGCGAATTGGCTGGTGCCTTGCCTCAAGACGCCATTACTGTCCTCGACGGCAATACCGTCATGACCGCAGCCCAGCGCATGCTGCCGGTTCGCCACCCCGCGAGCCGACTCGGACCCGGAACGAACGGCTGCATGGGCGTCGGGATTCCGTTCGCCATCGGAGCGAAGCTGGCGCGTCCAGAGCGGCCTGTGATCGCGATCGTCGGCGATTTCGGGTTCGGTCTCAGCGCGTTCGAGCTCGAGACCGCGGTGCGACATCGCGTGCCCGTCGTCATCGTGGTGGCAAACAACGCCGGCGCCGGCGGCGCAACGCGTCAAGCACAGTTCTTTCCCGCCGCTCACCCCGAACGCGTGAGCCGCTACGGCACAGATGTTCGACACGATCTGACGATGCGCTCCTGCGGCGGGCGAGGCTATCGTGTCGAATGTCCGGGTGAACTGCGTTCCGCACTCGCGGATGCTTTCGCGTCCGGCTCGCCGGCTTGCATCGATGTCATGACCAACGAGCACACTGCTGTGGGAGCCGCGATATGAATTCCCGCGTAAGAGAACCTCCGGTCTCCGCCGCAACGCACGACGGCGCCGACGCGAGACAACGACTGCTCGCCCTGCGCCTGCGGGAACGCGGACTCGGAACGGCCGAGGAATCCCTGAAGCCGCGATTGCCGGACGAACCGGTCCCGCTGTCGTTCTCCCAGGAAGGCCTCTGGTTCCTCGATCAGTTGGATGGACCCGGCAGTGCGTACAACGTCACGCGCGCCCTGCGGCTCCACGGCAGGATCGAAGCGACGCTCCTGGAACGCTGTCTGCGCGCGCTCGTGCAGCGTCACGAGAGCCTGCGCACGGCATTCGACACGCGCGAAGGTTCGGCCGTGCAGATCGTCAGGCCCGCGCGGGAAGCCGCGGCGGCTTTTCGCTTCGAAACGCTCTCGCTGGACGGTTATGGGAGCGCGGAGATAGACGATGCGCTCGACGCTGCATCGCGTGCGGCCGCTGACGAGCCGATCGATCTTTCACGTGCCCCGTTGTTCAGAGCGAAGCTCGTGCGCATCGGCGACGACGATCACGTGCTGATCCTGGTCGTGCACCACATTGTCTGCGACGGCTGGTCAATCGGAATACTGCTGCGCGAGTTGGGCGCGCTGTACGCGGCGCGCGCGGATGGTGCCGCGTTGCCGCCTCTGCCCGTGCAGTTTCCGGATTTTGCGCTCTGGCAGCGACGACGGCTGACAACGGCAACGCTGGAGGCGCAACTGCAGGTACTGGCGCGTACAGCTCGCGAACACGCCCGATCTCGAGCTTCCGACAGACAGGCCGCGTCCCGTCCATCCGAGCCGACGCGCTGGCACCGAGCCGTTCATCGTGGCCGGCACGCTGCTCGACTCTCTGCATGCGCTTGCACGCGGTCACGACGCAACACTCTTCATGGTGCTGCTGGCGGCGTTTCAGGTGCTGCTCATGCGCCAGTCGCGGCAGGACGATATCGCGGTCGGCGTACCCCTCGCGAGCCGCAATCGGCTGGAGACCGAGGGTGTCGTCGGCTACTTCGTGAACACGCTGGTGATGCGGTCGGCCCTCGCTGGAGAGCCCGGGTTCGTGGAGTTGCTGCAGCAGATGCGCAAGACGGTGCTCGATGCGTTCGAACATCAGGAAGTACCGTTCGAACGTCTCGTCGCCGAGCTTTGCCCGCAGCGCGATGCGAGTCGCAACCCGCTCTACCAGGTTGCGTTTTCATTGCAGAGCCAGCCGCCGGCGGTGCTGACGATCGAGGGTGTGCGGACGGAAGCGCTGGCGCTCGCCGGAAACGAAGCGAAATTCGACCTCCTGCTGACGTTGACCGAGACCGGCGGCGCGCTGCACGGAACGATCGTTTATGCCGCCGACCTGTTCGACGCGGTCTCGATGAACGGTTTCGCACGGCAGTTCCAGACCCTGCTTGCGGCGATTGTCGCCGATCCCACGACCAGCATCCGCCGTCTGCCGTTGCTCGACGATGCCGACCGTGAACACGTGCTGTGTACATGGAATGCAACCGGGCGCCCGTACCGATCCTGCCTTGCCGGTGCACACGCTCATCGAACGACAGGTCCGGCTCACGCCCGAAGCGGTTGCGCTCACATTCGGCGAGGAGTGGCTCACCTATCGCGAGCTCGACGCAAGGTCCAATCGCCTCTCGCGTCATCTGCGTGCGCGAGGCATTCGCCGCGGCATGCTGGTCGGCCTTGCCGTCGAACGCGGCACGGCGATGGTCGTTGCCCAGCTCGCGATCCTGAAAGCGGGCGCGGGTTACGTGCCGCTCGATCCGTCCTATCCGACCCAGCGTCTGGCGTTCATGATCGACGATGCGCAGCTTGCGCTCCTGGTCACCACGTCGCATCGGCTCGACACATTCGCGCAGCCGCGCGAGCGCTGTGTGCTCGTCGACGTAGACAGAGCCGCGATTGCGGCGCATTCGGAAGAGCGACTTCAGGCGGACGAGGCCGTCGACAGCGGCCCCGACGATCCCGCTTACGTGATTTACACCTCGGGTTCGACGGGCCGTCCGAAAGGCGTGGTCCTGCGCCATCGTTCGCTGTCGAACCTCGTTGCAAGCGTCATACGCGAGCCGGGGTACCGCTCGTCGGATCGCGTGCTGGCCATCACCACCATGAGCTTCGACATTGCGGCCATGGAATTGCTCGTGCCGCTGACCGTCGGCGCCGAGATCGTGATCGCGAGCCGCGACCAGGCGCGCGACGGCCAGGCGCTGCGCGAGCTTCTGGAGCGGTCGGGCGCGAACTTCATGCAGGCGACGCCGTTGACGTGGCGCCTGCTGGTCGATGCAGGATGGGAGGGCGCGCGGAATTTCAGGGCGATCACCGGTGGCGAAGCGCTGTCGCAGGTGCTGGCGGCAAATCTGCTCGAGCGCGTGGGCGAGCTGTGGAACGGATACGGCCCGTCGGAAACCACGGTGTATTCGACGTTCTGGCGCGTCAGCGAGCCGGAACGCGGCATCAGTATCGGGCGGCCGATCGCAAACACCGTCGTGCGCGTGCTCGACGAGTACGGCCAGCTATGTCCGCCCGGCGTGTCGGGCGAGATCTACATCGGCGGCGACGGACTTGCGCTCGGTTATCTCGGACAGCCCGGGCTCACGGCGGAGCGCTTCGTTGCCGATGCGTTCAGCGATACGCCAGGTGCGCTCCTGTACCGCACCGGTGATCAGGGACGCTGGCGTCATGACGGGCTGCTCGAGCATCAGGGGCGCCTGGATTTTCAGGTGAAGCTTCGCGGGTATCGCATCGAGCTGGGGGAAATCGAAGCGCATCTCTCGGCGCATGCGGATGTCGCGCAGAGTGCGGTCGTCATGCGCGAGGACGCCTCGGGTGATCCGTGCCTCGTCGCCTACGTCGTCGGCGGCGACAAAGCGCCGAGCGCGCGCGATCTGAGGACACACCTCCGCGCGAGACTGCCGGACTTCATGGTGCCTCAACATTTCGTTCAGCTCGACGCGCTGCCCCGACTGCCGAACGGCAAGACGGATCGAAAAGCACTGCCGGCACTCAACGCAGCGCCCGTGCAGCAACGTTCGCAGTCACGCCCCTCCGGCCTCGAAGAAACGATCGCGCGTGTCTGGTGCGAAGTGCTGAACCTGCCGCGGGTCGATGCGCATGACGATTTCTTCGAGATCGGAGGCCATTCGATTCTTGCCGCCAGGACAGTCGCGCGACTGCGGCAGGCATTGGGCCGCGATGTCCCTCTGCGCCTGCTGTTCGAGTCGCCTACTGTCGCGGAGCTCGCACGCAGGATGGGTGACGACGCGGTGTCCGAACAAGATGTCTGCCCTCCGCTTTCAGCCAGGGCGCGGAGCGGCGTCTTCCCCGCGTCTCTATCTCAAGCGAGCCTGTGGTTTCTGAACGAGCTCGCAGGGCCCAGTGGTGTTTACAACATTCCCCGCGCGTTCCTGCTCTCGGGTGCGCTCGACCTCGCCGCCCTCGCGGCGAGCGTACAGGCGCTCGTCGAGCGACACGCGAGTCTGCGTACCGGATTCGAACTGCGCGATGGCGCGCCCGTGCAGGTCGTACGGGAATTCGATCGAAGCGTTCAGGCAGTGCCGATCGAACTGGTGCCGGTTCAAGGCGCGACGGCTGACCAGCGCGAGCGTTTCGTCGACACGAAGCTCCGGAGCATGGCCGGCGAGCCCTTCGATCTCGCTCGGCCCCCGCTCATTCGGCTGCATGTCCTGCGCGTGCACGAGCGCGAGCACGTGCTTCTGATGGTCGTGCATCACATCGTCTCCGACGGCTGGTCGATGAACATACTGATGCACGAGTTGGGGGTGCTCTATCGCGCATTCCACGCGGGCGAGCGCAATCCACTCGCTCCGTTGCCGCTGCAGTTCGCCGACTACGTCGCCGCACCGCGCACGGAAGAGGACGCGGCATTCATCGCTGACGACCTTGCCTACTGGCGCCGTCAGCTCGCGGGTCTCAAACCGCTGGAACTCGCGACGGATCGCCCGTTTCCGCCGCAACGCAGCTATCGCGGCGCTGCGTGCCTGGTCGAGATCGGACCCGCACTGCTGCAGACGCTGGAGACACTCGGGCGCAAGCAGGGCGTCACCGTCTTCATGACGCTGCTGGCAGCGATGCAAGTCCTGCTCATGAGCTACTCCGGCCAGGAAGACATCGCCGTCGGCACGCCGATCGCCGGGCGCAACCGCGCCGATCTCGAAGCGATCGTGGGCTATTTCGTCAACACGCTGGTGCTGCGCGTGGATCTCTCCGGCAATCCGACATTCGCGCAACTACTGACACGGGTGCGATCGGTTTGTCTGGACGCGTTCAGCCATCATGCGCTGCCGTTCGACCGACTCGTTGCGGAGCTCAGTCCGGAGCGCGATCTGCGCCGCAACCCCCTCTATCAGGTCTCGCTCGCGCTCCAGAATGCGCCGGACGCGGGACGCGATTTCGGAACGCTGGAAACACAGCGGGTGATCGTCCACAGCGGAACGTCCAAATTCGATCTGTTCCTCTCTCTGACCGAAGACCGCGGCGGACTCTCGGGCCCGCTCGAATACAACAGCGATGTGTTCGATGCCGCAACGGCAGAACGGATCGCAGCGGATTTCGTGCGGATACTCGAGCGTGTCGCCACTGCGCCCGAGCAGCCGATCCGGGGCTTGTGTGCCGATCGCACGCGCGCTCCGCGTCCTGTAACGATCGAACGCGTTCCACCGAGCTCGCCCCCAGTGACGGTGCACCCGCCCCTTGCTTGCGGCAACACGGTCGACGTCCGCGTTTTGCCGGTCTCGCCCGTCGCGAACGACGGGCGTCAGGCGACATGCTCCACTGCGGTCGGCGATGACCTCGAGGAACGCCTGAAGACGCTGTGGCAAAGTGTCCTGCAGAGCGCAGACGTCGGTCTCGACGACAACTTCTTCGAGCTCGGCGGACATTCGCTGCTCGCGATCAGGTTGATCGATACCATCAACAAGACGCTCACGAGCAGTTTGCGCGTGGCTTCGCTCTTCCATGCCCCGACGATCCGGGGCCAGGCGTCGTTGCTGCGGGGGCGAGGGACGATATCGACGTGCCTGGTCACGATCCAGGCGGAGGGCGACGAGCCGCCCCTCTTCATCGTTCCCGGCTACGGCAGTGCATTAGGGCCGTTCCACGGCCTCGCGCGAGCGCTCGGGCCGGAGCAGCCGTTATATGTGGCGGATCTGGATTCCGTGCGCGCGGACGTGCCGGAATCGGTGACGCTCGAAAGCGTTGCGGCGAACGTGCTCGAGTCGATGCGCCGCATCCAGCCGCACGGACCGTATCGACTGGCGGGCTACTCGCTCGGGGGCAGGATCGCGTACGAGATCGCGCAGCAGATTCATCTGCGCGGCGACGGAGTAAGCCTGCTTGCGATGATCGATTGCAGCGCACCCGGATACCCCCGCGTGCAGTCGTTCATCCCACGCGCATTGCTGCACGTGAAGCAGGGGCTGCGACTCGCACCGACCCAGTCGGGTATGTACTTCATGGCCCGCATCCGTGCGCTGAAGAAATATTTGAGGCCGGTCCGTGTTTATCCGGCGGTGTTCAACGAGAATGTCGTGGAGCGCCGCACGGCAGCCGCGCAGGCCATGCAGGCGCGTGCGCAAGTGCTGTACGACGCGTGGCGCATCTACAAGGCTTCGCCGTATCGCGGAACGCTCAGTATCGTGCGAGCGTCGGTGAGACCGTGGCGGCTCGGTGTGGTGGACGACGATCCGCACCTGGGTTGGGACGAGCTCGTCGGCGAGCGCATTCAGCTCGCACACATGGATTGCACGCACCCCGAGATGCTGGAATCCCGGCACGTGCCGGCGCTTGCCAAGGTGCTTCGCGGCTGGCTGGCCGTAAACGATCGGGTGAAGAACGAGCGCAATCCGGCGCTCACCGTGTGATGTCGCCGGGCGCCGCAACGGTCCGAGCGATCTCGCGACTTCCGGCGCCGCAGGTGTGGCGGGTGCGGATCGATCATTCATGTGCTTATTTCGAGAAGCACCTGCGCACACTTGACACGATCGAGCGCGAGCGCGCCGCCCGCTTCCGGCATGTGGAGGATCGAAGACGGTTCGTGCTCGGACGCAGCAG
This sequence comes from uncultured beta proteobacterium, assembly GCA_963828715.1. GTDB lineage: Bacteria > Pseudomonadota > Gammaproteobacteria > Burkholderiales > SG8-41 > JAQGMV01. The sequence continues at coordinate 105,823 of CAWHFX010000009.1, read as the reverse complement.
CCTGCGCCGGCTGCTGGCGGCTGAGCTCGGCGTCGCGGACAGCGCACTCGTATTTGGCGTGAACGCGTTCGGAAAGCGCTTGTTGCTGAGCCCGGACAACGCTATCCATTTCAGTTCGAGTCACTCCGGCGACTGGGTATTGCATGCATTCGATAGGGCGCATGCGGTCGGAGTCGATGTCGAATGCGTGCGTCCCGGTTTTGCGGCGACTCCGGACTTTGCCGTGGCGCTGTCGCCGGAAGAGCGGCTGCGCCTCGAGCAAGTGCCCGAGCGGGACCGGGCGCACGCGTTCGCTCGTGTGTGGGTACGAAAAGAAGCTTATGTGAAAGCGTTGGGCGAAGGCATGAGCCGTTCGCCGGCGCACATCAGTATCGATCTCGATGCAACAGGCGAGCGCTGCCTGTCCTACGATCGGAACGTGCCGCGAGCGCCAGCCGGCTGGTGTTTTCAGGATATCGATGTCGACGCGAAGCACGTGGCGTGTCTGGTCACTCGAAGCCCAGCCGGGACGTCGCAGCGGTCACGCGTAGCACTGATCCGGGACTTTCGACTGAAGTAGTATCCGCGACCGATCGACCGCGTGGAGGCATGACGGCGTGGCGATTGCAGGCGGCCTCTCCCCGGGCGCCGTGCCCCGTTCTTCATGCCGGTGTTCCGGGCCGCATCGGCCAGCTTATGATGGGGTTCCCATGACCGACTGGCACTTCATCCAGAGTATCGCGCTTGCCTCGCTGCTCGCATGGGCGAGCGGACTGCGGCTGTACCTGGTGATGTTCGTCGTCGGGCTGATGGGTTACTTCAGCTACATCGAGCTGCCGGCCGGGCTGCAGGTGCTGCAGCATCCGTGGGTGATCGGCGCCGCCGGTTTCATGCTGGTGATGGAGTTTCTGGTGGACAAGGTCCCTGCGCTCGACAGTGCATGGGATGCGATACACACGTTCATACGCATTCCGGCGGGTGCACTGCTTGCGGCCGGTGCGACCGGCGATACGCTCACGCCGCTCACTATCGTGGCCGGACTGCTGGGCGGAACGCTCACGGCGGGAACACACTTCACCAAGACGGGCGGCCGTGCCCTCATCAATACGTCACCCGAACCGTTCTCCAACTGGGGCGCTTCGCTTGCCGAGGACGCATCGGTGCTCGGCGCGACGTGGTTTGCGGTCTACCATCCGCTCGTGTTTCTGACGCTGCTCGCGCTCTTCATCGTCTTGATGCTATGGCTGCTGCCGAAGCTGTGGCGCGCGGTGAGAGGTGTCTTTTCAGCGCTTCGCACACGCAGCCACTTGCGTTGATTTACGGACACAACGTCGATGACTCGCGATCGGTGACGCGTGACCGGAGTGACGGGGAGGGTCACTGATCACCGATCATGGTTCAGTGGTCACTGATCTGAGGATTTCGCGTCGCACGTCGGTGATGTCACACGCGCGTTTCGCGGGCGCGGGGCCACACTGGCCGTCGCGTGGGCAGCGTGAGCTGCGGGGGCAGATGATGCGTGCGGGATGTCGCAGCGCTTCCTCCACCCAGGCGATGCTGAGGATGTTCGCGACGGAGCGGATCGCCTCGACTGCTTCTTGACCGATCTTCGCCTGACCGCCGTGGCGCACGCAATCTTCTCCGATCGTCTGTGCGATGTCTTCGTGATTCCCCTCCGTGGACGTGAGCGCAGGCACGAGATCGATGCCGACCGACAGCACGTGCGGGTTTCCGGCCATGTCGCGCATGCGCAGCGTATGACAGCAGTAGAGCTGCCATTGGTCGTTGTCGCGCAGCACCGAAATCTGGGAGCTCGACTCGCGTTGCGCGCTGCCGAGCATACGGAACACCGCCCATTGCGGGCATGGATCGGGCGCCTGCGTCATGTTGCCCCACGGCAGAGGGATTCCGTTGCCGCGATAGACCGCGAGGAAGCGGCCGGGCGCATGCGCGTCGAAGAAATGCCAGTGCGGATACGGCGACACCTTCGTCATGCGGCGCATGATCACGGATGGCGTCAACTCGACCTTGCGCCGCGACTCCACGCGGTGGCGCTCGCGCATGAGAAAGCGGCGGAACGGCACTTTCGGGCAGAGCAGCGCGCCGGCGAAGAAACTGCACTCGAAATCTCTCCACGCAAGAAGCACATCGCGCGCCTCGATCCCGGCATGAAGCGGTGAGCCGCTGTCCGGGCTCTCGCCCATTTCACCGCCGGTGGCGTGCGGCGACTTAACGCCGTCGCCCCCGTGGAGAACCTTGTGTCCGATGTGCGACGCGAGATCGAACTTAAGGCGCGCGCGATCCGATTGCAGGGCCTTGTTGAGGTAGATCGTGCCGGGCGCCTCGAAGAACGAACGCATGACGCTTCGCACCTCGTCATCGTTGTGGCGTGCCAGCACCGGCTTGCGTTCGAACCACCGGATCTCGAGACCGTGGCGCGCGCACAATGCCATCAGATCGTCCACTGTCAGTGGAAACGCACGCCCGCCGATCTTCTCGGCCGTGCGTTCGAGCTCCGGATACTCGTTGCGCGAGAGCTCCTGGTGTGAGCGGATGAGGAGATGAGCGAACTGGCGCCCGCTCGTGCCGGTCTGCGACAGGAGCTCGGGAATCGCCGCCTGCAGCAGATCCTTCGAAAACAGGAACGAAGGTTCGAATGGAATGCGCGCCGGTGCGCCTGCCGCATGCTGGCGGCCAACGGGCGCAAGCTCCGCATTCTGATCGAGGAACCACGCGGGCTTGCGCTGGAAGACGTTCGCGATCACGCCGAGCATCTCCTGCGACGGATTGCGACGGCCGCTCTCGATCATGCTGAGATACGACACCGATGGCGCCGACCTCGGATCGAGCTGCGCGCAGCGCGCCGACAGGTCCTCGAGCGTGATTCGATACGTTTTGCGCAACGCGCGCAGTTTCGCCCCGAGAAAGTGATTGTTCCGCACCGAGCCCTGCATCGTTCACTCCCAGTCAAAAACACCGTGTGAAAGCCTGCACCCTGCCGGCTTGTGAAATTCACACTGTGAAGTTTTATTGTGTGGAATTCACACATTAACGGCATTACCGTGCGGCTTGTCCACTTCCACCTGAAAAGGAACACTCCCCATGAACAATCTGGCCTGTATCCGCGCGATCACCGAGGACTGGGACGAGAACCCGCGCTGGCGCGGTGTGAAACGCGACTACACCGCGGAAGACGTGTGCCGGCTGCGGGGGTCGCTGCAGATCGAACACACGCTCGCGAGCCGCGGTGCGGAGAAGCTGTGGCGCCTGCTCACCACCCGGCCGTACGTGAATACGCTGGGCGCGCTGACCGGCAACCAGGCGATGCAGCAGGTGAAGGCCGGGCTCGAAGCGATCTACCTGTCCGGCTGGCAGGTTGCGGCCGACGCGAACGATTCGGGCCAGATGTACCCCGACCAGTCGCTGTACTCGGTCTCGAGCGTGCCGAGCGTGGTGCGCCGGATCAACAACGCATTGATGCGGGCCGATCAGCTTCATCACGCCGAAGGCGACGATTCGATCAACTGGTTCGCACCCATCGTAGCCGATGCCGAATCGGGCTTCGGCGGCGTGCTCAATGCATACGAACTGATGAAGGCGATGATCGAAGCCGGCGCGGCCGGCGTGCATTTCGAAGATCAGTTGTCTTCGGTCAAGAAGTGCGGCCACATGGGCGGCAAGGTGCTGGTGTCCACCCAGGAGGCCGTGCAGAAGCTCACCGCGGCGCGGCTGGCCGCGGACGTGATGGGTGTGCCGACGGTCCTCATGGCGCGTACGGATGCCGAGGCGGCGACGCTCGTCACCACGGACAGCGACGAGAACGACAAGCCGTTCCTCACCGGCGAGCGCACACCCGAGGGCTTCTACCGCGTGCGCAACGGTATCGACCAGGCGATATCGAGGGGACTCGCATATGCGCCGTACGCCGATCTCATCTGGTGCGAGACCGGCACGCCCGATCTCGGCTTCGCACGCGCATACGCCGAAGCCATCCAGCGCGCGTATCCGGGCAAGATGCTCGCCTACAACTGCTCGCCGTCGTTCAACTGGAGACGCCACCTCGACAGCGCGACGATCGCGCGCTTCCAGCACGAGCTCGGCGCGATGGGATACAAGTTCCAGTTCGTGACGCTCGCCGGATTTCACAGTCTCAACTACGGCATGTTCGACCTCGCGCGGCGCTACTCGAGAGAGGGCATGGCGGCGTACGCGCCATTGCAGGAAGCGGAGTTCGCCGCGGAGGAGTTCGGCTACACGGCGACCAAGCACCAGCGCGAAGTCGGCACCGGCTACTTCGACAGCGTGACGCAGGTCATACAGGGCGGGCGTTCGTCCGTCACTGCGCTCACGGGCTCGACCGAGGAGGCGCAGTTCCAGCCCCATACGAAACCCGTTCTGGCCGCCTGATGCGTCTTGCGTTCAGGTCCGCGCGCGGCATTTCACGCCGTGTGCGGACCTGTTCCGCCATGAAACGACGCACCCTTCACCGCATGCTATTCGCAAGGAAGCTCACGATGGAACTCGCTGGATCACCTTTGCTCGACAAGATCGAAATCGTCGGTACCGCTGGTGCCGGTTACTCGGACATCCTGACGCCGCAGGCGCTCGCGTTCGTCGCCCGGCTCGCGCGGCGCTTCGAAGGGCGGCGGCGGGAGCTCATGGCCGCCCGCGGGCGGCGGCAGCTTGAATTCGACGCCGGCAAGCTGCCCGACTTTCTACCGGAGACGGCGGCGATCCGCAGCGGCGCATGGACCATAGGAACGGTGCCCGCTGACCTTCAGGATCGACGCGTCGAGATCACGGGACCGACGAACCGGAAGATGATCATCGGTGCGCTCAATTGCGGCGCCAGTGTCTTCATGGCCGACTTCGAGGACTCGAATGCGCCCACCTGGGCGAACATGATCGAAGGTCAAATCAACCTGCGCGATGCCGCGCGGCGAACGATCACGTATCAAAGTCCCGAGGGCAAGTTCTATAAGCTCAATAATAAAACAGCGACGTTGCTGGTGCGGCCGCGCGGCTGGCACCTCGTCGAGCGCCATCTGCGCGTCGATGGCCATCCCGTGTCCGCTTCGATCTTCGACTTCGGTCTGTATTTCTTTCACAACGCCGAGGCGCTGCTCGCCGCTGGAAGCGGGCCGTATTTCTATCTGCCGAAGATGGAAAGCCATCTCGAGGCGCGCCTCTGGAACGACGTCTTCGTCGCCGCGCAGCAGGAGCTCGGTATTCCACAAGGCAGCATCAAGGCGACCGTTCTGATCGAGACCGTGCTCGCCGCGTTCGAGATGGACGAGATTCTCTACGAGCTAAGAGACCACTGCGTCGGCCTCAACATCGGTCGCTGGGACTACATCTTCAGTTGCATCAAGAAATTCCGGTCGAACCCGGACTTCTGTCTCGCCGACCGTGCGGCGGTGACGATGACGGCGCCGTTCCTGCGTGCGTATGCGCTGCTGCTCGTGAAGACGTGTCACAGACGCAATGCATTCGCGATCGGCGGCATGGCCGCGCAGATCCCGATCAAGAACGACGAGGCTGCGAATCAGGCCGCTCTCGAAAAAGTGCGCGCCGACAAGCTGCGTGAGGTGACCGACGGTTGCGACGGCACATGGGTCGCGCACCCGGGGCTCGTAGCGATTGCGAAAGCGGTATTCGACGAGCACATGCCGGCGCCGAACCAGCTCCAACGCAAGCGCGAGGACGTGAACGTCACCGCGCGCGATCTCCTCGATTTTCAGCCGGAAAAGCCGATCACCGAGGCCGGCCTGCGCAACAACATCAGCGTCGGTATTCAGTATCTCGGCGCGTGGCTCGCGGGCAATGGCTGCGTGCCGGTGTTCAATCTGATGGAAGATGCGGCCACGGCCGAGATCTCGCGTTCGCAGCTTTGGCAGTGGATCAGGAGTCCCAAGGGCGTGCTCGAGGATGGCCGCAAAGTGACGAAGTCGCTCATCCGCGAGCTCCTGCCCTCGGAGCTCGAGCGCATTCGGAATCTCCACAGTGATGCGGGCGACGGAATGGCCGCCTACGACGCTGCCGCAACACTGTTCGAGGAAATCACGACGTCCGATGAGTACGTCGAATTCCTGACGCTGCCGGCTTACGAGATCATCACGCGCAGCGACGCGGAGCCCGTGTCATACGAAAAGGACGTGCAGCCGGCGATGGCGTAGGGGCGGCGAGACAGCCGATCGGTCGAGCGCGAGCGCCGACCGATCAGCCTCCGCTGCCGTACGGCCGCGTGAGCACTTCGAGCAGGTGGCCACTCGGGTCCTCGAAGTAAAAACCGCGGCCACCATCCCGCGTGTTGATCCTGTTCGGGTCGCGGCGGAACGGGTCCGCCCAGTACGTCAGTTTGCGGGCCTGAACGCGCGCGAAGACCTGGTCGAATTCCGTTTCGCTGATCAGGAACGCGTAATGCTCGACGATGAATTCCTCGTTCGTTTCGAGGAAATCGAGCGTTACTTCGTTCGCCGTTTGGACGCCCAGGAACGGGCCGAACGGCACCGGCGGAGCAAGCCCGAGGATGTCGGCCATGAATTCGGCCGCGACGCGTTTGTCGCGCGCATGAACGATGGTGTGGTTGAGTTTGACGGTCATGATGTGAGTGACAGGACTAATTCAGCAGCCGGTACAGCCGCTCGTCGTAAAGACTTCCACTCATCGGAGTGAGCTTTTCGCGAAAAAGTTTCGTGTCCGCCGCGCCGCCGTGCGCGTCGAGCGCCTTGGCGTCATTCCACACTTCGACGACGGTCATGTGGTTCGGACGGCTGTTCTGTTGCAGTGCTTCGAAGCGAACGTTTCCCGCGCTGCTGCGAGTCGAGTCCACAAGCGCCTGCACCGCTTGAATTCCCTTGTCTTTTTCGGTTGGAATGACGTCGACGTGCGTCACCACGTACACGGCGTCTTTCGGTGCGGCCTTGCCAGCAGCGGAGGAGGGGCCGACTGCGAGCGCGGTGTGCGGCCGCTCGTCATACGGGCTGCGCAGTAAGCCGGCGAGCTTCTGACGGAACTCGCTCGTGTGCGCGGCCGCCGCATGAGTGGACTGCGCGCTCTTGCTGTTCCATGCTTCGAGTACGGCGAAATGATTCGGCTGCTCGAGTCGCTGCAGCACCTCGAAGCGCACATTGCCATCGTCTTTGCGGCTCTGCTGCGCGAATTGACGGGCAAGCTCCGCTGCCTTCGACGCATCCGTCCGCGGCGTTTCGAAGTATGAAACGATGTAGACCACACCGCTGTCCTGGGCGTGCACCGGGTGCGTGAAGCAGAAAGTGAAGGGAAAGAAAGCGAGCAGTGCAAGCCACGAATTTTTCATTGGACTCCCTTGATGGCCGAAAGTGTCGTTTTCACACACAATCATACGGCGCAGGACATTTCTGCGCCTCTCCAATTTTTTGGGCGAAACGGCAGGCCGCCAGTGAGTCGCTGCGCCGCGCCGGCCCCCTATTATTTTCGTAAGGAGCGTTGCTGATGGCGCAGAGCGCTGGATTTCACGAGGACGTTGCGTTGCTCAAGCCCGAGACGCTGGATCGGCACCGGGCCATCGTGTCGATCATGGAAGAGCTGGAAGCCGTGGACTGGTACGACCAGCGGGTCGATGCCTCACAGGACGTAGAGCTCCGCGCAATCCTTGCGCACAACCGGGATGAAGAGAAAGAGCACGCGGCAATGGTGCTGGAGTGGCTACGTCGTCGCGACCCGGCACTCGACACGATGCTGCGGCGCTATCTGTTCATCGATAAGCCGGTGCTCGAGCGCGAGGCGGACGCAGACGCGGATGCGGGTGAATCCGGTTCTGCCGAACGCGGCGGCGATGGTTCGCTTGGCATCGGCGACCTGCGCGAGGAGGTGCAGCGATGAACGATCTCCTGCGAGAGCTCGCGCCGGTTTCGGACGAGGCGTGGAAGCAGATCGAAGACGAAGCGAGACGTACGTTGAAGCGCATGCTGGCGGCGCGCAAGCTCGTCGACTTCAAAGGTCCACTCGGATGGCACGCCTCGGCTGTGAACCTCGGCCGCAGCGAACGCGTTGCGATTCAGGCGGGGCAGGGGGTCGAGGCGCGGCTGCGCAGGGTCCAGCCGCTCGTGGAGATACGTGTGCCGTTCGAGCTCGCGCGCGAGGAGCTCGAAACGATCGGCCGGGGAGCGGAAGATGCCGACCTCGATTCCGTGCGCGACGCCGCCCGCAAAGCTGCGGTCGTAGAAGACCATGCAGTCTTCGAGGGTTACGCACAAATCGGTATGCGCGGCATAGCCGAGGCCGCCGCGAGCGGTGTGCTCACGATCAGCGACGATTACACGCAATATCCGGCACTCGTGGCCGAGGCCGTGAGCAATCTGCACGGCGCGGGGGTGGGAGGTCCGTACGCGATCGCGCTGGGGCCTCGCTGCTACACGGGTCTCACCAAGACCACGCACAACGGATTTCCGGTGATCGATCATGTCCGCAAACTCGTCGACGGTCCCATCGTCTGGGCGCCTGCACTCATGGGCGCGGCAGTCATCAGTCAGCGCGGCGGCGATTTCGAACTGACCGTCGGGCAGGACTTCTCGATCGGCTACCTCGAGCATTCAGCCACCGCAGTCCGTCTGTACCTTCAGGAGTCATTCACGTTTCGGGTGCTGACGCCGGAGGCGGCCGTCGCGCTGCGCTACCCGAAACGTTAAATACCCAGGATGAGGACAACGTGACTATCCGTTCCATTCCCGAAAACTATCCGCGCGTCACGCCTTACCTCGCGATCGATGGCGCCGCAGCCGCGATCGACTTCTACAAAAAAGCATTCAACGCGACGGAACGCATGCGTATGGCTGCGCCCGACGGAAGAATCGGACACGCGGAGATCGAGATCGAGGGCGGGCTGATCATGCTTGCGGACGCGCATCCCGAGATGGGCTTTCGCTCGCCGCAGGCGCTCGGCGGTTCACCCGTGAGGATCCACATCTACGTCGAGAACGTGGATGCCTTTTCTTCGCGCGCCGCTGCCGCAGGTGCAGAGATTCTCAGGCCTGTGGCGGACCAGTTCTACGGGGACCGATCGTGTCAGCTCCTGGACCCGTACGGCCACACCTGGTCCATCGCGACTCACGTGGAAGACGTCAGTCCCGAGGAAATGCAGCGGCGGGCCGCGAGACTCTACGGCTGACCTGCGCTATCTTCTCGCGCTCGCCTTCGGTTCGGCTGTCAGCCGCGGCGCGGGTTTCAGACCGTCGAGCTTGTGTCGAACCGCGAGTATCGGGTGCGACAGCAGCATGCGCGGGCCGGCCCAGCGCATCACGGCTTTCACGCGCTCGCGCATACGGGGCGTGTAGCAGTGCACCTGGCAGTTGGCGCACGTCGGCTTCGCATCACCGAATACGCAACGTTCGGTGCGACGCGAGGCATAGGCGAGCAGGGACGCACAATCGGCACAGAACTCGGCGCCACCGGTATCGTGATGCCCGCGGCAGTAGCGCTCGATCATGAGATCGATCGTGCGAATTTCGCGCGCGCGGCGCACGAAGCGGGGATCGGTCCTGAATTCGATTATTTTCGGCATCTGGTCGAGTGCACTCTAACCGCCGCGCCCAACACCGCATTTGAGATGAATCAAAAGAACAGACGAGGCCGCATGACCCGTCGGACGTTGCGCCGCCCGCTCCGCTTGTCCTATCCTCGGCCCATGCAGCGAACACGCGTCGTTCTTGCCCTGCTTGCGTTCGCAGCCGCAGGGCACGCCTTAAGTCAGGCGCCCGCTTATCCTTCCAAGCTCGTGCGCATCATCAATCCGGTCGCCCCCGGCGGAAATCAGGACGTGATCGCGCGCGCCTACGCGGAACAGATGACGCGCACGCTGGGTCAGCAGGTGATCGTGGAGAGTCGTGTCGGCTCGGCCGCGGTGGTGGGCACGCGCTATGTCAAAGCCGCCACCCCGGACGGTTATACCGTCCTGGCCATTTCCAACACGTTCGCGCGCGTCCCGGCGCTGCAGCAGGATGCGGGCTACGATCCGCTGAAAGACTTTGCACCTATCTCGCTGACCGGTGATGTTCCGCTGGTGCTGGTCGTCAATCTCGCCCTGCCGGCGAAGAACGTGAAAGAGCTGATCGCATTGGCCAAGCGCAGGCCCGGCGAGCTGACGGCCGCGTCCTCCGGTGTGGGCTCGACCGGGCATGTCGCAGCCGAGATGTTCAGCCGCCAGGCGGGCATCAAGATGCTGCACGTGCAATACAAGGGCGCCGCCCCGGCCGTCGTCGACCTCCTCGGCGGGCACGTGATGCTGCGCTTCGATCAGGTGACGACCTCATTGGCACACATCAGAGATGGCAAGCTGCGGGCATTGGGCGTTTCGACGCGCAAACGCTCGCCCGCCTTGCCGAACGTGCCGACGATTGCGGAGGCGGGCTTACCCGCGTTCGAGGACTCCACGTTCAACGGTTTGATGGCGCCGGCTGGCACGCCGCGTCCGGTGATCGACCGGCTGCATGAGGCTGTAATGAAGGCGGCCGGCACGGCGGAATTGCACAAGCGCTTTCTCGATCAGGGGATCGAGCTCGTCGCCAGCAAGACGCCCGAAGCATTTGGCGAGTTTCTGCGCGACCAGGTGAAAACCTTTGCCAGGCTCGCGCAAGAGACAGGGATGAGCGCGAATCAGTAATCTCTTTCAGGGACGGAACGTCATTGCCAACTTTTTCCGACAACCGGGTGCACCTCACCGTCGACGAGGCGCGGACGCTGGGCGAACAGGCGCTGGGCCGAGTGGGCTACGACGCCGAAGAAGCGAGCATCATCACCGATCACGTGCTCGATGCGGCGCTGTGCGGCTATGAGTATTCGGGATTGCCGAAGATATTGAACGTCGCCGAGCATCGCTCGCTGAAGGAGCCGCGGCGGCCGATGCAGGTGATCCGCGAAACGCCGATATCGGTGCTCTTCGACGGCGCCAACAACAACGGCATGGTGACGATGTATCGCGCCACGAAAATCGCGATCGCCAAGGCGAGCGAGCACGGCATGGCCGTGGTCGGCGTCAACAATTCGTGGGTGAGCGGACGCAGCGCGTACTACGTCGAGATGGTCGCACGCGCGGGACTCGTCGGCATGCACACCGTGGCAAGTCGCATCCACGTCGCTGCGCCCGGCTCGCGTGATCCGGCGACCGGCACCAATCCCGTCGCGTTTGCCTTTCCCACCGAGGGCGAGCCGCTGGTCGTCGATCTCGGCACGTCGGCGTTCATGGGTACCGATCTCATTTTCCAGGAGCGGCGCAATGCCGTGCTGCCGGAAGGTGTCGCGATCGACGCACAGGGAAAGCCGACGCGCACGCCGTCGGAAGTGCATGCGCTCCTGCCGTTCGGCGGCTACAAGGGCTTCGCGCTCTCGCTTTCGATGCAGGCGTTCGGCGTGCTCGCGGGTTCGGCTCTGAGCGCCGATCGCACCTACGGCTACCTCATCATGGCGATCAAGCCCGATCTGCTCGTGCCGCTGGAAGAGTTCCGCCGGCACATGAGCGAGATGCTCGCGCGCGTGAAGTCTACGGCGCGCCAGCCCGGCGTGGACGAGATCCGGCTGCCGGGAGAGCGCTCGGCGCGCGAACGCGCGCGCCTTACGCGCGAAGGCATCGAGATCGATCGCAAGATCTACGATGCGCTGCTCGCGCTGCCGAAGACGCAGCCGGCGAAAACCGCGAACTAGGGGGGCGGCGCTCGCCGAAGGCTCGGGCCTCGCCGCCCTACGGAACAGAGGGACACCGATGGTTTCCCTCCGTAACCTTCCTTCCCCCACCTAGGCGTGCGTTGCCTCCGCCGGAAGCTGCGCCAGCTCGATCAGACAGCCTTCCGTTCCCGCCGGATCGAGAAACGCGATACGGCATCCGGCATGGCCGATGCGCGGCACTTCGTCGAGCAGAGGCACACCTTTGGCCTTGAGCTCCGCGAGTGCTGCGTCGATGTCTTCGACTTCGAAGCAAAGGTGATGGATGCCGGCCTTGCCGTCTTCGCACATCCGGGTGAACTTGTTGTCGGGCGTCGTTCCAGCGAGAAGCTCGACCATCGACTCGCCCACCGGATAGAGCGCGAGCTTGTTCGTGCGGCCCGGAATCTGCTCGACGCCGCCGAGCTTGATGCCGAAACAATCCTCCCACAGGCGCCGGCTTGCTTCGACGTTGCGCACGACGACGCCGACGTGTTCGATGCGTTTGATCTTCATCTCGTCCCCTCCTTCGAGTTTCAATGCGGCTGGTTAGCCGGTGAGATTCGGGTATTCTCTAGCACCCCACGACACGGAACAACAATGGAACGGGCTCTCTTTACCCCGCTGAAGATTCGCGATCTCACGCTGCGCAACCGCATCGTCGTTTCACCCATGCTCACGTATTCGGCCGTGAACGGACACGTGAGCGACTGGCACCTCGCGCACCTGGCGCAATTCGCAGCGGGCGGAGCAGGGCTCGTGTTCATGGAATCGACGAAAGTCGATCCGGCGGGCTGCTCCACACCGCGCGACACGGGACTCTGGAAGGAAGAGTTCGTGGAACCGCTCAAGCGCATCACGGCGCTCGTGAAGCGAAACGGCGCTGTCCCCGCCATTCAGCTCGGGCACTCGGGCCGCAAGGCGCGCCGTTCGGTGCCGTGGGAGGGACGCGCGCCGATGAGCGACTGTCCCGGTGTCGATCACGGCGAGAAGTGGGAGCTGATCGGCCCGAGCGCGATCGCTCACGGTGCGAAGTACGAGGTGCCGCGTGAAATGACGCGCGAGGACATCCACGGCATGGCGGCAGCGTGGGCGGCTGCGGCGGGACGAGCGCTCGAAGCCGGGTTCGAGATCGTCGAGATCCATGGCGCTCACGGCTACCTCCTTCATCAATTCCTGTCGGAATTCGCGAACAAGCGCACGGACGAATACGGCGGCTCGTTCGAGAACCGCACGCGATTCGCGGTGGAGGTCGCACGCGAGGTGCGCAAAGTGTGGCCCGAATCGAAGCCGCTGTTCTTCCGCGTGTCGGCCGTCGACGAGACAGGATGGACGATCGAGGACAGCATCGCGCTCGCGCGGCTTCTGAAGGCGAACGGTGTGGACGTGATCGATTGCAGCTCCGGCGGCATGTCGGACGGCGCGACGGCAAGCGAGATGGCGCCGTCGTACGGCTATCAGGTGCCCTATGCGCGCGCGATCCGCACCGGCGCCGACGTCATGACGATGGCCGTCGGCATGATCGTGCACTCGGATCACGCCGAACAGATCGTTCAGGACGGAAGCGCTGATCTCGTCGCGATCGGGAGAGAGATGCTGCACAACCCGCACTGGCCGATGGATGCCGCACAGAAGCTGGGTGTCGATGCGCCCTTCAGCGGGATCCCGAATGCGTACTCGTATTTCCTCGATAAGCGCGTGAAGATCGGGTTCAGGACGCCGTCGACATTTCAGACGGGTATGAAGGTGGAGTAGGACCACCCCATTCCGGTGAGCGGGGGCCGCGTAGCGGCGGGGTCTCCGCGAACGAAGAATTCGAGCGCCCGTTAGAACTCACGTCCGAGCGTACGAGGCTTGGGGCGACGGGAAAGCCGCGCGCCTGGGCTCACCTCTGAAGCAATCCAGCAGCCTTCGCCACTACCGTAAAAATTTCGATCTGCTTGCGCAGGATACGGTCGAACTCCTCCGGCGTCGTCACGTCGGGATCGAAGGAGATCGCATACATGCGCTCCTTCACGTCCGGCATGTCCACGACGCGCGCGACATCCCTGCTGATCTGATCCACGATCGCCTTGGACGTGCGCGCAGGCGCGATGATTCCGTGTGCCGCGTCCCGTTCGAAATCGGGCAGGAACTCGAGCAGAGTGGGGACGTTCGGCAGTTGCGGCGAACGTTTGGGCGTGTTCACGGCGAGCGCGAGCAGACGTCCATCCTTGATGAACGGCATGACGGACCCGAGTCCCGGGAAGCCGTAGTGCACGCGAGCCGTGACGATCTCGATGATCATCTCCGGCTGTCCCTTGAATGCCACATGCGTCGGCTTGATGCCTGCAACCATGTTGAAGCGCTCGGTGCTCATGTGGATGCCGCTGCCGGCGCCGGTCGAGGAATACAGCAACTTCGGGCCGCGTTCCTTCGCGAGTGCGATGAATTCCTTGACCGACTTGACGCCGAGCGACGGAGCGACGGTCAGCGCACCGGTGGTCGAGCCGACCTGCGCAACGCCGCGGAAATCCTTCAGCGCGTTATACGGCAGCTCTTTCTGGAGCACGGACGTGATGGCGAACGCTGCGGACACGACCATCAGCGTATGTCCGTCCGGCGTGGCCTGCGCCACCATGGTGGAGGCAAGGGTTCCGCCGCCACCGCTCCGGTTCTCGTAGAGGACAGGCTGTTTCCACAGCTCCGAGAGTTTCGGACCGATCAGCCGAGCAGTGATATCGGTGGCGCTGCCCGGCGAGAAACCGATGACCAGACGGACGGGCTTCGTCGGGAATTTCTGCGGCGCCTGCGCCTGAGCGGGTGCAGCGGAAATGAATGCGGCTGCGAGGACGAGTGAAGTTGTGACGCGTTTCGAAACGTACATGGCTTCCTTGAAAGTGCTTCCGATGATCGGAGCGGGATAGAACAAGCCGTTCGCCCTGAGGAGGCACGCATTCAGGCCGTCTCGAATGCGAACAGCCGCTCTCGTTCGTGCTTCGAGACGCTATTGCTCCTCAGCACGAAGGGTTATCGTGTTCCAGCCGCAATGAAAGGCCGAAGCAGGCTTGATCTCCTGAGCAACGACAGGTTGACGTGCCGCCAGCCGCTAATGAGCTGCGGCAGCAGGCTCGGCCTTCTTCTGCGGGACCTTGAACCCGTAGAGCTTCGCCGCGTTCGTGCAGGTCATTTTGATGCGATCGGCCTCGGAGACGCCCGCGAAATCGTGCTCGATGCTCTCGCGCGAATGCGGCCAGGTCGAGTCCGTGTGCGGGTAATCCGACGACCACATCAGATTTTCCACGCCGATGAAGTCACGATTGAAGACGCCCTCGCGATCGACGATGAATGACGCGGACACGTTCCGATGGAAATACTCGCTCGGCTTCAATTCCGTGTGGATGTCGTTTTGCCGCGCGTAGCGCTCGTGACCGCGATCGACGCGCGCGAGCAGCCACGGCAGCCAGCCGATGTCCGCTTCCGCGAGCACGACGCGCAGACGCGGATGGCGATCGAAGAGGGGACTCGTCAGCATCTCGCCGAGCGTCAGCATGACTTCCATCGGATTCTCCGGATAGCGCGCGGCACCGCGCGTTTCACGCGAGAAGCGGTACGGGGTCTGGCGGCTCGTGGTGAGCGTGTGGATGCTGATCGGCACGCCCATCTCTTCCGCGGCGGCCCAGAAAGGCTCGTACAGCGGCTGGCTGTATTCCGTTCCTTCGGGCGGCACGCACGAGATCATCGCCCCACGCAGGCCGCGCCTGGTCCAGCGTTCCAGCTCCTTCACCGCATGATCCACGTCGTAAACCGATATCAATGAAAGACCGACGAGACGATCCGGCGCCTCGCCGCACATCTCGGCGAGCCAGTCGTTATACGCATTGAACGAGGCTTCCTGCAGCGCGCCGTCCGGCATGCAGTAGAGCTGCATGGCGTAGGTCGCATACAACACTTCCGCCGACACGCCGTCGATGTCCTGGTCCTCGAGCCGCGCGGACGGCTCCCACCCGCCGGGCCGGAGATCCTTGTGATGCACGTTCTGGAACTTGACCAGGTCCTCCTTCGGAATGCCCGTCGCCGCAATGCTCGAGATCGAGCGTGGGCTGATGCCTTCGCACACGAACCATGCTCCCGGCTTGCCCTGATACCCGGAGACGAAGCGCGGACCGCGCTCACGATAGTTGCGGTCGAGCCGCTTCTCCCACAGGTCCACCGGTTCGAACACGTGCGAGTCGGCAGATATGATCGTCGATTGATTCATGGCCGCATCTCCTCCAGAAATCGATGAAACGTTCGCCGTATGCGAACGCTATTGTGCCGCCGTTCGCACGAGACCGAGTTCCGTGAGGAACGCCTTCGCGTCCTCGTAGTCTCGCGCCAGGAATTTGCGCGTGGCGGCACTGCCCTGAAAATTGGCCTGCCAGAAATTCGAATCCATTTCGGCTTTCCAGTCCTCCGACTCCATCATCTGACGCAGGGTGCTTTCCCAGTATGCGATCTGCTCCGGTGTCATGCCCTTGGGCCCGACGAGGACGCGCCATTGCGAGACGACCGCGTCCGCCCCCAGCTCTTTCCAGGTAGGCACGTCTTTGAGGACGCCCGGCAGCCGCTCAGGTGCGGACACCGCGAGCAGTCGAGCCTGGCCGTTGCGCATGAGCGATGCCGCGAAGCCGACCGAGATCGGCACGACATCCACGTGGCCGCCCATCATCGCCGTGGTGGCTGCACCGCCGGACGGGAAGATCACGTTTTTCATTTTCCTGATATCGATGCCGACGGCCTTGAAAGGGGCTGCCACGCCGGAGTGATTCGGCGCGCCGAGACTCGTCGCGATGCCGTAGCTGATCGCGGTCGGATCGCGCTTCATGAAATTCAGGAGATCCTTGCCGGTCCGGATTGGCGAGACGGGTTTGACGGTGACTGCGATGTACTCGTCGAACAGGTAGGCGACCGGCGTGAACTCGGTCCAGCTCGGACCCGATCCCGCGATGTTGTTGGTGATGAGCGAGCGCGAGCCAATCACGAGGTAATGGCCGTTGCCGGGATACTGGTTGACATAGTTGTAAGCGATGCTGCTGCCTCCGCCCGGCTTGTTGATGAGATTCACCTGCGTGGGCACGAGCCGCCGTTCCTGAAGGATCTTGATCATGATACGGCCGATGCGATCGGAGCCGCCGCCCGGCGCATTGGTCGCGACGAGCTCGACCGGCCGGTTCGGTTTCCATTCCTGTGCTGTGGCTGTTCCGAAACTGATCGCCGCGGCGACGAGTGCCAATGCCACGCGCCTCGCGCTGAGAAGTCCGCGCGGCCGTAAGTGACCGTCCTGCGCCATAAACGCCTCCTCCACCATTGTTATTTCGCGGAGGTTAGACCGAAACGAGCTCGGAAAAAAGAGGCTGCAATCGGGCCTCCGGGGACACCTCCGACCACGGAGTCGGTGCAGGTTCATGGCATGACGGGATGCGCACGGTGGCTGGGAGGCGCCTTAAATCGAAGGATGTATTGACCGCACCATGACAGCTGCCGCCATAATCAAGAAATGAAGTCAGTCCTCTTCGTAAGCCATTCCTCGGCCGACAACGCGTTGGTCGAGCAGCTTACGAAGCTGATCGACGCGCGCACCGAGGCGCAGTGCAAGACCATCGCGGATATCCACGATCTGCGGCAGGGCATGGCGTGGAGCCCTCAGCTTTATCAGTGGATGGCGAGGTGCCAGGCGGCGCTCCTGCTGCTCACCGAGAACGCACTGCGATCGAACTGGGTGCTGCAGGAAGCCACCATCTTACGAGCGCGCAAGGTCCTCGACCCGACGTTTCCTCTGCTTATCGTCATTCCGGATGCGCTGCGCGCACGCATCGACGTGGAACCGGATCTCAAGACACGATGGCAGCTCTTCGAGCCGCTGGAGCTGCGAGCCATCCAGGGGCTGCCCTCGTTGGACGCCGCGCCCATCTACAATGCAGTCATGGTGGAGGTGGCGAAGGCCACGCCCGCAAAAAGCTATCTGGAGCGTCTCTCCGGACTGCTGACGGACATTCTGAGCGCATACAAGGATAAGAAGGACACAC
This sequence comes from uncultured beta proteobacterium, assembly GCA_963828715.1. Classification (GTDB taxonomy): domain Bacteria; phylum Pseudomonadota; class Gammaproteobacteria; order Burkholderiales; family SG8-41; genus JAQGMV01. The sequence continues at coordinate 88,124 of CAWHFX010000009.1, read as the reverse complement.
TCGACTATCTGTCGACCAAGATGGAGTTGCAGGACGCCGAGTGGACGCGCATCTACGGCGGCAGCGAGAGCGTGGTCGAGATGATCGCCCGGCGTCTGTGCCAGGGCAGTCTCGGCGGCTTCGAAGGCGTACGTGACCTGCTGCAGTCGGTAAAGAGCGTCTCCGATCGCGACACGCTGCGCAATCTGCTCGGGGCGACGGCCTCCTACTGGATCGACCTTGGCGCCGCTTCGGCGTTCGCGGCTGTGGCCGAACGCAGGCCGCCGCGACTCATCGCCGTTCGTTCCTCGGTGTTGCAGGAATACAGCGGCGAGCTCTATCTGGCGCGCTACTACCGGCCGCATCGGCTCGAGCCCATCATCATCACCGTAAGCGGGGGGAATGAAGCCGCGGGCATCGACGATCTTCAGCAGCAGTTCGTCGAGGCCGTGCGACGCGCCAACGCCGCGTATCGCAAGATGTCGGATGAGAAGCTCATCACGCTTCTGCAGGATCCGAAGGAACAGAAGAAGTTGACGTTCGTGTTCCTGCCCGAGCAACGTTTCGAGGACGTCGCATTGGGGCTCGCGGAACGTTTTCCCGCCTTCGTGTTCGTCGTGCCTGTTACGGTCGGCGACCGGGCGCGCGTCGGGTGGACGCACTGTACGTGGGTGCAGCCCGATGTCGATGAAGGGGACGAAACCCGTCGCTACGCCGATTACGGTGAGGCGCTCGGGCTCATTGGATAAAGGAGAGCAAGGGGAGAGTCGCATGCAATTCGAGCCGCGCTATTTCAACCCGGCAAGCGTGGGGGAGCCGCAGACGGACGGTTCCATCGCCTGCGAGCTCGCGGACGCGAACGGGCGCAAGACGCTCTATGTTTACGATCGCAGTGTCGTTTTCGCGATCAACGTCGCGCTTGCTGCGGGGCGGCCGCTGCTGCTTGCAGGCGAACCCGGAAGCGGCAAGACGTCGGTCGCGCGTAATGCCGCGCGCATTCTCGAGTGGCCCTACTACGAGCAGACGATCAGTTCGCGCACTCAGGCCTCGGATCTCATCTGGGAGTTCGATTCGCTCCGCCGGCTGAACGATGCACACGATCCGAAGCGCAACATCCGTGACGACGCGTATTACGTCAAGCCGGGCAAGCTCTGGTGGGCGCTCGCCCCACAGACAGCGCGTACGAGAGGCATAGGCCAGATCGAGGAGGGAGATGCTGTGGCCGAGCCCGTGGAGACCGTGCCCGGGGATGATCCGAAGCATGCGGTGGTTCTTCTGGACGAGATCGACAAAGCCGATCCCGATGTGCCGAACGATCTTCTCGAAGTGCTCGATCGCGGATCGTTCCGCGTGAACGACAAGCCGATCGAGAAAGCGCGAGAGAGCCTGTTGATCGTGCTCACCACGAACGGCGAACGCGAGCTCCCGGGCGCGTTTCAGCGGCGTTGCGTGACCTTCCGTTTTCCTTCCCCTACGCAGCAATGGTTCACGCAGGTCGCGAACCGCTGGCACGGCGAAGCCCAGTCGGCGTTGCATAGCGCCATCGCGGCGAAGCTGATGGACGCGCGTACAGAGGCGGAGAGGGACAACATCCGTCGGCCCGGCACAGCCGAGTATCTGGATGCAGTCAGCGCGTGCCACAAGCTCGGCATCGATCCGTCCAGCGACGAGTGGAAGGACCTCGAGAGCTGCGTATTCCGGAAGCAAACCACCCTGGACCCGTAGCGCCGTACGCTTGCCGTGCAAAGTCGTTCCGACATCTGGCTGGGCGATGCGCTGTCCGTGTGGCGGGCGCTTGTGCTCGATAGCGAGGCCACACTGGAGATGCTGCGTCTCCTCGGCCTTGTTCGCGACGACGCGTCTTCTCATGATCGCGACGCCGCCGCGAACGCCGAAGTAGCGGAGGAAAAGCCACCGAAGCCGCCATCCGGGGACGTTCGCATCGAGAAGCGCCCCGAGAAGCCGGTTGGACCTGCGACGCACGAGGCGGCATCGACTCGTGTGCATTCGATGCTCGAGCGGCTGGAGACGCCCTTGCAGTCCCGTACGCCGCCGCCGTGGTTCGCTACGGAACGGCCGCTGGCGCGCGCCTTTGCGTTGCGAACCCGATTGCCGCGGCCCTTGCTCGGCCCGCTGCAGCGGCGCTCGATCGTAAGCTACGCCATTGGGCGCGACGTTCCCGAAGGTGACCTCGACATCGAGGCGATAGCGCGCACGCTCGCGCGCGGGCACACCCTCACAGCGCTGCCGCGGCGTCCGCGCCGAACGCTGCGGTACGGCGTCGAAGTGGTGGTGGATCGTGCGCGCTGGATGGAACCTTTCTACGGCGATCAGGACAGCCTCATCGATTATCTGGAGACGTTGCTGCCAACCGACCGATTGCATGTTCGCCAGATCAGCGGCAGGCCGCTCGACGGCGCTCGACGCGAAGCCGAAGGACTCCACCCGAACCGCCTGCACCCTCATGCGTCGATCCTCGCCTTGACGGACCTCGGTGTCGGATACCGTCCCGGCGTGCAGGCGCCACCTTCGATGCGCGACTGGCGCCAGTATGCGCACGAGCAGCGCCGGGCGGACCGCGCACTGGTCGTTTTCATGCCGTACGAGCGGGCGCGATGGCCCGGAGGTCTGAGGCGATCGCTCGCGATCCTGCACTGGAGCGAGCGGACGACAGTGGGAAACGCGCGGCGGCTGCGTAGCGGCGGGCGGCCCGACCATGCACCGCGCCGCCGTGAACGCGAGGAAACGCACGTCCGCGATCTCGCCCGTGTTCTCAGCACCTCTGTCAGGATCGATCCGTGGCTGTTGCGTGAGGCGCGCCGCGCGCTCGTGCCGCAGAGCGACGCCGGCACGGAGGCCGATCTCTGGTTCAGTGGTCTCGCCGCGACGCGCGGTCCGGCGGGGCTCGTGCTCAAGCCGCAGTTCGCTGACGTATTGCGCTCGGAACTCGCGGCACTGCCTGAGGACGTGGTTGCGAAAGCCGTGCGGCTCGTCGCACGGGCTCACGCGGACTATCCGGAAGTGACGCGCATAGAAGAGCAGCTCGGCGCACTGTCGGTGGGCGGCGACCTGCCGGAAGATCGTGTCGATGCGCTGCTTCGTCCCGCCTTGAAAGCGCTCCATGAGCCGCAGGACGATGCGAGTGGCGCGGCCCGCTCGATTGATGTGGCACGCTGGACGATGCACGCGTGGGATCGCCTTCCCGCGGCAGTGCGCCAGACAGATACCGCGCGTCAGCTTGCGCTGGCAGCGGCTTTGGAAGTCGGAGACGGGGAATGGATCCGACAGCCTGACGTTGCGGCGCCATTGCCCGCGAATGCAGCGTGGCTGTTGCCGGAGTCTGCCGGTACGCATGTCGGCTACGGTGTCGAACTTCGCCAGTACGCCGATGGCGACATGGAAGTCGCGACGACCGCGCCTTACCCCGTGACGACAGCCCGGCACTCCATACGGTTGCCGCAAACCGAGCCGGTCTTGCTCGAGGTGCGTCGCACACATGACAACGAAGAGGCCGTACAGACGTTTGCGCTCGCGCCGGGTGCCACGCTACCGCTGGGCGCAATCGACTCGGAAGGCGCCTGCGATGTCGTGCTACGCACGCTGCGCGGAGACGAATATCGGTTGAGGACAGCGACGGCGCGCGATGTCGCGGAGCAATGCGTCGTGCGGATCACGTCGAGGCCCGACGCGACCGATGAGGCGCCTGGCGCTTCGCTGAGCAACGAAACGAGGAAGCCGGACAAGCCGGCTGATGATCGGTCGATCACCGGCGTCTACGTCGGCGAGCGAATGGTGATTACGGCCGACGTGTTCGAGGACCGCAGCGCTGTGTACGTGTACGTGCCGCAGGCGGGCCGCATGTTGCGAGCGGTCGTGCATCGCGCGGTAGATCCGGGCGCGGGCTGGGCCTGCCTGCGGATCGTCGATCGTGAAATCGACGAAACGCGTGGATCGACGCTCTCTCCGATCGAACTGGATGCGGTGCTCGCGGGACTCAGTGCAGGCCGAACGGAGCGGGCGGTACATCTGCAGAGCGCGACTGTCGCGACAGACTCACAGGTGGAGCCTGAAGTCTCGCTGTTCTGGTATGCGGCGCGTGAATTGAGAGTCGCGCATACAACACAGCTCGGTGGCGACGGTACGGATTCGAGCCTCGATGCGGAAATGGCGGGGGGCTTATTGTTCGACCGTAAACTGCCTCGGGGGCCAGCCGTGCTGCTCGCTGGCGGACTGCCTGACGGAACGGGCACCCAGTCGGCATCACAGCAGCGATCCCGCGACGCTCGCCCGTCGCGATTCATCCCCCTGACAGACGTGCGGGAGAGGGCGCGTCAGGAGTTACGCACTCGCTGGCGCTTGATTGTCTGGAGCGCTGACCAGCGGTCCCTCGCAAGAACCCTTGAGTCAATGCTTAGGGAGCAGATGGGGCGGGATCGGGTGGCGGCCACGGATCCGGAAGAATGGGAAAGCGCGGCCATCGCGTCGCCTGCGCTGGGCCGGCGCATGCTCAGCCGCGGAGAAAACGTGCTGACGCGTGTCGACGCGCTGGTCCTGATCGGCGACGCGGTCTCATCGTCCTATCAGATCGAACTGGCACACGCTGAGTCGATTCCCGTCCTGTGGCTGCCTATCGGCGATCCCGAGCGCATGCTCGCGTCGCTGCCGGAACACCTCGCGACGTATTTGCGGATGCGGCAATGGCTCCAGCTGCCAGCGAATCCGGATGTTAGCCAATTGCGTGATCTCGCCGCGCAGATCGCCGGGTGGCAGCCCTACGGCGCAGCCGGCTCGGGTCCTGACGCAGCGCTGCATGTGGAGCAGTCGCCGGCGGTCGATACCCCGGCGGCGCAGCGCCCGACCGGCAGCCTGCGTTCGCGCATCCTCGACATCATCGACAACAGCGAGCATGCGACGAACTTGTATCACTGTCCGTTGCTAGAGCCTTTCGCGCTGAAGCCATTTGTCTCCCCGGAGGGGAACGCGCCGATTCTGGTCCTGATTCATGGCGACGGCTCGAATGGTCGCGGCTCGTTCGCTTCGCTGTGGGACGCTTCGAACGAGAAATATCGGCGTCGTCTCCAGGCCCGCTATGGCGAGCGTGTTCTGTCGTTCGAATATCACAGCGTCACGCACGGCCTGCTGCAGAATGCAATCGCGCTCGCACGCAGTCTTCCCGCCCGCGCGACGGTCGATCTGCTCACGCTCGGCGGCGGCGGCGTCATCGGCGAACTTCTCTGTCGCGTGGAGCGGCAGGATGCAGAAACGCCCTTCGATGATCAGGATCTCGGACTGCTGCAAGACGCCAGCCTCAGCGAAGCTGCGGAATCGATGCGTGAACTCTCGGCAATGCTGCGGGACAAGCGGTTCCGGATCCGTCAATTCGTACGCATCGCGTGTCCCGCTCGCGGCGCCGTCATCTGGGGTGAACTTTCGCTCAAGGGACTGTCATGGCTCAAGGCGCTCGGCATGATTCCGGCTTCGATCTTCAGATTCCTGAATTTCGGCGTAGAGCGGCTGCTCCTCGGGATGCTCAGGGACGAGCGGATCGCCCCCGGACTGACTCAGCTTGGCCCGACCTCGGCAATCATTGCCCTCATCAATCGGCAGGATCTAACTTTCGCGGGTGAGCTCGCCATCGTCGCGGGGGTCCACGATGGAAGCAACGGTCTCAAAGCGAGACTGCAGGCAATGGCGGTTCGCTGGGTGCTCAAGGGTGGCGCCGATTTCGTCGTTCCGCTCGACAGCAACTTCGGCGGTGCGGCGCGCAGCGGCGGTGTTTACCGTTTCATCGACAGCGGGCCGAATGTGACGCACTTCAATTACTTCCGCAACGAGAGCTCGCTCGCGCGGATCGTTGGGGCGCTTATGGAGGATGGCGAGCGGGCGGGCTTCGAACGGGTGGCGCTCGAACCGGAAGCTCAGATGCGCAGTTCGCTCCGGCCACTCGGTATGCGATAGGGCCGCTCGAGATTCAGGAGCGCCGGCTCAGCCAATCACATCAGTCCTCCGGAGCGCATTCAGTTTTTCGCGAGCCCGAGCTCCGCCATGCCGGCACGCACCTCGTCGTACTGCGCTTTCAGCACCCTGCGGCTGCCCTCCGCGCCGGTGAAGCTGTCCACCCACAGCCGCTTCTCGAGATTGCTGCGCCAGTCTTTCGTCTCGGTCATCTTTTTCAGCGCGTCTTCCCAGGTACGCCACCTGGGCGGCGGTCATGCCTTTGGGTCCGACGATTCCGCGCAAGCTATCCACGTCCACTTTCACGCCTTGCTCCGTGAACGTCGGCGTTTGCGCGAGCGTACCGCCGAGCCGCTGCGGGGCTGCGATGGCGATGATCCTGATCCTCCCGTCAGCCGTGTGCGGGACGAGATTCGACACGGGCGAAGCCATGAGATCGACATGACTGCCGAGCAGCGCCGTGAGCGCGTTACCCGCGCCGCGCCGCCGGCGCCCGCCTTGTTCAGCACGTTGAGAGGGCCTTCGACGAGCTTGTTTTCCTGCAGCACGCGTTGCACGAGGCGCGCCACATTGTCGGAACCGCCGCCCGCGGCGGAAGGTGCAATGAGTTCCAGCGGTCGCGAGGGTTTCCATGCTTGCGCGTGTGCGCCGCACGGCAGCGTTGCGATGACGACGGGCCCGAACGTGATGAGGAATCGTGTGGCGAGGGACGTGCGCGAAGATTGTCGGCGTTCGCGCGCCTGGCTCGTCCGACGTTCGGTGCGAATGTATGGTGAGGCGGTTCGTAGCATGAAGGGGCTGAGATCGGTTGATAAGTCCGAGCGGGCGCGGGTGAACACGTTGAACGGAACGGGAAGCGCGCAAGTATACTCAACGCCCAATTTTGAAATCAGCCGCGAGACGATGACGTGAACAAGCCCGAGATCCTGATCACCCGACAAATCTATGTCCCCGCGCTCGAGCGGCTCGAGCGCGAATACATGGTGCACAAGGTGTGGGACGCGCCCGAGCGGCAGGCCTTCATCGAAAAGGTGGGGCCGCGGGTGCGCGCCGTGGTGACCACGGTGGTGGACGGCGTGAGCGCGCGTGAAATCGAGGCGATGCCGAAGCTCGAATTCATCGCCTGCTTTGGCAGAAGCCTCGCCAAGACCGATCTCGCGGCGGCGAAACGGCGTGGCATCGCCGTTGCCAACGTACCCGATTCGGTGTCGGTGCCGGTGGCGGAGATCGCGCTCGGTCTCATCGTCACTATCATGCGCCGCATGGTCGAGGCGGAACGCTATGTGCGAGCCGGTAAGTGGCCCGAGAACCCGTTTCCGCCGGGGCGTGGCCTGAGCGGTAAGCTTTGCGGCATCGTGGGGCTGGGCGAGATCGGGCGCGAGGTCGCGAAACGCGTGGAAGCCTGCGGCATGTCGGTGTGTTACCACGGGCCGCGGAAGAAAGACGATGTGCGCTATCGCTTCTTCGAAGACCTCGCGGAGATGGCACGCGCAGCCGACTGCCTGATCGTGACGTGTCCTGCGACGCCGGAGACGGAGAAGCTGATCGACGCGCGTATCCTGGACGCGCTCGGGCCTGAGGGTTATCTCATCAACGTCGCGCGCGGCTCGATCGTCGATGAGCCGGCGATGATCGCAGCGCTCGCAGAGGGCCGCATTGCCGGTGCGGGTCTCGATGTGCTGCGGGACGAGCCGCGCGTGCCGCCGGAGCTGCTGGCGATGGACAATGTCGCCATCGTTCCGCACATCGGCTCGAACATTATGGAAATACGCGAAGAGCGGCTCAAGAACATCGTCGGCAACCTGCGTGCGCACTTTGCCGGCCAGCCGCTGCTGACGCCGGTGGATCTGTAAACCTGCGGGAAATGCGTTCGTGCTTCGAGACGGCGCCTGTCCGCCTCCTCAGCACGAACGCTTGTTTCCCTCGCCCAAATCGGGGAGAGGGTTAGGGCGGGTTAGGGTGAGGGGCGCCTACGCCGTTATCGTGTCGATCTCGGCCAGCTCTTCTGGTGACAGCGTCCAGCCCGCAGCCTTGATGTTCGCTTCGAGCTGTTCCGGTTTGGTGGCGCCCGCGATGATGCTCGAGACGACCGGCTGCGCGGCGAGCCAGCTGAAGGCGAGCTCGAGCATCGTGTGCCCGCGCGTGGAAGCGAACGCCTCCAGATGCTCGAGCCTGTCCCAGTTCGCGTCCGTGAGCCACTTCTCGGCGTAACGCTTGCCCTTCGTAATGCGTCCCTCGGGCGGTGGCGTGTGGCCGCGTTCGTACTTGCCCGTGAGGAACCCGCTCGCGAGCGGATAGAACGGCAGCAGGCCGGCGCCATGCGCGCGCATGGCCGGGATGAGCTCGCGTTCCGGCTCGCGTGCAAGCAGGCTGTACTCGATCATGCACGTGGTGATCGGCGCGAGCCCGTTCACGCGTGCGGTCCACTGCATGTCGACGAACTGCCAGCCTTTCGTCTGCGACGTGCCGATGTAACGCACCTTGCCCTGCTTCACGAGATCGTCGAGTGCGCGCAGCGTCTCGTCGAGCGGGCTCGTCGGAAAGCGGTGCATCTGATAGAGGTCGATCCAGTCCGTCCTCAGCCGTTTGAGGCTCGCCTCGACCGCCGACATGATGTAGTTGCGCGAAAAACCTTTCAGTGTCCCCGCTTCATCCATCGGATTCCCGAACTTGCTCGCCAGCACGATGTCCTTGCGGCGGCTGCCGAGAAACTGTCCGAGGCACGTTTCGGAGCCGCCGCGATTGCCATACACATCGGCAGTGTCGAAGAACGTGATCCCGAGATCGAGCGCCGTGCGAATCACGGCGCGGGACGCTTCCGTGTCGATGCGAAGACCGAAGTTGTTGCAGCCGAGCCCGACGAGCGTGACGTCGAGACCGGACGTGCCGAGTTTGCGTGTTTCCATGCGGTGAGTGAGATCGGATCGGCCGCTCAGCGCTGCGGCAGCGGCAGGCGCGTATCGGTGAGCTCGTTCAGTCGCCCCTGTTCTTCGAGGACGCGCTCGAGGATTGCCGCGGCGCGCAGGCTCCTCGGCATGCCGCAGTAAATCGTGGACTGAAGTGTCACCTCGAGCACTTCACGCGGCGAGGCGCCGAGCATGAGGGCGGCGCGGATGTGGTTCTCGTTCTGAACCTGTTCGTCGATAACCGTGCACATTCCAACCATGCACAGAAGCCGCGTCTTGTCATCGAGAATGCCGCGCGTGTACATGCCGTCGTAGATGAAGTCGAGCCAGTGCTTGAGAAAGTTGGGATCGATGCGATCGAATCGACGCAGCGTCTGCACGTGATGCGTCGGCTGCAGGCGGATGCCCGCGCTGATGCCGCCCCAGCCGTACTTCTGCATGTACTGCTCGCGCTCGGGGAATTTCTCGTCCGGCACGCGCCACGTGCTGCGCTCCTGTTCCTTCGAGCGCTTCGAGCTCGTGCCGTCCAGCGGCAGTTGCGTCTTCGTGATCTCGTCCAGACGGTTGAGCTCGATCAGGACTTCGCGCAGCATGTACGCCGCCCGTGCGCCCTTCGGATAACCGACGTAAACCGTCGCCTGCAGCATGATCTCCAGGACTTCGCGCGGCTTCGCATGTTCAACCGCGCTGTAGAGATGGCTGCGCAAATACTCCATTTCATCCTGCACGACGAACTGCGACGTGACGACGAGATGGCGCGTGCGCTCGTCCAGCACGCCGCGCGTGTAGAGCCCGCCGTATGTGAAGTCGAGCCACAGCTTCGTGTAATGCGGGTCCATCTCGTCGCGCCAGTCGAGCAGGTCGGGGAACCCCTTCGGGTTCAGCCGCTCGGCGTTCTCGACCGCTTTCGCGCCGTACTTCTTCTTCAGCTCCTCGATTCGTTTCGGGTTCTTCGGCATTACATACTCCTCCTGCGTTTAACAACCAGACCGCTCGTTCTTCCTTAGCCCTCGTACACTCGGACGAGAGTGCTAACGAGCGCGGGAATGTTTGCTTCACGGGGACCCCGCCGCTCCGCGGCCCCCGCTCACCGGAACACGGATCGTTTCATTGCTGCGGTATCCCCCTCTCCTTGATCAGTTTTCGCCATTTTTCAACATCGCTCCGAAGGAACTCCGCGAATTCCTCGGGCCGATCGCCGACGGGGGTCAGTCCGACGTCCTGCAGACGTTTGACCGTATCCGGCCGTTTCAGAACGGCGATCGCCGCGTCGTGCAGCGTGTTGATGATCTCTCGCGGCGTTTTCGTCGGCACCGCAAACCCATGCCAGTTGCTGGATTCGTAGCCCGGATAACCTGACTCGGCGATCGTCGGCAACTCGGGAAGAGTCGGTATGCGTTTCGCGCTACCCACGGCGAGGCCGCGCAGGCGTCCTTCGCGCACGTAGGGCAGTGCGGTCGCAATCGGCGAAAAGTACACCGAGACTTCACCGGAAAGCACGGCGACCTGCGCGGCATCACCACCGCGGTAGGGGATCTCGACGAGGTTGACGCCGGACATCGCCTTGAATAGCTCGGCCCCCAGAAACGTGGAGGTCCCTGCGCCTGCCGACGAATAGTTGATCGCGCCGGGACGCGCCTTCGCGAGCTTCACGAGGTCCGGGATACTCTTGACGGGCAGCGACGGATGCACGACGACAATCAGCGGCGAGAGTGTCATGCGGGTGACCGGCGCGAAATCGCGCAGAACGTCGTAACTGAGCGTGCGATAGAGACTGGCGTTCACGGTGTGCGACTGCATGAGTTGCGCGAGCGTGTAGCCGTCCGCCGGCGCCTTGGCGCCCAGCTCCGCTCCGATATTGCTTCCCGCGCCGGGGCGCACGTCCACGAAGACCTGATGTCCCAGTTGCTCCGTCAGCCCCTGCGCGATCAGCCGCCCCACGATCTCCGACGCTCCGGTGGCCGGCAGAATGTAGCGCACGGGTTTGGTGGGATACGTCTGTGCGGAGGCGGATGCTGTGAGACAAACGCCGGCGCCGATTACCGCAACGATCCAAAGCCACGCCGGTCCTTCGAGCGCTGTCGCTGGAGCGATCTTCGGTGCGAACCGTTTTTGTCACGTCACTCGTCACGCATCACCCGTCAATCGGCTCTCATAACGCCAGCACCTCGTCCGTCGACGGCATCACGAGATGCTCGGGTCCGAGGATCGGACACGCTCTTGCAGCCGAGCAGCGCCATGACACGATCGATTTCCTCGCGATAGATCGCGAGCGCACGACGCGCGCCGGCTTCGCCGGCAGTCGCAGTCCCGTGCAATGGGGCACGGCCGACCATAACGGCATCGGCCCCCAATGCGAGCGCCTTGACGACGTGACTTCCGCGACGGAAACCACTATCGACGATCACGGCAATGCGCTTGCGCACGGCCGCGACGACGTCGGGCAGCACCAGAATGGGCGGCATCGACCCGTCGAGCACGCGTCCGCCGTGATTCGAAAGCACCACCGCGTCGGCGCCGCAATCCGCCGCGAGCAACGCATCGGCAGCGGTCTGAATCCCTTTTACGATGAGCTTCCCCGGCCATAGGCGCCGCAGCTCGCGCACATCGTCCCAGTTCACGGTGTCGTTGAGCGCGGTCGAGCGGCCCATCGGCAATGCGGTGATCCGCACCTGCGTTTCGGGCGGAAAGTTGGCGTAACGCGGCATGCCAGTGGTAACGACATACCGGCCCAGGACGCCGAACAGCCAGCGCGGGTGCATGAGCACGTCGGCGACGTTACGCCGCGTGAACCTGAACGGAATCGTGAAGCCGTTGCGCAGGTTGTACTCGCGGCCCGGCGCGACGGGCGTGTCCACCGTAAAAACGAGTGCTTCGAAGCCGGCGTCGCGCGCGCGGGCGATGAGCGCATGCGACTTGGCGCGCTCGGGCCACATGTAGAACTGCATCCACAGTGTCCCGCCGGCCTCCTTTGCAACCTTCTCGAGTGCGGTCATCGAGCCGCTCGCGAGCGTGTACGGAACATTCGCCGCCGCCGCCGCACGCGCGAGTGCGACCTCGCCTTCGTACCACGCGAGCCCGGTCGAGCCTGTCGGTGCGACGATGATGGGCAGCGCCTGCTTCTTGCCCATCAGCGTGATCTCCGGGCTGCGCTTGCGAAACGTCCACCAGCACGCGCGGCTTGAAGCGAATCGCCTCGAGCGCAGCGCGGTTGTGGCGCATCGCGACTTCGTCGTCGTTGCCGCGATCCATGAACTCGAAGAGACCCTTCGGCAGGCGGCGCCGCGCACCCTCGCGCAGGTCGTCCGTGTTGTAGAGCCCGAGCGATGTCGTTTGTCATGTTCAGCGCTGCGGGATCCGGAGCGTCGCGCGCGTTTCAGCGACGGTCGAAACGTCGCGTCCGAACTCGCCTGCAATGCGCGCGATCCGTGCGACATGGTCGGCGTTGTCTCCGAGCACGCCGGGTTTGAGATAGGGCTCGTCTTCGGTGCCGACGCGCACGTGCCCGTTGCACATGACGGCCATCGTCTCGAGCACGAGGTGCTGCGTGGGGCCGGTGACGCTCGTCGCGTAATACGTGTTCTTGGGCAGGTTCGCGACACGATGCAGAAACTCCTCGACCGTCGGCGGCGACCACGTGCCCCCGGGACGACCGAAGAACAGCGTCACGAGAAAGGGCGGATCGACAAGCCCTTTGTCCGCAAGATCGTTGACCATCCAGAAGTCCCCGAGTGTGGTCACTTCGAACTCGGGCTTCACGCCGTGGTCGCGGCACATGCGCATGAGCTCGGCAAGCTCCTCGCGTGGGTGCAGCATCATGAGATCGCGTCCGACGAAAGCAAGGTTATGAGCACCGACGGCGACCGAGATCATGTCGGGATGGTTCTCGATGACCGCCCGGCGCTGCGCCACGGTCTGCGTGGAAATCCCGTACTGGATGAGAATGTCACAGCGTTCGCGTATCGCTTTCGTGTGAGATGCCCATGCCTGGTAGTCGGGAGGCGGGGCGTGTATGTGCGCGATCGATGCGCCGGCACGCCACGCGGCGTGAATGGATTGCGCAAGCACCTGAGAATCGTGGAAGCGCGCAGGCACTTCGGCGTACATGTTCGTATCGGCGGCGCAGTTCGTGATGATGAGCTTGTCCATGACGTCGTGTGGTTTGTTGTCACGCGTTGCCGCGTATGGCGGCCGCTATTTTTTCCGCCAGCATGATCGTGGGTATGTTGGTGTTGCCCGCGACGATGGACGGCATGATAGAGGCGTCGGCCACCTTGAGTCCACTCACGCCGTAGACGTTTCCTTCCGGATCGACCACCGCCCCACGATCGGCACTTCCCCCGATGCGACAGGTGCCGACCGGATGAAATACGCCGGCGATGTTGTCGCGGACGTGCTGTTCCAGCCGCGTGCGATCGCGGGCGATCTCACGCAGCGCGAGCGTGCTTCCGGCGGCTCCGCTCAATACGCGATCGGCTGCGCCGGGGCACAGATCGAACAGCGTCGCGAGCAGCGTCGTCTTGACGCGATTCTTGATCGTGAGTTGATTCAGGCTGCGTACGCGGTCGCTGAAGCGCAGCGGGAATGCGTGACTGCAGTCGATCGCATCGTGGCAGTGCTCGGCAATTTCGATGGTCCGCGCCACGGCATCCGTCATGCGTTGAAGATCGCGTGCATCGGAAAGAAACCCGAATTCCACACTGGGCGGAATGTGTGCATCCGGAGATGCAAGCCACACCTCGCCACATGAGTGCGGCTTGAGGAGCGCGGGTGCCAGATTCGCGACGTGCAGACCGAGTGGATTCCAGGAGGTCTTGCTCTGGATGTTCAGGTACAGATCGCTCCGCGGAGCCCGCTCGGGATTCGTCGAAAGGCGCATCGAGATCGTCGGTGCCGTGCGCAGCTCGCGCCGCTGGCGCGCGCCGCGTCGTAAGTGAAGCCCGATGAACATGACCGCATGGTTCTGCAGATTGCTGCCGACACCGGAAACATTGGCCACCACGGGGATCTCCAGCGCCTGCAGCGCGTCGCCCGGGCCGATGCCGGAGCGCATCAGCAGGGCAGGGGAGAAGATTGCGCCGGCGCACAGCATGACTTCCCGCGCATGGAACTGCCGGCGCTCGTCTCCGATCTCTGCCGTCACGCCGATCGCGCGACGTCCTTCGAACAGAATGTGGGTGACCATCGCGGCCGTGCGGATCGTCAGATTCGGCCGGGCGCGTACCGCTGCGTCGAGATAGCACATGGCGCTGGACGCGCGACGCGTCTCCGTGTTGCACATCGGAACCGCGCCGTAGCCGTCGCGGAAGTCGCCGTTCAGGTCCGCGACGAACGGAATCGACCTGCTGCGGCAGATACTGCTCGATTGCCAGCGCCAGAGGCGGCCAGGCGCTGCGCGGCACACGTCGAATCGGCAGCGGCCCGTCCTTGCCGTGAAGCGGCCCGTCGAAATCCCGATCGCTTTCGAGCTTTCTGAAGTACGGTAGCACGTCGTCCCAGGACCAGCCGCGTGCACCGGCGCGTTCCCAGTCGTCGTAATCGTCCGGGACGCCGCGCAGCGAGACCATGCCCATCACCGATCCGCCCCCGCCCATCACGCGCGCCTGCGGAAACGGTGTCGCAGCGGACGCGTTTCTACGGCGCCAGTGAGCGCGCAGGCCCGGCCAGAAATACGCACTGTTGAAGTACGACGCCGGATAGACGTCGCCGATGTCGGCCGGCTCGCGCCCTGGCGGCGTGTCGACGCCCGCTTCGAGCAGCAGGACGTTGCGTGACGAATCTTCCGTCAACCGGCTCGCAAGGACGCAGCCGGCGGCGCCGGCGCCCACAACGATATGATCGTATACCAGCAATGCTGTCTCTCACCTTTTGCCGGACGGCTTCGCACCATCGGAAGGGAATACTAATCGATGCTGAACGTTGAAGACGAGACCCGCGCGGTGCCCGCACGCTCGCCGGGGTGAGATCGTTTCACGTTATGATCGCCGCATGAAACTCGTGAGCTACGAAGTCGAGACGGTCGTTGGCCGCTTCGAGAGAATCGGCGCGCTCGCGCACGGCACGATCGTCGATCTGAATGCTGCGTGCGCTGCGTATTTTGCGCAATCTCAGAACGAGAACGCGGCGCTCAGACACGCTGCGGCACTGGTGCCTCCCGAGATGATCGCGTTTCTCGAGGGCGGCGCAGTGTCGCGCAAGTTCGCGGACAAGAGCGTTGCGTATGCAGGCGAGCGACTGGTGAACGCAGCACAGCCGCGCGGCGTGCGCGGTGCGCGGCTCACCTTTGCGGAGGGCGAGATCACGTGGCTTGCGCCGGTGCCGAGACCGCCGATGATCCGCGACGGCATACTGCTTCTGGACCATTACCGTCTCGGCATGGAGAAGCTGTTCAAGATCGCCGAGAACGAGCGCCTGCCCGAGGCGGCGCGTTCGATGCCGATCTTCTGGAAACCCAGTCGCGCCGCGGTCGGTGCCCATCGGCAGCCGATACGCTGGCCGAAGTACAGCAAAAAGCTCGATTACGAATTCGAGCTGGGCGTCTACATCGGCCGGAAAGGGAAGGACATCCCCGCCGAGCGTGCGCTCGAGCACGTCGCCGGCTACACGATATTCAACGATCTCGGGTTACGTGACGTGCAACCGGCTGAACTGAGCCTGCGCATGGGGCCGGCGAAAGCGAAGGATTTCGAGACGTCCAAGATCATGGGGCCGTGTCTGGTCACGGCGGACGAGCTGTCGGATCCGCACAATCTGCGCATGGTCACGCGCGTGAACGGTGAAACGTGGTTCGACGGGCGGCTGAGCGGATGGGCGTTCACGTTCGCGGAGTTCATCGCCTATGTCTCACGCGACGAGACGCTGAACGTCGGCGACTTCTTCGGTTCCGGGCCGCCGGCGCGCAGCGTCGGTTTCGAGATCGATCGCTGGATCAAGCCCGGAGACGTGGTGGAGTGCGAGATCGAGGGAATTGGCGTGTTGAGCAATACCATTGTGCGGGAGTGACGCGCGGTGAAACGAATCCTGGCGGTCCTGGGCATCATGTCGCTTGCATCGGCTGTCGCAGCGCAGACCTATCCCACACGCGTTATTCGCTACGTGGTCTCCGACGCGCCCGGCAGCGGTCTCGACGCGCTGGCGCGCATCATCGCTGAAGCCCTGAGCGCGCAATGGGGTCAGCAGGTCGTCATCGACAACCGCCCCGGCGCCGGGGGCAATATCGGTGCGGAAGTCATTGCGCGCGCGACACCCGATGGCTACACGATCGGACAGATCGCCACGACGCATGCGGTCAACGCGACGCTCTACAGGACGCTCGGCTACGATCTCGTGCGCGATCTGACCGGCATCACTCAGCTTGCGTCCGTGCCGTCGATTGCCGTCACGCCCTCCTCGTCCCAGATCAGGACGATCGCCGATCTCGTCAAGGCCGCCAAGGCGCAACCCGGCGCGCTGACGTATGCGTCGGCGGGCACCGGCACGTGTACGTTTCTCGCGGGCGAGCTGTTCAAACGTCAGGCGATGGTCGACATCCTGCACGTTGCTTACAAGGGCGGAGGGCCGGCGGTCACCTCGATTCTGTCCGGCGAAACCTCCGTGTACTTCGCACCGCTCTCTGCAGTGCTGCCCATGGTGAAGCAGGGGAGACTCCAGCCGCTGGGGCTGTCCACGCCGCAACGCCTGAGCCTGGTGCCGGAGTATCCGACGATCGCCGAAGCAGGTGTTCCGGGCTACCAGTTCTCGTGCTGGTACGGCCTCGTCGCACCGTCGCGCACGCCGCCCGCAACGATTGCAACGATTTATTCGGCAGTCGCCAAGGTTCTGGCCGAGCCGGCGGTGCAGAAGCGCCTGAACGATCTCGGCTTCATTCCTGTCGGCGACAAACCCGAGGCGTTCACCGCGTACATCAGGGCGCAGGTGGAGGCGTTCCGACCGCTGGTGAAGGACCTGCCGCAGCCGTGAGTTCCATGCCTAAATGGCACCCTACATCACGGAACAGAGCCGACTGCATAGCAACTCGTAGCCGGGGAGGGCAATCCACCCCGAAGCAGTCCTTCGAGTCCGCCGCTGGTCGCACGCATCGCAGCACGGCGCGTAGGGCTCGAAGGCCGCGTCGTCGGTCTCGATCTCAATCCCGCCATGATTAGCGTTAGCGCGATCGCTTCGCGCTAACGCTGGTGCGCCGATCGAATGGCTCGAGGGAAGCGCGCTCGCAATTCCGCTGCGCGATGCAAGCGTCAACGTCGTGCTCTGACACGCTGGATGACGAGCATAGCGCGACCGTTGCGACGCTAGAATAGCTTCACGGAAAACATGGCGCGCCGGAGCGGCTATTGACCCCATTGCCGCCGTTCGGACGCCGGCCGCAGATGACGGTAATATCGCAGCGAGAGCTGCCGTTCAGGAGAGGGCGTGAATATGCCGGCGAGCGCTGCCGTGGACGACAGCCGGTTGTCATGGCTGGCAGTGAACGCGGGACTTGACGAGCTATGAGCGTAGCGAATCAGTGCGACCACAGCGACTGTCCGCATGGAAACAATTTACGCTCGCCTCAATCGTGACAGCCTCGCGCACGGAAAATGACATGGGTGATTGCTCCAGCGCAGAGGCTCGGCTTTGAGCGAGCCCGTTCGACTTCGGGGCAAGGCGTCGTGGCGCGACGCGCTGCTGAGCGTGCTGAAGGCGTGGAACCGCCACCAGATCTGGAAGATCCTGACCGCTGTCGTGGTGATCTGGATCGTCAGCGGCACGGCACTCCACTTCGCGGAGCGTGGCACGACTCCAGCGTTCGAGACGTGGCGCGAGTCCCTCTGGAACGTCTGGGTCACCCTCTTCAGCGGCCTCAGCGACGCGCCCAAGACTCTTGTTGGGCGGCTCATCGTGTCCGCCGTGCTTGTCGTCGGTGTCGCCCTGGCCGGCTTGTTCACCGCCAGCGTGGCGTCGATCCTGATCGAACGCGCACTAAGGAGTCGCGAGGTGACTAATCTTGAAATGTCCGACCATCTGGTGCTGTGCAACTGGTCGCCGCGAGCACTGGACTGGATACGGGAGGTGCACAGCGGTATCGTCACCGACACGCGGCCAGTCGTGATCATCCACGACACACCCGACGAAGTCGTGCTGCCTGACAAACAGGATGATGCCGCCTTCAACGACGTCTATATCGTCAAGGGTGACCCAGCCAACGAAGTGATCCTGCGCCGCGCCAAGGTTGCGCAAGCGCATTCCGTCGTCATCTTGTCGGACGACCGTCAGGACCAGCACGCCGACGGAAAAACCATCGTGTGCTGCATTGCCGTCAAGAGCGTTTGCGTGCAAGAGCGCCAGCCAAACATCGTGGCCGAGTGCCAGGATCCCAAATACCGGTCGCACATGCGCAAGTCGGGTGCCGATGAAGTCATCTCGGCCGCCGACTTCGGATTGCGGCTGATGGCACGCGCCGCGCTCTTTCATGGCATGACGCGCGTTTATCAAGAGCTGCTGTCGGTCCGGCGCGACGCCAACGAGATGTACCTGGTGCCGGTGCCTGCCCAACTTGTCGGGATGGATTTCGTCGCAGCGGCAAACGTGTTCCTGCCCGATCGCACGAGCATGAAGGCGTGCCTTCTCATCGGGCTCTATCGCGGTGAAAAAATGATGCTCAACCCGGTGGGCGGGGAAGCGGGACCGTTGTGCGAAGGCGATGAGCTGATCTTGCTGAGCCAGAATCTGCCGGATCTTTCGCGACTGCAGCCACACGGTACCGTCTAGCTTCTGCGCCGCGCAGGCGGACGCAGCGTGCCCCGATCGGACGCCCTGCCCGAGATTGCCAACGGTCTCGTCACCTGCTCGAGAAAGAAAGATGAGCGTCCGCTCATGGCTGCTAACTGCGATGTCCGCAGTGCTTTTGTTGTGCTGTGCCTGCGCGGCGGCGCTGGCATGGCCAGCCGAGGCAGGCGCAGCGGATTCGGGTGAGGGGAGCCAGCCGTCCAAATCCCGCCCGTGGGGCCGCTTCGAGCTGAAGCGGGAGAACACCGCGCGCGGGACGCCCGAGGAATCTACCAAGACGACTTTGCGGCTTGAGAAGTTTCTCGACGGCCCGGTGGACATCCTGCGGCTCGACCTGCCGTTTCCCGACGCGACGGCCGATTTCGAAGGCAGTCCCTTCGATCCGCGGCTGGGCGACATAAAGATGCGCGTCAGGTTCCGGGCCGTGCCGAAGGATGGCTACACCATCGGCTCCTATATTGAAGCGACGTTCCCCACCGCCAATCCCGAGAACCTCGGCGGCGGCAAGTACCAGTTGAGTGGGGGCGTGCGGGTGGTCGTGCCTTTAAGTGCGCCTTTCTTCGAGGAACCGAAAGCGCACAAACCGCAGTTCGAGTCCGAGCTGTCACAGGTCGTGTCCGTCGCGGGCGATGCCGCGCGCAGCGAGATCAACTACACGAAGCTGGAGCTGACCCTATACGACGTCTGGCGCGGGAAATATACGTTCAAGCTGAAGGGGAAGCCCACGGTGGACTGGATCCAGGACGGCAGAACCGGCGCCGTCGGCGAGATCGAGGGCGGGCTCTTCTTCGGCGCGGGCTGGCGCACCTGGCTCATGCTCGGCCACCGCCTGTGGGGACCGGACAACATCAAGGGCACCTACAGCACACGGGTGGAGATGGGGATAACGCGCCCGTTCTGAATGCTATCCTTTTGATTTGGACAAACGGCGCGGGCTAGACCCGATCGATCGTTCGTTAAACGTCAGTCGCGCAACCCTGGCGCCCGGCAGCTATCGGGCGTCGCGGCAGACCGCTGACCGACCGGTTTTGGGCGTTTTCTGCCCCCTGACAACGAGATGATCCGACAGTGTCCGTGGATCAAAAGCCGGCTTCTACAAGCTACATGATGTTGCCGGCGTTCACGTTCAGGTTGACGCCCGTGATGTAGCGCGCTTCGGGCGATGCGAGAAAGATCGCCGCCTCGGCGCTATCCTGCGGCTCGACGATGCAACGCATCGGGTTCTGCTCCGCGATCTTTTTCATGCTCTCGGGGCTGCGCACCTTGACCACGCGCGGCGTTGCCGTCGTACCGGGCGAGATCGAATTGACGGTGATGCCGTGCTCGCCCAGTTCGCGCGCAAGCAGTTTGGTAAAGCCAATGACGCCTGCTTTTGCGGCACCGTACGGGATGTAAGAGGGCGCGAACGGGTTCGGCATGATGCCGGCGCCGGAAGCGATGTTGATGATGCGGCCCTTCTTGCGCTCCATCATGGTCGGCGCCACGGCGCGCGAGCAATAGAACGTGGTCGTCATGTTGATCGTGATGACGCGATTCCATTCGTCATCGGAGATATCCTCGATCGGCGCGAGACGGTGGAAGCCGCCCGCCGCGTTCACGAGTATGTCCGGCGGTCCGAGCCGATCATGAACCGTTTTGACCATCGCGTTCACCGCATCGGACTTCGTCGCGTCCGTGATCAGGACGATCGCCCTGCCGCCCGCTTTGCCGATCTCCGCTGCGACACGGTCTGCCTCGCCCTGATTGATGTCCACGAGCGCAACCGATGCGCCTTCGCGCGCGAATCCCTTTGCGATGAATTCCCCGATGCCTTGCGCCGCTGCCGTAACGATCGCGACCGAACCTGTCAGACGACCCGCCATGACCACTCCTCATATCGAAGCGCGTGAAGTATAGCGTCTGCGACCGAGAGTGGCATTACAATCAGCGGCCATTCCCGAAGGAGGAGATCACGATGCAAAAGCTGATGCCGTATGCGGAAAAAATCGCGGCGCTGCTCAAGTCACGCAACGAGACGATTGCTGTCAGCGAATCTTCCAGTGGTGGATTGATCTCGGCGGCACTGCTCGCGGTACCCGGCGCTTCGGCGTACTTCGTCGGCGGTGGGGTTCTCTACACGCGCACCGCGTTTCTGAAGCTCATGAATACGACCGAGGAGCGCCTCCAGGGCCAGCAGCCCGGCACGGAATCGAATGCGCTGTTCAGAGCACGCGTCGTGCGGGAGCTGCTTGGCACCACGTGGGGCGTCAGCGAGGCAGGCACCGCGGGTCCCACTGGCAGTCGCTATGGCTACGCGCCGGGCCACTCGTGCATCGGTGTCAGCGGACCCGTGGAGCACGCGAAGATAATCGAGACGGGCAGCGGCGATCGCATGGAGAACATGTACGCGTTCGCGCAAGCCGCGCTCGAATTGCTGGCGGCGAACATCGCTGAGCGTCGATGACAGAAACGGCGCGAGTCAACTCGAAATGAGCGCAAACACACCGGGCCATCAGGGTACTTTCGTCTTCTCGAACATCGAACGAATCGTCTACGGTCGTCCCGCAGCGCAGAGTGCGCGGGCGGAAGCCGATCGGCTCGATGCGCGGCGTGTGTTTGTCATGGCGAGTCGCACGATGAATCGCACGACCGACGAGGTGCAGCGAATGCGCGCGAGCCTCGGCGACCGGTACGCGGGTCTGTACGATGCGATGCCGTCCCATACGCCGCGTGACGCAGTCATCGACGCCGCAAATGCCGCGCGCGCCGCAGCCGCCGATCTCGTCATCACGTTCGGCGGCGGGTCGCTGACCGACGCCGGCAAGATGGTCAGGCTCTGCCTGCAGCACGGCATCGACCGTGTGGAAGGCCTCGACGCGTTTCGTGCGCGTACCGATGGGCGACGGGCGCAAGGCCGCGACGGATTACGAGGGGCCGCGTATCCCGCAGATCGCGGTTCCCACCACGCTGTCGGCCGGCGAGTTCAACGCGAGCGCGGGCTGCACGGACACCCGCCGCAACGTGAAGGAAGGCTATCGGCACGCGAAGATGATCCCGGCGGTCATCATCCTCGACCCGGCGCCGACCGTGCATGCGCCTTTGCCGGTGTTTCTGTCGACGGGCATACGCGCACTCGACCATGCGGTCGAAGGTTTCTGCTCGGGCAAATCCAATCCGGCGAGCGACGGACTCTTTCTGCACGCCATCAAGCTGCTGGCGCTCGGTTTGCCCGCCGTGAAACACGATCCCGCCGACCTCGATGCGCGGCTTCAATGCCAACTCGCGATGTGGGTCGCGATGGCTGCGCGTCAAGCCGGCGCGCCGATGGGTGCGAGCCACGCGATCGGCCACGTGCTCGGCGGAACGTGCGGCGTTGCGCATGGGTTTACCTCGTGCCTCATGCTGCCGCACGTGATGCGCTACAACCATGGAGTGAATGCGGGCCTCCAGGCGCAGGTGGCGGAAACCATGGGTCGCAAGGGTGAAGACGCGGCGGATGTCATCGCCGCATTCGTCGCCGGGCTGGGGCTGCCGCGCCGCCTGAGCGAAGTCGGTGTGACACGCGAGCATTTCCAAACGATCGCCGAGCACTGCATGCACGAGGACTGGACGCCGCAGAATCCGCGCCGGATCGAGTCGGTGCAGCAGATCGTCGAAATCCTGGAAGCGGCAGCGTGATCGACTTGCGCAGGCGGTGCCCGTTCCACTTCGAGCGCCTCGCTGCGCGAGCCTCGGTGCGTTAAGTCGACGCCCGCACGCGTGTGTCCGTCATTGCGGCCGGGCAGGTTTCAGCGACGGTCTCGTGAATGATCTCCGCGAGGCGCAGCGCGCCCGGGCCCGCGAGATCGCGATTCCCGAAGACGAGATAAAGCTGTGCATAGCGTTCCGGCCCTTCGCGCAGCCGCAGCGGCTTGAGCTCATTCGCGTCCAGCTCCGCACGGATCTTGTCCTCGCCGAGCCACGCGTAGCCATAGCCCATTCGCGCTGCTTCTATGGATGTAGCCATGTGACTGACCGTCCAGCGCTGTGCTGACTCGACCGCGAGACGAGTGGCGCGCGCAGTGCCGGATTCGCGCACGACGAGCTGGCGGTACGCGCGGAGATCGTCCTGCGTCACCGGGCGCCCGAGCTGGTGCAGCGGGTGATCAGGCCGGGCGACCGCGATGATGCGCATGCGCAGGAGCGGATCGCCCAGGAAGCCGGCGGGGATCGTCGGAGCAATGGCGAGATCGGTCCTGCGGCCGAGCAACGCTTCTTCGGTTCCGCTGATCACCGAGTCGATCAGCTCGATGTGCGTATGCGGACTTTCGCGTGAGAAGCGATCCAGCGCCTGGAGCATGGCAGTGGTCGGAAAGAGGTGGTCGACCGTGATCGTCAGCTCGGCCTCCCATCCCGCCGACAATCTCTTTGCCGCCGACTCCAGCCCGGCTGCTTCCGCGAGGAGTACGCGCGCGCGGCGATAGAGTGTCTGTCCGGTCGGCGTCAGCACCGCTTTGCGCCCCTTGATGGCGAAGACCTTCACACCGAGGAGCGATTCGATCTTCTGGACGCCGTAGGTCACGGTGGACTGCGTCTTGTGGAGCAGTTCGGCCGCCTTCGCATAGCTGCCGGACTCCACGACGGCGACCAGGGCCTGCCATTGCTCCAGAGTGATACGGGGGATTGGCATATCGATCGATCAGATCGATTGATAAGGCCGAAATTTTGAAGTTTTTTATCGATCCTGTAAATGGTTCAATGCTCCCATCGTCGTTGATTACTTTGGGAGCCATCATGAAAACCTTGCTGACGCTGAAGACGCAGTCTTTATTCGGAACAGGGCGAATCGAGCCGCCTCGCGGACGCGTTCGCGCAAGCCTGGCAGGCGCGAGAACCCGCTTCGCGCATCATCGTGCGCGACCTCGCGGCTGACCCGGTCCCGCATCTCACGGCCGAGCGCTTCGGCGCATTCCTGGCGAAGCCCGAAGAACGGACGGCAGAGCAGCAGGGTGTCGTCGACTATTCGGACCGTTTGATCGCGGAACTGAAGGACGCCGATGCGATTGCGATCGGCCTTCCGCTTTACAACTTCGGCGTGCCTTCCATGCTCAAAGCCTATTTCGACCATATCGCGCGCGCCGGCGTCACCTTCCGCTACACCGCGCAGGGCCCGGTCGGACTGTTGACCGGTAAGAAAGCGTACGTGTTCGCGACGCGCGGCGGTCAATACGCGGGAAGCCCGTTGGATAATCAGACGGCCTACGTGCGTCAGTTTCTTGCATTCCTGGGCATCACCGATGTCGAGTTCGTTTATGCGGAAGGGCTGGCGATCGGCCCCGACGTGAAGAAAACGGCGCTTGCACGCGCGCAACGCGTCGTCGCTGACCTCGTACGCGAACCGCTTCCGGTTGCGGCGTGAGGGCACATTGAATCCTGGAGAAACCATGACCATTCGAACACTGCGACAAGTCATACGGTCCGTACCGACGTCCGACGGCGCGGGCGTCAAGCTGCGGCGCAGCCTCGGCAGCGCAGAGGGTGCGCGGCACGATCCGTTTCTCATGCTCGACGAGTTTTCGTCGGAAAACCCCGGCGACTACATCGCGGGCTTCCCGTCACATCCGCACCGTGGCTTCGAGACGGTCACGTATCTGCTCGACGGGCACATGCTGCACGAGGACCACCTCGGCCATCGCGGCGACCTGAAGAGCGGCGGCGTGCAGTGGATGACCGCGGGACGCGGCATCATCCATTCGGAGATGCCGCAGCAGGTCGAGGGCCGCATGCGCGGGTTCCAGCTCTGGATCAACCTGCCGGCGAACGAAAAAATGAAGCCGGCGAGCTATCGCGACATCGATCCGTCGGAGATTCCTGCCGTGAAGCTCGACGGCGGAGGCGTCGTCAAGGTGATCGCCGGGAAGGTGCGCGCGAACGGAACGGAAACGGCGGGCCCGATCGGCGGTCTCACGACGGATCCGCTGTACCTCGACGTCGAGCTGCCCGCCGGCGCCACGTTCACGCAGGCCGTCAACGCGGACTACAACGCGTTCCTCTACGTGTTCGAGGGCGCGGCGCTCGTCGGTCCATCCGGCGGGGAACGTCCGCTTGCAACGCACAGCGGTGGTCTGCTGTCCGGCGGCGAGGAGATTCGCGTGCGGGCAGATGCGGAAGGTACGCGTTTGCTCCTGCTCGCCGGCAAACCGATCGGCGAGCCGATCGTGCAGTACGGCCCCTTCGTCATGAATACGCGCGAGGAAATCGAGCAGGCGATTCGCGAGTATCAGCACGGCGCATTGACCGGTTGACGGCTTGCCCGCGCACGCCGCTCCGGACAGAATCCGCGAAAGGTTCTCCAGGAGCTGGCGTGTTGCGGGTATTGCTGTTCATGTGTGCTTTGGCGATGCCGGCTGCGTCTTTCGCACAGACGTATCCGATTCGCCCCATTCGTCTCATCGTTCCCTATCCGGCGGGCGGGCCGACCGACTTCGTCGGCCGTGTGGTCGGACAGAAACTCTCTTCCATCGTCGGGCAGCAGGTCGTCGTCGACAATCGTCCGGGCGCCGGAACGGTCATCGGCAGCGAGCTCGTCGCGCGCGCCGCGCCGGACGGGTACACCCTGCTGTTCGGAACCGGCGGCGGAACGTTCCTCGCGCCGCTCATCCTGCCGAGCGTCTCGTACGACCCGCTGAAGGATTTCGCGCCCGTCGCGATGCTCGTGCAGAGTCCGCAGGTTCTCGTGGTACATCCTTCCGTGCCGGTAACGAACGTCCGCGAGCTGGTTGCGCTCGCGAAGGCGAAACCGGGCACGCTCAATTACGCATCGGTCGGCAATGGCACATCGCCGCATCTCGGCGGCGAGCTGCTGAAGTCGCTCACGAACACGAACATCGTGCACGTGCCTTACAAGGGAACGGCGCCGGCCATGACCGACCTGATCGCCGGCCAGGTGCACCTCATGTTCAGCAGCATGCCGACCGTGCTCGCGCATGTGAAAGCGGGGCGCCTGCGCCTGATCGGCACCGGCGGCACGAAACGCTCGCCCGTGATTCCCGATACCCCGGTGATCGCGGATACGGTGCCCGGTTTCGAGCTGGTGACGTGGTATGGCGTTTTTGCGCCGGCGCGCACACCGGCCGCGATCGTCAAACGCCTGAACGGCGCAATCGAAAAAGCGCTGAATGATCCGGACACGCGCGAAAAGCTCGAAGCGCAGGGCCTCGAGCCCACGATCATGACGCCGGAAGCGCTGAAGCGTTACACGGAAGAGGATGTGAGCCGCTGGTCGCGGCTCGTCAGGAGCGCGGGGATCAAAAGCGAGTAGGCGTGTCGGTACCTATCGGACGACGCCGCGAAAAGGAAAGGAGGTTACGGAGGGAAACCTTGGTTTCCCTCTGTTCCGTAGGGTGGCGAGGCCCGAGTCGAAGGCGAGCGCCACCCCCTAGTCGCCGGCGTAAACGTCCTTCGGGTTACGCAGCCCTTTGAACTCCACGGCATTACCGCAACCGTCGCGGCATGTCATGAGCATCTGTTCGCGGACGGTGCCCGCCTGCGTGGTTCGCGGCTTGATGATGAAATCGACGCCGCCTTCCGCAAGCCGCTTCGCAGTCGCCTCGAATTGATCGAGCGCCATCACGACGCCGAAGTGCCGCATCGGCGTGCCGCCTTCGCGCAGCTTCGATCCGGTCTCGCCGACCACGTCTTTCGGTGACTGATGCGCGACGATGTGATGGCCGAAGAAATTGAAGTCCGCGCGTCCTGGGAGCTTGCGGCCTTCCGGGCACCCGAGCAGCTGCCCGTAAAAGCGGCGCGCGCGCTCGATATCGTCAACCGCGAACGAGAAGTGGAAAAGCGTGTCGCTGCTGGATGTCATGACGACCTCGTCTGGTTGGAGGCACGTATGCTACCGCCACGGCACCCCGCTTACAACGCAAGGGCGGCAGCGCGCGTAGCGCTGGTTCTCATGATCCGGACGGTCCGCGTTTCGCGTTTGCGGTCTGCGTGAGCGCTCTGGTACATATCGCGTATGCGCGCGTCTCTGCTGAGGAATGGCTCGTTCACGCGATTCTGGCTGGGAGAGACGGCCACCACGCTCGCGTATCAGATGCTCGTCGTCGCCGTCTCGTGGCAGATGTACGAGCTCACCGACAGCGCGCTCAATCTCGGCCTGATCGGCCTCGTCCAGGTCACGCCCTATTTTCTGTTCGTGCTGTGGGCGGGGCATGTCGCCGACGTACACGACCGGCGGCGCGTTGCGCTCGTCGCGCAGATGATCCAACTGCTGGTAGCCGCAGCCTACGCCGTGGCGAGCTTTACCGACATGCTCACGCCGGTGCTCATCTACGGCGGCTCATTTCTCATCGGCGCGGCACAGGCCTTTCAGTCGCCGAGCGTGCGAGCATTGCTGCCGTCCCTGGTCGATCGCGAGATCCTGTCGCAGGCGCTCGCATGGTCGAGCGCGTCCAAGAAAGCAGCCGTGATCGCGGGCCCGGCCATCGGCGGACTCGTCTACCTTGCCGGACCCAGCTACGTATACGCGATGTCCGCCGTGCTGTTCATTCTCGCGGGCGTGCTCTTTACGCTCGTGCGCACGCCGACGCCCGCGAATGCACGCGAGACGCCGCGCCTTTCTACGATGTGGGCGGGCATGTCGTATATCCGCCAGACACCGGTCGTGCTCGGCGCGATTACGCTCGATCTCTTTGCGACGCTGATCGGCGGCGCAACAGCGCTTCTGCCGATCTACGCACGCGACATCCTGCAGATGGGACCGAGCGGGCTCGGCATCCTGCGCTCGGCGCCGGCGATTGGTGCGCTGATCGCTTCGATCGTGCTCGTATGGCTCCCGTTGCGGCGAAACGTGGGGCGCGTCATGTTCGCATCGGTGGCGATCTTCGGCCTCATGACGATCGTGTTCGGGCTGTCGCGCTGGTTTCCGCTGTCGCTCGTCGCGCTCGTCGTGATGGGCGCGGGCGATATGGTGAGCGTGGTGATCCGCGTGTCACTCGTGCAACTCGACACACCCGACGAGATGAGAGGCCGCGTGAGCGCGGTCTTCTCTCTTTCGACCAGCACGTCGAATCAGCTCGGACAGTTCCAGTCCGGTGTCACGGCCGCATTGATCGGAACGGTGCCGGCGGTCGTCGTGGGCGGGGTGGGAACGCTGCTGATCGTCGCGTGGTGGAAGCGCCTCTTTCCGGCGCTGTACCAGCGCGAAACGCTGACGAGCCGGCCGTTGTTCGAGGAGACGGCGGAACGCAGAAGGACTGCGTAATAAAACGTGTTGAGCTCGCGCGTCAATGCACCGCCTGCGCCGGCTTCGGCGGCGGGGCCGGCTGGGTGAACTCCACCGGTATCGGATAACCTGCTTCTCCGAACGTGTCGATGATCGCCCGGTTCATATCGAAGTAGACCTGCCAGTAGCTTTCCGGCCGCGCATATGCGCGCACCGCAAGCACGGGCCCTCGCGTGGTGAAATCCATGACATCCACGAGCGGTGCAGGTTCGGCGTTCACGTTCGGTATCGCCGCGATCGCCGCCTTCAGACGCTTGATAGCGTCCCGGGCATCCACGCCATGCGCAAGTTGCGCCGTGCGATCAACGCGGCGGTACGCGTGGGTCGTGTAATTCAGGATGTTTTCGCTGAAGAGCTTGTTGTTGCCGACAAATGCGGTGACCTGATCGCCCGTCATGATCGTTGTCGCGAACAGGCCGATCTCACTGACCGTGCCCTCGACGCCCGCGGCCCGGATGTAATCGCCCACCTTGAAAGGCCGCAGCGCGACCAGAAAAGCACCCGCAGCGAAGTTCGCGAGGAGCCCGGCCCATGCGGCGCCGATCGCGACGCCCAGACCCGCGAGGAGCGCGGCAAACGACGTCGTCTCGAAACCGAAATAGCCCATCAAGGCGACGAGAAGTACGACCGTGAGCCCGACATTCAGGACGTTTCCGGCGTAGCGCGCGATGGTGGGCTCGAGGCGCTGGCGGCCGAGCGCGGCCAACATCAGACGCACGCCGAGCTTGATCAGCGCGCGACCGATGATCCAGGCGGCAATTGCGCCGAGGATCTTCAGACCGAACGCAGTCAGAAGCGTTGTCGCAGTGTTCACAATGTTGCCGAAATCCATTCAACCTCCCATGGCGTCGCGGGATTTTAGCTGTCACCGAATCGTAGTCAGGCACCACGATTGCAGTGAACTTTGACGGACCAGCGCTTGCAGTTTCCGGCCTCGTTCCACTCTCGGGAAGGATTATTATGGAAAACCGCGCGACCGAAGGTCGTTTCATCGGCATCACTTTCGAAGCCGTGCTGAGACCGTGCGAGATCTATCCCGTGCCGAGCGGCAGTCGACAAGGCTTTGTATGGCAATGGTCATCCGTCAGCGAGCCCGCAACCTCGAAACGCTGCTTCGACATGTTTTTCGACTGTCTCGAAGATGCACGTCGGCATGGCTACGAGCCGCACTTCCTGGACCGCGGGGTCGGCGATCTTGCCGTCGTGGCCGTCACGGCCACCGGCTAGATGTTTCCTGCGAGTGCAATTCCGGCGCGTCCGCGAGGTGCGCTTCGAGCACACCCGGTGCATCCTTCAGGTAGCGCTCGACCGCCGGGTAATCGATTTCATAGAGCGGGTGCATGGAGCCCGGCCAGGCACCGTGCGGGACGATTGCGAGCGCTTCGACCATAAAGCCAGGCACGAGCGTGAGCTCCGGCTGCGCCCGCAACTCATCCGTCGGGACCAGACGCTCGGCAGTGACGAGCACGCGTTTTGCCGCGCGTGTGAGAGGGTGATCCCAGAACGGTGAGCCGTACACCCGCGCGTTCCCATCCGCGTCGGCTTCGGCTGCATGTATCACAGCGACGTCGGGCGCGATGGCGGGAATGACATAAACATCGGTGCCCGATCCGTAGGGATCACGCACGCTGTACCATCCGTTGATCCGCGCGAGATCGCTTCCGTGCACGCCCGCTACCGGCTGAAATGGCACGCCATATGAGGCTGCACGCAGCCCCGCGACCAACGTCATTCAGGCGTGTTCTTCGAGAGCGGCGGCACCGGTTTCGATCGCCTTGCGATACCAGCGCGCGAGACCGAAGTTGCCTTCCATGGCGACGATACCTGCACGCACGCGCCGCACGGCGCTGGCCCTGCACAAGAGATCGACGTCGTAGCCCGGTGAAGGCTTGATGATCTCGAGGTGGCGCCGTTGCTGACGCGCGAGCTCGCGCACGACTGCGAACGGACCGCGATGGAGGAACACACCACCGAGTCCCAGCGCGCAGCCGTCTGGAATGCGTGCGGCCAGCTCCGAAAGAGTGCATAGCTTCGACATTGGGGAAAATTCTACGACAATGGCGACGATTGTTACGCATAACGAAGCGTGGACGAGCAATGCGCAGGATGCCGGGAATAAGAATAAGCAACGACACTGTATGGCCCCGTCTCTCGCAGCGCGCCCTCGGGCTCGTGCTGGCGTGGTGGATGCTCATCCTGCTGATGTCGATCGCCGCTGCGCAGACGCCGCCAGCGGAAAGCGGTCGTGGTTATCCGTCGCGGCCGGTGCGTGTGATCGTCGGGTACCCGCCGGGCGGTCCGACCGATCTCACGGCTCGCCTCGCCGGGCAGCATCTGAGCGAGACGCTCGGCCAGCAGTTCGTGATGGATAACCGTCCCGGCGCAGGCGCGACGTTGGGCGCGACATTGCTCTCACGCGCCGAGCCGGACGGCTACACACTCATGCTCGCCGCGAATGGTGAGATGGCGATCTCGCCCAATCTGCGCCGCACGCTGCCCTACGACCCGATCAAGGACTTCGCGCCGATCAGTCGCATCGGTGCGAGTCAGCTCGTGCTCGTCATTCATCCGGGTGTGCCAGCGAAATCGGTCGCCGACCTCGTCGCGCTGGCGAAAGCGAAGCCCGGCACGGTGAATTTCGCGTCGGCCGGCAGCGGCTCGACGGCGCATCTCGCGGGCGAACTGTTCAAACAGCTCGCCGCGATCGACATCGTTCACGTGCCTTATAAGGGCGCAGGTCCCGCGATGACGGACCTGATGGGCGGACAGGTGCAGATGCTGATCACCGGATACTCGGCGGCGCTGCCTCATATCAAGAGCGGCAAACTGCGCGCACTGGGCGTCACCGGGGAGAAGCGGCTCACGGCAGCGCCCGACCTGCCGACCATCGGCGAGACGGTGAAGGGCTACGAAGTCACGTCCTGGTACGGCATCCTCGCGCCGGCACGCACGCCGCGGGTGGTTGTCGAACAGTTGCACCGCGAGCTGGCGGCGATGGCACGCAGGCCGGACATGATCGAACGCTTCCGGGCGCTGGGTATCGAGCCCGAGGGCAACAGTCCGCAGGAATTCTCGCGCCAGATCCGGGACGAGATCGCGAAATGGGGCAGGATCGTCAAGCTCGCGAACGTACCACTCGAATGACTGCGTGCGTCCTGCGGTCACCGTTTCGCAGCGCATCCTGGTGCGCGTTGCAGCTCGCCGGTTTCGCGATGGCAATCGGGGCTGCGCCTGCGGCTGAAACGCGATGGCCGACGAAGCCGATTCGCATGATCGTTGCCGTTCCGCCCGGCGGACCGGCGGACACGCTCGCTCGGCTCGTCGCGCCCCGGCTTACGCAATCGCTGGGTCGCCCTGTCGTGATCGACAATCGCCCCGGCGCGAACGGCAACATCGCATACGAGCTCACTGCCCGCGCGACACCGGACGGCCACACTTTCACTGCGGTGGCGGCCGGCGTCGTGATCAATCCGAGTCTGTACCGCGACGTCCATTACGATCCGCTGAAGGATTTCGCGCCGATCACGCTCGGGATCACGCTGCCGAACATTCTCGTGGTGCATCCGGCGCTTGCCGCGGGCTCCGTGAAGGAACTGATCGGCCTCGCGAAAGCAAAGCCGGCCACCATTACATTCGCGTCAGCAGGGAATGGTACGTCCGGGCATCTCGCGCTCGAGCTTTTCCGGGTAAGCGCGGGCATCGACGTCATACACGTTCCGTACAAAGGCGGCGGACCCGCGCTTGCTGAAGTCGTGGCCGGTCAGGTGCAGGCGCTCTTCAGCCTCGCACTCGTCGCCACACAGCAGATCAAGGCCGGCAGACTGCGCGGGCTGGCGATCACGAGCGCGAAGCGATCTCCGGTCGCGCCCGAGCTGCCGACCGTTGCGGAAAGCGGCTTACCCGGATTCGAGGTGATAGGCTGGTTCGGATGGCTTGCACCGGCCGCCACGCCGCAGACGATCGTAAATCGCCTGAACGCGGAGCTCGTGACCGCGCTGCGTATGCCCGACGTACGGGAGAAGCTTCTCAGCCAGAGCGCGGAGCCGGTGGGCGACACGCCGCAGCAATTCTCCGCGTTCATGCGCAGCGAACACGCGAAGTGGGCGAAGGTCATCAAGACGGCGAACGTGCGCATCGAATAACGACGAAGAGGGTATCGAACAAGATGAGCAGGGTGTCTGTGGTATGTGTGGCGGTGTTTGCAGCACTGGTCGTGGGCGCGGGTTCAGCCGGCGCTCAGGACAAGTATCCGGCACGCGCGGTGCGTTTGATCGTGCCGTTCGCGCCCGGCGGGGGTGCGGACATTTCAGCGCGCACAATCGCAACGAAACTCACGGAACGCTTCCGCGAACAGGTGATCGTCGATAACCGACCCGGCGCGGGCGGGAACGTGGGAGTCGAGATCGCGTCGAAGTCGCCTCCCGATGGCTACACGCTTCTCCTCGTGTCGAGCAGCTATGGTGCGAACCCCGCGCTCTACAAGCTCTCGTTCGATCCCGTCAATGGCTTCGAGCCGATCACGCTCGTTTCGCAGCAGCCGTTCATACTCGTCGTGCACCCGTCGCTCCCGGCGCGCAACGTGAAGGAGCTGATCGCGCTCGCGAAGGCAAAGCCGGGTTCGCTCAATTACGCATCATCCGGCGCGGGTGGGATCGTTCATCTCGGCACGGAATACTTCAAGAGTCTTACCGGCGTCGATATCGTTCACATCCCATACAAGGGCGGCAACACGGCTCACAACGATCTCGTCGCCGGCTTCGTACAGGTCTATTTCGGAACGATTCTTTCGACCCTGCCAGTGGTCAAATCGGGGAAGCTTCGCGCGCTCGGCGTGAGCACGGAGAAGCGCAACGAGGCATTGCCCGACGTACCCACGGTCGCCGAAGCCGGCGTTCCCGGCTTCTCGTTCAGCGGGTGGTATGCGGTCCTCGCGCCGGCGAAGACGCCTAAACACGTTACGACTGCGCTCAACCGTGAGATCGTCTCGTTGCTGCAGTCGCCGGACGTGAAGGACCGGTTCGCGGCCGAGGGCAGCTCGGTGGTCGGGAGCACGCCCGAGCAGTTGCGCGATTATCTCGAGCGTGATATCGCGAAATGGCAGAAAGTGGTGAAGGCCGCGAACATCCGCCTGGACGCATCACAATGACGGTCTTGCGCGCGGGCGCAGAACGATCCAAAGGAGTGAAATGAGCGAAGCCAAGGGCATCAAGGAAGTCGCTTACGTCGATGTAACGCCTTCGGGCGGCACGCGGGCCAGTGCGAAACCGGCACCGGTGTCGTGGTTCGATTGCGCCGGCGGCGGACAGGTCGTCGTCGAACGTGGCATCGCGTACGTCGGAAACATGCGCAATCCCGATGGCACGATGATTCTCGACGTGAAGGACCCGAAGCATCCGAAGCTGCTCTCGCAGGTCACGATGCCGCCGGGCACGCACTCGCACAAGGTCCGCGCCCAGGATGGAATCATGGTGACCAACCGGGAGATTCTCGGGGCGCGCGGACTGAAGGGTGAGGTGCCGCCCGATGATTTCCAGGGCGGGCTGGGCATCTACGACGTCTCGAATCCGTCGAAGCCGAAGCTCATCACGAACTGGAAGACGGATGACAAACCCGGTGTGGGTTACGCGCGCGGCGTTCATCGCTTCGACTTCGACGGCCGCTACGCCTACATCTCGCCGACGATGGACGGCTATGTCGGCAACATCATGATGATCCTCGACCTGAAGGATCCGGCGCGTCCGGAGGAAGTCGGCCGCTGGTGGACGCCCGGACAGTGGACCGCGGGCGGCGAGACGCCGACGTGGAAGGGCGCCGCGCATCGCTGCCACCATCCGCTGCGCTATGGGAATCGCCTCTATACGAGCTACTGGCACGGCGGGTTCCACATACTCGACATCGACGACATGACGAAGCCGAAATGCGTGTCGAGCCTGAACTACCATCCGCCGTTTCCGTGGCCGACGCACACGTGTTTGCGCATGCCGTTCAAGATCGAGAATCGCGACATCATGGTCGTCACCGACGAAGACGTGATTCGCCTCGAAGACTGCCCACCGCACCCGGCGGCATTTCTGTGGCTCGTCGACATCACGGACGAGAAGCATCCGACACCGATTTCCACATTTCAACTCGAGCACATTCCGCCCGAGGAGCAGCCGTATATGACGGGCTGCCATCAGCCGAGCGAGCAGGTGAGAATGGGGACCGAGATACCGGTCGCGTGGTTTGCTCATGGGCTGCGCATCGTCGATATCGCCCGGCCGCATGCGCCGAAGGAAGTCGCGTACTTCATGCCGGACGTGCCGCCAGGCTCGACGCGCGTGCAGAGCAACGACGTGACGGTGGATGAGCGGGGCCTCATCTTCCTGCTCGATCGCGTGCGCGGACTGCACATACTGGAACGGGTGGGCTGACGCTCGCGAGAGACCTGATGACAGCGTCTCACGCCGGAACTACACCTGCGTTTCGTTGATGGGGACGGTGTGTTTCCGCGCGCCAGCGCGAGCCGGCGCGATCATTCTCGGGTGGAACGTGCTCTGAGCTGCACGTAGACCATCCGTGAAAGTTGTGCCCGCATTACTTTTCCAGTGTGCGTCCGGGGCAGCTGTTGCATCGCAATGATGTTTTTCGGAACCATGAACTTCTCGGCTCCGTCAAGGGCAGACCTGATCTGGTCCGGGCTCACCGACACAGCGCCTTCGATGCACAGCACGACAATGCTGTCTTTCAATCCGGCCGGATCCGGGACACCCACCACCGAAAACGCCTGCGTCGGAAATAGCGGAGCGAGCCTGGACTCGATCTCGTCGGGGTGTACCGATGAACCCGTTGACGTTGACCGCGTCATCGGCCCTCCCGAGGAAAACGAGATAACCATCTTCGTCAAGAAGGCCGCGATCGCTGGTGAAAAACCAGCCGTCTTCATACGTTGTTCGCCACTGCTCCGTATCGACATACCCGAGGCAGACATTACGCCCCTTGATGCCGATGATGCCGTCCGCTCCTGCTGGCAGCCGCTCACGACGTTCGTTGAAAATCCCGATCTCCACGCCGTCTGCCGCACGTCCCTCGGTGTGAATTTTTTCGGGCGACCCCCGAACGTCGAGGAACGTCGCGCGCATCGCTTCCGACAATCCATAGTGAGTGAAGATCCCGGTTTCCGGAAACATCCGACAAAGCGATTCGCGAAACGTCGGATCGAACCGCATCGCTCCCGTCTGCAGCCAGCGCAGCCTGGCTGCACTTCGAAACCGCTCAGGGCTCGTCCCCAACAGCGTGACTAACACCGACGGTGGTGCGGACAGCGCGTTCGCTCCATGCTTCAGAAAAGCATCGAAGAGTGATTCGACACCCAGTTTGTCCGTGCCCAGCAGTAGCGTGCCGCCGGCCACAAGCACGGCGTGGCAGCGACCGATGGCGAATGCGTGATCCACCGGAGCGAAGACACACTCCCGGATATCACCATCGACCTGCATACGCTCGTTCATGAAGCGCGCGGTCGATGATATGTTGTCGTGACCGACTATCACGCCTTTGCGCGAGCTCGATGTCGTTCCCGATGTGAAGATGATCATCGCTTCAGGGCACGACGCCGGCTCGACATGTCCGTGGCTATGTTTCGCCGTACCCTCTATTCGTAAGCGTATGTCCGCTGCACGAGACGCCGCCTCCGCTCGTTGAGGATCTGTCGAAATAGGCACGTACACGGTGCCTGTTTTCGCGCAGGCGTACATGGCTGCGAGGCAGTCGAGCCGCGACAGGCCCCTGACGCCGACCCGGTCAGCCGGCTCGGCACTTCTCGAGGAAATCGATGCGGCGAATGAATCGATGCGCTCGAAGAAGCTGGCATAAGAATAGCTCACCCCGTCGAAAATCACGGCTGTCTTCGACAGAGCCTCTTTCGGGAGCTCGGCATACAGGTTCATGAGTGTCCTTCAGCAGGTCCCGTGGCTGACAAGCGGCACTCGGCACGCAGCCCCGCCTTCTACGAGCTGGATACAGATCGTTGAGGTATAGCACATTCACCGATGTGCCCGCCGCAGAACCCAGTGTGCCGCGGCTCCGCCGCGGGCGCCGAGGCGGCGGCGGGTGCACATTGAGAATAAGGGGACATCGACAGACAACACGCACGCATATAGGATCGACCAGCTGAATCGCAGGGAGACGAAGACATGATTCGGGTACGCCGCCTGGGATCGCAGATCGGCGCCGAGATTACCGACGTCGATGTCCGCACGCTCGACGATGCGGACTTCGGCATCATCTACCGCGCGTTGTTGGACTACAACGTGGTCGTGGTGCGCGACCAGGAGCTCACACTGCCGGAGTACGTGCGCTACAGCCGTCGCTTCGGGCCGCTCGAACTGCACCCGTCGAAGAGCACGCGCCATCCGGAAGCGCCCGAAGTCACTTTGCTCGGCGTCAACAAGTTCGATGCCGACGGCAAGCTGAACATGAGAATTTACCGGCGCGGCGCCGAGGACTGGCACACCGACGGCTCCTTCGAGCAGGTGCCGTACAAGGCGACGCAACTGTACGCAGTAGCGATCCCGAGCCGCGGCGGTGATACCTACTTCGCCAGCTGCTACGCGTCCTATGCAGCGCTGCCCGATGCGCTAAAGCAGCGCTTGCAGGGCCTGCGGGGCGCGTACGCCTATGGCGCTCGCTTCAAGGATGGCAAAGCACTGCTCGATCCGGAGGACCGCAATGCCCTGCCGGCGCTGCATCCGCTGCTCACGACGCATCCGGAAACCGGGCGCCCGGTGCTGTATTTCGATCCAATGAAGTTGGTGCGCATCGAAGGTCTCACCCCCGAAGCCAGCGAGAGCCTGATCGAAGAGCTCAGGACCTACATGGTGCAGCCCGGAGCCGACTACACCCACAAATGGCGCAAGGGCGACATCGTGATCTGGGACAACCGCTGCTCGTACCACAAGGCAGCCGGCGATTACCCGCCCGAAGAGGACCGCATCCACTGGCGGGTTTCGATCAAGGAGGCCGCATGAGGAGCGACCTGGAAACCGCTTCATATTCCTACCATGGCGCCGAACGCGCCCCTCGCATGCGCGGAATGGAGCTTCGTGACTCCCGAAGCTGCTGACCGCGCCGCAAACGCGCTGATCGATGCAAAGTGCATTGTCGATGGCTGACTGCGCTGCCGGATGGGTGCGTTCCCCAAACGCGCGAAGACGCCTATTTCATCCACGAGCGGCTTGCCGCCCGCCTCGGACCGGTCGGCGCATTCAAAGTACACGTGGAGGCGGGCGGGCCGCGAGCATCGCTCGTCTTCGCGAGCACTGTGTACGCGAGTCCCGCCCGGATTCCCGCGGAGTCTCTGCACGTCTTCGGGATCGAGACGGAGTTCGGGTTCTCCTTCGGCTGCGACCTACCGCCCCGATCCATGGGCTACAGCGAAAACGAAGTCCTGGACGCAATAGGGACAGTGCATGCCGCCATCGAGATCGTCGATTCGCGCTTCGCCGATTGGAAAGGGGTCAGCGCCGCCCCGAAGCTGGCCGACAACGGAGGCAACGCCGGTATCGTCATCGGGCCCGCCTACGCGGATTGGCGCAACGTCGACTTCACTCAAAACGCGGTACGTCTTCTCATCGACGGCAAAGAAGCGGCGCGCGCTGCCGGCTCAAGAGACGGCATCCAGCCCCTGCGCGGGCTGGCGTGGCTGGCAAGCACGTACGCGCCTCGCTTTGGGGGAATCCGGCAGGGCCAGGTGATCATGACCGGGTCGTGTACGGGCATCACGCTGGCCCACCCCGGAGCGAGCGTCGTCGCCGACTTCGGCAGCCTCGGTCAGGCAAGCCTCGTATTCAAGACTTGATCGAAGGCCGCTTCAGTGGAATGCGTCTGGCTGCATGTGCGGAAGTTCGGGACCGTCGCGTCGAAGTCCGGGGCCGATTACTGCGAGGTGATGCCGGCCTCCTTGATGAGCGCACCCCACTTGGTCATCTCGTCCTTGACCGTCGCGGCGAGTGCCGCCGGCGAACCGCCCACCACCTCCACGCCCAAGCTCAGGAACCGCTCTTTCACTTCCGTGCTCGCGAGCACGCGCGCAATCTCCTGATTCAGCCGTCCGATCACCGCCGCCGGCGTGCCAGCCGGCGCAAACATGCCGTAGGGCGAGGTCGCTTCATAACCGGGCAGCGTCGCCGAGACCGGCGGCAGACCGGGTAACAGCGGCGAGGCCTTCGCGCTCGTCACCGCCAGCGCTTTCAAGCGGCCCGCTTTCACATGCGGCACGGAGCCGCCCACCGGCGCAAACATCAGCTGGACCTGCCCACCGATCAGGTCATTGAACGCCGGTGCGCTGCCCTTGTAATTGATGCGCACGATCTCGGCCTTGGCCATGGACTTGAACAGCTCCGCCGCCATATGGGCCGGCGAGCCGTCCTGCGCCGACGCATAGTTCAGCTCGCCCGGCCGCGCTTTCGCCAGTGCGATCAGTTCCTTCACGGACTTCACCGGCAACGATGGATGGACGACCAGGATGCTCGGCTGCGACACCGCAAGGGTGATCGGCGCAAAGTCCTTCACCGGATCGTAGCGGACGTTGTCGCGCAGAAAGGGCGCAAGCCACAGGGCCTGTGCGTACAGCAGCAGCGTGTACCCGTCGGGGGGCGCTTGCGCACATGAGCTCGCCTACCACGGCTACCACCCCACGGTTGTCGACGATCACCTGTTGTCCCATCCGCTCCGTGAGG
Source organism: uncultured beta proteobacterium (assembly GCA_963828715.1). Taxonomy (GTDB): domain Bacteria; phylum Pseudomonadota; class Gammaproteobacteria; order Burkholderiales; family SG8-41; genus JAQGMV01. Next base: position 49,554 of record CAWHFX010000009.1, on the reverse strand, counting down.
CCCTGTGCGATGAGCCGCGCCGCCAGGTCGGCGCCTCCGCCCGCCTGGGCCGTGATCATGCGTATGGGTTTACTCGGGTATGTCTGCGCCGTGGCCGGACCGGCGTTGAGCAGGAGCGCCGCAATCGGCAGGATCGAGATCGGACTGAACGTCGGGCGCATGGAGTTCTCCTCGCTGGAACCAGCTTATGACCTGGCGACGTCTAGCGTACACTGTCGAAGATCTGCTTTTGGCCGGTACGCGTGCGGCTTCGGCAAAGGAATGTCTGAATAAGAGGCGTCGTAGACAATGAACCTGAATGCCACTTCCATCGATGCGCTGCAAACCAATGCGGAAACGCTTCTACGTTGGACTGATGATGGCAAGCGCGGTGCGACCGTGTGCGAGCGCGACTTCACCGTCGAGCGGCGCGGAAACGCGATTCCTGGCGTCGTCTGGCAGCCGCTGCGCGCCACGGGTGCGCGGCCGCTGGTGCTCATGGGCCATGGCGGCAGGGGCCACAAGCGCAGTGCCAAGCTCGAGCGCATGGCGGAGATCTTCACCACGGGCTACGGCTGCTGGGCAGCAGCCATCGACGGGCCGGTGCACGGCGCCCGTGCTCCGGTCACCGACGCTGCGGATTCGGCATATCGGCAGATGTGGACGCGAGCGAATGTGGTGCAGGACATGATCGACGACTGGACGGCAGTCCTCGATGCGCTGACGCTGCGGGACGAAATCGACGCGACGCGGATCGGCTATTGGGGCGTGTCCATGGGCACGATGTTCGGTCTGCCTTACGTCGCGAGCGATGCGCGCGTACGCGCCGCTGTCCTCGGCAAAGCCGGCATGCGCGGGAGCAGCGTACAGCGTAGCGGCATCGATCGGCACTTCAAGGCTTATGCTGCGCGCGTCACGGTGCCAGTGTTGTTCAACATTCAATGGGACGACGAGCGCTTCGACCGCGATGGCCAGATCGAGCTCTACGAAAGCCTGGGCTCGACCGACAAGCGCCTGCACGCCTATCCCGGACGCCACTCCGATGATGGACCCGAGGCGCTCGAAGCGAGCGCAGCTTTTCTGCATCGCTATTTGAGGTAGCGCCGGCCAGCGCTTGTTGCTGCGTCCCGGCGATCAACGCCGCGACGACCTGCAGTCGTGATCGGAAGGTGCATGGACATCGCCGGTCAGATTGCGTGACGCGAGAAGAAGGCGTGAACGTCGGGGATGGTATCGCACGTCATCACCCCGTCGAAGACGTTCGACGCGAGCGCTTCGTCCCAAACCATCCCCGCGATCTCGAAAAATTTCTGGCGCAGCGCGTCCGGGCTGTGCGGGTTCATCGCATCGCCGCGCGTGTATTCGGCACGGGCTTCGAGCACGGTCCCGTCGGTGAGCTTCACCTCGACATCGCACGGCTGCTTGTGCGGATACGCCGCGGTGTAGGCCGGGTTCTCCGTTACGTCCACCTTGCGTGCGAGCGCGTGGATCACCGGATTCGCGAACGCCGTCTCGTCGAAATTCGTGATGCGGCCGCGGCCGTGATAGACGAGCGACGCCACCGCGAACGGCAGCGAGAACTGTGAGCCGAACGGGGTCGTGGGTGTTTTGTTGGAGAGCAGCGTCGGTGCGAGATACGTGACGAACCGGATGTGCTCGACCTCGCGCGGATCGAGCCGCCTGGCGGGGCGCCGCGCCAGGATGTCTTCGATCAGGTCGAGCGCAGGATGGATCGAGCGTCCGACCGGATGCATCTTGATGAAGCCCTGCGTGATGAGGAACTCCGAGCCGAGACCGTCGATCACGCGATCGGGATCGAACGCGGATCCGTTAGGGGTGTCTCCATAGACCTGTCCGTAGACGGACCGCACGCCGTCGCGCTCGCCGGTCATTCCCGACTGCACCATGTCGAGCGCGAGGAGACCTAGATACCCGGCTGCGCCGGCGTATACGCGACCGACAGTCGCGCCTTCCAGCACCGCCTGGCGGCTGCTGGCGAGACCGAGTGTCGCGCTCACGTTGATGAGCGCCCGCATGGCGTCGGCGTCAAGGTTCGCGAGCTTCCCGGCAGCGACCGCGGCGCCGATCGTCCCGAAGTTTCCGCTCGAATGGATCGCCAGCCTGAGCCGCGCCGCGCGGTTGATGCGCGAGCATGCTTCGTAACCCATGACGATCGCGAGCAGGAGATCGGCGCCCGATGCGCGAGTGTGTTCGGCCATCGCGAGCGCGGCGGGGACGACCTGGCTCGCCGGCAGGCCTTTGGCGTGTGCGTTCTGCTCTGCCATCTCGAGCCACGTTCCCGCGGTGCCGTTCACCAGTGCAGCGACGTTGGGCGACGTCCTGCGGTTGAAGCCGATGACCGAAGCTTCGCCCTGTGCCTTGGCTGAAAGCTGCCGCTCCGCGAACGCACGCAGCTCGACGGCTTTCGCGCCCACCGCGATCAGCGGCAGGGTGTCGGCGAGCAACCACCGCGCGCGCTCGACGACTGCAGCAGGCAGGTCGTCGAGTGTCGTCCGCGCGACGTACTCGGAAAGGATCTTGAGGTAGCGCGGGGGTGCAGTGTCGTCCACGCGAGCGCTCTTACGAATCGGGGCGCGCACCCGAGCTCTTCACGATCTTCGCGTACTTGTCGATGTCGCGGCCGAAGAGCGCGGCGAACTCTACCGGCGAGCTGCCGACGGGCTCCGCACCTTCGCGCTGCATGAAGCCGTTCACATCCGGGTGCTGAAGGTCCTTCACGATTTCGGCGTAAAGGCGGCTCACGATCGTCGCGGGTGTTCCCGCCGGCGCGAAGAGGCCGTACCAATTGTCGATGTCGAATCCCGGGTACGTCGAATCGACGGTCGGCACGTCGGGGAGCGCCGAAGATTTTCGCTTGCTGCAGACGGCGAGCGCGCGCAGCTTACCGGCGCGAAGATAGGGCTGCACCGGGATCACCACCGAGAATCCGAGCTCGACTTCACCGCTCACCTGCGCGGCCATCTGGCTGCCTGCGCCTTTGTAGGGAACGTGGGTGAGTTGCATGCCCGAGACCTGCTGAAGCAATACGCCTGCAAGATGGCTGGTGGTGCCGTTGCCGCCCGACGCATAGTTGAGCCCGCCTTTCGCCGTGCGCGACAACGCGACGAGCTCTTTCACGGTGCGCACCGGGATCGAGGGATGCATCGTGAGCACCACCGGCGAAGAAGCGATCTGCGTGATCGGCACCAGGTCCCTGCGCGCGTCGAACGGCAATTTGGGATAGAGCGTCACGTTCACGGTGAGCGACGCGGTGGACAGCATCAGCGTGTAACCGTCGGGCGGACTCTTCGCCGTGAGGTCCGCGCCGATGTTGCCGCCTGCGCCCGCGCGGTTGTCTACCGTAACCGCTTGTCCCATCGAAGCCTGGAAGCGCTGCGCGAGCAGGCGTGCGAGCAGATCGCTGCCGCCGCCCGGGGAGAAGGGCACGATGATGCGGATGGGGCGTGACGGATAGTCCTGCGCCGCGATCGGAGTGGCCGCGATGATCGTCGTCGACGTCAGCGCGAGCGCCGCAGCGCGCCGACGAATCGACATTCTCATCCCTGCAGCGGCACCTGCACGCCGTGCCGGTCGATGACGGCCTGATCGAGCTCGATGCGAAAGCCCGGTCCCTCGATCGGCAATCGTCCGGATGCGTCCGGACCGGCGAGTGGATGAAACGCAGGATTGGTCCAGTCGAGCATCTCTATCGGCAGGCTGCGCGGCAAACTGGCCATCATGTGCACGGAGTAATGCGAGAAACGGTGCGCGCCCACCGTTGCGCCCAGTGCGTTCAGGGCTCTCGCGGCTTCGAGCCAGCGCACCGGTCCGCCCACGTACTGCACGTCGATGATCACCTTGCGAACCCGGCCACGCGTGTACAGGTCGTAAAGTTCGCGCGCATTGGTGCATTTCTCTCCAGCCGCGATGGTATTGATCGGGTTGTCCCGAACGAGATGTATCTTGTCATGTGCTTCGGGATCCTCCACCCACATGAGCTCCGCGCTGCACGCATCGAGAAACTCGTTGGCGATCGCTGCCGTCCACTCAGAGCCCGTCTCGAGCGCAACGGTGCGGGGCGCGGAATACACTTCGCGCACGGCCGCGATGCGTTCGAGGTTGTCGGCAAGCGAACGACTGACCCGCATCTTCACGTAGCGATAGTTGTTGCGCTGGTGCATCTTCGCCTCGGCGATCAGCTCTGCCGGCGATTTGTCCAGCCACAGTGCGCTCGCATAGCACTCGAGGCTGTCGCGACCCGCGGGGCGTCCCCACAGATCGGCGCAGGGCACGCCCGCCTGTTTACCGGCGAGATCCCACGCAGCCAGGCTGATCGCGTTGGCCGCACGTCGGCTGGCTGCGCTGCTTTCGCAGGTTCTCTCCTCCTGACGCTCGACATCGAGCAATCCCGGGAGGCCCGGTGCCGATTCAGCGGCGAGTTTCCGGGCGATCGCGCTTGCCTGATCCATCTCCGACGATCGTCTGAACGACGAATAGCCAACGCCGCGGTTGCCGTTCCTGTCCGACGCGAAGACCAGTAACAGGCAGGTCTCGGTCGTTATCTCTTTCGGCGAATGGATGGGCGGCACGAGCGGGACGCGCAGATTCCACAGTTCTAAATCGACATTGTTACCCGCCATGGCGGAACTCCTTCTGGACTAGGTCGGACAGTTTCAGAAGTCTTCACCGAGGATGCTCGACTGGTCCCGTAAGCTTCCCCTGCAGATACGGTTACTGGCTGAACACATGCTGGTGATCGACGGGGACTCCGAAAGCGGGCAGGCCTCCCAACTTAAGAGTTCACAGCAACCGATCGGAGTAGCGTCCTGTTTCTCTGGCATCTTCCATAGACGTCGCGCACAAGTTCCACATATTTTGGTTGTGCGTGCGCGCAGAGTGACTCTCTAATAGCAGAAAAGCTGCAGGAACGTTAAAGCAATCACGGGGGGTTCCATGCACATCGGCGCTGAGTCAGCGCACGCTGGCGTTCTGGTCGGGCAGCCGCTCGATGCGACACTCGATGGTTCTTCGGCTTGCCCGCAGGTGAATGGCTCGGACCATCCAAGCCTCAAGGCATTCAACGCTTTGTGCTGGACGTCCATCGGTCTTCTTTTCGCTCACGCGGTTCTCTTGAGTGTTGCCCCCAGCTTCTGCCTGCTGGGGTGTCAGCCTGCTGTTGTAGCGGCCTCCATTCCCATTTCTTCACCAGCCAGTCCCGACGTACAACGTTCACCTGAGCCTGGCCCATAAGGTTGTCGTGCGATGAACGGACCCGGCCATGCGCTTTCGACAGGGAACAGAATGAAGCGACCACAACAACATCCGGTGCATTGGCAGCATAGCCTGGCGTACGAGGCTCTTAAGAGCTTCGTCCCAGATGTTGCGCCGTGCTTTATAGCTTTAGCCATTATTGCTCTGCTGGTTTCTCTGGCCAGGCATGCCCCGACGATCACTTGACGGTGAGCGCGAGAGGCGGCCGCTTAAAATCGTCAAGCGGGAGACTCCCGGACCGTCGCGGCGGCGCTTCCCCGTTGCGAAGGTCATTGCGACACGCGGGACCATCGCACAGTTCGCGCGTGACCTGTCGAGAGTAACTGGGGAAGAGGTGACTTGGGCTCGCGTCAATGCCTGGAAGATACGAAACTCGATTCCCAAAGAGATGGTCTTTCCGGTGCATCGTATTACGGGCATCTCGCTCTCGAAACTGTTGAGCTCGAATTAGCTCATCCCGAGCCCGAGCGACACGTGCGTTTTCCTGGGACGCGGCCACTGGTGTAGGCAGCGGAGCGCCTTGGCGCACCGGCTGATAGTGCCTCTGCAGACACAGAGGTCAGCGGGCCGCCCTGCCGGTCGGCGACCAACGATACGCTTTCGCGCAGGCCCCTCCCATGAGCATCGCGCGCTCGCTGTCGCTCAGGCGGTCGGTCTCGAAGAAGGGCTTCGTGGCCTGCTCGTAGTTGAGGACCCCGCTTGCACGCGTCCAGTCGGTGCCCCACAAGCACCGATCGAAACCCCACGCGTCGAATATGCGCGCGAGCGAGTCCCAGATGTCCGGGTACGGATACGCCTCGTGTGACAGCGTGCAGGCGCCGCTTACCTTGATCACGGCGTTCGGGCGCTTCGCGAGCGCCAGCACCTTGGGGAGATCGGCCCATGCGTCCGGTGGCGCGGGCGGTGTACGCGGCTGACGGATCGCGAGGTGGTCGATGATGAAGCGGGTTTCCGGAAAGCGATCGATGATCGAAGCGCCGGCGTCGATCCTGCCCCAGCACAGCATGTTCACCGGGAAATCGTGACGGGCGGCGGCGCGCGCGATGCGCTCGAAGCCGGGATGATTCGGGTCCCGGTCGCGTCCCGGCTCTGGCGTGATCTGGATTCGAACGCCGACCGTGCCCGGCGTTTTCTTCCACTCCGCGATCACGTCGGCGATCGCGGGATCGTCGATATCGAGCGGCTTCACGACCGCGAAGCGATCCGGATGTGCCTTGTGCGCTTCCACTGCATAGCTCGCGTCGTAGCGGTACATCGTGAAAGCCGAGATCAGAATCGCGCCGTCGATGCCGAGCTTGTCCATCGCCGCAACGTTCTCGTCAGCATTTGCGCTGGGCGGCCAGTTCGCGGGCGTGCTATGCCACGGCCGCTGCGGCGAGTTGGCTTCGTAGGGATGAATCTGGGAATCGATGATCGGCATGAAAGTTTCTCTCTTTGATTAATTTCGAACAACTGGTATCGCGAACCTCAGGTTCGCCCCCACCACCCGTTCGCAGTGAGGACGCAGCACTGGCCGTCTCGAATCGCGAACAGCGGTTGTTCATCCCTTCGACCGCGGCACCGTGTGCCTGGCTCAGGACTCCGGCACGAGACGCTACCGCTCCTCAGCACGAACGAGCACTAAAGTATGAAATTCGGAGTCAGCACTCCATGTAAAGACTAATTGCGGTACGACGGATCCGTCGCATCCAGCAGTTTCATCTGCGCCGGCCAGTCGAGGTCTCCCAGGCGCCGCCCGGAGCGCCAATACTGCGCGGCGGTTTTCTCGCAAATCTCCGGCGGCGGCATGCTGTAAGGCTGTCCGGAGCCGAGCACCAGCAACTGCGTTTCGCACGACCGCACGAGGTGATACATGAGATGCCATGCCTCGCCGCAGTCCGCGCCCGCAGTCAGCAACCCGTGGTTTCGCATGATCATGCACTTGTGGGGACCCAGGTCAGCGACGATCCGCTCGCGCTCGTCCAGGTCGTCGGCGATGCCTTCGAAGTCGTGATAGCCGATGTGGTTGTAGAACCGCATGGCGGCCTGGTTGAGCGGCAGGAGCCCGCAATCGAGCGCGGAAACGGCCTGCCCCGGCACGGTATGCGTGTGCAGTACACAGTGCAGGTCGCGGCGTGCCATGTGGATCGCGCTGTGGATGACGAAGCCGGCCCGGTTCACCCTGTAGGCCGTCTCGTCGAGGATATTCCCGTCCACGTCGATCTTGACGAGGCTCGACGCCGTGATCTGCTCGTACAGGAGTCCGTACGGGTTGATCAGGAACTGGTCTTCGGTGCCTGGAACGCGCAGCGAGATGTGATTGTTGACGAGATTCGTCCAGCCATGCTGCGCGACCAGCCGGTAGGCGGCCGCGAGCTCGACGCGCGCCTGCCACTCCTCCTCGCCGACCCGCTGGCGTACGGACGGCGTTTCGATTGCATTGCGGACTGCCATGCGATCCTCCAGTCTTCGACCACGTTTCTCTCCATCACGCGACTGTATCGCCGCTCGGGCGAGCGGTCCATCGTGCGAGGCGTCTTCGTCCTCGTCGGTTATAGTCCGGCACAGCGCCCGATAGTCGAACGGGAGATAACCTGGAACTGCCCGCCGAGGCGCACATTACGATCTGGACTGCCGACTGCGCGAGAATGACGGTTCTGCGAAGATATGCGAATGCCATCGACGAAACCACGACAGCGCCTGGGATTCTTCACGCGCTTACTCGATCAAGGGCCCCCGGCCGAGCGCTATCGGCTGGGCACCGAGCAGGTCGTTCATGCCGAACGAAAAGGCTTCGATGCGATCTGGGTCGCACAGCACCATTTCCATGAACCCGAGGGTGGCCTCCCGGCGCCCTTCATCTTCCTGACGCACGTCGCCGCGCGCACATCACGCATTCGGTTGGGCACCGCCATCATCACCCTGCCGCTGGAACTGCCGATCCGGGTGGCCGAGGATGCTTCCGTGCTCGACATCATGTCGGGGGGACGCCTGGAGATCGGCGTGGCGCCCGGCGGCAACCTGAGCATGTATACCGCCTTCGGTCTGGACAGCAACGAGCGACACGCCCTGATGGTTCATCACCTCGATCTCATGCGCGATGCCTGGACCGGCCGAGAGCTGCCCGGCGGCGATTGTCTCTATCCGGTGAACCCCGGGCTGGCCGATCGCATCTGGCAAGCGACCTTCAATATCGACGGCGCGCGGCGCGCCGGGCGCGCAGGCGATGGCCTGATGTTGTCGCGGAATCAGCCCCGCGAGCAGGGCCCGGGGCGACTGTCGCTGGACCAGATCCAGAATCCGCTGATCGACGCCTATCTGGAAGCGCTGCCGCCAGGACGGGAACCGCGCATCCTGGCTTCGCGCACGGTGTTCGTGGCCGACGATCGCAAGGAGGCGCTGCGCTTCTGCGAAGCGGGCTTTCGCGCCTACGGCATGAGGCGCGCCGGCATGAGGCGCATGCCGGCGGGCGCCTCGGTCGAGGAAGCCATCGCCGCGCTGGACATTCACACCGGCGTTCCCGAGGAAGTCATCGCTTCTTTGCAAGCCGACACCGCTTTGGCGCGCGCGACCGACTGGAGCGTGCAGGTGCACTCGATCGATCCGCCGCATCCCTACATCCTGCGCTCGATCGAGCTGATTGCCGAAGTCGTGGCGCCCGCTCTCGGCTGGCAACCCGCCGCCGTATCATAGCGGCAGCGTCGCCGACGCCATTCGAGGGCTCATGCCATGGCCAGCGCACTGTCGCCCGTACTGACACCTGCTGACGAATACAGCCGCATCTCCGTCACGCCGATCGCCGGCGCGCTCGGCGCCGAGATCAGCGGCGTTGACATTAGCCGCTCTATCGACGACGCGACCTTCGCCGAAATCCGGCGGGCGTGGACGCAGAACCTCGTCATTTTCTTCCGCGGCCAATCGCTCGACGACGATGCCCTGGTCGCCTTCGGCCGTCGCTTCGCGCCGCTGTTCCGCCATCCCAATCTGCTGACCGAAGGACCCTATCCCGACATCGTGCGCATCCACCGCAAGCCGGGTGACAAGCAGATCGTCGGCGAGGACTGGCACACCGACACCACCTGCATGGCGGAACCGCCGTGCGGCGCCGTGCTTTATGGCGTTGACGTGCCGCCGTACGGCGGCGACACGCTCTTCGCCAACCAGTATCTCGCGTACGAGACGCTGTCCGATGGCATGAAGGCGCTGTTGTCGCGCTTGACGGCCGTTCATAGCGACATCACCGTGGCGGGGCCCCAGGCCGCCCGCAACAAGTACCGCACGAACAAAGTGCGCGAGGATTCGGACTGGCGCGAGACGGTATCCGAGCATCCAGTCGTGCGCACTCACCCCGAAACCGGCCGCAAGGGACTGTTCGTCAACAGGTCCTACACGCAGCGTTTCTCCGGGATGACGGCCGAGGAGAGCGCGCCGCTGCTCGAATTCCTCTGGCAGCACGCGACGCGCCCCGAGTTCACCTGCCGCTTCCGCTGGGAGACCGGCTCGGTCGCGGTCTGGGACAACCGCTGCACCATGCATATCGCAGTCAATGACGTCTGGAAGTTTCAGCGTCTCATGCACCGCGTGCAGATGTGCGGCGAACGGCCCGTATAGCGGCGATGAATTCCCCGCGTGGCACGCGCGTTACAATGATTTCCCCACCACCGAAACGTCAGGAGATCGCCATGTCGCTCGTTCCAGGCTTTCCGGACCGCGTCCACTACATCAATCACGAAAAGTGCGAAGCCGCTTTCGTGCAAGGCGGGCGTGTGATCGAGGACGGCGCCCTCACAGTGATCGCGAACCGCGGTCGGCAACGCGGCGCCGAGATGCACGACATGACCAACCACGTGTTCATCATCGTCGACGGCGAGGCTGATTTCATCACCGGCGGAACGATGATCGATCCGAAGGTGATCTCGCCGGGACAGACGCGCGGCTCGGGCATCGAGGGCGGAACGATGCACCACCTCACGAAAGGCGACATCGTCGCCATCCCGGCGAAGACGCCGCATCAGTGGAAGGACACCTCGAAGACCGGCTCGGTCTGTTACTACGCGGTGAACTACCAGACGTAGCGCGGCGCTATTCGGCATTACTCGATTTGCCGACTACGCTCGAAGCGGGCAACCCGAATTCAGACTTGGCCAGTGTCGCACTGTCCGCACATGCCTATTCAGCCTGCTCTGGGTGTCAGCCGGCGGCTTGTGAGGCTCCGTCAGAATTCGATGCATACATAAAGGAGTAAATTGCCAGCAACACCGCGCTGGTCAAGCCGGCATTCCGGCTAACTGAACACGCGAACCGCGGCCTTCGACTAAGCCGGCTTTTGTGACAAGAGCTGGCGTGACGTGTTTGCTTTTTCCTTTTAGGACGTACCGGTTTCGAGCCAAGGCGCTGCATCTCAGGTATGACCGATCGTCGCACTATCGTCGAAGTATTTTGTGAGGAATGCGTCTGGGCTCGGGCAGTACGCAATCACTTCGAAGCGCTCTATGAGCGAAGTGAGCGAAGGCGCGAGCTCCTGTCCGAGGTGGCAAATACCTTCTTCGGTGATCTCAATATCATCCTGATCGATTATCTCCTGCTGCAGTTGTGCAAGTTGACCGATCCAGCAGGCTCTCGTCCAGACCGGACCAACCTCACCACCAACTATATCTTGGGCCTTGAATGGAGCAGTGAGACAAGGGAGGCGCTCGCGTGCGCAAATGCCGAACTCTTGGCGTTCCGTTCCAAGATCGTAGATGCGCGGCGAAAACTGATTGCCCACCTCGATGTTAATGCACGCCTCGCATCAACTGGCCTTGGCTCCTTCTCGGAAGACGATGAGGTCGCCTTCTGGTCAGCGCTTCAGGACTTCGTAAACGCTGCCCACTCAGAAGCGATCGGTGAGCCGTTCGAAATTGACGCGTCTATGCCAGCTGGAGACGTTGAGAACTTAGTGCATAGCCTAAAAGAGGCCGTCGACTATAGCGACATCATCGAAGATGACCCGAGGTTCTTGAGAACGCGTGCCCATGCGATGCGCTACAAAGATGCATAACCACGCGTTTGAGCGGAGCGCCCGTCAGCGCCGCTGACGAGTGCCCTCGCCGGTCCGCTCCCGCTTAACGCATCGTTTATGCATCATAGAAGGCCATCGCATTGACGCAATCGAGCACGTTCGAATTCGTCCGACAGCTCATCGCTGCGGGAGACGTGCGAATATCAGAACACGGCTATGACGAGCTCGCGGAAGACGATATTCTCGTGCGCGACTTGATCGATGGCGTCGATGATGCAACAGTTGTCGAGGATTATCCGATTTACGCGAAGGGACCTGCTGTGCTAGTGCTTCAGCTCGACCGAGATCGCCGCCCGGTGCACGTCGTGTGGGGAATTGCGAAGGGTTCCCGTTCTCCCGCCGTCTTAGTCACGGCCTATCGCCCCGATCCGGCGCGGTGGAACGACACTTTCACTCAGAGGCTGAGATGAACACTCGCAAACGCACCAAATATGTCCACGAAGGGAAGTATGTTGCCGAGGTGGATGTCGAACTTCTCGAAGATGAGACCGAGTGGTCGCCTTACCTGTCCATCGACGACGCCTATCGGCTTGATGATGTGCGCAGCGCTCTTCGTCGCGGAGACATTGCAGCCGCTGCCAGTCTTGCACGCATTTTCAAACTTGAACCCGTAGCATCGTCGTAGGCAATGATGCCTAACCCCGCATTCGAACCGAGCGCCTGTCAGCGCTGCTGCCGGGTGCCCTCGCGGAGTCCCTATAAGCACGCATCGGCTGGTACCTCGAGAACGCAGCCGCGTCCAAGGTCGATGCCTATGCGGTTCTGAAACCATCTATCTTGCGCAAATCCTGAGGTGTGGCTAACGTGATTCAGCCACGCTTCGCCGCATTGAGCGTCTCCCACGAGTAGGGCACCTGCTCTTCCGGTCCGAACGGAATTTTGATGTCCGTCCCTGGACGAAATTCGCGCCGGTGCTGCTCGCGCAAGCGCAGGCGCTGCGCTTCCCGGGCATGGACCAGATCAAGCGGGTCGCGATATCCCAAAACCCTGGCGGCGTGGAGCGGCCAGTTCGGGTTGTCCATGAGTTCCCGGGCGATGGCGATCAGGTCGGCCTGGCCTTCCCGCAGGATCGCTTCCGCATGCCGGGGCTCGGAGATCATGCCTACGGCCATGGTCGTGATGCCGACATGCTGTTTCACCTCACGCGCGTAACCGACCTGATAACCGGGCACGCGTGGAACGCTGGGCATCGGGCCGTCGCCGCTCACGCCGCCGGACGAGCAGTCGATCACGTCGACGCCGCGCTCCTTCAGCGCGCGCGCGAGCGCAATCGTATCTTCGATGCCCCATTCGCCACCGGGGCCTTCGACTGCCGAGGTGCGGAAGAAGAGCGGCTTGTCGGCGGGCAGCACCGCGCGAACGGTCTCGACGACTTCCAGCGCGAAGCGCATGCGATTTTCGAGGTTGCCGCCGTATTGATCGGTACGCTTGTTGGAAACGGGAGAGAGGAACTGGTGAATGAGGTAGCCGTGTGCGCCATGGATCTCGATGATGTCGTAACCCGCATCGATCGAGCGCTGCGTGGCTTCCTTCCACGCCGCGAAGTTCTGCTTGATATCGTCGATCTCCATCGGGCGCGGCACGGTGCCGCCGGGCTTCTCCGGGATGGCGCTGGGCGCGACCGGTTGCCACGGCGAAAATCCCCTGCGCGCGTCATCCTCGGTCAGTTGGGCGCGACCCTCCAGCGGTCCATGCGCCGAGCCGCGTCGGCCGCAGTGGCCCAGCTGAATCGCGGGCACTGCTCCAAGCGAACGAATGAAGTCGTTGATCCGTCCGTAATCGCGAACATGACTGTCCTTGTACATGCCCGCGCAGTGATGCGTCTTGCGTCCTCGCGGCTCCACAGCGGTTTCTTCGCCGAAGACGATGCCAGTACCACTCATGGCGAAGCGGCCGAAGTTAACGAGCTGCCATTCGCCCGGGCCGCCGTCGTCGGATACGTACTGGCACATCGGCGACGAGACGATTCGATTGCGGGCGACCACCGAGCGCAACTTTATCGGAGTAAAGAGAAGGGGCGTGTCAGGGGGCATGTCGTTCATCATCGGAATCTCCGGCGCCGGCGCGGCTGTGCACACAACCCCAAGTACGTGAGGATGCGCTCGATCACCTCGATGATCTTTGAACTTACGCCACGGGCAATGGATTCACGCAATTCGAGATCACTGGGTATCGACGGCGGACCAGCCTTCACCCGGATCGAAGCGCTGCATGCCTTCGGCCTTTGCCTTTGTTCCCGGCCCGAGATCCGCCTGATAAATCTTGCCGTCCTGATTGACGATGAAAGTCATGATGCCGGAATTGCCGTACTTCGCCGGATAGGCAACGACGGCAAAGCCCGCGATCCCTCTCCCGCGTACCACGTACTCGCATGCGCCCGATTCAGCATTCTTACCCTGGCCCTTCAGCATCCGGTAGAAGTAGCCGTGGTAAGGGGTGGGCGGCCTTTCGCTTTGCTTATACCCCTCGCTCGCCGCCCGTGCCACGAGCACGCCGAGGGGGCTCTCCGGCTCACCGGCTTTCGCGGGCCAATACAGCCCGTCGCGCTTGCCGGATCGACTCGCCAACCTCTGCGCGTACGCGAGGACGCCATCGCCAAGACGGTCCTCCGAAGCGTATTCCTGTTCCGCATCGACGATCGCCTGCAGTACCTTGATCGCGGAGAACTCGTTGGCCCCAATGCGCCGGGCAAGCAGTTCTTCCTTTCCCGACGCGGTGTCGAAGCGCCATCGGTCCCCTCTCTTCACGAGCGGGAAGGCAAACGGGAATTCGTCGCTTCCGATCATCAACGTTGCCTTGCCGCCGTCCCGGACGATGGTGTGCATCCCTTCGTAGTCCGACAGGAAGCGCTCAACCGTCGCCCTGTCAGCAGCGGCGTCGCCTGAGGAAAGCCAGTCTCCAGCGTCACCAAGCACTGAAAGTGTCGCGGTGCGGTCGCGTGTCTTGACCGCCTGCACCAGCGCGTTCACGGCGTCTTCGGGCGTCACGAACGACTTCTGCTCCGGAGCAGCGGCGAGAGCTTCGGTGACGACGAGCACACCGAAAAGGACTACGAGCAGCAACCGCGCAAACTGGTGCCCCGCCATACGCCTGTTCCAAAATGTCATACGGCCTCCATTGCACCTGTCATGCACGAACCGGGCAGCGCAGATCAGCGGCGACCGCCACGTCCGCCTCCGCCTCCGCGCCCCCCGCCGCCTCCGCCCGCCGATGTTGCCTGAAGAGCGTGCCGACCCGATGCTCGACGATCCACGGCTGCCGACGTCACGCGTCTGCGCACCGCGGCCGGTGTCGAACGCTGTCGGAGTGCGCATGCCGCGAGTGTCGCGCCCGCCGACGTCACGATTGGCTGCCCGGCCACCTGCTCTGCCCGCATCGCGGCTACCGAGATCGCGGCCCGCGAGGTCGCGCGACGGTACCTCGCCGCGCTGGATCGACTGACGCCCGGCCTCCGCGCGGCCACGAAACGCCTCGCGCGAAGCAGCATTGGCGGACTGTCCGCGCCCGTACTGTTGCGCGACGCCCTTGTCGCGATACGGCACCGCCCCGCGGTGGTTGACGTTGTGCTTCCAGTTGCCATCCGAGATGTTGCTGCGGTTGAAGTTGTTGTAGCGATTGACATTGATGTTGACGTCCCCGCCGCCCCAGTTGCAATTGCCCCACAGCGCGCCGCCAATGATGACGCCCGCCGTGAAGCTAAATAGCGCGCCTCCGTAGTAATAGCCCGGCGGATACCAGTAATACGGCGGATACGCCGGGTAAGGCCACGCGCCGTACACGACTGTCGGGTTGTACGTTGGCACGTAGACGACTTCGGGATTGGCTGGCTCGATCTTGATGATCGTCGTGTCGTTCTGCGCCTCCGTTGTGACCTTCTGCTCCTTGGAATCTTTGAGGGTGCCTTGCGCGACGGCCTTGGCGCGCAACGCCTGAGCGGTGGCCATCACGTCCTTCTGCTGCGCGAGGAAGGCGTCGCCCAGCTTCTGTGTCCAGTCGAGCTTCTCGCTCATCATCGTCAGAACCTGCGGGAACACGGTAAGCGACTTGACGGCCGGATCCCAAGTCTGGCTCTGCAGCGCGTCCTCGAGCGCTTTACCCTTCAAGCTTGGATTTGCCTTCACCCAGCGCTCGGCGTAGACGATCTCGAGCGGATACGTCGACGCCATCAGCACCTGCGCCAGCAGTGCATCCGGATAGAGGGCGATCGGGGCGAGCAACTGGTCGAGTTCCTGCTGCGAGAACGACTTGCTACGTGCCGATGCTGCCGCGCTGGGAGACTCTGCCGGCGCCGATGGCGGCGCCTGGGCTGCTACCGGCATCGCCATACTGAAACAGAGCGAGCTTGCGATCATCGAGCTGAGACCTTTCACGAGATGCCCTCTCAATTCAATCGCACGATGCGAAACGATATCAGGCGACAGGCGAAGGGAATGCGGAGCCGTGCTTGTTCAGGTGTTAGCTCGATGAGCACGTCAGGAATACGCGGGAGAAGCTTCTGTGCTCATGCGCCGCGGGAGTCGCGCTGCTTCTGCTTTGACAGCCGGACCGAGAGCCCATGTCCTGTAGTGCCAACCAATTTCGAGCCGTCGACGGTCAGTTTCAAAACGATCGGGCAGTCACTGTCTTTGCCTTCACGCCGCACCGTTTCGAGTTGGAGCTGATTACCCTTTAACGTACCGACCATCGGAAATTGCGTATGGCACGGACCGCGGGCATGCAACTGCCCACTTGCATCGACCTTGCCTTCCGACGCCTTCTGAATAACAAGCGTCATGCCAATCGTACGGTTCGGTGTGTAATTGTCCTGCACCTGGAATGTCCCGGTGTAGCGCCCAACAAGTGATGACTCCTCAGCGTGCACGAGACTGGCAAAAAGGAGCATCAGTGCAACACCGCCTGCCGTGCTTGATTTCATCGTGTGCGCCTCGTCAGGAAGGCGGCCGACCCTGCCGCTCCCGATCCATGCGTTTGAATTTGAAGTAGTCGGCCTCGCTGAGGTCATGCAACTGGCGGGGATACTTTTCCGTCGCTGCGTACCAGAGCGACAGTCGCTTTTCCAACGCGTCAGGCGCCGCCAGGTAGGCGTCCACCGCCAGGAAGTAACGCATCGCGTTGCGTTCCACCAGGCCCAGCATGCCGCTGACCAATTCGGGGTCGCCGGATGGCTGTTTGCCGACGACTGTGAAGCCCACCTTGCCGCGGCCGAAGGTGGCCAGATAGCCCTGGGTCGCAACGCGGGTCGCAGATCCCTGGTCATAGGCGTAGCTGAAATGGATGAAGGACTTGCCGTTCTCCACGGGGATGCCTTCGACCGAGACGCGATAGTTGCGCGTGCCAAGCGGTCCTTCGCCGGAGTTCAGCTTCGCGTCGAAATGGTCGGGCTTCGCGCTGACGAGGCGATACTGAAAAGTCAGCACGAACGCCTCGTCGACGGGAACGTCATAGCGCCGCACCACGCTCAGCGCCACCGTCTGCTTGCCCTCATCGACACGGCAGGCGCGGTTGTTGAGGTGGAGCAGGAGCATGTCGCACCAGTTCGCCAGCTTCCCAAGGGTGGCACTGAGCTGAGCCAGCGGATGGTCCACTACGCCGTACACGTCGCCCTTCAGGCCGTTCGCCGTTTCGCCCGAAGTCAGAGCAATCGGTCGCCCGAAGGGGCTGTTTGCCAAGCTCGGCGCGAGCTTTTCATAGGTCGTACGCAAGGCCGCGCCGCTCGGCTGCGCGGCGGCCGCCGCCGCCCATGCGATGCAAGCGGCTGCAACGGCCATCGTCATGGCGCGGACGAGACCTCGCAGGTTCATGGCGGAAACCTCCTGGCAGGAACTAGCGCCGGCCCGGCGCTGTAAAGCGCGACGATACACCGGAGAGGCTGCCGGCTTAAGGCGGATTACCAGGCGTATCCCATTTTGAAGAGCGAGGCGTAGTTGCCATCCTTCCCGACCGCGAACTCCAGGTTGGCGACAATGCCCTGCGCCGGTTTCACGACGTATTGCACGCCGGCGCCCACGCTTGGAAAGAGGTTGGCCGATTCCCCGCAGCCGCTGCGGCTCGCGCCATACAGGCATGCCACGCCCGCAAAAAACGTGACCGTCCAGCGCGCGGCTAAGCGATGCCGTTCCTCGACTTCGATCGAGGACATGGACTTGCCCAGATATTCGCCCGTCGTGTAGCCGCGCAGGAGCACAGGAGCGAAGGCACCTGGGGGCGCGTCCACCGTCCACTGGTTACTCTGGCGCAGTGCGAACACATGGCCGTCGCCGTGGCTCCAGAAGTGCCTGTAGTCAGCCCGGTACACGTCGAAATTGTTGCTGCCTTCGATGCTCTGGCGATAGGCGATGTTGTTGAGGTTGAACAGCCAACCGCGCTTGGGTGCGTCCTGGACGTCGCGCGAGTCGTGGTAGAGGACCAGACCGAGCCCGCCGGCCTTGAAACCGGTCAGTCCGAGCAGACCGAGCAGGTCATCGTCGAGAGACGACTGCCCCACGATTTGATAGTTGGTACTGATCACCTGTGCGCCGACAAACCAGTCGTTCTTCACGCGGTAAAGATAACGCCCTACGAGGGACCGTATGTGATCCTCGGACTTCAACGGAACACCGCTACCAAGAAAATCGTCGTAATCGTTCTTGATCACGCCGCTGATGGCAATTGCCGTAACGCGATGTTGGTCGCCAGCGAACGACGTCCGGGCAAACACGGACCCAATCGTTGAATCCGTCGAGGTGTATTGAGCGCCCACGCCGAACATCGACAACTGCGACTGCGCGTCGAACTTTCGAAGGTACGCGCCGAGCGCCCCGAAAGAGGCGCCGAGCTTGGGATTGTTTGAAAAAGTCGGCAACAGGAGCCAGGGCGAAGGAGCCTTCTTCGGCTCCTCCTCTTGCGCGCGTGCTTGCTGACCGCACAGGCAGCAAGCAGCCAAGAGCATCGTCGTCAGGCTGCGCCCGACTGCGCGTCTGGTTGGCGTGGGGCGTCGGATCCCGGTGGTGTGTGACATTCGGCTGCGAACATAGTCCGTCTCGAGCTAGGCGCGCAAGTTATTCGAGGCGGCAGTCAGACGATGGCCGCGTGCCTCCGCGGCGTCGGCACGCGCCCGCAGGACATCGCATATGGTGACCGGACGATCAGTGGCCAGGGTGGGATGCTAGAATCCGTCCGCGCTGCAATATCGGTGGACATTTCTGCACGCGCCACTCCTGTGTCGCGCATTGTGTCAGGGACTCTAAGATCGCGAGGAACCTCACATGCAGCCATCGTCACCATCGAGCGATCGTTCCGCAGTTGCGCGTTCGCATGCATTGCGTGGCTGCGCCTTCATCCTCGGTATGGCCGTGGTTGTCGGCGTCCAGGCGCAAGCCCCGGTCGGCGCGTATCCGAACCGTCCCGTGCGACTCGTCGTTCCCTACGCTCCGGGTGGCAACATCGATATCACCGGCCGCATCGTCGCCCCGGCGATGTCCGATGCGCTCGGCGTCTCCTTCGTGGTCGACAATCGTGCCGGCGCGGGTGGAGCGATCGGCTCGGACCTGGTCGCCAAGGCAGCGCCCGACGGCTATACGCTGCTGGTCGCCTCGACCGGGTCCACCAGCGGATTGGCGGCGCTCTATCCGAATCTGCCCTATGACCCGGTCCGCGATTTTGCGCCCATCGGTCTCGTGTCGAACGTGCCTATCGTGGTCGTCGTGACGCCCGGATTGCCCGCACGTAACGTCAAGGAGTTCATCGCGATCGCAAGGGACAAGCCGGGACGTATCACCTACGGTTCGGGCGGTACCGGCACGACCAATCATCTGGCGGCGGCGCTGTTCGAGATCAGCGCCGGCGTGAAAATGACTCACGTGCCCTACAAGGGGATGGGGCCCGCGACGGTGGACCTGATGGGCGGCCAGATCGATGTCGGCTTCGATCAATTGAGCGCGGCGATCGCGTTTATCAAAAGCGGCAAGACGCGGGCGTTGGCTTTAGCGAGTCCCACTCGGTCCAAGACGCTGCCCGATCTGCCGACGCTGGCAGAGTCCGGCGTGACTGGCGCCGACGCGAGCACCTTCACCGGCATCCTGGCGCCGGCGAAAACGCCGGGCGCTATCGTCGTCAAGCTGAGTGCTGCTCTCGTCAAGACGCTCAAAGCCGATGCAGTGAGAGAGCGCTTCGACACGCTGGGCGCCGAAGTGTGGTCGTCCACACCCGAGCAACTCGGGCAGTTCATCAAGGACGATCTCGCCAAGTGGTCCAAGGTGGTCAAGACCGCAGGCATCAAGCTCGAGTAGCAGATCTTCTGCTCAACAGATCGACAGCGGACCTTCGCGGAGCACATCAGGGCGGCCGAAGCGGGGAGGGGCAGCGCATTCACTTCATCGGCGAAAACGCAGCAGGCCGCAGGATCGTGATGGTCACCTGCTCCACGATCGGGCCGTTCTTCTCGCTTTCTCCGAATACGCGTGCGCGATCCGGATCCTTGGCGAAGGTGTCGAACTTCGATACGCGCTCGTTCAGGCTCTCCCACGCGAGCATGTAGACGAGCTGGTGATCGTTCCCGCCCACGCGATTGACCCAGTAGCCGACCTGACGGAATCCATGCTTCTTGAACGCGTCGCATGTGAAGCCGCCGAAGCGGTCGACGATGTTGGTAATCTTCCCCGGCATTGCCTGGTACTCCCGCAGCTCGAACAGGTACGGATTGCGGCCCGCGGCGTCGGGGCCGTAACGCTCTCCTTTATCGAGTTGCGAGTACGAGGTTCCTTCCATGAGCTGGTTGTATACGCGTTTGACCAGCGGCCCGTCCTTCTCGCTCTCCTCCCATTTGCGAGCGCGCTCGGGATCGGCCCGCCATGCGGCCATCTTCTTCGTGCGCTCTTCAAAGCTCTCCCAGCCCCAGATGTAAACCACCTGGTTGCTCTTTTCGCCCAGCAAGGGCGTCCAGAAGCCGACCAGACGGATACCGTAGTCCTTCCACTTGTGGACCGTGAAGCTGCCAAAGCGGTCGATGAGCGCCGGCAGTTTGCCGGCGGCGACATCGTAGCGGCGCAGTTCATACAGCATGAGACACCTCCTTCGGGAATGATAAGGTAGAGACTACTCGAAGGCAGAGCGGTATGCACCGCCATCAAGGTGAGGGAGGAGAGGACAGAAGCATGACCGAAGCGCAATTCGACTACATCATCGTCGGCGCCGGCTCCGCCGGTTGCGTGCTGGCCAATCGCCTCACCGCATCGGGGCGTCACCGCGTGCTCCTGCTGGAAGCGGGCGAAGACGATCGCTGGATGTGGATCCGGATCCCGGCCGGCATCGCGCACATCCTCACGGGCGAACGCGCAATCTGGCGTTTCCAGACCGAGCCCGACGAGAAGGTGGCGGGCCGCAGCCTCTTCTGGCCGCGAGGCCGTGCGCTCGGCGGCTCGAGCGCGGTTAACGGCATGATTTGGGTCCGCGGCGATCCGCTCGAATACGATCAGTGGGAAAGCTTCGGCAACGCGGGGTGGGACCTGCAATCGGTGCTGCCGTATCTCAAACGCATGGAGCAATACGAACACGGCGATCCCGCGTTCCGCGGCAAAGAAGGTCCGATGTACATCACGCGCTACAAGGATCGCGATCCGCTGACGGAAGGCTTCATCGCCGCTTCCCAGCAGGCAGGCGTCCCCGGCACGATCGATTACAACGGCCCGGTATTCGAGGGCGTCGGCTATCTCCAGCACAACGTTCGACGTGGGCGGCGACGCCATGCCGCCGACAACTACCTGCTGCCCGCGATGAAGCGCCCGAATCTGACGGTCGAGAGCGAGGCGCTCGCGCAGCGCGTGGTGCTCGAGGGGCGTAAAGCGGTCGGCGTGGTCTACAGGAAGGGCGGCGAAGAGCGCACGGTACGTGCGCGGGGCGAAGTGCTCCTCGCTGCTGGCGCGATCCAGTCGCCGCAGCTCCTCGAGCTCTCCGGTATCGGTCAAGGCGCGGTGCTGATGCGCGCGGGTATCGGCGTCGTGCACGAGCTCCCCGGCGTGGGAGAGAACCTGCGCGACCACCTGCACGTGCGCATCTCGTTCGAGACCAAGCTGCCGGTCACGCTGAACACGATCCTGCGCGATCCGCTGCAGCGGGCGAAGATGGGCGCGCGCTGGCTCTTCCTCGGACGCGGACTCATGGCCTGCTCGTCCGCGACATCCATGGCGATCGCGCGCAGCCGCCCCGATCTGCCGCGGCCGGATATCAAGTTCCAGCTTCATCAGTTGTCGATGGCGAGCAGCCACTACGCGGACAATCGCAAGGCGCGCAACATCGCGGACCGCATGGGGCTCGATACGCACGGCGGCTTTGGCATCGGCGCCTACGTGCTCCGGCCGGAATCCCGCGGCTCGATACACGTGCGATCGGCGGACGCATCCAGGCCGCCGGAGATCCACGCGAACTATCTATCCCACGAGCACGACGTGAATACCATGCTCGCGGCGCTGCGCATGATCCGGAAGGTTGCCGCGCAGCCCGCGCTCGCCCAGCACATCGTGCGCGAAACACGCCCGGGTCCGGACGCGGCGGATGACGATGCGCTGCTCGAACACGTTCGCAATACCGGCCAGACCTCCTACCATCCGATCGGCACCTGTCGCATGGGTAACGATCGAGAGGCGGTGGTCGATGCCAGCTTGCGCGTGCACGGCATCGAAGGGCTGCGTGTGTGCGACGCGTCGATCATGCCGACGATGGTCGGCTCGAACACCAACGCGCCGTCCATCATGATCGGCGAGAAGGCGTCCGACATGGTGCTCGCAGCGGCCGGCGAGAACGGGCAGGGACAACACATTCGCTGAACCCGTACGCCTGGCAACGATGGCGTCCTCGCGGCGGCGTAATCCTCGTCAGCGGTGGCGACGGTCCGGATCAATCTCCACGGGGTCGGCGTGGGCGGGCACGAGCGACCCGCCCAGCGCCCCTGCTACCAGCAAGAACGCAGCGATCCTCATTGCCGCGCGACGTAGGCCTTCGCGCGCGTGAGCTCCGGCCGTTTGCCGTCGCCGTTGTTTGAAAGCTCGAGAAGCTTCGCGTAATACTCGGCCGCTTTCTTCTTGTCACCCATGGCCTCGGCCGCCATCGCGGACCCCGCGAAATTACGGAAACGGTTGGGCTCGCGCACCTGCGAGGCCTCGAATTCCTTGAGTGCTGCGGCTGGCTGCTTCTGCTCGAGGAGCATTTCACCCAGCAGCTCCCGCGCGGGCAGCATGCGCCCGGGCGTCACGATGTGCTTCTCGTTGCCATCTTCCAGGTCGGCGGCGGCACGCATCAATTTCGTAGCCTCCTCCGCGTTGCCCTTGCCCTGCGCGATCCATCCCGCGACGGCGAGGCGTTGCACTTCCACTTCCGTCGCCCAGTACGTGTTCCTCGCCGTCTCGAGCCGCTTGTGGATCGCGGCGAGCTGCTCGGCATCCTTTTCGGCCGCGGCCACATCGCCGCTTCGCGCCGCGCCAATCGCGCGAGCGAAGTACGTGAGGGCTTCCGTGAACGGCATCTTGCTCTCGATGGGTTTGAGCTGTGCTGCCGCCTTCCAGTCGCCGCGTTCCATGGCAAAGCGCGCGGGCATGGCAGCTGCGGCATAGGGGAATGCCGGTGACGGCGTGTCGCCACCCGAGAAGCGCAGCGCCTCTTCCATCGTGAGCCGCGCGTCGTCGTCGCGTCCGAGCTGCAGGTACGCGTAGACCGCATAGTCGCTCGCGTGGTAGGCCTCGGGCCAGTCGCCGACCTTCCTCGCCACCGTAGCGGAACGCAGATTGGTGGCTATCGATTCCTCCCACGATCCGACGCGCGTGAAGATGTGCGAAGGCATGTGCAGCGCGTGTGGCGCATCCGGAGCAATGGCGGCATAGCGGCGCGCGGCAACGAGCCCTTTCTCCGCAATCGGCGGCGCATCGTAACTGTGAATCAGGTAATGCGCGACGCCGGGGTGGTCCGGATGCTTCTTGAACTGCGGCTCCAGGATCGCGACTGCCCTCATATACGCGCCATAGGTCTGGTCCGCCTGCGATTGAGTCCCCGCGAGGTAGAGCGCGGAGAAGATCTGCGCCTCGTCATCGTCCGGGTATTTCGCCGCGAGTGCCTCGAAGGCTTTCGATCGGGCGAGTTGCCGCGCCGTCTCCGGGCGATTGCCCCAATCCTCGTAATACGCGGCGACCGCTTCCACGTAGTCGCGCTCGCGCTCGGTCTTCGGCGGCGTGCGACGCGCGTTGTCGATTGCGGCTTGTGCCTTCTTCGCGCCGGCAGGCGAAGCGCCGGCCCCCGCAAGCGGGTTCGACATCAGGATCGCCGCGTAGCCCCAGGCGGTCACGGTACACCCGGGGTCCTGCGCGAGAATGTCCGCGAACGTCTTCTCGGCCAGCGTGTACCAGAAGGAATGCAGCATGGCGACCGCCCGTTCGAAGGTGGGCTGGACGGCGGGTGCGCACGAGGTGGGGAAGGAGACCTTTCCAAGCGTGCCGCCCGGCGCTTCATCCGCGTGGACACGGGCAGCGAGGGATGAGGCCAGCAGGAAAGTCGCGGAGATAGCGAAAGCAAGGCGTTTGGCACTCATATTGAAACTCCTTGAGAAGGACAGTTGAGACCAGGCCGGGCGGCGCCTCTGGTACATCTGCGCGCAACGACGCGCTGCAGACAGACCTGGCCGCGCACTCGGCACTGCGATGAGGTGACGCACGCGTTGATGGACATCTTCCCTGGCGCGTCACAAGGCGCACGCGGCCGTCTGCTCGTTGCGTATGCAACGTGGTCAACAGCTGCACTCAGCCGCACAGATGTCGCATTCATCCGATCGAACGGGCTGTTTCTGTGAATCCTGAAGGGGCGGTAGAACCGAGTTCGGAATCCTGCTTGGAGACGCTCTCTACGTGTTCGCAGCCGCCGCAGCGCAATATGCGTGTGGTCAACCCGCGTGCGCCCATGACAGCCTCGCAAAGAAAAAGCCCGTTCAGCTTGTGCTAAACGGGCTTCTCGGATGCGATAAGCGCGCTTTAGCCGCATTTATTAGACACGTGGTCCGCGCCCGCAAGCTGAACATCAAATCGGCGCAAAATTCAGTCTGCGCCGCTTGGATGCTGACTGTCAACAGCATTCGAAAACACTGTCATGCGGCGAGAACAATGGGATCCGCGAAGCCCCACGACAAAGGAGTCGAGCCACACGAGTCCCGCTCACGTTGTGTGCCGGTGTGTGTCGACCGACGCCTTCTGCCCGTACTCGGAACGAGGCTGAGATTCAGCGGGTGACCATCGGGCTGAGCTTCACCGCCTATTTGAATTTTTCCTCGAGCCAGTCCGCCAGGAACTCGCACGCCGGCGGCAGGTAATCCCGCTGGCAGTGCTGCGCGCCGCCTTCCTCCGCGGTGAACACTTTGAACGTCTTGTCGCGGGAGCCGATGGCGTTGAACGCTTTCTGCGCATCCTCGTTCGATACCTGCGCGTCTTCCGCGCCGTGCATGAGGAGGTACGGGCACTCGACTTTCTGTGCGATGCCGTCGACGCGGAAGCCTTCCAGCTTCTTCAGCGCCTCGTCGTAAGTCCTGACGCCGCACACCCATAGAAGGTGCTCTGCCGGAACGGCCAGTTTGGCCTCTTTCAGCGCTTCGATGCGCCGCACCCATGTTCGATGGAAGTCCCACGTCGCGCCCCACGCCACTGCAGCCTTGTAGCGCTTGTCCATTGCGGCACAACGCGGCGAGTAGTAGCCGCCGAGACTCATGGCGACGATCCCGACGCGATCGAGATCGACATCCGGGCGCGTCGCGAGGTAATCGATCGCTGCGCTGCCCGCGATCTCGAAGTCGTGGCGTATGTGCATGCCGCGGAAGCGGATCGACTCGCCCTGGCCCGGACCATCGACGAGCAGGCACGAGATGCCACGCCGCACGAGGTCCGGCGTTCCGCGCAGATACTGGAGCTCCTTCTGCGTATCGAAACCGCCGAAGCGAACGACGCACGGATTGCGCCTGGCCGTGCTGTTCTCGGCATGCACGAAATACGCTGGAAAAGAGCCGTCCTTCGACGGTAGCTCGACGGCTTCGATGCGTGGGCGGTCGGTGAGCGCGGCGAATTTCTTGAAGCACACGATCGACTCCCGGTACACCGCCATGGCTTCATCGTCCTTTGGCTGGCGGAAGTGGTCGCTCATCTGATAGTGCAGGCACGCGCGCAGGTTGTTCGAGGCGGCAGTCAGCCGATGGCCGCGTGCCTCCGCGGCGTCGGCGCGCGCCCGCAGGACATCGCCCTCTTCGCGCCACGCCTGAAACCAGGCTTCGTCATCACCTTGCCGATCGCGCAGCTTGCGGCCGACACGGTCGATTTCCGCGATATCGGAGCCGCCATACGGCGCGCTGCTCAGCGCACCGAGCATGCCCGCGGACCAGCGGTAGTTCCCCGGGAAATAGACGAAGTGGTCGGCCTGTGTTCCCGCGGTCGCATTCATTGGATGTTCCTCGTTTGCCGGCTCAGAGTCCCTAACATAATGACGCGAGTGCGCGTTGCGAGCCGAAATTGTGGATGACAAGAAGGACGCCGAAGAGCGTATCGAGAATACGGTCGAGGTGTCCGACGATGTAAGGCGCGATTTTGGCCGCAACCCGAAGGGCTGGCACGAGTTTTCGCCCATCTCTGTGTCGTGCTCCTTGCCAAGGTTCTCGACATTGGCTTCGTCACACTCCTTGATCTGAGCGAAAATCGTGACAGCGCGCGCCGCCGCTCATTATGTTAGGGACTCTCATTCAATCGAATTTGATGCCTGAGCGTTTGATGATAACAGCCCACTTCGCGGCTTCCTGCCGGACGTATTCGGTGAAATGCTCCGGCGTGCCGCCGCCCACCTCGTAACCGAACAGCGCAACCTTGTCTTTCAATGTCGGCGCCGCGAGTGCCTGGTTGACCTCTGCGTTGAGTCGCGTCACTGTCGCTTTTCGAACGCCTGCGGGCACTACGACGCCACCCCAGGCGGTCAGTTCGAAACCGGGAACGCCCGCCTCATCGAGCGTCGGTAAATCAGGGAGGGCGGACGAGCGCTTCCTGCTCGTCACGCCCAGTCCGCGTATCCGGCCACTCTTCACGTGAGGGACGATCGAGCCGAAGTTGTCGAACAGCATTTGCACTTGTCCGCCGATCATTTCCGCGATCGCCTGTTGTGCCGCCTTGTAAGGCACGTGGACGATCGTCGTGCCCGTCATGTACTTGAACATCTCCATGCCGAGATGCGAGGGCGTGCCGCTCCCGGAGGTTCCGTAGGACAGCTTTCCGGGATTGTTCCTCGCATAGACGATCAACTCCTGCACCGATTTCACCGGCAGCGAAAGCGCCACTGCGAGAAGGTTCGGCTGGTAACCCATCAGCGCGACCATCTGAAAGTCCTTGTCGGCATCGTAGGGCAGCCTGGCCAGCAAGCTGCGATTGATCGCGAGCCCCGCCGAGGTTCCGTAGCCGATGGTGTAGCCGTCTGGAACCGCCCGGGCAATCAGTTCCATCCCGATGCTGCCGGCGGCGCCGGGTCGGTTGTCGACTACGATTTGCTGGCGCAACAGTTTCGAGAGCTCAGCAGCGAGCAACCGGGCGTTGATGTCTGCGGCACTGCCGGCAGCCGAGGGCACGATGAAGCGGATAGGCCGATCCGGGTATTCGGCGACGGCGCAGGTCGTCGCCAGGATGCCGCAAACGAGAACAGAAGCGTGTAACGTGCGTCGCCACTGATGCTTCGTGATTGCGACTGCAGACAGCCTGCAGAACATAACGGGTAACCGCATGGGCCTTGTTCTCACCGCGCGAGGGTATGCAAGCAACGGAATACATCCAATACAGAGGCCAGGTCAACATCAGGCCAATCGCAACGGCCGGGGTCGCTCCGACGCTGAGTTTCTCGAAGGCTTCGTGCGTGCGCGGCTAACAACGACCGCGTCGACTCGATCGCGCAGCTTCTGAACGACCTCCTGTCATACGGCGCGCTTGCCCTGGCGCGAAAGCGCGTATATCTGTTATGCCAGGCCCCAAACGGACGCTGGAAGGTCGGGCGCGGATCCCATAGGATTGCCGGAGCACCAGTTTGATGATGGACACGCCAAAACAGTTGCTGCGCTCGCGTCTGAAAGACGCCTTCGCGACGGTCACCGGAGAGAACGTCGATCCTGAAGTGCGCCGCTCGCAATATGCGGATTTCCAGTCTGACGCAGCGCTGGGCCTGGCGCGGCGGCTTCGGCGCAATCCTCGCGAGATCGCCGTCGCAGTTGCGGCTGCCGCGAGACTCGATGACTTATGCAGCGTCGCGGAGGTATCGGGCCCGGGTTTCATCAACTTGCACATCGACGATCGCGTGCTCGGCCGCATGATTGCGGAAATGAGTGGAGACGATCGCCTCGGCATTCCCTCGGTCGAGCCCCAAGCCGTCGTTATCGACTACTCGTCGCCGAACGCCGCAAAGGAAATGCACGTCGGTCATCTCCGGTCGACCATCATTGGAGATGCTGCCGTACGACTTCTGGAGTGGCTCGGTTACCGTGTCATACGCAGGAATCACATCGGCGATTGGGGCACGCCGTTCGGCATGCTGATCGAGCACCTTATCGACATCGGCGAGACAGAAGCGGTCCATGAATTGACCTCGGGTGATCTTGACGAGTTTTACAAAGCGGCGCGCCGCCAGTTCGACGAATCGCCGGAATTCCAGGAGCGCTCACGACGCCGCGTCGTGTTGTTGCAGAGCGGCGATCAGATCACGCTTCGTTTATGGCATCTACTGGTCGAGCAGTCGAAGAACTACTTCATGACTGTGTATGAACGACTCGGCTCACGCCTTACGAGGGCCGATTTCGTGGGCGAGAGTGCGTATAACAACGATCTTTCGGCGGTCGTACAAGAACTCGAGCGCTCAGGACTGATTCGAGAAAGCAACGGTGCGCTATGCGTTTTTCCCGCCGGGTTTTCGAATCGCGCTGGAGAACCGCTGCCGCTCATCGTGAGGAAGAGTGACGGGGGATTCGGGTATGCGGCCACGGACCTCGCCGCCATTCGCGAGCGCACACAGGTACTGCAGGCGCAGCGTCTCCTGTATGTAGTGGGGCTTCCGCAGCATCAGCATTTCCAGATGATCTTCGAAGTCGCCACGGAGGCACGATGGCTCCGTGCCCGTGAACAAGGCGAGCATATCGGATTCGGCTCAGTGCTCGGCCCGGACGGCAAGATGTTTCGCAGCCGCGCTGGCGGAACGATCAAGCTTCTTTCGCTCCTGGACGAGGCGATCAGGAGAGCCAGTGTGCTCATCGAACAAAAGAACCCCGAATTCGACAGCGACACGCGCCGCGAAATAGCGAGAGCGGTGGGGATTGGCGCGATCAAATATGCCGATCTTTCCACGGACCGAACGAAGGATTATGTGTTCGATTTCGACCGGATGCTTTCGTTCGAAGGGAACACGGCTCCCTACCTCCAGTATGCATACACACGCATCCAGTCGATCTTTCGCCGCCGCGGCGTCTCTCTTTTTTCCGGCCGGCATACGCCGGAAATCCGGGAGCGTGCGGAGCGCGCTCTTGCTCTGGAGATCACAGGTTTAGGGGACGTCGTGGCTGAAGTCGCCATTTCATTGGAATTTCATCGGCTCGCTAACTATCTGTATGAGTTGGCAACCCGTTTCACGGCGTTTTACGAACAATGCCAGGTCCTTCATGAAGAGGAGTCTGTGCAGCGCAGTCGCCTCGTTTTGTGCGATGTCACAGCGCGGGTGCTGGCCAAAGGTCTGGACCTGCTCGGCATCGACGTGCCGAACAGAATGTAGTGGGTCCAGAGCGTGCACATCGCTCGGGCCGCAACGCTGAACCGCAAGCGCCAGGTCGATTATCGGTCACGGGCCGGCACCATGCGCTGTCAATTCGGCATCAGCGCAAACGTCCACATCGAGCCGCCGGTCGGCACGGTATCGCCGACCATTGCGCGTGCCGAATTACCGCCGAGGCCCGACGCGATGCTCACGTACTGCCGTCCCTTGTAGGTGTACGTGATTGGAGTTGCGTTGATCGACGAGCCGGTCTGGAACTCGTACAGCACTTGGCCGGTGTCCGCGTCCATGGCGAGGAACTTGCCTTCCAGATTGCCGGTGAAGATCAGTCCGCCCTCCGTGGCAAGCATTCCGGAGGAGCTCGCCTTCGTGAGCGGAATCGACCATTTCTGCTTGCCAGTGATCGGGTCCATCGCGATGTGATGACCCACGATCTCGCCTTCTTTCGGCACGTGGCGCCTGGTCGGCGCGCTGTGGGTCCACCGGCTGCCAAGCACGAATTCCTTCGGCGGCTCGAAGCGCACGATGCGCGGAATATCCCATGAGCTTGCGTAGATGAGTCCGGTCTTCGGATTGTATGCAACCGGCGTCGCGTTCACGCCTCGTTGAGGATAGATCTCCACTTCTTCGCCGCGGGCGAGCTTCTCGTGCAGATCGGTAAGCACCGGACGGCCGGTCTTGAGATCGATGTGCGTTGCCCAGTTGACGCGTGTGAACGGATGTGCAGCGATGAGCTTGCCGTTCGTGCGATCGATCGTGTACATGAATCCGTTCTTGTTGACCTGGAAGAGCACCTTGCGCTTTTCCCCGTTCAGCACGATGTCGGCGAGTACCGGCTCGTCGGTGCCGTCCACGTCGTACGCGTCGTTCGGCGTGTACTGGTAGTACCACACGAGCTCGCCCGTTTTCGGGCGGATCGCCAGCACGCTGCTCGCGTACAGGCTGTCGAGCCCACCGCGAGGCTGCGGCGCCCACGGCTCCGCGTTGCCCGTGCCCCAGTAGACGAGGTCGAGCTCGGGATCGTAGGCACCGCTGCGCCACGTGGGGGCGCCGCCGTACTTGTAGGCGTCGGTGTCCTTCGGCCACGTCTCCGAGCCTTTCTCGCCCGGCGCTGGCACCGTGTAGAGCTTCCACAGGTGCTTCCCGGTCTCGGGATCCCAGCCGTTCAGAAATCCGCGCGTCGTGAACTCGCCACCCGCCATGCCGGTGATCAGCACGCCGTTCGCGATGATCGGCGCGCTCGTCGCGGTATAGCCCTCTTTGTGGTCGGCGAACTTCTGCTTCCACACCTCTTTGCCCGTCTTCATGTCGAGGGCGAGGACGTGGTTGTCGAGCGTGATGCGATACAGCTTGCCGTTGTATAGCACTGGCGCGCCGCGGCTTACGATACCGCAGCACGCCTGCCGCGCCGCGCCGGGGTCCCACTCCGCGGCGGTGCGCCAGATCTGCTTGCCGGTCGCGACGTCGATCGCGAAAGTCCACTTCGCGTTGATCGCGTACATCACACCGTCGTAGACCGTAGGTTGCGCAGTCTCGCCGAGATCGTTCATGAGGTTGATGCTCCATACGGGCACCAGCCGTTTCACGTTCGATTTGTTGATCTGCGTGAGCGGACTATAGTTTTTGAGGTCATAGCCCATGCCCTGCGTGGTGACGTTGTCGGTGTTGCCGTTCCTGTTGAGGAGCTCCTCGGCGGTCTGCGCCAAGCCGCACGCCGACCACGCGCACAATCCGATCGCCAGCAGCGTTCTCATAGTTGCAACCTTCCCTGATGATGGACACATATAGTTTAGTCCGTCCGCAGACCCCGAAAGACCGCCCAGAGTTTCGATTGCAGAAGCTGCCGGGCAGGCGTGGCTTGAGCTGGTTGGTATCGGTATCGCGCTGTGCAGGCAGCGCAGCCCGACGCCGGATATCATTCGCACTGCGGGGGCGACAGCTTCCACACCACATTCGAGGATGAGATTCGGGATGAGCGGCTTACCACTGGAAGGAATACGCGTTATCGAGATGGGCCAGATCGTGGCCGGGCCGACCGCCGGACTGATCCTCGGCGACATGGGGGCCGACGTGATCAAGGTGGAGCCGCCCGATGCCGGCAAGGAAAGCCGCATGGGCAACCGCCGCAACGGCGCTTTCTACTACTTCAACCGCAACAAGCGCGGCATCGTCATCGATCTCGCCTCGAACGAGGGCCGGGACATCGCGCTGCGCCTGATCGAGCGCGCGGATGTGCTGATCGAGAACATGGCGCCCGGCTCCATCGATCGCCTCGGTCTGGGCTACGCGAAAGTGCGCGAGGTCAATCCGCGTTTGATCTATTGCAGCCTGAAGGGCTACCTGAAGGGTCCCTATTCTGCGCGTCCGCTCATGGACGAGCCGGGGCAGATGGCTTCCGGACTCGCGTACATGACCGGGCCGCCCGGGCAGCCGATGCGGGCCGGTGCATCCGTGGTCGACATGGGTGCAGCCACCTATGCGGTGCTCGGCGTGATGGCGGCGATCATGCAGCGGGAAAAGACCGGCAAGGGCCAGCACATCACCGGCGGGCTGTTCGAGACGGCGCTCTGGTATGTCGGGCAGCACATGGCCAACGCGCAGTTCACCGGCGAGCCGTCGCAGCCCATGCGCGCGCAGCGCCATTCCGGCAAGCGCAACGGCACCGCGATCTACGATCTGTTCACGTGCAAGGACGGCAAGCAAGTGTTCATCGGCATTGTCAGCGACGGGCAGTGGAAGCGCATCTGTCCCGTCTTCGGCATGGAGGACCTGGCCGCGGATCCCGCCTACGATCACAACCCGGGGCGTGCCGAGCGTCACGACATCCTCAAGAAGCGAATCAGCGAAGTGTGTGAGCGCCACACGCGTGGCGAGATCGTCGACATGCTGGACGCCGCCGACGTGTGCGTGGCGCCGCTGCACTCGCCCTCGAGCGTGCTCGAGGAGGACCCGCACGTGAACTCGGAAGGCAGGACATTGCAGGTACAGATTGGAGACAAGGCCGGTCGTCTGCCGCCGATGCCATTCGAGACCGATGCGTACCGCTTCTCGGTGCGCTACTCGGCGCCCAAGGAGCCGGGCCGGGATACGGAAGAGATCCTGCGCGAGCTTGGTTATTCAAAGGCCGATGCACAGGCGTTGGCGGCGAAAGGTATCGTGCGGGGACAGGGGCTGAGCTAGAGGGGGGCGGCGCTCGCCTTCGACTCGGGCCTGGCCGCCCTACGGAACAGAGAGAAACCAAGGTTTCCCTCCGTAACCTCCTTTCCTTAGCAGCGTGTCGGATAACGAGCCCGACACGCTGCTGGGAACGGTGAGGTCGCGTGCCCGCTCATCGCCCCTTGAATACGGGCGTGCGCTTCTCGCGGAAAGCGAGCCGCCCCTCTTTCACGTCCTCGCTGTGGTGCACCTTAGCTGAGAAGATTCTCCTCGTACTCGGCGTGCGTCTCCAGCGAGGTGCCCATCGCGTGGTAAACCGCCTGCTTGGTGAGCTCGATGGTGATGGATGGCCCGCGCGCCAGCCGATTCGCGAGTTCCATCGTCTTCGCCATCAAGTCTGATCGTGCGGCACCACCATGTCGGCCAGGCCGATGCGGAGCGCTTCTTCGGCCTTCACTTCGTCGCTCAGCCAGTGCATGAGCAGCGCGCGCGACGTACCGACCAAATGCGGCAGCGTCCAGGTGGAGCATTGGTCGGGCAGGATGGCGCGGCGCATGAATGCGGAGATGAAGCGCGCCTGGTCGGAGGCGATCCGCACATCGCAGGCGAGCGCCAGCGCAAATCCACCCCCGGCCGCCACCCCGTTGACTGCGGCCAGCACCGGCTTGCGCATGCTGCGGAAGCGTCCGATCCAGCCGAAGCGCGACTCCTCGATCACCTGCCGGCTGGGCGGAGCGTCACTCGGATTCGGCGGCCCGCCCATGTCCGCGCCCGAGCAGAAGCCGCGTCCCGTGCCCGTGAGCACCAGCACCTTGGCATCATCATCGTCGTTCACGTCCTCCAGGATGCGCTTCAAGCCCAGCCGCAGGGCCGGCGACAACGCATTGAGCTTCTCCGGCCGATTGAGCGTGAAGACGACCACGCCGTCCTTCTTCTCGACAATGGCGTCTCCATAGCCCTCATAGGGCTTCAGGTCGGCGAATCTTCGGGACATCGGCATCTCCTGCAAACTGGGTTTTGTTTCGCTGATGCGGTGACATCGGCGGCGGATTACTCGACGACGATTTTGCGGTCGCGGATGAGTTTGCGCCATCGTTCGATATCCGACTTGATGAGCGCGGTCAGGTCCGCAGGCGTTCCGCCGAGCGGTGTCGAGCCGTCGGCTTCGAGCACCGCGGCAAACTCCTTGTCTTTCACGATGCCGTTGATCTCGGTGTTCAGTCGGCTGACGATCTCCTGCGGCACCCCTTTGGGACCCAGAATAGCCTTCCAGTCGTAGGGATCGTAACCGGCCAGTCCGGCTTCAGGATACGTCGGCACTTGCGGCATGGAAGGCAGGCGCGCGCTGCCGCCGACCGCCAGCGCGCGAATCCGCCCGGCTTTCACCATCGGTGCCGCCACCGCGGGATTGGCCGTGGTGATGGCGATGTTGCCCGCGAGCATGTCCGTCAGCGCTTGCGAGGAGCCCTTGTAGGGCACGTGCGTCATCCGAATGCCCGCGACCGATGCCAGGTGCTCGATGTTCATGTGCGCGATGGCGCCGACGCCTGCCGTGCCGAACGTCACCTCTCCGGGATAACGCTTCGCGGCATTGATCAAGTCCTTGAGCGTCTTGAATGGCGCGTTGGGAGCCACGATGAGCACCGCCGGAGAGCGAGCAAGCCCGACGATCGGTGTGACGTCGTTCAGTGGATCGAACGGTGTCTTGTTGATCGCCGCCTGGATGCCGTACGTGCTGGAGGTCGACAGCAGCGTGTAACCGTCCGGTGCCGAACGCACCACCGACTCCGCACCGATATTGCCGCTCGCGCCCGCGCGATTCTCGACGAACACCGACCCTCCGGTACGCTCGCCGAGCTTGATCGCGATCTTGCGGGCCGTGAGGTCGCCACCGCCGCCGGGAGAAAACGGCACGATGATGCGTATCGGCCGTGACGGATAGGACGACTGGCCCCAGGCGAACGGCGCCTGCACGAGGACTCCTGCGAACGCCGACAGCAGCAACGCACGCAACAACGCTGCGCGCAACGGCAACCAACAACGAATCATAGCGAGCTCCTTGAAGCGACGTCATGTCGCACGCAGCGACTAACCCGTCGGCAGATGGAGAAAGGCGCGAATCTGATCGTCTCACATTGCGAGCGCAACCGTAGACGGAATCCGCCGGCAGGTGTATGTCATCATCAACGGCATAAGGAGGAGAGGGTTATGAGTGTGACATGCAAAACAGCCGGACGAAAAATCATTTCATCGGCGGTAACGTTCTCTGCAGTCGCGTTCATCGTTTCGGCCGGAAACCAAAGTCTTGCCGCGTCTGCGGCGGACTACCCTGCCAAGCCGGTGACATTCTTCGCGCTCTCGGGACCAGGCAGCGGCTTCGACACCACGATGCGCGCCGTGGCGAACGCGCTCGTCAAAGAAAAGCTCGTGAAAGTCCCGCTGCCGATCGAGAACTCACAGAACTCTATCCAGGCCATGACGCTTGCTGCCACGCGTTACAAGGGTGACCCCTACATGGTTTCGGTGAATTCCATATCCGGAATGTTTCGCTATGCGAACGGCGCCGTCCGCTACAACCACCGGGATTACACGCCGCTTGCAGCACTGATCGGCACGTATTACGGGGTCGCGGTGAGGATGGACTCTCCGTACAAAACCATCGGCGAGCTCGTCAAAGACCTGAAGGAAAGGCCCGAGAAGACGCCGATTTGCGGCGGGACCGGTGATGACCGCGTCTTTTACGGAGGGATGTTCAGCAGAGCTGGAGTGGACATCACGAAGATCGTTTACGTTGCCTACGCCGGTGGCGGTGAGATCAACATGGCGGTCATGGAAGGAAGTTGCAGGGCGGCGGTGAACTCCGTGGACGAGCAGCTGGTCCTCATCGAAGCGAAGAAGATCCGGTTCCTGGCCGCCAGCTCACCGAAGCGCTATGCAAGCGAGCTCATGAAGAGCGTTCCCACCTTGCAGGAGTCCGGGATCGATTTCGAGTGGGCCAATTTGCGCTATCTTTTCGCGGCGCCGGGCTTCCCCGACTATGCCAAGGCGTATTGGACCGATGTGCTGGCGAAGATGGTCAAGACGCCGACCTGGAAGCAGACGCTTGACAAGTACAACTGGGATGACGCGTTCCAGGTCGAGGGCTTGAACGAAACACTCGACAAGAAGCAGGCCGTCGTCACCGATATCCTGACCAGGCTCGGGATGGCCAAGAAGCAGTAGCCGAACCGTCGCCGCGCCCCGCTCCATGGGCGGCGAGTGCGGCTGCATGCCGTCACAAGAAAGGGCTGCCTGTGGATGTCCCTGTCTGGTCCAATCTCCTGCTGGGTTTCGGGATCGTATTCACGCTCCAGAACCTGGGATGGCTTTTTATCGGTGTTCTGCTCGGAACCATCGTAGGGGTCATGCCGGGGCTGGGCTCGCTCAGCACGATGGCCATTCTCCTGCCCGTGACCTTCGGCATGGATCCGGTTGGCGCAGTCATCATGCTGGCCGGAATCCATTACGGTTCCAGCTATGGCGGGTCGACGACTGCCATCCTGGTCAATATCCCGGGAGAAGGTTCTTCGGTCATGAC
Source organism: uncultured beta proteobacterium (assembly GCA_963828715.1). Classification (GTDB taxonomy): domain Bacteria; phylum Pseudomonadota; class Gammaproteobacteria; order Burkholderiales; family SG8-41; genus JAQGMV01. The sequence goes on along the minus strand of CAWHFX010000009.1, from coordinate 13,753 downwards.
GTGCATGGATGGATATCCCATGGCGAAGCAGGGGCGAGCGAAAGCGGCTCTCGCAACATCGGCTATCGGGTCGTTCTTCGCCGGCACCGTCGCTGCCGTGCTTCTCATGTTTCTGGCAGAGCCCATCTCCGCGTTAGGCATGAAGTTCGGGCCGCCGGAATATTTCGCCATCATGTTCCTCGCGCTGACCATGGTCGGCAGCCTGTCCACCGAGGCGCCACTGAAGGGCCTGTACATGGCACTCGTCGGATTGTTTCTCGCGACCGTTGGAGTCGAGAAGCAGACCGGACAGGTGCGCTTCACGTTCGGCACCGACGAGCTCGTGGATGGAATCAATTTCATCGTGGTGGCGATCGGGATGTTCGGCGTAACGGTGGTCATGAACGAATCGGAGCGGATTCACAAATTCGGATTCAAACCGCCGCGCGACCGGATCAAGGGTGCCGGTTTGTGGATCACCTGGAACGAGCTGAAGCAGTCCTTCATGGCCTACGTTCGCGGAACCTTCCTCGGCTTTGCGACGGGTGTGCTTCCCGGATTGGGTGGCATGACGGCGACGCTGCTCGCCTATGGAGTGGAGAAGCAGGTCTCCAGGCACCCCGAGCAGTTCGGTAAGGGCGCGATCGAGGGCGTCGCTACGGTGGAAGCGGCAAACAATGCTGCGAACGGTGCGAATCTCGTGCCTTTGATGACGCTGGGCATCCCTGGCAACGCATCGACGGCGCTGCTGCTGGGCGCTTTCATCATGTATGGCCTCAAACCCGGGCCGTTGCTCATGGAGAGCAATCCGGACTTCTTCTGGGCCGTCGTGGCAAGTCTCTATATCGGGAACATCATGCTCCTGATTCTGAACCTGCCGCTGGTCAACGTCTTCGCCAAGCTGCTCGATGTGCCCGAGGCGCTGCTCAACGCTCTCGTGCTCGCGCTGTGCGTCCTCGGGGTCTATACGCGCGAGTCTCTGATGACGGACCTGTATCTGATGATCGCTTTCGGCGTCATCGGTTACTTCGCGGAGAAACACAGGTATCCTGTCGCGCCGCTTCTCCTCGGCCTGGTGCTGGGCAATCTGCTCGAACAGGCGTTGCTGCGTTCGATGTCGGTTTCGAACGGCGACCCCACGATATTCTTTACGCGGCCTATATCGCTGGTCATCATGCTCGCGGCGATGGGCTCCCTGGTTTATTCGTTCAGCAGGTTCTATCGCCGCAAGCCGACCCAGCTGCTTGCGGTTGAGGTCGACCGTACCCCTGCGGCCGGAGGTCCGGTTCGTCACGGCGCGATTGCGAAACGATCGCTGACAGTCGATCGTGTCGCCGTGATGTTGACGATACCGATCAGCGTTGCGCTCATCTTCGTTGCGCTCCAGGCACCTCGGCCCAATATCCCGATGCTTATCGGACCGCATGTCTGGCCGATTTGCATCTTGATCTTGCTGATCGCTTGCGCCGTGCCTTTGTTGTGGCGGACGGCGGGCGAAACGCAATCAGCCGCGCTTGTCGCGACCGCATCGGATGCGGGACCCGCTGTGGGGCTGAATCGCTATGGAAAGCCCGAAATGGCGGCGGTTCTGACGGTTGCCGGTTTGCTGGTCTACGTGCTGCTTCTCGAAACGCTGGGCTTTCTGCTTTGTACCGTCATGCTCGTGCTTTATCAGGCGCGCGTCATAGAGCAGGATCACTGGGTCCGCAATAGCGTTACGGCCGTGATATTCAGCGTGCTGCTCTATTTCGGGATGACAAGGCTGCTTGCGGTGAAGTTGCCAGCGGGTGTGCTGGGCTGGTAGCGAGCCGAAACACAGCCTGCGCGTTCAGCACAGGGCGCGGGGTTAAAGACACATTCATGCTTTTACTCGATTCCTCTCGCTGCGGACAAAATACAGGTACGCGCCAACGCTCAGAAAATTGATTACGATCGCGATCAAGTTCCATACGATTACCGGTCGCGATGCGATCAACAAGCCGTAGTAGACCCAGACAATCTGAAACACGCCCGTGATCCCCGCCATGCGTGGGTTCATGCCTGCACTTGATCGCCGCCTGAACATTGCAATCAGATCTGGCAAAGCGGCAAAGGTCGTGCCAATGCCGGCCAAAAAACCGAGAACCTCGGACCGTTGGAACTGCGGGACGAACAGGCTTGACGTGTCGCGTATGGCCAAGTCCCCGCAGCCATACAGCGCACCCAGGCTCAGCAGGAGACCACCCAATGCCGTGCATTTAATGGAACCCATTCCTCAACCCGGCAGCGCGTATATCGCTGCTAATTGCGGCGCGCGAACCAGATCACTTTCGCTTCTGTGGACGAAGTATTCGGGATGCTGATCGATCCATGGGTGATCCGGCGCCATGTGATTCGGCACGAAGTCGAGCATCAGCTTCAGTCCGCGTTGTTGCAGCCGCTGCCGCAAGCGCGCTCGCGCGGCAGCGCCACCGAGATCGCGATGGACGGTGTAGCTTTGGATGGCGAACCCTGAGCCGGCGATGTCTTCGTCCTTCAAGTCCGGCAGCATTGCGACGAACTCGCGGCGCCACTCGGGATTCGCGCGCGAGATCGCCTGCGCGGCCGGCCCGGTCAGCCAGACGCGGGTGTTGACCTGGTACAGCGCGGGGTAGCGCGGGTCGGACATGTTTGCTCCTTCACTTCTCGCTCGTCCGTTGTCCGCCCACTTGTTCTCTGATGACCCTCGCCAGCACGCGCCCGCGTTCGGTCTCCAGCAGGGCCTTGGCGTCGACACGCCCAAACAAGTCCAGCAGCGGTGCGACCAGACCCGTCCATCCTGTCTGGTGGCTGGCGCCGAGGCCCGCGCCGTTGTCACCGTGGAAGTACTCGTAGAACAGGATCAGGTCGCGCCAATGCGGGTCATCCTGGAACTTGGCCGCCCCGCCGTACACCTCATGGGGGCGGCGGCCGCGCGCTGCCGCTCAGCAGCCGGCTGTGGCCGTACCGCGTGCGGGTGGGCAGCTTCGAGGGCTGGCGGGGGGCCGGGCCGGGTGCAGGCGGTGCTCGCCGATCAGCGGCCGGCCTTCCTCGTCCCCGCGGGGAACGCGGTGGAGGTGTGGGCGGGCGTGGCGGACGAGCACGAGGGCCAGCAGGTCGGCCGAGCAGCTGGGCGTGCGCGGGCCGGCGATGGTGCAGGAGCGGCGGGCCACGGACGACGCCTACCGCGTGAGCCCGCTGGACCTCTTCGTCTCGCTGGCCGAGGTGGAGGTGGAGGGGCTGGACCCGGCGCAGCTGATCGAGGTGCGGCAGCTCGCAGCACCCGGTGGCGCCGCTGCTCGGCGCCGCAGAGCCTCTACGGCGCGGTGAGCGTGCCGCCGGACCCGGACGGGGTGGTGCGCGGCGTGCCGCACCTGGTCAGCTACGCGCCGCGCGAGGGCGAGCGCGCACCTGCTGCCCTCGCATGCCGCTGGCGGCGGCGATGCGGCTGGCGGGCACGCGCAAGCTCCGCTACGCGGACGGCCGGCTCTACGTGGGCGACCGCTTCTCCATCCCCATGGACGAGACCGGCTACAGCCTGATGCGCTGGGACGCGGCGGAGGCGGGCCGCGGCGCGCGGGGCTCGGTGAAGCGCGCCATCCCCGCGTGGAACGTGCTGCTCAACCTCTTCGACGTGCGTCGAGGGCGTGCCGCCGCGCTACGGCGCACGACCTCGAGGGCCGCGCTCGTCGTCCTCACCAACACCTCGACGCTAGGCCACGGACTTCAAGCCCACGCCCATCGGCCAGGCGACGCCCGGGGGCGCCGTGCTCGCGCAGGCGCTGGTGAACCTGCTGCAGTCCGAGGGCATCCGCCGCGCGACGCCGCGAGTGGACCTGCTGGCTCACGCTGGGCATGGCCTTCCTGGGCGCCTTCGTGGCGCTGCACCTTCAGCCGCAGCTTCCGCTCGGTGCTGGGCGCCGTGCGTCTACTTCCTCAGCGCTGGTGGCGGCGGGCGCTGGCCTACGCGCTTCGCGCCGCGTACCTCTTCGTCGACACAGCAGCTCTGGATGGCGATGGCCGGGCCGCTGCTCGCCATGGGCGCCACCTTCATCGTCACCACCGTCTACGCCTTCGCGCACCGAGCGGCGAGATGCGCGACTTCATCAACGGCGCGCTCGGGCCGCTACGTGAGCCCCGAGGTGGCGCGGCTGGTCACGCGCGACCTCACCGCTGATGCGCCCCGAGCGCCGGCAGGTGACGGTCTACTTCTGCGACATCGAGGGCTTCACCCGCCTCTCCGAGCAGCTGCCGCCCGAGCAGCTCGTCGCAGCTGCTCAACGAGTACCTCACCGAGATGACGGCGGTGGTGCGCGCCACGCGCGGGCAGGTGGACAAGTACATCGGCGACGCGGTGATGGCCTTCTGGGGCGCGCCGCTGCGCACCGACCGCCACGCGCACCTGGCCTGCGAGGCCGCGCTGAAGATGCGCGAGGCGCTGCTGCGAGCGCCAGGCCGCGCTGGGAGAAGACGCTACGGCCACCGCATCCAGTTCCGCGCCGGCATCAACAGCGGCGAGGTGGTGGTGGGCGACATGGGCAGCGACCTCAAGTCCAACTACACCGTGATGGGCGACGCGGTGAACCTGGCCTCGCGGCTGGAGGGCGCCAACAAGGCCTACGGCACCTCGTGCTGGTGGGCGAGGCCACCGCGCAGCTCGCCCAGGACGCCTACGTCTTCCGCGAGGTGGACCGGGTGCGGGTGAAGGGCAAGACCGCAGCCCATCGCGCGTGTACGAGCTGCTCGGCCGCCACGGAGAGATCTCCCGCGCAGGTGCAGGAGCAGCTGGCCCTCTACGAGCAGGCGCTCACCGCGTACCACCAGCGGCGCTTCGACGAGGCGCTGGCGCTCTTCGCGCAGTGCGCCGAGGAGTACCAGGACCCGGTGTGCGGCGGTGTACGCGGAGCGCTGCCGCAGCTACCGACGCCCCGCCGCCCGAGGACTGGGACGGCGTGTTCACGCTGGAGGAGAAGTGATGCTCACCCTGTCGCCTTGACGCAACGTTCGCGCTGGCCGCTGGCGGCGCGGTGAAGCCGGAGCCCCGGACGGTGACGAAGTCCAGCGTCTACCTCGTGAAGACGCCGAGCTTCCTCGCGCCGCGCGCCTCGCGCACGCTGCTGCGCGGCCAGCGGGTGCAGGTGGAGGTGCCGGCCGCGAAGGGGAGCTGGTTCGCCGCGCGGCTGGGCGAGGCAGCCCAGGAGCGCGGCTACATCCACGTCACCTACCTGAGCGACCGGCCCGGCGCGTTCAAGGTCGACGGGCGCCGCGCTCCAGGGCGAGAGCGTCATCAGCGGCAACTACAACCTCGCGGTGGGCGGCTTCTCCGAGTCCTCCGAGCGCTTCTTCCGCACCCAGCACCCGGACGTGGACAAGGGCTTCCAGCGGCTGGAGGCCTTCATGCCGCGCCGCCCCGGGCGAGCGGCCCGCCATGCCGGACCCGGAGGCGCTCTCCGCCTTCATCGCCGCGGGTGGGCTGCGCGAGCCGGGAGGTGAGCCGTGAGGCGCGCCGCTGGCTGGCGCGGTGCTGGCCGTCGCGGGGGCGCTGGCGCCGGCTGCCAGGGCGCCGCTGGGCAGTCGCTGAACGCGCGGAGAAGAACTTCGAGGAGAACCGGCGGCCATTCGGCGCGAGGTGAGCGCGACGACGGAGGACCTCGGCATCCTCACCTCGGCGCTGACGGGCTGTCCGCTGGAGCGGCGCCAGGCGTACGAGCTGGACGCGGAGCAGGAGTACCGGTGGGCCGCGCCGTGGCCGCGCGGCAGCTCGCGGAGCTGGACGTGGCGCCGCTGCCGTCCGAGGAGCCACTCGCGCGCTACGTGGAGCAGGTGGGGCAGTACGTGGCGCTGGTGGCCGAGGCCACCGGCAACGCCAGCGCGCCGGACCGCGCGCAACCGGGCCGAGCGCGTGCTGCACAACCGCCCCTGGCCCCTCACGGGCTACCGCTTCCTGGTGCTGCCGGTGGAGGAGCCCCGCGCGACGCGCGAGCCCCGGCGGCACCGTCATGGTGTCCACGGGCCTCTTGCGCGACGCTCCAGACGGAGGAGGAGCTCGGCGGCGGTGCTCGCCCACGAGGTGGCGCACGTGCAGCGCGGCCACGGCGTGGAGGTGCTCAAGGCGTCCATGTGCCAGCGCGCGGCGCGAAGGACGAGCCTCCGAGGCGCTGAAGACGTTCGGCGCGCGGATGGAGCAGAATCTGCGGCAGAACCTCGGCGGCGTGGGCATCGCGGCACCCAGGACGCGGCGTGCTCGCCGAGCTGCTCGGCAGCGCCACGGACACGGCGCGTGCGCCTCTTCAAGGAGGGCTACCCCGAGGACTTCGAGCTGGAGGCGGACCGCATGGCGGTGCGGCACCTCGTCTCGGGCGGCTACGGCCGAGGGCGCTCACGTACCTGCTCCTGCGCATGGCGCGCGAGGCGAAGGGCGCGGACGCCTACTTGCGCACCCATCCCCCCTACAACGCGCGCCTGCGCACCGTGCAGCCCCGGCTGGACGCGCTGCCGCCCGCGAAGCGCGAGCCCTCGGAGCCCGCCGTGCAGGCGCGCACGGCGCGCTTCCGGGCAGCGCTCGCGCCGCTCGGCGCCTCGGCCTCGCTGCGCTGAGGGCGCCCCAAGCGTCACGCGGGAGGCAGCCCACCGGGCCGCCTCCCGCGCGTCACGTACAAAGCTGCGCGCCCGCTACTGGCGCGCGTCCATCTCCGTCTGGGGGATGGGGAACCGGTCGTGGCGGGAGTGGGTGGGCGGTCCAGCGGCAGCCGTCCAGCTTGCCGTAGCGGCGCAGGTCGATCCACCGGTGGCCGCCCTCGAACAGCAGCGAGTAGCGCCGCTGCTTGAGCAGCTCGTCGAGGATGTTGCTCCGCGGTCAGATCCGGCGCGCGGCAGCCCGCCCGAGGTGACGCGGATGAGGTTGATGTCGTCCGCCGCCGCCGCCATGTTCGCCGAGGCGCGATGTTGGCCTCGGCGCGCAGGAGGATGAGCTCCTCGTTGCGGATGATGGGCACGGGCGAGTCGCCGGTCGGTAGCGTCGTGAAGGCCTCCTGTCGAGGTGAGGTCCTGCAACGGTGCGCGCGCTCGACCTCCTTGACGGCTTGCGCGTGCACGCGGTCGTCCAGCGTGCCGTCCGCCTGCTGCTCCATCGTCGGCGCGATGGACGGGTGCGCGAAGATGTTGGGGCTGTTGAGGCCGTTGGTGGCGTCGCCCGAGCCGTCGCTGTAGGTGTGGTACACGCCCAGGCTCCAGTCGGCGCCGGCGGGGTCTGAGGAACGAGCCGGCCAGGGCCGTGCAGCGCCGCCGTCCCAGTTCTGGCGGTACACCTCCACGCGCGCCTTGCAGCGCGCGGTTGAACTTCAGGAAGGTCGCCGGGGTGTCGAAGCTTCGGCGAAGCCGCTGCTCGAGCGGGAACGGGAAGCTCGTCGCCGCCCGCCGCCAGGTGGGTCTTGCCCTCGTCGAGCAGCTTGGCGATGTGGGCGAGCACCTCGTCCTTGCCCTCGATGGGGGCCAGCTCGCGAGCCCAGCGGGCGGTCCACGTCGATGGGCGCGCCGTTGGTGTCCCGGGTGTTGATGACGACCAGGAAGTCCAGCGCCTGCGATGCGTCTTGCGCGAAGCCGCGGATGGCCTCCTTCTCGGCGTCGTCACGCCGGTCACCTTGTCCAGCGCGCCAGCGAAGCGTGTTGGCGTTGCGGATGTTGGCGTAGGGCTCGGTCCAGAAGTTGCCGCCGAAGGCGGGGCTGCCCGGGTCGAGCTGCGGCGCCGGCCAGCATCTCGGTGACGGAGCGGGGGTCCGCGGTGTCGAAGTTGTACGACTCGCGGCCGAGGATGCCCAGCATCGGCCACGTAGCCGTTCGCGGCCGCGACGTCCGCGCGGCGCCCGATGAGCAGGCCGGTGGACGGCGGTGAGCACGCCGGACGCGCGTCGGGTTGTCCTGCGAGCGACTCGACGCTCGGGTTGTTGAGGTCGGGGACGTCGAGGTCGCCGCAGCCGGCGAGGCCCAGCGCGGCGGCGCACGAGCGCCAGCCAGTGTCTTCTTCATGAGTCGATTCCTCATGGCGTTAGAACCCCACGTCGATGGAGCGTCCAGAAGCTGCGGCTCGGGCGGGAAGGGCGCCACGTCGATGTTGCGGGCGATGGCCTGGTTGCCGAAGTTGCTGACCTCGGGATCCAGGCCCGAGTAGCTGGTGAAGGTGAGCAGGTTGCGGCCGCTGAGCGCTGAGCCGCGCGCTCTTCACCTCGGGCATCGCGGTCGACCCACGCGTCGGGCAGGTCGTAGGTGAGCGTGACCTCGCGCAGCTTCACGAAGCTGGCGTCCTCGATGTAGACGGCCGGCGTTGGTCTGGCCCAGTCCTCCAGCCGCTGCTTGGCCGCGCTGCTCGAAGTCCGGCGAGTTGCCGCTCGGCGTCGTAGAGGAAGCGCGTGAGGTTGATGATGTCGCTGCCCTGCTGCCAGTCGAGCAGGAAGCGACAGGCTGAAGGCCCGTAGCTGCAGCGTGTTGGCGAAGCGACATGCGGAAGTCCGGCTCGGTGTCGCCCAGCTTCTTCACGTCGCAGCAGGTGCCGTCCGCGTTCGGCCGACGTTGCCGACGATCTGCGTGGCGCTGGCGCCCTTCCTCGATGCGGAAGGCGCCCAGGCGGTGCCGAAGCCGCCCGCGGTGAACGCGGGCACCGGCAGGTCGGTCACCTTGCTGCGGTTGAGCGTGAAGGTGGTGCGCGATGATCCACTCGAAGTCGCCGCCGTTGCACCGGGAGTGACCTGGACCATCGCCTCGACGCCGCGGTTGCGCAGCTCGCCGCCGTTGAAGAACTGGGTGGTGAAGCCGGTGGAGGGCGCCAGCGCGCGCTGCAGCAGCAGGTCGGTGATGTTGCGCTGGTAGACGGTCAGCTCCGAGCACGAGCGTCGCCGCCGAAGAAGATGGCGTCCACGCCGACCTCGACCTCGCGCTGGCGCTCGGGCTGGATGTCCGGGTCGCCGGCGATGCCGCGTGCCGAGCGAGGCCCGGGTTGCCCTCGATGTTGTCGGTGGCGCGCAGCGCGGTGAACTTCTGGCCGTACAGCGGCTGGTTGCCCGTCTCGCCGTAGGCGAGCGCGCACCTTGAGCTCGTTCACCGCCGGGGCGGAGCGCGGGCAGGCGGTAGGCGGTGGCCAGCTTCGGGTAGAAGAAGAGCTTGTTGGGGTCGCCGTTGATGCTGCTCTGCTCGCCGCGCACGCGCGCCCACCAGCGTGAGCCGCTCGTCCAGCAGCAGCACCTCCTCCTGGAGGTAGTAGCCGCGGTCGCGCACCAGCTGCGCGGTCCTGGCGCACGTTGACGCTGCGTGCCCGAGTCCACGTTGGGCTGGCCGGCGTTGAGGTTGCGGCTGACGACGTAGACCGATGTCGAGGTCGCGCTCCTCGAGCTGGACGCCGGCGGAGGTGGTGGCGGTCGAGCAGCCTGGCCGTCGGGCGTGTAGCTGTGCACCAGCGTTGAGCGCCGCCGTTGAGGTTGCAGGTTCTCGCTGGTGCCGAAGAGCGACGTGCCCGGCAGCCCGTCGTCCACCGGCTCGAAGTTGAGCTCGGGCGGGAAGAAGCAGCGTGTTCTTCTGCTGGAAGCGGTCGACGCCGAAGTTGGCGAGCACGCTGCAGGCTCGCGTGTCGTCGTCTTCCACAGCGTTCCACGGTGACGTCGCCCGAGCCGATGAGGCGCCAGACGTCCTCGTCGTTCTGCATCGAGGCCGCGGTCTGCAGCGGGTTGGCGCCGTTGCCGATGAACGGGTTGGTCGGGTAGGTGCCGTCCGCTGCTGGCTGCAGGTCGAAGAAGCTGCGGCGTGGACGGCAGCACCATGTAGTAGCGTGATGCCGGTGTTGTCGTTGTTGGTGAGGCCGCGCTCGGCCAGCGAGTGGATGAGGTTGGTCGACGGCGTTCACCTCGACGCGGCTCGCCGAACTTCTGGCCGAGGTTGAGGCGGAACGACTGCTTCTCGTAGCCGGTGTTCGGCGATGATGCCCTCGTCGTTCTTGCACCAGGGCGGAGGCGAAGTAGCGGGTGTCGCCGGCGGCGCCGCTCACGCTGGCCACGCGTCTCGGTGGACGAGGCGCGTGCGGCCGGCCAGCTCCTCCTCGTGGTCGTAGATGCGGCCCGGCTCGTAGTAGCTGCGGCGGCCGTGCTCGCCGTAGGCCTCGCCGCCTCCTCCAGCGTCGTCGAACTGGCGCGAGCCCATCTTGTTGGACAGCGAGTAGACGCCGACGCGCTGGGTGACGTCCACGCTGCGGCTCGCTGCCGGCCTTGCCGCGCTTGGTGGTGATGATGACGACGCCGTTGGCTGGCCTTGGAGCCGTAGATGGCGGCGGCGGAGGCGCCCTTGAGGACCTCGATGCTCTCGATGTCGTTCGGGTTGAGGTCCGCGATGCGGTTGACCTGGTTGTCCTGGGTCGGGCGACGGGTTGGAGCCGCCGCGCGGACTCGGTCACCGCGTAGATGCCGGAGGCGATGGCCACGTCGCTGACGATGACGCCGTCGACGACGTAGAGCGGCGCGGAGCGGCCGTTGATGGTGGAGACGCCGCGCAGCCGCAGCTGCAGGCCGCCGCCGGGCGCGCCGGAGTTGGCCTGGATGTTGGCGCCGGCCACCTTGCCCTGCAGCGCCTGTCCACCGTCTGGGCCGGGGCGCGGTTGAGCTCCTCGGCCTTCACCGTGGCCACCGAGTTGGCCAGGTTCTTGCGCGCCACCTCCGTGGCGCGGCCGACCACCACCACCTCCTCGACGAAGCCGCTCGCGAGCTTCAGCGTCAGTCGCGTGACGCCCGGGGGCAGCGTCATGTCCAGGGTGACGTAGTCCAGGGCGTAGCCGCGCACCGTGGTCTGATCGAGCGTCACGCCGTCTGCGCGGAACTGGCCGTTCTCGTCCGCGTCCACGGCGATGAGCGGAGTGGTGTCGAAGGTCACGGTGGCGCCGGCAATGGGCGCTCCGGCTTCCCGTCCACCACCACGCCGGTGACGGTGCGGCCCTGGGCCGCGGGCGCCGGAGCGGCAGGGGCGGCGGCCGGTGCGGCGCTCTCGGGGGGTGGGCGTTCCGCTGGGACTGCTTGCTGGGCTGCGGCTCCGGTCGCGAGCAGGATGACTGACCACTGCAGCAATGCGCGCATGGTGCACTCCCGTGACGTCGTCTTGCGCACCGGCGTCTGTTCGCCAGTGCGCAGGTCACGGTGTCAAAAATGCCCCGGGTCCCGGCAGCCCCCCTCGCGCCGATTATTCCGGAACCCGTGCGGGGATGTCCGGCATTCAACAAGACGGGGACGTCAGCGGTGTCCGCCTGGTGAGTGTCCGGGTCCGCGCGCGCGAGCGCTACTCCTCGGGCTGGCCGTACAGCCCGGGGACAGGGCGGTCGGAGGCGACGTGCTCGTCGATGACCCGGCGCATCTTCTCCTCGTGTCATCCGCCGCGTAGTGGCCTCGCCCTCCCAGCCCATGAGCTGGAAGTCCTCGCGGCGAGAACGGGTCCGCTTGCGGCCCGTGTCCTCGCGGACGACACGTTCGGGCCCAGGTGGCACAGGCCGTAGCAGCCGCCGCGGTACAGCTCGCAGCGCGCGGTGCAGGCCGCGGCTGCGCGAGCTCCTCGCGCGCGCGCGGCGAAGACGCTCGTCCGCGCCGTCTGCGCTTGCAGTCCGGCCCCTTGCAGACGGACAGGCGGTAGCGCTTCATCGGGCGCGACCCTACGGCCTCTGCGGGCCGGAGGAAAGCGGCGGCCGCGCCGCCTGCTCGCTGTCTCCTTCGCGAGCAGGCGGCGGTCGTAGCGCCGCACGAAGGGCCAGTACACCGCGCAGGCCGAGCCCGAGGTTGAGCAGCTGCAGCACCACCGCGCGCCAGTCGCCCGCCGGTGGAGAGGAAGGCGCCGATGGGGCGCGGGCAGCGTCCAGGGCATCTCCAGGTAGCGGCGGGCTCACCCAGCCCCAGCCGCGAGCGCGGCGTAGGCGATGGCGGCCGAGAGCAGCGGCGCGAGGACGAAGGGCACCGCGAGCGACGGGTTCAGCACCACCGGCACGCCGAAGAGCAGCGGCTCGTTCACGTTGCACAGCGCCGGCACCAGCCCGACGCGGCCCACCGTCTGTGAGCTGCGCCGACTGCGCGCGCGCAGCAGCAGCAGCGCGAGCGGCAGCGTCGCGCCCGAGCCGCCCTGCCACACGAACCAGAGGTAGAAGGGCAGCGGCGCGATGTGGGGCAGCAGCGGAGCCCGCGCGGCGCCGCCGTCCATGTTCTCGCATCAGCATCGACTCCCACAGCGGCCGCAGCGTGGCGAGCGCGGCGCTGGCGTGCACGCCCAGCAGCCACAGCACGCTGTCGACGCGCACCACCGCGAGCGCGGCCGGGCAGGCTCCCGGCCGCGATCGAGCAGCGGCTTGGCCGCGCGCTCCAGCAGCGTAGATCAGGTCGACGCCCAGCACGTGGACGATCAGGAACGTGAGCAGCGATGGTGGCGAAGCAGGGCAGCAGCGCGACGAAGGAGCGCACCACCACCTCCGGCGCGCCGCCGGGCAGGCGCATGGTCCAGTTGCCGCGCGCACGAAGAGCGCGGGTGAGCTCCACGCGTGAGCGAGCGCGATCGAGCAGCCCGGCGAAGATGCCGCCCGCGCCCAGGCGCGCGAGCGGCAGCGCCGGGCGGCAGCGCCGGCGACCGTCGCCGGGTCGAGCCAGCGGCGAGGGGTAGCGCCGCGACCGAGGTAGGCCGCCATCGCCGACCAGCCCGGCCGCCATCGCGTCCAGGCCGTAGGACTTCGCGAGCGAGTGCGCGCAGCCGAAGGTCACGTAGACCGCGATGAGCCCGCCCAGCATCCGGTAGGGCACGAGCAGCATCGGCACGTAGGGCGCCACCCACGCCTGCAGCAGCGCGAAGGGCGGCTGCGCGACGAGCAGGAAGAGCGAGCCGACCAGCACCAGCGGCAGCGCGCCCACCACGCCGTCGCGGACCGCGACCAGGTGCGCGCTGGCGGGCGAAGAAGTCCGCCGACCGCCTGCAGGCGGGCGCGCAGGGCGGGGCTGGGGCCATCGGGCGGCGAGGCGGAAGGGGAGCGGTGCACGGAGCCGCACCTTAAACGACTCCGGCCTGCCGCGCGCCGCGAGGTGCGCGGAGCAGGGCCGGCCGGGAACGGATGCGGCGGGCGCGCGGCTACTTGATGAACTTCGTCACCGGCACCGGCTGGTCGGTGGGTCGGCGAGCGCTCGACCCGGCTGCGTGGCGTGGCCGCCGCGGCAGCGCGTGCGCTGGCCGTCTTGAGCTGCACCAGGCCGTCGCCGATGCGCGTGTGCGCTTCCTTGTGCCGTGCGTGCGGCGCCGTCGGAGCCGTCGCGCTTGTTCCACGGGTCCGAGGGGTGCGATCACCGGCGGGCCCTTGAGCAGCTTCGGGATGTCGTAGACGAAGCCCTGGCGGTTGTACTCGGACGGCGTGTGCGTGTACGTGTCCATGCGGATCGCGTCCTTGGGGCACGCCTCCACGCACAGGCCGCAGACGATGCAGCGCAGCTCGTCGATGACGAACGCGGTCGGGAACTTCTCGATCACCCGCGACTCGGCCGTCGGCGTCGCCGGCTCGTACTCGCCGGCCTCGATGTAGATGCACTGCGCCGGGCAGATGGTCGCGCACATGTAGCAGGCCACGCAGCGCGGCTTGCCGTCCTCGCGCGGGACCAGCCGGTGCAGGCCGCGGTAGCCGGGCGGGTAGGGGATCTTCTCCTCCGGGTACTGCACCGTGGAGACGAGGCTCGTGCCCTTGCGGTCGAGCACCTGCACGTTCTCGTCGCGCGTGCCGAAGATCAATGCGTCG
>CAWHFX010000008.1:0-182304 GCA_963828715.1 uncultured beta proteobacterium | reverse complement strand
GCAGCCGTCGGCGTACTGGTCGCGGTGCTGTGGGGACAGGTAGGAGCGGATGAACGCCTCGAGTCCCTGCCGATCGGGGGGTTGGGCGTCGAAGCTTTGGCGTTGGGCGCGCAACTGGTCGGCGAGCACGTTCGCGACGAGATCTTCCTTGGACGCGAAATGGGCGTAGAAGGCGCCGTTGGTTAGGCCGGCGTCGGACATCAGGGCGGCCACGCCGGCGCCGTCGATGCCTTCTTGTTTGAAGCGCCGTCCGGCGGCTTCGAGGATGCGTTGCCTGGTGTCCTGCTTGTGGTCCTTGCTGTAGCGCATGCGATCCTCCCTGCCCAAACTGTTCTCGATGTTCTGATGCCGCGGTCCAACCCTTGGCCAGCCCAATGGAGTGGGCTTTGCTTGCGCCCCCGCTATTGCATTATGCCCATACTATAGTATTATGCTCATAATGCAAAGTTCACCGCAGTACCCACCAAAGGGAGAAACAGCATGACAACGGTCCAGGCAGCCACCGCTGCGGCTTCACGCACGTGGCAGAACACGCCGACCCGCACCATCAACGCCGGCGGTGTGGACTTCGCCTATCGTCAGCTCGGCCCGAGCAGCGGGGTGCCGGTGGTCTTCCTCACCCACCTGGCCGCTGTCGTGGACAACTGGGACCCACGAGTCGTGGACGGCATCGCCGCCAGGCATCGGGTCATCGTCTTCGACAACCGCGGTGTCGGTGCCTCCAGCGGGGCCACGCCGACGACCATCGGGGAGATGACCAGGGACGCCGTGACCTTCATCCGCGCCCTCGGCTTCGCTCAGGTCGACCTGTTCGGGTTCTCCCTGGGCGGCATGATCGCCCAGGTAGTTGCGCAGCGACAGCCGCAGCTGGTGCGCAAGATGATCATCGCAGGAACCGGCCGTGCTGGCCGCGAAGGTATAGACAAGGTGACCCGCATCACCTACCTCGACACTGCGCGAGGACTGCTCACCGGCCAGGACCCCGAGCAGTTCCCTTCTTCTTCACCAGGACCCCAAACGGGCGCCGGGCCGGCAAGGAGTTCCTGGCACGGCTGGAGGAACGTACCAACGATCGCGACGAGGCCATCTCCGTACCCTCGTTCCGTGCTCAGCTCAAGGCCATCCACCGATGGGGTCACCAGAAGCCGTCAAACCTCGCGAGCATCCACCAGCCGGTGCTCGTCCTGAACGGTGACAGCGACAGGATGGTGCCCACCACGAACACCGTCGACCTCGACCGACGACTCCCCAACAGCCAACTGGTCATCTATCCCGACGCCGGACACGGCGGGGTGTTCCAGTTCCACGAGGACTTCGTGAAGCGGGCTCTCGAGTTCCTCTGAGAGGTCAACGGTCATGAAGGCATTCGTCGTGGAGAAATACGGCAAGGACGGACTCCGCGCCGCCGAGGTACCCGAGCCCGACGTCGGCGACGGTGACGTGCTGGTCAAGGTGACCGCCGCCAGCGTCAACCCGCTGGACAAGATGGTCCGCAACGGCGAGTTCAAGCGGCTCCTGAAGTACCGGACACCGTTCGTGCTCGGCCACGACGTCGCCGGCGTGGTTACCAGGGTCGGCTCCGCCGTACGCGACTTGAAGGTCGGCGATGAGGTCTACGCCCGCCCGCGCGACCTGCGGATCGGGACTTTCGCGGAGTACATCGCGATCGACCAGGACAACGTCGCGCCCAAGCCAGCCTTGCTCAGCCTGCACGAAGCAGCGGCGGTGCCGCTGGTGTCGCTGGCTGCCTGGCAGGTCCTCGTTGACCGTGCCCATCTGAAGCCTGCCCAGAAGGTCCTTATCCACGCCGGCTCCGGCGGCCTGGGGTCGACCGGCATCCAGCTCGCCAAGCACCTCGGCGCCACGGTAGCGACGACCGCGAGCGGAAAAAACGCGGAGCTGGTGCGCAGCCTCGGCGCCGACGTCGTCGTGGACTACAAGAAGGACGATTTCGCCGACGTCCTCTCCGGCTACGACGTCGTGCTGGACTCCCTCGGCGGCGAAAACCTCCAGAAGTCCCTCAGGATCCTCAAGCCCGGCGGGCAGGCGATCAGCGTGACTGGACCTCCAGACCCTGGATTCGCCAAGCAGCTCGGAGCACCGAAGTTCATCGGCGCCGTGATGGGGCTGCTGAGCCGAAAGGTCCACAAGCAAGCCCGGAAGCTAGGGTGAGCTACTCGTTCCTGTTCATGCAGGCCAACGGCGCCCAGCTGCGCGAGCTAGCCGCCCTCTACGACGCCGGCCACCTCCGCCCGGTCATCGACAAGACGTTCCCCTTCCACCAGACTCTCGAGGCGTTGGCGTACCTCGAGCAGGGTCGCGCCAACGGCAAAGTCGTCATCACCCTCGACTGACAACCGTGAACACCGACCGTCTTCACCGCCTGAAAGCGCTCGTCGTCGCCGGCGTGCTGGCCCGCGAGCAGTGCGGCTAATGGGCCTACAACCGACTGTCCCACCGCCGTCGACACCCTCGGCCGACTGATCACAACCCCTGCCTTCGTCGGCTGACCACAGCGCATCCCGCTCAACCCTCGACGTCACACTCGGGCCCGGGCAATGCATGGCAGTACAGCCCGAGGTACAGCAACGGTGATGTCGCTCAAGGCTTGGGTGCGGCCCGCATCTCATTCTTAGTTCTCCATTCGCGCCCGTTCGGCGGCGTTCACTTGGTGTCGCATGCTCCTGCATTCCGCGTGAGCGGACACCTGAGACCCACTCGGTGGCGTCAGCAAATCTCGAAAGCGTGTAAGGCGAGAGCCTTCGAGGGTTCAAATCCCTCCGCCACCGCGAGCGTGCCATAACGGCTTCGACTTGCTCCCAGGTTGGGCCTGCGAGATCGTCAACGTTGAACGTCCCGCCGCGACAACAGAGCACCACTCTGCTATCCGGCGGTTACGGGGATGAGCGCAGGGCCAGAGCGCCAGGCTGAGGTCGTTGTCCGTGTCGCGATCGGCTTGCCGTCGTGCGAGGCGATCGGCGGCTGAGTGAGTTCGCCGACAAGCTGGTCTGCTGTGCTGCGGATTCCAGTCCTCATCGAACCAGCGACAGCCGAATGTGTGGATTACCAACGTCCGCTGCCGCTCGCTGTCAATGGGGTGCCCAGTGGGACGCAGGGGAAGCGAGGTCGCAAATGCGCACCCAATGACCTGCTAAGCGGGATGCGCACAACCCTTCGCGGGTTCAAAGCCCGCCACCTCCGCCCCTGACAAGGTCACCTGAATGAGTTCAGGTTGGTGCGCGACGACATCGGCACCGTTGCCGAGTTATGCCGCCGGCTGGACGGGCCGCCGCTGGCGATCGAGCTGGCCGCCGCCTCAAGCACACGTCTGAATCCCAGCGGTCCCTGGCCGCCGGTGGAGAGAGCTCACGCAGGCCCAGCCCGAGCTGGCGGAGTAGGCCAAGCTCGTCCAGTTGCCCCCACCTTTCCACGATCTTGTCGCCGTTGACCCGGAAGATGTTGACTCCGCGGAGGATGATCGTCCGCCCGGTACCGGGCACGCCCAACAGGTCGCCCAGATGGGTGCCGCTGGCCAGTGAACCGCTCGACGACGATGTCGTTCTCGGCGACGAGCTGGTCTACTTCGCTGTGCCAATCGGGCAGAGCCTTTCGGTACATCCTGGCGGCCAGCCGCATACCTTCGGGGCCCTGCGGCGCGCCCGGGAACGGCGGATCATGATTCACGAAGGCAGGGTCGAGGTAACGGTCAACAGCTTCGAGGTCACCGTTGGTGGCAACAGTGCTTGGATGAAGTCTTCGACGAGTTGCTTGGTGCCGCTCAACTGGGTGATGGTCATGGCTCAACGATCCGTCAGCCGGCAGCGCGGCACCATCCCAACAAGTTCGAATTTACAGCGAGTCCGGTCGGGCGCACAGTTAAGAGCATGTCAGGTCGCGGCGACGGCACCGGCGCGGAGCTGGAGCTCATACGCGTGTGCCACGCTGGTCTGGACCTGGTCAGACTGCGCCAGCAGCTGCTGGTGTCGCTGCGGCGGTTGTTTCCGGTCGACGCCGCGTTCCTTGCGACCGCCGACCCGGCCACGCTGTTGTTCACTGACGCGTACGCGGAGGAGCCCCTAGACACCCGGCCACCCCCCTGTTCTTGGACAACGAGTTCGGTTCTGTCGACGTCAACAAATTCGCGACACTAGCCACCTCAAGCCGACGGGTCGCCTCGCTGGAGCAGGCGACCCGCAGTCACCGCCTGTCCAGTCCCCGGTATCGAGACATCATGCGCCCCCTTGGGCTGGGAGACGAGCTGCGCGCCGCACTGATCGTCGACCAGCAATGTTGGGGCTTCTGTGCCTGCACCGGGAGGATCACCACCTTGGCTTCACGGCCTCCGAAGCCGCCCTGGTCGCCCGAATCAGCCACCATCTCGCAGCGGGACTCCGCCAGGCGGTCCTCCTGCAAGGGCCGCACAACCCCGACGGATCGGCCCCAGGTGTGGTTCTCCTCTCCGACGATCTGAATCCGGTGGCCATGACAGCCGAGGCCGAGCACCTGCTGTCCCTGCTCGAAGCGCCCGTCGGGCCGCTCCCGGTGCCCGTCTACGCAGTCGCAGCTGCATTACTCGCCCTGGAACAAGGTGTCGCATCGGCCCAGCTTCCCAGCGCCCGGGTTCCCACAAGGGCAGGCCCGTGGTTGGAGCTGCACGCGTCCCGGCTCCCAGGGCCCCGGGCGATGGCGAGGGTCGCATCGCCGTCGTTGTCGAAACTGCGGAGGCCAGCGCCGCCGCATCGATCCTGCTGTCCGCGCACGGTTTGACGTCACGCGAGGCAGAGGTAGCCCGCCTGGTGCTTCGCGGTGCGTCCACTCAAATGATCGCCGACACCCTTCATATCTCACAACACACGGTGCAAGACCACCTCAAGGCCGTTTTCGACAAAGTTGGGGTACGCAGCCGCCGAGACCTCGTCGGGCAACTCCTCGGTGCCGCCGAAGCGCTTTGACAAGCGTTTTGTCAGTCCCTGACAGCTCGCTGCTTGCCTCACCGAGGACCTCAGCGCCGGCTCCCGGCCGAATCCCGCAACAGCTGCGTTGGAACTCCCGCCACGTGACAGACGTCCCAAGACATTCGGATCTGCAGCGGTCGCCAAATCCGCTGAGCTCGCTGTCTGGTCGGGTGCTGATACTAGGAGATCGGCTCCGTAGCGCACGGCCCGGTTCGAGGGCCGGGCAAGTCTTGCCCAGACTCTAGGCAGGAGCTAGCCAATCCGGGCTTCTTTGGGGTTGGAGACTGGTCGGTCTGTCGACGGCGGTTGAAAACTGGACGGTGACGGCGCTCGAAAAGTGAACACTCTTCGACGATTGGAGTGTGATCACTGTGGAGGATTGGGCGTTGATCAGGAGGCTGGCGGCCGAGGGTGTGCCGAAGGCTGTGATCGCCAGGAGTGTTGGGGTGTCGAGGACGACGGTCATCAAGGCCGTGACCTCGGATGGCCCGCCGAAGTACGAGCGAAGACCGGCGCCGACGTCGTTCACGCCGTTCGAGTCGCGGGTGCGTGCAGCTGCTGGCCGAGACTCCGGACATGCCGGCCACGGTGCTGGCCGAGCGGGTCGGGTGGACCGGGTCGATCCGGTGGTTCCGCGACAACGTCAACCGGGTTCGTGCCGATCACCGTCCGATCGATCCGGCCGACCGGTTGTCCTGGGCGGCCGGGTGACGTCGCGCAGTGCGACCTGTGGTTCCCGCCGCGCAAGATCTTGCTCGAGGACGGGTCGCGGACGTTGCTGCCGGTGCTGGTGATGACGGCCGCGCACTCCCGGTTCATGCTCGGTCGGATGATTCCGACTCGCAAGACCCCGGACCTGCTGCTCGGGTCCTGGGAGCTGCTGAGGCAGCTGGGTCGGGTCCCGCGCCGGCTGATCTGGGACAACGAGTCCGGGATCGGGCGCCGCAAGCTGACCGAGCCGGCCGCGGTGTTCGCCGGGACGCTGGCGACCAAGATCGTGCTGCTGCCACCGAAGGATCCCGAATCCAAGGGCGTGGTCGAGCGGCGTAACGGGTTCTTCGAGACCTCGTTCATGCCGGGCCGGCACTTCACCTCACCGGCGGACTTCAACGTCCAGTTCAGCGACTGGCTGACGACCGCGAACGCCCGGATGGTGCGCACCCTCAAGGCCCGCCCGGTCGACCTGGTCGAGGCCGATAAGGCGGCGATGCTGCCGTTGCCGCCGGCGGTGCTGCACCTGGGCTGGCGCAACCACGTCCGCCTGGGCCGGGACTACTACGTGCGCATCGACACCAACGACTACTCCGTCGACCCGCGCGCCATCGGCGCCCGGGTAGACGTGGCCGCCGACCTGGACGTCGTCCGGGTCAGACACGGTGGGCAGCTGGTCGCCGAGCACCCACGCCGCTGGGCCCGGGGCATGACGGTGACCGACCCTGCCCATGTCAGCGCCGCGGCCGCGCTGCGCCACGCCTACCAACACCCGACCACCCGACCTGAGGTGCAGGACCTGGTCCGCGACCTGGCCGACTACGACAAAGCGTTCGGTCATCGCCGAACGATGACCGACCAGATGAGGCCGCAATGAGCTCCAAGACGGTCACCAGCCGAGACGCTCAAGCAGATCACCCACCTGGCCGCCGCCTTGAAAGCGCCCCGGATCACCGAGTCCGCGGCCCGGCTGGCCGACCACGCCCGCGACGCCGGCTGGACCCACGAGGACTACCTGGCCGCCGTCCTCGAGCGAGAGGTCGCCGCCCGCAACGCCTCCGGCGCCCGGCTGCGTATCCGCGCCGCCCAGATGCCCGCGGCCAAGACGATCGACGACTTCGACTTCGACCACCAACCCGCCGCCCGCACCCCGATCCAGGCCCTCGCCTCCGGGGCCTACCTGACCGAGCACCGCAACGTCGTCCTCCTCGGACCACCGGGCACCGGCAAGACCCACCTGGCCACCGCTTTAGGTGTCGCCGCCTGCCGGCAAGGGCACCGGGTCCTGTTCGCCACCGCCACCGACTGGGTCACCAGGCTGTCCGAGGCCCACGACCGCGGCCGGCTGGCCGCCGAACTCGACCCGGCTGCGCCGCTACGGGCTGATCATCGTCGACGAGGTCGGCTACCTACCCTTCGAACAAGACGCCGCCAACCTGTTCTTCCAGCTCGTCTCATCCCGCTACGAACACGCCTCCCTGATCCTGACCAGCAACCTGCCGTTCAGCTCTTGGGCCAGCGTCTTCGGAGACCAGGTCGTCGCTGCCGCCATGATCGACCGCATCGTTCACCACGCCGACGTCATCGCCCTCAAAGGCGCCAGCTACCGATTGCGCGACCGCGGCGTCGACACCCTGCCCAGCATCAAAGCCGAACAGGAATCCCTAAACTGAAACCGTTCACTCTTCGACCGCCGAAACCGTCCAGTTTTCGAGCGCCGTCGACACGGTCGCTCGACGATCTGAACGCGTGTGTAGTTTCGGGCGCGCTCGAGAGCGTGCGTGAGGTCTTGTGGTGGGTGTGACCATCGCACCCGACCTCATGGTCTGCGGCACCAGCCGGCTTCGGCCGGCGGCTTTGCAGATCGCTCCGTTGACGATCGCAGCCGTGGTGGCCTATCCGTCGCCGATGCGTTGTCTCCGGGCTTCGGGACCTTACTGCGGCGGTGACCGCGCTGTTGGCTCTTCTTGAGGTCATCGGACGAGAAGGGCAACCGGCCCCTGAGGATGTGCAGGAGTCCTCCGGATCAGAACTACGCCGGGCTTTCGCGGTGGTGCTCAATGACCTGGCTGATGCAGTGCGTGCTTTGGTGATCTGGTCAGCGCTGAGTATTGACGCGGCAACGGCGATGAGGCAGATCAGGTGCTTCGGCGAAAACCTCGACATCGTCCGAGGACCCGGTCGGTGCTTACTGATTTGCCGCTGCTCGATGTCGATCCGTTGAAGCAGGCCGACCTGTGGATGGTCCATGCTTCGATGCTCGCGGCGGTCGAGCAGCTGCTGGTGCAACTCGACCTTGAGAGACGGAGGCCACGAGCGAGCTGCGGTTGAGCCGTCGGCTCCCTTTATGCCGTCCTCCCATCCGCTGAACATCACGAACGTGCTAGCGCAGTTGGGACTCAAAAAACGGGGGCCAACAGGCCGTTGAGCCGGCTGCTAAGTCCGGATGATTGCAATGACCCCGACGCGGAGCGCCACCGAACGGTTTGCCGACCGAGTTATTGATCATCGTGAGTCTCAGTTCTAGACATCCCACGGTTGTAGCTTGTCAAGCGGCTTGCTGTTCATTTTTGGTCAGGGTGGGCCAGGCGCTGTCCTCGTTGTAGATGGTGTGGTGGCGTAGGCAGCCGTGGAGGATGCCGACGAGCCGGTTTCCGAGGGCTCGGAGGGCTTGATGGTGGGTGGCTCCGCGGTCGCGTTGCCGGTCGTAGAAGGCCCGCGCTCCGGGTGAGCTGCTGAGCGCGCAGAACGCCTGCTGGTAGAGGGCATCGGCGAGTCTCCGGTTTCTGGCGTGGCGTGCCAGCACGACCCGTTTGGTCCCCGAGGCCTTGGTGATCGGTGACATGCCGGAGTAGTTCTTCCGGCCCTTGGCGTCGGCGTAGCGGTCGGGGTTATCGCCGAACTCAGCCAGCACCCGGGCACCGAGGATCGTCCCGAGGCCGGGCTGGCTTCGGTAGATCTCAACGTCCGGGTGCTGGCCAAAACCCTGCTCCACCTGCCCGGCCAACACCTCGGTCTGGGTCACCATCACCGTGATCACCGCGACCAGCGCGGACACGCTCGCCGCGTAAGCGCCGACCACCCCAGGCCGGGCGGCCAGCTGGTCGGTGTTCAGCGCAGCCCTGATCTCGGACGCTTTCGCCGTAATGTTGCGTTGCCGGCCGGCCTGGGCCAGCAGCGTCTCGACTCGGCGTTGGGTGAGCCGTCGGCCCTGCTCCGGTGACGGTGCGGCGGCGAGCACCGCCAGTGCGTCAGCGCTGGCCAGGTCCCTGAACGCGGTCAGCGCGGCGGGGTAGAACTCCCGCAACGTCGACCGCAACGTGTTGACCTGGCGTTGCCTGGACCAGATCATCGACTGATGTGCCCGGGCAGCCGCCTTCACCTGCTCGGCGATGTCGCTGTCACCAGCGAACAGGCGGTGATGAGCCCGATCCAGCCGAACAATTTCGGCGAGCACGTGCGCATCACCAGGATCAGACTTCGCCCCGGACGCGGCGTGCCGGTCCCGATACCGGGACACCTGGAACGGGTTGATCGCATACACGCTGTAACCGGCCGCCACCAACGCCTGCACCCACGGCCCCCGATCCGTCTCGATCCCCACCAGCACCTCCGACGGCTCGGAGTCGGGGTCGAGATGATCGGCGACCAGCTCATGAAACCGGCTAATCCCAGCCAGCCCTTCCGGCAACCGGCCACGCGCCAACCGGCGGCCCGACTCGTCCTCGATCTCGATGTCGTGATGGGCCTCGGCCCAGTCATCACCCACCAACAACACGCCTGCACTCCCCTCCGCCGCGGACTCCCGAACACGAGCCACGGAGAAGATCCGGCGCGAACTAATGGATCAGGGCTCAACGGCACGACATCCCACCAGCGCTAACGACCTCCTCACCAACTGCCGGGGCACGATCTAGAACTAGACCTCAACGGGCCTGTCTCAGGCAGTGCTCACCGGCAGACGGCTCAGACAACAGACTGTCAGAAACACCTCCACCGCCAGCCTCTTGCACTCCCATTAGTCTCATTCGCCTACGTAGGGTTGTTCAGTCAGATACGGCGGCACCTCCTCGACGGGGGCTCATACTGGTGCGTACTGCGCCGGGCCGATGAAGGCAGACCTCGAAAGCGTGTGAGGTGAAAGCCTCCGAGGGTTCAAATCCCTCCGCCACCGCCACTCTCAAGGGCAAACGCCGGTCTCGTCGATGGTGATCTCACCCATCTTGGACCAGCTGCTCCCCGGCACGATCCCACGGGGTGAGTCGGGACGCGCGCTTTCCCCTGCGCTGTAGGACCAACAATTGATGCTTGAGAACCAGGGACTGCGCAACCACTGATCGCACGCCGCCGGGTTGCGCGAGCCTGACCAGCGTCGAGATCAAATGGGCAACCAGGATGAACAGTTCCCTCATCGGCGCCTACGCTACCAGCGCGCCACTGCCGATCAAGACTGCCCGAGGGTGCGCGGCTGTGGCAGTATTGCAATTCGCCTAGTACACGGCCGGCGGGCACTCCGGATCGAGCAGCCATGAACGATAGAACGAGTGCGGCGAATCCGGGCGTGGTCGTCTCGGTGCGCGGCAGCGTCGTGGATATCCGGTTCGATGGGCATTTGCCGCCCATCTATTCGGTGCTGCGCGCGGGACCGGAAAAGCAGATCGTCATCGAAGTGCTGGCGCAGCGCGATGCGCGTCACGTGCGCGGGATTGCGTTGACGCCCACGCAAGGTCTCGCTCGCGGCATGGCGGTGGAGGACACGGGCGGACCGTTGAAAGCGCCGGTGGGCAAAGCGGTTCTCTCGCGGATGTTCGACGTATTTGGCAACACCATCGATCGCGAAGCGGCATTGTCCGATGTCGAATGGCGTTCGGTGCATCGGGCGCCGCCGTCGCTGGCGCGCCGTTCCACCAAGTCGGAAGTCTTCGAGACCGGCATCAAGGTCATCGATGTCCTGGTGCCGCTGGAGCGCGGCGGCAAGGCAGGACTTTTCGGCGGGGCGGGCGTCGGCAAGACGGTGCTGCTGACCGAAATGATCCACAACATGATCGGTCATCACGAGGGCGTAAGCATTTTCTGCGGCATTGGCGAACGCTGTCGCGAAGGCGAGGAGCTTTACGACGCGATGAAGGAAGCCGGCGTGTTGCCGAACATGGTGATGGTCTTCGGCCAGATGAACGAGCCGCCGGGCGCCCGCTTCCGCGTCGGCCATGCGGCGCTGACGATGGCCGAGTATTTCCGCGACGACGAGCACCGCGATGTGCTGCTGCTCGATCGATAACATTTTCCGCTTCATCCAGGCCGGCATGGAGGTATCCGGCTTGATGGGCCAGATGCCGTCGCGGCTGGGCTATCAGCCGACGATGGGCACCGAGCTGTCGGGGCTGGAGGAGCGCATCGCCAACACGGATACCGGCGCCATCACCTCCATTCAGGCGGTGTATGTGCCGGCGGACGATTTCACCGATCCGGCGGCGGTGCATACGTTCTCGCATCTCTCCGCGTCGATCGTGCTCTCGCGCAAGCGGGCGAGCGAAGGGCTTTTCCCGGCCATCGACCCGCTGCAATCCAGCTCCAAGATGGCCACGCCGGGCATCGTCGGCGAACGGCATTACGGCCTGGCGCAGGAAATCCGGCGGACGCTTGCGCAATACGCGGAACTCAAGGACATCATCGCCATGCTCGGCCTGGAGCAGCTTTCGCCGGAGGACCGCAACGTGGTCGTCCGCGCCCGCCGGCTGGAGCGTTTTCTCACCCAGCCTTTCTTCACGACCGAGCAGTTCACCGGCCTCAAAGGAAAGCTCGTCAGCCTCAAGGACGCGCTGGACGGCTGTGAGCGCATCCTGCGCGATGAGTTCAAAGACTACCCGGAAAGCGCGCTCTACATGATCGGGGCGATTGGCGAAGCGAAGGCAAACAGCGAAAACCTCGTCCGCGCCCGCAGCCAAGCCCGCGCGAGCCCGAACGGATGCCGCCGGGTTGCGGCCAAAGCCGACGTCATCGAGCCTGCGGCCGAAGTCGGCGTGAAACCTCAAGCCAAGCTCGAACATGCCGGCGGCACCCATGAATCTTAAGGTTCTCCTGCCGTTCCAGATCTTCGCCGAGAAGACCGGCGTGTCGCGCATCGTCGCGGAGACGCGCGAGGGCTCGTTTGGAC
Source organism: uncultured beta proteobacterium (assembly GCA_963828715.1). Taxonomy (GTDB): domain Bacteria; phylum Pseudomonadota; class Gammaproteobacteria; order Burkholderiales; family SG8-41; genus JAQGMV01. The sequence continues at coordinate 170,484 of CAWHFX010000008.1, read as the reverse complement.
TCCTGCCACACCGACTCGATTGTGTGGCGGCGCTGGCGCCCGGGATTCTGACCTACGAAACAGAATCTGACGGGCGAAGTTTTCGTGGCCGTGGATGAAGGGGTGCTCGTCAAGACCGGTCCGGACGTGCTCGTATCCGTGCGCCGGGCGCTGGGCGGAACGGACCTCGGCCAGTTGCGTGAGGCGGTGGAGCACGAATTTCTGACCCTGGACGAGCACGAGCAAAGCGTGCGCTCGGTGTTGGCGAAAATGGAAGGCGATCTCATCCGGCGCATGGCGAGCCTTCACATGACTGACGAACCGCAAGACAAGCTCGTGAAGCCGAAGCCGTCGCTCAGCCAGGAGGTCGGCGCGAAGGCGGCGCGCAAGCTCAAGGCGCGGCGTAACGCCGGGCAGGGCGTCTGGTTCGGCCTGGGGATGATGGGGCTGATCGGCTGGTCGGTGGTGATTCCGACGCTGCTCGGGGCGGCGCTCGGTATCTGGCTGGACCAACATTACCCGGGCAAGCATCGCCTGGACGCTGGCGCTGTTGATGGCCGGGCTCGCCATCGGCTGTTTGAATGCATGGCATTGGGTGGCCAAGGAAGACAAGGAGATGCGGGACGAACAGGAGGATAACGATGAATGAAGTTTCGGTCTCTGGCACCGGCGTTGGCGGCGGGCCTGTTGCTCGGCGCGTTTTTCTTCGGCGGCCTTTGGTGGACGGTCACCAGGGGCGTTTCGTCCCAACGGCCGGCGCTTTGGTTCTTCGCCAGCATGCTGCTGCGGATGAGCCTTACCCTGGCGGGATTCTATTTTGTCGGGCGCGATGGATTGGGAGCGGTGGCTGCTGTGTCTCACTTGGCTTTGTCCTGGCACGCCTCGCCGTGAAGTGGCTGACCCGCCCGCCGGTCGAACACCGCAACTGCGCGGGCGCCGGAGACCAGCCATGCGCCTTAGTCCCGACGAGATGATCTTCTGGCAGCACGGGTTTCTCAAACTCAACGGCACGATCGTGTTCACGTGGGCACTGATGCTCGTGCTGGCCGTCGGTTCAAAGCTCATCACGCGCAAGCTCTCCACGGATCTGCAACGTTCCCGCTGGCAGAACCTGCTGGAAATCGTCGTCACCGGTATCGAGAAGCAAATCGAAGATGTCGGCCTCCGCCACCCGAAGAAGTATATCGGTTTTCTGGGCACGCTCTTTCTGTTCGTCGCGTTGGCCAGCCTCTGCACCGTCATTCCCGGCTACGAGCCGCCGACCGGCTCGCTCTCGACCACCGCGGCACTCGCGCTGTGCGTGTTGGTGGCCGTGCCGTTTTTCGGCATCGAGGAGCAGGGGCTGGGCGGCTACCTCAAATCCTACGTCGAACCGACGGTCATCATGCTGCCGTTTAACATCATCAGCGAACTGTCGCGCACGCTGGCCCTGGCGGTCCGCCTGTTCGGCAACATGATGAGCGGGACGATGATTCTCGCCATTCTGCTGACCATCACGCCCTTCATCTTCCCGATCGCCATGAGCGCGCTCGGCCTGCTCACCGGCATGGTGCAGGCCTACATCTTCAGCATCCTGGCCGCGGTTTACATCGCGGCCGCCACGCGCGGCCGCAAGCCCAGGCCTGAAGCCGATGCAAGACATTAAAGCATGAACGACAACAAGAGGAGACACTATGGATAACATGACGCTCATTGCCATTGCTTCAATCGTCACCGCCGGCCTGACGATCGCCCTGGGGAGTATCGGACCTGCGCTCGGCGAAGGCCGTGCGGTCGCCACCGCATTGAGTTCGCTGGCGCAGCAGCCCGATGCTGCAACGACGATCACACGCACCCTGTTTGTCGGGCTTGGCGATGATCGAGTCCATTGCGATCTACTGCTTCGTGGTCTCGATGATTCTCATCTTCGCCAATCCGTTCTGGAATCACGTCATCGCGCAAACCGCAGGAAAGTAATTCATGCTCATCGATTGGTTCACTGTCGGTGCGCAAGCGCTCAACTTCATCATCCTGGTGTGGTTGCTGAAGCGCTTTCTTTACAAGCCGATCCTCAACGCCGTTGATGCGCGGGAGAAGCGGATCGCCGCGGAACTCGCGGACGCTGACGCGAAAAAGGCCGAAGCGCAAAAGGAGCGCGATGAGTTCCAGCACAAGAACGAGGAGTTCGACCAGCAGCGCGCCGCTCTCTTGAGCAAGGCGACGGACGAGGCGAAAGCCGAACGTCAGCGGCTTCTCGACGAAGCGCGCAAGGCGGCCGATGCCCTGAGCGCGAAGCGACAGGAAGCGCTGCGAAGCGACGCCCATAACCTCAATCAAGCCATCCGTCGCCGGACGCAGCAGGAAGTGTTTGCCATCGCGCGAAAGGCGTTGACAGATCTCGCCACGACAAGTCTGGAAGAACGCATGGGCGAGGTGTTCACGCGCCGCCTGCGCATCGATGGATGGCAAGGCAAAAGAGGGCCTCGGCGAGGCCCTTAAGACAGCGTCCGAGCCCGCGCTCGTGCGCAGCGCATTTGACCTGCCGGACGGCGCAACGCGCGGCAATACAAAATGCGCTCAACGAGACTTTCTCGGCTGACGTTCGCGTCCGGTTCGAGACCGCGCCGGACCTGGTCAGCGGGATCGAACTCACCACGAATGGACAAAAAATAGCCTGGAGCATCGCGGATTACCTCGCGTCGCTGGAAAAGGGTGTCGGTGAGCTTCTGAAAGAAAAGGACAAACCTGAAGCGAAAGCCGAGCCGAAGGCGGAACCAAAAATCGCGCCGAAGACCGCAGCCAAAGCTCCATCCAAGCCGGAAGAACCGACGCCCGGAAGCGCAGCATCGATGAGCACCGATCCCGAAAACTTGCAGAGTGTCTTCGACCGGACGTTCGCGGCATTAGGCGAGGTGCGGGAAGCATTCACGCCGCAACTGACGCCGCGCGAAGTGGGCACGATCACCAGCATCGCCACCGGCATCGCCAAGGTGTCCGGGCTCCCCGGCGTGGGCTTTGAGGAGTTGGTGAAGTTTCCCGGCGATGTGCTCGGCATCGCGTTCAACGTGGACGAGGAGGAAATCGGCGTCGTGCTGCTCGGCGAATACTGGCATCTGAACGCCGGCGATGAAGTCGAGCGCACGGGCCGGGTCATGGACGTGGTCGTGGGCGACGGATTGCTCGGGCGCGTCATCGACCCGCTTGGCCGGCCGCTCGACGGCAACGGGCCGGTGGCCGCCAGCGAGCGCCTGCCGATCGAACGCACGGCACCGCACATCATGGATCGCGCGCCGGTCACGGTGCCTCTCCAGACCGGGCTCAAAGTCATCGATGCGCTCATTCCGGTTGGGCGCGGCCAGCGCGAGTTGATCCTGGGCGACCGCCAGACAGGCAAGACCGCCATTGCGATCGACACCATCCTCAACCAGCGCGACCAGAATGTCGTCTGCGTCTATTGCGCCATCGGTCAGCGCGCGTCCGCCGTCGCGAAGGCGGTGGCAACCTTGCGGGAAAAGGGCGCGATGGATTACACCGTCCTCGTCGTGACCGAGGGCAACGATCCGCCGGGTCTCGCCTACATCGCACCTTACGCCGCGACCAGCATCGCGGAGCATTTCATGGAGCAGGGCCGCGACGTGCTGGTCGTCTATGACGACCTCACGCACCATGCGCGCGCCTATCGCGAACTGTCTCTGCTGCTGCGGCGCCCGCCCGGCCGCGAAGCCTTTCCCGGCGACATCTTCTACATTCACGCGCGGCTGCTCGAACGCGCGACGCACTTGCGCAAGGAACTCGGCGGCGGCTCCCTCACCGCGCTGCCCATCATCGAAACCGAAGCGCAGAACATTTCCGCCTACATCCCGACCAACCTGATTTCCATCACGGACGGGCAGATCTATCTCTCGCCGTCGCTGTTCGAATTGGGCGTGCTGCCGGCCGTCGATGTCGGCAAATCCGTTTCGCGCGTCGGCGGCAAGGCGCAGCGCGCGGCCTACCGTGCCGTGGCGGGCGACCTCAAGCTCGCCTACGCGCAGTTCGAGGAACTCGAGACCTTCGCCCGGTTCGGCGCCCGGCTGGATGAAAACACCCGCAAGATCATCGAGCACGGACGGCGCATCCGCGCCTGCCTCAAACAGGCGGAATTCGCCCCGGTGTCCGTGCCGGCACAAATCGCCGTGCTTGCTGGCATTGACCGCGGAACTCTTCGATCCGCGTGGCGCTCGACCAGATGACGGACGCCGAGCACGCCGTTCAAAAGGCGGCGGCGAACATCCCGGCGGAGGTGTGCGCGCGGTTCGAAAGCGCCGACAAGTTGAGCGATGAGGATCGCAAAACGATCATCGAAATCGCCCGCCAGGCGCTCACGCCCTTCCAGCCAAAGCCGGACGCCAAAGCCGATCAAAAACCCGAGCCTGCCTCCGGGCCCAAGCCCAAATCCGACTCCACGCACGCGGCCAAGCCGAAAGCTCCAGCGAAGCCCGCGGCGGCAGCCGAGGAGAAGTCATGAGCGACACCACGGAGAGCCTGCGCCGAAAGATCAGCAGTGCCGGCGATCTCCAATCCGTCGTCCGCACGATGAAAGCCTTGGCCGCATCGAGCATCGGACAATACGAGAAATCGGTGCGCGCGCTGGCCGACTACTATCGGACCGTGGAGCTGGGGTTGGGCGCGTGCTTTCGGGAAAGCGAGCCGGCAGCCGCCATCGGTGGAACGGAAAGCAACGAACCGATGCGGGTGCGATCGGCGCGGTCGTTTTCGGATCCGACCAGGGACTGGTGGGTCAGTTCAACGACGTGGTGGCCGATTATGCGATCAAGACCCTCGCGGCTTTGCCCGGCAAAGCGCAAGTCTGGGCGGTCGGCGAGCGTGTTCATGCGCGTCTGGCGGATGCCGGCCTGCCGCTAGTCGGGCTCTTCACCGTGCCGAACTCCGTCCAGGCCATCACCCCGCTCGTCGGGCAGATTCAAATTGAAAGCGAAGCGCATCGGGCCAACGGCGAGAATGCGCCTCTATGGGTGTTCCATAACCGACCGCTGTCTGGCGCGCTCTACGAACCGGTCAGCCAGCGGTTGTTGCCGCTCGATGCGCAATGGCAACGAGGTCTGGCCAAAGTCCGCTGGCCGACCGGCAACTTGCCCGAGGTCATGGGTGGCGGCACCACGACGCTGCGCGCGCTCATCCGCGAATATCTCTTTCATCTCGCTCTTCCGGGCCTGCGCCGAATCCCTGGCGAGCGAGAACGCGAGCCGCCTGGCGGCGATGGAACGCGCCGACAAGAACATCAACGACCTGCTGGAGCAGCTTCACGGCACCTTCCACCAGTTGCGCCAGAGTGGCATCGACGAAGAACTCTTCGACGTGATCTCTGGCTTCGAGGCGCTGAGTGGATCACGGTAGCAAGCAGGTCGAAAGGGCGGAAATGAAAATCGAATCAAGGGACCTTCGCGGAGCGATTAAGCACGTCATGTCCGGGGTCAATCCGCAAGACTGCCAGGTGTTCAGCTTCAGGCATCCGAGCGCCGACGAACTGCAACACGGCCCGTGCGCAACAACTATGGAGGATCTCAATGTTCAAAATCATCGAAGGCTTGCCGCAGGACGTGCTGGCGATCGAAGCCTCGGGCAAAGGTCACGCACGACGATTATCGCAACACGCTTATGCCCAAGGCCGAAGCGATGATCGCCAGGGGTCCGATCAAAATGCTTCATGTCATCGGGAAGGATTTCGCGGGCTTTGAGCTTGAGGCGCTGTGGGAAGACGGTGCGTTCGGGCTCAGACGCTGGCACGATTTCAGCCACATCGCCGTGGTAACTGATCATGCCTGGATGCGTACTATGGTCAGCATGTTCAAGCCTTTCTTTCACGGCAATGTCCGGCTGTTCGGACTCGCCGAACTCCCCGCCGCGAAAGACTGGATCGCGAGCGCAAAACGTCGCTGCATGATGGGACTCCAACCATCACGGCGCCTGTCGGTGACGGCGCCGCTGCGCTCGCCGGGAGGGTCGAATGTATCGACACCGGCTATCACCTCGTGGGATGACCCCATGCTAAGCCGGAGGGCCTGAATGGAGCGGATTGAGAATCGGACGTTTGACGAACTGAAGCCGGGGGACACGGCAAGTCTCGCCCGGACGCTCACCTACAAAGACATCGAGGTCTTCGCGATCATGTCGGGGGACATCAACCCGGCGCATGTGGATGAGGATTTTGCCAAGAGCGACCTGTTTCATAAGGTAGTGGCACATGGCATGTGGGGCGCATCGTTGATCTCGACGGTGCTCGGAACCCAGTTACCCGGTCCGGGCACAATCTACGTCGATCAGTCGCTGCACTTTCATCGGCCTGCAGCCCTCGGCGACACGATCACCGTGACGGTGAAGGTGATCCGGAAGATCACCGAAACTCACCGGGTCATATTCGACTGTCGTGCATCCAACCAGCATGGCGAGGAGGTCATCACCGGCACCGCAGAGGTCATCGCGCCGACCGAGAAAATCTCCCGCCCTCGTATTGTCCTGCCGGAGATCGAGCTGCGGCGAAAGGGGCGGCGCTATGAACTCCTGATCGAGATGACGCGCGGTCTCGATCCCATCCGTACCGCGGTTGTTCATCCGGTGGATACGCCGTCTCTGCTCGGTGCCGTGGAAGCGGCCCGCGCCAAACTGATCGTGCCGGTTCTGATTGGTCCCGAGGCGAAGATTCGCGCGGCTGCCGCGCAGGCAGAGCTCGATCTGGCGCCGTACGAGATTGTTGCCACGGAGCACAGCGATGCCGCGGCGGCGCAAGCCGTCGCCATGGCACGCGCCCGCAAAGTCGAAGCGTTGATGAAGGGGGCGCTCCATACCGAGGAGCTTATGCGTGCCGTGGTGGACCGCGATCATGGCCTGCGCACCGCCCGGCGTATAAGCCACGTCTATGCGATCGACGCGCCCGGCTATCCGAGGCCGATCTTCATCACGGATGCCGCGATCAACATCTACCCGACGCTGCAGGAGAAGCGCGACATCGTTCAGAACGCAATCGACCTGGTACACGCGCTGGGCATCCTGGAACCGCGAGTGGCCATTCTCTCGGCCGTTGAGACGGTAACGGAAAGCATCCGGTCCACCCTTGACGCGGCGGCGCTCTGCAAGATGGCTGACCGCGGCCAGATCACAGGCGGCATTCTCGACGGGCCGCTCGCCTTCGATAATGCGGTGTCGGCGGAAGCAGCCAAGACGAAGGGCATCGTCTCGCCAGTCGCCGGTCGTGCGGATATTTTCGTCGTGCCCGATCTTGAGGCCGGTAACATGCTGGCCAAGCAACTCGAATATCTCGCGGAGGCACAGGTCGCAGGCATCGTCCTTGGTGCGCGCGTTCCGATCATTCTGACGAGTCGCGCAGACAAGACGTTGGCCAGGCTCGGTTCCTGCGCCATCGCGCTGTTGGTGGTTCGCCATAAGCCGGGGATGAAGGCGTGAGCGATGCCATTCTTGTTCTCAACGCCGGCTCGTCGAGCATCAAATTCTCGCTGTTCGAAGGCCATGGGCAACCCGGGCGCCGGGGCCTCATAACTGATGGCGAATGCGAGGGTATCGGGCACCGCGTGCATTTCACGGCGAAGGACGGCGCCGGAGTGTCGCTGGTCGATAAGGACCTAACCGAAGGGACCACCCACCAGGATGCGCTCGCAGCGCTTCTTCGCTGGCTGGAAGCACACTTTCAGGACCGCCAACTCATCGCGGCCGGACATCGTGTCGTGCATGGCGGAGCGCTCTATACCGCACCGGTTCGTATCGACGCGTCGGTAATCGCCGAGTTGCGCCGCCTCATTCCGCTGGCACCGCTCCATCAACCCCATCACCTCGCCGCCATGGCAGCCCTCTCGAAGCTTTATCCAGCGCTGCCGCAGATCGCCTGTTTCGACACTGCGTTCCATCATACCCAGCCTGAAGTGGCTGCCGCCTTCGCGTTACCGCGCCGGCTCACGCATGAGGGTATCCGACGGTACGGCTTTCACGGGCTTTCCTACGAATACATCGCCGGCGTCCTTCCGGACATCCTCGGTCCGGAGGAAGCCGACGGTCGCGTGGTTGTCGCACACCTCGGCAGTGGCGCCAGCATGTGCGCAATGCACCGGCGCAAGAGCGTGGCAACGACCATGGGTTTCACGGCGCTCGATGGTTTGCCGATGAGCCGCCGCTGCGGCAATCTCGATCCCGGTGTCGTTCTCTACCTGATGCAGGAGAAGGGAATGACCGCGACCGCAGTGAGCGACCTTCTCTATAACGCGTCTGGGCTCTTCGGTGTCTCAGGCGTCAGCGATGATATGCGGACCCTGCTGGCCAGCAAGGAACCGCACGCGGCCGGTGCGGTCGCCCTGTTTGTCTACCGTATCAGCCGGGAGCTGGGATCGCTCGCCGCCGCCCTCGGAGGGTTGGATGCGGTGGTTTTCACCGCCGGAATTGGCGAGCACGCTCCTGAAATCAGACGCCGCGTCTGCGAGGAAGCGGCATGGCTCGGCGTGTCGTTCGATGAAGCGGCAAACACCGCCGGCGGCCCGAGACTGACGACGACGGGCAGCAAGGCCTCCGCGTGGGTCATTCCGACCGACGAAGATCTGATGATTGCGCGCCATACGTGGCGCCTGATCACGAACGACAAGACAACAAAAAATCGACAACCCGATGCAAGATCATAAGGAGCAGTCATGCCGGAGAAGCCGTCGGCAAAATCCGCCGCCCCGTCTTTCATGAGCGTGCCCGCGTTCTGGCCGATGGCCATGGCAGCCCACATGTTCGAAGAGGGGGCGAAGCTTTACGTGAAGAACCTCAGATTCGTCGATGAGGAGATCAAGATACACGACGACCTGCGTCCGGAGCTTGCGACACCAAACAAAGCGCGGCTCGATTTGCGGACCATGGTGTTACGCGAGTATGGCAAGCCGGGCGGCGTTCCCACGCTCATTGATGCGCCCCATGCCGGGCACACCGCCATGATCGCTGACTATCACAAAGGGCAGAGCTTGGTTGAGACTCTGCTCGCCAACGGCATTGGCCACATCGCCCTGACCGACTGGAAGTCGGCGACCGATGACATGAAGGATCTTGAGATCGACAATTATCTGGCCGAGGTGATCATCGCGATTGACGATCTTGGCGGCCGCGTGGATCTGGTCGGCCTCTGCCAGGGCGGTTGGGTCGCGGCCATGGTGGCGGCGCGATTCCCCGAGAAGGTGAACAAGCTGGTGCTTGCCGGCGCGCCCATCGACACCGATGCCGGCAATGGTCCGATCAAACGCATGGTCCACGAGTCCTCTGCCTCTTTCTACGAGGAGCTGGTGGCGATGGGCGGCGGGCTGATGAAGGGCTCCTACATGCTGCAGGGTTGGAAGAACATGCACCCTGTCCAGCATTACATTCAGGACCACGTCGATCTCTACGAGCACATGGACGACCCGGTATATCTCAAGAAGGAAGAGACATTCGAGAGCTGGTATGAAAATCCAATCGACCTGCCGGGGCGCTGGTACCTTCAGGTCATCAATCAAATCTTCAAACAGAATCTGCTGGCCATGGGCAAATTCGTCGGACTGGGCCGCACGCTCAATCTTAAGGATATCAACTGCCCGGTCTATTTATTGGCGGGGGCAGATGATGACATCACGACACCGGAGCAGGTCCTGGACGCCGCCAAATATCTAGGAACCCCGAAGGCTCATATTGCTAAAAAAACCGTGCCCGGCGGCCATATCGGACTGTTCATGGGTGCGCGTACCCTCAAAGAGCATTGGCCGCCAATTGCCCGGTGGATCACCGCCGATGAATGACCACACACCCACTGTGCTCCGCAATTACTCGCGGCGCACATTCCGCCCCAACCCCACCACCTCCCGCAGCTGCTGCAAGGTCCACGCTGCACTCGGGCGCGCCGTGATATCGACGCGCGCCAGTCGGCGGCTACCGTGCTCAATGACCACGAATACATAGAGCAAGCGGAAGGTCGCGTTGACCGCAATGAAGAAGTCGCACGCCACAAGCGCTTTCGCATGGCTCTTCAGGAACGTTGACCAACGCTGGTCACCCCGTGGTTGACCCTCTGGCCGCTTCGGCATGTACTTCCGGACCGTGCGCGGTGAAACTCGAATACCCAGTTTCACCAACAGTTCACTGGCGATGCGTTCCTCACCCCAAACCGGATTCTCTAGCGCCATCCTACGGATAAGTGCACGTAACTCGACTGGAATCCGCGGACGGCCAGTTCGACACTTCCATCGCCAGAAGAGTCGCCACCCGGCGCGCTGCCATCGGATCATCGTCTTCGGCTGGACTACGAAAAGCGCATCCCGCCATTCGAAGAACCCCGTCAGGATAGCCAAGCTGACTCGGGTTGCAGCGTCTATCCGACGTGGCCGGACGGCGCGCTCTTTATACAGTGCCAGTTGTCGACGAAGGAATAGATTCTCAGCCTGGACCGAGCGCGTCGGTGTAAATAGAAGAATGACGAAGCAGGCGGCGTCTGCGAGGAGTTGGACAGCGATCTTGATGAGCGCGACCATGCGCCTATCATGCCATGACCCGCAGTTTGCCGCTTACCGTTCCGGGATCATATAAATGCGGAGTACAGTTGCGGAATCTGAGTCACAAGGTCGCTCGTGGGACTGTATCGAACGTGTTGAAGCGGAACGGCATAGAGCCGGCACCAGAGCGCAGCAAGCGCACGACGTGGTCGACGTTCTTGAAGGCGCACTGGAGGATCTTGGCTGCGAGCGACTTCTCACTGTGGAAGTATGGACGTCGAGGGGACTGCTGACACATCACGTGCTGTTTGTGATGAGCTTGGCCGAGCGTGTCGTTCATATTGCAGGCATCACTACACAACCAAGTGAAGCGTGAATGCTACAAGTGGGCAGAAATCTTATGACGAAGAGAGCGGTGCGCTTGCTTCGAAGCGTTACCTGATCATTGATCGGGACGCGAAGTACACCCCGTGGTGTCCATTTATTCTTCGAGAATAGGCTTGCCAGTTCGACAATCGGTATGAATCAGCCTCCTTCGGCCTATTGGAGCGTCTCTGCAACCGAGATGCTCCAGCAACTTGGAGCGACCGGGGAAGGGTTAGCGGGCGAGGAAGCCAGGCAACGTCTCGTTCGCTATGGCTCGAACCTCCTCACGCCGCAAGCTCGGTCGAATGCGCTCACGCTCCTGCTCGGCCAATTCAAGAGTCCGATCGTCCTCCTTCTCCTGTTTGCCACGGGGTTGTCGTTCTTCCTGCATGATCCCGTCAACGCTTTCATCATTCTCGCCATAGTCCTCGCGAGCGGCCTTCTCGGCTTCTGGCAGGAGCACAGCGCAACCCGCGCCGTGGAAAAGTTGCTGGCCATGGTGCAAGTCAAAGCCACTGCGCTTCGCGATGGAAAGCCCCAGGACATTGCGGTTGAAGAGCTTGTGCCGGGCGATATCGTCATCCTGAACGCCGGGGATCTCGTCCCAGGTGACTGCCTGCTCGACGAATCCAAGGATCTCTTTGTCGATGAAGCTACCTTGACGGGTGAAACCTACCCCGCGGAGAAATCGGTCGGCGTGCTGGCGGCGGAAACACCGCTAGCGAAGCGGACCAACGCGCTGTGGATGGGAACCCACGTAGTCAGCGGCAGCGCCAAGGCGCTCGTCGTCGTCACCGGCAAGCAGACCGAATTCGGCAAGGTGTCGGAACGGCTGAAACTGCGGCCCGAGGAAACGGAATTCGAGCGCGGCATTCGGCGATTCGGCTATTTCCTGATGCAGGTGACGCTAGTGCTCGTGATGGTCATCTTCGCAATCAACCTGTACCTCAAACGTCCGGTCCTGGAATCCGTGCTTTTTTCATTGGCGCTTGCGGTCGGGCTCACGCCGCAATTGTTGCCGGCGATCATCAGCATCAACCTTGCCCAGGGTGCCAAGCGGATGGCGAAAGCACGGGTGATCGTCAAGCGGCTCGCTTCGATCGAGAACTTCGGCAGCATGAACGTGATCTGCTCCGACAAGACCGGCACCCTGACCGAAGGCATCGTGCGCTTGCAATCCGCGCTGGATGTGGAAGGCAACCCCAGCGAGAAGGTGCTTCTGCAAGCATATCTCAACGCCTTTTACGAGACCGGCTTTACGAACCCGATCGACGAAGCCATTCGTGCCCACCGCAAGTTTGACCTGGCCGGCTACAGCAAGGTTGCCGAGATCCCCTATGATTTCCTGCGCAAGCGATTGAGCATCCTCGTCGCTCAGGGCGACACCCATGTGCTCGTGACCAAGGGCGCGCTGCGAAACGTGCTCGACGCCTGTTCCAAGGCGGAAACCGGGCCGGGAGCTGTCATCGATATCGCCGCGGTGCGGGACCAAATCCAGCAGCACCTCGAGGAGTTCAGCAAGAAGGGTTTGCGCACGCTCGGCGTCGCGTGCAAGGACATGGGTTCCGCAGTAGTGGCGGGTAAAGCCGACGAAGTCGGCATGACGTTTGTGGGATTCCTCGTCCTGTTCGATCCCCCGAAGCCCAATATCGTCGAGACCATCGCTAGCCTGAAAAGCTTCGGCGTTTCGTTGAAGATCATCACCGGAGACAATCGCCTGGTCGCAGCCAGCGTCAGCCGGCAGATGGGCTCGTCGAATACGAAAATCCTTGCCGGGCCGGATCTCCACCAGTTGAGCGATGGCGCCCTGCTCAACCAGGTGGTCGGCGTGGATGTCTTCGCCGAAATTGAACCCAACCAGAAGGAGCGCATCATCCTTGCGCTAAAAAAGGCGGGCAACGTCGTGGGATACATAGGGGACGGCATCAACGATGCCTCCGCGCTCCATGCCGCCGATGTCGGCATTTCCGTAGATAGCGCCGTCGATATCGCCAAGGAGGCGGCTGACATCGTCCTGCTCGAGAAGGACTTGGGAGTACTCGTTCAGGGCGTGCGCGAGGGCCGCACCACGTTCGCGAATACGCTGAAATATGTCTTCATGGCTACCAGCGCCAATTTCGGCAACATGTTCAGCATGGCAGGCGCATCGCTCTTCCTGCCGTATCTCCCATTGTTGCCGGCGCAGATCCTGCTCACCAACCTGATGACCGATTTTCCGGAGATGACCATCGCCACAGACAGTGTGGACAGCGAAATGGTCGACCATCCACGGCGCTGGGACATCGTGGCCATTCGCAAGTTCATGATTACCTTCGGCCTGGTGAGTTCGGTGTTCGACTTTCTTACGTTCGGTGCACTTCTGCTCATCCTGCATGCGACCCAGGACCAGTTCCGAACTGGCTGGTTTTTGGAGTCGGTCATTTCGGCCTCGCTGATCGTGTTGGTCATTCGAAGCCGGCAGCCTTTCTTCAAGAGCAGGCCGGCAAAGTATCTATTGATCGCGACGCTGGCAACCGTTGCCGTAACCGTGGCTCTGCCCTACACGCCGCTCGGTCCGATCTTCGGATTCAGCCGGGTGCCGCTTCTATTCCTTCTGCTCATAGCGGTAATTGTCATCCTTTACATTATCTCGGCAGAAATCGTGAAGAAAGTCTTTTACAAGAAAGTGAAATTTTGACGACCCTGAATGGGGCGACTTCTGATCAGGAGCGTCATGACGGATGAGGTTCTGATGTCCAATCGAACAAACGGGTAAGAAGCGTGAGGCCGATTCGCGCTACAGCATCGACACGCCGCGGCTTGACCCCTCGCTCGATGTAATGGGCGAGCTGCTTTCGGGCCGCGCCTATTCATCTGCGGCCGTGCGGCACGAGGCCGAGTACCGCCACCCGTTCGAGCACCACAATCCGATGGAAATGCACGCGACGACCGTCGTGTGGGAGGGCGGCGGCCGCATCACCGTATACGAGAAGACGCAGGGCGTCCTGAACAGCCGCGATTACGTGAAAAGGCTATTCGGGTTTGGTGACGAGGACGTGCGGGTCATCGCGGCAGGGCGGCTCATGGACCGCAGCGAGCGTCGGCTCTGCCGTGCACGACGTGTGTTTGAAGGTGCGCCAGCGTCTGCTGGGCCTCGCACGCGACATGTCGGATTCAGGTCTTGCGGGAACGAAGCTCGATGACGTTTCGTTCGGCGATGGCCGCATCGCGCTCGCACGCGATCCCGTGGTGTCCATTTATTCGGACGATGGCCGGCGGTAGACTTCTGCCATGGGTTCCGTGCCACCGCTGCTCTCATTTCTGCTCATGGTCGCGGCCGGTTGGGTCAATCGTCACCAGCTCATCGTCATCGAATTCCTCCAAGCAGAGAATCAGCTCCTCAAGCAGCGGCTGCACGGAAAGCGTATTCGATTTAGCGACGCCGAACGAGCGCTGCTTGCGAGGAAAGCAAAGGCGGTGGGGCGTAAAGCGCTCTGTGAACTCGACACCCTTGTTTCTCCGGAGACGCTGATGCGGTGGCATCGGCGCCTGGTTGCCCAGAAATGGGACTTCAGCAAGCGGCGGGGCCCCGGTCGTCCGGGCATCATGCGGGAGATCTCGCAGCTGATCGTGCGCATGGCGCAGGAGAACCCGGGATGGGGCTACACCCGAATTCAAGGCGCGTTGGGGAATCTGAGTCACAAGGTCGCTCGTGGGACTGTATCGAACGTGTTGAAGCGGAACGGCATAGAGCCGGCACCAGAGCGCAGCAAGCGCACCACGTGGTCGACGTTCTTGAAGGCGCACTGGAGGATCTTGGCTGCGAGCGACTTCTCACTGTGGAAGTATGGACGGCGAGGGGACTGCTGACACATTACGTGCTGTTTGTGATGAGCCTGGCCGAGCGTGTCGTTCATATTGCAGGCATCACTACACGGCCAGGTGAAGCGTGGATGCTACAAGTGGGCAGAAATCTTATCGACGAAGTGAGCGGGGCGCTCGCTTCCAAGCGTTACCTGATTATTGATCGTGATACGAAGTACACCCGACCACGAAACGTGTGTTGACACGGTTCTCGCTTCCCCGGACGACATAACCGCGAATCCGCAAGATTCTGAGTCCTGAAGAGCAGCAGCACGACGCCGCTTGCGTGCTTTCGAATACAGCGCGAAATCTGTAGGCCGGGTCGCGCTCGACGAAGCTTACGCCAAGTGGTGTCAGCGAGCCTTCCTCGGCAGTCCAATGGTCCATGCCCTAACGCCGCGAGAGCTGCCCATGCTTTGCCGCAGGAACCTGTGCGCAATCGCTCTCTTCGCCGCGCGCCAGGTGAACGCCTGCGTGCGCATGCCGACGTGCGCAGAGTTGCCTCGCCCACGCCTCGAGAGCGCGCAGGTGACCATTACGAGCCGCCCGCTCGAGATTGCGTAGTTCGCCCTGTACATCCGGGTCGTGAGCGTTTTCTATTAGATGAAGGTAAAGGACAAGCTGTTCTTTTTCTGCCTCGATTGCCGCTGCGCACGCGTGCATCGTGTCCGTGAATTGCGGAATGCGTATACGCCTGCGATGTTTCGGTAGGGCGACACCGTAGCGTCTATGCAGCCACTCGAGCACCTGGATGTGCCCGGTCCTGACATCGCGAGTATCCTCGATCAGCGGCGTCGGTCCAAAGTCACGGATGATCCGATCGTGCAGCGCGAGGCTGCGGTACTCGTGCTCGAGCGCGACGTGCAGCGCACGTGTGTCGTATTCGCTCAGCGGGAGCATTTCGATCTCCGTTTGTGTGCATGTGAGCGAGCACCGCTAAAGGACACACACTGATTCTGCAAGCGTGGCGGATTTCCGCTCTGACGTGCGTCAGGTGGGATGACCGCGATCTGTCGCATATTCCATGTTGGATGATCGCGAGCGCTCGCTCGTATGGACACGTTGCAGAAGGACCTCAGCCCGAACACCTGAAGAGGAGGGCGAATGTATAAGCACATACTGCTGCCGACCGATGGGTCCGCGTTTATCGCGCGAGCGCGCCTCGGTGCCGATCGCCGCTGCGCCTCAGCCCCGCGCTGGGGACGAAGCCACGTGCGAAAAGAGCCGCCGCCAAGCAGCCTTGAAACATAGGGATTGACATGCCATGCAGGTCTGCCTTACACCATTGACCTCGGGAGCGCCGGACGCGCTCCCCTTCGAGATCGTCGAGCGCAAAGGCCTCGGCCATCCCGATACTCTCTGCGATTCACTGGCGGAGACGCTGAGCCTCGGTCTTTCCCGCTTTTACCTGGAACGCTTTGGTACAGTCCTGCACCACAACGTTGACAAAGCGTTGCTGCTGGGCGGTGCGGCGCGGCCCGCTTTCGGCGGTGGCGAAATCCTCGAGCCGATCGAGATTACGCTTGCCGGTCGGGCGACCCGGCGCTTCGGCACTGTGGTGATCCCGGTGGAGGAGCTTGCGTTCGAGCTCGCTCACGAGTGGCTTGCAGCCAACGTTCACAATCTCGACGCAAGCCACGTTCGCATCATCCCGCGCATTCGCGAGACGTCTCCGGACCTTGCAGCACTGTTCCTGCGGCGAAGCGTGAACGGCGCTCCGCTCGCAAACGACACGTCGATCGGTGTCGGCTTCGCCCCGCTCGATCGGCTGGAGCGCGCCGTGCTCGCCGTGGAGCGGCATCTCGCCTCAGCGGAGATCAAACGCGCTTACCCCGAGATCGGGGACGACGTGAAGGTGCTGGGCCTGCGCGGCGCGGATGGGCTGAAGATCACTATTGCCTGCGCCTTCGTCGGCCGTCATGTCCGGGATCTCGTCGACTACCAGGCAAAAAAGGAGCGTGTGCGGTCGCTTGTGAAGAACGCAGCGACGGAACACGCAAGCGGTAGCGTCGAAGTCGAGATCAACACCGCGGACGGCGACAGCGCCGACAGCATCTATCTCACGGTGACTGGCCTGTCCGCTGAAGCGGGGGACGACGGACAAGTCGGGCGCGGCAACCGCGTCAATGGCCTCATCACGCCATATCGCCCGATGAGCCTTGAAGCCGCGGCGGGGAAGAACCCGCTCACGCACACTGGAAAACTGTACAACCTGCTCGCGGATCGTATCTCACGCGCGTTGGTCGGCGAGATACCGGGCGTGGAAGAGGCATACTGCTATCTCGTGAGCCGCATCGGGTCGCCGGTCGATGAGCCGCAACTGGCTGATATTCGTCTGCGCCTCGAGGACCCTGCGGCGATCGACATGCTCAAACCGCGAGCCGAAGAGCTCGTGCGCGCTCATCTGAAGGGCGCGCCAGAGCTGTGGCGCGAAGTCATCGCCGGCCGCACCGCAGTGTGTTAATGCTCCTCAGTGCGCGTTACGTCCTGTTCGGCAGGCTCGCCCGTATCGGGATCGATCCAGTCCGCGATACCGATCTCCGCCTTTGCTTCTTCGGGTGTTTCGCCGGGTTCGAAAGTCGCTTCATCGGTCTGCTGCATGTCCTGGATGGCTTCCAGCAACGTGGCGAAGGGACCGTATTCCGGATCGTCGCTTTTCGCTTGCCAGTAGAAACCATCGGGTCGCTCGACGACGCGTGTGCGATCGAAGTCGGGCGCTGTCTCGGGTAGTGCGCGGGGCATGATTTTCAGGCTCATCCAATCCGGGACTAGCGGCGTCCCACGACGTACCCAACCGCAACCGCGACCAGCGCTGCTGCACCGATCAGGGTCCACGGCGAATGGTGCACATAATCGTCTGCGGCTCGCGCGGTACTATGCGCTTTAGCCCACGCCGACCGCGTTATTGTCTGACTCTTCCTGCCGACGTCAGCCAGCGCTTCGGTTGTTCGGTCGCAAACGTCAAGGAGTTGTTGCGTCGCTTCGTTCATGTGGGTGCTCCTTTGTAGTCGATCGTGGATTGGCCACTTCGCCTGGGAGTGCCGCTGCAATCCGCGGGGCCAGTTGGACATGTACGTTTGATTATAGGGGAACCGTTGCGGACGTGAGGCTGACGTGAGTCAGGAAACCGCGGTTTTCGGCGATCGCGATGGGCCGCGCCATCGCGCAGGCCCTCGACGCTATCGCGCGCCAGCCCGAAGCGGAAGGCGCGATCACGCGCACGCTTTTCATCGGGCTTGCGATGATCGAGTCGCTCGCGATCTACGTGCTGGTCGTGGTTCTGATCATCCTCTTCCGCAACCCGCTGCTCGAGTATCTGGTGAAGTAGCGAGGCGACCATGCCATTCGACTGGGCCACCTTCGGGCTCGAGATCCTCAACTTTCTCGTGCTCGTATGGCTGCTTGCACGTTTCCTCTATCGGCCGATCATCGGCGCAATCGCAAAACGCAAAGCGGAAATCGCCGACACTGTCGCTGTGGGTGGGCGACGGCATCGCGTGGATCCGCGGCTTGCCTTCGGCCGCAATGGACGACTTGCTCGACTTGTCCGACGGCAGTGAAGCGCTCGTTTTTCATCTCGGCCGCGAGCTGCTGGGCGCGGGTCCTCTGCGCCAGACCGATGCCCTGACCGCAGGCACGTAAGTGTCCCTCACAGGTCGGGATCTCGCGATTGATGCTGGCGACGCCTTGCTGGGACGGGTGATCGATCCGCTCGGCGCCGCGCTAGACGGTGAGGCGCCGCCACAATGTCGCTCGCGGCAGCCGCTCGAGAGGGCATGGTCGCAGAAAGTCCTCAGCGCGAGCGAACCGCGGCAGGGCTCGAAGAAGAGTTCTGACATGATGCAGAGCGCGGTGAAAGGGTCGAACCCGGCCACGTCGCCGCTGCGGAGCAGACCACCGCGCGCGCAACCGGGCATGCTTGCGCGACTGCCGATGACGCAGAGAAAGCGATAAGAGATCAGCGTGAGCGCCTGGATCGTACGCACCGGCGGCTGCATGAGGCGATCCTGCGCGGCACGTTCATAATCGATACGGAGGCGAGTCGCGTGGGCCAGGTGAATGGGCTCGCGGTTTTCGAGGTGGGCGATGCTGCGTTCGCGGAACCCATGCGCATTACGGCGACGACGCGCCTGGGCGAAGGGCAGGTGATCGACGTCCACCGCGAAGTCGAGCTGGGGCGGCGGACGGGACCGGCGAATATCCGGCCGACTCGATCAACGGCCGGGTCTCGCGCCGCATGCACGAGCTTGCCGATGCGAGAGTCAAGCTTCTTGCCGCCGGGCGCCGCAGTACCTCTCGGGTAGCTTCCAGCATGAACGATTGGGATGAAAGGCGATTCGAGCGCGTATGTGTCGCGCTCGGGGGTGCTTCTTCCGGTGGGATGGTACTGGATATCGCCGCAAGTCTCGCTGCGGAGCTGGAGGTGGAGCTCGCCGGTTTTTTCATTGAGGACCAGAACCTTCTACGCGCCGCTGCGCTTCCCTTCACGCGCGATGTCGGGGTCGTCTCCGGAACGTCACGCCCGATGCGTCTCCAGGAGGTGGAGCGCGCCCTGCGCTCGCAGGCGCAGGCTCTCAAATCATCGCTGGCGGCAACAGCCGGGCAATCGCGCCTGCGGTGGTCTTTCACGACTGTCGCGGGTGCCGGCATCGGGTGCCGGCATCGTGCCGATGTTGGATGTCGCAATCAAGCCAAATCTGACAGTGCTGGCGCCGCGCGGGGCCTTTCTCGTTGCGCGCACCGTTTCTCCTCGTTCACTGGACGCGCACATGGGTTCTGCCGGCGCTTGCGTTGGCGTCGTTTACAACTGTTCGCGAGAGGCGCTCGACGCAGTGCGCTTAGCTGCGCTCATTGCACGCAGCCGCGCGGCACCACTGGTTGTGATTCGGGCCGCCGCTGAGGATCGGCCAGGCGAGTTGCAGCGCTACGCGCGAGACACGAGTGTTGCCGAGGTGCCGGCCCTGAGCTGCGTCTACATCGAGGAGGCGTCCGCCGCAAAAATGGCAGAGGCCGCGCGGGAGGTGGGTGCCGCGCTGCTGGTGGTGCCGGTGGATGCCACTTCGCCGGAGAGCTGCCGGACCTGCTTGCCCGCGTCTCCTGCCCGCTCGTGCCGATAAAGTAGGGCGGTGACGCACCGCCGCTCGTTCGGCCTGACTACTTCACGAGCAATACCGGTCTGTCGGTGAGATGCACGACCTTATACGCGACGGAGCCGATGACAAGGCTCTTGATCGTGCCAAGGCCACGCGTTCCCATCACGATCTCATCGCACTCGTGCACTTTCGCATATCGTGTAATCATTTCCGCCGGGTCGCCCACCTGGACTTCCACTTTGTGCGGCAGGCCGGCCTCCGCCAGCAGATCATGGGCCGGGCGCGTGGCCGCTTCAGCCTCGTCCTGCCGCATGCGTGCCAGTCGTTCGGGCTTCACGATTCCGGGAGGGAGTTCCATTAGTGGCAGCTGAACGTAGAGCACGTGAATGTCCGCTTGCGCGGACTGTTTCTTCAGCTGATCGATCAAATACCGCAGCGCATGTTGTGAACATTCTGACCCGTCCACTGCAACCAGTATCCTGCGCATGATGTTCTTCCTGATGACAAATCATCTTTGACCGAAGCGATAGCGCGTCCGGTTCAGATACTCCACTACATCGTCGATTTCCTCCGGGGTCCATCCCAGATTTTCGGTGCGCCTGAAATGGTCTACGATGCCGGCCAGCTCATCGCGCGTGAGGGGGAGCTGGTTCGGCCGCGAATGAATGTCGGCAGTATGGCAATGCTGGCAGTGTCTCTCGTACAAGGCCCGGCCGCGCTCGAAGTCTGGCGTGTACGTTCCCGCGCTGGCAGGGCCTACGATTGCAAGCAGCAACAGGATCCGCGTGAGTGATTTCATGATTATCGATCCAGGAACCTTTGAAACCCTGGCAGCCGTGTAAATCATTCTCGCCGAAAACATGTCGGATGCTCCTGACGCGGATCAGGCTCTAATCTGCGCGTCATCAATGCAGGTGCACGTACCTTCCCGGGGCGTCATCGAGCTGCGGATAGCCGTTCTCGGGGGCGCCGAGCGAGGGCGGCGCCCCGGGCGGCCCTGAACGTTGGGCGAGCCACGCGTGCCAGGCTGGCCACCAGGAGCCATCGTGGCGTGGCGCCATTGCGCACCATTCTTCGGGCGGTCTGAAGCGCGTGCCTACAGGAGAGGTCATTTGCTGGAATGAGCGGCCGGCATGACCTGGTTCGCTCACGATGCCGGCATTGTGACCCCCTTTGGTGAGCACGAACGTAAGCTCGGTATCGGCCAGGAGATGTATCTTGAATACCGAAGACCACGGCGAGATGTGGTCCGTCGTTGTCGCCACCACGAAGAGCGGCACGCGCACGTCGGCGAGCGCAACGGGCTTACCGCGCACCGGAAAACGGCCTTCGGCGAGATCGTTGTTGAGCAAGATGGCGCGCAGGTATTCCGAATGCATTCGAAACGGCATGCGCGTCGCATCCGCGTTCCAGGCCATCAGGTCCGTCATCTCGATGCGTCGGCCGAGAAGGTAATTGCGCACGAGCCGCGACCAGATGAGGTCCTGCGAATTGAGGAGCCGGAATGCGCCGGCCATCTGATCGCTCGATAAATAGCCCTGGTCCCACATCATGTCTTCGAGAAGTGTGACCTGGCTCTCGTCGATGAAGAGCGACAGCTCGCCGGGTTCCTGAAAGTCCGTCTGCGCCGCAAGAAGCGTGATCGAAGCGAGCCTGTCGTCGCCATCCCTTGCCATACGGGCGCCCGCGATCGCGAGCAGGGTCCCCCCGAGGCAATAGCCGCACGCGTGCAGTTTCGCGCCGGGAACGATCGTGGAGATCGCATCGAGCGCCGCGTCCACGCCGAGCGCGAGGTAATCGGCGAGCCCGAGATCACGATCGTTCGCGTCCGGATTCTTCCAGGAGATCATGAACACCGTATGACCCTGGTCCACGAGGTATTTGACGAGCGAGTTGTGGGCGGAAAGGTCGAGGATGTAATACTTCATGATCCATGCGGGCACGATGAGAACGGGCTCCGCATGGACCTGCGCTGTCGCGGGCGAGTACTGAATGAGCTCGATCAAAGGATTGCGCAGCACCACTTTGCCCGGCGTGGCCGCGAGATTCACCCCAAGCTGAAAGCGCTCCAACCCGACCGCCGGTCGGCCGAGCGCCCGGCGGGTCACGTCCTCCCACCCGTGCTGCGCCCCGCGAACAAGGTTCATGCCGCCCTCCGTGATCGTCGCCCGAAGGACTTCGGGGTTCGTCGCAACGTAGTTGGCAGGTGAGAAAGCATCGAGCAACTGACGTGTCGCGAACTCGATGACCTGCTCGTGATGCGGCGAAACGCCCGCCACACCCGTGGTCGCGACGTGCCACCACTGCTGGCTCAGCAGGAAGCTCTGATAGATGTAGTTGTATGGCCAGCGTTTCCACTCCGGGCTCGTAAACCGGCGGTCCTGCGGCAGCGGCTCGATGCACGGCGGGCATGGCCCGCGTGCAGCGGTCGTAGCCCACGAGGTGAGCAGGGCCTGCTTGCGCCATGCCTTCTCGACCAGCTGCTGTTGTTTACCCGGTGAACCGAGCAGGTGGATGAACCAGTTTGCATATGCCGCGGAAAGAGAGGTGACCGATAGTCCTCCGCTGAGACGGCCAATGGCAGCACGCAGTGCGCGGTCGATTGGCCGCCGCTCGCGGTCTTCGGGAGCAGCTGGGATTGCGCTTGTGGCAGCGGGAAAAGTCATGTCCATGGCATTCATCCTTTTCAGAAAGCCGCCACAGCGCACTGCGGGGTTGGCACGCTCGCGGGCCGAACATGGCCATCCTGACGCTGGGCGCGAGGCGTGTCTCTGACATTCGTCAGTAACGTTACCGGCTGCTTTGGAGGGTGCGAGGTGCTTCAAGACCGCGTGTAGAGTGGCTGAAGCGCGGTACTTGGCCGCCTCAATGCTGCCTGCAACTGCGTCGAGTATCAATGTGCGGAGCCTGTGCGCGCAGTGGCGCGCATGCCGGCCTGTTCTTGGTCAGGAACTACGACAGTAGCCGGACTCGGCTTTGCGAGCGCCTCCTCGTCCACATGGTCGAAAGGCAGCGCCAGCTCTGAAAGATCGTAAAGCAGGTTGTTGAGCAGGATCTGCACTGGAAGCATCGGCAGAAACGGGAGAATGAGCGTCGCGCCCGCCATTACATCAACATGGGCACGAGCTCCAATTTCGGCAACATGTTTAGCATGCGCAGCGCACCGCGCGAAAGCGTAACGGATACCACCATTGGGAGAAGCTCGGGCGTAAGTCCGACCGCAAGCGCGAGCGCAAACAAGAAGGACTCGAGGAAGGGCCGGTGCATCAGCATGTTCATGAGCAGCACGAACATGACGAGCAGACCGGTCAGACGCGCAACGAGCATGCCGAACGCGTAGGTGCCGCGCTCGAATGCCGTGGGTGGAGGCTTGTGCGCGAGCGCGCCGCCGATGTGCCCAAGCGCGGTGCGTGCCCCGGTGTGGATTACGCAAGCCTGCCGGAAACTGAACGGCCTTCGGCCGCTTCGAGGAACCGCATCTCCTCCCGTTCGTCAGGAGGCTCGCTCTACACGACTACAGGTTCAGGCCGACCACCGCGGCCGCGCTTCCGAGCAACACAACGCCGAGAGGCGCCGAAAGGCGCCCGCCCCACGGGAGGTTCTTTTCCGCGGCCGTGAAGAGGCCAATTAAGAGCATCCATCCCAGATTGCCCATGCCGACCACGAACATCAGCAGCATCAAAGCCCAGCAGCATCCGACACAGAAGAGTCCGTGATCGAATCCCATAATAAAGGACTCGCGCTCAGGACGAGTGCCGCGCCAATGCTTGTTGACGAACCCGAACGGCGTTCGGCAACGGTCGAGGCAGCGATATTTGAGATCGCTGAACTGAAACGCGCCGGCGATGGCCAGCACGGCGGCACCGATCATCCACGGATACACGAGTAACCAACCCGACGTGCTGGCGGTGAGATGCAGGACTCTGTCACTCGCATGCGCCACCATGCCGAACAGCATCCACGCCAGTGTATATCCGGCGACGACGAGCATGCGTAACGCCTTTGCATCGGCGCGGTCAGCGGTGATGCGGCCGAATAATCCCAGCAGGGGCAGCGTCGTGGGCAGCATCATCGCCGCGATCATGAGCAGCCAGGCGAGCGTATGGGTGAGTGCCGGTACCACGAGGTCGCCGTTCGGCGTGACGCTGCAGATGGCGGCGAACCACTCGGCATTGAGCCAGCCACCGTGGTCGAGATATCGGCCGTAGGGGCTCGCGTTCCAGAGCACGAGCATCGCCCAGGCGAGCAGGGCTACCGCTATGACCAGGGTGCCCAGGAGCCGCCGGCCGGGCTGCGATGTCGCGGCAACAGCGGCGGGCGCGGAAGTACTCATCGTCGGCCGCCCGAAGGCTGAAGATGAACGTGGACTGACTGCGAACCGAAACCCGTTGTCAGCTATCAAAAACGAACGTGCTTTGCAGCGCGTTGTGTCCGCTCAGATCCAGCTTGATGCCGAGCTTCTCGTTTTGCGCCGTGTAGCGGGGGCTCTTGCCTACGAATACCGGTGCACCCGGCACGGTGGAAAATACGGTATCAGCGAGAGTAGTCGTCGCGCCTGTCGCGTTTTTGTAGGGTTCGAGCTCCGCATAGCCTGCGTTGCCGATCCGGAGCGTACCTTTTCCGCCCTGCACATCGAACTGGATCGGCACCTTCTCTACGGACACCACTTCGCCGACGAGCTTCACAAGCTCTGCGACGGGGCCGCCCAGCTTGCCCGTGTACACCGACAGAATCGCCTCCTCTTGTGCGGGGCTCACCTTTTCGTCGAGATACACCGCGGCTCGCCAGTTGCCCTCCAGGATGTTGCCGGGCACATGTGCCATCAGTGCGATCGTGCGATCTGACACGTCGACGCCGTTCACATCCCCTTTATCGAAGCGCCATGCAACGATGGTGTCGCAAGTGCCGTTATCTGGATCTTCGCCGATCCAGCACGGGCACAGCACGTTACAGTTGCATACTTCCAGCAGGCGCCCCTCTAGGTGATAAGCCATGACAAACCTCCCCAATTTGAAATGATCTTACGCCGATGATGATCAAGCACGCGGAAGAGCACGTCATCGTACGCCTGCTTCTACATTGTCCGCAAGGCGACAATCTGTTTTAGGGCGCGGCCAGCAAGCGGCACCGCTCAGGGGACACCGTATCTTCCGAGAGAGAAGAATGTGAGCACGCTACCCGTGCCCGGAGAGGAGCTTCCGATAGCACGCATGGCGGCATGCGATGGGCGCTCGCCTTGTGGCTCACATGCCCATGCCGCCCATCCCACCCATGCCACCGCCCATACCCTCCATCCCGTCGCCTGCGGACTCTTGCCGTGGCGATTCCGCCACCATTGCGGCAGTGGTGAGTATGAGGCCTGCGACCGAGGCAGCGTTTTGCAAGGCTGCCCGCGTGACCTTTGTCGGATCCACGACACCCATCTCCATCAGATCACCGTATTCGCCGGTCTGCGCGTTATAACCATAGTTACCCTTGCCCTCGGCGACTTGGTTGAGCACCACGGACGGCTCCTCACCGGTGTTGGCTACGATCTGTCGCAGCGGCTCTTCAAGTGCGCGCAAGACGATTTTGATGCCGCTGTCCTGATCGTGGTTGTCACCTTTGAGCTTGGCGACGACTTCACAGCAACGCAGCAATGCAACACCTCCACCTGCCACGATGCCTTCCTCGACCGCCGCGCGAGTTGCGTGCAGAGCATCTTCAACACGCGCCTTCTTCTCCTTCATTTCGAGCTCTGTTGCTCCGCCAACACGGATCAGTGCCACACCCCCAGCGAGCTTCGCGACGCGCTCTTGCAGTTTCTCCTTGTCGTAATCGCTGGTGGCGTCTTCGATCTGCTGGCGGATGGACGTGACGCGGGCTTCGATCGCCTGCTTCTCGCCGGCACCGTCGATGATCGTGGTGTTCTCCTTTTCGACTTCGATGCGCTTGGCTCGGCCGAGATCCGTGAGGGCGACTTTCTCGAGCTTGAGCCCCAGCTCTTCGGAGATCACCTTACCGCCGGTGAGGGTCGCCAGGTCTTCCAGCATGGCTTTGCGGCGATCGCCGAATCCCGGCGCTTTTACGGCGCACGTTTTCAGTATGCCGCGAATGCCGTTGACGACCAGGGTCGCCAGCGCTTCGCCTTCGACTTCCTCGGCGACGATCAGCAAAGGTTGGCCCGACTTCGCGACTTGCTCCAGGAGCGGCAGCAGCTCGCGAATGGCGGAGATCTTTTTATCGTAAAGCAGGATGAACGCATCCTCGAGGACCGCACTCAGTTTCTCTGGTTTGTTGATGAAGTAGGGAGAAAGATAGCCGCGGTCGAATTGCATGCCCTCGACGAATTCGAGCTCGTTGTCGAGGCTCTTGCCATCCTCTACCGTGATTACCCCTTCTTTGCCGACCTTGTCCATTGCTTCCGCGATGATGTTGCCTATGTCGGCATCACCGTTGGCGGATATCGAACCGACCTGGGCGATTTCCTTGCTGGTGGTCACGGGCTTCGAGAATCTTTTCATGTCTGCCACAACACATTCAACGGCCTTGTCGATACCGCGCTTGAGATCCATCGGGTTCATGCCGGCGGCAACGTATTTCATGCCCTCCTTCACGATCGATTGCGCGAGCACGGTTGCAGTAGTGGTGCCGTCACCGGCCACGTCGGAAGTGTGGCTTGCGACCTCCTTCACCATTTGCGCACCCATGTTTTCGAACTTGTCCTTGAGCTCGATCTCTTTCGCGACGGACACGCCGTCTTTGGTGATCGTCGGCGGGCCGTAAGCCCGGTCGAGGGCGACGTTGCGTCCTTTGGGGCCGAGGGTCAACTTGACCGCGTCGGCGAGGATGTTGACGCCTGCGACAAGCTTGGAGCGCGCCGAATTGTGAAACTGAACGTCTTTTGAAGCCATGTGTGCTTTTCCTGTTTTCGAATAGGCCTATTCGACCGAGTGGCGTCCACGCAGTGCGCGTGATCCCGCCTGATGCGCAGCAGATACAGCCGTTACGCCCAGCTAGGCAAGTTAAGGTGTCCCATGCGCGGCCTGCCGCTAATCATGCTCATCACGAACCGCAGGTGCATCATGGAGCCAAGGGGAATACTCGCCTGGACCCGTTTCGGCTTCTTCGCTGACGGTATATTCCCGACGCATCCGATCGACCAGCCGTCGAATTTCCGTGGCGTAGTTCCGCGGCCCACGATAACCAGGCATGTCCCAGTTACGACCTGAACCGTCGGGCGCATGCCACTCGACGTTGTTCGCGAACACCCGCTCGTCATCTTCCTGCACTTCGGCGAGTTCATTCATTCGCGCCTCTATGAGGCGTTTGAGCGCGGCGGCGCGCAATGGCTGAGACATCGTTGTCGGATTCGGATGTGCGATCGGATTACACAGTGAGCGCTGCACCGAGAACGGGGTCGCTCGGCGGCCGGGCAGCGTGTCTTCTGAGCTTCTTCGACAGTTTGTCGAGCCGCTCGCGGCGCTTCTTCCCCGCTGCTCTTCTTCGTCTTGTCTGAACCATGTTTGAATGGGTCACTGCTATGTACTCCAGTTGGATTCAACATCGTGGCCCTCTCCCTGCATCGATCCAGCCAAATGACCGAATACGCCGCGGTGGGGCGAGGAGGGGCCAAGCGCCAGGCGACTTCGCACGTCATACCCGTTCGCGCGCGCATTGGAGAGACAATCAAGGTAGTAACCAAAGGATTGCGTCGACTCGTTTTCGCCGTCATCGGAACGCCACCGCCAGCGGTAACAGGGCGCAGCTTTCATCAACTCAGAAAAGAGAATGGCCGATTTCATAAGTCCTCACAAATTCACGCGGAGCAGACCGTGTCCAACACGTTAGAGCGCGCTTTGGTCTGCCGTCTGTGCGCTAGAGAACATAGACGCGATTTTTCCAGTGGCCGTAATTAGTGCGCTTTACTCGACCGCTCCGAGTTAAACGAAACAACCGTCTCGGGAAATCCATTTGACGGCGCTGCGTCGACCTGTTTGTCACTCTGCGGCCAGTTTGCACCGATTCGGAAACACATCAGCGCTTGGCTGTCAGTCGTCGACCGCGTGTCTCCTGCATCGCTGATGCTGCTCGTCGGGGTGCTGCTCTCCATCTTCCAGCTGGCTAGCGTATAGTGACTATGCTGCAAGAAAACCAGGATCACCGCCCCAGACGCCATTGCAAACCAGAACTTCCTTAGACGCGTCGTGCGGTTTGACATCTTTGTGGATCGCTGCGATGCAGCGACGGTTGCTTCCATTGGCTTTGCCCTTACGCGCCCGGCGCCGAACGCGTGTTCCGTAGCTATGAACCCATTTTGTTTCTATGCCTATTCGCAGCGCGTTTCTGTTCGTTAGCGAACATAGCTGGGCAGGGACTGAGTCCATGGAAGCGCACTCCGCTGGCAACCGGTAGAGAAGGTGGCTGTTACGTGGTCATCGGGTATGGCGCGCTGGATCGCTTGCAGCCGAACGCACGGACTTTTCCGTTATCGGCGCTTGACCTGCGCTACTCGCTTCCTCGGCGGCATGTGCGATAACGCGCAGACCGAAGTATGCCGAGGTCGTACCGTGGGGCCACCGTTGGCGCGGTTGGCTCCAGCGCTCCGATGGATGTAGTAAGGACGCCTGTGCAATATCAAGCATATCAGCTGGAAGTCTCCGACCGCGGCCGCAGTGCGCGTGCCTCTCTGAAGAGTGGCGACCTAAATGCGGCATTGGATGCAGTCGAGGAGTCGATAGCAACAGCCGAGCAGAACCTTCATTGGGCTGACATGGCCCCTGTGAAGCAGCTTTTTTCTCTTGCTACGATACTGCACCATTGCACGCGGGTGTCCGATCTCAGCGCTGAGGGGTACGAACGTATCGGTGAGCTGAATTCTCGTGTCGAACTCTTGTTGCACGGTCGAATGATGCGTAAAAGGCCGGTCGGCCTGCGTCGCTGATCATCAGCGGCGGCTTCGCTTGTGCGTCCTCGCGAAGGACCGCGAGTCGCAGAGAGACGCCGGTCCAGCCGCTCATACCGTGTTCACGGTCGATGCGGTGCGGTCGCGAACACCCTTTACTTGGCGGCTGACGCAAGAGGTTCGGACGGACCGAGCGTCACAGCGAGCCTGCCCGTCTCCAGCCGATAGGCTGTAGGGGCGTAGACGAGATCAATCCGAATCTCCTTGAGCGCCTGAGGCTTGAGAGCGTTTGCAGGGAAGTCGACATCGATGGACTGCGTGGTGTCCTGGCCCGGGTCGAGCTGGCTCGACGTGGACGATGTAAATCTTATGGCGGGCTCCGTGCGTGCTTCTTCGAGCTTGATCGGTTCTCCCCGCTGATCGATGTAAACGATCCGACCGCCGATGAGGCGCACGGTCTGATCGGGAGAGCTGTTCTGCAATTTGAGCTTGCCTGTAAGCTTCGCCGGAGTCTCGACGGTGCCCGACCCTTTCGCTACGCGCTCGGTGACTTTCATATCGGTGAGTGCCGCGGTGACAATGCCCGCCTTCACCGTCATTGCCGGTGGTGTGACCGAGTAAACCTTATCTTCGATGACCGTGGCGGTGGCAGTGGGCGTTTGCGATGTGCAACCAAGTAGCGCGGCAGCAACAGCGCATGACGAAAACGTTGCTTTAAGCATATGCATTATTTAGCTCCTCGAAGGGTCGCAATGTTGGGCTCCTGTGGGAAGACCGTCTGTTCGGCACCGCACTTACGTACGGACGTGACCAGCGGCGTCTGCGGCCAGCCATAGCCGTCTTGATCAGGCTGAACCCGTTTATTGACACCGAGACGCGGAGTCGCGCTTAGTATTTCACCCATTCCCAGCTATTCACGTACCATGCTTCCGGGGTCTTCGCGGCGAATTCAACCTGCAGAATGCTAGGGGACGATGCGCTCGTCCAGTTATACGTCCACTGCAAGGTCCCGGGATACGTCGCATTCAGTGAATTGCCGTTGCTTTTTAATGCGGTCCGTCGCGGCTTTCCGAGCAGTCGCTCCACGTCGTCGACCGACATGCCTTGTTTGAGATCGACGGCGTTCCGCTCGGCTTGAGCGAAAGTTGCAGTCGCCACAGGACGGGAGGATTGCGCGAGGGCGGGCGAAATCCATGGTGAGGCTGACAGCAGGGCTGCGATCAGCAGGGAGGGGGGTAGCTTGTTCATATGCACGTCTCGTCAGTTTGACAAGCGAGCTTACGTGAACGCGCACGGCCGCTCTGTACGCCAGCGCACGTAGCCGCAGCTATCGACCACGACTAGCGCTCGAGGCAGCTTCCTTTTGGTTCGGGAGACCGCGTGCGCTGCTCGAGCACGAGGCCAGAGGCGCAGGACTACCGGCCGCCGCGACCATCGTTCATAACCGCTTACGTCCACCGCGGCATTCTCCTTTCGGCCGGTGCCCGCTGCCTCGTTCGGCTATGTGCGGCAACGCACGCAACGTCGGTTCGTGCTAGGCTGATGGCGTGTCGCAAGCCGTGAGGTAGACGAGGCGCCTTCCCCCGCGTGCGACGTATTCGGACGCGGTTAATGGCCCCGGTTCCACGCGCTCCCAACAAGCTGTTGGCGGTATTGCCCTCTGACGTTTACGAGAGGCTGCGACCCCATCTGGAGCTCGTGCCCCTCAAACTTGGTGCGTCCGTATACGAGGCCGGTGGCAAGCAGGCCTATGTGTACTTCCCAATCGACTCGATCGTGTCGCTGCTGTACGTCATGAAAGACGGAGCGTCTGCAGAGATCGCGGTCGTCGGCAATGAAGGTCTGGTGGGCATCTCGTTGTTCATGGGCGGTGAGTCCACACCCAGCCGCGCCGTCGTTCAGAGCGCCGGCAGCGCCTACCGCTTGCGAGCCAAAACGCTCAAGGCCGAGTTCGAGTTCGGAGGCGCGCTGCAGCATCTGCTTCTCCGCTACACGCAAGCGCTGATCACCCAGATGGCGCAGACCGCCGTCTGCAATCGCCACCATTCAATCGAGCAGCAGCTGTGCCGCTGGCTCCTATTGAGCGCCGATCGGCTTCCCACGAACGTGCTCACGATGACGCAGGACCTCATTGCGAACATGCTCGGAGTTCGTCGTGAAGGCGTCACATCTTCCGCTGGAAAGCTGCAGGAGGAGGGCACTATCCGCTACAGCCGCGGCCGTATCACCATTCTGGATCGGGCCAAACTGGAAAAGCGCGTATGCGAGTGCTACGGAGTAGTCAAGAGAGAATGCGATCGCCTCCTGCCGGGCACTGACGCGACGGAACACCGGCCCTTCTATTGAAGTGCGACGGAGATCTCGTATGTGGTCACTGGCGAGCGTGCTTGCCATTGCGTGCCCTCTCGCGCTTAACGGTGCGGCAATCAACCGATCAGGCGCCTCCGAACCCCGGCGGCGAGCACGATCCGGTACGGGCGTGACTGCTGCGTTCGGCAGCGCACATACAACCCGACGCTCACCGTGTAGCCTCCCTCGAGTTTCGTAGAGGATCGACTTCGGTGTGCACTATGGGCACAACACGAACCCGGCGAATCCACGCCATCGAGCGCCCTGGATCGCTGCGGTTGCACGCTTCACTTGCCAGTAAGGAAGTCTGGTAGTTGACGCCACGCACCAATGCGTTGCTCGAGGCTATGACGCCGGTCAGGCGATCGAGGCTCGCACGCCTGATGGCCCCGACCGTGCTCACGCTCGGCGATGTGCTTTACGAGGCAGACGAAAACATTCGCTACATCTATTTCCCCATCGATTGCCTGATATCTCTACTGGTGCCACAAACCCATCGCCGGTCGCTCGAGGTAGCCATGGTTGGCAACGAAGGAATGGTCGGAGTATCACTCGCGCTGGGTATGCAGACGTCGTTGGTGCGGGCCGTCGTGCAGGCGTCCGGCAATGCCTGGCGCATGACTGCTCGGGCGTTCTACGAACAACTGCGCCTGCAGGTCGGGCTGCGCAGGGACGTCAACCGATACATACACTCATTGATCGCGCAGCTTACGCGGAGCGCCGCATGCAATGCGTTTCATCCCGTCGAGGCGCGCTGTGCCCGCTGGCTTCTGATGGCACGCGACCGCATGCAGGTCGACGAGTTCGAGCTTACGCAGGAGGCTCTCGCGCAGATGCTGGGTGTGCGCCGTGTCGGTATTACAGTGGCGGCCGGTAATCTCCAGCGTACTGGAGCCATCACGTATTCACGCGGCCACATCCTCATTCTGGATGTGCAACGTCTCGCGGCAGCCGCCTGCGAATGTTACGCAGTCGTCAGCAACATTCATCCTCATGCTCGCGCGGCGCGGCGCAGCGTCAGCGCTCGCGCTCGCGCTCGTCGAGAGATTATCGGGAGATAAAACTGGCGAACGTTCCCTCGCATGCCTTGTTCATGTGTGCCGTGCGACGCACTGGCGCGGTGTGAATCTCTCAGTAGAATATACGTGTTGCCGGAGACGGGTGGCTCCAGACTGCATTCGCTGCCAGCCGACTCCCATTAGCCGCCCGCGTCGAATTCACTGACAGGGCTGGCGCAGTGGGCGATGACCGCTCATGTATA
The DNA here is from genome assembly GCA_963828715.1 of uncultured beta proteobacterium. Classification (GTDB taxonomy): domain Bacteria; phylum Pseudomonadota; class Gammaproteobacteria; order Burkholderiales; family SG8-41; genus JAQGMV01. The sequence continues at coordinate 138,231 of CAWHFX010000008.1, read as the reverse complement.
GACGATCTGTATGTCTCCGGCGAACAAAGGCGGCGGGCAGATATCCGACTCCATTCCGCCGACCGGCTCGTGATGCCGGAGAAAATGTCGGGGTGCGAGGAGGAGGAGGCTGCGATGACGACAAGGAATCGCGTGCGCCGCCGGCTGCTGACCGGCGGCACGTATGCGTTGGCGCTTGCGGGCGTTCAGGGGCTGAGTCGCACCGCCTCTGCACAGACCCGGACTGTGGAACTGCCGATTGCCAACGGCAGGCGCAATCTGGTCGCGTATCCCGAGAAGCGGCCGTTGATCGTGCTCACATCGCGGCCTCCACAACTCGAAACGCCGTTCGAGGTGTTCAACGAGGGTGTGATCACACCCAACGACGCGTTCTTCGTCCGTTATCACAATGCCGGTATTCCGACGACGGTCGATGCCGACAAGCACGTCATCAGGATCGGCGGAAATGCGGTCGGAAAACCTTTCGATCTCACGATGGCTGACCTTCGCACCGGGTTCAAGCCTGTGGAGATCGTCGCGGTCAACCAATGTTCAGGTAATAGCCGCGGCCTCTTTTCGCCGCGCGTGATGGGCGGGCAGCTCGCCAATGGCGCGATGGGTAACGCGCGCTGGGTTGGCGTTCCGCTGAAGCAGGTGCTCGCGCGCGCCGAGCTCAAGGATTCGGCACGCCAGGTTACGTTCGACGGGCTCGACCGGGCGGTATTCGGGGGTGGGGACTTCGTTAAAGCACTCGACATGAACCATGCTCTGGACGGTGAAGTCATGCTTGCCTACCGGATGAACGGGGCCGACATCCCGCTGCTCAACGGCTATCCGGTCAAGCTGGTCGTGCCCGGTTACTATGGCACGTACTGGGTGAAGCATCTTTCGGAGATCCAGGTCATCGATCATGTCTATCAGGGTTTCTGGATGAACCCGGCGTACCGCATACCGGACAATCCGTGTGCCTGTGTGGAACCCGGCACGGCGCCAGCAGCGACGGTGCCGATCGGCCGCTTCAATGTGCGCTCGTTCATCACCTCGCTCGCGGACGGTGCGCAAGTGCGTGCCGGCCAGCCGACGAGCGTCAGAGGTATCGCCTTCGATGGAGGCCAGGGCATACGCGAAGTCGCGTACTCGGTGGACGGCGGCCAGACCTGGCGGGAGGCGATGCTCGGCGACGATCTCGGCCGCTATTCGTTTCGCGAATTCACGTTCGGCTTCACACCCGAAAAAGGCAAGTACGATCTGCGCGTGCGCGCCTGGAACCGATCGGGCCAGAGCCAGCCTCTGGAAGCGCTGTGGCAGCCTGCGGGCTACATGCGGAACGTCGTCGAAAAGGTCGTCGTCACGGCTGCGTGAGGGAATAATGACTCATCTATTGGCGGCGGCGGCGAGTGCTGGCGTGCTCGCATTGTGTATGGCGCCCGCGGCAGCGCAGTCCAAATCGGTAACCTTGCCGCCCGATGGCGTCCAGCTTACACCGAGCACGCTGCCGGGCTACAGCAAGGCACAAGCGAGCTGCGTTGCATGCCACTCGGCGGAGTACATGCTCTATCAACCGCCGACCGCAGCCCGGCCTTACTGGGAAGCGATGGTCAAGCGGATGAAGGCCGTCTTCAATGCGCCGATCGACGATGCTGACGTCCCCGCAATCGTCGATTATCTGGTGAAGACCTACGGAAACGAGCAGTCAAAGTAGCCGGGTTCAACGGGTCACGCTGCTGCACTCTGCGGTTCTTTCCGCAGCACGTACCAAACCACGGCGGACGCCGTGAATGCAACCAGAATCAGCGAGACGTAATTGAGCAGCGTCCAGCCCTGTGTCGTAACCAGAGCGCCGGAGGAGAACGACGAGATCATCATCATCCCGAAGACACAGAAATTGACTGCGGCTTGAGTCTTGTCCCTTTCTTCAGGGCGGTAGGCCTGGAGCGATAAAGTGGTACCAGCCGTGAACAGGAAGTTCCAGCCGACACCCAGGACAAACATGGACAGCACGAAGTGACCGACGTCGACGCCGCTGAGCGCGATGCCGATGCACAGGAGGTTGAGCGCGACGCCTGCGAACAGAATGCGAATCACACCGAAGCGTTGAATCAGGCGCCCCGTGAAGAACCCAGGTGCGAACATGCCGATCACGTGCCACTCCAGCACAAGCGCGGCTTCATGGAACGGGTGGCCGTGCAACTTCATGGCGATCGGTGACGCGGCCATGAGCATGTTCATGACGCCGTAGCCGAGCGCGGCAGCCGCCGTGCTTACGATAAAGACAGGCTGGCGCATGATTACGGACAGGGGGCGTCCGCCGCCTGCCTGGCTCTTTTTCGCTGGCGGCGGAGGGAATTCGATGAGCGATATGACCGCGGTTCCAAGCAGCGCGATCACTGCAAGCGCCGTGTAGGCACCCGCGAACGGTACCTCCGTGACGTGCTGTGTCCACCGCGCGAGATTCGGCCCGATGATGCCACCGGCGATTCCGCCCGCCAGCACCATCGAAACAGCGCGCTCGCGATACGCCGGTGTCGCCAGTTCAGCCGCGGCGAAACGGTACAGTTGGGCGTTCGCACTATAGTAGCCGGCCACCACAGTCGCCGCGACGAGTAGCCAGAAATTCGCGTGAGTAGTGGCGTATGTTGCCACCAGGGCAGAGGCGATCGCGATCGCAAGGCCGATCTGAAAGGATCGCTTACGGCCCCACTGTGATTGCGACCACGCTACGGGCCCTGTGGAGAGTGCACTGCCGAGGACATAACCCATGATCGGCAGCGTTGCCATCCATCCGTGTGGCGCGAGCTCGAGGCCGACCAGGCCGTTGATCGCAGTGAATACGACGTTGTTCGTGAGAAACAGCGCTTGCGCTGCGGCCATCAGCCAAAGATTACGGTTCACCGTTTCGACTCGTTCGATTGCGGGGCGGTTATTATGCGCGATGCCTTCAATCCGTTGCTGGACCGCGCTATAGCGGCGTAGGCCTCGCGATGCTTCGTCATGGCAGGGAGTCTTATTTCGCGTGGATCCTCACGGCAGCGGCAAGCTTGCGATATGAAACTTTTCAGATTTCTCTTCTGTGTCGTCGGCCTCATCCTGCTGTCGGAAGGTAGCGCGGCCGAATACCCGGTGCGTCCGATCCGCTTCATCGTTCCTCAGCCACCAGGAGGCGGCACGGACGTGGTGGCCCGACAGCTCGCGCCGCGTTTGACCGACACTCTCAAACAGCAGGTTGTCGTGGAGAACAGAGCGGGCGCTGCCGGAATTGTCGGGACCGAGCTTGCGGCCAAAGCGCCGGCGGACGGCTACGCGATTCTCCTCGCGTACACCGGGAGCTTCGCCATCAATCCGCATCTATACAAGAATCTCCCCTATCGGCCGCTCGAGGATTTCGCGTGCGTCAGCCTTGCGGCAGCGAGCCCACTCATGCTTGCGGTGCATCCGTCGCTCGGTGTTTCGAGCGTGCCGGAGCTCATAGCCGCAGCGAAAGCGCGTCCGACACCACTCGCTTATGGCACGCCGGGCACCGGATCGCTGCATCACCTCGCGATGGAGTGGATCCGCACGTCGGCAGGTATCCAGATGGTCAATGTGCCATACAAAGGCTCGCTGTCCTTCAATGCGGTCGTTGCAGGAGAGGTCTCCGCTGCATTCGTGAGCGTTCTTTCGGCGCTACCGATCGTCAGGAGCGGACGTGTGAGGGCGATCGGCGTCACGAGCAGAGAGCGTCTCGATGTACTGCCCGACGTGCCGACCATCGCGGAATCGGGTATACCCGGCTTTGCGGCCGAGAACTGGTTCGGAGTTGCTGTGCCGCGTCGCACGCCCGAAGCGATCGTGCGCCGGCTGAACGAGATCATCGCTGCGTACGTCAAGTCGCCCGAAGTGAAGGAACGGTTCGAAAAAACGGGTGCCCGCGCCATTGGCAGTTCGCCGCAGGAATTCGAGCAGCTGGTACGCAGCGAGTTCAAGCGCTGGGGCGAAGTGGTTTCGAAAGCGGGCATCACGGTTGAATGATGGAGCATAGAGGAGAACGGTATGTCTGATCACGTCCTGGTGTATGAACCCGTGCCGCCGCGCGATTCGAATGTGCACGACGCGCATGCGTCGCTCGATGGCATCGCCGGAAAAGTCGTCGCGTTCATCGATAATGCCAAGCCCAACTTCAACCATCTCGTCGACGACCTGGGAGAGTTGCTCGTAGCGCGCTATGGCGTCGCCCGCGTGGTGAAGCATCGCAAACCGGGTCAGGTGCCCGTTGCAGAGGAAGCGCTGGCGGACATCGTGCGCGCGTCCGACGCCGTCATTACCGGCTCCGGCGACTGAGGCTCGTGTACGTCGTGGAGTATCCACGACAGTGTCGCAGCGGCGAAACGCGGCGTATCGGCCCTGACGATCTGTTCCACCGCTTTCACGCGACTTGGGCGCGCCCAAGCCACAGCATTGGGTCACGCGGCGTTGCCCATCGCCGTCATTCCTCATCCGTTCGGCAATCGCACGCGAAGCGAAGTGCGCGCGCTTGCGGAAGCGTGCGTCGGCGACGTCGTCCGGCTTCTTTGCGGGGCGGGTGAAGCGCTCGCGGAAACATACGGTGCCGAAGTAAAGAGCGGAGCCGCCCAGTTCCTCCGAGTTCCGGACGATGAGCAGCAGATGAACCGGCTCTTCTTCGAGCGCGGATGGAGTGACGGCTTGCCGATCGTCGCGCCGACCAGGGAACGCGTCGAAGCGATGCTCGCCTGCACGAAGCGCGCACCGGACGAGGTCATCGCGAACATCGCGCCTGGTTTCGGGGCGGCGACCGTCGAGCGCATCGCGGTCAACGCGGTTATGGCAGGGTGCTATCCGGAGTATCTGCCCGTACTGATCGGGGCCGCGGAAGCCGTCTCCACACGTGAATTCAATCTTTCCGGTGTTCAGGCGACCACCAATCCGGCGGCGGTGTGGCTGATTATCAACGGTCCCATGGCGAACCAGCTCGGTGTGAACGGCGGCGCAAACTGCCTCGGGCCGGGCGCATGGGCCAATGCGACGCTCGGGCGTGCGTTGCGCCTGATCCTTCAAAACGTGGGCGGGGGACGTCCGGGTGAGATGGACCGGGCCACGCATGGGCAACCCGGCAAGTACACGTTCTGCTGTGCGGAAAACGAAGCCATGAATCCATGGACGCCGCTGCATGTCGAGCGTGGCTTCGACGTGAGCGCCAGCACGGTCACCGTGGTCGCGCCGCTCGGGACCTGGAATATGAACACGCACGCGAAGGACGCCGACGATCTGATCAGGGTGATGGGCGATACGATGGCGTTTCCCGTAAGCAGTGATTACGTGCACGGCGGCGCGCCGTGGCTGCTGCTCGCGCCCGAGCATGCGCAGATCCTCAGCAAGGCGGGGCTCGGCAAGGCCGACGTGAAGCGCAGGCTCTGGGATGCATCGAAGCTCGCGGCGTCCCGTCTCGCTGCGAGAGACCTTGGCCGCGTGCAGACCGCCCGTGCTGCCGAGCTCGGAGCGATCACGGCGGAAACGATGCTGCCGATATCGGTCGCGCCGGATGACGTCAACTTCATCGTCGCTGGCGGGGAGGGGACGCATTCGGTGTATATCCCCGTCTCAGGCTATTCGTTTTCGGTGACGCGGGAGATCCGCGGCTGATCGTGATTGGATAGCACGGCTGCGCGGCTCCTCGCACCATCATGTGGAAAGAGCGTTGTAGTTGCCGCGAGCCCCCATAAAATCGGATCGACGCATACGCTGAAGCAGATGGAGGAAAGATGGAGATTCGCCGCCTGGGAGATTTGATCGGCGCCGAAGTGACTGGAGTCGACGTGAAGACGCTGAGCGATAGCGACTTCTCGCGCATCTACGGAGCATGGCTCGATTACAACGTCCTCGTCGTGCGCGGCCAGTCATTGAACGAGGATGACTTTCTGGGCTACAGCCGGCGTTTCGGGCCGCTGCAGATGCACCCGTCCCGGAATACGCGGCACCCGAAGTATCCCGAGATCACCCTGCTGGGGGCGAACAAGTTCGACGCAACCGGTCAGCTCAATACGACGATCTATCGTCGCGGCTCGCTCGGATTTCACACCGACGGTGCATACAACCCCGAGCCGTTCAAGGCTACACAGCTTTACGCGCTGGCGATTCCGAGCCACGGCGGCGACACGTTATTCGCGAGTTCATATGCCGCTTACGAGGCCGTGCCGGAGCGACTCAAGCAACGACTCGAAGGTCGCTACGGCGTGTACGTCTACGGGGGACGGCGTGCGCCATCGCCGCTCCTGAGCGCCGAGGATCACAAGGCCAAGAAGCCGGCGTTCCACCCGCTCTTTCGTACGCATCCGGAGACCGGTCGCAAGCTGCTGTACTTCGATCCGGTCAAGATCCTGCGGATCGAGGGGTTGGAGCCTCAGGAAAGCGACGCTGTCATCGACGAGCTGACGGCGCTCATGGTGCAGCCGGGTGCGGACTATCGCCACAAATGGTCGAAGGGCGATATCGTAATCTGGGACAACCGATGCTCGTTCCATAAGGCGGCCGGCGATTATCCGCCCGACGAAGATCGCATTCACTGGCGCGTCTCGATCTATCCTCATCCGATCCGCTCCGCGCATGCGGCGTAGTTGATGCGGCCCGCAATGTTTTTCGTGCTGGCGGCGATCCAGATGCTGCCGGCGTGGTCGCACGCGAATCCGTTTCCGACGGCCGGCGCGGACAAGCCCATGCGCATCATCGTAACCACTGCCGCCGGCAGTGGCATCGATCAGCTCACGCGTCCGATCGCGGAGAAGCTCGGTCAACGCATCGGCCGTGCTGTGGTGGTGGACAACCGTCCCGGCGCGAACGGCGCGATCGGCGCCAACATCGCGGCGGAAGGTGCGCCTGACGGCATGACGCTCGTCAGCACCAGCAATTCATTCGTGATCAACGGCGTACTGAAACGTTTTCCCTACGATATCCGCACGACTTTCGCCCCGGTCGCACAGATCTCGTCGCAGTACTACATGGCACTCTGTCCGGTGTCGCTGCCGGTCAATAGCTTTGCCGAAATGCTCGATTACGCCCGGAAGAACCCTGGCAAGATCACGTTCGGCTCCGCGGGCGTGGGCTCCGTCGCCCATCTGGGCATGGAGCTGATCAAGCTCAAGACGAAGATCGACGTCATCCACGTTCCATACAAGAGCAACGCACTCGCGGGCATCGACCTCGCGGCCGGACGTATACAGCTGCTCTTCAGCAACATCGCAGGCTCCCAACTCGTGCGCACAGGGAAAGCCAGACCGATCGCGGTAATGACGCCGAAGCGCATGGCTGGCTATCCGAACGTGCCGACGGTCGCCGAATCGGGTCTCCCGGGCTTCGAGCTGAGCAACACCTATACGTGGTATGTGCTGGGCAAGTCGCCCGCTGCCGTGGTGCAGGCGCTCAACCGTGAGCTCGTGCAGGTGCTCGCCTCACCGGGGCTCGTGGAGCGTTTCGCGGCCGACGCCTCCGAAGTCGCGCCGCCTTATGCGCCGGCCGAATTGCGGAGGCTTTTCGTTGCGGAATTCGACAAATGGGATGGCGTCGTGAAAGCCGCCAATATCACGGCGCAGGCACTCTACTGATCCGGGCCGTGAACGCCGCTATTTCTTCTTCGGTGCGGTGAGCGAGGTGCCGGCTTCTGGCGTCGGCTGCGGGGCCGGTTTGTCCTTCGAGGGGTTGAAAGCACCACCCGTCAGCGGCGTCGGCGTGGGCGGCTCCTCACCCGTCTTTCTCTCCGGCACGATCGCGAGCCTCGGTGCCCCGTTCGAAAGGATGCAGTCATCGGGATTCGCCGTGCGCGAGGAACACGCAGGATCTGCGTAGGTGCGCTCGGATGTGTCCGCCGCGTAAGCTGCGGGCATCGCAAAGAGAAGCGTCAGGATGAAAATCGATTTCATATGGCTCCGCCTTCCACGGTTTGCGGGTCAGTATAGGCAGCGGAGGCGCGCTTTATAATGCATTATGCACATAGACAGGCATCCGGGCGGTTTCCGGTACATCACGATGCCAGGTGAGCGCAGCGACCGGTTCGGCCGATCGCCGTCCGGCAGCATTCGACATGTGAGCTCGCCCGGTTGCGAGGAGACGCAGCATGTATGAACGCATACTCGTGCCGGTCGATGGCAGCGAGCCTTCGAACCGCGGGCTGCAGGAGGCAATCCGGCTGGCGAAAGCACTTCGCAGTGAGGTGCGCCTCGTGCACATCGTCGACGATACGCCGCTCGCCCTCAACCCCGAAAGCGGGATGGCCACGGCGCCCCTGGTGGCGGACTTCGCCGAAGGCGGAAAAATGATACTGGAAGACGCGCGTCGCCTGGCCCAGGCCGAAGGCGTCGATGCCGCCGTGGTGCTGCACGAAAGCTTCACGGGGCGCGTCGCCGACCTGATCGTGGATGAAGCCAGAAAATGGCGCGCGGAGATCATTGTGATGGGCACGCACGGACGCCGCGGCGTCAGTCACGTCGTGCTGGGCAGCGACGCGGAGGCCGTCGTACAGCGTGCCGAAGTGCCCGTGTTGCTGGTGCGCTCTCCGCGGCCGAAGAAATAACCGCTACATCGACGCGCCGGTCAGTCCGGTGACTGACCGCAGCTGCGAAGCATAAAGCGCTCTGTTCCTCCCGCCACCGCGCGCGGGCTCGCAGACGTAAATCTCATGTCCCGGCCGCGCGGCGGGTGATGCGTAGGGCGCGGTATGCAGCCCCGCGGAAAGCGCCCCGGGTGTGGCAGCAGAGTCCATGCGCTGTCAGTGCAAGAACGAGACCCCGCTGCGACCCGTCGGTTACAAGGCGGCGAGACTTCCGAGCACCTTACCCCAGCGTCGGTCCGGCCGGACGACCAGGCGGTCCCGGACGGTATTGAGCGCGGCCCACGTGGTCGAAAGGATGTTGAGAAGGACCGGGCGGCCGAATTCGCCCTCCAGGATCGGGACGGCGTGGATCGCGAACCAGAGTCCGCCGGGCATGAGCAGGGCCTGCGCCTCGGGCGCAGCGCGCATTGCTTCGCGGCCGAGCTCGAGAGCGAGCTCGTAATCCGCTGCGGCACTCGAAACCTTGTTCTCCTGCAGGGAGCGCCCACGTGATCGGCGCGCGATCACTTCGATGCCTGCTTCCGCAAGATAGCGCGTGAGCGCTTCGTTGACCGGCTCCGGCCAGCGGGTCGCGACTGCGATGCGCGTCGCATCGAAATGCTGCAGCGTCGCAATGTGCGCCTCGAGATCCGTATCGCACACGAGTCCGGTGCGCTTCTCACCTTCCGCCAGGATCTCGCGCATCTTCGCACGGCCCAGCGCAGAGGCAACGGGAACGCCGCTCAACGAGAGACGGTCGACTTTCTTTGCAAGCAGTTCAAAACGCTGCCACAGCAGCGGCAGCTCCGTTTCCACCGCAGCCAGGGTATAGTCCTTTAGATCGAGGCCAGTGGTTGCCAACATCATGCCCTCAGGCGCCACCCGATAGAACTGATAGGCGTCGAGATCCGTGTACAGATGAGGGATAACGTAGCCGAGCTGATACCAGGGCGCGATGACGCTCATGTAAGTCCGTCGAAAGAGGTTGTACTCTGCCGCTCGAAGGGCGCGACGGGCGGCGTCTGGACGCAACTGCTCCGGCGGGAATGCCGGTCGCGTCACCGGCAGGAGTATGCCGCAGCCGCAGCGGCCGCTGCAATGCTTCAGTACGCGGCCTACTCGGTGCTGGCGCCGTGCATACGGCGCAGCTTCTCGAACTGCTTATTGTCGAGCTCGGTGTTCGCGCAGAGGAAATAGAGGTGGGCACCCAGGCTCTGCGAGTCGCAGCGGTAACTCATTTTCTTCTCGGCGGTCTCGCGGCAGTAGCCGCTGTGCACGTGCTGCACCTCGATCTTGATGTTTTCCTCCGCCTTGTCCGGATACATGTAAATGGCGTGCCCCTCGCTGATGTCCCCGATCATGTCTCCGCACACATCGCAGTTGAATATCGGGCACGAAAGCGTGCCTTTGACGAGTATCTTGATCATGGTGGTTACATCCGATAGTGATTGCGATCCAGGACCTAACGGTTGTCGGCGCGATATGCCGTTTCGAGTTTACGCACGTTACTCCTGCCATCGACGACCCGCCACATTTCAGCGAGTCGTGTGTTGGTACGATCCCGGATCTGCGCGTCGTTATCGAGAACGCGGCAGATGAGCTCCGACTTCCGGCGCTGATACGCTTCGCTGCGCGGCGCACTGTCCTCGATGCAGGTCAGACGCGAGAAGATCGATGCGCACTCCTGTTCGAGCGTGATCAGCGAATCCCAGTCAGCGTTCTGTGCGGCCTGCCGCATGCGTCCCGTGATCACGCACAGGGACTCGTACGCGTCCAGGATCTCGCGGGCGCGCGGCCCGTCGATGTCAGGCACGTATGCCGTCGTTTGCAGCATGCTTGCTCGGCGTAATCGCCGTCCAGCCGGAATGCAGTTCCGAGATCAGATGCGCGGCTTCGTCCAGCGCGTCCTGCCGGGCATACGCATTGGCTTCCAGCAGACGCATCGTGACATATTCGTAGAGGGAGCTCAGCCGCTGTGCGAGCTCTCCGCCTTTCTGCGTATCCAGGCTCGTGCGCAGGCCGTCCTGAATGATCGAGATCGCTTTGGAGATCGCCTTGCCGCGGCCCGGGATATCTCCGGTACTCAGTTTCAGTCGCGCCTGTGCTATCGATGCGAGCGCGCCCTCGAACAGCATCAGGATCAGGCGATGCGGGTCGGCTTCGGGAATCGCGGTTTCGATCCCGGTCTTGACATACGCGTTGATCGCGCGTCCGGCAGTTGTAAACATTAGTTTGAGGAGATCTTCGGCAGGTTTGCGAGTTGCTGCGTAAGGTATGTACTGGTCTGCTGCATGCGGCTCATCATCGCGTCGAGTGCGTTGAATTGAGCGCGGTAGCCTTTTTCGACGTCGTCGAGCCGGGCGTTCATCTGATCGCGCTGGTGGTCGATGTCCTTGATGGAGGCGTTGATGCCGTCGATGCGCCCGTCGATCAGGCTGTCGTTCTCGAGGAGCTTGCCGACGAGCTTGTCAAGTTCGTATGCGTAGCCCCGGCTGAACTTCACCGTGCCGCGATCGCCGGTAGCATCGCCGGTGACCGTCAGTGCCAGCCCTGACGCATCGCCGGTTCCGGTCAGGACCTGTCCGGAAGCCGTTGCCGGGCTGCTGCCGATCGTGCCGGCTGCGTTCATGCCGCGGGTTTCGATGAGACTGCCAAAGAGGCTTGCTTTGGCCGTCCCGCCGCTGATGGTTACGGTCGAGTCGGCGCCATAGCTTTTCGAAACGACGGCCAGCACGCCGCTCGATTCCGTCACGGTCACACTTTTGCCGGTGGTGCTGAAGGCGGTCGCGGCATTGATCTTCGATTGAAGCTCGGCGGCCAACCCGCTTGCAGTGTATGTCCCGGCGGCGAGCGTAATGGTGGCCGAGACACCGTTCACCGAAAGGTCGAGCGTGTCATTGCTACCGGCCGCGATCGTGAGTGCGGCCGCTGCTCCTCCGATCGCTTTACCCTGCGTCGCGAGCTGGCTGACATTGACGGGGTATGCGCCGTTCCTGGTGTCCGCCGTGGATCCGGTGAACGTGATCAGACTGTCGGTTGGCTTGCCGATCGCGGCAAAGAGCGTCGAGACGTCCTTCGTCGGGTCGGCCAAGGCTGCGGTCAGCTTCGTCGAATCGAGCTTGAGTGTGCCGTCGGTCTGAAACGTGATGCCGATTTCGGCCAGAGACGTGAATCCGCCGCCTGCATCGCTGAGAGGCGTGTTGAATACCCCTCTCAGGCGCATCTGCAGCGACCGCAGGGTCGCATCTCCCGTCAGCGTCGACGCCTTCTTGTTGGCCGCGTCGTACTTCGAGAGATCGGTCATCGTCTTGTTGAGGTCGTTGTAGGCCTTGACGAAAGACTGGACCGATGCCTGAATAGTCGAGGTGTCGCGGCTTACGCTGACCGTCGTCTTGGACGGCGTATTCTCCTTGAGCAGCGTAAGCGTCACGCCGTCGATCACGTCCGAGAACGTGTTCGAGGGCTTGCTGATGGGAATGCCGTCGACGACTGCGGTTGCATTCTGCGCCGCGACCGTTTCCGTGAGATTTTTCACACCGCTTAGGGTGCGACCGTCGTAGGCGAGGCGCGACAGGCCGCTCGTATCGGTGTTGGCGCCGTCGGCATCGGCCACAGTGATGCGCAAAGCGTTCGAGAGACCCGTGTCTTTCGACGTGATGACGAGCCGGTTCGTCGTGCCATCGTTGACGATACTCGCCGTCACGCCGGCGTCTGCCGCGTTGATGGCATCGCGCACGCCGGCCAGGCTGTCCTGTCCCGGCCCGATGGTGATTTCCGTCGACGGCTTGTCGGCGTTGAGCGCGAAGGTGTCGGCGTTGTAAGTTCCGAAGGAGATCGTCAGTTTCCCCGTTCCCACGACATCGCTCGTCTTGGTGAAGGGGCTTGATTTGAGCTTCTGCGATTGCGCCAGTGTCTGGACTTCCAGGGAATAGCTGCCGGCCGGCGCATTCGAAGCTGTCGCAGTTGCGACCGTCGCGTCAGTGACGCTCGTCTTTACGGCCGCGAATTTGGTAGGACTGGCAAGTGCGGCGACAGCCGTCTGGAAGGTAGATAGCGCGCCCTTCAGGCTCCCGTAGGCGCTGAGCTGCGTCTGGAGCTTGGCTTCCTTCGTATCAAGCGCCGCCACCGATTTGCGCTCGACCGTCATCAGTTGACTGACGATGCTGTTTACATCCAGTCCCGAACCGACGCCAGGTGAAGAGAGGGTAGCCATTCGTTTGGGTCCTTGCGTGCTCCTGTAATTACGGCCGGGCCTTGCGCTTCTTTAACCCAAAAAAACAAGCGGGACCGCCTTTTGAGCGGTCCCGCAGGTTGCTGCCTGTCAGCGGAGGTTATCCGCGGAGGAGCGAGAGAACGTTCTGCGGCAGCGAGTTCGCTTGCGCGAGCATCGCCGTGCCGGCTTGCTGCAGGATCTGGTTCTTGGTCATCGAGGCGGTTTCCGCCGCGAAGTCCGCGTCCTGGATCCGGCTGCGGGAGGCCGACACGTTCTCAGCCGTCGTTTGCAGATTGTTGATCGCGGACTGGAAGCGGTTCTGATACGCACCGAGGTCCGCACGCGAGGAGTTGATCTGCGCCAGGGCGGCGTCGACCACCGAGATTGCGTTTTGCGCGTTCGCTCCGGTCGTACCAGCGAGGCTCATGCTGGCAACCGACGAGAACGTGCTGGTGGCGGAATTGAACACGTCGGCATTGCTGCCGGCCGCGGTGATCGCACCTTTGCTGCTCGACAGCGACACGGTACCGGTCTTGATAGTGGAATCCGTGCTGCCTTCGGTTAGCGTCCTGTTGCTGCCCGCCGAATCGACGACCATGGTCTGATTGCCCGCCGTCGAATTGACGAACGTGTCAACCTTGATGTCGCGTCCATCGCTGGCGGTCAGCGTGAGGCTGGTCTTGTTCGCGCTGCTCGTGAACGTCGCGGTGACGCCTGTCGCGCCTTGCGCGCCGTTGATGGCGCCCATAAGAGCGGTAAGGTCCGTCGGATCTGCAACGGCCGCCGAAACCGCGGTGCCGTTAAGGTTGAAGCTCACCGTGCCTGCCGCGGAGAGACCGCTCAGCGTGGTGCTGTTCGTCGCCGTTGCGCTGACGCCAACGCTCGCAGCGTTCGTGTTGATGGCCGCTGCGATCGCTTTCGCGTCGGCTCCGACAGCGTAACCAAAGGCTGCCGTGGTGCCACCGTTCTGCGTGGTAAGGGTCAGGCCGGCTTCGACCGTGACACCGTTCGCAGTCGTCGCGGCTGCTGCAGCTGAAGCAGTTGCAACACCCATCGCCGTGCCGGCGAGCGTCATCGTGTTGCTGCCGAGGCCGGTAGCACGCGAGTCAGCGATCGAATTGATCGAAATCGTCTGGTTGGCATTCGCGCCGACCTGGAACGCTTGGGACGTGAATGAACCGTCGAGCAGATTCGTGCCGTTGAACGACGTTTGGCTGGCAACACGCGTGATTTCCGCCGTCAGCTGCTGGGCTTCCGCATCGATCGAGGCGCGGTCGCTTGCGCTGTTCGTCGCGTTCGCGGACTGGACTGCCAGTTCGCGCAAGCGCTGCAGGTTGTTGCCGATTTCGCCGAGCGCGCCTTCCGCCGTTTGTGCCAGCGAAATGCCGTCGTTCGCGTTGCGGGCGGCCTGGTTCAGACCACGGATCTGGGCGGTCATCCGCTCGGCGATCGCGAGGCCGGCAGAATCGTCCTTCGCGCTGTTGATGCGCATGCCGGAAGACATGCGTTGCAGCGAGGTTGCAAGAGCGCTCTGGGACTGGTTCAAGTTCCGCTGCGCATTCAGCGAAGCGACGTTGGTGTTGATTACTTGAGGCATCTTCAGCTCCTTGAGAAGTAAGTTACGGCCCTGACGGCCGGGGACTTCGGTTAGGTCGAAGACAATTAACCGCCGTCGCGGAGGCAATTACGACCGTCCATGAAAGGACTTTAGCCGCATCCTTCACAGATTCCAGCGGCATTGCCGGGCCGGTGGCCTGCCGGAGTCTCGAGCACGCACCGGTGCTCGTAATAGCGGTCAGGTGTAAAGGCGCCGGGCTTTCGGTCGTTATTGGCCTAAGTCACCACGGTGGTGGCGTGCTCGACCGTGACAACCCAATGACGAGCTCGTCTCGTGCCGCCCCCGTCGGGATCGCACACTGCTGAGTGGAAACTGGAAAATCGTGATTCGACCGTCTGAATACGCACTGCCCGCGGACTCTCGATGGACGACAGGGCTCATGCTGGTGAGTCTTACCGGTGCCGTGCTCGTCGCCTTTGCACCTCCGTCGAAAGCGCTCGCGCTCGCCACGATCGTCGCAACAGGCGTGCTATGCGCGTTGTGGCGTGTTGCCTTACACCGTGCTTTTGTCACACCGGGCGTGGTTACCAACCGTGCCGAGGCAGAGCCGCAACAGCCGGAACCCGCGGTACACCCGACTCCGGGCATCGCGCTTCTGCCCTCGTGCACAGATAGCCTGAGCACGCAGCTCGCGGCAGCTCACGACGAGATCTCGCAGGTGCAGACCCTCTTCCTGGAGGCTATCAACCGGCTCATCTCGAGCTTCAACGACATTCATATGCAGGCGCGTGACCAGCAGACACTTGCATTGGAACTCGCCACCGGCGGACAGGCTGCCGAGGCAGACGGCGGAAACCGCCTGACGCGGCGCTTCAACGAGTTCGTCGGCGAGACATCGGGAACACTCCAATTCTTCATCAATGCGACCGTTCAAAACGGCAAGCTCGCAATGGGTCTCATTGATCTGGTCGAGGCAGTGGCGGGGTATGCGACACGCATTCAGGCTGCGCTCGTCGAGATGGAAGCCATCTCCAAACAGACGAATCTGCTTGCGTTGAACGCGGCCATCGAGGCGGCGCGCGCGGGCGAAGCGGGTCGCGGCTTCGCGATCGTCGCGGATGAGGTGCGGGCACTGTCGAGCCGTACCGGAGATTTCAGCCGGCAGATACACCAGCACATCAACTCGATGCATGCCGCTGCAACAAGTGCGGAACAGGCGATCGAGGATATAGCCTCACGCGACATGAACGTCGCGCTGCAGTCGAAGCGACGCATCGACAACATGGTTTCCGAGATTCATGCGGCACACAGCGAGGCGACGCAAGCCGCGGCACAACTGGCCGAGCGCACCTCGAAGATGGAACACGACGTCAACGATGCTGTAACCAACCTCCAGTTTCAGGACATCGTCACGCAGTTGCTGGGACACGTCGGCAAACGCGTCCACGCACTGAGCGGCGTAACGGCGGCAATGGCGTCGCTCGAAGCGCTGCAGCCTGACGATCCGTCGGCACATGAATCGGCGCGCCGTGCGATAGACGAAGCAGTGGAAAACGCGCGCACCTCCACGGCACGAAATCCTGTGAAACAGCAATCCATGGAAAGCGGAGACGTCGAGCTGTTCTAGCTCGCGGGAGAGTGACACATGACGAAGACGGTACTTGCAGTAGACGATTCAGCCTCCATCCGTCAGATGGTCGCATTCACGCTCAAGAGCGCGGGTTACCAGGTGCTCGAAGCGGTAGACGGCGAAGACGGTCTTTCAAAGGCGAAAGGCACCGGCGTAAACCTGGTTCTGACCGACCAGAACATGCCGAAGATGGACGGGCTGACGCTGGTCCGCTCACTGCGCGGGCTGCCCCAGGTACAAGACGGTGCCTATCCTGATGCTGACCACCGAGTCGGGCGACACCATGAAAGCGCAGGGCAAGGCGGCCGGCGCGACAGGCTGGCTGGTGAAACCGTTCGATCCGGCGAAGCTGGTCGAAGTCGTGAAAAAAGTGATCGGCTGATCACGCGTGCTTGAACCACCGACGGGGTATTCGCCATGACGATCGATATGACTCGTTTCTACCAGGTCTTCTTCGATGAAGCCGAGGAACACCTCGCCACGATGGAGAGTCTGCTGCTGGCGCTCGATATCTCCTGCCCGGGGAACGAGGACTTCGACGCGATCTTCCGGGCGGCGCATTCGATCAAAGGCAGCAGCGGAACCTTCGGCTTCAATGACATGACCGATGTCACGCATGAACTCGAGACACTGCTCGATCGGTTGCGCAAACACGAGATCACGATCGACGCCGACATGGTGGATGCTTTCCTGCATGCGCGCGACGTCCTCAAAGAGCAGCTCGAAGCGCACCAGCAGGGGCGCACGGCGTCCACGGAACCGGCCGTCGCGATCGTCGCGAGACTGCGCGCGCTGAGCCAGGCGGCGCGTGCGGCGGCCGCACCGCCAGTGGCGACCAGCGCGGCCGAGCAAACCGTACGCATCGAAATCGACTCTGGCGCGGCTGAGGATGCACATATCGAACATCTGTTCGATGAGCTTGCCGGCATGGGTGAGGTGCGGGAGACGCGGCGTGACAGCGGTGCAGACGACGGCTGCTGGCGGCTCGTCCTGAAGACCGCGCAAAGTGTCGCGAAGCTACGCGAGCTTTGCGAGTTCGTGGTCGCCCCGGAAGTCTGCAGGGTCGAGGCAGTCTCGACAGCCGCGCCGGCGCAGGCGCAGGCGAAAGAAGCGTATGGCTTTTTTGTCGATCTCCCTCCGGTGGCAGAACAATCCGCGGAGACCGCGTACGGCTTCTTCGACGATGCGCCGGGGACCCCTTCGGCCGCGGCAGACCCGAGCTCCGGACGGCGTTCCACGGACGACCCTGCCATCGCAGTAGCGCCTGCCGGTCGGCGCGCGAGCGACAAGGTTGCCGTTTCCACGCAAGCCGAGACCTCTTCCATCCGAGTCGGTGTCGACAAGGTGGACAAACTGATCAACCTGGTCGGGGAGCTCGTCATCACGCAGGCGATGCTGGTACAGAGTGGGCGCGAGCTCGATCCCGTGCTGCACAGCAAGCTGCTGGACGGGCTGCTGCAGCTCGATCGCAACACGCGTGACCTGCAGGAAGCCGTGATGTCGATCCGGATGATGCCGATGTCGTTCGCCTTCAGCCGCTATCCGCGCGTGGTGCGGGACCTCGCGGGGAAGATGGGCAAACGCGTCGAGCTCAAGACCGAGGGCGAAGCGACCGAGCTCGACAAAGGCGTTATCGAAAAGCTGGCGGATCCGCTGACGCATCTGGTCAGGAACAGCCTCGATCATGGAATCGAGTTGCCGGAAGTGCGAGTCGCTGCCGGGAAACCGCCGCAGGGCACGCTCAAGCTGAGTGCTTTCCAGCAGGGCGGCAGCGTGTTCGTGAGGGTTGAGGACGACGGCGCCGGACTCGATCGAGCGCGGATCCTCGAGAAGGCCCGCGAGCGTGGCATGACGGTCTCCGACAGCATGAGCGACTCGGAAGTCTGGGAGCTCATTTTCCAAGCTGGCTTCTCTACTGCCGAAGTCGTGACGGCGGTTTCCGGTCGTGGCGTTGGAATGGACGTGGTCGCTCGCAACATCAAGGCACTCGGCGGCCGAGTGGATGTCGAGAGTGAACAGGGCAAGCGGACACGCGTTACGGTGCGTCTGCCCCTGACGCTCGCCATACTCGACGGCCTTTCAGTGGCCGTGGGTGAAGAACTCTACATCCTGCCGCTCGCGTGCATCGTCGAATCGCTGCAGCCGGCGCCGCAGGACATCAACACGATCGCCGGGCTCGGACGAACGATACGCGTGCGCGGAGAGTACCTCCCGATCGTTGCGCTCCACGAGCTTTTCGGGCTCGAGACGCAGTGCACGAAAGTCGAGCAAGGCATCGTCGTCATCATCGAGGCTGACGGGCGAAAAACGGCGCTGCTCGTGGATACGCTGGTCGGCCAGCAGCAGGTCGTCATCAAGAGCCTCGAATCGAACTACCGCAAGGTTTCGGGCATCTCGGGCGCGACGATACTCGGTGACGGCAGGGTGGCCCTGATACTCGACGCCGCAGCGCTGGCACCTAAGGCGATGACGTGGACTGCTGAGACCGCGTCTGACGAGGTGGCGCTGGCGCTGGCGTGATGCGACCTCGGAAAGGCGCTGGCCGACTGACCACCCGCGGCACTTTGACGACAGGGCATTTTGGCGCGGCCCAGACTCAGTCTGAACTGGCTCACGCTGTTTGTGAACTTCGTCGCGCGCCACACAACCGGTTCAATTTGCCGCCGCCGCCGTCTCGCGCTGGCTGCTGACAAGCCACAAGAAAGGAACTGCCGATGAGAGTCAACCTCCCCGTCACGGATCAGGAGTACGTCGTGCCGGAAGATGAGATTCTGGTTTCGCGAACCACGCCCAAGGGAGTCATCACCTACGCGAGTGACGCGTTTGTTCGTAGCTCCGGATTCTCGCGCGAGGAACTCCTCGGCCAAGCGCACAATCTCGTGCGGCATCCGGACATGCCGCCTGCTGCGTTCGCCGACCTGTGGCAGACCATCAAGGCGGGGCGGCCGTGGACGGGCATCGTGAAGAACCGGCGCAAGGACGGCGGCTTCTATTGGGTGAGAGCGAATGTTTCTCCCATCGCCGCACATGGAAAGATCGTAGGCTATATATCCGTGCGCACGAAGCCATCGCGTGCGGAAATCGATTCGGCGGCGGATCTCTACGCACAGATGCGCGCAGACACGTTGCGCGGCGCCACGCTTCGCGGCGGCGATCTGGTCTATAGCGGCCCAAGAGGTCTTCTCCAGCGCCTTGGCCGCACGTCCTTCTATGCACGGTGCTGGTGGACCGCGGGCGGCTTCTCTGCGCTCTTCATCGCCTTGGCGGCGCTCGCACTCGTGTCTCCGGAGGCTTCTGGCGCGCTGCTCGCGCTGGGTGTGCTCGGCGTGCTCGCCGCGGTGCTATTCGGCGTATGGGCGACGCGCTGCCTGGGTGGTCCCGTAAACGATGCGTTGAGCATCGCCCATCGTGTCCTGATGGGCGACGTTGGCGCAACGTTCCCGACACGAGGCGACGCTGAGCTTCTGCGATTTTTCCGAATGCTCGACCAGATGAACGGGAAACTCATCGGCGTTCTCCAGGATGTGCGCTCGAGCACCAGCAGTGTGGAAGCCGCGGCAGTCAATATCGCATCCGGCAGCACGAACCTTGCGAAGCGCACGGAGGAACAGGCTGCATCGCTCGAAGAGACGGCAGCTTCCATGGAAGAGCTGACGAGCACCGTCAGGCAGAACGCCGACAACGCGAAGGCAGCGAACGAACTTGCCAGCGGCGCATCTGCGATTGCGGTCCGTGGCGGAGACGTGGTGGCGCAAGTCGTCACGACGATGGAAACGATATCGAAGTCTTCGCAGAAGATCGCCGAGATCACCGGGGTGATCGACGGCATCGCGTTTCAGACGAACATACTTGCCCTCAATGCTGCCGTCGAGGCCGCACGGGCCGGCGAGCAGGGGCGGAGTTTCGCTGTGGTCGCATCCGAGGTGCGCAGTCTGGCTCAGAGGAGCGCAGCCGCGGCGAAGGAGATCAAGGCGCTTATCTCAGAGTCCGTGGGCACGGTCGACCAGGGCTCGCATCTCGTCTCGGAAGCGGGCACCACGATGCAGGAGATCGTATCGGCGGTAAATCGCGTTACGGCCATCGTGCGCGAAATCAGCACCGCTTCAGGCGAACAAAGCAGCGGTATCGAACAGGTGAACGAAGCAGTCACCCACATGGATCGCATGACCCAGGAGAATGCGGGCCTCGTCGGCGATTCAGCGGCATCAGCCAACTTGCTCGCGCAGCAGGCACAACTTCTCGGCGATGCGCTGTCGATTTTTCAGCTCGGCGACCGCGGCGCGAAGCCGGAGCGGGCGGTTCGAAAGGGCCGCCGCGAGCGCGCCGCAAACGGGTCGACCGACGCCCACGCATCCGGCCGTGCGGCGGATGACTCGGCGCCGCTTCCGAAGACTGGAACGGACGGCGCGTGAACGATCGCTTCAGTGGCGCAGGGTCCGATTCGGACGGCGGAAACGCAGGGCGGCGGATGGTGGATCGCTACGACCACACGGACCAGCGTAACGCACGTATTCTCATCGTAGATGACGAACCGGTCAGCCGCCACTTTTTGGCGCGACACCTCGAGCGTGCCGGCTACAGCGATGTGGTACTGGCCGAAGACGGCGAAAGCGCACTCGAACTCTTGAATGCGAGAACGTTCGACCTTGTGCTTCTCGACGCACTCATGCCGGGACTCGACGGTTTTTCAGTGTGTGACGCGCTGCGCAGTGCCGAGATTACGCGCGACATTCCCGTGATCTTCCTGACCTCACTGGATGACGCCGTAGACAAGGTGCGGGCGTTCTCGGCGGGTGCCGTCGACTATCTCACGAAGCCCTTTCGTCACGAAGAGTTGCTGGCGCGAGTGGGCGCGCACCTGTCGTTGCTGCGTGCGCGCCGGGCGCTGCAGGAGCAGAACGCAAGGCTGCGCGCGGAAATCGAGGCGCACCAGCGCTCGAAGGTCACGATCGAGTGCCTCGTCGACGAGATCCATTCGCGAGCCAATTTTCGCGAAATCGTCGGCGAAGCGCCCGCGCTCGCACATGTGCTCGAGCAGGTCGAACTGGTGGCGCCCACGAAGAGCACGGTGTTGATCCTTGGAGAGACCGGGACGGGGAAGGAGCTCATCGCGCGCGCCATTCACAATCGCAGCACCCGCCGTGACCGGCCGCTCATCAAGATAAACTGCGCGAGCCTGCCGCGTGACCTGGTGGAGAGTGAGCTCTTCGGGCACGAGAAAGGCGCTTTCACCGGTGCAACCCAGCAGCGCCGGGGACGCTTCGAGCTGGCGGACGGCGGCACGCTCTTTCTGGACGAGGTGAGCGAGCTGCCACTCGAGAGCCAGGCGAAACTTCTGCGCGTGCTGCAGGAACAGGAGTTCGAGCGCGTCGGCGGGTCACGCAGCCTGCGCACTGACGTGCGGCTGATCGCTGCCACCAACCGTACGCTCGAGCAGCAGGTCCAGGCCGGCGGTTTTCGCAGCGACCTCTATTATCGCCTCAATGTTTTCCCTATCCTGTTGCCCGCGTTGCGCGAGCGCCGCGAAGATATCCCCCGCCTCGTCGGCTACTTCGCCGCGCGGGCCGCGCGCAAGCTCGGTAAGCGTATAGATGGTCCGAGCACCGCCTTTCTCGAGCAGGCGATGGCATACGACTGGCCCGGCAACGTGCGCGAACTCGAGAACCTCATCGAGCGCGCGGCGATCTTGACCAGAGGCTCCAGGCTGGAAGTGTCCGCGCTTCCGGCGACCATGAACAAGGCACCGCCGGCGATGGAGAAGGCCGCAAACGTCGGCCAAAGCCTCGAAGAAGTGGAACGCGAGCATATCGGTCGCGTGCTGGATCACACGCGCGGCGTGATCGAAGGCGAGTTCGGCGC
This sequence comes from uncultured beta proteobacterium, assembly GCA_963828715.1. GTDB lineage: Bacteria > Pseudomonadota > Gammaproteobacteria > Burkholderiales > SG8-41 > JAQGMV01. The sequence continues at coordinate 116,417 of CAWHFX010000008.1, read as the reverse complement.
AGCGCGCGTTCTCGGACTGAATCCGAGCACGCTACGCGGGCGCATGCGCAAGCTCGGGATCCACAAGCGCCCCGAATCCAGGTCGGCCGCGGCCTGAAGCGGCTGCTCTTCCACGCTATTTGATGGCGCCGCCGCATGCAGCGGCCGTGTTCGCCGCCGCATGTGAAGGGCGGCTTTCCGTGTAAGCCTCAACCCATTGTTCTTCCGTTCTTTGTTGTCGCGACATGATGCGCGCTGAGTTGGTACAGATCGTGCGCTATGGTCAGCAGACATCATTCCATAATCAAAGAACGTGCGCTCACACACGCATCCCCCGATCAAACGATGGCGGATTCTCGCCGTCATCAACGATTGTGCTAAACGGCGCCTGCTCGGCTGGCAGCTCGCTGGAGAGCCCGGCCTGGAGATGACATTCGCCGACGATGCCGCCAGTGGAGTCAAGCTCCTGCGGCCCGGCGCCTTCGATCTTCTCGTGTCCGATATGTTCGCCGAACGCGTGGATGATCATGTCTCCGCGGAGCGCCTTGCCGATGTCGCTGTACGGTGCGACATGCCAGTGATATGGCTGCAATCGGGCGATCGTATGATGACCGGAGGCTTTGCACGCCGCACCCCGAGAGCCGACTTCCTGCAGCAGCCGTTCAGTCCACAGGATCTGCTGCGGCGCGTGCGTATACAGCTCGCATTGATACAGACCCGACACGAGCTGTACAAGGAGAACCTGCGGATCCATCGGGAGCTCGATTCGCACCTGCGCTCCAAGCTCGCGATCGACTGTCTCAGCAACGAGCTGAGCGTGGGCGAATACCCGGAACACATCGCGGGCACTTCCTTCGCGGCAGCACGGCTGCGCGAGCAGATCGAATGCGCAGCGCGGACGAACGGACCTCTCTTGATCGTTGGCGAAGTCGGGACAGGCAGAGAGATGGCTGCGCGCGCGATACACAACCGTAGCGACCGGCGCGAGCGGCCATTCATCAAACTGAACTGCGCCGCCCTCGCGCGGGACCTCCTACAGCAAGAGTTGAATGGGGTTGATCGCGCCGGACTAAGACAGCTTTGCGGTCGAATGGAATTGGTTCAGGGCGGAACGCTTTTGCTCGCGGAAGTGGGCGAGCTGCCGCTCGTTTACCAGGAGAAGCTGGTGCGACTTCTGCGGGCCCAGCACGGCGAACGTAGGCGTTCCGGAACCCTCCGACGGTTCGATGCACGCGTGCTCGCAACGACGAATCGTGATCTTTCGCCGCTGGTCCAGAAGGGCGCGTTTCGCGCGGATCTATGGGCTCGACTCAGAGATTGCCGCCTATATGTGCCCGCATTGCGGGAACGGCAGGAGGACATTCCAGAGCTGCTCTCCCTGTTCGCTGCGCGTGCGGCCCAGAAAGCGGGCAAGCGGATGCCTCTGATCTCCTCGGGTCTGCGGCGCCAGGCCCAGACTTACCATTGGCCCGCCAACCTGATCGAGCTGGAGAACTGCGCCCATCGTGCGCTCATGTTCGCGAAGAACCTGACACTCGAGCCCGATCCATGCCTGGTATCGCCGCAGCGGCTTTCGGACGTCTTGCGTGAGCACATCCTGCACGTGCTCGAAAGGACCAGCTGGCACGTCGATGGCCCGACTGGAGCCGCCCATATCCTCGGCATCAGGGCGAGCGCACTCCGGCGACGCATGCGAGAGCTCGGCCTGGAGAAGAGGGCGGGGACGTCTATAAGCCAGGGCGATTCCGGCCGCTGAATCCGCTGGGCCGATCCGCACGCACCTGCCGGTGCTCGTGCCCATTTCCCGCGCCACCAAGAGCTTGGCAACGGATGCACACATCGCCCCTCTCTCTCTGCCCTTCGTCTTGATTCAGCGCAAATGCTGCGCCGTGCTTCCTAAAGGCCATGTGGCCCTAGGACGTTACGCATGTTGAACTGATTCAGCAAACGGTTGCGAGCGCATTTCCGCGAGCGCGCCAGTTCTAAGGCGTACGTGCCGAAGTCCAGCGCAAAGACATGCCGTCCAGCGCTTGCTGTCAGCGCAAGTGCACGCGAGAAAAACCCACTTCGGCAAATATGAAAACCTGTACCGTTCGACGCCGGACCTGTTGTGCCCGCAGTCTGTCTCTTCGGGCGCCATCGGCGGCTGGCGGGAGTGATCAGATCCGATTCGGTTTCGCGATCCTGGTTCTGATGTTCCTGGTCGCGCTGCTGTATGTGCCCATTTCCGCACGCGCAGCGCCGGAAGAGATCGTGATCTTCGACGACGAATTCGAGAAGCCCGGTGAGCTGGGCTATGAGTTACATCTGAACTACGTGCCGAGTGGCCGGCGCACGCCCGACTACGATGGCGAGCAGCCGCCCCACGGCATCTTCAGATTCATGCCGGAAGTTACCTATGGCTTATCGGAGAACTGGAATCTCGGGCTGCACATGCCGATGTCGAAAAACCTGCATACCGGCAGCACAACAGTCGATGGTTTCAAGGCAAGACTGACGTACCTGGCAACCGAGGAGATGAATTCGGGCAAGCTGTTCTACGGCGTGAACACCGAGCTCAACTATCTCGCACGCCGGCTCTCCGAATCGCGTGTGGTGCTGGAGCTGCGCGGCATCGTCGGCTGGCGCACCCACGATTGGCTGTTTGCGGTCAATCCGATTCTGAATCGTCCGCTGAACTATGTGCCCGGCGTAGACAACCATTTCAACTTCGATCTGTTTGCAAAGGCGCTGAAGCAGGTGCGCCCGAATCTCGGCGTCGGAGTGGAACACTATGCCGAGCTCGGCGAAGTCAAGCACATGGTGTTCGGATCTCGATCCGGCCAGATCACCTACGGCGTCGTCGAATTCCAAACGAAATCCCATTTCGACGTCCAGCTCGGTGTCGGGAGAGGTTGGACGGACCCGGTTGACAACTGGGTCTTCAAAGTCATGCTCGGCTTGCCGTTCTGAGCCGTTCGATCTTCAGCGGCTCACAGGAGCAATAGATGAAATCACTAACTCTCAAACGCAAGTTCGCGGCCTTCGCAGCGCTCGCTGTGCTGACATCGTTGACCGTCGCTTGCGGCAGCTACTACGTCACGGCGTCTCTTCACTCCGCATTCGACGAATACGCGCACGGCATGAGCGCGGTAGGAAACGAAATGCAGGCCGACATGGCGCATGACGCCATACGGGGCGATGTCTACGTCGCGCTTCGCGCGGCACGCGTACATGACGAGGGCGTCCTGAGCGCGGCGCAGAAGCAGCTCGCCGAACATGTCGAGCAACTCAAGAAAGCGCTGGCCGGCCAGGATACGTTGAAACTTCAAGGCCAGGCCAGGGATGCACTGGCAAAGGTGAACGGAGACGTCGAACCGTATTTCGCGGTCGCAAAGGAGATCGTGACGCTCGGCGGCTCGGACGTGGAGGCTGCAGAAGCCAAGCTCGCGGAATTCGGAAAACGGTTCTCCGCGTTGGAGAAATCGCTTGCCGCCGCCAGTGAATCGCTCGAGGGCGCAGCCGCCGCGGGCATGTCGAAGAGCGGCCAGGCAGCGCGGGACGGCAACGCGGTGCTGGGCGTAGTTGCCGCCGTGGCCGTGGCGTTCCAGCTTCTGCTCTGCTACCTGCTTGCCCGCAGCATCGTCCGGCAGTTGGGCGGCGAACCTGCGTATGCGGCCGAAGTCGTGCATCGCATCGCAGCAGGCGATCTCTGCTTTGACGTAAGCGTTCTCACCGGCAATGACGCAAGCCTGCTCTCCGCGATGAAGCGCATGCAGCAGCAATTGCGGCAGATCGTGGTCGGGATCAAGCAATCGAGCACCACGATTTCCTCCGCGTCGAGCGAAATCGCGGCGGGCAACAGCGACTTATCGTCACGGACCGAGCAGCAAGCCTCTTCGCTCGAAGAGACCGCCTCCTCGATGGAAGAGCTCACGGGGACGGTCAGGCAGAACGCGGACAGCGCCCGGCAAGCGAATCAGCTCGCGGCCGGAGCGTCTGATGTCGCCGTCAAGGGCGGTGAGGTCGTCGGCCAGGTGGTCTCCACGATGTCTTCCATCAACGCGGCCTCCAGAAAGATCGCGGACATCATCAGCGTCATCGACGGTATCGCCTTCCAGACCAATATCCTCGCACTCAACGCTGCAGTCGAAGCGGCCCGTGCGGGTGAACAGGGCCGCGGCTTCGCGGTAGTCGCCAGCGAAGTGCGGACACTGGCGCAGAGAAGCGCTGCGGCAGCGAAAGAAATCAAGACGCTCATTACCGATTCCGTCAACAAGGTGGAAGACGGTACCAGACTCGTCGATGAAGCTGGCAAGACCATGGACGAGGTCGTGAGCTCGGTTAAACGCGTGACCGACATCATGGCTGAAATCGCCGCTGCATCGGAGGAACAGTCCTCCGGGATCGAACAGGTGAACCAGGCGATCGTGCAGATGGACCAGGTTACACAGCAGAACGCCGCACTGGTGGAACAAGCCGCTGGCGCGGCGGAGTCGATGCAGTCCGAGGCGCAGGACCTGACCAAGGCAGTCGCGATGTTCAAGCTCGGCACGCCGGAGGCGCCATCCGTCTCCGGGTCCGGACAAGCGTCGACGCAAGGCGCGCTCGCTGTGCGCAGTCAGCGTGGCGGCAGTGCCGGCAGCGGAGTTCGCCGCCTCAACCGGGCGCTAAACTTCGGACGTGCGCCCCACGCTGATACCGTTACGCAACGCACACCAACTGCGCCCCGGATCGACTTTCAGAAGGCGGTTGCTGCACACATCAAGTGGAAGACACGCCTACGGATGTTCATCAGTGGAAGCGGTGAGCAACTGGAGAGCGCAACGGTCTGCAAGGACAACGCGTGCGATCTCGGCAAATGGATCTACGGCGACGCGGTTTCGCTGAAGGGGGGCGCGACCTATGAGGCACTTCGTGCGGAGCATGCGAACTTTCATCGCTGCGCGTCGGACGTGGTGAAAGAAATGGAGAACGGTCGTCGTGAAGCTGCCGAGGCGCTGCTCGAAGGCGAGCAATTTGAGACGGCATCGAATCGAACGGTCAGCGCGATCCTGCAGATCGAACGAGAAGTCGAGTCGGACGCGCCCGCCGCAGCGGCGATGTGAGCCAACGCTGTGTTCGAGCGCGATATGCGTCGGCTTGCACACTGCCGCCGCGTGTCGTTGCGCACAGCAGGGAGCGGGAAAGACGAAGACTTGATCTGGATCAACTGAGGTGGTGAGCAAGCGCTTATAGTGGCACCCGAACTACCACGAGCCCCGCGCGAAACCGAATGGGACCGCACGCATAGCAGAAGAAGCGGCTGGTGGAAATTTCATTTCAGGCAACACCTAAGCAGATGGGTACTCTGCCGCTGGCTCCAGCGCACGGGCCCGCCAGATGTGCGGTGAAGAGCCCCGGACTCGTGCCGGGGTTTTTTTTCGCCGGTAGGTCTTGTGAGGCATTCCATTTAAAACGCCGGAACGGGACGCTCCACCAGCGAAACGAGTGCGGTACCGAGCTCGTGCGGGATTCCAGGATGTTCCAGCTCCGGATAAAGAATGCGCTCCCGCTGACGTTAATGGCCCTGCGGCCTGCCATTGTCGCCGCGCTCCGGTGATCGTTCGAAAGAGATGACTACAGAAGCCCACTGCCATACCGCCGCACCGGAGACTTTTCGGCCCGCGCGCGCACACCGTCTGCGGCCGGAACGCAGGGAGCATCTGCAATGAATCCCGGCTCACCACGAATCGTGTTACCGGAAAGCGCTGCTCCAGTGCGCGATCTGGATTTCAGCGCTGCCGACTTTCAACGGGTCCGTAAGCTCATTTACGAGCGTGCAGGGATTTCGCTCGCGCCCACGAAGCAGGAGATGGTCTACAGCCGACTCGCCCGACGCGTTCGCGCACATGGCTTGCGCAGCTTCGCGGAATACCTGGAGCTGGTCGTGCTCGATCATACGGAAAGCGAGGGTTTCGTAAATGCGCTTACCACCAACCTGACGGCCTTTTTCCGGGAAGCGCACCATTTCGACGAACTGGCGGCGCTCGTCGAGCGTTGCCGGGCCGCCGGAGCGGGCGATTTCAAAGTCTGGAGCAGCGCGGCTTCCACCGGAGAAGAACCGTACTCGATTGCGATGACGCTGATCGACAGCTACGGGAGTTTTACGCCGCCGGTTTCGATAATTGCGACCGACATCGACACGAACGTGCTTGCGCATGCGCAGCAGGGTGTGTACGCGGCGGATCGCGTCGCGAAGCTGGCCGACGCACAGCGCCGTCGTTTCTTCTTGCGCGGCACCGGGGCGCAGGAAGGCAGCGTGAAGATTCGCAACGAGGTGCGCTCCCTGGTGACGTTCAGTCGCGTGAACCTGCTCGACGCAAAGTGGCCGATCAACGGTCCGTTCGACGCGATCTTTTGCCGCAACGTGATGATCTACTTCGATAAGGCCACGCAGCGCACGATTCTGCAGAAGCTGACGCCGCTGTTGCGGCCGCACGGGCTGCTTTTCGCAGGCCATTCGGAATGCTTCGTGCATGCCGCGGACGTGGTGAGATTGCGCGGTAAAACCGTTTACGAACGGACGCCCCAGTCTCCCGCGACGGGAGATCGGCGCGGCGGCAAGGAAGACTATGTCCAGCGTCAAGCCTGACGAGCATGTCGCTACAACGTTGTATTACGATGCAGCGCACGCGAAGCAGGCAGTAAAGATCCTACCCGGCGAGGTACTACGTGACCAGCGCCGACATGGTTCTCGTGACGGTACTCGGGTCGTGTGTAGCGGCCTGCATCCGGGATCCCAGGGTGGGTGTTGGTGGAATGAATCACTTCATGCTTCCCGATGCGCGAGACGGCGATGGTGTTCTGTCCGCTTCCGCACGCTACGGCAGCTATGCGATGGAGTTGCTCATCAATGAGCTTCTGAAACTCGGTGCACGCCGCAACGGGCTCGAGGCGAAAGTGTTCGGAGGCGGCAACGTTCTGCCGGGCCTCACGCTCAGCAATGTCGGAGAGCGCAATGCTGCCTTCGTGCTCGACTATCTGCAGACGGAGCGCATCTCGATTGCCGCGCGGGATCTCGGCGGCCCCTATCCGCGCAAGGTCTATCAGTTCGTCCGGAACGGGCGAGTGCGTGTGAAGCAGATTGCCCGCACGAGCGATGAGACCATCCTGGAGCGCGAACGCGACTATCGGCGTCAACTCGAAGTGCCGGTCGCCGGGGACGTCGAGCTTTTCGGGTGAACCCATGAAAGACATACGCGTCCTGATCGTCGATGACTCGGCTCTCGTCAGAAGCCTGTTGACTGAAATCATCAACCAGGAACCAGGAATGTGCGTGGTGGGGAGCGCGCCGGACCCACTCGTTGCACGGGAGATGATCCGCAATCTAGAGCCGGATGTGATCACGCTCGACATCGAGATGCCGCGTATGGATGGCCTCGATTTCCTCGAGAAGCTCATGCGTTTGCGTCCGATGCCGGTCATCATGATATCGACGCTGACGGAGCGCGGCTCGGAGGCGACGCTGCGTGCGCTGGAACTCGGCGCGGTGGACTTCATCCCGAAGCCGAGGATCGGCATCGCAAGCGGCATCCGTGAGTATGCGGCGCAGATCACCGAGAAGATCCGCGCTGCGGCAGCTGCACGCCCACGGCGCATGGCGCCCGCTGTGCCAAGACAAGTGCCAGCGCCACAGAGCGCGGCCCCGCGCCTGGGTTCGACGGAAAAGGTCATCGTCATCGGAGCATCCACCGGCGGGACCGAAGCGATCAAGGACGTCCTGATAGAGCTACCGTGCGATGCCCCGGGGGTACTCGTGACGCAGCATATGCCCGAAGCGTTCACGCGCTCCTTCGCTGCACGCCTGGACAGCTTGTGCAGCATAAGCGTGAAGGAGGCAGAGAACGGAGAACGAGTGCTGCCCGGATATGCTTACATCGCGCCCGGGCACTCGCATCTCATGCTGAAGCGCAGTGGTGCCAACTATGTCACGCAGCTTTCGCAGTCCGAACCCGTGAATCGGCACCGCCCGTCCGTGGACGTGCTCTTTCGCTCGACGGCGGAATGCGCCGCGAAGAACGCGATTGCAATCATTCTGACGGGAATGGGCAAAGACGGTGCGGCCGGAATGCTGGAACTGCATCGCGCAGGCGCCCACACCTACGCACAGGATGAGCAGTCATGCGTCGTTTTCGGCATGCCGAAAGAGGCGATTGCCCTCGGCGGCGCGGATGAAGTGCTGCCGCTCCATGAGATTCCACGCGCCATAATTGCCCGGCTGGCGATGGGCGGCGTCCGCACAAACCGTGTCTAACGGTGCGGTTTTCAAGATTTCTCCAGGCCTGTCGTTAACGGCTCTGAACAAGTACAAGGAACGCTCATGCGTGCGAGCTTGCGCAGGGAAGGCGATACGGCCGTGATTCGCCTCAAAGGTCGTTTCGATTTCGCGGGACACCGCGAATTCAAGCGATGCTACGAGGGAGCGCTCAACCAACCCTCGGTGCAGCAGATCGACATCGACTTGCGTAGTGTCGAGTACCTCGACAGCTCCGCGCTGGGCATGCTGCTGCTCCTTCGCGAGAAGGCCGAGTCGCGGAACATGCCGGTCGCGCTGCTTCACTCCAGCGGTATCGTTCGGGAAATCCTCGACGTTGCCAGTTTCGACACGATGTTCGCGATGCGCTGAAAACGGCGCCAGCGCACGATCGCATCATGGACGGGCGCGCCGAGCGGCGAATTGCCGCGACATACCCCTGGAGTGCCGCGCGCAATGCGTCCGACACCCGAAAGGAAGTAACGGACGTGCCGCGCGTGATGGCGCCAGGCAAGGCTTCGACGAACGCAGGCGTCTTCTCTCCTCCAATGCGGGTCGTGATCCTCGACGGCTCTCCGATCATCATCGCTCTGCTCAAGAAACTTATCTCGACGCTGCCGGGCACACGGCCGCTAACCTTCACAAGCGCTATCGAAGCCCTGGAATGGTGTGCGGATAACGAGCCCGACCCTCGCTATCGTCGAGCTCATCCGTAAGGGTCGTGGCGCCCATTTCGATCCGGAATGCGTCGATGCATTCATGTCGGTCTTCGATGAAGTTCTGCGGATAAAGCACGTCACGGCGATGCTGCGCAGGGGTTTACGGCGCCTGCTGACGAAGAACGTTGACGCGTCATTCAAAAAAGCTTTCCTGGCTCAAAAACGCCTAGCGGGCCCACTCAAGATCGCCGTCTGCGTGCCGTCATTCTTGCTGGGTGCCGTCTCTGGGCGTCCCCCTCATCCATAAACCCGCACACCCTCTAAGGAGCCGCATGCCATGAGCGTTTTCGACCGAAGTGTGACGCTGGAGCGATTGGGCGGAGATGCGGGGCTGCTGGTCGAACTGGCGCAGCTCTTTACGGTCACCGCGCGGCAACAGCTCGAGTCGATTCGCGCGGCGCTCGGAGCGGGTAATGTTCAGGATATCTATCGCGAGGCGCATTCCCTGAAGGGAGCGACCTCGGTGTTTGAGGCCCCCGCCGCCGTGGCATCGCTCCTGGCGTTGGAAAGCGCGGCGAAGTCCGGCACACATGCGGAGGTGGTGCCGCTTGCCGCTTCTGCGGAGGCGCTCGTGACGGCGCTTATCGTGCATCTTGAAGATCCCGCAGCACTTCAGCCCGCTGACGAATAGGCTCGGGCACAACTCTCGAAAAGAAATGAACGTTTCAAAGGATTCGAACGCTCGCCCGTCGCGCATCGTCATCGTCGATGACAACCCCGTCATCCGCGATCTTCTGCGCGGGATCATGCGTCATGACGCCGGCCTTATCGTCGTTGGTGAAGCCGCCAATGGTGACATCGCGATCGACGTCGTCGAAAAGCTACGGCCCGATCTGATCTGTCTGGACGTGCTGCTGCCAGGGCTGGATGGCATTGCGGTTCTGCGGGCGCTGCGCGCGATACATCCGGAAATGCGAGTGGTGCTGGTGACGGGGCGCGCGACGAGCAATGTCGTGAGCGAGGCACTGGAGCTTGGCGCGGCGGGCTTTGTCGTCAAGCCGTTCAATGCCGCGCGTCTGCTTGCGACCGTGCGCGCCGCGCTTTCGGCACCGCCGCCCAAGCCACGGTCGGCTGATGGCGAGCAGCCGGCGGATACAAGTCTGAACTGATTTCTACGTGCCGAGCCCGGGCGCCAAGGTCCGGGCCACGTGAGCTCAAGCGGACTCTCAAGATCGGACCCTGCGCGCCGTTGCTGGGTCTGGAGAACGACCGCGGAGCGGACGCGACATGAGCAATGAGCTGATCAGGCAGGCCCGGTTTTCACGCGCCGCGCTCGCGATGGCAGTGGTGGCGCTTTGCACGAACGCCGGGTACGCGTTCGGGCAGGTGCGGGAGGACTTGACGACGCTGCCGCTGGAGGAGCTCCTCGGCATGCAGGTCATGGGCGCGTCGCGTTATGCCCAGCAGACTCGCGACGCACCGTCGGCCGTAACGATCATCACCGCCGAGGACATCCGCAATTTCGGCTACCGAACGCTCGCCGACGTGTTGAAGAGCGTGCGCGGTTTCCATACGACGTACGATCGCGTCTACAGCTACGTCGGCGTCCGTGGCGTCGCGCCGCCGGGGGACTACAACACCCGGCTCGTGGTGCTGATCGACGGGTACCGTGTCAATGACAATATTTTCGACACCGGCTATATCAGCAACGAGTTTCCGCTGGATCTCGACCTCGTCGAACGCGTCGAGGTGGTCAAGGGCGCGAGCTCATCGGTGTACGGCAGCAATGGCATGTTCGGTGCGGTGAACGTCATCACGCGCAAGGGCTCGGGGGTCGGCGGAACGGAGATTGCGGCGGAGGCACTCAGCGCGGACGGGAGGCGGGGGCGCGTGACCTTCGGGCGCAAGTTCGAGAATGGTCTCGATATGATGCTATCCGCAACCGGCTTCAGCAGCGCTGGACGTGACCTTTTCTACCCGGAATTCGCGAACGTCAACGGTGGCATCGCCAGCGGCACCGATTACGAGCGCTATTCCAAGCTGTATGGGAAGGCGAGCTTCGACAATTTTACGTTTACCGGGTACTACTCGCACCGCAATAAAGGCCTCCTTCCGGGACAGTTCGGCACCGTGTTCGACGATCGCACCAGCAACTCGATCGACGAATCCGCGCTCTTCGACCTGACTCACTACGCCAACGTGCGACAGTTTGGGCTGACGAGCCGCGTGTTCTACGGCGATTACACGTATCGTGGGGTTCAGCTTTACCCGACCGAGCTCGACATCGACACGGCACAAGGCCGCTGGTGGGGCGCCGAGGTAAGGGCAGTGGGAACCGTGATGGAGCGGCATACGCTGCTCGTCGGAACGGAGTTTCAGAAGAACCTGGAACAGTCGCAACGTACAGTTCGCGCTCGAGCCCTTTGTTTCGTACCAGGATGACCATCGGCGTTCAACGACTGCGGGCATGTATCTGCAGGACGAGTACGCACCGCGGCCGGACCTGAAATTGACGGCAGGCGCGCGTTACGATTACAGCAGCGTGCGCTCCGACGCAAACGTGAGCCCGAGGCTCGCCGTCATCTATAACGCGACCCAGAAGACAACGACGAAACTCCTGTATGGGCGTGCGTTCCGCAATCCCAACGCATACGAATCGTTCTATTCGTTCCCCGGATCTCAGATCGGCAATCCGGACTTGCGACCGGAGCGTATTCGCACGGTGGAGGCGATCGTCGAACATGAGCCGGTAACTGGCACGAAGCTTACCGGCGTGTTGTTCTCGAGCACGATCGAGAACCTTATCCAGCAGGTCAGCGATCCTGCGACCGGCTTATTGCAATTCCAGAATCAGGCTGCGTTCCAAACGCAAGGCGCCGAATTCGAAGTCGAACGGCACTTTCGCTCCGGCCACCAGATCCGGACCAGTTATACGCGGCAGAACGTCGAAGGCAGCGCCGGGCTTGCGAATGCGCCACGGCATCTTGCAAAGCTCAACCTGTCGGGACCTCTGTTCAGCGATCGCCTAACCGGCGGGCTCGAGATGCAGTACACGAGCGAGCGGCGCACGACGACCGCCAGTGTAGGCGGTTTCGGAGTTGCGAATTTCACTCTGCGCTACCGCGCCCGCGCGCAGCCGCTGGAACTGTCGGCGTCGATGTACAACCTGTTCGACAAGCGTTACTCCGAGCCGGTGGCCGCGGACCCGCTGGTGCCATTGCGCACGACGGTCGAGCAGGATCACCGCGTGTTCAGACTGCAAGTCCTGTACAGGCTGTGACAGCGAAGCGCGATGAGGCAGAAGCGACATGATCCGTGAAGAATGCGCCGGATCGATGCGATCTGTCGGGTGGGCCCGTAGCGCACTCGCGCTTGTGGCTTTCCTGCCGTGCGCGCTGGCGCTGGCCCAGCCCGCAGTATCGGAGCCGGCGCTCAAGGCAGCGATCGTATTCACGCTCGCCAAGTTCACGGAATGGCCAGCGCCACAGCAGCCCACCGACGCATTGTCGTTGTGCGTTGTGGCCGCACCCGAGCAGATGAATGCGGCGTTCAACGCACTCGATTCGAAGCTGGTGCAAGGCCGTCCGCTTCGTGTGCGCGTTCTCGGCGCGCGGGACGACCTCGCTGGATGTCACATCGTCTTTGCGTCCGCCCCGCCCGCCCGGACGGTACCGGGGCGGCTCACTGTCGGCGATGCACCGCGGTTCGCGGAAACAGGCGGGATGGTCGGCCTGCTGACGGCGAATGACCGGGTTCAGCTCGAGGTGAACGTGAGCGCGGCGACGAGTGCGGGCGTGAAATTCAGCTCCCAGCTCTTGCGCCTCGCCCGCGTCATCGGTGAACAACCGAGAGGAGGCGGATGATGCGCGCGTTTCGGGATCTCTCGTTCAGTCGCAAGCTTTCCGTCCTGCTGGCAACGACCAGCGCGGCGGCGCTTGCGCTCGTGTTCGCGACAACCTCGATTTACGCATTCTTTTCCGGACGCGAGGATGGGCTTGCGCAGCTCAAGGTGGCCGCTGCGACCACCAGTCTGCACGTTGCTGCTGCGGTCGCGTTCGACGACGCCAAGGCGGCCGCGGACACGCTTGCTGCGTTGAGAGCAAATCCAGATCTCGTCTCGGCCGAAGTAATCGCGGCCGGCAACCGCCTTCTCGCGCGTTATCAACGCTCCGCGCGCGGAGAAACACAGATGGACCGTGCCGCCGCACCGGTGGTGAGCTTCAACGTATTGACGGTCGTGAGGCCGATCGAGCTCGATGGGGAGCGCATCGGCAGCCTGCGGATCTCGGCAGACTTGAGTGTGTTGTGGCGGCACCTGCTCACGCAGCTCGTCATCATTGCCGCGTCCACTCTGGTCGCTTTCCTGCTCGCACTCAAGCTTGCCGACAAGTTCAAGCATATGATCGAGGCGCCCATCCTGGAGCTCGCTTCGACGGCCGCGCGGATTTCGCACGACGGGGACTATTCGCTGCGAGTGGAACGGCGCGCCAACGACGAGACGGGACTGCTGATCGACGACTTCAACCACATGCTCGACAAGATCGAGATGAATGCCGAGCAGTTGCGTGAGCATCGAGATCACCTGGAAGAGCAGGTCGAAGCGAGGACAGCCGAGCTGCGCGAGGCCAAGGATGCAGCCGAAGCCGCGTCGGTTGCGAAGTCACAGTTCCTTGCGAATATGAGTCACGAGATCCGTACTCCCATGAACGGCGTGCTCGGCATGACCGATCTGCTGCTCGAAACCGATCTGTCGGAGACGCAGAAGCGGTTCGCGAAGCTCATTCACAACTCCGGCGAGGCCCTTCTCGGCATCATCAACGACATACTCGATTTTTCGAAGATCGAAGCTGGAAAGCTGGAGTTGGAAAAGATCGACTTCGACCTGCACGAGCTGGTGGAGGAAGTGGCGGAGTTGCTCGCGGACACCGCTCACGGCAAGGGCCTCGAGCTGAACTGCCAGATCGCGGGCGACGTGCCACAGCGCGTGAACGGAGATCCAGGCCGATTGCGGCAGATTCTGATGAATCTCGTCAGCAACGGGATCAAGTTCACCGCGCGTGGAGAGGTCAGCATCGAGGTGCGTCGTCACGCGCCCGTGGACGGCGATGCACCTGACGGCTGCAGGATTCACATCTCGGTCAGGGACACCGGAATCGGCATCGAGGCGGACAAGGCGCGGCGTCTCTTCCGGTCCTTCACGCAGGCCGACAGCTCGACCACCCGGAAATATGGCGGCACCGGACTCGGCCTCGCGATTTCGAAGCGTCTGGTCGAGATGCTCGGGGGCGACATCGCTCTTGAGAGCGAGCCGGGTCGCGGGTCGTGTTTTCATTTCACGGTGGCGGCAAGGACGGCCGCGCCGGTGGTCGTTCCGGCCGCTATGGCGCGGGTCGAGCTCGCGGGTAGACGGGTGCTGATCGTCGAAGACAATCCAACGAATCGCGTGATACTCGCGAGCCAGGCAGCCAGTTGGGGTACCCATGTCGCAAGCGCCGAGGATGGCTTCAGAGCGCTGTCAGAGCTGCGTGCGGCAGCCGCCAACGGAACGCCCTACGATCTTGCCATCGTGGACATGAAGATGCCGGGCATGGACGGCGTCGAACTCACCCGTGCCATCAAATCGGACACGGCGATAACCGACGTTCGCGTGATTCTGCTGAGCTCCTTGGCATTGCAGGGGGAAATAGGGGCAGGGCGCGCCGCCGGCATCAGCACTTATCTCAGCAAGCCGGTCCGGCAGGTCGACTTGAGGCGTGCGGCCGCGGAAGCGCTATGCCCGCCGGCACCGATCGAAACCGCTGTGAAACCTACCCGGGAGGAGCCGCGGCTCGCCGCGCATGTCCTCCTCGCCGAGGACAACGCAGTGAACCAGGTCGTTGCGCTATCGATGCTGAAGCGTTTCGGATGCCGGGTCGAAGTCGCAAAGAACGGACGCGAAGCCGTCGCGGCAGTGGAGCGGGAGCGCTTCGATGCCGTGCTGATGGACTGCCATATGCCTGAGATGGACGGTTTCGATGCCACGCGCGCGATCCGCGCGATGGAGGCGGCTGCCGACGCATCGCGGCCACGTGTACCCGTCATCGCACTGACGGCGAACGCGCTGGAAGGTGACCGCGACCGTTGTCTCGCCGCCGGGATGGATGATTACCTGTCCAAGCCCTTCAGGCACTCACAGCTGTGGTCGGTCCTCACGAACTGGGTTGCCCCGAGCACGACCGCGGTAAGCGCCTGATTACTGGACAAGCCGATACATGGAAGCCGCGGGTTAGCGCCAGCCGCGGTAACGCCGGCGCTCGCGCGCTGGAAAGCTGTCACTGAATAGTGGAAATCGGCTCGACCGGGGTTGCGCGGAGCAGCGCTTCCATGTCGAGCACCAGGACGACTGACCCGTCGCCCGCAAGAGTGGCGCCCGCGACCCCAAGCGGCTTGACGCCGGCGAGCGGCTTGATAACGACGTCCTCGCGGCCGACGTAGCCGTCTACCGCCAGCACGAAAGTAGCGCCGCTCGTCTGCATGATTACACCGTAACGCGGCTCCGCCTCCGCACTCCAGCCCAGGAAGCTGGCGAACGAGCGCACCGGCAGAAACTCGCCGCGCACGACCAGGGTGGCGCGGCCACCCACGTGCTGAATCGAGGCGGTCTCGAGCGGAACGATCTCGTGAACCATCGTGAGCGGCAGCGCGAACGACTGACGGCCGTGTCGCAGCACCAGCACCGGCAGTATGGCGAGCGTCAGCGGAAGTGCGATGCGTATCGTCGTGCCGGTCCCCACGCGCGACTCGATCGTGATGCGACCGTTCAGCTTGTCCATCGCGGTCTTCACGACGTCCATGCCGACGCCGCGGCCCGACACGTTCGTGACCTGTTCTTTCGTGGAGAACGCGGGCAGGAACACGAGTTGTAGGGCTTCGCTATCGTCCAGCCGATGCGCGTGTTCCGCGTCGATCAGACCTTTCTCGAGCGCTTTGCGGCGCAGTTTGTCGGGGTCCATGCCACGCCCGTCGTCGCGGATTTCGATGACGACATGGTCGCCTTCCTGGCGGGCGGCGAGGTGCAGTCGGGACTGCCTGTCTTTGCCGCCGGCCGCGCGTTCGGCCGGTGTTTCGATCCCGTGATCGACCGCATTGCGCACGAGATGCACCAGCGGCTCCGACAGGTCGTCGATGATCGAACGGTCGAGCTCCGTGTCCTCACCTTCGAGGACGAGCTCGACTTCCTTGCCGAGGCCGCGTGCCAGATCGCGCGCAATGCGCGGGTACTTCTGAAACAGGCGTCCGACCGCCTGCATGCGTGTTTTCATGACTGCACGCTGCAGGTCCGCGACCGCGAGGTCGAGGTGGTTCGTGGCTTCGTCGAAGCTGCGGGCGAGGTCGGGGTCTTGACACGCTGCGAGCAGCGCCTGCCGCAGGCACATGAGTCGGTTCTTCGAGAGTCCGAGCTCACCCGATAGCGTGAGCACCTGGTCGAGGCGACCGGTGTCTATTCGAATGGTCGTGTCGCGAGCAACGCTCACTTTGTCCGTGGTTCGCCGCCCGGCAGGGGCTTCCTCGACCCTTGGATCGTCCCCGGCACGCCGCCCGCTTGCCTGAGCGCTGTCGCGCACGGGCGCAGTAACTGGTGTGCTGGTGATCAGTTTGTAGAACGCATCCCAGTCGGGTGCCGGTGCCTTTGCCGGGTCCCGCTCCGGCTCTGGTTCCGGAGCGGGAACGGCGCCGGGCTCGGGGGTGCCTGCTATCGCAGCGGGCTCCTTCGAAACCACAGCGCGCAGGCGCGCAAGCAGCGCTGCTTCCGCAGGCGCCGGTGGCCGACCCGCCGCGACCTCATCGAAGATGCCGCGCACCGCGGCCGTTGCCGCGAGGATCGCATCCATGATGATCGCATTCAGCGTGAGCTCGTGCTTGCGCAGGAGATCGAACACGTTCTCCGTGAGATGGCAGAGGTCCACCAGCATGGGCAGATTGACGAAACCTGCGCCACCCTTGATCGTATGAAAGCCGCGAAAGACGTCGTTGAGGAGAGTGCTGTCGGCCGGCCGCTTCTCCAGCTCGACCAGCTTCACGTCCACGTCCGCCAGAAGCTCTCCGGCTTCCGTCAGAAAATCCTGCAGCAGTTCATCCATGACGATTCGCGCGGCTTCAGAAGCCGAGGCTTTCGAGCAGCGCATCCACCTGCGCCTGATCGGCCATCGCATCGGTCGAACCGGAGGCGTCGATCGTCGGACCGTGCAGCCCTGACCGGCCTTCGTTGCGCTTCCCCGTGCCCGACGCGTTTTCCACGAGCAGCATGAGGAGCTGCTTCTCGAGATCTTCCGCAAGCTCGGTCACGCGCTTCAGGACCTGGCCCGTGAGATCCTGAAATTCCTGTGCCAGCATGATGTCGCGCAGGTGATTGCGCGTCTGGTCCGTCCGGCCCTGCACGCCGCGCAGGTAGGTACGGCTTGCCTCGGCGACTGCCTTCAGTTCCTGCGGGTCGCCGCGGCCTGCGAAAACGCTGTCCCACCGTACGGCGAGCGCAGTCGCCTCGGAGGCAAGCTGTTCCTGAACGGGAACGGCGAGCTCGACCGCATTCAACGACCGGCTCGCGGCTTGCTCAGTCAGCGTCGCTACGTAGGCAAGTCGCTGCCGCGCATCGGGCAGCGCTCCGGCAGCGCATTCCTGGAGCTGCCGGTCGTATCCAAGCTCGACCAGGGTGTCGTGCAGACGCCGGGTGAGGTGTCCGACCGAGTTGATGACCTTGTCGGCGGGGCAGGTGGACGGCGTGTGCGCGGCGCAGGCGAATACGTGCTCCGCATTGCCTTTTTCGGCGTTGTCCGCTCCGCCAGGCGACGGGTCATCGGCCGGCGCGGCAGCGGGTTCTTCGGCAGCCGCTTCGGTTCGGCCATACGCAATGCTGTCGAACAGTGCTTCGAGGTCGGTGTTGTCGTCGGTCATGCTGGAGTCCATCTCACGCGGCTTTCTTCTCGAGGTTCTTGAAAATCTTGGCAAGCTTCTCGTCCAGCGTCGCGGCAGTGAAAGGCTTGACGATGTAGCCGCTGGCGCCGGCCTGTGCGGCATCGATGATGTTTTCCTTACGCGCTTCGGCCGTGATCATCAGCACCGGGGTCGACTTGAGCGTGCCGTCCGCGCGTATTGCTTTCAGCAGCTCCAGGCCGGTCATGTTCGGCATGTTCCAGTCCGAGATGACAAAATCGAAACGATCTGCGCGCAGACGCTGCAGTGCCGCCGCGCCGTCTTCCGCCTCTTCGACCGTCGCATAGCCGAGTTCTTTCAGAAGATTGCGCACGATGCGGCGCATCGTCGAGAAGTCGTCGACCACCAGAAAACGGGTTGAGCTCTTGTCCATGATTTGCTCCGTCTAACGAGGTGCGGCGGCCGGTGCGTCGATCAGCGGACGCAGTGTTTCCGCGAGCACGTGAGAATCGAACTTAGCGACGTACGCGTCGACGCCGACGCTCGCGCCCATCGAGCGATTCGCAGCCGACGAAAGCGAGGAGTGCATGACGACCGGCACGCCGGCGAAGCGCGTGTCGCTCTTGATGTTTCGGGTGAGCACGTACCCGTCCATCTCCGGCATTTCGGCGTCGGTGAGCACGAGCTGGATCGCGCTGCTCAACGGCTCTCCGGTCAACTGGGCGTGTGTCGCGAGGGACTGCAGTCGTTCCCACGCTTCCCGACCGTTTCTTGCGTGCTGATGCCGAACGCCCAGCCGGTCGAGCACGCGTGCGATTTCCCTGCGTGCTACGGCGGAGTCGTCAGCGAAGAATACGTTCGCGTCGCTACGTGCCGCAGGTGCAAGGTTCGGGACCTCCGGTTCTCCGTGGATGGTCGCCAGCACCTGCTCGACATCCAGTACCGATACCAGCGTGCCGTCCGGTAGTTGTGTAACGGCGCTGATGTAACTATCGGCTCCCAGCATCGCATCGGGGGCGTGGATGGCGCTCCATTCGACACGGGCGATGCGATCGATCGAGTGCAGCAGGAACCCTTGCACGTGCCCGCTGAACTCCGTGAGCATCATCATTTCGTTGGAACACGCCGTTCCGGCCCCGCCGACCAGCTCTGACAATGCAATGACGGGAATGATGCTGCCGCGGAGACTGACGAACCCCGGAACGCCCGTGGGCAGATTCGGCGCGCGTGCGATCGCGGGCGTGTGAGTAATCTCGCGCACCTTGAACACGTTGATGCCGTAGAGCTCGCTGCTGCCGAGCGAGAAGAGCAGCAGCTCGATCACGTTCGAACCCGCCAGACGCGTGCGCGCGTCCACGTTCTGCAGGATGCTTGCGTTCGCGAGCGCGTGCAACCGGTAGTTGGTATCGGCTGTCATGCTTATCGATCCGTCAGGCCAGCATCCGCGAGAGAATGCTCGCGAGTTTGGCGGGCTCGAATTTCGAAACATACTCGTCTACCCCGACGGATTCACCGAGCTTCCGGTTCGACTCCCCGGACAGCGACGAGTGCATGATCACCGGCACGCCATCGAAGCGCGGGTCGGCCTTGATCTTCTTGGCGAGCATGTAGCCGTCCATCTCGGGCATCTCCACGTCGGTGAGCACGAGTTGAATCATGTCGCGCACATTGCGCCCGCTTGCTGCGGCGGTCGCGGCGATATCGCTGAGCGCGTTCCAGGCATGCACGCCGTTGCTGGTTGCGACCTGGCGCACGTTCAGCGCTTCCAGCGTGCGGCTGATCTGCTGCCGCGCGACCACCGAATCGTCGGCGAACAGGACGGTGCGGCCCGGGGGAACGGTGGCGTCGATCGCACCATACAGCCCTTCATGATCGACGCTGGACGTTGCGGCGAGCACCTGTTCCACGTCGAGCATCATCACGAGGCGGCCATCGGACAACTCCGTAACGGCGGTCACCAGCGCCGCGGCCTTTCCCGCGATCAGCTCGGGGGGCACGCGCATGTCCGACCAGTCGATTCGCATGATCATCTCGACTGCTTCGACGAGGAACCCCTGGATGCGGCTGTTGTACTCGGTGACGATCAGGATCTCGGGGCGTTCTGGGGTCATGCCGCTGTATTTGGCGAGATCGATCACCGGAACCAGCGTGCCGCGCAAGCTCACCATGCCTTCGACGGCTGCGGGCATCTCGGGGGCGCGCGTTACCTGTGGCGCCCGCATGACCTCGCGCACTTTGAACACGTTGATGCCGAACGTCTCGCGCCTGCCGCATGCCGGGTCGATACCCAGGGTGAACAACAGTATTTCGAGCTTGTTCGTGCCCGCCAGCTTGGTGCGCGCATCGACGCTCTTCAGAAGTTGCGACATGGGCGAAGGGCTCGTGCTGGTTGCGGTGAAACGGATGAAAGCACCGCGGTTACGTTCTGAACTGCGCGACTTCACTATGGAGCTGGGACGCAAGCAGCTTCAGTTGCTCTGCACTGACGGCGGCCTGTGAGACCGAAAGATTCGTCTCTTCCGTCATTTGCGCTATACGCTCGACGTTGCGCGCGATGTCGTTCGACGCGGTACCCTGCTCGGCGGCGGCGGAACTGATGTCGTTGATGCGCTCCATGGTGATGCGCGCGCCCTCGTTGATGCGAGCGAGCGTCGCGGCTACCTGCTCCGCAAGCGACTTGCCGCGTCCGACCTGCTCGTTGTTCTCCTTCAGGTTCTCGACCGCGTGCGCGACCTCGGTCTGGATGGCTTCGATCATCGCGGATATTTCACTGGTCGAGCTGGCGGTGCGCTCGGCAAGCTTTCTCACCTCGTCGGCGACGACCGCGAAGCCACGGCCCTGC
Source organism: uncultured beta proteobacterium (assembly GCA_963828715.1). Lineage (GTDB taxonomy): Bacteria > Pseudomonadota > Gammaproteobacteria > Burkholderiales > SG8-41 > JAQGMV01. The sequence continues at coordinate 95,752 of CAWHFX010000008.1, read as the reverse complement.
TCGCCGGCGCGCGCAGCCTCGATGGCGGCATTCAGCGCGAGCAGGTTCGTCTGCTCCGCGATGTCGCGAATGACTTTCACGATGCCCGAAATCTCCATCGAACGCTGCGAGAGGTGCTCGATGAGCTGCATCGAATTCGCGACCGCTTCTGCCGTATCGAGCATCTGATCTGCCGCGGCACGCGCGCTTTGTTCGCCTTCGCTCGAAAGCTGGCACGCCTGCTCGGAAACGCCACGCGTCTCGCGGCTGTTTGCGGCAACCTGATTGATACTGACCGTGACCTGCTCGACAGCGGCGGCCGTCGAGGCGGCCGATTCGGACTGAGCGCGGGAGCTTTCGGTAATGTGTCCCGAGGCAGCCGCCATTTGTATGGCCGCGGAGGCGACCTGCTCGGCTTCGGCACGCACTCGGTTGAGTGTGCCCTGGAGCCCTGCCATCAAGGCGTTGAACGCACGGCCCATGTCTGCGATCTCATCCTGACCGCTGATTTCGACGCGCTGCGTGAGATCGTTCTGGAGCTGTGCATCATGAAGCACCGACTGCATATCGCGCACGGGTTTCACGACTGCTTGTTGAGTGCGCCAGCTCAACCCGATCACCGCGACCAGAGCCATGAGGAAAGAGATGAATAAGCCGTACTGAAATGCCGCCGCGCGCCGATTCTCACCTGCCTGCTGGGCGACCATGCCACGCTCCTGCAGCGCCGTGAGCTCCTCGATGCCGTCGCTCACGCGCGACCGCAGGTTTCGTGTCTCGGTCTGCGCGAATAAGCTGCGCGCGGTCTGCCGGTCACCTGTGCGCAGCGCCGAGATTACCTGCGGCACGATCGTATCGAGCAGGCGTTCCACGTCCTTGCCCAGCTTGTCGGCGATCACTCGTTCTTCGGGCGAGAGATGACTGCCCGTGAAGTTGATCCACCTGTTCTTCAGTTCCGAGGCGCGCTCTTCCGCAGTGCGCACCGCGGCTGAAGCTTCCTGCGGGTCGGACGGGAGCGTGCCGGCCGTGAGCGCAACCTGTAAGCGGGCCATGGCCGCGAATGCACTGGTGAGATTGCGGTTCGTCGCGCTGTCGGCATAGGCCTGCTCGAGCGAACGGGCGGCTGAGCGCATGCCCCAACCGGTGGCGACCGAGACGCACAATAGTATGAGAAGCGGCAGCCCCGCAAGAATGTGCAGCCGCTGTGCAATGGTCGTATTCCTGAACATGGTATCTCCCCGACGAAGTGCCGTAACCCCGGTCGCGCCCGGTCGGTGCCCGCCGCCTTGTGCTTTACGGCGCGAGATTCCGGGACTTGAGCACGGGACGCGGACGCAGAGCGGCGCTGCCTGCCCACGTCTGTCAGACAAACACCTACATCCGATTTGGCGCCATTCGCATGCGATTCTCAGCAGCCGTCCGCTTCAGCCGCAGGAACCGGGAGAGGACAATGCGTTCTCATCGGATGGACGGTAACGGGGAGAGCAAATGCGAACCGAGCAGCTCATGGAGCAGATCCGCGAGGCGAACCTGTCTTATCTCATGCTGGCACAAAGCATGATCAGAGAAGACAAGGACGCCGCGATCTATCGCCTCGGGATCAGCGGAGACGTTGCGAACATCCTCGATCGCCTCAGCCCCGCGCAGCTCGTCCGTATGTCAGCTTCCAACATGCTTCTCTTCCGCTTCCGCTTCGACGACCGCCTGATCGTGGAGATGCTGAGCGATCATGGAGCCGGGAAGCTCATGGCAGGCTCACACGCGGCGGTTCTCATGTCGGCGCGCCCGGCGGCCGGCCTGACGACGTAGCGGCAGGAGGAATGTCATGGTAGCCCGGAGCAGAAGCGTACTTTCCGACGCAGGACAGGTTCAGCTCGCAGCGGAGCTGGCGGGGCTCGGGGCGCGACTCCAGGTCCTGGAAACGGAAACCGACCTATCGCGGGAGCGCTTGCTCAGACTGTACAAAGAAGTGCGTGGCGTGTCTCCGCCGAAGGGCATGCTGCCGTTCTCGACGGATTGGTTCATGAGCTGGATGCCGAACATCCACTCGTCGATCTTTATCAATATATACAACTACCTGCTCTCTCATACCGCCTCGGGAGGCATACGCGCCGCACTGCTCGCCTATCGGCTTTACCTGGAGCACGTCGAGGTGCACGGCCTCGAGCGCGTGCTCTCATTCACTCGTGCATGGAGCCTCCTGCGCTTCGTGGAAGGCAAGCTGCTGAAGACGGCACCCTGCCGCAAGTGCGGCGGACATTACGTGGTGCACTCGATGGACCTGCATCAGAACTACGTGTGCGGTCTCTGCCACGTGCCATCACGTGCCGGCAAGACCCGAAAGAGCCCCACAGCATCCGCGGCTGAATTGGAAGCCGTCGCCGTTTCCTGAGTGCGCTTCCAGCCGCACCTCTCCAGCGGCCGGCCATCATCCTCCAAGCATCTACCTAAACCTGACGCAGCCGCGGTCGTTAATTCGGCACGGCCAGGCTGGGTGGCATCTAATTGCCCCTCCTTCGTGCCGGTGCTTCGTCGGGGGTTCGTCAGTGCTGGTCATCGTAGGTTACGTCGTTATACTCGTGTCGGTCTTCGGCGGCTTCGCACTCGGGGGCGGCCATCTCGGCGCGCTCTTCCAGCCGATCGAGCTGCTGATCATCGCCGGAGCGGCCGGCGGGGCGTTCTTCGTCGGCAATAACGGCAAAGCGATCAAGGCGACGCTCAAGTCGCTGCCGACAACGCTCAAGAGCTCCGCCTATACGAAGGCGCTCTACATGGACCTGATGGCGCTGCTCTATGACGTCCTAGCCAAGGTCCGCAAAGAAGGGCTCATGACCATCGAAAATGATGTCGAAGAGCCCGCGAAGAGTGCGATCTTCAGCAAATATCCAAAGATCGTTGCCGATCATCACCTGATCGAGTTCCTGACCGACTATCTGCGGCTCATGGTGGGTGGCAACCTGAACACCTTCGAAATCGAAAATCTGATGGACAACGAGATAGAAACACACCATCAGGAAGGCGAGATCCCGATTCAGGCGATACAGAAGACCGGCGACGGCATGCCTGCGTTCGGGATCGTTGCTGCGGTCATGGGCGTCGTGCATACGATGGCGTCCGTCGGGCTGCCTCCCTCAGAGCTCGGAATTCTGATCGCTCACGCGCTCGTGGGAACGTTCCTCGGCATTCTGCTCGCGTATGGCTTCGTCGGTCCGCTGGCGAGCGTGCTCGAACAGAAGCTGACCGAACAGACTAAAATTTTCGAATGCGTGAAAGTCACGCTACTGGCGAGCCTCAACGGGTATTCACCGGCGCTCGCGGTTGAATTCGGTCGCAAAGTACTCTTCTCGACCGAACGCCCGTCGTTCGTCGAGCTGGAGCGGCATGTGAAGCGTAAGCCCGCGAACGGCTGATCCCATGTCCATGACCGACGACTCCCAGCGCCCGATTATCGTACGGCGCAAGAAGAAGAAGGCGCATGCGCATCACGGCGGGGCCTGGAAGATCGCGTACGCCGACTTCGTGACTGCGATGATGGCGTTCTTCCTGCTGATGTGGCTCCTCGGCTCGACGACCAAGGGCGACCTCCAGGGCATTGCGGACTACTTCCAGACCCCATTGAAGATCGCGATGCAGGGCGGCAGCGGGAGCGGGGACAGCTCCCACATCATCAAGGGCGGCGGCAAAGACCTGAGCCGCACCACCGGACAGCAGGCGAAGAGCGACAACCCTTCGCCGCGCCCGACGATCAGCCTGAGGCCTGCGCAAGGCGACGCGGCACAGCTGGACAAGGCACGACTCGCCCAGCTCAAGCAGCGCATCGAAGCCGCCATCGAAAAGGACGGAGTGCTGGGTCAGTTTCGCAACCAGCTCCTGCTGGACATCACCGCCGACGGACTGCGCGTTCAGATCATCGATGAGCAGAACCGCCCGATGTTCGCCATCGGGCGCGCGGAGCTGCAGCCTTACGCGCGGGACCTCCTGCTGGAGCTCGGCCGAATGTTGAACGCGGTAGACAACAAGGTGAGTGTGAGCGGGCACACGGATGCTACGCGCTACGCCTCTGGCGAACGCAGCTACAGCAACTGGGAGCTCTCGGCCGATCGCGCCAATGCGTCGCGTCGCGCGCTCATGGCGGGCGGCATGGACGAGGGACGCATCGTCAGGGTCATCGGGATGGCTTCGGCGGTGCCGCTCGTCAAAAACGACCCGGGCAACGCGATGAACCGGCGGATCAGCCTGATCGTGATGAATCGGGACGCACAGCACGTCATCGAGCAGGAGGGCACTGTCAGGAACGTGGGGTCGCAGGATGATATCAAGCCCGAGATCCTCCAGAAGACGCCATAGGGCGGCACGCGGCCGTGCATGGGGGCCCGCGCACATCCGCGAGCGCGGGTCGGAGTAGGCCGTCCATGAGCGAACGAGGACCAAGCTATTGGGTGCAGCAGTTCGGGCGTAACGAGCTGCCGGTCCTTGCGCGCACGGTCGAAGAACTCGAACGCCTTCGCGCTGACGCCGACAATCTGACGCCCCAGCGCATCTCCGCACTCGTCCTCCACGACCCGCTGATGACGTTCAAGGTTCTGCGCTATATTCAGGAACGCCGGCATCGCAGCCAGATGGTCGACATCACGACGATTTCCCACGCGCTGATGATGATCGGCACCGACCCGTTTCTCCGGCACTTCACGCATCAGCAGACGCTGCAATCCTGGCTCTCGCAGGATCGGGATGCGCTTGGCGGGGCGCTCACGGTCATCGCGCGGGCTCGCCACGCAGCCATATATGCACGCGACTGGGCGATGGCGCGCCACGACATCGAGATCGACGAAGTCACCATCGCGGCGCTGCTGCACGATCTGTCCGAGCTTCTGCTGTGGTGCTGGGCGCCCAGACTGGCGCGGCTCATCGAGAAGCTGAAACGCCAAAGCGGCATGCGGAGCGAAGCCGCCCAGCGCGCGGTACTCGGGTTTCCTCTGATCGCGCTGCAACTCGAGCTCGCCCGGTCATGGCAGCTGCCCAAGCTGCTCTGCGGACTCATGGACGTGCGGCATGCGGCGAGCCCCCGGGGGCTGAACGTGAGTCTCGCCGTGGCCGTCGCCCGCCACAGCGCCAACGGTTGGGCCGACGCCGCCCTGCCGGACGACTTCGAGGCGATCGGGAAGTTGCTCGGCACAAGCGCGCTGCAGGCACGCCAGCGGGTGGTGCACGTCGCGACGCGGGTCGCCGAAGAAGACGAGTGGTATGGACTGCCGCCGCAGAGTTCGCCGGGGCCGGAGGAAGAGGTTGTCGCGGAGTCCGAGCAGGTAGTCGATCCGCCCCTGGATCCGTCATCCTGACGAGGGGTGGCGGGTCTGATCTACCCGCCCCTCATGCGCGCCTGATCGCCGAAATAGAGCCGGAATCCCGCCGTATTCGACGGTAGGCCCGTTCCTGCCGGCCTCGATAATCACTGCCATTGGGGAATCTCCGATGGCAGAAGAATCCGATCTCGAACGTAGCGAACCAGCGTCACCTCGACGGCTAGAACAGGCACGCGAGGAAGGCCAGATTGCGCGCTCCCCGGAGCTGTCCGCGTTTGCCGTGATGCTCGCGGCGCTCGCGACACTCTGGTTCGCAAGCGCGCCTATCATGAAGGGGCTGGCCCGTCTGGCGGCTCAGGGCCTTTCCTTCGATTCCGTCGTAGCCCGCGATCCGGCGGCGATGCTGGCGCGGCTCTATGACGCGTCTTTCGACGCGCTGGTGATCGCCGCGCCGTTCGTGATCGCCGTCGTCGTCGCCGCGGTCATCGCGCCCCTTCTCGTCGGCGGCTGGTCGATCTCGCCCGCGGCCCTTATCCCCAATTTCGAGCGCATCGACCCCTTCAAAGGCCTGTCTCGTCTGGCGTCCCTGCGCGGCGTCACCGATCTCGTCAAAGCCATCCTCAAAGCGCTGGTGATCGGGACCGGTGCAATCGTCGTTCTCTGGAAAGGCAAGGAAGGGATGCTGGCGCTCGCCGGACAGCCACTCGATGCCGCGCTCGGCTCCTTGGGTGACCTCGTCATGACCAGCGTGCTCTCTGTCGCCGCGGTCATGATTGTCATCGTTGCTGTGGACGTTCCGCTCCAGCTTTGGCAATACGCACGCGGCCTGCGCATGAGCCGAGAGGATCTGAAGCGCGAAGCGAAGGAGATGGAAGGCGACCCGCACGTGAAAGCGGCGATCCGGGCTCAACAGCGCGCGGCGGCACGCAAGCGCATGATGGCGGCAGTGCCCACCGCGGACGTGGTCGTCACGAATCCGACGCACTACGCCGTGGCGCTGCGCTACGATGAATCAGCCATGCGGGCGCCGACGGTCGTTGCGAAAGGCGCGGATCTGGTTGCGGCACGCATCCGGGGCATTGCGGAGACGAGCCACGTGCCGATACTGGAAGCGCCGAGGCTCGCGCGCGTCCTGTTTGCCAATACGGACATCGGCGAGCAGATCCCCGAAAAGCTTTACACCGCCGTTGCCGAAGTGCTGGCGTATGTGTTCCGCCTGCGGCAGCGCGAGAGTTTTGGCGGCGCGGCGCAGGAGCCGCTCGGTGACATCGAAGTGCCGGCGGAACTCGATCCGCTCGTGAGGAAATCATGAGCGCCCTCGCGCTTCCGCGTCCCCGCGGCTTAGACATCGCACGCGGCCTGGGCGGGCCGCTCCTCATCGTGATGATCCTCGCGATGATGATCCTGCCCCTCCCGCCGTTTCTGCTCGATCTGCTGTTCACGTTCAACATCGCATTCGCCGTGATGGTGCTCCTGACCGGCATGTATACGCTCAAGCCGCTCGAGTTCGCGATCTTCCCGACCGTGCTGCTCGTCACGACGCTGCTGCGGCTCTCACTGAACGTCGCGTCGACGCGCGTCGTACTGCTCGAAGGACATACCGGCGCCGGTGCGGCAGGCAAGGTCATCGAATCATTCGGCCACTTCGTGGTAGGTGACAGTTACGCAGTGGGCGTGGTCGTGTTCGTGATCATGGTCGTCATCAACTTCGTGGTCATCACGAAAGGCGCCGGCCGAATCGCGGAGGTGGGCGCGCGCTTCACACTCGACGCATTGCCCGGCAAACAGATGGCGATCGACGCGGACCTGAACGCAGGTCTGATCGGAGAGGACGACGCGCGCAAACGCAGAGTGCTCGTCACGCAGGAAGCCGACTTCTACGGCTCGATGGACGGTGCCAGCAAGTTCGTGCGTGGTGATGCGATCGCCGGGATTCTCATTCTTGCGATCAACCTCATCGGCGGGCTCGTGATCGGTGTGTTCCAGCACGGCATGCCCGTGGGGATGGCCGCCAAGAACTACGCGCTGCTGACGATCGGCGACGGACTTGTTGCCCAGATTCCGGCACTGATCATCTCGACTGCTGCCGGCCTGGTCGTGAGCCGCGTCGGCACCGAGGAGAACATGGGCGAGCAGCTCGCGAGCCAGATCTTCGCGAAGCCGCACGCCTACACGATCACCGCGGGCATCATCGGTGCGCTCGGACTCGTGCCCGGCATGCCGCACTTCGCGTTTGTCGCGCTCGCCGGGCTCCTGGGAACCGGCGCGTATTACCTGCGCAAGCGTCGCGACACGCCGCGACCGGAGAGCGCAACGCCCGCGCCGACAGCGCCGGCCGAATCCGCCGAAGTGACCTGGCAGGACGTGGTGCCGGTCGATGTGCTCGGCCTCGAAGTCGGTTACCGCCTGGTCCCGCTGGTCGACCGTGGTCAGGACGGCGAGCTCCTCCGGCGCATCAAGGCGATTCGCAAGAAGTTCGCGCACGACATCGGCTTCCTGCCGCCTTCGATACATATCCGGGACAACCTCGAATTGCGGCCCGCTGCGTACCGGATTCTGCTGAAGGGCGTGGAGATCGCGCACTCCGAAGCACACGCCGGCATGTATCTCGCCATCAACCCGGGCCGTGTAGCCAGTCAGGTTCCGGGGATTGCCACGACCGATCCGGCGTTCGGACTGCCCGCCGTGTGGATCGAGGCTGCTTCGCGCGAAGCCGCACAGAATGCGGGTTACACCGTCGTCGATGCGAGCACGGTCGTCGCGACGCATCTGTCGCAGCTCATGAACGCGCATGCGTCGGAGCTCTTCGGACGCGAACCGCTGCAGCAACTCATCGATCATCTGACGCGCGAAACGCCGAAGCTGATCGAGGATCTCGTCCCCAAGCTGCTCACGATGCCGGTGCTGCAGAAGGTTCTGCAGAACCTGCTCGAGGAAGGGGTCCATATCCGAGACATGCGCACGATCGTCGAAGCGCTCGCCGGCCACGCCGCGCGCACGCAGGATCCGATGGAGCTCACTGCACAGGTCCGCATCGCCCTCGGACGCGCCATCGTGCAGCAGATGTTCCCGGGCGCGAGCGAAGTCCAGGCGATGGTGCTCGATCCGGCGATCGAGCGCATGTTGCTGCAGGCGACCGCGAGCGATACGGCGGTGATCGAACCGCAGCTTGCCGATCAGCTCGTGTCCGCCACACGAATCTCGGCGGAGCGGCAGGAACAGTTCGGCCTGCCGGCTCTGCTGCTCGTTCCGGCCGCATTGCGCGTGCTCCTCTCGCGCTTCCTGCGCCGGGCCATTCCGCAACTCAAAGTCATGTCGCACGCTGAAGTGCCCGATACACGTGCGATCAAAGTGGTATCCATAGTTGGAGGTGACTCCTGATGAAAATGCACCGATTCTCCGGTACGACCTCGCGCGAGGTGCTTGCGAAAGTGAAGCAGGCGCTGGGCGAGGACGCGATCATCATTTCCAATCGCGCGCATAACGGAGTCCTCGAAATCATGGCGGCCGCGGGCGAGGAGCTCGACCTGCAAACGCCGGCGCCGGCGCCCGTGGCGGGGGTGCCACTGGCGGCGGTGCCCCCGACACCAACGTGTGCGCCGGCGGAGCTCGACGAGCTGCGCGACGAGATTCAGCGCGTGAAGCTCGCGCTCCAGCGCGACATTGCAGCGCTTGCTACGGCCAATAGCCGTCGCGCTGCGGGTAGAGACGCGCTTCTGGGTACGTTGCTCAACGCCGGCTTCAGCCCGCAGCTCGCGAAACGCCTCGCGGAAGCGACAAACAGCGGTCACGACGCCGCGGCGGATGCTTCGGCCGTGGCCGAACGGTTGCAGCAGTCGCTGATGCTCGCCGAGAGCGACGAGATCGTGACGCGCGGCGGTGTGTATGCGCTCGTCGGGCCGACGGGCGCCGGAAAGACGACAACGGTCGCGAAAATCGCGGCCCGCGCGGTCGTCCGCTTCGGGGCTTCCAAGGTTGCGCTGCTGACCACGGACAGCTATCGGATCGGCGCGCACGAACAGTTGCGCATCTACGGACGAATTCTCGATGTTCCGGTCCACATCGTTCGCGATCAATCCGATCTCAGCGAGACGCTCGCCGAGCTTCGCGGCCGGCATCTCGTGCTGATCGACACGATCGGCATGAGCCAGCGTGATGCGATGGTGGCGCAGCATGCAGCAATGCTCGCCGGCAGCGGCGACGTGAAGCGCTTGCTCCTCCTGCAGGCCACATCGAGTGCACGCACGCTGGAAGAGGTGGTGACCGCGTACGAAAGCACGGGCGTGCACGGCTGCATTCTCACCAAGACGGACGAAGCAGCGGGTCTCGCCGGCGCGCTCGACGTAATCGTGCGACATGCGCTGCCTCTGCACTACGTTACGGACGGACAGCGGGTCCCGGAAGACATGCGTCTGCCGGATCGCGCCGACCTCGTGCGGGAGGCGGTCGAAGCCGCCGTTGCTGACGCCCTCAGCGTCGCGCCGGAGGATTTTCCGCTGCTGACCGCGGCAATGACTTCTCGCGCGAGCACGGGGGTGGCCATTGGTTAACGACGCCGGAGACCAGGCCGAAGGCCTGCGGCAGATCCTCGCCTTTTCGCGTGCGCGCACGATCGCAGTCGTCGCGGGCGCTCGGGGCGCCGGTGCGACGAGTTGCGTGGTCAACCTGGCCTGGGCGCTCGCTGCGGAAGGCAAGCGCGTCCTCATGATCGATGAGAACGGCGGCGCCAACATCGCGCGCGCCCTCGGCCTCACGCCGCGTCACGACCTGCACGACATCATGAGTGGTGGGTGTGGGATCGAGGAGGCGTTGCTCGAGCTCGGGGCGCGGGTGAAGTTGCTGCCCGCAGGCGCTGCGGCGCGCGCGCTGCCGCTCCTCGATACCGCCGCACAGCAGCGCGCGGTTGCCTGCTTCGCGAGTCTCGACGTCGAAACCGACGTCGTGCTGCTCGACGCGAGCAACGAAGGGCAGCAGCCATCTGCGTTCGCGCAGGCGGCGCAGGAAGTCATCGTGGTCGTGAGTCCCGGGCCCTCTTCGGTCACCGGTGGTTACGCTGCGATCAAGCGCATGACGCAGGCACACGGACGAGGCCGCTTCCGGCTCCTCGTCAATCGCGCGTCCGATTATGCCACGGCGGCACTCATCCACCAGAACATGGCGCAGGTGGCCGCAAAGCACCTGGATACGTCTGTTCAGTTCATGGGCGCGGTGCCGCACGACACCGCCGTTACCGAAAGCGCGCGCCGTAATGCCCCGGTCGTGCGAATCGCACCGCGCTCCGGCGCGGCGCACAGCTTCATCGATCATGCGACAAACGTCGCGCACTGGGCCGCCTCGGGACAGGAAGGCAGCCGACTCGACCATTTTATGCAGCGCGCCATTCACGGCAGCCGATTCGAGCTGTCGGGCGCAGGAGCCTGATATGTATAGCGCATTGAGTGAAGGCGAAGTCCAAACCCGTGTCGTCGATCTCGCACCGCTCGTGCGACGCATCGCGCATCACATGATGGCCGCGCTGCCGGCATCAGTCGAACTGGACGATCTCATCCAGTCGGGAATGATGGGTCTGCTGGATGCCGCGCGGCGCTATCAGACCACGCAGGGGGCGCAATTCGAAACCTACGCGGTGCAGCGCATCCGCGGCGCCATGCTGGACGGGTTGCGCCAATGTGACTGGGTGCCACGCGCCGTGCGCCGGAGCCTGCGCCGCGTGGAGGGCATGATTTCGCGGCTGGAGCAGCAGAATGGCCGCGCCCCGAGTGAGACCGAGCTCGCCGAAGCGCTGGGAATGGGCCTGGGTGAATATCAGCGGCTCTTGCAGGATGCGCGCGGGTATCAGATCGTTTCGTACGAGGATTTCGGCACCGAGCATGACGACCCGTTCGTCGAGCGCTATTCAGCCGGTCCGGACAGCGACCCGCTCAAGATGCTCGAAGACCGCAAGCTGCGTGAAGCGCTCGTGGAGGCAATCGAAGAGCTGCCGGAGCGTGAGAAGCTCGTGATGTCGCTTTATTACGAGCAGGAGCTCAATCTCCGCGAGATCGGCGAGGTACTGGGCGTGAGTGAATCGCGCGTGTGCCAGATTCATACGCAAAGCATCGCGCGGCTGCGCGCGCGGCTCCGCGTAGTTGCGTAGCGACATCGGTTGCGCCCGCACCATATCGATTCATGTCTGGCGTTTCATGCCCGCTGGCGGTGCGCGACGATGGCCTGTAATCTCGTGTGGCCCGGTTCATTCAGCCGGCATGGCTGACTAAACTCGCCGCTTTTCCCGACGTTTTGCGGCGCGCGAACCGCACTTGCGGTGAGCGAGGCGCGCCCTCGCACAAATCTTGCGCGGGAACACTTTCCCCATCGCCGCGGAGAACGTCCATGAACATGCCGGCCGATGCGCCGGGCGCTGTCGTGCCCGAGGACGAACGCACTGCTTTGAACAAGGAAGCGCTGAAGCGCGCATTCCTCGACAGCCTCTTCTACATGCAGGGCAAGTTTCCCGCCCTCGCGACGAAGCGCGACTACTATCTCGCGCTCGCGTATGTCGTGCGCGACCGGCTGCTGCAACGCTGGGTGAGCACCGCCGCTGCTTATACGAAACAGCGCTCGCGCACCGTTGCGTATTTTTCGGCCGAGTTCCTGATCGGGCCGCATCTCGGCAACAACCTCGTGAACCTCGGCATCTACGCTGAGGTGCAGCAGGCGATCACGGAGTTGGGCCTCGATTTTGACGGCCTGCTGCAGCAGGAGGAAGAACCGGGCCTCGGAAACGGCGGCCTCGGGCGGCTGGCGGCCTGTTTTCTGGATTCGATGGCAACACTCGAGATCCCCGCTCTCGGCTATGGCATTCGTTACGAATACGGCATTTTCGAGCAGGAGATCGTGGACGGATGGCAGGTCGAGCGCACCGACAAATGGCTGCGCTACGGCACCCCCTGGGATGTCCCTCGTCCCGAGTGGGCCGTGGAAGTCAAATTCGGCGGGCACACTCAGCAGTGGACAGACGAGAACGGCCGCCTCTCCGTGCGCTGGCTGCCGGAGCGCGTGGTCGTGGGCATCCCCTACGACACGCCGATTCTCGGTTATCACAACAATACGGCGAACACGCTTCGCTTGTGGCGCGCCGAGGCAGCCGAATCGTTCGATTTCGCGGTCTTCAATCGCGGTGACTATTACGGCGCGGTGAATCAGAAGGTCGTGTCCGAGAATCTGACGAAGGTGCTGTACCCGAACGATGAAGCGATCCAGGGCAAGGCGCTGCGTCTCGAGCAGCAGTTCTTCTTCGTGTCGTGCTCCCTTCAGGACATGCTGCGCGTCATGCGCGGCCAGCGTATCCCGGTGGAACGCTTCCACGAAAAGTACTGCGTGCAGTTGAACGATACGCATCCGGCGATCGCCGTGGCGGAGTTGATGCGCCTCCTCGTCGACGAGAATGGGCTTGCGTGGGACCTGGCCTGGGACATCACGCGCGCTGCTATCGGCTATACCAACCATACGCTTCTGCCCGAAGCACTCGAATGCTGGCCAATCTCCATGTTCCGCAAACTGCTGCCGCGGCATCTGGACATCATCTTCGAAATCAACGCCCGCTTTCTGGACGAAGCGCGGATTCGCTTCTGGGGGGACGACGAACGCATCGCACGCCTGTCGCTCATCGATGAACACGGCGAGCGATACGTACGTATGGCTCACCTGGCGTGTGTGGGGTCGCACGCCATCAACGGCGTCGCGGAGCTTCACTCCGATCTGCTCAAGGAGGACGTCCTGCAAGACTTTTTCGCGCTATGGCCGGAGAAGTTCGGCAACAAGACGAACGGTGTCACGCCGCGGCGCTGGATCGCGCTCAGCAACCCGCGGCTCGCAAGTCTGGTGAGCGAAGCCATAGATGATGGATGGATCACCCGCCTCGACGAGCTGAAGCGCCTGGAGCCACTGGCGCACGACGCCGCGTTCGGCGCGCGATGGCGCGAGGTGAAGCGGGCCAATAAGGAAGAATTCGCGGCCTTCATCCGGCAGCGCACTGGCATCATGGTCGACCCGAAGTCGATGTTCGACGTACAGGTCAAACGCATCCATGAGTACAAGCGCCAGCACCTGATCGCGCTGCACGTTGTTGCCGAATACGTCCGTGTCAAGTCGGGGGTTGCGCTGGAGGGGCCGCCTCGAACATTCATCTTCGGCGGCAAGGCGGCGCCCGCATATCGGATGGCGAAGCTCATCATCAAGCTCATCAATGCCGTGGGCGATGTGCTCGAGCGCGATCCGCAGGTGCGGGATGCGTTGCGAGTGGTGTTTCTGCCCAACTACAACGTGAGCAGCGGTCAGCGTGTTTATCCCGCGGCCGACCTGTCCGAGCAGATCTCCACCGCCGGTAAGGAAGCGTCGGGCACCGGGAACATGAAGTTCTCACTCAACGGTGCACTCACGATCGGAACGCTCGACGGCGCGAACATAGAGATCCGCGATGAGGTCGGCGCCGATAACTTCTTTCTGTTCGGACTCACCGCGCACGAGGTCGCGGCGGTAAAGGCGCAAGGCTACGACCCGATGGATTGCTATCGCGCCGAGCCCGTGTTGCGCGAGTCTCTCGACCTCATCGCATCGGGCTTCTTCTCACGTGGAGACACGGCGCTTTTCCGGCCGCTGATCGACAACCTGCTCTACAGCGATCCTTTTCTGGTGCTTGCGGACTTCGCGCTCTATCAGGAGTGTCAACAGCGCGTGTCGGAGGCTTATCTGGACACGTTGAGCTGGACGCGCATGTCGATCCTGAACGCCGCGCGCTGCGGCAAGTTTTCATCCGACCGGACGATTCGTGAGTATTGCGAAGACATCTGGCGTGTCGAACCGGTGCCGATTCGACTGCTGTCGCACGATGATGTGAAGAGTGGATTCCTGCAGTGAAACGCCAGAACTCACGTCCGAGCGTACAAGAAGGGTTGAGGCGGCGAAATCGCCGCCTTGACGCTCAGGCCGACGCGAGAGGACGCGAGGAGAGGGGATTCAGAGTACGGCCGCCCGGGCCGTAAACGCCTGTCGAACGCGCGGCCGTCAGCAGCGCCGACAACGCCTGTTCGTTCGCGTGCATGTGGGCGCTGATGAATGCGCCGTTTTCTTCGTTCAGGCGCCGTGCCCGCTCGGTAACTTGAAGCAGGGCGCGCCAGTTCCTGCGGACTTCGTCGTCGGTCGCATGGATATCGAGCCAGGCTTCCATTCCGGACCTGCCGTGGCCCACGCCCGCCTGTTCGAGCAGGCGATTGCGCTTCTGATCCGCGGCGGCGAGTGAAATCAGCAGCTCGCGCTTGCGTGGCGCTGCCCGGTCGAGGTGATCGTGCTGCCCGCCGCCCAGTGCCTCGCGCTCCGCCGCGAGCACCGCAACCAGCGCCTCTACGGCCGCACGCTCCGCGGCAAGCGCGGTCGCTATGTCAGCGCGGGCGCCCGGGGTCATCGTCATGCCTTTGCCCCGCGCAACGATTCGCGGGTGCTTTCGATCAGGCGGTCGGCAATCTTCTCGGCGTCGATTTCGTACCGGCCTTGCGCGATCGCGAGCTTTACTTGCGCGACGCGCGAGGCATCTACGGATTCACCACCGTCTGCGCCGGCATCGATCGATTGCAATTGCGATGCGAGCGGGCTCACCTGTACGGTGGCGCCCGGCTGGCGGGCGGTGGAACCAGGTTTGACCGCGCGAGTACGCTCTTCGGTGACGGCGCTGGCCGCTGCGGGTTTTAGTGTCGGGTCGATCTTCATGGCATCAAGTCCCTCAAGGGATCTTAGGCGGAATAACGGCACCCTATGTTGGAACTTGAATCGCCTCGGGTGCTCGGGCCGCTCTAATTATCGGCCGTTTTGCCGCCGGACTTGAGCCACATCCTAAGCCATTGTTTCAGAAACGGACTTCTACGCTCCCGTCGTCCATCGCGATGCCGCTCACGGTTTGTCCCGAGGACGTGCGCACCTGAGCGACCTGCCCCTGGCTCGCATTTACGAGCGCGCGGCCTTCGGCCGTAACGCGGAAACCCGGCCCTGTCGAGACGAGCTTCACGCTCTGGCCCTGCTGGACTGTGAACGGCGTGCGCAGCAGATCCCCTCGAACCGGCTGCCCCGCGGCGAGGGGCGCCGCAGACGTCTTCCCGATCGCCTGCGTGGTATCGGTGAGGACACCGGCCGGCATCTGCGTGAGGTCCCCCTGCATGAGCGCGAGATCGGCGGCGGTGAGCGGCTGACCCGGCGCCAGTGCGCGCGCGGTCGCGACGTAGGTGCCTTTCACACGCACTGTCACGCTGACGTAGATCGTCCACGGCGCCGGCGCGCTGCAGCGTACGCCGACCGAGCTCGTACCCCACAGTCGGCTTCCGGGCGGCGTGAATACCTCCACGGCTGCGCACTGTCCCACCGCGAGGCGCGGGTCGATGGCGCCGACCGTAAACGTCGCCTCACCCGGCAGTCCGCCGGTCTGGACTCGCAGGTAGTCCTCGATCGATGCCTGTATCGATCCATGCGGATGTGGTGTGTCCGCATGCGCGTAAACGGCGTAGGCGATGTGCATGATGAAAACGAGCGCCGTTGCGATCGTCGTAATGATTCGGTCCATTGTCACCCTCCTGGCAGGTCGCGTCCGCGGTTCGGTCGCGCCGGACGTATGGCAGCGTGGATTCTGAACCCACCCGCACGTTTTCGAAGGAGCGAATTGGACGGGTTTTCGGCTGTTGATCCGCGGTTCGGATGGCCGCTGTCGCTCCTAAGATGCACGCACGCCAAGAGGTGGGAGCAGACCGCCATGAGCAACAGTCTCGACGCACTTTTCAGTTTCTCGCAGGACGCGCTCGCCCTGCGGGCGTATCGCCAGCAGGTGCTCGCGTCGAACATCGCCAATGCGGACACGCCGGGTTATCAGGCGCGCGACATCGACTTCCGCACTGCGCTCGAACGCGCGGCGTCCGCACGCGCTACGGGTAGCGGCAGTACGTCTGCCGCACCGCCGGCGCGCGCCGAAGATGCGACGCCGTTCGGCGCGGAGCTGTTGTATCGCACGGCGGTGCAGCCGAGCATCGACAACAACACGGTGGACATCGACGTCGAGCGTGCACAGTTCGCCGACAACGCCGTGCGCTATGAAGCCAATCTCATGTTCGTGAGCACGCAGGTGAAAGCGATGCTCGCGGCGATACAAGGGTAATCCGCATGTCTCTCTTCAAGGTATTCGACGTGTCGGGCACTGCGCTCACTGCGCAATCTCAGCGGCTGAGTGCGATCGCGAGCAATCTCGCAAACGCCGAAAGCGTAACCACGGCAGACGGCCAGCCTTACCGGGCCAAGCACGTCGTCTTCAGCTCCCAGCCACTTACGGGCGACGATGCGGTCGGTGTGAAGGTCACCGGCGTCGTCCAGGACACGTCGGCGCCGCGCCGCGTGCACGATCCCGCACATCCGCTGGCCGACGACAAGGGCTACGTAAACATGCCGAATGTGAATGTCGTGGACGAAATGGTCAACATGATTTCGGCCTCGCGCTCGTATCAAACCAACGTCGAGCTCATGAACACGGCGAAAACGCTGCTGCTCAAGACGCTCGCGATCGGACAATAAGGAGAAGACATGGTACTGCCAGTCCTTTCGGCAATCGGGGCGGGATTGAGTGCGGTGAGCGCGCTCAAGTCGTTCACGGACGGCTCGGATAAGACGAGCTCCACCTCGACGGCCGCGAGCTCCACGCAGTCGAGCTCTGCCTCGACTTCGACGGATACCACGAGCGCGAGCGAGCTGCAGGACCGTTTCCTGAAGCTCCTGGTGGCGCAGATGAAGAACCAGGATCCACTCAATCCGCTCGACAACGCGCAGGTTACGACACAGCTCGCGCAGATCAGCACGGTGAGCGGGATCGACAAGATGAATACGACGCTCTCGGGCCTTTCGACATCGATGCTCGCGGCGCAATCGGCGCAGTCCGCCAGCCTCATCGGCCGTCAGGTTTACGCAGCAGGTTCGACACTCACCCTTTCGGGGACGGGCGCGACCGGCGCAGTGGACGTCAAGCAGCCCGCTGATCGCGTCACGGTGATGATCGCTGACGCCAATGGCACGGTCGTGCGACGGCTCGATCTCGGCCCGAAGGCCGTCGGCACGACGACTTTCGCATGGAACGGCCAGACAGATGCCGGAGCGAAGGCGCCCGCGGGAAACTATGTATTCCAGGTGAGTGCGGCGAAGGGGAACACGTCCGTTGCCACCGAGCCTCTCGCAGTGGGGAAGGTGAGCGGCGTAACGGTGGCCGATGGCATGAAGTTGAGCCTCGACAACGGCGGCAGCGTCGGCCTCAACGACGTAAAACGAATTTTCTAAGGAGTGAATCATGGGTTTTCAGTCCGGCCTGAGCGGCCTCAACGCATCGGCGAAGAACCTCGATGTGATCGGAAACAACGTCGCGAACTCGAACACCGTCGGTTTCAAGAGCTCGCGTGCCGTATTCGCCGACGTGTTCGCGAGCTCGCTCGCGGGTGCGGGCGCGAGCAACATCGGGATCGGCACCAAGGTGTCGTCGGTGCTGCAGGAGTTCACGCAGGGCAACATCACCGTGACCTCCAACCCGCTCGATCTCGCGATCAACGGCCGCGGTTTCCTGCGCCTGGACAACAACGGCGCCGTCGCCTACTCGCGTAACGGTCAGCTTCACCTCGACGAGCAGGGTTACATCGTCAACGGAGACAATCTGCGGCTGACCGGCTATCCCGTCGACGCCACGGGGAACATCGTGGCTTCGGCGCCGATGCCGCTGCAGCTGTCCACGAGCGACATCGCACCACACGCCACCGGGGGCATGCAAGCCACGCTCAACCTCGATTCACGCGCACCGGTTATCGATCCGCTCGTGACACCGTTCGATCCGACGATTGCGACGTCCTACACGAGTTCGACCGCCGGCGCCATTTACGACTCGCTCGGCAACGCGCACACGCTGACGATGTATTTCTCGAAAACGAACACCACCGGTCAATGGCAGGTCCATACGACCGTGGATGGCGGACCTGTCACCGACGTCGACCTCGACGGAGCAGCCGGTCCTCTTGCAGCGGGCGCACCGGCAACGATCAACTTCAATAACAGCGGTGTACTGACCACACCGATGCCGCTTGCAGGCATAGAGGTAACGCTCCCGAACGGCGCTGTCACGCCGCTCAAGATGGAACTGGACTACACGGGCACGACGCAATACGGCTCCGAGTTCGGCGTCACGGCGCTGAGCCAGGACGGTTACACGTCCGGGCGCCTCACGGGCTTCAACGTGTCCGAGAAGGGGATCATCCAGGGTCGCTATTCGAACGGCCAGGCGAATACGCTGGGCCAGATCGTGCTCGCCAACTTCGCGAATCCGCAGGGCCTGAAGTCGACCGGGAACAATCTCTGGGAAGAGACGTCGTCATCCGGCCCGGCCGTCGTCGGAACGCCGCTGACCGGCAGTCTCGGCTCGATCCAGTCTGCCGCGATCGAAGACTCGAACGTGGACCTGAGTCAGGAGCTCGTCAACATGATCATGGCGCAGCGGGTATATCAGGCCAATGCGCAGACGATCAAGACGCAGGACGCGGTGCTGCAGACGCTGGTGAACCTCAGATAACGAGTGACCGGGTAACCGGAGACCGACATGGACCGTGTGATCTACGTAGCGATGAGTGGCGCGAAGCAGACGCTCAGCCAGCAGGCCACCGTCGCGCACAATCTCGCGAACGCGTCCACGACAGGGTACCGCGCGCAGGCGGCGGCCTTTCGCGCCGCCGATGTCCGGGGTGACGGGCTGCCGACACGCAGCTTCGTCGTCGACTCGACACCCGGCGTCGACTTTACACCGGGACCGATCCAGCACACCGGACGCGAGCTCGACGTAGCCATCGAAGGGGCCGGCTGGATTGCGGTTCAGGCGCCTGATGGCTCGGAGGCGTACACGCGTAACGGCAGCTTCCAGGTGAGCGTCAACGGCGTGCTGCAGACCCGTTCCGGATTGAATGTGATGGGTGACGGCGGTCCGATCGCGATCCCGTCAGACACGCAGGTGACGGTCGGACGGGACGGCAGCATCTCGACAGTGCCGAGCGGCGGTCGCGCGACACAGATGACGCCGGTCGCACGCGTGAAGCTCGTCAATCCGCCTGCCGGTGAAATGGTCCGAGGCGACGATGGGTTGTTCCGGCTGCGTAGCGGCGCTGCTGCGGAAGCCGATGCGAATGTGAAAGTGCAGGGCGGCGCAGTCGAAGGCAGCAATGTGAACGTCGTCGATGCGATGGTGAGCATGATCGCGCTCTCGCGTCAGTTCGACATGCAGATCAAGCTGCTGCAGAACGCGGATTCGAACGACCGTCAGGCGACGCAGCTTCTCTCGATCAACCGCTAGAACAACGGAGAGCAGGTAAATGATCCGATCATTGTGGATATCGAAAACGGGCCTGGATACCCAGCAGACCCAGATGGACGTGATCGCGAACAATCTCGCGAACGTCAGCACCAATGGGTTCAAGCGCAGCCGTGCGGTATTCGAGGATCTGCTGTATCAGACGCTGCGTCAGCCCGGCGCGCAGTCCTCGCAGCAGACGCAGTTTTCTTCCGGGCTGCAGCTCGGTACCGGTGCGAGGCCGGTCGCGACCGAACGCATCTACGCCCAGGGCAATCTGCAGCAGACCAGCAACCCGCTCGACGTGGCGGTCCAGGGCAACGGGTTCTTCCAGGTTCTGCTGCCGGACGGCAGCACGGCTTACACGCGCAGCGGTTCTTTTCAGGTCGACGCACAGGGCCAGCTCGTGACCTCCAGCGGCTTCCCCGTTCAGCCGGCCATCACCATTCCGGCCAATACGCTGTCGATAACGATCAGCCGCGACGGCATCGTCTCGGTGCAACGCGCGGGACAGTCCAGTCCCACACAGGTCGGCACGATGCAACTGGTGGGATTCGTGAATCCGGCGGGCCTGCAGAGCATGGGCGAAAACCTGTTCATGGAAACGGCCTCATCGGGAACGCCAAGCGTCAATGCGCCTGGCACGAACGGCATGGGCCTGCTCAATCAAGGCTACGTGGAAACGTCGAACGTGAACGTGGTCGAGGAGCTGGTGGGCATGATCCAGACGCAGCGCGCGTACGAGATCAACTCGAAGGCGATCCAGACATCGGACCAGATGCTCCAGAAACTCACGCAACTGTGACAGTCTCGCAAGCGAGCAAAAGGCGTCGACGTGAAAACGAATCTGTCCGCGGTGGTGTGCTGTGTCCTGTCGGTGGCCGGCTGCGTCTCCACCACACCGCCGACGGCGTTGCACCAGCCGATCAGCGTGCGCCCGGTACAGCGGCCGCAAGCTGCGCCGGCCGATGGCGCGATCTACCAGACGGGCTATGGGAGTGGTCTGCTGTTCGAGGACCGGCGCGCCCGCAACGTCGGTGACATCGTAACGATCGTCATCGCGGAAAAGACGGACGCGAGCAAGAAATCCAATACCAACACCGGCCGGGCGAGCAACAACGCATTCGGTGTGAGCGCGCTTGCCGGACTCCCTGGCAAGTCGTTCCTGAATTCCACGCTGAATGCGACCTCGAATTTCGCGTTCGACGGCAAGGGCGAGAGTGCGAGCAACAACGACTTTACCGGCACGGTCACGGTCACCGTAATCGAAGTGCTTGCCAATGGGTACCTGCTCGTGAGCGGTGAGAAGCAGGTCGGTATCAATCAGGGCTCGGAATTTATCCGAGTCTCGGGCATCATCAATCCGCTCCAGCTCACCGCCGCCAACAGCGTGCTCTCGACGCAGGTCGCGGATGCGCGCATCGAGTATCGATCCAACGGTGCCGTGGACGAAAACCAGAAGACCGGCTGGCTCACGCGCTTCTTCCTGAACGTGCTTCCGTTCTGACCTCGGAGCTCACATGTTTCGTAAAACCTGCTCGGTGCTGGCGGTCCTCGCAGCCGCTCTGCTGCTCGCGCTGCCGCACGCGTTTGCCGAGCGCATCAAGGACCTCGTCGCAGTGCAGGGCGTGCGTTCGAACGCGCTCCTGGGCTACGGCCTCGTCGTCGGTCTCGACGGCACGGGCGACCAGACTACGCAAACGCCTTTTACAGTGCAGAGTCTTGGGAACATGCTCTCGCAGCTCGGCATAACGTTGCCGTCGGGCAGTGCCACGGGTCTGCAACTGAAGAACGTGGCGGCGGTGATGGTGACCGCAAATCTTGCCGCTTTCGCTCGTCCGGGCCAGGCGATGGATGTCACCGTCTCGTCGCTCGGCAACGCGAAATCGCTGCGCGGCGGCACGCTCCTTCTGACGCCGCTGAAAGGCGCCGACGGGCAGGTCTATGCGCTTGCGCAAGGCAACGTACTGGTCGGCGGCATCGGCGCGTCGAGCGCCGGCGGCACGAGCGTTACGGTGAATCACTTGAGCGTGGGACGGATCAGCGGCGGTGCGACCGTCGAACGCATGGTTCCCACGGTACTGGGCCAGGACGGCTATTTCACGCTCGCGGTTAATTCCACCGACTTCACCACCACGGAACACATCGTCACGGCGATCAACACGGCATTCGGCGAGGGCGTGGCAGTTGCCGCCGACGGCCGGACGGTTCATGTTGCCGCGCCGCCCGATGCGGCGCAGCGCGTGGCCTTTCTCGCGCGCGTGGAAAGTCTGGACGTCACGCCCGGGGCCAGCGCGGCCAAGGTCATCGTGAATGCGCGCACCGGTTCGGTCGTCATGAATCAGACCGTCACGGTCGAGACCTGCGCCGTCGCCCACGGCAACCTCTCGGTCGTGATTGCGATCGATCCCGTGATCAGTCAGCCGGCCCCCTTTGCACGGCGTGGCGATACCGTGGTCGCGGAGCACGCGCGGGTGGAAATCCGGCAGGAGAAGGCCGGCCTGACGATGGTGCGCGGCGCGAACGTGAGCGACGTCGTGAAAGCGCTGAATGCGATCGGCGCGACGCCGCAGGATCTGCTCGCGATTCTGCAGGCGATGAAAGCGGCCGGCGCTTTGCGTGCCGACCTGGAAATCATCTGACGCGTAACGGCACAGTGGACAATATCGCTCCCAGCTCGAATTCACTCGCCGTCGATCCACGGTCGCTCGACCCGTTGCGTACGGGCGCCGCTGCCGCGCCCGAAAAATCGCTGCGCGCCGCCGCGAAGCAGTTCGAAGTGGTGTTCGTGAACATGCTGCTGAAGAGCATGCGCGATGCGGCGCCGCAGGACGGCCCGCTCGACAGCGAACAGACGCGCATGTACACCGGCATGCTCGACCAGCAGCTCGCGCAGGCGATGGCCAATCGCGGACTTGGACTGGCGGACGTGATGGTCCGTCAGCTCTCCCGCACGGCTGCGAGTGCTGCCGCCGACGGGGCGAAGGCCCCGTCCGGCCTGACAGGGCCGGACACTCAAAACGCACCCGCCGCGGCGCCGGCGAATACCGGGGCCGGCACCTCGATCGGAGAACGCGCCCGCGCCTTCGTTGACCGGTTCTGGAACCACGCCGTCGATGCTTCGCGCGAGACGGGTCTTCCTGCCCACTTCATACTGGGCCAGGCGGCGCTCGAGTCAGGGTGGGGTACACGGGAAACGCGCAGCCCGGATGGCGCGCCCACCCACAACCTGTTCAATATCAAGGCCGGCCAGTCGTGGCGCGGAGACAGCGCCGCCGCGACGACGACCGAATACGCGGGCGCCACCGCCCAGAAAACCTCGGCGCAGTTCAGATCCTATCCGTCCTATGAGGCGGCCTTCCGGGATTACGCAAACCTGCTGAAGTCGAATGGCCGCTACTCGCGCGTCCTGGAATCGGGTGGCGATGCTGCCCAATTCGCGAACGAGCTGCAGAAGGCCGGCTATGCCACCGATCCCGGTTATGCGGCCAAGCTCACGCGAATTATTACCGGAAGTGTGCTGCGCGGAGGCCTATCGGCGTGATGATCCCAAAGTCGGCGCTGAATCTGCCGTTAACGGGAACAACGTGAGCACATCATGGCTGATGCAATCTTTGGAATCGCGACCTCTGCACTGAGAGCGGCCCAGGCGGGACTGGCAACCGCCGGGCACAATATCGCGAACGCGAATACGCCCGGCTTTCACCGCCAGGAAGTCGTTCAGTCCAATGCGCCTCCACAGTTCAACGGCTCCGGGTTCATCGGCCGCGGCGTCGAGGTGGACACGGTACGTCGCGTCTACAGCGATCTCATCGACGCGCAGGCGATCCGGGCACAGGCGCAGGCAAGCTACTACACCACCTATCAGGGGCAGGTCGGCCAGATCGACAGCCTCTTGAGCGACCCGGACGCGGGTCTCGCGCCGGCGCTGGAACAATTCTTCAGTGCGGTGAACGACGTCGCGTCGAACCCTGCCTCGGTGCCATCGCGCCAGACGATGCTCGCGGGCGCCTCTTCGCTCATCGCGCGCTTTCAGGCACTCGACGGCCGGCTGAACGAGATCAATCAGAGCATCAACGTACAGATCCAGAGCTCCGTCTCGAGCGTCAATGCATACGCGCAGCAGATCGCCGAGTTCAACGGGCGTATCGCTGCCGCGTCCGGCGATCAGCCGCCGAACGATCTCATCGATGAGCGCGACCGTGTCGTAGGTGAGCTGAACCAGCTCGTGGGCGCGAGTGTGATCAACCAGCCGAATGGAACCGTGAACGTCTCGATGGGGTCCGGGCAGGCCCTCGTCGTCGGCCAGGAATACTTCAAGGTAAGCGCCATCCCGTCGCCGGACGTACCCGAGCAGCTCGACGTGTCCTATGGCGTCGGCAACGGCTCGATCGTCCTTTCGCCGTCGGCGTTGACCGGCGGCAGCCTGGGTGCGCTGCTTTCGTTCCGTGCGGATACCCTCACCGATGCGCGCAACCAGCTGGGCACGATTGCGGCCGGGCTCGAGACGACCTTCAACGCACAGCAAAAACTGGGACAGGACCTGCGCGGTAACCCCGGCTTGGATTTCTTCTCCAGTCCGGTGACGGCCGTGACGTCGCGGTCGGATAACGCCGGCAGTGCCAGTCTCACGGCTTCGATTGTCGACGGCTCCGCGCTGGTGCCGAGCGACTACCGCGTGACGTATTCAGCGGGAAACTACAGCGTCACTCGACTGAGTGACAACCACACGTTCACTCCTCCTGGCGCTCTCCCGCAGACGATCGACGGCATTTCGATCAAGCTCGGTGGTGGCGTACCGACCGATGGTGACAGTTTCCTGATCGAACCGTCCCGTAACGTCGTTCGCAACATGAGCCTCGCGATTCACGACACGAGTCTCATCGCAGCCGCTGCGCCGATGCGCACCGGCTCGGCGGCTGCAAATACCGGTAATGCGACGGTCAGTGCCGGTGTCGTCAATGCGCCGCTCGACCCGAACGTGCGGCAACCGGTTTCGATCGTGTTCACGAGCCCGACCACCTTCGACGTGATCGGCGCGGGCGGGAATCCGACCGGCGTCGCGTATACGTCGGGAGCCGATATCACGTACAACGGCTGGACCGTGCAGATCTCGGGCGCGCCGGCAGCCGGCGACACGTTTACCGTCGGACCCAACACGAACGGTATCGCCGACAACCGAAACGCACTCGCGCTTGCCGGACTGCAGACCGCCAAGACGCTGGCCGGAGGAACGACGTCTTTCCAGGGCGCGTACGGACAACTGACGGGTACGATCGGCAACACGGCGCGACAGATGGATGTCGCCGCTCAGGCGCAATCGGCGATCGCGCAGCGCGCTGAAGAAGCACAGCAGTCGGTGTCCGGCGTGAACCTGGACGAGGAAGCGGCGAACCTGTTGCGCTATCAGCAGGCGTATCAGGCCGCCGCGAAAACGATCCAGGTCGCGACGACACTGTTCGACACCCTACTCGGATTGGGGAACTAGAGATGCGCATCTCCACGAGCATGCTTTACGAGCTGGGCACGTCGGCCATCCAGCGGCACCAGGGCGAGCTCGCAGAGCTGCAGCAGAAAGTGTCGGCCGGCCGGCGGGTGCTCAAGCCTTCGGACGATCCCATCAGCGCGGCCGCCGCGACGACAGTGAGCCAGGCGAAGGGCGTCAACGCTCAGTACGCAGCGAATGCCCAGAGCGCCCAGAATGCGCTCGGCCTCGAAGAGGACGCGCTGGCGCAAGCGACGCGTGTATTGCAGGACGTGAAGGCATTGGCTGTCAATGCGGGCAACGGCAGTCTTCAGAACTCCGATCGCACCAGCATTGCCGTGAGTCTCAAGGGTCTCTACGCCGAGTTGCTGGGCATCGCCAACCGGACCGACGGAAGCGGCCAATATCTTTTTTCCGGCATGCAAGCCGGGACACAGCCCTTCGTGGAAAGTGCGCCAGGCGTGGTCACCTACCAGGGTGACGAAGGCGCGCGGCTCCTCCAGGTCGGAGCGCAGCGGCGGATTGCCGTTGCGGACACGGGCGCAGAGATTTTCCAGCGCATACCGGAAGGAAACGGCGCATTCGTCGCCGCAACGGGTGCGAGCAACGCCGGAACAGCCGTGGCGGATCTGGGTACCGTGACGAACTCGCAGGCGTGGGCCGCGAGCAGCAGGGATTACAGCATTCGCTTTGCTGTCGATGCCGTGGGAACGACTACTTATGACATCGTCGACAACGCGAGTGGAAAGTCGATGCTCACGAACGCGCCCGCAGCAAGCGGGGGTCCGTATGCGCGCGTCTATACCGCCGGTACCGCTATCGCGTTCAAGAGTCAGGGCGCGGAACCGGCGTTCGACGAAGGCGTGCAATTGGGCGTGACGGGTGCGCCTAAAGACGGCGACACGATCCAGGTGCGAGGCACACGCGACGTGTTCGCGAGCCTGAACGGCCTCATCAAGACGCTGGAGGCCGGTGTGTCTTCCACGCCGGCTTCACATACGTCATATCAGAACGGGCTCAACGACGCACTGAACAGCATGGATCGCGCGCTCGACCAGGTGCTGACCACCCGTTCGTCAGTCGGCGCGCGGCTGCAGGAAATCGATGCGGTCACCACGACGACGCAGGGTCTCGCGACACAGTACGACGACGAGCTCTCGCGTCTGCAGGACCTGGACTATGCCTCGGCACTGACCGATCTCACGAAGCGGCAGTTCAATCTCGAGGCCGCGCAGAAGTCGTTCATGCTCGTGAGCCGGCTGAACCTGTTCGATCTGCTATGAAGCGCCTCTTCGGAATAATCCCAGCCGCGGCCGCGGTGCTTTTTGCGGCGGGCTGCAGCACGATCGAAGATAACGGTCCGAGCACGCTCATACCTGCAAAGCAGTTGGACGTGAGCCCGTCGCTTCATATCCCCGCTGAAACGATCGTGGCCGGAGCCCTGATTTACTTGTTTGTCGACCCGCTTGCGCCGAACTGGCGGGTCGAAGTCGAGGACCTCGGCGAGCGCCGTTTCCGCGTGGAAATGACCATGAAGCGGTTCATCACGGGCGGAGAAGGCGAAGTGATGCCGGTTCTGCGCCGCACGGCCGACAAGCTGCGCCGTGAAAAAGGCTCGCGCGAGTATTTGATCGTCGAACTTTCCGAAGGCATCGAATCGCGCGTGCCGATCGCGCAGCGCGTGGCGCACGCCGTCGTCGAATTGCGCTGATCGCGCGCCGCGTCACTCGACGCGCACCTCCGCTTCTTTTACTATTTCGCTCAGGCTCGTACGTCGTTCGCGAGCTGCTGGCTCAAGGCCTGAGGCGAGCTGCCCACGAATTCCGCCGCCCATCTCGGTCAACCGTGGCTGCACGTCGGGGCGCTTGCGCCGTCAGCCGGCGCCTTCGCGACCAGCGCCGCTGCGATGGTCCCGCTCGCCCCGCCACGACTGTCGACCACGACCGGCTGGCCGACGGACTCGGGCATGTGCTGCGACAGAGCATGAGGCCAGCATGCGCCGGCCGCAGGCCGTCAGTTCGCCAGCGGGTTCGGACGCAATTGCACGTGATAGACCTTCGGACTGTTCGCCGTACCGCCTTCGTTGTGGAACACGGTCCGCGTACCCGACATCGTCCAGACGCCTTTGCCTTTCCAGCCGGCTTTCGGATCGTCTACCCTCGCGTCCAGGAGTTTCGTGAAAAATCCGGTCGGGTAGGGCACGCGTATCTCGACAACCTTGCCATTGACTACAGCCGTCAGCGCCTCGGCGCCGTTCGTCGTGAAGATCGGCACGTTGCGGCCGAGGCCGAGCGTGTTGTAGCGGTCGACCCAGACGTAGTACGAATGGTTCGCGCTGCCTGACTCCGGAAGTCCACGGAATTGCGGCCCGGGCATGCGGAGGAGGGTCCAGCCCTCGGGACAGAGCTTGCCTGTAAGCGCGTCCGGACCGTTCTGGGGGCGCGTGCACTTGCGACGGTCGAAGCTCGCGAAATGCCCGCTCGCGAGCGGCGTCCAGATCACGCCGTCTGTCGTCATGTCGATGCCGCGCGGACTCCACGCGCCATCGGGCGGGACGAAGAGCTCGGCGATCGACGTCTCCGCCGGATTCGGGCCGGGAATGACGCGCACGACGTAGCCGGGCTGGTCGATGCGCGCGAAGCCGATGCCCATCGTCTGTCCCCACACGGAGTCATCCACCGTGCTCGGCATGATGCCGTAGAAGGCGCCGAGTATGCGTTTGTCCTTTGCTGGATCGACGGGCTGGTTCGGCTCGACGTAGGCGTCGCGTTTGCCGTTGCCGTTCGTGTCGACGACGACGGGTGTCCAGCCCTGCGATTTCGCTGCGTCGCCGGTCTCGAAGAACGTCTTCGTCTTGACCCAGCCGATCACGCCGTTGCTCGATCCCGGGCCGCCCTGCGAGAGCCAGAGGGTGCGGTCCTTGTCCTTGGCGAAGTACAGATGGTGCGTGAAGAAGCACGTGTCGACGTGAGACCATTTCTTCTGCTTCGGATCCCAGATCGACAGCTGGCGGCCGTTCTGCTCGAGCGGCATCACTTTGGCCGACGGATGATCCGAACCCTTCTTGCAGAAGGCCGGGTTGTCCGGACCGCGAAAACGTGCGCTGAAATAAACCCGTCCCTGCGCGTCCATCATCGCGTTGTGCAGGCTCGAGGAGCCGTCCCAGAGCGGATCCGGCCCCCAGTAGGCCGAAGGCGTCATCGGCAGCTTCGTCGAAGAAGGCGTGCCCGGCTGCACCGGATGCTTGATCGTGTAATTGCGGTGCTTAACCGGATCGACTACGGGAATGAGGTCGGTGCTCTCCTCCGGCGCGCCGTAGATCGGGCCGTTCGCATTCACGCGGGGGTCGTGCTGGTAAGTGGAGATGCCGTCGTGCAGGTAGTACCTCGGTGTCGAGAAATCCCACATCGTCACGACGAAGTTGCGCTCGACGCCTTCGGGCCGGTGCGGCTTCGCGAATGGAAGCTCGCCCTTCTCGATGCGGTCGGTCCAGTCCGCGAACTGCCGCAGCGCGGCGTCCACCCCCATGAAGCCCAGTGTCGTCATCATGTTGGTCATCGCCTGGCCAGCCTGGGTACGTTTACCCCAGGCACCCACGGAGGATTCCGAACCTTCCTTGAAGAACGCGGGAACCTTGCGCACACCCATCGACCCGAGCGCATGGCACGACTGGCACGAGTTCTTTACCGTGTCGACCCACGCTTCCTGTGTTTTTATGTTGTCCGAGATGCCGTTGCCCTTCTCACCGGTCCCGGGGAACTGATCCGCGCCAGGAATATTGATGAGCGAGTACCAATACATGCCGGGATAGTGCTCCGCGTCTTCCTGGGGCGTTGCAGCAGCGCTCTTGATGTTCACCGTTTTGCCTGGCGCGGCCTGCGTTTTCTCCGAATCCCTCAAGCCGTAGCCGCGCGACCACACGAGATAATTCGCTTTCGGCAGCTGCGGAATGACGTAGCGACCCTTGTCATCGGTGACCACGATCTTCGCGAACTTCGTCGGCAGATTCGTAGTCTCGGCGATCACCCAGACACCGGCTTCAACGCCGCTGGGTCCGTTCACTACGCCTGCGATGGAGTCCTTGCCTGCCTTCTGCGCATAAACCGGCGCTACGGCCAGCGCAGCGGCAACTGCGGCCGCAAGCACCGTGTGACAGCGACGTGACGCCATGTCCCCCTCCCGATCCAAAAGAATGGCGTGCCTATGATGCGCCTTTCCGTTCCTCGGCGGCAAACGTGTCGGGTGGAAAGCGTTTGGACGCCAGCGCGTCGTTGGCGGGTGAGGCGTGGCGGTTCGAAGCTAACGCAATCCGATCAGCATGTCGGCCGAACGCTGCACGAGCTGCTCGAAAAGCGGCAGGAAGTAGGGAACGGACATCAGTGTCGCCGCGAAACCGATCATGAGCGTGATCGGGAACCCGACCGCGAAGATGTTGAGTTGAGGCGCCGCGCGGCTGAGCACGCCGAGGGCGAGGTTGGTCACGAGCAATGCCGCGATCACCGGCAGCGAGAGCGACAGAGCCGCGTAGATGAACTGTCCCCCGGACGAGGCCGCGCTCTGCCAGAAACCCGCGTCCACGGTATCGCCGATCGGCAGCGTGTGAAACGTTTCCGCGAGTATCGATAGCAGCAGCAGGTGTCCGTTGATCGCGAGAAACGTGAGCGTCGCCGCGAGGCCGAAGAAACGACCGAGAACCGGCGTGCGGCGCTCCCATCTGAACATCATAGAACTGCGCGAACCCGAGTCCCATCTGCAGCCCGATCAGCTCCGCCGCCATCTCGACCGCTACGAACACGAGCCGCATCATGAAGCCGAGCACGAGGCCGATCGCAAGCTCGCGTGCAAGCGAGGCAGAGGCCCGCCCATGAGCCGGGGTCGATGGCCGGCATTGCCGGCAACGTGGGCGCGATCACGACGCTGATCAGGAAGCGCCAGCGCGATCTTGCCGCGCGCCGGGAACTGCGCACCGCTGGTGACCGGTGCGGTGGCGAGCAGCCCGAGCACCCGCGTGAAAGGCCAGATGAATGCGATCAGCCAGCCGTTGAGCTGAGCCGACGTAACCGACAGCATGGTTGCCTAGCTCGCGAGCGTCGGAATGGTCGCGAACAGCCGCTGGGTGAAGTCCACCATGAGCTGGAGTATCCACGGTCCTGCAACCACCACGGCCACGAAGACGCCGATCAGCTTGGGAATGAACGAGAGCGTCATCTCGTTGATTTGCGTGGCCGCCTGGAAAATGCTGACCACGAGACCGATCGCAAGCGCGGTCAGCAGGAGCGGCGCCGAAACGAGCAGCGTCATCTCGAGCGCCTGGCTGAGGAGCGCGATAACGGCGGTCGAATTCATGGTTGGAATCCTTCCGTGTGCGGTCAGCCGAAGCTTTGTGCGAGCGAGCCGATGAGCAGGTTCCACCCGTCCACCAGCACGAAGAGCATGATCTTGAACGGCAGCGCAATCAGAACCGGCGAGACCATCATCATCCCCATCGACATCAGCACGCTGGCGACCAGCATGTCGATGATGAGAAACGGGATGAAGACGACGAACCCGATCTGGAACGCGGTCTTGAGCTCGCTCGTCACGTACGCCGGAATGAGCACCTTCATCGGCACGTCCTCGGCGCGGGCTGGCATCGCGCTCGTTCGAAAGCTTCACGAACAGCGAGAGATCGGCCTCGCGCGTCTGCCGCAGCATGAACGTGCGCAACGGAACGGCACCGCGATCCAGTGCCTGTTCCATCGTGATGCGGTTTTCGGAGAACGGCTTGTATGCGTCGCTATAGATCCTGTCGAGCACCGGCGACATCACGAAGAACGTGAGGAAGAGCGACGAGCCCGATCAGCACCTGGTTCGGCGGCGAAGCCGGCGTTCCGAGCGCCTGACGCATGAGCGAGAGCACGATCACGATGCGCGTGAAGCCCGTCATCATCAGCAGCACCGCGGGCAGGAACGTGAGCGAGGTCAGCAGCAGCAGCGTCTGCAGACTCAAGCGTGTACGTCTGCCCGCCGCCGGCGACGGGCGAGCTGGTTACCGCGGGCATGCCGGCGGTCTGAGCCCACGCCGGAATCGCGATCGCGCATGCGGCCCGCGCAGCGGCGATGAGCCACGATTAACGCGCATCGCCGCCTCCTTGTTTTCCTTGAGCCATGCTTTCAGCTTCGCGGCGGCGCCCGCGTCCTCCCCGGCGCTTCGCCTCGGAGCCGGCGTGCGCACTTCAGGCTTCACGGTGGTGCCGCATCATCGGCAGCGGCTGTCTTCTGAGCCTCGATCCACGCCTGAGCTGGCGGCGCTGCGCGTTCTGCGCGGCATCGGCTTTCTGTCCTCCAGAGCTGCGGTGAGCACGGCGCTGCGCCGGCTGTCGCTCACTGCCGGGCGACGCAGGAGGATCGTGTGCAGCGCGGTCACGCGTCCGGGCGCAACGCCGAGGACCATGCGCACGTCGTCCGACTTCCACGACGACCACGCGCTCGCGCTGACCGACCGCCGCGCCTGCCACGACCTTGATGATGCCAGGGGCGGACTTGCCGAACGCGGACTTCTTCATCAACCAGCCGGCCGCGACGATCAGGGCGAGCACGGTGCCGAGGCCGAATGCGAACTGCAGCATCGTGCCCGGCGAGAGAACGTCGGCCGTGGCGCCCGTCGGAGCGCCATGGGCGTAACGCGAAGAGCGCGGCCGCGCACGAGGACGAACACCTGCATGACGCGTTTCGGCATGATGCTGCTGCCTGGCTCTTCATCGCTTGAGTTTCCGGATGCGTTCGGACGGCGTGATGATGTCGGTCAGGCGGATGCCGAACTTGTCGTTGACGACGACCACTTCGCCCTGGGCGATGAGGCAGCCGTTGACGAGCACGTCCATCGGCTCGCCGGCCAGGCCGTCGAGCTCGACCACCGAGCCCTGCGCGAGCTGCAGCAGGTTCTTGATCGCGATCTTGGTGCGCCCGAGCTCGACCGTGAGCTGAACCGGGATGTCGAGGATGAGGTCGATGTCGTGCGTGCCCGCCGATTTGCGGCTGCGGCGGAGAACTGCTCGAACACCGGCGGCGCGGCGCGCCGTGCCGGCGTGCTCGCCTCGCGCCTCGGCCTGTTCGGCCATCGCCGCGCGCCCAGTCGTTGTCGTGCGCCCTCGTCGTGCAGGGCTCGTCGCTGTCGTCGCATCATGCCGTTCTCCATCAGTTGTCTCGTTCGTCGCAGCTCACGAGGTTTTCGCACCTGGAGCGCGTAGTGTCCGTTGAATACGCCGCAGCTGCAGTTCCAGCACCGGGACGCTGTCGACTTCCGCGACCAGCGGCTGCGGAATGCTCGAGCGAGATCACGTCGCCCACCTGCATGTTCAGCACTTCCTTGAGACGTGAGCTCGACCGTGCCGAGATTCACGACCAGTTCGACGTCCGCCGACTGCACCTGGCGCGACAGCAGCTTCACCCACCGCTTGTCGATTTCCATCTGCTCGCCCTGGATGCTGCTGTAGAGCGCGTCGCGAATCGGCTCGATCATCGAGTACGGCATGCAGATGTGGAACTCGCCGCCCGCGGTGCCGAGCTCGATGTTGAACGTCGTCACCACGACCACTTCGTTGGGCGTCGCGATGTTCGCGAACTGCGTGTTCATTTCCGAGCGCATGTACTCGAACTTCAGCGGAGAGCACCGGCGCCCACGACTTCTCGAGATCCTCGAACACGACACTGAGCAGGCGCTGGATGATGCGCTGCTCGGTCTGACCGTGAAATCGCGGCCTTCGACGCGCGTGTGGAACTCGCCGCTGCCGCCGAACAGGTTGTCGATCACGAGATACACGAGGTCCGGATCGAAGATGAAGAGCGCGGTGCCGCGCAGCGGTTTCGCCTGCACCAGGTTCAGGTTGGTCGGCACGACGAGGTTGCGCACGAACTCGCTGTACTTCTGCGACGCGCACCGGTCCGACCGAGATTTCCGCGGTGCGGCGCACGAAGTTGAAGAGTCCGATGCGCAGCAGTCGCGCGAAACGCTCGTTGATGATCTCGAGCGTCGGCATCCGCCCGCGAACGATGCGTTCCTGCGTCGCGAGGTTGTACGGCCGTATGCCACGCGGATCTCTGGTCTTCGGGCGCCTCCTCGACCTCCCCGGTCACGCCGGAGAGGAGCGCATCGACTTCGTCCTGCGAGAGGAAGTCCTTGCTCATCGCATTACTGGATGATGAAGCCCGTGAAGAGCACCTCGAACTGACGAGGCGCTTGCGCTCCGGAGTTACCTTCCGCCGCAGGGGCGGCGCTCGCTTCCGGCGCAGCTGGCACTTCGCTTTTCTCCGCCGGCTTCGCAGGCTCGACGAGCTTGCGCACGGCGTCACCAACGTCGAGCGCGAGCTTCTCCTTGCCGGCCGACGACAACAGCTCGTTGGCGCGCTTGCCCGAGAGCAGCATGAGGATGCCGTTGCGCACTTCCGGCATGCGGCTCTTCACTGCCTCCTCGTTCGCACGGCCGGAGATCTTCAGCGTAACGTTCACCTGCAGATACTGCTGCACCCCGTCCGTCGGGAGGAGGTTGACCGTAAACGTTTCGAGGGGCACGAACACGGCCGGCTCCTGCACGGGTGCCTTGTGCTCGTTCGGCGTGTGGAAGAGGAATGCGTATACGCCGCCGCCAGCCCCGGCGAGGATGAGGACCGCCACGATGATCCACAGCAGCTTGCCACTCTTGCGCTTCGGTTTCGCGTCCTTGGAACCCTCCGGGGAGGGTTTGGGTGTGTTCTTGGACGTTTCCTGCTGGGTTGCCATGGGCTCTCCGGGATGGGCTCTCGGAAAGCATTATCGATGTAGCCCCTGTGCAGCGAAGCCGAGAGAAGACGCTATAAAACGCGCTATCTCACGACTTGCTGACGCCCGTCAGGCGAACGTGTCGACCAACCCGTATTGCCTCAGAACGCGAATCGCGCGCGGCTCGTCGGCCTCAGCGCCGCCGTCGCTCATGCGGTGAAACGGCTGGCCCTGCTGAGCTGGCGCCTGTTCACGCGCATCCCGCGAGTCTGCGCTCACGCTGGCCTGGCCCAACGCGATGCCGCGCTGTTCGAGCGTGGCACGCAGGTCGCTGAACGAGGCTTCGATCGCCTCGCGCACGGCGGGGTGGGGCGAAACAAAGGCGATGTTGGTCTTGTCATCGCCGACCGTAAGCATGACTTCGACGGGGCCGAGGTGAGGCGGGTTCATGTGGAGCTCCGCCGTCTGCTGCTGCCGGTCTACCACCCATACGACTTTGTCGCGGAACTGATCGGCCCATTCATTGTTCCCGAACGGAGCCGGTATCTGCGCGGTCACCGGTGGTGGCGCCTGCGCGGCTGTGAAATGCGGCACATTCGGTGGCGTGAGAGCGGGCGGCGCGGCCGGCCCGGGGCTCGATGCGGCAGCGGCCGCAGAGACTGCAGGCTCGGTGCGAACCCCATCGACGGGGAGGGCTTGCTCGCCGCGGCTGGCGAAATGTTCCCCGCCTGCCTTGATGTGTGTGGGAGGGGCGGGCACCTGAGCATCGTCGTTTTTCGGTCGGTCGTCATGCGGTCCCGCGTGCTCGCGCGGGGCGGATTTCTCCCCGACCGCGTTATGCGGCAGCTCCCGCGCGTGCGGGGCGGGCGCAGCCTCGTCGCGGTCTGTGTGCCCGGGCCGCGGTGTGTCCGTCGCTTTTATGGCTTCTTCACCGGCGGTCGTGGCGATGGCTGCGGCCTTGTCCGATTTCAGCTCCGTCGCGGTCACGGCGTGGCGACGCGCTTCGCGCGGCGCGGTGGCCGCGACGCTGTCCGCGGTTTGCATGGTGGCCGCGTCGGGTACCGGCTGCGATGGAACCGCTTGCGGTGCTGCGACGGCCAGTGCCACGGCAACCGGCGAGGGTAACTGGATCTGCTGCGCGGCGAGCGCGATGAAGCATCCATTGCCAGCGGTGCTCGGGTCGGCCGCGACGGGCTCGGTTCCTTTCGCATCGGACGCGGCGAGCATTTCAAGCAGGTCCGCCTTCTTGCCACGCTGTTTACCGGTATCCGGCAATGCTTCATCCGGCACCTGCGTGCCGGGCTCCAGTCAAGGCGGCCATCTGCGCGGGAAGCTCGGTCTGCGCGCCGAGTTGCATCAGCAGTGCGAGATCGAAGCGAGCCGCGTGTCCGTGCCCCCCTTTTGGGCTCGTTCGACCGTCCGGGGCCGCGGGGCTCGCGGTCGTAACTGCTGCCGTACTGACGCCTGCGTCCATGCGATCACCGTTTCCTGTTGTGCTTGCGTGATGCGAATTCGTCCATGAGCCTCTGATCGACTTTTTTCGATCGATCCGACTCCGCGCGCTCGTGGCGTTCGGCGAGCGTGTCGTAGGCTCTTACGTCGCGTTGCGTCGCACTGCCACTCGTGCACGGCCCTGCTGAACGGCCTGCTGCGACAGCAGCACGGCCGCGCGCTGCTGCTCGATCGCCTCGTCGAGCTTCTCCAGGAAATCGCGGAAGTTCTGCCAGCCCGCGCCGTGCAGGTTGCGCTGCACTGCGGCGCGATAGCGCGCGCGGTACTCTTCCCGGTACTGCAGGAGCAGGTTGAGCTTGGCCTCCGCTTTGGCGGCTTCGGAATTCAAGGCCCCGAGCTGCGTGGCCGCGCTGTCGTTGCGATCTCGCGCAAGCTCGTGCACGGCCTGCAGACGGAATGTCGTTTTCATCTTGCGTGACTCATTTCATCTCAGGATGCGTTTTCGATCATGACGGCCTTCAACTGCGCGGCCGACTGTAAGTAGGGCGAGCGCTCGCCGAGATCCTGCTGCAGGAAGCGCTGCATCGCCGGCTGCAGCGCGATGGCCTGGTCGATCGCGGGATCATTGCCGGCCGAATACGCGCCGACCGTGATCAGATCGCGGTTGCGATGGTAGAGCGAGTAGGTGGACTTGAAGCGCCGTACGGCCGCGAGCTGCTGCGGTTCGACCAACGTGGTGAGGAGCGGCTCACGGACATTTCAATGTCGATCGCAGGATAGTGCCCCTGATCCGCGAGCGATCGCGAAAGCACGATGTGGCCGTCGAGAATTGCCCGTGCCGAATCGCCGACCGGATCCTGCTGATCGTCGCCCTCGACGAGCACCGTGTAGAAGGCCGTGATCGAGCCGCCGCCGACGCTGCCGTTGCCCGCGCGCTCGACCAGTTGCGGCAGCTTCGCGAACACCGAAGGCGGATAGCCTTTGGTGACCGGCGGCTCGCCGATCGCAAGTGCGATTTCGCGCTGCGCCATGCCATAGCGCGTAAGCGAATCCATGATGAGCAGGACGTGCAGGCCCTCGTCCCGGAAGTACTCTGCGATCGCGGTCGCGTAGGCGGCGCCCTGCAGTCGCAGCAGCGGGCTCTGGTCGGCCGGCGCAGCGACGACAACCGAGCGTGCGAGTCCCTGCGCGCCGAGGATGTGCTCGATGAATTCCTTCACTTCGCGGCCGCGCTCGCCGATCAGGCCGACGACGATCACGTCGGCTGCGGTGTAGCGCGCCATCATGCCGAGCAGCATGCTCTTGCCGACGCCGCTGCCTGCGAAAAGACCCATGCGCTGCCCGCGGCCGACCGTCGTGAGCGCGTTGATCGCACGGACGCCAACGTCGAGAACCTGGGTGATCGGCGCGCGTTTGAGCGGATTGAGCGGACGATTGTGCAGCGACACGTGACGATCCGCCGCGAGCGGACCCAGGCCGTCGAGCGGACTGCCCGTGCTGTCGAGAACGCGTCCGAGCAGCGCGCGGCCGACGGGCACGTGCTTCGCCTGATCCGCAACGCGGCGGCGAGGGTGAGGACGACCGTTCGTCGGTATCGACTCCGGCGCGATGTCGCGCGGGACGACGCGTGCGCCGGGCACGACGCCGTGCAGATCCGAGATTGGCATCAGAAACAGGCGATCGTCCGCGAATCCCACTACTTCGGCTTCCACTTCGCGGTGGTCGGGGAGCAACACCGAACAGCAACTGCCGACCGCGACTCGCAGTCCGACGGCTTCCATGACGAGGCCCGTGACGCGCGTCAGCCGGCCGCTCGCGATTACCGGCTCGGCGCAACCGGCCGCGACCGTGTTCGCGACGAGGGTGCGCTTGAGCTCAGCCAGTCGGTCCACGATGCGTTCAGTCGAGCCAGTCGCGCGGGTTTCCCGAGCGCCGCAGTGATGCGGTGCCAGCGCTGTGCGACCGTCGCGTCGATTTCGCTGCCGCCCGCTTCGATACGGCAGCCGCCGCGGCCCATGGTTACGGCTTCCTTGAGCGACCACGTGCGCGCGCCGGCGGTGGCTTCGAGATGCTCGCGCACCACCGCGGCGTCCTCTGGATGGACGATCACCGTGATGTCGCCCTGAACGCGGCCGAGGTGCTGCAGGGCATCTTCGACCGCGTGCAATACAGCCTCCGGCCGCGTGCGGATCGCTTCACCGATGA
This sequence comes from uncultured beta proteobacterium, assembly GCA_963828715.1. Lineage (GTDB taxonomy): Bacteria > Pseudomonadota > Gammaproteobacteria > Burkholderiales > SG8-41 > JAQGMV01. The sequence goes on along the minus strand of CAWHFX010000008.1, from coordinate 58,217 downwards.
TCTTGCGCGCAACGGTGAGACCGAGCTCCACGACATCGCGCGCGAGCTCCGCGTCGATGCGGGCGAGGTCGGCCGTCAGCGTCGATATGAGCTGATCGAGGTGCGTAACCCGTGCAGCGTTCTCGTTGAAGGCTTCGCGCCGGCCGGCCTCGAGGCCCTCGCGACGGCCTTGCGCCTGCGCTGCAGTGCGCGCCTGGGCCTGTGCCTCGAGCTGGTCGGCGTTCTTCGCCGCCGCGTTCGCCGCCCGCGCCACGCCGTCGAACGAACTCATATCCCAGCGCTCGCACGCGGCGAGTTTCGCTTTCGGAATGACGGGGCTCGTTGCCATCAGATGAACGCCTCTTCAGCTTTGCCGCCCAGCACGATCTGCCCCTCGTCCGCGAGGCGTCGGACGACTTTGAGGATCTCCTTCTGCTGCGCTTCGACCTCGGAGACGCGCACCATGCCTTTCGCGTCGAGGTCTTCCTTCAGCGTTTCCGCGGCGCGTTGCGCCATGTTCTTGAAGATCTTGTCCTTGAGATCCTGCGAAGAACCCTTGAGCGCGACGACGAGCGCGTCGGACTGCACTTCGCGCAGAATGAGTTGCATGCCGCGGTCTTCGATCTCGAGCAGGTTTTCCCACGTGAACATCTGGTCGAGGATCTTCTGCGCGAGATCCGGGTTGTAGGACTTCAAGCCTTCGATGATGCCGGTCTCGTGCTGGGCCGGTATGAAGTTCAGGATTTCGGCGGCCGTCCGGGGGCCCCCCATGGCGCTCTTCTTGAGATTGTCGGCGCCGGCCAGCAGCTTGACGAGCGTGTCGTTCAGGTCGCGCAGCGCCGACGGCTGCACACCGTCGAGTGTGGCGACACGGAGCACCACGTCGTTGCGCAGCCGCTCGGTGAAGTTCATGAGGATCTCGGACGCCTGATCGCGATCGAGGTGCACGAGAATGGTCGCGATGATCTGCGGATGCTCGTTCTTGATGAGCTCGGCCACCGCGGCGGAATCCATCCACTTCAGACCTTCGATGCCGCTCGTGTCGTTGCCGTGGAGAATGCGGTCGATGAGGTTTGCGGCGCGATCGTCGCCAAGTGCTCGCTTCAATACCGTACGAAGGTAGTCCGTGGAGGAGAGACCCAACGTGCTCTTCTCGTTCGCCTGCGTGCAGAACTCGCCGACGACGCTGTTGATCTCGTCACGGCTGACACTCTTCAGGGCCGCCATGGCGGTGCCGATCTTCTGGACTTCCCGTGGGCCGAGATGTTTGAATACCTCGGCGGCTTCGTCCTCGCCGAGCGACATGAGCAGGATCGCGCTTTTCTGAACACCATCACTGCTCATTGCCGGCTACCCAGTCCTTGACGACGTTCGCAACGATCTTCGGATCCTGCTTCGCGATCTGGCGTGCCGTCTGCAGCGAATTCTCGTAGCGGACCTCCTGCGGCAGGCCGACCGGGGAAGGCGCGCTCGGCAGCACGTCGACGGGCAGCGCCGGGACTCGCGTGAGGTTCGCGACCATCGGTTTGAAGACGCGCAGCAGGAGGAACAGCAGAACCGCCCCGATCAGCACGAATTTGCCGGAATCCTTGGCGAGATCGACGTCGAGGGCTGTTTCCAGAACGGCACCTCGGTGACCTTCTCGGTTTCGTGAGCCTTGAATGTGCTGTTGATGACGGAGACGACGTCGCCGCGCTCCTTGTCGTAGCCCACGACGCCCTTCACGAGTTCGGTGATCTGCTCCTTCTCGGCATCCGTCAGAGGCTTGGTCACCGTCTTTCCCGCTGAATCGGCGGTCACACGGTCGTTCAAGACGACCGCGACCGAAAGGCGTTTCAGCCGACCCTGTGCGACTTTGGTATGGCGGATGCTCTTGTCCACCTCATATGTTACGTTCGCATCCCGCCGCTGCGTGGAAGAGCCTCCCGGGCCGCCACCGCCCGTGTTGACTGCCTGGCGTTCCGCGGTGATCGGCGCGCTTGCCGTCCCGGGTGGCTGATTGCTGACTGCCCCCGGTACGCCTGATGCCGAGGCGCTCGACCCGCCGGATGCTTCGCTCGTCTGCTGGGCGCGCACGGACGCCGTTTCCGGCTTCTGATTGGGTTTGTAGACCTCTTCCGCCTGCTCGACCTCCGAGAAGTCGACATCGGCCGATACCTGCGCCTTCACGTTGCCGTTGCCAAGCACCGGGGCCAGTATGGCCTCGATGCGCTGCACGAAACCCTGTTCGATGTCGTAGCGATACTTGATTTGTGTTTTGTCGACTCCGGCGCCGGGAGTGCTGCCCTCACCTGACAGGAGCGTCCCGTTCTGATCCACAACGCTCACGTTCTTCGTCGTGAGTCCCGGAACGCTGTTCGTGACGAGATGCACGATTGCGGCGACCTGCATCGAATCGAGCGTGCGACCGGGATACAGGTGTATCAGCACCGATGCGCTGGCGGACGGCTGATCGCGCACGAACGTCGAGCTCCTGCTGAGCGCGAGGTGCACGCGCGCGCTTTGTACGGCCTGCAGCGTCTGGATCGAGCGTGCGAGCTCGCCTTCCAGTCCACGCTGGTAGTTGACCTGCTCGAGGAACTGGCTTGCGCCGAATCGCTGGCCTTCCATCAGCTCAAAGCCGGAGAGCCCGCCCTTGGGGAGTCCCTGCGCGGCGAGCTTGAGCCGCGTATCGTGGACGAGGTTTTCGGGGACGAGGAGGGCGCCGCCGCCGTCGGCGAATTTGTAGGGCACATTCAGCTGCTGCAGCGCCGCCAGTACCGCGCCGCCGTCACGGTCGGAAAGGTTCGAGTAAAGGACGCGAAAATCAGGAGTCGTGCTCCACATCCACCCGCCTATCACCAGTGCGGCGCCGACCGCCACTACCAGCATCAACGTAAGAAGCTGTTGGGGCGGGATGCGAGTCCACGCGGGCAGGCGCCGGGTTAACGCGGTCTCGGGCGAAGTTGACATTCAGTCGGTTCCAGGTCGAGGCGGGTGCGGATCGGTTGTATGCGCACTATGTGCAGGATCGCCGCCAATTATCGACACGAACGGGTTCTGCGATGCCCGGAATACGCGTCGTTTTCAGTGCCTATTTATGCGTCGGGTGCAGCGCGCGCGCTGATATCGTGGCGGCCATGGAAATCTCAGGCATAGACCGGATGCTTGCGCAATTGCGCACAGCGGCAGCGCTCGCGGCGCGCAAGCCGCAGGCTGCGGAGTCAACCGCGCCGGCTCAGAAGACGGATTTCGCGAACGTGCTGAAAAGCTCGCTCGACAATGTCAGCCGCGTCCAGCAGAACACGGAGAAGCTCGTGCGGGATTTCACGGCCGGCGATCCGAACACCAATCTGCACGACGTCGTGATTTCGATGCAGAAGGCGAACATCTCGTTCCAGCAGACCGTGCAGGTTCGCAACCGGCTCGTGCAAGCCTATCACGACATCATGAACATGCAGGTGTAGCGGGCCCGACGTCTGGCGACCCGGCCATCACGGCCCATGGGCGCAGACAAAGCATCGACCCACCCCAATCGTAAGAATCCGGGGCAGCTCGAGTACCGGTTCGGGCGGCGTCGGCGGTACACCCCATTTCGCAACGGCGATGCTCCGGGCAGTTACCGGCGTTAAGATGAATCACGTCCGCTACTGGGGCGGCGGCCCTGCATTGACAGCCCTCATGGTGGCGACATCGATCTTCTGATGGACAGCGTGGTCAGCATCCTCCGTACATCCAGCAAGGAAAACTCCGGCTGCTCGCCTTGAGTGTCGACGCGGAGCTTCACCGTTACGTGAAAGTCGCCAAAGACGCAAACATAGAGCTGCAATAGGAAGCGATTGTCATGTTGCTCGGCTGCATTGCAGATGATTTCACTGGCGCGACGGACCTTGCGAACAACCTCGTCCGGGGCGGGATGCGAACGGTTCAGACGATCGGCGTTCCACAGGGGCGACTGAGCATAGATGCCGATGCGGTGGTCGTGGCGCTCAAGTCTCGGACGATTCCCGCCCCGGAAGCGGTTGCACAATCACTGGGAGCGCTCGAGTACCTGCGCGCTGGTGGCGCTCGGCAGATTTACTTCAAGTACTGCTCGACATTCGACTCGACTCCAGCCGGCAATATCGGTCCGGTCACCGAAGCCCTGATGCAGGCGATCGGTTGCGACTTCACGATTGCGTGTCCGGCCTTTCCGGAGAATGGGCGGGCCGTGTTCAAGGGTCACTTATTCGTGGGCGACGATCTCTTGAGCGAATCCGGGATGCGCAATCATCCGCTGACGCCCATGCGGGACTCGAATCTGATCCGGGTGCTCCAGGCGCAGACGAAGCTGAAGGTCGGCCATATCGGGTATGACATCGTTGCGCGTGGCGAGGAGGCGATCCGCGCCCGCATCGCCGCGCTCAAGACCACGGGCGTACGCATCGCGATAATCGATGCAATCAGTGATGACGATCTGCGCAAACTCGGTCCGGCACTTCGCGACATGGCGCTCGTTACCGCAGGTTCCGGTGTCGCGATCGGCCTGCCTCCGAATTTCGCCCTGATACACGCTGCGAATGCCACCGCGTTGCCGCAGCGTCCCGGGCACCGCGCCATTGTGTCGGGGAGCTGTTCGCTCGCGACGAATGCGCAGGTGGTGGATTTCATCCAGCACGGTGGAGCAGCGTATGCACTTGATCCGCTAAAGCTCGCCGCGGGCCAGCAGGAGATGGAGTGTGCTCTCGCCTGGGCTTTGCCACGACTCGGCACGGCGCCTGTATTGATCTATTCGACAGCCGAAGCAACACGAGTCGGTCAAGTACAGCAGCAGCTCGGAGCTGCGGACGCGGGCGCACTCGTCGAGCAGGCGCTTGCGAAAATTGCGGTGGCGCTCGTCAATGCCGGCGTGTCACAGCTCGTTGTGGCCGGTGGTGAAACTTCCGGGGCGGTCGTGCAGGCGCTCGGCGTCACTGCTTTGCGGATCGGCCCGCAAATCGATCCTGGCGTGCCGTGGACGGCGACCGAGGGCGGCCAATCGATTCTTCTGGCACTCAAATCCGGCAACTTCGGCACCACTGATTTTTTTACGAAGGCTTTTACTCAGGTGGAACGATCATGAACGAAACCGCTCAGCGTGAACGGATCTGCGCGACTGCGAAGTCGCTTTTCGATCGAGGACTGACCCACGGCAGCACCGGCAACGTGAGCGCGCGCTGCGATGACGGCTGGCTGCTGACGCCGACCGGGTCGAACCTAGGCTCACTCGACCCGGCGCGGCTGTCGAAGCTCGACTGGACCGGGAAGCTCATCGGCGGCGATCCGCCGTCCAAAGAAAACTTCCTTCACCTCGCCATGTACCAGGAGCGGGCCAACGCGGGCGCAGTCGTCCATCTGCATTCGACGTATTCGGTCGCGGTCTCCGTCCTCGAGGACGTATCGCCGGAAGATGTCCTGCCGCCGATCACGGCCTATTACGTCATGCGCATCGGCAGGCTTCCGCTGATTCCCTACTTTGCTCCGGGCGACATGAAGCTGGCGGAAGCGGTTCGTGCGGAAGCACGCCGTCACCATGCTGTTCTCCTCGCCAATCATGGTCCGGTTGTGGCTGCAAGCGACCTGGGGGCGGCGAGTGATGCTGTCGAGGAGCTCGAAGCGACCGCGAGGCTTCATCTGCTGCTGCATGGACACAAGACACGTCCGTTGACGGGCGCACAATGCGCCGAGCTCAGGCAGCGCTTCGCTGCTTGATCGAGGATCCTGGAGGATCCATGGCGCAATCACCTCGCATGCTCTGATCCACGCGACGCCTGTCGCAGTCCAGCCGATCAACACGCATTCAAGCGACTGTGGCCGCTGGCAAGAGACGACGAACCTGCTCGACGACTCCCTTGCCGCGGGATCTTGTCGGCTGACGACAACCCGTGGTGTGAATGAGTGCGTCACCCTGCCGCGCTTGGAGAGCCGCGGCAGGATGAACTTCGAGGGCCCTGCAGCTTCCAACCCCACTACGATTTTCTAGAACCGGCAGGTCGGGCTCGCCTTCCCGGCCGGCGTGTCACGCCAGATCCTGTCCTTGTAGGAAAAAGTCGCCAGTCCGGGGCGCAGGTAATCATACGGATCGTTGAGACCGCGGATCTCCGGGCGTTCCTCGAGCGGGATCTTGAACACGTCGAACTGCTTCACCAGCGCCTGCTGGTAGAACAATGACGCGCCGATGTTGAAGTTGTCGCTGTGGCCACCATAGAAGATCTTCGGCTTGATGTTCTGGATATACATGCCGATGTCGCGAACGCCGTTCACGGTTTCCCCGACACTCACGATGGCACCGAGCTCCAGATCCGCTTTCGGGAGGAACTTGAGCATATCGAGCACGTTCGGCGCGAGGTCGATGAGCGGACCGGCAGTGTCGTGCCACACGAAGCTGAAGTCCGAATCCGCGACAGTGAACTGATAGAACATGCTGACAGCACCACCGCCGCCAATGCCTGTGGTGGTCGTGTTCAGCTTGGGTGGAGGCGTTGCCGGGAACAACGTATCCACACGCGGATCGCGTATCGGATTGACGAGCACGCCGGGGAAAGCCGCGTTCGGTCCATTTCCAAGACCCGAATGCACGTGTTTGAACGAGCTTACGCAGACATCCGGCCGCAGCACGTTGATCTCGCGGACTTCGCTGCCGGGCGCAGCGCCTGTCGTCGTGAGCGAGGTGCAGCGCACTTGGCTACCCGAAGGGAAGAGACCGGCTGAGACGAGTTTCGCCACGTCTGCGTCCATCGCGACGCAATGCTCCGCTGCGCCGAAGATGCGTGCACCCGTTTTGAGCGCAATGTATGCCGCGTTATCCGCATGGTCCCCATGGCCATGGCCGATGAAGATCACTTCGGGCTTCAGATCGACGAGCTCCTGCACGGTGGTGGGAACGTACGCCGGCGTGTCCGCGAGGCGATAGATGTACGAGTCGAGGAAGAACACGCGCCCCCTGACGGCGACTGCAAACGATTGAACGCTGAACCACGACACGATGACTTTTTCGCGATCGACTTCACCCGTTCGCTGGTTCACATTCTCGAATCCGAAGAAATGCGAACGTGCATTGACCAACGCAGTGTGATCGTCCTCTGCCCCCACGCTGCCCGCGAGCGTTGCGCAAATCGATGACGCGAGCAGCATGGCTCCGCAATATGTGGCTTTGCCTCGTTTCATATCCTGCTCCTTCTTCTGCACCGTGAATCGGCCGTCCTGCGACGACCGCGTCTGTCCGTGGCCGCTCCTCTCCCTGAAGGACAACGATAGAAGGCAGGTTTGTTTCGTTGCCCTCGACGCACTGACGAGGCATCGTAGTCCTCGTGTCGAATATCGGTCAATCAAATCAGGCTGCGGCAATGACGCTTGAGCAGCCCGTCTGATGAGACATAGCAAGGCGTCCATCCGCTGCAGATGTCATCTCACTCAGGTACGCGGCATGCAGGCGCGCGGCGCCCCGCGTGCGCGACGGTTGATGCATAATGAGTCGAGCCTGATGCGTTCCCTTCGACATGCGATTGCTCTGCCTCGGACTCCTGCTTCTTCCGGCACTTCTCTGTGCGCAGACGTTTCCGTCCAGGCCGATTCGCATCATCGCGACGGCGACGGCGGGCGGTGGCGTCGATACGAGCGCGCGCGTCGTCGCTCAGAACATGCAGCAGGCGCTTGGACAGCCGGGTGTAGTGGAGAACAGACCGGGAGGCGGCGGTGCCGCCGGCAGCGATTTCGTCGCGAAAGCCGTCCCCGACGGCCACACACTCGTTGCGATTTCAATCAGCCATGCCGTGCTGCCGAGCTCGCACAAGAACCTGCCGTATAGCCCCGAGCGGGATCTGACGCCCATCGCTGTGATGGTGAACGCGCCCAACATCCTGGTCGCGCATCCCTCCTTGCCGGTGAAGTCCATACGGGAGCTCATTGCATATGCGCGTCAGCGCCCGGGGCAGGTCGATTACGCGTCCTCGGGCAATGCGAGCCCATCGCACCTCGCCACGGAAAATCTGAAGCTGCTCGCGAAGATCGATCTTACGCACGTGCCATACAAGGGAACGGCGCCGGGCCTGACGGACGTCGTCGCCGGGCGCGTCTCGCTCATGTTCACGAGCATCATCTCGGCACGGCATCTGATCGATACGGGAAAGCTGCGCTCGCTCGCAACGGCCGGTGGCAGGCGCGCTGCGGCTGCGCCCGAGATCCCGACTATCGCCGAGGCGGGCGTCCCCGGCTACGCGGTCGATGTCTGGTATGCGCTGCTCGGGCCGAGCGGTACGCCGCGGACGACGCTGGAGAAGCTCAATGTGGCGATTGCGAAAATCCTGCACGCGCCGGACGTAACGAACAAGCTTGCTTCGATGGGCCTCGAGCCGGTGGCCGAAAATCTGACGGACACCGAGGCATACATCAAAGCGGAAATCCGCAAGTGGGCACGCGTCGTCGAGGCAGCGAAGATTACGGCGGATTAGACGCGGCGAGCGCCTGCTCACTGCTCCGATCAGCTTCGACGCGGGAGTGACCGTGCCCGCGGATCTCTTGAACTGCTGAAGTGGAGAATCTCATGCACCGCAGCCCCTATGCACGCCCGTTCTTCGCGGTCCGCGAGCGGTTCCTGACAGGTGCGGACAGTCCGCGTGCGTTCCTCGAGCGCTGTATCGAAACCATAGAGGGGCGCGATGCCGAGGTGCGCGCGTTCGTGACACTCGGCCTCGACAACGCCCGCCGTGCTGCCGATCTGTCGACGCGCCGCTATCGCGAGGGCAGGCCGCTCTCGGCCGTCGACGGCATGCCGCTCGGCATCAAGGACATCATCGACACGGCGGACCTGCCGACGCAGATGGGCAACGCGATCTACAAAGGATCGCAACCGCGATGGGATGCAGCGTGTGTGCACGCGCTGCGATCGGGCGGCGCGATCGTGGTGGGGAAAACGGTGACGACCGCGTTCGCGAGCGGTGAAACGAACGAGACACGAAATCCGCTCGACCTGAGTCGCACGCCCGGCGGATCGTCGAGCGGGTCCGCGGCAGCTGTCGGAGCCGGCATGGTCGCGGCGGCGCTCGGCAGCCAAACCCAGGGATCGACGCTGCGCCCGGCCGGCTTCTGCGGCGTGTATGGCTTCAAGCCCACGCATGCGGCGCTCACGATACAGGGGGTCCACCCGATCTCCATCACGCACGATCATCTCGGGGTCATTGCGGGCAGTCTTGAAGATCTCTGGTCGGTCGCGTCTCGCATTGCGCTGGCAGCGGGCGGCATGCCGGGTGCGCCGGGACTACAGGGCGCCGGCGATATCCCGCAGCCGCGCCGTCCGCGCAGGCTGATCGTGATGCATACGAAAGCCTGGGACAGCGAGGTGGACGCAACCACGCGCGCGTCCTTCGACGCACTGTGCGCGAATTTGCGAGCGCGCGATGTCGAGATCGTCAGCAGCCGGGAGGACTGGCGCTTCGCGCAGCTGGAACATGAATTCTTCGGCGCATTTCTCGATCGCTGCGTCGATATCACCTCGTACGAGATGAAATGGCCGTACGAACAGTATTTCGCGAAAAACCCCGACCTGCTCGAGGCGCGACACAAGAGCCGACTCTCACGTGCGCGCGAGATCACACCCGATTATTACGCGGAGCTCCTTGCCGAGAAGGCCGCCATGAAGGCGCGCGCCGACGCCGCCATGGCGGATGTGGATGCGATACTCACCTTGTCATCGTCCGGCCCGGCCCCTGTTGGGCACAGCCATACCGGCAGCCGCGCCTATCTCCTCTTCGCGAGCTTTCTCCAGCTCCCGGCTTTCAGTCTTCCGCTGCTCGAGGCGGAGCGCATGCCGGTGGGCGCCCAGCTCATCGGCCGCGCGGGTCACGACGGCGAGCTCTGCGCTCACGCACGCTGGATCTGCGAGACCTGAACGCGTGAGACGGCGTTCAGGGTACGACGTGCGGCGCCGCGTACCCCGCTCTCATCATCCCACGGGCTTCGCGACGTAGCCGTAGCGCAGATTGCTCCGGCCTTCGCCATACTTGTCGTATGTCGCCTTCGCCTGCGCGTACCTGTCGTTCTCGAGCGCGGCGCGTTCATTGGCGGAGTAGTTGTAGAGCTTTGCGTTCGTTCCGCCGAAGATCGCGTTCTTGATCGCGCTGTCAGGCGCCGCGCCGAGCGGCTTGAAGCCGTACTGCTTCTGCATTTCGTCGGGTATCTCGAGGCGTCGCAGGCCTTCGATCTGCCACTGCGGAGCACCGGTCCAGACGGCGTCGGTGCCCCAGACGACATGGTCGTAACCGAGACCCCGGCCGAGAATACCCATCACCGCGGCACCCAGGCGTGGCTCCGCGACGACCGTCCATGCAAAGATCTGCCCGAGATCGCCATAGACGTTCTTCACTCCGTATTTCTCGGGGATCTCGGCCAAGTCCGACACCCACTCGATGCGGCCCGTCTTCTGAAACTGCGCCCAGGCATCCTCCGGCTTACCGCCGCCGGCCCATCGATACGCCGAGTGATAGATGATGAAGTTCAGTTGCGGCCAGTCCTTCGCGGCCTTGCCGACGTCCCGCACATCCGAGTACGCAAGCAGATTCGGAAACTTCTCTTCGATCGCCGGTGGAAACAGCCCCTTGTGGATGCAGACGTTCTTGATGCCCGCCTTGAGAAATTTCTCGTAAGCGGGATACACCAGCTTCTCGTCGTCGAGGCGCCACGGATGCTTCGAGAGATGCTTGTTGGTATTGTCGCCGATCGTGTAACCCTTCATCGAATCCGGCTTCAGGTCGTTCAGAGCATGGTCGATCTGCTCCATCCAGCCCGGATACCCCGGAGTGAAAATGGCGTGTGCCAGCGCGCGCCGCGTTCCCGCCTCCTTGTTGATCTTTGCACGAGCCTGCACCTTCATCTCGTTGGTGAGAAACCAGTCCTGCGGCACTTCGGAAGGCGCGCCCGTGATGCAGGCGACCTTCGTGTCGCTGTCCAGATAGATCTCTTTGAAGTAGTTCGGGAACTTGAGCTCCTCTATCGTTTGCTCCTTCCCGACGAGCGCCGGATTCCAGCCGGCCTTGCCTACGGCAGCGCGCTGCGCAATGAAGCCCTTGATGTTCGTGTCGTCGCGCAGGAAATGCGTGTGCATGTCCATGATGAATTGCTTCTTGAGCGCGGCGGCGCGTTCGTCCGCCATCTCCGGCGTCGCAGCCTCTGCACGCGAAACGGAGAATATCGGGCCGTAAATGTCGTTCATGGCCAGATATGCGGCGGCCATGCCGGATGCTGTCTTGAAGAAATCGCGGCGCGATATGCCGTGCTTGCGCGCCAGCTCGGTGCCGAGTGCCTTGATGCGCGCTTCATATTGTCTTTGCTTCTCGGTCTGGGGCGAGGGCATGTATTCGTCGTTCGACACGATCTGGGTCGGGACGGGAGAGGGGAACGACGACGTTTCAGCGGGCAGAACCTGCGCAAGTTCTTCTGGGGTCAGCATCGAATCCTCCGGCGGGTAATTGACTCAATGAGGGTGGGGCTTTTCCGCGCCATCGTTGTGCGGCGGCACGTCAGCGCGTCAGATCATGCGACGCATGATGTCGTCCTTGCGCCACAGCCAGTGCCATACGGCGCTCGCGATATGTACGAGTACGAGCGCGCCCATCGACCACGCGAGCACCTGATGGATGTCTTCCAGCGCGTCATGCCATGCCCGCCCGTTCATGAGCCCGGGCATGTTGAATAGCCCGAACACCGAATGCAGCGGTGTGCGCATGGTGCCGGCGAGCGCCCACCCCGTGAATGCGGTGGCGAACGTGAACAGGTAAAGGCCCCAATGACCGGCTTGTGCCGCGAGCCTTTCCCAGCGCGGCGTTCCGGTGGCAAGCTCTGGCACGACTTGGGTCCCGCGCCAGAGCAGCCGCGCGAGTGTAAAGGCGATCAGCACGTAACCGATGGAGGCGTGCAGGGCATAGTTGGGGAGCCGTTCGGGCCGGGGCGCGAAGTGCGTCATCCACAAGCCGTGGAACAGCAGGAAGAAGATCGCGAGCGCGCCCACCCAGTGAAAGAAACGTGCGGCGCCGCCCCAGCGTGTCGGCGTATTGCGAATCGTCATCGTGTTGCCTCGTTCGATACCGAGCGATTGCGTCATTGTGACCTCCACTGCGATTGCCCCGGTCCTCGAGCGCCGTGCTGTGCGTTTTGACGTCTGCAACCGGCCGGTCGAGCAGTCGTCACGCGCCTGGGGCCTCAGCCGAATCGATCGACTGCGGAATACGTATTATGCCGTTCCGCGTGGCGAGCGCCACGAGCTGGGCGGCGGTCTCGATCTTGAGCTTGTTGCGGATCGCGGACTGATAGTTGGCAATCGTCTTGTAGCCCAGGCCGAGCTTCTCCGATATCGCGGCGATGCTCTCTCCTGCCGCGAGGAGGCGCATGATCTCGAACTCTCGCGCGGAAAGTGCCTGCAGCGCATCCTTCTGCCTGGCCACGTTCTCGAACGCGAGTAGCTGCGCGACGTCGTGACTGATGTACTGTTTGCCCGACGCAATGAGGCGGACGGCGTCGACGAGCACATCGGGGGCGCTGCTCTTCGTCACGTACCCTTGCGCGCCGGCCTGCAATGCTCGTGCAGGAAAGATCGTTTCCTCGTGCATGCTGAACATCAGTACTCGGGCGCGGCTATCGCGTGCTCTTATCCGACGCAGCGCTTCGATCCCGCTCACGTCGGGCAACGATACGTCCATTACCACGACGGTCGGGTTCAACGCGCAGAAGAGCTGGTAAGCCTGCGTGCCGGTGGCCGCTTCGCCTGAGACCGTCACGTTGCCGTCGCGCTCGAGCAGGCGACGATAGCCTTCGCGCACGACTGCGTGATCATCCACCAGCAGCACGGAGATCGTTTCCACCGTGCCCCTCAGCTCTGGATCGCGAGCGGGAGCCACGCGCTCACGAGAAAGCCGGAAGGCGCTCCGCTCCTCACTTCGAAACGGCCCCCGAGGGCTTCGATGCGTTCTTTCATCCCGATGAGCCCGAGCCCGCTGCGGTCGCGTGGAGAAGGACCGCCGCGACCATCGTCGCTGATGGTGAGCGTGATTTCGCTGGTTGCGTGTGGCATCGCGCACGTCCGGTTGAGACGAATCGCGACACGACTTGCATTCGCATGTCGCGCGACGTTGGTAAGGCCCTCCTGGATCACCCGGTAGAGCGTGATGTTCACGGCCTCGGCGAGGTCGTCGAAGTCGCCGGCGATGGCGAGATCGACCTGCAGCTCCGGCAGGCGTCCGTGCAATGATTGCAGGTAGTTCTCGATCGCAGCGGGTAGCCCCAGTTCGTCGAGCCCGGCCGGTCGCAGGCGGCGGATCATGTTCCGCACGATCCCGTGCAGATGATCGGTCACGTCGATGATCGAGAACGCCGCGCGGCGTGTCTCATGCGGAAGCCCCTCCGTGTCGCGGATCGTGACCGCATCGACTTTCATGGCATTCAGGTGCTGACCGAGCTCGTCGTGAAGTTCGCGAGCGATCCTGCGACGCTCGTCTTCCTGCACCTGCACATGCGTGCGCATCAGGCGCCGGTTGTTGGAAAGTGCGGCAGCGAGCTCGCGTTCGATCGCCTCTCGCCGGAGAATCTCGGCGTGCGCCTCCCGCATCCGCCTCCAGGCGAACCACGTCATCCCGGTCGCAAAGACGAGCAGAATGCCCGGGTATTCGTCGAGCTGGTAGCGTTCCCATTGGCGAGCCCACGCCTGGATGGCTTCGCTCACCTCGAAGTACATGCTGATCAGCGCAGCCGCGACTGTGATCGCCACGAGAAAAACGAGATCACGTCGCATCGACGCCGCGGCGTTGCGCGCGCCTGACTTCATCGCTCCCCCTACCGATGTTTCAAACAGCCCGGCTACCCGGCAGCCCGCATTGTCCCACATCGGGAAAATTTCCCAACCCGCACCGGGAACAGACGAGGAGGCGCTCGGTGAGCGCCATGCAATACTCGTTCGATGCACCGCGCACAACGATCTGCCTGTTGCGGTTGTCAGCGCCGCAGGCGATTGCGCGTGCTGCTACTCCTGGGTCTTGTGCCGGCTTGCGGGAGCAGCGCGGCGGCAGAGCAGCAAAGTGTGCCGGTCCTGGCGCCGGTCGAGGTGATCGCGCCGACCCCGCTTCCCGACGTGGGGCTTCCGCTCGAGCAGATCCCCGCCAATGTTCAGACCGCACCGGGAAAGGAAATCGAGCGACGTAACGCGACCGATCTTACCGACTTCCTGAACCGGGAATTCGGCAGCGTGCACGTGAACGAGGTGCAGGGCAACCCGTTCCAACCCGATGTCAATTTCCGCGGCTACACGGCCTCGCCGCTGCTCGGTACTCCTCAGGGCCTGTCGCTATATATGGATGGCGTGCGGTTGAACCAGCCGTTCGGCGACGTCGTGAGCTGGGACCTGATCCCACGCGGCGCAATCGCATCGATCACACTCATCCCGGGTTCCAATCCTCTGTTCGGTCTGAACACGTTGGGTGGCGCACTGTCGATCCAGACGAAAGACGGCCTCACTGCACCCGGCACATCGCTGATGGCGTCATACGGGCGTTTCGCCCGGCGCACCGGAGAGCTCCAGCATGGCGGTTCCAACACGAACGGGCTCGATTGGTATTTCCTTGGCAACTACACCCGCGAACACGGTTGGCGCGACGAGTCTCCCTCCCGGCTCGGGCAGCTCTTTTCGAAGCTCGGGTGGCATGACTCGTCGACTGCCGTAAGACTCAGTTTCTCGTACGCCGATACGAAGCTTTATGGCAACGGCCTTCAGGATCAGCGGTTACTCGAGCGCGACTACTCGAGCGTCTACACGAAGCCGGACATCACCGCGAACACGTCGCACTTCCTGAATCTGACCGCTACGCACGGCATTTCGGATCGAGTTTCGGTCGCGGCGAACGCCTACTACAGGCACATCAGGACGCGCACGCTGAACGGCGACATCAACGACGAGTCTCTGACTCAGGCCGTGTACCAGCCCAACGCTGCGGAACGCGCGGCGCTCGGGGCCGCAGGCTACACGGGCTTTCCCTCGGCGGGCGAGAATGCGTCGAATACGCCATTTCCGTTCTGGCGCT
Source organism: uncultured beta proteobacterium (assembly GCA_963828715.1). Lineage (GTDB taxonomy): Bacteria > Pseudomonadota > Gammaproteobacteria > Burkholderiales > SG8-41 > JAQGMV01. Next base: position 43,182 of record CAWHFX010000008.1, on the reverse strand, counting down.
GTATCGCGAACGTACTCCTCAACGATGAGCCCGGCGAGAAATGCAACGGATTGATCAACCGTACGCGCACGGACCAGAGCAATTTCGGCACGTCGATCCAGCTTACGCTCCAGGATCAGCTGTTCGGACACTCGAACCAGTTCACCGGGGGCGCCGGTTACGACGCCAACCGCGTGAAATTCAGGCAGTCGATGGAGCTCGGATTTCTGACACCGGACCGCGCGGTGATCGGGACCGGTGCGTTCGCGGACGGCGTCTCGGGGGGCTTCATCGATGGCGAGCCGTTCGACAACCGGGTCGATCTGAGCAGCCAGTCGCATACGTGGAGTGCTTATGCAACCAACACCTTCGGACTGACCGAGGCATGGTTTCTTACGCTTTCCGGGCGCTACAACGCAATGTCCATCTCGAACCGGGACAACATCGATCCCGGTGGCGGCGCGAGTTCGCTGGATGGTGATCACACGTTTCGACGTTTCAATCCGGCGGCCGGGATCACCTTCACGCCGACGCGCTCGGTGAACGCCTATCTCAGTTATAACGAGGGGAGCCGGGCGCCTACCGCCATCGAGCTGGGTTGCGCCAATCCGGACGAGCCCTGCCGGCTGCCCAACTCCATGGCCGGGGATCCGGCGCTGAAACAGGTCGTGACGCAAACATGGGAAACGGGCGTGCGCGCGACGCTCGCCACAGGCATTCACGCCAAGTTGGCGCTCTATCGGGCCGAGAACAGGGACGACATTCTGTTCGTTGCTGCCCCGGCAGTGCCTCAATCGGGCTTCTTCAGAAATTTCGGGCGCACCCGCCGCGAGGGCCTGGAGGCGGCCATCATGCACCGCATCGGGTCTGTCTCCGTAGGCGCGAACTACACGTATCTGGATGCAACCTTCCAGTCATCCGAGAGCGTTCCGGGTGCGAGTAACAGTTCGAATTCGATTGCGACGGCCAATCCCGCCAATCGCGGCGTCGGGGGTGGCACGATCCAGATCCGGCCCGGCAATCGTATTCCACTCATTCCCCAGCACCTGCTGAAGGCCTACGTGGACTATCAGGCGACGCCGACGCTGTCGTTCAACGTGAATGTGATCGCGGTCGGAAGCTCGTATGCGCGCGGGAATGAAAACAACCAGCAGCAGTCGGATGGCGCCTTCTACCTCGGCAGCGGAAAGAGCAGTGGGTACGCACTCGTCAATCTCGGCGCGCAATACAGGGTGCAGCCGCGGCTGCTGCTGTTCGCGCAGATCAACAATCTACTGGATCGCCAGTACTCGACGGCTGCCCTGCTCAGTCCGACCGGGGTTACAGAGACCGGCAGTTTCATCGCAAGACCGTTCGCAAATCCCGACGCGGTCCAGCACGCAACGTTCTACGCGCCGGGCGCGCCGCGAACGGGCTGGATCGGAGTCCGTTACAGCTTTGACGACCCGAAATGATCGGATTGCGGTGACGGATGCCCCACCGCTTCCCAGCGCTGCACCCGGAGAGGTGCGCCTTACAACTGGAACGAGATCGCTACGCCGGCCGAAGTTTGCGGGTTGAGAACGCCGGGGCTGTAGAAGGTGGTACTGTCCCCGTGCCGAAACGAGAAGTCGAGGCGTGCGGAACGGCTCAATCTGCCCGAAATTTTCAGGTCGGTATTGAGAGTGGAGGACGCCGTGCCGTCGATCCACTGTTCGCCGATACCCCCGATCATGCGCAGCGTCCAGATCGGTGACAGCTGCGCGGTCACGAGGAGGTTGAGGCGCTCTTCCAGATAGCGGCTCGGGCTGAAGTAGCCGATGACATCGTTGCGGGCGCTATCGAACTTGCGCGAATAAAGTTGAAGCGCGACAGCAGGGGAGCCGGCGCCGAACGGCAGGAAGTAGGGCGAGGTTAGGCGCGTCAGCCACCCCTCACGCTCGTTCTCGTCGCTGAACCACTGGCGGAAGAGCGTCGCAGCGAACGTCGTATTGAACAGTTTGAAGTCAGCCCCAAGGCTCGCTGTCGAATACTGGAACCGATCCTCGAGCGCGCGCATCGTTCTCAATGCGTCATGCTCTGCGCTGATCTCCGCACCCCACTTGTCCGAAGGGCGATAACTGAGCTGGGTTGTCGCGACCGGATAGGTCCAACCGCCCGTCTCGGCGCCCCCGGCGCTCACGAAGAGCTTCACATGTTCACTTGCCTTGATCCTCACGCCGCTCTGGATTTGCGGGACTTCAGTACGTCGGCTGCCGTTGTCGAGCGCCTGGTACCGCGCCGTCATGTCCCAGTCGACGATACCGAGGGGCGCCTGACCCGGCTGCGGTGACATCGCTGCTTTCAGGAGAACGTCGTAAATGCGCAGATTGTCGTCCCGGATGTAGTCGACGGAGGGCGACAGTCGAGGCCCGTTACGGAAAGCAGCGTCGCCTTGCTGCCCTGGAGGCGCAATGCCGGGACGCGTTTCCGCGATCTCGATCGTCACCCGGGCCGGCTTGGCGTCGAGCATCAGGCGACTCTTGTCTTCTCCGGAGGGCGCCAGCGCCGCACGAGCGGCTTGCACGGCGTCCAGGAGCGAGCGCGGCGCACCCGGCGACCCGGCGCCGAACGCGGCGGGTGGCCGATCCAGGGCGTTGAGCATACTGGCGAAACCGCTTGCGGCGGCGATGCGCTCGTCGTCCGTCCGGGCCAGAGAGAGCGACTCGCGGTAAATGCGTTGTGCCAGCGTGTACTGTTCCAGCCATGCCGCTGATCGTGGGCTGCTCGAGTAGCTCATGAACCGATCTACACGCGTGTCGGCAGGCCGCATCGCCAGGGCGGCGGGATAGGATCTCAGCGATCCGACACCTGCGGCGAATTCGTCAGCCGCGAACTCCGTGGCAAGGGCGTGCGGCAGGAGGCTCGCGAAGCCGATCGACAGTGCAATGACGGAACGCCGCATCGATTATCCTGATTCGGTGCTCTCGGGCAGCCGTTGACGTTTGCGAGCGCGCGCCTGTGACACAGGCAGAATGCACTCTTTGCTGCGAGTGTGCACGTGTTCGAAGTGCTGCGTGCGTTCTAAGACGGCTACGCCGTGACAATAGTCCCAGTCCTGCTCGTTTCCGGACGATTCCTATACGAGTTACGCACGCGAAAGGTCGCTCGATCCGGCTCTGAACGGAAACTGGCCCCTGTGCGCCTGCAAGCCGACACAAACCGACATCGCATCGACTGTCATCGGATTCTGATACGCCGGGCGCTTCGCGTTTGAACGCGGTTACGTTCTTTTGTTCAATGGAACGTACGTCTTCCCGGGATGCACGAGCCAGATGGCGCAATCTCCCAGTGCGCCATGCTCAGTTCTGATTGCGCACAGTGCGGCGAAGCGCCAGTTCTGATTGCGCACAGTGCGGCGAAGCGCCTCGTTCGTGATCAGGCGATCTGCTGTTGCGGTTTCCAGCGTGGATAGACGCGGCGGGCGTTCGATTCGAAGATCCTCTGCCGGTCGGCATCGCTGAGCGTCTGACTTGCTTCGATGTAGCGCCGGGTGTCGTCGTAGTAGTGACCGCTTTCCGGATCGATTCCGCGGACGGCGCCGACCATCTCGGACGCAAAAAGGATGTTCTCGACCGGAATGACCTTGAGCAGCAGGTCGATCCCCGGCTGGTGGTATACGCACGTGTCGAAGAAAACGTTTCGCAGCAGGTACTCGCTCAATGGCGGCCGCTTCATGTCCTGTGCGAGGCCCCGATATCGGCCCCAGTGATAGGGAACCGCACCGCCGCCATGCGGGATGACGAATCGCAGCATGGGAAAGTCTTTGAACAGATCGGACGTTAGAAACTGCACGAATGCAGTCGTGTCCGCGTTCATGTAGTGCGCTCCGGTCGCGTGAAAATTCGGATTGCACGAGGAGCTCACGTGCACCATCGCCGGAACGTCGAGCTCGACCATCTTTTCGTACAACGGATACCACGAGCGGTCGGTGAGCGGGAGACCAGTCCATTTCCCGCCCGACGGATCCGGATTGAGATTGCAGCCGACGAACCCCAGCTCCCGCACGCAGCGCTCGAGCTCCGGGGCCGATTGCGCGGGCGGTGCGCCGGGCGATTGCGGTAGCTGGCACACCGGCACGAATTTCTGCGGATAAAGCGCGCAGCAGCGGTGGATCAGATCGTTGCACACGCGCGTCCAGTCCGTGCTCGTCCCGGCGTCACCCACATGGTGCTCCATCGCGCTCGCGCGCGGCGAGAAGAAGGTGACGTCGGTGCCGCGCTCCCGCTGAAGTTTCAGTTGCGCGCCTTCGAGCGATTCGCGGATCTGATCGTCGCTGATGCGCAGATCGGCCGTGCTGCCCGCAAGCTGCGCCTGGCGCCAATCCCAGAGCGCCGACGGCGCGGTCGTGTAGTGTCCGTGGATATCGACGATCATGTGAACGGCTCCTTCCATGCCTGCTCCGGGGCTTCGCAATTCTATTGGAACCCCGTGTCCTTGCTGCGTATAGTGCTGCCTTCATCGATGTGAACATGGATTTTCGAATGGCGGGTGGTCCCTTGAACGGCATACGTATCCTCGATCTGACTTCGGTCGTCGTCGGTCCGCTCGCCACACAGATTCTCGCCGACCACGGCGCCGATGTGATCAAGGTCGAAAGCCCGAGCGGGGATCTGGGACGCACGATCGGCGGCCTCGGCGTTACGCCCGGCATGGGCGCGAAGTTCCTGCATCTGAACCGGAACAAGCGCTCGATCGTGCTCGACCTGAAGCAGGCAGCCGGCTACGACGCGCTGATGAAGCTCGCCGCGAAGACGGACGTGCTCATCTGGAACGTGCGGCCGGACTCGATGGCGCGCATGAAGCTTTCGTACGACGACGTGAAGGCGGTCAATCCGCAAGTGATCTACTGTGGCATGTTCGGCTTCGGCCAGGACGGGCGTTATCGCAGTAAGCCCGCCTACGATTCGATCATCCAGGGTTCCGCGGGGGTCGCGGCGCTCTACCACCGCGCAGCCGGCGAGCCGCGCTACCTGCCGATGGTCATGGCGGACAAGACCGTGGGCCTGATCGCGGTCCAGATGATCGTGATGGCGCTCTTTCATCGCGAGCGGACCGGAGAAGGCCAGTCGATCGAGATTCCGATGTTCGAGAATATGGCCGCGTTCGTGCTTTCGGAACATATGTACATGAAGACGTACGACCCGCCCCGCGGCGGCACGGGCGATCCGCGGCTCCTCGATCCGCAGGCGAAGCCGCTCGCGACACGGGACGGCTGGATCTGCATTTCCGCGAACACGAACGCACAGGCATTCGCGCTCTTCGACGCGATCGGCAGGCCCGAGCTCAAGACCGACGCGCGCTTCGAGAGCGTGTCGGCGCGTTTCAGGAATGTGGGTGAGTACTTCCGGATTCGCGCCGCCGCGCTCGAGGAGAAGACGACCGCAGAGTGGCTCGAAATTTTCGACGCGTGCGACGTGCCGGCGATGCCGTATCACACCCTCGATTCGCTGCTGGACGACCCGCATCTCGCCGACGTTGGCTTTTTCGAGAAAGTCGGGCATCCGACGGAAGGCACCGTCGTCAACATGCGTTTGCCGAACAAGCTGTCTCTCGGCGCGCGCCGCGACTACCTGCCGCCGCCCAAAATCGGGCAGCACAGCGTCGAGATCCTGCGTGAGATCGGTTTAAGCGACGAAGCGATCGATGGAATGATCGCCGCACGAGTAACGACCGACGGTCGAATCGCCGGAACATAACGAGGCTCGGGAGCAATCATGATGTTCAAGCTGACTTCAGCCTGCGTGGCGCTCGCCCTCGCCGGCCTTTCGCACGGGGCCACCCAGGACAAGTATCCCACGAGGCCGATCCGGCTGATCGTGCCGTTCACGCCCGGCGGCAGTACGGACATCCTGGCCCGTCTCGTCTCGAAGCACATCACCGATGCGCTTGGACAGCAATGCATCGTCGACAACCGGCCCGGCGCGGGCGGCACGATCGGCATGGAGATGGCCGCGCGAGCGGCGCCCGACGGCTACACGCTGGTCATGGGCCACATCGGCACGCTCGCGGTCAATCCGGCGCTCTACTCGAAACTTTCATACGACCCCGTCAAGGATTTCCAGCCGATCACGCTCATCGCGATGATCCCGAACATGCTGAGCGTCAACCCGAAGATTCCTGCGAAGACCGTGAAGGAACTGATCGCCCTGGCACAGGCGAAACCGGGGAGTCTGAATTACGGCTCCGGCGGCAACGGCTCCGCAGCACACCTCGCGATGGAATACTTCAAGCTCATGACCAAAATCGACGTCGTACATATCCCGTACAAGGGCACGGCGCCGGCCGTAACCGACGTGATCGCGGGCAACGTTTCCATGATTCTGACGGGCGTGCCGCCGCAGCTTGGATTCGTCAAATCCGGACGGCTGCGGCCGATCGCCGTCGCGACGGCGAAGCGCCTGCCGATGCTCCCCGATGTGCCGACGATCGGCGAGACAGTGAAGGGTTACGAGGCGACGCAGTGGTATGGGATCCTGGCGCCGGCCGCCATGCCCAAGGCGTACGTCACCCGGATCAACGATGTTCTCGTTAAGGCGCTGCAGAGCCCGGAAGCGAAGGCACAACTCGCGACCGAAGCGGCGGAGCCGGTCGGCAATTCGCCGGAAGAGTTCGGCCGCTTCATCAAGGCCGAGATCGCGCGTTGGGGTCCCGTCGTGAAGCAGTCCGGCGCGAAGGCGGAGTAGGTCGATACGTCGCTCGCCGCCATCGCGTGCTGCTTAGACACGCCGCACGGACCGCGGCGTTCTTGCGCTATGTCGAGGGTTTTCCCGCCGCAGCGTTCCTGCTGCGAAGCCGTGCACGCTGCTCTTCCAGGATGTAGCGATGCAGCAGCAGTTCGGAAGGTGCAGTCAGATCCAGGAACTGACACCCGTAGCGGCGCGCGACGGGCGTTTCGGTCACCGAGACCACCTTGAGGCGGGCCCAGGCGTTGCCGAGCGCCGGCAGGAACATCGAGCACGCATAGAGCGTGTCTGTGCTCAGCGGCGGCTGGTCCGCCGGCAGCTCGAGGTCGAGACCGCCGCCACTGACATCGAGCACGTTCGGCGTAATCATGGAGCCGTGCCCGTCTTCGAGCTCGAGCGTGCACACGATTGCCGGGGCCGGCAGACGATATGCGTTGCGGCGCTGCAGGCGAATGATGTAGTCGGGCAAACCGACCGCGTATGCATCCATGTCACCGCTGCGCACGGGCGTCGGCCGCTGACACGTGAATTCGATCGGCACGCCGTCGTGGTCGCTCGTGAACAGAACGTTCTCGGCTTCGAGCAGCGCGGAGGCGACGGGAAGCGCCGACAGCGGCACGAAAACGAGTCGCCCGGCGCGACTTTCGATTTCGAGCAGACGCACGCTCGTGCGCTCCTTGAGCAGGCGCGAGGTGACGTAAGCAGCACTCTTGGTCCGAACGAGGGCTTCGAGCAGTCGTTCGATGCCGACCCGCGTGTCGATGACGTACTCGCTCGGCACCGTCGCGCTGTGCGCAGTACCCCGCGATTTGCCGCGCCGCATGACAGGTGCTCCGGTTACTCGACGAGTTTGTTCGTGATCGCGTAATGCGCGATCGCGGCCGTGCTCGTGACGCCAAGCTTCTGCAGTATGCGGGTGCGATAGACGCTCACTGTCTTCACGCTGAGCGACAGTTGCTGTGCGATCTCGGTTACGGTGTGGCCTGCGGCGATCAGCCGCATGGTCTGGTATTCGCGATTGGAGAGCAGCTCGTGAGGAGGGCGGTCGCTGTCCTGCGCCAGGCTCCGCGCGAGCTCTTCTGCTACGGCGGGCGTCACGTATTTCTTGCCGAGCGCGACCTGCCGGATGGCGCTCACGAGCTGCGCGGGCGCGCTCTGCTTGGTGAGATAGCCGGCTGCGCCGCCGCGTATGGCGCGTATCGCGTACTGGTTTTCGGGATAGGTGGAGAGCATCAGGACCGCGACTGCCGGCTGTTCCTTCTTGATGATCGCGAGCGTCTCGATACCGTTGCGGTCCGGCATCGAAATATCCAGCAGCACGACGTCGCAGCGTTCGGCACGCAATTGCTTCAGCGCCTCCGCACTGGATTCCGCTTCGGCCACGACGCGTATCTCCTCGGTGTCTTCGATGATGTCGCGCAAGCCCCGCCGGAGGATCGCATGGTCGTCCGCGATGAGCACGCGGATCGACTCGCCGGCTCGTCTACGCACCCGTTCCCCCGACCGGCGCGGTCGGCTGCGGCACCCGGACGGCAACGAAAGTGCCGCGCGGTTCGAGCCCGCTTACGATGAGGGTGCCGCCGAGCTGGGTTGCGCGTTCTTCCATGCCACGCATGCCGAAGGAGCTCGTCTTCAGCCGGTCGACTGCCATCATTCCCTTGCCGTTATCGGAGACGGCGAGCTCGATCTCGTCGCGCCTGCGCCCGAGCCTGATGCGGACCTCGCTCGCCTGCGCGTGTTTGGCGACGTTGGTCAGCATTTCGCGGAAGATGCTGAAGAGTGCCGTCTCGGCGTCCCGGTCGAGACCGAGCGGCTCGCGCGCGAGATCGGTCGCGCACTCCACGCCCATGCGCTTTGCGAACTCGTCGGCCTGCCATTCGATCGCGGCAACGAGGCCCAGGTCGAGCACCCCCGGTCGCAGGTCCTGACCGATGCGCACGATCGTTTCCGCCGTGTCGTCGACGAGCGCTTCGAGCCCCTGCAGCTTCTCGCGCGTCCGGGTGTCCTTTTGCGGGATACGCGCCGCGAGCCAGGCGACCGACATCTTGATGGCGCTCAGATTGCCGCCGATCTCGTCGTGCAGTGCCCGCGCGAGGCGTGCGCGCTCGCGTGACTGGGTTCTCTCGAGATGAGAGCCGAGCTCGCTCAGCCGCTTGCGTGATTCGACCACTTCGCGCTCGTGTTCCTTGTTGCGCGTGATGTTCGCCATGAAGCCCTCCCACACCACGCGACCCCCGATCGAGTAGGGCGTGAGGCGGACGTTGACCCATTTGGTCATGCCGGTGAGCGCCGTGCGCACCCGTCCCTCCCAGTTGACGGCCTCCAGCGTCTCTCCCGACTGCTTCATTTCGGCCAGCAGGTTCGCGCCGTCGGGCTGCAACAGAAGACGGCAGAACGTCTGGGCATTGGTGCGCAGGTCTTCCGGAGACAATTCCAGCAAATCGAAGCAGCCTTCGCTTACGAGGAGGAACTCGTACTTTTCGAGGTCGGTGCTTTCGACCTGCACTACGACGCCGGGGAAATGCCTGAGGATCGCCTCCAACAAGACCTGCAGTTCCAGCAGCCGCGCTTCGGTGGAATCGTCTGAATGCCGCATGGCGTAGTCGGTCAGTGGTCGAGACTTATTTTGGACGATTGTAGCAAGTCGGAACGCGCGCCTCGCCCATAGCCTCGCTCAGGGGTCAGTATGGACCGGCGTGCGCAGCGCGCACGGGTTGCCCCGGCCGGTGCTACAGTTGCGCTCGCAGGCGGGGGGTGGCTCGGAGCGACGTGATCTTTGGGGGAGGAGCACATGCATACTCGAAGCGGACTTGATACGTACCGGTCGTTGGCGCGCACCGCGGCCATTCTGGGTATCCTGACGGGCATGGTTTACGCGCCGGAAGGACTGGCGCAGCCGCGCGCTCGCAGTCTGCCCGTGTTCGAGGTGGACGCCGCGTGGCCCAAGGTCCCGGCGAAATGGAAGCTCGGCGACGCGTCGAGCATCGCCGTCGACGGTCAGGACAACGTCTGGGTGCTGCACCGGCCGCGCACGCTCGAGCCTGAAGAGGCAGCGCAGGCCGCGCCGCCGATCGTGGTATTCGACGGCGCCGGCAACTTCGTGAAAGGCTGGGGTGGTCCGGGCAGCGGATATGAATGGCCCGAACGCGAGCACGGCATACACATCGATCACAAGGGGTTCGTGTGGATCGGCGGCAACAACTGCCCCACGTCGGGACTTCGCGGGCTCAAGCCGGTTGCAGATGACGCGCTGCTGAAGTTCACGCAGGACGGCAAGTTCGTCCTGCAGATCGGGCGCAGCAATCAGAGCAAGGGCGACGCGGATACGGCCAACGTGCATCGTGCAGCGGACGCATGGGTGCATCCGCGAACCAATGAACTGTTCGTCGCCGACGGCTACGGCAATCACCGTGTGATCGTCTTCGACGCCGACAGCGGCAAGTTCAAGCGGACGTGGGGCGCTTTCGGCAAGCCCCCGGGCGGGCAGGACAACTGCGCAATCGTTGGGCCGAAGACCTTCGCGGAGGGTGACGGGCCCCCTGACTACAACGTCGTTCACGCGATCCGCGTCGCGAGCGACGGGATGGTCTACGTCGCGGACCGCGAGAACCGGCGGCTGCAGATGTTCACCGCCGACGGCAAGTTCGTGAAGCAGGTGGTGCGCACCGATCAGCCCTTCGCGCGTGATCTCGCGCTGTCGCCCGATAAGGAGCAGCAGTTTCTCTACGTCGGCGCCGGCAAGGGAATCATGATCCTCGAGCGCAAGACGCTCGATGTGCTCGGCACCATACAGGTGAAGGGTCAGATCGGCCCGGGGCATCACATCCAGACCGATTCGAAAGGCAACATCTACATCGCGCAGACGAATGCGGGCCTGCAGAAACTCGCCTTCAAGGGGATGTCGCCGGCCGAGTGAGGTACGGCAGGTCTCGTGCACCATGCACGCGGCAGCGGTCCGCGTTTCCACGCCCAGCTTCACATAGATATGCTCCAGGTGCTTGTTGACGGTGCGCGGACGCATGCCGAGTATGTCGGCGATATCGCGATCGGTCTTGCCGTTCGCAAGCCATGACAGGACCTCGGCCTTCAGCGCGGTCAGCCCGACCCGCGCGGTGGCGGTCACGATCAAGCACTCGCCTGCGGAGTCGATCGCGCGTCGCGCTTCGGCGACCCATCGATTCACTCGTACTCAGTGCGTGAGCAAGACGACCAACGCGAATACGAAGGCCGCCAGAACAAGAACGATCTTCAAGACCCACGCCTGCAATTCGTCGTACATAAGTTCACGCTGACTGACAGCACAGCAGCGGGCAGAGAGCACTGCACCCTACGCTGTCGCTCGGTGACTACATCTCACGGCCGCGCGCTCGCACTCAGGGAATCCGTCCGACAGTGCCGAGTGCCTCGTTACCCGACGTCCTGATTGGAAGCGGTAACCCACCTCGGGTTCCCCATGCTCGGGCTCGTCGAGCGGTAGAGTGGACCGCGCTGCGGGCATGCGAGTTGCCGTAGGCATTCTGTGTATTGCTACCGGGAGCTCGCGATGGCCAGATATGTTGTTGCCTTCGCTTTCGCATTGGCCGCAGTTGCGGGATGCGGAACGACGAATGAAACGCTCGGCACGGTGGGTGGTGCCGCGATCGGCGGTGTTGCAGGAAACGCCGTTGGTCGAGGGAGCACTGCGGCAACCGTGGGTGGCGCGGCGGTGGGTGGCATCGTCGGCCATGAGGTCGGACAAGCGGCAGATCGACGCCGCTGAACGGTTCGTGCTGACGCGAGTGCCGCGTAAACCTGCGGCACTCGCGAGCCGTTAAAGCACCATGGTCAAAGATCGACATCCGCTACCGGTGGCCCGCTGTGCACTTCGAGTGTGCCGGCTCGTTGTGGCGTCGACGCTCACCTCCATCCTGGCGACGGTCATCCTCGCGCTCGCACTCGTCGCTTCGCTCGCGACCTGACCCGCGCAGCTACACTCCCGCTTCGAAGGCTACGAACGCGCGTGGCGGTTCTCGCAGCGCCGCGACATCGCTGCGCATTCTCGCGTTTACTGACCGCCGGTGTGCCCTGCGTAATCTTGCTGGATTTGCAGCATCCGCCCGAACCGGCGGCTAACCCGCTTGGCGCACCACCATCGCACGCGCTTCCTCAACGAATGCAGGATCGTGCTCGACCCTGTCGGCGCGCCCCTCGCGGATTTCGAGCATGTTGCTCAGCACGTCGGTGATGCGGGGTGAGCCTTGAAAACGGGCCTGCTCGCCGGGCGCTTCCCGTGCAGCCAGCGTCTGCCAGGCCATGGCGGCCGCCGTGTCATCGGTGATATTCGGCAGCTCCTTCATCAGGTCGAGCGCAAGGCTCGCCGCCGCTCGCGGTTCATCACCGACGGTTAGTCCGCCTTCGGCCATTTCGACAAGCTCGCGGTCTTTGCGCTTGCGCGTGAGCCAGGCCCAGCGGGCGATCTGACCGAACAGGATATGCATGCCGCCGAACACGAAGAATCCAAGCGAGAACCAGAGGCCGGTCCGCCGCCACGCCGTCGCGAGTTGATCGATTTCCACCGCGAAACGCAGATCCTGGCTGATCGTGAACGCGTCGACGATGCCCACCGATTCACCCCAGCAGTAAGCCCCCCCGCCGACGGCCACGCCGAACGCAATCCACAGGACCGGCACGAACCAGTCGTGATACACCCGCGGCAAAGTGAATGCCGCGATCGCCATCGTTACCACAACGGCGGTGGCGACGGCGATCGCGAGTTCGACGGGCGCGTTGAATGGCAGCACGTCGCTCACCCAACGAAGATGCGGGAGAAGAAACGTGGAGCCGTTTGTACGAAACCCTGCCGGGTTCCAGAACGTGCCTTGAAAGTCATGCCTCATCCTTCCGGAGCCGTCGTGTGCGACACGCAAACACGACAAAGCTTCGCCGGATTCCTGCGTCAAACAAGCTTTTATGTGCGCCGGGCGGGTCTCACGCGCGCCGCATTATAACCGCACTGAAGGCGCGTCCTTTTTCGCGGACCGCTGACGCCGGGTCTCGCGACGCGCCTTGTGGACCGCGCGCGGATAGAGGCGCGCGGTCACCGTGCCCTGAAGCCCAGCCGTTTACTGCGGCTCGATGCCCATCTGCTTCACGAGCTTCGCCCACCGGGTGCGCTCGACGTGGGCGAACGCGGCAGCCTTGTCGGCGGACATCACGTAGAGCTGAAAGCCCTGGTCGACGAGTCGCTTGCGCGTATCCGGCTGTGCGAGCGTTTTGGCGAGCGCGGCGCGCAGGCGGCTGAGAACGATTGCGGGTGCTCCGGCATTCGTGCACAAGCCCTGCCATGAGACAACCTCGAAGCCGGGCACGCCCGACTCGGCGACGGTCGGCACGTCCGGCAATTCCGATTCGCGCTCCTTCGAGGTCACAGCGAGCGCCCGTATCTTGCCGCTGCGCACGGACGAGAGTGCCGCCGGCACCGTCGACGTCATGGCCTGCACACGCCCGGCGATCAGGTCGAGCAGCGCGGGTCCGACGCCCTTGTACGGGACGTGGACGATCTGAATGCCGGTATCCGTCATGAAGAGTTCCATCGAAAGCTGCGGTGACGTTCCGATCCCGCCTGACGCGTAGTTGAACTGGCCCGGCTGTGTTTTCGCGAGCGCGATGAATTCCGGGACCGTCCTCGCCGGAACGGAGGGATTCACGGTGAAGATATTGGGGTTGCTCACGATGAGCCCGAGGACGGCGAAATCCCGCTCGGGATCGTAGCCCAAGCCCTTGTAAAGTGCCGGCCCGACTGCGAGTGACGCAATGTTGCAGCTCAGCAGCGTGTAGCCGTCCGGGGCAGCGCGCGCCGCGAGCTCCGCGCCGACGGTATTACCCGCTCCGCTGCGGTTGTCGATGACGAGCTGCACGCCAAGCAGCTCCGAAAGCGGCGGACCGATGGTGCGAGCGACGATATCCGAGGCGCCGCCCGGACCCGTCGCCACGACATAGCGAATGGGCTTGGTCGGGTAATCGGTTGTTGCCGCCGTTGCAGCGCCGGCGAGCATTGTGGACAACGCTGGTACAACAAGAAAGCGCGTGAACCCCATGATCGTCCTCCTCTCGTGAACGTGCTGGGTGCGGGAAAGGCAAGCCGGCCTGCTGCACGACTTGCGCGATGTGACTTCGGAATGGGATGACGAGCGCGGCAACCGGCGGCACGCAAGGCCGACCGGCGCACTCGATCGAAGGGCGTTGTGATGGAGCGCAGCGCGCGGTGGCCGGATAGGCCGGGGGTGCACAGGGGCGCCACCGGCCGTCACCACCGGAAAGGTCGCGACAGCCGGAAAGCGCACGCTCCACATGGTCGGCCCTCCTCGACAGAACGACCACGCACCCGCTGCTGTGTCTTGCGCCGGACCACGCCGCGGCGTAGGTCCACATTGTGCCCGCATGCACACCATAGACCTATTCGTCGGCGAGCGGAAGAGGTTTACGCTGACCGCCCCCGGATGTTTTTCGGGCCGCCGGGTGCAACACAACTGGCCCGTTCAGCCTATACGGCGTTATCTACCTTCGAAGGATTGCAACGCGCACTGTCTAGCATCAGGTCCGGGGTGCATGGGCGCCCCGCGCTGACCAAACAGGGAGGTTCTCATGCGCAATGTCATGCGGGCGGCCGCACTTTCGACGGCCTTTGCTGTATTCACCGGCTTCGCACCTTCATCGAATGCCGATCGCGACGATGATCGCCGCTCGGGACATGATCGAGGCGATTCGATTCAGCTCGGCGAACGTCCGTTTTATCTCGTCGAAGGGATGGATGAAGGTCCGCTGAAACAGAAGCTGCTCCAGTGCAAGGACGGTCCCTTCCGGCGCACTGATTTCTCGATTGGTCATCGCGGCGGTGCATTGCAGATGCCTGAGCACACGAAAGAGGCCTATGAGGCCGGCACACGGCAGGGCGCCGGTATCGTCGAGTGCGACGTCACGTTTACCACGAACGGAGATTTTGTCTGCCGCCACGCCGATAACGATCTCGCCTTCACCACCAACATCCTCGTCACTACACTCGCTTCGAGATGCGTCAAGCCGTTCACCGCGGCCGTCCTGGATTCGAACGGCAACGTGATCACCCCGGCGAGCGCGGAATGCCGCACGACCGACCTCACGCTGGCCGAATTCAAGAGCCTGACCGGCAAGATGGAGGCGTTCAATCCGGCTGCGCGGACACCCGCGGAGTTTCTGGGCGGCACGCCTTCCTGGCGCACCGACCTCTACACCGGGCGTGGCACGCTGATGACGATGCGCGAGAGCATCGAGCTGAACGAGAAGAACGGCGTGAAGCACACGCCGGAGCTGAAAGCCGCCGACCCGGCGTCGATCGCCCGCGTTTTCGGAAGCCAGGAGATCTACGCGCGGGAGTTCGCGCGTGCGCTCGATGCCGCCGGGGTGCGACCTCGCGACGCATTTCCGCAGTCCTTCAACGTGAACGACATCCTATACTGGATCGACAATACTGGATACGGCAGGCAGGCGGTCTTCCTCGTCGACTACGATGCCGACAAGGACAACATTCTTCTCTTCGATACGACCGGCAAGCAGATCGAGGACCGTGGGGAGCAGTTGAAGTTCTTCGCGGAGCTGCGTAAGCGCAAGGTCCAGATCATTGCTCCTGCGATGCCGGCGCTGCTCGCGGTCAGCGGCAGTCAGGTCGTTCCGTCGCAGCTTGCGAAAGATCTTAAGGCGATGGGGTTCGACCTCATCACGTGGACCTTCGAACGAGCCGACCTGCGCCAGGGCGCGTCCAAGGCAGGTTTCTACTATGACTTCGATCCGACCGGCGCGGCGATCAAGAAAGACAGCGATATGTACAAGGCGCTGGACGTGCTCGCGCGCGACGTGAAGATCCTCGGCATCTTCTCCGACCATCCGGCGACCGTTACGTATTACGCGAACTGCATGAATCTGAAATAGGGATCGTCTGGCGGGATGACGGACGCCAGCCGCTCTCGAGGGCGGCGTCTTCAGTGAGCTCGACACGCCGCGGTCTCCCCGGACCGCGGCGCTGCGTTTGCGTGGGTCGTCAACGCGAACGGCAAGACGAGGCGCCAGGCGCAAAGCGTGTCAATGCGGATTACGGGCCCCTTCGATCCAGCCGATGAGCCAGTCGTACTGCCGCACATGCTGCAACGCGTGCGCGACGCCTTCGACGTCATCGGCGGCGCGCGCGGCGTCATACTGAGCCTGCCAGTATGCACGGCGCGCCCGGGCGCTCCGTAGCTCCGCGCTGAACGTGTCCTCATCCATAACGAGCACAGCGAGGGCAAGAAAGAAGCCGCGGTCGGGCGTTGACGTTTATAGGCGACACTGCGCGCCCGACGCCGTGCTGGAAGAGTCCGCTCGTTGCGCACCTGCTCGGCCGGAGAGAAGGCGTGCTCAAAGCGCGCGATGAGATCCGCAGACTTCTGGACAAGGCGGCGCCGCGCAAGCCCCGCAAGCGCGACTTTTTGCGACGCGGCTACTTCACCGACGGAAGATCGCTCGTTTGGGAATACCCGAGAGCGACCCCGGATGGCGAACAGATGGATTTCTTCGAAGTAATGGAAATAGCCGACGGTTTGATCCGGGCGCACCGCGTGTACTGGGGTTGGCGCCGCGTCGAAATCATCAAGGCCGACGCGTGTCAGAAGGAAAGCTGATTCAAGGTTCCAAAGACAAAGCGGGACCGAAGTCCCGCGGAGTCAACAACGAAGAGAGAGATCGCTTGTAAAGCGGCGGTTTCAGGCGGTCTGGTTACGACGGCGTGCAATCGAGCCGAGAACGAACAGGCCCGCGATCATCATCGCCCACTGCGCGGGTTCGGGTACCGCTGCCGCGAGTTGCAGCGACACGTTTCCTATGCTCGCCAGACGAGGCAAGGAGTCGGACGGTTGCAACGGGAACTCCGTCGGCGTGAACACGACACTGAATAGGCTGCCTGCCGCCGAATTGATGTCGGCAACAGCCGTCGAGTTCACGGGCACGATGAAGGACGCCGGCCACGCCATATCCATACTGCCGTATAACTTCCCTGTGACCAGCTGTGCAGTGGTCGTGCTGTAATCAACGGCGAACGGCAGCTTGTAAAGCTCGAACAGGCCGACCTTGATCGCTGGAGGGGCGTAGGGATCCGGCACACCTGCCGACACCTGATACGGGTTGGTGGAGAACGTCAACGTTGCGGAGCTGTACGTTCCCTGAGGAATGGAGAACTGTATCAAGGCGCTCCAGTTGTAGTACTCGCCAGCCTGGCCGAAAGGCTGATAGCCCACCACAGCGGCCGGTACCGCATTCTGATAATAGTCTCCGTAAGAGAAGCGGCTTACTCCTGACGTACTGATCGCGTCCTGGGCAATTACCGTTGCTGAGGCACTCGTCGCCATGACGACGGCGAGAGCACGTACGAGGGAACGAACACGAGAATGACTCTTGCGCACTGGGGCCCTCCGCTGAGTTGAGACGTGTGAGAAGCTGCAAGCGGCACGGCCTTTTTGGAGGCACGTAGGCTGAGCTTCACGGCATAAATGCTAGAAATTTTGAGTGTAAATGTCCTTGATGCGAGTCATGCGTGACGTAATGCCTGACCTCATCCTCGACTAGATGTGAGCCGCAGCCGGATCGCCGCAAAGCGTTAGTTTTGTCACAAGCTGCAGGTGCGACCGACCACCTCAGCGTCGACGTGTCAGCAACGGAGCGTTGCCGTGTCGGCAGACAAAGTGCGGGGGGAATGCAGCGCGTGACCGCGCGCATCGCAAGTAGGCGCACAACACGCGCCAAGACGGCGCCGGTATCAGACGCGCCAACGATTGAGGGCCAGCTCTCGGCCAGCCCTCTCATTTATTCTGGCGCGCCCGGCAGGATTTGAACCCACGACCCCCTGGTTCGTAGCCAGGTACTCTATCCAACTGAGCTACGGGCGCGACGGAGCAGGATTGTATCAAACATCGTGAGGCTTATGACTCGGGCGCCGTGCCTCACGCAAGCGCGACGTTAGTGCGCGATGACGCCGATCGACGCCTGTGCGATGTGTCGGCTGACTGGCGCTCCGACAGGTGAAGTCGAAACGAGATACGTGTGGGGGGATGAGACGAGGTGCTACGCGGACGGCCGTAAGCCGGGAGAACCGTCAGCCTCGAGCGCGGGACCGAGGCTGACGCGAAAGTTCATTTCAAGGTCGTGAATAGATCCGGTTGCCAGGACGCGGCAGCCGGCCCTGCGCCGCCTCGAAGACATAGCCTTTCGCCTGCGCGGCAGCAAGGCAACGCTCGTACTTTTCGTAAGATGACCGCGATTCGGCGACGACAGCGCGGTCAACGGACAACTGTTGCCACCGCCACCTCGCATCCTCGCCGACGAAAAAGCGCCAGATGATCCTCATGCTACCCTCCTATCGTGCTGGGTTATCAGCAAAGCCCGAAGGCTTCGCGCGAACGGCTGCGCGCGGCGCTCTGACGGCGCATGTGTGCGTCGAGCAGCATAGTCATGCCACTGCAAGTCCGCGGAACGGAAAGCCCTGCTGCTGCCGAGCCTGGCGCTTTTGGCTGGATGTGCCCGGCGGTGGATGGGACGCTTACGGCACCGGTAGATTCCGTCGGCCCATCAGGGATAGTGTCCAGTGGAAGGACTACTGGCGCACACTATAGCACAGCATCCGTTCGATCTGCACGCTAAACGCCTGCTTTTGATGCTCAAAGCGATCCTTCGGACCACACTGCGGACAACGTGGTCCTGGAGAAGTTATGCGATTTACATGAACCCTGCAGCCGAAATCGAAGTTGGACTTATGGGCACGACCGAGATTGTCGTTGGGACGCGCGACACGGCGCCGCACGTGGGCAGCGGCAAGATCAAGGTGCTCGCGACGCCGGTGATGGTGAGTCTGATGGAAGAGGCCGCACTCAATGCAGTCGAGGGCCATCTTCCTCCCGGATTCCAGACCGTGGGCACGCGTCTGGACATCACTCACGTTGCAGCGACGCCGGTTGGACTGCACGTTGTGGCCCGCGCTGAAGTGATTCAGGTCGAAGGACGCCGCATCACATTTCGAGTATGGGCCGACGATGAAAAGGATCGCATCGGAGAGGGCATGCACGAACGAATCGTGGTCGACGTGGCGCGCTTCGATGCACGTGCGCAGCAGAAAGCGCCGCGCCGCGCACCGTAATCGGAAGAAACTTCGTGAGCTTTGGCGTGGTCCATCGGTCATGCAGCGCAGCACGCATGTTGTTCTTCTGAGTACATGCCTCGCCGCAATGCTGGCGACAGCATCAGCCTGTGCGGGCGAAGGAGGTGTGTTGCGTCTGCAGCAGCAACGGGCCCAGCAGCAGATGGAACTGCAACTCAGAATGCAGCAGCAACAGGAGCGGGCGACCCGCGCGGCGCCGGATGCGACGACGGACCCTCAGCGGCGGCAGTTCGAGATCGAGCAGCAGCAGCGCTTGCAGCAGTTCAACGACACTCAGTCACGCGGCGCCGTAATGGAGCGTCCTCGCTCCCAGGGGAGTGAGCAAGCGCCGAATGAGCAGATGCGCCGCTTCGACGCGGCGCCGCGGCTCAATACCGATCGCTCGATTGCGGGCGTCCGCTAAGCGGCGGCCGCGCGCCGGTTTCTCGGAGGACCGTGTACTCGCCTTCGAGGGCGGCCGATGCGGCCTGCTCGGATCGAATGCGGCGGAGGGCCCACCACCAGCGGACGGCGATCACCGCGGCCACGCAAGCGCCGATGAGCAGGACGAGCGTCAGGAAAAAGAACGCGGCGACCGCCACCGCAAGGCCGACCAGCGTAACTCCGACCCGCGCCAACCAGCCACGCGGTCCTGAGAAGGTCAGCAGAAGAGGTTCTCTCGGATTCATGTGATCGTTGACAGCGCAAACGCTGCCGCGTTCAGTAGTCCGGATTGAAACTCTTGATAATGACGCCGCCGGATTTTTCGTCGGGCTCGACCTGCAGAAGCCCGCGCGTCTGCGCGTCTTCCAGCAGCTTCCCGAACGACCGGTATCCGTAATAGCTCTCGTTGAAGCCCGGTTTGCGCCGCTTGAGCGCCTGCTTCACCATGGAGCCCCAGATTTTCTCTTCCGATGTCCGCTCCGCGAAGAGGGCGTCCACGGTTTCCATCACGAGATCGACCGCTTCCTGCTTGCGATCCGCGTCAGTCCGCGTCGCCTTGGGCGTCGCGTCACCGTCTCCTGCCGCAGCTTTCTTCCTGCGGCTCTGCTTTTTCGCTTTTTCGCGCGCGAGATCGTCGTAAAAGATGAACTCGTCGCAGTTCGCCATGAGCAGGTCGGAGGTCGATTGCTTCACGCCCACGCCGATGACGATCTTGTTGTTCTCGCGCAGCTTGCTCACCAGCGGCGAAAAGTCGGAATCGCCGCTCACGATGACGAAGGTGTCCACGTGAAGCTTGGTGTAACAGAGGTCGAGCGCATCGACGACCATGCGTATATCCGCGGAGTTCTTGCCGGACTGGCGCACGTGAGGAATTTCGATGAGCTCGAACGCCGCTTCGTGCATGCCCTTCTTGAAATCGCGATAGCGTTCCCAGTCGCAGTAGGCCTTCTTCACGACGATACTGCCCTTGAGCAGCAGGCGCTCCAGAACCTTGTCGATGTCGAAGTTTGCGTATTTCGCGTCGCGCACACCGAGCGCGACGTTCTCGAAGTCGCAGAACACAGCCATGTTCCGCGTTTCCTGACTAGTCATACTTGGGGACTCTCATAGGCTCACCATGATCAAAGCACGCGATTGTGAAGGGTCGAACATGCCTTGTCGATGCGACGCGGCGCCGGCGAACGCACGCTTGCTCGGAGTCGCTTTTGCCGGCTGCTCTTTTGGGCCATCATAGCGATTCAACTTTCCCGCCGTACGCTCCAACCATGGCTCAGATTACGGAAAACGACATCTACGCCGCACCGCGCGGACGGTTGCTGGCGGAAATCGAGGCCGAAGCGGCGTTCACCGCGAATTTCACGGGCCGGGCCGCGTTCTCGCGCGCGGTCATGGCTGCGCTGGGACGAGTGCCGCGGCACGAGTTCGTCCCCGTCGAGCTGCAGGCCTACGCTTACCTCAACCGGCCGCTTCCGATCGGGTTCGACAAGACGATTTCCCAGCCCTATATCGTGGGATTGATGACCGATGTGCTCGATCTTGCGGCCGACGACGTCGTGCTCGAAATCGGGGCCGGCGCGGGTTACCAGGCCGCGATACTGGCCGAGCTCGTGAAGCAGGTCTACACGGTCGACATCATCGACGAGCTCGCAAAGGGCGCCGAGCGACGCCTGAAGCGGCTCGGATACGGCAACGTCGGGGTGCGGACCGCGAACGGCTATTACGGCTGGTCCGAGCACGCCCCGTACGACAAGATCGTCGTCACCGCCGCGTGCGATCTCGTGCCTCCGCCACTGCTCGCACAGTTGAAGCCGGGCGGGCGCATGATCATCCCGACCGGGATCGTGGAGCAGCAGTCGCTGACCCTGGTCGAGAAAGGCCCCAGCGGCAAAGTGTCCACCCGCGACATTCTGGCCGTGCGTTTTTCCGAGCTCGAAGAACCGGGCCAGTTCGCGGGGGTAGCCTGAGCTTCACCGTGGACTGTACTGCCTAATGCCGGTACAGTCGCATTATGGCCCGACAGATAAAGAACAAGGCGGTCCTGTTCGCAGACGTCAGCGAAAGCAGCATGCTTTATCAGAAGCTCGGTGACGCGGCGGCTCACAATGTCGTGTTCGCGTGCATCGACGCGCTGAAGAGCATGCTGCCGAAATACGACGGCTCGCTCGTCAAGACACTGGGGGACGCGATTTTCTGCGTGTTCCCGACAGCCGACCTGGCTGTGCGCGCGGCGGGACACATGCAGGCGCAGATCAGCGATTCGCGTGCCGGTAACCATCGGGTATCGATTCATATCGGAATTGCTTACGGGCCGGTGCTGGTCGAAGAGGCTGACGTGTTCGGCGACACCGTGAACGTGGCCGCGTACCTTACGAAAGTCGCGATGCACGAGCAGATCCTGACGACGGAAGCGACGGAAATGGCGCTGCCGGCGGAGCTCCGCAGCTCGGTGCGTCCGATCTTCAGGACGGTCCTGAAAGGGGCTAACGAGGAATCGCGCATCTACCAGGTGCTGTGGCGCACGGACGCCGCCGACATGACGGAGGTCAACGCCCGCGAAGGCAAGCTGATTCCGGGCGACTGCGGCAGCTTGCGCGTTTTCCTCGGCGAGCAGCAGATGTTGCTCAATCAGTGGAATCGCGCCGTGCGAATCGGCCGCAGCAGCGACTGCGATATCGTCGTGACCGACCGCGTCGCGTCGCGCGAGCACCTGACGATTCGCCTGATGCGCACCAGCTTCTACCTCATCGATCACAGTATCAACGGCACGTACGTAATGCTGGACGGCGAAGAAGAGGTGTACGTGCTGCGCGGGGAGATGCCGCTCACGCGCTCCGGCCGGCTTTCCGCGGGACGCAGCTGGAGCGAGGAGGTTACGGAGGTCGTGAGCTTCCAGTACGATAGAAGATCGATGTTTAGAATCTAGGTTCCCGCCGTTCCGCGGCCCCCGCTCACCGTTAATCTGCTCTTGCTCCCGATACTTTTATTACCTCCGCCCACCGCGTCAGCTCCTGCCGCAAGAGCTTCGCGAACTCCTCCGGCGAGTTGCCAACCGGTTCCGCGCCCTGGTCGATCAGAAGCTTGCTCGTATCGGGCGCCCGCGCTGCCTTCGAGATCGTATTCGCCAGTAACTTGACGATCTCAGCCGGTGTGCCGGCGGGTGCGAGTACGCCGTACCAGACGACTACCTCCACGCCCTTGATGCCGGATTCGCGCAGCGTTGGCACATCGGGAAGCTGATCGGACCGCTTCTCGCCGGCATTCGCGAGCGCACGCAGACGCTTTGCCTTCACGTGCGCGGAAATCGCGGGAATGTTGGCAAACGTCATTTCGACCTCGCCGCTCAGCAACGCAGTGAGAGAGGGCGCGCTTCCCTTGTACGGCACGTGCACGATGTTCGTGCCGGTCCGGAGCTTGAAGAGCTCGCCGGTCAGATGCTGTGTGGTTCCGCTGCCCGCGGACGAAAAGTTCAACGCGCCCGGCTTCGCCTTTGCAAGCGCGACGAGATCCTTCACCCCGCTGACGGAAAGCGAGGGATGAACCGTCAGGATGTTCGGGGACTGGGAAAACACCGAGATCGGCGCGAAATCTTTTATCGCGTCGAAGTTCACCTTCTTGTATAGGCTCATGTTGATCGCGAGCGCCGCCGTGTTCACGAGCAGCGTATAACCGTCGGGCGCGGCCCGGGCGACGAATTCGTTGGCGATATTGGTTCCAGCGCCGGGCCGATTGTCCACGATCACCTGCTGGCCAAGATATTCCGTAAGCTTGGGTGCGAGCAAACGGGCATTGATGTCCACTCCGCCGCCGGGCGTAAATCCGACGACGAGGCGTACTGGCTTGGTAGGATAGCCCTGCCCGTACGCGGCAGCGGCCGTGAGCGCGAGCGAAATCGCGTATGCGAGACGAAACCTCATATCATTCCCCGAAGACGAAAAGGTGTGCGCCGATGCACACGTGCACACTATGGCGCGATTATCGCCCAGCGTGCTTGCGATTTCCGCGCCCGGCCCGTTCGGGTCGGGCACGCTTGCGGCTCGCTCGGCGCGCACCGTATAGTCCCGGCCGGTGCTCGCGCCTACCGACAACCTGAAGACAGCGGCTACCATCGCGCGTCCAATCGCGATTCGCCCCGTCCACGCGGGCCGGATCGCGATGTTCTATAGCCTGCTCGTCTCGTGCACGCTCCTCGTCGGCTGCGGTGAAAAGGGGAGTGATGCTCTGCAGGGCTACGCCGAAGGCGAGTATGTCCGCGTTGCGTCGTCTTTCGCGGGTAGGCTCGAACGCCTGCTCGTAGCGCGAGGCGACCCTGTACAACTCGGAGCGCCGCTGTTCGTGCTCGAAAGCGAGAACGAATCGGCCGCCAGGCGTGAAGCGGAGCAGCGGCTGCGTGGCGCCGAAGCCCAGCTCGCCAACCTGCAGAAGGGTCGACGCCCAACCGAAATCGCCGCGATCGACGCGCAGCTCGAACAGGCGCAGGCCGCGTTGAAGCTCTCGGAGTCCGTCTTGCGGCGGTCCGAAAAGCTCGTGACGCAGGGTTTCGTTTCGCGCGAACGGCTCGACGAGGCTCGCAGTGGGTACGAGCGCGATCAGGGCCGCGTGAGTCAGCTCAAGGCCGACCTTGCAACTGCCCGTCTCGCCGCGCGACAGGACGAAATCCGCGCTGCCCGTGCGGCGGTTGATGCGGCTCAGGCAGCACTCGCGCAGGCCGAGTGGCGACTCGACCAGAAATCGCTCAAGGCGACGGTGACCGGAACCGTTGCCGATACGCTGTTCGTGAAGGGAGAGTGGGTGCCGGCAGGGGCGCCCGTGGTAAGCCTGCTGCCGCCGGAAAACATCAAGGTTCGCTTCTTCGTGCCGGAGCCGCAGCTCGGCGCGGTGCGGCTGGGGCAAGCGGTGAGCGTGATGTGCGACGGCTGTCCGGCCGCGCTTGCGGCACGCGTCACGTTCATTTCGACGCGTGCCGAGTTTACGCCGCCCGTGATCTACAGCCGCGAAAACCGTGCGAAGCTCGTGTTCCTGATCGAGGCGCGACTCGCACCGGAGGACGCGGTCAAGTTGCATCCGGGACAGCCACTCGACGTTCGGCTGGGACAATCGTAGTGGCCCAGCAGAGCGAGGCGGTCATCGACGTGCGCGGGCTCACGAAGGCGTTCGACGGCCGTCGCGTCGTCGACAACGTCGATCTGCGCGTGGCGCGCGGACGGATCTGCGGTTTCCTCGGCCCCAATGGCAGCGGCAAGACGACGACGATCCGGATGATTTGCGGATTGCTCAAGCCGGATGGCGGCGAAGGCACGTGTCTCGGCTTCGATATCATCACGCAGGCGCCCGAGATCAAGCGCCGCGTGGGATACATGACCCAGCGCTTCAGTCTCTACGAAGATCTTTCGATTCGCGAGAACCTGGACTTCATCGCGCGGGTCTACGCGGTGCCCGACCGCCGGGGTGCAGTCGCGCGTGCGATCGAGCGGCTCGGCCTCGAGCGCCGCAGCACGCAGCTCGCGGGCCAGCTCTCGGGAGGTTGGAAACAACGACTTGCGCTCGCGGCGTGCCTGCTGCATTCACCGGAGCTGTTGCTGCTCGATGAGCCCACGGCGGGTGTCGATCCCAAAGCGCGCCGCGAGTTCTGGGAGCACATCCACGCGCTCGCCGCCGAAGGCATCACCGTGCTCGTCAGCACGCATTACATGGACGAGGCCGAGCGCTGCCACGAGCTCGTGTATATCGCGTACGGCAAAATGCTCGCGACCGGCACTGCACAGGAAGTGATTGCGCAATCGCAGCTGACGACCTGGTCTGTGCGCGGTCCGGATCTCGCGGCGCTCGCACGCGAGCTGAAGAGTGCGCCCGGCGTCGCGATGGTCGTTCCGTTCGGAACCACGTTGCATGTGAGCGGCACGGACGAGCACGCATTGAACTCGACGGTCGATGCATTCAAGGCGCGTTCCGGCGTGACCTGGGAGCGGGCGGAAACAAGCCTCGAAGACGTCTTCATCCGCCTCATGAACCAGGCGCCCGACAATTTCGACGATGCGAAAGCGCCGGCTGCGGAGGTGACGTGAAGAGCCCGTATTCCGCGCGCCGACTCTGGGCCGTGATCGTGAAAGAGTTCGTGCAGATGCGGCGGGACCGGCTCACGTTCGCGATGATGGTCGGCATCCCGATTCTCCAGCTCATCCTGTTCGGATTCGCAATCAACGCCGACCCGAAGGCGCTGCCGACCGCGGTCCTGGTTAACGACCCCAGTGTCTACAGCCGTACGTTTCTGCACGCGCTCGAGAACACGGGATACTTTCGCATCGTGCGTCAGGTCACCACGGAGGAACAGGCGGAGCGCGCGATGGCACTCGGTAGCGTTCAGTTCGTAGTGACGATTCCGACGAACTTCGCGCGGGACCTGACGCGAGGGGAGCGTCCGGTGCTGCTCGTCGAGGCCGATGCGACTGATCCCGCCGCAACCAGCAACGCGCTGGCGGCCCTCCTCACGATCAACCAGACGGCGCTCACGCGGGATCTCGAAGGAACGCTATCGGCGCTGCAGCCGGTGGTGCCGCCGTTCGAAGTGCGGGTGCACCGGCGCTACAACCCCGAAGGCATCACGCAGTACAACATCGTGCCGGGGCTGATGGGTACGATCCTCACGATGACCATGGTGATGATGACAGGCCTTGCGATGACGCGTGAACGCGAACGCGGCACCATGGAAAATCTGCTCGCCACGCCGGTGCGGCCGCTCGAGGTGATGATCGGCAAGATATTGCCTTACATCGCGGTCGGCTACGTGCAGGTGACGATCATCCTCATCGCTGCCAAACTGCTGTTCCGTGTGCCGATGGTCGGCAGCCTCGTGCTGCTCTCGGTCGCGCTCATATTGTTTATCGCGGCCAATCTCGCGGTAGGTTTCACGTTCTCGACGCTGGCGCGCAACCAGTTGCAGGCGATGCAGATGGCGTTCTTCTTTTTTCTGCCGTCGATTCTGCTGTCGGGCTTCATGTTTCCGTTCCGCGGCATGCCGGAATGGGCGCAGTGGATCGGCGAAGTGCTGCCGCTCACGCACTTTCTGCGCATACTTCGCGGTATCCTGCTCAAAGGAAGCGGCCCCGCGGACATCGCTCCCAACATCTGGCCGATCGCACTGTTCCTGTTCGTCGTCGCTACCATCGCCTTGATACGCTACCGTGAAACGCTGGACTGATGTGGAGACGGCAATGCGCGCACCGGTGATCCTGTCGGCTGCACTGGCGCTCGCACCGTTCGCGGCCGATGCGGCTGTACCCGAAACGATCAGATTCCCGAGCGCCGACGGGAAGACCGAACTCGTGGGCTATCTCTACACACCCGAGCGGCAGGGCGCGCATCCGGCGATCGTGCTGCTGCACGGGCGCGGCGGCGCATATTCTTCACTGAAGCGCGGCGTGCACACAGCAGAGGCGTTGAGCGCGCGTCATCGCATGTGGGGTGACTTCTGGGCAAGCAAGGGCTACGTGGCCCTGCTCGTGGACAGCTTCGGGCCGCGCGGCTATGGCGACGGTTTTCCGAGATACAGCTACAGCCAGCGGCCGCCCGCTGTCAGCGAGCAGACGGTGCGGCCGCTCGACGCATACGGCGCGCTGGCCTACCTGCGTTCCCGCAGCGATGTCGCGGGCGAACGCGTCGGCGTCCACGGCTGGTCGAACGGTGCGATGACGGTGCTTTCCGCGCTGGACAGCGGACACGCCGCGGAGTGGAAGATTGCGGAAGCGAGCGGGTTCAGAGCGGCCATCGCGCAGTATCCCGGGCTGCCGCACGCAATCACGGCAGGCGGACTACAAGCCGTACGCCCCGGTCCTCATGCTGCTCGCGTCCGCCGACGACGAAGTATCGCCCGAGGTCTGCCGCAACCTGGCCGCTCGCTTGCAAGCGCGGGGTGAGTCCGTCGAGCTTGTGGTCTACGAGGGCGCGCATCATGCATACGACGATCCGGGCAAGACGAAGCAGAGCCATGCTGCCAATCGAGCGGCGCTTCAGGATTCGCTCGAACGTGCCGATGCGTTCTTCAAGCGTTATCTTCGAAATGATTAGAGGTCGAGTGGTGTTCGCGGTGCGGCGCGTCATCTTCATATGGCTGGTTGCGTGTCTTGCGATCTCCGGCGCGACTGCCGAAGCCCAGCAGAGCGCGATCGCATCGGCGCATCCGCTTGCGACGCAGGCGGGGCAGGCGATTCTGGAACGCGGCGGCAACGCGTTCGACGCCAGTATTGCAGTCGCGGCAGCGCTCGCCGTCGTCGAGCCCTATTCGTCGGGTCTCGGTGGTGGCGGATTCTTCCTTTTGCACCGTGCGTCCGACGGACGCCAGGTGATGGTGGATGCGCGCGAGACGGCACCGGCCGGCCTACGCTCGGAGGACTACGTCGACGCTGCAGGCAGGCCGGTCCCGAACGCATCGGTGCGCGGTGGAACGGCTGCCGCGATTCCCGGCGTTCCTGCGGGGCTCGTGCATATCGCGCAACGTTACGCGCGATTGCCATTGAGTGTGACGCTCGCACCTGCGATCCGGCTCGCCCGCAATGGGTTTCAGGTGGATGTGCGCTATTCGCGTATCGCGGCGCTGCGTGAAAGCTTCCTCCAATCGGGCGTGAACACGAGCGGATTCCTCGAGAGCGGGCATGCACCGAACAAGGGTTTCGTGCTGCGACAGCCGGATCTGGCGACGACGCTCGAACGACTGGCGCGTTCAGGCCGGCGTGGTTTTTACGACGGTCCGGTCGCCGCTGCGCTGCTCGAGGCGGTGAACGCCGCAGGAGGGCGCTGGAGCCGCGCCGATCTCACGAACTACACGGTGGTCGAACGCGAGCCCTTGCGTTTCAAGTATGGCGCGGCGGTCGTCACGGCGGCGGCGTTGCCGTCGGCCGGCGGCATCGCGCTCGCGCAGACGTTGGGTATGCTGGAGCGGCGCGGCGTGACGCACATCGGGGACGCGGACAGCGATCACATCGTTGTCGAAGCTCTGCGGCGTGCTTTCCACGATCGTGCGCGCTATCTGGCGGACCCCGATTTCGCCCGCATCGACGTCGCCCACCTGATTTCACCCGGTTACATTCGCAGCCGTGCCGAGGAAATCGATCCTGAGCACGCCACACCGAGTGCAACGCTGGGAGCCGAGCTTCCCGAGCACGCGGCGAGTCCTAACACGACGCACTTCTCGGTGGTGGATGCGCAGGGTAATCGCGTGGCAGCGACACTGACGATCAACCTCCTCTTCGGCGCCGGCATCGTGCCGCCGGGAACGGGCGTGCTGCTCAACAACGAAATGGACGACTTCACGCTGCGGGAAGACGTGCCGAACTCGTTCGGGTTGCGCGGCGCTCCCGCGAACCGCATCGAGCCGCGTAAGCGGCCGCTTTCGAGCATGACGCCGACGTTCGTCGAGGACGACAAGGGCGTGCTTGTCCTCGGCTCATCCTCGACTTCAGCTCGCTGTGGCTCGACGTCGCATCGCTGTCGAACAACCAGTACGAGACGGAACACGAAATCTCGGCGTTCGGTGCGGTCCGCGCCAATCAAATCGAAGGCATCCTCCGTCATCCGTAAGCCCGCCGCGGTTCAGTAGTACGCTCGGCGGATGCGGACTCTGTTGGTGTTGGTGTGTGCGCTCGCGGCGTGCAGTAAGGGCAAGGCCGGAAGCCGCAACGGGCTCGGCCGCCGTCGCTGGGTCCGCAGGTTCGACGGGTTCTGCAGCGTCGGTAGGCGCGTCCGGGTCAGCGGGCTCGGCAGCTGCGGTGGTCGTCGATGGCGGTGTCGTCGATGGCGCCGTCGCCGAGGCGTCGCCGTTCTTCCCGGACAAGCTCGGGCCGAAGGAAGGCATCATCCTCGCGGAGAAACAGGGAGATGCCGTCAAGGGCATTCCCGACGGGACAAGAGTCGAGGTCGTCTCGATGACCGAGATGTCGGTCGGCTCACCGGTAACGGGCGAAGCGAAGGTCAAATACAACGGCAAGAAGGTGAAGCTGTCACCAGCGCGATGCTGTACGGCGGAGAGTACGGCTCGACGTTGCACTACTCGCCCGATCGCAAGCACGTCGTGTACGTGCCGGTCTGGACGTGCAACGACATCTACCAGACGGATCTATGGCCGATCGGGTTGAGCGCGAACCCGTAGTCCCCGCCGATGACGAGGCGGACGCCGCGACGGTGCAGCTCGGGCGCGACGCGGCGGATGCTCTCGTACGTCTCCTGCGTCTCCATGCCCTCGGTCGGCGGGTGCTCGGTGTCGTGGAGGTGCGCGTAGATGATGCCGGCGGTCGGCGCGACGAAGACCCGGTCGCGCGCGGCGGCGAGCGCCTCGATGGCCTCGTCGTCGGCGAACGTCGCGTGGTAGATCGCGCGGATCCCGTACGCCACAGCCAGGCGGACCGCCTCCGCGGAGTGCGCGTGGGCGGTGAGCCACACTCCGCGCTCGCGGGCGGCGGCCGCGGCGGCGGCGACCTCCTCCTCGGTGAACTGCATGATCCGCGACGTCCCCGCCACGACCGCGCTCTCGCCGGTGAGGCTGAGCTTGACGATGTCGACGCCGAGGTCGGCCATCGCGTTGACGAAGTCGGCGACCGACTGCGGGTCGGACGGCCGGTTGTCGATGCCCGGGAAGTCGTAGTGCCCCGGCGACACCATCCCCGCGCTGCCCTCC
This sequence comes from uncultured beta proteobacterium, assembly GCA_963828715.1. Taxonomy (GTDB): domain Bacteria; phylum Pseudomonadota; class Gammaproteobacteria; order Burkholderiales; family SG8-41; genus JAQGMV01. Next base: position 13,220 of record CAWHFX010000008.1, on the reverse strand, counting down.
CACGAGGTGGCCCGCAGCCGGGGTCCGGGCAGCCAGCCCTCGTCGAACGCCTTGCGCGCGGCGACCTCGGTGGCGGGCATCCGGTTGCCACCGGAGTAGCAGCTGGTGAACCCGTGGTCGAGCATCACCCGCCCACAGTGGGCGACGAGCATCGTCTTCTCCTCGTCGGGCTCGCGCCGGTCGGAGGTGTGCTCGACGGTCGAGCCGAACCCCAGATGGGTGTGCCCGTCGACCAGCCCCGGCATGAGGGTCGCCCCGGTTCCGTCGATGATCTCGAGGTCGTTCCCGGCCCGGTCGACGAGGTCGGCGGAGACGTGGTCGGCCACGGCGACGATGCGGTTCCCCTCGACGAGCACCTCCGCGGGGGAGCAGGGACGCCCCGACCCGTCGAAGACCTGGGCGTTGACGACGAGATACGAGCTCACGAGTCGCAAACCTTTCCGGCAACCGGCATGGTGTCGACAGTTCAGTCTAACCAAAATCCTCCATGCGGGGAAGCCTGCCGATCAGATGCCCTCAAGTGTCGGCACTTGTGCCAGACTAGGGCGACTGCCCGCTCGACGCCGAGGAGCCCCCCCGCATGAGGTTCGTGTCCTGCCATCATGACGGTCGCCCGGTCGCGGCGCTCGTGGAGGGTGACACCTTGGTGCCCCTCCGCGGCGTCGACGAGCTCGGGGCAGGCACCCCGACCAGCGTCCTGGCCGATCCGCCGCTCGACCGCGCGGCGACCTTCGCCCGGGCCGAGGCGGCCCTTCGACCGGTCGTCCCTTCCCCGGGCAAGATCATCTGCGTGGGGCTGAACTACCGGTCCCACATCGAGGAGACCGGCCGGGACGACTCGTCGTACCCGGTGCTCTTCACGAAGTTCGCCACCAGCCTGGTCGGGCCGCAGGACCCGATCGTGATCCCGGCGGAGTCCGACCGGGTGGACTGGGAAGGGGAGATCGCCGTGGTCATCGGGACCCCCGCCCGACGGGTCAGCCGCAGGGACGCCTTGGCCTACGTGGCGGGCTACACGGTGGCCAACGACGTGAGCATGCGCGACTTCCAGCGCCGCACCCACCAGTGGCTCCAGGGAAAGACGTGGGACCGGTCGAACCCCTTGGGCCCGGAGCTGGTCACGCCCGACGAGGCGCCCGCCGTCGACGACATGCTGCTGACCGTGACCTACGACGGCGAGGAGGTCCAGCGCTCCACCGCGGACCTCATGGTCTTCCCCGTGGACGAGCTGATCAGCACCATCTCGACCTTTACGACTCTGCTGCCGGGAGACGTCATCCTCACCGGGACGCCCGGCGGGGTCGGCGACCGACGCGACCCGCCGGTCTACATGGCCCCGGGCCATCGCATCTCGGTCGAGGTCTCCGGGCTCGGGCGCCTCGACAACGACCTCGTCGCCGAGGAGCGCGCATGACGATCGAGCGGCAACCGGTCGCCTTCGACCACGTCGGCCTCAACGTCCCCGACCTCGAGGCCGCCATGGCCTGGTACTGCGAGACCCTGGGTCTGACCGCGGCGCCGGTCTTCGCGGTCCACGGCACGGACCTGCGCGGCGTCATGCTCCTCCACGAGGCGTCGGGGTACCGCATCGAGCTGATCCACCGGCCCGGCGCCCGGCCCGGGATGCTCCCGTCGAGCGCTGAGGCAGCCGCCCTGACCCTCGGGTACGGGCACATCTGCCTGCGGGTCGCGGACGTGCGGCAGGAGTTCGCCCGGCTGGTCGAGGCCGGCTGCACCTCGCGCAAGGACCCCATGCCGTCACCGCGGCCGGGCGCCGTCGTCTCGTTCGTCGCCGACCCCTGGGGCAACCTCATCGAAGTGATCAACCGGGACTGAGACGCGACACGACGACATGCAGAGCTGATGATGGACGAGGTCCCGGTTACCACGACGCGCGGCGCGCTGCTCGGCAGCCGCCACGGCCCGGTCTCCTCGTTCCGGGGGATCCCGTATGCCGCCCCGCCGGTCGGCGAGCGGCGCTGGCGACCGCCCGCGCCGGCGGAGCCGTGGGAGGGCCGCCGGCCCGCCCTCGACATCGGACCGGCACCGCTGCAGCCGCAGCCGCCGCGCTCGTCGGTGATGTGGCAGTACGAACTTCGCGGACCGGCGGGCACTGGTGATGAGCGAGGACTGCCTCTACCTCAACGTCTGGACGCCCGACCCGACCCGGGGGGCGGACCTGCCGGTCATGGTCTTCCTCCAGGGCGGCGGCAACCGCATCGGGCACGGCGGGGCGGAGATCCACGACGGGGCGGCCGTCGCGTCGCGCGGTGTCGTCGTCGTCACCCTCAACATGCGAGTGGGTGCGCTCGGCTTCCTCGCGCATCCCGAGCTGGCCGCCGAGAACCCCGAGGGCGCGTCGGGCAACTACGCGCTGCACGATGTCGTCTCCGCGCTCGAGTGGGTCGCCACGGAGATCGCCGCGTTCGGCGGGGACCCGGCGGCCGTGACGCTCGCCGGCAACTCGGCGGGCGCGGCGATCCTCACGCACCTCATGGCCGCCCCGGCGAGCCGGGGGCTGTACCGCTCGGCGATCGGGCAGAGCTCGTCGGGGATCTTCCGGGCCGAGGGCGCGATGCCGACGCAGGAACAATGCGCAGGCCGAGGGACTTCGCGCGCTCGGCCGGCTCGGCTCCCTCCCGTTGGCCCAGTTGCGGCGGCTCGCCCCGGTCTCGTTCCTCCTCGACGCGCACCTCGGCGTCGTGGTCGACGGGGGCCTGGTGACTCGCGACACGGAGGAGGTCTTCCGCGCGGGCGAGCAGGCGCGCATACCCCTGCTCGTCGGCGCCACGGCGGACGAAGGGGCGAACTTCACCACCGCGGACGCCGCCGACCGGCTCCGTGCCCGCGTCACCGACGGTGACGGCGGCACCTGCTGGCCACCGTGTACCCCGTCGACGACGACCGGGTAAGGCGGTCGGCCCGGGAGTTCACCGGCGAGACGCGGTTCGTCTATCCGGTATGGCGGTGGGCCACCACCCACGTCGAGACCACGGGAGCGCCGACCTGGGTGTACCGCTTCGAGCGAGAGCCCCCGTTGCCGGAGGGACTGGACCTGGCGCCGCCGCCCGACGGCGCCGCCACGTACGGGGCCTTCCACACCAGCGAGCTGCCCTACACCGGCGACAACCTCGCGTGCCGTCCATGGGACTGGAGCGACACCGACCGCGAGCTGGCCCGGAGCATGGCCGACGCGTGGGCTCGATTCGTCACGGAGGGCGACCCGGGTGAGGTGGGGGGCGTGCCGTGGCCCCGTTTCGACGGGACCGACTCCGCAAGGGTCATGGCGTTCGGCGACGTGGTGCGGGTCCAGGGGGTTCATCGGATCGAGGCGATGCGCGTTCTCGACGCGCTCCCCCCGCCCGCTCTGAGTCAGCCCGCGGTCACCCGGGCCGCGATGTCGGCCAGCGCCTCGTCGCTGAGCAGGGCTCCGGTCCGGGCCATCTCGTCCCGGGCGGCCCGCAGGATCGCGTCGACCTCTGCGTGCGACGCCTCGACGCCGATCGAGCCCAGCTTGTCGACCAGCGTGTAAGGCCCGCTGAACGGGGTGAACGGCACGGCCCGCTCGTTGCCGACCAGGGTCGGCTCGAGACAGTTGTGCAGCAGCGGGTCGACGGCCACCTCCTGGGTGATGATGTCCATGCCGCCCCAGTTGAACGCCTTGGCGCCGGTGACCGGGTGGTTCCACGCGACGTGGTAGCCGGTGAGCTCCTGCCGCCGGCGCGCGCCAGGGCGGTGAGCCGCTCGGTGCGGATCCCGGTGTGGACGCCGTAGAGCACCTCGAACGCAGCCGTCGTCGCGGCCAGGTCGGCGTTTCCGGGACCGCCGCAGTAGCCGTTCACCGACAGCTCGACGACCGCCGCACCCGCCCGGGCCGCCGCGACGGAGCAGGCGACCGCGAGGCCGAACGTGTTGTGGGGGTGGAGCCCGACCTCGACGTCCGGAGCGAGTTCGCGGACGCGGCGCACCAGCGCGCCGAACGCCTCCGGGCCGACCGCTCCTGGGCCGTCGAAGAGCGTGACCTCCGTGGCGCCGGCACCCACAAGCGCCTCGACCGTCTCGGCGAGCATGTCGTCGGGCAGGTACGACACCATGAGCATGGGGGTGGCCGCGCCCAACTCTCGGCTGCGGGCGTGCGCGACGAGGCGCTGCGCGGTGGCGAGCACCTCAGCGCGTGACTGGATCGGCGCGCTGCCGCGCCAGTCCACGCCCTCCCAGGCGGCGTCGTAGATCCGCTTGTAGATCTGTGCGGTCTCGCCGAAGCCCTGGACCCACACCTGGACGCCGTCGTAGCCGGCCTCCGCTGCCTTGTCGATGTCCGCCTCGGAGAACACCAGCGGGCAGACCACGCGGCAGTCGGCGTCCTCGCCCTTGACGGTGTCGACCTCGGTGCGCAGCGCGTCGAGCGTCCGGTTCGCCGCGCCGGCGCCGACCACCTCGCCGACGCCGGCCCGGACGACCTGCCGCAGGTAGGCCTGCTTCTCGGCGTCCGTGGCCACGACCCCGGGCATGGTCTCGATGGACCGCAGGGTGGCGTCGCGGAACCGGATCGACGCGGGCATCGGCCCGGTCACGGCGCGGTCCCGGTTCAGCGGGCTCACCGACCACCGGCCGGGTTCGAAGGCGCCCGCGGCGCGGCGCGCGGCGATCTCGGTCCGGAAGCGGTCGATCTCCGCCGCCGTGAACACCTCGGGCTTGTCCATGTGCGTCCTTCCGGGCCGCGCTGCCGAACGCCGGAGTTCGGATTGGTGTCGACACTAATCGGTTACCCTCCGATCCGCCAGTCTCGATCGGTGCGGTGTTTTACGCACGATTCTCACCAGTGGACGGGGAGGAGCGTGACGGGGACTCGACAAAGGTGTCGACACTAAGATAGAACTAGCTCGACAGGAAGGAGGTCCCGGGTGGCCAGGGTTCCCGCGACGGACGGTGACGGGGAGGTGGCGGCGCGGATACGTGCCCGCCGCCCCGGAGGTGTGCTGCGCCCGATCGACGCGGTCCTCCTGCACAGCCCCCGGGTCGCCGACGGGTGGAACTCGCTCCTCGGCTCCGTCCGCAGTGGCCTCGACCTGCGTGACGACCTCCTGGAGATCGTCGCGCTGCGCGTCGCGGTGCTCAACGACGCACCGTACGAATGGTCCTCGCACGAAGCGCCGGCGTCCTGGGCCGGACTGACGCCCGCGCAGCTCGCCGTCCTGCGCCGACCGCAGGCCGCGGACTTGCCGGACCTCGACGACCACCAGCGCGCGGTCGTCCGCTTCACCGACGCCCTGACCCGCGATCTCGTCGTCCCCGACCTGCTCTTCGCGGACCTGCACGACCGGCTCGGGCGGCCGGGGTCGTCGAGCTGACCGTCGCCGTCGGTGCCTACAACATGGTCTCGAGGGTGGTCGCGGCCCTCGGCGTTGAGGCACCCGCCGGCCTCTCTGCCGGAGTCGCACCGTGACCGGCACGGCCGGCGGCCGGCTCGCCGGGAAGGTGGCCCTCGTCACCGGCGCGGGCAGCGTCGGTCCCGGGTGGGGCAACGGCCGCGCGATGGCGGTCATCTTCGCCCGCGAGGGTGCCAGCGTCTACCTCGTCGACCGCGACGCCGAGTCCCTCGAGGTGACGGCCACGCAGATCCGCGAGGAGGGCGGCGCCGTGACGACCGCGATGGCCGACGTCACCGATCCGGCGTCGGTCGACGCCATGGTCGGCGGTGCGTCGAGCGCCTCGGCGGCCTGCACGTTCTGGTCAACAACGTGGGCGGGTCCCGGGCCGGCGGCGTCGGCGAGCTGGCCCTCGACGCCTGGGAGGACCAGCTGCGGGTGAACCTCACCAGCGTGTTCCTCGGCTGCAAGAGCGCGGTCCCGGTCATGAAGGCGGCCGGTGGCGGGTCCATCGTCAACGTGTCGTCCGCGTCCGGCCTGCGCTACACGGGCGCCGCCCAGGTCGGGTACGCCTCGGCCAAGTCGGCGATCATCCAGCTGTCCCGGGTCACGGCCGTCCAGTACGCGCCGGACGGCATTCGGGTGAACACCGTCGTGCCCGGCCAGCTGCACACGCCGATGGTCGAGGCGCGCCTGGCCGGCCAGCGCGCCGGGGGTGACTTGCAGCAGCTGCTCGAGCAGCGTCAGGCACGGATTCCGTTGGGGTTCATGGGCGATGGCCGCGATACCGCCTACGCCGCGCTGTTCCTGGCCAGTGACGAGTCCCGGTTCGTCACCGGCACCGAGATCGTCGTCGACGGCGGGATGACGGTGCGGTGTGACGGCACGTCCCCGGTCCAGCGCGACGAGCTGTTCGAGCCGTCCGCCGGGAACCCGGGCGCCCACCCCGACCCGACCCGGCCGTCCCTGCGCCTTCCGGCTGGCAGCACGGACGCGCACTGCCACGTCTTCGGGCCGGGACGTCGGTTCCCGTATGCGGACGACCGGACGTTCACGCCGGTCGACGCCCCTCGTGAGGAGGTGAGCGCACGCCAGGCCTCCTAGGACTTTCGAGCGCGCCGTCGTCGTCCAGTCCTCCTGCTACGGGACCGACCACCGGGCGCTCGTCGACGCGCTCGCCGCCGACCCCGAACGTCGCCGTGGCGTGGCCCTGCTCGGCGCGGGACAAAGCCGCCGCGACCTGGCCGAGCTGGACCGGGCCGGGGTCCGCGGAGCGCGACTGCACTTCCTGGCGCACCTCGGCGGCGAGCTCGGCCACCGCGAGCAGCGCGACGCCCTCCGCGCCATCGCGGACCTCGGCTGGCACACCGAGATCCACGTCCAGGGCTCGGGCGTGGTCGAACGCGAGGCGATGATCGCCGCCGTTCCCGGTCCGGTGGTCATCGACCACATGGCCCGGGTCGACCTCCGCGAAGGGCTAGACGGGCCGTCGGTGCACAGCCTCCTGCGGCTGCTGGACCGCGGCAACGTCTGGGTGAAGGTCAGCGGGGCCGACCGGGTCTCACGCGAGGGCCCTCCATACACGGACGCGGCCGAGCTCGGCGCCCTGCTCGTACGCCACAACCCGGAACGAGTCCTCTGGGGCACCGACTACCCGCATCCCAACATCGTCGGACCGGCCCCGGACGACGGGGTGCTCGTCGACCTCATTGCGACGATGGCCCCGACCGAGAAGCTGCGCGGAGGCGCTGCTGGTGACGAACCCGGTTCAGCTGTTCGGGTTCTGAGCTCCCCCGTCGGGCACGACGACGCGCACGGGAGTGCCGTCCAGCCACGCCACGATGTCCGCGACGGCGTCGGCGTAGAAGACGGCGAAGGTCTCCTGCGTGACGTAGCCGAGATGTGGCGTGAGGACGGCTCGCGGCTCGGACCGCAGCGGGTGGTCGGCCGGCAAGGGCTCCACGTCGAAGGTGTCGATAGCCGCTCCGGCGATGACCCGTCCCGAAGGGCTGCCGAGCAGGTCGGTCTCGTCGACGACCGGACCGCGTGAGGTGTTCACCAGGTACCCCTGAGACCCGAGCAGCCCCAGCTCCCGCGCGGTGACGAGGCCAGCGTCCGGTCGGAAAGGCGCACGTGGACCGACACCACGTCCGACGCCGTGAACAGCTCGTCCCGGGACACCAGGGGGCGCCGGCCGCCGACGCTCGCTCGGCGGTCAGGTGGTGGCTCCACGCGAGGACCTCGCAGCCGAAGGCGTGCGCATACCCAGCGACCTCGGTTCCGATGACACCCAGCCCGAATAGCCCGACCGTCGATACCGACAGCCGGCGCCCGGCGCACCGTTCTGCCACGCCCCCGCACGCAGCCCGCGGTCGGCCGCCGTCACCCCTCGGAAGAGATCCATGACGAGCGCCCACGCAAGCTCCCCGGCGTCCGGTCCACGACCGCCGGTGCCGCAGACGACGATCCCGAGGTCGTGCGGCCGCGGCGAGGTCGATCGCGGCGTTGGCCGCGCCGGTCGTCACGAGCAGCCGGAGCCGAGGGCAGGCGTTCGAGGACGTGGCGGGGGAAGGCGGTGCGCTCGCGCATCGCCACGACGACGTCGAAGCCCGCAGCGCGGCGACGAGCCCGTGCGGCTCGCGATGCGGCGGTGACGGTGAGACGCCCGTCCGGGCCAGTCCACGATCGTCGAGGCGACATCCTGGTAGTCGTCGAGGACGGCGACCCGGTGTGGTGTCACCGGCGGGAACGCGCGTACGCCGTCGTGGACTCCTCTGCTCGCATGTAGGTATTGAAGCGCCCCTCGGGGTCGTACTCCCCGCGGACCCGCTCGAGGCGGGCCGCCTGGTCCGGGAGGATCCCATGGTCGAAGCGATCGGCGATGTTGTTGTCGGAGAACTGGAGACCCTTCGAGTGGTGCTGGATCGCCGCCATCGACCGTTGGCCCACTGCTCCTGCGCGAGGTCGTCGGCGGGGTCGGTCCAGCCCGCGTTTCGAGCGAGCGATCAGAGCCTGGGCCTGGCGGACGAGCAGGCGTCGGCCCGGTCGGGGAAGCCGCCCCACACCATCCACAGCACGAAGCTGCGCCCGGCGGGATGGTGTCGTCGACTCGCGGGCGAGAGCGACGACCTCGACCGGCTGCCGTCGAGCCACATGCCGTCGAGCGACCAGCGGATCCCGGGCGGGGTGAGCCGGTCGGCGGCGCGTACAGCTCGGCCATGGTCGTCGGCGCGGCCACCGTCGAGCGTCTGGCGCGGTCGCGGAAGGGCGCGTTCTCAAGGTGCGGGACGGGCTCTCACGGTGTCGGGACCGCAGAAGGCGGTCGCCGTGAGCGAGACGGTGTGCTCGTCCCGGCCCGGCGTGTACCCGACCTTGGCCGAGATCTCGACCTCGGTCGGCAGCTGCCGGACCGCGTCGTAGGCGAAGGCCAGCACGTCGTCCCGCAGCTCGAGCGGGTACGAGTGGACGGTCCGCAGGATCCGGACCGGGTGCGCATACACCCGCAGGTGGAACCGCGTGACGACCGCGAAGAAGCCCGGTCCCGAGCCGCGAACCGCCCACATGAGGTCGGGGTGCGTGTCGTCGGTGGCGTGCACGAGCGAGCCGTCGGCGAGGACCGCGTCCACGGCCAGGATGCTGAGACAGGCCGGGCCGAGATGCCGGGAGTTCCAGCCGTACCCGCCGCCGAGAATGAATCCGCCGATGCCGACCGTCGGCGCGTGACCGGTGGGAAGAACAGACCGTGCTCGAGGACTGAGTAGATCGCGGGCCCTTGGCCGACGGCTGAACGACGCCACGCGGCGTCCGGGTCGACGGTGATGTCCCGCAGCGCGGGACAGGAGCAGGCCGCCGTCGCGGACCCCGTTGCCGACCCAGCTGTGTCCGCCGGAACGGATACCGACGCGCAGTTCGTGGTCCGGGCGTGCCACCGCGGCACCACGTCCGCCTCGTCCTCGGCGAGACGATCACGTCGGGGTAGCGGGCAGGTTTGCGCTCGTTCCAGACGGCGTCGAGGCGGGCCCGTCGTAGGCGTCGTCACCCCGGCGCACGAGCGGTACGCCGGTACTCAGCTGGGCTTCGGTGATCGTCACGTCGGCTCCTGTCTCTCGTGGGGGTCACGCGGCGGTGACGCCACCGTCGATGGAGAAGTTCGCTCCCGTCACCCACCGCGACTCGTCGGACGCCAGGTACACGGCGCACCACGCGATGTCGTCGGGAACTCCGAGCCGACCGAGCAGCGTCCGCGCGACGATCGCCTCCGCCTTGGCTCCCGTGGACGCGCCCGCCGCTGCGGTGGCTGCGGTCTGGACGAGCCCGGCGCGATGGTGTTCGCGCGGATGCCCATGAGGGCCGCCTCGACGGCCATCTGCTTGGTCATCGAGAGGACCGCGCCCTTGCCCGCGCAGTGGGCCACCATGCCCATCTGCCGGCTGCCGCGGAACGAGTTCACCGACGCGAAGTTGATGACCAACACATCGCCGGCCGCCCGTAGCAACGGCCACGCCTCTCGACAGGCCAGGAAGACGAGGTCGACCTCGCCGGCGATAGTTGGCCGCCACTGGGTGTCGAAGTCCATCGACTCCACGGACGCCATGTGCGGTTCGATCGCCCCGGCGTTGACGAGGGCGTCGGCGCGGCCTGGCCAGTCCGACGTACTCGACGTAGCGGCGCACGTCGTCGACCCGGGTGAGGTCGACGGGATGGACCGACTCGATGGGCGTACCCAGCGCGGCGGCTCGGGCCACCGTGGCCTCGGCCCGCTCCGGCGCGATGTCACACCCGACCACGGTCGCCCCCTCCGCCGCGAACCGCAGGGCGATCCCCTGGCCGATCCCCGAGCCGATGCCGGTGACCAGCGCCACCTTGTCCTTGAGACGGTCAGCCATGCTCGACTACTCCCTTGGTGTCGACACTGTTGTCATCTTGTCGAAACTTGAGCACCGATAGATCGATGCCCTTGATCCGAATGTCGACACTTTAGTATGATCTGGGTCGGTCGCGCTACCGTGCGGACGCCCCCGGTCAGGAGACCTCCATGACGTCGACGTCCCTCCCCACCTTCCGCGGCCGGCTCCTGCGTCCGGGAGACGACGACTACGAAGCAGGCGCGGCTGGCCGCGATGTGGAACGGCCGCAAGACCACCCGCCTCCCGGCCGCCATCCTCCTCGCCGAGGACGAGCAAGACGTTCAGGAGGGCGTCCGGCTCGCCGCGCGAGAGGGGCTGCGCGTCGGCATCCGGTCCGGCGGCCACAGCTGGGTCGCGACCGGCGTCCGCGAGGACGCGCTGCTGTTGGACCTCTCCGCCATGAACGGCATCGAGCTCGACGTGCCCACGCGTCGGGCCCGGGTCCAGCCGGCGGCGCAGGGCGTGCGTCTCAACGAGCTGCTGGCGACCGAGGGGCTGGTCTTCCCCACTGGCCACTGCCCGTCGGTCGGCGTCGGCGGCTTCCTCCTCGGCGGAGGCTACGGCTGGAACTCACGCCGCCTCGGGCCGGCGGCGTTCAGCGTCGAGGCCCTCGACGTCGTCCTGCCCGACGGGGAGCTCGTGCACGCCGACGACGCCTCGCACCCCGACCTCATGTGGGCCGCGCGAGGCTCCGGACCAGGGTTCTTCGGCGTCGTGACAAGGTTCCACCTCCGGCTGCACCGGGCATACCGTGAGGTCCTGCGCAGCACCATGGTCTTCCCCGAGGAGATGCGCGACGAGGTCCTCGCCTGGTCCTACGACGTCCTGCCCTCCACGTCTCCCTCGCTGGAGATCGCCGGCAAGACGGCGTACACGCCGGGCATCGACCGCCCGACCACGATGTTGGTCGGCGTTGGCTTCGTCGGCGACGGCCCTGATGACGACGGTCCGGACGATATCTTCGCGGCGCTTGAGTCGGCTCCGTTCCGGGACCGGGCGCTGCGCGTGCTCGACCGCGCCCCGACGACCCTGGCCAACTTGTATGCGGCTTCTGAGGCGTTCATGCCACCGGGGATGCGTTACGCCGTCGACGGAGTGTGGACCAGCGCCGGCGCCGACGAGATCCTCGACGCGGGCCGCGCGATCTTCGACACCATCCCGTCGCCGATGAGCTTCATGTTCTGGATGCTCTGGGGCCACCACCCGACCCGCGACGACGCCTGCTGGTCTACGCAGGGCCAGCTCTACTTCTCGCCCAACGCCGTATGGACGGACCCCGCCGACGACCTTCGGATGGAGCAGTGGGCGCACTCGTCCCTCGGCTCGTTCGAGGCCATCGACCTCGGCACCCAGTTCTCCGACGCCAACCCCGCCGACGCCCCCGCAGCGATGAAGCCGGAGCAGTGTGCCCGGTTCGAGGCGCTACGGGATCGGTACGACCCTGGTCGCCTCATGGTCGGGTACCTCACTCCCGCGGAATCCACCACCGCGCTGGGGCGGCACCTCCGCGGCGCGTGAGCCTCCCGGACCCGGCCCAGGTCGACATCGGCGACCTCCGGCTGGGCTGCTGGGACACCGGCGGTGACGGCGAGGTCGTCGTCCTCCTGCACGCCGCGTGGGGTTGCGGGCCGCACTGGGAGCCGCAGCTGGCCGTCCTTCGGCAGGCGGGGTTCCGCGCGGTCGCCTGGTCCCGGCGTGGGCACTCGGCTCCGGCGCCGGCCCGGCGGACGCTCCCGGCACCGTGGCCGACGACCTCGACGCGCTCACCGACGCGCTCGACGTTGAGCGATTCCATCTCGTGGGTACCGCCTACGGGGCGTTCGGCGCCCTGGACCACGCCCTGACCCGACCGGACCGCGTGCTCAGCCTGACCCTGGCCGCCAGCCTCTGCGGCGTGACCGATCCCGAGTTCACTGCCGAGACGCGCCGCCTCGTGCCACCCGAGCTCGAGGCGCTGCCCATCGTCCTGCGCGAGCTCTCCCCCGCATACCGGTATGCCTCGCCGGCGGGCACCCGCCGTTGGCTCGAGCTGACGCGCGACGCGGTCCACACCCGGGTGGCGCAGGGGTCGCGCAGGTCGTGACGCGGGCCGCCCTCGGTGAGCTGGCCGTGCCGACGATGTTCGTGACGGCGATGCCGACCCCTACATGCCACCCGACCGCATGCGCGAACTGGCCTGCCGCGTCCCGGGATCCACGTTCAACGTGCTTTGCCGGCGCCGGCCACTCACCGGCCTGGGAGCAACCCGAAGCCTTCAACCGTCATGTGAGTGCGTTCATGACGTCTGGGTCATCGGCTCCACGGCGCCCTGCCTGTTCATGCCAGCAACCGTGAACTGGGACAACGTCCAGGTGACAGGGATGCGAGCCTCATTCCAGCCGTAGGGACGGTGTGGTGGTGGTCCGCGGTGTGGTGGTCGTCCGCGGACAGGGTGGGCGGGCCCGGTGAGAGCAGTTACCGGTGCCAGGCCGAGCATTTGGTCCATCTGCCGGCAGAAGCCGAGTGCAGAGTTCCGGTGTCGACGCGGGATGAGAGCCAGGCCCACTCGGAATCGAGCGTGGCTTCCGCGGCCGTTTAGCTGCCGCGCTGATTGGTGTCCGAGGCCGCGCAACCACGCGCTCTTCTCCGTACGGCTTCGTCGGCCGGTTTGGACCGCCTGCCCGGAACTGCAGACGGGGTAGTCGGCGTTCCGACCTCGATGCCGATGCTGTCGATGGTCGCGCGCATCGTGCCCGCACGGCGGGAGCCGGTCAGCTCGAGGGTGTCGGGCGACGCCTTCTGATATATGCTATAGGGAGTTCTGTAGGAAACGAAACCGCACCGCTGGACGAAACAGCACAAGCGTCAATCTAGTTAGACATTTGTGCAGGTCAGAGGTGTGTCCATCAGCGCGCCCGAAGGGATTCGAACCCCCAACCTTCTGATCCGTAGTCAGATGCTCTAT
>CAWHFX010000007.1:0-262951 GCA_963828715.1 uncultured beta proteobacterium | reverse complement strand
GCTTCGCAGGCTACGCCCGACGGGTACACGCTATTGCTAGGCAATATCGGGACGATGGCAATCAACGATGCGGTGTTTCCGAAGTTCAAGGTCAAGCCGCTCGATGCCTTCACGGCCGTAACGCAGGTGGTCGATGTACCAGGATGTGTGGCCGTGCATCCGTCGCTGCCTGTTTCGAATGTCAAAGAGCTGATCGCCTACGCGAAAGAGAGTCCAGGCAAACTCAATTACTCGACAGCGGGTGCAGGCAGCAACACGCGGCTGGCTTTCGAGTACTTCATGCAGAAAGCCGGCTTGAGGATCACGATGGTCCCCTACAAAGGCGGCGCCGGCGCCGCCGCAGTTGCGCTCGCACAGGGCGAGGTGCAGATGACAATGCTCACGTCCGCTTCGCTGCTTCCCCATGTGCGTGCCGGCAGAATTCGGGTTGTTTCGGTGATCGCGCCGGAGCGCATCGAGGCTGCGCCGAATGTGCCCACGATGGCGGAATCCGGATTCCCTGATCTGGTCGTGGGTTCCTGGCAGGGCATTTACGTCCCGAAAGGCACGCCGCAAGCAATCGTCATGCGCCTGTTCCGGGTCATCACCAATACGATGAAGGCGCCCGAAGTCCGGCAGCAACTCGCGACCGCAAGTGCGGCGGTCGTCGTCAGCAAGTCCCCCGATGATTTTCGGAAATTTTGGCAGGCCGAGCACGACCGCTGGTCGAAAGTCGTTCAGGACATCGGCCTCGTTCAGTAACGACACAGTGCCATGCATCGGAGTATTGCCAGCGATGATTCGTCGAGCGTGCCCGGTTTGCAATAAAAAACGCAGTTGACCGAAGAGAAAACACCATGATCATGAAACACGCAGCGCTTCTGTCCGTGCTGTCCGTTGCACTGGTCTGGTCATTCCACGCGCGAGCCGCGTATCCGGAAGAGCCGGTGCGCATCATCGTGCCGTTCAGCACCGGCGGCGGCACCGACATCCAGGCGCGTCTGCTCGCCGATGCGTTCTACCGCAGCACGGGCCAGACTTTCATCGTAGACAACAAACCCGGCGCGAGTGGACTCGTCGGTGCGCAGATCGCCGCCACCGCACCTGCGGACGGCTACACGATCCTCTTCTCGACCGCGACACTCGCCATCAACCCTACACTCTACGGAAGACGCTGGAACGTCGATCCGCTCAAGGAATTCGAGCCGGTGAGCTGGATCACTTCGGCGCCGCTCGTCCTGATCACGCATCCGACCGTGCCGGCGACAACCGTCCCGGAACTCGTCGCCGTGGCGAAGAAGCAGCCCGGATTTCTCAACTGCGCGGTCAACACGCCGGGGAGCACGAGCCACCTCGCGGCCGAAATGCTGAAACAGAAAGCCGGCGTCGACGTGACGGTCGTGCCATTCAAAGGCGGCGGGCCAGCCGTGCGCTCGGTGGTCGCAGGCGAAACAGACTATCTGTTTGCGACAGGCCCCTCCGCTGCACCGTTCATACGTTCCGGTCAGGTGCGTGCACTTGCCGTGACGACGCCCAAGCGCTCGTCGGCGTTCCCGGACGTGCCAACGATCAACACCTACTATCCGGGCTTCGAGGCCGACAACTGGTACGCCATGTTCTTTCGCAAGGGCACGCCGCATGAAGCGGTCGACAAGATCAGTTCAGAGATCCGCAAGGCACTCGCCACCGAGCAGGTGAAGAAATTCATGGCGCACGAGGCGCTGGACGCGGTCGGCAGCTCGCCGCAGGAGCTCACCGCGCTCATCAAGCGCGAGATGGCCAAGTACGGCGATGTGATCAGAGTCGGCGAGATACATCTGCAATGAGCACTCATCTCCCTTCCGCCCGTAGCTGCGCGTTCGGCCGCACGCACCTGCGGCCGACAGCCGCCATCTTCTGCATTTCACTGCTCGCCGCAGGTCTGCTGCATGCCCAACCGTATCCGACCAAGCCGGTGCGCGTGCTCATCCCGTTTGCCGCCGGTGGCGCAACGGACACGGTGGTGCGCATCGTCGCCAATCGGCTGCCGAGCGTGCTGGGTGAACAGGTCGTGATCGACAACCGCACGGGCGCGGGCGGACTCATCGGAACCGAGATCGCGTCGCAAGCGAGTCCCGACGGCTACACCCTGCTCGCCACCGGCACGCCACACGTGATCATTCCGCATCTCTACAAAAAGATCTCGTACGACACGCTGCGGGATTTCGAGCCGATCATGCAGATCGGGAGCCAGCCCTACGCGCTTACTGTGCATCCGTCGCTTGGCGTCACCTCGGTGAAGGAACTGATCGCGCTTGCGAAAAAGCAGCCGGGCAGGATCAACTACGCCTCTTCGGGGAACGGCGGGGCACAACACCTGTTCGCAGCGATGTTCGTGTCGATCGCGAACATCGACATCGTGCATGTGCCCTACAAAGGCAGCGGCCCCGTGATGAACGCGCTGCTTGCCGGAGAAGTGGACTCGAGCTTCAGCAGCCTGGTTCCGAGCATCCCGCATATCAAGGCAGGGAGGCTATATCCGATCGGCATCACCACGGCGGAACGAAATCCTGCCGTGCCCGACGTGCCTTCTATAAGCGAAACAGTGCCGGGTTACGCCGTTACGCACTGGTATGGAATCTGGGGTCCCAAAGGTATTCCGAGCGAGATCGTCGCGCGCATGAACAAGGAGTTCGCCAGAGTCATTCACTCAAACGCCATCAGGAAATGGCTCGCCCCAACGAAGGCATGATCGCCGCTGGAGGTCCGCCCGAGCAATTCCGTGAGCGGATTCGAAGCGACGTGGAACAATGGAAGAGAGTGGTCAGGGACTCAAATATCAGCATCGACAAATAACGCGCCTGGCGATCGGCCAGACCCGCCGGGGATGGCCATTCAGGTTGAATACAGGGCACGTCGCTCGCCACGCATGATTTAGAAACAGCACGCGATTCGTCACGCACGTTACTACTGCACTGGCGAACCGGGTATGAACGCATACGCACAGCGCCCGCGGCACGCAGAGTCTCGAATGAGATGAAGCGCAGCGTAAGGTGCATACAGGAGGAGGAGAGGGATGAAAGTTGGCTATCGTGAATGCTTGGTCTGCCTGTTTTGTGGTTTGCCATCCGTCTTGCCTGCGCACGCGCAATATCCGGTCCATCCGATTCGGTTCATCGTACCATTTCCTCCAGGGGGCGGGACCGACACGATGGCGCGGGCGATAGGCAACCGCCTCGGAGAAGCGCTGGGGCAGCAGATCGTGATCGACAACCGCGGCGGCGGTGGCGCGAATATCGGCGCGGAGCTCGCGGCGCAATCCCAACCCGATGGGTATACGTGGTTCCTGATGACGGGTACGCACACGGTCAACGCGACGCTCTATCGCAAGCTCGGCTATACACTCGTGAAGGATTTTGTTCCAGTAACGCACCTCGGCGGCACTGCCTATGTGGTGGTGGTGAATCCTTCCGTAGCGGCGGCGTCGATCAATGAACTGGTGGCGCTCGCGAAGGCGCAGCCTGGCGAACTCCGCCATTCGTCATCAGGCATCGGCAGCGGTCCGCATCTCGCCGGCGAGCTCTTCAAGAGTATGGCCGGCATAGACATGCTGCATGTCCCCTACAGGGGCGGCGGACCGTCGGTTACGGCGCTGGTCGCGGGTGAGGCGCAGGTGGGGTTCACCACCACACCTTCATGCATTTTTCAGCTCAAGGCGGCCCGGTTGCGCGGGCTTGCGGTCAGTACGGCGGAGCGCTCGCCTTTCCTGCCGGAGCTGCCGACTGTCGCGGAAGCGGGCGTTCCGGGTTACGAAACCAGCGCCTGGTACGGGCTGGTCATGCCGACTGGCACGTCAAAAAGAATCATCGCACGCGTGAATGCCGAAACGGCCAAGGTCCTGACGCTCTCGGATGTAAAGGCTCGGCTGGACGCCACCGGGATGGTCCCGAGCACCAGTACCCCCGAAGAACTGGGCCAGAAGATCCGCGCTGAAATCGCGAAGTGGGCGAAAGTGGTGAATGCTCTCAGCCTCACAGCCGACTGAAGCAGTCGCAACCGGAGCTAAGAACGCGCGTGGGTCTTGCGGCTGACCTTCGGTCGTACTAGCCCCGAGGTTGACGCGGCGAAGGTTTGCGTCGCATGTCGTCACGGTTGTACTTCTTCTTCGCCATCATCTCTAAAAAATGCGTGTGGAGGCCTTTCTCGATACTTTCGAGATTGCTTTCGCGACTGGGCGTGAGTTCCTGGTCTCAACACTCTTACCGGCTACGATCGGGTCCGGTTTGCCTGCGGGCTTTAGCCCCGTTTAAGGGGCGCCTTCACGCATACGGTTTGCGAGGACTCCAGAGGTTGAGCAAAACGAACAGGGAATGGCTCGGGCGAGTTTCTCGGATGCATACCGACGAAGCATCAGCCCTCAGCCTGCCGTGGAGCTCTGCAAGTGCAGGTCGAACCGCTGGAGGTTTTCGGGCGCGCGTGTAACGTTTAGGTCGCCCATCCGGTCTTATGCTGCGTAGGGCCATGGACCTGCCGCTCCTAACAAGATCCCGTACGGCGCTACCGAGGAGAGGCCATGAACGCAATGCGAAGAGTCACGCTCGTCGCTGAGTCCAGCTCGCAGGCCCTTCATCCCGAAAGGCGACCGTCTGTCAGACGGGTATTGATTTGGCGTCAGTGCGTCACGCCCGCAGGCGACGCCGCATCGACCATCACACTTACACCCACAACAAGAGAGAGCTGTCCGTTATGTAGAACCATTGCGTGGCTACCCGAGGAGGAAACCATGTTGCGCATCGCGTTTGCTTCGCTGCTCGCGGGTCTGCTTGCGCTTTTGGCGCCGTCGGCGGCAACCGCCGGTTATCCTGAAAAACCGATTCGACTGCTGGTTCCGTTTGCTCCGGGAGGCGGCACCGATCTCCTGTGCCGCGCCTTGCAGGACAAGATGGACCGGGCGCTCGGTGTCAGCGTCATCATCGATAACCGGGCCGGCGCCGGCGGCACCATCGGCGTTACGCTGGCTGCACGAGCGGTCCCGGACGGCTACACGTTTCTGGTCACCTCCGCGAGCTACACCTTCGCTCCGAGCCTCTACAAGAACCTCTCATACGACGCCATCAAGGATTTCAAACCGCTGTCGATGCTGACGACACAGCCGTTGATCTTGGGCGTGCACCCGTCGATGCCGGTCCGCGGCGTCAAGGAGCTTATTGCGCTTGCCCGCCGCAGCCCCGGCGAGATCTTCTACGGCTCCGCTGGGGTCGGCAGCAACCTGCACATGACCACCGAGCTGTTCAAGTACATGGCCAAGGTGGACCTGAGGCAGGTCCAGTACAAAGGAGGCGGCCCGGCCTTGATCGGCCTTCTGACGGGAGAGGTGCAGGTCGCGTTCATGGGCGTTCTAAACTCGAGGCCGTTCAGGAAATCGGGCCAGGTGCGCGGGCTTGCGGTCAGCACCAAGCAACGATCACCGGCGGTGCCGGATCTGCCGACCATAGATGAATCCGGTGTGCCCGGCTACGACAAGGGGGGCTGGACCGGGATGTTTGCACCGGCGCAGGTGCCCGAGGAGATCATCGCCCGCGTGTACCAGGCGATGAGCGACATTCTGAAGAATCCCGACTCTATGAAAGCGCTCGCCGAGGACGGTCTTGTCGCTGTCGCCAGCTCACCCGACGAGTTCGCTGCATTTATTCATGCCGAGATCGCAGAGTGGGGCAAGCTTGTCCGCGAAATGAAACTGCAGGTGCAGCAGTGATGCGAATCCCTACGTCGCTGTAGTTCCACATTCCCGGATCGCAATTACGAGAAACGCCCGAGGAGGCGTGTCAATGACGCGGACAATCTTTCGCTCTTTTCTATTCGCGTACGCCTTATGTTGCGCCGGTGCGGCCTGCGGCGGTGGGTATCCCGAGCGCCCGGTCCGGCTCATCATCCCCTTCCCGCCGGGCGGCGCGTCGGATTTCGGCGGGCGCCTGGTCGCCGCCGGGCTGACCGACATCCTTGGCCAGCAGTTCGTCGTGGACAATCGCGGGGGCGCATCCGGCCTCATCGGCACCGAAATCGCGGTCCACTCGCAGCCGGACGGCTACACGCTCCTCGTCGGCAACGTCAACACGATCGCGATCAACCCGTACATCCAGCCGATGAAGGTGGACCCGCTGAAGGATCTCGCCGCGATCGCGCCGGTGTCGAGTATTCCCACCGTGATCTGCGGCCACAACAGCGTGGCGGGGAGCACGCTGAAGGAATACCTCGATGACGTCTTGCGCTCGCAACGCGAGATTCGCTACGGCACCGCGACACTGTCGTCCCCGGGACGGTTCATCATGGTGGCGTTCCTCAAGTCCCTGGGTATCAAGGTACTGGAAGTGCCGTACAACGGAGCGGGGCCGGCGACGACGGCATTGCTCGGCGGCGAGGTGGAAATCCTGCCGGTGACGGTGGCCTCGATAGCCGGCCTCGTGAAGGCCGGCCAGCTGAAGGCGCTCGCCGTGACGCAGAAGTCACGCGTCCCTATGCTGCCCGACGTGCCGACCATGCCGGAGCTCGGTTATCCCGATATCGTCATGGGGCAGTGGAACGGCGTGTTCGGCCCGGCCGCGCTGCCGCAACGCGTGATAGCAGAGCTGCACAAAGCCATAACGAGCGCGA
Source organism: uncultured beta proteobacterium (assembly GCA_963828715.1). Taxonomy (GTDB): domain Bacteria; phylum Pseudomonadota; class Gammaproteobacteria; order Burkholderiales; family SG8-41; genus JAQGMV01. Next base: position 256,342 of record CAWHFX010000007.1, on the reverse strand, counting down.
TGAGGCAGGAGCAGGTTATACAGCGCCTGAACACCGCGGCTGCCGAGGCGGTCTTCAGCCGGTCGCCGCAAGAGTACGCTGCTTACGTTCGCGGCGAAAACGTCCGCTGGGGGAAGATCATTCGCGACTCGGGGCTCGCCGCCAAGTAGGTAGTAGATAAAGGTTGTTGGGCGCAAGCTTACGTAATTTTCCTGAGTCTCCCGCCTTGGGTCCATTCTGAAGTGAGTCGACAAGACTATACAACGCTATGAAGTGGAGACTCCGGGACCGAGAGCGGTCTGGCAGGAAGGAGTTTTTGACGTTGAAGAAAAGGTATCCAGCAAGGAGGCCTGCTGCTGGGACTGGGTCAGCATCGGTGTGGCTTCCTTCAGAACTCCCGAGCGCGGTCGTTATGCTAGATCGAGCGCTGATCGTCAGCCCGGGAGCTATTCGCCCCAAGAGTCATCACGAAAAGTCTGTGGGTAATGGGAGTGGACATACAACAAACCAGCGCAATGCCGGGCGATGGCCGTGGGACCAGCGCCGCCGCCCCATCGCTTGCGCCACATACCGACGGCCAGCCCGCACAGCGAGAGCCGGAACTCGCCTGTACAGGACCACAGGCAAAGGGTTCGGACCGTGGTCGCCCATTGGAGGAGCAGCCCGGACACGAGCTTATCGTTCCGCACAGTGATTCGGCATTTGCCCTGATCCTGGAAGCGCGCCGGCGGCTGGAGTTCGCTTGCTCATTGCCTGTCTCGGCGCCGCCCTTTCGAGAGCAGATCGCCAAGATCAGGCTGCTCATACGAGAGGCCTGCGACTTAAGCTCGGAAGTGTCTCTCGCCACTGGATTGCTCCATCCGGATGGACGCTATTCGATCCGTCACTCTGTGGATGTGGCCGTTGCTTGCCAGATAGTGGGCCGCACGATCGAAATGCGCGAGGCAGATTTGACCTCGATGGTCTGCGCTGCGCTCACGATGAACATCAGCATGCTGGACCTTCAGGATACGTTACACACGCAGCTACTTCCGCTGAGCACGGTTCAGCATCAGACTATCCAAGAACATCCAGCGCAGGGCGAGGCGCTGTTACGTACCCTTGGCGTTGACGATGAGCTTTGGTTGAAAGCCGTTCTGTACCACCACGCGGCGGTAGATCGTAGCGGCCACAGCCTGTCGAAAAACACGGACGAGGAGAGCCCAATCGCGGCGGAGCTGATCTCGCTGGCTGATGTGTACTATGCGCGCACTTCCACTCGTGCCAATCGGCCCGCTCTGGGTCCGACCACGGTGTTGAAGATGCTGTTTCTGGGTGAAGGCAGTCCACTGCGCGAGGGCTCGGCGCCGCAGTTCATCAAAGCCCTGGGCATTTTCCCTCCGGGCACCGCGGTCCGCCTGCGGAATGGAGAAATCGGCGTAGTCATCGGACGGGGCAAGAAACCCAGTGCGCCACAGGTCTGCGCCGTAACCGACTCCGAGGGCATGCCACTGCTGACACCGGTGATTCGCGATACACGAAAGCCGCAGTTCACCGTATCCAGAGTGCTCGAATGGTCTGCGGTGGGCAATCCACCCTCCATGCGATCGCTCTGGGGCAAGGTGGCCGCGGAGACGTAAGCATCGGCAGCTCGGAGGGGCCCGCGAGGCGGCGTTGAAACTGCTCGAACCGAAAGGCTCATGGGTAAGTGAACGCCCCCAGGAAAGGTGGGTCGATGATGACGACCAAGGTGCCTAGCGCAAGCAGTACCCAAGGCGACGAAAACCATCCAGCGGGCTTTCCGTCGGAAGAACTGTCGTACAAGCTCTTCTGAAAACTCGCGCATAAAGCTCCCGGCGCGCAGGACCTTGCCTAGCAAAATGCAACGCGTGCTGCCGCTCAACTCGACGCAGAGCATTAGCGGCTGGATTGCTGGCAATACACCAGATTGTGTCTTCGAGGCGCTGGAGGTGAAGCATTGGCATAGGCAGAGGGAGAGGACGATCAAGCGATTCTGACATGAGCAACAGATACAGCAATTTTCTTCGGGCGTGCCGTGGCTTTGAAGCTCGTCAGCGATCCGATCTGCGTCACTACCGGCTGCGTTCGGTGTGGCCGGAAGAGGGGCATGAGGGTCGCGATTTCACTGTTCTCTCCTACGGCCCCGATGGACTGGCGAAAGAAGTATCCAGCGGGTAACACCGACCTTACAGGCGGCGCTAACCGGGCACGCTTGCGCGATCAACACGCCCGGCGCAGTATCACCCCGTAAGTCACCCTGATTGATTCGTATGGCCGGCATTTTCATCAGCTACCGCAGAGCGGACAGCGATGGCTGGGCGGGGCGCCTGCGCGACGCGCTGCGCATGCGCTTCGGCGAGCTCGTATTCCAGGATGTCGACAACATCGCGGACGGCGAGATCTTTTCCGATGTGATCGACCGCGCGCTGCAGGCGTGCGACGTGGCGCTCATCATCATCGGCCCGACATGGGCCAACGCGCGCGACGAGCAGGGCCGCCGCCGTCTCGATCTCGAAGAAGACTGGGTGCGCACCGAGACCGCGATGGTGCTCAACCGCAAGGTCCGGGTGATTCCGGTGCTGGTCGGCGGCGCTCGGTTGCCACGCATCGAAGACTTGCCTGAAGAGCTGCGGTCACTCACGAAGAGGCAGGCGCGCGAGATTCGCAGCACGAGCTGGGATTCCGACGTGTCGTTGCTCGCCGCGCATCTGCAACAGATCGTCGGCCATCCGCCACGGCGCGTGTGGCTCTATGCAGTACCTGCAGTCTTGGTGGCGGCCGTGCTCGGGATCTTCGCAGGTGGGTGGCTCTTCGGTCTGCCAAAAAGCGCTGACAAGGCCGAAAACGCCCAGATTGCTCCTGAACCGAACAAGGGAAAGCCGTCCGAAGGAACACCGCCGATCGCCGTTGAGGCGAGCCCGTCCGAGCCGGTGAAGAAACCGTCAGCGGAGCCGCCGCCGATCGCCGCGAAGGCAAGTCCTTCCGAGGTCGCGAAAGCGCCATCGGTGGAGACCCCGTCGCGCCCTGATGCGAAGGCTGCTGCGAAACACGAGTCTGCGAAAGCATCATCTGCGGAGATTCCCTCACACCCTGACGCGAAGACCGCCGCGAAACGCGAGTCCGCGAACGCCGCGGCGGCTGCGGCACAGGCGAGCAAGCCCGTCATCGAAACGTCACCGGAAGTGCCGAGATCGCGTGTGGCCTCGAACACGGCACCTTCGGACGAGGTAATCGCGTCGAAACGCGGCAAACGCGCCGAGCCGCGCGATGCGGCTGTTGCGGAACCACGACCCGCTGAGCCCGATACTGCTGAGGCTGTCGCTCCATCCCAACCTCCACCGCGCCGGCAGCGGACGGAACCCGCGACCAGTGCGGAGAACCGGCCCGAAACCGCGCCTGTCGATCGCAGCGCGAGCGCTGCCCCGGAGTCCGGTGCAACGAACACGACAGTCGCGAAGGCGGCGTCGATCAGCCTTCCCAACCGGCCCGCATCAGCGCGAGAGCTGAAAGTCGGCGACAGCTGGACATACCGGCTGACAGAGCTTACTTACAACAAAAATCTCGCGACCGTGACTCATGAGATCAGGGGCGGGGACGCGAGCGGAATTCGAGAGGTCGTTCGCGTCGGTGGCCCACGGTCCGGCGCCGACGGTGATGGCGCTGGAACGCCGCGCCGTCTACCGCTCGAACCGCGTGTGTTCGAGCAGCAGATCGGTACAAACGCAACGTTGTTCGAGTTCGCCCCGTTCATGCTCGCGTTCTCGGACGTACGTCCAGGCGTTTCGTGGAGCAAGATCGCGGACGATTCCCCGGATGAATGGCAGATCAGCGGCAAGGTGACCGGCCGTGAGCAGGTGCGCACCGCGGCGGGCACGTTCGACGCGATCAAAGCGGAGCTGCGCGGTCGCCGTGAGCTTACGTTTCCGCCTACGCGTGACGTCTACAACGACCTGACCGTGTCCCAGCTCACGTATTCGATCTGGTACGTCCCGGAAGTCGGCCGGGCGGTTAAATACGAGAGGCGCACCTTCAATCGCGCCGCGCGGCTGCTCGAACACGAACAGTACGAGCTCGTCAGCTATCAATTGAAGTAACCCCCGCGACACCATTTCACTTCAGAGCACGCCGAGAAACACCCGCTCCTTCGGACGCGCCTTTCGGGTGCACCTGTAGTAACCTGTCTCGATCAACTGAGTGGTGACTAGGGTTCCGGCAGCGTCCCGGCTGCGTCTGGTCCGAGCGTCACAGAAAGCCGGCGAGGAACCGGCCTGCACCCGAGGGCAAAAATCCCAGAGGCGGCGACGTTGAGCCGTCAACTCGTCTCCGGAGCCATCGGATGTCGACCACCGCTCTCGCTTTCGTCGTCGCAGCCGCGTTCATCCACGCCTACTGGAACCTGCTCGTGAAGCGCGCCGAGGGTGGCGCCGCTTTCGTGTGGCTGTTCTCGCTCGCATCGGCGCTCCTTTACGCGCCGGTCATCGTCGTGCTCGTGCTGATCGAGCCGCTCGACTACGGACCGCTCGCGTACGCGCTGATCTTTTCGAGTGGCATCCTTCATCTTCTCTACGCCGTGACGCTCAATCGCGGCTACAACGTGGGTGACCTGTCCGTGGTGTATCCCATCGCGCGCGGCACGGGCCCTCTTATCTCGAGTATTGGCGCGATGCTTCTGCTCGGAGAGCGGCCGACGCTCGTCGGTGCGATCGGGATCGTGCTCATCGTCGTCGGGATCGTCCTCATCGCTGGCGCATGGTCACCGGCGCTCTACCGACACTCGCGGCGTGCGGCGAAGGGCCTGACTTACGGCGCTCTCACCGGGATCTGTATCGCTTCGTATACCGTCAACGATGCGTATGCAGTTAAGGTGCTGCTCGTCTCGCCGGTGATGATCGATTACTTCGGCAACGTCGTGCGGCTTGCTTTCCTTACGCCCGCGATCGTGTCGAAGCCGGAGCCGCTGCGCGAGGAGTGGCGGAAGAACTGGAAATACGCGGCGGCCGTAGGCGCGCTGATGCCGCTCTCGTACATTCTGTCGCTTTTTGCGATGCGCCTCGCGCCGGTAAGCTACGTTGCGCCCGCGCGTGAGCTGTCGATGCTGGTCGGCGCGTACTTCGGCGCGAAACTCTTGCAGGAAGGGCACACGCGCGCGCGACTCGCCGGAACCGCGCTCATGGTGGCGGGCGTTCTCGGGCTGGCGTTCGCGGGCTGATCAGCTCACTCTCTCTTGTCGCCCGTTACCACGTAGGCCCACAGCGCTTCGATGTCATCACGTTTGAGCACGTCGCCCCAGGGCGGCATATTTCGGACGCCGTTCGTGACCGAGTCTATGAAGCGGGCCTGCTGGTCTTTCGGAAATTTCTGCAGATCGATTGCCCACTCGGGTCCCACCATCTTTACGCCGTGACACGACTCGCAGTTGGTGGCGTACAGTGCCGCACCACGCTTGACCTGATCGGGCGGAAACGACGCGTTCTGCGCGAGCGCGAGCGGGTTCCCGAGCAGGAGCGGTAACACGGCGGCTGCGAGAACCGCAGTCCCGCCCCTGAACGCCCGGCTGTGTTTGCGTTTCGGAAGCACGCGACTTAAGCCTACTGAAGCGCGAACGTCCACACTGAACTGCCGGTCGGGACCTTGTCGCCGATGTAACGACGGATCACGCTGCCGCCCATTCCGGACGCGATGGTGACGTACTGTTTGCCTTTGTAGGTGTACGTGATCGCCGGCGCGTTGATGCTCGAGCCAGTTTTGAACTGCCACAAGACCTGGCCGGTGTCCTCGTCGAGCGCCATGAACTCGCCGGTCGGCTTCCCGGTGAACAGCAGCCCGCCGCCCGTTCCGAGCACGCTCGCCGAGTTCGGAGTGCCCTTGATCGGGATCTTCCATTTGAACTCGCCCGTCAGCGGGTTCATCGCCGAGTGGTACCCCACGACATCCTCGGGTCCCGGATCAGGATTCTTGGCTTCGACCGCGGTGTCCGGTTCGCCCAATTGCTTGAATTGATACGGCACGAATTTCTGAATGCGCGGCAGATCCCACGAATTGAAATAGACGAGGCCCGTGCGCGGGTTGTAGGAGAACAGCGTCGCGTTGGTGCCGCGTGATGGATAGAACGAGACTTCCTCGCCCGCTTTGAGACGCGCATAGACGTCGGTCAGAACCGGCCGGCCCGTCTTCAGATCGACGTGCGTTGCCCACGTGACGCGTGTCAGGGGATGCGCGGCGATGAGTTGCCCGTTGGTTCGATCGATGACGTAGAAGAATCCGTTCTTGTTGCCGTTCATGATGACCTTGCGCATCTGGCCGTTCACGCGCAGGTCGGCGATCACGTTCTCATTGGTTCCGTCGGCGTCATACACGTCGTTCGGCGTGAACTGGTAGTACCACACGAGCTCACCCGTTTTCGGCCGCATTGCGAGCACGCTGTTCGTGTACAGCGCATCGCCTTCCCCGCGGTATTTGGCATCATAGGGTCCGGCGTTGCCGACACCCCAATAGACGAGATCGAGCTGCGGATCGTACGAGCCCATCTGCCAGGTCGAGCCGCCGCCGGTCTTCCAGGCGTCCGGTTGCGCGTCGGGCGTTTTCGGCCAGGTTTCGCTGCCGGGCTCTCCGGGCGCCGGGATGGTATGGCGACGCCACAGCTCTTTGCCGGTTTCCGGGTCCCAGCCGACGAGGAAGCCGCGCGTCGCGTGCTCGCCGCCGGTCGTGCCGGTGATCAGCACGCCATTCGCGAGCAGCGGTGCGTTGACACCCTTGTAGCCTTCCTTGAAGTCGGCGAACCTGGACTTCCAGACCTGTTTGCCGGTCTTCATGTCGAGCGCGACGACGTATGCGTCGATCGTGGTGCGATAGAGCTTGCCGTTGTAGAGCACGGGTGCGCCGCGCATGATCGCGCCGGCATTCGAGATTCGTAAAACGGCTCGGTCGTACTCGACCGGCGTGCGCCAGATCTGCCGGCCGGTCGCAACGTCGAGCGCCATCGTCTGCGTGCCATTGACGATGTACATCACGCCGTTATAGATCGCCGGATGCGAGAGCTCGCCCGAGTCGTTCATCGTGTTGGTGGACCAGAGCGGGACGAGTCGCTTCACGTTGCCCTTGTTGATCTGCTGCAGCGGGCTGTACATGGGAATGCCGTATCCCATGCCGAACGTGAGCACGTTTTCCGTGTTCTTGTCGTTAAGAAACTCCTCGGATGTCTGTGCCGAAGCGAAACCAGACCATGCGCACAAAACTGCGGCTGCGATTCTTTTCATCCGACTCCTCCCTTGCTTTCCCTGCGGTCACTTCGACGCGTTTGCGTCCGATGAGTGTATGACGTCGAGACGAGCGGTCGCAAGAGCGTGGCCAGCGCCTGCGCAACCACTCATGGCACCACGTCTTCAGTGAACCACTCCGTGGGAAGCTCGCGTCCACGGCCGGCTTCGCGCGCCTTGCGATAGAGCGCTGCGCCCGCCGCGGCAAACTGCAGACCGATGCCGGTGAGATTCAGAAAGCAGCTCGTCTGATTCGCGGAGGTTCGTCCCGGCGCCATTCCGGCAGCGAGCTCGCCCAGCGTCGGTGCGGCTGCTGTGAGATCGTCCACACCCGCGATGGCGTGCCGCGTCGCGGGCATGACGACGCCACGCGTCTTCGTGATCATCGCGCGTGCGGCTCTGTCATGTATCGCCACCAGGTCCGCGCGCCGGACGGTCTCCGGCTCGAGCTCCGGGCCGCGAATACTGCCGACGTGCATGCCGGGCTCGAGCCAGCGTCCCATGAAGACGTGCGCCGTCGCGTTCGTGGCGCAGAGGACGATGTCGGCGCCACGCACCGCTTCTTCCGCAGTCGTGACCGAACGCACCGTGATGCCGGTCTTCTCCGTCATCTCGGCACAGAACGCATCACGTTTCTCGCGCGTCGGGCTATAACATCGAACGAGCTCGATCTTGCGAACCGATGCCGCAGCCATCACCTGCGCGCCCGCCTGCCAGCCGGCGCCGATCAGCCCGAGTGTCGTCGCATCGGGCCGTGCGAGATACTTCACGCCCAGCGCCGACGCGGCACCCACTCGCATGCGCTGCAAAACGCCGTCGGGAAAGATCGCGAGCGGCTCGCCGGTTTCAGAACTGAACAGCAGGACGAGACCGGTGTAGCGCCCGCCCGGTGCAAGCGGCAGTTTCACCTGGCGATGCTCGCCGAACGAAATGATGTCCGAGTTGAGTCTGAGCGCGCCTACAGCGAGGCTCGGTATGACGCCGCCCATGAGCTTCAGCGAATACACCGCGTCCGGCCGTGAAGTGGTGCTGAGTGCGTCGCTGCGCAGCGCATTGACCGCGCGTTCCTGCGCGAGCTCCCGATAGGATTGGTCGAGGACGTCGATACAGTCGGACATCGGAAGCAGCGCCTCGACGTCCTGATTGGAGAGGATAAGCATCATGAAACCTTCGAGCGCACAGACACGGCAGAGGATAGCGGGAAAAGCGATTCAATCTGTCCAGTGATTCTGACGTCAGGGCGCGGGCGGCCCGCGCGCTGACGCATCACGCGACGAGATACTGTTCCAGGAGCTCGATCGATTCCCGCGCCACACGCGTCACGGGTCGCTGCGCCGAGATGGCGACGCTCAGCGCACGCGTGAGACGCGGCTGAACGATCTCGTTCTGTTGCAGGGCGTCCGACATGTTGCGCATCGTCACCGAGAACGCGGGGAGCACGGTGTAGCCGTGACCTTGCTGGACGAGATCGAGAATGAACTGAGCGCCATCGACCTGCAGAACGACGTTCAGGGCAATGCCGGCTTTCGCGGCCTGGCTGTCCAGCAGAACGCGAATCGAGTGCGGCGCCGCCGGGAGAATCAACGGCAGTTCCTGAAGTCGAGTGAACGGAACGGTTGCACCGGGACGAAAGAGTCCGGTCTGACGTGGCGACACCAGATAAAGCTCGTGGTTCGTATGTCGCACGATTTCGATGCCGGGCCGCAGCGACGAGCCATGCACGAGTCCGATGTCGATACGGCCATCGAGCAGCCAGTCCTGAATGAGGCGGCTCTTGCCTTCGATGATCTCCAGCGACGCGCGCGGGAAGCGCGTGCGAAACGCGTTGATGAAGTCGGTCGTGAGTACCTTCTTGGCGACGGCGGGCATCGCGATCGCGAGCTTCCCCAGCGTCTCGCCGCGCACCGCATCGAGGGCGCGCCGTGTCTGCTCGACTTCTCCGAGAATCCGGGTCGCATGCGCAAGCAATGTCTCGCCGGCTTCGGTAAGCGCAATTCCGCGCCCGTTACGTCTGAACAGGACAAGCTTGAGCTCCACTTCGAGCCGCCGGATCTGTTTGCTCAGAGCGGGTTGATCGACCGCGAGCTTCATCGACGCGCGCGTGAAGCTGCCGGCGTTGGCGACGCCGACAAAGTACTCGAGTTGCTTGAGGTCCATCGCGCGGCGCTATTCCTCTCTGGAATAACAGCTAGTCTAGCAGCACACGCCGTGGAGATGCGGACCTCTCTAGAATTCGCCTGTCGCTTTGTCGCCGCACAGGCTGACAGCTGTGCCTCGAGACACAGTGTTACTCAGCGTGAGCGGTATCGATCCGTTCGCAGTGACGAGGCAACAGGTGCCGTCCCGACTGTGAACGGAGTCAAGAGCCCCGAGGAGGATCTGATTCATCGCGCCCTATTGCTGCTCGTGCTCCTCGCCTGGTCAGGGTTTGCACGTCCGGACACCTATCCGTCCAAGCCGGTGCGCCTGCTTGTGAGTGTTCCGGCGGGCGGCCATGCAGACATGGTCGCACGTCTCGTCGGAACGAAGCTCGGGGAGGCGCTCGGACGTCCGTTCGTGGTCGACAATCGTGGCGGTGGCGGTGGCGTCGTGGCCGAGGAGATGACGGCCCGTTCGGTGCCGGACGGTTACACCATCCTGCAGGTTGCGCTGGGGCACGTCGTCAATCCCGCGCTGAACAGCAAGCTTACGTACGATCCCGAGCGAGATCTCGTACCCGTATCGCTCGTCGTCTCCGTGCCCAACGTGCTCGTGGTCAATCGAAAAGTACCCGTCCAGTCCGTGCCGGAATTGATTGCGCTCGCGAAATCGAAACCGGGCGAGCTCACGTATGCCGCCGGGTATGCGAGCTCGTTGCACATGGCGGGGGAGCTCTTCAAAGCGATGGCGGGCGTCGACATCCTCCACGTCAGTTACAAGAGCGGCGGGCTTGCGATACCCGATCTCGAAGCGGGACGCGTGGACATGGCGTTCTCGGTCATGAGCAGCGCGATGTCGATGCTTAAGAACGGTCGCGTGCGTGCGCTGGCGGTAACGAGCGCGCAACGCTCTCAGGTCATGCCCGATCTGCCGGCGATGGCCGAGTTCGTGCCGGGCTACGAGCTCACCGGGTGGCAGGGCATTCTCGCGCCGGCCCGCACCCCGCGCGCGATCATCGATACGCTGAGCGGCGAGATAGCGAAGATCATGCGGTTGCCCGACGTGCAGGCGCGTTTGCTTGCATCGGGCGCGGATCCGGTCGGCAGCACTCCCGAGGAATTCGCGGCCGTGCGCAAGGCGGAGTTTGCCAAATACAAGAAGCTCGTCGCGAAGGCGGGCATCAAACCCATTCACTAAGAGCGAGATGACATGAGCGGGACGACTCGATAATGGATACACAAACGCACGACGCAGGCGGGCTCAACGAGGCTACGCGCGCGTTTCGCAACAAGACGGCCGTTGCCGGCGTCGGGCTCACGCTCGGCAAGTTTCCGGACCGCACCGCGCTGTCGCTCGCGATCGACGCGTTCAAGCTCGCGCTCGACGACGCCGGGCTGAAACGCGAAGACGTGGATGGACTGATCACGCTTTCGTTCGGTTCCGATTACGACCGCTTCCTCGAAGCGACGGGGCTCAACGTGCGCTACGCACACCAGGGCTGGAGCCATGGTCGCTTCATATCACCCACGCTTCAATTTGCAGCGATGGCGGTGGCGATGGGCATGTGCAAGGCCGTGGCGGTCGTGAATGGCAAACGGGGCAAGGCGTTCGGCGCGCCGACGGACACCGAGATGTGGCGCCAGGGACTCGGACCGCACGGAGAGAGTCCCGCGTACGGCGCGCTGCGGCCCGCGTTCGGCGCTGCGATCGCGGCCCAGCGTTACTTTCACATGTATGGCGGCAGCAACGACGATCTGGGGCCGATCTGCGTGGCATTCCGAAAGCACGCACGATTGAACCCGATCGCGGTGCGCACCGATCCGATGACGCTCGACGACTATCGCAAGGCGCCGTGGATCGTCGAGCCGCTGCGATTGCTCGATTGCTGTCAGATCAACGACGGCGGCTCCTGCATCATCATCACGTCGGCCGAGCGCGCGCGGGATTGCAGGAAGCCGCCGGTCTACATCTCGGGGATGCAGGGCGTGCATGCCGGTCCGGAGTATCACAACCTCACGTTGCCGGGGCTCGGCGTCGCGCAGCAGAAGGTCTTCAAATACAAGCCGACGCCGGAGGACCTGTACGCCTTCCGCATGGCCGGCATCACGCCGAAGGATGTCGATGCGCTCATCACGTACGATGCGTTTTCTCCGCTCGTCCTGTTCGCGCTGGAACGCTTCGGCTTCTGCGGTCCGGGCGAAGCGCGCGAGTTCGTGAAGAACGGGCGCATCGAACTGGGTGGAGAGCTCCCCGTGAATACGTCGGGCGGCCTGCTTTCGGAAGGCCATCTCTCCGGCTGGAATCTGCTGATCGAAGCTGTGAGGCAGACGCGCGGCGAATGCGGTGAACGGCAGGTGAAGAACGCCGAGATCGTTCAGTACGCCTGCTTCCTCGGAGAATCGCTCATATTCAGGCGGACGCTATGAAATCTTCAACACGCAGAATCGACGACACCACCGGGCGCTATCTGCCGGTGATCTATCCCGAAGAGCTGCCGTACTGGGAGGGGCTCAGGGAACGCACGCTCAAACTGCAGCGCTGCAAGGCATGTGAGAAAGTCTGGTTCCCGATTGGCCCGGCGTGTCCTCATTGCCTGTCGTCCGATTTCGATTGGGCGCGCATGTCCGGCCGCGGTGTCGTTCACAACTACGTGGTGTACCACAAGGCCTGGACGCCCTGGCTCGAAAAGCGCGTCCCGTACGCGGTCGTGCAGGTGGAACTCGACGAAGGACCGCGGCTCACCACCAACCTGCTCGACTGCCCGCTCGGCGACATCAGGATCGGCATGCGCGTGCAGGCGGAGTACGAGGACGTGACCGACGACGTCACGTTGTTGCAGTTCCGCAGGGAAGGCTGATGCACGAGAACACGGCAGGACACAGGACGATATGACGACGCGAAACGATACGGCAGGACCCCTCAGCGGATTGCGTGTGCTCGACGTGAGCATCATGGCGGCGGGCCCGTGGACGGGGGCGCTGCTCGGTATGCTGGGCGCCGACGTCATCAAGGTGGAGCCGCCCGCGGGGGATGGCACACGTTGGGCATTGCCGACGCAAAACGGGATGGGCACGAACTTCATTTCGATGAACGTGAACAAGAAGGACATCACGCTCGATCTGAAGAGCGACGAGGACCGCGGTCACTTCGTGACGCTCTCGCGCGGCGCGGACATTCTGGTGCAGAACTTTCGCGTGGGCGTCATGGACCGTCTGGGGCTCGGCTACGAAGACCTGCGCAAGGTGAATCCGAAGCTCATCTACTGTTCGATCTCTGGCTTCGGCGAGGAAGGGCCGTTTCGCAATTCCGGCTGTTCCGATCCGATCATGCAGGCGTTCTCCGGGTTTGCCCGCCTCAACGGTGCACCCGGTGAATCGCTGGATGCATTTCGCTTCACCGGTTTTCTCGATCTGTCCACGGCCGCCGCCGCGGTGCAGGCCATCCTCGCGGCACTGATCGATCGCGATCGCACCGGCAACGGTCAGGAGGTGCGCGTTTCGATGATCGAGGCGGCGCTCGAGATGCAGGTGACGCGCATTGCGGAGTGGCTCGGCGCCGGTGAGCTCGCGATGCCGCGCGGGAGCGCTGCGGCTGCGTTTGCGCCCGACCGTGCGTATCAGAGCGCTGACTACGAGATCTTCGTATCCGTTTGCCGGGACTCGGAGTGGTCGAGCTTCTGTGACGCCATCGGCGTGCCGGACCTCGCGTGCGACGAGCGTTTCTCGACCAACACGCGGCGGGTGCAGAACCGCGGGGCACTCGACGCGGTCGTGGAACCGCTCATCGCGAAGAAGCCCGCGTTGTGGTGGCTGCGAACGTTCAACAGACACGAGGTGGCGAGCGGCCTTGCCCACACCTTCGAGCAGTTCCGGTTTCATCGGCAAATCGCCGAGAACGATATGCTGGCCGAGATCGATACGCCATGGGGCGAAGTCACGGTTGCGGGCACACCCTGGCATTTCAGCCAGACGCGTTGCACCGTGACCTCCGCGCCCGTTCCTGATCAACACACTGCGGAAGTCGTTGGTGCGCTCCCCGCAGAGCGAAAACCAGAGCCGTTGGCGAGCGATGTCGCCGCGTCGTGACCGTTCCCTGAGGGCGACGAACCATCCGGCACGGTCACATTGCAACACGAACTCAGCGGAGCAGGAACGCAATGCTTGAAGATCTGAAAGTCATCGAATTCGCAGAGGGTATCGCAGGGCCGCTTGCGGCGCTGCGACTCGCCGAGCTGGGCGCGCACGTCACCAAGGTCGAGGAAGGCGCGGGAGACTACATGCGCCAGGCGTTTCCGAAACCGAGCGGTGCGGAAGACGCGGCTGCTTTCATCGAGCTCAATCGCGGGAAGCGCGCCGTTGTGCTAGGCGCCTCTCGCGAAGAAGCCGCCCGCGTGTTGCGCGCACTGGTGCGCACGGCGGACGTGCTGATCACGGACCGCTCTGACGCACGCCTTACGGAACTTGGCGTGAGCGATCTCGTGGACGCAAGCGAAGGCGGCGAATCGAAGCTCATCGTCATCTCCATCAGTGCGCTGGGACGGCGCGGACCGATTGCAGAACGCAAGGGTTCGGAGCTCACCGCACAGGCGATGGCGGGTTACACGCGCTATCTCGGCTCGCACGGACAACCCTCGCGGCGGCTGGGGGCGGATGTCGCTTCGGTGGGAACGGGCCTGTTTGCGCTACAGGCCACGCTTGCATCGTTCTATGCGCGCTCTCGCAGCGGCAAAGGCCAGCGCGTCGATCTGTCGCTCTGCAATTCGCTGCTCTCGATGAAAAGCATTCATCTGGCTGCACAGTCGGACCCGGACGAATACAAGGGGCCGCGCGTAGGCGGTGCCAATCATCCGCCAGAGCTGGGGTGGGGCGCGCGCGACGGCCGCGTGTTCATGGCGTTTGGCGGGTCGGTAGGCCCGACCGGCCGCGCGGGCTGGGCCGATTTCGTAAAGGAAGTGGGTCTGGAGAAGCTGCTCGACGATCCGCGCTGCGATAAAACGGGCCGGGCCACGACAGGACATGGCGCGCACGTGCACGACGTGCGCGAAGTCTACGAAGAGGCATTCGCGCCGTACGCCGCGGAGTCGCTGGTGGAACTCATCCGCAAGCACCGTGGCAACGCTTCCGTGTATTACCGGCTCGACCAGACGCTCGAGCACGCGCAGACGAAAGCCCTCGGGGTCCTTCAGGAAGTGGAAAGCGACGGGAAGATGCGCACGGTAAGACGTTTCCCGGCGCGCTTCAGCAGCCTGCGACCGCAACTGCATGCGCGTGCGCCCAGGCTCGGCGAACACACGCGCGAAGTCGCGCTCGAGCTGGGCCTGGAAGCAGGGGAGAGCCGATGACGAGCGCGACGATGGCCACGCCGGCAACAGAGATCGAGCGACCACCCGTTACGCGCGCCCTTGCTGCATTTGCGAGTGGCTTGCGCTACCAGGATCTGCCGGCCCCGACCGTCGAGATGGCGAAGCGACTGCTGCTCGACGGCATCGGCTGTCTGCTCGCGGGCAGCCAGGCCGCGGATGGGCGCAACGCGACGGCGATGGTGCGCCGGCTCGGCGCCTCGGCGCAGGCGACCCTCTTCACGGATCTCGAGCGCGCATCGGTACGCGATGCCGCGTTCGTGAACGGAATCTGCCTCTACAGCGTGGGCTTGAACGATATACACAAGCCCGCAGGCTCGCATCCCGCGGGCTCCATCATTCCGGTGATACTCGCAGTCGGAGAATGGCAGCATGCGAGCGGGTCTTCGCTGCTCGCAGCGATGGCTGCCGGCTATGAGGTCATCGGACGCGTGGGACGCGCGACCTATCCGAGCCAGCGCGAACGCGGTTTTCATCCGACGGGCACATGTGGGGCGTTCGGTGCGACGGCGGCGGCGGGCTCGTTGCTGGGCCTCGATCCGGAAACCATGGCTTCGGCCTTCGGCATCGCCGGGAGCCAGGCAGCCGGTCTGTACGAATGCCATCACGACGGTACCTCCACCATGATCTTTCACGCCGGACGCGCCGCGCAGAACGGCGTCGAAGCCGCTCTTTTGACGCAGGCCGGTTTCACGGGCCCTGCAACCGTGCTCGAAGGTGACGAAGGGTTCTTTCGCGCCACTACGGATCGATACGACGCGGCAGCCGCCGTGGCCGACCTGGGACGGCGTTTCGAAATCGACGAGACCAGTTTCCGTCCGTACTTCGGCTGCAGCTCGACCATCGCCGCGTCCGGTGCGACGGCGCAGATCCTGAAGGGACTGAAGGGACGCTCGGGCGGCGACGTGCGCGAGGTGACGGTGCATTGCAACCCGGTACCGGCGAGGGACAACGCGGATGCAGATCCGCGTACGCTTCTCGGTGCGCGTCTGAGCCTGCCGTTCAACATCGCTCTGGTGCTGGCAAAAGGCGACGTCTTCAGCACGGATCTCGACGAAGCGTCGCTGTGGGATCCGAACATCCGGCAATTCATGCCGCGCGTTCGGCTCGTCTCCGACCCGCAGATGGCGCGCTATGGCGCCCACGTCCAGGTACGTACGAAAGACGGCGCGATGGAAGAGCGAACGATTCGGGAGCCGCGCGGCAGCGCCGAGATGCCGCTCCTGTGGGACGACGTCGCGGAAAAATTCTGCCGCCTCGTGGGTCCCTTCACGCGCGAGTCAGACGCCCGCCGTGTGATCGATGCTGTTGCCGCGATTGACGAGACCGACGTCGCGGGGCTCGTCGAAACGATGCGAAGCGTGTTGCCACGATCATGAGCGTTGCGCCGAGTGGTCCGCGCTGGTACGCGGTCGCGTGCACTGCGCTGCTGGTTGCAAACACTGCGTACGCGCAGACCTTCCCGGCGAAACCGATTCGCATGATCGCGCCGACTGCGGGCGGTGGCGTCGATTTCATCGCACGTGTGATCGCCCCGCCGCTCGGCAACCTGCTCGGCCAGCAAGTGCTGATCGACAATCGCGGCGGTGGCAGCGGCGTTATCGCGGTGGAAGCCGTCGTGAACTCGAAGCCCGACGGCTATACGCTGCTGTGCTACGGCCCGCCTGCATGGATCAATCCGCTGATTCGCAAGGTGTCCTACGATCCGCTGCGCGACCTTGCGCCGGTCGGTCTCATGACGCGAACCGCCAACCTGCTGGTCGTGCATCCGTCGCTGCCGGTGAAAACCGCAAAGGAGCTGATCCAGCTTGCGAAAGCGAAGCCGGGTGAGCTGCTCGACGCGGGCAGCGATACGGGCTCGTCCGCGCATCTTGCCGCGGAACTGTTCAAGTCGATGGCGGGCGTATCGATACGGCGCGTGCCCTATAAGGGCGCCGGAGCCGGGATCGCAGGCCTGATCACTGGCGAAGTGCAGATCATGATTCCGGTGATTTCGGCCGCGCTTCCGCATGTGAAGAGCAATCGTCTTCGCGCGCTCGGTGTTTCGACCGCCAGGCCGACCGAGCTTGCGCCGGGTATTCCCACGATTGCTTCAACAGGGCTGCCCGGTTACGACGTCGAAAGTCAGAACGCGATCCTTGCGCCTGCCGGCACGCCCGCCGCCATCGTGACGCGGCTGAATCAGGCATTGAACGAGGTTCTGAACCTCCCGGAAGTGCGGCAGAAACTTCTCGTCGGTGGCAGCGAGAAGAGCGGTGGATCGCCGGAACAGGCCGGGCAGACGATCAAGTCCGAAATGGCGAAGTGGGGCAAACTCGTGAAGGAGATCGGGATCAGGGCTGAGTGAGGGCGGCGCTCGCCTTCGGCTTTTGGAACCTCTGGACAAGTCCCACGTGGAGCGTAAGTTCGGACGCATGAACCACATACAAGCAGTCGTATTCAGCGCCTGCGTCGCAGCGTCGATGCTTCTCCCGGGGATGACCCGGGTCCATGCCCAGACCTTTCCGACGAAACCGCTGCGCTTGATCGTACCCGTCCCCGCGGGCGCCGGCGCCGACTTCGTGGCGCGTGCCTATGCGCAACGGCTGACGCTTGCGCTCGGCCAGCAGGTGGTCGTCGACAATCGTGGCGGTGCGGCGGGCATCATCGCGATGGAGTCCGTGGCTCACGCGGTGGCGGACGGCTACACGCTGGTGCAGGCGACGGTTGCAACGACGTCCATCATGCCCTTCATGTACAGCAAGCTGCCCTACGACGTGGCGAAGGATTTCGCGCCGGTGACGATCACGACGCTCAACCCGCTCGTCCTGGTCGTCCATCCGTCGCTGCCCGTGCACAGCGTGCAGGAGCTGATCGCGTACGGCAAAGCCAACCCGCGCAAGCTGAGCTATGCGTCGGTGGGCAGCGGCAGTATCCAGCATCTTGCCGGGCACGTTTTTTCGAAGGCGACGGGCATCGAAATGGTTCACGTGCCCTACAAGGGCGCGGCGCCGGCAACGGTCGATCTCATCGCGGGACAGGTGAACACCGCGTTCAGCGGCGTCGGCACGGTTGCGGCGCTCGTCACGGCGGGAAAGCTGCGCGCACTGGCCTTGACCGGCAAGCGCATGGAGGTTTTCGAAGGCGTGCCCACGATGCAGGAGGCCGGCGTTTCCAATGTCGACATGTGGCTCTGGAACGGGGTGCTTGCCCCGGCGCATACGCCGACAGCGATCGTGCGCCGTCTGAATGCAGAGTTCGTGAAAGCCGCGCACTCGCCGGAGCTCATCGCAACGATGGCGACGCAAGGAACATCGCCGGCGAGCAATTCTCCGGAGGAATTCGGGAAGCTGATCCGCGAGGAGCAGGTACGCTTCGAGAAGATCGTGAAAGAATCGGGCGCCAAAGCCGATTGAATGGGAACGTAGGGAGCAACAGCAGATGAGTAGCGATTCGAACGCGTCGACCGGTGCTGCCGGGGATCGCATCCTGAGCACCGACAGTTTCGTCACGCACATCTCGACCGTGCCGGCGAACAAAGGGCGCACCGTCGGTCTGTTCCTGCGCGAGAAGGTGCTCGCTTCCACGCTTGCCGCGGCCGACAAGCGCAAGCCTCACGTCGTGCTGATGGTGCACGGCGGATTCGGGCCCTCGATCGTCGCCTACGATCTCGACTACCGCGACTACAGCTTCATGGCTCAGCTTGCGCGGGCGGGCTACGATGTCTTCACGATGTCGCACACCGGATACGGCCCGTCACCCCGGCCGCTGATGGATGACCCGTGCAACGTCGACGCGGAGTTCCAGCCGCTGCTGGTGCCGCACGTGCTGAAAGAACCGACGCCGCCGCGCTATCCGTGGAAGCTCGTTTCCAGCCGGACCGAGTGGGATGAGCTCGAAACGGTCGTGAGCCACATCAGGAAGCTGCGCGGTGTGGATCGGATCAGCCTCATCGGGTGGTCGACGGGTGCGCCGCGTGCCGGCGGGTTCGCGGCGCTGCACCCGGAACAGGTGGACAAACTCGTGCTGTTCGGGCCGGCGCCGTGGTTTCCCAATGAAGCGCCGCCGGCGCAGATGCCGGAGCCGGGTGCGCCGACGCTGCTGCAGACGCGCGAATTTCTGCTGGATCGCCGCTGGAGAGATCACGTGCACTGCGACGACCAGATCGAGGATCCGGAAGTGTGCAATGCGTACTGGCGCGCGATCATGGCGGTCGACGAGGTCGGCGCGGGTTGGGGTCCCGAACGGCGAGGGCATCATTCGGGCCCCGAATCGCATGAACTTCGGTTGGCGTACGAATCTCGCGCGCATCAAGGCACCGACGCTGATGCTGCTCGGCGAGTACGACAACTACGCGCAGCGTCTGCAGGCGTGGAGAGGGCTCGAGGTCGAGCACCGGCTGTTCATGAAGGTGCAGTGTGCATCGCACTTCGTGAGTTTCGAACACGGCCGCCATCTGCTCTACCGCGCGACGCAGGAATGGCTCGCCAGCGGTACCGTGGATGGTGCCGCGTGCGGTGAATTCTTCGGCGATGTGAAAGGGCGCGTCACGTCGGCGCCAGCGTGATCGGTAGATCGTTCGCGCTGAGGAACGCCGCGTCTCGATGCACGCACGACGTGCGCGGTTGTTCTACTCCGGTTTGATCCCCGCGTCCTCCATCACTTTCGCCCAGCGCGTGTACTCCGCCTTGAGATAGGCAGTGAACGCATCGGGCGAGGGACTTGCCTGCAGCTCGACGCCCTGATTCGCGAAGCGCGCGCGAATCTCCGGCGTCTGCACGAACTTCACAATCTCTGCATGCACGCGGGACAGTATCTCGGGCGGCGTGGCCGCCGGGGCCATCATGCCGTTGAATATGCTCGCCTGAAAACCCGCGACGGTTTCGCTGATCGCGGGTACCTCCGGCAGGAGCGCGGAACGGGTCGGAGTGGTGATGCCCAGCGCGCGCAGCTTCCCGGAGCGAACGTGCGGCAGCGACGTGCTCAGATTGTCGAACTTGACGGGCGCGTGACCACCGAGGAGGTCGATGATCGCCGGTCCGTCGCCGTTGTACGGGATGCGCGCCATGTTGACACCCGCCATCTTGCAGAAGAGCGCAAGCGCGAGGTGTGAACCCGAGCCGTTTCCAGACGACCCCGCGTTCAACTCGCCCGGGTGCGACTTCGCGAGTGCGATGAGATCCTTGACGGTCTTGACGGGCAATGAAGGATGCACGACCAGCAGTTGCGGCAGCGTTGCGATCAGGCTCACACCGGCGAAATCGCGTAGCGGATCGAAGGGAGGCGTGCGCATCATGCGCGGCGCGATGAGCGCGCTTTGCGCCACCATCACCATCGTGTAGCCGTCCGGCACCGCGCGCGCGACGTGGGCAAGGCCGATCGTACTGTTCGCGCCCGGACGGTTTTCGACGAACATGCGTTGCCCGAGCCCTTCGCTCACTTTCTCGGCAACCGCTCGCCCGACGAGATCGAGATTGCCTCCGGGCTGCACCGATACGACGAGCCTGATCGGCTTTGTGGGATAGGCCGCGACGGAGCTGCCCGGGCCACTCTGCGCGTGAACAGCAAACGCCAACGCAGTCAAAGCCGCGCCAAGCGCGATGATGCGCGAGGCTTCAGCTCCAGTGATCTTCATGATCGTCGAGCGCCGGCATGACGGGTTCGTCCGGAAAGAGCGGTAGCCCGATATGCATCCGGATACGTGCGAAGCTCCGGCGATGGTGCGGCGTGATGCCGAGCTTGACGATCGCCTCGCGATGCTCGCGCGTGCCGTAGCCGACATTCTTTTCCCAGCCGTAACCGGGAAACGTTTCCGAGAGCTTGCGCATGTACGCATCCCGGAAGACCTTTGCCACGATCGATGCGGCGGCGATCGACAGGCACTTCGCATCGCCATCGACGATGGTGCGCGACTTGCACGCGAGGTCACGCGGCGTCGCGTTGCCGTCGATCAACGCGAGCTCGGGCACGGTACTCAGACCGGCCACGGCCCGGCACATTGCAAGCATGCGCGCATGGTAGATGTTCAGCGCATCGATCTCTTCCACGCTCGCTTCACCGACACCGATGACGCAATAGTCCGGCAGGGCCGCTGCGGCGACTTCGCGTTTCGGCGCGGGAACGATCTTGCTGTCGTTGATGAGCATCGCGAGCTTGCGCGGCAGACCTTTCGACGGAAGGATCACCGCCGCAGCAACGACGGGCCCCGCCAACGGCGCACAGCCGACCTCGTCCACGCCGCATACCACGCAGCCGGCTTCTCGTTCGAACTTGAAGCTTGGCCGGTGCTTTCTTTTTTTCCTCGGAGCCGCATCAGCTTCCATGAATGGCTCTCCCTTTTGCATGCGTCACATCAGCGCGCGTGCCGCAGCAGGCGCTGCTGCTCCCGCTTCCAGTCGCGGTCGCGCTCGGTCGCTCGCTTATCGTGCTGCTTCTTGCCTTTCGCGAGGCCGATTTCGAGTTTGATGCGCCGGCGCGTGTAATGCAGATTGATCGGAATAAGGGTGTATCCCGCACGCTCGACAGCGCCGATCAGCTTGTTGATCTCGGACGCGTTGAGAAGAAGCTTGCGCGTGCGCGTCGGATCCGGATTCACATGGGTCGACGCGGTGGGCAGCGGGCTCACGTGAGCACCCAGCAGAAAGAGCTCTCCATTGCTGACGATCACATACGCTTCTTTCAACTGAGCGCGCCCGGCCCGTATGGCTTTGACTTCCCAGCCTTCCAGCGCTATTCCGGCCTCGAAGCGTTCCTCGATGAAATAATCGTGGAACGCCTTTCTGTTTTCAACGATACTCATAGGGGTTTCGCGCTCGCGGTCATTGTAGCAGCCGCGGCGCGGCAGCCCGCACGCCGGAGAAGAACTTGGTCGTAATGAAATCGGTGCTCGTCGGGTACTCCGCGCAGCGCATGTTCGAGCTCGTCGACGCCATCGAAACCTATCCCCAGTTCCTGCCCTGGTGCAGCGCCGCCGATGTCGAGTATCGAGACGACGCGCGAACGCGCGCGACCATTCACGTCAACTATCACGGCATCAAGCAGAGTTTCACCACCGAGAATGCGAAGGAACCGCCGCAAACGATGACGGTCAAGCTCGTGCAGGGACCGTTTCGCGTTCTCGACGGCGAATGGCGCTTCCTGATCCTCAGTGAGCACGCGTGCAAGATCGACTTTCGGCTGCACTACGAATTCGCGAGCAAGCTTCTCGAGAAGCTCGTGGGCCCGGTGTTCGGGTATATCGCGAACACCATGGTGGACGCCTTCGTGAAGCGCGCAGAGAAGCTGTATGGCTGAGCTCGATCAACTCGAGGTCGAGGTGGTGTATGCGCACGCCGATCGGCAGATCGCCATTCGCTTGCGTGTGCCGCAGGGAACGACTGTCGCAACGGTGATCGAGTGTTCAGGGGTGGCACGCGAAGTGCCGGACGGCGATCTCACGCGCGCTCCGGTCGGGATTTTCGGACGCGTCGTCTCGCCGGATACGCAAGTGCGCGACGGAGACCGTGTGGAGATCTACCGGCCGCTCGTTGCCGATCCGAAGCAAGCGCGCCGCGAGCGCGCGGGAGGGGGCGGCGCTCGCCTCCGGCTCGGGCCTCGCCGCCCCACGGAACAGAAGGAAACCGATGGTTTCCCCCCGTAACCGTCCGTCTTTCGTCACGTGTCAGATAGCAAGTACGACACGCTGTTAACCCGAGCGCCCGCCTACTTGCAGTTCGCCGCGACTGCACGCTCGGCCGCTGCGATCTCCTTCGGATAGTCGGAATCGGCGAGAAAGCTCGGCTCACCCGTGGCCGGATCCGTTTTTCTGATGCGCTGGCCCGCTTGCAGAGCCTTGAGATAAGCCTGCGACGTAGTACACGCATCCTTGCGCTGCTGAGCTTCAGCCGCTTTCTTCTCGGATTTTTCGGCGGACTCCTTCTGTTCGATCTGGCGCTTACGGAAATCGGCGTCGCGCTCCGAATAAGACTTCGCCGGCGCTGCACCAGGCGTGTTGCTGATTCCCGTCTGCTCCGGCCGCGTGCCGGCGGGGCAATCGGTCGCGTAGCCGACGACCTTGCCGGAACTATCGAGACATTTGTTGATCTGTGCGGCGCTGAACGCGGGTATCAGGCACAGGAGCACTGCGGCAATCGTTCTCACGTCGGCTCCGATCGAGAGTGGAAGTCAGGGGCGTTCGCGGGTGCGGCAACATAGCGAATGCCACACGTCGCGTCAAACGTAACGCCCGGATTTTTTGGCGGTTTACGGGCCCGCGCGTATAATGCGGTCTTTGCGAAGGACGTAAACATGCGTGTGGTGGAGAAAGCTCTCACCTTCGACGATGTACTGCTGGTTCCTGCCCACTCGACCATCCTGCCGCGCGACGTTCAACTCCACACGCGGCTCACTCGCGGCATCACACTGAACATCCCCGTCGCTTCGGCCGCCATGGACACGGTAACCGAGGCGCGCCTCGCGATCGCAATCGCGCAGGAAGGCGGCATCGGCATCGTTCACAAGAACATGTCGCCGCGGGCACAAGCAGCCGAAGTAACGAAGGTCAAGCGCTTCGAAAGCGGCATCGTAAAGGATCCGATCACCGTTGCCGAAGAGATGACGGTGCGCAACGTGCTGCAGATCACGCAGCAGCATCGTATCTCCGGGCTGCCCGTGCTGAACGCGTCCGGGCGCGTGAGCGGAATCGTGACGAACCGGGACCTGCGGTTCGAGACGCAGCTCGATCAACCCGTCAGGAACATCATGACGCCGCGCGACCGGCTCGTGACGGTGCGTGAAGGCGCGCCGCGCGAGGAGGCGCTCGCCCTCATGCACAAGCACCGCCTCGAGCGCGTGCTGGTCGTCAACGACAACTTCGAACTGCGCGGCCTGATCACGGTCAAGGACATTCTCAAGTCCTCCGAGCATCCCTATGCGTGCAAGGACAACCAGGGCCGGCTGCGCGTGGGCGCTGCGGTCGGCGTGGCGGAGGGTACCGAGGAGCGCGTCGAAGCGTTGATCGAAGCAGGCGCGGACGTGATCGTCGTCGATACCGCGCATGGGCATTCCGAAGGCGTGCTGCGGCGGGTCGCGTGGGTGAAACGCAGCTATTCGTACATTCAGGTCATCGGCGGGAATATCGCGACTGCTACCGCCGCCAAGGCGCTGACGGACCGTGGGGCCGACGCCGTCAAAGTCGGCATCGGCCCGGGATCGATCTGCACCACGCGTATCGTAGCGGGTATCGGCGTGCCTCAGATCACGGCTGTCGCGAACGTAGCGGGTGCGCTGGCACGAACCGACGTTCCGGTCATCGCGGATGGCGGAATCCGCTTTTCCGGAGACATCGCAAAGGCACTGGCGGCGGGCGCGCATTGCGTGATGATCGGCAGCCTGTTCGCTGGCACCGAAGAATCTCCGGGCGAGACCGAGCTCTATCAGGGGCGCTCCTACAAGGCATACCGTGGCATGGGTTCGCTGGGCGCCATGCAGCAGGGCTCGGCAGACCGGTATTTCCAGGAGAACGACGAGCTGGACACCGACAAGCTCGTGCCGGAAGGCGTGGAGGGTCGCGTTCCGTACAAGGGCGGGCTGGTTCCGCTGGTCCAGCAGCTCATGGGCGGCTTAAGGGCAAGCATGGGTTATCTCGGCTGCGGCACGATCGACGAAGTGCGCGCGAAGGCGGAGTTCGTCGAGGTGACCTCGGCCGGCATCCGCGAATCCCACGTGCATGACGTGCAGATCACGAAGGAAGCGCCCAACTACCAAATCGAGTGAGGAGGGCGAAGGGACGCATGAGGTGCGACCCTGATGCTGTTCTGCCGAACCGAACTTGCCCGTCCCGCCTCTCACCTGTCGAATCTGCCTCCACCTCTCGTCTCCGGGTAATGCACGAAAAAATCCTCATCCTCGATTTCGGAGCCCAATACACACAGCTCATCGCGCGCCGTATCCGCGAAGCACGCGTGTATTGCGAGATCCATCCCGGCGACGTGAGCGACGGATTTATCCGCGAGTTCGCGCCGCGCGGAATCATCCTTTCGGGTAGCCACATGTCGGCGTACGAAAACTCGACCGACAAGGCGCCTGCAGCCGTGTTCGCGCAGGGCGTTCCGGTGCTCGGCATCTGCTACGGCATGCAGACCATGGCACAGCAGCTTGGCGGGCGGGTGGAGCCCGGCAATGTCCGGGAGTTCGGGTACGCGGAAGTGCGGGCGCATGGCCACACGCGGCTCCTCGACGGGATCGAGGACGTCCGCACGCCCGAGGGACACGGGATACTCAAGGTCTGGATGAGTCACGGCGACAAAGTCGTCGCGATGCCGGCGGGATTCAAGCTCATGGCCTCGACGGAGTCTTGCGCGATCGCCGGCATGGCCGACGAGACACGCCGGTTTTATGGCGTGCAGTTTCACCCGGAGGTGACGCACACGCTCCAGGGCAAGGCGATACTTCAGCGCTTCGTGTACGACGTCTGCGGCTGTGCGGGCGACTGGAATATGCCGGATTACATCTCCGAGTCGGTGGCGCGCATACGCCATCAGGTAGGGTCGGACGAAGTCATCCTCGGACTTTCGGGCGGGGTCGATTCCTCCGTTGCGGCCGCGCTGATACACAAGGCGATCGGAGACCAGCTCACGTGCGTCTTCGTCGACCACGGCCTGCTGCGACTCAACGAGGCACAGCAGGTGCTGGACACGTTTGCCAGGCATATGCACGTCAAGGTCGTGCATGTGGACGCATCGCAGGAGTTCTATTCAGCGTTGGAAGGTGTCTCCGACCCCGAGGAAAAACGCAAGATCATCGGCCGGAAGTTCGTGGACGTGTTTCAGCGCGAGGCGGCGGGGATCCGCGGCGCGAAGTGGCTCGCTCAAGGAACGATCTATCCGGACGTTATTGAATCCGCAGGCGGCAAGACCAAAAAGGCGATGAACATAAAGTCCCACCACAACGTGGGGGGGCTGCCGGACACGTTGCATCTGAAGTTGCTGGAGCCGTTGCGCGAGCTGTTCAAGGACGAGGTGCGGGAGCTGGGCATTGCGCTCGGGCTTTCGCACGATACCGTCTTCCGGCATCCGTTTCCCGGGCCGGGCCTGGCGGTGCGGATCCTGGGAGCAGTGAAGCGCGAATATGCGGATCTGCTGCGACGGGCCGATGCGATCTTCATCGACGAATTGCGTGCCGCAGGGTATTACGAACAGACCGCACAGGCATTCGCCGTGTTCCTTCCGGTGCGTGCCGTCGGGGTCATGGGTGATGGACGTACTTACGAATACGTGGTCGCGCTGCGTGCGGTGCAGACGGTGGACTTCATGACTGCGCAATGGGCCGAGCTTCCCCACTCGCTGCTGTCGAAGGTTTCGAACCGCATCATCAACGAAGTGCGAGGCATCAATCGGGTGGTATATGACATCTCGAGCAAGCCGCCGGCCACGATTGAATGGGAGTGATCCCGCCTTGGCCGGACCCTTGCGGATGGGAGCCTCATGAGCAACGTGCTGGTCGAGGTGCAGTTCTATCGGAAGCTGCGGGAGGGCTTCGGCCTGTTCTGCCGTACCGCGGGCGACGTTCTTGCCGCCCAGTTCGAGGAATACGAGCTCAAGTTTTATCCCGGCACCGGCCCGAGCCGGCGCGTGAGCGTGCTCGAGCACGAATGCCGTGTCCGCTTCGGCGTCACGCGTCGTGGCGGACGTGAAAGTCTGGTCGGGCGGCTGCTTTTCGAGCGCGTGCTGGGCGCAGAGATCAGCGAGTTTCTGTTCGAGGTGACGTTCGATCACCTGCTTTACGTCATCCGCCAGCCGGCTGAGACGCGCCGGACGCTGCGGATCGACGATCCCGATTTCGTACGTTCCTTTATGGCAGTCACGCTGCTCGACCGGGTGCTGGCGTCGCTCTCCGAGGAGCAGTACGACCCGACCGAGGAGGGTTAGCGCGTTCGTGGCTGCTGGCGGGCATTCCGATGAAGATTCAATTCCGAACAATCAATGATCCACCGTGCGACATGTCAACGCGGCAGGCTCGCCGGCGCAGTATCTTGGTCGTCTCGGTGAGCTAACGGTTGTACGACGGCTATGTACGGCGGCACGATTTACGCAAAGACGCGGAACGGCTTTCTGGCGGTCAAGACCCGCAAGCAGAACTTTTCTCCGGAGTTGAGGACCGTCTTTCTGTCGGTCGACGGCAAGGCGTGTGTTGCCGAAGTGGTCGCGAGGTTGGGTCTTTCGGCGTCGCGCGTCGAGCGGGCGCTGCGCACACTGGAGGCGGAAGGCTACGTCAAAATTTCGCGCCAGGGAGAAGAAGAACGTGCCACGCCGTCGGCTGCGGCTGAAGTCGATCTCGACTTTACAACGATCGGATCAACGGTAACGCAGGAGGCGCCGGCCCCTGTCGCGCGCGCAACGCCAGCCGCGCCATTGGTGCGCGATGCTGTAGACGCGACCGCCGCGCAGCCTGCGGATTCCGCTGCCGAGCGCGCCGCCCCGGCGAAAGCCCGGCGGCGCAATGCCGACTCGCAGTGGGTCGATGCGATGGCGTCGCTGCCCGATGCCGACATTCTCGAACAGAGTGTCGGATCGCAATTCGAGTCACGCCTGCTCGCGGATGCGCAGGCGCGCATCGATCGGCTCGAAACCGAGCTCCGGGGTGCCCGCACCGAGCTCGAAGACGCGAAAGTCGCGCTGACCGAACACGTGCAGGCGCGCGAAGGTCTCGCGCAGGAGGTGGCGCAGCAGCAGGCGCAATTGCACGCGACGCGGGATGCCCTCGCGCGGCAGGCGCCCGCTGATGCGGATGTGCAGCAGGAACTTGCCCGCGAGCAGAGCAAGACGCGCGATGTGCAGGAGACCGTCGAGCGCAGCGCCGAAACGCAACGGCAGCTCGAGCAGCAACTGGAGCACGAACGCGACAAGTCGCGCGAGGCGGAGGAGGGGCTCAAACGCCAGACGCAGCGCGAAGCCGAGCTTCAGCAGGAGCTTGCCTCTGCCTGGGAGGAACAGCGTGCGGCGCAGGAAGCCATTGCGGGCCACGTGCGCGAGCGAATCGAGATCGAGGAACAGCTTGCACGCGAGCGTGAGAAAGGCGGCGCTGCACACGAGGCGCTGGACCGACAGGCACAGCACGAGCGCGAACTGCAGGACGCGCTTGCGCGAACAGCGGAGGAGCTGCGCCGGGCGCAGGACGCCATCATCCAGCACGCGCGCGAATCCACGGCGCTGGAGCAGCAGCTCGCATCCGAGCAGGCGAAGGCGCGCGCCGCGCAACAGGCGCTCGAGCAGCAGGTCCATGCCAATGCCGAGCTGCAGCGACAGCTGGCGGAACGACAGCTCGAGACCGGCGCCGCACAGGAGACGCTGGAAAGCAGACTGGGAGAATTGACGGCAGCGGTCGAACGCGCCGAGCAATCCGCCTATGACGACAAGCTCGCACGCGCTCGAGTCGAGACGGAGCTCGAAACGCAACGACAGGAAGCGCAGACACAGCTCCAGGAATTCGCGGTTCATGTTGAGGAGCTGAAGGCTGCGCTCGATCAACAGCAGCAATCCACCTACCGGCACGCTCTGGCGCATGCCGACCTCGAAGCGCAGCTTGCGGCGGAAACGCGCATGCGGGAACAGGCCGAGCACCAGGTCGAGCTCGACGCGAGAGCACAACAGGTCACGCGCGAGTTGCTGGCCGACGTGAACACTGCGGCGGCGGCCCAGGCCGAGAAAATCGCAGACGGGCTCCGGAAGTGTGCGAATTACGAACACCGCCTGGAGGAGCTCGCGTCGACGTTTGGCGAGCTCAGGGAAGAGTTGCAGCGACACGCCCAGGTGCGCGAAGTGCTCGAAGCGCAGCTCACGGCTGAAAAGCAGAGTCGCGGAGAGGTGGAGCTGCAACTCGCGGGCGAGCGGGACGCGCATCGCACCACGCTCGATTCGCTTGCGGAGCTCAAGCAATCGACGGCAGCTCAGGCCGAGGCCATCGCGGATGCCGAACGCAGGTGCGCCGATTTCGATCAACAATTGCAAACGCTCGCGAGTGCGTTCGGCGACGCGAAAGACGAGCTCCTGCGGCAGGAGACGCTGCGCGAGTCGCTTGCGGCGGAGCTCGAAGGCGAGCGTGCGGAACGGGCTGCCGCGGAAGCACATGCCTTGAAAGTCGCGGCCACGCAGAAGGAGGCAAGCGAGCAGTTCCACACGAGTGCGCAGCAAATGCTCGTTGAAGCGCGGAGCACGCGTGAAGCACAGGAACGCGCACTGGCCGGCGCGCGAGAACGATATGAGCGGCTCACAACGCAACTCAGCGACGCTGTTACGGCGCTGACCGCGATCGAGGACGCGGCGCAGGCGCACGCACGCGCGAATGCGAAGCTCGAGGCGCACTTGACCCAGCACGCGCGCTCCGACGAAGTCGCAGCGGCGCCTGCATCGGACAAGACCGGCTCCCGAACGCAGCTGTGACCGATCCTTCCCGTCCGCAGAACGACACGAAGTCGTTTGTGGCGCCCCGTCACGGTGATGAAGCCAGCCACTCCGCGGCGGACGAGGCGTTCATGCGGCGGGCGCTCGCGTTGGCGGCTGACGCATTCGCTCTTGGCGAGGTGCCCGTCGGCGCGATCGTCGTGCGCGACGGCGACATCATCGGACACGGCTACAACCGGCCGATTTCAACCCACGATCCCACCGCGCACGCCGAAATCGCCGCGTTGCGCGATGCCGCGCAGCGTTTGCGCAATTACCGGCTCGGCGGCTGCACCCTCTATGTAACCCTCGAGCCCTGTGCCATGTGCACAGGTGCGATACTTCATGCGCGCATTTCACGCGTCGTTTTCGCTGCGGCGGATCCCAAGACGGGCGCGTGCGGCAGCGTCGTCGACCTGCCCGGCGTCCCGCGGCTCAATCATCACGCCAGCGTCACGCGCGGGGTGCTCGCGGCCGAATCCGCCGCTTTGCTGCAGGCGTTTTTTGCAGCGCGCCGGCCGGCGCCGCAGCAAGGCTGACACTTGCGCGCTGGAGCCGCAGCGCGTCATAATTCTGCAAAATAATTCCTCAAACCCCAGATATTGCGGTTTCGACGGCTGGCATGTGCATATACCGTGTCCGCAGTACCCGGCACGCATTGTGCAACGCAGAAAAATCCGCTACATTTGTGCACCGCTCCAGCAGGAGGTTCAGCGTCGATGCGGCTTCAGGACAAGGTTGCGATCATTACCGGCGCCGGTAGAGGTATAGGCCAGGCGACGGCTGTCAAATTCGCGCTCGAAGGCGCCAGGGTCGTGGTGTGCGACCTCAGCCCGGAGTGGATCGAGGAGACACTGGCGCTCTGTAAGGAAACGCGGGGCGAGGCGTTCGGCTTCATCGCCGACGTGCGCGACATGAACTCTCTCGAGCAGATGGTCGACGCGACCGTTGCGCGCTGGGGCCGGGTGGATTGCCTGGTCAACAACGCGGGCATCGTAATGGATGCGCAGCTCAAGAACATGTCCGAGGATCAGTTCGATCGCGTCATCGAGATCAATCTCAAAGGCGTGTACAACTGCACCAAGGCCGTGGTGAACACGATGCTCGCGCAGCAGTCGGGCGTGATCCTGAACGCGTCGTCCATCGTCGGCCTCTACGGCAACTTCGGCCAGACGAACTACGCGGCCAGCAAATTCGGCGTTATCGGGATGGTGAAGACCTGGGCGCGCGAGCTCGGACGCAAAGGCATCCGTGCCAATGCGGTGTGTCCGGGGTTCATCCACACGAGCATTCTTGGCTCCATCCCGGAGCGCGTGCTGCATGCGCTCGAAGAGAAAGTGCCGATGGGCCGGCTCGGAAAACCGGAGGAAATCGCGAACACGTTCGCGTTTCTTGCGTCGGATGAGGCGAGTTATATCAATGGGGCGGTGATTGAGGTGAGTGGGGGTCTGACCATCTGACAGAACCACCGCGTATCGGTGAGCGGGGGCTGCGAAGCAGCGGGGCCCCGCGAACGAAACTCTCCGGCGATTTTTAGCACTCCCGTGCGATCGTACGAGGGCCGAGGAGATTGTGAGCGGCGGCCGCCGGGACAGCGTGTCCGCGGCGAAGAGACATTCGAACGTCAATTAGATCAGAACTCCCGTCCGAGCGTACGAGGCTTGCAAAGATGGAAAGCAGCGCGCCTCGGAGAGGCTGTCGCTGCGAACGTAACACTCCCCGGTCGTCAGCACTCTCGTCCGAGCGTACGAGGGTTGCGGAGATGGACACGGGGGCTGCGAAGCAGCGGGGCCCCGCGAAGGAAGAATTCCGGCGTCAATCAGAACTCCCGTCCGAGCGTACGAGGCTTGCAAAGATGGAAAGCAGCGCGCCTCGGAGAGGCTGTCGCTGCGAACGTAACACTCCCCGGTCGTCAGCACTCTCGTCGGACGGTCCGACGTCCGCGCAGCCGGGACAGCGCCTTACTCCAACGCCATCAGCGCTGCGATTTTCTCCTTGTCCGGCGCCGGTATAACACCCTTCTCAGTGATCAGCGCCGTAACGAGCTCGGCCGGCGTGACGTCGAATACAGGGTTCACGACATTCACGTCCGCAGGCGCCCAGCGCGCGTCGCGATAGCCTTTCACTTCTTCGGCGCTGCGCTCTTCGATCGGTATGTCGTTGCCGGTGGGCGTGGAGATGTCGATCGTCGAAAGCGGACACGCGACGTAAAACGGCAGCCCGTGCCGCCGTGCGAGGACCGCGACCTGATAGGTGCCGATCTTGTTCGCAACATCGCCGTTGGCCGCCACGCGATCGGCGCCGACGATCGCCGCGTCGATCCTGCCGCGTGACATGAGAAAGCCGGCGGCATTGTCGGCGATCAACGTGACCGGAATGCCGTCCTGCTGCAGCTCCCACGCGGTGAGCCGCGCGCCCTGAAGGAACGGCCGCGTTTCGTCGGCGAACACCTGGATCTGCTTGCCGGTATCGACAGCGGAGCGGATCACCCCGAGCGCCGTGCCGTGACCGGCCGTGGCGAGCGCGCCTGCGTTGCAATGCGTGAGGATACGCGCGCCGTCGCGCAGTAACGCGGCGCCGCACCGCCCCATCTCACGATTGAGATGCACGTCTTCGCGCGTGATCGCATGCGCCTCCTCGAGCAGGCTGTCGGCGCGAGCGCGCGGATCTTCGGACTGCACGGACTCGAGCTTCTTCTTCATGCGCTCGAGCGCCCACGCGAGGTTGACGGCGGTAGGACGGCTCGCGGCGAGCACGGCGAAGGCGCGCGCGAGCCCGTGTGCGAACGCCTCTTTGGACCCGCGCGCGAGGCGACATGCTTCGAGCGCGACGCCGTACGCGGCCGTGCAGCCGATCGCCGGCGCACCGCGCACCACCATATCGCGTATCCCGTCCGCGACTGCTTGGGCGCTGTCGAACCGGAGGTAGAGCTGTCGTTCCGGCAGAATGCGCTGATCGAGGAGCTCCAGGGCATCGTCGCGCCAGCGCAGGGTATCGAAAGAACTCATGTTGCGCTGATTATAATGACCGAATGAACGCGCCCCCGTTCATCGTGCGGCCCGTGAACTGGCTCGCCACGCGCGACAAGCTGGCAGCGGTACGTCGCACCGTTTTCGTATTCGAGCAGAACGTGCCGGAAGAACTGGAGTGGGACCAGGAGGACGAACGCGCCTATCACGTGCTGGCTACGGCCGAGGACGGTACGCCAATCGGTACCGGACGGCTGATCCTGCAATGTCAGATCGGCCGCATGGCCGTACTGAAGAAATGGCGGCGCAGGGGCGTCGGTTCAGCCATTCTGCAGGCGCTGCTCGCCCTCGCGGAAAAGGAGGGCTGCGCGGTCGTTCATCTGCACGCGCAGACGCATGCCATTCCGTTTTACGAGGTCCACGGCTTCACACCCTGCGGCGAGGAGTTTCAGGAAGCCGGC
Organism: uncultured beta proteobacterium; assembly: GCA_963828715.1. Lineage (GTDB taxonomy): Bacteria > Pseudomonadota > Gammaproteobacteria > Burkholderiales > SG8-41 > JAQGMV01. Next base: position 223,783 of record CAWHFX010000007.1, on the reverse strand, counting down.
ATCCCGCATCGCAAGATGGAGCTGAGCCTCGCCGGTCAGCTTCCCGCGCAATAGACTTCGCTGTCGAGCGCGAAACGCTGCTCGTGCGTCTCGAGCATCGTTCCGAAAGCGCCGAACAGCGTCTCGCGAAAGAAGACCTGCCCGTCGGCGCGAACCAGGAGGATGGTGGAGGCGCGCGTGCCGTAACTCGCCGCCGCGATGAATGCCGACGAACGCAGCCGTTCGTGCTCCGGGCTGCGTCCGGTGATCGGCAGCAAGGCGTCGGGTGCCCGCTCGCCGTCCGCGAGCATCGCACCAAGCGCGGGTACGATCTCCTCCTCGTCGGCATCGAGCAACTCCTTGATAATGGCGACGCCGCGCACAACTTTCGGCCACGGCTCGTCCAGGAGGTGATTGCTCAGGCCATGCACGCCCGCCGTGATGCGCGCAGGCGCATCGCCGCGGTTCGAGTAGAAATAAAGCTCGGTCGGCACGCCAGCGATCAGGCTGAAGCCGTTGTACTCACGTCCATGCTTCGCAACGCGTTCCACGTATAGATCGGCTCGGTCGGAGCCGAGCAGGAAATCGCGCGTAAGCTCGCCACGCGAACGGGGACCCGGCGTGCCCGGCTGAGCCTGGCGATAATTGGTGACCGCCGCGAAGCGCCCGGCGCGCGTGAGCCCGAGCCAGGTTCCGCCGTGTTCCAGGTCGCGTCCGCCATACACGTGCGGGGCGTCCTTCCAGAACGCGGCCGCCTCCGAAGGCCTGGCGTAAGCTTCATCCCGGTTCGCCGCGACGATCAGCGGATAACGCGCGTGCGCGGCGCACGCGAACAGGATCAGACACACCTTGCCGCATCCATCGGAAAGTTTTTTCTACGCTTCTAAAACGCGGCGCTCGGGGGCGTTCAGGCCTCGAAACATTCGGAACGACGCGTGACGCCCTCCTGCAGGCACTCGGAAAGCTTGAGCTGCCCCGCGGCGTGCTCGAGCTCCAGCTCGAACTTGGCGTCGTCACGCACGTTTTCGTAGACCTCCATCCACAGCAGCGGATCGCTGCGCTTGCGCAGCAACCGGCCGCTGATGTTGGTCGACTGTTTCAGCGCGGAAAAGAGCTCGAGAACGCGGGCCTCGCAGTTCTCAGCGCGATCGGCAGCCACCCTGTAGTAGATGAAATAGGAATACGCCATATGTCACCGGGCAGACGCATTGTATGCCGCGCACCGATGGAACGGGAGAGCCGCTGCCGCGCGGTCCCGCAATGTCTCAGGCCGTCGCGTGCCGGGTTGCCTCGGCCGTCGTACGGGGCGCCGGTTTGCGCACGCGCGGCTCCAGGCGTATGCGCTCGCGCAGCGGCGAGCCCATTCCGCGCTCGCGAGCGCGCCGCGATTCGCTGGCGTCACGTTGCACGTAGGGGCGATACGCGAGATACAGCCCCGCGAGTGCTGCGCTTGCCGCAATGAGGACGGCGAGAAACGCGGCGAACGGAGCGCATGCGCCGGTGGGCGATGCGACGCAGGAACCGACAAAGCCGAACCAGTTAGCAATCGACTCGATGGAAGTGTTCATGGGCGAGACGTCCGGATGCGCGTCGCTTGCCTGCTGCAACTGCCGTGCCGCACGCCGCGTGTGCCCGCTACTCCGGCACCGCGTAGGGCAGGGGAAGAAATTCGAGCATCGGTCCGGAGAGATCTCTCCAGTGCACGTCCCGATCGCCCGCGCTCTCGATCTGCACGACCGCGAGCGCTTCGTGCACCTCGCCGGGGCCATCGACGACATTCACGATCGTGCCGCACGACTGCTGCGCACCAAAGCGCGGCGACAAGAGCGGGTCACCCGGGCGCGGAGCGGTGGCGCTCGCAAAACGAACCCGATACAAGCGCTGCTTGAGCCTGCCGAGGTAGTGTGTGCGCGCAACGATTTCCTGTCCGGGATAGCAGCCTTTGCTGAAGCTCACCCCGCCGATGAGGTCGAGGTTGACCATCTGCGGGACGAACTGGTCCTGGGTCGGCGGGGTGATCCACGATACGCCGGCAGCGATCTCGCTCCGCCTCCACGCATCCGCAGGTGCAAGCGGTTCGTCGAGCCCGTTCGCGAGCGGCGCCGAACCATGATCACGCGTCGTCTCGAGTATGACGTAGCGATGCGAGCCCAGCGACGTGATCGTCAGACCGCCGCGCACGTTAACCTCATGCGGTATTGCGGGTGCGGCCTGGCCGAATGCGGAAGCCGCTTCCCCGTTCTTCGCAACAAACCCGAAAATGCGGAAACGCTCCGAGACGTCCGTCAGCGTCACGCGCGAACGCAGGACATATTTTTGCAACCGCGCGCGCATGGCCGCGGCGATCGAAGCGGGGAGCTGAAGAACGATCTCATTTTCCAGACGCCACAGCAGAAACGTCCCAAGCAGTCGGCCTTTCGGTGAGCAGTGCCCGCTGTATTGCGTTCGCAGTGGCGCCAGCGACAGCACCTCGCTCGTCAGCTGCGCATGCAGGAACGACGCCGCATCGGGACCGCTGACGCCGATCAGGGCAGTATCTTCGAGCGCACAGAACATCGATGCAGTCAGACGCGGCTCACGTGCGGAGCTGATCCACGAGCTCGGCCTCGAACTTGACGACCGTTTTCGCGTCGCGCAGCGCCGCTCCGGTCACGAGAAAGACGTCTTCGGCACGGGAGCCGAGCGTATTGACCTTCGCAGTCTGCAAGTTGATGTCATAGGCGGTCAGCACCCGCGCGATGCGCGAGAGCAGCCCCGGACGGTCGCCCGCGATGACCGAAAGAACCTGGTATGCGCCTCTGTCGTCGGGCTGGATGTTGACTTCCGGAGAGATCGGAAAATGCCGCAGCTGTCGATTGAGACGCGGATTCGGCAACTGCGGGAGCGGCGCCCGGCGCTCGAGCCGATCTCCGAGCTCGTATTCGATGTAGCTCATCAATTCGCGATACTGCGGCTCAGCGTTGTCCGCGTCCTGCACCTGGAACGTGTCGAGCGCATAGCCGCTGCGCGTCGTGTACACCTTGGCTTCGTGTATGTCGTAATGCATGCTTTCGAAAAAGCTGCAGATGCGTGCGAACAGTTCCTTCTGATCGGGTACGTAGACGAGAACCTGTAAGCCCTCTCCGGCGGGCGAGAGACGCGCCTTGACGACGGCCTTCTGCGTGTCGAACCGATAGTAGAGGAGCCGCGTGTGCCAAGCGATCTCCTGCGCGTCGTGTCTCAGGAAATACGCCGTATCGAGCTGCGACCAGAACTTCGCGTGCGCGCCCGACGGCAGAGCGTAGAGCCGCAGTTTCGCGAGCGCCTCTTCCTGGCGCGCCTGAATGCTGCTTTCGAGATTGACGCCGTGGCCGGTGAGCAGGCGGCATGTCAGATGATAGAGGTCCTCGAGGAGCTTGCCTTTCCAAGCGTTCCATACCTTCGGGCTCGTGCCGCGGATGTCCGCTACCGTCAACAGGTACAACGCGTTCAGATGGCGTTCGTCTCTGACACGTTGGGCGAAGGCGTGCACGACGTCCGGATCGCTGATGTCCTGCTTCTGCGCCGTAAGGGACATGGTCAGGTGATTGGCCACGAGCCATGCCACGAGATCGGCATCCTCGCTGCTGAAGCCGTGCTCGTGCGCGAATCGTGCTGCATCGATTGCGCCCAGGCTCGAGTGATCGCCGCCGCGCCCCTTCGCTATATCGTGAAAGAGTCCCGCCGCGTACAGCACTTCCGGACGCGCGAAGTCGCTCATGATGCGGCTGCACAGCGGAAACTCGTGTGCGAGCTCGGGCACTGCGAAGCGACGCAGGTTGCGCACGACCTTCAGGATGTGCGCGTCGACCGTGTATACATGGTACAGGTCGTGTTGCATGTGCCCCACGATGCGGCCGAACGCCGGCAGGTAACGTCCCAGCACGCCGTATTGATTCATCAGGTTCAGTGTGCGGTAAACGTGCGACGGGCTCTCGAGCAGACGTTTGAACGCGGCCCGATGCTCGGGCTTGCTGCGGAAATCCTTGTTGATGAGCCCGCGGGCGCGCCAGAGCGCGCGCAGGCTCGCAGCGCCAATGCCTTTCAGCTCGTGATGCTGCTGGAGGATGACGAACGTATCGAGCAGCGCGGACGGGTCGCGGTCGTAGAGATCTTCCGACACCGCTTCCAGCAGCTCGCCGCGAACGCCGAAACGCTCATCGATCGGGTGAAACGCGCGATCCAGCTGCGGCGTGATCAGCGCCGTCAGGTTCTGCAGCAGGATGCCGTTCAGCTGCCATACGGCCTTCGCAGCGCGGTAGTAGCGCTGCATGAGGCATTCGCTCGCACGGCGGTGCGCCTGGTCGCGCATGCCGAGCTGCGCGGCGAGCGGAGACTGATGATCGAACAGAAGTCGATCCTCGCGCCGGCCGGCGGTGTAGTGAAGACGGATGCGCAGATTGCGCAGAAAACGCTCGTGCGCGTGAATCTCGCTCGCCTCCTCGTCGGTGATCAGCCCGCGGGCGGCAAGATCGCCCCAGCTCTTTCCGATGCCGGCCGCGCGTGCCATCCAGAGGATCGTCTGCAGGTCGCGTAAACCGCCCGCGCTCTCCTTGATGTTCGGCTCGAGGTTGGTCTCCTGATAGCGCGCGTGCCGCTGCTGCTGCTCGAGCTGCTTCGCGCCAAGAAACTGCTGCACGTCGAGAGCGCCGGTCGTCGCCTCGGTGAGGTGGCTGAAAAGCGAGCGGCTTCCGGCGATGAGGCGCGACTCGAGCAGCGTCGTCTGGATGGTGATGTCGCTCTCGGCTGCGGCGACGCATTCCTCCACGGTGCGCACGCTGTGGCTGACTTCCAGACCGACGTCCCACAACCGTCCGATCAGGCGCTCGAGACGCTCCGTCAGGAGCGGATCGGCCGCTGCCGGAAGCAAAACGAGAACGTCTACGTCGGAGTGCGGGTAAAGCTCACCGCGACCATAACCGCCGACAGCGACGAGCGCCGGTGTCCGCGGCATCTCGCAGCTCTTCCAGATTTCGCGCAAGTGTGTATCGACGAGCGCGGCGAGCTGGCGGACGAGCTCAGTCGGCGCTGGACGAGCGAGGAAGTCGGCCTTGAGCCGCTCGCGGCCGCGGGCGATCGACTGTTTCCACTCGCCGATCTGCAGCGCATCGGACGTTCGGGCAGCAACGGCCGTCAGGGTCGTCATGAGGAGTGGTCGGGACGCGCCGGCGCGCCGGGAGAGACCGTCAGCACTTCATATCCGTTATCGGAGACGAGGACGGTGTGCTCCCATTGCGCGGAGAGGCTGTGGTCCTTCGTGACGATGGTCCAGCCATCGGCGAGCTGGCGGATGTCCGCCTTCCCCGCGTTGATCATGGGCTCGACCGTGAAGATCATGCCGGGCTCGAGCCGCAGCCCGGTGCCGGGACGGCCGTAATGGAGCACCTGGGGCTCCTCGTGGAACTTGCGGCCGATGCCGTGACCGCAGAATTCGCGCACGACGCTGAAGCCGTGGCGCTCGGCGTGGCTCTGGATGGCATGGCCGATGTCCCCCAGATACGCGCCCGGACGCACGGTCTCGATCCCCAGCCACATGCATTCGTACGTGATGTCGCACAGCCGGCGCGCTTGAATCGAGGGCTGGCTGACATAGAACATGCGGCTCGTATCGCCGTGGAAGCCGTCCTTTATGACTGTGATGTCGACATTCAGGATATCGCCCGGCTTCAGGCGCTTCTCCCCCGGCACGCCGTGGCATACGACGTGGTTTACGGATGTGCAGACGGATTTGGGATAGGGCTGATAACCGGGCGGCGCATAGTTCAGTGGCGCCGGCGTCGCGTCCTGCACGCCGACGATGAACTCATGGCAGAGCCGGTCGACCTCGTCGGTCGTGATCCCCGGCTTGATGAACGGCGTGATGTAGTCGAGCACGTCCCCCGCCAGGCGGCCGGCGACGCGCATCTTTTCTATTTCCTCGGGCGTTTTGAGATGTACGGGCATGATTCTAGAAGGCGCCGGCAGCAAACCCGGATCCCTGGTTCGCGCTACCTGGCGGATGCTTCACATTCCGGCAGGCTCGTTGCCATGCAGGCCTGTCGCTCACCGCATCGCCCCGTGTCGCAGCCGCCGTCGCGCGATCGATAAAAGGGTAGATGGTGTCCGGCTGCAGGGATTCCAAGTGCTTGGTTTTTCAGGAAAGGGGCGATTGTAGTCCAGTTGCCCACGGGTATCAGCCAAAGCGGGATCGGCTTGAGGGGCGGTGCACCCCACTGTAAACTACGCGGTTAGCTTCCCGGCGCAGGAAATCGGCCGGGATCCAATTCACACATTCGTCGCGTTTCGGGGTGCCTCGTTCCAGACAGCGGGGTCGAGAGGCGGATGGCGGCTCAACCCTTGAAGGAGTGCATCAAGCATGTCGGTAACAATGCGTGAAATGCTGGAAGCGGGCGTCCATTTCGGACATCAGACTCGCTATTGGAATCCCAAGATGGCCCCCTATATCTTCGGCCATCGTAACAAGATCCACATCGTCAACCTCGAGAAGACCCTGGCCATGTACCAGGAGGCGCTCAAGTTCGTGCGCCAGATTTCGGCCAACAAGGGCGCGGTCCTGTTCGTCGGCACCAAGCGCCAGGCACGGGAAATCATTCGCGAGGAAGCCCAGCGCGCCGCGGCGCCGTTCGTCGATCACCGCTGGCTGGGCGGCATGCTCACCAATTACAAGACGGTGAAGCAGTCGATCAAGCGGCTGAAGGACATGGAGCAGATGCAGCAGGACGGCACGCTCGACCGCCTGGCCAAGAAAGAGGCGCTTCATTATCAGCGCGAAATGGCCAAGCTCGACCGCAGTCTCGGCGGCATCAAGGACATGAACGGCCTGCCGGACGCCATGTTCGTGGTGGACGTCGGCTATCAGAAGAACGCCATCGCCGAGGCGAACAAGCTCGGCATTCCGGTGATCGGGATCGTTGACACCAACCACAGCCCCGAAGGCGTGGACTACGTCATTCCCGGCAACGACGATTCGAGCCGTGCGATCCGCCTGTATGCGCGTGGAATCGCGGATGCCTACCTCGAAGGCCGCAACGACAGTCTGAAGGAAATCGTTGGCGGCGGCGACGAGTTCGTCGAGCTGGAGGAAAGCGAGGAAGAGGCGGGCTGACGCCCCGCTTGTCGACAACACGAGCCCGGCTCCGCGGAGCCGGTGCGCGAACGAGCCTCTGACGCGGTGCCGAGCCGGCCCTGAGGTTCGCGTGAGGGGCGCGAAGCCCCTTTTTTGTAATTGCGGAGAACTGGCAATGCCCGAAGTGACTGCGAGTATGGTGCGCGAGCTGCGCGAAAAGACCGATGCTCCGATGATGGAATGCAAGAAAGCGCTTACGGAAGCGGCCGGGGATCTCGACAAGGCCGAGGAGATTCTGCGGGTGCGGTTGGGCAACAAGGCTACGAAGGCCGCCAGCCGGGTCGCCGCGGAAGGTATCGTGTCTGCGTACATCGCGCCGGACGGAAAGCTCGGCGCACTCCTCGAGGTGAATTGCGAAACCGACTTCGTCGCGCGCAATGTGGAGTTCCGCGCATTCGCGGACGCGCTGGCGAAAGCGGTCGCCGAACACGCTCCCGCCGATGTGGAATCGCTCTCGCAACTCACGCTCGACGGAAGCACGGTGGACGAGCGGCGTAAGGCGCTCGTCGGCAAGATCGGCGAGAACATGTCCATTCGCCGCTTCCGGCGGCACGAAGCCAAGGGGCGTCTCGCGAGCTACATTCACGGTGGATCGAAGATCGGCGTCTTGGTGGATGTCGTGGGTGGCGATGAAGCGCTCGCGAAGGATCTGGCGATGCACATCGCAGCGAGCAAGCCGCTCGCGCTCGCGCAAAAGGACGTTGCGCCCGAGATCGTGCAGAAGGAGCGCGACATCGCGTCTGCGAAGGCCTCCGAATCCGGCAAGCCCGCGAACATCGTCGAAAAGATGGTCGAAGGCGCCGTGCAGAAGTACCTGAAGGAGGTAACCCTGCTTGGCCAGCCGTTCGTCAAGAACGACAAGCAGAGTGTGGCGGACCTCCTCAAGAGCAAAGGCGCTTCGGTCGCCGCGTTCATGCTCTACGTGGTGGGAGAAGGAATGGAAAAGCGCAAGGATGATTTCGCGGCCGAAGTGAGAGCCCAGGTAGGAGCCGCCGCCGGCGTCGAGAGCAAGACCGCTCAGCCGTCCTGAAGACCGGCGCTCCCGGACGAGATAAGAATGCCAGAAACGCCCGTCTACAAGCGCATCCTTCTCAAGCTGAGCGGCGAAGCGCTCATGGGGGAGGACAGTTACGGCATCAGTCGCGACACGATCGAGCGCATTGTCGGCGAAATCGCGGAAGTGGCGAAACTGAACGTGGAACTGGCGGTGGTCATCGGCGGCGGTAACATCTTTCGTGGCCTCGCGCCGGCTGCGTCGCACATGGACCGCGCGACTGCCGATTACATGGGTATGCTCGCGACCGTGATGAACGCGCTTGCCCTGCAGGACGCGATGCGACGCGTGAACCTCGTGAGCCGTGTGCAGTCGGCACTGAACATCGAGCAGGTTGTCGAGCCCTATATCCGCGGCAAGGCAATGCGCTACCTGGAAGAAGGCAAGATCGTCATCTTCGCGGCGGGAACCGGTAATCCGTTTTTTACGACGGACACGGCAGCGGCGTTGCGCGGCATGGAGATGAACGTGGAACTCGTGCTCAAGGCGACGAAAGTGGACGGGGTCTACACGGACGATCCGCACAAGAACCCCGAGGCCATGCGGTTCAAGGAGCTCACGTTCGACGAGGCGATCGTCAGAAACCTGAAAGTGATGGATGCCACCGCGCTGACACTCTGCCGCGACCAGAAACTCCCGATCAACGTTTTCAGCATTTTCAAACCGCATGCACTGAAGCGCGTCGTCCTCGGCCAGGACGAAGGCACGATGGTGCACGCGTGACCGGCCTCGAGCGAACGAAGGAGTCATCATGATCGCCGACGTCAAGAAATCTGCCGAGCAGAAGATGAAGAAGAGCATCGAATCTCTGCGCAACGACCTCGCGAAAGTGCGGACCGGACGCGCCCACACCGGATTGCTCGACCACGTTACAGTGGACTACTACGGCACGCCGACACCCATTCCGCAGGTGGCGAACGTGACGCTCATCGACGCGCGGACGATCGGGGTCACGCCCTGGGAAAAGAAAATGGCCGGGGCGGTCGAAAAGGCGATTCGCGACGCTGATCTCGGCCTGAACCCCGCGACCGTCGGTGAAGTGGTGCGCGTGCCGATGCCGGCGCTTACCGAAGAACGGCGCCGGGATCTCATCAAGGTCGTGCACAAGGAAGGCGAAAACGCGCGGGTTGCCGTACGCAACGTGCGGCGCGACGCGAACCATCACCTCAAGGATCTCCTCAAGCAGAAGAAGGTCGCGGAAGACGAGGAGCGCCGCGCACAGGACGACGTGCAGAAGCTCACCGACCGCTACATCGCGGACATCGACAAGTTGCTGCAGGCCAAAGAAGCGGATCTGATGGCGATATGACGGTGGAACGGTACTCCAGCTCGACCGTTGCGGTTCCCGAGGATCGTCTCATACCTCGTCACATCGCAATCATCATGGACGGCAATGGCCGCTGGGCGAAGCAGCGGTTCCTGCCCCGGGTGGCGGGCCATCGCCGCGGGCTCGAGGCCGTGCGTGCGACCGTAAAGGCATGCGTGAAGCAGGGCGTCGAACACCTGACGCTGTTCGCGTTCAGCAGCGAAAACTGGCGTCGTCCGCAGGAAGAAGTGAAGTTTCTGATGCAGCTCTTCGTCTCGGCGCTCGAGCAGGAGATCGAAAAGCTGCACTCCAACGAGGTACGATTCCGGGCGATCGGTGATCTCAGCCGGTTCGAGCCGCGCATTGTGCGACTGATCGAGCAGGCAGAGATCCAGACGGCGCAAAACCAGCGCCTCAATCTCACGATCGCGGCGAACTACGGCGGCCGCTGGGATATTCTGCAGGCGACGAATCGCATGCTGAAGGCGCGTCCCGAGCTTGCGCAGGGTTTCACCGAGGCGGATCTGGCGCCATACTTCGCCATGAGCTATGCACCCGAGCCGGATCTTTTCATCCGCACCGGCGGCGAGCAGCGCATCAGCAATTTTCTTTTGTGGCAGCTCGCGTATACCGAGCTCTATTTCATTGAAACGCTGTGGCCCGACTTCGACGCGCACACGCTCGGCACTGCCATCCAGTCGTTCCAGCAGCGCGAACGTCGTTTCGGTCGCACCAGCGACCAACTGAAAACGGCCCGCGGACAGGCTCGTATCTCCGCCGGGTAGTGGGCAGCGCTCGCCTGCGGCTCGGGCCTCGCTGCCCGCGGAACAGAGGGAAACCCATGGTTTCCCTCCGTCACCTCCTTTCCTTTTGGTTCGTGGGCGGCGCTCGCTTTCACCTCGGGCCAAGCGCGCGTTAGTACATGTTTGCGAAGCGCGTACTCACGGCCGCGATCCTCTTGCCCGTCTTTGCAGGCGCGCTGCTATTCCTGCCGCAAATCGCCTGGGCGCTGTTCCTGCTGCCCGGCCTGGCGACTGCGAGCGTCGAGTGGGCCGATCTTGCCCTGATGGGACCTCGCGCCCGTTATGCGTACGGCGCTTTGGTAAGCCTCTCCGCGCCAGCAGTGCTGTACCTGGTGCCGCTTTCGCACTTCGAAGCCTGGCCCTACCGATTGAGCGTCTGCTTCTGGGTTCTGATCGCACCGCTATGGCTATCCCGGCATTGGTCGGTGCGCAACACGTTCGTCCGCGGGCTGGTCGGGTGGATCGTGCTCGTTCCGATGTGGCTTGCACTCGTGCAGTTGCAGACGACCCCATGGACCCTGCTGCTCATACTGTCGATCGTGTGGGTTGCCGACACGGCCGCGTATGCCGTGGGCAGGTGCTGGGGACGCCGCAAGCTCGCACCGACGATCAGTCCCGGCAAGAGTTGGGAAGGCGTGCTGGGAGCGGTCGCGGCCATCGGGCTCTATTATGGAGTGCTGTGGCTCACAGCTCCCGCGGGTTCACGACTGGTTGACGCGCAATACGGTCTTCTCATCTTCGTGGCCGTCCTCGTGCTGAGCATCGTCGGCGATTTGTTTGAATCGCTCATGAAGCGGCAGGTGGGCGTGAAGGACAGCGGGCAACTGCTGCCGGGGCACGGCGGGGTGCTGGACCGCATCGATGGACTGACCTCGACGCTGCCGTTTGCGGCGCTCGTCCTTTATTACATGTAAAGTGCAGGCCCAATGAACGCGATCCAGAATCTCACCATCCTGGGATCTACCGGGAGCGTCGGCGCGAACACTCTCGACGTGGTGGAGCGTCATCCGGACCGATTCCGCGTGCTCGCCTTGACGGCGAATGCCCGAGCGGACGTGCTGTTCGACCAATGCCTCCGGCATCGGCCCCGCTACGCGGTGCTGGCGGAAGCGAGTGCCGCGGAGAAACTCGAGCGGCGTGCGCGCGACAGCGGTCTCGAGACCCAGGTTCTGCATGGCAGTGAAGGACTCGAATTCGTCGCGGCATTGCCGGAAACCGACGCCGTGATGGCCGCAATCGTCGGTATTGCCGGTCTCAGGGCAACGTTCGCGGCTGCGGCCGCGGGCAAGAAAGTGCTGCTCGCGAACAAGGAGGCGCTGGTCACCGCGGGGCCGGTGCTCCTGCGCGCAGCGCAGGCCGGTGGCGCCGCGCTGCTACCGATCGACAGCGAACACAACGCAGTATTCCAGGCACTGCCGCGACACTTCGCGGGCGAGCTGCGCGCCGTCGGCGTGCGGCGGATCCTGCTCACCGCTTCGGGCGGGCCGTTCCGCCTCACGCCGGTGAATGAGCTTGCACACGTGACGCCACAGGCGGCATGTGCGCATCCGAACTGGGTCATGGGCCGCAAGATCTCGGTCGATTCGGCCACGATGATGAACAAGGGCCTCGAGGTGATCGAGGCGCGCTGGCTCTTCAATGCGCGCTCCGACCAGATCGAAGTCGTGATTCATCCGGAGAGCGTCATCCATTCGCTCGTTGAATATGTCGACGGATCTGTCATCGCGCAGCTCGGTAATCCCGACATGCGCACGCCCATTGCCCACGCGCTCGCCTATCCCGATCGCATCGACGCCGGTGTGGACTTCCTCGACCTCGCGCGCATCGGCTCGCTGCACTTCGAGAGACCGGACGTCACGCGCTTCCCCTGTCTGAGACTCGCTTACGAGGCGCTCGCGGCCGGCGGGTGCGCCCCGGCCGTTCTTAACGCCGCCAACGAAGTGGCGGTCGAACGCTTTCTGTCGGGGAAGATCGGGTTCACGGATATCCCGCAACTCATCCAGGCCGTGCTTACGCGTTGCGAGCGCGGTGCCGTGGATTCGCTCGATGACGTTCTCGAAGCCGATCGGGCGGCGCGCGAGTGCGCCCGACGCTGCCTTGCCGACGCGCGCGAGACGCGGGCCGGGAACATCAAGGTGCATTGAGCGTTCTTACTTCTCTTTGACTCTCGGCCAAGGCCATGAATCTCCTGAACACTGCGGTTGCGTTCGTCGTCACACTGGGGCTTCTGATCGTCGTCCACGAGCTTGGCCATTATCTGGTCGCGCGGCTCTGTAATGTAAAGGTGCTGCGTTTCTCGCTCGGTTTCGGCCGGCCGCTGTGGTCGCGCAAAGTGGGCCCGGACCGAACCGAATGGGCCATCGCAGCGTTCCCCCTCGGTGGCTACGTGAAGATGCTCGACGAGCGCGAGGCGCCGGTGGACGCGCACGAGCTCGATCGCGCGTTCAACCGCCAGAGTATTGCCCGGCGTTTTGCGATCGTGCTTGCCGGTCCCGCAGCGAACTTCGTGCTCGCGGTTGTGCTGTATTGGATCCTGTTCATGCACGGCGTGCCGGGCCTGAAACCGATCGTAGGACCGGTGGAACCGAATACGGCTGCGGCAACGGCTGGCTTCCAGCAGGGCGAGACGATCACTCGCATCGGCGACGAATCCATACAGACGTGGCAGGATGCGCGGTGGGTGCTGCTGCACCATGCAGTAAAGAAGGAGCGCGTGCCCGTCGAGGTGAGGGGTATTTCCGGCGAGCGCGCGGTACGTGAGCTCGATCTTGCGCAGCTCACGGCCACGGACCTCGACAGCGACTTTCTGCGCGGGCTCGGGCTGGTCCGACAACAGCCGCCGCTGCCGGGTGTGATCGGCAACGTGCTGAGCGGAGGCGCCGCCGAACGCGCCGGACTCAAAGCCGGGGACGAGATCCTCGCGATCGGCCGCGACACGGTTCACAGCTGGGAGGACGTTGTCGCGGCGGTGCGCTCGCATCCGGGCGCGGCTTTGAATCTCGAGATTCGCCGCAATGGAACGCAGCTCAGTTTGCCGGTCATGCCTGACGTATTCACCGAGAACGGTCGGCCCGTCGGCCGGATCGGCGCCGGTCCGAAGATCGATCGGGACGCGCTTGCCGGCGTCATGACGGAAGTCCGCTACGGTCCGATCGAAAGCATCGGACAGGCGTTCTACAAGACCTGGGACACGTCGGTGTTCAGTCTGCAGATGCTCGGCAGGATGATCATCGGCGAAGTGTCGCTCAAGAACCTGAGCGGGCCGATCACGATCGCCGATTACGCCGGTCAGTCGGCACAGGCGGGCACTGTCTCGTTCCTGCTCTTCCTCGCGCTCATCAGCATCAGTCTCGGCGTGCTCAACCTGCTGCCGATCCCGTTATTGGACGGTGGTCATCTGATGTATTATATTTTCGAGCTATTCAAAGGCAGTCCGGTCTCGGACAAAGCCATCGAAATAGGACAGCATCTCGGCATGGGCCTGCTGTTCGTTCTGATGGCTTTTGCTTTATATAACGACATCAATCGTCTGATTAGCGGCTAATAGATGCACTTTTTTCGTGTCGGGATTCTGCTGGTTGCACTGAGCGCTGCGCCGGCCCGAGCGATCGAACCGTTCGAAATAAAAGACATCCGCGTAGAAGGAATCCAGCGCACCGAGGCTGGCACGGTCTTCAGCTACCTTCCCGTGAAGGTGGGCGACACGATGACCGACGAGAAAGCGTCCCAGACGATCCGCGCGCTTTTCGCGACGGGCTTCTTTCGGGATGTGTCTGTCGAAGCCGAAGAGGGCGTGCTCGTCGTTGTCGTGCAGGAACGGCCCTCGATCGCCCAGATCCAGTTCACCGGCATGCGCGAGTTCGATCGGGAAACGGTGCTGAAGGCGATGAGCCAGATCGGGCTCGCCGAGGGACGCATCTTCGACAAGGGTCTGCTCGATCGCGCTGAACAGGAACTGAAGCGTCAGTACCTGACTCGCGGGCGTTACGCGACCAACGTCAGCACCACGGTGACGCCGCTCGAGCGCAATCGCGTGTCCGTGAGCTTCACGATCGAGGAAGGCGAAGCTTCCAAGATCCGGCAGATCACGATCATCGGCAACCAGGTCTTTCCCGAGCGCGAATTGCTGCGCCAGATCTCGCTGCGCACCCCGGGCTGGCTCACGTGGTACAGCAAGGCCGATCAGTATTCACGCCAGAAGCTCGCGGCCGACCTGGAGACGCTGCGTTCGTACTATCTCGACCGCGGCTTTCTCGAGTTCAACGTCGAGTCCACCCAGGTCTCCATCACGCCCGACAAGAAGGACATCTACGTCACGATCGCCGTGAGCGAAGGACCACGCTACAGAGTTTCGGACGTGAAGGTAGCCGGCGAGCCCCTGCTGCCGGAGGCCGAAATCCGGAAGCTCATCACGCTGAAACCCGGCGAGATCTTCTCGCGCGCGCGCGTCACGGAATCGACCAAGAAAATCAGCGACCGGTTGGGCGCCGACGGCTACGCCTTCGCGAACGTGAATGCGGCGCCGGAACTGGATAAGGAGAAACGGGAAGCCTCCTTCACGTTCATTATCGATCCCGGCCGGCGCGTGTACGTCCGGCGGATCAATATCTCCGGCAATGCGCGTACGCGTGACGAGGTGATACGCCGCGAAATGCGCCAGCTCGAGGGCGCGTGGTATGCGTCGGACCGCATCACTACTTCGAAGCAGCGTCTGGACCGTCTCGGTTACTTCACCGAAACCAACATCGAAACGCCCGCGGTCCAGGGCACGACCGATCAGGTCGACGTCAACGTAAGCGTCGTCGAGCGGCCGACCGGGTCCGTTCTGCTCGGTGCCGGCTTTGGCAGCGGCGAGGGTCTGATCCTTTCAGGCTCTCTCACGCAGAACAACTTCCTCGGCTCCGGCAAGCACGTTTCGTTCGGTGTCAACACCAGCAAGATCAACACGACCTATGCGGTGTCCCTCACCGATCCCTACTACACGCCGGACGGGATCAGCCGCGGGTTCGACGTTTACCTGAGGAAAGTCGACGCTTCGAGCGCCGGCCTCGGCAATTACACGACCGACACCGCGGGCGCGGCCATGCGCTTCGGCGTGCCGGTGACCGAGATCGACACGATCAGCTACGGTATCGGTTACGAGAAGACGAGCATAGGAACGGCTGCCGACAGTCCGCTCATTTACCTCGACTACGTGCGTACGTTCGGCGCGGACAACGACGCGCTGCTCGGCACGATCGGCTGGAATCGCGATGGCCGCGACAGCCTGATCTATCCGACTCGGGGAGCGCTGCAGCGCGCGAGCGGTGAGTTCGCCTTTCCGGGGCCGTCGCTCCAGGTACTACAAAGCACAATACCAGTATCAGCGTTACTTCCCGTTGACCCGGGACTACGTGCTGATGTTGAACGGCGAAATCGGCTACGGCGACGGCTATGCCAACACGCCTACCCTGCCTTTCTTCAAAAACTTCTATCTGGGTGGAGTAAACTCGCTGCGCGGTTTTCGTGTCTTCACAGTGGGCCCGAAAGATCTGCAGGGCAATCCTCGCGGCGGCAATCACAAGGTGCTCGGCAACGCCGAGTTCCTGTTCCCCTTTCCGGGTCTCGCCGGCGACAAGAGCGTAAGGATGAGCGCGTTTGTGGATACGGGTATGACCGGCGAGAAATGGTCCGGCAGCGAAATGCGCTTATCCATGGGCATCGCGGTGCTATGGGTTTCCCCGATGGGACCGCTTAAAATCAGCATCGCGCAGCCCATACGCAGCGAGGAGGGCGATCGCAAGCAACCTTTCCAGTTTACGTTCGGCGGCGCATTCTAGGATCCCGCAACGCGAGCGTTGGACTGCCGGCATTTGATGAAGGAGGCGACATTGAAGAGTTTGTACGCGACGCTCGCTGCCGTGGCGTTGTCGGTGGGACTGATCTGCGATTCGGGCGCCGTCGCTGCGGCGGAATTCAAGATCGGCTTCATCGATGCGGAACGCATCAACCGCGAGTCGGCGCCTGCAGAGCTCGCGAGCAAGCGCCTGGAGAAGGAGTTCGCACCCCGCGCGCAGGAGTTGCAGAAACGCGAAACACAGATCAAGACCCTGCAGGCGCAGCTCGAGAAGGAAGGTCTGACGTTGAGCGAGAGCGATCGGCGCACCAAGGAGCAGGAGCTGGGGCGCCTCTCGCTCGATTTCCAGCGTCTGCAGCGGGAGTATCGCGAAGACCTGAATCTGCGGCGCAACCAGGAGCTGCAGGCACTCTTCGAGCGGGCGAACAGGGTGATCAAACAGATTGCCGAGTCCGAGAAGTACGACCTCATCGTGCAGGAAGCGGTGTATCGCAGTCCGCGTCTGGACATCACCGATCGGGTGCTGAAGGCGCTCTCGGCTGAGAAGTAGGCGTCACGCCGCTGTCGCGCTCATGAACGACAGCGTTCCGGCGTACAGCCTGTTCGAGCTCGTCGAGCGCTTCGGCGGGGAGGTCGTCGGCGATGGAAGTGTTCGTATTGCGCGTGTCGCCACGCTCGAAAACGCCGGAAGCGACGCGATCAGCTTTCTCGCAAACGAGCGCTACCTGCACCAGCTGAAGTCCACTGGTGCGGCTGCGCTGATCCTGGCGCCGTCGGCTCGCGATGCAGTAGACAGGCCGCGCATCATCAGCAGCAATCCCTATCTCCTGTTCGCGCGCGTCTCGGCGCTGCTCAATCCCGAGCGCGCGCTCGAGCCGGGCCCGCACCCGAACGCGGTCGTGGCTGCGAGTGCGAGCGTAGACCCGACCGCGCAGATCGGGGCGTGTGCGAGCATCGGCGCAGGCGCCCGCGTCGGGCCTCGCACGCTGATCGGGCCGGGCGTTTCGATTGGACGCGATGCTGCCGTAGGGGCCGATTCGCGCCTCCATGCCGGCGTCAGCGTGTACGACGGCTGCCTCATCGGCGACAGAGTGATCGTGCATTCCGGCGCCGTGATCGGCGCCGACGGCTTCGGTCTCGCGTTCGACGGCGAACGCTGGGTCAAGGTCCCGCAGGTCGGGCGCGTGCGCATCGGCAACGATGTCGAGATCGGCGCGAACACCACGATCGATCGCGGCGCGCTCGAAGACACGGTGATCGAGGATGGCGTCAAGCTCGACAACCAGATCCAGATCGCACACAACGTGCGCATCGGTGCGCACACGGCGATTGCCGCGTGTACCGGTATTGCGGGCAGCGTTCAGATCGGACGGTATTGCCGCATTGGCGGAGCGGTCGGCATCGCAGGACATGTGACGATTGCGGATCACGTCGAGATCTCAGGGCATACGTCGATCACGAAGTCGATCGACACACGCGGTGCGTACAGTGGTGTCTATCCGTTCGAAACGAACCGCGCGTGGCGCAGAAACGCGGTGCACCTGCGGCATCTGGCGGAGATGGCGCGGCGGCTGGCGCGCCTTGAAGAGGAACTGGAAAAGTTCAGGGGCTCGCGCGGCGAGAGTTGAGATACGTGCGCGTGGCTTCTGCGTGGCACGTCGGCGGGAGAGTCGGCGCGAAGCAGCGGCCGGGGTACGTGCGATGCAGAAAACGATCATATGATTAGGAGGGCCTTCCACTGGAACCGACCTCAATAGACATAAGCCGCGTGATGCAGTACCTGCCGCACCGGTACCCGTTCCTGATGATCGACCGCGTGGTGTCGGTCGAGGCCGGCAGCAAGATCGTGGCGCTGAAGAACGTCTCGATCAACGAGCCGTATTTCGTAGGTCATTTCCCGCATCACCCGGTCATGCCCGGCGTGCTCATCATCGAATCGCTGGCGCAGGCGGCGGCCATCCTCACGTTCAGCACCGAAGGGCACAAGGCCAACGAGAACATGGTCTATTATTTCGTCGGCATCGACAACGCGCGCTTCAAGCGACCGGTCACGCCCGGCGACACGCTGCGGCTCGAAGTGTCGCTGCTGCGGCACGTGCGCGGACTCTGGAAGTTCCATGGAAAGGCCTATGTTGCGGATGCGATGACGGCCGAGGCCGATCTCATGTGCACCATACGCCTGCTGCCCAATGTGGAAACCTGAGTTGCCGGGACGCCGATGAACGCACCGCCTGCCTCGCTCATCCATACCACCGCAATCGTCGATCCCGCAGCGCGCCTCGCGGCGGACGTCGAGGTGGGACCGTATACGATCATCGGCCCGCACGTGGAGATCGGTGCGGGATCGCGCATCGGGCCGCACACGGTGATTACGGGCCACACCCGCATCGGGGCGAAGAACACGATTTCACAGTTCGTATCCGTCGGCGATGCGCCGCAGGACAAGAAGTACGGCGGCGAACCCACTCGTCTCGAGATTGGCGACGGCAACACGATACGCGAGTGCTGCACGATCAACCGCGGGACGATCCAGGGCGGCGGCGTGACACGCGTCGGCAACGATAACTGGATCATGGCGTATGTACATATCGCGCACGATTGTCGTGTCGGCAATCGCGCCATATTCGCGAACAGCGCGCAACTCGCCGGTCACGTGCTGGTAGACGACGACGCGGTCCTCGGCGGGTTCACGGGAGGTACATCAATTCTGTCGCGTCGGGGCTCACAGCATTACGGGAGTCAGCACGGTGGTGCTGCAGGACATCCCGCCGTACGTGACCGCCTCGGGCAGCCCGGCGCGTCCATTCGGCATCAACAGCGAAGGATTGCGGCGGCGCGGCTTTTCGAGCGAGACCATTTCGGAACTGAGGCGCGCCTACAAAACACTGTATCGCGCGGGTCTGTCGCTCGAAGAAGCGCAGCGCGAGCTTGCGGACCACGCCGCGCGATGTTCGGAAGTCCAACCGCTGCTCGATTTCATCAGGGTGCCGGGGAGGGGAATAATAAGGTAAGTTAGTACGACCCATTATCGGTGAGCGGCGCGCCTGGGACAGGCTGTCGCCGCGAACGTAACATTCGAACGAAAGTTAGCACTCTCGTCCGAGCCTGTGAGGGCTGGGGCGGCGAAGGCGGCGCGCCTGGGACGGACATTGCTCGACCTGAACGGATATCGTGCGACAGGTCACCTCGCGTGATAACGCGCAGTTTCGTCGCTGGCTCCGGCTGCGCAACTCGTCGCGCGAGCGGCGTGAGGCCGGACTGTCGATCCTCGACGGCGCGCATCTGGTGGCCTCCTATCTCCAGCACATCGGCGCACCCCACGAGCTCGTCGTCAGCCGCTCGCACCTGAACGATGCCGAGATCGCGCAGCTCGTTGCCGTGCCCGTCATGCCGCAGGCGACCGTGCTCTCCGATGCTCTGTTCCGCGAGCTTTCGTCGGTCGCCACGCCGACCGGGATTCTCGCGCTCGTCCGTACACCGCGACGTCTGGAGGTTCCTGCACGCCCGGGTCCGTGCGTCATGCTCGAGGATGTGCAGGACCCCGGCAACATGGGCTCGATCCTGCGCTCTGCCGCCGCTGCCGGCATTGCCGAGATCTATCTTTCATCCGGGTGTGTGCATGCGTGGTCGCCGCGGGTGCTGAGGGCGGGCATGGGCGCGCACTTCATGCTCCAGATTTGCGAGCGCGTGGACCTCGGTCGTCTGATCGACAGCTATACCGGCCAGGTCGTCGCGACGGTTCGGGATGCAGCGCTGCCGTTCTACGCGGCGGACCTTCGCGACACGGTCGCGCTCGTTTTCGGAAACGAGGGCGCGGGTCTCAGCCCCGCGGTACGCGCGGCCGCCGATGTTCAGATCTCCATTCCGATGCCGGGCAAGGCCGAGTCGCTCAACGTCGCGGCGGCGGCGGCGATATGTCTGTTTGAAAGAGTGAGGCAGCGGGGTTAGACATTGCGACCGCTCCACAGCCCCGTGCTTCGTACCCTCGGACGAGAGTTCTAACGAGCGCGGAGAGTTTCGCTCGCGGGAGACCGCGGACGGAGGAGCAGGGACCCCTCTTCCAGGCTTCAGCGGGCCCGCTGCTCCGCAGCCCCCGCTCGCCGGAATCGGGGGTTCTAACTTAATATATACGACGCTCCAGTTTCGCCTCGTGCAGTATCGTCGTCGCCAGCTCCTCCACCGATTTGCTGGTCGCATCCAGGAACGGTATGCCCTCCTGCCGCATCAGCGTTTCGGCTTCGCGCACTTCGAATTCGCAATTCTCCAGTGTCGCGTACTTGCTGCCCGGGCGGCGCTCGCTGCGGATCTGCTGCAGGCGTTCCGGCTTGATGGTCAGTCCGCGCAGCCGCGGCCTGAGGGGCTGAAGATGCTTCGGCAGTCCGCCGGCGGCGAAGTCCTCGGGGACGAAGGGGTAGTTGGCCGCTCGAATGCCGAACTGCATGGCCATGTAGAGGCAGGTCGGCGTCTTGCCCGAACGCGAGACCCCGACGAGGATGATGTCCGCTTCCGTGAGCCCGCGTGACGCGATCCCGTCATCGTGACCGAGCGCGAAATTGACGGCGTCGATGCGATGATAGTAGTTCACGAGATCGCTCACGCTGTGGCTGCGTCCGATGGCGTGTGAAGCCGGCACGCCGAGCTCCTTCTCCAGCGGCGAGATGAAGATCTCGAAACAGTCGAGGAAGAGCGCATTCGCCTGTCCGACGATCGCGGCTATGTCGGTATTGACGAGGGTGCTGATGACGATTGGCCGGACGCCTTCAACCGCCGCTTTTTCGTTGATGCGTGCGACGACCTCCCGCGCCTTTTCGATCGTATCCACGAACGGCAGCGTCACTTCCTGGAAGCGAACGCTTTCGAACTGCGTAAGCAGGCTGTGGCCGAGCATCTCCGCGGTAATGCCCGTGCGGTCGGATACGAAGAAGGCGGCTCGTGTTGCCATGGTCTGAAGGCCCATTCTGGTGAGCGGGGCATTGCCGTAGTTTAGAACGACCTCGTCCCCGGTGAGCGGCGCGCTTGGGACAAGCTGTCGCCGCGAGCGTAATTTTCCGAGCCCCGGCGAGAACTCACGTCCGAGAGGTACGAGGCCTGGGAAAGAAGTAGCACCCTCGTCGGAGTCTACGAGGGCCGGAGAGGTGGACAGCGACAGCCTGTCCGAGTCGCGCCGCTGACCAAAAAAGGGGCGCTCCGATTGGACGTGTACTCTCAATGCGCTATAAAATGCGAAAACGGTTGCCCATGATCTGATGACCAAATTCATCTTTGTCACCGGTGGTGTAGTTTCCTCCCTTGGCAAAGGCATCGCTGCCGCCTCCCTCGCCGCGATTCTCGAGTCGCGCGGCATCCGCATCTCGATGGTGAAGCTGGATCCCTATCTCAACGTGGATCCCGGCACGATGAGCCCGTTCCAGCACGGCGAGGTCTTCGTCACGGAAGACGGCGCGGAAACCGATCTCGATCTCGGCCATTACGAGCGTTTCGTAGAGGCCAAGATGAGCAAGCGCAACAACTTCACCACCGGCCAGATCTACGAAAGCGTGATTCGCAAGGAACGCCGCGGAGACTACCTGGGCGGCACGGTGCAGGTCATTCCTCACATCACCGACGAGATCAAGCAGTTCATTCGCCGAGGTGCGGGCGACGCCGAGATCGCGCTGGTCGAAATCGGCGGCACGGTGGGCGACATCGAGTCGCTGCCGTTCCTGGAAGCGATTCGCCAGATGGCGATCGAAGTCGGGCGCGACAACTCGTGCTTCATTCATCTCACGCTGGTGCCGTACATCGCCTCGGCGGGCGAGATCAAGACCAAGCCCACCCAGCATTCGGTGAAGGAACTGCGCGAGATCGGGATTCAGCCCGACGTGCTGCTCTGCCGCGCCGACCGCCCGCTACCCGACGACGAACGCCGCAAGATCGCGCTCTTTACCAACGTGCCAGTCGAGGCCGTAATTTCGGCTGTGGACGTAGACAGTATCTATCGTATCCCGGCCATGCTGCATGCTCAGCATCTCGATGGCATCGTGTGCCGCAAGCTCGGCCTGGAGCCGCCGCCGGCGAACCTCGCCGCGTGGGACAAGCTCGTGTATGCGCTCGAGCATCCGCAGCGCCACGTCAACATCGCGCTGGTCGGCAAGTACGTCGATCTCACCGAGTCGTACAAGTCGCTTTCGGAAGCGCTGATCCACGCGGGAATCCACACTGGCGCGCGCATCAAGATCCAGTACATCGATTCCGAAAGCATCGAAAAGAACGGCACCGGTGCGCTGGCGCGCATGGACGCGATCCTCGTTCCCGGCGGGTTCGGCAAGCGTGGCGTGGAAGGCAAGATCCAGGCGATCCGCTATGCGCGTGAAAACCGCATTCCGTATCTCGGCATCTGCCTCGGAATGCAGCTCGCTGTCATCGAGTACGCGCGTCACGTGGTGGGACTGGACGGCGCACACAGCACAGAGTTCGAACCGGAAACACCGCACCCGGTGATTGCGCTGATCACCGAATGGCAGGGGCGGGACGGACGGGTCGAGCGCCGCGACACGCAATCCGAGCTGGGCGGAACGATGCGGCTCGGCGGGCAGGAATGCAATCTCGCGCCCGGCTCCATCGCGCACAGCGTCTATGGCTGCGAGCGTATCGTCGAACGCCACCGGCATCGTTACGAAGTGAACGATCATTATCTGGCGCGTCTGAAGGAGGCCGGCTTGCGGGTGAGCGGGGTATCGGTGCGCGAAGGCCTGTGTGAAATGATCGAGCTGCCGAATCATCCGTGGTTCGTCGGCTGCCAGTTCCATCCCGAATTCACCTCCACGCCGAGAGCGGGGCATCCGCTGTTCAAAGCGTTCGTACACGCCGCGCTGGAAAACGCCGACACGGACAACATGCAGCGCCCGCCCAGCGAGCGACTGCAGAGCATCGCCTGAGAATGAAGCTCTGCGGTTTCGAGGTTGGACTGAACCGGCCTCTGTTCGTGATAGCCGGCCCGTGTGTCGTGGAATCGCGCCAGCTTGCCTTCGACACCGCAGGCGAGCTGAAGGAAATCACATCGGCGCTCGGCATTCCGTTCATCTACAAGTCGTCCTACGACAAGGCGAACCGAAGCTCGATCAGGTCGTTTCGCGGGCTCGGCATGGACAAGGGTCTCGAGATACTGTCCGCGGTGCGCAAGGAACTTGAGGTGCCGGTGCTGACGGACGTGCACGAAATCGATGACATCGAAGCTGCCGCTGCTGCAGTGGATGTGCTGCAGACGCCTGCGTTCCTGTGCCGGCAGACCGATTTCATCAGCGCCGTCGCGGCGACGGGCAAGCCGGTGAACATCAAGAAAGGGCAGTTTCTCGCGCCCGGCGACATGAAGAACGTCGTCGAGAAAGCACAGCACGCCGCGCGCGAGAGCCATCCTGAAGATCCCCTGGCCGGCGACCGGATCATGGTCTGCGAGCGGGGCGCTTCGTTCGGTTATAACAATCTGGTCTCCGACATGCGCTCGCTTGCCATCATGCGCGAGACCGGTTGTCCCGTGGTGTACGACGCCACCCATTCGGTGCAGCTTCCGGGCGGGCAGGGCAGCTCGAGCGGCGGTCAGCGCGAATTCGTGCCCGTGCTCGCGCGCGCCGCGGTGGCGAGCGGCGTTGCGGGTGTGTTCATGGAGACGCATCCGAAGCCCGAAGAGGCCCTCTCCGACGGGCCGAACGCGTGGCCGTTACGCTATATGAAGACGCTGCTGGGTACGCTCCGGCAACTCGACAGCGCGGTAAAACAAGCCGGCTTCGCCGAGGATCTCGTCGCATCCGAAGCGGCCGCCAAGCAAGGGGTCAAATGAGTGCCATCGTAGATGTCATCGCCCGCGAGATACTGGATTCCCGCGGCAACCCGACAGTCGAGGCGGACGTGCTGCTCGAATCGGGTGTGCTCGGAAGGGCCGCGGTACCCTCGGGTGCGTCGACCGGCAGCCGCGAGGCGATCGAGCTTCGCGACGGAGACAAGACGCGCTTCAACGGCAAGGGCGTGCTGAAGGCGGTCGAGAACGTCAACACTGAAATCTGCGAAGCCGTCATCGGCGTCGACGCGACGGAACAGACGTTCGTCGACAAAACGCTGATCGAGCTCGACGGGACGGAAAACAAGTCGCGGCTCGGGGCGAACGCGCTCCTCGCCGTATCGATGGCAGTGGCAAAGGCCGCGGCCGAGGAATCCGGGTTGCCGCTGCACCGCTACCTGGGCGGCGCGGCGCCGATGTCGATGCCGGTTCCAATGATGAACGTCGTGAATGGCGGTGCTCACGCCGACAATGGAATCGACATGCAGGAGTTCATGCTGGTCCCGCTCGGCTTGCCATCGTTCCGGGAGGCGCTGCGCTGCGGCGCGGAAGTGTTCCAGACGCTCAAGTCGATCCTGCACGAACGCGGACTGTCCACCGCCGTGGGCGACGAAGGCGGCTTCGCGCCGCGGCTGCCCGACCATGAATCGGCGATCAAGCTGATCCTGGAAGCAATCGAAACCGCCGGCTACACGCCCGGTGAACATGTCGCGCTGGCGCTCGATTGCGCCAGCTCGGAGTTTTTCGAGGATGGCGCGTATCAACTGCGCTCCGAGGGCCGCAGCATGCGTGCGCCGGAGTTTGTCGACTACCTTGCGAGCTGGGTCGCGAAGTACCCCATCGTCTCGATCGAGGATGGCATGGCCGAGAACGACTGGGAGGGCTGGCAGCTTCTCACCCGCCGGCTCGGCAGTCGCGTGCAACTCGTGGGTGACGATCTCTTCGTGACGAACACGCGCTACCTGCGGCAGGGCATCGAGCAGGGTGTGGCGAACTCGATTCTGATCAAGGTCAATCAGATCGGAACGCTCACGGAGACACTCGCCGCAATCGAGCTTGCGAAGCGGGCGCGCTATACCGCTGTGGTTTCGCACCGTTCAGGCGAAACGGAAGACACGATCATAGCCGACATTGCCGTTGCCACGAACGCGATGCAGATCAAGACGGGCTCGATGTGCCGCTCGGACCGGCTCGCGAAATACAACCAGCTCTTGCGCATCGAGGAAGACCTCGGCGAAAGCGCGAGCTATCCGGGACGCGACGCGTTCTACCAATTACAGTGAGTGTCATCTCACAGCGGTCGAATGCGAGCATGCTGCGATCGCGGGCGATCGCGGTTGAGCGGCGCGCGCTTGCCCATGACATCCTCCTGCAGGGATGAAGCTGCTCACCGTCGCGCTGCTCGTACTCCTGGGCGCGATTCAGTATCCGCTGTGGCTCGGCAAGGGAGGATGGCTGCGCGTGGCGGAGGTCGACCAGCAGATTCACGCGCAGCGCGAAACCAATGCGCGCCTGAAAGCGCGTAATGCCGCGCTCGATGCGGAAGTCCGCGACCTGAAGCAGGGCATGGAAGCGATCGAAGAGCGCGCGCGCAGCGAGCTCGGCATGATCCGTCAGGACGAAATGTTCTTCCAGTTGCTGGAAGATACGGCCGCGCGGACCGCCGCCCGGCAGCGCTGAGGACTCTCTGAATGGCAGCTCGCGTGCTCGACGGCGCAGCGATGTCGGCAGAGGTTCTGGCCGCTTTGCAACCGCGTGTCAAAAGCCTTGCCGCGCGCGGCGTGCAGCCGGGTCTCGCCACCGTTCTCGTCGGAGACAATGCCGCCTCCCGCGCCTATGTCCGTAACAAGCTGCGCACGTGCGCGGAAACCGGGTTGCATGCCGAGCTTCACGAGCTTTCTGCTGCGGCGGGCGAAGCGGAGATTCTCGCCAAGGTGGCCGAGCTCAATTCAAGCGCCACCGTGCACGGCATCATCGTTCAGCTGCCATTGCCGCGCGGCGTAAATGCGCAGCGCATCATGCAGTCGGTCGCTTTGGCGAAGGACGTGGATGGCTTCAACTGGTCGAACCTCGGCGCGTTGGTGGACGGCCATATGCAGCTCGCGCCGTGCACGCCGCTCGGCGTCATGACCATGCTCGAGCGCGCGGGCGTCGGACTCGAGGGGCGCCACGCGGTCGTCATCGGCCGCAGCAGCATCGTCGGCAAGCCCCTCGCGCTGATGCTGATTGCAAGCGGCGCGACAGTGACTGTCTGCAATTCCAGGACGCCCGCGCTCTCGGTTCACACGCGCATGGCGGACGTGCTCGTGTCAGCCGCGGGCCGTGCGCGTCTCGTTTCGGCAGACATGGTGAAGCCCGGCGCCGTCGTGATCGACGTGGGCATCAATCGCGATGCCGCCGGCAAACTGGTCGGTGACGTGGACTACGAAGCGGTGCGAGAAGTCGCCGGCGCGGTGAGCCCGGTGCCCGGCGGCGTGGGGCGGATGACGGTGGCGATGCTGGTTGCGAATACGGTATCGGCGTGCGAAAGAAGCTTATCCGTGACGGGTAATCGCCTCTGTCCACCGCCCTGACCCTCGTACTCCGCAGCCCCCGCTCACCAGAACGCGATGGTCCTAACTGACTGTCTTCTAGCAGTACATGTGATTCGCGAAGTTCAACAGAAACTCCGGATTCAGATACCCGCGAAAAGCGAAGTACGCGAGCAGTCCCACGAGCACCGACAGCATGAGCCACATCAGCATGCGCTGAGGCGTGTACGCGCCCACGGCGGGGATGGCGGAATCAGTCAACTCCGGTGCGGTCATGTGCATTCGTGACCCCGGGCCTGAAGGTTCTAATAAACATAGCGTACTGGGGACTAAGTCTCTCCGCAAGCCATTGCTATACTTCGCGTTTTTTGTGTTTTGCCTGCCGTGACCGAAGCCGCCATACCCGCCCGCGAGTCGGGCCTTTCATTTTCCGACCTCTACGAGCACGAAGGGCTCCAGCGTCTCGACGCGCTGTTCCTTTCGCGTCTGAACGCGGCCGCGCCCGCCGTCGCGGGAACGCTTGCCTCCGCCCGTGCCAACCCGGACGCACTGGCGTCGAAAGCGGAATCGGAACTGCTGCTCGCGCTTGCCCCCCATCTCGACGCGTTCATCGCCTGGCTGTTCGGGATCGAGAGAGAAGTCGGGGCGCTCGCGGCGCGGCATCACGAGTTGAACCCGCTGTATGGGGTCAAGCGACACTTCGTGCAGCGCAAGGCCATGCACAAGTTCAAACCGGACGCTGCGCTCGCACTCGACGGGCGCGCACTCTCGGAGAAGCTCGAGGCGCTGCTCGGCGAACCGTTAACAGAACTCTCGTTCGCGCAGAACGTCGCACGGTGGCAACTGGACGAGGCCGCGAACGAGCAAGCGCTCGATGTGGCGCTGCACTACGCGGCGTGGGCGGCTCTGACGCCCGAAGGCAAGGCAAAGCACCGCGGGGGTGTTCTCTTCAAGGCGCCGCACAAGCTCGACCCGCATCATCTCGTACCGGCGGAAGTGGACTCGAGCGGAGGCTACGCGACGTACCGTTTCGGCGCTGACCGCGTGCGCCGGCGCGAAGGCTTCAGGCTGACGGATGCGGGGACGGACCTCACCGGCGCACTCGATCAAGCGCATTACTGCATCTGGTGTCACGAGCAGGGCAAGGACTCGTGCTCCAAGGGACTGCGGGAGAAAGGCGCGAGCGGCCGCGGTGAGGCGTCGTTCAAGAAGTCGATATTCGGCGTAACCCTGGCGGGCTGCCCGCTCGACGAGAAGATCTCCGAGTTCCACAAGGCGAAGACGGAAGGTTTAGCGATCGGCGCGCTCGCCATTATCGCCGTCGACAATCCGCTCTGCGCAGCGACCGGCCACCGCATCTGCAACGACTGCATGAAGGCGTGCATCTATCAGAAGCAGGAACCGGTCGATATCCCGCAGGCCGAGACGCGCACACTCAAGGACGTTCTGCTGCTGCCGTGGGGGTTCGAGATCTACGGTCTGCTCACGCGCTGGAATCCGCTCAACCTGCGCGCGCCCTATCCGAAACCGCCTACGGGCAAGCGCGTTCTGGTAGCCGGCACAGGGCCCGCAGGCTTCACGCTCGCGCACTTCCTGATGAACGACGGCCATACCGTCGTTGGCATCGACGGGCTCAAGATCGAGCCGCTGGCACCCGAGATTTCAGGCGTCGGGCCACACGGCGAGCGCGTGCCGTTCAGGCCGATCCGTGACGTGAACGAGCTTTACGAGTCCCTCGATCATCGCGTCATGGCGGGATTCGGCGGCGTCGCGGAGTACGGCATCACCGTGCGCTGGGACAAGAATTTCCTCAAGATCGTGCGTCTGCTGGTGGAGCGCCGCAGCCGTTTCGCGCTTTTCGGCGGCGTGCGCTTCGGCGGCACGCTCAACGCGGAGGAAGCGTTCGCGTTAGGTTTCGATCACGTCGCGCTCGCGGTCGGCGCGGGCCGGCCGACGGTGCTCGACATGCCGAACGGTCTCGCACGCGGTGTGCGTACCGCTTCCGATTTCCTGATGGCGCTGCAGCTTACCGGCGCCGCGAAGACCGATTCGATCGCGAACATGCAGGTGCGGCTGCCGGTCGTCGTGATCGGTGGCGGGCTCACTGCAATCGACACTGCGACCGAAGCGCTTGCGTACTATCCGCTGCAGGTCGAGAAATTTCTACGGCGCTACGAGCTTCTTGCGCGCGAGCACGGCGAGGCCGCGGCACGCATCGCGTGGACGGAGGAGGAACGTGCCATCGCCGACGAGTTTCTCGTTCACGCACGTGCGATTCGCGCCGAGCGCGCCGCCGCCGTGATGGAGAAGCGGCCGGCGCGGGTGCTCGAGCTGCTGAAGTCCTGGGGCGGCGTCACGATCGCGTATCGCCGGCGTCTCATCGACAGCCCGTCGTACACGCTGAATCACGAAGAGGTGCACAAGGCGCTGGAAGAGGGGATCGCGTTCTCCGAAGGTCTTACGCCTCATCGCGTCGAGGTCGATCGTTTCGGACACGCCGCTTCGATGAAGCTCAAGGTGCACAGTCGCGGCGAAGACGGGCGCTGGATCGAGACCGGAGAAGTCCAGCTGCCCGCGCGCACCATTCTGGTCGCGGCAGGAACACAGCCCAACACGGTGCTCGCGCGCGAAGACAGCGCGCACTTCACGCTCGACGGCAAATACTTTCAGGCCGTCGACGAGGCGGGCAATACCGTGCGGCCGGAGAAAGCCATCTCGAAGCCGAACGACGTTCGCGTGCTGCTCTCGCGTCGCGCCGATGGCCGATGCATGAGCTATTTCGGCGACGTGCATCCGTCGTATTTCGGCAACGTCGTTAAAGCGATGGGGTCCGCGAAGCAGGGCTACCCGATCGTCAGTCGTGTTCTCGCGGAAGTGGAGCCCGCATCCGCCGAGCCCGATGCGCTTTTTCTCGAGCAACTCAACGATGCCTTGCGCGCGACCGTGCACAAGGTCGAGCGGTTGACGCCGATGATCGTGGAGGTTGTCGTGCGGGCGCCGCTCGCGGCGCGCCGATTTCGGCCCGGCCAGTTCTATCGGCTGCAGAATTACGAGACCCGCTCGCACACGACCGAAAACACACGGCTCGCGATGGAAGGACTCGCGCTCACGGGGGCATGGGTCGACCGGCAGCAGGGGCTCATCTCCACGATCGTGCTCGAGATGGGCGGCTCGTCGGATCTCTGCTTGCAGCTCAGGCCCGGCGAACCGGTCGTGCTCATGGGGCCGACCGGCACGCCGACCGAGATTCCCGAGAACGAGACCGTCGTGCTGGCGGGCGGCGGGCTCGGCAACGCGGTTCTCTTCTCGATCGGTCAGGCGATGCGGGCGGCAGGGAACCGCGTCCTGTATTTCGCCGCCTACAAACACATGACCGATCGCTACAAGATCGCGGACATCGAGGCGGCGTCGGATGCCGTTGTGTGGTGTTGCGACGAGGAGCCCGGGTTCAGCCCCGACCGGCCGCAGGACAAGACGTTCGTCGGCAATATCGTGCAGGCGATGCACGCGTACGCGAGCAACGCGCTGGGGGAGCAACCGATTGCGTTCGCCGACGCCGATCGCATCATTGCGATCGGATCGGATCGCATGATGGCGGCTGTCGCGCGTGCACGGCACGACACGCTGAAGGCCTATTTGAAGCCGCATCATTTCGCGATCGGCTCGATCAACTCGCCGATGCAGTGCATGATGAAAGAGATCTGCGCGCAGTGTCTGCAGCCGCACGTGGATCCGGCGACGGGTGAGACGCGCTATGTCTTCTCGTGCTTCAATCAGGATCAGCCGCTCGATTTCGTCGACTGGGCTGCGCTCGATTCGCGGCTGCGGCAGAACAGTACGCAGGAGAAGCTCACGGCGGAGTGGGTGGATCACTGCCTGGTGAAGTTGGGCAGCAGAGAGATGCAGAGAATCTGACGGCAGTGCCCGCAGGCATGCGAAACCTTCGCTGCCTGGTTGAGCAGAGCCTCAACCCGCCACCAAGGAACTGCCCGCAAGACCAACCGGCCGCGCCACTCTCTCTTTTAGTGGCACGTCCGAACGCCATTACCCGCCTAGACTATCGACCGGTTTTCCAGCCCGCCATCCGCCTTACGGCCGACCGGATCGGGGGCGTTGATTATCGATGCGTCGTACTAACGCCCCAATTCACGAAGTACATCCCCGATCGTTCCCACCAGCTCATCGATCTGCTGCTTGCTGATGATGAGCGGGGGCGAGAGCGCGATGATGTCGCCGGTGGTCCGCGTCAGCACGCCTTTCTCGTAACAGCGCTGGAACGCGGCGTAGGCGCGTGCCGTCGGCTTGCCGGGAACGGACTCGAGCTCGATGCCGGCCACCATTCCGCAATTGCGCACATCCACGACGTGCGGAAGCTCGCGCAGCGAGTGCACTGCGTTTTCGAAATAGGGCGCGAGCTCGGCCGCGCGCTCGAACAGGCGCTCTTCTTCATACAGCTCGAGCGTCGCGAGCGACGCGGCGCACGCAAGCGGATGTCCGGAGTAGGTGTAGCCGTGGAAGAGCTCGATCGTATCCTGCGGCGCCGCGGCCATCATCGTCTCGTAGATGCCCTTGCGCACGACCACCGCGCCCATCGGCACCGAACCGTTCGTGATCCCTTTCGCGAGACACACGAGATCCGGCACGACGCCGAAGAGATTCGTCGCGAACGGCGCGCCAAGCCGCCCGAAGCCCGTGATCACTTCGTCGAAGATGAGCAGAATGCCGTACTTGTCGCAGATCTCGCGCAGCCGTTGCAAATAGCCTTTGGGCGGAACGAGCACGCCGGTGGATCCCGCCATCGGTTCGACGATGACGGCCGCGATGTTGCTTGCCTCGTGCAGCGCGACGATGCGTGTTTCGAGCTCGTTCGCAAGCTCTGCACCCCACGCCGGCTGGCCACGCGAAAACGAGTTCTGCGACAGATTGTGCGTGTGCGACAGGTGATCGACGGTCGAGAGCAGATTGCCGAAAACCTTGCGGTTTGCAGGAATGCCGCCGACGGAGGTCCCGCCGAAATTCGCGCCGTGATAGCCGCGCTCGCGGCCGATCAGCCAGCGGCGGCTGCCTTCGCCGCGCGCGCGGTGATACGCGAGCGCGATCTTCAATGCGGTATCGACCGATTCCGAGCCCGAGTTCGTGAAGAAGCTGTAGTCGAGATCGCGCCGGCATCAGCTTCTTCAGACGCTCGGCCACCTTGAACGGACCGGGATGCCCCATCTGGAAAATCGGACCGTAATCGAGCTCGCCTGCCTGCTGCCGGATCGCTTCGACGATCTTCGGCCGGCAGTGACCGGCGTTCACGCACCACAGGCCCGGCGGTGCCGTCGAGAATCCGGCGGCCGTCTTCCGTAGTGAAGTGCATGTCCTGCGCGGACGCGAGAAT
Organism: uncultured beta proteobacterium; assembly: GCA_963828715.1. Taxonomy (GTDB): domain Bacteria; phylum Pseudomonadota; class Gammaproteobacteria; order Burkholderiales; family SG8-41; genus JAQGMV01. The sequence continues at coordinate 191,934 of CAWHFX010000007.1, read as the reverse complement.
GCGCGGAGCGCCCTTGAACTGGCGGTTGGCCGTGAAAGGCATCCAGAACGGGTCGAGCTGATAGTCTCTTGGATTCATAGCGGGCACCGAAACGGGTCAGGATGCGTATTGTGCCAGCGCGTCCGTGGCCCAGCTACCGGGCCCGTGACGGGGTGCTATATTCCGCCGCTCATCATTGCGACATGCGAGTGTGACCATGGGGCGTTCCATCGTCTGCCTGACGTTCGATTTCGACGCCGATCTCCGGCTGGATCGCGCGCGGCATGGCAACGCCGAGCGTCATCTCGCGCGGGGAGTTCGGTCCGAATGTCGCGCTGCCGCGCATTCTTGCGCTGCTCGAGAAGTACGATGTCACCTCGACCTGGTACATCCCGGGACACACGATCGCGACCTATCCGGATGAATGCGCGCGCGTCGCGGAAGCGGGATACGAAATCGGCCACCACGGCTGGACGCATCGTCCGCCGGCCACGCTGACGCGCGAGGAAGAGGAGGAAGAGCTCGTGCGCGCGAACGAGGCCATCCAGCAAACTCACCGGTCGCAAAGCGCGCGGCTACCGCTCGCCGTCGTGGGATTTGAGCCCTCATTCGGTCGATCTGCTGCTGCAACACGGCTTCGTGTACGACAGCAGCATGATGGGCGACGACTACACGCCTTACCGGGTACGACGCGGCGACTCGATCGAGCTGGAGCAGCCTGCCCGCTTCGGTCCGGAAACCGATCTGATCGAGATGCCGATCAGCTGGACGCTCGACGATTTCCCGCACTTCGAGTTCATTCGCACCCCGACCTGGATCCTGCCGGGCAATATGAACGCCAACAACGTGCTCGGCAACTGGATCGACGACTTCCTCTACCTCGACCGCAACCTCGAATGGGGCGTGATCACCTATACGTTCCATCCGTTCGTGATCGGACGCGGACACCGCATGGTCATGCTCGAGAAGCTGCTGGCGACGCTGCGGGAACACGGTGCGCAGTTCATGACCGTCGAGGCGGCCGCAGCGGAATACCGGCAGCGCAAGAGCTGCTGACGGCGCTCGTCGTGGTCAGCCTCGACGGCGTTTCGAAGCGCTATGGAAACCGGGTCGCGCTCGAGACACTGACCATCGACTTTGGCGAAGGTCGGACGACGGTGCTCGTCGGCCCGAGCGGTTGCGGAAAATCAACGATCCTGCGCATGATCGTAGGGCTCATCACGCCCGAAACGGGAACGGTGCGCATTGCCGGAGAAACGCTCACGGCAACCAACGTCGAACGCATCCGGCATTCCATCGGCTACGTGATTCAGGAAGGCGGACTCTTTCCGCACCTCACGGCCGCCGACAACGTGACGCTGCTCGCACGACACCTGGGCACGGCTGCCGATCGCGTGACCGAGCGCGTGGCGTCTCTCGCCGCTCTCGTGCGCATCCCGCCGGAGGCGCTCGCGCGTTACCCGCAGCAGCTTTCGGGCGGCCAGCGACAGCGCATCGGTATCATGCGCGCGCTCATGCTCGATCCGCCGCTGCTGCTGCTCGATGAACCGCTCGGCGCGCTCGATCCGGTCACGCGCTACGAACTGCAGACCGACTTGAAGGGCATCTTCGAGCAGCTCGGGAAAACGGTTGTCCTGGTGACGCACGACATGGCGGAGGCCGCTTACTTCGCGCATGAGATCGTGCCTGCTGCGTGACGGGCGCGTGCTCCAGCGCGGCACGCTGGACGACTTTGCGCAACGCCCGGCCGACCCTTACGTAACGCGCTTCATGCATGCGCAGCGCGTGCGCACCGGGGACGCGCCCGCGTGATGCGCCGTCTGATGCTCCTGCTGTTGCTCGTCCCGTCCCTGTCGATGGCACAGACCGTCAACGTCGGCTCGAAGCGCTTCACCGAATCCTACATTCTCGGGGAAATCCTGAAACAGACGATGGAGCAGGCCGGCGAAGCCCGTGTCGTTCACCAGCAGGGACTGGGCAATACGGCGGTGGTATTCGCGGCGCTTAAGACGGGTTCGATCGACGTTTATCCCGAGTACACGGGCACGCTCGCCTTCGAGCTCCTGGGCAAGACGACGCAGCCGACGTTGGCAGAGCTCGAAGAGGATCTGCGCAAGCAGGGGCTGGGCGTCGGGGTGTCGCTGGGGTTCAACAACACGTATGCGCTGGCCGTGGCGCAACAGCAGGCCGCCGAAAAAGGGCTTACGACGGTCTCGCAGCTGAGGTCGCGTGTCGAACTCAGGCTCGGACTGTCGCAGGAGTTTCTGAACCGCAAGGACGGCTGGCCGGCGCTGAAGACAGCATATGGACTCCCGCAGATGCCGCGCGGACTCGACCACGGCCTTGCGTACGAAGCACTTGCCGCGGGACAGGTAGACGTGATCGACGTGTATTCGACGGACGCCAAGATCGCGCGCTATGGTGTCCGTGTGCTGGAGGACGATCGCCGGGCGCTTCCGCGATACGACGCGGTCATCGTTTATCGCCTCGACTTCGCGCAACGCTTCCCCAAGTCGTGGGCTGCGCTGCGTGCGCTGGAGGGACGGCTCACCGAGCCATCCATGGCGGCGCTCAACGCCGAGGCGGAGTTGCAAGGCCGTACGTTCGCGGCAATCGCGCATGATTTCGTGAATGGGACACGCACCGGCGAATCCGCGTCCGCGTCTCACACGCGTGGGTTCCTCTCCACGTTGTTCGGCGCGGACCTGCCGCGTCTCACGCTGGAGCACCTCGCACTCGTCATGGCCTCACTCCTGCCGGCGCTGCTCGTGGGCGTTCCCCTCGGCATCTGGGCGGCGTATTCACCGCGTGCGTCATACTGGATCATGGCCGCGGTCGCGGTGCTGCAGACGATCCCGGCCCTCGCACTGCTCGCGTTTCTGATCACGCTGCTCGGCACGATCGGGGTCGTGCCGGCGATCGTCGCACTCTTCCTGTATGCGCTTCTGCCGATCGTCCGCAATGCGGCCACGGGTCTCATCGATCTGCCGGTTCAACTCCAGGAGTCCGCGCGCGCCCTCGGTTTGCCGTGGTTCGCGCGACTGCGCCGGATCGAGCTGCCGCTCGCGAGCCGGAGCATTCTGGCCGGCGCCAAGACCTCGGCCGTGATCGCCGTCGGCACTGCGACGATAGCGGCGTTCATCGGTGCGGGCGGTTACGGCGAGCGCATCGTCGCCGGCCTGGCCGTCAACGATAATCGGCTGCTCCTCGCCGGCGCTTTGCCCGCCGCCGCGCTTGCGCTTGCGGTGCAATGGATGTTCGAACTGCTGGAGCGCTGGGTCGTTCCAGCCGGTTTGCGACTGGGCGCCGCGCGACAACCGAACTGACGACATGGCTGAGGGGCCATGCGAATGAACTTAATTGGATGCCTCCGGTCACTCCGGTTATCGCAGGCTCGCGCCGTCGCGCCGTGCTGGGTCGGGCGGTTATACTGTCGGCTTTGTCCGATCGGTTTGCCCACTCGACTTGGATAAGACAGGTAAGGTCAGGGACGGATGCGATGAGCGATCGCGAGATCGATCAGCAGTTGGTCGAGCGCGCGCAGCGCGGCGAGAAACAGGCGTTCGAGCTGCTGGTGAGCAAGTACCAGCGGAAGCTCGCGCGTTTGCTGTCGCGCTTCATACGGGACCCGACCGAGGTCGAGGACGTGACCCAGGAAGCCTTCATCAAGGCCTACCGGGCACTGCCCACGTTTCGGGGTGACAGCGCGTTCTATACGTGGCTCTATCGGATCGGCATCAATACGGCGAAAAACTATCTCGTGGCCTTGGGCCGACGTGCGCCCACGACCACCGATATCGACAGCGAGGAGGCTGAAGGCTTCGAGGACGGTGAGCACCTGCGCGACCTGAATACGCCGGAAAACGAAATGATGAGCCGGCAGGTCGCAGAAACGGTGAACCAAACTCTTGAAGAACTGCCAGAGGAGTTACGCACCGCGATCACGCTGCGCGAGATCGAAGGGCTAAGCTATGAGGACATTGCAAATATCATGAACTGTCCCATCGGCACGGTGCGCTCCCGTATATTTCGCGCGCGGGAGGCCATAGCGGAGCGGCTGAGGCCACTGCTCGGCACACGCAAGGACAGGAGATGGTGAGATGGACGCGATATCCGCTTTGATGGATGGCGAGCTCGACGCCGACGAAGCTCGCCGGCAGTTGTCGAAAGTGAAAGAGGATCGGATGCTGCGAACGCGGTGGGATGACTACCATCTCATCGGCGACGCGATGCGTGGCGAGACGGTGCTCTCGCCCGCAGTTCGACGAGATCCTCGCCCGACGGCTTGGTGCAGAACCCACCGTCCTCGCTCCCCGCCGCTTTCCCTCACACCGCAACAGATTGAGCACCTACGCCATGTCGGCAGCCGCATCGTTGGGTGCCGTCGCGTTCGTGGGGTGGATGGCGCTAGGGCCGACCGGTATCGCGGTCAGTGATTCGCCGAAAGGCCCGACCGGTGCCACCGCGCCGACGAACATCGCGGGCAATGCAATGCCCCCGGCGCCGGCGCTCCCCGAAGCGAATGTTCCCAGCGACGGGCGCATGAACGAGTATCTGCTGGCCCACCAGGGCTTCTCCCCGAGCACGGCGCTTCAGGGCATCGGTCCCTACATTCGAAGCGTCTCCACCACAGCCCAGATCACAGGACGTTAACTGCGCATGCGTGTTTCGTTGCCCGGCACGGCTGCCGGCTTGCTGGTGCTGGTGGGCGCGGCAGGGGCCGCGTGTGCAGCCGACGGTGCCTCGATGGGTGAGGCGTTCGCGTGGCTGAAGAAAATGGCCGCCGCGTCGCGTCAGCTGAATTACAGCGGTACGATCGTCTACCAGCACCGCAATCATGTCGAAACGTCGCGTGTGGTCCACTTCGTGAACAGCGCAGGCGGAGAATTCGAGAAACTCGAAACGCTGGACGGTCCTGCGCGCGAGGTCGTTCGCAGCAACGACCAGGTCGTGTGCTACCTGCCGAACGTGAAGAAGGTACTCATCGAGGAGCGCAATCGCAGCGCCCGCAACTTCCCGGCGCTCGTGCCGGAGTCCGTCCAGGGTCTGAGCGAGAGCTACGACATGTCGACGGAAAGCGCCGATCGCATCGCCGGCCACGATTGCCAATGGGTGGCCCTGACGCCGCGCGATCAGTTGCGGTACGGCCGCCGGTTCTGCGCGGAGACCGCCTCAGGACTGCCGTTGCGCGCACAGACCATCAACGAGACCGGCGATGCGGTGGAGTCCTTCGCGTTCACGGAGATCACCATTGGCGGGCCTTTCAGTCGCGACCGTGTTCGCTCCCGGTATGCCGACGCCAGCAAAAAGCAGAAGTGGCGTGTCGAGCGCTCCGGCTTCAGCGGTCCGGCCGCAACGCCAGCCGATACCGGCTGGGTTCTGACCAGCCGCCTGCCGGGTTTTCGCAAGATGATGGAAGGCAAACGTTCGATCGCCGGCCGCGAAACCATCTCGCAGATCGTGTTTTCAGATGGGCTCGCAGCCATCTCGGTGTTCATCGAGCCGCTGCAGCAGCATCCCGCCGCGCAGCCCCTGAGCCACCAGGGGGCCGTGAACATCTATACGAAGGCGCACGGTAGTAATGTCGTGACGGTGCTCGGGGAAGCGCCGGCGAAGACAATCATGCAGATCGGGGATTCGCTGCAACTGAAGCCGCTCACCGCCGCTGTCCAGCAGTAGACGTCGCCGCGTCACGCCATGCTGTCCACGCGGCTGGCCTCCACCTAAAATAGCGCCCCGGAGTAAACCGCTCCGGGTGCAGCAGGCATCTAATAACAACGGGTTTTTCTCAATGTTCAGACAATTCGCTCTCGCGCTTTTTTTCCTGGTGCCGCTGCAGGTCGCGGCGCAGCTTCCCGATTTCACGGACCTCGTCGAAAAAGAGGGTGCGGCCGTGGTCAACATCAGCACGACCCAGACGGCACGCAATCCGGTCGCCGGCCGCGGGGCGATCCCCAATCTTCCGGAGGACGATCCGTTCTACGATTTTTTCCGACGGTTCATGCCGAACCCGCAGCAGGGTCCGCAGGGGCAGACGCCGCGCGAGTTCCAGTCGCAGTCGCTCGGCTCCGGCTTCATCCTGAGCGCGGATGGTTACGTCCTTACGAATGCGCACGTGGTGGAGGCGGCCGACGAAATCACGGTGAAGCTCACCGACAAGCGTGAGCTCAAGGCGCGTGTGATCGGTTCGGACCGGCGCACGGACATCGCGCTGCTCAAGATCGACGCCAGCGGACTGCCGTTCGTGCACTTCGGCAATCCCGAACGGCTGCGCGTGGGGGAGTGGGTGGTGGCGATCGGCTCCCCGTTCGGCTTCGAGAACACGGTGACGGCGGGCATTGTCAGTGCGAAGGGCCGCTCGTTGCCGCAGGAAAATTTCGTTCCGTTCATACAGACCGACGTTGCGGTGAACCCGGGCAATTCCGGCGGTCCGCTTTTCAACCTGCGCGGCGAGGTGGTCGGCATGAACTCGGCCATCTACAGCCGGACCGGCGGCTTCATGGGACTTTCCTTCGCGATTCCGATCGACGTCGCGAACGACATCGTGCAGCAGTTGAAAACGGTCGGCCGTGTGATCCGCGGCCGCATCGGCGTTGTCATTCAACCCGTAACGAAAGAGCTTGCCGATAGCTTCGCTCTGCAAAAGCCACAGGGCGCACTCGTGAGCTCGGTCGAGAAGGGCGGCCCGGCGGAGAAGGCGGGCGTCGAGGCTGGCGACGTGATCCTGCGCTTCGACGACAAGGTCGTGAGCTCGTCCGAAGACCTGCCGCGCATCGTCGGCGGTACCAAACCGGGTAGTCGCGTGCCGATGCAGGTGTGGCGCAACAAGGCTGCGCGCGACGTGCAGGTGACGGTCGCGGAACTGCAGGAGGATCGCGACGCCCAGCAGAAACGGGGCGCGAAGCCACCCGCGGCCACCCCTGGTGTATTCGGTATGTCGGTGAGCGACCTGACCGAAGCCCAGCGCAAGGAGCTCAAGGTCGACAACGGCGTGCTGGTGAACGAGGTCCAGGGCGCGGCCGCACGTGCCGGGATCCGCAAGGGCGACGTGATTCTCGCCGTCAACAATCAGGACGTGAAATCGGTCGATCATCTGCGCGAGCTGATGGGGGCCGTCGAAAAAGGTCGCATCGTGGCGCTCCTCATTCGCCGCAGCGGGAACTCGCTCTACATTCCGTTCCGGATCGAGGGCGGTAATGCGGGTGGCGGGCAGGGTAGCCAGGGTGGCGGGCAAGGCGGACAGGGCAGCCAGGGTGGCCAGGGTAGTCAGGGCAACCAGTAGCCGCGCTGAAGCTCACCGTCTACAGCCGCAGGTCGTGTCACCTGTGCGAGGTCATGATCGCCGGGCTGCGGGCGCTGCAGTCACGCTACCGCTTCGATCTGTCGGTGGTTGACATAGACAGCGACCCGGCGCTCTACCGGGTTTACGATGCAGACGTGCCGGTGCTCGTGCATGGCGCGCGCGAGCTCTGCAGGCACCGCCTGGACGGCACCGTTGAGGCCTATCTGGTGAGTTGCGGTAGAATGCCGCAAAAATAGGGGACAGACCTTAAGCCACGAAGACCGGGGTCTGGCCCCTATTTACGCATGCAGCATATCCGCAATTTTTCCATCATCGCGCATATCGATCACGGCAAGTCCACTCTCGCTGATCGCTTCATTCAGACTTGCGGCGGGCTCTCGGACCGCGAGATGGAAGCGCAGGTGCTCGATTCCATGGATCTCGAGCGCGAGCGCGGCATCACCATCAAGGCTCAGACTGCCGCGCTGTCCTACAGCGCGCGTGATGGGCGCACGTACCAACTGAATCTCATCGACACGCCGGGTCACGTCGATTTCTCCTACGAAGTCTCGCGCTCGCTCGCCGCGTGCGAGGGCGCCCTGCTGGTCGTCGACGCATCGCAGGGCGTGGAGGCACAGACGGTTGCGAACTGCTACACCGCGATCGAGCAGGGCGTCGAAGTGGTTCCCGTCCTGAACAAGATGGACCTGCCGCAGGCCGATCCGCAGCGCGTCATCGCCGAGATCGAAGACATCATCGGACTGCCGGCGCAGGATGCGTTGAAGGTGAGCGCGAAGAGCGGCGAGGGTGTGACCGACATCCTCGAAGCCGTGATCGCGCGCATCCCGGCCCCCGAAGGCGACCGCGACAAGCCGCTGAAGGCGCTCATCATCGATTCGTGGTTCGACAACTACGTTGGCGTCGTCATGCTGGTGCGCGTCGTCGACGGCAGGCTCCGTCCGAAGGACAGGATCCTGTTCATGTCCACCGAGGCGACTTACCTGTGCGAGCAGGTGGGCGTCTTCACTCCGAAGTCGCGCGCGAAAACGGAGCTCGCGGCGGGCGAGGTCGGGTTCGTCATTGCCGGCATCAAGGAGCTCAAGGCGGCGCAGGTGGGCGACACGCTCACCCGCGCCGACGAGCGTGCGCGTGAGGCGCTGCCCGGCTTCAAGGAGATCAAGCCTCAGGTTTTCGCCGGACTCTACCCGGTCGATTCGAACGAATACGACGCTTTGCGCGACGCGCTCGAAAAGCTGCATCTGAACGACGCGTCGCTGCGCTACGAGCCCGAGTCCTCGCAGGCACTCGGCTTCGGTTTCCGCTGCGGTTTCCTGGGGCTGCTGCACATGGACATCGTGCAGGAGCGGCTCGAGCGCGAATACGGGATGTCGCTCATCACCACCGCACCGACGGTGGTCTATCAGGTGCTCCTCACAGGCGGCGAAGTGCTGGAGATCGAGAATCCGTCCAAGCTGCCCGACCCCGCACGCGTCGCCGAGGTGCGCGAGCCGATCATCAACGGCCTCGATCCTGGTGCCGCAGGACTATGTCGGTCCGGTGATCACCCTGTGCACGCAGAAGCGCGGCACGCAGAAGAACATGCAATACATGGGACGGCAGGTCATGCTCACCTACGAGCTGCCGCTCAACGAAGTCGTCATGGACTTCTTCGATCGCCTGAAGTCGGTCTCGCGCGGTTACGCTTCCCTGGATTACGACTTTCTCGAGTATCGCGCCGGCGACCTCGTGAAGCTCGACATTCTGATCAACGGCGACCGGGTCGATGCACTGTCGCTTATCGTTCACCGGGAGAACGCAAATTTTCGCGGGCGCGAGATCGCTTCGAAAATGCGGGGGCTCATTCCGCGGCAGATGTTCGACATCGCGGTGCAGGCCGCGATCGGATCGCACATCATCGCGCGCGAGACGGTGAAGGCACTGCGTAAGAACGTGCTCGCCAAATGCTATGGCGGCGACATCACGCGCAAGAAGAAGCTGCTGGAGAAACAAAAGGCGGGCAAGAAGCGGATGAAGCAGGTCGGCAGCGTCGAAATTCCGCAGGAGGCGTTCCTCGCCATCCTGCAGGTCGAGAAATGACAGCGGTGAGTCGTCCATCGTGATGCGTGGATGGAGTGCCGGACGGCAGCGGCCTGCGACTGCGGATCACCGCTCACGGGTCACGTATCACGGTTCACGGCTTACGAATCACGGTTAAAGAAGAACAATGAACTTTCCTCTCATCATGCTCCTGCTCCTGATCGTGACAGGCGCGATCTGGCTGCTGGATTGGGCGGTGCTGCGCAAACATCGGGCGCCCGAGACCCGGGAACCGTGGTGGGTCGAGTATCCCAAGAGCTTCTTCCCGGTCATCCTCGTCGTTTTTCTCCTCCGCTCGTTTCTCGTCGAGCCGTTCAAGATTCCCTCGGGCTCCATGCTGCCGACGCTGCTGGTCGGCGACTTCATCCTCGTCAACAAATATACGTATGGCCTGAGGCTGCCCGTCGCCAACGTGAAGATACTCGACGTCAACACGCCGCAGCGCGGAGAAGTGATGGTGTTCCGCTATCCGATCAATCCCTCGCTGGATTACATCAAGCGCGTCGTGGGACTGCCTGGAGACGAAGTGGTCTATCGCAACAAGCGGCTGACCGTGAACGGCACCGAAATGCCGATGAAGCGCGATGGCGAATACAACTACGTCGAAGGCGGCCTCAACTTCATCTCGACGCAGCAGTACCTCGAAAAGCTCGGAGAGCACGAGCATACCGTGATCATCCAGCCCGATGCGCCGGCGGTGCATCGCAGCGGCGTGCGCGCGTTTCCTCTGCGCGATAATTGCACCTACAATGACGAGGGCTTTTCCTGCAAGGTGCCGGCCGGCTACTATTTCATGATGGGCGACAACCGAGACAGCAGCGACGACAGTCGCTATTGGGGCTTCGTTCCGGAAGCGAACATCGTGGGCAAGGCTTTCCTGATCTGGTGGAATTTCGATGATCTCAAACGCATCGGGCGCTCGATCGACTGAGAGAGGAACCATGCTCCGCCAGCGCGGGCTCACGGTCACCGGCTTGATCATGGTGTGCATCGTGCTGGTGCTGTGCGCGTTGGTCGTGTTCCGGGTCGTGCCCGTTTACATCGAATATTTCACGATTCAGAAGCACCTCAGGGGCATTGCCGACGATCCGACGATGAAGACAGCGCGCCGTGCCGACATCGTGAGAGCATGGTATGCACGGGCGACCGTCGACAACATCACTTCGATGCGCGCCGAAGACATCGCCATGGAGCGGCAGGGTGACGGCTGGCTGCTCAGCGCGGACTATTCGGCTACGGTCCCGCTTGCCGGCAACGTGAATCTCTGCTTCGACTTTCATCCCAGCTCGAGAAGGTGAGGGGCGCGCCGCGGTCGCAGGAATGAGCCTGGACGATTTCACCCGTTCGCTCGGATACGTTTTCCGCGATCGCGACCTGCTCGTTCGCGCGCTTACCCACCGAAGCTACGGCGCCGCGCATAACGAGCGGCTCGAATTCCTCGGGGACAGTGTCGTCAATTGCGCCATCGCGCTGGAGCTCTATCGCAGGTTTCCGGCCCTGACCGAAGGCGAGCTTTCGCGCCTGCGGGCGAGTCTCGTCTCCCAGCCCGCGCTTGCCGCGATCGCGAACACGTATTGTCTCGGCGAAAACCTGAAGCTCGGTGAAGGCGAATTGAGGAGCGGCGGTGCCCGGCGCCCGTCGATAGTGGCCGACGCGCTCGAAGCGTTCGTCGGCGCGGTTTCGCTGGACGGCGGCTTCGATGCGGCTGCGAACGTCGTGCACACGCTCTTCGCCGCCGCGCTCGCGCAGCTCGACCCGCTCACCTCGGGCAAGGATGCAAAGACGCTGCTGCAGGAGTATCTCCAGAGCCGCAAGCTGCCGCTTCCGCGTTATTCCGTGCTGATGGTGAGCGGAGAAGCACATGAACAGCTCTTTCACGTGGAGTGCGAGATTCCGCAGTTGAACATCCGTGCCCAGGGCGAAGGCACGAGCCGGCGCAGTGCCGAGCAGCAGGCGGCGCGCACGGCCTACGACAGCGCGCTACGGGCGTGACGGACGCCGCTCATCGTTGCGGGGTGGTCTCCATCGTCGGCCGCCCCAACGTCGGCAAATCGACGCTTCTCAACCGCATGGTGGGCGCGAAGGTGAGCATCACGTCACGCAAGCCGCAGACGACCCGGCACCGGATCACCGGAATACGCACGACGCCCGAGGCACAGCTCGTCTTCGTGGATACCCCGGGTTTCCAGACGGAGCATCGCACCACGCTGAATCGCATCATGAACCGGACCGTCCGGCAGGCGCTCGAGGACGTGGACGCGATCGTGTGGGTGATCGAAGCAATGAAGTTCGACCAGCGTGACAAAGCGCTCCTGCAACTGCTGCCGGCCGAACGGCCCCTCGTCCTTGCGATGAACAAGGTCGATCACGTGAAGGACAAGCGTGCGTTGCTGCCCTTCATCGAGGAGATCAGCCGCGTTCGTGAATTCGCAGCCGTCGTTCCCGTTTCGGCCGCGCGTGGCGATAACGTCGACGCGCTCGTCGGCGAGCTCGTGCGACATGTGCCGGAAGCACCGCGAATGTACGATGAGGACGAAATCACGACCCTGCCGGAACGCTTCCTTGCCGCCGAGCTCGTGCGCGAGAAGCTGTTCAGGCTCCTCGGCGACGAGCTGCCATATGCGGTCGCGGTCGAAATCGAGAAGTTTGAAATGGAGGGCAATCTGCGCCGCATTCACGCCGGCATTCTGGTGGACAAAAACACGCAGAAAGCGATCATCATCGGCCGGCAAGGGGAGAAGCTGAAGGCGGTGGGCACTGGCGCGCGCAAAGACATGGAACGGCTGTTCGGCGGAAAAGTCTTTCTCGAATTGTGGGTGCGCGTGCGCAGCGGGTGGGCGGATGATCAGGCCGCGCTCAAGCGGCTGGGCATCGAGTAGCACTGCGGGCATCACGCGGTGAGAGCGGAATGGCCCGAGAGAGCATGAACAGCGGAATGGAGGACGTGCCGGCGTCAGGGAACGCGGGCACACCCCGCGAAAGCGCGGTGGCGAGCGCGCATAACCCGCACGACGGGCAGCTCGCCTTCGTGCTGCATAGCTACCCGTTCAAGGAAACGAGCCTCATCGTCGAGCTTTTCACGCGGGACTTCGGACGCGTCGCGGTGATCGCAAAAGGGGCGCGCAGGCCGAAGTCGGCGTTGCGCGGCATGCTGCTCGCGTTCCAGCCTCTCCTCGTCTCATGGAGCGGGAAAGGGGAACTGCATACGCTCGTGCGCGCCGAACGGCACGGACGGTATCAGTCTCTCCGCGGACTCCCGCTCATCTGCGGCTTCTATCTGAACGAGCTTCTCATCAAGCTTCTCGCGCGGCACGACGCGCACGAGCGTCTGTTCGACACCTATGGCCGGACGCTCGTAGCGCTGGTCGCGCAGGAAGAGCCGGGTGCAACCCTCCGCACGTTCGAGAAGAATCTGTTGAGCGAGCTTGGCTATGCGGTGCTGCTCGACCGCGACGTCTCGAGCCATCCCATCGCCGCCGAGCGCCGCTACACCTACGTCCTCGAACGCGGGCCGGTGTGTGCATCCGATGATGCCGCGGTAAACGGGGTAGAATTGATCGGACAGACACTCATCGACATTCAGGCGGACGTCTATTCGAGCGCCATCACGCAGCAGCAAAGCAAGGTGCTCATGCGTACGCTCATCAATCACTATCTTGGCGACCAGGTACTGCACACCCGACGGCTGCTGCGCGATCTGCAGGAGTTGTGAAACCCCTGTCGGTAGTCACTGAGCCGGTGCCGTGACGAAGCTCAGCGTCAATCTCAACAAGATCGCGTTAGTCCGGAACACCCGTTCGCTCGGCATTCCCAGCGTCACCGGCGCGGCCGAGGCCGCCCTCAACGCCGGCGCGCACGGCATCACGGTGCATCCACGGCCCGACGGCCGCCACATCCGGACGCATGACGTCGACGATCTTGCCGCGCTCCTCGGGTCGCACCCCCGCGCCGAATTCAACATCGAAGGGAACCCGTTCGAGAATGCGCTCGATCTGGTGCGCAAGGTGCGCCCGCATCAGTTCACGCTGGTTCCCGACGATCCCGGCGCGTTCACGTCCGATCACGGCTGGAATCTCGCGCGCGACGGCGAGCGCTTGCGGCCGATCATCGCGGAGGTGAAAGCGCTCGGCGTACGTGTCAGCCTCTTCATGGATGCCGAGGCCGAGGGCATGTCCGCCGCCGCGCACATCGGCGCAGATCGGGTGGAGCTTTACACGGAGCCTTACGCCCAGGCGTTCGGAACTGCAGACGAATCTGCTGTGCTCGCGAAGTACGTGGCCGCGGCGCGAAGCGCGCTCGATGCCGGTCTGGGGGTGAACGCAGGGCACGACCTCAACCAGCAGAACCTACCTGCGTTTCTGTCTGCCGTGCCGGGCGTTCTGGAAGTCTCGATCGGTCACGCGCTGATCGCCGACGCGCTGAACGATGGCCTTGCCCAGACGGTGAGAAACTATCTCTCGGCCATCGCGCGATCGGCATGATCTACGGTATCGGCATCGACGTGGTCGAACCGCATCGCGTGAAGCGCCTGCTCGAGCGTTACGGCGAACGCTTCGCACACCGCGTGCTGACGCCGAAGGAATGGGCGGGCTATGAGCGGACGATCGCGCCTGTGCTGTTTCTCGCGAACCGCTTCGCGGCCAAGGAAGCCTTTTCCAAGGCGATGGGAACGGGATTCCGGTATCCAGTGACGTTGCAATGCATTAGCATCGTCCAGAACCGGCTCGGCAAGCCGGGCCTCGAATTCCACCCGGACCTGGAGGAACGCATGCGCCGCGAAGGGATCGTCGGTCACCACGTGACCATCTCGGACGAAAAAAGCCTCGCCTGCGCCTGCGTCGTGCTCGAGCGGACGTGATCGTGGAGTCGCGCGAAGCGACGCCCCTCGGGCCGGTGGTGATCGACGTAGGGGGGGTGACGCTCACTGCGGACGACCGCCGGCGGCTTGCGCACCCGCTTACCGGCGGCGTCATTCTCTTCACGCGCAACTACGTGTCTTCGGAGCAGCTGGCGCAGCTCACCGCCGAGATCCACGCGGTACGCGAACCGCCCCTCGTCGTGTGCGTGGACCACGAAGGCGGGCGTGTTCAGCGGTTTCGCGACGGATTCACCGCCTTGCCGCCGATGCGTGTGCTCGGCAATGCGTGGGATGCGGACGGCGCGAACGCGCGCCATCTCGCGCACGAGCTGGGTTTCGTACTGGCATCGGAGCTGAGAGCGCACGGCGTCGATCTCAGCTTTGCTCCGGTGCTGGATCTGGATCACGGCAACAGCAGCATCATCGGCGATCGGGCTTTCCACTCGGATGCGTCCGCTGTCGCGGAGCTCGCGCTCGCGGTCGTTCACGGCATGAAGCAGGCCGGCATGGGGGCAGTCGGCAAGCATTTCCCCGGCCACGGACACGTTCGCGCCGATTCGCACCTGGAACTGCCGATCGACGAGCGTCCGTACGAGCAGATCGCGGAACAGGATCTCGAGCCCTTCACGCGGCTGATTCGCGCGGGGCTTCCCGCGATCATGCCGGCGCACATTGTTTTTTCACGCGTCGACGGGGAGCCTGCGGGATTTTCCGAAGTGTGGCTGAAGCGGTTGCTGCGGGAGAGGCTCGGATTCGACGGGATCGTCTTCAGTGATGATCTCAGCATGGCAGGCGCACGTTCGGCCGGTGGCATCGTCGCGCGCGTGGCGGCGGCATTGAGTGCCGGATGTGACATGGTGCTGGTCTGCAACGAACCCGAAGCGGTGGACGCGTTGTATGCCGAAGCGAAGCACACGCTTTCGCCTCTCGCGCTGGCGAGACTCGCGCGGCTGCACGGGCGGGCGGCAGTGCCGTCGATGGTCAAGCTGCGCGAAGACCCGCGCTACGCGGAGGCGCTGCACGCGATCTCCGGACTCGGTTTTTCCAGCGGTGACCTCCCGCTCGCATGAGCGCACATACTGACCATTCGCACTCGCACGCGCATTCGCATGCCCATGTGCACGGTCACGCGCACGGTCATGATCTGTCGGGACCGGCATTCGTAACCGCGCTCGCGATCACGCTGGGATATGCGCTGGTCGAGCTTGTCGCGGGATTGTGGTCGGGATCGCTTGCGCTCACGAGCGACGCGGGCCACATGTTCTCGGACGCGCTCGCGCTGGCGCTCGCGGCGGCGGCGGCTTGGCTCGCACGACGTCCGCCCGGGATCAAACACTCGTACGGCCTCGCGCGTGCGGAGGTGATCGGCGCGACGCTCAACGGGCTGCTCATGCTCGGCATCATCATCGTGCTCGTCGTAGAAGCAGTGCAACGGCTGCTCTCGCCGCGCGAAGTGAATGCGGCCGTCGTCGTCGGCGTCGCAGCGATCGGGCTCGCGGTGAATGCGGCTGTCGCGTATATCCTCAGCCGGGGCGAGCACGACCTCAACGTCCGCGGCGCGCTCGTGCACGTGCTGGGCGACCTCGTGAGCTCGCTCGCAGCCGTGATCTCCGGTGCAGTCGTCTACGCGACCGGCTGGCTGCTGATCGACCCCATTCTTTCGCTCGTGATCGCGCTCCTCATTCTGTTCACGACGCTGAGGCTGCTGCGCGATACGCTGCATGTGCTCATGGAAGGCGTGCCGGCTGCGGTCGATTTTGCCGAGATCGGCGGCGCACTGGCAGCGGTGCCGGGTGTCGCGGCTGTACACGACCTTCATGTATGGAGCATCGGCAGCCGGCGCCCGGCGCTATCCGCGCATCTGGACCTCGAGCGGCTCGACGACTGGCCGGGGGTACTGGCCGCCGCGCAAATGCTGCTGCGCGACCGCTTCGACATCACGCATGTGACACTGCAGCCGGAGATCGCACGCCTGCCGCGGCAGGCCACCATCACGGTGTGGCCACGCCGGGACACGAGGTCATGACAGGCCGCCTGCCCGCAGCCGCCGATAGGCCGCCGTTTTCGCTCGAATGCCGCGCATGCCCCCGGCTCGCGACGCACCTCGATCGCGTTCGCGCGGAGCATCCCGGCTATCACGCGCGACCGGTACCGGCGTTCGGCGATGCGCAGCCGCAACTGCTGGTCGTCGGTCTTGCACCGGGCATGCACGGCGCGAATCGCACGGGCCGACCGTTCACCGGGGACTACGCCGGAATCCTGCTGTACGAGACCTTGCATCGTTACGGCTTTGCCAGTCAGGCCAGCGCAATTGCTGTCGACGACGGCCTGCAACTGACCGGATGCCGCATCACCAATGCCGTCAAGTGCCTGCCGCCCGAGAACAAGCCACTGCCGGCGGAAGTGCGCTGCTGCAACGTGCACCTCTCGAGCGAGCTGCAGGCGCTGCCCAACGCAACCGTTCTCGCATTGGGCGCCATCGCACACGATGCCGTCCTGATGGCGCTCGGGCTGCGTCGTGCGGAGTATCCTTTCGCACATGGGGCGAAACACCGGCTCGACGCGGGGCGCATGCTTTTCGACAGTTATCATTGCAGCCGTTACAACACACAAACGAAGCGCCTCACGCAAGCCATGTTCACTGGCGTATTCGATGACATCCGGGCGTATCTCTCGGCGATCGAAATGACGCAGCGCACGGGCGCAAAGCGCGCGGATGCTCATCTCATGCGGTCCGACGAGCGACCGTAAGCTGCGGCGCTGTAAACATGTTCGATCCTGCTGAAACCCTCGCCGGTCTGCCGCATCTGCCCGGCGTCTATCGCATGTTCAACGCGGCAGGCGATGCCCTGTACGTGGGCAAGGCGCTCGACCTGCGGAAACGGGTCTCGTCGTATTTCCAGAAGACGTCGGGCCAGTCGCCGCGCACCTCGATCATGGTCGCGCAGATCGCACGCGTCGAGACCACGGTCACGCGGTCCGAGGGCGAAGCGCTACTGCTCGAAAACAATCTCATCAAGGCGCTCAACCCGCGCTACAACATACTGTTCCGCGACGACAAGTCGTATCCGTTTCTCGTCGTCACGGGGCACGAGTATCCGCGTCTCGGCTTCCACCGCGGGGCGCTCGATGCGCGTCACCGTTACTACGGACCGTTCCCGAATGCGGGGGCCGTGCGCGATTCGATTCAGCTCATGCAGAAGGTGTTCAGGCTGCGCACCTGCGAAGACACCGTCTTCAGCAATCGCTCGCGGCCCTGTCTGCTGCACCAGATTCGGCGCTGCACGGCGCCCTGTGTCAGGCTGATCAGCGTGGAAGCGTATGCCGAGGACGTTCGCAGCGCCGACCTGTTTCTTTCCGGCAAGGAGGATGAGGTGTTCGAACGGCTCGCCGCCCGCATGCAGAGCGCGTCCGAGCGAATGCAATACGAGGAAGCCGCGACCACGCGCGATCAGATCACGGCGCTGCGCCGCATTCGCGAGAAACAGTTCGTGGCGGACGAATCCGGTCGCGATGCGGACGTGATCGCGTGTGCGCGTGCCGATGGGGTGACGTGCGTGAACCTCGTCATGATCCGTGGCGGCCACCATCTCGGCGACAAGAACTTCTTTCCGCGCAATGCGGAAGAACGGAGCGAAGACGAGGTGATCGAGGCGTTCCTCACGCAGCACTACCTGCGGCACGGGATCCCGCGTCAGATCGTCGTGCGCGGCCACTTCGATGCGTCTCCCGTCGAGGACGCGCTGCAGATCCAGGCCGGACACAAGGTTCAGATCAACATGAATCCGACGGGCGCGCGGCGCGCGTGGCTCGACATGGCGTGGAAGAACGCGCGACTCGGAGCGGAGCAGGCCGCAAGCCTTCAATCGACGCAGGAGACGCGGCTCGCGGCACTCCAGCACGCGCTCGAGGTGGGCGAGTCGCTGCAACGCATCGAATGTTTCGATGTGAGCCACACGATGGGCGAGGCGACCGTTGCATCCTGTGTCGTTTACGATAAGTCGGCCATGCAGAAAAGCGAATACCGCCGTTACAACATCCGCAGCGTCGAGCCGGGAGACGACTATGGTGCGATGCGCGAAGTCCTGTCCCGGCGTTATGGAAAGATCGTCGCGGCCGAAGGGAAGCTTCCTGACCTCGTGATGATCGACGGTGGCAAAGGACAGCTCGGCATTGCGATCGACGTCTTCAACGAGCTGGGTATCGTCGGCGTGCCGCTCGTCGCGGTTGCCAAGGGCGAGGAACGCAAGGCCGGACTCGAGCAGCTGTTCATCCCTGGGCGCGCGGATCCGTTGATACTGGGGGCCGAACATCCCGCGCTGCATCTCGTGCAGCAGATTCGCGACGAAGCCCACCGATTTGCGATCACCGGCCATCGTGCGCGTCGTGCGAAGGCGCGCAATACGTCGCCGCTGGAAGCGATTTCCGGCGTGGGCGCGAAACGCCGGCAGCGACTGCTGGCGCGTTTTGGCGGTATACGCGGCCTGCTCGCGGCAAGTATCGACGATCTGTCGCAGGTGGACGGCATCAGCCGCACGCTGGCCGAGAAGATCTATCAGGAACTGCATTGAGACTTAGAGGCTCTTAATGCCGCTCAACCTCCCGAACCTGCTGACCTGGCTGCGGATCGTGCTTGATACCGCTGTTCGTGGGGATCTTCTATTTCGAGAAGAGCTGGGTGTCGATTCCGAATCAGAATCTCGTTGCGACGGTCATCTTCACCGGCGCGGCGATCACCGACTGGCTGGACGGATGGCTCGCACGACGCTGGAACCAGACCTCCGCGTTCGGAGCTTTCCTCGATCCTGTCGCCGACAAACTGATGGTGGCGGCAGCGTTGATCATCCTCGTCCAGCTCGGGCGTCTCGACGCGATCATCGCCCTCATCATCATCGGCCGCGAAATAACGATCTCGGCACTGCGCGAATGGATGGCGAAGATCGGCGAGGCGCGGAGCGTCGCGGTTTCGGCGCTCGGGAAAGTAAAGACCGTTTCGCAGATGCTTGCTATTCCGCTGCTGCTCTACCACGATGAGCTCGGTGCGTTCGATCCGCAGCGCTGGGGCACGTGGCTGATTTATATCGCGGCGGTGCTTACGCTCATTTCCATGCTTTGGTACCTCAAGCTGTCCTTGCCCCTGGCGTGGAAGAAGTAGCCGGGGACCGACGCGCGGCAGGGTCCAGGCACATCGCGCCACCGGACATTGGTCGGATATGCAGTCGACGTCTCATGCTGGACACTTGAGAACGTCAATGCGGCGCTGAATCCGACCGCCGCGAGTTGATCTCACATGGCATCGGCATTAGCATCACGCCGGTCGCGGAGTCGGACGGCCTTGCGTCTGCCGCCTGTATCGAGCTTGCGGGGGAGCTGGAAACGATGAAAGTCGAGCTGCAGATCAACAACAGTGCGAACACGAACGCCCGTTACGTGACCTGGGCCCCGTCGCCTTGCCGCATCCGTGTCACCGATCCCTCCGGGGTCACGACGCAGACGGTCGCAGTGCAGATCACGTCGAATTCGACGGCGACCGCAGGCGCAGTCGTGTTTCGGAGCGGTGCGACGGGTGCGTTCGCAAACAGCCTTACGCTGCAGGTGCCGATCAACGGCAATTCGGTGCCGTTTTTCGTTGCCGGCAAGTTCGGCCGTCCGAGCGTGAACGACGGCGATGTCACGGTCGAAGCTCGCGGCGGAACGACGCTTGTCGGTTCGGTGAAGCTGATGGTTCGCATCCGCAAGAATGCGAATAGCCTGAGCACTGCGGAGCGCGATCGCTTCGTTGCCGCATTCGCTCAACTCAACAACCAGGGCACGGGCCGTTTCGCAGACTTTCGCGACATGCACGTAGCGATCAGCCTGCCGCAGGCGCACGGGGCGGCGGGTTTCCTGCCGTGGCACCGCGCATACCTGCTCGACCTGGAACGTGAGCTGCAGGCACTCGATGGCAGTATCGCATTGCCCTACTGGCGTTTCGATCAGGCCGCACCGAACATCTTCACGCGTGACTTCTTCGGCGTTGCGAATGCCACCGGCACGGTGCAGTTCAGCGCCACGAATCCACTGCAGTTCTGGAGGACGGACGGAGTGCCGGGGATCACCCGTCGTCCGCTGTTCACCACGTCCAGCGCACCGCCGGGACTCCGCAACGAATCGCAGACGCTTGCGCTCGGTAATCAGTATCGCAACTTCCGCACGATGGAAGGCAATCCGCACGGGTCGGCACACGTGAGCTTCGACGGCTGGATCGACGATCCGGCGACCGCGCCGAAAGATCCGCTGTTCTTTCTGCTCCATTGCAATGTCGATCGACTCTGGGCTAAATGGCAGCGGCAGTTCAGTCGGTTCAACCCGGCAGTGGCTGCTTCCTACGACAGTAATCCCTCGAACCGGCCCGGACATAATCTGCCGGACACGATGTGGCCTTGGAACGGCGTAACCGGAGGCACACGACCGCCGACCGCGCCCGGCGGCACTTTGGCGAGCTCGCCCGTAGCGACTGCGCCGGGCCCGCAGCCGCAGGTGCAGAGCTGCCTCGACTTCCAGGGTACGCTCAACGCCGCTTCACGCATGGGCTTCGACTACGACGATGTGCCGTTCGCTTAACGGCATGTCGCTGAAGGAGATCTGAATATGGCCACGAAACGTAAGGCTGCGAAGCGGCCCGCCGCGGTGCGCAGACACAAACGGGCGGCGCGCGCGGCGCAATCTCGTAAAGGCGGCGTGAAGAGCGGTGCCGCCGGGCGGATCAGGGCGATGGCGCAGACGCCGCTCGCCGTGTGCGAGAGCGACAGGAAGCTGCAGGAAACCCTCACGACGCTGCGTGATCAGAGCCAGGCCTCATCCGTGCGGCGTGCGGCGTTGCAGATGTTGCAGGCCGCGAGCTTCAGCACCATCGCGTTCGAGCCCTGCAGGGGCGACTATGTCGCTGCGCTGCGCGCAGTGGTGGACGATCCCGACGCGGAACTGCGCGAGCGTGCACTGGGCATTCTCGCGCGCGAGAAGGATGGCTTCGCGCAGAAGAAGCTTCTCGACGGTTTACAGAACCCGGATAAAGCACTCGTTGCTCCGGAGAAGGCACTTCAACTTCTGGCGAACGACGTGCACGCGGAAGCGTATGCGATTGCCCGGGCCATCGTGAAAAATCCGCCGAACCCGGACGCGAAACGCGAGGCCCTGCGCCTGCTGGCCGCCGATGCCACCGCGGCGCCGCTGTTCGAAAGCGTTTTACGCGACAAGGACGAACTGCGTGAGATTCGCCAGGTCGCGGCGTCGGCGCTGCAGGCACTGCGGCCCGAGAAGCTGCGGGCGCACGCGCGCGAAATGCTCATGGACAAGTCCGAATACGACGACATCCAGGCGACGAGTCTGACCGCGCTGACTCACTTCGGAGGAGAAGCCGTCGCGCAGGACGACGCGCTCATGAAGAGCGTCGATCGG
Organism: uncultured beta proteobacterium; assembly: GCA_963828715.1. Lineage (GTDB taxonomy): Bacteria > Pseudomonadota > Gammaproteobacteria > Burkholderiales > SG8-41 > JAQGMV01. The sequence continues at coordinate 170,281 of CAWHFX010000007.1, read as the reverse complement.
CTGAGCAGCGCGCCATCAGCCAAAGTGAAGCAGAGCGCCCGTCGTTTCCTGCAGAAATACGGCCGGTAAGAGGTGGCGCTCGCCTCCGGCTCGGGCCTCGCCACCTTTCGGAACAGAAGGAAAACCCATGGTTTCCCTGCGTAACCTCCTTTCCTTTGTCGCGTATCGCGCTGCGCGTGCGACACGCGGGTAGCGCCGCGCTCATGTCCGGTCCCGCGGAAGCGGCGGCGCAGTCGGAGACCGCGTTCGCTGCGTTCGTCGATACGCTCGCGGCGGATCCTGCGCGTCGCGAGCAGTTGACGGATCTTCTGCGCGAAGACCATCCGGTGTATCGAGCAACGCGGTACCGCGACGGTGGTCCGCATGCGCGGCTGGATCCTGCTCGCGCTGGCGCGGACCGGCGTGTCCGATGCCGCACTTCCCTTCGTTCTCGACGAGCTCGATACCGGCATCGATCCGTATCTCGTTGCCGTCGCGGCGCACGCGCTGCGGTGTTATCGGCAGCCCCTGCCGGGATTCGCACCGTTCCTGATGCAGGCGCTCGCGAACGTTCGCTATCGCGACGATCCCGTCGCGCTCGATGAGTATGGCGGGTATGCGATCGGCGCCCGTGCCACCAGCCCGGTGGTCGAGCTTTTGCGTACGCTCGCATGGCTCGGACCGAACGCGCGCGGCAGCCTCGCCGCGCTCGAAGCGCTTGCCAAGCCGGACGGCGGTCTGCCCCCGAGGCGATCGCCTGAGTTGCAACGCGCGCTTGTGGCGATTGGCGCAGAGGCCGCGGCTCGAGAGTCGCGCGAGCAGAGCTGCTGCACGCTCGAAAACGGCTGGGCCGAGGGGTTCCGCCGCGTATGTCGTCTGCGGCGCGAGTCGGAATCCGGTGAAGTCCGTCGTATTCGAGGATCAGAACGGCGAGTCGATCCGGTTCGATGAGCTCTTCATCGGCCGTCCGTCGGTCGTCGTGTTCTTCTATACCCGGTGCGACAACCCGCTGAAATGCTCGCTGACCGTTACGAAGCTCGCACGCGTCCAGGGTCTCCTCGCCGAGCGCGGGCTGGCGGATCGGATCCAAACCGCGGCGATCACCTATGATCCGGCGTACGATCTTCCGAACCGCCTGAGCGCGTACGGAAAGAACCGCGGCGTGCGAATGGATGCGCGCAATCGCATGCTGCGGGCCGTCGATGGAAACGAACGCTTGCGTGCGCATTTTGCGCTCGGCGTGAGCTTTATCGAGTCCCTCGTGAACCGGCATCGCATCGAGGCGTATGTGCTGGACAGGGAAGGGCGGATCGCCGCTTCATTCGAACGTGTCCGCTGGGATGAACATGAGGTCGTGAATCGTGCGGTGGAGGTGCTGCACGAAGGACCGGCCGCGTTCGCCGGGAATGACACCGGCCCTGCGCGGAGAGACTGTCCGTCGCCTTCGCCGTTGTCTGAAAACGCGCCGGATCGGGCTCATGCGTCATTGGGACGAAGGTCGGCATCCCCGCTCGTTGCGACGCTCGCCTCCGTGGGTGTCGCGTTCTTTCCCAAGTGTCCCGTGTGCTGGGCCGCCTATCTGAGCTTGTTCGGCATTGCCACGCTGGAGCAGATTCCCTATGCACCCTGGCTGCTGCCCCTGCTGGCTGCGGCGGTGCTGGTCAATCTGCTCAGTGTGTGGCTGCGCGCAAGAGCGTCGGGGCGGTTTGGCGCGTTCTATCTCGTCGCGGCAGGCGCCGCCGTCATCTTTGCTTCTAATCTGGGCATCGGGTCCGAAGCAGTGGCAATCTCTGGCGTGGGGCTCACGCTTGCCGGATCGTTGCTGAGTGCGCTCGATCGCGTGCAGTTACGCCGAGATCGGCCCGACGCTTACGCTTCCCAGGCGCGCCCGAGCGCCATCCGCAACATTTAGGTTCGCCAGACCGCGTCGTTGACGCGAGCGGTGCGCCCAATCGACGCTTCGCTACTGCGCTGTGAACACCGGCGACGTGCGGCATACGCGCTTCCTGTCGCCTCGCAATCGCGGCTCCCGTGACGTGCCTCCCAAGTTGGCATTACACGGCGAATCTGTTTAAAATTCTGACCAAACGCCCATTGCCCGGCCCTTCTATGGGTGCAGGCGCGATGAGCGGCGCCGATCAGGCAAAGCGGGAATAGCTCAGTTGGTAGAGCGCAACCTTGCCAAGGTTGAGGTCGGGAGTTCGAGACTCCTTTCCCGCTCCAAAGTTCGGTAAGTGCCTGATCGGAAATCCTGAAACTGCGCCACCACGGTGACGAAGAGACCCTGAAAAGGGTTGCGTTCTAACCGGCAGCGGAAGGAAACCGAAATGGCGCAGTTCAAAGACGCCGTCGAGGCGTTCGTCGCCTCGCGCGAGTTGGACCAGGCGAGCCTCTCGCGGCTTGCGTTCTGGGTCGATGTGCTGGGGGAGAAGGAGATCGCGGCGATCACCGCCGACGATATCGATGCGGCGTTGGTCAAGCTCGCTGAGCGCGGTCGACTGAAGGCCGATCGGCGCGCGACCGTGCGGAGCGGCAAACCCCTTGCCGGTTCCACCATCAACCGTCATCTCACGCAAGCCGGTTCCGTCTTCAAGTACGCGAAGCGCCTGCGGCTCGTCCCCCGCACGTTCATTCCACCCACCCGCGGCATCGAACGCTCGCCCGAACGACCCGATCCCGAGCGGTATCTCAGGCCCGAGGAAGTCGAGCGTGTGCTGGCCGTCGCCCGCGTCATGGATCGCCACTGGCGCAAGATGCCGGCGCTCATTACGGTCGCCTATCACACCGGCTTGCGCGTGGGCTCGCTCCTGAGCGTGCGGGGCCGGCGGGAATGCAGCGTGAAATTGTCACTTTGCTCAACACGGCAATTGGCCGCGCCCTCGCCACGCCGGATTTGCGCGATCGTTTCCTGAAAGCAGGATATGAACCCTCACCTAGCAGCCCGGAAGAACTCCGACAGCGCTATGCGGATTGGATCGTGATATTCGGCAAAATCGCGAAAGAAAGCGGGATCAAACCGCAGTAGCTTACGCCTGAGTTCCCTTCGGCAAACCGGCAATCAATGTATGTCTGCTACCGAGAACTTGCTATGACCGGTTAGGGTCGCCAGCTGCGTTTCATCGAGTAAGGGTAACGGCCAGAAGCTGAAGTCCCCGGGGTGCTGCAAACGGAAACGAAACTGTTTCGCGCGGGAAATTCGATCGTTACGCGCGCTATGTAAGACTGTTGCTCGTGTCTGCTAAGCGGCGAAGCTGGATTCCTGTCTTTTGCCGCAAGCGATTTTAACTTTGATATCCGCCGTCGCAGAAGGGGAACCAAAACATGATCCGCGATTCTCGTGGCGTCCCGGTTTCATCGGCCACTCCGCAAGCCCTCGACGGCTATGAAACAGCGCTGGCGCAATTCCAGTCGTATGTTGGCGACCCAGTCGCGACGCTCGACGCCACGTTGGCGGAGGAGCCTCATTTTGTAATCGGGCATCTATTCAAGGCGCTTGCGCTCTTCACCGCGAGCGAAAAGCAGTTCATGCCGCTGGCTACGGCGTCGCTCGCCAAGGCCGATCGCCATCTCTCCCGCGCCAACGACAGGGAGCGCGCCCTGGCGGCGGCAACGCACCACTTGCTGGACGGTCACTGGGATGTAGGCTGCCGAGGGCTCGATCTCGTTCTGATGGAGTATCCGCGCGACGCCATGACCCTCCAGGTCGCGCACCTCATGGATTTCTACCGCGGCGATGCGCAGAACCTTCGCAACCGCGTCTCGCGCGTGATGCCGCACTGGGACGAGTCCGTGCGCGGATATTCCTACATCCTCGGTATGCACGCGTTCGGTCTGGAGGAGATGAACCAGTATCCAGAAGCGGAGGCCGCAGGTCGCCGCGCACTCACGCTCGAGCGTAAGGATGCGTGGGCGGTGCACGCGGTGACGCATGTGATGGAGATGCAGGGGCGGATTGAGGAAGGCATCGCCTGGCTCGAATCCCGTCGGGGCGACTGGGCGCCGGACAACGCCTTTGCGTTCCACAACTGGTGGCACCTCGCGCTTTTCCACATGGACGCGGCGCGCTACGACCGGGTGCTGGCTCTTTACGATTCCGCTATCCATCCGGAGCCCGCGCAGTTCGTTTTGCCGTTGATCGACGCCACCGCGCTGCTGTGGCGCTTACACCTCGAGAAGGTAGACGTGGGCGTGCGCTTCACCGTGATCGCCGACGAATGGCAGGAGCGACAGGAACGCGACCACGGCTTTTATGCGTTCAATGACTTTCACGCTATGCTCGCGTTCGCGGCAACGGGCCGACACGATGCGATGATGTGGCAGCTCGACCGTCTTGCGACGGCCGCCGCACAAGAGGGAAGCAACGGCGTAGCGACGCGTGAAGTTTGCCTGTCGCTCGCACACGGCATTGCCGAGTTCGCGCTTGGGCGCTATGCCGCCGCGATCGACTGGATCGAACCTGTTCGCGATATCGCGCAGCGCTTTGGTGGGAGCCATGCCCAGCGAGATCTGATAACACTCACGCTAATCGAAGCGGCGCTTCGGGCAAATCAGCGTTTCCGCGCCCGTCACTATCTTGCGGAACGCGTGGTGCACAAGCCCGCAAGTGCATGGGCACATCGGCTGACACGTCGTATGGCGCCGAGCGTGGCGGATCCCGTCAGCGGGATTGCCGCTTAGGCCGACCGTCGGCTTCGGGTCGAAGCAGCCCTTTCGTGGTGGTTACCTGCCCGGCTTCGCTCGTCTGTCGGTAACCGCACTTCTTATGATGCGCGCCCACTCCGGCCACCGGTCCGCGTATTCTGCCGCACTCGGAACTGTCACCACATACACGCGCACGTGACTCCCGATTGAGGCGAGCAAACCCTGTATGAATTCGCCGGGCTTCAGCGCGAAGTGAACCGGCCCGATCATGCGATCCAGTTGAATGACGCGCGACGCGACGATGCGCACCGGCCGCGGCGCATACGCAGTCCATTTGTTCGCTCTAATGTCCGACAGAGCGGCGCAACACGTCTCCGGAAACTTCGCGGCGTAGCCGCCGAGATTGTCGGGGCTGAAATACTGCGCCGATCGCGCGCCCCATCGATAGAAGCGAATCGCCCCGCCGCGCTGGCGCCCGGGTAATTCCGGGTTGTTGGAGTCGAAATAGACGGCAACGCGCTACCGGCAGAAGTGGTGGTGATCCTTGCGACGGCTGCGATGTCGTTACGGGCGAGTTCTATGTTGGGAAGTTGGCTCTCTTACTTGCAGACCGCCGGTCTGCCGTAAGCTCACTCAAGCGACGCTAGCGTGGGCAACCTCGATTCTTAGTTCCCGAAATTCCGCCCGAGAAGCCGCCATTGTTGGACTGAGCAGCGCGCGCAGATACCTCAGCGCTGTAGTCATGCTGTCGAATGCGATTGCGGTGCAACCGACAACGATCGGGTAGTGTCGTCTGTCTGACCTGCGACCCAGAATCCAACCGCCGTCGCAATGGGCCACATACCACCCATCGCGCTCTCGGCACATCGACATTCTCGCCACGTCATCGAGCGTGAGGTGCCGGGCACGGGAGTGCGTCTGGAAGCGTTCTGTCCAGTCTTGAGCTTTGGTTTCACTGGGCATGAATACACCTCCTGATGGGTTTGGCGGAGCGGACCAGTCTAGTTCCCCATGCCGCTTAAGAGTTGATCCACATCAAGCTTTGCGTGCAGGGGCAATTCAGCTATGGCGAGAAGCGCGGTGCGTGGCTCCGGTCTCCCGGAACACATCATGCGCCTCCCGAATGTTGCCGCCGATCACATACACGTTCTTTGCCATGGCCGCACACGCAACGCGCGTCACCTACGACGACAATAATCGATGCCGGTCGAAAGCACGCGACGGAACTAGGCGCGTGACGGCGACTTGCCGCGCCGCCACGGGGACGCCAAGCTTCGCTACGCCCCTGATGTGACGCATGCTGACGCACCTGCCGGTGGGGCGCCGTGCAATACGCGCACCCCCAGCGGAAGAGCACGCGCGCCAAAGCCAACTGAAGAAAGCCCTGCACAAAGCCGCCACGTTGTGCTTGATCGGGCGTGCTCGCCGCCCCGTGCTACGAACAAAGGAAAGCGTTGCGCGTCGTAGTCGCCGCGAAGCAGCATATGGGGCCTTGCAGGTCGGACGAGGAAAGGCCCCGGGACTCACGGGGGAGAGCGCCGGGCCTTTCGGGTGTCGCTCGCGAAGGGGAATGCGAGAGCGACGGGCGAGTATGTCACAGAGCACGAAAGAACGAAGAAGCACGCCTGGCGATCCGCTGATTCGGCTCCTGAACCTCACGCACTGAAACTGCCCACTTCAGGACTGCCTTCCGTGCCGCACCGGTCGTATTGCGCACACGTGCCTACAGCATGAAATGAGGCTTGGCGTTGATTCGCTTGAAGAGGTCGTAGAACGCCTGCACGTCTGCGCGCGCGATAAAGGTGCCGGTCAGAATGACTTCCGGTGCATTGATCGCTTCGAGCAGCTCCGCGCGGTCAACGGGAATGCAATCGGTTAGTTGCTTGCGTCGAATCAGGTCTTCAGCCTCCCGGATGTTGCCGCCGATGACGTATCGCACACACCTGCTCCTCTGTTGCAACGGGCAAAAAAAGGGAGCTCTGTTTGTGAGCTCCCTTAGTGGCCTCCCTAGGAGGAAAGCCTACGTGGTCACCTGAACGGGGGTAGAGGAGACGATTTGCAGTATGCCCGTTGACATTGCGGTGGACCAACGAAAGTGCCTCGAATTTGACGCAGATCAGAGAATCGAGCAATCCGAGGGATAACGCTTGCGTTGCATGTGGGCCGCCACGCCACTCAGACCGGGATCATTTAGGGCGGTTCAGCGGTGGGTCGTGGGCGCCGTCGTGGGTTCGTTCTTCTTCGGCCAGGTGCTCACGCAGGACCTGCAGTGTCCGCTCAAAGATCAGGAGTAGTTCTTCGGCGTCGTGCGTCGCAAGCCGTTTGCGCGTGAGTTCGCGGACCAACTCACGCTGGACCTCGACGCGCTGCTCCGCTTCACGGACACGCCCGCGCGCGAGTTCGAGAGGTGTTTCACGGACAGCCATGCCTTTATCATAACGAGGCGGCGGAGAAACTGCAGGGGGAAAGCACCCGCGAGCACGACGACCAAAAAGAAACGGCCCCGGCAGGGAGGGCTGCCGAGGGCCGAAGCGCACCGTGGATCGTCCCAGGGAGGAGCTGAAGGTGCGCTTGATCGAAATATCGACCGCGGCCTAGGAAAGCTTTAGGACGCTGGGGGAACGTCGAGAAGAAGAAAGCCCCAGGGATGGGCTGGGCCTAACCGTTTTGAGTGGTCCAAAGCTGCTTGGGCAGCGGCGACTGCTCGGAGCATCAGAGCGGAAATCGTTCCCCGCTGCAGTTATGCCAAAAACATGAGACGTTATCGCACGCTGCGGCTTCATGTAAGCGAAAACGGCGCGCACCCTGCCGTTTGCTGGCAAGTCCCTCATACTGCACGCCGCGCGGGCTGTTCCGCGAATTATCAGGAAGAGGCATACATGGAAATCTCAAGTGAATTCGTACGGCAGTTTTTTTCGCACAAGCATCGTTGGGTCGTTCCCGTCGGATTCGTTCTGTTTACCCTGTGTGCTCTCGTTATTGCCACCGATGAATCGATGCTTGCTCCCTTCGTACTGATCAGCTAACAAACAAGAGAGCGCCAGCACCGAAAGGGGTCGGCGGACGGGTTTGCGCTGGGCGTGTTACTGATCGTTCGGATCACACATATGAGGGAACAAATAGCCGCTCGATGAATGGCCGCTTGCATTTAGTACGTTGTCACACTCTTGCACCCGTCGTCGACGGGCAATAGTTCGCCCCTACGGTGTGACCCTCGCCCCGGTCGCCGTTCTCTTTTCGGCACCGGGGGTTCTTTTTGAGCGCCACAAAAGAAAAGCGGGACCGAAGTCCCGCTAAGCCATCCAGCGGGAGGGAAGCGCCAGCAAGGGCGCAACCGTGAGGCGCGACCATGCCGGAGCCACAGACAGAGCGCCGTGATTCACTTCAAGATGACGCGGCCGATCGCGTGGTCTGGCTCATTTCAGCGAACCGATCAATATCCCGATCAGCACGGCGACAACGGCGAACACAGCCGTTATCTGCAACGGCTCGTAATTTCTGTAACCAAGTTTTCTTTTCCTACCCTTCCATTGATACCAGGCATGCAAAACAAACTGACGAAGTCGTTGCATAAGGCTCTCTGAGAAGCGATTCTGAAGAGTCGTTTTCGTTCCAGCGGGCATCGAAAAAGCGCCGAGACTCGCACCAGCCAGTGACGAGCCTCGGCACCCTACTAAAATGGAACCCAGTAGGGCCTGGCGACTATGCCAACGGTATCAATATAATAGGCGGGCGTATTCACCGGAAAAAAGAAAGTGGGACAATAGTCCCGCTAAAAGAGGAGGAATGCGAGGGCGGACCGTATCGCGAGGCGCGACGATGCCAGCGCTCGCGCGGCGATAAGCGGGGGGTTAACCGCTGAGTGCGCCAGTGTGAAACGCACGCGATTTACAACAAGCGCGTAGTGCACGCGATCGTGTGGGCGGTGAAGTGGCGAAAAGAAAAGCCGCGACGCCGATGGACCGATCCAGGGGGGCCGGCGCCGGGGCTAAGGTCGATTACCTACCGACCCCTCCAGAGGAGGAGGGATGTATCTCTATTGAGCGGAGCGATTGTGCCGGCCGCGCCCTCAAAGGACCGTAGAGGAAGTCACCAAACCAAGCGGCAAATTCGCTGCTTGATCGGCGAGGTGGATCAAATGCAAACGAAAGGCGACGTGAAGGACGAGAAAGACGGCCCTGAGGTCACGCCGGAAATGGTCGAAGCGGGCGTCGACGTGCTGTGGGGATTCGATCGCGAGAGGGATGATCCAAAGGAATTCGCTACGCGCGTTTTTCGTGCGATGCTTCTAGCTTCTCACGATACTCGTCATAGCGCTTGATGCGCTTGCTAAGCCTGACGAACTCGCGAACACATCTTCTATCGCAGCTCTGAACAGATTTCACCGAAATCAACTTGATGGCTCGAGTGAACTTTTCGATTTGTCTTCGGCCAGATTTTGGGCCACTCCTTAGTCAGAGGCGAGTAGCCACTCCAGTTCCCGTGCAGGAGCCCATTTCGATCGCTGTTGAGTTCCCTTATCTCTGTGATGCTAGATAAAAGATCGGACCGCGGGCGCTTGCTCATCTTGCATCCATTGACCAACGACTGAAGGATATCCAATCGCGTGCTTACGTTTCTGATAGCCGCAGTCAGTAACTCCACCATAGATGTTGTTGGAATTCGAAGAAGTACGCCAATTGAGTGATTGACCTGTTTTTCAAGTATGGCGAAGTTCATGGCGAACGAGCCGATAGCTTGTGCTAGTCGCCACCGCGCTCGGACAGCCTTAGTAAACCCTGGCACCAGCGCGCGCCGCCTGTTCTTGGACTGAGCCATTAGGAGCTACGAGAAGGAGGCTGGGGTCGGGCGCACGGGACGGAGCCTCGCGTCATTCTGCGATTTCCGCGCTCTCCGCCGCCCAGAAGTAATGCGTTGACCGGCCGCGCGTGTGCTCGAGGCGCCGAGTGGTGATCTGCACACGGCCGATCTCCGGCACGTTCACGAAGCAGTCCATGACTGCGCCGCTGGCCGCACCCTGCGCGGGCGGCAGCGTTTGCAAAGCCTTTGCGATGTAGCCGCCGGGGATGCGCGCGAGCAGATGGTCGTCAGACACGCTTAGCTGATGATCTCGGCTCTGTTCGTTTGATTGTGACGCCAACGGGTGAAGCACGCATCGGACGGATCGCGGCTAATCTCGTGCGCGGTTCTCGTCAATCCATTTGCGCGCGGCAGCCGCTGCGGATTCGGCGGTCGCAAACTTTTGGTCGTGCCTCGAGTGCACGGTATCGCCAGTTACCGTTTTGATGCTATAGCCCCATTCAAAAGGCGCTCCGAGGGGCCCTACGCCTGTTAGCGTGACGACGCGGCCTCTGTATTCGAATGTGTGCAAGTGGCCCCCCTCGGGTTTCAGAGCTGGATGACTTCCACGCTGTTATTGCAACCGCCAGAGCGTGAAGCAACGTCGGGCAGACCGCCTCATTCATTTCGCATCGCCGCACGCAGATAGTCTGTAACGTGTCCGCACACAGGACACCGAACGCGATTCCCGGGACGTTCTCGGCCTATCACACGATGCGTTTCTGCCGGCGGAGTAGCAGGTGCGTCGTCGACCTTGCAGGTGTCAGCATCGATTAAGCGGCCACACCTTGGATTGCCGCACCGGAAAGGGCGCGGGGAACTGCTACGTATACTCATGTTCGCGCTCTACTGACGATCTCGACGGTGTTATCGCGATTGAATCGCCAGAGCGTGCTGCACTCCGGACAGATCGCATGGCCGTCTGCATTCATGCGCGGTGCTCGTCGATCCACTTGCGAGCGGCGGCGGCAGCGACTTCCGAGGATTGAAATCTGTCGAACTCCCCGTGAGGGCGCACCAACTCCTCGCCCTTCCTAACGCTGAAGCTCCACTCCAGTGTGCCGTCGAAGGTTACGGCGCCAACAATGACTCGATAGCCTTTGTATTCGATCATCGGCCCCTCGGTCTTCAGATCTGGATAATTTCCACGCTGTTGTCGGTCTTGAAGCGCCACACAGTGAAGCACGTCGGACAGATCGCGCGGCCGTACGTGTCGCGCACGCCCCGGCTTGCCGTGCTCAGGATGAACAAGGTGAGTTGGACGCAGCCGGTACACGCGCTCGTCGCGGACACGCGCACAGGGCGCGCATAACCGTCCAGAGGATCCCGTTAATCCGGACGGGATTGAAACGGGACCGCCAGTCGATCGAGGGCGCCGCCTCGTTTACGCCTGCTGTTCTGCCAATCTTCGGGTTTTGTGCGACTCGCAACGGCCTTGCAACGCCATGTACAATCAGGTTGTTGCTGATTGTAGCGCAGTGTAGGACTGGCCTTGCCAAGGTTGAGGTCGGGAGTTCGAGACTCCTTTCCCGCTCCAGAATTTCAGTAACGGCCCCGTTTCGGAAACCGGAAGCTGCGCCGGTACGGCGAGGCCCTCGTGCTTTTCCACGAGCGCGAGCCGGACCGACGGCCGGTCGATCAGACGTCAAACCGCTGTGGCGAATGTCTTGCCCATGAGGCGCCGCGCCGACTTCCGAGCGCGGCGAAAGCGTGTCGACGCCGTCCATACCGCGTGGTGCGAACCCCGCGCCAGCTGGATCCACGCACATCGGTGGGTGCGTGCGCTGCGGCAAGACCGGGAATGCCTGTCTTGGAAAACCCTTTCCCCGTCAGGTCTGCTTCGCAACCTTCACTCAAAGCAGGATCATCGCGGTCGATCCGCACGGCGACGGCCGTAAGAAGGATCATCAACAGTGAAGCGATGCCCGCTCCAGCGATCAGGAGGCGCACCTGGGACGTTGCCCCATCGAGCGAGAATTCCAGAGCAACTATAGTGAGCATGAAAGCGACAAGACCGAAACACGTCGCAGCGAAGCAGCAGAGCTCGCACCGCATGTTTTTCGAAAGCATGGTTATCTCCCGCTCCCGGTAGTCCCTGAAACAACGTCGCGCAGCGACTGAGCCCACAGCTCGCGCGCAAGCGTAAGCACCACCGGACCAATTACGAGGCCAACGAGGCCCAGTACCTCGAAGCCGCCGAGGCAGCCCATGAGCACCCAGACGAAGGCGAGGCCGGTCCCCTCGCGTGCGATCCGCGGCCGTACGATCTTGTCGCCGCAGAAGAGAACGAGACAGCCCGCCGAGAATGACAGTAGCGCGGGCGCAGCGGCGCCCGTCATCGCAAGCTTCAGCGTCAGCATTGCCAGCACCAGGTACCCCACCAGGGGCGCGACAGCGAGCGAACCGGTGATCGCCGCCCAGAGGACAGCGTGCGGCGCACCCGCCACCGCATACACGATGCCGATCAGGATGCCATCGAACAGCCCTACGACGAGCATGCTGTTCACCGAGGCCCGCAGTGCTCGCAGGGCGACGTCGAGCAGATGCTCGGCCTGCTCACCGATGCGCCGGGCAAGCAGGCGCCTGAAGTCTGCGGCAATCGATTCACCTTGCTGATACAGGAAGAACAGCACCAGGATCGCGAATCCGATGATGAACACATGGCGGGCCATGAAGTGCCCGATAGACTGCGCCCAGCCGAGGAGGGCGGCCGTGTTGGTACGCTGCGCCCATCCGAGGAGCGCTCCAGGACGGCTGAGCTCCGCCTGCCAGCGCTCGACCAGCCACGATCCTGCAAGCGGCAGCTTCTCGAGCCATTGCGGAGCCGCGATGCCCTGCTTGTCGGCGGCTGCAATCGCAAGGAGCAGCGTGTGGGCTTCGCTGGCCAGCGCAGTGAACGCGAACGTCAGCGGCGCCAGGACGAACGTTGTCATGAGCACGGTGAAGATCAACGGCGTCACGCTCTGCGAGAGGCGCCCCGGCATACGCTGCGCGAAACGCTCGTAGAGGGGCCAGCTCGCGATCGCGGTTACGCCTGCAACGAGCACCGGCAGCAGGAAGCTGTTCAGAACCCACACCGCGAGCACGGCAACGACTGCCGCGCACGTGACGCGCACGATGACATTGCCGTGCGCGCCGAGGCTTTGCCGGCTGGCCGGACAAGCGATCGCGCCGCGAGCACGTGTGCTCACGATGTCTGCCCCTGGGCGGCGCCCGGGCGTCCGTGCGACCGCGCTTCAAGCGGCTGCGACAGCATGGAAAGCGCCATGCCGCGCTCGGGCATCGCGACGACGAGCTCACCTTGCTCTGTCCTGAAGAGCGGCTGGACGTCCCGCCGCGGCTGTGCGGCGCTCATGCAGCCCCCGCCAGGATCCCGAGCTCCCGCCTGCACGCCTCACTGAACGGCTTGAGCGGATCTTTGCGGTTTTCCGGCTCGTGAAACGCCGTGAGTACCAACTGCCTCAACTCGCCGGGCGCGAGGTTTTCCTTCATGTATTGCTCGCCGATCCATTGGATTGCGCGCGCCGTCGCCGCTACGACTGGCGCGGAGGCGCACAGCCTGATCCGGTTTTCGAGCTCGTAAATCTTGAGGATCTTCTCCGGGCTCTCGAGAGAATGATCGAGCGCATCGATTGCAAGCCTCGAACATTCGCTGATGAACTCGCCATAGAGCGCTTCGCGTTTCTTGATCTGCGCATCCAGTGTCTGCCGCCGGGCGATGGTGCGCTGTGCTACCCAGGTCGTCGCCACGCTCGCGGAAAGCCCCACGATCGAGCCGACCACTGCGCTCATTGCGCTGAGAACGCTCGCATCCACGTCGATCTCCGTTGCCCTAGCGATGCACGACGAAGCCGCGCCCCATCGTTCCGGCGCCCAGCACACCGACTGTCCTGATGTCCATCGAGTGACCCTTTTCTGAAGTTGGCATGCCGAGCGTAATGTGCGCCGCATGACAAGTCGTCAGGGAACGGTCGCCGTTCGGTCACAGTGCGGCGACCGAATGCTGACCGTTTGATGACCGTTCGCTAAGGACTCGGGGCCACCCGGTCTTTACGATTCGGGCCGTGAGTAAGCATCGTTCAACGGCAGGAATGGCTGCGGGCCCATTCAGAAGACTCGGTGCCGCCGCGCAGCGGGCTTCGGGGGCGAATTGCCACTCGACGCCGCGCGCGCCCTTACCGGCGACACGTTCTACGTCGAAGGCGGTTTCCACATCATTGCGTGAGGCAGGACATGAACAGCACCTTTACATCGAATGACCTCGAGTTCCTCCGTAATCGCACCTTCGACGAAATTGCCGTAGGCGACCACGCGGCGATTCAGCGCACGCTCACTGCCGCGGATATCCAGCTCTTTGCCGCAATGTCGGGCGACATCAACCCGCAGCACATCGATGCCGAGTTCGCCGCGTCGACGCGCTTTCAGGGCGTGATCGCGCATGGCATGTGGGGCGGGGCGCTCATCTCGGCGGTGCTCGGCACGCGCCTGCCCGGTCCCGGGACGGTCTATCTCGGGCAGACCCTGGAATTCCACGGGCCGGTACGCGTCGGCGATGCGCTCACGGTTACCGTGACCGCGTCGTCGAAGGACGAAGCGAAGCACCACGTGGTTCTCGACTGCTCGTGCGTAAATCAGGACGGCAAGCAGGTAATCTCGGGCACGGCGACCGTTCTTGCGCCGACCGAGCGTATCGAGCGTCCGCGTGGCACGCTGCCGCAGGTGCGGATCGCGTTGTCGCATGGCGACGAGCTCGTGCGGCTGCTGCAGTACGTGAAGCCGCTCGGACGTCTGAAGATCGGCGTCGTTTATCCGTGCGACGAAGTGAGCCTCTCTGCTGCCATGGATGCCGAGGCCGCCGGACTCATCCGGCCAGTGCTGTTCGGTCCTCGCGACCGCATCGAGGCAGTCGCGCAAAAAGCCGGAATCGACCTCACAGACGTGGCAATCGAGGACGTACCGGACAGCCGCACTGCTGCCGCACGTGCGGTGGAGCTCGCGCTCAAAGGCGAGGTGGAAGCCCTCATGAAGGGGAGCCTTCATACCGATGACCTGATGGGCGCGGTCGTGAAAAGCGCCCTGCGCGGCGAGCGCCGCATGAGTCACTGCTTCATCATGCAGACGCCCGCGTATCCCCGTCCATTCATCATCACCGATGCGGCGATCAACATCGCACCGACCTTGCAGGAGAAGGCCGACATCGTGCGTAACGCTGTCGACCTCGCGCATGCCTTCGGAGTGGCAGAGCCCCGCGTCGCGATCCTGGCAGCCGTCGAGACCGTCAATCCGAACATGCCCGCGACGCTCGATGCGGCGGCGCTCTGCAAGATGGCGGACCGGGGCCAGATTACCGGCGCCGTAATCGATGGGCCGCTCGCATTCGACAACGCGCGTGTCCGCTGCCGCTGCGCGCATCAAGGGCATCAAATCGCCCGTGGCCGGGGCGGCCGACATCCTCGTCGTTCCGGACCTGGAAGCGGGCAACATGCTCGCGAAGCAGCTCGAATACCTCGGCGGGGCGGCGAGCGCCGGGATCGTCGTCGGCGCGCGCGTTCCCATCGTGCTCACGAGCCGCGCCGATACCCGCGAGGCGCGCATCGCCTCATGCGGTGTCGCGCTCGTCGTGGCGAGGTGCGCTGCAAACCGGCCGCTCATCACGATAGCGGCCACCGCGCATGCCACGCGTGTCGCGCTCTAGGAGCTGCGATGGACGAAGCCATCGATGTTCTCGACTCGGTTGCCTGGCTCGGGGTCGAGATCGACACCGAAGCAAATCGTGCGGCTCCCGCCACGATCTCGTGCCCGACGAGTCGCGTGCGCGTCGCGATCCAACCGACAAACGAAGAATGGATCGCGGCATCCCACGCCCAGCGCGCGCTCCACTGACAACAGAGGCTCTCATGGTTCTCAGTTCAGACACGAAATATCCGACCCGGCGCTCGTACGTCCTGAAGCTGCGCAGCGATGCGGCGCCGGGCGCGCTCGCCGGCCGCATCGAGAACGTGGTTACCGGCGAGCAGCACGAATTTGCGTCGGCCAAGGAGCTGCTCGACTCCCTCGCAGGCGACCTCCAGGCGAACGTCGACCGTATGCACAAGTGACCGGCATCTCAGACATGAGGAACGCATGAACCCGAAAACGAACGATCTGCCCGCGGCGTGGTGGCTGCAGAACCTCGACGAAATCGATCTTGAAATCGCGAGGCTGGCAACGCTGTGCCGCGTGAGAATCCTCGATCCCGGCGTGATCGAACGCGTGCTGCACCAGGACGCGTCCGTCTGCGGATCCGCGAACGCGCTGGCTTTCAAGAAGCTGCGCGACATGATCATGCTCCACTTCGCGATACGTCAGAAATCGGCTGACGCGGTCGGCCAGTCGCAGACGGCGGAGATCGAGCAGTACGTGATCGCTCGCCTGAAGGAAGCTTTCCCGGATCTGTCAGCAGATTCGCCACGGGTATGAAGCAATGCGTAACGAGATCTTTCGCGCGTGCGCGCTCATCACCGAATGCCGACCGTATGCGGACGGTTCCGTGACGACTCGCTACGGGCATCTCCCTACACTGAAGCTCATGAATATCCCGATCAGTTCACTCTCGGTCCGCGCCGCGGTCGTCACGTTGACTGCAAGCGTGGCACTGGGCCTAAGCGGCTGCTCCACGCCGGTCCTGAAATCATCCGTCGATGTGCCGCCTCGATATGCGATGGCCTCGCCCACGACGACTGAACCGGAGATCGCCTGGTGGGAAAGTTACGGCGATCCGGTGCTCTCGGATCTCATTCGCCGCGCGGCGTACGAGAATCGAGACGTCAAAATCGCGTCCGAGCGGGTGCGTGCCGCGCGCGCGGGGGAGACCATCAGCCGCTCGCGGCTGCTGCCGAGCATCGACCTCCAGGCCACTGGCCTGGATCGGAATACAGGTCACAGTTCGTCCGCGAAAGTCAGTATTCCGGACATCAAAGGCGCTGGCGCTGGCGTGGGCGTCTCCTGGGAAGTCGACGTCGCTGGGGGGCTGCGCGCCGGCGCCGCGGCTGCCGCAGCCGACACGCTCGCAGCGGAACACGGAACGCGCGCCGTGCGGCTCATGGTACTGAGCGACGTCGCCAGCAACTACTTCATTCTGGTCGGTACGCTGCGCCAGCTCGAGACCGTGCGTGCGATCGCCGCTGCGCAGGACGAAACGCTGCGCCTCGTTACGGCACGTCAACGCGCGGGCCTCGCGACACCTTTCGACGTCGAGCGTGCGCAAACGGATGCGTCGAGAGCGCACGCCGCGATACCGCCGCTCGAAACCGTCGCCGCCGTGGCCCGTCATCGCATCGCGGTACTCATTGGCGATCAGGCATTCAACGCCGCGGCGATCGTTCCGTCCAATCGAGACCTGGTGGTTCCATCCCCTCAGCCGGGACAACCCGCCGCGCTCCTGCAACGCAGGCCGGACCTCCTCGCTCTGGACGCGCAGTTGCAGGCGGCCAACGCGCGCCGGAAACAGGCGCAGGCGGAGTGGTTTCCGCGGCTCTTTCTGAGTGCCCTGTTCGGTCGCGAGACTGTGGAGCTGAACGGTATCGGCCTGGGCGCCGCGCACTTCACGAATGTATTCGGGATGCTGGCGATGCCGATCTTCAACGCGGGCCGCACACGGGCGATCAACGACATCGCCGAAAGCGGTCAGCGGGAAGCGGTGCTTCGTTATGAGGACGGGATCGTGCGCGCGCTCGAAGACGTCGAGAACACGCTCGTGACGGTCCGGGATGAACGGCAGCGCAACGAAATGCTGCAGGCCGCTTCGACGTCCGCGGAATCGGCCCTGGGCCGCGCGCAATCTCTGTACGAGCGCGGGCAGATCGATCTGCTCCCGCTGCTCGATGCGCAACGCACGCGCCTCACGGTGCGCGTCAACGCAAACGACAGCAATACGCAACTCCTGCTCGACAGCGTGCAGCTTTACAAGGCGCTCGGCGGAGGTTGGCAGGTGTTCGAGCCTGCCGGCCAGCCCGCCGCCAACAGCGACACCGGTTCGCCCAAATCCTGAGACTTACTCGAACGCAATGAGGAACCCCAACGTGAAAACCTCCCATGCCGCGGCTCTGCTGCTCGTAACCAGCGCCGCGCTACTTTCAGCGTGCAGTCGGGAGAAGCCGCCCGTCGAGGCGCTTCGAGCTGTGCGGACCGCCGAGGTCCGCTACGACAGGGCGCCGGAAACGAATCGGTACTTCGGTTCCGTGCAGGCCCGCTATGAGGTCGATCAGGCATTCCGTGTCGGCGGCAAGATCGTCACGCGCAAGGTGGACGTAGGCCAGAAGGTGCGCCAGGGCGAGGTCCTCGCGACACTCGACGACACCGATTACAAGCTCGCCGTCGAGGCGGCTCAGCAACAGCTGGTTGCCTCGCGGGCGCAGGCGCGGCAGGCGCAGTCCGATCGGCAGCGCCTGAATGCCTTGAAGGCCGACGGCTCGGTCAGCCCTGCCGACGAGGAGAAAGCGCAAAGCGCTGCGGAAAGCACGCGAGCGACCGCGGAAGCCGATGCACGGAAGCTGGAGCTCGCGCGCAATCGCGTCGAGTACGCCACGCTGCGCGCGTCGCAGGACGGCGTGGTTACCAGTGTCAAGTTCGAGGCGGGCCAGGTCGTGGCTGAGGGACAGCCGATCGTCTCCGTCGCGAAGGAGGTCGAGCCCGAGATCGTCGTCAACGTGCCGGAGGATCAGCTCTCGATATTCAAGGCCTCACACTACAGGGCGACGCTCACGAGCGCGCCCGACCAGTCGTTCGATGTCGTGCTGCGCGAATTGTCACCGCAGGCGGCGGCTCAAACGCGAACGTTCCGCGCGCGGCTCAAACCCGCGACGCCGCGCCCGCTTCCGCTCGGCGCGAGTGCCACGCTCGTGGTGGACCGCCCGGTCTCCCAGGCATCCGCCGCATCCGTCCCTGCCTCCGCGATCACCCAGAACAAGGGCCAACCCGCGGTGTGGGTCGTGCGTCGCGAGGCGAACGAGCCGGTCGGAACGGTCAGCCTGCTCTCCGTCGTGGTTCACGAGTATCGCAACGAGCAGGCACTGGTGTCCGGCCCCAAGGCGGGTGAACTGGTTGTGACCGCGGGCGTGCAGAAGATGGCCCCGGGACTGAAGGTCGCGCTGCCCTCTGCAGCGCGCGACACTGAACAGAAGCAGGCGGCGCGATGAAATCGTTCAACCTCACCGACTGGGCGCTGAACCACCGCGCCGTCGTACTCTTCCTCATCCTGACGATCGGCATCGGCGGCGTGCTGGGCTTCACGAAGCTCGGTCAGCTCGAAGACCCGAACTTCTCCGTGCCTTCTATGACTGCCATGGTCATATGGCCGGGCGCCACCGCGCAGCAGATGCAGGACGAGGTGCTCAACCGCATGGAGAAGAAGTTCGAGCAGCTCGACCATTTCGAGAAGGTCAAGACATACGCGCGCCAGGGCTACGCCGGCATGATGATCACGGTGAAGGGCGGCACGTCGCATGCGGACCAGCGCGAGGCGTGGTACCAGGCGCGCAAGAAGTTCAGCGACATCAAGCTCGACCTGCCCGACGGCGTCGTCGGCCCGATCTTCAACGACGAGTTCGGTGACGTGACCGGATTGCTGTATGCGGTGAAGGGTGACGGCATCAGCCAGTGGGAGCTTTCGGACATCGCCGAGGACATCAAGCGGCGCCTGCTCAAGGTGCCAATGGTGAAGAAGGTCGACATCTACGGCAAACAGGCGAAGAAGGTCTACGTCGAGTTCTCGCACCAGCGGCTCGCCGCGCTCGGCATTACGCCGCTCATGATCGCGGAGAGCCTGCGCAATCAGAACAGCCTGCTCGCAAGCGGCCAGATCGACACGAAGGCCGACCGCGTGATGGTCCGCGTAAGCGGCCAGTTCACGAACCTCGACGACATTCGCAACGTGCCGATCGCCGCCGGCGGACGCGTGATCAAGCTCGGCGACATCACGACGATTACGCGCGGATACGAGGATCCGCCGACCTACACCGTGCGCCACAACGGCCAGCAGGTGCTGATGCTCGGCATCGTGATGACGGACGACGGCAACATCGTCGATCTCGGCAAGTCGCTGGAGACCGCCGTTGCCAAGGTGCAGTCCGAGCTTCCATACGGCGTCGAGCTCGAACGCGTGGCCGATCAGCCGACCGTCGTCAGCGAGTCCGTCTGGGAATTCGAACGCTCGCTGATGGAAGCGCTGGCAATCGTGCTCGCGGTGTGTCTGCTCAGTCTCGGCTGGCGCACGGGCATCGTGGTCGGGCTCTCGGTGCCGATCGTGCTCGGCGTGGTCGCGCTGGTGATGCTCACGATGGGCTGGAATCTGGAGCGCGTGTCGCTCGGATCGCTGATCATCGCGCTCGGCCTGCTGGTGGACGACGGCATCATCGCCGTCGAGATGATGGTCGTGAAGATGGAGGAGGGCTGGGACCGCGTGAAGGCGGCCGGCTTCTCGTACGCCTCGACCGCCATGCCGCGGCTCACAGGCGCACTCATTACGACGGCCGCGTTCATGCCGGTTGGCTTTTCGAAATCGACGACGGGCGAATACGCGGGCGGCATTTTCTGGATCGTCGGCACCGCCGTGGTGTTCTCGTGGTTCGTCTCGGGCGTGATCACGCCGTACCTGGCGGTCAAGATGCTGCCGAACATCACGAAGCACGACCACGGCAGCGACCCGTACCGCACGCCGTTCTATGCCAGGCTGCGTGGCTGGATCGACTTCGCCATCGAGCGCCGCTGGTGGGTTATCGCGGCGACCGCTGGCGCGTTTGCGATCTCGATCGTCGGCAGCAGGCTGGTGCCCCAGCAGTTCTTCCCGAACAGCGATCGGCCGGAGCTCGTGGTCGAGCTGCGACTGAAGGAAGGCGCTTCCTTCGCGGCAACGACCGAACAGGTCAAGAAGATGGAATCGATCCTCGCGCAGGACAAGGACGTGCGCTTCTACACGGCCTACACCGGCGGGGGGCAGCCGCGCTTCTATCTCGCGCTGGATCCGGAGCTGCCGAACCCCGGCTACGCCGTGTTCGTCGTGATGACCAAGGGCCTGGACGCGCGTGAACGGGTGCGCACACGCCTGATGACCAGCGTAAACGAGCAATTTCCGGACGTCTGGGTTCGCGTGACGCGCCTCGAGCTCGGTCCGCCGGTCGGCTTCCCGATCCAGTTCCGCGTGGTCGGCCCCGACACCCAGAAGGTGCGCGAGATCGCGCGTGAGGTCGAAGCGGTCGTCGCGTCGAGCCCGAAGGCACGCGACGTCCAGCTCGACTGGAACGATCCGGTTCGCACCCTGCGAGTCGATATCGATCAGGACAAGGCGCGCACGCTCGGCCTCGCACCGGCGGACGTGTCGCTGGTCACGCAGACGGTGATGAACGGTGCAACGATGTCGCAGTTGCGCGAACGCGAAGACCTGATCGATATCGTGGCGCGTGCGGTGCCGTCCGAGCGCCTCAACGTGCAGACGCTGAGAGACGTCAATCTCTACACGCGAGACGGAACGGTCGTGCCGCTGTCGCAGGTCGCCCGCGTGCGTTTCGAGCTCGAAGAACCGGTGCTGTGGCGGCGCAATCGCGACATGGCCATCACCGTGCGCGCCGATGTCCAGGACGGTGAGCAGGGCGTGTCGGTGACGCAGGAGATCCGGCCACACTTGAAGGACATCGAAGCGAAGCTGCCCTCGGGCTATCGCATCGACGTCGGCGGCGCGGTCGAGGAAAGCGACAAGGCCAACCACGCGCTGATGGCGGTCGCCCCGGTGATGCTGGTTACGATCCTGACGATCCTCATGCTTCAGCTGCAGAGCTTCTCGAAGATGTTCATGGTGCTGCTCACCGCGCCGCTCGGACTGATCGGGGTCGTCGCCGCGTTGCTCATTTTCCAGGCGCCGCTCGGGTTCGTGGCGATCCTCGGGGTCACTGCGTTGAGCGGCATGATCATGCGCAACTCCGTGATCCTCGTCGACCAGGTGCGCGAAGAAATGGAGCTGGGCCTCGATCCTTGGAATGCGGTGCTCGAAGCGGCGGTCCATCGGACGCGGCCCGTGATGCTGACCGCAGCCGCCACGGTGCTCGCGATGATTCCGCTGGCCCGAAGCGTGTTCTGGGGTCCGATGGCGATCGCGATCATGGGCGGCCTCACCGTCGCGACCGTGCTCACGATTTTCTTCGTGCCGGCGCTCTACGCGGCGTGGTTCAGAGTCAAACGCGCGAATGCGCCGGCTGCTGAAGACGTGACGCCACGCTCGCCGGCCCCCGTTCCTGCGCCAGCGCACTAATCACAACCTACGCACATCAACACGAAAGGTTCTCGTATGGACGCTTCAACGAAACTCGTTCAATCCCAGGAGCTCGGCGCCAAAGTCACGGCCCTGCTGAAAAAACGCCTGGACACCGCCGCTGCCGATTACTCGAAGCGCGTGCGGGCCGCGTACGATCGCTTCGCCGCTCACCGGAACGCAAAGGGCAACGGTGCGCTCGACGCCTGGAGCGACGCAGGCCGCTACGCGATCGATTTCGTGCAACGCTCGATTCTCTTCTGGGACGCGCTGCGCCAGCGCGGCAACGACTACGTCGCGCGCGCGAACCAGCCAGCCAAGCCGGTGATGAAGTATCAGTACGAGACGATTGCCGACGCGCGCAAGTTCGCGAAGCCGGTGAACTACGCGCTCGTCTCGATCGTGCCGCCCGCCGGCGTGGAAGTGGACGCGAAGAAGCGACCCTACGTCATCATCGATCCGCGTGCCGGCCACGGTCCCGGTATCGCAGGCTTCAAGGACGAGTCCGAAGTCGGCGTCGCGCTCGCCGCCGGGCATCCGGTCTACTTCATCATGTTCTTTCAGTACCCTGAACCGGGACAAACGCTGCTCGACGTGTGCGAAGCGGAGAAAGAGTTCGTGCGCATCGTGCGCGAGCGGCATCCCGAAAGTGCCAAGCCCGTCATCCTCGGCAACTGTCAGGGCGGATGGGCCGCGGCCATGCTCGCGGCTGCCGACCCCGAAGATATGGGGCCCGTGATGCTCATCGGATCGCCCATGTCGTACTGGGGCGGCGCATGGCACGAAGAGCAGGCGCCGAATCCGATGCGCTATGCCGGGGGGCTCCTCGGCGGCACGTGGCTGTCGTCGCTCGCCGCGGACCTCGGCAACGGCCGCTTCGATGGCGCGTACCTGGTGGACAACTTCGAGTACCTCAATCCCGCCAACACGCACTGGGACAAGTATTACAAGGTGTTCGCGAATGCGGATACAGAACCCGCGCGGTTCGTCGCATTCGAGCGCTGGTGGGCGAGCTACTACCTCATGAACCGCGAGGAGATCGAGTGGATCACGCGCAATCTCTTCGTCGGCAACAAGCTCTGGTCGGGCGACGTGAAGCAGGCGAACGGCAAAGCATTCGATCTGCGGGACATCAAGTCGCCGATCATCCTGTTCGCTTCCCTCGGCGACAACATCACGCCACCCCAGCAGGCATTCAACTGGATCGCCGACGTCTATCGGACGACGGAGGAAATCAAGGCCGGCGGCCACGTCATCGTCGGCCTCGTGCATGAAGACGCAGGGCACCTCGGCATCTTCGTGTCCGGGAAGGTCCACCAGAAAGAAACACGCAAGCTCGTCGAAGTGATGGACGCGATCGAGCTCCTGCAGCCGGGCATCTACGGCATGGAAATCACCGAGCAGGCGGACGCGACGGGCAAGCCTTCGTACGACGTCCGTTTCCGCGAATATCGGCTCGAGGACCTGATCGCGAAGCTGAACCCGCTGCAGCGCCAGGACGAGCGCCCGTTCGAAGCGGTCCAGACGATCTCCGAATTCAACCAGCGTGCCTACGAGCTTTTTCTGCGTCCCTTCGTCAAGGCGACTTCGAACGAATCGACCGCGAAGCTCCTCCGCGATTTCCACCCGCTCAGAGTACGAAACTGGGCGCTCTCCGACATGGCGAATCCCTGGCTCGCATGGCTGGGGCCGGCCGCGGAGGCCGTCAAGGCGCAGCGTCTCACGGCTTCGGCCGACTCTCCTTCGCGCAAGCTGGAGGAGCTCAACGCGGAGTTGATCAGCGCGGGTCTCGACTATTACCGCGCGACTCGCGATGCGCTCGCCGAAACGGCGTTCTTCACCACGTACGGAAATATCCATCTCGGCTATCTTGCGGAGCAGCCGGTCGCGCAGCAGGCTGCCGACGATCGCTTTGCGGACCCGCGCCAACGTCCGGTCGTGCGGCAGGCACTCGAGCGGATGACGGAAGGGGGTTATCCGGAAGCGTTTGCACGAGTCGGTTTCCTCCTCGCCGGCACTGATGAGCCGATCCCGCTCTCGCTTCTGACCACGGTGCAAGAGCTGATCAGGGACTATGCCGACCTCACGCCGCCGCTGCCGATCGATCAATGGCGTCGTGTACGCGGAGAGCAGGAAATCATCGCTCGCTACGAACCGGAGCGCGCGATCGAAACGCTGCCGCAACTGCTGAATGCCGACGACCGCGCGCGCCTGCTTGCCCTGATCGAGCGCGTGGTGAGCGACAAGCGGGTGCTCGAACGAGCGCCGACGCCACAGCAGGCGGCAATGCTGCAACGGGTTCGCAAGGCGCTCGGGGACACTCGGCTCTCGATTCGCACTGAGAAGGTCAGCACGGGTAAGCGGACACAACTTGCGGTTCAGTGAGGGAAGTTCACGAAGGCATGCTGGTCTCGTTCGCGAATCGGTTCGAAGCTTCAGGTCATTACGTCGTCCGGCTCAGTCGAGCGCACGCCGGCGTAAACTGATGCTGATCGATCAGGATGGCGTAAGCGCTGCGCGGGCTCGCGCCACAGGCCCTGCGTCGGCGCCCCCGTCTATTTTCGCGAGCACGCGCCGAAGCGACTCGCGATCGCGCGCGGCTGCGTCGCCGCGCTCACTGAGCGCTGTCAGCGCGATCATCTCCGGCCATGGCGCTTCCTGCGCGCGCGCTTCGGCAATGGCTCGACGCACCGCGTCACGCGCCCGGGCGGGTTCTCCCAGCGCGTCCGCAATGCGCGCGTCGAGCAGAAGCAACTGGGGCAGGTACTGCCGTTCGCCGATCGCGTCGGCGCACTGCATCGCGCTTTCGAGCTCCTGCCGGGCGGCGACCCATTCGCCGGCCAGCGCAAGCGCTTCGACGGCATAGCCGAGCGTCTCGCTGCCGAGTGCGCGAATGCCGAGCCGGTGCGCTTCATCGTAGCCTTCACGTATCAGGCGATGCCCCTCGCGCGAGTTTCCGAGCTGCCCTTCCGCCCAGCCGCGGAACCAGAGATGTGCGCTGCGACCCTGCGGGAGTGCATACTCGTCGGCCAGGGCGCCCAGCTGCCCGGCGACTTTGGCGACGTGTTCGGGATTTCCCAGGCGCACCTCGAATAGCGCATCGAACCACAGCACCGCCATCCGCGGCGCCGGTTCGCCCAAAGCATCCGCGCGCGCGTACGCCTCGCGAATACGTGCCCGTCCCTGATCGACGAGACCGAGGTGGAGCAGGGCGATCGCGAGATAGCCGAGGAGGATCACGTCAGGATCGGCAGCGAAGACGGGCGGGCTGGTTGTCTCGTCTAGACCTTCGTGTGCTGCGAGGCCCCGCTCGAGCCATTTGCGCGCGATCTGTGGGTGGCCGCGCAAGTGCTCGACCAGTCCATGTACGAGAGACGCGCAAAGCAGGGCGGTGCGGTCGTCGCCCGCTGCCGCGAGGCTCTCGCAGCGCTGCGCGAGCGCGTGCGCTTCGTCGAGCTCGCCTCGCATGTACAGTGTCAAACCGAGCGCCGAGAGAAACAGACCACGCAAGGGATGCTGCGGCACGTGCTCGAGCAGCGACAGTGCGCGCTCGAACGCGCACTTCACTTCGGTCGCGCTGATCGCGAGCAACTGCATCGCCGCCGCGCCCTGAAGTGTCGCGAGCGTGATCTCGAGCGTCGTGCGCGCAGCGCTCGATTCCGCCATAGGCAGTAGCGCCAACGCATGTTCTGTGATGCTCACCGTCTCCGCAGGACTGAAATGCAGCAGAGCGGACTCGGCCGCTTCCGCGTAATAGCGCAGCGCAGGCATGAGCTCGTCGGCCGACTCGAAATGCAGCGCCAGCTCGGCCGCTGTAACATCCGCGCCTTCCACGCGTTCGCGTTCCAGCGCTGCAGCGATCCTGCGGTGGAGCCCGGTGCGAGCGACGTTATCGATGCGGTTCTGGAGTATCTCGCGATAGAGCGCATGTCGGAATGCATATCGCGTATCGCTGGTAGAGCCGGCACCTTGAAGCGGCACATCCGTCAGCCAGCGCTGCCGGCGGACGAGCTCGGCACACGTGCGGGCCACGATCGAGAGCTCGCTCTCGAGCACCTGCGCCAACGTATTCAGGCGAAACTCCAGGCCGCAGACGCTCGCGGCCTCGAGGAGCGCACGCTCCTCCGCCGTGAGCCGCTCGATGTAACGTTCGATGATGCCGGCCAGATTCTCCGGTATCGGCATGGCTTCCAACCGCGACTGCATGCACGCGCTGCTGTCCTGCGTGACATCGCCGTACGTCATGAGCTCGCTCACGCTGTCCGCAACGAACAAGGGCAATCCCTCGGTGCGGGCGTAAAGCGCCCGAACGAATGTTTCCTCGGCGGCGAGTGCGGGCAGTCTCGCGGCGACATAGTCGGCGACGTCGGTCTCCGAAAAAGCGTCGAGTACGATCTCATCGGATAACCCGTGCAGCCGCAGTTCGTGTCGCAGCGACTTGAGCGGATGGTCCGCGGCGATGACCTCGGTAAGCCGGAAACTCGCGAGCCAGAGCAATCGCGCCGGCTGCCGGCGGCGCGCTGTGTGATCCATCAGCTGCAGCGTCGCGGCGTCGCTCCACTGCAGATCCTCCGTCACGAGGAGGAGTGGCCGCTCCTCCGTATAGCGCTCCAGCAGTTCGCCGAACTCGCGCAACATACGCGCCTGGCCCGAGCCCACCACGTCACGCCGCAGCGCCTCGCGCTCGCTCGCACTGCTGAGCCACGGAAACTGCAGTAGCCACGTTGGCGCCACCGCACGAATCAGTTCTGGAACTGACGCATCGCGGCGGCATAAAGCCGAGAGCGCCTCGAGCGCAGGCAGATAGGGCTCGCCCGCCTGTCCGACGCACTGGCCGTGTGCGCAACTGGCCTCGCCGGCTTCCTGCATGAAGTGCTCGATGAGCGTCGTCTTGCCAACGCCGGGCTCTCCCGCGATCCATACGATCCGGCGCTTGCCCGTACGCGCGAGCTGCCACGCCGCTCGCAGCCGCTCAATCGGCTCGGAGCGGCCGGTGATCGATGCAGCAGGCGGTGACGCCTCGACTGCGCGGGTCGGCATCGGCGTCGTCGAGCCCACCAGCGCTGCGGCCTCACTCACCGCGCCGATGAAGCGGTATCCGCGCCGCGACACGGTTTCGATATATTGCGGCTCTTTCGCGTCATCGCCCAAAGCCCCGCGGAGTGCACTCACGGTCGTCTTGAGCACCGAATCGCTGACGAAGCGGTGACCCCAGACGGCGTCGAGTAAAGCGTCCTTGGTGACGAGTGTTCTTGGCGTGCGGGCGAGTGCGCAGAGCACTGCGAAGGGCCTGGGCGCGAGCGGTATGGGCTTACCGTCGCGCGTGAGTCGCGCGTCCACCTCGTCGAGCTCGAATGTAGCGAACCTCAACCGTAGAGGCTCGTTTTCTGGAGATTTGCCGGACGTCTCAGCCGTGGCCATCGTTACGCGTCCCTGTGTGTCACACCCTATCGCCTGCTGCTCGCTGCGTGACGACTATTCTCACGCAATATCGGCGAATCCGCTGACGGGCGTCAATTGCGCCCACGCGGCCTGGTGTGTGCCGCTTTGCGATGCCCGTCCTGATACTCTATTCGCCACGTGTGGCGTTCGACGGGAATGGATGGAATGCATGAGGGTCCTGGTAGGTCTTTGCGGCTTCACGATGAGCATGCATCGGTATGCCCGACATTTTCCCGTCGTCGAGGTGCAGCAGACGTTCTACGACCCGCCGCGAGAGGCAATCATGCGGAAGTGGCTCGCCTCCACGGGCGCGGGAGTCGAGTACACGATGAAAGTGTGGCAGCTCGTTACGCATCCTCCGCGCAGTCCCACTTATCGGCGCCTGAAGCGCGCGCTGGACTTCAAGGGCGAGCCGGGCTTCTTTCGCGATTCGCCTGCAGTGGCGGAGGGCTGGGCGGAATCTGTCCGCTGTGCAAGCGTTCTCTCTGCCACGGCAATGCTCTTCCAATGTCCGGCGAGCTTCACACCGGACCGCGAGAATGTGTTGCGCATGCGTCGCTTCTTCAATCGCATAGAACGCCCGAACGCGAGGCTCCTCTGGGAGCCGCGCGGAGCCGCCTGGGTCGCGCAACGTACGCTCGCCCTTGCGCTTTGCGATGAGCTCGACCTCGTACACGTGGTGGATCCATTTGTGACACCACCCGAACCGGAAAGCGCTGTGTACTGGCGGCTGCACGGCATCCGTGGGGCCCGTCACTCCTACGATGAAAGCGAGCTCCAAGGCCTCCAGCGAATGTTGCGCGATGTGCAACCCGCCGGAACTCCTTACGTGCTTTTCAACAATCTCCCACGGGTCGGCGACGCGCAGCGTTTTTCACGCATGCTGGTGGACCAGGAGGGAAGCTCGCGAGCAGAGTAGGCTCCGTCGAGAAGTGGCAGGTCGTGATCCAGCAGCTCGGACGCTTCGCACCGGCGTGCAGCAGCATGTATAATCCGGCCGTCGCAATTTGTGGCGCAGAGCGGGGCTGACCTTTGCGCAATTCGAGGTCGCGAGTTCGAGTCGTTTCCCGGCTCCAGAATCAAATAAACGGCTTGGCTGGATAGTGCCAGGCCGTTTCAGTTGGGCCTCATACGGCGGGGTGGCAGAGTGGTTATGCAGCGGCCTGCAAAGCCGTGGACGCCGGTTCGATTCCGACCCCCGCCTCCAGTCACACTCTGAAGTTTTCCGATCCCGATGGCCTCTGCCTCTGAAATAGAGGGTAATAGTGTCCTTGTGTGCGCGATGGCTGAACACTTTCGACGGGCTCTGACGGAGCTTCTGACATCTGCGAAGGACCTCTGCTTTGTCGCAGTCGATGTGAACGCCGGAAACCTCCATCGACGCGTCAGTGGCTACCCGGGTAATGATCATCGGATGCCGCAGTGTTGCGAAGCTATGCGTCGTGAGACGGGTGCCACGGATGAACTGATAAGTGAGCCGCCGAGTGGGCAAGGCGCGAGCCTTACGATTCGATACCGTTTGCCGCGCCAGTCGGGAAATTTCCGATTATCTGAGAAGTCGAAAAGACTATTTAGTAGCCATCTAAACTCTCCCGTGAAGACACGATTATGGGAAAGTAAGGCGGCGTGAACCGCGGAGCAATGAACATGTAGCAGTGCTCGACGACTATTGCCGCAAGTCTTAGACATAGCACGATAGCAGCATGTAGTCGCCGCTGCCTTCGGACCGTAAAGCGCTCCCGGCGACCTTGGAGTAATCGAACGCCGCAGGCCGGTGTCGCCAGGCGAAGTTGGGTCGAGCATTGGTCCGAACGGAAGACAAACACTCGCTTCTCAAGGCGAATAGCGTTTGCTATCGTGATAGGCCGTGGGTCTTCCCCGATGGAGGCAGCCTATGTTCAGGCAAGTCACAGGCCGCGTTCTCGTCCTCATGGCACTTGCCAGTGTCGCCACTGCGCAGCAGCCCACATCGAGCCAGCCAGCGAAGCCGCTTCGCGTCGGTGCCACGATGTCGATGACGGGCAAAGCCTATTCTCTACAGGGCGGCTATGGCCGAGAGGGATACCTGCTTTGCGAGAAACATGTGAATGCTCGCGGCGGTGTATTGGGGCGTCCGATCCAGTTTGTCATCTATGACGATGAATCGGATGAAAAGACGGCTGTGCGCCTCTACGAGAAACTCATCGGCGAGGATAAGGTCGATGCGATCCTCGGTCCCTATGGCACTGCGATCACGGAAGCAGTTGCCGACATTCCCGACAAGCACCGCAAAGTGATGGTTGCGGCCAATGCAGCCACCACTTCGATTTGGGAGAAAGGGCGCAGATACCTGATCATGGTGCTGGCACCGATCGACTCGGCTGCAGCAGGCGCCCTCGACCTCGCAGCGCGTAATGGACTCGAACGCGTTGCGATCATCAATGAGGATGCTCTTCTGCCGAAAGCCGTAGCGAAGGGCGCCACGGAGCTCGCGAAGAGCAAACGCTTTCCAGCCGTTGCCGTCGAAAGCTATCCGAGCGGCACTACGGACTTTTCCGGCATTCTGAGCAAGTTCAAGGGAGCGCAGCCCGACGTGCTGATCGCAGCATCTGTCCGGCTCGATGATCTGGTAACGATCACAAGACAGCTGAAGGAGGTCGATCTCAACGTCAAGATACTGAGCAGCCTGCCGTACGGCTTGCTGCCGGAGTTCTATCAGCGCTTGGCAAAAGACGCAGAATACGTTTACAGCGTCACGTTTTGGGACCCGGCTCTCCCAAATCCGGGAAACACGGAGTTCGTGGCTGCCTACGAGAAGGAGTTTGGCCG
The DNA here is from genome assembly GCA_963828715.1 of uncultured beta proteobacterium. Lineage (GTDB taxonomy): Bacteria > Pseudomonadota > Gammaproteobacteria > Burkholderiales > SG8-41 > JAQGMV01. The sequence goes on along the minus strand of CAWHFX010000007.1, from coordinate 140,292 downwards.
GCCCCCTGCAGTTCAGTCGGCAAACTCCTATGCGGGTTGTCAGATTCTTACGGAGGCAATCGAACGCGCAGGCACGACTGATTCCGAAAAGCTGCGAGAAGTTTTGCTCAATCTGAAAATGAAGACGGTCTTGGGCGACTTTGCTGTCGATGAGCGCGGCTTTCAGACCGGACAAAAGGCAGTCACCATTCAATGGCAGGACGGCAAGCCGGCGGTGATCTGGCCGGATGACGTAGCATCCGTAAAACCCCGTTTCCCTACCCCGCCTTGGAACGTACGGTGACCGCCCTATCGCCCGCCCATTCTCGATGCGCGGAGCCGCTGATTCGTGCGGCGGCACACGCACATCAGCGACTCGATGGAACGATCCACGCGCGCCCGACTGGACCAGGAGGACGTAAGCGCCGTCAACGGAGCGGCAGCGATCGTCCGTAATATCGGCGTTTACCTCGGCAGTGGCGGCGGCGGTGAGAGTCATGCTTTGACGTGGCACGAGCTTCAACGCATTTACGAGATCGGTGTTGCTGAATGTAAGGGGAAGATTCCGATCTACGCGAATCCGCCGGAGCAATACACGGCACGTGCTACCCGCCAGGTACATCCGCCAGGCGATCGAGTGCGGCGTGGACCTCGCAAGCATCTACGGGTTGTCGATGCGTCACGGCATGAAACCGACGGATTACGAGCTGCGTCTCTATTTCAAAGAGGTGCTCTCCGACCTGAAGCATCCCATATCGTTGGCCGTGAATCAGCCCATCATGGGGTATATGCCAAAGCCGGCACTGATTGCCGACGTCTGTAATGAACATCCTCAGGTCGTTGCGATTAACTTGAGTCACGGCAGCGATGGTTTTTTTGTCCAGCTCAAGGATCGCCTGAAGCGCGACATGCCGATATACGTGCACCTCGGGGGCTCACTCAACAAGCTGACCATGGGTGCGCGCGGCATTTTTGGTACCGAGGCGAACCTCATACCGAAAACGCAGAGCGCCTATCTCGATGCGTACGAGCGCAGGGATTTCGACGAATTGGGCCGCGTTTATGCGCAACTCGTCCGTTTCAATGATTACGTGGGACAGTGGTATCCCTCGGTCGCGAGAGCGATCAAGATGGGCATGCGCCTCTTGAAGCTGCCCGGTGGGGAAGGCGGGTTGCGCGAGCCTTATCGCATGCCACCCGAGGAAGAGGTACCAAGCATTCGCCAGCGGACTGCTAAGCTTGGGCATACCGGAAATAGAAGAGCAGGCGCGCGTCGCCGGGCTTCGCCTGCCCGGCTGATGCATGGCACGGACAATACAGGTGATCAGTACGGCACGACGACTCTTCCTCCTGTTGGTGGTACCTCGGCCGGCCTGCTCGGTCCCATTACCGCACCTGCGGCCGCTTATCCGGAGAAGCCCGTGCATCTCGTCGTCGGCTATTCGCCAGGTGGAGGCAGCGACCTCATCACGCGGATCGTCGGAAAGGCGCTTTCGGAAAGATGGCGCCAGCCTGTCGTTGTCGACAATCGCGTCGGTGCTGACGGCAGCATCGCCGCGAGCTATGTTGCCAATGCGCAGCCCGACGGCTATACGTTGATCATGGTCACCAACAGCCATACGATGCCGCCGATCGGCTACACGTTGAATTACGATCCGCTGAAAAGCTTCGCGCCCGTATCGCTCGTAGATGACAAGCCGATGGTGCTTCTGGTCAATCCCTCTCTCGGCGTGAATTCCGTAAAGGATCTGATTTCCCTGGCGAAAGCGAAGCCCGGCCAGCTTCATTACGGCACCGATGGTCCGGCGACCGATCCCGCATACTTCATGGCCCTGTTCATGCAACAGGCGCGGATCAAGATGACGAACGTCAACTACAAAGGCGGCGGTCAGTCGCAAATCGCGGTAATGAGCGGAGAGATTCAGCTGGTGTTCGGCACGTTATCCGCCGCGATGGAGTTGGTGAAAGCTGGCAAGCTCAAGGCACTCGCCGTGACGACGAATACCCGAAGTGAGGCCGTGCCCGACGTGCCGACGCTCGCCGAAGCCGCGAACCTGCCTATGTTCAACGAGAGCGCGTGGAACGGAATCCTCGCCCCGGCTCGAACGCCTCGGCCGAGGGTTACGAAAATACGCGACGACGTGGTGGAAATCATGAAATCGCCGGAGATGCGACGCATGCTCTCTGCCCAGGGGATCAGGTCCATTGCGAGCACGCCCGATGAATTTGCAAGACACCTCGCGGACGAGGTCGCAAAACACAAGGCGTTCTTTAAGACGCTCGGTACGACGTGAACACAGCAACTTCATGCATCGCACAGCGCGTAAGGCACTGCTCGTGGCAACGCTCATCACGGCGCCGTCACTCTGTGCGCAGTCCTGTCCCACGAAACCGGTGCGAGTGGTTCGCACCGTACCCGCCCGGATCGAGCGCCGGCGTCATCGATCGCATCTACTACTCGCCGAAGCTGAGCGAATGGCTCGGACGGCAGTTTGCCGTGGACAATCTGCCGTCGCCCATACCGTGCCTGTATTAAAAACCAGTATAGCGTAGCGCGCGGACTTACCAGGGCGACCGTCCATGCAGCTGGCGCAGATGCATGCGCGCATGAAGCGCGCCGATCACAATCGACTTGTCCGGCTGAATAACGTAGTAGAGCGCCCACGGCCAGCGGCGCGGAAAATTCGCGCGGCGAACTTGCCCGTCCAGCACGATCTGATGGGCTAACGGGTTCGCGGCGATCCGGTCCGCCGTCTCGGTGGCCGCAGCCAGAAAACGTTCCGACAGCGCCCTGTTGCGCTGCTCGTACCACTCGGCGGCGCCTTGCAGCTCGTTGAGCGCAGTTCTGGTGAACTGGACGACCGTCACCGAGGTGACGGTGTCGACCGCTCCCTTAGATTGCGGCGGATCTGATCGAAGACCTGGTCAGCGTCGATCAATTCCTCGTTCGGCAGGTTTTGCACGCGGCGCAGCAGCTCGGCCTTTACGTCGTCCGGCAGCTCTGCGGATTTGCGCGGGGGTTGAGATTGATCGTTCATAACGGCTCCATTATCGCGCTTTTCCGTTGATCCCGCAGTGTAGGCGCGCTATGCAGCCGCAATGGACGTGCCAAACTGGACGAAGAAAAAGTCCGTGCTATTGTCTAAGGTAAACGGTCGCCGCCGGAAATTGCGCGCGATTACGACGTGGACGCTCGGGCTATTTTGGGCGATCAAAAACGGACGCACCTGGCGGCATATTGGCAGACGGCGTGGGGTAACTGTTGGGGTAACTGGTCCATACACCTCGCTTGATAATATCGCCACGCCAAGAGGTTAGGTCACGAATTCGAGTGTGACCCCCGCCTATCCTGATTTCTCGAGAGTATGAACGCCCTGTGCGCGTGTGATAGCTACTTCGAAAGACGCCTCCATTGACCTCCATCTCCGCCTGTAGATCACAGTGCAGACAGCATAACTGGTCACGACGAACAAGCCGTGGCATGCCTATGTAAAAGTTAGCGCTACTTTCACGTACTCATACCCGACGCGCTCCTGGGTGGACGGTCTGAAACCGCAGCAGTTCGTCGGCACCGAATCGCGGCTGCTCACGCTGTTCCAGTTGCTGCGCGATCTCGCGACCAGCGGACAGGAAGATCCGGCCGCGCGCGTGGCCGAGCTCGAGCGGCGCCGCTCCGAGATCGAGCGCGAGATCGAACGCGTGAAGAGCGGTCAGGCGGGCCCCCTCGACGAGACGCAGGTCAAGGAGCGCTACTTCCAGATCGAAGACATCGCCCGGCGCCTCCTGGGCGATTTCCGTCAGGTTGAAGAAAACTTCCGCATGCTCGACGCGCAGACGCGCGAGCGCATCGCGGTGAGCTCGCGGCCAAAAGGCGCGCTGCTGGAAGAAATCTTCGGCGAGTCCGATCACATCCGGCGCTCGGACCAGGGCCACAGCTTCGATGCGTTCTGGGAATTCCTGATGTCGCCCGCGCGCCAGGACGCGCTCCGGCATTGGCTCGCCGGCGTGCATGCGCTCGCCGCACTGCGCGACAGGGCCGGCGACGACCTCGTGCGCAACATTCCCTACCTGCTTCTCGAAGCCGGTGAAAAGGTACACGGTACCGTCGGACAGCTCGTCGAGCTACTTGCGGAGATAGGCGCGCTCCGGTGTCGCCCAGTCGTCGAGATACTGCCGCGCTGATTTCGGATAACGCTCGGGTCCGTGCGTCTCAGCAAGCTGCTCGAGATAGGCATTGAGCTGCGCGGTCAGCTCCGGCGCGGGAATCGCACGTCGGTTCGGCGCGATGAACGCAAGCGCGAGGAAGCTCAAGACGAGCGGTGCGTTGTCGGCAGCGAGCAGGCGCCATGCGGTGTGACTCTGGCGCAGCCGGTCGAGGGTGTCGTGATCCACGTCAGAAGATTCCCGGCAGCGCCGGGATTGTACGCCGGCCGTCTGGATCGCGGCCTTCATGATGGAGCGGGAAGGAAAGGGTACCACAAAGCGGCGTGCGTCGCCGGTGGCGCGAGTTGCGCGTCGCCGCCCGCTTCGACAGCCGCTACAGTGCACGCTATCGATCAAGCTGGAGTACGCACGAATGGATGTTGCGAAGCCGAGGCCGCCGGCCCAGGCGTCTCTGTTCGATGATGGACCTGGCACCGGCGTCTCGGCACTGGTGTCCGTCGCTGCCATTCCAGGACAGCTCAGTAAGTCACAGCGCGCTTTCAACAAACTGACGGAGCGCATCCGCCGTGGCCGCGACATGCTGGCGGCGTGGGAAGCATTCATCCCGCGATTTCAGGTGCGGATCACGACCGAGCTGGCGCCAATCGAAAACGAGATTTGCGACGCCCAACGACGCATCGTGCACCAACTGCAGGTGCTGCTTGCCGGCGCGAAGGCGGATCACGTGAGTCGCAGGCATCAAACGAAGGCTCGTGCGCTGCTGCTTCAGCTGGTCGCCAACCTGCTGGAGGACGGTCCCGATGGCGAGCTGGAGGCGCTCTATGATCGCTACAGCGAGGTGTCGCACGCCGAGCGCACGCGCGAGGAGTTGGAACTCGCCGAGGCACTGTTCGGCCAGGTGTTCGGCCGCGACAAGGTGCGCGGCCACGCGGCGCGAAACGTTGACGAGCTGATGGATCATACGGCGGAGAAAATGGCCGCGGCTGCCGAAGCGCGGGAGCGAAAAGCATCCGCCCGCGAGTCACGTCGAGGCCGCGCTGCCGAACGCAAAGCCCAAGAGGCACGCGAGGCGAGCCAGTCGGTCCGTGAAATCTACCGAAAGCTCGCAAGTTTGCTCCACCCCGATCGCGAGACAGACCCGACGGAGCAGGAACGCAAGACCGGTTTGATCCAGCGGGCGAACCAGGCGTACGAACGCAATGATCTGCTGGAGCTGCTTACGTTGCAGATCGAAACCGAGCAGATCGATGCAGGGGCGCTGGCGGATGTACCGGAAGCGCGGCTCGGTCACTATAACCGCGTGCTGCTCGAACAGGCGCAGGTGCTGGAAGCGGAGGTTCGCGAGCGTGCCGCTGTCTTTCGCATCGAGTTCCAGTTGACGGTGCGCGACGTAACTCCGGAACGCGTGGACCAGGCGCTGAACGCGCGAATCGCGGAAGCGCGCAACACGCTCAAGCAGATGGAGCACGATCTGCAGAGGTTGAGTGACCCGAGGCAGCGGCGCGCCGTGCTGGACGAGCTGTCTCAGCCCGAGGACCGCGCGCCGGACTTTGACGATCTGGCTGCGTTCGTACGGGTGATCGAGGATCCGTTTGCGGCCGCACCGCGGCGCGTACATCGGCGACAACGCGGCAGGCGCTGATCGAACATCCTCAGCCTCGGCTCGAGTCTCAGTTTTCTTTGTTCATGCAGCGCTTTCGCGATCGGAGGGATCCGCCGTAGCGACTCATAATACCGGGAGCTCGCCGGTGTCCGTGCCGAAGCGCTGCTGCACCGCCGCCACCAAGCGAGCCTCTTCCTGCGCTACGTCCGGGCCGTTCAGGGACGAGGCAACATCTCTACGCGCGCAGCATTCGCGGCAGCGCGAATCGCCCGCGCCTCGGCAGCGCGCGGTGCTGCAGTCGCTTCGACATGACTTGTAGTCCCTTGCCGCGCGAGCTCACCAACCACGCGAGCAGGCCGAGCCCGAGCGCGGTGCGGATCGACGGACGCGGCAGCCACTTCATGGCCTTGATGACAACTTTAGGCGGCTCGCTGTACTGGGGCGCGGAGGTCTGCGCACGGCCTGCCGCGCCTTCGACCTGCGCGAATCCGGCGTAGTGCTGCTTCATCGCACGCACGAACGGCACGAGGTCCTGCGGACCCCGGCTCGTGAGGAGATTGCCGTCGCGCACGACAGGCGCATCGACCCAGATCGCACCGGCGTTCACGAGATCGTCACGAATACCCGGCCATGACGTCATGGTCCGGCCATTCAGCAGTCCTGCCGACGCGAGCACCCACGGCCCATGACATAGCGTCACGATCGGTTTCCCCGCCGCATCGAACGCGCGCACGAATTCCCGTGCCTCCTTCGATTGGCGCAGCAGGTCGGGATTGATGAAGCCCCCCGGCAGCAGCAGACCGTCGTAGTCCGCGACGGTCGCCTCGTCTATCGTCTTGTCAACGTGCACCTTGCTCGCGGGCTCGTGCAGATTGACACCGCGTATGCGGCCGTGACGCAGCGAGATCACGTCCACCTTCGCACCTGCGAGCTGCAGCGCACGCATCGGCACCGTGAGCTCCACTTTCTCGAAACCGTCGGCCGCGAGTGCAGCGATACGGGTACCTTTGAGGTTCGGGCGGCTTTCCATGCGACTCTCCTTTCTCGATCGACTCCGCAATACCGCAATGTGCGTGCCGCTGCGAAGGCCGGCACGCGCCGTGCAGCGGTGGGCGAGGGAGGCACGAGCATGGCCGATACCCATGGCGCGGAACGCGGCTTACAGCGGTTCGAAGGCTTTACCGATGCGGTATTCGCCATCGCGCTCACGCTGCTGATCGTCGAGATCAAGCCGCCCGGCGCGCCCGAAGGTCCGCAGGCGGGGCCGAGCCTGCTGGAGGCGATCGCCTCGCAGTGGCGCGAGCTGACCGCGCTGCTGCTAGAGCTTTCTCGCGATCGGGGTCTATTGGATGTCCGATCGTCGCCAGGTAATGGCGGCCGAGCACACGCTGCATGGCGCAAGCATTGGCTTCAGCTCGTGAAGCAGCAGCCCGACCTCGAAGTGGTAGGTCACGTCCAGAGCCCGCACGCGCTCGTTCGGCAATGCCGTACGGGCTGTGTGGATGTCGTGTCACAAGGCTGAGCTCACGTCGAAGGCGGCCGCGAAACCGGCAGCACGAATTGGAAAGTTACGCCGGGACCCTCGTTCGCCGTGACCCACAATCGCCCGCCGTGGGACTCGACGATGGAGCGGCTGATTGCCAGGCCCATGCCCATTCCGTCCGGCTTGCTGGTGTGGAACGGGTCGAAAATACGCGCGCGCTCGGCCGGACGGATCCCGATACCGCAGTCGCGTACCGCGATGCACAGCATGTCTGCACCGTCGCGTGCAACCTCGATCGTCGCGACGCGCGCGCGATCCACCACGGTGCGCATCGCATCGATCGCGTTCATGACGAGGTTCAGGATCACCTGCTGGAGCTGCACGCGGTCGGCGTGCACCGACAATTGCAATGCCGACGGCTGGTGAGTCACCAACACGCCCGTAGATCGCAACTGGCCTTGTAGCATCGCCAGAACGTCGCCGATGACCTCGCTCACGTGGACGGACGCCTTTTTCGGCGGTTGGCGTTTGAGGAATGCGCGTATGCGATTGATGACGTCTCCTGCGCGGGTGGCGTCGCGGACGATACGCTCCAGCGCCGTGGCTACTTCCGCGAGCTCGGGGGGGCTTGCGGCAAGCCAGCGCGCGCCGGCGTTGCCGTGTGCCATGATCGCCGCGAGGGGCTGGTTCACTTCGTGTGCGATAGACGCCGCAAGCTCGCCCATCGTCGTGACCCGCATCACGCGCGCGAGCTGCGCTTGCATTTCGCTCAATGCCTCGCTCGCCAGTTTGCGTTCGGTGATGTCCTGCACGAGCCCGACGACGTAATCGACCGAGCCGTCCGGACGGCGCCCGCACCTGGCCGCCATGATCGAGTGGATCACCGTGCCGTCCTTTCGTATCCAGCGTTTGTCGATCGAGTAACCGTCGGTCTCGCCGTCGAGTACCCTCTGGAACTGGGCGACATCGGCCGCGAGGTCTTCGGGGTGCGTCATCTCCGCCCACGTCTTTCGCAGGAGCTCTTCGCGCTCGTAGCCGAGAATCCGGCAGAGCTCGTCGTTGACCTCGAGGATGCCCTTGGCGGTCGACGTGAGCGCCATGCCGATGAGACCGAGCTCGAAGTACCGCCGGAACCGCTCTTCGCTCGCGCGCAACGCGGCTTCGGCCCGCTTGCGCTCGATCAGCTCGACGGCCTGGCTCGCGTAGAGATCCATGAACCGCAGCTCGTGGTCCGACGGCCGGTGAGGCTCGCGAAAATGGGTGGAAATCATGCCCATCAGGTGCCCGCTGCTGCCGAAGAGAGGCGTCGACTGTACCGCGCGATACCCGGCGGCAGCGACGATTTTCAGGTGCGGCTGGAAGGCGGGCTCGGTCAGCACGTCCTCGACGATGACGCGTTGTCGGCGTTGGAGAGCCAAGCCGCAGGAAGCCGTGCCTTCGTGCACGACGTCGAAGTATTCGAGGAACTCCGGCCTGAAGCCGCGCTGCGCGACGATCTTCAGCACGCCGGTCTCCGCGTCGCGGAGCTGAATGTTGCCGAAATCGGCGCTCAGCAGCGCGATCGACGCGTCGAGAACTTCCTCGAGCAGCGGCTGAAGCTGCGTTTCCGAGAGCAGCCGCGTGCTGAGCTCGTGCAGCCGGTTCATCGCCGCGAGCTCGGCGGCCAACTCTTCCTTCGTGCGCGCTTCGGAGCTCTCGGCCGATCTGCGCCTTGATTTTTCGCGTTCCACCGCGGCGCGGCTCGAGCGAGCCGCGGCAAGCGTCGTACTGACGCGAGCCAGCAGCTCGCGTGCGCTGAACGGTTTCACCACATAATCGCTCGCCCTGGCGGTAAGAGCGCCGACTCGCGCTTCCTCGCCCGCGCGCGCCGACAGCATGATGACCGGCACACGGCGCGTGCGCGGGTCCGATCGCAAGCTCGTAAGCAGGCCGAAGCCGTCCAGCTGCGGCATCATCACATCCGCCACAACGAGGTCGGGCGGATGCTCACGCGCGGCCGCGAGCGCGGCCATACCATCGGCGGCGAGCTGTACTTCGTATAACGGAGAGAGCAGCCGTTGCACGTACTGGCGCAGGTCGGCGTTGTCGTCCGCGACGAGGATGCGCGCACGTGTGTCTGTCACGGGCGGCGCGTCCGTGGTCCGCGATGCCGTGCGGTCCATCTCGTCGGGCAGCCACCGCAGCGCCTCCTCGATGTATGCGTCGGCACCCGCGGCGTCGGACGGCTGCGTCGGCCCGAGCTGACCTGCCGGCAGGTGCGCCTTGCCCAGCGGGATCGAAACGGTGAAGCGGCTGCCGCGGCCGTAGACGCTCTCCGCACGCACCGCGCCGCCGTGAAGCTTCGCGAGCTCCTGCACGAAAGCGAGGCCGATACCGGTGCCTTCGAAGCTGCGTCCCCTCGCGCCCTCGATGCGTCGGAAACGCTCGAAAATACGCGGCAGCTCATGCTCCGGGATCCCGGTGCCTGTGTCCGCGATCTCGAGCTCGACGTTCTCCCCCACGGCGCGGAGCCGCACCTTGATTTCCCCTTCGAACGTGAACTTGAAGGCGTTCGACACGAGGTTGAGGACGATCTTCTCCCACATGCTGCGGTCCACGTACACGGGCTCGGCGAGCGGTGGGCAATCTACGATGAGGGTGAGGCCAGCTTTCTCGGTCGCCGCCCGAAATACGCTCGCGAGCTCCGCCGTTAGCTGCGACAGATCCAACGCCTCGTACGTCGCCTGCATGCGGCCCGCCTCGATACGGGAGAAATCGAGCAGCGTATTCACGAGCTTCAGCAGCCGCAGACTGCTGCGATGGACGAGCTCGAGTTCGCTGCGTTCGATCGTGACCGAGCCATCCGCGCGCGAGAGCATGTCCGTCAGCGGGCCGAGCATAAGTGTCAACGGCGTGCGGAACTCGTGGCTTACGTTGCTGAAGAAAACGCTCTTCGCGCGGTCGAGTTCGGCAAGGGCGTCCGCGCGCTTGCGCTCCGCTTGGTACGCCTGTGCGTCGGTGATCGCGGTGCCGATGTGACCGGCGACCAGACCGAAAAACGTGCGGTAGTCGGTATCGAGCGGCCGCCGCGCGCTCACGCCTGCGACGAGCAGGCCGGCGAGCTGATGCTCCGTAGCGCCCTTGATCGGCACGAGGAGCGCGCGTTCGACGCTCTCGGGCCACGGCCCGCTGCGTAAGCGTATGCCGTTCTCAGTGAGTCTGGTGAAGTCAACTGTGTCTTTCGTGCGCAAAGCCGTGACGAACGGCCACAGCGATCCGGAATCGGCTTCGGACATCGATATGGCGCGCGGAAGCAGGTGGTCCGCGGACGGCGTGGCCGCGCAGAGCGTCGCCGCCTTTTCGTCGGCGTCGACGACGTAAATCGCCGCGAAGGGAACGTCGTGGGGATTCGAGGCGAGCGCCGCCACGGATTCCTTGCACGCCGCGTCCGGCGTGCGTGCGTCAGCCGGCCGGATCCCCAGCTTTCGCAGGGTCTCGAGCCTTCTCGCGCCGATCACTTTCTCGGTGTTTTCCGAGCACGGGCAGAAAATCCCGTCAACGGTGCGGCCGTCGGCAGCGAGTATCGGAGAGTAGCTCCACGTGATGTAGACCTCTTCCTTGGCGAGCTTGCGGTCGTAGAAGAGCTGCGTATCCGCGGAGTACGTCGCGCGCCCGGTGGCGACCACGCCGGCGAGCATGGGACCGATGATGTCCCACACTTCGTGCCAGACCTCGCGCCCGGGCTGCATCAGCGCGCGCGGGTGCTTGGTCTCGCCGAGCCAGGGCAGGAACGCGTCGTTGTAGAGCATCGCCAGATCGAGGCCCCACCACAGACAGATCGGAAAGCCCGAAGTGAGACAGAGCCGCACGGCTGCGCGCAGATTCTCGGGCCATTCCTCGACCGGGCCGAGCGCGGAGCCTGCCCAGTCGTAGGCGCGCATCCGCGATGCCATCTCGCTGTCACCGACGATGATCCGGTCGCGCAGAGCCACGCCTGCGGAAGTCATGTCGGTTCCTCGTCGGCCCTGGCCTGCCCCGCGCCGCTGCCATGGTAGCGGGCGCCATGCTGTAGCGCACTTATACCAACGTATAGGCGATTTGCGCGGTGCGTACAGGTAACGGTGGGCGGCATGAGACTTGCGGCGATTCGTCGCCTTCGCCGCCGGCTACTTCGTCACTTTGCGGACGCAGGGCAGGCCTGCTCCCGATCTTCATCGAGGAGGTCCCCTTGCCCCGTGCTCCGACGCTTTCGACGCTGAAAGACTCCGCATTCAGATCATCTTCATCACCGGCCACGGCGACATCCCGATGAGCGTCAGGGCCATGAAAGCCGGCGCGGTGGAGTTCCTGCCGAAGCCATCCCTCACGTGAGCGCAGCGTCGACATGCGCCAACGCGGGCGCGCGACGTCATCCAGATCTATTGCATGGGTCAGTGGTGTGCCGCTTCCGCGGGCGCAGGCAGCTCCAATGGATCGCGAAACTTCAGGATCTGACGGGTGCCATCGCCGTCTATCACGAGCACGGTTTGGAGCCCTGCAGCGCCTTCGTCGACATGGATCTCCTTCGGGCGCTGGATCATATGATCGACGTGGCCCTCCATTATGACCTGTAGTACGTCGTCCTTCCGATCGTAGACGATCCCGACGAGCGGCAGCCATTCCACCGCGATCTGGTCGCCCAGCGGAATCGCCGCGACTTCGATTTCCACCCGTTTGCCTGTCAGCAGGATTTTCGACATGGCGTCGAAAAACGCCTGCCATTTACTCTTGTCGAGCTGTTGCGTAGCCATATGCAGTTCCTTTAGAAGCGCGGTCGAGCATCACACGGCCGGTTGTCCGGGATAGTGCCGGCCCGCGTCCGTGAACGTCCCGCCGCGGGTCTGCCATTTGCGCGCCCGAAACGCGAGCGTCAGCAGCAGCACGCCCGTGAACACCGCATAGAAGCTGACGAGCCACACCATCGCGAACGCGCCGGCCAGGGGAAAGAAGAGCACGAGCACGCCAAAGATCACCGAGACCGCGCCCGCCAGCGCGAGCATCCACTCTCGCTGTATCTGCTGGCGCAGCCGTACAGCCATCGCGATTTCAAGAACGCCTGTCATGAGCGCATTCACACCCATAACTACGACGAGCACGAGAATCGTGATCCCCGGGTTGAACACGGCGATCACGCCGGCGGCAAGGCTGACGAGCCCAAGCAGCAGCACGACCCACCAAGCCTTGTCGGCGTGGCGGTTCGTGATGGCAGCATAGACGGACGCCCCGCCGCCGATGAGCATCCATGCCGCAAAAAATGCGACCAGCACGAGCAGTGTCGCGCCCGGCCAGATGATCGCAAGGATGCCGAACAACAGTGCAAGAAAACCTCGCAGTGCGAGCATCCACCAGGAATGTTTGAGCAGTTCGTCCATATCAATCTCCTTTCGATGAAATTACTGCAGAGCGCGTGTCATGCCGCTCTGCTGGATATCGCGATCGCGTATCAGCCAATAGGTCGCGCCGAGCGCGACCCCGCGTCGTGTGGGGCCGCTTGTCATCGGATATCGCCATTCAGTCTCTCAGATCGACGACACGCATTTTTACGTCGCGCTCGGCATCGCCTCGCTTCACCCTCGCCGTGACTTCGCTCCCGACGCCCGCCTCATCGAGCGCTTCGGCAAGATCCGCAAGCGTCTTCGTGGGTTTGCCGTTGACCGCGACGATGATGTCGCCGGGCTCGCGGCTCTCCGGCGTGAATGGGCGCAGCTCCGCTTTTTCCGCGGGAGAACCACGCGCGACGCCCCGCACGACGACGCCGGGCGCGCCGAGCTGTGCCGCTACGCGCTCGTCGGCGGCGACGATGCCGAGCCCGGGATGCGCCGCACGGCCGCTCTTGATTACCTGCGGCACCACGCGCCTGACGAGGTCCACCGGGATTGCGAAACCGATGCCTGCCGACGCACCGGACTCCGACAGGATGGCGGTGTTGACTCCGATCAGCTCACCGGTACTGTTGAGCAGCGGCCCGCCGGAGTTCCCGGGATTGATCGCCGCGTCGGTCTGGATGACGCCGCGCACTTCGCGGCCCTGCGCGGTGGGAAGCCGCCGCTCGAGCGCGCTGACGATGCCCGTCGTGAGCGTACGCTCGAGGCCGTAAGGATTGCCGATCGCATACGTTGCCTGCCCGACGTGCAACGCGCTCGACGTGCCCACGGGCAGCGGCCGCAGGCTCGGGGGAACTTCCGAGAGCTTGACGACGGCGATATCGTACTGGCGGGCACCCCCGACCACACGTGCGCGGATCGGGTTGCCGGCGTGGAGCTGCACATAAACCGTGCTCGCGCCTTCGATCACGTGGAAGTTGGTGACGACGTGCCCCGACTCGTCCCAGATGAAACCCGATCCGGCACCCTGCGCCACTTCAGTGCCCAACGGGTTCACTCGCAACTGCTCCGTCGTGATCGACACGACGGACGGAGCGGCGGCCACGAAAAGCTGGATGTTGCTCTTCTCCCAGTCGCTCAGCTTGCCCGCCGTGGTGACGACCGGCGGTGCCTCGGCTTGCCACAGGTAGTTGCGGTAGAAGCGCTCTCCCAGCCAGAGTGTCAGGAGCGCGAGCACCCAAATGATGGCTATGCGTGTCGAGCGCGAGGTCACCGGCCGCTGTTCCGGGGGGATGAAGGCCCTGTCCATGTCACGAGCTTACGTGGCGATGTCGGGGCGCTTCTTCTCTGTCTATGCGCACTGCTGTTGCAATCGTGCGTTTTGCGATATCAGGAAGGTTTCTTTCGTGCATCGCTATCTCGCGGCGAACCTGAGGGACAGTGCGGCAATTGCGCGCTTGATCAGAAAGGATATTGCCGCGGTCTGTGCTGGACGGTGATCCAGTGCTCGGTCGTGAATTCGCGCAGAATCCACTCCCCGCCGTAACGGCCGATGCCGCTGTTCTTCTCGCCACCGAACGGGCTGTTCGGGCTGTCGTTCACGGTACAGTCGTTCACGTGCGACATGCCCGCCTGAAGGGCCTTCGCGAAGCGCAGCCCGCGTGCTTCATCCCGCGTGAATACGGCGCTGGAGAGGCCGTATTCGGTGTCGTTCGCGACCTTCAAGGCGTGAGCCTCGCCGTTCACGCTGATGATCGGAGCGATCGGGCCGAACGTCTCATGGCGGGCGATCGACATGTCGTTCGTGACGCCGGAAAAGACGTGCGCCGGTAGCACCAGCCCATTGGGCATTCCACCCAGCACCTGGCGAGCGCCCATCGCGCGCGACGCTTCCATGTAGCCCATCATGCGCTTTAACTGCCGCTCGTTGATGACCGGTCCCACCGCCGTATCCGGCCGTTTGGGATCACCCACTTTCAGGTTGCCGGCGTGTTCTGCGAAGCGTTCCACGAACTCGTCGTAGACGTTCGTGTCGACGATGATGCGATTCGAGCTCATGCAGATCTGGCCCTGATGGAAATAGCGGCTGAAGATTGCCGCGCGCACGGCCTGTGCGAGATCCGCGTCGTCGAGCACCACGAGCGGCGAGTTGCCCCCGAGCTCGAGTGCGACCCGCTTGATGATCGGACTCTGGGCGGCCAGCGCCGCAACGCGACGACCGACGTCCGTGGAGCCAGTGAACGCAATCACGCGGGCCGCCGGATGCTGCGCCAGCGGTTCGCCGATCTCGCTGCTCTCACCCACGATCACGTTCAGCACACCGCCCGGAAGCGCGGCCTCTTCGTACATCTTCGCGAGCAGCAGCCCGCCGGCGACGGGCGTGTCCTGTGCGGGCTTGAGCACGACGGCGTTGCCGAGCGCGATCGCCGGCGCGAGCACACGCTGCGAAAGGTAGAAAGGGAAGTTCCACGGGGTGATGGCACAGATCACGCCGGCCGCCTGCCGGTATACCCTGCTCTCCTTGCCGGCGATATCGATCGGCAGGATGTCCCCGGCCGCGCGATGTGCGAATGACGCGGCTTCGATGGTGACCGAGCGGGCCCATTGCAATTCCGCTTCCGCCTTTATGCGGGTGCTGCCGGCTTCGCGCACGAGCCAATCGATCACCTCGTCGCGCCTTCGGTCCATCACGGCTGCGCACTCGAGCAGCACCGACGCACGCTGCCCGGGCAGCGCCTGCGCCCACGCGAGCTGCGCTTTCGAAGCCGCCTGGTAAGCGTCCTCGACGTCCTGCCGGTCGCCGAGCGCGATCTCTGTCAGCGTCTCGCTCGTATATGGATCGGTGTCGCTCAGCGCGCGGCGCGTGCCTCCGGGCCGCCACGCGCCGTTGATGTACTGGTCCGAAAAGCCTGAATAGCGCGCGCTCGCGACCTCGCTGCTTCGCGCCTGAATGTTGTCTAGTGGCATGACCTGCTCCGCCGCGCGCTCGAGCTCACTCGCACGCACGATCAGCTCCTGTCTCATCGTGTATCCCGATCAAGGTTAGGCGCCGCGCTCCTTCACTTCTTCTGCGTTTTTGCGAATTGATAGTGCGATCGTGCGGTTTGACGCGAGTGTCTGCCGCGAAATCAGGCGAGTGAGACTCATCGTCGCGCCCTCCATCGTGATGAACGCAATCGCGCCGCAGCTCAGCCGGCCTGTCGGCGCCAACCGACTGGGGGCTTGCAATCCATCGTCCCGAAACGATTACACCAAGGGTGCAGGTGCTGGCCCCGTTGACCGCATTGCGGGCACAGGAGCGGTTTTCGACAAAAAGCGCGCAAGATTTGGGATTGCGCGCTGCAGCCGTCGCCCTCACTGTGGGAAGAACGTTGCTTTTTTGGGAGGTCGTCATGCGCGCGTGCATTCGCGAAATTCTGCTCAGCACGATCGTCGGGCCGCAAAGTCACCGTCGGCAAAAAAATGACGAGTGTGCGACTTCATTCCGCGATGCCATGCGCATCGACTTGGCGCTGCGCTGAAGCCGGCGCGATACGACAGCTCAGCGGAGCACATCATGTACAAGCGCATCCTCGTTCCCGTGGACGGAAGCCCGCCATCGCAGCTCGGGCTTGGCCACGCTGTAGGCCTTGCCAAACCGCTCGGCGCCCGTATTCGTCTGCTCAATGTCGTCGACGAGCTTTCGCTGGTCTCCGCGGCCGATGCAGCTGCTGTCGCGGACCTCGCGACACTCATCGCGGGCCTACAAGAAGCCGGCCAACGAGTGCTCGACGATTGCGCTCGTTATGTGGCGGCACACGGCGTCGAGTACGAGGAGGTGCAGCTCCAGAGCCAAGGCGGCCACGTGTCCGCCGTGATCGTGAGGGACGCTGAGGACTGGCGCGCAGACCTGATCTGTATCGGCACGCACGGCAGGCGAGGCATTACCCGGCTGATCCTCGGGAGCGATGCCGAGCGCGTATCGCGTGAGGCCCGGATGCCCGTGCTGCTCGTGCGAGGTGCGGAAGACGCGAGCGGCGGGCGTGCGTGAGTCTGATCACAATTTGAGGAGAGTGGAAATGGCAAAAACTGTTGTCGGCCTGATCGATAATTCGAGCGAAGCGGAAAGAACCCTCGAGGAGCTTTTGGGAAGTGGTTTCGACCGCGGGGACATTGGAATCATCTCGCCCGAGATCGGAAAGGAAGCGGCTGCCGCGCTGGCCGGCGGCAGCAGAGGCATAGTTTACGGCGGGCTTGGCGGCATGCTGCTGGGTGCGGTCGCGCTGGCGATTCCGGGGATTGGCCCCGTCATGGCAGCAGGGCCGGCCCTCCCACTGCTCGGCGCAGTGTTCGGCGCGATCGCCGGAGGCCTTGTCGGTGGCATTACAGGCAAGGGTATTCCTGAAGCCGACGCGCACTTCTACGCCGAAGGCGTACGACGCGGCGCCACGCTCATCATCGTGAACGCAAAAGACGACGAGCTCGCGCAGCGCGCGCTCGAAATCATGAAGCGGCACGGCGCTGTCGAGCTGGATCAGCGCGCAGAGCAATGGGCAAAGCAGGGCTGGAACCGGCGCTTCACGGAAAGCGAGCCGTCGCGTGCGACCGCTGAGAGCGCGGGCCCGAGCTCAGGGATCACGCCGGCTGACGCGCCGGTGCAGGAAGTCGTAGCGGCAGAGCCCGTGCGCCCCCGCGCCGTATCTGATCGCACGGCGAGTTTCGCTGCGTCCCCTGCGTTTGACCTGAGCGCAGTGCGTGTCTACAGCTTCGAGATCGAGATACCGGAGGATGTGCAGGCGGCGAACGAGTCCAGGTACACCGGCCCGGAGCGACGCTTCCAGAACGTTCCGTTCAGCCATTCGGAACGTCGCAAAGTAGCCTGACGCGTTTGATTGCTTTTGCCCGCAGCCGCTCCGTGCCCCGGGACGGCGCAAAGAGATTTCACATGAAGCATCGGCCCTATTTCACGAACCGCAAAGAGGCGGGACGCGCGCTCGCACAAAGGTTGAACGCTTACGAAGACCGTCCCGATGTAGTGGTCGTCGCATTGCCGCCTGGCGGCGTCCCGGTAGCGTACGCGCTCGCGCACGCGCTCAACGTCGCGCTCGATGTAGTGCTGGCGAGCGCCATCAGCGTCGAAGACAATCCCGACCATCCGCTGCTCGCCGTCGGATCCGACGGCATGGAGATCGTGAATCGCGAAGCCGCGCATGCCTACGACATCGCCCATGCCGAGATCGGAGCGATGGCGAGACGCGAGCATTACGAGATCAACCTGAAGGAGCTGATCTACCGCGGCCAGCGGCCATCGGTCGATCTCAGGGAAAAAACCGTGATCGTGGTCGACGAAGGCGCGGTGACCGGAACGACGTTGCTGCATACGGTGCGTCTTCTTCGAACGCGTCATTCAGTGCGCATCGTGGTCGCTGTTCCCGTTACTCCGCCGGAAGCGCGCGAGAAGCTTCGCAAGGCGGCCGACGACGTGGTCTGCGTGCATACGCCGGCCGTGAGCACATCGGTCGAGGAGTGGTATCAGGATTTCCCGCCCGTTTCCCCGGAGGACGTGCGGAAGTTGCTCGAGCACATAGCCCCGGCCCAGACGGTGCCGGGCGCACGGACCAGAAAGGCAGGCTGAATCAGGCGCGTGCGAACTCCAGCCTCAGCTTGATGCCGCCTTCGGTGCCGGGCTGTGTGCCGAACACGCCGATGGAACCGTCCACCGCGATGCCGAGACACAGGTCGACGTAGCAGAGCCTTGGGTTGCCGTTCGTATTAGCAGCGTCCCTGAAGATTTCCTGACACTCGCTCACGAGCTCTTTCAAGCTTGCTTTGAGCGATTCGACTGCGATGTCGGTCGCGAGAATTTCACCGGCCAATCCTGCCGTGACTGCGAAGGCCGGCGCTGGATTGATAATGGTCAGCGACTTGCCGGCCTGCGGCTGCGCCATGGTTTTAGCCATCATGCGTTCTCCTGTTGAAAATGTGTCTGCGATGTACCCGCAAAAATTATACGTACGCGCCGACCGCCGGCTCTACTTCAGTCCTGCTCTCTTTTTCCGGCCTTCTGCGCGATGGCACTGTGGCGGCCCCGGGCACATCGCCTGTTATG
The DNA here is from genome assembly GCA_963828715.1 of uncultured beta proteobacterium. Lineage (GTDB taxonomy): Bacteria > Pseudomonadota > Gammaproteobacteria > Burkholderiales > SG8-41 > JAQGMV01. Next base: position 121,633 of record CAWHFX010000007.1, on the reverse strand, counting down.
CAATGGCATCTCCTCACGCACGGACACATAATCATGCCTGCCCACGCTTCGGGCTCGAGCGGGCCTTTCATGCTCGCACTCGGGCGCATCGACGCGGATGTCCGGGCCGCCGGAATTACGGGAATTCGCGCTTCGTACTAGGGCACGTCCTGCCCGATGGGCAGTGTGAAATGAAAGGTCACACCACAGTCGCTGTTCGGCACCACCCACATGCGTCCGCCATGTGCCTCGATGATGGAACGGCTGATCGCCAGACCCATACCCAACCCTTCGGCCTTGGTGGTAAAGAATGCGTCGAAAATCCGGTCGCTGTGTTCTTCATCGACGCCCGTGCCTGAATCGCGCACGCCGACAACTATGGCGCGGTCCCCATGCTGCGCGGTGTGGACTGTCACGACCTTCGATGTCTCCGTAGTGGACGTCATCGCTTCGATGCCGTTCATAACCAGATTGATGACGACCTGCTGCACCCCGATACGCTCCGCCATTACGCGCGGCAGATCGGCGCGAGCGTTCAATTCGAAGGACACGCCGTGAGCATGTGCGTGCCCGTCGAGCAGATCAAGCGCCTCGCTGATGATCTCGTTCACGTTGACCGCCGTCGTGCGCGTCTGGGTTCTTCCGAGAAACGCGCGAAGCCCCGAAATCACGGAGCTCGCACGCTCGGCGCCCTGCACGATACGGCGCGCGGCCTCGTTGGCCTCCCGCAGATCGGGCCGAGCCATTGCCAGCCAGCGCATACACGCCTGGGCATTGGTAATCACGGCCGTGAGCGGCTGATTCACTTCATGAGCGATCGACGCGATCAGTTCACCCATCGTCGCTACACGACTCGCGTGCGCAAGCGCTCTTTGAGCCTGAACGAGGTTTTGATCGGCTTGCACACGCTGCGTGATGTCCATGACGGTGCCGAGCATTTCGATCACCTCGCCCGCGCCGTTATATACCGGATGTCCTACGCTTCGGACATGCCGGACGACACCATTGGAATGGACGATCCGGCACTCCACTTCGTAATCGCTGCGCTCACGGACGACGCGCTCGAAGACGTGTGCTACGCGCTGCCGGTCCTCGGGATGGACAATATGGAGGAATAATTCGGCGGACGGTGCAACGGTCCGTGGGTCGGAACCGAAGATGCGATAGGCTTCGTCCGACCACGATAGTTCGCCCGTGACGACGTTCCAGCTTCCGCTGCCGACGTGACTCAGTCTCTGGCCTTCGGCGAGGAAAGTCTCGCTGCGACGAAGCCTGCGTTCGCTGTCATGGCGTCCGCCGATCTCCTTCGACAGCACGGTATTGAGCGCGGAGAGTTGCCGTGTCCGCTGGAGGACGCGTATCTCCAATTCTGCATTCGCGCGGTGCAGGGCTTCCTCGGCCCACTGACGCTCTGTCATATCCCGGGTGATCCGTGCGTAGCCGGGCGTTCCGTGGTCGTGGAGGGGCGACATGACACCGGACCCGAAAAAGCGCGTGCCGTTCTTTCGCAAAAAATAGCGCTCGTCCGCTGCCCGCCCTTCTTGTTGTGCCCGTTGCATGAGCTGGTCGGAGACGCCACGCCCGCGATCCTCGCGCCTAAACAGGATCTCCTCCGGTTGGCCGATCACTTCGTCCTCGGCGTAGCCGAAGAGGCGCTCGGCGCCGCGGCTCCAGCTCTGGAGGCGCCCCTCCCCATTGAGCGTCACGATCGCGTAGTCTTCGGCACTTTCGATCAGCAGGCGCAGGCGCTCCTCGGAACTGCGCAAAGCGTCTTCCGATTGCTTCCGGTCGGTGACGTCGAACGTGGCGCTCACCACTTGTCGCACCTCGTCTCGCTCGTTTCGCGAGAAGGCCGCGGTGCGGCTGAGAAGCCAGCGCCAGTTACCATTGCGGTGGCGTATTCGGTATTCGATGACGTTGATCTCGCCGTCCGCCAGTTCTCTCAGTTTTTCGAAATTCTCGTTGAGGCGGCGCCGATCCTCCGGGTGCAGCAGATCAAATGAAACGTCGGTCATCCCCTCGATGTCGACCCGGGTGTAGCCATGGAGATGGACCACGTCTTCGCTGATAAAGCTATGCCGTCCCGTAGCGAGATCGAGCACCGTGATCGCCGCAGGCGCGAGATCGGCTATGTGGCGGGTGAGGCGTTCCTGCTCCCGCAATGTCTGCTCCGTGCGCTTGCGCTCCGTGATTTCGCGCGCCTCGATGACGATGCCGTGAACCGTCGGACAGACCATGCCCTCGAACCATGCATCGTTCGGCGGCCAGTAGCTTCTTTCCGTCTCCCAGTCAACACGCGGCGCTCCGGCTCGAACTTCACTGGTCTGTTGTCCACGAGCTGAACCACAGCCGCCGGTATGCGTCCGCAGCTGCGTGCCTCTGGAATCTTGCCGCAATGCTCCGCCGGGCCACAGTTATACCAACGTATAGTGGCTCAAGCTGGCGGTAGCGCCGACCTAGGTCTGCCCAGCAATGCGTGCCAGCGCGCCGCCAAACGTGTTGCCTTCGTCTGACCATGCGATGTCGCCCACAGTTACAACTGCGGCGTCCAGACCTGTTGCAAGCACACGCGATACGATGTCGCGCGCGGTAACGACACCAAGCGGCACCACCGCGCCCTCGCCGGGATCGGTGACGAGTAGCACGTCCACACGACGACATCGCATGACTCTGCTCGCTTCCAGTACACTCACTTCCCGATCGATATGCACCATATCCCGAAACGGGCCGTCATAGTCTCCGCCCTCGGCCCAAAGTGCAGCAAGCATGACGAACTCCTTACACGTGCGTGTAACAGTTGCAGCATAGAGTTGCGATGTGCGGTCGATCTTCTGCATTGCTGCGATCCATGACAAAAACTTGCCGGTATGCATTCGGCGTGACGACACCGCACCGCTGAAAAGCTCACCTGAAGCTTCTCCGCCGAATCGACTGCGTCGATCGGATGTATACGATCGTATAGCTGTGAGCGGCACGGCACGTGCGTATGTGGCCCGGTAAAACACGCGTTCCGCAGCTAAGCAATGACAGCCACAAACCCTACGGCGTTGTCCATTCTGTGTGTTCGATCGGGACTTCGCATCCGCAAAGTCATCGACGATTCAGTCGAACACCGTTCCTTCTTCGGGAGCTACAAGTTGCACACTTTCAGCATGGATAAAGACCTGCCGCTTCGAACTGTCGGTTTCACCGGCGCCGGCGCGCCCTGCATCACGGACGGTGTTTTGAGCGCCGGATGCGCCGTCCTGCGTGTGACTGGACGTACCGGCCATGGCCGCCCTGGAGGGCGAAAGCATGCAAGACGCGCTGGACCTCGTGATCGCGGCGGATGAGCTCGTGTTTCACGCGATATATCGTCCGGCGATCGACCACCGCCTCGTGCAGGAGGCGACACGGCTGCGAATACGAGACCACAGCGAGAGGCTCGTGATCGCGCTCGATCGCAGCTTCCTTCAGAGTACCGCCCAAACGGTCTCAGGCAACGGTGCCGCGATGTTGTGCGGGCGGTATTCGGCCGCGGACAACCTCATGCGAGAGCTGGGAAACGCGCTGCTGCGGGATTTTCGCGCCGGGCGTATACCGGCGCCACCGTATCTCGAGTCGCTGGCCGGCGTCATAGCCGTGCATCTGGCGACGCATCACTGCGTCCACCGCGCGCCCATTCTCGGCGGTCTTCCACGCCACAAGCTTGAGCGCGTGCTGCGATTCATCCGCGAACACATCGAGGCGGCGATTCACGTGAACGAGCTCGCCGCCACCGCGCATATGAGCGCCTACCATTTCGCGCGCATGTTCAAGGAGGCAACCGGCATTCCGCCGCACCGTTACATTACTTTGCAGCGCGTCGATCATGCGAAACAGTTGCTGGGCGACACCGACCTGCCACTCGTCGACGTGGCCGCCGCGGTTGGGTTTCAGACGCAGGGCCACTTCACTTCCGTTTTCCGCAAGCATGCTGGTGTGACGCCACGCACGTTTCGTCTCGCCCGTCCCGGCGCACCTGCTGCGGGCCGGACACATGGCTACGACGTCTCGTGCTCGGAAATCCGACGGGGAGCGGCGCATTTGCGGGAACCTGAACCGAGCCGCACCGCCAACAGAGCACGCGCAATGCGCGGCTTCTAACTCGCTTCCTTCTCGTGATGACGAAGGAGCGCGGGCGCCGCGCGCAATGCGTCGAGGCTGCCGACCAGCTTCGCGCGCGTTCGGGCGGGTTGCCGAAGCTGCCTCAGGAGCACGCTATTCCGTAATCGTACGATCACACCATCTAGCCGCAGTAATGCAGAAGAATCGCGCCGGACGCTTCGAATAAGCTTTGTAGCGCGTCACGAGACGCTTGGCAGCAAGCGCCCGAACAGGCAGGCACGCAACAGGAGCGAATACATGAGGCTCGATAGCGATATCAAGAGAGACGTGGAGCAGGAACTCCGATGGGACGCCGACATTGACTCCAGTGACATCGCCGTTGCCGTAAAGGACGGCGTCGTCACGCTGGGCGGTTTCGTCCGAAGTTACGCCCAGAAGTGGCAGGCCGAGCGCGACGCGAAGCGCGTCGCCGGCGTGGTCGGCGTTGCCAACGACATCGAAGTCCGGCTGCCCGCGATCGACCAGAGGCCGGACCCCGAGCTTGCGCGCGACGCCGTTGCCGCGCTCAAACGGGAATTGCCCTATTCCGCCGACCGGATAAAAGTCGTCGTCGTCAACGGCACGATGACGCTCGAAGGCGAAGTCGAGTGGAATTACCAGAAGCAGCGAGCTGAAGAGATCGTACGCCGTGTGAAAGGCGTGAGAGGCGTCATCAACACGGTCACGGTGAAGCCCAGTGTGGCGCCGAGCGAGATCAAACGCAGAATCGAAGAAGCGCTGCGGCGCAGTGCCGAACTGGACGCCAGCCGCGTTACGATTGAAGCGAGCGGCGGCGAAGTCACACTCAAGGGAACGGTGCGTTCCTGGGCGGAACGGGAGGAGGCGGAACGCGCAGCCTGGCTCGCGCCGGGTGTAACGCGCGTAGAAAACCGGATCGTGATCCGCCCATGAGCCGCAAAGGCACAGCCAAAGAGGCCGACCGCCGCGGCGCCGCTTCGGCCAGTGGCTAGTGGCTGTGGGTGCCGGAGGTGGAAGTCCGCGAACAGGACGACAAGCTGCAAATCCGCGTCGACCTGCCGGGCGTGCCCAAAGAGAACGTAAGAGTTGACCTGCAGGAGCAGGTGATCGTGATCGAAGGCGAGCGGCGCGAGGAGCGCACCGAAGGCGATGAGCAGCGCAGATGGCGTCGCACGGAACGTCGATACGGCAGCTTCTATCGCGCGATTCCTCTCCCCGAAGGCGCCGAGGCGGAAAAAGCCGAAGCACGCATGAAGGACGGCGTCCTCGAGATCACCGTGCCGCTCAGCGAAGAGAAGAACCCGCGGCGCCTCGACATCAAAGATTAAGGCGCGCCTCGCCTCCAAGTTGGAGCACCGGCCGGAGGTGACGTCGCGGGCAAAGGAAGCGAAGGAAGGGGAGGGCCCGCAACCGAGATCAAGCACTGCGGGCCCCAGCCATGCCTGACGCCGCACCGCGAGAGTGGCGGCGTCGGTTTTCGCCGCCGTTACCGCTGAGCAACCTCTTTTGCGTATTCGAACTTCGGCATCGCCTTGAGCTCTTCCTTCGTTGCCCCCGGCAGGACCATCTTCGGATGGATCTCCGTGAACTTGTCGACGTTCACCGCGACGGGGTGCTTGCCTAGGCCGAGAAAGCCGCCGACGTCGACGATCGCGAGCGAGAGCTTCCCGTCGGGGGCGATGATGAAGTCTTCGACCTTGCCGATCTTCTTGTCCTGATCGTTGTATACGTCTTTCTTGAGAAGCTTCGTCGCGCGAAAGCCCGGCGCGACCACATCGACCTCGGCGACGGTGACGGCGAGCGGCACATGACCGGCGACTGGGGCCGCCGCTTTGTTCGCATCCGCAGCCACCGCGGTGAGCGCAACGCTCAGCGCGGCCGCTACCAGCGTGCGATTCGTGTTTCTCCGGTTCATTTGCGTCCCCTCTGGTAATTGAGATTCGGACAGTCTAGTCATCGTGCACGTCGTTTTCTTTCACGCCTTTGCCGAGTGATGTTCAATTCATGCGCTGCGCTCCATGGTGATTTCCCTGGCTGGTCGTTTTCCGTGCTCGTTCATTGCCGGTCCGCGGCTCGATGCGAATGTTGCGCATTTAACGTCTCCTTCGGCAGCGTAGACCTTACGTCGTATACATTCGTATACCGTAACGAGCGGCCGCAACGGAACGCAGCACACGAGCGAACGGCTTCCCCGCAGACGCTCGGCCACGACAGCCGCCTTCCGGCATCGAGGCGCAGTGCGCGTCCGTCAGGACCCGTTTTGGCCGGCTTGCATCATGAGTATTCGCTCACCACCGCACCTTCGAGCAAGTGATGGTTTGTCGGGACACCTGCGTAGCATGCGCGACGCGAATAATTGCGGAGCACAGAACTCAGTGCGCCAGCTGATATCCCTTCATGTGGAACAGCCTCAGGCAGGCATCCACTACCGCCGCATCGTATTGCGTGCCGCGGTTCATCTCGATTTCGGTGAGCGCCGCCTCGATTCCCAAGCCGGGCCGGTAGGGCCGGTGCGAGGCCATTGCCTCTAAGGTATCCGCAACCGCAAGTATCCGGGCCTCCAGGATAATCGCGTCCCCTTTGAGACCGCGGGGATAGCCGCTGCCATCGAGCCGTTCATGGTGTTGCCATGCAGCTTCGGCGACGGGCCAGGGAAATTCCATGCCCTTGAGAATGTCGTAGCTCTGCTGAGCATGTTGTTTCACGAGCTCGAACTCGACTTTCGAGAGCTGCGTCGGCTTCGCCAGGATCTCGGCAGGCACCGCGATCTTGCCGACGTCGTGCAGATAGCCCGCAACGCGCACACCCTCGATGCGGTCGGGCACGAGTCCCAGCTCTGTCGCGATAGCCGTTGCAATTTCGCCGACGCGGCGTTCGTGTCCGTGCGTGTAGGGATCGCGCAGCTCGCCTATTGTCGACACGACTTCGATCGTGCTCTGCACCGTCCGCTGCAGCTGGGCGACCGTCCGCTCGATTTCTTCTTCGGCGCGCCGTAATTCGGTCACATCCTGAACGGTCGCAATCACGACCCGCTTGCCGGCATAGAAGCCGACCGATCCGTGCGCCCCCAGCGTCACGTGGGAACCGTCCCTCCGGATGCCGCGAAAATGGTAGCACAGGCTTTGCGCCTCTCCCGCCATCCGCTGGCGGAGGTTTTCAGCAACCAAGGCGCGATCCTCCGGCGCCACGAACTCGAGTGCCGGACGGCCGATGACCGGTGTGGTCGAGTCGTAACCGAGCATGACCGCCAGCCGCGGATTCACATAAACGAAGCAGTCTTCGGCGTCGATGATGCACGTGCCGGAGATCGACTGCTCGATCATCGCGCGAAAGCGCTGTTCGCTTTCCCTGAGCGCAGTTTCGGCGCGCTTCCGCTCGGTGATGTCCTCTCCGATGCTCGCGGTGCCCGTGATTTCGCCCGAGGACGCGCGCAGAACGGTGTTGTTCCACCGGATCAGGCGGCGCTCGCCCGAGCGCGTCAGTATTTCGTTCTCGTAGTGCCAGGCTTCCGGCAGGTCAGCCAGGAGAGCGGCATAGACTCCCTTCAGCTCCTCCCGACGCTCGGCCGGGAGAAACAGCTCGAACCAGTTCCCGCCGCATACGTCCGTGGGCGTCCATCCCGTCAGTTGAAGCAGATGGTCGTTGCAATACGTAATACAGGCGTCGCGGTCGAGCATCATTGCGACCAGCTCGACGTTCTGAAGCATGCTACTGAAGCGCCGCTCGCTTTCCCGCAGCCCGTCGGCAGCGTGCTTGCTGTCGGTGATGTCCTCGGCTACGCCCGCTACCCGGACGACTCGGCCGCTTTCGTCCCGTACGGGGAACGCGCGATCCCGAATCCATCGGACATTGCCGTCGGGCCGCACGATGCGGGTACTCCTCGTTGTAATCTGCCGTAATTTGCTTCGTCCGTGCTGCCTCACACACGCGGTCTCGATCTTCCGGATGAATCGCGTCAAGCCAGTCTTGCGCCCATGAATGCAGCGCATGGATAGGCCGTCCCCAGATGTCTTCATACGCGGGACTGACATAGAGCACTTCCCTCTTCGAGGGATCGGTGAGCCAGAAGACTTCGCGGATGTTCTCCGTCACCTGCCGGAATCGCAGCTCCGTCTCACACCTTTCTTCCTCGCTGCGCTTTTGTGCCGAGATGTCCTGAATCAACGAAATGAAGTGGACCGGCCGGCCGCCGGCACCGCGCACGAGGGACGTCGTGATGTGAGTCCAGATTCGGCTTCCGTCCTTTCGAATCAACCGCAGTCGCCTCTCGTGAGACGCGCTCTTTCCTGTAAGCATGCTCGCGCGCCCCTCGACGCTCTCGGCCAGGTCATCCACGTGCGTCAGCGCGCGGATGTCGAGTGCTAATGCCTCTTCCCGCGAGTAGCCCGAGATCTCGCAAAACTTGGGATTCACATCCAGGAGCCGCCCGTCAGAATTGCTGTGTACCACGCCGACCGCGACCTGCTCGAAAATGGCCCGATAACGTTCCTCGCTCTGACTGATGTCGCGAATGGCGCCGACCACAAACGTGCCCTCGCTCGTCTCCATTGGGCGGAGGCTGATCTCCACGGAAAACTCCGCGCCGTCCTTGCGCACGGCGCTCAGGCTCAAACCCACGCCCATCGCGCGTGTCCGTGGCCGTGCAAAGTAGTCCGAGCAATGACCTGCGTGTACGGGTCGGAAGCGCTCCGGAATCAGAAGGTCAATCGATCTTGACGCCAGCTCGTTGCGCTCGTATCCGAACATTTTCTCGGCCAGGGCATTGACGAGCACAATGCGGCCGGACGAATCGACCACGAAGCTCGCATCAGGCATGGCCTCCAACAGCTCGCGGAAGTACGCCTGCAAGACATTCCCGTCGCGGATCATCCTGCCCCCGTTTCAGTCAGCGGTCGGGCGGCGTGAGCGTAGCGCCTGGACAGGATCTGAATGTGCACTGCATGCTCTACTCCATGAGCGCCATATGCGCTGCAGACTTGATGCGCCTATCGACGATCGGCACGATCGTGCCGCGCAGATTCGCCACGCCCTTGATAAATGCCGGGGCATTGGCAATGCGAGTGACCGCGTCGACCGCGGATCTCCTGCACCTTCAGCATTTCCACCCCGTATTCCTCGCTGCCGAATGTGAAGGTGAGGTCTTCGCTGGGCCTGGTCACCTGTGCGGGGCCGGCGCCGGCGGTTCCTGCATTGCCATTCTTGTCATGATCAAAACTCCTGCCATTGATCATCGCCTGCGCGCGCATTGGCGACTTTGCGCGCTTTCCGCGCCGACTGCTCGAGCACGGGCTCCGCTTTCGCGCGAGGCGGCACCGCCGTCACTTTGGCTTCGGGCTTGCCCGGTGCCTGAGCTGCAGGCGCTCGCAGATCGCCCTGCGCGAGCTTGAAGACGCCACCGACCTGCGACAGGTTCTGCGCCTGCTCCTGCAGCGACTCGGCCGCCGCCGCGGCTTCCTCCACCAGCGCCGCGTTCTGCTGCGTCACCTGGTCCATCTGCGTGATCGCCTGGTTGACCTGCTCGATGCCCGAGCTCTGCTCCTGGCTGGCCGCCGTGATCTCGCCCATGATGTCGGTCACGCGCTTCACGCTGTCCACGATCTCCTCCATCGTCCTGCCCGCCTCGGCCACCAGCTTGCTGCCGTCCTCGACCTTGCTCCACCGAGTCGCCGATCAGCGTCCTTGATCTCCTTGGCCGCCGCCGCCGAGCGCTGCGCCAGGCTGCGCACTTCGGACGCCACCACCGCGAAGCCGCGGCCCTGCTCGCCGGCGCGCGCCGCTTCCACCGCCGCGTTCAGCGCCAGGATGTTGGTCTGGAAGGCGATGCCGTCGATCACGCCGATGATGTCGACGATCTTGCTGCGACGAGGCGTTGATCGAGCCCATCGTCTCCACCACCTGGCCGACCACCTCGCCGCCCTTGACGGCGACCTCGGAGGCGCCGGCCGCCAGCTGGTTGGCCTGGCGCGCGTTGTCCGCGTTCTGCTTCACCGTGGAGGTCAGTTCTTCCATCGAGGACGCGGTCTCCTCCAGCGAGCACGCCTGCTCCTCGGTGCGCTGCGACAGATCTGCATTGCCTGCAGCGATCTGCTTTGCCGCGCCCGCTATCGCCTCAGTGCCACCGCGAACATCCAACGCTATTCGCGCGAGACTCTCTTTCATCGCCTCCAGCGACCGCAGCAACGCACCTGTCTCATCCTTTGTCGTCGCCTCGACGATACCGCTAAGATCACCGGTCGCAACCCGCTCAGAGAAAAGAACTGCTTCCTTGAGCGGCCGCGTTATGCTGCGGGCCACCCACCAAGCGAATAACGTACACAGCAGCAGGGCCGCGACGGAAATGCCGACAGCGAATGCGCGGCTTTTCTCAAACGTCTTCGAACTCGCGCTTCCAGCCTCCTCCAGCATCTTCTGCTGGAAATCCAGCAGCCGACGCAGTTCTGCAGCGAACACTTGCAGCGTGTCGTACGTTTCGCCGTCGGCGAGTTTGACCGCTTCGTCTCGTTGACCACCCTGCGCGAGCTTCAACACCTTTTCGGCGTTGGCGACATACTTCTCGCGCGCCACTTTCGCCTTGTCAAGCAGTTCCTTGGCCTCCGCTCGCCCGATAAGCGCCGTCACTTGATCGAGCGAGTCTGTGAACTTCGTCTGATTCGCTCTGAACCGCTCGTACGCTTTCGCAGCCTGCTCTTTGTCCGCCGTGACCGTCATCTGGAACACGCGCGCCATGCTGCCGCGCGTGTTGTCGAGAGCCTCGCTTATCAGTTTGATCTTGCTCCAGTCGTCCCTTACGATGTTTTCGGTTAGCCTGTTGAGCACTGCCAAATTGACTACCCCCAGGATAGCGACGGCAATCATGAACAGCAGCGCCGTGCCGAAGCCTAGTGCCAATCGAGTAACTACCTTCAAGTTCATCAACCAGTTCATGCGTGCTCCTTCCTGGATGCAACAACATCTCGGCCTCTTCCATGTCTGGCGGCGAGGATGCAGCATCACAATGCGCTCGGCTTATAACGGCGCAGCGATGTTGGCCTGTATAGGGCTGTACGGCTTCGGACGAATGGCCCGCTCACGGGAAGACGTCCGTCGCCGACGCTAAACATCCTGTGCTCTTCGAGTGCGACGGTACAGTTGGAGTCTGGTGACTGGCTTCGGCTATTACTGACTGAACTCGTATCAACTTCGGATGTCGCCTTTCTTACGAGTAGCGCGCAATCTGCTCGCGCACCTCGCGACTGACACGATTGAGCTGCTCGATCGAACACAGCAGTGTCCTTTCGACGACATTCGCATCGACGGCGGCGCGTCCGCGCGCATGCTCGAGGCCGAGGCCGATCGCATAGATCCTCTGCACGACGCCGTCCTGAGCATCACGGAAATGCCTCTCGCGCTCTTCCAGCGCCGCGCGCAGCTCCCGTGCCGCCTTGTGCAGAGCGCGTGCGTGCTGGACGATCTTCTGCAGCAGGTCCTCGTGAGGACCGCCTTCGCGCGTGAGACGCTTTCGTCGAGCGATGCGGCGTACCACGCTGCCTCCAGTCGACAAGAACAGGCGACTTGTTGTCGCAGACGGACATCGTCGGGGCGAGCACGCAACGCGTCGTTGATGTACGTCAACGCGCTCCGATCGGCGCTGATGCGTCAGGCGGGCCGGGAGAAGCCCGGCCGAGATCCCTGGAGTAAAGGCTGGCGGCCTGCGCACGCCGCGTGATGTGAAGCTTCTGGAAAATATTGCTGAGGTAGTTCTTGACCGTCGTCTCGCTCAGCGCGAGCGCGGCTGTGATCTCCCTGTTAGTCTTGCCGGCAGCCGCCAGCGCAAGCACGCGCCGCTCTTGTCCGGAAAGCTTGTGACCCTCCGCTCCGGATGGCACAACTGAAAACAGCGAGCGCATGCGCTCGGGCACCACGTGGGTCTCGATTGGATCCAAGAGCGAATGTCCCTGAGCTAACGCTTTTAACGCCATGCATTAGAACGTCTCCGCCGATCTCCTTCAGCAGATAACGCCAGAAGACCTTTTGACGCAACCCGATGTTACTGCGTACCCGAAGTAGCTCCATAGAGCCTTCGTAGGGCCTGTTTGGCCCTATCATGTGGACCAAGAGAGGGCCGTCTATGCAGAGTGCATCTCCGGTTGTGGCAGCTACTCACGAGCCCGCCTCGTCGTCCTTTCCGTAGTCGTGTCGATTGTGGGGGCATACGCCTCGTGGGCGGTATACGAAAGGATCAGGGCGAGACGCCGCTTAGCGTTGGGCGCATGGCTCATCGGCGGCGCCACGTCCGATGGAATCGCCACCTGGTCGATGCATTACACGGGAATCCTGGCGTTGCAGTTGCCCACACCGCTATACCTGCATTGGCCCAACGTTTTGCTGTCGCTGATGGTCAGCATTGCAGGTTGTGCGGCCGCGCTGTGGGTCGTGAGCCGCGGCGCATTGCGCTGGTCGGACACGCAATCCGCGAGAATGCATCAGTCCGCGGAACCCAGGCCGCCGCAGCCTCTCACGCGAATTCGTGGCCTATGGGCTGATCGTGATGCGGTTTTCCACTTTCGTCACACCCGGTGCCAACCAGGCGGCTCGTTCCGCCTCCTGCCGTTCGGCCCATGAACGGACTGTTCCCCTGAGCACGACTTCACCGCCCGATGCTTCGACGGTAACACGATTCGCATCCAGTTCAGCGCTGCGCCGGAACGCCTCTTCGATTCGCCTTTTGATGTCGCTCGGGGTGGCCTTCGGTTTGATGAGGATCGTGTTCACGACCGCGCGGACGCCCTTGATGCGCCGCACCGCCTCTTCCGCTCGCTTCTTCTGGTAATTCCATTCCACGTCGCCTTCAAGCGTGATCGCGCCCTTGGTGACCACAACCTTGATCCGGTCGGCGGAATAAGGCAGTTCCCACTTGAGTACAGCGACGGCGTCGCGCGCGATCTCCGGGTCAGGTCTCTGGTCGATCGATGGAATACGCACTTCGATGTCATTCGCGACGCCCACCACGCCGGCGATGCGCTTTGCGTCACGCTCCGCCTGCCACTTCTGTGTGTAGCTTCGGACAAAACCACTCAGCGTCACGATGCCGTCCTTCACTGCGACACCGATGTCACTCGCGTCGATATCGGTGTCCCATCGCAGTTCCTGCTCCACGTCACTCTTGATATCGCTGTCAGACCTCATGTTCTGCTCCTATAAGCAGTGATCACGTCATCCGGGGCGATGTGCCTGCACTCAGGCGTTTTCCTGCGCGTCTCCTGTTCGGAATCTTTACGGCGCAGGAGACGTGTTTACTCCGAAAAGTGTCCGACACAGGCGCCGCTGAAAAGGTTATGGAGATGTCGCGCGCGATTCTTCTGCATTCCTACCGTTGCATGTTGTGATCGTGCGGGCATCGCGTTCCCCTCTCCGGCCATCGCTTACCCTACGTTTGTGTGTTGCGGCTTTCATGGAAAGGCCGGTGATTGACAGGAGATTCGCGCCCCACGCAACCCAGATCGAACTCCGCCAGAACATCGGAGAACCAGCGATCCCAGCAGCGCTCGAAGTTCGCGCGCGTGCCCGCCTTTTCCGCGTATCCCGTGAACGCTTTGGTCCTGCAAATACTTCCGACTTCGCAAAGGGTTTCCTGCCGCATAGCTCCGCTATGCGTAAGAAGCTCGGCGCGATGCCGCGCCAGCTCATCTGCGATCGCAGCTTTGGCAGCAGCGCTTGCCCGCTCGCTTTCGATTTCGGTGAGCGTCAGCTGCACACGCAGCTGGCTGAGAAGCTCTGGTGGATCGAGCGGCTTGCAGATATAGGCGTTTACGCCGGCCTGCAGAGCGAGCAGGCGATCTTGCTTACGTGCGGCTCCAGTGCAGAAAATGACAGGCCCGCGCGGGTCGGTCCTGTGGATTTCACGGCACAACGCGAGGCCAGAGAAGTCCGGCAGTCGCGACTCCATCAGATATGCGTCGAAGACTCGGCTGTTGAGCTCACGCAATGCATCGTAAGCGTTGCCTGCAAATACAGGTTGAAATTCGCGTAGCACCTCACTCAACAACATCTGCGACTCAAGATCGGGCTCCACGCACAAGATCGATTGTGTTTTCATCTTTCGTCTCCGACGTCACGTGCGGACGAAAGTACAGTCAAAGCCCTTCGTCCGCAGCTATACGAAGGTGTAGATGCCGCGCATCAGCGAAGTGATGGGCGTATTCGATCCGTATGATGTGTTAGGCCGCTGCCGAAGAGTGCATGATCTTTGTGTAGAGAGGCGCACCGTGCAATGGCGTTGTTTCATGAGCTGCATGGAGGCCGGCAACGGCATCAGTTCGATGCAGCAGGAGTGGTGGTCGCGCACAGCAGCGAATTCGCAACTCACAAGGACTGCGTCAGAGACGCAATGCGCCACGGCTACGTCAATCTTTCGACTTCCGCCAGTGCAGCGGATGCCGAGGAGCCCGATTAAACCGAGCTTGCCATACGCGCCGCCTGGGTGGATATGGCCGCGCACGGCGCGTCATAGCTTTGACGTCCGCTCCCGGCAGCCGTGCATGCCAGGCGAAAAGTGCGCGGAGTCACACCCGCGTGCTTGCGAAAAACGGACGTGAAATGCCCCTGCGTTTGAAACCCCACGGCGCCCGCAACCTCGACAAGCGGCAGATCGGTCTCGGTGAGCAGCCGCTTGGCATGGTCGACGCGGTGCAAAATGATGTAACGATGTGGCGGAACGCCGGTCGCTTCCTTGAACATGCGAGCGAAATGGTGTGGACTCATATAGGCCGTCGCAGCGAGCTCGTCGACGTGGATCGCCCCATCAGTGTGCTCGTGGATGAATCGAAGCACACGCTGCAGCTTATGCCGCGGAAGCCCTCGTGCAGCCGAGGGCGCCGTGCCGAGGCAGTGATGCGTGCCCAGATGGACGGCGATGACGCCGGCGACGGATTCGAAGTACGCCGAAGATGGGGTACGTCGCGTGCGAAAGTCCCGCAGCAACGCATTTCCGAGCTCTCTCACCAACGCGTCCGCGGCGCAATAGCATCCCTTGAACAGGGGAGCGCCGCTTCCTGAAGCTATGCCCGTCGTGTTCTGAAAAAATGTTCGATCGAGCGTAATGATCACCATATCGGCAGGGTTCCGAGCACACGCCCGTATCGTTTCCTGGAGCGACGGACGGTTGTCCTCCGTTGAGCGATAGCTCGCATAAAACACGACGTCGTCTGCCGCGATCACGATCTCCAACGCGTCGCGTGTGTGCTCGTCTTCAACGGCGGCGGCGGCAGGAACGTACGTGACGCGCATGACCGGGCATGTCGCGCTGGAAACGGTCGTATGAGCGGGTGGTACAGCTTCGCCTGTAAGAACAGCGCTGGAAAGCGGCAGGTCTTCGTCCATGCCAGCGTCTTGCAATTTGTCGTCCCAAAGCGATTACACGAAGGTATAGGTGCGCCAGGCGTCGGCGAACATCGCGGGCCAGGCGCGCTCAAAGCATGCGAGGGTTCCGCCCCGTGTCACGAACGCCCGGGCTGCCTTTTTTTTTGCGCTCCGTTCTATTGCGCGCCTTGCCGCTTCGGGCGCCAATCCGTTGCGCCGAAGAAGCTCGGACACGCGGCCCGTAAGCTCGTCGTGTACCGCAACCTGCGCTTCCGCCTTCGCGCGCGGGGTATGGAGCGCCGCAGCCTCGCGCAGGACGCGCAGATGCCGCTGCAACTGTGAAGCGTCTACAGCCTCAGGCAGACATGCGCTCGCTCCCGCCCTGAATGCCCGTAACTGTTCCTGCTCGCTCACGGCAGCTCCCCAGAACAGGATGCGCGCGCTTGGATCGACCTTGCAGATTTCGCGACTCAACTGCACGCCGCGCAGATCGGGCAACCAGTAGTCCAGGATGTAAGCGTCAAAAAGCCAGCGGTTGACTTCGCGCAACGCCTCGAATGCGTTCTTGGCAAAGACAAAGCGATACTCCTCGCTTGACTGATCGAGGAGGGCGCGCAGGCACGTTCCATGTTGGACACACAGGACGGAGGCTGCCACAGGGAAGGTGAGCGTCATTGCCGTGCTACAGAGTCGGTGGTTCGGCAATGCAAGTTACTGACCGCTACCGCATCGTTATAGCTATACGATGGTATACGCCAGGCCGGGGACAGGTTTCACGCGAGTTTCTCTGCGATCCGCACGAGGTCGGCAAGGCATCTGACGCCCATCTTCTGCATGATGTGTCGGCGATGTACTTTCACCGTGATCTCGGCGATGCGGAGCTCTGCCGCAGTCTGTTTGTTCAGCGATCCCCTTACGATGTGCGCCATCACTTCCCGCTCGCGCACCGACAACGCGGAGTAGCGGTTGCGCAGCGCAGTGCGCTGGGAGGCGTCCTGCGCCGCCACACGCGTGCACTCCAGAGCGTGATGGATGGCGTTCAGCAGATCTTCGTCATGAAACGGTTTCGGCAGGAACTCGACAGCGCCGGCTTTTATTGCCTTCACGCTCATCGGAATGTCGCCGTGCGCGGTAATAAAAACGATCGGAATCTGTTCCCCGAGGCTCGCGAGCTCCGACTGAAGCTCGAGGCCGCTCGAACCCGGCAGCCCGACATCCAGAACGAGACACGCGAGAACGTCCGATCTGCGATGTCGCAGAAACGCCTCGGCAGAACCGAACGTCTGTACCCGAAACCCGACAGATCTCACCAGGCTGCTGAGCGCCTCGCGCACGGAGGCGTCATCGTCCACGACGAAGACGATCTCATCTGCGGTTTGCATGAGCACCGGAGCATGCCAGAGGCCGAATCATTGACCGCCTCCTGATGAAGGTCGACAGCACCGTAAAAGTGCGTCGGGATGGCAAGTTCGCCGAAGAGTACACCGGTCGAGCAATTTGCGTGCGTGAGAAAAAAAGGGGCGTTCCTGACGCTGACACCGACAAAAGCGACAGCGGAAGTTTTCGATATGGATGGCAGCAATGCAGAAGATTCGCGTCGTGTCGCGCCTTATGCTGTCAGTGTTACATGGCTGAGCCCACGAAACGCTATATACGTTGGTATAAGTGTGGCCCGGCAGGGCGCCGCGTACCATATCCATGTAAAACATGCTTGGGGTACGGTAGCTGTCCCTGCATTACGGCGTGGTACTGTTGGCCGTGTGCCTTCGCGCACTCGAATAAATAAAAGGTGGAAAGCGCTGACCGAGGGCAGCAGCGGCAGTGCCGCTGGGAGGGTTCAATTTCTCTGAACGTGCGATGCGCACCGCAGAACTGGTGGCGTGCGGCTCCAGCTGCCGTGCGTCACGCGCACTCAAAGCGCGGTCAACGATGCGCGCGAGACGATCACATCCAGGTGCGCGCAAAGGACGCTTTCACGTCTCATCGCTTACCAATAATCGGCACCGATTTGACAAGATCCCAAATAGGTATCACAAGGTTGCCGTGCGCGACCAGATATTCGCCGGCAACAGCGAGATGACGCGTCGGATGCGCGACTACGACTGGATGGCGAGCCCGCCGGCCCGATACAGCCGTGATCTCAGAACCTGCGGGCCGCCGTGCGCCTCTGCCTAACCGTCGAGATATCCAATCATTCTCGCTGGGGTCCCGATCTTCACGTTCTGTGCACGATATTCCAGTCATGCTGCTGTCGACGCGCGAGCTTCTCGCCCGTGTCCGATAAAGCGTCTCGCCGCGGTCGGCACGTACCGCGCGCCGGTTGCTCGCGAACAAGTCATGCGTCGATCCGCGGAGATACCGTGGCCCGCACCAGAGAGGAACTGACCGCGGAGCTCGCGGCGATGAACCGGCTGCACGAGCTCTCCGTGCGCCTGCTCGCTAAAAAGAGTCTGCAGTCGCTGCTCGAAGAAGTTCTGGATGCGTCGATGATGTTGCTGAACGCGGACTTCGGAGACATCCAGCTTTACGACACCGAAACGGGCACGCTGGAGATCGTAGCGCAGCGTGGATTTCAGCAGGAATTTCTCGATTACTACAAAAGCGTGCGTGAAGGCACGACCGCCTGCGGCATGGCGCTCGAGCGTGGGGGACGTGTCATTGCCGAGGACGTGCTTAGCGAGCCGCTCTTCCAGCCGCACATCAAGATCGTGACTGCCGCGGGTTTCCGGGCGGTGCAGTCGACACCTCTCGTCGGCAGCGGTGGGCAGGTGCTGGGCATGATCTCCACGCATTTCCGCGAGCCTCACCGGCCCTCCGATCGTGAGCTGCGGTACCTGGACCTTTACGCGAGCGAGGCCGTCGGGCTGATCGACTGTAAACGGGCTGAAGAAGCGCTGCGCGCCAGTGAAGAGCGCTTCAGGCGCTATTTCGACCTCGGTCTGATCGGGATGGCGTTCACTTCGCGGACCCATGCCATCCTCGAAGTGAATGACGAGCTCTGCCGGATCCTCGGTTATGAACGCGAAGAGCTGCTGCAAAAGACATGGTCCGAGATGACCCACCCGTGCGACCTCGCCGCCGATGTCGTGCAGTTTCAGCGGGTGCTTGAGGGCGAGATCGACGGTTATTCGCTCGACAAACGATGGATACGCAAAGATGGCCGGGTCGTCCACTCGATCATGGCGGCGAGGTGCGGGCGACGTGCGGACGGCTCGATCGACTACTTCGTCGGGCTCGTGCTGGACGTCACCGAACGCAAGCTCACGGAAGAGGCACTGGCCGACGCGCGAAGCGAGCTCACGTACATGATGCGCATAACGACGATGGGTGAGCTCGCGGCGTCCATCGCGCATGAAGTCAATCAGCCTCTCACCGCGATCGTGTCGAATGCGAACGCCGGTATCCGGTGGCTGGCGGGAAAGGCGCCGGACGCGCAGGAAGCGACCGAGGCGCTGGAGCGAATCGTGCGGGACGCGAACCGCGCCAGCGCCATCATCGATCGCATACGCGCATTCCTGAAGCGGCAAGCAACGCGAAAGACGGATATCGACGTGAGGGAAGTGATCGCCGAGGTCCTGCCGCTGCTCCAGGGGCAATTGCGGACAACAGGCGTGTCGGTAGTGCGCGAGCAGCCGGATTTTCAGCCATTCGTGTACGGCGACCGGGTGCAGCTTCAGCAGGTCGTGCTGAACCTCATGATGAATGCGATCCACGCGATGCGGTCGGTAAGCGACCGCGCGCGCGTCTTAAAAATCGGCATTGCGAGGCACGGCGCAGGCATGCTGTGCATCTCGGTGTGTGATTCCGGTATCGGATTACATCCCGCGCAACGTGAGCGCATTTTCGAGGCTTTCTACACGAGCAAGCCTGATGGGATGGGCATGGGGCTCACGATCAGCCGGTCCATCGTGGAGTCCCACGGCGGACGATTGTGGGCCACGCCTAACGCAGGACCCGGAGTCACGTTTCAGTTCCTCCTGCCGCTACTACCTGCGGCTGCCTTGTGAAGACGCAGCCGAGCGCCTGTAAGCACTGAGCGGTTTCACTCGCCCAGAAACCAGCGCACTGACCAGGTGTCATCGTGCTCGAGCGCCCGCCCGCGTCAAACCGCACGATCTCACTATCGATTCGCAAAAACGCAGAAGAATTGTGGCGGCGCGATGCCTAACCTCCAAGCTGGGAACTGAACGACACGAGAGGAGACGTCATGGCATCAGATAGCGAGACCAAGAGCAACGCAGGCCAAAGCGAAGCCCAACAGACACAGCAAAGTGGCGAACGCCTGCACGGAAGTGCAAGCCAAAGCAGCGGCACGCCGGCCGAGCGGCAGGGAAATCAGCAGGCCGGTGCAGTTCAGCAGGGCGGACAGCGTTCTATGGCGCGCTACGGTGCAAATCCGTTCGCGCTGATGCAGCAGGTCTCGGAGGAGATGGATCAGCTTTTCGACTCGTTCTTCGTCGGGGCGCCGGCACGCCGCCGTACGCAGCAATCGCCGATTCCTTCACTGTGGGTGCCCGACGTGGAGGTGAACGAACAGGACAATCAACTGCAAGTGCGCGTCGATCTGCCTGGCATCCCCAAAGAAAACGTGAAAGTGGAAATAGAGGACGGCGTGTTGGTCGTCCAGGGCGAGCGCCGCGAGGAACGCAGCGAAGGCGACGAGCGACGCGGCTTCCGCAGGACGGAACGGCGTTACGGGAGCTTCTATCGCGCAATTCCGCTGCCGGAAGGCGTCGAGACCGATAAGGCCGAAGCGCACATGAAAGACGGCGTGATCGAGGTCAGGTTGCCCATGAATGCCCAAAGGCAGACGCGGCAGCTGGAAATCAAGGAATAGCGATCGAACGGAGGCACCATGAACGTACATCTCTTTACACGTGTTTGCCGCCATGCTCGCAGTAACTGCGATCGGCGTTATGCGGAAGGCGTCGTATGCCCGGCGACGCGGTCCGCAAGTTGCCGGAATTCAAGCACGCGCCTGACAGCACGGCAGGAGGGACGAAATGACTGACAGCATCAGGAGAGAAGCATGAGATCAGACAGCGACATCAAGCGAGACGTCGAGCTCGAGCTCAAATGGGACGTCGACATTGACTCAAAAGATATCGGCGTTGCAGTAAAGGACGGCGTCGTCACACTGACGGGATTCCTCCGCAGCTATGCGCAGAAGTGGCAGGCGGAGAGAGACGCGAAGCGGGTTGCGGGCGTGCGCGCCGTCGCCAACGACATCGAGGTACGATTGCCCGCCGTCGACCAGAGGCCCGATCCCGAACTCGCACGTGACGCGGTGTCGGCGCTCAAGCGCGAGCTGCCGTACTCGGCGGATTCGATCAAAGTCGTCGTCAGCAACGGCTGGATCACGCTCGAAGGCGATGTCGAATGGAATTACCAGAAGGAACGCGCTGAACAGGCCGTGCGCAGGCTGAAAGGGATCAAGGGCGTGATGAACCTCATCACGGTCAAGCCCAAGGTGTCGCCCGTCGATATCAAGCGCTCGATCGAAGAGGCGTTCAAGCGCAGCGCCGAGATCGATGCGAACCGCATCACGGTCGACGCGACCGGTGGAACGGTCGTCCTGAGGGGAACTGTGCGGTCCTGGGCCGAACGGCAGGAGGCCGAGCGCGCGGCATGGCTCGCGCCGGGCGTCACGAAAGTGGAAAACCGCATCACGATCCAGCCGTACACGTTCAGCTCGACGACTACGCACCCCGCGGCTGCCTAACTGGAACGATCCCTACCTGCGGGTGGGGGTGATCGTGAGCACGAGCATGAGCGCGTCAGAGCTTGTTACCACAGCTGCGGTCGAAAGCGCAGAGCCCCGAGGCCACGACCCTGACAGCGCTCACTACTCGGCGTTCTTGCATGAGTTACGCGGAGCCCGTCGCGTGGACATCCGTGCGCGGCGGAGGCTCCTTCAGCCCTGCGCGAGATAACGTTGCACGAACCCGACTGCCATGGCGCCCTCGCCGACCGCCGAGGCGCAGCGTTTCACGGAGCCGTGGCGAACGTCTCCCGCTGCGAATACACCCGGCGCGCTCGTCTCCAAGGGGTACGGATCGCGGTCGAGCGGCCAAGCGGAGGGGCGCGCGCGTCCGCGAAGTAGATCGAGGCCGGTGACAAGGTAACCTGCCTCGTCGCGGATGACGCCGACTTCAGCCGCCCACTCGGTGTGCGGCACTCCGCCGATACAGATGAAGAGCCAGTGCGTTTTCGCCTGGCGCTCTTCCGGGGTATCGCGGTTGCGAAGCGTGATCTCCTCCAGCGTCTCGGCGCCATCGAGCGCTACGACTTCGGTGCGCGTCATGACTTCGACATTCGAGACCGAGTGAATGCGGTCGATGAGATACTGCGACAGCGTCTCCTTGAGTGAATCGCCGCGGATCACCATCGTGACCCGGGCTGCGGTGGGTGCGAAGTGCATCGCCGCCTGACCGGCGGAGTTGCCGCCGCCTACGATATAAACGTGCTCGCCTTTGACGAGCGCGGCCTCGCTCGCGCCGGCGCCGTAGTAGACACCTGCGCCGCGAAACCGGTCTTCGTTCCGAAGGCCCAGCTTCCGATATTCGACCCCGGTCGCGCAGATCGAAGCGCGCGCGACGATCTGGGTCCCGTCAGCGAGATGGCCCACGCCCTTGCCCGGCATGAGCTCGGTGCGCACCCCTTCCCGGCCGAGGAGAATGTCGGCGCCGAACTTGATTGCCTGCCTGCGAGCTCGCTCGGCGAGCAGCTCGGCGCCGGATATGCCGTCCGGAAAACCGAGATAATTTTCGATGCAGCTCGTGCTGCCGGCCTGACCGCCGATCGCCCACCGTTCGACAAGCGCGGTGCGCAGCCCGTCCGATGCGGCATATACCGCGGCGCTGAGTCCGGCGGGACCGGCGCCATAGATCGCAAGGTCGTACTCTGTGCGGGAGGGGTTCGCGAACCAGCCGAGCTTCTCCAGGATCTGGCGCACGGTCGGACACTCCATCCGCGTTCCGTCGCGAAATATGCATACCGGAAGGCGCGCATCATAGATGCTGTCGACATCCGTCACGGCCCGTGCTTCCTCGTCTGTGCGCAGCTCCAAGGACTCGAAAGGAATACCACAGCGGTGCAGAAAATCCCTGATCGCGTGCGCCTGAGCCGATCCGCGTTTGCAGATGACTTTGACCAGCGTAGCGTCAGGAGGGGACGCGTCTTGAGCCATGAGGCCGAACCTCCTATACCTAACGTACTCCGGGCCGGCGGCCGAATCTTCTTCGTTGCTGCGGTTTGTAGCCAGTTACTGAGATTCGTGCGCGCGCTCCGGAGCGCAGCGAATCGCACGATTCCAACAAGCGCGCGCAAGGACAGGGAAGAAGCGCTGGGCATCGCGACGTAAGATCGCGGCATGGCCTTTACCCCTGCGGAAACACGGCCGATGAGCGCACGCGGCATTCGTATCGTCGTGATATGGGCTCTCGTCCTGCTTACCTTCTGGGTAGGCGAGCGCTTCTACCGCAACTATTTATGGAAAGCCGAGGCGCCGCACATCGTCAGCACGGCGGGCAAGCTGAGCGAATGGGAGAAAAGCAACATCGAGCTTTTTCTCGCTGCCTCGCCCTCCGTGGTGTCGATCACGACGGAGCAGTTGCGAATGAACCCGATGATCGGTACCGAAGTGGCGCAGGGGGCCGGCTCCGGCTTCATCTGGGACGAAACCGGACACGTCGTCACGAATTTCCACGTGATCGAAGGCGCAAGCACGGTCTACGTGCAGCTCCATGCGGGCGATCCCATACGTGCGCGCGTGGTCGGCGGTGCGCGGCAGGACGATATCGCGGTCGTGAAGCTCTCGAATGTCCCTGCCGGGCTCCGCCCTCTCCCGGTCGGCACATCGAGAACCTTGCAGGTCGGGCAGGCGACTTACGCGATCGGAAATCCTTTTGGACTGCAGCGCACGCTGACGACAGGGATCGTAAGTGCGCTCGAGCGGCGGCTCCCCACCGCCCAGGGACGCGAAGTGCGCGGGGTTATCCAGACCGACGCAGCGGTCAATCCGGGCAACTCCGGCGGCCCGCTACTCGACAGCAGCGGACAGTTGATCGGCGTCAACACCGCTATCCTGTCGGAGTCCGGGGCATCGGCAGGCATAGGTTTCGCGATCCCGGTGGACCTCATCAGGCGCGTGGTGCCTGAAGTGCTCAAAAACGGCCGTGCGCCGCGTCCGGGACTGGGCATCGTCGCCGCTGACGAGCGTCTCGCGGCGCAGCTCGGCGTACGCGGCGTCGTCGTGCTGGACGTTGCGCGCGGCTCTCCCGCGGAGAAGGCCGCACTCCGCGCATTCCGTCCAGACGGCCGCGACCCCGGCGACATCATCGTCGCCGTCAACGGCAAACCCACTCAGACCGTCGCGGATCTCGCCGAGGCGCTCGATGACGCAGGAATCGGCAACGAAGTCACTGCCACAGTGAAGCGAGGCGACACCGAACGCCAAGTGAAAATGCGCGTGGTGGACCTCGGCGATTGATATGGGATTCTCACTATTGGGCGGGGCCGCATGGCACGTGCGCTGCTGTAAGTCTTCAGGAGACTGACATGGACGAACTGCTTAGAGATTCCTGGTGGATGCTCGCCCTGCAAGGTGTTCTTGCGCTGACGTTCGGGATACTCGCGATGCTCTGGCCCGGCGCTACGTTGCTCGTGCTGGTTGCATTCTTTGCCGCATGGATGTTTCTGAGTGGGGGCGTATCGGTTTACGCGGCAATCAAGCACCGCAACACCGACAAGGGTTGGTGGGCCGTGCTGCTGCGGGGGATAGTGAGCCTTGCCGCTGGCTTGATCGCGGTGTTCAACCCGGGCATCACTATCCTTGTCCTCGTGCTCCTGATGGGGGCCAACGCGCTCGTCACGGGCATCCTCGAAATCGTGATGGCGATACGGCTGCGCAAGTCTATCGAGCGGGAGTGGCTGCTCGCGCTTGCCGGCGCGGTCTCGGTCATCTTCGGCGTACTGGTATTCCTGTTCCCGGCCGCGGGTGCGCTCGTCATGGTCTGGCTGGTGAGCTTTTATGCGGTATTCACCGGCGTGCTGCTGGTCACACTTGCTTTCCGGGCACGCAAATGGGCGCGCCGCGATGCGACACCGCGCGACGCAGCCCGGCGCTACCCGGGACAGCCCGCGGTTTGATCTTCAACTGCCCGTTTCGGCGCGCCGATTCAAGCATTGCACAGTCGGTGCGCTTCTCAAGGACCACACACTATGGCTACCCAGAAGCTCGAGAAAAAGAGATGGCATGCGTTTTTCGATGCGATGTCGAAGATGCTGCTGTCCGGCAAACGCGTCGAAATCGAGGTCGCGGGAATTCCGTTCGGAGACCAGATCGCGGTCGAATGGCTGCCGCTGGTCGGCGTCGTGTACGACCCCCAGGACGACGTGCTGCAGGTGATCATGGAGGGGCATGTCGATCACATGATCCACGATGTGCGGGAGATCTACATCGACGAAGGCGCGGCGGGCCTCGAGAGCATGCTGGTGATAGATGGCGACGGCGCACGCCAGATACTCACGTTTCGCGATCCCCTGATGCTGCCTGCGCCCGCCGAAGCGCTGCACTGAACATGGTCTAGCCCTCGCGTCGTGGCGGCGGTTGCCGCGCTACGCGCTGGAGCACCGAATCCAGATCCTCGAACGATAGCGGCTTGCTCAAAAGAGCATCGCAGCCGGCCGCCATCGCCTCTTCACGCCAAGTGCTGCCTGCACGCGCGCTGAGCGCAACGATGGGTGTACTTCCAATAATGGGGTCGTCGCGGATGATGCGAATCGCCGCTATGCCATCCAGAAATGGCATGTTGAGGTCCATAAGAACGATATCGGGCTTGAATTTTTTGGTCGCGTCCACGGCTTGCTGGCCATCGGCGGCTTCGATGACGGAATGACCCTTCAATTCCAGCAACGCTCGCATTAGCTCGCGCGTATCCTCGAGGTCCTCCGCTAACAGAATCTGCATTGCCGCCACGCCATCCTTTGAAACAGCAAGGGCAACGGGCGTGCCACTCGGATGCACGCAACCACTCAGAGGCTAAGCGTATTCACGCTCGCATAAGCGGCAACTGCACGACGAACTCGCTTCCGTGACCCTGACCGGCGCTGGAACACGTTACGGTGCCCCCATGCTGCTCGACGAGTCGGCGGACGAGTGTGAGACCGATGCCCAATCCGCCCTGAGCGTAGCTCTCGGATCCGCGAACCTGCGCGAAAAGGTCGAATACGTGCGAGAGCATATCGGTGGGAATGCCGAGGCCGCGGTCGCGGACACGGATAATTGCCTCGTCTTCGCTACGCTCAGCGCTGAGCAGGATCTCGCCGCCGGGCTCACTGTACTTCACGGCGTTGGTGAGAAGATTGGATATGATCTGCAGCAGCCGATCCGGGTCCGCCTGAAGTTGTATGGTCTCTGCGGGTATGGACACTACCAAGTGGTGGCCACGGGCGTGCATTTGGCTTTGCACCCCGCTCACAGCCTGCTCCAGCACGTCCCTAAGATTCACTCGCACTTTTCGCAGTTCGAAGCGTCCTTGGCCGATGCGCGCAAGGTCCAGCATGTCTTCGACCAGGCGGGAGATTTGAGCGGCTTGGCGTTCGATCGTGTCAATGGAATGCTTTACCGGCTCATCAGCGGTTTCAAGCGCCAATCGCAAAATCTGGGTCGAGGCGCTAATGGGTGAAAGAGGGTTACGGAGTTCGTGGGCCAGGACTGCGAGGAACTCGTCCTTGCGACGGCTCGTCTCCTTAAGGAGCTCGGCCCGCTGCCGCTCGTTGCGGAGGGCTTCGTCCTCGTGATTGGCGACGTACTCGGCCACACTCACACTGATGGCATCGTCCAGAAAAACGCCAATGGCGATGGCTTCACGAGAAAAGAGCGGCCGTGTCAGCACCTGCTCCAAGCACTCAATGATGACAACGCGCAGGAGCTGATAGTCGCGCACCATTTCAGTGAGAGACCAGCCGGTTTGCCAGCGTTGCTCGCCATGCTGTACCGCCGCCGTACGGGGCCTCGATGCATTGGTGGTATCCCGCAGAGCTTGTCCGATCGAGCGCAGGAGGTTGCCCAAATGGTCGCGCAGCGCGGGGGTGTTTACCCGCTTTGCTTTAGGCTGCTCTTCAAGGGCGCGGCGGCACCACTCGTCGAGAATGAGGTCAGCACTGCCCTCGATCAGGGAGCCAATGTCGGAATACGACTCTGCGCGTAGTTCTTTGATTGATAGCGCCATGGCTACTGCCCGTTGCGCAGAAGACGTGCTTGAAGGAGGATAAGTATAGCATCCAGATGGTGCGCTGCAGCGGCTAGGGAGTGGCACTGTCTTTGCAGGTTTCCACCGCATGTCAGTGGACGACCTGCTTGCGCTACTGCTCATTCAACAACGAAGGGCGGACTTCTGGAAACGCCAGCTTGAGCTGGCGCCTTCCGAGCGCGTTTGTGATAGCCCAAAGCGGTATATCGAGCACTACGAGCGCGAAGTTGCCAAGCTCGAACGCGAGATCGCCGCGATAAATCGCAAGGCTGCGTCGCCGATCGACGACTCCCTAAGTCCGCACGAATAATCGGCTGCTCGCGCATGATCTTGCCCTCGCGACGGCTTTCGCCGAGCGGGTAAGGGATCTCCGAGGGTCGTGTCCTAACGGATCGTGACGACGCTCGATGGACATTCGGATGGCAGCAGCACTCTAGCATCGCCTTTGCTGCGTCGGCCTTATCCGCGGTGATGTCACCGATCAGCCCAGGTTTCCCGCAAGTCCTTCCGAACAATAGGTGACCGCTCCGCGGCCGCGGGGTTGTGTTCGTGTTCCTCGATCTCGCCACCGCACCATCGAGGGTGACAAAGCGGCGTGATGCGTGCGGCCCGACAGCGCCGTAAACGCACTCTCGAATGTCATAACGTTATTCCAAAAAGAAGATCAATCGCGGTCGAGTCCACGTTGCGAAAGCAACCAAGGCTTGTCATTTGCATATTCCTCGACATGGCACCGGACCCGGTAGCCCTGATGTATGCCGACCTTGAATGGCTGCGTCAGAGTAAAGAACAGTGGAAGCTCGCGTATCAGGACGCTGAGCGACAGGGAAAGCCAGTGATCGCTGAAACGTGTGGTGCGCAGATCGCGGCGTTCGACCATCTCATAAAGCGGGCTGAAGAATTTCTGCGACGGCATGGAGAACGGCGGCTTGCGGGCTCCTCGCCTCGGGATGTGCGCCAACTTGATGGGAAAGGACGGTGACCGGCGTTGGACAGAGTCGCTAACGGGGGCAGGTCAGCACAAGCTCCGCTTTCGATCAGGTTGAGCGCCCCGCAACGTTCTGGCAGCGTTAAGGGGTTTGCCGCAGCGTCACAACTCTCGCCCACACTCATTGCGACGAGCGCGGCGGCGTAGCTCCGGACGCACTTGCCGAGCTCCTTGAGCACCTTCATCGCTGCCGCGAGATTGCCGAGCGGCGACCCGTAACTGACGCCGTCGACGATTATGTCTTTGTCGAGATCGAACGCGCTCGCCGAGTTGTTGACGAACAACGCGAGCTTGCCATCGGGCGAATCGACGGTGAAGAGAAACGCGCGGTTGCCGCCGCCGTTCGGATAATCCTCGCCGACACCAGCGCGCAGCCCGCCGGTCGTGGCATCGGGCACGGGGGGCGGATAAAGTTCGCGTCCGGGCCTCAGACTGGCGAAGCAATGCGTCATAGGGACGCCTCTCGTCCAACCTGCGCCTCGCGCGCGTAGTTCTGCGCGAAGTGTTGAATGGGGTTGGTGTTATCGCCGCTGTGGTTCCAGCGCACGACGCGCATCGTTAGGCCGCCGCCGAGGTCGAACCGCTCGCCGCCGCTGACGACGCGGCAGCTATCACCCATGGCTCCCTGCGCATCGAGAACCGAAGCACCGCAAGGTCGCTGAAGGCAACAGTGCGCCACGGCAGGTTATCGCCGCTGGAACACCGAGTCGCAGTCTGCCCATCACCGGGGCGCCGGTCAGCCGCGACCACGCTCGTGCCCAGCGGTCCCAGTGGCGCGTGACCGGCGAGCAGTCCTCGTCGAGCGGGTCGGTGCCCCTCGCGAGCATCGCGTTATCTTTGCACACCGCGTGATCGCCGGCACGTCGACGCCATACGGCGCCTTGGTGAACGTGTACATGTCCTTGGGGAACACCGGCGACGCGACGAACAGGCTCTCCGGCACGCGTGTGACGTAGCCGTCCATGAGGATCCGCTTGTCGCCGACCTTGAAGTACCAGTTGGCGATCGACATCCACGTCATCTCAATGGTGGGCGGGGCGCCGGCGGCTGGAGTTGAGCAAGTTGCGGCGATGGCAAACGTTGCCAGAAGAGCGAACCTCGACCGCATACGACGTCCCTATCGTTCGATGCGAAAAGAAAGGCTAGTCCCTGCGCCGGCGTGTCTACGACTACTTCTTGTCAATCCGAACCGCCGGGGCGATTAACAGGAGCTACCCTTTGGCGGGGTCGGAGGGCACGTTCGCCAGTGCCGCTTGAATGCGGTGTAACCCACGCAACCCGTTGGTGAAACTCCAGGACTGACTTCGTCGCATCGTTCGACAATACCGGCATATCCGGCTCCGACCAAATCGAAAGAGACGACATGGACCCCATACTTGAAACGTTGACCGATTTCGCCACCGGCCTCGAATTCCGCGATCTTCCCGCCGGGGTCGTGATGGCTGCGGGCGAGCGCGTCATGGACGCGCTTGCCTGCGCCGTCGGCGCATACCATGGCGACACAGTCGAAGATCGCACGATCGATGGCCGGCCCTGCTGCACCTGGTGCGCTGGCAGGCCGCATGGTGGGGACGAGCAGGACCGCCGCCGCCGATGCTGCGGCCTTCGTGAACACCTGCATGGTCCGCCACATCGACTTCAACGACACCTATCTGCCGGGCGGACATCCCAGCGACAGCGCCGGCGGGCTCTTTGCCATTGCGCCGCAGATCGGCGCATCGGGCGAGCAGTTGATCGCCGCGACCGTCGTGGCGTACGAGATCTTCATACGGCTCCAGGCGAGCGCGAAGCTGCGCGAGAAGGGCTGGGATCAGGGCTTCGGCGTCGGTATCGGCACCGTGGCGGGGCTCGCCAACCTGATGGGACTCTCACGCGAGGTGACGCGTAACGCGCTCGCGATCACGTGCGTCGGCAACGTTCCGCTGCGCGCGACGCGTGCGGGCATGCTGTCGATGTGGAAGGGTGTTGCGACCGCTTATGCCGTGCGTAACGCCGTCTTCGGCGTGCAGCTCGCAATTGCCGGCATGACCGCGCCTGAAGCACCGTTCTCGGGCCGCCACGGATTCACCGATCAGGTCTCCGGGCCGATCGAGCTCGCGCCCTTCGGAACGGGCGAAGAGGATTTCTATCTACCCAAGGCGAAGATCAAGTACTGGCCCGTCGCGCACGCCATGCAGACCGCGATCTGGGCAGGCATCGAGTTGCGCAAGCAGGTGCCGGCCGACGAGCTTGCGAGCGTCGACGTGCAGACCTGCTGGTCGGCATGGCACGAAAGCGGCAGCGAGCCCGCCAAATGGGATCCGCGGACCAAGGAAACCGCGGACCACAGCCTGCCGTACATCCTGGCGTGGACGCTCCGGCACGGGCAGATCGACGAGGAATCATTCAAGCCCGAGTCGTATCTCGATCCCTCGATTCGTCCGCTCATGAACATCATCACCGCGCGCGTCGACGACGACATCGAAAAAGACATGCCGAAGACGATCCGTATGCGCGTCAACGCGAAAGACACGGCCGGCAAGTCGTACGAAGTGCACATCGTGAATCCGCCGGGGCACGAGGAGAATCCGCTGTCGCCGGCCGACCTGGCCGCCAAGTTCACGCGGCTGGTCGAGCCGAGGCTCGGGAAAGGAGCGGGCGGCCGCTGCTCTGAAACACTGGCAGAACATCGCCTCTGCAAAGAGCGTCAACAACGCGTTCGACGCCGTAAACGTGGCCGAGTCGCGCTGATGGCGCGGTTTCTCAGCGGCCGGCGTGCCGCCGCTCTCTTGACGATGACGGTGTGTGATGCTTCGGCCCACACGCCTCACGCCATCGTTATGCGGCTCAATACCGAGCTGCATGCGATACTCGCGATGCCGAACACGCGTGAACGCCTTGCAGCCCTGGGGCTGGAGCCCATTCCCACTTCGCCGGAAGAGCACGCGGCTAAGATCAAGACCGAGTTTGCCCGCTGGACACCCATCACAAAAGCGACCGGCATGCGCATCGATTGAACCGGAGCACTGCATGACAACGTACGCCCGCACCCTCGCAGAGTTCGTCACGTCGCTCGACTACCGAGACCTGCCTTCTCCTGTCGTCGAGAAAGCCAAGGCGTGCATCATCGACACGGTCGCGGCCAGCATCTACGGCGCTCAGTTGCCCTGGAGCAGGATCATCATCGAATACGTGAGGCGGACCAGCGCCGCCGGGCACTGCGCGATCCTGGGCACGGATGCGCTCGTCCGGGCTCCGATTGCGGCGCTTGCCAATGGTGCTCTCGCACATGCCTTCGAGCTCGATGCGCCGGTGCATCCGAGCGTCGGCGTGCATCCCGGGACCGGGCTGCGCGCTGCCGGGCCTCGCCGTCGCGCAGGGCCGCGAGAAGAGCGGTAAGGATCTGATCACCGCGTTCGTCGCGGGTTTCGAAGCCATGCACCGGATTGCCGACACCTCGCCGCAATCGAGCGAGAAGAAGGGCTTTCACGCGCCGGGGCTCTTCGGCACGTTCGGCGGCGCGATGACCGCGGGACGCCTCATGGGTCTCGACCCCGATCGCATGACGAACGCGCTCGGCATCGCGGGCTCACTCTGCTCCGGCATTCTCGAATTCTCGAATTCGGGCGGCGGCATGGTGAAGCGCCTGCACCCCGGACGCGCTGCGGAAGGCGGCGTCATGGCCGCGGGCTCGCGCGCGACGGCTTCACCGGTCCCGCCGACGGTGATCGAGGGCAAGTACGGCATCCTGAACGTGTTCTGTGCAGGCGCCGATCTTTCCAAACTGACCGCGGGGCTGGGCACGGTGTGGCAGACGCTGACCGTCGCGCACAAACGCTATGCCGCGCACGGCACGGCACACGTACCCATGACCGCCGCGCTCGCGTTGAAGAGCCGAGCACGGGATCGCCGGCGAGGACGTCGAATCCGTTCTGGTGGAGGGCAACGAGAAGATCGTGAGCCACCACGACATCAAGGAGCCGCAGGAAATCACGATGGCGCAGTACAGCGTTCCGTTCTGCATGGCGGTTGCTTTCTATCGCGATCCGCTCGATCCCAACGTGTTCTCGGACGCGTCCCTGAACGATCCGGCGATCCGCAGACTCACGCGCAACGTGACGGTCGCCGTCCTGAAGGATGCGCCGAAGGAGCAGGGCAAGGCGAGCCGCGTGACCGTGAAGCTGAAAGACGGCCGAACGCTCGTCAAACAGATGCACAGCTATCCCGGCCTGCCCGAAGAGCCATTCACCACTGCGCAGCTCAGGGCGAAGTTCGACACGCTGACGGCGGCACTCCCTGGAGGGCAGCGTGACGAAATTTTCACGCAGCTCATCGCGCTCGAAGACGTGAAGAATCTGAGGACGGTGCGGTTCGGCTGAACACCGTGGTTAAGACCTACGAGGGACGATCCACAATGTATACACACTTACGTGCCCGCAGCGCAGCCGTCGGGATGCTGTGCTCGACTATCCTATTCACAACTGGGTGCGCCAACATGTCCACGAGCTCCTCATCGAGTAGTCCCATCACGATCGAGCGGCAAGGCAGTTTCTTTGTCGGTGGCCGCACCGTCACGGCGGCTGGGACGTTCGATGCAACGCTGGCGCCGGACCCGCCCACCGCGGGCCAGAGCTACTGGGTCGACCAGATGTACGTCCAGTATCAGGTTCCCGTCAACGCGCGCAAGCTCCCGCTCATACTCGTGCATGGCGGTAGCGGAACGGGGCGCGTGTGGGAAACCACGCCCGACGGCCGTGAAGGCTATCAAACTCTATTCTTGCGTCGCGGGTACCCTGTTTACATTGTCGATTTTCCACGGCGGGGGCGAGCGGGCTATCCGAGCTTTGTCGGCACATTCGGAACGCTCGACGCGAATCAGCAGATCGTGCCCAACCGGACCGGCCAGGCCGGGCGTCAGTACGCGTGGTCGCGGTGGCGCCTGGGGCCGAAGTATCCCGAGGTGTTTCCGGTGCAGGCGTTTCCGATGAACGCGGTGGACTCATTCCTGCAACACCTCGTGCCAACGGTCTCCGACGACCCGCAGGTCATCAGCGGCGCGCTGATCGCGCTGCTCGACAAGATCGGCCCGGCGGTGGTGGTGACGCATTCTCAATCGGGCCTGTTCGGCTGGCTCGCCGGCGCGCGCTCGCCCCATGTGAAAGGCATCATCGCTTACGAACCGGGGTTCGTGTTCGAGCAAGGCTCGGTGCCGGCGCCGATCCCGCTCTACAAGGGAACGCAGTCCGCGGGCACGGCGATCACTTCCGCCGAATTCGCCAACCTCGCAAAGATTCCGATACAGGTGGTGTATGGCGACAACATTCCGAAAACGCCGATACCCGATCTGATCGCGGACGGCCGTCGCGCGCAAGTCATCACGTCGAAACTTTTTGTCGATGCGCTGAACAAGAAGGGCGGCAACGCAGCCGTCTTGCATCTGCCCGACGTGGGCCTGCGCGGTAACTCGCACTTCATGTTCTCCGATCTCAACAACATCGAGGTCGCGGATCAGATGTCCGCGTTTCTGCAAAGGCAGGGGTTGGATGCGCGCTGATCGGTAACGGCGCGGCTTACCGATTCGAGCGTCGCGTCTTCATGAACGGTTCCGCGGGATAGACAGTAACCGTGAATCTGGCAATCACGGAGAACACAGAGAGAGCGCATCTAAGTCTTCGAGCTTTTCTCCGTGAACTCCGGGTTCTCTGTGGCGGATAATTTTCGGGGCGATCCTTGGCTGAGATCAGAGTAATGCTGTCGCTGGCGTTCAAGCCGGCTCACCTGGAACTCGTACCATCCTTCGAGCGCGCGACCGGGCACAAGGTCGTATCGCTGTGGGTCTCCACTGTAAACATGCTGGGGCGCCTCCAGGGAGGCGAAGCCGCCGACCTCGTCATAGCGCCTTCCATGCGGGTTGATGAGATGGGCGCGGCCGGCCTCATCGCGGATCGAACCGTGCTTACCCGATCCGGTGTAGGCGTCGCAGTCAAGGCGGGAGCACGGCGCCCAGACATCAGCTCCGAAGAAGCGCTCAAACGCGCCGTGCTGGCGGCGAAATCCATCGTCTACTCGACAGGGCCGAGTGGCGTCCATCTGGCTGGCGTCTTCGAGCGGATGGGCATCAGCGCCGAGATCAAGGGCAGGATAAAGCAGGTTCAGGGCGAGCCGACAGCGGGCGTCGTCGCGCGAGGCGAAGCGGAGA
Organism: uncultured beta proteobacterium; assembly: GCA_963828715.1. Classification (GTDB taxonomy): domain Bacteria; phylum Pseudomonadota; class Gammaproteobacteria; order Burkholderiales; family SG8-41; genus JAQGMV01. Next base: position 87,792 of record CAWHFX010000007.1, on the reverse strand, counting down.
TCGCCTTTCAACAGATGAGCGAACTCCTCCCGGTGCCAGGCATCGATATCGTCGGGCCCCTTCCGCCGGAAATACAGGAAATCACGACCTTCCTCGCCGTCGTGCCCGTGAAAGCGAAGGAAGCGCAGGCGGCAAAGGCCTTGATCGCGCATTTCAAGACTCCTGCCGCGATTGAAGTCATCAGGAAGTGGGGGATGGAGCCGGGCTGACCACTCGCACTTGCGCTCCCCGTTACCTTCGGTGTTGTTCGCCAGTTTCACGTAGCTCATCGCTGCTGCGGCATCGGCATTGCATGAAGCGCTTCCGACACTTGCGCGCCGGCTACCGGCCCGCGATACTGGGCTGGAGAGGATTACGGAGATCAAAATGAAAAACCTGCTGTTCGCAGCGGCCGCTCTGACCCTCGCGGCGTGTGCGACGGACGAGTCCGCGCGTATCGGGACGGCACCTGCGGGCGCGACGGTGCCGGGAAGAGCGGACGCCGAATGGGCGACTTACAACAAAGACTATCTCGGGCACAGGTTCTCGCCGCTCAAGCAGATCCACACGCAGAACGTGGGCTCGCTCAAGGAAGTGTGCCGCGTCAAGCTCGCGGAGCTCACTTCGTTCCACACCGGTCCCGTGCTGGTCGACGGCATCATGTACGTCACGACCGCCCGCGACACCTTCGCGCTCGATCCGCGCAACTGCGCAGTGATCTGGAAGGCGACATGGGAGCCCGAGGACGTCATGAATCCCACGACGAATCGCGGCGTGGCGTACATGGACGGACGCCTGTTCCGGGGCACCAATGACGGACGCATCATTGCGCTCGACGCGAAAACCGGAAAACAACTCTGGAAGACGGTCGCCGCCGATCCCAAGAAAGCTTATTACATGAGCGCGGCGCCGATCGCATGGAGCGGACTCGTGTTCATGGGCACGGCAGGCAGCGACAGTGGCATACGCGGGCGCATGATGGCGTACGACGCGGCGACCGGGCGCGAAGTCTGGCGCTTCAACACGATTCCGATGCCCGGCGAGCCGGGATACGAGACGTGGAAATCGGGTGTATCAGCCGACACCGGCGGCGGCGGTACGTGGACTTCGTACGCGCTCGATGTAAAAACAGGCGAACTGTTCGTGCCGGTTGCCAACCCCGCGCCCGATTTCAATGTGGCCTATCGGCCCGGGGACAATCTGTTCACCAATTCGCTCGTCGTGCTGGACGCCAGAACCGGCAAGCTCAAGTGGTGGTTCCAGGCGACGCCGAACGACGGCTACGACTACGACCTCGGTGCCGCACCCGTGCTCTACACGGATGCGCACGGCAATGAGGTGGTCGCGCTCGGAAGCAAGGATGGTTATGTCTACGTGGTCGATCGCAGCACGCACAAGCTGCGGTTCAAGACACCCGTAACGACGATCAACAATTCGGGCGCGCCCACACCGGAAGGGGTCGTAGCGTGTCCGGGCACGCTGGGCGGCGTCGAATGGAACGGCCCCGCCTTCGATCCGGAGCGTCGCGCGCTGTACGTCGGCGCCGTCGACTGGTGCTCGGAATTCAAATCCGGAGAAGTGAAATACGTGCCCGGCGAAGCGTTTTCGGGCGGCTCGAAAAAGCAGGTGGGTAAAGCGAACGGGTGGATCACCGCGATCGACGCGGAGACCGGCAAGGTCAAGTGGAAGTATGAAGCCGGCTCACCGGTCGTTGCCGGCGTTACGCCGACGGCGGGCGGAGTCGTCTTCACAGGTGACATGGCGGGCAACTTTCTCGCGCTCGACAGCGCAAGCGGCAAAGTGCTCTACACCATGCCGACCGGTGGTGCGATCGCCGGGGGCGTGATCACTTACTCGGTTGGTGACCGGCAGTACGTAGCGACCACCTCGGGCAATATCTCCCGCACGAGCCAGTCGTTCAGCCCGCTGAGCCTGGGCACACCGAGCATCATCATCCTCGCTGTGCAGTAAACGATGAGAGCGCTGTGGTGCGCAGCGTCGTTTGCTGCGTGGTGCGCGTTCGCCGCCGCTCAGGATGCGCCGCAGGGTGACTTTCAGCGGGCGAAAACATCGTTCGAATCCATATGCGCCGTCTGCCACGGTGCCAAGGGCGAAGGCGGCGTCGGGCTGCCGCTGAAGGGAATCGCGGAACGACTGACGCTGGAGCAGACGATCGAAAAGATCAAGAATCCCAATCCCGCGATGCCCAAGCTCTATCCGGAGGTGCTGTCGGAGGATGACGTCGCCGGCCTCGCTGCGTACATCCGCAGTTTTCGTTAGCCCTGCAATAGGCACTTACGCGAGGAAAGCAGAGGCGGGGACGTAGAGCGCTCGGTGACAAGAGATAGCTGGCGGCGCGAGGACGGTGGCCGAATTTATAACGCTGGCACAAACGCATCCGGGCCTGAAAGTACGTTAGCCGATCGTGTTCGCTTCGTTCAGCGACTCCGCAGCTTCGGGTCGAGCACGTCGCGGAGTGAATCCCCGAACAGATTGATCCCGAAGACGGTCAGCATGATCGCGAGGCCGGGAAACACCGCAATCCACGGCGCGGTCGACGCATATTCCTCCGCGCCTCCCTGGAGCATCAGGCCCCAGGCCGCTACCGGCTCCTGCACGCCGAGACCAAGATACGACAGCGACGCCTCGGCAAGCATCGCCTGCCCGACAAACGAGGTCAGCATGATCAGAAACGGAGCGACGACATTCGGCACCATGTGGCGCAGGATGATCCGTCGATCGCTGAATCCGAGTGCTCGCGCTGCGTCGACATACGGAATTTCGCGGATCGACAGAGCGCTCGAGCGCACGACGCGTGCGCAGCGGGGGATAAGCGGGATCGTAATCGCTATGATGACGTTCTGGACGCCCGTACCGAATATCGACACCACCGCCAATGCCATGATGATCAGCGGAAACGACATGACGATGTCGAGGACTCGCTGCAGGTACAGGTCGATACGGCCGCCGAAGTAGGCGCTTCCGACGCCGAGCACGAGGCCACTGAACCCGCCGACCGTCGCCGCCGTCAGCCCGACGATGAAGGCGGTGCGGGCCCCGAAGAGGATGCGTGACAGCAGGTCGCGCCCGAGTTGATCGGTGCCCAGCCAATGCGCCCAGCTGGGAGCCTCCGTCATCGCCGCGAAATCGTTGGACGTCGGGTTATAGGGCGCAAGCCAGTCGGCGAAAATCCCTGCCAGCGCAAAGAGCAGCACCAGCACGAGGCCCAGCGTGCCCAACGGCTGGCGGCGGGCGAACACAATCGCTTTCCCGAGAAATGTGCGCTGGGCGGTGGCGTGTTCGACCGGGATAGCGGCGGTGCCGCTCGAAATCGCAGTAGCAACGCTCATCGGTCGGGCCTCTCAGTTCAGGCGAATGCGCGGATCGAGCCAGAGATAAAGCAGATCCACGGCGAGGTTGGTCAACACGGCGACGGTGACGACTAGCATGACCAGCGCCTGGGTCAGCGTGTAGTCCTGGTTCTGGACCGACAATACCATCAGGCGGCCGAGCCCGTTGATGTTGAATACCTGCTCAGTGACGACGAGGCCGCCGATGAGGAACGCGAATTCGATGCCGATCACGGTGACGACCGGCAACAGCGCGTTCTTCAACGCGTGCCGGTTGATGATGATGTTTGTAAGCAGCCCCTTGGCACGGGCGGTGCGGATGTAATCCTCGCGTAATACCTCCAGCATGGCCGAACGAGTCATCCGCATTGACAGCGAGGCATAGCGGTAGCCGATGGTCAGGGCCGGCAGGATCACGATGGACAGATTTCGCAGCGGATCATTCCAGAACGACACGTAATCGATCGGCGGCGTCCATGGATTGCCCCAGATGAGCTGGCTCACTTTGAGCACGACGAGGATCGTCATGATGCCGAACCAGAAGGACGGCGTGGCGAGTCCGGCAATCGAGACGCTTCGCACCACCAGGTCGACCCACGTGTTTTGCTTCAGCGCCGAGATGATGCCGAGCGGGAGCGCGATCGAGACGGCAACGATACTGGCAAGCACCGCGATCTCGAGCGATACCGGAAATCGCGCCAGGATCTCGGCGGTCACCGGCTTGCCCGACCACATCGACACGCCGAAATCGAAGTGCGCCATATTCCAGACCCAGGAACCGAACTGAACGAGCCACGGCCGGTCGATACCGATCTCGGCGTGGCAGTCGGCGAGCGACTGCGCGGTGAAGCTGGTCCCCCCCGCGCCGAGGCGCACCAGGCAGATATCGCCCGGGACCAGGCGCATCATCAAGAAAACGAGCGCAGCCGCTCCGAACAGGGTAGGGAAGACCAGCAGGATGCGACGGATGATGTAGCGGTACATTTGCTTTACCCGAAGCGTTTGCAGCGGACCGACTTACACATCGCCAGGTGAGCGCGCATGTTCCAGGTGTTCAGCCCGCTGCTTTCCAGCGAATCGAGCTTGCGCAGCATCCGCCTGGCATTATTCGACGCTCGTTGCGGCCGCTCGATCTACTTGTCGACCCAGACATTCGCCAGATCCTGGTTGATGTAATGACTGGGGCTGATCTTCCAGCCGTGTATATACGACCGGTAGGGAAGGATGCGATACCACCACAGGATCATCAGCTTGTGGACCTCGGTATCCATGACCTGCTTCGAAAATTCGAACATCAACTGCTTTTGCTTGCCCACATCGGTCTCGTGCAGGGTTTTCTCGTACAGTTCCTGCTCCTTCGGATCCTCGTAATTGCCGTAGTTCTGCTTGCTGACGGAGCTCGACAGGTAGGGTTGTACGTCGATCAGCGGGTTTACGACGCTGTGGCAATTAGCCTGCAGCACGACACTGAAATCTCCGCTGCGCTCGGCAGCGAACCACGGCCCGGTCGGCACCACCCTCTGCGTGACCTGTAGCCCGATCTTGCTCCACTGGTCGACCAGCCAGATGCCGACATACTTGTACGGTTGGTCGACGGCCCGGTTCAGCAGCTCGAACTTGAGACCCTCGGCCCCTGCCTCCTTCAACAGGCGGCGTGCCTCAGCGCGCGACTTCTCTATGTCGGGGGAGAACCCGGCAAGCCCTTGAAGCTGCTCTTTGCTCGGCGCGAGCGGCGACGCTGGGAAAACGATGCTGCCGACGGTCTTCACGACGGCGATCTTTGACAGGCCCGGCGCGCCGCCCCAGCGGTCGATCGCCAGCGTCAAAGCACGTCGAACGCGAACATCGTCGAACGGCTTCCTGGCGTGGTTGATGGTGACGACGCTGCCGCAGTTCCAGTCGCTCTCCTGAACCGCGATCTTGCCGTCGAGGTCGTTCTTCAGCTCGTCGCGAGTCGCAGGAGGCAGGCCACGGAATTCCATTGCCGCTCGATCGCTGCGGATTGCGGTGACGCGGACCGACTGCTGCGGAGCGAAGATACCGACGATGTGATCGAGGTAGGGCAGGCCCTTGTGATAGTAATCGGGGTTGCGGTCGCCTTTGATCGACTGGCCGATCTGCAGACTCACCAGCTTGAAGGGCCCGGATCCGACGATGTTCTTTTCGTAATAGTGGACGTCCTTGTCCAGGATCTTCTTTTCGTAGATCCAGGCGTAGGGATCGGCCAGAGCCGGCAGGAACGCGGTCGTGGCGAACTTCAGACGAAACACCACCGTCGTCGGGTCGGGCGATTCGACCTTTTCCACCATCTCGAAGTTGCTGGCACGCGGACTCAGCACGCCTTTGGGCGGGAAGATGATCTTGTTCCAGCTCGCCACGACATCGGCAGCGGTCAGCGGATCGCCGTTATGGAATTTCACGCCCGGCAGGATCTTGAAGGTGTATGTCTTCCCGTCATCCGTCGGCTTGGGCATCTCGGTGCACAGATCGCACACGAAATCCGTCGTCGAAGACGGGTTGTCCGGATTGACCCGGATCAACACGCTGTAATACGGTGCTGCCGAGTGGATTGTCGCGTAGGTGGTTTCGCGGTGGCCGTCGAATGTCGGCGGCGCGTCGGCCGGGATCATGTACGTAAGAGTGCCGCCGCGCTTCGGCGTCTCCTCGGCCAGGGAAGGTACCGAAAGTGCCGCTGCGAGCCCCGCCGTCCATAACGCCGAGCTGAGTTTCACAGAATTCTCCTCTGCTTGTTTGCTACTGCACCTCACACTGCACGATCAATCGGGCGGTCGTCCGATGCTCACCTCGAGCGCTGTAATCGGCCTAGGCTCGAATACAAGCGACCCGATGCGCTGGCCGTACCTCACGTAGGTCGGGGACCGTGTTCTTGCACTCATCTATTGCAATCGGACATCGCGGATGGAATACGCATCCGGACGGCGGATGCAGCGGGCTCGGCACTTCGCCCCTGAGCACCGTGCGTTCGCGCGCCGCCTCCACCACCGGGTCAGGAATGGGTACCGCCGAGAGCAGCGATTTGGTGTACGGGTGCAACGGATGGGCGTAGAGCGAGGTCCGATCGGTGATTTCCGCCATCTTGCCCAGGTACATCACCGCAACCCGATCCGAAATGTGCCGCACCACCGACAGATCATGTGCGACGAACAGATACGTCAGTCGGAAGCGCTCTTGAAGATCTTCCAGGAGGTTGATGATCTGCGCCTGGATCGACACGTCGAGCGCCGACACGGGCTCATCGCAGACGAGCAACGATGGTTCCATCGCCAATGCGCGCGCGATACCGACGCGTTGGCGCTGGCCGCCGGACAACTCATGCGGATAGCGGTCGCCCATGTAACTGAGAAGTCCCGCTATCGAAAGCAGTTCGCGCACGCGGTCGAGCCGTGCCTTGCGGCCCGGCACGATGCCCCAGACCGCCAGCGGCTCGCCGATGATCTGGCCGACCGTCATCCGCGGATTGAGCGAACTGTAGGGATCCTGGAATATGACCTGGATCTTGCGCCGCACCATCCGCAACTCGGCCGGAGTGAGCGTGGTCAGATCCTGACCCTCGAAGATAATCTGACCACTCGTCGGCCGCTCGAGCAGAAGGATGCAGCGGCCCGTCGTTGTCTTGCCGCATCCCGACTCGCCGACGAGCCCCAGGGTCTTGCCGCGCTGAATCGAGAAAGAAACGCCGTCGACCGCCTTGACCACTTCGGAACGTGCGCTCACAAACCCGCCGCCACCAATGTCGAAGTACTTGACGAGGTTGCGGACCTCCAGAATCGTGTCATCCGCTGGGACCGTCGGCGCCATGGCGATCGGGCGGAACTCGACTATGCTCATGAGGCCGCCGGTGCGAGGACCGCTGGCTCATGAAGATCGCGCGCGACCCAGCATGCCGATAGGTGTGCGCCATAGACGGCGTCGAGGGGTGGAATCTCCGTGGAACAGCGCTCGATGCAGTAACTGCAGCGCGGTGCGAAAGCGCATCCAGGCGCCAGCCGCGTCAGGTCGGGCGGCTGCCCTTGGATCGGCGCGAGCTTTGCGCGCTTGGGCTGATCGAGCCGTGGCACGGACCGCAACAGTCCCAGCGTATAGGGATGACGCGCATCAGCATAGAGCTCGCGCGCATTCGCGCGCTCGACGATCTTGCCTGCATACATCACGTTCACGCGGTCCGCGTAGCGCGCGACGATCCCGAGGTTATGAGTGATCATGACCATCGCGACGCCGAGCCGGCGCGACAGATCTCTCATCAGCTCGAGAATCTGCGCCTGAATGGTGACGTCGAGCGCCGTCGTCGGTTCGTCCGCCAGCACCAGCGACGGATTGCAGGACAGTGCCATCGCGATCATCAGCCGCTGCCGCATGCCGCCGCTGAACTGGTGCGGATACTGGCTCAGGCGTCGCGTGGCATCTGAAATACCTACCAGCCCGAGTGTCTCGATGGCGCGCGTGCGCGACTGAGTCGCTGTCATCCCAAGATGGATCTCGCATTGCTCGGTCAGCTGGCGGCCTACCGTGAGTACCGGATTGAGCGAGGTCATCGGTTCCTGAAACACCATGCCGATCTCGCGGCCACGCACGCGACGCATCTCTTCCTCGGATAGGGTGAGAAGGTCGCGGCCTTTGAAGAGGATTTGGCCGCCGAGAATCCGTCCCGCCGGTGCGGCCACCAGACGCATGATCGAAAGCGCGCTCACCGATTTGCCACAGCCGGACTCACCGACCAGCGCCACTGTCTCGCCGGGTTGCACATCCCAGGAGACATCGTTTACGGCCGCAACGGTCCCCTCGGTTGTAGCGAACTCCGTCCGGAGATTGCGCACCTGCAGCAAATATTCCATGCGTGGTCGACCCGCTCCGAGAGAGCCTCACGAATCGATGCGGCTCAGGAGCATAAGACCGGCGTACGTGCGGCGAGCTTACAAGCCGGCGCGCACGCAACGCAGATGAAGCAAACTCGTCGAATGCGGCTCGAGACAGCGCTCCGCCGGAGTGCCGTCGTCAGGCATTTCGTCCGGAACGCGTCTGCGGACACGCAGGCGCTCGGCGATTCCCGCTCCGAGTCGAAACCGGCGCCAGGAGAGACGCGGAATGGACTCCATGCAGCGGAGGATATACATTATTTCGCGTGTATATCAGGAGCTTTTCGCAATGCAAGTCGCACGGTGGGGAAATAGCCTCGCGGTCCGTCTACCTGCGTCGGTTGTGGAGGCGCTGGACCTCAAGGAAGGCGAGGATATCGAGATCCATGTCGTTGGGCGGCGGTCCGTGGAGGTCGGCAGGAAGGCGGGAACGCGTGAGCTTCTAGAGCGGCTCCGCAAGTTCCGCAGCCGCCTGCCCAAGGACTTCAAGTTCGACCGACTGGATGCAAATGAGCGCGCGGTGAGGCGTTCTTCGATACGAGCGTCCTGCTTTACCTGTTCTCGGCCGATGCGGACAAGGCGGACCGCGCCGAAAAGGTGCTCGCCAAGCGCGGGGTGATCAGCGTTCAGGTATTGAGTGAGCTCACGTCCGTCGGTCGGCGGAAGCTAAGGATGTCGTGGGAGGAGTTGCGAGAGGCGCTCGGGACCCTTCGCGAGTTCTGCCGTGTCGAGCCCGTGACCGAGCAAACACACGAGCTCGCTCTCGAACTTGCCGCTCGATACGATCTGTCCTGGTACGATGCGTTGATCGTTGCTGCCGCGATACTCGCGGAATGCAGCATCCTTTACAACGAAGACATGCACAGCGGGTTGCGCATAAAACGGGCGTTGAAGGTAGTGAATCCGTTTGAGTAGGGCAGGGTATTCTTGGTCCAGTTTGGTCAGTGCAAAGCGAAGTGGGCTACAACAAGATTAATCTCTAGATATCACCAGAAGCAGCGCGCGTCCCCCCCCACGGCGAATCAGTGTGATCTATCCTACGATCAGAAAATCTACGTTGCGCAGTGGGGTCGGACCCCGGTGTACTCGCTGACATGGCTGCTCTCGTAAAACCCCACGGCGGAGAAGCGTTGACGCCGCTGCTGCTGACGGGCGACGCGCTTTCAAGCGAGCTTTCCCGCGCGCGCTCACTTCCAAAGCTTCACGTTACGTCGCGGGAAAAAGGCGACATCGTCATGCTGGGGCTCGGCGGCTTCACGCCTTTGACGGGCTTCATGGGCTACGCCGATTGGCGCGTCGTCTGCGACGCGTGTCACATGGCGAACGGCGTCTTCTGGCCAATCCCGATTACGTTGTCCGCGAGCGACGCCGACGCCGCGCGCATCAGTATCGGCAGCGACATCGCGCTCGTCGATCCGGGCGACGGCGAGATCCTCGCGACCATGAGGGTCGAAGAGAAGCATCGGATCGACAAAGCGCACGAGTGCCTGACGGTTTTCCGGACGACGGACCTGGAGCACCCGGGCGTTAAAATGGTGATGGCGCAGGGCGACGTGAATCTTGCCGGTCCGCTCAAGGTGCTGTCGGACGGCGGATTCAAGGCGAAATACGGCGCGCTGTTCATGACGCCCAAGGAAACACGTGCCGAGTTCGAGCGACTCGGCTGGTCGCGAGTCGCCGCTTTCCAGACTCGCAATCCGATGCACCGTTCGCACGAGTACTTGGTGAAGGTTGCGGTCGAGACGTGCGACGGAGTCCTGGTTCATTCGCTGCTCGGCGCCGTCAAGCCCGGGGATATCCCTGCCGAAGTGCGAACTCGCGCGATAGCCGCGCTGATCGACCGGTACTTCGTCGCAGCCACGGTCGTGCAGGCGGGCTACCCGCTCGACATGCGCTATGCCGGCCCGCGCGAAGCGCTTCTCCACGCGGTGTTCCGCCAGAACTACGGCTGCTCGCATCTGATAGTCGGCAGAGATCACGCCGGTGTGGGCAGCTATTACGGTCCCTTCGATGCGCATCACATCTTCGACGAGATCCCGCGCGGCTCACTCGAGACTCAGCCGATCAAGATCGGTGTGACGTTCTACTGCTATGCGTGCGGCGGAATGGCATCGGGAAGGACGTGCCCGCACGGCGCAGCGGATCAGCTGCACGTGTCAGGCACTCAGCTGCGCAAATGGCTTTCCGAGGGCGCCGAAGTGCCACCCGAGTTCAGCAGGCCCGAAGTGCTCGAGATCCTGCGCGAGTACTATGCTTCCGGCCCGCGAGCGAGCGTTAAAGTGAAGCTCGTGGGACATTCGCCCCCGCAGGTGAAGGGCTCCTGAGTCGCCATTCCCGCGAACCCCGGAATTCATCTTGACGTTCGAACCCGTGCTGCCCGATCCGATCGCCTGCCCTTTCTGCCCTATCAAGGACCGCGAGATTCTCGCCGAGCATCCGCTCGCGGCCGCGATCACCGACAGCTTTCCGCTGACGCAGGGTCATACGTTGATCGTGCCCCGCCGGCACGTCGCATCCTTCTTCGAACTCACGACGAACGAGCGCCTCGTGATGCTCGGCCTGCTCGATCAGGCCAAAGCGACGCTCGACGCGAAGTACTCGCCGAACGGCTTTAACATCGGCGTCAACGATGGCACGGCTGCGGGACAGACCGTGATGCACGTGCACATCCACCTCATCCCACGCTACAAAGGCGACGCGGACGATCCGCGGGGCGGTGTGCGATGGATCTTTCCGAGGAAAGCCGAGTACTGGAACGCTAGAAGCTAGTCGACTTGGCCGACTGCTTTGACCGCCGGTGACCACAGCGCGACGTCGGCGACAAGTCTTTGCGGAACTGCTTCCTCTCGTCACGGCCGGCAATGTCGCTCCATCGAAATCTCCCCGACAGGACGCGATAGCGTCATTCAAGCGCTGTATGGCCGCATAGCAAGATTTTGGCGTAGGCTGGCCGGACACCACCTAGAATTTGGCGCGGGAGGGGGCGTTCATGTTCAGCGTCAATCCATTCGCCGTCGCGGGGGCGTCGTTGCCTGCCGGCTTTCTGCCGGGATTCCTGTTGGTGATGGCCGTGGCCGTGGTGGCGGGGACGCTCTTCGACATCGTCCACAAGGGTAGTGCCCGCTACTTCTTCAACAACATGACCAACTCTCGCGCCAAGGGCCGCGAGCTGGGAGGCGGCGAGCTGGTCTCGATCGCCGTGCAGACGGCGGTGGTCGACGTGCTCGCCTCGGGCGAGTTCTGCAACACGAAACGCCGCCTGGCGCACCTGCTCGGCATGTACGGGTTCGTCCTCTACGTGGTGGCTACGGCGGTCATGGTGTTCGGCCACCCCGCCGGCGCCACCACGACACCGGCGATCTGGCCGATGCTGTGGTGGATCGGCGCACTGATGGTGCTGGTCGGCGGCTACTGGTTCTGGTTCTTCATCCGCGTGGACGTCGCCGCCGAGGGCCACTCGCCCTTCCGCGTCGTGAAGGCGGATCTCTTCATCCTGTCGATGCTCGCGAGCGTCACGCTCGGCGTCATCTGGGCCTGGATGGGCGGTCGCAACGGGGTGCTCTTCTGGCTCTACCTCCTCGCCACCGCGGTGCTCTTTTTCGGCGTGCCGTGGTCGAAGTTCGCCCACATGTTCTTCAAGCCGGCGGCGGCCTTCGACAAGCGGGTATCCAGGGCCAACGGCACGGCCGAGAATCTGCCGCTGCAAACGCGTGACGATCCCGAACAACAAAGACGACACTCCATGGAGCTACTGCAGAACGCTCCGATGGACATGGGACTCGGCATCAAGCGCGAAGCGCCCCGACATTATTAAACCCACGACGCGCCCTTCGGCCGCAAAAATCGCCTGGCGCGGCGGTGCCGCGTCAGGCGATAAAAAGGAGCGGACTCATGCCTACCTTCGTCTACATGACGAGATGCGACGGATGCGGACACTGCGTCGACATCTGTCCGTCCGACATCATGCACATCGACGAAACCTATCGTCGTGCCTACAACATCGAGCCGAACATGTGCTGGGAGTGCTACTCCTGCGTGAAGGCTTGCCCGCAGCATGCGATCGACGTGCGGGGCTATGCCGATTTCGCGCCGCTCGGCCACAGCGTCCGCGTCGACCGCGACGAACAGAAAGGCACGATAGCCTGGAGGATCCGGTTCCGCGACGGCACGGAAAAGAACTTCCTATCGCCCATCACAACGAAGCCCTGGGGGACGGCGATCCCCAAGCTCGCGGATGTTCCCGCGCCCAGCAAGGAAATGCGCGACGGCCAGCTCTTGTACAACGAGCCGAAATGGATCCGCATGGATGAAGGCGGCCTGCGTACGCTCGAGGACGCCGGTCTCAAGCTGAAGAAAGGCGTGTACTACTGATGGGCCATAAAACGATCGTCGAAGACGACATCGATGTCCTGGTCGTCGGCGCAGGCCTTGGCGGCACCGGTGCCGCATGGGAGGCCAGGTTCTGGGGCCAGAAGAAGAAGATCGTCATTGCCGAGAAGGCCAATATCGATCGCTCCGGCGCGGTCGCCCAGGGCCTGTACGCCATCAACTGCTACATGGGCACCCGGTGGGGCGAAAACAATCCGGAGGACCATGTCCGCTACGCTCGCATCGACCTGATGGGGCTGGTGCGCGAAGACCTGCTGTTCGACATGGCCCGCCACGTTGACTCCACCGTGCACCAGTTCGAAGAGTGGGGCCTGCCCATCATGAAGGACCCGAACACCGGGCGCTATCTGCGTGAAGGGCGATGGCAGATCATGATTCACGGCGAGTCCTACAAGCCCATCGTGGCCGAGGCTGCCAAGAAATCGGCGGACAAAGTCTTCAACCGTATCTGCGTTACCCACCTGCTGATGGATGAAAGCAGGCCGAACCGGGTCGCCGGTGCGGTCGGCTTCAACGTCCGCACGGGCAACTACCACGTCTTCAAGTCAAAGACCGTGATCTGCAGCGCGGGCGGCGCCTCCAACATCTTCAAGCCGCGCTCGACCGGCGAAGGTGCTGGCCGCACCTGGTATGCGCCCTGGTCGTCCGCGTCGGCCTACGGTCTCATGATCAACGCCGGCGTCAAGATGACGCAGATGGAAAATCGGATCGTGCTGGCGCGTTTCAAGGACGGTTACGGTCCGGTCGGCGCCTACTTCCTGCACCTAAAGACCTATACGCAAAACGCCGCTGGGCGAAGAGTACGAATCCAAGTGGTTCCCCGCGCTGCAGAAAATGGTCGGCAAAGAGTATCTCGATCCGGAAGCCTCGCACCTGACACATCGCCCCATCCCGACCTGTTTGCGCAACCATTGCATCATCAGCGAAGTGGCGGCAGGGCGCGGCCCCATACACATGGTGACCATGCAAGCCTTCCAGGATCCGCACCTGGAAGAAGTCGGCTGGGAAAACTTCCTCGGCATGACCGTCGGCCAGGCGGTCCTGTGGGCCGCCACCGACGTAGACCCCAAGAACGAGAATCCGGAGCTCACCACGTCCGAGCCGTACGTCATGGGCTCGCACGCGACGTGTTCGGGCGCGTGGTGCTCGGGTCCCGAGGACGTTTCCCCGCCCGAGTATTTCTGGGGCTACAACCGAATGACGACGGTCGAGGGCCTGTTCGGCGCGGGTGATGCGGTCGGCGGCACGCCGCACGCGTTCTCATCCGGCTCGTTCACCGAAGGCCGTCTCGCCGCCAAGGCCGCCTGCAAGTACATCGACGACGGAAAGGGCGAAGGCATCGTCGTATCCGCCGAGCAGATCGAGCGCCGCAGGAAGGAGATCTACAAGCCCCTGGAGCACTACAGGATCTATCGCAATGCAGTCGTGGCGGGGACCGTCAATCCGCACTACATCAATCCTCAGCAGGGCCTCGACCGCCTGCAGAAGCTCATGGACGAGTATTGCGGCGGCTACACCGTCGGCTACATGACCAACGAGAAGCTCCTGAACATCTGCCTCAAGAAGCTCAAGATCATGGAGGAAGATCTCGAGAGCCTGGCCGCGAAGGACATTCACGAGTTGTTGCGCGCATGGGAGCTGAAGCACCGTCACCGGGCTGCGGAGTGCGTCACGCAACACACGCTGTTCCGCAAGGAAACGCGCTGGCCGGGCTACTACTATCGGGGGGACGTCATGAAGGTGGACGACGAGAACTGGCACGTGCTCACCGTCTCGCACCGTGATCCGCAGACCGGCGAATACACCATGGAGAAGGCGCCCTGTTATCACCTGGTCGGGGACAGTCAGCCAGAGGCAGAAGCTCGCGTTGAACACGGTCGCGTTGAACATCATTGAAAGAACCGATGAAGAGATACGCGCCATGGCCGATCCCCTGTGGCGCGATCTCCTCAAGCACTCCAACGAAGGCAACTACGGGGCGTTCGTCAGCAAGTTCGCCAGATCCCTTGCGCTTGCCATGAATCAAGTCGTGCTGAATCACCAGTTCGCGAACAGCGAACTGGCGAGAAACCTGTCGGATGATGCCGACTTTCTCGGCATCATCCGCCGCGGCGAGCATGTGACGGTTCTCTACCGGCAACGCAGCACCAAGAAACCGGGCGAATGGCTCGGCAGGCTTGTCCTCGGCTATGAAGAGGGCGAGGTCAGGATTTACGCGGCGTCGATCTTCTGATCGAAGGATTCGTCATGAGTGAACCCATCCACGAGGGCATGTTCGTCGAGCTCACCTACAAGGTGACCGACAGGAAATCGGGCGATGTCTTGAGCTGCGTCGAATTTCCTTTGGGCTACGTTCACGGACACAATGAAATCCTTGCTCCTTCCGTCCACGAGGAGCTGGAGGGCAAGTCTGCGGGCGGTGTGATCGAAGTGCCCATCGACGGCAGTCGCATCTTCGGCCCGAGGGACGAGTCGCTGGTTTTCACCGATCGCATCGAGAACGTCCCCGAGGAGTATCGGCAGGTCGGCACCGCGATTCTCATGGAGAACGACAAGGGTCACGCCCGCAGCTTCATCGTGACGCGGATGGACGACGAGACACTGACCATCGACGGCAATAACCCGCTTTGCGGCCGGGAGGTCGTCTTCAGGCTCGAAATCCTGGCGGTGCGCGACGCAACCGACGAAGAGATGAAAGCCGGTGGAGCGATCCGTGCGGAGCCCAACATCGACCCATCCATCATGAGAGCCGTTTGAGCGGCGGTGGCGAATGCATACGACGACGTGAGCGTGTGTTTCCTGGACCAGCAAATCCTGACTTCGAAAGAAAAGGGTGATTCATGAGCGAGCAAAAACCGATCGTGAAGGTTCCTGACGGCCAGACGCGCTTTTATACGACGCGTCAGAAGGCGCCGAACGACAAAGGCTTTGTCGGCTACGAAACCGTGTGGAAGCCGTTCCAGAAGGAAGTCGAATACAAGACGCCAAAGACGCCGTAGGGCAGATCGAGATAGAGGTGAACAGCCGTTCGCGAATCTCTACTGTTGTGGACTGCGTTGATCGTTGCCGCGCCGTGCTGCCCGAATGCGGAGGAAAGCAAAGGCGGAAGGCTATCGTCCGAACATCACGATGGCCAGGAAGGCGCTAAAACCGATCAGAAGCACGATCTTCAAAATGAACGTCTGGAGTTCGTTATACATTCAAGCCTTCGGGTCGCGTACTCAATCCGCCGCTGCCTGCACTTCGCCGTCTCGTTCGGCTCTGGAGTAAAAGATCGAAGCGGGAGGTCAGCGTACGTATTTGTACTGATTGATCGATGCTTCGATCGGGTGCGGACGTACAGTCGCGCAGCAATGTTCCGATCATAGCCAGCTGCATGGGTGGAGCCACCTGGACGCAGCCAAGGTTTTGTTCCGCTGTCGCGAGGATCTCGTCGAGCCCATTCAAGGCCGCATCCAGGTCGCCGGTGACGAGGCAGGTACGCGCATCGCGGCTGCGCCGAGCAACTTCCATCTGATACTGGCGATAATACATAGAGTCCTTCGCGAGCTAATCACTTTTCTCACGAGCAGAGTATCTGGATGCTCTGCCCGAATATGTGCGGTGGCGCACATACGCCACGTGCCTTCAGCTCCACATCGGCATTGAAGGAAGACTCATCTCTCCGCCAACCGCAGCCGTCTCAGAGATGCATAGGCGTGGGCGCCGCTGATGTCCGGGTCCACGGTCAGCTCCAGCATTCGCGCGCCTATCAGTCGGACCTGATAGTCTTCACTCTCGCTGATTGCACCGTCAGGGCTGAAGTTCCATTGTTGACGCACGATCTCTTCGGTCGCTCTTCCGTCGCCGGACCACCGTAGAACGAACTCCTGCGTGCGTGCGCCGCTCCGCTCTACGAACTCCAGCGTTATGCGACATATGTCCTGCGGCTGGTCGAAAAGAACGCGCAGCTGCTGCACACCAGGTTCACCAGCACGCCAGCCATCTTCATCCTGTTCCAGCAATGCGCATTCGATCGGATGCCGCCGATCTTCAGAAGTGATCTCCGCAGTCACCATGTTCAAGTCGAGCCATTGACACGTGCCAGCCGGTCTGGTGCTTTTACCTGTTACGAGGCGTTTGCGCATACGGCTTTCAGTCCACGGTAGGAGAAAAGGAGGGATTCCAGCGAGAGCGAGTACCCTCAGCACCGCGGCAGACGGCAATAACATGCCGGACAGGCCGCTGAGTATTCGTCATCGTCCCGTTCGTGCGCTGGCAGCCCGAATCATCCCCGGACCCAGGGGCTCGCTTTGCGCGCGGGCTTCGGTCCGACGCAATCGATCGCAGATCGGGCATCGGTCAATTCTTGCCCGCAGGCTTGTGATTGTGCTCTCTTGTGACAGTTTCTCGGCCGTCACTCGCGCGAGCCGGCGGCGCAGGGTCCGGTTTTCAGCCTTGAGTGTGGCAGCCAGGTCGCGCATGTCGCTCCTGGATGTCGCATTGAACGGCGTCGTACCCATACTGTTTCCTTGCTTGTTTATCGACGCCAGACGCAAACGAATATCCGTAAGAGGTCAACGTGATCAACGTGATGCATCCAGCCATCAGCTGCTTCGCGCAGTTGCACGCAGCGATGAGACGGCTACAACTCTGTCGTGAAACCTCGGAGGCGGAACGCCGACGCCGCGGCAAGATCTACCCGGCGTCCTCTCGGGCGGGCTGCCCGGGGAAATGGAGGAGGTGCTGCGATGATTCTGGTGAAACGGCATTGTGGTCAAGCCACCCTCGATCCGGAGGACTCCACGACCGCAGTGGCGGATTATACGCTCGTCCCAGCGCACTATCTCCGGGAGCGTTGAAATAGATATCGTTCACTGAGGTCAACCTATCGAGTAAAGGCTGCAGATCTGGGCGGCTTCACTGGATTGTGATCCAAGATTGCGAGAGTGTGCCTCCAATCGCCATGATCGGCTCGTGCGCGGACATCGCCGAACGCAACTTGCGCAGTGTCTTCGTTCAGGTCACGGGGCCGAATGCTTTGAAACCATGCGTACGCAGAGAGGTATGAGCGGTAGCGCACCGAGCAGCCGCGCGTCCTCACGTAAGCTCGCCCCGCTTCAACGAGAGACGACCTTGACGAGAAGACGCATATGAGAAGCCTGCCAACCCCTATCCTGATCGTGGCCCTGGCACTGGTTGTAGTATCGGACGTTTCATCCGTGCTTGCGCAATCGTCACGCAGTGCCGCAGGTGTGACCTTCGCTCAAGCCGAGCGCAATTCGATCGAGCTCAAACAGGGTATGTCGGTCGAAGAAGTGGAACGACTGCTCGGAAAGCCGCGACGAACGACATTGAAGAACAACGGCAGTTCAACGAACGCGTCGTCGCCTGGGGTATTGCAATGGACCTACAGCTGGACTGGCGCGTCGTCCCCAGCCACCCTGCAGGTTGAATTTGCCGCGAAGTCACCAGAATCGTGGTACGTCAATAGCTGGGAATGGATGAAATACTGAGTGGCTGCGTAAATTCCGGCAGACCAGGTTTGTCAGCACCCGGTCACTTCGTCGGTGACTACATTGAAAGCGGCGAGCGTGGTCGTACCGAACGAGGTTGAGATTGCGACGTCGGTCGCGTCGCGCCCGCGCGCCATGAGAATGCGGCCGATGCGCCGCTTATTGTTGCGCGCATCGAATGTGTGCCACTGCCCACCCAGATACGCTTCGAACCATGCGCTGAAATCCATTGGATCCACGCGCGGCACGCCGATGTCGCCAAGATAGCCGGTGCAGTAACGCGCCGGGATGTTCATGCAGCGGCAGAACGTGATCGCAAGGTGCGCATAGTCGCGACACACGCCTTTTCGTTCCACATAACTGTACCACGCGGATGAGGTTGGCCTCGCGTGTTCGTACCCGAATGCGATCCATTCGTGCACGTAGTCGCAGATCGCCTGCACCCGCGCCCAGCCAGGCGGCGTGTTCCAGAAGAGCGTCCACGCGGTTTCGCTCAGACGGTCGGTTTCGCAGTAGCGGCTGCCCAGCAGAAATACCAGTGCATCGTTCGGCAACTCGGTAATGTCGTGCTGGCGCGCGTTCGGAACGAATGCGTCGGGCAGTCCGGTATCGCTGATGACGAAATCAGTGCGGATGGCAGTTCGTCCGGGCGGCGCTATGATTCTCGTGCAGACATTGCCGAAGCTGTCGATGTAATCATAGGGAATGACGTCGCGATCGAAGGCAATTCGCTGGGGGGTGATCAGGTCCGGCACGCGCGACGGATGAACGCTCAATACGAGCAGCATCGGGGTGGGCTGCGGACAGTCGAACGCGATTTCGTATCCCGCTCTTATGTGCATTACGCATCTCCATGCGGGATGTCTGAAGACGACATCGGCTCGCGCCACGGTCGCTCGGCATCGCTTGTGATGTGAACGTCGACATTCAGACCGAGACTGTCCGACGCCGCTCCCTCAAAGGTCCCCCAGATCGGGACGGCCTGAATCGGATCGCGCGCGACGGCAACACGGATCAGATCGCAGTTGCCCACGATGCCGTTCGTGGGGTCGAATTCCATCCACCCGGCGCCGGGGATGTAGACCTGCACCCAAGCGTGAGTGGAACCGCCGCCCGAGTACGGCCGCCCCGGTCCTGGCGGCACATGGATATAGCCTGATACGAAACGCGCGGCAAGTCCCAGGGAGCGCACTGCTTCGATCATCAGCATGGCGAAATCCCGGCAGCTTCCGCTTGCCAGCTTCAACGTCGTGAGCGGAGCCTGAATCCCCATCGCTTCACGAGAAACGTACGCGAAGCCGGTATGTATCCTCTGCGTGATGGAAGCCAGCATATCGTGCGTGTCGGTCGAAGCGGACGTCTTCACGAACTGCCTTGCCCAGCGGTACAGCACGTTGTCGCGATCGGGATACTGGCGTTCGACCGAGCGCAGGAGATCGGGCATTTCCTCGGTATCGTAGGAAAACGGATAGTGCTCTGCGTGAGCGGCGATTGGAAAATCGAGTGCCCGGGTCGGGAAATGGAGGATGCGGATCGTGCTCGTGAACGTGAGCTCCTTCGCGTGCCCGAAAAAGTTGACGACCGTCACGCAGTTGCCGAACACGTCGAGCACCCAGCGCGTGGACGACGGCTCTGGAGTGATGGAAAGCGTCGAATCGAGCAGCCGCTGATCCCAGTTGTCGCGAGGACGGAACATGAGGCGGTGCTGGCCCAGCACGACGGCACGCTTGTACAGGTAAGTGGTGATGTGACGGACATTCAGGATGGGCACGCGGCCACCCTGGTCATAGCCCCGCCGCGGCGCGCTGTGCCGCTTCCAGCGTCGCCCGGAAGCCGATCACGATCACGCGTCCTTGAAACCACACCTCGTAGATCCAGCCACCGTCTGCCTGGTAAATCCTTGCTTCATCCATAGCCGTCCCCGCCTCAAGCCCTGACGAACAGAAGACTCTTAAGTAGTGGAAAGATATCGGGGTACGGTGCAAAGATATGTGCGGCGCCGAACACAAGCCGATCAGCAGACCGGCTGTCCCCGGCCGCAACCATCGTTATATCGTTCAGCCTCGCGGAACCCGCACTACACGTGCGTCCGTGCCGGCATTGGTCAGGCCTGTGGAGGATTGGTGTAAACGCCACTCCAATAAAAGCGGGAACTCTGTCGGCAAAGACGTCAATCATTCTCGTGTGCTGCGGCGCAACAATCGACGTGTCGAAGTGTCCAACCTCTATGTGCAACTGTAAGGGTAAATGACAATGACAAAACCAAACAACCGCGACCTCGGCTCTCTGGAAAGCCGTGTGGACATCATCGGCATGTTCAATTCAGATCGCAGCGCGGCGATCGGGGCACTGCATAGATCTTTCGTTATCGTGGAGAGGGTCGCTTGGGCACTGAGCAAGCTCAGGCAGGTTTGCGTGTTCGTGTTTGCGAGACCCTTGTTGGCGAAGTGAAGGTCGAGCCGTGAACTAATCCGTGGGCAGGGCTCGGTGTGATCAGTCGCGTGCCGTGTGTGGTATTCGACGTTGCGGGTACTGCCCGGGCACTCACCTATCCCGAAACAACTGTTGATCACAGTATCCGCTGTCATGGGCATGACTTGGTGATCGGTCGCAGCGAAACCGCTGAACCGCGCTCTACTGCTTTCCACCCGCTTACTCGCTTCGAACACTGCAGCGAAAGCCTAACTCTACTGGAGAACTTCTTGTCGTCGATTTCGCGCTATCTCGATCCCACCACGCCCCTCGGCCGCCGTATTTCGGTTGGGGGACTTTCACTCGCCGCGCTTACCGCGACCGCCGTGTTCACCGCGCTGAAGGCTAAGCGTGCAGAGCGAGACAATCCGCCGAAGGGAACCTTTATCAAGGTCGATGGCGTACGTCTGCACTACCTTGATCGCGGGACTGGTTCGCCGGTCGTGTTATTGCATGGCAATGTCGTGCGCCTACAGGATTTCCTGGCGAGTGGTCTCGTCGATCGACTGGCCGAGCACCACCGCGTGATCGCTTTCGACCGTCCTGGTTACGGGTACAGCGAACGTCCGCGTGATCGACTGTGGACTGCCGACGCTCAAGCAGCGCTACTCCAAGGAGCACTTGCCCAACTTGCACTCGATGAACCCATGGTGCTGGGGCACTCATGGGGTGCGTTAGTCGCACTTGCGCTCGCGCTTCACAATACGGCCGCCGTGCGGAAGTTGATTCTGATCTCCGGCTACTATTTTCCAACGCTGCGAATAGACGCTCCGGTGGTCGCGACCCCCGCCATCCCGCTGGTGGGTGATGTGATGCGCTACACCGTATCGGCAGTATTCGCCCGATTGGCACTGAAGCGCACCGTGAAGGCGATGTTCACCCCTCAAACTGTTCCTCCCGCTTTCTTGCCCATGCTCGACCGTGAGATGCTGATTCGGCCCTCCCAGATCCGCACCAACGCGGAGGACGCGGCGTTCATGATTCCTGCAGCGGTCTCTCTGAGCAAGCGCTACCGCGAACTCACGATGCCCATAACGATATTCGCAGGCGCCGCGGATGCGATCGTGAACCCCGACACCCACGCGCGACAACTGCACGCGCAATTGCCTGATAGCGCGCTGCACGTGCTGCCGGGCGTGGGACACATGCTGCACTATGCTGCCCTGGACGAAATCGTCTCGGAATTATCACCAATCGAGAGCGCGGTGAAAGCGGCGACAGGTGATGAACTTCATGAGGAAGCCGTAGCGTAGTTGCGTTCAGCAGCATTGCCTCGCGCAGTTTGCGAGAGACTGCAGCCTCGCCTGGAGCCTGTGTCGTCGAAACCCGGTGCGCCCGTGTACGAGGCAGGTGCCAGGCAGGCTCAAGACCAATGTGTGCCAGCGCACGGATCGATGGGAGAGACGGCGATACGATTCGTCCAACTAGAATCAAAAAGTTTCAGGAGTATCGGCCCGTGACAATATCGTGGCAGTTCTTGGCGGTCCGCGCCACCACGCGATCCGGCTTTACATGGCACTGGCACAGAATGGGCACCGCAGTACCTGTGACGAGTGCGCCGTTCGACTTCTACTTCGACTGTGTTTCCGCTGCGCGCAAAAGGGGTTACGCCGGACCGATGCCAGCGGGGCCTAAGGTGCCGCTCGACCATCTTGCGACGGCTGCAGTCAGGACGAACCGAGTATCGGCGGCGAGGCCCGTGGAACTCCGTTCAGGTGCGGCGGGGAGCATGACGGTTACACCCGTGTCTGCTATCGATGTCAGGAAGCTTCGCGCAATAACGCAGGCCGATCTCAGTTGACGCCTAGCGCGCCGCCGGGAAAATCTCGGAAGCGCGCACTCGCCTGTGTCCTGTCGATCGAGCGCGCCGTCGACGCCGATCGCGAGGATGCCTTCAGATCTGAAAATCCGCTTGCTTTATTGGGGGCTGCGGTCGCAGCCCCGTGCGAAGCGACTCCGCGAACGCTTCGGCGACCAGCGGATGGCCGAAGTAGTAGCCCTGCCCCTCGTCGCATAAATTCAGCTTGAGGAAAGCGAACTGGTCGTGCGTTTCCACCCCTTCGGCAATGACCCGTTGCCTGAGGCTCCTGCCCAGGCTGATCACTGCACTGACGATCGCGGCGCCATCCACATTGGTCGTGCTGTCATGGACGAACGACCGGTCGATCTTCAGGGTGTCGATCGGAAACTGGCGCAGGTAGTTCAGGCTGGAGTAGCCAGTGCCAAAGTCATCGATCGCAAGCAGCACGCCCATTGACTTGAGGGCCTGCAGCATCGGCGCGGTGGATTTGACATCGTGCATGAGTACGCTCTCGGTCAATTCGAGCTCGAGATGCTGCGGCTGCAGACCCGTTTCCGCCAGAATGGCGCGAACGCCGGCGAGAAAGCCTTTGTGCCCGAATTCCAGGGCCGAGATGTTGACGGAGATCGTCACGGGCGGCAGGCCCGCTTGCTGCCAGGCGCGGGCCTGGCGGCAGGCTTCACGCAGAACCCATTGGCCGATCGGCACGATGAGGCCGCAGTCCTCGGCGATGGGTACGAACTGCGCCGGCAAGAGCAGTCCGCGCTCGGGATGCGACCAGCGGATGAGCGCCTCCACGCCGGTGACCGTCCCGCTCACGAGATTCGTCTTCGCCTGGTAATGCAACACGAACTCCCGTCGCTCCAGTGCGCGGCGCAAGCGGGCTTCGGTTGATTGCCGGTCGACCGCTCGAACATTCATGTCGGGCTTGAAGAACCAGTACGTGTTGCGGCCGTTTTCCTTGGCGTGGTACATCGCGGTGTCGGCGCACTGGATCAACGCTTCGGCATTGTGTCCGTCATCCGGGAAAATGCTGATCCCGACGCTTACATTGACGTGCAGATCGTGTTCTGCGATCGCATAGGGTGCCGACAAGGCCGCCTGGATCTTCTCGGCGTGCCGCGCCGCATGGTGGGCTTGTTCGATTTCCGGAAGCACCACGACGAATTCATCCCCGCCGTGACGGCTCACCGTGTCCGAACTGCGAACGGCAGCCGTCAGCCGCTTGCCCACGTCCTGGAGCAATTTGTCGCCGATCGCATGCCCCAGCGAGTCGTTGACGTGTTTGAAGCGATCCAGGTCGAGGAACAGTACCGCCACCCGGCTGCCGTGACGCTGCGCCAACGCGATCGCCTGACTGAGCCGGTCTTTCAGGAGCATCCGGTTGGGCAAGTCGGTGAGATAGTCGTGCTGGGCAAGATGAGAGAGCTTGAGCTCCATCACGCGCGCCTCGCTCACGTCGCGGAAAACCATCACGGCGCCGGTGACCTGCCCGTCCTGGTCGTGAATCGGAGCGATGGAATCTGCGATCGCCGATTCAAAACCGTCGCGCCGGATGAGCACGCAGTGGTGGGGAAGGCCGACGGCCTTGTTCTGGCGAACCGCTATGTCCATGGGATTGGGAGCGGGTTCGCGCGTCTCGCCGTCGATGATGCAAAACACATCGGAGAGCATCCGGCCCGACGCCTCGTCGTGCGACCAGCCCGTCATCCGTGCGGCGACCGGATTGAGATACGTCACCTTACCCTGCTTGTCAGTGCTGATGACGCCATCGCCAATGGAATTGAGCGTGACCTCCGCGCGTTCCCGCTCCAGAAACAACGCCTCGTCAATCGCCGCGCGTTCCAGGATGTGTCGCAGAGTCAGGCGAAAGGAGTATCTGTCGATGTGCTCCTTCAATACACGGTCCTTCGCGCCACGCTGAACCGCTTGCCGGGCGAGCTCTTCGTCCGCTCGGGCTGTGAGGACGAGGATCGGAACCCGGCCGGCGGCCCGAAAAACCTCATCGAAGGTATCGATACCCTGGCTATCGGGCAGAAACAGGTCGAGCAGAATGGCGTCTATGCCGCGCTCGGCAAGTCGTGCCACACCGTCGGCGAGGCTCCGGACCCAGACAGGTGTAGGCGGCTCATCGCCCGGCTGGGCGAGCGCCTCTTGAATCGCTTCCGCGACAGCCGGATCGTTGCCGATGAAAAGGACGTGATGGTTCATCGCTGGCGTACAACCTGCCACCCAGGAAAGATCGCGTCCGTGCGTTAACGAACATAAGGGGGCAAAGCGCGCGCCGTTGCGCGCTCATAACCGGACGCAATGCGGAAACGCGGAAGGTTCCCTGAACGCTTCCTTCCGCTTACGCTAACCGGTCCATGGGTGTGGCCCGGCCCCGCCGCGCGAAATGGCCTTTCACGAACGTGATGTGATGGCAATTGATGATCTCGCGTGCGGCCTCGAAGGTCTCGGCGGCGCCCCCCAGATAGAAAAGCCAGGTTCTGCGGAATTTCTCGTTGAAGCGGGCGGGATCGAGCGCATGGATTTGCTCCCAGTGCGTTTCGAAATTACTCAGCCACTGGTCGACGCTGCGGTGGTAGTGATAGGACATGTTCTCTATGGCTCGCACATCAAGACCGTGCTTCTCCATGAGGATCAGCGTCTCCGCGAGACTGGGGATGTAGCCTCCGGGAAAGATATGCTTGATCGTGCAATAGTTGGTCGGCCGCTTTCGCATGTTGAATGTTGCGGAGATCAGGCCGATGCCTCCGGCACGCAAGCCACTGGCGATGCTCCTTATCCATTGCTCGTTGCAATCCCGTCCTGCGTGCTCGTGAACGCCTATTGAGACGAACCGATCGTAGCTGTCAGGCTCGTTTGCAAGCTCCCGGTGATCTTTTTCCACGAGCGTGACCTTGCCACGGAAGTTTCGCTGTTTCATCAGCATACGCATGGCGTCATTCTGGCTCCCGACGAGCCCGTAGCTGGTCACATCCGCGCCGTACTTTTGTGCCGCGAGCATCGACATATATCCCCAACCGGGGCCGACTTCGATCAGCTTGATGCCGGGGCTGAGGCGAAGCTTCTGGCAGATCAGATCGAAGTTGTTGTGCTGCGCCTCATCGAGGCTGCGCGTGTCTTCCTGCCAGAGCCCTTCGCTGTAGCCGTAGGTATCGCCTAGTATTAGATGAAAGAACGCCGCTGGCAGGCCATAGTGGAAACTCGCGTTGCGCTTGGCCTGCGCGAAGTCCTTGTTATTCTGCCGCCACTCGAGAAAGCGCCGCTTGACGAGCGTTAACGGATGTTCGAAGCGCCCGAACACCTTACGAAATCCGATGTTGACCAGCCTGCGCAGGCCTTGCTCACCGACGATATCGACGTCGCCATCGAAGTACGAATCGAGAAATTCGAATAGCCCGCCGAGCGCCATCCGCCATTCCGCAGAGCGATTGCGGAAGATGATGGTCACGTCCGGTTCGCCGAGGCGCGTGCTGTGGTACGTGCTCCCGTCGGAAAAGACAACCTTCAGGTGATACTTCTGCCCAGCGGCAACGCTGTCGACGATTCGCCGGATTATCCTTTGGGCGATAGTGGGTCCGCGATCGGCGCTTCGCGTATCCAGGGCGTTACTTCTCTGCACGCATCCTCCCACTGCAAACGAATTTGATCATCTAGCGATAACTGCGAGCGAGCCGTCATGACCGGTCCGGGGGTAAAGGCTAGGTAATTGTCATTGGAAGATCGTGTACTTTGCATGGCAGCAAACGCTCGTACTCGCGTTTGATTACCCCATAACACTCGCATACTCGCTCCTCAAGCTTCACACGATCCAGCACGGCAATGTGGCCGCGGCTGTAATCGATCAGTCCTGCCGACGCCCCGTTCTGCGTCACGTAGAACCGCGAAACGATGGCTGTGGTGAGGAAATACACGTGCTCTTGTCGGTCCCCGGCACCGTGTACTGTCCAACCCAGCGGCAAGGAAACCCAGTTCAGATGGGGCAGGAGACGCTCGTAATCCTCCACCGGCAGCGCTGCAAGCAGATGGTTTTGCCTGGGCGGGTGCGGTGCGGATACGGGGCGCTGCCTATCGCTGGATGCGAAGCGCATTTCCGGATGCGGCCGAAACGTCTGCCCTTGTAGCGTCGACATCATGTCTCCCTCAAAATGTCAGGTGGGTATCGCATCGGTCTGCACTTTGAATGTAGTCTGCTCACTCGCCGCGTCTATGATTTGGATCAAACCCCTATGTTCGCTGGCGTACGGTGCGTGCGCGGAGAAGAACCTATCCTTTCCCTGTCCGCGAGAAATCGTGGATGAATCCTTCATAAGGAGCATCGCCATGAGACTCTCCAATAGAATCTTCACGCTTGTGTCCGTCATCCTGCTGGCTTCCCTGCTTGGATGCGCAGGAACGTCCACGAAAGAGGGCACCGGAGAGTATTTCGACGACACCGTCATTACCAGCAAAGTGAAAGCAGCGATCTTCGACGAACCGTCGCTGAAATCGGCTCAGGTCAATGTCGAAACCTTCAAGGGTACCGTTCAATTGAGCGGCTTCGTCAATTCCCGTGCCGATATCAACAAAGCGACCGAGGTTGCGCGTAGCGTGCCCGGTGTGACATCGGTCAGAAACGACATGCGACTGAAGTGAGGCTGACACGATTTGTTCGATGAGCCGCACAGGAGAGCGCAATGAACTGGGATCGTATTGAAGGTAACTGGAAGCAATTAAAGGGCAACGTCAAAGAGAAGTGGGGCAAGCTTACCGACGATCAGCTTGAGGTGATTGCGGGCAAGCGCGATCAGCTCGTCGGCAAGATTCAGGAAACCTATGGCGCCTCCAAGGACGAAGCGGAAAAGCAGATCTCCGAGTGGCAGAGGCTGTTGAAATAAGTGGCGTCACCTGAGGGGATGCCTGGTGGGAAATGACCGCTTTCAGACTGTGCATCACTCCGCAAGTAACCCAGAGGAATCTACATGAACAAACTCAACATCGCCGCGAGCGCGGCTGCTCTTGCTCTCGCATTCAGCGCCGGCGCGCTGGCGGCGCAAGGCATGTCGAAGGACGAATACAAAGCCGGCAAGGACAAGATCGCGGCCGAATACAAGTCCGCCAAAGCGGCCTGCGACTCGCTGTCGGCCAATGCGAAAGACGTGTGCATGGCCGAAGCCAAGGGCAAGCAGAAGGTCGCAAAGGCCGAACTCGATGCGAGCAACAAGCCGAGCGAGAAGAGCCGCTACGCCGTGAGTATCGCCAAGGCGGAAGCCGATTACGCGATCGCCAAGGAAAAGTGCGACGACAAGGCCGGTAGCGACAGGAAGGTCTGCGTGAAGGAAGCCAAGACCGCGGAAACACGCGCCAAGGCCGACGCGAAGGCGCAGAGGAAGACCTCGGATGCGAGCAAGCCGGTTAAGGAGAAATCCACCGCAACGGCGTCGAAGAAAGAATCCGCCGGAGAGTACGCCGACGACGCCGTCATCACTGCCCAAGTGAAGGCGGCAGTTTTGGAAGAGCCTTCGCTGAAGTCGGCTGAAATCAATGTGGAAACCTTGAGGGGCACGGTACAGTTGACGGGCTTTGTCAGGTCTCGTGCCGATATCGACAGGGCAGTTGCAGTTGCCAGGGGCGTGAAGGGCGTGAAGTCGGTCAAGAACGACATGGTCCTCAAAGGGACGCAGTAAAACGCTTGCACTGCTAGTCGGCGCCGAAAGGCGACGCAAGGAGAGCTGAGATGAGTTTAGGAACGATTCTTTTGATCGCGTTGGTTCTGGTGCTCCTGGGTGTGCTTCCGACGTGGCCGCACAGCAGGCAATGGGGTTACTACCCCAGCGGCGGTATCGGACTCGTGTTGTTGATCATCGTGATATTGCTTCTGCTGGGCAAGATATAGCGCTGCTAAAGCTCCTGCTACCAGCGCCCAATGGAGTTAGCCCGTTGCGGTGAACAGTTTTCCGCTCGGTTCTCAAGTGGTCTGTGGAACTTCGGACTTTTGCTGGTGATCTGAGTTTATAGCCGGCTCCTCCGTTGCCCTGTCCTTCTTTTTCTACCGAGGCCTCAATCTCAACAATGTGCTTTTAGAAGGGGCTCGCCGCGCTTTAACTCGTTGATCAGAATCGATCCGAGACTCCAAGGAGGTCATATGTACCAGCACATCATGTTGCCGATCGATGGGTCCGAATTGTCGTTGAAGGCAGTGCATGAAGGCGTCAATTTGGCTAAGGCGCTGGGTTCAAAAATAACCCTGATAACCGTAGTTTCGCCGTATCGCCTGAGCGTAACGTCACCGATTACATCCGGCTTTGTTGACGAGATCGAAAAACGCCACGACGAGGAATCAAAAAAGGAAGCTCAGAAGTTGCACACCGAAGTCGTGGCGGGAGCGAAGTCCGAGGGGGTCCAATGCGATAGTCTTGTCGTGATGGGCGATAACCCCTATGCCCGGATTACCGAGAATGCGCAGACACGCAAGTGTGATTTGATCGTGATGGCCTCACACGGGCGCCGAGGGTTCGATGCCGTTGTGCTGGGAAGCGAGACAGTCAAAGTGCTCACGCATAGCAAGATCCCCGTGCTGGTTGTCCGTTGATAACGATAGCCGTGAATGTCTGGTATGAGTGGCGCCGGTCTCTTTTGCCGCTGCGCGGTCCGTTTCGCCGGTCTCGCCGTGTCGCAGCATCGCGGCTAGTATGTGCGGAGTCGCACGTAACGTCGGGGTTCGTGATAGTCTAGCGATGTTAGCCGCGAAGGCTCGTACGGAAAGCCGTCGCCGGACGCGAGCCCTACAGATCCTGTCTATGCCGCGCAGTTCACGTCCGCTCAACAAGCTGCTGGCCGAATTGCCTCTTGAGGTTTACGAACGGCTGCGGCCTCATCTCGAGCTCGTCCCTCTCAAGCTCGGGGCCTCCGTGTACGAGGCAGGTGGCCGGCAGGCCTATGTATACTTCCCAATCGACTCGATCGTGTCGCTGCTGTACGTCATGAAAGACGGAGCATCTGCAGAAATTGCGGTCGTCGGCAACGAAGGCCTGGTGGGCATCTCATTGTTCATGGGCGGTGAGACGACACCCAGCCGCGCAGTTGTTCAGAGCGCTGGCCGCGCGTATCGCTTGCGAGCGAAGGTGCTGAAGTCGGAATTCGAATTCGGGGGCGCGCTGCAGCATCTGCTTCTGCGCTACACGCAAGCGCTCATCACGCAGATGGCGCAGACCGCGGTTTGCAACCGGCACCATTCGATCGAGCAGCAGTTGTGCCGCTGGCTGCTGTTGAGCGCCGATCGGCTTCCTACCAATGTGCTCACGATGACGCAGGACCTCATCGCGAATATGCTCGGAGTGCGGCGCGAGGGCGTTACAGCGTCGGCCGGAAAACTGCAAGAGGCCCGTCTAATTCGTTACAGCCGAGGTCGCATCACAATTTTGGACCGAGCCGAGCTGGAGAAACGCGTGTGCGAGTGCTACGCGGTGGTGAAGAAAGAATGCGATCGACTCTTGCCGGATTCGATTGCGACGCAAGGCGCCTTCATCCGATAGGTGCCCTCCCCGAGTCTACGGGTTTCGACATTATCGCGATGGGTTCCAGGATTCGCCCCTCTCTCGGGCGACTTCAGCGCGCGCATGATCAATCGCGTCAATTCTCAAGCGAGCCTTCACCCGTGCCGCGTTGTGCCATCCCGCGTGATGATCATCGTGCAGGTGCTCCGCCGGCGTGCATGCATCGCCCGTTCAATGAGGGAGTGGCGCGCAGCGGCCGGCACATAGTGGATGGCCCTGATGGGGACGTCGTTCGCCGCGATCAGTTTCCTCGTTCTTGAGATTGCAAAAGCAACCGCCCGAACCATAAGTAATCCCCTTGCAGGGTTGTGGGAGCCTACCTGCAACCTTCGTCGCGATAGGTGCGCAGCCGCACATAAGCCGGCCGTGCCAGCGCCTGCTGATTGGCGTGCTGTGACAAATCTCGACCGCCAAACGCAAGAGCGCACCCTATGAGCGCCACCGTACAGAACGGAGGGGGCGAAGCGTTTATTCTGATATTCAGGCCTCGCCGCGTTCGAGGCCAGCCCAAAGCCAAAAATGAAGGTACCGGTATGCCGCTGCTGCGGGCACCAGGCTGGTCGTCCCCGTTCCCGGCCGGCATTGCATGTGACCATTGAACCAGCCGCGCACGGGCATCATGCGGCTTTCCTCACGAAGACACCCGCCACACCCCATGGCATTTGCTAGTACCGTCACTCGATTCATGGCCGGCACTTTCGAGAACAAGCGGCAGCAGCTTGCAGCTGCTGTTCGCAAGCTCGTCGATCGGGCA
Organism: uncultured beta proteobacterium; assembly: GCA_963828715.1. Classification (GTDB taxonomy): domain Bacteria; phylum Pseudomonadota; class Gammaproteobacteria; order Burkholderiales; family SG8-41; genus JAQGMV01. The sequence continues at coordinate 57,137 of CAWHFX010000007.1, read as the reverse complement.
AATCCGGCTGATCTCCCACCTTCGGAGCATGAACCGCCGCTGCGCGCGGAGCTTCTGAGCGCGGAGCAGATGGAGCGCCATGGCAGGCTGCTTGCGCAGGCACACGAGGTGCGGCACAGGCCGGCGCCAGACGTGCTGCTCAAGCGCCTTGCCGAAAACGAAGCCTCACTGGTGAGGACGTGCGACCTGCTCGTCGTCGCGACGGCTGAAAAGCGGCGAATTCCTCCGAGCGGCGAATGGTTGCTCGACAATTTCTATCTCCTGGCCGAACAGATTCGCGTCGCGAGCCGACACCTTCCACGTCAATATAGCGCGCAACTGCCGCAGTTGCGCAACGGCCCTTCAGCAGGACGGCCGCGTGTGTACGACATCGTCCTCGAAGCCATCGCTCATGGCGACGGGCGCGTCGACCGGGAGAGCGTAAGTCGCTTCATCGGCGCTTATCAGAGCGTGACGCCGCTCATGCTCGGTGAGCTCTGGGCGATCCCGATCATGTTGCGGCTTGCCCTAATAGAGAATCTGCGGCGTGTCGGCGTGCGTATCGCTCGGGGGCTCGTCGACCGCGAACTTGCCACTTCCTGGGCGGACCGCATGATCGCCGCGGCCGAAACGGATCCGAATACGCTGATACTCATCGTGGCGGACATGGCTCGGTCGGGCCCGCCCATCTCCGGGACCTTCGTCGCGGAGCTGGTGCGCCGCCTGCAGGGTCGCACGTCCGCGCTGGCTCTGCCGCTCACGTGGCTGGAACAACGTCTGTCCGAATCCGGCTCCACGATCGAGCAGCTCGTCCAGGCCGAAAACCAACAGCAGGCCGCGGACCAGGTATCCGTCAGCAACAGCTTCGGTAGCCTGCGCTTTCTCAACGCGCTGGACTGGCGCCTGTTCGTAGAGAAGACGAGTATCGTCGAACAGACCCTTCGCCGCGACCCGGGCGGTGTTTACGGTAACCAGGACTTCGCGACGCGTGACCGCTACCGGCACGTGATCGAGGCACTCGCCCAGCGGACCTCGATATCCGAGCACGACATCGCGAGTAAAGCGGTCGGACTCGCGTTTACCGGGTACTGGCGCAGACGCACGCGCCCGCCACGTCGGCTTTTATCTCATCGACGCGGGCCTGCCGCAGCTCGAAAGCGTACTCGGCGCGCGCGGGACCGTGGGCGCGAGAATGCGCAGCTTTTCACTTGTCCTCTATCTTGGCGCGATCGGCCTCGTCACCACGGCATTCGCTGCTCTCTACACGTTGCAGGCCTACCGCGGTGATCTGTCGGACGTTCTCCTCGTCGCCGTGGCGCTGCTCGCGATGCTCACGGGAAGTCAGTTGGCGGTATCGCTGGTAAACCTGATCGCGACATTGGTGACGACGCCGCAACGGCTGCCGCGCATGGATTTCTCAAAAGGCATACCCGCGGAGTGCCGCTCCCTTGTCGTCGTGCCCACGATGCTCCTCGACACCGAGGCTGTCGAAGCGCTTGTCGAGTCGTTGGAAGTGCGCTTTCTCGCCAATCGCAGCGAGCACGTCCATTTTGGTCTCTTGACTGATTTTCGCGATGCCCCCAGCGAATCCATGGCCGAAGACGCGGCGCTGCTCGCATGCGCGCGGCGCGGCATCGAAGAGCTGAACGAAAAGTATGCGGGCGCACGCAACACCGGTTTTTTTCTCTTCCATCGTCCGCGCCGCTGGAATGCGCAGGATCGTATGTGGATGGGCCGCGAGCGTAAGCGCGGGAAACTCGAAGACCTCAATGCTCTCCTGCGTGGCCGGGCCACGGATGCATTCGCAGCGGTAATCGGGGATGAGAGCGTGCTGCCGGGTATGCGGTTCGTGATCACGCTCGATACCGACACCCAGCTGCCCCACGATGCCGCGTGCCAGCTGATCGGAGCGATGGCACACCCGCTGAACAGACCGTTTTTCGATTGCGGTACACGACGCGTGACGAAGGGGTATGGCATCTTGCAGCCTCGTGTGACGGCGAGCGTCACCGAGATCGACGAGTCGCCCTATGCGAGCCTGTCGGCCGGCGAGCCCGGCATCGATCCCTATACACGCGCTGTATCCGACGTTTATCAGGATCTCTTCGGCGAAGGCTCGTACATCGGTAAAGGCATTTACGACGTCGATGCGTTCGAGAAGGCACTCGCTGGACGTCTGCCGGATAACCGCATTCTGAGTCACGACCTGCTGGAAGGCAGTTATGCGAGAGCCGGGCTGCTGAGCGATGTGCAGCTGTTCGAGAAATACCCGACACGCTACACCGTGGATGCAGCGCGCCGGCACCGATGGACGCGGGGCGACTGGCAGATTGCAAGCTGGACACTGCCTGTAGTGCCGCACCCCGGCAAACGTTCGCAGCCGAATCCGCTGTCGATGCTGGCACGCTGGAAAATACTCGACAACCTGCGTCGCAGCCTGACGGCAGCCGCCATGGTCGCACTGCTGTGGCTCACCTGGTACGCCCTCTCTCCCGCGTGGGTGTGGACCCTCGTCGTGCTGGCCGCCGTGCTCGGCGCGCCGGCTCTCGCCTCGCTGATGGAGCTGCTCCGCAGACCCGCAGACGTGACGCTGCGACACCACCTCACACTCACGGCGAGCTCGGCGCGGCGGCGTGTGGGGCAGGCACTGCTCGGGCTTGCCTTAATTCCGTACGAAGCGTTCTACAGTATCGACGCGATGGTGCGCTCGACCGTGCGCATCCTCGCAAGGCGCAGGCTGCTAGAGTGGACGACCGCGAGTGAAGCGGACAGCGCGAGCCGCACCGGATTGGCTGCGTCTTACCTGACCATGTGGAGCGCGCCAGCGATCGCCATTGCGGCTGGAAGCACGCTTGCGGTCGCGATACCCGCCGCATTGCCCGTTGCAGGGCCGCTGCTCCTTCTGTGGGTTGCTGCCCCTGCGATCGCATGGTGGATCAGCCGCGCGCCAAGCCGCCGGCAGGCGCCGCTTACGCGTGCAGACGTCGTGTTCCTGCGGAAAAGCGCGCGCAAGACCTGGACGTACTTCGACGATTTCGTCGTCGCAACGGATCATCACCTTCCGCCCGACAACTATCAGGAGCATCCAGCACCGGTCCTTGCGCATCGAACCTCTCCGACCAACATTGGCATGGCGCTGCTGGCGAATGTCGCCGCGTACGACTTCGGCTATATCGCCGCCGGGCAGTTGCTCGAGCGCACAGCCCACGCGTTCGAGACGATGCAGCGTCTCGAGCGATACGAGGGACATTTCTACAACTGGTACGACACGCAGACGCTCGAGCCACTTGCTCCGCGGTATGTCTCATCAGTCGACAGCGGCAATCTTTCGGGCTATCTGATGGTGTTGAGGTCCGCCTTGATGGAGCTGCCCGACGAGCCGATCTTTCATCCACGGATGTTTGCCGGCCTGACGGATACGTTGCGCTTATTTCTCGATGATTCAGCGGGCGTTACACCCGATCGCGTCGCACGTGTCGAAGGCCACCTGCGCGACATCGAGGACGAGAAACCTGCTGTGCTGGAGCACACCCATGAGCAGCTCGCGATGCTTGCACGCTCGCTTGCCGAGATTGGATCGAGCCTTGGCTCGGATGCCGCAGGCGCGCCGCTGGCTGCAAGCGGCAATACAGCAGACGCGTGCGGCGCTGCATGACGTCGAATTCCTCGCGCCGTGGCTCGCTCAACCGGACGCACCGCAGACAGCCGGCGAAGGCCTGCGGCTCGGCAACGTTCCTACGCTGGCCACGCTTGCGAAGCTCGGAAACGAAGCGGGGCGGCGGGCTCGCGAACGCATCGAAGTGATCGAACGGCTGGCGGCACAGGCAGAGGAGTTGGGCGCTATCGAATACGACTTCCTCTATGACGAGGAGCGACACCTGCTTGCGATCGGATACAACGTGAGCGAGCGGACGGCGCGACGCGGGCTATTACGACCTGCTTGCTTCGGAGGCGCGATTTACGGTCTTTGTCGGCATCTCCCAGCACAAGCTGCCGCAGGAGAGCTGGTTCGCGCTGGGACGTCTTGTCACGAGCGCTGGCGGCCGGCCTGCACTTGTTTCGTGGAGCGGCTCGATGTTCGAGTACCTGATGCCGCTCCTCGTGATGCCCACGTACGCCCATACGCTACTCGACCAGACCTACAACGCAGCGGTCGCGCGGCAAATCGAATACGGCCGCGAGCGGAGCGTCCCGTGGGGCGTGTCCGAATCCGGATACAACACGTTCGACGCTGCCCTCAACTATCAGTACCGCGGCTTCGGCGTACCCGAACTCGGTCTCGCGCGTGGTCTCGCGGACGATCTCGTGATTGCGCCGTACGCCTCCGCCCTTGCGCTCATGGTGGATCCGCAGGCCGCGTGCGGCAATCTGAGGCGCCTCGCCTCTATCGGCGCTGCGGGCGACTACGGCTTCTTTGAAGCAGTCGACTACGCCCCTGCGCGCGTGCCGCCCGGCCAGGAGAAGGCGGTGGTGAAGTCGTTCATGGCGCATCACCAGGGAATGACCCTGCTCGCGCTCGCGCAACGGCTTCTCGGAAGCCCCATGCAGCAGCGTGTAGAGAGGCTGCCCGAGTTCCGGGCGACACTCCTGCTTCTGCAGGAGCGCATACCCAAGGCAAGCGCCCCGAACCTCTACCACCGCGCACTGATGTCAGCCAGCCGTGGCGTTTCCAGCGCGTTGCAAATGCCTCAGCGCCTCGTGTCACGGGCAGATACCACGATGCCCGAAGTCCAGTTGTTGTCGAACGGGCACTACCACGTGATGGTGACCAACGCGGGCGGCGGGTACAGCCGCTGGAAAGATCTCGCAATCACGCGCTGGCGCGAAGACGCGACCCGCGATCACTGGGGCACGTTCTGTTACGTGCGTGATGTCGCGAGCGGCGCGTTCTGGTCGTGTGCGCACCATCCTACGGCTGCGCCTGCCGATAAGTACGAGGCAACGTTCTCGGAATCACGGGTCGAATTCAGGCGCCGGGACCACGATTGCGAGACGCGACTGGAGATCGTCGTCTCACCCGAGGACGACATCGAGTTGCGCCGGCTGCATATTACGAACCTCTCCGATAAGGCGCGGGCGATCGACGTCACGAGCTACGCGGAAGTGGTGCTGGCGGCAGCGGCGGCGGACGCCTCGCACCCCGCCTTCAGCAACCTCTTCGTTCAAACGGAGATCCTGGAGAGGAGCCATGCGCTCGTGTGCACACGGCGCCCGCGCTCGCTCGCAGAGCGTGTACCGTGGATGTTCCATCGGATGGCTATACACGGAATAGCAGCGGATCACGTGTCGTACGAAACCGATCGTGCGCGGTTCATCGGCCGCGGACGTACGCTGGCCGCGCCCCGCGCGATGCAGGACGCAGTGTTGTCGGGGTCCGCTGGCTCGGTGCTGGATCCGATCGTCTCGATCCGCTATCGCGTGACCCTGCTGCCCCACGCGACGGCGACGCTCGACATGGTCTTTGGCGCGGCGGAAACGCGCGAGGAATGCCTCGCATTGATCGGGAAGTACGAGGACCGCCACCTCGCGGACCGCGTCTTCGATCTGTCATGGACGCACAGCCTGGTCACGTTGCGGCAGATCAACGCGGCGGAATTGGATGCGCAGTTGTATGGGCGTCTTGCCGGCGCAGTCCTCTACGCGAGCCCGGCGCTGCGCGCCGATGCAGGAACGCTCGCGAAGAACCGTCGCGGACAAGCGGACCTGTGGGGTTATGCCATTTCGGGCGACCTGCCGATCGTGCTGCTCAAGATCGGAGACCCCGCAAACATCGATCTGGTGCGGCAACTCGTGCAGGCGCATGCCTACTGGCGGCTGAAAGGACTCGTGGTCGACCTGGTGATCTGGAATGAAGACCGGGTCGGCTATCTTCAGGTTCTGCAGGACCGCATCATGGGGCTGATTGCGGCCGGTATCGAAGCGCAGGCGATCGACAGGCCAGGCGGGATCTTCGTGCGGCGCGGCGACCAGATTTCGGAAGAGGATCGACTCCTGCTGCAGTCGGTTGCGCGAGTGATCATTTCCGATCAGCATGGCCCGTTGTCCGAGCAGATCATCGAGCGCAGCGTCGGAAGTGCCCGGGTCGAGCGGCGGAAGGTGCCGCGGCCGCCGCGCTTCGTCGAACCCCCTGCCGCGGCACCGCTACCGGCTACAGCACTTGCGTTCGATAACGGCCTCGGCGGCTTCAGCGCCGACGGGCGCGAATATGTGATTACAACGGCGGCGGATCGCGTCACGCCGGCGCCGTGGGCCAATGTGCTGGCGAATGCGCACTTCGGCACGATCGTGTCCGAAAGCGGTCCGTCGTATACCTGGAGCGAAAACTCGCACGAGTTTCGCCTGACGCCGTGGTACAACGATGCGCTCACGGATGTGAGCGGAGAAGCGTTCTACATTCGCGACGAGGAGACCGGTCGCTACTGGTCGCCCACGCCGCTGCCGTGCCGGGGCGCCGCGTCTTACGTCACGCGTCACGGTTTCGGGTACACCGTATACGAACACACCGAAGACGGCATCGCCTCCGAGCTCTCGCTTTTCGTGGCGACCGACGCACCGATCAAGTTCTCGGTGCTGCGTGTGCGAAACACATCAGGCAAGCTGCGGAGGCTTTCGGCGACAGGCTATGTCGAATGGGTACTCGGCGATGCCCGGGAAAAAACCGCCATGCACGTGGTCACCGAGGTCGAACCGGCGAGCGGCGCGGTCTGCGCTCGCAATCGCTACAACACCGAATTCTCCGGCCGCGTCGCTTTTTTCGACGTCAGCGGCGCGGCGCGTACTGTCACCGGTGATCGTGGCGAGTTCATCGGTCGCAACGGTTCGCTCGCGCGTCCAGCAGGGATGCTGCGCCCACACCTGTCGAATCGGCTGGGAGCGGGTTTCGATCCGTGCGCTGCTTTGCACGTGCCGTTCGATTTGCCGGACGGGGCCGTGCGCGAGTTCGTCTTCAGACTGGGTGCGGCTGGCCGCAACGCCGCGGGCCAAGATGAAGACGTCAGAACGCTGCTGGAGCGCTTTCGGGGCCCGACGGCTGCACGCCGCGTGTATGAGGAGGTTGCAAGCTATTGGAGGCGCACGGTCGGCGCGGTCCAGGTCTCGACTCCGGATATTGCCTTCAATGTGCTTGCGAACGGATGGCTCGTCTACCAGACGCTCGCCTGCCGCATGTGGGCACGGAGCGGCTACTACCAGTCGGGCGGCGCCTTCGGCTTCCGCGATCAACTGCAGGACGCCATGGCGCTCGTCCATACCGACTCGCAGATCCTTCGCAAGCACCTTCTGCTGTGTGCGAGCAGGCAGTACGGCGAAGGTGACGTTCAGCACTGGTGGCACCCGCCTTCCGGCCGCGGCGTCCGCACGCGTTGCTCGGACGATCTGCTCTGGCTGCCGCTTGCGATCGCGAGGTATGTCGCCACCACTGCCGAAACCAGTGTGCTCGAGGAAACGGCGCCTTTTCTGGAGGGACGTGCGGTCGAAGCGCACGAAGATTCCTACTACGACCTGCCACGTATCGCCAACGAGCGGGCAAGCCTGTACGAGCATGGCGTGCGCGCGATCAGGAGAGCACTCCAGTTCGGGCCCCATGGATTGCCGCTCATGGGTACCGGGGACTGGAACGATGGCATGAACCTCGTCGGAGAGGGGGGGGTTGGGGAAAGCGTGTGGCTCGGGTTTTTCCTCTATGACGTTCTGTCGCGTTACAGCGAAGTTGCAAGCGCGCACGGCGATGCACCCTTTTCCGAGCAGTGCAAGCGTGAGGCCCTGCGCCTCCAGGGCGCTCTGGAGCAGCACGGCTGGGACGGCGATTGGTACCGCCGCGCGTACTTCGACGACGGCACGCCGTTGGGATCGCAAACGAGTCCTGAGTGTGTCATCGACTCGATCTCACAGAGCTGGTCGGTGCTCTCGGGTGCCGCACGAAGCGACCGGCGCGAGCGCGCAATGAACGTCCTGGATGAACGACTGGTGCGCCGCAAGGACCAGTTGGTTCAGCTTTTGACTCCGCCATTCGACAAATCGGCTTTGAATCCGGGCTACATCAAAGGTTATGTGCCGGGCGTGAGGGAGAACGGAGGCCAGTACACCCATGCCGGAATATGGGCCGCGATGGCATTTGCTGCGCTCGGGGACAATCGACGTGCGTGGGAGCTTTACTCGATCCTGCATCCGATCAACCACGCGCGGGATGCGACGACGGCGTCGATTTACAAGGTGGAGCCTTATGTGGCCGTAGCGGACGTTTACGCTGTGGCTCCGCACGTTGGGCGAGGCGGTTGGACGTGGTACACGGGATCTGCAGGCTGGATGTATCGGCTATTGCTCGAGTCCCTTCTAGGGGTGAAGCGCGAAGGAGACTGCCTTACCCTGGCTCCCTGCCTGCCGCCGCACTGGGCTTGCGCCAAAGTCGATTATCGCTTTCACGACACCCCCTACGAGATCACGATTGTTCAATCCGACGGCGACGGTCCGGCGATGCTCACGGTCGACGGACAGAAACAACCCCACCACGCGATCTCACTCGTGAATGACGGCCGCACGCATTACGCCACTTTATCGCTGCGGCTGCGGGCACCGCTTTCGGAAGCGTCACCTCTGTGCGCATAGCGCGACCAGGCGACCGCGAATATACCCCCCAGCAGCACCAGCATCGCGACCAAAGTACCCGGAAGAACGGGCCCCGCAAGGTCCAGCACACGAATCATGCTGCAGCCGGTCGTCGAACCTGCCAGTACGAGAGCCACGGTGCGCACTATGGATGCACGGGAATAGGGCATCGGATATCTCCTTCGATGACTTCAGGCGTAAGTCGCGCTCATGAAAAACGAGCATCGCGGCTCGAGCAGGGACGATGAACGAAAGGAGTTGCCGTGTATGTGCGTTAGCGAACGCCGGTTACCTGTCTCGCCGGGAATGCGCCGGCGCCGGACACCCCCAGGCCTGCGGCCGCTATGTTCGTCAGCGCACATACAAGGCACGCCATGTCAGCGTAGCTTATGTGGAACTGGTGGAGGGCCGGATCTGTTCAGGTACATCCGGGTAGTCACGCAACACATCCCGCAGCTCAGGCAGTCGCAGAGCTTCAGGCGGGAGCATGTTGCCCGCGCGACGTGAGACTTCTTCCAATTGATGCCGTCCGGCAACGCCTTACTCGAGGAGCCGACGTCAGTCGGGCGATGGAGCCTGTCACCACTTCTCACGCCCACGATGGTCACTCTGGGGGACGTACTTCACGAGGCGCATGCGAGTATTCGTTACGTATACTTTCCCATCGATTGCCTGGTGTCTCTGCTGTTGGCGCAAAACCGCCGCCGTCCACTCGAAGTGGCGATGGTGGGTAACGAAGGAATGGTGGGTGTGCCGCTTGCGCTCGGCATGCGGACCTCGCTGCTTCAGGCAGTCGTGCAGTCCTCTGGCAGCGCGTGGCGGATGGATGCCCGGGCCTTTCACGAACAATTGTCCCGGGAATCGCCTCTGCGCAGGCACATCGACGGCTACATCCACGCGTTCATCGGGCAGCTCACGCAGAGTGCAGCGTGCAACGCGTTTCATCCTGTCGAAGCGCGCTGCGCGCGCTGGCTGCTGATGGCACGTGACCGACTGCGAGTCGACGAATTCGAGCTCACGCATGAAGCGCTGGCGCAGAAGCTGGGTGTGCGCCGCGTCGGCATCACCGTGGCTGCCGGCAATCTCCAGCGCAGCGGATGTATCACGTATTCACGCGGTCGGATACGGATCCTGGATTCGCAACGTCTCGCTGCTGCTGCCTGTGAATGTTACCGAGTAGCAGACAGTAACGACGCTGGTTATCGATCAACGGAGCCGTCCGCTCCGCACTGAAACCACTAAGGAGATGTAATGAAATATGCCGCCATATACTCAGTGCGTTCCCAGACCGCACACGGCTTCGTCTGGAGATGGCGTTCGAACGACCACGTCCGCAGATCATCCATGGGTTTCGTGATCTACGAAGACTGTGTTGCCGATGCGCGAAAAAGCGGCTACACGATCGTTCCGACCAAGCCGGCGCTTCTTTGATCTGACCGTTGACGTCGGATTATTCTCAGCCACGGGCAGAGAACGGCCAGAAGCGGCACCTCGTGTTAACGCCAAAATCAGGGGTGATGGCCGACCTTGATAGGAGCGACCGACGGAGTCTCCGGCGGAGCCGAAGAACATCAGCGCGTAACAGCGTGCACACTGATCGGTCTCCCCGCGCAACGCAGACGCCCCGCCCCTCGGAATATGGAATGAGACTCTCGGACTTCATCCGCAGCCACGCGAAGGAAATTGTCCAAGAATGGGAGAGTTTCGCACGTACATGCTTACCTGCTGCGAGCGCGATGGACGATGCGAGGCTGCGCGATCACGTCGTCGAACTGGCCGCATTCATAGCCAACGATATGGACTCAGCGCAGAGCAGCTTCGAGCAGATGGAAAAAGCACACGGTCGGAGTCCCGATCCGGATGGGGATAGTGAAGCAGAGACACATGCAATTATGAGGGCCGCTGACGGGTTCACTATAGACCAGGTAATAGGAGAGTTTCGAGCATTGCGTGCGAGCATTCTGCACCTACGCACGAAAGAACCGACAACGCAGCCAGACGTTGTCGAGATGACCCGGTTTAACGAATCCATCGATCAAATGCTCAGCGAATCGGTTGCGCGACACACGAAAATAATCGCCGAAGAAGTGGAACGGGAAAGACGCGGAAAGGATGAATTCATATCGACGCTCTCGCACGAGTTGCGCAGTCCCGTGGCCGCGATCAGCAATTGTTCTCACATCCTCAGCGTGAGCGGGATGAACGATCCAAAGGTTACGCGCGTCGCCGATATATTGGCTCGCCAGACGGGGCATTTAGCGCGCCTGCTTGAAGACCTCTTGGACGTTGCGCGAATTTCGAGGGAACGCATCATATTGAAGCTGGAGCCCACGGACGTTAGGAAATGCGTGCAAGACGCTGTGGACGCGAACAGTGCGCTCATCGCGCAGAGTGGGCAAGCAGTCAAGCTCGATATGCCAAGCCTGCCCGTGACGATTCACGTTGACTGCACACGTGTTGCGCAGGTGGTATCGAATCTTGTCAACAACGCGGCCAAGTATTCACCCCGAAGCTCGACAATCGAAGTGTCGCTTGCCATCGAGAGGGACCATGCGGTTATACGTGTGAGGGACAATGGAATCGGCATAGAGGCGGACTTGCTACCACGTATGTTCGATGCCTTCCATGAGAACCAAGTGGACGATCTGGCGAGGCAAGGTCTGGGAATTGGATTGTGGTTGTCACGACAGTTGGTCCAGATGCAAGGCGGCACGATTACGGTCCATAGCGAAGGATCAGGGACGGGCGCGGAGTTTTGCGTAAGGCTTCCCTGCGCTAACGCAGGCTGATCCGCGTCACCATGTCACTCTCTTTTAAGGCGGCTTGGGGGTCGATGACCGTCGTTCGCTGCGCTCCGCCCGGTAAATCTCTTGAGTGTGGAGGGGATGGAAAATGAATCTTCTGTTGTGTCTGCTCGCAGGCGCGGCGATAGGCTGGATCGGATGTTCAGTCCTGAAGCTGAATGCTGCACGTGGTCTTTTCTTCTCGGCGGTGATTGGTGCGATCGGTGCCTATTTTGGCGGCCGCATCCTTGCGCCGGTATTCGTCAGCGGAGCTGACGAAGCGAGCAGCCTCGGTGTCCTCCCGTTTCTCATCGCGTCTGCAAGCGCGTTGGTCGCGGTAAAAATCGCGGATATGTTGTACAGACGCTTTCAATTCTGAAGAGGAGGCGTAACGTTTGGCTCAAGCGTATGGTGGATCGACGGAAGTCATGTCGTTGTCCCAATTCGAAAGTGAGCTGCGGCGGATCGCACGCTTCGAGACGAACTTGCCTGCTGCGAGCGCGTTGGGCGAAGCGGTAGATAAAATCAGAGCGAACCCCACACTCACCGAATCGCGCCTGCTCGCTCGCGTGCTGAGCGCGCTGGCACATCAGTGCGGCGAATTCCGACGTGCTGAAGCCTCGGCCTTCAGCTCGACGATGCTCAAGATGGTTATTGCACTTTTGAACGCGGCGCGAGACGGCACCCACACGCGCGAGGACTGGATGAGAGCTGTCGCGGCAACCAAAGGAGCCACGGAGCACTAGCTTGTGCAGACCCTCGCGGCCACAAGGGTGGGTTCATCGGCCCGAAGTTGCGCATCGAGCGCTGACGTACCCCCTTCAACAGTGTCCATGCGCACGTGCGTCAGCCTGACATGTCTCGAGAGTTGGAAAATCATCATCGGAGCGGTTCACCACGTGACCGTCGTCCGACCGCAATTCCCAAATGTAACGGAACCGCCCGTTTTGCCGAATCGCCATCTGCGGATCATGCAACTTTTCGGGCGCGTGTGTCGCGGCGGTGCTATCCAGCCTGTAACGGATCTCTGATCGACTCATCTGTAGGCCTTCCTCATCGTGGGGTCTTGCGCCAGTGACACGTAGGCACCTGACGCGGCGCCCGGCGCAGATCTTAGGGGGTTGGTGCGGTGGGCCTCTGTGCGCCAACGCACATACGCGACACGTGGGCGTGATCGCCCGACGCCGCTTTCAGGCTGCTCGTCGTAACGCGGGCTACCGGCGTTGCCTCAGCTTAAACTGAATAGGCGGTGTATGTCGCAATTCTGTGCAAGGCGCAGCACTCCAGAGCAGAGCAAAGCTGCAACTGTCCGGCGCAGCGCACCAGGCGCCGGCGGCATTGTCGTAAATCTCCAGTCGACCGGCTCCATTCGCCAAGGCAATGATCCGGGTGTACTGCTGACCGACTAAACGCGGGCCGAGGACTACGCGACCGGCAACCTTGAGCGGCCGTGCAAGTATCGCCTGGATTTTCACTTGCGCTGGGTTCATTCAACACCATAGCACGACCAGGGCTGATAATGCTGGCAGCAGGCGAAATATAGGCAAGACAAGGCGGAGCAGGGCAGGAATGCTACCCGCCGGCGTCACTCTCCCTTTCCGCTCGCCGCGAGACGCGTCATGAAGCTTGCAGGGCGTTCATCGTTCTTTGCGACGTCGACAATTCAATGTGAGAGCGAAAGCAGCCACGAGCAAGCGGACGGGTCCTGCGGCACCGCTCTTGCGTAGCGAATGGCTATGCGATGGGACATTTCTCCGGGCGAAGATCGACGCTGGCGGTGGAGATGCTATCGGCAGGACGGCACGTTTGTGGAGTCCGACAGTTCCTTCGAAACAAGAACGGACTGTACCTCCGACGCCATGCGGCACGGCTACTTGACAGGGCCGCTGGGTCCTTTCGCAGACGACGAATCCAGCGAGCCCAGTTAGCCCTTCCCGCCACGAGAAGGCACAGAGCGGCGAAAGGCACAGAGCCACTTCTGACACGGCACCTCGTTCATCTTGGCGCTGATGCCGCGCTTGTGTCATGATTTTCTTGGTAGCTATGACTCGATATGTACCTTGACCGCACGGCCGGCGAGCCGTATGGTGCGCCCACCTTGTTCAGTTTCTGCTCCATAAGTACTTCCTTCTGGTGTTACTTCTTGATGGGTTAGAGATTCGACTTGGTTTCCCGGGCTTCGGCCCTCTATCATGGAATGACACACAGAATGGCAACAGGTACTGTCAAGTGGTTCAACGAATCCAAAGGCTTCGGATTTATCAAACCGGATGCCGGCGGCGAAGATCTTTTCGCTCATTTTTCGTCCATCAACATGCCGGGGTTCAAGACTCTGCATGAAGGGCAGCAGGTCTCGTTCGAGGTGACGATGGGCAACAAGGGCAAGAAGCAGGCGAGCAACATCCAAGCGGCATAACTGCGAATCGACAATTACAAAGAGGCCGGGGTTCCCCGGCTTTTTTTGTTTGGAGCATAGATGGCTAAAGAAGAAACTGTGGAACTGGAAGGCGTCGTAAACGAGGTGCTGCCGAATACTGTGTTTCGCGTTCAGCTCGAAAACCAGCACGAAATCACGGCCTATGCGTCTGGGAAGATGCGCAAGCACCGTATTCGCATACTCGCAGGTGATCGCGTAACCGTAGAGATGTCTCCATACGATCTCACCAAGGGTCGGATCTCCTTTCGGCACAAAGATGAGCGCGTAGTCGCGCCGGCACCTCGACGAACGCACTACCGGCCGCGGTAGCCGGAGTGAGACCTTGAAGCAGATTCGCCTGGCCTGGAATATCAACGGACACGCTGGCTACGGCGACTGGTTACCCGACACGCCCGAGAATCGTGAACTGCTACAGATTCAGATCCAGGCGGGTCGCCGCTTCGGGCCCCACTGTATGGAGAGTCGTCACTCTCCGTCGGTATCTTCGGTCTGAGCTTCGGACACATCATTACCCGCAACACGGCGCCAATCCGTCTCTGGTTTGCGCCGACACCTTGGAGCGGGTCTCGTTCGCTGGCGGTCCTGTCAGGCGAGAGCTCATGCAGGCACGCGCGTGACGTGCTGGCCAGCGCGATTCTAAGGCTGCGGGAGGCAATCAAGAGGGAGGCGTGGAAATCCGCTCCTCCATTGTGAGACAGCGGCCTCTGCCAGTCGCTCGGTTTGACGATCGGACGCCCATCAGAGTAGCCTACGAATCGAATTCCTTTCCGTGCTGTTCCGCCGGGCGAATTTCCGTCCGAGACGAGCCCTTGCAAAGGTCCAGGGCTTCGCAGCAAGCCCGAGTTCGCTCTTTAGTGCTCGCCCGCTGGCAGCGTTGGAATCAGCGCGCGCCACGTACGCCTTCATTTCGCAAAAGGATCAGCCGTGGCCACAAACGCGCATATCTTCTTCGTTCCCACCGAATCGGCGCATATCTTCAGTTGGAAATGGCGCTCCTCTGATGGTCGAGAGGAGTCTTCGGGTACCTTCGAGTATTTCTATAACTGTGTGGAGGATGCTCGATCCCATGGTTATATCGTCAATTTGGCGGGTACTCAGGCGAGGACGGTGGACGGGAGTATCCGTGACGAATCTCAGGTGTCTCGCGATCTCGGCTCGTCTGGTGAAAGAACGGAGCGCGATGGGCCGCATGTGAGGAAGTGATTCGCGCAACGTCGACTCGCGCTCTTACACGGCATGCGGATTGCACCAGGGTTGACGTATGAGGCAGCCGATGCGCGTCCTGATAGCAGACGATTACGATGACACCCGCGAATTCATACGGCTCCTTCTCGAGTTTCAGGGCATCGACGTCGTGGAGGCACGGGATGGACGCGAAGCGGTTGAACGAGCTTCTTCAGGCAATCTGGACCTGATCCTCCTCGATTTGGAAATGCCCGTGATGGACGGGTTTACCGCGGTGGCATACCTGCGCCAAGCAGCGCATCTCCAAAATATACCGATTATCGCGATTTCAGCGCACGCCGGCTCTCCCTGGGTCGAACGCGCGCGGGCATGCGGATTTACTCACTATCTGAGCAAGCCATTGCACTTCGAGAGTCTGGCGAAGCTGATGTCGAAGTATGTCGTCGCTCGACCGGCAGCGTAATCGCGATTCGTCGAACCCCGCCGGCGCCTAACGCCTGCTCCTGCTATTTACATAGGCCCCCATCA
Source organism: uncultured beta proteobacterium (assembly GCA_963828715.1). GTDB lineage: Bacteria > Pseudomonadota > Gammaproteobacteria > Burkholderiales > SG8-41 > JAQGMV01. Next base: position 41,621 of record CAWHFX010000007.1, on the reverse strand, counting down.
ATGGCGTCACGGAGATGCCATGGATGACAATCGACGCGGTTACGACCGAGAGCGTCAGAGCCTGGAGATAGGCGACGAGCTCGCGAGGTATCTGGTGGTTTGCGGCGTACATGAGATAGTAGATCGAGCCGATGCCGCGTATTCCGAACCATGAGACGAGCAATCGCTGGTCGTTTGCGATCTGCGACCCGAGTAGGCCCAGATACACGGCCAGAGGACGTATGATCAGGAAAAGCAGAGCGACGAGCCAAACGGATTCGACGGGAAAGCGCACGAACGCGAGCATCGCGCCGGTGACCAGAACGAGCGCCACCTCTGCGATACGTTCGAGCTGCTCGTTGAAGCCCCGTACGGCGCCCATCATGTAAGCACCGGCGTGGTCCGGGTGAGTTGCGAGTGCATCGTCTGCTTGACTCGGCTGAATCGCCGGCTGCGCTGTTCTTTCGACTTGGCCTCGAATGCGCTGCAGGGCCAGACCGGCGGCGAACACAGCGAGAAAGCCATAGGCGTGGCAGAGCAGCGCCGTGCCGTAGGACAGGCCGATCAAGCCGAGCACGAGGAATTCGTCCAGACCAACAGCTTCCTTGTGCTGAACGCGTAGATACACCACTAGCTTTCCGATCGCGGCGCCCAGCACGGCACCGATCGCAATACCGCCGATGCCGGCCCATAGCACGTCTATTGCAATCCAGCGCCAGCCGAGACTACCGAGTTCATGAAGGCCCAGCAGTCCCAACCCGAGCATAACGAACGGAAACGCTGTGCCATCGTTCAGACCGCCTTCGCCAGTCAGGCTGAAACGCAGTCGATCGCGATCTGTCGAGCTTTCGACTTGCACGTCGGATGCGAGGACCGGATCAGTCGGTGCGAGGATGGCGCCGAGTAGCACCGATGCACCGAGTGACAAGTCCAGAAGAAACACACCGATCAGCGTAACGAGCGCAACGGTCACTGCCATGGAAACAAATGCCAGGCGCAGCGGAAGGTGCCAACTCCTGTCGGAGAGTGGCAAACTGAGCTTCATACCGGCCGCGAACAACGAGATCAACACGGCGATTTCGGTAGCACGCTCCAGCAACACGGAATGCGACATGGGATCCGGATGCATCAGGCCCCATCCGGCTGGACCGAGAGCTACACCGGTGGCCAGATAGAGCATCGACGCGCTGAGCGGCAGCCGCTTGAGAACCGTGCCCGACAACGCGACCGCGATCAACACGGCGCCAACAATCAATATCCAGATCGCGAACGACATAGCAGAATCCGATCACAGGCAGACGGCAGTTTAACCGCCGGTCCGCGGCAACCGCTCCCGTGTGATGCAGGTCAACAGGCCCTCGGGGAGCACCTCGCGATTGACCGCTCGCTGGCCCGGCTATACAGTCGTTGTCAGTGGAAAAGACTGGTTTGAAAATTCCATCCGCATCGGATTGCTACGATTTCATCGTAGTCGGCGCCGGCGCCGCGGGTTGCGTGCTGGCGAACCGGCTGTCCGCATCCGGACGCGACTCCGTGCTGCTGCTGGAGGCGGGAGGAGAAGACAGCAACCCGTGGATACACGTTCCGCTCGGATACGGTAAGCACTTCACCAATCCGGCGGTGAATTGGCTCTATTCCAGCGAGCCGCAGCCCGGTGCCGCCAACCGGCGAATCGCTCAACCGCGCGGCAAGGTACTCGGCGGATCAACCTCGATCAACGGGCTGCTTTACATTCGTGGCCAGCGCGAGGACTACGACCGATGGCGCGATCTCGGCAACGCTGGCTGGGGCTATGCCGATGTGCTGCCGTACTTCCGTAAGTCCGAGGACCAGGAGCGTGGTGCCGACGAGTTTCACGGCACCGGTGGCCCTCTCTCGGTGTCCGATCCCAAGGAGGCGCACCCGCTGGCCGACGCCTGGCTCGCAGCCGCCGAGGAATGCGGTTACTCCCGCAATCCGGATTTCAACGGCGCGATACAGGAGGGCTTCGGCTACAACCAGTGGACAATTCGCAGAGGGCTGCGGAGCAGCGCCGCAACGGGGTTTCTGCGTCCAGCCCGCCGGCGCGCAAACCTCCGGATCGTCACGCGCGCGCACGCGACTCGCATCCTGTTCTCCGGCACGCGTGCGACAGGCGTCGAGTATTTACGCGACGGGATCACCGCATCCGCGACAGCCCGCGCGGAGGTGCTGGTCGCGGGCGGCTCGTTCAACTCTCCGCAACTGCTGCAGCTCTCGGGCGTCGGACCGGTGCCGCTGCTACAGCGCCATGGGATCTCGGTCGTGGCCGACGTGCCGGGCGTGGGCATGAACCTGCAGGATCACTACACGGCGCGCATGGTGTACGAGTGCACCGAGCACTGCACGCTCAACGACGTGATCGGCAATATACCGAAAAGCGTCGTCGCGGCGCTGCGCTTCGCTTTTCTGCGCAAGGGATTTCTGGCAATGGGACAGTCGTTTGCGACGGGCTTCATCCGCGCCGACCCCGCAGCCGCGACGCCGGACATCCAGACCAGCATCACGCTCTACAGCTTCGACAAGCCGGGCGACAGGCTACACCGCTTCCCGGGCTTCACGATCGCGGCGAGGCTGCTGCGGCCGGAGAGCCGGGGCAGCGTGACGATCCGCAGCGCCGATCCACTCGCGCCGCCCGCGATCGAGCCCAACTACCTCACCTCGGAAAAGGACTGCGCTGTCCTGCTCGCGGGCATAAAGGCGAACCGGCGCCTCGCGGAGACCGCTGCGATGCGCCGCTACGTGGCGCGCGAGCACGATCCTGGTCCGGCGTGCGAGAGCGACGCGGATCTCCTGGATTTCCTGCGCGAGCGCGGCGGGATCGCGTTCCACCCGGCCGGCACGTGCAAGATGGGCAGCGACGCCGCGGCGGTGGTCGATGCGCGCCTGCGCGTGCGAGGAGTACAGGCGCTGCGCGTTGTCGACACCTCCATCATGCCATTCCTCGTGTCCGGCAACACCTACGCGCCGACGCTCATGATCGCGGAGAAGGGTGCGGACATGATCCTCGAGGATGCGGGATCGAAGCCGTGACGCGTGATACGGACCCTGGCGTTCGCCGATAGCGGTGGGCTCATTAAACCCGGCGGTACTGAGTGCCGAAGCGCTTCGCCACGTCGGCCATTGCCTGTTCGCGCAGTGATTCGCGATCTCTGGGAGGTGCATTCGTCCTCAAGGAATGAATGAGGGTGTGTGCTGCCTCACGAACCTGCTCAACAGCCAAGTCAAACGCCGCCTCATTAATCTTGGACGGCTTGTTGAATCCGCTCAGCTTGCGCACGAATTGAAGCGCGGATGCCTGGATCTCTTCGTCTGTTGCCGGGGGCTCGAAGTTAAAGAGCGTCTTGATGTTCCTGCACATGACCACCTCCGCAATCGGCGTTCCATTATCATGTAGTCGAACACGCGCGCGCTAAATCGACAAGCCGAGGAGAAGACATGCACCGCATCGTCGTTTTGTCCTGCCTATTCGCTGTCAATCTGCTCGCGGTATCGATGGCGCAGGCGGCGGCACAAGGCAACTGGCCGGATCGACCGGTGCGTTTGATTACGCCCTATGCGCCTGGCGGCAGCAGCACGATCGTCTCGCGTATCGTCGCCGCCTATCTTACGGAGCTGTGGGGACAGCAGGTCATCGTCGACAACCGCCCCGGCGGAAATACGATTATCGGCACACAGCTCGGAGCACGCGCGAATCCGGACGGCTACACGCTCCTCTTCGAGAACACGACCTTTGCGCTGAACCATCTGCTCATCCGGCGCCTGCCTTACGATTCGCTCAAGGACTTCACGCCGCTCGCGAACGTCTACGACAACGAGACGATACTCGCCCTCAATCCGTCGGTGCCGGCGAAAACGCTGAAAGAGTTTATCGCCTACCTGAAAGCGCACCCCGGTGAAGTGAATCACGGCTCCGGCACCGAAGGCGGGATATCGGAGTTGAGAACGGCCATGTTCCGGCTTTATACCGGAACCGACTTCAAGAACATCACGTACAAGGGCAGCGGGCCGGTAGCCATCGCCGTCATGGGCGGCGAAGTGCAGTTCGGCATGGTGCCGCCAGTCACAGTCGCTAACTTCGTGAAGAACGGAAAGCTGAGGGCGATCGCGGTCACGGGCAAGAAGCGTCTGGCGGCGCTGCCCGACGTGCCGACCTTCGCCGAGGCCGGGCTGCCGGCATACAACGTGACGTCATGGAACGGCCTGCTCGTACCGGCCGGAACGCCCATGGCGCTCGTGAACAGGATCTCGCACGACATCGAGAAGGTGCTCCAGATGCCGCCCGTGCAGGAAAAGCTATCAATGGTCGGCGCGGAGCCGGCCTATGCCGACCCGAAGGAATTTGCCGCGATCATCAAGGCAGACATCGAGCGCTTCAGCAAGGTGATCAAGGAAGCGAACATACGCCAGGTGGAATGATGCTCCGAGAACACGCGGGATAAATGCGTAGAGCCGGACCCGAAATCGCCGGATCAACGTCGCCGTCTCAACTCAGGTTGACTGCGAATCCACGCTGCACACCCGGGCGGGACATCATCGCTCCATACCATCGCTCGACGTGGGGAAACTCGGTGAGATCGACTTTGTGCCGTGGATGACGCCACGCCCATCCGAGGATCGCAAAATCAGCAATCGACACTGTGTCGGCGAAGAACTCGTGCGCTTCCAGCCTGCGATCCATCACCGAATACAGTCGTCGCGTTTCCTTTGAGAACCGCTCGAGCCCATAGCGGCGGTCCTGTTCATTCTCGACGGCCAGGAAATGGTGGACCTGCCCCGGAATCGGGCCAAAGCCGCCATGCTGAAACATCAGCCACTCCAGCACGGGAATGCGCGCTTCCAGGTCGCGCGGCCAGAACTTCCCCGTCTTTTCGCCAAGGTAAATCAGGATCGCTCCGGACTCGAAGACACTGACCGGCTTGCCGTTGGGACCGTCGGAATCGACGATAGCCGGTATCTTGCCGTTGGGACTGATCTTCAGGAAATCGGCTTCGTGCTGTTGACCCTTTCGGATGTCGACAATCCTGACCGTGTACTGAAGCGCCATCTCCTCCAGTGCGACGCTGATCTTGCGGCCATTGGGCGTGTCGAAGGCATGCAGTTCGATGGGCATCTTCGCATCCGTACAGTGTGACTGTTATGAACGGCGCATGGCCGGTGGAAAGTAATAGCGGCGCTCATCACTATAGCATCGCCGAGCCCGACGTCGATGTCGGAGGCGCGTTAGCTGCGCGGGACGGTCGCCTTTCAGTGATCCTCAGTTCACGATTTCGCTATTGAATGTTTGGGTCGATCGTTGTTCGATTGTTCTCGCTTGACCAATGTGGCACCTCGATTGCTGCTGTGCGCAACATGCGTGTTTTTGGAGTTGATGATGCAAAATGTCAGCAGGAATGGGCGTGCGGTACGTCGTGCATGGTCGAGCGCAGTGGCGGTCGCGGCATTGGCTGGAACTGCGGCCTGGACCGGCAGCCGAGCGCGACGAGCGGAGCAGGAGAACCCGCCTATTGGGCGGTTCATCACCGTCGGCGGTGTGCGGCTGCACTATCTCGAGCGAGGGAGCGGGCAACCGCTGCTGCTCCTGCATGGGAATGTTGTTCGATTACAGGATTTCCTTGTCAGCGGCCTGATCGACCGGCTGGCCGAGCGCTATCGTGTCATCGCATTCGATCGGCCTGGATTCGGCCATAGCAAACGCCCTCGAGATCGTTTGTGGACAGCGGCGACACAAGCCGAACTGCTGCATAACACGTTTGCGTCTTTGGGAATCGAGCGACCGATCGTATTGGGCCACTCGTGGGGTGCGCTGACCGCACTCGAGCTCGCACTGCGCAAGACCATCATGGCTGGCGGTGCGGACCGGGTCGTTGATCCCGATGCACACGCGCGGCGCCTGCATCGGGAATTGAAACGCAGTGAGTTGCATATACTCCCAGGCGTTGGGCATATGCTTCACCACTTTGCTCGAGAGGAAATTCTTTCCGTGCTGACGCGTGAGCCCGAACCGGCGTTCATATAGCCGTCCTTGAAACCTTGCTCCGAAAGGTCAGCGTGTGAACGGGCATGGCGTTTGGGATGGCTTCCGAGCAGTGCCGTCCGCTTACACGCAGTGCGCGACGAGCTTCCGTCAGCTAAGCGACTGAACGAGGAGTCACCCGCTCATCCGCCTAGCGAAATCATCGTATGCCTTTCCAGGTCGGGCGCGGCGTCGAGTTTTGTAAGCTTGGAGCGGAATGCGGCAAGGTCTTCCGACTTCAGGACGAGATCCGCGGCGGCCGGTCGGAGAATGTAGGTTTGCTCAGTTGTGCTCAGCGTGCGGTGATACACCGCCAAATGCGCTGTCGGACCATGGCTCGCAACGGCGCGACGAAGAAAATCTACGAAAGCGGCAGACTCTCTCTCTGCTGCCTGTGGGTCGTTTGAATTGATGTCCAGCCGATACCAAGTAGTGTCCATCGTGTGCCCAACGCCCGGTGAAAACCGGGATTTGCTGTTGAAAGGTCGTCCTGCGTCGGCCATCGGCCTTCGGCTCGTCGCGGCTTGCAAGATACGCGCCGGACACGGGCATTCGCCACGACGACGCTGCTCCGCAATGGACGGAGCAGCGCATCCTCAGGTCTTCGAGCTTGAAGACTTTCGCTGTAACGACGAGTGGTCGTTCATCTGAACAGCGCGATGCCGATGCACAAGCAAATACGTTCCCGATGGCGATGGCGCAAGACATGCGGGACAGCTTTGTGCGATCATTGGGAGGACTCATTGGGGGGTTAGCTCAGCTGGTAGAGCAGCGGACTCTTAATCCGTAGGTCGGGAGTTCGATCCTCCCACCCCCTACCAAACAATTCAAAGCCTCAGAACGCAGCCATTTCCGTCTCTTTGAGTCGTGTAGGCAACTTGTAGGCACCAGCGAAATACATCAGCGTTGCGACTGCGATTGTACTGCCCGTTCCTGAGCGGGTGGGAATGCTTCGGCTAGCGCCTCCTGTTCCACTCCTTCTCCGTCCTGACTTTGGTCTTGATCTTCAGCCAGCAGGTGTTTCTGCCTGCGACATAGGGCGAGTTTTTCTTCTTCGCAACAATCCCTTCCAATCCCAACTTCTCCACCTGCCTATAAAGCTCTTTCCCGTCGTCGTGGCTCTCAACGTAGTGGATGGCCAAGCAGTCCTTCGCAACGTCCTGTAGGGCCTCTAATATAAACCCTTTGTGAGGGGTAAATCCCTGAGGTCCTGTCCGTCGTACTGCAGCAGGTCAAAGGCCATCAGAGAAGCTGGATGAGCCACAGCAGCCTCAAGGATCTTTGATTGGGCACGAGCTGCTCTTCGTCTCCTCAGGTCATCCCAGACGGGGAGGCCATCTTTGTCTATGACCACAATTCACCATCAATGGCCGTCGCTTCAGGCAATTGCATCAGGTCTCGAACGATCTCAGAAAATTGCACAGCCATGTTTTTGCCGGATCTCGAAAGGATTCGGATTGCCTCTGTGTCATGCAGAAGCAAGGCACGGTAGCCTCCCATTTGAGTTGGAACAGCCAATCTGCATGAACGAAGGGCGACTGACTGGCACCACAGAGCATTAGGTCTGTGTGAAGCCGAGCACCGCTTACAGCAGATGACGTATATGGTGCGGGCCAATTCACGTTACGCGGCCGAGGAGACAGTGGATGCACTCAGCAAAGTGTGTCTAGCCGCAGTCACTCCGATTCTCGGTTCTTGCACTGTCTATGTGATAGTGCTGCGCCTACGGGGAGGGTCTCATGATGCGGGTTCTGCTGCTCGGCTACGACCCAGAGACGGTTGATTTTTCTGACCCCGCTTTGCCACCTGGCATGTCCGTTGAAAAGGTCCGCGCCGGTGTTGCGATTGCGCTCAAGCAGTTCGTTGACCGGGGGTGGGAGGGTGAGGTTGCCTACATCCGGCCGGATGAGAGCGCCGGGCCGGCAGTGGAGAGGCAACTGGCGTCGAAGACCTATGATTGTGTTGTTATCGGAGCCGGCGTCCGCCTGCCACCCAAGGGCCTTGCGATATTTGAAGTCGTCATTAACGCCGTGCGCAAGGCGGCACCAGGCGCTGCGATCGCGTTCAACACGCGGCCCGATGATAGTGCCGATGCGGCCGCTCGCTGGCTGCCCGGTGGTAGCCGGAGATAGAGGCCAGCATCACGCGGGGTACGCTCACAGGCTGCTGTCTGGGAAATTGAGCGGCTTCCGCGAACTTCTCTTTAGCGGCCCAGAAGCGGACATTGACAGAGGTGCGAGACTGCGCCCCCGAGCGACGGGTTCAGACTCGATAATCGGTTATTCGCCGCTGCGTGACTGAAACGTCCTGCGGGCCTTACGCTCCGCCATTACGCGGCATCGTTGACGCTGTCCAGGCGTGCCCCCGCAACTTCCGCGATGTACGCACCGAAGCGACGGGCGGCTGAATAGGAGCACCAAGCCAGAATCCGTATGAACCTCACTTGGTCGGCATTTTCACGCAACGCCGTTTGCACCAGGCCCGCATCCACCTGATATGGCGCCTTCGCCAGCACAAGCGCAAGCCGTGCAATCGCACGATCACCGCCCTCAAGACCGGAGATTTCCGTTTCGACCCAACTCCGACTCATGGGCATGAGCTCGCCGCGCCAGTTTTTGAGCGAACGGCGTACTACGCGTTGCACGTCGGGTGAAACGACTGACTGTGCTTCTCGCTCGGTAGCAGAGGCCCAGCGCGACACGGCCTGCGCGATACGCGGATTGCGTTGCGCCCAAGCCATATCGTTTGGCAACGGTGCCGGCGGCAGCAGACGAAGCGCATTGGAAGGAACCAGTGGTTTGGCTTTGGTAACGCGCAGTTCAATGCCGAACATGCGTAGAAGCGCGGCCTTCACAAATCGCAACCCGAATGGCGCGGGAACGGGTGATTCCGCCATGACGACATGGCTGAATCGGTTGATATCACTCATAGCCATGAGCGAACTAATGACTTCCGGAAGTTGCGCGTCGGTAAATGGCGTTTTCGGAATTTCCTTGTCGCCAAACGTGGCGATCGCGCGGACCCATTCAAGGCGCGGTCGCAGCGTGTCGTCGACGGACTCGAGCTGATTTCGTGCGAGTATGTCCTCTGCTGCAGCATGCGCCTTGCCGGCGTGCACCAGGCTTACCAGCATGTCCTCGCAATAAGGGCAATGATTAATCTGCGACAACACCGCCGTCATAGCCTCTTTGTGGGTTCGTTGGACTTGATCGTCGACCAGGATCGATTCGCGCCCTATGGTCCAGATTGCCGCCAGCAGTTTTGGTACCTTGGAACGGCTAGTCAGGGAGCCGTTCAGGAAGAAATCTTCTGCGATCATGTCGTAGATCGTGCGCACAAGACCGCTAGCGGAGTTCCTAGGGTACTGATTGAACGTAGCGCATCGTCTTGATCGACAGACGGTCGAACAATTCGAACCGTAATCTGCTGGGTAGCATGTCGTACTCCGGGGCGTTGTGGTTCCTTATGAGCGCCGCTGTAAAGCCGAACCGCAGAATTCCGGGGCACGAGCGCGGCCCCGAGATCCTGCCTTAGGCGCGCCGGGATCGTGAGCTATTGCGACGCCGTATACCCGGCAAACGTCTGGAACAGAATCTTTCCATTCCGGACCACGAACGTGTCCGTAGCGAGAACGAACCAGGGTTTCCTCTCCCACAGGATGTAGGCCACTTCACCAGCAACCTCTCGGCGGTTCAGCCTGATTGAAGCGAAAAATCCTTCAGGAAGTCTGTTGAGCAGCGCGGTGAAGAATTGGCGGATTTCAGCAAGTCCACGGTATGTGGCCTCGTGCGTGATGAGGAGGGACTCATCTGTGTAGTCTTGCAGGCATCGACGCCTTGCGTGGCCGCCATCAGATGGTTCTGGAGTACGGATTCGGTAGATACTGACATCTTCAGCTCCTTTCATTCGATACATGGTGGATCGGGAAACTCGGCGTAGGCATAGACACCGCCCAGTGCCACGGCCGTGTGGGCGTCGTCGGTCACGTCTGGTTCCGACGGCGATCCTCGCGCTGGCACAGTCATCGTAGGCGCCAGCCGTCCGCGGGACTACTGCGCGAAGTGTAGTAACCCACTACACTTTATGTAGTGCTCACGAGGCCAGACGGATGATCGAATACAGTCAGTTCTGCCCGGTGTCTAAGACCGCGCAGGTGCTCGGGGAGAAGTGGGCGCTGCTGATCGTGCGGGAACTGGTGTTGGGTGCGACCCGATTCTCTCAAATCCAGCGTGCCATGCCCCGCATCTCGCCGACTGTCCTGAACAAACGGCTAGCCGACCTGCAAGCGCATGGCGTGATCGTGCGTAAGCGAATTCCGGAGCAAAAGGGCTTCGAATATCAGCTCACGGAAAGCGGGCGGGACCTATACCCCCTGATCCTGCAGATGGCTCAGTGGGGCATGCGCTGGGCGCGCAGGACCATGAGCGATGATGAGCTGCACGTGGAGCTGCTCATGGCGGACATCCAGCGCCGTATCGATGCCACTAAGCTGCCAGGGGGGCGGACGGTGCTGAAGTTCAAATATACCGACCTGGACAACTTCTCAGAGTGGTGGTTAAAGATCACCGATGCAAATGTGGAGTCTTGCTTGGACGATCCAGGTGACGAGGTGGATGTTTATTTCACAACGAATCTGAGAACGATGACCGAGGTGTGGATGGGTGACCTGTCCCTGAGGAAGGCACAGGCCGATGGCAGGCTGAAGATCGTCGGGCCTCCAAGTTTGCTTCGCAATATCACTTCATGGTTCCCGCTCTACGTCTATGCGGATATACGTCCGAAACAGTCCAAGGTATAACCGGCCGACGGATACCTAAAGGGAACGCACGGGGGCGGAGTCGCGAACGAGGCGATGTCGTTGTTCTGCAATAGCGCCCTGTGTCGCGGTATCGGCTTCCTGCTTGGGAGCGGACAATTCCCCCGCGGGAAGCTCGTCCGTCTCTTCTGGGTCGGGTGCCGAAGCTCGCCCGATGTTCGCAAATCGGCCAAGAAGGCAGATCGGTTGGCGCCTACTACTGCCTCTCGCTAACAAAACAATTCGCCGTTTCCTTCAAGATGTCGACAAGCCTTCGGCCAGCGGAGGGGAGATATCCATCCTTGCGATATGCCAGAGCGACGCGACGCATCCAGTTGACGTCCCGAATGCGAATGATCTTCAGCCCAATGGCGGCAGCATTTGCTTCGGCAACTCGACGTGAACCGATGCCAAGCAGATCGCTTGCCGCACCCGTGCGGAATCGCAGCATTGTTGACTCCGTCACCAGCGTGATCCGTGGCTGGGGCAAGCCACGCTCCTCGAAGATCCGCTGCAGCGACTGCCATGCCAGTAACGCGCTGTCTGCCGTCGAGGCCCAACCTTGCTGGACGAGGTTGCCCAAGGTTGCCGACCTACGCTTAGCGAGCCGGTGCTTGCGGGAGGCGTCACGCAGACTTCCGCTTTCGGCGTCGTGATGGAAAGATTCTTGCGAGATAGTTGTGAGGTTCCCTCTATTTTTCGTCTTCCAAGGGAGTGGCATCAGGCCGCCATTTTCCGCTTATGCTGAGTCGTGATCCAGTCTTGCAGGAACTGAACCGGCGAGTGATAGCCAAGCGTGGAGTGGCGGCGACTCCGGTTGTAAAACACTTCGATGTAGTCGAACAGATCAGCGATCGCCTGTCGCGTAGCGTGTCCCATGCACGCGTTCGTTCTTCAGGCTGTTGAAGAAACTCTCCGTTGGCGCGTTGACGCTCCTATGTCAACAATCGACTGCAGCATCCGCGAGATCGGCCAAGATCAGAGGATACAGCTCTCAGCAGTTGCCCTTGCGACTCATCGAGCAACGCATGCCATACTCAGCGAGCTTGCGGCGATGCGCGTGGCTCGCATACTGACTGCCGCGGTCGGAATGATGAATCAATCCTGCCGCCGGTCTCCTGCGAAACCACGCCATGGTGAGCGCATCGATCACGATGTCCGCCGTCATTCTCGACTTGATCGACCAGCCGACGACCTCGCGGTTAAACAGATCGAGCACCACCGCCAGATAGAGCCAGCCTTCGTCGGTCCACACGTAGGTGATGTCGGACGACCAGGCTCGATTCGGCGCTGCCAGAGTAAAGTTTCGATCGAGCAGGTTCTCTGCGATCGGCAGCGTGTGCTTGGAGTCCGTGGTGGCCTTATAGCGTCGTTTGTGACGGCCCCTGATGTGGTGCTCACGCATCAACCGCTCGACGCGTGGCTTGCTGGCTGGAATGGCGCGCCCGCGCAGCTCGCGCACCATCCTGGGCGAGCCGTAGGCGCCTTTGAGCGCCTTGTGGATGGCCTGAATGACGGTGAGCAGCTGCACATCGGTGAGCCGCTTGCGTCGGGCTGCCGCCACGTTTCCACGCCCGATATCCACTCACGCTCACGGTAAGCGCGTCGCACATCGCCGGCAGCGGAAACAGTTTTCGCTGCGAATGCATCCAGGCGTACTTCACAGCACATCCTTCGCGAAGTACGCCGTCGCCTTTTTTAGGATTTCACACTCCAAGCGTAATCGCGCATTCTCAGCCCGCAGCCGCGAGAGCTCCATCTGCTCCGGCGTTACCACCTTCGTCCCGGGCGCATTGAGCTTGCCCTTCCTGGCGGCCTTCACCCAGTTGCGCAGCGTCTGCTCAACCAGGCCCAGGTCCTTCGCCACCGCAGCGATGCCTTGGCCACCGTTCACGCGCTTCACCGCCAGTTCTTTGAACTCCGGCGTGTATTCCTGCTTCGGTATCTTGAACATCTTCATCCTTCCAGTCAGTCGGGTTTATAACCCCACTTCAAGGAAGACGAAATTTCGAGGGAAGCTCATCATGCTGCTTCCAGCATGTTTGATACGTCGTCCCTCGACCTAAAGATGAGTGTCCGCTTCGGGGTTTTTGAGGCACCAGGCAATCGGCTCAAAGCGGCCAACTGCTGCCGATCACGCCTGCCCGTAAGATTTGCCCGTAACGTGGGAGCGTCCGCTTGGGCGAAGTCATCCACGGGGATTGCCGTCCCCATAGCCATCGAACAGACTGTTGGCACTGCGGCGGGCGGATTCCGCCGGGTTTTCTACACAAGGAGAGGCGCATGAAACGTAGAACATACCAGCCCGCGGGCGTTTTCGAACCGGCCGGGAAGATCTATTCCCACGGTGTCATCGTCGAGTCTGGCCGAACCCTTTACGTGGCTGGGCAGATCGCGTGCGATGCGCAGGGGAAAGTCGTCTGCAAGGGCGATGCGGCCGGTCAGACCCGGCAACTGCTCGAGAACATGAAGCAGGTAATCGAGGGAGCGGGCGGGCGTATGGACGACGTGGCCAAGACTACCGTATTCATCACCGACATCAAGTATCGCGAAGCGGTCAGCCGCGTGCGCAAGGAATTCTTCAAGGGAGAGCCCCCGGCGAGCACTCTCGTCGTCGTCGCCGGACTGGCCGATGCCGAGGTCCTGGTGGAAATCGAGGCGATCGTGCCGCTGCCGTGACGGGGACTCATAGATCTGGCTAGACCCAATTTACCGAGAGGCCAGCACGGGGCGCGTTCCGTAGCCCGTGAATGCCCGGTATCTGTAAATCTGAGGCAGGATGGCGTCCAGCGCTGTCCCGCCAACTCCGGGCAATCACAGTGGTCGGCTACGACACCAGAAAGCATTCCAACCGCCGCACATATGATTCCGCCAAAGCGGAGTTTGTGGGCTGCTGCTGATTCATGCTTACTCTTGCAGCTTACGCCTGCGTAGTCGTGTGGATTTAGACGCCGGAGCTCTCGGCAAGCTCACAAGCAGCGCAGCGACGGATCACGTACGTAGCGCAGGTAGGAGCGGACCTTTCGGAAGCCACCCTGGGCGGCGAACAGGCGCTCCGCCTCCTCATCCGATATGAAGGGCAGCACGACGGTGTCATCCCCCGGTTGCCAGTTCGCCGGCGTGGCGACCTTGTACTTTCCTGAGAGCTGCAGGGCGTCCAGCACGCGCAGGATCTCGTTGAAGCTGCGGCCGATGAAGGCTGGGTACGACAAGATCAGCTCGACCCGCTTCGACGGCGAGATGATGAACACGCTGCGCACTGTCATGGTCTGGCCGAGGTTGGAGCCGTGGCGGAAGGTCGTGGGGTCGAGCATGCCGAAGAGCATCGACACGCGGCGGTCCTTGTCCGCGATGATCGGGAAGTTCACCACTGTGTGTTGCGTCTCGTTGATATCCGCGATCCATCGATCGTGATCCTCGGCGCTGTCAACGCTTAGCCCGATGACCTTAACCCCGCGCTTGCTCCACTCGGGCTGGAGCTTGGCCGTGGCTCCGAACTCGGTGGTGCACACCGGCGTGAAGTCCGCCGGGTGCGAGAAGAGGACGCACCACGAATCAGCGATGAACTCGTGAAAGTTGATCGTGCCCATGCTGGAGTCGGCGCTAAAATCGGGGACGGCGTCACCGATGCGGATGTAACCCTGGTTCTTAAGCTGTGCCTGTGTCGTGGTGAAGACGTTGTCCGGTCCCGCATACTTGAATTCGAACATGCCGCGTGGCACATCAGCGATGTCCGGCAGCATTGTCTGGTACTCGTGGTCTAAGAGTTTCACCGTCCGCTTCATTACGGTACCGGCGAACACGAGAACCCCATCTGCCCCCCTCATCAGCGGCAGGTCGAAGCGGAACGAGCTGTTCCCCAGGAAGTCCTCCTCGGCGGGGGTGTTCACCCGCTGCAGGATCGGGTTGCGGTGTGGGAATCGCCCGAAGCGCTGGATCACCGCGAGGTGCCGGTGGAAGATCTCGTGAAAGACGTTAAGCGGATCGTCCAGAGCCAGCTCGGCAATCGTCCGGTCCCACTCCGCCATGCACATATGCTGATCGTCCAGCGCCTCGGAGTGGGTGAGAACCAAGCAGAGGAAAACCCGCTCGATCGGACGCAGCCGTTCGCTCATGCCGACTCGTAGGCCCCGCTTGACCAACGCCTGGCAGCGCGCGTCGCAGCCATACATCTGGGGCGTATCGCGATACATGTTGCGCGGGAACTGATCAAGCATGAGCACCAGCGCCACGAGCAGGCGCGGATGCTCGAGATCCAAGGCCCAGTGGTCGTAGTGTCCCCGAAACGCCAAAGCCACATCCGCACCGAACCGGTTCCAGATCTCAAGGTCGGTCTGTTCGGACTTGCCGAACCACAGTCTCAGACACTCCTCGATATCCGGGCGCAGCATGTAGTCCAGGATCTGCTCGGCCTTTTCGATCTCCGCGGCCGCGATCTGAATGCGTTCCTGACGGAGCAACATGCGGAGGTCGCGCCGCAGTGCCTCCGTATCAGGTGCAGAGAGGGTGTCGCGCTCATCCAAACCAGCGAGGATCACCTCCAAGGCTTGCTGCATGCGGTGGCCCAGCACTTCAACCGGTGCCGAGATCTGGGTGGAGTATGGGTCCGTCATTGCTGCTCCTTCGCGCGTGCCTGCCATCCCGTTCCCGGCTGAAATCTACGGCAGCCCATTCCGACGGATACCGACTTCAGCGAGCCGCCTTTGAGAACCGTGCCTCGTGCTATCGCCGACCCTGATTTGAGCAAAGGGCGTTACGAGCAACGTCTGCCCGGTGGCAGCCGATCTGCGTTATACCTTCACCGTCTTTACATGTTGGGCCCCAGCCAACAAGCTAACCATAGCCCGCGCGGGACGTGCCTGTTGAGCGAGGGGTCGTCATTTCCTTGAAATAGACGACCTCCGGTTTCAGTTCTTCAGAATACACTGGATAGTTGAACCGAGTTTGCCGGCCTTCGCAGCCGCGTTGCCTGCCTCAACGGGGATAGGGCCTTTGAGTAAGAACGGCATAGCTTGCCTCCGACGATGTGTGTGTTGAGTCGACGCTGCACGAGCGGTCGTGAGTTGTACGACGTAGCATTGGATCCGGCAAGCGAACAGAAATCAACCGCAAAGGTCATTCGGAGGACCCGCAGGACGCGACGAATATCTGGTTTCCGACGACACGTCCGTCCGCAAAGGGTCGAGGCTGTGTGGAAACGCTGCGACCGGGGCGGCTGCAGCAGTCGGTCGATTTGTCCGATCGTATCGGGCCACTTCGGCTATAGTCAAATTGACACTGTCATAGCTTAGGGATAAGTTGTTACCCCCTCCATCCCGTGCCGAGGGGGTCGCCGACACTCTCAGCCTTCATGGCGGTAGCCGAGCGGTTCGAAATCCCAAGGCGGAGAGCGCCCCACAACAGAAAAGGAATCAATCATGTACGCAGTGGTCAGGACGTATTCGGGAAAGGGTGCCAAAGAATTGTTTGACGTGCTGCAGCAGCGCAAGACAGATGTGGAAAACGTGATGCGTCCGATCAAAGGTTTTGTAAGTTACACGCTCGCCCGCAGCGGCGACGGCGGATTCTCAGTGACTGTTTGCCAGGACAAGGCCGGCACAGATGAGAGCGTTCGAGTGGCGAAGGAATGGGTAGCGAAGAACGCTGGCAATACGGGCGCGGGTGCACCAACGGTGGCAGAGGGCTCGGTCATTATCCAGGCGACATAGCCCCGAAAGCGAGACCGTCAAGGGTGGCGCCACGGCCTTCGTACGAGCACTTCAAGAACCCGCCGGCCACCTTGTAAGTAGCTCACACTTTTAATCTGTCCGACATCTGAAGCACGCTTAGACTGCTCACAGCCACAAAATCTGTTCTCGAGAGCGAAAGCCGTGAAAGCAGCGATGACATAACACAATCGGGCTTTCGATTAGGCCTGCTTCTCAGAGCGGAAGTGAACGAATGAAACGCCGAGACTTCGTGACACGACTCGGAAAGGCTGCAGCCGCATGGACGGTCGTAACGCCGCGCAGCAGTGCAAGCAGATTCGACAGTGGGGATGAAAGACAACCCTGGTTGATGCCGTCGATTGCCTTGTCACACAGAATGGCGAGCTCGTTGCTGGAATGCACCAGCTTCTGGAGACTTATCCCTCGCAGTCTGAGACCGGCCTGACTTCTTAATACTGGAGACAATTCTTATACCTTGTTTTTCAGTCGATTACCCCGCCCGGAAACAATCATGAGACAGTCAGTGCGTTTACTCTTCACCGTGATTTGTTTTGCGCTTGCTTGCGCCACACTTGCAGCGGCACCCGTTGCGGCGACCGGGCAGTACCCGAACAAGGCAATCCGCTTCGTTGTTGGCTTTCCCCCGGGCGGCTCAGCCGACCCAATCGCGCGCATTATCGGCGCCGCACTTGCGGAGCAACTCGGGCAGCCGGTGGTGGTCGATAATCGACCAGGCGCTGAGAGCGCGCTCGCGGCCGAGATGGTCATGCGCCAGCCACCGGATGGCTATACCATCATGTTCGGCACGAATAGCGCGATGAGCGCCGCGGTAGCGCTGCAACAAGCACCCCCCTATGATCCACTCAAGGATTTCACGCCGATATCAATGGTGGGCCGCTCGACAGGCTTTCTGTACGTGCATCCCAGTGTGCCAGCGAAGACGCTGAACGAATTCATCAGCTTCACAAAGGCCAATCCGGGAAAGCTCAATTACGGCATCGGCAACCCACTGTCGATGTTGCGCTACGTACAGCTCATACGGGCGACCGGCATCGACATGCTACAGGTTCCATACAAGGGCGAGGGCCCGCTCACGCCAGATCTCATCACTGGGCGCTTGCATTCGTCCTTCCTGGGTACGCTCACCGCGATTTCGCTCGCTAAGGAAGGCAAGCTGCGCCCGCTCGCAGTAACGCTCAAGAGCCGTTCGCCGCTGCTGCCTGACGTCCCGACTTTCGATGAAGCTGGCGTGCCGCAGGTGACGGTTGGACAGTGGGCTGGCGTGTTTGGTCCGTCAAAGATGCCCCGAGACATCGTCATACGCCTCAACAGAGAGGTCAACGGGGCAGTCAGGCGCTCAGACGTGTTAGAAAAGCTCCTTTCTAATGCCTACGTCGCTGAAGGCTCGACGCCCGAAGGCTTGCTTGCGATAAACCGGGATGACTTGGCACTGTGGCGCAAGCTCGTTAAGGAAGCCGGCATTGCGTTGGATTAGTCGCCCGGGGGTCAATCCGGGTGCAGCTTGAGCCGTTTTCTGCGAGAACACCACTGTCTGTCTTCAGCTCACTCTCACCCGCCGAAAAGGCAC
The DNA here is from genome assembly GCA_963828715.1 of uncultured beta proteobacterium. Classification (GTDB taxonomy): domain Bacteria; phylum Pseudomonadota; class Gammaproteobacteria; order Burkholderiales; family SG8-41; genus JAQGMV01. The sequence goes on along the minus strand of CAWHFX010000007.1, from coordinate 23,517 downwards.
GCCAACTTAGTAATCCAGAAGGGCCAGTCGGCCTCGAAGTTGCCGAATGGCTCAACGGGAACAACCGACAAGCCAATGCTGCGATCATTGCCTTACTTGGCATTGAACCTGGCTGCCATGTGCTTGAAATCGGCTTTGGCAATGGCCGGGCGGCATCAGCTGTGATCGACCAATCCAAGGATGTCCGATATGCTGGCATCGACATCTCGCCCACGATGTTGGAGGAGGCCAAGCGCTTTAATGCGGCACTCGTCGCAGCAGGACGTGCCAGCTTCCATCTCACCTCTGCCGAGCACCTGCCCTTCGCCGACACCAGTTTTGACCGGGTGTTCGCTATCGGTGTGATTCATTTCTGGAGCGATCCGATTATCCCACTCGTGGAAATCCGTCGCGTCATGCGCCCGGGCGGCCTGGCTGTCATGGGAGCCGACGATCCACGCTCACGGCAAGAATTTATGCGCCCGGTCCGTTACGTTTACGCCACGCATGGACCCGCTAAGCAATGTGGCGAAAAGCGTCTCGTTAGCTGTCCTGCTTGTCCGGACCTGGTGGCCGCGGTGCTGTCGCCACTCGAACCAAAGCAGACCCGCATACGCATATATGAGCTGGAGGCCGCACATACGTCGGCCGAAAGTCGGCTTAACAGGCTCATCTTCGACAGCGTCAACTCTAAGCAAGCGTCCGACGGACTGCCGGATCGTGCGTTTGAGCGCTATACGGTCAAGCGCATCATTCGAACGGTGAATTCGGCTTCCTGCTGCGTAGCGCGGAAGAGTGGCGGTCGCTGTTTCAACAAGCAGGCTTTAGCACCGTAGATGCTCAGAGCATCGAAACTGAAGGAATCACGCCGGATGGAACCCCCACTAAGCGCAATGCGGTTCGTATCACCGCCCGACCCTAGAGGGATCGCTCAGCCCTGCGGGAACTTCTTCTGAATTTCTCCTTTCAGCGTGTCCAGCGTGGAAGGATGAACTGCCTTTCTACGCAGCCCTCTCACCCCCGCCGCTCGCGAGGAACAAGCTGAGCGACTTTGGGCTCAGCTCGCTGCTGACCTTGCAAGGTCTTCTCTTGCGTGAGTTTCCGACGTGCCTTGGCGAAAGTCTTGCGTATGTCCGTCGCGGTGCTGTGCGTGTACTTCCATTTCGGATCAAGAATGCTCATTGCAACCTCCTGTATGGTCGCCTCACCGGTACCTACAAACGATGTCGAGAAGTCAGTATGTGCAGGAGCTCACTGGGGCAGGAATGGAGGATTGCCGGAAGACTGAGATGTGACGCGGTTCGCGCGTAGGAGATGTATTAGCTAACAAAGGAGGCCCCCCGGCTCTGCCGGGGAGGCAGTAGAAGTTCGACATTTAAAGGAGTCCATCCGACGGAGACTCGCGATCGTGAGCCGCCAAAGCACACGAAGAGGAGTTCCGCGGATGGACGAGTACGAAAGCCTAAGCCACACCAAGTGGGACTGCAAATACCACGTGATCTTTATCCCGAAGTACCGGCGCAGGGCGTTGTATGGGCAACTGCGCCGGCACTTGGGGGAAGTGTTTCGCAAGCTGGCCGAGCAGAAGGAGAGCCGAATCGAGGAAGGGCATCTGATGCCCGACCACGTGCACATGATGATTGCGATCCCGCCGAAGTATGCGGTGTCGCAGGTGGTGGGGTTTCATCAAGGGTAAGAGCGCGATACATTTGGCGCGAAGCTACGCAGAGCGCAGCCGCAACTTCGTGGGGCAGCATTTCTGGGCCAGGGGATACTTCGTCTCGACGGTAGGAAGGGACGAGGAGGTGATCCGCGAATACATCCGGCACCAAGAAGAAGAGGACAAGCGTTTGGATCAGATGCAGCTTTGGCGATAGGGCGGCCACCTTCAGGTGGCTCCAGACGAGCGGGCCGCGTTAGCGGCCCAAGACAAGCCGCTTTGAGCGGCTCACATTACGAAGGCCCCCGGCTCTGCCGGGGGATGGTTACTCGTCGGGCTTGGTGCGAAAGCGTTCACGGCGCCGCTGCACTGCTACTCCACGTTCCTGTGAATCGATGCAAGTCTAGTGGCGAGCGGCCGCATTCGTTCCACTCTACCGGAGAAGCTCCACATGAATTTGATGCGTCGATTCGCCTGTATCTTCCTCGGGTTCACCGCCGCCGCGATGGCAGCTGACTATCCAAACAAACCGATGCGTATCGTCGTCGCGTACACGCCCGCCGGCACGACTGATATCCTGGCGCGCGCGATCGGCCAGAAGCTCACTGAAGCCTGGGGCCAGCCGGTGATCATCGATAACCGGCCCGGCGCCAATGGCAACATCGGCACCGAGTATGCCGCTAAGGCTGCCCCCGACGGTTACACACTGCTCATGACGACTGCTGCGCCGCACGGTATCAATCCCAACCTTTACCGCAAGCTCGGTTTCGATGCCGTCAAGGATTTCGCAGGCATCAGCCTGGTGGCGATCGTGCCCAACGTGCTGGTGGTCAACAACGCGCTTACCGGTAAAGAACGTCAAAGAACTGATCGCCTATGCCAAAACCAACCCGGGCAAACTTACCTTCGGCTCACCGGGGATCGGCAGCAGCGGACACATGTCGATGGAATTGTTCAAGGCCATGACCGGGACCGATCTGGTGCACATCACGTACAAAGGCGACGCAGGCGTGCTGACCGATCTAATGGGCGGACAGATCATGGTAGCTTTGAGCAACCTGCCGGCCTACATGCCGCAAGTGAAGGCGGGCAGAATCCGCGCGTTAGCCGTCAGCACGGCAAGGCGCTCGCCGGCTGCCCCCGAGATTCCAACGATCGCCGAGGCTGGGCTACCTGATTACGAAACGGTTGCGTGGTTCGGGCTGGTCGCTCCGGCGCGAACGTCCATGGTCATCCTCGACAAGGTCTCGGTCGAAACTGCTCGCATCCTCAAACTGCCTGATGTCAACGCGCGTTTGTCGGAGTTGGGCGCGGAGCCCGTTGGCAGCACGCCGCAGCAATTCGACTCACATATCAGATCCGAAATCGTCAAGTGGGCGAAAGTGATCAAAGACGCTAAAGTCGAATTGCAGTAGCGCGCCGACAAGGTGATAGCTAACGCCGGGCCTGTTGAGTCATTGAACGGAACTCCTCAATGAACTCCGGCATGCGTCTCGCGGGGCGGCGCCTTCATACGCTCTTGGGCCCAGATCACAGCACCCACTACGAAGAGTCCCGAAATGAACGCGTTGAAGAACGCTACGGTCACGTCTACATACCCGAATAGCAATGGAGAGACGATAAGCAAAAGGCCGAGTACCACCATGATCCACTCTTCGACGTGATTCGAGATGAACAGGTCGTGAATCGCTGAGAACGAGACGCCAAGGCCAAACGCAGTCGTTATAAGCGCGGCTTTGCCGAATGGATTTGAATATCCGAGCAGCCAGGGTGCTGCGATGAGCCACAGACCGGCTGCAATGCCAATCTCGACGCGAACTGTACGAATGCTGTACATAAGCTCCTCCTTCACGCACGCGATATCTGATCCTGCTGTTTGGGTGAGAGCGCAGCCTGCGTGGGCGCGAGCTGTTCTGTCTGCGGTTCGAACGGCAGGCCGCAGGCCAAAGCGCGCCAATCCAGTCGCGCCAACAGATGCCTTGGCATGGAACCCTCCTCCACGTGGCTCCAAGTCTGTCCAATATAGCGACGCGACCTACAGCAGTACTGATCTAGCTCAGAATTAGACTGAGATGTTTACACTAGGCAGATGGGACTCTGCCGCTGGTTCCTGGGTTACGGACTGACCAGACAGGTCGAAGCGACTAAGCCCCGACGTCGTTCGGGGCTTTTCGTTTTTGTCAGCACCTCGAGCCTGAGCTTTCGAGCCGCAGGCTGGCACGTTATGCCCATCCGTCCTCGCCTGATGTTAGGACGAAAATGCCACCGTCGTTCTCGGTTTGCGTCCTACTCCCGAGTGACTTTGAGCGCGACACTGCGCCCAAATTCGGGCACCCGTTACACAGACAACCGGCTCACCGCTACCCGGCGCCCACCGAGGGTGACCGAGCCGCGTTCACGGCCGTGGCGTACCGCGGTCCGGCCCTGGTCGTGCCTGCCCTTCGGCCCGGCCAACGCGGTCACCTCGGCGTCCATCAACGCCTGCATCACCTGCAGGCCGGCGCCGACGGCCAACGCCAGCAGGCCCTCCAGCATGCTCTCGGCGATCTCGGCCATCGCCACACTGACCTGCTCCGGTGACGCGGTCGCGCCCACGGGCTGAATCTGGCTACTCTTCTTCACGGCGGTCCCCTTGCTGTTGGTGTCTTGGCGGACGCCCGACACCTACCACACGGCAGGTCTGAGCGGGGGACCGCCGCCTGGACCGAGACCCGGGACAACCTCTTGAAAAGAAGCAGATCTACCTTCGAAACCTCGACCGGGTGATCCAGCCGAATAACTACACCGCCCCCATCGATCTGCCCGACGTCGTCCTCAAACAGGTCAAGCAGATCGACCGAGGCAGAGTCAACATCGGTCTCGGTGTACGGGTCGGACTGTCCGGCGTCACCGCCGCCGGATCCGGTGAGAAGCGCGACCCAAAGATGATCGCGTTCCAGCAGGTGCTCGACCGACTCAACGACCTGTTCGGGTCCGAAGACTTCACCGAGTCGCAGAAGGTGTCATTCCTCGAAGCGATCCTGCGGACGCTGCTCGACGACGACTCGCTCGTGCAGCAGGCGAAGGTGAACTCCCCCAAGCAGTTCGTCGAATCACCTGACTTCGACGACGCCGTTACCGGTGTGGTGGCCGACAACCAAGGCGCCCACGAGAAGATGAGCGACTACTTCTTCACCAACGCGCCAGGCCGGTCGCATCTGATCTCTGACATCGCCAAATGGTTCTACCAAGTTGTTTCCTCGGAGCACGCGAACACATAGCGCCCGGCCGCACGGGAACCTACCTTGCCTGCGCCACCGGCTCCGCGCGGCGACGGCGCCAATCAATGGCTGATGCGGTACAGCGGCCAAGCGTTCACCTTCACGTTGCGGGGTAGGACGGAACCGCTCTGATAGGTGCTAAGCGTCAGCCACGCTGCGGCGCAAGTACATGCGGGCCGCGGTCGCCGAACACCGAATCCCGATCATCCTCTGAACACCAGACACATCGCGTTAATCCCTGCACCCAGACGCCTTATCGATGACCGACCATTCTTGAAACTTCCCGCCCTAACATGATTACACTACCCAACTTCACTGTGCTCCACAGCAATTCGTTTCAATTACCCCAATTTCGCTATGGCACATTTTCACAGGGGTGTGCCACGTTGATCTTGGCCACCCTTCGGGGTGGCGGCGAGACTGATACCAAAATCGTTGGCAGTCGTTGCTTTACCGTGCTAGTCGCCGGCCGTTAACCGGGCAGATCCACGTAGGGCTCGCCGAGCACGTTGGGGTCGAAGCGAGCGTGGCCCGGTGCCATGTACTTCTCGAACAGCTCCATCACCTGCGCGTGCAGTTGCGTGCGGGTCTTCTGCAGCACCTCAGTGATGATGTCCTCGAGTTCGGTGTTCGTGTAGTCCGACAAGGCCGACGGGTTCGAATTTCCAGCGCGAGCAGGGTGCCGTTGCTGTCGAACCGTGCTCGCACGGCTTCGTGTACCGGCTCGACGGTGATGCGGCTGACGGCCTCCTGGAACGCCGCGTTGCGGGCCCGCCAGTGCGCGATCGACGCCTCGACCCGTACCACCCATTCGTCGTCGGTCAGCGTCATCGGCTCGCCTCGGCATCGCTGACCTTCTCACCGCGGGTGCGTCGCGCTTCGCGGCGTCCCTTCACCGGCTCGCTATTTGGCGGCGTCTCAATCCGTACGCGCCGTTCCGGATACAGCCGGCGGTCGTCCTCTCCGGCGCCGCCGCCGGGGTGCCCGCCCATCGGCATGATCGGCGGCGTGCATCGCCCCGCCGCCTGGCATTCCGCCGGCTGTGGCGGTGGTCGCCGACGTTGCCGGGGCTGAACGTCGCGGGGGCGGCCGCGGGGACCGCGGCCGCTTCCCGCCGGTGCAGGCCAACGGCCCTGCGGCACCCCGACCCGCCAGCCAGCTCCATGTCTGCCGCTCTGGGCCTCCCCACCAGCGTCCAGTCCATCCGACTGCGGCATCTGCGGTCGCCTCCGCCTCCGGAATCACCGGTTTGGGGTTGCCAATCGCAGCGTTGGCTCCTTGTGCGAGTCCGCCGACGAGCTGGCTGCCCGCCTGTTGCAGCTGCTGGCCCGCGCCGCTCAGCGCGCCGAGCAGCCCACCGGCCGCCCCCGATACTCCCCCGAGCACGCTGGCAATACGCTTCCCCATCAGGCTGCCAGCCACCTCGCCGTAGCCGCTAGTCCCGGCGGGGTCGGCGGCTGCAGCAGTCAACGGGTCTGTCGCGCTGCGTGTTTCGCGATCCTGTCCGGCGTTGCCGCTGTCCTGGGTGCCGCCCGCACCCTCGGCGCCGCGTGCCGGGTTCGATCCGCCGGCGATAGGGGTCAGCGTGCGGATCGATTGTGCCGGCTTGGATTTGGGCGGCCTGCCGGTATCGCGCGTAGCCGCTGACCGCGTCGTTGTTGGCGGCCGCCAGCGCGTACTGCAGATCGGCGATCGTCTGGGTGTAGCGGCCCATGCTGGTGGGATGCGCATTGGCCGCGTAGGCGGCGTGTAGCCGAGCCTCAAGGTCGGCGAATCGCTGCGGCGGCGGTATCTGGGCCTTGGCGCGGGAGAAGTCGTCGGCATGCGTGCGCAGCTGCTGCGCAAGCGCGCGGGCCTGAGACGCGTGCCCGGTGTAGTCGTTTTCCAGACCCACTAGGTGCCGCCGGCGGCGTCGGCCGCATCCGACGACCAGCTACCTGCGGCCAGGGCGCCCGCGGCGGATACCGATGTCGCTGCCTCGTCGAGGTCTTTCGCGGCGCCCTCCAGCAGGCCGGCCACGGCCAGCACCCCCTGCGGACCCGGGCCGGATGGATCACCGCCGCGATCTCATGCCCGGTGGTGGGCGTGATCCCCAGCGGTATCCCCGGCAGCTGCGGCGAAGTCGGCAGCTGCGGTGTGGACACTGGCGGTGCATCGACTCCCCCACCCACCGCTGCGGTGACGTCGCCCAAACTTGTTGCGCCCGAGGCTTCCTGGAACTCGTACGCGTCCGCGCCGCCGTGCAGGCGCGTGGCCGCCGCCTCGGTCGTAACATTGGCGGCCGCAGTGGCCAGTCCCAGCGCGCCGATCTGCCCGGCGGCGCGGGTGGCTACCTTCGCCGACGTTGCATCACCCGCGCATCGGGGTGACGGCGGCAGCAGTAGAGCCGCAGACGATGCCGCCGCAGCCGTCGTGGCGCCTGCGGCGTGTACACCGGCTGTCTCGACACGCAAGTCGCGGCTGGGCATGGACCGTCTAGGTGCTCAACGTGCGGGCGCCGTCGGCCTCGCCTTCGGCGTAGGTCTGCAGATCGCGGCGGATGTGGGCCGCGACCGATTCGGCGTAGGCGCCCAGCCGGTACCCGGCCGCGCGGCGTGCTTCCAGCGCCGAGGCGTATGCCGCGCCGATCGGTGGAGGACCCGATCTTGCCGAACGCATGGCGCGCCTGCGCGATAGTGTCGTCGTCGACGTTCGTGCGCTCACGTGCCCGCTCGGCTTCCTGGTCCCACCAGCCGGCGTGGTCCTCCCAGGCGGAGAAGTCGATCGATACTTCGGCCAACGTTTCCTCCTACTCCGTGGTCGCTCTGCGGGCCAGCGTAACGGGCACCCAGACGCTTATGCAGCGGTCAAATCACGTCAAAAGTCGACGTACTGCGCGCGGTAGGCGGCGACTTCGGCCTCGCTGGGATACACGTCGTCGGGCGGCATGTTGGCGCCGCGCTCGTTCATGCGTGCCAGCTGATCACAGCGCGCGCGCATCAGCGCCAGCGTGTGCAGGCGCAGTAGCCGATCGCCAGTGTGTCGGCGGTCCAGGTGGCGTTGACTTCGGGCTCGAGCTGGACGCGCAGCGCGTTTCCGTCCTTGTCGAGTTCGAGCATGACCGCGCCGTCTCGCGACGACTCGACGTAGGTGCGGTCCTCTGTCTCGATCTCCACGCTGGCTCCTAGCTGGCGGCGGCGGCGCGCGGTGCTGCGGCCGCGGTCTGGGGGCTCGCCTTGGTGGGCGGCTTGCTCCAGCCTAGGAAATCACTGCTACTGCCGAGGGCGCCAATTGGTTGCAGCTGCCCGTCCAGCCAGATCTTGCCGTCTCCCATGGCCATAACCGGTGGGCGGGACTGGAATCGCGCCACGGCTCCGGGATCGAGATCGAGCGGGGTCGGCGGGGTCGATGACCGGAGTCCCTGGCGGGGGCAGCGGCAGATCCACGGCCTTGAATGCGTCGGGCACGCTGGTCCCCGACAGCACCGACCGCATGGCCGAGGCGATCTTGTCGTCGGGCGCGGTGACGACCCGTCCGTCGGGCAGTGTCACCGTGCGGGCCGGATCGCCAGGCGCGGCAGCAGGGGCGCTGGCCGGTGCGGCGTCGTGGGGTGTCGGCGGCGCGGCGGTCCGAGTCGGTGTCGCCCGCGGGCGAGGTCGCGGGTTGGCCGTGTTCGTGGTGCTCGTCGTCCTTCAGCGCGTCGGCCGGGTCGCTCGCGGTCGGCTTCCCATCGGTGGTCGAGTCGGCCGGTTTGTCGTCGAAGTCGTCCTTCGGTCTGCTGTCGGTGTCGGCGGGTGGCGCGTCGGTAAAGCCGCGGCCGGCCAAGGCGCCGAGCTGTCCCAGTGAACCCAGCGCGTCCAGCGGCGAGGCGCCACCCGCTAGCCCACCGCCCATCGCGCCGGGCAGCGCGCTCAGGCCGGCCAGTGCCGGTCCCATCGCCGAGAGCGGGTCCATCCCGTCGGCGCGCCAATTCCCATGCCCGCCAATGGATCCACCAGGGGATCCTGCCCGGCCGCCGAGTCGTCGGCGGCGGGGTCGGCTGCCCGTGTCGGTCGGGGCAGTCGATGTGGCGGCGCCCCGGTGTGCGCGTCGCTGTTGGCGCGGCCGCCCGTTGGAGGATTCGGACCGTTGGCGCGGTATTCGTCGCCCAGCGCGTCGAGGATCGCCGCCCTGGTCTTACCGTCGACCTGCGCATCGGTGAGAACCTTCTGGATCTCGCCGAACTTCTGGTCGAGAAACTGCCCGAAGGCGCTCACCGACGCCGGGTCGCCCATCTCGGGAGCGATCTGCTTCTGCTTGTTGGTGATCTCGCTGAGAATGGACGAAACCTTGTCGCGGGCAGCCTGATTGGACGCGAAGATCTGCTTGAGCAATTCGGCGAGCTTCTGGTCGGTGAGCTGCGCGGCGTCAACGCCAGCGTTGTAGGTCTCTCCCGCGCCCGTCGCTCCGGAGTTCAGACCGCTCTCACCGTTGAGTGTCGGCGGCGGCGCCGGCGCGGCCGGCGGGCCTGCTGACCGAACAGCGCTTGATTGGTGTGATCGACCGGCGACTGCTTCGGCTCGTCGCCGGCGAACAACTTCCCCGCCGCCGCGACCACCCTGCCGACGTTCTCGACGGCGTCGATCACCACGTTATTCACGAAGCCGGGAAGGCCAACCGACACGAATCGCGCCTCTCAGTGAAATGGCGTGGGGTGAAAGCCCCACAGCGGCAACGCTAAAGCGCGGGCGTGCTGTTATGCGACGGCGAAACCGAGCGCAATGTTCCCAGGGCTTCAAACTAGCTACGCGGGTTCGATTCCCGTCGCCCGCTCACACCGTCGCCCGCTCACACTGGTCCTGATTCGTGCCCGTTTCCGGGATCGAACGACTATTCGAGCTGGTCGCCCGTACCGCGCGGGTACCGCCGAGACGCCGGCAGATGCTTCCGCAGCAATCAGCTTCCTTGACGAAGCCCGACCACCATTTTTCGATTGGGGGCGCGCTACCTCACGAACGCGGGGCGCCAGCGAGGTGTCGCTCCAGCCGGCGTGAGCGGCCCGCCGAACGGGACTGGTCGTCGTCACGATTACATGTGCGATGCGCTCTGCGCGTGGCCACCGGTTCGGGTACGCGGGCCGTCGGTCGTGTTGCATTCCCTTACGCGCCGCACGTCGACGCGATCGTCTTCTCGCTCCAGCCGACGGCAACCGGACACTTCGGCAAGAATTGAGCAATACAGCCCAGAATTCTGGGTAACGCAGACGCAACCGTCGTGTTAGCAAGCCCCTTTTCAGGTCGCTGTCGAGCGTCGTGCTCCCCGTGGCGGTGACGTGCCGGGTACTCAAGCTCGCTCGCCAGCCCTACTACCGCTGGCGCGCTGACCCGGTCACTGACGCCGAACGGGCAGAGGCGTATCGCGCCGACGCACGGTTCAACGCCCACACCGATGACCCCGAATTTCGGGTATCGGTATCTCGCTGAGGAGGCGCGGACCGCTGGCGAGCCGATCGCTGAGCGCACCGCCTGGCGGATCTGCACGACCATCGGCTGTTGGAGCGTTTTCGGCAAGAAGCGCGGCAAGAACGGCAAGGCCGGACCGCCGGTACACGACGATCTCGTCGAACGGCATTTCACCGCTGAGGCCCCAAACCAGTTGTGGCTGGCAGATATTACCGAGCATCCGACGCGCGAGGGCAACCCCTACCTGTGCGCGGTCAAGGATGCGTTCTCCAACCGCATCGTCGGCTATTCGATCGATTCACCGATGAAGTCGCGCCTGGCGACCACCGCGCTGAGCAACGCGAGAGGTCTCATCGTGTTGGGAGGCGGCATGGTGAGCGAGCCGGTACCGGTGCGGGTTTCATCACGAAGGGCCCGATTACCAACTCACCAGTGTGCGATGTGCAGAATCGCCTATCCGTCGGTTTTTGGGGCACGGCTTTGTTACGGATGAACGACGCAATGTAAGTCTGGCTCAACACAAAGGAAAAACGATGGCGACAGACACAGATTCCACCTGGTTTCCACTATTCGAATTGCAAGACTGGACGTATCAGAGCGTCTTGGTGCTGCCCACTTCGGAGGACAACGCCGCTGCGCCAGGCGCGGGCGTTACGGCAAAGAAATGGGCAAATGGATCGCTCTTTCTAGGCCAGGCGTTCGAGGCCCCGGAAGAAGGCTACAACCTGCCCGGCGGCCGCTTGGAGTTCGCTCCCGGAGCCGACCTGGAGGTATCGGCAAAGGGGACCAAGGGATCGGGAAATGCGCCCGCTTCATTTGAAGGCACTGGCATAGGAACAGTAGGACCCCTCAAGGGTGCAATCTATCAGCTGGACATCTCGAAGAAGGACGCTAAGGTGTGCGTGCGGGTCGCCGGAGCCGGGCGGCGCAAGACCGTTGAGACGGTCACGACCTGGAGCTCGATGACGAGCCAGATCCTGGCATTGCGTGAGCATCTGATTGCCGAGCGAATCACCTGTGCGGTGATGGAGGATACCAGCGATTACGTGCGAAGTGAGGGTGCATGAGTTGAAAGTGGGAGGCACCGTTGAGGTTCGACTGATGTCGAAGGTGTAGTACTCGGGTCAGTGCGCGATGGCCGTCTCCGCCTCGGCGTGCGTCGCGGGTAACCGCGGGTGCGAAGCCCGGGGTAGAAGCCGAAGCGGCTCTCGTTCCATTCGGGGGCGGCAGGCGAGGAGAAGAACGGGGGGACGGTACGTTCCCGGCTCCGGGGCGGCATCCGGTCGTCTTGGGGTGATGGGCGAACGTGAGTGAACCATTGATGACGTCTCGTGAAGGTTAAACCACGCCGATGGGATGTTCCGGCGGGGTATAGGGACTGGCCGCGGCAGAGCGGCGGGTGCCGGCCGGAGGATAGTCGCCGGTCGGGAGCGCACCACCGTCCCCGGGATCAAGAGGGCGCCCTGCCCGGTTGGGTCTTGCTCATGTGCAACACGACAACCCCGTTGGGGTCCGCAGATCGACGCCGGTAGGCCGACCGGCGTGCTGGCCGAGCACGGGCCGCGTACGGCCGGCGAGCTCGCCGAACGCGCCGGCATGTATGCCCGCTACGCACGAGAATGGCATCCACCTCCAGGATCGCGGTGGCGGCCTGCTGCTCGAGCCCACCACGATTCGACGGTAATTGGCGGGTTCTCAGCGGAGCCCCCATGTGGCCAAACCCGTTGCAGCACAAGACAAACCGGGCACGGCTGACCAGGTCCGAGACACTGCCAAGCGTAATCCCAGGTCGCAGATTCGAATCCTGCCCGAGGCACTGTGTGATGTCTCAAGACATCGGCATAGCGCTGAACCTTCAATGCGGTTCAGAGCTTCTTCCGTTTGGGGCCTTTGGGGCGCCGGTGGGTTGGTGGCCAGATACGCCCGCCAACCGCAAGGCTCGGGCGCCTACGGCAATGCTGCTGGCCACCTACGAGATCGACGGCGTTCCCACGGCCACTTTCGTCGAGATCCGGGTCGGCCACCAGAACCAGCGGCCGAGCAACGCAACAAGCGACGGCAGGACGAACGTGCGCACGATCAGTGTGTCGAGTAACAGGCCGACTCCGATTGTCACCCCGATCTGGGCCACGCTGAGCACGCTGCTGCCGCGAGCGCGAACATGGTTATGCCGAAAACGATTCCGGCGGTGGTGACTACCCCTCCGGTGGCGGCGAACGCACGGATGATTCCGGTACCAAGGCCGGCGCGGGCCTCTTCGCGGATTCGCATGGCCAGCAGCAGGTTGTAGTCGGCCCCGACGGCCACTAGCGCGATGAATGAGATCGGCGCTACCGCCCAGTGCAGTTCACGATGCAGCAGGTGTTGCCAGATGAGGATGCTGGCGCCCAGTGCAGAGGCGTAGGACACCGCGACGGTGCCCACCACGACGAGGCCGGCGACGGGGCTGCGCAGCATCAGCGCGACGATCAGGAAGATCAGCACCAGAGTGATCACCATCAGCATTTTGAGGTCGCGGTTGACCAGAGTCTGCAGGTCGAGGGTGGCGGGTCCGACGCCGGCGAGATACACGGCGGTGGGGGTGAGCGTGCCTTCCTTTGTCGCTTCGTGCACTGCGGTCTGGATCTGCCGGGCTCGTTGCGCGCCGTCGCTCCCCCATTCCTGCCCGTCGCCGTAGACCAGCAGATAGGTGGCGTGGCCGTCACGCGATACCAGTTTGTCCAGGGCAGCCTTCAACCGCGGATCTGCCAGTGCCCGTTGCGGGAGGTAGAAGCCGCCGGCGGCACTGCCCTGAAACTGCGTGTCGATCTCCTGCAGATAGTCCGTCAATTCGTGCACCTGCGGTCCCAACGATTGGGTGATGGTCGTCAGGTCAGCGGTTGCGGCGCGGGCGCGCCGTATCTGCTCGGCCATCGCACTGATTGCTGCCGGCATGCCGGCGAGCGCATCGGTTGCGTTCGCGGCACCGGCGCTGAGTTTGTTTGCGCCGCTGGCGAGTTGGTCGGAACTTTGCAGCATGTCGTCGACGGGTTGCACTACCCGGGCAACCGCCGAGCAGATCGGGTTGTTCGGGCAGTCCGGTGTCCCCGAGACGAAGGCGCGTAACGGGTCGAGGTAACCCGACACCGTCGTGATGTTGGTCTGCAGCCCGGTCATCCCGCTGCGCATGTCCTCGGCGGCCGAGCCGATGCCGCGCAACCCATCGGCGCCGCCCTGCAGGCCGGCGGAGAGCCGCCCGACATCTGCCGACATCGACGCGAGCGCGGTGTCAAGGTCGGAGACCCGGCCCAGCCGCTCGGTGAGCGTGTCGAACGTGGTGTCGAGTTGTCGGCCGATGACGCCGGCCAGACCCACTCAATGTGGCCTCGTCGGGAACCGTGCCCGCCGGGCGGCTGGCCGACTGCACCATCCGCACACCCGGTATGGCCATGACCTGCCGGGTGATCCGCTCGACGGCGATCAGCCCGGCAGGGTTGCGGATGTCGTGGTCGGCGGAGATGGTGACCACCGTCGGCTGCAGGTGGTTGGTCGGGAAGTGGCGGTCGGCGGCCTGGTAGCCGCCGGTTGGATTCGGCGGCTGCAGGGGTGGCGGCCGGCTCGTTCCAGCCGATGTGCAGTCCGGTCAGCGGCAGAGCCGCGACCACGATCAGCGCCCCACTGGCGGCAAGAATCGGCGCCGGGCCAGCGTGCCACACTCACACCGATCCGCCGCCAGCGTCGGCCGTGAGACGGGAAGGGCGGGGCTCGAGCCAGCCACGCCGCCCGGCGAGCACGATCAACGCCGGTGTCAAGGTCAGCGATGCCAGCATCGCCACCAGAATGCCTATCGCGCAAGGAATTCCCGTGCTGCGGAACACACCCACCCGCGCAAAGCTCAAGACACGCCAACGCCACCGCGATCGTCAGGGCCGATCCCACGATCACCGGGGCGACGCCACGGTAGGCGCCCAGCAACGATTCGTCAGGGGTGATGCCGCGGCGCCGGCCCTCGTGGTAACGGCCGATCAGAAAGATCGCGTAGTCGGTGCCGGCACCAAGCATCATCGCGGCCAGCAGCGCGACGGAGAACAGCGACACCTCGACCAGCCCGGCTTCCCCGAGTGCCGCCACGATCGGACGGGCCACCGCGACGGCGGCGCCGACCGCGATCAGCGGGATCGCCGCGCCGACGGGCGACCGATAGACGACGATCAGTAGCAGCAGGATCAATCCCACGGTCGCTGCGGTGATGCGCAGCATCTGCCGATCGATCGCCGTGAATTCGTCGGAGACGGTGGCGCCGGGCCCGGTGACGTAGACCTGCAAGCCTTGCGGTAACCCCAGTCGCTTGATCGTGTCGCGCACCGCGGTAACCGATTCGTTCGCCTGGGAGGTGCCGATCAGCCCGGACAGCCGCGTCATCACGGTGACGGCGCGGCGGTCCGCGCTCTGTGCCGCCGCCCGGTCGTCCGGATCTGACCAGAGGTCGGTCACTGAACCCACGTGTTCGCTGTCGGCGCGTAAGGTCGTCCACGAGCCTGTCGTAGTATCGGCGGTCGGCGTCGTTCAGGGGCTGATCACGTTCCAGCAGAATGTAATTGAGATTGTTGCTGGGCGGTCCGCCGAGCAACTCGGCGCGCGCCGCGCCGCTATCGAACTGGCCGCGTCGGCGGGGATGAAGGACGGGAGTGCGTTTCCACGACACGTTCGAGCTGGGGCATCGTGAGAGTCGCGGCGCCCGCGCCGACCAACCAGAGTGCCGACGATCCAGGCGGCGTAGCGGCCTGTGAATCGAGCCAGCTTCCCCGCCACATCATGCAAGGTCAACGCCCCCCGCACTCACGTCACTTACAGTACGTGCTGCGGCTCACTGTCCGCAGGTGATAGGCGCCGGTCGAATTCGAATTCGAACTCCGTCTCGTCGAAGTCTCGCGCCGCCCGCCAGTACTGCCACGTGAATCCCGGCCAGAGCGCCCGATTGGCGCCGGTCGCGTCGACAAACCAATTCGTGCAACTGCCGTTTGTCCACACCCTCTTGGCCGACCGGCGCTGAATGTCCTCGTTGAACCTGTCCTGGGCATCCCGGCGGACGTGGATCGAGGCGGCCGCCCGCTGCTGCACACGGTCCAGCGCGCGCAGGACGTACTCGATCTGCTGCTCGATCATGAACACGATCGAGCTGTACGCCACCCCGGTGTTCGGGCCCATCAAGAGGAACGCATTGGGCATCCCCGCCATGGAGACACCCATGTGGCCCTGGAGGCCCTCGGTGTTCCACCGATGCGCCATCACCTCGCCGCCGGCACCGCGGATCCTGAGGTCGTCGAACCTGTCGTTGAGGACGTGGAACCCGGTGGCGTAGATGATCACATCGACCGCGCGCTCGGTTCCGTCGACGGTCACGATGCTGTCGGGCCGCACCTCGGCGATACCGTCCGTGATCACCTCGGCGTTGGGCCGGGCCAGCGCCTGATAGTAGGTACGTGGAAAACAGCAGGCGCTTGCACCCGACCTGGTAGTCGGGAGTGAGCTTGGCCGCCAACGCCGGATCCTTGACGTGCTTGCGGATATTGGCCTCGCCGGCCCATTGCAGAAGCTTATGAAGGTTGCCGTAACCGTTGATCGCGACGCCCAGCAGCTCCGCAATCCAGTAGTTGATGTAGCGGAAGGCCGTGCAGGTCAATGGAACACGGGCGAAAAGCTGCTGAACCAACCTGGGGATGGACACGTTAGGCCGGCCTATCACCCAGGCCGGGGAGCGCTGATACACCTGTAGTTGATGCGACGTGCTCCGCGATGACCGGCATGAATTGGATTGCGCTGGCGCCGGTGCCGATCACCGCGACCTTCTTGCCCGTCAAATCCACGCCGTGATCCCATCGCGCGGAGTGGAAGACCGGCCCGGTGAAGGTCTCGATGCCGCTGATTTCCGGGATGCGTGGCACATGCAGCGGGGCGACGCTGATGACCACGAACTGGGCGGTGACGGTGCGTCCGTCGGCCAGGCGCCCCCGCCAGCGCGACGCTGCCTCATCCCAGTGCGCCTCGACGAGTTCGGTGCCGAACATCACCTTGCGGCGCAGGTCGTACTTGTCGGCGACGCGCTGCAGGTACGCCTGGATCTCCGGCTGCGAACACCACATCTTGGACCAATACGGGTTCTGCTCAAAGGAATACGAGTAGAGGGCGGTCGGGACATCGCAGCCACAGCCCGGATACGTGTTGTCGCGCCAGGTGCCGCCGATGTCGTGTGCCTTCTCCAGGATCACGAAGTCGTCGCGGCCACGCTTGCGCAACTGGGCTGCCATACCGAGACCGGAGAAGCCGCTACCGATGATGGCGATGGTGGTTTCCAGGTCCGGTGTCTGGGTCATCGTGCAGCTCCTTTGTCGAACGTCTTGAGCAGTGACGGGAAGAAGGCGGGCACCCGCGCGGCGTAACTGCGATAGGCCGCGCCGAACCGCGCGACCAGGTCGCGCTCCTCGAGGAAGGTGCCCAGCAGGATGTAGCCCGTCAGGCCGACAGCCCACAGCAGGTGCCCGGCGGTGAACGTGCTTGTGCACCAGAAGCAGAGCAGCAGGCCGGTCATCAGCGGATGGCGCACCAGGCGGTAGGGCCCGTGCGTTTGCAACCGGTCGGAGGTCGCGTCGGGCACCCGGGTCACGTAGCCGCGGTAGGCCTGGCTGATGCCCGAGCAGGTGGAAGTGGTTGAGCAGCAGGGTCGCCGCGTAGACAAGCACGAAGCCCAGCCAGAAGCCGACCTCGAGCACCGCCCCGACGACGCCGTCGGCCGACCAGATCAGGTGCGGCAGCGGCTGCCAGCCCAGGCACAGAACCCACACGGCCAGGCTGGCCATGACGATGTACACGGTGCGCTCGAGGGCGTCGGGCACCCAGCGGGTGACGAACGCTTTGAACGAGGGCCGGGCCATGCCCGAGTGCTGCAGGCCGAACAGCGCGAGCAGCAGCACGTTGATCACGACTGAAGGGACGGTGGCCAGGTGCGGGCCGGCGTCGACGGTCTTCGGCAACCACCAGCCCCCGGCGAACAGCAGCAGCACAGGCACGGTCACCCCGGCGAAGGCGTATCCGGCCGGATGCGAGCAGAACGGGGACCAGCCGACGGCGGTCGGTCAACACGTCCTGTATCTGGTGGCGCGTGATCAGATCCATGCGAACCAGGGCAGGTACCGCGAGCGGACTGTGCCCTCCTCCAATCGCTTGTCCAGCTTGGCCTTCCAGCGCTTGCCGTAGGTCGTGTCGAGGAAGCTGCCCGGTGCGACGAGGCGCCAGGCCGAGGTGAGCGTCATCCAGTAGGGCACGATCACCTCGGGATCGACCTGCCGCATGAATTCGAGCTTGTCGGGGATCTGGCTCCAGTGGATGCCGGGGTAGCGGTGGTGCACGCTGTGGTAGCCCTGGTTGAAGATCCAGAAGTTGAGCCAGTTGCCCACCGTGTTGATCGATTTGCTCGGGTCGTCGTCGAAGACGCGTGCGGGGGCGTGGGTCAGCCACGCGAAGTAGCCGCTGTTCACCTGGGTCACCACGAAAGGGATGCCGTAGAAGAGCAGGAACCGCGTGTTGTCGGCGAACCCACCTGGTGGTCACGATCAGCGCCACGACCAACGTGATGTCCAGATGAACTGGTGGCGCCGCTGACGTCGGCCGGCCGACGCATCCGCGGCGAAAATCATTCGTACCGTGTGGTTCTTGACGACGCAGCCGTATCTGATCCAGTACGAGACGGCAGCGCATCCCCGCTCGCGGCCCTCTGTCGAGGTGACGTCGCCAGGCCCGTCGTTGAAGCGGTGATGGTTGAGCACGTGCACCTCGCGCATCTCGGCCGCCGTCAGTAAGGCGGGCATGCAGCACAGGACGTCGACCACGCGGTTGGCACGTCGCGACACGAACAGCGCCCGATGGGTGTGCATATGGAGCACGCCGATGGTGATCGAGAAGTTCAACAGCATCAGCGTGGCTATCAGCGGCACCGCCAGGTACCAGTTCGTGGTGGCCGGCACGAGCAGACCGAAGGCCCAACAGCCCGAATCCAGCACCGAAATGGGCCAGCGGGCCGACATTCGCGGGGTGATCGAGTTTGAGCACCCGCCGGCTGAAAGCCGTTTGCGCGGAGACCTTTCCGGGATGCGCGAGCGGTGACATGGTGATCACGGAGCTGCCTTCCTGTGGTCGAGTCGAGGGCGGTGAGCTGGAATCGGGTCGCGACGGCCTTGATCGCGTCGATGTCGTTGCTCGCCAACTGATCCAGGGCGCCGAAGGCCAGGTGATCGGCGAGCATCATGCGGCGGGTGTCGTGTTCGGACAGTTCGCCGGTCAGCGCGCCGGCCGGCAGGTTCCGAACCAGGGCGAAGGTGCTGTCGACGATCAGGTCACCGAGCGACGTTTGCGGCATCCCCGTTTCCGATCTCGGCAAAGCACGGCTGGCGCCGAATCGAGCAGTCGACGGATCGCCCCGTCGGCGGAGTGCCGCACCCTCGTGACCATCGCGGCCCACAGCGCCGGTGAGGCGGCGGCCAGCACGGCCGCGCCGAACCGTAACCGGCGCCGGTAATGGCGTGGGTGCCCCGACGACTGCGCACAGGAACGCGGCCGTCGTGATCGTCATGTAGGCGATCGCCGTCCGGGCACCCAGGCTCGGGGTGCGTGGACCCAGCCGCGTCAGCAGCGCGAAGCCGCCCAGCGCCGGCGCCAGCAACCGGGGCATCACCACCCGAACGAGTTCCTCGTGGTCGCGGGCGCCGTACAGCGCACAGTTCGCCGTCGCGAAGGTCGTTCGCCGACTGCGCGACAACGCCGATGCAGCCGGCCAGCTCCGCCAGATCTGGCCCCGTGCAGGCCTTCTCGGTGACGACAGCGCATGCGTACTGCACCACGCGCCCGAGGACGCGCTCACCGTAGGCCGTCCGCGGCATCGGTGAATCGAGATTGCGGGCCATCACGGCGCCGACGTCGCCGAGCATCTGGCCCGCCCGTTCGCGGCGTTCGGCGGGCAACACCGACAGCAGCGCACGGATGTCGTGGATGCGCGCGGCCAGGACGAGGTCGACGGCTTCGCTGTCACGGCCGGCCACCGCGGCGAGCGCCGGCGGCGGTGTGTCGCTGACGCCGGTGAGGTAGTCAACCGCGGCCATCACCGCGCGGCTCGCGACCGGGCGGTCGCTGAGGTCTTCGTAGGCATCGAGCACCCGGCAGGCCAGGAGCGCGGCGGCGGCTTCGGCCCGCATCTCCGCGGGCAGAAGACCGACTGCGATCCCCAGGTTGCGGCCGGCCGGGATCAGCGCCAGCCGGGCCAGTTCCTCCGGCGACTCGGCCGCCTGCAGCGCGGCCAGGTCCGGCGCCTGCCGCAGGTGCCGCAGCCCGTACGCCATAACCCGGAGGCGCCCCCGGCTCATCGGGAGATCACCCGTTCAGGAGTTGGTGCAGATGGTCCCGCGCGGCCGTCGGCGGGAACACCTCCAGCGCTCGGCTTGCGTCCTCGACGGCGCCTACCGCGACCGCGCGGGCCGCCTGCGTGGCCCCGCTGCGCACCAGGTCTGCCTGCAACTGGACACTCGACGTGCGCTCGCAGAGCCACATTTCCCGGGCACCGGGGCGCATCGCCAGCCATTCGATGACCGGCCAGGTCGGCACGCGGCGGTCGAGATCGCCACCAGCTTCCTTGCCGAGCGCCGGGCCGCCCTCGACGTCGCGGACGTCGTCCATGATCTGGAAGGCGAGGGCAAGCTGGTCGGCGTATCGGCATCAAGGCACGCAGCCCGTCATGGTCGACACCGCCCGCCGTGCCGCCGTACGAGCAGGCCAGCCGGAAGAGCGTGCCGGTCTTGGCAGCCGCCACGAGTTCGTAGTGCCGGCGCAGCGCCCCGTCGTCGAAGGTGGGCGGCATGATCTCGACCAGCTGACCGAAGGACAGATCCGAAAACTGGTCGAGGTAGGTGACACCCGGAGCCTCGTTCAGGGCGCGCGAAAACCGTCGGGTTGTCGGCCCGCACCCGCGCCGCCACGTGTAAAGCCGTGCCCGCCAGGTGGAACCCGGCCCGAGCCGCAGTCGGACGCCGAACGCGGCCGCACCGACGGTGCATCGCGTCGCAAGAGTGAACCGTCGCAGATGTCGTCATGCACCAGCGACGCCTCGTGGAGCATCTCGATCGCGCAGGCCATGTCGACGGCGTCGGCCGGTACACGGTCGCCGACGGCAGCAACCGGCACAGGCCAGCACCAGGCCGGCCCGGACGCCGCTTGCCGGCGTTGGTCAGGACGTGGCGGTAGATCGCGTCGAAAGTGCCACCGGTGATGAGGATTTCGTGCAGCCGATCAGCGACCTCGCTCAATTGATCGGCTGGAGTCGTCAGCGCGGATCGGTCGTCGAGCACGGTCATACCGCAACACTGCCGATCGACGGCGCGGTGTCGTGCGTAGCCGAAGCGTACTCGACTTGCGCCGTCGACTACTCGAATTGCGCCCTTTCCGCGCCGTGACCCTTCAGGCTTACGGCGTGGCCACCTGGCGAGGTGTGGACGACCGCGATCGGATCAGCCTGGCCTCGTCGATGTCGAGAACGACTCGGCCTCCGGCGGGTGAATCTTGCCGATATGAGGGATGCCTGTGGTCGGTTTCGTATCGCTTGAAGTGCTGGACAACCGCGGTGCCCGCGGGCGAGATTTCGGCGCTCGACGACGAGAACGGGATCACCGCGCGCACCTGACCCGTCGTGACAATCGGTCAACACCTCGCTGACGTTGACCGCACCCACCGAAATCGCGCAGGCCGACGACGATGACCCATCGCAGTTCACCGGAGTGGTTGTCGGGATCAGCACCGAAGATCGCGTCGATCCAATCCCGCCATACCAAGGTCATAAAGTGCTAGAGCCACGGCCGCTCCGGCGATCAACGACTCGACCTAGAACCGTAAGCGCCGTGCGCCCCAAGCTCGATCATGTGCGGGCGAATGGCGGCCCGCATCACCGTTGAGATCACTCCGTTCTCTGACGATAAGGTCGCTGCGTTGCCTACATCACAGGGTTTCACTTTTGGACCAGTCGGTTTGCGCCACGTGGACGCGCTTGAGCGCGGGGTGCGGTTTCGCCTTGCCCGTCAAGGCCATGACGGGCTGTGGCGCGACTTCGTCACACCGGCAGGTGAGGCGTCGCAATGGCCTACGGGGTTCATCGGCAGCGCCCTGCCGCTGACGGCGACACCGCGGAAGCCCTCGAGCGAGCGGCTGACACCCTGGTCTCGACTCAGAACCCCGACGGCGGATGGGGCTACAACGAGGACGTCCCGACTGACGCCGACTCGACGGCATGGGTGCTGCGGTTTATAACACGACTCGGCCGGAATGGCGATGTGTGCCGACGCGCGGCTTCGTGCCTGATTCGTCACCAGCGGAGCCGAACTGGAGGCATAGCAACGTATTTGGAATCGGGCCCGGTCCGGTGGTTCATGGGACTCCGCCGCTGGGTGCCGTTTTGGGGGTGGTGCGCTCCACATACCAATACCGCGGTGGCCGGTCAAGCACTCTCGGCCGCGTCATGTGCCGGCACTCCCGCCGAGGCGCACGCCGCACGGAGATTCGTGAGGTCGAGACAATGCGGCGACGGCAGCTGGAGTTCGTACTGGTGGACATCACCGCATTACACAACCCTACAAGCGATCGAATTCGCGTTGGCAGCGGGCGACCGGGCGGCCGTCCACCGTGCAGTGCTGTGGGCGATACATCACCCAACGCGACTCGGGCCGGATGGGGCCTGGTAAGCACGGTCGATTCAGCCTTCGCCAGCGCGCTCGCGGCGTCGATCTTGCTGCGGGCGAACGCCGATCATGATCATCTCCAACGGGGCGTCGTGCGCCTATTCGAAGCAGATGGCGGCTGGGCTAGCCACCCGATCATGCGGATCCCACTACCGCCCGACCGGAACCCCAACAAGGATGGCTCGTGGCGACCGGTCCGTTTAGGCCACGGCATCGTCGTAGCCGACCAGCATCGCAACTTCACGTCAGCGGCATGCGTGGCCGCATTAGCACTCGCGCGCACCGCGGGGCGGTGATGCGGGTTGAAGATTCCTAGAACCTTGGAGAGCGCCATCGACCGGGCTGGCACGCGGAATTTGGAGACCGAGTTCGGCGACCGCGGTTTGCTTTTGAGTTCTGCGGACCTGGCCGCCGCGAAGGACAAGACGTCCGCACTTGGGCGGCGACTGATGACACTTCTTCTGAAGCAGTGCTATCCCAAGGCCGACGGACTCACGGTCGAATTCGAGCGCACGGGCGACATTCCGCGCGCTCGCGTTCGGTGCCGTTGTGTCACGTGTGTCGAGCGTCGACTACCCGAGTCGCAGACGGCTCGGCGGCCGAATTCCTTCGCGGCCCTTTCAATCTCGCCATCGGGCTGATCGACAGCGTCTGCGACGCCAATGCCACGGCCTTTGAGCGACTGCTTGGCCAGCGTGACTGAAGCGTTCTTCGAGAGCCTCCATGACCTCTACGCGGAGGAGGCCGATGTGCGCCGCAATGCTATGCCGAAGGCGCGGGAACGCAGAACCGCGCGGCCGCTGCCCAAAACCCGGCTGTACGGCCTAATCGAACAGTCGCGCGAGCCGTAACTCGTCCAGCTCTTCTCGCGGCCTGAGCCCCATCAATGAATGCCGGATAAACCGCCGTTATGTAAGTTACCGGCGAAATACACTGCCCTGCAGTCGAATACAGTGCCGGATGTCCCTTCCAGGTTTAGTTGGCGCTTTTCCAGATGATCATGACAACCGACGGTCTGTCGCCTGGTATCCGGAATTAAACTGCTGGAGGCCGCGACGCGTCGGCCTATCCGTGGTGGCCGCCCAACATCAGCACGCGTACAGCTACCCTTACTAAGATCAATTCGTCACCGTGACGGTTCACGCACGCCCGATGATGTCGTCCGCCAGCACCTTCCATCGATTTGATGGATAATCGTCATTATCCATGAATCTGCATAGGGCTGGGAAGCGCCTCTCTCGCGATTTCGGGTTGCCGAAGGAGTGCACACGCTGGCGTTGGACCAGACTAGTCCGCAGGCAGGAGCAGACTGATGACGTAGCGAACGAGGTCGTCGCCAAAAAGCTCGTGTTTGACACTGCCCTCCGCGGCTATCGCCACCAGTGCGAGGTGTTCTGCCAGCTTTATCGCGAATCGATCGCCGTCTTCGTCGGCGAAGCAATACGTCG
>CAWHFX010000006.1:0-64329 GCA_963828715.1 uncultured beta proteobacterium | reverse complement strand
GCGAGCCGGCCTGCTCGCGACTTCGGCGGCATGGTGGCGTGCCGCCGAAGTTTTCGCAGCCGCCAGGACCGAGGAGCTCATTCCGCGCGACCTCTTCTTCGTACGCCCGGATTACCAGAGCGTGCAGCTGAGTCCCGACGGCACTCGTCGGATTCGGCGGCGACAACGATCCGGATACCGAGGATCGGATGACAGCCCGACACTCTGACAGGCGCTAGAATGTCCACGATGAAAGTTACCCAGCTCTCCCCGGCGATCGGGGCCGAAGTGACGGGTATCGATCTGCGCGAGCCGGTCGATGCCGAAACGCGGCGACGTTTGAACGAGGCGGTCGTCGCGAACGTCGCCCTCGTCATTCGCGACCAGAATTTCACGCCCGAGCAGTATCTTGCCGCGGTCTCGTTGTTCGGCGAGCCGATGGAGCAGCACTTCACGCAATATGCACTGCCGGAGTGTCCGCTCGTCTGCGAAGTATCGAACCGTCACAAGGACAAGTCCGGGAAGCGCGTGAAGCACGGCGACGGCTGGCACACCGATCACACGAACCACGTGCGGCCGCCGAAGTACACCTGTCTCTACGCGGTGTCGCTGCCCTCGTCCGGCGGCGATACGGCGGTCGTGAACATGCGTGCGGGCTACGAAGCGCTGTCGGAGACGACGAAACAGAAGATCGCCGGCATGAAGACGGTCAACGTGTTTCAGGGTACTGCGTCACGCCGCTCGGGGCAGTCGGCGGATGCGCAGGCCGAAAAGAATCCCGAAGGCGTGCTTCAGCCGCTCGTGCGCACGAATCCGGACAATGGCACGCGCGCGCTGTATTTCCATCCGGTGAAGGCCGAGAACATCGTCGGCATGGGCGCGGTCGAATCGCAGGCGTTGCTGGCCGAGCTGCTCGAGCACGCGGCGCGCCCGGAGTTCATCTACCGCCACAAGTGGCGCAAGGGCGACATGCTGCTGTGGGACAACCGGTCCGCCCTGCATCGCGCCCACTTCGATTACGACCCCGACGAATACCGTCTGCTTTATCGCGTGCTCGTGCGGGGCGAACAGCCGATTGGCGTGGAGCAGGAGTAGTCGGCATACTGAATTCGTTCGTGCTGAGGAGCGCTGCGTCTCGAAGCACGGACAACTGATGCGTTCTCCCTTCGAGACGGCTCTGCTGCCTCCTCAGGGCGAACGGTTCTTGAAGCAGAGCAACAATCCAGAGGGTACATCGATGCAATTGACAATCGAGAAGCCGTCCACCGACACCATCCGCGCGAAATTCAACTACGTCGTTCCGAGCACGGAGCCCGCCATCCGCTACATCGACTGGCCGGAGATGGAGCACAACGCGCGGCCGCCGCAGTACGAATTGCGCGAGATGACGATACAGAACGGCCGTCCGCTGCGCGACACGTTCAGGCTCGACGTGCACGGCTTCGTCTTCGTCGATCACAGGACGCAGGTCAGGGACTTCGCCGACGAAGCGGAACGCAAGCGCGTCTACGACCCGGAGATCCAGGCGCTCATCATGAAGCACTCCGGCGCATCCAGCGTCGTCGTGTTCGATCACACGATCCGTCTCACCGATGACGACTCTCAGCGAGTGACCGGCGCCCGCCCCACGGTCAAAGGCGTGCACAACGATTACACCGAGCGCTCGGCACCCGTGCGGCTGCGGGAGATCGTAGGCGACGCGGAAGCCGAGCGCCGCATGCAGAAAAGATGGGCCATCATCCAGGTCTGGCGTCCGATTCGCGGTCCCGTGATGATCGATCCGCTGGGCATCTGCGATGGGCGCAGCATTCCGAATAAAGGCTTCATACGTGTCGAGCGCCGCTACAAGTACCGGACCGGAGAGGTCTATCACATCGCCTACGATCCGAGTCATCGCTGGTTCTGGTTCCCGCAGATGAATCGCAACGAAGCGCTCGTGTTCAAGGTTTTCGATTCCGACGCGAGCAAGCCCACGCGCTTCACCGCGCACAGCGCGTTCGACGACCCGGCCACGCCGGCCGATGCCCCGCCGCGTGAAAGCATCGAAACCCGCACCTTCGCGTTCTTCGACTGACATGCCGACACTCCGCGTAGCGCCCGAGCTCGAGCTGTATTACACCGTCGACGACTTCACGGACCCCTGGACGAAGCCGGACACGATCCTGATGCTCCACGGCAATTCCGAAAGCAGCGCCGCGTGGTATGGCTGGGTGCCCCAGCTTGCGCGCCGGTTCAAGGTCGTGCGGCCGGACATGCGCGGCTTCGGCCAGTCCACGGCGATGCCACGCGATTTTCCGTGGACGGTCGAGCGCGTCGTCGATGACTACATCGCCCTCATGGACGCGCTGAAGATCGACCGCTTCCATCTCGTCGGAGCAAAGATCGGTGGCACGGTCGCGCGCGCATTCGCCGGACGCCATCCGGATCGCGTGACGACGCTGACGCTGGTCGGCGCGCCGCTGCCTTTCATGGAGAACCGCGCCTCGATGACGGCCGAGTTCGAGCAGCACGGCCTCGAACACTGGGCGCGGCGCACGATGGCGGCACGTCTGGGCAAGTCGTTTCCGCCCGAAGGCGTGGAGTGGTGGATCCGCTACATGGGCCGTGCTCCGCTGTCGACGCAACTCGGCTTCCACGAAACGATTCCGCACGCCGACATCCGTGCCTGGCTGCCGAAGATCGCATGTCCGACCCTGGTCATCACGAGTGAAGGCAGCCAGATGACGTCGGTCGACGAGACGCGCGCCTGGCAACGTCAGATTCCCAGGTCCGAGCTGGTCGTGATTCCGGACACGTCCTATCACGTCGCTGCAACCTCGCCTGAGGCATGCGCGAAAGCCACGCTGGAGTTCATCGCGCGCCAGAAAAGCGCGAGTTGATGAACGCGGCACCAGTGTGGTGCCGACGCGCTGACGGCTCGTACAGCGAGATAAACTCGTCCGGCGGCTGAGCGTTTCATTGCGTGCCGTCTCTATTCGCGTCGAGTGATCGCCTGTGCCTATGAGATTCTGCTTTCCCGTGTGTGTCGCGCTGTTCCTGTTCGGCTGCGCCAGCACTCAAACCAGAATAGATCCGTCACAACTGGCCGCGCTCGAGAGAGGCAAAACGACTGTCGCCGACGTCATGAGCCGTTTCGGACGTCCCACCGTGATGTCGAAGAACATGGACGGCTCGCAGACCGCGGCCTACATGCAGGCGGCGGGCAGATCGGAGATGTCGGGTTTCGTGCCCCTGATGACGTCGATCGTCACGGACAGAGAGGCAAGCGTGGCCTCCGTCACTTTCTATTTCGATGCGAACGGCGTGTTGACGAGCTACAGGACCACGGAGCCGCGCGAAGCCGCGCCGCAGAACGCTTCAGCGACCCCGGATGCCCCGGCGGCGCAATCGCCTCAAGCTGCACGGGACGCCTCTTCGTCACAGCCTGTGACGAATGCGGCTGGCGCGGCGCAGAGGCCGGCGAGCCCGAAACGGGCGGAAGCGAAGTCGGGTCCGCTGGATCCCAGTCCCTGGACGATCCAGCTGAACCCGTCGGGATATCGCGAAAACCGCTGATCGCAGGGCTCGCCCCTGCACCACCGCACATCGGCGTTGCGTCAATCCATCCGGATGCCGGCCTGCCTGATCACCTTGCCGGTACGCGCCATGTCCGCCTTGATCGCCGACGCGAACTGCTCGGGCGTGCTGGCGACCACTTCGATTCCGCCAGCCAGCAGACGCTGTTTCGTTTCCGGTTCGTTGAGGATGGCGACCATGTGCCTGTTGAGCAAACGAACGATGGCGGGCGGCGTTGCAGCCGGCGCGAAGGCACCGAGCGTCGAAGCCGATTCGTAGCCCGGGAGGCCCGACTCGGCGATTGTCGGCAGCTCCGGGAGAAGCGCCGATCGCTTGCCGGACGTGACCGCGAGCCCGACGAGCTTACCGGACGCGACGTGAGGCTTCGCGACCATCGCCGTCGCGAACATGAGCTGAACGCGGCCGCTCAGAAGATCATTCATCGCGAGCGGCGCACCGCGATAGTTGACCGGCACGATGTCGACACCCGCCATCGCCTTGAAGAGCTCGCCGGCAAGATGGTTGGAATTGCCGATGCCGGAGTTGGCGTAGTTCAGAACGCCCGGTTTCTGCTTCGCGAGCGCGATCAGTTCCGCGGTCGACTTCACACCCACGCTCGGATGAACGACCAGCACGTTCGGCACCACCACCGCCAGCGTGATCGGCGCGAAGTCGCGCACCGGATCGTACGGCACGTTGTCACGCATGAAAGGCGCTAGCCAGATCACGATCCCGACGAACATGAGCGTATGGCCATCCGGCTGTGCCTTGGCCACGATCTCGGCGGGAACGACGCCGCCGGGCCGGTTGTCCACGATCATCTGCTGCCCGAGCCGCGCAGTGACGCCCGCTGCGATGAGGCGTGCGGTGAAATCACCGGCGCCACCGGCGCTGGAAGCGATCATGCGAATGGGCTTCGTCGGAAAGTTCTGAGCGTCTGCGGCGCAGGCGCTCACTGCGGCAACGAAGCAGCACAAGCCGAAGAGTCCCGGCTTCAGGTATTGAATCACGCGGACGTCGAGTCTGCGAAGCAGACGTTGGATTGTCGCATCTCGCGCGCTCAATAGGCACTCGCGCGCGTCGTCCTTCGGGTTGACGGAGTGACGGCCAGCGCTTACGTTAGCTCATCTGCAACGCCGTCGCTCACCACACGAAGGTGCGCCACCGCGCAACAATGGAGAACAGCATGAGCACTGAAGAAGTGGGTTTCAGCATCGACGGATATGTCGCAACGGTCGAGCTGAGGCGGCCTCCCAACAATTTTCTCGACATCGATCTGATCGGAAGTCTCGCATCGGTGCTGGAACAGCTCGATGAGGACGCGAACGTGCGCAGCATCGTGCTCGCCGCGGCCGGCAAACATTTCTGCGCCGGCGCAAATCTGATCAGGCGTGTCGACGATCAGGCGGCCGGCAAGCCGCAGCCGAAGCAGACGCGGCATCTCTATCACGAGGCGCAGCGGCTCATCGCGACGCGCAAGCCGATCGTCGCCGCCGTGCACGGCAGCGCGATCGGTGCCGGGCTCGGCCTTGCGCTCGTCGCCGATTTCCGCGTGACGTGCAAAGAGGCACGGCTCGCCGCCAACTTCACCGCGATGGGATATCACCCCGGCTTCGGCATGACGTGCACGCTGCCGCGCGTGGTCGGGCACCAGCGTGCGAAGTGGCTGCTTCTGACCGGCAAGCGCATTCCGGGCGACGAGGCGTACGCCATCGGTCTCGCCGATCGCCTCGTGCCGCAGGAGCAGGTCAGGCAGGTCGCGCAGGAGATGGCGCTGGATCTGGCGAAAGCGGGACCGCTTGGCGTGCAAGCCGCGCGCGAGACACTGAATCTCGATCTGATTCCGGCGTTCCGGGCCGCGACCGAGCGCGAGATGTTTCAGCAATCCGTGCTGCGCGAAACGAATGACTTCAAGGAGGGCGTACGTGCGGGGTTCGATCGGCGCGAGCCGGTGTTTACCGGCACTTAGGGGAGCGGGGCTCGCGTAAACGCTCGGGCCTCCCCGCTCTACGAAACAGAGGGCAACCGATGGTTTCCCTCCGTAACCTCCCTTCCTTCGCCGCGTGTCGTGTAGAACGCTCGACACGCTGTTTACCGGGCGGCGCTCGGGACGGAGCGGGGCTCGCGTAAACGCTCGGGCCTCCCTGCTCTACGGCACGAGCTTCAGTGCGTGCTCAAGTCGCCTGCGATGGAATTTCGGCGCCCCGAGACAGTGATAAAGCGAACGTGACATCTTGGTGTGCAGCGTCAGGCCGTACTCGCGCAGCACGCCGATGCCGGCATGCACTTCGTGCGCGTAGTCGCAGGCGCGCAGATAACTTTCCGATGCGACCGACTTGGCGACGTGGACACTCGCCGCCGCATCCGCGCCGCTATCGAGCTTCCACAACGCCTCGTACGTCGTCCAGCGCGCCGCATCGAGGTAGTTGACGAGGTGAATGACGTGATCCTGCACCCGCGGGAAGCGGCCGATGATCTGCCCGAACTGCGTGCGTTCCCGCGCGTAATTGACCGACATGTCGAAAACGCTTCTGCAGCCGCCCACCTTGTAGGCGCACAGGACGGCCAGCGCGGACAGCATCGCGCGTTCGAGCGCGCTCCACGCGTCAGTCTGTGCGCCGAGCCGGTCAGCGCTCTTTACGAGCGTGTTTTCGAGAACCACCTCGGCGAGGCCGGTCAGGAACCCTTCGAGTGGGCGAATCGAGACGCCCGATGCTTTTGCGTCGACGCGGTAGAGGCTCACGCTGGTGTTGCTCTCCGCACGCGCCGCTACGATGAGGTCCGTCGCATGCATCGCGTCGAACACGAACAGTTTCGTACCGTTCAGGACGAAATCGTCCCCGTGTTTCTTCGCCACGAGCCGGACGTTTTCAGGCGACCAGCCGTACTGGTTTTCGGTGAGCGCGAGCGCAAACACGCGTTCCCCGCTCGCGATCCGCGGCAGCCATGCGGTCTTCATTGCATCGCTGCCCGCCTCGAGCAGGATGCGGGCGCACAGGACCGCGGATGAGAACAGCGGACCGGGTACGGGCGCCGTCCCGAGCTCTTCGAAGAGCACAGCGACATCCGTCAGCGCATTGCCGGTGCCGCCGTGCTCCTCGGGAATCGCCATGCCGGTCCAGCCGAGCTCCCGGCATCTGCGGCCACAGCTTGTCCATCAGCGCGCCTGGATTGCGATCGAGATCGAGCAGCACGTCGCGGTTGCATGCGCCGCGCACGAAGTCGCGTGCCGAATCCTGGATGAGTTGCTGAGTGTCGTTGAGTGAAAGATCCATTGTCGATCGACCGCATGTAAGAGTTGTTCGTGCTTCGAGACGTTGCAGTCCTCAGCACGAACGGTAACGGCGTTCGCCCTGAGGAAGTCGGCAAAGGCTGTCTCGAAGGCTGGACGGCTCAGTTGTTCGTTCCTTCGAGACGCCGTGCTACTCGCACGAACGGTGTTTAACCGTTACCGCAGCGTACCTGCCTTCTCCCGCTCGCGTCCGCCAATGCCGATCCGGCGCGCCATGATCACGCGCTGGATGTCGGTCGTGGCGCCCGGATGCAGCGCGGTAATCGCGTCGCGCTGGAAGTATTCGATGTTGCCCTTGAGCGGCCCCCAGCGCTTGTCCTTCGTCAGCACGCGCGGCCCTGCGATGCGCAGCATCTTCTCCGATATGTCGAGGCCCGAGAGCTTCCGGCGCAGGCTGTACTGCGCGCCTTCGTAGGAGCGCGGCTGACCGGTATGCGAAAGCCAGTGGTTGCGCAGCGCGAAGAGCCGCGTGATCTCCGCTTCGATGTAGAGCTCGACCAGTTCCGCGCGCGCGTCGGGATCGTCCGCAATCGCATATCCATCGTGACGCTCGCGACAGAGCTCGATGAAGTCGTAGATGACACGCCGATCGGCAAGCCTTCCCATGCCGCCGTGCTCGACTTCCAGGTGTGTCGTCGCGACCTTCCAGCCGTTGTTCTCGCCGCCGATCAGGTGGTCCGCCGGAACCCGCACGTTATCGAAGAAGACGGCGTTCTTGACGCCGGAGCCGCTACCGCCTCACCGCCGGTCGCGAGCAGGTCCATCGGCTGCACCGTGATCCCCGGCAGGTTCATCGGGATCATGAGCCACGACAGATTCTTGTGGCGTTCGCCTTTGCGGATCGGTGACGACGATCGTCCATGAGTAATCCGCACCGTACGAGCTGCCGACGAAGACCTTCTGGCCGTTCACGACATACGCATCGCCGTCGCGGATGGCAGTTGTCTTGATGCCGGCGAGATCGGAGCCCGCACCCGGCTCGGTCAGCAACTGCCACGTGCGGACTTCACCGCGACAGATCGGCGGCAGGAAGCGCTGCTTGTGCTCGGGCGTGCCCCACACGAGTATCGTGGGCGCGGACATGCGGCCTCCGGCATCGTAGTACGGCGGCAAGGCGAGACCGATGCGTGCCAGCTCGTCGTGCAGGATCGCCACGTTCTCGGCTGAAAGATCGCCGCCGCCGTACTCCTTCGGCATCGACGGATAGAGCCAGCCCTTCGCGCCGAGGCGACGGCCCAGATCGCGCCGCAGCTGGTACTGCTCGAACGACATGTCGCACGGATCGACGGCGTGTTCGAGCTGCGGAGACACATTGTGTTCGAAAAACTCCCTTACCTCCGCACGGAACGCGCTCTGTTCCGCTGAATCTTCGATCGCGAAATTCATATGTCAGCCTTGCATATTAGAGCGGCACCATGCCCATCCAGAACATGAGCTTGTCGCCGACGTCAACGTCGTACTTGCGCACGAACGTGAGCTTGCCGTCGTCTCCGATGCGGAATGTCGAAAGCCCGGCCGGGCGCGTGACGACCTTGTCACCCTCCCTCACATCCACCGGCAGATTGTGCTGTGCCACGAGCAGGCGTCCGCTCGGGTCGATGTGGAAGGTGCGCGGATGGATTTTCTGCGTCTCGATGTTCTGGATCAGCGTCGGCTCGCCCGTTGTCTGATTGATCGAGTACACGGCGATGCTGTTCTCGCCGCCCTTGAACACCTTCTTGCCCTGGTAATCGACTTTCTCCTGCGCCCGGTTCGCGCCGTAGAGGAACCGGCCGCTCGGATGCACGTGGACCGTGCCCGCGGCCTGTCGTGCGCGGATGTTGTTCGGCTCGGCGAGTGTTTCCGCGCGATACGCGATTTCGGGATTGATCTTTCCGTTCTCCATCTTGTACATGTACATCTTGTTCTGCGTTTCGATGGACACGTACATCCACGGCTTGGTCGGATGGAAGTCCAGATGCCGCGGCCCGAATTCTTTACCGCCATTCGGCGCGATCGATACTTCGTTCGACAGCACGCCTTGGTTGAAGTCGAACACTTTCAGCGCGCCCGGGTCTTCGGGTTTGGTCGGCGTGCCTTCATTGCCGCGCGTGACGAGAATAACGAGCTTGTTGTCCGGCGTGACACGCACCTGGTGCGCGAAGATGCCGGCGTCGATGTTGCTCTGCTTGACTTCTTCTCCCGGCGAGAAGTCCTTGTTGACGCGATAGACGCGAACGGCGCTCGGATTGTTGAACGCGACCAGGATGAACTCGGACAGGATGTCCGTCGTCATGTGAATCGGCC
This sequence comes from uncultured beta proteobacterium, assembly GCA_963828715.1. GTDB lineage: Bacteria > Pseudomonadota > Gammaproteobacteria > Burkholderiales > SG8-41 > JAQGMV01. Next base: position 55,217 of record CAWHFX010000006.1, on the reverse strand, counting down.
GCGTCGGGAGGCGAATCGATTCGCCGTGTCTGGTGAGCGCGCCGCTCGCAGGATCGATGCGCAGTGCCGTCACATGGTGGTCGGTCCCCGCCGCGCCGTAACCCGAGGCGCTGCTGCTCGTCGCAACGTAAAGATATTGCCGCGACGCATGGGGCCATGCGTATTGAACGCCGGCCGGCAGTGTGATGGTCTCACGTTTGGTGAGCGCGGCATTCTCGACGTCGACCTCGTAGCGCGTGAGGTCGGCGCCGACATTCGCATACAGCGCGACTCTGCGCGAGGCTTCTTGCGCGGCGGCGACGAGCCGAGGCATGGCGATACTGCCTGCGACGAGCGACAGGAACGTTTCGCGGCCAAGCATGAACCCCTCCTTTGGATGGTTGATCGTATCGTGCGGCAAACGGCATTGTCTGCGCGATGCGAGCATGCGCGTACAGCTGTTCGGAATCGAGACTATCACCAACGGCGCGGCGGCTGCTAGCATGGCGGCCCAGTGATCCCCTTCGTTTCGTCATCCGGACGCGCCGCCGTGGCAGGCGTCCTGCTCCTGAGCGCGCAGCTCGCTTCAGGTCAGGCGTATCCGAACCGGCCTGTGCGGCTCCTCAGTCCGGGCCCGGGCGGCGGCGCCGATTTCGTGGCTCGCTTGATGGGTCACAGCATGTCGCCCGCACTCGGCCAGCAGATGGTCGTCGACAACCGGCCGGCCGGCGTGATACCGGGTCAGATCGTGTCGAAGTCGCCGCCCGATGGTTACACGCTCATGGTGAACGGCAACAGCTTCTGGCTCTCGCCGCTCATGCGGACGAGCGCCCCCTACGATCCGTTGAAGGATTTTTCGCCGATAAGCCTGGTCGTGAGCACGCCGAACATTCTCGTGGTTCATTCATCTGTCGCTGCGAACAATGTGAAGGAGCTCATCGCGCTCGCGAAAGCGCAGCCGGGCGTCCTGAACTACGCATCGTCCACGGCGGGCGGTTCGGGCCATCTGTCGGCGGAGCTCTTCAAGTATCTGGCCGGCGTGGACCTCGTGCGAATCAGTTACAAAACCAGCGGCACCTCCGTCAATTCACTGATTGCCGGCGAAGTGCAGGTGATGTTCGGCAACGCGCCGCCGATCGTGCCGCACGTCAAGGCAGGGCGCCTGAAAGCGCTCGCGGTAACGACGCTGCAGCGAAGCGCGCTCTTTCCGGATCTGCCTACAATCGCCGCATCGGGTCTGCCCGGTTTCGAGACTGCTTCGATGTACGGCCTCTTCGCGCCGGCGAACACGCCATCACCGATTGTCCGCAAGCTGTATCAGGAGGTGGTGCGTTTGCTCGCGAGACCGGACGCAAAGGCGAAGCTGCTTGCTACAGGCGTCGAGGGGATCGGCAGCACGCCCGAAGAGCTCACGGCTGCGATGCGATCCGAGATCGCGAGAATGGGGCCTGTCATCAGGAGCGCGGGGATCCGCGAGGATTGAGCAGAGACGCCGGGTTATCCGGTGGGAGGAGCAGCATGCCGTTCGCACGTCTGTCAGACGATCTCGACATGTACTACGAGATCGACAACTTCACGGACCCGTGGACGAAACCGGAAACGGTGGTGTTCCATCACGGCAACTGCAAGGGCAGTCACTTCTGGTATCGCTGGGTTCCCATCATCGCCCGCCACTACAACGTGGTGCGGCTGGACGCGCGCGGCTACGGCAAATCGACGGTACCTGCCGCAGGATACAAATGGTCGCTGCAGGGCTTCGCGCGCGATCTCGAGGAACTGCTCGACCATCTTCGCCTCGACAAGGTGCACCTCGTCGGCGAGACCGTCGGCGGCACGATCTCCATGCTGTTTGCGTCCGGGCATCCGGAGCGGGTGCGCAGTCTCACGGTGTGCAGTTCTCCGTTTCGTTTCACCGATCCCTACTATCTCGATTCGGCGCGCAAGGCCGAAAAAGAGGGCGTCCTCGCCTGGGCGAGGGACAGCATGAAGCGACGGCTCGATCCCTCCCGCGTCGGGCCCGAGTTCGTCGAGTGGTACGCGAACGAAATGGCGAAGACGCCCGTGCGCGTGGTGGTCGATACGCACGATGCCCTCGTCGGTAACGACCTCTCCGACGTGCTGCGTGCGATCCGCGTCCCGACTCTGTTACTCTCCGCTGAGAGCCGGCCCGGATACACGGAGGGGTACGTCCGCGAGATGGAACGTCTGATCCCAGGCTCGAAGCTCGTTATTTTTCCGGGCACTTTCGGTTTCGTGCATCACAGCGAACCGGAGAAGTGCGCGCATACCGTACTCGACTTCTGGCGCGGGATCGACCCGCGCGGAAGCTAGGGACTCTTAGACAGAGAAGACCATGAGCGATTGGAGCAATGTCACGCGGCCGGTTCCCGTGCCGAACGAGATGACGAAGCCGTTCTGGGAAGCAGCGCGGCAGGGTGTGGTCGCGATGCAGCGTTGTCAGAGCTGCGGGCACTTCCAGCATCCGCCGTATCCGACGTGTGTGAACTGCATGAGCATCGAGCTCAAGTTCGAACCGGTTGCGGGCAAGGGCAAGATCTATGCGTACACGATCATGTATCACGCGGGCGACAAGCGCTTTGCGGCCGCGGTGCCGTACGCGAGCATCATCGTCGAGCTCGACGACGCGCCCGGTGCGCTCATGGCCGGCAATCTGCTCGATGCGCCGTACACGGAGGCCAAAGTCGGCCGTCGCGTGGAGGTCACGTTCGAGCGGCTCACCGATGAAATCAGCCTGCCGCAATTCAAGCTCGCACGCGAGTAGCCGTCTGCTGGCAAGCGCAAAGCAAGTGGAAACCGATTGAACTCCTCTCGCCCTGTGCGCCGAGAGGTGAGGAAGTCGGCGAGATGTGTGGGAACCGTCTGAAAATTCTTTCGTCCCGTGCGCAGGTGTCGAGGCGAGGAAGTCGGCGAGATGTGTGGGAAAACCGTCTGAACATTCCCTCGCCCCGTGCTCGGGGAGAGGGTTAGGGTGAGGGGCATATAAGTATGTGGGAAAACCGCTGCAAGATCGCACTGAGCGGCGTCGGATTTTCGAAAGTCACGCGTTCGGCAGAGAGGCCGCTGGCGGCGCACGCACTCGAGGCCGTCAAGGCAGCCGTCGAAGACTCGGGGCTGTCGCTCTCCGACATCGACGGGCTCGCGACCTATCCTGAGTTGCCGGCGCGCGGGCATGCCACGGTCGATGGCATCAGCATCGTCTCCGTGAACTGCATGATGGCGATGCTCAAGCTGCCGAACCTGTCGTGGCATATCCAGACCGGCACCGTGAACATCGGTGGCGCCATTCAGCAGGCGACCAACGCATTGCTTGCCGGCGTGTGCAAGTACGCCGTGGTGTGGCGCGCCATGCACAACCCGAAAGGCACGTATCAGAATCTGCCGGCCGGCATGCAGGTAGGCGGCGCCGATCAGTTCACGGCGCCGTACGGCTTCGGCGGTCCAGGGCAGGGCATGGCCGTCGCGTATACGCGCTGGCTCGAAACGCACAACCAGCCGCGTGAGAAAATGGCGACGCTCGCGGTCACGCAGCGCAAGCACGGGCTGAAGAACCCGCACGCGTACTTCAAGGATCCGCTCACGCGCGAGGATTATCTCAACTCGCGCATGGTCGCCTATCCGTTTTGTCTCTACGACTGCGACATTCCGATACAAGGCGCCGTCGCGGTGGTGCTGACGACGGCCGAGCGCGCGCGCGATCTCAAGCCCCGACCCGCGTATCTCGCCGGCTATGGCCAGCGGCTCGCCTTCGAAGTGGCCGGCCGCATCGGCAGCCTCAGTAGCTACATGGCAGGCGGCAGCACTTCGGCCCGCCTGACGTGGGAGCGTTCAGGCTTCAGCCCGAAGGACGTCGACGTGGCGCAGATCTACGACGGCTTCTCGGCGTCGGTGATCTACGGGCTCGAATCGTATGGCTTCTGCAAGGAAGGCGAGGCGCTCGACTTCATTCAGAACGGGCGCATCGAGCTCGACGGCGAGTTGCCGCTCAATACCTTCGGCGGCAGCCTGAGCACCGGCCGGATTCACGGCCTCTGGCACATCATCGAGGGCGCATTGCAGGCGTCGGAGCGCGCCGGCGAACGCCAGGTCAAGGATGTTAACGTGTCGTTCGTCGGTGCGAGCGCGCCGATCGTCGAAGGAACGACGTTCATCTTCGTCAAGGAGCCTTATTGAGGTTTTGTAGCCGCGTAGCGCTCAATGCCTTCACCCCCGACTCCTGCCCGCAGAGTCCGAGCAACTCCGCTTTGCTCGGTTCTCCCCAAGGGCGAGGGGAAATTCGTGACGTAAGTGAACGTGGTTCCCTTACGTAACCTTCAGATCGAGGAGAACACCATGCTGATCGTCGATTCCCAGGTCCACATCTGGGAGAACGGGAAGATGAGTCCGCACCATCGGCAGCAGGCGACCTACGGCATCGACGATGTGCTGGCGGAGATGGCGTCAGCCGGAGTCGATGCGGCGGTGATCCATCCACCCGGCTCGCTGGGCGAGGCCGTCAACGAGCTTGCGATCAAGGCCGTGCGCCTGCACCCGGACAAGTTCTGCATCCTCGGCCACTTCGATCTGCAACGGCCCGATCGCGAAGAGGTCGTTGCGCATTGGCGTGAGCGCTCGCCCGGCATGCTGGGCTTTCGTTACAGCTTCGGCGACGCGCATCAGAAGACGTGGCTGCACCGACGGCTCGCTCGACTGGTTCTGGCCCGCGTGCGAGAAGGCGGGTCTGCGCGTCGGCCTGCTCGTCGAGCGGTCCCACGATGCCGGTATTCGGCAAGATCGCCGAGCGCCATCCCGGTCTCAGGATGCACATCGACCACATCGGACGCGGTGGCGGCAGAGCCGATCTTAAAGACGATGCCGCCTATGCCGATCTCGGTGAGATGCTGAAGCTCGCGCGACTGCCGAACGTCGCAGTGAAGCTTTCCGGCGCACCGAGCACGTCGACTCAGCCTTACCCCTACAAGAACATCCACAAGTATCTGCAGCAGATCGTGGAAGCATTCGGGCCCGACCGCTGTTTCTGGGGCACCGACATCACGCGCATGCCGATCTCCTATCGGCAGTGCGTGACGATGTTCACCGAGGAGATGCCGTGGCTCAAAGGCCGCGACCTCGAGCGCGTGATGGGCGGCGCCGTCGTCGACTGGCTCGGCTGGAAGCGGCCGGCAGCCTGAGAGCAGCGAAGGAGTGAACGGAAACCCTCCCTCGCCCCGAGTCGGGGAGAGGGTTGGGGAGCGGAGCGGTCGGGGAGGGGAATACAGCAACACCACTGATCAGAAAGGAGACGAGAATGCCGACCATTCAAAACGGCGATGCGACGATCTACTACGAAGAGCACGGGCAGGGATTTCCGATTCTCACCTTTGCGCCCGCGGGCCTGCAGTCAACGATCAAGGTCTGGAGCGATGCCTCGGCGCCGATGAATCCCATACCGAATGGTCGAAAGACTATCGTGTCATCGTGATGGACCAGCGCAATGCTGCCGGCGGGCGCTCCCGCGCGCCGATCACGGCAAAAGACGGTTGGGACAGCTACACGTCCGATCACATCGCCGTGCTCGATCACCTGAAGATCGACAAGTGCCATCTTTATGGCCAGTGCATCGGCGGCTCGTTCATCGCGAACCTCATCAAGACCCAGCCGCAACGTGTCGCCGCTGCCGTGTGGGCCCAGCCGATCGGCCGCATCGGTCCGATGAAGCCCGGACGTGCGCCGCGTTTCGACCAGTGGGCGAAAACGCTGGAAGGTCATCCTGAAGTGACTGAGGAGATCCTTAACGCCTTCCACAACAACCTGTATGCGGCGGGCTTCCTCTATGCCGTCGATCGCGAGTGGGTGAAGAACTGCAAGACGCCGTCGCTCGTGCTCGCGGGCAATGACGATGCGCATCCGCGCCCGATCTCCGACGAGACGGCGAAGCTGCTACCGAATGCCGAGTACATCCTCGAGTGGAAGGATGGCGCTGCGTTGGAAGAGGCGAAGAAGCGTGTGAAGGCCTTCTTCGCGAAACACACGCCGGTGACGACGGCAAAGGCGGCGTGATGTGACGTCTATGTATCAAGGGCGCTGTTGACGCGATCCTCTCGCGCAACGAACAGCTACCCTCACCCTTCACCCTCTCCCTGCAACAGGGAGAGGGAAACATCTACCGATAACCCCTCGCCCCGTGTTCGGGGAGAGGGTGGGGTGAGGGGAATACAAGCAACGTCCTACCCCCGCGCCGGCCACACCGGCTGGTGATACCCGAGCGGCACCACCGGTCGTTCCCAACGCGGTGCCGTCTCGGACATTTGCAGTGTCGGCCCGAGGTGCTGCAGGCGGCCGAGCGGCGTGTTACTGCTGATCGACCAGCGCTTCAGTTCCTCCGGCGTGAATTCGTTCGCGACGCCCTTCACAGCCGATTCGGGCAGCTGTCCGCGGTTCACCAGCCAGCGTCCTACCTGCGCGAGCGAAATGCGGACGAGCCAGCTTCCGCCTTCGCGCGTGCGGCGTGCGAGCGCGACCATCGTCCCGAAGGCCATCAGATAGCCGGTCAGAAAATCGATTGCCGACACGGGATAGAACTGCGGTCCCGGTTTGGCGCCGGGCATCACTTGACCTTGACGGACCGCAATGCCGCTCACTGCCTGAACCACTGTGTCGAAGCCGCGCCGCTGCGACCACGGTCCGACATGGCTGAAGGCGCACAGCGATACCGCCACGATGCCGGGCCGCACATCGGCGAGCGCCTCGGGCGAGAATCCACGATTGCCGAGCGTGGCGGGGCGATAGCCTTGCGAGAACACGTCCGCCTCACGCACGAGGCCGCGCAGGATCTCTTTATCCTTCGCTTCCCGCAGATCGAGCTGCGCGGAGAGCTTGCCGTGCCCGGTGTCGAATTCCTGGCGGCCGATGCTCGGCAGATGCGCCGCCGTGATCTTCAGCACGTCAGCGCCATGCTCGGCAAGCGTGCGCCCGCAAGTCGGCCCCGCGATCACGCGCGTGAGATCCAGCACGCGTATTCCTGAAAGCGGCCGATCGCCTTTGGGCAATGGCTCGGGTTTGGAATCGCCGATGCGGATGATCTCCATCAGCGGCAAGGTCGCAAGCGCGGCGGCCTGCGGATGCGTCGCCCACTCCTCCATCGAGCGCACCTTACCGCCTGCGCTACCCGCGGCGATGATGGCTTCTTCGAGTTCGAGCGCGTCCCACTGCAGGACGGCCTTGGCCACGGCTTCGGGATCTTCGGGCACGCCGAGAATCTTGAGCGTGGCGGCGCGATGATGCGGGAAGTTACCGTGCAGATACACCCACTCGCCGTTCTTCGCCGGGTACATTCCGACGACGGGATTGCGGCCGAAGTCGACGGGCGTGTCTTCCATGACGAGATAGCGCCCGCTGCGCAGCGATGCCGTCGCCTGCCGGGCGTCCAGCGAAATCGCCTGGCGCCGTCCGGTGCGGATTTCCCACAGATCGGAAGCAGCGAGACCGACCGCAGCGAGCGTGGCGCTCCCGGTTTCGGTGACTTTGAACGTTGTCGGCAGCACAGGGTCGCTGCCGCCCGTGATCTCGACTTCATCCGTGCGTTTTTCGTTCCAGCCGGCGATGGGAAGGATGGTTTTCAAAGCTTCATTGGTCATGATCGACTCCTGTGTGTGGGCTCTGGCAGCGTATCGGCGTTCGTTCCGATACGCTGCCGAAGGAAAGGAGGTTACGGAGGGAAACCATTGGTTTCCTTCTGTTCAGGGGCGGCGAGGCCCGAGCCTTCAGGCGAGCGCCGCCTAGAACACGCCCTCGGCTGTGAGTGCCGCGATTTCCTCCGCCGACATGCCGAGCAGCTCGCCATACACGTAGTTGTTGTCTTCTCCGTAACACGGCGCGCCGCGATCGATGCGGCCGCCGATGTAAGCGGGGCTCTCACTCATCTTCACCGGCACTTCCGCGACCGGCCAGCGGCCGATCTTCGTGCCGGTCACTTCCGTCAGCCATTCGAGTGCCTTCAGTTGCGGATCGCTGTCGCAGCGATCGCCCGCGGTCTGGCACACACCGGCCGGCACGCCGGCGCCCTGCAGCGCGAGCATCAGCTGATAGGCGTCGCGCGTCTTCGTCCAGTCGGCGAGCAGTGCATCGAGCGCGGGCTGATGCTTCAAGCGTGCGGCGAGGTCGATGAAGCGCGGGTCCTTGGCCAACTCCGGATGCTCCATCACTTTGATGAGCCCCTGCCACTCGGCATCGTTGAAGCATGCGATCGTGATCCAGCGGTCGTCGCCCGCGCACGGATACACGCCGTGCGGTGCCGCGGGTTTGTAGGGCGAGCGGTTGCCGTAACGCGTCCAGATGCGGTCGTTCGCGGACCAGTCGAGCACCGCCGTACCGCAGATGAAGAGACCGACTTCGGTTTGCGAAGCATCGATCCACTGACCTTCGCCGGTGCGCTCGCGATGGAAGAGTGCGCTCAGCATCGCCAGTGAGAAGCTGTAGGCGCCCATCCAGTCGAGATACGAATAGCCCCAGCCCGCCGGCATCGCTGGCTCGGGCAAACCCGACATCTCGGACAGCCCCGCGAACGCGTTCGCAATCGGGCCGACGGTGCGGAAGCGGCCGTAGGTGCCCTGTCCGCCCATGCCCGACTGCTGCACGTAGATGATGTCGGGCCTGATGCTCTTCAGCACGTCGTAGCCCAGGCCCCAGCTGTCGAGCACGCCGGGCGAGAAGCCTTCGGCCACGATGTCGGACATCGCGACCAGGCGCTTCGCAATTTCGAGCCCTTTCGGATGCCGCACGTTGAGCGAGATGCCGCGCTTGCCCGGATTCTTGTTGTTGAACTGACCGCCCATGTTGGTATCGGTCACGCCTTGCAGCGGTGCGGTTGCCTTGTCGCGTGCTTCGCGTCCGCCGACCGGCGCCATTGCGGCGAGCCGCGTATCCGGATGCGACTTCAGCTCGACCTTGATGCTCTCCGCGCCGAACGCGCTCAGGAATCGCGTGCCGCCCGCCGAAGCAAGGAACCACGTGAAGTCGAGAATGCGGATGCCATGCAGCGGGAACGGCTTGCCGCGCGGGGAGGGCGGCTCTTCGGGATTGACGCGCGCCTTGGGGCTGATCACCGGATGCACGCGCTTCGTCGGCGTCATCACCGTCTCGGCGTCTTCATTGAGCAGCGGCGCGCGGCGGCCGATGGACCATTCAGTCGCGGTCGAGATCCACTTGCTCGTGGCGTAGCGGAAGGCGCGTCCGACTTCGGGATGCTCGATGTCAGTCACGCTGCCGCGCTTCATCCAGTGCGGATCGGTCGCGCTCTCGTGGGGTTTGCGCAGCGGCGCCCACAGCATTCCGGCTTCCTGCGCTTCACGCCAAGGCACGTTCTCGTAGGTGAACGCGCGTACGAAGCGACAAACGGCTTCCATTCCCCGATCGCGCTTCCTGTTCATGGGGCCGGTGCCGGGAACGAACCGCGCGCCCTGCGGCATCGCCGTCTGGTCGAGATCGTCGGCGTCGATGCCATAGCCGCCGAGGAGCTCGGTGAGCCGCTTCACTTCACCCTCGCGATTGCCGAGGGCCGCCATGACCCAGCGTCCATCCTTCGTGTGGGCGATGGAAGGACTTGGCGAGATACCCTCGCGCGCGTGCCGACAGGTCTGGCGCATGACCAGAGCACGCCGCATCACCCAGGTCATGAGATCGACCTCGGTCGAGACCGACACACCTTCATGAATCGGGCACGACAGCACCTGTCCTTTGCCGGTGCGGAAGCGATAGACGAGGGCCGCGGCGATCACAAAGGCGAGCTGCTCGCCGGCGATGTGATAGGCATGCCACATCTGCGGTGCGATCGGCGGCAGGTCGTACTTGCCGCCCGGCGCAGGATCGTAACCGCAGTTCATCATCACGCCCCCGAGGGCGAGATGCACGAGATCGCAACCTTTGAAGTGAGACCACGGACCTTCGTCGCCGAACGGCGTGACGCGTGCAACGATCAGTTGGGGCACCTGTTTGCGCAGCGTGTCGATGCCGAGACCCAATCCGTCGAGGTAGCCCTTCGGTGTGGTCTCGAGGAGCACGTCGGCGTCCGCGATCAGCGTTCGAAAGCGCTCGCGATCTTTCTCCTGATCCAGATCGAGAACGATCGAGCGCTTGCCGCGGTTGTACTGCCAGAAGAAAAGCGAGCGCTCGGGATCTTCCTTGTCTTCGTAGAACGGGCCGATGCGCCGCGTCGAATTGCCGCCGGGCGGTTCGACCTTGATCACGTCCGCGCCGAGGCCGGCGAGCGCAAGCCCGCAATATTCCGCCTGCTCGTCCGCAAGCTCGATTACGCGAATGCCGGCGAGCGGTCCCGGACGCGGTGTCCGGTTGCCGGGCGAAGTAGCCTCTTGCTGTCCTGCCATGATGTGGTCTTCCTTTGGTCGCTTTGGTAGATGTGGGCCGCAGAGCCGCTTCGTGGAAGCTGTCGTCGAAGCGGTCTCGATCGGGCGCCGGGAATGCCCCAACTCTACCGCATGTGCGTCGTCGCGTGGTCTCGCGCGCGAAGGTGCGGTTGGTCAGGATTTTAGGACGCGTGTACCGAGCAGAGAAGGGGTGTTCTCGTGGGGGCGATGGCGCTAGAGGGCGAGGGTAAAATCAGTTGCTCGATGCTTTGCGAAGCCTCGGTTGGGCAACTTGCTTCTTTGTTGAGCCTCACAACATGCCGCAATCCAGGATCAGAGAGCTGCGAGACCACTGCGTCGCGCTTCAAAGCGCCATGGACGCGTCGCGCAACTCGCGAACGGATGATGTTTGGCTCCACTCGAGCTTCAAGACGTTCATGCGCAAGTAACGTTCGCTGGTTTGCCGATCGAAGCGTGGCAACCGATTCTGGGGCGTATGCCCAGAGTTAGGCGACCGCTACTTGCGAGTCGTCACGCTGGAGGATAAGGTCACAATCCATAACGCGTTCCCCGATCGCGGGTTCAAGCCATGAACCTTAACTACTACGCCGAGACTGACTCGCTTTACATCGATCTATCCGAACGGCCGAGCGCTGAAAGTCGCGAGGTATCAGAGGGTGTCGTGCTCGACTACGACGCACAAGGCAACCTCGTCGGGATAGACATCGACAACGCGAGCAAGAAGTCGAACTCGACCAGCTGGTTCTCAACAAGCTGCCGTCGGAAGTCACGAGTGTCGCCATTTAAGCGGTTTATCCCGAGCACCGCTTTCTGTATCTGACCGGCTGGCAAGCGGCTTTAGCGCCATGGAGCGCAGGTACAGATCCGGGCAACGTCGGCTTGTTCTCGCAACAGGCGCGCGGCTTGCCTGCATCTGCTCCAGTGAGCGTGTCGCACGAATGTCCTCACCATGGAGGTATGCGATGCCGACGGTGCTCGCCCTGGGCCTCGACCCCGCCGTAGCTGATATGTCCGAGTTTCCTCAGCTCACGCCCGAGTGCTTCACAGCGCTGCAGCTCGCATCCCTGATGCCACATCACAGCCAAGGAGGTCGTCATGCTCCAAGATGCTCCGATGTATTCGTACATCCCTGCAAAGGACGTTGCGCGGGCGCGCGAGTTCTACGAGCGCAAGATCGGCTTGAAACCAAAGCAGGAGATCGCCGGCGGCATCGTCTATGAATTCGGCAAAGGAACTGCCTGCTTTCTCTATCCGACGCCGAACGCCGGTACGTCGCAGGCGAGTCAGGCGTTCTGGGACGTGAAAGATGTCGAGCGCGAGGTCGAGGAGCTCAAGGCGCGTGGTGTCGTTTTCGAAAGGTACGACATGCCCGGCGCGGACGAGAACGGCATCGTGACGGCGGGCGGCGCGAAGGCTGCGTGGTTCAAGGACAGCGAAGGGAATATCATGGCGTTGATCCAGAGCATGTGAGTGCAGCAGGCTCGAGCTCTGAGGTCCCCTAACCTGTCGGCCAGCGTACGACATGAACGCCGGATTTCGCTTCAGCCAGGTCAATGTGTTCTCGACGGACGCGCTGAGTGGCAATCCGCTCGCCGTCGTGCACGGTGCAGAGGGCCTGAGCGATGACCGGATGGCCGCCCTCGCGCGCTGGACCAATCTCTCGGAAACGACGTTTCTCCTGCCGCCGACTGACGCGGATGCGGACTACCGCGTGCGCATCTTCACTCCGGCGGGCGAGTTGCCGTTCGCAGGGCATCCGACCCTCGGCTCATGCTTCGCGTGGCGCTCCGCGGGCGGAAAGTCGCGCAAGCCGGACGTCGTCGTGCAGCAGTGCGGCGTCGGGCTGGTGCGCGTGCGCTGTGACGGTCCGCGACTCGCGTTCGCCGCGCCGCCGCTGCGTCGCACGGGACCGCTCGAACAGGACGTGCTGGCGAGAATCTGCAACGCACTCGCACTCTCGCCGTCGCACATCGTTCATCACCAGTGGGTGGACAACGGTCCCGGCTGGTGCGCAGTCATGCTGCGCTCCGCGCGCGAGGTGCTTACGCTCGAGCCCGAATGGAGTGCGCTGGGAACGACCAAGCTGGGCGTGATCGGCCCGCATGATGCAGGCCACGACGCGGCGTTCGAGGTGCGCGCCTTCGTCGGAAGCGGCGGATACGAAGATCCGGTGACCGGGAGCCTCAACGCAAGCCTCGCGCAGTGGCTGATCGGTGCGGGATTGGCCGACTCGTCCTATGTTGCGGCTCAGGGCACCGTGCTTCAGCGTGCAGGCCGCGTTCATCTGTGCCGGGACGGCGGCACGATCTGGGTCGGCGGCGACGTCATCGAGGTCGTACGCGGCGAGATCTCGCTTTAACACGCGGCGAGGCCCGAGCCTTCAGGCGAGCGCCGCCCCTACTCCGGCGAGTACTCGCTCAAAAGATGCATGTACTGCGTGCGCAACAGCAGCCTCGAGTCGTTAAGTTGCTCGGCGCTCTTCAGGCCGCGAATTTCAGCGAGGCCCGAGCAACCGCGTCCCTCCAGCCACACGTTTACGCCGGATATCAGCGATCGCATGTAGGTCGGCCCGTGACGCAGTAGAGCGGATGTCGTCATCACTACGTCGGCTCCCGCCAGCAGGTATTTCAGAACCTGGTCTGACGTTTCGACACCCGTCGTCGCCGCCAGTGAAGCTTTGATGCGTCCGCACAGGAGCGCAATCCACAGAAGCGGCAACCTGATCTCTCGCGCAGAGCTCAATTCGAGCTTCATATCGAGATCCAGCGTAGCAAGCTGGAAATCGGGTTGATAGAAACGATTGAAGAGGACCAGGCCGTCAGCGCCCGCAGTCACCAACTGCTGGGCCATGTTTCCGATAGAGCTGAAGTAGGGCGAGAGCTTGAGCGCGATCGGGATGCGCACCACGCGTCTCACCGCGCGCACCACGTCGATGTAGTAGTCCTCGACATCGCGTCCCTGGAGTGTGGCGTCCGTCGGGATGAAATGAATGTTGAGCTCCAAGGCGGCCGCGCCGGCCTCTTCCAGGCTGGCTGCGTATTCCGTCCAGCCTTCGATCGTGATCGCGTTGAGGCTGGCGATGACTGCGATATCTACGGCGGCTGCAGCGCGCCGCACCGTCTCCAGATGGCCCGACACGCCTCGATCGTAGTCCACGATCTCGGGGAAATACGATCCCGCTTCCGGTTGGCTGAACGAGCCATTCTCGAAGTAGGTGGCGTAGGCTGTGTCCTCCGCCCGGACCTGCTCTTCGAACAGCGATGACGTCACGACGGCAGCGGCGCCGGCCTCGGCCAGCCGCCGAATTCCGTCGACGGTGGAGGTGAGCGGCGAGGCGGACGCAACGATGGGATGAGCGAGCTTGAGCCCGAGGTACGAAGTCTTGAGATCCACAGTTATACGTCTTCCCAGTGCGGATGGAAACGGTCTCCGTCGCGTGCGGCGAGGTCCTCGTAGAGCTTGTAACTCTCGGCGTGTGCCAGCTCGGCCTGCTGCATCATCTTGCGGGCTTCATCCGGATGCGTCTGCTGCACCACCTTAAAGCGAACTTCACGGTATCGATACTCCTCGAGCGGAATGCGCGGCCGCGTCGAATCCAGGCGGAACGGATTCATGCCGCGCTGACGCATGGCCGGATCGAACCGCAACAGGGGCCATTGACCACTCGCAACGGCCCGCGCGGCCTGCTTCATCCCGTGCCGCATGTTTATGCCGTGTGCGATGCACTGCGAGTAGGCGAGGATCAGCGAAGGGCCGGGATGCGCTTCGGCCTCGCGGAAGGCGATCACCGCCTGTTCATTGTTCGCCCCCATCGCGACTTGGGCGACGTAGACGTTGCCGTATGCGATCGCCATCATCGCGAGGTCCTTGCGCGGCACCTTTCGTCCCGCGGCATCGAACTTGGCTGAAGCGCCGAGCGGAGTCGCCTTCGAAGCCTGTCCACCGGTATTCGAATACACGCCGGTGTCGAGCACCAGCACGTTCACGTCGCGACCCGATGCGAGCACGTGGTCGAGACCGCCGTAACCGATGTCGTATGCCCAACCATCGCCGCCCACGATCCACACCGAGCGCCTCAGCAGCGCGTCCGCGACCGTCAGCAGATTTTTCGCGTCGCCGTCGTCCATCGGGCGCAGCTTCGCTTTCAGCGCCGCGACGCGCTCGCGCTGCAGCTTGAGCTCGGACTCGGTGAGTTGTGGCGCGGTCAGGAGAGCGGACACGAGATCCTCTCCCAGCCGCGAAGCCAGTCGCGTCACGCCCGCCCTGGCGAGCTCTATCTGTTTGTCGATCGCGATGCGGTAGCCGAGCCCGAACTCCGCGTTGTCTTCGAACAGCGAGTTGGCCCATGACGGCCCGCGGCCTTCCGCATTAGAGGTCCACGGGGTTGTGGGCAGATTTCCTCCGTAGATCGACGAGCAGCCGGTCGCGTTCGCGATCTGCAGGCGGTCGCCGAAGAGCTGCGACAGAAGCTTCAGATACGGCGTCTCGCCGCAGCCGGCACACGCCCCGGGATACTCGAACAGCGGCTGCACGAACTGAACGCCGCGCACGTTCGAGAAATTCACGCGTGTTCGGTCCGGCCATGGCAATGTCTCGAAGAACGATATGCTGGAACGCTCGCGTTCGAGGTGTTCGAGGCGCGGTCGCATGTTGATCGCCTTGACAGTGTCGTCATGCGGCGCATGAGCCGGGCAGTTCTCGACGCACACGCCGCAGCCGGTGCAATCCTCGACGTACACCTGAAGCGTGTAGCGCGATTCCGGATAGCCGCGGGCGTTGATCGGGACGGCCTTGAAGGCGCGCGGCGCTGCGTCGAGCCGACTGCGATCGTAGTACTTGGCGCGAATGACGCTGTGCGGGCATACGATCGAGCACTGGCCGCACTGAATGCAGAGGTCCGGCTCCCAGATCGGCACCTGGTCGGCGATGTTGCGCTTCTCGTATCGAGTCGTTCCTGTCGGGAATGTCCCGTCGATCGGAATCGCGCTGACCGGCAGGCTTTCTCCGCGGCCCGCCATCATCGCGGCGGTCACCTTGCGCACGAACTCGGGCGCAGTGGCCGGGATGCTCATCACGAAATCGGGACGGCCGCTTCCGGCCGCGCCGAGGGCGACGGGATGCAGATTCGCGAGCGCACTGTCGATCGCCGCGAAGTTCTTGCGTACCACTTCGGCACCCTTGCGTTGGTAAGTTCGCTCCGTTGCGTGCTTGATTGCCACGACGGCTTCGTCGCGCGGGAGAACGCCGGAGAGCGCGAAGAAACAGGTCTGCAGGATCGTGTTGCTGCGCGCGCCGAGGCCCAGCCGTGAAGAAACCGCGGAGGCGTCGATCACGAAGAGCTTCACCTGCTTTTCGATCATCTGCTGCTGAATGCTGAGTGGCAGCTCGGTCCAGACACGATCCGGGGGATAGGGACTGTTGAGCAGCACGGTTGCACCCGGCGCCGCGGCGCTCAGCACATCCTGTTTGAACAGGAAATCGAACTTGTGGATACCGACGAAGTTCGCGGACTTCAGCAGGTACGGCGCACGGATCGGTTTCGGGCCGAACCGCAAATGCGAGACCGTGTACGAGCCCGACTTCTTGGAGTCGTATTCGAAATAGCCCTGCGCGTAGCGGCCTGCGGGCGCCGCGAGGATCTTCACCGAGTTCTTGTTCGCTCCGACCGTGCCGTCCGCGCCAAGGCCGTAGAACAGCGCGCGCACGACCTCGGACGGCTCGATGCTGAAATCGCGGTTCACGTCGAGGCTGGTATGCGACACGTCGTCGTTGATACCCACCGTGAAGCCATGCTTCGGCACCGGCGCGAGAAGCTCGTCGAACACCGCCTTGGCCATTGCCGGATCGAAATCCTTCGACGATATGCCATAGCGCCCGCCGATCAGCCGCGGCATGGCGGGCCACTTGCCCGTGGCGACCGCCTCGGCGAACGTTGACAGCACGTCCAGATACAGGGGCTCGTTCGCCCCCACTTCTTTCGTTCTGTCGAGCACCGCGAGCGATTGCACCGAACGCGGCAGCGCGGCGAGAAAGGCTTCGGGCAGCCACGGCCGGTACAGCGTCACCTGCAGCACGCCGAGTTTCTCGCCCTGCGCGTTCAGATAGGCCGCCGTTTCGTCGAGCACTTCGCAGGCCGAACCGATGGCAACGACGACGCGGTCGGCGGCGGGATGCCCGGTGTAGCGAAACAGGCTGTGTGCGCGGCCCGTCAGGGCGGCCAGGCGATCCATCGTTTTCTCGACGATCGCCGGGAAGCGTTCATAGAACGGATTCACCGTCTCGCGCGCCTGGAAATACGTGTCCGGGTTGTGCGCGGTGCCTCGAACGACCGGGTGCTCGGGCGAGAGCGCGCGCTCGCGAAATGCGCGCACGAGATCGTCGTCGATCATCGCGCGGATTTGCTCGTCAGGGATGACCGAGATCTTGTTTTCTTCGTGCGAAGTGCGGAAGCCGTCGAAGAAGAACATGATCGGCACGCGGGATTCCAGGGTCGCCGCCTGCGCGACCAGCGCGAGGTCGTGCGCTTCCTGCACCGACGCGGCCGCCAGCATTGCAAAGCCCGTCATGCGCGCGCTCATCACGTCCGAGTGATCCCCGAAGATGGACAAGGCTTGCGTCGCGATCGCGCGTGCGGCTACGTGCATCACGCACGGCGTCAGCTCGCCGGCGATCTTGTACATGTTGGGCAGCATGAGCAGCAGACCCTGCGACGCCGTGAAAGTGGTGCTGAGCGCGCCGCTTTGCAGCGAGCCGTGCAAAGTGCCCGCCGCGCCTGCCTCGGACTGCATCTGTATCACGGTCGGGATGTTGCCCCAGATGTTCTTCAGGCCGTCGGTTGCCCACACGTCGGCAAGCTCCGCCATCGCTGATGAAGGCGTGATCGGGAAGATCGCGGCGACTTCATTCACGCGATAAGCGATATGGGCCGCGGCCGTGTTGCCGTCCATGACGGCGGTGCGAATGGTCGACATGAGGTTGAGAGTCTTACTTTCGGATTCGTCAGGGACGCGTCTTGAACTTCGGGGGTACGGTCTGCTCGCCACCCTCGGTGGAAGCGGCTTCGGGCACCATTTCGATCGCATGACACGGACACTGCTCGTAGCAGACCGCGCAGCCGGTGCACAGGTCATAGTCGTAGCGATAGAAGCGCCCTTTCCCGAGCTTTACGATCGCCTGCTCGGGACAGGCTGCGTAACAGTTGTCACATTCGAAACAGTTGCCGCAGGAAAGACAGCGCAAAGCCTCGAAGCGCGCTTCGTTCTCCGACAGGCCGGCGACCACTTCCTCGAAGCCGACCCGTTCCGCCGCCGGCGTGAGCTTCTCCACCTGGCGGTCCGCGTCGAGGAAAACGGGCAGGTTGAGCCCGTCGAAGCCGATGACCGGGTGCTTCGGCTGCTTCTGGTACGTCTCGCCGCGCAGCCAGGCGTCGATATTGCGTGCGGCTTTCTTTCCATGGCCGACGGCGGCGGTCATGGTGCGCGCGCCGCCGATCATGTCGCCGCCCGCGAATATGCCGGGACAGCCCACGTTCATATGCTCATCGACTTCCACCACATCGCCGCGTCCGATCCGCACGCCGGGGAGCGGCTTCAGGAACTCGAGGTCGGCGTGCTCTCCGACGGCGAGCACGATCGAATCGGCTTTGAGCTGCTCGAAGCGGCCGGTGCCCACGGTCCCCTTGCCGTCGGGAGCCATCTCCATCTGCTCCACGACCACTTCTTCGGTGCCGAACTGCTTCACCGTCGACATCCACTTCACCTTCACGCCTTCCGCAAACGCTTCCTGCACCTCCTGCGGATGGGCGCGCATGTGAGCACGGTCCGAACGGTAGATGAGCACGGCCTCTTCGGCGCCCAGCCGCCGTGCGACGCGGGCGATATCCACCGCGGTGTTGCCTCCGCCGATGACGCCCACTACGCGCCCGAGTTGCGGGGGCCGGCCGTGCTCCACGTCCTCCAGCATTGACAGGGCGTGAATCATCTTGCTGCCATCCATCGATGGAATATCGAGGTGGTTGCCGATCTGCGCGCCGACCGCAAGGAAAACGGCGTCGAATCGCCCAGCCTCTTTTTCGGCGATGAGGTCATTGACCCGATAATTCGGCGTTATCGTGACGCCCAGCGCGCGGATCCGCTCGATTTCGCTCATCAGCCTGTCGCGTGGAAGCCGGTAAGCAGGGATGCCGTAATGCATCATGCCGCCCGGTTCCGCACCCGCGTCGCGAATCTCCACCTCGTGGCCCATGCGCCGGAGGTGATACGCACACGTGAGCCCGCCCGGACCGGCGCCAACCACGAGAACGCGCCGCGACGTGGACGGTTGCACGGGAACGGTCCAGCCCCGCGTGAGCGCCATGTCGCCCAGGAAACGATCGAGTGCATGAACCGCGATCGGCTGGTCGAGGAACTGCCGATTGCAGGCGCTTTCGCACGGGTGATAACACGCGCGGCCGTGCGTGCTCGGCAGCGGATTCTCTTCCATGTACTTGAGCCAGGCCTCGTGGTAGCGCCCCGCCTGCGCGAGCTCGAGCCACGCCTGAATGTTCAGCCCTGCCGGGCAGGCGTTGTTGCACGGTGGAAGCAGGTCCACGTAGACCGGCCGCTGCCAGCGCGCGGGGCTCGTGCCCTTTGCGATCGTGGCGTTATAAACCGGTGTCAGATCTTTCAGGATGAGGCTCATAGCGTGCCCTGTTGCGTCCCGGAGTGGAGAGAGAGCTGTCGGCAGGTCGCCGTCGGCAGCTGGTGATTAGAGCCATATTTGTCACGCTATTCTTGATCGCGGTCAATGTACCGGCTCAACGGCGCGTCCGCTCGCGAGCGCGCGCGTGGACACGATTTATGCAGAGGTTCGTCGATGCGAGTCTTCAAAGCAAGCCTGATCTGGCTCGTCATGCTGATCTTTGCCGTTCTGAACGGCGCGTTGCGCGAAGCGGTGCTGCTCCCGCATCTTGGAAAGCCGGTTTCATTCGTGATCAGCGGCGCTCTGCTGTCGGCCTGTATCGTCGTGGTGGCGCTGATGCTGATGCCGCGCGTCGGCCCAATGGAGAGCAGAGACGCGCTATACATTGGCCTCTTCTGGGTTCTACTTACGCTCGCATTTGAATTCACGTTCGGCCGTCTCGTCCAACATCGCGAGTGGGCCGAGTTGCTCGACGCGTATAGGTTCCGGGACGGAAACATCTGGCCCGTGGTTCTTGCGGTCATGCTTTTTGCGCCGCTGATGGCGGTGCGACTGCGGCGCCGGCCCAGGTAGGCCACGCCGCTCGCTGAAAACCGAGTTTCCTCGTCGCAACGAGCGCGCCTCGCCGAAAAGCGCGGTCTCGTCTGAATGTCTCGCAACTTTGGCCCGTGCGAGCTGCCCAAAATCGATGACAGTTCCCCGACCCGCTGAATGGTGTCGACCGACAGGCAACAAGGAGTAATCGATGGCCCTCGCGTGCGCACGCTTCATCAGTCTTCTTTTCACCGGATTGGCCATGGCTCCGGCGTTCGCCCATCTCGCGTCGCTTCCCAACAAGATCGGGCTCCCTCGAGACGAGTACTTCGTTGTGCAACAGATCTATCGCGGCTGGGCGCTGCTCGGCGTGGTCGTGTTCGCCGCATTGATCTCGACGCTTGTACTGACGTTCATGCTGCGCAAACGACAGAAACGCTTCAAACTCGCGCTGATTGCGTTCCTGTGTATCGTCGGCACGCAGATCCTGTTCTGGACATTCACGTTCCCGGCCAATCAGCAAACCGTCAACTGGACGGTCGCGCCGGCCGACTGGATGGCGCTGCGCACGCAATGGGAATACTCGCATGCAGCGAGTGCCGTTCTGAACGTGGCAGCGTTTATCGCGCTCATCGCTTCGGTCGCACGACCGCGGCGGCGGGTGTACTGACATCGAGGCAAATACCCGGGGATGACCGGCAACCCGGTCTGATCTAATCTCTCGGTAAGCTCGGCCTGCGCGCCCTGCACGGCTGAAACTCATCAATGCAGGTTTGTCATGAAAGAGCGGACGTGACGGTCCTGCCCACTACGATCATCGGCAGCATGCCCAAGCCTGGCTGGCTCGCAGGGGATTGGTACAGCATCACCGGGAGCTGGCGTTTGGCAGGTGCGGCGCTCAGCGAAGCGCACGATGACGCGACGCGTCTCGCGGTGGCGGAACAGGAACAGGCCGGCATCGATATCGTTTGCGATGGCGAGCAGCGTCGCCCGAGCCATCACAGCTATTTCCTTTCGCAACTCGACGGCATCGATTTCGTGACGCTGAGAGCGAAGGCGCGCCGCGGCGGCAGAAGCGTGCAGGACGTGCCACGCGTGGTGAGGCCGATTTCGCTGCGCAGCCATCGCACTCTCGAGGATTATCGGTTTGTGCGCGCACTCACGAAGCAGCCGATCAAGATGACGCTGCCAGGTCCGTGCACGCTCGTCGACGGGACTTTCGACGAATACTACGGAGATGAGCGAACGCTTGCCCTGGCATTCGCCGATGCCTTGCACGACGAGATAGTCGCACTTGCGGGCGCAGGCTGCGACATCGTGCAGCTCGACGAGCCTGCAGTGACGCGGCTCCCCGAGAAGCTGCATGCCTGGGGCGCCGAAGCGATCGACCGTGCGTTCGGTGACGCAGCCGTAACGAGCTGCGTGCACGTCTGCTACGGCTACACGTCGCGCCAGGCCGGTGGCAAGGCCTGGATTCACGGGTATGACGAGATACTGCCGGCGCTCGCCGCGACACGGGTGAACCAGTATTCACTCGAGTTCGCGGAGCCGGGCCTTCCCGCGTCGCTCCTTCGCATGCTGCCGGGCAAGACGATTCAGCTCGGCGTTGTCAATGTGGGGAGCGCGGAGATCGAGCAGCCGGAGCGGGTGGCAGCACGTCTGCGCGACGCGCTCGAGATCGTGCCTCCTCAGCATCTGATGGCTGCGCCCGATTGTGGCTGTGCTGCGCTGTCGCGCGAGGTCGCGCGCGCGAAGCTGAATGCACTGGTAGCAGGAACGAGGCTCGTGCGCGCGGAACTGGGCGTATGAGCGTACCGGCGCTGGTGAGCGTGTTCGCGACGCTCGTCTTGCCCGTGCTCGCGTGCGGATCGCTTTCCGCGCAGAGTTTTCCTTCACGTAACCTGCGCTTCATCGGCATCGCGACCGCAGGCGCGACGAGCGATCTCATCGGCCGGACCGTCGCCGATCCGCTCGCCCGCCAGCTCGGGCACTCCGTCGTCATCGAGCAGCGCGGCGGCGCCGGCGGTACTTTGGCTGCTGCCGCGGCGGCGCGGAGCGAGCCTGACGGCCATACGCTGCTGCTGACCTCGTCGGCGCAGTCGGGGATGAAGTGGCTTTACAGCAACCTGCCTTTCGACCCGGTGCAGGATTTCGCCGGGATCACCACGCTTGCCGAGCTTCCGAGTGTTCTGGTCACACCCGTTTCGCGCAACTGGAGCACGGTGAAGGACCTGATCGCGGCAGCGATCGCGCGTCCGGGTGCGCTCAATTTTGGCTCGGGTGGCACGGGCAGCGGCACGCATCTCTCGTCGGAGAAAATGATGCTCGGCGCCGGCATCTCGGCGAATCACGTCCCGTACAAGGGCACACCGGAGGCGCTCGTCGACGTGATGACCGGGCGGCTCGACTGGATCTACACGCCGGCCGCGTCGGTGGTTGCCTTGTTGAAGGATGGCAAGTTGAAGCCGTTGCTCGTCAGCTCGAAGGAACGGCTCGAACAGTTGCCTGAGGTGCCGACTGCGGCGCAAGCCGGTCTACCCGAGGCGGAATACGTGTTCTGGGTCGGCCTGCTCGCGCCGCGCAAGACGCCGCATCCAGTGGTGAAGCGCCTCAACAGCGAGATCGTGAAGATTCTCGGCTCGCCCGAGTTGCGCGAGCGCTGGCGTCAGCTCGGCGCGCAGCCGTTTCCGATGGAGCCGCGGGACTTCGACGCTTTTCTGGCGGCCGATGCGCAGGTGACCGGTCGTATCGTCAAGGCTGCGAAGATCGCGCCCAACTGACCGGCTGCGGGTGTGTGAGTCCCGCGCAGCAGAGCGGGAGTCGCGCGCAGAACGAAAGGTGACGGTCGGTGCGCACCTGCCTGCTCCTATAATCGCCGGCATGCAGGACACCAAACCTATCTTCGAAGAGATGCCACAGGGCGTGCCGGCGGAGCTCGCGAACGAGGTGGGGCCGCGCCAGGCGCCGCTCGCGGAAGTCGGGCCGGAAGCAGAGCCGAGTTATTCGACCGGGATCGTGCCCTCGCATGAGCTCGAGCGGCTCGTGAGAACCGGGCGCGAGATCGTCGCGCTCGAGTCCATCCAGGACAATCAGTTCCAGCCTGCAAGCCTGGATCTGCGGTTGGGTGCCGTCGCATACCGCGTGCGTGCGAGCTTTCTGCCGGGCCGGCACGCGACCGTCGAGCAGCGCCTTGCGGATCTCGCGATGCATAAGATGGACATCACCGACGGTGGAGTGCTCGAGCGCGGCTGCGTTTACATCGTGCCGCTGATGGAAAGTCTGTCCCTGCGGCACCGCATGTCGGCGATGGGCAATCCGAAGAGCTCGACCGGACGGCTCGACATCTTCACACGGCTCATCACCGACTACGGGACCGAGTTCGACCGCGTCCGCGAGCAATACAAAGGGCCGCTCTACGCGGAAGTGTCGCCGCGCACGTTCAGCGTGCTGGTGCGGAAGGGCTCGCGCCTTTCCCAGATCCGCATTCGCCGCGGCAGTCCGCTTTCCACGGACGAGTCGATGCGCCGCTTGCAGCAGGAGTATCAGCTGGTAGGCTCATCGATCAGCGAAGAGGATATTCGCAACGGGCTGCCGGTCGCCGTCGATGTGCGTGGTGAGCAGACGGACGGCTTGATCGGGTATCGCGCGAAGAGCCATACGGGGCTGATCGACATCGATCGGATCGGTTTTTACGATCCGGCCGAGTTCTGGGAACCGGTCTACGCGCCCAAACGCAGCGGCCTGGTTCTCGATCCCACGGAGTTTTACATCCTTGCCTCGCGCGATCCGGTGCGAGTGCCGCCGACGCACGCGGCGGAGATGATCGCCTATGACACGCTCGTCGGCGAGTTTCGCGTGCACTACGCGGGATTTTTCGATCCGGGATTCGGAGATCCGGCGACGGGCGGCGACGGTTCACGTGCCGTGCTCGAAGTGCGCTCGTACGAAGTCCCGTTCGTGATTGAGCACGGGCAGATCGTCGGCCGCCTCACATACGAGCGGTTGACTGCACAACCGCACCGGCTGTACGGCGCAGCCGGCGTGAACTCGTCCTATCAGCGCCAGGGGATCGCACTGAGCAAGCACTTCAGGAGTGGCGACAGTCGCTAGTATCGTGAGTTCGCACCACGATCCGTTCGCCCTGAGGAGGCCATCAAGGGGCCGTCTCGAAGGGGAACGGCCGCGGTCGTCCGTGCTTCGAGACGCTAGCGCTCCTCAGCACGAACGGTTTGTGTCGTGCGTCTGCTGAGTCAGATTAGCGCCGCGCTGTCTGCGGCATGTCCCAATTGATCCAATCGCACACCGCGCGGCCCATCACGAGGTCGAGATCATCGCCCTTCAACCATGGCAGCTCCTCCGTGAAGAGCGTGATGCACTGGCGCCAGGAAATCGGCATGCGCGTAATGTCCGTGCCCCAGAACATGCGGTGCGGGCCGAACGCATCGAATATCCGGCGCAGGTATTTGTGGATGTTGCGATACGGATACGGCTCGCTCGAATAGGACGGCGCACCGGTCGCCTTGATCGCGACGTTCGGATACTTTGCGAGCGCGACGAGATCGTCGATGTGAGCGAAAGCGGCACCATCCTGCGTTCCGCGCGGGCACGCCATGTGATCGACAAGGAGCTTCAGTCGAGGGTGTTTCTCTGCAATCCTGCCGACTTCGTTCACGCGATTCGGCACGAGAAGCGCCACGGGCAGTCCCGCGCGCTCCGCAGCCGGCCACAACCAGTCGATCGTGCCATCGACCAGCCAGTTTTCCTGACCGGGCTGGAGAAATGCGAAGCGCAGGCCGAGCATGCCGGGCTGATTCTTCCAGGTGTCGATCAGCGCTCGATTCTCCGGCTTGCTCACGTCGAAGAAACCGAGCACGCACAGGCGGTCCGGATGCTCACGCGCCGCTTCGATCGCGACTTCGTTGGCGCGCGGATCCCAGCTCGGCGGATGCAGAACGACACGGTCCACGCCCGCTTCGTTCATGTCCCGTAACAGTTCGTCTTTCGTGTAGTGCGAAACCTGGCGGTGGATGTGAACGGGCGTTCCGCTTTCCCAGATATGAACCTGCGAATCGACGATGAGCATGGCGTTTGCGCGTGGCGTTTGCGTGGAGTCTGCTGCGGTTGACGGAGGCCGGCGCGATCGTTTTGGCGCAATGCGCGGCGAAGCCGTAATATCGTCGCTTTCGTGCGTTCGCTCAAGCCGAGCCTTGCAATGCCGCAGAAGTCCGACGACCGCCCTGACGAAGCGCCCGTGGCGCAGCCGGCACCATCCGCGAGCACGTTCATCGACACGGGTAAGTTGCGCCTGCACTGTCTCGACTATGGCGTCGACGGACGGCAGCCGATGCTGTGTCTCCACGGCGGTGCGGCGCACGCGCACTGGTTCGACTTCGTTGCATCGGGATTCACGCCTGACTTCCACGTGCGCTCGCTGGATCTGCGCGGTCATGGCGACAGCGACTGGGCCGATCCGCCGACCTATTCATTCGCCGACTACGCTTCGGATGTCGCAGTCATTGCCGAGAAGCTCAACCTGCGCAATTTCGTGCTCGTCGGTCACTCGATGGGGGGTATGGTTTCGCTCGTTTACGCGGCCGCTCACCCGGGCCGACTCAGTGCGCTCGTGATTGTCGATACGACCATGTATATGAGCGAAGCGTCCGTTGCGCGCCTGCGCGATATGGGAAACCGCGCGAGCCGGTATGCCAGTCGCGAAGAGCTCGTCAGGCGGTATCGTCTGCTGCCTGCCGGCGCGCATGCCGCCGCTCCTGAGGTCATCCGGCACATCGCCCAACACAGCGGCCGGAAGATCGCGGACGAGGACTGGCGCCACAAATTCGACCGCGGGCTTTACTCGCTGTTCGAGCGTCTGGACGGCATCCCTCTATGGGAGCGCGTGCGCGTTCCCGCCCTGCTGGTGAAAGGCGCGCACAGCACTCGCATCACTCCGTCGATCCTCGAATCGATCCGGGTGCGTGCGCCGCAGGTCGAAATGGTGGAAGTGCCGGCGAGCGACCATCACGTGACGCTCGACAATCCTGCGGGTTTCGTGGCCGCGGTCAGAAGTTTTCTCGAACGCAATCAGGGTCCCGGGTCGAAGCCCTAGGGTGCCTCGAACGCTTGCCCTCTCTGTGCGAGCAGCTTGCGCGCGGTTTCGACCACCGAGCTCTCATAGGCCCGCAGGTAATCGACGCCTTCTTTCGAGCTGAGCGCGTGCCGCCTCATGACCTCGTCCGGCGTGGGTCGCGCCTGCTCGACGTCCCTGAAGAACGCGACAGTGCGGCCGACATCATGAGCAAGTGAGGCGAACACGTCCTCGATGAAGGGATAATGCCGGCTGTAGGTCATGGCATTGGCGAGCATGACGTTGTTAACGCCGTCGTCGCCCCAGCCCAGTGCGCGTCCGGCGCGCCTGAAGATCCGGTTTCTCTTGTTCAGAACGATCTGCTCGGAGGGTGTAGCGAGCTTCGCGTGGCGAGCGTAAAGCGCCGCCACCTCGTCGTAGAAACGAATCGTCGTCCGTGCGTCCGCAGATGCGGCGGACGCATAGCGGTCCGTCGCGTAATACTCCGCGCGCAGCCGCCCATACTGCTCCACCGCAAAGGTCGGCAGCGCGTGATAGACGATCACGTTGCAGAGGGCTTCCTCGATGCCGTACGGCAGGTCGAACTGATCATGACAGTCTTCGTGCAGCACGACGTAGATCAGACGCGGCAGCGGCGCGGCGAGCATCGCCGGCGTGACCGGCGAGTCGATTTCGCCCAATGCTTCGGAGTGACCGAAGTAGACGTCGGCGCCCTCTTCGATCGAGCGGCATTGCTCTTCGCTCGAGACGTCGTACCACTTGATTGCCGGGTCCTCGTACGAATACGGCAGGTACAGACGCGGCGCGTTGCCGCAGAAGGGAAACGATGGGCGCTCCTCCGTCAGTCGGCGGAAATTCTTCGTTTCCCGGAATCCGATGCGCGCTTCGAAGACTCTCAGTGTGTCGATCAGCGCGGTGACTTCCGCATAGGAACGAGGCTCTGCGGGTTCCTGGCCGGCGCGCTTCACCTGGACGCACGCGACCGACATCAGCGTGAGCAGCAGTGCCGTAGCGAGAATCGCCCACCAGCGTGCAACACCTCTGCGAGAAGACCGCATCACCGCTTTACTGCGGCTCGATGTGAGCCTTGCGGGCGATCTCGGCGTACTTCCGCAGGTCCTCGCGCACGAACTTCGCGAACTCTTCGGGCGTGCCGCTGACGGGCTCGAGATTCAAACTCGCGAAGCGTTCCAGGACGTCAGGGCTTTGCACCATCTGACGGGCTGTCGCATTGAGCTTGTCTACGATCGGCCTCGGAAGGCCGCGCGGGCCATGCAGGCCGTACCAGCCGGATGCTTCGTAGCCCTTGATGCCCAACTCGTCCACGGTCGGCACGTCCGGCAACTGCGGCGAGCGCTTGAGTGCCGTGAACGCGAGCGGCCGCAACCGGCCGGCCTGAACCATCGGCACCATCACCGGACTCGGACCGAACATGAGCGGGATGTGTCCCGCGACGAGGTCGTTGATCGCCGGGCCGGCACTCTTGTACGGGATGTGATTCAGCTTTGTGCCCGTCATGACCTGAAACAGCTCACCCGCCACGTGGGTGAGATTGCCGAAACCTGCCGAGCAGTAATCGATGGTGCCCGGCTTCGCCTGCGCGATACTGATCAGCTCCTTCAGGGATTTCGCGGGGAAGGAGGGATGAACGACGATCACCAGTCCAGTGGAATCGGCGAAATGCGCGATCGGGGCGAAATCGCGCAGCGTGTCGTAGGGCAACTTGCGGTAGACCGACGGGTTGATGGTGTGGGCACCGGCGGTGACCAGCAGCGTATAGCCGTCCGGTATCGAGTGCGCGACGATCTCGGTACCGATGATGTAATTGGCGCCGGCGCGATTGTCCACGACCATGTTCTGCCCGAGCAGCGTCGAGAATTTCTGCGCGAGGATGCGCCCGACGACATCCACTGCGCCGCCGGGTGCAACCGGTACCACCAGGCGTATCGGACGGTCCGGGTACGCCGCCGACAGCGGCATGACCGCAAGCAGCAGCGCCAGCGCGAACGCGATTCTCGTGAGCATCATCGACCCTCCGCGGCCAGTATAGTATTAAGCGAACTTTCAACAAGTCTCCCGTATGGCTCGGGAGCCATTCGGAGTTACCGAGGGAGGGCACTGATGAGTCTGCGCGATCGGATCGGCATCGACCTGAGCCGCGATGTCCGTATCGAAGACGGCATTGAATGGGCAGCCAAAAACAACGTCAAGTTTCTCGATATCCAGCTCGACACGGATGCGAACGCGATCACGAGCTTCGATTCCCGGCGGCTGGCGGCAGTGCGTGCCGCGCGTGAGAAGCACGGCATCCACATCGGGCTTCATACGGCGTCGGCGGTGAACGTGGCGGAGTATGCGCCCCACGCGAGCGGCGGTGTGGACGAGTACCTCAAAGCCTACGTCGACGTCTACGGCCAGCTCGGCGCCGAATGGATCGTCGTGCATGCGGGATTCCATTTCACCAAGGACAAGGAGCGGCGCATGAAAGCCGGGCTCGAACGGCTGAAGCGCATCGCCGATTACGCCGAGCAGAAGAAAGCGCGCCTGCTGCTGGAGAACCTGAACAAGGAGCCGGCCGACGCGGAGGTGCATTACCTCGCGCACACGCTGGAGGAGTGGCAATACTACTGGAGCCTTCTTTCGTCACCCGCCTTCAGGCTGTCGTTCACCGTCAACCATGCGCACCTCGTGCCGGAAGGCGTTGCCGGTTTCGCTGATGCCCTGAATTTCGAGCACGTGGGCGAAGTGCGGCTTGCGGACTGCCATCGCAACGGATACGAGGTCCACCTCGTGCCCGGCGCGGGTAATCTCGATTTCGCCGATATGTTCCGGCGCGTGGAAGGCAAGGGCTTCAAAGGTCATTACACGAACGCGTTCGGCTCACTCTCCGATCGGCTCGATGCGCGCGACTATCTCGTCGGGAAAGCAAAAGAGGCCGGTGTAAACGTGGCGTGAGGTGACGCGACGCGGACGCAGCGCATGTGGGCGAGCACGCGGACCTGCGAACGAGCCCCGGGCTGCGCGTGGGAGTTGTTCCGACGTTCCCTTATACTTCAGCCATGACGACAGACTTGAATACCCCAATCCCCGGCAACACTCAGGACAAGCTCTTACCCGCTCCCTACACGCAGCGCTACTTCGACGCGGCGGGTGTCAAGCTTCACTATCTGGATTACGGAACCGAAGGCTTGCCGCCGATGCTGTGCGTGCATGGCGGTGGCGCCCACGCGCATTGGTACGATTACATCGCGCCCGGCTTCACGTCCGACTATCACGTGCGCGCGATCGACCTTCAGGGCCACGGCGACAGCGACTGGGTCGACCCGCCCGCGTATACGTACGTGGACTTCGCTGCGAATATCGATGCGCTGGTGCGTCATCTGGACCTGCGCGACTTCGTGCTGGTCGGCCATTCGATGGGCGGCGCGGTATCGTTGGTGTACGCCGCGAACCACCCTGGAAGAGTGAAGACGCTGATCATCGTCGATACGACGGTGAACCTTTCGCCGGAGCGGATCGCCGCCATGCGCGATGTCGGCACACGTACAGGGCGAAAGTACGACACGCAGGAAGAGATGATGGCGAAGTTCCGGCTGCGGCCCGGCTCGTCGAATGCGGCGCCGGATGTGCTGCGGCATATCGCCGTGCTGAGCGGCCGGCAGCAGGCCGACGGATCATGGAGTCACAAGTTCGACCGCAATGTCTACGGAACACGCGAAGTGAACGACCTGCGTCCGAACTGGGATCGCATCAAGATTCCGCTGCTGCTCGTCAAGGGAGCGCAGAGCGAACGCATCAGTCCGGCCGTGTTCGAGGACGTAAAGAGTCGCTGTCCGCAAGCCGAGCTCGTCGAAGTCTCGGCGAGCGATCACCACGTGACGCTCGACAATCCGCGCGAATTCATCGCGAAAGTGAAGCCGTTTCTCGCGAGGATGAGATGAACCCGACCATTCAGACCGGACGCGGAATTGCGCCGACTCCAGCCGGGGTCATATTCACAGGCTGTGAACTCGGCGGTCCGTTGCACCCGGCGGAGCACGCCATGGCGGCAGCCGGAGGATCCTCGGGGTCGACACAACCCGCGCCGCGTTCACGCGAAGTCGTCGTCAAAGGCCGCCGCGTGAAGACGATCGACGTGCACGCACACTGCGTCATACCGGAAGCGATGCAGGTACTCGGCATCAACGCTGCCGAGCATCATCAGCAAGGTATCGTGCTCGTGCCCGCGGAGCGTACGCGTGCGATGGACGAGCAGGGCATCGACGTCGAGGCGCTCAGCATCAACCCGTTCTGGTACAAGGCGAGTCGCGATCAGGCGGGCGAGGTCGTCCGCATCAACAACGAAAAGCTTGCCGAGCTCTGCGGACAACACCCGGACCGTTTCGTGGCGTTCGCATCGGTCGCCTTGCAGTTTCCCGAGCTGGCCGTACAACAGCTCGAATATGCCGTGAAGAAGCTCGGCTTACGCGGTGCGGCTGTTGGCGCGAGCTGCGCGGGCGACGAATTCTCCGCTCCGAAGTTCCACCCGTTCTGGCGGAAAGCCGAGGAGCTCGGCATTCTCATCTTCCTGCATCCGCAGGGAACGCCTGAGCTGGGCAAACGCCTGCATGGCAGCGGCGGACTCGACAACATCATCGGCAATCCACTCGAGACGACGATCGCGCTCTCGCATCTGATCTTCGAAGGTACGCTCGACATGTTTCCGGGCCTGAAGATCTGCTCGGCGCACGGCGGCGGCTACCTCGCGTCGTACATGGACCGCTCGGACGCGGTGATGAAGACGTTCCCGAAGCGGATCACGACGAAGCTCAGGAAAAAACCGACGGAGTACCTCAAGCAGCTCTACTACGATGCGTTGATCTTCACGCCGGAAGCGCTGCGGCACCTCGTCGCGAACGTCGGCGCGAGCCAGATCATGCTGGGGACCGACTACCCGTATCCGTGGGAAGACAAACCCGTGGATCACCTGATGGCGACGCCGGGTCTGAGCGACGACGAGCGGATCGCCATACTGGGCGCGACGGCGGCCCGGTTGCTGGGTATCAAGGACTGACTCGGGGACGCTTATGAAAGTACTCGTGATCCACGGCTGTGGCATGAACATGCGCGGCAAAGTGCAAACGGATGTCTTCGGGCCGATGACCCTGCCGCAGTACGACGAGCGCATCCGCTCGTATGCCGGCGAGCTCGGAATCGACGTCGAGATTTTTCACTCGAATATCGAGGGTGAGGTCATCAACAAGTTCTACGACGCGCATGAGGGCGGTGTCGACGGCGCCATCATCAACCCTGCGGGGTACACGACCGGGCATCCCGCGCTGGTGGCAGCGATCGCGCAGGTGAGCTTTCCGACTATCGAGCTGCACGTGTCGAATCCTGCCCGGCGCGGCGTCGTGTCCGATATCGCCAAGGCCTGCCGCGGCACCCTCGCGGGCTTCGGCGTGTACGGGTATCACATGGCACTGCGAGGACTACAGGAACTGAAGAAGTAGGAGCGGCGCGCGATGACAGGACAGTCGCATTCCGAGCGGCGCGCTGCGCTGGAACGCGAGCGCCTTCGCATTCAGGGCGAGATCGTCAGTTATCCGATGCCGATCCCGGCGTGCGACGTTTATTTCAACGATCTGCTGGAGCAGCGCGCGCGGATCTGCGACCAGTTGGCTGGTCTCGAAAGAAACGCAGCGGCACGGTAACCACCGGCACGGGTCCGCGGTCCCTGAGCGTCTCCTGCGCCAGATCGTCGCTCATAAAAGCGGGCGCGCCACTGTGTTCCGTACGCACCTCCTGCCGTGGCCGAAGTCCGTGCAACGGTTCTGGCGCGCGCCGTGCATCAGAACAGCGCGCCGCCGGACGCCGATTCGTCGTGAGGCGCGTTCCCGACGTATAGTACGCGCCACGGAGGAGAACTATGCGAATTGCCCCGGCGGTCCTGGCAGCCGCTTCGTTGCTGTGCGTGTCTGTGGCGTGCGCCCAGGCGCCTTATCCCAGCAAGACGATACGCATCGTGGTGCCGCTGGCGCCGGGCGGAAACGTGGACATCGTGGTGCGAGCCCTCGCGCAAACAGTCTCCGAAAATATCGGTCAGCAGATCATCATCGACAATCGTCCGGGGGCGAGCAGTCTCGTGGGCACCCAGTATGTCGCGAAAACGCCGCCGGACGGCTACACGCTGCTTGCGGTCGCGAACACGTTCGCGATGGTGCCCTCGATCGTCAGCAATCCGGGCTACGATCCATTCAAGGACTTTGCTGCGGTCACGCTGACGTGTGAGGTGCCGCAGGTGCTGGTCGTGAACCGCACGCTGCCGGTCTACACGGTGAAGGAGCTGATCGCGCTCGCGAAGGCGCGGCCTGAAGAGTTGACGTATGCGACGTCAGGGCCGGGCGGCACGGGGCATATGGCAACCGAGCTCTTCAGCCGTCAGGTCGGTATCCGGATGCTGCACGTGCCGTACAAGGGAAACGGGCAGGCGATCGTGGACGTGATCGGCGGGCAGGTCATGCTCATGTTCGATCAGATCAGCACGTCGGAGCCGTACATCAAAGCAGGGAAGTTGAGGGGGCTCGCGGTAACGAGCCTCAAGCGCTCGCCGCTCTTTCCCGACATGCTCACGATGGATGAAGCCGGGGTGCGCGGTTTCGAGGACATCACGTTCAACGGACTGGTGGCGCCTGCGGGCACCCCGCGTGAGTTCCGCGTGCGCGTCCAGCAGGAGATCGCGAAAGCGGTGGGGACATCGAAGCTGCGCGAACGTTTCAGCGAGCGGGGCGTGGAACTGAAAGCGAGCGCGAATCCGGAAGCGTTCGCCGCTTTGTTGAAGACGGAGTTCGACAAGAAAGCGAAGCTCGCGCGGGAAGCGAACATACGCATCGATTAGAGGATGACACGTGTCACAGCGGGAAGAAGCAACGCCGGTTTTCAGAGCGCCGCCGCTTTCGTGCGACAGCCACTTCCATGTGTTCGGGCCCGCCGAGAAGTATTCATACGGCTCGGATCTGCGATATCCACCGCCCCTTGCGCCGCTCGATGACTATCTTGCGCTTTCGCGCGGGCTCGGTTTCGAACGCTTCGTCTTTGTGCAGCCGAGCGCCTACGGCCGCGAGAACACCTGCATGCTCGATGCGATGCGTGAAGTCGGAACCAACGCCTGTCGCGGCATCGTCGATCTCGACGAGAACGCGCCGGACGCCGAGCTCGCGCGGCTGAATGCGGCCGGAGTGTGCGGCGTGCGGGTGAACGTCAACCCGATCAAGCCGTTCGAGCCGGGTTTCTCGCAGACCATGCTGAAGCGGATCGAGCGTCTCAACGCGCGTTGCGCGGAGATGGACTGGATGCTCGATTTCCTGACGCCCGGCTGGCTTACGCACGAGTTGTTGCCGGAAATGAAAAAGCTGCGTGTGCCTTTCACCGTCGCACACATGGGGATGTTTCTTGCGGAGGCGGGTGTGAACCAGCCCGGCTTCCAGGCGTTTCTCGATTTCCTGCGGCACGGCGACAAGCGTTGCTGGGTAAAGCTCACGGGCACGTATCGGATGTCGACCACACCGGGTTTCGCGGACGCTGACGCGATTGCGAAGGCTCTCATAGAGACGGCGCCCGATCGGCTCATCTGGGGCAGCGACTATCCGCACCTTTCGTTTGCGGACAAGGTCGGCTCGGTCGAGCTCTTCAATCTCGTGGCGCGCTGGGCGCCCGATGAGACGACCCGACACGCGATTCTCGTCGAGAATCCCGCGCGCCTTTTCGGTTTCGTGGATGAGGGAGGATCGTGATGAAACGAGGGATGTTCGTGGTTGCAGGCGCATTGGCCATCGCAGGTGCGACAG
Source organism: uncultured beta proteobacterium (assembly GCA_963828715.1). Taxonomy (GTDB): domain Bacteria; phylum Pseudomonadota; class Gammaproteobacteria; order Burkholderiales; family SG8-41; genus JAQGMV01. Next base: position 21,735 of record CAWHFX010000006.1, on the reverse strand, counting down.
CGGCGACCGGTTTTGCGCAGCAGAGCTATCCGGCACGGCCGATCCGCATGATCATTCCCTATCCGCCCGGGGGCACGTCGGACATCCTCGCCCGGCTGATCGGCCAGAAGGTCACCGAGGCGTGGAAGCAGCAGATCATCGTGGACAACCGCACGGGTGCGAACGGCAACATCGGCCTGGAGCTGACCGCTCGCGCAACGCCGGACGGCTACACGATGGTCCTGACCGACGTCGGCAACGCCGTGCTCAACTCGATCCTGTATGCGAAGCCCGGCTATGAGCTGCTCAAGGATTTCGCGCCGGTGACGACCGTCTCGTACTCTCCGCACATGCTCATGACGACGACGAAGCTGCCGGTCGCGACGACACAGGAGCTGATCGCGTATGCGAAGGCGCGTCCGGGTAAGCTGAACTATCCAACCGGGCTCGGTGGCGCACCGCATCTGGCAGGCGTTTCGTTCGCCCAGCGCGCGGGTATCGACTGGGTGTATGTGCCCACCAAAGGCGGCGCGAGCTCCGTTGCCGCGATGATGGCCGGCGAAGGCGACGTGATGTTTCTCGGCATGCTGCAGTCACTGCCGCACGTGAATGCAGGGCGCCTCAAGCTGATTGCCATTTCGAGCGAGAAACGCTTGCAGACGCATCCGAAGGTTCCCACGGTTGCAGAAACGTTCCCCGGTTTCGTGACCGGCTCGTGGCAGGGCATCCTCGCTCCGGGCCGCACGCCGCCGGAGATCGTTCAGAAGGTGAATGCCGAGGTGGTGCGCATCTTGAAGCTGCCGGACGTGATCAGCTTCCTCGATTCACAGGGCACCACGCCGGTCGGCGACAGCCCGAAGGAACTTGCCAGGTGGCTCGCCGATGAGCGGGCGCGGTGGGCGAAGGTCATCAAGGAAAGCGGGTTCAAGCTGGAGCAGTAAGGATCGGGATCAGTACGACAAAACGGAACGTGCGGTCTGTGCTCGATTCGCTGCCGAAGGCCACCGAAACTGAACAGACCCGCGAGAGCCCGGAACCTGAAGCCGCGCGTCACCGGTCACGAGTCGCGCCACGAGTCACTCTGGCTTGATACCTGCGGCTTTGACGAGCTTTTCGAACTTCCCGAGCTCTGATTCAAGCGTTGCATGGAACTGCTCGGGTGTTCCGCCCGTCAGCACGGTTCCTTCGTTCTGCGCGGTCTGCTGCACTTCGGGTAGCTGCAGCACCGCGTTCAGCTCCCTGTTGAGACGCTCGGTGATGGCGCGCGGGGTTTTCGGCGGTGCACCGATGCCGGTCCAGGTGGAGTTCTCGTAGCCGGGCACGCCCGCTTCAGCGATCGTCGGCAACTCCGGCAGCAGCGCCATGCGCTTTGCGCCGGTACTGGCGAGCGCGCGTACCTTGCCGCTCCTGATGTGAGGCATGCTCGGCACGGCGCTGTTGAAAAGGATCTGAATGTGCCCGCCGAGCAGGTCCGCTGTGGACGGGCCCGTCCCCTTGTAAGGGACGTGCGACATCTTCACCTTCGCCATTACCGAAAACAGCTCGGCCGACATGTGGCCGAAGCCGCCGATGCCTGCGGAGCCGTAAGTGAGCTCGCCGGGTCTCTGACGTGCAAGCGCGATCAGCTCCTTGACCGATCTGGCCGGAAGCGAAGGATGCACGATGAGAACGCCGGGTGTCGTCCCGACGTGTACGATCGGTGCGAAATCGAGCACGTCGTAGGAGAGCTTGTACAGGTAGGGATTGATGACCCACGTGCCGACTGTCGCGAGAACGATCGTATAGCCGTCTGCCGGTGCGCGCGCCGTGAGCTCCATGCCGATGCTGCCGTTCGCGCCGCCGCGATTGTCGATGATGACCTGCTGTCCGATGCGGGGCACCAGCCGTTCGAACAACATGCGGGCCTGGATGTCTGCAGTGCCGCCGGGTGGAAACGGAATGATGCAGCGGATCGGTTTGGACGGATACGCCGCATCCTTCGTCTGCGCGCCGGCGACCGCGCTCGCGCCGGCGAGCGCAATCCCAATCGCAATGTGCAAGACACCTTTCATTGGTATTCAGGCGCGCTCGGGTCCCGCGATGAAAGGAAAGGAGGTTACGGAGGAAAACCATGGGTTTTCCTCTGTTCCGTAGGGCGGCGAGGCCCGAGCTGAAGGCGAGCGCGGCCCCCTTAAATGTTCATCTCGAGGATGTACAGGCCGCCCGTGAAGCGGTCGCCGACGTAGACGAGCTTGCGGTCGTCCACATACACGTCGTTGATCTGCACCGAGCCCTTGGGCGAGAGCTTGGGGGCGCCCGGAACGAAGTACGCAATTTCCTGCGGCTGATACTGATTGCGGATGTCGTAGACGCGCACACCGCCATTGAAGAACGTGGCGAGGATGATGTCGTCGGAGCGCCACGAGAGCTTGTTCGGATAGTTCTCGTGCACGTTGTGCGAACCGAAACGACCGCCGCGCTTGGCGAAGGCCTCGACCGGGGGCAGCGGCAGCGTGGAGAGCGGCACGATGTTCTTTTCATCGGCCATGTTCATGATCCATGAAAGCTTCGGCCAGTCCTTGCCGTCGTCGTTCGTGCACTCGTCGGTGACGAGCAGCAGCTCGCGCGAGAAGAGCGGCATCGCGGTGTGCGTGAAGCCGTTCATCGGCGGCGAATAGTTGTAGGTCGAGATGTGCTTCGGATTGGCCATGTCGGAGACGTCGAGGATCACCACGCCCCCGTCGAGGTAGGCCACATAGGCGCGGTCGGGCCGCTCGGGATACCAGCTTATGTTGTGCGGACGGTAACCGCTGTCGAACTTCGGATGGCGTTTGAGCGGCGTCTCGCCCTTCTTCTGGCCGGGATACCACCAGCGGCCTTTCTCGACCGGCTTCGACGGATTGCGGATGTCCACGATCATGTAAAACTGGTAGTCCTTCGGGTTGTTCGGCTCGAAGTCCGCCGAGCCCGTCGACATGTGCACGTAGTTGCCGTCAACACACCACACGCAGTGCACGCCGAGCGAATGCGGGCCCGACGTATCGAAGTGCGAGATCTCGCGCGGCTTCTCCGGCGTACTGATGTCCCACAGCGTCATGCCCGCCGGCTTCATGCCGAAGTCGCCGCGGATCTGGTGCGAGACGAGCAGCAGGTCTTCGTAGACCTCGATCGAATTCGACCGCATCTTGCTGTGCGGAAGCTCGGTCTGCACCACCATCTTCGGGTTCTTGGGGTCCGTGACGTCGAGCCCGGTGAAGTTCTTCGGCGCGCCTTCGTGGCCCAGCCACATGATGCGGCGTCCGTTCTTCATCTGCATGCCCATACCCTCGCCGATACCGCCGAACCCGTCGAGTTCGTGCTGCGAGATGAGCTTCATGTTGTACGAGAGCGTCCTCTGCGCCTGTTGAGCAGGGCTCAATGTTTCTGCGGGCATTCTGTTTCCTCACTTTGGGTGGTTGCGCCGGGCGGCGCGTCGGCGAAAACTTCGGAACGGCGGAACAAGCCCGGATGGGGCCGGCTCCGAGGTCCGCCGGACCCGGCAAGTGTAAACGATCGCGTCCCTTTTCCAACATCTCGGTGCACACATCGGAGCGGCATGCCTGCCTCTGCTGCGGGCTCAGCGTGCGGGCGCTCGGGCGGACGCGGGGCGTCAGCGATAAACGGTGTCGAAGCGGTGCTGTCCCGGCCCGCCGAGAACCTGACGCATCATTTCGCGGCCATCCTCATCGGGTCGCGAGCGGCCTGCTGCGTCGAATGCGAAGTCGGTCGCGATGAGACGTCCATTGAGATCGTAGAGACGCGAGTACTCGCAATCCTTGCACGGGCCGTCGGCGCGCGTCATGACGACCACCAGATAATGCCCGCCGTTTCTTCCGGGTACGCAGGCCCACGACTGCGCCACGTAATCCGCGGCCTTCAGTTTTCTGGCGGACACCCTATGATCGGAGTAGCGCGCATGAAGCGGAACGATGATGCGGCCGGCGCGGCGTGCGAACGACAATGTTTCGCTCAGACACCACGTCGAATGCTCGATGCATTCGGCGAGCGCCCGCACCTGAGCGCTCCCGCATTCGATAAAGCCGCTGCGCTGCTCGACGCGATCGTCTGCGTACGCCAATGAAAGCACAAGGGCGAGCACGATGAAACCGACGCCCCGGGTGGCGCTCAGCGTCACCCGCGATGGATTGCTCAATGCGCGAGCGGATCGGGTCGCAGCTGGAACTTGATCACCTTCGGGCGCGTGCCTTTGCCGCCTTCGAGGTGAAACGGCGTGCGCGTACCCGTCGTTGCCCACAGACCCTTGCCTTTCCATCCGGCGCTCGGATCGTCGATGCGCCCGTCTGCCCATTTCGCATAGAAGCCGAGCGGATAGGGCACTCGCAGCGTAACGAACTTGCCGTCGACCAGTGCGAACAGCGCGTCGTTCAGATTGCCGGTGGCGATCGGCACGTTTCTGCCGAGACCGGACGTGTCGAACTGGTCGACCCACGTGAAGTAGCTCGCCTCGACGCTGCCGGAGGCTTTGACCGTTTCGAACTGCGGGCCGGGCAATGGATACAGCGTCCAGCCTTCCGGGCAGTGCTTGCCCGTCGCCTTCGGCCCGTTGAGCGGTCCTTTGCATTTACGTCGATCGAAGCTCGCGAGGTGGCCGCTCGCGAGCGACGCCCAGACGACCCCGCTGCGATCGATGTCCATGCCGCGGACGCCGTAGCCGTTCTGCTCGAGCGGCAGCTCGAAGACTTCGGTGAGCGCAGTTTCGCTCGGATCGGGTCCGGGATTGACGCGCAGGATAAGACCCGGAAAACCGAGCGCGGAACCCCAGATCGTGCCGTCGACCGGGTTCACGGCCACACCGTAAAAGCCTGCGACGATGCGTCGGTCTTTCGCGGGATCATCCGGCGCGCCGGGCTCGACCCACGCGTCGCGCTTGCCGTTGCCGTTCGTGTCGACGATGAATGGCGTCCAGCCTTGCGCCCGTGCTTCGTCGCCGGTCTCTTCGAAGACCTTGCGATTGAACCAGCCCACGACCTGATTGGCCGCGTCGCCGCTCGTCCAGAGTGTGTTGTTGGCGTCCTCTGCGAAAACCAGGTGATGCGTCTGGAAGCACGTGCTGATCAGCGTGAACTTGCCGCTCTTCGGGTCGTACATGGACAGTTGGCGGTTCGAACGCTCGAGCGGGAAGACCTTCGCTGACGGATGATTCGAGCCTTTACGGCAGAACGCCGGATTTTGTGGCGGCCGAACGCGTGCCGTAAACCACACCCGCGCCTGTTCGTCGAACATCGGATTGTGCGTGCTCGTCTGGCTGTCCCAGATCGCGTCCTCGCCCCAGTACGCCGAGGCCGCCATCTGATGCGTGCGCGACGAGGGCGTTGCCGGATCGCGCACCGGATGCAGGACTTCGGTTGCGGAATAACGGGTCGGATCGAGTACCGGAATGCGATCGGTGCTCTCTTCGGTCGCGCCGTAGATCGGTCCGTTGGCGTTCACCGTCGGCTTGCGCTTGTCGGTCGAGATTTCGTCATGCAGATAAGCGGTCGGGCTGCTCCAGTCCCAGATGGAGAGCACGACGTTGCGCTCGACGCCCTGCGGCCGGGGCGGCTGCTGACGCGGCAGTTCGCCTGCGGCCACGCGATCCGTCCAATCCGCGAAGAGGCGCAGCGCGTACTGAGGATCGAGCCTGCCGATGTTGGTGGCCATGTTCATCATGGCTTGTCCGGACAGGATGCGGCGCGACCACGCTTCGTGCGACGGTGTGATCTTCGCGTAGGCATCGGGCAGCGTGCGTGTTGCTTTGTTGCCGAGCTGGTGGCAGGTCACGCAGCCATTGGTCTTCACGATGTTGAGCCACTCCGGCTGGCTCTTTGTCTTGCCGAGCCCCTTGGCAAACTCCGTCGTATCCGGAATCTTCAGCATCGAATACCAATAGGCCGCCGGGTAGTACTGCGCCGCGGCGACCGGCGTCGGCGCGACAGTCGCCTTGAGATCGAGCGTCGTGCCCGGCACGCCGGAGACTTTCGGTGAATCGGTGAGCCCGTAGCCACGGACCCAGACCTGATAACCCGCTTTCGGCAGATCCGGTATGAGGTAGCGGCCGCGCTCATCGGTGACGACGATCTTCGCGAACTTCGTGGGCAGCTCTGTCGTTTCTGCGATTACCCACACGCCGGCCTCGGCCCCTTTGGGGCTTGTCACCACGCCGGCGATATCGGTTGCGCCGGCACGAATGGCTGCGTCACCGCCCTGCTGCTGTGCTGCCCCATCGCCTTGGAAAGCGAATGAAGCCGACAGGACTCCCAAAACGTGCAGAACTGCGGTCCAACGCGTCTTGCCCATGGCGCCCCTCCCGAACTGACGTCTCAACACGTTGCGAGGGCATTGTATTCGTTCGGCGCGCATGTCGCGTCTGCTAGACTGAGACGGGCCGAGAACGACAGAAAAGGTGAGCCATGAAACGCGCCGCGCCGTCGATATCGCCGTTGATGCGCGAAGTGAGTGAGTACATCGCCGGGGCACTCAAGCGCAGGCTTCCACCCGCCGTCGAAGAGCGCGCGAAGATACATCTCGTGGACACGTTCGCGTCGATGCTCTCCGGCTCCCGGCAGCTTCCGGGCAAGCGCGCGATCGCCTACGCGAAGCCGCTCGGCGGCACGCGCGAAGCGGGCGTGATCGGCACGCGCATCGTGACCACGACGCTCAATGCCGCGCTGACGAACGGCACGTTCGGCCATGCCGACGAATCCGATGACACCCATCCGCCCACTCGCTCGCATCCGGGCACGAGTGTGGTGCCCACCGTGCTCGCGTTGTCGGAGTCGCATCAGCTCGCCGGCGAACGTTTGCTGCGCGCGATGGTGCTCGGCTACGACTTCTGCGCGCGCAGCCTGCTCTCGCTGGATGCGACGCGGTACGCGCGGACGGGCCGCCATGCCGGTGCGCTCGGCCAGCTTTTCGGAGCTACGGCGGCTGCTTCCGCATTGCTGAGACTGGACGCCCGTAAGGTGCGCTACGCGCTCTCTTATGCCGCCGAGCACGTTGGCGGTATCGCGACGATGTTCAGGGACACCGAACACATCGAGAAGGCGTGGGCGATGGGCGGCATGCCGGCGCACGACGGCCTGTCGGCGGCGCTGATGGCGGCGCACGGCTATACGGGCGTCGAAGACGTGTTCTCGGGCGAGCCCAACTTCTTCACTATATTTATCACCGACGCGAAACCCGAAGAGATGGTGAAGGATCTCGGGCAGCGTTACGAGATCATGCGCGCGGGCATCAAGCGCTGGACCGTAGGCGGTCCCATCCAGGGCCCGATGCACGTGCTCTACGAGCTCATCTGCGAGCACAAGCTCAAGCCAGATCACATCGAGAAAATCACTGCGCGTGTGCCCGAGCAGGAGCTACGGGTCGTGGATAACAGGGACATGGTCGACATCTCGCTCCAGCACCTGCTCGCAGTCATGGCGCTCGACGGCACGATGACGTTCAAGGCGTCACACGACTACAAGCGCGCGCACGACCCGAAGGTTCGCAAAATGCGCGAGCGCGTCGAAGCGATCGCGGACCCGAGCATTCCCGCACCCGTGCGCGGCTGGCGCTGCGTGATGGAGATTCGGTTGAAGGACGGCCGCACCGTCACCGCGCAGACGATGGCTGCGAAAGGGAACTCGGAGAATCCACTCGAACGCCAGGACGTGACCGAGAAGGCGCTCGATCTCATGGGTCCGGCGCTCGGCAAGGGCCGCAGCCAGAAGCTTATCGACGCCCTCTTCGACATCAAGCGCACGAAAGACGTGCGCGCATTGCGGCCGCTCTATTCTGCTTAACGCAGGCTTTACTTCGCGAGACCGAGGGCCGCGAGCAGCGCGCACAGCTCCTCGTATTGCGGGTCTCTGCGCGGTGCCCACCAGCGCGGCCGCGATCAACGCGGAAGCGAATATCCCTGACTTGCCGTCCGATGATGAGGTTCCTCGTTCGAAGTCGCGGCGAGCCGACGCGCCATCGATGTGGCCCGATTATGGCCGCCGCGTGCGCCCGCCGTGCTCCAGGTCTGGACTACCCTCCAGGGCACTGAATCGGTTCGGAACGGTCAACGGTGCCTCCGGTCGAACGTTTATAGCTGTGCGGGCACTACCACATAACAAGCGAGGCTGGAGGGTTTATGAAGAAAGTTCTGGCGGGGGTTGTTCTATCCACGTTGATGCTTGGCGCAGTCACCGCGTTTGCTGCTGACATGACCAGTGAGGAACGGTCAGAGTTGAGAACCCGCGCCCAGGCGCTACAGGTGCAAAGAGCGCAAAACGGCAGTGAGGTTCGATCGGACGGGTATATAAACCACACTCGCAGCGATCTCGCCTCGAACGACAGCCGGGACCACGTGAAGCAGGTCAAGACAGGCAAAGGAAAGAATGCGAAAAAGCCGGAGTGAAGCACGAAGCGCACGCGTGATACGCAACGTCGCGTGTGACCGGCTGAGAGGGACACGCGCGTCGTGATGGAAAGCAGGGCTGTGGCCCTGCTTTTTCGTTTCACACATAGAATAGCGTTTCCACGGGTGCAGCGGGTGGCTGTTCAGGTGTCTGCAGACCCTCTGCATCGCGCGTTGTGCGTTCCGTTGCGCGTGGACTGAACCGACAAGGAGGAAAGACATGCATCGAGTCGTCAGGGCGCTCCTCGCCGCCGTGATCGCTTTCACTGGGGCCAGCGGTGTGGCCGGAGAGAGCGTCAACCTGTCCATCGCCACGGGGGGCACCGGCGGCGTGTATTACCCGCTCGGCGGCGGCATGGCGAACGTGCTCTCGAAGTACGTGCCGGGGATGCAGGCCACGGCCGAAGTCACTGGCGGCTCGGTCGCCAATCTGCAGCTCATCGGAACCGGCAAGCCGTACATCGCGATGACGATGACGGATGCGGCACTCGATGCCTTCAAGGGCGAGGACAAGTTCAAAGGCAAGAAGGTGCCGGTGCGCACGCTCATGATCATGTATCCCAACCGGATGCACGTCGTGACGGTGGAAGGCACGGGCATCAACAAGTTCGAGGATCTTAAGGGGAAGCGGGTGTCGACCGGCTCTCCCGGCAGCGCGACTGAGGTCATGGCGTTCCGCGTGATCGAGGCGGCGGGGCTCGACAAGGATCGCGACGTGCGTCGCGAGCGCCTCGGTGCCGCGGAATCGGTGAATGCGATCAAGGACCGCAAGATCGATGCATTCTTCTGGGTCGGGGGCCTGCCTACGGCAGCGGTCACGGATCTTGCCGCAACCCCTGGCGTCAAGATCAAGATGATCGATCACGCCTATCTCGTGCCGGCCATGAACAAGAAGTACGGCAACCTGTACGTGGAAGACGTGATTCCCCGCAGCACGTATCCAGGCATGACCGCGGACAACAAGCAGGCGACGGTCATGAACATCCTCGTCGCGAACGAGAACATGAGCGAGCAGACCGCCTACGACATCGTGAAGACCATATTCGACAAGCGGCAGGACCTGATCGCCGTCCACAAGGAAGCGGAGAATTTCAAGCTAGAGAACCAGAAGCAGGCGGCAACGCCGATCCCGTTCCATCCCGGAGCCGTGCGTTACTTCAAGGAGCGCGGCGTCAAGCTGTAGTTCCTGCGCACCAGCGCTGTCTGTCCCTGAACCCCGCCTCGAACCGGCGGGGTTTTTGTTTGTGTGCTAACGTGATTTTCGTGCGCGGACGGGAGCACGTACTCCCGGCGGAGGAGTTGATCAATGGCGGAGAACGAACATTTCGCGATGATCGAGGACACCCGGAGTCTCGAAGACGAGGTGCCTCTCACCGAAGAACAGAAGAAGCGGCTCGAAGAATACATCGAGGAGGAGGAGGGCGCTCAGAACCGCTACCGCGGCGCGCTTGCAGGCCTGATGACCGCGTTGGCAGTCGTCATGTCGCTGTTCCACCTCTATGCGGCGGTCGAGATCGTGCCCGCGTACATTCTGCGGCCGGTGCACGTCGCGTTCGCGCTCACGCTCATTTTCCTGCTGTTTCCGATTTCGACGCGCTTTCGCCACCGCCTCATGTGGTGGGACGTGATACTCGCGTTCGTGTCGGTCGCGGTCATCGCCTACATCCTCTACTACGGCGACGACCTCGGCGATCGCGCGACGATCCCCGAAGAGATGGACCAGGTCGTCGGTGTCGCGCTGATTCTGCTGATCCTCGAAGCGAATCGCCGCAGCTCCACCTGGATCCTGCCCTTCATCGTCATTCTCTTCATCCTGTACGCGCTCTTCGGACCGTACCTGCCGCCGCCCTGGACCCACAAGGGCTACGACGTCGCGCGCCTTACCGGTGCGCTCTACATGACCCTCGAAGGCATCTTCGGCGTCGCGATCGATGTTTCTTCGACGCTCATCATCCTGTTCACGATCTTCGGAGCGTTCCTGCAGTATTCAGGGGCCGGCAAGTTCTTCATCGATTTTTCCTTCGCGGCCATGGGCGGAAAAGCGGCGAGCGCCGGCCGGGCAGTGGTGATGGGCTCTTTCCTGCTCGGCGGCCCCTCCGGTTCCGGTGTGGCCACGACCGTCACGCTGGGTTCGGTTGCTTATCCGCTGCTGGCGAGGTCCGGCTACGGCAAGGACGCAGCCGGCGGTCTGCTGGCGGCAGGCGGATTGGGCGCCATCATTTCGCCGCCGGTGCTGGGGGCTGCGGCGTTTCTGATCGCCGAGTTCCTGAAGATCTCGTATCTCGACGTGATCCTCATGGCGACGATTCCGACGCTGCTCTTCTACCTCGGGATCTTCATCATGGTCGAGATCGACGCGCGCAAGTTCCACATGCGTGCGCTGCCGCTGGAGAAGCACCATCGCGTGGTCGATCTGGCGATCCGCTACTGGTTCCACTTCCTTTCGCTCGTCTCGATCGTCGTTTTCATGCTGCTCGGTTATTCGCCCGTAATGTCGGTGTTCTTCGCGACCGTGGCGACGTTCCTTTTCTCTTTCTTCCAGCGCGATTCGGCGCTCATTCCGTACGAGTGGTTTCAAGGCCGGATGCCGTGGCTGAATGGGTTCTGGAATTCGGGACTCGTGAAGGCACTGGAAGGCGGCTCGCTCAGTGTGCTGAACGTCGCCGCCACTTGCGCGTCGGCCGGCATCATCGTCGGCGTGGTGACGCTCACCGGACTCGGGCTCAAGTTCAGCTCGATCGTGCTCGACTACGCGGAGTCCGGCGCGCATGCGCTGGTGACGTTCTGGGGTTTCTTCGGCGCAGCCGACACACCGCAGCTTCTTCACGACATGCAGCTGCTCCTCACCGCGATCTACACCTCGCTCATCGTGTGGATCGTGGGCCTCGCCGTGCCCGTGACGGCCTCCTACATCATCTGTGCCGTCATTGCCGCACCGGCGATGATCAAGCTCGGCGTCCCGGATTTCGCGGCTCACATGTTCATCTTCTACTACGCCGTGTTATCCGAGGTTTCGCCGCCTACCGCGCTGTCGCCGTTTGCGGCAGCTGCGATCACCGGCGGTAGCCCGTACGCGACGACGCTCCAGTCGTGGAAGTACTGCACCCCGGCATTCCTGGTGCCGTTCATGTTCGTGCTCGATCCCTCCGGCACGGGCCTGCTCCTGACGGGCTCCTTCAAGAACCTCGCGCAAGCGGACTGGGGTTCCATCGCGCTGGTGACCATTACCGCCGCGTTCGGTATCGCGGCGCTCGCGGGCGGTCTTCAGGGCTGGCTGCTGCACAAGACCACGTTCATCGAGCGCTGGGCCCTCGATGATCGCGGGGCTGATGCTGGTTTACCCGGCGCCGCTCTTCGACTACATCGGCTTCGCGATCGTGATCGTCGTGTTCGCCCTCCAGAAGATGCGCAGCACGACTGTCGCGGCGGTGTCCGGCTGATGCAGATGCTGGAGCGCTTTCATGCCCGCCTCAGGACGCCGTTCGCGGTGCTTGGCATTCGCACTGTCGGCGAAAGGGTGACGGACATCGAATACCTGCCCCGCGGTGTCGAATGCCTTGCGCCGATCAATGCCCTCGCGGAGCGGACCTGTCGGGAGATCGAGCGCTACCTCGACGACGCGGATTACCTGATGGACGTGCCGTTCGAGTACGCCGGTACGGCGTTTCAATGCCGAGTCTGGAAGGAGATCGTCGCCATTCGTGCCGGAACGACGCTTACCTATATCGATATCGCTCGAAAGCTTCGTACCGCGCCTCGGCCGGTCGGTGGCGCGTGTGGCGCGAATCGCCTTCCGCTGCTGATTCCCTGCCATCGCGTGGTCAGCGCAAACGGCCTCGGCGGTTTCATGAATGCACGGGCCGGGGACCCGCTGGAGATCAAGCGTTGGCTGCTGCGCCATGAACGTTGTGACACCAACTGACGATTTACTCGACGAGTTCTGCGACAGCCTGTGGCTCCAGGACGGCCTTGCTCGCAACACGCTCGAAAGTTACCGGCGCGATCTGCGCCAGTTCGCCATCTGGCTGCACGCGGGACACGGCAAGACATTGCTGGAAGCGCGCCATGGCGACATCCAGGCGTATCTCGGGCACAAGTTTGCGACGAAGGCGCGGGCGACGAGCGCGGCACGGCTGCTGTCGAGCCTCAAGCGCTTCTTTCGCTATAACGTCGTCAATGGTCGGACCGCGGTCGACCCCACGCTCAACATCGATGCGCCGAACCTGCCGCGCGGCTTGCCCAAAACGCTCACCGAGGCGGACGTCGTGGCCCTGCTGCAGGCGCCTGACGTTGTGACGGAGGTCGGCCTTCGCGACCGGGCGATGCTCGAGATGCTCTATGCGAGCGGGCTCCGCGTGTCCGAGCTCGTGACGCTCAAGACTTCACAGGTAAGTGAAGACATGGGCGTTGTGCGGGTGATCGGCAAGGGCTCGAAGGAACGCCTGGTGCCGCTCGGCGAAGAATCGCTCGCCTGGCTCGCGCGATATGTGAAGGAGGCGCGGCCTGCGCTGCTCGGCCGCAAAACGAGCGATGACCTGTTCGTCACCGCGCGTGCCGCGGCCATGACGCGGCAGGCTTTCTGGCATCTGATCAAGCGACATGCCTTACGCGCCGGAATCGCGAAGCCAATCTCGCCGCACACGCTGCGGCACGCGTTCGCAACGCATCTTCTCAACCACGGTGCGGATCTTCGGGTCGTTCAGTTGCTCCTGGGCCATTCCGACATTTCGACCACGCAGATCTACACGCACGTCGCACGCGAGCGCCTGAAGCAGCTCCACGCGAAGCATCATCCACGCGGATAGCTCGTGGTGCTGACCTCTGCCTCAGCCCTCGCACGATCGGACGAGAGTGCTGGGGACGGGTAGCTTCTACTAAACGCTTCTGAAGCCGCGTTCTATCGTCACCCCCAGCCGCTTCACGCTTCTGATCGCGGCGAGTTTCGTGACGCTCGCTCTCACCCAGGGCGAACCGAACTCCGTCATCACGAGCTGCGCGATGTGTTCCGCGAGCGCTTCGACCAGGAGGAAGCGATTTTCGCGCACGCTCTGCTCGATGCGCGCCACCACTTTGGAGTAATCGATCGTGTCGCCGATGCGGTCCGATCGCTTCTCACGTGGCGGAAGCCCGATTTCCAGATCGAACTGCACCGTCTGCGGCACCCGCCGCTCCCACTCGTAGACGCCGATCAGCATCTCGATGCGAAAGTCGCTGATGAAAATGATGTCCACGGACACGATAAAGAAGTGAAGGTCGGAAGCGAGCTCGCGCTTCGACTCCTGCGCCCGCCTGGCGCCGATTCGATTCGCGTTAGCGTTAGAATTCGCCGCTCATTGTAGGTGAAAAGCGCGTGACGACCGCAACGCTCATATTGGTCGCGTATCTGCTCGGGTCGATTTCTTTTGCGATCGTGGCGAGCCGGCTCTTCGGGCTACCGGATCCACGCAGCTACGGTTCCCGCAATCCGGGCGCGACGAACGTACTGCGCACGGGCAGGAAAGCTGCCGCCGTGCTCACGGTTATCGGCGATGCGGGGAAAGGCACAGTTGCCGTCGTCATCGCCGCACATTTCGCCGAGCCCGGCCGGGTGGAAGTCACAATGGCTGCGGCAGCCGTGGCCGCCGTGCTTGGACACATGTTTCCGGTCTTTTTTCGCCTGCAGGGCGGCAAAGGCGTGTCTACTGCGCTCGGCGTTCTGATCGGGCTGAATTCATGGCTTGCGGCTGGAACGGCTGTCACCTGGATCATCATTGCGTTCTTCTTCCGCTTCTCCTCGCTCGCTGCGCTTATCGCCGCCGCGTTCGCGGTGTTCTTCGCCCTGATTCTGTATAACCCGGCGCATCCCTATTTCATCGCAACGTGCGCGATTGCGGCTCTACTCGTGTGGCGTCACCGGTCGAATATCCGCAATCTAGTCGCCGGAACCGAGAGCCGACTCGGAGAAAACAAAGGCGCGTAGACACCGGCGTACATGCGTGGGTGTGAGCCTCGCGAACGGGGCGCTTCGCCACCTATGCAGCTGCGCATTGTGGCGAGAGTGCGTCGAGATCCCACCGTGGTCTGACGGAAAACGAGAGGCGCTGCGCATTGGCCGGTTCGATACCGCGCGCGAGCCTGAGCGCACCCGCGAACGCGATCATGGCGCCGTTATCCGTGCAGAATTCGAGCGGAGGATAGTAGACGCGATAGCCGAGCGCATCGGCGCGCGCGGTGAGCGCCGTGCGCAGTGAACGGTTCGCGCCCACGCCGCCCGCGACGACGAGTCGCGGGACGTTCGTGATTTCAAGCGCCGCCAGCGACTTCGCGATCAGGACTTCCACGATAGCCGCCTGCACCTCCGCCGCGAGGTCCGCGCGCGCCGCTTCGTCCAACGTCTGGTTGCGAACGATCGTCAGAACGGCGGTCTTCAAGCCGCTGAAGCTGAAATTGAGATCCCCGCTCGCGATCATTGGACGTGGCAGTTTGAACCGGCCAGTACGGCCGCGGTCCGCGAGTACGGCAAGCGCCGGACCGCCGGGATAGCCGAGCCCCAGCAGCTTGGCACTCTTGTCGAATGCTTCACCTGCCGCGTCATCGACAGTTTCGCCGAGCAGCTCGTAGTCCCCCACCCCCGTGACGCGCATGAGCTGGCTGTGCCCCCCGGAAACGAGCAGGGCGACAAACGGAAAGTCGGGCGCCGGGTCCGCGAGCAGCGGCGAGAGGAGGTGACCTTCGAGGTGGTGCACGCCGATCACGGGCACGCCCAACGCGTAGGCGAGGCCATGGGCCGTGCTGGCGCCCACGAGGAGCGCTCCTGCCAGACCGGGGCCTTGCGTGAACGCAATCCCGTCGACAGACGCGACAGGCAGTGCGGCTTGCTTCAGGGCCGTCCGGATGAGGGGCAGCAGACGCCGCACGTGGTCGCGCGAAGCAAGCTCCGGAACCACACCACCATACTCCGCATGCATTGCCACCTGCGAATACAGCGCATGCGCCAGGAGACCCCGGCGGGTGTCGTACAGGGCGACTCCGGTCTCATCACAGGACGTTTCGATGCCAAGAACGATCATCAGCCCGACAGGAGCGTGAACGAAGACTTTGTGAGGCGACAGCGGGCGGGTATAATAACGCCCTTTTCTGAGCGCCCTTACAGCTCAAGGAGTTTCATGCCGACCGTCCGCGTCAAGGAAAACGAGCCCTTCGAAGTGGCGCTCCGCCGCTTCAAGCGCACCGTAGAGAAAACCGGCCTTCTGACGGAACTTCGCGCCCGCGAGTTCTACGAAAAACCCACCGCCGAACGCAAACGCAAGCTCGCTGCCGCGATCAAGCGTCACCATAAGCGTCTGCGCTCGCAATTGCTACCTCCCAAGCTGTACTGAACCCACGCTCAGCCAGGTGGTAGGCACGAGGCTCCCAATGCCTCTTGCCAGCGGCTGCCAGTGCGAATGGCGGCTTCACCCGACAACGCTTCCTCCGGCCCATGTCACTTCGCGACCGCATCAACAATGACGTGAAGGACGCGATGCGCGCCGGCGATGCCCCGCGCCGCGATGCGCTGCGGCTGCTGACTGCCGCTCTGAAGCAGAAGGAAGTGGACGAGCGCAAGGTGCTGACCGATACGGATGTGGTAGGGATTATCGACAAGATGATCAAGCAGCGCCGCGACGCCAGGGGCCAGTTCGAGCAGGGTGGGCGTGCCGATCTCGCAGAGAAGGAAACGTACGAGATTTCGGTTCTCCAGACCTACATGCCGACCGCGCTCGGCGACCAGGAAATCGACGCCGCCATTGCCGAGGCCATTGCGGAAGCGGGCGCGAAGGGGCCGGCAGATATGGGCAAAGTCATGAATGCACTGCGGCCGAAACTGGCGGGCCGCGCGGACATGGGCAAAGTTTCGGGGCGGGTCAAAGCGAAACTCACGGGTTGAGATCGCGTCTCTCGAGGCGCGCGGTTCACCGAAGGGTGGCGGCTCTATAATCCGTCAGTGATCCCCCAGCCGTTCATTCAGGATCTACTCCATCGCGTCGATATCGTCGACGTCGTCAACAGGTATGTGAAGCTCAAGCGGGCGGGCGCGAACTATGTCGCGTGTTGTCCCTTCCATACCGAGAAAAGCCCTTCCTTCACCGTGAGTCCGACGAAGCAGTTCTATCACTGCTTCGGCTGCGGCGCGCACGGGACGGCTGTCGGATTCGTGATGGAGTACAGCGGGATCGGCTTCGTCGAGGCGGTCAAGGATCTCGCACAGGTCGCGGGAATGAAGGTCCCGGAGGAGCGAAGCGAGCACTCACAGCAACGCTTCGAGCAGGCCACCGACCTCCATGCGGTGCTCCTCACGGCGGCCCATTATTACCGGCGCCAGTTGAAGGACGCGGCGCGCGCAATCGAGTATCTCAAGCGGCGCGGGCTGTCGGGCGAGGTTGCGAAGCGGTTCGGCATTGGTTACGCCCCGGATGGCTGGCAAAGTCTGGCGGCGGCTTTCCCGGACTACGGCTCGAAAGCGCTCGTCACGGCCGGATTGGTGAAGCAGAACGATGAAGGTCGGCGCTTCGACCTTTTCCGCGACCGGGTCATGTTTCCTATCGTGGACGTACGCGGCAATGTAATCGGCTTCGGCGGACGTGTGCTCGATGGCGGCGAGCCCAAGTACCTGAATTCGCCGGAGACGCCGGTATTCGAGAAAGGGCGCGAGCTCTATGGGCTCTACCAGGCGCGCAAGGCGATCCGCGATGCCGGCCGCGTGCTCGTCGTCGAAGGCTATATGGATGTCGTCGCGCTCGCCCAACACGGGGTCGGCTACGCAGTCGCGACGCTGGGCACGGCGACGAGCGCATTGCACGTGCAGAAACTGCTGCGCCAGGTGGACGAGCTCGTCTTCTGTTTCGACGGCGATGCAGCCGGCCGGCGTGCGGCCTGGCGCGCGCTCGAAATCAGCCTTCCCGAGCTGGCGGACGGTAAGGAGGTTCGGTTCCTTTTCCTTCCGCAGGGGGAGGACCCCGACACGTTCGTTCGCGCCCACGGCAAAGAGGCTTTCGAAGCGCTTATCGGAACCGCGCTGCCACTGTCGCGCTACCTCCTGGACGAGTTGAGCGGCCGCACCGATCTCGGCTCCGCCGAAGGGCGCGCCCGGTTCGTGAATGAGGCCAAGCCGCTGGTGACGCAACTTCGGGAAGGCGCATTTCGCGTGCAGATTCTGCGCGAGCTCGCGGGTCGATCGCGGCTCGACCTGGAAGAGGTCGAGGTCCTCTGCGGTATCACGCGCGTGCGACGCCGGATGGGTGCTCCAGTCGGGCAGGCGCGCTCGAAAGCATCGACACCGCTCTGGCGCAAACTGCTGCGGCTCATGCTGGATGCGCCGGAGTTGATGGCCGCGGTCACGGCGGAACAAAGAGACTTGCTCGCCGCCAGTCCCGAGTTCGACCCGATCGCGGTTCTTGTCGATCGCGTTCGAGAGACGGGCGTCAAGACCACGGGTGCAGTGCTGGAGGCCTCGCGCGGATTGCCCCACGAGGCGCTTTACAGCGAGATTGCGCGGGAGGTCATCGACGGTCCAGCCGACGTGGAGGCTGCCAGGAGCGAAGTTACGGGGGTGTTCGCCAAACTCGAAGCAGGCTGGATCGAGCAGCAATACAGGGATCTTGTGTCCAAGCCCGAGCGGACCCATCTGGAGCTCGAGCGCTTGCACGAGCTTCAGAAGCGATTGGCTGAACTCAAAGGGGCGCCGCCGGTCCGAGGTGTTTCCCCCGCATGAATGACAGGCGTCGAGCTGCGTCCGGATATGGATAAGGGTCCAAGCAAGCTTCAGGCCGGAATGGCCGTTTCGTGTGGTGGAACAAGACGTTATCGCTAGAGGATGTCCCCGACAGCGGGGCTTCTGAGATATAATTAACGGTTTTTTCAAAACGCACTCTTACAGCCGCGGGATACATTACATGGCAAAGTCGAGCAAGGCCGTAAAAGCCGTTGCATCATCAGGTTCGAAAGCAAAATCAGCTGCGCGTGCCAACACCGCCGCGAAAAGCGCGGCCCGCGCGCGTACTGCCAAGGGCTCTGCCCTGAGGTCCCGTCCGAGTAAGAGCAAGTCCCAGAAGCTGAAGGTGAAGGCATTGCGGCAAAAACAGCCGGCGGTGAAAGCGGCAACGAAGGTCAAGTTGAAGCCGGTCGTGAAACGTAGTGCGGTCAAGGCCCCGCGTCCGACCACGCAGAATCGCAAGGAGCAGCGTCTGGCTGCGCTGAAGGCGGCCGGCAAGAAAGCGCTCGAGAAAGTGCAGGCCGCTCACCAGGGCGACAAGAAGATCGTCGCGAAAGCAGGGGCGGCGCCGGGCAAAAAGGCGACCCGCGGCCTGACTGCGAAGGAAAAGGCGCTCGTCAAGGAGTTCGAGCGGCGCGAACTGTCGCCCGCCGACGCGGAAGCGCGACGCGTCCGCCTCAAGAATCTGATCGTGCTCGGCAAGGAGCGCGGCTATCTCACGTACGCCGAGATCAACGATCATCTGCCCGACGACATGATGGATGCCGAGCAGATCGAGAACATCATCGGCATGATCAACGACATGGGCATTCAGGTGTACGACGAAGCGCCGGATGCCGAAACGCTGCTCATGTCGGAAGTAACGCCCGCGGTCACTGACGAAGCCGCGGTGGAAGAGGCGGAAGCCGCCCTTTCCACGGTGGACTCGGAGTTCGGCCGTACCACCGATCCGGTGCGGATGTACATGCGTGAAATGGGGTCGGTGGAGCTGCTTACACGCGAGGGCGAGATCGAGATCGCCAAACGCATCGAGGATGGCCTCAAGCACATGATCCAGGCGATCTCGGCGTGCCCGACCACGATCGCTGAGATCCTGCGTCTCGCTGAAAAAATCCAGAAGGAAGAGATGCGTGTCGACGAAGTCGTCGACGGCCTCGTCGATCCGAACGCGGACGAAGACGAGGTGATGGAAGCCGAGGTCGAGGCGGCGGCCGACGAAGACGATGAAGCGCTCGACGGTGAGGAAGAAGACGAAGACGGCGCGGCGGTCCAGAGCGCCGACATGCTCAAGTTGAAGGAAGAGGCGTTGAAGCGCTTCGCCGTGATCCACAACTACTACGGCAAGATGATGAAGGTGCTCGCGAAGGAAGGGTCGCGCAGCAAGCCTTATCTCCAGGCGCGCGATCACATCTCCGACGAGCTCATGAACATCCGCTTCGCCGCGAAGCAGATCGAGGCGCTGTGCGATGGCGTGCGCAGGCTGGTCGATGAAGTTCGCACCTACGAGCGCAATGTCATGCAGCTCTGCGTGGATAAGGCGCAGATGCCGCGCCAGCACTTCATCAAGGAGTTTCCCGGCAAGGAGACGAATCTGCGCTGGGTGAAGAACGAGATCGAAGCGCACAAACCATGGAGCGCCGCGCTCGAGCGCTTCGATCCGGCGATCGTCGAGCAGCAGCAGAAGCTGCTCGACCTGCAGGCGCGCGTCGGCTTGCCGGTGAAGGAATTGAAAGAGATCAACCGTCAGATGACGACGGGTGAAGCGAAGGCGCGCCGCGCCAAACGGGAAATGACCGAAGCGAATCTGCGTCTCGTCATTTCCATCGCGAAGAAGTACACGAACCGCGGCCTGCAATTCCTCGATCTGATCCAGGAAGGCAACATCGGTCTCATGAAAGCGGTGGACAAGTTCGAGTATCGCCGCGGCTACAAATTTTCCACGTATGCGACCTGGTGGATTCGCCAGGCGATCACGCGGTCCATCGCCGACCAGGCGCGCACCATCCGTATCCCGGTGCACATGATCGAAACGATCAACAAGATGAATCGCATCTCGCGGCAGATTTTGCAGGAGACCGGGCAGGAGCCGGATCCGGCGCTCCTTGCCGAGAAGATGGAGATGCCCGAAGAGAAGATCCGCAAGATCCTCAAGATCTCCAAGGAGCCGATCTCGATGGAGACGCCGATTGGCGACGACGACGACTCGCATCTTGGCGATTTCATCGAGGATCAGTCTACGGTTGCGCCATCGGATTCGGCGGTCTTTGCGAGCCTGCGCGGTGTGACGAAGGACGTGCTCGACACGCTGACCCCACGGGAAGCAAAGGTGCTGCGCATGCGCTTCGGCATCGAGATGAACACCGACCATACACTCGAGGAAGTCGGTAAGCAGTTCGACGTCACGCGAGAGCGCATCCGGCAGATCGAAGCGAAAGCGCTGCGGAAGCTGCGTCATCCGTCGCGTTCCGAGCGGCTGCGGAGTTTCCTCGACACCGAAGGCTGAACCGACCGAGCTCCGGACTCAACTCTTTTCGCGTTTTTGCCTTGAGAAGACCGCACGTGGAGATTCGTTCCCGTGCGGTTTTCTTATGTCTGTTCCGCGCCTATCGATGAGCGCGTCAGGGGCCAAGCGCGCTGCGGCTCGCAACGAGTTGGCTTCGAATGGAAAGGCCCCGGACTCACGGGGGTAAGCGCCGGGGCCTTGGTGTCACTCTCCCAGGGGATGGGTAGTGACGCGTGGAGTGTGTCACGAAGCGGGGCCGAGCGCGCGCAGGAGAACACTGATAATTCGAGCGCGCATGACGTTCATCAAAAAGCCCAAGCGGGACGTCATCACGTGTCCTCGGCGTGGCCGCGAGGCAAGTGAGTTCCGCTGGAGTGCTAAAATCGCGCCTGCATCGCGATTGGTTTTACTTCCCTCTTTGTTCGAAGTCTGTCTGATCCGGTCGGAACACGTTTCTCAAAGGGTCTGTAGCTCAGTCGGTTAGAGCAGGGGACTCATAATCCCTTGGTCGAAGGTTCGAGTCCTTCCAGACCCACCATAAAAAACAACGACTTAGAACATATATTCAACTCATCTCCTCCAAAAAGTAGGCGCATAGTAGGCGCTGGATGACCCCCCGCACAACCCAACACAAAGCTAATTGCCGCAGACGCTTGTTCGTGCGTTTCACACAACATGCTCCAGCAGATCAGACGCCGTGCAGGATTATTGAGCTTCCGGTAAATGATTGACGCACTACAGGGCCAGTTCGGCCTGCTGCCAAAATGCCTGGATCAGCTTCGGTCGTCGCTGCATGGATCGCAGGCGCCGACGTGCGAAGTCGCTGACTTCAGCAAGGTGCGTTGGACACAGGTTGGCGATCTCATGCTTCTTCAGATCAGCCCAGATCGCCTCGACCGGATTGAGCTCGGGCGCGTACGGCGGCAGGAACGCGATGGCGATGCGTTCATGCTGTTCATCGGGCCTGCCTGAGCGCTCGACTCTTATGAGGCCCTGCGCCGTCCCACACAATCAACAGTGGTTTGCTGATGTGCTTACACAGAGCGCTCAGGAACTCAATGATCTGGGCAGTTCGGATCGCGCCGTCGAAGAATCGAAAGTAGAAGCGCCACCAGCTCA
>CAWHFX010000005.1:0-389695 GCA_963828715.1 uncultured beta proteobacterium | reverse complement strand
GGCTTCGACGATCTAGTACTTACGACCGCCGGACCTGCCGAGGTCGACGTACGGCTCCGGCTAGCAATGACACCTGCTGCGGCCAGCAACGCAGACCCGGTAATCCAATCCGGCAGCATCGTGATCGACGAGGCGGGCTACAGCGCAAAGCTCAATGGGGCGCAGCTCGACCTCACCTACACCGAATTCGAGCTCTTGAAGTACCTCGCGCAGCATCCCGGGCGCGTGTTCAGCCGTCAGCAGCTGCTGAGCGATGTGTGGGGGTACGACTACTACGGCGGCACCCGTACGGTCGACGTACATGTGAGGCGACTGCGTGCAAAGCTCGGCCCGGAGTACGAATCCGTCATCGGCACGGTGCGAAACGTCGGATACCGCTTCGTTACGCCAGTGGAGAATTCGGCGCGCGTCACCGGCTAGAGCTTGGGGAGTCTCACCGCCTTCGATTCAATCGTTACGGGAACGCGAACGCACGTTCATGCGCCGGATATGTGCCGGGAGGGTGCCCGGCGGGCCGCTGGTCCGCAGAAACTGCACCCCACCGAGTAGCTGAGCCGCGAAGACTAGGAGTAGAACGACCGCCAGCAGCACGGCTGAGGCGGACGACCAGGCAGCTGCCGCACTCCCCGCCATGCAGGTAAACAAAGCCGCCAAGGCCACCGCGTAAGACACCAGGTGCACGATCCATGACAAGCTCTTCTCGGCGCGCAGATCCTGTACGCGCCTGCCGGACCAGGAGGCCATCGCTCGCCGCCAAACGACGACCTGGATGACACAGATTGCCAGCATCAGGGCCGCCGAAACGAGTGCTCCCACCGCCCAGCTGAGTCCCGGCCCAGCACCCGCAAACGACGGAAACATGACGACCGCTGCGACCGCTACGATGACCGCAAGCGCAGCGCACACTGCCCCGATCACGGTCAGCCGCAGCTGGGGTGCCATTCGAGCAGCGATGGCCGGTTGTGCTGTAGCACCGTACGGGGCGATTTGCCTCGACGAACCCACGTCGTCGCTCATGGACGCAGCTTAGAACGACAGAACCAAGCCTCGAGCGTGAAGCCTTGCGAGCGGAGCGAGCCGTCAAGTACGGGATCGGCGGCCGCGATGGGCAACCAACTCAAAGTCAAGCAACTCAAAGTACTGCCGCAAGCTAACGTGGGAATGTGTCGAAGCTGTTGACCATCTCGGTGGCAACCGAGCTCAGCGGAACCGAGATTGACAGCGTGCTGCGATTGGTGGCTGATGCCGAGGCAGTGGACCAGATCCGGGCTCTCAACGAGGCAGCACTCTTGCGGCTGCGGCGTACGCATCCGACAACCCGACATGTTCTGGTGAGCGAGCAGGACGAGCTCGTGGGGTACGCCCAACTGGAGTCGGGCGCCGAGTGGAGCGCCAGTCAGCTCGTCGTGTCTCCCGATCATCGGCGAGAGGGCGTCGGCACTCGGCTGCTGCAGCGGTTGATCATGGAATCGACTAGCCCGTTACGGATCTGGGCGATGGGTGACAGTGCCGCAGCCCAGGCTCTGGCTGCTACCGCCGGGATGGACCGACTGCGAGAGTTGTTGATCATGGGACGGGGACTCGATGACGAGCTGCCCGAGCCGGCGGTCCCATCCGGCGTCCAGATCCGAGCCTTCGTACCCGGACAGGACGAGCGGGAGTGGTTGCGAGTCAACGCCGCAGCGTTTGCGAATCATCCGGAGCAGGCGCTGATAGACCTCGCCGACCTCAAGGACCGGATGGCTGAACCGTGGTTCAACCCAGACGGTTTCTTTGTTGCGACGCGCCAGGGCGCCATGATCGGCTTCCATTGGACCAAGCAGCATCAAGATCAACTCGGCGAGGTCTATGTGCTGGGTGTCGCTCCCTGGGCGTCCGGACAAGGACTCGGCAAAGCCCTGCTGCTCACTGGATTGCGCTGGCTGCAACAGCAAGGATGCTCCCGAGTGAAGCTGTATGTGGAAGCAGACCATCGGGCGGCAATCGAGCTATATCTGACCTATGGATTCACCACAGCCAGCCGTGATGTGATGTACGCGCAAAGCTGAGCCTCGGTCAGGTGCGCTGTAGCGACGGAGGTCACGGAGCTAATCAGGAGAATGAAATATGGAAGCAGTCGAGATCTCGGCCGTGATGGAGGACCTGCTCCCTCCTCCTAGCCATGCGGAGCTGCCGTCTGATCGATTTCTGGACCGCGAGCTGTCCTGGCTCGCCTTCAACAAGCGAGTTCTCGATCTGGCCAACGATGCCGACCGGGTGCCCCTGCTGGAACGCGCAAAATTCCTGGCCATCTTCTCGTCCAATCTCGACGAGTTCTACATGGTCCGAGTTGCCGGGCTGAAACGCCGAATTGCTGCGGGTGTCGCCGTCCCCACCGTCAGTGGGCTGATGCCCCGCGAGGTGCATAAAGCGATCCTCAGCCGGACCCGCGAGCTGGTGGATGAGCAGTCACGTATCTTCCACGAGGACGTCCGGCCCTCCCTGGCCAAGGAGGGCATCGAGATTCTCCGTTGGGATGAGCTCACGGCCACAGAACAAGATCGGATGGATGAGCTGTTTGCCGAACGCATCTTTCCCGTGCTCACCCCCCTCGCGGTCGACCCTTCGCATCCCTTCCCGTATATCTCGGGCTTGTCGGTCAATCTCGCCGTGCTGGTCCGCAACCCGGAGACCGGCCTTCGCCAGTTCGCCCGGGTCAAGGTGCCGAGCATGCTATCCCGCTACATCTCACTGGCCGAGGGGCGGTACGTCGCGCTGGAGGATGTGATCGCGCACCATCTCGATCAGCTCTTCAGCGGCATGGATGTCGTGCAACACCACACCTTCCGAGTGACCCGCAACGAAGACGTCGAGGTGGAGGAAGACGACGCAGAGAACCTGCTGCTCGCTCTGGAAAAGGAGTTGTTGCGTCGCAAGGTCGGCCGCCCACCGGTGCGGCTCGAGGTCGAGGACGACATGGATCCGAGGATGCTCGAGCTGTTGATCAGCGAGCTGGACATCAGCGAGCGAGAAGTCTTCTATGTGCCCGGCCCACTGGACCTCACGGGGCTGTTCTCCTTGGCCGACGTCGATCGCGCCGAACTCAAGTACCCAGCGTTCCTGCCCTCGACCCACCCGCACCTCGCCGAGGTCGAAACCGCGAAGCCGGCGGACATGTTCGCTGCTCTCAAGCAGCGTGATGTCTTGCTGCATCACCCGTACGACTCGTTCGCGACGAGCGTGCAACGCTTCATCGAGCAGGCGGCCGATGATCCGCATGTGCTGGCGATCAAGCAAACCCTCTATCGCACTTCCGGAGACTCACCGATCATCGACGCGCTGATCGAGGCGGCCGAAGCGGGCAAGCAGGTACTCGCCCTCGTCGAGATCAAGGCTCGCTTTGACGAGCAGGCCAACATCGCCTGGGCCCGGCGACTCGAACAGCACGGCTGCCACGTGGTGTACGGCCTGCTCGGGCTGAAGACTCACTGCAAGCTCTCGATGGTCGTCCGCGACGAGCCGGACGGCCTGCGCCGATACGCCCATATCGGCACGGGCAACTACAACCCCAAGACCGCTCGGCTGTACGAGGACATGGGGCTGCTAACCGCCAACCCGATCGTCACCGAGGACATCGGCAGGCTGTTCAACCACCTGTCCGGAATGTCTCAGGAGACGCAATACAAGAGGCTGCTCGTTGCTCCGCACGGCATCCGCAATGGGCTTGTCGACCGGATCAATCACGAGATCGCCAACCACGAGGACGGCAAACCAGCGGGCATCAAGATCAAAGTCAACTCGATCGTTGACGAGGCGACGTCCGATGCGCTCTATCGCGCGTCCCAGGCCGGTGTTCCAGTGGACCTTTGGGTACGCGGCACCTGCACGATCCGGCCGGGAGTACCGGGAGTCAGCGACAACATCCGGGTCCGCAGCATTCTCGGCCGGTTCTTGGAGCACAGCCGCCTCTTCTGGTTCGCCAACGATGGATCGCCGTCGGTCGGGATCGGCTCTGCCGATCTGATGCACCGCAACCTCGACCGCCGCGTGGAGGTGCTTGTCTCGATCACCAATCCAGCACATATCGCCGAGATTGGGGACTTGTTCGACATCGCCTTTGACGAGGGCACAGCATCATGGCACCTACAGCCCGACGGAACCTGGATTCCGCACACCTCCGATGCTGAGGGCAATCCATTGCTGGACATGCAGGAGTACTTGATCAACGCCTCGAGCCGCCGACGCGCTGCCGCGAAGTAGCTCTGCTGTGGCTTCGGTGAGCGCCACCGGCACCCGCCGGGTGGGGATACCTGGCCGACCGATCCTCGCCGGGGGCGCTGTGGTTACCCGGGAGCATTCGTTGCGAGGCACCGAGGTCGTGATCGTCCATCGGAAGCGCTACGACGATTGGACGCTGCCAAAGGGCAAAGTCGAAGCCGGAGAGTCCTTACCGGTGTGTGCCGTACGAGAAGTCCACGAAGAGACCGGAGTCACGATCCGGCTCGGCGTGCCCCTCGACTCCATCAGCTATGAGGCGGGGAACGCCGGTCTCAAGAAGGTCGACTATTGGGGTGGGGTCGTCTTGGACTCCGTACGCCGGGCGCCAGACGCCGAGGTCGATGTCGTCTCCTGGCTACCGGTGCGCGCTGCACTGAGCCGGCTCACCTACTCTCATGATCATTTCCTGGTGCAGCAGTACCTCGAACAGCCGTCCACTACGCCCTTGATCATCTTGCGGCACGCCAAAGCCATGGATCGCAAAGACTGGTCACGCAAGGACTCGGCACGACCGATCAACACCCGCGGACGGCGCCAGGCGAGACTGCTGGTCCCGATACTGAACGCCTATGGAGTGACCAGCTTGGTCAGCTCGACCTCGACCAGGTGCGTCGCGACAGTGCTGCCGTACGCCCAACAGGAGGAACTGCCGATCGACACGCACAGCCTGCTGAGCGAGGAGGAGGGCGCGAACAATGCCAAGGGCGTCGGGAGGCTGATGCATAAGATCCGGGCCGCCACGCTCAAGACGGGTGAACCCACGGTGGTCTGCGTACACCGGCCGGTGCTCCCACACATCTTGGACGCGCTCGACATTGCTCCGGCGACCTTGGTGACTGGAGAACTACTGGTCGCGCACCTGACGTCCAAGGGTACGGTTCACGCCCTGGAGCGCCACCGGCCCCAGGACTGAGCACGCTTGCGGCACCGCAGCAGACCGAAACTGCTCGCAAAATACTGGCTTCGTACAAACCAAACATGTCATCTGGCAGCAGCTCCTGGCACCCTAGCCCGCATCCCGGGTCACCTGAACCACGCTCGGCCGCGGCCCGCGCCAGGCACCGGCTGGAGGCTCTGCATCAGCCTCGACGTAGTCGGGAAAATATGACAGCTGCTCTCGCCACGACCCGTCCTCGCCAGGGTGCTGCACACAGACGAAGACCGACTCATCACGATCATGAATGACGGGACCGCAGGTCTCAGCCTGGTGCGGCACCGCAAGAAACTGCACCAGATGACCGCGCTCGTCGCCCTCGAGCGGCACCCGGAACAAACCATCAGCTTTGGAAATCGAAGTCGGGGCACCATCTGTGGCAATCCACAAGTTGCCCACCGAGTCGAACGCGAAGTTGTCGGGACAAGAAATCGGAGCGACCGGGCCGTTCCAACCACCGAAGTATGTGCCTGCCTCCTCGGGTGATCCGCACACCAGGAACAAGTCCCAAGCGAACGACGTCGCATCGACCCGATCGTCTCGCTCGGTGATTTCGATGACGTGACCGTTCTTGTTCTGCTCCCGAGGGTTTGCGGCATCGGGCCCAATCTCGCCATCGCCCCCCCGCTCGCGATTGTTGGTGCAGGCGACATAGACCTTTCCGGTCCGAGGGCTGGGCTGGACATCCTCGCAACGGTCCATCGGCGTGGCTCTGACTCGATCCGCGGCAAGGCGGGTGAAGATCAGCACCTCCGCGTGCGTCATACCTGGAACGGCCGACTCGCCGTTTCGCGTCAGCGGGATCCAGGCGCCCTGCCCGAGGTTGTCATTTCCAGGCCGCTGAGTGCCGCTGAATCGCGCGACATAGAGGTCGCCGGCGGTGAGCAACTGCAGATTGTGGCGCCGAGCTGATGCTGAACTGCCAGGGCGGTACTTCTTCCTGGCCACGAACTTGTAGAGGTACTCAAAACGCTCGTCATCACCCATGTACGCGGCGACCGTGCCGTCGGCACCGATGCGGATGTTCGCAGCCTCATGCTTGAAGCGACCGAGGGCGGTGTGCTTGCGCGGAGTCGACTTGGGATCGTACGGGTCGACCTCGATGATGTAGCCGAATCGGTGCGGCTCGGCGGCGTGGTCCGATTGGGTGGCGTCGAAACGCGGATCAATGGTCTCCCAGCCGTACACACTCGGGTGTTTTCCCAGCCCGTAGCGGTCGCTACCCACTGCCTTCGGATCGCCAACAAAATAGTGATGGAAGTTCTCCTCGCCCGACAGGATGGTCCCCCAGGGCGTCGTACCGCCAGAACAGTTGCCGAACGTGCCGATCACCCGACGCCCGCTCCGATCGTCAGCGGTCTTGAGTAGATGACTGCCGGCGGCTGGACCGGTCAGCCTGAACGGCGTGCGAGCTGTGATTCGCCGGTTAAGCGCCGCGCCTCGGACGTAGCGCCAGGGGCGGCGCGTGGCAGAGCGTTCCAGCTCGACCACGCTGAGGCCCTGCGCGGCCATTGTCGCTTTGAGAGCTTCGCGCTCCTCGGCTGGGGAGGCCGAGGGCGGGAACATGATCTCGCGGTTGGTGAACTCGTGATTGCAGCACAGCAGCCCAGCCTGACCGAGGCCGTCGGTGACGATGATGGCCAGAAAGTCGTTGTTGTAGCCGAACTGGAGCTCCTGAGCATGGGCACTGGGCGACTCGGGATCGAAGTGCGGCGACTTGTCGAAAAGAGGGTCGCCCCAACGCAGGATGGGCGTCCAGCGGTAACCGGCTGGGATGATCAGCGCGTCAAGATCGTCTGGAGGCGGGTCGATCGGATCGAACTGCAGATTGCCGGGCGGACCCGCAGAGCCCCGTGGCGGTGGGTTTGGAGGGCTCTGCTGTTGGCCGGGTGTGCATCCGGCAAAGACGGGCAGCGCCGCTGCTGCGGTCAGGGCCCCTGCCGCTACTAGTAGGGAGCGGCGACTGAGCTGCTTCGAGGCAATCGCGGCAAAGGTTGGCTCGGTACTTGTGTTGGGCGCTGGGTCTGCGCATGCACTGCCGCACTTGAGGTGGCACGTCACCGCGCTGCGGTTGCCATGGGCGTGGCCAACCATGGGCAGAAATTGATGCATAAGGATCTTCGGGTGAGTCTAGATGGACTGGGTCGCTGAACCGGGAGTTCACCCACAATTCATCGCACGCGCGGCATTCCGACAATGAGCTCTCATAGGTTCTTCATGATCATGAAGTGGCGAATTTCCCATGCTCTGAAACAGCGGCTGCCGGTCCGCCCGCAGTACGCGTGCTGGCTATTGCCGATACAGACTCGTACTTGAAGTGGAGCGCGGCAACGCTGGACGCGCTGCCCACCTCGTAGGGATCCGCACAACTGCTGATGGAGGACCCGGTGATGCCGTCCGCGGCCCAGATGCAAGCGGCTTGCGCCTGTCGCGTCGTCGACGAGTGCGTCGGGCGGAGTTCAGTTGGCCAATTGTTGGTGGGCTCTTCCCGACTTCACTCCTGCGCCGATGGGTCAGCGGCAAGGATGCCCTGAGCCGTATGCAGTTCGCCTAGAAATCGCGCGTTGCCAAAGTGTCCAAAAGGCAAACAGAAGATTTACGGACACACCACACAGAGCGCACACAGGGTCTGTCGATCGTTCACCAGTTGTTTACCTTCGCAAGTCCATCACGACAACTGACGCGCGTACGTTCGCCGCATCGGGAGGCACGCGCGCGTGCCTTCCGAGCCAAGCCCGGCGTGCATCGTGCCGCCGGGTTCACCAAGGGGAACGACCCCTCGTTTGTGAAGGACACGCATGACCATGAACCGCCTCGTGAGCTCGCGAATGACCCGGCTCGCCGCGCTGGCTGCTCTGGCCACCCTGAGTCTCACCGCCTGCGGCTCAGACCCAAATAGCGCGACCGCGCAGGGTGGCGCCGAACCCGGCAGTAGCGCCAATGCGTCCGGCCTCACCTGCCCTGCGGGCAAGCTCTCCGCTGAGGGCTCGAGCGCCCAGGCCAACGCCATCACCGAAGTCATCGCCGACTACAACGCCGAATGTGGTGACAAGGCCACAATCGAGTACAACCCGACTGGCTCAGGTGCGGGTATCAAGTCGTTCTACAACGGCCTCGTTGACTTCGCCGGCTCCGATTCCGCGCTCAAGACGCAGGCAGTTGACGGTGTCGTCG
Organism: uncultured beta proteobacterium; assembly: GCA_963828715.1. Classification (GTDB taxonomy): domain Bacteria; phylum Pseudomonadota; class Gammaproteobacteria; order Burkholderiales; family SG8-41; genus JAQGMV01. The sequence continues at coordinate 381,330 of CAWHFX010000005.1, read as the reverse complement.
AGGCGGACAAAGCCAAGGAGCGCTGTCAGAACAACCCGGCCTGGAACCTGCCGATGGTCGTCGGCCCGATCGCCTTCGCATACAACGTCGACGGTGTCGACAAGCTCGTGCTCAATGCCGAGGTGCTCGCGGAGATCTTCAACGGCACCATCAAGACCTGGGACGACCCGAAGATCAACAAGCTCAATCCGGACGCCAAGCTGCCGAGCGCTGACATCACGGTGTTCTTCCGGTCCGACGAGTCCGGCACCACAGAGAACACCACGAAGTTCCTCTCCAACGCAGGCAACGGCGCATGGAAGGACGAACCGGGCAAGGCGTGGACTGGCACCGGAGAGGGCAAGAACAAGTCCTCGGGTGTCGCCGAAGCCACTGCGAGCACCAAGAACTCCATTACCTACATCGAGTGGAGCTACGCCAAGGACAACAATCTCAAGATGGCTCAGCTGGACAGCGGCAATGGCCCGGTCGAGCTCACGGGTAACTCGGTCGCAAAAGCTGTCTCCGAGGCGAAGGTCAAGGGCACCGGCAACGATCTGAGCCTTGACCTGAAGTATGCCGACACGAAGGCCGGCGCCTATCCCGCCCTGCTCGTCACGTACGAGATCGCTTGCAGCAAGGGTCTGGCGGCCGACAAGACGGCGATCGTCAAGGACTTCCTGACCTACTTCTCCTCGACAGACACGCAGGGCAAGCTGCAGGATCTTGGGTACGCTCCGTTGCCAACCGATCTGCAGTCAAAGGTCAAGACAGCGGTCGCAGCGATCCAGTAGTCGCCTCCCCCGAGGGCGGGTCATCGCGGCGACGCAGCCGTGGTGACCCGCCACCCAGCGCCGGACCGAACAGGAAGACCCATGGCAGTGACCGACACGGATGCGACCGAAAGGGTCGAGCCCGAACCAGTCGCAGCGCAAGATCCCAGCGTTTCGCCTGTGGTGGACCATAGTGCTGCGCACTTGCACTCGCCCGTGCCAAGAGTTGCCCACCACGCGCCGGCGACGGCGCCGGCGGTGGCGCCCGCCCGGGAGGCCGAACGGGCGCCGCGGGGCGTCAAGCTAGCGAAGATCAGCCGGACCGGCGATCGGGTATTCCGCGGTCTGGCCACCACCTCAGGGCTAGCGATCGTTCTTCTCGTCCTTTTCGTGGGCTTCTTCCTGTTGGCACTTGCGCTGCCTAGCCTGCGGGCCGACCATGCCAACTTCCTTAGTTCACGCGAGTGGACGGTCGTTGGCAACGAGCTCCGCTTCGGGATCGCCGGGTTGTTCTGGACCACCGTCTTATCCTCGATACTGGCAATGGCCATGGCCGTCCCCGTGGCCATCGGCGTAGCTCTCTGCCTGACGCAGTATTTGCACAAGCGAGTCTCGGGCCCGGTATCCTTCGTGGTCGATCTGCTGGCCGCCGTACCGTCGATCATCTTCGGCCTCTGGGGCCTGACCATTTTGGGCCCCTTTCTGGCCCCAGGAGCAGAGTGGCTGATCGGCAAGCTCGGCTGGATCCCGCTGTTCAGCAGGAGTGTGGACCCCAAGGGCTCAGTCTTTGTGGCGTCCGTGGTGCTGGCCATTATGATCTTGCCGATTGTGATAGCGATCTCTCGCGACGTTTTTGCGCAGACCCCACGAGATCACATCGAGGCAGCGCTTGCTCTTGGCGCAACCCGTTGGGAGGTCATTCGCACCGCAGTGCTGCCACACGGAAGGTCGGGCGTCGTCAGCGCATCCATGCTCGGCCTCGGGCGTGCGCTCGGGGAGACCATCGCTGTCATGATCATCCTCACCACCCCACGCCAAGGCGGTCCGTTCACCCCCTCGATCTTCGCAGGCGGCGAGACGTTCGCCAGCAAGATCGCGAACAATGCCGCCGAGTTCGACAGCCCATCCAAGACTGGGGCTTATATCGCTGCCGGGCTGGTGCTCTTCGTTGTCACCTTCGCGGTCAACGCAATTGCCCGGATCATCGCAGAGCGAGGGGCGAAGTCATGACCGCGACGACCACCGACACTCCGCTGGCACTGAGTCGCCCGAGCGGTGTCCGCACGGTCAAGAACGCCTTGGCCACTGCATTTGTGACCCTCGCGACTGTGCTTACGATCATTCCGCTCGCCTGGGTGCTCGCGACTGTGATCATCAAAGGCTACCGGCTCTTGCTCACCCCAACCTGGTGGCTGCAGAGTCAGCGCGGCATTACCCCGCGGAGAGAAGGTGGCGGCGCCTACCACGCCATCGTCGGTACTGTGGAGATGGCCTTGATCTGCGCTGCGATTGCGGTCCCGCTGGGAGTCATGGGCGCAATTCTCTTGATCGAGTACGGCAGGGGCACCAAAATCGCTCGTGGCGTGAGCTTCATGGTGGATATCCTCAGCGGCATTCCCTCGATCGTCGCAGCGCTCTTCATATACGCGCTCTTCATCACCATCTTCGGCTTGGGCCGATCCGCCATCGCGGTCTCCTGCGCCCTCGTGCTGCTGATGTTGCCAGTGGTACTCAGATCCACTGAGGAGATGCTCAAACTCGTGCCTGACTCGCTGCGGGAAGCGTCATACTCCCTAGGCGTGCCCAAATGGAAGACCATTGTCAAGGTCGTGATTCCGACCGCATTCGGCGGCATTGTGACCGGCGTCATGCTTGGCGTGGCGCGTGTGATGGGCGAGACCGCACCACTGCTGATCTTGGTCTCGTACGCGGTGGGCATCAACTTCTCGCCGACCAGTGACACCATGGGTGCCTTGCCCACCATGATCAACGCCGGCCGGGACCAACCTCCACAGTTTCCTGGATATGAGCGGGTTTGGGCCGCTGCCCTGACCTTGATCATAATCGTGATGCTGCTCAATCTGCTGGCCCGCTTCATCGCGCGTGTCACGACTCTCAAGGAGAAGTAGGCGATGGCCAAGCGGATAGACGTGAAGAATCTCGACATCTACTACGGCGGCTTTCATGCCGTCGAGGATGTCTCGATGACCGTGGAACCACGTACGGTGACGGCATTCATCGGGCCCTCCGGATGCGGCAAGTCCACCTTGCTCCGCACCCTCAACCGGATGCACGAGGTCATTCCCGGTGCACATGTCAAGGGCAGCGTGCAACTCGATGGCACCGAACTCTATGGCCAGGGCGTCGATCCCGTCGCAGTACGTCGGGTTGTCGGCATGGTGTTCCAGCGGCCCAATCCGTTCCCGTCAATGTCCATCTTCGACAATGTTGCGTCGGGCCTGCGGCTGAACGGCGTGAAGAACAAGCAGATCCTGACCGATGCCGTGGAACGCTCGCTGATCGCGGCAAATCTCTGGAACGAAGTCAAGGACCGGCTGAGCAAGGCCGGCATCGGCCTTTCCGGCGGGCAGCAGCAACGCCTGTGCATTGCTCGGGCGATCGCTGTAGAGCCTCAGGTGATACTGATGGATGAGCCGTGCTCGGCACTTGATCCGATCTCCACGCTTGCCATCGAAGACCTGATCGGTCAGCTCCAGGAGCGATACACCGTCGTAATCGTTACGCACAATATGCAGCAGGCAGCGCGCGTCAGCGATCAGACTGCCTTCTTCAACCTCGCGGCCCAAGGAAAGCCGGGCAAACTCGTCGAGATAGGTCCGACCGACAAGATCTTTTCGAACCCGGACGAGCAGGCGACCGAGGACTACATCACGGGACGATTTGGCTAGGTCATCAGCGATTCGTCGCGGGCGTGGAACCCAGCGAACACAGAAGCGTTCGCGAGCGTCGGGTAGAGCGTGCGCCGCTGCTGTCTGGACGATCCGAGCAGGCACGTGCAATCCGACAGACAGGTTGGCCCATTGCCGGGATCCACGTGCCTGCGAGGGAGGAAGACAGCTGCTCCCCAGCGCACGCTCGGGCGCGAGCGAACAACGCAATGTGCGAAGTCTGTGTGTCTGGTAACGACTGGCTTTGTCCGAGTGGCCTTGAGCTCGGCGCAACATAGACTCGGCCCGTGAGTGCGAAGGCTGGGTGGTACCCCGATCCCGGCGGGGGGCAAGGGCTCTTCCGGTACTGGGATGGCAAGGCTTGGTCAGCGGCTACTTCACCAAATCCGAGCGCACCTCCGCCCACCCAGGGCCTCGTAGGCGCAGGGACAGGACCGCAGGTCGGTCAGCCGGGACAAGCCGCGTACGGCCAGACGGGACAACCGGCATACGGCCAGACCGGCCAGCCGCACGGCCAGAGTGGGCAGCCCGGGTACGGACAGTCGCCGTACGGGCAGAGCTACGGCAGCGCGTACGCGAACTATCAGGAGTTAGAGAAGAAGAAGACGCCGATCGGCTGGTGGATTGCCGGTGTAGCGCTCGTCGTCGTCATCGTTGTCGTCGCGGTGCTTGCCATTCGCGCGGTGACTGGCGGCGGCACCGGCACGGCGGGCAGTCCGGTCGGGCAACCATCGCAGGACGTCTGCCCTGCTGAGAGCACGGCCAGCCCGGAGCCCGAAACCAACCCGTCGGATGGACGCGTTCACGGCGGTCCGGTGTCCTACCCGATGCTCGGCCAGCCGTGGGGCGCGCCGCAAGGTGAGAGCCGGGTGCCCTTCGGGAGCGATGTGCAGAGCCAGCTGGTCCCGGTCGAGACTGACTATGACGGCAACGGCAGCAACTGGGTCGCCTCAATTCTGGTCGGTGAGTTGCAGGCCGGCGATGGATTCTTTACCCCTGAGCAAGGCTCCCAGATTGTCGTGAAATGCATTCTGGGCAAGTTCTATGGCGACAATCCCGTCAACAGCCACGTGACCGAAAACAAGAAGATCACCATCGACGGTCACGATGCCTGGCTGGTGGAGTCCCATCTCACGTTCGACATCGCAGGGCTGAAGACCAAGGGTGAACTGCTCATTGTTGCGATCGTCTCCGCCGGGAATCGGTCAGCAATACGCAACCGAACCAAGCACACTTTTTTTGCGTTAAAATAAAAGGTATACCGTATTGCTTATATGTGGAGGCGGGGCGATCTTGTAGTTGTCGACCATCACCGGTCCCGGGTTCGCACGGAGCCACTCCACGCACTGACGCACGATGCGGTTCGATTGCCTCATTTCTTCGATCCGCACGAGGTAGCGATCGTAGCAGTCGCCATTCACACCGACCGGCACATCGAATTCCATTCGATCATAGACTTCGTACGGCTGCTTCTTGCGTAAATCCCACGCAATACCCGAGCCTCTGAGCATCGGCCCGGTGAAACCGAGCGCGAGCGCCCGCTCGGGAGAGACGGTCCCGATACCGACGGTGCGCTGTTTCCAGATGCGGTTATCGGTGAGCAACGTTTCGTATTCGTCGACGTGCCTGGGAAAGCGCCGGTAAACCGCTCGATGAAATCGAGCACCGAGCCCTGGCGTGCGGCGTTCAGGTCGCGGACCCTGGCCTCGTTTCGATACCTGCTCGGCGCGTACTGCGGCATCTGGTCCGGAAGGTCACGGTAGACGCCGCCGGGCCGGTAATACGCCGCGTGCATGCGTGCGCCCGAGACCGCCTCGTACACATCCATCAGGTCTTCGCGCTCACGGAAGCAGTAGAGGAAGACCGTCATCGCGCCGATGTCGAGACCATGGGCCCCGAGCCACAGCAGGTGATTGAGGATGCGTGTGATCTCGTCGAACATTACACGTATGTACTGGGCGCGCACCGGCACCTCGATGCCGAGCAGCTTTTCGATCGCGAGCACATACGCGTGCTCGTTGCACATCATCGACACGTAATCCAACCGATCCATGTACGGGACCGACTGAATGAATGTCTTGTACTCGGCGAGCTTTTCGGTCGCGCGATGAAGGAGCCCGATGTGCGGGTCCGCGCGTTCGATCACTTCCCCGTCGAGCTCGAGTACGAGCCGCAACACACCGTGCGCTGCCGGATGTTGTGGCCCGAAGTTCATTGTGTAGTTGCGGATTTCAGCCATTTCCGGGATCTGTCAGTGAGTTTCCGCGCAAGCTAATGTCGCCTGCTGCCAATCAGAGTCCCCTTGTTCTCTCCCGCCGCCTCGCTGTCCCCCGTACTTTTCCTCACGCACCACGCGTTGCACGAGCGCTCGCGGCTCGATCGTAACCGGTTGATAGACGACTCGCCGCGCCTCCGGGTCGTAACGCATTTCGACGTTGCCCGACACCGGAAAGTCCTTGCGAAACGGATGGCCCGCGAAGCCGTAGTCGGTAAGCAGCCGCCGCAGGTCCGGATGTCCCGTGAAGACGATGCCGAATAAATCGAAAGCCTCGCGTTCGTACCAGTTCGCGTTAGGCCAGACGTCGATCACGGAATCGACGACAGGAAGGTCATCGTCGGGCGCGAATGCGCGCAGGCGCAACCGCCAGTTGTGCGTGAGGCTGAGGAGGTGCAGAACCACCGCGAAGCGGGCGCCGTCCCAACCCGCCCCGTGCGAGCTGTAATCGACGCCGCAGAGATCGATGAGCTGTTCGAAGCACAGGGCCGGCGCGTCGCGCAACGTGCGCGCCACCGCGAGCAGATCCTCCGCGCGGATAACGGCCGTGATTTCGCCGAGCCGCTCCTCGACGCTGACGAGCTTATCTCCGACGGCCGCGGTGAGCGATTCTGCGAGTGTTTGCAGTCGAGCCATCAGCGGGCAATCGTGTTCGAGCGCTTGATCTTGTTCTGCAGCTGAATGATGCCGTAGAGCAGCGCCTCTGCCGTCGGGGGGCAGCCAGGGACATAGATGTCGACCGGCACGATGCGGTCGCAGCCACGTACGACGGAATATGAGTAGTGATAGTAACCGCCGCCGTTCGCGCACGAGCCCATTGAAATAACCCAGCGCGGTTCCGCCATCTGGTCATAGACCTTGCGCAGCGCCGGCGCCATTTTGTTGCACAGCGTACCCGCCACAATCATCACGTCGGACTGGCGCGGGCTGGGACGGAACACGATGCCGAATCGATCGAGATCGTAGCGTGCCGCACCCGCATGCATCATCTCGATCGCGCAACAGGCGAGGCCGAACGTCATCGGCCACAGCGAGCCCGTGCGTGTCCAGTTGATGAGCTTGTCCGCCGTCGTCGTGACGAAGCCCTTGTCGCTTATGTTTTCAGGAGCGCCCATATACGTACCCTTTCATTCCCAGTCCAACGCGCCCTTCATCCATTCGTAGATGAAGCCCACCACGAGAATCCCGAGGAAGAGCAACATCGCAAAAAGGCCGAATAATCCGATTTCCCTCAGCACCACCGCCCACGGAAAAAGAAACGCGATCTCGAGGTCGAACAGGATGAACAGAATGGCAATCAGGTAATAGCGCACGTCGAACTTCATGCGCGCGTCCTCGAATGCCTCGAAGCCGCACTCGTAGGGCGAGAGCTTCTCCGGATCCGGACGATGAACACCGAGCAGCCTGCTCAAACCGCCGCCCAGCAGAAGCGGGCCCGCGCCTACGAGGAGCCCTACTCCTATGAACATCAAGATCGGGAAATAGTTTTCGAGCATTTGGCTTTTATGTCCTCGCCCTCACCCCGGGCTCAACTGCGCAGCTTTGAGTCGTTCTGGTGCCGACGGAGAGACTCGAACTCTCACGGCTTTCGCCACCGCCCCCTCAAGACGGCGTGTCTACCAATTCCACCACGTCGGCCTTTCACATTACTTCGGAATCTCCTGAGCCCGCCCGCCGTCTGCCGGTGCAGCAGGTACAGGTGCAGAGGGCGCGGGTACCGTCGTCGGCGCCGACTGACCCGGCGGCTGGCCGGGCACTGTTTGCGCCGGCGCGGGATGGTCGGCCATGATGCCGCGCAAATCCGACTTGCGCGACGAGACGTAGGTCAAGCCGAGGCTCGTGAGGAAAAACACGAGCGCAAGTATCGCCGTTGCGCGGCTGAGAAAATTGGCCGAGCCGGAAGCGCCGAAGATGCTGCCCGACGCGCCGCTGCCAAACGCAGCGCCCACATCGGCGCCCTTGCCATGTTGCAGCAGCACGAGGCCACAAATGCCGACCGCGGCTAAGACATGTAACACCAGAATGAGAATATTCACCCGTCTTCCTAGCTCGACCGCCCTGCAGCCTGGCAGATCGAGACAAATTCACCCGCATCGAGCGATGCCCCACCGATCAGGCCACCATCGATGTCCTGCATGGCGAACAGTTGCGCGGCATTGGACGCTTTCACACTTCCGCCGTAAAGCACCTGAACACGTTCGGCGATGGCCGCGTCCTGACCTGCAACGCGAGAACGTATGTATGCATGCACTGCCTGCGCCTGCTCCGGCGTCGCCGTCTTGCCGGTACCGATTGCCCAAACCGGCTCGTAAGCGATGATCGCGTGCGCAAGAGACTGCACGCCACACCGCGTGATTACCGCGTCGAGCTGTCCTGAGACGACGTTTTCCGTGATGCCCGACTCGCGCTCGGCCAGTGTCTCCCCCACGCAGACGATCGGGGTCAGTCCGGCCTTCAACGCAGCCCCGCACTTCTGCGCAACGATATTGCTCGTCTCGCCATAGAGCGCACGACGCTCGGAATGGCCGACGATCGTGTAGCGGCAGCCGAATTCGACCAGCATCGCCCCGGATACCTCACCCGTGTACGCGCCGGCATCGAATTGCGAGATGTCCTGCGCGCCCCAAGCCACGGACGAGCCGCTCAGAACTTGCTGAACCTGCGCGAGATAGACATACGGAGCGCAGACGGCGCATTTCACGCCCGCAATGCGCGCGAGCTGAGGCACGAGCTTCTGCAGCAGGTCCTGGTTCGCAGCCAGGGTGCCGTTCATTTTCCAGTTCCCGGCTACGAACTTGATGCGCATCAAACCCGAGTCAAGCTGCTTAAACCGTTGAATTTTACATGGTGCGTTGCGCGAGGGTCAACGCGACGTCGCAGTGCCGCAGCGCCGGCGGAGCGGTGGATTATTCGTAGCGCCGCAAGGCGCCTAAGCGCTGTCGTTGCGCCCGCAGGCAACGCGGCGGCTCACCGCAACGCCGGAGGAGCGGCGTGGACCTTTCACGTCGCGTCCCGCACCGCCCTCGCGATCGTCTCGGCCCAATGCTGGACCTTCGCCCCGGCGGCGCCCTCCACCATAACGCGAATTACCGGCTCCGTCCCCGAGGCCCGCAGCAGAACGCGCCCACTTCCGTCCAGTTCGCGTTCTGCGTCGGCGACCGCCTTCTTCACGCCGACATGCGACCCCGGGTCGAACCCGCGGTTCACGGCCACGTTGATCAGCACCTGCGGATAGAGAGACACCGGTGCAGCCGCCTCGGCAATCGTCGTGCGACTGGCCGCCAGCGCGCGCAACACCTGAAGCGCGGAGACGATGCCGTCGCCGGTGGTGTGCTTGTCGAGGCACACGATATGCCCCGAATTTTCCCCGCCGAGGTACCAGCCACGCTCCTGAAGCAGTTCGAGCACGTAGCGGTCGCCGACCTTGGCGCGGGCGAACGGGATGGAAAGCTCGCCGAGCGCATGCTCGAGGCCGAGGTTACTCATCTGTGTGCCGACGACCCCGCCCGCCAGCTCGTGTTCCGCATGGCGGTGCCGGGCCACGACGTAGAGAAGCTGGTCACCGTCGTACAACGTACCGTCGGCATCCGCCATGACGACCCGGTCGCCATCGCCGTCCAGAGCGATACCCAGATCGGCCCTCATCCGCCGTACTTCTTCCTGCATCGCAAGCGGATGCGTGGCGCCGACGCCGTCGTTGATGTTGAGCCCGTCCGGTCCGACTCCGATCGATATCACATCGGCCCCAAGCTCGTGAAAGACGTGGGGTGCCACGTGGTAGGCCGCGCCGTTCCCGCAATCGACGACAATCCGCAGACCCTTCAGGTCCATGCGCGCCGGGAACGTGCTCTTGCAGAATTCGATATAGCGCCCGACCGCGTCGTCGACGCGCCGCGCCTTGCCCAGCCGTGCGGAGTTCATGCACTCGAGCGGCTTCTCCATCTCGTATTCGATTTCCTGCTCCGTCTCGTCAGGCAGCTTCGTGCCGTGTCCGGAGAAGAACTTGATCCCATTGTCGTCGTAGGGGTTGTGCGACGCACTGATCACCACGCCCGCGGAGAGCCGCAAGGCGCGCGTGAGATAGGCGACACCGGGCGTCGGCATCGGCCCCACGAGAAGTGTGTCCACCCCCCCAGCGGAAAAACCCGCCTGCAGCGCGGATTCGAGCATATAGCCCGAAATGCGCGTGTCCTTTCCGATCAGTACCGCCGGGCGGTCGCCGGCGGCGCGATGTCCCGCGAGGACCTTGCCCGCGGCGTAGCCGATCTTCATCACGAGATCCGGCGTAATGGGGGTCTGACCGACCTTCCCTCGGACACCATCGGTCCCGAAATACTTTCTTGTCATGCTTGCCTGCCCTTTTCCGTCTGTGCCGGCGCGGGTCGGATTGTACCGCGCACCGCCGACCAAACCGCGATCGCATCACGCGTCGCGGCAACGTCGTGCACCCGAACGATCGAAGCGCCCTCTGAGATTGCGAGAAGTGCAGCCGCGACGCTGGCGTGAACGCGTTCGCCGGCTGGTCTTCCGGTAAGCCGCCCCAGCATTGCCTTACGCGATAGTCCCGCAAGGACCGGCGCTCCCAGTAAGGACAATGTCCGCAAACCCCTCAGCAACGCGAGGTTGTGTTCGAAGTTCTTTCCGAAACCGAAGCCGGGATCGACTACGATCCGGTCCCGTGCGATGCCGGCTGCTTCAACCGCACGCACCCGGCTCTCGAGATAGTCGCGAACCTCGCAGACGACATCGTCGTACTGCGGGTTCTGCTGCATGGTCTGCGGCTCACCCTTCTTGTGCATGAGGCACACGGCAACGGCGCTGCCTGCAATGACTTGAAGCGCACGCGAATCCTCCAGCGCGCTCACGTCGTTGATCATGGCGGCACCCGCCGCAATCGCGTGTTGCATCAGTTCCGGCCTGCGCGTATCGACCGAGAGCGGCACGCCGCAACCAGCAAGACGTTCGACCACCGGCAGTACCCGGCGGCATTCTTCACCTATCGTGACCGGCGCTGCGCCCGGGCGCGTCGATTCCCCACCGATGTCGAGAATATCCGCGCCTTCCTCGATCAGGCTGTGCGCATGATCGACTGCCGCATCCGCCGTCGCAAACTGACCGCCATCCGAGAAGGAATCCGGCGTCACGTTCACCACACCCATGACGAGCGGCCGCTCGAGCGAAAGCCGATAAGCGCCGCATTGAAGATAATCCATACGCTGAATCACAAATGAAAAAGGGGTAAGGCCATCGGCCTTACCCCTATGATCGTCGAGTGCGCGTTCTTGCGCCTCCCGCGTTCTCCTACGCTTCCGGCGCAGCGGTCGTAGTTGGCGCGGGCGTCGGCGGTGTTACATCGCGCGGCGGATGCTGCGTCGGCGGCTGCGCGGGCTTTGGCGGCCGCGGCGGACGGCCTTCCATGATGTCGCCGATCTGCTCGGCGTCGATGGTCTCCCACTCGAGCAGCGCCTTCGCCATCACCTCAACCTTCTCGCGATTGTCTTCGATCAGCTTGCGTGCGAGCGCGTATTGCTGATCGACGATGCGGCGGATCTCACCATCAACCTGCTGCAGCGTCGATTCGGAGACGTTCTTGTGCGTGGTAATCGAGCGCCCGAGGAAGACTTCGCCTTCGTTCTCGCCATACACCATCGGTCCCATGGACTCGCTCATGCCCCAGCGCATGACCATGTTGCGCGCCATTTCGGTGGCACGTTCGAAGTCGTTCGAGGCACCAGTCGTCATCTGGTTCATGAAGATCTCTTCGGCGATGCGCCCGCCGAACAGAACCGAGATGTTCTGCAGGATCTGCTCGCGGTCCATGCTGTAGCGGTCTTCGGCCGGAAGCTGCATCGTCACGCCGAGCGCCCGCCCGCGTGGAATGATCGTCACCTTGTGCACGGGATCCGTGCGCGACAGGCAGCGCGCCACGACCGCATGGCCCGACTCGTGGTAGGCGGTGTTCTTCCGCTCGTGCTCCGGCATTACGATGGAGCGCCGCTCGGCGCCCATGATGATCTTGTCCTTGGCGCGTTCGAAGTCGTCCATGTCCACGAGCCGCTTGTTGGCACGCGCGGCGAACAGGGCTGCTTCGTTGACGAGATTCGCGAGGTCCGCACCCGAGAAGCCGGGCGTTCCGCGCGCCAGTATGTCCGGACGCACGTCAGGCGCGACCGGGACCTTGCGCATGTGCACCTGCAGGATCTGCTCGCGGCCGCGGATGTCGGGTAGTGGCACCACGACCTGGCGGTCGAAGCGGCCCGGCCGCAGGAGCGCAGGGTCGAGCACGTCGGGACGGTTGGTCGCAGCGATCACGATCACACCCGAGTTCGCTTCGAACCCATCCATTTCGACCAGCAGCTGATTGAGCGTCTGCTCGCGCTCGTCATTCCCGCCGCCCAGCCCGGCGCCGCGCTGCCGGCCCACCGCATCGATCTCATCGATGAATACGATGCAGGGTGAATGCTTCTTCGCCTGTTCGAACATGTCGCGCACGCGGGCCGCGCCGACACCGACGAACATTTCGACGAAATCAGAGCCGGAGATACTGAAGAACGGGACTTTCGCTTCGCCGGCGATCGCGCGTGCGAGCAGCGTCTTACCGGTGCCCGGATTGCCGACCATCAGCACGCCACGCGGAATGCGCCCGCCGAGCTTCTGGAATTTGGACGGATCGCGCAGGAATTCGACCAGCTCCGCGACCTCTTCTTTCGCTTCTTCGCAGCCCGCGACATCCGCAAACGTAACAGTATTGTTGGATTCGTCCAGCATGCGTGCGCGGCTCTTGCCGAATGAGAACGCGCCACCCCGGCCGCCGCCCTGCATCTGGCGCATGAAGAAAATCCACACGCCGATCAGAAGCAGCATCGGGAACCAGGACACGAAGATGTTCATGAGGAGTGACGGCTCCTCCTCGGGCTTCGCTTCGACGATGACGCCGTTTTTCAGAAGATCGGAGACGAGCCACGGATCCGATGGCGAATAGGTGGTAAACCGTTCGCCGGTGGTTTTCACGCCCTTGAGCACGCGGCCTTCGATGGTGACCTTGGCGATGCGCCCCTGCTTCACCTCGTCGATGAACTGGGAGTACTCCATCGCCTTCTGCGTGGTCTGCCGCGTGCTGAACTGGTTGAAGACGGTCATGAGGACCAGTGCAATCACCAGCCAGATGGCGACATTCTTGATCAGGTTGTTCAAGCAGACTCCTAGGCGCCGATCAGGGCGCGCTCAAGTGGACCGAAGATTCTAAACCATTCCATTAGCGGCTTTTCGCTACTGCGCCACGATCTCCCGCAATCCTTTGCCGACCAGATATACCTCGCTGGAACGGCTGCGGGACGCGTTCGGCTTGCGGATCTGGACTGAAGAAAAGCGGCGTCGCAAAGCGGCGACGTACTGCTCGTAGCCCGCGCCTTGGAACATTTTGACCAGGAACTTACCCTGCGGTTTCAAATGCTTCAGGGCAAAATCGAGGGCCAACTCCGCCAGCGCGATCGAGCGCGCCTGGTCGACGCTTGCAACACCACTTAAGTTGGGCGCCATATCCGAAATCACAACATCCGCCTGTCGGCCGGCGAGAGTGACGTTCCACTGCCTCGAGCGTCTCGGTACTCTGGAAATCGCCGCAGATCACCGTCACCCCAGGCAGTTGGGCCATCTCCAGCGCATCTACGGCGAGCACGAAGCCATTCGGGCCGACCGCCTCCGCCGCCACCTGCGACCAGCCGCCCGGCGCCGCCCCGAGGTCGACCACTGTCATGCCGGGCCCCAGAAGGCGGTCGCGCGCCGCGATCTGCTGCAGCTTGTATGCCGCCCGGGATCGGTAGCCCTCGGTATTGGCGCGCCTCACATACGGGTCCGTTACGTGCTCGCGCAGCCATGCCTTGCTGCTTTTCGAGCGCGTCATGTTAGAACGACCGTGTTTCCGCGAGCGGTGCGCCCGAGAGCGGCTGTCGTCGCGAACGCAGTACCCGAGCGGCGGTTAGAACTCACGTCTGCTCACGTACGAGTGCGAGACTTAGGACGATGGACACAGTGTCACTCACCCCACTTGAACGCAGGCATCTGAAATCCCGTGCCCACCATCTGAACCCCGTCGTCATCATCGGGGACGCGGGCCTCACGCCGCAGGTTCTGCACGAAATCGACGTCGGTCTTCGCAGCCACGAGCTCATCAAGATTCGGGTCCTCGGCGATGACGGGCGAACCGCCCGCCGCGATCTCATGACGGCAATCTGCGAAGCAACGGGTGCTGGCCCGGTTCAGACCATCGGCAAGATGCTCGTAATCTACCGTCCGAAGCCGCCGACGGCGGTTGAGGTAAAGCAGGAGATGCGCTCGAAGCGCAAGACCCGGTAGACGCAACGCTGCACGCGCAGGGATTCGGTCGGCCGGGGCGACCGGGCGGGCGTCGCTATACGTACTTGACTTCCAGGATCTCGAGCTCGCGCACACCCCCGGGGGCCTGCACCTCGGCAACGTCACCCGCCGACTTGCCGATCAGCGCGCGCCCGATGGGTGAGCTGACGGAAATCTTGCCGTCCTTGATGTCCGCTTCGTCCTCACCGACGATCTGGTAAGTGGCGATCTCGCCGCTATCCATGTCCTCGAGCTCGACCGTGGCACCGAATACGCAGCGTCCGTCCGCCTCGAGCAGCGCCGGATTGATTATCTGCGCGTTCGAAAGCTTGCTTTCGAGCTCGGCGATGCGTCCTTCGATGAAGCTCTGACGTTCCTTCGCCGCCGCGTACTCCGCGTTCTCCGACAGGTCGCCATGGGAGCGTGCTTCCGCGATCGCATTGATGATCGCGGGCCGCTGCACCGCTTTCAGCTCCTGTAACTCGGCACGCAGGCGGGCGGCGCCATTCACCGTGAGCGGAATCTTGCTCATCTCGACTCCGTCACGCCGTGGAAGTGAGACTGCCGTGCAGCGCCTGCACGCGATAAGCCCGCAGCTCGCGCGCCTGCTCGATGCCCATGCAGCCCGCGCGAGCACCCGCCAGCGTCGTGAAGAGCGAAACACGATGTTGCAGCGCCGTTCGGCGTATCTGATACGAGTCGCGGATCGCCGAGCGCCTGTCTTCGACTGTGTTCACCATCATAGCGATTTCGCCATTCTTGACCATGTCCACGATGTGCGGCCGCCCTTCGGCCACCTTGTTCACGGCCGTGACCGTAAGCCCGGCGCGCGCGATTGCAGCGGCGGTGCCGCGCGTCGCGACAATGGTGAAACCCAATCCGATCAGCGAGCGCGCAATCTCGACCACACGCTCTTTATCGGAGTCGCGCACGCTCAGGAAAGCCTTACCGGAGGCCGGCAGGCGCTCGCCGGTCGCCATCTGCGATTTCACGAACGCTTCCGCAAACGTCTCTCCTACGCCCATCACTTCGCCGGTCGATTTCATCTCGGGGCCGAGAATCGTGTCGGCGCCGGGCAGCTTGATGAATGGAAACACCGCCTCCTTGACCGAGTAGTACGGCGGGATGATTTCGCCTTTCACCTGCTGATCCTTCAGAGACCTACCTGCCATGCATCGCGCGGCGACTTTCGCGAGCGGCAGACTGGTCGCTTTCGATACGAAAGGAACCGTCCGCGACGCCCGCGGATTGACCTCCAGCACATGAACCACGCCGTTCTGGATCGCGAACTGGACGTTGATGAGACCGATCACCTTCAAAGCACGTGCCATCGCGACCGTCTGACGGCGCAGTTCATCCTGCAATTCCGGTGCGAGCGAAAACGGCGGCAAGGAGCACGCGGAATCGCCGGAATGCACGCCGGCCTGCTCGATGTGTTCCATGACGCCGCCGATGATCACCTCGGTTCCGTCCGACACCGCATCCACGTCGACTTCGATGGCGTCGTTCAGAAACCGGTCGAGCAGGACCGGCGAGTCATTCGACACCTTGATCGCCTCGCGCATGTAGCGCTCGAGATCGGATTGCTCATGGACGATTTCCATCGCACGGCCGCCGAGCACGTACGAAGGCCTCACCACCAGTGGATAGCCGATCTCCTGAGCCGCGTTGAGCGCCCGCGCGGCGCTGCGGGCCGTGCGATTCGCCGGCTGCTTCAGCTTGAGCCTGGTCAGCAGTTTCTGGAACCGCTCGCGATCTTCCGCGATGTCGATGGAATCGGGCGTGGTGCCGATGATCGGGACCCCGTTCGCCTCGAGGTCCCGCGCGAGCTTGAGCGGCGTCTGTCCGCCGAACTGCACGATCACACCGAACGGCCGCTCGACGTGCACGATCTCTAGCACGTCTTCCAGCGTGAGCGGCTCGAAATAGAGCCGGTCGGACGTGTCGTAATCGGTCGACACCGTTTCCGGGTTACAGTTGACCATGATGGTCTCGAACCCGTCGTCGCGCAGCGCGAACGCGGCGTGGACGCAGCAATAATCGAACTCGATGCCCTGGCCGATGCGATTAGGTCCACCGCCCAGGACGATGATCTTGCGCCTGTCCGTCGGCTGCGCTTCGCATTCTTCTTCGTACGTCGAGTACATGTACGCCGTACGGGTCGCGAATTCTGCCGCACACGTGTCCACCCTTTTATAGACGGGCCGCACGTTGAGCGCGTGTCGCGTGTCGCTTACTTCCTTCGGCGTGAGTCCGGTGAGCTTTGCGATGCGCCGGTCGGAAAAGCCCGCACGCTTCCAGCGCCTGACATCGTCCGCCTCCGCGATCAGGAACGCATGGCCGGCAATCTCTTTTTCCATGCGCACGAGATCCTCGATCTGCGCCAGGAACCACGGATCGATCCGGGAGAGCTCATGCACTTCCTCCACGGACATGCCCAGGCGGAATGCGTCCGCTACGTAGTAGATGCGATCCGCACCCGGGTCGCCGAGCTCGTTTTCGATCATGTCGCGATCGGTCGTGCGCTCGTCGAAGCCATCCGAGCCCGTTTCGAGACCGCGCAACGCCTTCTGCACCGACTCCTGGAACGTGCGGCCGATTGCCATCACTTCGCCCACCGACTTCATCTGTGTCGTGAGGCGGTCGTCGGCCTGCGGGAATTTCTCGAAAGCAAACCGCGGCACTTTCGTCACGACGTAGTCGATCGTCGGTTCGAACGAAGCCGGCGTCGCGCCGCTGGTGATGTCGTTCCGGAGCTCGTCGAGCGTGTAGCCCACCGCGAGCTTCGCGGCGATCTTCGCGATCGGGAAGCCCGTCGCCTTCGATGCGAGCGCCGAGGATCGCGACACGCGCGGATTCATCTCGATGATGACCATGCGCCCGGTCTGCGGATCAATCCCGAACTGGACGTTCGATCCGCCCGTGTCGACGCCGATCTCGCGCAGGCACGCGATCGAGGCGTCGCGCATGATCTGGTATTCCTTGTCGGTCAGCGTCTGCGCGGGCGCGACGGTGATGGAATCCCCGGTGTGCACGCCCATCGGATCGAAGTTCTCGATGGAGCACACGATGATGCAGTTGTCCTTGCGGTCGCGCACCACCTCCATCTCGAATTCTTTCCAGCCGATCACGGATTCTTCGATCAGCACCTCGTTGGTGGGACTCGCGTCGAGTCCGCGCTCGACGATCGAGATGAACTCTTCGCGGTTGTACGCGATGCCGCCGCCCGTGCCGCCGAGCGTGAAGGACGGCCGGATGATGGTCGGATAGCCGACCATCGCCTGCACCTGCAGCGCTTCCTCCATGCTGTGGGCGAGCGCAGAACGCGGACTCGCCAGGCCGATGCGCGACATCGCCTTCTTGAATTTCTCGCGGTCTTCAGCCTTGTCGATCGCCTCGCGCGAGGCGCCGATCATTTCGACGCCGTATCTCTCGAGCACACCGTGCTTCGCGAGATCGAGTGCGCAATTGAGCGCCGTCTGTCCGCCCATCGTCGGCAGGAGTGCGTCCGGCCGCTCCAGAGCAATCACCTTCTCCACCATCTGCCAGTTGACCGGCTCGATGTAGGTCGCGTCGGCCATCTCGGGATCGGTCATGATCGTGGCCGGATTCGAGTTGACGAGGACGACGCGATAGCCTTCCTGCCGCAACGCCTTGCAGGCCTGCACACCGGAATAGTCGAACTCGCACGCCTGCCCGATGATGATCGGACCCGCGCCGAGTATGAGGATCGACTTGATGTCGGTACGTTTAGGCACGCGGTGTGTGCTCCATCGAGGTCAGGAACCGGTCGAACAGGTAATCCACATCGTGCGGCCCCGGACTCGCCTCCGGATGTCCCTGGAAACAGAACGCAGGACGGTCGGTCAGCGCAAATCCCTGCAGGCTGCCATCGAACAGAGAGACGTGTGTCACACGCGCGTTGTCGGGGAGCGTCGCCGGATCGACGGCGAACCCATGGTTCTGGCTCGTGATCATCACGCGGCCGGTGTCGAGGTCCTGCACCGGATGATTCGCGCCGTGATGCCCGAACTTCATTTTGATCGTGCGGGCGCCGACGGCGAGTCCGAGCAACTGATGGCCCAGGCAGATACCGAACAATGGAACGCCGACGCCGAGAAACGTGCGTATCGCGCGGATCGCATAATCGCACGGCGCGGGATCCCCCGGCCCGTTCGCGAGCAGGATTCCATGAGGCTCCATCCCGAGTGCTTCCTCGGCCGGTGTTTCAGCGGGCACGACAGTAACCTTGCACCCGCGCGAGACGAGCTTCCGCAGGATGTTGCGCTTGACGCCGAAGTCATACGCGACAACGTGAAACCTGCCATCAACGCCCTGCTCATAGCCGCTTTCGAGCGTCCACTCGCTTTCCTGCCACTGATAAGGGTTCCTGCAGCTCACGACTTTCGCGAGGTCCATGCCCACGAGGCCCGGGAAACCGCGAGCAGCTTCCAGCGCTTTCGCCTCATCGATTTCACCGGCCATGATGCAGCCGTCCTGCGCACCCTTATCGCGCAGGATTCGGGTGAGCCTGCGCGTGTCGATATCGGCAATCGCCACGACGTTTTCGCGCTTCAGGTAGTCACCGAGGCTCCACGACTGCCGCCAGTTCGACGCAAGCACTGGCAAGTCACGAATAACCAGTCCGGCAGCGTAAACGCGGTCCGATTCGACGTCCTCGGCATTGGCGCCGTAGTTGCCGATGTGCGGATAGGTCAGCGTGACGATCTGGCGCGCATATGACGGGTCGGTCAGGATCTCCTGATAACCTGTCATGGCAGTATTGAAAACGACCTCGCCGACAGTGAGCCCGTCCACGCCGACCGAGGTGCCGCGAAATACCGTGCCATCCTTGAGTGACGAGGACGGCGGGCGCACGCGCTGACACGGACAAGCTCCTGATTTAGCGGAATTACATGTGGAAAGCGGGACAGGTTTCACCCGTCCCGCTCGCTTGAAGACGCAATTATACGTTAAAGGGACCTAGTACAAAACTTTGCGCCGCAAGGCGCGTAAGGGTGGGGTTGCGCCCGCAGGCAACGCGGCAGGAGCCGCAACGCCGGAGGAGCGGTGTAGGTCTCTTCGGCCGCGAGGCGCTTAAGCCCTGTAGTTTGCGCCCGCAGGCATCGCGGCAGAAGCCGCAACGCCGGAGGAGCGGCGTAAGGTTTACTTCAGTCCCAGGACGTCCTGCATGTCGTAGAGGCCATTCTTCTTGTCGCCGATGAACCTCGCGGCGCGGAGCGCGCCCTGCGCATAAGTGGCGCGACTGCCGGCCCGGTGGGTGATCTCGATGCGCTCGCCGGTGCCGAGAAACATGACCGTGTGATCGCCGACCGCATCACCTCCACGCACGGCAGAAAAGCCGATGGTCTCTTTCCGGCGCTCGCCCGTGATGCCTTCACGGCCGTAAATAGCGGCGCTGCTAAGGTCGCGTCCTGACGCCTTGGCAATGATCTCCCCCATGCGCAAGGCCGTGCCGGACGGCGCATCCACCTTGTGCCGGTGATGAACTTCGAGAACCTCGAAATCGTAATCCTGCGCGAGGACGCGGGCGGCGACGTCGAGCAGTCGGAACGTGACATTCACGCCGACGCTGAAGTTGGGCGCCATGGCAATGGCGATGTCGCGCGATGCCTCCACGATCGCACCCTTCTGTGCATCCGAGAAGCCCGTCGTGCCGATGACCATCCGCGCGCCGTGACTGCGACAGGCGGCAAGATGCGCCAGCGTCCCGTCCGGCCGTGTGAAATCGATCAGCACATCGCAACCGGCCGCCGCACTCTCGATGTCGTCCGCTATGCGCACACCGCAGGGCTGACCGGCAAGCTCACCCGCGTCCTTGCCGATGTGGGGATTCCCCGTCTGCTCGAGCGCGGCAGCAAGCTGCGCGTCCGGTGTATTGAGCACCGTCTCGATCAGCGCGCGGCCCATGCGGCCCGTGCTTCCGGCGATCGCGATTCTCATGGCGCCGTCGCCGCAGCGCCGGACACAGGCTCCGTCCCTGCGCTCGTAGCACCGGACGCCGGATCCAGACCCGCAGGATCCATGGGTGCGGGTTCCGCGAGCGGCGTAGTCACAGCTGGCGGAGGCTCAATGCTCGGCGCTGTCGCATCAGGCACGGGCCCGACATCCGCACTGGTCGCACCCGGCAGGGGATCCACGCCCGGTACTCCTCGCGTCAGGTGCAGGCTGCGGGCTGGCAACCGTCGCGGCGGGCGCAGGCCGCACGCCCGCACTCGTGTCCGCGGGCTGTTGCTGCAGGCTCGCACTCGTGTCCGCTGGTTTGACGTCGCCATCAAGCCGTAGAAGCTTATCGTCCTGAAACAGCACGATCAGCCGGCGATGCTCGATTGTTTGACCGCGTTTCTGCATTACGTAAACGTAATCCCAGCGGTCGGAGTGGAACGGATCGACGACGAGCGGCGTTCCGAGCGCAAATCGCACCTGCGCCCTCGACATGCCCGGCTTCAGCTTCGCCACCATATCCTGTGTCACGTAATTACCCTGCTGAATGTCCATTCTGTAAGGCGTCAGCCCAGGCAGAATCGGAACGCGCGAGCAGCCCGCGAGCAGGAGGAGCACAGGAACTAGTTTTCTGATGGTGGACACGAAGAGGCTGGACGCACGTGCTTCGGAACCCCGAAATTCGCCGTGCGTTTCCATGGCAAATGTTTCCTACTATGATAGCCCAGCCTCCCCGCGCCTGACAGGAATACTCCGCTTGAGCTCTCCTTCGGATCTGAAGACCATCGGTCTCAAAGCAACACTGCCGCGACTGCGTATCCTCGAAATCTTCGAGAAGAGCGACGTTCGCCATCTCTCGGCCGAAGACGTCTACAAGACGCTGCTGAAGGACGGAACCGACACCGGGCTTGCCACCGTTTACCGCGTGCTCACCCAGTTCGAGCAGGCTGGCCTGCTGCTGCGACACCACTTCGAGAGCGGGAAAGCCGTTTTCGAGCTCAAGGAGGGCGGACATCACGACCATATCGTCTGCGTCGAATGCGGACACGTCGAGGAGTTCTACGATCCCGCGATCGAGCGGCGGCAGACCGAGGTGGCGGAGACGCGCGGGTTCCGCATCCAGGACCATTCGCTGCACTTGTACGTCGAGTGCACGAAAACCGATTGTCCGCATCGGCGCCTCCTGCATCACCAGCCGTAGACGGTCTGCGCGAGTTTCGGCGCAGACCCGCACGTTCAGCTTTCGCGCAGGCGCAGCATTTCCGCTGCGTGCTTGCGAGTCGTTTCCGTGATCCTGACACCACCCAGCATGCGCGCAATCTCGTCCACGCGCTGCGCGCCATCGAGCGCCACGACGCGGCTCACAACCTTGTCTCCAGTCGTCGTTTTCGCGACTTGCCATTGCTGATCCGCGGAGGCCGCGACCTGCGGCAGGTGTGTAATGCACATCACCTGATGCTCTCGACCGAGCTCTCTCAGCATTCGCCCCACGATTTCCGCCACGCGCCCGCCGATCCCCGCGTCCACTTCATCGAACACCAGCGTCGGGACGTGCGCGACCCGGCTGGTAACTGTCTGAATCGCCAGACTCAGCCGTGAGAGCTCGCCGCCCGAAGCCACGCGCGCAAGGGGTTGGGGCGTCATCGTCTTATGCGCGGCCACATGAAATTCGACCACCTCGGCGCCGTGTGCAGACGGATCGTCAAGTGGGTCGAGCGCGATCTCGAACTTGCCGCCGGCCATCGCGAGTGTCTGCATGGCCGCCGTCACTTCGGTCGCGAGCTTGCGCGCGGCGCTGCGCCTTCCCGCGGTGAGTTTCGCGGCGCTTTCGGAGTACGCTGCTTTCGCCTCCGCCTCGAGCCGCTCGAGCGCTGCCGGATCATCAGCGGTGTCGAGTTCCTTCAAGCGCACGCGGCACCTCGCGAGCACCGTGGCGACATCCTCCGGCGCGATGCGATACTTCCGACACGCCGCATGCACCGCATCCACTCGCGTCTCGGTTGCGCGCAGGCGTTCCGGATCGAGATCGAGCTTCTGCTGATATCGGCGCAGGCTGTAAACGGCATCCTGCACCTGAATGCATGCGGCCTCGAGCGCGTCCAGCACACCGCGGAGCGTGGCGTCATATTCGACCAGCGCGCCCAGTCGCGCAACGACAGCGTTGAGCTGTGAGAGGCTCGCGGCCTCATCCTCCGTCAGCCGGTCGAGCCCGAACTGGACGCCGTCGAGCAGACTTGCGGCGTGCGCAAGCCGCGCGTGGTCGTTCTGCAGCGTCTGCCACGCGTCGTCCGCGAGCTCGAGCGCGCCGAGCTCTTTCACCTGCCATTCGAGCTGCTCGCGTTCCGCGGCAACAGCTGCTGCGTTCGCGGCAAACGCCGCCCGCTGCTCGCGCCGAACCTGCCATTGGCGATAGCGCTCACGGACCTGCTGCGGCCGTTGCAACGAGCCCGCCGAATGCGTCGAGCAGCTCGCGCTGCGCGGCGGCGCGAACGAGCGACTGGTGTTGATGCTGACCGTGGATGTCGACGAGGAACTCACCCACCTCGCGCAACTGCGACAGCGTCGCGGCAGTACCGTTTATGAATGAGCGCGAACGGCCCGTCGCATCCACCACGCGCCGCAGAAGGCAGACCTCCTCGTCCGAGGACAAGCCGTGTTCTTCCAGCCATTGCACGAGCGTCGGAACAGAGTCGATGTCGAACTCCGCGCTGATCTCGGCGCGTTCGGTCCCCTGCCGCACGACCATAGCATCGGCCCGCTCGCCCAGAACGAGCGCAAGTGCATCGATGAGTATGGATTTGCCAGCGCCCGTTTCGCCCGTGAGAACCGTGAAGCCGCGTTCGAAATCGAGCTCCAGTTCTTCGACGATAACGAAGTCGCGAATGCGTAAGGTGCGCAGCATTCACGCATTCCAGTTGAGCTTCTGCCGCAGCATGGCGTAGTAGCTATGTCCCACCGGATGCAGCAGGCTGATGTCGTGCGGATAACGGCGGACGGTAATGCGGTCGGCGTCGCGCAATTCGAAGTGCGAGTGACTGTCGAAGTGAGCACGTGGGTCGTCCATGCTGCGGACCACGATTTCCACCACGCTGTCGCTGCTGATGACGATGGGCCGGTTCGAAAGCGTATGCGGACAGACCGGCACGAGCGTCATCACGCGCAGCGACGGATGCACGATGGGTCCGTTAGCCGATAGTGCATACGCGGTCGAGCCGGTGGGTGTCGCGACGATGAGCCCGTCGGAGCGTTGGGTGTAGATCGGCTCTGCGTCTATATGCACCTCGAACTCGATCATGCTGCCCTGCAGGCCTTTACTCACGACGACGTCGTTGAAAGCGAGCACGTCGAACACCCGCTCCGCTCCGGTGTAGATCTCCGCCTGGAGCAGCATGCGATCTTCGCTGACGTAATTGCCATCCAACATGGCGCCGATCGTCTCGACCATCGTATCGAGGGAGATGTCCGTCAGAAAGCCCAGACGTCCCTGGTTCACCCCCACGAGCGCCACGTCGTAGGGCGCGAAGGTCCGCGCGATGTTGAGCATCGTCCCATCGCCTCCGAGGACGATTGCGAGATCGGCCTGCGCGCCCAGCTCCTCGAGCGTCAGGACGGGATAGGGGCAGTCGCCGATATGCGAGGCAGTGAGGCGGTCGATCAGCACCTCGACGCCACGCGACCGCAGGAAGCTCGCCAGTTCCAGCAACGGCACTGCGATCTCGGGACTTTTGTATTTGCCGATGAGCGCAGCGCTGCGGAAAGCTTTTTTCATGCGCCGCATTTAATCACACCGACGCTGCACGTGCGTGCTTCGCGCGCGTTGTAAACGTCTGTTTCCCTTTTGCGTTTAATATCTTACGGCACAGCCGATTAAAATCCATTTTGTGTAGAATAAGTTCATGTCGACTGACATACCGGTGTTGAGCGAGCGCGCGCAGATTCTGCTGAAGACGCTCATAGAACGGTTATATCGCCGATGGACAACCCGTCGGCTCCCGTGCTTTATCCAAATACTCCGGGCTCGATCTTTCACCCGCCAGCATTCGCAACGTGATGGCGGATCTCGAGGATCTCGGCTTCATTGCAAGTCCGCATACCTCCGCCGGACGCATTCCGACGGCGCGCGGCTACCGCTTTTTCGTGGACACCCTCCTCACGTTGAAGCCGCTCGACAGCATTCGAGATCAACCAGGTGGAAGGACAATTGCACGTCGAGAACCGCCAGCGGCTCGTCACTTCGGCTTCGCAGGTACTCTCCGATCTGACGCGATTTGCAGGCGTGGTCATCACACCCCGGCGCAGTGCGGGCTTCCGGCACATCGAATTCGTGAAACTGTCCGAAAGCCGGATCCTGCTGATCCTCGTGACGCCCGAAGGCGACGTGCAGAACCGCATCTTCCTCACCGACCGCAAGTACACGCCGGCGGAGCTCGTCGAGGCAGCGAACATCCTCAATCAGAACTACGCCGGCCTCACGTTCGAGGAAACGCGCGCCCGCATCCACGACGAGCTGAAGCAGCTGCGCGAGGACATGACGTTCCTCATGACGAAGGCGCTGGACGCCGGCAGCCAAGCCGTCACCGACTCTTCGGAGGATGTCGTGATCTCGGGGGAAGGAAGGCTGCTCGAAGTGCAGGACCTTTCCTCGGACATGCAGCGACTGCGCAAGCCTGTTCGATCTGTTCGAGCGCAAGACGGGGCTTCTGCAGTTACTCGACGTGTCCAGCCGGGCGCACGGTGTGCAGATTTTCATCGGCGGAGAGTCGGGGCTCGTGCCGCTCGACGAGTGCAGCGTCGTGACCGCACCCTACGAAGTGGATGGCCGGGTGGTCGGCACGGTTGGCGTGATCGGACCGACGCGCATGGCGTACGAGCGCGTGATTCCCATCGTGGACATCACGGCGAGACTCCTGTCGGTGGCAATGTCCCAGCATTGAGCGACGCAGCGGCGGCTCAGGGAGGCCGGCAGGCAGGCGTCCTGCTCATCAATCTCGGTACTCCCGAAGCCCCCACGCGCGAGGCCGTCCGCACCTACCTGAAGGAATTCTTGTCCGATCCCGCGGGTCGTAGAGATCCCCCCGATCGTCTGGCAGCCCATTCTGCGTCTTTTCGTGCTGACCACACGGCCCAAAGCCTCGGCCGCCCGCTACGCTCAAGTCTGGATGCCGGAGGGCTCGCCGCTCAAGGTGTACACGCAGCGCCAGGCGAAGCTGCTCCACGGCTATCTCGGCGAACGATTCAGCCAACCGGTCCTCGTGGACTACGCGATGCGCTACGGCACGCCATCCATCGGGGACCAACTCCGCGCGCTCCTGTCGCGCGGCTGCTCGCGCATCCTCCTGCTGCCGCTCTATCCGCAGTATTCGGCAAGCACCACGGCCACCGCTTTCGATGCCGCATACGCCACCCTTGCGGAGATGCGGAATCAGCCGGAGCTCCGAACCGTGCGCGACTTCCATGACGATGCGGGCTACGTTGACGCGATCGCAGCGCGGGCTCGCGAATACTGGTCCAAGCACGGAGACCCGGGCGTCGTGGTGCTCAGCTTTCATGGCGTGCCGAAACGGAGCGTGCAGCGCGGCGACCCGTACGCCCAGGAGTGCGCGACGACGGCGCGTCGGCTGGCGGCCTCTCTTGGCCTCGCCGAGAGCGACTACCGGCTCACCTTTCAGTCCCGGTTCGGCCGGGCCGAGTGGCTGAAGCCCTACACCTACGATGTGCTGGCCGAGCTGGGACGCGAAAAAGCCGCGCGCGTCGATGTGCTCTGCCCTGGCTTCGTTTCGGACTGTCTGGAAACGCTCGAAGAGATCGCGATCGAAAACAAGGCGCTCTTTCTAAACGCCGGCGGGCGCGAGTTTCACTACATCTCATGCGTCAACGACCGCCACGAATGGATTTCCGCGCTGGCCGATCTCGCGGAGCGCAACCTTCGCGGCTGGATCGACCGGCAGCCGCAGAGCCTCCGGCCGCTCGGGATCGTCTGAAGCGCGACCGTCGCGGCGGGAACCGGGTCTGGGCGGGATCGCGAAATTAGTGGAAGGTCAGTCGCTTAGCGTTGTTTGATGATGCCAGCTTGAATTCTGGCTGAAGGCCCCCATGTGACCAGGACCAAGAGGAGCCAACGATGCAGGAAATGCCCGAAATCACCAATACCGGTGCGGCGGCCGCGTCCGATGCGCCGGGCGCTGAGATGGAGCGGCAGGAGCCCGGAGCTGGAGCAGCGGCTCAGGGAAGCCGAGCTCAACGCCCAGGAGCATCATGACGCGTGGCTGCGCGCCCGCGCTGAGGCCGACAATATCCGCAAGCGCAGTCAGACCGAGATCGCGAACGCCCACAAGTTCGCCGTCGAGAATTTCGCGACCGAGCTGCTCGCGGTCAAGGACAGCCTGGAAGCGGCGCTCGCGTCCGACAACGCGACCGTCGAAAGTCTTCGCAGCGGCGTCGAGCTTACGCTGCGCCAGTTGAAGTCCGTCTTCGAGAAATTCAACGTGAAGGAAGTCGATCCGACCGGCGAACAGTTCGATCCGCATCGCCATCAGGCGATCAGCACGGTGGACTCCGAGCGGGAGCCGAACACGGTGGTGCAGGTGCTGCAGAAGGGCTATCTGCTGCACGACCGCGTGATCCGGCCGGCGCTCGTGATCGTCGCCAAACCCAAAGCCGTTGAAACCTGAGGGCTTTAACCCAATATT
The DNA here is from genome assembly GCA_963828715.1 of uncultured beta proteobacterium. Classification (GTDB taxonomy): domain Bacteria; phylum Pseudomonadota; class Gammaproteobacteria; order Burkholderiales; family SG8-41; genus JAQGMV01. The sequence goes on along the minus strand of CAWHFX010000005.1, from coordinate 354,386 downwards.
CGGAACAGTAACGAATTTTTCTGCAGATTCCAGCGAGGAACACATGGGCAAAATCATTGGCATAGACCTGGGTACGACGAACTCGTGCGTGGCCGTCATGGAAAACGGCACGCCCAAGGTCATCGAAAACTCCGAGGGCGCACGCACGACGCCTTCGATCGTCGCGTACATGGACGACGGCGAGATCCTCACTGGCGCGCCCGCCAAACGTCAGGCGGTTACCAACCCCAAGAACACACTCTATGCCGTGAAGCGTCTGATCGGCCGGCGGTTCGAGGAAAAAGAGGTCCAGAAAGACATCGACCTGATGCCGTACAGGATCGTCAAGGCCGACAACGGCGACGCGTGGGTCGAAGTGCGCGGCAAGAGCATCGCGCCACCCGAAGTGTCCGCGCAAGTCCTCATCAAGATGAAGAAAACGGCAGAGGACTACCTCGGCGAGTCGGTCACCGAAGCGGTGATCACGGTGCCGGCCTACTTCAACGACTCGCAGCGCCAGGCGACGAAAGACGCCGGCCGCATCGCTGGTCTGGAAGTGAAGCGCATCATCAACGAGCCGACGGCGGCTGCGCTTGCGTTCGGCCTCGACAAGAAGAAAGGCGACCGCAAGATCGCGGTCTACGACCTCGGCGGCGGCACGTTCGACATCTCCATCATCGAAATCGCGGAAGTCGAAGGCGAACACCAGTTCGAGGTGCTCTCCACGAACGGCGACACGTTCCTCGGCGGTGAAGACTTCGACCAGCGCCTGATGGACTACCTGTGCGACGAGTTCAAGAAGGAATCCGGCATCGATCTGCGCAAGGACATGCTCGCGCTGCAGCGACTGAAGGATGCCGCGGAGAAAGCCAAGATCGAGCTTTCGTCCTCGCAGCAGACCGAAGTGAACCTGCCGTACATCACGGCCGACCAGTCGGGTCCGAAGCATCTCGCGATCAAGATCACACGGGCGAAGTTCGAATCGCTGGTGGACGAGCTGGTCGAACGCACGATGGAGCCGTGCCGCATCGCGATCAAGGATGCGGGCGTGAAGCTCGCGGACATCGACGACGTGATTCTCGTCGGTGGGCAGACGCGCATGCCGAAAGTGCAGGAGAAGGTGAAAGAGCTCTTCGGCAAGGAGCCGCGCAAGGACGTGAACCCGGACGAAGCGGTCGCAGTCGGTGCGGCGATTCAGGGTGGCGTGCTGCAGGGTGAAGTGAAGGACGTGCTGCTGCTCGACGTGACGCCGCTGTCACTCGGCATCGAAACGCTGGGTGGCGTCATGACCAAGCTCATCCAGAAGAACACGACGATCCCGACCAAGGCCACGCAAGTGTTCTCCACCGCGGAGGACAACCAGACCGCGGTCACGATCCACGTGCTCCAGGGCGAGCGGGAGATGGCGCGCGTGAACAAGTCGCTCGGCCAGTTCAACCTGACGGATATTCCGGCGTCACCGCGCGGCCTGCCGCAGATCGAGGTGACGTTCGACATCGACGCGAACGGCATCCTCCACGTCTCGGCGAAGGACAAGGCGACGGGCAAGGAGAACAAGATCAAGATCCAGGCCTCGAGCGGACTGAACGAGGAGGAGATCCAGCGCATGGTGAAGGACGCCGAGGCGCACGCCGAGGAAGACAAGAAGGCACGCGAACTCGTGGACGCCCGCAACCAGTGCGATCACATGGTGCATTCGGTCCGGAAGTCGCTCAAAGAGCAGGGTGACAAGGTCGGCGCGGACGACAAGTCGAAGATCGAGGCCGCGTTGAAGGACGCGGAAGATGCGATGAAGTCGGACGACAAGGCGAAGATCGAAGCGGCGACGCAGGCTCTGGCGCAGTCAGCGCACAAGCTTGCCGAGCAGATGTATGCTCAGGAGCAGGCGAAGCAGCCGCAAGGTCGCCGGAGCTCAATCGTCGGCAGGCGCGAACCAGCCTGGCGGTAAACAGCAGGATGACGGAAACGTCGTCGACGCCGAGTACGAGGAAGTCAAAGATAAAAAGTAGTCTCGGCACGGGACGTGGTTGATGTGCAAATGGGGGAGGCCCAATCGGGGGCCTCCCCCATCCTGCGTTTAGGAGTGCTCGGTCGATGAGCGGAAGCTGAAGGGAGCCATGGCAAAACGGGATTACTACGAGGTGCTCGGAGTCAACAAGGACGCCTCGGAAGAAGACATCAAGAAGGCTTATCGCAAGCTCGCGATGAAGCACCACCCGGACCGCAATCCGGACAATCCGCGTGCCGAAGAACACTTCAAGGAAGCCAAAGAAGCCTACGAGATCCTGACGGATGGCAACAAGCGCGCGGCGTACGACCAGTACGGTCATGCCGGCGTGGACCCAAGCGCAGCTGCGGGGGCGGGCGGATTCGGCGGATTCTCCGACGCGTTCGGCGACATCTTCAGCGACATCTTCGGCGGAGGCCGCTCGCGGTCGACCGTCTACCGGGGTGCGGATCTTCGGTACAACCTCGAAATCGCTCTGGAAGACGCGGCACGCGGCACCGAAACCCGCATTCGCATTCCCGCAATGGAGGAATGCGAAACGTGCCACGGCAGCGGTGCGAAGCCCGGTACACAGCCTGTGACATGCACAACGTGCAGCGGTCACGGGCAGGTGCGCATGCAGCAGGGTTTCTTCTCGATCCAGCAGACGTGCCCGCGCTGTCACGGGAGCGGGAAGATGATCCCCAATCCGTGCGGGACGTGCAGCGGCAGTGGCCGCGTAAAGAAGCAAAAGACGCTGTCGGTGAAGATTCCGGCGGGAGTAGACGAAGGCGATCGCATCCGCTTGTCGGGCGAGGGCGAAGCCGGCGTGAATGGCGGGCCGCCAGGGGATCTCTACGTCGTCATCCACATCAAGCCGCATCCCGTCTTCACGCGCGACCACAACGATCTGCACTGCGAGATGCCGATCAGCATCACTACGGCTGCACTCGGCGGAGAGATCGAGATTCCGACGCTCGACGGTTCGGCAAAAATCAAGGTTCCAACCGAGACGCAGACCGGGAAAGTGTTCCGGCTTCGCGGCAAAGGCATCAAGGGCGTGCGCTCGAATACGCACGGCGATCTCTTATGTCACGTCGTCGTAGAGACGCCGGTGAATCTCACGTCCCGGCAGCGTGAGCTGCTGCAGGAATTCGAAGCGATCAGCGGCAAGGACAGCGAGCGTCACAATCCGCGCGCGAAGTCCTGGATGGATAAGGTCAAAGAGTTCTTCGACTCGTAAGACGCCTTCCGGATAGATGCCTGGCGGCAGGCTGACCGCCGCCGGAACTCGGCCGCCCGCCAGCGCGTCAAAGACTGCGGGTGCTGCGCGTGCCTGAGCACATCGCCGCGCATGCAATTTGCATCATGCCGCGCGTCTCGCGGTGCGAGTTGTTTTCGCTGAGCGTCAACGCTTGCGGGCGGAGGACGAATGGATGCAGCGGTGCACAATCCGATGGGCACCGATGGGTTCGAGTTCATCGAATACACGGCCCCCGACAGCCGCGCTCTTGCCGCGCTGTTCGAAAGCATGGGTTTCGCGAAAGTCGCGAGACACCGGTCCAAAGACGTCACCCTCTATCGTCAGGGCGACATCAATTTCGTCGTCAATCACGAGCCGCACAGCTTCGCGCAGGCATTCGCACGCGTGCACGGGCCTTCCGTTTGCGCATTCGCGATTCGAGTGCAGAATGCCGAATATGCGTTCGATCGCGCGCTGAAGCTCGGTGCGAAGCCACACTTTGGTGAAATCGGCCCGATGGAACTCGAGATCCCCGCGATCCGGGGGATCGGCGGGAGTCTGATTTACCTCGTCGATCGCTACGGGCCCGGCCCCACTATTTACGACACCGACTTCGTCTCCGAGCCGATCACGCCGCCCGGCGCAGGAGCAGCGGTCGATACGCGCGATGCAGTGCGAGCGCAGGCGGCCGCCGGCTCACCCGGCCCCCAGGGCGCGGGCCTGTTACGCGTCGATCACATCACGCATAACGTGCATGCCGGCCGCATGGACCACTGGGCGCGGTTCTACGAGCGGCTGTTCGGTTTTCGGGAGCTCAGGTACTTCGATATCCACGGCGAGAAAACCGGACTGCGCTCGCGCGCGCTCATCAGCCCCTGCGGCAAGATCCGCATACCGATCAACGAGCCCACCGATCCCAAGTCGCAGATCGAGGAATACCTCGATGCGTATCGCGGGGAAGGCATACAGCACATCGCGCTCGCCGCGAGCGACATCTATCGAGCGGTCGAAAGCCTGCGTGCGCGCGGCGTGCAATTCATGGAAACCCCCGACACGTACTACCCCATGACCGACCGGCGCATACAGGGCCACGGCGAAGACCTCGAACGTCTGAGGCGAGACCGCATTCTCATCGACGGCGCGCCGGACAATCTGCTGCTGCAGATCTTCACGAAAACCGTGATCGGTCCGATCTTCTTCGAGATCATCCAGCGCAAAGGTAACGACGGCTTCGGCGACGGCAACTTTCAGGCGCTGTTCGACGCGATCGAGCGCGAGCAGATGGAACGAGGCGTCATCTGATGCGGCGCTGGATTTCATTGCCGCGGGTCGAAGGGGTCGCTTCGCGCCAGGCTCATGCGGACCTGCCGGCAGGCACTTACGAGCGCGAGCTCGGCAAGGAAGGTTTCTACGGCCCGTCCACGCAGATGTATCACCGGCATCCGCCGACGGCGTGGAAGACCTTCTCGGGGCCGCTGCGGCCGCGGGCGTTCGACACGACACGTATCGAGACGACGATGCGCTCGCCCTGGGATGCAACTGCATTACTAAGCAATGCGTCGCTGCAGCTTCGGTTCTGGCGCATGACGCAGCCCATGGACCATCTCGTGCGCAACAGCGACGGGGACGAGCTCATGTTCGTGCACGCAGGCAGTGGCGACCTGTACTGCGATTACGGGCACATGACTATCCGGGAAGGCGATTACGTCGTCCTGCCGCGCGGAACCATGTGGCGCATCGATGCGCGGGCGCCGCTCTCTGCGCTGCTCCTCGAGGCAACCAACGACGGCTATGGCCTGCCGGAGAAAGGCATCGTCGGCCACCACGCCGTCTTCGACGCAGCCGTGCTCGAGGTGCCACAGCTCGACGCCGCATTTCGCGCCCAGCAGACCGACGACGAGTGGCGCATCGCCATCAAGCGGCGCGGTGTGTTGAGCGTGCAGACGTTCGGCTTCAATCCGCTGGACGCGGTCGGCTGGCACGGCACGCTTATGCCCGTGAAGCTCAACTGGCGCGACATACGGCCGGTCATGAGTCACCGGGCGCATCTTCCCCCGTCGGCACACACTACCTTCGCGGCGTCGCGCTTCGTCGTGTGCACGTTCTGCCCGCGTCCGCTGGAATCGGATCCCGGCGCATTGAAGGTCCCGTTCTTCCACAGCAACGACGATTACGACGAAGTGATCTTCTATCACGCCGGCGAATTCTTTTCTCGCGACAACATCCATCCCGGCATGATCACGCTGCATCCCAGCGGCTTCACACATGGGCCGCACCCGAAGGCGCTGGCCGCGGGAACGCACGGCGCACGCGCGGAGACGAACGAGGTGGCCGTGATGGTCGATGCGCGTGATGCGCTGGATGTCGCCACGCTGCCCGACGGGATCGAGTGGACGGGCTACGTCGATTCGTGGAAAACATGATGCACGCCATCGGAGCGAGCGTATGGACATTGCCGAACGACTGCCAGGCGTAGAAGACGCCGGCCTCGATGGTCTGACGCCGGCAAGCATTGCAGCGATTGCGGCGGCGAAGCCGGGATACACGCGCGAGCGCGGCGCCCATTTTCTTCGCTTCCGATCGCTCATCGACGCCGAGCTGCTGAATCACAGGGTCATCACCGACAACCGATATACGGCATGGTTCAGCAAGGGCGAGCAGACGGAGGCGCAGCTCAGGGCGTTCGTCGTGCAGTTTTCGGTGTTCTCCAATCAGTTCCTGCTCGCACAGCTCAACAAGATGGTCAATGCCGATACGCTCGAGGGGATGCGCGCGTCGAAGGAGATCCTCGCGAACGAGCTCGGCGTCACGTTCAACAAAATCCCGCAGAACCGTGCCAGTCCGACACCTCGCCCGGCGGAACTCCATCCCGATCATGTCGAAATCGAGGGTAGCGTGCAGGGTGGTGTCTTTCACTTCGAAGCGGGCCATTTCGAATGGCTCTGGAGCATCGCGAAGCACTTCGGCCTGCGCTTCGACCAGGTCGGCCATCGCCGCCACGGCACGCCGTCGACGCTTTATTTCTGCGATGAGCTGATGCGGCTCTACGGCGGTGAGAATTACGAGATCTCACAGGCAGCGAGCTTTGCAGTCGAGAACTGGGCCGCAGCCGGCTTCTGGAAGGAGCTGAGCGACGGCTTCAAGGCTTACAACGCTAGACACAATGAACGCATTCCGATCGGCTTCTTCGTGTGGCACGACCGGCTCGAGGCGCAACATGCCCGACACACGCAGGAGGAGCTCGAGGAGGACTACTTCCAGACGCCGCTCGACGAGGACGCCTTCATTCGTTACGGTAATGAGATGCTCGACGGCGTCGCGGCGTTTTGGGATGGTTTAGAGGCGGCGAAGCGGCCTCAAACTGTGCCGTGAAAACGGGAGGTCTGTTGGTGGAAACCCCGTCTCCTCGAGCCTCGCACAATCGCGCGAATCTGCTGGTCGCGACCCCATCTCCTCGAGCCTCGCACGATCGCACTGAGTTCTATTGAACGTCGGAAGGGGTCGTTCGCGGGGCCCCGCTGTTACACAGCCCCCGCTCACCAGTGGTGATCGGCTTACCAGACCTTCTACAACCATCCCGCCCTTCTGAACCGATAGAAAACGTAAAGGTCCACCGCAGCCATCACGCCGAGCGTCGCCGGATAGCCATACTGCCATCGCAGCTCGGGCATTACATCGAAGTTCATGCCGTAGATGCCTGCGATCAGCGTCGGCACCGCTACCAGCGCCGCGCACGCCGCGAGCTTCTTCATCGTGTCGTTCTCATGTACCGTCACCAGCGACAGGTTTACCGTGATCGCCGTCGTCAGCATGTCGCGCAGGCTGTCTATCGACTGATTGATGCGTGTGAGGTGGTCGTAGACGTCCCTCAGATATTCCTGCACGCCGGTGACGACCGCCGGAACCCGCCCGCCGTGGAGCTTGCCGGCGGCCTCCTGCAGCGGGAGCGAAGCATGGCGCACCATCATGATCTTGCGCTTGAGGTCATACAACGCTTCGATGTTTCCGCGCGTCGGCTCACCTTCGAAGATACGCGACTCGATGCGCTCCAGCTCGTTTTCGAGCGCGTCGATCACGAGGAAATAGCTGTCGACAACCGCATCGAGCAGCAGATAGAGAACGTATCCCGGGCCCTCCTTGAGCAGGTGAGGCTCCCTTTCGGCCCGCTGCCGGACGGTCGAGAATCCCACGCGCGTTCGCTTGCGCACGGAGAGCAGATAGTCGCGGCCGACGAAGACATTGACTTCGCCGTCGAAAAGCTCGCTGTTGCCTTCCGTGAGCTCGAGCGTGTGCATGACGGCTAACAGGCAGTCGCCGTACTCGTCAACCTTCGGCCGCTGATGACCGTGCAGCGCGTCTTCCACGGCGAGCTCGTGCAGACCGAACTCGCGCTGCATTTCTTGGAGCTCGCTGTCGGCCGGGTCACGCAGCGCGACCCACACGAAACGGTCCGGTTTCCCGAGATTGAGGTGGATCTCCTCTTTCGGAATGTCGCCGAGCTTCTTCCCATTTTCGTAGACGGCGCAGTTGACCAGCATGCTTCCTCCAGCGACGCATCATAACAGCGGCTGGACGCAGCCCCGACCTGCCTCGGGCAGCGCATGGCTCAGGCGCCGAGCAGCATTCCGACACTGGAGGCGGTGAGGAGCGTAGCGAGCGTGCCGGAGACGAGCGAACGCAGCCCGAGGGCGAGCACTTCTTCGCGCCGTGCGGGAACCATCGCTGCAATGCCGCCGACGAGAATGCCGAGGCTTCCGAAATTGGCAAACCCACAGAGTGCATACGTCATGATGATCCGGCTGCGCTCGCTGAGCGCGTCGGAAGGCAGCCCTGCCATGTCGACATACGCGATGAACTCGTTCAGCACCGTCTTGGTTCCCATCAGCGCGCCCGCCGCGACGGACTCCGACCATGGAACGCCGGCCAGCCATACGAGCGGCGCCATCACATAACCGAGTGCGCGTTGCAGCGTGACCGGGGCCCCGCCGATAGCGGGCAGCACTGCGAGTGCGAGGTTCACGAGCGTGACCAGTGAGACCAGAACGATCAGCAGCGCGACGATGTTGAGCAGCAGTGACAATCCGTCCGCCGTGCCGCGCACGATCGCATCCATCGCGCTGTTTCCCGCCGATTCGACGGAAAGCAAACCCGCGGCCGGTGGGCCTTCGGGCGGAATCATGAGCGCCGAGATCACGATCGCTGCAGGCGCGCTGATGAGCGATGCCGCGAGGATGTGCCCCATGGCCGACGGAACGACGGGCCCCAGGATCGTCGCGTACAACACCATCACGGTTCCCGCGACGCCAGCCATCCCGCAAGTCATGACGATGAAAAGCTCGCCGCGCCCAAGTATGGAGAGATACGGTCGAATGACGAGCGGCGCCTCCACCATACCGACGAAGACGTTCGCGGCCGTAGAAAGACCCACCGCGCCACCGATGCCCATCGTGCGTTCCAGCAGCGCCGACATGCCGCGGACGATGAGCGGCAGAATACGCCAGTAGAAGAGCAGCGAGGAAAGCGCGCTCACCACGAGCATGATGGGCAGCGCCTTGAAGGCGAGGATGAACGTCGACCCCGCCCCGGACGTGGCAAACGGGACCGGCGCACCGCCCAGATAGCCGAATACGAAGCTCGTGCCGGCCTGCGTTGCACGTTCGAGTGCGAGCAGTGCGTCGTTCAACGCGAGAAACATGCGTTGAAGTGGCGGGGCCTTGAGCAGCAGCGCCGCGAGCACCATCTGCAGAGCCAGGCCGGCGAGCACGATCCGCCACGGGACCATGCGCCGGTTCTCGCTCAGCAGCCATGCGAGCAGCAGCAGCATGACGAGCCCAAAGGCGCTTTGAAAGAAGAGCGGCACTGCGCCCCTGTTGTTCGTTATCTCGGGCCCAACTTAGCGTGCGCCTGGCGCACGGGCAAGATGGTGAAGCCTTTGCTTCATGCGAGGGGCGCTGTTCGCTTCCCTGAGCCTCGCACGATCGGACGAGAGTTCTAACAAGCGCTCGAATGCTTCGTTCGCGGGGACTCCGCCGTTCCACGGCCCCCGCTCACCGGAACGAGTGGTGCTGGCTGACTAGCTCCTCCTCCAGATCGTACCCTTCGCTGTGTCCTCGAGCACGACACCCGCGTCGCTCAGTTCCTTCCGAATGCGGTCGGCCTCGGCGAAATCCCTGGCCTTGCGCGCGGCGGCCCGCGCGGAAATCAATGCTTCGATCCGGTCGGCGTTCAATCCGCTTTCGGCCGGCAGCGCCTGCAGGAACGCCGTCGCATCGCGCTGGAGCAGACCGAGCGTGTGCGCGAGGGAACGAAGCAGGATCGCGTGCTCGCGCGAGCGTGACTTGTTGAGCTCGTTGGCGAGCTCGAACAGCACCGCGACGGCCTCGGGCGTACCGAAATCATCATCGAGCGCCGCACGGAAGCGCGCCGCATAGGGATCGCTCCAGTCGACAGGCTGTGCGGAGACATCCCAATCCTTGAGTGCCGTGTAGAGCCGCGTCAGCGATTGCTTCGCATCCTCGAGATGCTGGTCGGAATAGTTGAGCGAGCTGCGGTAATGCGCGCGAACGATGAAGAAGCGCACGACTTCGGCGTCATAACGCGCGAGCACTTCTCTCACGGTGAAGAAATTGCCCAGCGACTTCGACATCTTCTCGTCGTCGACGCGCACGAAGCCGTTGTGCATCCAGTAGTTGACGAACGTGCACTGACACGCGCCTTCGGACTGCGCGATCTCGTTCTCGTGATGCGGAAACTGCAGATCCTGTCCGCCGCCGTGGATGTCGAAATGATTGCCGAGCAGAGCGCTCGACATGACGGAACACTCGATGTGCCATCCCGGGCGTCCTTCGCCCCACGGAGACGGCCACGCGGGTTCCCCGGGCTTCCCATGCTTCCACAGCACGAAATCGAGCGGGTCGTGCTTGCCGGCAGTGACATCGACCCGCTCACCGGCCCGCAGCTCGTCCAGCGATTTTCCCGAAAGCTTGCCGTACCCCGGGAATCGGCGGACTGCGAAGTTCACGTCGCCGTTATCGGCACGATAAGCGAGCTCGCGCTGCTCCAGCGTCCGGATCATGTCGATCATCCCGGGCACATACTCCGTCGCCCGCGGCTCATGATCGGGCTCTTCGATCCCGAGCGCTGCCGCGTCCTCGTGCATCGCGGCGATGAAGCGCGCCGTCAGCGCCTCTATCGGCTCCTTGTTTTCGTGCGCGCGCCTGATGATCTTGTCTTCGATATCGGTGACATTACGGACGTAAGTGACCTCGAAGCCCGAAGCGCGCAGCCAGCGCCGCACGATGTCGAACACGATCATGACGCGGGCGTGACCGAGATGACAGTAGTCATACACGGTCATGCCGCAGACGTACATGCGCACCTTGCCGGGCACGATCGGATGGAACGCCTGCTTGTCGCGTGCAAGCGTGTTATATATCTTCAGCATTCAGCGTGGCGTCGAGGGAGGCTGCCGGAGGCGCACACGTCGCGATGCAGGCGCAAATTGAGGCGTCAAGTACGTTGCGCGCCGGTTTGATTTGCCGAGAGTACTTGGTAGAATTTCGAGGATTTTGCGATCAAGCCTCTGAAAAGCTCGGCAAAGTATAACATGACGCTGGCTCGCGCCGTTGTGGTTGCTCTCCTGCTGGCGTTTGCACCGGTAACCACTGTCCGGGCGCAAGCCGACCCGCTTCAGGAAGCGAATCAACTGTTCCGTCAGGGACAGCTCGATCGTGCGATGGAGCGCGTCAACAATTTCCTTTCGTCGCACCCCAAGGATGCGCGCGGCCGCTTCCTGAAGGGACTGATCCTCACCGAGCAGAACAAGCCCGACGACGCAATCAAGGTGTTCGCGGAGCTCTCGCAGGACTATCCCGAGCTGCCGGAGCCTTACAACAATCTCGCAGTGCTCTATGCGTCGCAGGGTGCGTACGACAAGGCGCGCAACGCGCTCGAGTCGGCGATTCGCACGCATCCGAGTTACGCCACGGCTCACGAGAACCTGGGCGACATCTATGCAAAGATGGCGAGCCAGGCGTACGACAAAGCGCTTCAACTCGATCGGAGCAATCAGGCCGCGCAAACGAAGCTGAATCTGATAAAGGAGCTGTTCTCGCAGGGAACGCGTGCGCCTGAGAAGGTGAGTGCGGCAACGTCGGACGCGGCGCCGGCGCCCGCAAAATCCGGCCCGCCGCAATCATCAACGCCCGCTACGCCACCTTCAGCGCCAGCGGCAGCCGCTTCGGCGCCCGCCGCTGCGGCACCCCCGACGCCTGCACCGCAGACCGCAGTTGCCACGCCTGCGGCCACCGCCCCGGCGTCGCCAACCCCAGCAGCGCCGTCGAGCACACCCGCGACCACAGGCGCTAAAGCGTCAACCGCAACGACCCCGCAACCGGCGCCTGCTGCGCCGGCGAAGCCCAGCGCTGCGGCCACATCGCCGGACGCAGCCGTGCCGTCGAGCAAGCCGGTACCGGCAGATCAGAAAGCCGAGGTGCCGTCAGCACCCGGTAGCGACGAGGTGATGCGTTCCGTAAACGCATGGGCCAAAGCCTGGTCGTCGAACGATGTGCGCGGCTATCTTGCCTCCTATGCGCCGGACTTCCAGACGCCGCACAAAATGTCGCGCAGCGCATGGGAGGCGGAGCGCAAATCGCGCGTGGCGAAACCGCGCAAGATCGACGTCGAGGTCGCTTCACCCAAGATCACTTTCGACGGAAAAAACCACGCGATCGTGAGCTTCAAACAACACTATCGTTCCGGAGCGATCAACGTGTCGAGCAGCAAGACACTCGTGATGGTGAAAAACGGGGACAAGTGGCTGATCCAGCAGGAACGCGCCGGAAGCTGAGCCGCACCGCGGCCGCGTGCCGCTGGGCGACTGGCGCAGCGTTCGCGTCGGTTCTCGGATTTCTCGCTCCTGCGGACGCAATGAGTCCGCGCATTCCGCAGAGCTCCGTCCCGTCACCGGTCCTAAATGCAGCGGAGCCCGAAACACTCCTCGTCAAAACGCTGCTGGCTATCCGGAACAATCGGCTCGATGTCGCGTTGGCAGAAGTGGAGAAGGTGCTGGAAGCGTATCCGAACTTCCGCCTCGCGCACCTGATCAGGGGTGATCTGCTGCTCGCACGTTCCCAGCCGCTGAGGACCATGGGCGGCGCAGCCGGCGTTGCGGCTGATCGCATCGCGCCGCTGCGGCAGGAGGCACGGGCAAGGCTCGCGCGCTCACAGTATGAGCGGCCGCTCGATCGCGTGCCGCGGTATCTCGTTCAACTTCAGCCCGACCAGCAGTATGCACTCGTGGTGGATACGTCGAAATCGACGCTCTACGTATTCGAGAATCGCAACGGCGCGGCGCACTACGTCGCCGATTACTATGTTTCGAGCGGCAAGAACGGCAGCGAAAAGATCCGCGAAGGCGACAAGAAAACGCCGCTCGGCGTCTATCACGTCACGAGCAGCATGCCGCGCGAGCAGCTCGCGGATTTCTACGGAACGGCCGCATTTCCCCTGAACTATCCGAACGAGTGGGATAAGCGGCGGCGCCGAACGGGATCCGGCATCTGGCTGCACGGCGTGCCATCCGATACGTTCAGTCGTGCGCCGCAGGCGAGTGATGGCTGTGTGGTGCTCACGAATCAGGACCTCGACGCGATAGGCCGTCACGTCCAGGTCGGTCTCACGCCCGTGATCATTTCGAACGGCATCGAATGGGTGCCGCCGCAGTCGATCGGCAGCGTCCGCCAGGAACTCGGGGGCGCACTCGAGCAATGGCGGCGCGACTGGGAAAGCCGCAGCGTCGACCGCTATCTTGCCCACTATTCACGCGCATTTCGATCGGGCAAGCAGGATTACAGAGGCTTCGTGCGACAGAAGCGCAAGGCCGGCAATTCCAGGCAGGCGATCAAGGTGAACGTCGATCGCGTCAGCATGTTCCTCTATCCGGGTAACCAGAGGCTCGCCGTGGTAACGTTCGACCAGGACTATTCGAGCGGCAACGTGCAGCAGCGGATGCGCAAGCGTCTTTACTGGCTCAAAGAAGGCGCGAGGTGGCGTATAGTTCACGAAGGGACGGCATAGGGGCGCCGTGTCAGCCAACGCTGCTCGCGTCGCCGTCCTTCACGCAGGTTTCGGTCCATCGTCTCAATTCAATCGCGCGGCACAGCCGCACTCCGCTCCATGCTAAAAGCACTGCTCATCACATTAGCGCTCGTTCTTCCGGCGCCCGTACTCGCGGCGAATCCGCAGGTCGAGTTGAAGACGAACCTCGGGACCATCGTAATCGAGCTGTATCCCGAGAACGCGCCGAACACGGTCGAGAACTTTCTGGAGTATGTAAAGTCCGGCCACTACGACGGCACGATCTTCCACCGTGTCATTCCCGGATTCATGATCCAGGGCGGAGGCTATACGGCCTCTTTCAGCGAGAAGCCGACACGCGCGCCGATCAAGAACGAGGCCGGGAACGGCCTGCGCAACGGCATGGGCATGGTGTCGATGGCCCGTACTGCCGACCCGCATTCCGCCACGGCCCAGTTCTTCATCAACGTGGCAGAGAATTCGACCCTGGATTTCCGCGCAGCCACACGCGAAGGTTATGGCTACACGCCGTTCGGCAAGGTGATCAAGGGCATGGACGTAGTCCAGCGAATCGAGAAGGTGCCGACGGGACGCGGGCCGGCACCGCATACCGACGTGCCGGTTAAACCGGTGATCATCGAAACGGCACGCGTGCTGTAGACCGCACACGTCGTCGCGCACAGAGGACAACTGAATGGTCAAGCTTCATACGAACTTCGGCGAAATCACCATCGAGCTCGACGCCGACCGGGCTCCCGAATCGACGGCGAATTTCCTCGAGTACGTGAAGGACGGTTTCTACAACAACACGATCTTCCACCGCGTGATCGACGGCTTCATGATTCAGGGCGGCGGCTTCGAGCCGGGCATGAAACAGAAGCAGACCGGCGCGCCGGTCAAGAACGAGGCTGCGAACGGACTCAAGAACGAGAACTACACGATCGCGATGGCGCGCACCTCCGATCCGCATTCGGCCACCGCTCAGTTTTTCATCAACGTCTCGAACAACACGTTTCTGAATCACACTGCACCGACGTCCCAGGGCTGGGGCTATGCGGTGTTCGGCCGCGTGGTCGAAGGGCAGGACGTGGTCGATCGTATCCGCAAGGTGCAGACCGGCTCACGCGGCATGCACCAGGACGTGCCGGTGGACGATGTCGTGATCGAAAAGGCGGAAGAAGTCTGATCGACCGATACTGGTGGCGGGCGCCCGGCGTCCGGTGCTGATCGACTCTAGGCGATCCACGTGGCGTTCACCGCGTTCATCTCCGACCTGCATCTTGCGGCGGAACGGCCGGCGATAGTCGATCAGTTTTTCGATTTCGTCTCCGGCCCAGCGCGGCAAGCAGACGCGTTGTACGTACTCGGCGACCTGTTCGAGTACCTGGGCCGGCGACGACGACATGGAGGACCGGCTGAACGGCGGCGTCGCGGACGCATTTGCGGCGCTCCATGCGTCTGGCACCGGTGTCTACTTCCTGCACGGCAATCGCGATTTTCTCGTCGGCGACGCGTTCGCTCGCCGCGCGCAGGCGACACTGCTATGCGACCCTGCACTCATCGATCTCTACGGTACTCCGACACTGCTCATGCACGGCGACACGCTCTGCACCGACGATGTCGAATACCAGAAGTTCAGGCTCTACGCGCGCAACGCACAGAACCAGGCGCGATTCCTGGCGCAGCCGCTCGCCGCGCGGCGTGCGCAGTTGCGAGGTCTGCGCGCCGAGAGCGAGGCCGCCAAACAGGGCAAATCGGCCGAGATCATGGACGTGAACCAGCAGGCTGTGGAGAACGCGTTGAGGACGGCCGGCTGCGCGCGCCTCATTCACGGCCACACCCATCGCCCGGCGCGCCATGTGCACGAGATCGATGGTCGTACGTGCGAGCGCTGGGTGCTCGGCGACTGGTATACGAACGGGAGTTACCTGCACTGCAGCGAGGAGGGGTGTCGGTCCCTGATGCTGTCCGCGCCTGAACGCTAACGCGCCTTATCCCCCCGGAAGATCAATGAGACGGAACCGCAGAGGCGTGATCCTCCGTTGCGGTTCGCACCGGCTCGAGTCGCAGGCGCGTCACGACGGCGCGGACACCCGTCGCAAGAAGCACGAGGGCGCCTGCCCAGAACAGAAACATCGCTACGTTCGCAGCATCCAGTGTCGGCCATGGGACCATGACGAGGGCTTCCCAGCGCTCGGTCATCCAATGCCAGGCGACGTGAGCGATCAGTGCGGCGAGGACGATGGAACCGGCGCGACCGGCGAGGGCGTGCCGCATGACCAGTGCCAGCACAGGCAACATGACGGCAAGCGCGATGAGTTGCCCGATTTCTATGCCGACGTTGAACGCAAACAGCGCAACGAGCAGGTGCGAACCCGCAAACTGAAGTTCCTGCTGCAAACCTTGCGAGAAGGCAAATCCGTGTACGAGGCCGAACAATGTTGCGATCAGCACGCGCCGCGTGAGATCGACCCCGAGTACGTTTTCGAGGGCCGTGTAAATGATCGAGACCGCGATCAGCACTTCCACGAACGGACCGAACCACGCGCCTTGCGGGGCGAGACCGAAAGCCGAGCCGAGCAGCGTGACCGAGTGCGCCAGGGTGAAGCCGGTGACGATCGTAAGCAGCGGGCGCACGCCACGGAGCGGAATGACGAGGCAGAGCACGAACAGCAGATGATCGAAGCCGGTCAGGATGTGCTTGATGCCGAGCCCGATAAATCCGCCTGCCGCACTGAGAGCGCTCGGATTGAGATCCACAGCACCCGATCCGCTGCGAAACAGGAGAGCGCGGCTCTCGCCGCCCGGACCGATGAAGCGCACCGTGAGCTTCAGGCCGATCTCTCTTGCCACGTCCGTGCTGATTGAAAACACCCCCGTCGGATTCGTGATCGGGTAAATCAGGTGAGCATCGACATACCCCTGGTCGATGACGATGTTCGTTCCCGGCTCGACAGGCGATGCGACGTGTTCCGCCGCTGCTTCGTAAGTTTGAAACGAGCGATCGGACGGGAGGCTGAGCCGGCCAGTCGCTTGGCGTGCCTTGAGCGCACGACCGTCTTCCCGAAGCACGACATCCTGCTGCAGAGCCGCCAGTGCGCGCGCCATGGCGGGCCGGGCATTTTCGACGTCGATCTCAGCGCCCTTCACGGGGAAGCGCTGCGATCTGAAGAGGTAGAGTGGCGCCCTGATGACGAGATGCGCCTCGTCCTGATCAACCTTGACGAAGGCATTCATCACGGCATCGAGCGTGAACTCGTGCGCATGGGCTGCAGCCGCACAGAGCATGAGCAGGACCCACCCCGCGGCCGCGAACGCGAGTCGACACCGCTCCATCATCCCGGGGGCCTCTTTGAGTATGCAAGCGTGAGCGCGCGGGTGAGGGCCGCGGGTCTTGCGCGGCAGAACCTCACCCGTTTACTGACGCCGGGCAGTGCGCGTCAGACGTAAACGCCGCTCCTGCTAACCGCAAACGCGACGCTGATCGTCGTCGCTGGCACCTTTGCTGCGATCGCGGTCGTCCTTGCTCGCGCAGGGGACAAACTTCTGAACGCGCCGGCCGTTGATCGTCTCGGCGGTATACAGGTTTCCTTTCGAGTCCCGTGTAATGGTATGAAGGAACGTGAACTGGCCGGCCTGACGTCCCGGTTGCCCGAACTTGTCGAGAATCTTGCCCGCCAGACGGTCCATCAGCAGCACCTGCTCGTTGCCTCCGTCAGCCTCGTACATGATTAGCTGATCGCGATCCCTGGAGAAGTCGAGGTCCCAGGCCGAGCCTGCAGTGCCGAGCCCAGCTACGCCGCCTGGACCAAGGGTCACGCCGGTGCCGGGCACGACTGGAATGACGCGTACCAGCACACCCACCTTCGTGAACACCTGAATCCGGTCGTCCTGGCGATCGCACACGTAAACCAGATCGTCTCTGCCGATCACCACGCAGTGCGGATGGCCGCCGTCACCGGCGCCGAAGAGGTCCGGAAAGTCGCGTACCGGGTCGTTCACCGTTCCCGCGACACCGCCCCATTGCCGCAGGTACTCGCCGCGAGAGTTGAATACGACGACGCGGTGGTTGCCGTATCCGTCCGCGATGTAGATGCTGCCACGCTCTTTCGTGACCGGGTCGGGTGACGGGTCGACGTACATGTCCGCAGGCTCGTTGAGAGACGTGCGGCTCTGGTTGGCCAACTGATTGGCTCCCGAGTTGCCGCAGACGTTCGTCGGCGGGTTGTCGCACACGCCGCGCTTGCCGATCTGGAGCAACAGCGTGCCGGCGCGCGAATACTTCTGCACGATGCCATCGCCATTGCCGGCGATCCAGACATTGTCCTGATAATCGACGAAGCAGCCGTGGATGCCATCGGGAAGCACAGTGCGGTCGCCCCAGGCAGCGACGACATTGCCATCGGAATCGAACGCGATCACCGGTGGCGCCACCACACCTTTCACGTCCTCTGGAGCGATCAGGTTGCCGCGGTTGACGGTCCAGAGATTGTCCCGCGAGTCGATGCAGGTGCCGGCGATCTCTCCGGGGATCCACGTCCGCGGCCTTCCTGTGACGGGGTCTGGCGTGGTTGGGAATGGCTTGGGCCAGCTGGCATCGACCCGATACTCGGGCAGCCCTGACCCCTGACGTGCATCCGCCTGCGTCTGACTGGACCAGATCTGTAAACCTGCGGCGGAAGCGAGTAGTGCGGTTCCTGCAACGATCGAAGCAAGAGGTGGCTTGCGCATGTTGCCCTCCTTGAACCCTGGATGGACTGCATTCACGCGGTGCACGCTGAGCCGACTGCCTCGGCACACCTTGTTCGTAGAGTTCTCAAGGAGCGGAGCGCATCTGACAGCGCTCCCCCCGAGGCTCGCCGTTCCAACGCCACTCGCTGCATGATGATAGGCCTAACTCATCACGTTGACAATTCAGCGAGCCTTGCGTGAGATCAAGATCGCAAATAAGGTGAGGTGCTGTGACGATTCAGCAACAGGCATGAACGATGCTGTGCGCGACCGAGCGCAACGCGCACGCGTTGATGATCATGTGAAGAGTCCCGGCGTTCAGGACGCCAGCGCTCTCACCAGCCTGTAGAGAAACTCCTGTCCCTCGTACAGCGACTTCACGCGCAATCGCTCGTTCAATCCGTGCACGCCATTGCCGTCAGGGTCGCGAAACATCCCGGAGATGCCATACGTCGGAATGCCTGCGTTATTGAGGAAGCGACCGTCGGTTGCGCCTGCCGACATCTGCGGAATGACGGGCACGCCCGGCCAAAGCTCCGCCGTGATCCGCTCGACCGGTTGCATGATCTCGGGCGTGAGCGCAGGCGCGGGACTGAGCACCGGCACGCCGTCAGCGGTCACCTTGATCTTGTCGTCCGCCAGCACGCGAACGAGCGTTTCCCTCACTTCATCGACTGAGTCGCCGGGCAGCACACGACAATTGACGACGGCACGTGCACGCTGTGGGAGTGCATTGGTAGCATGTCCCGCGTCCAGCATCGTCGCGACGCACGTCGTGCGCACGGTCGAGTTCTGCTGGGGCCGGTTCGAGACGCGTGCTAGCGCCTGCGGGTCGGGCGGCTCGCGCACTATCGCTTTGAAATCGGCGGCGTTCTGACCGGACTCAAACTGCGCCATGCGTTCGAAATAGGCACGCGTGATCGGATTCAGCTTGAACGGGAAGTCGAACTTCCCGAGACGCGACAGCCCGTCGGCCAGGTGGTAGATCGCATTGTCCTTGACCGGCCGCGCACTGTGGCCTCCCGGATTGGTCACCTCGAGGCGAAACGTCTGGAACACTTTCTCGCCAGCCTGGATCGCGTGATACAAGGGCTTGCCGCTGCTGTCGAGCCGGCCGGTGCCGCCTTCGTTCAAGGCGAATGCAGCATCGATGAGCCCGCGCTGGTTCTTCAGCAGGTACTCGATGCCGCTCCACTTCGATGGAATGATTTCTTCGTCCGCCGTGAGCGCGAGGATGATGTCGCGATTCGGCACGAAGCGCTCCTGCTTCATGCGCATCATGTTGGCGACGAATGCGGCCGCCATCGCCTTGTCGTCCGAGGCCCCGCGCGCGTAGAAGTATCCCTTCTCCTCGACGAGCTTGAACGGATCGCGCTCCCAGTCTTCGCGCTTCGCTTCTACCACGTCGATGTGCGCCAGCAGCAGGATCGGCTTCCTGGCGCCGCTTCCCTTGAGCCGCGCCACCAGATTGCCTTTCTTCGGTCCATCGGGGGGAACGATCACCTGCATGTCCGAGTCACTGAAGCCGGCAGACTTGAGCCGCGCAGCCATCGCTCTCGCCGCTTGCGTCGTGTCGCCCGCCGAGTCCGTGGTGTCGATCTCGACGAGTTCCCGATAGACCTCGCGCAGGACCTTCTGCTCGGGCGTGAGCGATTGCGCGATTGCGATGTGCGGCACAACGGAAACGGCGAGCAGACAGATGCCAGACGCGTTCATGCGTGGTCTCCCCTCCCCCTGATCTTTTGTTGAATACGGTTCGCGCAAGACGTCCTGCGTCGTCATCCCATCCCGCGCGCGAGGTCCGCTTTGATGTCGTCGAGCGACTCGAGCCCGACCGCCACACGCAGAAGGCCTTCGCCGATACCCGCAGCCGCACGTGCCTCGGCCGAGATGCGGCCATGCGTGGTCGACGCCGGGTGCGTGATCGTCGTCTTGGTGTCGCCGAGGTTCGCCGTGATCGAGAGCAGCTTCGTGCTGTCGACGATGCGCCACGCGGCTTCGCGCCCTCCTTTTACATCGAACGACACGATGCCGCCACCGCTCTTCTGCTGGCGCAATGCCAATGGATGCTGCGGGTGTGAAGGCAGCCCCGGATAATAGACGCGCTCGATGATCGGTTGCTGCTCGAGCCATCGCGCAAGCTCCAGGGCGGCCGCCGACTGGGCCTGTATGCGGATGCCGAGCGTTTCGAGGCCTTTGAGAATGACCCACGCGTTGAATGCGCTGAGCGTCGGCCCTGCCGTGCGCAGGAAGCCGAGTACGCCTTCGTAGACGACTTCACGTTTGCCGAGCACCGCGCCGCCGAGCACCCTGCCCTGCCCGTCGAGGTACTTGGTCGCAGAGTGAATGACGACATCGGCTCCGAGCTCGAGCGGCTTCTGCAGCGCCGGCGAGCAGAAGCAGTTGTCGACCGCGAGCAGGGCGCCGGCTTTGTGTGCGATCTCCGACAATGCGGCGATATCGTAGATCTCGGTAAGCGGGTTCGATGGTGTTTCGACGAACAGAAGACGTGTCTGCGGCTTAACCGCGGCGCGCCACTTGGCGACGTCTGTGCCGGACACGAAGGTCGTGTCGATGCCGAAACGCTTCATGATCGTGCCGAGAAGCTGGACAGTCGCGCCGAAGACACCCGCCGAGCAGACGATGTGGTCGCCCCCTTTCAGCAAGCCCATCACGCACGACAGTATCGCGGACATGCCCGAGGCAGTCGCGATGCAGCACTCTGCATTCTCCAGTGCGGCGAGCCGCTCTTCGAAGAGGTGCACCGTGGGATTCGTGAAGCGCGAGTAGATGTTCCCCGGCTCCTGATTGGCGAAGCGCGCTGCCGCTTGAGCAGCCGACTTGAATATGAAGCTCGACGTGAGATACAGCGCCTCGCTGTGCTCGCCGAACTGGCTTCGTTCGATGCCGGCGCGCACTGCAAGTGTTTCCAGCTGGTAATCGCTCATGGCTATCTGCCTTCCAAAACAAAAAACCCGGTCAGCTTCGATAGCTAAACCGGGTTTCCCTCGCTTTAGCCGCATTTTTAACGCGCCCGCAAGCTGATCATCAAATCGGCGCAGCGACAAGTTACTCCGGCGACCGTCACGATGTCAACAAGCGCGGTCGCACTCGCACGGCTTCGACCGTGGCGCCGAATCGGCCAGTAAACGAACAGAGGGAAACCCAAGGTTTCCCTCCGTAACCTTCCATCCTTGGGCGATCTACTGATCGCGTTGGCGGTGAACGAACAGGAGGAACCCAAGGTTGCTCCCGTTACCCCTCCTCCTTCGGCAATCGCTGGCATGGTGACTCACAAGACAAGCGTTCGTGCTGAGGAGCGGGAGCGTCTCGAAGCACGGACAACGCGGCTATTCGCCCTTCGAGACGGCCTCTGCCGGCCTCCTCAGGACGAACGGTATAGGGTGCGAACTTACGGTTCGCGGCACTAGCGCGACAAAGGTTACTCCACCGCCTCGAGCTCCAGATCGAGCTGGTTCTCGGCTGCAACCGACGGCCGCCTTGCCCGGTCGCGCCGCGACGCTTCGACACCATCCAGATATTCCTGCGTGATATCACCGGTGATGTAGACGCCGCTGAAACAGGACGCCTCGAAATTCTGCACCTTCGGATTGACGCTGCGCACGGCCTCAATCAAGGCATCGAGATCCTGATAGATCAACTCGTCGCACCCGATCTCGCGTGCGATCTCCTCTTCGTTACGTCCTGACGCGATCAGCTCGTACGGGCTCGGCATGTCGATGCCATACACGTTCGGGAACCGCACCGGCGGCGCTGCCGACGCGAAGAACACCCTGCGTGCGCCTGCATCGCGCGCCATCTGCACGATCTCGCGGCTGGTGGTGCCGCGCACGATCGAGTCGTCCACCAGCAGCACGTTCTTGCCTCTGAACTCCAGCGCGATCGCATTCAGCTTCTGCCGCACCGACTTCCGGCGAATCGCCTGACCCGGCATGATGAACGTCCGCCCGATGTAGCGGTTCTTGATGAAGCCTTCGCGATACGGCAGGTTGAGCTCCTTGGAGAGCTGCATCGCCGACGGGCGGCTCGAGTCCGGGATGGGGATCACGACATCGATGTCGAGGTGCGAATAATCGCGCCGGATCTTGGCTGCAAGTTGCTCGCCCATGCGCAGCCGCGTCTCGTAAACCGAGATGCCGTCGATGACCGAATCCGGTCGTGCCAGGTAAACGAACTCGAAGATGCACGGATTCAGCGTTGAGTTCGGCACGCACTGATGGCTGTAGAAGTTGCCGTCGAGATCGACGAATATCGCCTCGCCCGGCGCCACATCGCGCACAAGCTCGATAGCCGAGCGTATCGAGCGCGACACTCTCGGACGCGACGAGATAATCGTAGCCGTGTTCGTTTTCACAGCGGCCGAACACGAGCGGGCGTATGCCGAAACGATCGCGGAACGCGAGCAGACCGTAACCGGCGATCATGGCCACGACGGCATACGCACCGCGGCAGCGCCGGTGCACGCCCGATACCGCAGCGAAGATGGTCGCAGGATCGAGCTTGTAGTTGGTCGCAGCGGCCTGCAGTTCGTGGGCGAGCACGTTCAACAGCACTTCCGAATCGGAGTTCGTGTTGACGTGCCGCAGGTCCTGGCGGAACAGATCGTTCTTGAGCTGCTCCGTGTTGGTGAGATTGCCGTTGTGGCCGAGCACGATCCCGAACGGAGAATTCACGTAGAACGGCTGCGATTCCGCCGCGGACCACGCCGAGCCTGCGGTGGGGTAACGCGTGTGCGCAATACCCGCGTCGCCGGACAGGGCGCGCATATTGCGCGTGCGGAAGACGTCGCGCACCATGCCGCCGCCCTTGTGCATGTGAAAGGTCGAGCCCTCCGCCGTCACGATGCCGGCGGCGTCCTGCCCGCGATGCTGCAGAACCAGCAATCCGTCGTACAGGAGCTGGTTTACCGGGCTGGTCGAAACGACTCCGAGTATTCCGCACATCGCTGTCTCAATCGTAAGAGATGTTTCGTGAAAAAACCTGCGGCAACCAGGGCTTCAGGGCACCGGCAAGCGCTTCGAGCGGCGGACTCAGCATGGCGTTCGCCCACGCGGGCTGCCGTGGAAGGGGTGTCAGTCCCGCCAGGAGCACTGCCACGAGCACGATCAGCAGGCCCCGCGCAAAACCAAAGATGCCGCCGAGCAGACGATCTTCAAGTCCCAGTCCGGCAGTCCTGACCACGCGCGAGAGCAGCAACCCGAGCACGCTGACGAGAAGCAGGGTCGACACGAAGACGGCAATGAATGCAGTCAGTGCGCGCACCGGCTCGTCCGAGATGCTGGTCGTGAGCCAGCCCGCCACGGTGCCGCTCAGGCTCGTCGCTGCCATGAAAGCGCCGAGCCATGCGACCAGAGCCAGCAACTCGCGTGTAAAGCCTCTCACCACACTCAATACCACGGATGCTCCGATGATCGTCAGCACGGTGTAGTCGAACAACGTCATCAGAGGTGTACCGGCACAGGCCTCGCGCCGCTACGTGAGCCAAAGCGGGAACAGCACCCGGTCAGCGTCATTTCGGAACCACATGGCCGTCGAGCCCGGCCTTTTTCAGTTGGGCACGCGCTTTTTCAGCCGCCTCGCGGGTCGCGAACGGACCTGCGCGGACCCGTGTGACATCACCGGTTTTCGTGGAGACGACTTCGGTGTACGTCTCCACGCCGACGCCTGACATCTGTTTCTGAAGCTGCTTCGCCTTGGCCGCATCCGACAGGGCGGCGACTTGCACGACGTACGCGCCTGGCGCCTTGGCTGGCTCGGCAGCGTGCCTCGGTGATTCGGCCGGGGCCGCGGCTTTCGCATGTTCGGTGGGCGCCTTCGCTTTCGCGTTTTCGGTCGGGCCTTTCGGTTTAGGGTTCTCGGCCGATGCCTTCGCGGTGGCAGACGCCTGCTCGTTCGTATTCTCGTTCGTTGGCTGCGGCTTCACGTCATTCGCCGCTGCAGTGGTCTTGGATTTGTCGGTTACGGGTGCCGGTTTGGACTTCTCGGGCGCCGGTGCCGCGGTCGGCTGTTCACTCACGGCCGGCGGTGGCTTCGGCGCTTCCGCAAGCGCTTGCGGACTGGAAGCTTGTTTGCGTTCGCCTGATGGGAGGCTCGGAATGCCCTGACCATCCATTCTCGGAACGATCACACTCGACGACTCGGTGACTGCTGGCTTTGCTGGGGCTTGCGGAGCAGCAGATGTGGCTGGCGGACTATCAGTCGGCGCAGATGCTGCCTCGGTGTTCTGCTCCGCGGTCTCGCCTCGCGCGGCTGAGCCTGGTCCGGGCGCAGCGCCCTTCGGCTTGAAATCGCCCGAATCGGGCGACGGGATGTTGATCTCGACGTTCGAACTGACTGGTTTGGGCTCGGAATCGAGCACCATGGGCAGGACCACGGCGACGGCTGTGACGAGAACGATGGCACCGACCAGACGCCGGCGGGCGCGTTTTTTAAGCTGCAGCTCCTGTTCGCTAATGGGTCTCGCCATCCCGTGTCCGCGCCAGCGCGCAAATTCTGTGTCTCACGGACTTCATCCGGCGTTCACCTCGTGTGGCGCGCCTCGTGCCGCCATGACCGCAGCAACCGTATAAAACGATCCGAACACGACGATTCTATCATTTTCCGCTGCGCGATCACGAGCTTGCGCATACGCCGCAGCGATGTTCGGGTGCTTCGAAACGTTTTCTCCGATGCCGGCGAGTGCAAGCTCCGCAGCGACAAGCGCGCTATCCGCACCACGCGGGGCGTCGATGCTGGCGATCAGCCATTCGTCGATCTCTTCTTTGACTTCGCTCGCCACCGCAGCGATGTCCTTGTCTGCGAGCATCCCGAAAACGGCGAACGTGCGCTGCGCTCGCGGCATTCGCGCGAGGTTTCTCGCCAGCGCCGAGGCGGCGGCCGCATTGTGCGCAACGTCGAGCACGACCACCGGTCGCCCAGGCAACACCTGGAAGCGGCCCGGATTTTCGGCCGTCAGCAGTCCCTGTGCGTACATCGTCAGCGGTGACGGGCAGCCTGTCGCGCAGCATGTCGAGACCGGCTAGACACGCCGACGCGTTCGCGAGCTGATAGTCCCCGCGCAGCGCAGGATGAGGGAGCGCATGACGCGAACCGTACGGACCCCAGTAACGCCACTGCCGCGGCTCGGCCTCGAAACCGAAATCGCGATCGATGAGCAGAAGCCGGGCGC
The DNA here is from genome assembly GCA_963828715.1 of uncultured beta proteobacterium. Classification (GTDB taxonomy): domain Bacteria; phylum Pseudomonadota; class Gammaproteobacteria; order Burkholderiales; family SG8-41; genus JAQGMV01. The sequence continues at coordinate 329,180 of CAWHFX010000005.1, read as the reverse complement.
CGATCCCCGTCGCGTGCTCGCTCAGGGTGCGTGGCGGATCCGTGTCGCCGCAGATCGCCGGCTTACCGGGTCGGAAGATGCCGGCCTTCTCGAACGCGATCTTCTCGCGTGTGTCGCCGAGATATTGCATATGGTCGAGCGCGATGCTCATGACGAGCGCGCAGTCGGCATCGAACGCGTTGACCGCATCGAGTCGGCCGCCGAGTCCGACCTCCAGCACCGCCACGTCGACGCGCGCCTGCACGAACAGCCACACCGCGGCGAGCGTGCCGAATTCGAAGTAGGTGAGAGGAACGTCGCCGCGTGCGGCCTCCACGACGCCGAACGCTTCGACTAGCGCCTCATCGGAGACTTCACGTCGTCCGATGCGCACCCGTTCGTTGTAGCGCAGCAGGTGGGGCGAGATGTAGGTAGCCGACGCCGATAGCCCGCGTGGCTGAGGATCGCTTCCAGCATCGCGCAGGCCGAGCCCTTGCCATTGGTGCCGCCGACAGCGAACGTCGGACATGGCAGACGCGAGTCGCAGCCTGTCTTTCACTGCGTTCACGCGCTCGAGACCCATCTCGATCGCGCTCGGATGCACGCGCTCGATGTAGGTCAGCCACTCGGATAACGACTTGGGCATGGTGATCTGCCCGGTGGAGATCAGGCGCTCACTTTGGCACTCGATCGGAGAACGGTGCGCACCTCAGGCAACCGCCTCGGTCTTAAGCAACAGCGTGAGCAGGTGAGCAAGCTTGTCGCGCATTTCGCGCCGGTCGACGATCATGTCGATCGCGCCATGCTCGAGCAGGAACTCGGAACGCTGAAACCCTTCGGGCAGCGTCTCGCGGACGGTCTGTTCGATCACGCGCGGACCGGCGAAGCCGACCAGAGCGCCAGGTTCCGCCATCACGACATCGCCGATCATCGCAAAGCTCGCCGAGACGCCGCCCATCGTCGGGTCGGTAAGCACCGATATGTAAGGCAGGCGCTCCTTCGCGAGTTGGGTCAGCACGGCGCAGGTTTTCGCCATCTGCATGAGAGAGAGAACACCCTCCTGCATGCGTGCGCCGCCGCTCGCGCTCACCGAGATGAACGGGAGACGCTGTTCGATACAGACCTGCACACCGCGCGTAAAGCGCTCGCCCACGACCGAACCCATCGAGCCGCCGAGAAAGGCGAACTCGAACGCGGCCGCAACGACAGGCAGCGTCTTGACGCTGCCCTGCATCACGACGAGCGCGTCTTCTTCGGATGTTTCGTTACGCGCTTCCTGCAGGCGTTCGGTGTACTTGCGACTGTCCTTGAACTTCAGAACATCGATCGGGACGATCTCGGCGCCGATCTCGTAACGCCCTTCCGGATCGAGGAGGTAATCGAGGCGCTCGACGAGCAGAGATTCGGTTGTGATGCGCGCACTTGGGGCAGACGTAGCAGTTCTTTTCGAGGTCAGCGCGGTAAAGCACCGCCTCGCACGATTCGCACTTGCTCCACAGTCCCTCGGGAACTGCTTTCTTCGGACTGCCCGAATCGCGTTTGATGCGCGGTGGCAGCAGCCGCTGAAGCCAACTCATGCGGTCGGGGCTGCTTCGGACACCCGGTCCATCGCCTCGCGGATGTTCCGTATGAACGCCGTCACGCGCGCAGCTACATCGTCGGCCTGCGCATTTTCGATTTCATCGACGAGCCGCGTCCCGATCACCACCGCATCGGCAACGCGGGCGATGCGCCGCGCCGTCTCGGCATCGCGAATCCCGAAACCCACGCCGACCGGCAGCTTCGTAAGCGCACGTATGCGCGCGATCCGCTGCGAGACGTCGGCAAGATCAATGTTCGCCGCACCCGTCACACCCTTGAGCGAGACGTAGTACAGGTAGCCGCGGCCGAGCGCGGCGACCTCTTTCAGACGCGTCGTCGGTCGTGGTCGGCGAGAGCAGGAAAATCGTGTCGAGTCCGCACTCGCTCGAAGAGCGCAACGCTTTCGTGCGCTTCCTCGGGCGGATAATCGACGATGAGCACGCCATCGACGCCTGCCGCTTTGGCCGCATGCGCGAATTGCTGCGCTCCCATCGCCTCGATCGGATTGGCGTAGCCCATCAGCACGACCGGCGTTTCACTGTTCGTGCGGCGAAACTCGGCGACGTAGCCGATGACGTCGCGCAAAGTCACGCCGTGCCGCAACGCGCGCTCGCTCGCGCGCTGTATCACCGGTCCGTCCGCCATCGGGTCGGAAAACGGTACGCCGAGCTCGATCACGTCCGCCCCGCCCGCGGCGAGTGCGTGCATCAGGGGCACCGCCGCCGACGGTGTCGGATCGCCTGCCGTGATGAACGGGATCAGCGCCTTGCGCTGCTCTCCGCGCAATCGTGCGAACGTGGCGGCTATGCGGGACATCTCTAGAACTTGATCCCGGATTTTTCGGCGACGGTATGCATGTCCTTGTCGCCGCGGCCGGAGAGATTCACGAGCAGGATGTAGTCCTGCGGCAGCCGCGGAGCCATCTTCGCCGCGTACGCGAGCGCATGACTCGACTCGAGCGCGGGGATGATCCCTTCGAGCCGGCACAGGTCGTGGAACGCCTGCAGCGCTTCTTCGTCCGTCACGGATGCGTACTCGGCGCGCCCGCTGTCCTTGAGCCACGCGTGCTCGGGTCCGACGCCCGGATAGTCGAGTCCGGCGGAAATCGAATGCGTCTCCACGATCTGTCCATTTTCGTCCTGGAGCAGATACGTGCGATTGCCATGCAGCACGCCGGGTTTGCCCGCGGTGAGCGTCGCCGCGTGCTTGCCGGTCTCGAGACCATGGCCGGCCGCTTCGACCCCGACCAGCCTCACGCTCTTCTCTTCTATGTAGGGGAAGAAGAGGCCCATCGCATTCGATCCGCCGCCCACGCACGCGACCAGCGCGTCCGGCTGGCGGCCGACGAGCTCCTGCATCTGCTCTTTGCACTCGCGGCCGATCACGGACTGGAAGTCACGCACCATCATCGGATAGGGATGCGGTCCCGCGACCGTACCGATGATGTAGAAGGTGTTCTCGACGTTCGTGACCCAGTCGCGCATCGCTTCGTTCAGCGCGTCCTTGAGCGTCTTCGAACCGGACTCCACCGGCACGACACTCGCACCGAGGAGCTTCATGCGATAGACGTTCTGCACCTGCCGCTTCACGTCTTCCGAGCCCATGTACACGACGCACTCCATGCCGTAGCGCGCCGCGATCGTCGCGGCTGCGACACCATGCATCCCGGCGCCGGTCTCCGCGATCACGCGCGGCTTACCCATGCGTTTCGCGAGCAACGCCTGGCCGATCACGTTGTTGATCTTGTGCGCGCCAGTGTGGTTCAGATCTTCGCGCTTGAGATAGACCTGTGCGCCGCCGAAATGCTCGGACCAGCGGCGCGCATGGTAGACGGGGCTCGGACGTCCGACGTAATGCTTGAGCTCGTACTCGAACTCGGCGAGAAATTCAGGATCGTTCTGGTAGCGTGCGTACGCCTGCTTCAACTCGTCGAGCGCGTGAATCAGCGTTTCCGCGACGAACACGCCTCCATACGGGCCGAAGTGCCCTCTCGAATCGGGCAGGTCATACATCCGCATTGCGCACTCCGTTCATGAAGGCTTCGATCTTCCGAGCGTCCTTGATACCCCTGGCCGACTCGACGCCGCTCGACACATCGACGGCGCACGGCTTCACGCGCCGGATCGCCTCGATCACGTTAGTCGGGAGTGAGGCCGCCCGAGAGGACGATGGGCAGCGGCAGCGCCGGCGGAATGAGATCCCAGTCGAACACCGCACCCGTACCGCCGTGGAGACCCTCCTGGTAGGCGTCGAGAAGCAGCGCCTTGGCGCCTTCGAATTGGCGCGCGTATTGTAACAAATCGACCTCGGGCCGGATGCGCACCGCTTTCATATAGGGCGTTGCGAACTGATTGCAGAACTCGGGCGTTTCCGAGCCGTGGAATTGCAGCAGCCGCACGTGTGAGCGCGCAACGATCGCCCGCACTTCGTCCGCGTGCGCATCGACGAAGAGGCCCACTGGAGTGACGAACGGCGGCAGCGCGCGCACGATGCTCGCCGCTTCATCCGGATCGATGTAGCGTGGACTCGGGCGATAGAACACGAAGCCGACGGCATGCGCGCCGCAACGCGCAGCAGTGAGCGCGTCTTCCGATCGCGTGATGCCGCAGATTTTCGCTGCCGTCATATGTCGATGATCTCCGGCGCAGCATATGCGCAGCCGCGTGGCTCGCGCGGCAAATCCCACGATGCCGGGTATTCGACTCGCATCAGGTAGAGGCCTGCCGCGTCGAACGTCGCCGCAGCGCGGCTGCGGTCGCGGCTCGCGAGAACCTCGCCGACCCACTGCGGTTCATGACGACCTTTTCCGACCTGCACGAGCGTTCCCACCAGATTGCGCACCATGTGGTGCAGATATGCATTCGCACCGAAATCGAATATCACATAATCGCCGCGCCGTTCGATGTCGAGACGCGAGAGGCGGCGGATCGGTGAGCGGGCCTGGCATTCGCTCGAGCGGAAAGCACTGAAGTCATGCTCGCCGACGAGAAGCGCCGCAGCTTCCCGCATTCTCACTACATCCAGCGCGAGATGAAACCACCCGATGCGGCCATGCCCCAATGCCGGCCGCACGGCATGGTTCAGCAGCACGTAGCGGTAGTGACGGCTGAGCGCCGAGTAGCGGGCGTGGAAGTCATCCGCCGACCTCGGCGCGCCCAGAGCACGGAGAGCCCTGCGGTCAGCGACGCATTGACGCCGCGCACCCAGGCCGATTCCGGACGCCGCGCGCGCGGTTTCGAAATGAACGACCTGACCGTATGCATGAACGCCGGCGTCGGTGCGGCCGGCGCACACCGTCTCGATCGGCTCTCCCGCGACATGAGACAACGCCGCTTCGAGGTGGTCCTGCACGCCGCAGCCCGCCGGCTGTGTCTGCCAGCCGCAGAATTGGACTCCGTCGTATTCGAGGCCAAGCGCCAAACGCATAAAGATCTACACCGCTCCTTCGGCGTTGCGGCGCCTGCCGCGTTGCCTGCGGGCGCAAATACGCCCCTTATGCGCCTTGCGGCGCTCCGCCCTATCACCGCTCCTTCGGCGTTGCGGCGCCTGCCGCGTTGCCTGCGGGCGCAAATGCGCCCCTTATGCGCCTTGCGGCGCTCCGCCCTATCACCGCTCCTTCGGCGTTGCGGCGCCTGCCACGTCATCCCAAAAACAAAACCGCGGCAGCACATGCTGCCGCGGCCTCGGTACTGCAGCGCTCGGCAATCAGCTCAGAGCGGCCAGAAGCTTCGTAGCCTTGTCCTGCTGCTCGCGGTCGCCTTCCTTCACGACCTCCTGCAGGATATCGCGCGCTCCGTTCCGGTCGCCCATTTCCTCGTAAGCCTTGGCGAGATCGAACTTCTGCTGCACATCGTACCAGTGATCGTCCCTCGGCGGGGCCTTCGGCTCATTCGGTGCCGCGAGTTCCAGATTATCGAGGTCGAGCTTGAACTCGAAATCCCGCGGGGGCGGTTCGGACGAAACGCGCTCGGCGGCGACACTGTCGATCGAGCCATGCACGGGCTGCGCCGGATCGAGATCGAAATCCACGACGTTGGGGGCCTTCGACGGGACAGCCTCTGCGACCAAGGGCGGACGCTCCGGGGCCTGAGTGATGCCCGACACGGGACGCGGCTGCGAGTCCGGTGTGCTGCGCTGCTCGGGTGTGATCACTTCGGCCTGTGCGGGCGCCACCACAGGCGGCGCGGACTGCGGCGTTCTTGGCGCCGCGTTCAGCGACTCGGCCGCTTTGCGGAGCCCTGCCGCGCCGGCTGGTGCTGCACGGCTCGTCGAAAGGTCGAAGTCGAGATCATTGTCGTGGCGAGGCGCGGTGGCGGGACGCGTAGACGCGTTCGCGACTGTCGTCGATCGCTCCTGGACCTCCGGTCGGGCAGCCGGTGCCGCAACTGGCGCACTTGCCCGAGCGACATCCCCTGCGCCAAGCGTAGGTGCGATCTTGTCGTCAACGCGGCGATCGACAACCACGGCGGCGCGGCGCCGGCGAGCGGTCACAAGCCCCAGCGCCGCGAGCAGCGCGACGGCAGCGCCCAGTGCGAGGTACAGAGGCTCCTTCAGCACTTCCTCGAAAAAGCCAGGCGGATTGTCGGCGGCGGGCGTTACGGGCGTCACCGCCGGTTTCGGCGCCGGCGTCGAGGCAGCTTTCTCAGGCGGTGGAGCAGCTTTGTCGGCTGCCGGTGCATTTATGCTGGAAGTCGTCTGCCCAGCCCCTGGCACGTCCGACGATGCGCCTTTACCGGTACTCGACGGAGCAGGTTCCACGCGTGTGTTGGCGACCACCCCCGGTGCGGGCTTTGCAGCAGGCGTCGTCTTGTCATCCCCGGCTGATTGACGTGCGACGATCGTGTCCGTCGGCAGTGGGCCCTTGGACTCCTGAGTCGCTTTAGAAGCCGTCTGCTCCGGCGCTTTGGCGGGATTGGTCGCTGCGGCGCTCTTCAACTCGACCAGGCGCTGCATGTCCTTGATCGTCTTTTCGAGATTGCCGATGCGCTCGTTCGCCTCCGCGAGGGCCCGCTGCCGCGCGACGGCCTCTTCCTCGAGGACCCGGATGCGATCGTCGGGATTGCGCTTCGCGTCCTTACCGGTCGGTTCGCCACGGGAAACGCGGACGGTGTCCTTCGGCTCGGCCGATCCCGGATCGCTCACCGCAGCGCCGATCCGGCCGCGATTCGGCGCTCCACCTTCGGGCGCAGCTGCGACGTTTTCAGCCAGGCGGTTGCGAAACGCGTTGAAATCCGCGACCTGGACCCGAACTTCCTGCACCGCTTCCGCTTGGGCTACAGCCGCAATCTCGCCGGGCTCGGGAATCTTGAGGATCTTCCCTGACCTGACCAGATTGATGTTCTTCCTGATGAAGGCGTCGGGATTCTGGCGCTGCAGTGCGATGAGCGTCTGCTGGAGTGTCGCCCCTTCGGGTTTCACGCGGCGCGCGATGCGCGTCAGCGTTTCGCCGGGCTTGATCGGACCGTACTCCTTCGCACCTGCGGATGCCGCTGGCTGGGCCTTCGAGCGGTTCGGCGCACGAGGAACGGCCGGCGCGGGCGGAGCCTCAGCCGCAGGCGCCGGAAGCGGCGCAGCCGGTGCTGGTACTGCATCGGATGCTGGCGCACCTGCCGATGCCGGCGCTTCTACGGGTGCCAGGCTTGCGGGCGCCTCGGGTGTGCGCTCGGATTGCGGCGCTGAGGGCTCGCTCGGCGCCTGAGGCACCATTACGGCGGGCGGCTGCACTTCCGGTCGCGGCGGAACATCCGCAGCGCCGCGTCCGTATCCCGGTGGGTCCAGGAGCGCGGTGTACTGACGCGTAACCCGTCCGCTCTCGGAGTTGAGCTCCACTATGAGCTCGACGTACGGCTCCTGAATCGGACGTGGCGTGGTGATCTTCAGGTACGGGTCGCCGTTCCCACGTTTCTCGACTGTAACGCGCGTGCCGGCGAGCGCGGGATTCAACTGCGCATTGGCTTGCTGGTACACCTCCGGCGGGGCAAGGCGCGCGGTGACGGTTTCGCCGCGCTTGACCGCAACGAGCTCGATTTCGGCATTCAGCACCTGCCCCAGTGCCGACTGGATGTTCAGGCGTCCGAGCCCTGCTGCGTCCGCCCCGAACGGCGAGAGCAGCGCAAGGGTCATGACCGCGAGCCGCGTTTTCAAACGATGAGTGCGCACACCCGCATCCTTGGTTGGTTGATTGCCAAGTAAGCTAACAGCCGGGGTTTAGCCAAGCAAGTTAACAGCGCACATTAGGATTGAAGCGGAAGCACCTGCGTTCACTGCAGTTTCAGGCGGTTTCGGTCGTCGCCCAGCGACACTTCTCCGCCTCGGCCATTTTTCCGCCTCAGGCGTGCGCCGCGACGGGCTTCGAGCTGGATACCGCCTTCGTTGCGAGCAGAATCCGAAGCATGCGCCGCAAGGGTTCGGCTGCGCCCCACAGGAGCTGATCGCCCACGGTGAACGCGGTCAGATACTCACCGCCCATCGGCAGTTTTCTCAAGCGGCCGACGGGGACAGTCAACGTACCGCTGACCGACGCCGGAGTGAGCTCACGCAGAGTGACTTCGCGCTCGTTCGGCACCACTTTCACCCATGGGTTGGCGGCCGCGATGATGTTCTCGATTTCCGCAAGCGGGACGTCGCGGGTGAGCTTGATCGTCACGGCCTGGCTATGGCAGCGCATCGCACCCACGCGCACGCACACGCCGTCGACGGGAACGGGTTGCGTCGAGCCGAGGATCTTGTTCGTCTCTGCCATGCCCTTCCACTCCTCCCGGCTTTGGCCGTTGCCGAGATCCTTGTCGATCCAGGGAAGAAGACTGCCCGCAAGCGGCTGTCCCAGGCTGTCGACCGGAAAGTTCTTGCTGCGAAGCGTCTGAGTGACCGCGCGGTCGATATCCGTGATGGCCGAGCCCGCATCCGCAAGGAGCGCCCGGGCGGCCTCGTGCGCGACCCCCATCTGCTGCACGAGCTCACGCATCTGCGCGGCGCCGGCCCCCGATGCGGCCTGGTAGGTCATGGCCGTCATCCACTCGATGAGACCGGCGCGGAACAGCCCTCCGAGCGCCATGAGCATCAGGCTCACCGTGCAGTTTCCGCCGATGAAATCCTTCACACCTTTCCGGAGGGCGCTCTGGATCACGTCCATGTTGACGGGATCGAGAATGATCACCGCGGTCTCGCGCATGCGCAGCGCCGAGGCGGCGTCGATCCAGTAGCCGTTCCAGCCGCTCGCGCGGAGCTTCGGGTGAATTTCGTTGGTGTAGTCGCCGCCCTGGCACGAGATCAACACGTCCATCGCAGCCAGCGCTTTGACGTCCCGCGCGTCCTGCACGGTTTGCGCGCTACGCCCGATCGCAGGGCCACGCGTTCCGGCCCGCGAAGTCGAGAAGAAGACCGGCTCGATCAAATCGAAGTCGTTCTCCTCCTGCATGCGTTGCAGAAGGACCGAGCCCACCATACCGCGCCATCCGATCAGGCCTGCTTTCATAATGGTCTCGCCAGCCGGGTTGAACCCGTGATTCTAACAGGGAGGAGTTCCGGACGCGGTGCGCACCGCGTCATGATTCGGGCGCAACTGCGTATGGCTGGGCCGCCGACGGCCTCACAACGCCGCGGTGACCGCGTCGCCCATTTCGGCCGTGCCGACACAGCGGCAGCCCGCCTCCGCGATATCGAGGGTGCGCAGACCTTGCTGCAACACCTTCTGCACCGCGGCCTCGATGCGATACGCCCATTCATCCTTGTTGAACGTGTAGCGCAGCATCATGGCTGACGAAAGGATCGTGGCGAGCGGGTTCGCCTTGTTCTGTCCGGCAATGTCCGGCGCGGAACCGTGACTCGGCTCGTACAGCCCCTTGCCGGTCTCGTTGAGCGACGCCGAGGGCAGCATACCGATCGATCCGGTGAGCATCGACGCTTCGTCGGACAGAATGTCGCCGAACATGTTGCCGGTCACGATGACGTCGAACTGCTTCGGCGTGCGCACGAGCTGCATCGCGGCATTGTCGACGTACATGTGCGAGAGCATCACCTGCGGATAGTTGCGTGCTTCGTCGTTGACGAGCTCGCGCCACAGGCGGCTCGTCTCGAGCACGTTCTCCTTGTCGACCGAGCAGAGTTTCTTCCGGCGTTTCAGCGCCGCCTCGAAACCGATCCTGGCGATGCGGCGGATCTCCGGCTCGGAGTACCGCATCGTGTCGTAGCCTTCGCGCTCACCGCGCGCGTTGGTGCCGCGGCCTCTCGGCTCACCGAAATAGATGTCTCCCGTCAGCTCACGCACGATCATGATGTCGAGGCCGGAGACGACCTCCGGCTTCAGCGTCGAGGCGCCCACGAGCTCGGGATAGAGCACCGCCGGACGCAGATTGGCGAAGAGGCCGAGCGCCTTGCGAATCCGCAGGATGCCCTGCTCGGGGCGCTGTGGCCGCGGCAGCGCGTCATACTTGGGACCGCCGACCGCCCCGCAGAGTACCGCATCCGCATTGTTCGCGAGCTCGAGCGTGCTTTCCGGCAGCGGGTCGCCATGCGCGTCGTAGCCTGCGCCGCCGAACGGCGCCTGCTCGAACTCGAGATCGAGTCCGTCGCTCTGCAGAATCCGCAGAACCTTCAGCGCCTGCTCGACGATCTCGGGACCGATACCGTCGCCGGGCAGAACCGCGATTTTCATGCGAACAGCCAGGGCTGCGCGCGCCTGTGTTTCTGCTCGAATGCGCGGATCTCGTCAGCATGCGCGAGCGTGAGACCGATATCGTCCAGGCCGTTCAGGATGCAGTGCTTGCGGAACGGATCGATATCGAAATGGAAGCTCTCGCCCGTGGGCGTCGTGATGCTCTGCTGTTCGAGATCGACGGCAAGCCGATAGCCCTCCTTCGCTTCCGCCTCCTGAAAAAGCTGATCGACCTTGCTTCCGTCGAGCTTGATCACGAGCAGGCCGTTCTTGAGGCTGTTGGTGAAGAAGATGTCGGCGAAGCTGGGCGCGATCACGGCCTGGAAGCCGTACTGCAGCAAAGCCCAGGGCGCATGCTCGCGCGAGGAGCCGCAGCCGAAGTTCTCGCGCGCGAGCAGGACCGTCGCGCCGCGAAACTGCGGCTTGTTCAGTATGAAATCGGCGTTGAGCGGACGTTTGCTGTTGTCCATGTCCGGCTCGCCGCGATCCAGATAGCGCCACTCGTCGAAGAGGTTCGGGCCGAAGCCGGTGCGCTTGATCGATTTCAGGAACTGCTTGGGAATGATGGCGTCGGTGTCCACGTTGGCCCGATCGAGCGGCACGACGAGCCCTTCCTGCCGTACGAATTTTTCCATTTACCTGGTCGCCTTTCTCTGTATCGCCTCGCCGGTGGCTTCCACGTCCTTACCGAAACCCTGCATGGTATTGCACGCGCAAAGCACGACAGCAGTCAGCACCAGCAGCACGATGGGCGTGAGTCTTTTCATCATTGACGCGGTTCCCGAACATCCACGAAATGACCTGCGATCGCCGCAGCAGCAGCCATTGCGGGTGACACGAGATGCGTGCGCCCGCCCTGTCCCTGCCGCCCTTCGAAGTTGCGGTTCGAAGTCGACGCGCAGCGTTCGCCCGGCGAAAGCTGATCGTCATTCATGCCGAGGCACATGGAGCAGCCCGGCTGGCGCCATTCGAAGCCGGCGGCGGTGAAGACGGCGTCGAGGCCTTCGCTCTCCGCCTGTGCCTTGACCGGCCCTGAGCCGGGCACGACCAGCGCGAGCTTGATATTCGGCGCGACGTGCTTGCCTTTGACGACCTGCGCAGCCGCACGCAGGTCTTCGATACGCGAGTTCGTGCACGAGCCGATGAAGATTTTGTCGAGCTTGATGTCCTTGATCGGCGTGTTCGGCTCGAGCGCCATGTACTTCAGCGCGCGTTCCATCCACTCGCGCTGCACGGGATCTTTCTCGCCTGCAGGATCGGGTACCTTGCCGTCCACGGCCACCACCATCTGCGGGTTCGTGCCCCAGGTCACCTGCGGCTTGATGTCCTCGGCACGCAGCGTGACAACCTGGTCGAAGCGCGCACCGTCGTCGCTCTGCAGCGTGCGCCAGTATTCAACCGCGTCATCCCAGAGCTTGCCCTGTGGCGCGAACGCCTTGCCCTTGACATAGGCGATGGTCTTCTCGTCCACGGCGACGAGACCCGTACGCGCGCCGGCTTCGATCGCCATGTTGCACAAGGTCATCCGGCCTTCCATCGTGAGACCGCGGATCGCTTCGCCGGCGTATTCGATGGCGTAACCGGTACCGCCACCGCTGCCGATTTTCCCGATGACGGCGAGCGTGATGTCCTTGGCAGTAACGCCGGGGCCGAGCTTGCCGTCGACGAGCACCTGCATCGTCTTCGACTTCTTCATGACCATGCATTGCGTTGCGAGCACGTGCTCCACTTCGCTGGTGCCGATGCCGAACGCGAGCGCCCCGAACGCGCCATGCGTGCTCGTGTGCGAGTCGCCGCAGACGACCGTCATGCCGGGCAGCGTCGCCCCCTGCTCGGGACCGATCACGTGAACGATCCCCTGCTTCGTGTCGAGGAAGGGAAAGTAAACCTTCGCGCCGAACTTCTTCATGTTCGCATCCAGCGTTTCGACCTGCAGGCGCGACACCGGATCGCGGATACCTTTGTCCCAATCCTTGGTCGGCGTGTTGTGATCGGCCGTGGCCACCACAGAGTCGACGCGCCACGGCTTACGGCCGGCCTGTTCCAGGCCTTCGTACGCCTGCGGGCTCGTCACCTCGTGTACCAGATGACGGTCGATGTAGATCAAAGCCGTGCCGTCCTGCTCCTCGCGCACGACGTGGGCTTCCCACAATTTGTCGTAGAGCGTGCGTGCCATCTGCGAATCCGTCGTGAAAACCCGTAATTATATAGGCACGGCAACTGGTTCCCCAGCAGGGGATCAGTGAGTTACCCCGCGCCGCGAGGTGCTACAGGCGTGCCGGCCGGGCTCGCGGCGAGCCGGCGGCGGAGCCGAAGGCAAAGATGAGACCGCCGAGCGCCGCACAGCCTGCGCCGAGCGTGAACGTGAGCGCCGGTCCCGAATGCTCCCAGACATAGCCGCTGGCAAACGAACCCAGCGCACCGCCGAGACCGAACGCGAAACTGCCGTAGATCGCCTGCCCCCGCGCCTGCATGTCGCCGCGAAAAATGCGGTGCACGTAGCCGATCGACGCGGCGTGGAAGGAACCGAACGTGGCTGCGTGCAGCACCTGCGCGAACAGCAACGCGGCCAGGCTCTGCGCCAGCCAGCCGATGATCAGAAAGCGCATCACCGCGAGCATGAAGCTGGCGATCAGGATCTGGCGCAGCGTGAATGCCTGATACAGGCGCGGCATCCACGCGAAGATGCCGATCTCGCAGATGACGCCGAGCGCCCACAGCCATCCGGTGGCACCCTTGCTGTAGCCTTCCGCGACCAGGTGGATCGAATAGAAGGTGTAGTACGGGCCATGTGCGGCCGACATGAACGCGCCACCCGCAATGAGCGCCAGCACCTCGGGTCGCACCAGAACGCGCCCGAACGATTGCGGCGTCTCGTGCAGTGCCGGCGCGCGCCTCCGGGACGGCGTAGGTGCAAGCGAGCATGCCCAGCATCATCGCCAGCACGAGCGCGGGCACGACCGAGAGCGACGAGCGGTCGAGAATATAGCCGGCACCGATCACGGCGACGATGAAGCCGACCGAGCCCCACACACGCACCGGACCGTAGCGCGAGGTCTCTTCTCCGAGATGGCTGAGCGTTGTCGCCTCCATGAGCGGCAGCGCGGCGCTCCAGAAAAACGTCATCGCGAAGAGCGTTGCAAACAGCAGCGCGAACTGCGTTCCGGCAAAGACGCCGACGAACGCGATGGTCCCCGCGATTCCCGTCATGCGCACGACGCGCATGCGGTGGCGCCCGCGATCGGCGAGCCAGCCCCACAGGTGCGGCGCGACGATGCGGGTGACCTGCGGTAGCGACATCAGCACGCCGATGTCGAACGGGGTCAGCCGTATGCTCTCGAGATAGAGGCCGAAGAACGGTGCGAAGATGCCGAGATAGGCGAAATAGAAAAAATAAAAACCGGCGAGCCGCCGGTACGGAATGCGCTCGACCACCGGATGAGTTAAGCCTCGTCCGGCTCCGGATCCTCGACTGCGGCGGCCGCGCGCAAACGGGCGATCGCTTCAGCGGGAGCCTGTGCGGCAATGCGCGGCGTGGACGAAACGACGTCCGCGTTCTGCGCGCGATGGCGCAACGCATGATCGATCAGCGTCAGCGCCATCATCGCTTCGCAGATCGGCGTCGCCCGAATGCCGACGCACGGATCGTGACGGCCGTGCGTCTCGATCGTCGTTGCCTGACCCCTGACGTCGACCGTATGCCGCTTCAGCCGAATGCTCGACGTGGGCTTGATCGCGACGTGCACGACCACGTCCTGCCCGGTGGAGATCCCGCCGAGGATCCCGCCGGCGTTGTTCGTGACGAAGCCCTGCGGCGTCATCTCGTCGGAGTGCTCCGTTCCTTTCTGCTCGACCGCGCGGAAGCCGGCGCCGATCTCGACGCCTTTGACGGCGTTGATGCTCATCATGTTGTACGCGAGATCCGCGTCGAGCTTGTCGTAGACGGGCTCACCCCAGCCGACGGGCACGCCACTGGCGACTGTCGTGATCTTCGCGCCGACCGAATCGCCCGACTTGCGCAGCCGATCCATGAACTGCTCGAGCTCCGCGACGTAACCAGCATCCGCGATGAAGAACGGATTGTCGTAAACGCCTTCCCATGACCGGAACGGAATCTCGATGGGACCGAGCTGCGACATGTAACCGCGTATCTCGATCCCGTACTTCTCGCGCAGCCATTTCTTCGCGATCGCACCCGCCGCGACGCGCACGGCGGTTTCGCGTGCGGACTGGCGGCCGCCGCCGCGGTAATCACGCGTACCGTACTTCTGAAGATACGTGTAGTCGGCATGTCCCGGCCGGAACATGTCCTTGATCTTCGAATAGTCCTTGCTGCGTGCGTCCTCGTTGCGGATGAGAAGCCCGATCGGGGTGCCCGTCGTTTTGCCTTCGAACACGCCAGAGAGAATTTCGACCCGATCTTCCTCCCGCCGTTGCGTGACGTGACGCGAGGTCCCGGGCTTGCGGCGGTCGAGCTCGGGCTGGATATCCGCCTCGGAGAGCGTCATTCCGGGCGGGCAGCCATCGACTACGCAGCCGATCGCGGGTCCGTGACTTTCGCCGAACGATGTGACGGTGAAGAGCGTGCCGAGCGTGCTGCCGGACATGATGGGCGGTGCGGGAGACGAAACCGCGATTTTAGCGACTTACGATTGCACGAGCGACTGAAGCAGCGCATATCCCCATGCCACGCCGAAGCCGGTGACATCGGTTGCCACCGCGCCGAGCCCGCCCTTGCAGCTCGAGCCGGAAAGGTCCATGTGTATCCACGGCCGATCCTCCGTGAAACGCCGGAGAAGACGGGCCGCGAGAATGTGATCGGCGCCGCCTTCGAGCGTGCATTGCTTTACGTCGGCGACCGGGCTTTCGAGTGCCTCGTCGTAGTCGTCGTCCATCGGAAATACTGCGATCCGCTCCCCGGACATGCGCGCAGCGGCCAGCGCTTCGCGTGCGATCTCGTCACTGCTCGCGAAAATCCCGCTGTAACGGTCTCCGAGCGCCACATGCATGCTGCCCGTGAGCGTTGCGAAGTCGACGATCAGGTCCGGCTTTTCGCGCGCTGCGAGCGTCAGCGTGTCCGCAAGCACCATGCGTCCTTCCGCATCGGTGTGCACGATCTCGATCGTCGTTCCATTCAGGGCAGTGACGATGTCGTTCTGCTTGTATGCGCGCGGGCTGATGAGATTCTGTGCGAGCGCGAGCCAGCAGTCGATCGCGACCGGCAGTCGCGCCTGCGAGGCTGCGTGCAGAATACCGAGCGCCACCGCGGAACCGTTCATGTCCTCATGCATGCCGGCCATGTAACGCGCGGGTTTGAGATTGTGGCCGCCGGTATCGAAACAGATGCCTTTGCCCACCAGCGCGATCTTCTTCGCTGCGCGACGGGGGCGGTACATGAGCCGCACGATCGCCGCGTCTTCGTCTTCGCTTCCCTTTGCAACCGCGACGAACGCGCCGGCGCCGATTTTGCGCAGGCGTCTCATATCGAGCTCCTCGACCTTCCAGCCTGCGTGCCTCGCAAGCGCTTTGACGCGCGTCCGGTAGGCGCCGGGCGTAAGCTCGTTCGGCGGAAGCACCGTCAGCTCGCGGCACAACACGTTGCCTTCCGCTTTGGCTCGCTGCGCGGCATATGCGTCGGGCGCGGCATCGCCGTACAGGCGAATGCGTCGCAGCGGCTCGCCCTGGCTCTGCTTCTTGTGTTGAGGCAGCACGACCCCATTGACCCAGGCGGCATACACGGCGACCTGTGCCGCAGCACGTCGCTCGGCAACGGTACCGTAAACGCAGATCGTGATCTCGGCCGGGTGCTCGGCGAGGAGTGGCTGCAGCGCCTTGCGAATGCGCGTCTGGCGCTCGAACAACGGCCGCGCGGCATCGTCGATGATCCACGATGCGATTGCGCCATGCGGGAGATCCGTCGTGAGGGGCGCCTTCGCCAGCTCGTCGCGCTTTTTCTTCCGCCGCTCGAGCGCGACATTCAGCGCGTCGGCAAACGGCACGCCGGTCGCGTCCGCCTTCGGCAGGACCACGAGCAAGTGGCGCGCGCGCTTCGCTTCTGCGCTCGTGGCCGGCGTAGCGCGTTTTTCGAGTTGTGCAAGCATCGCAGGCGTCGATTATAGCAACGCGTTTGCGGCTAGAATTTCGCCAACACCTTGCAGGACGACCGGCATGCGTCTCTACCTCGATCTCATGCGCCAGATCCTCGAACACGGCACGCGCAAGAACGATCGGACCGGTACGGGCACGCTCAGTGTCTTCGGCGCACAGCTTCGATTCGATCTGAATGCCGGCTTTCCGCTGCTTACCACGAAGCGGGTGCACCTCAAGTCGATCGTTCACGAGTTACTGTGGTTCCTGAAAGGTGAAACCAACGTCCGCTACCTCAAAGAAAACGGCGTCAGTATCTGGAACGAGTGGGCAGACGAAAACGGCGAGCTCGGGCCGATTTACGGTTATCAGTGGCGCTCGTGGCCCGCACCGGACGGCCGTCACATCGATCAGATTTCGCAGGTGCTGCAACAACTGCGCACGAATCCGGACTCGCGTCGCATGATCGTATCGGCGTGGAACGTCGCGGACCTCGACAAGATGGCGCTCATGCCGTGCCACGCGCTCTTCCAGTTCTATGTGGCAGACCGGCGCCTCTCGTGCCAGCTCTACCAGCGCAGCGCCGACATCTTCCTCGGCGTGCCGTTCAACATCGCTTCCTACGCCTTGCTGACGATGATGGTCGCACAGGTGTGCGGATTGAAGCTCGGCGACTTCGTGCACACGTTCGGCGACACGCACCTGTATCTCAATCATCTCGACCAGGCGCGCGAACAGTTGTCACGCGCGCCGCGCACGCTTCCGGTCATGAAACTCAATCCGGCGGTAAAGGACCTCTTCGCGTTCACGTACGGCGACTTCACGCTCGAAGGCTACGATCCGCACCCGGCGATACGCGCGCCGATAGCTGTTTGAACGAGTGACGAGTGAAGTGTGATGAGTGATGAAAACCACGGTGATGCGTCGTCACCCGTCACCGGTCACCGGTCACCGGTCACTCCGCTCACCGGTCACCAATCTCCCTGATCGTCGCAATGGCCCGCAACCGGGTAATCGGCGCGGGCAACAGGATCCCGTGGCATCTTCCTGACGAGCTCAAGCTGTTCAAGCGACTCACGATCGGTCACCACATCGTCATGGGGCGCCGCACGTACGAATCGATCGGACGTCTGCTGCCGGGGCGCACGACGGTCATCGTCACACGCCAGCGCGGCTACACTGTGCCCGGCGCGGTTGTGGTGCATTCGATCGACGACGCGCTCGCGGCTGCAGCCAATGACGACGAGGTATTCGTGATCGGCGGTGCGGAATTGTTTTGCGCCACATTGCCGATCGCGCACAGGCTCTATCTCACGACCGTGGATGCCGAGCCGCCGGGTGACACGTTTATGCCCGAATTCGACCTGACAGAGTGGCGCGAAACGCAGGTCGAGCATCATCCGGCCGATGACAAGCACCCGCATGCGTATCGCGTCGCCGTTCTTGAACGCCAACCTGCACCGGCTCACCCGCATTCAACGACGCAGTAAGCGCACGTTTCTTGCTAACGGATGAGCGACGAGCGACAGCGCTCCCGAGAGGACACGCGTTTGAGCCAGAACCCGACCTCCATTCAAGGCATGCTGGAACCGGACGAGCTGCGCGACCGTGTCGAGCGTGGCGAGATCGAAACGGTGGTGGTGGGCTTCACGGATCACTACGGCCGGCTTTTTGGCAAGCGTTTCGATGCCGGCATGTTCCTGGATGACGTCGTGCAGGAAGGCGCGCACGGATGCGATTACCTTCTCACCACCGATATGGAGATGGAGCCTGTCCCCGGTTACCGCTTCGCGAACTGGGAGCTGGGGTATGGCGACTTCCATCTCGTGCCGGACTTCAAGACGCTGCGCGTCGCGAGCTGGCTGGAGAAGTCGGCGTTCGTTCTGTGCGATCTCCGGAACGAGAAGACGCACGATTACGTGAGTGTCGCGCCGCGCTCGATCCTCCGCCGTCAGCTCGCCGCGGCCAAAGAACTCGGCTTCGACGCATACGCCGCCTCCGAGCTCGAGCATTATCTTTTTCGCAAGAGCTATCGCGAAGCACACGAACGGGATTACCGCGATCTTTCGCCGGGCGGCTGGTATTTAGAGGACTATCACATCCTGCAGGGCACGCGCACCGAAGACTTCCATGCGGCCGTTCGGCGTCATCTGAAACGCTCGGGCGTCCCGGTCGAAAACTCGAAAGGCGAATGGGGTCCGGGCCAGCACGAAGTCAACGTGCGTTACGCGGAGGCTCTCGAAATGGCGGACCGTCATGTCGTCTTCAAGCAGTGCATGAAGGAACTGGCGGATGCGGCAGGGGTGAGCGTTACCTTCATGGCCAAATTCGCCTCGGGACAGGCGGGCTCGAGTTGTCACATCCATTTCAGCCTCTGGCGTGATGGAAAGAATGCGTTTCCCGGCGAGAAGCGACTCGGCCCGGTCGAGTGCTCCGACGCCTTTCGCTGGTTTCTCGGAGGCTGGATCGCTCACGTCCCGGACGTGATGGTGCTCTATGCGCCGACCATCAATTCGTACAAGCGCTACGTGGACGGCTCGTGGGCGCCGACCCGCCTCGCGTGGAGCTACGACAATCGCACGGCCGGCTTTCGCGTCGTTGGTAAAAACAGCGGCCTGCGTATCGAATGCCGCATCCCCGGCGCCGACTGCAATCCCTATCTCGGTTTTGCGGCCGCGCTCGCTTCCGGCCTCGACGGCATCCGCAATCGTGATCGAGCCGCCGGAGCACTTCAGCGGCGACGTCTACGCGGCGCGTAATCTGCCGCGGGTGCCGTACACGCTTGCCGAAGCGACGGAGAACTTCGCATCGAGCGCTTTCGCGAAGCAGGCGTTCGGCGAAGACGTCGTGGAGCACTACCTGCATTTCTTCAGGACCGAGCAGCACGCGTACAACTTCGCCGTGACCGATTGGGAACGTCGGAGGTACTTCGAGAGGATTTGAAATGCCGTGGCTCGTGATTCGTGGCTCGTGACTCGTGGCTCGTGATTCGTGATTCGATGAAGAGTGACGGATGACGAGAGCGGCGACGTGAGAGTTGGCGGAAACGCCCCCTCGCCCCGTGCGCGGGGAGAGGGTGGGGGTGAGGGGCAGTGAGACTCAAAGACAAAATCGCCTTGATCACGGGCGCCGGCGCCGGTATCGGCCGCGAAACGGCGGCGCTCTTTGCGCACGAAGGTGCGGCCGTCGTCGCGGTCGACGTGAACGAACAGGCGGCTCAGGAAACAGTCGAGCTCGTGCGCAAAGAGGGCGGTCGCGCAGTGGCGGCCCGCGCGGACGTTTCGAAGGCGGCGGATTGTGCCGCGATGATCGCAGTCGCGGAGCGCGAGTATGGCCGGCTCCATGTCCTCTTCAACAACGCCGGCATCATGCACGCGCAGGACGACAGCGCCGTTACGACCGAAGAAGCGGTCTGGGATCTCACGATGAACATCAACGCGAAGGGTGTGTTCTTCGGTTGCAAGTACGGCATCCCGGCGCTGCAGCGCGCGGGCGGCGGCTCGATCATCAATACCGCCTCGTTCGTCGCGCTCATGGGCGCGGCGACGCCGCAGATCGCGTATACGGCGAGCAAGGGCGCAGTGCTTGCTCTGACCCGCGAGCTCGCCGTGATCCACGCCCGCGAAAACATTCGCGTGAATGCGCTGTGTCCGGGCCCGCTGCGCACGAAGCTCCTGATGGACTTCCTGGACACCGAAGACAAACGGCAACGCCGCCTGGTTCACATCCCGATGGGCCGCTTCGGCGAAGCGCGCGAGATCGCGTACGCAGCGCTCTACCTCGCCTCCGATGAGTCGTCCTACGTCACGGGCACCGAGTTCCTGGTCGACGGCGGCCTCACGGCGGCTTACGTCACGCCACAATGAGCACGAAGGAACGCATTCAGACCGCGATCAGTCCGGTGGACGGCTCGGTCTACGTCGAACGTACGCTCGCGTCCGACAGCGATGTCGAGACCGCGCTTGCGCGCGCGGCGGCCGCGCAGAAAGCGTGGGCGCACGTCCCGGTTCCGGAGCGCGCGGAAATCGTACGCCGGATGGTCGCATGGTGCCTCGAACGCGCCGACACGCTCGGACAGGAGCTTACGCGCCAGATGGGACGGCCTATCGCCGCGTCGCCGAATGAAATTCGCCGCGGCTTCTGCGAGCGCGCGAGCTATATGGCGGAGATCGCGACCACCGCGCTCGCCGATGTCGACGTGGGGCCGAAGCCGGACTTTCGCCGTTTCATCCGGCGTGAGCCGCTCGGCGTCGTGCTGGTGCTCGCGCCCTGGAATTATCCGTGGCTGACGTCGGTGAATGCGGTCGTGCCCGCGCTCCTTGCCGGCAACAGCGTCATACTGAAGATGGCGCGGCACACGCCGCTCGTCGCGGAGCGCTACGCCGAAGCGTTCACGGCAGCGGGCTTGCCCCCGGACGTCTTCCAGTACCTCCACATCGATCACGAGCAGGTTGGACGCGTGATTCGCGACGAACGCGTTTCCTTCGTCGCTTTCACGGGCTCGGTCGGCGGCGGTCACGCGGTGCAGAGTGCCGCGGCAGACCGTTTCATCGGCACGGGTCTCGAGCTCGGCGGCAAGGACCCGGCGTATGTGCGGGCGGACGCACCGCTCGCGGAAACGGCCGAAAATCTCGTCGACGGTGCGTTCTTCAACTCGGGGCAGTCGTGCTGCGCGATCGAGCGCATCTACGTGCACGCTGACGTTTTCGACGGGTTCGTCGGGCGCTTTGTCGATCTCACTCGAAATTACGTCCTCGGCGACCCGCTCGACAGCGCGACCACGCTCGGACCCATGGTGCGCGCGGATGCCGCGGACAACGTGCGCGCACAGATCCAGGAGGCGGTGACCCTGGGCGCGCAGACTCTGATAGATCCGAACCATTTTCCTGCCGACACACCGGGCAGCCCGTATCTCGCGCCTCAGGTGCTGATAAACGTCGATCACCGGATGGCGATCATGCGCGAGGAAACGTTCGGCCCGGCTGTCGGTATCATGAAAGTGCAGGACGATCTCGAAGCCATACGCCTCATGAACGACAGCGCTTACGGCCTCACGGCTTCAGTGTGGACCGAGGACGCCGACGCGGCGTTGCGCATCGGCGAACGGGTCGAGACGGGAACGTGGTTCATGAATCGTTGCGACTACCTCGATCCCGCGCTCGCGTGGACGGGTGTCAAGGATTCGGGGCGCGGCTGCACGCTCTCGCGCCTCGGGCTCGAGACATTCACGCGGCCGAAGTCCTTTCACCTGCGGCTGAAGTTTTGACCATTCGGCGGTCTATCGTTCACACTCGGCACCTGTGACGCAGCACTCGTCACCGTCACCGGTCACTCGTCCTCATGCACATCGCCCTCCTCGGCTGCGACGACGTTCCACAACGCTTCAGACATATCGCCGGCGGATATCGGGACATGTTCCAGGCGTTGCTCGCGCCTCATGTTCCGCATCTGAATCTCGACTGGATCGATCTCTATCACGGGCAGATGCCACCCGCACCGTCCACATTCGATGCGATCGTCTGCACAGGCTCACGCTGCTCGGTGTACGAGGACAAGCATTGGATTCACGGGCTGAAGACGTTCGTGCAGGAGGTCCAGCGCGAGAACGTGCCCTTCGTCGGCATCTGCTTCGGACATCAGATGCTCGCGGAAGCCCTCGGCGGCAAAGTCGAACGCGCCGGTAGTGGCTGGGGCATCGGCGTGCACGAGATGCAGATCCTCGGATCTGAAGGCTGGATGGTGCCGGAACGATCGCCGTGCAGTCTCCAGTACATGCACGCCGATCAGGTGCAGGACATGCCGCCGAACAGCACGCTCCTCGCCTCGTCCGCGCATTGCCCCGTCGCGATGTTCAGAGTCGGCGAGCGCATGCTCGGAATCGAAGGACATCCCGAGTTTCCGGCCGCATACGAGGAAGCGCTGCTGCTCGCCCGCAGGGAACACATCGGCCCCGATCGAGTGGATGCCGCGCTGGCAACGCTGCGTGACCCCACCGACGAGCGTCTCGTCGGCGCCTGGATGGCCAACTTCCTGCGGCGGTAGCGCGATGCGAAGAACGTGACCGCTCTTATCCCGTGATCACGCTGATGTCGTTGGCCGTAAGGGTCGGATTTCCGAACAGCGTTGCAAACGCGATCGCCGCCCCCGGCCCGTTGCCATCGGCGTCGTAGGACACCTGGCCGTTGCTGGTGTTATACAGAACGAAGTCGTTCGCATCCTGCGCCACCGGGTTTGCACCCGACACGAAACTGCCCGCGCTCAACGCCCCCACCGGCAGCTGCGTGAAGATCACTTCACTGAGCGTGAGCTTGTCTTCGCCCGGCCGGAAGTCCTGCACCGTGTCCACGTTGGTGCTCGCGTTCAGCGGCGCATCGAACACCAAGCGATCGCCTACGCCGTTGTCGCGCAGCGTGTCGGCCGCATCGGTGCCAGACAGCGTATCGGCCCCCGCATTACCCACCAGGATCGGTCCCGACTCGCCGGTGACGCTCCAGTCCGCCGGGATCGGGCCGGGTAAGCCGCTGCTCTGCGTCAGCTGCGTGCCGTTGATCTGCCACAGCACCGTCTGCCCGTCGGGCCCGCGCCACAGCACGTCGCTCTTGCCATCGCCGTTATAGTCGCCGTGCCCGTCGACGATCTTCCAGAAGAGCGGCGGGGCAAGCAGAACGCCGCCCTGCGCGATGTTGCTGCCGTCCATCAGCCACACCGAGGTCTGGCCCTGCGGCCCGCGCCACAGAAGGTCGCTCTTGCCGTCGCCGTTATAGTCGCCGTGCCCGTCGGCAATGGTCCAGTCGGGCGGGATGGGGCCCGGCAGGAACTGGCCCAACGCGATGTTGCTGCCGTCCATCAGCCACATCGAGGTCTGACCCAGCGGACCGCGCCACAGAAGGTCGCTCTTGCCGTCCCCGTTGTAGTCGCCCTGTGAATCGACAATGCTCCAGTCCAGCGGAATGGTGCCCAGCGCATTGCCCTGCACGATGGTCGGGCCATTCATCAGCCACACCGAGACCTGCCCCTCCGGGCCGCGCCACAGGATGTCGCTCTTGCCATCGCCGTTGTAGTCGGCGTGCCCGTTCACGATGTTCCAGCCCACCGGGATCGGGCCGGGCACGGCAACGTCCTGGACAAGCTGCCCCCCGTTCATCATCCACATCGTGGTCTGTCCCTGCGGCCCACGCCACAGGATGTCGCTCTTGCCGTCGCCGTTGTAGTCGCCGTGACCGTCGACGACGTGCCAGTCGAGCGACACCAGGCTCGGCGCCGACACGCTCTGCGTAAGCTGCGTGCCGTCGAGCTGCCAAACCGTGGTCTCCCCATTTGGCCCGCGCCACAAGACGTCGGTCTTACCATCGCCGTTGTAGTCGCCGTAACCATCGACGAGCGTCCACGACGGCGGCGGGGCCAGCAGAAAGCCGCCTTGCGCGATGTTCGGCCCGTCCATCAGCCACACCGAGGTCTGACCCTGCGGCCCGCGCCACAGGATGTCGCTCTTACCGTCCGCGTTCGTATCGAGGCCCAATCCCGAATCTCCTATAAGTATGCTGGCCATGCCCGTAGCGCTGAGCGCCCCACCGCTGCCCTGCACGGCCGTGTCATTGCCATCCGAGAAAAGCCATTCTAGCCGTATCGACAGCCCCGGCGCAGCGCTCGCGTTGGCATACGCGATCCCTTTCAGCTGCGCGCTGAATGCGGTGGTTACCTTTCCGTCCCCCGGGCGTGCGATCGACAACACGGGCGCGTCGTTTACGGCAGCGATCTCGATGGCAGTGCTCGCCGGGCTGCTGCTCGTGATGCCGTCGTTCACGACGAGGCTCAGCGTGCGCGTGCCACCGGCGGGCGCTTCGGATGCATTGCTATAGCTGACCGCGCGCAGTGCGTGACTCCACTCGCTCAACGTGGCCGTAGCGCCGGGCGAGATGAGCGTGAGTATTCCGGTGTCGGCCGCATACGAGCTGCGGATATTGCCCATGGTCCCGCCATCGTTCGTGAACGAGAGCAGGTCTTCACCGGGGCGGAAGTTCCCGCTGATCGACACGGTCGCGGATGCGAGCGTGCTGCTGTCCAAGCCGACTCGGCGTCGTTCTCACACGATCATTTTGCCGAAGCCTGAGCGAGTTGCGGCAGCCATCGCACCGCTCATATCGCGGATTGACAAAACGCGGGACCGAGCTTCGAAGCAGCGCGCTCCGACGAGTGCCACAAAGATTGCACTTCAAGAACAAAAACCGGTACAGCGCGCCCGCGGAGACGGCGGCAAGAGACGCTCTTCTTCATTAACATCCGAAAACTGGCGATGTCGGCCGCGTGCCTGCTTGCATGCGCGCCGATATCGCGTTCCAAGGGAGCGACATGAATAATCACAAATCCCTGCACAGCATTGCGCGGCGGCTGGCGCTGTCGGCCTTGCTGACGACGGGCTTCGCAAACGCGGCGCCGCAGGTGCAGATGTTCGCGCCGCAGGGCGAAGCCAAGGACGTGCGGCAGGTCACCGTGCGGTTCAGCGAACCGGTGGTCGCATTCGGCAGCCCTGCACTGGCCGATCCCTTCACGGTGCAGTGCGAAGGTGATCCTCAGCGCGCAAAGGGCCGCGGCCGCTGGGCCGACACGCGCAACTGGACCTTCGATTTCGACTCCAATCTGCCGGCCGGCCAGCGCTGCCGATTCACGCTGAAGTCCGACTTCGGCGCGAGCGGACAGCCGATCGAGGGACAGCGCCAGTTCGAATTCAACACCGGGGGCCCGGCCGTGCTCGCGTCGCTGCCGCGCGCGGGCGACACGACGATCGACGAAGAACAGGTGTTCGTGCTGGCGCTCGACGCGCCGCTTGCGAGCGGAACGCTGAGCGGCGCGTGGTGCGAGGCCGCAGGCGTGAACGAGCGCATCCCGGTGAGAGTGATCCCGGAAAAAGAGACACGCGAGATTCTCGAACGCAAATCGCTATGCCACCTATCAACTCTTCACCGCGTACCTGAAGGGGCGGTCCGAACTGCCGTTCGCGCGCTTCAAGCTCGAGGACAAGCGCTGGAAGGATGTTCCCGTCGTAGCTGTGCGCTGCGCGCAGCGCCTGCCGGCTGGAGCCGAGGCAGCACTCGTTCTCGGACCGCAAGTGAAGACGCAGACGGGCATCGAGCGCGGCAAGCCGCAGCGTCTCGCCTTCACCGTGCGACCCTCGTTCACAGTGAAGCTCACGTGCCAGCGCATCAATAAAGATGCCGCGTGTCTGCCGATTACGCCGATCACTGTCGATTTCAATGCGCCCGTGCCGCGGGATGTCGCCGCGGGATTACGGCTGAAGGCGAAAGATGGTCAGAGCTATCAGCCGGTGATAACAGAGAAGGCGAGCTCGGTTCAGACGATCGACTTCAAAGGGCCGTTTCCGGAGAAAACGAGCTTCACGCTCGAGTTGCCACGTGCGTTCCGTGACGATGCGGGACGTGAACCGGAGAACAAGTCGGCCTTTCCGATCGAGACGGCGACGGACGAGTTCCCGCCCCTCGTCAAATTTCCGGGACGCTTCGGCATCCTCGAGCTGAACGCCGAGCCATTGCTGCCGGTGACCGTGCGCAACGTCGAAGCGACGCTCGCGGGCCAGACGGTCGCAATGAGTCCGGCCAACCCGCAGGCGATCCCGGGTCGTACGGTGCGCCTTGCGGAGGAAGGCGCGATCCTGCGTCGCTTCCGCGCATTCGAACAGCAGCGTCATGTAAGACGCGCGGAGAAAGCGCTCCAGCGCGACGTGCGCGAAGGCGAGGTGCGCGCGATCGACGCGAACGAAGCAGCATCGGCTTTCGAGTTGCCCCTGCCGGGCGCAGGTAAACAGTTCGAGGTCGTCGGCATTCCTCTCGGCAAACCGGGCTTTTACGTGATCGAGCTGGCAAGCCCGCGACTCGGGCGCGCCCTCCACGGCGAAGACAAACCGTACTTCGTCGCGACGAGCGTGCTCGTGACGAATCTTGCCGTGCATCTGAAGCACGGACGCGAAAGCTCGCTCGTCTGGGTGACTTCGCTCGATCGCGGTAAGCCGGTCGCGAACGCGCGCGTCTCGATCCGCGACTGCGCCGGCACGGTCTATTTCGAGGGCACCACCGATGCGTCGGGGATCGGCCTCGTCGGTGATCGACTTCCGGCGCTTCAGGCGATACCGGATTGCGGCGACGACTCGGGCGTTCTGTTCGCGTTCGCGCGACTCGGTGATGACGTCGCGTTCACGCAGTCGAACTGGAACGAAGGCATCCAGCCCTGGAACTTCAATCTGCGAATGGCCGAGCGCGCCCGGGGTTCGGTCGCGTTACACACGATTTTCGACCGGCCGCTGTTCCGTCCTGGTGAAACCGTGCAGCATGAAGCATCTCGTGCGGGTGCCAACCGTCGCCGGATTCCGCATGCCGGCCACGTCCGATCTTCCGAAATCGCCCGAGATCGAGCATCTGGGCAGCGGGCAGAAATTCAAGTTGCAGGCGAGCTTCGACGCGAGCGGTGTGGCGGAAAGCACGTGGGCCATTCCGAGCGAGGCGAAACTCGGCACCTACCGGATCGCGTGGCCCGGATCGGACATTCAAGCGGACGCGCGCTTTCGCGTCGAAGCCTTTCGCGTGCCGCTCATGCGTGCCGTGCTCGCGCCGCCCAAAGAGCCGCTGGTGAAACCGGCGACTGCGAACATCGACGCGATCGTCACCTATCTCGCAGGCGGGCCTGCTTCCAACCTTCCGGTGAAGATGCGCTATCGCGTCGAGGAACGTGCCGTTCAGTTCCGCGATTATCCGGACTACCAGTTCGGCGGCAGGCCGGTGAAGATCGGGACGCAACAGGGTTCGCTCGCGGACACCTGGACCCGTTTCGATACCGACGACGAGAACGCTGCCGATGCGACGCAGAGTGTCGGTGCGACTGTCGTGCGAACGCTCACGCTCGACGCGGCAGGCAGCGCCAAGCTACCCGTCGATAAGCTGCCGGTCATCGATCGCGCGGCCGACCTGCTGGTCGAGATCGAATTCGCCGATCCGAACGGCGAGATCGCGCGCGGCTGCGACCCGCGTGCCCCTGCATCCGGCCGGTGTCTACGTCGGCATCAAGGCCGAACGGCTGGGCGGCGAGCGGCAAAGCGGTGCAGCGCGCAACTCGCGGTGCTGGATACCGCCGGCAAGCCACTTTCCAACTACCCGGTCGGCGTCGACTGTACGAACGCAAGACGTACTCGAACCGGCGACGGCTGATCGGCGGCTTCTACGCTTACGACACGACCACGGAAACGACACGCGCGGGTTCCGGCTGCTCCGCCCGCACCGACGCGAACGGACTCGCTTTCTGCACGATCCGCTCCGATGCGTCCGGCGAGCTCGTCCTCCTCGCGCGCGCGAAGGACAGCGCCGGACGCGAATCGTACGCAACGGCGACGGCGTGGGTCCGCGGCGACGAGCAGTGGTGGTTCGAACCGGGCGACAATGACCGCATCGATCTCATTCCCGGAGAAACAGCGCTACGAGCCGGGTGAAACCGCGCGGCTTCAGGTGCGCATGCCGTTTCGCGAGGCGACCGTCCTCGTCACGGTCGAGCGCGAAGGCGTGCTGTGGCAGAAGGTCATGAGCCTCGACGGCAAGTCGCCCGTGATCGACGTGCCGATGCTTGGACACTACGGACCGAACGTCTTCGTCTCCGCACTCGCGCTGCGCGGACGCGTCGATCCCGAAGTGCCGGGACCGTACGCGTGGCTGAAGCGCTGGATCTACACGATCGGATACTGGCTGCGTCTGGTGGACGAAGTTCCGGTCGAGCGCGACACACGGCCGACCGCGCTCGTCGATCTCGCCAAGCCCGCTTTCAGGCTCGGCATGGCGGAAATCAAGGTGGGCCAGGCCGACTACGCGCTCAATGTGAAAGTCACACCCGATCGCGACGTACTCAAAGTCCGCGAAGTCACACGCGTAGGGATCGAAGTGCGCGACAGCCGTGGCAACGCGCGCCGCCAACGGCGAGATCGCGCTCGCCGCGGTCGACGAGGGCCTGCTCGAGCTGCTCGACAACAAGTCCTGGAACATTCTCGACGGCGTTCTCCATGAGCGCCCGACCGAGGTCGTAACTTCGACCGCGCAAGGCTACGTGATCGGCAAACGTCACTTCGGAAAGAAAGCGGTGGCTGCCGGGCGGCGGCGGAGGGCGCGGCGGCACACGCGAGCTCTTCGACACGCTGCTCCTGTGGAAAGCCCGCGTTCCGCTCGACGCACAGGGGCGCGCCACGCGTCGAGGTGCCGCTGAACGATTCGTTGTCCAGCTTTCGGCATCGTCGCGATCGCGCACGCCGGTGCGTCGAAGTTCGGGCACGGTCTCGCCACGGTGCGCACGACGCAGGACCTCATGATGTTTTCCGGACTGCCGCCGCTCGTGCGTGAGGCAGGACGAGTTCAGCGCGATGTTCACGATCAGGAACACGACGGCGCGGCCGATTTCGACCCGCTTCGAATGGACGCTGAGCGATAAGCACGCCGACGAGACGGGGGCAAAGACGCTGCGAACGCGGAGAACAGGCGATCGCACTCGCGGCGAACGAGGCGAGGACGATCAGCGTGCCCGTGAAAGTGCCCGCCGGACTCGACCGCGTCTACTGGGATGTCTCCGCCGGCAGCGACGGCACGCGTGACCGGCTGCGCACGTCGCAGAAGGTGGCGCCGGTTTATCCGGTGCGCGACGTATCAGGCGACACTCGCGCGACTCGACAAGCCGCTGACCATTGCGGTCGAGCGTCCCGCCGGCGGCGCTACCCGGACGCGGTGGCGTGCGCGTGGAGGTGCTGGGCAGCCTGGCCGGTGATCTTTCGGCCGTGCGCGATTATTTCCTCGCGTATCCCTACGGCTGTCTCGAGCAGCGCACGTCGAAAGCGATCGGGCTGCACGACGACGCGCTTGTGGAACGCGCTCGACGCGAGCCTTCCCAACTACCTCGACCGCGACGGGCTCGCACGCTACTTCCCGAGCGACGCGCTGGCGGGCAGCGACGTGCTGACGTCGTACCTCGTGCAGATCGCGCACGAGGGCGGCCGCGAGTGGAGCGATGCGTCGCTCGGGCGCATGCTGAAAGGACTGGAAGCGTTCGCAACGGGTCGCATCGTCCGCGACGGCCCGCTCCCCGCGCCGGACCTGAGCCTGCGCAAGCTGGCGGCCATCGAAGCACTTTCCCGGCACGGTCAGCGCGCGGCCGGCCATGCTCGATTCGATCGCGGTCGATCCTGCATCGTGGCCGACCTCGGCGCTGATCGACTGGATCGGCATCCTGAAGCGCGTGGACGGCGTTCCGCGCCGCGCCGAGCGGCTCAAGGAAGCGCTCGGCCTGCTGCGCGCGCGGCTCAACTTCCAGGGGACGGTCATGACGTTCTCGACCGAGCGCAACGATGCGCTGTGGTGGCTCATGGTCGATCCGAACGTGAACGCAAATCGCGCGCTGCTCGCCGTGCTCGATCAGCCCGACTGGAAAGACGATGTCCCGCGTCTCGTGCGCGGCGCGCTGTCGCGGCAGAGCGCGCGGACGCTGGAGCACCACCGTCGCGAACGCGTGGGGCGTGGTGGCGCTGTCGCGCTTTGCCCGAGGCGTTCGAGAAAACGCCGGCAGGCGGAAACGTCGTCGTTGCGCTCGGCTCCAGCTCGACCTCGATCGACGTGAAGCCGACGCCCGAATCCAGGGACATCGCGTGGCCGACCGGCAACCAGTCGCTCACGGTCACGCACAACGGCGCGGGTGCGCCATGGGCACTCGTGCAGTCGCGCGCCGCGCTGCCGCTTAACGCACCTGTGGCAAGCGGCTTCAACGTCAAGCGCACCGTCGCGCCGGTCGAGCAGAAGGACCGCTCAGGCTACACGCGCGGCGACGTCTACCGCGTCACGCTCGAGATCGATGCGCAGACGGACATGACGTGGGTCGTCGTCGACGATCCGATTCCGGGCGGCTCGATGATTCTCGGCTCGGGGCTGGGTCGCGATGCGGGCTCGCTCACGCAGGGCGAAAAGCGAGCGGCGACGGTGGCGCCCGCATACGTCGAGCGCACGCAGGAAGCGTATCGCGCCTACTACGCGTTCGTTCCGAAAGGCACCTTCAAGACCGAATACACCGTTCGCCTCAACAATCCCGGGCGATTCGATCTGCCGGCGACGCACGTCGAGGCGCTCTACGCACCCGAGATGATGGGCGAGCTGCCGAATCAGGCCGTAGCGGTGAAACCGTGAAAGCGGCGACCCGGATCGCGGCGTACACGGTTTGCGCGCTCGGCGCAGCGCTGGGTGTCTCGCTCGCAGATCGCGCCCTACTCCGTTCCCCGCTTTGAGTCCGTTCGAGCGGCATGGCGCGCCTCGGATGCGTGGCTGCTCGATCGTCACGGCGACCCGCTTTCACGCATTCGCATCGATCATGCGCGGCGGCGCGGCGAGTGGGTCCGTGTCGAAGACGTCTCACCGGCCATGGTCGCCCTCGTGATCGCCTCGGAAGACAAGCGCTACTACGAGCACGGCGGGGTCGACTGGCGCGCATTCGGTGCAGCGCTGAAACAGACGCTTTCCGGCGAACGGCGCGGCGGCAGCACGATAACGATGCAGCTCGCGGCGCATCTCGAGCCAGCGCTCGAACGCGGCGGTCACCGCAATCTCATCCAGAAGTGGCGGCAGGCGCGACAGGCGCTCGCGATCGAGCGCGACTGGAGCAAGGCCGAGATACTCGAAGCGTGGCTCAACCTGACGCCGTTCCGCGGCGAGCTCGAAGGTATCGATGCAGCGGCGCGCGGTCTCCTCGGCAAACGCCCGGCCGGGCTCGATCGCGTCGAAAGCGCCCTGCTGGCGGCGTTGGTGCGAGCCCCGAACGCGGCACCGGCACGTGCAGCCCGCCGCGCGTGCGCGCTGCTCGGCAACGAGGAGCGTGCATGTCTGCTGGTGCAGGGCGTTGCCGCGGGAACATTGGGCGGCACGCGGCGGGTCGACGACATCGACGGTCTGGCGCCGCATCTCGCACGCAAACGGTTGAAGCGAGCGCGGCGAGAGGGTGCAGAGCACGCTCGATGCGCGCCTTCAGCGGTTCGCGACCGACACGCTTACGCGGCATCTGCGCGAGCTGGAGGGCCGCAATGTCGAAGACGGCGCGCTCGTCGTGCTCGACAACGCGACGGGCGAAGTGCTGGCGTGGGTCGGATCGAGCGGTGTCCTGTCGCGTGCGCACGAAGTCGACGGCGTCCTCGCGCCGCGGCTGGCGGGCTCGACCCTGAAGCCGTTCCTCTATGCGCTCGCGCTCGAGCGTCGCCTGCTGACGCCGGCTTCCGTGCTCGACGACTCGCCGCTCGCGGTGACGTTGACGACCGGTCTCTACGTCCCGCAGAACTACGACCGCAGCTTCAAAGGTCCTGTCTCGCTGCGGCACGCGCTCGCATCCTCGCTCAACGTGCCGGCCGTACGCACGCTCGCGCTCGTCGGCTACGAGCCGTTCTACCGGCGACTGAAAGATCTCGGCCTGGAGAGCCTCAATCGCGACGCCGATCACTACGGATATTCGCTCGCACTCGGCGGCGCCGAGGTGACCCTGCTGCAGCTTGCCAACGCCTATCGCACGCTCGCGAACGGCGGCCGCTGGAGTCGCGTTACGACCGTACCCGGCGATTCGAAGCGTGGCGCGGACGAAAGGCAAGTCATCGACCCGCGGGCTGCCTTCATCGTGAGCGACATTCTTGCCGATCCCGCAGCGCGTGCGCTCACGTTCGGTCTTGCGAGCCCGCTCGCGACCCGCTATCCGGCAAGTGTGAAAACCGGCACCAGCAAGGACATGCGCGACAACTGGGCCGTCGGGTTCGCGGGGGCCTATACCGTCGCCGTATGGGTCGGCAATTTCTCGGGCGCACCCATGCACGACGTGTCGGGCATCGACGGCGCAGCGCCGGTGTGGCGCGAGATCATGGATTACCTCCAGGAAGGCAGGACGCCCACGCGGCCCGCAGCGCCTGACGGCGTCCTGCGTCAGCGCGTCTCTTATGCGGGCGCGATCGAACCGGAACGCGACGAGTGGTTCATCGCAGGGACGGAAAGCTCGAAGATCGTGCCGCTCGATGGGAATGCTGCGGCGGCACGCATCATCTCACCGGCACGCGGCGCGATCTACGCGGTCGACCCCGACATTCCGCGCGACCGGCAGCGCCTGGTTCTGGCGCAGCGCGGTGCGCCAAGCGGTGCGCGATTCGTGTTCGAGGACGGCAGGGAAGCGCGCGCCGATCGTGCGGTGTTGTGGCTCCCGCAGCCCGGCATGCGGGAAGTGACACTGAAGAGCGCGCGGGGAGAAGAGCTCGATCGCATCCGTTTCGAGGTGCGGGGCTTGCGGGCGCAACACTAGGCGTCGTTCACCCCCTTCGACGTAGCTCAGGGCAGGCTTCGAGACGGCCCGAGTCGGCCTCCTCAGGGCGAACTGAGTGCGAACTACATCATGCGGGCTGCGGACGCTGGGCGCGATAGTTCGAGAACTTCCGGCGCGCGCACCAACCGAGATGCCGCGTCAGAGCCGATCCGTCGCGCGACGTCGATGCGGGATGGGCTCCGACGAACGCACGCAATCCACGTAGTACTTCATCTCGCCGTTCGACTTCTCGACGACGAGACCGTGGATGTCGGTTTCGAAGCCGGGGAACTGCCGGTTGAATTTACGCGCGAACTGAAGGTAGCCCATGATCGTCGCGTTGAAACGCTCACCCGGAATGAGCAGCGGAATGCCCGGCGGATAGGGCGTCAGCAGCACGCTCGTGATGCGCCCTTCGAGCTGGTCGATGTCGATGCGGTCGATCTCGCCGTGCGCCATGCGTGCCCACGCCTCGGCCGGCTTCATCGCGGGCACCATGCTCGACAGATACATCTCGGTCGTCACGCGCGCCACATCGTTCGCCTTGTAGACGCCGTGAATCTGATCGCAGAGGTCGCGCAGGCCGATCTTCTCGTAGCTCGGAAACTTGTTCAGGAACTCGGGCATCACGCGCCACAGAGGCGCGTTGCTGTCGTAATCGTCCTTGAACTGCTGCAGCTCGGTCACCAGCGTGTTCCAGCGGCCTTTGGTGATGCCGATCGTGAACATGATGAAGAACGAGTAGAGCCCCGTCTTCTCCACGATGATGCCGTGCTCCGCGAGATAGCGTGTGACGATGATCGCCGGGATGCCGGTACGTCGCGAACTTCCCGGTCACGTCGAGTCCCGGCGTGATGACCGTCGCCTTGATCGGATCGAGCATGTTGAAGCCCGGCGCGAGCTCGCCGAACCCGTGCCAGCGCTCGTTGGCGCGCAGCATCCAGTCGTCGCGATTGCCGATGCCCTCGGCAGCGAGCCGTTCCGGGCCCCACACCTTGAACCACCAGTCCTTGCCGAACTCCGCGTCGACCTTGCGCATGGCGCGCCGGAAATCGATCGCTTCCTGCAGCGACTCCTCGACCAGAGCCGTGCCGCCCGGCGGCTCCATCATCGCCGCCGCCACGTCGCACGACGCGATGATCGCGTATTGCGGCGAGGTGGACGAGTGCATGTGATAGGACTCGTTGAACGCGTGCAGATTCAGCATGCGCGAGTCGGCTGTCCTGCACCAGGATCTGCGACGCCTGCGAAAGGCCGGCCAGCAGCTTGTGCGTGGACTGCGTCGAGAAGATCATCGACTCCTTGCAGCGCGGCCGGTCTGCGTCCGATCGCGTGCATGTTCTGGTAGTACTCGTGGAACGTCGCATGCGGCAGCCACGCTTCGTCGAAGTGCAGGGTCTCGATGCGCCCGTCCAGCATCTCCTTGATCGTCTCGACGTTGTAGAGGATGCCGTCGTACGTGCTCTGCGTCAGTGTGAGCACGCGCGGCTTCGTCTTCACGTTGCGTGCGAACGGGTTCGCCTGGATCTTTCTTCTCGATGTTCTCCCACCGGAACTCGTCACGCGGTATCGGGCCGATGATGCCGAAGTGGTTGCGCGTCGGCATGAGGAACACCGGCACCGCGCCGGTCATCGTGATCGCGTGCAGGATCGACTTGTGGCAGTTGCGGTCGACGATGACGATGTCGTCCGGCGCCACGGTGTAATGCCACACCATCTTGTTCGACGTCGACGTGCCGTTCGTGACGAAGAACAGGTGGTCGCAGTTGAAGATCCGCGCCGCATTACGCTCGGACGCGGCAACCGGTCCCGAGTGGTCGAGCAGTTGACCCAGCTCGTCCACCGCGTTGCACACGTCCGCGCGCAGCATGTTCTCGCCGAAGAACTGGTGGAACATCTGTCCGACCGGACTCTTCAGGAACGCAACGCCGCCCGAGTGCCCGGGGCAGTGCCAGGAGTACGAGCCGTCCTGTGCGTAGTGCACCAGCGCCCTGAAGAAAGGCGGGGCGAGGCTGTCGAGGTAGGTCTTGGACTCCCGGACGATGTAGCGTGCCACGAACTCCGGCGTGTCCTCGAACATGTGAATGAAGCCGTGCAGCTCGCGCAGGACATCGTTCGGGATGTGGCGTGAGGTGCGCGTCTCGCCATAGAGAAAGATCGGCAGATCCGCGTTGCGGAAGCGGATCTCGGACACGAACTTGCGCAACTGCGCGACCGTGGCGGCGGCTTCCTCGGGCGTGCTGACGCCGAGCTCTTCGTCGTCGATCGACAGGATGAAGGCGGACGCGCGGCTCTGCTGCTGGGCGAAGCTCGAAAGATCGCCGTAGCTCGTAACGCCGATGACTTCCATCCCCTCTTCTTCGATCGCCTTCGCGAGCGCGCGTATGCCCATCCCGCTCGCGTTCTCGGTGCGGAAGTCCTCGTCGATGATGATGACGGGGAAGCGGAATCTCATGTTGGATTCGGGAGGTGAGAGGGGGAAGGCGGGAGGTGAATATCGCGTGCCACGATTTTGTGCGAATTCCGTTCGCTCTGAGGAGGCCGACAAGGGCCGTCTCGAAGAGCGAAAGGCCGCGGTGGCCCCTGCTTCGAGAGGCTACCGCTCCTCAGCACGAGCGGTGTTTGCGCAATGGACACGTGGCTCACAGTGCTACGTGTTCTGGACGACGATCTTCGGAAACGCCGCCGAGTGGTCCTGCTGCTTCTCCGCGATCTTCACCGCGATCCGGCGCGCGATCTGCCGGTAGATGTCCGCCGCCCGGCTGTCCGGATCCGCGACCACCGTCGGCGTCCCCGAGTCCGCCTGCTCGCGGATCCTGATGTCGAGCGGCAGCGACCCGAGCAGCTCCACGCCGTAGTCCTTGCCCATGCGCTCGCCGCCGCCTTCCCCGAAGATCCGCTCCTCGTGCCCGCACTGGCTGCAGATGTGGAGGCTCATGTTCTCGACGATGCCGAGGATCGGGATGCCGACCTTCTCGAACATCTTGAGCCCCTTGCGCGCATCGATGAGCGCGATGTCCTGCGGCGTCGTGACGATCACCGCGCCGGTCACCGGCACGCGCTGCGCGAGCGTGAGCTGGATATCGCCGGTGCCGGGCGGCAGATCGACGACCAGGTAGTCGAGATCGCGCCAGTTGGTCTCGTTCAGCAGCTGCTCGAGCGCCTGCGTGACCATCGGGCCGCGCCACACCATCGGCGTCTCGATGTCGATCAGGAACCCGATCGACATCGCCTGCAGGCCGTGGCCTTCCATCGGCTCGAGCGTCTTGCCGTCGGTCGATTGGGGCCGTCCCGAGATGCCCAGCATCATGGGCTGCGACGGACCGTAGATGTCGGCGTCGAGCACGCCGACCGTCGCGCCCTCGGCGGCGAGCGCGAGCGCGAGATTCACCGCGGTCGGTGCTCTTGCCCACGCCGCCCTTGCCGGAAGCGACCGCGATGATGTTGCGCACGTCGGGGATCAGCTTCACCGCCGCGCTGCACCGCGTGCGACACGATCTTCATCGTCACATTGACGCTCGCGCTTGCCGACGCCGGGCATCGCCTTCAGCTTCGACACGATCTCGTTGCGGATCGGCTCGATCTGGCTCTTCGCCGGGTAGCCGAGCAGAATGTCGACGCGACACGTCGTCGCCTTCGACCTTCACGTTGCGCGCCGATTTCGCGAGACGTAGTCCTTGCGCGTGTTGGGGTCGATCAGCTCCTTGCAGTGCATCATGCACCTGCTGCTCGGTGACTGGCATGGCGAGTGGGTCCTTCAGAACGTCTGGAAGCGGAGCAATTCGGTAAGGCGCGGGATTATCAGAGTGTCTAAACGATTCGGTTTAGAATTCACATGTTTAGTTTCACTCCTCTCCACTCTCTCGAAGCATGGCCACACGGCGCATCCTCGTCACCTCCGCGCTGCCCTACGCGAACGGCGCGATCCACCTCGGCCACCTGGTCGAGTACATCCAGACCGACATCTGGGTGCGCTTCCAGAAGATGCGCGGCCACGAGGTCCACTACGTCTGCGCGGACGACACGCACGGCACCGCGATCATGCTGCGGGCGGAGAAGGAAGGCATCACGCCCCGAGGCGCTCATCGAGCGCGTGCTGGAGGAGCACAAGCGCGACTTCGCCGGCTTCCACGTCGAGTTCGACAACTACTACACGACGCACTCGGACGAGACGCGCGCAGCTTTCCGAGGACATCTACCTGCAGCTCAAGGCCGCGGGCCTGATCGACGTGACGCCCGGTCGAGCAGTTCTACGATCCGGTCAAGGAAGATGTTCCTGCCGGACCGCTTCATCAAGGGCGAATGCCCCAACTGCGACGCGAAGGACCAGTACGGCGACTCCTGCGAAGTCTGCGGCACGACCTACAGCCCGACCGACCTGATCGAACCCGTACTCCGTGGTCTCGGGCGCCAAGCCGGTCCGCAAGACGTCCGATCACTACTTCTTCAAGCTCTCCGACCCGCGCTGCAAGGACGTTCCTCGAGCAGCTGGACCCAGGTCGAGCGACCATCTGCAGCCCGAAGCGCGCAACAAGATCCGCGAATGGTTCGACCAGGGCCTGAACGACTGGGACATCTCGCGCGACGCGCCGTACTTCGGCTTCGAGATTCCCGGCGCGCCCGGCAAGTACTTCTACGTCTGGCTCGACGCGCCGATCGGCTACCTCGGGAGCTTCAGGAATCTCGCCGAGCGCGTCGGGCTCGACTTCGACGCCTTCGTGCGGCCAGGATCCGACGCCGAGATGGTGCACTTCATCGGCAAGGACATCCTGTACTTCCACGCGCTGTTCTGGCCGGCGATGCTGCAGTTCGCCGGCTATCGCACGCCGACCCACGTGTCACGCGCACGGCTTCCTGACCGTCGAACGGCGCAGAAGATGTCGAAGTCGCGCGGCACGTTCATCACCGCCGAAAGCTATCTGCACAGGGCCTCGATCCGGAGTGGCTGCGCTACTACTACGCCGCGAAGCTCGGCCCGGCGATGGAAGACATCGATCTCAATCTCGACGATTTCGTCGCGCGGGTGAACAGCGATCTGGTCGGCAAGTACGTCAACATCGCGAGCCGCGCGGCCGGTTTCATCACCAGGCACTTCGACGGCGAGCTGACGCCGATCGACGTCGAGCGCAGCGATACGTTTGCCGCGACGGCGGCGGCTTACGACAGCGAAGCGGTCGTGCGCGAAAGCTACGACGCCCGCGAATACAGCAAGGCGATGCGCGAGATCATGCGCATCGCCGACGCGATCAATCAGCGCTGGGACCGCGCAAAACCCTGGCTGCTCGCGAAGGACCCGTCGCAGCACGGCGCTCTTCAGCAGGTCTGCTCCGATTGCCTGGACGCCTTTCGTCTTCTCACCTATTACCTCGCTCCGGTTCTGCCAGAGCGGGCGCTCGCCGCGGCGAGGCTGCTCGGTATCCAGGCGCCCCTGAAATGGACGGACTTGAGAACGCCGTTGCGGCGCATCCAGCCTTATGAGCACCTGATGACGCGCGTCGACCCGAAGCAAATCCAGTCATTGCTCGAGGCCAATCGGGAAACGCTGCAGCCGTCCGATCCGGGGCCGGGCCTCGTGAACAAGCCTGCGCAAGCGGCCGCCGCGCAGCCTGCGGCACAGGGCACCGGGAAGCCGGTTTCCACTGCTGGTGAAAAGATCGCGATCGATGACTTCGCCAAGGTAGACCTGCGGATCGCGCGCATCGCAGGCGCGGAGGCGGTCGAAGGCGCTGACAAGCTCTTGAAGCTCACGCTCGACGTCGGTTCACTCGGCACGCGCCAGGTCTTCGCCGGGATCAAATCGGCATACGACCCCGGGCAACTGAAAGGAAGACTGACGATCGTCGTCGCCAATCTCGCGCCGCGCAAGATGAAGTTCGGCCTGTCTGAAGGCATGGTGCTCGCCGCTTCCGGCGATGCACCGGGGATCTATCTGCTTGCGCCGGATGCCGGCGCGGAGCCGGGGATGAAGGTGAAATAACCCAGTGACGGGTGACGGACGACGGACGACGGGTGACGAAAAAACACTCCCTCGCCCCGCGCTCGGGGAGAGGGTTGGGGAGCGGAGCGGTCGGGGAGGGGATGAAACTCGAATCAATCGAAGCGATCTTGATCGAGATACCGCTCACGCAGAACTTCGGCGGGTCCACCTACTCGGTGCTGAAGCGCGCACCGTGGTGACGCGTCTGCGCACCGACGACGGTCTCACGAGCGAGGTCTACAACGGCGACAACCGCGAGCACGGCGCCGAGATCGTGCGGCTGCATCGAGCAGGAGCTCGGCGCCGCCGCGTCGCAGGGCGATGAGCATCTTCGAAGGCGAGCGCATCTGGGAGAAGCTGTTCGAGCTCACGCACACGAGCCGCGACGCAAGAATGCTGCTCATGGAGGCGATCGCCTGCGTCGACTGCGCGCTGTGGGATCTGATCGGCAAGACGCTCGGCAAGAGCGTCGCGCGAGCTGCTCGGCGGCTACCGCGACCGTCTGCCGATCATCTCGATCGGCGGCTACTACATGGAAGGCAAGACGCTCGCCGACATCGGGCGCGAGATGGAGCAGTACCGCGAAGCCGGAATGGCTGGGTTGCAAGTTCAAGGTCGGCGGCCTTTCTCCCGAAGAAGACGCCGAAGCGGGTGACAGGCCGCACGCAAGGCGGCCGGGGCCGATTTCGTCCTGGCCGTCGACGCCAACCGGGGCTGGAACGCAGTCGAGGCGATCCGCTTCTCGCGTCGAATCGAGCCGCTCGACATCCGCTGGTTCGAGGAGCCCTGCCACTGGTACGACGACGCCGCGATGATGGCGCGCGTGCGCCGGGCAACTCGCATCCCGGTCACCGCCGGCCAGTCGGAGATCACGAGCCACGGCGTGCGCCGTCTGGTCGACGCCGACGCAGTCGACTTCGTCAACTACGACGTCTCGCGATGGCGGCGGCGTCACCGAGTGGCGCCGTGCCGCTGCGCTGTGCGCCGCCGGCGGGCGTGCAGATGGCGCACCACGAAGAAGTCGCAGATCGCGCAGCACCTGCTTGCCGCTGTGCCGCACGGCACCTACGCAGAGTGCTTCGCGCATCCGGAGCGCGATCCGATCTGGCAGACTGTTTGGGTGAATCGACCTCAGGTTCGCGACGGCTGGATGGACGTCGCGCGCGGTCCCGGGTTCGACATCGAACTGGATGAAGCAACGGTCCAGCGCTGCCGAGTCGGTTAGTGGTGATAGCGCCGCAAGGCCGGATGAGCGGCGTGGATTTTTCCGCTCATTCGTCCACGCTGATCGCCGTCAGTATCCCCTGCATGATTGCCAGCGGGGTGGGCGGACATCCTGGGACCGCCACGTCCACCGGGATCACGTTCGACACGCGGCCGAGACTCGCGTAGCTCTCGCCGAAAATGCCGCCGGTGCAGCCGCAGTCGCCAATCGCGACGACGAGTTTGGGTTCCGGCGTCGCATCGTAGGTGCGACGCAGAGCGACTTCCATGTGGCGCGACACCGGCCCGGTCACGAGCAGCATGTCGGCATGGCGTGGGCTCGCGACGAAGCGGATGCCGATGCCTTCGAGGTTGTAATACGGGTTTCCGAGCGCGTTGATTTCGAGCTCGCACCCGTTGCACGAGCCCGCATCGACGTGACGGATCGCGAGCGCGCCGTGGAAGCGCTTCAATACTTCGCTTTCGAGGCGGCGTGCCGTGGTGAGCAACGCCTGATCCGGTTCAGGCGGCGCTTCGGTCCTGATGCCGGTGACTGCGATCTGCTTGAGTAGCTGGAACACCTGTTTCCTCCCGCCTCACTCTGCGCTACAAATCCTGCCCGCTATACGACAGATTGAACGACTTGTTGATGAGCGGGAAGTCGCCGACGATGTTCCCGAGCACCGCGCGTTCCAGCAGCGGCCAGTTCTGCCAGGATGGATCGTGCGCGTGCACGCGGCGGAGCCGCTGCCCGGCGGCCACTTCCAACCCGATCAGGACTTCGCCTCGCCAGCCTTCTACCCAGCCGATGCCGATCGCGGACTCAGGCACGGACGGCAGCGGCGCGAAAACCTCTCCCGCGGGAAGATGCGCGAGCATGAGGCCGAT
The DNA here is from genome assembly GCA_963828715.1 of uncultured beta proteobacterium. Taxonomy (GTDB): domain Bacteria; phylum Pseudomonadota; class Gammaproteobacteria; order Burkholderiales; family SG8-41; genus JAQGMV01. The sequence goes on along the minus strand of CAWHFX010000005.1, from coordinate 288,465 downwards.
CAGGCGCAGCGATTCGGCGATCTCGTCGAAGCGGACCATCACCCGCGCCGCCACGTCTCCGTTACGGTGCGTCGCCATGCGTACCTCGAACTGCTCGTATGGCACCGGCGGAAACTGCACGCGCAAATCCCAGGCGACGGCGCTCGCACGGCCGGCAAGTCCGGTCAGCCCCATGCGTTCCGCGAGCTCGGGTCGCACGCGGCCGCACCCGATGAACCGATCCTGCAGCCCCGCGTGCTCGTCGTAGATGTTCCTGAGCACCGCGACCGCCTCCGCAACGGATTCGATTTCGAGCGCGATGCGATCGTGCCCGTCACGGTCCAGATCGCACGCGACGCCGCCGGGTACGATCGTATCCATCAGATAGCGATGGCCGAACGTCGCGTGGCTTACACGCAGCCACTCCTCGCGCAATCGTGAAAACTGCGCGAGGCCGAACGCGAGTCCCGCATCGTTGCCGAGAAAGCCGAGGTCCCACAGGTGCTGTCCGATCCGTTCGCGCTCGAGCAGCAACGCGCGCAGCCACAATGCGCGTGCCGGCGGCGTGACCGCAGCGGCACATTCCACCGCCATCGCGTACGCCCATCCGTATGCGACCGTCGAGTCACCCGATATCCGGCCCGCGAGTCGCGCGCCTTCCATGAGCGTCATCGACTCGAAGCCCTTCTCGATGCCTTTGTGCTTGTAGCCGAGGCGCTCTTCGAGCCTCAGGATGCCTTCACCCACGATCGAGAACCGGAAGTGACCGGGCTCGATGGTGCCCGCGTGCACCGGTCCGACCGGGATCTCGTGCACGCCTTCGCCTTCGACTTTCACGAACGGATAGTTGTCAGGCAGAGCGCCGTTCTCCTGCTGAGGCAGACCCTCTGATGGGAAATCCTTGCGCAGCGGAAACGCATCTTCCGGCCACGCAACGTGTCGAAGCCACTTGCGCGTGTCCTCCGCGCCGTCCGCGCGCACGCCCAGCAGATCGTATGCAGCCCGCTGCATGCGATTGGCGGCGGGAAAAAGATCTGAAATATCCGGATAGCGCTCGTCGGTAGCAAGGACAGCGATCACGATCAGACCCGAGCGCACCGTCAGCGCGGCGTATACGACGAAGCCGTGGCCGATGTCGCGCTTGTCGGCGGCCCACAATGCAACGAGGCGTCCGCCTTTTTCACGAACCTGTTCGCACGCGCGCCGCCAGCGTGGCGCATCGGTCCGCGCGTACCAGACCGGCATCGCGCACGGTAGCTCGGTTACTTCGAATGTAAAATCTTCCAGTCTCATTTGCAGGCCGCTAACACTCGCCTCTGTTTCCCCTCATGTTTTCGTCATCGGTCACTCGCCACCGTCGCTGCTCACAGGGTCGCTCGCCTCACCCGATAAGCTGCACGGCCTGCCGATACCACTCGGCCAGGAACGGCGGAATGTAGAGCCCGAGCAGCAGGACGAGCGCGAGGTGAACGAACACGGGAATGAGCGTGGGCCGATGCGGCAGACGCGGCAACGCGGAGCGGCCGAACACCATCGGCTGCACTTTTCCGAATATGGAGGCGAACGCAACGCCGAGCGAGATCAGCAGCAGCGGCGTCGCCCAGGGCTGCTGGTGCATGGCCGCGGTCAGCAGCATGAACTCGCTCGCGAACACGCCGAACGGCGGCATGCCGAGGATCGCGAAACTGCCGAGCAGCAGGCCCCAACCGATCGTCGGATTGCTTTCGATGAGACCGCGGATGTCCTGCATGATCTGTGTGCCCGACTTCTGGGCCGCGTGCCCGACGGCGAAGAAGATGGCCGATTTCGTGAGCGAGTGCACCGTCATGTGGAGCAGGCCCGCAAAGGTCGCGAGCGGCCCACCCATGCCGAACGCGAAGGTCATGAGCCCCATGTGCTCGATCGACGAATAGGCGAACAGACGTTTGATGTCCTTCTGGCGCGACAGCATGAACGCCGCGATCACCACTGAGAGCAGGCCGAAGCCCATCATCAGATTGCCGCCGAAGTTCGTGCCGAGGGCACCCTCGACCAGCACCTTCGCGCGCACGACTGCGTAAAGGGCGACGTTGAGCAGCAAGCCCGAAAGGACGGCCGAAATCGGCGTCGGACCTTCCGCGTGCGCATCCGGCAGCCAGTTGTGCAGCGGCGCAAGGCCCACCTTGGTGCCGTAGCCGACGAGCAGGAAGACGAACGCGAGGCCCAGCACGGTGGGTTCGAGATCGCTCTTCACCTCATACAGATGGGTCCACAGCAGGGCGTTACCGCCCGCCCCGAGCACTTTCTCGGCGGCGAAATAGAGAAGGATCGTCCCGAACAGCGCCTGCGCAATCCCGACGCCGCACAGAATGAAGTATTTCCATGCGGCTTCCAGGCTCGCCGGCGTGCGATAGAGGCTCACGAGCAGCACGGTCGTGAGCGTCGCGGCTTCCATCGCCACCCACAGAATGCCCACGTTGTTCGTGAGCAGCGCGAGCAGCATGGTAAAGGTGAACATCTGGAACATGCTGTGGTAGAGCCGCAGCCGCTGTGGCGAGAGCCGGCCGTGGTGCGCTTCGATACGCATGTAGGGCCGGCTGAAGAGCGCGGTGGTGAACGCGACGAATGCGGTCAGCGCAACCAGGAACACGTTGAACGGATCGACCAGAAAATTCTCGTTCCAGACGAGCTGTGGCCCTTCCGCGATGACGCGGCCCGTCAACGCCGCCGCAACGAGCAGGGTCAGCAGACTCATCCCTGCGTTGAGCTCGGGCGCGAAACTGCGATGGCCCCAGAGCGCGAGCACGATGCCGCCCAGGAACGGTATGGCCAGGACGAAGAGAAGCTCCATCTAAATTTTGTGCAAATCGCCGCTGGCGATCCGCACCGCTAGTTTCCCCTCGCCCTCAGCGAGAGGGAGAGGGGTCGGGGTTGAGGGTGCGAGATGAGCGCGGCTCATCAACGTTCCTTGAGCCTCTCGAGATGATGAATATCGAGACTTTCGAACGTCTCCCGGATGTGGAAGAAAAACACGCCGAAGACGAGCGTTCCCACCAGAACGTCGAGGGCGATGCCGAGCTCCACGACCAGCGGCATGCCGTACGTCGCCGAAGTAGCGGCGAAGAAAAGGCCGTTCTCCATCGACAGAAAGCCGACCACCTGCGACACAGCCTTGCGCCGCGTGATCATCATGAGAAACGACAGAAGAATGCTGGCAAGCGCGACTCCCAGCGTGCTCTTCGTGATCGTGCCCGCGATCTGGCTGATCGGCGCTGCGAGGTTGAACGCGAAGATGACGAGCACGATGCCGAGCAGCATTGTGGCCGGTATGTTGATGAGCGGCTCGACGTCCCATTGCACGTTCAGCGCCCGCGTCAGCCTGTGCAGGATCCACGGGAGCACCATGACCTTCAACGCGAGCGTGAGCAGCGCGGAGTAATAAAGGTGCGATTGACCGGTCGAATACGCGACGATCGCCGTCGACAGCACGAGCAGCGCGCCCTGCGCGGCGAACAGGTTGATGAGCGAAAGAATGCGCCGCTGCGTGAGCATGGCAAACGCGATGAGCAGGATCAGCGCGGCAATGAGATTGATGAGCTGCGCGTAGAACGGGATAGGTAGCGAATTCACGTTTCGAGCACGAAATGGGTGAGCATGCCCAGGGTCGCCAGCAGAAAAGCGGTGGCAAGAAACTCGGGCGCCCGGAAGATGCGCATCTTGGCGGACACGGTCTCGACGAGCGCGAGGCCGGCGCCCGCGAGCGCGAGCTTTACCGTGAGCACGACGAAAGCGATTGCGAGGCCGGTCCAGTCGCCCGGCTGTGCGATGCCCCACGGGACGAAAATGGCGAAGCCGATCGCGACGTACGCGGTGAGCTTCAGACTCGACGCCCATTCGACCAGTGCAAGGTGCCGCGCCGAGTATTCGAGGATCATGGCCTCGTGAATCATCGTGAGCTCGAGGTGCGTGGACGGATTGTCGATCGGTATGCGCGCATTCTCGGCCAGCAGCACCATCAGGAACGCGATCGCGGCGAACGCCATGCTCGGATAGATCACGAGCTCGCGCTGTCCGAGCGTCTCCACGATGGTCGCCAACGACGTGGACTGACTGATGAGAGAAGCCGTGAAAAGCGTCATCAGCATCGCAGGCTCCGCCAGGAACCCGATCATCATCTCGCGGCGCGCCCCGAGCGTGCCGAAAGACGTGCCGATGTCCATCCCGGCCAGCGACACGAACACGCGCGCCAGCGCGAACAGCCCGACCAGCGCGATGACGTCGGCCGCCGGCGCGAACGGCAGGTCGGTTGCGAGTACCGGGACGATCCCGACGGCGAGCCACATGCAGCCGAAGAGCACGTACGGCGTGGCCCGGAAGAGCGGCGACGCATCGTACGCAATGACGGCATCCTTGTGCAGCAGTTTCCTGATCACGCGATAGGGTTGCACGATGCCCGCGCCGCTTTTGTTCTGAAGCCATGCGCGACATTGGTTGACCCAGCCGAGCATGAGCGGCGCGATCAGAACCACCAGCACCGACTGCAGAACCTGGAATACGATGCCGCCGGCCTGATTCATTGCACGAAGACGAGCAAGGCGATCAGCGTTATGAAGCTGTACAGCAGGTAAACCGAAATACGGCCCTGCTGCAGGCGTCCGACCTGACGTGAAACGAACTCAGCCAGGTGTGCGATCGGCATGTACAGGCTCGCCCAATGGCGATCTTCGACTTCCTGCCTGAATACGGGCTTCGGGTCGTCCGCGCGCGGGATCTCGCGGCGAATGAGGAACACGGGGGCAAAGATGTGCCGGATGGGCTGACCGAAGCCATCGGCCGTGTCCTCCATGCGCGGGGTCTGCTCGGGATAGCCGCAATCCCACGGCGGCGCGCGACGCAGGCGTCCATGAAAGACGCGGCGCACGACCAGCACCGTGAGCCCTACCACGGCCCCGATCACCAGCAGGAAGACGACCGGGCTGTAGCTCGCCTGGTCCGCGGACGTGGGCACGAGCCACAGCCAGCCGGACGCAAACGCCTCCTTGGGCAGGCGGGCGTGTATGAGCGAGAAGCTCACGTGGTCGAGCTGCCGCACCAGGAACACGGGCAGAAGACCCAGGGCGAAGCAGCCGAGCGTGAGCCACGCCATGCCGGCGCGCTCCCACAGGCCCGCATCGCGCGGCGGCTCCGCAAGTTCATGCCGGTGCTGGCCGAGGAAGGCCACGCCGTAGACTTTGACGAAGCACATTGCGGTCAGCGCGCCGGAGAGCGCGAGCACGGCGGCCACGATCGGAACGAGACTGCGCAGCACGGTGCTCTGGAGGACAGGCGCCTGCAGCGCGGCCTGAAATGTAAGCCACTCCGACACGAAGCCGTTCAGCGGCGGCAAGGCCGAAATCGCCAGAGCGCCGATCAGGAAATAGAACGCAACGTGCGGCATGTAGCGGATCAGGCCGCCCATCTCATTCAGGTTGCGAAAGCCCGTGGATCTCAGGATCGAGCCCGCTCCGAGGAAGAGGAGACTCTTGAAGACGGCGTGATTGAGTGCGTGATAGAGCGATGCGATCAGTCCGAGCACACCCGCGACAGGGTGGCCGCTTCCGATGAACACCATCGACAGTCCCATCCCGATCAGGATGATCCCGATGTTCTCCACCGAATGGTAGGCGAGGAGGCGCTTCAGATCGTGCTGCATGAGCGCGAAGAGAACGCCGAAGAGCGATGTCGCCGCCCCGAACAGCAGAACGGTGAGGCCCCATTCCCATCGGATGCCGCCGATCAGGTCGTAGATGACGCGCACCATGCCGTAAATGGCGGTCTTCAGCATGACGCCGGACATGAGCGCCGAGACGGGCGAGGGCGCCGCGGGATGCGCCTCCGGCAGCCATGCGTGGAGCGGGATCATTCCGGCCTTGGCGCCGAAGCCGAAAAAGGCGAGCGCGAACGCAACCGTGGACCACGACGAGGTCAGCTCCGCATGCCGTAACGCGTTGAAACTGTAATCGCCCAGGCCGCCCTGAAGCACGCCGAACGAGAGCAGGATCGAAATCGCACCGAGATGTGCGATCAGGAGATAGATGTAGCCCGCGCTGCGGTTGCGCGCCTCGTGGTGCTCCAGCGTCACGAGGAAGTAGGACGACAACGCCATCGATTCCCACGCGACCATGAAGAGATAGGCGTCGTCCGCGATGAGTACGAACGCCATGCTCGCGAGAAACGTGTGGTAGTGGAAAGCAGCGATTGCACCCTGATGCTCGCCGCGGAAGTAGCTGGCGGAGAAGAGCGATACGCCGAAAGACACGCCGCCGAGCAGCAGCAGGAAGAAGCCGGACAGTGCATCGACACGCACGTGAAATGGGAGATCGGGCAGTCCGGCGGCAAGGACGACCGAGCTTTCCGCGCCGTTGATGGCCCACACACCGGTCGCCGCAATGCCCAGCGCAACGGTTGCGCCTGCGGGATAGAGCCACGACGAGATCAGCGCGGGCGCGCGCGCAAGTACCAGTGCGGACGCTCCCAGTACCAGCCACACGAGCGCGAGTACGACGGCCGCATCGACTGGCTCAAGCACGGAGATTTCCACGTTGTGTTGTATTGATAACGCGCAATCATGCAATGCGCGCCGCGGTGTTGCGGAATTCTAGCGCAAGTCCGCGTGAGGCTGATTAACGCGTGACACTGTGCGAGTGCGACTCTACTCGGCGGATTTCCAGTGCCCCCGACGTTCCGAGCACGCCAGTACGGTGATCAAACAGGTATGCTTGGAACATGACGGTCACCTGCCACTTGAAGATCCATGGGCGCGTTCAGGGTATCGGTTTTCGTCATTACATGACGCGTGAAGCACGCAAACGCGGCATCGCCGGCTGGGTCAGAAATCGCGTCGACGGCACCGTCGAAGCGATGGTGCAGGGTCCACGCGAAGCAGTCGACGCAATCATCGCATGGGCGAATCACGGTCCGCCGAGCGCGCAGGTGACCTCTGTGGAAGTGAAGGAAAGCAGCGGCGAATTCGAGGGATTCGCGCAGAGACCGACGGAGTAGAGAGGCAGGAGGCGAGCCGCAAAGAGGCGGAACGCTGGACGCAGCCCTTCGAGCGCCTCGCATCGCGATCCTCAGGGCGAACGCTGCTCGACGTTCGTGCTGAGGAACGCAAGTGTCTCGAAGCACGAACAACTGCTTCAGTGATAGGCGGCGCTCGGCTGATAGAGCACCTTCACATTCTCCGGCTTCAGCCATTCACCCAGTCGCTCGATCAGCTCGTCGTGCGGATCGACCCGCCACGCTTCGCCGAGATCGATCTCGCACAGGGCGCCCTTGCTCGAGTAGACGATCTGGACCGGACACTTGCCGCTGCGATAGGGCTGCAGCAGTTCCTGCAGCTTGCGCCCTGAAGAGTCGCCGTTGCAGGTGATGCGGATACCCCGTGCGTAGCAGCTCCGCGCTCCATGCAGATCGAAGAGCTTTTCCGCGGAGACGCGCAGGCTTCCCGAGAACTCGTCGTAAGCGACCTTGCCTTCGACGATCAGAAGCTGATCGTCCTTGAGCAACGGCCGGTGCTGCTCGAAGAGCTCGTTGAACACCGTCAGCTCGATGCGTGCCTTGCCGTCGTCGAGCATGACGACCGCCATCCGGCCACGGCGTGTCATCTGTATGCGTGTGCTGTGAATGATTCCGGCAAGGAGAACCGGATAGGCCTGGGGCGTGAGCTGGTCGAGTCGCGTGGTAACGAAGCTGCGCAACTCGTCCTCGTAGCTCGCGAAGGGATGACCCGAAAGGTAATAGCCGAGCGCGAGCTTCTCGTTCTGAAGCCGCTCGCGATCGCTCCACACCGGCACCTTTACGAGCGACACTGCCGGCCCGGCATCCTCGATGTCCCCGAAGAGGCTCACCTGGTGCGCGGCACGGCTCGCCTGCTCCGCGCTTTCGAGCGCGATGCCAACCGAGGCGAGGAGACTCGCGCGATGGTCGCTTACGCAATCGAAGGCGCCGGCGCGCACCAGCGACTCCACGACGCGCCGGTTCACGATGCGCTTGTCCACACGATGACAGAAGTCGAAGAGATCGCGGAATGCGCCGCTGCGCTTGCGCTCATCGATGATGTGGCCGATTGCGGCCTCGCCGGTGCCCTTGATCGCACCGAGCCCATAGCGGATGCGTTTCGCGTCGAGCGGAACGAACCGATACTCGCTCGCGTTCACATCCGGGCGCAGCATTTCGAGACCGTTCTGAACCGCGTCTTCGGCCAGCTGCTGCACCTTGTCGGTGTCCGCCATCACCGCCGACATGTTTGCCGCCATGAACGCGGCGGGGTGATGCGCCTTCAGATACGCGGTGTGATACGCGACCAGCGCATAGGCGGCGGCGTGCGACTTGTTGAAACCGTAGCCCGCGAACTTCTCCATGAGGTCGAACAGTTCGTCGGCCTTGGTCTGCGATAAGCCGTTCTTCGCTGCGCCGTCGCGGAAAATCTGGCGGTGCTCGGCCATCTCCTCCGGTTTCTTCTTGCCCATTGCGCGCCGCAGCAGGTCGGCGCCGCCGAGGCTGTAGCCGCCGATGATCTGCGCCATCTGCATCACCTGCTCCTGATAGACCATGATGCCGTAGGTCTCCGCCAGGATCGCCTCGACGCGCGGGTCGGGATACACCACCGCCTCGCGACCATGCTTGCGTTCGCAGAAGGACGGAATCAGGTCCATCGGGCCGGGCCGGTACAGCGCGACGAGCGCGATGATGTCGCCGAAGCGGTCCGGTTTGGCGCGCTTCAACATGTCTCGCATGCCGCGCGATTCGAACTGGAACACGGCTGTCGTGTTCGCACTCGAGAAAATCTCGAACGCGGCGTGGTCGTCGAGCGGTATCGCTTCGAGCTCGACGTCACCTTCTTCCGCAGCCGGAGCATTTGCGCTCAAGGCGCGGATGTAGCGCAGCGTCCAGTCGAGAATCGTGAGCGTCGTGAGGCCGAGAAAGTCGAACTTCACCAGTCCGACGGCTTCGACGTCGTCCTTGTCGTACTGGCTCACCGCCGCGTCGGAATTGTCGGCGATGTAGAGCGGACAGAAATCGGTGAGCTTGCCCGGCGCGATCAATACGCCCCCGGCGTGCATGCCGACGTTGCGCGTCAGGCCCTCGAGCTTTCCGGCCAGGGCGAGCAGTTCCGCGACTTCTTCCTCATTCCTCTCACGCTCCTTGAGTTGCGGCTCCATCTCGCGCGCGTCCTTGAGCGTGATGTGCTTGCCGGGCTGGAACGGAATCAGCTTCGCGAGCTGGTCGCAGAAGTTGTAACCCAGATCGAGCACGCGCCCGACGTCACGCACGACGGCCTTTGCCGCCATGGTGCCGAAGGTCGCGATCTGCGAAACGCTGTCGGCGCCGTACTTCGTCTTGACGTACTCGATCACGCGATCGCGCCCGTCCTGGCAGAAATCGATGTCGAAGTCGGGCATCGACACGCGCTCGGGATTGAGGAAGCGCTCGAACAGCAGGTTGTAGCGCAGCGGATCGAGATCGGTGATGCCCAGGCTGTAGGCGACGAGCGAACCGGCGCCGGAACCCCGTCCCGGGCCCGACCGGCACGTCGTGTGTCTTCGCCCAGTTGATGAAGTCGGCCACGATCAGGAAGTAGCCGGGGAATCCCATCTGCAGGATCGTGTCGATCTCGAACTCGAGACGCGCGCGGTAACGCGGCCGCTCCTTTTCGCGCACGGCTGTGTCCGGATACAACGCTGCGAGCCGACCGTCCAGGCCCTCGAGTGCGCGGGCTTTGAGATACTCGTCCAGGCCGACATCGTTCGGAGTGGGAAATCGCGGAAGCTGGCTCTTGCCGAGCGTGAGCCTGAGATTGCAGCGCTTGGCGATTTCGACTGCGTTCTGGAGCGCTTCGGGGATGTCCCTGAAAAGCTCGACCATTTCCGCCTGCGACTTAAAGTATTGATCGCGGCTGAAGTGTTTGGGCCGTCGCTGGTCCGACAGGATGTGACCCTCGGCGATGCACACACGCGCTTCATGGGCCCGGAAGTCGTCCGGCTTCACGAACTGAATGGGATGCGTCGCGACGGGCGGCAGCTCGAGCTCCGACGCGAGGTCAAGTGCGCGTTGCACGTACAACTCGACCGGAACCGTCGCCGCGCCCGTCGTCATCGCCCCGGGGCCGAGGCGCTGCAGCTCGATGTAGAAGCGATTCGGGAACAGGCGGTGCCATTCGATGGCGAGCGTCTTCGCGAGCGGCGTGTTGTCCACCAGCAACGCCTGCCCGACGTCGCCAAGGTGTGCGCCCGAAAGCGCCATGAGTCCGTCGGTGCCGATCTCGCTGAACCACGACTTGACGATCTCGGAGCGGCCCCTGTACCGATTCGTGCGATACCCGCGCGTCAGAAGCTCGCAAAGGTTCAGATAACCCGCGCTGGTCTGACACAACAGGAGCAGCCGGTAGGGTTTGTCGCGATCGGCCTCGTTCGTGATCCAGACATCGCAGCCGGCAAGCGGCTTGACGCCGTGGCTACGCGCCTCCTTGTAGAACTTGACGAGGCCGAACGTGTTTGAAAGATCCGTCAGCGCGAGCGCGGGCATGCCGTCGGCAACCGCCGCCTCGACGGCTTCGTCGATCCGCACGATGCCATCCACGACCGAATACTCGCTGTGCAGTCGGAGATGGACGAACGCCGGATCGGTCATGCCGAATATTTTACGTCAGCACCGGGCGCAACGACGCACCGCGTCCGCCGGATTCATCGCGCGCTCGACAACTCACGCGGACGGTGTTCCGTAATCGACGCACTTTTCCGATTACCATTCGCAAATGCGTGAGAGCAAATCAGAATTTCATACGATCCGCGGCTTGCGATATCACGTGCGCACGTGGGGAGACGCGGCGCATCCCGCCTTTTTCCTGTTGCACGGCTGGATGGATGTCTCGGCGTCTTTTCAGTTTGTTATCGACTCGCTGCAACGCGAGTGGTTCGTTATCGCGCCGGACTGGCGCGGCTTCGGCCTGACGCAGTGGGCACCGGCGGGCTACTGGTTCCCGGACTATTACGCGGACCTCGACGCACTGATCGACTTGTATCGCCCCGGCACGCAGACGGACATCGTCGGCCACAGCATGGGCGGCAACATCGTCGTCCACTACGCGGGTGTGCGGCCTGAGCGTGTACGGCGCGTGATCACCCTCGAGGGGCTCGGGCTCGCGCGCTCGAGCCCGGAGTCCGCGCCGAGGCGAATGATCCAATGGCTCGACGCGCAGCGCGAACCGCCGCGCTTCAAGCCTTATGCGAATTTCCGCGAGCTGGCGGAGCGGCTCAGGGCGAACAATCCGCGTCTCACCCAGAGCAAAGCGGACTTCCTCGCGCAGCATTGGGGACGCGAGACCGACCGCGGCACGGTCGAGCTGCGCAGCGATCCGCGGCACAAGGTTGCCAATCCCTATCCCTTCCGGATCGAGGAATCGCTCGCGATCTGGCGCCGGGTGACCGCGCCCGTGCTGCTCGTGAACGGCAAGGACTCGCATATCCCGGGATGGCTTCGGGACACGCCGGAACAGCTCGCGGAGCGTAGAGGCGCGTTCCGCGACATGCGCGAGATCGACATCGAGGATTGCGGCCACATGATGCATCACGACCAGCCGGAGCGGGTCGCGGCGCTGATCGAAGAGTTTCTGGCCGGCGAGTGACCGGCATGGACGACACCGATCCGTGCTACAGCAACTCCGTATCCTCGTGCGCATACGCCGGCGAGCACATGCACAGGATCTTGAGCGGCGCGGAGCCGGTGTTCTCGATGCAGTGCGCCGTGCCGGGCGGGATGCAGATGGTGTCGCCCTCGCCGACTGCAAAGACAGCTTCACCCAATCGCATCGATCCTTCGCCCGCGGCGATGTGATAGATCTCCTCGGTCTTCCCGTGCCGATGCAGGTGAGTGGCGCAGCCGGCCGCGACGATGGCTTCGGCGAAGCTCTGATTGCGGTTGCCGTGCACGGCAGGATGCATGAGTTCGCGGATTTGGGAGCCGTCTTTGGTGAGATAGGGTGTGATGTGCTGGTAACAGGTTTTCATGTCCCCCTCACCCGCCCTCTCCCCGTTCACGGGGCGAGGGAGTAGTTACGGTGTGCCGGCCTGCTCGCCGGTCGGCGCCGTCGTTATGTAGCGCGGCTGGGTCAGCACCTCGGGTTTGAGAACGTCGTCGAGCTGCGCCTTGGACATCCACCCCTTCGCAAGAACCAGTTCGTACACGCTCTTGCCGGTATCGTGCGCCTCCTTCGCGACCGCCGTCGCGCGTTCGTAGCCTATATACGGATTGAGCGCCGTCACGATGCCGATGGAGTGCTCGACCAGCTGGCGCAGATGTTCGCGGTTCGCCGTGATTCCCTTCACGCACCGCTCCGCCAGGGTCCGACAGCCGTTATGCAGATGCTTGAGGCCCTTGAACAGGCTGTGCGCGATGATCGGTTCGAAGGCGTTGAGCTGAAGCTGCCCGGCTTCCGCAGCGAAACTCACGGCCAGGTCATTACCGATCACTTCGAACGCGATCTGATTCACCACTTCCGGGATGACCGGGTTGACCTTGCCCGGCATGATCGAAGAGCCGGCCTGCATCGGCGGCAGATTGATTTCGTTCAATCCCGCGCGCGGGCCCGAGGACAACAGCCGCAGGTCGTTGCAGGTCTTCGACAGCTTGACGGCGACCCGCTTCATGACGCCCGAAACCTGCACGAACGAGCCGGCATCCTGGGTCGCCTCGACCAGATTGGGTGACATGATGAGATCGATACCCGTGATTTCCGCGAGGCGCCGGGACACGAGCTCGGCGTAGCGCGGATGCGCGTTGATGCCGGTACCGATGGCGGTCGCGCCCAGATTGATCTCGTGGATGAGAAGACACGCCTCCTGCAGCCGCTGCTCGTCTTCCGCGAGCATGACCGCGTAGGTGGAAAACTCCTGACCCAGCGTCATCGGCACGGCGTCCTGAAGCTGAGTGCGGCCCATCTTGAGCACCGTGGCGAATTCGCGTGCCTTCGCTTCGAACGCCTGGCGCAGGTCCGCCATCGCGCCGACCAGGCGCCGGATGCCGTAGTGCAGCGCGACCTTGATGGCGGTCGGGTACACGTCGTTCGTGCTCTGACTCAGGTTGACGTGCTCCACCGCGTGCAGATACTGATACTCACCCTTGCGATGGCCCATGAGCTCGAGGCCGCGATTGGCGATCACCTCGTTCGCGTTCATGTTGGTCGACGTTCCGGCACCGCCCTGTATCACGTCGACCACGAATTCGTCGAGCAGCGCGCCGTTGCGTATCTCGATGCAGGCATCCGTGATCGCGCGTGTCCTGGCGTCGTCGATGAGGCCGAGCTCATTGTTGGCAAGGGCGGCCGCTTCCTTGATGCAGGCAAGCGCCACGACCAGGTCCGGGTATACGGATATCGGCGTCCCGGTGATCGCGAAGTTTTCGAGCGCACGAACAGTGTGCACCCCGTAGTACGCCTCGATCGGCACGGCGCGTTCGCCGAGGAGATCGTGTTCACGTCGAAAGCGAGTTGTCGCCATAAGAGTGGAGACTCGAGGTCATACTGCCGAAAACGTCGAGCCTACCATGCTAGACAAGCCTTAGGCCTTGGGCTAGATTGACGGCGGGTTTCAGGGCCGTATGCCGCTGCACGTTCAAACCATCAAAAAACGGCTCACCCTGTCAGGAGACACCATGAACCGCTTCCGTACGCTCGCGTTCGCGATCGCCCTTCTGGCGCTCGCCGCTCCTGCCGGGGCGCAGCAAACCGGCACGCTCAAGAAGATCCAGGACACCGGCTCGATCACCATCGGCCATCGCGATTCTTCCCTGCCCTTCTCCTACTACGACGACAAGCAGCAGCCGGTCGGCTATGCGATGGATCTGTGCCTGCGCATCGTCGACGCCGTTCGCACCGACCTCAAGCTGCCGAAACTCGACGTGAAGTATCAGCTCGTAACGTCGGCGAACCGCATTCCGCTGATGGCGAACGGAACGATCGACCTCGAATGCGGCTCGACGACCAACAACGTCGCCCGGCAGAAGGAAGTCGCGTTCACGATTACGCACTTCCTCACCGCTACGCGGGTCGTCAGCAAGAAAGCATCGAACATCCGGACGGTCGACGATCTCAAAGGAAAGATAGTCACGTCGACTTCCGGCACCACGAACATCAAGCAGCTCACGGACCTCAACACGTCCAAGAACATGGGGATGAACATCATCCCGGCGAACGGTCATTCCGAAGCGTTTCAACTGGTCGAAACCGGCCGCGCTGTTGGCTTCGCGATGGACGATATCCTTCTCTACAGCCTGGTCGCGTCCTCGCGCAATCCCTCCGACTTCGTGATCTCCGATTTTTCGCTGTCGCTGCCCGAACCCTACGGCATCATGTTGCGACGGGACGACCCCGCCTTCAAGAAGGTCGTGGACAATGCGATGGTCCAGATATACAAGAGCGGAGAGATCAACAAGCTCTACGAAAAGTGGTTCCTGAAGCCCGTCCCTCCGCGCAACATCAACCTGAACGTGCCGCTGTCGCCGCAATTCAAGAACGTCATCGCGAACCCGACCGACTCGGGAGATCCGAACGTGTACAAGTAGGTAATTACTGAAAACCAACGGGGGACCGCGGTCCCCCGTTGGTTTTGGAGATCGATGCAGGGTGAAGTACAACTGGGACTGGAGCGTCTACCTCCAGCCTGCTTCCGACGCGTCCGGAACATGGCTGCACTACCTGCTGGTCGGCCTCGTATGGACCCTCTCGACGGCGCTCGCAGCGTGGCTCATCGCGCTCATCGTCGGCTCGGTCGTCGGAGTGCTGCGCACGACCCCCTCGAAGTGGATCGTCCGCACAGGCAATGCGTACGTCGAGATCTTTCGCAACATCCCGCTGCTCGTGCAGATGTTTCTCTGGTTTTTCGTTCTCCCGGAGCTCTTGCCGCAGGCGCTGGGCGACGCCATGAAGCAGATCCCGCCGCCGTGGGGTTCGTACTATCCGGCCGTGTTGTGTCTCGGTATCTACACTTCGGTGCGCGTCGCCGAGCAGGTTCGGGCCGGCATCCAGTCGCTGCCGCGCGGCCAGCGCATGGCGGGCATCGCACTCGGGCTGACGCTGCCCCAGACGTACCGTTTCGTGCTGCTGCCGATGGCTTTTCGCATCATTCTGCCCCCGCTCACTTCGGAGTTCCTGAACGTCATCAAGAACTCTTCGGTCGCGCTGACGATCGGGCTCCTCGAGCTCACCGGGCGTGCGCGGGCCATGCAGGAATTCACCTTCAAGGTTTTCGAAGCATTCGCCGCGGCAACGGTGATTTACCTCATCACGAACATGGTCGTCGTGCTTCTCATGCGCGTGCTGGAACGCAGGGTGCGCGTGCCGGGGCTCATCGGCAGCGGCAACCAGAGTCCCCAGGCGGGACACTAACGGTGCGTCTCGCCACGCCTCATTCGCCTGCCTTCATCCGCTGATGTTCTCCGGCTACGATTTCGACGTCATTCAGCGCTCGGCCGCCTACCTTTTCCGGGAGGGCATGACGTTCACCGTCACGCTGACGCTGCTGGCGATGACCGGGGGCATCATCTTCGGGACGCTGCTCGCGATGATGCGGCTCGCGAGCGTCACAGCGGTTTCGATGGTCGCCGGCGCGTACGTAAACCTCATGCGCTCGCTGCCGCTCGTCCTCGTGATCTTCTGGTTTTTCTTCCTCGTGCCTTACATCGGCGCCTGGGTCGTCGGCAGCTCGCAGCCGATCGCCGTCGGCGCGTTCTGGTCGGCCGTGATCACGTTTACGATGTTCGAGGCTGCGTATTTCTGCGAGATCATGCGGGCGGGCATTCAGTCGATAGCGCGCGGACAGGTGGCCGCCGGGCAGGCGCTGGGACTGAACTACTGGCAGACCATGCGCTACGTCGTTCTGCCCCAGGCGTTTCGTAATATGCTGCCGGTGCTGCTCACGCAGACGATCATCCTGTTTCAGGATACGTCGCTCGTCTACGTGATCTCCGCGACCGACTTCCTGGGCGCGGCGGCCAAAGTGGCCAATCGCGATTACCGCCTGGTCGAGATGTACACGTTCGTCGCGCTCGTCTACTTCATCATCTGCTATCTGCTCTCTTATGTCGTAAAGCTGCTGCAGCAGCGCACCGCGATCCTTCGATGATTACCCGCTGGTTGCGCATCACTCGCGTCAGCCTTCCCAGCGTCCCTCGCATAATCCGGCGACACTCATGATCGAGTTCTCGAAAGTAAACAAGTGGTATGGCAGCTTCCACGTCCTCAAGGACTGCACGACGCGCGTCGATAAAGGTGAGGTGGTCGTCGTATGCGGTCCCTCCGGCTCGGGCAAATCGACGCTGATCAAGTGCGTGAACGGGCTCGAGCCCTTTCAGGAAGGCGACATCGTCGTGAACGGCGAATCGGTGCGGGCGAAGAGCACGAACCTCAACCGATTACGGTCGAAGATCGGGATGGTATTCCAGCACTTCGAGCTGTTCCCGCACATGACCGTGACGGAGAACCTGAACCTGGGTCAGATGAAGGTGCTGGGGCGCAGCCGCGCCGATGCGAGCGCGAAATCGGAGGCATTGCTCAAGCGCGTCGGCATGTCCACGCACGCGGGCAAGTTTCCGGGGCAGCTATCCGGCGGTCAGCAGCAGCGCGTCGCCATCGCGCGCGGGCTCGCGATGGATCCGGTTGCGATGCTGTTCGACGAGCCGACCTCCGCGCTCGATCCCGAGATGATCAACGAAGTGCTCGACGTCATGGTTCAGCTTGCGCAGGAGGGCATGACCATGATGGTGGTGACCCACGAGATGGGATTCGCACGCAAGGTCGCGCATCGCGTCATCTTCATGGACAACGGCGAAATCGTAGAGGATGCGCCGAAGGAAGACTTCTTCGGGAGCCCGCGGTCGGAGCGGGCTCAGGTGTTTCTCAGTAAAATCCTGCAGCACTGAGCGTATCGACCGCCCGTCTAGCGGGCACGCTTTTGCCGTCAGATCCCCGCAGGGCCCCTCCTCCACGCTCCAGCGTGCAGCCTGTCCCCGGGCGCCCCGCTCACCGGGTCAAACTTTCCAGCAAGCATCCAACGAATTCCTCGCACTTCCGCACCTGCTCGAGCGCGATGTATTCGTTCGGCTTGTGCGCCTGTTCGATCGAGCCGGGTCCGCACACCACGGTCGGAATGCCTGCGCGCTGGAACTGCGAGGCCTCGGTGCCGTACGAGACCTTGCCGATCGAGGTGTTACCCGTAAGCTCCTGCACGAGGCCGACGATCGCGGTTTCTGCGCTCGTGTCGAGCGGCGGGATCTCGGAAAGCTGCGTTATCGAGAATCCGCTCGCGGCATCGATCGCTTCGCATCTCGGGCTCGAGTTCCTGCGCGATGTACGTTCTTAGCTCCGCGATCAGACGCTCGGGATCGTCGCCCGGGAGGTGACGAAATTCGAAGTCGAACGTGCACTCGTGAGGCACGATGTTGAGCGCCGTTCCGCCACGCATCACGCCCGTGTGCGCCGTCGTATGGGCAACGTCGAAGCCGCGGTCGTACGGCCCGCTGTCGCGCAGTCGGCGCGCCATGCGCTTCAGGAACGCGACCGCTTCCGCCGCCGCTTCGACCGCGTTGACGCCAGTCGGTGCATAGGCCGAATGCGCGGCAAGACCGCGAACGGTACAGCGATAGCTGCGCTTGCCCTTGTGCGCGATCACCGGGAACATCAGCGTCGGTTCGCCGACCACGCAGCCGGACGGTCTTACGTCGGCACGCGCGAGATCGGTAATCAGGCGGCCTACGCCGATGCAGCCCACTTCCTCGTCGTAAGAGCACGCAATATGCAACGGGCGCGTTCAGGCGCGCCGCATACCGCGGCAGGCAGCGCGAGCACGACCGCGATGAAACTCTTCATGTCCGAGGTGCCGCGGCCATAGAGACGCCCATCGCTCTCGACCGCCGTGAAAGGATCGGTGTCCCACGGCTGCCCCTCGACGGGCACGACGTCGGTGTGGCCCGACAGCACGAGTCCGCCGTGCACGCGCGGCCCGATCGTCGCGAAGAGATTCGCCTTGCGCCGATCGTCGTCGTAGGTGAGACGCACGTCTGCGTCGACATCGCGCAGCAGCTCACGCACGAAATCGATGAGCGCAAGATTCGAGTCGCGACTGACGGTCGGGAAACGCGACGAGCGTTCGGATCATTGCAATCGCGTCGGACATGGTAATCGAGGATAGGTGCGTGCTACCGCGCGTGTCAACGTTGCGCTCGGCCGCTTTTGGTATGCTGTCCCGGCGCTATCAGGGAGCACTCTCGATGAAAATGTTCTTCAGCGTCATTGCCGCGGCGCTGCTGACCGCCGCAGTTCCGGCTGGGCAGCCGATTTGAGCATCGCGCTCGGCGCCGACGTGACCTCGATCGATCCGCACTTCCACAACCTCACGCCGAACAACAACGTCGGCCACCATATCTTCGAGACGCTGGTCGGCAAGGATCCGCGCGGCAGGCTCATCCCGCAGCTCGCCGAATCGTGGCGCACGGTGGACGACCTCACGTGGGAGTTCAAGCTGCGGCACGGGCGTCAAGTTTCACGACGGCAGCGACTTCACTGCCGCCGACGTGGTCTTCTCCCTCGATCGCGTGCCCAACGTACCGAACAGTCCCTCGTCGTTCACGACCTACAGCAAGCAGATCACCGAAAAGATCGTGGTCGATCCCTATACGATCCGCCTCAAGACCGCCGCGCCGTATCCGCTCATGCCGAACGACATGGGCACGATCATGATCGTGTCGAGCCGGGCGGCGAAAGGCGCCACGACCGAGGACTTCAACTCCGGAAAGGCGACGATCGGCACCGGCCCGTTCAAGTTCGAGCGCTGGCAGAAAGGCAACCGCATCGATCTCGCGCGTTTCGACGGCTACTGGGGGCCCAAACCGCCATGGGACCGTGTCGTCTTTCGCATCATCACCTCGGATCCGACACGCGTCGCCTCGCTCCTTGCGAACGAAGTGCGCGCGATCGAAAACGTGCCGACGTCGGACCTTGCGAAGCTCGAGAAAGCATCCGAGCTTTCGATCTATCGCATCGTCTCGCATCGCGTGATGTACCTGCACATCGACGGCGCGCGCGAGCGTTCGCCGTTCGTTACCGACAAGGCCGGCCAGCCCGCTCGATCGCAATCCGCTCAAGGACGTGCGCGTGCGGCGCGCGATATCGAAGGCGATCAACCGGCAGGCGCTCGTCGATCGCGTGATGGAGGGCGCGGCGCGCGTCGACGGGCCAGCTGATGCCGGAGGGTATGTTCGGCTATTCGCCGGCACTCAAACCCGACGCCTACGATCCCGACGGCGCGCGGAAGCTGCTCGCCGAGGCTGGCTATCCCGACGGCTTCGGCCTCACGCTGCACGCGCCGAACAACCGCTACGTCAACGACGAGCAGGTGGCACAGGCGATTGCGCAGATGCTGACCCGTGTCGGCATCGTCACCAAGGTAGACACGATGCCTTCCGCCGTCTATTTCACGCGCGCGAGCAAGCTCGAATTCAGCCTGATGCTCGTCGGATGGGGCTCGGATACCGCCGAGGCGTCATCGCCGCTGAAGGCGCTGCTCGCCACGTTCAACAACGACAAAGGGATGGGACAGGCGAACCGCGGCCGCTACTCCAATCCGAAGATGGACGCGCTGCTCGATCAGGCGCTCGCCACCGTGGACGATGGACGACGCGAGAAGCTGCTGCAGCAGGCGACCGAAGTCGCGATGGCCGACCTCGGCATCATCCCGCTCTACCACCAGGAGAACCTGTGGGCGACGCGCAAGGGCATCGTCTACGCGCCGCGCGTGGACGAACGCACGGTCGCGCAGGAGTTCCGTCCCCGGTAACCGCGACGCTCCATGTTTATTGCGCGAATGCGCCTTCGACGCGCCGTGACGGGAGCGTCTCCTGTGCCTGCTCTTCGTGGTCTTCGCCACATCCGGGGCCGCAGCAGCGGAGTTGCGCATCGGACTCTCCGCCGACGTGACCACGCTCGACCCGCATTTCGTCGCCGCGCAGCCGAATCTCACTGCTCAGATGCACATTTTCGATGCGCTCGTGCGCATCGACGAGCGGGGCCGCGTCATTCCGGGCATCGCGACCTCGTGGACGACGCCCGATCCGCTCACGTGGGAGCTCAAGCTGCGTCGCGGCGTGAAGTTTCACGACGGCTCGGAGCTCACCGCCGAGGACATCGTGTTCTCGCTCGAGCGGCCGCTCTACGATCAAGGGCAGTCCCGGCGGCTTCGCCACCTACGTCCGCATGATCACGGCGAAGCAGATCGTCGACAGCCACACGCTGCGGCTGAAAACCGCCGCGCCCTACGGCCCGCTGCTGCAGGACCTCGCGCACGTCCTGATCGTGTCGAAGCGGCGCGCGCAGAACGCGCACCGGCGAAGATTTCGACAGCGGCAAGGCCGCGATCGGTACGGGGCCCTTCAGGCTCGTCGCGGTTCGCGCGCGGCGATCGCATCAGCCTCGACGCGCCACGATGCCTACTGGGGCGGCGCAGCCGCAGTGGGACGCAGTCACCTTGCGCATCCTCCCGAACGATCCGACGCGCACGGCGGCGCTGCTCTCGGGCGAGCTCGATGCGATCGAAAACGTGCCGACCGCGGATCTCGCGCGCCTCCGGAAAAGCCCGGCGCATCGTCTGGCGCAGACGATCTCGTGGCGCACCATCCTGCTGCATCTCGATCAGGATCGCACGCGCGCCGCCGGGTGTCACCGACAAGTCCGGCAAGCCGCTCGCCTCGAATCCGTTCAAGGACATACGCGTGCGACAGGCGCTTTCCAAGGCGCTCAACCGGCAGGCGATCGCCGACCGCGTCATGGAAGGGCTCGCGCTACCCGCCGGCAACGTGGTATCGCCGAGCATCCTCGGCCACGATCCCGACCTCAAGCCCGACAGCCTACGATCCCGAAGGCGCGAAGAAGCTGCTCGCCGAAGCGGGCTATCCGAACGGGTTCGTGATGACGCTCGCGACGCCCAACAACCGCTACATCAACGACGAGCAGGTGGCGCAGGCGTGCGCGCAGATGTTCTCCCGCATCGGCGTCACGACGAAAGTGGACGCGATGCCGCTCGCCGCGTATCTCGGCAAGGCGCGCAACCAGCGAATTCGGCGTTGCGATGCTCGGCTGGGGATCGCTCGCGGCCGACCTCGCGCTCCGCTCGCTGGCTGCGACGCCGAATCCGGAGAAAGGCTGGGGCGCGTGGAACTGGGCCCGCTACTCCAACCCGGCGCTCGACAAGCTCATCGATCGCTCCCTCACCACGGTCGACGAGAAAAAACGCGAGCTCGCTGCGCGTGAAGCGAGCGTCTATGCGGCGCGCGAAGTCGCGTTCATTCCACTGCACTATCAGGTCGTGACCTGGGCGATGCGGCGCTCGCTGGACTATACGCCGCGCACGGACGAGTTCACGTTCGCGTTCGACTTTCGGCAGGTGGGAGGAGAAAGGCAGGAGGCGCAACCGGTGCACGGAGGCGGCAGGTGAGAAGGGTGAGGCGTCAGACACGCATACAGGTGCGAAGACTGCACCTCCGGCCTGCCGCCTCCAACAAATGATCTTCTACATCCTGCGGCGGCTGGGTCAGAGCGTGCTCGTCCTGCTGGTCATGTCGGCGCTCGTCTTCGCAGGCGTCTACGCGATCGGCAACCCCGTGGACATCCTCATCAATCCCCAGGCCGATCAGGCCGAGATCGCGCGCACCACGGCGGCCCTCGGCCTCGACAAGCCGCTGCCTCTGCAATACTGGACATTCCTGCACAACGCGCTGACCGGCGAGCTCGGCCGTTCGTTCGCATCGAACGTACCGGCCATCGATCTCATCCTGCAGCGGATGCCGGCCACCGTGGAGCTCGCGCTCACCGCGATGGTGATGGCTATCGTCCTCGGCATTCCGCTCGGGCTGTGGGCAGGCCTCAGACCCGAGAGCGTTTCGGCGAAGGCGATCATGGCCGGATCCATTCTCGGCTTCAGCCTGCCGACGTTCTGGGTCGGCCTCATGCTGATCATGGTGTTCTCGGTGTGGCTCGGCTGGTTGCCTCCGACGGGTCGCGGCCATACCGTGAACGTGCTCGGCATCGAATTCAGCTTTCTGACGCTCGACGGCCTGCGTCACCTGTTCATGCCGGCGCTCAACCTCGCGCTCTTCAAGCTCGCGCTCCTGATTCGTCTCACGCGGGCCGGAACGCGCGAAGCGATGGTGCAGGACTACGTGCGCTTCGCTCGGGCCAAGGGCGTCTCCGAGCGGCGCATCGTACGCATCCACGTGCTCAAGAACATCCTGATTCCGATCGTGACCGTGCTCGGACTCGAGTTCGGCTCATTGATCGCGTTCGCGGTCGTGACGGAGACGATTTTCGCCTGGCCCGGCATGGGCAAGCTTCTGATCGATTCGATCAACGTGCTCGATCGGCCGGTCATCGTCGGCCTACCTCCTGGTGATCGTGGCCATGTTCGTGCTCATCAATCTCATCGTGGATGTGCTCTACACGGCGCTCGATCCGCGTGTGCGCATTCACGGGGCACGGGCATGAGTACGGCAGCGATCCCTGCTCCGCGACATGCGCTGATCGCGAGCTTCGCGCGCAACCGGCTCGCATTTTTCGCCCCTGGTTCTGCTGGCTTCGATCGTCGTCGCCGCAGTCTGCGCACCGGTGATCTCGCTGCAGAACCCTTACGATCTCGCCCAGCTCGACATACTCGATGCGAAGCTGCCGCCAGGTAGCCACTCGGCCGACGGAAAGACCTATCTCCTCGGCACGGACGAGCAGGGACGCGACATGCTGTCGGCCATTCTGTATGGGCTCCGCATCAGTCTCGGCGTCGGGCGTCGTTTCGACCGTACCTCGCGCTCGCGCTCGGGATGTCGATCGGACTGGCCGCCGGGTACACGGGCGGCTGGGTGGATGCATTGATCATGCGCATCGTCGATCTCCAGCTTTCATTTCCGGCGATCCTGATCGCGCTCGTCCTCCTCGCGCTGCTCGGTCAGGGCGTGGACAAGATCGTAATCGCGCTGATTACCGTGCAGTGGGCGTACTACGCGCGGACCGTACGAGGCAACGCGCTGGTCGAAAAGCGCAAGGAGTACGTCGATGCCGCGGTCTGCCTCGCCTACAGCCGCTGGCGCATCGTCTATCGGCACATCCTTCCGAACTGCCTGCCGCCGCTCATCGTCGTCGCCACCGTGCAGGTGGCGCATGCGATCGCGCTCGAAGCGACACTCTCTTTCCTCGGCCTCGGCATGCCGATCACGTCTCCGTCGCTCGGTTTGCTCATCTCGAACGGCTATACACACCTGCTCTCAGGGCGGTACTGGATGAGCTCCTTCCCGGGTCTCGCGCTGCTGCTGACGATCATGGCGATCAATCTCGTCGGCGACCATCTGCGCGACGTTCTGAATCCACGTCTGTAGGTCCGGAGTGTCGGCGGGACACGTCTACTTGCGAAACATGAGCGACTTCATGCGGTGTCCGTCGTGCGAGGTGTGGGACGGGCTCTTCTGGCGCTTCATCGCGCAGCACGGCGCGTTCATGGCGGCCAATCCGCGGCTCAACGTCATGGCGCGGCAGCTCGATGCGATGGACGATGCGCGACGTCGCACACATCTCGCCCGGGCGGAGGCCTTTCTCGAACGATTGTGACCAAGGCCGGGCGCAGACATGCCGCGAGCCGGCCTCGTGCAATCACTTCAGGCGATAGCTATTGCTGCGGACCCGTCACGCCGGCAGCCTTCAGAATCGGCGTCCAGCGGGCGACTTCGCTCTTCACGAGCTTGCTCAACTCCTCGGGCGAGCGTCCGGCCTTGTCAGGGATGACGCTGCCAAGTTCCAGCAGTCGTTTGCGGGTGTTCTCGTCGTCGAGCGCCTTCACCAGCGTCTGGTTCAGTTTCGCGACGATTTCCTTCGGCGTTCCCTTGGGCGCAAACAACGCGTTCCACGCACTCACCTGATACTCGGGCAGGCCGGCTTCCTTCGTGGTCGGCACATCCGGCAGCACGGGCGAGCGAGTCGGTGTTGCGATGGCGTAAGCCTTGATCGCGCCGCCCTTCACCTGCGAGACGAGATTCACGATCTGGTCGCACATGTAATCGACCTGGCCGCCCACGAGATCGTTGAGTGCGGGACCCGTCCCGCGATACGCGACGGCGATGTTCTTCACTTTGAGCTGCGACGTGAGCAGTGTGCACGCCGTAAACGACACCGACCCCACGCCCGCGTGTGCCTGCTTCGCCTTCGCCGCCGGGTCCTTCAGCTTCGCGATGAACTCCTTCAGATTGGCGGCCGGGAAATCCTTGCGCGCGACGATCAGGATCGGCGTACCGGCGGCCAGTCCGAGCGGCTCGAAGTCTTTGGCCGGATCGTATCTCAGATTGGCATAGAGGCCCGGCGCCGCGCCGTGGGTGCCCATGTGTCCCATCATGATGGTGTAGCCGTCGGGCTTCGACTGCGCGGCACGCGTGGTGCCCGTCGTGCCGCCGGCGCCGGCGACGTTCTCGATCACGAACTGCTGCCCCAGATCCTTGGAGAAGTATTCGCCCATGATGCGCGCGATGATGTCGGTCGGGCCGCCGGCCGCGAACGGCACGATGATGGTGACGGGCTTGTTCGGATAGGGCTGCGCGCTCGAAATAGCCGCCCAACCTGCCGCGAGCGCCGCAACGAATAGTAGAACGGTCTTCCTCATCTTTCCTCCGTACGGTTATGGAATCTTCCGCGAGCGTGCCGGCGCGCTCACTCCTGAAACGCTTCGTCACGACGCCTGCTCACGGCCGGCAGCACTGCGACGACCATCACTGCGAGCGAGAGCATGAGCAGCACCAGCGAAACCGGACGTTCCACGAATGTCATGAAACTTCCTTCCGATAACGCGAGCGCCTGCCGCAGTTTTTCTTCCATGAGACGCCCGAGTACGAAACCGAGGAGCAGGGGCGCCGGCTCGAGGCCGAGCTTGATGAAGGCATAACCGACCAGGCCGAAGAACGCCGTGAAATAGACATCGGCCGGATTGTTGTTGATGGAATAGATCCCGATGCAGCAGAAGAGCAGGATCGCGCCGAACATCAGCCGATAGGGCACCTTGAGCAGACGCACCCAGAGCCCGACCAGCGGCAGGTTGATGATCACGAGCATCAGATTGCCGATCCACATCGACGCGATCATTCCCCAGAACAGCGTCGGGTTCTTGACCATCACCTGCGGTCCCGGAATGATGCCGTGGATCGTCATCGCGCCGACCATGAGCGCCATTACGGCGTTCGGCGGAATGCCCAGCGTGAGGAGCGGGATGAACGCCGTCTGGGCGCCGGCATTGTTGGCCGCCTCCGGTCCCGCGACGCCTTCTATCGCGCCCTGGCCAAAACGGGACGGATCCTTCGCAAGCTTCTTCTCGAGCGTATAGGACGCGAACGGCGCGAGCACCGCGCCATTCCCGGGCAGGATGCCCAGGATCGAACCTATTCCCGTCGCGCGCACCACCGGCCCTATGCAACGTCGCAGGTCCTCGCGCGAAGGAAGCAACCGCCCGATGTTGCCTTTCACCGCGCCGCGCGCTTCCGGGCTGTCCAGATTACGCAGGATCTCCGCGATGCCGAACACGCCCATCGCGAGCACGGCGAAGTCGATGCCGTCCGCAAGCTCGGGAATGCCGAGGGTGAGCCGCTCCTCGCCGGTTTCGAGATCCGTTCCGACCGTAGCGAGCAGGAGGCCGAGGACGACCATGATGATGGCTTTCAGCACCGAGCCGTGAGCGAGCACGACCGCGAGCCCCAGACCGAACACCATCAGGCCGAAGTACTCGGCCGGCCCGAAGAGCAGAGCGAGTTTCGTGAGCGGCGCGCCGATCGCAGCAATGACCAGCGTGGCGACGGTGCCCGCGAAAAACGAGGCGAGCGCGGCAATGCCGAGCGCAATCCCGGCCTGGCCGTTCCTCGCCATCATGTGTCCATCCAGCGCCGTGACGACCGACGTCACTTCGCCTGGCATGTTCGCGAGAATCGCCGTCGTGGAGCCCCCATACTGCGCGCCGTAGTAAATGCCGGCGAGCATGATCAGCGCGCCCGTTGGATCGGCCTTGAGCGTGAGCGGCATCAGCATGGCGATCGTCGCAATCGGACCGACCCCGGGCAGCACACCGACCAGGGTGCCGACCAGCACGCCGATGAAGCACAGCAACAGATTCATCGGCGATAGCGCTGTCGCGAAGCCGAGTCCCAGGTTTGCAATCAGATCGGGCATGTCAGCCTCTCAGTACCCAAAGAGCCACGGTGCGAGCGGGATCGGCAGCCCGAGCGCCAATTTGAAGAGCCCGATGCAGAAGGCCGTCATGATTACGCTGAACACGATGGTCTCAAGCCAGCGTGCTTCACTGCTCGCGCAAGCCGCGATGATGATCGCGAGCGGACCGGCCACGAGCAGTCCGCCGGGACGAACCGTCTCGCCGAAGGCGACGATTCCGCCGAGCACGAACAGAGGGCCACGCAAGGCCCAGCGCTCGAGCCTCGTGCCACGGTCGGTCACGGCGTTGAAAACGAGGAGCGCGCCCAGTGCAGCAAGAAGCACCGCGAGGCCTTTCGGGAGCATGCCCGGTCCCATGCCGCCCAGCGTGCCGAGAGGCAGATTCCAGCCCTGCCAGACCGCGAAAGCGGCAACGCCGATGACCGCGAGGCCGCCGACAAAATCCTGACGCAGTGGAAACACGGACATCGAACCCTCCTCCGAGAGGCCGCCAACAGTAAGAGAAGCAAGTTCCGGTGCTATTGATGCATGTCAAGGCCCTTCTTCGCAGCACCCGATGCGCCGTCGACGAATACTGCCCGAACTCCCGACCGGGATCAGAAACTCTGCAAAAACAGATCCATCGGAGCGATGTGGTAACATTTCAAACTTTTTCTCCGCGTCTGCCTTCTATGCCTCGCGCTCTACGGAACATCGCCATCATCGCTCACGTCGACCACGGCAAAACGACGCTCGTCGACAAGCTGCTGCGGCAGTCAGGTGCGTTTGCGGCTCACCAGCATCTCGTCGAGCGCGTGATGGACTCGAACGATCTCGAGCGCGAACGCGGTATCACGATTCTCGCCAAGAACTGCGCGGTCACGTACGAGGGCACGCACATCAACATCGTCGATACACCGGGCCACGCCGATTTCGGAGGCGAAGTCGAACGCGTGTTATCGATGGTCGACGGCGTGCTCCTGCTGGTCGACGCCGTTGATGGCCCGATGCCCCAGACGCGATTCGTGACGCGCAAGGCGCTCGCGCTCGGGCTGAAGCCTATCGTCGTGGTGAACAAGGTCGACCGTCCCGGTGCGCGGCCGGACTGGGTGGTGAACCAGACGTTCGATCTCTTCGACAAGCTCGGTGCAACCGAAGAACAGCTCGACTTTCCGGTGGTCTATGCATCGGCACTGAACGGATACGCCGTCACCGACCTCAAGCTGCTCGAGGGCGTCGATACGGCCACGCTCAACCTGCGTCCTCTCTTCAACTCGATTCTCGACCACGTGCCGGTACGCGCGGACGACCCCGAGGGCCCGCTGCAGCTCCAGATCTGCTCGCTCGATTACTCGAGCTATGTCGGACGGATCGGCATCGGCCGCATCAACCGCGGGCGCCTGCGCGCCGGACAGCAAGTGGTCGTCCTTAACGGACCGGCGCGAAGCGAAGGCGCTTCGGATGCGGAGAGGAACGGCACGCCGGCGAAGGTGAACCAGGTGCTCGTGTTTCGCGGCCTCGAACGCGTGGCGACCGATGAAGCCGAAGCGGGCGACATCGTGCTCGTCAACGGCGTCGAGCCGCTCGGCATCGGCGTGACCATCGCCGATCCGGATCATCCGGAAGCGCTGCCACTCCTGAAAGTCGATGAGCCCACGCTCACGATGAACTTCCAGGTGAACACCTCACCGTTCGCCGGGCGCGACGGCAAGTTCGTCACGAGCCGCCAACTGCGCGAGCGGCTCATACGCGAAACCATGAGCAACGTGGCGCTGCGCGTGGAAGACACGGCCGATCCCGATGTGTTCCTCGTGTCCGGCCGTGGTGAGCTGCATCTCGGGATCCTGCTCGAGAACATGCGGCGCGAGGGCTACGAGCTCGCGGTCTCACGGCCGCGTGTCGTGATCAAGGATGTCGCCGGCGTTCGCCACGAGCCGTTCGAGATGCTGACCGTCGATATCGAAGAAGCGCATCAGGGTCTGGTCATGGAAGAGCTCGGCGCGCGTCGCGGCGAGTTCCTGGACATGCAGCCCGACGGCAAGGGCCGGGTGCGCCTCGATTATCGTGTCCCGGCGCGGGGGCTCATCGGTTTTCAGTCCGAATTCCTGACCATGACGCGCGGCACCGGCGTTATGAGCCACGTCTTCGACGACTACGGCCCGATGAAGCCGGACATTCCGGAACGCCGCAACGGCGTGCTGGTGTCCGCGGAAAACGGCGAGGCTGTCGCGTATGCGCTATGGAAGCTGCAGGAGCGCGGCCGCATGTTCGTCGATCCGGGCGACCCCGTTTACGAAGGCATGGTGATCGGCCTGCACAGCCGTGACAACGATCTCGTGGTGAATCCGGTGAAGACGAAGCAGCTCACCAATATACGCGCGGCAGGCAAAGACGAAGCGATCATGCTCACGCCGCCCATCCGGCATACGCTCGAATCGGCGATCGAGTTCATCGCGGACGACGAGCTGGTCGAGATCACGCCGAAGTCGATTCGCATACGCAAGCGATTCCTGAAGGAGCACGAGAGAAAGCGGATGAGGAGAGCGGAGATCGCGGCTTAGCACCACCCACTAATGGTGAGCGGGGGCTGTGGAACAGCGGGGTCCCCGCGAACGTGACATTCAGGCACGTATCAGCACTCAGTCCAATCGTGCGAGGGCTACGGCTGTGGAAGCCCTTTAACCCTCACGGGGCCCAGCCTGCGAGGGCCAGGGCGATGGTTAGCAGCTAACCTCTGTGCTCTGTCCCGCTGAGCCGCCCATTCGTGGGCTTATTGTTCACGCACTCGACGACGTGCCACATGCCGAGCGGCTTCACGCGCTCGTCGCGCTCCTTGATGAGCGGCCAGCCGTTGATCACCTGATCGACCGAGAGATCAGTGCGGAATCCGATCTTCACGCAGATCGGCGAGATCGCCTTCTCGACTGCCGCGATGATCGGCGACGTCTGGGTGAAGTGATTGAGCAGGATCAGGCGACCGCCGGGCCGGGACACGCGCACCATTTCGCTCATGAGCCTGCGATAGTCGGGAACCGCCGTGACCACGTACGCAGCGATCACGGTATCGAAGCTGTTATCCGGAAACTCCATGGCCCCGGCGTCCATGCGAAACAGCTTCACATTTGTGAGCCCGATTTCCCTCACACGGTCGGATGCTCTGTCGAGCATCGCCTGCGATACGTCGATTGCGGTGATTTCGCAGCCGTGGGGATACAGCGGCAAACATAAACCGGTGCCGACGCCGACCTCGAGCACACGCTCGCCCGGTTCGACCTTGAGATTCTGGACCACAGCCTCCCGAGAGGCCTGAAAAACGCGGCCGAAGACCCGGTCATATACGCCCGCATAGCTCGAATACACCCGTTCTATCTGCTCGCGATCAATCGCCATCCCGTCTTCCATTGTGTTTTGTGGACGCGCCCGCCCTTAAAGTACCAGAAAAAAGCCCACCCGCCGTACTGCCGCCGGCGGTTAAGTCAATCGCAGCCGGTTGCAAGGCAAGTGCCTGCGCGGGGGAGCGCCGACGCGCGGCCGTATGGTATTCCGGCGGCATGCCGCCGCAAACACACGCTACCGCTTCACTCCGAGCAGCGTGCCGCGACAGCGCCGCGTCCCGCAGAAGCATGCATGCGCTCGCTTGACGGCGGGCGTATGCCGCTCTTCGAGTATCAGGTTGTAGTCGTATGTAAGCTCCTCACCCAGCGCGACTTTCTTTATCGTCTCGATGAAGATGCGGCCCTCTTCCTCGATCGCCTCGCAGTTCGGCGTGCACGAGTGATTGATGAAACGGGCCGAATTACCCCAGCGAGTGGCGTCGATCACTGTCTTGTCATCGACCGAAAACAGCATCGTGTGCGGCGAATGTTCGTGCTCGGCGGCATAACGACGGTCAGCCTCGCGGTGGCTGATCCGCTCGCCGATGTACTCCATCAGCCGCGTGCCTTTTGGAATGTGCGCGAGGGCGAAAACGCCACGTCCGTGAATTTTCGAGCGGCGAACGATGTAGCGGCGTCCGGTGCCCTCGATACGACTTGCCATGAGTGTTACGGATCTACAACGAAGAGTTACGATTCAACCATTGCTCTGGTTCGATAACGCGCACATCAAACCGTGCGCGGTACATGCATTGTAACCTCCGCCGCAAGAAAGTCGAAGTCGCAACCCTCGTGCGCCTGTTGCACAGTGTGCATGAACAGCTTGCGGTAACCACGAGCATCTTCCTTGTCCATCACGGGTGGCCGCCACTTGCCGCGCCGAGCGGCCAACTCCGATTCATCCACGAGCAACTCGAGCCGGCGTCGTGCCACATCGAGCACGATGCGGTCGCCATTCTGCACCAGCGCAAGCGGGCCCCCGACGGCCGATTCGGGAGAAACATGCAGAACGATCGAGCCGAACGCGGTTCCGCTCATGCGGGCATCCGAGATGCGCACCATGTCTTTCACGCCCGCCTGTGCCAACTTGCGCGGGATCGGTATGTACCCTGCCTCGGGCATACCGGGCGCCCCTTTGGGCCCGGCGTTCTTGAGCACCAGAATATCGTCCGCGCGCACATCGAGGGCGTCGTCGTCGATGCGCGCAGCGAGATCCTCCAGCGATTCGAATACGACCGCGCGGCCGGTGTGCTGCATCAACTTCTCGCTCGCCGCCGACTGTTTGATGATCGCACCGTCGGGCGCCAGATTGCCCCGCAGCACGGCGATACCGCCCTCCCGGAACACAGGATCTTTCAGCGTATGCACCACCTTCTGTTCGAGCGGCGAATTCGCGCTCGCCAGTTCCTCGCCGAGCGTTCTCCCCGTGACCGTGAGCGCATCGGCCCGCAGAAGCGGTTTCAACTCGCGCAGAATCGTCGCGAGCCCGCCGGCGTTGTACAAATCCTCCATGTAGTGCTGGCCGGTCGGCTTGAGATCCACCAACACCGGCGTCTCGCGTCCCATGCGGTCGAACGCATCGAGATCGATGCCGATGCCAAGCCGCCCCGCAATGGCCGTCAGGTGCACGATCGCGTTGGTCGAACCGCCGACCGCGAGCAGCACGCGCAGTGCGTTTTCCAGCGCGTCGGGTGTCATGATCCGGTCCGGTGTCAGACGCTCTTTCGCGAGCGCGGCCGCACGCGCACCGGTCGCTTCCGCATTGCGCATGCGCTCTGCGAGCACCGCCGGAATGGCAGCACCGCCTGGCAGCATCATGCCGAGCGCCTCGGCGCACAACGCCATCGTGCTCGCCGTGCCCATGACCATGCACGTGCCGGCCGTGGGGCAGAGCTTCGAATTGACCTCATTGATCTCGTCATCGTCGATTTCGTTCGCGCGATACCGCGCCCAGAAACGACGGCAGTCGGTGCAGGCGCCGAGTCGTTCGCCCCGATAATTGCCGGTCAGCATCGGGCCGGTAACCATCAGGATCGACGGCACGTTCGCGCTCGCCGCACCCATGAGCAGCGCCGGGACGGTTTTGTCGCATCCGCCGATCAGCACCACCGCGTCGACGGGCTGCGCGCGCATCATCTCTTCGGTGTCGATCGCCATCAGATTGCGCAGATACATGCTGGTCGGGTGTGCGAACGACTCGTGCAGCGTAATCGTCGGGAACTCGACCGGCAGACCGCCTGCGAGCATCACGCCGCGCTTCACGGCTTCGATCAGCTCGGGGACGGTGCGATGGCACGCGTTGAAGCCGCTGTACGTATTCGTGATACCGATGATCGGCCGCTCCAGCGCGTCATCGGTGTAGCCCATGGCCTTGATGAACGCGCGCCGCAGAAAGAGCGAGAACTCTTCATCGCCATACGCGGTGAGATTGCGCCGCATGCCGCTCTTGGGTGTGCTCATGGTGTGAGAGGAAAACGTGGCAGGAACGCACGATTATAATCGTCGTTCCACCGGAGGACTTTCCATGGCCGAAAAGCAGACGCTGGGCAGAATGCCGCGCGAGGCGATACGCATGCTCGAGTTGCCGCGCCTTCCGCAGGACATGATCGATGCGTTCAGGGCACTGGTCGATCTCACGGGCACGCTCTCCGACGCGATGGACGAGCTTGGCATCGTGGGCGTGGTCCCGGCTTACGTGCTGCCGCCCGTCAACACGGGAACACGCATCGTCGGCCAGGCACTGACGATCCGTAACATTCAGCGCACCGCGCAGATTCACCGTGCCGCGCTCGACAAAAGCAACACGCAGGGCGAGAGCGAAGCGCACAATCTCGCCGAACCCGGTGACGTGCTCGTGATCGAAGGCGTCATGGGGTGCTCGAACATGGGCGGGCAATCGGCCACGATCGCGCGCCGCCAGGGCTTCGCCGGCGCGGTCGTCGATGGCACCGTGCGCGATCCCGAGCAGTATCGCAGCATGGGCTGGCCCGTGTGGTGCCGCGGCTTCACGCCGATCACGGGCAAGTACCGGATGCAGACGGTCGAAGTGAACGGGACTGTTCAAGTGTGCGGTGTGCAGGTACGCCCGGGCGATCTCGTATGCGCAGACGAGGCCGGGGTTGCGTTCGTTCCGCGCGAGCAGGCGGGTGCGGTTCTGGAAGCCGCCCGCAGGATCGATTCAGGGGACAGCAAGCGCAAGAAGGACATCGACGCGGGCGCGAGCGTCTCGGACCTCATGACGCGGAAGTACAAGCAGGACAACCAGTGACGTGACGAACGTTCGCATCAATATCATCACTTACAACATCTGGAACACCGAACGCTGGGCGCAGCGCGAGAACGCGTTGCGCGCGTTCATGCAGCTCTTCGATCCGGATCTCCTGTGCGTCCAGGAGCTGCGGCGCAAGTCGCGCCAGTTTCTCGACACGGTGCTCACCGGGCATGAGCGCGTGCAGGACAAGTTTGCCGGGTGGATGCTCGAGAGCAACATCTACTGGCGCGAGTCGATGTTCAGCGAAGTGGAACATGGCGCGGAGGATGTGCAGATACGCGAAGCGGGTCATCGCCGGCTCTTCTGGGTCCGCCTGCAGGTGAAGGCGCTCGATCGTTCCATCGTCGTCGGCACCGCGCATCTCACGCATCAGCGCCATCCCGAGGAGAGCAGGACCGGTCAGTCGCCGCGCATTGGAGAAATCGAGCGCATCATCGCCGTGCTGCAAAGGCTTACCCGCAGGCGCGAGCCGGTCTTCTTCATGGGCGACATGAACGACCCGGTCCACGTTACCGAGCATCTGCACAAAGCCGGATACACGAGCTGTTTCGCAGCGCTCGGAATTCAGCCTCCGGTGACGTTCAAGTGTTATCCGACAGCCGCTGTCACGCCGGGCAAGCTCGCGATCAGCGAGTGCATCGATTGGATCGTGGCGAACAAGGAAGCGCGTCCGCTCGCCGCGAGCGTGCCTCAGTTCTTCCTCGACGACGCTTCACCCTCCGACCATTGGCCGGTGCAGGCGTTCTATGAGCTCAGAGCGTGAACGAGGAGCGCCGAGAAGAATCAGTGACGAGTGACGGGAAACACGCCCTCGCCCCGAAGCGGGGAGAGGGTGGGGGTGAGGGGAAGCCGGGGTGAGGCGATGACCCTCACCGAGCTTCGCTATATCGTCGCGCTTGCACGCGAACGGCATTTCGGCCGGGCCGCGGAAAAGTGCTTCGTAAGCCAGCCGACCCTATCGGTCGCTGTAAAAAAGCTCGAAGAGGAGCTGGGCGTGGCGCTGTTCGAGCGCGGTGGCAGCGAAGTGACGGCGACCCCGGTCGGAACCCGCATCGTCGAGCAGGCTCAGCGCGTGCTCGAGGAAGCGGCATCGATCAAGCATATGGCAGAGCAGGGCAAGGACGAGCTGGCCGCGCCGCTGCGCTTCGGCACGATCTACACGATCGGCCCCTACCTCATGCCGCAGCTCATTCCGCTCCTGCACAAGCGCGCACCGAAGATGCCGCTCATCATTCAGGAGAACTTCACTCATCGTCTGGCGGAGCTGCTCAAGACCGGGGAGCTCGACCTCATAGTGCTCTCGCTCCCGTTCCAGGAGGCGGGCCTCGTCACCCAGGCGGTCTACGACGAGCCGTTTCGCGTGCTCGTTCCGGTGGACCATCCATGGGCGAAGAAAGCACGCATTCCGGCAGCGGATCTCTGCCGCGAAAATCTCCTGCTGCTTTCCAGCGGCAACTGTTTCCGCGATCAGGTGCTGCAGACCTGCGCAGGCGTCGAGCGTGCAACCGGCAATGTTATGCAGCACAGCCTCGAAGGCAGCTCGCTCGAGACCATCAGACAAATGGTCGCATCCGGGTCCGGAATCACCGTCCTGCCCGCGGCTGCGGCCGAAGGACGCACCGTCGATAACCGCCTCACCTCCGTGCGGCCGTTCGCCGCGCCTGTTCCCTGCCGCCGTGTAACGCTCGTCTGGCGACGGAGTTTCCCGCGCCCGCGCGCGGTCGAAGCCGTCCGTCAGGCGATCCTCACCTGCAAGCTGCCCGGCGTGACGATGCTGCCCAACGCAGAGCCGTCTCAGGCCTGAAAGCCGCGCCGTCCCGGCGCAGACAAGGGCCATCGCGTTGTTCCGGATAGATCAAGCATTCGCCTGGCGCGGGTGATCTGTTCGACGCGTGCCTGATAGGATCGATCTATCAGTGCGTTTCCAAGAACTCATTGGCGCCGCGCTGCCGGCTTCTATACGCTCTCGGGTGCTACTCGAGGATCAGATCGATAACGAAAGGACGAACATGGCAGCGATCGACATTGGTATAAAGGACAAGGATCGCAAAACCATCGCCGATGGGCTCTCGCGACTGCTTGCGGATACCTATACGCTCTATCTCAAAACGCACAACTTCCACTGGAACGTTACGGGGCCGATGTTCCAGACGCTGCATCTCATGTTCGAGACGCAGTACAACGAACTGGCTCTCGCAGTGGATCTGATCGCGGAGCGCATTCGGGCGCTTGGCTATCCCGCACCAGGCACTTACGCCGAGTACGCGAAGCTCTCATCCATCAAGGAAACGTCGGGCGTGCCGAAGGCGGAAGAGATGATTCGCCTGCTGGTCGAAGGTCAGGAAGCTGTCGTGAGGACGGCGCGATCGGTCTTTCCCGTCGTCGATAAAGTGAACGACGAGGCCAGCGCTGATCTGCTCACCCAGCGCATGCAGCTGCATGAGAAAACCGCCTGGATGTTGCGCAGCCTTCTTGAAAAGTAGGCAAGCAACAGCGGTTTACTCAGTGGAGGCTAACATTCGCACGGCGCATGTTAAGCGCAAGGGCGTAAGCCAGGGCGCGGCCGGAGCTAAAAGACGGCGTGGATGCTCAGAAGCTTGTTAGAGAAATAGAAGCAAGGACGGTACTCAGCACGTTGCCTGCGAACGCCGTCTTTCAGTGAAGGCTAACATTCGCGCGGCGCATGTTAAGCGCCAAGGCGTAAGCCGGGGCGCGGCCGGAGCTAAAAAACCGCCTGGATGTTGCGCAGCCTTCTTGAAAAGTAGGCAAGGAAGGAAAGGAGGTTACGGAGGGAAACCTTCGGTTTCTCTCTGTTCCGTAGGCGGCGAGGCCCGAGCCTTCAGGCGAGCGCCGCCCCAACAGCGGTTGTCTCAGACCTGTCGCTCCGGCTCGTCTTCCCACGGCACGGGCGGCACCTCTGAGAATGCACGTCGCAAACCGGCGGACCAGATACCGCTGATCTCGGAAAAGTACTTGTCGCCGTGCTGAAACCTGCGCTTCTGCGTAATGCGGCACGAGTCACGGTTGTAGAGCAGCAGATCGATCGGCAGCCCGACGGTGAGGTTCGAGCGCATCGTCGAGTCGAACGAAACGAGAAACGCCTTGGCGACATCCTTCATCGGTGTGTTGAACTTGACGACCCGATCGATGATGGGCTTGCCGTATTTCGTTTCACCGATCTGGAAGTAGTTCGTCTGCGGCGTCGCCTCGATGAAATTCCCCTCGGGATAGATGCGATAGAGCCGCGGGGTCTTGTGATCGATCTGGCCGCCCACGATGAAGCTGCAATCGATGTCGACGCCGCGCTCCCGCGCGGACTTCTCGCGATTGACGACCTCACAGAGCGTGCTTCCCACGAGCTCGGCCACGTCGTACATCTGCCGCATGCGAAGGATTCCCCCCGGGAGCGACTTGCCATCTTCGTTGCGCGCTCGCATCTTGAGCAGCGCGATCACGCTCTGAGTCGTCGCGAGATTGCCGGAGGAAAGTATGACGACCACGCGCTCGTCCGGCACCTCCCAGACCATCATCTTTCCGTACACGGCGATGTTGTCGGGCCCGGCGCTCGTGCGCGAATCCGAGGCGAATACCATGCCCTCCTCGACGAGGGCGGCTACACAATACGTCATCGCATCAGCAGTGAACTTCGAAGTGCGTTGCATGTTACGCGAACGCACCGTCGATGTGTCAAGAGATGGGTCGGTCGCGGAGACGCACGTCGATCAGCCGGCGGTGACCGACCGCTGACCGTGAAAAGTGGCCCGTGACGAGCAACCTACTGCTGCGCTTCGACAATCGCGCTTGCGACCATCTGTTCTTCACCGCCACCGAGGCGGATGCCGCGAACCGGAGATGCTTCGAGGTAGTCGGCGCCAATCGCGATGCGGATGTGTTGCTCGCCCGCCGGCCGGCCGTTCGTGATGTCGAAGCTTCGCCAGCGGTCCACCACCCATGCTTCCGCCCACGCGTGACTCGCGACGGGTCCGTCCGGGCCATTGGGCGTGTAGACATAGCCGCTCACGTACCGCGCCGGCACGCCGAGATAGCGGCAACAGGCGACGAACACGTGTGCGTGATCCTGGCAAACGCCGTTGCCCGCCTCGAACGCCTCGCGTGCGGTCGAGTGCACGGCCGTGACGCCGGCCTGAAACGGAATCTTCGTCAGGACCGCAGCAGCCAGGCCACGTAAGCCCGAGAGCGTCGCAGCCCGCCGCCGATACTGCTCCGCGAATTCGATCAGCGGCCCTTCGACTCGCGTCAGCGGTCCCGGCCGCAGGAAAACCAGCGGTGAAAGCTTGCGCTCGTCGGAGGGTTCGTCGATGTTCGCGCTGGTTTCGACCACACCGGCCGAGCGGATCACGATCTCGCTCACCGGTTTTTCGATCGTGAGCACATGCAGGATATTGCCGTACCCGTCGCGCAACTCGAGCGGCGTCGCCGGCGTGTCGAGGCGCCATTCCAGCACGCGCTGGCGTACGTTCGACGGCGGCACCAGACGCAGATACTGCGTGCTGTAGCGCACCGGCCGCTCGTATGCGTAGTGCGTCACATGATCGATCGCAATCTTCATAGCGCGCCGAGGTACGCACGCTGAATGCGATACCCCAGCTCTCCGATGTCCCTCAGGAACTCGGTCAGATACTCGTGCAGTCCGGCATTGAATATCTCTTCGATATCGCCATGCACCAGCCGCGCCTGCAATTCGGCGGAGAGCCGCTTCACGGCGTGATCATTCTGCCCGTCGAGCAGCGAAAGCGCATGGTCGATTTCTTCCAGACAGGCGGCGAGCGAGCGTGGCATGCGACGATCGAGTATCAGGAGCTCGGCCACATTGATCGGATAGATCTGGTCTCTGTATATGGTGCGGTATGTTTCGAAGCTCGAGACGGACCGGAGCAGCGCAGCCCACTGATAGTAGTCGCGGGCACCGCCCACGTCCTCGATGCGGGGCAGCAGAATGTGGTATTTGACGTCGAGGATACGCGCGGTGTCATCCGCGCGCTCGATGAACGTGCCCAGGCGCGAGAAGTTGAACGCCTCCCCGCGCATGATGGTTCCATACGTGACGCCGCGGAACAGGTGCGAGCGCTCCTTGACCCAATCGAAGAAGCGCGTCGAGTCGGGCCCGGTGACCCGGGCGCGATCGAACGTGCTCATGTCGATCCACGTCGCGTTGATCGTCTCCCACATCTCCGACGTGATCTGCCAGCGCACGGCATGTGCGTTGTCGCGCGCGAGCTTGATGCATGTGTAGATGCTCGAAGGATTCTCGGTATCGAGCGCCATGAAATCGATGAGCTCCGACAGCGTGACCGCGTCGTGCTGCTCGAAGTAGGCCTGCGTCGATCCGGTTATCGTCAGAGGCGCCAGCAGGTTCTGCGCCTGAGTCTCGGGCGTGCTGCACAGAACGACATTGGACGTGACGCCCACTATCCGCGCGAGGTTTTCCGCGCGCTCCATGAAACGCGACATCCAGTAGATACGGTCACCGACGCGCGAAAGCATCAGCCGCACACGCCGTCATGCAAGCACCCACGTGTCCTTGGTGCCGCCGCCCTGGGACGAATTCACGACGAGCGAACCTTCGTTCAGCGCGACACGCGTGAGGCCGCCGGGAACCATTTTCACTTCACGTCCGCTCAGTACGAACGGTCTCAGGTCGATGTGCCGCGGCGCGATGCCACTGCGGACGAACGTCGGGCACGTGGAAAGCGATAGCGTGGGCTGCGCGATGTAATTGGAAGGATTCGCCCGTATGCGGTCGCGAAATGCATCGAGTTCCGCCTTGCTCGCGGCCGGACCGATGAGCATGCCGTAGCCGCCCGAGCCCTGCACTTCCTTCACGACGAGCTCCGGCAGATGCTCGAGCACGTAGCGCAGATCGTCGGGCTGGCGCAACTGCCACGTGGCCACGTTGCGCAGCAGCGGTTCTTCTCCGAGGTAGAAGCGGATCATCTCCGGCACGTACGGATAAGTAGCCTTGTCGTCCGCCACGCCGGTGCCGATTGCATTTGCGATGGTCACGTTGCCCGCTCGATACGCGGCGAGCAGACCCGGCACGCCCAGCACTGAATCCGGTTTGAATGCAAGCGGGTCGAGGAACGGATCGTCGATGCGACGGTAGATGACGTCCACCCGCTGGTGTCCGCTTGTCGTGTGCATATAGATGTGCGCCTGGCGGACGAAAAGATCCACCGCTTCGACGAGCTCGACACCCATCTGCTGCGCGAGGAAAGCGTGTTCGAAGTAGGCGCTGTTGTACTGTCCCGGCGTAAGCACGACCACCACCGGCTCGCGGACCCCTCGCGGCGCGCACGCGCGCAGTGTCTCGAGCAGCAATTGCGGATAGTGCTCGACCGGCCGCACGTTGTAGCTTTGGAAGAGCTCGGGGAAGAGGCGCATCATCATGCGGCGGTCTTCCAGCATATACGACACGCCGGACGGGGTGCGCAGATTGTCTTCGAGTACGTAGTACTCGCCGTCGTCGTTGCGCACGATGTCGATGCCGGCGATGTGACAGTAAACCTGGTTCGGCACGTCCACGTCGACCATCGCCACCTGGTAGGCCTCGTGGGTCAGCACGTGCTCGGCTGGTACCACGCCGGCCCGGAGAATATCCTGGCCATGATAGATGTCGTGCAGAAAGCGGTTGAGCGCCGTCGCACGCTGCTTCAGTCCACGCTCGAGGAATGCCCACTCGGCGGGCGGAATGATCCGCGGGACGGTGTCGAACGGAATCAACCGCTCGGCGCCCTGTTCATCGCCGTAGACAGCGAACGTGATACCGACGCGATGGAACAGCAGATCCGCCTCGCGACGCTTTTCCTCAATGGCAGCGGGCGGCATCGATGCAAGCCATTCGCCAAGCGCCTTGTAGTGGTCGCGCGCCCGGGTTTCCGCGTCGTACATCTCGTCGTACATCGTCTTCTGCTCTGTTGTGGCGCGCTTCGCGGCTTTGCAGCGCATCGAGCAAAGCGTATGCCACGCGTGAAACGACTTTACAATCCAAGCGTTGCCTAGTCACGCGCCACTTGTGGGCACCATGGAGGTGCGCAAGGCACCGTCTGGTGCGTACGCCGTGCTCTGGCGACCGGAACATCGATCTCGTCCCACCGAGTTGATCGTGTCGAACGGATCAGACGAGATTGTGCGCTTCAATGCCAAACCGCCGCCAACAAGCCCTGCTCGCCCACCAGGACCTCCTCGCTCGCTGCAGACGCTGCCCGCGCATGCAGAGCACGCCCGTCGTCGGGAATCCGGTTGTTTCGCGCGTGCTGCTGGTCGGCCAGGCTCCCGGGCCGAGAGAGCCCGATATTGGCAAGCCCTTCGCCTGGACGGCGGGAAGAATGCTCTTCAGGTGGTTCTCGACGATCGGCGTCGACGAGCTTCGGTTTCGGGGCGCCGTCTATATGGCTGCGGTCTGCCGCTGTTTTCCGGGGAAGCGCCCGAACGGCGGAGATCGGGTGCCCGCTCCCGACGAGATCGAGAACTGTTCGAGCTGGCTTGCCGCCGAGATCGGGATCAACCGTCCGCAGCTCGTGATCGCTGCAGGCAAGCTCGCGATCCAGCAGTTCATGGTGATGGACAAGCTCGATGCGGTCGTCGGACGCCTCCACCGCGTCCGGCGTTATGGCGTATCTTTCGACGTGGCGCCGCTGCCGCATCCGTCGGGCGCATCCACGTGGCAACACACCGAACCGGGTAAAACGCTGTTGCCGCAGGCGCTCGCACTGATCGACAAACACCCTGCGTGGCAGCAGCTCAAAGCTTCGATACCCGGCGCTCCCGCCGCAGCAGGATGATCGAAGTCCACCCGCAGCGACCAAAAGGCCGTCAGCCGCTCGCGCTAGAGCACCGCCAGCACATCGGGCGTAAACGGGTTGCGCCCGGCCTTCAGTTCGGCAATCCAGTAGATGCGCCGTTCTCTTTCTTTGGGGTCCGCATCGGCCCAGTTCACGTAGCGTTCGAAGTCAAGCACCGCATCCTGGCGACGACCCGCCAAAGCGCGGGCGAGGCCGCGGCTGTCGACGAACATGGGCGAGCCATTCGAGAGCTTCACTGCACGCTCGCAGGCACGATCCACAACGGCAACGGCGGCGCCGGATTTACTTGCCTCCCAACACAGCTCGTTCCACGTGTCGGCCGAGACGTGCTTTGCATCTCGCGCGTGCACCTTTTCGTAAATCGCCACCGCTTCCTTGAAATTGCGCTCGTTCCACCGTTTGCGTCCTTCGGCGGCAAGCTTGCTCACTTCACAACCGGCGCTGACGATCGCATACTTTTCGCATTCGTCGCCCGTGAGCGCCCTGGTCACCTGCAAACGCGCGAGTCCGATCAGATCGTCATCCGTGCTTGGATGGGTGCGCACCGTTCTGTCCGCCCCCGTCGTGAGGATGCCTTTGTGCTGGGGATGAACCGCGATGTCCTGCACCCGACTGGCATGACCTCGCAATGTCCGCTCTTCCTTGCCGGTCTTCACGTCCCAGAGGCGCGCGGTGCGATCGTCACTCGCAGTAGCGACGAACGCATTGTGCCCGACCGTCAGGAAAGCAATGTTCCGTACTGCCGCCGTGTGGCCGGACATCGTGAACAAGACTTTGCCGCTCTCCACATCCCACAACTTCGCCGATCGATCTTCGCTGCCGGTGGCGACACGGCCTCCCTCGGCACTGAATGCGACTGCAGCCACGGCGCCGGCGTGCCCCTCGAACGTACGAATCGAATTTCCAGTGGTGGCATCCCAGACTCTTGCGGTGCGATCGCCGCTGCCGGTCGCAATGCGCCGACCCTCCGGGCTGAAAGCGATTGCGAGTACCTTCGCTTCATGCCCGTTCAATCGCATGAGCTCGCGGCCTGAAGCGGTATCCAGCAATACCACCACTCCGTTTTCCATGCCTACCGCCACGGCCTTGCTGTCCGGCGTGAAGCTCACCGCGGTGACCGGATACTCGAAGTCCGGCAAATCGCGCGCCGTGGCGTCGGGTTTGTTCGCCGACCAGAGTTTTGCTGATTTGCCTGATGCGGTAGCGAGCAGATTGCCGCCAGGGTCGAACGCGAGCACGGAGACTTTTTCGGTATGGCCACTCAACCTGGCAAGCTCGTTGCCCTTCAACGCATCCCAGATGACGACCAACGATTCACTCGCGCTCGCAATACGCAGCGCATCAGGGCTGAAACGGGAAGCGCTTACTTCGGAAAAACTCGGTGCTCCAGCGATTGCAACCACCATTTCGCCTGTTCCGGTATCCCACAGTCTTGCGCTGCGGTCTCCACTGCCGGTGGCGAGCAGCGCGCCGTCAGCGCTGAAGGCAACAGCATTGACGATGTCCTGGTGGATATCCAGACTCCTCATGATTTTGGCGGATGCAACGTCCCATATCTTCGCTGATCGGTCGGCGCTGCCCGTGGCGATGTAACGGCCCGTCGGATCGAACGCAACGCTGCGGACGGAGGCAGTGTGCCCTTCGAGTGTCGAGAGCTCCTTGCCTGTAGTCGCGTCCCAGATTCTGACAAGCCTGTCGTCGCCGGCCGTCGCCACTCTTCTGCCGTCGGGACTGAAGGCAACCGCTCTGATATAGCCACGGTGCCCGCTGAGGATCAGTTGCTCCCGCCCGGCCAGATCCCACAGCTTTGCCGCCCCATCGTCGCTCGCCGTCGCCAGACGCTTGCCATCCGGACTGATTGCGACGCTGCGCACGTGATCGCTGTGCCCGCGGAAACTGCGTATCTCATTTCCCGTTTCCACATCCCACAACTTGGCGGTCTTGTCTTCGCTGCCGGTCGCGAGCGACTTACCGTCGGGCGTGAATGCAACGCTGGTGACAGTGTCGCGATGGCCGGCAAACCTGCGCAACAGCGTGCCTTTGGCCGCATCCCACACGATGGCGGCGTCATCGAAACTTCCACTGGCGATGTACCGGCCGTCGCGACTGAACGCAATGCTGATGACGGCCCCCTGATGGCCCCGCAAGTTGAAGAGGGGCTTTCCGGTTTCCGCATCCCAGATTTTTATCGTGTTGTCGTCGCTGGCGGTCGCCAGTCTCTTCTTCGCAGGGTCGAATGCCACATGGCGTATCGCATTCGTGTGTCCGATCGCGAGCTTGGGAACGAGTTGCACGCGACCGGATTCGACCAGGTCGCGCATGACGTCCATCGCCTCTGTTGACTTCGCAAACGACAGCGCTTCGAGGCCCAGCAGTAGCGCGACCTCGGGGTTGCTGCGGGCAGTTTTGTCGGCCGACATGATCAGTCGCAAAGAAGAAGCCCGATTGCGTTGGCGCGTCGCTTCTTCGGCCTGATTGCGCGCTTCGGCTTGCGCCGACAACGCTCGCTTGAGCACGTGTTCCAGGTCTTTCTTCGCTTCCTCTTCATGCCTCCTTGCTTCGACGGCCGTCTCTTCGTTTCGTTTTGCGACCTTGGCCATCTCCTCCGCCTCTTTCGCCTTGATGCGCGCGTCCTCAGCACTCAGTTTCGCCTGGTGGGCGGCCAACTTTGCGATTTTCTCGTTGTCCTGCGCGGCCGCCCTGAGCGCACTCGCCTTCCGTTCGGCGTGGAACATGACGCCCGCAGTAACGACGGCCACGACGCCAAATGCCCCGGCTAGATAAGCGAGCAGACGATGGCGCTTCGCCTCGCTTTCCGCGATCGTGCGCTCCTGTTCGCGCTGTCGTCTTTCGAGCTCTTTCGTTCGCCGTGCCTCGGCCCGCTCGCGTTCGATGCGCGCTTCGTCGGCAGCGATCGATGCATCGATGAAGCGGGTCAGCTCGCCGGCGTTCACTTGCAGACACTCGCAATTTCGTTTCAGCCGAAGGAGCTGAAACAATCTTTGTGCGCCGTGAGCGTCGTGAAGAACGTCCTTCAATCTCGATTCGCGCACGCGCGCGAGGTGCTCCCCGTCGAGAAGCGGACGGCGTCCCGCTGCGTTGCTTTCGAGCCAGGTCTGCGCCGGCCTGAGCAGCGCGAGGAACTCCTCGAAAAGCTCGGCCTCGCGGTCGATCAGCAGCTGAAAATGGCGCCATCCGCGAATGAACGTTTCGTGGAAGACCTTGATCGTGACCTGATCGGGATTCTCGTCATCCCATAGAAGGTAATCGCAGGGCGGCAGGAACCCGGCCAGTAGTAATCGAGGGTCGGCACCGTCGATCAGCGCCCGGGCCTCATCGAGTATGAGGCGCTGTTGCGTATACATCCCCGTGTTCGGGTCCTTGAACGCGAGCCGTCGCAGCAATGTGTCGAACCGCTCCCTGTCGTCAGGCCCGAAGCGATCGAAAATCGATTGTGCCCAGTTCTCCAGACACAGCCGCAGCACGTTCGCCTCGTCGGGTACGGGCAGGGCATTGCCGTCCGTCCTGGCGCTCACCGCGCGCTCGAGGTCGTTCCATGTCGCACCACCGGGCACGTCTGCGCCATCCTCGAGAACGCGGAAGCACGCCGCGTCCCAGAGCCGGGCCAGCAGGTGCTGCAGCAGCGCGAGATGGTCCGGATCCGCATGAATCGCCTCCACGTCGTGCTGTATCCGCGAGAGAACCGACTGCTCGAATCGGAAGCGCGCCGGAACCTTGTGCTTACCGCCGCTCGCACGTGCGAGCATGCGCAAGTAGCGCGAAGGCGGTCTCTCGATCGTTTCGTCGATTTCGGCAGGGTCGAGCCTTCGCACGAGATACGAAGCCTTGTTTATCGCATCCGGCAAACGCAGAAACGCGGCGCAATCGTTCAGGTGCTCGCTCCGCATCGTGATGACCACGTAGACACGCGGATGCGGTGAATAGAAGTGGTCGAGCACCCGCTGCACGAGCGTTCCGCACTCCGGTACATCCTTGTTGCTCCAGTGAAACAGCTCTTCGAACTGATCGAGCACCAACACGAAGTTGGCCTGTTCCGCGTCGGGGCCCGGCGGCAACGCCAGCCGCTCCGAGAACGTGTTGACGAGACCGCCGAAGCCATCGCACTTGTTCAGCACCTCCACCGCTTCCGCCTGCCACCGTGAGC
Source organism: uncultured beta proteobacterium (assembly GCA_963828715.1). Taxonomy (GTDB): domain Bacteria; phylum Pseudomonadota; class Gammaproteobacteria; order Burkholderiales; family SG8-41; genus JAQGMV01. The sequence goes on along the minus strand of CAWHFX010000005.1, from coordinate 243,629 downwards.
GTTCCTCTTCCGATGTTGCACGCAGCAGATGGACGAACTTGCGTGCGAGCCGGTCGATCGGCGTCTGCCGCTGACCCGGCGGCAGATCGGCCCCGGCGAGGTTCGTGCCGGGGGTGCAGAGAACGGGCACCCAGAAGTCGCCGGCTTCGCGTATGCCGTAGCCGCGCAACGTCGGAAGCACGCCCGCGCGTATGAGAGAGGATTTTCCCGAACCCGACCCGCCCAGCAAAGCGATGAAGCGTGTCGCACGCAGGTGTTCGATCACCTGCTGAACCTGCGATTCACGGCCGAAAAAGATGGACGATTCGGTATCTAGGAACGGTCGCAGCCCGGGGAACGGGGAGCGGACCTCGAGGGATGTTCCGGAAGTGGTATCCATGACGCCTCCCTTCCCACTACGCGGCGCTGCGCTTCTCGAGGATGTCTTTCAGAAAGCTTCTCAATTTGATCGCTTCGCCCGGTTCCTCCTTCATCGCCGAGTCTCGATTCTCGAAGCCGACCACGCTCCAGCCGAGGGCTTCAGCCGGCTGGCCGGCACTCTGCGGCGGGCGCAGGCATGCCACGATTCCCGGCGCGATCGCCTCGTCTTCGGGCAGGAGATCCTCCATCTTGTCTATGCTTTCGCGCAGCGCATGTGAGTCCTTCCTGCCCCAGAGGAGAACCACGCCGTCGGCGTCATCGAGGCGCTGAGCGCGCCGGTCGATGCCATCGACTTCCAGGCCGCGCACGCGCATCGGAAGCGGTGGATTCCTCCGCAGCTCGCTGTTCACGTCCTTCCAGACCTCCGCGATGCGTCGGCCAAGCGGTTTCCATTCATTGACCTCGATCGGATTGCTCTCGATATAGATACGCACCGAGTTACGGATGTCAGCCGCGCCCGCCGTCCGTGCTGGCTCCCCCGTAACGCGCTGTTCCTTCATGCCCTCGGCTTGTACCTCGGGCGCCAGCTGATCGCAGACGAGCTCGGTACTCTTCACGTTGGGAGCGACCTTCTCGTTGATGCTCTCGCGAATGCTTGCCACAAGATCGTCGGCGATCTTCGAGATCAGTCGCCTGAACTCCAGCGCGAGCACGCCGGTGTCCATGTACGTCTGTACCGCTTCGTTACTGCTCTCGTCGAAGCAGCGCAGAAAAACCGCGTCCGAGAGGCCGAGTGCCTGCCATTCAGAACGGTTCTTTACCCGGCTCACGACATCGTCCCGTAATGCCAGGATGTAGAGCCGCTGCTTCAGGCCTTCTCCACCGAAGCGGGCGTTGAAGTACTGCAGCTCCTTCAGACACCACTCGGAATCGAGGTAGTTGTGGCCCGCGATCACGATGAGCGCGAACGATTCTTCGACGCGGCTGCGTAACTCGTCGCCCAGATCGCCTCTTATCGGACCATTGTCCTGACTCAGGTGAAATGGTTTGGCGCCTCCCGGGGTCCGGGCGAGGTCGCCCGACAGCTTGGACTGCAGCTCCTTTCTGAAATGAGAGATCCAACTGAAGTTGGAACGATCATCCGCATGCGCATAGCTGATGAACGCGCCGTAAGTGCAGTCCGCATACTTCGTTTTCATCCCCTGTCCCCCGAACGCTGCTCCGTTGGTCGCGCGTGCCGCATCCTTACCGAGACTCGCCTGAGGGTCCTACCTTAGCTCTTCGCGGCCGATCTGCATCTCGGCCAGGAGTCGTATTCAGTCGCCTGGATGAGCGCCTCTCCGGATGCGGCAGCGTGCTCGCGCACGCGCCCGCAGCCAAAGGGACTGGGGGGTCCTACCCGTCTCAATGCGCGCGGAGGGGCGGCGAGGCCTGAGCCTTCAGGCGAGCACCGCCCCCGGAAGGACGGGAGGTTACGGAGGGAAACCATGGGTTGCCCTCTGTTCCGTAGGGCGGCGAGGCCCGAGCCTTCAGGCGAGCGCCGCCCCCGCTGCCGGGCGCACGTTCTGATTCACGCGGAAGAGATTGCCGGGATCGTACTTCTGCTTCAGCCGGGCGAGCCGCCCGTAGTTGCCGCGATAGGTCGCCTCCACCCGCTCCTGTCCCTCATCCATCATGAAGTTCACGTACGCGCCGCCCGACGAATGCGGGTGCAGTGCTTCCCAGTAGCGCTTCGTCCATGACGTGATGACTTCGCGCTTCGCCGGATCCGGATCGACACCGACGATCACGGCAGACCAGTTCGCGTCGCGATAGCTGAACGCGGTCGCATCGTTAGCGACAGCATGTGCCTGTCCGTCGACCGGATACATGTGCATCGTCGATTGCGGCGTGGGCATTTGCGCAGCGTACTCCGTATGCACCGCAATTGCCGCATCGCTCAGCTCCTTGAAGAAATCCGCGCGCCAATACCATTGATGGCCCGGCGGATAGAGCGGATCGAATGCGCTCTGCAGTGCCGGATAAGGCATCGAATGAATGCCGTACAGTGCCGGCGGGCCGAAGGCGCGGATCGGTGCGAACACATCCTCTGCTTTGCTCTCGGGTCCGCTGTAGTTCCACACCACCGCGCACACTTTCTTCAGGTGCAGCGCTTCCGGAAACGGCGCGACCGGCGGCACCGTGATGAAGGCGAACCAGCCATTCAGTTCCGGGGGCGCCTTGCGAATGAAATCGCGATACCAACGCATCACCTCGGGCGCCTGTTCGAGATGCCACAGAGTCGGGCCGCCGATCACGTTCTTCACCGGATGCAGGCGGAACAGAAACGACGCGACGACACCGAAGTTGCCGCCGCCACCGCGTATGCCCCAGAAGAGGTCGGGATTTTCCTTTTCACTCGCGCGAACGAACGAACCGTCGGCGAGAACCATGTCGACCTCGAGCAGGTTGTCGATCGCAAGTCCGAAGCGGCGCGTAAGATGGCCGATGCCGCCACCGAGCGTGAGCCCGCCGACGCCGGTAGTCGAGATGATGCCGCTCGGGCAGGCGAGCCCGAACGCGTGCGTCGCATGATCGACGTCAGCCCATGTCGCGCCACCGAAAACACGTGCGGTCCTCGCGGAGGGGTCTACTCTCACGCTGCGCATGGCCGAGAGGTCGATCACGAGACCGTCGTCGCATACACCCAGCCCACCGCCGTTGTGCCCGCCGCCGCGCACAGCCAGCAGCAGTTTCTGCTCGCGTGCGAAATTGACCGCGGCGATCACGTCCGCAACGTCCGCACAGCGGGCGATCATCCGCGGCCGGCGATCGATCATTGCGTTATAGACCTTACGTGTCGAATCGTATTCGGCGTCTCCCGGCTGAATGAGGTTGCCGCGCAACGCGCTCGAAAATGACTGGATGGTCGTTGGATTCATCTTGCCTCCTGTGAAATGGGCGGATCGAAATGTAGAGCGCGTCGATGGGCCGGACATCGACAGGACTGATCATTTTTGTCCGCACGCCCCGTCCTCGGGATAGTCAAAAATAACTATTCCCGCAGCGCCACGAGTGAGGTACAACCCGCAAAGTAAAGCCGGTTCCGGAGATCGCGATGGCTCTGTTTCTGATCGAACGCAACTTCGCCGAAAAGCTCGAGGTCTCGAAGGAGTCCGCCGATGCCATCAAGCTGATCAATCGGGACGTTGGCGTGAACTGGCTCTTCTCGTTCCTGAGCGCGGACAAGAAGAAGACGTACTGCCTCTACGAAGGCCCGAGCGCGGAGGCCATGCGAGAGGCAGCGCGGCGGGCGAACATCCCCGCTGACGTAGTGATCGAGGTCTCCGAGATCAATCCCGGCGCCTTCGTTTAGCACCCGGACACCGACGGCCGCTCGTCCCGAGGAAGCCAGCAGAGGCTGTTGCGAAGGATGGACCGTCGCGCTCGCGCTTCGACCCGCGACTGCTCCTATTCCTTCACGAGTGCATTGCGCAGCGCGAACGCCGCCGCTTCGGTGCGGTTCGCGGCATTCGTCTTCGTGAGAATGCTACGCACATGGTTCGCGACCGTATTCGGACTGACGAACAGCCGCTCCGCAATCTCGCGGTTTCCCTTTCCGCCCGCGATGAGTTGCAGCACCTCGACCTCGCGACGACTCAAGCCTGCGGGGTAACGTTCGCGCGGCGGCTGCGTGCCGGCGCTTTCGCGCAGCGTGGCGGCGCGTTCCGCGAGCGCATGCATGCCGATTGCGCGCGCGGTGTCCAACGCGGCATCGAGCAGTTCGAGCGCACGCGCGCGATCCTCGGACAAGCCACGCGCGAGCAGCATCGTGGCGAAGCTTTGTCGTGTGTGCGCGAGCCATGGCTGCGCGCCCTGACGCTCGTTCATGTCGAGCGCATCCTCGAAATGCCGCATCGCGTCCGGCCAGCGCTGCATGGTCGCCGCAAGCATGCCGAGATGACGCGCGACCGCGCCGGAACATGCGATGTCCGGTCCCGCGACGATGTTGCGTCCGTCGAAAGGCGCGAGAAACGCATAGAGGCGGGCCGCGCGTTCGGCGTCGCCGAGGAACGTGCATACGTCGGCAAGGTACGTCATGCAGCTCGCCCATAGGCCATCGCGCGGCACACCGGCGAAATCGTCGGCCGCGACCGCCTCGAATTCCGTTCGCGCCTGTTCGCGCATGCCGAGCTCGCTGTAGATGACGGCAAGCCCCGGTCGCCACGTGGCGGCCTCTGGCGTGGTGCGTACGAAGTGCGCGACGACCGCGGCAAGCTCCTTCAGCCGTCCCTGCTCGCGGCGAATGCTGAACATCTGCATGCCGTGGATGCCTGCCGCATCGAGCGACGGCATGCGCGCGCCGAAGGCCAGCGCCCGATCGGCCCACTGCTCGGCTTCTTCGAAGCGTCCTTCGAACAGCGCGAGCATCGAACGCGACGACAGTCCGATGTATTGATAGAACGGTTGTCTGAGCTCGTCCGCTTCACGCGTGTAATCCGCGAGCAGCGCTTTGAGCTTCTGCACCTGTCCGAGCTCCATCAGATCGAACAGTTGCCAGCTCACGGCTTCCAGAACGCGCTCGCGGTCACCCGCATGCCGCGCGAGCTCCACCGCCTCGTTCGCGAACCTGATGCGCTCGGCCAGGCGGTCCGGCAGCCAGCGTGCGCCGAGACCCGCGCGCAATGCGCCGGCAAGCGTGGCGGCGTCACCGAGCCCTCGCGCCATCGCGATCGCGGCGGTGTGCACGCGCAGTGCTTCCTCGGTCTCGCCGCTGAAGATGAGCGCGCGCGTGAGCGAGCTCAGAACCTCGACCCTGACGATGCTCTCCTCCTCGCCAAGCGCCGCGAGCGCGTCGCGCAGCAGACGTGCCGCCGCATCGCCGGGGAGCCCCGGTCTCCACGTCGCTTCCTCGAATGCGCTGGCCGCATGCGCAAGCTCATGCGCGACCCCCAACGCTTTCGCGCTCTGCGCAGCTTGTCCGAGAATGCCGGCGGCCTCGCGCCATGCACCGGCCTTGGTGAGCGCCTCGCCTTCTCCGATCAGCAGGCGCAAGCGATCGCGCTGATCGAATCCCGACGCCGCCTCGAGCGCTTCGATCGCCATACGGTAGTAACGAGCCGCCTCTTCATACGCGAACAGGAGGCCGGCGTGCTCGGCGGCTGCGCGTGCGTATGCGACCGCTTTCGCACGATCGCCTCCCGGCAGCGCCGCACAGTAGTGATAGGCGAGCGCCGCGAGATCGCGCATCGCACCGCGTCTCGAAGTTGCTTCGATCACCTCGGCCGTATGCAGATGAAGCTGTGCGCGCCGTGTAGCCGGCAGCTCGTCGTACAGCGTCTCACGTATGAGCGCGTGACTGAACTGATACCGTCCGAGCTCGGCCATTTCTTCGATGACGGACGCCGCGAGCGCGGGTTCCAGCAGGCCCGCCAGTTTCCGTTCATCCACGCCCGCCACGCGAGCCAGCAGGTCGAACCGAAACACGCGTCCGATAACCGCAGCATGCGCGAGCACATCGTTGCAGGCGTCGGACAGCCGATTCAGGCGCGCCCCGATCGCTTCCTTGATGCCATCCGGAATCGCGTACGCACGGCGCGTGGCCGGGCCGGACACGACGGAACCGGCCTGCGGGTCGAACAAGCCTTCTTCGAGGAAATAGCGCGTCATCTCGCCGACGAACAGCGGATTGCCTTCGCTGTGGCTGTGCAGGCTCTGCAGAAGATCCGCCGGCGGCGCCTGCCCGGTGGATGCGGTCACGAACTGCGCAGTTTCGTCTTCGGTCAATCCGCGCAGCCGGATGCGCACGAAGTTCGGCTGTTTCGCAAGCTCCGCCAGCGTTCCGGACAGCGGATGCCGGCGAGAAAGCTCGATGTCGCGATACGTGACGACGACCAGCAGACGAGAAGCCGCGATTTCGGGCGCGAGAAACTCGAGCAGGCGCAGAGAAGCGCTGTCCGCCCAGTGCACGTTGTCGAAAACGAGCAGCAGCGGCTCCGCCGCCGCAACACGCTTCCAGCTTGCAAGCACGGCTTCGAACAACCGGAAGCGCGCCTGAGCAGCATCCGCGGGCGCAGGGGTGACCGGAATGAATGGAAGACGTTCAGTAAGCTGCGGGACGATCTCGGCGAGCTCGCTTGCGGCCGGTCCGAATGTCGTGCGCAGGCGTGCCGAGTCCGTGACCGCAACGTACTCGCGCAGCACCTGCACCCAGGGCCAATAGGGCGGCGAGCCCGGTTGCTCGTGACAGCGTCCCCACAAGACCCGGACGGCGCGGGCCGCCGCCTCGCTGGCGAGCACCTGTGCCGTGCGCGTCTTGCCTATGCCGGGCTCGCCGACGAGCGCGACGATCGAACCATGACTCGCAAGCGCCTGGTCGAGGCTCGTGCGCAACACGGCGAGGTCCTGTTGGCGGCCGACGAACACCCTGGCCGCTGCATTGGATCGAGGGGCGCTCGCTGACGCAGGCAGGCCGGCACCCGCTTCCGAGAGCATGGCGCCGCATGCATCGCAGAAGGTGGCGCCCGGGCGGTTCTCCCGCGCGCATCTGGGACACAGCATGCTTTCGCTCATTGTGGAGCACGGCCGTCGCGCGCGACGACGCGAACGGCAGCCGACGCAGCCGTCAACGCGTCCTTATTACAACGGCTGGCCGGCTGAGCGTAACGCTGCTGGTGAAGGAGCTCGCATGAGGAAACGCGCCTCGCGCGCGGAACACGACTCCGCTGGGCGGCAATGGATACGAATAGAAGGAAGAGGTCGGATACGGAAATACCCAGCTCGGATAATAGCCGGGATAGTAGTTGCCGGCGTATTCAGGCATCGGCGCCGCGTAGTAGGGGTTTGGTGGGGACGCGGCAACGATGGACGTTTCGCGCGCGGATTGCTGCGCCTGAATCTGACGCTCGAGGCTGTCGATCCGATCCAGCAGCAGTTTTTCGGTCACAGTGACGTCGTGCTGCTGAGACGAGGACACTCTCGGGGCAGGCGCGCCAGCGGACTCCTTCACCACGACCTCGAAGTTCGTGACGCGCCGCGGGTTGGGCGGCGGAACGTTCGACAGGACCGTGGCGCCCCGCTCGTCGGTCCACTTGTAAAGATCGGCCGACGCGATCGCCGGCGCCAAGACGAGCAGGCCACCCAGCAGAGCCCACACGAGGCGAAGGCACCCGGACGCGATGGCGGCCGGATCGGACGAGCACTGATGCGAACGAAAACGTGACATGTTGGCGAGCAGAACAGGATCGCGAATGGCAGTAATTGCCAGCTCACGCATGATCACGCGAGCGGCCTCCGACGTCAATCCGCTGCACGGGTGGTCCCGCCGAGCCGGATTTTCGGCCGCCACTGCAACGCGCACGCGCCGGCGTGTCGAGCGTCGAACGTGCTCGCGAGATACACTGCCGGGCGACGCGAATTGAAGGAGACGAACGATGCCGGTCGGCATGCTTCGAGGACTGCTGTGCGCAGCGCTGTGCCTGATTGCGCGCCCGTCCGTGGCCGCAGCCGCGGGGTCGGATTATCCGACGCACCCCATGCGCTACCTCGTGGCGTTCGCACCCGGCGGCATCAACGACATCATGGCGCGTCTGGTCGCCGAAAAGCTCAATCAGTCATGGGGTCAGCCGGTCATCGTCGACAATCGCCCGGGCGCCGGCGGCAACCTCGCCGCGGGCATCCTCGCCCACACCGCGCCGGACGGATACACGTTCATGAACATCAGCACGGCGCACACGATCTCCCAGACCCTTTACACGAAGCTCGACTACAACCTCGAGCGCGATCTCACGCCGGTGGTCGTGCTCGGCAATTCGCCGCTCATCATGGTCGTTACGGCGGGCCTGCCGGTGAAGAACCTCCAGGAGCTCGTGGCCGAAGCGAAGAAAAGAACACTCACCTACGCGTCCGGCGGTGTTGGCGTGATCAGCCATCTCGGCATGGAGATGTTCAAGGTCGCTGCGAAGATCGACGTGACGCACGTTCCGTTCAAAGGGGTCGGGCCCGCCATACCGGCGCTTCAATCGGGCGAGGCGCACATGATGATGAACGCGATCCCGGAGCTCCTGCCTCACACCAAAGGCGGCAGGCTGCGCGTGATCGGGGCGCTCACCGAGAAGCGCCACCCGTTCATCCCGGACGTACCGACCTTCATCGAACAGGGCTATCCGGACTTCGTAATGGGCAACTGGACCGGCATCGTCGCGCCGGCAAAGACACGCAAGGACATCGTCGACAAGCTCGCGAGCGAAGTGACGCGCATCATCCGCGAACCGCAGATGAGCCAGCGCCTGCAGGAGATGGGAGTCGATCCGATGGGCGGCACCGCCGCGGAGTTCGGGCGCCTCATCCACACCGAGATCATACGGTTCGGCAAAGCGGTGAAGGACTCCGGGGCAAAAGCGGATTAGCGTGGAGGCGGCGCTCGCCTTCGACTCGGGCCTCGCCGCCTTACGGAACAGAGGGACACCGATGGTTTCCCTCCGTAACCTCCTTTCCTTCGTTGCGGGCGGCGCTCGCCTTCGACTCGGGCCTCGCCGCCCTACGGAACAGAGGGACACCGATGGTTTCCCTCCGTAACCTCCTTTCCTTCGTTGCGGGCGGCGCTCGCCTTCGACTCGGGCCTCGCCGCCTCACGCAACAGAGGGACCGCGTGTCGACACGCTGCCATCCCAACCGCCCGTACAGGTGCTAAGCTAGATCGCAGCGCGCCTGCTGCGTCTGCCGCATAGAACAACCACGCAGCGCCGCGCACTCAGCGCCGATCAGACCTTCGCGGGGAGGGCTCATGAAGAGGTTCGTTATCGCAGCGGCACTTGCTGCCGCCTTCAGCACGTCGACATTCGCGCAGACTCAGGAGGAGCTCCTGCGTGATGGCAACGGCAGCAATACCGACAACGTGCTCACCTACGGGATGGGCTACCACCAGCAGCGCTACAGCTCGCTGAAGGACATCAACAAGCAGACGGTCGGTCGCCTGGTGCCCGTCTGGAGCATGTCGATGAACAACGACGTCGGCGAACAGGCGCAGCCGATGGTCTACAACGGCGTCATGTACGTCGCGAACGTGAAACGCACCGTTGCCATCGACGTGAAAACCGGCCGCGCGCTGTGGACGACGCCGATCGAGTGGGAGCCCGCGGTGGCACGTGTGGTGTGCTGCGGTCTTTCCAACCGTGGCGTTGCGGTCTACGACGGCAAAGTCTTCGTCGCTTCGGTGGACGCTCAACTGAGGGCGCTCGATGCGAAAACCGGCAAGGAAATCTGGAAGACCAAAGTCGCCGAATGGAAAGAGGGCTACTCGATCACCGGTGCGCCGACCGTCGTCAACGGTGTGGTGATGACCGGCATGACCGGCGGTGAATACGGTGTCCGCGGCTTCGTCGCGGGTTATGACGCCAACACCGGCAAGGAACTGTGGCGGCGCCACACGACCGCCGGTCCCGGCGAAAAAGGTCACGAGACCTGGCCCGAGGGTGACGCGTACCTGCGTGGCGGCGGCTCGACGTGGATCACCGGCTCGTACGATCCCGAGCTCGACCTCACGTACTGGGGCACGAGCAACGGCGGTCCGTGGGCGAACGTGTGGCGCCCGGGGGACAATCTGTGGGTTGCATCGGTCATCGCATTGCGCCCGAAGACCGGCGAATTGGTGTGGCACTATCAATGGACGCCGGCCGAGACCTACGACTTCGACGGCAACAACGAGAACGTGCTGGCCGACATGGTTGTCGACGGCACCAAGCGCAAGGTGCTGATGCATGCCGATCGCAACGGCTTTCTTTACGTTCTCGACCGCACGAACGGCAAGCTGATCGCGGGCAACGCCTATGTGCCGGTGAACTGGGCGGCGCCGCGCATCAATCCGAAGACCGAGAGGCCGGACGAGACCGACGTCGCGAAACGGCTGCGCGCAGGCGAAAAAGTCGAGGTTCAGCCGCGGTGGACCGGCGGCAAGAACTGGTTCCCGATGGCGTACAACCCGAACCGGCAAACCCTGTATTTCCCGGTCAAGCATGAGACGTCGATCTATCAGATCAACAAGGAGATCCCGGCATACAAACCGGGCGAGCGTTATCAGGGCGTCGTGAACACCACGAAGGCGCGCAATCCGGAAGAAGCGTGGGGCTACTACGCCGCGTTCGACCCGCTCTCCGCGAAACGCAAGTGGCAGATGCCGCAGGTGGAATTTCCGATGTGGTCCGGATCCCTCGTCACCGCGGGCGGGATCGTGTTCAGCGGCAAGATCACGGGCGAGTTCGTGGCGTTCGATGAAGACACGGGCAAGGAGCTGTGGAAGTTCCAGACCGGCTCGGGCGTGAATGGCCAGCCCATCACCTACACTGTCAACGGACGCCAGTACGTCACGGTGCTGTCCGGACTGGCCGGCGGTGCGTCGGTGCGGCGTGAAACCGAGGGCAAGATTCAGCCCGGCGGCTCCGTCTGGACGTTTGCGCTCATGCAGTAGGGGGCGGCGCTCGCCTTCGACTCGGGCCTCGCCGCCCTTCGGAACAGAGGGACACCATGGTTTCCCTCCGTAACCTCCTTTCGTTGGGGGCGGCGCTCGCCTTCGACTCGGGCCTCGCCGCCCTTCGGAACAGAGGGACACCATGGTTTCCCTCCGTAACCTCCTTTCCTTTGGTCGCGTGTCGGACGGCAAGTCCGACACGCTGCATATGAAACACGTCACTTCCTTGCTGCTGTTTCTCTACTGCGCAAACGCGGTGGCCGCAGACGGGACCGCTGTCACCGCCGAACAGGCAAAGCAAGGCGCAGCGCTTTACGCCCACCACTGCGCGCCCTGCCACGGTTATCAGATGAAGGACCCCGAAGGCGCGTTCGATCTGCGCAAGTTCCCGCCCGACCAGCATGGGCGCTTCGTCGCATCCGTGACGAACGGCAAGGGCGCGATGCCGCCCTGGGGCGAGCTACTCAAGCCGGATGACATCCAGGCCCTGTGGGCCTATGTCACCACTGGCGAAAAACAGTAAGCCGCTTCGTATTCGGGACGCTCACGCATCTGCGGTTCGCGTCATGACTCACCCCGCCTGAGCGTAATGCCCCGGGAGGTATACTGGCGCGACCCCGCGTGCGGGGAGCATCGGGGTGAGGATCGGTGAAACGGTTTTTCGCAGTGGCTTCCATTACGGTGTGTGCTGTGGCGCTCGGGCAGAGCACCGACAAGCCGTCCGCTCGGAGCGGGTGCCTCACGCCCGCAGCATGGCATACGCTCACAGCGGGCAAACCGCAGGTTGCAGCGAGCCCCGCAGTCATCGCGGAGATGGCGAAGCGCGACGTCGTCCTGCTCGGCGAACAGCACGACAACCCGGATCATCACCAGTGGCAAGTGCAAACCGTGTCGGCGCTCCACAGTGCGCGGCCGATCACCGCCATCGGTTTCGAATCGTTTCCGCGGCGGCTTCAGCCCGTGCTCGATCAGTGGGTAAACGGCGAGCTTTCACCACGCCAGTTTCTCGAGCGCACCGAGTGGGAAAAAGTATGGAGCTTCCCTCCGGAGCTGTACATGCCGCTCTTCGAGTTCGCGCGCGTGAACCGAATCCCGATGATCGCGCTCAATGTAGAGCGCACGTTGACGAGAGCAGTCGGCGAAAAGGGATGGGACAGTGTCCCCGAATCACAAAGGGAGGGCGTGGGCCGCCCTGCACCGGCCTCTCCCGCGTACGAAGACATGCTCTTCGACGTGTTCGGCCAGCACGGTCCGACTGACGGCAAAGAAAACACCAGAGCAAACCGAAAAGACCCTGCGTTCCGCAATTTCGTTGAGTCACAACTCACATGGGATCGCGCCATGGCGGAAGCACTCGCGACGCGCGTAACCGCAAAAGATGCGACGCGTCCGCTGGTGGTCGGCATCATGGGCGGCGGGCATGTGCGCGATGGCTACGGCGTGCCGTACCAGTTGCGTGACGTCGGTATCACGAAAGTCGGCGTCTTGCTTCCTGTGGAAGCCGGCACGGATTGCGAAGAGCTCAAGCAGGATGTCGCCGACGCCGTATTCGCGCTGCCGGCGCATGTCCGCGAGAAGCCGGCGCCACCCAGGCTCGGCGTGCGCCTGGAGATGGCGGACGGTGGAGTACGAGTCGCTTCCATCAGTTCAGGTAGCCTCGCGGAGACGTCGGGCCTGCGCGTTGGCGATCAGATCGTGACGGTCGCGGGCATCGCTGCGAACCTGACGAACGTGATTGCAGCCGTCCGGACACAGCCGGCAGGTACCTGGCTGCCGCTGCAGATACGTCGTGCCGAGGACACGGTCGAACTGATCATCAAGTTCCCGGCCAAGACATGAGCGTGCTGCTGCGCTCGACCGCAGCGGCGCTGACCCTGTTCGCAGTCTGCACGGTCGCATTCGGAGCCGACCTCGCTCTCGAAGTCACCCTGGACCCCGCATCCCGCCGCTTCGATGCGGTGGCCGTGATTGCGGCTCGCGGCGACCTGACTTTCACGCTTCACGATGCGCTGTCCGTGCGACGTGTCACTGTGGATGGCCGCGCGATTCGGTTCAGCCGCATTCCCTTCCAGGGCAACACTGAAGCCTGGCACGTCGGGGTGCCCAAAGGCGCCCACGTGCGTATCGAATACGGCGGCACATTGCCGGCGCTCGATGCTTCGCTCGACCATCGCCGCGTCCTCGGCGGATTGCCGCCGATGGTCGCACCGAAAGGCAGCTTTCTTTCCGCAGGAAGCGGCTGGTATCCGCATCCCGGCGGACTCTTCACGTACACCGTTGCCTTATCGGTGCCCGCCGATCAGCGCGCGCTCGTCGCGGGAAGTCTCGAATCCGAGAAACAGACAGGCGGTCGCTACAGCGCACGCTTCGCGTTCGATGCGCCCGCTGACGGCATCGATCTGATGGCGGGGCCCTACACCGTGCGAGAGAAGATCGTCCCGCGAGCGGACAAGCCGCCGCTGCGACTACGCACGTACTTCTACAGCGATCTCGACGCGCTCGCCGCGGATTATCTCGACGACAGCGCACGCTACATCGAGCTCTATTCGAACGAGATCGGCGCGTATCCATACGACTCGTTTTCGATTGTCGCGAGCCCGCTGCCGACGGGGTTCGGCATGCCGACGCTCACCTATCTCGGCGCGCAAGTCCTGAAGCTCCCGTTCATACGCGCGACGTCGCTCGGACATGAAGTTCTTCACAACTGGTGGGGCAATGGCGTGCACGTCGATTACGCCACCGGCAACTGGTCCGAGGGCCTGACTACTTTCATGGCGGACTATCAGTACAAGGAACGCGAGTCGGCTGACGCCGGACGCGACATGCGCCTTTCGTGGCTGCGCGATTTCGCCGCCGTGCCCGAGGGCGCGCACGAGCCGCTCTCTGCCTTTCGGTCACGCACACACGGCGCGCAAGCGGCTGTCGGCTATGGCAAAGCTGCGATGCTTTTCGTGATGCTTCGCGACGCGATCGGAGACGCTGTTTTACGCCGCGGGATTCAGCGCTTCTGGGTGAAGCACCGTTTCACCGTCGCCTCGTGGACGGACCTGCAAACCGCTTTCGAAGAGACTTCGGGGCAGCAGCTTGGCAACTTCTTCCGCCAATGGCTGGAGCGCGCCGGCGGCCCGGAGGTGATGATTTCCGACGCGCGTGCGAGCGAGCGCAGCGGAAAGTGGATGCTGCGCCTGGTCATCGAGCAGAAAGCACCGGCCTACACGCTCGACCTGCCTGTCGAAATCGTATCGGCAGCAAAGACGGAAGTGCGCTGGATCCGCACGTCCAACGAACGATCGACCGAAACGCTCGAGCTCGACGCGCCTCCGGACACCGTTCGCGTCGATCCGGAGCTGCACGTCTGGCGACGTCTCAGCCGGCGCGAGCTGCCGCCGATATTGCGAGAATGGGTGATCGCGCGCTCGCCGGCCCTGATCGTTGCGTCAGCGGACGCTGCGCTGCGAGCCGCTGCCGAGAGCACCGCACGGTCGTTCTTCGAACGCGAACCGCGACGGCTTCCCGCTGTGTCGAAGGAATCGGCAGATCCCACGCTGCTCATCGGGTTGAACAAAGAGGTGGATGATGCGCTGGCGTCTGCAGGGCTTCCGCCGCGTCCCGCAAGCGTGGGCAATTCGGGAACCACGCAGGTGTGGACGGTGGACACGCGGGAAAGCGGGCAGCGGCTCGCCGTTATCTCCGCGCGCGACGCGGCATCGCTCATCGCCATTGCGCGCCCGCTGCCGCATTATGGGGCGCAAAGCTATCTCACCTTCGAGGGCTCGAAGCTGCTCACGCGCGGCGTGTGGCCGGTAGACGTGCCCGCGGTGCGGGTGGTGAAGGAGCCGTGACGGGAGAACAAACTCAGTGACGTGTGACGCGTGACGAGCGACGAATGACGCGTGAGGAGTGGCGAGTGACGAGTATGACTCGTGCGGATGACATCGACCCGTCATTGGTCACGCCTTTCGGTCGTCCGTCTCTCGTCACGTCCTTTCGATCTCTCCGATCTCCTCCAGCGCCTCGTTCACCTCCAGCCACCGCTGCTCGGCGTCCCCGATGAGGCGCGTGAGCTCGCTCTGGCGTAGCGCGAGTCCCTTCAGCTTGTCCGGATCGGGACTCTCGTAGAACGACGGATCGGCGAGCGACTCGTCGATCTCGCGCTTCTCCTCGTGCCATGCGGCGAGGCAGGACTCGAGTGTCTCGACTTCTTTCAGAAGCGGCCGTCGCTGCGCGAGCTTCGCCTGTCGATCTGCCGCGGCCGCTGCACGAGCCTGCTTGCGCGCGAGCTTGTCGGATGTCTGCTCCTTCGCCGCCGCTCCCTGTTCGCGCCGCGCATTGAGCCACGCAAGATAATCATCGAGATCGCCATCGAACTCGCGCACGCTTTCATCGGAGACGAGCAGGAACGAATCGCAGACCGTACGCAGCAGCGCCCGGTCATGTGAGACGAGCACGAGACTGCCCTCGTATTCCGCCAGCGCTTTGGTGAGCGCATGCCGCATCTCGAGATCGAGGTGGTTCGTGGGCTCGTCGAGCAACAGCAGGTTGGGCCGGCGTCTTACCAGCAGTGCGAGCGCGAGGCGCGACTTCTCGCCACCGGAGAACGGCTCGACCGGCGCATCGGCCATCCCGCCCCGGAAATCGAAGCCGCCGAGATAATCGCGCAAGTCCTGTTCACGCGTGTTCGGCTCGAGCCGGATCATGTGCTGCAGGGGCGATTCGGCAGGCCGCAACTGCTCCAACTGATGCTGGGCGAAGTAGCCGATCGCGAGCCCGCGTCCTTCCTGCCGCGTTCCGGCGAGCGGTGGAAGCTCGCCGGCGAGGAGCTTCACGAACGTCGACTTGCCGGCGCCGTTCGGCCCGAGCAGGCCGATGCGCGCGCCCGGCCGCAGCGTGAGCGTAACCTCGCGCAGCGCGAACGAGGGATAACCTGCGGTGACCCGGTCGAGCGCGAGTAACGGATCGGGCGCGCGGTCCGGATCGGCGAAGTGAAAATCGAACGGTGCGTCGACGTGCGCCGGCGCGATGCGCTCCATGCGATCGAGCGCCTTCAACCGGCTCTGCGCCTGGCGCGCCTTGGTCGCCTTCGCCCGGAAGCGCTCGATGAAACGTTCGAGGTGCGCGATCTCGCGCTGCTGCCGCTCGAACATCGCCTGCTGGGTTGCGAGTTGCCCTGCGCGCTCGGCCTCGAACGCGCTGTAGTTGCCGGTGTACAAAGTCAGCCGGCGCGCGGCGATGTGCGCAACGTGCGTGGCACAGCCGTCCAGAAAATCGCGATCATGTGACACGAGCATCAGCGTGCCACGATATCCGGCGAGCCATTTCTCCAGCCACACGATCGCCTCCACGTCGAGGTGGTTGGTCGGCTCGTCGAGCAGCAACAGGTCGGAACGTTCGATCAGCGCTCGCGCCAGATTGAGGCGCATGCGCCAGCCGCCCGAGAAGCTCGCGACCGGGCGCGCCGAATCCGACGGAGCGAACCCGAGCCCCGCGAGCAACGCGGAGGCGCGAGCACGCGCGCCGTAGCCATCGATTTCGTCCAGACGCGCGTGAAGCTCCGCGACGCGATGACCGTCATGCGCGCTCTCGGCGTCACTCAGCGCCCGCTCGACCGCTCGCAATTCGGTATCGCCGTCGAGCACGTATTCGATTGCCTCCTGCGCAAGCGCCGGCGTTTCCTGAGCGACGGAGGCGATGCGCCACGCGGGCGGCACCTCGACGTCTCCGTGCTCGGCGTGCAGCTCGCCGCGAATCAGCGCGAAGAGACTCGACTTGCCGGTCCCATTCGCACCGACGAGCCCGACGCGCCATCCGGAGTGGATCTGCGCATTGGCGTCCTCGATCAGCGTCCGACCGGCGCGTGCGAGGGTCAGATGGCGAAACTGGATCACGGCTGAGTGGCGCGAATTACAAGCCCACGACACGACAAGAGCGTTCGTGCTGAGGAGCAGTAGCGTCTCGAAGCATGAACGACGAAACCATTCACCTTTTGAGACGGCCCCTGTGGCCACCTCAGGGCGAGCGGACTCGATGGCAACTTCACTTTCGGCTTCCTAATCAGCTTTGATGCCATGCTGTTTCACGACCTTCTCCCAGCGCGCCATCTCGGATAGCAGAAATTTCTGCAGGGTTGCCGGATCGCTCACAACGAGATCCATCCCGAGCTGCTCGGTCAACTGCTTGCGCAACTCCGGCTGCTTCAGCGCATTCACGAGCTCTGCGTGAAAGCGGTCGAGCAGATTCTGCGGCGTTTTGACAGGCGCGAAGATGCCCCACCACGCAAGCGCCGACAGGCCTGGAAAGCCCTGCTCCGCAAGCGTCGCCACGTCGGGCATCGCGGGCGAGCGCTTGTCGCCCGTGACGGCGATCGCGCGAAGCTTGCCCGCAGTCACCTGTGGTGCGAGCAGCGCGACCGAGCCGATGCCGAGTTCCACGTGTCCGCCCAGCATATCCGTCGTCATCGGTCCGCCGCCTTTGAACGGCACATGAATGAGCTGGATGCCACCCGACTCCTGCACGAGCGTCATCATTAGATGTCCCAGGCTGCCGGAGCCGATCGAGCCGAACGTGATCGAAGCCGGCTTCGCCTTCGCGAGCTTGATCACGTCGCCGAACGTCTTGTAGGGCTTGCCCGGCGAAGTCGCAATCGCCATTGGACTCGTTCCGACGAGCATGACCGGTGCCAGGTCTTTCGCCGTGTCGAACGACATGTTCGGGATCAGCGAAGGATTGACGGCATGGGTGTCGAACACGAACACGTAGTTATAGCCGTCGGGCGGTGACTTCACCGCGATGGCAGTCCCGATCGAGCCGGAACCGCCGGGCCGGTTGTCGACGATGAACTGCTGGCCGAGTGTCGCCGCAAGGCGCGTGCTGAGCAGGCGCGCGAGAGGATCGACCGTACCGCCGGGCGGGAACGGCACGATGAAGCGAACGGGTCGGGTGGGCCAGTCCTGAGCGTTTCCCTGCACCGCTGTCAATGCGAGCGCTGCCGTCATAGCCGACAAGACGTACCGGGCCAATAACTTCATGAGATTCCCTCCTGGTTCACTGAAGCTTCCATGATTCAATGTTGTGCGGGCTAGCGTACACTTCTTCGAACCAATCGGGAGCACGCATGCAAAAACCGCTCGACATGACACTCGTGCAACGCGGTGCGCGGCTGAAGCGCTCGCCCTACTTCGAGGCGACACAGCGCTACGGCTGCTGGGGTTACACGGTTTACAACCACATGTTTCTGCCGATCGGCTACGACGATCTCGAGCGCGAATACGAACGACTCCTGAGCGCCGTCACCGTGTGGGACGTGTCGGTCGAGCGCAACACGGAAATCGCAGGACCCGATGCATTCCGGTTCATGAGCCTGCTCACGCCCCGCGACATGGCGAAATGTCGCGTCGGACACGGGAAGTACGTGCTTCTCACCGACGACAGCGGCGGGATCGTCAACGACCCCGTGCTGCTGCGGCTGGAAGAAAACCGCTTCTGGCTTGCCGCGGCCGACAGCGATGTCGTCCTGTGGGCGAAGGGGGTTGCGTACCACAGTGGGATGGATGTGCGCATACGCGAGCTCGATGTCGCACCCATGCAGATTCAGGGCCCGAAGTCGCGCGAGCTCGTACGTGACCTGTTCGGCCAGCAGGTGAACGGACTTTCCTATTACCAGTTTTTCGAGACGAAACTCGGCGCGATCCCGCTGATCGTCACGCGCACCGGCTGGACCGGCGAGCTCGGCTACGAGCTCTACCTGCTCGATCCTGCGCAGGGGGATGCACTGTGGGAACGCGTCATGGACGCGGGGAAGCCATACGGCATCGTGCCGACCGGGCCTTCGGATATCCGCCGGATCGAAGCGGGCATTCTGAATTACGGTGTCGATATGACGCTCGACGACAATCCTTACGAAGTCGGCCTCGAGCGGCTGGTCGATCTCGACAAGGCACAGCCGTTCATCGGTCGTGACGCGTTGAAGCGGATCAGGGCTGATGGCGTCAAACGCAAGCTCGTCGGGGTGGAGATCGACGGCGCGCGGCTCGAGTTCAACATGACGCGCTGGCCAGTGCGGCTCGGTGACACGCACGTGGGACACATCACTTCGGCCATTTACTCGCCGCGCTTCAAGAAGAATATCGGTTACGCGATGGTGCCGGTGGCGCAGGCGGCATCAGGAACTGCGCTCACGGTCGAAACGCCGGACGGAGAACGTCGGGCGAAGGTCGTGGCGATGCCGTTCGTGGATCCGGAGAAGATGATTGCGAAGAGCTAGCGCGTTGCGTCAGGCACGCAGCACGTCTTCGAGCGTTCGACCCAGCTTCTCCACCAGCTCGAACACCTGCGGCTCTTCGATGATGAACGGCGGCGAGATCATGACGATGTCGCCTCGTTTGCCATCGACCGTGCCGCCCATCGGATAACAGATCAGGCCCTTCTCCATCGCGCGCACGCGCACACGCTCGGCGAGCTTTATCTCCCCTTCGAACGGCTCTTTCGTCTCGCGGTCCTTCACCAGCTCCAATGCGATGAACAGGCCTCGCCCGCGAATGTCGCCCACGTGCGGGTGGTTGCCGAACTGCTCACTCAACGCACTCTTCAGCACGCTTCCCATGCGGCGCACGTTCGACAGCAGGTCACGCTCGCGCATCTCGTCCTGCACGGCGAGTGCCGCAGCACATGAAGTCGCATGACCCATGAACGTATGCTGGTGCATGACCGTGTTCGTTCCCGCCTCGATCGCCTTGTGCACCTTGTCCGCGACGAGCAGCGCGCCCAGCGGCAGATAGCCGGCGCTCAGGCCCTTCGCCAGGGCGATGAAGTCCGGCGCGATGCCTTCGTCCTCGCACGCGTAGCGCCGTCCCGTGCGGCCCATGCCGCACATGACTTCGTCGAGAATCAGCAGCACGCCGTACTTGTCGCAGATCTCGCGGATGCGCCTGAAGTAGCCCGGTGCGGCGGTGACGCAGCCGAGCGTCGAACCGACCACGGTTTCGGCGATGAAAGCCGCAACGCTGTCAGCGCCCAGCTCGAGGATCTTCTGCTCGAGCTCGTCCGCGGTCCGCCGTCCATACTGCGCTTCCGTTTCGTCCGCGCGCTGACCGCGATACGGATAGCACGGTCCGATGTGATGGGCGCTCTCGAGCAGCAGCGGCTGAAAAACCGCTCGCCGCCCGATATTGCCACCCGCTGATAGTGCGCCCGCCGTCGTGCCGTGATAGCTCTGCATCCGGCCGATCACGTAGCGCCGCTGCGGCTCGCCGACTTCGTTGAAGTATTGTCGCGCGAGCTTCAGCGCCGCCTCGATCGATTCCGAGCCGCCGCACGTAAACCAGACTTTGGTGAGGCCCGACGGCGCGTTCGAAACAAGATCGGCTGCGAGCTGTTCCATCGGCTCGTTGGAGAAGAACCGCGTGTGCGCGAACGGCAGACGATCGATCTGCGCTTTGATCGCTTCGCGCACCCGGGCGTTGCTGTGGCCGAGGCAGGACACGGCCGCGCCGGAAGAACCGTCGAGGTAACGGCGACCTTCCGCATCGATCAGATAAATGCCATCACCTTCGACGGCAATCGGGAAGTCACGATCGAGCCCGTAACGATGCAGTGCGTGCGTCATGACGACATTTGCCTGAAGAAGTCGAAAAGATCGGACAGCGGTGTCTGCGGCGAGGTCATCAGAATGACTGCGCACCGCTCGCCTTCACCACCTTCTTCCACTTTTCCATATCTGCGAGCAGGTATTTCCTGAACTCTTCCGGCGAGTTTCCGACCGGTTCGGCACCCTGATCGAAGATCGCCTTCTCAACCTTCGGATCCTTCATCGCTTTGATGAGCTCGTCATGAATCTTGGTGACGAGGGGCTTCGGCAGCTTCGCCGGGGCGAAAACGCCATACCATCCGACGACTTCGAACCCCG
This sequence comes from uncultured beta proteobacterium, assembly GCA_963828715.1. GTDB lineage: Bacteria > Pseudomonadota > Gammaproteobacteria > Burkholderiales > SG8-41 > JAQGMV01. Next base: position 222,924 of record CAWHFX010000005.1, on the reverse strand, counting down.
GCAGCCCGGACTCATCCATCGTCGGAATGTCGGGGTTCGACTTCAGTCGCTTTGGCGTCGTGACCGCGATGGCCTTCAGGCGGCCGTTCGCCACGAAGCTCGTCGCGGACGAAAGCCCCATGAAGTTGAACTGATACTCCTGGCTGAGCAGCCCAGTCGTCGCCGGCCCGGTGCCCTTGTACGGGATGTGTGTCGCCTTGACGCCCGTCATGAGCTTGTAAAGCTCTCCGGCCAGATGTCCCCCGCTGCCGATACCCGCCGAACCGAAATTGAGACTGCCCTTGTAGTTCTTCGTCCACTCGATGAATTCCTTCAGGTTCTTCGGCGGGCTCGATGGATGGACGACCAGCATCAAGCCGGCGGCGGTGAGCTGGGTAATCGGCGTGAAGTCGTTGACCGGGTGATAAGGCAGCTTCGGCAGCAGTGCGTAGTTGATCGTGTGCTGGTGATACGGCACGAACAGCGTATATCCATCCGGAGCCGCGTTCGCCGTCAGCTCGGCGGCGAGCACGCCGGAAGCGCTCGCGCGGTTGTCCACGATGAACTGCTGCTTCAGGTTCTCGGACAGCTTCTGGCCGAACAGGCGAGCGAGAAAGTCAGTGGTGCCGCCGGGCGCGGCAGGCGTAATCAATCGCACCGGGCGCGATGGATAGCTGGCGGCATCCTCCTGCGCCGCGCCGGCGGGGATGGCAACGAGTACTGTGTACGCAACTGCCGCGAACCGGGCGCAGCGCGCAAACGTTGAGCTGAGGGTCATTCACTCCTCCGGGATGCATGGTGAGCGCGAAGCATACAGCGGCGCTCCCGCGGCTCCAAACGGGTGGTCTGGACTCAAGGGTTCGTCCCGCGACCGAGCTCCCGTTCCTGCCCGACGGACGAATTCACGTTGAGAATCATGCTGAAGCATGACGCCGGATGCCGGTCCGGTGCTCGGCTCGCCCAGGTCCGACACTGACGGCTTGCTGCAGTGCACCAACCATCCCGCTGGCATGAGTCGCACCGGCAGGCACAAGCTGTGCGTCTTTTTTGATCACACACCATTGAAGGCTTCGGAGGCCGCTCCTATAATCTCGGCCCACGTAAAGGTAGCGACGGCGATTTGAGCAGTAGCTGGGATTCCCGAAGCGTTCAAGACTCGGCTCAAACCGGCTTCGTCGCTATACGCCACTGTTCTTCAAACTGCTACAGAGATTTGCGAGGACCTACAGACATGAACAGCAAGTCACCCTGGAGCACCTACGGGCGCCTGCCGCCTCAGCAGCAATCGCAAGCTGTGCCGCGCGATGACGTCACGCTCGGCGCAATGAATGATCTCGCGCGCGGTCGCGAACAGCTCGACAAGTGTTTGTCCAACCTCATGCGGGAGTATTACGAAATCCGCTCGGGTCAGACCGGCTATCGGAAGATCGTCGACGATGTCCTCAATGCCTCGAGCACACCCGAGACGATCGAGGAGCGCCTGACGCGTCTCGCGCGTGAAGCTGCGGCTCGGCGCGGACGACGGTCTCAGCGCCCGCCTTCTGCCTGACGCGAAGCAACCGGAGCCGCGCGCCGCTCGGAAGAAGCGAGGTTACGGAGGGAAACCTTGGGTTTCTCTCTGTTCCGTAGGGCGGCGAGGCCCGAGCCGAAGGCGAGCGCCGCCCCCAAGGAGGAATGATGCGTGACGCTTGCGTCCGCCGTGCGTCTGCGTTTGCGGCCGCCGCCTGCATTTTCGCCCTGGCCGCTCCCGCAGCCTGGTCTCAGGCGTATCCCACCAAGACCGTCCGTATCGTAGTGCCGTTTGCCGGCGGCGGCCCGGCCGACATCTACGCGCGCTTCGTGGGGCAGCACCTGCAGGAAGTGCTGGGTCAGTCGTTCGTCGTCGACGACCGTCCCGGCGCCGGCTCGATCATCGGCACGGATCTCGTCGCCAAGGCTCCCGCCGATGGTTACACCCTGCTGCTGATGTCGAATACACACACCGTCAACGAGTCGCTGGTGCCCAAGAAGCCGTTCACGTTGATGAAAGACTTCGTCGGTATCGCGCCGGTCAACTACTCCGATCTGCTGATGGTCGTGCATCCCTCGGTCCCCGCGAAGACAGTGAAGGAGTTCATACAACTCGCGAAGGCAAAGCCCCGCGGGCTGAACTACGCTTCGTCCGGCACGGGCACGCCGTACCACATGGCGGGTGAGCTCTTCAAAGCGATGGCCGGGATCGACGTCGTGCATGTGCCGCACAAGGGTAGCGGCGAAGCGCGCACGAGCGTGATCAGCGGCCAGGTCGAAATGATGATGGACGCGATCACGACGATGGCGTCTCTCGCGAAGGCGGGCAAGGTGCGTGCGCTCGCCACGACGGGAACGAAGCGCTCACAGATCATGCCCGAGGTCCCGACTGTCGCCGAAGCGGGCGTGCCCGGCTATGAAGCGACCATCTGGCTGGGGATCATGGCGCCCACGGGAACGCCGATGACCATAGTCGACCGTCTGAATTCAGAGATCGCGAAGATCACGAGCCGGCCCGAGGTGCGCAAGCTGTGGCAGGAGCAGGGCGCCATCCCGATGGCGATGAGCCCGCCCGAGTTCGATCGCTTTCTGCGGCAGGATATCGAGAAATGGGCGAAGGTGGTCAAGCTCTCCGGCGCGCGGCCGGATCAGTGAGAGGGGGCGGCGACGCGCCTTGACTGGACTCCATCATGCGCTTGAACGCGTCGAGGTCTGCGAACACGTCCTGCCCCGCATCCTTGCCGAAAATCTTGGCCACGGTGGCACCCACTGCGCCGGCCGGCGCTACGTAAAGCAGTTCGACGATAACTTCAGGTACCTGCTGCCATCCGCCACCGGGTTGAAACGGACAGAGCCCGCGTTGAAGACGTCTGACCCATCGCTCGTGCGCCATGCAAGCCGCCGCTCCGGCACATCGTCGATCAGTTCGGAACGCCATTCAATGCTGCCGCCCCACGGGGCATGCGCAACCCAGTGCAAGTGCTTGTTGTCTATCGCGCGCACCGACTGCAGATGCGGCATCACCTGCGGCAGGTTCTCGAAGCTGCGCCAGAAGCGGTAGAGCTCACCTGCAGGCCGATCGATGACGACGCTCGTCGCGACGTACTGCGGCCTGCGGCGTTCGTGCTCGCCAAGCTCGCGCGCGCTGTAAATGTCGAAAGCAGCAATGCCGGCCACGGCGGCGCTGGATAGGGCGAGCCGTTTCGGGTCGGTCCCCCCGAAGGCGACACCGGCCACGAGCCCGGCAAGGTCGAGCGCATCGCCGGCGACGCGCGTGTTCACCCATGGCACTGGATTCGGTTGAGTCAGGAGACCGATGCCGCATGCAAGCCCGCGCAGGCCGCACAGCACCATGAGCGTCCGCGGGATGGGCACGCCGGTCAGGCGCGCCATCGTGCGGGGAAGGAGGACCTGCGTGACGCCGAGTCCGATGCTGAGCCAGCCGAGCTTGCGCGCGAGGTGCTCGGGTCCGGGCCGCCTCGCCCGGGCGTTGAATTCACTTCTCTCCGGCATCACCGCTCCTCGTGAGACTGGTCTGACAAGCCGAACGCGCTCGAGTGCAATGCCCGTGCCCTCGTTCGCACCCGGAGCCTCTTGCATTCTCGAACGCTTGTCTCACGTCTGCATCTCCTGCGAAAGTAATTCCTGAAATCCATAATCGCGTTTTTGTTCGCACCCGTCACTATCCTGGTTTGCGTTTCAGCAGAAACGCCTGACGGCCCTCCTGGACCACCTCTCCCCGCTGATTGATCACCTGCAACTGGCGCTTCATGACACCGCGGTCCGCTTTGGACGTCTCCTGTTTTTCGAGCACTTTCACGCGCGCGTGAATGGTGTCCCCGGGTTTGACCGGCTTCGTGAAACGAAGGTCCTCGAAACCGAGGAAGGCGATCAGCGTGTCATCGTAAAGGTGAAGCTGAAAAAGGAGCCCGGCCGCGATGGCGTACACCAGCGGACCGTGCGCGATGCGGCCGCCGAAGATCGTCGTCTTGCAGTATTCCTCGTTGATGTGCAGAGGGTTGTAGTCGCCCGAAAGGCCGGCGAACTGAACGATGTCTGCTTCGGTGACGGTGCGGGCAGGGCTTTCGAATTCCGCCCCGATCTCCCATTCTTCCCAGTACATGCCTCTCAATATCGCCTCCTCGAATCGGACTCACTCCAACAAACGGAAGAGCCCCCTTTTCGGATTACCTGATCGCGCCCGCCGCGCGCAAGGACGCGATTTTGTCGGGCGGAAGTGACAGAACCTCGGTCAGGACGCTATCCGTGTGTTCCCCCAGCCGCGGCGCCGGCTTCGAGATCGTACCCTCTACGCCCGACATCTTGATGGGATTCCCCGGAAGGCGCACGCGCCCCACATCCGGGTGATCGTATTCGACGATCATCTCGCGCTCGGCGACCGGCGGCTCCGCAAACGCGCGATCCAGATTGTTGACCGGCGCCGCCGGCACGTCGGCCGCACGCAGCACGGCGATCCACTCGTCCACGCTGCGCCCGCGGAAAATCTCTTCCAGCCGCGGTACCAGCGCGTCCCGGTTCTGCACGCGCAGCGCGTTGGTGCTGAATTTCGGATCATCGGCAAGCGCGCGACAACCCATCGCGTCGCACAGCCGACGCCAGAACACTTCCTGCCGCGTCGCGACCACGACGTACCCGTCCTTCGCCTCGAACGCCTGCCACGGAACGGTGTAGTCGTGCGATGAGCCCGGGCGGGTCGGAAGCTCGCCGTTGGTGAGCCACATCGTGCCCATGTAGCTCAGCAGATTCAGCATCGAATCGTACATCGACAACTCGACCCTGCGGCCCGCGCCGGTGCGCTCGCGGGAGAACAGCGCGGCAAGTATGCCTTTGCATGCGAAGATCCCGCCGCTCAGGTCCGCGAGCGGAATGCCGACTCGCACGGGCGGCCGCCCTTCCTCTCCCGTGATCGCCATGTGCCCGCTCATCGCCTGCACGATGATGTCGAGCGCGGGATAGTCCTTGTATTCGCCCTCGATGCCGAAGCCAGTCACCGAGCACGTGATGATGCGCGGGTTGATGTCGCACAGGCGCGCATGGTCGACCTTCAGCCGCTCGAGGACGCCGGGCCGGAAGTTGTCGACGACGACGTCGCACACGCGCACGAGGCCATAGAAGACCTCGAGCCCATCCCGGTTCTTCAGATCGATGACGACGCTCTTCTTGTTGCGATTGAAGGTGAGGAACAGTCCGCTCACCCCGCGGTAGGGCGCGACCGACGGGTTACGGCCGAGGTCGCCTTCCGGCGACTCGATCTTGATCACTTCCGCGCCGAGGTCCGACAGGACCTGCCCGCCGTAGGTGCCGGCGATGATCTGCCCGAGCTCGAGAATGCGAACGCCGGCGAGCGGTTGAGTCACAAACCCAGGCCCCGCGCAATGATATTGCGCTGGATCTCCGACGTACCGGCGCCGATGACCGCCAGCCGCGAGTCACGGAAGAAACGCTGCATCGGATACTCCATGCAATACCCGTAGCCGCCGAGGATCTGCAGCCCCATATCCGATACGCTCTTGTACGCTTCGCCGGTGTAGAGCTTGAGCACCGCGGCGTCGTGACGCGTCGCCTGCCCCTCCTGCATGAGCCAGGCGAAGCGATAGACGAGCGTGCGCGAAACGTCGAGCATCACCTTCATGTCGGCGAGCTTGTGCGAGATCGCCTGGAACTTACCGATCGGGCGTCCGAACTGCTGGCGCGTCTTCGCATACTCGAGCGCGTAATCGAAGGCGGACGTCGCTGCGCCGGTGCGCGCCGCCGCAAGGCACAGGCGTTCGTACCAGAGATACGCATCGACTGCCTTCCAGCCGCGATCGACTTCGCCCAGCACCATCGTCGCAGGGACCTTCACATCGCTATAGAACACCTGCGTCGTCTTGATCGCACGCTGGCCGAGCGTTTCGATCTTGCGAACTTCGATGCCGGGCAATTTCGTGTCGACCAGGAACGCGGTGATGCCCTGCTGTTTCTTCTCTCCGGTAGAGGTGCGCGTCACGAGCAGACAGTAATCGCTGATGTCCATTCCGGACGTGAATACCTTCTGCCCGTTGACAACGAAGTGGTCGCCGCTGCGCACCGCGCGGGTCGTGATCGACGCGGCATCCGATCCCGCTTCCGGCTCGGTCAGGCCGAAGCAGAAGGAAAGCTCCCCGCGCGCAACACGCGGCAGAAGCTGCGCCTTCTGCTCCGCCGTTCCATGCGCCCCGACCGCGTAGCCGCCATACGTGAGCGTGCGGAACACCCACATGCCCAGCTCTTCGAAGTGCTTCCCGACTTCTTCGAGGAAAATCGCGAGATCGATGGTCGACCCGCCGCTGCCTCCGTATTCGGGCGGAACGATAATACCGAGCCAGCCGTGTCGCGCGAGTGCGTCATAGGCCTCACGCGGCGGTCGGCCTTCGTTGTCGCACCGCTCGGCGTACTGCGGCGGGCAAACTTCGTCGAGCAGTTCGCGAACGTGATCGCGCAGACTCTCCTGCTCGGACGTGAACGCGAAATCCACCTCAGCGGTCCAGCTGTGCGAGCTCGAGCACGCTCTTTGCCCGGCTGTACATCGCGTAGTCGACGAGCTTGCCGTCGACCGTGATGGCCGCGATGCCGCCTTTTTCCGCAGCCTCGAATTCGGTGACTACGCGCGTGTAGTAGGCGACCTGCTCGGCCGGCACCGCATATGCACGGCGCACCGGCGCGATCTGTTTGGGATGGATGACGGTGCGCCCGACGTAGCCCAGGCGCGCCGATAGTTGCGAGTCGCGCACCAGGCTTGCTTCATCGTTCAGATCGCTGAAGACACCGTCGAGCGGGTACAGCTTTCCGGCCGCGCGCGTATCGAGCATTACTTTGGACTTCGCATACATGAGCTCAGGGCCGTCGCTCGACCACGCACTGCCGAGATCGGTCTGCAGGTCGCCGTCCTGCGCGCTGCCGATGCATGCGGTCGCAACGCGTGGCGACGCTTTCAGCATGTCGAAACAGCGGTATACCCCCAACGCGCTCTCGATCATGAGGATGATCTCCACCGCGCCGGGTTTCATGTGGTGCGTCGGTTCGAGCCATTCGAGCATCGCGGCGGCTTTCGAGACTTCTTCGGGCGCTTCCGCCTTGGGCAGAAAGATCGCACGGAGCCCGGGCCGCAGAACGGCGAGGAGATCGTCCTTGAGAAGCCCGGTCGCGCTCGCGTTGACGCGGACCGTGACGAGCGGACCCGCACCCGACGCATGGGCCTGCTCGATCGTCTTCGCGACCAGTTCGCGCGCTTCGGCCTTGGCCGCAATCGGCACCGAGTCCTCGAGATCGAAAATGACGGCGTCGGCATCGCTCTCGAGCGCCTTCGTCATGACTCGTTCCTTTGTGCCCGGCGCGAACAGCGCGGCTCTGATTGGCTTCATCCTGCCACCTATTTTCCGTAGCTCTCCACTTTGAGCGGCGGGTTGCCGATTTCCGCAAGCCGCTTGTCTTCCGCCATTACTTCGACGAAGACTTCGAGCGCGTGCAGCATCGGCGGCATTCCGAAGTTGATGCACGTCATGAAGCAGACTTCCATCACTTCACGCGGAGACGCGCCCTGGCGCAATGCGCCACGCATGTGGCCGCGCGCCTGCGTTTCTTCGCCTACCGCAAGGCAATCGCCGATCATGCAGAGCAGGCGCGTCTTGTCGTCCACGATGCCTCTCGAATACATCGCGCCATAACAGAACTTCACCCACAGATCCGCCAGTTGCGGATCCATCGTGTCGAGCCAGGCGAGGACGTTCAGGTGATGGCGCGGGCGCAACGCGAGTCCGCGTCCGACCGCGAGCCAGCCATGCCGTTCCACGAGATCGGCGAGGCGCGGATCGGCGACATCGTTCGGATGCCACGTCTTGCTTTCTTCTTCGCGTGAGCGTGTACGGTCGTTGCCGTCGAGCGGGAGCTGCTCGGCCTTGAGCTCGTCGAGGAGTCCCTGTTCCCGTGCGATGCGATGGAACATGTCGATCGCCGGGTCTACAACGGTGTGACCGCCGTACACCGCGCATTGCAGAATGATCTCGAGGATCTCGCGCGTTTTCACCTTCGCGTCGATCGCGGCCCGGATCGTTTCTTCGAGCGGGCGCTCGCTGCGCGCCATCGTGTACTGCCCCACCAGCACGAGCAGACGCGTGCGCGTATCGAGCTGCGGCCTTTGAGTGATGCCGGTGATCGCGAAATCGATCCACGACTTCGTGAAGTGCTGATCGAGGCTGTCACGCTGCGCGAGGCGGCGCTCGAAGGCTTCGCCCTGCACTCGGCGACCCGCCTGTAGCGCGGCAGCGCCGTACTTCGATTCCAGATCCGGATTGCTCATGTACTCTCCAGTCTTATTCTGCTTGCGTACGTGCCGGTCGAGAATAGCACGGCCGTGCGCCAGACCGGCCTCTTACACGGCACAACGCTTGCTCCGCTGAGTCATGCCGGCTCGCGGCGTTGTCGTGCATAGTCCTACTCCCTGGTTGGCGAGCCGGTTGGGCCCGGGCTTTGGCCTGGGCCCTTCGTACATACGCGACACCAAAAGCAAGGCGGGCCGCGTGAGCGGCCCGCTTCGGCAGTGGGAGGCAGGAGGTGCCCGCCTCGCCGGGTATCACCAGCGGTCGTTGCGCGTGTTCATCTCCTGGTCAGTAGTGACCGGACCGCGACGCGCACGCTGCATCCCGTGTACCCGAGCGACGCTATGTACCGCTCGCTATGCAATGCTCTCGACGATACGGATATCCCTTTCGGCGCCGTTTCCGAGTGCCTGTAACGCGCGCTGATAGTCAGCCGAATCGTGCGCTGCAATAGCCTGCTGAACACTTTCGAACTCGATCATGACCGTCCGCTGGTCGAGACCGGCTTCGTAGGTCTTCGCAACACCGCCGCGCGCCAGAAAGCGGCCGCCCATAGCCTGTATGGCCGGCCCGGCTAACTTCGCGTATGCCGCGAGCTTCTCCGGATCGGAAATCGAACGATAGAACGCAATCCAGTAGGCCTTCGCCATTACATTCTCCTCGAGCAGATGTACAAGTCAAAACGCTTGAGCCGCACGATGGTTCGCTCTTCGTCACTCGGCTTCATTTACTCGTCACAGCGCAATGCGCATCAAAGTCGCGGTATACCCGACTCGATGATGATCTTCCTGAACTTCTCGACGTCCGTCTTTACGATGCGGCCGAACTCCTCGGGTGTATTGCCCACGATGATGAGACCAAGTGCATTGAAGCGTTCCTTCACGTCGGGCGTGCGGAGCGCTTCCAGCGCTGCCCTGTTCATCGCAAGCACGATGTTTCGCGGCGTCTTCGCCGGCGCGAAGAGTCCGTTCCAGTATTCGAGCACATAGCCGTCCACGCCCTGCTCCGCCACCGTCGGCACGTTCGGGAGCAGTGGATGGCGCTTCGCGCTCGTGATGCCGTATGCTTTCATCTTGCCGGAGTCGATGTGGCGCGCGCTCGCGAGCGGCGTAAGCAACGAGAGCTGCGATTCGCCGGACAGAACCGCCAGCTCCGAAGGCGCGCTGCCCTTGTAGTTCACGTTGTTCATCTGGAGACCGAGTCTCGCCCACAGCGCGTCACCTGCGAGCTGGCCGGTGGCGCCCGCGATCGCGATGTTCGTCTTGCCCGGGTTGTGCCTCGCGTAATCGATCAGATCCTGCAGCTTGCTGCCCGGCAGTTTGGGATTTGCCGCGAGCACCATGCCGGTCGTGGAAAAGAGCGTGATGGGCGCGAAGTCGCGGACCGGATCGTATGGGAGCTTCTCGTAGAGCGTCGCATTCACCGCGTGGGTGCCGCTGTTGCCCACCGCGAGCGTCGAGCCGTCCGGCGTCGCATGCGCGGCGAGCTCTCCGGCAAGCACGCCGTTCGCGCTGGCCCGATTATCCACGATCAATGTCTGGCCGAGCACTTCGCTCATCTTCGGCACGAGGAGACGGATCTGCACATCGGACGGTCCCGCGGGCGGCGAAGGCACGAGGACGCGGATCGGACGTTGCGTTTGCGCACCTGCGAGGCTGCACGCCAGGAGGAGCGCGACAGCGATGCTGCGTGAGATTGCTTTCATATCCCCTCCCGAGTTTCGCGCTCGGACGTTGGAACCGGTTTCAATGGAATGAACGCGTCTTGCCGCAAACGCACCTGTCCGACTATCGTCTGTTTCAGTCGAACCAGCGGCGCTTGTAGGTCACTTTCGACGCATTGGGTCCCGCACCCGACGGCTCGATCCACAGCACCTTGCCTGCGTGCTTCAACGGCATGCCGTTGAAGCGGTCACGCAGCCAGTCGCACACGAACGCGTGAATATCCGCCTCCCACACCGAGCTGCGGGCCTTCTGCGTGATCGAGCCATTGTGATGCTGGTCGGGCAGCAGCCACAGCTCGGCCGGCGCTTTCATCTGATCGAAGAGCCGAATCACTTCGGACACCGGCGCGCGTGGATCGTACTCACCCGTGACGAGAAGCGTCGGCGCGGTGATCTTCTCCATACGTCCTTCCATGGTCATATCCGCTACGACCCGATCGAGTTCCTGCTCGCTTTCGGACTGCGTGAGATAAGCGAAGAGCTGCTTGTAGCGCGGCGACTCCTCGGTCATCAGATAGTACTTGTCGGCGAACGATGCCCACGGCGCCGCCACGGCCGCAAGCCGTTTCTCCTTCGCGGCGATGCGCATTCCCCAGAACGAGCCGAACGACAGCGCATACACCCCCATCTTCTTCGGATCGATCTCCGGACGCTGTTCGAGATGATCGAACACCGCGCTCGCGGCCTCTTCGTAGTTGTCGGCCGTCAGGCGGATGCCGCGCAGATTACTTTCGCCCTGCCCTGGACCATCGAACGAGAACGCATGCATTCCGCGCTGCAGCGCCTGGTTGTAATACGGATGCGGCCACGCCTCTTTGGTCTGATCGCATCCGGGCACGTAGAAGACGAGCGGTTTACGCCCTTCTCCCGGCGCGAGGTGCAGGTTGCCTGATACGACAGTCCCGTTCCATGGAACGTCGACGTGCTCGATGCGATACGGCGCATACTCGCGTACTTTGCCGTAACAGCGCATGAGCCCCCCGTGCAGAAAGCGCTTCTCGTCTCCGGTCTCGAACACGACGTGCTGCGCGTCCGCATACTGCAGCGTCGCCTGGTAGTAGAGCTCCATCGCCGTTTCCCGATGGCCCGCCGCCGCTTCGGCGTCGGCGAGGCGCTCCGTCTTCTGTGCCGCGAGGCCGACATGCTTCGCGATCATGTCGTGACTGCGCACGGTTCGCGGCAAGCGGCCGCGGCCGTCGGGCTGGAAGTGGAACGTCTTGCCCGTTTCCTTGATGAGATAGTCGAATACCCACTGTTGGTCGTCTCGCCGCAGATGCGGCCGGCCCTTCTTGGCCCTGGTCGGACTTGGCATTAGCTGTTCACCTTTCGATATGATCCGCTCTTCCGATTCGATGTATAAGCGTGACCTCCGGATCGCGAACGATACCCGACAGATGGCAGAACGCAAAACGAAACGCATCGACATGCACATGAGGGAGGAGACGCCGGTCGAGATGATCGAAGGCGTCGCGGGGCTGAGCGCCGAGCAGCGTGAACAGGTCGTCGGCAGAACGGCGATGAATCTGCTGGAACGGTGAACGCGCTTCGAAACATGCGAGGAGGATGAGGATGAGACGACGTGACGTGCTTCTCTTGGCGTGGGCACTGATGTGCGCAGGCGCCCACGGGTTCGCTTCGGCCCAGCCGGCGTATCCGTCAAAACCCATTCGTCTGGTGGTTCCTCTCGCGCCGGGCGGCCCGAGCGATCACATGGCTCGCGCACTCACGCAGAAACTCACCGAAGGCATCAAGCAGACGATCATCGTCGACAATCGGCCCGGCGCGAGCGGCGTCATCGGCACCGAGATCGTGGCGAAATCGCCCGCCGACGGCTACACGCTTCTGCTCGTGCAGGGCGCGTTCACGGCCAACGCAAGTCTCGTTGCAAAGCTCCCTTACGATACGCTGCGCGACTTCGAACCGATCTCGCAACTCACCGCGGGGCCGTACATGCTGGCAGTGCATCCTTCGCTGCCGGTGAAGACGTTCGCGGAGCTGGTCGCGTTCTCGAAAGCGCACCCGGGAGAGCTCAATCACGCTTCAGGCGGCAGCGGCACCGGGCCGCATCTCGCGATGGAATTACTGATGCAGCAGACCGGGATGAAAATGGTGCAGATCACATATAAAGGCGGCGGCCCTGCGATGATCGATTTCATCGCCGGCCACACGCAGGTCTACATGACCAACATCGTTACTTTGCTGCCGCAGGTAAAGGCGGGGAAGGCACGCGCCATCGCGACCTCGGCTGAAAAGCGTTCGCCGGTCGCACCGGATGTGCCGACAATCGCGGAATCGGGCGTGCCAAATTACAACGAAGGTGCGTTCCACGGCGTCGTCGCACCCGCGGGTGTGCCGAAAGCCATCATCGAGCGCTTGCATGTCGAGATCGTGAAGGCCATGAAGTCTCAGGAAGTCTTGAGCCGGCTGACGGCGGAAGGCGCCGAAGTGGTTGCGAGCAGCCCGCAGGAATTCGCCGCGAAGATCCGTTCGGATATCGAGAAGTGGGCGCGAGTTATCAAGGCAGCAGGCATCAAACCCGAGTGAAGGGGGCGGCGCTCGCCTTCGGCTTGGTTCCTTACCTCGCCGCCCTACGGAACAGAGGGCAACCCATGATTTACCTCCGCAAGCTCCTTTACTTGGGGGCGGCGCTCGCCTTCGGCTCGGGCCTCGCCGCCCTACGGAACAGAGGGACACCGATGGTTTCCCTCCGTAACCTCCTTTCCTTTTTGATCTCGTTCGGCATCGCCGTGGTGACGAGTCTGAACGCACACGGCCAGGCGCCGTACCCATCCAGGCCTCTGCGCATCGTCGCACCCAGCGCGCCGGGCAGTGCAGCCGACATGCTGGCGCGTACGATCGCACCGCAACTCGCGGAGCGGCTGGGTCAGCCGGTAGTCGTCGATACCCGGCCCGGTGCGGCCACCATCGTCGGTACCGAAATCGTCGCCAAAGCACCACCCGACGGACACACGCTGCTCATTGCACTGCCGGCTCTCGTGATCAATCCATCCATCTACAAGACGCTGCCTTACGACGCGCAGAAGGACTTTGCAGCGATCACGCAAGGCCTGAGTCAGGCGAATCTGATCGTGTCGCATCCATCGCTTCCGGCCCGCTCGGTCAAAGAGCTGATCGCGCTCGCGAAGGCACGACCGGGAGAGCTCGTTTACGGTTCATCCGGTCTCGGTGCAGCCTCTCACCTCACCATCGAGCTTTTCATGTTGATGACGGGCACCCGGATGCTGCACGTGCCCTACAAGGGACCCGCGCCGGCGCTGATCGACCTCATGGCGGGCCGGCTCACGCTCGCCGCCGCGAGCACAATCGCAACGCTGCCGCACGTGCGCAGCGGGCGGCTGCGCGTCGTGGGCGTGACGACCGCCCAGCGGCTGCCGTCGCTGCCTGATATTCCGACGATCGCGGAGGGCGGCGTGCCGGGCTTCGAGTCCGTTGCGTGGTTCGGACCGGTCGCGCCCGCAGGAACGCCGCGCGACGTAATTACCCGGCTGCACCGGGAAATCGTCGCGATCATCACGGCGACCGACGTGAAGGAGCGCTTTGCGAAGGAAGGCGGCGTCGTGGTTGCCAACTCGCCGGATGATTTCGACCGCTTCATGCGCGCCGAGACGATGAAATGGGCGAAGGTCGTCAAGGCAGCCGGAATCAAACCCGAATAAACGGGACAGACCCGTTTATACTCCGCGCTCCACAAAGTCCTAACGCAGTGAAGCGCGCAATGCGCTGTCACGATTTTCGCTCAGCAGGAGAAAACAATGAAGTCACTCACCAACTGCACGCTCGCGTGCGCCGTCGCCGCGCTGTTCGCGCCGGCGCTCCACGCCGCACAGGCCGACCCCGCACCCGGCTTTCCCAACAAGCCGATCCGCTTCATCGTGCCGTTCGCGCCGGGCGCGGGCACCGACACGACAGCGCGGGCGATCGCGCAGAAACTGAGCGAAAAGTGGGGCCATCAGGTCGTCGCGGATAACCGCACCGGCGCCGGCGGCACGATCGGCGTGGATTTCACCGCGAAATCGAACCCCGACGGCTATACGATCTGCCAGATCTCCGCTTCGAACACGGTCAATGCCGCGAGCTATACGAATCTGCCCTACGACATGGAGCGAGATCTGCAGGGCATCTCGCAGGCGACGTCGCTCTTCTACGTCGTCTATGCGCAGCCGTCGCTGCCGATCAAGAACATCAAGGATCTCATCGCCTACGGCAAGGCGAATCCCGGAAAGCTCAACTTCGGCTCGTCGGGTATCGGCACGCTGCAACACTTTTCCGGCGAGCTCTTCAACCATATGGCGGGAATCAAGATGGTGCACGTGCCGTACAAGGGCACCGCTGCCGTGATTCCCGCGATGCTGTCGGGCGAAGTGCAGGTCGGCTTCGGTTCGCTGATCGGCACGCGTCCCCAGATGCAGGCCGGCCGGGTGCGCGGACTTGCGATCACGGCGGGGAAACGCTCGCCTTCTGTCGATCTGCCCACAGTGGCCGAGTCCGGCGTGCCGGGTTACGAAGTGGATCAGTGGTACGGGATCATCACGTCATCGAAGGTTCCGAAGAACATCGTGCAGAAGCTGAACGCGGCGATCGTCGAAGCCGTGAAGTCTCCGGATGTCGCACAACGCCTGTCGGCGGACGGCTCCATTCCGGTGGGCAGCTCACCCGAGCAGTTCAACACGCACATCCACAATGAAATCGCGAAGTGGAAGAAGCTCGTCAAGGCGGCGAACCTGCAGTTGGCGCCGCAGTAAAGAACCGAGCCGCTCGCCCGAGGCCAAGCGGCGCGGCCCCGTGCTCATTCCGACAGCACGACCTCCTTCGTGACCGACCGCGTGTGAGCGGAAACCGGCACGAACACGGAATGCGATCCCGCCCCGCCGGCGACGACGATGCTGATGTGCTCCGGCTTTTCCGACACCGGCACCATCGTTTCGGGCGTGATCTCGCCGAGCTCCGCGCGACGCGCCGTCACGGTCCGATCGAATTCGCTTCCACGCGAGCGGCCCGCTCTCATCTTCGATGCCTCCCACAGCCGCTGCTTCACGTCGGCCTTGGTGAGACCTGCAGCATGAAACACGTTCGCGTGCTGTGGTGAAAGGACGATGAACGGCGCGCCGCCATAGACGTAGTCGCTGCTCGCGGGGTACTGCATGGTGTCCGCGATCATGGCGAGCACTTCGTCGGCGTTCTTCGCGGTCATGTTCATGCTCCACGTTCCGAGCGCGCCGACGACCGTGACCGTGCTCGTATCGCGCGAGAATCCCCGTTCGACGTGCAGCGGTTCCCACGGGCTCGCGTCCTCGTTCTCGGCGCAGCAGAAGCTGTACTTGCCGGGCTGACCCTGCGTCGCCTGGTCCATGTCGCCGGGCAGTGCGCGTCCGATGTTCATCAGCATGAGACGCAGTGCCCGTCCGAGCGTCGCGTTGGCCCACGTGCCCTGACCCAGGCAATTGTGGCCGCTCTTCACCTCCAGCCACTTCGCGATGGGACCGTTCACGATGAGCCACACCGCCGCCGGGTTCGTCGTCGATTGAATCGACTGAAGCCTGAACTGCGGCTGGGCCACCGCTTCCGCAGCCGCGATGAGCACCGGCAGATACTCGGGACGACAGCCCGCCATGACGGCATTGATGGCGATGTACTCGACGGTTGCAGCTCCCATCCCCGGCTGTATCGTCGCTACGACCTCATCGGGCGCACGCTTCGTGTGACGCAGCATGCGTTCGACACGCTCCTGCGTCGGCGGCGTGATCGGGAGGCCATCGGCCCAGCGCCGTCCGATATAGAACTCGTTCAGCGTCTCGAAATCCGCCGGTGCTTCGATCAGACGCGCCCGCGTGAGCGGCATGCTGTCCTGGAGCGTGCTCTTGCCCGACGAAGCGGCTTCACACAGCAGGCCCGCGATTTCAGCCGCAGCCTTGGCCGCGATATCCCTCAACTCGTCGCGCTTGCGTGTCCCGAACGGATGCGGGATGACGGCAATCGGCAGATCCGGAACGCCCAGCGCTTTGCCTTGTGCGCGCCCCAACCCCTGGAAGCTCGTCGAGCAGACGGTCAGTCCGATCCTGCCGCGCTTCGAAACTTCCACACTGTCGTGGATACTCCACGACGTGCATGAGCCTCAGTCGCCGGACCCGGTGATGACGGCGTCGCAATCGGCAACGAGCTCGGACATCAACGCATCGGGCGCCGGGATGGATGCGCTGTGCTTGCGTCGCTTGACGACGCTCGCCACGCCGTAGTGCTCGACCAGCAGATCGGCCAGATCGTCGACGAGATGATGGAAGTTCGGCTTGGAATTATCGATGAAGCCGATCGTCTTTCCGCGCAGGCTGTCGAGCGAGCCGCGCGATGCCTGCCGTTGCGTCAGACACGGCGCCACGGGTTCGTAAACCAGAATACTCTCCGACATGGTTGCTCCAGTAGTTGCAGATATGCCGCCGAACGCCGCGCTCGCCGCGATCCCGGCGGCAGCGCGCGATCCCGACCGTTCGCGTGCGCTCCGATCCGTTTCGGTTCTTACTGTCGGGGGCCGAGGATGAAGCGAAGCGTTTCGTGTGCGCAGCGTTCCGCATCCGTCGCCGCGACGTGAAACGAGTCGCCCGGCAGCACGAGTATGCGCGAATCGGGGATCTGCTGCTGCCAGGCGTGAACGTCGTCGACCGAGCCGAGCGCACTGCCTTCGGTCGTGATCACGAGCGTCGGACAGTTGATGCGCGCCAGGTCCTCGCTGATGTCCCAGTGCGGTATCGCGGCAACGAACCCGAGCTGAGTCGAAGCGGGGGTGCGACCCATGAGCTTCGCCCACCATTCGAAACCTTCACGCGGGAAATGACTGCCCAAGCGCCCCGCCATCGTGCTGCGCGCCCACGCTTCCACGCCCTTCTCCTCCATCAGCTTGAGCCAGCTGTCGAGCACGCCCGGTTTGTGTTCCCTGCGCGGTCCGGGGACGCCGACCAGCGTGAGCGTCTGAACGCGCTGCGGAAACCGCGCGGCGAAACGTCTGGAGATGGTGCCGGCGATCTTCGCGCCGACGAGATGAAAGCGCGGGATGCCCAGACTGTCCATCAACTTGGCAAAGTCGTTCACGACGCCATCGAGCGACCATGCGTAGTCGCGCGGCATCGGTGTAGAGGCGCCGAAGCCCCGCATGTCCGGCCGCACCACACGAAAACGCCGGGCCAGCGCCGGCACCCACGCATACCACATCGCGCTGCTCTCGGCGTTCCCGTGCAGCAGAAGGATCGTTTCCGGTTCGTGCCAGGGATCGGTGAAGTTGTCGAGCTCGTAGGTACATCTCGAGGGATGGATCGATGCGCTGCTTCGGCATGCTTACGGCTCCTTTTGATTTTCCACGCGCCGCTACGAGTCGAGCCCGGCGGCTTTGATCACTTTGGCCCACGTCGACATCTCGGTCGAGAGGAGCTTTCCGAACTCGTCGGGCCGGCCCGGTGCGGGCTCGGCGCCTTCCGCCGCGATCTTCTCCAGCGTCTCGCGCTCGCGCAGCGCCGTCGTCAACGCAGCATTGAGCTTTGCAATCGACTCAGGTGCGGTCCGCGCCGGCGCGACGAGCCCGAACCAGGACGTGACGACATAGCCCGGGAGACCGGCCTCGACGACCGTCGGAAGATCGGGCAGCGCCCGCGAACGCTGCGGGCCGCTCGTTGCCAGCGCGCGCACCTTGCCCGCGTTCACGTGCGCCAGTATCGCCACGACATTGGGGAACATCATGTGGATGTGGCCTCCGATGAGATCCACCATCGCGGGGCCGGACCCTTTATACGGCACGTGTACGATGTTGATCTGCGCGAGACTCTTGAACAGTTCGCCGGCGAGATGGGTGGAGTTGCCCGGACCGCCCGAGCCGAAATTCGAGCTGCCCCGGCCGCGCTCGCGCGAGCGCGATGAGTTCCCGGACACTACGCGCGGGCAGCGAGGGATGCAGCACGATCGCGTACTGGCTCGTAGTCGCCTGCCCCACCGGCGTGAAATCACGCAGGACATCGTAGGGTGCGGGCTTCATCAGCATCGAGTTGATCGGGAACGAAGGCGCCGCCATGAGCAGCGTGTATCCGTCCGGCGGCGACTTGGCCACCGTCTGAACGCCGATCGTCCCGCCGGCGCCCGCGCGGTTGTCGACGACCATCTGCACGCCGAGCGCTTCGGTCATGCGCTGCGCCACCACGCGGGCGATGATATCCACACCGCTCCCCGAGGATGAGGCGACGATCAGGCGCACCGGACGACTGGGATAGTCCTGCGCCTGCAGCGCGCCTGCTGCCGCGAGCGCCATTGCCGCCATCGATCGCACTGCCCACATGCTCTTCCCGCCTCCCTCCGAACCGTCGCGTCCGTGTACGGCGAATGATTGCACACTGTATCCCGGGTTGGCTCGTGCGCTTCGAAGCAATGCCGCGCGGTGACGTGCCCGGCTCGCTTTGACCGGCATAGCGTTTGCTGTGGGCGAGCACACCTCCAAGAACGCCACGCCGAGCGCGTGGCTCGCCGCATAAAAACATGACGCTCGCACAGGGGCTCGCGTTCACCATCGTCGCCATCATGATGGCGCTTTTCGTCTGGGGACGCATCCGCTACGACGTCGTCTCGCTGCTCGCGCTGCTCAGCGCCGTCTTCTGCGGCATCGTACCCCCGAAGGAAGCGTTTTCCGGGTTCAGCGACGACATCGTGATCATCGTCGCGTCCGCGCTCGTCGTCAGCGCAGCCGTGGCACGCTCGGGCATAACCGAGATCATCATCCGTCCGCTCGCGCCGTATCTGAAAACGACCCGGACCCAGGTATTCGTGCTGGTGCTCGCGGTCGTCAGCCTTTCGACATTCATAAAGAACGTCGGCGCACTGGCCATCCTGCTGCCGGTCGCTCTGCAATTCGCGAAGAAGTCGGAGTCGTCGCCTTCTCAGCTTCTCATGCCGCTCTCGTTCGGTTCGCTGCTCGGCGGGCTGATCACGCTGGTGGGGACATCGCCGAACGTGATCGTTTCGCGTGTTCGCGAGGAGCTCACGGGGCAGCCGTTTCACATGTTCGACTACGCGCCCGTGGGCCTCGGGCTTTCCCTTCTGGGGCTCGTGTATATCACGTTTGCGTATCGCATCCTGCCGCGCGACCGGCGCGGCGGCGTTTCGCTCGACGCGGCCATCAACATCGAAAACTACGTCGTCGAAGCGCGTGTGCCGGAAGGATCGCCGTTCGTCGGCAAGACCACCGCCGCTGTCGAAGCATTCGGCGAAGGCGACGCGAAGCTGACGACCGTGGTGCGCGAGCGTTTCAGGCGCTATAAGCCCACGCGCGCGCTGCAGGTGCGTGCGGGCGACCTCCTGCTGCTGGAGGGCGAGCCGTGGGCGCTGGAGCGGGTCGTCGCACATGGCGCGCTGGAGCTCGGCGGAGAGGAAGCAGCCGGGAAGGACAACACCGGCGACGGCGATACGGTCGGCGTTGTGGAAGGCGTCGTGACCGGTGATTCGGCGCTCGTCGGGTCGAACCTGATCGAGCTCGACGTGCGCAGGCGCTACGACCTCAACGTGCTCGCCATCAGCCGCAGCGGTGAGCGCATCAGCCAGCGCCTGCGTTCCGTGCGCTTCCAGGCAGGCGATGTCGTGGTGGTGCAAGGTCGTTTCGACATTCTCCCGGAGACGCTCAGGACGCTCGGCATCCTTCCGCTCGCCGAACGCGACGTCGGCCTCGGCCGCGGGCGCCGGCGCTGGATTCCGCTGATCCTGCTGGCTGCAGCGATCACGGCTGTGGTGACCGAGGTGGTGCCGATCGCGGTGGCGTTCTTTTCCGCCGCCGTCGGAATGGTGCTCACGCGATCGCTCACGCTGCGCGAAGCGTACGACAGCATCGAGTGGCCGATCCTGATCCTGCTCGGCGCGTTGATCCCGGTGAGCGAGGCGGTTCGGACCACCGGGGCCACGGACCTCATCGCCGGCTGGCTCCACGTCGCCGCCGGCGGACTGCCGCCGATCGCGGCGCTCGGGCTCATGCTCGTTGCGGCGATGGCCGTCACGCCGTTTCTGAACAACGCAGCGACCGTGCTCGTCGTCGCTCCGATCGCAGCCGGCCTCGCTTCACGGCTCGGCCTCAATCCGGACCCGTTCCTGATGGCAGTGGCCGTCGGCGCGGCGTGTGATTTCCTGACACCGTTCGGACACCAGTGCAATACGCTCGTGATGGGACCCGGCGGATATCGTTTCAGCGACTACTGGAAGCTCGGTCTGCCTTTGTCGATACTGATCGTGCTCGCGGGCGTGCCGCTCATCGCAGCGTTCTGGCCGCTCGCGCCGCGTTAGGGAGAAGGGACTATGAAAGTGAGCGAGCTCATGGCCACCGTGGTCGAGTTCCTCGATCCGAACGCTACGGTTCAGGAGGCCGCCGCGCTCATGGGCGAGCTCGATGTCGGCGCGCTTCCGATCGGCAATGCGGGAGAGCTGAAAGGCATCCTCACCGACCGCGACATCCTCTACCGCGCCGTAGCGGAGGGGAAGGACCCGCGGCGCACGCCCGCACTGCAGATCGCGTCGAAGCAGGTCTTCGGCTGCGGCCCCGACGATGAGCTCGCCACCGCGATGGATGTCATGGCCGCGCAGAACGTGCGCCGGCTGCCGGTGCTGGACGACGCGCAGCGTGTGGTCGGCTGGATCACGCTGTCCGATCTCTCCCGCCACCTGCTCGTGCAGAGCGAGCTCGTGCAGAATGCGCTGAAGGACGTGACGGACAGGATCGGATCGGGTTGAGATTCAAACCGCCGGCCGGAAGCGCTGTTCGAGACTGCGCGCGAGTTGGGCGGGAAGATCGAGACGTGCAGCGAGGTAGCGCATGTAATGGCGGTTGACGAGCTTGCGCCGATCGAGCGCGAGCAGTGACGCCGCGTACACCTCTGCGCCGATGTGCACGTCGGGCACATGGGCGAGTACGTCGCGCAGGCTTCCGGATTCCTGCTCGATGGCGCGAAGCGATTCCTGCTGTTCCGCGCTCGCGTTCAGCCGCTTCAGCGCCCCTCGAAGCCGTTCGGCGACTTTGTCCGCCGAGTCCCCGTCGGCATGCGCCGCCGCGACCATGGCACGCATGAGCACATCGGCCTGAGCGGCATCGAGTTTCTGGAGATCGAGCGTGAACGGCACCAGAAGCTGCTGCCTGTTTCTGCAGCCAGTCGCTCAGGATCTTCGACGCGAGCACCTGAACGATGCCTTCGTCGTACTCGGGTGGAGCGCTCTGTTGTGAAGGGGCTTGCGGCTCGCCGCTCACGAGGTCGCCTTGCGTGCGGCGAGCGCCGCCTCGATCTGTTTCAGAAGCTGCGAGAAGTCCACGGGCTTCGGGTGATAGTCGTCGCATCCGGCAGCCAGCGCCTTCTCGCGGTCACCCGCCATCGCATGCGCGGTGAGCGCAATGATCGGAATCTGCCGGGTCGCCTCCTCACGTTTCAGCGTCTGCGCAACGGTCCAGCCGTCCATCACCGGCAGGTTCATGTCGAGCAGCACGAGAGCCGGGAGCTCGGCGCGCGCCTTGTCCAGTCCTTGTTGTCCGTCTTCGGCGATCGTGACCTCGTAACCGCGGCGTTTCAGCCGTCGCGAGAGGAAGTCCCAGATTTCCTTGTGATCCTCAACCAGCAGTATCGTTTCCATGCGTCACCTCGGCAGCCTTGGCTGCATTGTTTTGAGCGCGCAGGGCCGACAGCGACGGAACCTTGCGCAGGACATCGAGCAGACCCTCGTGCGGGTCGTGATCGGTGTCGATGATCTGCTGCACGTAACCTTCGAGGCGGCTGCGTTCCTCCGGCGTCAATTCGTCGCCGCTCAATGCCACGACGGGCAGGTCGCGCCATTGCGGCATGCGACGCAATGACTGGATCAGCGCAAACGCATTCAGCGACGACATCGCAAGATCGATCAGCAGAAGCGCCGGACGGCTCTCCGCGATACGGTCGAACACCGTGTTCGGATCGCGCGCCTGCACGATCTGCCAGCCTTCGCTCTCGAGCAGGTCGGCGACCAACCCGCACGTGCTGCCGTCGTCGTCCACGACCAGCGCGCGAGCGGGCGGCGTGGTGCGGAAACGATCGAGTATGCGCTTCAGCCGCGGCCACCGAATGGGTTTGGTGAGATAGTCCTGCGCGCCGAGCGAGAACGCGAGCCCCTTCTCGTGAACGATCGTCTCCATGATCACGGGAATGTCCGCGGTGTCGGGATCGCCTTTCAGCGCCGACAGCACCGCCCAGCCGTCCATGTGCGGCATCATCACGTCGAGCAGCACCGCGCGCGGCCGCAGCGCTCGCGCAAGCTTCAGGCCCGTCGGGCCATCGGCTGCCGTTCTCGCCGTGAAGCCTTCGCGTGTAACGAAACGCGACAGCAGCGCGCGCGCATTGGGATCGTCATCGACGATCAGTATCGCGTCGCCGTCGGCCCCCATGTCCGCGAGCTCGTCCCGGCTCTGCGCATCGACGCCTTGCCGCTCCTGCGCATCCACCGGCAGCTTGAGCGTGAACACGGATCCTTTCCCGGGCGTGCTCTGGACCGCAATGTCGCCGCCGAGCATGTTCGCAAACGCCTTGGTGATGGACAGACCCAGGCCCGTACCGCCGAAGCGGCGTGTCGTCGAAGCGTCGGCCTGCGTGAAACGACGAAAGAGCCTGCCGAGCTGATTTTCGTCCATGCCGATGCCGGTATCGGTCACCTCGAACGATACGAACGGTGTACCGCCGTTCTCGATGCGTGCGACTTCGAGCCGCACCCGGCCGCGCTCCGTGAACTTCGCCGCGTTACTGAGCAGATTGATGAGTGCCTGCCTCACTTTCACCGAGTCCGAGTGCATGGTGCCGATGTCGGGCGGGCACGTCATCTCGAGCGTGTTCTCTTTCTGCTGGACGAGCGCTTCGACGGTCGCTTTGAGCTCCTCCACGAGCTGGCAGAGATCGAACGTTTCGAGGTGCACTTCCATCTTGCCCGCCTCGATCTTCGAAATGTCGAGCACGTCGTTGATGAGCGAGAGGAGATGCCGGGCGTTGCTGTTGATCTTGCGCAGATCCTCGATCATGTCCTCGAGCCCGCGGTCCTGCGCTTCTTCCTCCAGCATCTCGCCGTAGCCGATCACGGCGGTGAGCGGCGTGCGCAGCTCATGGCTCATGTTCGCGATGAACTGGCTCTTGGCCCGGTTCGCTTCCTCGGCCTCCACCTTCGCGTCCGCCAGCTCCCGTTCGTAGCGTTTGCGGCGCAGGTACTGGCCGATCTGATAGCCGAGCGTCGCAATACTTTCGAGAAATTCGTCATCGAAGAGCTGCCAGTGGCGGCTGAAGAATTCCATGACGCCGAGCGTATGCGTCCCCGCCTTCAGCGGGAACGCGAATGCCGCGCGCAACCCCGCCTTGACCGCCGCGTCGCGACGCTGGAATGTCGGCTCCGCGGTGACTTGCGACAGATGTGCAGGGCTCTCCGTTTCCCACACCTGCCCCGGTAGTCCAACGCCGCGCTTGAACGTGAACGGCCGGATGTCCTCGAGGAAGGCTTCGCCGGGACCGTCGGGCGCGCTCCACGAGGTCGCCATCCGCAGCACACCCTGCTCGGAATCCAGTTCCCAGAAGACGCCGACGATCATGCCGAGCGCCGATCCGATCGCCGCGAGCACCTGCGTCAGCGCCGTCTCGCGCTCCGCTGAACCCGCGAGGATGCGGCTCACGCTGATCTGCAGGCCGAGCCGCTTTCTCGCCTGCCCGCGCTGGGCGGTGTCCTGAAAAGTGATCACGCCGCCGGTGACGACGTCCTTGTCGAACACCGGGAAGGACGAATACTCCGCGTTGAAGAACGTACCGTCCTTTCGCCACACCATCTCGTTGTCGAGCTGCACCGGGCGGCCCGTTTCGACGGTCTGCACCAGCGGGCACGCGGATTCGGGATAAGGAGAACCGTCGGGATACGTGTGATGGATGAGCTCGTGCATGTTGCGGCCGAGCACATCCTCCTGCGTATAGCCGATCAGGTCGAGCGCAGCCTTGTTGATGAACGTGCAGCGGCCGACCGCGTCGATCCCGTAGACGCCGATCTCGATCGCGTTGAGGATCGCGTTGATCTCACGCTGCTCGGCGCTCGCTTCCATGCTCGCCCTTAAGCAGGGCGCATGCCGACTTACGACGGTTGGCCGGACCTCGAGCCATTCGTGTCGAGCAGCGCGGCCTCTCCCAGCACGAACAACCGGCGCTCGCATTTCGAGACAGCCCTTGCCGGCTTCCTCAATGCGAACGGGCACCTAAACCGTTCGTGCTGAGCGCATTAAGCCCGTCGTCGCGCCGGGCAAGACGAACACTACCAACAGCGTTGCCGTTCTTCTCCCCTCACCCTATCCCTCTCCCGATCCGGGGCGAGGGGTTGATCGGTTGATGTTCCCCTCTCCCTGGCGTAGGGAGAGGGTCGAGGGTGAGGGTAATCTGTTCGTTGAGAGGAACAGTGTGTCTCGAAGCACGAACCACCGCGGCGGTTCACGCCTTCGAGACGACCGCCGCGCTGTGTCTCCTCAGGGCGAACGGAGCTGAGCCGGGAGCTTCGCGACCCCACGAGTCCCTATGTGCACGCCACGGCGTAAGCGTCCCCGATGTCTTCCGGCAGACGATACTCGCGCCAGGACGCACCCTCGTCCTCGGTGCCGAAGACTTGTCCGCAACGCGAAACGCAGTAAACGCGCTCGGGCCGCGTCGGATCCACGGCGGCGGCCATCATCGTCGCCTGCGCTTTGACGCCATGATCGAAGCGCCGCCACGTCTCGCCGACATCGTCACTCCGATAAAGCGATCCATCGCTGCTGCGCGCAGCCGGCGAGAGACACGCGTACATCGTGCGCGCATCGTGCGGGGAGACGATCACGTCACGGCAGTAGGTGAGTGGCGAAAAGCGTCCGATCCGTATGTCATGCCACGAGACGCCGCGGTCGGCGCTCTGAAACAGTCCCATGCGCGTCGCCAGGAAGGGCGCACCCGGGCGCGCAGGCGTGAGTGCGAGCGCGTGCGTGTCGAGCATGCCTTCGCTGTCGAAGGCGCTGCCGATGCGGCTCTTGAGATGCGGCTGCTCCGCCAGCATCTTGATGCCCTCGGACATGTCGCTCCAGGTATCCCCGCCGTCGGAGCTGCGAAGCACCCCGCTCACTTCCAGACCGGCGTAGACATCGTCGCCCACGCTGCCGTCCGCAACGATGCGGATCACGCGTGTCGGGAAGCCCATGGGACAGTGCTCGGGCGATTGCGCATGTTCGAGCTTCGTCCACGTGTCGCCGTTGTCTTCGCTGCGGTAGAGCGCAACCGGTGCCGCGCCGGCGTAGATCACGTTGCGGTGCGATGGATGGAATGCGATCGACCAGATCATCGCACCGCCTTTGGGGAAGCCGGGGCGTTCCCAGGTGTTTCCGCCATCGATGCTGCGATAGGGGCCGTCCTGCGTGCCCGCGTAGATCACGTCCGGATCGTCGGGATGGACTGCGAGCGCGTGCACTTCGACGAGCTCCGGCAGCCCTTCTTCCAACGACTCCCACTCGGTCTCTCCGGGAGACGTGCGGAAGAGCCCGCCCCGAAAGCCCTCCTTCGCGAGATGTGCCGCCCCTGCAAAGATCCGTGTTGCGCGTGAGTTCGCCATGATGCTCGCCTCCTTTGCTAATCAGCTTTGATATTCGCCTGCCTGATGACTTTCGACCATTTCACCACTTCGCGCGTCAGGTGCGCCGCAAATTCGGCGGGGCTGCTGCCGATAGGGTCCATACCCTGCCGTGCAAGCTGCTCGCGCACATCCGGCGCACGCAGCGCGGTCACGGTGGCGTCGTTCAGTTTCGTGGTGACATTCTGCGGCAGATGCGCGGGTCCCACGATCCCGTACCACGATGTCACTTCGAAACCGGGATAGCCCTGCTCGGCAACAGTCGGCAGATCAGGCGCCGTCGGAAGTCGCACCGCACCCGTGACGGCGAGCGCGATGAGCTTGCCCGCCCTGATCTGCGGCATGGTCGCCGTGACGCTGCCGAAGATCACCTGCGATTCGCCGCTCAGCACCGCTGCGCCCGCCGGCCCTCCGCCTTTGTACGGAACGTGGCGCATGTCGATGCCCGCGACCGACTTGAACAACTCCGCCGCAAGGTGAACCGGCGTGCCGTTGCCGGCCGACGCATAGTTGAGCTTGCCGGGGTTCGCCTTCGCATACGCAACGAAGTCCTTGAAGGTGCGCGCGGGGACGGACGGATGAATGGTGAGGACGTACTGCGCGCCGGCGATCAGACTCACCGGCGTGAAGTCTTTGAGCGGATCGTACGGCGTTTTCGTGAGCGCCGGCGTCATTGCCATGCCGGCGACGAACGACATGAGCAGCGTATAACCATCGGGATTCGAGCGCGCCACGGTTTCGGTGCCGATAATCCCGCCGCCGCCCGCGCGATTGTCCACCACGAACTGCTGCCCGAGCAGCTCGCTCAATCGCGGCGCCATGATGCGTGCGATCGCGTCAGTGCCGCCGCCGGGTGCGGTCGCGACGATCATGCGCACCGGCCGGGCCGGATACGACTGCGCAGTACTCGGAAGCGCCTGGCCGAAAATGAGACTGACCGCGACGACGAAGAGGCCGCGCGCTGTCCTCAGGTAACAGGCGGGTCGAATGCTGCGGCACCTGTCGTCGCGATCGCGCGGACTGAGAGCACAGGTTCTTTCATGGTATCCGTAAGTCAGATACGACCGGCCCGTTGGCCTTCGGCGATCGCATACGAGAGCCGGCGCGGTGCGAACGCGTCGCCGATCGTGCGCACGTCCGCGGATCCCGGCCTGCCGCAACTCCGCGGTCAGGCCGTCACGCGCGCGTTGCGCGCCGATCCACAGCACCTCACGCGCGCTCACGCGCTCCTCGTGCCTGCGCATCGTAGTAATGTCGCAGCACGACCTGGCCATTCTCGGCACGATCCACAACATCGCCGGCTTCGTCACGACGTCGTGCTCGCTCAGTGCTCGCAACGTGCAGATCTGCGACACCTGCGGCAGCTCGCGGAACGGCATGTTGAAGCGCGTCACGTAGATCACGTTGCAGCCGCGCCGTGCGAGCTGCTCGGTCATGCAGGACGCCCAGAAGTAGCCGTCCTCGTCCATGACCACGACTGTTTCGCCGCGCTCCGCTTTGCTGTAGACGACCGCGCGGACCGAGCCGTCGCCCGGCAGAGCCGGCGCGAAGATCTCCGAACCGGTGGCGACGACCGCGAGGTCGGGGTCGCGCTCGCCACCGCACCGCGTGGTCCGGGCGTCTCGAGTCGGACATCGATGTCGAGCTTGCCGACCTGCGCTACCAGATAGTCGTGCACGAATTCGAGCTCGTGATACGGGCGATAGTGATGCGCGAAATTGAGCTTGCCGCCGAGACTCGAAGCGGATTCGAACAACGTGACGCGGTGGCCGCCCGTGCGGCGGTGCGCGCCGCTTCGAGACCGGCCGGGCCACCACCGATCACGACGACGCGCTTGGCACGTGCTTCGTGCCCCCTCACCCGCTCTCTCTCCCTCATTGGGGGCGAGGGCGTCGTCCTTCGGAAGTCTACGATCGGCGGAAGCTCCGCTTCGGCGCCGCTCGCAGGATTGACCGTGCACGCGATCCGCTTGCTGTCCACCACGAGACCCCAGCATCGATTGCACGTGATGCACGGCGTGATATCCGCCGAGCGTCCCTGCTCCGCTTTCGCCGGCCAGTACAGGATCCGCGATGAGCGCGCGGCAAAGCCCGATGATGTCGGCCTTGCCGGCCTCGATGATGGCTTCCGCCTGTGCGGGCGTCTGGATTCTGGAGCTGGTTACGACCGGAACGTCTCCGACCACCGCTTTCACCTGCGCGTGCATATCGACGTACGTGGCGGGCGGGTAATGCGCTTCCGGAAGATGCTCCTCGATCGTGTTGAAGTTGCCTTGAGCGAGTGACAGATAGTCGATCTGCGCCTGTGTCGTGAGCTGTACTGCAGCGACCTTGCTTTCGTCGACCGTCACGCCGCCGGGCGTGAATTCCTCGACACCCATCCGGTAGCCGACGATGAAATCCGGTCCGACTTGCGCTCGCACGGCAGCGAGTATCTCGAGCGGGAAGCGCAGGCGATTTTCGAGCGCACCGCCATAGTCGTCATCGCGTTGATTGCTGAAAGGCGAGACGAACTGCTGAATGAGATGTCCCTGTGCGCCATGCACTTCGACGCCGTCGAAACCGGCGAGCTTCGCGTGCCGCGCCGCAGTCGCGAAACCGGCGACCACGTCCGCGATCTCCGCTTTCGTCATGACGTGCGGCACGCCGCCGCTTTGCGGACACGCGATCGCCGACGGTCCCCACACGGTCGGAATCTCGTGCGCGTGATGCTGGCGTCCGCCGTGATTCAACTGCGCGATGAAGAGCGCGCCTTCGGCATGCACGGCTTCGGTGCAGCTCACGCAGGCTGGCGATCGTCTCCTCCCGATACAGCAGGATGGCCGCTGCGCGTCCGGCGTTGCTCGGGTGCACGCGCATCGCTTCGGTGACGATCATGCCTGCGCCACCGCGCGCGACCGTACGATAGTGCTCGATCGGTATGACGGCTCGACACTCCGTTCGCGCCGGTGTTCGTAACGGTCGCGAGCCGCATCACGCGATT
Organism: uncultured beta proteobacterium; assembly: GCA_963828715.1. GTDB lineage: Bacteria > Pseudomonadota > Gammaproteobacteria > Burkholderiales > SG8-41 > JAQGMV01. The sequence goes on along the minus strand of CAWHFX010000005.1, from coordinate 194,220 downwards.
GCGCGCCTCTTTCGATCCGATGCGGATCGGCTCGAACAGCCGCGGGAAATGCGCGTTCATTCGGCTTTGATTCCTATGCTCTTGATGACCCCGCCCCATTTCTTCGCTTCGGCTCGCATGAATGCACCGAACTGCTCGGGCGTGCTCGCGAGTATCTCGGCGCCGAGCGCTCGCGAAGCGCTCCTTCACGTCGGACGTCCCGAGCGCCTTCACCGTCTCGGCGTGCAGCCTCGCGATAATGGTTTTGGGCGTACCAGCGGGCGCAACGAAGCCCCACCACGTCACGGATTCAAAGTCAGGCATACCGGATTCGGCGAACGTCGGCGTGTCCGGGAACACGGCACTGCGCTTTGCGTTCGCGAGCGCGAGTATCCGCACTTTACCGGCCTTTGCATGCGGCAGCGCTTCGAGCGTGTTGATGAACATGAACGCGACACGGCCACCGATGATGTCGACGAGTGCCGGCGCGCCACCCTTGTACGGCACGTGCAGAACATCGACGTGACCGACCGACTTGAAAAGCTCGCCGGTGAGGTGTTGTGACGTTCCGATGCCGCCGGATGCATAGCTCAGTTGACCCGGCTTCGCGCGCGCGAGAGCGAGCAGGTCGCTCACGCTCTTTACCGGCAGGGTGTTGTTGACGATGAGCACCTGGGGTCCGAATCCGATCTGCGATATCGGCGCGAAGTCGCGCAGCCCGTCGTACAACAAGATCCGGAAACAGCATGTTGTTCACCACGTTCGCGCCCGAGGCGGTCAGTAGCGTGTAGCCGTCCGGCGTCGCTTTCGCGACCATCGTCGCGCCGATGTTGGCGTTGCCGCCGGGACGATTGTCGACGACCACGGGCTGGCCGACCTGTTCGCCGATCTTCTGGCCGACCGTGCGCGTGACGATGTCCACTGCGCCACCGGGCGCGAAGGCGACGACGATCCGGATCGGTTTGCTCGGATAGCGCTGTGCCGCCGCACCCGTGGATGCCAGCAGAAGAGCGAGCCACACGGCTGCGCATCGGCGCATCGATCCCTCCTCGACCGTTGCCTGCGAAACGCCAAACTATCACAGAACGGCGCCGAGCCGACGTTTCGAATGCGTGCGAGAGATGGTGTAGGCTCAGTGCTTCGTTTGCGTCTCGACCGTTGCGCAGGCAGGCCGTTGTCCCAAGTGCGCGCGGGGCGGAGCGGTCGAGGAGAATCAGAGTGAGGGGCGGAGATGTCCACATTACGAGGCGCTGACGTCATCGCACGAACACTGGCGCGTGCGGGTGCGACGCATCTCTTCTCGCTCTCCGGCAATCATGTGATGGCGATCTATGATGCGGCGCTCGATGCCGGCCTCGAGATCGTTCACACGCGACACGAAGGCGCGGCGGTACACATGGCCGACGCATGGGGACGCCTGACCGGTGAGCCGGGCATCGTCCTTCTCACCGGGGGCCCGGGTCACGCGAACGGCGTCGGCGCTCTGTATACGGCGCTCGCGTCGGAATCACCGCTCGTCATGCTGTCGGGCCATGCGCCGCTCAACGAGCTCGGAACGGGTTCGTTCCAGGAGATGCGACAGGCGGAGATGGCCGCTCCCGTCGTGAAAGCAGCCTGGACTGCTGAGCGCGCGGAGAACCTTGCCGACGACATCGCGCGGGCGCTGCAGATCGCTACCGCCGGCAGCCCCGGGCCGGTACATGTCAGCCTGCCGGTCGATTTGCTCGATGCGCACGTTCCGGCGCCGCGAGGACTGCAGGCCGATGCGCCCGACACGCGATCCGCTCGTATTCCGCGCGCCGCCTCGCGTGCTCGATGACGCGCTCGTGCAGCGCACGGTCGCGCTGCTTGCCGCGGCCCGACGTCCGCTGATACTCGCCGGCCCGGTCATGTCGAACGGCCGCGCCAGCGACATTCGCGAAGAACTCACGAACGCACTCGGCATCCCGGCGCTGTGCATGGAAAGCCCGCGCGGCCTCAACGATCCGGCGCTGGGCGCACTGGCCGAAGTCGTGTCGCGTGCCGACCTTGTCGTGCTGCTCGGCAAGCGCACCGATTTCACATTGCGCTTTGCGCAGGCGCCTGCGTTTGCGGAGTCCTGTCGATTCGTCGTGATCGATCCCGAAGCATGCCGCGCTCGAGCGCACGCTCGAGGTGATCGGCCCGGCCCGCATGGCATTGTCCGCCATTGCCGATACGGTTCCGGCAGCGCGTCAGCTTTGTGCGGCCGCAAGCGTCGGACTGCACGACGAGAACTGGAAGAACGAGGTCGAGAGCGCCGTCCGCTACCGGCCGCCCGAGTGGTCGCAGCTCGATTCGGGTGACGGTCCCGTGCACCCGGCCGAGGTCGGACGTGCCGTGCAGCATTTTCTGCAAACGTGTCGCGAGCCGCTGTTCGTGTCCGATGGCGGCGAATTCGGACAGTGGGCGCAGGCGTGCATCGATGCGCCCACGCGCATCATCAATGGACCCGCCGGCTCGATCGGAAGCGCGATTCCCTTCGCGCTCGCGGCAAAGCTTGCGCGGCCCCAGGCGACCGTCGTCGCGACCACCGGCGACGGCGCGTGCGGGTTTCATCTGCTCGAACTGGAAACAGCCCTGCGTGCGGGACTCGCGCCGATCGTCGTGGTCGGCAACGATGCATGCTGGAATGCGGAGCACCAGATCCAGATACGCACCTATGGAGAAGCCCGGGCGCGATATACGGAGCTTTCGCCCACACGTTACGATCAGATTGCCGTTGCGCTCGGTGCTCATGGCGAGCTCGTCACACGCGCGAGCGATCTCGGGCCGGCGCTCGAGCGGGCGCGCGCTTCCGGTCGTGCTGCGTTGCTGAATGTGATGACGCAACGCGCGCCTGCGCCGGTCGTGCGCAGGTCGTAGTTCAATTACTCGAGGAAAGCAGAATGGAAAAACCAGTGGACGGCACGAAGCTGCCGCAAGAAGTCGGTCAGCGCATCATCGACAAACCGGAGTTGCCGCCGCAGGGCGTCACGACGGACAACGAGGTATATACCGAAGTGGTCGCCGGAGAGATGCATCTCAAACGCGGCACGTTCGGTCGCTTCGAAGTCTTCAGCGACGAGGGCGCGCACATCGGCGGCACCGACAAGTACCCGACGCCGATGACCTACATGGCGATGGGGGTCGGATTCTGACTGCTCACCCAGGTTGCGCGGTACGCGCACATGATGAAGATGAAGGTCGGTAAAGCGAGCTGTAAAGTGCGCTTCCGCAAATTTCTCGGCGGCTCGGTGCTGAAGGGAACGGTCTACAACCGCTGGGACAGCGTGGACACGCATCTCTCGATCGAATGCGACGCACCGCCCGATCGCGTTGCGCACCTCATCAGGAACGCGAAGGCGGGTTGCTTCGCCGAAGGCCTGATCACGCAGGCCGTTCCGCTGAACAGCACGATCGAGGTGAATGGAAAGCCGTTCGAGATCGAGGGCGTGACGACGCGGTAGCGGCTGACCCTCAGAGCCTTGTTTCTGCCGGTTTGCTGCTGCGCTCGCGTGGCTTATGGGAGTGCGAACGGGCGCGCAGGCGATTCGTCGCGCCTCATGGTGACGCAAGCGCGTCATTGAAACGGGAAGCCTATGTCAGGGACTCTTAATATCGAGCTCGGCCAACACGCTGTCGCCTGATGGTGACTGCACGAAACATGACCCCGGCCGCATACGCTGCCTGCGCCGCAATGAGCAAGGCGGCGAGCTGCAGCGACCGCACACCGAAACCGTCCGTGAAGGGCTTCGCAATCAGCCCGAAGTGGAAGCGGAGGCCTTCGAATCGCACGCTTTGTGGAAGCGCGCACTTGCTGCGCACGGCGCGAAAGTCGATGGCGCCCATCCCGTAGCGGAACTGTTGCCGAAGGAACGAAAGCAAGGTGAGCTCATGGCGATGCACGACCACGGCACCTGGCATCCAGGCGCTCGCAAAACCATGATCGGCCCACCGCATCGCGAACTCGCGTTCCTCCTGGGCCACACGAAACGTTTCGTCGAATCCGCCTATTTTCAGGAATACCGCTCTGGGAACGGCCAGGTTGTTCGACGTGAAATACGGAGGAATGCCTGAGGCACCTCTGAACCAGTCTTCCGCGTAATTGCTGGCTGTCTGGTGTGCGGACGAATACACATTGTCGGGAAGTCCATTTACTTTCGGACCACCCAGCATGCGATCGGAATTTGCCATGAACTCCTGGTAGAGCACAGACAACCACTCCGGAGCCGGCGCGCAATCATGATCCGTAAAGGCGAGATAGTGGCCGCTTGCTGCTCGCGCGCCATGATTTCGCGCGGCGGCCGCGCCTGCGTTCGAGACACTGATGCAGGATACCTGAAGGCGATCGCCGAAGCTTTGGACAACGTTCGCGAGGGGAGGTACGCTGCCGTCATCGACCACAATCGCCTCGAACTGCCGCATTGGAAAAGACTGTCTCGTGAGGGCACCGAGGCAAGCGCGCAGGGGTTCCGCTTTGTTGTAGGCAGGTATGACTACGGAAAACACAAGTTCGGTTTGAGCCACTTGCGACCTTGCTATCAGATCTGCATATACGACCCGGGCCACTTCACGCCTTACTATAACGCCGGTCTTTGCAAACAGTTTGCGGCGAAGGGCGTCGGCTGCACGCTAATCACCTCGCCACCGACGTTCGAAGCGGTCGGCCCGGTCCCTTACGAGGTTTCGAATCTCTTCTTCCGATTCCTTCAGGGACCTGCCGGCTCACTCCTGCGGCACCGGCCCAGATTGCGTCAGATTCTCAAAGCGGTCTCCTATCCGTGTGGTGTATGGCGCACGTATCGGACCTTGCGGCGGCTCGAACCGGGCGTGTTTCACATTCATTTCGCGGTCATTCCCGCGCTGGATGCACTGCTTGCACGGGCGCTCCGCAGGCGGGGATGGCACGTGGTTTACACGTTTCAAAGGCCGCATCCGCAGGGGGCGTGGAGCCGGTGGGAACACGGACAGCTTATGAGCACATGCGACGCGATCGTCATGCACGACGCAATTTTGGCGGAGCAGTTGAGGCACATGTTTCCGAAGTATGCGGAACGGATAGCGTCGCTGACGCACGGAATGGATCTGCCCGAGTTGCCCTCCGAGGACCAGCGTGCGAGCGCGCGTGCGGCGCTCGGCGTTTCTCAGCACGAGCTGCTTCTCTTGTTCTTCGGAATGATCAAACCCTATAAAGGCCTCGAGGCCGTACTGGATGCGATGCCAGCGGTGTTGTCCCGCGTGCCGCACGTCCGGCTGTGTATCGCGGGCGAACCGTTGATGGACATGCGAGGCATCATGGAGAAGGTCGCGGCTCTGCCGCCGCAAACCGTCATCTTGCGGCTCGGATTCGTGCCGCAGGCGGAAGTGGGCCGGTACTTTGCAGCCGCCGATCTGGTGGTGGCCTGCTACAAAGAAGTTGCGGCAAGCTCGGTTGTGTTGCAGGCACAGACACACGCTCGGCCGACCTTGGCTACACCGGTAGGTGCTCTGCCGACATTGCTCGAGCAAGGTCGTTGCGGCTTTCTTGCTGGAGACGATCTGGCCGAGGCGATCGTCGATGCGTTGGCCGATGCAAACCGCCTGGCGGAAATAGGACGACGCGGGCGCGAGCGTGTCGAAAAGCTGCACGCCTGGGAAAAGGTGGCAGCGGAAACGCTGCAACTGTATCAGGGAAGCAGTAACGGCCGGTCCGCGTCAATCACATAGGCGCGGTGGTCGAGTTCCTGGTGGGCTCGATGCACGACGGACGAACCCTTTCCGAACAGATAGCCGAATGCCTCGCCGGCCGCTGCGATCGTTGCGGCAATCGCCAATAACGGCAAGAGCAACAGCGATGGCCCGTCTTTGAGAAGCCCGCAAACGCGGGTGAGCCGGAGGGCTGCGATGAGTGGAAAAGCGGCGGCATACACAACCCTGCGATAGGCTGGCCAACGACCGAACGCCGCACGAGTCGCTGCGTACAATCTGGCGCCATGAAACTGCGACGTCCAGTGAGCCCACGGACGCGACACGTTGGTGTGCGCGGCCTGTGCGGAAGGCTCGAGAAAGAATCGGCCGCCTTCGCGCAGCAGGCGCGCTTGGAGAAGATGGTCCATCTGCAAGAGATCGGGCAGTGCCGGTCCCAGCGCCTGCAACACCGCAGTCGGATAAGCGCTGTGGTGAGGCGGTATGTAACCAACGGGACCGCTTTGACAGCCGGGGGCGAAGCAGCCGTAGTTGAGTAATCCGTCGACGCGGCTCACCAGGGTTGTCGGGTTGTGATTCACAATCAATGGCCCCACGCCCGTCCAGCCTTCGCGCAAACGGCCGAGGAGTGCCGCAGCCCATTCCGGCCGGGGAAAACAATGGTCTTCCGCGAACACCACGAATGGCGCCAAACACGCCTGAACGCCCGCGGCCCTTGGCGCCCCGATGCAATCGATCGAGTCATACTTGACGTATCGCACGCTTGCGAACCGCGACTCGTCGCGATCTGGAGCATCGAAGGGCGACACGATAACGAGCTCGAGGCGATCGGCGATGGACTGCTGCGCACACGCTTCAAAAAGGCGTTGCAGCCGATCGAGACCGAGCTTGTTCACAACAACCACGGAAAGATCCGCGGAGCTCATGCGCGGCTTTACCACGCTGGCTCAGCAACCAGGCGCGCGACGTCTGCGGTCGGACCGCGGGTTCGCTTTCCGGGCCATCGATCCGACATGCCAGACATCCTCGCACCGGCTGGTCTTTTCGGGGTTCCACTATTCTAGGGTGGATCGCCGGTGCGCGTAATGGATGCGACACCAAGTCCGCTATACTGAAAAGCACGTCACTGCCGGAGAAAGCTACGCAAGCTGTTCTGTCGGCCATCGTTGTCAGTCCCGGCCGCTGCGAGGCCGTGGCCGCGCTCATGCGCCGGCTGCAGTCCCAGACAATCTGCGACCGGATCGAAATCGTCCTGGTCACGCCGGACATGACCGAGCATGAAGCGGACGAAGCATTGCTGAAGGGATTCTCCACCTGGACAGCGGTGCCCATTGATCGGGTCGCATCGATGTCGGAGGCGCGCGCGGTCGGCGTGCGGGCCGCGAGCTGTCCCTACGTCGTATTCACCGAAGACCACTGCTTTCCCGAAGCCGAATGGGCGGAAGCGATCGTTGCTGCATTCGAGCGCCACGCCGTCGACGCCGTCGGTCCGGTGTTCTTGAACGCCAATCCGCAGTTCGCCCTGAGCTGGAGTATGTTCGTCCAGGAATACGGCGAGTGGATGGCGCCGCATCCAGGCGGGCTGATGGAGCACTTGCCCGGGCACAACTCGGCATACCGCCGCGAGCAACTCCTCGCGCTCGGCAGTAACCTCACTGCCGGCCTCGAGGGAGAATCGGCGCTCCATTTCGAATGGCGAGCACAGGGACGCCGGCTCTGGCTTGAACCGCGAGCCCGTGTTCACCACGTGAACATCACGAACGCCTGGGCTGCTCTGACTTCTACCTGCGCCTTCCAGCGCCTTTGGGCAGATAGCCGCGCGCGAACCTGGAGCTGGAGCCGACGGTTGGCCTATGCGCTGGCTTCGCCGCTTATTCCCGTTGTGCGCTTGCCGCGGATACTTGCAGCCCTCCGGCGCACCGGGCGGGTACGCACCATGGCGCTTCGCGTTCTGCCTTGGCTGAGCGCGAGTCTTGCCGTCAGTGCCTTCGGTGAGTTCCTTGGATACCTTGGTTCGACCGGTGACGCTCAAATACGACTCGTCGACGTGGAGCTCTATCGTCGTCGCTATCTTCGCGATGTGACCGTCGAAGATGCGTGGAACGATCGCGCGGCCGGACAGCACCCCGGTGCATGAGCATCATCGATGCAAATCAGCTCGATGGGAATTCGGTCGTGCACGCCGACCTGTGCGTCGTGGGCGCCGGCGCCGCCGGCATCACGCTGTCGAGCGCGTTTGATGGATGGCCGCAGTCGGTTTGCCTGCTTGAAAGCGGGAGCTACGAGCCCGACGAAGCCGTGCAGTCGCTCTACGAGCTCGATATCGCGGGCTACCCGGTGTGCGAGAACTTCATGGCTCGCGCGCGATACTTCGGCGGCACGTGCAATCTGTGGGCCGGACGCGCGCTGAAGCTGACGCAGATCGATCTGGAAAAAAGAGATTGGGTCGCGGACAGCGGCTGGCCGATTTCATACGCGGAGCTGGATCGCTACTATGATAGAGCCGCAGGCATTCTGAAGCTGCCTTCCGACGCGCTCATCCGCGATGTCATCGAGCGCCGCATGAGCCCGTTCGAGAGCGCACTGCTCGACAACGACGATCTGAAGCCCATCCTATCGCTCTCTGCAAAGCAGCCGCTGCGTTTTGGCAGGAGGTATAGAGGGTTACTCGAACGCTCGCGCAATGTAGACGTCTATCTCGGCGCCAATGCGACCGAGATCATGTTGAACCCGCGAGGCGATGCGGTCGATGAATTGAAGGCGACGACTCTCGGCGGAAAGAAATTGACCGTGAGGGCAGGGCGCTATGCGCTGGCGTGCGGCGGCCTCGAAAATGCCAGATTGCTCCTGCTGTCCCGCAGCGTGCAGAAAGACGGCGTGGGGAACGAATTCGACACCGTAGGTCGATTCTTCATGGATCATCCGAGAAACGTCTTTGGCACCGTATTGCTCGACGGAAAACAATCACTGCCGCTGCTTCTGGGCAGACCGGTGAGCGAAGGCACGGCCCAACTCGGCATCCGACTCTCGGACACCGCGCAGCGAAGCGAAGGGTTACTCAACAGCTATGTGACCCTCGAGCGGCGGTGGTCGCCGCAAGTCGCAAAGATATACGAGTTCCTCGTGCGTTCGATGAAGATCCTCTTGAGGAAAGGCTATACCGGCAGGCGTCTCGCGTTGTCGGGGGCGAAACTCGCCACGATTCCCCAAACGATCTATCTGCTGTCCCCGCGGCAACTCATGCCTCACTCGCTCTATCGCGTTCTCAAAGTGGGCCGCGAAACGTTCGGCGGTAGTCCCAAAGAGATCAGCGTGACCAACCACTGCGAACAAGTGCCGAACCGGGAGAGCAGAGTGTACCTGAGCGAAGAGCGGGATGCACTGAACATGAATCGACTGGTTCTCGACTGGAAAGTCGGCCCTGAAGTAACGCGAACGCTGGTGCGGTTGCACCAGTTGCTGGACGTGCATCTGAGAAAGAAGGGACTCGGCCGTTATGCGAACGACCACAGGGAGCAGGATGATCTTTCGTACCTCGACGCCGCGCATCATATGGGAACGACGCGCATGAGCCTGAGCGCCCGATCCGGCGTCGTCGATGCGAACTGCAAGGTTCACGGCGTGGAGAACCTGTTCATCGCGGGCAGCTCGGTCTTTCCCACGTCGGGTCACGCCAATCCCACATGGACGATCATCGCGTTGACGCTACGCTTGTGTGATCACCTGAAAGGGCTTTGATGATCCCGACTGCGGGCCCGGTTACCGTGTCGCGCGAGCATGTAACGCTCAGGCATGCTCAGCGAATGCCGATTGCCCGCCTCGGACTTGAAGTAAGCCGCGAACTCCAGACGGCGGCATGTACTGCACATCGACGCCGAGATCCTCCCTGCGCTTGCGCACGTCCTTCCCCGAAATAGAGCGTGGCGCCCTGTTGTGGGGCAGAAAAACGGCCTGCGCCCGCGTTTTTCCCCGGCATCGATGTTGCTCCAGTTCCCGCAAACGACCGGCCGACTACACGCGGCAGGCCGCATTTCAAAACACCGGAGCCCGACATGCTCATCAAAGCCGGATTCGAAATCGCGTATCGATGTCCAGATCCGACACCCATGCTGCTCATGCTGAGCTTGCATCCCTCGCGCCTGCGTGACCTGCGCACGCCGCAGCACATCACGTTCGCGCCCGACGTCGAGCGCGAGAATTACGTGGACGGCTTCGGCAACGTCTGCACTCGCATCGTCGCCCCTGAAGGGCTGACGACGATCAGCACGGAGTTTCTCATCGAGGATTCGGGCGCGCCCGACATCGTCGTACCGGATGCGAAACAACACGCGGTCCAGGATTTACCAAAAGAATCGCTCGTCTATCTTCTCGGCAGCCGCTACTGCGACACCGATCACATGCACGATCTCGCCTGGCAGCTTTTCGGCAATGCGCCGGCAGGCTGGGGGCGTGTCCAGGCGATCTGCGATTACGTGCACGACCGTATCACGTTCGGCTACCCGCATGCGTCCGCGACGCGCACCGCACACGGCGCACACGTCGATCAGAAAGGCGTGTGCCGCGACTTCGCGCACCTTGCGATCACCTTCTGCCGCTGCATGAACATACCCGCGCGTTACTGCACCGGTTATCTCGGCGACATCGGCGTGCCCCCCGTGCCGGACCCGATGGACTTCAGCGCGTGGTTCGAGGCCTATGTCGGCGGCCGCTGGTACACGTTCGACGCACGTCACAACAAGCCGCGCATCGGACGCATCCTGATGGCGCGCGGACGCGATGCGACGGACGTGGCGATCTCGACATCCTTCGGCCCGAACACGCTCGCGTCTTTCAAGGTGATCACGGACGAAGTGTCGCCTGCGACGGCAGCAACGATGGAAGCGCAGTTGCGCGAGCAGCCGCGCAGCGCGGCTCGCGTTTAATCCGCCTTCGCGCCGGGTACGGTGCCCGGCACGCCACCTAGGTCCCTCGTCATCCGCGGCAGGCTCTAATTCACACGCACGTGCTTCACCACCCGGCGCTTACGCCCCCATGCGCCGCCGCGCACGACGTAGAGGTCGCCGTGGGAATCGACGGACACGCCATGGCAGGACTTGAACGCCGGATCGCCCCACTGCGCGAGCCGTTCGCCGTCGAGCGTGAGCACGCTCACGAGGCCTGCGTTGTGCTCGACGATGTAGACGATGTCGTCGTCGTCCACGTACATCACCGCCGGCCCGATGAGCTTCGTCGGCCATACCCCGAGCAGCCGCCCGTCCTGATCGAACACCTGCACGCGATCGTTCTCGCGGTCGGCGACGAGCAGCCTTCCGCGCCGGTCGATCCACACGCCGTGGGGCAGGTTGAATTCTCCCGGCGCGCTGCCGGGCTCACCCCAGGACTTCAGCAGCTTCCCTTCAGGGCTGAACTTGTGAACACGTGCGTTGCCGTAGCCGTCGCTCACGAACATCTCGCCCGAAGGCGCGACCGCAATGTCGGTGGGCAGATTGAACGGCGGCCCGCCGTGCGTGACCTGCTTGTAGGAGTCCGATCGACCTTGCGCTTCGGGCGGCAGACCGGTGTCGGAACGAAAGCCCTTCGTTCCGATGGTGCGCAGACACTCACCGGCGGTCGTGAACAGCATCATCTGACCGTGGTCGCGATCGACGATCCACAGGTTGTCGTTCTCATCCGCGCGGATCGTATGCGGAAACGCGAACAAACCCGCGCCCCACGAGCGCACAAAGTTGCCCTCGCGGTCGAACACGACGACCGGATGCTCCTTGCTGCGACTGAAGCAATAGACGTTGTCGTGAGAATCGACCGTCACCGACGCGGCGAGTACATCCACCTCCGGCGGAAGACGCATCCAGTCGTCATGCACTTCATACGTGTGCCTGCCGCTTCCTACCCGTGTTTCCATTGATTGACTCCTTTGGTGTGATTCCGGCGTTCAAGCCTGAAGCGATAACGCCGCCGCTTTTTCGCGTATTCTCATCGACTCACGTTGTAATGCAAGGCAGGGAGGAGGAAGGCGCATGTGCAAGCAGATGAGTGGCGTCGTTGTGCTGGGTATGCTTCTCGTGTCCACGGCGTTCGCGCAGCCTGCGACGTATCCCACGAAGCCGATCCGCTGGTTGATTCCGTTCGCGGCCGGCGGCGGAACCGACGTGATCGCGCGCCCGCTCGTGCAGAAACTGAGCGACCGTCTGGGCCAGTCCATCATCTACGAGAACCGCGGCGGCGCAGGCGGTGTCGTCGCCGGTGAGATCGTAGCAAGAGCCACCCCGGACGGCTATACGCTCCTCGTCGCGGCGGTCGCAGTCATGACCGTCACCATGAGCCTCGTTGACAAGATGCCGTTCGATCCCGTGAAGGATTTCGTTCCGATCACGAAGTTCGCGAACGTGCCCAACATACTCGTGGCTCGGCCCGGCTTCGCGCCTCGCACCCTCAAGGAAATCGTCGATTACGCTCACGCGAATCCGGGGAAGCTGATCTGGGCCTCATCGGGGACCGGTTCGGCCGGCATGCTGACGATGGAGCTTTTCCGGCTGAACAACGGGCTCCAGATGGTTCACGTACCATACAAAGGCGCCGGCCCGGCGACGACCGGCGTGCTCACGAACGAAGCCGATCTGCTGTTTGCGAACCCCGGCGTGTTCATGGGACACATCAAGGCCGGACGCCTGCGCCCGATCGTGTCGTGCAGTTCGGCCCGCCTCTCGATCCTGCCCGAGGTTCCGACCGTCGCCGAAATGGGATTCCCCGGTTATGAAAACGGCTCCTGGTACGGTCTCGCGGCACCCGCACGCACGCCCGACCCGATCATCCGGCGCCTGCACGACGCGGTCGTGACGGTACTCAAGGATCCCGAGGTCATCGCGGGATTCACGCGCGACGGCGCCCAGGCGGTCGGCAACACGCCGGAAGCGTTCGCGCAGGAAATCCGCGACGACATCGTGAAGTGGGCGAAGGTCATCAAGGCGGCCAACGTAAAGATGTAACGCCGGATCGCGCAGCCCTTTTTTTGCACGCGAATTCCCGCTCGCGTCCCTCCCTGCCCGGCCGACGCGACGCACAGGCGCGGGGCACAGCGTTTGCTGAAAGGAGGTCTCTTCAGACCACCACAGGAAATCCACATGCCGTCCGCTCAACTTAGAGAGCTGCTGCTGCAATCACTGGAGCACGAACGCGGCGGCGTGCTCATCTACCAGACTGCACTCGAGTGCGTGCTCAATCGCGAACTGCGCGCGGAATGGGAGAAGTACCTCGCGCAGACCGAGAAGCACGTGCAGATCCTCACCGAAACGTGCGAGATGCTGCGGCTCGACCCCGACGAGATGACGCCCGGCCGTAAAGTCGTGCAGCACACCGGCAAGTCGCTGGTGATCGCGATGAAGATGGCGCTCGCCGCGAGCGATCCTGCGGCCGCCGAGCTCGTTGCCTGCGAATGTGTCGTTCTCGCGGAGACCAAGGATCATGCCGATTGGGAGTTGATCGGCCAGTGCGCGAAGACACTGGAGGGGGAAGAGGCACAGGCGCTGCAGCAGGCTTACCGCCAGGTCGAGGACGAGGAAGACGAACACCTCTATCACAGCCGCGGCTGGTGTCGCGAGCTCTGGCTGCAATCGCTCGGAATGAAAGCGGTGCTGCCACCGCCCGAAGAAAAAGAGGATGTGAAGACGGCTATCGACGCCGCGAAAGCCGAGCAGCGACGCAAGACGGCTTAGTCAGTACCTCTCGCATTTCGCCGCTCGGCGGAGACGGAACTCACGTCGCCCCTTGTTGTTCCGCCAGATGGGTGCGGCCTCGCGAGATCTCGCCACTTTCCAGAAGACGAACGCGCGAACTCGGAGGTGTCCCCTCTCCCCGCACGCGGGGAGAGGTCAGGGCTGAACCAATCAGCGCTAAACGACCGGCGGATCGGTTTCCCGCTCGAAGTGCCGGTGCTTCGTGAGTGCCTGGACCAGGGCCGGAATGGCGCTCTCGACATCGTTCGGCTGGAACCGAAGGAGGCCGGGGTCGGCTTGGCCCGTCGGCAGGCTCGAAGGCACGCCGGCGCGATCGAGCAGTTCGGACGCGCGCCCGAGCGCCAGGATCGGCTTGCAGTGCCGGTACTGGTCCTTGACGAACTCGACCGCGTGCCCCAGTCCGGACAGCGCGTCCACCGCGGCCCCGTCCGGCAGGACGAGGGCGTCGAACAGCACGGGCGGCGCAGCTTCCATCGTCACTTCCACCTCGATCGGATCGCCGTTCGTGCTCTCCACCTGACCCAGCTTGGGGCCGACGAAGCGCGGCACCGCGCCTTGCGCACTCAGCGCCTCGTGAATGGAGGTGACCGCCCCGCCGTCGACGCCATCCGCGACGAGGATCGCCACGCGGCGCGTGCGGATGCCAAGCTCACCCGGCCGCGCGAACAGCGACAGTGCGGGCGACGTGCTCACCTCCGGCTTCGGCACGCGCTCGAGCACACGCGGAAGCGCAGGGGGCAGAGCGACACCAAGACCGTCGGCGACAGCACTCGCGAGCTCTTCCGACGCATTCCGCAATTGCGCGAGCACGCGCTCCCGCACCGCCGTTATCTGCACACGCGTGAGCTCGAAACGGAACGCCCTGATGATGTGCGCCTTCTCGACCTCGGTCTGGCTCTTGTAGAAGAGCGTCGCCTGCGTGTAGTGGTCGGCAAACTTCTCCGGCTTGCCGCGCACCTTGTGTTCCTCGACCGGCTGCGGAAAGGACATGAAGCCTTTCATGCCAGCCTGATACGGACAGCCGCCCGCCAGCGAGTTGGGCTCGTAGGCAACGCGCCCGCGCGCAATCGCCTGCCGGTGAAAGCCGTCGCGCTGATTGTTGTGCACCTGTGCAACCGGCGCGTTGATCGGAATCTCGTGGAAATTGGGTCCGCCGAGGCGTGTAATCTGGGTATCGACATACGAATGGATGCGCCCCGCGAGCAGCGGATCGTTGCTGAAATCGATGCCGGGCACGATATGCGCCGTGCAGAACGCGACCTGCTCCGTCTCCGCGAAGAAGTTATCCGGGTTGCGGTTGAGCACCATGCGTCCGATCGGGGTGACCGGCACCATCTCCTCGGGAATGATCTTGGTCGCGTCGAGAACGTCGAAGCTGAAACGATCGGCGTCACGCTCGCTGAATATCTGGACGCCGAGCTCGTACTGCGGATACTCGCCCGCCTCGATCGCCTCCCACAGATCCCGGCGATGAAAGTCGGGGTCGGCGCCTGAAATCTTCACCGCCTCGTCCCAGGCAAGCGAATGCGTCCCCGCCAGCGGATTCCAGTGGAACTTCACGAAGCGCGATTCGCCTGCTTCGTTGACGAAGCGAAACGTATGCACGCCAAAGCCCTGCATCATGCGGTAGCTGCGCGGGATCGCGCGGTCCGACATGATCCACATCAGCATGTGCGTCGATTCGGGCATGAGCGAGACGAAATCCCAGAACGTGTCGTGCGCGGACGCGGCCTGCGGCATGGCATGGTGCGGCTCGGGCTTGACCGCGTGAACGAGGTCCGGAAACTTCATCGCGTCCTGGATGAAGAACACGGGAATGTTGTTGCCGACGAGATCCCAGTTGCCCTCGTCGGTATAGAACTTGACCGCGAAACCGCGCACGTCGCGCGCCGTGTCGGTCGAACCGCGCTCACCCGCGACGGTCGAGAACCGCACGAAGACCGGCGTGCGCTTGCCGGCCTCCGCGAAAATCGACGCACGCGTGTAGCTGGGTCAGCGGCTCGTAGCACTCGAAGTAGCCGTGCGCGCGCCGAGCCCCTTGCGTGCACGACGCGTTCGGGAATGCGCTCGTGGTCGAAATGGGTGATCTTCTCCCGCAGGATGAAGTCTTCGAGCAGCGACGGTCCGCGCAGTCCCGCCTTGAGCGAATTCTGGTTGTCCGCGACCGGCACGCCCTGATTCGTCGTCAGCGCGCGACCGCCTGAATCGACACGCACCCGATCGAGCGGTCCGACGGTCGGATTGAAGCTCACCTGCGGATTGCCTTTGCCGACTTTCTCGGAGGCGTTCGTTTCGGTCAGCGTGCTGCCTGTCACCGATCGGATGCGGAGGCTCGATCGATTGACCCTGCGGCGGCTGCGACGCCGCTGCGCCATGCTCGCCCGGTTTCGCCTTGTTGTGCGGCATCGATTCGGCGAGCAGTTCCTGTCCGGCGATCTTCGCACTCGCTGCGTCGTTGACGGCGGCGGCGGCTTTGTGCGACGGACCGCTGATCGTCGTTTTTGCGGAGGACCGTGCGGCCTGCCGTGCTGCGGTTGATCCGGCTGGCTTACGTGCAGGTACTTTGGGAGACGCCTTCGAAGGCGGTTTGCGAGCGGCCATTGAGCGCACATCCTTTCTTAAAGACGTTTCGCTCAGCAACGGCCATGCCCGTCGACGCGTGATGAGCGTGCTACCCGCGTCTCGGATGCGTCGTCAACCTCAGAGATTCAGCGTGTCCGCAAGCCAGGACGTGACTGCGTCGATCACTTCGTTTTCCCTGCCGTTGTAGAAATGATCACAGTCGGCAATCACGTTCGCGATTGCCGGTGCCGTAGCTCGGCGCACGAACTCTTCCGCCGGATAGCGCTCGGCGTTCTCCTTGTCGCCCCGTATGAAGAGGATCGGGCACTTCACCTCTGGGGCGAGTGCGAGCACATCGGGCACTTCGGTCAGACGATCGAGGAAGCTTTCGGCGGTAATCACGTACCACCAGCCGGGCATCAGCAGGAGCGTCTTGCCGCGTCCCTTGCCGACGAGTCTCCGTGCTTCTGCGTAAATCTCGTCGAAGCGCTCGCCCGCCATCAAGCCTTCCGCCCGTCCGGACTGCACGGTGGTTGCGCCGCCGCGACCGGCGGAGAGCAGCACGAGCGCGCGCGTACGGGGATGATCCACGGCGTGCCGCACGCCGAGCATGCCGCCGTTGCTGTGTCCCATCACGACCGGCTCGGCGCAACCGCGCGCCGCCATCCATTGCGCAGCGATGCGGTTGTCCTCGATCGCCTCCCGCGTCAGCTGGAAGGCGCCGCCTTCTGCGAGGCGACTGTTGCGTGTGGTCACCACGTCATGACCGCGGCGATTGAAGGCGAGACACGCCAAACCGAGCCGCGTCAGAGCGGGAGGAAGGAAGCGCAGCGCCCCGACATAGAAGTTCATCGTATTGCCATGGAACATCAGCACGCCGCCCTTTGTCGCGCCGCCATCGGGTTCGTAATACAGGCCATCGAGTGGAATCGTCGGCGTCGTGATCGAAACGAGCTCCATGTGCATGCCGGGACACTCCTTCAGAAGACGCGGCGATTGTCGCGCATTTCGAACTCGCGGCACGGATGTTACGATCCCGTTAGCGTCGGCTCTCGAATGAAGTCTGAATACATATCTCACGTGAAAGGAATCGGATGACGTCTCCCGCCGAGGTCAAGCCTCGCTTCATCGCCGGATCGGTCATGCCCGCGGACGCGGATCGCCTGCCGCATCCGCAGCCGCAGCCGCTCCTGCCGCCAGACATCCGGCGCGTTTCGAGCGCGCTCAATATCTCCGATTACACCAACGACGGTGTCAATGAGGCTGTCGAGAAACGGTACTGGCCCTGCGTGGACGAGCTCGTCCGGCAGGGCGCGCAGAGCATCTGTCTGGCCGGATTCCCGATCGCCTCGCAACTCGGCCGCGACCGTGTGCTCGACTTACAGGAGAAGACGAAAGCTAAGACCGGCGTGGAAGCGGAAGCCCAGGCCGAAGCGACGATCGCCGCGCTGCGTCACCTGGGCACCACGCGCATCGCGATCGCGAGTCGCTGGGCGGACGAACTGAACCGGCGTCTGCACGCCTATCTCACGCATGCCGGCATCGAAGTGCTGGCGCTTACGAGCGCGAACCAGTGGGCGAAGCAGGCGTTTTCGATGAGCATCGAGGAAGGCGTGAAGCTCGCGTTCCAGCTCGGACGCGAGGCGATGCGGCGTGCGCCGGACGCGCAGGCGCTGCTGCTCGCCGGTGGGGCATGGCGCAGTCTCGCTGCCGTGCCCATTCTCGAAGACGATTTCGGGATCCCGGTGGTGACCAATCCGATCGCGCCCGTCTGGCGTCTGATCCATGAAGGCATCGCGCCGCCGGTGGAGGGGTGGGGACGGCTCCTCAGCGCCCGTTAGGGCGGAACTTCGGGGCCCGATCCTTGCCTCATGAAATTGCTGTTCGAGAGGTCCCGCCATTCACATCCTCCACAAGCTCGAAATCCTTGCCGATGCCGCTAAATACGACGCGTCCTGCGCCTCGAGCGGCACGGCGAAGCGCAATTCCGCGGACGGCAGGGCATCGGCTCGACCGAAGGCATGGGGATCTGTCACAGCTACGCCCCGGATGGCCGCTGCATCTCGCTGCTCAAGATCCTGCTCACGAATTTCTGCGTCTACGACTGCCTTTATTGCGTAAACCGCCGTCTCCAGCAATACGCCTCGCGCGCGCTTCACCGTCGATGAAGTCGTCCGGCTCACGCTCGACTTCTACCGGCGCAACTACATCGAGGGCCTGTTCCTGAGGTCCGGGATCATCCGCAATCCCGACGACACGATGGAGCAGGTGACGAAGTCGCGCAGCGCTGCGCGACCGAGCACGACTTTCGCGGCTACATCCATCTGAAGACGATCCCGGACGCAAGCGACGATCTGGTCGCGCGGCGGGCCGCTATGCCGATCGGCTCATCGATCAACGTCGAGCTGCCGACCGAGGCGAGCCTGACACGCCTAGCGCCCGAAAAGAACGCGAGCGGCATCAAGAGATGGATGGCCGCCACGCGCGCATTGATCGACGGGCGGCGGCGCGCGACGCAGGGCGTCGGGCACGATCGGACGCGCGGCCCCGCCGGTTCGCGCCGGCCGGCCAGAGCACGCAGATGATTGTCGGCGCGGATGAACCGACCGCATCGCCATTCATCGACGCAAGTGCGAGGCTCTACGGATCGTATCGTCTGAAACGCGTCTACTACTCCGCGTTCAGCCCGATCCCGGATTCCTTCCGACGCTGCCGCTCAAGGCCCCTCCTCTCGTGCGCGAGCACCGCCTGTATCAGGCGGACTGGCTGATGCGCTTCTACGGTTTCACCCTGAGCGAAATTCCGGTCTCGGCGACCGGAATGCTTGCACTCGACATCGATCCCAAGCTTGCATGGGCGCTGCGTCACCGCGAGTGCTTTCCCGTCGATCTGAACTCGGCCGACCGCGAGATGCTGCTGCGCGTTCCGGGTCTCGGCACGAAAGCCGTGAAGCGCATCGTCTCCGCACGCCGGGTTCGCATGCTGCGCCTCGACGATCTGGAGCGTCTGCACGTTCCGCTGAAGAAAGTACTTCCGTTCGTGACTGTTCCGGGTCACGGCGCGCACGCGTTGCTCGATTCCCTGAGGCTCGAACAGGCCATTCGTCCCGCATCCACACAGCTCGACCTGTTCGCGGACCACAGTCCTGCATGAACGTCGTAAGGCTTGCCGGCGAAACCGATTTCGCGGGCTGGCGCAGCGCTGCACGCCGTCTTCTCGCGTCACGGATACCGCCTGCCGACATCGAATGGATCGTGGGCGAAGGCGATACGCTGTTCGAGGATGCATCGGCGCCGCGCGAGGCAGACTCGTCACGAGAGTTTCCGGTTCCAGCGAAGTTCATCGCACTCTGCAGGGACGTCGTCATGCATCGCGATCCCCAGCGCTTCGCGCTGCTGTATCGGCTGCTCTGGCGCCTGCGCGAGGAGTCGCGGCTTCTCGACATCGAAGTGGACGAGGATGTCGCACGTGCGCGGACGATGCAGAAGGCGATCGACCGCGATATTCACAAGATGCACGCGTACGTGCGTTTCCGGGAAGTCGCGACGGTGGAAGGGCCTGTTTACGTGGCCTGGTTCGAACCCGCGCATTACATCGTCGAAGCAGCGGCGCCGTTTTTCATGAGGCGCTTCGCTGCGATGCGCTGGTCCATTCTGACACCACACCGGAGCGCGTTCTGGGACGGCGAGAAGCTCCGCTTCGGACCCGGCGCAAAACAATCCGATGCGCCCGACAGCGACGCCCTCGAAGCGCTCTGGAAAACCTACTACGCGAGTATCTTCAACCCGGCGCGGCTCAAGATCCACACCATGCAGGGGCACATGCCCAGAAAGTACTGGGCCAATCTGCCCGAAGCAGCGCTGATCCCGCAACTGATCGGTGATGCCTCGCGACGCACGCTCGACATGATCGATGCCGAAGCGAGCACACCGCGTCATCGCACTGTGCGCTATGAAGGCTCGGCGCCTGCGCCGGCCGGCACCGATACGCTCGCCGCAACGCGCGCATCGGCCGCGAAGTGTCGAGCCTGTCCGTTATGGGAGCACGCGACGCAGACGGTGTTCGGTGAAGGCCCGGATCACGCGTCCGTCGTGTTCGTAGGCGAACAACCCGGCGACCGGGAAGACCTGACGGGACGCCCGTTCGTCGGTCCCGCCGGTGCGCTGTTCGACCGTGCGCTCGCGGCCGCGGGCATCGCACGCGACGCGGTGTACGTCACGAACGCAGTGAAGCACTTCAAATTCACTGCGCGCGGAAAGCGGCGACTCCATCGCACGCCGGGACAACTGGAGGTCGACGCGTGCCACCAGTGGCTCGAACGCGAGCTCGCGCTGGTGCAGCCGCGCCTCGTCGTCGCACTCGGCGCCACGGCAACCCGTGCTCTGACGCGCGTCGATGCCACCATCAGCTCGCTGCGCGGGCGCATCATGCCATGGCAGGACGACATGCAGCTCCTGGTGACGGTTCATCCTGCTGCGATCCTGCGCACGCCCGCGGACTCGCAGGACGCGGAGTACGGGCGCTTCGCCGCCGACATCGCTCTTGCATCGCCATTCGCATGCATGTCTGTCGCTGCGCCCGCGCCGTGACGGTGCAACTTTCGCGCTGATGTGGTTTACTCCGGCGCTTGAATTGCGGAGGAGGCTCGGCATCGATACCCTTTTCAGATTGCTCGCCGCGTGCTGCGTGGGTATGGCCGCACCGACTTTGCACGCCGCGCAGGCAGATCCCGCTGCCAATTACCCGAACAAGCCCATTCGTCTCATCGTCCCGTACTCGGCCGGGGGTGCGACAGATATCACCGCGCGAGTCATCGCGGCCAAGCTTTCGGAAAAATGGGGCCAGCAGGTCGTCGTCGATAATCGCACCGGCGCCGGTGGCGCCATCGCAGTCGAGTACACCGCGAACGCGAGCCCCGACGGCTATACGATCTGCCAGTTCTCGGCGTCCCAGGCGACCGCGGCCGCAGCGGGACAGAAGTTCCCCTACGACCTGCAAAAGGACCTGCAGCCGATCGCGCAGGTGAGCTCGCTCTATTACGTCGTCTATCATCCGCCGTCGCTGCCGGTGAAATCGATCAAGGAGCTGATCGCCTACGCGCGCGCGAATCCGGGCAAGATCAATTACGGCACTTCGGGCGTCGGCTCGCTGCAGCACTTCTCGGGCGCGCTGCTCTCCAGCATGACCGGCATCAAGATCGTGCACGTGCCGTACAAGGGCTCGGCCAACATCATCGCGGCCATGCTCGCCGACGAAGTGCAGCTCGGGTTCAACTCCCTGTTCAGCGTGCGGCCGCAGGTGCAGAGCGGGCGGCTGCGCTGGCTCGCGGTCACCTCTGCCAAACGCTCGCCGCTCGTTGACCTGCCGACCGTCGCCGAATCGGGCCTTCCCGGCTACGAAGTCACACAGTGGTACGGCCTCATCACCGGCGCACGCGTGCCGGCCGCGATCGTGCAGAAGCTCAACGCTGCAGTCGTCGAAGTGCTCAAGTCGCCTGACGTCGTGCAACGTTTGACGGCCGACGGGTCGGACATCGTGGCCGGTACGCCGCAGGAGTTCGGCACATACATCAAGTCCGAGCTCGTCAAGTGGACGAAGGTCGCGAAAACCGCGAATCTGAGTTTTCAGTAGCAGGGCGTTCGCAGTTCGAGACGGCATCTGCTGCTGGGCACTGCGGACGCACCCAAACCGTTCGTGGCTGAGCCCATAACTCCGACTCCGCGGACGAGACGCGAACCACCGGTCATCGCGAGGAGCGAAAGCCGAAGCCCGGACCGGCGAAGAGCGATCCGCGCGACGTGGCGCTTCAGGGCTGATCCGCGCGTATGCCGGCAGCCTTGACCACCTTCCCCCACTTCACGATCTCTGAGCGAATCAGCGCCTGATACTCCTCAGGCGAGTTGTAGCGGATGTCCGCGCCGACGGCGGCATACCGCGCCTGCGCCTCACGTGACTCGAGAATCTGCGCGACAGGTCCGGCTCAGGCGCATCACGATCGTCAGCGGCGTTCCCGCCGGCGCAAGCAGCCCGTTCCAGATACTCGCTTCGTAACCCGGCACGCCGGCCTCATCCATTGTCGGAATTGCGGGTGCGAGACTGGAGCGCGACTTCGTCGTCACCGCGAACGCCTTGAGCTTCCCTGCTTTTACGTGCGGGAGCACCGAGGTCACGCTCGGCAGGCCGAGCTGTATCTGTCCCGTCATGACGTCCACGTTCACGGCCGCGGCGCCTTTATAGGGCACGTGCACGAGCTTCACGCCCGTCATCAACTCGAGCAAAGACCCTGCGAGATCGCCGGACGAGCCGTTTCCGGAAGAGCCGTAATTGAGCTGCCCGGGCCTGCTCTTCGCGAACGCAAGCAGTTCTTTCAGACTATCGGCCGGAACCGAGGGATGCGCGACCAGCAGCATCGGCGTATCGCCGATCAGCGTGAGCGGCTGCAGATCTCGAACGATGTCGAAAGGTGCTTTCGGAAACAGCACTGCATTTATGGTGAATGTGTTGGCGACGAGGAGCAGCGTGTAACCATCAGGGGGCGAGCGCACCACGAGTTCGATCCCGATCATCCCGTTCGCACCGGGTCGGTTGTCCACGACGAACGGCCTCCCGAACGATTCGCTCAGCCGCTCCGCGATGTAGCGCGCCTGGATGTCGGCATTGCCGCCGGGCGCGTACGGCGTAATGAGGCGCACAGGCCGAGCGGGATACGCGTCGGCGGCTTGCGCAGCCACGCCGATCAGCGCGCTGGCGATGGCCAGGCACATAGCGGCAAGTCTTTTCAGCGCAGGCCTCTCATGATTGATCGTGAACGTTGCGAGCCCGCGGTGGCGGGAGCAAACTAAGTCGAAGCGATGGAGGTGGTCAATGGACAGTATACGCAGAGCCGATTACTTCAGTCTCGACGTTCCGAACAAGGTTGGCGAAGGAGCACGGTTGCTGGGGGCGTTGCGTGACGCCGGTATCGATCTCTGCGCGTTCACCGCGTTTCCGTCAGGCCGTCGCGCACAGATCGACTTCATCCCGAACGACACTGCCGCATTCAAGGCGGCAGTCCGGAAGCTCGGCGTCAAGGTCGGGCCGCGCAAGACCGTATTCGTCGTTCAGGGCGACGATCGCCCCGGCGCGATCGCGGAGATCTGCGAGAAGCTCGCGGCTGCCGGCATCAGCATGGTCGCAATGGATGCGGCCTCGGCCGGCAACGGGCGTTATGCAGGAATGTTCTGGGTTGCTCCCGGCGACGTGAGGAAGGCGACAAAGGTACTGGCGGCAGCCTGAACGGCCGCGGGATTGCTGGCCGTCAGACGGGAAGCGGGTGCTTAGGTGCAAAGATCAGCATCCGATCTAACGGGCAGTCAGATCATTTTATAAAATCCGCCCCCGTCATCGGCATCAAATAGTCCTTGGTGATTTCCTTCGGATGGTTGATACCGAGCTGCGCCATGTCGCGGTCGATTTCGTCCATCAGCAGACTCACCGCGTGGGTTACGCCGTCCCGACCGGCACACGCTGCGGCGCACAGGAACGGACGGCCGATGAAACAGAAATCCGCGCCCAGCGCCAGCGCTTTCAGCACATCGGTGCCGCGCCGAAAACCACTGTCCATGATCACCGCCATGTCCTTGCCCGCGGCTTCGCGGATCCCCGGGAGCACGCGCGCCGGAGAGACGGTGCCGTCCAATTGCCTTCCACCGTGGTTGGACACCATCACGCCGTTCAATCCATGCTCGCGTGCAATGCGCACGGAGTCTTTGTCGACCACGCCCTTGATCAGCAGATTGCCCTTCCAGATTTTGCGCATGTGCGCAATGTGCGTCCAGGACAGCCGGTCGCGCCGGCCGTAATCACGCTTGCTGCCGACCGACAGCATCGGCACGCGCGGGCCCATGTTTTCAACATGCGGCATGCCGTCGGTCATCAGCGTTTTGAGGAACATGCCAAACAGCCACTTGGGCCGTATGCCCACATCCCAAGCGAGCCGCAGCGAAGGCCGCAGCGGCGTGCTGTAGCCGTTGCGCACGTTGTTCTCGCGGTTGGCGGGCACCTGCACGTCGACGGTGACGGCGATCGTGTCGAAGCCTGCCCGCTCGCAGCGCTCAAAGGTTTCGGTGATGCGCTCGATGTCGCCCGGCAGATAGGCCTGGAACATTGCGGTCCTGCCGGCGGCTTTGACGTCTTCCATTTTCATCAGCGATGCGCCGCTCATCATCATCGGAATGTTCGCTTCCGCTGCGACGCCAGCGAGCACCGTGTCGCCGCGGTAACACGCGGTCGAAGTGCCGCCCATCGGCGCGAAGCCGAACGGCGCGTTGTAGGTTTTTCCGAAGAGGGTGGTTTTCATGCTGCGCGCGGTGGTGTCGACCAGAGGCTTGGGCACGAAGCCGATCTCATCGAATACATTGCGGTTGCCGCGCAGCGAAGCATTGTCTTCCACGCCGCCCGTAACATAGCCATAAATCGGCCGCGGCAAAATCTTGCGCGCCCGATCGATGAAGTCTTGCAGCGCCAGGTATTGCTGCAGATGGCGCGGCAGCGCGCGCTTGTCGACAATGGACAGGCCGCCGGTGCTGTCGGGCTTATGCGTAACCGCAGCCAAAGATTTCGGCGTAGCAGTGGTGTCCATCATCTTCTCCCTTTTGCGCGTTGAGCATCGCAGCGAACTGCGCCGTTATGAACTTGCCATGGTCAAGCCGTCACTATAACTGCAAGACTGCCCCAAGGAATCGCGGCCGTTAGACGCTTTGAGGTATGTTACAGCTCCCCACTTCCGCCCTGGCTGACGGATTGCGGTGATCGGGAAGGCGCAATACTGCATGCGCATCAAAGGCGGCTATAGCCTGACCGCGATTGCACGGGAATTTGGACTTATCCTATCCGTATCGCGGATCAGTCGCCGATTGCGGCGCAAGAGGGAAAAGACCTCGGCCCTGGAGCGAGCCACTCGAGACAAAAGGCGGCACCCCATGATACGAGCGGTGTTGTTGTGCGCGGCGCTTTATTGCGCCGGATCGCTAGCGCAAACCTATCCCACCAAGCCGATACACATGGTCATAACGTTTCCGCCGGGTGCGTCGAGTGACGTCGTCGGCCGTATGTTGGGACAGAAGATCTCCGAGTTCATCGGGGTCCAGTTGGTCGCCGACAACCGCGCTGGCGCCGGGGGGAACCTGGGCACGGCGGTTGTGGCAAAGTCGCCGCCCGATGGGTACACGATCGTTATCGCTACCGGCAGCGTCGCTATCTCGCCGGCGCTCTATGCGAATCCTGGCTACGACGCTCTGCGGGATCTCACGCCAGTCGCGCGGCTCACCACGATGTCACTCATCATGCTGGTGCACCCGTCGGTGCCGGCAAAAACCTTGCGGCAGTTTATCGAGCTTGCGCGCGCGCGAACCGGCAAACTCAACTTCGGTTCGGGGGGCGCCGGCACCACCAACCATCTTGCCAACGAACTGCTCAATCATATTGAGAAGATCAACCTCGTGCACGTCCCCTACAAGGGCGTCACGCAAGCGATGGCGGCGATGATCGGCGGTGAAGTGGATGAGGTGGTGATGCCAGTAACTACCGCTATATCGCAGGTGCGGGCCGGCAAAGTGCGCGCGCTGGCGGTGCTGGCGGAAAAGCGCGTCAGTTCACTGCCCGAAGTGCCGACCGCAGCAGAAGCCGGGGTCGACGGCTTCGCCATGCCGGTGTGGTACGCAATGTTCGCCCCCGCGGGCACACCGCGGGACATCGTGTCACGCCTTAACCGCGAAACGCTGAAAGCGCTGGAGGCCCCGGACATTCGCGAGCGGCTCGCCACGTTGGACGTCGAACCCTGGCCGAGCACGCCCGAGCAGCTTGGGGATTTCCTGCGTGCAGAAATCGCGCGCTACGAAACCATCGCGCGCAGCGCGCGCCTGCCGAAGCAGTGACCTGACGAAAAGCAAACAGTCGCAGAGAAGACGTTCTTAATCACGGGTCGGCGCCCGCGCTAACGAATGCAAAGCTACAGGCGCTGCTCGCCAAGACATCGAGCGCATCCTGCGTCTGTTGACCCGCCTGGGCCCTTGGTCGACGAAGAGGGCGTGACCTATGTGGCGGATGAACACGGAATCATTGATCCGGAAAACGTGCTCGCGCCGCTACGATTCTCGTACCTTCTGCGCATCATTACAGCCTTCGTTATCAGCCCGCACGGCCCGTGACGCATTTCTTGGAGTGACTTGGCCGGGCATCCTGTCAATTGGCAGAGTCTCAGCGCGTCGACCACGCGGACAAGCATAGTAAGAGTGCGTCAGTTACGCAGCCGCCGTCCCTGGCGATCAGAGGAGCGGACCGCTGCTTCTGCGGACGGTCCGACATCGTGATGCCCTTCGATGAACTGAGGGCGAACGGCCGGCGAGGGCGGGGCGAGAGAGACATACAATGACGCTTCCTGGCGTTCGCAACGATAACGCCGGCACTGACGTGTTCAAGAAGAAAGGCTCGCGACAATGTCGAACTTGCTTTGCACTCGATGGGGACTGACTGCGATCGTGGCCGCGTGGATCGCCACTGCGGGCGCTCACGCTCAGACGCAGGACGTTCAGCCCGTCAACACCGGCGTCAACCCTTATCAGGTCATCCGCGATTGGGCGCAGCTCACGTTGGAGCGCAGGCCGTGGGGCGGCTCGAACGGCGTGGCCATCGACCGCGATGGCAAGACCGTGTGGGCTACCGACCGCTGCTCGCCGGGAATTGCACCGGGCTGTCTCGGCACGCAGGCGAATCCGGTACATCACTTCGATGAAACGGGGAAAGAGATCAGGAGCTTCGGCGCCGGCATGTTCGTGTGGCCGCATGGCATTCACGTCGATCGCGACGGAAACGTGTGGGTGACCGATGCGCGCGTGGCGAGCACCGAAGAGCTCGAGAAGTTTCCTGGCGAAGACAAGAAGGGCAGCGTTGTCGTGAAGTTCAGTCCCGAAGGCAAGGTGCTGATGACGCTCGGGAAGCCCGGCGTTAGAGGCAATCCGCCGGACGCTTTGACTGACCCGAACGACGTCCTCACCGATCCGGGCAACGGCGACATTTATGTGGCCGAGAGTCATACGAATGTCGAGGACCCGAATCTCGTCGGGCGCATCTCGGTGTTCGATCGCACGGGCAAGTTCCTGCGGACCATCGGCAAGACGGGGACCGGCCCCGGCGAGTTTCGCACGCCGCATATGATCAAGTTCGATTCGCAGGGGCGACTGATCGTCGCCGATCGTCACAACCATCGCATCCAGATCCTCACGAAAGACGGGAAGTACCTCGGCGAGTATCGCGAGTTCAGCCGCGTGAGCGGCATCGCGATCGATCCGAGCGATATGATCTATGCAGCCGATTCCGAATCGACGCCGAAGAGTCATCCCGGCTGGCTCAAGGGCATACGCATCGGCAGCGTGAAGGACGGCAAGGTCACGATGTTCGTGCCGCCACACCAGACCGAGACCCCGGATGGCGCGATGGGCGAGGGTATCGCGATCGATGCAGCAGGCAACGTGTTCACGGCCGAAGCCACTGTTCGCGGCATTTACAAGTACGTCAGGAAATGAGGATCTGATGCTCGAGCACATGCGCCCCGTCATCTTTGTATTTGCGCTGCTCTTCGGCGCGCAAGCCGCTGCAGCCGAGATCAAGGTGCTCGCTTACGGTGCGGTCACCAATCCTGCCCGTGAGCTTGCTTCGGCATTTACCAAGGAGACCGGCGATACCGTGACGTTCACGTTCGGTTCACCCGGACCTGTCAACGCGCGGCTCGATGCCGGCGAAGCATTCGATCTCGTGATTGCGGCGACCGAAGCCGCGAAAGCCCGCGAAGCGCTGTGGAAGCCGGGATCGCGTCGTCCGCTGGTGCGCGTCGGTATCGGCGTTGCCGTGCGCGACGGCGTGACGGTCGATCTCTCCACCGTCGACTCCACACGGAAGGCACTCGTTTCGGCGCGTTCACTCACGCTCAGCGATTCGCGCACTGGCGGCGGCCTGAGCGGGCCGAACGCGCTCAAGGTGCTCGCGAATCTCGGCATAGCCGATCAGGTGAAGGACCGGCTGAAGCCAACCACCGATGGCCAGGAGCGGATTGCGAGCGGCGAAATCGAGATGGGCCTCTACAACGTCAGCGAAATCCCGCGGGCGAAAGGCGTGGTGCTCGCCGGCCCGGTGCCTGCGGCGGTGCAGGTCTACATCGTCTACGACGCCGCGGTTCCCGTGACCAACGCCAACCCGGACGCGGCGCTCGCATTCGTGCGCTATCTCGGCCGCGATGCGGCACGCGCAGTATGGAGCCAAGGCGGGCTGGAGTTGACGCAGTAGAGCGTCTCTAACGATGAGCTCACATCCCGGATCTGCGCTCGAACTAAGCGGTGAGAATGGTCAGTGCGAAGGGTGGCTCCGGGTCGGTTTCCCAGTCGGCTGCACAGGTCGCCGCATTTGTCCACGCGACAGTACGCCAAGATCGTGGATGCGTGGGTGTCCTCGATAAGACTCGATCCTAATGAGTACGGAACCCATACGATGCGCAGAACGAAAGCGACGCTGATCTACCGACGGACTACGAACCCGCGGCCGTCCAGCTATTACTTGGTCACACGAAGCTCGAGTGCACCGTTCGATACTTGGACATCGAAGTTGACGACGCGCTGCGAGATCGCCGGGCAAACGGAGGTATAAGGGACCCAGCGCACCGCCGGTGTCGCCGGCGGTCGCGAACCGGCCACAAGCAGAACTACAGTCCGCTAGTCAAACGTTTGAATTCACCGCGGCTGCGTGGCTTTTTGGACGCACCTGGATCAACTGAGAGTTGACCGGGGTTCATGCCGGTAATGCAACGAGATTTCGGTCGTGCCGGCGGGCATTGGACCAAGGTCCAATGGATCACAGCGCGAACGACACCGATGATCTGATACACGTTGGAAATCGTGTGGGCGTCGGCAGTCGACATGCCGGCCTCGGCTCAAGCGAATGCCGAAGGTATGAAGAAGCGCCCGTGATTGGACCAATCCCCGTTTTTTCGAGACGCGCTGCGCGCGATACTTTTTGCACGTTCAAGAGTGCAGTGCCTTTGCACTTTGGGGCGAGCTCACGCATGGGTGATACGGCAAATCTCGAGGATCAATTGCTTCCAGGGAAACATATGAAGATGAATGCGTTCTCAAACAGCCTGGTCGGTCTGCTGGCTGCAACGCTCGCTTGCGGCCCGGCGTACGCACAGCAGAGTCCAGCTCCGACCAAGCCGGCCACGGCAGCGACCCAAGCAGCGAACGCGGCGGTGCAGAAGGCGCTGCCGTTCGGCGACAAGGAGGATTTCGAGAATGCCACGCGCGGTCTGGTAGGCAAGCCTGACACGCTGACGATCAAGGACGCGAAGGGCAATGTGGTGTGGGACCTGGAGGTGTACAAGAGCTTCATCGGGCTCGACAAGCCGGCGCCCGACTCGGTCAACCCGAGTCTGTGGCGCAACGCGCAGCTCAACATGCAGTACGGCCTGTTCAAGGTGACGGACCGCATCTACCAGGTGCGCGGTTACGACCTGTCCAACATTACCTTCATCCAGGGCGACAAGGGCTGGATCGTTTTCGACCCGTTGATTTCCAGCGAGACCGCGAAAGCCGCCTACGAGCTCGTCAGCCAGCATCTCGGCAAGAAACCGGTTGTTGGCGTCGTTTACAGCCACTCGCACGTGGACCACTACGGCGGCGTGCGCGGCATTGTGGACGAGAAGGACGTGAAAGCGAAGAAAGTCCGCATCATCGCGCCGGAGCACTTCACCGAACACGCGGTCAGCGAGAACGTCATCGCCGGCAACGTCATGAGCCGCCGCGCGATCTATATGTACGGTGCGATGCTCCCGCGCAGCCCGCAGGGCGGGGTAAACGGGGGATTGGGACAAACGACCTCGGTCGGTACGGCGACGTTAATTCAGCCGACGGACATTATCCGGAAAACGGGCCAGGAGCTGACGATCGACGGCGTGAAGATGGTGTTCCAGATGACACCGGGCACTGAAGCGCCGGCGGAGATGAATACTTTCTTCCCGCAGTTCAAGGCGATGTGGATGGCGGAGAACAGCACCAACACGATGCACAACCTCCTGACGCTGCGCGGCGCCCCGGTTCGCGATGCGTTGAAATGGGCCAGTTTTCTAAACGAGACCATCGAGCTTTACGGCAAGAACGTCGAGTCGAAGTTCCAGAGCCATCATTGGCCGTTGTGGGAAAACGCCAAGATCGTGGACTACTGGAAGAAGCAGCGCGACATGTACAAGTACCTCCACGACCAGTCGGTCAACCTGATGAACAAGGGCTACAACGGAGCCGAAATCGCCGAGATGATCAAGCTGCCGCCTGAGCTCGATCAGAAGTGGTACAACCGCGGCTACTACGGGTCGCTGCGGCACAACGTCGCGCGCGGTGTACCAGCGTTACATGGGCTGGTACGACGCCAACCCGTCGAGCCTCGACAACCTGCCGCCGGAGCCGGCGGCGAAGAAGTACGTCGAATACATGGGCGGCGAGGCCGCGGTGTTGACCAAGGCGAAGGCGGACTTCGACAAGGGCGAGTACCGGTGGGTCGCAGAAGCGGTCAAGCACGTCGTGTTCGCCAATCCGGGCAACGCCGACGCAAAAAGCTTGCTCGCCGATACCTACGAGCAGCTTGGCTACCAGGCTGAATCGGGTCCCTGGCGCTCGGTGTACCTGCAAGGCGCCTTCGAGCTCCGTAACGGCGTGCCCAAGGCGGGCGGCATCAATACCGCCAGCCCGGACACGATCAGGGCGATGCAGCCCGAAATGCTGTTCGACTACCTCGCCGTGCGGCTGAATGGCCCGAAAGCCGCGGGCAAGAAGATCGCTCTCAACCTGACCTTCACCGACCTGAAGAAGACCTACGGGCTGGTCGTCGAGAACGCGGTGCTCAATTACTCCACGAGGCCCGTGGACAAGCCCGACGCCAGGATCACGCTCTCCAAGGCAACGCTCGATTCCATCCAGCTCAAGGAAAAGACGCTCGAGCAGGCCGTCACGGCGGAAGAGCTGAAAATAGAGGGCAGGAAGGAAGCGTTTGGCGAGTTCCTTGAGCTGATCGATACGTTCCCATTCTGGTTCAACATCGTCACTCCGTGAGGCTCATGTATCGGGCAAAGCCAGTGCACCATCATTAATGGTTTCGCGGCGCGCCGTTCAACATAACCTCAATGTCCGCTTTGAGGGCGCCACGGAGGACAGCAAAGGGCCGACAGCCGTTGTTCGTAACGAGTTTCAGCCTGAGGGGGCAGTGTCCGCGGGTTGAATACCAGTTAGGACAGCTTAGGTTAGGAGGCGCTATGCTGCGCCCGTCGCCTGTGCCCTGATCGCTTCCGTCTCCTGTTCGAGGATGCCCGTGCTGCGGGAGATGTTGTCGCTGATGATGCGCGCCCGATCCTCGATCTTGTCCGCGCAACTGCGGATCGATTGCGCATGCTTGCGGATGTCGTCGATCCCCTGCACCTGGCGCTCGACCTCGCGCATCGCTTTCTGCATGCGCTCCAGATCGACTTTCACTTGTTTGCGGTCGGCGCCTGCCTTCGCGCAAAGCGCACGGGCGAGACTCAGGCCGGCTTTCAGCACGACGTCGCTCGCCGGATCTTCGGCGTCCCACACGAGGATCACGTCGTTGCCGTAACGCGCGAGCGACTCGATCTCGGCCGGGCATGTACGCGCCGAGAACACGAACAAGCCGACGCACGCGTCGCGATTCTTGCGTGCGACCTCGATCTCCGACAGTGCGCTGCGAAGCCTGTAGCTCGCATCCTCCTTCGCCTCGATGACGATGCACGCGCCCGCGGCAGCGTGCTCCGAGCCCAGCGTCAGCAGGACGTCCCCGACCTTGCACCCGCGGATGAGGCCGGCCGAGCCCGCGGTGCGCTCGACGATGTCGCCCGTCGCCTGACCGATCTCGGCGACACAGGCATAGAGCGCGCTTTCGAACTCGAGGCCATGGCGCGTCGAGCGCAACGCTTCCTGCTTGCGCGCCTGCAGTGCCGCGAGCGATGCCCGGACGTGCGCACGGAACTCGTCGTTATCCCTGTTGTTCCGTTCGATGAGCTGTTCGAGCTCCTTCTTCATGCGCGCGAGCGCCGAGTTCTGTTCGTCGAGCGAAAACTCGCTGCTGATCTTGCGTTGCGCGCTCTCCACCTGACCGACGAGCCGCGAGAGCGCCGAGTCCGGCTTGTCCAGGGAGAACTCGCCGACGACCTCATCCACTCGCTCTTTCAGTCCCTGCGCGAACGCACCGTGCTTCTCTGTCAGTTCCTTCACCAGACGCGCCAGCGCGCCGCTGCCGTTGTCGAGCGAGAATTCGGTGAGGATCGCGTTGCGCTGGCCTTCGAGCGCCTTCTGCATCGCCATCGAGAGCGAGGCGAGCAGTCCTTCCGTCTCGCTCGGACGCAGGATCTTCATCAGCGTGCTCTGCTCACCGACGTGCGCGGCAAGCGTTCTTGCCAGCTCGGAGTCGGAAGGACCGATCTGCGTGCGCAGCACGCGCTCGAGCTCTCCGCCGTTCTTCACGAGCTGCTCGACGCGTTCGTTGAAGCGTCCGCTTTTCGGATCGAAGTATTCGCGCAGCGTCGCTGCGATGTGATCCTGAACCGTGCGCTGATGGTGCCCGAGCCGGTCTTCGAGCAGCCGGAGCAGCCGATCGCTCTCGCCGCGGATCGCATCCGCGTCGAGCCGCCCCTGCGCCTGCTTCAACGCCAGCACGCCGATGCGCAGCGCCGTCAACGCGTAATTGATGCGTTCCGCGCCGGGCGCGTGGGCAAGGAGCTCGGGCACGATGAGCGGATCGTCTACGAAGAGATCGAGGTGGCAGCCGTCGCGAAGCGTCGCATCACTCGCTTCCTCCTGGATCAATGCCGCGCCCGGAACGAAATCGTTCATGCTGCCCATGCCTCCTCGAAGATGATGGAACGAAGCATACGAGCACCGGTAGCTCGTACGGTGAGCTACCCGTGTCAATACCGCCAGGCCGCGTCCTCCAGCGCCTGCTTCACACGCTTCCGCAAAGACTCGGGTGCCAGCACTTCCACATCCGGACCGTGTTTCAGAATGTCGCGAAGCAGCTCGCGATCGTCGCTGTAAGGCACTTCGAGCACGTAGCTGCCGTCAGGCTCCAGGGCCGAGCGCTGTTTCGGATGCCACGATTCCGCCGCGACCCAGCGTGCCGCAACCGGTGAAAACCGCGAGCTTCGCCCATGTGACCTTGCGGCCCGAGAAAATTCCATAGCCGCTGCCGAGCACGGTATCGAGCTCGGTATCCGGTACGTCGATCGCGCGCGACGGGCGGATCTGTGCATCGTACACGCAGTCGAGGGAGAAACTGCGCAGGCCCTTGCGCATATGACACCACGCGTCGAGATACCAGTTCTCGCGGTAGTGCACGAGGCGCTGCGGCGAGACTTCGCGCTCGGTTTCCTCCGCGCTGACACGGCCGCGATAATGGATATGGAGACGCTTGCGCGCGAGCAGCGCGCTCGCGGCGATCTCGAACTGACCCGGGGGCACGCTCCGCTGCGCCATCGGCAGCACTTTGATGCGCCGGCGGACTTCTTCGACCGAGTGATCGCCGCTTCCCAGGAGCTCGCGCAGGCGCTGGCGCAGCGGCCCGAGCCGCTCACGGAGAATGCCCGGATCGATGCCTTCGAGCAGCTGGTCCATCGCGAGCAGCGCGTGAACCTCGCTCGCGTTGAACCAGACGCCCGGCAGCTCGTAACGCGGCGCAGCTCTGACCGGTGTCGTGAAGCAATAGCCGTTGCGCTCGCGGTCCCACACGATCGGCGCGTTCAGGCGGCTGCGCATGTATTCGATGTCACGCTTGAACGTCGAGAGCGAGATTTCGAGCTCTTTCAGAAAGCGCGACACCGGCACGCAGCCGTGCTGCTTCAGCAGGCGGTCGATCTTGTAGAAGCGTTCGGTGCGGTCCATGCCACGACAGGCGTTCTTGTCCGGGATAATGTATACCGGGAACGAATGCAGAATGAGGGCTGCGCCTGAATCATGAGTAACCCGTCCGTCGTATCGAAAGCGATCGCGATCGCCTTGCTCGCGCTGAGTGCCTCGATGGCCTTCGCCGCCTCGAGTTATCCCGAGCGTCCGATCCGTCTTGTCGTCCCGTTGTCCGCCGGCGGCAGTGCGGATATCGTGGGCCGCGTGCTCGCGCAGAAGATGGGCGAGAAGCTCGGCCAGCAAGTGGTGATCGACAATCGTCCCGGCGCCGGCAGCATCATCGGCACCGAAATCGCAGCCAGAGCGCCGGCGGACGGCTACACGCTGCTGCTCGCCGGAAGCTCGTTCACGAGCGCACCGAGCCTGCATCGCAAGCTGCCATACGATCCCATCAGGGACTTTGCGCCGATCACGATGCCGGCGGATGCACCCGGCCTTCTCGTTGCGCATCCCGCCGTAGCCGCACGCACCGTGAACGATCTGATTGCACTCGCGCGTTCGAAGCCGGGGCAGATCAACTACGCCTCGCCCGGAAACGGCACGGCGCCGCACTTCGCCGGCGCGTTGTTCAACATCATGGCGAAGGTGGACATGACGCACATTCCTTATAAGGGCGCCGGTCCCGCGGTCACTGCCGTCATGGCAGGCGAAGCGCAGGTGAGCTTCGCCAGTATGCCGTCGGCGATCACGCAGATGCGTCAGGGGCGACTGCGCGGCATCGCAGTCACCGGGCTGAAGCGCTCTTCGGCGTTGCCGGACTTGCCCACCGTCTCCGAATCCGGACTGCCGGGGTTCGAATCAGGATCGTGGCAGGGACTCTTCGCCCCGGCCGGGACACCCGTGACCGTGATTCGCACGCTCCACCGCGTGACGGTCGACGTCGTGCACTTGCCGGAAGTCGTCACGCAGCTCGCGCGAGACGGCTCGGAGCCCGTCGCCAGCACGCCGGAAGCATTCGGCGAACTCGTTGCGAGCGAGCTCGCGAAGTGGGCGAGAGTGGCGAAGGAAGCGCGGATGCAGGTGGAGTGATTCAGTGCGACGGCGAGCGGCGACGGAGGAACTCGAGCGTCGCCGCGGCGCAACGGTCCGGAGCGGTCACGGCAATGTGATACGAGTCGCCTGGCAGCACCAGCAGTTCCGAGCCCGGCACCTGCTGCTGCCACGCACGTGTCTCCTCGACAGACGCGAGACCGCTGCCTTCGGTCGTGATAACGAGCATCGGACAGCGGATCTTCGGAACGTCGGCGGAGATGTCGGTGAAGTTGATGGCATCGACGAAGCCGAGCACGCTGTCGAGCGACGTACGGCCCATGAACTTGACCCACCACTCGACCGCTTCGGGCGGGAACTCGGAGCCGAGACGCGCACCCATGCCGCTGCGGGCCCGCGCTTCCACGCCCTGCTCTTCGATCGCCTTCAGGAGCTTCTCTTTCCCGGGCGCCCGGGCCGGTACGGGCGAGCCCACGACCGTGAGCGTACTCACGCGCTCCGGACGACGCGCGGCAAACGCACGGGCGATCGTGCCGCCGATCTTCGCGCCGACGAGATGAACGCGCTCGAGCCCAAGCGTTGTCATGAGCTGCACGAAATCGTCGATCACGAGGTCCATCGACCACGGAAAGTCGCGCGCCATCGGCGTCGAATCGGCAAAGCCGCGCGTGTCCGGGCGGATCACTTTGTAATGTCGGGCGAGGTGTGGCGCCCATCCGTTCCACGACATGCCGCCTTCGTGATTGCCGTGGATCATCAGCACCGCTTCCGCTTCGCGCCATGGGTCGGTGAAGTCGTCCACGCGGTAGTGCATTTCGAGACCGGGTTCGATTCGCGTTGTCGGCATTCCGGGTTCCTCTCACATTGGGCATTCGCGCCACGGCAACCGTTCGTGCTGAGGAGGACGACAAGTCCGTCTCGAAGCACGAACAACTCAATCGGCCTTTATCCCCGCCTTCCTGATCACGTTGCCCCACATGTCGATGTCGCGCCGGATGATCATCGCGAACTGCTCCGGTGTTCCGCCCGCCGGCACGACACCATCGGCCGCAAGACGATCCACCATCTCCTTCGTCTTGAGCGTCTTGTTCAGCTCGCCATTGAGCCGGCTCACGATCGCGGCAGGAACGCCCTTCGGTCCGATGAGCCCATGCCAGAGCGTAACGTCAAAGTCCTTGATACCGGCCTCCGCGACCGTCGGGAGGTCCGGCGCTGTCGGGCTGCGTTGCGCAGTGCTCACCGCGAGCGCACGCAACCGGCCGTTCCTCACGTGCGGCATGATGGACGGCGCGCTGCTCATCAGCATCTGCACGTTGCCCGCAATGGTATCGGTAAGCGCCGGCCCGTTCCCCTTGTACGGTACGTGAAGGATCCTGACGCCCGCCCTATCGAGGAACAACGCCATCGCAAGGTGGATGCCGCTGCCCGCGCCGGCCGAAGCGTAGCTCAGCTCGTCCGGACGCGCTTTCGCGAGCGCGAGGAGATCGCTTACCGTCTTGACCGGAAGCGATGGATGCACTGCGAGAATGAACGCGCCCTGCGAGAGCTGGATGATCGCGGTGATGTCGTTTGCAGCGTCGAACGAAAGCTTGTAGAGGCTCGGGCCAACCGTGTAGCTCGGCGCGATCAGCATCAGCGTGTAGCCGTCGGGCGGCGCCTTCGCGCCGACCTCCGCGCCTACCGTCCCGCCCCCGCCGGCGCGATTGTCGACGATCACCTGTTGTCCCATCGCCTCGGTGAGCTTCTGCGCTGCGACGCGTGCGATGACGTCGCTGCCGCCGCCCGGCGGAAACGGCACCACGATGCGGATCGGTTTGGCCGGGTAGCTCTGAGCGAATGCCGGCTGCCCCGCGGATGCAAACACGGCCGCGGCCATGCAGAACAGAATGCGCTTCAACCGCCTCCTCCACGCGTATGAATTGACGAGCCCGCAGAGATTAGCAGAGCGCACAGGTGAGCCGAAACGCCGTGTGCGCTATGCTCGGGGAGAAGGTAGCGCAGGCGAGTGCCGCCCCTAATCAGCGTGTCGCCGACACGCAACGAAGGATGGGAGGTTACGGAGGGAAACCATGGGTGTCCCTCTGTTCCGTAGGGCGGCGAGGCCCGAGCCTTCAGGCGAGCGCCGCCCCCAATCAAGCAAGAGAGAGTAAGGCGATGAGTGAACCCCAGGTCGTGCGCTATGAAGTCGAAGACGGCATCGGCGTCATTACGATAGACAACCCCCCCGTGAACGCGCTCGGGCCGGGCGTGCGCGAAGGCATCATCGATGCGGTCGGACGCGGCACCGCTGACCCGGGCGTGAGCGCGCTGGTTCTGATCGGCGCGGGCCGCAGTTTCATCGCGGGCGCCGACATCCGCCAGTTCGGAAAAGCGCGCACGCTGACAACCGGCCAGAGCACGAAGGCGCTCGACGAAAGCGCGAAGCCCGTCGTCGCTGCCATTCACGGCTATGCGCTCGGCGGAGGACTGGAGCACGCGCTCGCGTGCCATTACCGCATCGCCGTGCCGAGCGCGAAAGTCGGGCCTGCCCGAAGTGCTGATCGGCATCCTGCCGGGCGGCGGCGGCACGCAGCGGCTGCCGCGACTCATCGGGCCGAAAGCCGCGATGGAGATGATCGTGAGCGGGCGTCACGTGCCG
This sequence comes from uncultured beta proteobacterium, assembly GCA_963828715.1. Taxonomy (GTDB): domain Bacteria; phylum Pseudomonadota; class Gammaproteobacteria; order Burkholderiales; family SG8-41; genus JAQGMV01. The sequence continues at coordinate 156,652 of CAWHFX010000005.1, read as the reverse complement.
GCGCCGGAGGCGAAGCAGCTCGGAATTATCGACGAGATCGTGGACGACAAGGACCTGCGCGGCGCCGCAATCCAGTTCGCGAAAAGCATCGCGTCGAAGCGGCCGCTTCCGCGCGTGCGCGACAGGACCGATCGCCTCGCTGAAGCGAAGAACGACCCCGGCATGTTCGAGGCGATGCGCAAATCGATCGCACGCAAAGCCCGCAACCAGAAGGCGCCTTATCACTGCATCGCAGCGGTCGAGGCCGCGACCACGGAGCCGTTCGAACAGGGCCTGCGAGACCGAGCGCCGGCTCTTCGCCGAGCTCGAAAACGCCGACGAAGCGAAAGCGCTCCGTTACGCCTTCTTCGCCGAACGCGAAGTCGCGAAGATCCCCGGCGCGCCGAAGGATTACAAGCCTCCGCGCATCAAGGCCGCGGCGGTGGTCGGCGCCGGCACCATGGGCGGCGGTATCGCCATGTGCTTCGCCGACTATGGCATTCCGGTGAAGATTCTCGACGCTACACGCGAGACGCTGGACAGGGGCCTGCAGCGCGTCCGCGACAACTACGCCGTCAGCGTGAAGCGCGGCAGCATCACGCAGGCGCAGATGGACGAGCGCCTGCCCCGCATCCAGGCGGTCGAGCGCTATGAAGACATCGGCGACTGCGACGTCGTCGTCGAAGCGGTATTCGAGCGCATCGACGTGAAGAAGGACGTGTTCGCGAAACTCGACGCGGTGATGAAGCCGGGCGCGTTGCTCCTCAGCAACTCGTCCGCGATCGACACGGACATCATGGCGAACTGCACCAGGCGGCCGCAGGATGTCGCCGGCGCCCACTTCTTCGCTCCGGCCAACGTGATGAAGCTGTGCGAAGTGGTGAAAGGCACGAAGACTTCGATCGAGACCATTGTCGGCGCGATGCAGATGGGCCGCGATGTCGGCAAGATCAGCGCGGTCGCGGGCAGTTGCGACGGCTTCGCCGCCAACCGCAGCCGTGCGCCGTTCGTCACCGAGATGATCCTCATGCTCGAAGAAGGCGCGCTCCCCGAGCAGATCGACAAGGTGATGGTCGATTTCGGCTATCCGATGGGACCGTTCGCGGTGAACGACCTCTCCGGCCTCGACATAAGCTACGACACGCGTAAGCGGCGCGCGGCGGCCGACCCGAACTACCGCAAGCTGCACGTTCCGGATCGGCTCGTCGAGATGGGGCGCAAGGGTCAGAAAACCGGGGCGGGCTGGTATCGCTACGAAAAAGGCGACCGCACACCGCATCCCGACGAGGTCGTGAAGAGCGTGATCGCGGACATCGCGAAGGAGTTCGGCATCGAGCAGCGCACCTTCACCGACGACGAGATCCTGCGGCGTCTGCTGCTCGCTTCGGTCAACGAGGCCTGCAAGATTCTCGAGGAAGGCAAGGCTTACCGCGCGAGCGACATCGACGTCATGTGGCTCCACGGCTTCGGCTTCCCGCGTTATCGCGGCGGACTCATGTACTGGGCCGATACCGTGGGATCGAAGACGATCCTCGACCAGGTCAACGAGTGGCACGCAGCGCTACGGCGCGCGCTGGAAGCCCAGCAATCTGCTGCGCGAGATCGGCGACAAAGGGGCGTCGCTGCGCGAGGCGAAGGGCTCAGGCTCGCAGCAGGCCTGATTCACGTCCGATTGGCGCTGGATCCGAAATGGATGCATAATGGATCCACCGAAGGACCCCGTGTGCCCGTGACCCTCACCATCAAGAACGTTCCCGACCGCCTGGCGGAAAAGCTGCGTGCCCGTGCGGCGGGGAGCCATCGTTCACTTCAGGGCGAGCTGATGGCCATTCTCAACGAAGCGATTTCGGCAAGCTCGACAGCGAACGAGCCCGCGCGTGCATACCAGGTGAAAAAAGCGGCGAAGGAGCCGGCCGCACACGGAAGACGACTTACGCTGCGCGAGCTGTGGGAACGCGCGCGTCGGCTCGGGGCGACGTCGCCTGGAGAATCGGCCGCGATCATCCGCGCGCTGCGGGATGAACGTCACCGTCGTTGACGCGTCCGCAGTGGCTGCGGTGCTGTTCGACGAGCCGGAGGCGGAGCCCGTCCTGGCGAGTCTAGACGGTCCGCTGCTCGCGCCGGGCTTGCTCGTGTACGAGCTGGCGAGCGTCTGCACCACGAAGCTTGCGCGGCGTCCCGCCGATGCACAGACCATCCTCGCACGCTACCTGCTGTTCGGTGAGCTCGAGATCGAACTTAGCGAGCCGCACTGGCAGACGCTCCCGCATCTCGCAAACCAGTGGTCGCTCTCGGCCTATGACGCGGCCTACCTTCAGCTTGCACTCGTGCATCGCGCGCCACTGGTGACGCTCGATTCGCGCCTCGCGCGCGCATACGACAAAGCAATCGCGTAAGAATAACGGACCGAGAGAAAAGTCTTACTGGCGCTTCGACGTGATGCGGGTTTTCGCGCGCGCGCGTCCGCGAACCGCAGGGATTGCGTCGGGCTCCACGATCTCGATGCCGAAAAGCGCGCTCAGATCGGCACCCTGGAGTCGCCGTCCGCGCCCCGCCCGCGCGGGTGCCGCAGCAGCGCCGGCTCCCGCCGCAGCGATGAGGTCGTTGCCGTCGACGCCGCGCAGCGTGAAGAAAAGCTCAGGGTGGCTGTCGAAGCGCGCGCCGATCCCGTAGAGCACGGCGGCGACGTGCTTGCACATCGACGCCGCGTCGGGACATGTACAGCCGAAGGAAATCTCCTGGGGTGACGGAAAGAGCCCGGCTGCCTCACCGCAGATGTGCTCCATCACGGCTTCCGAGAAACGCCCCTGCAGCAGCTCCACCATCGAATCGATGCCACCCGCGCAGCGTCTGCACAGCGCATCCCAGCGCGCTTGCGGCACGGCCTTGATGCCGACCTCGACGGAATACAGCCGTGAGCCCATGACACTCGACGCGACCTTACCGGCTTCGATGCGCAGATCGAGAACCGCGCCGCTGCGCACGTACGAGCGGCCGCGGCCGAGCCGGTTGTGGAAATCGCTGTAGCGCTCCATGTTCCGGCACCACGAACGGCCCCAGAACGTCGACGCGATATTGCGGCCGGCGATCACGATCGGGGCGCGCGGTCGAGCCTTCCGGTCGAGGCGTGCTGCGGCCTTCAGCGCGCGGCGTTTGCGCTCAGCCGCCGAGACGTAGGGCCTGAAGTAGTCGTCGTCGTAAGGCATGCGGACAGACTCTAAAGCGCGGCCGCTCGCACGTCGAGCGCAACGAGCTTCATTATTTCGTCATTGCTCATTTCGGTGAGGAGCGTTTCGGGGCCGCCATGCAGCACGTCTCGTGCGAGCGCGAGCTTCGACTCGATCAGCGCGTCGATCCGCTCCTCGAGCGTCCCGCGGCACACGAATTTATGCACGAGCACGTTGCGGCGCTGCCCGATGCGAAATGCGCGATCGGTCGCCTGATTCTCGACCGCCGGGTTCCACCATCGGTCGAAATGAATCACGTGCGACGCAGCGGTCAGATTGAGCCCGGTGCCACCTGCCTTGAGCGAAAGCACGAAGAACGGGACGCCCTCGTCTTCCTGGAATTTGCGCACGAGCCCCTGGCGTTTACCGACGGCCGTCGCGCCGTGCAGAACGAGCCCGGACCGTCCGAACACCGTCTCCAGAAATTCGGCCAGCGGCTCCGTCGCCTCACGGAACTGCGTGAACACGAGCACCTTCTCCTGCTTCGCCGCAATCACCTCCGTGATCTCGCGCAGGCGTTCGAACTTGCCGCTGTCGTGTTCGTGCCATGCGCCGTCGCCGGTCCAGTGCGACGGATGATTGCAGATCTGCTTGAAGCGCATGAGGAACGACAGAATGAGGCCTTTCCGCTGGACGCCTTCGGCCTCGCTCTCCAGACGGCGCTCCAGTTCCTTCACCGAGCGTTGATAAAGCGCCGCCTGCTTCGCGCTGAGCCCGCAGAACGCCTTGATCTCCGTCTTGTCCGGAAGGTCTGCGATGACTTTCCGGTCGGTCTTGAGCCGCCGCAGGATGTAGGGTCGCACGAGCTCTCGAAGCGGCTCGTAAGCGTCGTGCTCGCGATTCGCAAGGCGCTTCGCGAAAGCACCGAATTCATGCCTCGATCCCAACAGCCCCGGATTGACGAAGTCGAATATCGACCATAGATCACCGAGCCGGTTCTCCACGGGGGTACCGGTGAGCGCGACCTTGACGTCCGCTCGCAGGCGCTTCACCGCACGCGTCTGTTGTGCAGCAGGATTGCGTATCGCCTGTGCCTCGTCCAGTATCGCCAGGTGCCAGTTCACGTCGTGCAACCACTGCATTGTCGCAACCGACCCGTAAGTGACGATCACGAGGTCGTAATCTGCAACGCCCTCGGCGGAAAACTGCTTCAGCTCGGTGCGCGGCATTGCAGACGAATGCGCGACGAGCGCCTTCAGCTCCGGGGCATGGCGTTCGATCTCCGCAAGCCAGTTCGCGAGCAGTGAAGCCGGCGCAACCAGAACGCTCGGCGCATGCGGGCGGTTCCCTGCCTGCGCCTGCTGGCGCACGACAAGAAGCAACGCCAGCACCTGAAGCGTCTTTCCGAGTCCCATGTCATCCGCGAGACAGGCACCCAGACGAAGGCTGTACAGAAAAAAGAGCCAGCGCACGCCTACGGTCTGATAGGGCCGGAGAGTCGTGCGCAGGCCCTTTCCCGGATCAATGCGCGTCAGCCCCTCGGGCGAGCGCAGTCCGGCCAGCGTTTCCGCTAGCCAGGGTCCCGCGCTGACACGTGAAAATTCTCGATCCGGTTCATCGGCGCTTTCACCGGGCCCGGTCGTGCGCGAGAGCATGCGCATGGCTTCGGCCCATGTGAGACCGTGCTGCTCGGCAGCCGCTTCGGCGCGACGAAACTCGTCGAGCGTCCTGCGCAGTCGCTCCGTGTCCACTTCGACCCAGCGGCCGCGAATCATCGCCAGACCGTCCGAATTTTGCAGCAGTTGTTCGATCTCCTTCGCCGTCAGCCGCTCGCCCTCGAGCACGACTTCGACCCTGAAATCGAGCAGCGCATCCATGCCGAGCAGCGACGGCGGCTTTCCCCCGACGGCTGCGTTCACGATCGGCCGCGCCGGCCGGCGCGCTTTCCATTGTGTCGGCATGCGGACGATGACACCGCCGCTTTCGAGCAGCGGCGCATCCGTCAGAAAACGCAACGCCTCCGGCGGCGTCCATCGCAGCGGGTGATAGATGTCGCCACTGTCCACCATTTCCCTGAGCCACGCGCATTGGGCGGCCGCGCGCTGCACCGGCAGGAGCAGAGAAAGCAGTCGTTCGCGATTGCGCGCGCCGGCGTACTCGGTCAAAGCCTGCCTGAGCGGGACGTGCTGTGCCCGCGCGCGTGAGGTGAGCCGGGTCGTATACGTTGCGACGAAGGCGAAGGGTGCCTCTTCATCGAGTCGGTTTTCGGCGAGATTGAAATACACGCGCCCGACGAGATTCCAGGCGGGACTGCGGCGTTTCAGGAATGCCTGCAGCGACTGGCCCGACTCATCGAGCTCGATGTGAAATGCCGCGTCGATCTCGGCCCACAAGGCTGCGAGCACTTCGCCGGTTACGTACTCCGCGCCCTCCATCGGCGGCACACCGGACGCAAGCTTCGCGAGCTCTTCCGGCGGCGGCGCAGCGACGTGCGTGGGTGCGCGATCCTCCTCGATCGTCGCATGCGTGCACAGCGCGCTGACGTAACGCGCCGCAAAATCGCGCCAGTAGCGCAGCCCCGGCGGAAGTGAACTTGCGACCTCGTCCGCTCCGAGTCGCAGCAAGCCATGACCGGCACCGCGTTCGAATGCCTCCGCCAGGCCCGCTGCGAGCAAAGAGTCGAGCGAAGACGGATCGGCGGAGGTAGCGAGATGCAGACGCCCGCGAGGGCTGAGGACCGGTGCGATCACCACGTGGTGCGAGAGATTCCTGACGAACGGGTTTTACACGATCTCATAGGCGAAAAGACAGGATCGACCAGCGTCGTACGCCGCGGTCGCCCAACGAGACGCTACACCACCCGTCGTCTATACTCGATCCCCTGAGGGAGGGCGCATCGCGGCATGGCACTGTGGCCTTAGCCGGTGCAGGCGCACACGATGACCAAAGCAAGACGAACCGAGCTCCATTACGCGTGGATCGTTCTCGGCGCGGCGTGCGTGCTGAGCATCGCCGCGCGCGCGGACTCCGCGGCGTTCGCCGTCTTCGTCGACCCGCTCGTCAACCTGTTTGGCTGGAAGCGCGGCGAGATTTCCTTTGCTTACGCGCTCGCGTTCCTGCTCGGTTTGCCGGCGACCATAGCGATGGGCTGGCTCGGCGACCGTTACGGCGCGCGGCCGCTCATGATCGGCGCATCGATCATGATCTCGGTCGGCACGGTTCTCCTCGGCACCATCACGGAGCTGTGGCAGTTCTACCTCTATTACGCGCTCTTCGTCGGTTCGATGGGACACGCGGCATTCACGGTGCTGCTGCCGGTCATCGTCACGCGCTGGTTCCATCGCCACATGGGACTCGCGGTCGGCATCTACTGGGGCGCGCTCGGAGCGGGTCCGGTGTTGTTCGCTCCGCTCTTCAGCTGGCTCATCCAGACGCGCGGTTGGCAGCACGCGTTCACGTTCATCGGCGTGGGGCTGGGCATCGTGCTCTTCGCGCTTTCGCTGCTGATACGAGGCCGGCCGAGTGACAAGGGCCTGCGGGCCTACGGCGAGGAAGACGCACCGAGCCGACAGACTGCACCCGCCGCCCTGGCGCCCGGTACCAATCTGCGGCAGATCCTGCGCGAACGTCCGGTGTGGTATCTGATGGGCATCCATCACCTCGGCTGCGCGGGCCATGCGGTGATTCTCGCCCACGTGGTCTCGATGGCCACCCTCCGGGGCGTGCCGCCAATCGAGGCCGCAGCGGTGCTGAGCACGATTGCCGGGTTTTCCGCCGTCAGCCGCTTCGTGTTTTCGCTGGCAACCGAGCGATTCGGCGGTCGCACCTGTCTCACGTTTGCGATGTTCGGCCAGAGCGCGTCCATCCTCATCCTGCTGTTCGCGAACGAACCGTGGATGTTCTATGCCTTCGCCGTGATCTTCGGCATCTGCTACGGGGGCGAGATGGTCGGCTTCCCGATCATCAACCGGCAGCTCTTCGGGGCGAACGCGCCGCTGGGATCGATCTATTCGTTCCAGATGGTCGGTGCGAGCACGGGCATGGCGCTCGGCGGCTGGCTCGGCGGCGTGCTGTTCGACGCTTCCGGCGCTTACAGGTCCGCGATTCTCATCGCTGCCGCGATCGGCTTCCTCGGCGTGCCGCTGTCGTTATGGCTGCCGCGTCACGAGCGGAGCGGCAGACGCGAAACGAAAGCGATGGCGCCGGCCTGATCGGAATAACGGTGCTGCCTGTGCCGCGCGTGCTAAAGTGTCCTTTCACAATAGTGTTCCACGCGGATGAGCCGCACCGGATCGTGTGCGCTCGCCGATTGGTTCAATCGATCCGTTCCTTGGCGGAGGAGACATGTCATACATGATGCTGAGGTCTGCATCCGATAAGCCCACGCGCGCGATGTCCGCGGTCGCGGGATTCCTGGCAGCAACGAGTGCAGTCGTTTTTTCGATTGCACACGCACAGCAGCCCGCACCGTCCACGGCCGCACCCGCACAGAAGTCGGCGCCCTCCGGACCATCGGCGGCACAGGCTCAAAAATCAGAGCCGGCGCTCGCGCCGCCGGGCGCTGCAACAACGCCGCCCGCGGCCCCGCCGTCCTGGCAGCAGGGACGCTCCGCCGAACATGAAAAATCGACGCTCCATCCGATCGCGCCGATTCTTACCGGCCGTGCGGCGAGCGAACTTCCCGTCAACAAGCTCAAGGTACCTGCGGGCTTCAAGGTCGAGGTGTGGGCCGAGGGCATTCCGGAGGCGCGCTCGCTCACGCTTGGCGACAAGGGGACCGTGTTCGTCGGGAACCGCAATCTGTCGAGCGTATACGCGGTCACCGATCGCGGCGGCAAGCGCGAGGTGAAGGAAATACTCAAGGGTCTCAAGGCCCCGAACGGCGTCGCCTTCAGCAAGGGGACGCTGTACGTCGCCGAACGGCATCGCATCACGCGCTACGACGGCATCGAGGACAAGCTCGCCAGTCCGCCGGAGGCCAAAGTCGTGATCGACAATCTCGATCCTACGAACCAGGCCGGGCATTTCTGGAAATTCCTGGCCATGGGTCCGGACGGGAAGCTCTACTTCAACATCGGCGCGCCGGGCAACATCGTAATGCCGAGCTACATGCAGGCTTCGGTCAATCGCGTGGATCCCGCGACGGGCGTCATGGAGAAGATCGCCGAGGGTGTTCGCAATTCGGTCGGCCTGGACTGGCACCCGAAGACGAAGGAGCTGTGGTTCACGAATCACGCCCGCGACTGGCTCGGCGACGATTCGCCGAACGACACGCTGCACCGCGTGTCGCACAAGAACATGAATTTCGGCTACCCGTTCTGCCATCAGGGCGACACGCTGGATCCCGAGTTCGGCAAGGGCCGTACGTGCAAGGAGTTCGATCCGCCCGCGGCGAAACTCGGCGCGCACATCGCGCCGCTCGGCATGCGGTTCTATACCGGCAAGATGTTTCCGGCCGAGTATCAGAACAACATCTTCATCGCGATGCACGGCTCGTGGAATCGCAGCAACAAACAGGGCTACAACGTGATGCGCGCGACGGTCGACGACAAGGGCGCCATCAAGTTGACGCCCTTCCTCGACGGCTTCCTCACCGATCCGAAAGCCGATCCGCCGATGTGGGGGCGGCCGGTCGACGTGCTCGTATTGCACGACGGATCGATGCTGGTCTCGGACGACTACAACGGCATCATCTACCGGATCAGTTACGGCAAGTGAACGTAGAAGCACTAGCGGCAATGCGCGCGGCCGCGCTAGTCGTAGCCGCGCTGTTTCTGGTGGCGAACGTCACGCCCGCCAGCGCGGCGGACGCCGTCGAGGGCAAAGCAGCTGCATGCTTTGCCTGTCACGGCCCGAACGGTAATTCGACGAATCCTGCAGTGCCGTCGATCGCCGGTCAGCCGGCGCAGTTCATCGGCACGCAGCTCATCATGTTTCGCGAAGGGCGGCGCAAGGACCCGCAGATGTCACCGGTCGCCGCAAGCCTCGGCAATGCGGACATGAACGCGCTCGGCAAGTTCTTCTCGGCACAAAAACCGGTGCCGCCGGCGCGCAAGATCGATGCGGCCAAGGCTGAAGAAGGCCGGCGGCTCACCGAGAAATTCAACTGTGTCGCCTGCCACGGAGCGCAACTGCGTGGTCAGCAGCACATCCCCGCCCTCGTCGGGCAGCAGCCCGATTACCTGCGTACGCAGCTTCGCGGTTTCAAGGCAGGGACACGCTTCGACATGGACGGCAACATGACGGCCGCCGCACAACCACTGTCCGAAAAGGATATCGACCTTATCGTCGAGTACCTGGCAGCGGCGAAGTAGTTCAACTTGGCATACCGACGTACGGCCGGCGGTATGCCGCTTGCTCCGGTCCCTGCCGCGATCAACTCCAGGAGCCTCGCTATGGGCCTGCTCGACTCGATTATCTCCGGTGTAGCGAACAATGCCTTGGGGCGCTCGAGCGGTATCGGAGGACTTCTCGGCGGCGGCGGTCGCGACGACGATCAACTCGCGGCACGCGTGAACGAACTACACCAGGAGGTTCAGCAGGGCGGCCTGTAGCCGGCTGCCGCTGTGCTCGGCAGCGAGTCGATGTCAGACCCGCGCAGCGTCGCACGTCTGGATCGCTCCGATCGCGACGGTGCGACGAAATGAATCCGCCACCTACTACACGACTGCAGCGTGCTCGCGCCTGGACGGCCGGGCAGCTTCGCCGCGTGTTGGCCGCGATCGGACGTCATCCCGTCCGCGCGGCGCTCGTCGCTGCCCGCGCTCGTGCTGCTCTACGTGCTCGCGCTGATTCCGTTCACCCCGAGCATCGGCGATCTGCGCAAGGCCAAGTCCGCGACACCGTCCGTCGTGCTGTCCGACGACGGCGTCGTGCTGGCCGAGTTCAAGCGCATCAACCGCGAGTGGGTGCCGCTCGAGAAGATCGCGCCGAATGTCGATCGACGCGCTGATCGCGACCGAAGACCACCGCTTCTACGACCATCACGGCATCGACTTCAGGCGCACGGTCGGCGGCGCTGCTCAACACGCTCACGGGCGACCTGCAGGGCGGCTCGACGATCACGCAGCAGCTCGCGCGCAATCTCTATCCCGAGGAGATCGGCCGCGCAGACCAGCATCACGCGCAAGATCAAGGAAGCGATCACCGCGCTCAAGATCGAGGCGGTCTACACCAAGCGCGAGATCCTCGAGACCTATCTCAACACCGTGCCGTTCCTGTTCAACGCGTTCGGCATCGAGATGGCGGCGCGCACCTACTTCGACAAGTCCGCCGACAAGCTCGACGTGCTGGAGGCCGCCACGCTCGTCGGCATGCTGAAGGCGACGCAGCGCATTCAATCCCGTGCTGCAACCCGGAGCGCGCGCTCCAGCGGCGCAACCTCGTGCTCGCGCAGATGGCGAAGCAGGGCAAGCTCACGCCAAGCGCAGCTCGCAGTCATTGACCAAGCGGCCGCTGCGAGCTCGACTTCGAGCGCCAGACCGAGCCGCCCGGCCCCGCGCCGCACATCGTGCAGCAGCTTCGCAAATGGCTGATCGAATGGGCCGATCGAACGCGACTACGACATCTATTCCGACGGGCTCGTCGTGCACACCACGATCGATTCCAGGCTGCAGAAGGCCGCGAACCAGGCCGTCGCGCGCCAGATGAAGCAGCTCGCAGCCGCTCGCCGACAGGCCGTGCGCAAGCGCGACCAGGAGAACGCCGTGCTCCAGGCGGGCTTCATGGCGATGGACCCGCGCAACGGCTTCGTGCGCGCCTGGGTCGGCAGCCGCGACTTCGCCGAGGAGCAGTTCGACCACGTGACCCAGGCGCGGCGCCAGCCCGGCTCGGCGTTCAAGCCGTTCGTCTACGGCGCCGCGTTCATGATGGGCATGCGTCCCGACCACGACGTTCATCGACGAGCCCGTGACGATCCGCTTGCCGGGCGGCGAAGTCTGGGAACCGACCGACGTGTCACCGCCGACCTATCAGCCGATGACCCTGCGCGACGGACTCGTGTACTCGAAGAACACGATCACCGCGCAGGTCATGCAGAAGGTCGGACCCGAGCGCGTCGTGCGACTGGCGCGAGCGCTGGGCGTGCGCCAGAGCAAGCTCGACCCGGTGCCGTCGCTCGCGCTCGGCACGAGCCCCGTCACGCTGCGCGAAATGGTCGGCGCCTATGGCGCCATCGCCAATGGCGGTCACTTCGTCGAGCCGATGCGTCGTCGACCGCATCGAAGACCGCACGGGCCGCGTGCTCGCGCAGTTTCGAGCCCATACGCGAAGACGGCGAGGCGCATGCCGCGGGCCGCAGGCGCTCGAGCTCGTGAACGTGATGCGCGGCGTCATCGACGAAGGCACCGGCACGGCGATTCGCTAGCCGGTTCGGCATTCACGGCGGACGTGGCCGGCAAGACCGGCACGACGCAGGAGAACACCGACGGCTGGTTCATCATGATGCATCCGCAACTCGTGGCCGGCGCGCGCGTCGGCTTCAACGACAACGCTCACGCATGGGTGCATGGGGCCAGGGCGCCCGCAGCGCGCTGCCGATCGTGGGCGACGTCTTTCAGCAGGCGCTGCGCAATCGCTGGATCGATGCGCGTGCCGAGTTCGACATTCCGCGCCAGAAACCGGTACCGCGCGAGGAGCGGCAACCCGAGCGCGAAGTGCGGCGGCCGGAAGAGGTGTTCAACGGCATCATGGATCGGTTGCGACGGATTTTCCAGTAGCGCCGTCACGCGCGCTCCGGCTGAAACCCGCGCCTGGATTCCGGATCCCTCTTGGATGAGGCTTCCGTGCGGTCCGGATTGAAGCCCTGATTGACGGCATCGACGCATGACGACTCGCTCACTCTGTCTTGATGCCCGCCGCACGGATCACTTTCGTCCAGCGCTCGGTCTCATCGCGCAGGAATGTGGCGGCCTGCTCCGGCGTGCTCGAGATCGGCTTGCCGCCGAGACCGGCGAAGTAAGCGCGCGTGTCCGGCGACTGCATGACTTTCACCGCCTCGGCGTTCAGTCGATCGACGATCGAGCGCGGCGTCGCGGCCGGTGCGGTGAGAACGTACCAGTTCACGATCTGCAGTTGCGGCATGCCCGCTTCGGCGGACGTAGGCACATCGGGCATGGAGGCGAGGCGCTTCGTGTCGAGCACCGCAAGCACGCGCATGCGTTTGTTCTTCACGTACGGTTCCACGGCCGACGCCGCGGGGATCACCACATCGACCTCGCCGCTCATCGCGCCGACCAGTGCGAACGTGGCGCCCTTGTAGGGAACGAGCAGGATGTCGGCCTTCGTCAGCGACCTGAGCAGCTCGCCTGCCAGGTGACTGGTCGAGCCGATCGTGCCCGAGCCGTATGCGAGCTTGCCCGGATTCGCACGCGCGAGTTGCACCAGCTCACGCACGCTCTTCGCCGGAACCGAGGGATGCACCGCGAGCACGTTCGGGAGCGTCGCGACGAGCTCGATCGGAACGAAGTCGCGTGTGATGCCGTACGGGGTCCTCGGGTTCAACAGCGGATTCAGTACGAACGGGGTCGATGCGAGCATCAATGTGTAACCGTCGGGAGCCGCTTTCGCAGCCGCTTCATGACCGAGATTGCCGCCGGCACCCGGCCGCGGATCCACGATCATCTGCTGTCCAAGACTTGGCGAGATTTTGGTCGCGAGCCAGCGGCCGACGAACTCGGCACCGCCCAGATACGGCAGGATCATACGGACGGGTTTGGTCGGGTAGGCCTGAGCCCATGAGGGCGCAGGCGAGAGCGCCGACACGCACAACAGAACCGCGAGTACTGCGGTCACGACCCGTTGCGCGATCAAAGCGATCGGCCGGAGCATCTCAGTCCCGCGCGCCAAGGCCCGCTTCCTTGACGAGCCGGGTCATCCGCGCGAGGTCGACTCTCCGCAACGCCTCCAGTTCTGCAGCCGAACTGCCGCGCGGCTCGATGCCGGCCGTCATGAAACGCTCCTTCACATCGGGCTGCTTCAGGACGCGCTGGCTCTCCTGATTGAGGTAGCTGACAATCGCAGTCGGCGTGTGCGCGGGCGCGAACAGGCAATAGACCGCCTCCATGTCGTAACCGGGCACCGTTTCGGCGATCGTGGGCATGTCCGGCGGCAGCAGCGGAGACTTGCGCGCACTGGTGCTGCCCAGCGCTTTCAGGCGTCCGGCCTTCACGTGAGGCATGACCGGACCCAGAGCGGAAAAGAACAACTGCACCTGCCCGCTGACGAGGTCGGTGATCGCGGTTCCCGTGTTCTTGTAGGGGACCGGTGTCATCCTGACGCCCGCCATGACGCTGAACATCGCGGCGGAGAGATGCGCGCTGCCGCCTTCCGCGGTCATCACGTAATTGAGCGAGCCGGGCTTCGCTTTCGCGATGGCTATGAATTCCCTGACCGAGCTCACCGGCACGGATGCGTTGATCGCCAGCACCGACGGAAAAGCAGCCATGATCGTGACCGGTGCGAAATCCTTCACCGCGTCGTACGGCACCTTCTGGAAGAGCGGCAGCACCCAGTGGATACCGCCCGACGTGACGAGCAACGTATGGCCGTCGGGCTGTGCTTTGGCGACGGTGTCTCCCGGCACCACGCTGCTGCCGCGATTCTCCACGATGACGGGCCGGTTGAGGCTCGCGGTCAGACCGGTCGCGAGCTGACGTGCCGCGAAATCCGTGCCGCCGCCGATGCCGGTCGTCACGAGGCGTATCGGCTTGTTCGGCTGGAGCTGTGCGTGGGCCGACAGCCCGCCCGCCATCAGCAGCGCAATCGCCGTGAGCCGCGCGGCCGTTCCCCTTCGAGCGTCTCGCCTCGCGAGCCTAAGGGCGAACGGAAGAACCGTTCGTGCTGAGGAGCGCAGCGGCTCGAAGCACGAACAGCCGAAGCGATTCATCTTCGTGCTACGCCGCAGCCTTCTTCGGCTGCTTCATTGCGATGCGATCGAGCCAGCCGCTCGCCTCGAGGCGCTGGCGGAACTCGCCCTTCTCGCGCTCGCCGATGTTGTGCATCGGCGGCCGCACCGGTCCCGCTGCCATGCCGTTCAACTCCATCCAGTACCTGATGTACGGCAGCGGATGCGTCGCACCCTTCTTGTTCCACAACGACTCGTAGATGCTCTTCCACACGTCGCGCAGCGGTTGCAGCTCGTAATACTTCTTCGATGCTTCCGCAGCCTTGCCCGCGCGCGCAAGATCCCAGTATTCCTGGACCGGCTGGCACTGCGGGCTCTGCATGAGGAACACCGACGTTGCGCCGAGCAGAAGCGGCTGACCGAACTGAAGCGTCATCGTGAGCAGATGATCTTCCACCGCCGTGCTGACCGCGATGTCGTTGCCACACAGCTCGATCACCCGCACGGTGTGCACCACATCGTTCACCGCGTCCTTGCACGCGCACACGTTCGGGATCTTCGAAAGATGCGCGATCGTCTCCGGCGTCATGCAGATGCCGGAATGCCACGTGTTGTAGAGGAACATGGCGATATCGACCTTCGAGGCGACATACTCGTAATAGTCGATCACCATCTGCTGTGTTTTCGCCCACTCGTACGGCGGCCACACCATCACCGCGTCCGCGCCCACGTCCTGAGCATGCCGGACGAGGCCGATCGTTTCCTCGACGCTGTGATCGGTCGCATGCAGATACGCCGGGACGCGCTTGCGAATCGCGTCGATCGACACTTCCATCGCGCGCTTGCGCTCGGCCATCGAACACACCCACGGCTCCGAGAATCCGAAACCGATGCCGGCGGATTTCGCGCCGATCATGTACTCCACGTTGTGCCGGATGCCGGCCTCGTCGAGCTTGTAGTCCTGCGTGAACGGAATCATCGGGCTCGTCCACAGACCCTTCATCGTCTCGCGCGCCCAATCCTTCGCATCCTTCTTGTGAATCATGTCGATTCCTTTCAGTACGGCGTTAGTCGTTTGTCGTGTGCCAGGCGGACCGTATCGTTGCCACTCATCTCACCATGGGCAACGATCTGATTCGATCGCTTCGGAAGCCGATCCTCATACGACGCTCGCAGGCGCCTTCTGCGTCCTCCCGGCCAGGGCCGGACGCATGAGCTCGTCGAGCATGCGGACGTTGTCGCACGAGACGATCTCTCTCACCGCTTTCTCCAGCCGGCTCACGTGCGCGGCATCGAACACCAGCCCGGCAGTGGTCCTGAATTTGCTCACGAGCTCGGCTTCCGAGAGCGGGTTCGTGTAGTCGCCGCGCGCGACGGTAACGCGATCGCTGAGGCGCTGTCCGTTCCTCAGCTCCACGTCGACGTAGGGCTCTTCACCGTCGGCAACCGAAGGCTCGTGCACGACCGTGACGCGTTGCGCCAGCGCCGCGACTGTCGGTCTGCGCAGGGCGTCGGCGGTGTACTGGTCGAGCATCGCCCCGCCCGTCTCCAGCGCGGCGGCAATGCTGTACGGAAGACTCATCTGCGCATCCAGTGCCGTCTGCACCACCTGCTTGCTGAGCTGCTTCACGTGCGTGCGACTGCCGCGTACGACGACGTTCGTCACGTCGGCTGCCTTCACGTGATGGCGTTCGCGCATCCCGAGCACCACGTCGACGCTGCTGTGTATCCCGCGGCATGCCGCATACGGCTTGAAGCCGACGCGCCTGATCCTGAAGTCGGTGCCAAGGCCCGCCGTCGCATTCTCCGGCGTCGCTCTGCCGGGCACGTACGTGGAGTAGTAGCCGCCCCACTCCGCTTCGAAGATCGTCTCCGGCGCTGTGACGCCGCTTGCCGCCAGGTAGGCCGACGTAACGCCGGTCTGCGCGGCGAATCCCGGGTGCACGCGCTTGCTCATCGCGCCTTCCGGTATGAACGCCCATGTGCCGCCGGCGTTGCTTCCGGCGTAACCGAGCGCCCACTGAATGCGTTTTGCGTCGAGTCCGAGGAGACGTCCCGCGGCTGCAGCGGCGCCGAACCCGCCGCAGACGCTCGTCGAATGCCAGCCGACCGCCTTGAATGCGAGATAGCCGCCGCCACCGTCCATCGCGCGCTTCGCGATGTCGTAGCCGATCACGATCGCGGTCAGGAGCTCGCGCCCCGACGCGCCGACCCGTGCGGCAACGCCGAGCGCGGCAGGAATCACGACCGATCCCGAATGCGCGCAGCCGCCGAAGTCGTCGATCTCGCGCGCGTGCACCGCGGCGCCGTTGGCGAGCGCGGCCAGTGGCAGGGGGAGCTTCTCGGTCGTTCCCCACAGCGCGCTGTCACCCGCGCCGCCCGACGCAGCGGTCATCGCCTGTCGGATCCTGATCACCTCATCGGTCGTCGAGCCCGCGAGCGCGCAGCCGAGCGTGTCGAGCAGCACGAGGTGGGCGAGCTCCCGCACATCGTCGGGCAGGTCTTCATAGCGCAGCCCCGCCGCGTATTCGGCCATGCGACCGCTGATGGTTTTGTTCATTCATTGCTCCTTCATATGTTCCGAGGTGAAACCGGATCCACTGCAACATCGATTCTGGATTCCGGATCAAGCGCGCATCTGCGCAGTCCGGAATGAAGACCGTGCATGACGCTACAGCTTCAGCAGCTCCACCAGCTCACCCACATCGCGCAGCTTCTCGAGCTCACGCACGAGCGCAATGACCTTGTCCGCCTTCGCCTTGCCCAGCACCGGCACCGCGATCAGGCGGAACTTGCGTTCGATGTCTTCGTCCGTCGGCGTGAGGTAGCGACCTCGCGCGCTGCGATCGTCTTCCTGCGAAAACGACTGCCCGTTCGTGAGCGTGATCGTCACACGCGCAAGGCTCTGCGCGGGGTAGCGCCGCTCGTACTCTTCGTTCTCCGTAATACGCACCTTGTCCGCGGCGGCCCAGATCGCCCTATCGCGCAGCAGCTCCTCACGGAATGCAGGCCCCAGCAGCAGCGCCGGATCTTTTCTGCACACGGCAACGGCAAGGCAATAGGGCAGACTCGCACGCGCCGCCACGTCGTTCTCGGGATGCCGCGTATTGAAGATCGCGGTGCGCCGCATTGCGTCGACGTGGATCTCCTTGATGTCTTCGGCAGCGATCTTATGCTTCTCGACGAGATCGAACGTCGCATCGAGCGAGGCCGTCAGCGGGCCGACCGTCGCGTAGTGCTTCGTCAGCACACCGCTCAGAAGCTCCCACTGCTCGAACGTGCCGTCCGCGCCGATGCCTTCCGTCAGCCGCTCCGGCAACACTTTGTCCGCGAGCACCGGCAGCCAGCCCTTCACGACATCGCGCATCCCTTTGACGGAACGCGCCGCCATCTCGGCCGCGAGCACGCCGGACGCGCTCGATTGGCCGCCGATCAGCCACTTGATCGTCTCGCCTTCCTCGTTCGCCTTGCCCGACGCCGTCGGAAGCAGGTTCAGCACGATGCCGATCGTGTTGTCGATGCCTTCGCCATCGAGACCCGAGCAGGTGCGCCATCGTGACCGCCGAACCGATGCCGCCGAACAGACCCGGCGTCCACCAGCCGCGGTAGAACGCACTCGGGAAGAGCGCGCGGCCGAAGCGGATCTCCGCTTCGTATCCGGCGACGACGGCAGGTATCACGGCTGCACCGCCGAGCTTGCGCTTCTCGGCGCCGGCGAGCGCGACCGGCACGATCTCGTTCCCCGGATGCACCGTACCACGCGGCGCGGCATCCGTGAGCTCGAGGCCATGCATGTACGTCGCATGCGCGAGGCAGGCCAGCGAAACCGTCGTCTTCTCTCCGCCCGGCAGCAGCGTCGCTTCCGGCGAACCGCCCTGCGACAGCACGAACGAGCGGACTGCCTCGGCAATTCCGGCGTCGTAACCGGCGACCAGGCAGCCGACCGTATCGAGCACGCGCTGTTTCGCCCGCATGACGACTTCGGCGGGAAGATTGTCGAGCTTCAGGTTTGCCGCTGCGCGCCCCAGCACGACCAGCGGATCGGATGTGTTCTCTTTCACCAAATGCCTTCTCCCTTACGCGACTTTATGCGGAGCAACCACGCTGAACAAGTGTTGCAACAGTCTCATCGATAGACGCCTTCACAATCCTCATTGGAAATACATGCCCCCGTTCATGAGATAGCACTGACCCGTGACGAAACCCGCCTGCTCGCTCGCAAGGTAGATCAGGATCGACACCGCTTCGTCCGCCGTACCTTTGCGGCGCATCGGCGACGGGTTGCGCGTCAGTCTGTCCTCGCGGTCCTCGGTATCGCGCGCGATCTGACCGGGACCCACGCAGTTCGCAGTGATGTTGTGTTCCGCGAACTCGCGCGCCACGCCGCGCGTGAAGCCGACGATACCGAGCTTGACGGCCGCCTTCGCCGCGCCGATACCCAGATACGGCGCAACGCCGGACACGTTGATGATGCGCCCCCAGCGTTGCTCCTTCATGAGCGGCAGCACGGCACGGCAGACGTGGAACGGCCCGGTCAGATTGACGGCGATCGTGCGCGTCCAGTTCTCGACCGACTCTTCGAGCAGCGGACGCTCGGCGCGATAGCCCGCAAGATTGAGGGCGACGTGCACGGTGCCGAACGCGTCCCGCGCAGCCGACACGAAGCGCGACACGGAACCCTCGTCGGTGACGTCGCATTGCTTCGCGATCGCCTTCACACCCAGTGCGCGTGCCTCCTCGGCAACCTGCTTCGAGCTCCTGCATCTTCTGACTCGTGCAGAGCGCGAGGTGCGCTCCTTCCCGCGCGAACGCGAGCGCAGCGTGCCGGCCCATGTTGCGGCTTGCGCCGGTGATGAGCACCGTGCGTCCTTTCAATCCCGTATCCATGTCCCTCCCGCGAGTACCGAATCATCCGAAAGTCCTATAGTAAACTGCGCGCCGACTCGATCCCGGACCAGATTCGATATGCCTGTCATCGCCGCGCATGCAACGTGCGTTGCTGCGATCGCGATCCACGCGTGAGCGGCATGCTCTAGTAGCGCGAGTCACAAGTCCTCGGCACAAGAAAGCCGTTCGTGCTGAGCCCACTAAGGCCGGCCCCTCGCGGGCCAAGACGAAGTGAGTGAACAGCAGCGGTTGCACCGCCGTGCCGTACGAACGCCGTCATCCTGGACCGCGCGCCTGCGCGGAGTGATCGCAGGATCCAGTCGAAAACAGGTTTGACAAATCAGCCTGGATTCCGGATGCGCGGGCTGCGCACGTCTGCCCTGGAGTGCCAGAGTGTCGGACGTATCGCGCGGATGCTTCAATCCCGGGCCTGCCCTGGAACGCTTCAGTCCAGGGTCCGGAATGATCGAGTTTGGCTGTTCGTTCACAGGAGCGGTAGCCGAAGCCCCGGACCAGCGCAGCGCGATCCGGGGGTCTCGAAGCATGAACGGCTGAGCTATTCGCCCTTCGAGACGACGGCGGTGCTGCGTCTCCTCAGGACGAACGGATTGTGTCGCGAACTTACGGTTCACGACACTACCGTTCATCGACCTTGATCCCCGCCGCCTTGATCACCTTCGCCCACTTCGCCATCTCGGCCTTGATCAGCACGCCGAACTCCTCGGGCGAGTTGTAACGGATCTCGGCCCCTACATTCGCGTAACGATCGGCCGCCTGAGGCGACTTGAGTATCTCGACGATCTTGTCGTGAAGCAGGGTCACGATGTTCTTCGGCATACCCGCGGGTGCGATCACGCCGTTCCAGATGCTCGCCTCGTAGCCCGGTACGCCGGCCTCATCCATCGTCGGAATGTCCGGCGCGAGCGTCGAGCGCTTCTTCGTCGTAAGCGCGAACGCCTTGAGCTTCCCGGCCTTCACGAGCGGATAAACCGAGGTGAGGCTCGGAAATCCGAGCTGAATCTGTCCGGTCATCACCGCGAGATTGGAGGATGACATCCCCTTGTGCGGCACGTGCACGATCTTGACGCCGGTCATGAGCTCGAGCAACGCACCCGCGAGATGGGAAGGTGAGCCGTGCCCGGTCGAACCGTAGTTCAACTCGCCTGGGCGGCTTTTCGCGAGCGCGATCACCTCCTTCACGCTGTTCGCGGCAAGCGAGACGTTGCCGATAAAGACCTCCGGCGTTTCACCGACCAGCGTGATCGGCTGGAAGTCCTTGATCGTATCGTAGGGCACCTTCGCAAAGAGAGACGGGCTCACGGTGTAGGTGTTCGCCACGAAGATCAGCGTGTAGCCGTCCGGCACCGAGCGTGCGCCCATCTCGAAACCGATCATGCCGTTCGCGCCACCACGGTTATCGACGATGAACTGCTTCCCCAGCGCTTCGCTCAGCTTGTCCGCGATGTAGCGCGCCTGGATGTCCGCGTTACCACCCGCCACATACGGCGTGATCACGCGGACGGGCTTGGTGGGATATGTGTCCGCAGCCAATGCAGCCGTTCCCGGCACCGCCCAGCCGACGAGCATGCATAACAGAAAGATCCGGTTCATGATCGGTCCAAGGTAGAGGTTACGAGGCGTTGACACGCGCTAGTCTAGACGATGCTCCTCCCGACGGTTTACGACTTGCGCGCGCGAGGGCGTGTTCTATCGCAAACTCGAGCTCGGTCAGGAGAACGACTCGTTGAGCCCCTCGCCCGCTTGAGCTAACGTAAGCGCATCCGCGTCATGTCCTCAGAGTCCCTAACATAATGACGCGAGTGCGCGTTGCGAGCCAAAATTGTGGATGACAAGGAGGACGCGGAAGAGCGTATCGAGAATACGGTCGAGGCGTCCGACGACGTAAGGCGCGATTTTGGCCGCAACCCGAAGGGCTGGCACGAGTTTTCGCCCATCTCATCGTCGTGCTCCTTGCCAATGTTCTCGACATTGGCTTCGTCGCACTCCTTGATCTGAGCGAAAATCGTGACAGCGCGCGCCGCCGCTCATTATGTTAGGGGCTCTTAGTCCAGGGTTCTCATGCACGAAATCCTGAAGTTCGATGAAGTCCTTCTCGCGATCGCGGATTACGTCGATCGCTTCGAAGTGAGCAGCGAGAACGCACGGCAGACTGCGCGGCACTGCCTTCTCGACAGCATCGGCTGTGCGCTCGAAGCGCTCGCCCAGCCCGCGTGCACGCATCTGCTGGGGCCGGTCGTGCCCGGCATTACAGTCGAGCATGGCGCACATGTGCCCGGGACATCGTTCCGACTGGACCCTCCCACCGCTGCGTTCAACATCGGCGCGATGCTCCGGTGGACCGATTTCAGCGATGCGTTCATCACGCTCACGACAATGCATCCCTCGGACGACGTGGCCGCGGTGCTCGCGGTAAGCGACTATCTCAGCCGTTCGAGACGCGCGGCTGGCCAGCCGCCGCTCACGATGCACACCGTTCTGGAAGCGATGATCAAAGCTCACGAGATCCAGGGCGTTCTCGGCATGGGGAACCGTTTCAGCGAGAATGGGATCGATCACTCTCTGCTGGTGCGCATCGCATGTTCGGCTGTCGTAGCCAAGCTGCTCGGCGGCTCTCAGCGACACCATCGCAGCGGCAACATCGCTTGCCTTTTTCGACGCCGGCCTCTGCCTGCACCGGTACGGCTCGAATACCGGGCCGCGAAAGGGATGGGCCTCGGCAGAGTGCGCCGCTAACGCGGTGCGGCTCGCGATGCTCGCCGTCAAGGGTGAACCCGGTTATCCGCAGGTGCTGAGCCATCCCAAGTGGGGATTCGAAAAAGTATTCCGCGGCGGCGAACGCGTGCAGCTCGGCGCAACGTTGGGCACGCACGTCATGGAGAACGTCCTCTTCAAGATTCAGGCGCCGGTCGTGATCCATGCGCAGTCGGCGATCGAATGCGCCCTGAAACTTCACCCGCTCGTGCGCGACAGACTGGAAGCAATCGAATCGATCAATCTCACCTCGCATGCGCGCACGCTCGCGACCATCGACAAGACCGGGCCGCTGCGCAATGCGGCGGACCGCGATCACTGCCTGCAGTACGCGATCGCCGTAACCCTGCTGAAGGGCCATCTCACGGCCGAAGATTATGAAGACGAGGTGGCCGCGGATCCCCGCATCGACGCATTGCGCTCACGCATGCAGCTCACGGAAGACCCGCGCTTCACGGAAGCGTATCGCGACCGCACACGCGGGGCGAACATGAATGCAATCGAGGTGCTCTACAAGGATAGGACTCGCGCGGGACCAGTCGTCGTGGAATATCCGATCGGCCATCCGAGCCGGCGAACGGAAGGCATTCCACTGCTCCTGCGGAAATTCGAAAACAATGTCGCTCGCTGTTATCGCGAGCGGCAACGAGAACGCATACTCGAGGCCTGCCTCGATCACGCGCACCTCTCGAACATGGCCGTAGACGATTTCACCGATCTGTTCCCGCAGGCCGAAGCTCCTTAGAGCCACTCTCCAAATCTCGACGACTGCAATTTCAAGTGAGGACCCCGTGAAAGCAACCATGATCCTGACCGGCGACATCAACCTGATGGGCGTCGAAGACGTGAACGTTCCGTTCAGGCGGGTAAAGGAAACGCTCGCGAGCGCCGACGTGGTGTTCGGCAATCTCGAATGCTGCCTCTATGAGCCGCCGGTGCCGCGGAAGATGATGGCCGACGAAGTTTCCGGCTACGAAGGTTTCTACGCGCCGCCCGAGAGCGGACGCGCGTTGCTCGCTGGCGGCTTTCACTGCGTGGGCAATGCGAACAATCAGAACTACGGGCCCGAGCAGATCGAGGCCTCGAACGCGCACCTCGACAAGCTGGGTATCCCGCACGTGGGCACGGGCCCGAACGCGACGAGCGCGCGCGCACCTGCCGTCGTGACACGCAACGGCACCCGTTTCGGTTTTCTGCAACGCACCTCGCAGTATTGGCCGAACAATCACGAAGCGCTCGAAGCGCGCGGCGGCGTCGCCGTGATCAAGGCCTACACCGCTTATCAGCCGGTGTACTACAAGGACGGCACGCTGCCGCCCAACCGGCCGGGCACGCCGCCGGTCATCCTGACGTGGTGCGATCCGGGGTACCTGAAACAGTTCACCGACGATGTGAGCGCGCTGAAAGCGAAATCGGATCTCGTCGTGTCGTCGCATCACATGGGCCACCGCGGCGACATCCTCGATTTCCAGGTCGAGATCGCGCACGCGGCGATCGACGCCGGCGCGGACGTCGTCATTGCGCATGCCGAGCACTATCCGCTCGCGGTCGAGATCTACAAGGGCCGGCCGATCTACTACGGCCTGAGCAGCTTCTGCTTCATCAAGAGCAACAAGCGTTATCTGCGCGGCTGGGTCGGCATGATGGCGCGCGTGACGTTCGAGGACAAGAAGCCGAACCGGATCGCCTTTTCCCTCGTGCGGCAGCAGGAGAACACGGAGATCGTCATCCGGCCGCCGGCGGAGGAAGCTGCAGCGCTCGCGGAACTGGAGCAGATGTCGAAACGCTTCGGCACGCGTTTCGAGATCGCCGGCGACGAAGTGATCGTCTCGGCAAAGTGATGCGCGAGACGCAGCGCCCTCGTTCCCAGTCGGACCGAATGCACGGCGGAGCGAAGCGGTCGGGGAGGGAGGGGTGAGGGACATCGCTGCAGCCTTCTTTACACTCTCCGCCCTATCGCTTGTCACGAGCGCATTCGGTGCGGCCACGTCGGTCGGCGATACAGGGACGTACCCCGTCAAACCGATTCGCCTGCTGGTCGGCTTTCCACCGGGCGGTGGCAATGACGCGCTGGCGCGCCTGGTCGCTCCGCGGCTTGCAGAGAAGCTCGGCAAGCCGATCGTGATCGACAATCGCCCTGGTGCTGGCGGCAATCTCGCCGCCGAATTGACGGCCAAGGCACCCGCGGACGGCTACACGATCCTGATCGCATCGAGCACGCACCCCATCGCGCGTCTGCTCAAGAAAGACCTGCCGTACGATCCGCAGAAGGACTTCGCGGGCGTTTCGCAGCTCGTCGTCTATCGTTCACTGCTGGTCGTGTATCCGGGCTTTGCGGGCAAGACGGTGAAAGACCTGATCGCGCTGGCAAAAGCAAAACCGGGACAGATCAACTTCTCCTCGTCGGGCAACGGCACGGGCTCGCACCTGGCCGGCGAGCTCTTCAAGGTGGCCGCGCAAGTGGACATGACGCACGTGCCGTACAAAGGCGGCGCACAGGCCGCGCTCGACGTCGTCGCAGGCCGGGTGGAGACCATGTTCAGCCCGCTCGTGCCCGTGCTTGCACACATCAAGTCGAGGCGCCTGCGGCCCGTCGCGGTCACGAGCCTGAATCGCTCACGGCTTCTACCCGAGCTCCCGACGATCAGCGACTCGGGCGTGCCGGGATACGAATTCGTGTCGTGGTACGGCATCCTCGCACCGGCAGCAACGCCGCGCGTTATCGTCGCGAAGCTGAATCAGGCCCTGAACGACGTCATGCGCCAACCCGAAGTCACGCAGCAGGCACACGCCGAAGACATGGACGTGATCGACGGCACGCCGGCGCAGTTCGATCAGCTCCGCAGCACGATGGTGGCGAAATGGGAGAAGATCATCAAGGCGACGGGGATAGAGGGGAATTGACTTGATGGAGGAGCCGCAATGGAAACACGTGACACGATGATCCTGAGCCCCCGCGCGCCGGCAGGACGCACGCGCGGTCTGGACGATCTGCGGCTGGAGACCGTCGCCGGGAAGGTGGTGGGCTTCATCGACAATTCGAAGCCGAATTTCAATCTTCTGATCGATGATGTCGCGCACCTGCTCGTGGAGCGCTACGGCGCCGCCGGAGTGGTCAAGCATCGCAAGCGGACGGCAGCGGAACGGGCGTCCGACGCCGTGTTCGACGACCTCCGCAACCAGTGCGACGTCGTGATCGCCGGCTCCGGCGACTGAGGCGCATGCACGTCGTGGAGTGTCCACGACAGTGTCCACGCCCGAAGCCTCGGGCTCCCGTCGCTCCTCGTCTGCTCGACCGCATTCACCACGCTTGGACGCGCGCAGTCGAAAGCGCTCGGCTGCCCCGATCTTCCGCTCGCCGTCATACCGCACCCGTTCGGCACACGCACGCGTGACGAAGTGCGCGCGATCGCGGAGAGTTGCGTCGACGAGATCGTGCGCGGCCTGCGTACGGCGCCCGGAAGTGGAGGCCGTGGCGAAGTCGCTCGCGACGACAACGCGACCGGACTGATCGAGGCGCCCGACTCGCCGGAAGAGTTCGACGCCTACTGCCGTGATCGCGGCTGGAGCGATGGTCTCCCGCTCATCGGTACCGACGCGGGAGCGTGTTGCGCGACTGCTCGCCGCACATGCGTTCGAACCTGGCCACGTCGTGGCGCACGTCGCACCCGCCTTCGGTGCCGCGACGGCGGAGCGACTCGCAGTGAACGCCGTCATGGCGGGCTTGAATCCGGCGGCCTTTCCGGTGTTGGTTGCCGCCGTCGAAGCGCTGGGCGATCCCGCGTTCAATCTTCAGGGCATTCAGACGACGACCAATCCCGCCACGCCCTGGATCATCGTCAACGGACCGATTGCCGCGAGCATCGGCATGAACGCGGGCGTCAATTGTCTCGGCCCCGGCAACTGGTCGAACGCCTCCATCGGTCGCGCCGTGCGACTGGCGCTCCAGAACATCGGCGGCGGCACGCCGGGTGAGATGGATCGCGCTTCGCAGGGCCAGCCGGGCAAGTATGCGTTCTGCTGCGCGGAGAACGAAACGGCGAGCCCCTGGGACCCGCTCCACGTCGAGCGCGGCTACAACCCTGAGCAAAGCACGGTGACAGTCGTCGCCACGGCCGGTACGCTCAACCTCAACAGCCACACGCACGACGCGCGCGATCTGCTGAAAGTGCTCGCCGATACGATCGCCAATCCCATGAGCAACGACTACTGGTACGGCGGCGAACCGTGGATCATCGTGGCGCCGGAGCACGCGCACATTCTGCACCGTGCCGGGTTTACTAAACCAGACGTGAAGCACGCGCTGTGGGAAAGCTCGAAGTTGCGCGCCGGGCGCCTCACGAAGAAGGATCTCGAGCGTCCGCGCTTCTCGCGTGCGGCCGAACTGGGTGCGATCACGGAGGACACGCTGCTGCCCATCGCAGCCGAGCCCGGACTGATCGGGCTCGTCGTGGCCGGCGGTCCGGGTACGCATTCCGTTTACGTGCCCGGTTTCGGCAATGCGCGCTCGGTCACACGCGCGGTCGTCACGGCGTCCTCGTAAAGGGGATTCAACTCGCGGAGGAGCGAAAATGAATATGCGGCCGCTCATCTCGCTGCTTGCCTGCGCTGCCACATGGACCGCCCCCGACGCGGGTGCACAGAACACGGACTACCCCGCCCGCCCGGTGCGCGTCATCGTACCCGCCGGGCCCGGCGGCATTCTCGACATCGTCATGCGTCTGCTCGCGCCGAAGCTCGAGGAGGTCATGGGCCAGACTGTCGTGATCGACAACCGCACGGGGGCAGCGACGATCATCGGCACCGAGATGGCGGCGCGTGCGGCACCGAACGGCTACACACTGCTTGTCGGCGGGCAGCCGCTCGCGGTGAATCCGAACCTCTACAAGAAGCTGCCCTACAACGTGGAGAAGGATTTCGCACCCATCTCGCTTCTCGTGTCCGCGTCGTACATTCTTCTGGTGAATGCCTCGGTGCCCGCGCGCTCCGTGCAGGAGCTTCTCGCGCTCGCCCGCGCCAGACCGGAGTCGCTCAAGTATTCGTCGGGCGGCAACGGCACCAATTTCCACATCGCAGTCGAGCTGCTCAAGAACCTCACTGGGGTGAACCTCGTTCACGTACCGTACAGGAGCGGCGGATCGGCACTGGCTGCCGTCGTGGCGGGCGAAGCGGACCTTTCGATTTCCTCCGTGATCGCGGTCATGCCGCACGTGAAAAGCGGTCGCGTGCGCGCGCTCGCCATCACCAGTGCGAAACGCTCGCCAGTCGTGCCGGAGCTGCCGACGGTCAGGGAGTCAGGTGTGCCCGATTACGACTTCGAAAGCTGGGTGGGTCTGCTCGCGCCGAGCGCAACCCCGCCGAAAGTTCTCAGCGCGCTCAATGGATGGGCCGTGAAGGCGACGACCGATGCCGCCTTGGTCGAGCGCTTCGGCCACGAAGGACTCGATGTGATCGCCAGCACGCAGAGTGAGTTCGCCGCGCATATCAGAAGAGAGACGGCACGCTGGGCGAAAGTCATCAAAGCGAGCGGCATCCGCACGGAATAGCATGTCGTCGCGCCGCCTCGGAGCGTTAGTCATCTGCTGCGCGACCGTCATCACGAGCGCAGGTTCGGCCGCGGAACAGCCGTATCCGGTGCGCCCGATACGCGTGATCGTTCCATATCCTCCGGGTGGTCCGAACGAAGTGATCACACGCACGATCGGAGAGCACGTCGCGAAGACGCTGGGACAGCCGCTGGTCGTCGACAACCGGGCGGGCGCAGCAAGCATCGTCGGCACCGAACTGGCCGCGCGCGCGGCACCCGACGGCTACACGCTGCTCATGGGCACGTTCGCGTTCGCAGTGACACCCAGCTTGCACGAGAACCTTCCATACGATGCGTTACGCGATTTTGCGGCGGTGGCAATGGTTGGCAGCAGCCTGCTCGTGCTCGTGGTTCAGCCTGACCTGCCTGTCACTTCGGTCAAGGAGCTGATCGCCCTCGCCCGCGCCCGGCCGGGAGAGCTGAATTACGCATCGAGCGGCGGCGGCAGCGCGAGCAATCTCGGTGCAGTGCTCTTCCAGTCACTGACTGGCGTGCGCATGACGAGCATCACCTACAAGGGAGCGGCACAGAGCCTCTCCGCGGTGGTCGCCGGCGAGATCCAGCTCACGTTCAACAGTATCCCGCCGGCCATGCCGCACATAAAGAGCGGCAGGCTGCGCGTGCTGGCCGTGAGCGCTGCACAACGCACCGCGGTGCTACCGGACGTGCCGACGATCGCCGAAGCGGGCGTGCCGGGCTACGAGCTCAACTCGTGGTACGGCGTTCTCGCACCGGGCAGAACTCCGAAGACCATCGTGACGAAGTTGCACGACGTCATCACGGCGGCAGTGCGCGCCGCGGACACGCGGGAGCGATTCACGGCGGTCGGCCTCGAGCCTGCCACGATGACACCGGCCGAGTTCGCTGGCTACATTGCATCGGAGATCGAGAAATGGTCTCGGGTCGTGCGGCTGAGCGGTGTGCGCCACGACTGACCGGGTCGAAGCGCACGAGGATCGCGCACACGTCAGGACGATTTCGAAGCCCTGACTGCCTGGCTGCGCGGCCATCATCTGGAATGGTTTGCGCGTAGCGCGCACGTACGCCGCGCGAGATGATCGGCACGCAGAACAATGAGATCATCCGACGGTCGCGGCGTCTCACGTATGCCGGCAACTCAACAGGAGGAGTCATCATGGCCAATGCTTCATTTCGCACACTCATGCCGTTCGCCGGCTGGAAGGAAGATCAGGTTCGTAACGTCGAGTTCAGCGGCGGCACCGATCCGATCATCCGCACGTCGTTTCGTCTCGGCGAAACGGCTGCTGCGACACTGGCGGCGGGCGGTCTTGCGGCTGCCGATCTCTGGAAGCTGCGCACCGGTCGCACGCAAGGCATTTCGGTCGATGCGCGGCAGGCAACGGCATCGCTGCGCAGTGCGCGTTATCTGATGCTGAACGGCAAGCCCGGGCCGAGCGAACGCAGCCCGGTCGTCGGCGTATACCCGGCGAAGAACGGCCGCTGGAGCTATCTCCACTGCAACTTCCCGCACCATCAGGCGATCGCGCTGAAACTGCTCGGCGTGCCAGCAGACCGCAACGCGGTCCGCGAAGCGGTAACCAAATGGGACGCGCTCGAGCTCGAGGAGGCGCTCGTCGCTGCCGGCG
The DNA here is from genome assembly GCA_963828715.1 of uncultured beta proteobacterium. Taxonomy (GTDB): domain Bacteria; phylum Pseudomonadota; class Gammaproteobacteria; order Burkholderiales; family SG8-41; genus JAQGMV01. Next base: position 127,810 of record CAWHFX010000005.1, on the reverse strand, counting down.
GGGTGGGCGGCATGGTGCGAAGCTTCGAAGAATGGGCGGAGCATCCGCAGGGCAAAGCCGTCGCGTCGCTGCCGCTCATGGAGATCATCAAGGTGGGCGAGGCCCCGCCGCAGCCGCTTCCTGCCGGTAACCGGCCGCTCGCGGGCATTCGCGTCGTGGACGTGACACGCGTCGTCGCCGGGCCGAGCTCCGGCCGCACGCTTGCAGAGTTCGGCGCCGACGTGATGAAGATCAGCGCGCCGCACATTCCCTTCCTCGACCGCCAGGAATACGACACGGGACACGGCAAGCTCTCCGCTCACCTCGACCTGCGCGACAAGGCGCAGCACGAGACGCTGTGCGGCCTCGTGCGCGAAGCAGACGTGTTCACGCAGGGTTACCGCCCGGGCACCATCAGCGGCCGCGGCTTCTCGCCGGAAGCACTCGCGGAAATGAGGCCGGGCATCGTCTGCGTGTCGCTATGCGCGTTCGGACATCAGGGACCGTGGGCTTCACGGCGCGGCTTCGACACGATCGTGCAAACGGTGAGCGGCATCACCAAGCGTCAGGGTGAGCTCTTTCCGGGCGCCGAACCGGGGCCGCAGTTCTATCCGGCGGCGGCGGTCGATTTCCTCACCGGTTATCTCATGGCGTTCGGCGCGATGGTGGGCTTACGTCGCCGCGTGGAAGAAGGCGGAAGCTGGCTCGTGCGCATCTCGCTCGCGCAGGTGGGCCGCTGGCTCCTGTCTCGCGGCGAAGTGCCCGAGGCGCAGCTCAAGAACATTCCGGAGGATTTCACGCCCGAAGAGATCGAGCGCTGGTCTGTCACGACGTCGAACTCACCGTTCGGCGTGATCAAGCACCTCGGTCCCGTCGCGCGCCTCTCGGAGACACCGTCCTACTGGGCGCGTCCGGTGGTGCCGCTCGGATATCACAAGCCGGAGTGGCCGGCGAGAGGGTGAGGCAGGCGACTTATAAGCCCGCAAGACGTATCCACAGCTCCCGGGGCGACACGATCGGAAGACCATCGATCTCCCCGAGAGCGAGCAAGGCCTTGTCTCCTGTCACGAAGACATCGGCTCCGCCGGCAATGGCGGAGGCAACAATCGGGATGTCGTCTGGATCTTTGATGCGAACGGAAGGCGCTGTTTGCGCCTGAACGAAGTGTCCTTCTGCCCGCAATAAGGCCAAGAAGTCCGTGGTCAACGCTTTGGGCAGGCGCAGCTTGGTAGCCAGGACTCGCTCGAGCTCCGCCAGCAGCGGATCGCACGTCAACAGTTCGTGATCGTGGAGAACGCTTTCCAGCACCTCACTACAAAGTCCTCGCGTTGCGATGCTGCTTGCCAGGACGTTCGTATCGAGGAAGATCCTCACGACACGTCGCGGAACACATCCTCGTCCGTGAGGTATCCCGCAGCGGCTGCGTAGGGCATTGCAGTCTGCCGCAGTTTCCTGAATCGCTGAATTGAGAGCTGACGGCGCAACGCTTCTCTTGCCACCTCGCTCTTCGTCCGTCCGGTTTGTTTCGCCAGCCGGGCGAGCTCGCGCTCGAGTTTTTCATCCAGTCGTATCGTCAAGGTGCCCATGAACTCGACCCCGTTGGGTTCTGTAAGACAATGTAACACAGAGATAGGTTTCTCACAGGTCAGCCCTCACGAGCCGTCATCCTGGAGTGCGAGCAGTCCGTCGACGCGAAACGAATGCTTCGCGCCTACTTCGACTCGATCGTCCCGGACACCTTCGACCACTTCGCCAGATCGCTCGCGATCCGCTTGGCGAACGCCTCTGGCGAGCCAGCAGCGAGGACGAACCCCTGCTCCGCAAGCACGCGCTGCACGTCGGGCGTATCGATCGCCGCGAGCACGTCGCGATGCAGACGGGAGGTGATGGAAGGTGCAAGTCCCGCCGGGCCGACGATCCCGTACCAGTTCGCGCTGCCCTCGAAGCCGCGCAAAGCCGCGACCTCCGAGTACGTCGGCACCTCCGGGAGCAGGCGCGAACGTGTCTGTCCCCGTTACCGCGAGCGCCCGCAACCTGCCGCTTCTGATCGCCTCCAGAAAAGCGGTGATCGGCTGCAGGCCGAGCTGGACTTCATTCGCCAGAAGCGCGACCACGATCTGCCCGGCACCTTTGTAAGTGACGTTCACCATTCGAATACCTGCGGACTGCATCAGAAGCTGCATGTCCATGAACTGCTGGGAAGCGGGCCCGGTACTTCCGAAGTTGAGCGCGCCGGGCTTCGCCTTTGCAACGTCGATCAGCTCTTTGACAGAGCTCACGCCCAGCGCCGCGTTCACGATGAGCGCACTCGGGATGTAAGCGATCTCCACGATCGGCGTGAAGCTTCTCACCGGATCGTAGGCGATCTTCACTTCGTTGGACGGCACCGTGTGATTGCTGGTGATCATGAGGATGGTGTACCCGTCCGGCGCCGCATTGGCGACCGTGCCGGCCGCGATCGTTCCTCCGGCGCCCGCGCGATTCTCCACCACCACCGGCTGGCCCCATGCTTCCGAGAGCCTGCGTGCGATCACGCGCGTGAGCACGTCCGCGCCGCCGCCGGGCGCGTAGCCGACGAGAAACCTGACGGGCTTCGCCGGAAAGGTTTCCGCCGCGACCGCATGGCATCCAACCGCCACGAGCAAAACGATCGAAAGGACCGAACGCAACACGATCGCGTCCCTCACCTCGCGAGCTCGCCCGCCTCTGCCGCAGGAATTTCCATATGCGCCGCACGCGCAAGCTCGTCGACCTCGGGAATGCGCAACCGCAGCAGGCCCTGCGCAAACTGCTGGACCTCGCTGTCCGGCGGCATCCGATACGGCCGGCGTATGCCCCAGCCGGGCATTCCGAACGCCTTCATCATGATCTTGATCCAGCGCGGATGGGCACCGCGCCACTTCGTGACATACATGTTGAAGCGCTTGAGATCGGCGTAGACCTCCGCCGCTTCCACGAGCCGGCCGCTCTCGATGAAATCGATATAGCGCCGATACGTCTTCGGCAGCATGTTGAGCTCTCCGCCGATCAAGCCGCTCGCGCCGAGCAGCAGCATGCCCATCGATCCGTCGATCGGCACGTTGAGCTCGAGATCGCGCTTCAGCCGGTCCTTCAGATCGATGAAGTAATCGTCGTTCTGATTGACGAGGTTCACGGCCACGATCTGGTGGTGGCGATGACAGATCCCGGCGATGAGCGCCGGCTTCGGCGAGTAACCGATCGTGGGATTGGGCGCAATCGCGACCGGATGCTTCACTTCCTGCAGAAGCTCGTCGAAGAAGCCCGCGTATTCCTCGTCCGTGGGCCGAAAGGCGTGCCAGCCAGGCGGGCCGTACACGTTCACGATCTCCACGCCGCCTTCGATCGCGAGCCGGATGTGCTCGAGCGTCTCGCGCACGGTCGGCTTCTCGGGCGGATTGCCGTTCGCCTGGACCTTGCCCTTGCACACCTCCACACCGATCCTGTAGATGCGGCGCAGCTCGTCCGCCGTCATCGCACCGCCTTCGGCCGAGCCAGCGCTGCCGAGATAAACGCCGATGCCGGCGTCGACGAAGCGCTGCAGGAACTGTCGATACGCTTCCTCGTTGATCGATCCGTCTTCGTTGAGGGCGGTGGCGTTTCGGACGAGGAGGTTGATTTTGGGCATTCAGCGTCTCCTTTGGTGCGTACGCCGCCACGAGGCGTTTTGGCAAGCCGTAGCACTACCTCGAACAGGTCTACTGCGCGATGATGACGAAGTGGCAAAGAGAGCGAAATCTATGACTCACCCTCGCTCGTGCCAGTAACGCGGCGGGCGTTTCTCGTGAGCAACCGCCAGGATGTAGATGGTATCTGGCGTGAGACTGTAAATGACCGAGTAGGGAAAGCGCTCCAGGACCAGCTTTCTTAGATCGGGATCGATCGGCACGCCGAGCTGAGGATAGTCGAGCAGAACAGCGGCTGCCGCATGGAGCTCGGCATGAAAGCGCTCGCCGAGACCGGGAAGTTTGGCCTCGTACCTCAAGACTGCCTGAAGAAATTCTTCTTCCGCTTCCGGATGGAACTCAAGCTTCATCGCTTGAGTCGGGCGCGCACCTTATCAAACACGCGATCCGCCGGAACGGCTTCCACGCGCCCTTCGGCAATCTCGCGGTATCTCCTCCTGGCCGTCGCCATCCATTGATCACTCACGTCCGATTGCGGCGGACCATCCAGGTCTGCGATCAGAGAGCGGAGCAACTCGGTCTTTTCCGCGACGTTCAGCGAGCGGATCCTCGCCTCGATTTCCTCTACGACAGTGGCCATCGTTTTCGCTGATCATTCGGTTGAATGCCTGAATTCTAGCGTGACTGCGGAGAGAAGCGGGCAACTCGCCCCGCGGGGGCGGCCACCGTCGGATGTTCCTGTGCTCGACCTGACGCGCGTTTTACGGGGCCGTGTTGCGGTCGAAGGGATGAACGAGCACTGTTCGTGCTGAGGAGGACGCGGTCCGTCTCCAAGCATGAACACCCAACCGTTCGTTCTGAGGAGGACGTCGGTCCGTCTCGCTTGGCTATGCGGTCGGCCGGCATTGTGGCACCTGGACGGTACCTGGATCGACGTCGATCCTTTCTGCATATGGAAGATACAACGATGCAATGGCTTCGATCTGCAACTCGGACAAACCAAACTTCGGATAGCTCAAGACGCGCAGAAGCTCATTTGCGACAGGGCAGCTTATCAGCGCCGTCGATGCACCTGACCGCCAGGTGCTCAACCAGCCAGCTGAGCTCACCGCGAAACAGTAGTGCGGATACTACGGTGTTCGTGTCGAAGACGACGCGAACTATGGCTGGCTGCGCGCCCACTTGATAGCGTCGCCGATTTCAGACTCGCTGATGCCGCGTCTGGCGATGTCGTCTCGGACAGTCTCGAGTGTCGCCTCGTCGCTCTCCGCAACGATGAATACCTCCACTCGCTGACCTTTTCGCAACGGCAACGGCTTCTCGAGTACGAGCCGCTGCGGGTCATCGATAGTGACAATTTCTTTGTACGCGTACATGGGAACGCCTCCTCCTTATATTGTAACCGTCCGTAATCCTGTCCGGCTGTAACCGTCCGTAATCCTGTCCGGCGATTCGCCTGGCGAATCCGACTGCGGCGAAACCTTTCGGCAGGTGCTGTGGGTGCGATTGGGCGCGATCGCCACCGGATGCTTCACTTCCTGCAGAAGCGCGTCACGAAGCCCGCGTATTCCTCGTCCGTGGGCCGAAGGCGTGCCAGCCCGGCGGGCCGTACACGTTCACGATCTCCACGCCGCCTTCGATCGCGAGCCGGATGTGCTCGAGCGGCTCGCGCACGGTCGGCTTCCGGGCGGGTTGCCGTTCACCTGACCTTGCCCTTGCACACATCCACACCGATCCTGTACATGCGGCGCAGTCTCCGCCGTCATCGCACCGCCTTCGCCGAGCCAACGCTGCCGAGATAAACGCCAGCGGCGTCGACGAAGCGCTGCAGGAACTGCCGATACGCTTCCTCGTTGATCGATCCATCCTCGTTAGGGTGGTAGCGTTCGGACGATGAGGTTGATTTCGGCATTCGTCCTTCGGTGCAGCGCCGCTGCTACGCGCGACGCGACAACCCCGCGGGCGTTTCTCGTCTACAACCGGCGCTGGCTATGACCTTGCAGGAGCGTCGCGCGCTACACGTTGCACTGCGTCGACCACCGGGACGATCGTGATATTCTGATAAGCTTCATGTTCAACAGGTGAGCATCGCCAGAAACGATTAGATCTGCCCGGCCACCCAGTGCTGCCGCGAGAACCATATCGTCATCAGGATCACCTGCGACCGCGGCTGAAAGATCGGCTGGCGGCACCATTTCGGCCATCGATATATCCGTCAAGCAGATCGTCAATCGACACGATCGCGCACGTAGCTGCCGCACGAACTTCTCCCGCTGGATCACGCCGCGGAGTTCAGCCAGCAGCGGGATAGCCGCTTGGACGCATCGCCTGACGCCGCATAAGGCGACCAGGAATGCCTAGTCAGAGCAGCACAGAAAGTGCGACGTTCGTATCAAGCACCAGCCGCACGGCGCTGCTCGGCGCGATACGCTTCTACCTCGGCGTTGATCTCATCAATACTCATCGGCGGCAGCGGATCAGCCGCAAGACGGCTCTGTGCCGTTCGCAAGCGTCGACCGGCGTTGCGCCGGCGCTCCTTGACCGCGAGGAATTCGACAAAGTCCTCCACTTCGGCCTGTTGCTCAGGCGGAAGCTCGCGGATCTTCTGAAGCAAGGCCTCGTCTGTCCGCTGATTCATGATCAATGTCGCGTATGCGCGTTCCGAGCACGCGCTCGTTGCCTATGGTAGACGCCTTCCGCGAGCGTGTCATCCATCGCGATCTGGCAGAGGTGCCTCGGAAAAGAATTACAGAAGGCTCGGCGACATCGCGCAACGCGAGCAGGAACGCGAAATCCGTATCGGCAGAAACGATGACCCGATGCTCGCTCGCAGCGCGCGCAAATACTTGCTCGTCACTTGCTGTCTGCATCCCATAGTCGCGTAGGTGCACACTGTCGTGACCGTGCCTGCGTAGATCAGCGGCCAGCAAAGGCGACAACGCGTTGTCGATCAGGAATCTCACCGCTCGACGAGCGGTAGCTCTCTCTCGCGGACGGCGTCCGCCGCGTACTGCAGGGCCTCTTGCACATCGCCTGCCTGCAGATCGGGATAGGCGGCCAATATCTCCGCCTCAGCCATGCCGTCAGCGACCATTCCGACCACGGTCGCTACAGGGATGCGCAGTCCGCGGATACACGGCACCCCGTCCATCTGCGCAGGATCAACAGTGATGCGTTTGTATCTCATGTCCAATAGCCGATGGCCGTGAACACGTGATGGTAGTCGCCCCACCCACGGCTGTCACTTTGCGTTGCCGCGCCTTTGCTCGACCTACCATGGCTGCCCACGCGCAATCCGTGGAACACCGCGCACTTCACCGGCAGTTCGAGGAACGGCTCAGCGGCTCAGGCGCCGCCGGTCGCAGCCGGTTTCGTTCCGGCGACCTTGGGCAGCGACTCCGACCGCTCCATCCGCATCCCACCTCGCTCTGCGGCATCGCGGGCCTAAAGCCAACCTACCGACTCGTGAGCCGCCACGGCGTAACTCCGAATTCACCACGTTCGATCATGCGGGTCCGCTCGCGTGGACCGTGAAAGACTACTTCATCCTGCTCCAGTCGGTCGTGCTGAGCAAGACAGCATGGTCCGACTCGAAGCATGCACGACAAACCGTTCGTGCGTAGACTGACCGCCTGACCCGCGTTACTTGCACGCATTGCTATCGAGGCCAGAGTGGCCGCAGCCAGAGAAGTCTGCAATAACGTCGTGGAGGAGTTGCGGAGGATTTTTCGGCAGGTGTCATCGTGAGCAGGCGCGGTAGCTACTGCGTGGCAAATCCGGTGGCGCAACGAAACCGTCAACCCAACCGAAACCCCGCCACCCGGCACTCAGTTGCGAGGTTGCACCCTTACGAACTTAAACTACGAATCCCGACCTGATCTTGCGGATCGCAAGCTCGCGATAACGGCAAAGCCCGTTCGCCCACCGCATCTGCTCCGGCGTTCTGCAATCCGGCTCGAATAGCGCCGGGCTCGCGACGACGATGACCGCGCCCCGCGCGCGGCTCGTCGCGACGTTGAAGCGGTGCGGGTCGTACAGGAAGGCCATGCCGCGGGGCGCGTCCTCCGGTGAGGAGCTGGTGCAGGAGTAGATGACGACCGCGGCTTCCTGACCCTGGAACTTGTCGACCGTGCCGACGCGGTTGACGCCGAACGGCGAGAGCCTCCGCCGCAGCGCGCTGACCTGGGCGTTGTAAGGCGCGACGACGAGAATGTCGGCAGGCTCAAGCGGTCGCGTGCGGCCTTCCTGGTCGGTCCATGTGTACCCGCGAGCAGCATCCCGACGATGCTCGACGACGCGTCGACTTCTTCGTTGGAGCGGGATTGGTTGCCTTCGTGCGGGACTTCGACGAGGAAGAGGCCGGCGCCGGCGAAGGGCGTGTCGCCGTCCAGCCGCTGGCGCTCGAGCGCGTCGAGGACGGAGGCGCCCCTCGTAGTAGAGCTCGGAAGTGAAGGCGCAGATGCTGGGATGGAGGCGCCAGGTGGAGTCGAGGAAGAGACCCTGGTCGGCCAGGGTCGCGCGGTCCTTGCCGAGCACGTGCACCAGCGCGGCGACGTCCGCGCCGTCGGGATGGGCGCCCTTGGTGGGCTGCTCGAGCTGCTGCGGGTCGCCGAGGAGGACGACGTTGCGCGCCGCGCGGGCGGCGGCCAGGGCGTCGCCAACGACATCTGGCCGGCCTCGTCGATGAAGAGGTAATCGAGCGATGCCTCGGCATCGTCGCTCGACCAGAGCCAGGCGGTGGCGCCGACGACGGTGCCCGCGCGGATGGCGGCAGTGCCGCACGTTGTCGTCCGCGTACTCGATACCTGCAGGAGCGTCTCCGTTGTGCTTGTGGCACGAGGCGCACCGGGCAGTCCGGTCCTCCCTCGCTGCATCCCGCACGGCCGGTAAGCAGGTTGTCGATGACCTTGTGGCTGCACGGCCGTGACGCCGACCTTCTTCGGCTTCGCAAGCTCGACGATGGCGCGCGCGCCGACGTAGGTCTTGCCGGAGCCGGGAGGGCCTTGGATCGGGAGGACGCCGCCGTCGAGTTTGGCAGACGCGCTTGACGCAGCCAAGACGGGTTCGTCCGGCTTCCGCAGTGGGGTTCCACCAGCTTCACATTCGGCGCGGGGCCGCCGCAGCAGCAGGTCGGACGCGGCGGCGAAGGGGCCGCTGGAGAAGCCGTGATCGCGCACGGATCCGGCGAAGCTCAGGAGCGCGTTCTCGATGGGCTTGCGCCGACGACCTGGTCGCGTAAAGACGGCGCGGGGGCGCCGGTCACCCGCTGCTTGGCCCTTCGCAGCACGACGGTGCGCGCACCGAGGTCGACCTCCAGACGACGCAGGCTGGTGCTCGGTCGATCGGGGTCGGCATCCTCGGGCTTGGTGAAGACACCTGGTCGCCGACATCGATGGCGGTGTCCTGGGCCGGAAAGGAGTAGCTGAGCGCGCATTCCCTTTTCGCCTTGCTTGGGCATCGACGCCAACGTACTCCAGCCCCGCCAGCATCTCGCGCTCGTCGAGCTGCTCGTCCAGCGGCAGCTCGCGCAGGCGGAAGTATTCCCACCATGCGTTCTTCTCCTCCTGCCGGAAGTAACCCAGCATCGAGGCAAGGAGCGCGCCGCGCTGCCTGCTCGCGTTCCCTGCCGGCGTCGTCGGCAAGTCAGCCCGAGCGCCTGCCGCAAAGCCCGATGCGTTGGTCGCGCTCGCTCACCGCATCCGTGGGCGCCATCTCGCCGGCGGCGGGCGCGCAATTTCGTGGCCCTGCTGCGATCGGCCTCGACCCGCTTCCGCTCGAGCCAGTCGCGCAAGGCTTCGGTCGAGAAGCAGTCGTCGCCGTTGTAGACGGCGACACGCTCGCGCAGCTCTTCCGGAATGCTCGAGATCTCACCGAGCTCGAGCGCGAGCTCGACGTCGCGCCGTGCGACAGCGGCATCGCGCAGGTCGAGCCTCCGGGCAAACGCGTGGAGCGACTCCATCTCCTTTAGGCCGTAGCGTTCGACGCCGATGCGCAAACCTTCGCGCAGCACGGCATGAAGATCGACGAAGCGGCGACCGCGAAGCAGCCGGTCGAGCTCCTCGCCGCGTGTCGCGTGCCGCGCGCACAACCGCTTGAGCGCGGCGGGCTCATACGCGCCGAAGTGGTACACGTGCGTACCGGGATGGTCCTGCACGCGCGCCATGACAAAGTCGATGAAGCCTCGCAGGCAGCCTTCTCCTCGGCCGCTTCCAACGCCCAGTGCTGCTCGAAGCGAGCGACGCCGTCCACGGTCGCGTGCCAGAAAGCCGGTCAGGTATTCCAGACCGTGCTCGCCGACGAACGGATCGCCCTCGAAATCGAGGAACACGTCGCCGCGCGACGGCTGCGGCAGGCGGCCGAGCCCTCGGCCGCCTTCGGGCAGCAAGGAGGTCAACCGGCGGAGTCCGCCGCTACGCGCCTGCACCTGAAGGCGCGCCTGATGACCGAGGCGACGATAAGTCTCAGCGCTTCCCCGGGACGGCTCGGCGGGCAACCTGCCGTCAGCCTGAGCGACTGCGATGACGGTCACAAGACCCTGCCGCTGAAACTCCCGAACCTGCGCAGTCCGGATATCGGCGATCAGCGAGGGGTGGTCGTCGCCACGGCGGCGTTCATCGCAGTGCCTCCAGTAATTGCAGACGTCGCAATGCGGAACCGGGTCCGGATAGGTCGCGGGTGGCGGCGTCGCCGACGCGGCATCGATCAGCCGAGCGCGGACGAGCCGGTAATACGCGGCGAAATCGGCGAGCCGATAACTTTCCTCACCGCAGCGGCGTGACGACATGAAACCTGTCCGGCTGCGCGCCCTGCATCGACGTCAAGCAACTCGCAGTACGTGCAGAGCTGAAGAATCGTGCCGGCCTTCGTGTCCAGCGCGAGCTTCGTGTCGACCGGCTCGTACGAATAGTCGCCCAGCGCCGAGGGCCTGGCCACGCGCAGCAGGACGTCCGCGTAGCCGAAGAACGACTCGTTCGCGAGCGGCGCCTGAACGATGACGTCGCAGCCGCGCTGCATGGCCTCACGCGACATCGCCGGATCATTCGTGCCGCGGAGATCGCACACCTCACGCCCTCCGACACGCAGCCGCTCGACGTAACGCGCCTCGTGCTGCTGGCCGCGGATCCGCATCGCCTCCAGCCTCGGATCGGCATTGAACGCGATCGCAAGCTCGCCTGCCTGGCGCTTCCTTTCGAGCTGCGTCAGATGCGCGCACGATAAGTGGCCGGCCAGCAGCGTCGGGCTGAGGCGAGTCATAGGCGCGGTCACGGCATCACCTGCATAAAATCTTTCCTTCGGAAACGCCGCATCGGGGGATCGACCAGTATGAAGAGGTGGGTGGCTCACCCGGTGAGCTTGGGGGACCGCTGTTATTGCCAGCCGCCGTCCCCGCGCGGTATGGCAATCCCGTGGCGCACGTACGCCTAAAACCCGCCTGGCTCGACGCTCCGCCCGAGGATGCCGAGGGGGACGCAGCGTGCTGCGTCAGGAGCGCAGTCGATCTTGTAGAGGCCTTGGGTTCGTTCATTGGGACCGCTTCAACGAAACCACCTCCGCCATTCGGGGGTCAGTCTGGAAGTCTCCCGACCCCGGACCCACACGACGGATCCGGCACGCTCAGCGTGATCGTACGCCCACTCCGTAACGGAGAACGACGCATCGGCGTCAAGAAGGAATGGCGCCTTTTCAAGGACCTCCAGCAATCGCACTTCCTTTTGCCGATTCCGTTCCACCCATCGCTCCAAGTGAGCGGAACCCGCAAGCATCTCCGCTTTGTGCTGATTACAGGTTCTGTCTGCAAGTACGAAGTTGTGTCCCAGATCGCGCGGATATCGTGACCATGGAATGAAGTGGTCCACTTCGATCTCTCCCGCGAGTGGCCGGCCGCAATAGAAGCAGGCATTTCGCTGCACATCCCGTAGACCATCCATGATCGAACGCAATGCGGCTCGATTCGTTCCGAACAGGAAGTCTGCGAGATCGCCAGTCGCGCCCAGGATCTCGCGGTTCGGCGGGAGACCCTGAACGAACGAGAGCCAACCCATTTGAACTAGCGCTTGCACGACCGCGAACTGCTCCTTGAAAAAAGCAGCCACACCCGGTCGAAGAACCACTGCGTCATCGATCAGGCGTTCTTCGTAAAGGAAATCAACCCGATCAGCACCCGCAAGCTGAAGGCGCCAGAGTGGCATGTCATCAAGTAATCTGGCTACGCGGCGAACGAGCGATGCCCAGCGCGCATGTCGCCGTGCCACAGCCAGCGTCGGCGCATTGGCCCTGAAGTTAGAGATCAACGTAATCGCCGAAGCCTGGCGGCCACGGTTCTGCGCCAGAACCACGTCTTTTGCAAATGGCGCAGTCTGATGCCAATAGAGCGATATGAACCGGTCGCTCAACTCTTCAAGTGGAATGGGAAGCGATCCATCCGGCAGAGGTGTCTTTTCGACCGCGAGCTCAGCGAGCGCAAGCACCAGAGCGAACTTGTAGCTGGCGACAAACAGACCTTCATTGAGAATGCGCTGAAGGTTGTTGAGAAAATCGAGCTGCTTCGCGGCGGATGGCAGCAGGCTACTCATCGGCTTTCCAATAGGCCGCCTTCTCGGGAAAGATCCACCGCACGCCCCCTCTTGGATCATTCCTGTCGCCCAAGTATCGTGGGATCAGGTGCACATGCAGGTGCATGACAGTCTGTCCGGCCGCAGCCCCGTCGTTGATTCCGATGTTGTATCCCTGCGGAGCATGCTTGGCATCCAGCTCGCGCTTGGCAGTATCCAGCAGGTCTATCACTGCAAGCCGCTCCTCCCGCGTCAGCTCGAAGTAGGACGACACGTGCCGGCGTGGGATCACAAGGGAATGTCCCGGAGACAGCGGAAAGCCGTCCCGCCTGACTATGGCGAGGCCGTTTGCGTGCACGGCATCCGCGTCCGAAATGGCACAGAACGGACAGCGTTGAAGTCCTTCAGCGGTCATGAATACTCGTGCTGCAGGGTTTAGGCACGCGGCTCCACCTCAGAAATAAGGCGTCCACCTCGTCGAGAAAGGCCGGATCATAGTTCTCGTCCGACATGATTATCCATCATCATTCATTGTGCCTTGACGGCCGCACCGCTACGATTGCGGCCTTCGGCGAAACCGAAAGGACGCGAGAGGCGTCGCAGCCTACGTCATACGATGCCGATGAACGATCGCGCTTTCTTCACTCAAACGATCGACGACTTCCTCGGTATGAACGTCGATCAAATCCTTGGCGTCCTCGCTCGCCGAAACGCATTCGGCCTTGATTTGACTCAGAGAGACGCATGGATTGTCGAAATTGAGATTTTGCGCCCCGCGTTAGAAACGTATCGGGGCCGAGGCAAGGTCTACCTGGAGTATTCGATCCCTCGACTCGGAAAACGCGTCGATGTCATCGCGGTGCTCGATAACGTGGTGTTTGTGATCGAGTTCAAGGTAGGTGAGCGAACCTTCTCGGCCGCCGCTACGGATCAGGTTTGCGACTATGCCCTAGACCTTAAGAATTTTCATGAGACGAGTCATTACGCCCGCGTCGCACCTGTTCTCGTCGCTACTCTGGCGACGAGTAGCGCGTTTGCGTCCAGCGAGGCGTGGCACCTCGACGGCCTATTGCCCGTTAGCCACGCGACTGCCAGTGACCTACGTATGTGCCTCGATCACATACTCTCGAGCCACAGTGGTCCTTCTATCTCTGCGGAAGATTGGGAACGCGGGCGCTACTATCCGACGCCAACGATCATAGAAGCCGCGATGGCCTTGTATGGAGGCCATGGGGTCGCTGAGATCTCGCGGAGCGACGCAGGGGGCGTCAACCTAGGCCGAACCTCCAATGCAATTGCCGAAATCATCGCGTCAGCGAAAGCCAAGACCCGAAAGTCCATCTGCTTTGTTACGGGCGTTCCGGGTGCCGGTAAGACTCTCGTCGGGCTCAATATCGCGACCCAACATATCGACAAAGGTAGCGAGCTGTACAGTGTCTTCTTGTCTGGCAACGGGCCGCTCGTCGCGATCCTGCGTGAGGCTCTGGCGCGGGACAGAGTCAGACGAGAAGCTGAGCGCGGGAAGAAGGTAAGAAAAGGTTCTGCTATGAGCGAAGTCAAGGCGTTCATACAGAACGTGCACCACTTCCGCGATGAGTGCTTGGTTGACCTGAACCGCGCTCCAGCAGAGCACGTCGCCCTATTCGACGAAGCCCAGCGAGCGTGGGACGCCGAACAGACAGCCCGGTTCATGCTTCGCAAGAAGCAACGCCCTGACTTCGCTCATTCTGAGCCAGAATTTCTCATATCCTGTCTGAACCGCCACATCGACTGGGCAGTAATAGTTTGTCTAGTAGGGGGTGGACAGGAGATCAACACTGGCGAAGCGGGGATTACCGAATGGATCGATTCGCTACAACGAAGCTTTCCTGATTGGCACATTCATATCTCTCCGCGTCTACACGACACTGAATACGGTGCCGGCAAGTTGGTGGATGTTCTAAAGACACAACCGAACGTGCACTTTAATGAAGACCTTCATCTCTCGGTATCGATGCGATCGTTTCGCGCCGAACACGTATCTACGTTAGTCAAACAACTGCTCGACCTAGACGAACCCGAGGCTCGCAGCACCCTTCGTCAAATCACGGACAGTTACCCCATCGTTATCACGCGCGATCTCAAGGTTGCAAAGGAGTGGCTCACAAAGCAGGCGCGTGGCACGGAACGATATGGCATCGTCGTGTCATCCCAAGCAGAGCGCCTCAAACCGCACGCGATTCACGTTCGCTCTCCGATGGACCCGGTGCATTGGTTTCTTGATGGTAAACAAGATGTCCGCTCGTCCTATTTTCTGGAAGACGTTGCGACCGAATTCCACGTGCAAGGGTTAGAACTCGATTGGGCTTGTGTTGTGTGGGATGCGGACTTTCGCCACGGACAGTCTGATTGGCAGCACTTCTCCTTTGTGGGAGACCGCTGGAATCGAATAAACAAGCCGGAACGGCGTGCCTACCTCAAGAATGCTTATCGTGTGCTGCTAACTCGAGCTCGACAGGGTATGGTCGTCGTGGTCCCTCATGGTGACGACAAAGACGTGACGCGGTTGCCACAGTACTACGATCCAACGTTTGAGTACCTGAGGCGCATTGGCTTCAACGCAATCTAAGCACTACAGCCCCTTTTCTCGCATATCGCTGACCTACCGTGGCTATCTTGCGCCACGGCATCGCTTATTGGCGCGTCGCAATGACCAGGGTAGGACGCGGTATGCTCTCGAATACCCCAGTTACCCCGAGGATCCCATGCTCACCCACGACCTCGCCCCCTTCATCACGTCCACCAACCCCCAGGACATTCCCCCCACCGTCCTCTCCGGCTCCCGCGACGCCCTGATCGACACCATCGGCTGCGCCCTCGCCGGCTCGCTCGAGCCGATCTCCGAGATCGCCACGCGCTGGGTGCGCGAGACCGGCGCGCGCGGTCAGGCGACGGTGCTGGGGCAGCCGCTCAAGACGTCGCCCGCCGAAGCCGCGTTCGCGAACGGCATCGCGGGTCACGCGCTCGATTTCGACGACAGCCTGCCGACGCTGCGCGGGCATCCGAGCACGACGATGGGGCCCGGCGCCGCTGGCGGTTGCGGAGGTGACGGGCGCGTCGGGGCAGTCGGTGCTCGCCGCTTCGCGCTCGGGCTCGAGGTGGCGAACGTGCTGGGACGCGCGATCGGCGGCGGCCACTACCAGAAAGGGGGGCACGCGACTGCCACCGTCGGCGTATTCTCCGCGACGGCCGCGGCAAAGCTGTGGGGCTTGAGCGTGGAGCAACTCCAGACGGCGTGGGGGCTCGCGGCGTCGCAGTCGTCGGGGCTCGTGCGCAACTTCGGTACGATGACGAAGCCTTTTCACGCCGGCAACGCCGCGCGCATCGGCGTCACTTCGGCGTGGCTCGCGAAGAACGGCTTCACCGCCAACACTGATATTTTCGACGGCAAGAACAACTTCTTCTCCACGTACGGCACCGATGACGGCGAGCCGCTCGAAAAGGTCATCGCGACGCTCGGCAAGCCGTGGTCGATGGCAGAGCCGGGCATCTACGTGAAGCGCTGGCCGTGCTGCTACTGCAACCATCGCCCGCTCGGCGGCATGATCAAGCTCATCAAGGAGCACGGCATCCGCGCGGACGAGGTCGTGAGCGTCGACGTAGGCTTCCTGCCGGGCGCGGACACAGCGCTCGTGAGCTTCAACCCGGTGACGGGGCTCGAAGGGAAATTCAGCATCGAGTACTGCACCTCGGCGCTCTTCCTCGACGGCAAGGTGACGCTCGAATCGTTCACCGATCCGATGGTGATGCGGCCGGAGGTGCGTGCGTTCTTGCCGAAGGTGAAGCGCGTGCCCATGGAGGGGAAAGGCCATTTCTCGGGCGTCGTCGGTTACACGGACCTCGCGATCGACACGAAACGCGGCCGCTTCAAGATCCGCCAGGAACACGCGCCGGGCTCTCCGGAGGAGCCGATGACGCCGGCGGACCGCGTGGAGAAGTTTATGGATTGCGCGGGACGGGTGCTGGGGCGAGAAAGGGGCGAGGGCGTTGTTGGATCGGCTGGAGAATCTGGGTAACGTGGCGAATGTGGCGGGGGTGATGGCGGGCGACGCCGAGGGAAGGCTCTGCTGCGAAGGAGACGGTGTAAATGCCTATCGAAAGAAACAAGGCGCGGAAACGACGACTCCTCGCGATGCGCGCATCCGTGCACGCGATGCTGTTCGCCATCGTGGCGGCCGGTGCATCCAGCGCGCTCGCACAAGACGATCCCGCCGCGGCGAAGCGCAAGAACGAATATGGTCTGGGGGCGACCGGACAGAGCTCCGGCCAGGGCCTGCGCCGGCCGGACGGGATTCCGGATCCGAAAACAGAGAAGCGCGGCAACACGCCGCCGGGCTCCGACCGCGCGGGCGACAGGCCGCGTCGGGGGCGATCGCAGATCCGGCCGGGGTAACGAAGTAGCGATCAGGTCACAGCGCCCGGACCAGATTCATCCCCAGTACTCCGGCAGCGCGACTCAGCCGCCGATCGAAGCACGCAAAGAGAAGCGTTTCTGCGCTGTCCCTCGCGAGCGTCTGAGCGGCAGAGAGATGCATCAGCCGCGATCGGCAAGAACCATATCGGAGATCGTCGGTCCCGATCCGTGAAGTTTCAGGGGCCCGCGCCGCCCGGCACCGCGCGGCTTCTTGCCGTTCCACGTGGCATGTCCCGCGGCGATGAGATGCTGAATGCCGCTGGCCGACTGCGGGACGGTCGTACGGGAATGTTCTCGTCCAGCTTGACCTTCACGCAGGCGACGGCGTAGCGGACGGGCAGTCCTCTTCCGCGGACGCTGCCGCAAATGCGATGACTGGCCCGCTCCTCGTCGAGCGTGGGAAAGTCCTTGAGGATTTCTGCCACGTCCTGCCCTCAAGGCTTCGCAGAACCGATATCGCTCCGTGACGCGGGTGCCTTTCACCATGTGGTCGCCACTTCAGCAAATAGCAGGGTCGCGATGATGGACCGACGATAGTTCATTGCCACCGCACTTGCTCCGCTTGCGCAGTCGGCTTTTTGCATGGGGCGCTCAAGACAATGCGCAAGCCGATCGAGCCCGTCCGAAGATGACTGCGCTGACGGGCGCGACACGCGGTCCCCTCCGCTTTTTGCGCTGGTATGGTGCTGCGGTCCGGGAGACTGTATATCGCGAACGCCGCACAAGTTGCCTGGGACCAGAAGTTATAGCCGCGGCCATGCGCTCCGGGCTTGAACAGGAGCCCGCATGGCAAAGCGCGTCATGCAAGTAAACATCAAAGCGGATATGCCGTCGGTCGCTGGCGCGAAACAACGGTTGATCGCCAGGATCGCCGAGGCGCAGCGCAGCGGGACCGCCGTCCTCAAAGTCATTCATGGTTACGGCTCGACAGGCGTCGGTGGGAAACTTCGTGTCGGTTTGCGAAAAACGCTCGAGCGTCTGGCCGCGGAAGGCAGGCTTCGGCGCATCGTGCACGGGGAGAACTGGGATATTTTCGATGAAACGGCGCAGGGTCTGCTCGGAGATTATGCGGAGCTCTCAGGTGATGAGGATCTCGGCCAGCACAATGCCGGTATCACAATCACTGAGGTGCGCGAAAAGGGGAGGCGAAATTCCGTTCGAAGGCCGGGGGAGTGCCGTCCTGAGCGATGCGCTCTAGTTAATTCCCGATGATCGTCTTTCCCCGCCGCAAACGCTCCTGCCGTTCGCGTGCTTCCGGCGTCAGTGCAAGTAGCAGGAACCGTCTGGCCTCATCGAGCCATTGCAGCCGCTGCAGAGGCGTCAGTTTCGCGTACGACTCGAGTTGTTCGTCGCTGACGTAGTAACCGAAGCCGCCGCTAGGACGCTCGTCAGTCATTTCCATTGGCCTTGATTCGGAGCAGATGCTCGATATCGTCCTGGTCCTGGCGTCGGCCGGTGTTCTGCTTGAGCGCAATCATGTCATCTATCGATGCGATGCGCACTGGGATGTCAGCGACAGTCTGCGCGAGAGCCCGGTTCATCGCCGCGTCGAGGTCAAGAGAGTGTTTCAGGAGGACGTCGACGGTAGGAGTGCCCGGCGCCCCGGTTAAAGCGAATGCGATGAGATGCTTCTGCTCGACCCACGACTGGCGCAGGTCGGGGTCCCTGAGGCTTTCGAGCGGAACCGGCGCTTGCGGCTTCAGGCCGAGTTCCCGTGCACACGCCAGAAATGAGTCGACATTTGCTTCGTCCAGCGCGAGAACGAGATCAATGTCCATCGTCATTCGAGGCACGCCGTGGAGGTTCATGGCAAGGCCACCTGCGACGAGATAGCGCACCTCGCGCGCGTGCAGACACTTGAACAGGTCGAGGTAGAACACCGCAAGAGTCTAGGTTGTCGCTGGAGCGCCTGCAACGAGACAATGCACCGTGGAGCGGAGCGGTCGGGCGCCGCTTCGCCCATACTGGCTCTTCGCGAGAACAGCCGGGGTTACTCGCGCCCAGGAGCCCGCATGGCAAAACGCGTCATGGAAGTAAACATAAAAGCGGATATGCCATCGGTCGCTGGTGCGAAACAACGGTTGATTGCGAGGATCGCCGAGGCGCAGCGCAGCGGCACCGCCGTCCTCAAAGTCATTCACGGTTACGGCTCGACAGGCGTCGGTGGAAAGCTTCGTATCGCTTTGCGAAAAACGCTCGCAGCGTCTGGCCGCGGAGGGCAGGCTTCGGCGCATCGTGCACGGGGAGCACTGGGATATTTTCGATGAGACGACGCAGGGCTTGCTCGGAGACTACACGGAGCTCTCGGGCGATGAAGATCTCGGCCAGCACAATGCCGGTGTTACGATCGTAGAGGTTCGTCGCAAAGGGGGATGAGGACTTCGCTTCGGATGGGGGGACGCCGCGGCGCGGAGCACGGTATGCTGCCTCCTCGCAATGGCAAATGAACAAACAAACCGTTCATCCTTCGAGAAGACCGCCGTGCTGTGTCTCCTCAGGACGAACGGACTACAGACGCTTGCCCGCCCGCTCGACGCCGGCAGCGGCGACTGTGCCTACTTCAGTAGATGCTCAACAGCCGTGTGCAATCCCGGAAGGTTTCCTTCGACGACGCCCCACACGAGGCGATCGTCTATGCTTGCATAACCGTGAATCAGAATATTTCTGAATGCCACGATCCGCGGCAGATCGGGAATACCTGACGCAGTGTCTGGATCCACAGCGTGCAGTTGGTTTAGGGCCTCCCCGATTATTTCGAACTGGCGTTCAACAGCCGACTTAAGCAGCTCGTCAGTCTGATAGTCGCCGAAGGATTTACCACTCGTAAATCGCGATATTCGTTCTGCTGCCTGGAGAGCGTCCCACAAAAACTTTCGCGACTCAGGCCGCATAGATACGGACTTTGGAGGCGTCCACGCTCTCTCGAAAATACGGATTCCTTATCGAGCTGGCGCTCAGCAGATCGACAGGCCGCCCGAATAGCGACTCGAGGCCCTCCTTCAGCGAGAAGTATGCTTCGGCATATTCTGCCGGCGGCATGGGCTCGAATTCCACCACCAGATCTACATCACTCGACGATGGATCAAACCGGCCTTGTGCCGCCGATCCAAAAACATCGAGGCTGCAGACCCGCAGCTGACGACAAAGGTCATCCACTTCAGCGCGCCGCAGATCGATTAGAGCGTCCACAGTGACTCTTCGGATTTCCGGAACCTGGATGCGCCATTTTACCCGTTGATCCTTCAAGCGTTGCATCCGCTCGTTACAAACACAAGACGCGGTATGCTTTACGTCTACACGCCTCACCCGCCGTGAAATCGTGACGGGCCTCCATGCTCACCTGCAAATGACAGGCTCCCTCGCAGTGACAGCCAGGCTGCTGATAGCCGCAGCGCTCGTGGCCGCGTGTGTGGCAATGCCGGTGTCGGCGCAGAGCTTTCCCTCCCGTCCCGTGCGCATCATCGTGCCTTACGCGCCCGGGGGCGCCGTGGATACGGTGGCGCGCACCGTGGGCGGTAGGCTCACCGAGCTGTGGGCGCAGACCGTCGTCATCGAGAACCGTCCCGGCGGCGCTGCGAACATCGGCACGGAGCTCGCCGCGCGCGCGGCGGCGGACGGTTACACGCTACTCATGGGCACCACCGCGAACGGTGTGAATCTGCATCTCATCTCGAAGATGTCGCACGACTTCGAGCGGGATTTCGCGCCGATCTCGCTCATCGACACCTTCTGCAACGTGCTTCTCGTGCACCCGTCGTTCCCCGCGCAGTCGGTGAAGGAGTTGATCGCACTCGCCAAAGCGAACCCGGGCGAGCTCAACTACGGCTCCTCGGGCGTCGCGAGTTCGAACCATTTCTCGGGCGAGCTCTTCGATATGCTCGCGGGCATCCGGATGCAGCACGTCCCGTACAAGGACGCGAATGTCGCCATGGCGGATCTTCTCGCAGCACGGCTGAGCGTCTATTACCCCAGCCTTTCCGGCGCGCTCGGACACATCAAGTCCGGCAAAGTGGTCGCGCTCGGCGTCACGAGCTCGAAGCGCTCGGTTGCGGCGCCGCAGATTCCGACGATCGCCGAGGCGGGGCTCCCCGGCTACGAGCTCGCACCGTGGCACGGCATCCTCGCGCCCGCGGGAACGCCGAAAGCGATCATCGCGAAGATCCATGGCGACGTGGTGAAGGCGCTGGCGACGCCGGACATCCGGTCGCGCCTGGTCGCGCTCGGCATCGACAACATCGTCGGCAGCACGCCCGAGGAGCTCGCGAGGTTCGTGCGCACGGAGACGGAGAAGTACGGGAAACTGGTGAAGGCGGCGGGGATACAGAAACAATGACATCAACCAGCGCTACGCAACTCACCCCTCTGCAGCTCCCGCCGACGCCCGCCAGCCTGGCTGAGCTGGTCGATCAAGCCGCGCGGAAGTTCGGCGATGCGCCGCTCTGGATTTCGATCGACGACGGCACGCGCATTTCGCATGCGGAGCTCGCCGCGTTGACACGCAAGTGTGCGAACGCGCTGCGAGCGCGCGGCGTCGGCCACGGCACGCACGTCGCGGTGATGCTCCCGAGCGTGCCGGCTTACGCGATCACGTGGTTTGCGCTCGCGCGGCTGGGTGCGGTCATGATCCCGGTGAACACGCAGTACAAGCCCACCGATCTCGAGTATGTGCTGCGGGATAGCGATGCGCGGTTTCTGGTGATCGACGAGAGCTGCATGACGTCGTTTGCGGCGATCGAGGGAGAGGTTGTTCCGAAGGCGAATGTGATTGTTCATGAGTCGTTCAATACACCCCTCACCCTAACCCTCTCCGGCCGAACGGAGAGGGGAATCAGCAAGTTGGCAGGGCATCGTGGACAAGGCGCCCGACACGCCGGTCGAAGCGACGGATGTGCACGCCGCGACGCTGATGAGCATCCAGTACACCTCCGGCAGCACGGGTTTTCCCAAGGGCTGCATGCTCACGCAGGACTACTGGCTCGTGCTGGGGGTCGTGCGCGCGCACCAGGGGCCGCCGCCGAAGCGCCTGCTCGTCGACAAGCCGCTTTCGTATATGGGCGGGATGTGGCGGCTGCTGGTGTGCCTCTACCTGGGTTCCGCCGCCATGGTTGCGCGCCGCTTCTCCTTGAGTGCGCTCCAGGATCGCCTCGTCGAATTCGACATCGACTACTTCGGTGCAACGGATGGCGTGGCGAAGCTGCCGGATCATGCTGGGATCGCGAAGCTCCGGATGGCGTGGATCTCGATCGCGGGCCTGAGCAAGGGACTGCACGAGCCGCTCGAGCGCAAGTTTCGCGCGCCCGTGCGCGAGCTCTATGGACTCACGGAAACCGGTTCCACCCTCTACATGCCAACCGAGGCCACACACATGATCGGCTCCGGCTCGTGCGGCGTGCCGGCGCCCTTTCGCGCATGCCGCGTCGTCGGCCCTGACGGTACGGATGTCCAGCGCGGCGAGGTCGGCGAGCTGTGGGTGAGCGGGCGCGCGATCCTCGAGGGCTACTACAACAAGCCGGAAGCAACCCGCGAGGCATTCTCCGGTGAGTGGTTCAGGACGGGCGACCTCTTCCGGCAGGACGAGAACGGCTACTTCTACATCCAGGGCCGCATCAAGGATTCGATCCGCAGGAGCGGCGAGAACATTTCCGCGCGCGAGATCGAGACGATCGCGTCGGGTATCGAAGGTGTGTTCGAAACCGCGGCCGTGGCGGTCCCCGACGAACTGCGAGGAGAGGAAGTGAAACTGTGCCTCGTGCTTCAGCCCGGCTACTCGCGCGAGCAGGTCACGCCGGAGGCCGTCGCCCGCTACTGCGCCGAGCGGCTCGCCGCGTTCAAGGTGCCGCGCTACATCGAATACGTGCGGGAGATGCCGCGCACGAGCTCCAACAAGATCGCGAAGCAGGAGCTTGTCCGTGGGGACAGTGGCGTCGTGTTCGATCGCGTCGCGAACGCGTGGGCGGGACAGGAAAAATAAGAGTGCTTGCGCTCGATGTTGGCATCACGGTTATGGCAGCGGCACAGCCGTCGGGCTGATGCCGATGGCCGAAGCGGCGCGTTATACGCTGCCGACGTTCCCGCTGGTGCGCAGATGAACATGACCCACGTCCGATGTCGACCCGACGCTGAACGGAACGATCACGGCAGGAAGATGCCGAAGTAAAATGACGCCGTCACTCAGCAGGTGCGGGCTGTCCTATCTGTGATAACGCTTAGACACACCCTACGCGATCAGCCATTTACCGAAAGCTTTCGATGATCGATCTATTGAGTAATACGCAAGTCCCGGTGACGTGCCCGAGCTGCAACAACACGTTCACCAAACGGTTTCGTGAGCTGGAAACGAAGAGCGAGATCGTTTGCCCACGATGCCGTGCTGCGGTTCCCCTGGATAGAAACAGCTTCAAGTCGATGCGGAAGGGGCGGGCGAGAGCGTTCTAGCAGCGTGTCGGACCGGCCATCCGGCACGCGACCAAAGGAAAGGAGGTTACGGAGGAAAACCTTGGTTTTCCTCTGTTCCGTAGGCGGCGAGGGCCCGAGCCGAAGGCGAGCGCCGCCCCCTAGAGCGTTCGCTCGTACCGCATCGAGCACCGCCTCGATTGCATAGTCTTCCCACGATGCTCCTGAGTTCGGGTGCGCGAGCAATTGTGCGTTGGTCTTTTCTCTCCCCGGATTCGTTGCCCGATCATGCGCGCTCGAATAAGAATTCCAGCAGCCGCCACGACCGGGCCAGACGGCTCCAGACCCGGGCATATTCCTGCCCAAAAATTGATCTGAATCAACAAAAGTGAGCGCGGTGTGCAATAATGAGCTTCTTTATTCCGCACGCCACCCGAACACGCAGCGCCTACGCCGATGTTGCACGCGCAGCGTTCCGTCATGCGACATGAGAAGACCGCAACGTTACAGGGGACTACGCGGCCGGTTCGCACGTTCGCGTTCCACCATCGCTGAATGCTGATGCGGCTGGACGAGTTGCTGCTGGACGAGTCTCCGGACGCCATCGTCGCGACGACGCCTGATGGCCGCATCGTCTACTGGAGCAAGGGTGCGGAAGCGATCTTCGGCTATACGGCCGGCGAGGCCGTATCGCGCCTCGTCAATGACCTTCTGGTTCCCCCCGACTACACCGATGAAGAACATCGTGTCGTAGAAAGCGTCATCGCAGGCAAGCTCTGCACGTACGAGTCGCTGCGACGCCGCAAAGACGGCTCCTTCGTTCACGTCGACATCTCCTGCAAGGCGGTGCATGGTACCGATGGAGACGTCGCGTGGGTCCTTTCGACAAACAAGGATGTCACGCATCTCAGGGTCATGCGCGATGCGAAATGGCTCGAAGCGCGCTTTCGCGGGCTCCTCGAGTCGATGTCCGACGGCATCGTGATGGTCAATCGCAGCGGCCGCATCGTCATCTCGAACACGCGCGCCGAACACATGTTCGGCTACAGCCGTGAGGAGCTTCGCGGGGCGCCGGTCGAGCGGCTGATGCCGGACCGCTTCGGTCAGCCCCATGTCGCTCACCGGGCCGGCTATTTCGCGCATCCGCGCGTACGTGAGATGGGCACCGGTCCCGAGCTCTATGGCCGCCGCAAGGACGGCACCGAGTTTCCCGTCGAGGTCAGCCTTAACCCGGTCGACGCGGATGAAGACACGCTCGTCATGAGCGCGATCCGGGATGTAACGGGACGCAGGAAAGCCGAGCAGAAATTCCGGGCGCTGCTCGAATCGGCACCTGACGCGATGCTCATCGTGAACCGCATGGGCCGCATCGTCGTTGCGAACTCGCAGGCGGAGAAGCTCTTCGGCTACACGCGCGAGGAGCTGATCGAGCGGGACATCGAAATCATGCTTCCGGAGCGTTACCGGCGGACGCACCCGGCCCACCGCGAGAAGTTCTTCGACGATCCGCGCGTGCGGCCCATGGGCGTCGGTCTCGAACTTTACGGCCGCCGCAAGGACGGCACCGAATTCCCGATCGAAGTCAGTCTGAGCCCGATCGAGACCGAAGAAGGCGTGCTCGTGTCGAGCGCAATTCGCGACATAACCGAGCGCAAGCGCTTCGAGCGCGCGCTGCGGGAGAAAAACGTCGAGCTCGAAAATGCGAATCGCGCGAAGGACAACTTTCTCGCGAGCATGAGTCACGAGCTGCGCACCCCCTTGAACGCGATCATCGGCTTCACCGGCACGTTGCTGATGAAGCTGCCGGGCCCGCTCACGTCGGACCAGGAGAAACAGCTTCGAATCGTCCAGAACTCCGGACGGCACCTCCTCGCGTTGATCAACGATCTCCTCGACCTGGCGAAGGTAGAGGCCGGGAAGGTCGAGCTGCACCTGGAGCCGCTGCACGTGCGCGGCATTCTCGAAGAGGTCGTCGCGACGCTCACGCCGCAGGCGCAGGGAAAGGGGCTCGAGCTGCGGGCAACTCTGCCGCCGCCGGAGCTCTCGATGCGGCTCGACGCGCGCGTGCTGAGGCAGATCGTCATCAACCTCGTCAACAACGCGATCAAGTTCACGACTCAAGGGGCTGTCCGGATCGGTTGCGACTGGGAAACCGCGGGCATGCTTGCGATCCATGTCGAGGATACGGGCCGAGGCATTCGCGACGAGGATCAGCACAAGCTGTTCGAGGCATTCGCGCGGCTCGATACGGCGGGCGCACAACGCCAGGAAGGCACGGGGCTCGGCCTTCATCTCAGTCAGAAGCTCGCGCATCTTCTCGGCGGCAGGATCGACTTTCGCAGTGAGTACGGAAAGGGCAGCACGTTTACCCTGCTGCTCAAACAGGGGACGTCGGATGGCAGCACGCATTCTCATCATTGAGGACAACGAGATAAACCTGTCGTTGATGACGTATCTCCTGCAGGCGGCCGGCTATGAAGTGCTCGAGGCACGGGACGGGGAAGAGGGATTGCGCAGCGCCACGGCCGGTGTCGCCCGACCTCATTCTGTGCGACGTGCAGATGCCGAAGCTGGATGGATACCAGTTCGCCGCGTGCATGAAGGCAGCGGACGATCTCAAGAGCATCCCGCTCGTCGCCGTCACCGCGCTTGCGATGGTGGGCGACCGCGAGAAGACCGCATCCGCAGGGTTCGACGCGTACCTCTCGAAACCGATCAACCCCGAGACCTTCGTGCGAGAGGTGGAAAACCTGCTGCCCCTCGAGCTGCGGTCGACTACGAGCCCGACAGCGGCGCAACCGACGGCGGCCGCCGCGGAGAAGACGATCGCAGCCGGTCCGACGATCCTTGTGGTCGACGACGGGCCGGCGAACCTCGAGTTCGCGATGAGTCTTCTGGAGCCGCTCGGCTACCGGGTGATCACTGCGCGGCATGCCGCTGCCGCGCTGGATTTCGCCCGCAGTGAACACCCCGACCTCGTTATCTCGGATGTCTGCATGCCCGAAGGCAGCGGCTTCGATTTTCTGCAGCAATGCAAGAACGAGGCGGCGCTCCGCACAATCCCGTTCGTCTTTCTGACGTCGACGATGGTCGAGGAGAAGGATCGGGTCAGGGCGCTCGCAGCGGGTGCCGACGCCTATCTCATCCGTCCCATCGATCCAGAGCAGCTTCTGGCCGCTGTGGAAACGCACGTAAGAAGAAAATCCGCCAGCTGACCATGGCGACCATCCTCGTCGTCGATGATCGTGCCGAAAACCGGGAGTTTCTGGTAACGCTGCTCGGCTATCGCAATCACCGCGTGCTCGAAGCCCGCGATGGGGCCCAGGCGCTCGCGCTTGCACGCAGCGAGCATCCGGATCTCGTGATCACCGACATACTCATGCCGGCGATGGATGGCTACGAGCTGGTGCGGCGGCTGCGCGGTGAATCCGCACTTGCCTCGACGCAGGTCATCTTTTACACGGCGCATTTTCACCGGAGCGAAGCCGAGAAGCTCGCGCAGGCACTGAGCGTCGCACATATCCTGACGAAGCCGTCCGAGCCCGAGATCGTTCTCGAAATCGTGGACAATGCGCTCGGCGCCGGTGCCCTGCCCGCTCCGGGCACGCAGAGTCTGGCGGGATTCTCCGACGAGCACGTGCGCGTCATGACCGACAAGCTCGCGGCCACCGTCGACGAGCTCAGCATCGCGAACGAGCGCTTGCGCGCACTCATCGACGTTAACCTCGATCTCGCCTCGCAGCGCGAGCCGCAGGCTCTGCTCGAATCGGTGTGCCGCCACGCGCGAAATCTGATCGCGGCGCAGTGCGCCATGATCGCAGTGACCCACACGCACGACGACGAACGCGTAACGCTCAGCGCAAGCGCCGGAATCAGTGACCGCAGGCGTGAGCAGTTCGGCACGCCGGATTTCGAAAACGGACTCACCGGACGCGCGTTTCGCGAATCCGAAAGTGCGCGTGTCTCACAGGTTGGCGATCCCCCGACCGCCTTCGGCTTGCCTGAGGCGTATCCGCCTTTCCGCAACCTGCTCGTCGCGCCGGTCAGCTCGCGATCGCGGACTTACGGCTGGATTGCGCTCAGCCACAAAATCGGAGGCGACGAGTTCAGCGCCGAGCACGAGCGCCTGATTGGCATGCTCGCAGCGGAGGTCGGGCGCATCTATGAGAATGCCAGTCTGTACAACGAGCTTCTCGTGCAGACCGCGCGCCTGCAGGCGCAGATGGCCGAGCGTGCGGCAGCAGAAGAGAAGGTGCGCCGCCTGAATCGCGTGTACGCGCTCCTGAGCGGCGTCAACACGCTTATCGTGCGCGTTCGCAGCCGCGAGGAGCTCTTCACGGAAGCATGCCGTATCGCGGTCGAGCATGGCAGCTTCGCCATCGCGTGGATCGGCCAGCTCGACGAGCAGCACGCGGGCGCCGTTCCCCTTGCATGGGCGGGAACCGATGCGACCGAGTACCTGTCGGCGAGCAGTGAGCAGGACCCGGCGCCGAAGCCCGGCGTGATGAGCCGCGCGATCCAGTCCGGGCAGCTTGCGTATATCAACGATCTTGCGCTCGAGGCCCCGGAATCGCTCGGACCGCGAAGACGCGAGGCGCTGCGGCGCGGCTATCGCTCCATCGTAGCGCTGCCGCTCATGACGAGTGTCCGCCCGGTCGGCGTCATGACGCTGCTCGCGCGCGAGCCCGACTTGTTCAACGACGAGGAGTTGAAGCTCCTGCGTGAGCTCGGCGGCGATATCTCATTCGCTCTCGATCACCTCGAGAAAGAGGCGAAGCTCGACTATCTCGCGTTCTACGACGCGCTCACGGGACTTCCGAATCGCACACTCTTTCAGGACCGCGTCAATCGCATGCTGAATGTCACGCGCGAGCAGGGAACACAGCTCGCGCTCGTGCTCGGGAACATCAGGCGATTTCGCCACGTGAACGAGTCTTTCGGCATCAGCGCGGGCGACGCTCTGCTGCGCGAGGTCGCGAAGCGCATGCTGTCGCTGTGCCAGGCCGAGCATCTCGTCCGCGTCGGCTCCGATGTGTTCGGTGGATTCATCGCACCCATTGCGAACGCGGCGGAAGCAGCGCACATCGTGAAGAAGGTGTACGACATTTTCCGCAGGCCAATCGAATTCGCCGGCCAGTCGCTTTCGATCGATGTCGTGGCGGGAATCGCCGTGGCGCCGGTGGATGGAGCGGATGCACGACACGTTGTTCACGAACGCCGAGGCCGCATTGAAGCAGGCGAAGGGCTCAGGCGAGGCGTATCTGTTCTATCAGCCCGCGATGAACGCGAGCGTCACCCAGACGCTGCTGATGGAAAGCAGGCTGCGGCAGGCGGTCGAGCGGGAAGAATTCGTCCTTCACTACCAGCCGAAATACAATCTCGTGTCGGGAAAGATGAGCGGCATGGAGGCCCTCATCCGCTGGAACGATCCCGAAAACGGTATCGTTCCGCCGACGCGCTTCATTCCCCTGCTGGAAGAGACCGGGCTGATACTCAAGACCGGCCGCTGGGCGATGGGCAAAGCACTCGAAGATCATCAGCACTGGAAAGACAGTGGCCTGAAACCACCGCGGATCTCCGTCAACGTTTCGCAGGTGCAGCTCCGGCACAAGGATTTCGTTGAGGACGTGCGCGCTGCCCTCGCGAACTGCGCGGTCGGAACAGACGCGCTCGACCTCGAGCTCACGGAGAGCGTGCTGATGGAAGACATCGCGGCCAACGTGCGCAAACTCGCCGCGATACGCGAGATGGGCGTCCACATCTCAGTCGATGATTTCGGGACGGGCTACTCGTCGCTGAGTTACCTCGCCAAGCTGCCGGTCAACGAACTGAAGATCGACAGGTCGTTCGTCATAACGATGACGGGCAGTCCCGAAAGCATGGCGATCGTGTCCACCATCCTCTCGCTCGCCCGCGCGCTGGGTCTGCAGGTCGTCGCTGAAGGCGTCGAAACGGACGAGCAATCCAGGCTGCTGAAGCTTCTGCGCTGCGACGAAGTGCAGGGCTTCCTCTTCGGCAGGCCTATCCCTTCCGCTGACATGGCGACGCTGCTTTCAGAGCAGCAGCGTATTCACTGGCGAGTGGACTCCGACGGCCGAAATCCGTAGTGTTGAAGGCGATTTCCGCAGCGCGGTAACCTGCTTTGTAGGTCCCGTGGCGGAAAACAGAATCACATCAACGCACCCGGAGGAGGAAACGTGCAGCGGCGTACGGCCCGCGCGTGTGGGTTGATCTTCGGCGCACTGATAACGCTCGGCGCCAGTGCCCAGGAATGGAAACCGGCGAAGAACGTCGACATCGTCGTCAACTCCGGGGCCGGGGGCGCGGCCGATCGCCAGTCGCGCGTCGTCCAGCGATTTCTGCAGGGCATTCCCGGCATCCCGAGCGTCACGGTGACGAATCGCCCCGGCGGCGGTGGAACGATCGCGCTGCACTTCATCACGCAGCAGACCGGCGACGCGCATTACCTCGGCGTGCTTTCGACGGGACTCATCACCAACCACATCACCGGCATCAGCAGGATCAGCTATCGCGACATCACGCCGCTCAACATTCTCATCCATGACTACGTCGCGGTCTGGGTGCACAGTGCTTCGCCGATCAGGTCGGCGGCTGACCTGCTGGCGCGACTCAAGGCAGACCCCAAGTCGGTGTCGCTCGCGTTCTCGACGGCGGCGGGCAATCAGAATCACGTGGTAATCGGAATGCTCGCGCGTGCGGCGGGCGTCGATCCGAAAACGGTGAAGACGGTCATCTACGCGTCGGGCGGTCAGGGCACGACGGCGGCACTCGGCGGTCACGTCGACGTGTGGTTCGGCACGGCTGCAAGCGTGATGCAGCACGTCGAAAGCGGTGCAGCACGCGTGCTGGGACTCAGTGCGGCGCAGCGCCAGCCAGGGAAGCTCGCCAATGTGCCGACCCTGCGCGAGCAGGGCATCGACGCGGTGTATTACGCGTGGCGCGGCTTCCTTGCACCGAAGGGCATCACGCCGGCGCAGATTGCATTCTGGGAGCAGGCGTTCGAGAAGGTCGTTCGCAACGAGGAGTGGAAGAAGGTGCAGGAGGACTACCTTTGGGGCTCGGACTACAAGAACAGCGCAGAGACGCGCAGGTTCCTCGATCGTGAGGACGAGCTGCTGAGGAAAATACTGGCCGAGCTGGGGGTGGTGTCGAAGTGAAGACCGGGATGGTGACGCACAGGCTCGCGCACTGCGGTAAAGTCCTCCGCACTTTTCGATCGGTTCGATTGCCAATGAAAATTGCGCCTCATCTCATCTCCATTGCCACGATCCTCGTCGCTTGCTGTGCAACGGCTGCCGAGAGCTTTCCTACGCGCCCGATCCGCATCGTCGATCCGTACTCGCCCGGCGGCAGCACCGAGGCGCAGGCACGCCCGATCGGCGCACGGCTCTCGGAACAGTGGGGACAAGCTTGCGTGATCGACGCGCGCCCGGGCGCGGGAAGCGCGCTGGGGTCTCAACTCGTGGCTCAATCGGCGCCGGATGGCTATACGCTGCTCTTCAACAATGTCGGCATCGTCACCTCGACGCTCCTCGCGAAGAAGCCGCCGTTCGACCCGGTGAAGGATTTCGCGCCGATTATCCTCGTCGGGACGCAGCCCCAGTTCATCGTCGTGCATCCATCGATGCCGGCCACGCTGAAAGAATTTCTGCAATATGCGAAAGCGAATCCCGGCAAAGTGAACTTCGGCTCGTCCGGTGTCGGCGGCAGCAGCCATCTTTCGATGGAGTATTTCAAGATGGTCACCGGCATCAACGTCGTACACGTGCCCTACAAAGGCAGCAACCCGTCAGCAACGGCCATGATCGTGGGTGAGATTCAACTCGGGTCGTTTGCAGGCAATTCGGTGCTGCCGCACATCAAGTCAGGAAGGTTGCGCGCGCTCGCGGTCACCTCGCTCAAGCGCTCCGCAGTGATGCCGGACATTCCGACTGCCTCGGAAGCGGGCCTGCCCGGCTATGAGGTGATCAGCTGGGGCGGGATCTTCGCACCCGCCGGAACGCCCGCCGCCATCGTGACGAAGCTGAACGGCGAGATGAACGCCGCGCTGCAGACTGCGGACCTCAAGGAGCGTTATTCGCGGATTGCCGTCGAGCCGGCCGGTGGGTCGCCGCAGGTGCTCGCAAAGCTGGTCGCGTCCGAAGTGCGTAAGTGGAGCAAGGTCATCGAGGACGCGAACATTCCGAAGGAATGAATGCGCCGGCGGTTCCAGCGTTCATGCTTCGAGACGCTACCGACTCCTCAGCACGACCGGTGTGGGGTGGTGCTTCCAGACGCAACCGCTCCTCGGCACGAACCACCATCGGCCCGTTCGTCCTGAGAGAGAGCGCGGCGAGCGCCGTCTCGAAGGATGAACGAGGGCCGCCGGGACAATCACATTTCGGGCTCCTTGATCGACACGCGCCAGTGGATGCGGTCCTCCTCGGGCGGATAATCGCCCGCCGCCTTGTGATACGAGCAGCGGTTGTCCCAGATGACGATGTCGCCCTTGCGCCACTTGTGGTGGTACTCCGCCCCCGGCTGAACCATGTAAGTCGTGAGCTCGTCGATCAACGCGTCGCTTTCGGATTCCTCCAGACCTTCGATGCGCAGGATCTTCCCGGGATCGAAGTAAAGTCCCTTACGGCCGGTTTCGGGATGCGTGCGCACGATCGGATGCAGAGCCGGTTTCTTGTCCCTGTCTTCCGGATTCAGCAGGTCGTTCCGCTTGCGCCGCCCACCGTAGACGTAAGCGCCGACGAGTCCGTCCACCCGGCGCTTGAGCGTATCGGGCAGCGCATCATATGCCGCATACATGCTCGCGAAGAGCGTGTCCCCGCCGCGGCTCGGAATCGCGAGCGCGTAGAGCTGGGTCGCCTTGAATGGCTGGTCGTCGTAGGCGCCATCGGTGTGCCATCCTTCCGCGCCGCGCCGGTAGATCGCCATGTCCAGCTCGCCGTCCGGCCGAAATTTATTGGCGCCCAGGAGAGTAATCTCGGGACATTCGGGATGGCGTGTGCTCTTGGAAGGGTGCGGCTCGACCCGGCCGAAGCGCCGGCTGTAGTGCACGAAATCATCGAGCGCGAGCGACTGGTCCCGCACCGCCACGACGTTGTAGTCGAGCCATGCTTTGTAGATGACGCCGAAGGTGGCTTCGTCCATCGATTTCACGTCGACGCCGGTGATCTCGGCGCCGATCTGCGTGCCCAGCCGGCGAACTTCGATCATGTCGGCCTCCTCTCGAGTGTGCGCACGGCCCATTACCTGCGCTTGCTTCGCTACCATAGCACCACATCCACTGTTCCGCACAAATCCGGAGGCAGCATGAACGACACGAACCGCCTTTCCGCCATCGAAGCCGCCGCACTCATTGCCTCCGGCAAGCTTACTGCCGTCAAGCTCGCCGAAGATTGTCTTGCACGAGTCGCTGCGCGTGAGGAAGCCGTCCAGGCGTGGGCGCACATCGATCCGCAGCAGGTGCTCGCGGACGCCCGCGCGCGCGACGCTGAGAAACCGCGCAGTCCGCTCCACGGCGTTCCAGTCGCCATAAAGGACATCATCGACACGGCCGACATGCCGACGGAGTACGGATCGCCCATCTACGCCGGACACCGGCCGCGCGCCGACGCCGCTTGCGTGACGCATCTCAGAAACGCCGGCGCCGTGATCATGGGCAAGACCGTCACCGCGGAGTTCGCCATGTCGTTCCCCGGGAAGACCCGAAATCCGCTCAATTTCGCGCATACGCCGGGCGGGTCATCGAGTGGATCCGCAGCGGCTGTCGCCGATCACATGGTGCCGCTCGCGCTCGGAACACAAACCGGTGGCTCGGTGCTGCGGCCGGCGGCGTTCTGCGGCATCGTGGGTTTCAAGCCCACCTTCGATGCGATCAACACGGTCGGCGTGAAGCAGAACACGAAGTCCTACGATACGGTCGGCATCATGGGACGCAGCGTCGGCGACGTCGCGCTCACGTTCGCCGTGATGACCCGCAGGGACGCATCCGGATTCGTTCTGCCGCCCATAGACAAACCGCGCATCGGCTTCTATCGCACGCTCCAGTGGCCCAGAGCCGATGACGCCACGCACGCAGCACTCGAAGGCGTGGCATCGCGACTCGCGAAAGCCGGCGCACGTGTGAGCGAAGCGACGCTGCCTGCGAAATTCAGCGAGTTCGCCGACGCGCGCAGTAAGGTCGGCGACTTCGAATCCTCGCGCGCGCTCGCCTGGGAGCGACAGCATTTCGAGGACAAGATCGGCAGCCGGGAAAAGCTGAGGAAGGCCGATGCCGTCACGCTCGACGAGTACCTTGCCGCGCAGAAGGTGCTCGCGGAATGCCGCAGGCTCGTGGAAATCGCGTTCGGCGATTTCGACGTGCTGCTCGTGCCGAGCGCGCCGGGCGAAGCGCCGAAGGGACTCACCACCACCGGCGATGCCGTCTTCAATCAGACCTGGACCGCGCTCCGCACGCCCTGCGTGACGATCCCCGTATCTACGGGACCTTCAGGGCTGCCGATCGGCGCTCAACTCGTCGGCGCATTCGGTGCGGACTACAGGACACTCTCCTGCGCGGAGTGGGCGCATCGCGCTCTGGCCTGATCTCGTCCGTATCTTCGGAGCACGCCATGAAAATCGCCGTACTCGACGACTACCTGAATCTCTCGCAGAAATCTGCCGACTGGTCGAAGCTCCCCGCTTCGTG
This sequence comes from uncultured beta proteobacterium, assembly GCA_963828715.1. GTDB lineage: Bacteria > Pseudomonadota > Gammaproteobacteria > Burkholderiales > SG8-41 > JAQGMV01. The sequence goes on along the minus strand of CAWHFX010000005.1, from coordinate 94,087 downwards.
CGAAGTGACCGTTTTCGATCGGCCGTTGAAGGTGCCTGGCGAGGCCGCCGAGGTGCTTCGACCGTTCAACGCGCTCTCGCTCATACGCGAGCGCATGCCGGTGCCGCGCGCGCTGATCGAGCGGCTGCCTAATCTCAAGCTGATCTGCATCACCGGCTACTACCATCGCACGCTCGATGTCGCGGCGGCCAACGAGCACGGGATCGTCGTGTCGCACACAGAGCTTTTCCGCGGCGGCTACAACAAGGGCACTTCGGAACTGGCGTGGGGTCTCATGTTTGCGGTCGCACGGCATATTCCTTTCGAGTCGAACGAAATGCGCAAAGGCGGCTGGCAGCACACCGCAGGTTTCGTGCTGAACGGACGCACGCTGGGGCTCGTCGGACTCGGGCGTCAGGGCCGCAACATGGTGCCGACGGCGAAAGCGCTCGGCATGAACGTGATCGCGTGGAGCCCGAACCTCACGCAGGAGGTCGCGGGACAGTTCGGCGTCCAATGCGTCGACAAGGACGAGCTCTTCGCGACGAGCGACGTGGTGAGCCTGCACATGGTGCTCGCGGACTCGACCCGCAACATCGTGTCGGCGCGTGAGCTCGCGCTCATGAAGCCGACTTCGATTCTCATCAACACCGCGCGTGGCCCGCTGGTAGAGGAGCAGGCGCTGATCGATACGCTACGCGACGGACACATCGCCGGCGCCGGCCTCGACGTCTTCCATGTCGAGCCACTGCCGGACGATTCACCGCTGCGCAAACTGACGAACGTCGTGCTGACCCCGCATCTGGGCTATGCAACGCAGGATTTCTTCCGTGTGGCGTACGAGGATACGGTCGATAACCTCGTCGCGTTCGCGAACGGAAAACCGATCCGGATACTCACGCCCGAGCGGAACGACAGCAGATTGGTGAGATAGGCGCTATGGCAGCACAGGCGAAGAGGAAGGCGAAGGCGAAAAAGAAATCCAGATCGAAGACGCCGTCGAAGCGGCGCTGGTCCGCGCGCGTGATGCGCGAAAGCGATGCGCTCGATCTCGAAAGCGGCGTCTTTAAGCAGGGTAGCGCGAAAGCGATCGCGCTCTCGCTCAAGCGCTCCGCGGAGCGCAGCACACGCCGCAAGAGTGCGCCGTTCCGCTCGGCGATGTCGATGCTGACCTTCTACATCAACCGCGGCGGTCACAATCTCTCGGCGGCCCGCCTGAAAGTGCTCGATCGGGCCAAAGACGAGCTCAGAAAGCTTTATGGCCGAGGGCCCAATACGCCCGCGGCGAAGAAGAAGCGCAAAACCCGTTAGTGTCGTGAACCGTAAGTGCGCAACATAACCGGGTCCTTGCATTCATTCCGGACCGCGGACCCACCTCCAGTGTTTGACAGCGCAGTCCGCAGCGCCCGATACTCGCGCCGCGCCCGTCAGCCAACGCTGCGTCAGTTCAACGGATGAGGGTTCATTTCCAGAAGTGACCGCAGCAGTTTTGCGCCAACGCGTTCGCTCAGTCTTTCGGAGGAGTAGGAGTCATCATGCATGCGCTTGACGTAAGCCATACCGCGCCCGGCTTCGAGCGGTTCGTGCCGCCCGGAACGGTGCTCGATACGGTCGCGAGCGGTCTCATCTTCACGGAGGGGCCGGTGTGGCAGCCGAAGGAAGGCTGCCTGTTCTTCGTGGATATTCGCGGCGACCGTCTGCTCAAGTACACGCCCGGCAAAGGTCTCGCGACAGTGATTCAGCCCACCGGCAAAGGCAATGGCCTCACGCTCGATCACGACGATCGCATCCTCTGCGCCGGCTGGGGCGGCCGCACCGTCTGGCGACTCGAGCCGGACGGCTCGGTTACCACACTCGCATCGCACTGGCAGGGCAGGAAGATCAACACGCCGAACGACATCGTGGTCAAGTCCGACGGAACGATCTGGTGGACCGACATGATCAACGGCATCTACATCCCCGGCATGTGCACGGAGGACGTGCAGCGCTATCTCGACTTCGAGGGCGTATTCCGCCTGAACGCCGACGGCGCCGGAATGGCGCTGATGGCGGACGACCTGATCACGCCGAACGGGCTCTGTTTCTCGCCCGACGAGAAGCTGCTCTACGTCAACGAATCATCGCAGCGGCGCATTCGCGTGTGGGACGTCGGCGCCGACAACACGCTCGCGAACGGACGGCTCTTCTACAAGGACACGTTCAGCGAAATGGGCGTGCCCGACGGGATGAAGGTGGACGTGGAAGGCAACGTGTATTGCACCGGCTCGGCGGGGATTCACATCATCTCGCCAGACGGCCAGCTTCTCGGCCGTATCCACACGCCCGAGCATGCAGCCAACATGGCATGGGCAGATGACGACTGGCGCACGATGTACATCACGGCGCGCGGCATCGTCTATCGAACGCGGCTCGGCATTCCCGGCGTGCCTCACGGCCACGCGAATCGCAAACGGGCACTCGCGATGGCGGGAAAGGGAGACCGATGATGGACTGGCGCTTCGAGCGAGTAGCAGGTCCCCTGGGCAGTGCGGCCATGGGGGTCGTGTGGGACGGCAGCGGTGTGCTCTTCACTCATCCGGAAAGTCATCGCATCCTGCGCTACGACCCGCAAGACGGAAAGGTCGGTGACTTTCGCAAGTGGACGAATGGCGCCGCCGGCCTCGCGTTCGCGCCGAATGGCGAGCTCTTCGGGGCACAGCAGCTTTCGCGACGCATCGTGCGCTACAACCCCGAAGGCTCGACCATGCCGATGGCGTATCGCTTCGTCGGACTGCCGTATCACAGCAGCTTCCACAACATGCCGAAGCATCTCGCGATCGATGCCGTCGGCCGCATCTGGTTCAGCGATCCGGCACCGCGGGGCGTGGCGAGCGGGCCGCCACTGCCGTTTCCGGATCACTGCTCGGTATTGCGCCTCGAGCAGCCGCCCGATCGCAGCTGGGTGCTGAAGCGCATGACGTACGATACGACTGCACCCGCGGGCGTCGCCCTGTCGCGCGACGGCAAGACGCTCTACGTCGCGGAGGACGCAGCGAACGGCGCGACGCTGCGCGCGCTATCCGATCGACGCGGACGGCAGCCTCGGTGAGTACGACGTGCTGCATCACTTCGGCGGCAATCGCCACGGCAAATTCCGAGGCATCGATGGGATGACGGTGGATGCCGAGGGCAACATCGTCGCCGCTGCGGGATCGACCGCAGCCGGGCCCGGCGCGCTGATCTACGTATTCACGCCGCGCGGACGTGTGATCGAGACACACCCGGTGCCCGTGGAGCCGACGAACTGCGCATTCGGCGACGCGGATCTCACCAGCCTTTACGTCACGACCATCGACGGCAGTCTGTATCGCGCCCGGGATACGGTTCGGCGCGGGAAGCGAAATTAGAACTCAGCGGTGTTCGTGAAGCGCGCAGCCTGAATCGCCTGCTCGCGAATACAAAGAACGTTCGTGCTGAGGAACGCGAGTGTCTCGAAGCACGAACGCGAACCCGTTCATCTTTCGCGGCGACCGCGCTGCTGTGCCTCCTCAGGAGGAACGGTGCACGTGAGTGAGTGCGAAGCTCAGTTCTGCCCTATCGGCTGCGCCGATAATCGCTTCCACACCTCGTCCGCATCTTTCGCCTTGTTATAGTCCTGCGCCATATCGCCGGTTCCCACCGGGCTCTTGGCGGCGAAGAACACGGCCGGCCCGCCGATCGCGCACACACCGTGACGCGTATTGCGTGGAATGTGGACGAGCGTGCCGGGCTCGACGATGCGCTCCTCGTCGCCGACGATCATGCGCATCTTTCCTTCGAGGACCAGCATGAACTGCTCTTCGTTCGGATGAACGTGCGGCGGCGGCCCTTCGCCTTCCTGGTACGTCGTCACGCCGACCTTGATCAGCTCTCCTGCGACGGACTTACCCACGGCGGGGCCGACGTTGGATTTCTTCGCCTGCATCTCTGAAATTTTGTAGAACGCCATCGTTTGTCTCCTCATCCAATGCTCGTGCCCGGCGTATCCGTGGTTGCGGTTCATGGCCTCCACCGACTGCAGCATACGCGAATAGCGGCGCAGGCGCCGACGCGACTATCGTCCGGTGCTGCCGGTCGTGCCCGTCGTGCCGGCCCGGTCGGACGGCGTCGCATTCGAAGCACCCCCGCCGCTCGCATTGGCGGTTGCGCGCTCGCTCTTCTCCACCATCTCGGCGCGCCGTAACGCCCCTTTGCTGTCGTCGTTCCGCGGCAATGAAGCTCGAGCAGGATCTTGCCCGCGACCAGGAGCGCGGTTGCCGCGAGACCGATCATGATGCGCTTCAGCGGCGCGTACTTACCGTGAACGGGCTCTGCGCTCGCTACGGCGTCGCCGGATCTGTCCGCAGGCGACGGCGAACTTCTGTTATCGCCCGCCGCAGGTTCTTGGTCGACGGCCATCCGTCACGCCATCCCTACCGGCTCCGCGAAGCGCTCCCGCACCTTCCCCGGCCGCGCGCGCATCATGTCCTGCAGCTCGCTCCGCACGCGCGCATAGCCCGGATCCGAAAACAGGTTCTGCATCTCCTCGGGGTCGTTCGCGAGGTCATACATCTCGCCCGCGCCTGATTCGAGCTCGAACGTGCATTTCCACTTCTCAGTACGGACGGTGCGAAGCTTGAGCGCGACGCCGCAGCGCGATGGGTGCACATGCCACTCGCTCCAGGCGCACTCGCGCCTCTGATCATCCCCGCGCAAAAGCGGAACCAGACTGCGGCTTTGCATATCATGTCCGGGTGCAGCCTTCGCGAGCTCCAGAAAAGTCGCCGCCAGATCCAATGTCGAGACCGGCGCGCGCACGACACGATCCTGCACCACGCCAGGCCCACGCGCGACGAGCGTCACGCGCATCAGGTCTTCATACGGCGTCGGCCCCTTGAGATACAAGCCGTGATTGCCGAGCAACTCGCCATGATCGGTCGTGTAGATGACGAGCGTGTTCTCGCTGAGACCCAGGTCGTCAACCGCGCCGAGTATCCGGCCGACGTTGTGATCGATGAGCGAGATCATGCCGTAGTAGTTGGCTGTCATCTCGGCAAGCTGCGCATCGGTCTGGTCCGGCACACGCGAGCCTTCTGCGCGGAACTTGAGCATCGTGGGGTCGGAAAGCTGCGGCTTGCCTTCGAGCGACGCCTTGTGCCACCACGGGCGCCGTTCGAGATCGCGCGTGCGATGCTTCGGCAGCCTGACGCTCTTCGGGTCGTACATGACGCTCCACGGCTCGGGGCAATCGAACGGATGGTGCGGATCGGGAAACGACACCCACGCGCAGAACGGTCGCTGCCGCGCCTTCAGCCACTCGATCGTGCGATCGCCGATCCACGTGCTCGAATGCCACGCGACAGGCAGCGCCGAATGCCATGTCTGCGCCGCGCCGATATCGGCCCGCGTGCTCGCGCCCCAGAGACGAAGCGCTTCCTCGATTTCGCCTTCCGATCGGGCCTTGCTTCCGCGCGACAGCCACCACCGTTCGTAATGTCCGGCCGGTGGCCGTTCGAGCGGCCGTGTTCGATGCTGGTGTCCGGTCACCGCAAGCTCGACGTGTTGAAAGCCCATGTAGGGGCCGAACCACGTCGGGCCGTACTTTGCCTGGCTCTTGTTGCATTCGGGCGTTCCGGTCGCTTCGAACGTGGCTTTGGTCGAGAAATGCGCCTTGCCGATGAACGCCGTGTCGTAACCCGCGCGTGACAAGGTGCCGGCGAAGCCGCGCTCACCGACCGCCGGTTCGAGATCGACGCCGTTATCCCAGACACCGTGCGTGAGTGGAAGTTGACCGGTGAGAATCGAAGCGCGCGAGGGCTGACACACCAGATTCGGCGTGATGCAGGCAGAAAAGCGCGTGCCTTCGCGAGCGAGGCGATCGATGTGCGGCGTGCGCAGATCGGGGTTCTCGAAACCAATGCAGTCAGCGCGCTGCTGGTCGGATGTAATGAGGAGGATGTTCATGCACTCTCGCTTCCGCGCTGCCAACGCGCGGTGTGACTTCGTATCCGTTCGCCCCGAGGAAGCCGGCAAAGGCTGTCTGAAGGGGAACGCCTGTTTGTTCGTGCTTCGAGACGGCGTTCGTTCGCCTCCATCTCCTCAGCCCTCGTACTCTCGGACCAGAGTGCTGACAGGCTTCCGAATGACGCGTTCGCGCCGACAGCCTCTCTGAGGCGCGCCGCTCACCAGTATGGGGTCACGCTAGTCAACGTGTGCGCCTGCCTTTACCACCGGCGCCCACCGCGCGATGTCGGTCTGAATATGTTTCGCGCATGCGGCCGATGAACCACCGGCAGGTTCAAGGCCAAGCGTGGCCAGTCGCTCCTTCACCTGAGGAAGCCCGAGTGTCTTCAGCGTCTCGGCGTTGAGCTTCGCCACGATGTCGGACGGCGTCGCACTCGGCACGAGCAGCAGATGAAAACCGGTCACGATGTAGCCGGGCACCGCCGACTCATTGAGCGTCGGCACTTCGGGCGCGACGGGCGTACGCTTCGAACCCGTGGTTGCGATGGCGCGGACCTTGCCCTGGCGCACCTGTTCGATGACCGATGCCACGTTGCTGAACATGAACGCCACCTCGCCGCTCATCAACGCGACACCCGCCAGACCTGCGCTCTTGTACGGCACGTGCACGAGCTTCGTGTTCGTCATCTGCTGGAACAACACGCCCGCGAGATGATTCGCGCTACCCGGGCCGGACGATGCAAATGTAACCTCGCCGGGACGGGATCTCGCGAGCGCAATGAACGCCTTCGCGTCCTTCACCGGAATGGTCGGGTGCGTCGAAAGAAAGTACTGGCCGGAGGTGAGCTGAGAGACGCACGTGAAATCCCTGATGGAATCGTAGGGCAGCTTCTTCAGGCTCGGGTTGATCGTGAACTCCACTGCGATCGCGAGCAGCGTGTAGCCGTCCCCCGGCGACTTCGCCACGAGGTCACTGCCGATGACCGCGCCGCCGCCGGCACGATTGTCCACCACGACGGTCGCGCCCATCTGCTCGGTGAGATGCGGTGCGAGAAGCCTCCCCACGATGTCGGTGCTGCCCCCCGGCGCAACCGGCACGATCATGCGGATCGGCTTCGAAGGATAGGTCTGGGCTTCGGTGAGGCTGGCGGAGAGTCCGGCCGCCAGCATGAAAAGCCGCGCCAGTCCTGTCATGAACCGCACGAAGGCGGCCGCAGTTGCCTTCGTTTCTTCTGCTGAAAGCGCGTCTCTCGTCATGTTCATCCCGGAATCACCGGCAGGAGGACGTAAGGTTCTTTTCCCTTCCCGAAATGCAGCGTGTTTCTTCCGTCGAAGATCTCCGGCGGCCGATCCTTCGTATTCGTGTGTGTGAACGGCCCTACGCCTTTCATAGGATAAGGCGCGTTCGCAACGCCCGCATCGGTGCCGTCGTATTCGTAATCCTTGCCGCGCACCGTCAACGCGAGCCGATAGCCGGGCGGCGCGACGATCGATGTCGGCCAGATCTCGATGTCCAACTCCACCGGCTCGCCGGGCGTGAGCGGCCACGGCTCGTCATGCGTGTGTACGGGCCTGTACGGCCGGCTCTCCCGGATATCGAGCTTGCGATGCGACGCGCGCAGCCATCCGAGTCCGATCGGTGTGCGCGGATCGTTCGAGCCGATGAAGGTCACTTCCCTGCCTTGCGGATCGTAAAGGCGCAGCGCGACGAAAAGATCGGCGTCCGTCGTGTCGGAGGAAACCCAGAGCTTCACAGCCACCGGGCCTGTAATTTCCATTTCCTTCGTCATCGGGGGCGTCATGAACGTCACACCATCGCTTCTCGTCTCGTATGGGAGGGTGACGTCCTGCTGTTCACCCTGCTTACTCAGGGCGAACGGGTCATCAGTAGCAAGCGCGCGTTGCTCGGGCTGCAGATAGTATTTCGTCCATCGCGTGCGCGCGAGCGGCCATTCGTTTTCCGCGCGCAGCTCGAACTTCTCTCCGGGGCGGCGGATATTGAGCGCGACTTTCGGCTGCTTGTCCCAGCCGGTGTTCTCGCCTTTGAGGAAATGACCGAAGAACCGCTTCTGGATCGCTTCGCCGTAACGGCTGTAGAAATGCGTGAAGTGCGTGTCGCCATGCACCTCGAGCCACTTCTGCTTCGAGCCCGCACGCAGATAACCCTCGAAGTTGCCGCGCGGATGCAGGCCCATACCGCCCCAGTTAGCCGCTGAGAGGAGCGGCGCCTCGATTTTTTCGAACTCGGCGGTGCGCGCCCGATAGTAGTCGTCGACGAGAGACCTGCGCAGTGCCTCGCCGCCCAGATCCGCCCGATTCTTCGCGAGCGCTTCCGGTGCGAGCGTTTCGGGACCGGCAATGGTTTCGCCCGTCACGGCACTCCGGGCACCCCGATCGCCGACGCCGTGCTGCACGCTCAGCACCTGCCGCTCGTACCAGTCACCGATGAAATCGCACAGGATGCCGCCGTGACGGCACAGGTCGCGGTAGTAATCGGACGCGCCTTCCCAGATGCACAGCGCAGCGAGATGCGGCGGGCGCAGCGCACCGGCATTCCACTGGTTCATCGCGTAGTACCAGATCCCGTTGATGGCCACTTTGCCGTTGCTCCACGGCTGCGTGCCCGCCCATTCGACGCAGTCATAGAGGTCTTTCGCTTCGCGTGCAGACCAGCAGTCGAGGAACCCCGGAGAGCGGCCGGCCCCGCGCGAATCCACACGCACGATGGCATAGCCGTCGGGCACCCATTTCTCGGGATCGACGAGCTCCCAGTTCTGATACTTGTTGCTGGAGCCGTCGAGCACCTCGGGCGCGGCTTTGATGAGGCGGGCCCAGTTGTGCTTGTAGCCCTCCTTGAATTCGAGGCCCTTCGCGTACGGGCCGTAGCTCAGAATGACCGGGTACTTGCCGTCGCCCAGCGGGCGGAAGACGTCGGCGCGAAGGATGAGGCCATCGTCGGCTGCGATCGCGGCATCCCATTCGATCTGCATGTCGTCGCGGACTTCGGTTTTCGTTTGCGCCATGGATTGATTCTCCTCACCCTCTCCTCTCCCCGGCTACGGGGCGAGGGGATCGTTCAGAAACGGAATAGACACGTTGCCGGTCACCAGTCGCCGGTCCCGAGGCACTGGTCTTCAAAGCTGCTCGTTGAAGAGATAAAAAAAGTGGTCCTTCAGCTTGTGAAACGCGCTGCGCCGGGACCACTTCTCCAGCCGCACCTCCACGCAGTCTTCGAGATCGCGCTCGAAGATGAGCTCGAGCTCGCGCGCGAGCTTCGGGTCGAGCATGCCGACGGTCACCTCGTCGTTGATTTCGAACGCGCGGTCGTCGAAGTTGGTGGAACCTACCGCGCACCAGGCACGATCGACCGTCATCACCTTCTGGTGCAGGAGCGTCTTCGAGTTCTCGAAAATGCGCACACCGCAGGCGAGCAGTTTTTCGAAATTGCGATGCGCTGCGTGCTGCACCATCGGCATGTCGGATACGTCCGCCGACGGGACCATCACCCGCACATCCACGCCACGTTCCACCGCGCGCCCATAAGCTTCGATGGCCTCCGGTTCCGGAATGAAGTAGGGATTCTGGATCCACAGCCGCTTCTGCGCGCAGCATATGATCGCGTGATGCAGGATCTTCACTGCCGGGGCCGAATGCTGCGGCTTCGCGTGCGCGACGTGAACCAATACGTCGCCGTGCTGCTCGAGCGGCGGAAACACCTCGTCGCCCGCGAAAAGCTCGCCCGTTTCCTCCACCCAGTTTTCGCTGAACACCGACTGAAGCGCATGCACCGCCGGTCCGCGCAAACGCACCCCGACGTCGCGCCAGTGATTGCGGTCCTGGCCATGGCCGAGCCAGCAATCGACGATGCAATGTCCGGCGACGAACGCCGTGCGGCCATCGACCACCACGATCTTGCGATGGTCGCGCTGGTTGACGACGCCGATGTTCGGAAACGTGCGCGGATGGAAGCGCGTCACCTTGCAGCCGGCCCCGCGCAGGCGCTGCTCTGTCTGCTTTCCCATCTTGCTCGCGCCGGCCGCATCCACGAGCACGCGCACGGTCACGCCCGCGTGAGCGCGTCCACACAGGACCTCCGTCACGCGGCGGCTGAGCTCGCCATCTTTCCATAGAAATGTTTCGAAATGAACCGAATGCTGCGCAGTCGCCACTTCCTCCAGCAACACGTCGAAGAAGGCGCCGTTCTCGAAGATCTGCACATGATTGCCCGCGATGGGCGTGCCCAGCGAGAGTCCGGACAGCGACCGGATCAGCTCCGGCAGACTGCCCTGCGCCTCGATACGCAGCGTCGGCGCGCGGTGACGCGTGATCGACCAGATGATGAAGAGAAGAAGCAGGATCACGCCCACGAGCAGCGCGAGCACGACGCCCGGCAGCTTCATGGACATCGCCGCCGCTTCAGCGAACCTGTTTTGCAGAGTTTCCATCGCTCCTGATGGCTTCAACGAAAGCATGGAGCCGCCCTACTCCAGCTGGAGGCCGGCCTCCTGAATGAACTTCCCCCAGCGCCTCAGGTCGTCGTGGAACACGCGCGTGAATTCCTCGGGCGTCGACCCGATCGTATCGGTGCCGATCGCTGCGAACCGCGTTTGCACGTCGGGCTGCTCGAGCGCGGTCTTGAATTGCCGATAGAGCGTCTGCACGAGCGCTTTGGACGTTTTCGCGGGCGCAAAGAAGCCGTACCAGACGACCACTTCGTATCCGGCCAATCCTGCCTCTGCCACCGTCGGAACGTCAGGCAGAAGAGCGGTGCGCCGCTTCGCGGCCACACCGAGCACCCTGACTTTGCCTGCCTTGATGTAACCGAGCGAACCCGTCGCCGTGTCGATGTACATCTGCACTTCACCGCCGAGCATTGCGGCGCCCGCGGGCGCGCCTCCTTTGTACGGAATGTGCACCATCTGCAGACCGGCCATGTGGTTCAGCAGCTCGCCGGCCAGATGCGGGACCGTCCCGTTGCCACCGGAGCTGAACTTGAGCTGACCGGGGTGTGCCTTCACGTACGCGATCAGCTCCTTCAGGTTGACTACCGGCACGGTCATGTTGACCATGATGAGCTGCGGGGCAGCAGCGACGAGGCTGATCGGAGCGAGATCCCGGTACAGGATCGAACGGCAGGCTCTTGTACGCGTTCGGCACGATCGTAAGCGTCGTGCTGTTGATGAGCAGCGTATGACCGTCCGGAGTCGACTTCGCGACGATATCGGTGCCGATCGTTCCCGCGGCCCCGGGCCGGTTGTCGATCACGACCTGCTCGTGCATCTGCTCCGCGAGCTTCGGACCGAGAATGCGCGCGGTGACATCGTTCGGGCTTGCGCCAGGCGGGAAGGGTACGACGATGCGAATCGGACGGCCCGGCGTAGCCTGCGCTATCGCGAGCGTTGCAGCTGATGCGATCGCACAGGCCGTGACAACAGTGCGACACACGCCAGCCGCGCGACGCGCGGTCAGGCATCGACGTCGTGCCTTTGCAGTATGCAGATCGCGCTCTCGACGTCCGGCGCGCTTTTCATGACCTCGATCGATCGTTCGATGGCCGTGATGTAGTCGGTATCCTGCGCTTCGGGTGCGGCGTTGCGCGCCTCGGCCAGCCAGCGTTCGAGCAGGTTCAGCATCGCACGCCGGGTCTTACACGCGTCCAGGTGCATCTCGAGCATACGCGGCGATGTCGAACCCCTTGAGATCCTTGCGCCGGTCGTTCTCCACGGCTTCCTGGCGACGCCTGCGGTAGCTGAAAGCCGAGAGAGCGGTCGCGCGTGCGGCGTTCAGGGCCGGTATAACTTTCGGTTTCGCTTTCGATCATGATCCGCTTTCTCCTGGTTCTCGTCCGCTTGTCGCGATGGTAGTCGAACGCGCTGGCAGGCGAGAGCTTACGTGAATGGGAGCCATGGTTCACGCTCGGGCCGGTTTTGCATTACGCTCGCGCGACGTGTCCGGTCTGTCGAGTGAACATTGGACACTTCCGAACGATCACCAGGAAGGAGCGTATGAACGAGCAGCAATCGGCACCCGGAACGGGTGCCCGCGTCGCGCTGGCGACGATTCTGGTCATGAGCTCGACCGCCATCCACGCGCAGGCTACGACCTGGCCCACGAGACCGATCCGGTTGATCGTGGCAAACGGCGCGGGCGGCGGCCTGGATGTCGTCGCCCGGTTAACGAGCCCCACCGTGGCGAGCGCGCTGGGCCAGCAACTCATCATCGACAATCGAGGTGGCGCAGCGGGCAGCGTCGCGGCCGAGCTGACGGCGAAAGCGGCACCCGACGGTTACACGGTGCTCCTGGGTTCGATCGGCAACCTCGCCGTCAACCCGCATCTCTACAAAGGGCTCGGCTACGATCCGACACGCGACCTCGACCCGGTGACGTTTGCGGTCTCCGGCAGCAACGTGCTGGTGGTCCATTCATCGATACCGGTGAGCTCGGTGAAGGAGCTCATCGCGCTGGCACGGTCCAAGCCCGGCGGCCTGACCTACGGTTCGAGCGGCGCCGGCAATGCGGGCCACCTGGCGGCGGAGCTTCTGTCGAACATGGCGAAGATCAAGATGGTCCACGTTGCGTACAAAGGCGGCGCGCCGGCGATGACGGCATTGCTCGCGAACGAGGTGCAGCTCGTTTTCGCCTCCCCCTCGACCGCGATTCCTCAGGTAAAGGCCGGACGGGTGAAAGGTCTGGCGGTCACGACCGCCCGGCGCTCGCTCATGCTCCCCGACCTGCCGACGATGGCGGAATCGGGTCTGCCCGGATACGAGTGCGACAATTGGTACGGCATCGCGGTGACGGCGCATACGCCCCGGCCCGTGGTGGACCGTCTCAACAAGGAATTCGGCCGTGCCCTGCTCACGCCGGAGATCAAGGAAGCACTGCTGAAGCAGGGTCTGGAATCCGCGCCGGGGACGCCCGAGGCGTTCGGCAAGTACATGAAGTCGGAATATGCGAAATGGGGCAAACTCATTCATGAAATAGGTATCAAGGGCGAGTAGGGACTCTTAGATCCACCGCGTCAGGCCACGCGGCTGCGCTACTATTGAGCCCCCGGACGGGCAGCTGCACGGACCGCTCGTCGCAGGCGCACCCGCACGATCGCGCACCCCCACTACAGGAGATTCCGATGATCGAACTGCACTCTTCCCCCACGCCCAACGGTCAGAAAGTCATGATCATGCTGGAGGAGACCGGACTCGCGTGGAAACACTTCGACGTGAACATCCGCCTGGGCGAGCAGTTCAAGCCCGAGTACCTGAAGCTCAGCCCCAACAACAAGATCCCCGCGATCGTGGACACCGACGGTCCCGGCGGGGGGCCCTACACCATGATGGAGTCCGGCGCGATCCTCGTGTACCTCGCGGACAAAACCGGCAAGTTCCTCGCGACGGACGCCCGCAAGCGCTACGACGCGCTGCAGTGGCTGTTTTTCCAGATGGGCCACGTCGGTCCGATGTTCGGCCAGGCCAATCACTTCAACAACTACGCGAAGGACAAGATTCAGTACGCGATCGATCGCTACAACAACGAATCCGTACGCCTTTACCGCGTGCTCGACAACCGCCTGCGCGAAAGCGCGTGGGTCGGCTGCGACGAATACAGCATCGCGGACATGGCAATCTATCCGTGGACCAAGGGCCACAAGGATCGGGGCATCGACAAGGCGGGCTACCCGGCTTTCATGCGCTGGTTCGAAGCGATGGAGGCCCGGCCGGCAGTCCAGCGCAACAACAAGATGGCGGCGGAGATTCGCGAACGCATGACGAAGGCCGCTGAAGGCAAGACGGCAATCAACATGTTCGACACGAAGGACAACGCCGAGCGGCTCGCCCAGGCGACCAAGGCATAACCTTCGAACCCGGTGCTTCGAACACGAGGACGAGCTTTTCGTCCTCGTCGCCGGGATCTCTCTTTTTCCCTCGACTGGCAGGAACGAACCCTGCCTCTATGCCGGTAGCCGGAGCGCTCGAGCTCGAAACGCCGCGGCCGCAGCGATCCATCGTGACGAAACGACCACTCAGCACCGGACGGCAATGATAGAACCCTCCCTCTCAGGCACACGCCTCGATCCCTACTACCACGTCTGCGCGTTCTTCAATTCACGCGACGAGGAATACGACGTCCTGTGCCCGTTCTTCAAGGACGGCCTCGATGGCGGCGAGAAGGCCATCCATATTGTCGATCCAGCTCTCGTTCAGGACCATCTGAGTCGTCTGATTGCGCACGGCATCGACACGGCAGCGTGCCTCTCCCGCACCCAGCTCCAGGTGCTTCCGTGGGACGAGGCGTATCTGTACGGCGGCGCGTTCGATCAGGACCGCATGCTCGCGATGGTCGAAGCCGCCTGTGATCAGGGGCGCGCGGACGGCTTTCCCCGGCTTCGGATCATGGGCAACATGGGGTGGGCATTGTCAGGCACGCCCGGTAGCGAACAGTTGATCGAATACGAAGCCCGTGTGAACGAGGTGCTCGCGCGCAGTCGCCAGCCGGCGATCTGCGTCTACGACATCGCACAGGTCTCCGGTACGATAATGATGGACATCCTGCGCTCGCACCCGCTCACGCTGCTGAACGGCGTGGTGCACGAGAACCCGTTCTACACGCCGCCCGACATACTCCTGCCGCAGCTTCGCGTGCGTGCGACGCAGCGGGCGTCGCTATCGGCGCGTACGGCAGGGTCGCATTGACGCGCGTGTCCCCGCAGTGAGCTCCCTTCCGTCGATCGAGGCGAGGCACACGAGTGCATCGGTGTCGGAGCTCGAAACTTGCATCCGGGACCTGATGGGTCTGCTTGCACTGCCGGCGCTGTGGACCGGTCGCGAGCCCGGCAAGGTCCTGACGATGCTGTGCGAGGCGCTCGAAGCGGTGCTGCCGCTTCGCGTGGTCTACGCGAGCTCGAACGTGCTCGGTCGCGAGCAGCGCGACGTCGTCTTTCGAGCCGAGGGCGTGTCGACTGCGCCCGACGATCCGGCATGGCAGCCGTTCCTCGACGCGTGCCGCCGCGCCCGCAATCCGCGCCGAGGCTATGTTGAGAATTCGCCTGCGGGAGCCCTCTACGTGGTGCGGGTCGAGATGGACTTTCAGGCGGGAAGTGGCGTGCTATACGGCGGTTCTCCGAATCCGGATTTTCCGACGACCAGCCAGTCGGCGTTCCTGAGGGCAGCGGCAAGCCTGGCCGCGACGGGCCTTTACACCGCGCGTCTCATGCGTGAACGGGAGCTGGCAAGCCGAGCGAAAGACGAGTTCCTCGCGATGCTCGGACACGAACTGCGCAATCCACTCGCGCCGATCGTGACCGCGCTCAACCTCCTCAAGCTGCGGTCGGGCAATCGCCTTACGCGCGAGAGCGAAATCATCGAGCGCCAGGTGGGCCATCTGATCCGCCTGGTCGACGACCTTCTGGACATCTCGCGCGTCGCGCGCGGGAAGGTCGAGCTCAAAGCCGAGCGCGTCGAAATCAGCGAGATCGTGGCGAAGGCCGTCGAAACCGCGAGCCCGCTGCTCGAGCAGCGCAGGCATTACCTGGAGCTCGAGATCCCGGCCGAGGGGCTCCTCGTATACGCCGATCCGACCCGCATGGCACAGGTGGTCGCGAACCTGCTCACGAATGCGGCCAAGTACACCGAGCCGGGCGGGCTCATCCAGGTGCGCGCGTGGCGCGACGGGTCGAACGTGTGCGTGAGTGTGAAAGACAACGGCGCCGGCATCACGTCCGAGTTGCTGCCCCGTGTGTTCGATCTGTTCCAGCAGGGCCGCACGACACTCGATCGCGCCGGCGGCGGGCTCGGGATCGGGCTTGCGCTCGTGAAATCGCTCACCACCCTGCACGGCGGAAGCGTGTCGGCGGCAAGCGAAGGACCGGCACGCGGCAGTGAATTCCGTGTCTGCCTGCCGCTGCTGATGAGGGAGCCCGCCCAGAGCGCCGATGCCGTGACCACGCGCGCCCCCTTGCCGACCCTGCGGCGCGAGCGCGTGCTCGTGGTGGATGACAATCGCGATGCCGCAGAGCTGATCGCAGACATCCTGCGCGCGGCCGGACATGATGTGTCGATCGCGAACGACGCGTTCGAAGCGATCTCGCTCACCGATCGCGTCGGTCCCAGCGTCATGGTGCTCGATATCGGGTTGCCGGTGATGAACGGATACGAGCTCGCCGTGCGCGTGCGGGAGCTCTACGGCGCCGCCGCGCCGCGCATGATCGCGCTTACCGGATATGGGCTCGAACATGACCGCCAGCGCAGCGCCGGCGCGGGCATCGCCAGGCACCTCGTGAAACCCGTCTCCGCCGCCGAGCTGATGTCGGCCATCGCCGAGTTGCCTGCGCCCTGAGTCACGCCGTCAGGTCGCGCGGCATGGTTCGTGCGTGCCGGGCGTGTACCGCTAAACCTCTCCCGGGGCGCAGCCGGGGGGAGCAGTCTTTGCCTCACGTATTGACTTTCCGATTCTCGCCCACTGCGTCGCGATCACCGGTCGCAAGTCCCTTGGCGAGCGCATACATGCGCCCGATGGCGGAGGCAGGCGAATCCCAGTATTCCGCCTTCTCGATATCGACGCGCATCAGGGCAAGCTCAGGGTCGTCGAGACCCTTCGGGAAGAACAGCTCGACCCATTTCGTGTACATGCGGCGCATGCGTTCACGATCGCGCACGATCGACGCCCGACCTGACACCGAAACGTAATCCTGCTTGCCGGGATGTGCGTAGCTCACGTTGACACGGCCCGCGTCCGACTGCGCTTCCGCCACTTTGGGCGAGCTCTGAGACGTGAAGAACCACAGCGTGCCGTCGTCTTCGACGCCCACGGTCTGCAGTGGCCGGCTGCGCAGCGTTCCGTCGGTATCGGTCGTGGTCAGCATTGCGATCTCGATGTTCTCGATGAGCTCCTTCAGATGAGCGAAATCCTGTCCGGTGCTTTGTGAACCTTGCATGGCGCTTCCGTTCCAGTGGAAGCACTTTGACGTGCAGAAGGTGTACCTGGAGCCCGAGGCGGCGTGGCGTTGCACGGCCACGCACCATCACCGTGACCCTCGGTACGCTCGGACGGGAGTGCTAACCTGCGTCTGTATGTTTCGTTCGCGGGGGCCCGCGGACGGCGGAGCAGTGCCTGCCGCGCGTGCGCGGGAGTAGCGGAGCGGTCGTGGCGACCCGGAAGCGGGCTGAGGCGCGCGTGTTAGAACCGCGGGTCTCTCGCACGCTTACGCCGTCAGATCCCCGCGAGCGGGTCCCCTCTTCCAGGCTTCAGCGTGCCCGCCGCTCCGCGGCCCCCGCTCGCCAGCACGGGGTGGTTCCACAATTTCTCTCGAAGCCCCGACCCCCTTACCAGCGGCCGCTCCACGGCATCACAAAACGTCGTTTCGGTGCCCCAGATCTCCACGCGCTTCATCGCCCGGGTGATGCCGGTATACACGAGCTCGCGCGTGACGATCGGCGAAGGCTCACTCGGCAGGACGATCAGCACGTCGCCGAATTCCGAGCCCTGACTCTTGTGTATCGTCATCGCATACACCGTTTCGTGATCGGGCAGGCGCGCCGGAGCGAATTTGCGCAGGACGCGCTGGGCCGCAGCAGGCCCGCCTGCGCCCGCGTGGAAACAGATCTTCAGCCGTCCGCCGTCCTCCGGATCGGCGAGCGCGATACCCACGTCGCCGTTGAACAGTCTCACGTTGTAGTCGTTGCGTGTAATCATGACCGGCCGGCCTGCATACCAGGTCTGGCCCGTAGCGATGCCATGCTTCGCCTCCAGCGCATCCTCGATGCGGCGATTCACTGTAAGCACGCCCGTGCGGCCGGCGCGGTGCGCACACAGCACGCGGAACGCGTTGAAGCGGTCGAAGATTTCGGTCACATCGCTGCCTCTGCGCACCGCATCGAAATAGTCGATAAGACGTTCGTCCAGCGCCGCGGTGAGGGCTGAACCGAAGTCGCCGCCGCCGGTTCCACGCCATGCCACGTCCGCGCTTTCGCCTGCCTGCATGAGCCGGAGCGCTGCGCTGCCGTCGCCTGCGTTGACCAGCCGTGCGAGCGCACCGATGCCGCTTTCGGGACCGAAACGGTAGCTGCGCGTGAGGATGGCAATCGAATCCGAAAGCGGCCGTGGCGTCTTCGTTTGCGGAATGCGCTTCGCCGGGATGCCGGTAAGCGACGCGACGCGCTTTGCGAATGAGGAAGACACACCCGGTTCCGCACAGATGTCGCCGAGAACGGCACCGGCTTCGACCGATGCGAGCTGATCCTTGTCGCCGATCAGGATGAGCCGGCTGTCTGCGCGCAATGCCTCGACGAGTTTTGCGGCGAGTGCGAGATCGGCCATCGACGCCTCGTCCACGACCAGAACGTCGAGCGCCAGCCGATTGTTGCGACCGTGACGGTAATAAATCGAGTCGGGGCGCGCGCCGAGCAGCCGGTGCAATGTGAACGCCTCCGGCGGAATGCTCTCCATCACGCAGGCGTCGAGCTGCAACGCATCGACGGCACGTCGAATTGCGTCCTGCACCCGCGCCGCCGCTTTGCCGGTGGGCGCCGCCAGTCCGATAGCGAGCCGGCGGCCGCGTGCCTGCTCGGCGATGAGCGCGAGGATCTTCACCACCGTCGTCGTCTTGCCCGTGCCCGGTCCGCCCGATATCACGCATAAGCGGCGCAGCACGGCCATTGCGGCGGCGAGTTTCTGTTCGTGATCGCTTTCGAGAGGAAAGAACCGGTCAAGTCCTCGCCGCAAGAGGTTCTCGTCTACGTCGTCGGCATCGACAGCACGCTCGATGAGGTCCTCGGCCAGTCGGCGTTCGTAATCCCAGTAGCGGTACAGATACAGGCGACCTTTTTCGTCCAGGACGAGGGGACGGAACTCGCCGGGACGGCCGATCACCGGTGAGGCACGAAGCGACCGCAGCCAGGCGCCCAGGGGAGGGCCGGGAATCTGTGTCGTTCGCGCTCCGAGAGGGCCTGCGGCCTTCTCAGACCGCATGGATTCCGCCGCATACTCCCGCAGATCCACGCACACGTCGCCGTTTGCGGTCGCGCGGCTCGCGAGCGCGGCCGCAAGCGTTATAGCGTCCTCGTCGCGCCCGGCGAGTCGCGTCATGAACTGCGCGAAGTGCAGATCGAGCGCGCTGAATTCGACGTCCGGAATCATCAGAGATCCAGTCTGCCTTGCACCGGCTTGCCCGGACGCGCCGGCAAACGCATCCCGCTGCTCAAGTACTCATCCAGGGCGTGAACGAGACCTTCAGACGGCCGGTCTGCATACACGCCGCACGTTGCACCCAGGTCCGGCCGCATGCCGCGGACAAACAGATAACGCACGCCCCCGAAGTGCGCATCATAGCGATAGCCGCGCACGCGCCCACCGAGGTAGCGGTGGAGTGCAACGCAGTAGACGAGATACTGCAGATAGTAAGCTTCTCGCGCCATCGCTCGCGTGAGCTGCGGCTGCTGATACGCGCTCACCGTCGCGCCGAGCCAGTTCGACTTGTAGTCGGCCAGATAGAAGCGTCCGCCGTGCTCGAACACGAGATCGATGAACCCGCGCATGTAGCCGTGCGTCGTTGAAAACGTCAGATCGCCGATGCGTTCGCGGATTTCATCGGGAAAGCCGCATTCGAGCAGAATCTCACGCACGTGACGGTCCGCGAGTTCGTTCACCGGATAGTAGAACTCGAGCTCGTCCAACCTGTGCGACCGCGTCACCTGATCGAGCCGCATGCCCGATTCGTCCAGTGGTGTCGCGAGCACGGCCTCAATCATGTCCGAAACCGCGCGCACCCACTCCGTGTCGAAACCGTGCAGGTCGAGGTCGCGCCGTACTGTACCTGTCGAGACTGTCGCGTTTTGCATTCGCGAAATCGACGTGTTCGAAGATCGCGTGCAGGCATTTGCCCGCATGCGCGCCGCGTGGAAACGCGAAAATGTCGCGCCCGCCGATGGGAACATCAGGCTCCTGGGGGCGATCGCCCGCGTCGTAATCGGGTGTTTCGATCGGACGGCCATGCGTGAGTCCCGTGAAGCTCGTCACCCGGCGTGAATCCCGGATGACGCCCCCGAACCTTCGCGCTGCCAGCACCTTTCGTCGCTCGGCAGCGGGCTTGAAGACGACAACTGCAGGTGTACCGAGCGGTGTCACGCGGATCCGTCCGCCTGCCGATTTCTCGAGCTCGGCGAGGTCGGCGCGCATTGTCTGCGGGTCGAGCGTCGGCTGACCTTTATGCAGCAACCACGCCGGCGCGGACGTCGCGGCCCCGGCGATGTGACCCCATATCATCCAGCAGCGATACTTCGCGCGCGTGAGCGCGACGTAAAGCAGCCGCAGATTTTCGGCGCGTTCTTCCCGGCTCGCCTGCTCGCGCGCCGCATCAAAGTCGGCCGAGCCGAAATCGAGCACGGGCTTGAGCCTCGCGCGCGGATCGTGAAAGCGAATCACGTCCGCGTCCTCCGCCCACAAGTGCCCGTCCCACATGAACGGACAGAAGACGAGCGGGAACTCGAGACCCTTCGCAACGTGAATGGTCAGGATCTTCACCAGATTCTCGTCGCTTTCGAGGCGCAGCAACTCCTCCTCGTTGCCAACGCCCCGCACGCGCCTCTTCGCCGCGAGCCACGCGATGAGTCCGCTCATGCCGCGCGCGCCGGCCTCGCAGTGCAGAAGCTCGGTGAGGTGAAGAAGATTCGTCACGCGCCGCTCGCCGTCGGCATTTTCGAGCAGCCGGCAGACCACGTTGAAGTGCTGGAACAGCGAGCGCAGCATGCGGATAAATCCACCGTCGTGCCACTCGCGCTGGGCATCGCGGAACGTTTCGACCAGACCTTCCCATTGCGACTCGTCGGCCTGGACTGCAGATAGCTGGTCCGCCGAATACCCGATGATCTCCGTGGCGAGGGCGCCGCTCAGGAGCGGTTCACGCGATGGTTCGGAGATCGCCAGCAGCACGCGTTCGAGCTCTTCCGCTTCATCGCTCGCGAACACGTTTTCCGCACCGCGCTGCACGCTTGCGACACCACGTTCTGTCAGCGCTTCGCGCACCTGCGCTGCCTGCGCATGGGTGCGAACGAGCACGGCAATGTCGCCGCCGCGCAGGTTTCGATCTTTCGGGATCTCCCCCGGCGGCGCCACGATGCGTGCGCGGCCCTTGGCACCGAGACTCATCAGCCTCGCGATTTCGGCTGCAGTCGCTTCGGCTGCAAGCTCTCGCGCGTCTATCTTTCCGATGGGTTCACCATCCCGGTTCGAAGCGAACCAGATCTCGAGCGGCGATCCTTTCTCGCCATCGATAAGCAGTCTGCCACGTTCTCCGGGTGCCGGTCGTGACGGCTGGTACGAGATGTCCGGTAAGACGAATGGCGCATCCACACGTTCGAACATGAGATTCACTGCTTCGACGAGCCGTGGCAATGAACGCCAGTTCATTTCGAGCGTGTACGCCGCGCCCGCAGCGCGGCGGGCGGCAAGATACGAGAAGACATCAGCACCGCGGAAACTGTAGATCGACTGCTTGGGATCGCCGACGAAAAAGACCGGCAACCCGGACCGCTGATAGATGCGCTCGAAAATCCCGTACTGCACCGGATCGGTATCCTGGAACTCGTCGATCAGCGCTGCACGATAGCGCTCGCGCAGGGCGGAAACGAGCTCCGGGGCGCGGCTGTCATGCAGAGCCTTGTGCAGCTCGAGCAGCAGATCGTCGTACGACTGGAGCTGCCGCGCCTGTTTGCGCGACGCGAGCTCGGCATTGGCGAATTCGAGCAGCGCCATCTTCAAGTGCGCAAGGCGTGCCACGTAAGCGGCCTCCAACGGGGTGTGCGTCTCCCGCAGCCTCGCGCATGCGTCGTAGAACGCGTGTTTCGGCGCCCGGTGACCGGCCCTTGTCCCGGCCCGAAGACCGGCTGGCGTGAACTTGTCGAATCGGTCGAAGAGAACGAGGGAAGGCTTCTCCGCGCCAAGACACACTTCCATCCCGTCGAGCCACCGCGGGACGGACGTGCGGCGATACGCATTGCCGTTCAGCGCGGGATTGTCCGTGAGCTGTTTCGCCACGCAACTGCGCTCCTTCAACCAGATTCGACGCGCTTCGGCGTAAGCACTCGTATATGCGCGCTCGAGCGCAGACGCGTCGGCGTGCGCCGCAGGCCCACGCAGCTCCAGATAAGGCTTGCCGACCTGAGACGTGATGACATCGCGCAAGGAATCGGGGCCAAACGGCATTCGCTTCAGTTTCGCCGCCGCCACGAATCTGGCGAACAGCGGACTTGCATCGTGCAACTGCCTGCGCCAGAAGTCGTCCACGATCTCCCGCAGCAGCTCGCTCTGATCCGGAAGCAGCTCGGTTTTGAAGGGCATCGCGCTTTCGAACGCCCGGTCTGCGAGCACGCGCTGGCAGAAAGCGTGGATCGTATGGATCGGCGCCTGGTCGAAATTGCGGAGCGCGCTTTCGAGCTGCAGGACCGCCTTGGCGGGATCTGGCAGCCGCTCGAGCAATGCCGCGAGCAGGGAATCACCCTGCGCATTGCCACGCTCGATCGCCGCGCGCGTCTCGGCGAGGCGCGTTCGGATGCGGTCGCGCAGCTCCGCGGTCGCAGCTTCGGTGAAGGTCACGACGAGAATGCGGTCCACGCTCAAGTCGGCTTCGACGAGCAGGCGCACGAAAAGCGCGGTGATCGTCCACGTCTTGCCGGTCCCGGCGTTCGCTTCGATGAGCGTCGTGCCGCTGAGCGGCACGCGTTCGATTTCAAGCGGCGACATCCGCGAACCCCTCATCCGAGCTTCTCCTGATTCAACACTTCCTGCATCGGTCCGAACACGATGCGTGCGCAGCGCTCGAACTCGTGATCGAGCGGATCGATGCCGCGGAAGGCGAGCCGGTAATACGGATCTTCACGTTCACCCGTCGCGTCGTCGTTACGCGAGGCCCAGATGCTGAGAACCTTGTCGTTGATCTCTCCGACTTCGGCATACGCGCAGGCAGTCCGCGGGAAGAAATGCAAAGGCCGCCCGAGTCCGTCGAGATAGAGCTCCACCAATGTATTCAGCGTAGCCTGTGCGCGATCGAAAGGCCCGAACGTGAGGGTGCAGTCCTCACCGATGTAGCGCGTCGTGAGCGCGGCGTCTTCGGGCTTGACGATGTTCAGCACGAGGTGACGTATCCACGAGGACACGCGATCGTTTGCAGTGACCTTCGCGCAACGGTAGGTCAGCAGCCCGCCAGCACTCAGATTTGTCAGCACGCCCGTAAGCCGCATCCCGGACACTTTGATGTCGACCGGAATCGGATCGAGTATCCGAGCAGGCAAGGAGGTGGCCACTTTTTTCGCAAACTGCTCACCGCGATCGCGTTCCTGCTCGAACAGGATCTCACCCATGCGGCCATGCGGAAGGACACCGGCCGCGCGCTCGAGCGCGACCATGTCGCCGGACGCCCCCTCGAGACCCGCTTCCAGGAGACGCTGTTTCAGCCCATAGAGCGCCAGAGAATCCAACTCGAACGGCTCGCGTGCTTCGATTTCCTCTTCGGCCGTGTCGAGCCGGATGTTCAGCCGATTCCGCAGGAAATGTTTCGCCGGGTTGCGGAAAAATCCGATCAGCGAGTCGAGCTGGATCGACTGCAGCTCTTCGTCGGGCGCGGGCAGCGCATCGGTGATGAACGGCTCAGGCTGGCGACTGCCCTTCCCTGCGAGCACCGCAGCCTTGCGCAGATCATCGGAGTAGCTGAACAGCCGGTTGCTGCCCTGGAAGTACCGCGGCGAAAATGCCTGCAGCGGATGCGCCGTCACGATTCGATCGCGCAGCCCGGTGTCGTCCTCGTCGCGGAAATGCTCGCCGATGTAATCGAGAAGCTCGCTCACGAGTACGGACGGCGGAATCACGCTGTCGTCACGGATGTTGCGCCCGGTGTAGCTCACGTAGAAGCAGCGGCGGGCGCACAGGAGTGACTCGAGGAAAAGATAGCGGTCGTCGTCGCGCCGGGAGCGGTCACCCTTGCGGAACTCGTCGGCCATTCGATCGAAGCCGAACGCGCGCTGCACGCGCGGAAATGCGCCGTCGTTCATGCCGATCATGCAGACCACTTCGAACGGAAGGCTGCGCATCGGGACCATGGCGCAGAACGTCACACCGCCCGAAAGGAAAGCCCGCCCGGGCACTTCGAGCCGTTCCCGCAGCGCTGACTTGACGACCACGAGCGGCACGGATGCGCCGAAGCGCGCGGTACGCGCATCTGCCTGCAACGCAGACACGGCGGAACGGACCGCTTCCAACTCGTATTCCCGATCGGCGGGAGGAGCGAAGAACCGGTCGAGAAGATCGTGGAGAAGCTCCGCCCACTGTGCAATCGACCGCGGCTGCGCGAGCTGCGCATCGAGTGCGATGGCGGCTTCGGCAAAGCTCTGAAAGCAGCCGAGCGTCTCGCCGAGACTGCCTTCTATCTCGTCGTAGGGAAGAATGTTTTCGAACAGCCGGGCACGCTGGGCGGGCAGCGCGTAACCGAGCAGCAGCCGTTCCAGGCCGAAGCGCCACGTGTGCTCGCGCGTGCCGGGCAGACCCAGCCGCACACGATGGTCTGCGTCGATGCCCCACCGAATCTGCGCGTCGCGCACCCAGCGCGTCACGGTATCGAGGTCGGCTTCAGCCAGCCCGAAGCGCCATCGGACAGCCGCTTCTTCGAGTATGCCGAGCACCCGGTTCGCATCGTAGCGGCTTCCGGCAAGATCGAGCAGCGCCATGAACGTCGCTGCAAGCGCGCTCTCGTGCTGTGCGCTGCGATCGGACACGTTGAACGGAATGGGCGGATCGGTCGTGCCGAATACGGCATCCACATACGGCGCGTACTTTTCGATGTCCGGTGCCATCACGACGATGTCCGAAGGCTCCAGGTCGCCGTGCGCGGAGAAGAGCGCGAGCAACTGATCGTGCAGCACCTCGACTTCGCGCATCGCGCTGTGGCAGGCATGGATCTGAATCGAGCTGTCGCTGCCTGCAACGACACTGGGCGGTGTCCGATCGCGCAGATTCAGCACGTCGGACTGAATCGCGCCGAGCAGCGTTGCCGCACTGGGATCGGCAAACCGTTCATCGGTGACGGCGCTTTCGATCTCCGTGACGAGATCGAAGAAGTCCCGGCCCTGCTTGCCGAGCGACGCGAGCAGACTGTTGCCTGTGTCGAGCAGGGCGGCCCCTTTCTCGTCTTCGAGCGCCTTGCGCGCAATATCGCCCGCCGCGCGGATGTCTCCCCAGTATTCGCGGCAGGGATTCTGGATAAAGAGATGGACGTCCGTGTGCCGCGCGAGTGCCTCGTATAGTTGCAGCAGGCTCGGCGGCAGCGATGGCGCACCGAAGATCGAGATTCGCTCGGGCAGACCGGACAGCGGATCCGCGCTCGTGTCCCTCCACCGCTCCAGCAGCGCCGCATGAAGTTGCGCACGATGGGGCGTATCGGTCTGTCGCGCGAGGTCCCGCCACAGAATGGCCTGCCAGTGATCGTCGCGGCCCTTTTCCCACTCCGCAATCCAGTCGGGACGATAGAGCAGGTATTGATCGAAAAGCCCGGCAAGACGCACCGCCAGTTCATAGCGCCGGTATGGATCGTTCACGACATAGGAACGTACCGGCGTGAACGGCGCTTTCGCTTCCAGACCCGGGAGGAGACCCAGGATGCGCCAGGTGAGAATGCTCGGCTCGAACGGCGAAACGTCCGGGACGTTGCCGGGCAGCGTCTTGCAGAGCTCCCACGCGTATCCGTTCGGAAATGGAAAACGGACATTGGCACAGACGCCGCCGTGATCCGCGAGCCGCAGCGACAGCCAGCGCGCCACGCCACGGCTCTGGACGACGACGATTTCGGGGGAGAACGCGGATGAAAGCGGCGTGCGGGTGACCGTTGCGAGCGCTTCCGCAAGCGAGTCGAGGTCGTTGCTGTAATGGACTGTCAGCATCGGGCGCGCGAAGTGTCAGAATAACGCACAGATCGCATGGAGGGGACATGGAACCGGTCAAGGACACAACGCATCTGTATGAAGTCGAGCGCAGGGCACGTCATGCCGAACGTCCCGGCTTCCGCATCAATGAGCTTCAGATCTCGCCCACCCAGAAGGTGCCCTGGCATTACCATACCAACGTGCAGGATACGTTTTACGTGCTCGCGGGCCGTATTCGAGTGTTCATGCGCGAGCCGAAGGAAGACGTGGTGCTCGGACCCGGCGAAACCTTTACGCTGGCTCCGCGGCGCCCGCATCTCGTCACGAATGCGGGTAATACCTCGGCGACGTTTCTGATCCTTCAGGGCATCGGCGAATACGATTTCGTGCCACTGGTGCCGCTCCCCTAGAAACCGAGCGCGAGCCCTCCCGGCCGCGGGTCCGTCGCGCCTCTCAGCACGCCGCGCTCGCGATCGATCTGGATGAGCTGCACGGCGCCTCCACCGCCCCATGGCCCGACGGTCTGCACCGTGTGTCCCATTTTCGCCAGCGCTTCGCGCGACGCCTGAGGTACGCGTTCTTCAGTCTTGACGATCGGCGGTTTACCCAGACTCGCGGGATCGGTTCCCGGGAAGCTGTGGAAGCGCGGCGCGTCGATCGCGTCCTGCGGGCCCATGCCGTGATCGATCACGTTGGTAATCATCTGCGCGTTCCACTGCGTCTGCTGATCTCCACCGGGCGTGCCGCCGACGAGCCACGGCTGACCGTCGCGATGGATCATGTAAGCGTTCAGCGTGTGCATCGTACGCCGCCCGGGCGCGATGCAGTTCGGATGGTCGGGGTCGAGGCTGAAGCCGCGGCCGGCGCGATTGTTGAGCGTAATGCCGGTCTCGCCCGCGACAACACAGGACCCGAACGCGTTCGATAGGCTGTGAATGAACGAGATCGCGTTGCCGTTTCCGTCGGCGACAGCGAAGTAGCTCGTATCGCCGCTGTGCTCCGCGACGAGCGCCCCCGCCGGTGAACGCGCCTGTCGCGGATCGATCTCGGCGCGACGCTTCGCGGCGTGCTGTTTCGAAATGAGTGCCTCCAGCGGCCATTTGACGAACGCCGGATCGCCCGCGTACCGATTGCGGTCGGCGAATGCGAGCTTCTTCGCCTCGATCAGAAGGTGCATCCGCTCGGCGCTCGTCGGCGCGAGCTTCCCGAGCTCGAAGCCTTCGAGGATGTTCAACTGCTCGAGCAGCACGAATCCCTGCGACGGCGGCGCCGTCTCGTAAACCGTGAGCCCGCGATAGTCGGTCGCGAGCGGCGTATACATGACGGCCTGCTGCTGCGCGAAATCGTCGGCGGTGAAGGTCTGCCCTTCCTGCCGGAGAAACGCCACGAGCTTCTCGGCGATCTCGCCGCGATACAACGCGTCCGCGCCGCTTTTTGCGATGACCTTCAGCGTGCGCGCGAGATTGGGCGCGGACCAGCGTTCACCGGCCACGGGCACGCGTCCGTTCGGCAGATACATCGCTGCCGAGTGCTCGAAGCTCGCCAGCGTTTCCGCGCGATCGGCAATGCGTGCGCTGATGTATTTCGTGATCGCGACGCCGTCTTCGGCGAGCCGGATCGCGGGTTCCCACAACTCCTGCCAGTCCATCGTGCCATGACGACGCCACAGCGCCTCGTACACGGCAACGCCGCCCGGCACGCTGACCGCGTGCACACCGTCGAGCGGCATCGTTTTGTGTCCCCGGCTGCGATAGTAGTCGGCGGTCGCACCCGCCGCCGCCACACCGCTGCCGTTGAACGCCACGGTCTCACGCTTGCGAGCGTCGTGCAGCACCACGAACGCATCGCCGCCCAGACCGCATTTCATCGGCAGCAGCACGCCTTCCGCTGCCGCGACGGCGATGGCCGCATCGAAGGCGTTGCCGCCGCGCTGAATGATGCCGAGCCCGATGAAAGCCGCTACCGGATGTGCCGAACACACCATGCCGCGCGTCCCGAATGCTTCGGGCCGCTGCTGGGCGCGCGTTGCCTCGTCAGCACCGAGGCTCCAGGAACCGTCGTCTATTTTCATCGTCAGACCTCGCTCGTCGGAACCTGCAAAGGTTAGCATGCAGTCGGGCCCTCGCGTTTTTCGGGTTGTTCGTGCTTCGAGACGGCCGTCGGCCTCCTCAGCACGAACGGTTTGCCTGCGTTCTCACCGGGTTGCGCCCGTTCGCCCTGAGGAAGCCGACAAGAGGCTGTCTCGAAGGGTGAACGGCGCTGCCCTCACCAACTGAGCTAACATCCCGCGTATGAGCAGCCCCATCCGCGTCGCCGCCATTGGCGTCGGCCACTGGCACTCACTGTTCGACGCCGCCTATCTGAAGGCGCTCGTTCGCATGCCCGAGGCTCGCCTCGTCGCCATCCAGGATCGCGACAGCACGCTCGCGACGCAACGTGCCGCGGAGCTCGGCAACCCGCCGACGTTCGCCGACCATCACGAGATGCTCGAGAAAATCCGGCCGGACTTCGTCATCGTCCTCGGCCGTCACTGCGACATGGCCGCGGTCGCACACGACCTGCTCGATGCGGGCTATCCGTTCCTGGTGGAGAAGCCGGCCGGGATCGATGCCTCGGAAGTGAAGGCCGTCGCCGAGAAAGCGGCGGCGAAGCGCGCCTTTGCGGCCGTCCCGCTGTTTCAGCGGCTGCAGCCTTTCGTGTCGCACGCGCGCTCGATGCTGGCCGAGGGCAGCTTCGGCCCGGTGTCTCATTTCTACTTCCGCTCGAATCGTCCGACCTCCGCACGTTACGTCGCGTGGGGTGCACCGTGGATGCTCGATCCGGCGCTCGCTGGCGGCGGTTGCCTGCGCAATGTGGGGCTGCATGGGATCGATGCCTTCCTGTTCCTGACCGGCGAGGACGCGCAGGTCACGGGTGTGCAGACGAGCGCGCGGGCGCTTGGCGAGCGCGTCGAGGATTACGCGAGCGTGCTGCTGCGCAGCGCGAGCGGCGTACTCGGCACCATCGAAGTCGGCAATACGTTTCCCGGCACAGGCGGAGACGCCGAATGGAAGCTCGCCGGTCGTGACGCGCTCCTGACGTTGCGGGACGGTGCGCTACGCTGCGTAACCCGCAGCGCGCAACGCGAACTTCCGGCAGAAACCGGTGAACCGCTGTCGGCGCTCGCATTACGCGACGCACTCGAGCGCTGGCGCAACGGCAAGCCTCCGGCGGTCAGCATCGATGCGTGTTATCGCGCCATGCGACTCGTGGACGACGCATACGCGCTCGCGCGCGAGCGTGGCACGTCGTCGGTGTAGGTGAACGGAGCGAGGGAAGTTCAACGATGAGCGTCAACTCTTTTGTCGATGCGTTGCACGAACGCGCAGAAGACGTGCTCGATCGCTGCACGCGCTGCGGCGGGTGTTTCGAAGTGTGTCCGATGACAGCGCCAGCCGATCTCGCTGGACGCAACGCGGCGGAGGTCGTGACCGCGTGCTGCCCGCATGCCATCGCGAGCGTTGCAGTCACGAGGCCGAGTGGCCCTTTTCTGTCGTTAATTTCGAACACCATCTGCTGGGCGAGCAGCCGCTTCCGCTGCGAGGCGCACCCGTGACGTCCGACTGAGTCTCGCAGCGCACGCGCCTGCCACGGACTCCTTCCTCCGCGGCAGCACAGAATAAAAAGGGCCGGCTCTGCTCGAGCTGGCCCCGTTCCCCGCAGCTATTCGCCGTTACTTCGTGTTCATTCCTTCGCGCGAACCGGTGCCGCCACCCATGCCCGAGCTCGGTCCGGCCTCGCTCCGAGGTGCCGGGTCGCCGCTGCCTACGGAACCGCTCGCCGGTGCGCCCGTTTTTCCGGTCGGGCCTTCCGTGGTCTTGGATTTCGAGCTCTTGGTGCTGCTGGTCGTGGTGCCCGTCCCGGTGTCACTCGTAGTGCTGCCGGTCGCGGAAGTAGTGCTGGTGGAACTGCCGCTTCCTACCATCGGCGCGCTGGCGCCGGTGCCGCCCTTGTCGGCCGCCTGACCGCTGCCGACCGCGCCGCTCGACGGCTTGCCCGCCGGACCCGAGCCGCCCTGAGTGGACTGCGCATATGCACCTGTAATTCCCAGGGCGATGCCCAGGGCCATTGCCTGCAATGTGAGCTTCCTCATGTTTCCTCTCTGTGTGTGAAGACAGCGAGCAACCGTTCGTCGCCGGGTGACGACGGACGTGCCCGCCACTCACATCGAATCCCGCAAGCCACATGCCCAATGCATGCCCGCGTCGGCGCGCGGCCTCACATCACGAGGAGCACGCACATTGCGGCTGAATAGTGGTTCGAACCGCGTCGGCGCGGCCATGAGCGGGCGTGGTCAGTGGAACAGTGTGCCGCCGTTCACGTTGTAAGCCTGGCCGGTGATGAAGGCGGATTCGTCGGACGCAAGAAACGCGACCAGGTTAGCGACATCGTCCGGTTCGGCAATGCGGCCGAGGGGCACGAGTTTTCCTGCATCGGCCACGATCTTCGCGCGGAACGCCTCCAGCGACATGCCGGCTGCCTTCGCCTGCGCTTCCTCCCAATAATTCATGCGGTCGGTGTTGACCGATCCGGGGCAGACGGCGTTCACCGTAATGCGATGCGGGGCAAGATCCATCGCCGATGCCTGTGTCAACCCGATCACGGCGAATTTCGATGTCGTGTATGCGGCGGTATTTGCGCGTGCACGCTTCGATGCATCGGAACCCATGTTGATGATTCGGCCGCCCCGGCCTTTTTCGATCATCACCGGAGCGACATACTTGGTGACGAGAAACGGCGCCGTCGTGTTGATCGCAAGGAAGCGCTGCCAGACTTCTTCGCTCAGTTCGGTCACCGGCGCACGATCGCGCCCGATGATCGCACGTGCGTTGTTCACGAGGATGTCGATGCGCCCATAGTGATCGGCGACATCGCGCACCATCTTCTGTATCTGCGCGCTGTCGGTCAGATCGCACCACACCTTGTAACAGCGGCGGCCGAGCGCTTCTACCTCCGCAGCCACGCTGTCGATACTGTTCCATTGCGCCTTGACTTCCTGCGGCGGCAGGTCCTGCGGCGCACGTTTGAAATCAGAGATCGCGATATCGGCGCCCAGCGCTGCCAGCTTGAGCGCACACGCGCGGCCGATGCCTTTCATCCCGCCTGCGCCGGTGATCAACGCGATCTTGTCGTTGAGTCGAGCCATGGGTGTTTCACCTCGTTTCGAGTGCAATTCGATTTGCGCGTACATCCCGGCCGCACGCGGGCGATGACGTCATTCCGGTGAAGATCGGAAATCAGGCGCTAGATTGTCGTGAGCCGCAGAACGTCGCCGATGTCCTTCTGCTCTTCGAGGTGCCAGAGCCTGTCGAGCAGGCGGTCGACCTGGCGCGGGGAGAGCACATCCTCAGTAAGCGACCGGAACTTCGCTTCCACGTCGGACTCCGACATCGGATTCTTGTAGTGACCCTTGTGATAAGCGACTTCGGCGCTGTAGCGCTTGCCGGATTTCGTGACGACTTCGACTTCACACAGCATCGCTTCGGGCGCGCGCCGGTTCGCTTCTTCCCACACGCTCACTTTGACGCGGCTCACGAGATCGAGCAGTTCCTCGTCATGCAGATACTCGTCTCCGAAGTGCCGCTGGTGCACCGTTCCATACATGAGCGCGACGCCGGTCGTGTATACCATGCTGTGATCGGCCGTCTCCCGCGTTGTCGGGCGCCACTTCTTGGGATCGCCGGCCATGATCGTGATCGCCTTCTTCATCGTGCGGATGTGCACCTCGGCGATGTCGCGCACGTCCGGCAGTTTCGCCCGCACGTCCAGCACCGCCTGAATCACCGTCTGCGAGTACTGGCCCAGCGGGAAACGCTTGATGCTGCATTCCATGATCTTGAATGGACGTCCGTCGCCGCCGAACGGGGCCAGTTTGAAATCACCCGTCGTGACAGCCTTGATGAAACCCTCTTCGCCGTCCAACGCCAGCCGCGGACCGGTCAGCCCGCGCGCCGCGAGCATCGTTGCGAACACCGCGTTGCGGCACGCGTTCGCAGCAGCACATGCCTTCCAGTGCGACAGTACGTCGATCCGTGGTTGATGGAGCGCGATATGGGGCGTGATAGCGAGGTTCACCGCGTCAGCCGCGCGTTCCGGCGGCAGGCCGAAGAGATACGCCGACGCGAGGCTGCTCGCGATGCAATCGAGCGTGGAATGATCGAACGGGTGAATATCCGCTGCATCCGAGAAGCGGCAGTACATCTCGTACGCGAGCACCGTCGCGGCGATCACGCGCGCACCGTCCGCGCCGGCGGCTTCGGCAGCAGCGAGCACAGCCGCGATGTTATCGCTCGGGTGGCCCGATACCGTGCTCGTGTAACCATCGTTGTAGTCGAGGTAACGGATCATCACGCCGTTCACGAACGCAGCCATGTCGGGACTCGCTGCCTGCCCGTTTCCGATCAAGGTCGCACGCTCACGCCCGGCACCGAACGAAGACGCAAGATCACGCGCGATCTTGCTCGGCTCGCTCGTGTAACCGCCGAGTGCGCAGCCGATCGTGTCGATGATGAGGCGTTTCGTCTGCCTGACGACGTCCTCCGGTAAATCGCGCGACTCGAGTCCCGACGCGTATTCGCTCAGATCATGTGCAAGTGTTTTCATTGTCCTTAGAGACTCTTAGCCAACCCCAGTTCCGTAAGAATGCCGCGATACAACTCATAGCGCGTTTCGAGAAGCCGAGCCGCCTCGCGACTGGGCAGATAGTACGGCACTGAGTAACCCGCGCTGTTGAATTTCTTCCATTCGTCCGACTGCACCGTCTTGCCGAAGACATCGTCCCAGTACGCGATCTGAGCATCGCTGAGCTTCGGCGGCGCGGCGACGATGCGAACATCGCTCGCAACGATGTTGAATCCCTGCTCGCGCCACGTGGGCACGGTGCCCATTTCGTCGCGGATACGTTTCTCGGATGAGACGGCGAGCGCGCGCGCCCTGCCGGCGAGGATATGCGGCACCGCCGAGTCGATGCTCGTTATGTAGACATCGACGTGCCCTCCAAGCAATGCGATCATGCCTTTCGAGGCAGAATCGAACACGACAACTTTCAGGTCGCGGACGTCACCGCCGGCTTCCTTCATCACCATCGCGACCGCGCAGTGATTGTGATTGCCGAGCGCAGCCGCGAGGCCGAAGCTGAGGGCTTTCGGTTGCTTTCGGAGCAGTTCGACGAGATCCCTGCCCGACTTCAGAGTGGAATCCGCACGCACGGAAAAAATGAGCGGTTCGTCGCCGAGGACGGCGATCGGCGTGAAGTCGCTGAACCTGAGCGGGCTCACACCGGTGATGTGATTCGTCAGAAACGTCGTCGAAGCCATCAGCAGGTACTGGCCGTTGGCCGACTGCTGGTTGACGTGAGCCATCGCGATCGGAGGCGATTTGTTCACCACGGTCACGCTGGGGCGCACGAGCCCCCGCGCCTGCCAGATGCTTTGCAGGGTGCGCGCAAGCACGTCGGAGCCGCTGCCCGCGCCCGATTGAACGTTGAATTCGACGTTGCGGTCAGGCTTCCACTCCGGAGTCGCGGCACGCGCGACAGGTCCGCCGGTGAGCAATGCAACCGACACCGCAGCAATAGCGCTCAACAGGGTAATCAAAAGAGGCCTCCTCGTCCGGACGCGACGGGGTGGCATGAAATACCGTCGCGAGACGAAACGTTACACTAAAACCTACTCCGCTCCTCCGGCGCTGCAGCGGAAAGACCCACACCGCTCCTCCGGCGCTGCAGCTTGGGCTGCGTTGCCTGCGGGCGCAACTAAGGCGCTTAGGCGCCTTTCGGCGCTATATGTAATCTGCGGGCGCAAATACAGCGCTTAGGCGCCTCGCGGCGCTACGTTACCATCTTCGCTCGGTTGCGTAGAATGGCTGCCGCTCGAACACCACGGCCGAAGAGCGCGGCATGATCAGGGAGGATCAAACGGTGGCTTACGCAACGGCGCCGGACGGTGTGCGCCTGTACTACGAAGAAGCGGGAACGGGCACACCGATCGTGTTCGTTCATGAATTTTCCGGTGACCTGCGAAGCTGGGAACCGCAGCTTCAGCACTTCAGCCGGCGTTACCGTTGCATCGCATTCAATGCGCGGGGTTATCCTCCGTCCGACGTGCCCACGCGCGTCTCGAGCTACTCGCCCGGCCTCGCGGTCGAGGACATCGTGGCCGTCATGCGCCATCTCGGCGTGCGCCGCGCACATATCATGGGCTGCTCGATGGGCTCGCAATCGACGCTCCACTTCGGTCTCACGCATCCGCGTCAGGCGATCACGCTTACCGCCATTGGTGCCGGAAGCGGATCCAGCTTCAGCAGCCGTGACGAGCAGAAGCGCACGGCGGAAACGAACGCGCAGCGCTACGAGCGTGACGGGCTCGCCGCCGTGCTCGAACGCATCCGCAAGGCACCCAACCGGCTCCGCCTCAAGCGCAAGAACCCGCGCGCGTGGGAGGACTTCGGCAAACGATTCCTGGAACATTCGGCGCAGGGCTGTGCGAACATCCAGCGCGGCGTGCAGGCGCGGCGGCCGCCGCTCACGAAACTCGGCCGCGAGTTCGCGGCGCTTACGGTTCCCACGCATCTCGTGGTCGGCGATGAAGACACGGCCGCCGTCGATGCCAGCCTTTTCATCAAGCGCACCTGCCCCGCGGCGTCCTTGACGATCGCGCCGGCGACCGGGCACCTCGTCAACCTCGAGGAACCGGAGTTGCTGAACAGCCTGACGGAGAAGTTTTACGCGCTGGTCGAGGGCGGACAGTGGCGGCCACAGCCTGCCTGAAGCCGCGCCTCGGACGAGTGAACGATGCGGCGCGCCCGCGGTCACAGGTAGCGTCGCTCGAGAGGAGATCGAAATGACTTCACAGGAAAAAGAATTACTGGCCCGCTTTCTCGAACAGCTCAAGGGCGCGCAGGCCGGCCCGAAGGATCTCGAGGCCGAAGGGATGATCAGGGAAGCCGTTGCTCGCCAGCCGGACGCGGCCTATCTGCTCGTTCAGCGCGCGATTCAGCTGGAGCAGCTTCTCGCGGCGGCACAGGCGGAAGCGCAGAAGGCCCGGACCGAGCTCGAAAATGCCCAATCGGGTGCACGCGGTACGAGCTTCCTCAATGACAACTACGCGTGGGGACGCAGCGCCGGCAGTGGGTCGGCACCGATCCCCGGTACCTCGTCCGCCCCTATTCCCGGCACGCGTGGCGCACCTGTTCCCCCGCCTGCGCCCATGCAGCCCATGCAGGCCGCGGCGGCAGCGCCCGCGCAGCGTGGTTCCTGGGGCTCCGGTCTGTTCGGCAATATCGCGAGCACCGCGGCCGGTGTGGTGGCGGGCTCGTTCCTGTTTCAGGGCATTCAGGGGCTCATGCATCGCAACGACGCGCACACCGCCTGGAACGACGTCACGCCTCAACGGGATGCGCTTACCGACGACCAGGTGGCGTCGAGCGAGCCTGAACTGCTGAACAGCTACGACACGGACGAAGACTCGGGCGGCGATTCGCTGGCTTCGGGCTTCGACGACGATTCGAGCGACATCGTGTAACGGCACCTCACATCTTCGTATGACGCGGATGCGTAAGCGCCTTCGGGTTGATGATGTTGCTCGGCCGGCCCGATGCGAATGCGAGGATGTGGTCGACCGCTACGTCATAGAAACGGCGGAACTGCGAGTCGGCGGCATAACCGAGATGCGGCGTACAGAGCACGTTCGGGAGTGAAAGGAGCGGGTGCGTCGCGCCCGTCACGGGCTCATCTTCGTAGACGTCGACCGCTGCATATCCCGGTCTGCCCTGCTTCAGCGCATTCACGAGCGCGCCCGCTTCGATCAAACCGGCGCGGCTCGTGTTGACGAGGAGCGCCGTCGCTTTCATGCACGCAAGATCCGCCGCTTTGACGATACCGCGGGTCTCGGCGTTGAAGTAGATGTGAAGGCTCAGGACGTCGGCCTGCGCGAAGAACGCTTCGCGGCTTTCCGGCACCTCGTATCCCGCTTCGCGTGCTTTCGCCTGCGACGCTTCGCGCCCCGAGCACATGACCTTCATCCCGAACGTTCTGCCCACCTCGGCCACGGTCGTGCCGATCTTGCCGAGGGCGTAAATGCCGAGCGTCTTGCCGCGCAGGCTGGTGCCGATGGTCGATTGCCAGGCGCCGCGCTTCAGTTGTTCTGATTCGAACGGGATGTGTCTGAGCGCCGCGAGAATGAGACCCCACGTCAGTTCCGCCGTCGAATAGCTCATTCCGCCGCCACTCAGGGACGCGATGGCGATGCCGTGCTCCGTACACGCGTCGATGTCGAAATGGCCGCGGTGACTGCCCGTCTGCGCGACGAGTTTCAGCTTCGGCAGCTTTTCGATCAGTGACCGACGGAAGGAAGAGCGCTCCTGCGTGAGCACGACAGCGTCCACATCATGCAGGCGCTCGGCAAGCCGCGCCGTGTCTTTGACGGTGTCGTGATAGACCACGACCTCATGGCCCTTCAGACGTTCGAAGCTCGGCATGCTTCGGAAGGCGTTCGAGTAATCGTCCAGAACCGCGATTTTCATAAGAACCTTACTCCGCTCCTGCGGCGTTGCAGCCGCTGGCTGCGTTGCCTTCGGGCGCAACTACAGCGCTTAGGCGCCTTGCGGCGCTACGTTGTATCTCGGGCGCGACTACAGCGCTTATGCGCATTGCGGCGCGATGTACTATCCGTTCATGATGAAGCATTATAGGGCGCTCGCTGCAGGATTCTTGTTGGCAGCATCGATGAGCGCTATCGCAGCAGACGCAAGCTCCTCGTATCCGGTGAAGCCCGTGCGCGTGCTCGTCGGTCTTGCGCCCGGCGGCGCGGTGGACATTCAGGCGCGCTGGTTCGCGCAGAAGCTCGGCGCCGAGCTCGGGCGTCAGTTCGTGATCGACAACCGCGCGGGCGCGGGTGGCCTGGTCGCGTATCAGGCGACCACCTCCGCGAATGCGGACGGCTACACGCTGCTCGTCGTCGCACCCGGTCTCACCATCGCACCGGCCCTCGACCGCCCCGCCATCGATCCGCTCAAAGACCTCGCGCCGATTTCGCTTCTGACGAAAGCGCCTTTCGTCATCGTGGTCGCGCCGTCGTTGCCGCCGAAGAATCTTCCCGAGCTGATCGCGTACGCGAAGGCGAAGCCCAAGGAGTTCGTGATGGCCGCGTCGGGCCGCACCGCGATCCATCTCGGCGCCGTGTGGCTGTCGTATGCGACGAAAAGCAACATGACGATCATCACCTACAAAGGTGCGAATCCGGCGCTCATCGACGTGCTCGCGGGCCAGGCGCATGCGACTTTCGTAAACGTTCTGAGCGCGGTTCCGCACGTGAAGGCAGGTCGCCTCCGTGCGATTGCGGTGACGAGCCTCGAGCGAACCACTTCGATGCCTGATGTTGCCACCGTGTCGGAATCAGGCATTCCCGATTACGACGTGACCACATGGAACGGGTGGGCTGCACCGCGCGGCACACCGCCGACGATCGTGCGCAGGCTCAACGAAGCGCTGGTCAGAGCGGCCGCCGCACCCGACATCTCGCAGCGGCTTGCGGAAGACGGAGGCACGGCGGTCGGCAGCACTCCGGACGCGTTCAGGCGTCACATCGCGGACGAGATCGCGCGCTGGAAAACGCTCGTGCAGGTGAGCGGAATGAGAGCCGACTGACGCCGGTGCGATTGATGGGCGACGTGTCGTGCGCCACCGCGGATTTGTTACCATGCGGTGAGTCATCGAATCCCCGCCTACAGGAACTCCCGTGTCAAACGCTTCATCCGATGCGCTCGAACGCCTCGGCCGCGCTGCCGCGAACCTGCGCTTCGAGCATCTGTCGGGGGAAGCGCTTCAGCGCTCGAAGCAGCGGCTGCTCGACACGCTCGCGTGCCTCGTCGCCGGCTACAACGACGGAATCTCGAGCGACATCCGCGCTTACGTTCGAGCGCAGGGCGGACAGGGTCAGGCTACCCTGCTGCCGACGGCAGAAAAAACAACCGCGCACCTCGCCGGCTTCGCGCATGCCGCTTATATCTTCGGTCTCGAACTTTCCGATGCAGCTCCACGCGGCACCGTTCATCCCGGCTGCGAGATCGTCTCGGCCACTCTCGCGATAGCGGAACGCGACGGCCTTGGCGGCAGGGCGATACTGCCGGCGCTGGTGTCCGGTTACGAGATCGAAATTCGTTTCGGACGGGCCGTGCATCCGGCGGCCTTTTACAAAGGCTGGTCGACGATCGGCTTGTTCGGCGCTATCGGCCCCGCGGTGAGCGCGGCGCATCTGCTCGGCGTCGATGCATCGCACATGGAGAACGCGATCGCGCTTGCACTCACGCTTGCGCCCGCGGCAACGGGACGCGCCAATCAGCCCGGCACGGTCAAATGGCTGCTCGGTGGACATGCATGCGCAACGGGCATGCTCGCAGCGGACATGGCCGCCCGCGGCACGACCGGCACGCGTGCGATCGATGCGTGGCTGCGCATCATCACGGAAGAAGCGCACCCCGAGCGTCTGACCGACGGCATCGCTGCCGATGGTTCCTTCACGCAGTTCGAATTGCTGAGCGGCATCGTGACCAAGTACTACGCGGCGCCGGGACCGCTCGCCGCGCCGGTAGAAGCGATGTTCAGCCTGGTCGAGCAGCACGACATCCGTGCCGACGACGTGCAGGAGATTCACGCCGACTGCACGCGCCGTACGGCGATCTTCGATAAACCGCATCCGTCCGACGAGCTCGAAGCGCGCGGAAGCCTTCCCTACTGTCTCGCGGTTGCGCTCGTGTACGCGCAACCCGGCGCTTCTGCTCGGTCCCGGTTATCGAGGCGACATGCTGAACGACCCGGCGATCCGCGCAGCGGCTGCGAAAGTGCGCGTGACCGCGAACGAAGAATACGAACAGCAGTATCCCGCACGCAGTCTCGCGAAGATCGCCGTCGCGCTGCGCGACGGGCGGACATACAGCCTCGAAGTCGATCGCAGCGAAATAGGCCGCTATCTCACGCCGACGGATGCGGACATCGAACAGAAATTCAGGCTGATTGCAGCCCCGGTGCTGGGCGAACGGAAGACAAGCCGCGTCGTGGAGCTCGCGTTCGACATGGAGCACGTCAGCGACATCGGCGAGCTCATGAAGTGCCTGCAACCCGAGTAGCGGTCGTGAAGCGCGTCTGCCGGCTCATCCTGTGTTGGTGCGCGATGGCGGCTGGCCACGTGTCGGCTCAGGTCTATCCAGTGAAACCGATCCGCATGGTCGCGCCCGAACCTGGCGGCGGAAACGAAGTCGCCGGGCGCATGATCGCGCGCGGCTTGTCGGAGCAACTCGGGCAAACCTTCGTCGTCGAAAATCGCGGCAGCGCGAGCGGCGCGATCGCCGGTGAAATTCTGGCCAAAGCGCCGCCCGACGGGTATACGGTTCTCTACTACGGGAGCACCATCTGGCTTCTGCCGTTCCTGCGGGAGAAGGTGCCGTTCGATCCGATGAAAGACTTCGCCCCGATTTCGCTTGCGACGACCGCGCCGTTCTTTCTGTTCGCGCATCCGTCGCTGCCCGCGAAGACCGTGAAGGAGCTGATCGCGCTCGCGAAGGCGCGACCGGGCGAGCTCAATTACGCCTCGGCGGGCTCGGGCGCAGCGACACACCTTTCCGCCGAGCTCTTCAATCGCGCGGCCGGACTGAACATCGTGCGCGTGGCGTACAAGGGAAGCGGCGCCGCTGCGAACGGCCTCGCGGCAGGTGAAGTGCAGATCATGTTCGGCTCCGCCACGCTCGGCCTCGCGTTCACGAAAGCCGGCAAGTTGCGGATACTGGGTGTCGCGAGCAGCAAGCCTTCGCCGCTCGCGCCCGAGGTGCCGACCATTGCTTCGTCCGGTCTGCCCGGGTTCGAGGCGGCCTCGATGTCCGGCATGTTCGCGCCGGCGAAAACGCCGCCGAAGCTGATCCAGCTTCTGAATCATGAGATCGTTCGCGTGCTCGAGCGGCAGGACATCAAAGAGCGTTTTCTCGCTGCCGGGATCGAGGCGGTCGGGAGCACACCCCAGGAATTCACGGCGATATTGAAAGCCGACCAGGCGAAGTGGGGCAAGTTGATTCGCGAGCTCGGCATACGCGAATGACGTGCCGTGTCGCCGATCGGGATCAGCTCGCACAAAAAGGAGTGAATCGATGATCGTCGAAATGCAGATCTACGAGCTCGCGTCGCGATCGCCCGCCGCTGTCGAGGCACGCTTCGAAGCCGCGCTGCCGGCCCGCACGCGTTTGTCGCCTCTCGGTGCGTTCTGGCACACCGAGATCGGGATGCTCAATCGCGTGATCCTCGTGTGGCCCTATGCCGACGAGGCTGAGCGTGCGCGCGTTCAGAAGCAGGAGAGCGAGCTCACGCAGTGGCCTCCGGACATCGACGAATTCGTGCTGGGGCGGGAAAGTCACGTATACACGCTCGCTCCTTTTTCGCCGCCGATCGAGCCGCGGGAGCTGGGCACCGTTTATGAAATCCGCAGCTATACGTACGCCACATCGAAGATCCCCGAGGTGATCCGCAACTGGACCGAGTTCATCGACGAGCGATTGAAGTGGTCGCCGCTGGTCGGTGCCTGGTACGCGCATCGTGGTGACGTCAGCGACTGGGTGCACATATGGGCCTACCGCGATGCCGGCGAACGCCAGCGCATCCGCGCGGAAGTGTCGCGGCTCGGCATCTGGCCGATGTCGGCGATCGACCGGCGCCTCAAGCGCGAGCCGAGTGCGGTCACGCTGACCATGCAGAATACGCTGGTCGTGCCCGCGAGCTTTTCGCCGCTGCGCTGAGGTCAGGCGCGCCGGCTATGATCGATTCACCGTTCCGACTGGAGTAGCAGCGTGATTCACAAGAAGGATGCGAAGGACTGGGCCCGAGAGAAAATGCGCGGCCTGTGGACGAGCCCGATGATCGCGTTCACGCCCGATCTCGCGCTCGACGAAGCAGGACTGCGTAAGAACATCGAACGCATGCTGCAGGTCAAAGCCGGCGGTCTCGGCTTCGGTTTTTCAGAGCCGTGGGTGTGCTCGCTTGAAGAACGTAAGCGCGCGATGGAAATCCATGTCGATGCCGTGAAAGGCCGCGTGCCCGCATACGTGCACACGACCGATCACAGCGTCGCCGAAACGATCAACCTCACGCAGCACGCCGAGGCCATAGGTGCGGATGCCGTGATGATCTGGGCGCCCTACGAATGGGCGAAGTCGCAGGAGATGGTCTGCGAGTACTACGAGTACGTGGCGTCGAAGGTCGATATCGCGATCCTTCTCTACAACACGTACCACGCCGGCATCAGCATGACGCCCGAAACGATCGCGAGGCTCGCGAAGATACCGAACGTGTGTGCGGTGAAGGACGCGGTGAACGACGTCGGGCACACGGTGCGCTGCATGGAGATGTGCGGCAAGGATATCGTCGTCAGTCTTACCAACGAGCAGCACCTGCTCACGATGACGCTGCAGTTCGGGCAGCAGGTCATGCTCGGCACGACGGCGGTGTTTCTCCTGCAGAGTCCTCATTACCAGCCGATCCAGGAATACTGGGAGCTCGCGCGGGCCGGACGCGGCGCCGAAGCGTCGCGCAAGTATTACGAGCTGCAGCCGCTGCGCGAGGTCTATCAGACGATCTATCTCGTGCTGCGTGACAAGAAAGCCGCCGCGCATCCGCTGCCGCAGATCAAGTACTGGATGGACCTGATCGGAATGGCGGGTGGCCCGGTGCGTCCGCCGGAACCGCCGATCAGCGAGGAGCAGAAGGCGGATCTGAAGGCGCGGATACGAATCGACGGGGTGGATGGAAAAGCTTTATCCGAAGACGCCGGCCGTCCGATAACGATCGCATTGTCTCGGTGATTCGCGACGTATCGTCATCCCGGCGCGAAGCCGGGATCCATTTTGATGTTGAACATGGATTCCGGATCGCGCCCTCTGCAGCCGCGTCCGGAATGACGAGCTTCGTGCATCGACTTTGCGGGACAGCACACTAAATGCTACGTGTTCTGCCCCCATCCACGTTTATCGAAACGCCGCTGATCGCCCGCGCTCGCGCTGACGCGAGAAACACCGCAACGTCCGAAATGTCCTCCGGCTCGATCACGATCCTGAGCGGCACTTCCTCGAGCAGGCGCGCTTCCGCCTCTTTCTCCGGCAGTCCGTGTTCGCGCGCGGTGATCGCAACCAGCTCGTCCCAGCGCCGTGTGCGCGTCGAGCCGGGCGCTATCGCGTTGACGGTGATGCCCCACTCGCCCAGTTCGTTCGCCACCGCCTTGGTCACACTGAGCGTGCCGAAGTTGATCGGCCCGGACATGACCGACTGCGGGCCCGGCTCGCGTCCGCGCGTTCCCGAGATGTTGATGACGCGCGCCTGATCCGATTGCCTGAGATACGGCACGGCTTCGCGCGTCATGCGGATGAGACCGAGCGGCTTCACCATGAAGTAGCGTTCCCACGCTTCGTCCGGAATCTCCGCGAGCCGGCCGCGGTAAGCGCCGCCGGCGCAGTTCACGAGGATGTCGAGGCCACCGAGCTTCCGGAAGGACTCTTCGACCGCGGGCGCGATCGTCTTCGTCTGTTCGAGATCGACATACACCGGATAACACGCGACATCGGGATACTGCGCGGTGATTTCATCCGCGAGGGCCGTGCAGGCGGGCACGTTACGGCCGAGCAGTGCGAGATGGATGCCTTCGGCAGCATACGCGAGCGCGATCGAGCGGCCGATGCCGCGATTCGCACCGGAGATGATTGCTTTGCGGTTTCTGAGCTCGAGATCCATAAGTGATCACTGTCCGGTTGTTCGATGCTTCGAGACGGCCGGCGGCCTCCTCAGCACAAACGGTTCCTTCCTACGCAATAAAGCGTTCGCCCTGAGGAAGCAGACAAAATGCTGTCTCGAAGGGTAAGCGCTGGTTGCTCGGCTCGCGTCATTCCTGCTGCAGGTTGGCCGCCCTCACGACTTTACCGTAACGTTCGATCTCGCTGCGCAGATAAGCGGCGAATTCCTGCGGTGTGCTGCCGACCGGATCGGCGCCTTCGGTTCGCATGAAATCGCGAATCTCCGGCGTCTTGATCGCGTTCACGACTTCGGCACCGAGCCGTTCGACGATCGCCTGCGGCGTACCGCCGGGCGCGAACATCGCGTACCAGTTCGCCGACACGAACTCCGGATACAGCGAGTGCATGGTCGGCACGTCGGGCAACGCACTGGCCGGCTTCAGCGACGTGACTGCAATCGGCAGCGCACGCTTCGTTCGAATGATCGGCAGTGCCTGCACCATGCCCGTGAAAATGAAATCAACCTCGCCGCCGATCAGCGCGGTCGCGGCCGCAAGGCCGCTCTTATACGGCACGTGGGTGACGCGAATACCTGATGCCTGCCGCAGCATTTCGATCGCGATGTGGTTGACCGAGCCGCTGCCGGCCGATCCGGCATTGATGCGTCCCGGCTGCTGCTTCGCGAGCGCGACGAGCTCGCGCACGGACCTCGCGGGTACGCTGGGGTGAATCACGAGAACCTGGGCCGCCGATGCGGCCTGGCTTACGGCCGTGAGATCTTTGAGCGGATCGAACGGGAGCTTCTTGTAGACCGCCGCTGCGACCGCGATCAGCGACGACGTGACGAGCAGCGTGTACCCGTCCGGCGGCGCTTTCGCGACGAGCTCGGCGCCGATGATGCCCGATGCGCCCGGCCGGTTATCGACGAAGAACGCCTGCCCCATTCGCTCGCTCAGAACCTTGGAAAGCAGGCGCCCCTGAGCATCGGCCCCGCCGCCGGCACCCGTCGGCACGATCACGCGAACGGATTTGACCGGATACGTCTGCGCAGGGACCGACGGGGCCACGAACGCGCACGCGAGCGCGACGCCAGACCGAAGCACGTACGCATCAAACCGTTTCGGCACGCCGCTACTTCTTTCTGCGGTTCAGAAACGCCGTCATCAACCGGCTCGGTTCGTCCGTGCGGCGGGCTTCGACACAGGCGCGGATACCCTGCTGGATCGCCTCGGACAGCGGCAGACGCTCCCAATCGCGCATGAGCGCTTTCTGCAGGCGGACGGCCCGCGCACCGCTCGCGAGAATCGAATCGATCCACTTCTCGACCGCACTGTCCAGCTCGACAGCAGGCACGAGCTTCTGGAGAAAGCCCCAGGCATACGCCTCGCTTGCGTCGAACATATCGCCCGTCAGCACGAGCTCCGCGGCGCGGCCCCAGCCCACCAGCGCCGGCAGCAACGCCGCTTCCATGCCGGAGGGCAGTCCGACGCGAACCTCCGGCATGCCGAAGCGCGCATGCTCGGCGCCAGCGCGCATGTCGCACGATGCGGCGAGCTCCATGCCGAACCCGAGACAATAACCGTTGATGCGCGCGATCACCGGCACCGGGCAGCGACGAATGGCATCGCATGCGAGATGCGTAAGCGTATGCTCTTCCTCCGCCTGCTCGGGCGTGAGGTCCTTCATTTCCGCGAGATCGGCGCCGGCGATGAACGCCTTGTCTCCCGCGCCGGTCACGATCACCGCACGCAGTTGCTCATCCTGCGCCAGCTGCTCGAACGCGGCGACGAGCGCGCGTTTCCCGGGCATGCCGATCGCGTTGCGCTTCGCGGGATTGTTCGCGGTGACGAAACCGATGCGGCCGCCGTCGCGCTCCTCGGTGCGCACGAGCACGAGATCGGACTGCGTTCCTGCATCGATCGCCATCACTCGATGCGGATGTTGTTCTTCTTGATGATCTCGGCGAAGCGCACCTGCTGCTCCTTGAGATAGCGCGCGAATTCGCCGGGAGGCCGGTAATCGACCTCCAGTCCCGCGGTCGCGATGCGCTCGCGCATGTCCGCAGCCTGCATCGCCGTGTCGAGCGTACGCGCGAGCCGGTCGACGATGGCTTTGGATGTACCCCGCGGCACCATCACTCCGATCCACGCCGACGTGTCGAAGCCGGGCAGGTTCGCGACTTTCGCGAGCGGTTCGATACCGGGTGCGAGTGCGCTCGGCCGCGC
Organism: uncultured beta proteobacterium; assembly: GCA_963828715.1. GTDB lineage: Bacteria > Pseudomonadota > Gammaproteobacteria > Burkholderiales > SG8-41 > JAQGMV01. The sequence continues at coordinate 49,227 of CAWHFX010000005.1, read as the reverse complement.
CATCGAGATGCCGAACGCCTTGAGCCGTCCTGCTTTGACGTGCGGCATCGTTGCTGCCATCGTCTCGACCGCGTACGCAACCTCTCCGGTCATGACGTCGACGAGCGCGGCGGCGCTGCCCTTGTACGGTACGTGCGTCACCTGAAGCCCGGCCCTGCCATTGAACAGCTCGGCGACGAGATGCGCTGTCGCGCCGGTGCCGGATGAGGCGAAGCTGTACTTGCCCGGGCTCGCTTTGACGACGTCGATGAACTCGCGTGCGTTCGTGGCCGGAAACTTGATGCCGGTGACGAGAATGTAAGGAGAGAGACCGACGTTCGCGACAGGAACGAGGTCGTGCTCGGCGTCGTATGGCGCCTTCTGCAGGAGCGGATTGATCGTCACCGGCCCCGACGATGCAGCGAGCAGGGTGTAACCGTCCGGCGTGGCCTTGGCAGCGATGTCGGTGCCGATCATGCCACCCGCCCCCGGCCGGTTGTCAGCGATCACCTGCTGGCCGAGGAGCTCGGACAGTTTCAGCGCCACCACGCGCCCGGCGAGGTCGGTCGCCTGTCCCGGTGGCCACGGAATGACGATGCGCAGCGGCCGGTTCGGATAGTTCTGCTGGGCGAACGTACTTCCGGCCACCATCACGGCAAACAGCGCACCTGCCCATCTCCTCATGCCCGCCCTCCTCACCTTTTCGGTCGCGTTCCCGTCACTCGATCTTCAGACCCGCCTTTTGAATCACAGGCGTCCAGCGCGCGATTTCGCTCTTCAGGAGCGCCATGAACTGTTCGGGCGTACTTCCGACGCTCTCGATGCCGAGCCCGAGCAGTTTCTCTTTCACGTCAGCGGCGGACAGGACTTTCGCGAGGTCACTACTCACGCGGTTCCCAATGGCGGCAGGCAGGCGTGCAGGCCCGAGCACGCCATACCACGTGGACACCTCGTAGTCGGGATAGCCGAGCTCGGCAACCGTCGGCACATCGGGCAGCGAAGCCGAACGCTTTGCGGTGGAGACTGCCAGCACTTTCAGACGGCCGGATCGGATATACGGCATGCTTGCCGGCGCGCCGACGAACGTGAACTCGATTTGTCCTGCGAGCACGTCGGTGAGCGCAGGCCCCCCGCCCTTATACGGCACATGCACGATGTCGACGTGGGCGACCTGTCGCAGCAACTCGCCGGCGAGATGCATCGTACCGCCGCTGCCTGCGGATGCGTAGTTGAGCTTGCCCGGCTGCGCTTTCGCGAGCGCGACGAGCTCCTTCAGGTTCCTGACGGGCAGCGCAGTATTCACAACGAGCGTGAGCGGTCCCGAGGCGACGAGCGAAAGTGGCGTGAAATCGTTGATCGGGTGATACGGCAGCGTTTTCGCGTGCAGTATCGAGTTCATTGCGAAGCCCGCCGTCACGTACGCGACCGTGTAGCCGTCGGGTGGCGATTTCGAAACCAGATCGGCCGCGAGAATGCCGTCGGCACCGGGCCGGTTATCCACGATTACGGTCTGCGCAAGTGTTTCGGAGAGCTTCTGGGCGATCAGACGCGCTGGAATGTCGGCCGCGCCGCCGGGCGCGAATCCGACCACGAATCGAATCGGCTTGCTCGGATACTTATCGGCGCCCGGTGTGGTCTGCGCTTGCGCCGGCACGGCACAGGTACAGCCAGCCGCAACGGCGAACGCAATCCAGCTCCGAACTCGCATTGACGCTCCTCCGGCGTTCGGTGCGCGAGGCCCACGATTAGGGCTCGAGCCGCCATCGACTCGAGCGGCTCGCCCGGTCAGGCGCCCTGCACGTTGCCCGACTCCGCTGCGCAGCTCGCACCGGCAACACGCGCAGCGAGACGCTCGGCAAAGTCCGCAGTCATTTTCTTGATGACGATCTTCGCGCCGGATTCGACAATGCCGGCGAGCTTGCCCGAAAGCTCGGTCTCGCCGTTGATGAGTATCGTGGAGCCGCTCTGCTGCGCTTCCGTGACTGCGAACGATGTCGCGGCAGTGAATCGCGTACCGCCCTGATTGTCCTTGCCGCGCGCGGTGACCCGGCCCTTCATGGCGGCGTTGTCGAGCTCGAGATGGATGTGCGCCCGGAACGTCACCTTCGCGGGGCCGAATTTGACGAGCAGGGTACCGTCGAAGCTGCCGTCGTCCTGGGGCTCGCCGATCGTCGCACCGGGAACGCACTCTACGACGGCGGTCGGATGAGACAGGAGATCCCACACGGCAGGTGGCGGCGCGGGCACTTCGATTCGTTCGCTGATTTCGATCATGTCGGGGAAAACGGAGATTTATAGGACAGGCGTGAAACCCCGAGTATAGCCCGCCCTGCCTGGATGGGGACGGCGCTCGCCTTCGGCGAGTTGCCACTGACAGGCGAGCGCCACTCCAGAAGGAAAGGAGGTTACGGAGGGAAACCATTGGTGTCCCTCTGTTCCGTAGGACGGCGAGGCCCGAGCCGAAGGCGAGCGCCGTCCCCCTCAGCGTTCGACGCTGACGCCCTTCCAGAACGCGATGTGGCCCGCGATATTGGCAGCGGCCTGCTTCGGCTCGGGATAGAACCACGCGGCATCGTGGTTGACGGTGCCATCGACCACGACGTCGTAATAGCTGGCGGTGCCTTTCCAGCCGCAGACGGTATGCGTCTCGCTCGGCTTCAGGTATTCGTGCCGAACGGCGTCCGCCGGAAAATACACGTTGCCTTCGACGAGCTCGACCGCCGAATCCGACGCCTCGGCAACGACCGCTCCCTTCCATGTGGCCTTGGGCACAGGAACCTCCTTGCATCTTTCCGCACGTGGACAGTCTAGTCTAGCATCCTGATACAGCAATCCTTCGAACCACTCTGTCGCGCAAGGACCATGATCTACATCGTCGACCACGTCTATAACGATCCAGCTACCGAAGCCGAATGGCATGCGTGGTACGCCGGTTATCTGCAGCGCTTGCTTTCCGTCCCCGGCATCCACAGCGCGCAGCGATTCAAGGCAATCGGACATACGCCGTCGCGCTACCTCGCGATGTATTCGATCGAATCCGAGGAGGTGTATTCGAGCGCGGGTTACAAGGGCATCGGCGGCGGCGGCAGCCAGAGCGCGCGATTCCACTTCGCTTACGCGCTGTGGACACGCAACCTTTTCGCGGGCCTCGATCGTGCGCCGCGGGTGGGCTCTGCAGGCAGACTGCTCGCATGGGACAGCAGCGAACCGGAGGCGACGGGCGAGCTGGCACCACGCATAACGTGGCTGCGATCGGTCGGGCTGCACCAGACGACGCCTTACCGAGCGCTTGTCGGTACTCGACGGTGCCGAAGCCGATCGCCTTCGAGGACCCGCGGGCAGCATTCTCTACGAGCCGTTTACCGACTGCATGGTTGCAGCTTGATCAGGTTCTTGACGGTGCTCACGTTACAATGCGTCGGTCCCTCGTAAGGCCATGACGTGACCGATCTCAGACAGATTTTCCGTAGCCTGCGCGTGCCTGTGATCGGTGCGCCGATGTTTCTCGTTTCCGGCCCCGAGCTCGTGATCGCGCAGTGCACGGCCGGCATCATCGGCGCCTTCCCCGCCTTGAACGCGCGCCCGCAGGAAGTCCTCGATACGTGGCTCACCGGGATCGAAGACGCGCTCGCGAGCCATCGGCTCACGAATCCGCGAACACCACCGGCGCCGTATGCCGTGAATCTGATCGTGAACCCCGCCAACCAGCGGCTGGAAGAAGACTTCGAAACGTGTGTCAGACACAAGGTGCCGATCATCATCACGTCGCTCAGCGCACCGACCGCGATCGCGAAACGCGTTCACGATTACGGCGGGGTCGTGCTGCATGACGTCATCCGTGTTCGCCACGGAGAAAAGGCGCTGGAAGCGGGTGTCGATGGTCTCATCCTCGTCTGCGTCGGGGCCGGCGGGCACGCGGGCCGTATCAATCCGTTCGCGCTCGTAAAAGAAGTGCGCCGCATGTTCGAGGGGCCGCTCGTGCTGGCAGGTGCGATCACCGAAGGCGCCGGCGTCCTCGCGGCGCAGGCGATGGGATGCGACGCCGCCTACATGGGCACGCGCTTCATCGCGACCCGTGAATCGCTGGCCGCGGATGCGTACAAGCAGATGATCGTCGACAGCCACGCAGAGGACATCGTGTACACGCCGTTTTTCAGCGGCGTGCACGGGAGCTATCTCAAGGCCAGCATTCGCAATGCAGGCCTCGATCCGGACAATCTCCCGCTGCCCTCCAGTGAAGAGAAGCTCACCTATCGCTCACGTGACGAGCGTCCGAAGACGTGGAAGGACATCTGGGGCGCGGGCCAGGGCGTGGGGAACATCGAGTCCGTGTTGCCCGCGGCAGAGCTTATCGAACGCATTGCAGCCGAATACGCGGCGGCGAAGCAGAGGCTGACGGCCTAGTCGCGTGATTCATAGATCCGGCATACAAAATACCGTTCGTGCTGAGGAGCAGTAGCGTCTCGCGCCGGAGTCCTGAGCCAGGCACGCAGTGCTGCGGTCGAAGGGATGAACAACCGTCGTTCACCCTTCGAGACGGCCTGCGGCCTCCTCAGGACGAACGGAGTGGTGATGCGAAACAACGCTTCACCACGTTAATCGCCGAATCGTAAGCTCGCAGCGCGACCCGTGCGGCCACGAATCACCGCTGTTTGTCGTCGCCTCGCCTCGCACGCGAGTGTCCCTCGTCATCTTTCCCGAGATCGAGCGTTGCCGCGTATTCATCTGGGACATCGTCGGTCGCACGCACACGCCGTGACGTCGGCACGTGAGTCAGCGTCGCATCGGCATCGGGAACCGGCACCTTCTCGTGACTCTCTTCATGCAGGGCGAGCTGCGCGAGCGTCGGCGCCGTGTGCATGGCATGCCGGTACGCCCGCAACTCGGCCGCAAGCTCGCGCGCATTCAGATGGCGCGCTTCCGGATTTTTTGCGAGGGCCTTTGCTACGATCGAGTCGAGCGCAGCGGGCACTGCGCCAGAGACGGAGCTGACCGGAGGTGGCTCGCGGTTGACGATCTGGGACATGATGGTGTTCAGGTCGGCGCCGGAAAAAGGCGGGGCACCGGTCAGCATCTCGTACAGCACCACGCCGAGTGAAAAAATGTCGGAAGCCTGTTCGGCCCGCTTGCGCAGCACCTGCTCCGGAGACATGTAGCGCGGCGAACCGGCCACGTGTGTATCGGCCGCACGTTCGGATGAGCGCATGCGTGCGATGCCGAAATCCGTGATCTTTACCAGGCCGTCGCGCACCACCATGATGTTGGCAGGCTTGATGTCGCGGTGGACGACCCCGCGATCGTGTGCATACGCGAGCGCATCCGCGACCTGCGCCGCGATTTCGACCGCGTGCGCCGGCGGCAGGGGTCTGCAGGCGCGCATGATGTCGTTCAATTCTCGGCCTTCGAGGTACTCCATCGCGAGGAACGGGACGTTACCGCTCTTGCCGACGTCGTAGACGGTCACGATATGCGGATGATTGAGGCTGCCGGCCGCCTTCGCTTCCTGGTAGAAGCGCGCCTCGTATTCGTTCATCTTCGGATCACCCGCAGGCACGCTGATCGTTTTCAGCGCGACGGTGCGCTCGAGCAGCGGATCGAGCGCTTTGTAGACGGTCCCCATCGCGCCCTGTCCGATCTCGGCTACGATTTCATAGCGCCCGAGCTTGCGCGGCTGCGGCAGTCTGGTTCGACTTGTTCACCGGCGGTCTTTCAGCGTTTTGAAAACCGGACCCCAGGCCGGATTCTCGGCTTCCGCGGCCGTCAGGTCGAAGTCCGGTTTCAACTCCATCGCACGCAGGAAGTACGCCCGGCACTGGCGTTCGCGCTTATTCGAGCAGGCAATGAAGGCGAGATACTTGTTCGCGGTAACTTCGTCATCGCCGGTAAGCCCGTTGCGCAACGCAGCGTTGAAGCTCTGGGACGCTTCGGTCAGCCGGCCGCTCTCGTAATTGCGAATGCCGGCTTTGAGATCCGATTCGCCGGTGGTCTTGAGGAATGCGCGGACGTTCTGCGCGGGTTTCGACTCGCAACCGGGCAGCACGGCTGCCGCGAGCACGGCAACAGCAGCAATGCGAAGCGCTGGAAGCATGAACGCGCTCGAGCCGAGCGGAGCCTCGCTGCGACGCGGCGCAAACTGAGGACGACTGCATCCCATCTGCATGCGCTGATCTTACCTGCTTCAGCATGCCGACGCTGCCTGCGTCGCGCATGTGCTGCTGCACGCGGCGTGCGGTAGTATGCGGACCACTCGCGGACGCACTCAGGGAGGATACGGCTCATGCTCGATCTCATCATTCGCGGCGGAAAGGTCGTCACGCCGAACGGCGCCGGGCTCTGGGATGTAGGTATTGCTGACGGGAAGATTGCGGTCGTCGCCGCACCCGAAGTCCTGCAGAACATGCAGGCGGCGCGCACCCTCGATGCGAGCGGAAAGATCGTCATACCCGGCGGCATCGATCCGCACATCCATTGCAGCTGGCCGGTGAATCCGGGACTCGACGGAACCGAGCCGGTGTTCAGCGCCGGTCCCGAACAGGTGAGCCGCGCCGCGTTGCACGGCGGCACCACGATGCTCATCGATTTCGCGGTATGCGATCCCGGCGATTCGGTGGAAGCCGCGCTGCGCAGGCGCGATGCCGACTGGAAGGGCATCTGCCATTCCGATTTCGCCTACCACGTCATGCTTACCGGCAAGATACCGCCGGAGCAGCTCGCGCAGTTGCCGGAGGCGATCCAGGCGGGCTATCCCACCATCAAGATCTTCACGACCAACATCCGCCCGCCGGTCAAGGGCCGCAAGATCGGCTACGGCGACATCTGGGAGATTTTCAAGGTCGCTGCCAAGCATGGCGGCCTGGCCGCGATCCACGCCGAAGAAGACGATCTCGTGATGCACATGTACGAAAAGCTGACACGCGAGAACCGCGTCGGCTTCGAGAACATGGCGGAAGTTCACAGCACGCTGTCGGAGGATCTGTCCTTCCGCCACATCATCCGGCTTGCGGAAAACATCGAAGGCATGGCGCTCTACATGATGCACGTCAGCGCTGAAACGGGTGTGCTCGCCATACACGAGTCGCGCGCACGCGGCTTCCCGATTTACGGCGAGTCGCTGCACCAGTACATGCTCTACACGAACGAGGACTACAAACGTCCGAACGGACAGATCTATCACACCTACCCGTCACTCAAACCGGAGCGCGATCGACTGGCGTTATGGCAGGGCACCGTGGGCGGCGAAATCAGCACGGTCGCAACCGACGGCATCTGCACGCCGCTGTGCGTGAAGACGCAGGGACGGCGCATCGACGACACGACCGGCGGCAATGCCGGCGTCGAACCGCGGTTGAGCGTCATGTACTCGGAAACGGTAGCGAAACGCGGTTACACGCTCGATCGCTTCGTGGATCTGGTCTCCGCGAATGCGGCGCGCATCATGGGTCTCTATCCGCGCAAAGGCGCGATCGCGGTCGGCAGCGACGCGGATATCGTCGTCTTCGATCCGGGCGTGCGGCGGCGTGTGCGCCTCGAGGACCTGCACGAGACGGATTACAGTCCGTGGGAAGGCTACGAAGTGGCAGGCTGGCCCGAGACCACGATTCTGCGCGGAAGGATCGTCGTCGATCGCGGTCAGTTCTTCGGCGATTCGACCGGACAATGGATTCCGCGCAAGATCGATGACGCGATCCGCGGCGGGCCAGCCTGTTGAGACAGATCGCGCCTGATACGTCGCGTATCGCGCACGTACAAGAAAAACCCGGGCGCTGAACCCGGGTTTTTTCGATGCTAACGCAGGCGACTAGCGGTTTCCGCTTTGGCCGCCCTGACCACCTTGGCCGCTCTGATTGCCCTGCTGTCCCGGCCGGTTCTGCTGCTGGCTCTGCTGATCTTTCTGTCCGGTTTGCTGCTGCTGCCCCGACTGGTTTCCTTGATTGCTCTGATTGCCCTGCTGTCCCGGCCGGTTCTGCTGCTGGCTCTGCTGATCTTTCTGTCCGGTTTGCTGCTGCTGCCCCGACTGGTTTCCTTGATTGCTCTGATTGCCCTGCTGGCCCTGATTCTTTTGGCCCTGCTGGTCTTGTTGCCCCTGCTGGCCCTGTTGGTTTTGACGATCCTGCTGGTTCATATAGCCTCCAATGTTGGAAACGAATGCCAGCGGCGTGCTGCCGCAGCATGATTACTGCAACACGCGTACCCAACTGATACTGGAAACCTCCTGACGCGGAAATGCGCGATCACCCTCGCGTTCACATTCATGTCCACGGTGCGGCCTCATCGCAGTTCACGCATCCGGCCGCGCCCCGGACTCCTTCACCGCTTTGGCCATCTTTTCGACCTGTGCGCGCATGAAGGCATCGAGCTCCTGCGGCGTCGTGCCGAGCGGCTCGGCACCCAGCGCCGCGAGACGTTCCCGAAGCTCTGCCGTCTTCAGTGCCTTTACGATTTCGGCATTGGTCCTGGCGATGATCGAGGCGGGCGTTCGGGCCGGCGCGACGATGCTGTACCAGCCGATGAACTCGTAACCAGGAACCGACTCGGCGATCGCCGGAATGTCCGGCACGATCGCGCTCCGCTTTGCGCTCGTAATGCCGAGCGCTTTCACCTTGCCTGCCCTGACGAGCGCAAGGCAGGCCGGCACCACCGAAACGGTGATCTGCACATGTCCTGCAACGGTGTCGTTCAGGGCCGGCGTCACGCCCTTGTACGGCACGTGCAGAAGGTCGATGTGTGTCATCGACTTCAGTATCTCGGTCGCGAGATGCGGCGGCGAGCCGGAACCGCCGGAGCCGTATTTCAGTGCCCCTGGCTTTGCTTGCGCGAGCGCGATCAGTTCTTTCACCGAATTCGCGGGCACCGACGCGTTCGTCACCAGCAGGAACGGCGTCGATGCCATCAGGCTCACCGACGCGAAGTCCTTCACGATGTCGTAATTGCGCTTCTCGTACATGGCGTTCACGATCGCGTGCTGTGAAGTCGCGATCATGAACGTGTAGCCGTCGGGTGAAGCGCGCGCCGCGATTTCGGCGCCGATCATGCCGCTCGCACCGGGGCGCGGCTCGACGACAACAGCCTGTCCCCATGCTTCCGTCAGTTTCTGCCCGATCAGGCGCGCGATGATGTCCGGCCCGGAGCCCGGCGTGGTGGTTGCGATGATGCGGATCGGCTTGGTCGGATACGTCGCAGGCGTGGCGGCATACACGCAGGGCATTGCGGCCATCGCGAACGCAGCCGCAAACCATGGCATTCCTCTTTTCATCATTGCCGGATTCGCAACTCGGCCCAGCGCCCGCCCATTCGCCCTGAGGAAGTCAGCCAGAGTTGTCTCGAAGGGTGAACATCGCGGGCGTTCGTGCTTCGAGACATCGCGTTCCTCTGGACGAACGGTGCGTCTCCGCCTGCAGCCGTCCGCATCGCTCATTTCACGCCTTTGTGGCCGCTGTCCTTCGCGCGATACAGCTTGCCGTCGCCAGCCGTGAGATAGAGACTCGAAAGATCACCGTCACCGAAGGCAACTCTCATCGGAACATCGCAGGGAGCCTTCTGTTGGTCGGCGAGCGCCCCGGCGGCCGAAAAGACGTAGATCGTCGCACCCGCACCGCCTTTCGAGGAACCTCCTACGGCAATCACGTTGCCCGCGGCATCGACGCAGATACCTTCGATGCCACGCTCGCCTGCGCCGAACTCCTGCATCACTTTCGGCTTGCCGACGGTGCCGTCGGCATTCACGGGATAAGCACGCAATTGCCGTGGCCCGTCGCGGTCGGGATCGCCTTCGGCGACGTAGAGCGTCTTCTCGTCGGAGGAGAGCGCCAGCGCGCGAACGCCTGCCGTGTCGGTTGTCACGCGTTTCAACGTCCAGCCACCACCGCTGCGTTCGAGGCGCAGGATCGACGCGTGATCGAGAAACGGATACACCGCCGGTCCGTACGGACGCAAAGTATTGAAAGCGTCAGCGAACCAGACACGCCCCTGCCTGTCGACGGTGAGGTCCGTCGGCTGGTTGTGATGACTGCCATCCAGCAAGTCGTTCGTCTGAACGGTGCTGCCGTCGCTCTTGAACTCGATGATGCGCCGGCCGCCTTCCTGCGCGCCGTAGACCGAGCCGTTTGCGCCGATGCCGATGCCGTTGGTGCGCCCGGTGTAGCGTCGGAACTCGCTGACGTTTCCGCTTTTCGGATCGAACTTGTAGATTTTCTCTTCCATGACCGCACTGAACAGCATGTTCGTGCCGTCCCATGCGAGGCCGCCGGTCGCGCCTTTGAAGGGACCCGCTACCACGTCGAATTTGAAAGCCATGTTGCGTTCCTCTCTTGAACCGCTCGATATCGCCCCTCACCCCAACCCTCTCCCCAGGCACGGGGAGAGGGAGTATCCAAGTTCGCGGTACCGCCGCGTTAAGCGCTGTCTTCGCGCCCGCAGGCAACGCAGCCACGGGCTGCATCGCCGCAGGAGCGGTGTAAATAAATCGTAGCGCCGCAAGGCGCATAAGCGCTGTCTTTGCGCCCGCAGGCAACGCAGCCACGGGCTGCATCGCCGGAGGAGCGGTGTAAGGTCTTCAATGCAGGCTGGCCACGCCGGGCGTGTTCAGCCGGATGCGCACCACCGAGCCGATGGTGGTGATGTACATCGACTTGAAGTCGTCGTCACCGAAGCACATGTTCGTCGCGTGATGGTGGCCCATGTTGATGCGGCCGACGACACTGCCGTCGGGATTGTGCACCCAGATGCCGCCCGGCCCCGTGCAGTAAACCCGTCCCTCCACGTCGCATTTGAGGCCATCCGGATTGCCCGGATCCGGATGTTCGTACTTGAAGAACAGTCTGCCCGGTCCGACGCCGCCATCCGACTTCATGTCGTACGCGCGAATCACGCGCTCACGGCTGCAATTCACGTACAGGATCTTCTCGTCGGGCGAAAAGCAAAGCCCGTTCGGATACACGAAATCCGTCGTGACGATCTTCAGCTCCTTGCCGTCAGGCGAGACGCGAAAGACCGGCTGAATGTCGTGATACTTCTGCAGGTCCGCGCCGACCATGCCGACGTTGAACAAGCCGCCCGGCGGGTCGGTGAAATAGACCCAGCCTGTCTTCGAATGGACGACGATGTCGTTCGGACTGTTGAGCTTCTTGCCCTCCCACGCGTCCGCGAGCGTCGTGAGTGAACCGGTGTTCTCGATGCGGAACACCGTGCGGCCGCTCCAGCCCGCCACGACGAGCCGACCATCCCGGTCGAGCACCATGCCGTTCGCCTTTTTCGATGGCTTCAAAATGGCTTCGTGCGTCGAGCCGGGCTTCCATTTGTAAATCGTGTCGCCGCAGATATCGACGAAGAAAAGCTGCCCGCTCTCTTTGTCCCAGATCGGCCCCTCGCCGAAGATCACGTTATCGGCGATGACTTCGGGCTCGAACGTACTGCCCAAGACGCGCTCGGCATCGGCCGCCGCGAGGTCGAGCGTGATGTTCACTTCACCAGAATGCATGTCCTCTCCTTTCGAAGTCCAGACGGTTATACGCCCGTCCAGGTTTTCTGCGCGAATGCGCGATGATTGGTAACCGCGTCGATGACGACCGGCACGTTCGCAGCGAGCGCTTCTTTCAGCGCCGGTGCGAGCTCCACGGGGTTCTCCACGCGAATCCCGCGGCAACCCATCGCGTCGGCGATCTTCGCGAAGTTCGCCTTGCTGAAGCCCCACATCTCACGCCCGCGTTCCTGCGGATCGCCACCGTACGCGTGGTCGAAGTGCGGGATCTCCTGATTCAGGGCCCCGTTGTTGTTCACGATGAGCACAACGTTGATGCCGTAGCGCGCTGCCGTCTCGAGCTCCGCGATGTGGTAGTACGCGCCGCCGTCGCCCGAGAAGCAGATCACGGGTGTATCCGGCAACGCGCATTTGACGCCGATGGCGCCAGGCAGTCCCCATCCGAGCGACCCTGCGCAGCGAACGAGGCGCTGCCCCGGACGCGTGAGCTCGGCTACCGTGCCGGCCCAGATGCCCGAGTGACCCGTATCGCACACGAGAATACCGCCGGCCGGCAGCGCGTTCGTGATTTCACGGCAGACGCGCTCGGGACGCATCGGTGTCGCATTCGAATCGAGATGAGCTGCGATCGACGCACGCCATTCGGCCACCAGGCCTCTCACGCGGGAAAGCCACGCCACACGCTGATCCGCATTCGCCTTGCCGGCGCTGTCGAGCATCTGCCGCAGCACGGTCCGCGCATCCCCGAGCAGGCCCACCTTGGTCGGGTAGTTGCGCCCGAGTTCCGCCGCGTCGATGTCCAGATGAATCACCGGCGTGCCGATACGCGGCACCTGCCAGCGTGCAGTCACCTGTCCACCCGTATGGCTGCCGATGAAGAACACGAGATCGGCTTCACCGACTGAGCGGTTGGCACACGTGCGCGAGTACGTTCCGCACACGCCGACCGACAAGGGATGCGTTTCGAGGATCGTGCCCTTCGCATTGAGCGAGGTCGCGACGGGAATGGAGAGCTTCTCCGCGAGTGCGACGACTTCGGCCTGCGCGCCGGACCAGGTGACGCCGCCACCCGCGACGATGATCGGCCGCTCGGCTGCGTCGAGCAGCCTGAGCGCTTCGTCCACGTCTTTCTGCTCCGCGGCGGGTCGATACGGTGGAACACTCTTGAATCGCTCGTCTATGAGAAGCTCGAGCTCGCCTTCCGGTATCGCAACTTCGGCGTGATGGCCGAGAAACTGCAGATTCACCGGCCCGGGGGCACCGCTCACTGCTTCGCGAAACGCCTGGCGCATGAGATCGGGAATGCGCGAAATGTGATCCACGTGCGCGTTGAATTTCGTCGTGGCCTCGAACTGCGCGAAATCTTCGAGCTCCTGGTAGGCATGGCGATGACGTGCGAGCGGTGCGGGCCCGCCACTCAGCGCGATCACCGGCGAGCACGCGAGATACGCATCCTTCAGTCCGGCCGCAAGGTTCGAACCACCTACATGCTGTGCCATGCAGATGCCCGGCCGGCGCGACGCGCGCGCATAGCCGTCCGCCATGTAGGCCGCCGCTTTCTCGCCGTGCGTCATCACGCGCCGGATACCCATGCCTTCCATCGCCGTCAGCGTGGACAGAAGCTGCTGCGGAACGAAGAACACGTGGGTGACGCCGTACGCGCGGAGTGCTTCCGCGACATAGCGGGTGCCCGTCGTTGTTGCCATTGCGCCTCCCGGTGGACTCTTGTCGCGCCGAGCGGCGCGTGAAGAAAATACGGTCGAGATGATAGTGCAATTCGCTTGATCCATTCACACTTCGGGCGCCTCGCCCCGTTCACAGTTCGAGACGGCATTTGCTGCCTCCTCACTGCGAACGGACGAAACCGTTCGTGCTGAGGAGCACGGCGTCTCGAAGCACGAACGGCGTCAGTGCAGGATTACGAGCGCGTCAGCAGCAACAACGCCTTGACCGTCCTCGCGCACGAACAGCGGATTGAGATCCACCTCGGCTATGCGGTCCTGGTGGTCGGCGATCAGCCATGAAAGGTTCACGATCGCCTGAGCGAGCGCGTTCGTGTCGGCCAACGGCGCACCCCTGTATCCGGCCAGCAGTCGCGCTCCTTTGAGCTCATGGAGCATCTCATGCGCGGTGTCGAGCGAAACCGGCGCGAACCGATGCGACACATCCCCCAGCAGTTCGGTGAAGACGCCGCCGAGCCCGACCATCACGTACGGTCCGAAACCGGCATCGTTCACGGCACCGAGTATGACTTCGACCCCGCCAGCCATTTCCTGGATCGAGATGCCGTCGACGCGCGCCGACGGCACATGATTCAGTGCGGATTCGTGAACCGAGCGGGCGGCTGCCTTCAGTTCCTCCAGCGACTTCACGTTCAAGCGCACCGCACCGGCTTCCGTCTTGTGCGGGATATCGGGTGAAGCAAGCTTGACCGCAACGGGCCACGACATCGGCGCGTCGCGCAACTCCAGCACGCGATCGAGCGGCAGCAGGACTTCGCGCGTCGTCCCGATGCCGTACTTCGCGATGCATTGCCTGGAGCGGTGCTCGGAGAGCGTGCCACGTTCCGTCCCGATGTCCAGCGACTGTGGCTCGAACGGCCTCGGCACTTCGTTTCCGCGTTCGCGGAAGTGCTCGCGCCGCAGCGCGAAGTCCGTGAAGCCGCCGAGCGCGCGCGCAAGCCGGCTCGCATAGAGCGAACACAGAAAACCCGCGTCTTCGAGCTGCTGCTTCAAATGCGCATCGCGTCCCGGCACCGATGCCCAGTTGACGATCATCGGCTTGTCGGTCGTGGCCGCGGTCTCGATGAAGCGTTCGATCCAGCGGGGGAGCGACGCGCCGGCCGAGTTGCGCAGAATGAACTGATCGAAGTTCGGATCCTCGAGCGCGACACGCAGCGCCTTGTACTGGTCGTCGTAGTTCGCCATCATGTCGATCGGGTTGATGACCGACGAGAACGTCGAATCGAGCGCGAGCAGTTTCTTCTGCACTTCGGGCGACGTGGTGGGGAGCTCGAGCCCGTTCTTCTCGCATTGCTCTGCGGTGATGACGCCCCAGCCACCGGAGCCCGTCAGCACCCCCACTCTGCGCCCTTTCGGATACTTGCCGCCGAGGACCAGCCGTGCCACTTCCGACAGCTCGTCGAGATCTTCCACTTCGATGAAACCGCCTTCCCGGAATGCGGCGCGGAACAATGCGTAGTCGGCCGTGAGCCGGCCCGTGTGCGAGTTCGCTGCCCGGCGGCTCGCGCCGGTGTTGCCCACTTTCAGCATGAGGATGGGCTTGCCGGCTTCGAGCGCATGGCGTCCGAGCTCGCGCAGTCTGCGGCCCTCGGTGCTCGCTTCCATATAGATCGCGATCATCTTCACTTCGTCGCGCTCGAGGAAGTCGTGGGCGAAATCGAACAGCGTGAGATCGACTTCGTTGCCGGTGGAGATGTTGTAGTTCGTGCCCACGCCATGTGCGTTCGCGAGCGCCATGATCGACAAGCCGAAGCCGCCGCTCTGCGACACGATCGCAAGCGGTCCCGGGCGCAAGGTCTTGTCG
This sequence comes from uncultured beta proteobacterium, assembly GCA_963828715.1. GTDB lineage: Bacteria > Pseudomonadota > Gammaproteobacteria > Burkholderiales > SG8-41 > JAQGMV01. Next base: position 34,226 of record CAWHFX010000005.1, on the reverse strand, counting down.
CCCAGCGCGCCGCCGAACGCACAGTACGCTTTCGTGATCACGTTCATCGTGCCGACGCAGTTCGGACCCACCACGCGCACGCCGCTTTTCGCGATCGCCGCTTCGAGCTGGCGCTGCATCTCCGCACCTTCTGCGCCGGTCTCCGCAAAGCCCGCGGTGATAACCACGGCGAACGGAATCTGCGCCTCCCCGCACTGCTCGAGCGCGGCCGGCACATGACGCGACGAGACGACGATGACCGCCACGTCGCACGGCTCCGGTATGGAAAGCACGTCGGGATACGCTTTCACGCCCTGCACTTCGGCTCGATTCGGATTCACCGGATAAAGCTTTCCCGCATAGCCCATCGCAAGCATGTGGTAGAGCGGCTGGCCGCTGAGCGACGCTGCATTGGTCGATGCACCGACGATGGCGATAGAGCGGGGAGAAAGAAGGCGGGTGAGATCGGGACGGGGCATCACAAATTACAACTCCGGTTTGATTGCGGCTGCCTTGATCAGGGCGGCGTTCTTCTCGTATTCGTCGCGAGTCTTCGCGGCAAATGCTTCTGGCGTATTGAGGTGAAACTCCACGGCTTTGGCGTGCCAGGCTTCCTTCAGCTCGGGCGTCGCCAGCACGGACGCCGCCGCGGCGTTCACTCTCGCGATCACGTCGCGCGGCGTGCCAGCGGGCGCGTAGATGCCTTCCCAGCCGGTCACTTCATAGCCTTTGATGAGTGCCTCGCCAATCGTGGGCACATCCGGCAGGAGCCGGTTGCGCTGCGCCCCCGTCACGCCGAGAGGACGCAGCCGTCCGCTCTGGATGTGCTGCAGCACGACGGGCACGTGGATGAACATGACCTCGGCGCGTCCGGCGACGAGATCGACGAGCGCCTGCGCGCTGCCTTTGTAGGGCACGTGCAGCATGTCCGTTTTCGTTTTCAGCTTGAAAAGCTCGCCCGCGAGATGGAAATTGCTGCCGACGCCGGTCGACACGAACGACAAAGCGCCGGGCTTTGCACGCGCAACCGCGACGAGCTCCTTGAGGTTACGCGCCGGCACCGATGGATGAACGACCATGACGAAGTCGTATGCGCTCACCTGGATGATCGCTGCCAGCAGTTTCGTCGGTTCCCACTGAGTCTTCGAGTTCAGTTGCGTACTGACCGTCACGAACGAACCGGGTTGGAGCAGCAGCGTGTAACCGTCGGGCGCAGCCTTCGCCACGAACTCGTTCGCGAGCATGCCGGCCACACCCGCGCGGTTCTCGACGATCATCTGGGCGCCCAGCGCCGCCGCGAGCTTCGGCTGGATCGCGCGCGCGGTCAGGTCGGAACCACCGGCGGGCGCGGAGCCGGTGACCAGACGGATGAGTTTCGAAGGATACGGCTGTGCGTGAGCGGGGCTCGTCGCGAGCAACACCGCAACGAGCACGAGCGGTAGAGCGGGAAACATATTGCGCATGGAAGTTCGGGCTGATGTTTTCTGCCGACAGCGAGATAGTACGGGCGTCGGCACCGCGGCAGCTCGCCGCCTCTGCTGGCGAGGTCGGGAGTGTACAGTTACGAGGCGACTCGGTGACGAGTCAGCGGGTGAGAATCACCCCAGCTTCGAAAGCGCGATGCGGCCTTTGTCCGTGAGCTTCATGGTCGCGGGTCGCGGGCCCGCTTCCAGCAGACCCGCATCGACCAGCCGTTTCACGGCCGCCGGCGGGATACTGGCGGAGCCTGATTTTCCGGATGCACGCCGCAACCAGCGGATATCCTGAAATTCTATTTTTGTGTTCTCGTTCTTCACGGCTGAGCACTGGGAGCGCGGCGCGTATGCAGTGCAAACAGGCGTGATTATCCTGATATTCCAGCGGTGTCATCGGCCAATCAGCCCCGACGCAGGCATAACGCCCGCGTTTTCACCGTACGCGCCGACCAGGGGCGATAGGCATGATGGGGCACGCGCCGCATCGTGTCCGCCACCGTGCGCGCCCCTGCTTAGAGCGAGCGTCCTACCAGGGTTTACTTGCGGCGCTACGCCCCATGATCCACGCGGGAAGGAGGCCTATCGTGAAGATGATGGCGACGAGCAGGAAACTGTCGCGGAAGCCCATCGTGTACGCCTGCGCATGCACGACGCGGCCGAGATAGTGCATGGCGCCGGACGCCTGAAGATCGGGGGGCAGTCCGCTCTGCGCGAGCAGCATCTTCAACTGACGGAGCAACTCGGCGGTCGCGCTGTTCGCCGACGTTTGCAGGCTCGTCAACGCATCGCTGTGAAAGAACGTGCGCCGGTCGAGCGTCACCGAAAGCATGTTCACGCCGAACGCGCCGCCGATCTGGCGCGCGAAATTGATCATGCCGGCGCCCTGCGTAAGCAGCTCGGGCCGCAGCGAGCGCAGCGCCGTCACGTTGAGCGAGGGCTTGATCAGACCCAGTCCGATGCGCGACAGCACCACGCATCCCGCGACCATCCAGAATCCGCTGTTCACGTCCACCGCTGCCAGCCAGTACGAGGACAGCATGAAGCAGATCAGTCCGCCGATGACGAGGATGCGCGCCGGCATGTGGTCGCTCATCCAGCCACCGATCGGCATGAAGAGGCCCAGTATCAACCCACCGGGCATGAGCAGCAGACCCGATGCATACGGCGTATAGCCCTGCACCGTCTGCACGAAAAGCGGCACGAGGTACGTCGAGCCGAACAGACCGACGCCGAACATGCAGGCAACGGTTGCGGCGCACGTGAACTGGCCGTTGCCGAGCACACGCAGAGCGACGAGCGGCTGCGGCGTGTGCAATTCCCAAAGGAGGAAACCGGTCCCGGCAACCACCGATACAGCGAAGAGCGCGACGATGTAGTCCGAGTACCACCCTTCGCGCTGGCCGCTCGAGAGCGCCGTGAGCAGGCAGGCAAGGCCCACGGCCAACAGCGTGAACCCGGCCAAGTCGAACTTCGCGCGAACGCCGTCTTCACGCTGCGGCATGAAGATGCTTCCGAGCAGCATCCCGAGCGCCGCGACCGGCACCGCGACGTAGAAAATGTAGCGCCAGTTGAAGTGCTCGATCATGACGCCGCCCAGCGTTGGGCCGAGCGCGGGGCCGAGAATGACGCTCATCCCGAAGAGGCCCATCGCAGTGCCGCGCTGGTTCGGCGGGAACACGCGAAAGAGCGTGTACATCGACAGCGGCTGCAGGACGCCCGCGACACCGCCCTGCACGATGCGGCAGCCGATCAGCACCGCTTCGTTGGGCGCCATTCCGGCGACGAGCAATGCCGCAATGAAGACGCACAGCGCGCCGATGAACGTGCGCCTCTGGCCGTAACGTGCGAGGAGCCATGCATTGAGCAGCATGCCCACCGTCATCGCCGCGAGCGCACCGGTGGACAGCCACTGCGCCCGGTCCTGCCCGATCCCGAACGCGCCCATGATGTCCGGGATGGCGACGTTCACGGTCGTCGTCGTCAGCACCGCGGAAATGGTGCCGAGCATGACCGTCACGGTGGCGAGCCAGCGATAGCGAGGGCCGTAGCGCGCGGCCAGGACTTCAATCGTTTCGGACGGCAATGTCCACTTCCACCATCATGCCGGGGCGCAGCGTGACGTCCTTGTCCTTGAGCTTGATGCGCACCGGCAATCGCTGGGTGATCTTGGTGAAATTCCCGCTGGGATTGGGATCCGGCAGCAACGCGAACTTGCTGGTTGCCGCCTGCCCGATCCGGTAGACCTCGCCGTGGATCACGCGTCCCGGATACGCGTCCACGCGGATGTCCGCCGACATGCCCGGTTTGAGCAGCCCGATGGCCGTTTCCCTCACGTTGGCTTCGACCCAGATCTGGTCGGGATCATGGAACATGGCGATGCGCTGCCCGCTCGAGACATGCTCGCCCTTACGCACGAAGGTCATCACGATGCGGCCGTCCGCCGGACTCTTGATCGTACGATCGGCGATATCGACTTCCTGCCGCTGCACTTCGGCGCGTATTTCGGCTGCCTGATGAGTAAGAACGAGCAGTTGCTGCTCGATGACGTTCAGTTGCTTGCGGCTTCCGCTCGCCGCCGCGAGCGTGCCGCGCGCCGCAGCGACATCAGCCTGGGCCTTGCGAAAACTGTCCTGCGCCTGATCGTACGCCATGCGGGCGCGATCCATTTCCTGCGCCGAGATGTACCTCCCGATCGGCCAGGCTCCGTGCGCGGTCCTGCTCGATCTTCGTTTGCTTGACGTTCGTCTGCGCCGCGGCGAGTTGGGCTTCCGCGGCCGCAACGCGATTCGTCTCACTCTGATATTTACCCTGCGTCTCCTGGTCGACCTGCCCGGTCTGTGCCTTGAGCACGGCCATCTGGCTGTCGATCGCCTTCAGACGCGCCTCGAGTACGTCACGCTGCAGCACCGCGTCGCGTTCGTCGACACGAGCGAGCACCTGCCCCTGCTTGACTTCGTCGCCTTCGATGACGTTGAGCTCGGTGACCCAGCCGGAAACGCGGCTCGCGATCGTGACAACCTCGCCGTCGATGCGCGCATCGTCGACGTAGATGTGCGTCCAGCGATGCACGAGCCACATCCCGGCCCACACGAGAACACCGATTACCGCAGCGCCGATGATCCAGACCTTGAAGCTCGCGGCGACACGCGGTCGCCAGCGCCTCCTCCGGCCCAATGATTCGCTTTTGGGCTCTTCCATACGTCCATGTTAATGAAATCGAACCACCTCCGGCCGAAGTGACCATAATCTGAACCATGAAGGCGTGTGCGGGGTACACTTCGCCGCGCGCGTCCGCATTCATTTGTGCTTGCATGTGCCGCCGGCGCGGCGACTTGGAGTGTGCTCCCTGCGGCCCGCGCCACCTATCCAGAACGCCTGGTGCGCCTGATCGTGCCGTTTCCAGCGGGGCGGCGTGAACGACATGGCGTCTCGCATCGTGGCCAACCAGCTCGGGGGTTTCGGCGAAGGCAGCGTCGCGCACCCTGGTGGCGGAGCTCGTCAAGCGCATGGCAGCGGTTGACCTGGCGCGACACATGCGCACCGAGATCGAGCGCTGGAGCAAGGTGAGCCGCGACGCAGGCGTGCGCCTCGAACAGTAGCCGGGCTGCCCACGTGCGGACGGAGTGCCCGAGCCGGCTCCCCGAGACAAAAAAACGATATACGCGCGATATAAGAACGATGTTCCCTCTGGAGCATAGGCACGGGGCCGAACGCGGGCTCTCGTCACTTAACCAACAGAGGGGAAATCGAATGCAAACCATCGCAAAAGCTTTGATCGCGCTTGTCTTAGCCGCCGCCTTTGCAGGATGCAGCGGGTTGCCGATGTCGGCTACGCCAGACGATGCCGACGCGCAATACCAAAGCAGCAGCGACTGAGGAACCCGCTCCGGCTGCGGGTCGCCCCGCGGCCGGGGTTCCGGCAAGACGCGATCGCATTGCATTGACGAAACACAGCACGGACTCTAAGTTGGGATTACTCGGCAGCACGAAAGCAACCTCAGATGCGTAACGTTCTCGTCGTAGAGGATCAGCAGGAGATCGCGAATCTCATTCGCCTGCACCTCGAGGATCTCCCCTGCAAGGTGGAGCTCGCCTACGACGGCCTGTCCGGGCTCGCTGCCGCGCAAAAGAAAAACTTCGACCTGATCGTGCTCGACCTGATGCTGCCGGGACTCGACGGACTCGAAGTCTGCCGCCGGCTGCGTGCCCGGCCGCCTTATACGCCGATCATGATGGTCACCGCCAAGGGCTCGGAGTTCGACCGCGTGCTGGGCCTCGAGCTCGGGGCCGACGATTACCTGACCAAGCCTTTCAGCATCCGCGAGCTCGTAGCCCGCGTCAAAGCGCTGTTTCGCCGGCTCGAAAGCCTCCATGCCGACGTCGCCCACGACGCCGACGAGCCGATTTCACTCGGCGAGCTCGAGATCGATGTCGGAAAACGCGAAGTCCGCCGCGGGAAGGAGCTCGTCAATCTCACGACGAAGGAGTTCGACCTCCTTCTGCACTTCGTCCGCAACCCGGGGCGCGTCTATACACGACTGCAATTGCTCGACACCGTCTGGGGCTACGGCTACGACGGCTATGAACACAACGTGAACTGCCACATCAACCGGCTCCGCGGGAAAATCGAGAACGATCCGGCGCGACCGCAGGTGGTCCTGACCGTGCGGGGCGTGGGTTACAAGCTCGGCGACTTGCAGCCGGCGGGCGCAGAGGCGTGACATGCTGAACACACTGTATGCGAAGCTGATCGCGGTCCTCGTGGGGCTCACGATCGTCATGGCGGTCATGTTCCTCACCGTCATTCGCAATTCGGACGTCGCGCGCAACCAGGAGATCAACCAGAAGCTCTATCGCAACCTCGCAAGCCGCCTCATCTCGGAGCGCATATTCGAGGAAGACCGCGCGAATCCCGCCGTCGTCCAGCACGTGTTCGACCGCATCCGCCTCGTGAACCCGCGGGTGGACGTGTATCTCCTCGACTCGTCCGGACATGTGATCGCGTCGTCGGGACTGAATGCGCTGCAGCGCAAGGTGATCGATCTCGAGCCGATCCGGCGCTTTCTCGACGAGAAGATCGAGCTGCCGATACTCGGCGACGATCCGTCCGACGCCTCACGCCCGCGCGTTTTCTCCGCAGCGCCGATTTCGCTTGCAGGTGCGGACGACGGCTATCTCTACATCGTGTTCCGCAGCTTCAGCAGCGATACGCTGGCGCAGCGGATCAAGCAGAGCTACGTGCTGCGCGAGACGCTGTGGCTCGTCGGGACCGGGTTGCTCGCGGCACTTTTCGCCGGCGCGCTGATCATCATGCTGATCACGCGGCCGTTGAGGAATCTGACGACCGTGGTCGACAAGTTCCGCGGAAGCGGTTTCGCCGAGCATTCCGAGCCGCTGCGCTCGCCGCGCGACGACATCGGCAAGCTCACCGAGACGTTCAACGGCATGGCCGATCGGATTCTGGAGCAGATGAACGAGCTCAAGCAGACGGATGCACTGCGGCGGGAACTCGTCGCGAACATCTCGCACGACCTGCGCACACCGATCGCGACCTTGCAGGGGTATCTCGAAACGCTGCACCTGAAGGGCTCGAGCCTGAGCGGCGACGAGCAGCGCAATTACCTCGAGATCGCCTTGAAGCAGACCGAGCAGTTGAGCGCGCTCGTCGCGCGCCTGTTCGATCTCGCCAAGCTCGATTCAGGGCAGATCGAGCTGAATGCGGAACCGTTTGCGCTGGGAGACCTCATCCAGGACGTGGCACAGGACTTCGCGCTGGCGGCAGCGAAGAAGGGCGTGAGCGTGCGCTGCTCGACGCGCAGCGATCTGCCGCTCGTGCTGGCCGATATCGCACTCATAGAGCGTGTGCTCCGCAATCTCATCGACAATGCGTTGCGCCACACGCCGAAGGGCGGCTCGGTGGCGGTGACAGCCTACGGCGGCGCCGAAGGTGCCCTCCTCGAAGTGGCCGATACCGGTTCAGGCATACCTGCCGAAGAGCTGCCGCGCATATTCGATCGCTTTCACCGCGTCGAGAAGAATCGCGGACTCGAAGACGGGAACGCGGGACTCGGTCTCGCGATCACCAAGGGCATTCTCGATCTGCACGGCAGCGCGATCACGGTGACGAGCGTACCCGGCAGAACCGTGTTTCGGTTCACGTTGCGGTATGCAGATCCGCCCGTGGTTCACGCGCCAGCGGAAAGTGACAAGGCTGCTGCGCCGCCGCGCACGGTGCCGACTTTCAGCTACCCCATGCCGCGGCTCGAGGCTGACGGTTAAGGGGGGTGGCGCTCGGAAGGGGGCGGCGTCTCGGCTCGGGCCTCGCCGCCCTACGGAACAGAGAGAAACCCAAGGTTTCCCTCCGTAACCTTCCTTCCTTGACGGGCTGCGCCGTCTTTGACTCGGCCTCGCGGAGTCACTCTGCAGACAGCGGCGGGGCGACCGATTCAAGCGACGCGCGTTCGGCGTTCACGCCGAGGCGCCATTCAACTGCCGCCGCGATCAGCATGAGCGCGGCGCCCAGCGCATAGCCCCAGAACACCGCCGTCGGTTCGCCGGTCCCGATCAGGGCCCCGAAGAGCCACGGCGCCGCGACGCCGCCGGCGGCGGTCCCCAGCGCGTAGAACACGGCGATCGCAAGCGCCCGCAGCTCCAGCGGAAAGACTTCGCTCGCCGTGAGATAGGCCGAGCTCGCGGCGGCCGATGCAAAGAAGAAGATGATCGACCACAGCGCCGTCTGCCCGTAGGCCGAAAGCAGGCCGTACATGAACAGCGCGCCCGTCACCAGCAGAAGCAGTGCCGAGATCGTGTACGTAACGGAGATCATCACGCGCCGTCCGATCGTATCGAACAGACCGCCGAGCAGAAGCGGGCCGAAAAAGTTGCCGAGCGCGAAGGGCAGCAGGTAAAGACCCGTGTGTTCCGACGGGACGTTGTAGAAGCGCGTCAGCACCAATGCATACGTGAAAAAGATCGCGTTGTAGAGAAATGCCTGCGCCGTGATGAGCACGAAGCACAGGACGGATCGCCCGCGATGCACGACGAACATGGTGTCGAACACGACGCGCAGCGGCGTGTGTGTGCGCGGCCGGATCGTGATGAACGCGTCCGGGCCGCCTCGAGGCGGTAACCTGCGGCCGTACACCCGCTGCTCGATCTCGGAGACCACCTGCTCCGCATGTTCCCGATACCCGTGGATGGCGAGCCAGCGCGGGCTCTCCGGGACGAAACGTCTTGCGAGCAGCACGAGGAAGCCCAACGACGCGCCGATGCCGAACCCGACGCGCCAGCCGACGTCGACAGCGAAGATCTGCGGATTCAAGAGAATCGCGGTCGCGCCCGATCCGGCCACGGCGCCGAGCCAGAAGCTCCCGTTCACGACCAGATTCACCCTGCCGCGCACCCGTGCGGGGATCAGCTCGTCGATAGCCGAATTGATCGCCGCATATTCGCCGCCGATGCCGAAGCCGGTGACCACACGAAACGCGCACAGGCTCACGAAATCCCAGGAGAACGCCGTCAGCAGCGTGCCGCTCAGGTAGATCGCCATTGTGATGAAGAACAGGCGCGCCCGGCCGTAGCGGTCGGTGAGCTGGCCGCAGGAGAGCGCGCCCAGCACCGCTCCGAGCAGATAGGACGACGCGGCGAATCCGATCTGCGTGCTGGTGAGGTGCAGGGTACCGGGATCCTGCAGGACGCCGCTGACCGCGCCCTTCAATGTGACTTCGAGGCCGTCTATGGTCCAGCTTGCCCCGAGCGCGAGCACGACCAGCCAGTGGAAGCGGCTCCAGGGCAGATGGTCGAGCCGGTCCGGAATGTCGGTGCGAAACGGATCGAGCTGACGTTTGGATGCTTTCACGCGGCCTCATTCTGGCCGCGCATCGCAGGCACGTCCAGAACCGAAGCGGCTGCCGATTCCGGTGATGAGCGGAATGCAGTAACCTCCCGCCACGCCATCGCCCGCCGCTGCCATCGTGAGCCATTCCGATATCACGCTGAACGATCTGTCACACAAGCTCGCCGACTTCGCGTCGGAGCGTGACTGGGACCAGTTCCATAATCCAAAAAATCTGGCGATGGCGCTCGCCGCCGAGGTGGGCGAGTTGCTCGAGCATTTCCAGTGGCTCACGTTGGAGCAGGCCGACCGTCTTCCACTGGAGGCCCGTGACGAGGTTGCGCTCGAAGCCGCGGACGTGCTGCTCTTCCTGCTGCGGCTGTGCGACAAGCTCGGTATCGACCTTGCGGCCGCGACCGAGCGCAAGCTCGAGATCAACGCGCGGCGCTATCCGGTCGAGCGGGCGCGGGGACGCGCGACGAAATACGACAAGCTCTAAACGGCAGCGCTACGCCCCCCGCGCCGCCGTGAGCTTCATCAGCTCCGCAACGTCGCCCACTTTCTCGAGATTCAGCACCTGCTCCGCGAGCGACGCGGCTTTCTTCGGGCCGATCACCGGTGTCGCCAGGCTGTCGAACTTGGCCTGCATCTCGGCTTCGCTCATCGGATTCTGTATCGACCCCTTCGGATAATCGACCTGAGCGGCGACCCTGCGCCCGCCCTTCAGGTTCACGGTCATGCGGCAGGACACACCGCGCGGCAGCGACGGATCTTCATTGATCCGCACGAGATTGGAGAGCCGCTTCACTTCGGCATTACGGATATTGCGGTTGCTGTATTGCTGAAGCAGGGCCTTGCCTTCGATCAGCGCAACCGCCACGGAGAACGGCAACGAGACCTGGGCCTCATGATAGGTCTGCGGCGACTTGTTCTGATGGTATTGCGCCCAGTCGGGGTGCCGGTCGAAGTAGATCGCCTCGATCTCCTTGAGGTCGAGCCCGTCCTCCTTGCGCACCTCGAGCGCACAGTCGATCGCGTTGTGAATCGGTCGCGCGCACGAATAAGGCTTGAATTCGATCAGGAGCTCGTAAGGTCCCTTGGCGCCTTCGCTCAGCGCCTCCGGACGGGTCTTGTCGGTGAATGCCTTGAGAAACGCACGCTCGCCTTCGAATATCGCATCGGTGCCCGTGAAGCCGAGTTGCGCCATGCGGGCGGCAGTCACGCCGTTACGTGCAGCGGGACCCGGGTTGAAGCGCTTCTGCATGGACGGCCCGTACATTTCCATGAGGCCCGAAACCTGCGCACCGGCAAGCCCAAGCGCCGAGACCAGCTTGTCTTTCGAAAGCTTCAGCAGTTTTGCGGCGGCGACCGTCGCGCCGAACACGCCGCACGTGGGTGTGGTGTGAAAGCCGCGGTTGCGCAACGACGGATTGGTGGCCTTGCTCGCGCGCTCCATCATTTCGCAACCGGCAGCGAGCGCCGTCAGAAGCTGCTTGCCGTTCGCTCCCGCATATTCCGCCGTCGCAAGTGCCGCCGAGTACACGGGCGGGCTGAAGTGAAACAGAGCGAGCACGTCGATATCGTCCAGCTCGATCGAATGCGAGGAGATCGCGTTCGCGAAGGCCGCAGCGGTCGCATCCACGCGTGCGTTGTCGCCGATCAGGCGTGCCTGCGGCTTCGCGCCGTGTTCCCTTGCGAACCGCCGCGCGATGACCCCGCTGTCGGTCTGGCTGCCGGCGAGCGCAACCCCGAGGTAATCCATGAGAAGCTTCTTCACGGCCAGCCGTGAATTCGCTTCGATGTCGTTCAGGCTCAGCGCGGAAAAACGCGCGGCAAGCTGCTGGGCATAGGTCTGCGTCTGCATGATGCTCCACGTCGATCGCGTGCGCGCGAGAAGACCGCCCGCACGTTTGTTGAGAAACGTCAGGCGGCTCGTGCCACTCTCTTCATGTTACAGGGGCCGCAATGAGCTCTGTCAGCTCGGTCAGATCAGGGCGCTGCTCGAGCGTCGCGACGAGCTGAACGATCCGATCCGCCGTCGACTTGTCGATGCACGAGCTCACTACGTGCCGGAACTTGTACTCGATCTCCTCGGGTTTGAGCGGATGCTCCGGGCTGCCGCGCCGGTGCAGCAGCAGCTTCTCGAGCTCGCGGCCATTGCGTGTGCGCACCTTGATTCGTGCCGCATGCCGGAACGGCGCACCCATTCCTTCGATCTCGGGATCGACGTAAGCGGCAGTCCGCTGAATGAAGTCGAGTATGGGCGGATCGGCGAGTCGAGCTTCGCGATACTGGTCGGTGAACGCCATGCCATCCAGCGCGATCACGGCAAGGCCGTAGAACAGATTCATCTGGGCCGCCGTGACCCCTTGCGCCTTGTATTCCCAGGCACAGTGCACGTGGGTCATCGGGCTCAACCCCGCCTCGACGCGCGCGATGTCCGACGCGGTGAGATCGTTCTCGCGCATGATTTCTGCGAGCCCGTCGAGCGCCGTGTGAATGCTCGTCACGGAGGCGTGCGGCTTGTATCCGACGTTGAGCGTTTCCCAGGTCGTACCCAGTCCCGCGGTCAAGCGTGACGGATTGGGCTCGTTCGAGTAGCAGGTAAGGTAACCGCCGTAGGGTGCTTCCAGCACGTCGGTGATGCCCGTGAAATCGGCCGCCGCGAGGCTCGCCGCATAGACGCCGCTCTGCGCGGCACGGCCTGAATGGAAGCGCTTCACCATCGCGCCTTCCTGCGCGGCCATGAGCCCGCCGGCCTGCGAACCGACGATGCCGAGTGCGTGCTGGAAACGCGTCGGGTTCAGCGCCAGCATACGCGCTGCGGTCGCCGCCGCGCAGAAAGCGCCGGATGTGCCCTGCGGATGAAAGCCGCGAAAGAAAAGGCTCATCGTAGCCGCGTTACCCACGCGCGCGCCGATTTCGTAACCCGCTACCATCGCGGTGATCACGTCGCGAACGCTGGCGCCGCGCGCCTCCGCGAATGCGAACGCGACCGGCGTCGCGAGCGAACCCATGTGAATGATGGATTCCTTGTGAATGTCGTCCAGCTCGAAGGCATGGCCGCCCGTTCCGTTCACGAGTGCTGCGAGCGACACCGATGTCTTGTGGCCCATGCCGATGAGGGAGGCTGCGGGCCGCGTGCCTTCCGACAGGGCGAAATCGGCGAGCTTCTTCGTCCACGGCAGCGTTGCACCGAAAAGCGTGCAGCCGATGCTGTCGAGTACGCACAGCTTGATGCGTTCGATCACGTCCTGCGGCAAGTCTTCGTACGAAAGCGCCGATCCGAAGCGGGCGAGATCGCGCGTGGCGTTCGCGAGTAATGGTTGCTGAGTGGTGCTCATGTTCTGTTTCCCCTCACCCTTCCCTCTCCCCAATCTGGAGCGAGGATTTGTTCCCGTCACTCGTCACCCCGTCACTCGTCACTCATCACCCCGTCACCCTTCACCCGTCACTCGCTTTTCGGCATCACATCCAGCCGCACCGCAATGCCCTCCAGATCACGCGATACCGCCGGATAGCGCGCCATGACGAGCGGGTCGTGTCCGGGCACGATGTGCTGCGGCGACTCGGCGAGCCGGAACAGCTTGCGGTAACCCTCCAGCGTCTCGCCGATGTGGTAGGTCGTGGGAAAACAACGGTCCTTCTCGAAATGCTCGTAGTAGTGACTCGCGTCCGACGCCAGCACGACCCAGCCGCGCTTCGTATGCACCCGGACCGACTGCAGCCCTGCGGTATGCCCGCCGATGCGGTGCATCGTCAGGCCCGGCGCGAGCTCGTCATCGCCATCGTGAAACTGGACGCGGTCCTCGTAGACCATGCGCACCATGCCGACCACGTCTTCGACTTCGAAGCTGTGCCGGAACAGCGCATGGCACATGTGGCGGCCCGTCACGAACGCCATTTCATCGTCCTGCAGATGAAAGCGTGCCCGTGGAAAATCCTGGAACGTTCCGATGTGGTCGTAATGCATATGACTCACGATGATGTCACGCACCGCGCCCACGTCCACTCCGAGCTTCGCGAGACCCGCGGCGGGTGAGCGCAGGTGCTCCCGTTTGCGCTGTTTCGCGACTTCGGCAGTAAAGCCGACATCGAGAACGATCGCGTCCTTGTCGTTCCGTATCAGCCACACGAAGTAATCCATCGGCATCGGCGCATCGTGCGGATCGCCGCCCAGAAAATGGTTCGTGCGCCGCGCATCGCGATGTGCGTACTTGACGGCGTAAACCTCGTAGGTTGGCAGTGTCATGTTGGGTACGAAATGCGGTTAGAACAATCACCAGTGACTGCACATGCTAACGCTTTTCGGCTGTCAATAACGTGTGTCCGGCATTTGCGTGCGGTGTCCCGATGTCTGCGGCGCGAAATCGATTGTCCACGCTGAGCGCCGTGAGCCACGCGTCGCGCAGACACGTGAGGAAGTCGCCCGGCCGGTAGGCGTCGCCGACGATGGCATACGGCACACCAGCGGCCTCGCAAGCGCGGCTCGCTTCGTGGTCCGACACAGGCCCGGTGGCGACGATGAGAACATCGCCGATGTCGAGCGCCGTAGTCGTGGCGTCGGACCCTTGCAGCTCGAGCGTTCGCCCCTCGGCGCCGATGACGCTTGCGCCGGTGATGATGCGTGTACCCCGTGCCGCCACGCGCTCGATCAGCTCCATACGGTTGTTACGCGCCATCCCCGGCGCGACGGTCGCGAGCGCTTCCACCACCGTGCAGCTTACGCCGCGCAAACTCAGGAGATCGGCGGTCTCGATGCCGACCATGCCGCCGCCGATGATCGTGACGGCGGAACCCGCCGCGACTCGTTGCGGCGCGCTCAGAATGTCCCAGGCGTGCGCGATCGTCACCGCCGAGTCGAGGCGCGACGTATCGAACGGGCACGGTCGAGCCTGCGCACCGGTGGCGACGATGACGAACGCCGGCGCGAAATTGCGTATCGACTGCGCGCTCGCGGCAACGCCGGTCTTCACTGACACGCGCAGGCGCTGCACTTCTTCCCAGCGATAGCTCCACACCGGCTCGACCTCCTGCTTGTCCGGGGCCGCAACGGCGAGATGCATCTGACCGCCCACGCGCTCGGTCTTCTCCCACACTTCGACAACGTGGCCGCGCCCGGCGAGTACCCGTGCCGCTTCGATACCGGACACGCCGGCGCCCAGGACGAGGATGCGCTGCGGGTGGATCGTGCGCGCCTCCGGTACGAGTTGCGATTCGGCATACTCCAGCGCCTCGAACTCGGTGCCGATCACGGGGTTGTGCACGCAGGCGACATCTTTCTCCAGCGTGAGGCGCTCGAAGCAGACGTTGCACGCGATGCATTTGCGGATGGGCGCATCGAGCTTGCCGAACGCTTTCAGCGCCCAGTGTGGATCGGCATACAGCGCACGCCCCACCGATACGAAATCGGCAGCGCCGCTCGCGAGCACGCCCTCGGCGTCCTGCGGATCTACCAGACGCCCGGCGACCAGCACGGGGATCGACACGGCTTCCTTGATCGGCTTCGAATACGGCGCGAGGCATGCGCGCGGAAAAGAAGGCGGCTGTATGCAGTACTTCGAAAGCTGCGGACTCTCGTTGGTGCCACCCGAAATGTCGAGCGCCACGACGCCCGCTGCCTGCAGCCGGCGAGCGAGCTCGATGACTTCCTCCTGCGTGTAGCCACCCTCCACGAATTCACTCGCGGAAAGCCGCACGACCAACGGGAAGTGCGGCAACTCGTCCTTCAGCCGCGCGATCGTTTCGAGCAGAAACCGGATGCGATTATCGAAGGAGCCGCCGTAACGATCCGTGCGCTTGTTGATGCGCGGCGTGAAGAACTGCTGGAAAAGATAGCCGTTGCCGGCATGAACCTCGACGGCGTCGTAGCCCGCCTGCTGCAGGCGTCGAGCGGAGGCGACGAAGAGCGTCTGGATCTCGACGATCTCGGGTACCGTGAGCGGACGCACGGCGTCGCCTGTATTCGGATTCGCCCAAGAAGACGGACCCACCGGCTCCATATTGAGCACCGAGCGTCGCAAAAGCCCGCCGCGATGATTCAGTTGGCCGCACACGAGCGCGCCGTGGTGCTTGATCGCTTCGACGATGGTCGCGAGACCCGGTATGAAGCGGTCGTGATAGCAGCACAGCGAGTTGTGGTGCGGCCGAGCGTGCTCGGTCACGACCATCGCTTCGGTCATGATCATGCCGACACCGCCGCGCGCGCGTTCGGCGTAATAGAGCTTGTCGCGTTCGGTCGAGAGACCATCGGTCGTGCTGTAGTTCGTCCCCATCGGGGCCATCACGACGCGATTGCGAATATGCAACGGGCCGATGCGCCCGGGCTGGGTGAGGAGCATGTCTATTCTCGGGTGACTACGTGACCGGTGACCAGCGATCCGTGACGAGCGCTGATCGTCGCTGCGAACTCAGGCCAACAGATACCATCAAGCGACACAAGGCGCGGCTTCCGGCCGGATACGATGTTTCGGCGTTCAGTCGGCGCGCGCGCCGGATTCCTTCGCGACCCTGGCCCAGCGCTCGAGATCCGTGCGCAGAAAACTCGTGAACGCGTCGGGTGACGGCTGCACGAACGATTCGACGCCTTGCGCGCGAAGCTGCTCCTTCATCTCCGGGAGCGTGGAGGCCTGTACCAGCGTCACATAGAGTCGGTCGACGATCGCCTTCGGCGTCTTGGCTGGCGCCATGATCGCAAACCAGTTCACCGCGATCAGACCAGGCAGACCTTGCTCCGCCGACGTCGCCAGTTCCGGCAGAAGCTCCGTGCGTTTTGCGGCGGTGATCGCGATGCCGCGCAGCTTGCCGCTTTTCACGTGAGGGAGTGGCACCGGCAGATCGATGATCATCGCGTGCACATGACCGCCGAGCAGATCGGTGAGAGCAGGAGCGGCGCCCTTATACGGAACGTGCACGATGTTCACGTTGCCGAGCTTCTTGAAGAGCTCGATCGCGAGGTGCGGCAGACCGCCGTTGCCCGATGATGCGAAGTTGAGTTTCCCCGGCTGCGATTTCGCGAGAGCGACAAGCTCCTTGAGATTGCGCGCCGGCAGCGACGGGTGGATCGCCAGCATTTCGGGCGTGCTCGCAACGGTGGTGATAGCCGCGAAGTCGCGCAGCGTATCGTACGGGATGTTGGGGTACGTGAACGGGCTGATCGCGAGCGGGCTCGCGCTGCCGAGCGTGAGCGTGTAGCCGTCCGGCGGTGCCTTTGCGACCAGATCCGTTCCGATCGTTGCGTTGGCGCCCGGTCGGTTCTCCACGACGATCTGCGTGCCGAGAAGCTGCGTGAGCTTCGGCGCGATGAGGCGCGCCACGATGTCGTTCGAGCCCCCGGGCGGGAAACCGACGATGAGGCGGATCGGTTTTGACGGATAGTTCTGTGCGTGCGCCGCGGTGCGCAAGCAGTAAGAACGCCGCAGCGCTCCCGATGATTGCGTTACACCTCATGTTTCCCTCCTCGCCCCTTGGTCGTTCGTGCTGAGGAACGCGAGTGTCTCGAAGCACGAACATCGAAGCCGTTCATCCTTCGAGACGGCCGATCGTGGGCCTCCTCAGGACGAACGGGGCTGTCACTCGTCACCCGTCACCCGTCTCCGCTGCTGTCAGGCGTGACATCCAGCCACATCGCGATGCCCGCGAGCACAGGCGAGACCGCCGGATAGTATTTCAATACGAGCGGATCGTGGCCGGGAATGATATGAGCCGGGGCCTGCGCAAGACCGCGCCGCTTCGCATAGCCCTCGAGCACCTCTCGGAGATTAAACGAGCAGGCGTGCGTTCCGCAGATACTATAATCCCGCCGGCCCCTGCATACGACGCCGCGATGCTTGCCTACCGCCACCTTTTTCATGCCGGAAACTTCGCGGACGTGTTCAAGCACGTACTTCTCACCCGGCTCCTGATCGCGCTCACGTCGAAAGAGAAGCCGTTCTGCTACATCGACACGCACGCCGGCATCGGCCGCTACGATCTCACTCACGCGTGGGCGCAGAAAGCACGCGAATACGAAAACGGCATAGGGCGTTTGTGGCGAGCGAGCGAGCTGCCGCCATTGCTCGCACCCTATCTGGAGATCGTCCGCGAGCTCAACCCGAGCGGCCGGCTGCGCTTCTATCCGGGCTCGCCACTCATTGCTCGGCGATTCATGCGGCCGACCGACCGCATGGTCCTGGTGGAGTTGAACAAGACGGATCACGCCGAGCTCGCGTCCGTGTTCACGCGCGAGAAACGCGTCGCCGTGCTGCTCATGGACGCGTACGAGGGGCTCAAGGCCCACCTGCCGCCCCCGGAGAGGCGCGGCCTCGTGCTGATCGACTCGTCCTTCGATCGCGCACACGAGTTCGAGCGCGTCGCCAAAGCGCTGAAAGAAGCGCACACACGCTGGTCAACCGGCCTCTATGCGTTGTGGTACCCCATCATGGAACCGAGACCGATGGCCGATTTCTACGCGCACGTCGCGCGCTCGGGCATCCGCAAAGTGCTGCGAGCCGAGCTGATGGTTCGCGCACCGGATAGCGCGTTCGTTCCCGGATGCGGCATGCTCGTCGTCAATCCACCCTGGCACTTCGACGAAGAGGCGCAGGCGATCGTGCCGTGGCTCGCACAAACGCTCGCGATCGACTCGGCGGGAAGCGGTCGCGTAGACTGGCTCGTACCCGAATGATCGCCTGACACGACGAATGCCACGCCTGCTCGTTTTCGCCCTGCTCTGCTGCGCACTTCTGCCGCGCTTCGCCTGCGCTCAACCGACGACCGGCGGCGCGGGACAGTTCTATCCAGCCAAGCCCATCCGCATCGTCGTCGGCTTCGGGCCCGGTGCGCCCGACACGGTCGCGCGGCTTCTCGCGCAGCAGCTGGGAACACAGCTCGGCCAGCAGGTGCTGGTGGACAATCGGCCGGGCGCGAACGGCATCATCGGTGCGGAGCTCGTCGCGAAAGCGGCGCCCGACGGTTATACGCTGCTCGTCACTTCGGCCTCGTTCGCCGTGAATCCGAGCATGTACCGGAAGCTTCCGTTCGACGTGCGCAAAGACTTCGCGTTCGTCACGCAAATCGCGAACGGCGGAGGACATTTTCTCGTCGTGCATCCGTCGTTGCCGGTGAAATCGCTGAAGGAGCTGATCGCGCTCGCGAAGAAGCCCGGCTCGAACCTCTCGTACTCCACGCCGGGCATCGGCAATACACAGCATCTGGCAGGTGAGCTCTTCAACTCGCGCGCCGGCACGCACATCGTGCACGTACCTTACAAGGGCGCAGGGCAGGCGATTACCGGCGTGCTCACGGGCGAGGTCGCCATGATGTTCGCCACCACACCCCTCGGACTGCCGCATATCAAGGCAGGGAAGCTCAAGGCGCTCGCCTACACGGGAGAACAGCGGGCGCCGTTTCTGCCGGAGGTGCCCACCATGGCCGAGGCGGGCCTGCCGTCCATGACGCTCGATGCAATGAGCTGGTATGGCATGATGGCGCCTGCTGCCACGCCGGCTGCCATCGTTTCGCGGCTGAGCACGGAGACGCAGGCGTCGATCAAGACGTCTGCGGTACGCGACCGTCTTCATGCGCTGCAGCTCGAGCCGGTCGGCAGCTCACCCACCGAGTTCCGCGCATTCATAGACGAGCAGGTGAAGCGGTTCGCCGAGCTGTTGAAGCTGGCGGGAGTGGAGCCGGAATAACCGCGGGAAGGGAATGGCGACAACCATTCGTTCGCCCCTAGGTAACCCGCTTGGGCTGCCTCGAAGACCGATGCCGCGCTGTTCTCGCTTCGAGACGCGTCCGCTCTCATCCTCAGCACGAACGGTTGAGTGGCGCCGCACATGCGGCGTCATAGCAAACGTATCTCATCGCAACGAAACGGGAGTACACATGGCCCAGGG
Source organism: uncultured beta proteobacterium (assembly GCA_963828715.1). Lineage (GTDB taxonomy): Bacteria > Pseudomonadota > Gammaproteobacteria > Burkholderiales > SG8-41 > JAQGMV01. Next base: position 15,063 of record CAWHFX010000005.1, on the reverse strand, counting down.
CAAAATCAGACGCGTCATCACCGGGCATGACGCAAACGGAAAAGCGATTGTTCTCGAAGACGGCTTCGCGCCCGCCGTACGCACCAATCCTCATCGTCCGGGGCACATCTCCGTCGATCTCTGGCAGACGAGCGATTCGCCGGTCGTGATCGAGCGCGAAGAAGCCGACCCGACGCGTGGCCCGAAACAGATTCATCCACCCGCGGGCGGCACCGTGTTCCGAATTTCCGAAGTGCCGCCCGAGACCGAGGCGACGCGCAACATCACGCCGGAACAGGCGCAGGCCGCGTTCAGGCACATGGGCAACGAGCAGGCGTCCACGTTTTCACACAACCGCCGCCATCCCTTCATGCATCGCACGGAAAGCGTCGACTACGCGGTGGTTCTCGAAGGCGAGATCACGATGCTGCTGGATGACAGCGAGGTCCACCTGAAGACGGGAGACGTGGTCATCCAGCGCGGCACCAATCACGCCTGGAGCAACCGTTCGGGCAGCCCGGTGAAGATGCTCTACGTCCTGATCGACGGCGAGTTCGACGAGGAACTCGAGACCCAGTTGGGTCAAGGGGGTCACTGACGTGCGAACTACGCGCTCGACGACAGGCGCGCGCTACGCTGTCCCAGCGGCCGCCGTCCGCCGCCTTGACCCTCGCACGCTCGGGCGAGAGTGCTAACGCGCGCCACAATGTTTCGTTCGCGGCGACAGCCTGTCCCAGGCGCGCCGCTCACCGGGACGATGTGAGGTACTAACCTACCGTATTACCACCACCGGCACATTTGCGGCCGCGAGCACCTTCTGAGTCTGGCTGCCGAGCAGAAGCTTGCTCACGCCGCTGCGGCCATGTGAGCCCATGAAAATGCTGTCACACCGATAACGCTCTACAGCCTGCAGAATCGCGTCCGCCGGAAAGTCGCTCTTCGCGTAGTGTCCCTCGCATCGAATGCCGGCGGCTTCAGCCAGCTTCCTGATCTTGCCGAGATGGGTCTGTGCGACCTTTTCCGCTCTTGCCTCGTAGTCCGCAGGCCTTTCGAAGCCCGGAGGTATGTACTCTTCGTAAACGTCGAACGTGTAAGCCGGCGCCACGTGGAACGCGGTGATCGCTGCTCCCGTGGACCGCGCGAGCTCTACCGCACATCGTCCCGCCTTCTCGGACAGGTCCGAGCCGTCGGTCGGTACCAGGATGTTCCTGAACATGTGTAATCTCCTTGAGGCCGGCGCGCGAGCAAAGCTCGAAAACGTGCGCTTGCAAACCTGAGAAGATTTTGCGGTGACCGATCGGATGCGCCCTGACGTGGATCAGGCGCGGCACCGGCACTCGACGGCCGATCGCATGCGCGCCTCCGATCGTGAATACGCGATCCACGCCGCGTATCACCCGCCCCAGCCTGGTTCAGGCGAAATGGGCAGCGGGCCGCATTTTCAGCGGATCGCGTTCCAGATCTTTTCCAATCGCTTATAGGACACCGGATACGGCGTCTTGAGCTCCTGCGCGAAGAGCGAGACGCGCAGCTCTTCGAGATGCCAGCGAAAGGCGTCCAGGCGTGGATCGGCCAGACCCGCCTTGCGCTGTTTTTCCAGTCGTTCGTCGAGCCGTCTGGTGAGGTGGGCGATGGTGTCCGCGTGCTTCGTATCGCGCTCCGGGTTGTTACCGAATTTGTCGAGCCTCACCAGCATCGCCTCGAGATACCGCGGGAGGTCCGAAAGCCGCTCCCACGGAGTCGCGCTGAGAAAACCGGCGTACACCAGTCGCGAAAGCTGGTCGCGCACGTCCGCCGCCGCCCTCGCAGACGGCCCGCGGGCGCTGGCAATGCGCGCCGCGATTCGCTGGTACGCGTCGGCTATGGCCGCCAGCAGGCGAACCGCCGCTTCGGTCACCGCGGGCAGCCGTGCGCGTGCGCGGGTGCGCTGCGCATCGAACGCCTTGCGCGTGCGTGGCAGCGGATCGTCGGCGATGAATGCGCGATCGGCGATTGCGTTCAGGAGGTCCTCTTTCAGCACGTCGGCGGAAATTGCGGTACGAAGCTGAAGCGCGGCGTGTAGAAAGCCCGGCGGCTCTCTTTCGAGCTGGCGCATCTGCTCCTTGAGGGAGAGGCGCAGCAGCCGGCGCACGCCGGAACGCATGGCAACCTGTGCTGGTTGTTCCAGGTCGAAGAGGCGAATCGCGACGCTGTTCCCCTCATCCACCAGCGCGGGATAGCCGGTCAGTGCACGGCCGCGTCGCGGGAACGAGATCTTCTCGGGCAGGTCGCCGAAATCCCAATCGCGAATGCCGCTCCGTTCGATGCCCGGATCGGACTGGCCGAAAGTGAGCTGCGCCGCCTGGCCGAGCTGGCCCTTGAGCGTGAGGAGATCGCGTCCGACCGCGAGCTCGCGCCCGGCGTCGTCGACGACGCGGAAATTCATGCGGAGGTGGTCGGGCAGCGTTCTGCCGTTCCACGGGTGCTCGGGAATGGGTTCGCCGATGCGGCGCTGAATGAAGCGGCGGAGTTCGTCTTCGAATGAACCGCGGATGTCGCCCCTCACCCCAACCCTCTCCCCATGCACGGGGAGAGGGCGAGTTTGCGCCTCCCGCCTTTCGCCTCCCGCATTCCGGTTGGTGTCCCGCCTCTCGCCTCCCGCCTCCCGCCTGCGCCCGTCCGCCTCTGCATCTCCCACGCTCTCGAGGAACGCGTTCACCTGATCCGGCAGCGGGAAGAGCTGGCGGCGGATGTTCTTCGGCAGCGCCCGGATGCACCACGTGACCTTCTCGCGCAGAAGTCCCGGCACGAGCCAGTCGAAGGGCGTTTCGTCGAGCTTGTTCAGAAGATGCAGCGGGACCGTCGCAGTGACGCCGTCGAGCGGGTGACCGGGCTCGAACCGATAACGCAATCTGAGCTGCGCCCCGGCCGCCTCGATCGTATCGGGAAAGAACGCTTCGGTGATCGAGGCAGCTGCATGGCGCATGAGGTATTCGCGCGTGAGATGCAGCACGTGTGGATCGGCCGCTTCGGCTTCGCGGCGCCAGCGATCGAAACCGGCCACGTTGTAGACACGATCGGGCACACGCTCGTCGTAGAAGCGATAGATCGTCTCTTCATCCACCAGCACGTCTCTGCGCCGCGCCTTGTGTTCGAGCTCCCGCAGCTCGCGTACGAGCCGCCGGTTGCGTTCGAAGAAGGCGCCGCGCGTATCGAGCTCGCCGCCGACGAGCGCTTTGTGAATGAAGATCTCGCGCGCTTCGAGCGGATTGATCGGGCCGTAGTGAACCAGGCGTTTGGGCACGATCGTCAGGCCGTAGAGACTCACGCGCTCGTAAACCATCACCATCCCCCGCGACTTGCTCCAGTGCGGATCGAAGTAGTGGCGTTGAACGAGATGCACCGCGAGCGGCTCGATCCACTCGGGGGCGATGCGCGCGACGCAGCGCGCGTAAAGACGCGTGGTCTCGGTGAGCTCCGCCGCGACGACCCATTTAGGCGCGGACTTGCGCAGCGCCGACCCGGGGAAAATCGCGAAACGGATGCCGCGTGCGCCGTGATATTCATCCCCCTCGTCGCTCTTCGATCCGATGTTCCCGAGCAGTCCCGCCAGCAGCGCACGATGAATCTGCTCATACGTCGCTTCGGGGTGTTCCTGAGGCGCCGGGCTCTCCTTGCCCTTGCGCTCGATCGTACGAGGCGTTTCCACCTGCACGTCGCTCGCGCTCGCCCCGGGCTCACGGTTCGGGTCCGCCGCAGACCCGACGATGGCCCGCCGCCGCGAGCGGGTTTCTCCATGCTGCATCCCGAGCTCGCCCACCAGCGCGGCAAGCTGCCCATGGATATCGCGCCATTCGCGGAGCCGCCGATGCGAAAGAAAGTGTTCGTGCAGGAGCTCGGTCAGCTTCCGGTTCGATTTCCGGTGCTTCAGCGCCTCGTCGTAGAAGCGCCAGAGCTTCAGGTACGACATGAAGTCCGACTTTTCCTCCTGAAACTGTTCCTGCGCACGGTCGGCCGCGTCGGCACGATCGAAAGGCCGCTCGCGCGGATCCTGTATGGAAAGCGCCGCTGCGATGACGAGCGCCTCGGGCAGACATTTCTCCCGCTGCGCGGCGAGGATGATGCGTGCGATGCGCGGGTCGATCGGGAATTTCGCAAGCTGCCAGCCGATGCGCGTGAGCTGATTGTTCTCATCGACCGCACCGAGCTCCGCGAGCAGCTGATAGCCGTCGGCGATCATGCGTGCGCCGGGCGCTTCCAGGAACGGGAAGTCCTCGATGTCCCCGATGCGCAGCGACTTCATGCGCAGGATGACCGACGCGAGCGACGAGCGCAGGATCTCCGGTTCCGTGTACTCCGGCCGGCTCGCGTAATCTTCTTCGGCGTAGAGCCGGATGCAGATGCCCGGCCCGAGACGGCCGCAGCGGCCCGCACGCTGATCGGCCGACGCGCGCGAGATCTTCTCGATCTGGAGCTGCTCGACCTTGTTGCGCCAGCTGTAGCGGTTGACCCGTGCGACACCGGTGTCCACGACGTAACGAATGCCGGGGACGGTGAGCGAGGTCTCGGCAACGTTGGTGGCGAGCACGATGCGCCTGGCCGCCGCGGGCTTGAACACGCGTTCCTGCTCCTCGAACGAGAGCCGCGCATACAGCGGCAGGATCTCGGCGCCTTTCGGGTGATGCTTGCGCAGCGCTTCGGCGGTGTCGCGTATTTCCCGTTCGCCCGGCAGGAACACGAGGATGTCGCCGGCCTTCTCGCGCGCAAGCTCGTCCACGGCGTCGAGCACTGCGTCTTCCACGTCCTGGTCTTCTTCGTCTTCGTTCTCGGCTTCGAGCGGCCGGTAACGAACATCCACCGGGTAGATGCGGCCCGAGACCTCGATCACCGGCGCATTGTCGAAATGCTTCGAGAAGCGTTCAGTCTCGATCGTCGCGGACGTGACGATCACCTTCAGATCCGGACGCTGCGGCAGCACGCGTTTCAGATAGCCGAGCAGGAAGTCGATGTTCAGGCTGCGCTCGTGCGCCTCGTCGATGATGATCGTGTCGTAGGCGCTGAGGAGCCGGTCGCCCTGCGTCTCGGCGAGCAGGATGCCGTCCGTCATGAGCTTGATGTAGGTGTCGGCGGAGAGCTTGTCCGAGAAACGAACCTTGTAGCCGACCGCGTGGCCGAGCGGCGTGGCGAGCTCCTGCGCGATGCGTGCCGCCACGGTGCGCGCGGCGATGCGGCGTGGCTGCGTGTGGCCGATCAAGCCGTTCACGCCGCGTTTGAGCTCCAGGCAGATCTTCGGGAGCTGCGTCGTTTTGCCGGAGCCCGTCTCGCCGCTTACGATAACGACCTGGTGCCTGTCGATGGCGCGTGCGATCTCCTCGCGCCGCGCGACCACCGGCAATTCCTCCGGATATCTCGGCTGCGGGAGATGCGCTAGGCGCCGTGAGAGATCGAACTTCAAAGCAAAAGGCCGGCATGAGCCGGCCCGGCAACCACAGGGATGAAGTAATTCAGGCCGGAACCTGTGGATTCAAGCTGTACAGGCCGGTGATTTTCGCTTCCTCGAGGACGTGGCCTTTCATGGCGTTGAGCACTTCCGAACCGCGGAAAGTGCCGCTGACGCCCAGCTGCTCGACATCGAGTGCATACACGGTGAAAACATAGTGGTGCACGATCGAATCGTTCCAGGGCGGGCAGGGGCCGTCGTAGCCGAAGTAGTCGCCGCTCATTTCCGCATTGTTGGCGAACCACAGGGTGTAGTCGTTCACCCCCTGCCGCGCATTGCGGGCCGCCTGCGGGCCGGGCTTGCCGCGCGCCGTTACGCCGTCGGAGAACTCGCCCTCGCGGATCGGGCCCGAATGCGGATCGAGGTCGATCAGCACCCAATGGAAGAAATCAATGCGCGGCAAGGACGCCCAGATCGTGCGGCCTTCCACGTTGACGTCGTCCGGCAGTGAAGGAACGTCGCAGTCGTGGCAGACCACGGCGATCGAGCGCGTCCCCATTGGCAGGTCGCCCCACTCGAGCTGAGGATTGCGATTGGCCGAGAGCTTTACATGCGACTGGGGATCGTAGGCACAGAACGCGAACTCCTCGGGAATGCGCTTCCCGTCGGCGAAACTCGTGCTCGTTACCTTCATTTTTCCTCCGTCTCGGGATCGGAGGATTATACGGGGGAAGGCACGGTTAACGGGCGTTGTGCCGGTTAGTAACGGAATACGGCTGCGAGCCCCTTGTCCGTCGGCATGCTCCCCAACGGCGCCGCAATCACCTGCCCGCCCGTCTTCAGCACCCGTTCGGCGAGGTCGTCGAGTATGTCGCCAACAGCCGGGTCATTGCGATCCGCGAAGCGCGGCATGCGCCCATCGACGTGACCCGGTATGCGCCGGTCCGCCTCGACCAGCAGCGTCCCGACACGACCGTCGGTTGCGAACTCGAGCGCATGCGTGAGATCGTCGCTCGCGAGCCCGCGCGCCCGTGCCGCGTGATAGGCGTCGAGCAGCGCCTGCAGACGCTTGTGATAACGTGGCTCCATTAGACGCCAGGCCGCGTCGCGCAACTCGTCGGCGCGCATCGCGCTCGGGTGCTTCTGTATGCCGTCCTCGAGCAGCCACGCGTTGTGACTCACCGCGCGGAACACCGAGTGATATTCCGGGAGCGCGGCGAGTATCAGAGGAAGCTCGGACGCTTTCGTGTGCGCTTCCAGCACTGCGCGATCGACGACCCGGAAGAAGCGTTCGGTGTCGACGTGCGGCTCTTCGGCTTTCGACCCGTGTCCATGGAACGCGCCCGCCCCCGGAACACCCGGCCTTCCGGGACCCGAGCTGCCCTGCATGTGCGTCCCCTGCAAGACGACGCGCTCTCCAAGCGCTTCCTCGATCGTGCGCGGAACGCTGGGCGCCATGACGATCGCGTCCACGACGTAGCGATTGCCCTGGTACATCGAAACCGACTCGCGGTCGACCGCGAGGATCTGATAAGCGTCCTCGGACTGGAACACCCGGACCAGCGGACGCACATAGAGATGGTCGTTCACCACCACCTGCTCGGAGACGGGTCGCTGCACTTTCTCGACCTGGAAGAAGCCGGGCGCGCCGAACACCGCGATCCCGTCCTGCGGGTGCGACCAGAAGCGGTCGTCGTCCAGTAGTTGCTCGAACGGCTGCAGCAGCGCCGAGTGATCTTGGCCGCGCGAGCGTTGTTCCAGCGCCGACCGCAGCTCCCGCAGCAGGTTCTTGTAGCGCACCGGGTTCTGCTGCGATTCCGGAAACGCGCGATACGTCGGCTGATAAAGCGACAGGCACGGGCCGGGACGGTCCGCCAGCAGGGGACGCAAGCGCTGGTACGCTGGAACGGCTTTGTGCTGTCCGGTCGCGTGAACGTTGGCGTCGAGATTCGCGCTCATCCCTTACCGCTCCTGCGCCCGCTCGCCGTCATCTCGATGCGACCGAGCTTGTGTTCGAGCGCCCGCTCCAGTTTCTCCATCGCGCCGTCGATTGCCAGCTCCACGGTGGGCGCTTCGTGGTTGGCGGAAACGGCGCCGACGCCGGCGAGTCTCGCTGCCATGAGACAGCGCTTGTCGTTGCTCCCACCCTTGACGCTGTTCAGGTCGTTCAGGTGGACCTCAACGCGGGTGATCCGGTCGCTGTACCGCTCCAGCGAATCACGCACGAGCGCCTGCACGCGCCCGGCGAGCTGCGGCGAACCGGTGATGTGGTGATCGCTGTTCATCTGAATTTGCATGGGACCTCTTCGTATCGAACGGGTTATCTCTCGGCGATCTCGGCGGGGCCGGGGTTCCGGCTCCCGTGCAGTTGGACGAAGGCCACCGCATGTCCGTTCCGTCCGAGCGGTTATGGCGCCCGAACGGCCGCGGCGGCACCCCGCCGCCCGGTACGGACGCATATAGCAATTATGGAACCTTTGGGTGGGGGCGGCGCTCGCCTTCGGCTCGGGCCTCGCCGCCCTGCAACGAGAGAAACCAATGGTTTCCCGTAACCTCCTTCCTTCGTTGACGGGGCTCGCCTTCGACTCGGGCCTCGCCGCCCTGGTGCCGTCACTCTCGCGGCCCCCGTCGGCGCGCTAATCGCCTATCTGCCCCGCGTCGGCCGTCCGCGGCATGAGCTGCTGGAGGGCGGCAGTGCGCTCGGCCTGCCCGAGTCGCGAGATGCGCCGGACCTCCTCGTAGAAGCGCTGGAGGTCGCCACCCTGGCTCGCGAGCAGCGCCTGGAAGGCCGGCACCCGCCGCGTATAGATCGACACCGAGGCGAGCAGTGCATTGTTCGGCTTCTGCGAAAACCAGTGGTCGTAGCCGGGAAAGTCGCCCCAGGTCTCCCGCAGCTTGCGAAAGTCGGCCTCGAGCTCCGTGAAGAGCTCCGCCTTGCGCACGCGCATGACGGGCGGAGGCAGCCCCGACGCATAGAGCGCGTCCGCACGGTCCCGGTAAGACCGAATGAGGCGCACGAACCCATCCCGCCTTCCGCTGATCACGTCGATCAGCTTGCGATCGGCGGGAGACCCATAGCGCTCGAGCCACCGCTTGAGCCCCTCCTGCTCGACAGTGACCGCGAACGACTCGTTGAATACGCTGTCGTCGCCCACGTACACCACCTGATGCGCAAGCTCATGAAAAATGAGGCGCGCCAGGAACGGCGGAGGATAGTTGATGAACGTATTCAGGACCGGGTCCGGGAAATAGCCGAGCAGCGAATAAGCGGGGACGCCGCCCACGAAGACGTCCGACCCCTCGCCGGCCACTTCCGCCGCGAAAGCGTCCGCGTTCGGTTTTTCGAAATAGCCGCGGTACTTCACGCAACCCGCGAACGCGAAGCACCACTCTCGCGGAAGGATCGAGAATTCGGGCGCGGCGAAGACGTTCCAGACGGCATACGGACGCTCGAGGTTTGCATAGAGTCGATAGCTGCGGTTCTCGGGCAAAGCGAGCGCGCTGCTCGCGAACTCCCGGATTTCGAGCACCCTGCCAAGCTTCTCGCGCAGCGCCTGGGGCGTGTCGTCGCGTTCCAGCACCGTCTCGATATCCTGCTGCCGGCTCCAGATATCGAGCTGGCCACGTACCGATTGCAGGTAGTAGGTGAAGTTCGCGCAGCCCGCGATCAGGACGACCGCAGCGAGGGCGTAGAGATGTTTTGCCCGGAAAAGCATGGCCATCAGTTTACGCTGGGGCAGCTGGTGCGATCGAATTGTCCCCGTTCCAGAAAAGCGCAGATCTGATGCGCCACGATGCCCGACGCGAGCATCGCGGTATGACTCACCCGGACGGCAATGTGATCGCGCATACCCGGCACCATCGTCTCCGACAATGCAACCACGCCATCGTTCGGCGGCGGGAGGTCCGGCGCGACGAGCCTTCCCAGTCCTTTGCCGCCCGTCCCGGCGATAACACCGATTTCGCAGTTCTCTGGCGGCAGACGGTCGCGGAGCCGCAGCCATTCTTCCATGCTCCGGCCCAGAATCGCGTGCCCGCCCGGCCATCGGTCGAAGCGCCGCGCAGCGAAACAGTCGCCATACGGCGTACCCACCATGACGATGCGGCCGCGGCATGCTTGCGGCACCCGTCGCGCGGCTTCGAGCGCCACCAGGCCTCCCATGCTGTGGCCGACGAAGTGAAGCCTGTCCGCCCCGCCGGTGCAGAGCTCCGCCAGACGGACGGCGTTCTGCGTCAGGGTGGAGCGCATCGTCGGATAGGAATACGGCCGAACCTCGTAGCCACAGCGCTCGATACGTCGGGCCATGAGCGTCATCACGATACCGTGCAGCCAGAGGCCGTGGATCAGGATGACTTTATCGCGCACGAGGGGAGATCAGAGCCGCAATGCCGGAGGAGCGGGGATTGAACATAGCGCCGAAAGGCGCCTCAGGGGTGTCGTTGCGCCCGCAGGCAATGCGGCGAGAGCCGCTACGCCGGAGGAGCGGGGATTGAACAGAGCGCCGAAAGGCGCCTCAGGGGTGTCGTTGCGCCCGCAGGCAACGCGGCGCGAGCCGCAACGCCGGAGGAGCGGCGTAGACCTTTCACCCGTTCGACTGCACCGACGCATCCGAGGCGTTCGTTACATCTTCGGTCGCGAGGTGCTGCACGTCGCACATCGCGACGGCGGTCCACTCTCCCGCGACATAGCGGAACGTGTTCACGCTGCAGTTCAGCAGCGGGAATCCGCGCTGCACCTCGATCGGCATCCCGGTCGCGGCCCGGTAGAGCGCATCGAGAACGAGACCATGCGATACGACGACCACGCGTGCGCCGTCATGACGCTCGGCAATCTTGCGCAGGGTCGCGACGCTGCGCTCGTGAAACTGCGCTGCGCTTTCGCCACCCGGCATCGCGAAGTGTCGGTCCCGCTTCGAAAACGGCACGAACAGATCGGGATGCGTGATCTGAATTTCCGCATTCGTGAGCCCTTCGAAAATCCCGAAGCTGCGCTCGCGCAAGCCGCGATCGGACACGATCTCGTGCTTCGTTTCATCCGCCAGGCAGCGTGCGGTCTGGTGCGCGCGACCGAGGTCGCTGCTGTAGAGCGCCACATGAGGAACATCGCGCAGCCGGCGTGCAAGTCGCCGCGCCTGCTGTAACCCGAGCGGCGTGAGCGGGCTGTCCCGCTGACCCTGCATACGGCCCTGCTTGTTCCATTCCGTCTCGCCGTGGCGGATGAGGAGGATTTCGGTCATCGCTTCAGTGCCGTGATTCGTGACTATCGGCTCGCCATGGAACAATTGTGGTCAATGATCATGAATCAGCGTTCGCGGACCACAAAAAAAGGCGCGGCTCCACGGCCGCGCCTTTTCGCCAGACGTAATGCCTACACCATCTTCAGGTTCTTGAGCGGCAGACTGCGCACCGGTTTGCCGGTCGCGGCGAAGATCGCATTCAGGACGGCCGGCGAAACAACGCAGATCGTCGGCTCGCCCACACCGCCCCAGAAGTCGTACGACGGCACGAGTACCGTCTCGACTTTCGGCATGTCGGCGATGTGCAGCACGCGGTACGTGTTGAAGTTATTCTCCACGATCCGCCCCTTGTCCACGTTGAGCTCGCCGTAAAAGGCGGCGCTCAACCCGTAGACCACCGAGCCCTCGACCTGCGCCGCGATCTGATCCGGGTTGACGGCGTGGCCGCAGTTCAGCGCAAGCACCATGCGATGAACCTTCACCTTGCCATCCTTCATCGACACTTCGGCGGTCGCTGCCGAGTAGCTGCCGTAGCCCATGAACTGCGCGATGCCGCGATACATGCCGGGCGGCAGCGGTTTCCCCCAGTCGCCCTTTTCGGCCGCCGCGTTGAGAACGGCCAGATGCTTCGGGTGATCCTTCATGAGCGCGCGGCGGAACTCGAGCGAGTCCTTGCCGGCAGCCCGCGCCATTTCCTCGATGAAACACTCGAGGTAAACGCCATTCTGGTTGGTATTGACGCCGCGCCACGGCCCGACCGGCACGTGCGTGTTGCGCATCGCGTACTCCGTGCGCAGGTTCGGCGGGGCGTAACCGATCTGCGCGTCACCGGGCTCCTTCCACAGCCCCTGCAGCTGACGCAGATCCTTGCCCTCCTTGATCGCAGTCGGCGACAGGAACGCGTTGATCGACTGACCCGAAACGCGGATCCGAAGCGACGTGAGATTCCCGCTCTCGTCGAGCCCGCCCTGCATCAGGCACTGGGAGATCGGCCGGTAAAAGTCATGCGTTATATCTTCTTCCCGGCTCCAGATGAGCTTGATCGGCGTGCCCGGAAATTCCTTGGCGACGAGCGCCGCCTGGCGCACGTAATCCTGCGTGCCGCCGCGACGACCGACTCAACAAACAGAGGGATCCCATGCCGTTCAACCTTCGTCATCGCTGCTTCCTCAAGGAGCTGGACTTCGAGCCCGACGAGCTGCGCTTCCTGCTCCGGCTCTCCACTGATCTCAAGGCCGCGAAGTACGGCGGCTACGAGACGCCTCGACTCCAGGGGAAGAACGTCGCCCTGATCTTCGAGAAGACGTCGACGCGGACCCGCACCGCATTCCAGGTCGCGGCCACGGACCAGGGGGCCAACGTGACCTACCTGGGCCCGAGCGGCTCGCAGATCGGGCACAAGGAGTCGATGAAGGACACCGCCCGCGTGCTCGGGCGGACCTACGACGGCATCGAGTACCGGGGCTTCGCCCAGGCGACGGTCGAGACCCTCAGCGAGTACGCCGGCGTCCCGGTCTGGAACGGCCTCACGGATGAGTTCCACCCCACCCAGATCCTGGCGGACGTGCTCACGATGACCGAGCACAGCGACAAGCACCTCGGCGAGATCGCCTACTGCTACCTCGGCGACGCCCGCAACAACATGGGCAACTCGCTGATGGTCGGCGGGTGCAAGCTCGGCATGGACGTCCGGCTGTGTGCACCGCCGGAGCTGTGGCCGCAGGACGACCTGGTCGAGACCTGCCGCTCCATCGCGAGGGAGACCGGCGCCCGCCTCACCCTCACCGCCGACGTGGACGAGGGAGTGAAGGGAGTCGACTTCCTCTACACCGACGTGTGGGTGTCGATGGGCGAGGACAAGAGCGTGTGGGGCGACCGGATAAGCTCCTCCAGCCGTACCAGATCAACAGCGAGACGATCGCCCGGACCGGGAACCCGCAGGTGAAGTTCATGCACTGCCTGCCGGCGTTCCACAACCGCGAGACGAAGGTGGGGCAGGAGATCTTCGAGGAGTACGGGCTCGACGGCCTCGAGGTCACCGACGACGTCTTCGAGTCCGAGCACTCCATCGTCTTCGACCAGGCGGAGAACCGCCTGCACACCATCAAGGCGGTCATCGTCGCCACTCTCGGTTCGTGAGGGGGGCGTCGTGCGTGTGGTGGTAGCGCTCGGAGGCAACGCCCTCCTGAAGCGGGGCGAGCCGATGACCGCGGAGACCCAGCGGCTCAACGTGCGCTCGGCAGCGCCCGCACTGGCCGCCATCGCGGACGCGCACCACCTCGTGCTCTCCCATGGGAACGGACCGCAGGTCGGGCTCCTGGCGCTGCAGGCCGCGGCGTACACGCAGGTCGACCCGTACCCGCTCGACGTCCTGGGGGCGCAGACCCAGGGAATGATCGGTTACCTCCTCGAGCAGGAGCTCGGTAACGCGATGCCCGCCGATGCCCCACTCGCCACCATCCTGACGATGGTGGAGGTCGACCCGAACGACCCGGCGTTCTCGGACCCGACGAAGTTCGTCGGGCCCATCTACGACGAGCAACACGCCGCCTCGCTCGCAGCCGAGAAGGGGTGGACCGTCAAGCAGGACGGCACCAGCTGGCGACGAGTCGTGCCGTCACCCGAGCCTCGGCACATCTTCGAGATGCAACCCATCCGGTGGCTCCTGGACCACGACGTCGTGGTGATCTGCGCCGGCGGCGGCGGCGTGCCGACGACGTTCCCGACCTCCGCGCCCGACGTCCTCGAAGGCGTCGAAGCCGTCATCGACAAGGACCTCGCCAGCGAGCTGCTCTCACGAGAGATCGAGGCGGACCTGTTCGTGATGGCCACGGACGTCGACGCGGTCTACCTGGACTGGGGAACACCCCAGCAGCGCGCCCTGCACCAGGTGACGGCGTCCGAGCTGCGCCGCGCCGAGTCCCCGGCGGGCTCCATGGGCCCGAAAGTGGGGGCTGCTTGCCGGTTCGTCGAGGCGACCGGAGGGCGCGCGGCCATCGGCTCACTGACCGAGATCCAGAAGATCGTCGACGGCACAGCGGGCACCCAGGTCACAGCCTCGTGACCCCCGGACCCGATCCGAATGGAGGAGAGATGGCGAGTTTCGGAGTCCACTCCGAAGTGGGAACGCTGCGCAAAGTCATGGTCCATCGGCCCGAGCTGAGTCTGCAGCGGCTCACCCCGACCAACCACGACGACCTGTTGTTCGACGACGTTCTGTGGGTCGAGCGCGCCCAGTACGAGCACGACCAGTTCGTGGAGAAGATGCGCGCACGCGACGTCGAGGTCTACCTGCTGCGGGACCTGCTGGCCGAGACCTTGGGGGCCAGTGAGGAGGCGCGGATGAAGCTGGTCGAGCTGACCGCCTCCGAGTTCACCGTCGGCCTGTCGCTCGTCGATGACGTACGCGCGCTCCTGTGGGAGATGAAGCCGGAGCAGCTCGCCCGCCACCTGATCGGCGGCCTCACCGTCGCCGAGTCCGGGCTCGACCTCGATCGACTGCGAGGCCGATCGGTCATCGCGGCAGCAGTCGACGACGAGAGCATCTTCGTCCTGCCACCTCTCCCGAACACCTTGTTCACGCGCGACTCGTCGTGCTGGATGTACGGCGGGGGTGTCGATCAATCCGATGTACTGGCCGGCGCGACGCCTCGAGGCCTACAACGTGGCCGCCATCTACCGGTACCACCCGATGTTCGCCGAGGCATCGTTCGACTACTGGTACCCGACGCTGGGTGACGACGAGAAGTTCCAGGTCGAGGACTTCGGACGCGCCTCACTCGAGGGCGGTGACGTCCAGCCGATCGGCAACGGCACGGTCCTGATCGGCATGAGCGAGCGCTCTCAGGCCAGGATGATCGAGCAGGTCGCGCGGTCGCTGTTCGCCAAGGACGCGGCGAAGCGGGTGATCGCCGTGGTGATGACGAAGGACCGCGCGCACATGCACCTCGACACGGTCTTCACGATGCTCGACCGCGACAAGGCCACGGCGTACCCCCGCGTGATGAACAACGTGCGCGCGATCAGCCTCCGCCCCGGTGGTGCGGACGGCGGGTTCGCGGTGACCGAGGAGGAGAGCTTCTACGTGCGGTCGCCGACGCGCTCGACGTGCCTCAGCTCCAGATCATCGAGACGGGCGGGGACGAGTACCAGCAGGAGCGCGAGCAGTGGGACGACGGCAACAACGTGGTGGCCCTGGCTCCCGGTGTGGTCGTGGCCTACGAACGCAACACCTACACCATCGACAAGATGCGCAAGGCCGGCGTCGAGGTGATCACCATCGAGGGGTTCGAGCTCGGCAAGGGCCGCGGGGGCGGGCACTGCATGACCTGTCCCTTCGTCCGGGACCCGTTGTGAGCCCGCCGTGAGCGCCGGCGTGCGTTGGACCCTCGCGATCGTGGCGGCTGCGCTGATCATCGCCCTCATCGC
>CAWHFX010000004.1:0-539874 GCA_963828715.1 uncultured beta proteobacterium | reverse complement strand
GCGATCTCTCGTTGCTCCTGCTCCGAAAAAAAGCCTGTGTCACCGCTTCTTCCCGCGCGTATGTAGAGGTCCGCCGGCAGCATCTGATCGAGCCAGGTCTCGAGCGAACGCGGAACGACCGATCATGATGAGCATGGACACCATGAGGCTGAAGCTCGCCAGGATTGCCGCGAGGCTCAGGCCCACCTGACGCGGCGTTGCTTCGAGTTGAGCGGCAGCGAGCGCAGCCGGTGCGAAGCGCGGCTTCGGAATGCGCGCCAGCACGGTTTCCGCCATTCGCGGCATGACCAGGATCGCACCCACGAGGATCAATGCGATCGAGAGATAACCGGGAATGGGCAACTCGTGGATGGCAGGCGCCTGTGAAAGGAGACCGCCGAGCGTGATCAGCAGCCACGACGGCCATACGGTGCGCAGTTTCGCGAGCGCTTCTTCTTCGTCGCCCGCTTTCAACCCGAGCGCCGGCGGGCGGCGGGCGGCTTCGAACGCCGGAATCGCCGCGCCGAGAACAGCGAACCCGACACCGAGCAGGAACAGCACCGACATGGCGCCCACGGGCACGTACAGTTCGGGCGTGCTCGATCGGAAATAGCCGGCACCCAGGTCGGCGCCAAATTGCTCCACACCCACACGCGCGAGCGCGACCCCGATCAGGAGACCTGACAGCGAGCCGAGTATGCCGACGACCGTGCCCTCGGCGATCAGCAACCTGAGCATCTGCGTACGCGTAACGCCGATCACGCGCAGCAAGGCGAGCTGCGTGCGGCGGCGCAGGAGGGCGAGAAACTGTGTCGAGAAGACCAGGAAGGCGCCCGTAAACAACGCAACGAGCGCCAGCATGTCCATGTTCATGCGGTAGGCGCGGGAGAGGCTCGTGGTGCGTTCCGCTTCCGCTTCCGGCGTTTGCACGAGCACCCCGGCGGGAAGCATGGAAGCGAGCTTCTGCCGCATCAGCGTCGCATTCGTTCCGGAACGCAGCTTCACGTCGATCCTGTGAAGTTCTCCCAGACGTTCGAAACGCCATTGCGCCGTGGCAATATCCATTACGACCAGCGCCTGCGATGTCGCACCCGCAGCGAGGACTGCTGCAATCGGGAACTCGAGAATGCGACTGCCGGACTGTAAACGCAGGCGGTCGCCCGGGCCCAGCTTCAACTCGTCTGCGGCTGTGCGCGATAGAGCGACCGCTTCGCTGCGCAGCAAGTCCGCGACGAGATCACGGCCTTCTGCGAAGAGCCGCGGCTGCACTTCGCCCGCGCGAAACGGATCGATGCCGAGCACACGAATCGTGTCTCGGCTACCGGCGAGCAGCGCTTCGAACTCCAACGCCGGACTTGCCGCGCGCACTTCAGGCAGCCGTGCGATCTGCGCATAGGTGGCATCCGGAAAGCCCGAACGTGGCCCGCGCACGACGAGGTCGGCTTCACCTGCGAGCGAACGAACTGCGAGACTGAATTCGCCGGCCGCGCTCGCGTTGATGAGATGGACGGCGACGCCGAGCGCAACGCCGAGCGCGATGCCGAGCACGGCGAGGACGAGCCGCCCGGGTTGATCGCGCCAGTTGCCGGCGACTGTCGCATACAGCACCGGCGTTGCGAGCGAAGGTCCTTTCACGTGAGCTCGGGGCGAAGACCGTCGGCGGACAATCGATAGAGCGCGTCGGCGGTGCGCGCCGCGGCGCCCGAGTGGGTGACGAGGAGTGCGGTTGTTCCGTGTTCCTTCACCTGATGGGCAAGCAGTGCGAGGACCTGCGCCGCATTCTCCGCGTCGAGATTGCCGGTCGGTTCGTCTGCCAGCAGCAACCCCGGCCGATGCACGAGCGCGCGCGCAATCGCCGCACGCTGTGCTTCGCCCCCGGAGATCGTGCGCGGATAGTCGTCCGCCAGCGTTTCGATGCCGACCGCCGCGAGGATGTCACGCGTTCGGCGATTCGCCTCCTGTCGCGAAATGCCGCCGAGATCGAGCGGCAGCCGAACGTTCTGGGCGATCGTGAGGTGCGGCAGCAGATGGAAGGCCTGGAACACGAAACCCATCCGTGTGCGGCGTAGGAGCGTGCGCTGCGTATCATCGAGGCGCTGCAGGTCGAGGCCGTCGAGGGTGATGGAGCCGTTATCCGGCAGGTCGAGCCCGGCGATCAGGTTGAGGAGCGTCGATTTGCCCACTCCGGACTCGCCCATGATGGAAATGAAAGCGCCGCTCGCGACTTCCAGGTTTACGCCGCGCAGCACCTGACGGTGTCGCACACCGCCATACGATTTCGCCACGTCCCGCAGAACGAGCATCGTCACGTCGTGACGATGCGCCACGCGCTCATCCGGAGTCGTGGTGCGCGCGGTAATGCGGGGCGTGTATGGGATCGCATGGTGCTTCATGGGTGCAGGCGGTCGGCACGTGCACCGATGCTATCATGCGGTCCACAGGGAGCGAGGCAAGCGATGAAGTCAATGGTGTCGCGCATTTGTTGTGTATTGATTGCGGTCGGTGCCGCAATGTTCGCCCAGGCGCAAACGTATCCGACGCGTGCGATTCGGCTGATTGTGCCGTTCTCGCCCGGCGGCGCGGCCGATGTGCCGGGCCGCATTCTGGCCAATCGGTTGACCGAATCGCTAGGACAACAGGTGGTCATCGACAATCGTCCCGGCGCGGGCTCGACGATCGGCGCCGAAGCCGCCGCGAAATCGCCACCCGACGGCTACACGCTGTTCATGATCAGCAATACGCATTTCGTGAGCGCGGCGTTATACAAAAAGCTCAGTTACGATTCACTCAACGATTTCACGCCTATCACACAGGTGACGAGCGCGCCCAATGTGCTGATCGTGCATCCGTCGATGCCGGCAAAGAACGTGAAGGAATTGATCGCGCTGGCCAAGGCCCGTCCCGGTGAGATCAATTACGCTTCGTCGGGCAATGGCAGCACGCAGCATCTCACCGGCGCGCTATTCTGCAAGATGGCGGGCATTACCATGACGCACATCCCGTACCGCGGTAGCGGTCCGGTAACCGCCGATCTGCTGGCCGGACAGGTTCAGGTCGGTTTCCCGGGAATCGCGGGGATGATTCCGCACATCAATGACGGGAGGCTGCGCGCGCTCGGCGTCACCAGCGCGAAGCGTTCCCCGGAATTGCCCAACGTGCCGACGATCGCGGAGGCGGGTGTCAAGGGGTACGAGATGGTGGCGTGGTTCGGCATCGCGGCGCCGAAAGGCCTTCCGCGCGACCTCCAGATGCGCCTCCACGCGGCGCTGCTCAAGGTCCTGCAGAGCAGCGAAATGCAGAGCAGCCTGCGCAACGTCGGGCAGCAGGTCGCATTTCAGGAGAAGCCGGAGCAGTTTTACGACATCATGAAGGTCGAAGCTGCAAAGTGGGCGAAGGTAGGTACAGGAAAGCGGTGCCCGCGTAGAGTAATCGGCGCGCCGCTATCCACCGCCCCAGCCCTCGCACGCTCGGACGGAAGGTACCGAATTTGCGCATGAGAGATAGCTTCGCGGGGACCCCGCTGCTCCCAGCCCCGTTTCCGCCGCCTCAGGCCTGGTACCTCGGACGAGAGACGAATCGTCGATCGAATGTCACGTTCGCGGCGACAGCCTCTCTGAGGCGCGCCGCTCACCGGGACGTGGGTGGTTCTGACTCAGCGTGTAGCACCCACCGCGGCTCCGAACATCGATTCAGCTTCACTGCGGCTAAGGAACCCGTCCCGATTGGTGTCGTAGCGCTCGAACATGCCAGCGCTCATGACCGGCGCAGCCTCATTACGGCTGAGGAAGCCGTCACGATCCACGTCCAACCGGTCGAACGACATGCCGGCGATGGGGCCGACCACATAACGGTCGCCGGAAATGCGCGTGGCGGCAAGCAGCGGCTCGGCTTCGGCGCGACTCAGGAAACCGTCGCGATTCGTGTCGAAGGCGTCGAAGCTGGGACCGACGTGGGTCTGACGCGTCTCCAGCCATTGCAGGTGCGGCATCGCTTCCGCACGGCTCAGGAACCCATCGCGGTTCGCGTCGAACGCGGAGAAAGAGCCGCCGGGAATCGGCGCAAATATGTTGCCTGCTTCGCCCGGGCTCAGGAACCCATCGCGATTGGTGTCGAGTCGGTCGAATGCGGCCGCAGCAGTTTCGACCGGGGCCGCCGCGCTTACCAGGCCCAACGGCTCGACTTCGCCGCGGCTCAGGAAACCGTCACGATTGGTGTCGAGTCGATCGAACAGGGCGGTCGGGGTGTTATTCGCCGCACCGCTTGTACTGTAAGCGGTCTCGCGATGGTCGTAGGAAGCGCACGCGCCGATCAGCGTTGCGCAGGCGAGGGGAATGGCGACTCGCGTGATCCGTCGATTCCGGCTGATCTCTTTCATGGACGCACTCCTCGAGTAGGTAAGGAAAACGCGAGCGGCGGGTTGTACGCCGTTGACTCGCGGGTATGCCAGACCGACTCCAAGATTCGTGCCTGACGGCTCGTGGCGAATCACCTGCCGCTACGTCATGAACCAGATGAGGTGCCCGCGATAGCTTTGATACAGGCAGAGAAGGGCTTCGACGAGGATGACAGCGAAGGTGATCGCGGTTCCCGAGGTGCGCCCGAACCGGAACTCCATGGTGAACGCCAGCGCGTAACCATGGAGCAGTCGCCCGAGCAAAAGGGCGATGCCGAGCAAGTGAATGAGGTAGATGGAAAAGCGCGCCATCTCGAGAATGGCGAGCATGAGCAGCGCTAGCGGGACATATTCGACGAAATTGGCATGTCCGCGAATGGCCCGCTGCAGCCTGCGGTTCCCCCCGTCACCGAGACTCACGCGAGCGGCTTGCCGCTCACGTATCACGCGGGCACTCAGGACGAGCAGCCACAGCGCGAGCAAAGCTACATACAGTGGCGTTACGACCATGCTGTCTGCCTCCTTGTATGCGAGCCGTTCAGGCGCGTTTGCGCGCCCGCTCGTCACCCATGTGTATGCCAAGACCGCGCGCAGTGCGGATCAGCGGATCGTGCGGATCGAGCGTGCGCGCGCCGATCGTGACTTCGGACAGCGGCACGTCGATCACGCCGCTCTCGCGCCAGGCCACCATGCGGCCGAACCGACGCTGCGCGACGACTTCGACGGCGTGCACGCCAAACGAGGAGGCGAGCAGGCGGTCGCGAGGCGACGGCGTGCCGCCACGCTGCACGTGTCCGAGGATTGTCACGCGAATGTCGATCGTGATCCTCTCCGCCAGCCTTTCCGCAAGATAGTGCCCGATTCCACCGTAATGCGAGTGACCCGTCGTGTCGGTGACGGTAGCGTGCTTGCCGTCCTGCGTCCTGACGCCTTCCGCGACGACGATCAGCGCATGTGTGCGACCGGCAGCGAGTAGTGCCTTGATACGCCGGGCGACGCCTTCGATCGAGTACGGCAGCTCGGGCACGAGGATGATGTCCGCACCGCCGGCGATGCCGCCATTCAGCGCGATGTGACCGGAGTCACGGCCCATCACTTCGAGAATCATCACGCGGTGATGGCTCGCGGCTGTCGGCTGGAGACGGTCGAGCGCTTCCGTAACCACAGTAAGCGCCGTCGCAAATCCGACCGACCACTGCGTGCCGTGCACGTCGTTATCGATCGTCTTAGGCACGCCCACCATGCCGATCGCGGCGTTCCTGCAAAGCTGCGAAAGGATGCGCATCGAACCGTCTCCGCCGACCACGATCAACGCGTCGAGCCCGAGCTCGCGCACGCCCTCCGCGAAGCGAGGACTCAGGTCCTGATACGTTCCGTCCGGCATCGGATAGTGGAGCGGGTTTCCTTTGCTCGTCGTTCCGAGGAACGTGCCGCCCTCACGCAGCAGGTGTCCGACGAAGGTTTCAGGCGTGAGCTCGCGGAAGCGCAATGGCCGCTCGATCAGGCCCGCGCTTCCATCCTGGACGCCGATTACCTTCCAGCCATAGACCTGCATGGCGTGATAGGTGACCGCGCGTATTACGGCATTGAGGCCGGCGCAGTCGCCGCCGCTCGTGAGGACACCGACGGTCGTGATGTCAGAGGTCACGGACCTCACTGCCCCATTTTCTGCAGTTCCTCACGTATCTTCGCAATCCGGTTGCCTGGGTTGGGATGGGTGCTCGCGAACTCGGGCTGCCGGCTGCCGCCTGAGGCCTTCTCGAGCGTCTGCATCACCGCGATCATCGCCCTCGGATCGTAGCCGGCTTCGCGCATCAGGCGAAGGCCCAGTGAATCCGCCTCCAGCTCGTCGGCGCGTCCGTATTTCATATTGACGAGACTGCCCACCATCTGCGCGATCTGCGCGGTGTCGTACCCGCCGCCGCTCCCAACCACGACAGCGCCGATCAGATTCTGCGTGAGCTGTTGTTTCGCAAGCTGCTCGGCGGAGTGGCGGGCAAGGACATGTCCGACCTCGTGACCCAGCACGGCTGCGAGCTCGTCTTCGCTGTTGAGCAACCGGTAGAGCGCTTCCGTGATGAAGATCTGTCCTCCGGGGAGCGCGAAGGCGTTGACCGTCTGGCGGTCGGCAACCAGATGAAAGCCGTATTGGTACGGCGTTTTCGCGGCCGATGACCTTTGAACGATCCTTGCACCCACTTGGCTTACCCGGTCCCGGCCGGGGCTCGATGAAAGACCGCCGAACTGCGCTGCCATCTGGGGCGCGAGATTGCGCCCGAGTGTCACCTCTTCCTCGGGCTTGAGCTTGATGTGCTGCTTCTCTCCGGTGATCGGATTTTCCGAAGTCGTGGAATAGTATGAAATTACGCCGATCAGCGCGATCACGAGCGCGATAACGAGCCGGGCACCACGCATAGCTCACTCCCTCAATAGATTCGATAAATGATGGCAAGCATGCGTGAGTGTCAACGCAGTATGCGCAAAGCCGTCCAGTTCGCGCGCGCGAAGAATCGTCTCGACCTCGTGGATCGCGTGCCGCCGCACGGCGTCTGAAACGCCTGCCTGCCGCGCATTCACGCTCAGCAGCCTTTCACGAGTGCGTCCACGAGATCGCCGCGGCGGCCGGTCGTGGTCACGTTCAGCTGGATTTCGCCGGTCGAGCCGCTGCCCGCGCGCCGAAACTGAGCGGTCGCGTACGTGACACCGTTCTTCACCCGAACGATCGTCTCCGCTCCGCCGTCCCGCTGCACGGCGACTTCCGACGCGAGCGCACTGCTATGGTCTTCCGCGTTGCGGCCGAAGCAGCGTGCCGCCTGTTCGGGCGGCAACTGGAAACGTCGCACTTCCCGTGCTTCGCCGGAGGACGCCTCGCGCGAGGTGAAAGGCGCGCAGGCCGCAACGATCGCAACGGCAAGTAACGGCCCCGCGAGCCGCAGGTTTCTGACTATAGACCGGTTTCTCATGACGCAGTAACGTAGTCCCCGAGAGGCTGAAGATGCAACGCCCGTTAGCAACTACGATGCCGTCAAAGGGGGGTGGAGGATGAAGATGAGTCTGAAATACCGCGCGCTCGCATGTGCGGCGTTCCTGTCGTGCACCGGAGCCGTGGTCGCGCAGAGCACGCCCATTCCCGTGGTGAAGGAGGGCACCACTGTCAAGATTTCCGAGCACGTCTACGTCATTCCGGATGGTCACGTGCCCATGGTGCCCAATGTCGGATTCGTGGTGGGCAGCAAGGCAACGCTGGTGATCGATCCGGGGATGGGACGGCGCAGCGGCGAAGTCGTCCTGCGCGAGCTTGCAAAGGTGAGCAAGAACACGGAGGTGTTCGTTACGAATACGCACTTCCACCCGGAACACACCACCGGGGACGTTGCGTTTCCGCAAAGCGTGAAGATCGTGAGGGCCGCCGCCGTACAGCAGGACATTGACGAGATGGGAATGAAATGGGTGGACACGTTCCGCAAGCGCTCGCCTGCAATAGACGACCTCCTGAAGGACGCGACATTCCGCAAGCCGACACAGACGTTCGACAAGACGACAACGCTCGACCTGGGCGGCGTCCGGGTTCAGATGACGTGGCTCGGTCCGGGGCACACGCGCGGCGACACGGTCTTTTTCGTCGAAGGCGATCAGGTACTTTTCTCCGGCGACCTCGCGATGCGCGACATCTTTCCCGCGTTCTCGACCCCACAGTCGAGCGCCCGTGTGTGGCTGGCAAGCCTCGACGTGCTGGATAAGCTCGGCGCGAAACGTGTGGTTCCGTCTCATGGAGATATCACCGATGCGTCCGTGATTTCGGCATACCGCGACTTCATCCGCGCCTTGCAGTCACGCGTGATGGCGCTGAAGGCGGAGGGCAAGAGCGCGGACGAAACGGCCAAGATCGTCACCGACGAATTCACGCCCAAGTATGCGAAATGGGACCAGCCGGTCCGCATTCAGGCTGCGGCGCGCGCCATATACGACGAGAAGCCTCAGAACTGATGAATCAGGGGCGCGCGAAGCGGCCTACATGACCAGTTCGACGAGATAGGGGCCGCGGCGCGCGAATCCGCGCTGAAGCTGATCGGCCAGCCCTTCGAGCGTTGTCGCGCGGCCGGCTTCCACGCCGTGTCCGTGGGCGAGCGAAACCCAGTCGAGCGCGGGGCGGTCGAGCGTCAGCATGTCGGTCGCGCGCTGACCGGGTGTGCCGGCGCCCATGTTCGCAAGCTCCGAGCGCAGGATCTGATAGGACCGGTTCGCGAAAACGAGCACCGTCACGTCGAGATTCTCGCGCGCCATCGTCCACAGCGCCTGCACGGTATACATGCCGCTGCCATCGCTCTCCAGCGCAACGACCTTCCGGTCCGGAGCGGCAACGGCGGCGCCGGTCGCAATCGGTAAACCCCAGCCGATCGAGCCACCCATGATGCTGAGCCAGTCATAGGGCCGTGCGGCGCCCATGACGCTGCTGAAGTTGCGGCCCGTGGTGACCGACTCGTCGGTGACGATCGCGTTCTCCGGCAGGAGGGCGGCAACGACGGCGGCGATGCCTTCCGGCGTGACTTTCCCGGTCGGAAGTCCGGCCGACCCGCGTTCTCCGATGCAGGCGGGCGCCGTCCGCAATGCGCCCACTGCATCCGCGAGGGCCTCCAGCGCCTGCTCGAGATCCTGCTCGACCGAAGCGAGGCCTGTAACCCGGGACTCGGGGGAGACGAGCACGCTGGGCTTGTTCGGATACGCGAAAAATGCGACAGGTGGGCGCGCGCCTGCCAGCACGAGCTGCCGGACGTCTTTCAATGTCGCAACTGCCTGATCCACGGGATAAGGCAACCGGCGCACGTGCACGCGACCTGCACCGCCTTCCATGCGCGCGTTGTTGAATTCCGACATCAACTGGCAGCCCGTTTTCGCGGCGATGCGGCCTGCATACTCCAGCGCCTTACCGCGTAGCGCGGCGCCGCCGAGGAGCAGCATCGCGGGCTCGCCCGTTCGCAGTGCGTGTGCAGCGGCTTCCACCGCGCTGGCCGAGACCTTTTCTCGGCCGGGCGCGGGCTCGGCTTCAGCGACGCCGTCCGCTTCGTTCCATGCCGTATCGGCGGGTGCGATCAATGTCGCGATTCCGCCGGGTGGCGTGCGTGCTGCGTGAATCGCACGCGCGCACTGGCGGGCGAGACTCTTCGCATCAGCCGCCGTTTCGACCCAATCCGAGACGGGGCGCGCGATGCCCGCGATATCGGCCGTGAGCGGCGCGTTGTGCTGGAGGTGATATGTGGCGTGCTCGCCCACGATGTTGACGATGCCCGAACGCGCTTTCTTCGCGTTGTGCAGGTTGGCGACGCCGTTGCCCAGTCCGGGACCGAGATGCAGCAACGTCGAAGCCGGCTTGCCGGTCATGCGGTAGTAACCGTCGGCCGCGCCGGTCACGACGCCTTCGAACATGCCCAGCACGCAGCGCATGCCTTCGACCTTGTCGAGCGCGGCCACGAAATGCATTTCCGACGTTCCCGGATTCGTAAAGCACACCTCCACGCCGTTCGCGACCAGCGTGCGCACGAGACTTTCAGCACCGTTCATAGATACTCCGCCGCATCGAAAGCACACATTATGCAGTGGGTGAGAGGCGGTTGGCTTGGGCGCGCACTCGCGCGAAAATCCGGGCGAGAGTCAGCCCTCAGGTACTTCGGGCGCGTTTCCCTATCGAGTGAGATCCTGTGCGATGAAAATGGTCAGGCTGCCGGCGGGTGAGGAGATCCCCGCTTTCGGAATCGGAACGTGGCGAATGGGCGAAAAGCGCTCGCTGCGCGAACGCGAGATCGCCGCGATCAAACTCGGCGTCGATCTGGGAGTGAGATTGATCGACACCGCGGAAATGTACGGCGAAGGGGTGGCTGAGTCGCTCGTTGCCGAAGCCATCGCAGGTCGACGCGACGATATTTTCCTGGTGAGCAAGGTGTATCCGCACAATGCGTCCCGACGCGGTGCGATCGCTGCATGCGAGCGCAGTCTGCAACGCTTGCGCACGGATCGCATCGATCTCTATCTTCTGCATTGGCGAGGGAGTGCACCTCTCGAAGAAACGGTTGCAGCATTCGAAAAACTGCGGAGCGCGGGCAAGATCCGCCATTGGGGCGTGAGTAACCTCGATCTCGCCGACATGAAGGAACTCATGTCGGTGCCGAACGGCAGTCAGGTCGCGACGAACCAGGTGCTTTACAACCTTCAGCGTCGCGGCATCGAGTGGCACCTCTTGCCCTGGCTGCGCGAGCACCGCGTCCCCATCATGGCTTATTCCCCGATCGAGCAGGGGCGCTTGTTGCGCGAGTCCAGACTCGCGGCCCTTGCAGCGCGCTCCGGGATCACCGCCGCGCAACTGGCGCTTGCATGGCTGCTGGCGAAGGATGACGTCGTCGTCATCCCAAAATCATCGGATCCACAACGGCTGAAAGAAGACTGCGCGGCGCTCGACGTGCGCCTGAGTCCGGAGCAACTGGCAGAGCTCGACGCCATTTTTCCGCCCCCGACCGGGGCGTCCGCGCTCCCGATGCTTTAGGACGTGCTGTACCTCTTGCCGTCGAGCCCGCGTCAACACCTTCGTCGGCGCGGCGGTTGGACGGGGAGCGATGCGACTGTTTATCCTAACGGTCTTTGCATGATCATTATCTGAAGGAGGGGGGCGTTCATGGCCAGGATGACAGGAAGCCGGTTCTTCGCGGAAGCAATGCGTGGCTACGGTGTGACACATCTGTTTTATGTGAACTCCATCATCGGTAACGCGATGCGGGAAATCGAAAAGACGGAGGTGCAACGAGTAATCACGCATGGCGAGAAGGCCGCTGCCTACATGGCGGACGCCTATTCGCGTGCGTCGCGGCGTGTCGGCCTGTGCCTCTCGCAGGACATCGGCTCGACCAATCTGCTCGCGGGCGTTCGGGACGCGTACATGGCAAGCTCCCCGATCATCGCGATTACAGGCGGCCAGAACGATCAGCCGCGCTATCGCCACGCTTACCAGAACGCGGAAGATTTCTGTGCGTGGGACGCGGTCACCAAGGCGAACTACTCGGTCGATAACGTTCATCGTTTCCCGGACCTGCTGCGACAGGCTTTCCGCGTCGCGACGACCGGTACGCCGGGGCCCGTGCACCTCGAGCTGCGGGGCAACGCAGGTCAGATGCTCGACGGCGAAGGTGATTTCGACGTGGTCGTTGAAGGACGCTTCACGCATTACCCGGCGTTCCGTCCGGTAGCGGAGCCGGCGGCCATCAAAGAGGCGATCGCGGAGCTCATGAAGGCGTCGCGCCCGATCATCGTGGCCGGTGGCGGCGCCGCAAGCTCAGGGGCCGGGCCGGAGATCATCAAACTCGCCGAGACGCTTTCGATCCCCATCGCAACGAGTCTTCACGCGAAATCGATCGTGCCCGACGAGCATCCGCTCAACGTCGGCGTTCCCGGGAGCTACTCGCGCTGGTGTGCGAACAAGGCCATCGAGGCTGCGGATCTTGTGTTCTTCATCGGCAGCCATACGGGCGGCCAGGTGACGAACGGATGGCAAATTCCGAAGCTCGGCACACCGACCATCCAGCTGGACATCAACCCGGAAGAGCTGGGGCGCAACTATCCCAACAAAGTGGCGCTGCACGGAGACGCGAAGGCCACGCTGCAGCGGATGAATGAGATGGCGGAGCGGCAGGCGCCGCGCGAGACATGGCTCGCGCAGGTGAACGAGTTCGTGGAGGCGTTCTGGGCGGAATCCGATCCGCTGCGCAAGTCGGACGCCGTGCCGATCCGCCCGGAACGGATCTGCAATGAGCTCGAGAATTGGCTCCCGGCCGATGCGACGCTCGTCGTGGATACGTTCCACGCGGCGATGTGGACGGCGCAGATGATCCGCATGAAGGGCGGCCAGAATTATCTGCGCTGCGGCGGCTCCCTCGGCTGGGGATTACCGGGCGCGCTCGGCACGAAGGCGGCGCTGCCCAATAAGCCGGTGATCGGATTCGTCGGCGACGCCGGTTTCTACTATCACATCGGCGAGCTCGAGACGGCAGCACGCTACAAGTTGAACGCGGTCATCGTGGTGAACACGAATTACTCCGGCGGTGTCATGGAGAAGGTCGCGTACGATCGCGGGGTGAATTTTTCCAAGGTTGCGGAATCGCTCGGGTGCTTCGGCATTCGCGTGGAAAAACCCGGCGACATCCGGGGCGCGCTCGAAAAGGCGCTCGCGTCCGGTCGGCCGGCTGTCGTCGACGTGGTGACGGACAGCGCCATCCAGGCAAAGCGTGGATGGGTCCCGCCGGCGATCAGCGGAGAGTAGGCAACGCCGCAGCTGGAATAAACAACGAAAGGAACAGCATGGCTGAAGGACTGAAGCCGATTCGTCGAGTGGTGACGGGCAACGATGAACGCGGGAAGAGCAGGGTCGACTGGGACGGCCCGGCGCCGAACACGCACGAAGTTTCCATGGGGCCGGGGCGAGGTCACATCGATTTCTGGGTGTGGCACGAGAGCCCGCCACCCCTATCCGGCAGCAATGATGATGGCTTCCTGCCGTACGACTTCCCCGGTCCCCGTAACGGTGGCCATTGGCGCGTGGTGCAGGGCAATGGGCGACCCAGGGGCTACGATGCAGCGAAAGACCCGTCTATCGTCGCGCCGCATCCTCCGAAGCTCAGCGACATCGGGCCGCGATGGGACCGTGGCGGCATGAACGCGTACTCCGGCAACATGCATAAGACCGAGACGGTGGATTACGCCATTCTGCTCGACGGCGAGCGCACGCTCGTGCTCGACGAGTGCGAAATCGAGTGGAAGCCGGGCGATGTCGTGATCGACGTGGGCGCGTGGCACCAGTGGTCGAGTCGGAACCTAGAAGGCGGTCGCGTCGCGTTCGACATGATTGCGGCGACTTTCGTGGACGGTCCGGTCGGCCTTGCGCAGGGTAACGACAAAATCATGCATGCCGATACGAATCAGAAGCTGCCGCCCGGCGTCAAACCGGCGCGCCGGATCGTCGTCACGGACCGGGAGCCCTACAAATCGAGTCTCGTCAGTGATGGCCCGTCGCCCGACGTGAGGACCGACCCCGCGCGTCCGGGCTTCGCGATTCAGCGCATGTGGGTGACCGATGGCACGCCCTGCAAGATCGTGCTGGAGACGCTCCATCTGCCGTTTACGCTGGAACCGCCGGCGAATGGCTCGGTTATGAACGTTTTCACGTTCCCGCCTGATGACAAGTGGAAAGGCAACGTCGGCGAGCGCGAAGTCAGGGCCTTCTTCGACTCGGTCGGCGCCCCTGGTGCTTCGACGTATTCGTCCGCCGGGCCGCATCCTTATATGCAGAAGACACGCACGCTCGATTTCGGGATCGTCACCGAGGGCGAGATCGTGCTCGTTCTGGACACGCAGGAAGTTACGCTGAAGCAGGGCGACTTCATTGTTCAACGCGGGACCAATCATGCCTGGAGCAATCGTTCGGGCAAGCCTGCGGTCGTTGCCATTGCATCGCACGACGGCCGCTGGTGAAGGGCTTCATTTCGATCGGGAATAATCCCTCTTAGCTGCAAGCTTCCATTCGATCTCCTGTCCCTCAGCCGTAAATACATCACGGCGGCACTGCAATTCGTCACACCGGCCTCCAAGGCGCATCGCTTATGATCGGAGCGCCTCGCGATCGGACCTGAACAACTCGCGGCGCGCCAGTACGAATTCAACCTCAGGGATCGGCGCACACTGGCGCTGTGCAAAACATGAGAGTCGAGCCAATCGGCTGTCCGAGCAGCATCTCACTCGTGAGCTACGACGTACGGGTGATGATCACGGCGAACAATCCGACTCTGCTCGCACGCCTCCCCGAGCATTTCCCGCCCGGCTGGAGACCGAGCAACTCGGCTGCCGTGGACGAGTTGTTTTCCATCTTCGCTGACGTGCGACTGCCGGGTGGGCGCAAGCGACCGCGCAACCTTTTGTACCGCGGGCCGGACCTCATCGCGAGTGCGCCGGACATCGATCAGACCCTCAATCACCTCGAATCGTGGCTGCGGCTTACGGTCGCGGCAAAAGCGCGCCGCAGGGTTTTCGTACATGCCGGTGTGGTCGGCTGGCGGGGGCGTGCACTGGTGCTGCCTGGCCGTAGCTGCAGCGGCAAGACCACGCTGGTTGCGGCGCTGGTGCGCGCGGGCGCCACCTATTTCTCGGACGAATATGCCGTGCTGGATGCGAATGGACGCGTCCATGCGTTTCCGAAGCCACTCTCGATCCGCCAGTACGATGGCCGTGGGATGCAAAAATGTTCGGCCCAGTCTCTGGGGGGCAAGACCGCGACGCGCTCGCTGCCCGTCGGGCTGGTCGTCGTCACCCGGTACCGTCAGGGCGCCCACTGGAGACCACGCAAGATCTCACCGGCCGAGGGTCTGCTGGCACTACTTGCCAACGCGCCGACCGCGTTGACGAGATCGGAAGATGCGATGAGCACTCTCAAGCAGGTCGTGACCAATGCCGCCACGCTGCGGGGCAACCGGCCCGACGCGGACAAAGTGGCCCCGGCGCTGCTCGATTACATGACGAACCTCTCTACGTGCGGTACGGGTCGCAATGGCAACTGACGCAGCCCCACTTCCCGTGCGAGACGACCGCTACGATCGTGCGTTCGAGCTGCTGTTGCTTTGCAGTCGCACCCGCATCGCGGCCAGGGACGATACACGCCTGCGTACGCTCGACCCCGGCGATGTGGATTGGGCACGGCTCGTCGGGTTGGCCGCAATTCATGGCACGCGGCCTCTGGTGTACCGGACTCTGAGCACTACCTGTTCGCACCTCGTGCCAAGTGCCGTGCTCGAGGAGTTGCGCGATCAGGTGATCGAAATTGCGGGTCAGAATCTCTTTCTCATGGGCGAGCTGATGGATGTATTGCTCGCTCTGGAAAGTGAGCGCATCCACGCCCTGCCGTTCAAGGGTCCCGTGCTTGCCGTAGACGCGTACGGAAGCGTCGCGCTGCGCGAATTTCGCGACCTCGACATCGTGGTCGAGAAGCGGGAGATTGAACGGGTGGGCGAGATTCTGCACGCCGGCGGCTACGCTGAGCTTGGTACGAGTCCTGGCGGCGACGAATACTCACGCGTCTTCACGCGTGACGCGGCTGTGGTCGATCTGCATTGGGCGTTCGCCGGCAATCGTTTCTTCTTCCGGAATGATCCAAAAGCTCTATGGCAAAGACGGGTGGCCATAGATGTGAGCGGACAACGCATGAGCTCGCTCGCGCCGGAAGACAACCTGCTCCTTCTCTGCATGCACGGTGCAAAGCACTGCTGGAGCCGGCTTGCATGGGTTTGCGATGTTGCGGAACTCATCACGTCGCACAGCAATCTCGACTGGGTTGCGCTCGTTTCTCGCGCAAAGGTATTCGGTGCTGAGCGCATGCTTTATCTCGGACTGTATCTGGCAGTGGATTTGCTGGGCGCTCAGCTACCCGCTGAGGTCCATGCGCACGCTTCGCAGCCTTCGGTGGCGGTACTCTCGGGAACGGTCCGTTCGTGGATGATGCAAGAGATCGATGGCGCGGCGAAGCCACTCGAACGCGAGACGTTCTATGTCTCGATGCGCGAGCGAATTAGCGATCGGGCAAGACACCTGCTCGCCGGCATCGTCCGCTTTGCACTGCCAACTGCTCGCGACCGACGCGCGCTGCCGTTGCCGAGCCCGCTCTGGTTCGTGCACTTGCTGACCAGACCTGTACGATTAGTGGCTACGTACGGAAATCCGGCGATAGTGCTCAAGCGTCTCACCGGCCGGCTGTAATCTCCAGTCTCGGTCCCACATGTCCCGCACGGGTTGGTAAGAGCTGCGCGAGGACTGTAAGCTTCCGCGGAACTCTCTCTCGCGCGCAGCGGCCCGCGGGGTGTGTCGTTGTTCGTGTGGCCCGGATGGTGAAAGTGGTAGACACAAGGGACTTAAAATCCCTCGGCCTTAATCGGCCGTGCCGGTTCGAGTCCGGCTCCGGGCACCAGAGGTGCGCCACTTGCGCTTGCATCGCATACCGGCTCCCCCCCGCATACGACCAGTTAGGCCCGGCTCGACCGGGCGGACTAGACCCGAGCGATGGCGTGGCGGCGTTCGGCAGTCTGCCAGGACTGCGGTTTGCCTTGAAACGTCAGGTCTGCCTTGAAGCGATCCCACAGCGTACCGCAGTCATGACATCGATATTTCTCGAGCTCACCCTGCTCGCACAATATGGAGTCGCGCATCCGTAAGCTGGCGTGAGGCTCGGCCGTTGCAGGCGCTCCGATAAGAGCTTTACACCATTGGCACGTGAGCATGGCTCGTGTCCTGAGGCTATCGGAGGGTCACTTTAGAGCACGTGGTGCGAGGGAACCATCCAAATTCAGGTAATTTGTGACCAACACGTTGAAACGATCGCCCTGTACGCATCCGGTTAAAATCAGAGACGCGCAGCCCCTACCGAATCCGAACGCCAATGTGGTTTGGCGCGCCTGCTCGCCTTGTCTCCTGCGGCGCGCGATCATGTACGAATCATGAATATACCCGATGTGACGCGCGCGCTCCTGGTAACGAACGTTCTCGTCTTCGTACTGCAGATGTTTGCCGAGCAGGTGCTGATCGCTTATTTCGCGCTGTGGCCATTGAACGTACCGTTTTCCGCGGGTGTTCACTTCGCGCCCTGGCAACTCGTCACTTACAGCTTCCTGCATGGCAACGGCATGCACCTGCTGTTCAATATGTTCGGACTGTACATGTTCGGATCGGACGTCGAGCGCGTGTTGGGCACACGGCGCTATACGATGTATTACTTCGGCTGTGTGGTCACGGCAGCCGTCACACAGCTCGTGATATCTTCGCTGGCGAACTGGCCGCCATTCCCGACAATCGGCGCCTCAGGCGGTGTTTTTGGACTGCTCCTGGCGTTCGGTCTGTTCTTTCCCCGGCGCACAGTTGTGCTGCTGATCCCTCCGATACCCATGCCCGCATGGCTGTTCGTGACACTCTATGGAGCGTTGGAACTTTTCCTGGGCGTCACCGGCACCAGCCAGGGCGTCGCGCACTTCGCTCATCTTGGAGGCATGTTGGGGGGATGGTTGCTGATACGCTCCTGGGGGGGAAGATCAGGGTTGCGGTGATTGTTACAGGGTCTGCGGCGCTGGAGCGCGATGACCCGCTCCGACGAGCGCCTTTTTATGGCATCATACTGCCGAGATGAACGCTGTTGAGCGTAACGTCGCCGATAAGAATGACATACCGAAGCTGCCGGACGTTGCCCTGAAGGTCCAAGCGTGATCGTATATAACCTCGCGTGCGCGAACGAGCACCATTTCGAGGGATGGTTCGCTTCGCCTGCTGATTTCGAACGTCAGGCCGAATCACAACTCCTGAGCTGTCCCCTGTGCGGGAACGCGAGCATCTCGCGTCAGGCACATGCACCGCACGTGAGTATCGGCAGCTCGCAACGCCTCGAACCTCAGGCCGCCGACAGCGCGTCGGCAGCTACTGCACAGTATGCCAATCTGACGGCGGAGCTCGTTTCGACCGTCGTTGAGAAACTGCTTGCGAATACCGTCGACGTAGGGCGGGCATTTCCCGAGGAGGCGCGGAAGATTCACTATAAAGAAGCGCCAGAGCGCGCGATCCGCGGCACGGCCAGCGTCAAGGAAGTCGAGGCGCTGCGCGAGGAGGGTATACAGGTAATGACATTGCCCGTGCCCGCTCACCGCCTTACGAAGACTCATTAAACCAGCACTTGCTGCACTCGTGCCCCACACGAAATCTTCCGGGGCACGGCGCCACGGATGCTGTGTTGAAAGCCGCTCGTAGATCGGAAACGTCATGTTCAAACATATGCTTCTCCCGACTGACGGTTCGAAGCTCTCCGAACGCGCCGTGGAGCGTGGGCTTGAGCTGGCCAAGTCTATCGGTGCGCGCGTTACGAGCGTCCACGTCATCCCGGAGTTTCGGCTCATGGCCGATGAAAGCTTCGCGCTTCCCACGAGTGCAGATTTGAAAAAGCGCTACGAACGTGAGGCGAAAGCACGAGCGGAGAAGCTGCTTCAGAAGATAACGGCTCGCGCGGAAGCCATGGCGGTGAAGTGTGAAGGTGTTGTGATCGTGGGAGATGTACCGTACGAGCACATCATCGAAACAGCAAAAAAACGCAAGTGTGATCTGATCATGATGGCCTCGCACGGCCGACGCGGACTATCCGGGCTGTTGCTGGGCAGCGAAACGTCGAAAGTCCTGACACATTCAAAGATTCCGGTATTGGTCGTCCGCTGAGGGCGAGCGCCCTTCGGTTCGCGCACGCACTGTTTACGTACGCGCGGGCACGCAATCGCGAGTAGCCATTTCGGCACCGCAGAAGGTCCGAAGTTGACTGCGGCAGGCCTAGCTTTCACAGACCCATAACGTGATGGGACGCACGCGCTTGTATAAGAATGTGAGAAGGTATGAATTCCTAAATGGGGCTGAGTGGCCGGCGTATCCTGCGACCGTGGATTTTGGTCCTTCTTTATTCAGGAAAGACTGCCGAATCAATGACGCGCGCGCCGAGCGCGGTTCTTGCATACCGGCTGTTCCGATACTGATGCAGCTGATATCCCAGCTGCAGGTCATCGAAAGTGGCGGATGAACGTTGAGTGTCCTATTTGCGTGCTCATCCAAGGAAGAACCGAAGCGGAAAGCGTCCATGACTCACCTTTCAGTGAGCCGTGGGTCATAGAAGTGCGGTGGAAACTGGGACTTTTCCTGTTCGTTAACTGATTGAATGCCGCTGGGATTGGCAACACGACCGCCGGCGGCAAGAAGGATCGAATCGCGACCACGCACTTGGCGTAAGCACGGACTGGACGGCCCTTTAATAGCAAACTGGCCGTCGGGGCCTCGCACGAACGCACCCGCGTAGCAGTTTCGATCCGTCTCTCAGCCGAAAGCGGTCGAAGAAGCATACGCGAGGAAACAGGAAGGGAGTGTCGTCTTGCTGGGTTTGTTCATACTGTCGTTTGCGGTCGCACTGGGCGTGGGTTACGTCATCCTGCGCTTCAGGGGACTTCATGCCCGATTCAGTGGCGACGTCGCTCTGCGCGGCTCGCATAAGATCCACGCGCTTGCCGTTCCGCGGATAGGCGGGTTTTCGATCTTCGTTGGTTGGTTAGCAGGGCTTGCCTTCAGCAGCTATGCTGGCGAGTTGAGCGTGGTTTCGGCCCTCAGTTGGGCTGCGTGCCTCCTGCCTGCGTTCGCCGCCGGCCTGGCCGAAGACGTGACGAAGCGAGTTCCGCCCGTTACGCGCCTCCTTTTTTCGTTCCTCACTGCTGCGCTCGCGTATACGTTTCTGCACGCGAGTGTCGACCGCGTGGATTTACCCCAGATTGATTTCCTGTTGAGCGTCCCGGCTCTGTCGTTTATTTTCACGCTGGTCGCGATCGGCGGCGTGGCTCACGCGGTGAACATCATCGATGGTCTGAACGGTCTGTCGTCTGGCGTCTGCCTGATCGCGCTGTTCGCTGTCGGTTATGTTGCGTTCAATGTCGGCGACAGCTATCTCGTCCTGATGTGCGGTCTCGGCGCGGCGGCGATCCTTGGTTTCCGGGTATGGAACTATCCGAGCGGACAGCTGTTCTGCGGAGATGGGGGCGCGTATTTCGTTGGCGCGTACGTGGCGGTCCTCTCTACACTGCTGGTCAAGCGACACCCGGAAATCTCAGCCTGGTTTCCAGTCATTCTCGTCTTGTACCCGATCTGGGAAACGCTGTTCTCGGCCTATCGCCGGCGTGTGCTCAGGGGACTTCCTGCTTCGATGGCGGACAAGCTGCACATGCATACGCTGTTCTACAAGCGCGCGCGGCAGCGGATCGACAACAGCAAGGCCGCCATTCGCAGCCGCCGGAACTCCGACGCGTCAGTCTGGATGATGATGTTCGCCGTCGGCAGCGCGGTCCCCGCGGTGCTATGGTGGTCGCATACCTCCTATCTGCTGGCTGCGCTGTTCGCGTATATCAGCGTGTATCTCGCGATTTACCGCCGACTCGTGCGTTTCGGCTTTCGTGCGCAGCCTCGCGGTCGCAAGGTTTCGGTCCGCTACATCGTGGGGCGGGTTGCAGCGCTCGGGCGTATTGGTTCGCGCCGGAGCATGCGCCAAGGTCCAAAACTGCCATAACTGCCGGCACAGCCTCTTGCGGTACTCCGCGCGCGCGCCCCGTCGCGCGTCTCGTTCGGCCCGGTAGTCAAAACGCATTGCCGGGACGGCATGCCAGGCGTCAGCTTGCGATGTAAGTCAGTGGAGGCAGTAGGTAATATCGGCCGGATGTACTCACCGCTGAGAGCGCGGCGACAGCCGTTGGCCTATACTCGCAGATTCTCTCGCGGCTGCGGTTCCTCATGCCGCAGCGGCCAGTGATGTGAGCGCGCCAGGTGATTGACCTCCATTGTCACTATCTGCCCGGAATCGATGACGGCGCTCAGACGGTGGAAGAAGCGCTCGAGCTCGCGCGGGCCGCTGTCAGTGCCGGAATCCGAACCGCCGTATTGACGCCGCATGTCCATATCGGTCGATATGACAACACGCTCGCCTCGATCGAGCGGTCATTCGCGCAGTTTCAGCAACTGCTGCTGCGCGAAGAGATCGCGCTGGACATTCGTATCGGCGGCGAGGTGCGCATCGCTGCGGAGATCGTGCCGCTCGTCGAAGACGAACAGATCCCATTCATAGGCCAACTCGGTAGCGATCGCATCGTGCTCCTCGAATTCCCGCACAGCCACTTGCTGGCGGGCGGTGAAAAGTTGATCAAATGGCTGCTCGATCGCAACATTCGGCCGTTGATTGCCCACCCGGAGCGGAACCGCGACGTTATGCGAAACGTGGACAAGATCGCCGAGTACGTTGGGATGGGATGTCTCCTGCAGGTGACGGGTGCTTCGATAATCGGTCAATTTGGAAAGTCCGCGCAGCTTTGTGCGCAGGCGCTGCTCGAGCGTAACTGGGTGAGCGTCGTGGCAACGGACGCGCATAACATGCAGTATCGCCCGCCGAATCTTGATCTTGCATTCGAGGCATTGGCGACCATGGGCGGTATTCAGTATGCCCGTGAGCTGACAGAAATCCTTCCCGGGCGGATCGTTTCCAGCCACTCTGCCTAGCAGCTCGTCTGATAGAGCATCGCGTCGGGTGGGCTTGCAGGCTCGCCGGATGCCGTTGTAGCGGGCCTGCAACACTCCCGGAGCATGAGTGACCTTTCCCGGGGCTTCACGAGTGCATCGCCTTGATACCGTACGTTAATATGCCACGGTGTGCATAAGGCATGACGGCCTTAGCGAAAGCGCCGGACTTGGGAGTGAAGTCTGGAGGTATCGTTGCGCGTGTAGATTGCGTATATGCGAGGAGCCTCACCGTATGGCGGCGCGATAGCCATTTACACGACAAGAGGGGGCACGAAGTGAAGAATACCAGATGCTCACTGCGATACGCAGTGCTGGCTGCACTGTGGACATTGGCGCCGGCATCATGCGTTCTGGCCGCTACCGCCGAACCGACGATCTCGGATACGCCGGAGCCCGTCAAGGAGCCCCCGAAGGGAACGGCGCAGGAACCGGTGAAAGAACCGGCTAAGCCCGCACAGGATACCGAAGAGCCTCAACCGGTCGCCGAGCCTGAACTTCCACCCGCCCGGGAAGGCCCGATCCCCGTGAACCCATTTACGCGGATTACTCCGCCCGGAGACCCGTTCGGCCTTACACCCTATACCGGATATGCCGGACCGTACAGCGGGTATGCCGGCTTCGCTCCCGGCATCCCGTCCGGGGCGACGGGTATTCGGCTGGGCCCGGCGCTCGTGTACCCGGCTATCCGAACCTCATTCATGTACGACGACAATATTTTCGCTACCAAGACCGCCAAGAAGGGTTCGGCAGGATACATCGTAAGCCCCGCCCTCAGAGCCGAGATGCGCGCGCGAGGCGGAAATGTTTACGGTCTGAACGCCGCCACCGACATCGTCAGCTATTCAGACAGCAGTGCCAGCGATTACAACATCACCAACCTCTCGGCCGACGCGAACCTGATTTTCACGACCAGGGCGCGACTGACGTTGGTCGCTGATCACGTCAGATCGGTCGACCGACCGGGCACTGTGGATCGATTTGTCGGGGTCGAGCCGGACAAGTGGCATGCCACAGGTGGCAGGGGCATCTTCTCTTACGGCGCGCCGGGTGCTCGCGGACGTATAGACGTGGAAGGGGGGTATCGCTCGCTCAGATACGATCACACCCTATTCAACAACGGGCAATTCGATCACGACGACGGCTACTTCGGCGGCACGTTCTACTGGCGGGTCATGCCGAAGACGTCCTTACTGTTCTCGGTGAGGCAGACGAACATCGATTATCCAAACGATGCCAATCAGAGCAGTACCGAGCGTTTGTACAGCATAGGTGTAACGTGGGAGGCAACGGCGCAAACCACGGGAACATTCAAGCTCGGCTATCTGACTAAAGACTTTGATAATTCAGCTAACCCATCCTACACGGGTCTGTCCTGGGAAGGGAGGGTGAGGTGGAGCCCGCGCACCTATTCATATGTGGACGTCACAACCGCGCAATACACGTCCGAAAGTACCGGATTCGGCGACTACACTTTGAGCCGGGTCATTTTTGCGAACTGGACACACAGCTGGACGAGCCGCATCCAGTCGAACGTGCGCCTTGGCTACCGCCAGGATGACTATCGGGGCGGCGGAACCGAACGTAAGGACGATTCTGCGACGGCGGGCGCCGGCCTAAGTTACCAGTTTCGGCGCTGGCTCCGATTTGAGGGGCGATACGACTACGTCAACCGATCATCCGACATACGTTTGAACGAATACAATCGGAACATATTCATGTTTACAGTGGGCGCGAACTTGTAGTATTGCGCACTCGCTGCCTCCGTGACCGGCTATGGTTACAATCTTCTGACTGATTTTTCAGGAGTTTCGGACCATGGGCACCCATTTTGTGAATTGCGTCCTTTTCGTATTGCTAGTAGCGCTATCGAGTCTCGGCTTTGCAGCGGAGAAGGGCGCATCGCCGGCGGGCAGTGCGCCGTCGAGTGCCGCTGCGTCAGGGTCGGCATTGAGCGGCACCACGCTGTCGAGTTATCGACTTGGCTCAGGTGACCTGATCAGTATCCAGGTTCTCGGCGAAGACGATCTGCGTCGTGATCGAGTGCGCCTGAGCGATGCGGGCACGCTTTCGTTTCCCGTACTCGGCGAACTGCAGGTCGCGGGCATCACAGTTGGCGAGTTGGAGCAGAACATCGCGAAGGGGCTCAAAGGGCGCTATTTGCAGAATCCGGTGGTGACGGTCACCATCCATGAATACCGGCAGTTCTTTATAAATGGCCAGGTTGGCCGGCCGGGCGGATATCCCTTCATCCCGGGACTCACGATACGAAAAGCCGTAACGACAGCAGGTGGCTTCAAGGAACGCGCGGCCCCGGACAAGATTTTTGTAATACGAGATACCGATCCGACCCAGAAACCTCGACGGGTGACTCTTGATACTTCCGTGCAGCCCGGCGACGTCATAACAGTTGAAGAAAGTTTTTTTTAAACTACATGAAGACGGATATCGCGCTTAACGAGGACGTGCTCGCGCGGCCCGAGCAGGACGTAGCCGAGCGGCTGCGTTTTTGGCGCAGGAGTCTCTCGAAGCACAAATGGCCTGCCTTGGGGTTGGCCCTGCTCGTTATCGCGGTCGCGGCATATAAGGTATACACCGAGACGCCACTTTACAGTGCGACGTCAACGATCCTGATCGAGAGCGACAAACCCAAAGTTGTCTCGATCGAAGAGGTGTACAGCGGCATCGGAACCAATCGTGATCAGTTGCACACGCAGGCGGAGGTGCTGAAGTCGCATGCGTTGCACAAGAAGCTGGTCCGTAAGCTGGGCCTGCACAAGCAGGCGCCGCCGAAAAAAGAGGAGCAGAAGCCTGTCACCAAAGCAGAGTGGGTGAATAGTCGCTGGTTGCCTTGGAATTGGATTCCAAGCGAATGGCTTCCAACCAATTGGTGGTCGTCGGGGGACGAGGAAACGGCGGTGTCGAGCGAGGAAGAGCGCATCGAGGCGGCCGCCGCAAACATCGCGGGTAATCTCGTTGTCGAGGTGGTGCGGAACAGCCAGCTGATCAGGATTACGTACTTTTCACCGAACCCTGAGCTGGCGGCGAAAATCGCGAACGCGCTCGTCGATACGTATATCGAGAATGACCTCGATGCGCGCATGCAAATGACGCAGCAGGCTAACGCCTGGCTGACGGAGCGCCTTTCGGGTCTTCGCCAAAAGGTCTCGGAGGCCGAGCAGGCGCTGCAGCAGTTCCGAGATCGTGAGCGCATCGTCGAAGTCAAGACCGTTGCCTTGAGCGGCGTGGGTAATCAACTCGCGCAGCTCACTGGCAACATCGTGGTCGCACGTCAGAAACGCGTCGAGGCGGAGAACGATCTCAGCCAAGTGCAGGCCGCGCAAAGGAACGGCACACCGCTCGAAACAATCCCGGCCGTACTCAAGAACCCGTCGGTTCAGCGGTTCCGTGACCAGGAAGCCGAGGTCGAGAAGAAAATCTCCGAGTTCGGCAAACGTTACGGTCCGGAGCACCCGCGCATGATCGCGCTTGATGCCGAGCTCAAGGCGGCCCGGGATAACACGAAGAAGCAGATCCAGGTCGCCGTCGCGGCGCTCGGCAAGGAGCTGGAGATAGCGCGTGCGAACGAGAACTCGCTCGAGCGCGTCCTGACCGAGACGAAATCGAGCATTCAGGACATGAACCGGAAGGAATTCCAGCTCGGTGTCCTCGAACGCGAGGTTACTGCGAGCCGGCAGATGTACGACATGTTCCTCAACCGGTTCAGGGAAACGACTGTCGCACGTGACATGCGCTCGACGATTGCGCGCATGATCGATCCGGCCAGTGTCCCCGATCTTCCGGTGCGTCCGAACAAAAAGCGCACGCTCATCATCGCCGTCGTATTCGGCCTCATGCTCGGTGGGATGCTCGCGTTCCTGCTCGAGTACCTCGATAACACGGTGAAGAACAGCGATGACGTGGAGCATAAGCTCGGTCTGCCGTTGCTCGGTGTGTTGCAGAGAGTGCGTGGCTGGTCCAAGGATACGGTTGTCGGACGTGCAGTGATCTCCGACAGCCAGTCCGTGTTCGCTGAGTCGGTACGCACCTTGCGGACGAGCGTGCTCATGTCCGCTTTGGACGATCCGCACAAAGTGCTTCTCGTGACATCTTCCGTGGCGGAGGAGGGCAAGACAACCGTAGCTCTCAATCTGGCCTTCGCGTTTGGTCAGATCAAGAAAGTCTGCCTCATAGATGCCGATATGCGACGTCCTCAGGTCGCCGCGAGTGCGCGTATCGATCGCTCACTGCCGGGCTTCTCGCATCTTGTCGCCGGCACGGAGCCGATCGAAAAATGCATGCACTTGGACGAGGCTTCCGGTATTCACATTATCCCGGCCGGCGTGGTCCCCCCAAATCCGCAGGAACTTCTGTCGTCACGACGGTTCAACGAAGTGATGAAAGAGCTCCACAGGATATTCGACATCGTGGTTCTGGACAGCCCGCCGCTGCAACTGATGAGCGACGCCCTGGTGCTCTCGAGCCATGCCAACGCGGTGATCTACGTCGTCAAGGCGAACTCGACGCCGTATCAGATCGTTCGCTCCGGTATCGAGCGACTGCGCAAGGTAGGCGCACCGACGCTCGGGATCGTCCTGAATCAGCTCGACGTGCGTAAAGCGGACAAGTACCTACGGGTACGGCAAGTACAGCACGTATGGCAAAGGCTACAGCTACTACGGCTATGCCGACCGGTCGTGAGCTGAATCAGTTACGAAGGTATGCAGAACTACAACGGTAGAAAGAAAGTACTCATCACCGGCGGGGCAGGTTTTCTCGGCTCTCACCTGTGCGAGCGACTCCTGCGCGATGGACACGAGGTCCTGTGCGTCGACAACCTGTTCACCGGTACCAAGGAGAACATCGCGCCCCTTTTCTCGAATCCTCATTTCGAGTTCATGCGGCACGACGTGACGTTTCCGTTATACGTCGAGGTCGACGAAATCTATAACCTCGCCTGCCCGGCGTCCCCGATTCACTATCAATACGACCCCGTCCAGACCACGAAAACGTCCGTGCACGGCGCGATCAACATGCTGGGTCTCGCAAAGCGGGTCAGAGCCAAGATTCTGCAGGCGTCCACCAGCGAAGTTTATGGCGATCCGCAAGTGCATCCCCAGGTAGAAAGCTACTGGGGACATGTGAACCCGATCGGTGTGCGCTCCTGCTATGACGAAGGTAAGCGTTGTGCCGAGACGCTCTTCTT
This sequence comes from uncultured beta proteobacterium, assembly GCA_963828715.1. Lineage (GTDB taxonomy): Bacteria > Pseudomonadota > Gammaproteobacteria > Burkholderiales > SG8-41 > JAQGMV01. The sequence continues at coordinate 513,154 of CAWHFX010000004.1, read as the reverse complement.
CGACTATTACCGGCAGCACAATCTGCGCATCAAGGTGGCCCGCATCTTCAATACGTATGGGCCGCGTATGCATCCGAACGATGGTCGTGTCGTCTCCAATTTCATCGTCCAGGCGCTGCGGGCAGAAGCTATTACGATTTATGGCGAAGGTCGCCAGACGCGCTCGTTCTGCTACGTTGATGACCTCATCGATGGTCTCATAAGGCTGATGGACAGTTCCGATGACGTTACCGGTCCGGTCAATCTCGGCAACCCGAGAGAATTCACGATACGAGAGTTGGCGGAGCAAGTCATCGCGCTTACCAGATCGGGGTCGAAGCTCGAGTTCCGGCCACTTCCGAGCGATGATCCCGTGCAGCGACAGCCGGATATCAGCGTCGCTCGAAGACTTCTTGGCTGGCAGCCGACGATTGCGCTCGAGAGTGGCTTGCAGCGCACCATTCATTATTTCCGTGAGCTCATCACGGCCCCGACGGGAGAACACAGGGCGCAAGCAGCCAGCTCGCCGCGCCAGTGATGGGCCCGGGTCCGGGCAAGACTGCGCCTGCTGCTTCCCTTAGCGCAGTCGCCCTGGTGGACTGGTACTGGGGCGGGCACCACCCGACATACTTCGCGCATTTCGTGCTCGCCCTCGAGCAACTGGGTCTGCGCGTCCTTGCATTGTGTCCACAACCGGAAGACGCGCGTAAAGCAGTCTCTCAGCTTCGCGAGATCAGCGGTTTTGGAGACGGGTCATCCCGAACCGAGTTCCGCGATGTCCCTCGGCCGTCGGGCGGACGTTGGCTGCCATCCAGGTTCTTTGCGGCCAAGCAGACCATCAAGCGGTTTTGCGCAATCGACCGGTTCGTAAGAGCGTGGCAGCGGGAGACAGGGACAGCAACCTGCGAGATCTTCTATTCGTGCATGTACGAATGGGACTTCGAGCGCTTCAGATACGCGCAGCCATTCCTCGCCTTCCGGTGGTCGGGCTTGTATATGAGAGCCGCTAGTCTTTCCACCGGCGACGCTCAATTGAACGGACGGCAAATCAACCCGCAGCTCGACCGCATTTCGCAGGACCGGCGGCTCAAGGGATTGGCTATTCTGGACGAAGGTATCCGCGGTGGGGTCGCCGAGCGCATTGGACGGACCGTAGTGGTCTTTCCCGATTTCACCGACGAACGATTGCCCAGCACGCAGATCGAATCGCGGCTTGCCGAGCGGCTCCGCGCCTTCGCTGGCGATCGGCCGATCGTCGGCCTATTTGGGTATCTCCAGCGCAGCAAAGGACTGACGACATTCTGCTCCGCTGCGCAGAATCCAGCGCTTACCCACGTATGCTTCGCGATTGTCGGAGACGTCGATTGGCTCTCTTTTACGGCAGAGGAGCGTCATGCCATTCAGAAGTGGCTCGCCGAGGCAGACAACGTCTGGACGCACCTGGCGCGAGTTCCCGACGAACCACAGCTGAATGGCCTTATGGCCGCGTGCGACGTGCTGTTCGGCAGCTACATCGACTTTCCCTACAGCAGTAACATACTCGCGAAGTCCGCCGTGCTGCAGAAGCCTGTGATCGTGAGTGACGGGTCTTTGATGGCCGAGCGCGTTCGACGATTCAGACTGGGAGAAATCATCCCCCAGGAAGACCCCAGTGCAGCGGCCGGCGCGATGCTGAGGATACTGCAAGACGTGGATGCCTGGCTGCAACGACACAGACCCGCCTGGGAAGACTATCGGCGGCAGCACTGCTTCGAAGCGTTGAAGTCGGCTTTCGCGAAGATGTACGGCCATTCTGATGAAGGCCTCGCGCTCAGATGAGTGAGGACGTCGCAGTCTCGATCATCATCTGCACCTACAACCGTGCGGCGGATCTTCAGCAGACGCTGGAATCGATCCGTGCGGTTTCGCTGTTAACCGTGGGAACCGTCGAGCTCATCATCGTCGACAATGGGTCGACGGACGAAACCGCCGCCGTTGCGCGCTCGTTCAGTCGCCCCGGGCTACAGGTTCGTTACATCCACGAAGCGCGCCGCGGCAAGGGACACGCGTACAACGCAGGCATCGCAGCGGCGAATGGCCGCGTGCTCCTGTTCTCCGACGACGACATGCGGTTTCCTCGCAACTGGATCGAAGGCATGTGTGCGCCGATCCTCGCGGGTGAGGCAGACGCGGTTGCCGGAGGCGTGCGGATCGCCACGCATCTCGAGCGCCCATGGATGCAAGACACGCATCGATTGTTCGTGGGCGGGCAGACGGATACCCTTTCAGACAAGAATTTCGACCTGCAAGGGAGCAGCATGGCGATCGGACGCGATGTGCTCCAGAAGGTCCCGGCGTTCGATGCGGAGTTGGGACCTGGTTCGCCAGTTGGCCTCGGACTGGGGGAGGATACACTCTTCTCATACCAGGTCGTGAAGGCCGGGTTCCGCGTGAAGCTCTGCAAGGACGTGTGCGTCGAGCATCACTTTGATCCGAGCCGGTTGAGTCGCGAGATGTTTCTGCAGCGTGCCGTGAACTCCGGCCGCAGTCTCGCATACCTGAGCCATCACTGGGAGCACGCGGATATCAAGTGGCCGTTGCTGAGGTTCGCCAAAGCCTGGGCGCGTCTCAAGATATACCAGTGGTCCAAGCGGTCGAAGCTCAGGAGAAGCCCTCAGGGCGTCGACCTCTCCGAATACGATCGATTATGCGGCTTCTGTTTCTACAAACAGTATTTGCGTGAACGCCAGCGGGCTCGCAAATACGAGCGCCACGGCCTCGTGAAGTTGCAACCGTAGCTGTGATGAAAACGGCGAAGCGCCCCGGGAAAGCACGCGTAGCCATCGTATGCTCCGGAATGGACAAGGTGAAGCGGGGCTACGAAATACACGCGCGCGATCTGTTCGACCTGTTGAAAGGCGATCCTGAGATCGAGCTCAGGCTGCTCAAAGGGAACGGTCCGCGGCGGGCGGACGAGAAGGTTGTCTTCAATCTCCATCGCGACGGCGTTGTGAATCGCATGCTCTGTCGAGTGGTTGGCACGCGCTGGAAGTATTACATCGAATACGTGTCGTTCGCCGTGGGCCTGATCCCACTGCTTCTGTTCAGATCATTCGATGCCTTCTACGTGATGGAGGCGCCGCTATACAAGTTCCTGAGCCGATGGCGACAACATGCTCATGCGCATTACAAACTGATTCATCCAACCGGCGGACAGCTCGGCGTTTTGCCGGCTACGCAACGCGACTACGTTCATCATGTCACGCCGTGCTATGTCTCGGTCGCCGAGCAATGTGGATTCGCTCGGCAGAATCAGTTCCTCATTCCGCACTTCATCGACGTGGCGACCCTAAGTGCGGCCTGTAGTCGCGGCCGTCGCGAAGAGCTGGGCGCGCAGTTGGGTATTCCACGCGGAATGCCGGTCGTGCTTTCAGTCGGCAGTATCGATACCGACGTGAAGCGCATGGACTACGTCGTGCGGGAGTGCGCTGCGCTCAAGCGTCCCGTGTTTCTGTTGCTCCTGGGGCAGCAGGATGCGGCGAGTCGATCGATCTATCAGCTCGCCAGTGAGAAGTTAGGCCCCGGTCGTTTTGCAATCCTCACCGTGGCGCGTGAAGTCATCTACGATTATTACGCGCTCGCCGATGTATTCGTTCTCGCGTCTCTCCGGGAAGGTTTCGGGTTGGTCTTCCTCGAAGCGTTGGCCTGTGGCGTGCCCGTTATCACGCACGACTATGACGTGTCGAGGTTCGTCCTGCAGGATCAGGCCAATCTGGCGGACCTTTCCCGGCCCGGTGTGCTCGCCAGCACGCTCGAAAAAGTGCTTGCGGAGAGGCAGACGGATGCCGCGCGATCCGCGCGGGTGGACTACGTCCGCCGTCACTACTCTGCCGAGACGCTCAAGGAAAGCTATCGGCGCATGTTCCTCGAGGTATGTGGGACTGGTTGAAACGGAAATTGACTTAAATGTAGTGAAGCCCCCACATGTCGATGCAATCTACAACAACAATGCCGTTCGAATCAGACTGGCAGCGCTCGAGTGACGCTGCATCGGAGCATCGCTTGGCCGGCAACGATATGGCTTCGCAAGTGCGCCGCATTCTTCTGACCGCGGATCCCTTCTTCCCGGTTCCGCCGCCGCTCTATGGTGGAATCGAACGGATCGTGGCGTCGCTCTGCGAGGAGTACCGCAGAGTTGGCCGCGAAGTCGGTCTGGTCGCGCTGCCCGGTTCTGAAGCCAAGGTGGATGCGTTTTACCCATGGCCGAGAAAGCTCGGTGAGCTCGAAGGCCCGATCGCATGGTGGGAACAGCAACGCGCGTTGGATCTGGCAATCCGGAAGTTCAGACCTCAAGTCGTCCACTCGTTCTCGAGGCTTGCTTACCTCGGAAGACATCTGTGCTCGCGCATGCCCAAGGTTATGTCTTATCAACGCCATCCGTCGTCGACGACGACCAAGTGGGCCGGACGACTGTCAGGTACAAGCCTGATGTTCACGGGATGCAGTCAGCACATCACGGAGACAGGCAGTCGATCCGGTGGGTCGTGGCGTGCGATTCCCAACTTCGTCGACTTGGAGAAATTCGATTTCGTGCCGGAAGTGCCCGAGGACGCGCCACTCGTTTTTCTCAGCCGCCTGGAAGAGATCAAGGGTGTACACAACGCGATCGCGATTGCGCGTCAGTCGGGGCGGCGCCTCCTGATCGCGGGCAACCGCGTCGACTCACCTGGCGGCGTCAAATACTGGAAAAGCGAGATCGAGCCGTACGTGGGGCGCGATGGCATCGAATATGTGGGGCCCGTGAACGACCAGGAGAAGAACACGCTGCTGGGACAGGCCGCCGCGATGATCGTGCCTATCGAGTGGGATGAGCCGTTTGGCATCGTGTTCGTGGAATCACTCGCCTGCGGCACGCCAGTTATCTCCACTCCGCGCGGTTCAGTACCGGAAATCATTTCGCACGGTCGGCATGGATTCATCATCAGCACGGTCGATGAGGGTGCACAAGCTGTCAGTCGACTGCACACGATCTCGCGACGCCGATGTCGAGAACACGTCGAATCCAACTTCGCATTGCCTATCGTCGCACAGCGCTATCTCACGCTATATGGCGAGATGTTGGCGGGTTCGTGACATCGAAACTCAAGAAGGTTGCCCTCGTCGCAGCCCACTTCGTGCCGAGTAATCTAGCGGCGGTGCATCGTTCCCGGCTCTGGAGCCTTCATCTGCGCGAGTTCGGGTGGGAACCGATCATCGTGACCACCCACTGGGATTACTACGAGGAGAAGTCTGAGTTCGAGTTGATGCAATTGGTGCCGGCAGACCTGAAGATCATCCGCACGAAGGCGTTGCCGACGAAACCGGTGCGCATCGTGGGGGATATCGGAGCGCGAGGCCTGTTCTGGCACTATCGCGCGCTGGTCGACCTGGCACGCTCTGACGATCTCGATTTCGTTCATGTGACCATTCCCTCGGGCTATTCGGCGTTGCTGGGGCGACTGGTCTTGGAGAAGACGGGTGTGCCGTATGGCATCGACTATATCGATCCATGGGTCAACGCAGCACCTGGCTCGGACCAGTTGTTCACGAAAGCGTGGGCTTCCGCGCGCCTCGCTGACATCCTGGAGCCGTGGGCAGTCAGGAAAGCTGCGCTCATTACGGGAATCAACCGATTGTATTTCGAGGGCGTAATAGAAAGGCATCCGTATCTCGCCACGCAGGCCGTATTGGCCGCGATGCCCTACGGCGGCAGCGAGAAGGATCACGAGTATGTAAGACTGAATCGGAAAGCTGCAGCACTCTTTGCAGCTCACGCCGGCAAGTTCAACCTCATCTATGCGGGGGCGATGCTGCCGAATGCATACACTGTTCTCGACAGATTCCTCGAGAGCATCGTCATCCTGCGCCGCAGACGACCCGGACTCGCGGGCGAGTTCCATCTTCATTTTGTCGGAACCGGCAAATCGCCGACTGATCCGAACGGCTTCAATATCCGCCCTTACATAGAACGTCATCAACTCACTGACTGTGCATCGGAGTACCCGCAACGCTTTCCATATTTGGAAGTTCTGACACACCTCGATGCTGCTTCTGGTATCCTCGTATTGGGTTCAACTGAGCCACATTACTCGCCGTCCAAGATTTTTCAGTCTCTGATGTCGCGACATCCGGTGTTTGCCGTGTTGCACAGCCGCTCCAGTGCGGTGCCGATACTGCAGGCGACGAATGCGGCATCGGTAGTGACACTGACGGAAGACGCACTGCCGAACTCGGAGACGCTCGCTTCCAAACTCGAGGATTTCATTTACCGGAACACCTACTCCGAAGAGCAGGTACATTGGGACGTTCTCGACAAGCATTCTGCGCGTGAGTCAGCGCGAGTCCTCGCGGCCGCACTGGACGAAAGTGTCGCGCGGAATGCACGCCCGTAGAGCGCTTGCACCAGGCGGGTGCCGGTTGCTCGCCGGAACTGCAGTCTTACCTGCACCCACCGCGCCAATCGTCGACCCGCTGGAGTAGGTATCGGAATTGCCTGAGCACGAGGCTCGCTGTGCCTGGGCTTCCGTGAGAATCGAAGTACCAATAAACAGCCCCTGTTCGGCGACCATAGGGCTACTTAGGAGAGTCATGACACGCAACAGTGGTCGACTAGACCGTAGCACTTACACCGATCGGGTCCGCCCGGCCGCAGTATTCACAGCTGCAGGCATCGCGCTGGCGTGCTTTTTCCCATTAACGGCCGTTCTTCACCACGCGTTTTTCTATAATCCGACTTGCATCCTGAACAATTTCGGCCAGGACTACACATTGCCGGTGGTGATGTTGTGGCTGCGATCCGATCCGTCGCCTTGGCTCGCTTTGCTCGGCGCCATGGGCACCTTTGCGTTGTCCTTGTATTCCCGCGGGTTCAGGCTAGCCGCCGTGGCATTCGCCATCGCCACGATCCCGCTCTCGTTATGGATATGGGATATCCCGTTCACTGGCCGCATAATCTGCAGACTGGGCCATGACGGACGCTCCCCGGTCAATACGCACGATCTGTATATATTCGCCGCCATTGCGTTCGCTCCGATCTGGTACTGGCTGTGGCGCCGGTCCACCCTGGTTCCGGCGCGAACAGCGGGCGCATGGTCGCGGCCTTGAGCCGCGAGACCAGCGTTCTCTGCGGCCGGGTGATCGCGGGGGCATAGGCAGGGGGCGACCCGTGCGCTGAATCTGCACTCCTTTTCTGGCCGCAAGCCGCTATGATCCAGCGGCATAGCATGCGTCTGCCGCGATCCTGCGAGGAGCGCAAGATGCAATGCGAATAGCTGGACGCGCCACATGGTATTCACCGAACTCGACTCTCCCACGTCGGATGCGCAGTCGGATAGCGGCTCGCCCACACGCTTGGCGATCGTGACGAGTCATCCGATTCAATACAACGCGCCATGGTTCCGGCACGTCGCATCGCGCTCCGAGTTCTCGGTTCGCGTTTTCTACCTGTGGGACTACGGGATCAAACCGATGTTCGATCCCGGATTTCAGCAGACGATCCAGTGGGACATTCCGCTCCTGGCCGGATATCAGTACCGATTTGTTCCCAACAAGAGCCCGCGTCCGGGAACGTATCGCTTCATGGGACTCTGGAATCCATCGCTCATCGAGCACGTGACGCGTTATAAACCAAGCGCGATCCTGATGCTGGGTTACAACTTCGCCAGTTGTATTTACCTGGTGCTGCGCGTCAGAGACGTTCCAGTTATCTTCCGGGGCGATTCACATCGCATTGTCCGCCGCACCGGAGTGAAGGAACTCATAAGGCGGAAATTGATCAGCCTGCTGTTTCGGCAGTTCTCTGCATTCCTGTACGTCGGCGCTGCGAACTATGACTATTTCCGCTATCACGGTGTCCCGGAACACAAATTGTTTCGAGCCCCGCACTCGGTCGAGAACGAGCGGTTTTATTCGCAAGCAGATGAGGCGGCGATCCAGGCAGCCGAGTGGAAGCGGCGGATCGGCATCCCGGAAGGTGATCTCGTCATCCTCTTCGCAGGCAAGCTCGAACCGAAAAAACGACCGCTCGATCTGCTGCACGCATTCCAGGCTGCGCGGCTGAACGGCGTGTCGCTCTTGTTCGTGGGAGCGGGACCACTCGAACAGGAGGTGAAGGCTGCAGCAGCGGGCAACGAGAAGGTGTTCTTCGCACCGTTTCAGAACCAGACGCTCATGCCGCGCACCTACGCAGCCGGGGACCTCTTCGTGCTGCCGAGTTATGGCACGTCCGAGACCTGGGGACTCGCTGTAAACGAAGCGATGTGCATGAGCCGGCCGATCATCGTGAGCGATCACGTCGGATGTGCGCGGGATCTCGTCGTACCGGAGGAGAACGGACTCATTTTCCCGGCCGGAGACGTCGCTGCACTCACGCGATGCCTTCACAATGCGCTTTCGAATCGCGAACGCCTGCGTAAATGGGGCGAGCGAAGTCGCGACATGATAGACCAGTACAGCTATCGCCAGACTACAGAAGGTTTGATCGAGGCAATGCGACGCGTCGCAGCCCCGGAGCACGCATCGGTCGATTGAAGATGCGCATCCTTCACGTAGTGCCCTACTACATGCCAGCCTGGCGCTACGGGGGGCCGATAAAATCTGTACATGGCTTGTGCAAAGGTCTCGCGAACCTTGGGCACGACGTTCACGTGTTCACAACGAACATCGATGGTCCGCAGGACCTCGACGTTCCGCTCGACACCCCCGTGCTTATCGACGGGGTCAAAGTCTGGTATTTCGCGTCCAGAAAGTTGCGGCGTCTCCACTGGTCTCTGAGTCTTACTCGCGCGCTCAAATTTCATCTCGCAACGTTCGATGTCGTCCACTTGCACACCATCTATCTGTGGCCAACCTCTGCCGCTGCTCATTTCGCGCGCCGCAGCCGCGTGCCCTATGTGCTCGCGCCTCGCGGAATGCTTGTTGCCGAAATGATAGAGGGCAAGAACCGGTGGGTGAAGCGAGCGTGGATCGCCTGCTTCGAGAAGCGAAACCTGGCCCACGCAGCCACTATCCATTTTACGAGCAGCATTGAAGCGGAGCAGGCAGCGAAACTCGGTATCGTTACGAGAAACACATGCATCGTGCCGAACGGACTTGATGCTGAAGAAATCGCAGCGAGCGATCCGTTGGTGCGGATGGACGCAGATGATACGCTCGGTAACGAAGAGCCCTTTCTGCTGTTCCTCGGTCGCGTGAATTGGGAGAAGGGCCTCGACCGTCTCATCGTGGCTTTGGCTCGAGTCCCGAAGTGCCGATTGTTCGTAGCGGGCAACGACGACAGCGGGTATCAGAACAAGCTCGAAGCCCTGGCGCTCGAACACGGGGTGGCACATCGCATATTGTTCCTGGGGCCTATTTACGGGGCGCGCAAGTCCGTTCTGTTGCGGCAAGCGTCCGCGCTCGTTTTGCCGTCCTATTCCGAAAATTTCGGCAACGTCGTGCTCGAATCCATGGCGGCGGGCTGTCCCGTAATCGTGACACCGGAAGTCGGTGCCGCGGAAGTCGTGCGACAGACAGGTGGCGGGGTGGTATTGGAGGGCCAACCCGAGACGCTTGCGGCCGGCATAAACCAGGTGCTCGCCGATCCGGAAAAACTGCGAGAAATGGGAAAGCGCGGGCAGAGCGCGATCGCGACACGCTTCACGTGGAGTGCCGTGGCGACTGAAATGGATAAGGTATACCGCGCTATCCTGGACGAGCGGGCTGCGGGTTCCCCTTCAAACGCCGCCCCGATCGAGGTTTCGTCGAAATAGTGGCCTTTATTCTTGCCCCGGCCCGCCGCGTGAAGGCCGGCCTGACACCGGGCATTTAGCGACCAATCAGGTGGCATCGTTCCGGCTCGCGGGATGCACATGTGATATCTTCATGTCCCGTCAAATCGAGGCATGTTCGAGGCACAGCAGGTGCTGCCCCGTTACTTTTGAGAACTTGTGCACTGCTTTCCGCGCACAAAATCACAACAATTCGCAGGGGCGTGAACTCCGGTGGATTGAGCCTCGGCTGAAACAACTCGGTACTACTCTCGAATCTCCAAAAAGTCAGTTGAAGGGAACGTTATGACTCGGCGATTGCTGGTTGCGGGCGCGGGCGGATTTATCGGATCGCACCTCGTGAAGCGCTTGAAGAACGAAGGGTTCTGGGTACGTGGGGTGGACCTGAAGAAACCCCAGTTTTCCAGGACGGCCGCTGACGAATTCGTCGTCGGGGATCTGCGTGATCCGCAAACCGCGCTCGATTGCGCCGAGGGTGTGGAAGAAATCTATCAACTCGCCGCAGACATGGGCGGGGCAGGCTATATCTTCACCGGAGAGCATGACGCCGCGGTGATGCATAACTCGGCCATGGTCAACCTGAACATGCTCGAAGCGGCGCGTCTGCATAACGTGCGAAAGATCTTCTATTCGTCGTCCGCGTGCATCTACCCCGAGTTCAACCAGCTGGATCCAGACAACCCCAACTGTGCCGAAAATTCGGCGTATCCGGCGCAGCCGGACAGCGAGTACGGCTGGGAAAAACTGTTCAGTGAACGGCTGTACTTTTCCTACATGCGCAACTGTGGGATCAAGGTGTATGTAGCGCGTTTCCATAACATCTTCGGTCCGGAAGGTTCGTGGTGCGACGGGCGCGAGAAGGCGCCTGCAGCGCTGTGCAGGAAGGTTGCAGAAGCGTCCGACGCCGGCCAGATCGAAATCTGGGGCGATGGCCGCCAGACGAGATCATTCCTGTACATCGACGAGTGCCTCGAAGGCGTGCGCCGACTTGTCGAATCCGATTTCCATGGCCCTGTGAATATCGGGTCGGACGAAATGATCAGCATCAACGGCCTCGCGCGCCTGATCATGGACGTCGCGGGCAAGAAACTGTCGATCAATAACATCCCGGGACCGCTGGGCGTTCGTGGGCGGAACTCCGATAACCGGCTGATTCGCGAAAAGCTGGCTTGGGCTCCTTCTCGCAGCCTCAGGGCAGGCATCGAGAGAACCTATCCCTGGATCGCCTCTCAGGTCGCCGCACGCGTGGCGTCGGCCGTGTGAGCAGCTAAAACTCCGCGTACAGCTGCGCTGCTTTGCGAAGTACTTCGCCGCGGCGCTTCTGTCTCGCCCGTTTGCACCAGCACGCTCACGCAGTGTCATATTCAGCTACAAAGGATCTCGATGGCGTCCGCGCCGACCGCCCGGAGGTCGTTTACATTTGCGACTGGCTGCCGCCGGACTTCGGTGCGGTCGGTCAATACTCCCTGCATTTCTCGCGTGAACGCGTTCGTGCGGGCCGCTCTGTCGCGCTCTACGGCCTCTCATCAAAGCAACCGTCTGTCGATTTCGAACGTCATCACGATGCTTTCCTGAAGGTCGTCCGCCTGAAGGTACGGCCTTACGACAAGTCTTCTTTGGCGAAGAGGGCGTTATGGACCGCGAGGACCAACGCGCGGCTGCTGTGGCACGCTTTCGGCGACATCATTCACAGCAAGGAAGTTGTATTCACGGGCAGCCCGCCATTTCTCCTGCACCTCCTGGCGCCACTCAACCTGCTGTTCAGGCGGCAGCTCATCTACAGGATCACCGATTTCTTCCCCGAATGTCTGATGGCTGAACTCGGCAGGACGCCGGCCGGGCTCGCGCTGCTGTATCGCTTGACCGTATTCTGGCGCAGGCGCGTGAGCCAGTTCGAGGTTCTGGGAGAGGACCAGCGGAGACGCCTCGTCGAAATCGGCATTGACGAGAGCCGGATCGTCCTGCGCCGGGATCCGAGCCCGGTATCGGTTCCGCCATCAACCCGGCCGCTGCCGCGACCTCCCTCGCTGACTGGGAAACGAATCCTCCTCTACTCCGGGAACTTCGGCGTTGCCCACGACCACGAGACGTTCCTCGCGGCATACGAACGTCATCACCGTCACGGCAATGCAGGCGTGGCGCTATGGCTCAACGCAACGGGCGCACGAGCCAATGCACTGAACGCTGCATTGATTGAGAGGGGACTTCCGGTTTTCCGGACAGAGCCGGTGCCGCTCGACCAGCTCGCGTGTCTGCTGGTGACCGCCGATGCGCACCTCATTACATTAAGGGATGCGTTCGCCGGTTTCGTCCTCCCTTCGAAAGTGTACGGTTGCATCGAATCCGGCAAAGACATCCTGTTCATCGGCCCGCGCGCATCGGACGTACATCTGCTGTGCGACCAATCCCGGCAGCAGGCGCAGTACTTTCATTGCAATGTGGGCGACGTAGATGGGGTCTACGCAGCATTGGAGAAGCTCGGTGCTGCAGATTCAAATCGGCGGGCGTAGCGCCCCTCGGCCCAGCCCCGGCGCGTTTCGTAGGAGCTGCAACGGTCGCCCACCGAGCCTTGTTCCTCCGCCTGGGAGTGCCCCTGTGCGACAAGCCGCTACGCGGGGCGGGCGGCATCATGCACGGTAAAGCGCGGATTCTGATCCTCATTGGCGGCCATCTCTGGACAAGCCCCCGATCACAGAAGGAAGCGGAGGTGCTCGCCGCTGCGGGCTACGACGTTACGATCAACGGCGTCTGGTTCGACCAGTCAGGCGCTGAGCGCGATTCGAAGCTCCTGGCGGGCAAGGCGTGGGCATATCGACCGATACTCGACCTACGAGCTGACACGCCGTCCAGCCGCTTCTGCAATCTCGCCGTTCGGGCACGCCGGCGCATTGAAAGCAAACTGTGTTCGGGGCTTGGCGCGCGATTTCCCGCTGCGCTTGGCTATGGCGCCCAGCAATTCCGGAAAGCGGCTTTGCGCCATTCGGCCGATCTCACTATCGTCCATTCGGAACCTAATCTCTGGGTTGGAAGCGAGCTCCTGGACCGTGGCAGGCGAGTGGGTGTCGATTTCGAGGACTGGTTTTCAGAGGATCTGCGCGGGGATGAGCCACAATCCGAAGCGATGCGCTGGCTGCAGGAGCTCGAGGGACGACTTGCGCGAGAGTGCAGTTATTCCATCACGACGTCCCGGGCACTCTCTGGCGCGCTCGCCGCACGCTATTCCGCGCCACTGCCCGCGGTGGTATACAACGTGTTTCCTTTTGCTGAGGCGAGCGCGATAGACCGGACTTTCCACGATAGGAAGAATCTCGGAATACCTTCTGTTCACTGGTTCTCCCAGACTATCGGCCCCGGGCGAGGTCTGGAAATGTTCTTCGCTGCCACACGTGGAATCACCGAAGCCTTCGAAGTGCACCTGCGCGGAAAAATGGCGCTTGGTTATGCGGACTCGTTCAACCGCCTCATTCCGGATCACATCCGGGAGCGGGTATTCATACATGACACGGTTCCCAACGCTGCGCTTCTTTCGCGGATCTCCGAACACGACATCGGTCTCGCGCTCGAGACCAGCACACGGGCAAGCAGAAATCTCAGCATCACGAACAAAGTGTTTCAATACCTTCAGGGCGGACTCGCCATCCTCGCCACGCGGACGGAGGGACAGGCCGAGGTGTTCGCACAGGAACCGGACGTGGGTCTATTGATGGAAAATAACGATGTCGCCGCGCTGACCAACGCGCTCTCAATGTATCTGACCGACAGGAAGCGACTAGAAGCCGCGCAACTCGCATCCGTTCGAGCGGCAGAGCGTACGTTCTGTTGGGAACAGCAGAGATCGACGATCATCCGCTGCGCCGAGCGCGCGCTCGCGGCCTGACGCTGGTTTCAAGAATGTTTCAGACACTTCTGTTTCAAATCGGCTGATGCGTGTTGCGCTCCTTTCCGACTACGAGACCGCCGGCGGGGCCGCGATCGCTGCGAGCCGGTTAGCGGGAGGCCTGATGGGAGCCGGTCATGAGGTCGTGCGTCTCGTAAACAGTTCGGACGGACGGCGACACGATTGGAAGATCTGCAAGCTGAGTGCAACCGTTCAGAATTCGTTGTCGCGACGGGTCGTCCGCCGCCTCATGACGACATCGCAGCGCCGGGCGATGTCACAACGAGAGATGATCTCGAGGCTCGACAGCATGCTCGAGGAGATTCGGCCCGACGTGATCAACGTCCACAACATACATGGTATCGATCAGCCGCTGGGACTCGTCCAGACGTGCTGCAAATACGCGCAAGTCGTGTGGACACTGCATGACATGTGGAGCTTTACCGGCCGTTGCGCCTATGCCTACGACTGCAGAAGATTCGTAAGCGGATGCAACTCGGAGTGTCCCAGTCCGCACGAATACCCGGCACTCGAACCCTCGCAGATACATGACGCATGGCAGCGACGCGCTCGCCTCTTCGCCGACCAACGTGGGATCGTTGGAGTGACGCCATCGCGCTGGTTGCGGGACGAGGCGCTCAACGGTCTCTGGAAGGGGCATCGTGTAGAACATATCGCGAACGGTCTTCCGCTCGACATGTATCGAATCGAGGATCGCCATTTCGCACGTAGAGCGCTCGACTTGCCGGAATCGGATGCACCCGTGCTGATGGTTGCGGCGCAGGACCTATCCGACCGGCGCAAGGGCGCCGCGCAGTTGTGGCAGGCACTCGCCCACGTATCTGTGAAGCCACTGGTCGTGCTTACCCTGGGAGACGGCGCGGCCCCACCGGCGATCGAGGGAGTGGATGTCCGTCCGCTGGGCTACATAGACCACGAGCGTACGAAAATGCTCGCGTACAACGCAGCGGATGTGTTCGTGCACCCTGCACCTGTCGATAACCTGCCGAATGTGGTCGTAGAGGCGATCGCGTGCGGCACGCCGGTGATCGCATTGCCCACGGGTGGCCTTCCAGAACTTGTCCAGCGCGGTCAGACCGGCTGGCTTGCAGCGGACAATTCCGCTTCTTCGCTGGCGACCGCAATTGAAGAAGCCCTTGTGGACCTCGCAGCCGGCGAGGATCTGCGCGAACGGTGCAGGGCTGTGGCGGAAGATAGTTATTCCATCGAGCGCCAATCGCACCAGTACCTCGCGCTCTTTCATTCTCTTCTGGGTGCAGTTCCCGCAGTAACTCCTCTTGCCAATGCGGGCTGATGTGCGGAGCGTGCTCACGCGGTGGCGACGCACCGCGGCCACTGAGCACAGCTGGCCTTCGACACCACTGCGAGGCACGTGGATTCTGCTTGCCTTGCTGACGTATTCGCTGATTGCAGTTTCTCTTACGGCGGCTGCGCTCACCGGAGAACGCTCACTCTTGCCTGAGGGTTTTCTCGATCAGGACCTCCTCTATGCGCGTCCGGACAAACGCGCCGCGACGCGGCCGTTCGAGGACTCATGGCCGGTCGTCGGTGACCTTGGCCGCGAGCGTGCCGTCGCTGCCGGCCTGCATCAGGGGCGGTTCGATAGCTGGAATCCATGGGCTGCCGCCGGAGCCCCGTTGTGGGCGGAACAGGGAGGCCCTTTCTTTCCCACGAAACTACTCTACTACTTCAAGCCGGATGACTTCACGCTCACCGCTGCCTTGGCATCGCGACTGATCGTCGGCGCATTGGGCATGTTCCTGCTGTCCTCGGCACTGGGGCTCTCTGCGCTGCTGGCTCTGTTCACGGGTGCGTTGCTGGAATATTCCGGCGTTTTCGCGGCAAACCTCCCGTATTCAAACACGTCGGCTATTTATATGCTGCCGTGGGCGTTGCTGGGTGCGCATAAGATTTGTACAAAGCCGGGCCCGGCGGCCGTCGCATTCAGTGCACTCGCTCTCGGAATGGCGCTCCTTGGTGGCCATCCATCGCTGGTGCTCCTGGTGTGCGTCGGTTTCGGCGCATGGGTACTCGGCGTCTGGGCGCAGACACGTCCGGCGGTCCCGGTGCTGATGCGCAGTTCAGGCCTGCTTGCTGCGACAGGTGTGATCGCCCTCATGATCGCCGCGATCGGGTTGCTGCCGTTCCTCGAGCTCGTCGTGCATGCTTTGTCGTACAAGAACACCGACGTCGCCGAATCCATCTGGCGCGAGCGTCTCGGCTGGACGCGCGACGTCTTCGGCTTTGCTGCCTTTTTCCCGAGCCTTCTCAGCGCCGCACGGGACACGATACCGGATCACTTGTGGCCGTGGTCCGAGGGCAGCTCGATCGGTCTCGCTGCCCTGTTCCTGGCGGCAGTTGGAATACGAAAGGTAAGGGCGCATTGGGGAATCGTGCTCGTGGCGCTCGTTGGAATCGCGTTGACGCTCGCGCCTATCGGGTTTCAGTGGTTTCACCAGCTGCCGGGCATTCGAGTCATTCTTCCGTGGTATTGCTATCCGCTCATCGTCGTGCCCGTGTGTATCGCCGCGGGTTTCGGTCTTCAAATACTTCTGACCGCTTCCCGCAAATCCCTCGCTGCAATTGCGATCGGTCTGGCAGTGCTCTGGGCAGCATGTCTGGCATTCATGTTTCTCGGGGGAACGGAATTCGCCCAAGTGCGCCCGTTCATCATCACCCGAAGTCTCTTCCATATGGTTCTGGGAGTGGACATCCCTGTGGACCCGCTGCGCTTCAGCCCGGGCCGTCTGGCCGATTGGCGCGTGGCTATCTCGCCGCTCGCGGCGGCACTGGCGATCGCCATAGCGATGTCTTCTCGCGAAGCGCGTGGGCAGTGGACCCTTGCAGCCGTCGCCGTCATCGCGCTGCTCGAAGCAGCCGCGATCCGCATTCCGACCGTGCCGTTCGAGCGGTCCGAAATCCTTCGGTCCGGACCTGCGCAGGTTGCCCTGGAACTTCAGTCGGCGCTCTCAGACGGATTATGGCGCTTCGTCGGCTTGCCGCCGTTTCATATAGCCGCACCGAATAGCGGCATCATGTTCGGGCTCCGTGACCTTCGGTCGTTCTCGGGTCTTCCAGTTCGCCGGCTCACCCAGTTTCTCGCGCTTTCGAACACGGGGTCGGGCGACCCTTGGAAGCATGCACCGTCACAGTACCCCGTTACGATGAGCGTGCCGGTGCTAAGCCTGGCGGCGGTAAGGTACATCGGTTTTGACGAACGTCACCTGAACGAACTCGATGTGCCGGACCGTGTGCACGAGATCTATCGCACGGGCGACCTCGTTGTGTACGAAAATCCGTCCGCCATACCGCGCGTTCGAGTGGTCCATGACGTTATTCCAGCCGACAATGCCGGCGACGCAGGTGAGGCGCTCAGGGGGCTCGTTGCGGACGCCCCTGCCACGCCGATCCCAAAGTGGAAACGAGCGGCGGTGATCGAGAGCATAAGCGGCGACCAGGTGCGTAACGCTCGAGAGGTTCAGGGGACGAGTGCCGGTGCGGATTCTCTTGTCCTTCTGCCCGAGCCGGATCCTCAACGGGTCGTTATCAACGCCAAGCTCGCGAGTGCCGGATTTCTCATTCTCGCCGATACGTTCTATCCAGGTTGGACGGCGACGGTCGACGGCACGCCGACGACGATTCATCCGGCTAATCTGCTCTTTCGAGCCGTTTACGTGCCGCAAGGCGAACACACCATCGTGATGGCGTATTCGTCCTCCTGGCTGCGTCTCGGCGGCCTGTCTCACCGCGGTGGGACTATTGATCGCTGCGGGGCTGTTTGCGAGGCAGCATGGAACCGCCGTCTGGCGCCGCTCGAACAAATCCGCAGCCTGATGCAACCCATGCCCCAGCCGTACATGCTCGTCATGGGCATCCGCCGCGGGATGCGGTATATTGAAAAACAACGAAATCGAATCGCACCTTCTATGCGCCTCCCAGCAGCAGCGGCCCGTTACATTACGCTCCAACGATTGCAAACCCAAGGCATCGGCAAATCGATTCATTACACTCCGCTTGGTGCCATTGCTTACAAGATTTATGAGCGGAGCCCGCTGGCACACCGTGTATTCCGCTATTACGCGAATACGATCGAGCCTCGATTTCGCGCTCGAAAAATCCTTGCCGACTATCGGTCGATCATGGCGGAGGAATTCGCGACAATCGCGCCGCATCTTCCTGCCAGCGCTGATCGCATCATGGGCATCGGGGCGGGTGTCGCAGGTCTTGAGGTGCTCATATGCCAAGCGTACTTCGAACGCCTGAAACGCATGCCGGAAGTCGTCATTATCGATAAAACCGGCATGGACAAGGACATGCATTTCGGCTTCCATGACGTCGCAGCCATCTACAATTCCCTGGCGACAGCCACCGAGGTTCTGGAAAGCAACGGCGTGCCGAGATCATCCGTCACCGCCCTTGAGCCCGATGGTGTTGCCCAGTGGCTCGCACACAACACCGGAACGATCGACGTCGTCACCTCGCTGATAGCGTGGGGCTTTCACTTTCCTGTGCCCGTTTATCTCGACGCGGTTCGCAGAGCCCTCAAGCCTGATGGCATGCTGATCATCGATGTCCGCAAACAAACCGAGGGCCGCCAGCAGCTGCTCACCGCATTCAGCGATGTGTCCAGCATTCACGACGACCCTAAGTTCGAACGCCTCCTTTGCCGGGGCATCCGTATCTAGCATGCCGGCCGAATCCCTCGGCGGCGATGTCCAGCGAAGCATCGTCCAGCAGGCAACCTCTTACGTTGTGGTGGGCGGCGTCAATACCGTCCTGAGCTTGGGGTTGCTCTGGTTGTTCTATCGGTCGGGGCTGCCGTACCCGATTTACACGACACTGGTTTACTGCACGATGATTTTCGTGAGCTTCGAGCTCAATCGTCGATTCGCTTTCGCTGCGAGTCCGCGCTCCAGAGGGCAATATCGTCAATGGCTGATACGGTTTTGCGTTCTTCATGTTTGCAACTTGACGATCATCCAACTGCTTCAAGCATTCATGATCGAAAAGGCGGAGATCCCTCAGTACGGGGCCGTGGTCGTCGCCGCGTTGGTCGGCATGGTCATCGGATTTTTGGGCTCCAGGGCCATCTTCGACACGGCGCGCTCAGCTCTTCGGTCAGACGACGGCCAGACGAGATAGACGCCATGTCGCCAGGATCTCAAGCGCGTCGTCGGCGTGTTTCAATCGTCGTCCCTTTCTTCAACGAGTCCGCGGGCGTCGATTCTTTTTACCAGGCGATTGCCGCAGTCACTTCGCGTGTTCCGGCGATTGATTTCGAAATTGTGTGCGTCGACGACGGCAGCAGGGATGATACGCTGGCGCGCCTGGTCGATCTGGTGCAGCGTGACTCGCGCGTCCGTGTAATCGAGCTCTCCCGCAACTTTGGTAAGGAGGCGGCGCTCACCGCGGGCATAGATGCCGCGGCTGGTGATGCCGTCGTCCCGATCGATGCCGACCTGCAGGATCCTCCGGATGTGATTCCGGCGCTCGTCGATGAATGGATCAAAGGTGCCGAGATGGTCCTCGCACGCCGGACCGATCGAAGCACCGACTCACTGCTCAAGAGCAAGACCGCGCAGTGGTTCTATCGCCTCCACAACAAACTTGCCTACATCCAAATTCCGGAGAATGTCGGCGACTTCCGCCTCATGGATCGGGTGGTCGTGGATGCACTGAAGCAACTGCCTGAGCGCCAACGCTTCATGAAAGGGCTGTTCGCCTGGGTGGGATTCAGGACCGCGAGCATCCAGTACGCCCGCGCGCCTCGCGCAGCCGGCCAATCGACCTTCTCCGGCTGGAGACTCTGGAACTTTGCACTGGAAGGTATCACCAGCTTCAGCACGACCCCGCTTCGGATATGGACGTATATCGGGGGATTCGGCGCACTGTTTTCTATCGCGTACGCCACGTTCATCCTCGTTCGAGCGCTCGTGAGAGGCGTGGACCTGCCGGGCTACCCGTCGCTGCTCGTCTCAATCCTGTTCTTCGGCAGCCTCCAGCTGATCGGCATCGGTGTGCTTGGCGAATACATCGGTCGCATCTACATCGAGGGCAAGCACCGCCCCAACTATATCGTGCGTAGGACGTATCGATCACCTGAATGAACCCCATTGCCTATGAGGAAATGGCTGAGGTCGAGGGCAATCACTGGTGGTTCTCGGGGCGACGCGCCATCCTTCGCGAAGTCATCAGGAATCTCGGCCTGGGCGGGACAGCCAAGATTCTCGAGGTCGGAGCGGGTACGGGCGGCAACCTGGAGATGCTCGCTGATTTCGGAACTGTAGCGGCCGTCGAGATGGACGACCACGCCCGTTCGATCGCGCTCGAGAAAACGCGTGGGCGCTTCGATATCCGGGCCGGCTCTTTCCCTGATGCCGTGCCATCGTTCGCAACCAACTTCGATCTCATCTGCCTTTTCGACGTGCTCGAGCACATCGACTCGGATGTCGAGACGCTTGGCGCGATCAGGAATCTTCTTGCGCCGCGCGGCCGCGTCCTGCTCACGGTCCCGGCGTATCAATGGATGTGGAGCAGTCATGATGCATTCCTGCACCACAAGCGGCGATATTCGGCGGCACACCTGCGCTCTGTCGTGACCTCCGCAGGATATCGGCCGTCGAAGTTGTCGTACTTCAACACGCTACTTTTCCCGGCTGCCGCGCTTGCCAGGATTCGCGATCGCCTCGTGCTTGCCGAGCGGCCCAAGCCTACGCGGGTTCCCCCCAAGCCCGTCAATCATATGCTGGCCGGAATCTTTTCGTTGGAGAGATTCGTGCTTCCCCGCATGGATCTGCCGTACGGCGTGTCCCTGCTTTGTGTGATCGAGGCCATGCCGGGACATTCGCGCGTCCGTGACCCTGCGCGCGGCACGGCATAGGCAATTCTGGTGACGCAGTCGACCGCGGCGATCGGTCAGTTCAACGGGACGCTGTCGGGGCTTCGTCGATAGGAATGTCTCGAGCGCCCTTCGCCAAATCGGGCCCAACCTCCCGCAGGGCCTCGAGTACGAGCCCGGCGATGCGAGCCTGCCCAGTTTCATCCGGATGGCACATGTCGAGAAACATATCCGGGTCGATGTCGAGCATGGGCCGCGCATCCACGACTTTCACGCCCATCTCGCGCCCGACCTGAATCATCACATCGTTATAGACCTTGTCGAGATAGATCGGATGGAAGCCGCCGACCGTCTCGCGTAGTGTTTCCATATGCGCCACCTCTGCCGCCTTGTCCTTCGCACCCATGGCGTCGTAAGTCTGCGCCAGATACTTTCTGGCCAGCGTTCCCGATATGAGGTTAGTCAGGCCGATGGTGAAGGCGCGGATGGCATGCTCATAATCGCCGTGCTCGCGATACTCGATGCCAGCACGGATCTGGCGCATGTAGTACGGATTGTCCTTCAGCAGAATAAAGATCACCGGAATCTTCCGCTCGTGGCCGTACGCCGCGATTTTGCGCAGGTTTTCGCGATAGTTTTCCGGCGGAACCCGTGATTCGAGTGTTCGAACGTCGATCTTCAGCATCGGTTCGGGTCGAAGGAGTCCGATCTTACGCATGACGTACCTCAACACGCGCGTCATGTAAATCTTGTTGAGCCAGTCGTAGCTGGCTACCTTGTCCTTGTTATCGTAATACTGTGCAAACTTCTGTTCGCTATCGATCTTCCGCTCGTAAACATACGCACGGTCGTTGAAGTTGAAGGATGCGACAATTAGCGAGGGGCGCAGGACCTCGCCATACTTCCGAAGCGTTCCATAGCCCTGGAACGAACTGAACCCAAGCGTTCCCATGTTAAGGACAGCTGCGTTTGGCAGCGCACGCCCTAGCACTGATGGCCATGCCGCATTGGGACCCACACCATATCCCCACGTGTTGGAGTCTCCGATCGCGACGATCCGGGGAATCTTCGGATCGATCGTCTTGGCCTTGTCGAGATCCCGATAACCCTCCCATCCGAGCTCACGCGAAGGCGCACCATGAGGATTCATCTGTTCCGCCGCGGTCGGCGACGGTGCGAGATCCTCTCGAAGCGTGATGACGGTGCGTGCGCACGATTCCATCATCAGAAGGATGATGATCGGCAGCAGGATCGCTGCCAGCCTGACTACGCTTTTTGTCATCAGGAAAGTGGCCTTCGCCCATGAGACCGACGCACGCCCGTTCCGGGTCAGCGCTCCGGCCCAGCAAAAACATGATCAGTTACTCGACGCGTGGCGGCGACTTCGTGTAATTCACCTTCTGCGGTATCATCGTTGCCACCGGAACATCTCAGCCCAGGCCGGGGTTGCAATGCGTATCGCCGGGAACGGCAAGCGTCGAAACCGAATCGAGGCCTTTGTGCGGTGACGGCATCATCAGAACTGAAATAAATGCAGTGCGGCCGCGCCGCGCAGTGAAGCTGCTAACGCCGATCAGGTGGGGTACTCATAAGGTTGCTTTCAGCCGCGTGCCGCGCGTCTCAAGTATTATATTCGACGCCGAACCGTTTTGACGCTGTCTCGTTATCACCTGGCGTCGCCGCAGGCCTGACACGATACGCTCATGGCGGATACGAGAATCGTTATCACAGGGGGAGCTGGCCTGGTTGGGCAAAATCTTGTCGCTCGGCTCGCAGCCCGTGACTGTGGCCCTGTCACCGTGATCGACAAGCACGTCGCGAACTGCTCGATACTCGAGCGTCAACACCCCGCCTTACGTATCGTGCGCGCCGATCTGGCGACCGACCACCACTGGCGGGAATGCCTCGCAGATTGCCAGGTGCTCGTCATAGGGCACGCGCAGATTGGCGGCATCCGGTCCGAAGAGTTCCTTCGCAACAACATCACCGCAACCGAGCGTTTGCTCCAGGCGGCTCAGGAACACGGAGTGAGCTATATCGTTCACATTTCATCGTCAGTGGTGAATTCGATGGCCGTGGATCATTACACGGAGACGAAGAAAGCGCAGGAAGCGCTCGTCGCCGCGTGCGGCATCAAGCATGTCATTCTGCGGCCAACGCTGATGTTCGGATGGTTCGATAGAAAACATCTGGGCTGGCTTGCCCGCTGGATGAAGCGTGTACCAATTTTCCCCATACCGGGCTCTGGCCGGTACGTCCGGCAGCCTCTCTATGCCGGAGACTTCTGCGACATCATCATGGCGGCGATCGAGAAGCGCACGACCGGCACCTACAACATCTCGGGGCAGGAACGGATCGACTATATCGACCTCATCTGTGCAGTCAAAGAGGCTACCGGAAGCAGGGCGCTCATCCAGAAGATACCTTACGGTCTGTTCTGGGCGCTCTTGAAGACGTACGCACTCCTCGACCGCGATCCGCCATTCACAACCAAGCAGCTCCAGGCACTCGTCACCCCTGATCTCTTCGAGATCATCGATTGGCCGCGCATCTTCGGCGTGTCCGCGACGCCGCTCAAACAGGCGCTCGAGCAGACGTTTCGTCATCCCGTGTACTCGCAGATCGTGCTTCAGTTCTGACCGCCGGCTGATTTCTCATGACACGACTGATCGTCATCGGCTCCGGTGCGATGGGGCTCGCTGCTGCTTACCACGCGCTGAAGGCGGGGCACGAAGTGCAGGTCCTCGAGGCGGCTCCCGAGCCCGGCGGCATGGCTGCGCATTTCGACTTCGATGGCCTGTCGATCGAACGCTTCTACCATTTCGTATGCAAGACGGACTACGCGACCTTTGAGCTGATGGAAGAGCTTGGCATCCGTGACCTGCTTCGCTGGCGCCCTACCTCCATGGGGTACTTCACGGGCGGACGTTTACATCCTTGGGGCGATCCTCTGTCGCTGCTGCGCTTCTCCGAGGTGGGCTTCCTCTCACGCCTGCGCTACGGGCTGTTCGCTTTCGTCTCGACGCGTCGTGACGAATGGGACGCCATCGAGCACGAATCGGCGCGCTCCTGGATCACACGATGGTGCGGCAGGGAGGTCTTCGCTCGCTTGTGGCAGCCGTTGCTCGAGCTCAAGTTCTATGAGTACGCGGATGACATCGCAGCACGCTGGATCTGGACGCGGATACGTCGCGTCGGGCGGTCACGGCGATCGCTGTTCCAGGAAGAGCTGGGCTACATCGAGGGTGGAAGCCAGACACTCGTGAATGCGCTCTGCGAAGCGATTCAGCGGCGCGGCGGCCGCATCGTTACGGGTTGTCCAGTGCAGCGCGTCGCGGTGCATGACCAACGAGTGACTGGTGTCCAGACGCCGACAGAGCTCATACCAGCGGACGCGGTCATCTCGACGATTCCAACGCCTCTGGTGTCGGCCATGGTCCCGGACCTGCCGGAGGACTGGAAGCGGAGCTACGACGCGATCCGGAATATCGGGGTTTGCTGCCTCGTGTTCAAACTCCGAAAACACGTGACGAAGCACTTCTGGGTGAACGTCAGCGAACCCGACGTGGGAATACCTGGATTCGTCGAGTTCTCCAACCTGAGACCTGTCCGTGACACGATCGTATACGTCCCGTACTACATGCCCGTCACACATCCGAAGTTCTCATGGTCCGATGAAGCGTTGCTCGAGGAAGCGTTCGGGTATCTGCAACGCGTGAACCGAGAGCTGCAACCAGGCGACATCATTTCGCGCCGCGTCGCGCGATTGCGCCACGCGCAGCCGGTGTGCGAGCCGGGCTTCGGGTCCAAACTACCGCCCGTGGAGACGCCTGTTGCCGGCCTGCAAATCGCCGATACGTGTTTCTACTATCCCGAGGACCGGGGTATCTCGGAAAGCGTACGCTTCGGGAAAGAGATGGCGGCGCGTCTGCCGATGTGAGCAGCTCGTCGACCCATCGGGGGGACGGGATGCGCTCCCTTCACCTATAGCGAGAGCTTGAGGAAGATGCGTTCCGGGATGTGGCGAATCACGAGCATGATCCACCGCCAGATACCCGGCGCATAGATCGTCGTCCGCCCTCGGTCGATACCGTCTACGATCGTTGCAGCGACCTGCTCCGGGTCGGCCAGGCGCACGCCGGGTTGTGCGTAGGTGGCCGTCATCGGTGTGGCGGTGGGGCCCGGCTTGATGACCACGATCTGAAGTCCGTGCGGCGCAAGCCGGTGGCGCATGCCCTCGAGATAGCGCGCCACGAGTGCTTTCGCAGCACCGTAAACGTAATTCGACCTCCGTCCGCGGTCACCCGCCACGGACCCTATGATGCTGATGACGCCGCGCCCAGTCGGCGCCATTTGCATTGCGAACGCCTCCGCCAGCATGACCGCCGACGTTCCGTTGACCGCGAGCGAGGTGCGCAAGAGATCGAGGTTCTGCTCGCACTCCGATTGCGGCAGCATGTCTCCATGCGCGATGAGTACGATATCGATACCGCCGAGGAAGTCGTGTGCGGTGCGCACGAGCTCCGTGTAGCGCCCGCATTCCAATGCATCGAATGGAAGGGCGCCGATGCCGTCGGCCCCGCCCGCCCGTACGGAGAGGTCCGCGCGGACTCGATTCAGTCGGTCATGATCGCGCGCGATGAGGCACAGCTTCGCCCCCCGGGACGCCCAGCGTCGGGCGCAGCACTCCGCGATCCTGGATGTCGCGCCCACTATGACTATCCTGTTCATTCAGTTCCCGTCACCCGCCGCCAGAAGTTCGAAGAAAACCGAGGATCTTTCCACTGTAAGAACTCCGCGGCGCAAGGATAGCCGGCTTCGAACATCGTCGTGGACATTCGAGCATCTTTGGCCGGGTACAAAGCGCCACCTGCACCGAGAACAATCTCATCGAGCGCCTTGAACAGCTCGTGTGTTGCCTGGCCGCGATTCGGGAAGTCGAGCGCCAGTGTGATGCCGGAGCGAGGGAACGAGAGCAGTCCTGCAGACGGCGTGGCGCCGAACTGTTTGAGCACCGCCAGAAACGACGCTTGGCGGCTGCGAACGATGACGGCGAGCATTTCCGCAAGCGCAGCCGGCGCGTCGTGGACCAGGACGCACTGGTACTGATAAAAGCCGAGCGGGCCATAAATACGGTTCCACTGCAGGATGCCATCCAGCGGATAGAAGTACGGCAGAACGGGCTGAAGAAATTCGCGCTTTGCCGATGCTCGTCGCCAGTAAAGCTCGTTCATGCCGCGTACGGAGAGGGGATGCACAAGCGAAAACGGCGGCGTGAGCGGCACTGCTGTCGTCCGTCCGGCCGGCGGGATCTTGTCGCGGGGACCGATTTCATCCAGGGTGGCATGGTCAGCTGCAAGATAGACGCCTCTGCGCACCTTCCCAGCGCCCGTCGCACAATCGATCCACGAAACGGCATATTCGTAGCGAGACTCTGCCCACTCGTTGATCGAGAAGAACTCATCCAGAGATTCGAAGCGCTGCTGGTGTACTCGCATCCAACCTGTCTCGACGCGGCCGCAGGCGGAGAGTTGCAGCAGTGATGAGCCCGGTGAGCCCGAGTCCGCCGATTGTCGCGCGGAACAGATCGGCATTCTCACGAGATGAACACGTGATAGCGCTGCCATCGCTGCGCTCCAGGACGAGGGATTCGATGTGGCTTCCAATCGTGCCGGCGACGTGGTGATTTTTCCCATGAATGTCGTTGGCGATAGCCCCGCCGAGCGTCACGAAACGGGTCCCGGGTGTAACCGGCGGAAACCATCCCCTCGGCATGAAATCACGCACGATGTCCGACAGCATCACCCCCGCATCGCAGACGAGAACCCCGGTTTGAGGGTCAAATGCGCGATAACGGTCCAGACCACGCGCGAGCAGGAGACACCGCCCGTCGTTGATGCAGGAGTCACCATAGCTGCGGCCGTTACCGAAAGGCAGCACAGTGGTCGTCGCATCGCGCCAGTCGGGGTTTTGAAGCGCCAGATCGATGGTCTGATGCTGAAACGGGCCCGGCAGACCCCAGGACCGGATGTTCTCACGCACCATCAGATTGCGAGCGCGACAACGAGAACGCCTGCAGCGATCAGCGCAAGACACAGGCGGTCGCGAGCGACAAAGACGATGGGGTCGTCGTGCATACGGCCGCGGCCCGCGCAGAACCAGAGTCGCCCCACTCCAACCATCATCAACGCCACGAGCATCCAGAGAAAGTGCGGGCGGCTGTAGTTCTCATGACTCGCAGTACTGTCGACATAGAGCGCCGTAACCAATGTGGACACGAGCCCGGCGGCTGTGCCCATGGCGACCAGAATGACTGAATCACCCGCTGTATAGCTGCGGCCGGGCAATGATTCAGTTGCAACGCTCTCGACGGAGACCACCTCGGCGTAGCGCTTCAGTAGCGCGAGACTCAGGAAACCGTAAGCGCACAGGGCAAGCAGCCAGAACGACAGCCCGATCTGGGTCGCTACGCCGCCGGCAATCACGCGCAGGGTATACAAGCCCGCAAGCACGGCGACATCGAGGAACAGCGTTCGTTTGAGCCATGCTGAATAGAGCATCGTGGACGTGAGATAAAGCAGCAGCACGAGCAGAAACTGCGCGCCCAGCGCCGAACCCAGCGCGAAAGCCATGGCGAGCAACACTGGAACGGCGACTGCGCCTGAGAGTGCAGACAAGTCACCGCAGGCGAAGGGGCGTTTCCTCTTGCGGGGGTGCGCGCGATCGAAGGGCAGGTCGATGAGATCATTCGCGATGTACGCGCCGGAAGCGGCCAGGCCGAAAGCGAAAAAAGCGAGAAGACTGCGTGTGAAAACCTGAGGATTGAGAAGGAGGTGTGCGGCGAGGGGCACGAGGAAGATGAGCAGGTTTTTCACCCACTGATACACGCGGAGCGCCCGCACCCAGAGCCTGAACTGCTCGATCAGAGAAGCAGATCGAACGTCGAATTGATGCTCGACGATTCCCTCCGTCTGCGCGCGCCGGACCAGGGGTCGTGATCCCCCGACCACGATGGAGCGGCGGGCGCGGCGCCAAACCGGGATGTCCGCCATCGAATTCCCGGCATAGTCGAACTGCCGCTCGCCGAAACGCTCGCTCAACGCGTCCGCCTTATTGCGTGACGAGAGGTTGATCGTTTTCGTCGCAATCACGCCCGAAAAACATCCCACGTGAAGAGCGATGGGCTCTGCAACCGAATGATGGGCAGCCGTCGTCAGGTATACGGGCCGCGAGCGCGCCTGTTCGCGAACCCATGACAGAAAAGGCTCGCGGTATGGCAATGCGTCGGGCACGAGCTTGACCCGCGCGGCTACTTCGGCCTTGAAGCGCGCTTTGCCTCGGAGCAGCCATAAGGGCATCCATAGGACCGCGAGTGGCTGTCGTCTGATCAATTCGAGAATGGACTCGACGAGCGAGTCTGTCCGGATCAGGGTCCCGTCCAGGTCCACGCAAAGAGGAGGCGTATCGCTGCGCATTACCGCGATCCACCCGCACCGCTCGATGCGGCCGTGTGACGGTAGCTCCAGAGGATGCTGGCAACACCGAGCGCGATGCCGAACCAGAGCGTGACGGCTCTGATGGCAATGACAGCGGCGACGGCGGATGTAAGCGGCACCCCGTCGTTCGCCAGCAGTGCAATGAGAGAGGCCTCCATGGCACCGATGCCACCGGGGAGCAGCGAGGCAGCGCCGACGAGTGTGGAGGCGAGGAACTGATGCAGCAGCGGGACGTAATCGAGGGCAGGCCACAGTCGCACTGCATATTCGCAGAATACGAGTCCCTGAAGGCCGTACGCGATCATTGCCACTCCGAGCAGGACTGCAAACATCCGCGGGCGCCAGGCGCTTCGGATCTGGTGCGCCGCTCCCGCCAACCAGTCGGCTGCACGCGCGACACGAGCAGAGTATCGACCGCCGCAGCGGACCTGCCTGAGTGTAGGCGCTAGTATCGGTAGCGCTATGCCCGAGAGCAATGCAGCCAATGACAAGCCGACGAGCACCCACATCGCGCTGCGGGGCGCTGTCAGGCCGGCGAGCAGCAGCACGCCGGAGAGATCCGAAAGCCGGTCGACAAAGAAAGCCGCCAAGCTCGTCGAGACCGGCACGTTGAAGCGCAGAAGCAAGGCGCTCCGCACGGTCTCACCCAGCTTGCCGGGCGTCGCGGTGAGCGCGAGTCCACCGAGATAGATCAGCAGACTGGGCTTGAGCGGGGGCGCATGCCCCATGCACTTCAGAATCAGTGTCCACCTTGCGAATCGCAGCAGGTAGCTGAGGAGCGTGGCTGCGATGCCAATCAGGACGGCGCTCATCCCAAGCTGGAGCATCGTCTGCAAGACGTCCTGCCAGCCAGCCCAGACGGCGAGCGCGAGATACGCTGCGCCGCTCAGGCACGTAAAGACAAGAACACGACGTGACAGGCGCTCGTTCGGGTCATGCAAGCCGTCCTGTGGCTGAAACGGCGTGCTCGCCGTCACGCTGCTGCTACCGGAACGTTGCATAGCGGTGGCCCAGGTAACTCGATCCGATGGGAAATATCACGCCGACCAGGTGGGCGATCGCTTCGACGTGTGTCACCATGCCCATGCCCG
Source organism: uncultured beta proteobacterium (assembly GCA_963828715.1). Lineage (GTDB taxonomy): Bacteria > Pseudomonadota > Gammaproteobacteria > Burkholderiales > SG8-41 > JAQGMV01. The sequence goes on along the minus strand of CAWHFX010000004.1, from coordinate 484,067 downwards.
GCAAAATCCACCGTGCCAGCACCAAACTCACGACAAGCGTTTGCAGCACAGCAAGCACGTTGACGATTGTAAACAGGAATACCTGACGGCCCATCGGTTTGTCGCGCGCATCGAACACGTGCTGGCGCATCAATACGAAGGCCGTAACCATCCCGATCACATAGGCGAGCACGATCGCCGCAGGATAAGAGAACCAGGTGCTGAAAATAAAGCGCGAACCGTAGTTCGCCGCGGCAGCGACACCCCCGGCCAGCACGAAATGGGTGAACTGCCTCGCCGTCGAAACGCGTACTTCAGCCTCCATCATCCGCCCGTGCGCTGGACGCTCGCGCTAGTCGCCCGCGATGCTGTCGCGACGAATACCCTGCAGTTGTCGACCGCGGTCTCGCGGAAGGGTCCGTGTGCCTTCACGAACGCTGCGATCGCATCTTTGCTCGGGTCGACGCCGCTGGCGGCGGGGCATACAACAAGTGCCCCGACCTTGTCCTTGCCAAAGAACCGTTCCGGGTTCTTCAATGGTTCTTCGAGTAGGGGATATTCATCGGGGACGGTAGCGGACTTTCTTTCGGCATAGTACGGCACTTCACTACTCATCGAATAACCATACAGCAATACGCGCGCCTCCGCCGGCGTGTCTTCGCGGAGCAGCTTCGCGATCGCCAGGGTGGTGTTCTTGTCCGGCGTGAAGCTTGCGCGAGCGATGGGCCAGTAGACCTGCTTGAACTCGGCCAGATTGGAAACGAGAACGAGTGCGAACGCGAGCAGGAATACGCGGCGCAGTGAATGATTGGCGAGGTAGGTAAGTGCGAGCGCCAACAGGAAAATGAGATATATCGTGGTCGACGTCTGGTAGTAGTTGTGGGCGATGTGCAGGTTGGTGAACAGCAGGAACGGCAGCAGAAACAGTGCGACTGTCACTGCCGCGATAATCACCTGGGATCTTCTGGTTTCTTTCACATAGAAGAAACCGAGCACCGCGAGGCCGACATAACTGCCGGCATTGACTTTCAGGGACCGGGTCCAGATCACGCCACGGAACAGTTCGCTCGAGACACGCTGGTGCAGCGTTCCGATGTTCCAGGATCGCAGCCCCGTTGATGTCCAGAGTTTTGCGAGGTCGCTCTGTTCCTTTATGAGGTCAGTGTAATAGGTCCAGCCGAGACCGAGCAGCACGGGTATCGCGAGCAGGGCGATTCCGTAAGCAGGCACCCGGGCAACATTTCTGTCGCCCCGCATCCAGGCGCGCACGCATGCAATCGCGAGGGACGTGACGAGCACCATTACCACCGGCAGGCCCGTCGTTATCTTCTGAGCAACGGCGAGCGACGCGAGTACGACCACCGCCAAGGCCCGGTAAGGTGTTACGTGTCGGCTGAAAAAGAAGGGGACAACGGCCGCAATCGCTGCCACGCTGAGGAACGTGGCAGTCGACTCCATCATGAACGTCCGGCCCCAGAACAGGTACTGGGGACTCAACAGATACACGGTGCCGAAGATCAGAAAAACCCGATGTCCCAGAGCCAGGCTTCGGCATAGAAGTGCAACCGGAACGAGCGTCGCGACAAAAAACACATAGGAGAGTCCGCGACCGACCTCGTCGAGAGGCAGGTGCGTGAGCTCGGTGATCCATGCGACCAGTGCCTGAAAGAATGGAAATTCGAGCGGGATCTTCCAAGGATAGCCCGAGATGGGCGTCTGATAGGCCGGTGTGAAACCGTCGTGAATGAACCAGTACGACGTGATCGCCGTCTGCGTCTGTCGAAAACTGTGAGCTTCAAGCAAGGGCTGCGCAATCGTCGTGAAGAGGACGACTGCGCTGGCGATCAGGGCGGCAACAAATGCGGTAGTGAGAGTGAGATCAGTGAGGGATGTGGATGTGATTCGCCGGGCGAGACCCGAACCTCTCGTGCGTTCTGTCATGCTCGAATTGTAAGCGCTCGGAGCATGCTTTCAAAACCGATGCCCCTGAGTGAACCCCGCGTTATTGCTTGTGTCAAGCGTACTACATCTCTTTGGCATAGCACGGAGTGTGGAATAATCCCAACGCCGTTCGAGTCGGACGCGGTATGAGGGCTTGGTTGCAAAGTTCCGATGATGATGCGGCACCGGAATCGGTCTGACGCAAGTAGTAACGCGGCTGCACCGGTCGCGATCGCGCGGACAGCGGTAGACGGACGGTCGTCAATGCCGCGACACGTGCACTCTGAAGAAGAATGGAAATGGGCGCATCACTCCCTCTCATCGCGCTGGGACTTCTAGCGTTCCTCTTCCACAGGCGAGGCGACGACCTGCGGGTTGCGTCGTTATCAGCAGCGCTCGTATGGGGCGTGCTGATCGCCCTGAGCACGGAAGCGTTGAGCCTCGGACATTGGCTGACCTATCGCTCCGTCGTGATTACGTGGATCTCGGTGGACGTCCTGCTGGCGCTTGGATGCCTGTGGTCGATCTCCCACGGGCATCTAACAAAGCAGAGCCGGCCACGGTTGAGCCTGTCCCCTTTCGAACGCATGACGGTCGGATCCATCCTGTTCATCGTGGCCATGCTCGGCACGATAGCGATCGTGGCCGCGCCCAACAATTGGGACTCCATGACGTACCACCTGGGGCGGGTGATGCACTGGATTCAAAACCGAAGTACCGATTTCTATCCGACATCCATACTGCGGCAACTTTATATGAAGCCATGGGCGGAATATGCAATCCTGCATTTCCAGCTCCTGAGCGGCGGCGATCGGTTTGCGAATCTGGGGCAGTGGCTGGCCATGGTCGGAAGTATTTCCGGCGTGACACTGATCGCGAAGGAGCTCGGTGCCAACCGAACCGGCCAGATCTTCGCCGCGGCTGTGTGCGCCACGATACCCATGGGGATAATGGAGAGTTCGAGTACACAGAACGATTACGTCGTGGCGTTCTGGATGGTGTGTCTGGTGTATTACGTCGTCTCCATCGCAGGAAACGGCTCGGTCGTCTCGCGCCCTTCTTTGTCGAGCGCGGTCACAGAACAGAGGCAACATGCCGACGGTGCGCTCGCGAGCGTCGGACGCCGCTCGCTACATCCGCTACAAGTCGGCGCAAGTGTCGGTCTCGCGTTCCTGACGAAAGGTACGGCCTACATTTACTCGGTACCATTTCTTGCCTGGTATGCGGCGATGGGGCTGCGCAGGCGAGGGTGGCTCGTGTGGCAGCCGTGGGTTATCGTGGGCGGCATCGTCCTGGTGCTCAACATCGGTCACGAGATCCGCAACGTGCAGGTATTTGGTCGACCGCTTGCAAGTGGAGACGACCCGATAGCCAACGCGTGGTTCACACCACAGGCTTTCTTCTCGAACGCAGTGAGAAATCTCGCCCTCCATACAGGTATAGGTCGTTTCGAATCCACTGTTCGCGGTATGCACGAGATGCTCGGGATTGACGTGAACGATCCCAGAACGACCGTCGACGAGTTCGCGATCCCGAAACTGCTCGATCTGTATCAGGTGCTTCATGAAGATTATGCGGGTAACCCGCTGCATCTGGTCCTGATACTCGCGGCGACCGGCGCATTACTCCTGCGCCGGTCCGGGCGAGCGAATCGAACCGTTTTGTCGTATGTCGTGGCGCTGATCAGCGCGTTCGTGCTCTTCTGCGTACTGCTCAGATGGGCTCCGCACCACAGCCGAATCCAGTTGTCGATGTTCGTGTTGTCCAGTCCGCTGGCCGGACTCGTCTTGTCTCGAATGTCGCGCTTCAAGGCACACGCAATCATTTCGATACTCATAGTGGGTTCGCTGCCATGGGTATTTCTGAACCGTAACCGGCCGCTCCTATTCGAGGTCCTGCGCGTGAAGGGCTTCGTCTTGAAGAGTGACTTCACCAACATCTTCAATACTGATCGCACGACGCAAATGTTCAGGAATCGTCCTGAGCTGAAAGACGCGTACGTGGGTGCTGCATCCTTGCTGGCCGCCAGGAATTGCGACAGGATAGGTCTCTCAATCGGTAGTGATGACTGGGAGTATCCGTTGTGGAAGCTGTTGCATATCGGATCCGGCAGCAGCTACCGCGTCGAACATGTCGATTTGAAGAATGTGTCGCGAAAGAAAGAGGACCTGTCGTTTGTCCCTTGCGCCGTGGTTTACATGGAAAATCCCGCGGGTCCCAAAGAGGTGCCCAACCAATGGGTAACCCACGGGATGCGTTATGAAAAGCAATGGTCCATGGCGCCGATCCACGTCTACGTGCTGGATTCACGTTAAGCGGCTCATGCCTGCGACGCCTGAGGCAGCTTCAATCGCAAGGGTGCGCCACAAGCTTTGCAACGAAATCGAGTCCCCTGACTGCCTCAACGCCACACTGACTCATGCACGAGCCGAACGCCCAGTACAACTTCGCGAGACCCGATTCGCTAGCGGTTCGGATCGCGGCGCATGCGAGACGTCGGATGTATCAGCGGTTTCTGATCGATACCGCCATTCAGCCGACGGAAACACTGCTGGACGTCGGCGTTACGTCCGATCAGAGCTACGAGGCTTCCAACTACGTCGAGGCGTGGTATCCCTACAAGGACAAGATAACGGCGGTAGGGCTGGACGACGCCGCATTCCTCGAGGAACAGTTCCCCGGAATCACGTATCGGAGGGCAGACGGCAAGCGTCTTCCCTTCGACTCGGACAGTTTCGATGTCGTGCATTCAAGTGCTGTACTCGAGCATGTCGGAAGCTTCGACGAGCAACGCCGCTTTCTACAGGAGCTGACACGGGTCGCGAGGCGGGTCGTATTCCTTACTACGCCGAATCGCTGGTATCCCATCGAGTTTCACAGTCTCCTGCCACTGCTGCACTGGCTGCCGAAACCATGGTTCCGGCGGCTGCTGCGGGGCACGCGCTATCACTTCTTTTCACTGGAAGAAAATCTCAACCTGCTTGACCGGGCGGAAGTCGGCCGGCTTTGCGAGACGCTCGCCGCCGAGCGCGTGGGCGTTAAGGCGCTGCACCTGCTGGCGTTTCCCAGCAACTTGCTCGTGACGATCGAAAAGCGCCGGTACAATCCATCTTGAGACGGCTGCCGCTCATCGCACTCGCGGCCCGAACACGAGCAGGGCGTTCAGCGGATAGGTGAGAACCGATGAAAGGAACGCGCCCGTGGCGAATGCGAACCCGGCGGAGGCATCCCCGAAGACAGACTGTAGGCGCAGGCCGTATCGAAGCGCGATCGATAAAAGCCACGTCAAGAACATTCCGAATATTGCGATTGCCACAAATCGACCAAATCGGGACCAGCCGTATCCGCACTTGCTGCCGAACGTGAATTGGCTGTTAAGCACGAAGCTCAACACGATGCCGAGCCCATACGCTGCGACGACGGACATCGAGTAGAGCAAGGGCGTGTCGGCGCCGAGCAGATAACCGATGAGCTCCCGGCACGCGATGGTTATCACCGCGACCAGGCCACCCACGAGGATGAAGCGGCTATATTGAGCCAGGCACATGCCGCTCGGCGAACCCTAGCCGCGGACGGCTGCTCGATCCGATGCGGCGATAGGTCCAGACGGTACGTGGCTGGCGGACGGTGCTTCGAGTTGCAGGATGCTGAGCAAGCAACTCGAAAACATGATCTGCACACCGATCACGAGCAGGGTGGCGCTCGGGATTGCGATGCGCAGTGATCTTTGCGGGTCGAGCGGTCCGAACGATTCAGACCCCCATGCCCCCAACGCGTAGGTTGCGAGACCGAGTCCAACCAGGAAAGCTGCGCATCCGGCGACGAGCCCGGCTTCGAGGCGCAGCATGTCTCGCACGCGCGAAACCACAGGGTCTTCGGGCAGCAGTCCAGAACGAATCGCGAACGTCTTGGCGAACATGTAGAAGACGATGGCCTGGAAACCGCAGACGATCGCGGCGCCTGCAAATACGAGGGTGTTGAGGTCGAACACGACTTTGCCTGCTGGTTGCTGGCCAGGCAGCAGCCAGAGCATCGCTGCTATCCCGACGATCAACATCACGATGCCGGGGTAGAAAAACAACCAGGAAGGGCTGAACAGCAACAGGAAACGCAGGTGCCGCCACCCATCGCGCCAGCTGCGCAGGTGCGGCGCGCGGCTCCGGCCATCGGGCGACAGGACGGTGGGCACCTCGGTTATTCGCAGGCCACGCAGCGTCGCCTTGACCACCATTTCGCTCGCGAACTCCATCCCGTTCGAACTCAGCGCAAGAGACCTTATGGCATCGCGGCTGAAGCCACGAAGCCCGCAATGGAAATCGCCGCAAGGACTGCGGAACAGTAACCGCCCGATGCCGGTAAGCACCGGATTCCCGAGATACTTGTGCAGGGGCGGCATGGCATTGGGCTTGATGCCACCGCGGAAGCGGTTTCCCATGACCAGTTCGTATCCCGCGCGCAGTTGCGTCATGAATGGATCCAGCGCGGAAAAATCGTAACTGTCGTCAGCGTCTCCCATGATGACGAAGCGCCCGCGCGCAGACTCGATGCCATGACGCAGGGCCGCGCCGTACCCGCGGCTCTGCACCGCGACGACCCGCGCTCCACAACGCTCCGCGAGGGCCTGGGAACCATCCGTGCTGCCGTTGTCCGCGACGACGACCTCGGCATCCAGATGGCGGCTCTCAATGTAGGCTCGTGCCTTTCTGACGCACGTCTCGATCGTCTCAGCTTCGTTAAGACACGGCATCAGTATCGTCAATTCCGTTTTCATGTGACTCGGCAAACTGGTTACGGAGAGGACGCGCAGAACTGGTACAGTAACCCTAGTTCGCTACGCCATGATGTTCCGTGCGTGAGCTTAATACGCAGGATTTGCGCGCTGATTTGATGCAGAACAGCGTGGACCGCATCTGCAACCGGAATGCGGCATCCAAAAGTGCCGCTATACTCCTGCGCATATATTAACGGGATATAAGACCGTCATTGCCGCCGTGTCTCGTCCACTTGTCTCAGAACCCACATACCCGCGGGTTCGGCGACCTCTACTGTAGACGTTAGGGCATGGCATTGGCTACGTACCACTGGCTGGACGACTTCGGGTGAGGGCCACGATCACCCGAAGCATGAGCTGGTTTTCGATTACTCGGGAGCGGGGATGACCTCCTGACCGACCTTACTTTTGAACCATGAAAGTATGGGATCATCTGGAAGCACCCGCGGTACGAGCGCCCAAGAACGGCGCGAGACGCCGTCCGCCTCATTACGCTTGATTCGATGAATAAAACGATTCAGATCACTCGAGAGACATTGTCCGATCCAGTCACGGACGCGCGCAGGCCGGAACGGATGCAGCGCGGGGTACGGCTTGCCTTGCTGGCTCCGGAAATGTTGTCCCCGGGCGGCGTTCAGTCATTCATGTGGAGGATCTGGGACTGTATGGCCGGTCTGGCTGCGGATCCATCGTGCCTGTCGCTCAGTGTTCTGAACGATGGCGCGAAGGCACTGCGCGCGTCCGGGCGTGTCGCGGACAGCGCCTCGGTAGTAGGCGGTCGTCGCTCAAAGGCGCGGTTTGTCACGTCCGTCCTGCGGCAGCATGCCGCAGATGCGATGATCGTAGGTCATATAGGCCAGTCTCCCGTTGCCTGGATACTGAAGAAGTTGGGACGCGTTCGTGCTTATGCAGTTGTTCTCCATGGAAACGAGGCGTGGAAGCGCCTTTCGTTTTTTCAACGGTTGGCGTGCCGTGATGCTTTTTGCGTCATCGCGACGACACAGTTTACGGCGCGTCGGTTTGTGGAATGCAATGCCGTACCGCGTGCGCTCTTGCGAATCGCGCCCCTTTGCGCAGACGAATCATCCACGCCGGCGTCCAACTTCGGACCGACCGGCGATTTCCGGATTCTGATCGTCGGCAGACAATGGAAATCCGAGCGATACAAGGGTTTCAGTCAATTGATCGCTGCGGTGGCGCTGATGCATGCTTCAGGGCGGCATGCCACTCTGCATGTGGTTGGCGAGGGCGACGATCAGCCGTCGCTGCGCAAACTGGCAGAAGAACGTGGCGTGATTTCGCACGTTCTTTTTCATGGAGCCATTGCTGACGCCGATCTCGCTGCCGCGTACCAGACGTGCCATGTGTACGCAATGCCGAGCGGTCAGGAAGGGTTCGGCATCGCGTTTCTCGAAGCGATGCGGTATGCGAGGCCCTGCGTTGGTGCCATAGCCGGGGGTATCCCGGAGGTGATCGACGACGAGGTGACCGGTTTGCTTGTGCCGTACGGAGATGAGGGGAAACTCGCCGAGGCTTTGTGTCGTCTCTACGATGACCCCGAGTTGCGCGACAGACTGGGCGCGGCCGGGCTGGAGAAAGTGCGAACTACCCTCTCTTATCAAGCTTTTTGCAGTACCTATCGCGCATTGCTCTGGGAAATGGTGCGCGGGCTCGACGCTGACACGCGCGAGACTGAGGCGGAAAAACCGACCACGTGCACGATCTGAAGATGAATGCAGCAACGCTCGCGGGTGCGCCAGGGTCGCGTCTGACAATCGCGCAAAGCCTTCGAACCCGTTAGCCCGATTTGACGTTCGTCTTGGATACCGGGAAGTCTGCGGTAGTCGCTTTATGCACCGGTGTGTCGGGCACATGCTGAACAATGAACCTGCGGAGCGGGCGCTCGAACATCGCAAAGACAAATATCGATACGACCAGGACGAGTGCAAACGCGACGGCGACTTCGACGGCGTGGGGCAATCGCAGTCCGAAGAACCTGGCGGCGATCCAATGCCACCAGAACACTACAGGTGTATGGAGGATGTACATCGAATAGCTCGCTTCACCGGCAAGCACCGCAACGGGAGAGGCGAGAATCCCAGTCGTCGACGAATGCATCCCGGCAGCGGCCAGGATTACAACCCCATAGAGGGGTACCAGCAGCGCGTCGCTGACGAACCAGGCAGGCAAGGACGAGCGGAAACCCAGAACCAACGCAAGCACGACTGATGCGAGAACGAGCGACAACTGATTGCCAAGTGGTGATCGATCGCGGCCGAACAAAAAGAGCCTGCCGAGTGCCATGCCGAAAACAAACGAAGGCACGTGAAAGAGTGGGAAGTACGCGAAGAAGTACTGCCACTCCGTCGAGTAGCCGGGTAACAGCGACTGCGCGTTCGCACGTATAGCCGCGCTGGCCACGACGGCAGCAGCCGCCGCCAGGACGAGATCCCGCCGCGCAACGCGGGTCGTTTGGAGCAGCAAGTAAGGGAATGAAGCATAGAAGCACATCTCGACCGACAGCGACCAGGCCGGGCCGTTCCAGGAGAATGCGACCGGTGGCAACCACGCTTGCAGGAGCGCCGGTACGGCTAAAGTCGCGAGTACAAAGCGATCCAGCGAGATGATGCCTGCAACTGCGACCCCATATATGAACGCCGGCAGCATCAGGACAAGTGCCAGGTAGTAGGCAGGGCCGATTCTGGCAAGGCGCGCGATCTGAAATCGGCGCCTCGGAACGTTCAGTGAACCGTCCTCGCGTGAAGACGAATACACATATGTCAGAATGAAGCCAGAAAGAACGAAGAAGAATGTGACGGCTTCATACCCGGACTGACACCAACCCTTGATGATGCCGGGCAGAAAATCCACTCTTGACGTATCGAGGTGATTCAGTACAACGAGCGCCGCCGCCCAGAACCGAAGTGACGTGAGAACGGGGAGATTCGGGCGTTCTACGGCGCGGGCCATGGTTCTTGAATTCGAGCGTGCATGTAAGGCTTCTTCAACTGATCACTCCGGGGCGTGAAGAATTGCCCAACTAGAGTTCGGCGTGTAGGCATTATTTCTCACCCTGTGTGCCGCGATCACTTCTGGGCGCGACAGCCCTGCCCAAACCCGTCCGCTGGCAGGGTAGCCGCTCTCTCGGGAAACGCCGAGCCATTGAAGGACGACATTCAGGCATGGAGGGAACGTCTCGCCGAACAGTACACCAGCTGACATCGTCTAACCCTGACAGCTATGGTTCGTTTTTCGTGCGAGCGGGTGTCGTTTCGCAGCCGTAGACTACTTGTGCAGTGCAGTTTTTTCCGCCGCCACGTTGAATGAATATGTTCTGTCTTCCGGGCTGCGGCTTTCCGACTACCACCATGCCGTCGATAAATGTGTCAAGGCCAGTCGAATTGACACCCATCGCTCCGTTCGCGACCGTCGGCGTCTTGTAGTCAGGTGCGTAATACGCGGAGTGCTCGACTCGGATGTGCGGATTGTTCTCGTTGATCACGATGCCCTTCAGAGTGTCGTTCTTGGCGTTGACGTACCCTTTCTGGACCATGGTCGCGTTGCGGATTGTTCCCCCGAGTGCCACCTGCGGCGTAACGCCGATGTTGGTGTTGGCTTCGATTATCGGATGGAACGGCGTCACATAGCCTTGGGGGTGGAGGCTATTGGCAGTGAACCTGAGATTTGCGTCCTGGATCAACCAGCCGCCCGAGCCGTTCATGGCCATCAGCGCGTTCGTACCTTTGGGCCGGATGAACTGGACGTTCGTGGATTTGAAGGCTTCGAAGCCAGGAATCACGTACGTGCTGCGCACTTCGCAGTCCTCGCAGCCGCCACCCGTCGTGTCGCACCACTGGAACTGCCACTGCACGTACTGGCGCATCGGATCGTTCTGAATATTTTCGACGCGCTTCCCCCACACGTTATCTGCGAAGGACACCCCGACCGCCTGCTGCGCGACATCGATGACGCGAATGTCTTGTGCCACGCTGTTGCTGCTGCCGCCGTAGAAGAAGACGCCGCGCGGAAATCCGGCACCTTGCGGCACATCCGTCTCGGTGACCGGTTGATTCGTTCCAGCGGGAGTTGAGCCAGTCCAGTTCAGCCCAAAACCCTGGTCGCGAAAGTTACCCTCGAGCGTCAGGTCGCGCACCACGGTATTCGGCGCTTTGTGCGCCTGAATCATTGCCGAGGGCACGCCCTTAGGTGAGTAAATCGTGGTTTGATCCTTGCCTTGGCCGGAGAGCACGAAGCCGCTCTTACCCTGGATCCAGACGACGCCGCCGATGGGGTACTTTCCGGCCGGCAGATTCAAGGCGGCACCTGCAGCGATCATCCTGTTGATGATCGGCGCAGTATCCAGGTAAACGTTAGCGTCGCTGGCCTCGACCGCAGCAGGCTTGTCGAGCGTTAGAGTATTGCCGCTGATGCTTGTAATCCGCGCCTGGAGCGAGCGAGGGATCGCTTTCCCAAGATAGTATTGACCGGTATAAAACATATTCGGCCGGTTCGGCGCGATGTTGTACCAGGTGCCGTCGAGCCACCAATAGACGTAGCCGGAATCTTCGGCCCACGCAAACAGCCTGTTCTGCTGCTTCTTGTCGGCAAGCAATTGCGTTTCGGTCGCATAGGACTTGGCAGGCCATGTGCCGCCTACGCCGCGTGTGCCTCGCTGGCCGTGGCCAGCTTCGCTACCGATCTCGACGATGATCCAGTCGCCGGCACGGAAGCCGCTCGCGGACGCGACAGCGAGTTGATTGGAGTCTCCGCTGATCGAGCCAGTGGTCGCAGCCTGCCGCAACTCTGCCGCCGGTGCGTCCGCCGCGTCGGCGGATGGCAAGTGCTGCATCAACGCTGCAAAGAAGGCCAATACGGCCGCCGCGGCGCACGCGATCCACGACCCCTTGGGCATAGCCGCGAAGTGGCGCTTCGATGTTCGGTCTGACCTCAACTGCACGTCTTCACGGGCATATTCGCGGAGTTACCCCGCCTGGCACGCATCCCTATCTCTCCTGAAGCTCATATTAGCAGGAGAAAGCGCAAGCCCGGATGCGATGCCGTTCGAAACGCGTGCGTGACGGTTGATCACTCGTCGTCGATATCGAATTCTTTCAGCTCGGCCCGGTTTCTGAGATGCTCCGCGACCTTCCTGCCCCGCAGCCAGCAGTCGTGCGTCATCATGTAACCCCACTGCGAGTAGCGGCCAGCCCGGACGACCCCCATGCGATCCAGAAACGAATTGATGACCTCGAGGGCAGGGCGACGATTGTGATCGTAGACGATCTGACCCCAAGGGCAGTACTTGACGGACCGTGAAATCACGGCCGCGTCGTTTTCGATCAGTCCCATGTCGATCATCTCCTGCTGAACGGTCCTGGCCGTGGCCTCAGCGTCCTTCGGCAGGGGAGTGTAGTCCGAGCCGCAGACTTCGACGGACAGCGCAGTCTTCCCGGGTGGCGCATTGCTCGGTGCGAAATTCTCCTGAATACTGACACGCGTGCTGAGCTTGTCCTCATCGTAGATGTACAACCACGGTTCCTTGCGCACGCTCGGGTGATTAACAGCCAGGCGAACGAGGTACAGCCTCGTCGCCCGGAGAAGCGCAGCCGCTTCGCGTACTTCGCCCGGCGCGTCCTCCGCGCATCCAATAAGAGTGGGCAGGGCAAGGGTCGAGACAAGCGTTTTGTAGCTCGCTTGAGTTCCATCGTCGAACGCCATGAGGCGTTTACCGAAATCAATCCGGATCAGTTTCTTCCGATATTGGATTCGCGCGCCATCCACGAACTTCTTGACGTACGCGTAAAAGCCGCCTTGAGACGGGTATCGCCAGAGACCGACCCAGTACGTATCGCGCCCGAGCGGGCCTTTCGCGCCCTGCACGACGTCTTCGACCTTCGGGTAATACACGCGCTTGCCGATCCAATCAGTACCCAGATTGATGGGGTCCGTGGTCCAGTACTTGCGCGTGTAGGCAGCCGGGAACTTCTCGGCGAAAACTTCTCCAAAGGCGTGGTCGATCCATTCTTGATAGTTCTTGGGCCGAGCGGTTTCCGGGGTTCGGCGCGCTTTCAGAAAACTTTCGACACACTGCGAACGTAACGGCTCCGGCACCTGATGCAGATTCGACTGGGCCGGATGATCGATCCAGTGGCCCTGATAGTAGTTGGTGACGGCTGCAGGGACTTCCTCGAACTCGCCGCCGACCGCATCCGCCCAGGTCTGGCGCACGTACTCGCTCTTCGTAAACGACACATGCGGTCCGTCATCCCAGACGAAACCGTTCTCCACGGCACTGTAAATGTGGCCGCCATAATGGGAGTCGGCCTCATAGACCACGCACTGGTCGTGCCCGACGTGATACGACACTGCTATGCCGGCCATTCCACCACCCAGCACTGTTACGGTTTCCATTGCATCTCCTGAAAAGCTCGACGTTCAGACGCCGCTACTGAATTTAACGTTTCCGCGAAACGGATGGGGCTGCGCTCGGCAGACGCGCTATAGCTGCGGGTACGACACGCGACATCTCAAAGGATCTTCATCTCCGGAATGGGAACGACACACCGTCCGCCCCATTCCCGAATATACGAAAGCTGAGCAGCGATTTCGTCCTTCAGGTTCCAGGGTAAGATGAGGACGAGATCCGGGCGCGTCTCCTTGATCTTGTCGGGCGCAAAAATAGGGATGTGTGTCCCCGGCAGAAACTTGCCGTGCTTGTACGGATTGCGATCGACGGTGTAATCCAGGAAATCGCAGCGTATCCCGCAATAATTGAGAAGCGTGTTGCCCTTCCCCGGCGCGCCGTAGCCCACGATCGATTTTCCTTGCCGTTTGGCAGCGATAAGAAAGTCGAGGATGCGCCGCTTCGTTTCCTTCACCCTTTCGTCGAAGGATCTGTATGTCTCGAGCCGAGTATAGCCGGCGGACTCCTCGCGTGCGCTCAGTGCCGCCACCCGTGGCGACTCGGGCTGAGACGTGTCCTCCACGTGGCGCGCATAGACCCGCAACGAACCGCCATGCGTCGATAATTCTTCAACGTCGAAGACGTGGAGACCATGGGCAGCGAAAATACGCTGGGTGGTCAGGAACGAGAAGTACGAGAAGTGCTCGTGATAGATCGTGTCGAACTGGTTGCCTTCGATGAGCCGCATCAAGTGCGGGAACTCGACCGTAATCACGCCGCGCGGCGCGAGCAGGATCTTCATACCGCCCACGAAATCGTTTATGTCCGGTACCTGGGCGAGGACGTTGTTGCCGATTAGTACATCCGCGCGCTTGCCTTGGCTCACTAACTCTCGCGCGCTATCGACGCCGAAAAATCGGACGAGCGTCGGTATGTTCTTCTCGACCGCTGCTGCTGCAACGTTTGCGGCAGGCTCGATTCCCAGAACGGGAATGTGCGCGTGCACGAAATGCTGGAGCAGGTAGCCGTCGTTACTGGCCAGCTCGACGACGAGACTGCTCCGCGTGAGACCGAAGCGTGCCTGCGCCATTTCGGCGTAGCGTTTCGCGTGTGCCACCCAACTGTCGGAGTACGAAGAAAAGTAGGCGTACTCGGTGAAGATGTCACTCGGTGCCACGTATTCCGGCAACTGGACGAGAAAGCATGTCGCGCAGACCTGTACATGCAGTGGAAAGAAGGCCTCCATCTGATTGATCTGGGCGGCGCTCAGAAAGCTCTCGCACAATGGAGACATTCCGAGATCTACGAACGTATAACTCAGGGGCGCCTTGCAGAACCGGCAGGCGAGGGAATGCTGGATGGTGCCCTTGGGGGCGCTGAGCTGATCAGTCGTTTCGTTCGCAGTCATATCGGGTTTCCGGGGCGTAGTAACTTTGTGCGCGCAAGCGGCCTCGCGCGCATTTCAGTGGTGCTCTCGACGAACGCGGCAAGCGCCGTCAACTTGATCGGCTGTTCGAAACCGTGTGTTAAGGCAGGCCATCGTCGACAGGCGGGCAGCATACGGCACAGGCATGAAGAGGTAGGCACACTGGAAGTTCAAGCGTGCACGGTCGCGCAGGTTACCGGCATTCGACGCCCGAACTAGCAAATTTCTCACACCATTCGGCAAAAATCCCCCGAATCATTGACGCCGCTCAAATACCATATACCGACTTTGCAGACCGGCTCGGCGGCGCACTTGGCGCGTGTCCGTTGTAACCATCCGATGAACGAAGCCCCATACTCGAGTGTAAGCGCGCCATCCGACACGATTTCGGCGCTCCGCGCGGGCCGAACTCAAGACTGGCAAAATCCAAGCTTGTTTGGCTGCATGCCGGCCGCCGAGGCGCCGCGTGCACCCACATAAACCGTGGCCATGTGTCACACGCGTGCGGCCGCAATTCGCGAAACGCATGCATAATGCTGCAGCCGTATTCGCCATAAGCGTTTGTTTTATAGGCCTAAACTTAGCGAAGCCGGCAAGCGGGAGTTTACAATGAAAGTGGTGCTTTTTTGCGGCGGTCTGGGAATGCGACTGCGCGAGCATTCCGAAAGCGTTCCGAAGTCCATGGTGAACATCGGCTACCGGCCGATCCTGTGGCACATCATGAAATATTATGCGCACCACGGTCACAAAGAATTCATTTTGTGCCTGGGCTACAAGGCCGACAGCATCAAGAACTACTTCGTCCACTACGACGAGTCGATATCGAACGACTTCATTCTCACCAACGGTGGGCGCAAGCTGCGTCTGCTGAGCAGCGACATCGACGACTGGAAAATCACGTTCGTGGATACTGGGCTGCACTCGAACATAGGCGAGCGGCTGCGGCAGGTGGAGCGATACATCGAGGATGACGAGGTTTTCCTCGCGAACTACACCGATGGCCTGACCGACCTTTATCTGCCGGATATGATCGACCACTTCACTGCCAGCGAGAAAACCGCAAGCTTCGTGTCGTCCAAGCCGACTCATAGCTTCCACGTAGTCAAACTCGACGAGAGCGGCCTCGTGACGGCGATCCAGCACCTGGCTCACTCGGACATTCTCATCAACGGCGGCTACTTCATTTTCAAACGCCATATCTTCGATTACGTGCGCAGCGGCGAGGAACTCGTGGAGGCGCCGTTTCAGAAGCTGATCGCCGAGAAGCAGCTGATCAGTTATCAATACGACGGCTTCTGGGCGCCGATGGACACGTTCAAGGACAAACAGCTGCTTGACGAACTGTATGGCCGCGGCGAGGCGCCATGGGAGGTCTGGAAATCTGAAGCCGCGCGGGCAGGCGCGCACCCCGATTCGGCTGAGGCAGCGTCGAAACGGCTCACGCGCGAAGCGACGACCGGACCGGTTCAACCCTAGGCGTACCGAGCTTCCTGTGCTGCGGTTGAAACTGGGTGCCGACGGCGAACGTCTCGAACGCATCCTTTGCCTCGGGGCTCACTGTGACGACATCGAGATCGGATGTGGTGGAACCGTCCTGCGGCTGCTCGAGGAGCAACCCCATCTCGAAGTGTGGTGGATCATATTTGCCTCGGATCCCATTAGAAGCCGTGAGGCGCAGCGCAGTGCGGAGTTATTTCTGAACGGTGCGCGAAGCAGGAAAGTGATGTGCCACGAGTTCAGGGATGGCTTCTTTCCGTATAGCGGGGCTCAGATCAAAGAAGTCTTCTTGCGCCTCGAACGGGAATTTATTCCGGATCTCGTGCTTACGCATTTCCGGCATGACTTGCACCAGGACCACCGGCTCGTGTCGGAGCTCACCTGGAACAGTTTCAGAAACCATCTCATCCTTGAATATGAGATTCCGAAGTATGATGGCGACCTCGGAACTCCGAATCTGTTCGTGCCGCTCGATTCCGACACGTGCAACAGGAAGATCGATTATTTGCTGTCGAGCTTCCCTTCCCAGCGCGGCAAGTACTGGTTCACTGACCCGACATTCCGGGCACTTCTCAGCTTGAGAGGACTCGAAATCCGGTCAGGCACCGGGCTTGCCGAGGCGTTCTATTGCCGCAAAGTGAAGGTCTGATCGCGCCAAATTCAGGGTGCAAAATCGCCTATAGCAGAGGTAATCGATGGAACCAGTCATGAACAACAGCGCGGGGATCTATCTGTGCGACCTCACGTACACGCAACAAACGATTGCCTCGGATGTCATGCCGGCCGCCGTCGGGGGCATCGCCGCATACCTCAAAGAGGAAATACCCTCTGTAAACGTGAGACTGTTCAAATATCCGGAACAGCTCGTAGCGGAGCTGGAGGCACTGAAATCGGGCGAAAAGGCCCTTCCGCGGCTCGTCGGATTTTCGAATTACGTCTGGAACGCGAATCTGTCGCTCGGCTTCGCCAACGTCATCAAGAAGCACTTCCCGTCGATCGTCATCGTATTTGGCGGTCCGAACCTGGCGTACGACGCAACGGAGCAGGAAGCGTTCCTCCGGAACCATCCCGTCATCGACTTCCACGTCGTCAAGGAGGGCGAAACGGCGTTCTGCAATCTCGTGCGCACGCTGATGGCGCACGATTGGCAGACGTCGGTGGTCTCGGAGCTCGAGGTGAGCAATCTTGTGTTCATCGACAAGGACGACAAATTCAGAGCGAGCCCCAAGATCGAGCGCGTGCCGCTCGAGATGCTCCCGTCTGCGTATACCAGCGGCTTCATGGACGAGTTCTTCGACGGAAGGCTCTACCCGATCATCCAGACGAACCGCGGTTGTCCGTTCGAGTGCACGTTCTGCACGGAGGGAATGCATCACTGGACCAAGATCAAGCGCAAGAAGCGCGATCGGATCGACGACGAGATCCTCTACATCGCGGAGAAGATGGATGCGCTGGGCGATCGCGCACGGCGTGATCTCCACATCGCCGATTCGAACTTCGGCATGTACCCGGACGATCTCGATACCGCGCGAACGCTGGCGAGTGCCCGGGAAAAATTCGACTATCCGCAGTACGTCAACGTCGCCACCGGCAAGAACAAAAAGGAGCGCGTCCTCGAAGTCGCGCGGCTGTTGAAAGGCGCGATGAAGCTGATGGGATCGGTGCAGAGCCTGGACAGCCAGGTGCTCGTGAACATCAAACGCAAGAACATCAGTCTCGAACAGTTGATCGACCTCGCGCTCGATGCCAAGGAAATCGGCGCGAACAGCTGGAGCGAGATCATTCTGGCGCTGCCCGGCGACACGCTCCAGGCCCATTTCGAGTCTCTGCGCATGCTGGTCGAAGCGGGATTCAATACCATGTCCATGTATCAGCTCATGCTTCTTCCCGGGACCGAGATGGGATCGCTGGCATCGCGCGCGCAATACGGGATGAAAACGAAGTACCGCCTGGTGCCCCGTTGTTATGGCTACTACAACGTTCTCGGAGACCAGGTCAGCGTGGGCGAGATCGAGGAGATTGTCGTCGAGAACAACACGTTGTCATATGCCGACTACCTCGCCGCGCGCAAGATGAACCTCATCGTCAACGTTTTCTACAACGATGGCGTGTTCACCGAGATCCTCAAGTACTTCAAGCTCAGGAAGCTCTCGCCTTGGGAGTGGCTGTCGATCATATACGACGAGTATGCGAACTTCAGCAGGTTCGGCGAGTTCACGGGGAGGTTCGTTGGAGAAACGGAAGGGGAGCTATGGAATTCCGTAGGCGAACTGATGACGTTCTGCAACTCGCCCGCGAACATCCAGAAGGTCATTGACGGCGAGATGGGAGGCAACCTTATGTATAACTACAAGGGCCTCAGCATGACGAAGTATCTCGACGCCGTCGCCGACGTTGCGAAGCTCTCGTCCGCCAAATTACTACGGCGGCACGGCCTCGAGCATGATATCCAGTTCGTGACCGATATCGTGGATTTCAACTACTTGCGGATGCGGGAAATCTTCGTCGACGACCCCGAGACGTACAGGCAGGCGTTTGGCTATGACATTCTCACTTTCTCCAACGAGGTACAGCCCGTCGACATCGACGACTATCGTTTTTCCGAGCCTCACACGTTCGAGTTCGTATTTACGGACGAGCAGAAGCACATGCTGTCGGGGTTCGTGAAACTCTTCGGGACGAGCACGACGGGCGTCAGCCGTACGTTGTCGCGCGTCTACATCCGCAAGCTCTTGCGGGAACCGCACCAGGTCGATGCTGATCGCAGTCAGCAGCCGGTGACCACCGCAAAAGGCTTCATGGTCGGCGAGACAAATATGACGGGGCTGAACGAGTTCAGCTGAGCGGGCGTATCCCCACATACAGGCCGCGGCTTATGACACCAGGCGGATCGAAATGGGTGTCAAGGCCGCTGTCCCGAAACGCTGCGCGATACTCGTCCTGGGTGAAAAGTCCCAGCTCGTGGTGCTCCCTGAAATGCCTTACTCCCTCGGCAGTGCAGACGAGATAGTTGAAATCGAGGACAGACATGCGATCCCGCATGACATTCACGTTCATGCGAGCGACTTTCAGATCGGGTTCGTCCACGAATGTGGCGAATGGTTTGCCCGGTTGAAACTCGTCTGGCGACATCCATGGTTCGATCGCGAGTATGCCGCCGGGCAAGAGATGTTCGGCCATCGCTCGGACCGCATCGCGCAGGCCCTGCAGGGTTCGCACGTAACCTATTGAACTGAACAGGCATATCACTGCATCGAAACGTTCTCCGAGCTGGAAGTCGGCCATGTCGCCGTTATGAAACCTCACCTGCGGCAGCCGTTCCCGCGCGAGCGCGAGCATTCCATGGTCCTTGTCGAGACCGGCTACCTGGAAATGGCTGACCAGGTGCTCGGTATGACGACCCGTTCCGCAAGCCATCTCGAGCAGCCGATTTCCCGCTGATCGTTTATGCCCCTGGATCAGCTGACGCATATACTCCACTTCGGCCGAGTAATCTTTCCCTCTCGCGCGGTAAATTGCATCGTAATATGCGGCACCTGCCGTGAAGCTGGTCTCATTCGACTTTTGTGATTCCATCTACGCTGACCTCGTCTGTTGCGCTGATATTGTTTTCTGCGGGTTCATGGTTTAAATGCATGCCCTGATTGAAACGTCCGACCAACGTATCACGCCATTCAAAACTACCTGTTGATCAGTTCATGAGAGTTTCGCCAGAACTGCTGACCATCGTCATACCGACTCGCGATCGACCTGAGCTCCTGGAGACCTGTCTGCGTTCCGTCTTCGAGAACCAGGTGAGCGTGCCGGTGATCGTATCCGATAACTCGATCCGCAGTCATTCCGCTATCCCAGCGTTGCAACGGCGCTATGGATTCGCTTACGTACGCCAGTCAGGAATGCTGACGGCGACGGAGCATTTCAACGTATGCGTGAAGCTTGCTTCGTCGAAGTGGGTCTGGATGCTGCATGATGACGACGAGCTCTACCCGGGCGGTGTCGAAAAGATGGTGGCATGCGCGCTGGGAGTCGGAGACATAGGCATTATCGTCGGTGGGCTTCAGTACATTGATACCGCCGGGGTGACTCACGCCGAGTGGATTCCTGCGGCCACAGGCGAAAGGCATGAAGAACCCGCACTCCTTGCTCTGGCCCTCGATCCTGGGGCGATGTCGCCCGGCATGATCTTCCGTGCGGACGCCCATGAACAATGGGGCGGGTTCGTGGAAGTGGGCGGGCATCCGGCCGACTACACGTTCGTAGTAGGTGTGGCATGCAGGTTCGGTGCGGCGTTCGTGAACGAGGTCGTCGGGCGTTACCGCCATGGAGACCACCAGGAGACGGATGTGTCCACTCCGGATGCCGCCAAAGCGTGGCTGGATTTCACGATCGAGATGACGAGGCATACGATCGACAGAACGAATTGCTCCCGGGACGCCGCAGAGCAGATCTTCGATCGCATGACGTGGTTCACCTTCCTTGCTCTTATTCCTCGCTGGCTGTGGTCGGATCCGAGGTTCGTGATCGAAACGTGCCGGGAGTGCATGTTGGCCTCGCCGGCCCAACTCAAGTGGCAAATGGCTGTCCGCCAGAAATATGCCATGCTTTTCTGGCGTCCAGTATGGTTTGCCTCGCTCATGTGCCAGGCGACCCGCTTCGCGGAGCGAATTGCCCGGAAATTGCGGCAGTTCGCCTACATGGCGCGGAGCCCCAAACCGGTCGACTGAGCATCACAGGGCCCCTACAGCCGCGCGAACGCGCGGTGAGAGCTGCATTGAGACCTACTTCGAGCCGAGGGAAGTACCTGAATCTGGGTTGCGGCGCGCGCATACACCCGAGGTGGACCAACGTCGATATTGCGCCGCAAGTCGACGGAGTGATGGCCTGCAACTTGCGTACATCACTGCCTTTTACCGATGGGACGTTCGCCGTTGTCTACCATTCCCACCTGCTGGAGCATCTGTCGCATCAGGAAGCAGGCAACTTTCTGCACGAATGTTTTCGAGTTCTGGAACCAGGCGGCACACTGCGCGTCGTGGTTCCTGACCTGGAGCAGATTGCGCGGCTTTACCTGGAAGCATTGGAACGGGCGGGCCAGGGCGACCGTGAGTGGCAATCTCATTACGACTGGATAATGCTCGAGCTTTACGACCAGACCGTTCGCGAGCAACCCGGTGGCGACATGAGACGGTATCTCGAACGCTCGAACGTCCCGAATGAATCGTTCGTACTCATGCGCACCGGGGCCGAGGGGCGCGGCCTACTCGCAGCAATGCGGTCGGCGAAAACGCGACTGCCAGTCTCGCCAGACTCTTTTCCAGTGAGGGCGGTGCGTCGGCTCTGGCGGGGCGCGCGTCTCAGAGCGCTGAGCGCGCGCCAGTATCTGCTTCGTCTTGCTTTGCGCGAGGACTGGGAAGCGCTGCAGATTGGTCGCTTCCGCCTCAGCGGTGAAGTTCACCGTTGGATGTATGACAGATACTCCCTCGGGCAGATGCTGCTTGCCGCTGGATTCGAATCGCCGCGCCGCGTTGGAGCGGGTGAGTCAGAGATCGAGGGTTGGGCGTCCTTCTGCCTTGATGTCGAACCTGATGGGAGCGTGTACAAGCCCGATTCGCTATTCATGGAAGCAAGGAAGCCGGAACATCGAAGCGAACCGATCGAGACGCACTCGCCCGCTGCGGATACCGCTCGGCTACGTGATGCCTCGACTGTCGAATAAAACCGCATGAACCACTCCAATATCGTAGACAGCCGCGTCAGTGCGCAAGGGCTGCCGACTCCCGAGATGTGTCCGGGCGCCGCGGAGTTCGACTTCTGGATCGAAGCCGGCCGCACGGAAAAACATTACTGGCGCGATTTGTGGCGGTTTCGCGAACTGTTCTTCGTGCTCGCGTGGCGCGACATTGCGGTACGCTACAAACAGACTGTCGCCGGGGCCGCGTGGGCCGTCGTCCAGCCGCTGCTCAGCATGATCATCATGACGGTGATCTTCGGGAAAGTCGCGGGTTTGCCCTCTGTCGGTACGGCTCCGTATGCCGTGATGGTCTTTGCCGCCATCCTGCCATGGCAGTTTTTTTCGAATGCCCTCTCTTCGGCGAGTCAAAGCCTGGTCGGGAATGCGAATCTGATCTCGAAGGTCTATTTCCCGCGGATGATCGTGCCTACGAGTTCGGTCGTCGTGTCGTTCATCGATTTCCTGGTTTGCGGCGTGATCCTGCTGGTGCTCATGGCCTCGTATCGGTTCTGGCCGACCTGGCATATGCTGCTTCTGCCGTTCCTCGTAATCTGGGCGATTCTTGCGGCGCTGGGTCCCGGCCTCATCATCACCGCACTCATGGTGCGCTACAGGGATTTCAGATTTCTGGTCCCCTTCATCGTACAGTTCGGCCTTTACGTCAGTCCTGTTGCCTATAGCAGTCAGATCGTACGCGAGAAGTTCGGCGATACGTGGTTTCTGGTTTATTCAATGAACCCGATGGTGGGTGTTATCGATGGGTTCAGATGGGCGATCCTGGGTGGGTCGGCGGACTTGTTCATGCCGGGTATCGCGTTATCTCTAATTTTAACTATCGTCTTGTTTGTGGTTTCAATCATGCATTTTCGCAAGACCGAGCGTGCGTTCGCGGACGTAATCTAGCACCCTGCCATGTCTTCCGAAACGGTCATTCGAGTCGAAGGTGTCGGAAAGCAATACGTGCTTGGGCAGACACAACTCGGCGCGGAGGGACTGCGGCACGCCATGCAGCACCTGGCCACCGCGCCTCTTCGCTTCATAAGACGACGAGCCCGCGTCGGACCACGCCGTGGCGTGACACCGTCCACTGAGCGTATGGAGAGTGCGCGCTCGGATAGTCGCGGCGACATTTTCGATGCACTGAAGGACGTGACGTTCGATGTCAGCCGAGGCGAGGTCGTGGGCATCGTCGGCCCCAACGGTGCTGGCAAATCGACTCTGCTCAAGATCCTGAGTCGAATAACGGAACCTACGGTGGGTCGTATTGGGCTGAAGGGGCGCGTGGCGAGCCTCCTGGAAGTGGGAACTGGCTTCCATCCTGAACTGACCGGGCGCGAAAACATCTACCTGAATGGCTCTATCCTTGGAATGTCCAAGAACGAGATTTCGTCTAAGTTCGATGAAATCGTGGCGTTTGCCGAGGTCGAGCGGTTCCTGAATACACCCGTCAAGCGATATTCCAGCGGGATGTACGTGCGCCTGGCGTTCGCGGTCGCGGCGCATCTGCAGCCGGAGATTCTGGTCGTGGATGAGGTTCTGGCGGTTGGCGATGCTGCATTTCAGAAGAAGTGTCTTGGCAAGATGGGGGATGTTGCCAAAGAGGGCCGCACAATACTGTTCGTGAGTCACAACATGGCTGCGGTGCAGGCGCTGTGCGACAGGGCGATCCTGCTGCAGTCCGGAAAGCTCATTTATGACGGGCCAACGGCAGAAGTGACACAGCGATACCTGCATTCGGTCATGTCTGTCGCGGAAGTACCACTGGAGCTCAGGAAAGACCGCACGGGTGACGGCTCGGTGAGAATAACGGGCATGAAGGTCGAGAGTCTGGATGCTGATAAGGTTCTCCGCTCAACAAGTCGCCTGAAGATCACGGTTCACTACCGAAGCGATACGGTGCTGCGTTTCCCGAAGTTCGAAGTGGGCATCTACGACTACACGAAGGACAGCGGGATCTACCTGCTCGACAGCGACGCCGCCGGGGCGCTGCCTGAGGAGTTGCCGGCCGAGGGCCACGTGACGTGTGTAACCGATGCGTTCAATATCACGGTGGGACGTTGCAATACATACGTGTCGGTATACAAGGGGGGGGCGCTCGCGGACTGTGTCGCTCCCGCCATGACATTCGATGTGGCCGTGGGTGATATCCACGGCTCAGGCAAGCAAGCCTCGCGTGAGTGGTTTGTCGGTTTGCTGAAGCACGAGTGGTCGGGTAACAGCGAATGAGCAAGCGGAGTCCAGCGGTCGACCGCGCCGCCGCGATCCAAGACCAATTAAGGGGAATGAACAGAGATGAAGATACTCGTTACCGGCACAGAAGGTTACCTGGGATCACTCCTTGGTCCACTGCTCATCAATGAAGGACACGAGGTCATCGGGCTCGACACCGGCTACTACAAAGTGGGCTGGCTCTATAACACGAACTCGATTACTCCGAAAACGCTGAACAAGGACCTGCGTCAGGTTAGCGCCGAAGACCTCGCGGGCGTGCAGGCGGTCGTGCATATGGCCGAGCTTTCGAACGACCCGACAGGTCAACTTGCTCCGAACATTACGTACGACATCAATCACAAGGCCTCGGTGCGCCTCGCTACTCTGGCCAAGGCTGCCGGCGTGGAGCGCTTCGTGTACATGTCCTCCTGCAGCGTGTATGGGGTCGCGACGGCCGATCTCGTCAATGAAGAATCGCCGGTCAATCCTCAGACTGCGTATGCCGTGTGTAAGACACTGGTGGAACGCGACGTTGCACCGCTTGCTGACGATACGTTCTCGCCTACGTTTCTGCGAAATGCGACGGCGTTTGGCGCGTCTCCACGGATTCGATTCGACCTCGTGCTGAACAATCTCGCCGGACTGGCGTGGACCACCGGCGAAATCGCGATGACGAGCGACGGGACGCCGTGGCGCCCGCTCGTTCACGGCCTCGATATCTGCAAGGCGATCTCCTGCGCGCTGGCCGCTCCGCGGTCGACGGTGCACCGACAGGTGTTCAATGTCGGCAGTACGGAACAGAATTATCGCGTGCGTGATATCGCGGAGATCGTCGCGGAAACGTTCACCGGGTGTTCACTGAAGTTTGGCCCGCCGGGATCGGATAATCGCAGCTATAAGGTAGCGTTCGACAAGATCCACGAACGGCTGCCGGGCTTCTCGTGCGGCTGGGATGCACGGAAAGGTGCTCGGCAATTGCGGGAATTGTTCGAACGTATCGACATGCACGACGATATCTTCCTCTTCAGAGGCTTCACCCGGCTGAAGCAGCTCGAGCACTTGCTGCGCACGCGTCAGATCAACAGCGAGTTCTACTGGAATTCGTCGGATGCGCTTCGCTGAAACACGCCTCGAGGGAGCATTCGTAATCGAGCTCGAGCGGCGCGAGGACGAACGAGGATTCTTCGCGCGTACGTTTTGCGCGCGCGAGTTTGCGGAGCACGGGCTCAATGCGAACTTCGTCCAGTGCCACACTTCGGTCAATCGCAGCGCGGGAACGCTGCGCGGCATGCACTACCAGATGCCACCAGCCGCAGAGACCAAGCTGATTCGCTGCACGAGCGGCGCGCTTTGCGACGTGATCGTCGATCTCCGGGAGGATTCTCCGACCTATCTGCAGCACGTGGCCGTAGAGCTTACGGCGGAGAACCGAACCCAGCTTTACGTCCCGCGAATGTTCGCGCACGGATTCATTACCCTGGCGCCCGACACGGAAATTTTCTACCAGGTCGGTGCGTTCTATGCACCGGAATATGAGCGGGGACTCCGTCATAACGATCCCCGCCTGGCCATTTCGTGGCCTGTACCAGTCCGGGTACTATCCGAAAAGGATCGCAACTGGCCGCTTCTGTAACGTGACAGGTCGCCTGCGGCCCTGTTCTAATGCATTCCGCATACGCCTCCGCCGATAACGTGAACGGATCGCCCTTAGGCGAGCGTATGCATGCGCTCGCTGCTCAGTTGTTCCCAATCTGCCGCAGCATCACGGGTAACGGTGTACGCGAGACGCTCCGCATCTTGCAAGAGCACATTCCAGTGGAAATGTTAGAGGTGCCGTCCGGTACGCCCGTATTCGACTGGATGGTACCGAACGAATGGAACATACGCGACGCATGGATCAAGAACCTGCAGGGCGAGCGCGTGATCGATTTCAACGCCCACAACCTCCACGTCATGAGTTACAGCGTTCCGGTGGAGAGGCGCATGTCGATCTCCGATCTCCGGCGGCATCTGTTCACGCTGCCGGAGCAACCTGATCTGATCCCGTATCGCACCAGTTACTATAGGGAAAACTGGGGCTTCTGCCTCACGCAGCGTCAGCTCGATCGCCTGATCGACCCGGCATACGACGTGTGCATCGATTCAACGTTGGAGCCCGGGCATTTGACGATGGGCGAATGCTTTCTCGCTGGAGAAACTCGCGAGGAAGTCCTCATATCGTGTCATGTCTGTCATCCATCGCTTGCCAACGACAATCTTTCAGGCATCGCAGTGGCCGTCGCCCTCGCACGCCGTCTGCAGGAACAACGTCGCCGCTATTCGTACCGCTTTCTCTTCATTCCAGGGACCATTGGATCCATAACCTGGCTGGCTCGCAATGAGAGTAAAACCACGGCGATCAAGCACGGGTTGGTGTTGACATGCGTCGGGGACGCCGGGGACATTACCTACAAACGGTCGCGCCAGGGGTCGGCCGAGATTGATCGGGCCGCAACGCACGTCCTGCAGACGGCCGGGGAGCCTCACCGCGTCATGGACTTCTTTCCCTACGGTTACGACGAGCGACAGTATTGCTCGCCCGGGTTCAACCTCGCCGTCGGTTGTTTCATGCGCTCACAACATGGAACCTTTCCCGAATACCACACGAGTGGTGACAATCTGTCTTTCATCAAGGCGGAGTACCTCGCCCGATCATTCGACAGAATCTGGCAGATCATTGAAGTGCTGGAAAAGAACCGGACTTGCGTCAACACGAATCCCAAGTGCGAGCCGCGGCTCGGCAAGCGCGGTCTTTACGGCACCACGGGTGGTGCCCGACAGGGCGAGTTCGACGAGTTGGCGCTGCTGTGGGTGCTGAATCTGTCGGACGGTACGAACGATCTCCTCACGATCGCAGAACGTGCGGGGATGGCTTTCGGAAAGATCAGTGACGCCGCCGCGGCACTGTCCCGCTGCGGTCTTCTTCAGGAAGCTGGCCGTCCCGGATCAGACTGTTAAGGCCAGCGTAGTTGGCACTCGGACACCGCGGACGCAGGAGTAGGCGGCGGTTCAGTCGAGCTCGAAGGCGTCCTCGTATCGCGTGAGCAAGTCGGGATTCTGCTGCTCCTTCCGCAAGAAGCAATTTCCGACCGCAAGCACATCGATGTCTGTCCCCATGAAACAGCGGAAGCTGTCTTCGGGCGTGCAAACGATCGGCTCACCGCGAACATTGAAGCTTGTATTGACGACAACGGAGCAACCGGTCAGCTCTTTGAAACGCTTGAGTAACCGGTAGTAAAGCGGATTCGTGTCTTCGTGGACTGTCTGAATACGTGCGGAATAGTCCACGTGCGTTACCGCGGGAATCGACGAACGTGGCACATTGAGCTTGTCGATCCCGAAGAGTGCTTTCTGCTCCTCGGTCATCGGAATTCGATGGCGGTCTCGCACGTCGGCGACCAGCAGCATGTATGGGCTATCGTCGTCGATATCGAACCACTCGCTTACATCTTCTCTCAAGACAGAAGGGGCAAAGGGACGAAACGACTCGCGATATTTCACTTTGAGATTGAGCGTGCGTTGCATCGCCGGAGACCGTGGGTCGCCCAGAATGGAACGCCCCCCGAGTGCACGCGGTCCGAATTCCATTCGCCCCTGGTGCCACCCCAGAGCCTTGCCGTCGGCAAGCGCGCGGGCGCACTCGTCGATGAGCATGCTTGGCTCGACCAACTCGAACACCGCGCCCGCCTGGGTCAGGCGCTCGGTTATTTCCGCATCGGAATACTCAGGGCCGAGATAGCCCCCGCGCATGGCGTCCCCGTTCTTCGGCGCCACTCTCGCGTTTCCGCCGTGAAGATGGTACGCGGCAAGGCCTGCGCCAATAGCGCCTCCTGCATCGCCTGCCGCGGGCTGCAACCACATACGTTCGAATGGCCGATCCCGAAGTATTTTGCCGTTAGCCACGCAGTTGAGCGCGACGCCGCCGGCCAGGCAGAGGTTCTTCTCTCCCGTTTCCCGCGCAACGGACCGGGCCAGCCTGAGCATCACCTCTTCGGTGACAACCTGTATCGACGCAGCAAGATCCATCTCGCGCTGGGTGAGGAGACTTTCGGGCTTGCGAGGTGGGCCGCCGAAGACTTCGTCGAAACGCTCGTTCGTCATCGTCAGCCCGGTGCAGTACTCGAAGTAGTCCAGGTTAAGCCTGAAGCTGCCGTCGTCCTTGATGTCGATGAGATGGTCCGTGATCTGCCTGACGTATTTCGGCTCACCGTAAGGCGCGAGGCCCATCACTTTGTATTCACCGGAATTCACCCTGAATCCGGTGTAGTAGGTGAAAGCGGAATAGAGCAAACCCAACGAATGCGGGAAGTGAATCTCCCGTACCGACCTGCAGATCT
Source organism: uncultured beta proteobacterium (assembly GCA_963828715.1). Taxonomy (GTDB): domain Bacteria; phylum Pseudomonadota; class Gammaproteobacteria; order Burkholderiales; family SG8-41; genus JAQGMV01. Next base: position 455,732 of record CAWHFX010000004.1, on the reverse strand, counting down.
TTGCCTTTTCCAAGAGCGAGCGATGTCGTCGTCCATTCACCGACGCCATCCATCGTCAGCACGGCTGCACTTTCGAAGGGCGACGGGTAGAACGCGCTCGCTGCATGGCTCAGGTGATGTTCCGAGAACAGCAGTTTGCTCTGCCAGTCGATTCCGTTACCGATCGCATCACGAAGGGCTTTGGCGAGCAGCGATTTCTGAAATAACTTTTCCTTGAGCCAGAGCGGCAAAGCCTCCTTGAAAGACGTAAACCCGCGCGGCGCAAATGCCAGATACGTTTCAAGGAGGCGCTCGAACTTCAGAAACGGCTTGTCGTAGAACGCGACCTGATCCAACTGATCCGGCGGGATCTTGGCGAATTCGAGACAGAAGCGGACCGCGTTCGAAGGAAAACCCGAATCGTGCTTCTTGCGCGTGAAGCGTTCTTCCTGCGCCGCCGCTACGATCTGACCGTCGACAATGAGCGCGGCAGCAGCGTCGTGATAGAAAGCGGAAATGCCGAGTATTTTCATGCCCCGTTCAGAACAGCGTATAGATAAACGGCGCGATTGCCGAGCCCTGCGCAAGGATAATGAGCCCGCCAAAGACGAGCATGACGATGATTATGGGCAAGAGCCAGAACTTCTTGCGAACTTTGAGAAACTGAAAAAGCTCTCTTAAAAAATCCATGAAACCTCAGAACTGGTTCGGGAGAGAATCAGGCGCCGGACCGGGCGGGTCGCGCTTGATCCAGTAAGACTGGGCAGTCGAATCGAGCTTCCGGCGCAAGATGTCACGGCCGCTGAGTCGCATGGCCCATGCGACGGGCGTGAACACCAGAAAGTAAATGGCGCCCAGGACGAGGGGGCTTACCACGCTGTGCAGGAGAGCGCCAAACTTCATCCATGCACGGTTGAGCGAATGCAGCAGAGCAGGGCGCCACAGAGCAAGTACCAAAATGACTGCACTGAGAGTGGCGAAAATGGTCGCGACGCTCGCGCGACCGCGCCAAATCTGCCACGCGGCTATGAGTGCAAAAACAACGACAAAGGTCAGACCGAAGGAACGATCGGACGGTAGCTTGACCTTGGCGTTATCAGAGCGCATGCGAGAAACCAGGGGTTATTTCCATTCCGACGTTACGCTGCGCGTCGCGCGATTGTCAACGGAGTTCGGGCCCGGCGCGCGATGCGCAGCCCGCAACGAGAGCATTGATAATGCACAAGGCCGGGCGATAGATACCATGAAATTACATTATAAGAAAACGCAAATGAGACATTGTGCCGGTATATACCATTGGCCTATGTTGTAAAGAAGTGAGTTGGACCGCGCAAGCCGTCAGCAGTTGTCCCACATTTGCGGACTGAATGGGCGGGTTTTTGGCAGTCGTTGAAATTAAACTTCGCCCGCGCGACCACGACCGGCACGATTTTGGCGCTTGTGAACTGGTGATGACAGCGGGTAGGAACAGCTGAGTAAAATGTGCATTGCAAGCTCTGCAGTCTTCCTGTAACAGAAGATTCTTCCAAAGACGGGCGTTCGCTTGGTCGGGCGCCCGGCAATGCTGACACAGTCAACCATCTATTGGGCTGCGCGACGCAAAACTGCAGGCGCGCCGCCCTCAAATCGTTCAGGACCAGAATTGACGCTGATTTTAGGTATCAACGCATATCATGGGGATTCGTCCGCTTGTCTGCTCAAGGACGGCTATCTGATCGCGGCTGCCGAAGAGGAGCGCTTTCGGCGTATCAAGCATTGGGCCGGCTTTCCTTCGGAGGCGATCAAGTATTGTCTCGACGAGGCGGGTGTGTCATTGAGCTCAGTGCAGCACGTCGCCATCAACCAGGACTCGAAGGCAAATCTGTGGCGGAAATGGGCATACGCACTCGCGAAACGGCCTAATCCGGCTTTGGTGCTGGACCGACTCCGGACCAAGCGCGCACGTGCGAAAGTCGAAGAACAGCTCGAGAAAACGATCGGGGATGGGTTTACGGGAGTCGTGCATCACGTAGAACACCATCTCGCGCATCTCAGTTCCGCGTTCCTCGTCGCGCCGTTCAAGCGTGCAGTCGTGGTTTCCGTCGATGGCTTCGGCGACTTCGCGAGTGCTGCGTGGGGCATTGCCGAGAACGACCGAATCGACATCCATGGCAGGATCTACTTTCCGCACTCGCTCGGCATCTTCTACGAGACAATAACGCAGTACCTCGGCTTCCCCCATTACGGAGATGAGTACAAGGTAATGGGATTGGCCTCCTACGGACAGCCGCGTTACCTGCAGCAGATGCGGGACGTTGTCCTGCTGCAGGAGGACGGCACGTTTCGTCTGAACCTGGATTATTTCCGCCATCAGACGGAAAAGGTCGAATATCAATGGGAATCGGGGGCGCCTCAGGCACACGCCGGCAATCTGTTTTCGGATCGGCTGACGGAAGTGCTGGGGCCGGCACGTCAGCGCGATGAGGAACTGGGCGAACGGCACAAGGACATCGCGCGTTCCGCGCAGGCGATGTACGAGGAAGCTTTCTTTCACCTCTTGCGGAAACTGCACGGAACCTATCGGGTCGATGCCCTTGCGCTCGCCGGCGGCTGTGCGATGAATTCGGTCGCAAACGGAAAAGTCTATCAACAGACCGATTTCAAGCAGCTTTACGTACAGTCGGCCGCCGGAGACGCCGGGGGCGCCATCGGAGCAGCATTCGCGGTCTCGCGAGCGCTCCCTCTGCCGCACGCACACACGAATGGCGACAAGTTCGTCATGGACCACGCATACTGGGGACCGCACTTTTCCGAGAATGACGTGCGCGATCTGCTGATTTCGAAACGGGATGCGCTGAACGCGGCCGGGTGCATGATTGAAGAAGAGACAGATGAGCAGAAGCTGTGCGCTCACACCGCACGGGCAATCTGCGAAGGGAAGGTGATCGGGTGGTTTCAGGGCCGAATGGAGTGGGGGCCGCGAGCACTGGGCAACCGGTCGATACTCGCTGACCCGCGGCGCACGGACATTCAGCAGATCCTGAACATCAAGATCAAACGAAGAGAATCGTTTCGTCCTTTCGCACCGTCCATCTTGCGCGAGTCTGTTTCGGATTGGTTTGAGATGGACGATGAAGTTCCGTTCATGATGCAGGTGTTTCAGATTAGAGAGGACAGACGCAAGCAGATACCAGCCGTCACTCACGTAGACGGCTCTGGCAGGCTGCAAACCGTTTCGCGGAACTCGAATCCGCGCTACTACCGCTTGATCGATACTTTCCGCGAGATGACCGGCGTACCCTTACTGCTAAATACATCGTTCAACGAAAACGAGCCTGTGGTCTGTCGGCCTGAGGAAGCGCTGGATTGTTTCCTGCGCACGCGCATGGATCTACTGGTACTCGGCAACTTTCTCATTTCCCGAGCCGATTGATTACTGCCATACAAACGGCGTGATACGTCCTGGACAGCCGCGCCCATGCGGCGCACGTGACGAGGGTTGGTGTGGGCCGGTCGGAGCCGCCCGCAGCGCCTGCTGCTAACCGCTACTTCGTCTGGCCTCCGGGCGCCGCGCGCGCGGAGGAATTGGAGCCGCAGATCTATTTGCAGACGGGCAGACTGTCGGACATGTATTACTTCTGCCGCATTCTCCAAGAGTTTGACCGCGCAGTTCCCAATGCAGGCATAACATTCCTCGTGACTTGGAACATCGATCGTTTCGATGAGCGGTTCGAGGGTGCCATCGTGTTGCTGATCGGTGACGAACGTTGCCAGACGCCCTCGTACGTGAACCGCGTCCGGGCTGTTTTCAAGACGGGTGGAGCGCGTCGTAATCCTGTCGCATGGACACTGAAGCTGCCGTGGTCAATCGCATGGCGTGTCATGCTTCGTGATGTGCGCAACATGCTCATTACGCTACGGCGTGGCGTTGTGGGTATCCGCGCGCCGGTCTACGAGATCCCGCTCGGCACATTTCACCTGATCGACGTTCCTCATGTTTCGATCGATGACCGACCCATCGATGTGTTTTTCGCGGGCACGGTGCCGAAACTGAACCGCTTTGATGCCAGACCGTCCGTTGCGGCCCGACTTCAACTGGTTGACGGAATTCGAGCGGCCGAAGCTCTGTTACCAGAATGGCGGTTCGAACATAGGCTCACGCACACGGAGGGAGCGTTCTACGATGCTCAGGAGTACTCGCGCAAGATCGCCAGTGCAAAGATCGTTCCGTGCCCGCGCGGCAATTTCGAGGAAACCTTTCGCCTGTTCGAGGCCGCGAAATGCGGGTGCGTGATCGTCGCGGAGCCGCTCCCGCAGCGCTGGTATTATCGCGATCCACCGGTTATCGAACTACGTCGCTGGTCCCAACTGCCCGACGTATTGGCGGCGTTACGACGCGATCCGCAGCGCGTTCGAGAGCTCGCGGACAGAACGAGGCGGTGGTGGGATTCCTGTTTGTCTGAAACAGCGGTCGCGCGTTACATGATTGAGAATCTGGAGCCGCTCGATCACGGGAACCAGGAATTAGGAACGGAGGTCCGATGAGATCGAGTGCAATATCGGCTAAGGTGACCGGATGCTTGGGTGCGCAACCTTAAGCGCGCGCAAAGGAGTAATTGTGCACGATTGCAGGCCATCTTCGACTGCTTTTTACGACGGAATGGACCGACGCTGCGCTAACTGTGTGTGCGGCCGATTTTTACCATTCCCGTCGGTGTGCACGTCATCGTCGCACTTCTCTCGCCGTTTCTCTTCGCGCCGTCTTGTGTCCTAGCCGCATGTTTCCCGGTCGCTTTGCCTGGGTTATCGCGTTTTCAGTCACCGGCCCGGGACTGTCGCTCGCTGCTGCCGATCTGCCGGATGTCGCATACCAGGCGCGCATGCAGCCTCCCTCCCCACCGTCCGCGGCCGAGCAGCCCAGAATCAGAATCGAGGAATTCGCCGCCTTGCCATCTCCGGCTAATCTGAGAAGGCCGGCGCCGCGCATCCTCGTCGCGACTGCGGAGCCTCCGCGCGATATATGGGAACGTATTCGACGCCAGTTCGCGATGCCGCTCCTGAAGAGCCCGTTGGTCGATCGTCAGATAAATTGGTACTTGAGTCGTCCTGAGATCCTGCGGGGTATCCTGCAGCGAAGCCGGCGTTATCTCTATCACGTCGTAAGCGAGCTCGAGCGACGGAATCTGCCCACCGAGCTTGCGCTCCTGCCGATGGTGGAGAGCGGCTACAGCCCGCACGCGCTTTCCTCGGCGCAGGCTTCGGGGCTTTGGCAGTTCATCCCGGAAACCGGAAAGCGATACCAGCTCGCGCAGACGAACAGCTACGACGCGCGCCGCGATGTTGTTGCATCAACTCGCGCCGCACTGGATTACCTGCAGTTTCTATACGATCTTTTCGGCGATTGGCACCTTGCGCTCGCATCCTATAACTGGGGCGAAAATGCGGTAGCGGCCGCCGTGGAACGCAATCGCACGCGAGGACGTCCCGTTACTTACGATACGCTCTCTATGCCGGAAGAAACCCGGCTCTACGTTCCCAAGCTTCAGGCGCTCAAGACGATCATTGCGAATCCCGAGTCGTTCGGAATCGATCTCGGCGCCATTCCCAACGAGCCCTACTTCGCTGAAGTCGAGAACTCGAAGAACCTCGACCTGAAACTCGCAGCGAAACTCGCCGAGATGCCGCTGGATGAGTTCATCGCGCTCAACCCTGCATTCAACGGCAAGGCGATATCGTCCGGCGACCGATCGATGATCCTGTTGCCGGTCAGCAAGGTGGACACCTTCAAGGCCAATCTGCAGAGTCTGGTTGGAACACCGCCGAATCGGCGAGACCCCAGCGGGCGACGCGCGAGCCAGGCCGGCGGGACGAGCCCGGCCCCGAAGTTCTAGGCACATGCTCCGGCAGACGTTTCTCAGTGGCCTGATTGCGCGTCGCCAATGGATGACGTCGAGGTCGTTGGGCTCGCTCCGCGCTGCACTTGTAGTGGCCGCTCTCTTGTCACCTGCTCCAGCGATGCCGGCTGCGGCCCCCCTCTCTTCAGAGCAGGCAAGTGCCCTCGCGAAGGCGGCGGCAAGGGGCGACGCAGGGGCCGCTTCGCAATTGCTGAAGGCAGCGAAGAGCGGCAGTCCGGAAGCGGCTTTGTTCATCGCACTGCTCTACTACAAAGGCGAGCCCGTTCAGCAGGATTTCACGCAGGCACTTGCGTGGTTCGAACAGGCGGCGCGAGGAGGTAGCGTCGGCGCGATGACGCTGGCAGGGTACATGTATCAGGAGGGGCTCGGTACTGCGCAGGATTATGCGAAAGCACGCCAGTTCTACGAACGGGCAGCCAACGAAGGCGATGCAGCAGGCGCAAACAATTTAGGTTGGCTGTTCCTGCATGGGCTCGGCGTCAAGCCGGATCCTGCGCAGGCATTGCGATGGTTTCAGAAGAGCGCCGAATCGAGCCACCCGATCGCAATGTACAACGTCGGCTACATATTCGAAGAGGGATTGGGTGTGACGGCTGCCCCCGCGCAAGCCCTAGAGTGGTATCGACGTTCAGCAGAGCTTGGCAATATAGGCGCAATGAAAGCGGCCGCGCGGTTGTATGTGGGCGGGCGCGGCATTCAGCCCGATGGGACACTTGCCGTTCGATGGCTCGACAAGGCGGCGGGACTCGGTGATCGGGAGGCGAATCGAACTGCCGGAGATCTGTACGAGTCAGGTCAGGTCGTTGCCCGTGATCTGAGTGCAGCCGCGGCGCATTACGAGCGCGCAGCGGAAGCCGGCGATGCGCTCGCGCAGTTCAAGCTAGGGCGCCTCTATCAGGATGGACTCGGGGTGACGCAGGACTACGGGAAAGCGGCCGTATGGTACCGAAAGTCGGCAGATCAGTCGAATGCTGCGGCCCAGAATCGTCTGGGCTATCTTTATCAGAAGGGCCTCGGTGTCGATCGCGACGCCTCGCAGGCTTTTCGCTGGTACGAGCGTGGCGCACAGGCTGGCGACCCCAACGCTTTATTCAACCTCGGGCTGTTGTATGAAGACGGCGTTGGCGTCAAGCAAGATGTCGATAAAGCGTTCGACCTTTATGCCGCGGCAGCGCGGCGCGGTCACGCTCAGGCGAGGCGCCTCCTCGGCAACGCTTTCAGATAAGCGATCGTTCGAGAACTGCCGCGGCGCAAATCCTCCCGCTCGACTCAAGCCCGACCATACACATCTTCAAAGCGCACGATGTCGTCTTCGCCCAGATAAGAACCGGTTTGAACTTCGATAATCACCAGGTCCTCGGTTCCGGAGTTGGCGAGTCGATGCTTTTGACCTGCAGGGATGAAGGTGGATTCATTCGCACGCACCGTGTACTGCTTGGACCCATTCACCACCTCTGCGTCGCCGATCAGTACAATCCAGTGCTCGCTCCGATGATGGTGCATTTGTAAGCTCAGCACCGCGTTCGGACGGACGGAAATGCGTTTGATCTTGTGTCGCGGCCCTTCTTCCAGCACCGTATAGCTGCCCCAGGGACGATGCACGGTTCGATGGAACTGGTGGAGTGGGTTATTGCGCAGCTTGAGCTGCGAAACCACACTTTTTACCTCCTGCGAACGGCTCTTGTTGGTTACCAACAGCGCGTCGGGTGTATCCACCACGATGAGATTATCCACACCGACGGCAGCTATGACGCGCCCGTCGCTCTGGATGTAGCAATCATGTGTATCGACCAGCACCGTTTCGCCGCATAGACGATTTCCGTTGGCGTCTGCCGGGGTGAGATCGCCCACCGCGTTCCAGGACCCGATATCGTTCCAATCGAATGTCGCACGAACAACTGCAACCTCGCGATACTTCTCCATGACCGCGTAATCGATCGAGACGTCTTCGATCGCGGCGAAGCCGTTCGCGTCCAGATCGATCTTGTCGCCGTTTCGATTCGGTGTTGCGTGCCAGCAGGCGTAAGCGTGATCGTAAACACCCGGCGCACACTCTTTCAGCGCGTTGAGGAAAGCCCGTGCACGGAAGCAGAACATCCCCGAGTTCCACACAAATCGGCCGGTGGCCAGAAATTCCTGCGCGACCTCATACGATGGTTTCTCGACGAACCGGCTCACCCGGAATCCGTCACGGCAGTGCAGGGGCGCGCCGCATTCGATATATCCATATCCTGTTTCGGGCCGGCTAGGCGCGATGCCAAACGTGACAAGGGTGCCGGCATGCGCGAGCTTGCGCGCCTCGTTCACCGCGCCGCGGAAGGTTGGCTGATCATCGATCAGGTGATCGGCAGGCAGAACGAGCAGCTCGGCATCGTCGCCGTGCGTCGCTGCTGCGCGGAAGGCTGCCATGGCGACCGCCGGCGCGGTATTGCGTCCGCATGGTTCCAGCAGGAAGACATCGCGGCCATCTCGGCCACATTTGGCGAACTCGTCCTTCGAGAGAAAGTAGTGCTCCCGGTTGGTTACGATGAAGATCGTTTCGACCCCGTCGAGTGCAGCGGCCCGTTCCACTGTCTTCTGGAGCAGCGTCTTGCCATCGCCCAGCCGGATGAAGGGTTTCGGGTAGGCCTCTCGGGACACCGGCCACAAGCGCGAACCGGCTCCGCCTGACAGGATCACGGGGATCAACATACGTAGTTCTCCTCTGGAGCGAGTTTGCTGGACGCGTGATTCCGGATATTAGGACCGGCCTGAGGACAGCACATTGCTATAATTCCGCGACTTGAATCTACCACGGCGGCTGCATGCAAAAACGAGCGCTGATCACGGGCATTACCGGGCAGGACGGCGCCTATCTGGCCGAATTTCTGCTGAAGAAGGGCTATGTGGTGCATGGGATCAAGCGCCGCTCGTCGCTCTTCAACACGGAGCGGATCGACCACCTGTATCAGGACCCGCATGTGGCCGAACGCAGGCTCGTTCTGCATTACGGGGATATGACGGACTCGAGCAGTCTCGTGCGCATCGTGCAGATGGTGCAGCCGGACGAAATATACAACCTCGCGGCGCAAAGTCATGTTGCGGTGTCATTCGAGGAACCCGAGTACACCGCGAATTCGGACGCGCTGGGGACCCTGCGCGTATTGGAAGCCATGCGTATTCTGCAACTGGAGAAGAAGACGCGCTTCTATCAGGCATCGACCTCGGAGCTGTATGGCAAGGTGCAGGAGGTGCCGCAAACGGAACTCACGCCATTCTATCCGCGCTCGCCTTATTCGGTGGCGAAGCTGTATGCATACTGGATTACGGTCAACTACCGTGAGGCATACGGGATGTATGCGTGCAACGGGATTCTGTTCAATCACGAATCGCCGGTTCGTGGAGAGACGTTTGTCACGCGCAAGATCACGCGGGCACTGGCCCGGATCAAGCTGGGCATGCAGGAGTGTCTGTTCCTGGGCAATCTGAATGCGTTGCGGGACTGGGGCCACGCGCGTGACTACGTGGAGGCGCAATGGTTGATCCTGCAGCAGCCGCAGCCGGAGGACTTCGTGATTGCCACCGGTGAGCAGCATAGCGTGCGAGAGTTCGTGGAAGCGGCCTGTCAGCAATTGGAGATGAGCGTGTCGTGGCGCGGCGAAGGAGAAGCCGAGAAGGGCTACGATGCGAGTGGCAAGTGCATCGTTGCCGTGGATCCGCGGTACTACCGGCCCACTGAAGTGGACACGCTGCTGGGCGATGCGAGCAAAGCCCGGGCGCAGCTTGGCTGGCGCCCTAGGGTGGGCTTTCAGGATCTGGTGAAGGAGATGGTGCAGGAAGATTTTCGGGCGGCGGAAAGGGATGCACTGGTTCGCCGTCACGGGCACCGCATCTACGAGCGCCACGAGTAAGCGGCAGGTCAGCATGTCGCCGAACGCATTGATATACGTAGCGGGCCACAGAGGGCTTCTGGGCTCGGCCATTGTCCGACGTCTGAAGCATCACGGGTTTGACAACCTGCTCACGCGTTCACACGCGGAGCTCGACTTGACAGGCCAGGCGGCAGTGCGCGCCTTTTTTCAGGCGCATCGTCCTGATTACGTGGTGCTCGCCGCGGCGAAAGTCGGCGGCATCATGGCGAACAACACCTATCCCGCGGAGTTCATCGCAGACAATCTGGCCATTCAGACGAATGTCATCCATGAAGCGTGGGCGAGCGGTGCCAAACGCATCCTGTTTCTCGGCTCTTCGTGTATTTACCCGCGCGAGTGCCCGCAGCCAATCCTCGAAGACTATCTGCTGACGGGTCCGCTGGAGCCCACGAACCGGCCGTATGCGCTTGCCAAGATCGCCGGCATCGAGATGTGCTGGGCGTACAACAGACAGTACTCGGCGCGATGTCTGGCGGCGATGCCGACCAATCTTTATGGGCCTGGTGACAACTACGACCTCGAGACATCTCACGTCCTGCCCGCCCTGATCCGGAAAATCCACGACGCAAAGGTCCGCAACGAGCCGCACGTCGTGATCTGGGGAACAGGGCGGCCGCGGCGTGAGTTTCTGTATAGCGATGACGCTGCTGACGGCTGCGTGTTCCTGCTTACTCTGGAGGACGAGCGGTTCGATCAGTTGCTGCGTCCGGCGTCGGGCGGGCCGCCGCTCGTGAATGTGGGCTGCGGAGAAGATCAGACGATACTGGAGCTTGCACAGACCATCGCGAAAGTGGTGGGCTATTCCGGTCGCTTTCTGTGCGACACATCGAAACCGGATGGAACGCCGCAGAAGCTGCTGTCGATCGATCGCATCCGGCAATTGGGATGGGCGCCAAGCGTTACCCTCGAACAGGGGGTGCGGCTGGCTTATCGCGACTACCTGGAACGGTACAGCGGCGAGCGCAGCTGATCGATTCGACGGCTTCTGGATAACAAAACGGCGCGTTCTTTCGAATCGCGCCGTTTTGTCTGGCTTGAGCCAGCCGTGCGTCTAGGGCTTCACGACCGTCCAGTTGGTGTCTTTCAGGGTCGGAATCTGTGTGGCAGATTTCGACACACCGCCGTCCATCAACCAGATCTGGTTGTCACCCGTCTTGCTGTGACGCCAGAGAATGTCGGCTTTACCATCGCCATCGTAATCACCTGCTGCGACAATTTTCCAGCGCGTGTCTGTCACACCCGTGATGTACGCAGAGCTGGTGGTGGTGGAACCGTTCATGAACCAGATCGCGTTTTCACCCGTCGTGCCATTGCGCCAGAGGATATCGGCCTTGCCGTCGCCGTTGTAATCAGCAACCGCTGCAATCGACCAGGCGGACGTAACGGTACCGGACACAGTCATCGAAGCGACCTTGCCACCGTCCATCAACCAGGTTACCACCGTGCCGTCCGTGTTGCGCCAGACGATGTCGGCTTTGCCATCTTTGTTGAGGTCGCCGACCCCGCCCACCGTCCACGTGCTCGCGACCGAAACCAGGGTCGCATTGCTCTTGACAGTGAGACCGTCCATCAGCCACACGGCCACGGTGCCATCGGTTGCTCTCCACAGCACGTCTGCTTTGCCGTCTCCATCGAAGTCTGCAACACCTGCAACTTTCCAGCTGGTCGGGACGCTGGCGAGGCTGCCCATCTGTGCGACGTTCGTGTTGTCCATCAACCACGCCACGACGGCGCCTGAGTTGTCTCGCCAGAGGATGTCCGCTTTACCATCGCCGTTGAAATCGCCGATCCCGGCGGCTTGCCACGTCGAGCCGGCGCTTTGGAGGTTGGATGTCGTCGTGACGGCACCCTTGTCCACAGTCCAGATCGCGTTTCCGCCCGTGCTGCTATTACGCCACAGCACAGCCGAGGTACGCTTGCCGGAGAAGTCCGATGCGACACTGGGAAGCTTCGTAGTAGTTTGACCAGCGGTCGAGCCGCTCGTGTTACCTGTCGTTGCCGTGCCTTCCACGGCTGCAACGTCAATCCCGGCGAACACCCATCCAGTGCCGTTCCACTTCCACAGGCCGTCCCCCGCGATTGCGTAGACGGTCGAATTGAAATACAGGTACTCGGACGCGTCACCGTAACCGACCCATACCCCGTTGCGAAGTGTATGGGTGACGTCGAAGGTCCACACTGCGCCTGTTGCATCAACCACCTGCTTGCCGCGCGTTCCATTCGCACTGGTCGTCGGGGTAGCCGTCGAACCGCTGGTGGAGCCCGTGGTCGTTGAGCCACTCGTCGAACCGGTGGTAGACCCCGTGGTCGTTGAACCGCTCGTCGAACCGCTGGTGGAGCCCGTGGTCGTCGAACCGCTGGTGGACCCAGTGGTCGTTGAACCGCTCGTCGAGCCCGTCGTGGTCGAGCTGGAGCCCTGGAGGGTTGCTACATCAGCGGCAGCGTAGGACCACTGATCACCCATCCACTTGTAGACACCATACGTCCCCACGATCGCATAGACAGTCGAGTTGAGATACAGGTACTCGGTCGCATCGCCGTAGCCGACCCACACGCCATTGCGAAGCGTATGGCTGCCTTCGAACGTCCAAACCGCGCCCGTTGCATCGACCACTTGCGTGCCCCGCGTTCCGTTCGCGCTCGCTGTGGTCGTCGTGCTGGTCGAGCCCGTCGTCGTTGAACCGCTCGTCGAACCGCTGGTGGAACCCGTGGTCGTTGAGCCACTCGTCGAGCCCGTCGTAGTCGAGCTGGAGCCCTGGAGGGTTGCTACATCAGCGGCAGCGTAGGACCACTGATCACCCGTCCACTTGTAGACACCATACGTTCCGACAATCGCATAGACCGTCGAGTTGAGATACAGGTACTCGGTCGCGTCGCCGTAGCCAACCCATACGCCATTGCGAAGCGTTTGGCTGCCTTGGAACGTCCAAACCGCGCCGGTCGAATCGACCACTTGCGTACCCCGCGTGCCATTCGGGCTCGCACTGCTCGGAGTGGTAGTCGTGCTGGTGCTGGTCACCTCCACCGGACGCCGGTGTCGTTGTGGTGCTGGTGCTCCCGAAACTCGGGATAACCGCCGTCGGGGCGCTACTCGCGACCGCCGTCACGCCTGACTGATCAGGTGTCCGACACACGTTATACGGATACGAGTTCCAGGCGACACAGTTTGCAAGCCCGCCGTAGAGGTTGTAGACGTTGAATTGCTCCGCCCCGATGGTGCTTGAGCGCCCGACCGCCACGAACCCGTCGATAACCGGTGCATTGGGATGGGCCGTCGAGTTGATCGCCTGAGTACCGTGGGTGACACCACCGGGGGTCCAATCGGGAGCCTGGAAGTAACCGCCTTCAATCCGGATGTTCGGATTGTTGGTGTTCACCACGATGCCTTCAAGGTTGTCGTAGCCGTTGATCTTGCCTTCCTGAATGATGCGCACATTGCGCACCGTACCGCCCTGGGCGACATACGAGGTGATGCCGATGTTCGTATTGATGTTGATGATCGGCTGAAACACCGAAGACGCGATCGGGTCGGATTCAGGATGGAAGGCATTGGCGGTGAAATACAGCTGCGGCGCGTCGAAGAGAAATCCGCCGCTGCCGTTCGCCGACATCAGACCGTTCGTGCCATTGACCCGGATGTGGGATACGCCACTGGATTTGAAGCTTTCCCATCCCGGAAGCACGTAGGTAGCGCGCATCACGGTGTCCTCAGTACCACCGCCCGTTGCATCACCCCACTTGAACTGCCACTGAAGGTAATCACGTGGAATGTTGGTCTGGATATTCTCAACGCGCCGTGCCCACGTATTGCTCGTGAAGCTGCTGCCGACCGCATTCTGGGCGACGTTGATCACGCGAACATCGCGCACTTCGCTGTCGTTGGTGCCGCGATCGAGCATGATGCCGTTGGGCCACATGAGGCCGCCGATGTAATCACCAAGCCCGTTCATTTCGCCCGCTGCGGTGGAGGAGTCCCAGTTCAGAGCGAAACCGCTATCGCCCCAGTTGCCTTGAAGCGTCAGATTCTGAATGATCGTATTGGGCGAATTGCGCGCTTCGATCGCACCCGGAACGCCCTTCGGCGTATAGAGCCGCGTCTGATCCTTACCTTGGCCAGAGAGTGTTACGCCGCTCTTGTCCACGATCCATACCACGCCGCCGATCGGGAAATTGCCCGCCGGCAGCGTGACACTGCCCTGCTGACTGATGAGGTTACTGATGAGCGGGGCGTTGTCGAAGTAGACGGTGGCGTTGCTCGTCGACACTTCAGCCGAGCGATCGAGCGTGAGCTTGGTGCCGCTGATGCTCGTGATGCGCGCCTGCAGCGAACGCGGCACTGCTTTGCCCAGATAGTATGAGCCGGTATACCAGTGATTCTCCCGTTCCCGGGCCGTGCTGTACCAAACGCCGTCCCAACGGAAGAACACATACCCGGTGTCTTCGGCCCACATGTAGCCGCCCTGACCGGGGTCTCGCGCAAAAAGCTGGGCTTCGGTGGGAGCTGACGCCCACGGCCAGGTGCCGCCCACGCCACGCGTACCGCGCTGGCCTTGACCGGCTTCATTGCCGATTTCCACGATCACCCAGTCGCCGACATTGAAACCTGCGGCGCTCGCTACCGTGAGTTGATTGGAACCTACGTTGATCGAACCGCTCGTGATCACCTCGCGGATGCCGCTCGTGGCCGAAACAATCGGCGTTGCAGCGGTGGAGAGGGGTACGGCCGTGACAAGAGTGAATAGTGTGAAGACTGCGACGAGAAAGCGGGCTAGACGTCGCCAGCCTGCCGTCGTTGGATCGCCGCGTGCGGCGACAGCGCACTTGATGTGCTCCATGGTTCGTTCCTCAGTTCTGCGTGCGCAGGCGCATTCGATGGCTTGCGCACACGCCTTCGTTTGCCCGCGCGCGGCGCGAACGCCGAACGCGCGAACGACCTACAAACCTGAAGGGAACGAGACCCCTGGAGACGCGCTAGCGACTCTGTGCGCGTCGATGGAGTGATCTGGTCACGTTTCGGCAATCCCGCTGCCATGGAGCAGAGCTCTTTAGGCCGGTGACTTTGCGCCCCCGCCTTTCGGTCGGGTTCGCCCTTTCGGTTCGTTGATGGGAATTTAATTTCGGAGCGCCATTGCTATTAGGACTTCCTTCACAGCGGTAGCGGCACTTTTGCGAGAACACTTTCTCGATTGATCTACATCAACTTCATGGGGTCGCTATCGGCGGTGTTGCTGGCCGAATGAGGTATCGTGCGCCGTCGTACGGCCGCCAATCGGAGATGTAGTTGCGCGTGCTGAAGGTGACCGTTGCCCAATGTGCGCGTGCGCAGGCTGAGCAAAATGCGGGCTCCGCACGCTGCATGCGGCCGGTGGGAAGCTCTGGCTTAACGCTCGATCGGGTTACGCAAACGTACCTATGAATGCAGCTCGAGGCACGAAGCTCGTACATGGAAGTCGTAACGCGATGTCAGCAGACCTCACTTGTGGCCGTTTTTCCACGCTCGAACCGCGCAGAATCCATACATTTATGCAAATGAGCCGAGACCATTCCGACAGCGGCAGGATTTCACTTCGAAGGATAAACCGTCGTAGAATCAGCGCTTCGCTCTCGGCACGCCAGCGCCCACAAGGCTCGATGATATGCAACTAGCGCAAGTGCCCGCGTTTTCGCTCGTTCTGGTCGTGTTGTGCGTGTCTTCCCTCTGCCCGGACGTGTCGGCGACAGACGTTCGGAAAGAAGAAGCACGGCAGGATTCGCTCACAGCCGATAGCCATCGTCGCAACACGGTGCGCGCGACAGTGTCCGGAAAAGCGCAGGACAAGTTGTTCGATGAAAGGGACTGGCGGCCGCCGGCGCCGCGTATGCAGTCGTCAGCGGTCGCGACGACGGAAGTGACGTTGCCGCCTTTTCAGTATCGCTACGTCGGGCGAATGGAAGCCGCCGGCAAGGAGACCGTACATTTCACGAAGGATGATCGACTCTATTCCTTCACTACTGGCGATACGATCGACGGTGTGTATCGCGTCGACAGCATCACGCCGCAAGGTGTACAGCTTACGTATCTGCCAACGAACCAGATGCAGTTCGTTGGCTACTCCAGCAATGCACCCGCAACGGCTCCGCAGACTGATGCGAGCGCGGCGGGCGGACACGCGCTGAGCGGCGGTGAAAGAGCGAGCGCAATCGGCAATGCCCCCGCCTCCGCGACGAACGGCGCGGAGGCCTCCGCCGAACAAGCGTCGGCTGCAGCTGCCGCAGTGATGGGAATCTCGGCACCTGCGATCTCGGCGATGCCGACATCCGAGCCGACCAGTACAGGCATGTCCGTATTGCATCCCGAACCGGACATGCCCCTGAGCGCGCCTTCGGGCGCCCCGATGGTACTTACTCCGCCGGGTGGCAGGTGATGCGACAATGCGGATTACCATTCTTGGCAGAACCGATCGTCCATCCATGATGAAGAAAATGAAGAGCGGCGGCTTCACACTGCTGGAGCTTCTCGTCGTTATCGCGATCATCGGCTTGCTGGCCGGTTATGTCGCGCCACGCTATTTCTCGCAGATCGGGAAGTCCGAAGTGAGTGTGGCGAAGGCGCAGGTCGACGCGCTGGAGAAAGCACTCGACCAGTATCGGCTCGACACGGGTCGATATCCGAGTACCGACCAGGGACTCGGCGCGCTCGCTGCACGTCCGGAGAATGAACCCAAATGGAACGGCCCCTACCTCAAGAAAGGCGTGCCTCTCGATCCATGGGATCGCCCCTACGCGTACAAGCAGCCCGGGGATCACAGCGAATACGATCTGTTCACTCTCGGCAAGGACGGGGCGCCAGGTGGCACCGGCGAGAACGCCGACATCACCAACTGGTAGCTCCGCGATGCACTTGACTGCAGCATGCCGCAGTTCCGAGGCATGCACGCGATCGCCATGAATTACGACCTGAAGGCACTTCGCAGTTCGACCGACATCGTTTCGATCACTCTCGACGCACTCGATGAACGTGATGCGATTGCGCAAGCGAAGTCGAAGGGCTACGTCGTACTGTCGGCGCGTCCGCAGCGGTCCTGGCGAGCGCTCCTGCCCTACAAGGGCAAGGCGGCTTTTCCGCTGTTGCTCTTCAGCCAGGAGTTGCTGGTCCTGCTCGACGCTGGTCTACCGCTGACGGAAGCGCTGGATGCACTGGCGGAGAAAGAGCGCACGGAGAGCATAAGGAATGTGATCGTTCAGATCTGTGCCGACTTGCGGGAAGGACAGACGCTGTCGATGGCGCTGCAGCGTTACCCGGCAATTTTTCCACCGATCTACGTTGCTACCGTGCGCGCGAGCGAAACGACAGGAGACCTCAGCCACTCGATGGCGCGATATGTCGCGTATCAATCGCGGCTCGACCTCGTGAAAGACAAAGTCGCGAGCGCGTCCATCTATCCGCTGCTTCTGATCACCGTCGGCGGATTGGTGTGTCTGTTTCTGATGTTTTACGTAGTACCGAGCTTTACGCGGATCTACGAAGACCTCGGCAGCAACTTGCCTGTGTTCTCGGTCTGGCTGCTGCGATGGGGCAAACTGCTCGAGACGCACAGCGCCCTCGTGCTGAGTACGCTACTGCTCATCGTCGCGCTCATCGCCTATGCCTTGAAGGCACCTGCTTCGCGACGCTGGTTGGATCACAAACTCTGGCAGGTGCCGGGTATCGGTGAGCGCATCCGCACTTATCACCTCGCGCGGTTCTACCGCATGGTCGGCATGCTGCTTCGAGGCGGGACCCCCATCGTCAGCGCCTTGAATATGGCCTCGGGGCTGTTGCATCCGATCCTGCGGCCGCCTCTTGCTCAAGCGACCGCAAGCATCAGCGAGGGTCGCAGTATCTCCCAATCGCTCGATCAGGTCCGACTGACCACACCGGTTGCGCTGCGGATGCTCGCGATCGGCGAACGCTCGGGCGCGATGGGCGACATGATGGAGCGCATCGCGGTTTTTCACGATGAAGAGGTCGCCCGCTGGGTCGACCGTTTCATGCGCCTGTTCGAGCCCCTTCTCATGGCCGTCATCGGTCTCGTGATCGGTGCCATCGTTATCCTGATGTATCTGCCAATTTTCGAGTTAGCGGGAAGCATCCAGTGAACATTCACGACATACCCGACGCGCCGCACATCGCCGCGAGCGACCTGCAACAGGCGCGAAAAGAGGCGAACGCGCTCAAGCGTCCGCTCATGCAGATCATTGAAGAAAAGCTCGAGCTGCAACCGCAGCAGGCAGTCGCGTGCCTCGCACGCATGTTTCATTATCCGGCGCTGTCCATGGAGGACCTTGACTCGTGTACGCCGGTGTTTGCGGTGATTCCCTATACCGACGCTGTGGACCGTGGTGCGGTTGCTCTGCATACCCGCAATGACGACCTGATCATCGCACTCGCGGACCCGTTCGATGGCACATTTGAGTCGTGGCTGTCTGAACGTGTGACTCGGCAGTATCACATCGCACTTGCTCATTGGGCGGACCTCGCTGCCTACCTCGCGCGCTTTGAGCAGACGCTCGCGGCTCTCGACACCGTAAAAACCGTCGAAACCCGGGAGGATATGCTGACTGCCGGGGCAGGCGATCTTTCGCTCAGATCGATCAGCGAAGACACGAGCGAAATCGTACGGCTCATTCGCTCCACTCTGCACGACGCCTTGCAGGTAGGCGCGAGCGACATTCACTTCGAAACGCTCGCCGCCGGATTGGTGATCAAGTTTCGCATCGACGGTACGCTCGGCGTCGTAAAGAGCGTCTCCGATGTCGAGCAGGCACAGCAGGCGATTTCCCGCGTAAAAGTGCTGGCGGAGCTCGACATCGCGGAGCGCAGGATTCCTCAGGATGGCAGGTTCAAGGCGATCGATCGCGGCCGCGAGATCGATTTTCGCGTATCCATCATGCCCAGCATATTCGGCGAGGACGCCGTTATCCGCGTGCTCGACAAGCAGGCGCTGATCGATCATGTGCGCAAGCTGAGTCTGGACAGCCTGGGTTTTGATGACCAGACACGCAAACTCGTTCGCAAGCTCGCGGCTGAACCGTATGGCATGTTGCTGGTGACCGGACCGACGGGAAGCGGCAAGACGACCACGCTCTACGCGGCCATTTCAGAGATCAACAACGGCCAGGACAAGATCATCACCATCGAAGATCCGGTCGAGTATCAGCTTCCCGGTGTGCTGCAGATACCGGTGAACGAGAAGAAGGGGCTTACGTTCGCGGTCGGACTGCGTTCGATCCTGCGACACGATCCTGACAAGATCATGGTGGGAGAGATACGGGACAGCGATACGGCGAACATCGCCGTTCAGTCCGCTCTCACCGGTCACCAGGTGTTCACGACCGTGCACGCCAACAATGTGTTCGACGTGATCGGCCGTTTCATGCACATGCAGGTCGACCTGTACAGCTTCATCTCGGCGCTTAACGGCATACTCGCGCAGCGGCTGCTGCGCCGAAACTGTCCTCATTGCGCCGAGCCGTATATTCCGGATGATGTGCTCCTCAGCGAATCGGGTCTCACGCGTGATGCCGTGGCGGACTTCAAGTTCCGCATGGGCCGCGGGTGCGGTCAGTGTCGCGGGACGGGCTATCGCGGACGTAAGGCCATAGCCGAAACGCTCACGCTCACTGACGAAATCCGTGAGCTCATCACGGCGCGCGAACCGATACGGCGCATCAAGGACGCCGCGCGGCGTAACGGTACGCGTTTTCTGAGGGAGACGGCGGTGGATGCGGTGCGGCTCGGAGAAACGACGCTGCAGGAGATCAATCGCATCACGTTTGTGGCATGAGGAACGCTGTCAGCATTTCAGGCGAGAGCTTCGTTGGGGAATCGTGAGACACAATCCATCGTGCGGCTTCACGTTCATCGAGCTCGTGATAACGGTCGCGATCGTCGGGCTCCTCGCTTCGCTGGCGTTGCCGCTGAGCGAGGTCGCAGTACAACGTTCGAAAGAACAGGAGCTCAGGACGAATCTGCGCGAGATCCGCGACGCGATCGATGCCTACAAGCAGGCCGTCGACGACCAGCGTATTGCGAGGAACGCAGGTGAGACGGGTTATCCGAAGACTCTCGATGTTCTGGTGCAGGGTGTCAATGACGCGAAGAGTCCCAAACCCGCCAAGATCTATTTCCTGCGTCGTGTCCCTCGCGACCCATTTTCCACCGATCCTGATAAACCGGCGGCGGAGACCTGGGGTAAGCGCAGTTACGCGAGCCCACCCGACGAGCCGCGCGACGGCGACGACGTCTATGATGTCTACAGCCTCTCGACTGGCACAGGCCTGAACGGCGTACCACACCGGCAGTGGTGAACACTATCGGCATGCAGCGCGGCTTTACATACCTCGCTCTCCTGTTCGTCCTTGCGTTGATGGGCGCCGGACTGGCGCTCGCGGGCGTGGTTTGGCACACCGCGCAGACGCGCGAAAAAGAGCGTGAACTTCTATATGTCGGCAATCAGTACAAGAAAGCAATTGAACGTTACTTCCAGCAAGGCAAGACATACCCACGTGAGCTTGCGCAGTTGCTAAGGGATCAGCGCACGCCGGATGTACGGCGCTACCTGCGCAAACTCTATCGTGATCCCATCACCAACACGAATGAGTGGGGACTGGTCAAGACACCGGATGGCGCCATTGCAGGCATATTCAGTGTCTCGGAACAGAAACCTATGAAGACCGGAAACTTCCCATTGGCCTACGCCGAATTTGAAGGCAAGGCCAAGTATTCGGACTGGAAGTTTGTTTACTCACCCCAGACCACTCCGGGCGCTGGCGCTGGCGCTGGCGCTGCGGGCGCGGCGCAGCAGAGAGCGCCTGGTGCCGGCGCAGCCGCGCAGGGCACG
The DNA here is from genome assembly GCA_963828715.1 of uncultured beta proteobacterium. Lineage (GTDB taxonomy): Bacteria > Pseudomonadota > Gammaproteobacteria > Burkholderiales > SG8-41 > JAQGMV01. The sequence goes on along the minus strand of CAWHFX010000004.1, from coordinate 435,086 downwards.
GGCGCGCCTGCCACCGGCGGGGCCGGGAGCCAGCAACCTGCCGCGCCAGCTGGCACACCTGCGGCAACGACCGGATCACAGGCCGTATCCGGCAGCGCGCCAAGTGGATTTCAGCAGAGCGCTCCGCCTGCTGGAGGTGCGGAAGCGGCGCAGACCGGCAGGGCAGGTGGGGCGCAGAGTACGGCGCGCGGCTTCAGCATCTTCCAGCAGAACCCACCATCGGAAGACGGCGGAAGCTCCCAATCCGGGGCGGCAGGCGGCGCACAAACCACATCGCCCGGGGGCGGCTTCGGACTACTCCAACAAAGCGCTCCAGGGAGTGGAGGTGCGGGATCGCAACCAACCACACCGGCTACTGAATCCGGAAGTGGGCTGGCAGAGCCGGCGACGAGACCCGCTCCGTGAGGTCCGTGCAGTGCCCGTCGATGCCGGCGGGCACTGCGGAGCTAGCGAGTCTTCTCCCGCAAGGTGCTAACGACTGCGTCTAACGGTGATGATGTCGGTCGTGATCGTGAATCTGCCCGCGTATTTCACCTGGCGTGAATGTCTGCGAGTGGACGTTCGCATATGCGGCGCCGGCGCGAATCGCGCGAACGACTTCGTCGAATTCGCCGGCCGCGATGCCCTGGGCGTCCTGTGCGAGGACCTGATCCGGAGTGATGGTGCCTCTGACGGGTCCCGACGACGTGTCCTGCGGGCAGAAAGGTGTGACTCCCGCCACGGATGCCGGGGCCGGGGTGCCTGCGGTCTGGCATAACCAGACGACGATACCGCCAACCGTCTGACGTTGTCCGAAGTGAATGTGCGACTGGGTTACAGGCGATTCGAGACCGCTGTACTCCAGCTCATAAAGGATCCTGTTGTTCGCGTCGTCGATGAACGCGCGGAAGCTGCCTTTCGCCTTCGTGGAGATGGCACCGCGCAATGCAGGAAGCCCCTGCGGCGTGCCGTTACCAGCAACAAAATGCACCTCGTGGTACCCGGACAGGTCGGCCGAGAATCTCCGGGCATCGCGGTCCTTGTCGTCGTCATCACGTCCCGCGGCCAGCGGTGCGGCTGCAAGCAGTGAGCCGGCTGTGATAAGAGCAAGCGCCATCGGGTACCGACGAGTCATCGCTGCATTCATGATCACCTCTCCTGAAAATGACGAACATCCTCGTGAACTCGATAACCGCGCTTCCGGCGGCACTCGAATCGCGATCGATGCAGAACCGATATGCGGGGCAGATCGGTAGATCTAAAACACGCAATCCGCTCCTTTTATTCCCTGCGCAATGCCGCTGTTGTTGCTCTCGCTCAAAGCCGGAGCGCGACCTGACGATATGCTACACAACTTGTAAACGAAACGTCACCGTGGCCACGTGCGCCGGGTGTGCGTGATGGTCCCTGCACCCCCGAGGGCGTCGCGACGCGGCAACGAGGCTTCGCCGTACGTTCGTGTAACGCTCAGGGCGATCGCAGTTTTAACAGTAGAAATTGTGCGAACGCGCTTGATCCAAAGCTATAATCCGCCGGCAGGGGCCAACATCAAATTCAAAGCGGCTCGCGACGACCATACAGCAACTGTGGTTTTGGCCACGCGACCGCCCCAGCAGTGTCACACGTCGCTTCCGGAGACGTGCTCCGTTCGTCCGCGTTGCGAGCGGCACTCGCCGATAGCGCGGCGTCATTCGAACGAGCGGCTTGGAAGCATGATTATGATGAGAGCCTTGCGACTGCTTTGTCTTGGCGTGTTGGCGCTTGTGCCGCCACCTGATGCCTATTGCGCAGAGACCGCGCCCGCAACGCCCGATCCCGTCTCTGCCAGTCCGCTTCAGTCGAATGGCACTGACCACCGTGATGCTCGCGAGCGGCTGAAGCGTCCCTCATCCGGCGCGTCGGGAGGCGGGCTGTTCGAAACGAAGATCTGGACACCGCCGGTCGTGGAGCAGCCGCGCATGGCTGCGCCCAAGCCGGTGCCGGTGGCGCCACGCTTTCCATATGAGTACATGGGGAGAATGCAGTCGGACGGGCAACCCGATACGGTCTACCTCACGAAGGACAGCAACGTCTATGCAGTCTCGGTCGGCGACGCAATCGAAGGAACGTATCGCGTTCTGGACGTAAGCGGCGAGCGCCTCGAGGTGATGTACTTACCGCTCGGAACCAAGCAGCAAATTCCCTTCCAGAGCATCGTGGCGGCGGTGCAGCCACAGGGCATGACGAACACCTACGTGAACCCGGGGCTGCCCCAATCTGTGAATACACCCGTGCCGGCGCAGTTCAATCTCGCGCCCATGTTCGATACCGCGCGTCCGGGCGAAGCGCCGCAGGCGCCTGTGCCAGGGAGTACCCCACGTGGCGGCAACCAGCCACCGGCAAATGCCGCCCCACCGACCGGCCAGCAGGGCCCGGCCCCCACCGCCAACGCCGCGGCACAGTCGCCTGGAGGGGTAGCGCCAACAATGGTTGTGCCTACACTGATTCCGACACCCGTGGTGGTATCGCCTCCCAGCGTTTCTGGATTCGCTGCGCCCGCACCGGCGAATCAGAACGCGAACACGACCGGCACGCCACCAGCGCCGAATACTGGCGCTCCAGCGGTGGTGCCCGGTGCTCCAGGAAGCGCACCACCAACCGAAACCGGATCGGTGCCGGGCGGCGTGCAGATCAACGAGACGAATCCCAGCGGTGCCACGTCGGCCGGCAATGCGGGCGCGCAAGTCGGCGTGCCTTATGTGCCCGCCCCACCGGGTCGTTGACCCCGTCATGCAGATGTTCTGGATCGATCGGCCGGGTTTCAATCGTGTCGCACCTATTCGCACCATGCCTGTGCCGGAGTCGACCCATCAGCCATTCTCGATCCACAGTCGTCCGCGGAGGCGATCGTGAGCGGGCTTCTGCCTGACGACATCGGCCTCTTCGTGACCGCCGAGTATGTGAGCGGTGTGAGACTTGCGCGTGGATGGTCGCGCGTCGTGAAAGAGCAGTGCCGCGTTGCGTGCGAAAGCAACGTCGGCGAACGAACCTGGAAGCCTGCAATCGCGGCGTTGCGCCTTGTGCTCGAGAGGCTGAACGTTCGCGCCGGTAATGCGACTGTCGTGCTCTCGAACCGCTTTGTTCGTTATGCCGTCGCGCCATGGCAGAACCAGGTGTCCGGCGGCGACGTGGAGGTGGCCTTCGCGCGACACTGCTTCCGACAGATCTACGGGGTCGCAGCCGACCGCTGGGATGTGCGGGTCAGTCCCGGCGCGGTGGGACATCCGCGCGTTGTGAGTGGAGTCGATCAGGACCTGCTCGACGAACTGCGCGGCGCGTTTTCCGACACCGGCCTCAAGTTGAGATCGATACAGCCTTATCTCATGGCTGCCTTGAATAAGTGGAGGCGAAAGCTCGACAATCGCGCGTGTCTGTTCGTCGTTGCCGAAGAACGGTTTTACACCTGCATGGTCGTGGTGGGCGGGCGCTGTCAGTCCGTGCATACGGGCGCATTCAGCGGTCCTCTGAACGATTCACTGCCTGTCATTCTCGACCGTGAATTCATGCGGTCTGGCCTGGAAGAGCGCCCGTCGCTCTTTCTTTATGCCGGGGGGCAGCCTGATGTCGAGCTCGGCCGCGCCGAATCGTGGAGCGGCATCGCACGCGAGTTGAACGAGGATGCCGGCATTGCGGCATCGCTCGAGCCGGGCTACCGCAGCGCAGTGCTCGCGCTCTGATATGGAACCGCTCTCGCTCGATTATCAGAGGAAGGCACGCCGCCCCGCGAGCAGGCCGGGGCTGCTGGTCCTGCTGCTCGGTCTTATCGCCGTATTCGTCGTGGCCGACTTTTTCGTCCAGGTGAATCGCCAGAAGAGCGATCTGGAAAATCAGCTCGCCAGCAAGGAACGCAAACGCGCGCCGGTGACTCGCGGCACTGCGGAGCGCGATAACAAGCGAACGGCAGAAGACCTCAAGTTGGCCGATTCGATCGCAGAACGTCTGACGATACCTTGGTCGAATCTCTTCGATGCGCTCGAGACGAGCAGCACGAGCGCCGTCGCACTGCTCGCGCTGGAGCCGGACGTGTCGAAACGACTGCTGCGCATTACGGCGGAGGCGAAGGACAAGAACGACATGCTCGATTACGTGCGCAGGCTGAGCGACGATCCCAGACTCGTCAACGTGCACCTCATGGACCACCAACTGCAGGCTCAGACGCCGGGAGAGCCAGTGCGATTTTCGATACAGGCCTCGTGGGCCGGTGCGAGCAGACGTGGACAGAATTAAACTGCATCTGGACCGTGCGCTCGCGGTGCTCGGGCCGCTCGGCATCGTAGGCATCGGTCTGCTCGCGTGCGCCGCCGCAGTGTTGGTAGGCTGGGTGTTGCCGGCCCGTTCGGAATTGAGCGACATCGAGCGCAGGCTCGAGGCGCAACAGCGGCCGCGCGGGCCGCTCGACGCCCCGGCATCCGCGACACCGGAGCCACTCGCCGATTTCTATGCGTATTTCCCTGCGGCCGACACCACTGCGGACTGGCTTGGGAAAGTGTACGCCGTCGCTGAAAAACAGAAACTGATTTTGCCGCGCGGTGAATACCGCCTCACCTCGCCGGCAGAGGACAGCATCGCGACATACGAGGCGATTTTCGCGCTTCGCGGCCGGTATCCACAACTGCGTGCTTTCGTCGCCGGCGTCCTCGAAGCGGTGCCGGTCGCGGCACTGGACGACGTCCGCCTCGAGAGGCAACGCACGGCCGATAACATGGTGGATGCGCGGCTTCGATTGACCTTCTTCTTACGCACCCGCTGAATCCGAGGCTGCTCATGAGAACATTGACACGAAGCTCGATCCGCTTGCTGCCGGCGCTTGCTGCGGTCGTGCTGCTGCTGAGTTGCGCCGTGCACAATCAGACGTTCACGACCGGTCAGCAACTGCTCGCCGAAGGCAAGCTCGAGGAAGGTCTTGCAACCCTCCAGCGCGCGATGGAGGAAGAACCGCACAACCAGGAGTATCGCGCGTACTACTATCGCCAGCGCGACAGCGTCATCAGTCAATGGCTGAATCGTGCGGAGGAGGCGCGTTTGGCGAACGACTTCGATGCGGCGGAGGCACTGTATCGTCGTGTACTCGGGCTCGACGCCACGAACTCGCGCGCCCAGGCCGGGATCGATCGTGTGGCCATGGATCGGCGTCACCGGGCGGTGCTGAAGGAGGCGGAGGCTGCCCTGAACGCGCGCAACGTCGAAGAAGCGGCGGCGAAGATTCGGCTGATACTTACGGAGAATCCGGCAAACCGCGAAGCGAGGATCATGCAGCGCGTGATGGAAGAACAGCAGGTTCGGGCGAGGCTCGCGACGCCAACGATCAAGTCCAGCTTCAAGAAGCCGGTCACGCTCGAGTTCCGCGAAGCGAACATCCGGTCCATTTTCGAAGTCATTTCGCGTATCGCGGATATGAACTTTATTTTCGATCGCGACGTGCGGCCGGATTTGCGCGCGAGCATTTTCGTCAAGAATACGACACTCGAAGACGTGGTCAACACGCTGCTCCTGACCAATCAGCTCGAAAAGAAAGTAGTCAACGAGAGCACGGTCCTCATTTATCCGAATACCCCGGCAAAAGCGCGCGACTACCAGGAGCTGGTCGTCAAGAGCTTCTACCTCGCGAACAGCGAAGCGAAGCAGGCGCTGAATCTCATCCGTACCATCATCAAGACCCGCGACATCTACATCGACGAGAAGCTGAATTTTCTGGTGATGCGCGACACGCCGGACAACGTTCGCCTGGCTGAAAAACTCGTTTCCAATCACGACCTCGCGGAGCCCGAGGTCGTGCTGGAATTGGAAGTAGGGGAGGTCAAGCGTTCCCGCCTGACCGAGCTTGGAATCGTGTACCCGAGCCAGTTCCAGGTGGTGAACCTGACGACGACAACAACGACCACGACCAATGCGGGCTCGGTGGTTGCCGCCACGCCGCAAGTAACGCAGAACCCGCTCACGCTCGCAACCCTGGGCCACCTGACTTCAGGCAATATCCTGATTTCGCCCGTGATCCTCAATCTGCGCAGCGAAATGGGCGACGCGAACCTGCTGGCCAATCCGCGCATTCGCGTGAAAAACAAGGAGAAGGCGAGAGTTCATATCGGCGACCGCGTGCCTGTGATCACCACGACCTCGACTGCTAACGTGGGCGTGTCCGAGTCCGTCAGCTATCTGGACGTGGGGCTACGGCTCGAGGTCGAGCCAGTCGTGAGCCTGGACGAGGAGGTCGCGATGCGTGTGGGCCTCGAGGTCAGCAGTATTGTCCGAGAGGTAACGAGTAAGAGCGGTACGCTCACCTACCAGATCGGCACCCGCAGTGCGGCGACCAACCTGCGCCTTCGGGACGGGGAGACACAGGTCCTGGCCGGCCTCATCAGTGACGAAGACCGCAGGAGCTCGCAAAGAGTCCCCGGCCTCGGAGATCTTCCGCTCATCGGGCGTCTGTTTTCGAACGAACGCAAAGACGGCGTCAAGACCGAAGTGATCCTCCTGATCACGCCGCGCATCGTGCGGAACCTTGCGCGTCCGGGTGCTACAGCCATGGAATTCTCGTCCGGCACGGAAGGCTCGAGCACCGGCACGGCGTTGGGCGCGCGGCGCTACGAATCGACTCAGTCGGCGCCGGATCAACCCGTGCCCAATGCACCACCACGCCCCGCACCCGGCACCTCGGGTATCGTTCCGCGCGGGGTTCTACCTCCGCCACCGGCGAGCATTCCCGCGCCGGCCGACGGCTCCCCGATCCGGGCGCCGGACGCACCTCGGTAGCGCTGCCTTGACGCGATCCGCTATGGCTTCTTTGTCGAGAGTAGCCGCTCCACCACGGCAGCCCGGTGCGATGCGACTCCGTTGTTCCGGGCCAGTACTTCGTTTGGGCAGCCCATCTGGGTTTACGCTCGTCGAGTTGATGGTCGTCATCGCCATCGTCGGCACGCTCCTGACCATCGCTGTGCCGCGGTATTTCGCGAGCGTGGAACGTTCGAAGGAAACGGTGCTCAAGGAAAACCTCGTCATCATGCGCGATGCGGTGCAGAAGTACTACGGCGACAAGGGCAAGTACCCCGAAAAGCTCGAAGACCTGGCCTCGGCCAAGTACCTGCGGAAAGTGCCGCTCGACCCGATCACGGGGAGCAGCACGACGTGGGTCGCGGTCCCGCCCAAGGAATCGGAGAAGGGCGGGGTATACGACGTGCACAGCGGTGCGCCGGGGAAGGCCTCCGACGGCACGCTCTTCGCGGAGTGGTGAAGCGACGCCGAGCGCCACGCTCAGGCTCCGCTCCTGAGGATTAGAGTATCATCCCACAGCCGACGGACCGGCAGGAGCGGTTCCGTCGGGGTTCGCGAGCGCGACACTCACGCGCCCGATCAACGGTTACCAATCGTTCTTGCGGAGCTACGCAGCCCTGCGCTGACGCCGCGCTGATTTCATCACAGTCAATGACACTCGATGCGAACAGGTCCGACCTCATAGTCGGCGTAATAGGTACCGGCGCGATGGGACGCGGCATCGTGCAGGTCGCGGCGGCCGGGGGAATAAACGTCCTCATGACGGACGCACGTCCGGGCGCGGCGCAGGAAGCGCGTGACTTCGTCGCGAAGATGCTCGCACGAGCGGCAGAGAAGGGCAGCACCACGCGCGAGGAAGCGGATGCAGCCTCGAGTCGTATCCAGATCGCCGATGGACTCGACGCGTTCAAACGATGCCACGTCGTGATCGAAGCGATCGTCGAAAATCTCGATGCGAAGCGCGAGCTTTTCGCTCAGCTCGAAACGATCGTCGGGCCCGAATGCATCCTTGCGACGAATACGTCTTCCTTGTCGGTCACTACGATCGCAGCGAAGCTCAAGACGCCGCAGCGTTTCGCGGGATTCCATTTCTTCAATCCCGTACCGCTCATGAAGCTCGTCGAGGTGATCGAAGGGCTGCAGACCGAGAAATGGGTCAGCGACGCGCTGATGATCGTCGGCAAGCGTATGACTCGTGAACCGGTGCGCCTCACCGACGCGCCTGGCTTCCTGGTGAACCAGGTTGGCCGCGGCTTTACGCTCGAGGCAGCGCATCTCGTTTCGGAGGGGATAGCGACCTTTGCGGATGTCGACCGCGTTATGCGCGACGTCGGCGGATTCCGGATGGGCCCTTTCGAGCTGATGGAGCTCACTGGCCTCGACGTGACGCAGCCCGCCTCGGAGCTCATCTACAATCAGTTTTTCCAGGAGCCCCGCTACCGTCCCAATCTCATCATGCGCGCCCGCTACGAGGCGGGCATGCTCGGGCGGAAGACGAAAAAGGGCTTCTACGATTACGACGCCGAGATGAAGGCGCTCGCACCCGCGGAACCGTCGGCGCCTTCCTCATTGCCGGCGAGCGTGTGGGTGAGCCGCGCGGACGAGCAGGGGCATGCCGCCTTGACCGCGCTCTTGAGCAAGCTTGGCGCCTCGCTCGAGACGGGTGCGACACCCACGGCGAGGGCCCTCGTACTCGTAACGCCCGTCGGCGACGACGCGACGACCTGTGCAACCGATCAGGGGCTCGATGCCAGACGAACGGTGGCTGTGGACACGCTCTTTCCGATGGTCAAACGGCGCACGATGATGTGCACCCCGATTACCGAGCCCGCTTTCCGGGAAGCCGCCCATGGCCTGCTCGCGTCCGACGGCGTGCCGGTGACGGTGTGCCGCGACAGCCCGGGCCTGATCGCACAGCGCATCGTTGCGATGATCGTCAACATCGGCTGCTCGATCGCGCAGAGCCGGACAGCAGAGCCCGCAGACATCGACAAGGCCGTCACGCTCGGCCTCAACTACCCGAATGGTCCGTTCAGGTTCGGCGACGTGCTCGGTCCGCAACGGGTGCACAAGGTACTCTCGTCGATGTATCGAATCTACGGCGATCCGCGCTATCGCCCGAATATCTGGCTTGCGCGGCGTGCCAAACTCGGCGTGTCGCTGCTGACGCCCGAACCCTGAAATTCTGCTCTCGCCCTTTGGCGAGGACCAACCCGGAAGGAACCGACATGCTCGACGCCTATATCTACGAAGGTCTGCGCACTCCATTCGGCCGCTATGCAGGCACGCTCGCCAAGGTGCGACCGGATGATCTGCTGGGAGACGTGATCAGAAACCTGCTTCAGAAGTCCGTCTTCAAACCGGAGCAGATCGAGGACGTAGTCGTCGGCTGCGCCAACCAGGGCGGAGAAGACAGCCGCTGCGTTGCGCGCCATGCGAGCCTCGTGGCCGGGCTGCCGATCGAGACGTCCGGCACGGTGATGCAGCGAAACTGCGCGAGCGGACTGGATGCGGCAATCCATGCGGCGCACGCGATCACGGCCGGTGAGGGTGAAGTGTTTCTGGTCGGCGGCGTCGAGAGCATGAGCCGCGCACCGCTCGTTATCAACAAGCCGGAATCGGCGTTCGGCCGCGACGTGAAGATGTTCGACAGCACGATCGGCCCCCGCTTTTCCAATCCCAGGCTCGTGAAGCGCTTCGGTGACGATCAGATGCCGCAGACCGCCGACAATCTCGCACGCGAATACGGCATCACGCGCGACGCTGCGGACAAATTTGCAGCGCGCTCGCAGCAGCGCTACGCGGTTGCCAAGGGTGAAGGTTTCTTCGCGGGCGAAATCTCGCCTGTCGAGATGCCGGCGACGCGAAAGGGTCCCGTGCCTCCCGTGGCGGATGACGAGCATCCGCGCCCCGATACGAGCTTCGAGGCGCTGGCGAAGATGAAGACCCTGTACGACGGCGGCGTGACGACGGCTGGAAACGCCTCAGGCGTCAACGACGGCGCGGTCGCCATGTTCATCGGCTCCAAGGCCGCGGGCGAGAAGGCAGGCGTGAAGCCGATCGCGCGCATCGTCGCCAGCGGCGCCGCCGGCGTGCCGCCGCAGATCATGGGCATCGGACCCGTTCCCGCCTCCCGAAAAGCACTCGGGCGCGCCGGGCTGGAGGTGTCCGACCTCGACGTCATCGAAATCAATGAGGCCTTCGCCGCGCAGGTGCTTTCGTGTCTGAAGGGGCTGGGCGTCGCCGGCGAGGACAGCCGGGTGAATCCGAACGGCGGGGCGATCGCACTGGGACATCCGCTTGGCGCGTCCGGCGCGCGCCTTTTATTGACTGCGGCCCGCCAGCTTCAGCGCAGCGGCGGACGTTACGGGCTGGTGAGCCTGTGCATCGGCGGCGGCCAAGGGCTTGCCGCGGTCATCGAGCGGGTTTGAGGGCGGCGGCTTCCCTGACCCGCGTGAGCGCTGTTTCGTAGAGCGAGGGCCACAGCCGCTCGAAGTTCGCGCGGCTGCCGCCGGCGGTGGCGAAAAGGCGGCGCGCATGCTGTTTCAGGCGCTGGGCGCAGCCCGGCAGCACACCGCCCGCATCGTGCGCCCTCGTCAGTTTGCGCACGAGGTCGTCTTCGAGAGCATGGGCCCCGACCGCGAGCGCCTCCATGCTGCGCAGCTCCGCCAGCATGACGAGCTGGCCCGCAGTCGCAGCCAGGTTGTGCACATCGTCCGCACGGCGCACGTACGCTGCGCCGATCGACTTGATTTCCATCCGCTCGAGCGACGAGGGCAGCGTCGAATACACGATGAGTGGGGTATGAGGATCGACCTGCTGAAGGGACGCACATACGGCTGCGGCATCGGCCCAACCGAGCGGCGCGTATATGACGATGAGGTCGTGCGCCTCCTGCCGCGTCATGCGCAGCGTACGCGTGCGGGTGTCCGCCACGCTCAGTTCGTAGGCCGACAGCAGTGACTTGAGGGGATTGACGCGCAACCGTCGCGGCAGCACGCACAAGGCTCGCTTGCGGGCAGTATCACGTTCGCGCGTTTGTCCGCTCCAAGTCGAAGCCGCCGCTTTGTGCGGCACAAACGTTCCCCTGGCCTGGTCCATCCACATGGGGCGCGCGGAGCTCACTCGCATCCGTAGAGCGCCCATAACAGTCGTTGCGCTGGATACTAAGAGTAATCCTCGCTCGAACGCAATGCGCGCATTCATTACTTTGCGAAAAAAGCCCGAGCACTTCCGGAGGGCACCCGACGGATCATGAGGGGTGGCTGACGCTAGGCGCCGGCGCTGAGCGGGGATTCTGCGCAGCAGCGTTCGCAATGCGAGAGCGCCTCTGTTGGCACGGCAGAAGATAATTTAACATAATACATCTTATGCGACCATAACATAGCCTGTGATGAGAGAGGCCGCCCACCATTGCAATGGGAACCGCACTTCCGTGTAGCTACCAGGGAATCGCACCTGCGCGGATCAGAACGTCCGCGACTTCGTTTCGCCCGCGCTCCTTCGCGACGCGCAGGGCGTTGTACCCGAAGGCACTCGTGTAATTCACATCCGCCCCATGCTCGAGCAGCAACAGCACCATTTGAAGATGACCCTCGCGCGCGGCCATCATGAGCGCTGACGTTCCGTTCTGGGCGGTTGCATTCACGAGCGCCCCGCGCCCCAGGAGCTGGCGCGCAACGTCGGAATGGTTGTTGACCGCCGCATACATGAGCGGCGTCCATCCGCTTTGGTTTACGGCCGCGCCAGCCGCCAGCAGCAGGCCGACGATGTCGCTACGCCCATTGAGCGCGGCGAGCATCAGCGCGGTCTCCCCGAGGCTGTTCTGCGCATTGACGTTGGGTCGAAACGCCAGAATGGCCTTCACCACCGCCGGCTTGCCGGAACGCGCTGCCAGCATCAGCAGCGAATCGCCGCGGGCATCGACGGTGTTCGGATCTGCGCCGCGTTTGAGAAGCTCGGAAATGGTGCGTTGGTCGTCGAGCTCGATCGCGTGTAGCAGGTCTTCGTACGTGCCCGCAAACGCACCTATCTGAAACAGCAGTGCGATGGCGAGCATGAGATGTCTGAGAACGGCGGACACGGACTGCTTACGCTCTGAACAGCCGGAAAAAATTCGCAGTGGTCGCGCTCGCGATTTCATCGAGCGTCGCGCCGCGTAATTTCGCTACCTCCTCCGCGACCTGTCGAACCCAGCCGGGCCGATTGGTTTTACCCCGATGCGGTACGGGGGCGAGATAAGGCGAGTCGGTCTCCACCAGCAGCCGCTCGAGCGGAACGCGACGAGCAACGTCGCGCAACGCAGCGGCGTTCTTGAACGTCACGATGCCGGAGAACGACACATGAAACCCGAGCGCCAGCGCCGCAGCGGCCGTTTCCCACGTTTCCGTGAAGCAGTGCATTACGCCGCCGACCTCATCGGCATGCTCCTCCTGCATGATGCGGATCGTGTCGGCCGCGGCTGAGCGCGTGTGAATGATGAGCGGCTTACGCGCTTCACGCGCAGCCCGGATGTGCGTACGGAAGCGCTCCCGCTGCCACTCGAGGTCGCCTTGCAGGCGATAGTAGTCGAGACCGGTCTCGCCGATGGCAACTACCCTGGGATCGGACGCATGCGCGACGAGCGCGTCCCGGGTGACGACATGATGCTCGTAGTCCGGGTGTGTCCCGACGGATGCGAAGAGATTCGGGTGCGCGTCAGCAAGCGCCTTGACCTGCGGAAAATCCTCGACCGTCACGCACACGCAGAGCGCATGCGACACGTCCTGTGCGCGCATGTGTTCCAGAATGGCGGGAAGATCGCCCGCAAGCTCGGGAAAATCCAGATGGCAGTGCGAATCGACGAGGCTCATGCAGGTGCGACAGCGTGCGGCTGCAGTAGATCCCGATAACTCAGCAGCACGTCTTCGAACAGCAGACGCGCGTTGAGCGGGTGATGAACGAACGGCTGTAGCTTCACCATCTCGCGATGGAAGCGCGAACCGGCGAGTGTGTCGATACGGCCTGCGGCCCGTGAAATTGCTTCCACGTGATCGACGTTATACCTGACACGCTGCAGGCTGCGGTAGTGCACGAGGTCGTACGACCACTTCTGCAGCCACTCGATGACGTGAACCGGAGCGCAATCGTGTACCGCATCGGCCGCTGCAAACGGGTCGAAATCGTCACTCGCAAGCTGCCGCATAAACGCGCGCCGGGCGGCCCAGTACGCGTTATCCATGAACTCGAGCGCGAGCAGCGGCGCCTCTCCCGTGTACGCGAGCGCAAGCTCCGGCTCCGCAACGTCGTGCTGCGCGAGCCATGCGGCAGCCACGCTTCTGCCGGGCACGGGCAGCGCGATCTGCTGGCAGCGGCTGCGAATGGTCGGCAGCAGTTGATGCGGCCTGTGCGTCACGAGAACGAAATGGGTGCGCGGGGGCGGCTCCTCGAGACTTTTCAGAAGCGCGTTAGCCGCATTCAGGTTCAGGGCTTCCGCCGGATGCACGACCACGACCTTGGCTCCGCCACGATGGCTCGAGACGTTGATGAAGTCCGCGAGGGCGCGGATCTGGGCGACCGAAATCGCCGTCTTCTTCTCCGCCTCCTCCGATTCGGGTTCGGCAAGACTCGCCGGTTCTACCTGACGGTAGTCGGGATGGTTACCCTCGCCGAACCACGCGCACGCAGCGCATGCATCGCATGCACGATTCTCCGCATCCGGTGCTTCGCACAGAAGCGCCTGCGCAAGCGCACGGGCGAACACGAACTTGCCGATGCCCCGTCGTCCCTTCAGCAGCACGGCATGCGCGAGACGCGACTTCGTCGCGGCGAGCCGCTGGAATTCCTGCGCGTGCCAGCTCAGCGCTTGCATCCGGCGCTCACTCCGAAGGATGCAGTCACCGCACGTTCGATCTCCGCATGCACTTCATCCAGGCTGCGACTGGCATCGATCACGCAAATCCGGTGTGGATGTTCGCGCGCTCGCCGGAGGTAGCCTTCTCTTACGCGCCCGTGAAAGCTCGGGTCCTCCTGTTCGAAGCGGTCAGCCGTGGCCTTGATCGCGCTCGTGCGCGCCCGTCCGAGAGCGGGTGCTATGTCGAAGTACAGCGTCAAGTCGGGTTGAAGCGCACCTTGCACCCAGTGCTCCAGCAGTTCCACCTTGGCCCAGTCGACGCCGCTGCCGCCCGATTGATACGCAAACGTCGCGTCCGTGAAACGGTCGCAAACGATCCACGTGCCGCCGGCAAGCGCGGGATCGATGATCTTGTCGATGTGCTCCCGGCGCGCGGCGAATACGAGCAGGGTTTCCGTGTACGCATCGAGATGCTGATCGCGGGCCAGGAGCAACTCGCGCAGACGCTCCCCGAGGGCCGTCCCGCCGGGTTCACGCGTCACGCGAACCGACACGCCGCAGGTCTCGAGAAGTGCCGCGAGCCATGCGAGATGCGTCGTCTTTCCGGCACCGTCGAGCCCCTCCAGAGTGATGAACTTCCCGCGTTTCATCGCTTGCCGGAGCGCTGATACTTCGTCACCGCGCGGTCATGCTCCTCGAATGTGTTCGAGAAATGCGAGCTGCCGTCCCCCTTTCCGACGAAATACAACGCGTCGGTTGCTGCTGGGTGGAGCGCGGCGTACAGCGACCCGAGACTCGGCATCGCGATGGGCGTTGGTGGCATGCCCGTGCGCGTATAGGTGTTGTAGGGCCCGTCGGTCATGAGATCCTGCTTGCGAAGGTTGCCGTCGAATGTTTCTCCCAGGCCGTAAATGACCGTTGGATCAGTCTGGAGCTTCATTCCGAGCCTCAGGCGATTCTGGAACACGGCAGAAATCGTCGACCGCTCGACCGCCCTCCCCGTCTCCTTCTCGATGATCGACGCGAGAATCAACGCCTCGTACGGGCTGCCGAGCGGCACGCGTGGATCTCGCTCGCTCCATTGCGCCGCCAGCTGCTTCGACATGAGCTCGTAAGAGCGACGCAGGATGTTGATGTCACTCACACCAACGCTGAAGTGGAACGTATCCGGGAAAAACAGGCCTTCCGGGGAGCGCTGGGGAATGCCGAGTTTCTCGAGTATCTCGCTGTCGCTCAGCGCGGTGGTGTCGTGCTTCAGGGCGGGATGGTCGTCGAGACCTTTACGGATCTGGCGGAAATTCCAGCCTTCCACCAACGTAATCGCAAGCGCAGTGTAATTGCCGCGCGTCAGTTTCCTCATGAGCTCGAACGGCGTGATGCCGCTCTCGATTTCGTAGTTGCCTGCCTTGATATTCTTGGGGTCGCCAAAGAGCCGGGCGAGCACCTCGAACGGCACGGCCGAGGAAAGCACCCCCGCCTGAACCATCTGCTGAGCAGCGCTACGCAGGCTGCTTCCTGCACTGATGCCGAACTGCATGGGAGAGCTCTTCAGCGGCAAGGTGTGAAAGGGGTACCAGAGACAGGCGCCCGCAATCACAGCAAGCACACCTGCGGCGACGAAAACTGCAATCCTCGTTTTCCTGCTCCAGCTCCGCATGCCTCAGGTTTCCAGCCACGCTTGTGCTGTTCGTGTGACGGGACCCACCGGCCAGGTACGCTCATCGACCTGACGTACGGGCCACGCGCCCGCCACGCTGTTCACGAGGAAGAGCTCATCGGCCGCCATCAGCTCGCTCCAGGCGAGTCTTACTACGTGACACCTGACGCCGTGCTGCCGCGCCGCTTCGAGCACGCGCTCGCGCGTAACGCCGGCGACGCCGCATTTCCCGAGATCAGGTGTGACGAGCTCGCCCTCGCGCACTGCGAAAAGATTCGTCATCGTGCCACCGATGACCCAGCCTGCCACGTCACACAGGATGCCCTCGCTGATCTGCTCGTCCTCCCATTCCGAGCGCGCCAGCACGTTTTCGAGCCGGTTGAGGTGCTTGATACCCGCGAAAGCCGGCTGATGCGAGAGGTGCAGCTTGCAGCGGCGCGTCCGCACGCCGGCAACAGCATGTGTTTCTGGCTCGGGTACCGGCGACGCCAGCAGTATGCGATTGGGTGGACGTCCGGGGTCATAACGATAGCCGCGTGGGCTCGCCCCCCGGGTCACGATGATTTTCGCGACGAGACGCGGAGCCCGCTCGCCGAGGCGCTGAAGCTCGGTTGCCAGAAGCGCCTCACCGGGAACATCGAGGTTCAACACCGCGCAATCGTGAGCGAGCTTACGATACTGGCGCTCCCACTGCTGGGGCGCGCCGTCGCGCAGCAGCAGCGTCCTGAACACACCGTCACCGTAGGCAAGACCCCGATCCGTGGCCGGAACCGACTGCGACTCGATGCCATTCACGAGAATGAGCGGGACCGCGGACACGTCGACCTCGTGGCGCGTCACGGCAGAGGCACCGTGCGGCTCAGTGCTTGCGGAAAACCAGCGTAGCGTTCGTCCCACCGAACCCGAACGAGTTCGACAGCACGGCTTCGATCTTCATCTCCCGTGCGCTGTTCGGGACGTAATCGAGATCGCATTCGGGGTCGCGATTCGTCAGATTTATCGTGGGCGGTGCTACCTGGTCGCGCAGTGCCAGCGCGGAGAAGACGGCCTCGATTCCCCCGGCCGCTCCGAGCAGATGTCCGGTCATCGACTTGGTCGAGCTGACCGCGAGCTTGCCGGCATGATCTCCGAAGCAGCGTTTGACCGCCACCGTCTCGGCGACATCTCCGAGCGGCGTCGACGTGCCGTGCGCGTTGATGTAATCGATGGCATCGGTGGGAAGCCCCGCATTGCGCAGTGCGTTGGACATGCAGCGCACCGCGCCAGCACCATCCTCGCAGGGCGCCGTAATGTGATGCGCATCTGCGCTCATGCCGTAGCCCGCGAGCTCGCAGTAGATCTTTGCGCCGCGCGCCTTGGCGTGCTCGTATTCTTCCAGCACCAGAATCCCGGAACCCTCACCCAGCACGAAGCCGTCGCGATCCTGGTCCCACGGCCGACTGGCGCCTTCCGGATCATCGTTGCGGCCGGATAACGCCCGCGCCGCACAGAAACCGCCCAGGCCCAGCGGCGAAATTGTCGCCTCCGCTCCACCCGCCACCATCACATCTGCATCGCCGTACTCGATGAGGCGTCCGGCTTCACCGATACAGTGGTTGGCAGTCGTGCAGGCGGTGACGATCGCGAGGTTCGGCCCCTGGAGGCCATACATGATCGAAAGCTGCCCCGCGATCATGTTGATGATTGAACCGGGCACGAAGAAGGGCGAGATCTTGCGCGGGCCGCCCGCAAGGACTGCGTCACGAGTTTCTTCGATGAGCGGCAGGCCGCCGATGCCCGAACCGATGCAGGCACCGATGCGCTCGCGATTCAGGCGCTCGAGATCGAGGCCGGCATCGCGAATTGCCTCCATCGATGCTGCGAGGCCGTAATGAATGAACGTGTCGAACCGTCGCGCCTCCTTTGCCGCGAGGTACTTGCTCACCTCGAAGCCCTTCACCTCACCGGCGATCTGTGAAGAGAACGGTGTGGGATCGAAGCGAGTGATGCGGGTGATGCCGGATTTCCCGGCAAGGATGTTGGACCAGGCTTCAGACACTCCAACGCCGACCGGCGCGACGATGCCCAGACCTGTGATGACTACTCTGCGTCTTGCCAAATTTGCCCCGATTCGGCGATGTCACGATTTACCGTGGGAGTTGATGTAATCGATAGCCTGCTGGACAGTCGTGATCTTTTCGGCTTCCTCGTCGGGAATCTCGGTCTCGAATTCTTCTTCGAGCGCCATTACGAGCTCCACCGTGTCGAGCGAGTCGGCGCCGAGGTCATTCACGAAGGACGAAGCATTCTTCACGTCGCCTTCGTTCACGCCCAGTTGTTCGGCAACAATTTTCTTGACTCGTTGCTCGATGTTCTCCATTAAGAATCCCCTTTCCGGTTGCATGTGATCGATGAGTGCGCGGCAATCCCTGACGAAGCGGGATGCTGGTTCAAAGCAGGCGAGGATTTTACCACAATCCCTGTTCAAAAAATGATTTAAAAACAAGGCACATAGCTCATTCCATGTGCATGCCGCCGTTAACGTGCAGCGTGCAGCCGGTGATGTACGAAGCAGCGTCGGACGCAAGAAACAGCACAGCGTCTGCAATGTCTTCTACCGCACCTAAGCGCCCGAGTGGAATCTGCTGCAGCAACCCGCTTCGCTGTGTTTCGCTCAGAGCGCGTGTCATGTCGGTGTCGATAAAGCCCGGCGCCACACAGTTTACGGTGATGTTCCGGCTGCCGACTTCGCGCGCGAGCGCTCTGGTAAATCCGCCCACACCCGCCTTCGCGGCAGCATAGTTGGTCTGACCCGCATTGCCCATCGCGCCAATCACCGATGTGATGTTGATGATCCGGCCGCGTCGCGCCTTCATCATCCCACGCAACACCCCTTTCGACAGGCGATAGACGGATTTGAGGTTGGTGGACATGATGTCGTCCCACTCGTCCTCTTTCATGCGCATGAGCAGATTGTCGCGTGTGATGCCTGCGTTGTTCACCAGGATCGAAATATCGCCGTGCGCCTTCTGAATCTCCGTCAGCATCGGTTCGATCTGGTCCGCGGCGGTCACGTCGAGGACGACACCGGAGCCGGCGCGCCCATTCTCGGCAAGTGCGGCGCTAACCGCATCGGCTCCAGCCTGGCTGGTCGATGTTCCGATCACATTCGCGCCGGCACGCGCGAGCGCGAGCGCGATGCCGCGGCCGATGCCGCGCGAGGCGCCGGTCACCAGCGCGACCTTCCCTTCGACACCACTCACTTCAACGCCTCCAGCGCCGCGGAGAGCGAGTCCGGTTCCGCGATCGTGTGAGACGTGAGCGCGGCATCAATCCGGCGCGTGAACCCCGCCAGCACTTTGCCTGGTCCGCATTCAGCGATATCGGTTACGCCTGCGCTGGACATGTGCTGAATCACTTCGACCCACCGAACCGGGCTCGCCGCCTGGCGCGCGAGTGCTGCCTTGATCGCGGCAGGATCGGCCACGATGGAGACATCGACGTTGTTGATCACCGGGACCTTCGGTGGCGTGACCTGCACCGCTTCGAGATAGCCCGCGAGCTTTTCGGCCGCGGGCCGCAGCAGCGAGGAATGAAAAGGTGCACTGACCGGCAGCATGAGGGCGCGCCTTGCGCCCGCGCTTTTCGCCAGCGCCGCGGCACGCTCGACGGCGCTCTTGTGTCCGGCGATAACGACCTGGCTCGGCGCGTTGAAGTTAACCGCTTCCACCACTTCGCCCTGCGCGGCCTCGCGACATACCTCGCGCACGGCCTCGTCGGGAATGCCCATGACGGCAGCCATTGCACCCGTTCCGACAGGCACGGCGTCCTGCATGGCCTGCGCGCGAAATCGCACGACCTTGACGGCGTCCGAAAAAGCGAGCGCTCCGGCGGCGACGAGCGCCGTGTACTCGCCCAGACTGTGACCTGCCATGAGTAAGGGCGGCGCTCCGCCGGCATCGAGCCAGGCTCGATATGCCGCATAGCCCGCCGTCAGCATGACGGGCTGCGTATTGACCGTCGAGTTGAGCGCCTCGGCCGGGCCGTCAGCCACCAGCGCCCATACATCCTGCCCAAGCGCATCCGATGCTTCGCGGAAGACGTCGCGCACGGCTGACGTCTCGCTGAACGCGCCCATCATGCCCACGGCCTGAGAACCCTGACCGGGAAATACGAAAGCGAATTTTTTCATCTACCAGCGCAGGAGCACCGCGCCCCAGGTAAAGCCGCCGCCGACGCCTTCGAGCATCACGTGCTGGCCGCGGCGGATGCGGCCATCGCGCACGGCTTCGTCCAATGCAAGCGGGATCGAGGCGGCGGACGTGTTGGCATGTCGCTCGACTGTCGTTACGACGTGTTCCATGCTCATCCCGAGTTTCTTTGCGGTCGCCTGGATGATACGGATGTTGGCCTGATGCGGGATCAGCCAATCGAGCTCCGATCGCGAAATCCCGGCCAGCGCGAGCGTCTCGTCCGCGACTTCGCCCAGCACCTTCACCGCGAGCTTGAACACCGTGTTGCCTTCCATCTGCAGCAGAGGCCGACCGCAAATCGCGCCGCGATCAACTGAACCTGGGACGGAAAGGATGTGGGCGTAACGGCCATCGGCGTGCAGGCGCGAGGCCAGTACGCCGGGTTCTTCAGTGCGTGCCAGGATGACAGCGCCTGCGCCATCGCCGAACAGCACGCACGTCGCCCGGTCCTTCCAGTCGAGGATACGCGAATACACCTCGGTGCCCACCACGAGGGCATTGCGATACTGCCCCGACTTCATGAAGTGGTCGGCCGCGCTGAGTCCGTATACAAATCCGCTGCATACGGCCTGCATGTCGAAAGCCGCGCATTTCTCGATGCCGAGCTTTGCCTGCAAGATGCACGCGGTGCTCGGAAACACCATGTCGCCCGTGGTCGTCGCTACGATGATGAGATCGATGTCCTGCGGCCCGACGGATGCGCTCTCCATCGCGCGCCGGCTCGCCGTCAGCGCGAGATCGCTTGCCTTTTCATGATCGGCCGCGATATGTCGCTGCCGTATACCGGTGCGGGTGTAGATCCATTCGTCGGACGTGTCTACGAGCGTCTCGAGATCGCGATTCGTGAGTACCTTTTGCGGGAGATAGCTGCCAGTACCGGTGACGCGCGAATAGATCATGCCGCTGTTTTTTGTATGTGTGTCATGCGCTCCTCGATGTGGCTGAGCACCCCGGTCCGCGCCTCCTCGAGCGCGCGTTGGATAGCGAAGCCGAAAGCAAACACGTCGGCAGAGCCATGGCTCTTGATCACCACGCCCCGCAGTCCGATCAGCGTCGCCCCATTGTAGCGGCGGTGATCCACCCGCCGCTTGAACGAGCGAAGCACGGGTGATGCGACGATGCTCGCGATCCGGGTGAGCGCGTTGCGCGTGAACTCCTGGCGCAGATAGGTCGCCAGCATCTGAGCCAGTCCTTCCGATGTTTTCAGGGCCACGTTGCCCACAAATCCATCACACACGACCACATCCGTGGTGCCTTTGTAGATATCGTCGCCTTCCACGTTGCCGTAGAAATTCAGATCGCTCGCCCGCAGCAATTCGGCCGCGCGCTTGACGACTTCGTTGCCCTTGATGTCTTCCTCCCCGACGTTCAGGAGGCCGACCGTAGGCTGGGATTTCCGGTCGACGGAGCTCACCAGCTCCGCGCCCATGATGCCGAACTGGAGCAGATGCTCGGCCGTGCAATCGACGTTGGCGCCGAGATCGAGGACGTAGGTGTGGCCTCTCAGGGTGGGCAGGATCGTCGCGATAGCCGGCCGGTCGATGCCGGGCAGCGTTTTCAGAACGAAGCGCGAAATGGCCATCAGCGCCCCGGTGTTGCCGGCACTGACGCAGGCCTGCGCTTCACACTGCTTCACCAGATCGACGGCGACGCGCATCGAGGAATTCTTCTTGCCTCGAAGCGCGGAAGCGGGCTGCTCGTCCATCGTCACCACTTCCGGCGCGTGCTGTATGCGCAGCCTGCGCGAAGGACGCTCGCCGGCATGCGCGAGCTCGCTCTCGATCTCCGCCTGTCGGCCGACGAGAATGAAGCACGATTCGGAGTCGTCCGTCAGGTAGCGCAGAACGGCGGGCACCGTGACGTGCGTGCCGTGATCGCCGCCCATGCAATCGATGGCAACCGTTACACCCATCCGAATTCCTCCGCCTGAGCGATGGCCGGAGCGTCTTGCTGCCGGCCGTTACTTCAGGACAATCTTATTCGTCGTCTTTGGCTTTGCCGACCTTCTTGCCTCGATAATAGCCGGTCGGACTGATGTGATGGCGCAAGTGTACCTCGCCCGTCGTCGGCTCGACCGCCAGAGTGGGCTTGTGCAGGTGATCGTGAGAGCGGTGCATGCCGCGTTTGGACGGTGACTTCTTGTTCTGCTGGACAGCCATAACTGCTGCAACTCCTTTAAGGTTTGTCGCTCGCGCGCCTGAGCGCCGCGAGCTGTGAAAAAGCAGAGGGCGATTCGCTGCCGTGCGCCTGCAGACGAGTGCTGCTCAGGCAAACACCCTCGGCATGCCGCGGCGACAGCGGCAGCGAGAGCAGCAACTCGTCTTCGATCAGTCCCACCACATCCAGTTCGGCGTTCGCCTCAATCGCGTCGGGCGCTTCCGGGTCATCCATCTCGTCGGTCTGCTCGCCCGGGACTATCAACAGGAGCGTGCTTCTGAGCTCGACCGGGTGATGCAGGTGCTCCAGGCAGCGCTGACACTGCAATTCCAGCGCGCCGTCAACGCTCAGGTGAAGCCGGGGACGATTACGCTCGTCGCGATCACCGCGCAACGTGTAATGCAAGCTCCCCTCATTCTGAACCAGCACGTCCGCCAGTCGCTCGAGGCTCGCGATTGGCAGCTCGCCGGCTACTTCCTGCTCCGAACGGGCGAATTCCAGACTGTCGATGACACCCGCTGCGGACATAAGCCCCAAATGATAGTATTTCCAGGCAGCGGTGTCAAAGCGCACTAACCGAAAAGTCCAAGTTACGCAGGCACTTAGCACACCTCTACGCCTCGGTCCATGCTTGTTCTCGCCTCTTCCTCCGCCTATCGACGTGAGCTTCTCATGCGCCTCAAGGTGCCCTTCACCATTTGCGCACCCGGCATCGACGAGACGCCGTTGCCGGAGGAGCTTCCGCGCGCGACTGCGCTGAGATTGGCTGAAACGAAAGCGCGCGCGGTAGCGGCCATTCATCCCGAGCACGTCGTGATCGGTTCAGACCAGGTGGCCGTGCTCGGGCAGCAGGCGATTGGAAAGCCGGGGCACCGCCAGGCGGCGCTTGATCAGCTTACGGCGATGGCCGGACATCTCGTAACCTTCCACACGGCTGTGTCGCTTCTGGACGCACGGACAGGAGCCTGCCAGATCGATGAAGTGCCGACCCGTGTCTGGTTTCGCCGCTATTCCAGAGCACAGGCGGCACGTTACCTCGAGAAGGAGCCGGCATACGACTGCGCCGGGAGCGCCAAGATCGAAGCGCTGGGTATCACGCTCGTCGAGCGCGTCGAAAGCACCGATCCCACCGCGCTCGTCGGACTGCCGCTGATCGCCCTGACCACGATGCTGCGCAACGCCGGCATCGAGGTGCCGTAAGCTCGTCGTGCCGGC
The DNA here is from genome assembly GCA_963828715.1 of uncultured beta proteobacterium. Taxonomy (GTDB): domain Bacteria; phylum Pseudomonadota; class Gammaproteobacteria; order Burkholderiales; family SG8-41; genus JAQGMV01. The sequence goes on along the minus strand of CAWHFX010000004.1, from coordinate 412,207 downwards.
CGGAACGCTCTATCTGTTACCCACTGCGCTGGGCGGCGACAACGCACTCGCAGTGCTTCCAGCCTGCACGCTGGAAGGTACTCGCACGCGTGCGCCACTTCATCGTCGAGAACCCCCGCTCCGCGCGCGCATTCCTCAAAGCGGTGCGCTTCCCCGCGTCGATTCGGGACGCTCACATCAGCACGTTGGACGAACACACACAGGCACCCGAAGTGCCCGTGCTGCTCGAGCCGCTGCTGGCCGGACTGGACTGCGCCCTGCTCTCCGAGGCCGGCTGTCCCGCCGTTGCCGATCCCGGTGCCGCCCTGGTACGACTTGCTCACGAGTATGGAATCCGCGTGAAACCGCTGGTGGGCCCATCCGCTCTCCTTCTCGCGCTCATGGCAAGCGGGCTCAATGGCCAGCGCTTCGCATTCCATGGTTACCTGCCGGTGCCCCCGTCCGAGCGCTCGAAGCGAATCCTGCAACTCGAGTCGGAATCCGAAGCACGCCAGACCACACAGGTATTCATTGAAGCGCCGTATCGCAATGACGCTCTGCTCGACGCGATCCTCGCGACGTGTCGGCCCGATACGCTGATCGGTATCGCTTCGGATCTGACGTTGCCGACAGAGTATGTCCGCACGGACACCATCGCAGCGTGGGCGCGAGAGCGTCCTCGGCTCGATCGCCGCCCGACGGTGTTTCTGCTGTTGCGGGAACGGGGCGCGCGGGCATCAGCAGGCAGCCGCGAACGCGCCCGTCGTCCGCATCACGTGCGCCGCTAACGGATGGACATCGGATTCACGGTCGCGACTCGCACGAGAGCCTCGGCCATCGCCGCACCGAAGCGTCTCGCGACGCGCTCGGCGATGTTCTCGCGGGGCGTGAAATCGATGATGTCTTCGGCCTTGATGACCTCACGCGCCACGTAATCGACGCTGCCGAGCTCGTCGGCGAGACCCAGCTCGACGCTGCGCGTTCCGACCCACACCAATCCAGAGAACAGGTCCGGCGTTTCCTTCAGGCGCTTACCGCGTCCCTCACGCACCACAGTGATGAACTGCTTGTGAATTTCGTCGAGCATCGTGGCGGCATACTTCTGCTGCTGCTCGTTGATCGGCGAGAACGGGTCCAGGAAACCCTTGTTCTCCCCTGCGGTCAGCAGCCTGCGGCTCGATGCCGAGCTTGTCCATGAGACCGGTGAAGCCGAAGCCGTCCATCAGCACGCCGATCGAACCGATGATGCTGCCCTTGTCGACGTAGATCTGATCGGCCGCGACCGCGACGTAATAGCCGCCGGAAGCGCAGATGTCCTCGACCACGGCGTAGAGCGGGATGTTCGGATACTTCGCGCGCAGTCGCTTGATTTCGTCGTTGATGTGTCCGGCCTGCACCGGACTGCCGCCGGGGCTGTTGATGCGCAGGATGACGCCCTGCGTGCCCTTGTCCTTGAACGCGTCCTGCAAGCCCGTCGACGACATTGTCCGCGCTCGCCGCGCTTTCCGGTCCGATCACGCCGCGCAGCTCGACCATGGCGGTGTGCTTGCCGCTCGCCGGCTTCCTTCTTGCCGGTCCAGCCGAGCGCGATGAAGAGCAGCGCGAACAGATAGATGAACAGCAGCAGCTTGAAAAAAATGCTCCAGTGCCGCGCGCGGCGCTGCTCCTGTATCGCGGCGAGCGCGACCTTCTCGAGCGCCTTGCGTTCCCAGTGTTCGTCGAGATTGCGTTCGGCTTCTGACATGCTTTGCACCTGCTGAAAGAATTCACTGAATGATGCGCGCGAGCGTACCCGCTACGCGCACGCGACGATCTAGTATAACGGAGCGCTGCTTCGCGTCTGCGCCGACGCCTCACGCATTCTCGGCGAGCCACGCGCGCAACTCCGCGCAATCGCGAACGCATGCAAGCGGTTCATACCTCAGCAAGATCCGCGATCTCGTGCGCGCCATGCGCGACGCCGACGCGCTCGACGCCGGCTGCCTGCGCCATCGCCATGTCGTGGGTCGTGTCGCCGACCATGAGCGCGCGATCCGGTGCCACGCCGAGCGTGATCGAGCAGCCAATGCAGCATGCGCGGATCCGGCTTGGTGTGCCCTTCGTCAGCGCAGCGTGTCGCGTGGAAGTGCGTCGCGAGCCCTGTCGCTTCGAGTGCGCGGTCGAGACCGCGCCGGCTCTTCCCCGTCGCAACCGCGAGCAGATGACCCTTCGCGCGCAGCTCCTGCAGCATGTCGAGCACGCCCGCGAAGAGCGTGGTTTGCGGCATCGCCCTTCAGGAAATGATGACGATAACGCTCCACGATGCGCGGATACTCGCTTGCGGACACATCGCGGCAGAACATGCGCCATCGCGTCGTGCAGGCCGAGGCCGATGACGTAGCGCGCGTCGCGGTCGGTCGGAACCGGATAGCCGAGGTCCTCACACGCGGACTGAAGCGACTTCGCGATGCACGCGGCGGAATCCATGAGCGTTCCGTCCCAGTCGAAAATGAGCAGATCGAAACGCCGTTTCATGTGCCTTCCTGGCGCTCGAGGAAATCCGTCAGGTCGGCCGGCAGCGGCGCTTCGAAGGTGATGCGCTCGCCCGAGACCGGATGGATAACGCTCAACGTGTGTGCGTGCAGAAACATGCGCCTGAGGCCCTGGCGCGCAGCGTCTTGTTGAGTTCGAAATCGCCGTATTTGTCGTCGCCTGCGATCGGGATGTCCCAAGTGCGCGAGATGAACGCGGATCTGATGTGTGCGCCCGGTCTTCAACTCGGCGTCGACGCAGGCTGAGCTCACCGTAACCTCGCTTCAGGCGCACGATCGTATGCGCCGTCTGCCCCTCGTCCTCGTCCACCCGCACGCGGCGTTCGCCCGTAGTGTCAGTACGTACTTGTGCAGAGGCAGCTTGATGACGCGTTTCAGCATGGTCCAGCGGCCCTTCACCAGTGCGTCATACCTCTTGAGCGCCCGTCCTTCGCGCAGCTGCGCATGCAGGGCGGTGAGCGCCGAGCGCTTCTTCGCGAGCAGCAGTACGCCTGGACGTGTCGCGGTCGAGGCGATGGACCAGCTCCAGGAAGCGCGCCTCGGGCCGCTCTCGCCGGAGTTGCTCGATCAGGCCCAGGCTCACTCCGCTGCCGCCGTGAACCGCCCTACCTGCCGGCTTGTCGATGCGCCAGCAGGGCGTCGTCTTCATGCAGAATATCCGCCGGTCAGGCGCGGTGCCGGGACGCGGATCGGAGCTCGGCGGCGAAGCGACCGGCGTCCGCTCCGATGGGAGGCAGACGCAGCCGGTCCCCCTGGCGCCAGCCGGTATTCGGGCCGCACGCGGCCGCTGTTCACGCGCACCTCGCCGCTGCGCAGGATGCGGTAGATATGGCTTTTCGGGACGCCTTTCAGCAGTCGCATGAGATAATTGTCGACGCGCTGGGCGTCGCCTTCCTCGCCGACTTCGTGCCAGCGTGCCGATTCTTTACTTAACCCTTTCATTTACCTATACTATTCTGCTGCACCCCGCACCATGAGCACGCACTGGCTCAGCGACTAGATGTCGAATACAGGCGTGCTGAGCAGGCAGACGCGATCGAGCCGATCGGACGGGGTGTGCTCGCGAGAACGGCGGCAGACGCGGTCAGTCGCTCGACAAGAATGCAGCGATCGAGGCGTCGCCCTTCAGGCGCGCCGGACTCCCGGTTAACATCGCTCACCGGGTGAAGTAGCGATAGTAGACGATACACGCGCTCACAGCACCTTTGAACATAAGGGAAACGCGCCAATCCGCGCGATTCCATCAAGGCACTGCACAAAACCTGACTTCGCGGTCACATATTGTCAGTACCGTCATCAGCGACCAGGTAGTTCCTAGCGCCTGCTCCCGGTCAGGCAGCCGCGAGTAGCAGATCGATCCCGTGTGCGTTGAGCGCGGGAGAACAACAAATGAAACGCATGCTGTTCAACGCGACGCAGGCCGAAGAGCTGCGCGTCGCCATCGTCGATGGTCAGAAGCTCATCGACCTCGACATCGAATCCTCCGCGAAGGAACAACGCAAGAGCAATATCTACAAGGGCGTCATCACCCGCGTCGAGCCCAGTCTCGAAGCGGCGTTCGTCGACTACGGCAGCGAGCGCCACGGCTTCCTGCCGTTCAAGGAAGTCGCCCGCTCTTATTTCAAGCCCGGCACCGATGTCGGCCGCGCACGCATTCAGGACGCGCTGCGCGAAGGCCAGGAAGATCATCGTCCAGGTCGACAAGGACGAGCGCGGCAACAAGGGCGCGGCCCTCACGACCTTCATCAGCCTCGCAGGCCGCTACCTCGTCCTCATGCCGAACAACCCGCGCGGCGGCGGCGTGTCGCGCCGCGTCGAAGGCGAAGACCGCAACGAGCTGCGCGACATCATCGATCAGCTCGAGATTCCGCAGGGCATGAGCGTGATCGGCCGCACGGCCGCGATCGGGCGCACACGCGAAGAGCTCGAGTGGGACCTGAGCTACCTGATGCAGCTCTGGCACGCCATCGAGCAGGCGCGCACACCAGCAGACCGGCGCGTTCCTGATCTACCAGGAATCGAGCCTCGTCATACGCGCGATCCGCGACTACTTCCATCAGGATATCGGCGAGATCCTGATCGACACCGAAGCGATCTACGAGCAGGCGCAGCAGTTCATGGGGCACGTCATGCCCGACAACGTCAACCGCGTGAAGCTCTACAAGGACGACGTGCCGCTCTTCTCGCGCTTCCAGATCGAGCACCAGATCGAGTCGGCCTATTCGCGCACGGTGACGCTGCCGTCCGGCGGCGGGGTCGTCATCGACCACACCGAGGCGCTCGTCTCGATCGACGTGAACTCGGCGCGCTCGACCCGCGGTGCCGACATCGAAGAGACCGCGTTCCGCACCAATCTGGAGGCGGCCGACGAGATCGCGCGCCAGCTGCGGCTGCGCGACCTGGGCGGCCTGATCGTGATCGACTTCATCGACATGGAGTCGAGCCGCAACCAGCGCGAAGTGGAGAACCGCCTGCGCGACGCGCTGCAAGTACGACCGGGCACGCGTGCAGATGGGCAAGATCTCGCGCTTCGGCCTGCTGGAGCTGTCGCGCCAGCGGCTGCGCCCGTCGCTCGGCGAGACGAGCCACAGTCCCTGTCCGCGCTGTCACGGCACCGGCCACATCCGCGGCGCCGAGTCCACCGCCCTTCACATCCTGCGCATCATCCAGGAAGAGGCGATGAAGGACAACACGGCGGCGGTGCACGCGCAGGTGCCGGTGGACGTGGCGACGTTCCTCCTGAACGAAAAGCGCGTCGATCTGCAGCTCGTCGAGGCGCGTCATCGCGTGAGCGTCACGCTGATTCCCAACATGCATCTCGAGACGCCGAACTATTCCGTGACGCGCCTGCGTCACGACGACCTCAACAATGCGGAGCCGCTGCCGCCGAGCTACGAGATGGTCGAAGTGCCGAGCGACGAAAAGACCGTGCCCGAGGATGCGCAGGAACCCGCGGTGCCTCGTCCGCAGGCAGTCGTCCGCGGCATCACACCTCAGCAACCGGCACCCGTTTCTCGCCGCCGAGACATCCGCGGTTCCCGGGCTGGCTGCGGAGGACCACTCGATTATCGGAAAGATCTTCGGCTGGTTCCGCCGCAAGCCGGGCGAGCCTCTGCCACCCCCGACCGAGCCGGAGCGCGCTCCAGCGGCACGTCCAGCGCCGCGTGGCGGCGCGAGTCAGGGCGGTTTCGCTCCGAAGAGCGCGAGGCGGGGCGACGCGTGAAGGCGCGCGTCGTGAACGCCAGCCGGCCCAGTCACGTGCACGCGCCGAGGCGCCCGCACAGGCGGGCGAACAGCGCCGCGAGCGTGATGCGTCGCGCCGCCGGGGTGGCGAGCAGCAGCGCGACGAGCGCAGAGGCGAGCGCACGAGAGGCGACGGTGGTTCTCACGGCCGACAACAGCACGCGCGCGCCGAGGCGCAGCAGCCGCCACAGGTCGTCCCCCTCCCCCTGACGGGTGAACCGACCGAATCGGCCGATCGCCAGTCGCAGCCGTCCGCACCCGCACAGGAAGCGCAGAAGCCGCCCAGAGAACATGGCGAAGGCCGCGGTCGTCGCCGCCGCGGCCGGCGCGGCGAGCGTCACGAGACACGTGCGGAGCAGCTTGCCGAAATCAAGGCCGGACCGGTGCCCGGTGCCGAGCCGCTTGTCGAAGCTGCGGACTCCGCTCTTGTCGTGCCGCCGGTCGAACCGGAACGCAATGAACGCAGTGGTGCCCGTCACCGCTTGCGGAACCGGCGAGTTCCTGGACCGCGGAGCCGGAGCCGTATGCCCGAGCCGGAACGCTCCAAGCCTGCCGAGGAGCCGGCTGCTCCCGTGGTTGCGGAAGCAGCCCGTCGCAGGATCCTGTGCCGGCAACGACAGCCCACGCGCGAAACGGTGCCACACCCGAATCGGTGCTCGCGTCGCTTCAGGTGAGCTGGCCGGCGGATCTGGTGCAAGTCGAAACTGACCCGCTGAAAGTGCAGCCGCGTCCGGAGTTCGAAGAAATACTGGGGCTGCGCGCGGGTCGCACGCGGCCCGTCTTCGTACCGCTCTCGGAGGAGCCGCTGGTCCAGGTTGAAACACGCAAGCGCGACTCAGTCCAAGGCGGCAGCGCACAGCCGGAAATCGGACACGCGTAGCACGCCGAGCACGACTTCTTGAGCCGGAACGGCGGCGCCTGCCCGCGCGGGACTGTGCCGCCGATGGAACGTCGTGTCGTATGCGGCTTCAGGACACGGCGCTGCAGGCGCCGATCGCGAGCACGTGCCTGAGCCGGACCTCGAGCCAGCGACGGCCTGCGGGCTGCAGCTTCCGTTCAGGTTGGAAGTTACCGGCCGTAAAACCCGAACTTTGCGACGGCGGCCGAGCGCGCGACTACGACGTCGGTCGCGTCTCGCAGAAGGAAGTTACGCGGCCTTGATGAACAGCCGCTCCTTCAGCGTCTTCAACTCGTCGCGCAGGTGCGCGGCGCGCTCGAATTCGAGATTCTTCGCGGCTTCGAGCATCTCGCGCTCGAGCCGCTTCAGTTCGCGCGTGAGATCCTTCTCGCCCATCTGTCGATAGCGCGCCTGATTCTGCGCGGCCTTCAGCTCCTGCCGTGCGCTTTCGTGATCGTACACGCCGTCGATGATGTCCTTGATGCGCTTCTGAACACCCTTGGGCGTAATGCCGCGCGCTTCGTTATAGGCGACCTGCTTGGTCGCGTCGCCGCTCGGTCTCGTCGATAGCGCGGCGCATCGAATCGGTCATCGACATCGGCGTACATGATCGCGGTGCCGTTCAAGTGGCGTGCGGCCCGTCCCACGGTCTGGATCAGCGAACGCTCGGAGCGCAGGAAGCCCTCCTTGTCGGCATCGAGGATCGCAACCAGCGAGACCTCCGGAATATCCAGCCCCTCGCGCAGCAGGTTGATGCCGACCAGCACGTCGAACTCGCCCAGCCGCAGGTCGCGAATGATCTCGACCCGCTCGACCGTGTCGATGTCCGAGTGCAGGTAGCGCACCTTCACGCCGTGCTCGGCGAGATAGTCCGTCAGGTCTTCGGCCATGCGCTTGGTGAGCGTCGTAACCAGCACGCGTTCCTGGCGCGCGATGCGTTCGTTGATTTCCGAAAGCAGGTCGTCGACCTGCGTCGACGCGGGACGCACTTCGACGATGCGGATCGACCAGCCCGGTGGGCCGCACCACCTGCTCCACGACCTGCGCCTGGTGCTGCTGCTCGTATTCGGCGGGCGTCGCGGAGACGAAGACCGTCCGCCGCATCATGCCCTCGAACTCGTCGAAGCGCAGCGGGCGATTGTCGAGCGCCGAAGGCAGACGAAAACCGTAGTCGACCAGGTTTTCCTTGCGCGCACGGTCGCCGCGATACATGCCGCCGACCTGCGGTATGGTGACGTGGCTCTCGTCGATGATCATCAGCGCGTCGCGCGGCAGATAATCGAGCAACGTCGGCGGCGGCTCGCCGGGTGCGCGCCCCGAGAGGTGACGCGAGTAGTTCTCGATGCCCTTGCAGAAGCCCATCTCGTTCAGCATCTCGAGATCGAACCGCGTGCGCTGCTCGATGCGCTGGCATTCGACGAGCTTGTTGTGCTTCTGAAACCACTCGATGCGCTCCGCAAGCTCCGCCTTGATCGCGTCGATCGCCCGCAGCGTGGTCGAGCGCGGCGTCACGTAATGGCTCGACGGATAGACCGTGTAGCGCCCCACCCGCTGCAGGATGTGGCCGGTGAGCGGATCGAAGACGTGAATGCTTTCGACCTCGTCGTCGAACAGTGTCACGCGCACGGCGTTCTCCGAGTTCTCCGCCGGGAAGATGTCGAGGACGTCTCCGCGCACCCGGAACACGCCGCGTCGGAACTCCAGTTCGTTGCGCTGGTACTGCATCTCGCACAGACGCTGAATGGCGTCGCGCTGCGTCGAGCTTCTCGCGCTCGCGCAGGTGCAGGATCATGCCGTGGTATTCGCCCGGATCGCCGATACCGTAGATGCAGGACACGGTCGCGACGATGATCGAGTCCCGGCGCTCGAGCAGCGACTTGGTCGCCGACAGGCGCATCTGCTCGATGTGCTCGTTGATGCTCGAATCCTTCTCGATGTAGAGATCCTTCGAGGGCACGTACGCTTCGGGCTGGTAATAGTCGTAGTACGAGACGAAATACTCGACCGCGTTCTCGGGGAAGAACTCGCGCATCTCGGAATAGAGCTGCGCGGCGAGCGTCTTGTTGGGCGCCATGATGAGCGCCGGACAGCCCAGGCGCGCGATGACATGCGCCATCGTGTAGGTCTTGCCGGACCCGGTCACGCCGAGCAGCGTCTGGAACGCGAGTCCGTCGCGCACCCCTTCGGTGAGCTTCTCGATGGCTTCGGGCTGATCGCCCGCTGGCGCAAACGTCTGATGAAGGCGGTACGGACTGTCCGGGAATGTCAGAACCTGCGTGCCCGATTGCGGTTTCTTGACTGCCATGCGTGATATATGGGGGGAAACTTGGATTTTCCCATAGCGCTGGCGCATGTCGCCACACTTACCGATCGGATGCCCATCTACCGTGGGACTAAGGGCCGTCTCACGTCTTGGGTTTCCGATCCAAGTACATAACTGACGCGAGTAACGCGATTCGACAGCCGCGACTCGGCTAGAATATCCGCCTTCGATTCTACGCCCGGACAACACGCTCTCGCATGCATTCCTCTCCTTTTGCCGCCGTCGACATGGCTCCGCGCGATCCAATCCTGGGCGTGACGGAGGCCTACAACGCCGATCCCAATCCGAACAAGGTCAATCTCGGCGTGGGCGTCTACACGAACGACGAAGGGAAAGTGCCGGTGCTCGAATGCGTCCGGCGCGTCGAGCAACGGCTCGCCGGGAATGCGGCGCCTCGCAACTACCTGCCGATCGATGGCCTCAGGACCTACGACCGCGTCGTGCAGGAAGTGCTGTTTGGCGCCGGGAACCCGCTGCTCGCGACCGGCCGCGTCGTAACTGTGCAGACGCTCGGCGGCACGGGCGGGCTCAAGGTCGGCGCCGATCTCCTTCGTCGTGTGAATCCCGCAGCCGCGGTGTGGATCAGCGACCCGAGCTGGGAAAACCACCGGGCACTGCTGGAATATGCGGGCCATCGCGTCAACACCTATCCGTACTACGACGCCGAGACGCATGGCCTCAAGTTCGACGCCATGCTGGCCGCGCTCGAGACCATTCCGAGTGGATCGGTCGTGCTGCTCCACGCGTGCTGCCACAATCCGACCGGCGTGGACCTGAAGGACGACCAGTGGGAGCGCGTCATCGATGTGGTTACCACGCGCGGTCTCGTGCCTTTTCTCGATCTTGCGTATCAGGGCTTCGCCGAGGGCCTCGATGCCGACGCGGCCGCCGTGCGCCGCTTCAGCGAAAGAGCGCCGGTGGTGCTGGTTGCGAGCTCGTTCTCGAAGTCGCTTTCACTGTACGGCGAGCGGGTCGGCGCGCTGTCGATCGTGACACAGGCATCCGACGAGGCGGCGCGCGTATTGAGCCAGCTGAAGCGCGTGATCCGGACGAACTATTCGAGCCCGCCCACGCACGGCAGCGAAACGGTGGCTGACAGTCCTCACGACGCCGGAGCTGCGCGTGCTGTGGGAACGCGAGCTCGGGCAGATGCGCGACCGCATCAAGACAATGCGCCGGCAGCTCGTCGATAAGATCCGTGCGCTGCGGTCCGACTTCGATTTCAGTTACGTCGTGCGAGCAGCGCGGAATGTTCTCCTACTCGGGTCTCAATCGCGAACAGGTGCGGCGTCTGCGCGAGGAGCACTCGATCTACACGATCGACAGCGGCCGCATCTGTGTCGCTGCACTGACGTCCCGCAACATCGACTACGTCTCACGGGCGGTCGCTTCGGTGCTCGTGTAACGCGCGCGCCGCGCGCGAGCGGGGCCAGGACGAGCCCTACGCCACGAAACGGCACTCCGATGCGGCCGTACGCGTGTCCATGTTGCGCCCGCGGTTGAGGTGATCGTCGATTTCCGCCGCGCACCCGATCATCCGGCCGTAGAGAAACACCGTAAACGCGGCAATCTCCAGGCTCGCTTCGCTGAAGGTCCCGGCCCGGTACGGCTTCCACATCATTTTCAGCAGCAGCGCCGCAATCACTGCGTCGATATTGACGCAGTAGACGTTGCGCGACAGGCCTGCGTCGTATAGCGCCTGTACGAGCGCCTTGTAGTACCTCGTGGAAGACGTTGTACTCGCCGCGTTTTCGGAACACGTCGGCAATGAACACCTCGCGCGGGTCCTTGTTGACAGCCTTGTCCCTGAACACCGGATGATGCACGCCCGGAATCTTCTGCATGTCGAGACTGCCGGACGTCTTCGCACTCGTCTTGTAGTCGGAGTACCGGGCCGCATAGCGATCGGCCATGGCCTTCAGATCGAGTCCATGGTTCGGGTCGGCAGGGTCGCCGACCGTGGCTTCACGGAAGCGTTCGATCAGAAATGCAATGCCTTCATAGCCGTTCCCGCCGTGTGAATAGCCGGAGTGCGTGAGGAAACCGATCAGGCCCTTGTTGAGTTGCACGCGCTCCGGCGTCTCTGGACCGTCAGCGGCGACCGCGCCCTTCGCCCCCTGCGCCGAGATCGTTCCAGGACCATTCGTGAGAAGCAATCCGACGAGTGTCTGCAGCGTAAAAAGCTGCTCCGGATCGGGCTTGGAGCCGATCAGCGACAGCCCGGCGAGCTCGGTCATCGTCCAGCTGTTGAGTATCTCTTCCATTGCTACGCCGTAGTAGCGGCCGGCCTCATGGCGCTCGGCCGGTACCGAGCTTCCGAGCATGGTGCCGAGCAGCCGCATCCACCACGGCAGGTGACAGGCGGTCGTCAGCGAAATTCGCCTGCGCCGAAGCGGCGCCCATGCCGCCGTGGTCGTGATCGCGGCGAGGACCGCATCGCTGGTCGGATGACCGCCCAGGCTGCGCAGATAACGGACGAACACCGATTTTGCGCCGCGCCTTTCGAGCGCTGTCAGCATCGCCTCGGCTTTCGCGTCCCGGCGCTCCGCCACGAACAGCTCGCGCGAGCGCGCGTCCGCCGCAACGGCTTTCACATCGAACTTCTCGTCCAGCGCGTCGGCGAGTCGCGCGCGGGAGAAGAGCTCGATCAGCGTCTGCGCGGCCTGGCGCGCGCGCTGCGCCCGTGCCGGTCCCACGATGCTCACGGCTGCTGCCATAACCGTGTTGGGTGCATTGCCGGAGACGCGCGCCGCTTCGGCGGCGGCCAATGTGGCATCTCCGTACAGATTCAACTCTGAAGCGATCGCGATGTTGATGAGCGCCCGATCGTTCGGGCCGCCGCTCTCGTGCAGGAGCGCCAGCGCGACATTCGCTTCGAGCGGATTTTGCGCAGCGCTCAACATGGACACGCCGTGCAGATGGGTTACCTGCGTATTCGGATCCATCTGCGAGGCACCCGAAGCATCCTTCATCGACTGCCGCGGGAATATCGCGCCGGTCTGCTTTTCGAGCTCGGCAATCTGCTCGTTATAGGGCTCGAGCGCTGCGACAATCGGGATGTCGAGATCGTGCGGAAGGTTCAGGCCTGCATTCGACCCGAACCACGGCTTCAGAGCGGTACTGCCCTGCGGCGCGAAATCCGGACGGGCGGCGTTTTCGCGCATCACGGCCGTGAGCGCGGCCGCGATGTGTGCAATGTTTGTCACGACCGCCCCGGACGCTGAGTAGATCGGCTTTTCAGGCGTGAAGATGCCGTCCACGCCGAACTTCTTCATGAACCAGCGTTCCTTCGCCGTCGCGTCATCGTAGCCGCCGGCCATTGCGCCCGCGTGACCGACCGCGCGCGTCAGTTTCGACTTCCAGCGGCCGACGATACAGGCGACCACCGGTTTCGAAAAATCGGCGTCGAGCTCGTAATAGCCGCCCGGCTCGACGTACAGCACGGCCGCCCTGCTGCGTGCGTCGTTCGCGAGCGCGAAGGCGAATTCGGGGGCTGCGTAATGGATGTAAACGTCCTTGCCGCTGGACACGACGGTGCTGACGCCCCAACCGGACATGGCGAGATACGTCGCAATGGTGGAACTGAAGTTGCCGGAGTTTGACAGGATCGCGATGGACCCCTGCTTCAGCGTCTCGGCCGGGTTGTCGCCGCCCAGCGCGCCGCCGATGCGCACGCGATTCCATGTGTCCGCAACGCCGAGACTGTTAGCGCCGAAGACGTCCACGCCGTTCACCTGCCCCATCGCGCGGATTTCGCGCGCATCGTGCACTGACATTTTTTCGGTGACGATGAAGATCTTCCGGATGTCGGGATTGACCCTGATCAGCTCCGCCACACCGTCGCGTGCCGCGGCCGGCGGCAGGTAGACGACGCCGCAGGTGAAGCGGTGGCCGTCTTCCAGGCCTTCGCGCACATTGTTGTAGACGGGGATCGGTCCGATCTTCGTCTCCAGGACCTGGCCGCGGCGGCCCGGGGACGTGCCGAATACGACGTTACCGCCCGAATATTCGTGCCCGATCGGTGTTACTTCACGCGACTCACCGCCGAGGATGTTGAGCACGCATACGCGATCCTGGCGCGTTGCGACCTGCGCGAGCGAGCTGATGCCGACGAAATACTTGAAATCACCGACGCCCTGCTTGTGCATGTTGCCCTCCTCAGGCGGCTTTCGCAGCCGGTACGCTCTCCGAGATGCCCAGCTTTGCTGCCAAGGCCGCCCGGCCGCCGGTTTTCATCCACTCATTCACCATGCGCGCGTAATTGACGACTTCGCTCATGTCGGAATCGAAGCCGAACATGCGATAGGGAAGCCCGAGCGCTTCGAGCGTGTCGCGCATCCCACCCATGCCGCGCACGAGGTTCGGGCCGCCTCGTCCGATCACGACGTAGACTGGACTGGGACCGTGACGCCCGAAATGCTCGCGCAGCGCATCGGCCATCGCCCGGAACGTCACGAAGATGTCCGTATTGTTCGACTTGCCACCGATGATGAAGAGTACATTCGATTGCGAGAGCCAGTGCTTGAAGCAGATGCGCGCGACCTCTTTCATCTTCTCGTACGGCGGATTGCCGCCGAAGTCCGAAGAGATGATGGCATCGTCCCCGAGCATTTCGGTGACGAGCGAGTTGGCGCCCCCGCCGAACGTCGGCGCCAGTATCGTTCCATTAACGTTGATTACGTAGACATCGCTCTGGCCCTGGTAAGTGCGGAGCTCGTTGATCTCCTGTTCGAAATCCGAGTAGTCCACGGCGAACAGATGAGTCGGAAGCTGCAGGCGCTGCCAGCGCGGATCGTCGCGATCGAAGCCGCACTTGAAATCGCACGCCACTGGCGTGAGCCGTCCCTGCCGGTCGGGGCGCATGCGAATGGGGTTCAGTTCCAGCGTCGTCATGCCGAAATCGTGGAAGAGCTCCCACAATCGCGGCAGATGCTGCACGAGTGGCGAGATGATCTGCTTCGGCGCGTTCAGTTCGGACAGCGCGTTCGCGACGACGAAGGCTTTCAACCCCGTGAGTGAATCGAACGGCACCTGCTGAACGAGTGTTCTTGTCGAGTTCTTCGATGTCCATTCCACCGTGATGGGTGAGCGTCATGGTCGGTGCGCGAAAGTGAGTGGAATCCGAGATCGAGAAATACACCTCGTGTTCGGCGGGCACGGCCGCCTCGAACGTGACGCCATTCGCCTTGGCGACCTGGTTCCCGACGCGATGCTCGACGAAGTAGAGACGCTCCTTTTCCTTGAGCGCGGTCTTGAGATCCGACGCGCGTCCCAAGAGGCCGGCCTTGCCTTTCTTGCCGATGCCGCCCTTGAAGACGGGCTTTACGAAAACCGATCCGTGCTGCGCGATGAACGCCTTGATCTGTTCTTCGCTGGCATCGGGAGGAAGCACCTCCGCGCTCGGAAATCCCGCGAAGTTCAGAAGCTTCGAGCCGTACAACATGCCCGTTACTTGCATGGCAGACTCCTATTCGCCCTTGATGCCCGCGGCCTTGACCACTTTCGCCCATTTGTTCATCTCGGTCTTGATGAACGGGCCGAACTCGGCCGCGCTCTTGTAGGCGGGCTCGGCGCCTTCGGCTTCGAGGCGCTTTTTCGTTTCGGCCGACGCGCTGATGACCGTCATCTCCTTCTCCAGCCTGGCGATGATTTCCTGCGGTGTACCGGTGGGTGCGACGAGTCCCCACCAGTTGTTAGCCTCGTACCCGGGGACGCCGGACTCGGCGATCGTGGGCACGTCGGGCAGCGTCGGGGAGCGCTTCGCACCACCGGTGCCGAGGATGCGCAGGCGTTTGGAGCCGATGTGCGGGAGCATCTGCAGCAGTGATCCCATGCACATCTGCGTGTTGCCCGCGATCACGTCGATCATCGCGGGTCCGCCGCCCTTGAAAGGGATGTGGACGATGTTGAGGCCCGCCATCTGTTTGAACAGCTCCGTGCTCAGGTGCTGAAAGCTGCCCGGACCCGCCGACGCGTAATTGAGCTGCCCCGGTTTGGCTTTCGCAAGCGCCACCAGCTCTTTGGTCGTTTTCGCCGGCAGGGAGGGATTGACAGCGAGGCCGCTCGGGCCGGTGCCCAGCATCGCGACGGGTGCAAGCGCCTTCTCCTGGTCGTACGGCAATTTGTAGATGTACGGGTTATAGGCATACGCGGCTGAAACGACGAGCAGCGTATAGCCATCCGGCGGTGCCTTGACGACCACTTCCGTTCCGAGCATGCCACCCGCGCCCGGGCGATTGTCCACGATCACCTGCCTGCCGAGCTTTTCCGTGAGTTGCTGTGCGATGAGACGGCCGATGATGTCGTTGCTACCGCCCGGAGCGAACGGGACGATGATGCGCACGGGCTTGGCCGGCCAGCCTTCCGCGGCCGAGGCGAACGGCGCCGCGAATGCGAGGACGATTGCGGGAATGAAGCAGGACAAGGGATGGGGTGCCATTTACGACCTCCGTATTCTCCGATGCGACGCAGCCGCTGCGGGGCTATCGTGCGCGCCCCCGAGAGCACGTGCAAGCCCTTGCGAGCTTCGCGCCGAGGTCGCTCGAGTCACGCGCGCCGATCTACGGGTCGCGATTCTGAAAAAAGGGGCACGCTATGCGTGCCCCTTCCGGCGTTCCGCGCCGTAGCGCGCAAGCACGCGTATCAGTCGTCGTCGCGATCTCCGAATCGGCTTTGGCCCGAACCCGATCCTGCGTGCCCGGCCCGGTCAGCACCAGGAGATCCAGGCCGGCGCCGTTGCGATCGACGATGTAGATGACGCCGCGGTTATCGACCTCGACGTTGTTCGTCATGTAGCCGTCGGCGGTCGTATTGGCGTTGGACACGGGAACGTAAAAGCCCACTTCGACCGGCGCTTGCGGCTCCCGTATGTCCCACACTCGCACGCCGCCCGTGAAGTTGGCGATAAACGTGAGCCTGCCGTAGAACGGATTACGGAAGTTCTCCTCGCTCGAATGTGTGCCGAACCGTGCACCGCGACCGCAGTAATTGCCCCGCGGGTACTTCTCACCCAGCCGTGGGTCGACCGACATCGTCGAAAGCACCATTGGTCCCTGCCAGGGATTGTGCTCAACTCGCGTCCCCGGTGGAGACGTCCTGGAGTTCTCGACAGTGACGTCGACGATAAAGCTCCAGTGCGGCGCTTCCTGACATTTGTTGGCGGTCGCTTCGGATGCCACGATCACGATATCGCGCGTAGTGAACTCGGTGAAGCTCTGATAGCCCGGCGGTCTCAACCCGAACACCGGGAAGCTCGTATGTCCGCCTTGATCCGGCGACATGAAGAGTACGCCGACTACGGGCGCAACCAGATCGGCATCGGACGGACGGTCCGGCGAGCCGCTCCAGCTACCGCCATACGCCGGCGGCAGGAGCTTGCTGCGATCCAGTATCTGCATCACTCCGTCGTCGCCCACGCCCCACGCGGCATACACGCGGTTGCCGATCACATCGCTCACGGTAGCGCCGCGCGCGAGCTTCATATCGCGGTTCGGGTGCTCGTGCGCCGAGATCGCGCCATGCAATGACGTCGGTACCGCGCCCGTGCCGTCCGGCTGTGCGCCCGGCAAACCGAACGTGCGGATGTACTGCGGCTTGGCTCGGATCGCTCCAATCCGCGATCACCATCGACTGGTCCTGACGCCACCAGTTACCCGAGGACGCCGGCACGTCGAGGCTGCCCGGCATGTAAGCGATGCCGGTATTGCATTCCCACCACACTTTATGCGTGCTACGGATCCCGCGCATCGCGCCGACCAGCGCCGGCTTCGTAACGTCCGTCACGTCCCAGCTTCGTAGCCGGACGCGCTGCTGCCCTGGACGTTGCGCAGCAAATAGACCTTGCCGGTCTGGCCTTTCGGAAGGACAGAGCCGAGGCACAGCCGCGCCATCTGCGCCTGACCTCCGGCCACAGGCACCGGGATGTGAAACTTGTCGACCGGGTTCTCCGGATCGGTGACGTCTACGATCATCGTCCCGTTCTGCTCTACGGCGCCTCCGTTCAGCGGATTAGGTCGGGAACCCCCGTGTGTTCCGATGAACGCGATAGGTCCGTCCATTGGGGTAGACGATGAAGTTCGGCTGATAGGCCGGACGACCCTGAATATCGCTGTGTCCAACGCGAACGACATTTCTCTGTTCCCCGCTCTGACTTACGGCTCCGTAGACATGTCCGCTGCTGAGAACTGCCATTCCCGACGTGGCTGCACATAACGCGAGCAGTGCCGTCCTGCTCGTTTCCCAGAATGAGCTTCGCATAACACTCTCCCTCGGTGGATCACGACGCCCCCCTCGGGTTTAAACCCGCAGTTGTTGTTCTGTGTCGGATTGGATATCGCTGTGCTTGTGACTGCCCCCTTTCGAGGAGAATTGGACAGCGCACATGTTGCGATTGACGCGATGCCCAGTCAAGAAAAGACCCGGTTTGTTCATCCACTAAACGCGCTCGCGCATCGTCGGCACTTTGCTTGCAGTTGGACGCGGCCCCGCCTACCTGCCGACACGTGTTATTCGACGGCAGTCTTGCCGGCGTACGCGTACTCATCGCGACCAGCAACGCCGCCACGAGCAGCGTGCTGCGCACGCAGATGAGTCCTTGGGACATGCACCCAGCACCGTCGACACCCCCCGATAGGCTTTGGACGAGGCGCGATGGGCCGCTGCTACCGGTGCGCAGTACGATGTTTTCGTGATCGACCACGCTCTGGAGAGGAACGGCGCATCGGACTTTGATCGAGGCATTGCGAGCGGAGGTCGCACCGGTAGAGCCGCGCATCATCACGCTGATGCCGATCGCACAGCATGAAGAAGTGCGTAAGGCGCGCGAGGCCGGCGTTCGCGCCTGCGTCTCGAAGCCGGTGCGCCAGTCTGCGCTGTATAACGCATTCGTCACGGCGATCGGACAGGCCTTGCTGCCCTCACCTGACGTGAATGCTAAACGGAAGGATGCGGATCCGTTGCGGCCGACTACCTATCGCCTGTTGCTGGCCGAAGACAATCGCGTCAACCAGCAGGTGGCGTTGGGAATGCTGAAAGTGGACGGCCATGAACGAAGATGCTGAGATACGTCGTCGGTGCGCTGCTGATCAGCGTCACCGCGTTTTCGAATGCAGGGCAGGCTGCAACCCCGCGGCTCTATAACTTCTCGCCGGTAAACCAGCAGAGCCTGCAGGTGTCTGCCGGTTTCTGGAATCCCATTCTCGCCTATGTGTCCGCGAAGAGCGGTGTGGAACTGAATCTCAAGCTGGGACGCACTTCGGCCGACACGACTGCTCACGTGCTTGCGCAGGAGGTCGACTTCGCCTTCACGAATCATCTGTTCAGTCCCGAACGAGCGAAGCTCGGTTGGCGCGTCTTCGGACGCCGGGACGCTCCCCCGATCAGGGCGCAGATCGTGACTGCAGCGGACGGTCTCGGTAAAAACGCTCGCGGAACTGGCCAATCAGGAAGTTGCCTTTCCGGGTCCGGAGGCGTTCATCGCGTACAAGGTTCCGTATGCGCACCTGATCAACTCGGGTGTGGCTGTGATGCATCGCGATCCGGAAGGGAGAGCGATTCTGGAACGCGCCCGGGAGCTCATAGGTGCACCCGCGCCGGTCGTGTTCGTTCCGGCGAGTCGAGGCCGATTACCAGGGCTATCGGCAGTTCTATCGCACTGCGCCGCCACAGCTTCGCTGACGGCAACATGAATCGCGCGCGAGCAGACGCGGTTGCACGCTCCGAAACGCGTGACATCGGGCTGCAGAGTGCCGTGCGTGCGTTCGCTCGTCCCTGACGAGCGTCGTCCTGCGGGCAGGTAGTTCACCCGTGACGGTTAGAATGGCGCGTTTTCCAAGCCCGCCGGAAACGCCGTGAATCTCGGAATCGAAAATAAGCTCGCGCTCGTCAGTGGCTCCACGCGCGGCATCGGCTATGCCACCGCCCGCATGCTCGCGCAGGAAGGCGCCCGCGTCGTCGTAAACGGTCGCGCCCGCGAGACGGTCGATCGGGCCGTAGCCACGCTTTCGAAGCACGGTGCGGTCAGCGGCGTCGCGGCGGACCTTTCAACTGCAGCGGGCGCTCAGTCGCTTGCCGCGGCGTGTGCGCGTATCGGGCACGTGGACATTCTCGTGAATAACGTCGGCTATTTCGAGGTGAAGCCATTCACCGAAATCCCGGATGACGACTGGCTCGCCATGTTTCAGTTGAACGTCATGAGCGGCGTTCGACTCAGCCGCGCGTTCCTGCCCGGCATGGTCGCGCGTGACTGGGGTCGCGTCGTCTTCATTGGCAGCGATCAGAGCGCGAAGCCCAATCCCGGAATGCTTCACTATGCGCTGACCAAGGCGGCTCAGGTATCGCTCGCGCGCGGTCTCGCCGACGAATTTACGAAAAGCACGCAGGTCACGGTCAATAGTCTGCTCGTTGCGCCCACATGGTCCGAAGGCGTCGAAACGTTTCTGGGGAAAATTGCCCCTGCCGCCGGCAAGACGGTCGAGGAGATGCGAGCGGCTTATTTCGAAGATACGGGCCGCAGCTCGCTCCTTCAGCGCTGGGCGCACCCGGACGAGATTGCGGCGCATATTGCATTCCTGTGCTCGGAACGCGCAAGCATGATCAATGGCGCCGCACATCGCTGTGACGGCGGCATCGTGCGTTCGATTTTTTGAATCCTCGCTATCGGTCTACCTCGAAGAGGCTTACGAAGAACGCAGGGGCATCGACATGGCGTTGCATCCGTCGAGAGCACCACCGACGGTTGATATGAAAATGCGCCTGTAGTAACGTCACACGCATCGGGCACTGAGCAGACGCCCGGTATATCCCAAGGCATTTCGCCCAAGCTCTGCGCTGTCCCCGGCCGTCCGGGCATAGGTGTCAGGCGAAATGTGTTACCTCCTCTTTTGCCCATCGCGCTCGTGGTCGGGGGTTTGCATCCGGAGACCGACATGACGCATCCGACATCCTCGGCGGGCAAGAAACGCCCGCGCGTGGCAATTCTGTATCCTGGTAATCGCGAAGCAAGAGATGCCGCCTCACTAGAGGCGAGCCGGTTCGCCGCGCTCTCCGAGGCGCTGATCTCGCTCGGCATGCAGCCCGAAGCGGCGATGTATCACGACGATTTCCGCGATGATGTACGTGAGCAGCTCCTGAAGGTCGATGGCGTGCTCGTATGGGTCAACCCCCTCGAAGGCGGACGTGACCGCTCTGTGCTCGACGGGCTGCTGCGCGAGGTGGCATCGGCAGGCATTTTCGTCAGTGCGCACCCGGACGTCATTCTGAAGCTCGGAACAAAGGAAGTGCTTTATCGCACCCGGGATATCGGCTGGGGATGCGATACCCACGTGTACCGCAGCATGGCTGATCTCCATCGGGAGCTGCCCTCCAGGCTTGCCTCGGGGGCTGCGCGCGTTCTGAAGCAATATCGTGGCAACGGCGGCGACGGTGTATGGAAAGTGGCGCTCGCGGCGGACATACGCTGCAGCGAACAGAGCTCCGCTGATGCGAGCTCACCCACCGACAAGACCATCGTCCGTGTGCAACACGCCAAACGCGGATGCGTCGAAGAGAAGATGCTGCTGAGCGAGTTCATCGAGCGCTGCACCCCGTACTTCGTGGGCGACGGCAGGATGATCGATCAATCCTACCAGGTCCGTCTGCCGGAAGGCATGATCCGCTGCTACCTGGTACATGACAAAGTCGCCGGGTTCGGGCATCAGGCTGTCAATGCACTGTATCCGCCCCCCGCAGGTGGGCCTCCGGAAGCAGCGCCAAGACCGGGCCCCCGGTTGTACCATCCGCCTTCGATGCCGGAGTTTCAGTTGCTCAAGCGCCAGCTCGAACAGGAATGGGTGCCGGCAGTACAGCGCTTGCTCGAGATCGATACACACGAGCTCCCCGTATTATGGGACAGCGATTTTCTGCTGGGACCTAAGAACGCGTCCGGTGAAGACACTTACGTTCTCTGCGAGATCAACGTGAGCAGTGTCGCGCCATTCCCCGACGCTGCACTGAGCGCGATCGCTCAAGCTACGCTCGCAAGAACCACCGACGCACGGCATCACTGACCCCTCGGCAGCGTACTGCTGATGATGGGCGAGATGCGCGGTGCTCAGTCAATACACCGGCGGAGGTGCTCGACTGTCGGTCAAAACACAAACGTGCAGGAGGTTCGCGCGAGGGATTGTCTTCGTCAGTCGTGCATCACGTTGGGGAACACAAACCCGCCGGTTAATAGCGCGACCAAAAACTTCAGTATCCACTTCATTTTGACTGTAAATGGCATATCGCCGAACTTCGTGCCAAGGACTGGGGACTCGGCCATAGTGACTCCGATTTGTGAAATAACTGTGAAGCTGGAGGGAGCGCGTTTAGGTCAGGCTCTCAGACATGCACGCTGTCGCGACTGCACGAAGTGGGCTGTCTCCACACTGTTTACGCACATCGCCGCGGGTTGTCTGTGCGACAGCGAACACAGAGCCCACAAAAAGAAACCCGGCTGCTGGCGTCGGTCGCGGGATTTTGAATGGATCTCGCTGACCTGATATCGAGTGCGCACCAGGCGGCACGCGCGCGGCCGTGCAGAGGAAGCGCGGGCTCTGATCGAGCGCATCGAATCAGTCCGACCTGACACTCTTGTCGGTTGGTAATCGACATGACGTTCTCATCAAGAGAAATCGTCGGATAGCAAACGCACCGTGATCACGTGGGTATCTGACGGTGGTCGGGAGGCGGCGTTCCCGGTATCGTGGCCGCACTCATGGGCAACTTGCCGTTTGAAATCCTGCAATGGACGCTCGCGCTGACGGGCATGTGGCTCGTCAGCGGCACGCTGGTGAACTTCAGCAGTCACTCGCACTGGTACGTCCGCGGGTGGGACTTCCCGCGCGTGTTCGCCGCCGGGCTGGCGCTGATCGTCGCGGCGGCGTGGGCGTGGACTTGCGACTGGCAATGGTGGGACTGGGTGTTCCTTGCGTCGCTCGCGGGGGTGGTCGGGGTTCAGGTGTGGAACATCTACCCGTACACGCCGCTGGCCCGCCAGCAGGTGCTGCGCACCGAACGGATGGTCGACTTACCGACGTCGATCCGCCTGGTGGCGACGAACGTGCTGATGGAGAACCGGAAGTTCGACGAGTGGCGCGAAGTCATCCGCGCCGCCGACGCCGACGTCATCCTCGCGGTCGAGGTCGACGACGGCTGGATGGAGCACGCGGTGCGGCCGCTAATTGCCGACTGGCCGCACGTCGTGGCCGAAACACGGGACAACCATTACGGCATGGTGTTGCTGAGTCGGCTGGAACTGGTGAACCCGGCAGTCCTCCACAGGGTGCAGAAGGACATCCCGTCGATTCATTGCGGCGTCCGCCTCAAGAGCGGCAACGTGATCAATCTGCACTGCCTGCATCCGCGGCCTCCCGAGCCGCTGAGCAAACAGAACTCGACACCGCGCGACGCCGAGCTCGTGCTCGTCGGCCGCGAGATCGGCGACGACCCCACCGAACCGCCGACGATCGTCACCGGCGACCTCAACGATGTCGCCTGGAGCCACACGACGCGGCTGTTTCTGCGCCTGAGCGGCCTGCTGGACCCACGCGTCGGACGAGGCTTCTTCAACAGTTACAACGCGAAGAACCCGCTGTTCCGATTCCCGCTGGATCACTTTTTCCATTCCAACGACTTCCGGCTGATCGAGTTGCGCCGCCTGGACTCCGTCGGCAGCGATCACTTCCCGATGTACCTCGCCCTGAGCTACGAGCCGGCTCGCCAGGAAGAGCAGCCCGAGCCGCAGGAAGACGCCAGTGACCGCGAGCAAGCCGAGGAGATGCTCGAGGCCCAGGCGCGGGAGGAGGCCGCGGAGGCCGCTAAACTCCGGACGCCGAGCGTAAGCGCGAGAGGGATCGAGACCCCGTGACCATGGCATCGATGTCCCGCCCGTGCCACCAGTGGTAACAAGCGGCCGCGACTCGCTCCACCCCACCACCATGCCTTCGCCCTTCCTCGTTCGCGCCCGCGCCTATGCCGTCCACCTCCTGACCGCCAGCGGCGTCGTGGCGGCGTTCCTCGCCGTGGCCGAGCTGTGCGACGACACGCCGGACGAGCGCGTCGTCTTTGGGTGGCTCGTGGTCGCGGTGGTGATCGACGCTGTGGACGGGCCATTCGCCCGGGCGTGGGACGTCAAGCGGCTCGCGCCGGAAATCGACGGGCGGACCATTGACGACATCGTCGATTACCTCACGTTCACGTTCGTTCCGCTGCTGCTCGTGTGGCGAATGGGCTGGGTGCCGTTCACCCCCGGCCTTCTTGGCGCGGCCTGGATCGTGCCGGCGCTGCTGGCGAGTTTGCTGGGGTTCGCGAACGTCGGGGCCAAAGACGAGGCTGCGGGGTACTTCCGCGGCTTTCCGAGTTACTGGAACATCATCGCGTTCTACGCCGGCCTGGCGTTCCACGGACTCGGCGAGACTGGGCAGTGGCTCACCGGTATTCTTCTGCTGGTGCTGGCTGCAGTGACCGTGTCGCCAGTGCGGTTCATCTACCCAAACCTCGCCCCGCGGCCGTGGAAGCTGTCGGTGATGCTCGGGGCGGCGGCGTGGCTGGCTGTGCTGCTGGGGATGCTGCCCGTCTACCGCCGGGTGCCGGGGTGGGTCGTTGGCGTGTCGCTCATTTACCCGGCGTTCTACGTCACGATGTCGATCGTGCTGGATCCCCAGCGGCGCGGGCGGGTGCGCGAGCACTCCGCGTAGGGGCCGCGCCGATCGAGCACGAGCGACGTTGCGCGGGCCGGCAGTATTCCATCGCGAAGCTCGATGACTTCCAGCTCGAGAAGCTCCAGTAAAAGTCTGATGTTGCCGTGTATCCGCCCTCGTCATCGGATCTCCGGCGTCCCTTCGACGCACGCAACCGCACCCCTATCTCCGCACGATCTGCAATTTACCGATCAACGTCTCAGCCTCGAATAAATGCGCAGTGCCGTTTGCCTTCAGTGAAGCACCGCGGGGACGCAGCAATCGGACAATCGCGTTGCGGCCGCGTAGCAGAAAACGATGGTGAGCCTGACGCGCATCGCGTGCTTTACGCAGCTTGCATCTCCCGGATGTCATGCGTGTCAATCTTGGTACCGCTGCCGATCGTAATTGACTGGAAACGATATAGATGACAAGGTCTCTCAATTCGCAGATGCATGTCGACCTCAGTGCACGGGAGAAGCAATGACAGACTGGACACAGAAGCTCAAGGCCATCGAGGCTAAAGCTGAAAACGAGCGCCGCGCGCAGGAGGCCCAAACCGCCAGTGATCATGCCGATTACGTCGCTCGGATGAGTGCAATCAACCACGTCCTGCAGGACGTCGTTTCGCCTGCGTTTGACGAGCTTAGAAATGCCCTCATCGGGTACTCTTACATCGCAGAGATCGAGAGTAGCCGCGATCAGTCGGGCACGTGGACTGTAGCGATCGCATTCCGAATTCATCATACGAAGGCCAAAGAGATCGGTGCAAAGGACGTCCCCACATCAGAGTTCAGGGTTCAGGACGTGCCACATAAGCGCCAATTACTTTTTTCTACGAACTATCCGGAGCACACGCCCCGTGGGGCCAATGAGCACGTTGAATACCATCAGATCACGCCAGCTTGGCTTGAAGATAAGCTTTCGACTTTCGTAGAGAATGCACTTTCGAGTCGCGCGTGACGGCAACTCACTACCGCTGGAATGTGCTGGAGCGTGACCCCTTTACCGCTGCGGCGGCGAGCGATGGACCTCCAGCAAGCGCGCCTCGCAGACGCGCCGCAAGTTCGTGTAGCAGTTCCGCGTACGTCCGGTTATGAGCGCGCAACGGCGTGCGCTTTTCCGCGGTATGTTCGCTAGCGCACGGACGCGATCTTTCTCGGGTGGCAGGTTGTACACCAGCGATGAACCATCACGTCCTTTTCATCGGCAACGATCCGGCTGTCGCGGAAGCGATTCAAGAGGCGCTCGCCCAGCCGGGCGATGAGCCGCCCACACCTGTCTGGGTCCGGAGCCTCGCCGACGGCGTGGCACGACTTGCCGAGCGCGGCATCGACGCCATTCTGCTCGACCTGTTTCTGCCCGATAGCCAGGGTATCGATACCTTCGATGAGGTTTTTCGGGCCGCCGGCCGGGTTCCGATCCTCGTCCTCACAGCCCGAGCGGACGAAGAGCTCGCCCGGCAAGCGGTTCAGCGTGGCGCGAAGGACCGTGTATTGAAGGAGCACATCGACAGATACTCCTTTCGCCTGACTCTGCGACACATCCTGGAACGCGCGGCGATTGACGAGGCGTTGTTTCTGGAGCGGGAACGCGCGGAGGTCACGCTCAATTCCATTGGCGATGGCGTCATCAGCACTGACAAGCAGGGTAAGGTGACGTATCTCAATCCGGTCGCCGCACGGATGACGGGCTGGTCGCACGACGAGGCGTCGGGCCGGATGCTCTCCGATGTGTTTTGCATCATCGACGGCGAGACGCGCGAACCCGCTCCCAATCCCATGGACATAGCGGTTCGCCAGAACAAGGCCGTCGGCCTTCCCCACCACTGCGTGCTCATCCGGCGCGACGGTTTTGAATCGGCGATCGCAGATTCCATCGCTCCGATTCACGACCAGGACGGGCAGGTCACCGGCGCCGTGATGGTTTTCCGCGACGTGAGCGAGGCGCGCGTGATGGAGCTCAAGCTCTCTCATCTTGCCCAGCACGACTATCTCACCGACTTGCCCAACCGGATGCTCCTGAAAGACCGGCTCAGTCAGGCGATCGCGTTGGCGCAGCGTCACGGCAGCCGGGTGGCGGTACTGTTCCTCGACCTGGATCGCTTCAAACACGTCAACGACTCGCTGGGGCATGCGATCGGCGACAAATTGCTCCAGGACGTGGGCAAGCGGCTGACGGCTGCCGTTCGCAGTTCGGACACGGTGAGCCGTCACGGCGGGGATGAATTCGTCGTGGTGCTTCCGGAAATCGAACAAGCCCACCATGCGGCGCGGCACGCCGAGAAGATCCAGGCGGCCTTGTCGGCACCCTATGCGATCGCAGAACACGATCTGCACGTCAATGTAAGCGTCGGGATCAGCATTTTCCCGGATGACGGACACAATGCCGAAGCGTTGATCCAGTGCGCCGACACCGCGATGTACCACGCCAAGGAAAACGGCCGCAACACGTACTGGTTCTTCAAGCCCGACATGAATGTTCGAGCGGTCGACCGGCAATCAACCGAAGCCCGCTTGCGCCGCGCACTGGAGCGACGGGAGTTCGTGTTGCATTACCAGGCGAAGACGAATCTCGTGAGCGGGACGGTCACCGGCGTGGAGGCGCTCATCCGCTGGTCGCATCCCGAGCGCGGACTGCTCTTGCCGGCGCAGTTCGTACCCATCGCCGAGGACTGCGGCCTCATCGTGCCGATCGGCCAATGGGTTCTGCGTGAAGCCTGCCGCCAGGCCCGTGCCTGGCAGCAAGCGGGCCTGCCGCCCGTGACGATCTCCGTCAACATCTCGGCCCTGGAATTCGGGCACAAAGGCTTTCTCGCCGGCGTTCGCGCCATTCTGGCGGAAACGGGTCTGCAGCCGCAGCATCTCGAGCTCGAATTGACCGAGAGCGTACTCATGCACGATGTCAAATCCACCGCGCCGATGCTGCAGGCCCTCAAGTCAATGGGCGTGCTGCTTGCGATCGATGACTTTGGCACTGGCTACTCCAGCCTGAACTACCTGCGCCAGTTTCCGATCGACACCCTGAAGATCGACCGGTCGTTCGTCCATGACAGCACGACCAATGTGGATGGCGCCGCGATCGTCAGTGCAGTGATCAGCCTGGGCAGGAGCCTCAGGCAACGGGTCATTGCCGAAGGAGTGGAAACGCACGACCAGTTCGCTTTCCTCAAGCTGAATTTATGCGACGAGGGGCAAGGCTACTACTTCGGCCATCCGCTGGTCGCCGAAGCGTTCGCGGAGTCGCTTCGCACGGGGCTGCGACCGCAGCCCCCAATAAAGCAAGCGGATCTTCAGATCTGAAAGCATCCTCGCGATCGGCGTCGACGGCGCGTGACTCCTGCGCGAAGTGACCGCTCGACCTCCTCGGTACTGCATCGGCCGTGACATGCGCGAAAAAGAGTTCCAGTCACGCGTGAACGAGAATGCCGCGGGGCGAAGGACATTCACGTCCTCTACGAACAAGCACTCGTAAGCACAGCCACCGCTGGAACCTAAACGCCGAGCTTCGAGCGCGGCCGCGCGTATGCAGACGAGGTCGTGTGCGTGCAGGCACCCTCGGATTTTCAGGCGACGGGTATTCTCTCGCGACGCCTGTGTGGCGCAGTACACTTCGAAAAGCGCTGATGGCAGACCGAATCGGGACAAAGGCGGCGTGGCTCTCGGGACTCATCGGCGTCGCACTCCTCGCCGCCGTGGTCGCCGTCGCGCTGCATGCATCCGACGCCGAAGCTTTTGCGCGCGTGATCGAGCAGGCGCAGCCCGCGTGGCTCGCCGCCGCGCTCGGGCTGCAAATGGCCACGTATCTCGCGGGGGCCGAGATCTGGCGTTGCGTCACGCGTGCCGCGGGCATGCCTCTGCGCGTCGGGCTCGCGTATCGGCTAAGCGTCGTCGAGTTGCTTGTGGATCAGGCACTGCCTTCCTCCGGCCTCAGCGGTTCGGTGGTGGTTGCCGGCGCGCTCCAACGCCGCGGCATCGGTAAGGACGTCACGACCGCCGGTATCGTGGTCAACGCTGTCGCCTACCTCATGGCCTACATTGCCGCGCTCGGCGCCGGTATCGCGGTGCTCACGGCCCAAGGCCGCGCAACGGCACCGGTGCTCGTCGCGGGGGGCGCATTCATCCTCGCAGCGGCAGTTGTTGCAGCCGCTGCGATACGGCTTTCCGGGACGCAAGCGCGGTGGCTTAACGACCGCGCGCACGTTCCGGCGTGGCTGCGCCGAGCACTGGACCTGCTCGCGCAAGCACGGCCGACGCTGGTGCGCAATCCGCGCCTGATCGGGTCGGGTACTGCGCTGCAACTCGCGATCGTCGCGCTCGACGCACTGACCATGTGGGCACTCATCCGCTCACTCGGCGTAGCTGCGCCACCTGCCGCGGTATTCACGAGCTTCATGATCTCGACCGTGCTTCGCACGGTCAGCATCGTGCCGGCTGGTCTCGGCGCGTTCGAGGCCGCGTCGATCTTGACGCTGCACGGCGCGGGGATCGAAGTACCGGTGGCGCTCGCGGCAACGCTGCTCTTTCGGGGTTTCAGCTTCTGGCTGCCGATGCTGCCGGGCCTCTTGCTCGCGCCGAGCGTGCTGCGTGAGTCGACCGATGGCCACGACGCCAGGCCGTCGGCCGGGCCTACTGGAGCCGGGACACGGCAGCGCTGCTGGAGGGACTGCGCTCCGCGGCGAACGGCCTCACCTCGGAAGAAGCAGCGCGGCGCCTGCGCCGATACGGCCCCAACGCGATCGAGGATGAGCAGCGCTCCGACGCGCCGCGCCTGCTGCTGCGGCAGTTCGAAAGTCCGCTGATGCTGATCCTCGTCCTCGCGTCGGCGATCTCGCTGTTCCTTCGGGATTGGATCGAGGCCGCGATCATTCTCGCGATCGTGCTCGGCAGCTCGGTGCTCGGCTTCTTCCAGGAGTATCGCGCGAGTACCGCGGTTGCGGGACTTCGCCGGCGCCTAGCGCTCACCGTGCGTGTTCTTCGTGACGGCAGCGAGCAGACGGTACCGGCAAGCGAGATTGTCGCCGGCGACCTCGTTGTTCTCTCGGCAGGTAACCTCGTGCCGGCCGACGGGCTCGTGATCGAGGCACGAGACTTCCTGGTGAGCGAAGCGAGTCTTACGGGCGAGTCCTTTCCGGTCGAGAAGCAGGCCGGCGTGGTGCCGGAGGACACCCCCGTCGCCGGTCGCACCAACTGCGTTTTCCTCGGCACCTCGGTGCGCAGCGGCAGTGCCAAGGTAGTCATCGTGGAGACCGGTCGCGCGACGGCGTTCGGCGCGATCGCGGCGAGGATCGCAACACGGCCCCCGGACACCGATTTCGCTCGCGGCGTGCGCCGCTTCGGCCACCTGCTCATGCGCGTGATGGTGCTGATGGTGCTCTTCGTGATGACCGCGAATCAGCTGCTCGGACGCCCCGCGCTGGAATCGCTGCTCTTCGCCGTTGCGCTGGCGGTCGGTCTCACACCAGAGCTCCTCCCCGCGATCGTCAGCGTAACGCTCGCGCGAGGCGCGCGCGAAATGGCGCGCCGCGGCGTGATCGTACGGCGTCTGGAGACAATCGAGGACCTCGGCAGCATAGACGTGTTATGCACCGACAAGACGGGAACACTCACCGCCGGCGTGATCACCCTCGACGCGGCGGTCGATTGCGACGGCGCACCGTCGGCTGAAGTGCAACACCTCGCGTTTCTCAACGCGACGCTCCAGACCGGGATCGCGAATCCGCTCGACGCGGCAATCGTCGCGGCCGGCGAGTGTCCTGCGTTTGCACGCGATACGGCGCGCAAGATCGACGAGATTCCGTACGACTTCACGCGCAAACGCCTGACGATCGTGGTGGAGGATGCCGATCGCACCACCGACCTCGTGATCACCAAAGGCGCTTTTGCCAACGTGCTGGCGATCTGCGCGATCGATCCGGCGCTAAGCGAGCGCTGTCTCGACTATTACCGAAGAAAGAGCGCCGACGGCTATCGCGTCCTCGCCGTGGCCGCCAAGCGGGCACTGCCGAAAACGCAGTATTCGCACGACGACGAGCACGGGATGACGCTCGCCGGCTTCCTGCTCTTCCTCGATCCGCCCAAGAGCGACGTCGCAGAAACGCTCCGTGAACTCGCGGTGCTCGGCATCCGCACGAAGATTATTACCGGGGACAATCGCTACGTCGCGGCACACGTGGCCGCCACGGTAGGGCTCGACCCGCACGCAATGCTCACGGGCGAAGATCTCGCGAAGACCAACGACGAGGCGCTGTGGTCCCTGGCGGAGAGCACCGCGCTATTCGTGGAAATCGACCCGCAGCAGAAAGAGCGGATCGTGCGCGCACTCCAGCGCACGGGCCACGTAGTCGGTTACCTCGGCGACGGCATCAACGATGCACCCGCCCTGCACGCGGCGGACGCCGGCATCTCGGTCGAAAGCGCGGTCGACGTCGCGCGCGAGAGCGCCGATGTCGTGCTGCTAGAGCGCGACCTCGCGGTGCTGCGCCGGGGCGTCGTCGACGGCCGGGCGACTTTCGCGAACACACTGAAGTACATCGCGATCACGACCAGCGCGAACTTCGGCAACATGGTGAGCATGGCGCTCGCGACACCGCTACTGCCTTTCCTGCCCCTCGCAGCGAAGCAGATCCTGCTCAACAACTTTCTGTCGGATCTGCCCTCGATGGCGATCTCGACTGATCGCGTCGACGCCGAGCGCCTCGAGAGCCCGCAGCGCTGGGACCTCGCCGCAGTGCGCCGCTTCATGATCGTATTCGGACTTATCAGCAGCGCTTTCGACCTGCTCACCTTCTTCGTCCTGCTCAAGATCTTCCACGCGGACGAGCGGACTTTCCAGACCGCGTGGTTCGTGGTGTCGCTCCTGACAGAGCTCGCCGTGCTGCTGGTACTGCGCACTCACAGCCCTGCCTGGCGAAGCATGCCGAGCCCGCTCCTGCTCTGCACGACGTTCGCGGTCGTCGTGGCCGCGCTCGTGCTTCCGTACTCGGGAACGACAGCGGCGCTCTTCGCGTTCGTGCCGCTGTCGTTGTCGCTCATTGGAAGCGCTCTGCTGATCGTCGCCGGTTATGTGCTGACCACCGAAGCGGTGAAGCTCGGGCTGTACTCTGGAAAGCACAAGCGTCTGACGAGCGAAAGTTGTGGCCGCGCTTCAGGGACACGCAACTGAGATAGTGGAGCTCGCAGATGAAGGCATGCTCGCGATGAGGCACCGTATGATGAGGCGCACCCAATTGGTCAAGCAAGGGCGATGCACCCTCAGCGGTGCCCGATGTATCGCCGCTCCAATAATCAATAATGTATGTGCGACGTCAAGCTGTATGCTCCGGCCGGTCCCTGGTTGCTGCCGCGTCAGACCGCGTCGTTGTGCGACGCTTCCTGACATCGATAGCAGACACCGGCGTAACAGTCATGCCCTCCGCGCCTGGAGGAACTTCGGGACGCACTACCGCCGATACGCGGATTGTTCTAACAGGAGCGGTCGGAAGGCGGGCCAGCGGCACCTTGGGCCCGGCCGGCAGTCGTCCGGCGTAACCCTTTTTGCGCGCGTCGGAAACGCAGTCGAAGTAGAAGTCGAAGGGCCCGCTCGTCACGGGTGCTCCGGTGCCCATTCTGTACCAGTGCCATGTGAAGCCCGATCGCGTGGTGGCGCGGATTGCGAAGAATTGCCACGATGTTGTCACGGGCCAATACTCCTGAGAGTGTTTTGACTCTAGTTGGACGAATCGTATCGCCGCCTCACACATCGATCCGTGCGCTGGCACACATTGGCCTCGAGGGGGCGACAGGCGCAGTCGTGTGAGTGGGCTTGGAGACAGCGCTACTTGTCCACGATCCGCCGCGATTGCTCGGGGCGCAGCTGCCGCGGCTGCTCGGCACTGAGCGCCTGCACTTGCTGCTCCAGTTCGTAGAGGGGGGCTGCTGCCACTCGTGCTTGTCCCGTGCAATGCGTTCGCAGGCCGGCGGCAAATTCGCGCAGTTGCTGTGCGTCCATCGCAGCAAGCTGATGAGGCAGGCCATGTGCACGATGGTGCCACAGCGACTCGCCTCAGTAACCCCCCTCACGCCACGCGAATCGTTGCCTGTGCTATGTTCGATAGCGTACGGAGCATACGCGGAGAAGAGTCTATCGTTCCCCTGTCTGAGAAAAATCTCGATCACTCGGTCATAAGGGGCATCGTCACGGGACTCTCCAATAGAGTCGGCCCTTGTGTGCGTCACCCTGCTGACTTCTCTGTTTGAATGCGCAGCAACGTCTTTTTCTACCGAGGACTCAGTTTCAACAATCTACTTTTAGCAGGGGCTCGCTGCGCTCTTAACTCATCTGTCAGAGTCGATCCGGGATTCCCCAGGAGGTCATATGTACCAGCACATCATGTTGCCGATCGATGGGTCCGAATTGTCGTTGAAGGCAGTGCATGAAGGCGTCAATTTGGCTAAGGCGCTGGGTTCAAAAATAACCCTGATAACCGTAGTTTCGCCGTATCGCCTGAGCGTAACGTCACCGATTACATCCGGCTTTGTTGACGAGATCGAAAAACGCCACGACGAGGAATCAAAAAAGGAAGCTCAGAAGTTGCACACCGAAGTCGTGGCGGGAGCGAAGTCCGAGGGGGTCCAATGCGATAGTCTTGTCGTGATGGGCGCTAACCCCTATGCCCGGATTACCGAGAATGCGCAGACACGCAAGTGTGATTTGATCGTGATGGCCTCACACGGACGCCGAGGGTTCGATGCTGTTGTGCTGGGAAGCGAGACAGTCAAAGTGCTCACGCACAGCAAGATCCCTGTGCTGGTTGTCCGTTAATGACGAGCCGTGAATGTCTAGTATGGCCTTGCTTGGCGGGTAGGTTCATCGGCTTCCCTTGCACAGGAACAAAGAGGGGCTCCCTACGACGACTCTCTCACTCATGCTCACGCAAAGCGATATGAGGCCCAATCGAAGTGGCGCTCGGCGCGAGCTGCCCGGGATACCGCGCAGTCAAATTGAGTCGCCCTGCGTTGAAGACTCTCGCGACGATCGCAAG
Source organism: uncultured beta proteobacterium (assembly GCA_963828715.1). Taxonomy (GTDB): domain Bacteria; phylum Pseudomonadota; class Gammaproteobacteria; order Burkholderiales; family SG8-41; genus JAQGMV01. The sequence goes on along the minus strand of CAWHFX010000004.1, from coordinate 379,512 downwards.
TCACGTTCGCGAGGAGTTGTCATCGCAAATCCTCGCGAGCAGCGCGCTCGCGCCGTCAGCGGCAACGCACGTACTCCGGCCGTAGGGCGCGGGCGTGCTGCCAGAAGAGCCAGGGTGCGGCAGGCTTGCATCCGGGTCCACTTTTTCCAAGGAGTTCGTATGACCAAGCATCTTGATCGCACCGTGCACGGGCCGCTCTCGCTCGTGTATGCACTTTCGACGTCACGCCGCTCGTTCATCGCGGCTGGGGCACAACGCGCCACGCAGGATTTCGCCGCACGGAACAAGCACTCAGACGAGCGCTCGGCTCTCGAGCGATGGGAGGGGGAAGGCGGCGCAGTAGCGGCGGGTGCTAAGGTGAGGAAGTCAACCAAGGCGTTGAGGACGTACGCGGCGATGTCGAGCCGACCAAGTTACGATTCACCGCATCGGTCCATTGTCGAGGCAATGCTAAACGCATCCACGGCTGCGTCAGCGAGCAGCCCTGTCGGGGCGAACCGAGGGCCCACCGACGGTAAGCGACGCAGCATGGGGTCGCAGAAAGCGCCAAGCGAAACGGCCAATCCGCTCAACAAACGTCGGGGCCGCAGAACGATGGGCCGGCATGGCAATCGTCCGTAAGAGCTAATGTTCGATTGCGAACCGTTGTACCGGCACAGCCGTGTCGCCGCGGCAATGTGTACGGCACCGCACACACCGTCCGGGTTCGTGCTAGTCTGGCAGTCATTCGTTGCAAGACCTTCGTAAGAGACGCGGTCGTCGCGCATGCGACGGCTTAGGAGGCGCGCCACATGCGTCCCCGTGCATCCCCACCCAACAAACTGCTGGCTGCGTTGCCGCCTGAGGTTTGCGAACGGCTGCTGCCTCATCTCGAGCTCGTGCCCCTCAAGCTCGGCGCTCGGTGTACGAAGCGGGCGGCAAACAGCGCTAGGATAGGGAATGTCAATCCCTGCCGCGTCGTTGCACACGCGCGAGCGCATTGAAGGATGGGCGGACCGGCCCCGTGCTGTCCGCAATCCGACACAGCCGGAACCGTCGTTAAACCTCGATAATCACCTTGAGCGCCTTGGTCTCAGCGGCGTGGCTGAATGTGTCGTAGGCGTCGATGATCTGGTTCAGCTTGAAGCGATGCGTGATAAGGCGGCCTGGATCGAGCTTCTTCGATTGCACCGTCTTCAGAAGCATGGGAGTCGTAACCGTATCGACGAGACGGGTCGTAATCGCAATGTTCTTCGACCACAGTCCTTCAAGATGAAGGTCCACCTTCTGTCCATGAACGCCGACATTGGCAATCACGCCGCCAGGACTTACGATGTCCTGGCATAACAGGAATGTTGCGGGCACGCCGACGGCCTCGATAGCCGTATCCACGCCGCGGCCCCCGGTCACCGCCTTGACCGTCCCGGCCGCGTTTACGTCCGCGCTGTTAATCGTTTGCGTCGCGCCGAACTGCAGTGCAATCTCGAGGCGGCTCTTGTCCACGTCGATCATGATGACCTGTGCGGGAGAATAAAACTGCGCTGTGAGCAAGGCCGCCAGTCCAATCGGACCCGAGCCTACGATGGCGACAGTCGAACCCGGCGCCACCTTGCCGTTGAGCACACCGCATTCGAAGCCCGTCGGCAAAATGTCGCTCAGCATCACCAATGCCTCTTCGTCCACGCCTTCCGGAATGGGATAGAGGCTGGTATCAGCGTGAGGCGTGCGTACGTACTCGGCCTGTGTGCCATCGATCTCGTTGCCGAGAATCCAGCCGCCGGTCGTGCAATGCGAGTACATGCCGCGTCGGCAATACTCACACTTGGCGCACGACGAGATGCACGAGATGAGAACGTGGTCACCGGCACGCACCACTGTGACGCCGGCGCCCACCGAATCGACGATACCCACGCCCTCGTGTCCGAGAATCCGCCCCGATGCGCACGTTGCGACGTCGCCTTTGAGGATATGCAAGTCCGTGCCGCAGATCGTCGTCTTCGTCATTTTCACGATTGCGTCGCTCGCGGCCTGTATCGTCGGCTTTGGACGGTCTTCCAAGCTCTTCAGCCCTGGACCGCGGTAAACGAGCGCCTTCATCAGGTTCTTTTGCACAGCCGTACGCGATTCGGAAGTAGTGTTCTCGGTCGTGCCTGCGGCGGCCGTGCGCGCATCGTTAGCAGCCTTCGGCGGTTCGATTACGATCTCTGTCATTTTTGTTTTCCTGTGAAGAGGCGGCGCGAGGAATGGCATTGCGCCCGACCGGAGTGAGCGAAGTTACCGCGCGCTTTAAGATGTGTGCTGCGTGATGCCGAACGTAATGGCGGTGTTTGGTGACCTTAGCTTCGATAGTAGTGTCGAGCGCGTCGAGCTACCGTGCGGAGACGCACATACAACCTTCGCTTTGCCTTCGCGAGTCCTTGGTCCAGTCGACCATGGTAACGACGCTCGTGATCCGACCAGCACCTTGGCCGAAACCTCGCGATCACGACCGAAGAGACGATTGACGACATCAACGTCTCCTGCATCAAGACGGCAGTGACCGGCACTGACCGGACTGACCGGACGCTTACGATTGGAAGACGTTATCGAGCGCGTGAGAGCGGCGTCGTGCGAGCTGCAGCGAACGCCAGAAAGCTCAAGAGCCTGCGGGCGCGTTCGATTCTTTGGCTGATTGGTCCGACTTTGGAGTCGACTGAACCAACCGTAAATGTCCGCGCTGACTCATCTCCTGAGGCGGCAGATCGAGCAGGTATGTAACGTCCAGCTGATCCGCAGCAACAAAACGGATCTCCCGACCGATGACCTTAAAAGCCAAGTCGCCGAGAGCAGTGAAGCTCACCCAATCTCCGGCGACGATGTACGGGACCGGCATCGGCGGTGCGACGAAGTTCAAGACAGGCTCCGGACCGACCTGCTTTCTCGCCTCTTCGGTAAAGACGAAGTGGTTATTGATTGTGACGTTCATTGAACCCGGATCGTCAGACACGTTTACGCGACAACCTCAACGCTGTTATCTCGATTGAATCGCCACCGAGTGAGGCACGTCGGGCAGATGGCCGCGCCTCGCGTACCCCACAGACCGGGCGTGCCGTAGCGTCGATGCACGACGTGCGTGGGCCAGCGGGTATACATCGTCTCGTCGCGAATGGACGCACAGGGATCGCACAAACACGGCTGGGATGCACAGTGGACACATCGGCTTTTTCCTCGGATTTCATAGGAGCCACGTAATCCGGAATTAATTTCTACCCTCAGTAGCTTAGAGGTGGCTCCCCGAGTAGGGCTCGAACCTACGACCTGCGGATTAACAGTCCGTCGCTCTACCGACTGAGCTATCGGGGAATTGGCCGGGCGAAACGGCTACGGATATTTTAGGAAATGCCGTTTCGAAAGGAGGCATAGTTTACGAGCCCGCACGCAGCCGGTCAACGGCCGGACCGGAATTTGCCCGGCTGATTAAGCGGTTACTGGCTGAATGAGCGCCATCGAGCTTACGAACGTTGTGCTTCCGCGCAGCGAGCATGCTTCGCTGTATCGAGCAGTCGGGGAAATGCATGGACGCTGTTCAATCAGGTGAAGCGTCGACGGCGGACACTGCGCTTACGTGTGCGCCGGGGCCGCCACCTTTCGATTCTTCGGCGGTTACACACACCCGGCGCGTTCGCATCGAGCACATGATGCACGTCCTTCCACAACCAACGCTCGGGGTCCCTTTCTTGCTCCTTTTTGATCCATGGACAAGCCTGTTACGATAACGGTCAGATGAACAAGAGCGTTGGACGCACAGCGCGAGCGTATGGCCGCGGCGTCCTGCCGATGAACATGCACGAAACGACGCCGTCTCAGCGCACCGCACCCAGTGTCCCGGAACGCAGGTCGCTGAAAGCTGTCTTCAACTCGTACACATCCACGTTTGCAGACGCGGCCCCAGGCCCGAGCGAGCGAGCCCGCCCTTCGGGTGGTGTGCGGCGCTTTGGATTTGTGGTACCGTTCGTCACCAGCCCATGAGCCTGTCGACCCCACTCAAGTTCTGCTATCACGGCCAGCACTATCGGCCGCGTGAGCAGTTCAAGTCCCTGCCCGGGAGGTACTCACCGACGCGAAGTCTGTGCGGACTGCTACGCCAAGATAATGGCGGACCGCAAGCAGAAGCGTAAGAAGCTCGGTTCGCTGTCGCGCGGTTAGGAAGACCTCGGAACCGGCGGCACCGTAGCGTTGCGCGGTGATCGTCGAGCGCTTGCCTACGCGTCGAGTAGCCCGAGAACAGCGCTGGATTCCTGAGACACTTGCTCGATCATGCACTGCGCGGGCGCCTTGTCGGGCCGCCACCGCAGGAAGCGCGTGCCATGGCGAAAGCGGCCACCGCTGAAGTGATCGTATTGCACCTCCGCAACGAGTCTTGGCGCGAGCGGTTCCCACTCACCACTGCGTTCCGTGCTCCAGCGGCTCGGCCCACCCGGCTTGTTCCCAGTGAACCCGGGCGGCTCGATGAGCTGCTCGAGTTTCTGCGTCAATGCAGGTTTCTCGTTGGCCTTGATGTTCGAGCTGAAACCCACGTGGTCCAGCAGGCCTGCGGTGTTGTACAGGCCGAGCAGCAACGACCCGACGAGCCGTTCCTTCGCGCCGTATCGAAAGCCGCCCACGACGCAGTCCGCCGTGCGCATGCGCTTGAACTTCTGCATGCCCGTTCGTTCACCCGATCGATAGGCAAGATCCCGCCGTTTCGCAATGAGCCCGTCGAGGCCGCTGCCCAACGAATGCAGCCACTCGTCGGCTTCGTGCCGTGCAGTCGCCTGCGGTGCAAGCCTGAGCAGCGGTTGCCCCTCGAGGAAGCGCTGATAAAAGCGCTCCAGCGCCTGCCTGCGTTCTGAAAGCGGACGGCCTACGAGAGCGGTGCCGCCTTCGTCGACCAGCAGATCGAAGACCACGTACAACGCAGGATGCTCCCGAGCCAGCTTGGTGACGCGGCTTTGCGCGGGGTGGATGCGCATGAGCAATTCATCGAACGACAACGTGTCGCCTTCGGGTACGACGAGCTCTCCGTCGAGTACGAACGTCCTTGCCGGCAGCGCTTCGAGCGCTGCGACGACTTCGGGGAAATAGCGATTGAACGGTTGCCCGGACTTCGACCGCAGATCTACCGCGCCCGCGTCCCTGAAAGCGAGGCACCGGAAACCGTCGAACTTCGGTTCATATCGCCATTCTTCGCCGACCGGAAGCTCTGCCACGAGCTTCGCTTCCATCGGCGCGTAAGAGGTCGGTATGGGCAGCGCCATCGGTTCACAGAAAACGGCGCAGATCGCAGCGGCCACGCTTCGCGAGCAGCGGCGACCACAGGTCTCCCTTCGCCTCCACGCGTGCGCGCATGTTCTCGATGCGGAAATCCTCGATGCGCGCGCCGTTCTCGAGCTCGTCCCACGTCACCGGCGCGGACACCGTCGCGAGGGGCGTCGGCCGCGGTGAATAGATGGACGCCAGCGTGCGGCCCCACGCATTCTGGTTGTAGTCGACGAGCACCCTGCCCTGCGGCCGCTTCGCGATCCGATACTCCGCCGTGATGAGATCCGGCGTCAGTTTCGCGATGTCCTGTGCGAAGCGTTTCGCGAACGCCCAGACCTCTTTCTGCAGCGGGCCGCGAACGATCGCGACGTACACGTGTATGCCACGCGAGCCGGTTGTCTTCGCGAACGGCTTCATGCCCAACCCTTCGAGGGCCGTGCGCACCAGCAGCGCAGTCGCGCGCACCGCTTCGAAGTCCGCACCCGGTGTCGGATCGAGATCGAAGTGCAGATAGTCGGGCCGGTCCACGTCATCGCAGCGCGCGTACCAGGGATTCAGATCGATGCAGCCTAGGTTGATCAGCCAGAGCAGCGACGCGGGATCCTGTACCATCGGAAAATCGATGACGTTACCCGACGCATGCGCGATCGCGCACGTCTCGATCCACTCGGGTCGCGGCGAAGGCGTGCGCTTCATGAAGAAGAAGTCGCCTGCCGCCCCGTTCGGGTAGCGCTTCATGACCATGGCGCGGTCGGCGAGATGCGGCAGCAACAGCGGCGACAGATCCGCGTAGTACCTGCAGCAGGTCGCGTTTGGTCAGGCGCAGCTCGGGCCAGAAGAGCTTGTCGAGGTTCGTGAGCCTCACCGCACGGCTGCCCAGCTCCAGCTGGGTGTCCGGCTTGTCACGCGGGATGACGATACGCGCGGAGCTCACCATGCCCGTTCGCCCCGGTGCTCGCGACGTGCGAGACGGATGATGCGTGCGGGTGGCGCGCGCGGATGCGGCAGCATGCATACGACGGCGGGAAGCAAGAGGCAGACCCGGGTTCGACGAATCGTGCGCCAGCGTCTAACATCCACCACAAGTGACATCAGGAGGCATTCCATGGCCGACACGCCCACTCAGGGCACGGATCGCTTCGGTAACGCGCTCGATCCTATCGTCAATTACGCGCGCGGCTCCATCCTGCGCGGTACGGACGAGGAAGTCGCCCGTATGCTGCGTGCACGGCAGATGGTGGCCGAGCGGGTGCGCAACACCGGCGCGGAGAGTGTCTATGACCTTTCCGGAATGAATCGGGGCGGCGGCATCAGCGCAGAAGACACGCGTCATCTCACGAGTCATGTGCCGTTCTTCGAACGCTTCGAGGGCCGCACCGAGCCGCTCGCGCTGCGCCATATGGGCGCGGATGCCGATCGTTGCGACGCACTGATCCTGAACCGTGTTTCGGCGGCGAACTTCATCGCACTTACGACGCTCACCCAGCGCGGCGACAAGGTTTATGCACTCGCAGCGCCGGGCGGCGTCACGCATCCGTCGTGTGTACGCCCCCTTGCGCTCGTGGGAGTCGAATTCAAGGAGTTTCATTCCAATGCGGAGCTCGAGCGCGAGTGGCAGAACGAAGGTCCGCCGCGGCTGCTCCTGATAACGCCCATTACCGCATCGAAGCGGCATCTGGACTACGCCGATTTCACCCGGGCCCTCGCCCTCCCGAGGGCGGCGAATACGCTCGTCTTCGTCGACGACGCGCACATGGCGTCACGCGTCTCTTTTTTCAACGAGCCGCGGACGTTCGCCGTCGGGAATGTGGATATCGCGGTGTGTTCCGCGGACAAGCACGTTGCCGGTCCACGTGCCGGCGTACTCGTGGGACGCAAGAATCTCATGCGTGAGATCGGGTCGCGCGCATACGAGTTCGGGCTGGAAGCGCAGGCAGGTCAGTACGTCGGTGTCGCGAACGCCCTGCGCAATTTCGATACGCGCCCGGTGAAGGAAGCGGGTGAGCTTGCGAAAGAACTGCTGAACGTGCTGCGTGCACAGTACGGCAGCCGTGCCTACCTCGGCGGTCCCGGTGTATCGATCTCCGGTGACGACGTGCTCGAAATCGCGGCGGAGCAACGCCGGACCAGCGCCAGGCCGGCACTCGTTGCAGTCGAAGCGGCCGGGCTGGTCGCCATGGAAATGCTGGAGCGCGACGGTGTACTCACGATCGGCGCCGTGTCGATGCCGGGCAGTGCGCCTGTGGTCCGGCTCATGATGTACCCGGATGGCAAGCGACTCGGCATCGAGCGCATTGCGGCCTCGCTCGAGAACGGCATCTCACGACTCGCGCAGGTACTGAACGAGCCCGACGCCGCACGCCAGCAACTGCTCGGCGATTGATGCGGGGAGCGTTGCTTACTGCGGTTGTATGCCGGCCGCCTTCACCACGCGCGCCCATTTCTCGGTTTCCGACCGCAGGTAATTTCCGAACGCCTCGGGCGTACTGGCGACGACCTCCGCGCCTTCTTTCGCCAGATGCTGCTTCACGTCGGAGGCGCGCAGCGCTGTCGTGATTTCCCGATGCAGCCGATCGATGATCGGCCTTGGCGTGCCGCTTGGCGCGAGCACGCCGAACCACTGCGTTGCCTCGTAGTCGCGTAGTCCCGCTTCCGCGATGGTCGGCAGGTCCGGCAGTGCCTCCGAGCGTCGCGATGTGGTGACGCCGAGCGCACGCGCTTTCGCCGTCTTCAGGTGCGGAACCGCCGTCGGGACGGAGGGAAAGTTGATCGCGATCTCACCGCTGATGAGCCCCACGATCGATTGGCCCGATCCTTTGTACGGCACGTGCACGAGGTCGATATGCGCCAGTGAACGAAAGAGCTCAAGCGACAGGTGCGGGCTCGTTCCAGTCCCGGCCGATCCCGCCGCGAGCTGACCGGGACGGCTGCGGGCAAGCGTGATGAGCTCCTTCACCGTGTGCGCCGGGATCGACGGATGAACGACCAGCACGTTGGGCACCGTAACCGCCTGGGATATCGGCGCAAGGTCCTTCAGCGCGTCGTAGCGCAGGGTGGTAACCATCGCCGGGAGGATGGCGAGCGTCGAAATGCCCATGAGCAGGGTGTATCCGTCGGGTGGGCTTTTCGCGACGACCTCGTTGCCGATCGCCGTTCCCGCACCCGCACGGTTTTCCACGACCACCTGCTGCGCCAGTGCTTCCGACAGTTTCTGCGCGAGCACGCGTCCCACGATGTCCGTACCGCCACCGGGCGATGACGGTACGACGAGCCGGATCGCCTTGGCTGGGTAGGTCTGTGTCAGTCCGGCGCTGGACCAGACGCAGAGCAACGCCGCAGCCGCCGCGCCGCTGACTCTTGCCATCTTCTTCTCCCTATTGGTGTGCGTACAGCTTCTTGCCGGCGACCGGCATCCTCGCGACGAGGATTTCACCCGTGAGCGCCTGAACGATGTGCAAGGTTCGCCGGTTTTCGCCTCCGAATGCGATGTTCGCGAGATTCAAATGGCGCGCATCGTCCGAATAGACGAGATGCGTCGGCAGCATCCGGTTGTCGAAACGGTAGACGCCCACACCCAGATGACACACGAGCAGGCCGTCTTCGACGTCCATTTCGATGCCGTCCGGCCCGGCGATGCCGCCGCTCAGCTGTATCGCGACGCGGCTCTTCGTGATCGAGCCGTCCGGCAGCAGCGGCAGGCGCCAGATCTGTTGCACGCCGGTCGCGGCGACGTAAATCTGCCGGTCTGTACCGTTCAACGTGATGCCGTTCGCGCCGGGGACGTTCGACGCGAGACGATCGAGTGTGCCATTCGCGCGCAGTCGAAAGACGCGTCCGGTCGGATCGATACAGCCGGTCTGCCCCTGATCCGTGAAGTACAGGTCACCGTTCGCTGCGAAGTGCAGATCATTCACGCCCTTGAAGCTCTCGCTATAAAACGTGCCGCGGATTGTTTCGATACGGGCGCTGCGCGGATCGAGCGCAAGCAGTCCTCTGCGGTAATCGCAGATGAAAAGCCGCCCGTCTTTGTGAATCTTCATGCCGTTGGGCCAGCCGTCATACTGGATGACGAGCTCCCATTCGCCTGCGGCATCGATGCGGAAGATGCGGCCGAACGGGATGTCCACGACCCAGAGATTGCCCTCACGGTCGAAGCACGGGCCTTCGAGGAAGCATTCCACTTCGACGCCGCCGCGGTTCGCCTCCGTCCACTCGTTACGCCCTTTCTTGCGGAAGCGCGCAGGCAGCGTCGTCAGGACGTCGGCGCGGATGTGCTCGATGGGCTGGAACGGGTTGTACATGGTTCACTTCTTCGACGCATGGACGCGGCGGAAGGGCACCCGTGCGGTGCCGGTCGCAGGCCTCACGCGGGTGCCGGCGTGGCGCTCGAGCCGATCTGTCCGATGGCAGCGAAGAGATTCTCGACCATCTGCCGGTCGATGCCTCGTGTGATGAACACGATGCGCGTCGTCTTGTCTTCGCTGGGCCAGCCCGCGAGCTCGATCGGCGGGTGGAACAGGTGCTGAACACCTTGGATAACGAGCGGCCCCTGCCGCCCTTCGACATTCACCAGCCCTTTGACGCGCAGCAGATCGGGACCGCGCAGCGTCGTCAGCACTTCCAGCGACTGCGAAAAAGCCGCCCATGTAAAAGGCTTCTCGTAGCGCAAGCTGAACGACTTCACCCGTGTGTCGTGCCGGTGTGCGTGGTCGTCCTCATCGTGCCCGTAGTGCGTTTCGGCGCCCATCCAGCGCTCCACGTCTTCGAGCCGCGAGCGCGCGTTCGTGAGCCCCACGTCGATGAGGAACGAGAGGTCGATCTCGCCGTTCACGGCGTGCTTCATCGGCACCTGAGGATTCAACTCGCGCACGCGGCGTTCAAGCGTCGCAAGCGTGTCCGCATCGGTGAGATCGCTCTTGGTAATGACGATGCGGTCGGCGAGTGCGGCCTGCTTGACCGGCTCGGACATGGTCTCGATCTGCTGGAGTCCGTTCACGGCATCCACCAGCGTCACCACGCAGTCGAGGCGATATTGAGATTGGAGCATCGTGTCGGACATCAGCGTCTGCATGACCGGCGCGGGATCGGCAAGCCCGGTGGTTTCGATGATGACGCGCTCGAAGTCGATGATCTCGCCCATGCGCCGCTTGACGAAGAGATCCCGCAGCGTCTCCTGCAGGTCACCGCGCAGGACGCAGCAGAGACAACCGTTGTTGAGCAGCATCATCTGCTCGGAGGACACCTCGATCAGGTCATTGTCGATGCTCTGTTCGCCGAATTCGTTCACGATCACGGCCACCTTATTCATGTCCGGCCGCTTGAGCAGCTTGTTGATCAGCGTCGATTTGCCGCTGCCGAGGAAGCCGGTGACGATACTCACCGGGAGGCGGCCGGCCAGTGGGTCGCGTCCCTGTGCGACGGGTTCGCTTTGAAGATTCATGATCGAGCTCTCACGTCCTGTTGACGATAGCGAAGAGGAAGCAAATCAGCGGCCTCATGCGGTGCGGCGAGTCTTACCCTTGGCAGCGGGCTTCCGCGGGCGCATCTCCGGTTCCGGCCTCACGACGCCGGCCATCGTCTCGAGCACGGCGCAGATCGACGCGGTGTCCTGCTTGGCATACCCCTGCGCGTACGCGCCCGCGTAATAAGCCTTGCTCGCCTCGAACAACGGCGTCGGGCACTGCAGGCCGGCGGCGAAGGCGCTGATGATGTCGATGTCTTTCTGATACACGTCGACTTTCATGGTCGCTTCGCTGTAGTCGTTGCGAATCATGAGCGGCGCGCGGACTTCGAACATGCGCGACGTACCGGCCCCGTCCCGAATGACCTCATAGAGCAGATCGAGATCGAGCCCCGAGCGCTCGCCGAGCACAATCGCCTCCGCAGCGGAAAGGTTATGAATCGTCACGAGGAGATTCGCTATGAACTTGAGTTTCGAACCGTTGCCGAAAACGCCGCAATAGTGCGTACTCCGGGCGAAACCGTCGAAGACAGCCTTGCACCGGGCCACCGCCTCCTCCGGACCGCTCGCATAAACCGAAATGTCCCTGACCGCGGCCTGCGCGCCGGTGCCGCTGATGGGACAGTCCAGGACCGTGACGCCGTTCGCTGCACAACGGTCCCGCACCTCGAGCTTCGTCTCGAGCGGCAGTGTGCTCGCTTCGATCACGATGAGACCGGGACTCGCGCCGCGCAGAATACCGTCCTTGCCGAAGAACGCTGCTTCGACCGCCGTGAGGGTCGCGAGCGACGTGATCAAAACCGAAGCACGCCGAGCGACGTCCGCCACACTGCGCTCACAGCGGCCACCGAGCCTGCTGAACTCCGCACACCGATCCGGATCGATGTCGTAGCCGGACAACTCGTAACCGGCTGCGCGCAAATGTTTCGCGAACGCTCCGCCCATGATGCCGAGCCCCACCTGGCCGATCCGCTCCTTCCCGCCGCGCGTTTCGTTGTTCGTGTCGCGCCGCTTCGCAGCCCTCCTGCTCATTTTCACCCCCTCTGATCGTCGGCCGACTATATCCGGGCGTCCGGTGGCCGCGCAACGGCACGATCTTCGGGCTCTCCGGTCTGTCCTCCCGGGCTCGTCGTGGGCCGGACAGCTGTTGCGGAATGCACTTCGCACATGTCAAAGATTCGGGTCCAATATTTGTAAATGACAGGTCGGATCGTTAACATCCGCACCCAGCTTGTCTCATTTCACGGCCTGGCCTTTGGCATGGCCGTCTGAAGGATCTCCATGGAACAGATCAACGTCGGTATTGTCGGCACCGGCTGGTGCGGTGGCATCCGCGCCGAAACCTGCGCAGCGAACCCGCTCGTGAAGGACCTGCACATCGCCGAGACGCGCCCGGAACGTCTGAAGGAAGTCGAGCAGAAAACGAAGCCGGCGTCCGCGGTAGCGGATTGGCGCAAGCTGCTCGACATCAAAGACATCGATGCAATGCTCATCTCGGCGACACCCGAAACCACGCACTACCCGATGGCACGCGACTGCCTGCTGGCGGGCAAGCACGTATTTCTCGAGAAGCCCATCGCCCTCGAGCTGCACGAAGCGGATGAGCTCATCGCGATTTCGCGGCGCAACAAGCTGAAGTTCACGATCGGCTATTCACAGCGTTTCAACCCCAAGTTCGCTTATGTCAAACGCTGCATCGAGGATGGCACGCTGGGACGGCCGGTGAGCGCACTCGTGAGCCGCCATATCACACGGGGCCTCGGCAGCAAGATCACCGGCCGCACGAAGCTCTCACCCGCCGCGATGGAATCGACGCACGACCTCGACTTCGTGCTGTGGTGTCTGGAGCCTGCGAAGCCCGTTCGCATCTATTCGCAGGTGAACTATGGTGCGATGAAGGAAGCCACCGGCGCCGACGTTCCGGACAACCAGTGGATCACGGTGACGATGGACAGCGGCCTTTCCTTCGTTGTCGGCGGCGGCTGGAGCCTGCCCCCCGGTTATCCCAACTTTTCGACGACCTGGATCGAGATGATCGGAACGACCGGCGCCGTGATCGTGGACGACAGCCATCGCGACGTCATCGTGAACACGATGAAGGACGGCATGCGGCTGCCGATGTCCTCCATGCCTGGCGAATTCGTGAACCACACCTACGCGGGCCCCATGGAACGCGAGACGGTTCACTTCCTGGAGGCCGTCGCGTGCGACCGGCCCGTGCTCGTCACGCCGGAGCAGGCGCGGCAGGTGATGGAGGTTTATATCGCCGCTGACCTGTCCGCCGAACGCGGCGAGCCCGTCAATCTTCCGCTTCCCGAATCACGCAGAGCCGCAGCATGAACAAGCAACCCAAACGCATCGGCCTTGCCATCATCGGCGCCGGCCGTGTCGGATTGATCCGCGGCGAGCTGGCCGCCCGCTATCCGCAGGTGGACTGGATCGGCATTGCCGAAAAGAATGCCGACCGCGCGAAGCTCGTCGCCGAGAAAGTCGGCGCCAATTTCGTCACGAGCGATTTCCGCGAGCTCTTGAAGCAGCCTGAAGTCACGGCCGCTGTCGTCTCGACCGACGAGCATCTGCACGTCGATCCGATCATGGCGGCGGTGGAGCGCAAGCTGCCGATGCTCATCGAAAAACCGCTCGCGACGGACCTGGGTCAGTCGGCCGCGGTGCTGTCTGCGATCGAAAAAGCCGGTATAGATGCGGTCATCGGCTACACGCAGCGATTCCGGCGACGCTGGCTCGTGGCGAAGGAAAAGGTGCGTACAGGCGCGCTCGGGGATGTGACGATGGTCACCTCGCGCGCGTTCATGAACCGCCTGGTCGCGATCGACAATTACAAGCGCACCGACAATCCTGCCGACATTTCACCGATGGTGATCTCCGGCACACACGCGCTCGACATGGTGATGTGGCTCATGGAGGCGAAGAAACCGGTCGAGGTCTACGCGCGGTCCGTCGACAAAGCGCTCGGTCCCAAATGGAAAGGGATCGACGGCACCGGCTACGTCATCAGCTTCGAAGACGGCGCGATCTATCACGGCGTGATTTCGTGGGCGCTGCCGGAAGTGTGGCCGGGCGCCGTGTACAGTCTCGAAGTCGGCGCAGTGGGCACGGAAGGCGTGCTGACGATCGACGACACGCACCGCGACATCGTGCTCGCCGTCAACCAGGCGCAGGGTGAAGGCTATGCGCCGCACGAGTCGCGCCGCGTTGACTTTCTCACGAGCTACCCCGTCGGCGACATCGCACTGGGAGAATTGCGCGGGCCGATGCGCGAGGAAACCAACTCGTGGCTGACGCGGCTCTGTCTGGGTGTGAAGACCCAACACGCGACCGCCGCCGAGGGACATAACCGCCTCATGCTGACAAAGGCGATCGACCTCTCGGCCCGTCTTAAACGGCCGGTCAAGCTGCCGATCAGTCCGGGCGACGAAAAGGCGGGAGGCTGAAGCTGCACGACACGTGACGGGGCGCACTAACCCGCCGTGATCAGCACGTCTTCCCGCTGCAAAGCCTCGAGGAGGAGAGCGCCTATGTGCACGAAGCAGCTTTCGCGGACGCTGTTGCTGTCGAGCCTTGCCGGCGTGGCGATCGGACCGGCATTCGCCGCGCAGACGGCGACGACATTTCCCAGCCATCCGGTTCGGCTCATCATCCCGTACGCGCCCGGCGGTGCAACCGATACGAGCGCCCGACCGTTGGCGGAGAAGCTTCGCGAACGGTGGGGTCAACCCGTGATCGTCGACAACCGGGCCGGCGCGTCTGGCAATATTGCGCTCGAGATCGCCGCCACGGCTGCACCCGATGGGCACACGCTGCTCGTGGGCAACGTGTCGACCAACGCGATCAACGAGTCCATCTTCAATACGACCGTCAAGGCGTCCCGCGACCTGACGGGCGTAACGAATCTGATCGAGCTGCCTCACATCTGGGCGGTCAGCACGGCGATACCCGCGAACAGCCTGCGCGAGTTCGTCGATTATGCGAAGAAGAGTCCCAAGCCTCTCAATTACGGATCCGCCGGCGTCGGATCGTATCCCCATCTCGACGCGCTGGTGTTTCTCAGGCAGACGGGGCTCACGATGACGCACGTCCCCTACAAGGGCGGTGCGGGGCAGATGATTCCGGCGATGATGGGCAACGAGATCCAGTTCATGTTCGTCAATCTCGGCAACACGATCGCGCAGGTGAAGGCCGGCCGCATCAAAGCGCTGGCGACGAGCTGGCCCACGCGGCGTCCCGAGCTCCCGGACCTGCCGACGGTGGCCGAGGCCGGTTTTCCCGGCATGGGCACCAACGCCTGGAACGGCCTGTTCGCACCGGCGAAGATTCCGCCCGCGCTGCTCAACCGTATCTTCACGGATGTCGTGCAGATCATGGAATCGCAGGACATGAAGGACCTTCTCGGCAAAGGCCTGATGTCGGTCGTCGTCAACAAGTCGCCGGCCGAATATCAAAACTTCGTCGAAGCGCAGGCGAAGAAGTGGCACCAGGTGGTGGTCGAGAACAACGTGAAGGTCGAATGAGCGTGAATGCCGTTCGCCACGGAAGCTTTTTTGCAAAGGAGATCGTCATGAACAAAAGCAGGCTCCTTCTGCTGCCACTGCTCGTTGCAGCCGTTGCCCCTGCGTTCAGCACGGCAGCCGATACGAAGCCGGACTATCCGAATCGTGCGGTGCGTATGGTCGTTCCCTTCGCACCTGGCGGCGCATCCGATTTCGTTGCGCGCATCATCCAGCCACGGATGATGGAGCTGCTTGGCCAACAGCTCGTCATCGACAATCGGTCGGGCGCTTCCGGCAATATCGGCGTCGAAGTGGCCGCGCGCGCGAATCCGGACGGTTACAACATTCTGCTCGGCAACGTCGGCACGATGGCCATCAATCCGAATGTCTATCTTAAGTTCCCGGTGAAGCCGTTACGCGACCTCGATCCGGTAACACAGGTCGTCGATGTTCCGGGATGCCTGGTCGTACATCCCTCGTTGCCGCCCAAGACGCTGAAGGAACTGGTCGCCTATCTCAAGGCGAACCCGAACAAGCTGAATTACGGCTCGCCCGCGCCGAGCAGCGCGAACCGGCTCGAAATGGAAATGTTTCTGCTGAAGACCGGTACCCGGGCGACTCACGTCAACTACAAAGGCGGCGCCGGGCCCGCGATGATCGGGCTGCTCGGCGGCGAGGTGCAGATGATGTTCGTCACGTTCTCCTCCGCGGTCAATTTCGTCAAGCAGGGCAAGATTCGCATGCTCGCCGCCATCGCACCGGAGCGTGTGTCGGCACTGCCGGATGTGCCGACGATGCGCGAACAGGGCTTCGACATGGTGGTGGGCTCGTGGCAGGGCGTTTACGTACCGAAGGGCACACCGCGGCCGGTCGTCGATAAGCTCTTCGACATCTCGCAGAAGACGATGAAGCAGCCGGATGTAGTAAAGCGCCTCGAGGATGGGGGCGTGCCTGTCGTCCTGAGCAAGTCGCCTGCGGATTTCAGGAAGTTCTGGGAGGCGGAAAACCAGCGGTTCGCGAAGATCATCAAGGACGCCAACATCGAAACCGAATAGGAGCCCCGGGGCGCTATAATTTGCGCGCTCGGCAGGTATCCGCCGGTACCCCCCAATCCAAGCACCCATAACAAACAGCCTCAACATCTATCACTGACCTGGAGAAAGAAAGATGGCGAATTTCGGCATAGCCGGTCTCGACTGGCAGGAGCGCGTCAACTGGGACAGGCTGCGCACCTACCGCACCGAGCGTGCGCGCGAACGCATGAAAGCGCACGGCCTGGGCGCGATGCTGCTCATGTACGACGAGAACGTGCGCTATGTGACCGGTACGCTGACGCCGGGCTGGAACCGCCTGAAACCGGGCCTGCGCTACGCGATGATCTGCGGTGACGATCCGCCCGTTCTTTTCGAGCAGGGCGATATCGGCATCCAGATCGAACGTCATTCGCCCTGGATTCCGAAAGAGAACGTGCGCTGGTCATACGCGTGGATCAAGGGCGCCTCGGGTCCGGGGTCACTCGCGCAGGTGCGGAAGTTCACCAACGCCATCAAGCAGGAAATGAAGAAGAGCAACGTCGAGGGCATGAAGATCGGCGTCGACTTCATCGACATCAACATGATCCAGATCTTCCAGGAAGAGAAGATCGACTGGACCGACGGCATGACGCCGATGATGGAAGCGCGCGCGGTCAAGAACAAGGACGAGCAGGAATGCGCGCGGATGGTCGGCGCGATCGGCGACGGCGCGCACTGGGAGTTCATGAAGTTCCTGAAGCCCGGCCGCACCGAGAACCAGATGACCGCGCACATCATGGAGTATCTCTACGCGATCCCGGGTATCGAAGACGTCGAGGACGTGATCGTCTCGTCGGGGCCGAATACCTGGCCGAACTGGCGCAACTTCTCAGACCGTATCATCAAGCCCGGCGAGATCGTGTTCATGGACCTCGCGGCGCTCACGTGGAACGGCTACAAGTCGTGCTACTACCGCACGTACTGCGTCGGCAAGGAGCCGACCCAGGAGCAGAAGGAGTACTACGCGATCGCGCTCAAGTGGCTCTACGACGCGATCAAGGAAGTGAAGGTCGGCACCACGACGAGGGAGATCGCCTCGAAGTGGCCCTCCGCGAAGGAAGCGTGGGGCTATGCCGAGGAAGATCAGGCGGCCGCCAATCTGTGGGGCCACGGCCTCGGCCTCGCGCAGTACGATCAGCCGGTGATTTCGCGCATCTGGTCGCTCGACCATCCGGTCGAGATCAAGGAAGGCATGGTGTTCGCGCTCGAGACGCAGCACGGCAAGAACTATCAATGGGGTGTGCGTATCGAGGAGCAGCTTATCGTGCATGCCGATCACATCGAGATCACGTCGCACTTCCCGGTCGAGCAGATCACGGTGGTCGATCCGATGCCGGGATACTCCTCGCTGCGTCCTTAACCACGCCGATGTCCGGGGCGGGTGAGGTCCGCTCACCCGCCCTGTCTATTTTCCAGGATCGAATCGTCAGCATGAGCGAATTCATTGTTCCCATCACGGCTCCGCAAGCCATGGACGCGGGCCGCTTCGGACCGAAGGCCGCCAACCTTGCGCTGCTGGGCAACGCCGGTCTGCCGATTCCCGAGGGTTATTGCCTGGGTGCCGACGGCTATCGCAGGCAGCTCGACTTTCTCGGCCTGCACGAAAGCGCGCGCGGAGTGTTCGGTGCCGAGGACAGCGCGAAGGCGCGGCGGTACGCGCTCGACATGAAACTGGGGCTCATGGACCAGCCGATCTGTCCGGAAATCCTCGAGCCGTTGCTGGCCGCGCGCCGTGATCTCATCGAACGCACGAATGCATTGATGGTCGTTCGCTCATCCGCGTTGGTTGAAGATCGCTACGGTTCGAGCTTTGCCGGGCAGTTCGAAAGCTACGTCGGCCTTGAAACGGAAGAGGACTTCATCACAGCCGTGAGGGCATGCTGGGCCGCGCTCTGGTCGGCGCGCGCCCTGCGTTATATGGCGACACACGGCGGCGATCCTGCCGCACACCGCCATGGGCGTGCTGGTGCAGCCGCTGGTATCGGCAATCGCCTCGGGCGGTGGTCTCAGCCAGACAGCGGACGGCGGGATGTTGCTGTCGGCGACGTGGGGGTTGGGCTCATCGATCGCGCAAGGTGAAGTCACGCCGGACCGCTACGAGCTTACGGCCGAACGAAAGCTCACGCATGTGGCGGTCGGCCGCAAGGATCATCGCGTCGGCTGTGTCCACAACGCCGAGCCTGAAACGCAAGTCGTTCCGCAGGCGCTCATGGAGAAGCAGTGCTTGAGCGCCGCCCAGGTGGAAGAGCTCGCAGCGCTCCTGCGCCGCACATCCGATGTAATGGGCATTCCGGTGGAGATCGAGTGGGCGATGGATGAGCGCGGCTTCAAGCTGCTTCAGGGACGGCCGCTGCACATGCAGGAGGCGACAGTTCCCGACAATATCTGGTTGCATCATCCGCGGCTCACCGGCCATCCCGCCGGTGTCGGCTGGGGATCCGGGCGCGCGCGCATCGTGAACTGCGAATGCGAGCTCGAACGTGTCGGGCCCGGCGACGTGCTGGTCACGAAAACAGCGGGCCCTGCCCTCGCACACATTCTTCCTCGCGTCTCGGGTGTCGTCTCCGAGCGCGGCGGCAGCACGTCGCACCTGGCTTCGCTCGCGCGCGAGCGCGGCATTCCCATGGTGCTGGGCGTTCATGACGCGACCGCGAAGATTCCCGACGGTGCGATGATTGCCGTGGACGGCGTGGCGGGCATCGTGCGCTGGATGCACTGACATGACGACCCGGGAATACGCGCGTTCCCGGGCGCTGAACGGAACGGGATTCTAGAACCGGCGGCGGCGGTTACAGCCTGCTGCCAGCGTCCTCCAATGCGACCCCGAGTGTTCATCACCCAACCCGTTTA
This sequence comes from uncultured beta proteobacterium, assembly GCA_963828715.1. Lineage (GTDB taxonomy): Bacteria > Pseudomonadota > Gammaproteobacteria > Burkholderiales > SG8-41 > JAQGMV01. The sequence goes on along the minus strand of CAWHFX010000004.1, from coordinate 360,361 downwards.
TGCTGGCGCTGTCGAGCGACTGCGCCTCGCTGCCGATGTCGCGCTGAACCCGGATCCGCTGCACATCATGAGCAAGGACGAGCTCGTGAACGCGGTGCGCGGCTGTGACGTGCTTTACTGTCTGCTGCACGACAAAGTCGATGCCGACGTGATTGGCGCGAATCCGGAGCTGCTCGGAATCGTATCGACCACTGTCACGCCTGCGGACATCGACGTCGCTGCCGCGAGTGCATGCCGGATCCCCGTCACCGTGGTACCTGCCTCCGTGATGGACGACGCGACCGCGGACCTCGCCTGGGCGCTGATGATGTCGGTTGCGAGGCGCGTTGCCGAAGCCGACCGCCTGATGCGCAGCGGTACGTTCCCCGGCTCGCAGTCCTGCTACATGGAAGGTGGCGGCATCGCGGGACGCACGCTCGGACTCATCGGCATGGGCGGCGTCGGGCGTGCGGCGGCGAAGCGCGCGCAAGGGTTTTCAATGCGCGTGCTCTACTACGACCCGCGCCGCCTGGATGCATCCGAGGAACACGCGCTCGGCCTGACCTGGATGCCGCTCGAGCAACTGCTCGCCGAATCCGATTTCGTTTCGCTGCACGCGCGGCTCACTCCCGAGAGCCGGCACATGATCGGAGGGCGTCAGTTCGCGCTCATGAGGCCCTCGGCCTATTTCGTGAACACGGCGCGCGGCACGCTCGTGGACGAAGAAGCGCTCGTGCGCGCCCTTGAGGATCAACGTATCGCCGGTGCGGGACTCGATGTATTCGAGCACGAACCACGGCCGCACCCGGCACTGCTCGCGATGCCGAATGTCGTCGTGACGCCGCACGTCGGCAGCGCCGTCAGGGATGTGCGTGCACGGATGGCGGAGATCGCGGTGGACAACATCATCGCGATTCTCGAGCGACGCATACCCCCGAACTGCTGGAATCGCGACATCTACGAGGGCGGCACGTGCGGCGTCAAAGCACCGGTCGCCGCCAGGCAGGCGCCGCGTCAGCCGCTCAACCCCCTCTGATTGATCCACTTACGCACGAGGACACCCATGGCCGCCAAAGTAGTGCTCACCGATTACGTGTGGGAAAAGCTGGACGTCGAGAAGAAAACGCTGGAAGGCATCGCCGAGCTCGTGGCGCTCAAGACCAAGACGCCCGCCGAGTTCATCGATGCGGCGCGTGACTGCGATGCGCTGCTCAACACCTATGCCGGCCCCATCACGGCCGACGTCATGGCGCAGATGCCCAAATGCAAGATAATCGCGCGCTATGGTATCGGCGTGGACACGATCGACCTCACGGCGGCCACCGAGGCAGGCATCATCGTCACGAACAATCCGACGTACTGTATCGAGGAAGTCGCCGAGCACACCATGGCGCTGCTGCTGGCTGCCGCGCGCAAAGTCGTGTTCTACGATCGTCTCGTCCGCGCCGGACGATGGGAAGTGCCGCCGGGCAAACCGATGTTCCGTCTCGCCGGGAGCACGCTCGGGCTGATCGGGTTCGGCAATATCGCGCGTCAGGTCGCGGTTCGCGCTGCCGCCTTCGGCATGACTGTGCTGTACAGCGATCCCTACGTGAAAGACGGCCAGTTCGATGCCCCCGGCCGCTCGACAGAGCTCGGCACGCTGCTTGCCAATTCCGATTTTGTCTCCGTACATGCGCCGCTCATGCCGCAGACGCGCGGCATGATCGGCGACGATGCTTTAGGCAAGATGAAGCAGAGCGCGTGGCTGATCAACTGTTCCCGTGGGCCGCTCATAGACACGGACGCGCTCGTACGGGCGCTCGATGCCAGGAAGATCGCCGGTTGCGCCCTCGACACGACCGACCCCGAGCCACTGCCTAACCCGCATCCGTTGCGGGAACGCGACAACGTCATCATCAATCCGCATGCGGCCTGGTACAGCGAGCAGGCAATGGTCGGGCTTCAGGCGGGCGCGCCGGGTGAAGTCAGGCGCGTTCTCACGGGCGAATGGCCGGTGAACGTGGTGAACCGTGACGTGAAAGGAAGGAATCGTGCGGGCCTGTAGAGACGGAGCAAGCCATTGAAGCTGTGCCGCTATGGCGCCCCGGGTGAAGAGAAGCCCGGGATCGTGGACGTGCAAGGCACGTTGCACGATCTCTCCGCCGTGCTCGACGACATCGAAGCCGACAGACTCGATCCGGACAAGCTGAAGGCGCTCGCCGCGGCGATCAACGTGGAAACACTGCCGGTCGTGCCGGGCCAGGTGCGCCTCGGCGTTCCCTTTACTGGCACGCCGAAGTACATCGGCATCGGTCTCAACTACTCTGACCACGCGATCGAGGCGAACCTGCCGATTCCGGACGAGCCCGTCATTTTCAACAAGGCGACGAGCAGCATCTGCGGTCCCTACGACGACATCATCCAGCCGAAGAACTCGACGATGCTCGACTGGGAGTGCGAGTTGGCGGTGGTGATCGGGAAGCGCGCGCAGTACGTTTCGGAGGACGATTCACTGAGCTACGTGGCCGGCTACTGTGTCGCGAACGACGTCTCCGAGCGCGCGTTCCAGTTTCAGTCGAGCCAATGGAAGAAGGGCAAGAGCTGCGACACGTTCGGACCGCTCGGGCCATGGCTCGTCACCACCGACGAAATTCCGGACCCGCAGAATCTCGCCATGTGGCTCGACGTGAACGGCGAGCGCATGCAGGAAGGCAATACCCGCACGATGATCTTTCCGGTGCGCAGGATCATCTCGTACGTGAGCGAGTACATGACGCTCGTGCCTGGAGACATCATCGCGACCGGGACGCCGCCCGGCGTGGGAATGGGCAAGCGGCCGCGCCCGGTCTATCTCGAACCGGGCGACATCGTGACGCTCGGCATCGACGGACTCGGCGAGCAGCGCCAGCGCGTCGTGCCTTTCAGGCCGCAGTAATCCGGAACATGGCCCAAAAACAAAGGGGAGCCAGGCGGCTCCCCTTTTGTCACGACGCGTTCGTCGCGGTTATTTCGCCGGCACGCTGGCGCGTTCCGCAATGACCTCTTCCGCGATCTTACGGAACTCGGATTCGGTCAGCAGACGCTTGTTCTTGAGCGAAAACGCTTTCACCTGCGCGGTCATCTTGAGCCCTTCGTCGTCGCTCGCCTCGATGCCGAGATGCTCGAGCCACGTCTTCACCGAGTCGATGCCGCTGCCTTTGCCCATGACGACTTCCGCCGCAGGCTGACCGACGAAGTCCCAGCGCACCGGGAAGAGCTCGGTCGCGTATTTGTCGCCGCAGTTCTTGAACCAGCTCGCGATGATGCCGGACTCGATCTGGTAGAGCTGTTTCCCGACGACAGGCTTGTTCGACGGCACTTCCACGCCCGTGAGCTTCTGCACGAGATTGGCGAGAGGCGTGAGCTTGCTGTAGTTGAGCCCGCAATCGACGCCGTACATTGTCAGCAGCGCCATGACCGTCTCTTCCATGGGCGTGTTGCCGGCACGCTCGCCGACGCCCAGCACGGTCGTATGCAGCACTTCGACGCCTTCCGCCGCGGCCATGATCGTGTTGGCGACGCCCATGCCGAAGTCCTGATGGAAGTGGGCCTCCAGACGCTTGTTGATCCGCTTCTTCACCTCGCGCACGAAATAGCGCATGGCGTGCGGAGAAACCACGCCGAACGTGTCGACGAGCGCCAGCGCGTCCATGTGCCCTTCCTTGCCGACGCGCTCGATCAGATTCAGGACCCAGTTCATTTCCGAGCGCGAGAAGTCGATCGGGAAGAACACGACTTCCAGGCCGTTATCGTGCGCGAAGCGGGTGGCTTCGATCGAGGTCTCGATGGCTTTCTCCATCGGCCACTTGTACGCGAGGTCGACCATGTGCTGGCTGGACGGAATTTCCATGACGACGCCGCTCACGCCGGTGTCGAGCGCGCGCTTCACGTCTTCGACCATGCAGCGTGAGAACGCGAAAATCTGCGGTCCTAGATTGCGCCTCGCGATTTCCTTGATCGCTTCGGCGTCCGACGGCGAAACGATCGGCATGCCGGCTTCGATGCGGTGCACGCCGGCTTCCGCCAGTCCCTCCGCGATGCGGATCTTGTCGTCCTTGCTGAGGATGATGCCGGTCTGCTGCTCGCCGTCGCGCAGCGTGATGTCATGAATCTTGATCTGCTTCGGGAAGTGCAGGTCCTTCAACACCTCCTCGTGGAAATTCCAGGGACTTACGAACCAGTTCTGTGTCTTCCAGGGTTCTGCTGCCATTCGCGTGACTCCTTGGTTGATCCCGATACTTTTTTCACCGCATCGGGTGAAATCCTGTGTGGGGAGGTTATCCTAAACTCTCCAGAGCCCGGCGGGCCCGGCAATGCCGAGCGTATTGACCTAGCTCAAACCAGAGGCCGAATGCTAGCATGGCCTCCAAGGGTCCAGTGATGATGCCTGCTCCATCCACCTACGCCGAGGCATGCGCCCGCGCGCAGAAGCTCGTTCCCATACTCGCCGGCCGGGCTGCACGGACGGAGGACGCACGCCGCATCTCCGACGAAACGTTCGCGGACCTGCACCAGACGGGACTGCTGCGCATCCTGCAGCCGCGGGCGGTCGGCGGCGCGGAACTGCCCTACGAGAGCCTGGTCGGCGTAACCGCCACACTTGCGCGCGGCTGCGGTTCGACCGGGTGGGTGTACGCCAATCTCGCGAACCACCATTTCATGCTCGCATTGTGGGACGAACGAGCGCAGCGGGAGATCTGGGGTGCCGACGGCGATGCGCTGATCGGATCGGCTCTCATGTTTCCGCCAGGCAGGGCGACTGCGGTCCAGGGCGGCTACAAGCTCACGGGCCGCTGGAAATTCTCGAGCGGCATCGACGCGTGCGCGTGGACGATGGTCGGAGGCATCGCGTCGTCGGATGGCGAGTTGCCGGATTACCGCGTGTTCATTCTGCCGGCCGGCGATTATCGTATCGTCGATACCTGGTATGCGGCGGGCTTGCGGGGAACGGGCAGCAACGATATCGAAGTGACGGATGTATTCGTCCCCGAGTACCGCGCGTTGCGCGTCGACCTCATGAAGGGCAGCGCGGCGGCACCGGGGGCGGCAATAAACCACGGACCACTGTACCGGCTGCCGGTATTCGACATGTTTCCGTACGTCGTTGCGGCGGTCGCTCTGGGAATCGCACAAGGAGCCGTCGAATTCTTTACCGAGGAAATACGCCATCGCGTGACCTCGTACAGCACGACGCTGCTCGCCGACTACGCCACCACGCAGGCACGCCTCGGCGAGGCCGCCGCCGCAGTCGATGCGGCGGAGCGTCTGCTGATCGAAAACTGCCGTCACGCCATGGCGCTCGCCGAACAGTCACGGGCACCGTCGGTCGCGGAGAAGATAAAGCTGCGGCGTGACGGTGCCTATGCGGCACGACTGTGCACGCGCGCGGTCGACCTGCTGTTCGAGGCCGGCGGCGCCGACTTTCTGTACGAGGACAAGCCGATGCAGCGCTTCTTTCGTGATGCCCACGCAGCGCAAAGCCATTATTTGCTCGCATGGGATGTCGCGGCGGCTTCCGCGGGGAAATTCATGCTGGGTGTAGCTCCGGACATTCCGACGCTGTGAGTGATCCCCCCGCCCGTGGTGGCGACAGCGGTGGTTCGGCGTTCGACCCGCGAGATTTCAGGAACGCGCTCGGCACGTTCCCGACCGGCGTTGCGATCGTGACCACCGTCGCGCCGGACGGCACCCCGATCGGTCTCACGTGCAACTCGTTCAGCTCGGTCTCTCTGTCGCCGGCGCTCGTGCTGTGGAGTCTGTCGCTGCGCTCACCGAACCTGAACCGCTTCCTGCAGGCGCCAAACTTCGCCATCAACGTGCTCGCGGCCGACCAGCGTTCCGTCTCCCACCGCTTTGCGCAACCGATCGCGAACAAGTTCGAGGGCGTCCGTTACACGCAGGGCAAGCTCGGGGTACCGCTCATCTTCGATGCAGCCGCGCATCTGGAGTGCCGCAACGAAACGCGCTACTACAGCGGAGACCACGTCATCTTCATCGGACACGTGCTGCACTATTCCTATCGCGAATGCGCGCCGCTCGTTTTCCACGGTGGCCGATACGCGGCGCTCAAAACCCACGAAAGGGATCAGTAGGTCGCATCGTGCGAGGAAAATGCGACCACGCACGGCCGCTCCGAGCGGTTGCTCCACGCATGGTTGGTGCCGCGCTGAACCACCGTATCGCCCGCGCTGAGATGCACCTCCTCCTTGTCCAGCACGAGCGTGATCTCGCCTTCGATCACGAAGCAGAAGTCGAGTGTGCGCGTCTTCTGCATGTAAGGATGCGGTGCGGTGGCTGAATAGGTGGACGCGTGCGGCGAGCCCATCGCTTCGAAGTAGCGCTTCACCTCTGCCGCTCCGACCTTGCCCTTCCAGCTCGAATCGGGTGGGAACACGACCACGCGGCACACCGAACCGTTCGGCGGCGGCTCGAGGGTATGGGCTGCGTGCACCGTTTCGCGAATGCCCTGCACGCGGGCTGGTGTGCTGTCCGTGAGCCACATCCGCGACGAGCTGAAACCGGGCCGCGCGGGGTCCGTGCGCACGTCGGGGCTGGGACCGTCTGCAATGGCCTTCGATTTATCGTTCGCGTCTATGACTACGACGCGCCGGACTTCTCTCTCGCTTGCTTCACTCATCACTCATCACTCGTCACTGACGTCATTACTTATCTAGATCCGCAGCCATCATGACGAACGCCATCTGACTGCCGTAGTTGAGATCCGCCCACTGATGCCAGCTGCCGAGCTGAACCACGATGTCGCCCGGCTTCAGCACATGCTCACCCGCGTCGGTAACGAGCACACGCTCGCCCGAGAGCAGGATGCCGTAGTCCACCGTCTCCGATTTGTGGATGCGCGTCGTGTACAGATTCTGCCGTCCACGCTCCCACGTGCCGCCTTCGGTTGTGCGGGGCGGATGTTCGGGGGTGATGAACGTATCCTGCGCCGGGTCGTAGTTCGCCGGTTTGCAGTCGGACTGAACGATCCGGACGCGGCCGCCGCTCGACGGAGGCTCGAAATGGAATGGAATGTCGCCGTCGTCGCGGTTGCCCGAGATCACGGCCGGACACGTGTCGAACTTCCAGATGTCCGTCATTCCCGTGCCCTTCTTGAACGCGCTCGCCTTCACGCCGGGCGCCGCGCTGTCGACGAGTACGCACGAGCGGCCCTGCTCGTCGTTTCCAGTCACTACGCGCCGGATGGGTTTGATGCCTTCCGCCATTTTCTTGGTGTCTCCTTCGTTTCCGATGCGACGGCATTCACTCGACGCGAACGCCGGACTCCTTGATGACTTTCGCCCAGCGCGCTATATCCTCCCGCACGAAGCGGCCGAATGCCTCGGGCGTTCCGCCCGCCGGGTCGAGTCCCAGCGTGACCATGCGTTCCTGTATGTCAGGCAGCTTGAGCACGCGATTCAGATCGTTGTTCAGCCTTGCAATCACGGCTCTCGGTGTGCCGCTGCGTATGTGCACGCCGTTCCACGAAACGAAATCGGCGCCGCCATAACCCGCTTCCGTAATGGTCGGAACATCGGGCAGAGCGGGATTGCGCTTGGCACCCGTTATCGCGAGCGCGCGGAGCTTCCCGGACTGCACCTGGGGCAGACCGCCTTGCGCGACCGCAAACATGATTTGCGCCTGCCCCGTCATGACATCCACCAGTGCGGGTGCGACGCCCTTGTACGGCACGGGCACGATGTTGATGCCGGCACTCGTCTTCAACATCTCACAGCCGAGGTGGGCGGTCGTGCCGGGACCGGCATGAGCGCAGTTGAGCTGTCCCGGTTTGGCCTTGGCGAGCTGAATCAACTCCTGCATCGACTTCGCCGGCAGCCCGGGGGGCACGACCACGATGAACGAGATCGACGCGAGCAGTGCTACCGGGGCGAGATCACGCTCGAGATCGTAAGGAAGCTTCTGATAGAGCGATGCATTGATCGTGTAAGCACCCGTCGTGAGGAGCAGCGTATAGCCGTCGGGCAGCGATTTCGCGACCAGATCGGCCGCGATGATCCCGCCCGCGCCGGGCCGCTGGTCCACCACCATCTGCTGGCCCCACGACTCCGTGAGCTTCTGACCCAGCAGTCGCGGCAGCACATCCGGACCGGGACCGACGATGAAGCGCACCGGGCGCGCGGGATACGTTTGTGCCTGCACCGCTACGGAGCAGCACGCGCTGCCCGCGACGAGTGCCAGCCCGCCCGCGAGCGTGGGCGCCAGCAGCCTGCTGCCGCGGCGCTTCATGCGCCGGTTTTCTGATACGAGTGGAAGTCGCGCCCAGTGGGTGTCCACGGGTGCGGTGCGATTGCATACGTGTCGGTCACCACGTCTACGACGACAGGTTTGTCCATCGAGATGGCCGATTTCAACGCATCGTTCAGATCACCGGGCCGCTCGACACGAATGCCCGCGCAGCCGAACGCTTCGGCGATCTTCGCGAAGTTGAGATCGGGGAAGCGCCACATCTCTTCGGCACGACCGTGCTGCTTGCCGCCGTACGCGATGTCGTTCAGCTTGATCTCCTGGTTGAGTCCGCTGTTGTTGTTGACGACAATGACGGCATTGATGTTGTGGCGGCGCGCCGTCTCGAGCTCGGCGATGTGGTAGTAGAAACCGCCGTCGCCGGTGAAGCACACGACGGGACGGCCAGGCATCGCGCACTTGACGCCAAGCGCAGCGGGAAAGCCCCATCCCAGCGAGCCCGCGGTGCGGTAGTAACTCTGGCGCGGAGAGTTGAGCTCGATCATGCGCGCGGTCCAGATTCCGGCATGGCCGGTGTCTGAGACGACGATGCCATCGGGTGGAAGCGCGTTGGAAATTTCTCTGCATATGCGCTCGGGACGGATCGGTGCGGCATCGGAATTTCGCGTCGGCGCGTTCTCGACGCGCCATTCCGAAACGAACTTCTGCACCCGCTCGAGCCACTGCGCACGTTCCGAAGCCGGCTTGGCTGACGCCGCGTCGAGCATGCGCTTCAATGCGGCCTTGGCATCCGCCAGGATCGAAACGGCGTTCGGGTAATTACGCCCGAGCTCTGCGGCGTCGATGTCGAGCTGGATCACGCGCGTGCCCGGCGGCGGAAACATCCAGTTGTTCGTGACCTGACCGCCGGCGTGACTGCCGATGAAAAACACGAGGTCCGCTTCGGCAAGGGTGCGATTGGCACAATCGCGCGAGTAGGCGCCCGGGACACCCACGCAGAGTCTGTGTTCATCGGCAATCGCCGCCTTCGCATTGAGCGAGGTCGCAACCGGTATATTGAGCTTCTCTGCGAGCGCGACAAGCTCGGGCTGAGCGTGTGACGACATCACCCCCCCGCCCGCCACGATAACGGGACGCGCGGCCGCCTCAAGTGCTGCAAGCGCCTCGTGAATGCGCTGCATCTCCGGCTCGGGCCGGTGGGGCGGCACACGGCGATATAACGGCTCGACGAGCGGATCAAGCTCAGCTTCGGCCTCGGTGATCTGGCCCAGATGACTTTGAATGCGAAGATGCACGGGTCCGGGCGCGCCGGACGTCGCCACGCGAAACGCCTGGCGCATGAGATCCGGCATGCGGTTCACACTGTCCACCTGCGCGTTGAACTTGGTCACCACGTCGAACTGGGATACGTCGTCCACTTCCTGGTACGCATAGCGGTAGCGCGATTGCGGCGTCGGACCGCCTGTGATCGCGATGATGGGAGAGCCGGCCATGAAGCCGTCGCGCAGACCGGCGGCGAGATTGGAAGCACCGATCATCTGGGCCATGCAGATGCCGGGCTTGCCGCTGGCGCGCGCATAGCCGTCGGCCATGTATGCTGCCGCTTTCTCGCCGTGCACCATGAGGCGCTTGATCGGCATGTTCTCCATTTCCGCGAACGCCTTCAACATGAATGCAGGCACGAAGAAGATATGTGAGACCTCGTAGCCTCGCATCATCTCCGCGAACAGACGCGCGCCGGTCATCTTCGGCATGAAGCTCCTCCAAGTGAAAGCGGCGCCAGCGATCGAGCGCCGAGAGAGGCGAATCATAGCAAGGCTCGCGCACCGCGGAGAACCGCGCGACTTTGATGGTTCGCGGTCGCACCTGATTTGAACAACGGCAACGCGCAGGCATAATGCGAGCGCCCGGACAAGAGGGAGGAGCCTCCATCATGCGTTGTGCCGTTCGCGCGTACGTTGCTGCGCTTGCGTTGGCATCCGTCTGCATTCCGTCCGCAAGTGCGCAGAGTTATCCCAGCCGTCCGGTGCGCATGGTCGTGCCGTTTCCGCCCGGCGCCGCGAGCGACTTCCTCGCGCGCGTGCTGGGACAAAAGCTCGGGGAGGCGTGGGGCCAGCAGATCGTCGTCGACAATCGGCCTGGAGCCGGAGGCTTGATCGGCGGCACGGCCGTTGCGAAAGCGGCGGCAGACGGCTACACCATCGCGCTTATCGGCCAGCCGCATCTCACTGCGTTTCTGCTCGCCAGGACACCACCGTGGGATCCGTTCAGGGATTTCACGCACATCGGCGGTGTCGCGTCGATGCCGAACGTGGCGATCGTCGGCCCTGGACTGCCCGTCAATTCGCTCGGCGAACTGGTTGCCCAGGTAAAAGAGAAGCCCGGCTATTTCAACTACGGCTCGGCCGGCGTGGGCAGTTCCTCGCATCTTGCCGGTGAGATGTTCAACGCAGCGGCCGCGCTGAAAGCGGTGCACGTGCCGTTCAAGCTGCTCGGTGATGCGCTCGCGGAGATGTACGGCGGGCGCGTCCACTACTATCTGTTCCCGCTGCCCGCGGCCATGCCGGCGCTGCGAGATGGCAAGCTCAAGCCGCTCGCAAGTGGCGGCCGAGCGCGGTCGGTCGCGCTGCCGCAAGTTCCCACAATGTCCGAGTCCGGCCTCCCGGGATTCACGTCGGAGACGTACTTCGGACTGTTGGGACCGGCCGGGCTGCCGAAGAATATCGTCGGCAAAATCAACGGCGACACGGACAGATTTCTCAGGACGGACGAGCTGCGCCAGCGCTACGAGCAGAACGGTGCAGAGCCGATGCCGGGAACGCCCGCGGAATTCGAGAAGGTTCAGAAGACCGAATTCACTCGCGTCAAACGGGTGATCGAAGCGATCGGTCTTCAGCCGCAATTCTGATGAATGGATGACGCCGGGATTCAGCTTTAACGGAGAAGTAATGATCGACGCAGCGATCGTGGGACTCGGGTGGTGGGGCAAGAACATCGTGCAGGCCGTGCAGGGAAGAACGGAGAAGCTCCGCTTCGTGCACGGCGTGAGCAAGGAAGTCGACGCCGCCCTGCCCGTCGCGGAAAAGCATGGTTTTCGGCTGAGCACGGAGCTGGACGCCGTTCTGAACGATCCGCAGGTGAAGGCCGTCGTGCTGGCGACCCCACATTCGCTGCATGCGGACCAGATCGTCCGCGTGGCCGAAGCCGGTAAGCCCGTCATGTGCGAGAAGCCGCTGTCGCTCAAACGCAGCGATGCAGCACGGGCGGTGGAAGCATGCCGGCGAGCGGGCGTGCCGATCGGTGTGGGACAGAACAAGCGCCTGTGGCCGTCGATGGAAGGGTTGCGCGACGTGGTGACGAGCGGCGTGCTGGGCACGCTCATGCACGTGGAAGGTCATTACAGCAACGAGAACTCGACGCTCAACTTTGCAAGCTGGCGCGCCTTGCAGACAGAAACGCCGGGGGCCGGCATGACGGGCACCGGCATCCACATACTCGATGCCTTCGTGAATCTGGCCGGTCCGGTTGCCGACGTTCAGGCGCAGTTCATGACGATGCGGCCGGATCCGGATCCGCGTGACACGATATCTGCGCTCTTCCGTTTCGAGAACGGTCTGAGCGGATTTCTTGGCGCAGTCCGCGCGTCCCCGTTCTATTGGCGCGTGCACGTGTTCGGAGATGCAGGTTCCGCAGAAGCGATCGGAGAAACGCGTCTCGTCGTTCGCGGGCGCGGTGGCCAGACCGAGGTCAGGGACTTCGCGCCCCGCGATTCGCTGCTGGCAGAGTTCGAGGCGTTTGCAGATGCGGTCGCGGGCCGGCGCCCCTACCCGATCACGCCTGCGGAGATCGTGGATACGATCGGCGCGCTCGAGGCCGTCAACCGGTCCATCGAGACCGGCTCGCGGATTCGCGTCGCGGATCTGTAAGTCGTGAGCGTGCTGCGCGCGCGCTCACGGTACGAGGGACGGAGTCAGACGCTGACGGAGCGCTCGAGCTCGTCGCGTTTTTGAGAAAGCTCGCCGGGAAGTCGGCTCTTCAGTTCGTCGAACAGCCTGCGATGGTCCGCGACTTCCTCGCGCCAGGCTTTCGGATCGATCTGCGTCAGCTTCTCGTATGTTTCGCGGCTCACGTTCAAGCCCTGCCAGTCGAGGTCCTCGTAGCGCGGCACACGACCGATCGGCGTATCGATCGCCCCGGCGTTGCCTTCGCAGCGTTCGATCACCCATTTGAGGACGCGCATGTTCTCGCCGTAGCCCGGCCAGATGAACTTGCCGTTCTCGTCGCGCCGGAACCAGTTCACGCTGAAGATTCTCGGCTTCTCGCTGAGCGCGCGCCCGACCTCGAGCCAGTGCTGGAAGTAGTCGCCGAAGTGATAGCCGCAGAACGGCAGCATTGCAAATGGGTCGCGCCGCACGACGCCCACTTTGCCGATGATCGCGGCGGTGGTTTCCGACGCCATCGTCGCCGCCATGTACACGCCATGTGTCCAGTCGTAGGCTTCCGCGACGAGAGGCACGGTGGTCGTGCGCCGTCCTCCGAAGAGGAACGCGTTGATCGGCACGCCGGCGGGATTGTCCCAGTCCGGGTCGAGCGACGGAATCTGTTCGGCCGCGACGGTGAAGCGCGCATTGGCATGCGCAGCCGGTGTATCGCTGTCGGGCGACCAAGGATTGCCCTCCCAGTCGATGAGATCCTTCGGTGGCGTCTTCGTAAGCCCTTCCCACCACACATCGCCGTCTGGCGTCAGCGCGACGTTCGTGAAGATCGTGTCCCGACGCAGCGCCGCGAGGCAGTTCGGATTGGTTTCTTCCGACGTTCCCGGCGCGACGCCGAAAGCGCCGGCTTCGGGATTAATGGCGTAGAGACGGCCGTCTTTGCCCGGTTTGATCCAGGCAATGTCCTCACCGATGGTCGTCACTTTCCAGCCTTGGAGCGCCTTCGGCGGAATCAGCATCGCCAGATTCGTCTTGCCGCATGCGCTCGGAAACGCTGCTGCGATGTAGTGCTTCTTGCCGCCGGGCGGCTGGATGCCGAGGATGAGCATGTGCTCCGCGAGCCAGCCCTGTTCGCGCGCCATGATTGATGCGATGCGCAACGCGAAGCACTTCTTGCCCAGGAGCGCATTGCCGCCATACCCGCTGCCGAACGACCAGATCGATTTGTCTTCCGGGAAATGAACGATGTACTTGTGCTCTTTGTTGCTCGGCCAACTCACGTCCTGCTGCCCCGGTTCGAGCGGTGCACCGACCGAATGCAGGCAGGGCACGAAGTCCCCGCTCGGCCCCAGAACGTCCAGCACCTTCGTTCCGATGCGCGTCATGATGCGCATGCTGACGACGACATACGGTGAGTCGGTAATCTCCACGCCGATGTGCGCGATGTGCGAGCCCAGGGGTCCCATGCTGAACGGGATCACATACATCGTACGGCCGCGCATGCAACCGTCGAACAGTTTGTCGAGCGTCGCACGCATCTCGTCCGGCGCGATCCAGTTGTTGTTGGGACCCGCGTCTTCCTTATTGCGACTGCAGACGAAAGTGCGATCCTCCATGCGCGCGACATCATCCGGATCCGAGCGTGCGAGAAAACAACCCGGCCGTTTCTGCTCGTTGAGCCGAATCAACATGCCCGACTCGACCATCTCCTGGTTGAGGCGGTCGTATTCCTCCTGCGAGCCATCACACCAGTAAACCCGGTCCGGCTTTGTGAGTGCGGCGACTTGTGAGACCCAGTCTTTGAGCTTTTGATTGGTAATGTATGACGGGAACTCGACCGGCCGCGCTATCTGCGCCGCTCTGGCGGGTTGGTTCATGGAAATTTCCTCTTCGCTGCGGTGCGCTAGGGACTTCTTGCAAAAAAGCAACGGCAAAGCAAACGCGAGGCGCCTGCTCTGCCGATAAGGACGCGAGTTTACCTCAAAAAGCAACCCTCGGCAGTCGCGCCGCGCGGTTTCGCACGGGCAAGCGGGTGCTTCCACGCGAGCAGCAGGAAACTTGCCCGGATGTTACCGGCGCGCCTGAAATACGTGTCGCGGCGCTGCATCACCAGTCGGTTCGCACCGCCGCCGCAGGCATCGGCGGCAGCGATACGTTGACGTTGGGATATCCCGCACCGCAGGCACTCAGGAGCTGGAGCATTGCGCACGATACGCGTGCCAGCCGAACGAAATCGTCACAGGACCGTGCTGTCTCCGTGCACGCGCGGCTTGTAACCGGCGTTCTGCAGCTCGCGCAGAATCTCCCGAACGTGGTCGTGGTTGCGGGTCTGGATCACGAACTCGACTTCAGCCGTCTGCAACGGAAGCTGCGTAAACGTCCGCTGATGATGTACCTCTTCGATATTGGCGCCAAGACGCGCAAGCGTCGAGGTCACCTGCGCCAGCGAGCCCGGCAGGTCACGCAACTCCACGGTCAGTCGCGCCAGGCGGCCGGAACGCGCAAGCCCGCGCTCCATGATAAACGCAAGCGTGAGCGGGTCGATGTTGCCACCGGTCAGCACCATCCCGACTTTGCGTTTCGCAAATCGCGGCGAATGTGCGAGCAAGGCGGCGAGCGGAACGGCGGCAGCTCCCTCCGCAACCGTCTTCTCGATTTCCAGCAGCATGACGATCGCCTGCTCGATCACGCCCTCCTCTACGAGAAGGACATCATCGATCAGCTCGCGCGCATCGAGCAGCATGCGGCCCGGCTCGCGCACCGCGATGCCGTCTGCGATCGTGCTCGGTCCGAACTCGGGAAAACGTCGTTTGAGCGCGCAATACGCAGCCGGAAAGCGCGCAGCCTGCACCCCGATCACCTGAATCGAAGGCTTCAACGCCTTTGCCGCGCTCGCCATCCCCGCAATGAGACCTCCGCCTCCGATCGGGACCAGCAGCGTCTCCAGACCCGGTTCGGCTGCGAGCATTTCGAGTGCGATGGTCCCCTGCCCCGCGACCACGCGTTCATCGTCGTATGGATGGACGAGCTCGAGGCCCAGGCTTGGCGCCAGCTCTGTCGCATGCGTGCGCGCTTCGTCGAAACCTTCTCCCGCAAGCAGCACCTCCGCTCCGAACATGCGCGTGCGCTCGACTTTGACGGAGGGTGTGAAACGCGGCATGACGATCACGGCCGGAATACCGAGCCGATGCGCGTGGTAGGCGACGCCCTGTGCGTGATTGCCGGCGGAGGCTGCGATCACGCCCTTCTGTCGCTGTTCTTCGCTCAGGGAGGCGAGCTTCACGAGCGCGCCGCGCTCCTTGAACGATGCCGTGAACTGAAGATTCTCGAACTTGATCCAGACGTCGGTGCCGACGACTTCCGACACCGTGAGGGAATGAAGACACGGAGTGGCAACGATGTGCCCCTCGAGAACAGCGGCAGCGGCCTGCACGTCCTGCAGGCTAATCACCGCGCACCATCTGCCAATCCACGTGATGAGTTCGGGCGGAAAGGAGCGCGGGCTCGACGCATACACACGGCGATCGCATTCGACTGCGAACAGAGTAGCGCTTCGGTGATGCGCTCATGTAGGGCTGGATGCGAGGCTCGCGTTGGAGCGCGGGACGATAGCCGAATCGCCCAGGAGGGTCAACGCGAAGGCCCGTCTTCTCTGCAGCACGTGACAGGCGCCGGCCATTCAGCGGCGACGCTCAAGAGCAATCGATGCAACCCCGCTCCCTCAGGGAGACTTTCAGGTGTGCGCCGTCTCCGGTACACGCGACCAGCGCAGCAGAACGCGAAGCTTGCGGAAATCTTCGCGGTCGATGCTGTCTGCCACGAGCACGACGTGCGTTGCAAAGCGTTCGCCGTGAACTTTGAGATTCAGCACGGTCAGCCAGGGGGTCACGCACGTCGAGCCCAGGATACGCGCGTCTCGCCAGCTTCCGTCGCGGCCGGCGATAGCCGCGGCGCATTGATCCCTCACCTCGATGGCAACGACGCCTCGTCTGGTCCGGCGGAGCGCATGCTGACAGATCGAATGAAGGAGACTCGCGGCGATCGCGGCGCCGACGGCAGTCTTCCACCATAGCGGCAGGTCGAGCGGGATGAGTATGGCCGTCGCTCCAGTGTGCACGATGAGCAAGACGCTCGCGATGATGCGAGAGGGCCTGACGGATGCGTGAACCATAAAGACTTAACGCACCTCGATAGCGGCAGTTAACCATCGGCTACGGTTATGGGCTCGCTGGTAAGGGACGTGAGCGCTGTACAAACAAAAACGCCCCAACCTGTCGGTCGGGGCGTTTCCGTTGTGGGTGCCTGACGATGTCCTACTTTCGCACGGGGAGTCCGCACTATCATCGGCGCTGAGTCGTTTCACGGCCCTGTTCGGAATGGGAAGGGGTGGTGCCAACTCGCTATGGTCGTCAGACATAGCTGTGTGGAAAAACACAAGGAGACCTCAAGGCCTCCCCGAATTTTTCCCAATTCGGAAGAAGTAAGAGCAGCGATTGTATCGATCACGAGTCGAAGAGTGAGGTAGTTCCCCACTCTTCACACCTATACCCTCGCGCGCCGAGGCGCACTCAAGGTTATAGGATCAAGCCGCACGGGCAATTAGTATCGGTTAGCTGAACGCATTACTGCGCTTACACACCCGACCTATCAACGTCGTAGTCTTCGACGACCCTTTAGGGGGATCGAGTCCCCGGGAGATCTCATCTTGAGGCGAGTTTCCCGCTTAGATGCTTTCAGCGGTTATCTCTTCCGCACATAGCTACCCGGCGATGCCACTGGCGTGACAACCGGTACACCAGAGGTGCGTCCACTCCGGTCCTCTCGTACTAGGAGCAGCCCCCCTCAAATCTCCAACGCCCACGGTAGATAGGGACCAAACTGTCTCACGACGTTTTAAACCCAGCTCACGTACCACTTTAAATGGCGAACAGCCATACCCTTGGGACCGGCTACAGCCCCAGGATGTGATGAGCCGACATCGAGGTGCCAAACTCCCCCGTCGATATGAACTCTTGGGAGGAATCAGCCTGTTATCCCCGGCGTACCTTTTATCCGTTGAGCGATGGCCCTTCCATACAGAACCACCGGATCACTATGACCTGCTTTCGCACCTGCTCGACTTGTCAGTCTCGCAGTCAAGCACGCTTTTGCCATTGCACTTTCAGCGCGATTTCCGACCGTGCTAAGCGTACCTTCGCACTCCTCCGTTACTCTTTGGGAGGAGACCGCCCCAGTCAAACTGCCTACCATGCACGGTCCCCGACCCGGATTACGGGCCTAGGTTAGAACCGCAATGAGATCAGGGTGGTATTTCAACGTCGACTCCACGAGAGCTAGCGCCCCCGCTTCAAAGTCTCCCACCTATCCTACACAGATCTCATCACAGTCCAATGCAAAGTTACAGTAAAGGTGCACGGGGTCTTTCCGTCTAGCCGCGGGTAGATTGCATCATCACAACCATTTCAACTTCGCTGAGTCTCGGGAGGAGACAGTGTGGCCATCGTTACGCCATTCGTGCAGGTCGGAACTTACCCGACAAGGAATTTCGCTACCTTAGGACCGTTATAGTTACGGCCGCCGTTTACCGGGGCTTCGATCAAGAGCTTGCACCCCATCACTTAACCTTCCGGCACCGGGCAGGCGTCACACCCTATACGTCCACTTGACGTGTTTGCAGAGTGCTGTGTTTTTATTAAACAGTCGCAGCCACCGTTTCACTGCAACCTCTTCGGCTCCAGCCGCAAGGCCTTCACCTACGAGAGGCGTACCTTATCCCGAAGTTACGGTGCCAATTTGCCGAGTTCCTTCTCCCGAGTTCTCTCAAGCGCCTGAGAATATTCATCTCGCCCACGTGTGTCCGATTACGGTACGGTCCCGCATGACTGAAGCTTAGAGGCTTTTCCTGGAAGCATGGTATCTGCAACTTCGCTCCACAAGGGCACTCGTCATCACGCCTCAGCTAAGCCCTCCGGATTTGCCTAGAGAGCACGCCTACACGCTTGAACCGGGACATCCAACACCCGGCTTGCATAACCTTCTCCGTCCCCCCATCGCATCATGCGGCGGTACTGGAATATTGACCAATTTCCCATCAGCTACGCGTTTCCGCCTCGCCTTAGGGGCCGACTCACCCTGCGCCGATGAACGTTGCGCAGGAAACCTTGGGCTTACGGCGAGCGGGCTTTTCACCTGCTTTATCGCTACTCATGTCAGCATTCGCACTTCCGATACCTCCAGCAGACCTTCCGCTTCACCTTCGCAGGCCTACGGAACGCTCTCCTACCACGACATAGATCCGAAGACCTACATCCCCCGCAGCTTCGGTGTATAGTTTGAGCCCCGTTACATCTTCCGCGCAGGACGACTCGACCAGTGAGCTATTACGCTTTCTTTAAAGGATGGCTGCTTCTAAGCCAACCTCCTGGCTGTCTATGCCTTCCCACCTCGTTTCCCACTTAACTGTCTTGGGGACCTTAGCTGGCGGTCTGGGTTGTTTCCCTCTCGACGTCGGACGTTAGCACCCGGTGTCTGTCTCCCGTAGACTCACTCTTCGGTATTCGGAGTTTGCCATGGTTTGGTAGGCCTAAACGGCCCCCTAGCCATAACAGTGCTCTACCCCCGAAGGTGTAACACGAGGCACTACCTAAATAGCTTTCGGAGAGAACCAGCTATTTCCGGATTTGTTTAGCCTTTCACCCCTACCCACAGCTCATCCCCTACTTTTTCAACAGTAGTGTGTTCGGCCCTCCAGTGGGAGTTACCCAACCTTCAGCCTGGCCATGAGTAGATCATCCGGTTTCGGGTCTACATCCAGCGACTGAGTCGCCCTGTTCGGACTCGCTTTCGCTTCGCCTACCCTATTCGGTTAAGCTCGCCACTGAATGTAAGTCGCTGACCCATTATACAAAAGGTACGCGGTCACCCCATTGCTGAGGCTCCCACTGTTTGTATGCATGCGGTTTCAGGATCTATTTCACTCCCCTCCCGGGGTTCTTTTCGCCTTTCCCTCACGGTACTGGTTCACTATCGGTCGATTACGAGTATTTAGCCTTGGAGGATGGTCCCCCCATCTTCAGACAGGATTTCACGTGTCCCGCCCTACTTGTCGCAACCTTAGTTCCACCGCTCGATCTTTCGCATACGGGGCTATCACCCGCTATGGCCGGACTTTCCAGACCGTTCCGCTAGATCAAGGGCTAAAGGTTGCAGGCTGTTCCGATTTCGCTCGCCACTACTTTCGGAATCTCGGTTGATTTCTGTTCCTCTGCCTACTGAGATGTTTCAGTTCAGCAGGTTCGCTCTACTGCGCCTATGTATTCAGCACGAGAGTAACCCTTGCGGGCTGGGTTTCCCCATTCGGAAATCCGCGGATCAAAGCTCGTTTGCCAGCTCCCCGCGGCTTATCGCAGGCTGCCACGTCCTTCATCGCCTGTAATCGCCAAGGCATCCACCACATGCACTTGTTCGCTTGATCCTATAACCTTGAGCCCTCGAACTTGCTCCGAAGCTCTCAGCTACAGGTGAACTCGTGTTTGCCGCATCCGAAGCTCCTTTTGTGTGCGCTGCGAACGCGACGATACAATCATTACCCATCCCGGTTCATCGCTGCTCGCAGCACATACTGCTGCCGGCGGTTCGCAACGAACCGAGACCTTTACTTCTTCCGGATTGTTAAAGAGCAGCTACAGCCGTTCGACTCGAAAAGTCGAAGTGCTCAAGGCTCGAGTACGTACGACTCGGCCCTCACCACTTCACTCTGAATTCCAAGAATTGGTGGAGCTGAACGGGATCGAACCGATGACCTCCTGCTTGCAAAGCAGGTGCTCTCCCAGCTGAGCTACACCCCCGACAGAAAACTGGTGGGTCTGGTTGGATTTGAACCAACGACCCCACGCTTATCAAGCGTGTGCTCTAACCAACTGAGCTACAGACCCTGCGGAAGATGGGGTCAGACCTCGATCTCAGCGGTTCTGACAGCTCGCGTCCTCCAATCGCATGAATCCTCCGACCCTGTCTGCTTTGCTGACAACCGATAAGTGTGGACACCTGGCCCTTCAGGGCATTCTCTAGAAAGGAGGTGATCCAGCCGCACCTTCCGATACGGCTACCTTGTTACGACTTCACCCCAGTCATGAATCTCACCGTGGTAGTCGCCCTCCTTGCGGTTAGGCAACCTGCTTCTGGTGAAACCCACTCCCATGGTGTGACGGGCGGTGTGTACAAGACCCGGGAACGTATTCACCGCGACATGCTGATCCGCGATTACTAGCGATTCCGACTTCATGCAGTCGAGTTGCAGACTGCAATCCGGACTACGACGCGCTTTCTGGGATTGGCTCCCCCTCGCGGGTTGGCAGCCCTCTGTACGCGCCATTGTATGACGTGTGAAGCCCTACCCATAAGGGCCATGAGGACTTGACGTCATCCCCACCTTCCTCCGGTTTGTCACCGGCAGTCTCATTAGAGTGCCCAACTGAATGTAGCAACTAATGACAAGGGTTGCGCTCGTTGCGGGACTTAACCCAACATCTCACGACACGAGCTGACGACAGCCATGCAGCACCTGTGTCCAGGTTCCCTTTCGGGCACCCTCACATCTCTGCGAGGTTCCTGGCATGTCAAGGGTAGGTAAGGTTTTTCGCGTTGCATCGAATTAATCCACATCATCCACCGCTTGTGCGGGTCCCCGTCAATTCCTTTGAGTTTTAACCTTGCGGCCGTACTCCCCAGGCGGTCAACTTCACGCGTTAGCTTCGTTACTAAGGATTTACTTCCCCAACAACCAGTTGACATCGTTTAGGGCGTGGACTACCAGGGTATCTAATCCTGTTTGCTCCCCACGCTTTCGTGCATGAGCGTCAGTGTTGGCCCAGGAGGCTGCCTTCGCCATCGGTGTTCCTCCACATCTCTACGCATTTCACTGCTACACGTGGAATTCCACCTCCCTCTGCCACACTCCAGCCTGCCAGTTACAAGCGCAGTTCCCAGGTTAAGCCCGGGGATTTCACACCTGTCTTAGCAAACCGCCTGCGCACGCTTTACGCCCAGTAATTCCGATTAACGCTCGCACCCTACGTATTACCGCGGCTGCTGGCACGTAGTTAGCCGGTGCTTCTTCTGCGGGTACCGTCATGGATCCGCGGTGTTAGCACGCACCGTTTCGTTCCCGCCGAAAGAGCTTTACAACCCGAAGGCCTTCTTCACTCACGCGGCATGGCTGGATCAGGCTTGCGCCCATTGTCCAAAATTCCCCACTGCTGCCTCCCGTAGGAGTCTGGGCCGTGTCTCAGTCCCAGTGTGGCTGATCGTCCTCTCAGACCAGCTACGGATCGTCGCCTTGGTGGGCCTTTACCCCACCAACTAGCTAATCCGACATCGGCCGCTCCAATAGCGCGAGGTCTTGCGATCCCCCTGCTTTCACCCGTAGATCGTATGCGGTATTAGCCTCTCTTTCGACTGGTTATCCCCCGCTACAGGACACGTTCCGATGTATTACTCACCCGTTCGCCACTCGCCGCCAGGGTTGCCCCCGTGTTGCCGTTCGACTTGCATGTGTAAGGCATGCCGCCAGCGTTCAATCTGAGCCAGGATCAAACTCTTCAGTTTAATCACTGCAAAGTATCACTCGCTTGACGTATATATACGCTGTGCGAGCACTTCAAACTTCAATGTACTCGAGATTCCGAGCGAGTCCGAAGACTCGCGCGGCACCCTGAAGCCAAGTGCCCACACTTATCGGCTGTAAATTGTTAAAGAGCGGTTCGGGCTGACGCCCAGGTCGTTGGAGCCATTGCTCCTGAACCCTTGCCCGGCAATACGCCGAGCATCGAAAGGCTTTCCCTCTCGCGGTTGAAGTTGGTAGCGGGGATAGGATTTGAACCTATGACCTTCGGGTTATGAGCCCGACGAGCTGCCAGACTGCTCCACCCCGCGCCCGATCAACCAAGACAGAAATTATAGCGATTATTTCCTTTGTTCGTCAATCACTTCAAAGATATTTGACGAAGCCGCCGTAGCCGGACGGACGTGTGCCCTGGCCTGCTGCTGACGGGGAGGAAGTTACCGCTACTGTCTCTTAAAGAACCTCGCTCCGCGCGCTTTTCGCGAGCGGTTTTGTGTGACTCAGAACGCTGGCCGGAAGTTCCCGACAACACAGCGCCCGAATCGCGAGGACGGGATTGTATACGACCTTTCATCTCCTGCAAGCCCGTTGCCGCGATTTATTTCAAGGCGCGGCGACGGCCTGTGCGCGGCGCTTCTGAAGCAGCCGAGAGAAGCGCTCCATCGACACGTAAAAGGTGGGCGTCACATAGAGCGTCAGCAGTTGCGAGAACACCAGCCCGCCGACGACCGCGATCCCAAGCGGTTGCCGCATCTCGGACCCGGTACCCGTTCCCAGCGCGAGCGGCAACGTCGCGAAGATCGCGGCCATGGTCGTCATCATGATCGGCCGGAACCGGATGATCGACGCCTCGACGATCGCTTCAGCCGGGGGCAAGGAGCGCTCCCGCTGTAACTGCAGCGCGAAATCGACCATCATGATCCCGTTCTTCTTGACCAGACCCACCAGCAAAATGATACCGACGAAGCTGAAAACGTTGAGCTCCATATTGAAGAGCATGCAGCATTAACAGCGCACCGAAGCCCGCAAACGGCAGCGCAGTCAGAATGGTGACCGGGTGCCCATAATGCTCGTACAGGATGGCGAGCACCATGTAGATCACGAGTATCGTCACGAGCAGCAGGAGCGGCAGGGTGCGGAACGCTTCCTCGAATGCCTTGGCACTTCCGGCGAACGTCGCAGAGACGCCGCTCGGAAGCACTTCGCGAGCAAGCCCCTGAACGTGACCCGACGGCGTCGCCAATCGAAACGCCCGGCGCCAGGTTGAAAGACAGCACCACCGACGGAAGCTGGCCATAGTGGTTAACTGATACAGGGCCGACGCCCAGCTTGATGTCGGCAACTGCGCTTACAGGAACCATCTGCCCCGAATTCGACTGGATGTACAACGAGCCAAGCGCGTTGATGTTGCGCTGAAAGCGCGGATCGAGCTCCAGCATAACCAGATACTGATCCGTGGCGCCATACAGAACACTGATCTGCCGTCCGCCGTACGCGTTGTACAAGGCTGATTCGATCTGCTGCGGAGAAACGCCGAGCGCGGCGGCACGATCGCGCAGGATGTTGATCTGAATCTCCGGATTGCGCAGCTCGAGGCTCGTGTTTACCTCCTGCAGCATCGGTGACTCGCGCAACCTCGCTTCGAGCTCCTGCGCGGGCCCATATAGGTTCTTCAGGTCCGTGCCCTGCACGACAAGCTGATAGTCGGCCGTGCTGATCAGACCGCCGACGTTGACAGCCGGCGGATTGTTCATGAAGACTCGTAGCCCCTGTGCGCCGCCGATAAACGAGCGTCGCAGCTCCTGTATCACCTGATCGGCGTTGATGCCTCGTTCCTCTTTCGGCTTCATGCGCACGATCACGCGGCCGATGTTGTCGCCCACGACGCCGCCGGTGCCCTGACCTGCCGTCGCCAGCACCGATTCGACGTAGGGACTGCTCTGGATAACTTTACGCACTTGCGCCATTCGCTTTTCGAGATCGGCGAATGTCGTGCCTTCAGGTGCGACGACATTGCCGAAAAAGACACCCGTGTCCTGCCGGGGGATGAAACCCTGCGGGATCACGCGGTAGAGCCATACGATCGCGACGAGAAATACGATCGAGCCGAGCAACATGAGCGTTGGATGTCTCACCGTCCATGTCAAAGTGACTCGGTAGAAATCACGCAGCGGCGTCGAACGCCTTCTCCAGGACCATGTAAACGCGGCCGTGCTGATGAACAGGCTGAAGCAGCAAGCTGCACAGCATGGGTGTCATCGACAGCGCCACCACGCCCGAAATCAAGACCGCGCAGCCCACGGTCACGGCGAATTCGCGGAAGAGCCGCCCCAGCATGCCCTGCATGAAAAGGATCGGGATGAACACAGCAGAAAGCGAAAGCGTCATCGAGATCACGGTGAAGCCGATCTCCTTCGAGCCCTCGATAGCCGCGCGCATGCGGTCCTTGCCCATCTCCATGTGTCGCGTGATGTTCTCCAGCACCACGATGGCGTCGTCGACCACGAAACCGACCGAGAGGATGATCGCCATCAGCGACAGATTGTTCATGCTGAAGCCGAGCATGTACATAGCGGCGAACGTGCCGATGACCGACGTCGGAAGTATGAGCGCCGTGATGATCGTCGAGCGCGCGTTGCGCAGAAACAGCAAGATCACCATCACCACCAGCGCGACGGACAGGATCAGGTGGAACTCCACCTCATGTATCGGACGCCTGAATGAACTCGGCGCGGTCATTGACGACCTCGATCTTCACGCCCGGCGGTGCTTCGTGCTCGATCGCGGCAAAGAGCGCACGGATGTCCTTCACGACCTGCACGGTGTTCGTGCCCGGCTGCCGGTAGACCGCCAGCTGAATTGCACGCTCCTCGTTCAGCCAGGCCTTGATGCGCATGTTTTCGAAGCTGTTCTCAGCGTGCCCGATATCGGAAAGACGCACGGGCATACCGTTCGCGTACGCGACGATGAGCTCGTTGAAGCTGTCCGCTCGCGCGAGCTTGCCCGATGATTTCACCGTGAAGTTACGTGCCTGTCCCTGCAGGACGCCGGAAGGCAGGTTGCTGTTCGCGCCCTGGATTGCGCTTACGACCTTGTCGAGACCCAGCCCGCGTTTAGACAATGCTTCGGGATCGACATAAACCCGCACGGCATACTTCTGCGATCCGAATATCTGGATCTGCGCGACGCCATTCACCATCGACATCCGCTGCGCGATGTGGGTATCCGTAAAGTAGTCGAGATCCTGCAACGGCAGCGTAGTCGACTTGACCGCAAGGAACAGGATCGGTGCGTCTGCGGGATTGACCTTCCGCAACGTCGGTGGATCCATGTCCTCGGGCAGGCGCCGTATCGCCTGCGAAATCGCCGTCTGAACGTCCTGCGCAGCTGCGTCGATGTCGCGCTCGAGATTGAACTGCAGCGTGATCCGCGTGCGTCCCGTGCTGTTCACCGAGTTCATGGTGTCGACGCCCGGTATCTGACTGAATTGCCGCTCGAGCGGCGTGGCGACCGTTGACGGCCATCACTTCGGGATTCGCTCCGGGCAGATCGGCCGTCACCGAAATGGTCGGGAAGTCGACGTTCGGCAGATCGTTGACGGGCAGGAAGCGAAATGCGATCAACCCGAAGATGACGATTGCAGCGACGACCATGCTGGTCGCTACCGGACGTTCGATGAAAACGCGCGAAATGTGCATGTGATGCCCCTACTGCGGTTGCCCCTTGAGCTTCGCTCTGGCCGTGGTCAGCCGTCTACCTTGGCGTCGACCTTGCCCTCGCCTTTCGTGCCCTTGCCTTTCCCCTTTTCGCCTTTCGCGCCGCCTTTGGCCTCACCCGCTACCGTGACCGTGCCTCCGGGCGCGAGTGCCTGCGGGATTTCGGTGATGACACGATCGCCCGCCTTGATGCCGGACGCGATTACAACCTCCGCGCCGATTTGCCGGGCTATTTTGACGGGTTGCACTTTCACTTTGTTGTTCTCGTCGACGACGTAAACGAAGCTGCTGTCCTGCCCCGGCTGCACAGCCGCTTCGGGCACCACGACGGCTTCCGGTTCGATCGTCAGAACGATACGCACACTAACGAACTGTCCGGGCCATATCACCTCGTTTGCGTTTGGTACGCGCGTCTTGAGAAGAACGGTGCCGGTCTGCGGGGTGACCGTGTTGTCCACGAACACGAGCTTGCCTTCCGCAACCGGCGGCGCATTGCGGTCCGGCAAAATCTCGATTCGCATCTGCCGGTCGTTTTGATACTTGCGGATCTCGTCCAGTTGGCGCTCCGGGACACTGAACGAGACCAGGATCGGGTCCATCGTGTTGATCGTAACGAGTGGGGCGTTACCGGAAGCCCCCTGCACGAGGTTCCCCGGCTTTACAGAGAGCGTCCCCGTGCGTCCGGAGATGGGCGCTGTAATGCGCGCATAGCTCAACTGGATGTGCGCCTGCTCGGCTGCCGCCTCATCCGCCGCTACCGTCGCTTCCAGAGATTTCGCGGAGGTGACGGCGACATCGTATTCCTGACGCGTGATGAACTCGCGTTTCAGGAGCGGCTCGAGCCGCTGCTGCTGGGCACGCGCGTTCTCGAGCTGCGCCTTGTCGCGTTCGAGCTGCGCGAGCACCTGGTTGTATTGCGCCTGATAGGTAGCAGGATCGATCTGGAACAGGACCTGTCCGGCTTTGACCTTGTCGCCTTCCCTGAAGTCGACCGCTTTCAAGACGCCGTTCACCTGAGCCCGCACCTGCACGCTGTGTTCGGGCTCGACGGTTCCGACCGCCTCGATCAGCACCGGCATGGGTTTCACGATCGCTTTCGTGGCACGCACCGTAAGGGTACCGCCGCCTCTGCCTTTGCCCTTGGCCTTGCCCGACCCGGGTTCGCCCCCTGCTGCAGTCGTGGCCGCTGTCTGTGTCCAATACCAGTATCCCGCGCCGGCGATCACGCCGATAACGAGAAACACGAGAAGCATCGTCAGACGTTTCATCTTTTTGCGCTTGCCGCCGTAATGATGTCGCCGAACCCGGCCGAGAATTGCAGCCGAGCGAGCGCCGTATACCAGTCGAGATACGACTGGATACGCTGTACGCGTGCATTGGCTTCGTCCTGCTGTGCCGTTATGAGATCGAGAATGCTGCCGAAGCCCGACTGATACCGCGCGAGCGTCGCCTGAGCTGTCTGTTCCGCGGAACGCACCTGGCTTTCGGTACTGCCGATTCCGCTCGCTGCCGTTTCCACGTCGTAGTAGGCCTGCCACACGTCCAGTTCGGTCTGCCTGTACAACGCGTCGCGGGAAGCCTCGGCCTGTTCGGCAAGCGCGTTCGCCTGGTGTGCGGTGTACTTGTCGCGGAAACCGGTGAAGATCGGAATGCGCAAGTTCAGACTCAAGGTGTAGTTGGTTACCGGCGCGCGAGCTTCATTGACCTGGTCCAGAAAAGCGGTACGCCCCTCGAGGGCATTGATCTCCACCGTGGGCAGGCCGGCGCGCCGTGCGGCCTCCGCAGTAGCGCGGGCGGCCTTTGCCTGCGCTTCGGCGGCGACCAGGTCCGGACGCGTCGCCCGCGCTCGCTCCAGCAGGTCGTTCAACGATGCTGTGATTTCGCGCACCGGCGGCAGTTCTGAGACGGTCTGTACCTGCAGCGACTGATTTACCGGCAGTCCGACCGCGGCGGCGAGTTGTCCGCGCGCCTTCTCGAACTCCCCACGGCTTCGCGTAAGGTTGAGCTCCGCCTGCGCGACCTGCGTTTCGCTGCGGTAGACGTCAGCCACCGTCGCGAGCCCGGACTCGCGGCGGCGCTGCGCCGCATCGAGCGCCGTCCGGATGTTCTGCAGCGTTTGCTCGTTCACGCGAACCAGCGCTTCGAGCCCCAGCAGCCGGTAATACGCCTGCTCCACCTGAAACACCACGTCCTGCAGAACGCGATTGGTGTTGAGATTCGAGGCAAGCAGGCGAAACTCGGCGGCCTCGACCTGAAACTCGCGGGCGAAATCCAGGAGGATGTAGCTGAGGGTGACCGTCGGTCCGTGGCGCGTCTGCCACGGCGCGAGTAGCCCGGTGGTGCCGGATATAGGCAGAATGCGCGTGATCGCGTAATTACCCGTGATCTGCGGAAGGCGGTCTGCCTGCTCGATCCCGACGCCGGCGGCATTGGCACGAGCGGCGAACCATGCCTGCCGCACACGCGGATTGTTGCGGAGCGCGTACTCCGTCAGTTCTGCAAGTGACAGCGGCGCACTTGAAGTGGGAGTCGGAGTTGTTTCAGGCGCTGGGACTTTCGGCAAGGCCTTTCTGGGCTGCCATTCCATGCCGGGCGCAGGCGGGACGTCTGCCAGCGTCTTAAACGGATCACTCCAGAACTGCTGACTCCATCCTCCTGGCGCACACGCTAGCAGGGACAGCGCGACGAGCGCGCGCTTCGAGCCCCATCTTCTGTGCATGTTGGTGCCTGGTTGTAATTTACGTTCTTGAAAAGGGCAAACGATTGATGATAACAAAAACAGGTTCACATAATGTCTCCCTGGTCATTGCTCGCGGAAGTGTGACCGCAAGCGCCGCCGCGTCTGCAATCTTCAGAGCGTTGGGGATCTGCGACAGAGCCGAGGGGGCGTCGCTGGGCCGGCGGGGAGCGACGCGCCGAAGCTTCGGCAAGAGCGGCTGGATTGGCGTTCGCCGACTTTTGAAGTTACTTCTTAAGACACGAACACAAGTTGCTGTCGGGTATAACTGTCAGTCCACGCGCGACAGTGTTCGCTGACGCAGCGCGGCGAGGTACTTTCTCGGGCGTGGCGGGCAGGCTTGTGATACGCACTCCGACGGCATCGTACACAGCGTTCAGCACGGCGGCGGCAGTCGGGACGGACGTCGGCTCTCCAACGCCCTTGGCGCCGAACGGGCCGGTCGGGTCTTCTTTCTCCACGATGACGACATCGATGCTCGGCATGTCGAGACTTGTCGGCACGATGTAGTTGGTGAGATTTGGATTGATCTGAATACCCGTTGCATCGAACAGCATCTCCTCCTGGAGCGCAAATCCAAGCCCCATTGCAATGCCGCCATGCACCTGGCCTTCGACGAGCATAGGGTTGACCGCGCGGCCGCAATCGTGCGCGGCAACGATGCGTACCACTTCTATCTCTCCGGTTTCATCGTCCACGTCCACTTCCGCGATCTGCGTCGCATAGACGTACGTTCCGAACGGTTTCCCCTGTCCCGTTTCGGGGTCGAGGGGACTGTGGGCGGGTTCCAGAGGCGCTTCCGATGGGCGGCTCGCCTCTGCACGAGTTGCGCGTGACTTGCCGCCTGGGCGATCGATGCAATAGCGCGTCGGATAGCTCGCGACCTGATAGCCGGCGATCGCGCGCTTCCAGCTCGGTGGCAGGAACACCGAGCAACTCGGCGGCTGCTCGCAAGCAGGATGACCTTCGCGCGAGCGGCCGCGAGGCGCACCGCGTTGCCGGTGACATACGTCGTGCGACTCGCAATCGCGCCCGTATCCATCGGGGCCACATCCGTATCGCCCGATACGACGTGCACGTCCTCCGTCGAGATACCCAGCTCCTCCGCCGCAATCTGCGCCAGCACCGTGAGCGCGCCTTGTCCCGTTTCAACAGTACCCGGTCAGCAGCGTGACAGTGCCATCCTCGTTCACCTTGACGACGGCCGCGCTCGGATTCGCCGATACGGTGAAGCCAATCGGATACCACATGCAAGCAATGCCGCGTCCGCGCCGTTTCATGCTCGCCGCCTCTTTCCAGCCGAAGCGTTCAGCCGCTTTCTGCAACGTGTCACGTATCGCGACGCTGTGCAGGATCTGCCCGGTCGGACTGTTCGCGCCTTCGCCGAACGCGTTGAGCAGCCTAATCTCCAGCGGATCGACGCCGAGAGCGTGCGCGATGTCGTCCATGTGCGACTCGTACGCGAAACACACCTGCGGCGCGCCGAATCCGCGCATCGCTCCGCTTACTGTCTTGTTCGTATAGACCGCATACGCTTCGATCAGCAGGTCGGGAATCGCGTAAGGACCCGCCGCGAGAATCGCCGCCTTGCCGAGTGTCGTTTCACTCCACGAGCAATACGCGCCGCCATCGAGCACGAGGCGAACCTTGCGCGCGAGAATGCGGCCTTCGCGACTCACGCCCGATTCGTACTCCATGATGAAGGGATGCCGCGCGGTCGTAGCGGTGAACTCCTCTTCGCGGTCGAACACGCCCTTCACCGGACGCCCGGTCATCTTCGCCAGCAACGCGAGCACGGGCTCCTGCGTAATTTCGTTCTTCCCGCCGAAGTTGCCCCCGACCGTCGTGCCGATCACCCGCACGCGATTGAGCGGCAGCCGCAGCACGCGCGCGATATCGGCGCGCCCAAGCGTGATCCGTCCGAGGGTGGACCAGATGGTCAGTCGTCCGTTTGCGTCCCAGTCCGCGATGGCGGCGTGCGGTTCGATGCACACATGCTCGACCATCTGCGTGCGGAACGTTCCACTGAATCGCCGATGCGATTGCATGAGCGCGCGCTCGACGTCCCCTTTGCGAATGGTCCGGGTGGCATACACGTTGGCGTGCGGCGCATGGACGAGCGCGGCATCCGGCCGCATTGCCGCCAGCGGATCCAGCACCGGCTGCAAATCCTCATACTCGACACGGATCTTCGCGAGCGCTTCTTCCGCACATTCCGTTGTGACCGCTGCGACCGCAGCTACGCCGTCTCCCGCGTGGTAAACCCGGTCGTCTGCGAGGATCGGCTGGTCCTGCAGCGATGGTCCGAAGCTGTTCACCGGGATGTCCCTGGCCGTGAGGACCGCGAGCACGCCGGGCATGCGCTGGGCTTCCCGCACATCCACGTTCAGAATGCGAGCTGACGGAATACCGGCCCGTTTGATGCGGGCGTATACCATATGGGGCATGGCGAGATCCGCGATGTAGCGAGTCTGGCCGAGCACGTGAGTGCGACTGTCCTGCCGTGGCACGCGCTGACCCATCGCCGGCGTCTGCTGGCGTGATTGCGGAACCCGGAGATCGAGTGGGTAGGTCGTCGCGGGCACGTGCTCCGAGAACTCGCTGAGAGGACCGTCGTCTCGGGGCTCGATGAGAGGCCCGCCGACCTGCAGGGTCTGGGTAGTCCGGCCGGGCTCGATCACCGTCCGCGCTCCCCGTCGTGCGTCGCAGGGCACCCGTTATCGGCACTGATGCCGTCGCCGGACATCGTGCGTGCCGCTTCCTGAACGGCCTCGACCATTTTCGCGTAGCCGGTGCAACGGCAGAGGTGTCCCGCCAGCGTTTCTCGTATCAGGCGCTCGTCTGGACGCGGCTCTCGATCGAGCAGTGCTTTCGCAGAGAGAATGACACCGGGTCCGCAGAAGCCGCATTGCAAGGCTGCGTGGCTTTCGAACGCCGCCTGTAGCGGGTGCAGCGCACTACGGGTTGCGAGTCCCTCGATCGTAACGACCTCACATCCGTCAGCCTGCGCTGCGAGCGTGAGACAGGCGTTCCTTGCCTCGCCATCGATCAGCACGGTACACGCGCCGCAATCGCCGGCTTCACATCCACTCTTCACGCCCGTGAGCGAAAAATGATCCCGCAGCAGCTCGAGCAGCGTTGTTTGCGGCGCCACGATGGCGCTGCGTTTCCCCGCGTTGACCATCAATGTCACTTCGATCATGCCACCTGCTCCAGTACGGGTTGCATCGCACGCTCGCGCGCGATTTCGAGCGCTCGCCGCACGAGGACGGTTATCACGCTGCTCCGATACCACGCCGACGCTCTGAAGTCGTCGATCGGGGCAGCTTCCCGCGTCGCGATGCACGCGGCCTCGGCGATGGCGGCACTGCCGATCGCGCGCTCGCTGAGATAGCGTTCCGCTTCGGTGGCGCGGATGACCGTCGGCGCAACGGCACCAAGGGCAATGCACGGCGCGCTGAAATGCCCCGAATCACCGTTCGCGAAGAAGCCGGCAGCGACATTCACGAGCGCCAATGCCTGTCCTTTACGCAGGCCAAGCTTCAGAAACGCCATTGGCTTACCGAGACTCGAGCGCGGCACTTCCACGCAGGTCAGCAGTTCGTCAGGTTTGATTGCCGAGCAGCGTGGGCCGACGAAGAAATCACCTACGGACAGGACGCGCAATCCGCGCTCGCTCGCGAGCACCACCTGCGCGTCGAGCGCGAGCAGCGGCGGTCCGCTGTCCATCGATGGCACGCACGTAACGAGATTGCCAGCGATCGTTCCGGCGTTGCGCGTTTGGACGGCCCCGATCGCCTGCGCCGCCTCTGCAAGCGCCGGGCAGGTGCGGCGAATCAGTTCTGAACACGCGATTTCCGAATGAGTCGCGAGCGCGCCGATTCGCAGACCGTCCGCGGTGAGCTCGATACGCTTGAGCGCCCCGATACGGGATATGTCGACGATCACCCGGGGCCCGCGCACGTGTGTCTTCAACTCCACGAGGAGGTCCGTGCCACCGGCAAGCACACGTGCGTCCCGTCCGTGACGCGAGAGAACCGAAAGGGCATGCTCGACATTGCTTGCCCGGATGTATTCGAACGGAACCATGGCCGACACATAGCCCGGACTCGCAGCGTGCGCTTTGACCTAACGCAACGACCGGAAGCACCGGTCAGTGGAGACGGCATGGTCCGGTTGGCTCGTGCGGACCTGGTTGCGGTTGACGTAGATCAATTGCACTCGGCTCATAAGCGTTGACGCCGCTAAAACAGCGGTGCGACTATCGCCGTCGGGCAAGCTCGTGAAAAGAGCGTCTCCTTTTTCCGACCGAGCAGGTCGGACCATTCTGCTGTACTCGACTGGAGGATGTAATGGACACCATTCTGCGCCTGGGCGTGCTGCTGATCTGCATGGCATGCGCGCCTTTCTCTGCAATCGCCGCGGAAAGTAAGGTCAAGGTCGGCATACTGCTGCCGCTCACAGGAACCTTCGCGGCGGTCGCCGAAACACAGAAGGAAGGCGCACTGCTCGCAGTGGACGTCGTCAACAAGCGCGGCGGGCTCGATATGCCGGGCGGTAAAGTCCAGGTCGAAGGCGTCGTGGCGGATGACGAAGCGAAGCAGGACGTAGGCGTGCGGCGTTACCGCTATATGGTCTCGGAGGGTGTCAAGGGCGTCGGCGGTCAGACCTGGGCGCCCCTTGCCTACGCCATTAACGCGATGGTGAGCAAGGAGCCGATGCCCTACTTTCCCGTCTGCGTGATGGCCAAGGAAGCATTTCAGAAGGGCAAGCTTGCGCCCTCCACCTTTGCCGCCGCTTACAGCCCTTGGTCGGTGGGATATATGGCGGGACAGGCCGCCACCAAGACGCTCGGCAAGAAGCGGGTGTTCTTCCTCGCGCGCGCCGATAGCTGGGGCTGGGACATGCGAGACGGCGCCTATCAGGCCGCCAAGGAAGCCGGTGCGGAAATCGTCGGCTACGACGAGGTTTCATTGGGAACGAGCGACTACACGACGGTGCTGCAGAAAGTCAGAGCAGCGAAACCCGACGTATTCATCTCTGCTCAGTTCGCCGCTGACGCGGTAGCGCTCCTGAAACAGGTCCATCAAATGGGACTCGGCAAGGAGATGCTGATCTTCAACGCCTTCATCACGAACGTCGTCGCGAAAGGCGTCCCGCCCGAAGCGCTCGAAGGCGTGCATTCGATGCACTACTTCTATTACGACCTCGCGAATTTCCCCGACAAGGAGGTTGCGAAGAGCGCCCAGGAGTTTACGAATGTCTATCGCGCCAAATACAACAAACCGCCGGATGCGTATGCGACTATCGCCTACATCGCCTACATGGAGATGTTCCGTGGTTTCGAAGTTGCGAAATCGTTCGATCCCGCAAAGGTATCGGCTGCGCTGCTCGCCAGCAAAGGAGACTTCAGCACGGTCAAAGGCCCGGCGCGCTGGCGTGAGGACCATGCGGCCGAATACAAGTACGCGGCTTTTCTCGTGAAAGGCAAAGGACCCAAGGAGCAGAAGAACGAGTGGGACCTGTTCACCGTGCTCGGCTCGTCCGGGGGCGAAGCCGTGCTGCCAACCATGAAGTCGCTCGGATATTGAACATCCTTATCCGCTGCATCCCGCGCGCGGCTTTGCCACGCGCTTTTCTGCTGGCATACCCGTGACGGCCGCCGCCACGGTTTCCAGCCCGGAAATTCTCCGCGCGCGGAACGTCACCAAGCGTTTCGGCGCGATGACCGCCGTCAACGCCGTGGACTACACGCTGCGTGAGCACGAGGTGGCGGGCATCATCGGCTCGAACGGGGCCGGCAAGACCACGTTCTTCAACCTGCTCACGGGCTACTACGCGCCCGACGATGGCGTCATTCTGCACAAGGGCGAAGACATCACCCGTACGACGCCCGCAGAGCGCGTCGCACGTGGGCTCATGCGCACGTTTCAGCTCACCTCCACGTTCGACAATCTCAGCGTCAACGACAATCTCGTCCTCGCATTCTTCAGGGCCCATCGCAAATCCTCGCTGTGGCACCTGCTGTTCAATACATGCAGGAAACACCGCGATGAGCCGGAGATTCTGCAGGTGCTCGAAACGTTCGATTTGCAGCACGTGCGCGAGCGCCAGGTGAGAAATCTGAGCCTCGGCGAAAAGCGGCGCCTGGAAATCGCGATGTCGGTGCTCGCCGCGCCGGAGGTGCTGCTGCTCGACGAACCACTCGCCGGGCTTTCGGAAAGCGAGATCCGGGGCGTGCTCGACGTATTGCGGCGCCACATCGGACGCCAGACGATTCTCATCGTCGAGCACAAGATCTCGCACGTGAAGGATTTCGTGCAGCGCCTGACCGTGATGCACGAAGGGAGGATCATCGCCGAGGGCGGCTACGAAGAATGCCTGCAGCATCCGGAAGTGCGCAAAAGCTACTGGCAGATCGAGAGCACCGCGGAAGGGAGTTCCAATGACGGCTGATGGAGCGATCAGCCGCGCTGACGTTCTACGCGTTCGCGGACTGGATGCCGCATACGGTGCGTCGCGCGTTCTCTTCGACATCGACTTCGATGTCGGCGAAAGGCAGATCGTCGCATGCGTCGGACGTAACGGCGCAGGCAAGACAACGCTGTTGAAGGCGATCACCGGTTTCGTAAAGCCGCAATCGGGAACCGTGGTGGCAGCCGGCGCGGACCTCACCGGCCGCAAGCCGTACGACATCGCGCGGCTCGGCATCAAGTACGTGCCGCAGGACAAGAAAGTCTTTTCCGACCTGACGGTCAGCGAGAACCTCGAGCTCGGCAGCTATGCGACGAAGGACTACGACTGGGATCGCGTCACCGCGTACTTCCCCAAGTTGAAGCAGCTCATGGATCGCAAAGCGGGCTATCTCAGTGGTGGAGAGCGGCAGATGCTGATGATCGCGCGTGCATTGCTGGGCGGGCCGCGGCTGCTGCTGGTGGACGAACCGACCGAAGGGCTCGCCCCGAGCATCGTTTCGCACCTGAAGACCGTTTTCACCGACCTCAGCCGCAACACCGCCCTCGTCATCGTCGAGCAGAACCTGCCGCTCGTGTGCGCCATTGCGAGCACGGTGTATGCGATGAAGGAAGGCAGGATCGTCGCGCAGCTTGCCGGCAGCGACGCCATCACACCCGAGAGATGCGAGCCTTATCTATGAGCGCTACGGTGTATTCGCAATGAAAGCGCTTCGATGGTGGTGGGGACCTGTGCTTGCGTTCTCGCTGCTCGGCCTTTCCCGCCTCTTCCTCCCGCTGCCCTTCGTAATCGAGGTGGTCATCTTCTCGATCTATACGATGGGCTGCAATTTCCTTCTGGGGCGGGTCGGTTTCATCTCGTTTGGCCAGCCCGCCTATCTCGCGGCAGGCGCATACGGAACCGCTTTCTACCTGTTCTATTTCGGCGCCAATCCGTATGTCGGCCTTCTCGTCGGCATCCTTTCTGCGCTCGCGGTGTCGGTGATCGTCGGCCCGCTGTTCGTGCGCCTGCGCAGCGACTACTTCGCCCTGGTGAATCTCGCGCTCGCCGTAATCGTGTATTACCTCATGCAGAAGGTGCTCGCGGACATCACCAAAGGCGACAACGGGCTCTGGTTTCTCACGAATATCAGCTCGACACCGATTCTCGATCTCGGCAAGCCCAATGAGTTCTTCGCGTTCACACTGATCGTCGCGATCGCAGTCTGGGCGTTCTACAAGTACCTCGACGATTCGATCTTCGGCGCGTGCTGCCTCGCCACCAAGGTGAACGAGGACAAGGTCCAGTTTCTGGGCTACAGCAACTTCAGGATTCGCCTTCTCGCATTCGTGATCGCCAACACGACGACGGCGCCTCGCGGGCGCGATGTATGCGGTTTATCTGGGGTCAGTCAGCCCGGAGATTACGAGCCCCGCACGTGTCGCCGATCCGGTGGTGGTCACGATCCTCGGCGGCACGGGAACGCTCTACGGACCGATCGTCGGCGCCTTCGTGTACACCGGCCTCAAGGACGTGATCAGCAGACTCATCGGAAATTGGGAGCTTTTCATCGGATTCATGCTCGTGTTCATCATGCTCGCGGGAGAGAGAGGCATCTGGGGCTCGTTGCAGCCGGCGCTCGCGAAGCTCTTCAGGCGCCGGAAAGCGGCCGCCACCCCGCCCGCGATCGAACAGGCCCGCAGCTGATGGATGCTTCAGCTGCTCCTGTCGGGCGTGATCTTTGGGCTCAGCATCGGTAGCCTCTACTTCCTGATGGCGATCGGCCTTTCGCTTTGCTTCGGCCTGATGCGCATCATCAGTCTCGATCAACTGCTCTACTACTCGCTGGGCGCCTATGTCGCGTATTCGGTGAGCGTGGCAACGGGCAGTCTGTGGCTCGGCCTGCTCGGGAGCGTCCTGCTCTCGGGCCTTGTCAGTTTTGCCGTGGAGCGCCTCGTCTTCCGGCGCATCTACGAACGCGAGCTCACATTCAGCATGATCACGTCCTTCGGTATCCTGATCGGCGGGATCGGAATCATCAAAGCGCTGTGGGGTGTAGTGCCGAGGCCTGTGGCCGTGCCGATCGAGTCGCAGCTCGACATATTCGGCACGTCGGTGCCAACGTACCGCGTGCTCGTCATCGTCATTGCGTTGCTCGTTTACGTCGGAATCTGGGTGTTCCTGAACAAGACGATCATCGGCAAGGCGATACGCGCGGGAATCGAAGACGTAGAACACGTCGAGGGGCTGGGCATCAACGTCTCACGCCTTTTTACGGTCACGTTCATCATGGCCGGCAGCTTGTCCGGCCTCGCTGGTGGCTTGAACGCGCCGCTGATCATGGTCGATCCGAACATGGGCCTCGAAGTGATCGCCTTCGTGTTCATGGTGGTGATCATCGGCGGCCTTGGCAGCATCAAGGGTACGCTGGTCTCGGCGTTCCTCGTGGGCCAGGTCGTGTCGCTCGGCTCGCTGATCTACGCGCCGCTCGCCCAGATGGCGCCGTTCGCCATCATGCTGCTCATCCTGCTGCTTAAGCCGACCGGCCTTTACGGCAGCGCATTCCTGAAGCGGTAGCCCCTCGCGGGCTGGTTACCGGAATTGTCCGGCGACCCTCCGGATTCGCACCTCGCCGTCGGAGGTGTGCGCAAAGTCCGGCTCGGAATCGTCAGCGGCACTGATGGTGCTATCGGCCTGTTCCGCATCCGCATCCGAATCTTGGCCTTTTTGCCCCCCGGCATTGTCATTGCCATCGACCGCCGCGTGTGACTGTTCCTCGTTCTCGACAGCCCCCGTCGCGACAGGATCGTGCGCTCCGTCGTCGCTGGCGACGTGCGCGTCGCCTGACGCATCGGCGTCGGCGGGAGAGTGCCCGTCGCGCGCGTCGTGCGCATCCACAGCAACCGCAGGATCAGACTCGGCAGCAGCGCCCTCGCCCGCGGCTGGAGCCTCGATCAGCGTGCCGAGGTCATCGAGCGGCGGCAGTTCTTCGAGCGTGCGCAGGTTGAGGTCGTCCAGGAATGTCCGGGTCGTCGCGAACAGCGCCGGCCGTCCGGGCACTTCCCGATGCCCGACCACGTCGATCCAGCCGCGCGCTTCGAGCGATTTCAGAATGCTGCTCGAAACGGCCACGCCGCGTATCTCCTCGATGTCGCCGCGCGTCACCGGCTGCCGATAGGCGATGATCGCGAGCGTCTCCAGCACGGCACGTGAATAGCGCGGTGGTTTCTGAGGGTCGAGACGATCGAGAAACTTCTGGGTCTCCGGTCTTGCACGAAAGCGCCAACCCGAAGCCACGCTGACGAGCTCGACGCCTCGACCCTGCCAGTCGCTCCGAATCTCTTCGAGGACATTGCGCAACGTGTCGTTGGACAGCGCGTCCTCGAACAACTTTCTCAACTCCGTAAGCGACAATGGCTCCTGCGCCGTCAGAAGCGCCGTCTCAAGTACGGTCTTCACGTGCGCGAGATCGAGATTTTCGTCCATGGTCTATTCCCATCCGTTACGCGACAGCGGCGAGCTGTCCGGTGCGCAGCTTGACGTAAATCGTGCTGTAAGCCTCCTGCTGCGTGACCTCGACGAGAGTTTCACGCGCAAGCTCGAGCACCGCGAGCAATGTGACGACGAGCACCGCTACCCCTTCGGACGGCTCGAACAGCTCGTCGAACTCGATGAACTTCGCTTCCTGCAGCCGGCGCAGCACCCGGCTCATGTGCGCGCGAACAGAGAGCTGCTCCCGGGCAACTTTGTGGTGTTGATTCACCCGCGCCCGTGCCAGCAGCCCCAGCCAGGCGATCTTGAGATCGTCCGCCCGCACCTCGGGCAGGCGCTGTAGGACGTCGCGCTCGAAAAGAACGCTCACGACGGTGAAGTCCCGGCCGGCCTGCGGCAGCTCGTTCAGCCGCTGCGCGGCGAGCTTCATCTGCTCGTATTCGAGCAGTCGGCGCACGAGCTCGGCGCGCGGGTCGTCCTCCAGTTCCGCCACGGCCGCGCGCGGGAGCAGCATGCGCGACTTGATCTCGATGAGCATCGCCGCCATGAGGAGGTACTCCGCGGCAAGTTCCAGCGTGCGCGTACGCATCATCTCGACGTAGGCGAGATACTGGGCCGTGAGAACCGCCATGGGCACATCGAGGACGCTGATGTTTTCCTTTCTAATCAGATACAAGAGCAGGTCCAGCGGGCCTTCGAACTGCTCGAGGAAAATCTCCAGCGCATCGGGCGGGATGTAGAGATCGCGCGGGACCTCCATCATCGGTTGACCATAGACACGCGCAATCGGCATCGCCGCCGCGGCGGATGGCTCGATCACTTCCGATTCCCGTGCGAGGCGATCTGGCAGCATCGCCCTATTCTACAGTGATTCCGAGGTGCGACTACAAGGGGTTGTGGTTGACCGTCTGGGACGCGCTAGAGCATGTGCTTCGGGTGCGAGGTGCAACGAGACGGAATGCGCGCGGCGTCGATCAGGAGTAGTCGAGGCCCATCACGTGCCGAACGTCCCGCAACGTTTCCTGCGCGAGTTTCTGCGCCTTCTCGACACCGCCGGCGATGATGTGCCGGACGGCCGTCGGGTCCTGGACGTAATGCTCCGCGCGTTCGCGGATCGGGTTCAGTTCCGCGAGAATTGAATCAATCACCGGCTGCTTGCATTCGAGACAGCCGATGCCGGCGTTGCGGCAACCCTGCTGTACCCACGCCTGGGTGGGCTCGTCCGAATAAACAAGATGAAGCTGCCACACCGGACATTTTTCGGGTGTGCCCGGGTCGGTGCGCTTAACGCGCGCAGGATCGGTCGGCATCGTCCGAATCTTGCGCGTGACGCTCGCGGGATCTTCACGCAAGCCGATGGTGTTGTTGTACGACTTCGACATTTTCTGACCGTCGAGTCCCGGCATACGCGAGGCTTCGGTCAGCAGCGCATGCGGCTCACTCAGGATCATCTTGCCGCCGCCTTCGAGGTAGCCGAAGAGCCGCTCGCGGTCGCCCAGCGTGAGGTTCTGCGTTTCCTCCAGCAGCGCCCGTCCGCCCTCCAGTGCCGTGGCGTCGCCTTGTTCGAGGTATCGGGTGCGCAGTTCGCGATAGAGACGCGCGCGCCGCGAGCCAAGCTTCTTTACCGCCTGTTCCGCTTTCTCCTCGAAGCCCGCCTCTCGCCCGAACATATGATTGAAACGGCGGGCGATTTCTCGCGTGAATTCGATGTGCGGCACCTGGTCCTCACCGACCGGCACCTGATTGGCTCGGTAGATCAGAATATCCGCGGCCTGTAACAACGGGTAACCGAGAAAGCCGTAAGTGGCGAGATCCTTCTGCGCAAGCTTCTCCTGCTGGTCCTTGTAGGTCGGCACGCGTTCCAGCCATGGGAGCGGCGTGATCATCGACAGCAGCAGGTGCAGTTCCGCGTGTGCGACGACCTGCGACTGGATGAACAGCGTCGCGTGTGCCGGATCCACTCCTGCTGCCAACCAGTCGATCACCATCTCCCACGTATGCTGCTCGATGTGACCGGGGTCGTCGTAGTGGGTCGTGAGCGCATGCCAGTCTGCGACGAAGAACAGACACTCGTGTTCGTGCTGCAACTTGATCCAGTTCTTGAGCACACCATGGTAGTGCCCGAGATGCAGCGCGCCGGTGGGACGCATGCCGGAAAGGACGCGATCGTTGAACATGAATGCTCGAGGAAAAAGCCTGATCAGGCGAGCTGCGCGAGCCGGACGAGCTGCCCGAGCGGTACGCCGAACGCGCCCGCGATCAGGGACATCGCCACCGCGATCACGGGCCACAGAATGCGCCCCAGAACCTCGGTGAACAGAAGCGCGATCAGGATGATGAAGCCATACGGCTCGACGCGCGCAACCGAACGCGCAAGCCGCGCGGGCAGCAGGCTCACGAGAATGCGCCCCCCGTCGAGCGGCGGCAGCGGCAGCAAGTTCAACACCATGAAGATGACGTTGATGAACACGCCAGCCGCGCCCATCAGCGCGAGCGGCAGTGAGAAGTACGTGTCCGGCGCCGCAAGCCCGATCTTCAACACCGTCGCCCACAGAAGCGCCATCGCGAGGTTGCTGAGCGGCCCTGCCGCCGCGACCCACAGCATGTCCTGTTTGGGACGGCGCAGGTTGGCGAAATTCACCGGCACCGGTTTCGCCCAGCCGAACAACATGCCGCCTCCGCCGATCAGCTTCGTAAGCGCAAGCAAAGCGAGCGGCAAGGCGACCGTGCCCACGGGATCGATGTGACGGATCGGATTCAAGCTCACGCGTCCTGCGGCATACGCCGTCATGTCACCAAAGCGCATCGCCACATAGCCGTGCGCGGCTTCGTGCAGCGTGATGGCAAGTATCACCGGTATCGCGTAAACGGCGATTACCTGGACGATATTGAGATCCATCGGGATTCTGCTTCGGGCGCGCGCGCCTGCTGGTTGAGCAAGAGTCGGATTCTAGCATTCGACCGCAGTCGAACCCGGCGCGTGAGGATCTACTCCATGAACGGCGCCGTGCTGCCCTTGCCTACTCGCGTTACGACAGGTGTATCTCCGGTGAGATCGACGACCGTCGTCGGCACGATACCGCAGGACCCGGAATCCAGTATGGCATCGACCTGATGTTCGAGACGCACGCGAATATCGTCGGCATCGTTGAGCGGCGCTTCGTCGCCCGGCAGAAGCAGGGTTGACGACAGCAGAGGTTCTCCCAACTCGGCAAGCAGCGCGTGCGCAACTTTGTGATCGGGTACACGCAGACCGATGGTGCGACGGCTCGGATGCAGCAGCCGCTTCGGCACTTCGCGCGTGGCCTGCAGTATGAACGTATAGCTGCCGGGAGTCGCGGCCTTCATGAGGCGAAACTGACTGTTATCGACCTTCGCATACTGCGCAATCTCGGCGAGGTCGCGGCACACGAGAGCGAAGTGGTGACGCGGTTCGAGCCTGCGGATCGCGCGTATCCGCTCCATGGCCGACTTGTCTCCGATCTGGCAGCCAAGGGCGTAGCAGGAATCGGTGGGATACACGATGAGACGGCCGGCGCGCACCATCTCGGCCGCCTGCCGGATCAACCGAGGCTGCGGATTATCGGGATGAACCGAAAAGAGTTGCGCCAAGCTTCAGAACAAAGACCACACCGGTTTGCAGCCGGACGGCAGCGGCGGCAGCTCCCCGAGATCTCGATACACATCTCGTCCGCCATGAAAATCCGAGCCTGTCGATGCAAGCAATCCGAACGCTTGCGCGCGCTTCGCCCAATAGGCGTACTGATCGGTGGTATGACTACCCGTAACGACTTCGACGGCAACACCACCCAGCAGTTTGAATTCCTCCAGAAGCGCCTCACGCCCGCCTTCGTCGAGCTTGTAGCGGCCCGGGTGCGCCAGCACCGGCAAGCCTCCCGCCGCGCGGATCCATTCGATCGCACGCTCGAGCGGCACCCACGAATGTGGCACATAGCCCGGCTTGCCTTCGCCGAGGTAACGATCGAACGCGGCCTGCGTGCTGCTCACGCGTCCGCTGTCCACGAGGTAACGGGCGAAGTGAGTACGACTGACCAGCGAAGGATTGGTAACGAATGCGAGCGCACCCTCCATCGCGCCGGCGATCCCGACTGCCTCCAGTTGCGCAGACATGCGCGCGGCGCGACGGTCTCGACCGGACCGGTTTTCGTTCAGGCCCTGGAGCAGCACATCGCTGTTCGCGTCGACATGCAGGCCGACGATGTGAATGGTGTGTCCACGCCAGGTCACGGAGATTTCGACGCCGCTGATGAGCTCGATCCCCGACGCTCCCGCCTGCGCCCGGGCTTCGGCGAGACCGCTCACCTCATCGTGGTCGGTCAACGCGAGCGCATGCACGCCCCGCTCCGCTGCGCGCGCGACGATCGCCGCCGGCGTCAATACTCCGTCGGAGCGGGTCGAATGGCAATGCAGATCGTAATAAGAGGTCTCAGGCATCGAATGTCAGTCGTGCTGTCTGCAGTCGCAAACGGCGCGCCCGGCACTTACCCCGCGCCGGCGAATTAGCGTACACGGCATACGTCACGGCTTTTCTGTCTCTCCCGGCGCGCGGGACTGCACACCGATAATTCCAGGTGCATTTCGGAGCCTGCGAAAGCGGGGTCAGTCGCGCGTCAGACCGGCTTCTGATGAAGCCTGCTCTGCGCCGGAACGTGCTGCGCGAGGAACTCCATCTGGTCCGCCAATATCCGCCGGTTGGTCAGGATAAGGTACTCGGCCCGGTTCGGCACGTACGGCAAATACATGAGCTCCATGCCCGCCAGCTCAGGCGTGCGATCGCTCTTCTTCTCGTTGCATGCGCGGCAGGCGGTAACCACGTTCATCCACGTGTCCCGCCCACCGCGCGAGAACGGAACGACGTGATCACGCGTGAGTTTCGAAATCGGAAACATGCCGGCGCAATAGGCGCACGTCTGGCGATCGCGATGAAACAGCTCACGGTTGTTCAGCGGCGGCACCTGGTTGAAGGACTTCATCGCCATCGCCTTGCCCTTCACGGCGATGATGCTCTTGGCGGTGATCTCCGAGCGGCGGCCCGTGGTGCGATTCAGCC
This sequence comes from uncultured beta proteobacterium, assembly GCA_963828715.1. Lineage (GTDB taxonomy): Bacteria > Pseudomonadota > Gammaproteobacteria > Burkholderiales > SG8-41 > JAQGMV01. The sequence goes on along the minus strand of CAWHFX010000004.1, from coordinate 317,133 downwards.
CGCCGTAAACCGTGAACGCCTGATCGCCGAGGGTCCACGCGATCTGGTCCTTGGCGTAGTAGTAGCAGGCATGCTGCCACGTGATCCACCGGTGTGGCACGCCATGCGTGTCGAGCGTCAGGATGAGAGGAAAGAAGCCAACAGGCGGACCCTCATCCCGAGCTTTAGGAGCGGGCTCCGGCAATTTCATGCGCGTTCACGTCCTTTTCCGGCGCAAAATATAACAGATTCTTGAATAAGTGACACTTTTTGGGGCATTGCTGGCCGAATCGGCAACATTCGCGCTATACTCGCCGCCGTCTTATCCACAGCCTTGACTCACACCTTCACGACCACCCCCGCCGCCGAAGCGATCACCAGTGCCACGGCACTTCGGCCGGAGGCGCTCGCTTTTCGTTTCCGCTAAGGATGTCGTTCGCTTCCCTGAAGCTGCTTCCGGAGCTGCTGCGCGCAGTGTCCGATGAGGGTTACACCGACCCGACCCCGATCCAGGCTCAAGCCATTCCGACGATTCTCGCGCGACGTGACGTCATGGGTTGCGCGCAGACCGGCACCGGCAAGACCGCCGGCTTTACGCTGCCGTTGCTGCAGCTGCTCGCCCCTCATGCGAACTCGAGTTCCTCCCCGGCTCGCCATCCGACCCGCGCGCTCATTCTTGCGCCCACGCGCGAGCTTGCGGCGCAGGTCGCTGAAAGCGTTCGCGTATATGGCCAGCACCTTCCGCTGCGCTCGACGATAGTCTACGGCGGCGTGGATATCGCGCCGCAGAAGAAAGCGCTGCACGGTGGCGTCGAGATACTGATCGCAACACCGGGGCGCCTGCTCGACCATCTCGAACAGAAGACCGTGAATCTCTCGCGCGTAGAGATCCTGGTTCTGGACGAAGCCGATCGCATGCTCGATATGGGCTTCCTGCCCGACATCAAGCGCATCCTCGCAGTGATTCCGAAAGAGCGGCAAAGCCTGCTCTTCTCGGCGACGTTTTCGGAAGAGATCAGGAAGCTCGCGAAAGAACTCCTGCGCCATCCGACACTCATCGAAGTCGCGGCTCGCAATGCACCTGCGGATCTCGTCACGCACGAGGTTTACGATGTTCCGGCAACACGCAAACGGGCGCTTCTGTGTCAGCTCATACGTGCGCGTGACGTGAAGCAGGCGCTCGTGTTCGTACGCATGAAGCGCGATGCCAATCGCCTCGCACGTGAGCTCGTGCGTGACGGCATCAACGCGACGGCAATCCACAGCGACCGGTCTCAGGGCGAGCGCGAACAGGCCCTCGCTGATTTCAAGGAAAGTCGCGCCACGGTGTTGGTTGCGACCGATATCGCGGCGCGCGGCCTCGACATCGAGCAGCTGCCGTATGTCATCAATTACGAGCTTCCGCACACGCCCGAAGATTACGTGCACCGCATCGGCCGCACGGGTCGTGCCGGCCTGCCCGGACAGGCGATTTCGCTGGTATCCGGCGATGAAACGAAACTCCTTGCCGCGATCGAGAAGCTGCTGAAACGTTCTATACCGAAGCTTCAGCCGCCTTCCGGCTTTTCGACTGAGGATGGGCACGACCCATCGCGACGGCACGAGGAGCGCGCGCGCCGCGGCTCCACTTCACGCACGACAGAAGGCGAAAGCCGTTCGTCGCGCACCTCCCGGCAAGGTGAACACAACCGTGAACATCGCGCTGCGCACAGCCGGTCGAATCCCGGTCTGCCCGATTTCGATTTCAGCAAGCCGTACGTACCGGCGACTCCAAGCACGCCGAAGTCGGCCGCGGACGATGTTGCGCTCCCGCTTCGTGGCCGGCCCAAGCGCCCGACAGCGGCGCTGCTCGGCGGCACACCCGGAACCCGCAAGTCGCACAAATGAGAGAGCCCCGCACCGTCACTCCGCAGCAGCTCCAGGCGTGTATTCAGGACGGCGAAGAGCTTGCGCTCCTGGATGTACGTGAGGCGGGCCAGTTCGGCGAGTCTCATCTCCTGTTCGCGGTGCCGCTGCCCTACAGCAGGCTCGAGCTCGTGGTCGGCGGACTGATACCACGCAAGACCGTTCGCATCGTGCTCTGCGACGGCAGCGACGGCATTGCGTCGCAGGCGGCGGAGCGCCTGGCAGCGCTCGGCTACACCGACGTGTCGGAGCTTGCAGGCGGTATCCGTGCATGGGCGAACGCGGGCTGCCCGCTCTTCGCAGGCGTCAACGTGCCGAGCAAACTCTTCGGCGAGCTCGTGGAACACGAGTACCACACGCCGCGTGTGACCGTGCAGGAGCTCGCGCGCATGAAGGCTGCCCGCGAAAACTTCGTCATCGTCGACGGCCGGCCCTTCGCCGAATACCAGAAAATGAATATTCCCGGCGGCATCTGCTGTCCGAATGCGGAGCTGCCGTACCGCATACACGAGATCGCACGCGATCCGACTACCAAGATCATCGTGAATTGCGCGGGCCGCACGCGCTCCATTCTCGGCGCGCAGACGCTCATCAATTTCGGGATTCAGAATCCGGTCTACGCCCTCGAGAACGGCACGCAGGGCTGGGTGCTCGCGGACCTCGAGCTCGAGCGCGGCGCATCACGACGCTATCCCGATCGCATTCCCGACGCCGCTTTGCCTGGCCTGAGGGCTCAGGCAGCTGCGCTGATGAATCGTTTTGCGGTGAAGAGCGTTGCCGCGACGGAAGTTCAGCGCTGGCTCGATGATCCACAGCGAACGACGTACGTGCTCGACGTGCGCACGGCGGAGGAATTCGCCGCCGGCTCCGTGCCGGGCGCGGTGCACGCACCGGGCGGACAGCTGGTGCAGGCAACCGATCAATGGGTGGGCGTACGCAACGCAACGATCGTTCTGATTGACAGCGAGGCTGTGCGTGCGCCGGTGGTCGCGACCTGGTTGAAGCAGCTGGGCTTCGACGCGTATGTGCTGCAGGAAGGTGCATCTGCGACGCTTCGGGTTCCGGGCCCGCCTGCTCCGGACCTGCCCGCGCTGACCCCTATCTCACCGGCTGAGTTGAAGAACGCGGCCGACGCGGGCACATGCAGCGTGTTCGATTTGCGTCCGAGCATGAGTTTCCGGCGAGCGCACGTATCCGGCAGTCGGTGGACGATTCGGCCGCGGATCGCACGGGACGCGCATAAGGCCCGTGAACCCGTCGTCCTGATCGCGGACGAAGCGGACTTTGCACGGCTAGCCGCAATCGATCTGCTCGAAGCCGGCTGTCGCGACGTGCGGCGCCTCGAAGGCGGGTTCGACGCCTGGACTGCCGCCGGCTATGCCACCGAGGCATCGCCCGATTCGCCGCCCGACAACGCGTGTATCGATTACCTCTTCTTCGTGCACGATCGGCACGCCGGAAATCGCGCAGCCATGCAGCAGTACCTTGCGTGGGAAACGGGACTCATCGCGCAACTCGGAAGCGAGGATCGGAAGCTGTTCAAGGTGGGCGCGCAATAGAACTGCCAATGCCGTGTGCGAACGCAGGCGTCTCAGGATAGTTCGTTCGCCGGTTCGCCATGAGGAAGCTGACAGGCGCTGAACGGCTCCAGTTGTTCATGCTTCGCGACGCTACCGCCCGTCAGGACGAACGACTTTCTTCCTCCGGCTTGATCAACTGATGCCGACTTTCTTCATCAGTGCCTTCGTCACCGCCTGATCGACCTTGAAGAACTCCGCCCACGGATCTTTCTTTATCGTCCGCAGCCGCTCCGGAACATTACGCACGTTGAAGTAGTCGCGGCGAACGTCGCGATCGAGTTCATCCCAGCTGATTGGCGTCGCAATCGGCGCATTCGCGCGTGCGCGCAACGAATACGCCGCGACAGCCGTTGCGCCTTCGGAATTGCGGAGGTAGTCGACAAAGATCTTGCCATGACGCTTGGTTTTGGACATGGTGGCCACGTACCGATCGGGAAACGACCGCACCATCAGTTCCGCGACTGCCTTGGTAAAACGTTTGATGTCGGCCCAGCCGAGCGTCGGCCGAATAGGAAGCACCACGTGCAGGCCTTTGCCGCCCGTCGTCTTGATGAACGACTGCAGATCCAGCCTGGCGAGCAGCGTCTTCAACAGGTGCACCGACTCCACCAGCTCGCCCCAGCCAACATCGTCAGCGGGATCGAAGTCAAACACGAGCCGATCGGGACAGTCGAGCTTCGGCACGCTCGCGCCGAACGGATGCAGCTCCAGTGCGCCCATCTGCAACATCGCCACCAGTGCCGGCGTGGAATTGGCCATCATGTAGGGTTGCGGACCACTGCCTTCAGTGACCATCACGCGCTCGATGGCCGTGATCTACCGTCGCCTGCGGGATGTTTCTGATAGAAGCATTTCGCCCAGCCCTCGGGACAGCGCACGAGGGTGAGCGGCCGTCCTTTGAGGTGCGGCAGTATCCAGTCCGAGATCGACTCGTAGTATTCGGCGAGCTCCCGCTTGGTGATGCCGGCCTCCGGATACAGTACCTTGGTCGGGTTGCTCAATTTCACGCCCGCGACGTTTGCGCTGTCAGTCTCGCTGCGAGTCGTCGTCTTCGCCGAGCGTGCGCGCGCATTTGATTTAGCCGCCTTGCGTTTCGGCGCAGGGTCCCGCTCGGGCGCTGATGAGTCGACAACATCGTCCGTATCCGCGGGCTGCTCGCGCACGACCTCCTCCGCCTTCTTGTCTTCGCGCAAACCCTGAAACGACGGATGGCGCAACGTTCCGTCGTTCGTCCATTCAGTGAATTCGACTTCCGCCACGAGCACCGGCTTCACCCAGTGCGCGCCTTTCGCTTCGTAGCCGCGCGGAGGATTGATGAACGCGGGCTGCTTCACTTCCAGCGGCTTAAGTTTCTTGTAGAGTCCCGCAAGCATTTCGTCATTGAAGCCCGTCCCGACCTTCCCGGCATATCGCAGCGTGCCCTGCTTGTCGTGAATGCCGAGAAGGAGCGCGCCGAAACCGCTGCGGCTGCCCTGCGGGTCGGTGAAGCCGCCGATGACGAGCTCCTGCCGTGCACTGCACTTCACTTTCAGCCAGTCGCGGCACCGCCCGCCCTGGTACACCGACTGCGCGCGCTTGGAGACGATGCCTTCGAGCTCGTGATCGCACGCGCCTTTCAGAAAAGCCTCGCCGGAGCCTTGCACATGGCTGCTGTACCGCAGTGTCTCCGGGGCGTCCTGGAGCAACGCTTCCAGCAGTTTCTTGCGCTCGACGAGTGGAACCTGTCGCAAGTCGTAGCCATCGAGGTAGGGAAGATCGAAAGCGAAGTAATGCAGCCGCGTCGCATGCTGGCCCGACAAGGCGTTCTGAAGCGACTGGAAGCTCGTGCGTCCGTCGGCTCCCAGCACGACGACTTCACCATCGATCCAGGCGGTGCGAACCGGCAGCCGTGAGACCACACGCGCGATGCTCGGGAATTGATCCGTCCAGTCCTTGCCGTTGCGCGACATCATGCATGTCTGTCCGCCCTCGACCCGACACAGCATGCGATAGCCATCCAGCTTCATCTCATGCAGCCACGCATCGCCGGCGGGCGCCGCCTTCACCAAAGTTGCAAGTTCCGGTTCGATGACTTCCGGCAGCGAGTGCTTGACCGCACCCTTCAGTGCACCCGGATCCAGCGCGCGCTTCGATCGCTTCTTCACGGCGCCGGTTCTGACATTCTCCTCGACCGATTTGTTCGAATGCCACACGCGATCAGGATCGCTCGCGATCTCTTCCAGGACGCGTCCGCTCGCAACGCTTTCGGGCCGCTCCTCGACAATGTTGCCCTCCGCCTCCGGTTTTGCGTACTCGTCCCGCTCCTTGATCAGAAACCAGGCGTTCTCGCCGTACTTGCCGCCTTTGCCGCCGCGCACCAGCATCCAGCCGCCGTGGAGCTTCTCGCCGTCGAGCGTGAACTTGAGCCGGCCCTTCCGGTAATCGCCTTCGCCGTTTTCACGCGGCTGCCACGTGCCGCGGTCCCACAGGAGCACCGTACCGGCGCCGTATTGCTTGGGTGGTATAACGCCTTCGAATCCGCCGTACTCGATCGGATGATCCTCGGTCTGCATCGCGAGACGCCGGACGCTCGGATCGAGACTGGGACCCTTGGGTACCGCCCAGCTCAGCAGCACACCGTTCAGCTCCAGACGAAAGTCGTAGTGCATGTGACTCGCACGGTGCTTCTGAATGACGAACGAGAGCGCCTTACCCTTGCGCTGGGCGACCCTGCCCTTCGGCTCGGGTGTGATCTCGAAGTTGCGCTTCTTGTTGTAGAGCTCGAGTGCCATAGGAATCGTGAGATCGGACTGACTCAGGCTGTAGCGGAGACCACGTGAGCCGTCGCAGCCAAAACGCAAGAATAGTGCCCGTGCATTTCATTGGGAAGCATGCAGTCGAGCGTCCCTATCCTGTCTGCCGCTTGCGCGGTTGTGCTCTGCTATCCTCGCCCTCCTGCTGTCCTGGTAGGAGGAAAACATGATGAAGCTGATCCGCATCGCGCTGAGCGCGCTGCTCCCGCTCGCCCCGGCTGCAACCCTCGCTGGGGAGGCCACTTACCCCGTGAAAAACGTGCTCGTGATCCTGCCCTATGTGGCCGGCGGCTCGGCGGATCTTCTCGGGCGCGCCGTGGCAAAGGGGCTCAGCGATACGTGGGGCCGCAATTTCGTTGTCGATAACCGGCCGGGCGCGAGCGGAATGATCGGCGCAGAGTTGGCGGCTAAAGCGCCTCCGGACGGCTATACCCTGCTGAGCACCACGTCGTCGTATCCCGGCACGGTGGCGGTGCGCGCAAAACTGCCGTTCGATCCAGTCACGTCGTTCGTGACCGTCGCCATGATCGCCCGTGCGCCGATCATCCTCGCGGTGCATCCATCGATGCCGGCGAAAACGGTCAAGGAGTTCATTGCGCTTGCGCGCCAGCGCTCGCTCAACTATTCGTCTTCCGGCACCGGCGGCAACAACCACATCGCGATGGAGCTGTTCTCGCAGGCCGCGAAGATCAAGATGACGCACGTTCCATACAAGGGTATCGCACCGGCGGTCGTGGCGCTCGCGTCCGGTGAGGTCGATGCCATCATCGCGAGCGCGGCCGCCGTGATGTCGCAGATCAAGGCCGGCAAGGCGCGCGCGATCGCGGTAAGCAGCGCGAAGCCAACGCCGCTCGTGCCGGGCTTGCCGGCCATCGCAGAGTCGGGCGTCCCGGGCTTCACGTACGAGAACTGGTGGGCTTTGTTTGCGCCCGCCGGTACACCCGCGAACATCGTGAATGCGCTCAACAGCGCCGTGAACAAGTATCTCGGCGGTGCGGAAATGAAACAGCTGCTCGAAAACGAAGGGGCTGAAGCCGCGCCGATGACCCTCGCCCAGCTCTCGGATCTGTTGCCGAAGGAAGTCGCGCGCTATCGCAAAGCCGCGCAGGCGGCCGGCCTGCAGCCGCAATGACGTGCCGGCGGTTCTCCAACGACGTCACGTTCTGTATCGCTTCTGCCGCGTGCGTTTTCGCGTCGGCGAGTGTCGCGCAACAGCCCTACCCTGCGCGTCCGGTCCGCATCATCGTCGGCTTTGCCGCAGGCGGCGCAACGGACATCGGGGCCCGCGCGCTCGCGCAGAAGCTCTCGGAAACGATCGGCCAGCAGGTCGTCGTCGACAACCGCCCCGGCGCGGCATCGATGCTGAGCGCCGAGCTCGTGGCACACAGTGCACCTGATGGTTATACGCTGCTCTTCGCCAACGCGACGATCGCGATGCCCTCATTGTTCGCGAAGTTGCCGTTCGACGTTCAGAAGGATCTGCGCCCGGTTACGCTCGTCGGCTACGGTCCGCTCGCGTTGACGGTGCACCCGTCGTTGCCGGTGAAGTCCGTCAAAGAACTGGTGGCGCTCGCGAAGCGCAATCCCGGCGAGCTCAACTATGCGTCGGCCGGTGCGGGCAGCTTCACCCATCTGGCGATGGCGTTGTTCACCACGCTGACGCACACGAACCTGGTGCACGTGCCCTACAAGGGCGGCGGTCCATCCGCGATCGCCACCATGGCGGGCGAAACGCAGCTCACGTTCGCTTCGGTGGGTGCGTCGATTCCGCTCCTCCAGCAGAAAAGACTGCGAGCGCTTGCAGTGTCCGGCTCGAAGCGCAGTATCGCGCTGCCTGAGGTTCCGACAGTGAGCGAGGCGGGCGTCGCCGGTTATGATGCGACCTCCTGGTACGGCATGCTTGCGCCCGGTGCGACACCGCAGACGATCGTCGCAAAGCTCGCAGACACCGCGATGACGGGCCTGACCGATCTTCAGCTGCAGAAGCGGCTTCTTGCCGAAGGGATCGAGCCCGCTCGCGGCGGCACGGATGAATTCGCGCCCTATTTCAGCTCCGAGCTAGCCAAGTGGGCGCAGGTGATCAAGACTGCGGCGATTCCGCCGCAGTGAGACTTTGAACGGAGATCGACCGACGTGATACGCAGCGAACAGCCGCTCGCAGGACAGTCACGCTCACAGACGCTCGAAGGGCGTTGGCCGCAGGCTTTTCCCGTCTTGTCAGCCGACGAAATCGAACGGGCGTCGCGTTTCGGAACCCGCCAGCACTTTGCCGCGGGTGCGCGAATCTTCGAAACCGGCAAACTCGCGCCCGGCATCCTGCTCGTGCTCTCCGGCGCGATTCGTATCACCGGCCGCGACGGTCATGGCAACAACATGCCCGTGGTCGACCATGGCCCCGGCTCTTTCGCCGGCGAGTTGAGTCAGCTTTCCGGCCGGCCCTCGTTCGTGGACGCAACGAGCATCGATGCAGTCGAGGCGCTGCTCATCCCCAGCGAGAAGATTCATGATCTGCTGATCGCCGACGCGGCACTCGGCGAGAAGATGATGCGCGCGATGATCCTGCGCCGCGTGGCACTGATCGAGGCCGGTACGGGCGGACCCGTACTCGTGGGCGCCGCATTTTCGGGTGACGTCATCCGGCTCAGTAACTTTCTCGCCCGCAACGGCATTCCGTATCTTCTGCTCGATCCCGAAAAGGATGAGGACGCAAAGGCTTTCATCGAGCGCTATGCGCCACGCGAGGAGGACCTGCCGCTGGCGGTGTGCCCCGACGGTTCGGTGCTCCGGAATCCCACGGAGAGTGCGCTCGCGAGTTGCATCGGCATGCTCGACAGCGCCGAAGGGCCGGACTGTCTTTACGACGTCGCAGTAGTCGGCGCGGGGCCGGCCGGTCTGGCCACTGCGGTGTACGCTGCATCCGAGGGATTGTCGGTTGTCGTCACCGACGGGCGCGCATTCGGAGGACAGGCCGGCGCCAGCATGCGCATCGAGAACTATCTCGGATTTCCGACCGGCATTTCGGGGCAGGCGCTCGCCGGGCGCGCCTACACCCAGGCACAGAAGTTCGGCGCACGCATGTTGATTCCGGCGGAGGTGACCGGACTCGACTGCAAGAGGTCCGACACCGGCGGAGCCCTCGCGCTGCATGTCGACAGCGGACGCACGCTGCACAGCCGCACGGTCATCATCGCGACGGGCGCACGCTATCGGCGTCCGGACTGTGCCAATCTCAAAGCGATGGAAGGCCACGGTGTGTGGTACTGGGCCTCTCCACTCGAAGCGAGGTTGTGCGCGGGTGAAGAAGTGGTGCTGATCGGCGGCGGCAATTCCGCCGGTCAGGCGGCCGTTTTTCTATCCGGCCATGCAGCAAAGGTGTGGATGCTCGTTCGCGGTCCGGGCCTCGCGGCGAGCATGTCGCGCTATCTGATCGATCGGATTCACGCCATACCGAACATCGAGTTGCGCACACGCACCGAGATCGTCGGCCTCAGCGGCACGCGTCAAACGGGTCTGCAGTCGGTGCGCTGGCGGAATCGCGATAGCGGCGAAGAGGAAGAGCACGCGGTGCGCAACGTTTTCATGTTTCTCGGCGCCGATCCGTCAACCGACTGGCTGCGAACCTGCGGTGTTGCGCTGGATGAGAAGGGGTTCGTGAAAACCGGCGGTGTCGCTGTCCCCGCAGGAGACGGTCGGATGCACGGTACGCCGCTGCCCCTCGAGACGAGCGTACCCGGCGTCTTCGCGATCGGCGACGTCCATGCCGGATCGACGAAGCGTGTCGGCGCGGCGATCGGAGAAGGGGCGGCGGTCGTTGCCCAGATCCACGCGTTCATGGCGCAGCAGTGAACGCGCTCACGTCACGCTAATCGACTTTGAGCCCGATGCGCGCGATGAGCTTCCCGGTGGCTTCGAACTCGGCCTTGAGCATGCTCTCGAACTCGGCTGCGCTTCTCGGTGTCGGCTCGGCACCGGTCCGTGCGATACGCTCACGCACGTCTGTGTCGGAGAGTGCGGTACCGACCTCCTTGTTCAGGCGCGCGACCACGCTCGCGGGGGTCCCCGTCGGTGCGAGCACCCCGATCCACGTCATGTGGCTGAACCCCGGATAACCCGATTCGGCGATCGTCGGCACGTCCTTCACGGTGGGCCAGCGTTTTTCGGAAGTAACCGCAAGCGCCCGCAGTGCGCCCGATTGCAGATGCGTGATGATCGCCGGCAGGGCCGCCATCGCGAGCGGCGATTGACCCCCCATCACGTCCACGTGCGATTGCGCCGCGCTCTTATACGGAACGTGCGTGATGTCGAGCGACGCGACTGACTTGAACATTTCCATCGCGATGTTCGTGGGCGAGCCATTGCCCGCGCTGCCGTAGACGATCTTTCCCGGAGCGGCACGCGCCGCAGCGATCAGATCCTGCAGCGAGCCGAACGGACCCTGTGGGTTCGCGACGATCACGGAGGGCGCTTCCGTGAGTTGCGCGACTGCGAGGAAGTCCTTGCGCGCGTCGTATCCCGCGTTCTTGTAGATCAGCGGGTTGATGTTGTGGCTGTTGGTCGTCTCGAGCAGCGTATAGCCGTCGGCGGGCGCTTTCGCCACATAAACCGTTCCGATATTGCCGCCGGCGCCCGGACGATTTTCGACCACGACCTGCCGGCCCAGATTTCGTGTGACGCGTTCCGCGACGATGCGGCCCACCACGTCCAGCCCGCCGCCAGGTGCATAGCAGATCACGAACTGAATGGGCTTGGTCGGGTACTCGCCGGTTTGTGCGCTCGCCACACTCGCGAGGCCGGCCACCATGCATCCGGTAATGCACCTCACGGAATGCCGTCGGAATGAATCTCTCCACCTGCCTGTCATCTCGGCGCCTTCGTTGTCGTTCCAGACTACACTTTAACGTGAAGCAGCATGCAGGTGCGTGCCGCCGATGCAAAGTGCGTATGCGACGTGAGAGGTCGCAGACGCGCGGCCCTCGCGATCTGGCTCAAGGCCACGGTCGCGCTGCGCTCGCTGTGAGCGCATTGCCTGCATACGCCAAACACGGCTACTCTTGGCTATGCGCATGATCGACTCGAAGCCTGAGAAACTGAAAAGGAATAACGATGCTCGACAGAGGACTTTGGATCAGTTGGTACAACCTGCCGCAGGACGGACGCGATCGCTACTTCTCATGGCTGCACGAGAGTTACATACCGCGCATGCTGAAGCAGCCGCGCTTTCTCTGGGCAGCACATTACAAGTCCGCGAAGATCGCTCCGCTGCCGCACATCCGGCATACGAGCGATCCCGCTGTTCCCAAGGGTGCCGACTACATTCTCATCTTTGGCGCCGAAAGCGCTCACGCCTTCTCGAAAGGCGTCGACGCGTTTACGAAAGGCGCACCGAGCAAGCTCGACGCGAATCTGACCGATGAGGACAGACACATGCTTGGCCTGCGCATCGGCGAGCGCATCGTCATCACGGCCGAGGAAGATCGTATAGACGGGCCGGAGGCCGGAACACGCAAGGGACTGATCTCGAGTCCCGGGATTCAACTCGGGAGTTTCAACGCCCAGCCACAGGCGGTCGAGGACGAACTGCTGTCGTGGTATGCGGACTGGCGCATGGAGGCGATGGGCAAGCTGCCCGGATGTGTCGGCATGCGCAAGCTCGTTTCAACTTCAGGCTGGGCGAAGCATCTCGTGCTCTACGAGTTCACTTCGCTCGCAGACCGCGCGAAGCATCTGCCTTCGATGAGAGCGTTGTATCCGGCGCAGATGAAGTGGACCGAGGAGTGGATTCCGAAGCTCACTCATACGCCGGAGTCGCCGGTCGTGGCAGAAAGAATCTGGCCTTAGAACCCCCATTGTTCCGGTGAACGGCGCGCCTCAGAGAGGCTGTCGCCGCGAACGTAACCTTCGAGCGCCCGTCAGCACTCTCGTCCGAGCGTCCGGGCTAAGGCGACGTGACGCTGCGCGGCACGCAACACGTGCCCGGCGAAGAATGCATGCCGCCGGGCACGTCCGTCGCTGCTATCCGCGGAGGTTCTGTTCCGCGAATTCCCAGTTAACGATGTTCCAGAATGCCTTCAGGAACTCCGGTCGTGCGTTGCGGTAATCGATGTAGTAAGCGTGTTCCCACAGGTCGCACGTCATCACTGGCTTATCGCTACGCGCCACGGGCGTGTCCGCGTTCGGGAGCGTTTCGATACGCAGTTTTCCCGAACCGTCACGGGTCAGCCACGCCCAGCCTGAAGCGAAATGCCCGACCGCGGCCTTCGTAAACTCGTCCTTGAACTTATCGAACGAACCGAAGGCGGCGTCGATGTCGCGCGCAATCTGGCCCTTCGGCGTTCCGCCGCCCTGCGGCGACAGACATTGCCAGAAGAAAGAATGATTCCAGGCCTGGGCTGCATTGTTGAAAACGGGGCCCTTGGCGCTGCGAATGATTTCTTCGAGCGGCATATCGGCGTACTGCGTGCCCGCGATCAACTCGTTCAGCTTGTCCACGTAAGTGCGATGGTGTTTCCCATAGTGGAATTGCAACGTCTCCGCCGACATGTGCGGTTGCAAGGCATCCATTGCGTACGGCAGGGGCGGCAACTCGTGCCGGCTGCCTCCCGCCGGAGTGCCTTGGATCTGCCCGGACTGAGCGCCTGTCTGCTGCTGGCTTCCGCCCTGGGTGCTTTGTGTCTTTGTTTCACTTGCCATTAGTCGCTCCTGATGTGATGGGGGGCAAAGAACCGCCGCAAGAATGATGCCGGGCGGTGCCTCCGGTACTGCATGCCATGACGGCCCGGCGGCTTGTAACCGGCCGCGCCTCATGCTGTCAAATTCTGATGCGCCGCTCGCCGTCGTCTTCACCCTCGCACGCTCGGACGAGAGTGCTGACGGGTGCCTGAAGATTACGTTCGCGGCGACAGCTTGTCCCAAGCGCGCCGTATGCCGTCGCCCTGACCCTCGCACGCTCGGACGAGAGTGCTGACGAGAGCCGGCATGTTTCGTTCGCGGAGACACTGTGTTGCAAGCGCCACTTCCATCACCCTGACCCTCGCACGCTCGGACGAGAGTGCTGACGGGCGCCTGAAGATTACGTTCGCGTCGACAGCTTGTCCCAAGCGCGCCGCTCACCGGGACGGGTAACGTTCCTGTCAATGGAGGCCCGGTATCTCTTTGACGTGACCGATCCGATCGAGGTTCATGAGCGCATCGAACAGCGCGCGCGCCGCAAACGGCCGCGGGCTCACCTGCAAACATCCTTCGAATTTCGCCCACAGCTCGTCCGTCTGCAGCGGCAACTCCGGGCCGCCGCGCACGTGTTTCACTTTGGCGCTCTCGAATTTCTTCCCGCCCGCTTCGACGATCACCATGTCGTACGGCGCCCGCCCCGGCATGTCCGGATCTTCTCGGTCATCCGGCCGCAGTTGCACACGTTTCATGAGGCCCTGCACACGCGCGCTCGTCACGAAGTCGTCCGTCAGCTGCGCAAGGCCGGCGCGCCCCGAGACCAGCGCGCTCGCCATGGCGAATTCCATGCTGAACTTGCCCTCCAGAGCCGTCTGGGGCAAATGGTTGCGCAGTATCGACATGAAATGCGGGCTGGTCGACACTGTCACGGCCGTCACCTTGTCCGCGTCGATCGGACTCGCCTTGACCAGATCGAGCGCTGCGTCGAGCGCGCGGTGCGTGCAGTAGCACAGCGGATACTTCTTGATCGCGAGCTTCTCCTTGAGAACCTTCCAATCCCTTCCCGCGGTCACCGGCTTTTCGAAGTCGACCTTCCCCTTCGGAGAAACCGCGGAGAGGAACCCCTGACGGTGCTCGAGCGCATCGAGCGACCCCGTGAAGCCGTTCGCGGCGAGACGCGCTGCCAGCAGCCCCGATTGCGCCGAACGCCCGGCGTGAAACGGCTTCGCCATCGTGCCGAAGTTGGCCATGATGCCCGCGCTCTGAGACGCACCGAGCGCTATCGCATGCGCCGCTTTGTCCGCGCTCAGCTTGCGCAGTGACGCACACGCCGCGGCCGCGCCGATCGCCCCGAAGATGCCCGTCGGGTGCCAGCCCTTCTCGTGATGTTGATCGGGGTCGCGGCCGACGAGCTCGGCCCAGGTTTCGTATCCGGCTGTGTACGCGACCAGCATATCCTTGCCCGATGCGCCGAGCGCCTGCGCCTCCGCAAGAATCGCGGGAACGAGCACCGCGCTCGGATGACCTCGCTGCGCAACATCGTCGTAGTCGAGCGCATGAGCGGCCGTGCCGTTGATGAGCGCCGCCGTGAGCGCCGGCGCTGATGACGACCCGAACGTGAGCGTCGCGTCGCCTGGCGGCGGCGACAGTGTGGCTGTGAGAATGCGGACCGCATCCTCACCGGAGCCGGCGATCATCACGCCGGCGCAATCGGTGAGCCCCGACGCGATGTATCCGCGCGCCTCCGCCGGGATGTCTTCGTAACGCAGATTGGCGACGAAACGGCCCAGCTCCACTGTCAACGGACTTGGCATGTCAGCTACTCCAGTGTGGTTCCTGCTGTTTGAAGACTTGCTTCGACCGCGGTGCGGCGTGCACGTGACCGCGATTTGCCGAGCAACGATGCGGATGCGTCGAGTTTAGACGTCCGGGCGGCTCCATGCACGTCGCGCCTGTGTTCGCGTAGACGATGTCCGCCGTCTTAAGCGCGCCGAATGCGCAGACCCACTTTCGTGATGCGTCCCGCTTCGATGTCGCGCACGACGATCTCGGCTTTCCCCAGCGGCGCGCGATCCCCGACCACCGGCCGGCGGTGGAAGCGCTTGACTAGGTACTGGGCGAGCGTCTCGTCCCCCTGCGCCGCGCTGAGCGGCAGACCATATGCATCGGCGACGTCGCGCACACCGGCGTCGGCATCGAGCACGAAGTCGCCGTAGAAGAGATGCTCGTCCAGCCGTTCCGGCACGCGATGCGGGTCGAACAGCCGATTGAGCTGCGGCAGATGGCCGGGATCGGTGAAGATGTACACGAGGTCATCGGCGAGAAGCCTGAGCTCGTGCTCCGAGGTGAGCACCTCGTCACCGCGCACGACGGTCGTGATGTGCGTGTCATCGGGCAGGCGCAGGTCGCGAATCGAGCGGTCCGCGGCGATGCTGCCCGGGATCACGCGGTAACACGCGATTTCGCGGTCGAGGTGACCCGGGATATCGAGGTTGAAACGCTGCACCGGCTCCGCGGTCGGCGGAATCTCAACGCCGAGCAGCCGCGCGGCGGGCGCGATCGTCCAGCCCTGAACCAGGAGCGAGATGAGGACAACGAAGAAGGCGATGTTGAAGTAGAGCGTGCCCCCCTCGAGTCCGGCGGTCAGCGGGAATATCGCGAGAATGATCGGGACCGCGCCGCGCAGGCCCACCCA
Source organism: uncultured beta proteobacterium (assembly GCA_963828715.1). Taxonomy (GTDB): domain Bacteria; phylum Pseudomonadota; class Gammaproteobacteria; order Burkholderiales; family SG8-41; genus JAQGMV01. Next base: position 301,516 of record CAWHFX010000004.1, on the reverse strand, counting down.
GCTCACGAAAAGCCGGTCGCGCCATGGAAAATGAAACGGCAGCAATGCTGTAAACACCGCCAGCGGCCGCGCGATGAGCGTGAGCGTCAGTGCGATGAGCAGGCCCTCGCGGGCGATCGGCAGCAGCTCGTGTGGCGTGATCAGAAGCCCGAGAACCAGGAACATCGTGATCTGACTGAGCCACGCCAGCCCGTCATGGACACGCAGGATATTCTGCGCCGCCTGAAGCGGCCTGTTGCCGAGTACGACGCCGGCGACATAGATGGCGAGGAAGCCGCTGCCGCCGATCATAGCAGCTGCGGCGAAGACGAATACGCCACCGGCTGCGGCGAGCAGCGGATAGAGGGCGGTCACCAGGTTCAGCCGGTTGATCAAACCGCCGAGCAGCCTTCCACCGAGCCACCCGGTGAAGATACCGATTCCGAATTGCTTCAGGAATTCGAGGACGACGGCAGGGCTCAGCGTCGTCTCGCCTGCGGCCAGTACCGAGATCAGCACCATCGTCATGAAGATCGCCATCGGATCGTTGCTCGCCGATTCGATCTCGAGCGTGGATGCGACGCGCTCCTTCAGCTGGATGCCGGAGGTCTGCAGCAATGAGAAAACCGCGGCGGCATCGGTCGAGCCGACGATGGCGCCGATCAGCAGTCCTTGCAGCCAATGCAGACCGAGGAGCCATGTCACGCAGGCAGCGACGACGAGCGCGGTGACCAGAACCCCCAGCGTCGCCAGAGAAACCGCCGGCCACAGCGCGACTCGGAACACCTCTTTGCGGGTGCGCAGACCGCCGTCGAAGATGATGATCGCGAGCGCGATGCTGCCCACGAGCTGAGAGGTGTGAACGTCGTCGAACCGAAAACCGCCGGGGCCGTCTTCACCGGCGAGCATGCCGAGCAGCAGAAATACGAGCAGCAGCGGCGCTCCCAGCCGTGCGGAGACCGCACTCGCCACGATGCTTACGACGACCAGCAGCGACGCGAACAGTACCAGATGATCCGAATACTCCAACGACTCGCCCTTCCCTCTCGATCATGTCGGCGCAGAGTTTAGCGGTTGATCGTGGCGCGCCACCGAGCGTGTTTGCCGTCCCCGGTCTATATGCGGAAGCCTGTCAGGCCGAGCCCGGGCGAACGCGCTGCAAGCCCGCGCGGAGGGGCGTCTCATCCGCCGAGGCGAACTCGACCTTGATTGGAGGCGTGGAGTCGAACTGGATATCGCGACGCGGCACGGCGAGCATGATGCCCGCTTCGCGCAGGTTCTTCTCGATCATGAAGCGCAGGTCGCTCATGATCTGAAGTGGATTGGTATTCGGAGAGAGGTTGGTCCAGAAGTACAGGGAGAAGATGAGCGCGCTTTCGCCGAAGTCCTCGAAGATCACGCTCGGCGGCGGCTCCTCGAGCACCGCGGCATATCGCAGGGCACATTCTTCGAGTATCTGCGCAACCGCGTGCGCGGGTGAGCCGTAGGCGACCCCGACTTTCACCACGCGCCGCAGATCCGCGTTCGTGAGGGTTCAGTTCGTCACCTTGCCCTCGAGCACCGATGCGTTCGGGATCATGCTTTCGATCCCGTCGGGTCCGCGAATAGTGGATGAACGGATGTCGACCGCAGTCACCTTGCCGGTTATGCCTTCGACCTCTATGACGTCACCGACACGGACATGGCGTTCGAGCAGCACGATGACGCCGCTGATCAGGTTTTTGATCAACGTCTGCATGCCGAAGCCGACACCTATGGCAAGCGCGCCCGCCGGCGAACGCGAACACCGCCATGATCCCGACACGCGCAGGCGCGCCTCTCCGGAAGGATCGCCGGAAAAGGAACACGAAAAATCAGAACGCCAGTCAGTCGCCCCCACCGAATTGGACCCTCGTCCATTGTCGGCGGATAGCGACAGCGACCCGAACATGCTCCGTGTGTGTGTTTGTGTGTTACACCAAGGTCCAATCGTCAGGCGCCGATTTCCGTCGCATCATATGGACTAGGCGCGCGTTCCAAGCTCGGATGTGGGTCCCCGACCTTTGACAGAGGTCTACGAGACGATGCCAACGAACGTAGAAGTAATAGAAGCGTGCGAGTTCATAAGGGCGACGCCGGCGGGGATACTGGACCTGGAGGCGAGTCAGAAACTGCTCTCCGAAATGGCACAGGCATCGACGGGGCTGTCGGACCTGCACGTGCTGCTCGACACGCGCAGGGCGATGACACTGCTGACGACCTCAGATCTCTGGACTCTGGCCCAGCAAGTCGCCTCGGCCGCGCAGAACAGGGTGCGGCGGACGGCGGTACTGTGCTCAGACGAACGCTTCGATCATGCGCGCTTCTTCGTCATGTGTGCCGAGCAGCATAGCCTCAACATGCGCGCCTTCGTCGATTACGAACGTGCCATGGACTGGCTCATTCATGGGGATCTGCAGTAGCGAACGATCGCATCGAGCAGCCCGTGTCGTCTCGCGAACGGATCGACACCTGCGCACAGATCCGCAGCCCACGGCTAGTTCTGCGGAGCTGTGGGGCTCTCTTTTGCCGGTTCCAGCGCCGCATCGCGCGCGACAGGCTGCTCGGGTCCGAGAAACCCACCAGAAACGCCAGTTCCGTCGCAGACAGGGTCGAGTCGCGGCAATATTGTTCCGCCAATCGCCCGCGCGTCTCGTCGAGGAGCGCGCGAAAGTTCGTGCCGCTGTGCTTGAGCTTGCGTTCATGCTGCAGACAAGGCACATGTTGAGCGAACCTTGTCGCCGCTCACCGACACGTTGATCGATCTTCATCGAGGACGTCCGCCCGTACGCCTGTGCACTGCACCACCCCGCAGTAGCGCCGCCAACAGGCCGCATCACCGCTTCGCGCGCGCCTCGCGCAGGTATTCGCCAATCTTCTGAACAACTACGTCCTGCAGAATAACGCGATACCGGCGGCAAGATCGCGATCGCGGCGACGATGCCATGGCGACCATGTCGTGATGTTCCGTCAGACGACGACGCGAATCGGAATTCCACGCGAGAAACTGGACAGCGTCTTCGAGATGCTCGAGCAGGTCGATCCGTCTATCGAGCGCTCCGAAAGGCGGCCTCGGGCCGGGCTTACGCCGGTGACACGATCTCGAGCAGATGCACGGCGGGACGGTCGCAGATGCGGTATTCGAGGTCGATGCGCGCTCGCCGGAACGCCGCCGCTTCGTCGTGCGCCTTCCCGATCGTCGTGCGCACCGTTCAGCGCGCTCGCGCCGACTTCTTCGCCGAGCGACGGCCGGTAAATCGAGCCAGCGCCTGTTGAAGAACGTGAAACGCTGATCGGCGACGATTATCCAGATCATGACTGGCGCCGTGTTGGCTATGTTCCGGAAGTGAGCCTCGCTCTCCCGCAGCGCGGCTTGCGCGCGGTCGCGCTCCTTCAAGAAGGCTGCCAGCGTCAACGTCGCCATGCCAACCAGCGTCAGGAACAGCTGTACGGTGAGCGCATTTTCGTTCGGCTCGCCTCCCGTGAATGGGCCACGTCCGTGTGCCGCGCCCCATATCGTCAGAAACGCGATCATTGCGAACGAGGCGCTCGCGCCGAGAGGGCCGAAGCGCAGTGCCGCCCACACGAGGAACGGCACGGTCATGTACAACGGGACCGACGGTGCTATTGCAGGATCGAAGTCGAATACCAGCAGACCGGCGACGACCAATGCAAAGGCAAGCCCTACTGCTTCCGCGACACGCACCAGTGCGAGCTTGCGGAGAGCGGGCCAGTCGAGTCTCGCGACCGTCACGATGACCGGAACCAGGGTGATGGTTGCGAGCACATTCGAAACGAATCGCGTCGTCCAGAGTTGCCAGTACGTCTCGGTCCCCCAGTCGTTCAGGCGCACGAAGGCGGAATCGAGAAATGATGAGAGAAACGGCGCAAGAAACACCGCGCACGCGATGAACACGGCAACATCACGTACGTTGTCGAGCGTGGGCTCCTGCTGCATGAGGCGCTGCACGCAAATGGCGCCGATCAGCGCCTCGCTCACGATGTTGTCGAACCAGCACAACATCATCGGCGCAGGAACATTGCCCTACACCGGCAAGCAGTCGACGGTAGCGACGCAGCAGGAGCTCCGAGCCGGCGGCAGCAGCACCGCCCCGAGAGCACCGCATTCGGCGGCCACAAAACAGAGATCGGGCTCGGGCTGAACGTCAGGGCGAGCCCGACCTTTGCGCGCGCGTAATACGCCGAGAAGACGAGAGCTCACCGACGTCAGCGGCCGCAACTGCCACGGCCGTTTGTGCGTGACTGCCAGGTCTGCTGTATCCGCCGCACTCATCAATCGCAGCGCGTTCTCCCAAACAGCAAAATCGCGACTCTGTGGGGACAGGACCACTACGGCCCACAGCGAAGGCCCGACATGAGGGTGCGATAACCACGGATTCGTCAAGCCGCATGAGCCATTCGCCGCCTGTCGCGTTTGCACTTAGAACCGGCGAAGAGTCAGAGGGGCGCGGTTGCGTAGTGTCGCAAACGCGCCGCAATTACCCGCCCTGCACGAAGACTCACCTCATCCTCCGCGTTTCGGTCGCGCAGGCAACACGCTGCCCGGCAACGGCAATCCGGGGATCAGACCGCTAACGCTGCGTGATGCCTATTGGACCAAGGGCTAACAGCACAGGCTAAACGTACCACGACGCGCCTGCACCGCAGTGCCGAACATCAACCAGTGCAACGCCGCCGCAGTAAACCAGACGATCGCGACCGCGAAGATGCCGTCCGACAGGAAGTGCGACCCGCCGGCCATGCGTCCGAGCGCAGCCAGCAGCGCCGCGGTAAAACCGATCAGCAGCCAGAGCCGTCGTCGCCGCGTCGCGATCAGCGCGAGACCGCGGGAAAGAACGCTGCCGCGATGTGCCCGCTCGCGAACGAGCAATTGCGGCCGCACTGGTCCGAGGGGATCAGCGCGGGAGTGAAGTGTTTCTCGCCTCCAAACTGCGTAACGTGCGAGGGACGGGCGCGACCCCAGTGATCCTTGAGTCCGCTGTTCACGATCAGACCCGGGCCCAGCGCCAGCGCGAGCAGCACGAACACGAAATCTTTGCGATGGCTGCGCCAGAAGCCCGACGGCTGGATCGACGCGATCCCGATCGCAATGATCAGTCCGACGGCTGTGATCCTCGATAGCCACGTGATCGCATCGAAAATGGCCCGCACGTATACGTTGTGAGCAAACGGGAACTCGCCGGCCGACCCGTAGAACTGGCGCGCTACGATGAGGTCGATCTGCGGGAAAAGGGTGAACAGAACCGAGGCGACGAGCACGAGCGACAGCATGAGCAAGTGTGTACGTCTCATCGGTGGTACCGTCGAAATCTTCCGCGTAGTAAAGATGAAGCACCGTTCGCAGCCCGCGGCAGTTCACGGTCTCGCGCAATACCGAGCCGCACGAGGCCGCGAAAGTCTCTGGCGAGCGCCTCGAACCGATCGTCACTGGTGGCGATGACGAAAGGGCCCCCCCGGCCGTTGCCACATCCGCGGTGAGCCGGTATTGATCGCTGATGCGCCGTTCGGGATTCCACACGAGCGGACCACCGGAGAGCGGCCGCGCATAGTAGAGCATTTCCGCTATAGCTATGCGCTCATGCCCTACGAAGCGCGCACCGGGATGCTGCGCCAGTATGTCGCGCACTTGCGCACCCACCTCCGGCCAGCCCCTGAGGCGCAGGCTCGCGTCGAGCTTCGCCGGCAGGCCCAATGTCTGCCCCCCCGGCACGACGTGATACAGGACAACTGCGAGCGCGATGTTGATCCCGATCGCCCAGGCCAGCAGCCGCGTGCGGCCGCGCTCGAGCATGTATACGATCGTCATCGCGGTCGCGGCGACCGTGGCCGGCGCTGCCCAGTTCAGGTACGCACGCGCCAGCAACGCCTCGAGTCCGATCACGGCGAGGAACGGCAGCGTGAATGCCACCCATAGCCGAGCTCGCCTGTCCGAGTGTTTGCGCAACGCATGCACGATGGCGACGAACATCATCAGTCCGATGATCGGCCCGAACACGCCCAGTTGCCCCAGCACGAACTCCAGAAAGTGACCTGGATGGATCAACGCACGCTCGAGTTGTGACAGCTCCGATGTATGGCGGATGGTTGGGAAATCATGCGTGGCGTTCCAGGCGAGGTTGGGCGCGAATACCGCGAACGCGACCAGTGCGGCTATCCATGGCTTGGCGGAACGCAATCGCGCACGTTCGTCACGCTGCCACACGAGATAAGCAAGCGCCGAAACGGCGAATATGCCCATCGTGTACTTGCTCTGTAATCCGAGGCCGCCCGCCAGGCCGGTAACGATCCACCACGACCAGCGATCGTCGTCCAATGCCCGGATGAATGCGTAGAGCGCAATCGCCCAGAAGAGAAACAGCGGCACGTCCGTGGTGATGGCGACGGACGTGAAGCTCACGATCGGCAGCGTCGCGAATGTCACACCGGCGGCGAAGCCGACGCGCGGGCCGTGCAGCCGCGCCACGGCGAGGAACACGAACCAGGTGGTCAGCGCGAGCCCGATATAGGCCGGCGCGCGCACGCAGAGCTCACCGTCTCCGCACAGGGCCGTTGCAGCACGAATCGCCACGGCCACCATGGGGGGCTTCGAAAAGTAGCCCCAGTCGAGCGCGCGCGACCAGCCCCAGTACCGTGCTTCCTCGAAACTGAGTGGCAGCCCGGCGATGGCGAGTGCGAGCGCCCGATACGCCGTCAGCGCAACCAGCAGCACAGCAAACCAGCCTGCGAGGTGGCGCTCCGCGTTCGAACCGAGAGCCGCGCTTTTCACGGCAAGCTCGGCACTCATGAGCGTGACGCCGCCTTGGAACGTTCCCCGTTCGCCGGCTGCCATGCGAAAAGGAGCGCCGCGCAAAGGCCCTGCATCGTCGCGGCAAGGCCATACAGGACGGAGGCAGCCGTTGCGGGGGCGACGCTGCCCCCGATGATCGCGAACACGGCGGCGGCGCCGATTTCGCGCGGGCCGAAACCGGCAAGCGCGATCGGTACGGACGCGGCGATGAAGATCGCGGCCGCGACAAGAAGCGTGTCGAGGAACGGGAGATCGAGCCCGACGGCTCGCAGGCAGAACCAGAACGCGCTCGTGGACATGAACGCGACGCCTGCCCCGAGGAGCACGATGCGCACGAGCAGCCGCGGCCGCTCGCTGCGGAATCGGCGCCAGGCCATCCACGTATCCGCGGCACGCCGCAACGCGCCGCGTTCCGGCACCGGCAGGTGCTCGAGCGGAAGCCAGGGAATGGCGACGATCGCTGCGAGCAACGCAGAATATATGAGCACCGGCAAGGAGCCTTCGTTGCGGGCCGCACTCAGGTAGATGCCAGCCGCAGCGAGCGACAACGCCGCCTGTGCCCACAGGCCGGCGAGACGGTCGAGCACGACGGAAAACGTGCTTTGCGCAACGCCGTTGCCGATCCGCACCATCTGAAACGCGCGGAACGCATCGCCGCCGACAGTGGCGCCGGGCAGCAGTGTGTTGATCGTGATTCCGCGCAGGTAGAAGACGGTAGCCTGAACCGTGCCGACGTGGCCGCCCAGCCCGCGCGCGATGTTCGCCCAGCGCACGGCGGATATCAGCGTCGCGGCGAGGGCGCAGCCGAGGACTTTTGCGAAGGACGCCGGACTGGTCGCGGCGATGTGCCCCCACAACGCGCCCAAGTCCACGGTGGTGAACAGCAGCGCGATGACACTCGCGCCGACGAGAAGCCGGACGACCCCCCGCCCGAGTCGCATGCCGCTACCCGAGCGATTGAACGTCACGGGTCGATGGCGATGCGTTCTCGGAAAGCGCAGGCGGCGGCCGCAGCAGATACTGTCGCCGTCCTTCCGGCTCGTGATACACCCGAGTGAGCAATTCGCCGATGACGCCGGTCGCGACGAACTGAACGCCCACGATGGTGAGGAGCATCCCCAGAAAGAGCAACGGCCGGCCGCCGATGTCATGGCCCAGAACCAGTTTGTCGAATGCGAGATACGCGAGAATCGCGCCGCCGACGAGGCCGAACGCGAGCCCGAGGCCGCCGAACGCATGCATCGGCCGGTGAAGAAAGCGCAGCAGGAACGAGACCCAGAAGAGATCGACGATCACGCGTGCCGTGCGGTCGATCCCGTACTTCGACGTCCCGAGTGTCCGCGAGCGGTGATTGACCTCCACTTCGAGGATGCGCCCGCCGACATCGGCTGCAAGCGCGGGTATGAAACGATGCTGTTCGCCGTAGAGGCGAATATCCGCAATGATCTGACGCCGGTATGCCTTCAGCGCGCAACCGTAGTCATGCAGACGCACGCCTGTCACGGCCGATACCAGCCAGTTCGCGGCGCGCGATGGCAGCGTTCGCGTGAGCGCGTTGTCCTGACGGTGGCGACGCCAGCCTGATATCACATCGATGTCAGGGTTTTGCTCGAGCAGGATGAGAAGACGCGGTATTTCCGCGGGATCGTTCTGCAAATCTGCATCGAGGGTGACGATGATGTCGCCGCGTGCTACATCGAACCCGGCCTGCAATGCCGTGGATTGTCCGTAATTGCGCTTGAGATACACCGGCGCGAGCCAGGGACGGCTTGCTGCGAGCGCCTCCAGGCGCGCGGCCGAGTCGTCCGTCGAGCCGTCGTCCACGATGATCAGCTCGAACGAATGCCGGTGCTGCGCGAGCGCGTCCCCAACCTCGTCTACCAGGCGGGCGACGTTCTCCTCTTCGTTGTACATCGGGACAACCACGGAGATCGTGGTCGACGGCGGAGCGGCTTCCGCGGCGGGGCGCGCCGCGCGCGCGCTCACCAGCGGGCGCATAAGCGTCTCGATCTGCAAAAAACGCCCGATTATAGCGGGTATGGGAGCGAGTCTCGGGTCCCCTGAATTGTGCGCTGGACGCGGCAAACTGCCGGGCCGATGGCATGCGCGCTCTGCATACTGCCGATCCAAATGTATAACAAACGGCAGACGTGGGCGCTCGGCATCATGCTCGGCATTGCAGTTGTCGCGTGCATGGTCGTGCTTACTCTCTAAATACAGAGCGCTCCTGTCCTTGTGAGCGGAGCCGCGGAGCAGCGGGCGGTATCGTGCCGCGCGCACGCTTCAACTCGGCGACTCGTCGTCCTCCTTCCACGGCATGGCGCCGTAACGGCCGACCGGCCGCATACCACCCGTTTTCGGGTCGTTCGGCACGCGGCTGCCGGAAAAACTCACAGGATCCCGAAACATGACGGTGCAGCCTACGCACTGCAGAAAGGGCGTGACGTACCAGTTTCCCGAGGGCCGCTGCACACGTACCTCAACGTAGCGGCGGTCGCCGCACAGCGGACACCTGAAGAGTTTGAAGTGTCCATTGCTCCAGTAATCGCTCATGGCTGTATAAGAATACAGCCTTTGTGTCGAAAGGCAACGTCCCTTCGCATGCGCAGCGGCGGCGCAGATCCGCACCGCCGCGGTCGCTTCGCGTTACCGTGAATTTTCGGGGCCGGTACCCAGAATCGGAGAGACCTCCGCTACCGACGTGCGTTCCACACTGGTCGGCCATCGAAAGTACACGACATGCTGGCCTGAGCGACCTACTGTGAAATGCTGCGTTACCGTTCTGCCGTTGTACGTGGCGGTTGCCGTGTAGCTGCCGGAAGGCAGCTTTGCATACAGCCAGGGCCCGTCCGATACGCCGTCGATGACCGTGCGGCCGTTCGCGTCCTTTACCTTCATCGCAACATCGGCGAGATAGTTACCGCTTTCCAGCGCGAACACCATCTTCATGTTGTGCTCCGGCGCGGCCTCGCTCGACAGCATCGCACGCGCACCCGATCCCACTCCGCCCGACAGCGCGGGCACGTGGCCTTGCACAGGCGCCGCATCGTTGGTTGCATTGCCTGCAAGCATTCCGGAGCCCGCGTTGTCCGTATTTCCAGTCGTAGCACGTGAAGGATAGCCGGGCACCCACGCCATCGCCGCTTTGGTCTCGAGGAGCGCCTTGTCTGCCTGCCTGATCGCCGCATCGCGCCGCGCTCCCGCCGGCTCCTGCGCCATCGCCTGGATCGAATCGCGCAGGCGATCCGCAGCCGCCTGCAGTTCCTTCACGGCGTCTCCGAACGCGCTATCGCGCACGGGCTGAGTGCGGTTGATCTGGCCATCGGTCGCAACAACGCCCGAAACACGGTACTGCGGCGGAAGCTGGATCATGGCCTCCTGCGCTTCGTAGAGCGCCCGCCGCGCGTCACTCATCGCTTGCTCGCGACGTGGACCCGGCGGCTGCTGCGCAAGTGCCTGGATGGTTTCGCGCAGGCGCTGGGCGGCATGTTGCAGTTCCATCATCGGCTCGGTGTATACCGGCGCAACGGACGTCACATGACCTTCACTTGTCATCTTCGAGTGTGTCTGCTCGGCTTGCACCGTGGCGATGTTGCTCGCAGCAAGCACGCCTGCTGCCAGCGTTACCGTAAGTATCCGCTTGTTCATGATCGTCTCCTGTCCTCGAACGAATGTGATGACAGCTGCATTACGCTGTATGCAGTACGATGCTTCCGAGCGGGCCGAGTTCCATTCACGTCCTGAGCCGAGAGGACCGTCGCAAACGCGCTGGCTTAGTGTCCGGAGTCTGGTTCAAAGTGAAATGCGCGTATGGCGTCGTGACGCAGTTCATACAGGGAAGCGTGGACGTGCATGCATACTCCGGCCCGAAGCTCAGCCGTCGCTCCCACTCGGACGAATGCTTGCTTTCGGCCTCGGTCAGCTCTCCCGTATAAGAAGACGCCTGCCGGGGCCGTTCCTTTTTAAGTGGCCGGCGCAGTGTCGACTGCGCTCGCTCCCGTGCCCTCAACACCGAGCTATGCGCTGAACGCAAGCTCCACGACTTCGGCCGGATGCATCGTGCGCCGACCGGTCGTCTGCCGGATCTGTTCCCTGCAACTGAAGCCCGTCGCGATGAGCAATGTCTCCTCGGTCGCCCCGCGAACGGCGGGCGTTCCCGACTTCTTCCGGCACTCGCCGACGCCCAGGCAGCGCAGCAGCGTACGCGAGAAGTTCCCGCCATCCTGTTCGTATCGGAAGTGCGTCGACATCGACGCGCGCGCCGTCGCGGCGTCGGCATACGTGTATCCCAACCCGGGACAGTCCACCGCCTCGATTTCGACCACGACCAGCGTCGTTGCGCTCCACTCGAGCGTGCCGTCCGATTCCGGCTCCACGGTGGAATGCGATACGCGTGCACCTGCACAGGGCCGACGGGCGCGAACCCTACGACGCTGCGCTCGGCGGAAAGAGACTTGCCCACGCTTCCTTGAATGACGCAATGGTGAGCCGCATGCCTTCGGCATCACCGTGAAGCAACGCCGACATGTAGGCTTTCAACTGCTTCCCTTCGATGTGGGGCGGCGTCATCGGAACGTTCGGATCCGTTACGAACTCGAGCACCGTCGGCCTTTCCGCACGGAGCGCAGCATCCCACGCCGGCGCAATCTGCTCGGGCCTGTCGACGCGCAACCCGCCGAGACCCAGCAGCTCCGCGTAACGTGCATACGGAAAGTCCGGCAGTTGCTGCGAGGGCACGTAACGCGGATCACCTTCCATGCCCCGCTGCTCCCACGTCACCATATTGAGATCGGCGTTGTTGAGCACCGCGATCGTCAGCCGCGGGTCAGCCCACTCCCGCCAGCGGTCCGCGATCGTGACGAGGCCGTTGATGCCGTTCATCTGCATCGCGCCATCGCCGAGCAGTGCTATCACGTGTCGCTGCGGGTGCGCGAACTTGGCAGCGATCGCGTAAGGCACCGCAGGCCCCATCGTCGCGAGCCCGCCCGACAGCGACGCCATCATTCCTCGCCGCACCTTGAGGTCGCGGGCATACCAGGCCGCCGATGAGCCCGAATCGCACGTGAGGATGCAGCCGTCCGGCAGACGGGGCGAGAGATCCCAGAACACGCGTTGAGGATTGATCGGCTGGGCCTCGTTCATCGCCCGCCCCTCCAGCACGCGCCACCAGCGCTCCACCCCGTGCTCGATTTCTTCCCGCCACGATCGATCGGCTTTCCGCTCGAGCAGCGGCAGCAGCGCACGCAGGGTCTCCTTGCTGTCGCCGACGAGCCCGACTTCCATCGGGTAGCGCAGATTGAGCATGCGTCCGTCGATGTCGATCTGAACGCCGCGCGCCTTACCCTCTTCCGGCAGGAACTCGGAATACGGGAAAGAGGAGCCGACCATGAGCAGCGTGTCACAGCCGGTCATGAGGTCGTAACTGGGCTTGGTTCCCAGCAGGCCGATGGAACCCGTAACGAACGGAAGATCGTCGGGCACTGCCGCCTTGCCCAGGAGCGCTTTCGCGACGCCCGCTCCGAGCACGTCGGCGATCTCGATCACCTCGTCGGTGGCGTGCAGCGCACCCGCGCCGACCAGTACCTGCGACTTTCTTACCCGCATTGAGGACTGCCGCCGCACGCTGCAGATCCTCCGCCCGCGGCACGCGCGTGAAGCCGGTGTAGCCGATGCCGCTGTGAATGGTCCCGTGCTCGTGCGGAGGCGCCTCGACTGCGTCGAGATCCTGCACGTCGTTGGGAAAGATGAGGCACGTCACCGTGCGCTGATCGCGTGCGATGCGTACGGCTCGATCGACGAGATGCCGCACCTGCTCCGGCACGCACACCATGTGCACGTACTCGTGAGCGACATCCTTGAACAGCGAGACGAGATCGACTTCCTGCTGATAGTCGCCGCCAAGCGCCGCACGCTTCTGCTGACCGACGATGGCGACCACCGGTTGGTGGTCGGCTTTGGCGTCGTAGAGGCCGTTCAGAAGATGAATGGCACCCGGGCCGGAAGTCGCCAGGCACACGCCGACTTCTCCGGTGAACTTCGCGTGCGCGCACGCCATGAACGCCGCAAGCTCCTCGTGACGCGCTTGCACGAAACGAATGCCGTTTCGACTGCGGCCAAACGCGCCCATGATGCCGTTGATGCCGTCACCCGGATATCCGTAGACGCGCTGCACGCCCCATTGCGAAAGACGCTGCAGGAGAAAATCACCGACCGTCATCGACATGACACGAGTCCCTGGGTTGAAAAACGTCTACATGCATGCGGCCGGCCTGGCCGGTGCAGCGTTCCGTGACTTCTTTTCACGCGACGGAGCGCGGCGCAGGCATACGTGTTGCACCGGCTCTAGTGGCGAGAGCCTCGGTCCGTTGTGCGGGTTTCATGGCTCGCGTTGCATGGGTGAGTCCCGCCAATCGAGATCGCGTCGCCTGCGCGCCTGCGCGCCGGCGGGCGTGCTGGCTTGGCGTGCACCTGCGCGGCATACTCGCGGCAAACACGTGGGCGCCGCGGCCCTGCCGTTCCGCGACGTCGGGCCGCCATGAACCCTGAAGGATGTCTGAGCAACCCCGTCACCGGCGCGACTGTCGCCGTAATGCTCTTCTCGGCTTTGCTGCACGGCTGCGGCACAGCGCCGACGTTCGAAGGCGGCAAGCCTCCCTCTACGGCGCGCTATACGACGGAAGCGCTGATGCTCGAAAGTCCGCCCGCGGACGAGATCGCTCAGCACATCACGTATGGAAACAAGCCTCGCCCGGACTGGTGGATGACGTTCGGATCCGCGGAGCTCGATGGCGTCATGCGCGCCGCGCTCGCCGGCAGCCCGACGCTCGCCACTGCGCGTGCGACGCTGGCCCAGGCCGAGGAACTTCTCGTCGCGCGGCGCGGTGCTCTGTTGCCGGAGCTGACCTTGTCCGCCAGTGCCGGCCGCCAGAAGCTCGGGGCACAGTTTCTCGGCCCTCTCGTCAAGCCGCCGCCATTCACGTTCTTCTCCATCGGGCCCAGCGTGAGTTATACGCTCGACTATGCCGGCGGAGTGGCCAGCACCATCGAGCAACAACGCGCGCTTGCCGAGTTCCAGCACCAGCAACTCAATGCTGCGCAGCTCAGCCTGACCGGCAACGTCGCATTTCAGGCCCTTGCGATTGCGTCGGCGCGGGCGCAGATCGCCGCTGTCGAGACGATCCTTCAACGTGATCGGGACAATCTGGATCTGGTGCGTACCGCATTCGAGGCCGGCTCGGTGTCCCGCGTGGATGTGCTCGCGGCTGAAAGTCAGCTTGCTCGCGACACGACGCTCTTGCCGCCGCTGCGCCAGCAGCTCAGCAGTGCACGCCATGCGCTCGGGGCACTGGTGGGAGAACCGACCGGCGTATGGTCGCCGCCCGATTTCGATTTGCGGCAGTTCGTGCTGCCACGCGAGTTGCCGGTCAGCCTGCCCTCGGAGCTTGCGCGCGGACGGCCGGACATCCTGGCTGCGGAAGCGCAGATACGCGCGGCGACGGCAGCGGCTGGCGTTGCGACAGCGAATCTCTACCCGCGCATCACGCTCAGTGCGTCGTATGCGCAGCAAAGTACGGACGTGTCCAGTCTCGTCAACATTGCCAACGCTGCATGGAGTCTCATCGCCGGCCTCGTTGCGCCTGTCTTCAACGGGGGCCGCCTGCGCGCCGAGCGACGTGCTGCGCTCAATGCGCTGCAGGCGAGCGCCAGCTCGTATCAGAACGTCGTGCTGCAGGCGTTCTCGCAAGTCGCGGACGCGCTCACTGCACTCGACAACGATGCGGATGAGTTGCGCGCCGAGCTCTATGCATTGAACACGGCACAGGCCAGTGCCGATCTCACCCGGGCGAGTTATCAGGAAGGCGTATCGAACCTGCTGCAGGTGCTCGATGCGGATCGCCTCGTTCAGCAGGCGCGTCTGGGATCCGTACGGGCCGAAGCGCAGCGGCATCTCGACACGGTGAATCTGTTTCTCGCCCTTGGCGCTGCACCCTACGTCGTGCCGAAGGGCCCGGGCGAAAGCAGCGCGTCCGGGCCGTAAGCGTTACTTGGTGGGCGGGGGCGTGGCCGGCACCTGCCCCTTCGTTTTCTCCCCGCCGGTGGGCGTCGGGACGTAAATGACGGAAGGCCGCATCGCGTTCGCCTGCGGATACAGGTCCATGAGCTGGTAGACCATCAGCGGCATTTCGGTGCTGACGGGCAGGCCCAACTCGCGCGCCATCTGCACCGAAATCGAAAAATCGTGCGTCCACCGTCCTTCTGTCAACGTCTTCGCCAACTCCTTGGCGCGCTCGGGTGGCTGGTGTTTCGCGAGGATCTCCGCGACGAAATCCCCGACCTGCACGCGCGCCTTGGAGGCGATGTCGGCGAGGATGAGGGTCGCATCGTCGATGTCCTCGGGCTTTTTCGTTTCCAGTACTTTGAGGACGGACGCGGCCGGCGCGCCGCCGATCTGCGGATCCACGGGCCCGAGCACGGCGTTCGCATCCATCACGATCTCGTCGGCGGCGAGCGCGATGAGCGTGCCTCCGCTCATCGCGTAATGAGGAATAAACACGGTCACCTTAGCCTTGCGGTCGGCGAGCGCCTTGGCGATCTGCCCGGCTGCAAGCACCAGCCCTCCGGGCGTGTGGAGTATGAAATCGATCGGCTGATCCGGCGGCGTCAACCGTATCGCGCGCAGCACCGCCTCCGAGTCCTCGATATCGATGTGACTCTCCACCGACACACCGAGGATGCTCGCGCTTTCCTGCCTGTGAATCATCGCGATCACGCGCGACTTCCGTTCGGCCTGAAACTGCTGCAGCACGCGCGAGCGGCTGGTCTGTGTATCCGCCGAGCGGCCGAAGACGATCAGGAGCGTGATCAGGATAAGGAGCAGCCAGAAACAGAACCGCGCAACGTTGGCAAGGGTGAACCAGACACTGCGGACATACACTTGTTCCACATCGATCTCCCTGTTTCCTTTCATGTTACGCGCAATTTGCCCTGAACACGCTCGCCCCTCTCACACTGTCTTCGCACGTCGAGCGCCGATGCCCGACATCAAACCGCCGCCTTCCCGGCGTAACATGTTGCAATCACCGCGGATGCATTAATGCCGGTGACATTATTTTCGCGATCTGTGGCGTTTGTCCCCCTTGTTGCCATCACGTCCCCCAGCACAAATTTACCCTGCCGTTACCGCATAACGACTGTGAAGTAAGCCGTACGCGGTCGTAGACGCACACCGCAGAGCGTCTGGCATAACACGTGCACCGAGCGCACCGACGTTCCGTGCCAAAAAGCGCGGGGGGATTTTTCGACATCCCTCCCGCGCATTACGGGGGAACTGTCGATGGCGTCGTTCAGCCGGTCCGATCTCGATTTCGTACTCAAGCAGATCCTCATCGCCGAGCAGCACACGGCCGGCGCAGACCTCGCAAGCCTTGTGCCGGACGCATTTGCGCCGTTCGGGCTACGCACTGTCGACGGCAGCTTCAATAACCTCATCGCAGGCCAGTCCAATTTCGGCGCCGCGGACCAGTTCTTTACGCAACGCCTGCCGCACTACCCACGATCACCGATCCCGATCAGCCGGCCGCTCTTCCGGGCGGCCCGGTACCCGCCCGCGATCGTATTTAACTATCAATGGCAAGATCGATCGACTCGGGCATGACGTGGGCGGACATCGCCGGCGCAAACACGGCGAGCGATGTGCCGAGTGCGACCGATGTGCACAGCGAGCTCGCCCATGCCGGCACGCTGCTCCGCGTGAGCGTGGATTACACTGACGCGCAAGGATTTTACGAGCAGGCGTTCTCAGGGACCACATCGCGTATCGGCGTTCACCTTGCAGGTGACGTCGGCGCGGACGCGCTTACCACGGCCACGCCGTACGACGACTGGGCGAGGATGCATTGCCTTTGCTTCCCCGTCTCCTGATCGATGATGGCCGCGCGGGCCGGCCGGCGTTTGACGGCGCAGGACGGGAATAACTGCACAAACAACGATTTTCTAAATAGGGCCGATCGGCCCAAGGAGACGCGGTCCAATCATGGATGGGACAAGGCGCTGCGCAGCGTGCCGGACTGGGCCGGCGGCCGGACGCAAGTGCATGCGCCGCAGCCGCCGCCCCGTGTCGGAGCCTAGTAGAGGCCGATCAGCTTCCAATACACCGAGCCGATACCGAGCCATACGACGATGTTGATCACACCGACGAGCAGACCCACACCCCACCAGCGCTTGAGGCTCACGTAGTTGCTGCCGTAGTAGACCGGTGCCGGTCCACCTGCGTAATGGGTGAGGCTTACGCAAAGGCTCGAGAAGAACCCGAGCAGGAGGGCCGCAAAGAGCGGCGGCGCGCCCGCGGCGACGGCAACCGTCAGGAACGGAACATACAGCGCGACGACGTGGGCCGTCAGGCTGGCGAAGAGATAACCGCTGAAGTTGTAGACCAGCAGCAGGACCACCAATGCGGGCAGCCATGGCAAACCGGTCACGTGCGCCGAAACGTAGGTTGCGAACCACTTGAAAAGCCCGAGTTTCGACAGCATCGTCGCCATTCCGACCACGCCTCCGAACCAGATCAGCGTATCCCAGCCGGTGCGCTCTGCGAGCACGTCATCCCAGCTCAGGACGCCCAGCAGAATCATGAGGCCCAATCCGAGGAGTGCCACGACCGCCGCCTCGATATGGTTGACGGAGCCGGTAAGCCACAGCAGCAGTGCAAGGGCGAAGATGCCGAGAACGAGCTTCTCCTCGCGCGTGAGCGGACCCATCTTGCCGAGCTCGTCGCGCGCGAGCTGCGCTGCCTGCGGCGTCTCGGTGATCTCCGGCCGATCGACCCTGTAAATCACGTACGTCAT
Source organism: uncultured beta proteobacterium (assembly GCA_963828715.1). GTDB lineage: Bacteria > Pseudomonadota > Gammaproteobacteria > Burkholderiales > SG8-41 > JAQGMV01. The sequence continues at coordinate 283,867 of CAWHFX010000004.1, read as the reverse complement.
GAGAAAGAGCGAAATCAGGCCGGGCACGATCGCCGCGAGCGCCCAGGTGCCCCAACTGATGTCGACGTGCGCGACCTTTTTCGCGAATTCCGTGATGAGCGGATTCGCGGCCATCGCCGTCATGAACATCGCGCACGTGACACCGTGTGCCTGATACGTAGAGAGGTGCAGGAAGCGGCCGATTTTTCCTGACGTCTCACCCGGCTGTGATCCGAACGTGGTGGACAGCGACCGCACGATCGGGAACAGGACCCCGCCCGTGCGTGCCGCCCCCGACGGAATGGCCGGTGAAAGCACGAGATCGCTGATCGCAAGCGCGTAACCGAGTCCCAGTGTCTTGTGTCCGAACGCCCCGATAAACCAGAAAGCAACCCGGCGACCGAGGCCGGTCTTGGCAAAGGCGCGCGCAAACAGAAAAGCGACGAAGATCAGCCACACGGTCGGGTTGGAGAACCCGTTCAGTGCATCCCCGATCGACAGCGTCTCCGTTAGAGCCGTGGTGATGACAGCAATCAGCACCATGGCGCCCATCGGCAGCGGCTGCAGGATGAGTCCGAGGATTGTCGCTACGAAAATTGCAAACAGATGCCACGCATTTAGCGCGATACCCTGAGGCACGGGTGCGAACCAGATGATCGCTCCGACGGCGATCACCGCAAGCAGGCGGCTTGCGCGTGCACCCTTGCCGGGGATTGCGACGGGTTTTGCCGCAGGCATGGCGACATGCGGCAGGTCGATGACGACATTTGTCATTTTTTGTCTCCTGCATCAAATGAGCGGCAGCGCTCGCGCGCTTACACAGGAGGCGGCGTTGCTGCCGCTTTAGGATGATTCTGAAGCGCAGCCGCGGCGGCGCCCTGATCTGGGTCACTTCGGATTCCGCGATCCGACGATGGCTTGCGCTGCTTGCGGCGAGGCGCGTGCCGGACATGAAGGCGGCGAGCACGCGGCGAGCGTGAGCCTCGAATTGATTGATCAGGTTATGCGGGATTCGTCCTGATCTCTGTCATTCCAGGGAGCGCTAATACTGCAGCACGACGCTCACCGGCCTGTGGTCCGTAGGCCTGTCTTCGCGTTTGCGCCCGGGCGCGTGCAGCGCGCGGTCCTGCTGGTCGTTAGCGCGTAATAGCACAGGACCCAGCGAGCCTGTTGCAGCTCAGTGAATCGACTGCCGGAGGGCCTCGGCGCGCTGATCGAGTCTCATGAGATCGTCAGCGGGCCGTCCCAGGGCTTCGTAGAGCAGCCGGGCACTGCGTATATAGACCTGCACGTCGCGCAGGTGGCTCGTCGGCGCCTGCGCGCAACTGGGATTTCGCTCATACACGCCGACCGCATCTGCCAGACACCGCACGAAACCGGCCAGATCACAGGCATGAAGCGCTCTCGCCGCCGCCTGCAGAAATGCGGTCGCGACAACCGCGACATCCTCTTTTCGACCGATCATGGTGGAATTCTCTGGTACCGTGCGGACGCCCTTATGGGCGGGGGGGGCGCTTTCATGAATCCTGAAGCCATTTACGGCAGGGAATGCCATTGATTAAGCTGCGCATAAGACAATTTGGGCATCCTGTCGTGGCGGCGAGATCAAGTCGTCCGCGACGAGCCGGCAGTGCGCCACGAGACGGCGCAGGAAGTCCTCAATGAAGAAAAGCAATGCGCGCGTGGCGGAATCTCCCGCCCGGCTGATCGACGCGAGGATCAGGGAGCTTCGCGATTGGCGCGGCGAGATGCTTTCGCGCATTCGCGCCCTCATCAAGCAGGCGGACCCCGAGGCGGTGGAAGAATGGAAGTGGAGAGGCGTGCCGGTGTGGTATCACGACGGCATCATCTGCACCGGTGAGACATACAAGAACGTCGTCAAGATGACGTTCGCCAAGGGCGCGTCCCTCGACGACCCGTCAGGCCTCTTCAACTCGAGTCTCGACGGCAAGGTACGGCGTGCGATCGATCTCCGCGAGGGCGACGAAATCGACGAGCGGGCCCTGAAGGCGCTCATCAAGGCGGCCGTCGATCTCAACATCTCGCGCCGCGCTTGACCCGCCGCTGTTTACAGGCCACGGCGCGCCGGGATGTGCATCTGATACGTAAGTGCTCCACCGCGCTATGCGTGTGTAGGCCCGTCGGCGACAAATGAGCACGACGATTGCAGAGGGGCGGCGATGATTGGAATGTTGCGTTCGCGGCGATCCGATCGGCCGCGACCGTTTGCCCGTGTGAGACAGGCATCGTGACCAGACGCGCGAAGACAACGCCCAGCCCAGACGCTTCCGCCATTCCCTGGTGGCTGGAGCTGGGCGAGGAAGACTGCCCGCATTGCGAGCAGCCGTACTCGTATCACGCCGAGGTCCGTTGCCTCGAGTGTGACGCGCCGATCTGTCCGATGTGCGTCGTGCACATCCATGAGCACGCGGTCTGCCCGGACTGCCGCCCAACCGGCGAGGGTACGTAATGGCACGCGCGATCTGGAAGGGAGCGCTGGTGCTCGGTAAAAGCACGCTCCCCGTGCAACTGTTTTCCGCGGTGCAGGATCAGGTGATCCATTTCCGTCTGCTGCATGAGAAGGATCGGGTGCCCGTCGAGCAGCGGATCATCAGGAAAACCGACGGCAAGGAGGTGCCGAAGGAAGATCGGCGCAAGGCCTACCCGCTCGGTCGGGATGAGGCGGTCATCCTGCAGCCGGATGAGCTGGCGAAGCTCGAGCCCGAGTCGTCACGCGAAATAGAACTGTGTCGTTTCGTCCGGAGAGGACTGCTCGGAAACCAGTGGTTCGACCGCCCGTACTATCTTGCGCCGGACAAGGACAACGGCGATTACTTTGCCCTGGCCGACGCGATCGACCATGCCGGTGTGGTCGGTATCGCACGCTGGGTGATGCGCAAGAAGCGTTACCTCGGTGCCCTCACATCAAGTGACGGCTATCTCATCATGACCGCCCTGCGTCGTGCCGAGCAGGTGATATCCGTGAGCCGGATCGAAGTTCCCGCAACCCGCCGCCCGGACCAGCGCGAGCTCAGGATGGCCGAGCAGCTCATGTCCTCGATCGAAGGCGATTTCGAGCCTCAGCTTTGGAAGAACGAGTACCGCGGGCGGGTTCACGAGCTTCTCGATGCGAAAGCGCGCGGCAAGACCCTGAAGCTCGTTGCGCCGAAACGCAAACCAGCCGGCGGCGATCTCGCCGATCTGCTGCAACGCAGCCTCACCGGTACGAAGGAGCGAAAAGTTGCCTGAAGCTCGCGAGCCCCATGCGCCCGTACGTGCGTTCTGGTCGGGCACGATCACTTTCGGTCTGGTCAGCATTCCGGTTGACCTCTTCGCGGCCGTGCGTCCACGCCGCACGGCGATGAAGATGGTGGATGCCAAAGGCAAGCCGCTCGGTCGCCAGTACTATTGCCCGAAAGACGGCACGACGCTCTCCAATAACGACATCGTGCGCGGGTTCGAAACAGAGAACGGAAAGATGGTTGTCGTCAGCGACAAGGAACTCGAGGGCATCGCGCCCGACAAATCGCGCGACATCGATCTTCGGAGTTTCGTTCCGGCGGACCAGATTCCGCCCATGTACTACGACCGCCCGTACTTCCTCGCACCATCCGGCAAGTCGACCAAGGCCTATCACCTGCTCGCGGAAACGATGGAACGCACGGGGCGGGTCGGCATCGGAAGTTTCGTCATGCGCGACCACGAGTATCTGGTCGCCATACTGTCCGAGAACGGTGTCTTGCGCGCCGAAACGCTGCGTTTTGCCGACGAGCTGCACACACCCGAAGACGTGGGGCTGCCGAAACGGCCGAAGGTGTCACGCAGCCGGGTGACTGCGCTCGCGAAAGACATCGCCCATCTCACGCGCGACGAGGTGGACACGCACGAGCTTGCGGATGAATACGCTGCGTCGATACAGGCGCTCGCCGAGAGCAAGGAGAAAAAGGGCCAGGACGTGATTCGTCTCGCAGGCGCGGACGAGGAAGACGCCGACGCCGGCACGAGCAATGTCATCGACCTGATGGCCGTGCTGAGACGCAGCCTCTCTCCGCAGGCGAAGGTGACGACAGCAGACCAGGTCGACGGTGCACCGTCGGAAGCGGAGCCGGCCCGACGTGCGCCGCACAAGCGCCCTGCGCAACGCGTCAGCACGGCGAGCACGCGCAAAGCGCCGAAGAAGCGCGCCGCACACAAATAAAACCGGCCCGAGCCGGTGCTTCACGCCAGTCGAGCTATTGGGGCTGGTACCGATCTCTTTCACCAGCTTCGCGAATTGCACCGCTTCCTTCTTTATGCGCGCAGAGAGCTCTTCCGGCGTATTGCCGACCGGCTCCAGACCTTGCGCCAGAATCGTATCGCGCACCGCCGGCGTCTTGAGTGCCTTCACGATCTCGTCGTGCATCTTCCTGAGGATGGGGCGCGGCACGCCTGCGGGAAACGCGAAGCTGTGCCAGGTCACATTCTCATAGCCGGGGAAGCCCGACTCGGCTACGGTGGGCAGGTCCGGCAACACCGGATTGCGCTGCAACGAGGTGACAGCGAGCGCGCGCACCTGGCCGTTCTTGATGGCAGGAACCGCGATCAGCGGGTTCTCGACAAAGAACTGGACTTCGTTCGAAAGCAAGGCCAGCTGCGCCTGCCCGGTGCCTTTGTAAGGGATATTGACGAGATCGATCCCGGCTTCCTTCTTGAAAAGCTCGGTCGCGAGCAGCGGCCCCGCGCCCGTCGAGGCGAAGTTCATCTTGCCGGGCATCGACTTCGCGAGCGCAATGAAGTCCTTGAGGGTTGCCGCATTCACCGACAGGTTGATGATGATGACGTTACCGCCGAGCGTGAGTTGCGTGATCGGCTGCAGCTCCTTGAACGGGTCGTACGGCAGTTTCCTGTACACGTACGGGTTGATCGTATAGCCGCTGTACGCGGCCATCAGCATCGTGTAGCCGTCCGGCGTCGAGTGCGCCGCCATTTCGAATCCGAGGATGCCGCCGGCGCTGCCCCGGTTGTCGGGCACGATCTGCACACCGATGTTTTCGCTGACCTTGCCTCCGACCAGACGTGACAGGAAATCGCTCGGCCCGCCCGGCACGAACGGGATGATAAGCCTTATCGGTTTGGTCGGATAAACGGCGTCGGCTGCGCACAGGAACGGGGTTACAGAGGCCAACCAGCAACCTGCCAGGAAGGTAGCTGCACGCGTCGTCATCTCCACCTCGGCTCGATTGAAGAATCTGCTCGCGACCGCATCGGCGTGGTTTGAGCCATTCGCCGCCGGCCATACTCGAGCGTATCGCGAAAGACCGGTCGATACGACGAGAACTTACATGCGCCCATCAGACGCGGAAGCCGCGTACTGTGCCTGAATTGCCCCGCGGTGCAATGCTCCGCCAGCGGGGAGTACTCAACTCATCCCGACACTTGCCGCCCAAGCCGCGCGCGTTCGACCGCAATCAGATCGGGGGGACTTTGACGGCGAGCACCGCGGATTGCCCGCTATCCACCGCGGTGATGCAGCGCTCGATCGCTGCTTCGAGCGCAGCGGGATCGTCCACCGACTCGCCGTACGCGCCGAACGCCTGCGCCACCTGCTCGAAGCGGCGCTCGCTCCCGAGTCGCGACTGAAAGTCGTTCGCCTGTGCGGCCACACCCTGCGGGTAGACGCGCAGCGTGGACGCCTTCACCGCCCCCCAGCCGCCGTTGTCGAGCACGACCGTGAAAATCGGCAGGCGATATTCGTGTGCCACCGAGTACACCGAATCGGGGTTGGAGAAATGGAAGCTGCCATCGCCCACGATCTGCACGACGCGCCGGTCCGGCCGCGCGAGCTTCACGCCGAGCGCCATGCCGCCGCTGAAACCGAGCCCGCTGCCGCCGTTGCCGAACAGCGTCTGCGGCCGCGTGCGCGGGATCTGGTTCAGCACCGACGCGGCATTGCGAATACCTTCATTGATCACGATATCGTCCGCGCCGATGACCTTCGCGATCGACGCACAGACGTAATCGGGTGAGATCGCGCCACGCTCACCTGCGCGTGCGCCGGCCGCGGCCACGGCCCTGTCGCGCGTCTCGCGCTCGGAAGCGAGACGCTTCATGCGCGCCGCAACCCGCGCCCGGAACGCAGGATCGGCGCGCGCGCGGACGACCTCCAGCACCTGCGCCAGCACGCTTGCGCAATCGCCCTGCACCCGCAGGTCGGCGGGGAAACCCCACATCGGGAAATCCTTCTTGAGTGCGTCTACATCCACCTGAACCCAGAAGGTGCGCGGGTTCTCCTTCACGAACTGCGGCAGCCATGGCACGTCCACGTCGAGGAGCAGGCCCACGTCGGCCTGCGGCATGCCGTGCGCTGGCTCGAAGCCGGCGAAGCACGGCGAATCGCGCGAGATGTTGACGTGGAACGAATGCGATTCGAACACCGCAATGCCGCACTCACGTGCAAGCGCATCGAGCACGCCAGGCGCTTCGGCCTTGCGCCCGAGATAGCTCGTGATCGCGATCGGGTTCTCGGCCGTCAACAGGCGCTCGGCAAGCGCCTGCGCCACGACGGCGTCGCAACCACGCGCCGCGACAGGACCGTAGCGCGACTCCGGAAACGATCGCAGCGCGCTCTCGTCCACGACACCGGCGAGCATCTCGCGCGGCAGCGTCAGATACACCGGTCCCGGCGGATCGCTGTCCATCATCGACTGAGCGCGGCGCAGCACTTCCTTCGCGACGACGCCCGAGCTCAACGTGTACTCCCACTTCACGTACGGACGCGCGAGACTCGCGATGTCGTACGGGTCCTGCACGAACTGAACGTAGTTGTCGCGCGACGCGGGAAGCTCGCCACGCATCGAATACGGTGAACGGCCCGCCATGACGAATACCGGCAGGCGGGTCCGGCAAAGATTGTGCAGTGCGTTCCCGGAATTGGCGGTGCCGACGTCGACATGGACCAGGACAGGCTGACCGCGGCCGGTGACCGCCGCATAGCCCCCGGCCATATGCACCGCGACATTCTCGTGCGGACAGAGGATCACCTGAAGGTCGGAGCGCCCCTCCTGTCGCCATCGGGCCAGCGCCTCTACGATCGAAACGTGGTCGGTGCCGAGATTGGCGAAGAGATATTCCATGCCCATCTCGACGAGGCCCTGAAGCAGACAGTGGGCGCCAGATTGGGTTGCCATGTGCGGCCATCCGGTTTCGAATGAGCGGATGCGTAGCGTATAACCATTCACGGGCGCGCGGGAAGCGGTCGTGCACATGTCGGCCGTGAACCGCGCGGATGCAGATTGTCGAGACATTCAATACGGAGGACGCCAATGAACTACCAGCTCACACCGCTCACCAATCACGGGATCGGGGCCGAAATCCGCGGGCTGGACCTGAGAGAGCCCGTGGACGACGAATTGCGCCGGGCGCTCAACGCCGAATTCGCTGAGCACCACGTGCTCGTCTTCCGCGACCAGAAACTCACCGCTCCCCAATTCGCCCGTGCGGGCGAGGTCTTCGGCGAGCTCATGTCGCACCATCACAAGGACGTGCGTGCCGAGGGACATGGTGAGGTCTACGAGGTGCGCAACGTTCAGATCGCACCGGGCAAGTACCGAATCGCCGGCGGAAGCTTCCACACCGACCACTCCAATCACCCGATTCCGCCCAAGGCGACGGCGCTGCACCCGGTCTCGCTGCCCAGCTACGGTGGCGATACGCAGTTCGTGGACATGCATGCGGCTTACGACGATTTGCCCGAGGCGACGAAGCGCCGCATCGACGGGTTACGCGCGCTCCACGTTTTCGAGAGCAAGTTCAGTCCGCGCAAATTGAAGCCTCTCGACGAGAAAAGCCGCGCCGAGCTGCCGCCGCCCACCCGGCATCCGCTCGTGCGCGTGCATCCGGAGAACGGCCGCAAGGCACTCTACATGAACCCCGTGCGGATCGAGGCGATCGACGGTATGTCGGAGTCTCAGGCGCTCGCGCTCGTCGGCGAGTTGCTGGCCCACGCAACGCAGAAGAAGTACGAGTATCGCCATCAGTGGCGCTATGGCGACATGCTGATCTGGGACAACCGGAGCGTCATGCATCAGGCAAACGGCGACTACGACATGAGCGAGCTGCGTCACCTCCATCGCATCATGATCAAGGGCGAGCCGGTCATTCCCGCGGCCGAAGCCAGTACGCGAGAGGGGATGAAGCTCGCGAAATCGTTCGTGAGCCAGACGCCCTACGCGCAAGGCCGGCGCCCGTTCTTCCGTTACCGCGATCTCGGCGTCGAGTTAGCGAGCGGCGGACGCATGCGCGCCTATCACAACACGTGCATCAAAGGCATGACCGAGCCCACGGGCTGGCATTACCATGACTGCGAGATGCAGTTCGTGTATGTGCTGAAGGGCTCGCTCGCCATCGAGTTCGAGGACGGTACGGTCGGCACATTCACGGCGGGCGACTCTTTCTTCGTCCCCGGTGGCGTGCGCCACAACGAGATCTATGTCTCCGAAGACAAGGAGACGCTCGAGGTCTCGATTCCCGGGAAGATCGGCACCGTGAATGTCGAGCGCCCGGACGGGTTGCCGGAGAAGCTCAGGGAAGTGAGCAACGAGCGGTCGTAACGACATGCCGCACTCGCGATCCGACATGTGACCTTCCGTTCCATATGGCGGCGAGGCCCGAGCCGAAGGCGAGCGCCGCCTCCTACGCAGCGTGTCGACTTGGAAATCGATGCGCGCCAAAAGGAAAGGAGGTTACGGAGGGAAACCATTGGTTTCCTTCTGTTCCGTAGGGCGGCGAGGCCCGAGCCGAAGGCGAGCGCCGCCCCCTCTCGCGTTGACAGTCACCGGCGACAGGCCTAGTCTGCTTCCGGGGCAATCTGTTCACCACCACGCTCGGAGGAGGTCGGCATGAGCACGCACCTGAGTCCCGCGCAGATCCATTCCCGATTGAAGCATCCGGTCGTTGATGCCGACGGCCACTGGCTGGAATTCGTTCCGGTGTTCAGCGAGAAAATGCGCAAGGCCGTCAGCGACAAAGCTGCCGACGGTTTTCGCGCCGCGATGCACACCACCACCGAACAGCTCAAGATGACGCAGCGGATTCGCGACGAGCGCCGCGTGGCGATGCCGAACTTCTGGAACCGCCAGGCCGAGAACACGCTCGATCGCGCGACGGCGATGATGCCGAAGATGCTGTACGAGCGGCTCGACGAGATCGGCACCGATTTCGCCGTCATCTATCCGACGGCAGGCTTGCGTCTGCCGCGCATCAAGGACGACGAGACACGCCGCGCCGTCATTCGCGCCTACAACATCGTGTCCGCCGATTATTTCCGCGGCTACGAAGATCGCATGACACCGGCCGCCATCATTCCGATGCACACGCCTGAAGAAGCGATCGCCGAGCTCGAATTCGTGACGAAGCAGCTCGGCGCCAAAGTCGGCATGTTCGGCAGCGGCATGCCGAGACAGGTGTCGGCAGCGGCCAGTAAGGATCCCGAAGCCTCGCGCTTTACCGTGTGGTACGACGTACTCGGCATCGACAGCCCGTACGACTACGATCCGGTGTGGAGAAAGTGCGTCGAGGTCAAAATGGCGCCCACATTCCACAGCAGCGCGAGCGGACAGGGTTTGCGCAACTCGCCCAGCAACTTCGTCTACAACCACGTCGGCCATTTCGCGGCGGCGGGGCACGCCGTTGCGAAAGCGATCTTCCTCGGCGGTGTCACGCGGCGCTTCCCCGAGCTCAACTTCGCGTTCCTCGAGGGCGGTGTCGGCTGGGGCTGCCAACTGTTCGGTGACCTCGTCGAGCACTGGGAACGCCGCGGCGCACCGGCGCTCAAGCGCATGGATCCCGACAAGCTCGACCGCAAGCTTCTGCTCCGGCTGGTCGAGGAACACGGCTATGAAGATATCGGCGACGTGCTGCGTTCGCGCGATGGCTGGCCCGATCCCGACGCGAAGAGCCTCACGGGCCAACGCGCGGAGCTCGACGACTTCGCGGCCTGCAAGCTCACGCGCAAGGAAGACTGGGTGGAGCTCTTTGCGAAGCCCTACTACTTCGGATGTGAGGCCGACGACCGGATGAACGCAACCGCCTTCGGCCGCGGCAATCCGTTCGGCGCCAAGCTGAACGCGATCTACAGCTCGGATATCGGCCACTTCGACGTGATCGACTTCCGCGATCCGTTGCCCGAAGCCTACGAGCTCGTCGAAGAAGGCCACATCAACGAAGACGACTTCCGCAGCTTCGTGTTTTCAAACGCGGTGCGGCTGTGGGGCAGGCAGAACCCGAGCTTCTTCGAAGGTACGGTCGTGGCCAAAGAAGCGGCCGCCGTGCTGGCGGCACAGGAGTCGCTGCAGGCGACGACGGCGGCTCAACCGCTCGTAGGCAGCAGGGACGCTCGGAACAACGTGACATCGCAAGAGACGGTAACAGCGAAGTAGCGATCGCAGCCTGCCCCCGGAATGCTTGATTCCGGGTGGTGTCGTAAAAGCCAGGGGCCTGAGTCGAAAGATTCAGGCCCTTTCAGTTTGCGGGCGGCTGGGAACGCCGTGGCCCGCGCCGTATCGGTAGTCTACGGCCGTCCGGGGATACGCTCCGGATCTATTCAACGGGGGCGAGGGAAGTTTTTTTCAGGGACTCTGAGGCTCGAACGGCATCAAATCGACGGTGTGTGCTGCGCCATCGACGATAAGCTCGGACAGGGCCTCTCCGGTCGCCGGCGCATTGAGAATGCCCCATACGTTGTGGCCGGTGGCGACGTAAGCGCCCTCGGTGCGCGGCACTCGGCCGATCAGAGGCACGTAGTCCCGTGTAATCGGACGGAAGCACGCTTGCTTCGCGATGATCCGGTCCCGCGTGAAAGCCGGTGACAGCTGCTCGCATACCGCGCGCAGACGTTCGATCACATCCGGATCCGGCGTGACTTGCGCTGGATCGAGCGGCAGCGGCGCTGGGCCGGAAAAGGCGCAGACGTGAGTCGTGCCGTCCGCGCGCGGAAAAACTTCGACCGTCGCTTCACCTCCGGCAGCATCGCGATAGTCGAGGAAGAGCGCGTCGGCCGGCACTTGCGCTCCCGTCTGGTAAATGATGCTGGGGCTCTGCTGTCCAAACACGTGCGGCAACGGTAGCCATTTTGCAGCCACACTCGACCAGGGCCCCATCGCGATAACGGTGGCGTCTGCCTCGATCACCGCTCCGTCGACCTCGATCCCTTTCACGATCGATTCGTCCGCGCACAACGCCGGTGACCGTTCCCAGATGCAGCTGTGCTCCGAGCCCCTGGGCGGCGTTCATCATCGCAGTGGTGAATTTGCGCGGGTTGACGATCGCGGTCGTGTCGGGCGTACCTATTCGATGCGTAACGATGACATCGTTCGAAAGCCAATCGAGCACTCGCGCGTCGCTGCGGACGTCACGATCCCGAACTATGAAACCGCTGTACGCGTTCGTTCGCTGATACCCGAGGTCATCCGCCAGCTCACCGGCAAGCTCGGCATGCAGGGTGAAGCTGCGGCGCGCCAGAGGATCGAGCGGACCGCCGGCGCACCAGTCGAGCGCGAGAAAGCCACCCGCTTTACCGGAAGCCGCGCAAGCGATCCCGGTACGCTCGACGACGGTAACGTCGACACCGCGCCGAGCCAGAAAATAGGCGGTGCAAGCTCCAATCACGCCGCCGCCGCAAATCACGACACGCATCTCATTTCTCCGCGCTGGCACTTCAGTACGTTCGGCTAGTACGATAGCGCTTCGTGACACACAACGGGCGCTGCACCGCGTCGCCTGGAGCGCAGGCGTCGGTGCCCGTCGCTGGAACACCGGAGGAAGCATTGGACCTCGCAGGACGGCCCGGCGGTGGGACGCGGCGTGATCTCGAGCGCGCCGAGGACGCATTCAACCCGAATGGCGTGCAGGGAACGGTGCGCGGACGAGATGCGCGCGCTCACCCTTCACTACGTGGACCAGGTCGCGCGCCAGCTCACAGCATAGTTCCAACGAATGGCGTACAGGCGGACTCGTTAAAGCGAGACGCGCCGCGGGGATGTCGTTTAAAGTAAGCCGGTTTCGCAGAAAACCACCGGAAGCGCCTATCAAGGGAGAACTCGCATGAAAGTCTACGAACGGATCGCACACGCATTCAAAGGCGAAGGCGTCACCCACATATTCGGCATGATGGGCGACGGCAACATGTACTGGTGGGATGCGCTCGACAAGCTGGGCGGCATCAACTTGTGGGAGGTGCGCCACGAGGGCGTCGGCCTCGGCATGGCCGACGGCTGGGCGCGTCATATGCACGATGTGGGCGTGTGCACGGCGACCTGCGGCCCCGGTGTTACACAGCTTGCGACCGCTTTCGTCACGGCCGCCCGCGCGCAGTCGCCGCTCGTCGCGTTCGTCGGCGAGTTCCCGCGACGTGACCAGGATTACGTTCAGAAATACGATCAGCTCACCTTCGCGCATGCGTGCGAAGCCGGATTCGTCCGCATCGAGACACCCGAGTACACCGACGAGGCGATCCGCAAGGCGTTCTATACCGCCAAGCTCGAGTCACGTCCGGTGATGCTCTCCGCGCCCATGGATGTGCAGCAAGCCAAGTTCGAGGACGACGACCCGTACGTGCCGTCCGCAACGCTGTTCGCGTCCTCGGGTCTTCCGCGTGCGGATGAGGCGACCCTCCAGAAAGCGGCCGACGCGATTGCGCAGGCGAAGAAACCGGTCATCGTCGCCGGTCGCGGGGCGATGTGGTCCGGCGCCGGCGAGGCGATCCAGTCGCTCGCGAAACGAACGGGCGCCCTGTTCGCGACGACCCTGCGCGCAAAGGGCTGGATGTCGGATGAGGACTACTACGCCGGGATCTCCGGTCTGTATGCAACGAAGACCGCGATGGATTACTTCCATGATGCCGACCTCGTGATCGCGGTGGGCGCGAGCATGAACCGTTACACGACCGAGCACGGCTATCTCTATCCGAACGCCCGTTACGTCCATCTCGATTCCAAACCACATGTGATGATGGGCATGGGCCGCTCGGCGGATATCTATCTGAATACCGATGCCAGGCTCGGCGTCGAAGCGCTCGACGCGCTGCTCGCCAAGCGCGGTCACAAAAACACGGGCTTTCGCACGGGCGACGTGCTCGAGCGTCTCGCGAACCAGTACGAGGACCGTACGGAATTCGACGTCGAGTCGGGCACGATGGACCCGCGTGCGCTGTGTCGCGCGATCGACGAAGCGATCCCGCAGAACATCGCGATCTGCGGCGGCAGCGGCACGAGCTCGGGCTTCGTGACGATGAACGTGACCAAGCCGCGTCCGTTCTATCACACGGCTCAGTTCTTCGGATGTATCGGGCAGATGCTGCCGGCCGCCATGGGCATCATTGCCGCGAGCGGCATGAAACCCCTCGCGCTTATCGACGGCGACGCGAGCACGATGATGCATCTTTCGGATTTCGACACCGCGGTGCGCTACAAGCTCCCGCTGCTGATCGTCGTCCAGAACGACCAGGCCCTTGGATCGGAGTACCACAAGATGAAGGCGCACAAGATGGATTTCGATCTGTCGACGATCCCGACGCCCGACATGGGCGGCATCGCGCGTGCCTACGGCGGCCGCGGAACGCTCGCTACCACCGTGGAGCAGGCTCGCGCTGCCGCCGCGGAATGGGTGAAGGACCCGGCGCCGACGATCATCGACTGTCGCATCTCGCGCAACGTGCTCACGATAGCGAACCGGCGGGTGCTCTACGGCATGGACGAGTAGAGTCGTCGTCTGAGGCGAGCACGCGGAAACGACTATAGCCGTCGAGTCACTCGATGACCTTGTCGGCACTCGCGAGCAGAGTCACGGGCAATGTGATTCCAAGGGCCTTGGCCGTCTTCAGGTTCACGAAGAGTTCGAAGCCTTTGACCTGTTGAACGGGCAGGTCGGCCGGCCGAGCGCCCTTGATGAGCCGTCCCGCGTAAACGCCAGCGAGGCGGTGCGATTCGAAGAAGTTTCCACCGTAACTCATCAAGCCACCCGCGATGGCGAAATCGCGCGATTGCTGAATTGCGGGCAGCCGATACTTCAGCGCGAGCGCTGCAAGCGGTTCGCTGTGCAAGGCGAAATAAGTATCGGATGCCACGACCAGGCCGGCCGCATTCAGCGCGTGCATCTTGCCGAAAGCGGCCTCGAAGGTCTGCTCGCTGGCAGCAGGAACGATGTACACCTGCACGTTCAACTCGCGCGCCGCTGCCTCGAGGCGATCCACCTGAGACGCCGTAGTGGGGCTCGTTGGATTGGCGAGAACGGCCACGACACGAGCGGTCGGTATCACCTCCTGAAGGAGCTGGAGCCGTTTCGGGCTCAGGTCGACATTGAACGAGGCGATCCCGGTGAGGTTGCCGGCCGGGCGGCTCAAGCTCTCCACTAAACCGAGCGCGAGGGGGTCGCCGCCCATTTCGAAGACGATTGGAATCGAACTCGTCGTCGCCTTGGCTGCGATCGCGGCAGGCGCGCCTCCCGGCGCGACGATCACGTCCACGCGCTTGCTCACCAACTCGGCGGCGAGCGCGGTGAGGCGACTGTGCTGACCCTCTGCCCAACGAAACTCTATTCCGACATTCCGGCCCTCGACGTAGCCGGCCTCGGCGAGCCCCTGACGGAAGGCGTGCAAGCGGCTGGCGAACGCGGCCGGGGATTCAGCACCGAGGTAGCCGATCACCGGCACGGCGGATCTCTGCGCACGTGCCCAAAACGGCGCCAGAACCATGCCGGCGCCAACCGCGACCACAAAACTGCGTCTGTCGGTGGGGTGGGGCATTTCGTGCCACTCTCTCGCTACCCATCAGGCACGGATGTTAGCAAGCCGGAACGATGTCGGCCGCCGGGTGATGGTCGCAACGATGCCGTGTGCGCTCTCAGCTCATGATGAGTCCCGTGCGCTCGTGAATTCGCCCGTTCGCGAGCAAGGTGTCACCCGGGTACCGAATCGTAGTGATGCGCCTTCGAGATCACCTTGTCTGCGTACATCTTCTCGATCTCGCTCCCGGTGTAACCGAGAAGCGCACCCAGCACTTCCTCGTTATGCTCGCCGACCTGCGGCGTCGAACCCACGCTCACCGGCGTGCGGCCGAAGTGCCAGTAGTCGCCGGACACCGCGATCGTGCCCGCGAGGAAATCGGGGACGTCCACGAGCGTCCGCCGCTCCCACGGGTGCGGATCCTGCGCCGCCTGACCGATCGTATTCACCGGCGCCGCAGTGACATCGTGACGCGTGAAGTGTCCGATCGCGTCCTTCATGGTCATGGTCGACAACATCGCCTCGATCGCTTCATTGATCAATGCAGCGTTCTTGCCCCGATCCTGGCGCCGGGCGAAGCGCGTATCTTCCCGCCATTCGGGCTTGCCGAGGGCCGCGCACACGCGCGGCCACATGTGATCGTCTCCGGCGGAGATCATGACCCAGCCGTCGGCACAGGGGTACATGCCGCTCGGAGCGGACCTCGAGTCTCCTCGCTTCGGTTCGATGCCGGTGCCGTGATAAGCAGTCACCGGAATCTCCGTCAGGCTGTAGCCTGAGTCCGCCAGACAGACGTCGATCGTCTGCCCCACCCCGGATAGGCTCCTCTCGTAGAGGGCTGCGAGCGTGCCGATCGCCGAATGCAGCGCTGTCGTGCGGTCGATGATCGGAACGCCTGCGCGAATGGGCGGCATGCCTTCCGAGCCCGTGACCATCGCGATGCCCGACATGGTCTGGCCGATCGGGTCATAACCGATCTGGTCGCGATACGGACCGAACTGTCCGTATGCCGACACATTGACCATGATGATGCGCGGGTTGAGCGCTTTCAGCGCCTCATAGCCGAAGCCCATCTCGTCGATGGTGCCGGGGCGGAAGTTCTGTACGAGCACGTCCGACACTTTGATCAGCTTGCGCAGGGCGGCCTTCCCGTCCTCCATGCGCAGGTCCATGCTCACGCTCTTCTTGCCGCTGTTGTACTGCACCCAGTAGGCACTCTGCTTCCGTACCCACGGCGCGTGGTAGCGCGTCTCCTCGCCGCCGATGCGTTCGATCTTGATGACTTCCGCGCCCAGCCGCGCCATCACCTGCGCGCATCGCGGTCCTGCCTGATGACGGCCGAGATCGATCACACGGACGCCGCTCAATGGTCCATTGCCCTGTGCCATGCCTCGCTCCTTTCATGTGCTCACGTCAGTGGCCGCTCCGCTCACACCGGCAGGAGCGGTTCCTTGCGGTCAGACGGCAGATCTCCATCGAAGGAATTCACGAGCAGCGCGAGCGACGCGTAATTCCCGAGGAACAGCGCGAGCTCGATCGCACCGCGCTGTCCGAGGCTTTCGAGCGCGAGCTGGAACGTACCCCGGCTCACGCGATGCGTGCGGAAGAACTCCTGCCCGAAACGCACGACCGCAGTCTCGTCGTCCCGCGTTGCCGGCAATTCCCTGCGTTCCCTCAGTGCATCGACGAGCGCATTGGTGACGCCTGCTTCGCGTGCCGATGCCGCATGCGCGTTCCAGATGTACTGACAATCGAGCTCGCGCGCAGTCACCAGCATCGCGAGCTCCTGCAGCTTTTTCGCGAGCGACGACTCGCTGCGCAGGAACCGGTTCAAACCCATCAGGCGCTGATGGGCGTGGGGCAGATGAAGCGCCACGGATCCGGGTCCGACGCGCGGCACCGAGCCTGTGCCTTTCACGATGTCGTCGAACGCATCGCGTTGGTTCTCGGGAACGTTCTCGCGGCTTGGGAGAGGAAGTCGGGCCATCGCGGTCTCCGGTTATCGAAAGTGGTTTGTGTACCGATGCTCAATGATGCCGGCTGACGGCGCTCACGACCTCCTCGTCCGCTCGTGTGCGCTCAGCCCTGGGCGAGTCCCTTCCGCGCGATGAATTCCGGAAACGCGTCCTTCGCTTTCGCGCCACGCATCACGCGGGTCGTATAGTCGTGCTCCGTCGCGAACTGCTGTTCGAGATCCTGCGTCATCTGCTTCAGCATCAGCTGCTTGATGCCCATTACCGCGCCCCGGTGATTCTTCGCGATCATCTTTGCGATCTCCATCGTTTTCTCGCGGAGTTGCGCACGCGGAACGAGATGATTGAGAAGCCCGATGCGGTAGGCTTCCTCTGCTTCCACGATGCGCGCAGTGAACAGCAGCTCTTTCGCAATCGGCCAGCCGACCTGATTCGGCAGCGTCCACGTGCTGTTGATCCGGCCATACGCCGCAGCGAGGAAGCGGAATCGCGTGCCCTCGCAGCCGATGCGCATGTCGAGCGACGAGGCAAGCACGGCGGCTCCGCCGTAGGCAAGACCGTTCATCATGCCGATCGTCGGCTTGAGGCTCGCGGAAATCTCGTAGCGCCGCTTGTTGTCGCGCTTCTCGTCCATTTCCTGGTCGGAATAACGCGCATCATCCGAGAGCTGTTCCTTGATGTCGCCGCCCGCCGAGAATGCCCGCTCGCCCGCTCCGGTGATCACGATGCACCCGATGCCGTCATCCGCTTCGGCCTGCTTCACCGCATCGTAGAGCTCCAGGCCCAGCTTGCGGTTCATCGCGTTGAGCTGGTCCGGGCGATTGAGCGTAACGACGGCAACTCCGTCCTCCACATCGACCATAATGTGTTCGTAAGTCATGTGCGTCCCTCCTTTGGAGCGGTAGCTTGCGTATTCGGAACAGGAGCGTGTCGCCCCATTGTGGAGTCGCCGGAGACTCCGGTTCGGCGCGGAAGATGATGAGCGCGATCCTACGGGAGCGTCAATACGCGTCGTGGCGCGGGATTGGCATCCGCGACGAGCTGTGAATCGCTACTCTTCGATCCTGATTCCCGCCGATCGAATCAGGCCGGACCATTTCTTCACGTCGGAGCGAATGAGACCGGCAAACGCCTCGGGCGTGCTCAGCACGACGTCGTAGCCACCGGATGCCAGGGGCGAGATCACGCTCTTTCGTTCGCCCGCTTCCCGAATCGTCGCGTTGAGGCGTCGAATCACCGTGTCCGGCGTACCGTGCGGCGCCAGCATTCCGAACCAGGTTTCGGCGTTGAACCCCGGCAGGTATTCGGCGATCGCCGGGACCTCCGGCAACTGGGGTGAACGCCGCGGACCCGCCACGCCGAGCGCTCTGAGCTTCCCGCTTTTGATGTGAGGCAAGGCCGCGCCGAGTCCGGCGAACATCATCTGCACATGGCCACCCACGACGTCGACCGTTGCGGGTGCCGCGCCCTTGTAGGGGATGTGCACGATGTCGATCTTCGCCATGTACTTCAGAAGCTCACCCGCCAGATGCGGTGCGCCTCCGGTTCCGGAGGACGCGTAGCTGATGCTGCCGGGCTGCTGCTTTGCGAGTGCCACCAGTTCCCTGATGTTTCGCGCCGGCAAGGAGGGGTGAACGACGAGCACGTTCGGTCCAACGGCAGCAAGCGAAATTGGAGCGTAGCTTTCGATCGGATCGTAAGGCAGCTTCGGAAACACCGTCGGATTGATCGCCAGCGTACCGGTGATGCCGATCACGAGCGTATGCCCGTCCGGTGCCGCCTTTGCACCCAGCTCCATGCCGATAATGCCGCTGCCTCCGGGCCGGTTGTCCACGACCACCTGCTTCCCGAGCTGCTCCGCCATCGACGGCGCGAAGGCGCGCACGACGATGTCGGCGCCGCCACCCGGCGGGAATGGCACGATCACGCGGATCGGTTTCTCCGGAAACCCCTGAGCCGCGACCGTGTGATGCAAAACAAGAACGAACAGGGCCCACCCTGCTTTTCGAAAACCGCGCATGCGCTCGCCTCTTTCGCGTCCTTTCGGACGGTAGGTTGTCGAGAATGATCTTGCTTATGCCGGTGCGAGCACCCGAATGAGATCTCTGACCGAAGCGAGCTGCATCCAGCCTTGCGACGAGTTCGATCGCCTCCTGCACCTGTTGCTTGTCGAGCACGCGCGCGGCGCAGTCCTCGAACTTCTCGCACAGGTCCTGCCACGTACAAGGCCGCTCGGTCCAGCCCTTCGCGTGCGAGCAGGCTTGAGTGAGCACCCTCCCGTCTCGCAGCCTGATCGTGATGCGCGCCTCACCCCAGTTCACCCCGTTTTCACCCCACTGCCCCTTGTGGCGCTGCAGATCGTCGGGCACCGTCACACGGATCCGCGACATGAAGGCACGCACCAGCGCGTCCGCCAAACGCTCATCGGTGTATTGCTCCAGTCCCACCTTCCGGTCCAGGAAAGCGACTGCCATCGTGTAGGGAAGACAGAACTTCGCCTTGTACACGTCGACCGGCTCCTGGTACGGCGCGATTGCGAAACAAGGCGGTGTGCACTCGAGCAGAATGTCCTGCACCTGCTCCGCTCGCAGATCGTTCGCACTGACGAGGTCGATCATGCCGTCGATCGCGGCCGCGGGTGCACTGGAACCCGGATGCAGTCGGACCATGGTCGTGTTTTTCGCGAGCTCGAACGCCCCACCGAGATCGGCGGTGATGCGCTCCAGACGATGATTGCCGATGCCGTTGAACGTATCCGCGAGTCCGAAGCGCTCATGGCCGTCCGCGATATCACCCGCGCCTTCGATGATGTCCGGATCGACCGCGAACTTATTGCGGGCGAGCATGAGCGCAAAGAGTCCCGCTCGCACCGTATTACCGACATGAAACGCCTTGCCCATCGAGCCGACATTCTTCCGCACACCGGACACGGATGAAGCCATGATTCCCATCGACATGCGCGCCGTCATCGGGTCCAGCCCCAGCATGCGGCAGGCCGCCACTGCAACGCCGTGCCCTCCGATGATCGCCTGGGGATGCCAGCCGCGGTCGATGATCCAGGGACGAAGTCCATGCGCCATGCGGGCGAACACCTCGAAGCCGATCGCGAAGCCTTCGATCAGTTGTCTGCCCGAGAGATTCGCCTGTTCGGCGACCGCCAGAACGCCCGGCAGGATGCAGCCGCTGACGTGCCCGACGCCGGAGGTGATGTCGTCGTACTCGAGCGCGTGCGCGGCCACGCCGTTGACGAATCCCGCATTGACGAGCGAGCTCTTCTCACCCCAGCCGATGACGGTCGCCTCCGGCCTTCCACCCGACTGCCGCACGGTTTGGAGCGAAATGGTGGTAGCGGGTGCTCTCGATCCGGCGAGACTCGTCGCAAGCGTGTCGAGAATCTTCGCCTTCGCCGATTCGATCAGCGGCGCCGTCATGAAATCCGATGGCGACTCGACGGCGAAACGCGCCAGTTGCTCTGTCACACCCAAAACTGCCCCCTCCTCCTCGCGGCACGCAGCGACCTATCGCTGAGCGGCTGGAGATGCCGATTGTCTTTCGTTGAGAAAACGACGCATCTCGCCGGCGCAACGTTCCGGTGCGAGCAGGTTGATCCCGTGACCATAGCCCTCGAAGCTCACCAGCTTCGCTCGCGGCAAGGTCTGCTGCATCGCCTGCATCCGGTCCGCGCTCGCAAGTTTGCTCCCCGCCCCGACCATGATCAGGGTCGGCACGGTGATCTCGCCGACGCGCGGCCAGATGTCGACATCGACGGCCATGAGATGATGGGCGATCGCGATGTGCGGCGAAGCTTTGCCCATCTGCTCGACGCACCAGTCCTGCAATGCAGGTGAAGCCCGCGAGAGATCCAACCGGTAGCCGAGGGTCTCGCGACACCAGGCCTCGAATCCGTGCTTGCGGATGGTCGCAGCGTAGTCGGATTCACCCAGGTTGTATGCATCGGCGACGCGGTGATCGATCTTGAAGGGCGTATCGCACAGTACCAGCGCGCTCACCCGCTCGGGATGTGCAAGCGCCGCGGCGAGCCCCAGAATTCCTCCGGACGATTCCCCTACCCAGATCACGCGCTCGATCGACAACTGGTCGAGTATACCGATCGCATCGGCGATGAGTCGATCGACGTGATAGGGCGTCTCCGGCCGCGGAACCGTCAGTACCCCGCAGCCACGTCCGCTGAACCGCAGCACGCGGTACCGATCCGCCAGACGCGGCACCCAGCCTCGCCAGAATTGCATGTTGCGGCAATAGCCGTGATGCAATAGCACCGTCTCCGGTGTATCGGTGCGCCAGGGCTCGGTATAGTCCGCGAGCTCGTACTCGATCTCGAGATCGTCGACTTTGAGTTTGCGCAAGTCGTTCATTCTTCGCCTCACGTTAACAGAGCGGCGCGCCAATCTTCGATCGACGCCCAGCGGCTCGAAGGCCGCTCATGAGCCCGACGGTAACATATCGCCGAAACGAGTCTGTAGCAGTCCCGATTTGTCCGAGCGCTGACGTGATCAGCGCACCGACGACGATCGGTAGACGCTTTCCCGGTTCCTTCTTAACATCGCCGCTCCGACATTCAGCCTGGAAGAGACCGCATGCTGACTGGCATGACGCTTCGACCGATTACGGAGCTGACGAGCATCGTCCGATGACACAGTGGCAGGTGATGGCGGATGAAACCTTCGATGCCGCGTTCGCCCCGGCACGGCTGCAGAGTTGATGCAGATGCCTCTGACGCGAAGTACACTTACGACGCTCGCGCTGGCAGGTGTCCTCACCGCGGGCACTGCGATGGGCGCTTCCGGCGACGCGTATCCGTCGAGGCCCATTCGCTTCGTCGTGCCCTACCCTGCCGGCACGACGACCGACATCATCGCCCGGCAGATCATGCCGAAGGCTTCCGAGCTGCTGGGCCAATCGGTGGTGATCGACAATCGTCCGGGGGCGGGGGGCACGATCGGCACCGCGTTCGTAGCCAAAGCCGCGGCGGATGGTTACACCCTCGTCATCGGCACGCCCCAGACATTTGCTGTCGCGCAAAGCCTGTACCCTGAAGTTGCATATGACCCCGTGACGGGATTCGCCGCGATCGGACGCATCGCCCGCAACGGCATGGTGCTGGCGGTCAATGCGTCGATGCCCGTGAATTCGGTCGCCGATCTGATCGCTCACGCAAGGGCGAACCCCGGCAAGCTCAACTACACGTCCACCGGCGTCGGCGGCACGCCGCATCTCGCGGCAGCGCTGTTCGCGAACGAGGCGGGGCTGCGCGTAACGCACGTGCCCTACCCGTCGCCAGCCCAGGGCGTCGTCGCAATCCTCGGTGGCGATGTCCATTTCATGTTCTATTCGTATCTCGTGTTGTCGTCCCATGCGAGTGCCGGACGGGTGAAGCTCCTCGCGGTCAGCACCGCGCAACGTTTCCCGCATGCACCTCAACTGCCCACGATGATCGAGGCGGGATTTCAGAACTTCGATATGACGTCATGGCACGGCGTATACGCGCCGGCGAAGACAGCGAAGCGCATCGTCGAGACGTTCTCCGATGCTCTTCAGCGAGTACTGAGTGATCCGGAGATGCTGGCGATATTTCGCCAGACCGGCAACGAAATCAACCCGGCTGGTCCCGCGGAACAGACGGCCTTCACGAAATCGGAACGCGAACGCTATCGGAAGATCGTTGCGGCCATCGGCTTGACCAGCCCCTGAATCATGCGACATCGAGCTAAGGCGACCTTGTATCGGGTCCTGAGGAGAACATCCCCGCGCCTCGCCCTCGGCCTTGTTCTCGCGCTCGCGTTCGGTGGCGCTACGGCGCAACCGTATCCCTCCCGTCCGATACGCATCGTCGCGCCTTTTCCCGCGAGCGGCGGAGTGGACCTGTCGGCGCGCGTGATCGGGCTAAAGCTCGGAGAGCGTCTCGGCACGACCGTCGTAGTCGACAATCGTCCGGGCGCCGGCGGCATACTCGGCACGGACATCGTCGCGAAAGCGCCCGCGGACGGCTACACCCTGCTCCTCGCGTCCGGCAGTCACGCTATCAATCCCGCCTTGCACCGGAAGTTGCCGTACGACGCCGTGCGTGATTTCGCCCCCGTCGCTCTCGTCGTCACCGCAGCGTCGATCATCACCGTCCCGCCCTCGCTCGGCGTGCGTACCACGCAGGATTTTCTGGCGCTGGCACGGGCGAAACGGGGCGGGCTCGTCTTCGCCTCGCCGGGTACGGGCACGCCGCCGCATCTCGCCATCGAGTTGCTGAAGAGCGCCGCGAAAGTCGATTTCACGCACGTGCCCTACAAGGGCGCCGCCGAGTTCCTCCCCGATCTCATGGCGGGCCGTGTTTCCGCCGGCATCTCGGCCGTGCCGACTGTTCTCTCGCTGGTCCAGGCGGAGAAACTCTATCCGTTGGGCGTGACGACGAAGATCCGGTCGCGTGCCCTGCCGTCAGTGCCGACCATCAGCGAAGGCGGCGTGCCGGATTACGAGGCGGCTACGTGGTATGCGCTGCTCGCGCCGGCGAACACGCCACAAACCGTTCTCGAGCGACTCAATCAGGAGACGGTGCAGATCGTGGGCACGGATGAGGTGCGTGACCGGCTCAGCCGGCAAGGTCTCGAGACGACCGGCAGCAGCCGGCAGGAACTGGCCGCGTTGATCCGCCAGGACATTGCGAAATGGCAGACGGTGGTCAGGACGGCAGGCATCAAGCCCGAATGAACTCGGGGGCAGGATGCGTTTTGAAAAGCGGCAGTGCGGTGAAGTCGCGACCTCAGGCTTCGCTTGGCAGCTTGCTTTTACGCGCCGGCAGCTTCCACTTCGGCCTGACGAAATGGCAGGTGTAACCGCCCGGATTTCGCACGAGGTAATCCTGATGTTCGGGCTCGGCCTCCCAGAAGTCGCTTGCCGGAACCACTTCCGTGACGACTCTTCCGGGCCACAGATCGGATGCCTCCACGTCGGCGATCGTGTCTTCGGCGATTCGCTTCTGCTCGTCGCTGGTATAGAAGATCGCCGATCGATAGCTGCTCCCGACGTCGTTGCCCTGGCGATTGCGCGTGGTCGGGTCGTGAATCTGGAAGAAGAACTCGAGAATCTCGCGATAGCCGATGCGCTCCGGGTCGAAAATGATCTCGACCGCTTCCGCGTGTCCGGGGTGATTGCGGTACGTCGCATGGCTGTTGGTCCCGCCGGTATATCCCACCCGGGTCGACAGCACCCCGTTGTAGCGGCGAATCAGATCCTGTACGCCCCAGAAACAACCGCCGGCAAGAACGGCGCGTTCTTCGCTCATTTCGCATCTCCTGGCTCGTCCCGCTGTCCCTGAAATATGAACCGCGGCGCGCCCTGTCCTGATTTTCGCTCAGATCGAGCAGTGAGACCAGCCAGAGCCGGGAACCTGTTGTACGCGCTGCTGGCGCGTGGGTGGTGCCGCTCTCAGCGTCCCTGCCCGTGACGGACTACCAACGCAGGAGCCAGGGACCGAGCACCGTCCCGGCGGCGGTCGGGATCAGAATGCCGAGCAGGTACCAGACTGCCAGGAACGGAGGTGACAGTTCCGGGCAGTGCAGGCAGTAGACCAGCGCGGCAACTGTACCAGCCAGAAGTCCCGCGCCCGCCCCGGCAAGTCGCAGGCGCGTGGGCGCAAGCCCCTTCATCGCCCACAACGCTGCGACGAACATCGGAATCGAGAGCATCGCGATCAGCAGCGGACATGAGGTCCATGTCTGGCCGAACAACAACTCCGGCCACAGCGCCGGCTGCGCACGCGCGAGCGTAACGGCCGCGAGTATCCACATTCCCAGTATCGGCGCACCGAGCGCGGCCGCGCCCGGCACGAGCCGCGCACCCGGCTGCGACAGGCGCAACGCGATGACGATGCTCGCCATCGTCAAAGCGCCACTGAACAGGATTTTCACCCAGAACATGGGAAGCCCGGCCGCAGCGGCAAGGTCCGCGCGCACACCGAGCACGACGGCCATCAGCAGCGTTGCCCCGAACGCGCCCCAGCCGATCGCGGTGGCGTAGCGGCGGGCGGCGGCGTTCTCTTCGACCGTTATATGGCCGGTTGCCAGCATGGTCACGAGATCTTCAGTTTTCATCCGCCTTTTCTCATCCTGGCCGCGAGTGCCTTGAGACCGCGATGAACCCCCACTTTGATTGCGGACTCGGACATGCCCGTTATGTGCGCGGCTTCGACAACCGACAGTCCCTGCAGCTTCACATGCACGATCGGAAGCCGTTGCCGGTCCGGCAGCAGATCGAGGAGCTTCGCAAGATCGCGACGCGTGTCGGTGGCCTCGCTTTCCATATTTGACAGGAATTCGAGCTCCGTCTCTTCCAACGATTCGGTCAATGCGTCGCGGCTCGCGCGCCGGCGGAAGAAATCGACGAGCTTGTACTTCGCGATCGCGTGAACCCAGGCGGTCAGCGGCTGCCTGGAATCGTACGTGTGCCTCTGGTTGTGCACGGCGAGCAGCGCCTCCTGCACGAGATCCTCGACATCGTCCGGAAAGCCGGCGAGACGCTTTCTCAGAAATGCACGCAGGTACCCGGTCAGTTCCTTCAGGAACGCATGATAGGCCGACGCTTCGCCAGCCAGTCCGCGAACGAACAAGTCTCTCAGCCGCGCCTCCCCGGCGCTCAAGCGCTTTTACCTTGTATTCGTTGCATCGGGAGGTTTGGTTACAACGGTGTGAAAAAAAAGCTGAACGGCCGTGACGGAATTTTGCACCTCTCGTGTAACTCTCCGCCAAGCGATTGCGAATTAACCAATGGGCCGTTTGTTTCCACGCGTTCGGATTTTACTTGCGGAGCGCTCGGCGGATTGCTGCCGGCGGAGACGCAGCCCGACCCGAATCAATTCGAACTTACTTTCTGCGGGAGAGGGATCATGTTCAGATGGACGACACTGAGAAAAGTCGCGGTTTCGATGGTGCTTGCAGCAACGTGTGCGGGCGTTCATGCCGATCAGCGCAACACGAGCACGCTGGCGGTCGTCATGACCAACGACGCACAGGCAAACCAGATCAAAGTCTATGACACTCGCACGAAGACACTCCTTCAGACGCTGTCGACCGATGGGCAGGGCGGCGTCGGAGGCAATGCCAGAGGCGTCAAACAGTTCGAAGGCGATATCGTCGCGGTGGTCAATTTCGGCTCGAACTCGGTCGCCATATTCAAGCGCCAGGGTGAGCGCCTGAGATTCGACAGGACCGTCACGACTACCAGCCCTCCCGTCAGCATCGATTTCGGAAACGACCACATGTACGTCGCAGGCGCGACGACGATCGATTCATTCGAGCTGCATCAGGGCAGCGTCGGCTGGAGAGATGGTTCGGCCCGTCTGCAACTCGTCGCTGGCGGCGTGCCGCCGGCGGGCAGCACCGCGCAAGTGGGCGTGCTGGACAAGAAGTCCGTACTCGTTACGTTGAAGACCGATCCGGATCCGGGCACGGTCGATATCGTCCGGCTCAACGGCCGAGGCGCAGTCACGGATGCGGTTACTCCCGTATCAGCGCCGGAAGGAACGCTTACCCCGTTCGGATTTTCAGTCTATCCCGACGGCACCGCGCTCATCACGCTGGCGCATTCCAGTCACGATGGATTGTTCCGTGACGGCGCTTTCGCTGCCATCACTGCCGCCGGCCAGGGAGCGCCATGCTGGACGACGCGCGTCGGGAAATACGTGTTCAGTGCGAACACGGGGGCTCAGACGATCAGCCGGCTGATCGGCACCGGCCGCAACGTTTTCGTAGACCAGGCGATTGCCGGACAAATCCCGACCGGCGCGCCGTCCGACATCGATGCCGACAACGGTGTCATGGGGGTGATGGATCATGGTGGAGGGCAGTCGCACCTGACGCTCTTCGTCTATAACGTGTTCGGCGAATTGATCTCCGGCGGTGCGCCGATCAACCTCGGCGTGGCGAACGCGAATGGCGTTGCCATTCTCGGCTCCGCTCCTCGCGAGCGCGACCGGGATTGAGCACATCCTCGTACGCACTTCGGGCGTAGCTCAGACGTGACTTGCGCCCGGAGCGCCGGCTCGATCAGAGCACCTGGGGTTGTATAGTCCCGAGCCGACCGAATCGGTGTGCCCTTCGACCTCTATGTTCCGGATGTTCCGTCACAAACGCAGCAAGAGGAGCGAGAGCCACAGCGGCAGCGTCGCCGCAGCAATCAGGAGTTGGATCGCGAGTATGCGGGCGACGAGCGGCCCGTCGGCGCCCATGCGCGAGGCGAGAATGAACGCAGCCGGCGCAGACGGAAGGGCCCCGAACAGCACAGCCGCGTCACGGTAGACGCCGGTCAGCCCCGCCGCCTGCGCAATCCACCACGCGGCAGCCGGGACGGCAACGAGCTTCACCGCCGACACATAGGCGATGAGCCCCATGGAACGTGCGCTCGCGGGCTCGCGTACGCTGGCTCCGATTGCGATCAAACCGATCGGGAGCGCGGCCTGCGCAAGCAGCGTCAGCGTGTGCGCAGCGATGGCCGGCAACTGCACGCCGGAGAGGTTGCACGCAGCGCCGGCGACCGTGGCCACGATCAACGGGTTCCGCACGAGCTCACCGGCGATGCCGGATCTCCCATGGCGCGCGAGCGCCCACACCGCAACCACGTTCACGAGCGGAATGACGAGGCTCTGGATGAGCGCCATTGCGGCAATCCCGGCATCGCCGTGGAGACCTCCGATGATCGCGAAGCCCAGGTAGGAATTGAACCGGAACGCGCATTGAAACGCAGACGCATGTGATACCGGATCCGCGTGAACGAAGCGACGGGCGAAGGAGGCGAGCACGATACCAACGACCGTCGCCGCGGCAGCGGTTGCGAGCAACGCACCGGCTGAGGCGAATTCGACGTGGCTCTGCGCAAGCGCCTTGAAGAGCAGCGCAGGGAAGAAAACGAAATAGACGACGCGCTCGAGTCCGGGCCAGAACTCGTCGCCGAAGCGTGCCCAGCGTCGCAGCGCAAATCCGAGCGCAATCAGCGCGAAATCGGGGGCGAGTAGGCCGAGAATGGACACGGGGCGCGGGAATGGCGACGCTCAACTGCGCCAACGCGTTTTTCTCTCACAGCTTGAATCCGTCGGCGAATTGGCGGAAGTTGTCGATGGTCTCGAGTGTCATCAGCCCGTCGAACAGCTTCTGCGTGACCGCTTCGCCCCAGGCCGGTGTGCCGAGATCGAAGAACTTCGCCCGGAGCTCTTCCGCTTGGTGCGGATTCGCGGGTTCGCCTTTGGTGATGTCGCAGTGGCCGGTAATCACCGTGCCATCTTTCAGCGTGATGTTCAGATCCACCAACTGCTTCTCGGGAAATGCGTCGGTGTATTGTTGATTCGACGTCACGGCTACACGCGACACGAGATTCTGTACGAGCGGATTCGCGACAGCGGCATCGTCGAACGCACTCAAGCCTCCGTGGCCGTGATGCAGGATCGTCGCCAGCGCGAACGGCACCGAAAACCGCGCCCCGAAGCTCGTCGTGATGTTCTTGCCTCCGAGATACGCACAAAGGCCGTACGCGTCGACGTCGATCCTCTCGATCTGAGAGGGATCGATGCGCCCGCCCGGCGCTTTCGCCTGGGCGTCGAGTAGGGCGTCGATCGCCGAATGCGTATAGCGGCCCGTGCAGTAGAGCTTGAAGTAGCTCTGCGTGATGAGCCACTCCTTGCCGATATCACGGATCATGGCGCCGGGATCGAAGTGCTCCGAATACACGCCGCCGCCATACACGAATCCGATGCCGTCCGGCTCGCCCGTGAAGCCGGACTCGACGAGTCGGACTGCGATCTGCCCCATGTACCCCGAATGACCCGTGAAGATGTTGCGGACGGTCGAACCCTCGAGCAGCGTATTGCGGCTCGACGCCATGCCCATCGTTGCGGCGACATTGAGGAGCTCCTCCAGCTGCGCCACGCCGAGCCTCTTCAGCTTGGCGACGGCGATCGCCGCGCCGATGACGCCGTACGTGCCGTGAGGATGCACCGCGAGCCGTACGTTTGCCGCGCGGCTGATCCGGGCCGAAACTTCGTAGCCCAGCGTGATCGCGAGCAGGATGTCGGCGCCGGAAACCCCCAACTCCTGCGCGACGGCGAGCGCCGCCGGCACGACCTGGATCCCAGGGTGACCCTTTGCGAAAAGATTGCCCTCGTCGAGCTCGAGCCATGTGCCGGCCGTGCCGTTGAGCAGCGCGGCGTCCAGCGGGTTCGAGCGCAGTCCCGTGCCGATCACCCACGCATTGCCCGTTGCGGCATTCTCGAGATGTCGCTTCACGAGCTCACGCATTTCGGGCATCGCCATGCCGGCAGCAATCACGGGAATGCAGTCAGCCGTGACCCAGCGACCGCGATCGAGCGCGGCCGGAGAAAGATCTTCCAGCCGCGTCTCGGCGATGAAACGTGCCGCGCGTCTGATGTAGTCTGGTCGCTCGGAAGGGGTTGTCATCTCATTTCACGCTGCTGCCGGTCGTCGTGATGATCCCGACTCAAATGTTCGAGGTCGCTCTCGACGAACGCACGCTACCGCGCGAGGTGTGTCGGCGATGGTTTCGTCGCTACAGCGATTCTGGCTTGATGCCCGCGGCTTTCACAACCTTGCCCCACTTCGCGACCTCCGCGCGAAGATAGTCGCCGAACTGTTCCGGCGTCATGGGCGGCGCCGGTTCGATGCCTGCCACGAGAAGCCGGTCCTTCACATCAGGCAGCGCGAGTATGCGCACGATCTCCTGATGAAGCTTCGCGACGATCTCGCGCGGCGTGCCGGCCGGAGCGAGCATCCCGACGGAATTGGTCGCCTCGTAACCCGGCAGCCCGGCTTCGGCAACGGTCGGGACCTGAGGTAACACGACTGAACGCTGCGCCGTGCATACGCCCAGGGCGCGCAGCCGTCCGTCCCGAACATACGCGATGGCCGTGGGCATCGTCGCAAACGTGACATCCACTTCGCCCATGACTGTCGCCAGCACCGCCGGCGCGCCCCCCTTGTAGCCGATGAACGTGATCTTCGTACCGGCCATGCTGTTGAAGAGCTCCCCTGTCATCTGCGGGCCCGTACCGCCGGCCCCGAAGTTGAGTCGGCCCGGTTTCGTTTTCGCGAGCGCGATCAGCTCCTTCACCGTGCGTGCGGGCACCGTCGGGTGCACGGCCAGCACCTGCGTGATGCTCGACGTCAGCGCGATCGGTGCGAACGCCCTGGGAAACTCGTACGGCATGTTGCGGTAAATCACCGGATGGACCGTGTGCGTTCCGGTCATCACGAAGAGCGTGTAGCCATCGGGTGTCGCCTTCGCCACCGCGTCCGCGCCGATGATTCCCTGCGCGCCCGCCCGATTCTCGACGATCAGCGGTTGCTGCTGGCTTTCCTGGAACTTCGGCGCCATCACGCGCGCAACGATATCCGATGAGCCGCCGGGTGCGAACCCGTCGATGACTCGAACCGGTTTCACCGGATACGCCTGCGCGAGCGCGTGGCCTGCGAGGAATACCGCAGAGGCGACGAATAGCAATCGGATGTGACAGGATATGCTCATCTGCATGGCATCTTTGTGATGCCGCGATGCGCGGCGGGATCATGCGATTATGTTAGCTTATATCACGCGCTACATCCGGGAGGCATACGATGAACAAGAAGAGGCGGAACGCTACCGTGACAGCGGAGCTCGTCGAATCCATTGCGCTAACGCTGAGAGACACGACGATCACCCCGACGCTTGCGCAAGCGCTGGCGCCGAACCTCGAGCGTCTCAACAACGCAGCGATCGCGGCGGCACGGGACACCGATTTCAACGACGAGCCCGCGCGTTTTCCATCCGTCCTCGCGCAACTCCAGGCGCCATCCAGACGGCGATGAGCGAGGACATTCTCGACCTCGGCCTGATCGAGCTTGCCACGGCGATCCGCAAACGGAAGATCTCCTCGCTCGAGGCGACACGCGCATGTCTCGACCGTGCACAGCACCTGCAGCCTCACCTCAACTGCTTCATCTCGATCGAGGCGGATGCTGCATTGAAAGCAGCACGCAGAGCGGATCGCGCGCTGGCGCGCGGTGCAAAGCCGGGTCTCCTGCATGGCGTGCCGCTCGCTCACAAGGACCTCTTCTATCGCAAGGGACAGATCTCGACCGGTGGAGCGAAGATCCTGCGCGACTATCGGCCCCGGGTGACCGCGACCGTGGTCGATCGGATGCAGGCCGCCGGTGCGATCTGGCTGGGCACGCTCAACATGTCGGAGTTCGCCGGCAATCCGACGGGACATAACGAGCACTTCGGGGACTGCCGCAATGCCTGGAACGTGCAGCACGTGAGCGGCGGCTCGTCGAGCGGCTCGGGCGTCGCCGTAGCGGCCCGCCTGTGCTATGGCGCGCTCGGGTCGGACACCGGCGGATCGATACGCCATCCAGCCGCGTTCAACGGCGTCGTCGGATTGAAACCCACGTACGGCCGTGTCAGTCGCTTCGGTGTGCTGCCGCGCTCGTGGTCGCTGGATACCGTGGGGCCGCTCGCGCGCACGGTGCGCGATTGCGCGCGCCTCATGCGCGTGATCGCGGGCGCGGATGCAAACGATGCCACCTGCAGCAACGAACGCGTGCCGGACTATGAGAAAGAACTTGCCGGCAATGTGAAAGGTCTTCGGATCGCCGTACCCACCAACTATTACTACGATCATTCGAGTGCTGACGTCCGCGCCCGCATGCAGGAGAGCCTCGGCGTGCTCGAGTCCCTTGGCGCGCGCCTGATCGAGCTCGACGTGCCCGACCCGCAGCGCCTGCTCGATCTGTCCAACGTGATCTCTCAACCCGAGGTCGCGGCCGTGCACGCCCGGTGGCTGCGGGAGCGGCCGCAGGACTACTCGATCTGGCGGGCAGCCATCGAGCCGGGATTGGTCGTATCGGCGCCGAGCTACCTCGAAGCGCAGATGGCACGCCCGAGATTGATACGCGAGTTCGTCGATGCGGTCTTCGGCCGCGCCGATCTTCTGCACGCTCCGGTCTACGCGAAACCGGTGCCGACGATCGCCGAAGCCACGCCGCGTTCGCCCAGCGACATTCCGCGCGTCCAGGGAATATCGCGGAACAACCGCCCCGCCAACTTTCTCGGCATCCCCTCCGTGAGCGTACCAGCGGGGTTCTCGTCGAATGGTCTCCCGGTCGCGTTTCAGCTCATGGGCCGGCCGTTCGCGGAACCGTTGCTCTTACGCGCCGCCGACGCCTACCAGCGTGTCACCGACTGGCATCGGCGTGCGCCGGATCTGTCGCGCTATACATAGGGCAGTGTCGCGTCGGTACTCGGCTTTCAACCCCGCCTGTTTGATCACCTTGCTCCATTTCGCGATCTCGGAGGCGACGCGCTGGCCGAACTCCGCCGGCGTGCTCGCGACGATCTGGAAGCCCTGACTCGCTAGCGCTTCGCGCATCTGCGGCGTCCTGAGCGCCGTCGCAACCGTCTCGTAGACCGTCTTCACGATATCGGGCGGCGTGCCGGCGGGCGCGAAGAGGCCGAACCACACGAGCGACTCGAAACCGGGATAACCCGACTCGGCGATCGTCGGTACCCGAGGCACGACCGGTGCGCGCTGCAGAGTCGTGACACCCAGTGTGCGCAGTTTCCCGGTCTGCATGTGCGGCAGCGTCGTCATCGCGACGTCGAACATCGCCGACGCTTCGCCGCTCAGCAGGCCGATCATCGCGGGTCCCGAGCCGCGATACTGGATATGAGTCATCTTCACATTGGCGACCTGCTGGAAAAGCTCCATCGTCATGTGCGGTGTCGCCCCGAAGCCGCCTCCCGCATAGTTGATCTCACCGGGCCGCTCGCGCGCGAGCGCGACCAGTTCTTTCACGGATCTTGCGGGCAGCGACGGGTGCACCGACAGAAGTTGCGGAATGAATGCAAGCTCGGTGATGGGCGCGAAATCGTGCTGGATGTCGTACGGCAACCTGGGATAGAGACTCGCGGCCACCGCGTGCGTCGTGACGGTGCCGACGAGGAGCGTGTAGCCATCGGGGCGCTGCCTGGCGACGTAGTCGGATCCGGGGATGGCACCGCCGCCGGCCCGATTCTCGACGATCACGGGCTGGCGCCACGCTTCGTTGAGACTCTGAGCGATGGCGCGACCGAAGAGATCGGTCGAGCCGCCCGCCGCGAACGGCACGATGATCCGCACGAGTTTCGACGGATACGTGTCGGCGGCCACGGCCGTCACGCTCGTGGCGAACGCCAGGGCCGACACCGCCAATGCAGCAGCGTGTCTCATCGTTCCCGGCTCTCGGCCTGCGAGAGTGTTGCCCCGCGAGCGAGCGCAAGCCGTGTGCGCTCCACGCCGTAGGTGCGCTCCGCCGCTGCGACGCTCAGGATTCCGTCGCGCAGGTCCGCCGCGAGCGCATCGAGCGGCCGCTCGCCGGCTGCGCCGAGCCCCGCGCCGCCCGGCGTTTCAATGCGGAACGTCTCTCCGGCCGCGAGCACCATGTGCACGACTTTCGACGGCAGCGCTTCTTCGTTGGGCGTCCCGGCGTTGCGCAGCATGCGGCCGCGCCCGCCTTCACCACCGCCTGCGGCACCCATCGCACCCTGCTTGTGACTGTCCGAACGCGCTGACACGATCGTGCCTTCGCGCAAGGCACGTACTTCGCGCACGATGCCGAGTCCTCCCCGGTGCCGTCCCGCGCCGGCGGAATCCGTGGCGAGCCCGTACTCTTCGACGAGCAGCGGAAATTCATTTTCCAGCGCCTCGGTCGGCATGTTGAGCGTGTTCGTCACGTGCACGTGCGCGCCATCCATGCCGTCGGCGTCCCACAGCGCGCCACCTCCCCCGCCGAGCGTCTCGCCGCACAGGAACATGCGATCGGTCGACGCTGTGCGCCCCGAAAAGGAAATCGACGGCAGCGTGTCGTTGCTCGACGCGATGAGCGCTTCGTGCGGCAGCAATCCCCGGAAGGCACCGAAGATCGCGCCCGCGAGGCGCTGGCACGTGATCGTGCGCGCGCCGCATGCGGCCGGCGGCCGTGGATTGACGATCGTCCTTTCAGGCGCGCGTATCTCGATCGCTTCGGCCATGCCGGCGTTCGCCATCAGGTCGTGGTCGAGCAGCGACTTCACGCAGTAATAGACGGTTGCGCGCAAGGCATTCTCGGCGACGTTCAGCGCGCCGCGCGATTCGGCGCCGGTTCCGGCGAGATCGATCACGAGCTTCTCGCCCTCGGCAAACACGGTTGCGGTAATCGGTACGCGGTCGCCTTCTCCGCTGCCATCGTCGTCGAGATACGTGGTGAACGTGTGGCGGCCAGGGGCCAACTGCGCAATGCGGCGGCGGGCCCGGCGCAATGTGTAGGCGAGCACATCGTCGATGGCCTGTTCGAATGCCGCTACGCCCATGCGCCGGATGAGCTCCTGCGCTGCGGTGATGCCTTTCTCGTTGGTCGAGATCTGCACGCGCAGGTCGAGCTTGCGCTCCTCGGCCAGGCGCGAATTGAGCGCAATCAGATCGAGCAGATCCTCGTCGATTTCGTGCTCGCGCGCGATGCGGATGATCGGAATGCGCAAGCCCTCTTCATATATCGTGCGCGCTTTCGCCGAATTGGAGCCGGGTACCGAGCCGCCCACGTCGGAGTGGTGCCCGATATTCGCCGCGAATCCCAGCAGCGTGCCGTCGAGATAGATCGGCGTCACGATCGAAATATCGGGGAGGTGCGTGCCGCCGGCGGCGTACGGATCGTTGCACACGAAAACGTCGCCTTCGCGTATTCGCGCGAGCGGGTAGCGATCGAGTATCGAATCGACCGCGCCGAGCAGCGAACCCAGGTGCACCGGAATGTGGGTGCCTTGCGCGATCACTCGGCCGCGGCGATCGAACAGCCCGACCGAGAAATCCCGCCGCTCCTTGATCTGTGGCGAGAACGAGGCACGCATCATGGTGATCGCCATCATTTCGGTGATGGAAAGGAGGCGGTTCGTGAACACCTCCATCGCGATCGGATCGATGGTGCGGGTCGCCGCGTCGTGTGCAGGTTCACGGTCCATGGTGGATCCTCAGCTTTCGATGATGATATTGCCGGCGCGGTCCACACTGGCGTGCTGGCCTGGCAACACGACACTCGTCGCGCTCATTTCCTCGACGACGGCGGGACCTTCGAGCGGGACGCCGGGCGCGAGCGCAGAGTGACGGTAGATGCCGGTCTCGAGCCAGCCGTGCTGTTCGCCGAAGTACACGGGCCGTGCGCTCACGCGTTCGCTTGCGGTGCTGCTGCCCGCCGCAACCGGCCTCGTCACGCCTTTGGGCACCACACCGACAGCCTGCACTCTGCAGTTCACGATCTCGATCGGCAACTCCCGGATATCGTGGCCGTACTCCGCCTCGTGTGTGCGATGGAACGCTTCGACGAACGGCTCCAGATCGTCCGCAGTCACCGTGTCCATGTGCACGCGGATGTCGTGACTCTGACCGTGGTAGCGCGCATCGATCGCGATGCGAAAGGCACGACGTTCGCGCTGCACGTGTTCCGCTTCGAGCCACGCGTCGCCTTCGCGCACCATGCCCGCGATGAGCGCCGCGACGTGCGGCCAGGTGTCTGCCGACACGCCCGCGAGGTGCGTCTGCACGAAATCGCGGCTCACGTCCGAAAGCAGTATGCCGCGCGCGCACAGCGTCCCCGGTTCCTGCGGCACGAGAATGCGCCGGATGCCGCATTCGGCAGCCACATCCGCGGCATGCAGCGGACCTGCGCCGCCGAACGCGAAGAGCACGAAATCGGCGGGATCGTGACCGTGCTCGGTCGAAACGGAACGGATGGCGCGGCTCATGTTGGCCGTCGCGATGCGCAGGATGCCATGCGCCGCCGCTTCGAGTGAAATGCCCAGCGGCCGCGCGATTTTCTCTTCGATGGCAGCCGCCGCACGGGCGCGATCGACTTTCATGCGTCCATCGAGCAGGCCGGTGGGATTCAAGCGTCCGAGAACGATGTTGGCGTCGGTCAGCGTGACTTCCGTGCCGCCTTTGCCGTACGCGATCGGTCCCGGCACCGCGCCGGCGCTGCGCGGTCCGACCTTGAGTGCACCGGTGTCGTCCACGACGGCGATACTGCCGCCGCCCGCTCCGATGACGTGAATGTCGAGCATCGGAATCTTCAGCGGAAATCCTGCGACCTGGCGATTCGACGTGTAGCGCGGCCGTCCATTCGTGATGAGCGAAACGTCGGTGCTCGTGCCGCCGACATCGAACGTAATGATTTCGGAAATACCGGCCTCGGCACCGATCGCGCACGAGCCCACGACACCGGCCGCCGGGCCCGAGAGGCACGTCAGCACCGGCAGTTGCTCGACCGTTTTCACCGGCAGCAGCCCGCCGTTCGAATGGAACGTGAGCGGCTCGACCGTAATGCCCACGTCGGCGATGCGGGAGCAGAGCCGGCTCAGATAGCCGCGCATTTTCGGGCCGACGTACGCATTCAGCACGGTGGTCGACGTGCGCTCGAACTCGCGGAACTCGGGCAGCACGTCGGACGAGATGCTGACGTACACCTGCGGTGCGACGCGCTCGATCACGCCGCGCGTAACCCGCTCGTGCGCGGGGTTGCGGTAGGCATGAATGAACGACACCGCGATCGAGGCGACGCCCGTCGCAACGAGCGCACGCACGACCTCCGCGACGGCGTTCTCGTCGAGCGGCTTCAGGACTGCGCCTGACGAATCGACTCGCTCGTTCACCTCGAGACGCCGGTAACGCTCGACGAGCGGTGCGGGTTTTCGCGCTCGGTAGTCGTAAAGCGACGGACGCGTCTGGCGTCCCACCGCCAGCACGTCGCGAAAACCTTTCGTCGTAAGGAGGCCCGTCGGCACGCCGCGGCGTTCGATGAGCATGTTCGTTGCCACTGTGGTGCCGTGACCGAGGAACTCGATTTCGCGCGCCGCGACTTCGAAGCGCGCGAGCATTTCACGCACGCCGTCCGCGATGCCGATCGAAGGATCGTCAGGCGTGGAAGCGACCTTGAAGTGCGACAGCGTGCCGCTGTCAGTGTCGAGCAGCACGAAATCCGTAAACGTGCCCCCGACGTCAACGCCGACACGGATCATATCTGGCTCTGCACTCCTCGCGTGGCCTTCATGCTGCGACGCTTTGCGCCATCAGCCGCTCGGCCGTGAGCGCGCCGATCGGACGGTCCGTGCGCCCGCGCGTGACGAGATCCGTCACGACCGCCCCGGTCACGGGCACGAGCTGGAAGCCGTGGCCGGTAAAGCCGAAGACATGAATCACGCCCGGCGCGTTCGGCGACGGGCCGATCACCGGAACCTGATCCGAGGTTGCGGCTTCGAGGCCTGCCCACACGCGCGCGACGCGAATCTCGCCGATCGTCGGAAACAGCTCGCACGCCGTGCGCGCCGCGCTGGCGAGCTCGACCAGTCTTACGGTGGCAGTCTCGAGATCCAGATCCGGGATGCCCTGCCGACCGCCCCCGATGAGGAGCGTGCCTCTGTCGGTCTGCTTGAACGAAAACGGCCTGCCGGCGGCGCCGAGCACGGGATCGATGAAGTGCGCAACGCGTTCGGTGACGATCATCATCGAGGCTTTCGTTCCGATCGGGATGTCGTCGCCGACCATCGCTGCAATGCGACCGGCCCACGCACCTGCGGCATTCACTACGAAGGGCGCCGTATACCGTTCCGCACCGGCATGCACAGTCCAGCGGGTCCCGGCCCGCTCGATCGCTTCGGCGCCCTGTCCTTCCCGTATCAACGCACCCGCATCCTCGGCAGCGCGACGAAACGCAATCAGCGTACGATGCGGATCGGCCGCGCCATTGTCCCGCACGAGAATCGCAGCGATGCAATGGGGCGAAAGCGCCGGAACCAGCCGTCGCAACTCGATGCGGTCGACCAGCTCTTCGTGCTGATACCCGAGGCCGTGAATGAGCGCGACGCGCTTTTCGAGCTTCTCCACGTCGGCTTCGCTCTCGGCGACGCGCACCTGGCCGTGCGAATGGAAGCCGCAATCATCGCCCACGAGATCGGCGATGCGATGCCACATGTGCATCGCTTCGAGCGAGAGCGCGAGCTCCTCGGGCGCGCGTCCGAGCGTCCGCACACCGGCCGCAGATGCGCCCGAGGCGTGGCGGCCTACCCAGGCACGCTCGAGCACGACAACTTTGCGGCCGGCGCGCGCAAGATGCAATGCCGCCGAGAGCCCGTGCAAGCCGCCGCCGATGACGATCGCGTCGTATTCGTGGCTCGTCACGCCGCGATCTCCTTGCCTTCGAGCGAAGCGAGCTGCGCGAGCGTGATCGGACGCAGCGGGGGACGCACGCGATACAAGCCCGTTTCGGCGACCGAGCGTCCGCTCGTGCCGGCGATGAGGTGCGCGACAGTCAGGCCGCACAGTCGGCCCATGCACGGCCCCATACCGCACCGGGTCGCCGCTTTGACCTGGTTCGGCTCCCCGGCTGCGCCGCGCACCGCAGCGCGTATCGCGCCTGCCGTGACGTGCTCGCAACGGCATACGATCGTGTCGTCCGCCGGCTGCGCGAGTTGCGGACGCGGTCGATAGAGCGCCTCGAGAAACGGCCGTAAGGCGAGCGCGCGGGTACGGAGGCGACGCGGCTCGCATGCACCCTGCTGCGTGTCAGCCTCGGTCAGCCGGCCGAGCGCGCGCGCAATGGCGAGAGCGGCGATTTCGCCGGCGGCACAGGCCGCGCGCACGCCGCCGATGCCGCTGCCGTCGCCGGCCACGTACGCGCCTCGTTCCGAGGTCTCGCCCCACTCGTTCAAAGTCGGCACGAAGCACTGCTGTGCGTCGTTCCACTCATGGCGGCAGCCCAGCGCGAGCGTCATGTGAATGTCGGGCACGACGCCTTCGTGCACCAGCAGGAGCGTAGCCGGAACGGTGCTTTCGTTTCCAGCATCAGTGCGATAGCGGATTCCTTCCACTTTCGATTCGCCGAACGCTTCAATCTCGGTGACGCCGCGAATCATCGGGATCGCCGAACGGCGCAGGCGCCTTACCCAGCGCGCGCCTTCGAGCAACTCGTCCCAGCAGGCAAGCGCCTTCATCGCGTGCGGCAAGGCTTCGTATCGGTTCGTTCGCGGCGCTGTATCCAGTATGCCCGCGATCGCTCCGCCTGATTCGAGGAGTTGCTGCGCATAGAGCAGCGGCAGCGGCCCACTCCCCGCGATCCACACCGGGCGATCGGGAATGTCATCGGCGCTTTTCATCAGAATCTGTGCCGCGCCGACCGTCATCACGCCGGGTAGCGTCCAGCCGGGAAACGGGACCGCGCGTTCCACTGCGCCGGTCGCGATCAGGAGCGTTCGGCTGAACAGGATGTCCAGGCGGTCTGCGTTACGCGTGTATACGCGAAACCCGGGCTCGATCTCCCACACCTGGGTACCGGGGAGATACGTCGCGCCACAAGCACGAAACGCCCGTGCGAGTGCAGCGCCCGACTCGTAATCGGAACCGAAGGCTTCTGCCGACCGGCGTGCGGTCGCGTGCTCCACGTTGCGCCACACCTGTCCGCCCGGCGCCGGCTGCTCGTCCACGACCGCGACATCGAGCCCCAGCGCACACGCGCGGCGGGCGGCCGACATGCCGGCGGGACCCGCGCCGAGAATGATGAGGTCGAAGTTATGCGGCATCGCGAAGAACGCGCGGACCGTGCTGACGCGAGATCTGCATGCCGTCGCGAACCGGCGTCAGGCATGTCTGCGTGGACGCGACACCGTCGACGATCGCGACGCAATCGAAACAGACACCCATCATGCAATAGGGCGCACGCGGTCGTCCGCTGACAGGATGAGTGCCTGCGCGCAGGGACTCGCTGCGAAGAAGGACGGCCGCTGCGGGCTCGCCGACCTCGGCTTCGATCTCGATGCCGTCGACCGTGACGGTGACTCGATCCTGCGTGACTGGCTGTCGCTTACGAAACATAGGAGCGCTCGCACCTGTAGAGATGACTCTTGCAGCATTATGTGCAGATGCGATCCCAAGGCAACTGCTTTCTGTTCGGCGGCCTCGCACACCGGCGGCAACGATCAACGCGTCGTATCATGTGTCGCCCCGAGGAGGTCGGCAAAGGCCGTCTCGAAGGGCGAATGGCCAGGGTTGGCCGTGCTTCGAGACCCCCGGATCGCGCTACGCTGGTCCTGGATCCTGGATCACTCTGTGCGGGCGGCGCGGTCCAGGATGACGGCGTTTGTACGCACCGGCGAAACCGCTGCTGTTCACTCACTTCGTCCTGGCCCGCGAGGGCGGGCCTTAGTGGGCTCAGCACGAACGGTTTCTCGTGGCACGAAATTTTTGATTCATCGGACTGGAGGACGCGACGTGAACGAAGGCCTACAACGGGACGCTACAACGCAACGCCTTGTCACCTATGCCGAGCGCGCCCGCTACGACACGTTGCCGGCGGAGACGGTACACGAATGCAAGCGGCGGCTCCTCGACACGTTCGCCTGCGCCCTTGGCGCCTTCGACGAGCCCGTGAGCAGGATGTCCCGCGCGATCGCCGCGCGCGTACGCGGCGATGATGAGGCCACGGTGTGGGGCAGCGCGACCCGCACGACGCCGGACGCGGCGGCTTTCGCGAACGGCGTGATGACGAGGCTCCTGGACATCAGCGACACGTACCTCGGCAAGAGCCGCGGCCATCCGAGCGACATGAACTCCGGCTTGATCGCGGTCGCCGAGACGCTTCGTGCGGACGGCAAGTCGCTCATCAACGCCGTCGTGCTGGCCTATGACGTGTACCGCAGCTTCTGTGACTCGGTCGATCTCAACAGCCGTGGGTGGGATCAGCCGGTCTACAGCATCATGGGCTGCGTGCTCGGCATTGCGAAGCTCATGGATCTCACGCCCGGGCAGACGGGACACGCGCTGTCGCTTGCGCTCGCCCCGAACATGGCGCTCGCGCAAAGCCGCCGCGGCGACCTGTCGACGTGGAAAGGTTGCGCCGGGCCCAACGCGTCGCGCAACGCGGTGTTCGCAGCGATGCTGGCGAAAGAAGGCTTTACCGGCCCCACGGCGGTGTTCGAGGGCGATGGCGGTTTATGGCAGGCGACCGGCGGCCAGTTCGAGTGGGTGCTGCCCGAGGGTCACCACATGATCGGGGCGACCCATATCAAAGGTTTGCCGGTTTGTTACCACGGTCAGACGTCCGTCTGGGCTGCGCTCGAGCTGCGTGAGCGCGTCGATCCCGAGCGCATCGAGGCGATCGAGATCGATACGTATGCAGCCGGCGTGATGATGATGGGCGCGGACGCGTCGCGCTGGGCTCCCACCACCCACGAAACCGCAGACCACAGCCTGCCCTATTGCGTTTCCGTCGCCCTGCTCGACGGCGAGATCACCGGCGAATCCTTCGCGGACACGCGGCTGCGTGACCCGCAGATCGCGGCGCTCATGCAAAAAGTCAAGGTGCGCGAGGACAAGGCGCTGTCGGCTCGCTATCCCGAGGGTGCGCCCGGGAGAGTCACGATTCGAACGGCGTCTGGTGATACTCATGTGAAGGAGCTCACCTATCCGCGTGGTCACGCGAAGAGCCCGATGAGTGACGGTGACGTCGAGCGGAAGTTTCGCAGCATGGCCGGAAGCAGGCTTTCACAAGCGCAGTGTGACGCGGTGGTGAAAACCGTCTGGGAGCTCGAACGCTCGCCAGACATCGCGCGAGACCTCGTGAAGCCGCTGACCTGCGTTTGAGACACAACAGAGGAGGTACCCGGATGCCGGTGCAGTTCAAGACGATTTCATACGAGGCGGTGACCGTCGGAGAAGAATTCAAGTCCGACGATTTCCTGATCAAGCCCGAAGATATAGAGACGTTCGCCTACGCCGTCGACGATCACAATCCGTGGTACTTCGAAGACTCGCCGTTCGGCGGACCGATCGCGCATCCGACGCTGTTGGGCAATCAGGCGCTCTTTCTGCGCCACAGCAAGTACATCGTCCCCGCCGGACTGCACGCGAAGGTCCAATTCGAATTTCTCGAGCCGATTCGCGCCGGCATCCGGGTGCGTTCGTACGGAAAGGTCATAGACAAGTACGAACGACGTGGCCGCCACTATCTGGTGACGCAGTTCGAAACGCGTGACGAGGAAACGGGGACCGTCTACACGCGCGGCCAGTTCACTCAGATGATCTTTCCCGAATCAGGAGTCCACCGTGAAACAGCAAGCCGCTAGAGCGCTCGAGATCGGGGAGGAGGTGCCGCCGCTCAGGAAGACCATTCAGCAGCGGCAGATCGATTGTTTCTCCGGCGTGCGCCCGAATTCCATCCACACCGATGAGGCGTGGGCACGCAAGAAAGGCTTCAGGGCGCCGCTCGCACAGGCGATGATGTCGGCGGCCTATGTCTCCGAGCTCATGATGCAGTTCCTCGGGGAGGGTTACGTGAAAGGCGGCCGCGTGTCGCTTTCCTTTACCAAGCCGGTGATCGTGGGAGACACGCTCACGGTGCGTGGTCGGGTGAAAAGCCGCGAATCCGACGGCGATCGCACCCGCGTGAGCGTCGAAGTCTGGTGTGAGAACCAGGACGGCGTGATGACCATGATCGGCACTGCAAGCGGCCTCGAAAGCTGACTGGCCCATGAACAGTCCCACAACTGACCCGCCTCGCACGGATCTCACCCGCTTGTTCGCGCCGCGTTCGGTCGCGCTGGTGGGTGCCACCGATCATCCGACGTCGTTCGGCGGCCGCGTTTTCCAGCAGATGTCGAATTTCGGGTTCACCGGAAGAATCTATCCCGTCAATCCACGGTTGAAGGAGCTCAAGGGCCTTCGCTGCTATCCCGGTATTCGCGACCTGCCGGAAGCGCCTGACCACGTCGGCATCACGATTTCGGTGCAGCGTGTATTCGACGTCCT
Organism: uncultured beta proteobacterium; assembly: GCA_963828715.1. Classification (GTDB taxonomy): domain Bacteria; phylum Pseudomonadota; class Gammaproteobacteria; order Burkholderiales; family SG8-41; genus JAQGMV01. Next base: position 241,311 of record CAWHFX010000004.1, on the reverse strand, counting down.
CGCCGAGTGCGCGGAAATCGGTGTGCCGTTCGCGACGGTCTACACCGCCGGATTTGCTGAAACGGGAACAGCCGAAGGACGCGAGCGGCAGGCACGTCTCGTCGCGTTCGCTCGCGAGTCCGGGATGCGCATCATGGGGCCGAACTGCAACGGCCTCATCAACTTCGTCGACGCGTTCGCGATGGCCTCGACCATGGCGATCAAGGGACCGCGCGCGGCGCCCGGCAACGTCGGTGTCGTCAGTCACAGCGGCGGGCTGGGTCAAATCAGCGTCATGTGGCGCGCGCAGGAGATCGGACTGGGCGTGAGCTACGAGGCAAGCTGCGGCAACGAAGCCGACCTCGATACCCTGGACTTTGCGCGCTTCATGTTGCACTCGGACGCGACGAACATCCTGCTGATGGCGATCGAGGGCATCAAGGATGGAGAGAAATTCAAAGCGCTCGCACGGGAGGCAGCCGAGCTCGAGAAGCCCATTGTGCTGCTCAAATTGGGACGCACCGAAGCCGGCAGTCGCGCGGCCGCCTCGCACACCGGCGCAATCGCGGGCGACGACGCGATCGCCGATGCCGTGTTCCGTCAGTTCGGTGTGATCCGTGTGCACGAATGCGACGAGCTGTACGAGACCGCCGTGTTTCTGCGGCGGCGCCAGTGGCCGCAAGGACGCCGCGTGGCAGCGGCATCTCCGACCGGGGGCACACTCGTGCAGCTCGCCGACGCTGCAGCCGGATGCGGACTCACATGGCCCGAATACTCGCAGCAGACACAGGACGCACTCGCCGCCCTGCTTCCCGGCTACGGCAAAGTGTCCAACCCCACGGACATGACGTCGCTTGCAACCGGTGAGCAGGCGCTGTACCGCCAGGCACTCAATATGATTGCAGGCGACGGGAACATAGATGTGGTCGTGCCGATCTATGCGAGCGTTTCGAAGAACGATCTTCAGCGCGGCGCGGACTTCGTGGAGGGCTGTGGAAAAGCGGCTGCCATGCTGTGGGTCGGCGGCTGCTCCGACGACACGTCATTCACACGCAAGGATCTCGTGAGCGCTGGCATCACGGTGTATCGCAACGCAACGCCGTGCATGCGCGCATTTCGCGCGGCTCACGATTTCGGCGCGTATGTCGCTGCACATCGATCCGGCGCTACCGTATCGGAACGTCCTCCGGGCGTGGACCGCGAGCGGGCCGCCGCGCTGCTACGACAGGCCGGTCAGCGGCTCACGGAGCGTGAGGCAAAGGCGGTGCTCGCAACCTACGGCCTGCCGGTCACGCGAGAGCGGCTGGGTTCGAACGCGACCGAAGCAGTCGAACACGCACGCGAAATCGGCGGTCCGGTCGCAATGAAGATCGATTCACCGGACATTGCGCACAAGACGGAAGCCGGCGCAATCCGCCTGAATGTGTCGGGTGACGACGCGGTGCGCGCCGCGTTCGACGACGTGCTGGCTGCCGCGCGCAGCTACGCACCCGAAGCGAGATTGAATGGCGTGCTGGTGCAGGAGATGGCGCCGAAAGGCGTGGAGCTGATCGTCGGTGCGGTGCGCGATCCGATCTTCGGGCCCGTCGTCATGGTCGGTCTCGGCGGCATTTACGTGGAGGTGCTGAAGGACGTGGCCTACCGCGCCGCGCCCGTAAGCGCCGCGCACGCGGGTGACATGCTGAACGAGCTGCGCAGCGCCCGGCTGCTGGAAGGCGTACGCGGGTATGGCTCCGCGTGATGCGGACGCGCTCGTCGACCTGATCGTCCGGCTCTCCTGGTTCGCACACGACTTCAGCGGCGACGTGGCAGAGATCGACCTCAATCCCGTCGTCGTGCTGGAGCGCGGCGCCGGCGCGCGCGTGGTCGACGCACTTGTCGTGCGGAACGGGTGAGGTGTGGACCCGTCGCGCACAGGACATATCACTTGAGTTCTTACTGGAGCACGCATGCCCCTGCTATATGAAAAGCGCGACGACGTCGGCATTCTGACGTTCAGCCGCCCCGAGGTGCGTAACGCCTGGCACGAAGAATTCTACGAAGGGCTGCGCCTGCGGCTCGAGGAAGCCGAGGCGGACCGCGACATCCGATGCGTGATCGTGACCGGCGACGAAGCAGGCAAAGCGTTCTCGGCGGGCGCCGACCTGAAGAAGCCGGATATCCACACGCTGAGCGCAACGTCCGAATTCATCTACAACCTTCCGAAGCGGCGCCATCACGCCTTTCGCGTCATGGACGACTTTCCCAAGCCGCTGATCGCCGCGGTGAACGGCTACGCGATCGGCATCGGGTGCATCGTGAGCTATTCGTGCGATCTCATCGTCGCCTCGGAACGAGCCGAGTGGCGCCTGCCGCAGGTCCAGCTCGGCATCCTGCCGGCGCAAGGCGCGCTGGTGCGCCTCGCGCGTTGGGTCGGCAAGGGCCAGGCCATGCGCCTCGGTATGGGTTTTCCTCTGAAGGCCGAAGAAGCGTACCGCATCGGTCTCGCGCAATGGGTCGTACCGCACGCCGAGCTCATGACGAAAGCGCTCGCGGTGGCGGCGTACATCAGCGGCCATCCGCCGCTCGCCGTGCGGCTGACGCGCGAATCGCTCAACCAGGGCCTCAACATGCCTCATCTCACGGATGCCGCCCTGCTCGACCTCTATCGCTTCATGGCGCTCGAAGGCACGGAGGACAAGAAAGAGAGTCATCGCTCGTGGCGCGAGAAGCGCAAACCGCAATTCAAGGGCGAGTGATCTTGCACCCTCCCCTGTCGTTCACGATGGCGTGGCTTGGCGGCGCCCTGCTTGCCGCAATGAGCGCCTGCGCTAACGCGCAGTCCTATCCGACCAAACCCGTTCGCATCATCAACCCGTTCGTACCCGGCGGCGCCATCGATCTCGTCGCCAGAACCGTCGCGCAATACATGAGCGGCAGCCTGGGCCAGCAGGTCATCGTGGAGAACCGGCCCGGTGCCGGAGGTGGTATCGGCATCGAGCTTGCCGCCAAGGCGCCGGCGGACGGCTATACATTGCTGGCAGTCCAGAGCAGCCTTACGATCAATCCGAACCTTCAAAAGAAGGTGCCGTACGATCCGGTCCATGACTTCGCGCCGATCTCGAAGATGTCCTCTTACATGTTTTTCGCGGTTGCGCATCCGTCGCTGCCTGCGCGTTCGGTGAAGCAGCTCATCGCGCTCGCGAAGCAGAGGCCTGGTCAGATCGACTACGCATCGGTGGGCATCGGCAGCGGAACGCACATGGCGGGCGAGCTCTTCAATTACATGGCTGGAGTGAAGCTCGCGCACGTTCCGTACAAGGGCTCCGGCCAGGTCATGCCCGATCTTCTCGGTGGCCAGATCGCGCTCCACTTCGGCAGCCCCGCGTTCGTACCGCTCGTCAAGAACGGGAAACTCGTCGCATTAGGCGTAACAGGCGCGAGTCGCTCACCGGCGCTGCCGGACGTGCCCACCTTCGCGGAGTCGGGGCTGCCGGGTTATGAAGTGACAGCCTGGAACGCGCTCTTCGCACCCGCGGGGACGCCGACTGCGATCATCGGGCGCCTGAACGGGCTCACGGTTCAGGCCATGAACCAGCCGGAAACAAAAGCGCTGATGGACAACCAGGGCATCGAGGCCTCCACGAGCACGCCCGCCGAGCTGGGCGCTCTGGTGAAGGTCGAGCTCGCGAAGTGGGCGAAAGTCATCAAGGCTGCCGGCATCCAACCCGAATGAAGCAGCCACGCCAGCGACCACGAGGTACGTGAATGACCTGGGAACCCGAAATCGACGAGCTGCGGCGCCGGCAGGCGCTCGCCCACCAGCACGGCGGCGCCGAGCGCGTGAAACGGCACAAGGCTGCAGGCAAGCTCACCGCCCGCGAACGCATCGACGCCCTGCTCGACCCGGGCTCGTTCCGTGAAGTCGGCAGCATTGCAGGCACGGCGGATTACGACCGCGACGGCGATATCAGCAGCTTCATGCCCGCTCACCTCGTCATGGGACATGGCACTATCGACGGCCGTCCGGTCGTCGTGACGAGTGACGACTTCACGGTCCGCGGGGGCTCTGCTCACGGGCAGTTGCGGGACAAGCACGTGCGCGCTGAAATGATGGCGCGCGATCTGCGTATGCCCATCGTGCGACTCGTCGACGGCACGGGCGGCGGCGGCTCCGTAAGCAGCATCGAAGCCGAAGGTCACGCGAAATGTCCCGCGCTCTACGGCTTCGCAACCGTAATCGAGAACCTGAGTCTCGTACCGTGCGTCGGTCTCGCGCTCGGCTCGACCGCGGGCTGGGGCGCGGCGAAAGCCGCGACCTCGCACTACTCCGTCATGGTGAAGGAGACGTCACAGATCTTCGTCGCCGGTCCGCCTGTAGTGAATCGGCTGGGCCGTAACTATGACAAGAACGAGCTCGGTGGTAGCGACATTCACGCGCACAATGGTACCGTAGACGACGAGGCCGAATCGGAAGCGGACGCCTTCGCACGCGCACGACGTTTTCTCGTACCTGCCGCGATCGGTTTACGAGCTTCCACCTCGCACTCCATCCACAGACGACCCGAAGCGCAGCGTCGCGTGGCTGCTCGAGGCCATCCCGCGCGACGAACGCCAGGTCTACCGCATGCGGGACATCGTCTCCGCGATCGTCGACGAAGGAAGCTTTTTCGAGATCGGACGTAAATGGGGCCGCTCGGTCATCACCGGTCTTGCTCGGCTCGACGGCTGGCCGGTCGCCCTTCTCGCGAGCGATCCGTATCACTACGCGGGCGCATGGACAGCAGACGCCGCACGCAAGATTCGACGCTTCGTCGATCTTGCACAGACCTTTCATCTGCCGGCCGTCCATCTCGTCGACGTGCCGGGCATCATGGTGGGGCTCGAAGCGGAGCAGCGTTCGACGGTACGCCACGCCGGTGAGGCGATCGCTTCGATCCTGAGCTCGACGATTCCGTGGTGCGCGGTGATCGTTCGCAAGTGCTATGGCATCGGCGGAGGCGCGCACGCGAACAACGCGCGCTACGCTCTCCGTTACGCGTGGCCGTCGGCGAGCTGGGGCTCGATGCCCATCGCCGGCGGCCTCGAAGCCTCCTACCGGTCCGAGCTTGCGAGCGCAGCAGACCCGAAAGCGAAGCTTGCCGAAATAGAAGCACGGCTTCGGCGCTACTGTTCCCCGTTCCGCACGGCGGAGGCGTTCAACTTCGACGAAATCATCGACCCGCGGGAGACGCGGCGATGCCTGTGCGAATTCGTGAACGTCGCGGCGCCTTCGATCGGCACGGGCCCGCCGTCTTTCGGCTACCGGCCCTGACGAGACTCGCGCTCGTGGCAGAGAATCGCAGGTCGACGGAGATGATGCGCCAGCGCCTCAGCTTCGAAACGTAGCGAGCGCCCTGCCATGCGCGAGTGCGTTACGGCATCAAACAGGCGCCGGCTTCCAAACCGGTTCGCCCGACGGTTCATCTCGGACGAGACAGGGAAAGCCGGAGCGCCTCGTTCCGCGGTACAACGAGAACAGCGTGTCATCGAGCTCGGCAACCTGCTTTTCGAGTTGTTCGATCCGACGCATTGCATTCGTCAGTGCGGCTCGCAGCTCGACATCCGTGTACTGCCCGCTATTCAGATATTCGATCACGTCAGCCATGCTGGCGCGGTTCAGTGTCAACTTGTCCAAAAGTATTCCCAGAAATGAAAGCAGGGCCGGAGCCCTGCTTGAAGTGCAACCCGCTTTCAGGAGCGGTTTGTGTCATTGAGACGGACTCATTCTCTCAGCCGTCACCTGCGCTGTGCTCTGATGCCCATCAACAAACGGAGGGAAACGAAAGATGGCCCCGTGCTCACGGGGGCAAACACGGGGCCGGTTGTCGCTCGCTAGAGGCATTTCAAGCGACGGTCGAAGTGTGTCACAGATCACAGGCGCGCAAGTTCCCTGTTCACAAAAAACCAACATGGATCAACGCTGCTCCGAAAACGGGAAAAAAGCCCGACATGCACCTGTAAGTGCACCGAAGTTTTAGCGAACCGATGCAGCAAAGAAAAAGCGGGGCCGAAGCCCCGCCAATCACTCAGAGATCCGGCGTGCTGCGCTGCCGGCGTTGTTTGCTCAATCAACGACCGATTCAAGCGAGGCTTGACGGTGCACTGCCATGCTCCGGCGTATCAGGTTGACCTGCGTCAACACGGCGCAAGGACGACACCAGAGGACGCGGAAACCGATCGGCCTGTATCGAATCTCAACCCAGCCGGCGCAGAGGCAGCGCCGTTTCATATCCGGTATTCTCCGGACTCCATGAAGCTTCCGCAGTTCGAATACCGCGCCCCGGCGACGGCCGCAGAGGTCGTTGATCTGCTCGCCTCATACGGAGGCGCAGCGAAGATTCTCGCAGGCGGTCAGACGCTCCTGCCGACGATGGCTTTTCGCCTGGCTCAACCCGTGGCACTCATCGATCTGCGTAAGATCGAGTCATTGCGGCGAATCTCGGTCGAGGCCTCCGCTGTCGTGCTTGGCGCAAGGACGCGCTGGCGCGACATCGAGGACTCACCGGAGCTGTCCGTCGCACATCCGCTCCTCGTCGAAGCGATCCGCCACGTCGCGCATTACCAGGTGCGGAATCGGGGCACGGTCGGTGGCAGTCTCGCTCACGCCGATCCTGCCGCAGAGATGCCCTGCATCGCCGTCACATGCGAAGCCGAGCTTCGACTGCTGAGCCCCCGCGGTGAGCGTCACGTCGCTGCGAAGGACTTTTTCGTAGGTCCGCTCACGACAGCACTGGCCGATGACGAGATGATCCTCGACGTGCGTCTCCCCACGTGGCCCGCGTCACGCCGCTGGGCGTTCGTTGAATTCTCGCGGCGTCCGGGCGATTTCGCGCTTGCAGGCGTCGCGCTCTGCTACGACCTCGATGCGGAAGAACGAGCACGGAACGTGCATATCGGTATTATCAGCGCGTGTTACTACGCGCAGCGCCTGACCGGCGCCGAACGCATGTTCGAAGGCCACCGGCCTACCCCAGACACGGCCTCTCGCGTTGCTGCCGCCGCAGCGGAAGCAGTCGATGCGCCCGACGATCTCCACGCGAGCGCCGCATACCGTAAGGCTCTCGTCGGCACGCTGATGGAGCGCGCTATCGAAAAGGCGGCCACTCGCACGTGAAAATTCGTTTCGAGCTGAATGCAGAGTCTGTCGAGATCGATGTACCCGAGCGCACCACGCTCGCCGACTGTCTCCGGCACAACCTCGGCCGCACCGGGACGCACGTCGGCTGTGAGCACGGCGTGTGCGGTGCGTGCACCGTGATCGTCGACAGTGACGCGGTGCGATCGTGCCTCATGCTGGCGGTGCAAGTCGATGGCGCCAAGGTCACGACCGTCGAAGGACTCACGCCGCGCGACGGCCTGTCACCACTCCAGGCGTCGTTCCGCAGACATCACGCATTGCAATGCGGCTTCTGCACACCGGGCATGCTCACGACCGCGCACGCGCTGCTCACGCAGGAACCTGATGCGGACCGCGAGCGCATCCGGGACGTGCTTTCAGGCAATCTGTGTCGCTGCACCGGCTACATCGACATCGTCGCGGCGGTATACGACGCACGCAGCGCATACCGCAGCACCGGCACGGACCGATCATAGACAGCCGGCTTCAAATCATCACAGGAGCACCCGTTGAGCCGCATCACCGCAGTCAGCACGATGATCGTGCAGTTGCCGACACGGCGCGAGCACAGATGGACCGGGCTCACCGAGCCCATCGGCCGCTACATCCTCACGCGCATGGTTGACGAGGACGGTCGCAGCGGCTGGGGTGAAGCGGCGGCGCTCAAGGACTGGGGCGGTGAGTTCGGGCGTTATTTCGGCGAGTCGGTGTCGATCGTCGATCTCGTCATCCAGCGCTATCTCGCACCGGCGGTGATCGGCCTCGACCCACTCAACATCGTCGAACTGCACGCGCGCATGGACGCGGTCATCAAGGGCTACCCCTACGCTAAAGCGGCGGTCGAGTTCGCGGCCTACGATCTGGCCGGGAAGCGTCTCAATGTGCCCGTGCACATGCTTCTCGGCGGGCCTGGCGCGCACGCACGTTCCGGTGACGCACTCGATCGGACTGATTTCCGTCGAAGAGGCCGAGAAAGAAGCGGCGCAGGTCGCGGCCGAAGGCATTCGCACGATCAAGGTCAAGATCGGCGTGGATCCCAGGCGCGACATCGACATGGTACGCGCCGTGCGCAACGCGGCGGGACCCGACGTGGATATCTGCGTGGACGCGAACGAAGGCTACAAGACACCGGGTGAAGCCGTGACGATCCTGCGTGAAATGGAGAAGTCCCGTCTCAAGTACGCAGAGCAGCCGTGCATGGGCATCGAACGGATCGCAGAGGTCGCGCGAGCGATCGATACGCCGGTGATGGCGGACGAATCCGGCTGGAACGCGCATGACGCGATCCAGATCGCCGAACAGCACGCGATCGACATCGTATCGATCTACACGACCAAACCGGGCGGACTCTACCGCGCGATGGAGGTCGCTGCCGTGTGCCGGGCCGCGGGCATCCTCTGTAACGTGAACGGTTCGATCGAAACCGGCGTCGGCAATCTCGCGAACGTACAATTTGCCGCCGCATCGCCGGCCGTCACGCTCTCGTGCGTCATTCCCATCTCGACGCCGGCGGAGCATCAGCAGGGCCGCATCGGCGGCACGTATTACCGAGACGATCTCATACGCGAGCCGATGAAGGTCGTCGACGGTGCGATCGAAGTGCCGACTGCACCGGGTATGGGCATCGAAGTAGACGAAGCGAAAGTCGAGAAATACAGAGTGAGCGAGCGCAATGCGTAAGGAGATCGTCGAGCGTCAGGTCGCGGCAATGAAGCAGGCGGGCCTGGACGCGATGATTTCGTGCTCGCCCGAAAACTTCGCGTATCTCACCGGTTTCGTGGTGCCGTCACAGCCGCTCATCCGGCATCGGCACGCGATGGTAACCGTCACTGCGGAGGGGAAGACCGCGCTCCTCGGTGTCGACATGGAAGCAACGACCATCCGGCGCCGCGAGCCCGACACGCCGACCCGTATATGGGCAGAGTTCACCGACAGCGCGATTCATGTGCTCGCGGATCAGCTGAAGTCGCTCGGGCTCGACGCAGCGCGGATCGGCATCGAGATGGATTATCTTCCTGCGGGCGACTTCGCACGTCTCCAGCAGGCAATGCCCCGTGCAAGCTTCAGCGGCGACGAAGCGATTCTCGCGCGACTGCGACAGATCAAAACCGGCGACGAGATTGCGCTGCTCAGGCGGCTTTCGCGCATTGCGGATCAATCGATCACCGATGCGATCGCGGCAGTGAAGCAAGGCGACTCCGAAATGGACATCGCCGCGCATCTGACGCGCAACATCTACCGGCTTGGTGCCGAGCACTTCAAACTGATGATCGTCGCGACCGGGGAGCGAAGTCAGCTTCCGAACGTGGGCCCCTCCGAGCGGAAGCTCGAGGCAAAGGACGTGTGCCGCATCGAGATCTTCTCGGTCATCTCCGGCTACCAGGCGGGCGTATGCCGCACCGCCGTCGTCCAGCAGGCGCCGGAACACGCCGGGGCGATCTGGCAGAACCTCGTCGAATGCAAGTATCTCCTGATGGACATGATCAAACCCGGGGCGAGCTGCCGTGCGATCTATGAAGCGTTTCTCGCCAAGCTGGCAGAGATGCACCTGCCTCCGATCTCGTTCGTGGGACATGGCATCGGCCTCCACCTTCACGAGGACCCGTACATCGGGCGTACGCCGGAGATCGGCAAGAGCGGCGACGCACAGCTCGAAGCCGGTATGGTGCTCGGCGTCGAGCCGCTCTGCTATCGGACCGGACACGGCTACGGCATGCAGAACAAGGACATGATGCTCGTCACTGAAACAGGCTGTGAGCTCCTGTCCGACTATGCGAACACCGATCGGCTGCTGGTGATTCGCTGACATGCGCGTCACGGTTATCGGCGCGGGCGCGGGTGGTGCCGCCGCGGTCGCCGAATTGACGCAGGCAGGTCACGAAGTGCGTTTGTGGAACCGCTCGGCCGAAACGCTCGCGCCGTTCGAGCGCGCAGGCGGCGTCGAATACGAAGGCGTGCTGGGCGCCGGCCTCGCGCGACCGGAAATCATCACGACGAACCTGAGAGAGGCGCTCGAGGGAAGCGACGTCGTGATCTGCACGCTGCCGACTTTCTCTCACGCAGCGGTCGCACGCTCGCTTGCCGGATGTGACCTGCCCCGCCACGTGCCTGTAGTCTTGAATCCGGGACATACCGGCGGCGCGCTCGAGTTCCGAACGGCATTCGAGGGCAGCGGTAAGGCCGCGCCACCCATCGTGGAGTTCTCGACGCTGACCTACGTTGCGCGCAAGTACGCGCCGCAGCGGGTGACCGTCACCGGCTGCGCTCAAGCGGTACGCGCCGCCGCCTTGCCTGGCGGGGCCGCGGCGCTCGACGCTGCGCAACGGCTCTATGCTTGCGCGCGTCCCGCGCGCGACGTTCTCGAGACCGGTCTGTCGAACGTGAACATGGTGTTGCATCCTCCAGGGGCCGTCCTTGCAGCTGCCTGGGTCGAGGCGAAAGCCGGCGATTTCACGTTCTATGTCGAGGCGATGACGCCCGGTGTGGCGCGCGTCATGAAAGCACTCGACGACGAGCGGCGGGCGGTCGCGGCGGCGTTCGATCTCGTTTTGCCGAACCTCGTCGAGGAAATGCAGCGCATCGGTACGGTCGACGCGTCGCTCACCGAGACGGAGGATTTCGCACGTGCGATTGCTTCAGGCCAGGCAAACAGCCGCATAAAGGCGCCGGGATCGCTGGAGCACCGCTATTATCTGGAAGACTTCGGCCACGGCCTGCTGCCGTTTCTCGAGCTCGCACGCATCGCCGACGTCGTCGTGCCGACGGCGCAGGCGCTGTTCACACTGGCGGAAACCGTGGTTGGCAGGGGCTTCGCCGGCAGTGGCCGCTCAGCGCAAGCGATGGGCATCGCTGGTTTGGATCGCGAGACACTGCTTTCACGCGTGCGCCCGTAACGCTGCGCGCGACGATTAAACGAGGAGAGACTCGAAATGCCGGTAGTGACGGTACAACTCTGGACGGGCCGCACGGTCAGACAGAAGCGGCGGCTCGTGGCCGCGATAACGGAAGCCATGGTGCAGCACGCGGATTGCGGTCCCGATCATCTGCACGTCATCATTCAGGACGTGCCCAAGGAGAGCTGGGGCCGCGCCGGCCGGCTCGGAATCGACAACGAGCCCGAACGGACCCCGGACGCTGCGCCGCGTGAGAAACCGCCGCGCATCCACGGTTTCGCGCACATGCTGCTACAGGTGCAAGACATAGAGAGGTCGAAGCGCTTCTACGCCGACCTTCTGGGCTTCACCGAACGCCAGGCGAAGCCGCTTGCCGACGGCCGGCCTTTCGTGCCCTTCACGCAGGGCATCGCGCTCACCACCGGCGGACCCGGCAAGCCGCTACAAATCGATCACATGGCGTTTCGCGTGAGCGGCGTCGAAGCGCTGGCAGCCCGTCTCGAGAAAGCCCAGGTGCGCTTCTTCGAGCAGCTGCACGACGGCATTTACGGTCGCACGATCTACGTCGCCGATCCCGACGGCAACAAGATCGAGCTGTACGAGGAGCCGATCTGAATCCTCGCCTCGCACCGCCGACGTGCGGCCATGCATGCGTCTGTGCGCGTGAGATGCACGCACCGGGCGTTACGCATTCAAGCGCGCTGCCACGTTCCTTGCTTTGAGGCTGCAGCCTACACATCGGGAGTTGCAATGAAGCAGTCTGGCATCAAATACGCGCAGTCGATCGTGCTGGCGGCCCTCCTCGCGTCTGCCGGCGGCGCACTCGCGCAGCCGGCAGTCGGCTATCCGGCGAAACCCGTGAGAGTCGTTGTCGGCTTTGCGCCCGGCGGTCCTGCCGACATCGCAGGACGGCTCGTCCTGCCCAAAGTGAGCGAGATCCTGGGACAGCCGCTCGTGCTCGAATCCCGCGGCGGCGCGGGCGGGACGATTGGCATGGAAGTGGTCGCGAAAGCGCCGAAGGACGGCTACACCCTGGGCCTTGGCAGCTCCGGTAATCTCGTCGTCGCGCCGCACCTCTATCCGAAGATCGGTTACAGCGTTGCGAAGGACCTCGCGCCGGTCTCGAGTCTCGCAACGACGTCGTACGTAATCACTGTCAATCCAAGTGTCCCGGCGAAGACCACGCTGGAGCTTGTCAAGCTCGCGAAATCCAAGAAAGACGCGTTGACCTACGGCAGTTCCGGCAACGGCTCGAGCTCGCACATCGCTGCAGAGCTTTTCCGCACTGCGATCGGGGCGGCTTTTGTCCATGTGCCGTACAAAGGCACCGGGCCGGCGTTGACAGGGGTGGTGGCAGGCGAGATCGACATGATGTTCGCAGATCTCATACCGGCGCTGCCGCACGCCCAGAACGGGCGGCTGCGACTGATTGCCGCGCTCGGCAGGCAGCGCTCTCCGGCAGCCCCCAACGTGCCGACCGTGCTGGAAGCCGGCGTGAAAATGCAACCGATCAGCGGCCGTTACGCCATCGTGGCGCCGGCCGGCACACCGCGCGAGATCATCACGACCCTGCACGACGCGATCGCGAACGTGCTCAAATTGCCTGATACGCAGAAGCAGTTCGCCCAGGCCGGTTTCGAAGTCGCATCCGATACCCCGGAGCAACTCGCCGCGACGTTGAAAAGCGAGGGGGATGTCATCGGCGACGTCATCCGCGAGGCCGGCATTCGCCCTGAAATGTAATCATCGAAAGAGAGGACCATCATCGCTGCCGCACCCCTTTACATCACCGCAGCGCAGACCCGCGAGCTCCTCACGGCGGACGACGTGCTCGCCGAGATCGAACGCGTCATCGCGTGGGATGGCGCCGGCCTCGTGCGCTGGCCGTCGCCGCCGAATATGAACATGCGCGACAAGTTCGAGAACCACTACCACCTGAAAGGCTGCATTCTCGACGAAGCATCGGTCGCCGGCTTCAGGCTCGTGTCGCACAACGCGACCGACGAACAGTCGGCCGACGCGACGCGCTTCGTCGTGCTCGTCGATGTGGAAAGCTCTCGTCCCCTCGCATTCGTGGACGAGACCTGGACCTACGCGCAACGCACCGTCGCGTCGATCGTGATGGCGGCGCGGCGGCTCGCGCGCACGGGCGCCGGCACGCTCGCCCTGGTGGGCGCTGGACGCTTGGCGACCACCGCGCTCGAGTACTACACGCGTCTTTTCGATCTGAAGGAAGTGCGCATCGCGTCACGTCGGCCGGAGACGCGCGCCGCACTGGCGGCCAGAGCCAGGGAACGGTTCAAGATCGCCGCGCGGCCGGCAGACACGATCGAGCAGGCAGTGCGCGGCGCCGACCTCGTGCTTACCGCGACCAACAGCGCACGCGCGATGCTCGAAGAGTCGTGGATCGGTGCCGGCACCGTGGTTGCGACGCTCGACAGCGCCGAGCCGGGGCGCGATCTCGTCGAGAAAGCCGATCTCTTCGTCGTCGACAGCCGCGAACAGCTGCGCAAGGAGCTCATCGATCTGTTCGGGCCCGAGGCGCCGGGCTGGATCGACGCGACCGTTGCCGAAGTGGTAAGCGGCAAGCACGCCGGACGCACCAGCGACGACCAGCGCGTGCTCATCGTCACACAGGGGATGGCGAGCCAGGATGTTGCGCTTGCGCATCTCGCCTACAAGCGCGCGGTCGAGAAGCACCTTGGGCAGCCGATGGTGGCCGCAGTGCCGCAGGATTAGCCGAGAGGACGCGCACATAGGCGGATATGTGCGCGCGAGAGCAAACGGACATCAGCTTCTGCACCAGCAATCCGGTCGCACGCGGAACACCTGCTGCGCGGTCCGGCTGAGGATCGCGTCCGTCTCTTCGGCTGTGAAGGCAGCGGCTTCGATCACCTTGCGCGGCGCCGGATCACCCATCGGGAACGGCGCGTCGGAGCCGAGCATGATGCGGTCCGGCCCCGCCTTACGCGCGAGATAACGCAGCGCGTCCGTATCGAACACGCACGAATCGAAATACATCGCCGCCCATCCGGCGCGGGGATCGGCCGCCTTGCCCTTGAGATTCTCGTGACCGCGCACGAGGCGGCCGAGTGCATACGGCAGTGTGCCCCCGCCGTGCGACAGCACGAGCTTCAGCTTCGGAAAGCGCAGAAGATGGCCGGAATAGAGGAGCCGCGCTACGGCGATCGAGGTGTCCTCGAGCCGGCCGATCGCGTTGTCGAGGCGGTAGTCCTCGAGTCGCGACTGGCCGCAGAACGCCTGGGGATGCAGATACACTGCCGCACCGAGCTGCGCGGCGGCATCCCAGAAAGGATCCAGCGACGCATCGTCGAGGTTGTCGCCCGCCGCCCCTTTCGGCAACGTGCCGATCATCACGCCCGCGAATTCGTCGGCCATTGCTTCGGCCAATACCTCGCCTGAGCGCTTGCCGTCCTGCAACGGTACGGTCGCCAGCGGCGTAAAGCGCGGCTGGCTCGAGAGTGCGTCGCGCATGCAAGCGTTTTGAAAGCGACTCCAGGCGAGTCCTTCGCCGGCGGGAAGATCGTAGCCGTAGCCTTCGACCCAGCCGCCGAGAAGCTGATGGTCGATACCGTTCGCGTCCATCCACGAAAGGCGCGTTTCGAGCTCGCCAAGCTCACGCATCACCGCGCGCGGTGCCGCGTCGCCGGGAAACGAGAGCTGCGTGCCGTTACCGCCGCGTGCGATCTTCACGCCGGGAAAATCGCGGGCATGCGCCTCGAAGCGTTCGAAGAGGAGTGCCGGGCTGTAGTGCGCGTGTACGTCGATGACGATCGGTTTCATACTGCATCCTGGATGAGCTGCCAGACGCGTGGCGGAGAAAGCGGAAGCTCCCGTGGCTCGACGGCGAACGAGCGCAGCGCCGCCGCAACGGCGTTCGCCATGAGCCCTCCCACCGCAATGATGCCGCCCTCGCCTGCGCCTTTCGCGCCCAGCGGATTGTGTGGCGACGGATGCTCCTCCAGTGCAATCACGCGGATGTTGGGAAACTCGGTCGCTGTGGGCATGAGGTAATCGGCGAGCGAGCCGGTAAGGAGCTGGCCGTCTTCGCTGTACACCAGGTGCTCGAGGAATACGCCGCCAAGCCCCTGCACGATCGCTCCGAGGGTCTGCCCGTGCAGCGTCGCGGGATTGACGATACGTCCCACGTCCTCAACGGCCACGTAGTCAACCAGCGCGACGTGTCCGGTGCCGGGATCCACGGCGACGTGGGCAGCATGGGCGCCATAACTGTAGGTGCGTTGGGTGCTCGAAAAGCTCCCTTCCGCACTGAGTGGCACCGTTACAAGCTCTGCCAGCGTAGCCAGTTTGCCGTCCGGGCCCCGCACCTCTTTCGGCCCGATCGTCACTTGTTCGGGCGCGCAGCCGAACCGCGCGGCCGCCGCCTGGCGAATGTTGACCTGCAATTCCTTTGCGGCGGCGATGATCGCCGACCCGCCCATCGCCGTGCTCCGTGAACCGTACGAGCCGTACCCGTCCTTCACCGTCGTCGTGGAGCCGTGGAATACACCGCTTATCGAAGTGAGCGGGATCGCGAGGGCGTCGGCTGCGATCTGGGCGAGCACCGTCTCGAGGCCCTGTCCGACGCCCGAGGAACCACAGTGGACGGAAACCGTGCCGTCGGTCTCGAGGACGAGTCGCGCGCTTTCCCTCGGCCCCGCAGCGCCGCCTTCGATGTAACAGCCGATCGCGATGCCGTGATAGCGTCCATCGACGAGCTGCCCATCGAGTCGCGCTTTCTCCGCCCATCCGAACTCGGCGAGGCAGCGTTCGAGGGTCGTGTGATAGTCCCCGCTGTCAGTCGAGCTGCGTCCCTCATACGGCAGCACGGTCGGAAGCGCATACGGCATCTCGCCGTGCGTGATCAGGTTGCGCCGACGGAACTCGACGCGGTCGAGCGTGAGGTCCGCCGCAGCGATGTCGAGCAGGCGCTCGCGAAAAAAATCGGTCTCGAAACGGCCGGGACCGCGATACGTGCCCGCCGGCGTCTTGTTCGTGAGCACGAGCGAGACAGTCATGCGGACGTTCGGGATGCGATAGGGGCCGGGCGAGACCTGCGCGATGTTGCGCGAAGGCGTGACTCCGGTCGTGCGCAGGTACGCGCCGACGTCGGCGCGCGCATGACCTCTCAGCGCGAGGATGCGGCCCTCGGAGGTCGCACGCGATCTCCAGATCGCACTCGACGTCGCGCGCGTGGTTGGTCGCGATGAAATGCTCGCGGCGGTCCTCGATCCACTTGACCGCCCCACCCACCTGCATTGCCGCGAACGGGATGAGGAAATCCTCGGGATAGAACTCGCCGCGCACGCCGAACGCGCCGCCGACATCGCATTCGACCATCTCGATGGCATCAACTTCCAGGCCAATCGCGGCAGCAAGCATACGGCGGTTCGCGAACGGCACTTTCGCAGCGCCATAGACAGTCAGTTTCCGGTTGTCGGAATCCCACTCGGCAAGGAGGCCGCGCGTCTCCAGCGGCACCGCGGTATGGCGATGGATGCGGAAGGTTTCGCGTCGCGTGTACGGGGCCGTCGCGAACGCCGCGTCCGCATCCCCTCGTTCCGCACTCAGAGTAAACGCGCAATTCGTACCTGCGGTGTCGAACAGCAGGACTTCACCTTTCAATGACGCCTGGCGATCTGCCACAACCGGCAATGGATCGATATCGACGACGATCGCTTCGAGCGCGTCTTCCGCGAGCGCCGGGTCGTCTGCGATCACCACGGCCAGCGGCTCGCCGACATAGCGCACTTTGTCAGCAGCGATCACCGGCTGCTCGAAGCGCGCGAGCTCCGGCAGCGGATCCTGACGCAGCGGGATGGTGGGCACGCCACGCTCGAGCGCCATCTCGACGTCGGCGGCGGTGATGACCGCGCGTACGCCCGGTTGCCTCCGCGCCTCAGACACATCGATCGACCGAATCAGGCCGTGGGCGAAGGGGCTGCGCAGGATGACGGCGTGCAGGGTGCCGGGCACGCGTAACGTCGTCGACATAACGGCCACGGCCCGTCAGCAGGCGGAAATCCTCGATGCGCTCGACAGGAGCACCGATGAATCCACCGGCGCTGTCCGCGTCATGCAGGACGGTCATGAAAGGATGCGAAGCGAAAACGAAGACGAAGCAGGCTGTTCAGTCTGCCTTGACACCCGAGTCCCGGATCACCTTACCGTACTTGGCAATCTCCGACTTGATGTATTCGCCGTACGCGCGCTGGCGTCGGCGCGGTGAAGGGGAAGATACCGAGTGCAGCGAAGCGCTCCTTCACATCCGGCAACTCGACGATGCGGTTGATCTCGCGGTGCATTTTCATGACGATCGGCTGCGGCGTCCCGCGCGGCGCCTGAAAGCCGTACCAGTTATCGACCTCGAATCCCGGCACGCCGGCTTCGGCAATCGTAGGCCAGTCTGGAAATTGCTCGACACGTTTCGCGAAAGTGATGCCGAGCGCGCGGATCTTGCCCGACTGAATGCTGCCGATTGCCGTCGAGACGGTCGCGAAGATGAGCTGCAGATTACCTCCGACGAGATCGAGCATGGCCGGCGCACCGCCTTTGTAGGGCACGTGAATCATCTTTACGCCGGCGAGCGTATTGAAAAGCTCGCCCGCAAGGTGATCGGCAAAGCCGGCGCCCGACGATCCGAAAGTGAGTTTTCCGGGATTGGCCTTTGCGTACGCAATCAGCTCCTTCACCGACTTCGCCGGCACTGACGGATGCACGACGAGCACATTCAGCGCCGACACCGCCCGGGCCACCGGTTCGAAATCCCGCACGGAATCGTAGGGCAGCTTCTTGTACAGGCTCGGGTTCACTGCGACCGGACCGATCGTTCCGAGAACAACCGTATAGCCATCGGGATTGGCATGGGCAGCGATGTCCATGCCGACGATGCCGTTGCCGCCGGGGCGATTGTCGACGATCACCTGCTGTCCCCAGCTCTCGGTGAGCTTCTGTCCGACCGCGCGTGATGTGATATCCGCGCCCCCGCCCGGATTGACGAGGATGATGATGCGGATGGGTCTCGTCGGATAAGTATCTGCGGTGCCCTGTGCCGCGTGCAGTGAAGATGCGAACGCGAGCAGCAGGACGATGATCATCGGCATGAAGTGAACTCTCGTCATTGGGTCAGGACTTCAGGGCTGTGTGCACCCAGCGCGCCGCCGCAAACAGATCGCGGTCCTGATTGCGCTTGCCGATCAGCTGCGCGCCGACCGGCAGACCGTTCGGTCCCCTGAAGGCGGGAATCGTGACCGACGGCGCGTGAACCGCGGTCCACATCGTCGAGGGTGCCGCGTTGCCCGTAGAGCTCAATCCCACGGGTGCTTCACCTGTCGCGGCCGCCGTGAGGAGGACATCGCATTGCCCGAAAGAATCGGCGAACACGGACCGGCACCGTTCCGCGAAGCTCCGCGATTGCAGATAGGTTTCCACGCTGCACGACAGCCCGTCCTTGATACGGCCGTTGCGCAAGCGCGGGCTGATACCGTCCCAGTGATTCTCGATTTCCCACGTGAAGTTGCGGGCGAACTCGAAACTTGAAATCCAGCGGTGGGCCGCGTCAAGGCGTTCGAAATCAGCCGGCAGCTCGATTTCTTTCACCTGGGCGCCCGCCTTGGCGAGCCGGCGCGCCGCGTCTTCGAGCAGGTGCTGCGTGGAAGGCTCGAGGGCACGCCACAGGTGCGTGCGACAGAAGCCGATGCGAGGCACACCGCTTTCGGCCGGAATGGGCACGGGCTCGGTGCCGAAGAGCACATCCCGGTAAAGCGCAATGTCTTCGATCGAGCGTGCGATGAGCCCCAGCGTATCGAGAGACCCTGCTGCCTCTTTCACTCCGACGCACCGCAGATCACCCCACGTCGGCCGATAACCGAACGCACCGCAGAAGCTGGCAGGACGAATCGTGGAGCCCGTCGTCTGCGTGCCGATGGCGAGCGGCACCATGCGATCGCCGACGGCCGCGGCCGATCCGCTCGAAGAACCGCCCGGTGTGCGTGCCGGGTCGAAAGGATTGCGCGTCTTGCCCGGATACTGATTCGCAAATTCAGTGGTAACGGTCTTGCCCATCAATACGCCGCCCGCCTTGCGGCTGAGCGCGACGCATGCGGCATCCGTCCTGGGCCGATGACCCGCATAGATGGGTGAACCGCACTGCGTCGGCATGTCGCACGTATCGATGATGTCCTTGATGCCGAACGGCACGCCGATCAGCGCACCTCGCCTGCCGCTCCTGTCGAGTGCTCGCGCGTAACCGATCACCTGCTCGGGATCCAGATAGGTCCACGCCTGCACGTCCGGCTCGCGTAGCGCAATCCGTTCCAGGCATGCCCGCACGACCACCTCGCATGTTGCCTTTCCTGCGGTAACCGCCTCGACGATCTCGGTTGCCGTCCATTCATGAGAAGCCCTCTCGGCCTTGCTGTGCGTGCCGGTCATCTTGTTCTGCTCCGTCGTGTTTGGATCAGGGGGACACTGACTGGATCAGGGATCCAGCGTGATGCCCGTCTGCTGGAGGAACGTCTGCCAGTAACGCAGCTCCGCCGTGATGAACGCTGCGTACTTCTCTGGAGACATCGTGAACTCCTGAAGCTCCAGTGCGCGAAGACGGGCCTTCATATCCGGAGCCTGTATGGCTTCACGCACCTCGCCGTCGAGCTTGCGTGCGATCTTCGGCGGCGTGCCGACCGGCCCGAAGATGCCCCACCATGCATACTGATTCATGTTTCTGATCCCGAGCTCTTCGAACGTGGGAACATCAGGCAGCACTTCCAATCGCGAATCGCCGGTAATCGCGAGCGCCCTGAAGCGACCCGCTCGAATATTCCCAAGCGCGGCGGCGGGTGTGTCAGTCATGAAGAGAAGCTCGCCCCGGAGAACGTCGGCATGCGACTGGCCGCTTCCCTTATACGCGACGTGCGTGGCTTTCAACTTCTGATTCAGCAGAAACGCTTCGGTCACGAGATGGCCGATCGTGCCAGCCCCATTGCTCGCGTACGTGACGGGCTTTGTCTTGAGCAGCGCCGTGAGCTCGGCGACGGATTTCGGGGTACTTGGGAGATTCGCAGTGAGCAGAACCATGCTCGTGCGCGCGAAAAACGAGATCGGCACGAAATCCTTGTCCGCCCGGTATTTCGTCGTGCTCGCGCTGAGCAGCGGATATGTCACGAGGGTGGCGTTGGTCGCGAGCGTGAGCGTATAGCCGTCCGGCGCCGACCGGGCCGTCAGCTCGGTGCCCATCGCGCCGCTCGCACCGGGCCGGTTGTCGATCACCAGCGGCTGTCCCATCTGCTCCGAGAGCTTCTGCGCCAGCACACGCCCGAGAACATCGCTGCCGGTGCCCGGACCGAACGGCACGATCAGGCGGATAGGCCGGCTTGGATATAGATCCTGCGCGTACCCGCTCAGCGGTAGCGCGGTCCCAGCGAGCACGATCAGCGCAAGCGCTGACATTACGAGTCTTGTCACCCGCTTCCCTCCGCCTGATTCGCTCAGTCGCGCGCGGCGTGGGCGAGCCGCCACATCAACCGGACCGTAAATTCGATCGACTTCGCGTAGCCCTTGAGCTGAATGTATTCGTTGGCTGAATGACGTCGATTAGCATGACCGGGAAGCGTCGCAATCCAGGACATTCCGAGATCGGTGAAGAGTTTCGCTGCGATCGCAAGCGAGTCGCGCGGCCACACTTCCGGGTCGATATCGCAATCGCGATAAGTCGCCAGCAGCGCGTTGACGGCCCAGTCATCCGGTGGCGAACCACCTCCGGCATAGCCCTCGCTCAGAGGCTCGATCGTGACATCCGCAAATCCATGCTTATTGAGATGAGTGCGCATCGACCCGAGCATGTTCTCGACGGACATCCCGTCGAGCGGGCGCATGTCGATGGCGGCTACCGCCTCGTGCGGAACAATCACTTTGTGCGCGCCTTCCGCCACATAGCCCGATTTGAGACCCGCGACATTGAACTCGCTCTGGAAGCATCGCGCCCGTATGGCCTCACGCACGCTTTCCTGCTTGAAACGACTCACGCCCAGGTCGATCAGCGCGCGTTCCGCATTGAAGCGCCGGACGAGCTTTTCGACGAGTTCCTCATCTTCAGGTGTCGGCTCGTTGCGGCCGCTGTAAAAGCCGTCGATGGCAACGTCGAGGTCCCCGTCCGTCTTCATGCTGGCGAGCGCCGCTGCCAGGCGGTGGGCCGGATTGGCGATCCACGTCGAATGCGCGCCATGAAGCTCCGCATTCTGCGGACCGCCCCACGCCCCGCCTCTGCACCGTAGCTTCAGCGTCATCAATCCTTTCACACGCAGGAATACGACCTGCGTGCCATCGGACTTCTGCGTGTACCAGGGCCAGAAGCACACGTCCGCGCCGCGCAGCTCGTCGGCGTGTTCCTTCACGAAGCCTGGCAGGCTCTTGCTGCCGAGCTCCGACGCTTCGAACAGCATGATGACGTTGCAGGGCAACGGCACCCCCGCGGCGCGATAGGCGTGCACGGCACTCGTGAGCGTTGCCATGGGTCCTTTGGTGTCCTCGGCGCCGCGCCCGACGATGCATTCGCCGAGGTTTTCATAATTCCCGATGCGCCGCGCTTCGAACGGCGGTACGACCCAGGTCGGTTCGTCCGCCGGTGTCGTGTCGTACATCGAGTGCATCACCATCGTACGCGCCGCTCCGACGTCGAACCGGCCATACACGATCGGAAAATCCTTCCCGGGAACCACTCGACCGACACCGCCCAGCTCGTTGATCTCGCCCGCCACGAGCGATGCCATCTCTTCGAGACCGCGGTTCTCGGCCGATACCGAAGGTTGGCGGATGTAGCGCTGCAGGCGCTCCACGTGAGTTTCATAGTCCTTGCGCACCTGGTCCAGCGCAACATCCAGCATGTCGAATCCTCGAGGTGTGACGGTTGTCATGGTTGCCGCAGTCAGCCGATCTCGAGATCGACGAGGGGCCCGTGCTGCTGCGCGCCGTACACGTCGCGATCGCCGGCCGAACCGCTTCCGCGCGATCCCCAGCGGCGTGGAATGGTGATCTTGATCGCATGCACGCGTTCGAAAGGGATGACGGCCACGGCCCCTTCCTCGATGCGATAGCGACGAGCGACCTCGGCCGCCGTGAACGACTTCGAGTCGAGCGCGCGCCGGTAGTCGGCAGCGTTGGAGAACATGATGTCGATCGTGACCTGGAAGGGTCCGGCGTTCTTGCTGCGGATGACACTCGCGAGGTCCCCGAGCCTTGTCATTCAGATCGTCTCCATCTCGACCGGAA
Organism: uncultured beta proteobacterium; assembly: GCA_963828715.1. GTDB lineage: Bacteria > Pseudomonadota > Gammaproteobacteria > Burkholderiales > SG8-41 > JAQGMV01. The sequence continues at coordinate 219,015 of CAWHFX010000004.1, read as the reverse complement.
AAAGCGCGTTCTGATCGTTCACTCGCATGAGGTGGTAGACGCTGAACTCATAGACATCGCCGCCTTCGAAATCCGAGGGCGAGAAGGGAAAGGCGAGGTTGCCTGCGGTCGCTTTGCGGCCTGCGAACGGGCAATGCAGGTAGGACGAGCGTGCGAGCGAGAGTACGTAACTCGCCAGTTCCTGCGTCGGCGCAATCGCTTCGATGAGGATGCCCACTTCGGCTGATCCGGAGCTCGAGGGCTCGAGCTCGCCCAGTACGCCATCTCTTCCGTAGTAGCGGAAATGGAGCTGATAGCCCGCCTCCGACGCCTGCGGGCTCAGGTTGCGCCGCACCGCATCGGAAACCGTTCTTTCGATGAGATCCAGATTGGCCAGGACGTGTCGATCACGGGCGCCCGCGATGGTAAACGCGCGGGAGCCGATACGCCGTGCTCCTTCGAGCTTGATTTTCAACCTCTGCGCGGGTGTATAGCGAGAGCCGGAAACCCGCACCGTCTGCCGGTCCGTTTGACTGAAATGGGCCTCGCGAATGTCCACGACGCCTTCAGGCTCGTAGAGCAGGAATGGATTGCCTTGCTCGTACATCGTGTGCGCCGCGACCGATTCGGGCGTGCAGATCCGGTACTCGGCAAGCGGTTTCACCAGGAAGTGATCCTTGCGGATGGTTCCCATCAGGCAATCGTTCGGCGCGAGCGGGATGCCACACTGCGCTCCGCACTCCATGATCTTGGCCATGTGAAGCGCGAGACCGGCATCGTATCCGCGTGCGATCGGCAATGCCGCGTAGATCGCAGTGTCGCACGAGCGCCCGGCGATCACGACCTGTGCACCCTGCTCGAACGCGGCAATGTACGGATCGGTTCCGATCTGCCCCACGATGTGCGTGCTGTGCTCGACATCCTCGCGGCTCAGTCTCGGCGCGCCAGGCATCGGCTCGATGTCGCCCGCGGCGAGCGCGTTCGACACCGTGATCTTCTGGACATCCGACCGGATGATCCCCAGCCTGAAATGCAGATCCTCTTCGCGAGCGATACGGCGAACGATGTCCAGCGTGCGTTCCAGGTTGGGTCGGGCACCTGCGAACCCCGCAGACCCGAGGACAAAAGGAATGTTGTTTCGACACGCGGCCGTCAACGCCGGTTTGAGATCACGATGGATCTGATCGTCACGCACCAGCGACTTTCCGCTACCGAGATAGTACGGTCCCGGGTCGGTCGAGCCCGCATCACAGCCGATCAGGTGCGGCTTCGCGGCAATGGCGGCTGCAAGGCTCTTCAGCTCGTAGCCATATCCGAGCATTCCATTCAGCGCAACGACGCGAAGCTCATCCGGCATTCGGAGATCGGCAAGTACCAACCATTCAGGTGTCCGATACTAGCGCAATGTCGCGGAGCCTGAATCAGGAATGATCCGGATGGGCGCCCGACCCTATCGGACCCGGCACGATCACGGATGGCGGCTACGTTCTCGCAGCTCGACCTGCACTGCCGTGCCCCTACTCCGCTCGCGCACCGGATTCCTTGACGACGCGAGCCCACTTGATCCGTTCGGCGCGTGCAAATGCATCGAACGCCTCCGGCGTAGTCGGCGCCGGCTCCGCCCCCACGCTGTTCATGAACGTCTTCATGTCCGCCGAGTCGAGCGCCCTGACCACTTGACCGTTCAGCGAGGCGATGATGGCACGGGGCGTCGCTCGCGGCGCGACGAGGCCCCACCACGACGTCGCTTCAAATCCGGGGGAAAACTCCGCGATCGCCGGCAGATCCGGCAGCGAGGGCTGCCGTTTGAGGGAGGTGACACCCAGTGCGACGAGTTTCTTCGCCTTCACATGCTGCAGCACGGCCGTCGCATTGCCGAAGCTGAAAGCAATCTGTCCGGCGAGCAGGTCGATGGTCATCGGGCCCGTGCCTTTGTACGGCACATGAACGATGTCCAACCCGAATGCGCTCTTGAAGAGCGCACCCGCAAGATGCTGTGAGCTGCCGATGCCGTTGGAGCCATACGTCAGGCCGGGATGGCTCTTCGCGTACGCGACCAGCTCCTTCACGGTTCTCGCGGGAATGGACGGGTGGACAACCAGAATGTTCACGGTCGTACCCAGCAAGGACACGCCGGCAAAGTCTTTGCCTGGATCGTACGGAATCTTCGGATAGAGCGCGGGATTGATGGCGTGACTGGCGATGCTCGCCATCAGCAAGGTATAGCCGTCCGGCGCCGAGCGCGCGACGATCTCACAGCCGATGACGCCATTCGCACCAGGCCGATTGTCGACGATGACCTGCTGGCCGTAGGCTTCGGTCAGGCGCTGCGCGATGGCGCGTGCGACGGTGTCGTTACCGCCTCCGGGCGGATACGTGGAAATGAGCCTTACCGGTCTGGTCGGATAAGCCTGCTCGGCTGCGTGGGTGAATGCCCCACTCGCTGCCAGCAATAGAACGAGCAGCCTCTTCATTGTCATGTGCAGTCCTCACGGCGCCGCGCCGGTATGTAGATATACGTCGAGTATAGATCGCCAGTCCGAGTGCCTGGATCGCGAGGCGTAGCGTCTCGTCGTTACCGGTATCCAGAAGTTCTTCAGTCACGGGATTGACTCACGACGAGGGATGCCTCTCAATCGACTTTGATTCCGCGCTTCTGTATGAGCTCGCTCCAGTTCTTGCGCTCGGCCGCCAGATAGTCGCGGAACTGCTGTGGGGTGCCGCCGAGCACGACGACCCCGAGATCAGTCATCTGCTTGCGATATTCCGGATCGGCCACGGCCGTATTGATCGCGCGGTTCAGCAGCTCCACGCGATCCGCCGGCGTAGCGGTATTCACGAGTACTCCGTGCCCTACGCCTGCCTCGAATTCCGCCACTCCGCTTTCGTTGAATGTCGGAAGGTCGGGCAGCACAGCGAGCCGGCTGCGGCTCGCGATCGCCAGGGCCCGCACGCGACCGCTGCGGATGTGCCCGATCGCAGTCGTGCTGCTGTCGAACAGGAGCTGGATTTCGTTGCCGATGAGCGCTACCACCGCGGGCGCGGCGCCACGGTACGGCACGTGACTGAGCACGATTCCAGTCATGCTCTGTAGAAGCTCGCCGGCGAGATGGATCGAGGTCCCGGTGCCTCCCGAACCGAAATTCAATGCGCCCGGATTGGCTTTCGCGTAGCGAACGAGCTCGGCGACCGACGTAGCGGGAATCGTGGCAGTGACAAGCAGAATATGCGGAGTCTGGCTCACGAGCGCGACCGGCGTAAGCTGATCGGGGTTGAAAGGCAGGCGTTCGTACAGCAGAGGATTGATCGCGAGTATCGGGTGCGAGGCAAAGAGCAGCGTGTAGCCGTCGCCGCCCCCGCCGGCGACGGTTTGCGCCGCCAGATTGCCTGCAGCTCCCGCGATGTTTTCCACGACAGCGTTCTGCTTGAGAATCTTCGTGAGACTCTGCGCGAGGCGACGCGCGTTCGCATCGGCACCGCCGCCGGGCGCCATGCCCGCGACGACACGCATCGGCTTGCTCGGATACACCTGTGCCAATGACGCCGGCGCAGTCGTGACGAGCACTGCAGCCGCGAGCGCCACTATTCTCGTCTTGAAGCTCGTCAGATACCGAGATCTCGAGTGTGGTTCGATTCGGAGGAAGCCGAGCTTCACGCGACGCGACAGCGCATTAAGCCGTTTCCGCCTCTACGCGCCGATTCACGGCTGGCTTCGCTTCGATCTCCGCGAGATCGAGGCCGTGGAATTTGAGATCGATGTAATAGGAACCGATCGACGAGCGCGACGGCGTTGCGTCTTCGCCAGCAGCGAAGAGGCCCACCGAGTGATTGGGGCGATCCTTTCTGGTGGGCGGCGGCGGACAGAACACCTCGTAGCACAAGCACGGTTCTTTCGTCTTGACCCACGACCAATGAATGGCATTCCGGGGAATTCGGAGAAAGTCGCCCTTCTTCACGTGGTATGCCTCATCGTGGATGAAGAACCACATCTCCCCTTCCTGGATATAGTTCAGTTGCTCGAAGTCGTGGATGTGCGGTGAGGAGTGATAGCCGCTTTTTCGCAAGCTGACTGCGAACGCGGCTTCCGTGCCATGGACCCGCTTCATGTCGTGGCCCTTGGCGCGAACGCGATCTTCGAGATTGGCGTTGAGCCCGGAAAGGTCCATCGCATTGACATCGTCGATGTTCAGGAAAAGCGGCATGTTCTGCTCCTTGGTGTATTGAAGAACAGCTCCTCTGGTTCGCATCGCACAGTTTAGATCATCGATAGCCTGCCGGGGTCTACGCTTTGAGTCGATATCCCGTTCTGAAAATCCACGCCACGACCACGAGCAACACAGCGAGGAACACTGCGGTCATCGCGAGACTGAGGGCGACGCTGACATCCGCGATCCCGTAGAAGCTCCAGCGAAAGCCGCTGATCAGGTATACGGCCGGGTTGAACAGGGAGACGGTCTGCCAGAACGGTGGCAGCATGTTGATCGAATAGAAACTCCCGCCGAGAAAAGCAAGCGGCGTGATCACGATGAGCGGGATCAACTGCAGCTTCTCGAACCCGTCGGCCCAGATGCCGATGATGAACCCGAAGAGGCTGAAGCTCACCGATGTCAGCACGAGGAAGAGAATCATCCAGATCGGATGCTCGATCCGAAGCGGCACGAACAGCGTCGCTGTCGCCAGAATGATCACGCCGAGCATGATCGACTTGGTCGCGGCGGCACCGACGTAGCTCACCACGATCTCCAGATAGGAAATCGGCGCCGAGAGGAGCTCGTAGATGGTGCCGGTAAACCGCGGAAAGTAGATGCCGAACGAGGCGTTCGAGATGCTCTGGGTAAGGATCGACATCATGATCAGACCCGGGACGATGAAGGCGCCATAGTTGATCCCGTCGATGTGGGAAATGCGCGAGCCGATCGCGGACCCGAACACGACGAAGTACAGCGACGTCGACAGCACGGGAGAAATGATGCTCTGCATGATCGTGCGCCGGGTGCGCGCCATCTCGAATGCGTAAATCGCGCGTATCGCGTAAATGTTCATCGCCGCTCTCTCACCAGCGTCACAAAGATATCTTCGAGCGAGCTTTGGGTCGTCTGCAAGTCCTTGAAGACGATTCCCGCCTGGCTCAGATCGTCGAGCAATGCGGTGATGCCGGTGCGCTCGGCCTGCGTATCGTAGGTGTAGATCAATCGCGTTCCGTCGCCGGAGAGCTCCAATCGGTGCGCCGCAAGTGCCGGCGGGATGCGATCAACTGCACGTTGCAGGTGCAGAATGAGTTGCTTCTGGCCGAGCTTGCGCATGAGCTCCGTTTTCTCCTCGACCAGCACGATCTCGCCGTTATTGATCACGCCGACCCGGTCGGCCATCTCCTCGGCTTCGTCGATGTAATGCGTGGTCAGGATGATCGTCACGCCGGCGGCCTGAAGCCCGCGCACGAGCGCCCACATATCCCGCCTGAGCTCGACGTCCACACCGGCAGTAGGCTCGTCCAGGAACAGGATCTGCGGCTCGTGCGACAGCGCCTTGGCAATCAGCACGCGACGTTTCATTCCGCCCGACAGCGTAATGATCTTGTCGTCCTTCTTGCCCCAAAGCGAGAGGTCCTTCAGCACCTTCTCGATGTGCTGCGGATTCGGCGCCTTGCCGAAGAGGCCGCGGCTGAACGACACCGTCGCCCATACGCTCTCGAAGGCGTCGGTCGTCAGTTCCTGCGGAACCAGACCGATCAGGCTGCGGGCAGCATGGTAGTCGGTGACAATGTCGTGGCCGTCGACCTCGATGCGCCCCGCGCTCGGTCTGACGATACCGCAGATCACGCTGATCAGCGTCGTCTTGCCGGCGCCGTTGGGGCCGAGCAACGCAAAAATCTCGCCCCGGCGTATCTCCAGGTCCACGCTCTTCAGCGCGCGGAAGCCCGAAGCGTAGGTTTTGGAGAGCTGATTAACGGAGATGACCGCCGGCGGGTGAGCATCACCGCGCCCGGCGTGATGATCGCGTTCACGCCCGAACACTGGCATGTGAGTTCGCTAGCTGGGAGATCATAGGCTTCGAGTCCGAAGTAGTCTTACCCACGGCCGGGCGCGCGGATAACCGAATTGGAAAAAGCAGCGGCTGTACCTATCGAGCCGGACGACACGCGCCGCCGGTGGTCAGGCGCGCGAAGGGGGATGGCAACGCAGTGTTATGGCCCGGCCCCGATTTTAGAAGGCGAACCGCACGGAGCGTGTCCGTTACTTCGCCGGCACTGCTAACTCTATCCGCGTTAGTATAACGTGACTTTTCGATCCACGATGTCCATTGGAGCGAGTGCTTTCACTCAGGAGAATCGAGAAATGGAACAAGACATCAAAGTCGATGCAGTGCGTTCACAGAGCAGCGGCGTCATCGGGCGCTCGCGCAGCCGGGCGCATGATGCAACGCTCACGCTGGATTCTTCGTCGCGTCCGCAGCCGGACGGCTTCACGAATGCCGAAGCCTTTCTGGGCGGCGTGTCGTCCTGTGCTGTGACGATGATCGAGATGCATGCGGCGGAGAACGGAATTCCGCTGAAGGCTATACATGTCACGATCAAGGGTTCGCGCCATACCGACGTGACGCACTACGAGTCGGTGCACATGCATTTCGAGCTGATCGGCGTCACGCAGGCGCAGGCGGAGGACCTGGTCAAAATGTATCAAGGCCGCTGCCCGCTCTACGGAACTCTCGTACTGGCCCTGAAGATAGGCGTGGACATTACCGCCGTTCGCGCTGATGAGAAGCAGGCGAGCGCTGCGTAGCTTCAGGTCATGGGAATGGTAGGGGGTGGGAGGATCGAACTCCCGACCTACGGATTAAGAGTAGCGAGCCGGCGCAATCTCCCCCGACCCGGCAGACGAAATCCCAAAGTAATCAGTGAGCCATGGATGCGGCTTGTCCGCTTGCATCCTGCTGGATTGGCTCACACTGGAGACCGCGCACAAGCTCGGTGCGATTGAAGCCTTGATCGAGAAAAGCCGAAGGCTCATGTCGGCCGCAATGGACGAAATGGAGTCACTCGCGATCTCGCCTGAGAAGGCCTGACCACAACGCACCTTTCCAAGAAAGGATTACGATCATGGCTACAAAGAGGATAAACCCGAAGCAAGTCGCTCGCTGCCTGGAACAAGTATCAAGAAGAAGCGCCCGTCAAGATAAAGAAGCCTCCCACTAAGGCGTAAGCCCCAAAAACCGAGTAGGGTCGGAGATTTTCGGTTTTTCATTTCGTATTCTCACGATTAGTCACGTTACGTGAGAGGCGCAAGCGTGAATGGAAGCCAAAATCAATCTTGAACCTGTAGCAGTAAAGCCTGCAACAGCCGCGCGGATGCTGGAGTGCGGCACCACGACGATCTCGCGCCTGATCAAAGAAGGCAAGCTGCAAACCGTGAGGGTCGGCGCTGACCAGCGGGTCACGGTCGAATTCATAAAACGCTATACCGAGCTTTCGGCGCAACCGTGCCGACCACGGCAGGCGGCCAGAAGACCGCCAACGAGCTGGATGCGCTCGTGCACGCCCTGGGTGCACACAGAAGCGGCGATGACTATGTCGCACGCTGTCCAGCGCACGACGACCATAAGCCGTCGCTGTCGATCTCCAATCCGAATGAAAAGATTCTTTTTCACTGCCACGCAGGATGCACGCAGGAGGATGTAATCACTGCGCTCCAAGCGCGTGGCGCGTGGCCACAGTCGGACCGCAGGATCGTCGCCGAATACAGCTACGTAGACGGCGACGGCGTGCTGATCTCACAGGCCGTGCGCTACGCCCCGAAGGACTTCCGCCAACGCAGACCAGACGGCACTGGCGGCTGGATATGGAACCTGCGCGGTATTCAAGTCGTGCCTTACAACCTGCCGAACGTCATCAAGGCGATTGCCGCAGGCGAGACGATCGCGATTGTTGAAGGCGAGAAGGATGTCGAAAACCTGCGCAAGGTTGGCATCACGGCGACATGCAACGCAGGAGGCGCCGGCAAATGGAAACGCGACCATTCCGAGTATTTGCGTGGCGCGAAGGCAATCATCCTTCCGGACAACGACGATCCAGGACGATCGCACGCAAAGCAAGTGGCAGCATCTCTCAAGGGTATCGCGGCCTGCGTGTCGATTCTTGATCTTCCGGGCCTTCCGGACAAAGGCGACGTTTCGGATTGGCTAACCAGAGGGCGGGACGCGAGAAGAATTCGATCTACTTGTCGCCGAGCCCGCAAAGAGTGTTGACGAAGGCATCGGCACTCTGCTGGACGCAGGGTTCTGGGCGCGTTATGCACGCATAACCGTTGATCTTCCGTATGTAGTGAAAGGCGTCGTCCATCGTGGGCAGTTGGTCGTGTTCTGGGGGGGCACCGGGCTCAGGCAAGTCGTTCAACGCGATAGACATGCTGATGTGTGTTGGTGCTGGGGTTCGCTGGAGGGGCCGACGCACAGGCCGCGGTGTTGTCCTGTATGTCTATGCCGAGTCGTGCCGCCCACACGTCGAAAACAGAATCGCGGCGCTGATCCGCGAACGACCCGAGCTGGCGAATTCCGATCTGTTTGTTCTTCCCTTGGCGGTTGATCTGCTCCATGAAGAACACGGAGACGTTGACCGCGTAATCGAAGCAGCGAAGGCGCTTGCAGCCACTCGTCTACCGTGCTTGTGCCGCTTCGTGGCGGTGACTTCCTGGCGTTGTCGCAGGAGCAATTCATCGCGGCCCACGCTAGGAAAGCAGATGGCCGGCAATTCCGATATGCCGGCGGCTCAAGCGGACGACGAGCCGCTCCTCACTGCCGAACAGATGGAAGCCAGAACCGGGGCTCCCGCGACGTGGTTTCTCGAACAAGCACGCAAAGACACGATCCCGCACGTGAGGCTCGGCAAGTATGTGAGGTTCCGGTTCTCGGACATTCGCGAGGCGTGCGAGAGAAGGCCTAAATGAGAGGTAGCGTTTTCGCAATACGTTGGTCATTCGGCTGGAACTTCATTTCAGTCAGAGACTTGTAATGGGGGTCGGTGACGTTGCTACCAAGATTGCAACCAAAAGGGGGTGGAATGAGCAGATACAGCGATACTGGCATCGCTCCAATGACCGACGAAGAGCGCCGGCTGCAGATGGCCGACCTTTTCGTTTCTATACGACCGGCCTGGGCAGGCGGCGATTACACCAAAGCATTCCATGCGCTCCAGGAGATTCTCTCTCTGCTCGAATCCGCGCCGCTCGCGTTCGCGGAAGACAACGTGCCGGCCGCGGACGAGCTGGCGAACGTCGCCACAGACTTGCTCGGCTTCGTAGTCAACACACTGATCCACATCCCCCATCGGCAACCCCCGCAGATTTGCTCTACTGGCGCAATCACCGGAGGCGCGCCGAGTTGATTTGCGAGCGCACGACTGCTTTCCGCTTGCGTTTCGGTGCCTGCGGAACGCTGCACTGATGACCTACAACAACATGATGCGAAATCAGTTCACGAGGTTTTCGTGCACGGGCAACACCTCGCTGGATGGAGGCTTTGGACTGGTCGACTCGGCGATCACAGCTCGGCGCCGTTTGCGTGGAGAACCCATCCAGGTGATGACAGACCAAATGAACAGCACTACCAGGATGACGGCGGAATCTTGCTTTGCCGACGGCTTATCTTCTGTCACCACAGCCCCCCGTAAGGACGTTGTTAATTCTCTGGTGCCGCTGGCTCTTTGTCGCAAGTCTGACAGCCTTCTTCGGGCTAAGGTAAGGACTCTGTTCCTCACGTCAAATGACAACAACATGCCGCTGGCGCGCTCAAGTGACGGCGTATAGCTGTTCGCCTATAGCCGAACTCTATGCGCGAAGGGACGCCGTGCTCTGGCGCGTGGAGAACTTACACCGCGTGCATCCTGAGGACGTGCCGCTCTTGGTCGCATGGCTCAAGGGAGCATTCAAGTCATACGAGGCCAAGGCAAACATGGCCCGTAATCGCGCTATAGCGCGATCTGAGCGCGTCTCCGGGGGTGCGGCAGTGTCCGCACTAACCCCGGCCGCTATACGCGTCACGGAGCCACGCCAATGGCCTTCGATGGTTCAGCGGAAGATCGACCTACAAGGGGCTGAGACATTCGGGCTGACCGCCGTTCCTGACATTCGCGTCATCCGCCGTGTTGTGCGCCAGTATGCAAATGAAATGGGCGTTTCGACTTCGCAATGCACCTTGCCGACTAGTAGTTCGGTTTACGCTCGTACCATGACGCTCGCATCAACCTGACCGGAGAGCCAATGGCCAAAGTAGCGGAAGCAGACGCAGCAGAAGTCGCGAAGTATTCGATGAACGCCAGGGTTTCAGACTGGAACCTTGCCGAGCAGGTCCGCAACACGCACGAACTGTTCGTGGACGATGCCACGCCCCCGGAACTCGTGGAGCGCGGCGCCTACTACAGCCTGATGAGTGAGAAGCTCAACGCGCGCGACCTGCTCTACGTTCAGCCAAAGTCGGGCCGCTGGCTCAAGATCCTGCGAGTGATCTTTGTCGATCGCGGCGTGAGAGGCGTGCAGGTCACATGCCTTGGGAGCTACGAACTGCCGGCACCACACGTCGTGGTGCGTTCGGCGTTCCCGAGAGTGACAGAAGAACTCCGATTCCCACTTCTTCCGCCTCAGTTCCTGAGACTAAAAATGACTCTCCTAAAGTTCCATGCTGTCCATACAAAGGACCAGAAACGATGGACAACTGAAGAACTCATGTGTCGGACCTTGGTCTGGGGCTTACGAAGCACGAAGATACTGGCAACAGGCTCTTCGGGAAGTCATCACCGAGCAGCAAGCACAGCTTTGTGGAAGCCAGATCGAAACCTTCAGCGGAATAATCGAGTGGACGGAGAGTTTCTTAGAGAAGTCCCGCTCAATCAAACGAAGCAATAGATCGAAATGAAAAAGGGCAGCTCGGTAAACTCACAAGCTGCCCAAGTAGCCTCTAGGGGGAGGCCGTTCCTACAACGGGGGAAGTAGGAACGACTGCAGTATGACACTGGCGCTGCAGAAGAACCAAGCCAATCCCGCTCAAAGTTGACATAGGTCAGACATTCGACCAAACAGGCGGAAATAAGCACCACCCTCAGTCTCGTTCGATATGCTCTTCTTAACGGACATCAGCTTTTGATGTTCGCTTCGAGCCTTGTCTCTCAGAACGGGCTCGTGGCTCTGTACTCAATCTTCTTCCTCGAAAAAACAGCCAGGATTTCAGCCAAGAATGATGTTTCGGCTCTGCTCAATCAACAGACGGCTCCGAGGCAACCACCGACGCAAAACTAGTCATACGATCTGCACTCCCCGACTGGCCAGGTGTACGCGAAGATCGGCTGGGAGGCTAACACTGAACACTGCTTCGACAAGACGCTTCAGAAGCTCTAGGATGACCTGCAGAAGGCCCAAGTGCAGAGGAGGTACGTGTGACCACAGCGATGCTTAAAGGCCGTCAGGAGCCTTTGTAGAGGCTTGGCGGGGGTACCTGAGTCTGCCGGGAAGCTAACGGCAATTGTTTAGACCAGGATTCAGAGCCAAACCCAGAAGATTCGGGGCCAAGAGAGAGGCTTAGAGAAAGCCAGTCTAAGCGTGACTGGGATCATGTGGAGAGGGCTTGCTTACTTACAACATAGTCGCACCCCACGACCCACAGTAGCTAGGCGTGGTTCAGTCGATGTCTAGGCAGTAGCCATGATCCAAAGGACTGTAGTGACCAGTCCGATCACTGATAGTCCCTCCAGCAGATAAGTCTGCAAGATCATCCGGGCACTACCGTCGCGTTGACCGCGCAGTGGTCGTACATGACCTCTCGTAGACTCTTCAGCGATGGGCGGGGTGTAGCTTCCCATTGCAACGGGGCCGTGGTCCCATGCACTTGCACTCATGCATGTCTCCTTTCATCCCCTCATATCTGCAACGCACATCCGGCATTGCAGAACGATCTTTGGCTTTTCGAGCCTTTTAGGTTAATTGATGCAGATCAATTTTGTATGTGTGCTACCGAACAGAAGTGACCTCCTCGGTAGGAATAAAAAAGCACTTCGCTGGTGTTTGCGCTTGCGTAGACACGCCAAAGCTTGGCCAATGCACGGGAAAGGTTCTTATGAAGCCGGCCGTCATTTTCTCCATACCTAGGACTACTGCGGCTTCCGAATATTGCTGGAGGTGGCGCTCAGTGGATGGCAAAACCGACTCAGTCGGAGACTTTGGCTCCCACCACGATTGCCTCGCTGACGCGAAAGCCAATGGGTATTTAGTACGACTTCCCGTTGCGCAGGGCGAAAACGCCCTCGACCGCGAACCGTTGCCCGTTTCATTCAGATAGTAACGATCCGGTCCGTAATTGCGCCGTGCGGCTGGTCTTAACAACGTTTACGCCGAGTTTGTCGGACGCTGCAGCCTGACACACACTTGGCGTGCAGTGAGGACGGAAGCTATGCCCCGAACCATGTTCTTGAGTCCCACACCTACGAAAAACGGCGTCTGGTACTACGGCTTACGTTGCCAGGCTTGCGCAAAGGCGATTGCGTTGTTTAAGGACCGGTCTCATGGGACCGTTCGCTTTCCGTACGATCGGACTGTCTTACTCGGGACGGCATGTCCTCACTGTAAGGTGAGTTCGCCCCTCTACCGAGCCAGTGAAGTCCAGCCTTATCAAGCCTAATGTCACGTCATTCGTGGCGAAGCACTGGAACGGCCAATGAGCCGTAGTGCATTTCCGGTGACGCCAGTCACAGGGTCAGGTTCCTGGGATGACGAACGGCTGTGTGTTCTTGCCCATGATGCAGGCGAGTGTGAGCCCGAGCAATGAGCTAAGGAATCTCTGAAAAAGTTGTCGTCTGATTGGCCTGTGGTACGTTGAGTTCGGTATCGCGTCACAGGGGGATGGTCCATGAAGCAAATGACACTGGCCACGGCGGGATTTGAACGTTTCGCGAAGACGACACGTCGTGCAGCGTTTCTGGCCGAGATGGAGCGCGTGGTGCCATGGCGCGAGCTGTGCGCGTTGATCGAACCGGTGTATCCGAAGCCGGGCAACGGACGCCCGCCGATCGGGCTGGAGCGGATGCTGCGCATCTATTTCCTGCAGCAATGGTTCAACCTCTCGGATCCGGCGGTCGAAGAAGCGCTTTACGACTCGGCTGCGATGCGCAGCTTCGTGGGTATTGACCTGGGACGCGAGCCGGTGCCCGATGAGACCACAGTGTGTAAGTTCCGGCACCTGCTGGAGCAGCTTCTCCAGGTGAACATGCACCCGCTCGAAGAGCTTGCGTCCCATCTCGTGCTGGCCCCTTGGATCACCACTGACGTAGCTAATGGTAGCCGCGTCCCCCCTTGTTGCGATGATCCCTTCTTTTGTTACGGCGTGATCTTCGTCGGCTTAACGTCGGGGTGGACTGATGTACATCGAACGTGAGAACAGCGGCATTTCTGCTGGTGTGTTGCTCAGAGTGTGGAGAAGACGCGGAGCAGGAAGTGCATCGAGAGCAAACGTCCGTGGTTTGCTATGAGAGCTAGTGTGTCGTGATTGTCGTTGTCACGGCTGTCAATACGCCCTCTCTCAGATGGATGCAGGTACTCAAGTTGTGCGGCTGCATCTTGATCTCCTTGCACCTGAGCACGTAAGAGATCCTCTGTCAGACAGTCCCGACAGTCCAGAACATCATCGACCACACAGCTGGCGCAGTCTCTCATTTTGCCTTCACCCGATATGTTTGTAGGCTACGAAGCTCAATCCAGAGAATGAGAAGTTTCATGACTAGCAGCTTATTCGCAGGAATGGCCGCTTACTTCGATATGGATCATGGATTGCCGTCACCAAACACGGTGAGGAGGGTGAGGAGTTTCCAACAATGTTTTACTGGGCCTGTCCTAGCTTTTTCTGGGTCGTTCTGGTCCTTGGGAAGCAGACTCCCAGTAACTATCCCCCGGCAAAGCCGGGGGCTTTAATTTGTGAGCCGCTCAAAGCGGCCTATACGGGGTCGCTAACGCGGCCCCGCACCGTGTTGGGCCACCTGAGGGTGGCCGGTCAACGCCATAGGTTAGCTGATCCAATCGCTTGTCCTCTTCCTCCTGGTTACGGATGTATTCGCGAACCACCTCCTCATCTCGACCGACCGTGGAAACGAAATAGCCGCGAGCCCAGAAATGCTGCCCCACGAAGTTTCGCTTCCGCTCTCCATACACCCGCGCAAGATGAATCGCGCTCTTGCCCTTGATATACCCGACCACCTGCGACACCGCATACTTCGGCGGGATCGCAGATCATCATGTGCACGTGATCGGGCATCAGGTGCCCCTCTTCGATTCGACTCTCCTTCTGCGCCGCCAGCTTCCGAAACACCTCTCCGAGATGCTTCCGCAACTGCTCATACAACGTCCTTCTGCGGCACTTCGGGATAAACACGACGTGGTATTTGCACTCCCACCTCGTGTGGCTTAGGCTTCCATTCTCGTCCATCGTGAAACTCCTTTCGTGGTGCTTGGCGGCTCACGATTGCGAGTTTCATTGATGGATGACTTCCGTAAAAGTCAAACTGCTACTGCCACCCCGGCAGAGCCGGGGGGCTTCCCTTTGTAAGCTAACTCCAACGCTCAATCCTGAGCACATGCCGTAGTTCGAGCTGGATTTCCTCTCCGAAGGCTATATCGGCATACACCGGGTCGTCATCAAGAATGGCACTGATGCTGTTGCCATTTACCGCCTGCACCTTCACCCACACGAACTCGTGATGACAATGGTCGACGATGAACCCGATCTTTACATCGTCGCCTGGTCTGATCTGAGCCTTCTCGAAGGCTGACGGGATTCTGAAGGTTGCAGGAAGCTTCTGGTTCATTGCAACGCCATCGAGCAATTCGTGTCGTGCCATTGCGACCACCAGAGAGCGAATGCTCTTGCCTCACCTTCATAGTACGTCTTCTTGTAGACAGGTGCATTCGCTTGATGGCGCTTGCTTGATCGCAATTAATCTTTCGTGATCGCGGAAGGATCCGAAAAGCAACACGAGCCAAAGCAATGCGCAGACGAACTCTCGGCTGTCCGGTGAGGTCAGGAACCCAGAGACTCTGTGCGGCTCATGAGACTGGATTCTGAAGAGCGTACGCCCTAGCCAAAGGTAAAATATCGCTCACCGGCGCATTTTCGACGCCGGAGGGTGCCACGAACAAGGCTTAAGCAAGCAGTCATACGAAGCTCCCGACCAACTGAGGAGTATGTATGTCGCAACTCGTGTTAAGGGGAACGGTAGGTCTTTTTCTGTGGCTGAGTCTTGGTGCGGAGGCGGCCACCACCCCTTTTGTCCCTGCCGTTTCTGAAGAAGACGTACCGGAAGGTAGGTGCTTCTGTGTTTACATCATCGTGCTTCTGCTCTTCCATTTCTATTCATCATTTCTTCTCTCTTCGACTTTCTAGTGAGTCTGCAACACTGCATTGGCCCGAGTTCAGGTGCGGCAATACAATTTCTTCACCCTCGCCAGCAACCGCTGACGTGAACGAGACATAAGCCAAGACAATCCCAGGACCAAAACTGGTGCGAAGCGAATGACTACTGCAGAGAGAAAAACGATGACGACAGCTTGTACTGTCGTGGGGGGATGGGTTAAAATAAGAACATCAGTGCTTACGTAACTTCCCACCTTGGTTCCCTGTCAGGGTTTTTCTTCTCTGAGGCTTTAGCCTCTATTCTTTTTTCCAAGCGCATCAGCCGATTTTTTGGACACCGGCTGAATTGCGCTTGAACCGTCTATTATATCGGTACTGCCCTCGACAAAGCAGTACGATGTCATACGCTTTCCCGCGTTTTCTCCTCTGTAATTTCTTGCACCGCTACCGAGATTTTCATCTCGTTAGGGATCGTGCGTATTCCGGACCAAGCTGACCGGGATTTCCGATTGTTTCTGATCCGCCATTCCGATTGAAACTGACCGCGAATTCCGACCGAAACTGACCGCGAATTCCGACCGAAACTGACCAGGGATTCCGATCGTTTCTGACCGCGGATTCCGATCGAATCTGACCACCGATTCCGATCGCGACCGAAGGCGATACGCCACCGAGCAAGCCTCGGGTCCGGCGCTGGATTTCCACTTGCGGCTGGGTAGCCTCTCCGACTTTTTTGGAGAGCCGAATGCCCCGTCCTCGGAGAGCCATGCGCAAGATCATCGAAGTGCTACGCCTGAGGTTCGAGGCCGGTTTTACCCACGAACGCATCGCCGCCACCACGCGCATCTCCAAAGGGGCGGTCACTGAGTATTTGCATCGAGCGCGGGAGGCCAGTCTTGGCTGGCCATTGCCGCCCGAGTTGGATGACGCGCAGCTCGAAGCGCGGCTCTTTCCACGAGCCGCGCCGCAGGTGGAGCGTCATGCCGCCCCCGACTTCGCGCACATCCACCAAGAACTGAAGCGCAAGGGCGCGACGCTGATGCTGCTGTGGGAAGAGTACGTCGCGGCGCACGCGGGCCAGGCGTATCGCTACAGCCAGTTCTGCCTGCTCTATCACCGCTTCGCGGCGAGTCTGAAACGCTCGATGCGCCAGGTACACCGCGCCGGCGAGAAGCTCTTTATCGACTACTCGGGTCAGACGGTGCCGATCGTTGACGCGGCCACCGGTGAGGTCCATCGCGCCCAGATCTTCGTCGCGGTCCTGGGCGCCTCGTCCTACACCTACGCCGAAGCCACGATGACGCAGCAGTTGCCCGACTGGATCGCGTCCCACGTGCGCTGCTTTGAATTTCTCGGCGCTGTGCCGGCGCTGCTGGTGCCCGATCAGCTGAAGAGCGCCATTCGGCTGGCCTGCCGTTACGAGCCCGAATGCACCTCGACTTACGAGGACCTCGCGCGCCATTACGGCACGGCGGTGCTTGCCGCCCGACCACACAAACCCCGCGACAAGGCCGCCGTCGAAAACAGCGTGCTCGTGGTGCAGCGCTGGATCCTCGCGCGGCTGCGTAATCGACAGTTCTTCTCGCTCGGTGCGCTCAACGCCGCCATTGGCGAGCTGCTCCTCGATCTCAATAAGCGCTCGTTCAAGAAGCTCGACGGCTGTCGTGCCAGCGCCTTCGAGACGATCGATCGTCCGGCCATGAAAGCGCTACCGTCCACCCGCTACGAATTCGCCACCTGGAAGATGGCGCTGGTGGGCATCGATTACCACGTCGAGTTCGACGGCCACTACTACAGCGTGCCGCACAGCCTGGTCAAACAGAAGCTCGAGCTGCGGGCAACCGCCACTACGGTGGAATGCTTCTTCCGCGGCCGGCGTGTCGCCTCACATGTGCGGGCGACGAAACGAGGTCGCCACACGACGGTGAGCGCGCACATGCCGGAATCGCACCGACGCCACCTGGAATGGACCCCAGGGCGGCTATTGAACTGGGCGCTCTCGATCGGGCCCGCCACGCGCGATGTCGTGAAGTGGCAGCTGGAGCACCGCCCGCATCCGGAGCAGGGCTACCGCGCCTGCTTAGGCCTTCTCAATCTCGCCAAGCACTACGGCGAAGCGCGCCTGGAAGCGGCCTGTAAACGGGCGCTCGCCATCGGCGCGCCGCAGCGCAAGAGCATCAAATCGATCCTAGAGGCGAAGCTCGATCAGCACCCCGAGCTCTTCCCGGCCGCCGACCACGATCAACCGATCCGCGTGCCCGCACACAGCACCGTGCGCGGAGCGGAGTACTTCCGTTCCACCCCGTCATCAGGAGATATCGACTCATGCTCATCCAAACCACCCTCGATACATTGAACCGGCTCAAGCTCTACGGCATGGCGGCAGCGCTCGCCGAGCAACTCAATAACAGCGCTGTCGCAAACCTCGCGTTCGAAGAGCGCTTCGGCCTCCTCGTCGATCGCGAAGCACTCCACCGCGACAACCGGCGCTTGACCCGTCTGCTGCAGCTCGCGCAGCTCAAGCACCGCAATGCCTGCGTCGAGGACATCGATTACCGCGCCAGCCGCCGTCTCGATCGCAGCCACATCGCGAGCCTCGCCACCTGCGACTGGATCCGCCAAGCACACAATCTGTTGATCTACGGTGCCACCGGCGCCGGAAAGACTTGGTTAGCCTGCGCCTTCGCACAGCAGGCCTGCCGCCAGGGCTTATCCGCCCTTTATATACGGGCGCCGCGCCTGTTCGACGAACTCAGCGTCGGTCACGCCGACGGCAGCTTCCGTAAGCGGCTAACCGCCATCGCCAAGGTGAACGTGCTGGTGATCGACGACTTCGCCATCGCACCCATGGGCGCACGCGAACGCACCGATCTCCTCGAGATTCTCGATGATCGGGTCGGCACCCGTGCAACGATCGTGACCAGTCAGCTCAATCCCGACGACTGGCACGACTACATCGGTGAGCCCACGCTTGCCGACGCCATCCTCGATCGCCTCCTGCACAGCGCGCACAAGATCCATCTCGAAGCCAAGGAGTCGATGCGCAAAAGCAGCGCACGCGGCAAGACGGAACGCCAAAAGGAAGAACAATCGTGAGCTCCCCGCACAACGTGCTCACGCAAAACGCGTTACCGCGAATACGAGCCGCCCTGAGGTCCGCTCGCCAGCCGAAGATTCGTCCTATTGCGTTCTACGACGGTGCGCCGAACCGATTCGGAGCGAATGATTTGACCCACAGCGAACCATCCATGTAAAAGACCGACAACAGCGCTGACCCGGGACTTCTCGCAGTCAGTGACGATCGGAACCGCCAGTCATTTGTGACCGGAATCGGCGGTCAGTTTCGATCGGAATCACTGGTCAGTTTCAGCGGAATACGCAAGATCGCTTCCAGTGCTCATGTGAGGGTCACAGGATCCGCAAGCCATGGTTTCTTCTTCTAGGGTTTGTTGCAGGGACCAGGAGCTCGAGCTTCACACCACTGGCTTTCGATAACTTCTTGGCCAAGTCATAGTCCGGAACGTATCCCTTGCGAATGCATTGGTGCGTCGTCTGGGAATTCACGCGCAGGAGAATGCCGGCCTTGGTAGGTCCGCCAATGTTGTAGATAGCATCGGCCATGTGATTGGTTTTGATCGTAATCATTGTTTGATTCCTCTTCTTCTTATTGATGCGCAACGAGTACGCATCGTTGTGCTTATTTTAGTTCGACGTTTTAAGCAATTAGCCTGAACTCGGAGGATTGCGAATCGTTGACGAGCTGCGAGTAAAGTTTTTTCTGGTGAGGTGGTTCGGTGAGAACCTTACCTGGCGGGAGAGAACGCACCCTTTACAAGCACAGCGGGCTTGAGCTCTGGTTCTTCGGGATATGATCAACTGTAGGATCAGCATTCGATCCCAA
Organism: uncultured beta proteobacterium; assembly: GCA_963828715.1. GTDB lineage: Bacteria > Pseudomonadota > Gammaproteobacteria > Burkholderiales > SG8-41 > JAQGMV01. The sequence continues at coordinate 199,757 of CAWHFX010000004.1, read as the reverse complement.
ACGGGCAGCGTCAACAACGGGTAGTCATGGACAGAGAACGGCCCGAAGCGAGCATGCGCTGTTATGGTTTCATTTGACAATAGATCGACACCCCGCACCCGCCTGCCGCTAATACCTCGCTGGTCGTGGTTGGCAAACAGGAGTAGCGCACACCGTTGCGCTCAATCGACCACCGCTTGCGTTGGGAGCAGCGAGCCAGGCAGCTTGATCCTGCAATGCGCCTGACGATCCGCTCGGCCCGCGCTCGTGTAGAGCGCTCAAACGGCGTCGGCGTAAAGCGATTCGGGCCGATGCAGGGTTCGAATGATCATCGAGAGTGGGGACTTTTCCGTAGACACCGCGCCTTTGACCGCTTCCTGGGCAGGCCATATAGTTGCAGACATTGAAAAGAGGCGTTTAATTTTCCTATTCTCTTCTCTCTCCGTGCAAATGGTGCGGCTACTTGTTGATGTAGCGAACGAGGCCTTTGGGGTTCACCTCGGCGCCGTACACGACCTCTCCGTTCTTGATCGCAGCGACGCCCTCCGACGTGCTACTGGCCGGTGAAGGATTGGGATCGTTGTCCGGGATGAAGTATTTCACTGAACCATCTTTTGCACTGCCGATCCGGATCCCGCGCTTCCATCCCGGGTGAGCGAGGTCGAGGCCTTCGTCCTTGGATTCTCTCGACTCGGAGTCGGTGACGAACATGTTGTCGTTGGCGTCGATGAAGATCCCGCTCGGACGACTGAACTGGTACCAGCAGTCGAGGTACTTGCCGTCCTGGTCGTAAATTGGGATGCGGTTGTTGTCGCGGTCGCCGATGAAGAGCCGGCCCTGCGAGTCGATCGCGAGCGCGTGAAGGCTGGAGAATTCGCCCGTGCCGCACGCGCCATTGCCCGGCTTGCCCCATTCCTTGATGTATTTTCCCGTATTGTCGAACTTCATGATCCGTTCGTTCGTGCCCTCGCCGTGACCGTCCGCCACGAAGATGTCGCCATTCCGGCCCACGACGACGTCGGACGGCGAACTGAACTCGTTAGGGCCCTTTCCGGTGACCTTCTTGGTCCCGAGTTGCAGGAGCACTTTGCCGTCGGGGCTCAGTTTCGTGACCTGTTGCCCCACCTGGCCGCCCGCGCCACGGCCCCCCGGCGGCAGCGGGTCGGTCACCCAGACGTTGCCGTCCTGGTCCACGTGGATGCCGTGGGGGAAGGCAAACAGTCCTTTTCCCATGTGGCCGATCAACTTCCCGTTGGCGTCGTAATGCATCAGGGGATCGATATCCGGCGTGGTCACGCAGCTGTTACTGCCGCAACGGTCGATGGCCCAGATGTCGTCATGCCCCTTGGCCGCGTCGACGCCTGCCGTGGAGCCCCATTTGCGACCGTCGGGCAACGGCATCACCTCCTTCGCCGAGTAGGGATTCGGGACGCTGGTGTTCACCGGCGTCATTTTCGGGTCGCTGTAGCGGTTCTGCTGCGCAGCGGGCAATGCGGCGTAAGCTCCCAAGACCGCGACTGTGAGCGGAAGCCGGGCCCACGTTCTCCTTGCTTGCCTCATCGGATCCTCCAGTCTTGACGCGTTGAATCGTGCTAACGAAAGAGAGCGAACTCACCGCGAACAGCGCGGCCCGCACGAGCGTGCCCACACTGGAAGCGGGCAAAGCAGGACGGGCGCGTTCGCACCCGGTTTCAGCGGACGAAGCCGCAAAGCTAATCAATATAGCTTCAGCGACCTCGCAGATCCGCGAGAGCGCCGAACTGGAGACCGTGCTCGCACCCGCTGTGAACCGGCAAATGATACCAGCAAGATATTGCTGTGGGCCGTGACGCTACAGACGCTCGCCGAGAATTCCAGCCGCATTGGGGTGTCCGTGTTCATGGCCCGCCAATGACCGCTTACGAGAACAAGCTATTGCCGCTTCGGGGTCGATGACAGCCCTTCGCACAGCTTCACATCTAAGCGGGCAGTGTCCGTAGGTCGAATGCCTAGAACACGTTACGGTCCACCCTATCCAAGGGGGCCCGATGGTTCGAGTACCAGCTGGGACAGATTAGCAACGCGTTTTTACCTGACACTCCTCGAATACGCCCACTCAATCACCTTCGGGTCTTTTGCTTCGCGTGTCGCCAGCTTGGAGGCGCACGGCATGATTCCTACCCGCCCAAGGTCCAGGCGATCAGCATCCCAGCACGTTCGAATGGTGACGTCGCCTTCGACGAGGCCATCACTGTGGTGCCTGCATGCGTAGATGAGCATGTCCAATCCAGCACTATCCAAGCGGAACAGATCGCCGTTCAGCGCAAACAACGAGTCTGCTGACCTGCCCAGGTTTTTAGGACCAGCCGGAACTTGAGAGAATGGCTCCCGAACATCAGGGAGTCCCATGAAGAAGGTCCGTTTCACCGAAGAACAGATGGTCACGATTCTGCGGGAGGCCGATAAGGCGCCGGTCGCCGAAGTCGCGAAGAAGCACAGGATCAGCGAACAGACGATTTACAACTGGCGTCGTCATTTCGGGACACTCGAGCCGGCAGACATCAAACGGCTGCGCGGCTTGGAAGCCGAGAACGCCAAACTGAAGCGCCTGCTGGGCGAGCGCGATCTGGAGATCGACACGCTCAAGGAGATCAACCGGCGAAAGTGGTGAGCTCGCAGGCACGTCGGGAGCAGGTGGCAATGGCGTGTGAACGCGGCCTGTCCCAGCGACGTGCGTGCGAGCTGCTCGAAGTAGCGCGCTCGGCGCTCAAATACGAGTCGGTGAGGAGCCAGCGTGATGCGCCGACGATTGAAGCCATGAAGCGGCTCGCCGCGCAGTATCCGCGCTATGGCTATCGGCGCATCCGCATCTTCCTGCGCCGGGAGGGCTTTCACATGAGCCGGCATCGTGCGCATCGGCTGTGGCGCGTAGCGGAGCTGCAGTTGCCGCGACGCCGTAGCCGACGGCGTGTAGCAACCTCCAGACCGCGGCCCATTCCGGCCACCGCTGCCAATTTCCTGTGGGCCTATGACTTCGTATTCGATGCCTGTGCCAACGGGCAGAGCCTCAAATGTCTGACGATCATCGACGAGTTCACCCGCGAGTGCCTGGCCATCGACGTCGCCGGCAGCATCCGTTCTCAACGCGTCATCGAGGTGCTGGCGCGGTTGATCAGCGAACGCGGTGCGCCACGCTACCTGCGCTCGGATAACGTACTAAATGCAAGTGCCGGTTCATCGAACGACAACAGGCATCCTCATCGATGTGCAAAGGCGCATCGAGCTGCTGTAACGACAGCATTCCACATCAACCAGTGGTCTTCCGCGATCGAGCGAGGGAGCCTTGCCTGACCATAGTAGACACAAGATTCAGCACGATTGCGTGATCTTCACCGTACCTAAAACAGCATAGGGCCCCAGCGGAAGGTCCGAGCATTATCTACGGGGTCACAGGCGCCCCAACGGCAGCCGAGAGAGGGATCGATCCACTGGGTAAACTCTGTTCAAAGAACTGGCGATAAGGTTGATTGTTCTTGACCAGGCTGTAGGCGACGCGCGCCATCTTGGCCGCGACGGCAGTCAATGCCTTCCGACGCAGGTCGGGATCCTCAGGCGCAGTATGGGTGTAGCGCTCATACTTGGCTCGAAACGAGTTCTCTCTCATGTGCACGGCGGCGACCGCAGCCAGCCAGAACGCCAGGCGTAAGCGGGCATTCCCGCGCTTGGAGAGCTGTTCCTTGCCACGCTGTGTTCCCGATTGGTTCTTGGCCAAATCGAAGCCGCAGTACTTCAGGAACTGCCGGTGATGGGCGAATCGACGTAGATCGCCACCTTCGGCAAGGATCGTCATGGCGATGACCGAGCCGATGCCGGGGAGCGTCTTCAGATGAGCGAAGTCAGGGTTCGTCCGCAATGTCTCCTCGGCGCGCGACTCGAGCTCGGCCCGCAATGCATTGAGCTCCTGGTAGCGGCGCAACGTGATGCGAAAGGTCTCCACCGCGAGTGAATCTGGCCGATGTGGTAAGGCAGCGGTCGTCCCCGCCATCTCCCACATTTCCTCGAGCTTGGCGCGCTTGTTGACCTTACGCCCTACGACTTCCCAAGCTGCGGCGACAAACTCGGCACGGGAGAATGCACGAACGTGCGCCGGCGTGGGGAACTGCAGGAGGAACCGGATGAACCATTCGTTGCGAGTAGTGGCCCAGTAGCGATGCATCTCCGGGAAATAAAGCGGCAGCCCGTGGTTCATCAGCGAGTGCTGCACTTTGGTTCGTGCTCGGGATACCTGGTAGTAGGTCTTCGCGAGTTCCTGCAGATCGTGCGTCCCGACAATCATCGGATCTACGTACCGCTGCACGGCCCCGCGCCGCAGCATCTCCAGGATCACGGAGGCATCCTTGGGGTCGTTCTTATCCCACGAGTTGAACATCGCGTCCCGATACCGGGCGACCGCGACAGAATTGATGCTCACCACCTCGTGTCCGTGCGCCAATAGCCGGTGCGCGATCGGTCGATGATAGTCACCCGTGGGCTCAAGGCCTACGCGGCAGTGGCCCGGGAGGGCGCGCAGGAAGTTCAGAAGTCGCTCGAAATCCGCGGCCGTGTTGCCCATCTTGAAGCGGTGCCGCTTACCGCGTGCAGTCTCGACCAACACCGCATTCGCATACCGAGCGATGTCGATCGCGACTAGGTTTAGCTCTCGGGTAGGATCTGCAAAGTCAGCCATCTTGGGTTCCTCCTTCGGTCAACAGACAAACCAAAGGATGCCGTTACCCTCGATGGCTGGCATTCTGCATGTACTATGGCCCGAATTCGTGAGCAAAGCGATCCTCGAATGGCTGGAGAAGGCGGGCATCGAAACGGCGCTGATCGATCCGGGCAAGCCGTGGCAGAACGGCATGGACGAGAGCTTCAACGGCCGCTTCCGCGACGAGTGCCTGAGCCTCGAGTGGTTCCGCAGCCGACGCGAGGCGAAGGTGATCATCGAAACGTGGCGCCGCCATTACAATGAAGTCCGGCCGCATTCGAGCCTCGACTACCTCACGCCGTACGAATTCAAACAGCAGCACCCGTTCATCAACCAGGGAGCCGTTCTAAAGTAGCCACTGGTCCGAAATTCCATGGGCAGGTCAGCGGCTTTCGCTGTGGGCCTCGATTTCGCGCATCTGACGCATACTGGCCCATGCCACCGTTCTCCTGAAGCGATGCATGCCCGGCGTAACGCTGCTCGGCCGTTGCAATGAATCGCTTCTTGTCATTACTTCGCATCTTTCACGCATGGCTTTTGCAGTTTGTAGTTGCGCGACGAGGCAGCACGCGCGTGCTGTCATCCGGTCCGATACCTGATGCATTAATCATTGCGTAAATGAGCCGAGAGAGCGGGGATGCTTAATCTTCAGCAGCAGGACGAGCAACCCTCCACCGAGCAGTCGCCAGGAGACGACAGCGAGGGGGCCGCGCCGACACGCGATAGAAACGACTCTGTAGAAGCACTGTCACCGCTCGAGAAACAGTTACGCCGATCCACTCGTCGCTTGGCTGATTTGAACGTGCTGTTGGTGGAAGCAGCAGGGGAGACGCCAGCCAGGGAACTACTTCAAACGGAGTTCTATTTCGGGCGCCCGATTATTCGATCGGCGGTCATACACAGGTGCGCTTCGGAAGGCGGTCGGCAATACGCGATGGCGTGGTTGTTCGAGCACGCAGATCCTGACTTCAACGTGCATCGGCCGGCTGGCGAGGTGACGGTCACCGCAGACGGCAAAGCGTACGTATCAGCAGGGTGCCCGCTCGACTACCCCTTCAGACCGCAGGCGGGAACGGTAAGCCATTCGAGTGCGCGAGCAGCCGTGGAGGCGCCCAAAGCTGCCGTGCGAAAGACGACTTCCAGTTCTGCCGCGATCGCTTCAAGATTCATTCCGCGCGGACAACACGCGCGTTTAGTATCGGTATCGCTCTTCTTGCTGGTAGTCCTCGCCGGCAGTGCTTTTGTTTACCGGAACCTGATCGCGCCTGCACTGACTACATCCGAAACGGCTGCTGCACGCCCAGAGGGTGAGCCGCCGACCGTCATCGCAGTGGAACAAGAGAACCGGGTCGAACCCGAGGTCGATGCGAACACGCCTGAGTCAGCCTCTCTCCGCCAGACGGAGGAGCCGGTGCTATTAGAGGACGAACCTGCGGCATCAGAGCGCGAGCCTGCGGCATCAACGCGACACCGTGCAGTAGCAGAGCGAAGCGCGCCGGCATCACGGCCTGCGTTATCGGAGGGAAAGATTAGCGCATCAAAGCGACGACGCGTGCCTCCACCGCATGCCGGCAGCCGGCAGCCGCCTCGTTCGCCCGGGACAGTAGCCGCTGTGCAAGCACCCTCCCGCGGCGCGCGAACCGTTGCAGCGGCCCCGACTGCTAGCGCCCCGTTGCCCGCGACAGCTGCCCCGCCGATCGCGAGTGGGGGAACGCCCGGTGACGGGGGGGAAACGATGCGGCACCTGGCAAAGGAACAATCGGCACCGCCGGTTATTGCTCGCGAAGAACAAACGGCACCCGCGCCCGGCGTGCAGAGACAGAGACAACAGGTAGCCGTCGAGAATACTTGGCTGAGGCGTATGCGTGCGGAGCTCGTTGTCTGTGGCAAGCCCGGCTTATGGCGAAACGACATTTGCCGCGAAGTAACGCGCTGGAGATATTGCCAACCGGGCCGCTGGAACACGGTTGCCGAATGCGGCGTGCAGAGCTTCCCTTCCGCTAGCGACTAGCTGAGCTTCACCCAGCGTGGTCTCGATTTCTACCCCGATTAACTACGGGTGAGCGCTACCGGATGCGTCGCGCGCTTATCCGAGCGTTCAACACGGGCGATGGAAGCCGCTGCGCGGCGATGTCACGCGCGTTGCTGCTCGACCGACTGTGCCGCGGGCCCGCAGGTCAGTTCAGCTGGCATCGCCCCTCATCGATAGGCACGAAAGCCTGCTCACGGCCGTTACCCGTATTCAAATCACATGCAGCTCGCGACCCATACCCGCCAGCGGCCAGTATGGAAGCGGCCATTCGCCACGGACGCTAAAAACGAGAAGCGGCCGTTCGTAATGCGTAAACGATATTTGTACTTGGAACGTCAGGTCGTCAGTCTATTGCGATCAGTGCGTACATTTCAATAAGCTTCGGCACCCGGTAGGGGCGAGATAGGGCCATCAAGATTCTGCCTCTCGCGAACAGTGAGCATCCGGCTCTGCGCGGCCGCGAATCTTGTGACGCCGCAGCTGTCAAAAATCTCGCCGCAGTGGATGGCGTTCGGTAATGTATTCGATCCTGCCCTCCTCGGCTAGTTTCGATCCATTGGTGAGAAAAGCGATGCGCGAGCGGTGTCATCACGCCAGCGTCGTCGTGATCGCCACGCCTTGCTTCAGTGTGAGCGTCACGGGTGTGCGTTCCGCGATGTCCGCGAGGCGCGCACGCTGCTCGTTGTCCAGATCGCCCTCAATACTCAACACGCGTGCGATCGCGCCTGCCTTGCCTTCTTGCTTGAAGTGCACGTCTACATGGACCGCTCGCAGCGGCCATTTCTTGCGCTCCGCATACATGCGCAGCGTGATCGCCGTGCACGCGCCCAACGCCGAGCACAGCAAGTCATGCGGTGAGGGCCCGACATCCTTGCCGCCCAGCTCAGCGCCCTCGTCAGCACTGAGCTGATGATGTCCGGCCGCAATCGAGACCGCGTAATTCATCGTGCCGATGCTCGCCTGTGCGTGCCCCATGTTTTCTCTCCAAAATCGCGTTGCGCCTCCGCGCTAGGGCTGCCCCGCGCCGCCCGCCGCAGCTTTCTCGCGCGCCACACGTTCGGTCACATCACGTGCAACAGCCACCGAGCCCAGCGTCGAACCGGCGTCGTCGAGGACCAGTGCAAAGCTCATCTCGACATACAGTTTCTTCCCGGACTTGTGCAATCCCCGCGTGAGCGTCGGACGTCCGCCCAGACGTGTCTTCCCGCTCGTCACGGCGGCGTCGAAGCCCCGCCAATGCGCCTTGCGCAGGTGCTCGGGAATCATCAGATCTAGGTTCTGCCCGAGCGCTTCGGCTGCGGGATAGCCGAACATTGCCGCAGCGGCAGCGTTCCATCTTTCGATAACGCCTTTGTGGTCGGCGTAGATGACCGCTTCGGCCGTCTGCTCGAGGATCAACGCGTCCAGCGCGGTGGCTGCAATCATGTGCGTGGACTCACACGTTCTCAGCGCACCACTGGGCGCAAACGGGCCCTCTGGCATGGCAATGGCTGACTGGCTGGGTTGCGATCAATATGAACCAGAGTTTGCGATATGGGCCCATGCTCGGATCCTCCTACTTTTGGTGGACGGCTCAGGGGGGCACAGACTTGGGAGCCGTTCTTGGGCAAGTGCGCAGTCCGGTTAAATGATAGTTCCGCCGACACACACGTTCTATTGGACCATCGTCCAATATGGGTCTTGCGCAGCGGCGAGCGCGGCTTAGTCTTGGCTGCTGTAGGAACAGCCGTCACCGGCCGCGCCGAATACAGACGCGACGGTCTGCTTTCGGAAAATATCGCCACTGACCGGTTGTGGCCGTTCTCTGCCCATGACCGGACCGAGATCTGACATTGCGCGTTAGATCAAATGCTGGTCTTTACATTGGCGACACCGCTCCGACGATCTGATGCACAAGCATGCCCCATGCGCTCGACTTGCCGGACAGTCTGAACCGTGATCGTGATGTGCCTGCAGGGATGCAGTCAACGCAGGTAAGCAGAAGATATGGCCGTTGGCGAAAGTAGCAACGGAATCGCTGCGATGACGCGGGAGACCCAGCCACGGTTATCGTTGACTCGCCAGGTAACGCCGAGGTGGTGTCGTGGAGAAGCAGCCTGAGGCGATCTTGGAGAAGCACTTCGACGCCGTTCTGGTCAGCCCGGCACCCGCGCTGCGTATCCTCCGGCTGCATACCCCTGCCTACTCTGGCTTCGGGCCACCGGCGCAGCGGCCTCAGACCTTCTGATCCGCCCCGGTGTAGGGGTCGCGCGCCGCGACCACGCGGGAGAACTGAGGCTCAATCGGGAGAGGAGGCACATCATGCTGAGGCCAGGAACACCACGCAGGCGACGCATTGCCACCGATTGTTGCTTGACCGGATCGCCGGTCGGTAGCTCTGTTGGCTCGTTCACTGAGGCGTCGTGTTAGGTCTTGCAAGGTAAGTCCTCGGCTACGCAACTTGATAATCGATGCTGCCGCAGGAACGTATGGCGGTCGCGGTGCTAATGCCGTTCGGAAGGAGGAGCGCAGGTGTTCGGTAAATGCATCACACCTGTTCGACGCGCTTGAATCGTGTGACTTCATGCAGCGCATCGCGATCGGCCCTGTGCATCTGCTCGTTGCCGCAGCGCTCTACCTCAACGACCGTTACCGCTACTTCTGCGCCGGCACGTCGCGCGCATCCGGTCCATGAAGCTCGACCGCGATGAAGCCGGAATCGTTTCCATACGAGGTGGCGTTACGCACGTTGCGACCGGCCAGCCTGGCCGCATGTGCGGCATTACCAAGAATACGGGCGTGGACTGCGCGACGCCGGCCCGGGCATTAAATCGTGGCACTCATCACCATTCGACAGACATTCGTCGTTTATGTGACGGCCCAACCGGGCCGACGGATTCCCGGCCTATGCGACGCGCGGAGCAACAGAACGCGCGAGCCGGGAACCCGAGAGCCAAATTATTTCGGTGCTGGTCCTCCACAGTACTGCGTGATGCGCCGCTGCTTCTCCGTATTGAACCAGATCGGATTGAAGGGCTCATAGACTTCGGGTTTCAGGATGTCGGTCGGATCCGTGTGGTTGCGAACGACCGGCCAGAACTGATGGGGGAACCCGGGCCACGCGCTGCGCGGCTGCTCCATGAGCTTGAGTTGATCGAGGAAGCCGGCGTAATACTGCATCGCGGCTCCTATAGCCACGTGGCCGGTCGTCAGGATTTTCGGCCGGACGGCCTCCGTCCAGTAAACATGATCGCGCCACGCGTTGTCGTCCGTATTGCCGGAACTCAGCGTCGTGAACAGCAGGTCGGTATTGGGCAGCGCACGGGCAAGATCGAGGAGCCGCTTGCCGTCGGCCGGCGTGCCATCCGGCAGGTTGCTGCCTTTACCCTCCTTGAATGCACCGACGGAACTGCTGAACATGATCGTGAAGTTGTAGCCCGAGCGCACGACGAACTGGTAGTCGATCTGGTCAGTGCCGCCCGGCCCGTTACCCTGCCGCAGGTCCTGCTGTCCGGGCTGACGCGGATTGGTCGGTGTGAGCGGTACTCCGGGTGGAAACCACTTGGCGTCGTTGGGATCGGGCGTGTCCACCACCTGACGCAGGCCCCAGTCCGGGTCGGCCGGTACGGCCACGGAATGCAGCGCACGGAACCCGAGGATGCACACGGACGGATCGAGCTGCCTGATTCGCACCAGCTCGGTCGCCGGCACCGAACCGGCAGCCGTCACCCCGATGCAATTGATCTTCGTGCTCGGTGGAATCGCGTAGAACGGGTCTGCCTGCATGAAAGGATCGGCCTTCATGCGTGCGAGCGCAGTCTGAGCGGTTTCGCATGCCTCGGTCGACATGTAGAGCGTGGCGCCTGTCTTCGCAGCAATAAAGGCGGCGTTGTCGGCGTGATCGCCGTGACCGTGACTGATGAACAGGGCCTCCGGCCTCATGTCGACGACATCCTTGATGACGTACGGCGTGCGACCCGGCGTCACCTCGACGCGCGCGAGATACGCGTCAGTCATGATGACGCGGCCCATGAAAGACACCGCACCCGTCATGTGCCCGAGCCATGAGAACAAGACCTTGTCGTTCCGGACGGCGCCAGTCGTGCCGTGGACGTGCTCGACGCCGAAGATCTTCTGGCGTGCCGCGACCAAGGCCTCATCGTCCCGATTCGCAGCATACGCGCTAGCAGACAACGAACAACACAGGGCTGCGCATACGATTCCTAGCTGCTTCATGATTCCCCTCCCTCTCTGACGAAGATCAACTATGAGTCGAGTCATGTACCTGCACTACTCGTGACTGACTACCCACGCACAATGGAAGTGCCGCCGAGCCGCAGCGAGCCGCTTGCGACATGTTGCGATGCTCGGCGCTGCGCCAATGAGCGTTCTGATTTCACGGCATACCGGGCAGTAGCGATCAGTGCTGTCTCAGCTACGCGGCGAAAGGAACCGCTCACAGACGCGCATCCTCCAGGGTACAACGCGTTCAATTACATGTTGCACGGTACGATTGTAGTGTCATATTCGATCGATGCGAGCGCGTGCTGATAACTTTGTGCGGGCGTTTGGCTGTGACCCTCGCAACTGCAATTTTCCAGCCTGATGGTTCCCGACAAATGATTGACCGAGATAAAGGGTCTGCCTAACATAAAAGTTGTCAGTGCGTCGAGGACAACGAAACAAACCTGCCTTCTGTCGTTGTCCTTCAGGGAGAGGAGCGGCCACGGACAGACGCGGTCGTCGCAGGACGGCCGATCCACGGTGCAGAAGAAGGAGCACGATATGAAACGTAGCAAACTCACGTATTGCGGAGCCATGCTGCTGGCGTCATCGGTTTGCGCAACGCTCGCGGGGAGCGTGGGAGCAGAGGACGATCACACCGCGTTGGTCAAGGCACGTTCGCATTTCTTCGGGTTCGAGAACGTGAACCAGCGAACGGGCGAGGTGGATCCCGATAAAGTCATTCTTTCGTGGTTCAGTGTCCAGTCGTACGCGGCCGCCGTCAGGGGACGCGTGTTCTTCCTCGACTCGTACATCTATCGTCTTGCGGATACGCCGGCGTACGTTCCGACCACCGTGCAGGAGCTCGTCGACCTGCAGCCGGAAGCGATCTTCATCGGCCATGGCCATGGGGACCATGCGGATAACGCGGCATACATCGCGCTCAAAACGGGTGCACGCATCTTCGGCGCAGCGGAGCATTGCGTCGCGATGGACGCAGACGTGGCGAAACTCGTCTCAGCCGGTCTCTTCCCTTCGGGTAGCCAAGTGCGCTGCACCTCGCTCACGACGACAGGCGCTGCGCCCGGCAGCGAAGTCCGCGAGATCAACGTGCTGCGGCCGGATGTCTGCGTAAGCTCGTTCAAACACGTGCATTCGGGTCTTGGAAATGGACCGAACGCGGCTTTCCCCGGCGTGCTCGTCAATCCGATACGCGATCCGCGTGTGGATACGTTGTTCCCGGCAACGCCTCCACCCAAGCTGAACACGACCACCACAGGCATTGGCGGCGGTGGTGCTGTCAGCATGTTCTATCAGTTCACTGTCGCGGATTCGGACTTCAGCTTCGTGTGGCACGACACTGCCGGTCCGCTCATCGACCTCGCGCCGAACGTGCTCGATATGCTCAAGTTCCTCCCGAAAGCGGATCTGGAGCTCGGTGCCATCGTGAGTGTCGGGGAAACCGTGAACGGCGTTCGCGACATCGGCATGTATATCCAGAACATCAAGCCGAAGATCTTCTATGGTGGCCACAGCGACAACTTCAACATCGGCGCGTCATTGTTCTACCAGCAGGCGCTGGTGAAGCAGTTCGACGTGTTCAAGATCCCGCTCGAGGAACGCCCGGAGATCCGCGGTCTCAACGATCCGTATGATTACCTGCGCCCCGGACTGGCGACTTTTTCCTACAAGGACAGGATCTGGCGTGACACGCCGGCCGGGAAGGCGAGTCCGACCTGCCGGTTCTAACCAGCGCACCGGCCATTTGGCAGCCGTGAGCTAGACAAACGGCTAAAAGCGGTGTGTAGAAGTACGAGCGACCTACCGCGCGCGTCAGCCTGCGGTAGGTCAGCGCGACTAACGAAGACATCTACACGCGCGTGTAGAGCGTTCCGTGCGGCGCCGTGCATTGAGCCGGCATGCGCTGGACTGTTGTCACTATGTCGCGGCATGAGCATGGCGTTACCCGCTGATCTGGCAAGCTCACGAGGCAGCGTTTTAAAGCTGCAACCAAGTGGATCCGGCTGCGTGTAACGAGGAATGCCTTGTCGGGTATGTTTGCGATCGAATCCAACAACTCCGCCGTCTCACCTCTGGCAACTGACGCACCTTCAGTCGCGCCAGAAGTTCTTGAACCGCTCTGGCGCCATTTCGGTGTAGCGGACGGTGTGCTGAATGCTTCTGTAACCGAGGTAGTCGGTGCCATGTTCGTCGTGACGAGCGCTGAAATGAGCGCGCGTCTCACGTTGTGCCCACCGCACCGGCGCGTTAGCCTTTAGCCCAATAGCTCTGGTCGAGGGCTTGGTGTCAGCATACTTTGCCGGTCGGGTTGCTCCAGTGGCCGGCTCCTCCATTGCGGGGCTTCGGCCCCGCTTTTTTCATCTGCCGAGAGCTTGCAGTGCGTCGCGATGCGGCAATTGTCCAATGCTTCCGGCCCCTCATGCGGCAACCGCCCACCAGTGCTTCAAAAGATTGACTGCCAACAAGGGACAGCCGACTTCGTGTGCCTGCATATAAGACTAAAGGCGCAGGCAACTGAGCTGCCTGCGCGGCAACGATTTATGCCTAGCAAGCGCTAGTCCGCCTCGAAGAGTCCGCGACGAGCTCGGTGAGAGTCTCGCGGCGGAATATGCACGACGGCCAGCGCGTGACGCCCTCCGATGCGTAGGGTGAGTATCGGATGCTCGCGCTCGGCTGGAAACGCACGCTACGCGATCGTTGCCGCTAGCGCGGCGACGACGCTAGTGTTTTGCGAGCACCGCAAAGAACGCTTCGGCCGCCTGCAGCGCGTCTTTCGCCGTCTCCTTCATTAGGTCCGGGCTCATGTTCGTAAGTCGGTCGGCGATTGCGTGCACGTATATCTCGCGCGCAAGCTCAATGACTTCGTCGTCCATTCACGTCCTCCGAGTAGGTGCTAGTCGTGACGTGACAGGGGCATGCTGCGGCCCGGCGTCCAGACGGTCCACCAATCGGCGCGCGCCGGCTTATCGTTGGCCAAGATGCTACACGATCGCGCGACCATATCGCACTATGCTGCGCGAACATCATCAGCGGCCCGCTTGACGCTGCCACTCTCTCAGCGAAGAACGCGACGCGCCGACCAGAGCACTCAGATCGGCGCTGCCGCGTCCCACTATCGCGTTGCGCCTACGCCCGCGCCCTGCAACTGCATCTCGTTCCTGACCGACCTCACGCCTTTGACGCTTCGCGCGATCTGCATGGCCCGATTGATTTCGTCCTGACTCTTTGCGACCCCGCTCAGGAGCACTACGCCGTTATCCGTGTTGACGTGGATGTTCGTCGCACTGACACTGTGGTCCACCGTAAAATCGGATTTGATCTTGGTCGTAATCCATCCGTCATCGACGCGCTCGGTCATGGTCTCGTGCCGCGCCGACGCATCGTGGCGATCGGTCGCGCAGCCAGCAAGCGCCCCGACGAACACACCTGCGACGACAAGACACGATGTTGATTTTGATTTGACGTTCATGGCTCACCTCTCGAATGAATGTCGCTACGGAGTGGCGGCAAGCCTTGTGCCCGAAGCGTCCTTCTGGGACCCGAAGGCGTTTGCGGTGGCGAGGCCGCACAGATCGACGGGAACAAGCACGATCGGAATGGCCGTCTGCTCGCACGCGTGCGCTGTAGCGGGACGGACGCTGGCGCCGAGCAAGTGCGGCAAGGAATGGCGTGGGTGTTCGTGCGCTACGCGCCGGCCGATTCGCCCTGTATGCTGTAGAGGCAGAAGCTCGAGCAGCACGCCGTGGCTTATGGGCTACGCTGCAGCCAGTGCCGCCGTGGGAATGGCGTGAAGCCCGCTGCGGCGGACTAAATTTACTTCGGCGGAGGTGTGGTGCGGGCGCCTGTCTTGTTGCCCTCGCCGCCCGTCGCGCCCGCCGGAACTTCCCCGGTTTGTAGAGGCGCTTTGGTTGGGTTCGCAGCCGTACCACTGCCTACAGTAGACGAGGCGCCGGCTGGCTTCTCCGCGCTCGTTTTCGGCTTTTTATTGTCTTGGCCGCACGAGCCGAGGGCGCATGCAAGAGCAAGAGTTAAAGCGATGGTAAGCCGCTGTGACATAGCTCATCTCCTTTAGGCGTGCTGACGCCGACAACACAGCAAGCACGGCCTGCACAGTCGTGCCGTCAGGGGCGCTCGTGCGCTACGCGCCGGCTGATTCGCCGCTGTATGCGATCGAACAGGAAGCACGCGCAGCGCGGCGCGGGCTCATGGGCTACGCTGCAGCCGGTGCCGCCGTGGGAGTGGCGCCGCCAAGCCTTAGATGGCGCGGAGCGAGTCGCCTGTTCTGAAGGTATTCGACTCAGCGGACGTTATCCGCTCATGTCGGAACTCGCACCGATAGCCATCCACGCGTTGGTGCGGGCCGGCGCCGGCTTCCTTACGAATGCGCGGCGCCGACTTCCCATCCGGCTATCTTTAGGATTTCAAATCGAGCGTCCGCTCAATCCCAATACGGCTTGGCTTTGTAATACGAATGGATTTGCGTCGCCCAATTCCGATCGGCCATGCGCGGCCACGCATCCTTATCAAACCCCGGGGCATCTTGCAGCCGGTCCTTGTCAATGTCGAGGATGAAGCGCTTGTTCACGGTATCGAGCTTCAATGCGCTCCAGGGTATGGCGAATAGCTTTTCGCCCATGCCAAGAACGCCGCCGAACGAGAGAACGGCGTAGGCGATGCGCCCGGTGCGCATGTCGATCATGAACTCTTTGATGTCACCAAGATCTTCTTCCCGGGTGTTGTAAACGTCTTCGCCTGTGAGGGTATTCGCCCCCATCAGTTCGGGTCCGGGCCCTTGCTTTTCGCCGGTGGTGTAGCGATACATCCCATAAGGGTCGCGTTCCATGTAGCTCATTACGCTCTCCTTCAAGTCAATGGATACATTCGATGCGCTGCAAAGTGCGGTCCTGGACCGAACCGCCGCGCTTGTCTCGACCAGACGCGGCTCGCGGCTGTTGTCAGAAGCGCGTCGCCCTGCCGCTGCTACTTCCGTGGGCTGGCGCGCGGCCGTGGGAGGTTCGGCGACCTCCCAAACGACGGGACTCGAGCCACTCGCTGACGATGAACACAGATGATCTGACAGGCCTGTAACATCAGATACAGTCTTTACAGATCACCAGAAACGGGCGACTCCGGTTTTGCGCCACATTGTTGTGGCCGCTTGCGTGGCGGCTAGGTAGCGCCGCGCCGTGCCCCACTTGAGCCGGGCTGCTTTGGCGCAGTGCTTGGTTAATGGGGTTCGCTACGTTCGTTGCGCATCTCCTCCATTAAGCGGTCGTATTCGCGGACGAAACGCGTCGCCACAGCCGCTTCAGTGAAGTCTCCGCGCTCGGCGGCTCTTTCAGCTTCACTCTTCCAGTAATCCCGTCGGGCCAGTGCGACTGGCGGTATGTTCGTACCCATAACTCGCCCCAAAACCCAAGGCCGAGCAATCTAGACGCCCACTGGACTACTCCTCGTGCCGAACCGAGAATGCCCAGCCGGTCGGCCTGCGGAGGGCTCTGGTGATAGCCATGCTTCATCGCATCGGCGATGCACTCCGTCCGATTGTTGAACCCTTATCTTGCTTTCAGTCCGGACTTCGGCGTCGTCGGTGTGTGTCCAACACCAGAGACGTGCGTCGTTTTGATAGAAGTTCCAGAGGTCCATGAGTTGCACCCGCTCGCCAACCGGGCTGCAAAGCGCGAGCCTGCACCGGAACAGTTGCCGCATTCTCGGACACGCGCGCACCTGCACGCTCGAGGCCCTCCACGCTCTCATGCGCGTACGTGGGTACGATCTACGGCGGAACCGAAAGCTTATTCGGTGCGCCTGCGCGACTTAATCCCTCTACCGGTACCTCCTGTCGCTTTGCGTCAGCCTCGCACTCCGCGCGATCGCCGAACGATCTGGATCGCTGGACGACGTGGTCGTCTGGTGTCACAAGCTCCCAAACCCAAGCGCCGCTCATATCGCGGCGGACGCGAACTCGGTTACTCCACTTCCTGACAGAAGGTTTGAGCATCTCACCGCGCGAGGCTACCGAAGCGCGTCTACCTATTACGTTCTGCGGCACCTTCGATCTTGCGGCGAGCACCAAGTGATCCGCATCAAATAGAATGCCCACGCTCGCGGCGCTCCACGAATGCGCGGTGCGCACGCATGATCTCCAAGGCTTGCTCGAACACGAGCAGCATTTCCTCGGCTGTCCGTGTGTCGTGCCCCGCGCTGCGCATGTTCTCTATGCGTTCGGCTTGCTCGCGAACACGGTGTTCGGCGTCTTGCACGTGCCGGTGCGCGCGTTCCAGAGGTGTGTCGTAGCGCCGCATGGGGGCAATATCGTAAGGGCCGCTTGGCGGTTAAGGCCGGCAGAAAAGAAATCCTCGCGGATGCATGCGCACAATCGCTTTGATGCGCATCAAGGAGCGGCGAGGCACTGGAGAGGAGGGCTCGGATTCACCGGGGTTAGCACCGGGCCTTCCGGGGTGTCGCTCGCGTAGGGAAACGCGTAAACGACGCCCGAGTGTCACAAAAACCACTTCTGTGCAGAATGCAAAGAAGCGCTGGCGTCCTTCCTCTCCTTCAGGAGCGACGAAGCACAGCCTACCTCTACTTATGAACTGCGGTCGAATTCAGGGCTGACGTCGGTGGGTTTGTCGCACAGCAACAGGCCGGGATGCCGCGGAGTTAGCCGATAGCTCAGCAGACTGCACTCTAGGCACTTTCAAACTTGCGTCTCGGCTCGCTTAACGCAGGCCAACGAACTAACGAAAGTGACCGCCGGAGAAAGGTTGCCCGAAACCGCGGCTGCGCACCAGGAAATGTCGGCACAGAGAGCGGCTCGGCCGAAAAAGACGGCGAAATCCGTGGGTTTACGCCCACGATCCGCGAACACTCGGGATTTCTGTGACTGGATGGCGGAGAGAGTGGGATTCGAACCCACGAGAGGCTTGCGCCTCTACCGGTTTTCGAGACCGGCCCATTCAACCGCTCTGGCATCTCTCCGTTTGAAGCTTGCGGGCTCTACCGGCCCTGGCTCCGGCTAGCCCTCCGGATTTACCTATCGCGCTTTGCACGCGAAGGTGAGCTTTGGCACCACTCCCGGGGAAGCCAAATTCTACACGATGGCTGCATAGGGCCAAAAACGACACGCACGTGCAGACCGTTGCTTCGACAACTCACGCGCTCGCGGAAATGACTTGCACTCCGGCCATATAGGACTGCAGCGCCGCGGGCACATCGACGCCTCCGTCCGACCGCTGATAGTTCTCAAGCACGGCGACGAGCGTTCTTCCGACGGCGAGTCCGGACCCATTGAGCGTGTGCACGAACTCCGTCCTGCCCTTCTCGTTGCTGAAGCGCGCCTGCATGCGACGCGCCTGAAACGCTTCGAAGTTGCTGCACGAAGAGATCTCGCGATACGTGTTCTGCCCCGGCAGCCAGACTTCGAGATCGTACGTTTTAGCCGATGAGAATCCCATATCGCCGGTGCAAAGCGTGATCGATGCGATACGGCAAGTCGAGACGCTCCAGTATGGTCTCCGCGTGGCGCGTGAGCTCTTCGTGCCGCCTCGTACGATTCGGGGGGACGCACGATCTGCACGAGCTCGACCTTGTCGAACTGGTGTTGGCGGATCATGCCCCGCGTGTCCTTGCCGTATGAGCCGGCCTCACTGCGGAAGCAAGGCGAGTGGCAGACGAACTTGAGCGGCAGTGCTGACGCTGGCAGGATCTCGTCGCGTACGAGATTCGTCACCGGGTATTCGGCCGTCGGAATGAGATAGAGATCGCGGCCTTCGATCTTGAACAGATCGTCCTTGAACTTCGCCAGACTCGACACACCGTCCGCGCTCGCGGCATTCACCATGTACGGCACATACACTTCCGTATAGCCGTGCTCTGTGGTGTGCACATCGAGCATGAACTGCGCGAGGGCGCGGTGCAGTCGTGCAAGCGGTCCTTTCAGCACTGAAAAACGCGCGCCCGCGATCTTCACAGCGGCGTCGAAGTCGAGCATTCCGAGGCCGGCACCGATGTCGACGTGATCCTTGACCGGAAAATCGAACGTGCGCGGCGTGCCGACCCGATGCACCTCGGCATTCTCTTCGGACGGATCCGCCCTGCGGCACGGACTCGTGCGGCACGTTCGGAACGACGCGGATGAAATCGTTGAGTCGCGCCTGCACGTCGTTCAACTTCTGCTCCAGTGCCTTCAGCCCGTCGGCCTGCGCATTCACCTGCGCCATGAGCTCGATCGCGTCTTCGCCTTTTGCCTTGAGCTGTCCGATCTGCCGCGACAACTGATTGCGGCGCGACTGCAAGTCCTGCGTCTGCGTCTGAATCGACTTGCGCTCCTGCTCGAGCGCCTGGAACGATGTGGCATCGAACGTGTAACCGCGTTGCGCGAGACGCTTCGCGATACCGTCGAGGTCGTTGCGCAGGAGCTGAATATCGAGCATGGGTTTGGCCAGCGGACGAAATGGGTATTATCGCGGAGTTTCCTCGAAATTTCGCGGTCAGCAGGTTGTGACCATACGGCGCCTGGATTGCGGCCTCGCGCCGCTGTAACAACAGTGATCGACTGCGGCCGCGGTTCAGTGCGCGTTACGCAACGAGCGGGAGGTCACCTGTCTCCGCGCTTCTCCTCAGCCTCTTTATCCAGACCTCTGAGCACGTCGAGTCGCTCGCTTATGCGTGCTTCCAGTCCCCTCGGTGTGGGCTCGTAGAACTTCGGATCGGACATGCCGTCGGGCAGATAGCGCTCTCCGGCCGCATACGCGTCCGGCTCGTCATGCGCATAACGATACGTCGCGGCCGTAGCCCAACTGCTTCATGAGGCGTGTCGGCGCATTGCGCAGATGTTCGGGCACCGGACGCGAGCTGTCCTTGCGCACGTGCTCGCGCGCGCGGTTGTACGCGACATAAGCCGCATTGCTCTTCGGGGCGATGGCGAGGTACAACGCCGCTTCTGCCAGCGCCAGTTCGCCTTCCGGTGAACCGAGTCGCTCATAGGTCTCGCACGCATCAAGCGCAATCCTGCAGCGCGCGCGGATCGGCGAGCCCGATGTCTTCGATCGCCATGCGCACGAGCCGCCGGCCGACGTACAGCGGATCGGCGCCACCGTCGAGCATACGTGTAAGCCAATAGAGCGACGCATCGGGCGCGGAGCCGCGAACCGACTTATGCAGCGCCGAGATCTGATCGTAGAACGCGTCGCCGCCTTTGTCGAAACGACGCACGCTCTCGCGCGATCGTTGCCTTGACGAAATCGGCATCGACATCGTTGCGCGCAGCCTGCTGCGCCGCCGTCGCGAGCTGCTCCAGCATATTGAGCAGCCGTCGCGCGTCGCCATCCGCATATCCGATCAAGAGCTTCCGTGCCGGATCGCGAAAACGCAAGCTCCTCCAGCGCCTCACGCCGCGCGCGCTCGAATAGCTGCACCAACTCGGCATCGGACAACGGCTGCAGCACGTACACGGCCGCACGCGAGAGCAGCGCGCTGTTCACTTCGAACGACGGGATTCTCGGTCGTTGCGCCGATGAACGTGATGAGGCCCTGCTCGACGAAAGGCAGAAACGCATCCTGCTGCGCCTTGTTGAAGCGGTGGACCTCGTCCACGAACAGGATCGTATGACGCCCCGACTGCTGCAGATCGAGCTCGTGCGCGATTGATGGCTTCCCGGATGTCCTTCACGCCGGAGAAGCACCGCGGAGAGCGCGATGAACTCGGCGTCGAACGCCTCGCGCCATGAGGCGCGCGAGCGTGGTCTTGCCCGACGCCCGGCGGTCCCCACAGGATCATCGAGTGCGGTTTGCCGGACTCGAAAGCGAGCCGCAGCGGCTTGCCCGGCCCCAGGAGGTGCGTCTGTCCTACGACATCGTCGAGCGAGCGCGGACGCAGCTTCTCCGCGAGAGGCGCCGCGGGTTCGCGTTTGCCGAACAGGTCATTCACTGATGACCGCCGCGCCTTTGGGCGGCGTGAAGGTGAAGTCTTCGGCCGCGAATCTTCCCGTTGCGCTGAAGATCGGAGAACTTGATGACGGTCATCTGCCCGAACTGGTCTCTGAGCTCCATCGCTTCGAGTCCTGACTTGCCGAAGCCTAGGCGAATGCTCTCGAACGCGGTGTCCTTCGTCTTCGGCGTCGCTTCCAGCCAGTCGAGCCCGCCTTCGCTTCCCGACGCTTTTAAGCGCGTAGCTTTTCTCGATCTCGTTGCTGCCGGCCAGCAGCGCCGCCGGACTTGCAGCCGAGCGCGCGGTCGAGCTTGCGCACCGTAACCTGGTTCAGGTCCTTGTCGTAGATCCAGAGGCGCGTGCCGTCGCCGACGATCGTCTGTTCGTACGGCTTGTTGTACTCCCAGCGGAATTTGCCCGGTCGTGAGAACGCGAGCGTGCCCGTCGATTGCTGTAAGCGTCTTGTTGTTCTTGTCGAACACGGTCTGCGCGAAACGCGCCCTTCGCAGTCGTGGTTTCGTTCAACAGCGCCTTGAGCGACTCGACAGTGGCGCCGAGGGCAAGGGTCGGGATCAGAAGCAGGAGCGCTATCGTCGTGTGCCGCATCAGCTTTCCTCGGAAATTGACGGTCTGATCTCAGACAACGCGACACGCGCGAGGTTTACGCCCGTCGTAAGTAAACGTTACCGGTCGTCGGCCGATGCGGAAGCGGGCACGAGCACCTCGCGGTTCCCGTTCGTCTGCATCGGCGAAACCAGGCCGGCGCGTTCCATCTGCTCGATCAGCCGCGCGGCGCGGTTATAGCCGATGCGCAGATGTCGCTGCACCAGCGAAATCGAGGCCCGCCGCGTCTTCAGCACGATGGCCACGGCCTGATCGTAAAGCGGGTCGGACTCGCCGTCGCCGGCGCCGTCCAGCAGACCTTCGCCTTCGTCCTCCGCGGCGGCCCATCGAGCACGCCATCCACGTATTGCGGCTGAGCGAGCGTCTTCAGGTAATCGACCACCTTGTGCACTTCGTGGTCCGCGACGAACGCGCCGTGGACGCGCTGCGGGTATACCCGGTGCCCGGCGGAAGGTACAGCATGTCGCCCTGCCCCAGCAACGCCTCCGCGCCCATCTGGTCGAGAATCGTGCGCGAGTCGACCCGCGCCGAGACCTGGAACGCGATGCGCGTCGGAATGTTCGCCTTGATGAGCCCCGTGATGACATCGACCGATGGCCGCTGCGTCGCGAGAATCAGGTGGATACCCGCCGCGCGTGCCTTCTGCGCGAGCCGTGCGATCAGCTCCTCGACTTTCTTGCCGACCACCATCATCAGGTCGGCCAGCTCGTCGATCACGACGACGATCAGCGGACATCTCGTGCAGCGGATCCTGATTCTCTGGCGTCGACGTCAGCGGATTCGCGACGGCGTCTTCGTCCTTGTCGGCCTCGCGCATCTTCTGATTGAAGCCCGCCATGTTGCGCACGCCGAGCGCGGACATGATCTTGTAGCGCCGCTCCATCTCGGCTACGCACCAGTTGAGCGCGTTCGCCGCCTGACGCATATCGGTCACGACCGGCGCCAGCAGATGCGGAATGCCTTCGTAGACCGAGAGCTCCAGCATCTTCGGGATCGACCAGGATCAGCCTGCACCTGCGACGGTGGGGCCTTGTACACCAGCGACAGGATCATCGCGTTGATCGCGACCGATTTGCCGGAGCCGGTCGTGCCGGCGACCAGCAGATGCGGCATACGCGTGAGATCCGCGACGACCGGATTACCGGCGATGTCCTTGCCGAGGGCGAGCGTGAGCGGCGACGTCTTGTCAGCGTAGACCTGCGAGCTCAGGATTTCGGACAGGCGCACGATCTGCCGCGTCGGGTTCGGAATCTCAAGTCCCATGCAGGTTTTTCCGGGAATGGTCTCCACCACGCGGATGCTCACCACCGAGAGCGCGCGCGCGAGATCGCGCACGAGATTGATGATCTGGCTGCCCTTGACGCCAACCGCCGGTTCGATTTCGTAGCGGGTGATGACCGGGCCCGGATAGGCCGCTACGACTTTCACTTCGACGCCGAAGTCGAGCAGCTTCTTCTCGATCAGACGCGACGTGAATTCGAGCGTGTCGGCCGGCATCACGTCGATGTTCGCTCTCCGGCTGATCGAGCAGTCCCAGCGGCGGCAGCATCGAGTCCGGCAGATTGTCGAAGAGCGGCACCTGCTTTTCGCGCTCGGCGCGTTGCGACCGCGGAATTTCCACGCGGCGGCGGCTCGATGCGAACCGGCTCGTGAATGACGAGTTTTTTCTTGCTCTCCTCCACCACCTCGTCGCGCTCGATCACCGCCTGCTCGCCTGCCCGCCGGTCCTGTCGCTCCTGCCACTTGGAGAACACGAAGCCGAACGTGCGCTCGCTCCACTCGCCGACGCGCTCGATGATGGTCAACCATGACACACCGGTAAAAAGGCTTGCCCCGGCGGCGAACGCGAGCACGAGAATGACGGTGCCGCCGGTAAATCCGAAGCCCTGCATGACGGCCTTGCCCATGATCTCGCCAAGCATGCCGCCGGGCGCGTGCGGCAGCGTGGCCTTTACCGTATAGAGACGAACGGCTTCGATGCCGCTGCTCGCGAGCAGGAGCACGCCGAAGCCCGCAAGCCGTACCGCGTGCGATCTGCGGTCGCTTTCGGACACGACCTCGATCCGTCGGAAACCCCAGGCGACGAGCGCGCCGCAGAGCACGATGCACCAGTATGCCGAGAGGCCGAAGAGATACAGCATCAGGTCGGCGACGTAGGCGCCGATGACGCCGCCGGCATTATGGATGCGCGAGGTGCGCAGGCTGTGTGACCAGCCGGGATCCGCCTTGTCGTAAGTAACGAGGACGAGCAGGAGGTAAACGGCGATGGCGACCAGCGCAAGCCACCAGGACTCACGCAGCAGCGCGGCAATTTTCGGCGGCAGCGGGTTGTCCGCTACCTTCTGTCGAGGCGCTTTCTCACTCCACAGCAATCGGTTTGCGCCTTTTCAAATCTTCGGCCTCAATGCTTCGATGAACGTTTCCCCATCGAAGTGCGGTCGAGAACGATGATCTTGCGCTTCTCCGCACGGATCACGCCCTTGTCGTTCAGGTCCTTCACCACGCGGCTCACCATCTCGCGGGACGCACCGATCATGCGTGCAATTTCCTGCTTGGGCGGCGCGCGCTCGATCACGTACTGTCCGTCGGGCTGCTGCTTCGCCATCTCGATCAGCAGGCGGGCGACGCGTCCATACACGTCGATGAGGGCCAGACTTTCGATTTTCCGGTCGGCCTCCCGCAATCGCTTCACGAGGTTGCGGATAATGAGCATCGCGGCATCGAAATTGTCTTTCAGGCACGTCAGGAACGCCTGCCGGGTGATGCGCAGCATTTCGCACGGCTCGATCGTTTCCACGCTTGCCGAGCGCGGCGCATCGTCGAGCAGGCCCATCTCTCCGAAAAAGTCATTCGGCCCCACCATGGACAGAATGACCTCGTTGCCATCATCGTCCGGTATCAGAACCTTCGCATGGCCGGCGAGGATGATGTACAGCGCATCGGTCTCCTCGCCCGCACGGATGACATAAGACCCCCGGCCGAAACGTCGGTGCTGGACAGCGGGCGCAAGCGATGCAAGCTGCTGATCGGAAAAAGAGGAAAAGAGCGGAACATTCTTGAGAATGCTCGGGTTCAGCATGAACTGGGCCATCGGTGTCCGATCCTCCCTTCTGGCAGGGGCGACCCTGCCGGCCAAGTGCAGGCGCTATAGTGCCAGATCGAGCGCCTGGCGTCACGCGCTAACCACTGAATTCGCAGGAGTTTCATGCTCGACACCGCCGCTGCCGTGCTGTTAGATTCGGACTTTGAGCTCTCCGACGAACGGATCATTCATGCCAGAAGCATCCAAGCACTGCCGCGTACTCATCCTCGGCTCGGGTCCGGCCGGCTATACGGCCGCGGTTTATGCAGCACGTGCGAACCTGCAACCGGTGCTGATCACCGGGCTCGCGCAGGGTGGTCAGCTCATGACGACGACCGACGTCGACAATTGGCCGGCGGACCCGATGGGCGTGCAGGGACCGGAGCTGATGGAGCGTTTCCTCAAGCACGCGGAACGTTTCAAGACGGATATCATCTTCGACCACATCCATACGGCGCGGCTGCAGGAAGTGCCTCTGACCCTGGTCGGTGACCAGGGGACCTACACCTGCGACACGTTGATCATCGCGACCGGCGCTTCGGCGATGTACCTCGGCCTCGAGTCGGAGCAGGCGTTCATGGGCCGCGGCGTGTCGGGCTGCGCGACTTGCGACGGATTCTTCTACAAAGGCCAGGACGTCGCGGTGGTCGGCGGCGGCAACACGGCAGTCGAGGAGGCGCTCTACCTCACGAATATCGCGCGCCACGTGACGGTCGTTCACCGGCGCGACCGCTTCCGGGCGGAGGCGATCCTCGTGGACAAGCTGCGCGAAAAGACAACCGAAGGCAAGGCGACCGTCATGTGGGACCACGTGCTCGACGAAGTGGTGGGCGACAACTCGGGCGTGACCGGGATGCGCGTCAAGAACGTGAAATCACAGGGGCTTACGGAACTGCCGCTGCAGGGTGTCTTCATCGCGATCGGCCATCGGCCGAACACGGAGATCTTCGCCGGGCAGCTCGAGATGAAAAACGGCTACATCATTACGAAGTGCGGCTTGGAAGGCGGCTTCACGTCGACCAGCATACCGGGCGTGTTCGCGGCGGGTGACGTTCAGGACCACGTTTACCGGCAGGCGGTGACGAGCGCGGGCACGGGTTGCATGGCAGCGCTCGACGCGCAGAAGTATCTGGAGGCGAAGGGTGTGATCTAGTAGGTTAGAACCCAACTCGTCTCGGTGAGCGGCGCGCCTGGGACAGGCTGTCGCCGCGAACGTGATATTCAGTCGCTGTTAGAACTCACGTCCGAGCGTACGAGGCTCGAGGAGACGGGACGGCCGACAGGCCACAGCCAAACCCGAGCGCCGCCTTCTAGATCGCCGCTTCGTCGGTTTCTCCGGTGCGGATCCGGATAACCTGGTCGACGTCGCTCACGAAAATCTTGCCGTCTCCGATCTTGCCCGTACGCGCGGCTTTCACGATCGCGTCGATCGCGTTCTCGAGCAGATTATCGGGCAGCACCACGTCGATCTTCACCTTCGGCAGAAAGTCGACGACGTACTCCGCGCCGCGGTAAAGTTCCGTGTGCCCCTTCTGGCGGCCGAAGCCCTTCACCTCCGTCACGGTGAGCCCGCTCACGCCGATTTCGGACAGGGCTTCGCGCACCTCGTCGAGCTTGAAGGGCTTGAATATCGCTTCGATCTTTTTCATGATCCCCCGCCTTAACGCCGGAAAACAGCCGTTCAGGATATCACACGCGACGCGGATCCCGGCTTGGGCGCGCGGCCGCCAGCGTCGCATCGAGTTGCGTGATGGCGATCGCCATACTGGTAACATACGGGGCTGTGCCGCGCTCAGCCCGCTTCCCCTCTCCCCCGCACACCACGGACGTCGACGAGCACCTGCAAGTGGTGTCGTCGATTGCGTCCGTCGCGCCCGAAGCATGGGACACGCTGGCGGGAGACAATCCGTTCCTGCGCCATGCGTTCCTGAACGCGCTGCATGAAACTAACTGTGCG
The DNA here is from genome assembly GCA_963828715.1 of uncultured beta proteobacterium. Lineage (GTDB taxonomy): Bacteria > Pseudomonadota > Gammaproteobacteria > Burkholderiales > SG8-41 > JAQGMV01. Next base: position 173,202 of record CAWHFX010000004.1, on the reverse strand, counting down.
GTCCCGGCCAAAGGCTGGGCGCCGCAGTATGTGCTCTTGAGGAAAGACGGGGCGCTCAAGGCGGCCATGCCGCTCTACCTCAAAGCCCACTCCTACGGCGAGTACGTTTTCGACTGGGCGTGGGCCGATGCGTATGATCGTCACGGACTCGACTATTACCCGAAGCTCCTGTGCGCGGTTCCGTTCACGCCCGTACGCGGCCCGAGGCTCCTGGTGAGCGAACCCGAAGATCGGCTGCATCTCATCGCCGCCGCGCTCGCGCTTTCGAAAGAGCTGCGCGTTTCGTCGTTCCACTGCCTTTTCCCGGCCGATGGTGACGCAGACGCGTTCGAGGCGGCGGGCATGATGATCCGGCACGGTGTCCAGTTTCACTGGCGCAACAACGGGTATGCCACCTTCGACGACTTTCTCGCGAGTCTCAATCACGACAAGCGCAAGAAGATCCGGCAGGAGCGCCGCAAGGTGCGCGAGGCCGGTATCACGTTCGAGTGGCATGAAGGCAGCGCGATCAGCGAAGCCGACTGGACTTTCTTCTACCGGTGCTATGCGCGCACCTACCGCGAGCACCATTCGACGCCGTACCTCACGCCCGAATTCTTCCATAGCATCGGCCGCACCATGCCGGAGAATCTCGTGCTCGTGCTGGCGCTGCGCAATAACCGGCCGATCGCGGCGTCACTCGAAGTTCACAACGGCACCCGGCTCTTCGGGCGCTATTGGGGCGCGATCGAGCATCATCCGATTCTCCATTTCGAAACCTGCTATTACCAGGTGATCGAATACTGCATCGCACGCGGGCTTCAGGTATTCGAAGGCGGCGCACAGGGTGAGCACAAGATGGCGCGTGGCCTGATGCCGGTGGAAACACGCTCTGCGCACTGGATCGCGAAACGCGAATTCGCGACGGCAATCGAACGCTTTCTCGCGCAGGAAACACGCGGCATCGAGCACTACATGGACGAGCTGAACGAGCGCAAGCCGTTCAGGCGCGACGAAGGCGAAGGCCGCGCAACGCAGGGTTGACCGATCAAATCCGTTTGTCCTGAGGAGACACAGCATGGCGGTCGTCTCGAAGGACGAACGGCTCGGCTGCCTCAGCGCCGGAAACGCGAAAAGAACGTCCAGATTTCCGTATTCGCGTCGATCACGGCCGTTCCGGTTCCCAATAGCTGCGGCATGTAGTCGCGCACGCCGCCGGGCCAGACGTGGCCAGCCCCCGAAAGCTGAATCAGCACGACCTCGACGCCATCCCGGCACGGCCGGTACACGCGGCGGATGGCGCTGTGCTGCTCATCCGGCGTCCCGGGTTTCCCCGAGACGACCTCCACCGTCTGCGGTTTTATCGGGCACGCGTCATGTTCGAGCCATTTTCGCAGCATGTCTTCAACCGGCATGCTGAACGTGCGTGTATCGGCGACGGCCGAGGGCGGACCGAAGCCGCCGTCGTAGCGTGCGATGTGATCCTGCATGCTGTGGATGTGCAGAACCGGCATCGCTCGCGCCGGAGCGAAGCGCGGCAAAGACATCGTGCCGGCGACACCTGCCACTGCAGCCACACGCGGAGCCGCTTCTGCTGCGAATCGATAGGCCATCATCGCGCCATTGGAAAGACCGGTGGCGTAGATCCGCGCCGTGTCGACCGCTGTCCGTTTCGGCAGTTCGTCCAGCATCGCATTCACGAAGCCCACATCGTCCACCTGCAAGGCCGCCGCGGGACCGCAGCAGTTGCCGGCGTTCCACGTGAGAAATCGATCGCCGAAGCCGCTGCTGCCATTCGGATAGACGGCGATGTAGCCGTCACGATCCGATGCGCGATCCATGCGCGTGTACGCTTTCAGCACTTCCGCGTTCGATCCCGCGCCATGGAAATTGACGACCACCGGCAGCGCACGTCCTCCTGCGGCCTGGGGCGGCACGTGCACGAGGTAGGTGCGACGCAATTCCTGATGCGTGACCGAGAACTCGTAGTTTCCCGGTGCGAGCGCGGCAGCGGCGACGAGCGGCAGCAGCGCGCAGAGGCAGATGAAAACCTTCATCGTAGACAGCATAGTCAGTCGACCTGTATCCGCTCTCCCCACGGCACCGCAGCGCTGCTGCCCTTCACGAGCCATACGACCGGATATTCCGGGGCAGATGCCGGAAACTCCCCTTCAGCGTCGGTGAAGTAGACCAAGGCATCGGGCCGGAAGTGCCCGCGCGATATCCAGTCGAACACCGGCACGAAGCACGTGCCTCCACCTCCTTTGAGATCGGGCGGCATCTGCATCGGCTCCCAAGCTTCGAAGCGCCATGGCGCACGCGGATCGATGGCTTCGTCGCACGCGAGCAGCGTGACGCGGCTGCGAAGCTGACTCTTCATGCAGTCGATCTCCGCCGCGAACTCGGCGAGATCCGTGTCGTTGATCGACGCGCTCGTATCGATCGCCACGACGATATCGAGCCCGGCGTTCGCGAGCCGCGGCAGCAGCGCCGGTCCGTCGCGACGCGACAGCCGCTGGAAGGTGTAATCGTCGCGCGCGAGCGCGAACACGTATCGCGAAAGCAGCAAGCGCCAGGGCAGTTGCGGCCGCACAGTGTCGCGGACCAGCCGCGCCCAGGACCCGGAGAGCGCCCGGCCTGCCTGCCGCGCATGCTGCTCGGCGGCCACCACCCGGCTACGCCAGCGACGCACGAGCGCCTCATCGTCCTCGGGCGCTGGATGGCGAGTGACCGGGATTGCGGCGTGTGGCTGCAGTGCCCGTTCGTTACCAGCGTCATCCCACGCATCCGCGCTCGCAGAAGATGCGTCGCCTCGTCCGTCGGAAACGCTGTCCACTGCGGCAGCGATCGCATCGCGCAACACGTCCGTGGGTTCGAAGAGCGTCTGGGGCGCCCTATGCCGATCCAGCGGTGCGGCATCGATATCCGCGGGGAGGAGCGCGTAGATCTCGTCTGCAGCCATGCCCTGAAAACGTCGATCGATGAGAGCGCCAGACGGCGCTTTCAGCCCCTCTTCCAGCAACAACATGTTGACGGCGTAATCCGTCGCCGCATCCCACCTTCGCAACGCGCGATTCGCGCGGCGGGTCAGGTGGCCCAGCGCGCAATGCAGCGCTTCGTGCGCCAGCACGAACTGCGTCTCGGCGAAGTCGAGCCGCTCGATATAGGCCGGATTGAAATAGAACGAGCGGCCATCCGTGGCGAACGTCGGGCACCACGATGTATCGATCGCTCTGAGCGAAAGGTGCATCACGAGCGAGCCGATGAACGGCCGCTCGAGGATAAGGCGCGTGCGCGCCGCGGCGAGCTTACGAAAGTGTGGCTGCACTCGTCCGGATCGTCAGGGCTAGACCCTGACGCGTGCTTCGCGGCCTCGAACGCGTCACGCTCGTTCGTTTCCCAGATCGAACAACACGAGATCGGAAACGCTGGTCGCCCACTCGCGAAACTCAGGCATGGAGACGAGCGGCTTCCCGATGCCACGCTGCAGATCGGCGACGAGCATCACGCCGAACTCGCGTTCCGGGAAAGCCTTCGCATATCGCAATGCGTTGGCAAGAAGATGGGAGGCGTCACGCTGCGCGCGCGACTGAAGCGCACGGCGCACCACCGCTGCCGCAACGCCATATTTCAGATCAAGACTGACCGGCACGTCCTGACAGCGGCCCTGCAGGATGGCGTCCACGTCGGGCAACTCTGTCATGTGTTCGATGAATGCGTTCAACTCCACGGCCGCAGCCGGCCCCACGCACCCTTCCAGCGACGGCAGCAGCAGGTCGGGATCATCCGAGAATTTCTGCAACGCCCGGTGCGCGAACTCCCACGAGCGCGGACTCGGGAACGCGACCGCGTTCCGAGCGGGATCGAAATCGAACAGCAGGTCGGGCCTGAAGCGCAGAAACGCGATGATGCGCTCGTCGATGTCGGCGTCCTGCGCCCACGCGACCCAGTCGTCCAGATGCGGTTCGAGCTCGTAATGGGTGAAGCGATTCGCAAGCGGCGCAGGCATCACGTACGTGACACCGCGGTCGCCGTAACGGTTTCCCGCGGCAAATACAGTCCAGCCCTCGGGCAGTACATACTCACCGAGACGCCGGTCGAGGATGAGCTGATATGCCGCCGCCGTGACGGTGGGCGGAGCGGAGGTGATCTCGTCCAGAAACAGAATGCCGCGTGTACCGTGCCGGCCCGCTTCCGGCAGCAGCGCCGGGACAGACCATTCCACTCGCGCGCCGTTTCGGAACGGGATCCCGCGCAGGTCGGTCGGTTCCATCTGAGACAGGCGCACGTCGACCAGCGGCGCACCGTGTGCGGCGGCGACGTGCGCGACGATGCGTGATTTGCCGATGCCCGGCGGTCCCCACAGCATCACGGGCGTGTGGCCGAACGAGGCGGTGCTCGAAAATTCGCGATCGAGCAGGCGCAGAACGTGCGAAGAACGCATGCGGCGATGTTATCGTATAGTGCTCACGGTCTGAGCGCTCCCCTACCCTGATGAAATTCTGCAGTAACTGCGGCGCGCCGGTGGCTTTGAAAGTGCCGCCGGGCGACAACCTGCCGCGCCACGTTTGCGATGCCTGCGAGACGATTCACTACCAGAATCCGCGGATGGTGGTCGGCTGCATAGCGGAATGGGAAGACCGCATCCTTCTGTGCCGCCGCGCCATCGAGCCGCGCCACGGACTGTGGACGGTGCCGGCCGGCTATATGGAGAACGGCGAGACCACCGTTGAAGGCGCGGCGCGCGAAACGCTGGAGGAAGCAAACGCGCGGGTCGAGGTCGGGCCTCTCTATGCGTTGTTCAACATTCCTCACATCAGCCAGGTCTACATGCTGTTCCGGGCTCGAATGCTCGACACTGATTTCAGCGCGGGCGCCGAGACGCTCGAAGCGCGCCTCTTCGCGGAAGGCGAAATTCCGTGGGACGAAATCGCGTTCGCCACGGTGCGGCAGACACTCAATCACTATTTCAACGATCGCCGGCGCGGCGAGTACAAATTTCACATGGGGACGATCGCACCGATGAACGTCAGTCCGCCAGTGCCCTGACCACCGTTCACGCGGCCCGCAGCGCGTCGATGATGTTGAGCCGCGCCGCACGTACGGCCGGGAGAAACCCGCCGACGATGCCCATCACGATCGCGAATAAGAACGAGCCGATCGCAATACGCGCCGTGAGCGTGAACGTAAACGCAAGCTCCGCGAAGGACTGCCAGTTCAGTGTCGAGATCTGGACGAGCTGCATGACCGAGGCGAGCGCGATGCCTGCCACGCCCCCGATCGCGCCGAGCAATATCGATTCGAACAGGAACGCGCCGAGGACAGCGCTCCGGCGAAAGCCGAGCGCACGCAATGTCCCGATCTCGCCGACACGGTTTGCTACTGCCGCATACATCGTGATCATGGCGCCGATCATCGCGCCGATAGAAAAGATGATCGAGAGCGTGAGACCGAGGTAGCTGATGAACTTCGACAGTGCCTGCGACTGCTCCTCGTAGAACACGCGCTCCGGTTTGATATCGAGCGTAAGGCGCGGATCGCCCTCGAGCCGCGTTCTCATCGCTTCGTTGGCGGAGGCGTTGACGAGCCTGGCGACCACAGACGAGTACGCCGACCGCCTGAACGCCTGCATGAGCTGGTCGGCATCGCCCCACACTTCGGAATCGAAGGCCGCACCTCCACTGTCGAAAACGCCGACGACACGCCACTCGCGCCCACCGAAGCGCATCACGTCACCGATCGACGCGCCGTCGAAGCGCTCCGCGAGACTGGTTCCGACGATCACCTCCGAGGAGCCCGCGCGGAATGCCCGGCCCCCGGTGATCCGCACCTGCGGTCGCAGTGCGAAACCAGCGGCACCGATGCCGCGTGTCGTCACGTTCGTCGCCTGCCCCGTCTCGCGCTTCGGCAACGTGATCAGGATCACGACCTCTTTCGACACAAGGCGCTCTCCATTGCCGCCGATAGCAACTTCCGGCTGCGCCTCCACGATCGAGGCTTGCGAGCGGTCGACCGAGCTCGATATCTCCGCACCCGCTGCGCGCCGTGTCACGAGAATGTTTTCGGGCTGGCCGGTCGCGACGAGCGTCTGGCGCAGGCCCGTGTCGAGCATCTGCACGGCCGCGAATACGAACACGACGAGCGCCATGCCGCCCGCCGTGAGCACGGTGGTGAGCTTGCGCGTCCAGAGATTTCGGAGCGTGTAGCGCAGTGGAAGCGTCATGCTAGAACGACCCCATTTCGTGAGCGGGGGCTGTGAAACAGCGAACGTGACATTCCAACGCCGATCAGCACTCTCGTCCGAGCGTACCGAGGCCTGAGGCAGAACCACTGGAGTATCGCTAGCCAATCGCCCTGAGTCCCTCCACGATGCGCACGCGCGCCGCGCGGCGGGCCGGCAAGGCCGCGGCAATCACGCCGACGCCCAGCGCGCAGGCCGCCTGGAGCAGCACTGTCTCGTCGCTCACCTCGAACACGGGGAAAAGCGTGCCCATCTGGCCCGCGAACCAGTTGCCGACCGGGAACGTCAGCGCGATACCGAACGTGCAGCCCACGGCGGAGATCGCAAGCGATTCGCCGAAGATGAGCGCCGCAACGAACGCCGGGCCGAATCCGAGCGCCTTGAACGTCGCGTATTCGCCGAGCCGCTCCCGTGCGGTCATCGCCATGGTGTTGGCCATGACGGCGAGAATGATGAAAATGACCACGTACGAGACGATGCGGATCGCGATCACGATGGCTTCCGTCTGTTTTACGAAGCCGATCTGAAATGCCTGCTCGGTTTCGGTCAGCGTTTCGGCGATCGAGTTCTTGAACTGCTTGTCGATTTCCTGGCTTACCGCTGCCGCCATATCGATGTCGCTTACCTCCACCAGGAAAATCCCGACCTGATTCGCCTTCTGCGGCGTGCGCTTGCGCACGGTCTCATTCAAGTAATCCCAATGGAAGAAAAAAAGCGAGGTGTCCGTTTTCGGTTCGGCGCCGTCGTAGATGGCGCGCACCGTGAACTCCCAGTTGCCCGGGAAGATCGTTCCCTTGATCGGCACGGTATCGCCGATCTTGAAACCGAAGTTGTCCGCCAGCTTCCGCCCGACGATCGCGCCTTTGCGGTCGCGCAGGAACGCCTCGAACTCCGGCGCGGGAATCCGGTACTCGGGATACATTGCGAAATACGGTTTTGGGTCGACTGCGAACTGCGGGAAGAAATTCTTCGGGATCCTGGTAGACGCCTGCGAACCAATTCGCGGTCGCGACGGATCTGACGCCCTCGACGGCGCGCACCCGCTCGCGGTAGTGAAGCGGAAGCGGCACGGTCAGGGACACCGCGTTTCGCGTGATCAGGCGGTTCGGCGCGGCCGCGTCGGCGCCGTGATACCACGCGTCGACGATCGTCTGCAGCAATCCGAACGAGAGAAACGCGACGACGAGCCCGATCACCGTCAGGCCGGTGCGCAGTTTGTGGCGCAGCGTGTTGCGCAGGATGAGTTTGAGGAAATACATCCAGGCCATTGCGATCTCGTTTGTCCGTGACGGGTGACGAGTGACCAGGGTGACGGGTCACCCCGGTCTTCGATCACCCATCACTGCTCACCGATCACCGTCCGTCAGCACGCCCTTCTCCAGATGCCGCTGCGTGCGCGCATGCCGAGCCGCGCTTGGATCGTGCGTGACCATGATGATCGTCTTGCCCAGATCGCCGTTCAACCGGTCCATGAGTGCCAGTATGTCCTCTGCAGATACGCGGTCGAGATCGCCGGTGGGCTCGTCTGCCACGAGAATCGTCGGATCGGTGATCACGGCCCGCGCGATCGCGACGCGCTGCTGTTGCCCGCCTGAGAGCTCTGACGGATAGTGTTCCATGCGGTCGGCGAGGCCGACCATGGCGAGCGCGGCTTCGACGTGCTCCCTGCGCTCGGACGCCGCAAGGCGCGTAAGCAGCAGCGGCAGTTCGACATTCTCATATGCGGTAAGCACAGGCATGAGGTTATAAAACTGGAATATGAATCCGACGTGCTCGGCCCGCCAGTCAGCGAGCGCGGCTTCGCTCAACGCGACGATATCGACCCCGCCCACCCGTAACGTGCCGCCGTCGGGCTTGTCGATTCCCGCGATCAGGTTGAGCAGCGTGCTCTTGCCCGATCCGGAAGGGCCCATCAACGCGACGAATTCACCCGCTGCGATGGTGAGATCGATGTCCTGCAGCACGGGCACGATCTGGCCACCGCGACGATAAGACTTCGACAGATTTTCGATTTCGACGATCGGTTCGCGCGGCGTAATCATCCAGCGTCGTGTTGCGTCCTGTTCGATCGCGCTGAGAGCGCCGGCACTCACTATTTCGTTGCAGTCGTGACGCGTGCGCGGTCGCGGATCCGCTCGAGCGGGTTGACAATCACCTTCTCGCCCACCGCGACACCGGACACCTGCACCAGGTCTCCGATGCGTGCGCCGACCTGTACCGGAACTTCCACGGCGCTACCGTCGCGCACCGCGTATACGACGTTCTTCTCATCCCGTGCGACGATGGCCGCTGCCGGAACCGCGATGAGCGGCTTGTTGTCTGTTTCGGGTACCGCCTGTGAGAGAAATGCGACCTTCGCGCTCATCTCGGGCAGCACGCGCGGGTCCTTATCCACGAAACGCACCTTCACCGTCACGGTCGCCTTCGAGCGATCGACTGTCGGCACGAGGCGCTGCACCTCGCAACGAAAGCGCCGGCCCGGCAGCGCATCGAGCTGTACCTCGCATGCCTGCCCGAGTTGCACCTTGCCGATGTTCGATTCCGACACGTCGGCTTCGACTTCGAGCGTGGACATGTCCGCCATGGTCACGACGGCGGCCTGCGAGCCGAGCGCTGACGAGAACGGCGTGATCACGTCGCCGACATTGGCATTCTTCGTCAGAACGACACCGTCGAACGGCGCGCGGATGAGCGTCTGCTCGACCGCCACTCGCGCGGCCCGGTGCGTCGCCCGCGCCGCCGCGATCGCTGCGTGGTAGCCACTGATCGCCGCCTTCGCACGGGCGTAGCGTGCGATGGCCGTGTCGTGGGCCGCCGGCGAAACGAAGTTTTTCTCCAGGAGATCCGCGGAACGCTTGAGCGCGCGCTCGGCCTCTCTCAGCTCCGCCTCGCCCTGCTCCAGGTTGGCCTCCGCAACCTTGATATTCGCAGCCGCCTGTTCCATCTGCGCCGTCACGTCCTGGCTTTCGAGCCGCGCAATCACCTCCGTCGCCTTGACCGTGCTGCCTTCGCGAACGCCGAGCCATTCGAGCCGTCCTGTCGCTTTCGAAGCGACCGCAGCCTTGCGCTGCGCAACTACATAGCCGGTTGCGTTCAGAAGCGTGTAGGCCTGTGACGGATATACCTGCGCCGCCGTGGCCGTCTCGACCGCGACGCTTGGACGATAGGTCGATGCGAGATAAGCGAGCACCAGAGCGACGACGGCGACGATCGACCAGCGCCACACGCGGCGCCTGCGGCGCGTGCCGACATTCGACCGCGGCGCGCTGCGGTCGATGCGCAGCTTCGACAGGTCGGGTTCCGCCATGAACGATCGAGAAGTGGCTCGGGAGACGCCGGGGTCTCGTGCGTCGTAAACATGGCACGAAAGACGTGCGTCAAATAGAATTGAAGCGCCGTGAATTCCAGCGCCGTGCCTTGCATCCTTCTCCGCGATTGTATCAGGAGCCATCCATGACCGCACCGATCCCCACCACGAAGCCCGCTTTCATGTGGGACGATCCGCTGCTCATCGAAGATCAGCTCACGGACGAAGAGCGCATGATTCGCGACAGCGCCCGCGCGTACTGCCAGGACAAGCTGATGCCGCGGGTGATCGAGGCGAATCGCCTCGAGAAGTTCCATCGCGAGATCATGAACGAGATGGGCGAGCTTGGTTTTCTCGGCGCGACCATCGAAGGCTACGGGTGCGCGGGCGTGAACAACGTGAGCTATGGGCTCATCGCGCGCGAAGTCGAACGTGTCGACAGCGGCTATCGGTCGGCCCTTTCGGTGCAGTCGAGCCTCGTCATGTATCCGATCTATGAATTCGGCAGCGACGCACAGCGGGAGAAATACCTGCCGAAACTTGCGCGCGGAGAATGGGTCGGTTGCTTCGGTCTTACCGAACCGGATCATGGTTCTGATCCTGGGGGCATGGTGACGCGGGCCACCAAGGCTGACGGCGGCTTCAGGCTGAACGGCGCGAAGATGTGGATCACGAACGCACCGCTTGCCGACGTGTTCCTGATCTGGGCCAAGGATCCCAATAACGTGATACGCGGTTACCTGCTGAGACAGAGGCGCCAAGGGACTATCCGCGCCGAAAATCGAAGGCAAGTTCAGCCTTCGTGCCTCGACGACGGGCGAAGTCGTGATGGATGACGTGTTTGTCCCCGACGAGAACGTGCTGCCGGGCGTCTCGGGTCTCAAAGGACCCTTCAGTTGTCTGAATAAGGCGCGGTTCGGCATCGCGTGGGGTGCGCTCGGCGCGGCTGAATTCTGCTGGCACGCCGCCCGTAATTACACCGTCGAACGCAAGCAATTCGGCAAGCCGCTTGCCGCCAACCAGCTCGTTCAGTTGAAGCTCGCGAACATGCAGACCGAAATCGCGCTCGGCCTACAGGCGGTGCTGCGCCTGGGACGTCTGTTCGATGACGGCCGCGCCACCCCTGAAATGGTGTCGCTGCTGAAGCGCAACTCCTGCGGCAAGGCGCTCGATATCGCTCGCGCCGCGCGCGACATGCACGGCGGCAACGGCATTTCGGACGAGTTCCATGTCATTCGCCACGTCATGAACCTCGAAGCCGTGAATACGTACGAGGGCACTCACGATATCCACGCCCTCATCCTCGGGCGTGCGCAGACTGGTCTGGCGGCGTTTTAGCCGGAAACGAGTTACGGAGGGAAACCATGGGTTTCCTTCTGTTCCGTAGGGCGGCGAGGCCCGAGCTTTAGGCGAGCGCCGCCCCCGCGGCCCTTGCGCCGCAATTGCACTGGCACCTGCATGCGCTTGCGTATCCGCATGTTCAGCATCTCCACCGCAATCGCGAAGGCCATCGAGAAGTAGATATAGCCTTTGGGAATGTGGAAGCCCCAGCCCTCCGCAATCAGCGCAACCCCGATCAGCACCAGGAAGCTCAGCGCGAGCATCTTGATGGTCGGATGCTTCTCGACGAACGCGTTCACCGGCCCCGCCGCGAACATCATGACGCCTACGGCGAGCAGGATGGCGACGATCATGATCGCGACCTCGTCGACGAGTCCCACTGCGGTGATCACCGAATCGAGCGAAAACACGATGTCGATGACAGCAATCTGACCGATTACCGCAAAGAAAGACGCCGCAGCCCGCGCCGTCTCGTGGTGCTCCGCCTCACCTTCGAGTGAACCATGAATTTCGTGGACGCTCTTCCAGAGCAGGAACAGCCCGCCGCCGAGAAGAATCAGATCGCGTCCCGAAACGTCACGGTCCCAGAACGAGAAGAGCGGCTCGGTGAGCCCCATGACCCACGTAATCGAAAGCAGCAGCAGGATGCGCGTTCCCGCCGCCAGTGCGAGGCCGAGGGTACGCGCGCGTGCACGCTGCGGCTCCGGCAGCCGGCCGACCAGAATAGAGATGAATATGATGTTGTCTACGCCGAGAACGATCTCGAGTGCGGCGAGCGTTGCGAGTGCGACCCAGGCGTTCGGGTCGGTCAGCCATTCCATGCGGGCACCTCCGGTGCTGGCCTTAGCAACCCTTGTTCCGGTGCCGGCCTACCAGCCGCTGAAGCGAGGCCAGACCGCTTCGACCCGAGGTTCCCCGGCGATGACGTGATAGTGCGCGTGCTGTGCTGCCATCGCGCACGCGTGATTGGGCAGTATACGAAGGAGCGTTCCGATCGGAAAGCGACTGCAATCGACATGGCGGCCATTACGATCCGTAATGATGCCGTGCTCCTGACTGGTGTCGATGACGATCAGATCGTCGATGGGCCGGCCGGCGAGATCGCACACGACACCGTATCCCTGATCGACCGGCTGCTTTGCCGTGCCGCGGTCGCGCGACAAAGCCATCCAGCCCGAGTCGGTGAGAATGCGGTTACGCTCTGGCTGGTGACCGATGACGCTGGTCAGCACCGAAAGCGCGATATCGTCGAGCGTGCATACGTCGATGCCGGCCATCACCAGATCGAAGAACATGTAGACACCTGCCCGCACTTCGGTCACGCCGTCCATGCGTTGCGCGTAAGTCGCGGTCGGCGTGGAGCCTACGCTCACCACCCGGCACGGCAGGCCGGCGCGCGCCAGATCCTCCGCGCAGCGCACGACTGCAGTACGCTCGCGTTCTGCCATCATCCTGATCGCGTCCACGGAGCGGCAGTTGTACGAATCGCCGGCGTGTGTCATCACGCCTTTCAACCGTGCGCCGCGTCGGCCATGCAGGCGCGCGCCGATGTCCACCAACGTTGCATCGCCGGGCTTCACGCCGGAGCGGTGTCCGTCGCAATCGATTTCGATCAATGCCGGGAACTCGGTTGCGAGCGCTTCTCCCCTGTCAGCCAGCGCATCGGCGGCAGCAACGCTGTCGAGGATTACGGTGATATCGGCGCCCTTCGCGCGCAGCTCGGCCACGTGATCGAGCTTGTTGGGCGCGATCGCGACGGCATAGAGAATGTCCGTCACGCCATGCGAAAAGAAGTGCTCGGCTTCTTTCAACGTCGAGACGGTGACCCCACCCGGCTGCTCCGCAAGCGCGCGGCGCACGACATCCATCGACTTGGCGGTTTTGACGTGAGGCCGCAATGCCACCCGAAGCTGCGTCAGATGCTCGCGCATCCGCGCAAGGTTGCGATCGAGGCGCGTGCGATCGAGAAGCAGGGCGGGCGTTTCGAGATCGGTGAGTTGCATCGATTTGCGGGAAGCGGGACAGCTGAGGAACTCGCAAATTATAGGCCCGCACCCGTTCCAGCCGGGGTTACTTCCGGGGTAGCGCGGCAACGCACCGAGCAGTTGGGAATCAGGCAGCCGGCGCGCCACGGATCACCGGCCCGACAATCACTGTTTCACTTTGATCGCATTCGCGTAGCAGTAATAGCCCACGCCATTCGGGCGGTCACTCTGACCAAGGCAATGCAGGTTGACGAGACCGTCGGCGTCCAGACGCTCGGCCTCCGAGAGGAGCGCTGCAGTCGCCGCCGCGGGGTCGTTGTAGGCGCGTATCGAAAACGCCGATCGCCAATCCTGAACGCCGAGACGCTTGATGACCGTATAACTGTCGAGCGCGATCTGAGTCGAGTCGTAGATTGCTACGGCGGTCTTCCCCTGCCCGTTTGCACTCGTAATCACGACTGCAAGCGTCAGGAAAAAGATGGTGTTGATAACGTGAATGCGCCGGACGACCCCAAATCCCGACGACAGTACGAATGTGCGAGAGCCCGAAAGCCCGCGCGCGAATTTGCGGCGGCGGCGGCCTGTCAAGAGTCCAGCAGGACAGTGCGGGCGGGTCTTCATCACGCCCATTATGACCCGAGACAGGGGCATCTGGCAGTCGCGATCACGCCACGATTGCGCGAGCGCCTGCTCGCACTCACTTGCTCGTGCCATCGACTGACATCGGGCTCGAGATCAGGAACGCCCGGCTTATTCCCACGAATCTGGAATTCGAAGAGATCGAGGACTCGCGCACTCGGAGCTTTCACGGCAAGGTGACGCGCGTCGATGTGATCGTGCCTAAGGCGTTGCTGGAATCGGAAAAAGCCGAGCTCCTGCTGCGCTCTTTCAAGGCTTACAAACTCGAGGAATGGCAGGAGATCGACATTGGAAAGTTCGTGTGCTTCACGCAGGAGGTCTCACAGATTCCTTGATGTGCGGCACGCCTGTTCGTCACCAGCCGCCTGCTTCGCGCTCCGGGGTCGCGTTGATGCGATGAAGGCTCAGGTCCGAGCCGTTGAACTCCTGTTCCGCGTCGAGCCGTATGCCCACTGCGGCTTTCAGGATCCCGTACACCAGCAGACCGCCCACGAGTGCAACCGCGATCCCGATGCCCGTCCCGATGAGCTGAGCGCCTATGCTCACACCGCCGAGACCACCGAGTGCCCTGGTTCCGAAAATCCCGCACGCGATGCCGCCCCAGGCGCCGCACAGGCCGTGCAACGGCCACACACCGAGCACGTCATCCAGCTTGAGTCGGTTCTGGGTCAACGTGAACATCACGACGAAGAGGCCGCCTGCCACTGCACCGGTAACCAGGCCACCCACCGGGTGCATGACGTCGGAGCCCGCGCAGATCGCGACAAGCCCCGCCAGCGGCCCGTTGTGGACGAACCCCGGATCGTTGCGGCCAATCAGCAGCGCCGCGAGCGTGCCCCCGGCCATGGCCATCAACGAGTTCACGGCGACGAGGCCGGAGATCTTGTCGATCGTCTGGGCCGACATCACGTTGAACCCGAACCAGCCGACGCTCAGCACCCACGCCCCGAGCGCGAGGAAGGGGATGCTCGACGGCGGCTGGGCCGTGACACCGCCTTCTCGAGGATAACGCCCACGACGCGCACCGAGCAGGATCACCGCCGACAGCGCGATCCAGCCGCCTACGGCATGAACCACGACCGATCCGGCGAAATCGTGAAATTTCGTGCCGGTGCTCGCCTCGAGCCAGGCCTGCACGCCATAGCGGTCATTCCATGCGATGCCTTCGAAGAACGGGTAGACCACGCCGACGATGACGGCCGTCGCCACCAGCTGAGGCACAAAACGAGCGCGTTCAGCGATTCCGCCGGAGACGATGGCGGGAACGGCGGCGGCGAAGGTCAGCAGGAAGAAGAACTTGACGAGCTCATAGCCGTTTCTCTCGGCCAGATGATCGGCGCCCGTGAGAAAGCCAACGCCATACGCGACGGTGTATCCGATGAAGAAGTACACGATCGTCGACATCGAGAAATCGCACAGGATCTTCACCAGCGCATTGACCTGGTTCTTGGTGCGGACGGTGCCGAGTTCGAGAAATGCAAACCCCGCATGCATCGCGAGCACCATCACCGCGCCCAGCATGATGAACAGCGTGTCACTGCTGGTTTTCAGCGCTTCCATGAGCCTCCCCTCTCACGTTGAACCGGGCCGTGCATAAGCAAGAGATGTTCCTTTGTAGACACCATTGATTCGAGAACTCTTTTTTCGCCTGCGTCCAGACTACCGAACCAATTCAGTGCACCACGGGCCGATGTGGCCCTTTGGTGGTGCAAACGCCCCACGGGCGTGAATTAGCTCACACCCATGCTAGGTTCGACAAGAGGAACGTCATGTAAGTCATTGAGGGAATTAGTCCCTGCATCTATAGTCCCGCAGCCATGACAACCGAAACCCTCATCGCTCCCGACAACCGCCTCCTGACGCTGCAGGGCGTGCTCGACGGACTCGTCGCCGACCGCCTCGTATCGAAGGAAGCCGCAGACCAGCTGGCCCGCCACCGCAGGCATGCACGGTCGGACATGCATCCGCTCGTGGTGGTCGCCGATCAGAAATGGAAGGATCCGAGGAATCCCCGCAAGCTCCTGCACATCGAAGCGCTGACACAGTGGCTGGCCGAACGTGAAGGTCTGCCGTATCTGCACATCGATCCCTTCAAGATCGACTTCGCTGCCGTGACCAAGGTGATGTCGAACACCTACGCGCAGCGTTACAAGATCCTTCCCGTCGGCATCAACTCGAAGGAAGCGACGATCGCGGTCTGCGAACCGCACAGCCGCGAATGGGAGGAGCAGTTGCGGCAGGTGCTGCGCCTGGACATCAAGCGCGTCATCGCGAACCCGCTCGACATACAGAGCTACCTGATCGAGTTCTACAATCTCGCTCGCTCGGTCAAGAAGGCGACGGAGCAGGACAAGGGCGCCTATAGCGAGATCGCGAATTTCGAGCAGCTCGTTCAGCTCGGACGCAGCGGTCGCCTCGACGCGAACGACCAGCACATCGTCCATATCTGCGATTGGCTGTTCAACTTCGCCTTCGAGCAGCGCGCGAGCGACATTCACCTCGAGCCGAGGCGTGAGATCGGCAACGTGCGCTTCCGCATCGATGGCGTGCTGCATCAGGTCTATCAGATTCCCACGCCAGTGATGGCGGCGATGACGAGCCGCATCAAGGTGCTCGGACGCATGGACGTCGTCGAGCGTCGACGTCCCCAGGACGGCCGGCTAAAGACCGTGACGCCCGACGGCGACGAAGTCGAGCTCAGGCTTTCCACGATGCCCACCGCGTTCGGCGAAAAGCTCGTGATGCGCATCTTCAATCCCGAGAACCTCGTCAAGGACTACACGGAGCTCGGTTTTTCCGAGGAAGACGAGCAGAAGTGGACCCGGATGGTAAAGCAGCCGCACGGCATCGTGCTCGTCACCGGTCCCACCGGCTCCGGCAAGACGACGACGCTCTATTCCACGTTGAAGCAGCTCGCCAAGCCTGAAGTCAACGTGTGCACCGTCGAAGACCCGATCGAGATGGTCGAACCGACCTTCAATCAGATGCAGGTGCAGCATGGTCTCGGCGTCGATTTCGCCAGCGGCATCCGCACACTCATGCGGCAGGATCCCGACATCGTCATGGTGGGTGAGATCCGTGACCTCGAGACGGCGGAAATGGCGATCCAGGCCGCGCTGACCGGGCATCTCGTGCTCTCGACGCTGCATACGAACGACGCGCCCTCTGCGATCAACCGTCTGCTCGACATCGGCGTCCCTTCTTACCTCCTGCAATCGACGATACTCGGCGTAATGGGACAACGCCTGCTTCGCACGCTGTGTCCGCATTGCAAGGAGAAGCGGGACATCGAGGATTCGGCGTGGGAGATGCTCGTCTCACCCTGGAAAGCGGGCATACCGAAAGACACGACCTACTTTCCCAAAGGCTGCCTCGAATGCCGGATGACCGGCTACATGGGGCGCATCGGGATCTACGAAACAATGATGATGACGCCGGAGTTGCGCAAGGTGATCAGCAATGAAACCGACCTCGATACATTACGCGATCGCGCTTACCGGGAAGGCATGAAGCCGCTTCGCATCGGCGGGGCGATGAAGATCGCGGCGGGTCTCACCTCTGTCGAGGAAGTCATGAGCGTAGCGCCGCCCGCCGCAGACCGGCGGCAGAACCGCTGAAGCGGGTCATTCCGAAAGGGTGGTAAAACCGCTCTCGTGCGTGTGGACGGAGAGGTGAATCGTGAACCCGTCGCTCAAGCCCGGTCTGACGTTTCAGTTCCGCTTCACAGTGCCGGAAACGAAGACGGTGCCGCATCTTTATCCTGAGTCCGAACTGTTCCGGGAGATGCCGCATGTGCTGGCGACCGGCTATCTCGTCGGACTCATGGAATGGGCGTGCATCGAAGCCATTCGGCCGCACCTCGACTGGCCGCGCGAACAGTCGCTCGGCACGCTCGTGAACTTCTCGCACATTGCGGCCACACCGCCGGGATTGTCGATCACGGTCGATGTGCGTCTCGACAAGGTCGAAGGCCGCAAGCTCACGTTCACGCTTTCAGCGCACGACGGCGTGGACAAGATCTCCGAAGGCACGCACGAGCGCCACGTGATCGACGCAGCGCGTTTCGAGCAGAAGATGGCGCAGAAGAGCGGACGTCCGATCGTCCTGAGCATTGCAAATCGGGAAGCGCAGCGCTCAGTGCGCCTTGGTCAGCAGCCGCATGCCCTGATCCAGCCCTTCCAGCGTGAGAGGGAACATGCGCTCACCCATCAACTCGCGCGTGATGCGTATCGAATCGTGGTAATCCCAGAGCGACTCCGGCTGCGGATTGAGCCAGACCGTATTGTGATAGACAGCCAGTAATCGCTGCAGCCAGACGGCGCCGGCTTCCTCGTTCGTGTGCTCGACGCTGCCGCCGGCGTATGTGATCTCGTACGGACTCATGGTCGCGTCGCCGACCAGAATCACCTTGTAGTCGTGCGGGTACGTGTGCAGCACCTGCCACGTCGAGACCCGTTCGTTGCTCCGGCGCCGGTTGTCCTTCCACACCCGCTCGTAGATGAAGTTGTGGAAGTAGAAGTATTCGAGATGCTTGAACTCGATCCGCGCGGCCGAAAACAACTGTTCGCAGATGCGGATGTGATCGTCCATCGAGCCGCCGACGTCGAAGAAGATCAGGACTTTGACGGCGTTGTGCCGCTCGGGAACCATCTTCAGATCGAGCCAGCCCGCATTCTTCGCGGTCGAGCGGATGGTGTCGTCCAGGTCGAGTTCCTCGGGTGCGCCCAGGCGTGCGAACCGGCGTAGCCGCCGCAGCGCGACCTTGATGTTGCGCGTACCGATCTCGACAGAGTCGTCGAGATTCCTGAATTCGCGCTTGTCCCAGACCTTGACGGCGCGCCGGTGCCGCGACTCCTCCTGCCCGATCCGTACGCCTTCAGGGTTGTAACCGTGGGCGCCGAAGGGGCTCGTGCCGGCGGTCCCGATCCACTTCGATCCGCCCTGGTGACGACCCTTCTGCTCTTCGAGGCGTTTGCGCAGCGTCTCCATGAGCTTGTCCCAGCCGCCGAGCGACTCGATCAGCTTCTTGTCTTCCTCCGTGAGAACCTTTTCGGCGAGCTTTTTCAGCCACTCTTCCGGGATCTCGATCACAAGGGCGTCGACCTCGATGATCCCTTTGAAGTACGCGGCGAAGACGCGGTCGAAACGGTCGAAGAACTTCTCGTCCTTTACGAGGCAGGTCCGCGCGAGATAGTAGAACTCGTCCAGACTGCCGAATGCCACTTCCTTCTGCAGCCCTTCGACCAGCGTCAGATACTCGCGAATGGAAGCCGGCACCCCGCCGGCCTTCAACTTCAGGAAAAACTCAATCAGCACAGAGACTTCCCCGTTAGCGCCGTTTACGATTGGTTACAAACTGATACGGATTTTTTCGGCCGAAAGCAGCATCATACGCATAGGTCATCAGCAATCGCGTGTCTCGGGTCTCCCGGGGCAAACTTGAAGGAGTTGTGGACATGCGCAAAATTCTCGCAACCCTGCTGCTCGGTGGAGCGCTCGCAGCGGCGAGCGGCATCGCGGCGGCGCACACGAGCATCGGTGTCGGTGTTACGTTCGGCGTCCCCGCTCCCGCGTATGTCGCACCACCGCCGGTAGCCTACTATCCCCGGCCCGCGTACTATGCGCCGCCCGTGGCATACGCTGCGCCACCGGTCTACTACGCACCCGCCCCGGTCTACTATGGACCGCCGGTCGTTTACCGCCGCTGGCACCCTTACCCTCATTATCACTATCGGCGCTGGTAAGCCCGCGCCATTCCGAAAAGCGCCCCCGCGGGGGCGCTTTTTTTGCTCCTCAGGATTTGCGCCGCGACATGAACACCAGGCGTTCGAACAGGTGAACGTCCTGCTCGTTCTTGATGAGCGCTCCGTGCAGCGGCGGCACGATCTTGTGCGAGTCCTGGCTGTGCAGCGCTTCGGGCGGAATGTCCTCGGCCACGAGCAGCTTCAGCCAGTCGAGCAGTTCAGACGTGGACGGCTTTTTCTTCAACCCCGGAACGTCGCGCAGCTCGAAGAAACGCTCCAGCGCCTGCCGGAGCAGTTGCTTCTTGATGGCCGGAAAATGCACGTGAACGATCCGTTCCATCGTCTCGTGATCCGGGAACCGGATGTAATGGAAGAAGCAACGACGTAGGAACGCGTCCGGAAGCTCCTTCTCGTTGTTGCTGGTGATCACCACGAGCGGCCGGTGCTTTGCCTTCACGAGCTCCTGCGTCTCATAGACGTAGAACTCCATCCGGTCGAGCTCACGCAGGAGATCGTTCGGGAACTCGATATCGGCCTTGTCGATCTCGTCGATCAGCAGAACGGACTGCGCGTCGGACGTGAATGCCTGCCACAACATGCCCTGCACGATGTAGTTGCGGATATCGTGGACCTTCGCGTCGCCGAGCTGGGAATCCCGCAGTCGCGATACGGCGTCGTATTCGTAAAGCCCGTGCTGCGCCTTGGTGGTCGATTTGATGTGCCACTCGAAGAGTGGCCGGCCGAGCGCGCGCGCGACTTCGATCGCGAGCAGCGTCTTGCCGGTGCCGGGCTCACCCTTGATCAGCAGTGGCCGCTCGAGCGTGATCGCGGCATTCACCGCCATCATCAGGTCGTCGGTGGCGATGTACGTGTCCGTGCCTTCGAAGCGCATGAGGGGCCCTGGAGAATCGTCGAAAACGGATTATAGCCGCCCGCAGCAACGGCAACTCGCGTGCTCCGACACGGAGCAGCGCCGCGGCATCACTTATGCGTCGTATGCATACGGTCGAGCCGTTGCTCGAGCTCGGGCAACTTGCCGCGCATCGCGCTTCCGACATAGAACTGCGGCTGAGAGGCCGTGTAGCCCTTCTCGCGCTCCCATTCCTCGATGAGGCTGTTGGCGCGCTTGAAGGCGGATTCGAACGAATGCGTCTGCCGCAGCGCATCGCCAAAGAGCGCCTTGGCGAGATACGTCGCGTCGGATGTACTGCCGCAGCCGAAGGATTGCCGGTCTGCGCTCGCTGCGGTGATGATCAACGTTCGTTCGTCCTTCAGTGCATCGACGAACCCACCCGAATAGCACGCGGACACAACCACGATCCTCCAGCGAATGCCGGACTCGTCCAGTGCCGCTTTCAGCGCTGGTGGATCGATCGATGAGAAGCGAATCGGCCGGAAGTCGACGGCGAGATCGTGCTGCTCGGTACCATGGGACGTGAGATAGAGCAGCAGCACGTCTTCCTGCGTGTTCATGGTTTCGCCGATGTACTTCAGCGCGCGCGTGATGCTCGTGAGGCTCGCGACCGGATGCTCCTGCAGTGTTTTCGGGTTGTTGACGAGGGTGACCGTGCGCCCGGCCGCATCGAAACGCTCGTCGAGCAGCGCGGTGATCATGCGCGTTTCCTTCATGAACACGTCTTCACCCGCATACAGCGCGGCGGCAAGCACGTAGAGATCCACCGTTCCGGGCCGCTCGGGCTTGACCGCCGCCAGCTCGCGTTCGAGCGCCTCCTGTTGTGCGTAGAACGCGCTCTCCTCAGCCAGACTGTGGAAGCTCGCCGCCACGCCCGCGCTCTCGTCCGGACGGGGTGCCCAGACCAGTCCCTGCGGCGCCCAGAAGTTGGGCGCGACGAGCAGAACGAGCGCGACAACCGCGATGATCGTCTTCTCTGGTTGCGCCCGGCCAACCAGCCTCCAGATGGCCACGACGATTACGACGACGGACCACGTGATCGCAAGGTAATCGAAATATTCCCAGTAGATTTCCAGCAAAGGCAGCCAGCCATACTGCGCCAGCAGGTACAGTGAAGAGCTGATGATCGTAAACGGCAGCGTTGCGGCGGCGAACGCCGTCGGCAGAACGAGCAGTTCGCGCCGGTCGTCCGCGTGCCGCGCAAGTAATCCCACGAGGAGCGCTGCCGGTACGAACGTGAGCAGCCGTTGAAACTCGTAAATGTTGATCTCGCCGCGCACGCCGACGATCGCGAACGATACCGCGAACGTGAGCAGCACATCGGTCGCGACGAGGGCTGCGAAGTTTTCCGGCGTCGGGTTGAGCGCCTCGCGCGAAACAGGCCGCAGCGCCACCAGGCGCCAGCCCGCGCCGAGCGCTCGCGTGTAGGCGCGTCCGAATCCGCGTGATTGCATGTCAATCGAGTCCGCGCAGGTCCTCACGCGTGTCGACATCGAGAAGCACGCCGGCGTCGTCGCACTCGATGCGCACGATCTCGGCGCGATGGCGCTCCAGCACCGCGCGTGCTCCCGTATCACCATGTAATTGCAGAAGCTCGTCTCGCATCACCGCACCGAAGCCGACCGGAAGACCGCGCTCGCCACGATAGAAGGGGGCAGCAATAGTTGCACCCGCGGACACAGCGGCCACAACCGCTTTGATGGTCGCGGGCCTGATGCGCGGCATGTCCCCCAGCGCGACGATCCACCCACCCGCTTCCGCGCTCGACGCAATGCCGTGCGCCAGCGTGTGGCCCATGCCGTGAACAGCTTCTCGACAATAGGCGACCTTGCAGTTTTCGCGCTCGAGCATCTCGCCGACCGCGACATCACCAGAACGCACCACTGCTGTCACGTCCAGACCCGCGGCGATGAGATTGCGCGCGGCATGCGCCGCGACTGCGACCCCATCGCGCAGCGGATGCATGAGCTTCCCGCCGCCGAAACGCGTGCTCGCGCCCGCCGCGAGCAGCACGGCACTGATATGCTGATTTGCACTCATGGCAGCGATTATGCCGGAGGACGGTCACGGCGTTGACAACTCTCAGCGCCGCGGCGTAACGTCGATTTCCCGTGCGGAGGAGACGCCACATGGCCACCCAGAAGATAGAACTCGTGGTGGACGGAAAGCGCGCCACGATCGATGCCGATCCGGCGATGCCACTCTTATATGCGCTGCGT
Source organism: uncultured beta proteobacterium (assembly GCA_963828715.1). GTDB lineage: Bacteria > Pseudomonadota > Gammaproteobacteria > Burkholderiales > SG8-41 > JAQGMV01. The sequence continues at coordinate 150,834 of CAWHFX010000004.1, read as the reverse complement.
TCGGACCTCGATGCAACCGCGCCGAAATTCGGATGCGGCAAGGCGCAATGCGGCGCCTGCACGGTGCATCTCGACGGTGCGCCGATCCGTTCATGCATTACACCGCTGCAAGCCGCAGCCGGCCGCACGGTTACCACGCTTGCCGGGCTCGGCACGCCAGACAAGCCGCACCCATTGCAGCAGGCGTACATCGAAGAACAAGTACCTCAATGCGGGTACTGTCTCTCAGGCTGGATCATGACCGCAGCCGCGTTCCTCAAGACGAACCCGCGGCCGACCGACGCTCAGATTCGAGAGGCCATGGGTGGCCTCAAGTGTCGCTGCGGCACGCACATGGCGATCATGCGTGCGATCAAGCGTGCCTCCGGCACGATGACGGCATAGGAGCGGAGCATGGAGATCACACGCCGCGACTTCATCAAAGCATCCGGTTCCCTCGTCGTCAGTGTTGCGTTCCCGGGCACAGCCGGAATTGCGCTCAGCCAGGGCGTCTCGGGCAAGCCGCCGCTTACACCTGACCAGCTCGATTCCTGGATCGCAGTGCTCCCGGACGGCAGCGTCAACGCGTTCTTCGGCAAGATGGACATGGGCCAGGGTGTCGACGTCGCAATCGGTCAGATGGTGGCGGAAGAGCTGGACGTAGCCTTCGAGCGCGTCACTGTCGTCATGGGCGACACGGCTTACACCTGCAACCAGGGCGGCGCCTCGGGCAGCACCGGTGTGCAGCGTGGCGGGATGACGCTGCAGAAAGGCCGCTGCCGAAGCCCGGCGCCTTCTCGTCGAACGCGCCGCGAAGAAACTCGACGTTGACGCTGGCAGCCTCGTCGTCGAAAACGGCGTGGTGATGGTGCCCGGCTACGCGCTGCAGCGGGTGTCCTATGGCGAGCTCGTCGGTGGCGAGCACTTCCATCACAAGCTCGAGTGGAACAAGGAATACGGCAACACGCTCGACATCAGGGTCGAAGCGAAGCCGAAAGATCCGTCGCAGTACAGGATCGTCGGCAAGTCGTATCCGCGGAAGATCGCCACTGCCAAGATCATGGGCGAGGCCCAGTTCGTCACTGATGTCAAGGTGGAAGGCATGCTGCACGCGCGCGTCATTCGCCCGGCGAATGCCGGGTGTGCGCCCATGCGCGTCGACGAAAGCTCGATTGCGGGCATTCCCGGTGCGCATGTCGTGCACGAAAAAGACTTCGTCGCCGTCGTCGCGGATCGGGAGTGGGATGCGGTTCGCGCGGCTGAAACGCTGAAAGTCGAATGGGGCGCACCGTGCACGCCGTTCCCGAACACCGCATCGTTGCACGAGCACATCCGCAAGGCGCCTGCGACGGCACGTGGCGCGCCGGTGAACAAAGGCAACGCCGAAGAAGCACTCAAGCGCGCGAGCAAGGTGATCGAAGCGGAATACGAGTGGCCGCTCCAGTCGCACGCGAGCATGGGCCCGGCGTGCGCGATCGCCGACATGAACGCCGCCGAGCCGCGTGTGTGGAGCGGCTCGCAGAAACCGCATTACGTACGTTCCGGGAGCGCACGCATCTGTGGCATGCCGGTCGCGAAAGTGCGCACGACGTGGGTACCCGGGCCGGGCTCCTACGGTCGCAACGACGCGGGTGATGCCGCGGTGGACGCGGCGCTCTTGTCGAAGCTGACGGGTCGACCCGTGCGCGTTCAGTACATGCGCCACGATGCGACAGCATGGGATCCGAAGGGACCCGCTGCGGTGTATCGCGCGCGGGCCGGCCTCGATGCGTCGGGCAAGGTGATCGCATACGCGTTTCACGGGAAAGGCTTCTCCCGCCAGGACGTGGTCCAGGTCGAGGCGGACCCGAAGGACACGCTCGCAGGTCAACTGACCGGCTGGCAACCGAAGGGCAACCTGCTCTTTCAGACGCCTTCGGAGCTGTACGAATTCGAGAACAAGCGCTGCTCGTGGGAAACGATAGCGCCGCTGCTCGACCGCGCCTCGCCGCTCCGCACCGGGCACTTTCGCGATCCCCTCGGGGCCGAGACGCACTTCGCGAGCGAATCGTTCATCGACGAGCTCGCGCACGCCGCGGGCGCCGATCCCCTGCAATTCCGTCTGCGCTATTTGAAAGACGAGCGTCACGTCGCCGTCGTCAAAGCCGTGGCCGCGAAGGCCGGGTGGGAGGGCCGACCGAAAGGCAGTCGTGGCAAGGGTGATGTGATGGCGGGCCGCGGCCTTGCCTATACCGAGCGCAACGGGACGGTCGTCGCTGCGGTCGCCGAAGTGGAAGTCGATCGAAGCAGCGGGCGCGTGTGGGCGAAGAAGTTCTGGGTGGCCCACGACTGCGGTCAGATCATAAACCCCCGCACACTGAAGCTCACCATCGAAGGCAACGTCGTGCAGGCGGTGTCACGCACGCTGCTCGAAGAAGTGCAGTTCGACGAGAACCGCGTGATGAGTGTGGACTGGGCGAGTTATCCGATTCTGGAGCTCGCAGATGCGCCGGAAGCGATCGAAATCGTGCTCATCGATCGGCCGAGCATGGATCCGCAGGGTGCCGGAGAACCGTCGACGCGCACGATACCGGCCGCGATCGCGAACGCCATATTCGATGCCACGGGCGTGCGCATGCGGCGCGTACCGATTACGCCCGAGCGGATGAAAGCCGCGCTTTCACGCGCCTGACCGATGCCACGCTTCTGCGCGAATCTCACCCTGCTCTTCAACGAGCACGCGTTCATCGACCGCTTCGCCGCCGCGGGGCGGGCAGGTTTTTCAGGCGTGGAGTATCTGTTTCCGTACGACTACCCGAAGGACCAGCTCGCCGAAGAACTGCGTAAGCACGGGCTGACTCAGATACTGCACAACCTGCCCGCCGGCGACTGGAACAAGGGCGAACGCGGCATCGGTTGTCACCCGAGCCGCGTTGGCGAGTTTCAGGACGGCGTCGGCAAGGCAATCGAGTATGCGCAGGCGCTACAGTGCCAGCAGGTGAATTGCCTGGCCGGCATTTGCCCGGACGCCCCCGCCGACCGCCAGCATGCGGCATTCGTCGCCAATCTGAAGTTCGCCTCGATGAAGCTCAAGGAAGCCGGCATCAAGCTCCTGATCGAGCCCATCAACACGCGCGACATTCCCGGTTTTTTTCTCACGCGGTCGTCACAGGCGCTGGACATCATTCGCGAGGTCGGTTCCGACAACCTTTTCCTGCAATACGACATTTATCACATGCAGGTGATGGAAGGCGATCTCGCGCGCACGATCGAAACGAATCTCGCGCTGATCCCGCATATGCAGCTCGCGGACAATCCCGGCCGCAACGAGCCCGGCACGGGCGAGATCAATTACCCCTTCCTGTTCGATCACATCGATCGCATCGGCTATACGGGCTGGATCGGATGTGAATATAAACCGCGTTCGACGACGGACGCCGGTCTGGGGTGGGTCGAGCCCTATCTGCGGCAATGACCCGCGGATGGCACACTTCACGTCACTGCTCCGTGGCATCGCCGCAGCGTGCATCGCCGCGTTCCTCACAACGGCCGGCGCCGTCGAGTCATTCCCGAACAAGCCGGTGCGCGTGATCGTGCCGTTCGCGGCCGGCGGCGCGGCCGATGTCGTCTTACGTGTGGTCAGTCAAAAGCTGGTGGAACGCTGGGGGCAACAGTTGATCATCGATAATCGACCGGGCGCAGGTGGTATCACCGGCACCGAGCTGGCCTCGAAATCGTCTCCGACCGGCTATACGCTTCTGCTTGCCGCGATTGCCCACAGGTACTCAGCCCGGTCTATACAAGAAGCTGCCGTACGACATCGTCACCGACTTCGTGCCCGTCACGCTGATCGCGTCTACGCCGAGCGTGGTGATGCTCAACCCGGCGGTACCGGCAGCTTCGGTCAGGGAGTTCGTCGAGCTCGCAAAGGCAAAGCCGGGCGAGTTCAACTTCGGCTCACCGGGAAACGGTACATCCTCGCATCTGGCGGCCGAGCTTTTCTGCAGCATGGCGCAGATCAGGATGACACACATTTCATACAAGGGAACACCGGCGATACTGGTTGACGTGACGGCCGGGCGTATTCAGTTCTATATCAATACCCTGCCCTCGGCGATGCCGTATGTGAAGGCACAGAAGCTCAGAGTGCTCGCGGTGACGAGTCACGCCCGCACTGCACTGCTGCCCGACCTGGCCACCGTTTCGGAAGCGGGCGTACCAGGCTACGAGATCGCCTCGTGGTATGGCGTGCTCGCGCCCGCCGGAATCCCCCGAGACATCCTGCAGAACCTGAACGCGGATTTCGTGGGCGCCGTTCACGACAGCGCCGTAACGGAAAGGCTCCTTCAGGCAGGCGCGGAGCCGGTCGCGAATACGTCGCGGGCGTTCGCGCTTTTTCTCGCGAGCGAAATCAGGAAGTGGACTGGAGTGATGGCCGCGGCCGGCATCCACCCGGACTGACGCAGAAGTCCCTACGATACGACGCGCAGCGCACGCGGGGCATCGGGCGCGGCGCTGGAAACAATCCGAACGGAGGTTTTCGTGCTGATCACCGACGCACAAGTTCATATCTGGCGAGCGAACTCGGCGGAGCGGCCGTGGCGGGCCGGAGAGAGATCCCACAGAGCGACGCCGCTCGAACCCGATGAGCTCCTGACCGCGATGGATGCCGCGGGCGTGAGTCGTGCCATTCTCGTCCCGCCTTTCCTCGACGGCGACCGCAACGATCTCGTGCTCGAGGCGGCTCGGGCGCATCCGCGGCGTTTTGCGGCAATGGGCCGCGTCGACCTCGAAGACCCTTCGTCGCGCGAGCTCCTTCCCGGCTGGCGCGAGCAACCGGGAATGCTCGGATTCAGGTACTCGTTCCACCGTCCGGCACTTGCAACGCTGCTCGCGGAAAACCGCCTCGAGTGGCTATGGGAAGGCTGCGAGAAAGCGGACGTGCCGATCATGGCGCACGTCGAACACGAAGCGCTGCACCACCTCCAACGCGTCGCCGAAAGACATCGCAGCCTGAAGCTCATCCTCTGCCACTTGTCGCTTCCGATGCGAAAGAAAGACGAAGAAGCCTTCCGTGATCTCGATAAGCTGCTCGCGCTCGCCAAGTTTTCGAACGTCGCGGTGAAGGTGAGTGCGCTTCCTTGCTACACGAATGATGCTTACCCGTATCGCACGCTCCATCCGTACGTGCGGCGCGTATATGACGCATTCGGCCCGCGCCGGATGTTCTGGGGCAGTGACTTCAGCCGACTCCCGCCACAGGCGACTTACCGCGGCACGGTTACGATGTTCACCGAGGAGATGCCATGGCTCTCCGGCGAAGATCTGGAGTGGATCATGGGGCGCGGACTGAGTACGTGGCTGCGGTGGAAACCCTACTGAGACTACCCTGCCCCAGCGCCGTTCAGCCGCCCGGATCCTCCGCTACGTGGGCGGAAGTGTCGCGGCGAACGTAATCCAGCCGCCCTACTCCGCCTTCGCGCCCGAGAATTTCACGACCTTCGCCCATTTCTCGGTCTCCGCCGTATGCAGCTTCCAGAACGCGGCCGGCGTGCCCGCGATGGGTTCACCGCCCAGTTCGGCAAACTTCGCTTTCATGCCCGGATCGGCGAGCGCCGCATTGACTTCGCTGTTGAGCTTGTTGACGATCGCCGCGGGCGTTCCTTTCGGCACCGACATTCCGAACCAGGCACTCGCTTCGTAACCGGGCACCGTATCCGCAACCGTGGGTACGTCCGGCAAGGCCGCAGAGCGCTTTGCCGTGGTCACTGCGAGCGCACGGAGCTTGCCCGCTTTGATGTGACCGATCGACGACGGGAGATTATCGAAGAGCACATGCACCTGTCCGCCGATCAGGTCGATCAGCGCCGGGCCTGCGCCCTTGTACGGAATGTGCTGCATCTCGACCCCCGTCATGTACTTGAACAATTCGCCTGACAGGTGAACCGAAGTACCGCTTCCCGAAGAAGCCATGTTCACCTTGCCGGGATTCTTCTTCACGTAAGCGATGAACTCGGGCACGCTCTTCGCCGGCAGCGAAATCGGCACTTCCATCACGTTCGGCACACGGATAAAGCCGGCGACCGGGTCCATGTCGCGAAGAAAGTTGAACGGAAGCTTGTCGTATAGCGTCGCGTTGATGGCGTTTGCGGGATTCACAAGAAAGACGGTGTAGCCGTCAGGTGGCGACTTGATTGCCAGCTCGGTGCCGATGTTGTTACCCGCGCCGGGGCGGTTGTCGACGACGAACTGCTGGCCGAGCCGCTGCGAGAGCCACTGACTCATGAGGCGTGCGACGATGTCCGTTGTGCCGGCAGGCGGATACGCAACGACCCAACGGATCGGATGCGTCGGATACTTGTCCGCGCTCTCGGCAGCGTGCGTCGTTCCGCTCGCGGCCAGCGTAGCGCACCCGAGAACCAGTCCTCTCATTACCCTCTTGATTCCTGCCATAACTCCTCCTCTGTAAAGCGCGGGTGAAGTCTAGCCGAACTCTCTCCGGCGCGCCCGAGTGCGGCCGGGATGCAGTCGAAGGACAGCGTGTGGCAGAATCGATTTTTGCCCCGAGGGGAGAAAGTCATGAGCAACGTCGGATTCGTCGGGCTTGGCATCATGGGCAAACCCATGGCGCTCAACCTGATCAAGGGCGGTCACACGCTCTACCTCAGCAGCCGCAGCGGTGTTCCGCAGGAACTGATCTCTGCCGGGGGTACTGCGTGCGCCAACGCGAAGGAAGTCGCACAAAAGGCCGACGTGATCATCACGATGGTCCCCGACACGGTTGACGTCGAGAAAGCGCTGTTCGGACCCGATGGCGTCGCAGGCGGGTTGAGCAAAGGCAAGACCGTCATCGACATGAGCTCGATCTCGCCAATCGAGACGAAAGTGTTTGCGAAGCGCATCAACGATCTCGGCTGCGACTATGTGGATGCCCCGGTATCCGGCGGTGAAGTCGGCGCGAAGAATGGGGCTCTCACGATCATGGTGGGCGCGAGCCAGGGCGTGTTCGACAAGGTGAAACCGCTTTTCGACCTGATGGGCAAGAACATCACGCTCGTCGGCGAGAACGGTGCCGGGCAGACGACCAAAGTCGCGAATCAGATCATCGTCGCGCTCAATATCGAGGCAGTCGCCGAAGCGCTCGTATTCGCATCGAAAGCCGGTGCGGATCCCGCTAAAGTTCGGCAGGCTTTGATGGGCGGTTTCGCCGCTTCGCGCATCCTCGAAGTGCACGGGGAACGCATGATCAAACGTACGTTCGATCCCGGCTTCCGTATCGAGCTGCACCAGAAGGATTTGTCGCTCGCGCTGGCGGGTGCGAGGGCGATGGGTGTCTCGTTGCCCAACACCGCGACAGCCCAGGAGCTCTTCAATTCCTGCAGCGCCAACGGCGGCGCCAAGTGGGACCACTCCGCGCTCGTGCGCGCGCTGGAGAAGATGGCGAATCACGACGTCGCCTGAGAACTGAGCGGCTGGATCATGGGCGCCCCTCATTCCGACGCCGTTCCTGCGCCAGCAGAGGCGGTCGTCCCGGCATACACCGACGCGCAGCTCGCGAGCCTCGGCACTCCAGAGTTGTGGCAATTGCTGGTACGACATGAAGACCGCGTTCCTCGTAATCTGATCGACGAATGCGCGCGGCGGGGCGACGAATTTCTCGACCTCGCCGCCGTTGCGCTCGAAAGCGAACGTTTCTGGACGGAGGACCAGACGCGCGGTGAGGCATGGGCGCCGATACATGCGGCCATGATCCTCGGACTGATGCCGCACGATCGCGCCGGGGTGCTGCTTGCGGCCTACATGCGCCGCATGGCCCGCGAGGATGACCTGCAGGACTGGCTCGCAAGCTGCTGGCCGGCGTTCTTTCGCAACAAGCCGCGCGAACAGCTCGAGCGCCTGAAGGCGCTGGGCGGAGATGTCTCGGTAGTCTGGTTCATGCGCCTCGAAGCGATCGACGCCACGCTTGCGATGGCCGAGGTCCACGGCGACGCGGTGCTCGGTCCGACGCTCGAATGGGCAGCGGGTTTCGCGTTCGACGAACAGGAAGACGAACTGCTGCGCGATCTTCTCGCCAGCACGTTGCTCGATTTTGCGCCGCCGCAGCATCGCGCACAGCTCGAAAGTATGGCGGACGAAGGCGTCTGGGATGGACTCGACCGTGACGACATCGAGCGCATATACGCGGCGGGTGGCGAGGAGCGCCACTGGGCGCGCAGATCGGACCCGTGGTCGTTCTATTCGCCCGAGGAGATCGAAGCGCGCCAGCGGCGCTGGGCGGATGGAGACAGCCCGACTGAGGACGAGGAAGACATCTTCGACGGGGAAGCAGACCTCGACGTCGTCCAAACGTACGTCCGGTCCACCCCCAAGATCGGCCGCAACGATCCCTGCCCGTGCGGCAGTGGAAAGAAATACAAGAAGTGCTGTCTTGCTGCGGGAGATTCGCGCTCGTAAGAAGTGGGCTCTGGCTCGCAGACTGCGTTGCACCAGGGGAACATTCAGGTGGTACGATCCACCACGCCTTTTCTCTCCCTCAGGAGCACCCATGCCGATAAAAGAAAAAACCGCGCTTGTCACCGGCTCCACCGGCGGGATCGGCCTCGCGTTCATTACCGCATTCGCGGAAGCGGGGTGTAACGTCGTTTTCAATGGTTTCGGCGAGCAGAAGACGATCGCGGAGATCAGAGCATCGCTCGAAAAGCGCGGTGTGAACGTTCTGTATCACTCTGCCGATGTTGGCAAGCCCGATGACATCGCTGCCATGATCGAAGCGGGCCAGGCGCGCTTCGGTGCGATCGACATCGTGGTCAACAATGCCGTTACGCGCCACTACGCGCCGGTGGAGCAGTTTCCGGTGGACGCCTGGGACCGTGCGCTCGCGGTCAACCTTTCTGCCGCGTTCCACACGATCCGCCTTGCGCTTCCGTCCATGAAGACGCGCGGCTGGGGTCGCATCATCAACATGGCGTCGATACACGCGACCAACGTCGTGCGCGATCGCGTCGATTACATCACCACGAAACACGCGATCGTGGGTCTCACGCGCGCGGTCGCGCTCGAAATCGCCGAGACGAGCGTCACCTGCAACTGCATCTCACCGGGCCTCGTGCTCACGCCGAATTGCGAGCGGCAGATTTCGGCGAAAGTCGCCGCCGGTGTTACGCGCGAACAGGCGATCAGCGACATGTTGCAGATCCGCCAACCCAGCCGGCGCATGATCATGCCGGCTGAAATCGCGCAACTCGGCGTCTTCCTCTGCAGCGATGCCGCCGCGAATATCAACGGCGCCGATCTGCCCATCGACGGCGCGTGGAGTACGACGTAGGAGCCCGAAGCCAAGGACTTTTCAGCCACCCGCCCCAATTGAGGTAGATCAAAGCAGCACTCCTCCCGCGCGCCTACAGTCGCCTTCGACTCGTGCCGTTCGGCACGTCGTCATACAGCATGTGGAGGAGCAAACCATGCCTGATGGTGGCAGTCCGCAGCAGCTGGAAATCGTGACGCGGGAAGACTACTCCGACGTCACGTACTCCCTCGAGGTTCACCACCCCATGATGGCCAGGGCCGCACGGCCGGGTCAGTTCGTCATTGTCATGTCACACGAGCATGGCGAACGTATCCCGCTGACGATCGCCGACTTCGATACGCAGCGGCAGACGATCACGCTTGTGATCCAGGCAGTTGGCAAGACGACACGCGACATGCAGCAGACCTGCCAGAAGGGCGCTCGGCTGTACGCGATGGCTGGGCCGATGGGCCTGCCGAGCCATTTCGCCGGCGCGCACAAGATGGTGTTTGTCGGCGGCGGCCTCGGCGTCGCGCCGGTGTACCCGCAGGCGCGCGCAGCGAAGCAGAGCGGTGCGTATGTGATCGGCGTCGTCGGATTTCGCAACAAGGACCTGATCTTCTGGGAAGACAAGTTCCGCGCCTGCTGCGACGAGCTCGTCATCTGCACAGACGACGGCTCTGTCGGCGTGAAGGGTCCCGTGACGGCCGGTATTCGCGCGGTGCTCGCAGGACACTCGGACATCGGCGAAGTCGTCGCGATCGGGCCACCGATCATGATGAAGGCGTGCGCCGAAGCGACGCGACCACACAAGATCAAGACCACCGTCAGTCTCAATCCGATCATGGTAGACGGCACCGGGATGTGCGGTGGCTGTCGCGTGAAGATCGGCGACAAGGTGAAGTTCGCGTGCGTCGACGGCCCGGATTTCGATGCTCACCTCGTCGATTTCGATGACCTGATGGTGCGGCTGAAACGCTACACGGAAGACGAACGCAAAGCGCTCGAGCGCTGGTCGAAGGACTGCCGCATGCGGCCACCGCCCCAGTGGCCGCACAAAGCCGCCGGCAGCGAAGAGCTGGTGCTGCCGGACCCGTACGAAGAGATCCAGGGAGGCTGAACGTGGCGAAGAAGAAAACCGTCCGCACGATCCCGCAGGAACGCACGCCGATGCGCGAGCAGGATGCGAAGGCACGTGCCAAGAACTTTTCGGAAGTGGCGTGCGGTTACCGTCTTGAAGACGCGCTGCGCGAGTCGGAGCGCTGCCTGATGTGCCCGAATCCGACGTGTATCGCGGGTTGCCCCGTCAACATCGACATCCCTGCGTTCATTCAGAAGATCGTCGACAAGGATTATCGCGGCGCTTACGACGTCATCACGGCAACCAACCTGCTGCCTGCGATCTGCGGGCGCGTCTGCCCCCAGGAAAATCAGTGCGAAGGCGTGTGCACAGTGGGCGAGTCGCTGGAGCCCGTCGCGATCGGCCGCCTGGAGCGCTGGGTCGGCGACCTTGCGATCAAGGAAGGCTGGACGAACATCCCGTACATCGATGCCAACCGCTTCAGGGTCGGCATCGTGGGATCCGGGCCCGCCGGGATGGCCTGCGCCGCCGATATGGCGAAGGCGGGCTGCGACGTGACCGTGTACGAAGCGTTTCATCAGCCCGGCGGCGTCTTGCGTTACGGCATTCCCGATTTCCGGCTGCCGAACGAGGTGATCGACGCGGAAATCGAAAAACTGCGTCAGCTCGGCGTGAAGTTCGAGTGCAACACGCTGGTCGGCCGGCTCTTCACGATCGAGCAGATGATCGACGAGCTGGGATTCCACGCCGTGTTCATCGGCACCGGTGCAGGATATCCACAACTTCTCGGCATTCCCGGGGACTCGCTGAACGGCGTGCTATCGGCGAACGAGCTTTTGACGCGCTGCAATCTGATGCGCGCACGCCAGTTTCCCGACTTCGATACGCCGATGCCGCTCGGCAAGCACGTGGCAGTAATCGGCTCGGGTAACACCGCGATGGATGCGCTCAGGGTCTCCATGCGCCTCGGCGCCGAAAAGGTGAGCTGCGTCTATCGCCGCACCAAAGCCGAAAGCCCCGCGCGCGCCGAAGAAATCCATCATGCCGAGGAAGAAGGGATCGAGTTTCACTGGCTGACGGCGCCCGTCGAAATACTCGACGATGGCAAAGGCAACGTGCGCGGCATGCGCTGCATTCGCATGGAGCTCGGGGCGCCGGACGATTCCGGCCGTCGCAGGCCCGTGCCGGTGGCGGGCAGCGAATTCGAGTTCGATACCGACGTCGTCGTATTCGCAATCGGCACCAACGCGAACCCGATCATCGGTCAGACCTCGCGCCTCGAGCTCAACAAGCGCGGTTACATCGCGACCGATGAGAACCTCGCTACGTCGATGGCGGGCGTTTACGCCGGCGGCGACATCGTGACCGGCGCGGCGACCGTGATCGAGGCAATGGGCGCCGGACGCAAGGCAGCACGCGGCATGAAAGCGTATCTCGGGCTGCGCGACGAAGTACCGACGAACGAAGCCGTTCCCCTCATTTTCGGCATCGCGCGTGGTGAACGCAATTTCGCGCGCGTGCGCGCGCTCTAGAAGGTTCCTACATGAACGATATCGCCATCATCGAACCCGTCGGCCGTGAGGTGGGCTCAAACGCAGCGCCCACTCCCAAACCTGCGGTCACCTTGAGCCAGCACATCGTCGAAGTGATCAGCGACTCGGGCGAAGGCGCACAGCGTTGCGGTCAGGCCCTGGGCGCGATCGCCGCGAGAATGGGCAACGGCATCTGGACGGTCGAGATCATCCCGGCCGAGATCCAGCCACCGGCCCGCAGCGTCGCAGGCGCGAGCGGAAATCGCATCCGCATCGGATCGAAGCGCGTGACGAACGGTGGTGATGAAACCGACCTCGCGGTGTCCTTCAACGAGCAGGTGCTGCTCGGGCGGCTGCACGCCGGTGCTTTCAAGCCCGGATGCACGATCCTGCTGGAAAGCATGTGGCGCGAGCACGTCGACAAGGACATCGCGGCCTCGTACGTCAAGACGTACGAACAGCTCGTTGCGGGCGGCTACCGTGTCTATGAGATCCCGATGGAACGTGAGTGCCGGGCGCTCGTGTCGGATCCGCGTCGCGGCAAGAACATGTTCGCGCTCGGAATGCTTTGCAGCATCTACAGCTTCGACATGAAGACCGCACGCGAGCAGATTGCGCGCACGTTCGGCAAGAAAGAACAGCGCGTGATCGATACGAACGTGCGACTGCTCGAAGCCGGCTGGAAATGGGCTGAAGCGAATCTCGACTTCAAGTATCGGATTCCCGCCGAGCGCAGCACCGAGCCGCAGATCGTCATCAATGGCAACACGGCACTCGCGTTGGGCGTGCTCGCGTCGGGCATGGAAATCTGCGCGATGTATCCGATCACGCCGGCGACGTCGGCATCTCATTACCTGAGCGACGCGCTCGAAAAGGTCGGCGGCGTGGTTCACCAGGCCGAAGACGAGATCGCCGCCTGCTCCTTCGCGATCGGCGCGTCGTATGCGGGCAAATGCGCCGTGACGATCACATCCGGCCCCGGCTACTCGCTCAAACAGGAAGCGATCGGCCTCGCGGTGATGGGTGAGATTCCACTGGTCGTGGTCAACGTGCAGCGCGGCGGGCCGAGCACCGGGCAGCCCACCAAGGCGGAACAGGGCGATCTGCTTACGTCCATCTTCGGCAGCCACGGCGATGCGCCCAAAGTCGTCATGGCCGCCAGCACGATCGAGGATTGCTTCTATTCGATCATCACCGCCCGCAAGATCGCGGAAACGTTCAATATGGTCGTCGTGGTGCTGTCGGATGCAAACCTCGCCACGTCGAACCAGCCCTTCCCACGCCCGAACTTCGATACGGCCTGGCTTGCGCCGCCCATCGACCAGAGCGCGGTTCCGGAAGGCGCGAAACCGTATGACTGGGACGCGACCACCGGCCTCGCCCGGCGTTTCGTGCCCGGACAGCCGAACGGCATGCACACGCTGACCGGTCTCGCACACGACCGCCTGAGCCACGTCGCTTACGACCCGGAGATAAACGAGGAGAGTATCCGTGCACGCAGCCTCAAGCTCGCCGCGCTCCAGAAGACGCTGAAGGCGCCGACCGTGTTCGGCGAACCGGAAGGCGATCTGCTCGTGATCGGCTGGGGCAGCACGCGCGGCGCAATCGAAGAGGCGGTCGAGCACGTGCGCGGCGAAGGACACAACGTCTCCTCGCTCCATCTCACGTTCCTCCAGCCGCTGCCGCCGGGCATCAAGGAGATCATGCAGCGGTTCAAGCGCGTGATGACCATCGAAGGCAACTGGTGCGATCGTCCCGAGGACACGCTGATCGACGAGAACAACCGGCGCTATTCCGCGCTCGCCATGCTGCTGCGCGCGCGTTTCCTGATCGACGTGGACTGCTGGAGCGAAGTGCGCGGCCAGCCGATCACGCCCGGCACGATACGCAAAGTCGTTCTGCAGAAACTCAACGTCACCGAAGAGGCGGCCCGATCATGAATGCGGTAACCGATTGCCTGCTGCGCCTGTACGCCGAACGCCACGAGCTCGAGGATTACCAGAGCGGCGTGCCGCGGTGGTGCACCGGTTGCGGCGACAACGCGATCCTCGCGGCAGTCCAGCGCCTGTGCCGAGACGAAGGGCTGCGGCCGGAGAAGACGGTGTTCGTCTCGGGTATCGGCTGCTCGAGCCGCTTCCCGCACTACATGAAGACGTACGGCTTTCATGGCATTCATGGCCGTGCGCTGCCGATCGCGGAGGGCGTTCGTCTCGCGCGCCCGGACCTGCACGTGTTCGTGAACACCGGAGATGGCGATTGCTGCAGCATCGGAGCGGCGCATTGGATTCACGCGATTCGCTACAACATGAACATGACCGTATTTCTGCATGACAACCAGATCTACGGTCTCACCAAGATGCAGGCGTCGCCGACTTCGCCGCGTGGCACCAAGAGCAACACCACGCCGCGCGGTTCGTACCTACAGCCGCTCAATCCGCTGACGGTCACACTCGGTGTGCAGAATGTCTCGTTCGTCGCCCAGGTCGTGGATTGGGTGCCGGAGGTTCTCTACAACATCGTTTCCGCCGCCTTCCACCACAAGGGCCTGTCGTTCGTGCGCATCATCCAGCGCTGTCCGGAATGGCTGCCGAACATGTTCGAGCCCTGGATGCAGGATCCGTTGCGACTGCGCATGCTCACGCACGCGAACGGCATCAAGCTGAGCGACAGTCTGGCCAGGGTGTACAAGAACCAGGAAGAACACGATCCGTCGAATCTCAATCGGGCACGCGAAATTGCGTCCGACAACGATCCGATTCCGGTCGGCATTCTGTACCGAAACGAGCAGGTGCCGTGCTATGAAGACTTGCGAGCGTCCGACAAGCTGCGCACGCCCGAGTATGTGAAGCGCGGGCTCAATGCTGAATTCGACAAGTTCACGATCTGGCCTGAAGCGAGCGCCGCGGCCTGACCATGAACGCGTGATGAAACGGTTTCCCAACGGATTTTGAAATGATCACAGATCAGCAATCGCACCTGGCTTTTCACTTGACGGGCGCCCTCACCGGTGGCGCGCTGCATGCGGTCGACGGGCGGAAGCTCGTGCCTGCGCTGCTCGCCGGTTATCGCGACCTTACCGGCTTGCGTTACGATTTCCCGGCGGTCCTGCTTCGCGACGATGCGAATCAGCCGTTCGCTTCGTTGTCGGACGTCATCGAAGAACTGATTTCGAAGCTGGCTTCAGCGGGCGAGGATGAGCCGCGGGTGCGCAAGCAGCTTCTGCGGCTCGAACGTGAGATCCGCTCCGTCGTCGCGGCAGGGTCCGCCGGCACGCTTTCCTCTCTGTGGGAACATGCCGCGACTCGCCTCGTACCCTCTTCCGATCATCCGCTGGCGCAGACATTCGCACGCGCGCGAGCTGCGCTTGCCCGCGACGGCGAGCTCGTCGACTGCAACGCTGCTTTCCCCACGCAGGCACTGCTGAGTGCGTGGCGGCACGTCGAGAATGCACGCGCCCGCAGGATGCGGACGGAGATCGAGCGACTGAAATTCCGGTTGTGGGAGATCCTGCAGGCTGCGTTGATGAGCTCGGAGCGGGGCCGCGAAACCGCATCCCTCAAAGTCTCCGTCGGCAAGTCGTTCGAGAGTGCGTTCGATTTTGACGCACTTTCGGCCACGCTCGCGAGCGCCCGTCGTGCCGGCGGCCTGTCTGCTACCCGTCGCGAAAGGATCGAGAACGCCCTCATCGTGCTTGAGCAGCAGCGTTTCTATCCAGCCCGGCAGAAAGACGCTTTCCCGTTCAGCTTCACGAGCTGCACCGAGGCCGAAGCAACATGGCGCGAGCGCCTGCCGAAGGTGATCGAGCTGTCGAAGGCCATGGCGATCGCGGAGCTCGAAATCAAGGGCGAGTACAACGAGCTCAGGCATGATCCGCTCTTCGCTGCGTACGGCGCACGCGGCCTTCCGCGCGACGAGATCGCCCGCTTCCCGTCTTATCTCGTGTGCATGCACGCCACGGCAGCCGACCAGTACGGCGAGCTCATGACGCTGCTCGGTGCCGGTGTTCCGGTAAAAGCGCTGGTCCAGTTCGACGACCTTCTGGAAAACGGCGCGCAGCTTCGCCCTCAGGCTGCCCTCAGTATGCGCAGCAAACAGCTTGCGGACATGGCGATAGGGCTTGGAACGGTATTCGTCATGCAGTCCGCGGCATCGAATCTCGTGCGTTCGCGCGAGCGCGTGCTGAACGGATTGGCCTATGACGGGCCGTCGCTCTTCAGTATCTATTCCGGCGCGTCCGCCGGCGCGGTGCCGGCCTATCTCCGCGCGGCGGCGGCAATGGAGGCGCGGGTATTCCCGGCCTTTACCTACGATCCAGCGGCCGGCCGCAATTGGGCGACGCGCTTCAGCATCGCCGACAACCCGCAGGCCGAGCGCGACTGGCCGGCCCAGGCGTTGGTCTACGAGGACCGCGAACACCAGAAAGTAGAAGGCCCCGTGGACTTCACGCTGATCGACTTCGCCGCGCTGGATGAACGTTACGCGACGCACTTCGCCTCCGTTCCGGCCGCGCAGTGGAACGGGCACATGGCGCCGGTCCAGGCGTGGCTGGTCGATGACGCCGCGCCGCCGGCCGGCAGCGTTCCGTACATCACGATGGTCGATCAGCAGGACGTGCTGCAGCGGGTCATCGTCGATGCGAGCGTGATCGAGGAAGCACGCCGGTGCCGCACGGTGTGGCACAGCCTGCAGGAGCTCGGCGGCATCCACAACTCGCATGCCGAACGGCTGTTGGCTGAGCAGCGTGCAGCTTGGGAACAGGAGAAGGCACGCAACGCCGGCACAGCCGCAGTCGATGCCAGCGCGGCGACCTCTGCGAATGCCGCGACGGCCCCGGCATCTTCAGTGGAAGCGACGCCAGCGATCGCATCTGAAGAAAGACCTGCAGACGATCCGTACATCGAGACGCCGCGCTGCACGACATGCGAGGAATGCGTGCGCATCAACAACAAGATGTTCATGTACGACGCCAACAAGCAGGCCTACATCGCGGACGTCAAAGCCGGCACGTATCGACAATTGGTCGAGGCGGCCGAAAGTTGTCAGGTCTCCATCATTCATCCGGGCAAGCCTCGCAATGCGGAAGAGCCCGGGGTCGCGGAGCTGGTCGAGCGCGCGCAGCCGTTCATGTAATCCCGCGCTGTCGTTCCGACACCGGCCCTGACGAAGCAAGCGCGCGGCGTTCGTTGATATCCGTGCGCCACCCTGGACAGAATGATTCCAGGGCAGGCGCGATCGCCACGGCGCGCCTTGCCGCGCCGCGCGGTGACACTATCGCGCGATGCTATATTCCGGCAGATGCCTCTGCCGCCCGCTCTTCTCGCGCTGCTCTCGGCTGCGTGTTTCGGCGGCGCTCTGATCGTGGTCCACTTCGGCCTCGCGCATGCGCCGACCCATGGTGCAGCGCGCATCAGTTTGAGCACGACAGCGATCCTCATGTGGGCGCTGGCGCCCTTTCTCCTCGACGTGAGCGGATGGCATCTCACCGCAGCCGCAATCTTCGCGCTGGTAGGTTTGTTCTATCCGGCGGCGGTTACCGTGATCACGTACGAATCGAATCGGCTGCTCGGACCGACGCTGACGGGGTCGATATCGAGCTGCTCACCGCTTTTCGCCACCGCGTTTGCAGTCATGATCCTGGGAGAACGGCTCACTCTGCCGGGCATCGCGGGCTGCGCCATCATCGTAGCGGCGCTGCTACTGATGTCGTGGCAGCCGCGGGCCCGCGCGTCGCTCGGCTGGCGCCTGCTGTTGCCGCTCACCGGCGCGGCCATGCGGGCGCTCGCGCAAACACTCGGCAAGCTCGGCCTGAACTTGTGGCCGAGCCCGTTCGCTGCGACACTCATCGGCTACACCGTCTCGGGCGCAGCAATCTGGACGATGCCCCAGGCGCGCGCGCCGCGTCGGAGCGTGCGCGCACGTGCGGTGGCATGGTTCGCCGCAGCAGGCATGCTGAACGGTTCGGCCCTGCTCCTGCTCTATCACGCGCTCAAGTCCGGCAAGGTATCCGTCGTCGCACCGCTGGTAGCGCTCTACCCGGTGTTCACGCTCGTCTTCAGCGCCGTCTTCGTCCGTAGCGAAGCGCTGTCCCGCCGCACGATCGTCGGCTGCCTCGTTTCGGTGATCGGGGTGGTCTTTCTCGTGGGTGCCTAGCCTTCGCGGGGGGAGACGTACAATGGTGGCATGAGCTCCGTTATCGAACCTGCTCGCGTTGACGTGGTCCGCCAGCGTGCGGTCGTGGACGCACTGCGCGCCTTCATGCCGGGCGATGCCGTGCTGTTCGACCGCGAATCGGTTCAGCCATACGAATGCGATGGTCTCTCCGCCTACCGCCAGTTACCAATGGTCGTTGCGCTGCCGGGCAATGAGTCGCAGGTGAAACGAGTGCTCGAGACCTGCCACCGTCTCCACGTACCGGTGGTGGCCCGCGGCGCCGGCACCGGTCTCTCCGGCGGCGCGCTGCCGCTCGGTGACGGCGTGTTGCTGTCACTCGCGAAGCTCATGCGCATCATCGAGATCGACCCGCTCGCCCGCACGGCCCGCGTTCAGCCCGGCGTTCGCAATCTGGCGATCTCGGAAGCGGCCGCTGCCTACGGGCTGTATTACGCGCCCGATCCCTCCAGTCAGATCGCATGCACGATCGGCGGCAACGTCGCCGAGAACTCGGGCGGCGTGCACTGCCTGAAGTACGGCCTCACGGTGCACAACGTGCTGAAGGTGCGGGCCATCACGATAGAAGGCGAGACGATCGAGCTCGGCGGTGACGGCTACGACAGCGCCGGATACGACCTGCTCGCGTTGATGATCGGCTCCGAGGGCCTGCTCGCCGTGGTCACCGAAGTGACCGTCAAGCTCCTGCCGAAACCGGAGTGCGCCCGTGTCGTCATGGCCGCATTCAACGACGTCGAGAAGGCGGGCTCGGCGGTCGCGAACATCATCGCGGCAGGCATCATTCCGGCGGGTCTCGAGATGATGGATCAGGCGGCGACGCGCGCCGTCGAGGATTTCGTCCATGCCGGCTACCCGATGGACGCCGCCAGCATCCTGCTGTGTGAATCCGACGGCACGCAGGACGAAGTGGCCGACGAAACAGCCCGCGTGCAGGCCATCATGGAGTCGAGCGGCGCCGTGCTCGTTCGCATCTCGCGCGATGAAGCCGAACGCCTGCTGCTGTGGGCAGGCCGCAAAGCAGCGTTTCCTGCGGCCGGCCGCATCTCGCCGGATTACTATTGCATGGACGGAACGATTCCGCGCCGGCGCATCGCGGAAGTTCTCCGGCGCATAACGGAGCTCGAGCGCAAGTACAACCTTCGCTGCCCGAACGTATTTCACGCCGGGGACGGCAATCTCCATCCGCTGATTCTGTACGACGCGAATCAGCCCGGTGAGCTCGAGCGCGCGGAGCAGTTGGGCGGTGAGATTCTCGCGCTCTCGATCGAAGTCGGCGGAACGATCACCGGCGAGCACGGCGTCGGCATCGAGAAGGTGAACCAGATGTGCCTGCAGTTCAGGCCGGCGGAGCTCGAAACGTTTCACGCCGTCAAACGCGCCTTCGATCCACAGGAGCTGCTGAATCCCGGCAAAGCGGTGCCGACCCTGAACCGCTGTGCCGAATTCGGACGCATGCACGTGCACGCCGGCAAAGACAAGTTTCCGGACCTGCCGCGATTCTGATGGATGAAATCGTCGCACGTCTCGCCGAATCGATTCGTGCGGCCGGAGCCGTACGGCAGCCCTTGCGCATTCGTGGCGGCGGCACGAAGGATTTCTACGGCCAGGCATTGCACGGCGACGTCCTCGACACGCGTGCGTACGCCGGCATCATCGATTACGACCGGACCGAGCTCGTATTGACGGCACGCTGCGGAACGTCGCTCACCGAAATCGAAGCCACCATGAAGGCACAGGGCCAGATGCTCGGCTTCGAGCCTCCCCATTTCGGCGCCCACGCGACACTTGGCGGATGTGTGGCCGCCGGGCTTTCAGGACCTCGGCGTGCGTTTGTCGGGTCGGTACGCGATTTCATCCTCGGTGTACGGCTGCTGGACGGCAGAGCGACCGACCTGCACTTCGGCGGCCGCGTGATGAAGAACGTCGCCGGCTACGACTTGTCGCGTGTCTCCGTCGGCGCGCTCGGCACGCTGGGCGTGCTTCTCGAGGTTTCGTTGAAAGCGCTGCCGCTGCCGCGGTCCGAATCGACCCTGCGCCTGGAGGTGTCACAGCCCGAGGCGCTCCGACAGATGAATGCCTGGGCCGGCAGGGCGCTTCCGATCAGCGCGACGTGCCATGTCGCCGGCCAGCTCTTCGTCAGACTCTCCGGTGCGGAGCCCGCGGTGGATGGGGCTCGCAAGAAAATCGGCGGCGAGTCGCTCGATGAGGCGGAGCGCTTCTGGACCGACGTGCGTGAACACGAGCTCGACTTCTTCACGCGCGCGCCGACGCTATGGCGCCTGTCGCTGCGGCCGACAGCGCCGCCCCTCGAACTTCCCGGCCCCCAGCTCGTCGAATGGAACGGGGCGCTGCGCTGGGTCGCATCCGACAGCGACGCAAACGCTGTGCGTCATGCAGCATCGAGGTCGGGGGGGCATGCAACCCTCTTTCGTGCGAACGCGAAGAGCGCCGTTACGTTCCAGCCGCTCTCGCCGCCGCTTCATGCCTTGCACAAACGCCTGAAGGCCGTGTTCGATCCGCACGGCATTCTGAATGCCGGCCGCTTGTATGCCGACCTCTGATGCAAAGGAGTGAAGGTGTTTGTCTTTCGCATCTGACCTGACTCGCGTGACCACGCTTCGACTTTCAATCACTCAATGCAAACCGACCTTGCCGACTTCGTAAAGGACACGCCCGAAGGCAGAGAGGCGGACGCGATACTGCGCAAGTGCGTGCACTGCGGTTTCTGCACCGCGACCTGTCCCACGTATCAGCTTCTGGGCGACGAGCTCGACGGCCCACGCGGCCGCATCTACCTCATCAAACAGGTGCTCGAGGGCCGGCCGGCCACCGCGGTCACGCAACTGCATCTCGACCGTTGTCTCACCTGCCGTGCGTGTGAGACGACCTGCCCGTCAGGCGTGGAGTTTGGCCGATTGCTCGACATCGGCCGACGCATCGTGGATGAACATGTCGAGCGGCCCGGCCCGGTCACGGTCAAACGCAAGCTCCTGCGTACGGTTGTAACGCAGCCCGCGCTGTTCAAACCCCTCGCTGCCGCGGGTCGGCTGATCCGGCCATTCGCCCCGCCGCTGCTGCGTCGCAAGCTGCCGGGCCTGCTTCCGCGATCAACGCCGATGCCTGCGAGATCGCACGACCGGCGAATGCTCGTGCTCGAAGGTTGTGTCCAGCCGTCTCTGTCGCCGGCGACGAACACGGCTGCCACGCGTGTATTCGACCGCCTCGGCATCTCGCTGGAAGCCGCGCCCCGGGCAGGCTGCTGCGGCGCCGTTTCCCATCACCTCGATGCACGACGCGAAGGGCTCGACTTCATGCGTCGTAACGTCGATGCATGGTGGCCGTATGTGAAGCGTGGTTATGAAGCGATCGTCGTGACCGCGAGTGGCTGCGGCACGATGGTGAAGGACTACGGATATCACCTCGGGCGCGACCCGTTGTACGCGGAGAAAGCGGCACGCGTTTCAGCCTTGGCGAAGGACATCAGCGAGATTGTCGTTGCGGAAAAGGGCAAGCTGCTCTCGCGCCTCCCACCACCCTCCTCCCGCCTCACGGCCAGGCGCATTGCCTATCATCCGCCCTGCACCCTTCAGCACGGTCAGAAGCTGGGCGGTCAGGTCGAGTCTCTCCTGAGGGAACTTGGCGTCGAGCTTGTGCCGGTGCGCGATACGCATCTTTGCTGCGGCTCGGCCGGGACCTATTCCATTCTGCAGCCGGAGCTCGCCGGGCGGTTACTCGCGAACAAGATCGCGGCGCTCGACGAAAACAACCCTCAGGAAATCGTCACTGCGAATATCGGCTGCCAGACACATCTGCAAGGCGCCACGTCACTGCGTGTGCGGCACTGGGTCGAGCTCGTGGATGAGCTCACGGGCTGACGCGATGCGCATGTCATAGAACTTCATTGCACAACTATTGTACTTTTGCATCAGACGGCGTACCGATCCTGCCTTTACGAGTCACGCCGGAGGCAGGTCCATGCTGGACATCAAGCCGCACAGCACGGAAGCGCGGCAAGGCGCGGTTGTCGACTCCGCGCGCACTGCGCTCTTCCTGGACAGCCCGCGCATACCTGTTTACGAAGAGGAGCTGTGGACGAGCAAGCAGCGTCAGGCAAGCTCGATCCATGAAGTCTCGTACCGTGCGTGCTTCAAGCCGCAGCTGCCTGCCTACTTCATCGACCGGCTGAGCGTCGAAGGCGACGTCGTCTACGATCCGTTCAGCGGCCGTGGCACGACAGCGATCGAAGCGGCCCTGCGCGGCCGGCGCGTCATCGCGAACGACATCAATCCGCTGTCGATCGTGTTCGCTCAGCCGCGTCTGGAATTGCCACACGTCAGCGAAATCGCCGCGCGCCTGAGTGCGCTCGATCTCAGCCGCAGGGCGCGTCCGCCGCTCGATCTCTCCATGTTCTTCCACCCGGACACCGAACGCGAGCTTCTGAACCTGCGCGCTTACCTCAACGCGCGCCGGCGCTCCCGCAGCGAAGACGCAATCGATCGCTGGATACGCATGGTCGCAACCAACCGCCTGACCGGTCACTCGAGCGGCTTCTTCTCCGTATACACCCTGCCGCCGAACCAGGCGGTCTCACCCGAGAACCAGTTGCGCATCAACCAGCGCCTCGGACCAGAAACCCGAGTACCGCGATGTGCGCGAGCTCATCCTGCGCAAGTCGGTGCAGCTTCAGAGCGGAATTTCGGCAGCCGAGCGCGACCGGCTGCGGCGGGCGGCGGCACACGCACGCTTTCTGGAGGGCGGCCGCTGCCAATAGCCGTGCGATCGGAAGCCGTGGGGTGCAGCTCACCGTGACGTCCCCGCCGTTCCTCGACGTGGTGCAGTATGCGAAAGATAACTGGCTGCGCTGCTGGTTCAACGGCTTCGATGCCGCCGAGGTCGGACGGCGCATGACGCTCATCCGCAGCGTCGAGGAATGGTCCGCGGCGATGCGGGCCGTTTTCGTCGAGCTGTACAGAATCACGCGGCGGGGCGGATGGGTTGCGTTCGAAGTCGGCGAGGTGCGCCGCGCGTCGGTCAAGCTCGAGGAGGTGATCGCGCCGGTCGGCCTCGAGGCCGGCTTCGAATGCCAGGCAGTGCTGATCAACACACAGCGCTTCACGAAGACGGCGAATATCTGGGGCATCGCCAACAACAGCATGGGCACGAACACGAATCGAATCGTGATCTTCCGCAAGCCCGCGGCGCGGTAACGCGCGCGCCTGCGCCCGGCGTCGAGCGCGGTGCCCGTGCTAATATTCGCATCGCCTGTTGCGTGGCGAGCATGAACCGGCGCTCCCAGCCGCACCTGCGCACTCCCACACCGAACGCCCCGATCGAGATCTGCTCATGCCTCTCAATTACGAGAAGCTCGTCAATTACAAGATCCCCGATGTAGAGCAGCGGCTTACGCGGCGCGACACCATGCTTTACGCGCTGGGCGTCGGACTCGGCAGCGATCCGTGCGATCCCGATCAGCTCAAGTATGTCTACGAGGAGAAGCTCGTCGCGCTGCCGAGCATGGCAATCATTCTGGGCTATCCCGGCGCATGGCACGTGCAGGCCGACGTCGACATCACGCGCAGCCACGTCGTGCATGGCGAACAGGGCTTCAACATCCGGCGTGCATTGCCGGTCGAAGGCACGGTGATCGGACACACTGAAATCGAAAGCGTAATCGACAAGGGCAAGGACAGAGGCGCGCTGGTCTTCACCCGGAGCACCGTCCGCGACAAATCGAGCGGGGTCGTTTACTGCGAGCTGACCACCACCTCTTTCTGCCGCGCGGATGGCGGGTTCGGCGGCCCCTCGGGTCCGGTACGAGAGCCTCACCGGTTGCCGGAAAGAACGCCCGATATCACATGCGATCTCGCGACGCTGCCTCAGGCCGCCCTGATCTACCGCCTTTCGGGCGATTACAACCCGCTTCATGCGGATCCGGACTACGCGAAGAAAGCCGGTTTCAAGATGCCGATTCTGCACGGCCGCTGCACCTTCAGCATCGCGGGCCACGCCCTGCTCAAAACGTGCTGCGCGTACGACGCCTCGCGTCTCATGACCATGGAAGGCCGCTTCTCCTCCCCCGTTTATCCCGGCGAAATCATCCGCACGGAGATCTGGCTCGACGGCTCGGTCGCGAGCTTCCGCTCGACGGTGCCGTCACGCAACGTGACCGTTCTGAACAACGGCCGCGCCGAAATTGCGCCGGATGAAGGCCGATAAGCACGTCGACCGCGATCTTCACTGGAGCGCGCAAGTGCTCGCGGACGTGCTCGTGCGCAACGCCCATCTCGCGCCTCAGCGCGAAGCGCTCGTCATCGACGGAAAGCGCCTCACGTACGGGGCACTGGCCGACCAGGTGGCGGAGATGGCGCACGGTTTGCGCGCGCTGGGGTTGCGACGCGGCGACCACGTCGCCGTGTGCATGGGCAACTGCGTGGAGTGGGTGGTGTTCTTCTATGCAGCGGCGAGCATCGGCGCGGTAACCGTGCCGGTGAACACGCGCTTCAAGGCCGACGAGCTGGCGTACTGCCTCAGACAATCCGACGCGAAACTGCTTCTCGTCGCCGATCGTTTCCTCAAGATCGACTACGTCGCGATGCTGCGCGCGGTCATTCCCGGAGTCGACGCGCAGTTGCCTGACCCTGCACTGCCCTTGCTGAGTACGGTGGTCGTCGTCGGCTCCGATGTGCCCAAGGGTGCGCTGCGCCTCACCGACATGCTCGCGCTCGGCGCGACATGGGACGAACCGGAGTTCGACGAAGTGATTCCCGGTGACGTACTGCTCATGCAGTTCACGTCCGGAACGACGTCTTACCCCAAGGGCGTCATGCTTACGCACGACAACATGCTCCGGAACGCGGCGTCCGTGGCAGAGCGCTTCAATCTGCGCTGCGGTGACCGCTACTACAGCGCGCGGCCGTTCTATCACGTGGCCGGAACCACGCTGTCGCTGCTTGCGAGCCTCGCGGTCGGCGCATGTCTCATCTCGTCTCCGACGTTCGACGCCGGCGAAGCATTGCGCATCATGGCGGATGAGCAGTGCACACATACATCGGGGAACGACACCATGTTCCTCATGATGCTCGACCATCCTGACTTCGATCCGCGCAAACTCGCCGTGCGCGGCGGATGGGCCTCAGCGGGTCCCGAAGTTTCCCGGCAGATCGTGGAACGCATGGGCGTAACGGGCCTCTGTCAGGCGTATGGCCTCTCCGAAGCATCGCCGAACGTCTGCATGTCTTGGTACGACGACGATCTCGAGAAACGCATCGCCGGCTGGGGACACGTGCTCGATGGACTGGATGTGACCATCAGTGATCCCGCAACGGGCAACGACGCACCGTGCGGCGCATTGGGCGAAATACGGGTGCGCGGCTGGAGTGTCATGAAGGCCTACTACAAGATGCCCGAGGAAACGGCGCGCGCGATCGACGCCGACGGCTGGCTTCACACCGGCGATTACGGCATGATGGATGACGAGGGCCGGCTGCGCTTCGTCACGCGCATGAAGGACGTGTTTCGTGTCGGTGGCGAGAACGTGGCACCGGCCGAGGTCGAGGACGTTCTCCAACGCCACCCCGGGATCAAACAGGCTCAGGTCGTCGGCGTGCCGGATGCGCGTCTTCTCGAGGTGCCCGCGGCTTACATCGTGCTCAAGGAAGGCGCGTCCGCGACGCCCGAAGATATCATCGCCTGGAGCAGGTCGCGCATGGCGAACTTCCGCGTGCCGCGTTACGTGCGCATCGTCGAGAGCTTCGACAGCATCGGAATGACGGGGAGCGCGAAGGTGCAGAAGAACAAGGTCCGAGCACAGGCACTGCTTGATTTCGGACTGTCGGAAAGCACTGTTGCGAATCGGGCGGGTGCATGATGCGGTACGGCAAGCGCGATGTGAGCGCTGCCGCATAACCCAGGCTGTCGCAAGCGAGGAGAAGCGCAGATGGATAACGTGAGTGAACAATCGCCTCTCGGGACTTACATCGAGCATCTGAACGCCGGGCGACTTGCGTATCAGGTCACGCAGGACGGCAAGCCCGTGTTCTATCCCCGTGTCGCCGCACCCGAGACGGGCGGGCCGCTCGAGTGGCGTGTATCGACGGGACTCGGTACGGTCTATTCGACGACCGTCGTGCACTACCGGAACGAGCCGCCTCTGAACCTGGCCCTGATCGACATGGACGAAGGCTTCCGGCTCATGAGCCGCGTCGAAGATATCGATCCGATGGCGGTGAAGATCGGCATGCGCGTCCGCTTCCGCACGCATCCGGGAGACGACAAGCAGCCACCCTACCCTGTCTTCGCCCCGGCGGAGCAAGCATCATGAGCGGGCTGCAACGCGGAAGTGTCGCCGTAGTTGGCGCAGCCGAATCCGATCTCGGGCTGGTGGCGCAGCACACGAGCGCGGTCGATCTCATGGCGCAGGGCACATTGCGCGCGCTCGACGACGCGGGCCTGAAGCTCTCGGACGTCGACGGCATCTTCGCGGCCGCGACGCAATCGCGGCTCGCACCGATGGCCCTCGCCGAATACCTGCGGATCAAGCCGCGCTACTTCGACGGCACGATCATCGGCGGCTCGTCGTTCATGACGCATGTCGCGCACGCGCAGGCCGCAATCGAGCATGGGTTGTGCGAGATCGCGGTGATTGCATACGGCAGCACGCAACGATCCGTGACGCGCGCCGCTGCATCTCCGCGCGAGTACAACTATTACGAATCGCCCTACCGGCCGATCCTGCCCATCAGCGCCTACGCAATGGCCGCCGCGCGGCACATGCACCAGTACGGCACCACGCGTGAGCAACTGGCGGAAGTGGCCGTGGCTGCCCGCCAATGGGCGCTCATGAATCCGAAGGCCTGGGAAAAAGAACCGCTCACGGTCGAACAGGTGCTGAAAGCGCGAATGGTGTCCTATCCCTTCACGGTGCGGGACTGCTGCCTCGTGGTAGACGGTGGCGGCGCGATCATCCTGACATCCGCGGCGCGCGCAAAGACGCTGAAGAAGAAGCCCGTGTACGTCCTCGGCGTGGGCGACTCGCTCAGTCACCTGACCATCTCCAACATGCCGGATCTGACCGTCACGGCGGCGGTCGACTCCGGCCCGAAGGCGTTCGACATGGCGCGCCTCGGCCCTGCCGACATGGACATGGTTTCGCTCTACGATGCCTTCACGATCACGCCCATCCTCTTTCTCGAAGACCTCGGGTTCTGCCCGAAAGGCGAAGGCGGTCGCTTCGTCTCGGGCGGGACGATCGCGCCCGGCGGCAAACTGCCCGTGAACACGAGCGGCGGCGGCTTGTCCTATTGCCATCCGGGGATGTACGGGCTGCTGGTCATGATCGAGGCGATCCGGCAGGTGCGCGGCGAATGCGGTCAGCGCCAGGTGCCGGGGTGCGACGTCGCCCTCGCGCACGGCAACGGCGGGGTACTTTCGAGTCAATGCACGGTCATCTTTGGTTCCGAGGCCACGCTCTGACAGATGTAAGTTTCTCCGGGACGCGCCGACCAATGCGCGCCCGAGCCGGTTCCCCGGCTGTGAACAGGAGGATGCATGAACAGACGCACATGGTTGCAGGGGCTTTTTGCCGCGGCCGCAGGCGCCTCAGTCGCCCACACGACCATTGCCGCCGAGAAGGCGCCGCCGAAGGAAGTGGAGGCGCTCCAGAAGAACTGGCGCATGCTGCTCGCCGAAGGCGTGCGGCCGCCTTCTCCCGCCGACAAGGTGGCACTCGCGAATGACGAATGGCGCAAGCGTCTGGAGAAAATGGCGTTCAACGTCCTGCGCGAGGAAGGCACCGAACGGGCGGGAACGAGCGCCCTCAATGGGGAGAAGCGCGCCGGCGTTTACACGTGCGCGGGGTGTGACCTGCCGCTTTTCACCTCCGATATGAAGTTCGAGAGCGGCACGGGCTGGCCGAGCTTCTTCACGACCATCCCCGGCGTATTCGAAACCAAGACCGACCACCACCTGATCTATCCGCGCACCGAGTATCACTGCACGCGCTGCGGTGGGCATCACGGCCATATTTTCGAAGACGGACCCAAGCCCACCGGCCTGCGCTACTGTAATAACGGCGTCGCCTTGAAGTTCGTGCCCAGGAGCGCCGAAGCTTAACGGGCGTGCGGCGCGCTCCGCGCCGCAGGTACGCTGCCTGCTCCACGCGCGCGGGCCGCCGCGCGTGAGCGGCTCGAACGATCTCTCAAACGTCGGGGCTCGCCCCATCCAGGAAGGAGCGCAATGAACGCACTGTCGCGGCCGGTTCAGATCTCGGGTCTGCAACGCCTTTACCTTGATGTGAGGCAGCGCTCCGAAGCATTGTGCCGCCCGCTCGCAACGGACGATTACCAGGTCCAGAGCGTCATCGACGCGAGCCCGCCGAAGTGGCATCTCGCGCACATCACCTGGTTCTTCGAAACGTTTCTGCTGAAGCCGTTTCTTGCGCGTTATCGCCCGCTGGACGAGCGTTACGAGCGGCTATTCAACTCGTACTACAACACCGTCGGCCCTTTTCACCCGCGCGCTCAGCGACATACGCTCTCGCGCCCGACCGTCCCGGAGATATACGAATACCGCGCGCACGTCGATCGGCACATGCTCGAGCTCATCGATGCGACGCCGGCTGCGCATCGTGACGCGGTCGCTGAAGCGACTGACGCTCGGGCTCAATCATGAGCAACAGCATCAGGAACTTCTGCTCATGGACATCAAGCGCAACTTCTTCGCCAATCCGATGTATCCGGCGTATTCGAAAGGCGCAATACCCACCGGCGAAGCCCCGCCGGCACGCTGGCTCGAGTTTCCGGGCGGCATCCGCGAAATCGGTTTCGGCGGAGAGTCGTTCTGTTTCGACAACGAGCAGCCCCGCCATCAGGTGCTGCTGCGCGACTACCGGCTCGCTTCGCGCCCGGTCACGAACGGCGAGTTTCTCGAATTCATCGCGGACAAAGGCTATTCAACGGCCGAGTTGTGGCTTTCCGACGGCTGGGCGGCCATCGCAGAGCGCGACTGGACCGCGCCACTCTACTGGACGAAGATCGATGACGAGTGGCACGAGATGACGCTCGCAGGCATGCGCAAGCTCGAGCCCGCGCAACCGGTGTGTCATCTCAGCTATTACGAGGCGGATGCCTACGCCCGCTGGCGCGGCGCGCGCTTGCCGACCGAAGCGGAATGGGAGGTTGCGGCCGCTGCCGCGCCGATCGAAGGCAACTTCGTGGAGTCCGGGCTGTATCACCCGCGCGTGGCGAAGAACGCGTCGGACGCGCAGTGGTATGGCAACGTATGGGAATGGACGTCGTCCAGTTATGCGCCCTATCCGGGTTACCGGCCGCTCGAGGGTGCGCTCGGCGAGTACAACGGCAAATTCATGGCGAACCAGTACGTGCTGCGCGGCGGGTGCTGCGCGACTCCGCAGGACCACATGCGCTCGACCTACCGCAACTTCTTCTACCCGCACGATCGGTGGCCTTTTACCGGTCTACGGTTAGCGTCGGATTAGACGCCATTCCGGTGAACACTCTCGTTGGAGAGTACGAGGCTCGGCGCGATGCACGGGCGAAGGAAAGGAGGTTACGGAGGGAAAACTTCGGTTTCCCTCTGTTCCGCACGGCGGCGAGGCCCGAGCTGAAGGCGAGCGCCGCCCCAACGCGCTTGCACCAGACGCGTGCGCCGGTATACTGAAGGCCGTGGAACCCGTCTTTCGCCTCGCCACCACCGCGGATGCATACGAAATCGCGGTGATGTCCCGTTATCTCGTTGAAGTAGGTCTGCGAGGCTGGTCGTGGCCTCCGGAGCGCGTTGCCAAAGCGATACGGGCGCGCTCGACGATCGTCGTCGTCGCCGAAGTGCGTTCGCATCTCGTCGGCTTCGCTATCGCCGAGTTCG
Organism: uncultured beta proteobacterium; assembly: GCA_963828715.1. Lineage (GTDB taxonomy): Bacteria > Pseudomonadota > Gammaproteobacteria > Burkholderiales > SG8-41 > JAQGMV01. The sequence goes on along the minus strand of CAWHFX010000004.1, from coordinate 120,929 downwards.
GCGATATACAGGCGCACCTGAGCCTGCTTGCGGTCAAGCCTTCGCATCATCGCTGCGGAATCGGGCGCGCCCTCGTGCGCTGGCTGGAAGAATCGGGGCTCACGGCAGGCATCACTACGATGACGCTGGAACTGCGCGCCAACAACTACGGTGCGCGCGCGTTCTACCGCCTGATCGGATTCCAGGAAGGCTCGTACATCCCCGGCTATTACCGCGGCGTCGAAACCGCCCTTCGGATGTCGCGTGACATCAGGCGCTACATCCCGGACACATCGGACAAATCGGCGACGGGCCGGGCGTAATCTCGAATCAGCTTCGCGCCCGCTGTGCGAGTGCCCATTGAACGTGCTCGCGTACGAGCGGTGACGGATCATCGCTGTGCCGTTGCAGCGCCGCCTCGAGCGTCTGTGCAATAGCGTCGTCGGCAGCTTTGGCGAGCGCATTGCCGATCCCGACGGCGATGTTGCGCAGCCAGCGCTCGTAGCCGATGCGACGTATTGCGCTGCCGGCGAGGCGCTCGTGAAACTCCGCCTGGCTCCACGCGAAGAGCTCCACGAGCGTCGCGCTGTCCAGGCCGTTGCGGACGTCGAAATCGCCTTCCGTGCTCGGCTGCGCAAAGCGATTCCAGGGACACACGAGCTGACAGTCGTCGCATCCGTAGACGCGATTGCCGATGAGCGGGCGCAAGTCCTCCGGGATCGACCCTTTGTGCTCGATCGTCAGATACGAAATGCAGCGCCGCGCATCCAGCCGATACGGCGCGACGATCGCGCCCGTCGGGCACGCCTTGATGCACTCCTGACACGTTCCGCAATGCTCCGCTGCCGGCGCATCGACCGGCAACGGCAGGTCGGTGTAGATCTCCCCCAGAAAAAAATAGGAGCCTGCGCGGCGGTCGAGGAGCAGCGTGTGCTTGCCGCGCCACCCGAGACCGCCTTTCCGCGCGAGCTCGACTTCCATCACCGGAGCGCTGTCGGTGAAGGCGCGGTAGCGGAACGGCCCGACCGCCGCTTCGATACGATCTGCAAGACGCTGCAGCCGACGCCGCAGTACCTTGTGATAGTCACGCCCCAACGCATAGCGTGAAAGATAGGCGGCATTGGGGTCGCCGAGTACTTGCGCGGACGAGCGGGCGCTGCGAGGCAGGTAGTTCATGCGTGCCGATATGACGCGCAGGGTGCCCGGGACGAGCGCCTGCGGCCGCGCGCGTTTCGCACCGTGGGCTGCCATATAATCCATGTCCCCGTGCCAGCCGCGCGCGAGCCAGTCGGCAAGGCGCCCTTCGGCAGCGCCAAGCTCACAATCACTGATGCCGATCTGCTGAAAGCCGAGCTCCGCGCCCCAGCGCTTCACACGCTCGGCGAGCGCCCGAAGATCCAGCGTCTGAGTGGTTTCGTCTTGCACAACGCTCATCTTAGCCTGATCGAATTCCTCGAGGAGGAGGCGGGCACGCTGGCCCTGGGTGCGGATCTCGCGCGGGTGCTCGAGCCGGGACTCGTCGTTTACCTAAGGGGCGACCTGGGCGCCGGCAAGACGACGCTCGTTCGCGGCGTGCTGCGGGGGCTCGGCTACGCCGCCCGCGTAAAGAGCCCGACCTTCACTCTGGTTGAGGTTTATGAATTTTCTAGTTTATACTTGTATCACTTTGATTTTTATCGCTTCGAACATACGGATGAGCTCGCAGATGCCGGCTTCCGCGAGTATTTCGGCGAGGCGAGCCTGTGTCTGATCGAATGGCCCGAGAAAGCGCCCGGCTTGCCTGCCGCTGACTTGGACATTCACATCCAGTTGTCTGGTGTGGGCAGGACGGTGGAGTTGCACGCCGGCTCGGAGGCAGGAGCGCGATGTATGGATCGGCTGCAGCATGCACACGGAACGCTTCGGCGCACATGAAGCGCATCTGCGTCCCGCTGCACGCACGCTGGGCCTTTCTCTGGATCTGCTCACTCCTTGCTGCTCTTCACGATGCGCAAGCGCTGGCGCAGACCCTGACCGTCAACGCAAGCCGCGTCTGGCCCGCTGCCGACTACACCAGGATCACGCTCGAATCCGCAACGGCGATCGAGCACAGGGTTTTCACGCTGGAAAATCCGCACCGCGTCGTGCTTGACCTCGAGAACGTCGACCTCACGGATGCGCTCACCAGTCTCGCGGACAAGATCGGGGATGACGATCCGTATGTGAAGGCGGTTCGGACCGGGCGCTTCAAACCCGGGACCGTGCGGCTCGTGTTCGATCTCAAGGCCGCCGTGCAGCCACAGGTGTTCGCATTGCAGCCCATCGGGGCATACGGCCACCGGCTGGTGCTGGACGTCTACCCGCTCGTGCCGCCGGACCCGCTGCTCACGTTCCTCGATCGCTACCAGGCGCAACGTGAAGCGGCGAGCGCCGGTGAGCGCGCACCGGCGAGCACTGAACGTGCGACGCAGCCGACGGATGCGCCGGTCCGCAATGCCCCTGTGTCCTCAAACAGGAAGCCTCCCCGACTGCGCCTGATCACGATCGCGATCGACGCCGGTCACGGCGGCGACGATCCCGGCGCAATCGGTCCGACCGGCGTGCAGGAAAAGAATGTAACCCTCGCCATCGCGCGCAAGTTGAAGGAGCGCATCGACCGTGAACCCAACATGCGGGCCGTTCTGACGCGCGACCGCGATTATTTCATTCCGCTCCACATGCGAGTCGAAAAAGCGCGACGCGTGCATGCCGACCTGTTCGTGTCCGTGCACGCCGATGCGTTCGACCAACCGCACGCACGCGGCTCCTCCGTATTCGCGCTGTCGGAGCGTGGCGCAACGTCTGCCGCAGCACGCTGGCTCGCCAAGCGCGAGAACGAAGCGGACCTGATCGGCGGCGTCAATCTGGACGTGAAGGATCGGTACCTCAAGGCGACGTTGCTGGACCTCTCCCAGACGGCAACGATCAATGACAGCCTGAAACTCGGCAAAGCCGTGCTTTCCGAGCTGGGCGGCATCAATGTCGTGCACAAACCGGGCGTGGAGCAGGCCGGATTCGCCGTGCTCAAGGCGCCGGACATCCCATCGATACTCGTGGAAACGGCTTTCATCACCAATCCACACGAGGAATCGAGGCTGCGGAGCGACGAGTATCAGGCCCGGCTCGCAAGCGCCGTATTGCAGGGAATCAAGCGCTACTTTGCGAACAATCCGCCGCTTGCGAGAGAGCGCATCGTCATGCGGTAGGGTTGCGCGCGCGAAGCTGCCCCTCGGTTGGCCGGTCGCGCTTTACGTCTCCCCAGCCCTCGTACACTCGGACGAGAGTGCTGACTGATGTCCGAATGTCACTTCGCGGCGGACACGCTGTCCCAACCGCCGCCGCTCACACGCAGAACGTCTTTCTAACCCAACTTGAGCAGTTCGAGCCCCGTTTTCACATTTTGGGCGAGGCGGGCTCGAATGGAATCATCGGGTTAGATAATGCGTGAAGGGGTAAACGGCGTGTAGTGCCGACCTTGCCTCTTGGCAGCGGCGTGGAAGTGCGGTGTGATGCGCGTCCATGTACCTGCGCTACACGACGCGCAAGAAGGACGGCAAGGTTCATCGGACTTGGCGGCTGGTGCGTTCGGTTCGAATCGGCCGTCGCGTGATTCAGCAGACGGTCACGCATCTGGGCGAGCTGGATGAAGCGGGACGGCTGCGTGCACGCGCGCTGGCGCGCGCGCTCATTGGTGAACCCGAGCAGGCGGATCTGTTTGACGATGGCACGCGCGATCAAACGATCGGCGTGCGTCTGAAAGGCGTTCGCGTCGAAAACGGCCGGCAGTTCGGTAATGTGTATCTGGCGCTCGCCCTGTGGCGCGCTTGCCAGCTCGATGAGTTCATCAGCGCGCATATCCCGGCCGGCAAGGAAGAGGTGCCGTGGGAGAAGATGGTTGCGGTGTTGGTGGCAGCGCGCCTGTGTGAGCCGTCGAGCGAATTGCACATTGCCGAGGACTGGTATCGGCGCACGGCGTTGAGCGATCTGCTGCAGTTGAACGAGGCGCTGGTGAACAAGGATCGGCTGTATCGAGCGCTCGATCGGTTGCTGCCGCACAAGGCCGCGCTCGAAGCACATCTGTCCAAGCGCGTCGGGGAGCTCTTTGCCGTTGACAACGAAGTGCTGCTCTACGACGTCACGTCGATCTACTTCGAAGGTGAGGCTGCCGCCAATGCGCAGGCGCAGCGTGGCTACTCGCGCGATCACCGCCCCGATTGCAAGCAGGTGTGCATCGCCCTGGTGGTGACCTTCGATGGCTTCCCGCTGGGCTACGAAGTGTTTCCGGGCAACACCCATGATTCCACCACGGTGCAGACGATCGTCGAGACGATGGAGGCGCGGCACGGGACGGTAGGCAAGGTGTGGATCATGGATCGCGGCATGGCGAGCGCGGAGAACGTCACCTGGTTGCGCGAGAGCGGGCGGCGCTACATTCTGGGCACGCCGAAGTCGGAGCTCAGAAAGTGGGCGCCGGCGCTGGCGCAGAAGACGCATTGGCGCGAGATTCGCGAAGACATCGAAGTGAAACTGTGTGCGGCGCCCGAGGGTGCGCCGGAGACCTTCATCCTGTGTCGGTCGAAGGACCGTATCGAGAAGGAAAAGGCGATGCACGCGCGCTTCAGTGCGCGCATCGAGCAGGCACTGGCAAAACTGCAGAGGCGGATCGCCCAAGCAAAGAAGCTGTTGAACCGGGATGCGATCAACCGCCAGATCGGACGCCTGCTGCAACGTAACCAGCGCGCCGCCGCGCGCTTTGCAATCGAGCTGAAGGGCGCCGACACGCCGGCGGGCTGCACACTCAAGGTGTCGATCCGGGAGGACTTCGATCAATGGGCGGCGCTGTCCGAAGGCGCCTACGTGCTGCGCTCCAACGTCACTGAGTGGTGCGACGAGAATCTATGGAAGGCCTACATCCAACTCACGCAAGCCGAGGCCGCCTTCCGCATCCAGAAAGATCAACTGGCGATTCGCCCCATCTGGCACCAGCGCGAGGATCGCGTGCAAGCGCATATCCTCGTGTGCTTCCTCGCCTTTGTGCTGTGGAAGACGCTCGAGCTGTGGCAGGAACGCGCTGGCCTGGGCAATTCACCGCGCACCCTGCTCGAAGAGCTGGCGCGCATTCAAGCGCACGACGTGATTCTGCCGACGCACACGCATGGCGAGATTCGACTGCGTTGTGTCACCCAACCCGATGCCGCACAAGCCGCACTGCTCGATCGTCTCGGCGTCGTGTTACCGAAAAGAATCCGGGTACCGGAAATCGCCGTCGCGACCGCAGCCGTTTGAACAACGAAATGTAGTGCCGACTTCTCACATAAGTCGTTGATTTCGTTTCGCCCAGGAGGCCATTCTGCGCAAGTCGGGCTAACGCTCCGTTAACGCCCTCTGACGCGCCTTATTGATGGGCTTCGTCAGGTAGTGAAGGACGGAACGCTTGCCGGTGATCACGTCCGCTGTGGCGAGCATCCCGGGGCTGATTGACAGGCTCCGGCCCTGGAATTCGATCGCATTGCTCGTCGTGCGGATATGCGCGACGAAATACGGCTCGCCCTGCTGCGGCACGGTCGAATCGGCCGAGACGTGCTCGATGTGACCTTCGAGCCCGCCGAAGATGCTGTAGTCGTACGCAGTGACCTTCACCACTGCGCGCTGGCCCACGTGAACGAAAGCGATATCGGCCGGTTTGAGCCGCGCTTCGATGAGCAGCGTGTCTTCCCGCGGCACCATCTCGACCATCGGGCTGCCGGGCTGCACGACGCCACCGATGGTGCGATTCGGAATGGTCTTGACGACACCGTTCATCGGGGCGCGCACCACTGTGCGCGCAGCGCGATCTTCCAGCGCCGGGATCTGCTCCGCCACTTTCGCAAGCTCCGCCTGGGTTTGCGCGAGCTCCCCCGCGGCTTGCGAGCGAAACGACGCTTCGGCATCCACGAGCTTGCCGCGGGCCTCGTCGATCGCGGCTTCCGCCCGCGGCATCGAGAGCCGCGCCTGCTCGAGGTCCGTCCGCGTGCGCGACTGTTCGCGCTCGAGGCGCAGCAGCTCGACTTCCGACACGACGCCGCGCTTCACGAGCGGCGCGGTGATCTCGACTTCGCGTTCTACCAGCACGAGCTGTTCCGCCAGGCGCTCGGCACGCGACCGCAGCTCCCTTAACTCGCTTTCACGCTGCGCGAGCTGTTGCCGGAGCACCAGCACCTTGTTCGTGAGCTCGCTCTGACGTGCGCGGTAGAGGCCGGTCTCGCGCTCGGCGAGCGTCGGGTTTCCACGCGCCACGTCGGGCGGCATTCTGAACGATGCGCGATTCACCTCGGCCGTAAGCCGGGCGATCTTCGCCTTGAGGCCGAGCGCATTCTGCTCGCCTTCCTTGTACGCGGATTCGAAGCGGGTCGGATCGATGCGGATCAGCGGATCGCCCTTCGTGACGGTGTCGCCTTCGCGCACCAGGATCTCCGAAATGATGCCGCCCTCGAGGTTCGTGATCACCTGCACCTGGCTCTGCGTCACCACGCGGCCTTCCCCGCGCGCCACCTCCTCGATTTCGAAGAATGCCGCCCACGCGAGCGCGAGTGTGAAGAACAGGGCAATCATCGCGAGAAGCAGGTGCGGAAGCCTGCGGCTGCGCATGTCTTCGGCGCGAATGCGATCGGAAACCCAGCCTGCGATTGTAGATGGCCGGGGCTGATCGGCTACGGCTTGAGTGCCTCATGACGGCCTTACGTACGCGCCCCTGCGAGAGCGCATTCAGAACGTCCGCTTTCGCACCCGCAGCGACAACGCGTCCGCCGTCCATCACGATCAGATGGTCCACCAGGGTCAGCATCGATTCGCGGTGTGTGACGACGAGCAGCGTACGCCGTTCGAGCGTGCGCACGAGACGGGCTTTGAATTGTTCTTCGGTGGCGGTGTCCATCGACGAGGTCGGCTCATCGAGCAGCAGGACCGGCGGATCCGAAAGCAGCGCGCGTGCAAGCGCGACCGCCTGCTTCTGCCCGCCGGAGAGCGCATCGCCGCGCTCACCGACCGGCATGTCGTAGCCCAGCGGGTGGCGGCTGATATGCTCGTCCAGACCGACGAGCTGCACAGCCGCAGCATCGCCGCATCGTCAGCCTGAGGCGCGCCCATCGTGAGGTTCTGGCGGATCGTGCCGGAGAACAGCACGATGTTCTGCGGCATATAGCCGACGTTGCGCCGCAGATCCGCGGGGTCGATCTGCCGCGTATCGATGCCATCGATCAGGACGTTGCCGGATTGCGGGTGGTAGAGCCCGATCAGGAGCTTCGCGATCGTGCTCTTGCCCGAACCCATGCGCCCCACGATCCCCACGCGCATGCCCGCCGGTATCGAGAAGGAGACTTCACGGAGCGCGTCCACCTGCTGGCCGGGATAGCGGAACGTCACGGCCCGGAAGTCGATGCGGCCGTCGAGCCGCGGGCGCGTTACGAACGTGCGTCCCGGCTCGCGCTCGACCGGCGCTTCCATGATCCGGTTGAGCGCGCCGAGCGCGGTGGTCGCGGTGTGGTAGCGCGTGAGCAAGCCGGCAAGCTGGGTGAGCGGTCCGACCGCGCGTCCCGCGATGATCGTGCAGGCGATCACGCCGCCCAGCGTGAGCTTCCCTTCCCCCGCAAGATAAGCGCCGACGATGAGCACAACCACGCCACTCATGGCCTGCACATAGCCGGTGAAGTTCAGCGCGAACGAAGACAGCAGCCGCGACGTGAGGCTTTCACGCGCGACGAAGTCGACCAGACCTTCCCATTTGCGCTGAAGCTGCGAAGCGGCGTTGAGATGCTTCACGTGCTCGATCGCCGCGACGGTCTCGATCACCACCGAGTATTTCGCTTCGGTCGCGGCGAAGCTGCGGCGGATGTGGTCACGCAGGGCAGGCTGCAACGCGAGTCCGACGACGATAACGACGGGCAGTCCGATCAGGGTGGGCAGCACCATCGGAATGCCGCCGATCCAGAAGATGACAGCGATGAACATCAGGACGAAAGGCAGATCGATGATCGAGGCGAGCGTCGCGGAAGTGAAGAACTCGCGCAGCGACTCGAATTCGCGCAGGTTGTTCGCCAGCGTGCCGGGCGATTGCCGCGGCTGATCGAGGCGCAGATCCATCACGCGTGCGAAGAGCGCGGACGAGAGCGCAAGGTCCGCTCGGCGGCCGACGAAGTCGATGAAGTAGCCGCGCAGAATCTTCAGTGTGAGATCGAACAGGAGCACGAGTGCGATGCCGATCGTCAGCACCCACAGCGTTTCGGTCGCGTTGTTCGGCACGACGCGGTCATACACGTTCATGAAGAAGAGCGGCGAGGCGAGCGCGAACAGGTTGATCATCACCGTCGCCACTGCGACCTCGGCATAGGTCGGCACCTCGGCCCGCAGCGTGCCCCAGAACCAGTGATGCTTGTCGGCAATGCGCTCGGTCGCGGTTCCGGCGCTGAATCGGTGCGCACGCCTCAGGAGGAGCGCCTGGCCGCTGTAGTCCGCTTCGAGCTCCGACAGCGCGACTTCGCGCGGCGCATCCGGGCGACTCCGGCGAGATCACCTGCGCACGATCGTCTTCGCGTCGCACCAGCAGGCTTGCGCCGCCATCCTTGAGCAGCAATACGGCCGGCCCGCTCTCTGTTGGCAAGTCCGAGAGCGGCGCAGTCACCCATTGCGTGTTCAGGCGGGCGCGCTCGGCCGCACGCGGCGCGAGCTCGGGTGTGAGGCGCCCGGCCTCGAGCGGAAGTCCTGCGGTCAATGCGTGAGGTGACACCGCGTCGCCGTGGAGCCGCGCTGCGATGGCCAGACACTCTGCAAGCGGATCGCGGCTCATGATCAGTTCTTCGGCGTGGAACCGGCGGCCGCCGGCGGCATGGGTGCTCCGGACGAGAGCCCGAGGGCATCGACCAATCGGCCCTGGGTGGCGAGCAGGCGCAGTTCGCTCGAGGTGACGACTGCGCGCGCGGCGATATAGTTGCTGACCGCGTTATAGCGCTCGTTCTCGGCGTTCAGCACATCGAGCAGGCTGCGCTGGCCCAGCTGAAACTGAAGTCGATACGCTTCGGCGACGTCGGCGCTCGCGCGCGCATACTGCGCAAGCTGAGGCAACCGCTGGCGCTCCGACGCGAGCCCGGACCATGCCTGCCGCACGTCGCGCTCGACGTCGATACGCACCCGCCTGAGCGTCGCCAGCGCTTCCTCGATACGCGCCTCGGACTCGCGCACGCGCTCACTGTCGCCGAAGCCCCTGAAGAAGTTGTAGCGCAGGCGCAGCATCGCAAACTGATCGTGGCTCGGCCCCGCGATGCCGTCGATATCGCGGTTGCGGCTCGCGCCGGCCTCGATTGTGACCCGTGGCACGTTCACACGGGCGCGCGCACTCTCGCGGTCGTACTGCGCCGCCTCGATTTCCTTCTCGGCGCCCTTGATAGTCGGGTGCACCGCGAGCGCCTGGCTCACTGCCTGAGCCGGTTCGGACGGCAACTCTGCATCCGTCGACGCGGGGGCGAGCGTGCCGGGAAGGCGCCCGACGAGGTGTCTGAAACTGTCTTCGGCCTGCGCGAGCTGCCCCGCGAGCTGCTCCGCGGACGAGGCGGCAAGCGCCAGTCGTGCTTCGGCCTGGACCACATCCGCGCGCCGCCCACGCCCGGCGTCAGCCAGTGCGTTCACGTCGCTCAGTGTCTTCTGGTGCACGCCGATATTGTCGCGGGCGATCCCCAGTTGCTCGCGCAACCGGCCGACGTCGAGGAAGGCCTGGCCCGTGCGCAGCGCAACGTCTTCGATGGTGCCGACGATGTTGAATTCCGCACCTTCCATGCGCGCATTGAAGCGTTTGACCTGGCCGCTCGCGGCGCCGCCGTCGAACAGCAGCTGCGAGATCGTGATTTCGGCTTCCTGCCTGGTGAGTGTCACGTCGTTGCCGATGAAACGGGTCGTGACGTTGCGGCTCTTTTCGCGCCCCTCCCCGAACGAGCCTGCGACGCTCGGCAGCAGCTCCGCACGGGCCTGTCCGACCTGGGCACGCGCGGCGTCGCGGCGGTACTCTGCGGCCTGGATCTCGGGAAATCGCTCGATTGCCGCCGATATCGCGTGCCGCAGCGTCTCGGCCGCGAACGCATCGTGCGAGAGCGAGCCGCACGCACACAGCGTCAGCCAGAGGAGAGAGAACGTTCGCAAGGGAAGGTGTTTCGATGCGCGACCCGGTGCTCCGGGCCGCACCGCGCCGGTCATGCGCAAGCAGAAAATCGTCGTGAGCAACATTCGCCTGCGCCTCCGGCATTACGGCCGAGCGCCCGGACGGGGCCCGGCACGTGCGTCATGCGTTCAGGCGGACTTCAACGCGCCCAGAACTTCGTCCAGCATCTTCTTGGCGTCCCCGAACAGCATGCGGTTGTTTTCCTTGTAGAAGAGTGGATTGTCCACGCCGGCGTAACCCGACGCCATGCTGCGCTTCATCACGATGGACGTCTTCGCCTTCCAGACCTCCAGCACCGGCATACCTGCGATGGGGCTCGTCGGATCGTCCTGCGCGGCAGGGTTGACGATGTCGTTCGCGCCAATCACCATCGCGACGTCCGTGTCCGGGAAGTCCGCGTTGATCTCGTCCATTTCCAGGACGATGTCGTACGGCACCTTGGCTTCAGCGAGCAGCACGTTCATGTGCCCCGGCATGCGCCCGGCGACCGGATGGATGCCAAAGCGGACGTTCACGCCCTTGTCGCGCAGATACTTCGTGATCTCGAACACCGTATGCTGCGCCTGCGCCACCGCCATACCGTAGCCCGGCACGATGATGACGTTCTTGGCGGCGCGAAGGAGTTCCGCCGTTTCCGGCGCCAGGATCGGGAAGACCTCACCCGCCGGCTGCGCGCCTGCCGCCGCTGCCGGCGTGCCGCCTTCCGTGCCGAATCCACCTGCGATCACGCTGATGAAGTTGCGGTTCATGGCGCGGCACATGATGTAGGAAAGAATCGCGCCGCTGGAGCCCACGAGCGCCCCGGTCACGATCAAGAGATCGTTGCTCAACATGAATCCGGTCGCGGCCGCCGCCCACCCCGAATAGCTGTTGAGCATGGAGACCACGACAGGCATGTCCGCGCCGCCGATCGCCATGACCATGTGGATGCCGAAAAGCAGCGCAATGACTGTCATGATCGCGAGCGGTGTCATGCCGTCCTGAATGGACGGGCTGCTGGATGAACCACGCGCCGCAATAGATCACGACCAGCAGGCCGGTGAGGTTGAGCCAGTGGCGTCCCGGCAGCAGCATGGGCTTGCCGCTGATCTTGCCGGACAGCTTGCCGAACGCAATGATCGAACCGGAGAACGTCACGGCGCCGATCAGCACGCCAATGTAGATCTCCAGCTCGTGGATCGTTTTCTCGGCACCCTCGAAATGACTGGTCGCGGCCGGGTCGATGTAATTGGCGAAGCCCACCAGCACGGCCGCGAGACCGACGAGGCTGTGCATGAGGGCGACCAGCTCCGGCATCTGGGTCATCTTCACGACCCGCGCCGCGTAGACGCCGATCGTTGCTCCAACCGCGAGCGCGCCGATGATCCAGGCATACCCGCCGGACGTGACCTGCGGTCCGAACAGGGTCGCGAGAACGGCGATCGTCATGCCGATCACGCCGTAGAGATTGCCACGGCGGGACGTCTCGGGATTGGAGAGCCCGCCGAGGCTCAGAATGAACAGGATGGTCGCTCCGAGATACGAGACCGTTGTTAGCGTTACGGGCATGATCGGTCTCCTTATTTACGGAACATGTCCAGCATGCGCTGGGTGACGGCGAAACCGCCGAACATATTGATCGCCACGAGCGCGATACTGATCATGGCGAGCCCCACGATCCAGGTAGCGGGCCGATCCGCGTTCTCCGCGATCGGTGGCGCAACCTGCACCAGCGCGCCGATGCAGATGATGCTGCTGATCGCGTTAGTGACGCTCATGAGCGGCGTGTGCAGCGCCGGCGTCACGTTCCAGATCACCATGTAACCCACGAAGCACGCCAGAACGAACACGGTGAAGTGCGCGAGGAACGCGGCGGGCGCGAACGCGCCGATAAACCAGAAGAGCGCCGCGCCGACGAGAAAGACGATCGCCGTCGACTTGGCCGAAGCGGGTGCGCTGGCTGCGCCGTGACCATGGCTCTTCGCCGGCGCTGCGGCAGCTACCGCGGCCTTGGCGACCGGTGCAGCAGGTGCGGCAGGGAGCTTGGGCGCAGGCGGCGGCCACGTGATCCCGCCGTCCTTGATGACCGTCAAGCCGCGGATGGCATCGTCTTCCATGTTGACGTCGATGCGGCCGTCTTTCTTCTTGCACAGCTCTTCGGTCAGACGGAACAGGTTGGTCGAATAGAGCGTCGACGACTGCTTCGCGAGGCGGCTGGGCAGGTCGGTATAGCCGACGATCGTCACGCCGTGCTTCACGACAGCCTTGTTCGGCTCGGTCAGCTCGCAGTTGCCGCCCTGCTCTGCCGCCATATCCACGATGACGCTGCCCGGCTTCATGGTCTTCACCATGTCGGCGGTGATCAGCCGCGGAGCGGGCTTGCCGGGGATCAGCGCAGTGGTGATGATGATGTCCGCGTCTTTTGCCTGCTTGGCGTACATTTCGCGCTGGGCCTGCTGGAAGCCCTCGCTCATCACCCGGGCGTAGCCGCCGCCGCCGGAGCCTTCTTCCTCATAATCGACCTTCACGAACTCGCCGCCCATCGACTTGACCTGGTCGGCCACTTCCGAACGTGTGTCGTTGGCGCGCACGATGGCGCCCAGGCCGACGGCCGTGCCGATCGCAGACAGTCCGGCCACGCCAGCGCCAGCGATGAAGACCTTGGCCGGCGGGATCTTGCCGGCAGCGGTCACCTGGCCGGCGAAGAAGCGGCCGAACGCGTTGGCGGCCTCGATGACGGCGCGGTAGCCGCTGATGCTCGCCATGGAGGTCAGCGCGTCCATCTTTTGAGCGCGGCTCAGCATGCGCGGCAGCGAGTCGATGGCGAGCACGGTCACTTTCCGGGCCGCGAGCGACTGCATGAGATCCGGGTTCTGTGCCGGCCAGATGAACGAGATGAGCGTCTGCCCTTCATGCATCAGGGCCACTTCTTCGCTCGTCGGGCCGCGCACTTTGAAAACGACGTCCGCGCTCGCCCAGACGCTCGGCGCGTCCGGCACGACCTGGGCACCGGCGGCCTGATACGCTTCGTCGCTGAAATTCGCCCCGGCACCGGCTCCGGACTGCACGATGACCCTGAAACCGAGCTTGACGAGCTTCTCGACGACTTCAGGGACCGTTGCTACACGTTTTTCGCCCGCGGCAACTTCCGTGGGCACCCCGATCACCTGCGAGGTGACCGTTGCTTCCGGAACGGCAGTGGCGCGTTCCTGGGCGACCGCGATATCGTTTGGCACCGTAAGGACCTGAGGCATGGATTTCCCTTCGTGGACGTTGAGCGGCGAAGCGCTCTGGCGGGTGCGGCATTATAAAAACAAAGGACAGCCCTGACTTATTGATCTCCGTCAACTCAGCACCGTTTGGGAACGACTCGAGTCGACATGTTGTGAAGCTCCAGCGACACACCGCCCCTGTGATGCGTTCACGGAATAAAATCAATCGATTGCAAAAACACCCGCATGCATTGCCGCGGGCCGCATAACTGCGGCTGCTGGCGATAGGGCGCCATGACAAAGATTAGATTATTGCCGGACCTGCTCGTAAACCAGATCGCCGCGGGCGAAGTCGTCGAGCGGCCGGCATCCGCTTTGAAGGAGCTTCTCGAAAACTGCCTCGACGCGGGGGCAGGCGACATTACCGTCCAGCTCGGCGCCGGCGGCACGCGTCTCATCAAGGTAACCGACAATGGCTGCGGCATCTCCCGGTCCGACCTTCCGCTTGCCCTTTCCCGCCATGCGACGAGCAAGATCTCGACGCTCGAAGATCTCGAGCGGGTGGGCAGCCTCGGCTTCAGAGGCGAGGCTCTGGCCAGCATCGCATCGGTCGCACGGCTCACGCTCACCAGCCGCACACCGGATGACGAGCACGCATGGTCGATCGCCGCTGAAGGGCCCGCGATCGCAGCACCGGTACCGGCACGGCTCGCTCCAGGGACGTCGATCGAAGCGCGCGACCTCTATTTCAACACACCCGCGCGCCGCAAGTTCCTGAAATCCGAAGCCACGGAATACGCGCACTGTGAAGAAGCTTTCAAACGCATCGCATTGTCGCATCACGATACGGCTCTCACGTTACAGCACAATGGCAAGCCGCGCTGGCATCTGAAGCCGCAAAGCCTGGACGAACGCATCCTCGCCGTAGTGGGACGCGAGTTTGCGGAGAGCGCCCTTCGCATCGAAGAAGACGCGGGCGCGCTCCGGCTGCGCGGCTACGTGGGCACGCCGGAACACGCGAGCACCACGCGCGACGCTCAATACACCTTCGTAAACGGCCGCTTCGTGCGAGACCGCCTGCTCGCTCACGCGATCCGGCAGGCGTACGCGGACGTGCTGCATCACGAGCGGCACCCGAGTTACGTCCTCTTTCTCGAGCTCGATCCCGCAGGCGTGGACGTGAACGTTCATCCGACCAAGATCGAGATCCGGTTCCGCGATTCGCGTGCGGTTCATCAATTCGTGTTCCATGCACTGAGCAAAGCGCTCGCACGTACGGCGGCAGGCGATGCGGCGCAGGTGGACGCGCCGTTCGAGACGCAGCCGGCAGATGTGGCGTCGCCGCATGCCTACGCGAACGAGCGTTCGCTGCCGTTGCAGCTCGGCGAGCACATCGGCTTCTACGAAACGCTTTTCGGAGCCCGTCCGCCGCTGGGCACCGCCGACATCGACGTGCCGGACACCGCTGCACGGCCCCTCGGTTCGGCGCTGGCGCAGCTCGCAGGCGTTTACGTGCTTGCGCAGAACGACCAGGGACTCGTCATCGTGGACATGCACGCGGCACACGAGCGCATCATGTACGAGCGGCTCAAGGAGGCGCTCGACTCCGAAGAGATGCCCATGCAGCCGCTTCTCGTGCCTGTGGTGTTCGCGGCAGACGCTGTTCTCGTCGCCACGGCGGAGGACCACCGTGACACGCTGCTCAAGCTCGGCTTCGACGTCGCGCCATCGTCACCGACCACGCTCGTGGTCCGGGCTGCGCCGGCGCTCCTACAGGACGCCGATCCGCGCGCGCTCGCCACCGACGTGCTGCGCGAAATGAGCGAATTCGGAGCGACGCGCGTCCTCACCGAGCGCCGCAACGAGTTGCTCGGCACGATGGCGTGTCACGCGGCCGTGCGCGCGAATCGCCGTCTGACGATACCCGAGATGGATGCTCTGTTGCGGGAAATGGAACAGACGGAGCGCTCGGGCCAGTGCAATCACGGTCGCCCGACGTGGCACCGCATTACCCTGAGCGAGCTCGACAAGTTGTTCATGCGCGGTCGCTAGCGGCTCCAGCCAGCATAGACCGTGCAGAATGAAGTTACCATCCCCCGGCCATTCTCCTGATGGGACCGACCGCGAGCGGCAAGACTGCAGTCTCGCTCGAGCTCGCCCGCGCGCTGCCGTCAGAAATCGTGAGTGTCGATTCCGCGCTCGTCTACAAAGGGATGAACATCGGCACTGCAAAACCCGATGAGGAAGCGTTGCGTGCGGTTCCACATCATCTGATCGACCTCATCGAGCCGCACGAAAACTACTCGGCGGCACGTTTTCGCGACGATGCGCTCGTGGTGATGCGCGAAATCAGCGAGCGCGGCAACATCCCCCTGCTCGTGGGCGGAACCATGCTGTATTTCAAAGCGCTCGTCGAAGGACTGAATGAGCTGCCCGAAGCCGATCCGATGATCCGCCTGGTGATCGACACCATGGCCCAGGAAGACGGCTGGCCCGCGGTGCATGCCAGACTGGCGGGTGTCGATCCGGAGACGGCGCGGCGGCTCGATCCAAACGATGCGCAGCGTATCCAACGTGCGCTCGAAATCTATCACATCACCGGCAAAACGCTCGGCGAGCTCTTACGGAAGCCGCGCTATGTGTATTTTCCATACACGCCGATACGCATCGCGCTCATTCCGTCCGACCGCGCTCGCCTGCATGAGGAAATCGAGAAGCGCTTCGACCACATGCTTGCCGCCGGCCTCGTCGCCGAAGTCGAACGTCTTCGCAACGAGTACGGCCTCGACGCGACGATGCCCTCGATGCGCTGCGTCGGCTATCGGCAGGCATGGCAGTTCCTCGAAGGCCGTTTAGGCGAGGAAGCGCTGCGCAGCGAAGGCATCGCCGCGACCCGCCAGCTCGCGAAAAGACAACTGACATGGCTGCGCGCCATGTCCGACGTGATGATTTTCGATAGCCTGGAACCGGACGTCGCCGGACGCGTGTTCGAATATGTGCAGGGGCAGCTCGATGCGCTGCGCGTGTGAGCCTCAGACCCTGCGCGTCAGTCGCGCTTCGTGCTCTTCACTTCCGCCGTCGCCTCGCCGCGTCCGAACCGCAGGGCGACGTCGTCGCCAGGTTTTATCTGTGCGGCGTCATGCACGATCGCCCCCGATGTATCGAGCACGATACTGTAGCCGCGCTCCAGAACGCGGCTCGGATCGAGGTGCCGCAGGTGGCTTTCGAGCCCCGAAAGACGGGTGACTGCATCCGACAACCGGGCATGGGCACTCTCTCGCAAACGCCGGCCCAGCTCGCCCCGGCGCTGCTCCAGTGCGTGCAGATCGGGCTTCGAGCGTTGCAGGTCGCGGGCGAGACCGCGTATCTGCCAGGTGTGGGATTCGGCCGCTCTTTTCCACGCGCCGCCCAGTCGCGTCGCGAGGTGCGCGAGGTGTTGCCGCTGGTTGCGTATGCGATCACCCGGATGTACGAGGCCGCGCGAGAGGTAATCCAGGCGCTGCATCCGGTTTTCGAGTCCCCGCTGCACCAGCCTCTGCAGGCGCGACGTGATGTGCCGTAGCTGCTCGCACAGTTCCAGACGGTCGCTCGTTACCAGCTCCGCCGCCGCAGTCGGCGTCGGCGCGCGCACGTCGGCGACGAAATCGGCGATCGTGAAATCGGTTTCGTGTCCGATGCCTGCGACCATGGGAATTGCGCAGTCCGCGATCGCGCGCGCGAGGCCTTCGTTGTTGTAGGCCCACAGATCTTCGATACTGCCGCCACCGCGGCACAGCACGAGCACGTCGCATTCCGCGCGCGCACTGGCGAGCCTGACCGCGCGGGTAATGCGCAGCGCGGCACCCTCCCCCTGCACCGGGGTCGGATAGATGATCACCGGCAGGCTGGGCATACGGCGCTTCAACGTCGTCAGCACGTCGCGCAGCGCGGCAGCCTGGGGTGACGTGATAATGCCGAGGGAGCGCGGGAAACGCGGCAATGCGCGCTTTCGCGTCGCATCGAACAATCCCTCGTGTTCAAGTCGCGCCTTCAGCCGCGCGTAGGCTTCGTACAACGCGCCGAGCCCCGCTCGCCGCATGACTTCCACCGTGAGCTGGAACTTGCCTCGCGCTTCGAACAACGTGGGGCAGGCCCGCACCTCGACGCGCATGCCATCTTCCGGCTGCCAGCCGAGCAGCTGCGCCTTCAGCCTGAACATCACGCAATCGACCTGTGCATCGGCATCTTTCAACGTGAAGTAGCAGTGGCCGGAGTCGTAGCGGCGGAAGTTCGACAGCTCCCCGGCGACCCACATGAGCGGCAGATGTCGTTCGAGAAGCTCGCGGGCCAGCCGGTTGAGCTGGGCGACGCCGATCACCGGCACCGGCGGCGGGAAACCCGGTAGATCGGGTGTGGTCGAGAACGTTGTCATCGGTAAAAAAGAGAGTGTTGAAGCAGGAATCGGCAAGAAATACCATACGATTCAATGGCTCACGCGGCCACTTGAAAAAGGTCGCGCGATGTGGTTCATCCACAGCGGTCACATTTCTTTCATAAGCCCCCCTGAAAAAGCCCCCGTCTCCCCGGGGAATTAACACAAGCCCATGATTTATAGTTAAAAAAAGGCAGGTCTAATTTTTAATCGGCGCGCGAAATTCCTATACCCGGGCACCACTTAGGGATAGTTCCGACAGATTGTGCACAGAGTTATCCACAGAGAATGTGGAAAAAGAAAATTGGTCGTTCGAAGTTGCACTTAGCGCCGTCTGATTATGTGTCACTTGAGCTTTGCCTTGATGAAACAGAGGGTGGCGGCTAAAGTGTCGGCCACCTTTCCGGAGTAACACGTGTTCTCCATCATTCAGGCAGCCGGATGGCCGATCTGGCCCCTCCTTCTCTGTTCCGTTATTGCCCTCGCCATCATCGGCGAGCGTATGTGGTCCTTGCGCGAAAGCGCCGTCATGCCGCGCAATCTGCTCAGTCAGGTCGTGCAGGAGCAGCGGCAGAATGGCGTGACACCCGCCATGATCGATCGGCTGGCCTCCGAGTCCCCGTTGGGGCAGATTTTCGCGGCCGGGTTGCGCAACGTCAAAAGCGACATGACCATCATGAAAGAAGCGATCGAAGAAGCCGGCCGGGCCGTGGCGCTCGAGCTCGAACGCTTCCTCACCAGCCTAGGCACCATCGCGGCGATCTCGCCCCTGCTCGGGCTGTTCGGCACGGTCATCGGCATGATCGAGATCTTCGGGTCGCAGACGCCGCAGGGCGGCAATCCGCTCGTGCTCGCGCATGGTATCTCGATCGCGCTCTACAACACGGCTTTCGGCCTCGTCGTCGCGGTGCCGAGCATGATCTTCTATCGCTATTTGCGGGCGAAGGTGGACGCGCTGCTCATCGATATGGAGCTGCAGGCGATCAAACTGGTCGAGTTCGTGCACGGTGAGCGGCAGGTATGAGATTCGGGCGTCACGTCGGCCGCGAGGAGCCGGAGATCAACTTCATTCCGCTGATCGACGTCCTGCTGGTGATCCTCATCTTTCTCATGGTGACCACCACTTACTCGCGCTTCTCGGAACTGCAGATCAATCTGCCGACCGCCGACGCGGCGAAGGCGCCCGAGCGTCCGGACCAGATCGATATCGGCGTGGATGCGAAAGGCACGTACTCGGTGAACAAGAACGTGCTGGGGCAGGCAAACCGCGACACACTGGTGCAGGAGATCAAGCGCGCCGGCGGTGGCATGAAAGAGCCTGTGATCGTCATCAACGCCGACG
This sequence comes from uncultured beta proteobacterium, assembly GCA_963828715.1. GTDB lineage: Bacteria > Pseudomonadota > Gammaproteobacteria > Burkholderiales > SG8-41 > JAQGMV01. The sequence continues at coordinate 101,805 of CAWHFX010000004.1, read as the reverse complement.
CACAGGCGTCGCATCAGTCAGTCGTGCGAGTGATGGAAGCCGCACAGGCGGCGGGCTACGGCCGCATCACGTTCACGATTCAGAATACTAAGAGCCCGTAACACAATGACGCGAATGCGCGTTGCGAGCCAAAATTGTGGATGACAAGGAGGACGCCGAAGAGCGTATCGACAATACGGTCGAGGTGGCCGACGCAGTAAGGCGCGATTTTGGCCGCAACCCGAAGGGCTGGCACGACTTTTCGCCCACCTCGGCGTCGTGCTCCTTGCCAATGTTCCCGACATTGGCTTCGTCGCACTCCTTGATCTGAGCGAAAATCGTGACAGCGCGCGCCGCCGCTCATTATGTTATGGGCTCTGAGTGAGGGCATGTGGCTCGAGCGCCACTGGCAGCGCTTTACGGCCGTAAGTGCGCTCCTGTGGCCGCTGAGCCTGCTCTTTCGCGCAGCGGTCAGCGTGCGCCGGGCCTGCTATCGGAGCGGGCTTTTTTCGCGCCAGCGCGTGAGCGCACCCGTGGTGGTGGTTGGCAACGTCACAGTGGGTGGGACGGGCAAGACACCCATGACGTTGTGGTTGACGGGCGTTCTCGAGCGGAACGGTCGACGCGTCGGTATCGTCAGCCGCGGATATGGCGGGGCGATTCGCACCTGCCGGCGCGTCACGCCTGACGACGATCCGCTGACGTGCGGCGACGAGCCGGTTCTGCTCGCGCAGCGCAGCGGCTGTCCCGTATATATCGGACGCGATCGCGCGGCTGCGGCGCGGGCCCTGCTCGCCGCGTTTCCCGAGTGCGACGTGATCGTGAGTGACGACGGACTGCAGCATTACGGGCTCGCTCGCGACGTGGAGCTGGCCGTGATCGATGGCGAGCGGGGACTCGGCAACGGCTGCATGCTTCCTGCGGGACCGCTGCGCGAACCGTCCTCGCGTCTGCGCTGCGTGGACGCCGTCGTCATCAATGGACCCGGACAAACGTTCCATGACGTTCGCGACGCCTTCTGGATGAAGCTCGAAGGGCGATCGTTCCATAACCTGCTCAATCCCGATTTCATCGTGCACCCCGACCATTTCCGCAACCAGCGCGTGCATGCGATCGCCGCCATCGGCAATCCATCGCGCTTCTTCCGGCACCTGCACGATCTCGGCATCACGTTCGAGGCGCATGCGTTCGCCGATCATCATGCTTTAACGAGAGCGGATGTCGCATTCGCAGACGCCGATGCAATCCTGATGACCGAGAAGGATGCGGTAAAATGCGCCGCGTTCGCGTCCGAAAACCAGTGGGCGCTGCGCGTGGATGCCGTTCCTGACCCGGCGCTCGCAGCACTCGTCCTCAACAAGATCCGACAGAGCTCCGCATGAATCCGCGCCTTCTCGACATTCTCGTGTGTCCGCTGTGCAAGGGCCCCCTTATCTATCGGAAGAGCGCGAATGAGCTGATCTGCCGCCCGTGCCGACTCGCGTATCCGGTCAAGGACGACATTCCGGTGATGCTGGAGGACGAAGCGCGCAAGCTTCCGCCCGAAGAGGAAGTGGCGTAGGAGGTGGCGCTCGCCTTCGGCTCGGGCTTCGCCACCCTACGGAACAGAGGGACACCGAGGGTTTCCCTCCGTAACCTCCTTTCCTTTCGTCGCGGATCAGTCGTGACGTCCGCTCCGCGATTGCACAGGGGTCAGGCGTGAAGCGGGAAGCGAACCTCAACTTCGTGGTGGTCATCCCCGCGCGCTACGGTTCATCGCGTTTCCCGGGTAAACCGCTCGCCGATCTCGGTGGCAAGCCGATGGTTGTGCGCGTCGCTGAACAGGCACGCAGAAGCGGCGCCGATCAAGTCATCGTCGCGACCGATCACGCGGGCATTGAAAGCGCGGTGAAGCGCGCAGACTTCGAGGTCATCATGACGCGCCGCGATCACGCGTCCGGCACCGACCGACTTGCCGAGGTGGCAGCGAAGCGGCGCTTTCCTCCCGGACGCATCGTCGTGAACGTGCAGGGGGACGAACCGCTCGTGCCGCCCACGCTCATCCGGCGCGTAGCCGAGAACCTTGCGCTGCATCGGGACGCTGCGATCGCGACCGCCTGTCATCGCATCGAGCGGGCGGCGGACGTGGCGAATCCGAACGTGGTCAAGGTGGTGGTGGACGCACACGGTTACGCGCTGTATTTCAGCCGCGCCCCCATCCCCTATGCGCGCGACGCGTACGCGAAAGGCATACGCGCCATTCCACCCCGTCTCACCGTTTACCGTCACCTCGGCATCTACGCGTATCGCGCGGCGTTTCTGCACGAGTTCAAAACGCTCAAGCCCGCGCTGATCGAGCGCTTCGAGGCGTTGGAACAATTGCGCGCCCTTTACGCCGGCTATCGCATCAGCGTGGCCGTGAGCCGCGCGGCGCCGCACCCCGGCATCGACACGCCCGAGGATCTCGCGCGCGTGCAGAGGCAGCTCGGCACCCGCCGCTCGCGTTCCGTAAGGCACTGAAAACCGCTATACTCTCGCGTTTTTTTGGGCGCGGCAGTTCTGCGGGGACCGTGTGTCGGCCGCATGACACCGCGCAATTGACACGGGTCCCGTATCGCCCACGTTCATGCGAATACTGTTGCTTGGCCAGCCCGGCGCCGGCAAAGGTACACAGGCTCAGTTCCTGGTCGACAAGTACCGGATCCCGCAGATTTCGACGGGCGACATGTTGCGCGGCGCGATCAAGGCGGGCACCGAGCTCGGACGACAGGCGAAGGGCTACATGGATCGTGGCGAGCTGGTGCCGGACGATCTCGTTATCGCGCTGGTACGCGAGCGGAGCAAGCAGGTCGATGCCGAGGGGGGCTTCATCCTGGACGGCTTCCCGCGCAATCTCGCGCAAGCCGAGGCCTTGCGTGCAGCCGGTATCGACATCGACTGCGTCGTCGACCTCAAGGTGGAAGACGAGGAGATCCTGCGCCGGTTGAGCGGACGCCGGGTGCACCCCGCTTCCGGGCGCTCGTACCACATCGATTTCAATCCGCCGAAGACGCCCGGCGTAGATGACGTTACTGGAGAGCCGCTCGTGCAGCGGCCCGACGATAACGAAGCGACGGTGAAAAAGCGCATCGAAACCTATCACAGTCAGACAGCGCCCCTGGTCGACTACTATCTCCACTGGACCAGGAGCGGCGATGCGCGCGCGCCGCACTACCTCGGCATCCAGGGACAGGGTTCGGTCGAAGACATCCGCGACAGGATCTTCGCCGCGCTCGAAGCGAACTGCACCGAGAAGTGAAATGCCCGAAGAGCAGCGACGTTCTTCACCGGCAAAAACGGCCTGCCGAAGTTCAAATGGCCCATGGAATCTCTGAATAAGCCCCCGTGGGACTTATTCATAAATTCCTCAACACACGGGAGTGATCATGTCGTCGTCGTCGTATCTCATCTTCGCGCTGGCCTGCGCGGTTGCAGCCCTGCTCTATGGGATGTTCTCGATCAAATGGGTCCTCTCGCAGCCGAGCGGCAACGATCGCATGCGCGAAATCGCGGCAGCGGTGCAGACGGGCGCCAAGGCCTATCTCAACCGCCAGTACGGCACGATCGCGATCGTCGGCATCGTTCTCTTCGTGGTACTCGGCTTTGCGCTGGAATGGCCGACGGCTTTCGGCTTCGCCGTCGGCGCCGTGTTCTCGGGGCTCGCCGGGTACACCGGCATGTGGATCTCGGTGCGCGCCAACGTGCGCACGGCGGAAGCAGCGCGTAACGGCATCAACGCCGCGCTGAACATCGCGTTCCGCGGTGGCGCCATCACCGGCATGCTCGTCGTCGGGTTCGGTCTCCTCGGCGTTGCCGGTTACTACTGGATTGCCACGAGTCTGTTCGGCGCCGAGAGAGCGTTGCACGCGCTCGTCGGGCTCGCCTTCGGTGGTTCGCTCATCTCCATCTTCGCGCGGCTTGGCGGCGGCATCTTCACGAAGGGGGCGGACGTTGGCGCCGATCTCGTGGGCAAGGTCGAAGCGGGCATACCGGAAGACGATCCGCGCAACCCCGCCGTGATTGCCGACAACGTCGGCGACAACGTGGGCGACTGCGCCGGCATGGCGGCGGACCTCTTCGAAACGTATGCGGTCACGATCATCGCCACGATGTTGCTCGGTGGTCTGCTCTTCGCCAACAACCCCGATCCGACCCTCAGGGCGTTGGCCGGCAACTCCGTGCTCTATCCGCTCGTGCTGGGCGGGGCATCGATCATCGCGTCCATCATCGGCACGTTCTTCGTGAAGACGAGTCAGGGCGGCAAGATCATGGGCGCGCTCTATAAAGGTGTGATCGTGTCCGGTGTGCTCGCCGCCATCGCGTTCTGGTTCATCACCGACTCGATGATGGGACCCCTCGCGACGAAGCTCTTCGGCGCGGCGGTGGTGGGTCTGGTACTCACGGGCGTCATGATGGCGATCACCGAGGACTACACCGCGACGGAGTATGGTCCGGTGCGCCACATCGCCTCCGCCTCGACGACCGGACACGCTACGAACATCATCGCGGGACTCGGCGTCTCGATGAAATCGACCGCGCTGCCGGTGCTTGCAGTGTGCGTTGCGATCTGGGCCGCCTTCCAGTTCGCGGGCCTCTATGGCATCGCCATCGCCGCCACGGCGATGCTGTCGTTGACCGGCATGATCGTCGCGCTCGACGCCTACGGTCCGATCACGGATAACGCCGGCGGCATTGCCGAGATGTCCAATCTGCCGGACTCCGTGCGCGCGGTCACCGATCCGCTGGATGCCGTGGGCAACACGACCAAGGCCGTAACGAAAGGTTATGCCATCGGCTCCGCGGGTCTCGCGGCGCTCGTGCTGTTCGCGGATTACACGCACAACCTCGAGGCCGAGAACAAGATCCAGCAGTTCTCGCTGTCCGACCCGGCGGTCATCATCGGCTTGTTCATCGGCGGCATGGTCCCCTACCTGTTTGGCGCGATGGCCATGGAAGCCGTCGGCCGCGCGGCCGGGGCGGTGGTCGTCGAAGTGCGGCGACAGTTTCGCGACATCGCCGGGATCATGACCGGCGAAGCGAAGCCCGACTACTCGCGCGCGGTGGACATGCTGACGCGTGCGGCGATCAAGGAGATGATCATTCCGTCACTCCTGCCGGTGCTCGTTCCGATCGTTCTCGCGACGCTCATGAACTGGGCAATGGGCCCCGGCGCGGGCGTGCGGGCGCTCGGCGGCTTGCTGATCGGTACCATCGTGACCGGTCTCTTCGTCGCGATTTCCATGACGACCGGCGGCGGCGCCTGGGATAACGCGAAGAAGTACATCGAAGACGGCAATCACGGCGGCAAGGGTTCGGACGCGCACAAAGCCGCGGTGACCGGCGACACCGTGGGCGATCCCTACAAGGACACCGCGGGACCCGCGGTGAACCCGCTCATCAAGATCATCAATATCGTGGCGCTGTTGATGGTGCCATTGCTGTGATCACCTGTGGTGGTTCGTGGTGGGTGATTCGTGGCGCGGCACGGGTGACGAGTGATGGGTGACGGGTGACGCTTGCCTCCCTCGTCCCAGGTTGGGGAGAGGGGTAGGGGTGAGGGGAATGCGAAGCAACGGCCGGCGAGCGCTGGCCGTTGTATTTTTATGATCTTGTTCTGGACGGGAACGCGCATGAAATACGCGCTCGGTGACCTGAAAATCACCTGCAAAGGTGACTACTGGATCGCGGACAACGCCATCGTCGTCGGCAACGTGGTGCTCGAAAACAATGCGAGCATCTGGTTCAACTGCGTGGTGCGCGGCGATAACGACATGATCACGATCGGCGAGAACTCGCAAGTTCAGGACGGCTCCATCCTGCACGTGGACGCGGGGTTTCCCATCACGCTGGGACGAGGCGTGAGCGTCGGCCACATGACCATGCTCCACGGCTGCACGGTCGGAGATGGCACGCTCATCGGCATCAAGAGCGTGATCCTGAACGGCGCGGTGATCGGCCGCAATTGCGTGATCGGCGCGAACACACTGATCACGGAGGGGAAAACGATTCCCGACGGCTCGCTCGTGGTCGGCTCGCCCGGGAAGGTGGTACGGGCCCTCAGCGAGGACGAGATACGCCTCTACAATGCGTTCGCAGCCGAGTACGTGCATCTCTCGAAACAGTACCGGTCGGAGCTGAAGCCGGACCTTTCGTAGCGCCGGTGCGCCGCGGGCGCCCGTTGCTGTAACATGCAAGCACGCGCGGCTGGCTGTGCCCGGTCCGGGCTCCAAATCGTGGAGGAGCGATCATGGATGCGAATGTGAACCCCGTAGCGCCGGGCTGCCTCACGAACGTGAAAGTGCTGGACCTCACGCAGTTCGAGGCCGGTACGTCCTGCACGCAGGTGATGGCGTGGCTCGGAGCCGACGTGGTGAAAGTCGAAAATCCCGGCGGCGGTGACCCGGGCCGACGCACCGGTGCGACGACGCCGCACAAGGACGATCCCTATTTCCTCAACTACAACTCCAACAAGCGCTCGATCACCGTCAACCTGAAGTCCGCGCGCGGGCTGCAGATTGTCAAGGACCTCGCCAAGAAGGCCGACGTGTTCATGGAGAACTTCGCCCCGGGCGCGATCGAGCGGCTGGGCCTGGGCTACAAGGTCCTGAGCGAAATCAATCCGGGCATCATCTACGGACAAGTAAAGGGCTTCGGCGAAGGCAGCCCGTACGCGAACAACCTCGCTTTCGACATGATCGCCCAGGCGTGCGGCGGCACGATGAGCGTCACGGGCGAGACCGATGGCCCACCCGCCAAGCCGGGAGCAACGCTCGGGGATTCCGGCACCGGCATGCTGATGTGCATCAGCATTCTCGCGTCCCTCATGAAGCGCAAGGAAACCGGCAAGGGTGTGCATCTGCAGGTCGCGATGCAGGATGCCATGCTGCACTACATCCGGAACGCGTTCTGTCTCACGACCAAGACCGGCAAGCCGGCGCGGCGCGCAGGCGCGAAGAATCTCGAGGGCAACAATCCGCCATGCAACATCTATCCGTGCGCACCGGGCGGACCGAACGATTACGTGTACGTCTACACGAGCCGCGGCAATCCGCAGCACTGGCCGCGGCTGCTGGAAGCGATCGGGCGCAAGGATCTGATCGGTGATCCCCGTTTCGAGACGCGCGAAGCCCGGGTCGAGAATGAGGCGGAGGTCGAGAAGATCATCACCGAGTTCACGAGCAAGCGCGACAAGTACGAGTGCATGCGCGTGATCGGCGCCGCCGTCCCCGCGGGCGCGGTGCGCGATACCGCCGAGCTCCTGAACGATCCCAACTTCGAAGAGCGGGCGATCATTCAGAAGATCCAGCACCCGGATCACGGCGCGTTCAAGATGGCGGGCTGGCCCGTGCGGTTCGACGGCCGACCGCCGTCGGTGAAACCGGCGCCCCTGCTCGGCCAGCACAGCGGTGAAGTGCTGAAGGATTGGTTGGGCATGAACGAGGAGCAGGTTTCCGCGCTTCGTGCCGACAAAGTAATTTAGGACCACCGCAAAAATGGTGAGCGGCGCGCCTGGGACAGGCTGTCGCCGCGAACGGAACATTCGAACGCCGATCAGTATTTTCATCAATATGTGCGAGGGCTAAGGAGAAAGTAGCCCGACCGAACGCTGATCTACCAATGGAAGGAGAGACACCATGGCAGATGTGACAGGCTCCGAAATTCTGGCGCGCGCCCTGAAAAAAGAAGGCACGAAAGATTTGTTCTTCATCATGGGCGGACCGATGCAGCTCGTGCAGACCACTTGCGCCCAGGAGGAAATCCGCATGATCGACGTGCGCCACGAGCAGGCCGCGGCGCTGTCGGCGCAGGCTTATAGCCGCCTGCTGCAGAAACCGGGTGTGTGCATGGGGGCGAGCGGCCCCGGCGCGATCAACCTGACGACCGGCCTTGCCAACGCACTCATCGACTGCGCGCCGGTCGTCGCGCTCGGCGGCTCGAGTGCAATCGGCTTGTTCGGCCGGCAGACGTTCCAGGAAATCGACCAGGTCGCGATCATGAAAGCGTGCACGAAATGGTCCGACCGCGTGGTCAATCTGAAGCGCATACCCGAGCAGGTCAACAACGCTTTTCAGAAAGCGATGGGCGGCAAGCCCGGGCCGGTCTATCTCGATTTTCCCGCTGACATCCTCTACGAAAAAATCGATGAAAGCCAGGTCGACTGGCGCTTGAGCGGCCGTCCGCTGCTCAATCCGCGGCCGATGGGCGAGACCGCGCAGGTCGACAAGCTGATCGACGCGCTCGCCAAGGCGAAGCAACCGCTCATCGTCAGCGGCAGCGGCGTCATCTGGTCGAAAGCATGGCCCGAAATGCAGTCCTTCGTGGAGAAGGCCGGTATCCCGTTCTACACGACGCCGCAAGGCCGCGGCGTGCTGCCCGACGACCATCCGCTGTCGTTCCTGACCATGCGCTCGACGGCATTCAAGGATGCCGACCTGATCATCATCCTCGGCACGCGCATGAACTACATCATCGGTCACGCCGCGCCGCCGCGCTTCGGCGCGAACGCCACGATCGCCCGGATCGACATCGACGCGGACGAGATCGCGACGGCCCCGCGCAAGATCGACATCGGTATCGTCGGCGACTGCAAGGCGGTGCTCCAGCAGCTCATCGCTGCGCTTCCGAAGCGCGTCGAAGCGGAGAATTTCGCGGCGTGGCGGAAGAAGCTCGCGGAGGGCGAAGCAAGCAAGAAGAAGGAAACCGGCGGCGGCATGTCGATGAACGCGACGCCGATCCACCCGTTGCGCCTGTGCGAGGAAGTGAAGAACTTCATGAAGCGCGACGCCATCCTGGTGGTGGACGGGCAGGAGATCCTCAACTTCGGCCGCCAGTCGATGCCGACCTTCGCTCCGGCGCATCGGTTGAATTCCGGTCCGTTCGGGATGATGGGCGTGGGCATGCCGTTCGGTGTCGGCGCGAAAGCCGCGTGTCCCGACAAGCAGGTCATCGTGGTTCACGGTGACGGTTCATTCGGCTTGAACGCCATGGAAATCGACACGGCGGTGCGGCACAAGCTCCCGTTGCTGGTCGTGATCAGCCTGAACGGCGGCTGGACGGCCGATCCGAAGAAAGAAAAAATCGGGCGCAATCTCGGCTTTACCCGCTACGACAAGATGGCCGAGGGCCTCGGCTGCTACGGCGAATACGTCGAGAAGCCCGAGGACATCGGGCCGGCGCTCGTGCGCGCGCAGAAGAAAGTCGACGAAGGGATGGTCGCGCTGGTCAATGTGAAGACCGACGACACGGCGCGTGCAGGCACGGTCTCGTTCTCGTCGCACGCGGCGGCGGTGACCTAATCTCCATCAGCTCGACCAAACTCGACCGGGTGCGCGTCGCCTTGCGCGGCGAAGCACCCGATCGCCCGCCCTACTCGTTCTGGACGCATCTTCCGGGCATCGACCTCGAGCCGCAGCGGCTCGCGCGTGAGAGCGCGTCGTTCTGCGAGCGCTACGATCTCGATTTCCTGAAGTCGATGCCGAACGGCCTTTACTGCGTAGAGGACTGGGGCTGCGTGTGCGATTACAGCGACATTGCGCGCGGCGGTGTCGCCAAGGTCGTCGAACCCGCCGTCATCGCCATCGAAGACTGGTCGTCACTCGAGCGCGTCGACGTGACCCGAGGCTCGTTCGGGCGGGAGCTCGAGCATCTGCGGCTGCTCGTACGGCTGGTCGGACCCGGCGTGCCCGTCCTCGCCACCGTCTTCTCGCCGCTCACGATCGCCGGGAAGCTTTCGAACGGTGCTTCGCGCGTCCACCTCGAACGCGATCCCGCTCACGTGCAACGCGGTCTCGAAACGATCACGGAGGTTACCTGCGCGCTCACGCGCCGGGCGCTCGAAGCGGGCTGCGCCGGCATCTTCTTCGCGCTGCAGGAGGCGACGCACAGCGCCTATGACGCCGCCGCGTACCGCCGCTACGGTGAGCCGTACGATCGGCGTGTGCTCGCCGAGGCTCGCTCACACGGCGGCTGGTTCAACGCCGTGCACATCCATGGCGAGGACATTCTGTTCGACGTGATCAAGGACTATGACGCCGCGGCACTGAACTGGCACATCGGCGAGACGGCACCTTCCATCGAAGAATACAGGCGGGCGGGCGGGACGAAGCCGATCCTTGGCGGACTTCAGCGATCGCACATCACGCAGCGTGACCAGGCAGGCATTGCCGGCGACATCGCGCGAACGATGGCGCAGACGGCCGGACGCGGCGTACTGATCGCGCCGGCGTGCGTCATCCGTCATCCGGTTGACGATGCAACGCTCTGCTGGACCGCCGAGCTTTGCAGGCGATCCTCAGCACCAACCCAATCCCGGTGAGCGGCGCGCCTGGGACAGGCTGTCGACACGAACGAAGCATTCGGACGCCATTGGCACTCACGTCCGATTGCGAGGGCTGAGAGGTACTCAGCAGCAGCGGCCGACGCGCCCCTTGCCGCCATAGCGCGCGTTTTCGCGGTCGCGGAAGAACTCGACGTAGCTCATCACCGGCTGGTCCGGGTGATGCCGACGCATGTGCTCCACGTATGTGCCGTAGTCGGGCTGCCCCACCATGACCCGGGCACATCGGGCCGCCTGCTTCCACGCGTCTGCGATCGTATTCCACATTTCCATGACTCGATTCCCGAGATTGGCAACGGGGACCGGCGCCGCACGTCGTGCAGTGCGCCGATCCTCGCGAGTGCTCAGGCCGCTGCCGAAGCCGTTGCCGGACCCGCCTCGTACGGCGTCTCACGCGCTGTCGGACGGTCTGCCCGCCACGCCTGCATCGCGACCCGCACGCCGAACACCAGCACGGCTACCACCACCAGCATGAAGATGATCGCAAGCGACGCATCGAGATAATCGTTGAAGACGATACGCTGCATCGTCTCGACCGATTTCGCCGGCGCAAGCATCTTGCCCGCATCGATCGCCTCCGAGAAGCGGTGCGCGTGGGAAAGGAAGCCGATCTTGGGATCAGGATGAAAGACCTTCTCGATGCCCGCCGTGAGGGTGCACACGAGCAGCCAGGCACTCGGCAGGAGCGTCACCCACACGAAGCGCTCGCGCTTCATCTTCACCAGTACCACACTGGCGAGTATCAGCGCGATGCCCGCGAGCATCTGGTTGGAGATCCCGAAGAGCGGCCACAGCGAGTTGATACCGCCGAACGGGTCCACCACACCCTGATACAGGATGAAACCCCACGCGGCGACGCAAAGCCCGCTCCCTGCCAGATTCGCCGGCAGCGACTCCGTGCGCTTCAACTGAGGCAGGAACGTGCCCATCAGGTCCTGCAGCATGAAGCGCCCCGCTCGCGTCCCGGCATCGACCGCGGTCAGGATGAACAGCGCTTCGAACAGGATGGCGAAGTGATACCAGAACGCCATCATCGTGTGTCCGCCGATCACGCGGACAGGATCTGCGCCATGCCGACCGCCAGAGTCGGCGCACCGCCCGCCCGCGAGATGATCGTGTGCTCGCCGACGTTCTGCGCCGTCTGCGTGATGCAGATCCGGCGTGATCACGAAGCCCCATTGCGAGACGGTCTCGCGCCGCCGACGCAGCAGTCGTGCCGATGATCGCGCCCGGGCTGTTCATCACGAAATAGACGCCCGGATCGATGACAGATGCGGCAACGAGCGCCATGATCGCGACGAACGATTCCATCAACATGCCGCCATAGCCGATGAACCGCGCCTGCGACTTCGTTCTCGAGCATCTTCGGCGTCGTACCCGAAGAGATCAGCGCGTGGAAACCGGAGACGGCCCCACAGGCGATCGTGATGAAGAGGAACGGGAACAGAGTGCCCGACCACACCGGCCCACTGCCATCGATGAAGCGGCGTGAGCGGCGGCATCTTCAACTCGGGCATCACGATCAGAATGCCGACCGCCAGGGCGAGAATGGTCCCGACCTTCAGGAAGGTCGACAGGTAATCGCGCGGCGCGAGCAGGAGCCACACGGGCAGCACCGATGCGACGAAGCCGTATCCGATCAGCAGCCAGGTAAGCTGTACGCCGGTGAAGGTGAAGCGCGGCCCCCACACCGGATCGGCAGCAACGGTGCCTCCGAAGATCACCGCGGCCATGAGCAGGATGAAGCCGACGATCGATGCTTCGCCGATATGGCCCGGCCGCACGTAGCGCATGTAGACCCCCATCGCGATCGCGATAGGCATCGTCGCGGTGACGGTGAACATGCCCCACGGCGATTCGGCCAGCGCTTTTACGACGATCAGCGCGAGCACGGCCAGGATGATCACCATGATGCCGAACGCGCCGAAGAGCGCGATCACGCCGGGCACGGAGCCCATTTCCGACTTCACGAGGTCGCCGAGCGAACGCCCGTCGCGCCGGGTCGAGACGAACAGGACGACGAAGTCCTGCACTGCGCCCGCGAACACGACGCCCGCGAGAATCCACAACATGCCGGGCAGGTAGCCCATCTGCGCCGCCAGGACCGGCCCTACCAGCGGCCCCGCGCCCGCGATCGCCGCGAAGTGATGGCCGAACAATACGTACTTGTTGGTCGGCACATAATCGAGGCCGTCGTTGTACTTCACGGCCGGCGTCATCCGCGTCGGGTCGAGCTGCAGGACACGACTGGAAATGAACAGGCTGTAGAAACGATAGGCGATCAGATACACGCAGACCGCGGCGATGACCATCCATGCTGCGTTGACGGTTTCACCGCGATTCAGCGCGACAATGCCCAGAGCGGCCGCGCCCAGCACTGCGACTGCCATCCAGGCGACTTGAGCCATGGTCCGGTTCATGCGTCCTCCAATTCCGACGGATCAATCGCGAGCGCGCTCGCGGCCGATGTGGAACGGCTGGGGCAAAAGCTGCTCACTTGTCGGACATTCGAGCTGCTCGTGCCCTTTGGAGCGCATCCGGCGCGATTTATACCGCAATTATCGTGCGCGCGATATGGTGGCGGACAAGGAAACGCTTGCAACGTCGTGATACGGCGCCGCTTACTGGCTGCTCCAGTCCTTTGCCCGCCCGACCGCTTTCGTCCAGCCGGCGAGGAGCGTGGACGCCTGGTCACGGCTCATCTTGGGCTCGAAGGTCCGTTCGGCCTGCCACTGGCCGTCGATGTCTCGCCGCGCTCTTCCAGTAGCCGACCGCCAACCCCGCAAGATACGCGGCGCCGAGAGCAGTCGTCTCCTGTACCCGCGGGCGCACGACCGGGACGCCCAGGAGGTCCGCCTGAAACTGCATGAGCAGATTGTTGCGTGTGGCGCCGCCGTCGACACGCAGCTCGACCAGTCTCACCGGTGCATCGTCTTCCATCGCGCGCAGCACGTCGGCGGTCTGATACGCGATGCTTTCGAGCGTCGCGCGGGCGATGTGGCCGGCGGTCGCGCCCCGCGTGAGACCGACGATCGCGCCGCGCGCGCCCGCATCCCAGTGCGGGCTGCCGAGCCCCGCAAACGCCGGCACGACATACACGCCACCATTGTCCTCGACCTCGGCGGCGAGGCGCTCGACCTCGTCGGAGGTGCGGATGATGCGCAGTCCGTCGCGCAGCCACTGCACGGCGGCGCCCGCCACGAACACGCTGCCTTCGAGTGCGAACTGGGGCCGCCCGTCGATCGAACACGCGGGTGTCGCAATCAGGCGGTTGCGCGAAACCATCGGCGTGCGGCCGGTGTGCATGAGCATGAAACAGCCGGTGCCGTAGGTGTTCTTCACCATGCCGGGCGCGATACAGCGTTGCCCGAACAGCGCCGCCTGCTGGTCGCCGGCAATGCTCGCGATCGGGATCGGGCGCGCGAACAGATGTCCGGCGGTTTCTGCGATTACCGCACTCGAGTCCCGCACCTGCGGCAGCATGGCCCGCGGCACCGCGAACAGGTCGAGCAGTTCGGCGTCCCAGTCCCGACGATGGATGTCGAAGAGCAATGTCCGCGATGCATTCGTCACGTCGGTGACGTGCGAGCGCTCACCCGTGAGCTTCCACACGAGCCAGCTGTCGATCGTGCCGAACGCGAGCTCACCCGCCTCCGCACGCGCTCGCGCACCCGGCACGTTATCCAGGATCCACCGCAGTTTCGTGCCGCTGAAGTAGGCGTCCAGCACGAGACCGGTCCTGCTGCCGATGAGCCTGCCATGACCGGCCGACTCGAGCGCGCTGCATGCGCCGGCCGTGCGCCGGTCCTGCCACACGATCGCGTTGTATAGAGGGACACCGCTCGCGCGGTCCCAAACCAGAGTGGTCTCGCGCTGATTGGTGATGCCGATAGCCGCCACATCCGCCGCCTGCAGGCCGGCGCGCGCCAGCACTTCCGTTGCCACGGCGATCTGCGTAGCCCAGATCTCGTTCGGATCGTGCTCGACCCAGCCGGGTTGTGGAAAGATCTGCCGGATTTCTTTTTGCGCCAGCGCCCGGACCCGCCCCCGCTCATCGAAAACGATCGCGCGCGAGCTGGTCGTCCCCTGATCCAGCGCCAAGATGAATCTCATGGTGCCTTTCCTACTTCTTCAAGAGCAGGCTGAGCCCGCTCAGAATGAGCAAAATCGCTAGTATGCGCGAGAACGTCTCCGGGCTCACACGGTTTCCGAGCCGCTCGCCGAGCCAGGTGCCGGCCCAGGTGATGGGAAGCAGGGCCCCGAACAGGAGCAGCACTTCGCGCGTGTAGTAGCCCGCCAGCGCGTAGCCCGAAATTCGGGTCGCCATTTCCATGAACCACAGCGTCGCCAGAGTCGCGCGAAACGCCATGCGCTCGATCTCGCGGCCGTGCATATAGATGACGACGAGCGTGCCTCCACCGCCACCGAACAGCGTGTCGAAGAATGCGCCGGTGAAGCCGAGTGGAATCGCCCATCTCCGGGAACATCGGAATTGCGGCAATCCGAGCGCATTCACCGCGAGCATGTAGGTCCCGTAGAGAATGAGGAAGCTGCCGAGCAGGATCACGAGCAGGCGATTGTCGAGCAGTCGGAACAGGCCGAGGCCCGCGAAGACGCCGAAGATCGTGGGGACCGCAAGCGCCTTCAGCTCCCCCCAGATCACGCTGTGACGATCGCGGATGGTGAGGAATACGAACAGAACGAATACGAGGAGCCCGCAGAGCGGCACCACCACGTGCAGCGGCAGCACGTAGGCGAGAAGCGGTGCGGCGATGAGGCCGGCGCCAAAACCCGACATTCCACGCGCCACGTACGCGACGAAGATCGCTGCCACAATCCAGGCGTATTGCAGCAGCGTCAGAGCATCCAGCATCGATCAGCGGGCGTGATGCGGCGGGCGGTTCATGTTGCGCCGACTCTATGTGAGCGCTCGTCGCTTGCGCAAGCGCGCGGGCGCTTTAGAATTTCGAGGCTGCGCGCAACCTGCTGTTGTCGGTGATGCTCACCGGCCACGCGCTGGCGCAGCTCGGCATCACGGTCGACGGCGCGTAACACAATCGCTCGCGGTGCGAGTCGCGCCGCGCCCATTCCGGAGAAGACACATGAAAGCAGTCGTCCTGCGTGAACACGGCGGGCTGGAACAGCTTCAGTACGTGCCGGACTTTCCGGACCCGGAGGTCACGGAAGGTCACGTCGTCCTGCGGGTGCGCGCGACGTCGTTCAATTACCACGACGTCTTCACCGTGCGCGGCATGCCCGGCATCAAGGTCCCCATGCCGATGATCATCGGACTGGACCTTGCAGGTGAAGTCCTGAAGGTTGGACCCGGCGTGAGCGGATGGAAACCGGGCGATCGCGTCGCTGGTGAATCCGCTGAACCGCAACAGAGGGCTGATGGGCGAGATGATGCACGGTGGCCTCGCGGAGAAGTGCCTCGTCGCCGAGCACCAGCTCCTGCGCATGCCCGACGCCGTTTCGTTCGAGGACGCGGCATCGCTCCCGGTCGCCTACGGCACGGCGCACCGCATGATCGTGACGCACGACACCATCCACGACGGTGATACGGTGCTCGTGCTGGGTGCGAGCGGCGGCGTCGGCACGGGCTGCGTGCTGCTCGCGAAAATGCGCGGCGCGGAGGTGATCGCGTGCGCGTCGAGCGCGGACAAGATCGAGCGGCTGAAAGCACTCGGCGCCGATCACGTCATCAACTACAAGGACGTCGATTTCTCCAAGTGGGTCGTCGAGAAGTACGGCAAACCGCAGCGCCGCACGTACGAAGGCGGTGTGAATGTCGTCGTCAACTTCACGGGTGGCGACACGTGGGCGCCGACGCTGCGTTGCGTGAAGCGCGGCGGCAGCATCCTCGTGTGCGGCGCGACGGCCGGCTACGACCCGAAGGAAGATCTGCGCTACGTCTGGAGTTTCGAGCTGAAGATCATCGGGTCGAACAGCTTCTACGACGAGAATCTGACGGCGCTCATGGACCTGATCGCCGCCGGCCGCATGAAGCCGGTCATCGACGAAGTGCTGCCGCTCGAGAAAGCGGTGGAGGGCCTGCGCCTGATCGAGAACCGGGAGGTGTTCGGCAAAGTCGTCATCACGCCCTGACCGCACTGCAGACGACCGGACCTACGAAGCGCTCCGATATGCCCGTTCCCCAACCTGAACCGCGCGGCTATGCCGGCAATCTCGGAGTGCTTTTTGCAGAGCGTGCCCAGGAGACACGCACGGCCCTCGTCGATCTGCGCCAGCCCGCAAGTGCGCGAGAGTTGAGCTTCGCGGCACTCGATGCGTTGTGCAACGCCGTTGCGCGCGGGCTCACGCGCGCGGGTCTCGCGGCAGGCGATCGCATCGCGATCGTCTCGCTCAACCGCCACGAGTTCGTCGCCACTGTCCTCGGCGCGATGCGTGCCGGCATCGTGCCGGTGCCGATCAACGTCAAGCTCGCCGCCGAGAGCGTGCGCTTCATCGCCGAGGATGCCGGCGCAAAGGTCATGTTCTGCGAGCACGCGCTGCGCCCATTGTGTCCGCCTGAGCTGCGCACCATCGAGTTCGACGGAGCCGCCGCGGATGCGTTCGAGCGCTTTCTCGATCCCGGCCCGTTTACCGCGTTCGAGCCCGCGCCCGACGCGATCGCGATCCAGCCGTATACGTCCGGCTCGACCGGCCGTCCGAAAGGCGTGCTGCTGACGCATTACGGACAGAACTGGAGCCGGCGCATCCTCGCACACACGCGCGGGACGACCGAGCGCGACGTGATCCTCGTGGCGGCGCCGCTCTATCACAAGAATGCGCTCAACGCGATCAAGCAAGGGCTGACGGCCGGCGCGTTGCTGGTGCTCCTGCCGCAGTTCAACGTCGAACGCTACATCGAAGCGATCGGCCGTTACCACGCGACCGTCATCTCCGGCGTGCCGACGATGATGTCGATGCTGCTCGCACGCGCGGATCTCCTGAAACGGATCGACACATCATCGGTGCGCACCGTCATGATGGGATCCGCGCCGTCTTCGGCGCGACTCCTGGAGCAGTTGCGGGCCGCCTTTCCCAATGCCGAACCGCTGGTCGTATACGGCGTGACCGAGGGCGGACCGGTGCCGCTCGGGCCGCATCCCGACGGACGAGCCGCGGCCGTCCGGTTCGATTGGCGTGCCGTATGCAGGAACGGAGGCGCGGCTCGTCGGAGGGCCGGACGAGAACGAGGGCGAGCTCATCGTGCGCAATCCCGGCATCCTGCTCGGCATATCACAACCTGCCCGAAGAATCGGCGCGACGGATCCGCGATGGCTGGTATTACACCGGCGACGTCTGCCGCCGCGACGCGGACGGTTTCTACTACTTCGTCGGACGTAACGACGACATGTTCGTCTCGGGTGGCGAGAACATCTTTCCCATCGAAGTCGAATCGCTGCTCGAGCGGCACCCGGCCGTGCACCAGGCGTATGTGATGCCGTTCGACCACGAATTGAAGGGCCAGGTACCGTACGCGTTCGTCGTGCTGCGCGAATCGGCAAGCGCGACCGAGGATGAGCTCAAACAGTTCGCGCTCGCGCAACGGGCCGGCCTATCAGCACCCGCGGCGTGTGTTCTTTCTGGATCACCTGCCGCTCGCCGGCACCAACAAGATCGATCGCGGCTTGCTGCGCCAGTGGGTGGCGGAAGGCACACTCGAGACGCCGCACACAACAGCGAGAAATCAGGCATGAGCGATACCCGCATCGGCATCGACAGACTTCAGCAGCTCATTACGCGCGGACCCTTCAACCAGTGGCTCGACTTCAGGATCGTGAAGTCGGACAGCGAGGGCCTCGAGGTCACGGCAACCTGGCGCGAGGAATGGGTCGTGAATCCCGAGCGCAGATACACGCACGGCGGCATTCTCGCGGCGATCGTCGATACCATTGCGGACTACGTGATTGCGGCCGAGCTCGGCCGCCCCGTACCGACGATCGATCTGCGCGTCGACTATCACAGGGCAGCCATGCCGGGCGATCTCACGGCGAAAGCGCGCATCGTTCGCATGGGCGGTCAATACGCGACTGCAGAAGCGTATGTGTACGACAAAGATGGGGCGCTGGTCGCGAGCGGGCGCGGCACGTACTTCACGGCTCCGCCGAAGGGATAGTGTGGAAGGGCGGGACGCAACAGGCGAGAGGCGCGATGGCCAGGTGTCCCGTCTGCCCGAGCAAGGCGTCCCCGCGCGCATCGCCCCGCGTAAGTGGCGAGCCGACCTGCTCGCGCAGCGTGTGACGCTGGTCGTGCTGCTCATCGCGATCTGGTGGATCGCGTCGCTGCCCATGCCGCACTTCGTCCTGCCCGGGCCACCGCGTGTTTTCGAAGCCCTGCGCCTGATAGCCGCGAACGGCGACCTCTGGCATAACCTCGCGATCACGCTCGGGCGCGTTGTCGCGGGTTTCATTCTCGCGACCGTGATCGGACTGCCGCTCGGCATCCTGCTCGGCGCGGTGCGGCGCGTCGGCGAATTCTTCGAGCCGGTGATCCCGGTCATGAACACCGTCTCATCGGCGATCTGGGCGATCTTCGCCATCATCTGGTTCGGGATATCGAATGCGACCACGATCTTCGTGGTCTTCATGACCGCCATGCCGCTCATCGTCACCAACGTGTGGCAGGGCACGCGCACGGTAAACGCGGACTTCATCGAGCTCGCCCACATCCTGCGCATGCCGCAGTACAAGGTGATGACCAAGATCTATCTGCCGACGATCCTGCCGTACTTCTTCTCGGGCGCACGGCTCGCTTTCGGATTCGGGTGGCGCGTCTCGCTCGTCGCGGAGACGATCGGCTCGTCGAGCGGTGTAGGATACCGGTTGCGCCAGGCTGCGGATCTCATCCAGACCGATCAGGTATTCGCCTGGACGCTCGCCCTCGTCGTCATGATGGCCGCGCTCGAAATGGGTGTGCTGCGCCCACTCGAAAATCATTGGTTCCGCTGGAAGAAGGAAGCAGAGAGCTCGTAATGTCGGACTCACCGAGTAGCGCGCCAGCCCGGCGGCTGATCGTTGCGATGACCGGCGCGACCGGCTCCATATACGGGCTGCGGCTTCTCGACGCGGTTCGTGCGACGCCGGGGTGGGAAAGCCATCTCATCGTTTCCGACGCAGGCATGCTCAACCTGTGGCAGGAATACCGTCTCGCGCGCAAGGACGTCTACGAGCGCGCGCACGTCGTACACAACGTGCGTGACGTCGGCGCCTCGATCGCGAGCGGCTCGTTCATAACCGCGGGCATGGTGATCGCGCCGTGCTCGATGAAAACGCTGTCGGCCATTGCGCACGCGTTTTCCGACAATCTGATAACGCGTGCGGCGGACGTGGTGCTCAAGGAGCGGCGGCGGCTCGTGCTCGTCACGCGCGAGGCGCCGCTCAATCTCGCACATCTGCGCAACATGGTCGCCGTAACCGAAATGGGCGGCGTCATATTCCCCCCGGTGCCGGCGTTCTACAGCGGCGCCACGAGCATCGACGAACTGGTCGAACCATACCGTCGGCCGCGTGCTGGACCTCTTCGGCATCGAGCATACGTCCCTCGTACGCTGGCAGGGCATCAAGAACGACGTGCTGAAAGACGAATGATGAAAGAAAACTTCCGCGAGTTCCTCGAACGCCTGCGTGCTTCGGGCGAGATGCTCGACATACGGCAGCCCGTCGACATCCGCCACATCGCGACGCTGGTGGATCAGTCCGACAAAGCGCTCTTCTTTCATGACGTCATCGGCTACGAGATGCCGGTCGTCTCCGGCATCATCCGCACGCGCGAGCGCTCGATGATGGGCATGGGCTGCACGGAGTACGGTGAGATCGAGCATCGGCTGCGCCACGCGCATCGACAACCCGATCCCGCCGCGGTATCGTCGAGAAAGCGCGCCACCAGCAGGTGACGACGACGGGCGATGAGGTCGACCTCTTCTCGCTGCCGATTCCGATGTCCTCGATCTACGATGGCGGCCCGATGATCACGGCGGGTATCGTCATGTCGAAAGATCCGGAGTACGGGCTCAACTCCGGCATCTATCGCTTCATGGTGAAGGAGCGGAACCTCACCGGCATCGACATCGTGACGCCGAACAACATGCGTCTTTACGCGCAGCGTGCCTACGCCGCGGGACGGCCCTGCCCGATTTCGATTTCGATCGGCACACACCCGGTCGAAATCATGGGCGCCGGATTTCGTGCGCCCATCGGGGTCGACGAGATGGCGATCGCAGGCGGGCTGCGAGGGCAGCCCGTCGAGCTTGCGCAATGCGAGACCGTCGACCTGCCCTGCCTCGCGGATGCCGAAATCGTGCTCGAAGCGGAGATCCTGCCGACCGGTTGGACGTATCCCGAAGGCCGTTTCGGCGAATTCACGCGACTCATGGGCGGACTGCACTGGAATCCGCTCGTGCGCGTGAAAGCGATCACGATGCGCGAGGACGCCGTTTACTACGCGCTGCACATGCCATGGGAAAACACCTGGCTCGCCGCGCCGACGCGTTACGCCGCGATCCGCGCCGCGCTCAAGAACGCCGGCGTACAAGTGAAAGATATCAACGTGACGCTCGGTGGCTGCGCTTTCTGGCACGCGGTCGTATCGATCCGCAAGCAGCCTGGCGAAGGCAAGAACGCGCTCCTCGCGGCGCTCTCCGTAATGGATCTGAAGCACGTCGTCGTGGTGGACGAGGACATCGACGTCAACAACCCGATGGATGTGGAATGGGCGATCGCGACGCGCGTGCAGGGCGACCGCGACGTCATCGTTATTCCAGGCGCGCGCGCGAAGCCGCTCGATCCGAGCCTGCCCGTGACGCCTCCAGGCATCGTTCCGATCGGCGCAAAAATCGGAATCGATGCGACCATACCGGAAGGCGTGCCGCACGAGCGCTTCGAGCGGATCGCCTACGCCTATGCCGATCGCGCCAGGGTCGCAGATTACGTCGCAGGCAAGGCAGACGGGCCGCACGCGCGCGTGCCGCGCGATGAAGAACGATTGGGAATGCTCGCCCGCGAGATCCTTGCGCTCATCGAGAAGACGCCGCTCTATTACTCCGAAGTCGCAGAAAGGTGCGCTCAGCACCCGTTTCCACTGGTTGCTCGCGCGCTGGGCAAGCTCCACGCCGATGAGAAATTGTGGCAGGACGCGCGCGGTCGTCTGTGCGTACGCGGCTCGATTCACGCGGCGAAACCGCCGACGAGCGCCTGATGGAAAGCGCGGTCCTCGCCGAGGCCACGAGACCGCCGCGTGCTGCGGCGGCGATCACGGTGCAACACGTGAGCAAGTGGTTTGCGTCGGCCGATGGGCCGTTGCACGTGCTGGAGAACGTCGATCTTTCTGTACCTGCGCACGGCATCGTCGCCATCGTCGGCGCATCCGGCGGTGGCAAGAGCACACTGCTCAATATCATCTCGGGCATCGTCAAGGCCGACACGGGGCGCGTGTGCATCAACGGCGTGCCGGCCGAGGAATTCAGCAAACTGGCGCGACGTGAGCTACATGTTTCAGGAAGACCGGCTGCTGCCGTGGCGCTCGGCACTCGGAAACGTGGAGTTCGCGCTGGAAGCCGGCTCGACAGCGCGCAACGAGCGCCGGGTCCGGGCGAGCGCCGCGCTGGAGCTGGTCGGGCTCACCGGTTTCGAAGACGCATTTCCGTACCAGCTTTCCGGCGGCATGCGCAGCCGCGTGGCGCTGGCGCGAAGCCTCGTTCTCGAGCCCTGCATATTGCTCATGGACGAACCGTTCTCGCGCCTCGACGCACAGACCCGCTCGCTCATGCACGCGGAGCTGCTGCGCATCCATCAGTTGAAGAAGATGAGCATCGTGTTCGTCACGCATGACGTCGAGGAAGCGGTGATTCTCGCGGACGCGGTCGTGGTCATGGCACCGCGGCCCGGACGCGTGCGGGAAGTGACGCCGATCGAGCTCGAACGGCCGCGCGATCCGACCGAGCCCGCGGTAACGCGGTACATCCAGCACCTGCGGGCGCTGATTTAGAAGCCTCGACAATTTCGATGGAGGAAGGCGTCTTGAAGCCGCTGTTTCGCACTACGTTGGCCGTTATCGCAGCACTCCTCGTCATGCACGGCCCCGCGTTCGCCCAGAAGGTCAAGATCGGCTATTGGACCAGCGGCTTCAGCCTCGGCTTCGGGGCGGTGATGGAGCAGATGAAGTTCGCCGAACAGGCCGGTCTCGACGTCGAATGGGTGAAGTTCGCAGAAGTCAACGGTCCGACGCGGGCGATCGTTTCGCACGGCATCGACATCGCGTTCGCCGCGCCATCGACGGCTTCGATGCAGATCGCCGGCGACGGCGTTCCGATCAAGATCGTGCTCGCGACGCAGATCCTCGAAGGCCAGATCGTGGTTCTGCCGGGCTCGCCCATCAAGTCGGTTTCCGAGTTGAAAGGCCGCAAGATCGGCATGTCGCCGCCGGGCAGCGCGACGCACGCGATCACGACCGCCATTCTCGAGAACAATTTCGGACTGAAGGGTACGGACTACAGCGTCGTGCCCGGTAACGAGGCGAGACTGGCGCAGTTCCTCGTGCAGAAGGACACCGATGCGGCAGCCATACGCTCCGTCACACTCGCGCAGATCGAAGAAGTGAAGCCGCGCAGTCTCGCGAGCATCGTCGATGAATGGAAGAAGCTGACGAAATCCAGCGCCGTTCCGATCCTGGCCGTGACCATCGTGCACAACGACTATCTCGCCAAACAACCGCAGGGCGTCGCGCAGTTCATCGCAGCCGTGCGCAGAGCCCTCGAGTTCGGTGCGAAGAACCACCAGCGCGTGGCGGAGGTCCTGCAGAAGAGCGCGAACATGAAAGCGGACGACGCGCTCGCTTATGCGAACCAGTGGGAAGGCGCGTACATGGCATCGTTCGAGCCGTCGGACATTGCGTCGCTCAAGCGCCTGCACCAGATTGCAAAGGCGGCCGGAGTCGTGAAGAACGATCCGCCGGACGGCGCGTTCGCGAGCGAGCCGTGGGAGCGGGCGAAGAAGATCAAGTGACAGTCGATGACCTCGAATCAGGCGACCTACCACCTCCACCTCGAAACGCAACACGGACGGCCGGTGCATCTCGCGCCGACCGAAGCGGCGTGGCATGCCGCGGCGAACCGCCATCCGGAGCTCGCACGTCTCATTCGGATCACTGCCGGCACCGATGCCGACATTCGCGACGAGGCGCTGAAGACCGCCGACTTCACAATCGACTCCACGCCGCCGCGCGAGCGGCTGCGCGAACGCGCGCCGCGTCTGAAGTGGATCCAGACGACGGGCGCCGGGCTCGACCCCATACTGCCGCTCGACTGGCTGCCTCCCGGCGTGACGCTCACCAACAATCGCGGTGCGCACGGCCGCAAGGCCGAAGATTCGGTCACGCTCGCGCTGCTCGCACTGCACGTGCGTCTGCCCGCGCTCGTGGAACAGCAGCGCGAACAGGGTGTGGAACGAAATACTCAGCGCGCCCATCGCCGGACGGTACAGCGGTGGTGCTCGGTTTCGGCGACCTTGGCCAGGCAGCCGGGCGTGCCGCGCACAAGCTGGGTCTGCGCGTGATCGCGGTGAGCCGCAGCGGGAAGGCCTCGCCGCCTGCGGACGAAGCGCATCCAGTCGCAGCGCTCGACGATGTGCTTCCGGAAGCGGATTTCCTTGTCATCGCAGCGCCTCTGCTGCCTGGCACGCGCGCTTTGATTACGCGTGCCAGGCTGGGCTTACTGAAGCGCACCGCTGCCGTGGTCAACATCGGACGGGCCGCTATCGTGGACTACACGGCTTTGCGTGAGAAACTGGAACGACGCGAGCTTGCGGGCGCCGTTCTGGACGTGTTCGAAGAAGAACCGCTGCCGCCGCAATCGCCATGGTGGACGACGCCCGGCGTCATCGTCCTGCCGCATGTGTCCTGCGATACGCCGGGCTACATCGATCGCTTGTTCGACTTCTGGTTCGAGAATTTCGCGCGCTTCCTGCGCGGCGAGCCGCTCGTCAATGCAGTCGATCCGAAGCTTGGCTACTGACGAAATCCGTGACTCGCAATGGGTGGCCCCGTGATGGGTGAAGCGCAAGATGTTCCGCTTTTGAACGCAGTGCCGCCCGGCGCGCTTACGCTGGACCACGTGGCGCACTTCGTTCCGGACATGGCAGCCGCGAGTGCCGCACTGGACGCGCTCGGCTTTCAGTTGACGCCTTTTTCGGTACAGTCCCATCGACTGCAGCCGGACGGTCCGCTGGTTCCCGCCGGAACGGCGAATCGCTGCATCATGTTCGAGCGCGGTTATCTCGAAGTACTCACGCCGACTGCGGAGACACCGCTCGCCGAACAGCTCAGAACGGCGATCCAGCGTTATGTGGGGATTCACCTGATCGCGTTCGGTACGTCTTCTCCCGAGACGGATTACGCGCGCCTCGAAAGCCAGGGGTTCACGCCACTCGACCCGGTCGCATTACAGCGGCCGATCTCGACGGAAAGCGGTGAGAGCACCGCGCGTTTCACGGTGGTGCGCGTGCCGCCGCCGGTCATGCCCGAGGGGCGAATTCAATATTGCCATCACCGCACACCGGAGCTCATGTGGCAGCGGCGGTGGCTCACGCACCCGAACGGCACGAAAGCGCTCAACGGGGTCGTCGTCTGCGCGTCCGATCCGCAGGCGACGGCTGCGCGTTACGCTCGCTACACGGGCCTGCGCAGCGTCGGGGAGGGCGCAGTGTGGCGTATCGACACGCAGCGCGGCGCGCTCCACTTCGTGGATGCCGACGTGCTCCATAGGACGCTCGGGGTCACACCGCCCACCCTTCCGTTCATTGCGGGTGTGATACTCGAATCGAACGATCTCGCGAACACCCTGCGTGCGCTCGAGAACGGAAATGCGGAAATCGCAACGATGAGCGGTGGAGGCCGCGCCGTAGCCCGGCTGCCGGTCGCGCTCGGGGGGGTCTTCGTGTACGAGTGCGGGGCCACTGACCCGCTGTTCTCGCGGTAGCGCCGCGGGGCGCAACGCTTGCATCCGCAGTGATCATGGACTGGAAAGCGAACATCATTACGGACGAGGCAGGACTCAGACAGCTCCTGCACGAGACGCGCACGATCGCCGTCCTCGGCATCAAGACAGAAGCGCAAAGCGATCAGCCGGCCTTTTACGTGCCGCAGTACCTGAAGAACGCCGGGCTCGAGGTGATCCCGGTGCCGGTGTACTACCCGGAGGTCACCCGCATCATGGGCCGCGACGTTTACCGCAAGGTGGCCGACATACCGGGCGATGTCCATATGGTAAATGTGTTCCGGCGTTCAGAGGACGTGCCCCCTCACGTGGACGACATTCTTGCCAAGCAGCCGAAATCGGTCTGGCTTCAGCTCGGCATTCGTAATGACGCAGCCGCCGAGCGGCTGGCGCGCGCCGGCATCAAAGTCGTGCAGAACCGCTGCCTCATGGTCGACCACCAGCGCCTCGCCCGCTGATCGTTCGAGGCCGCAGTCGGCGCTTCTGCGCTACCGCTCGGGTTGCCGCCCACAGGCGCGGGACCGTCGCGGCTGAATGCCGCTCACCCCGACTCCATAGACGGGACCGAGAGAGTGATCGCGCTACCTCCTCGAGGACGATTTCTTGGAAGACTTCCGCGTCGACTTGCGGCTGCTTGATTTCCGGCTGGTCGACTTCCTGCTGCTGGACTTTCTGGCGGCGGATTTTCTGCTGCTCGACTTCCTGCTGCTGGACTTTCTGCTGCTCGATTTTTTGCCGGGCACCTTCGCGCCTTCGCGCCGCGCTTCTGCAAGGCCGATCGCAATCGCCTGCTTGCGACTCTTCACTTTCTTGCCGGAACGACCGCTCTTCAGCGTGCCGTGCTTGCGCTCGTGCATCGCGCGTTTAACTTTCTGCCCCGCTTTCCTGCCATACCTGGCCATGTGCTCCTCCGATCGAAAGACAATCAGTTACCGCTGCATGAATCGCCTTCAACCCTGCTTGCCCGCGGCACGCCGCGCGCCGTCCGTTGCAACTGCAGCGTCCACCGAAACGACGTCGGGCGCGCCGGTATCGAGCCGTCCCTCGTGCACCCGCTTACGAGCCTCGTCGGCGATCGCCGCGTAGCGTTTGCGGAAGCGCTCGAGCTCGGCGTCTTCAAGATCTTCGAGGGACACGACGGAATTGTGGGCGCCCCCGATCGCGCGAATGATCTCGTCCAGCTTGATGTGGATCGCGTCGGTGTCCCTGTTCTGCGTATGCTGGATCAGGAACACCATCAGGAAGGTGACGATCGTGGTGCCGGTATTGATGACGAGCTGCCACGTATCGCTGAACCCGAAAAGGGGTCCGGTCACGAGCCACACGAACACCAGGCCTCCGGCCACGCCGAACACCAGCGGATGCCCCGACGCACGTGCGGTCGCGCGGGCGATTACGGTAAAGGCATGGTGAAGCGTCATCGAGAGCCACGTTCATCCCACGATGCGGTCGTGGGTGCAACGGTCATGCCAACGCGTGGTTGTTGCAGAAACACAACAAAGTGTGATTTCAGTGGCATGAATCAGACGACTTGTGTCGACAACTTAAACCTTTTTCTTTAGTGTGCTCACACCAGCATCACGAGCACTGAACCACATCGCGTTTGGGATAAGGCGCGGGGAACAGGGAGAGCAGTAAGGCACTACAGTTCGGAAAGTTGGTTTGGTGGCGCGGTACCAAGTTCCAACACAAAGCTGCGCCATGAATTCATAGCCGGGTCGCACCCGGCTATTTTTTTGCGCCTGCGCCAAGAGGCTGCGCGCGTGCTGCGCGATGAGCGAGCTGCTGCTGTTTGAGGAACCAGCGGCGCACGATCAGGATAAGAGCGGCGAAGAACACGAGGACGCCGGCGATCAGCCAGTAATTGATGTGCGACGGATCCTGCAGCGCGGTTTGTATCTGATCGCCGAACACGCTCGTCGTCAGCGTGCCGGGGGCCATTCCGAGAATCGTCCCCAGGGCGTAATGCCAGACCCTGATGCGCACGGCGCCCGCGGCGATGCCCTCGATCGCGAACGGCGCGGCAGGCACCACACGCATCGCGAAGCAGGCGAGCAGGCCGCGCCGCCGCAGCACGACGGTCATGTCGTTCAGCTTGTCCCCGATCAGATGGCGCACGGTATGCGGCGGCAGCACGCGCCCCGCGTAGTACGTGGCCATGGCGGCACCGAAGATGCCCGTGAGCGCATATCCGAAGCCCAGCACCGGCCCGAAGGCAATCACGGCGAAAAGCGTGATCAGCGGTCTCGGAAACATGACGAAGGCGGCCGGCGCGTACGCCGCCATCACGACGAACGGCGCCCAGCGTGTTTCGCCGATTTTGTGAGCCCAGTCGAATACGCGCTCGGGACGCACGTAATGCGCGAGCGGCGTGTAGCGCCATGCCGCGGTCAGGCCCGCAACGACGATTGCGATCAAGACGAGCTTGCCCCAGGCAGGGCCGATACGCTCTGCGGGGTCGAGTGCCATCGCGCCGCTTCGGGTCGGGTGGTCCGGACGCATGCCTGCCCTGTAGTGCACTTGAGGCCGCGGCTGCAAAGGCCGTACCCCTTACTCGACCTTGATCAGGCCGGCCTTGATGAGACGCGCGACCTTCGCGGCCTCTTTCCGCACGAACGCATCGAACGCTTCAGGCTTGTCGCCGGCGACTTCGAGGCCGAGCTGGTCCAGGCGCTGCCTGACGTCGGGAAGCGCCAGCGTCTTGTTCACCTGCGCGTTGAGCTTCTCGACGATCGCGCGCGGGAGTCTCGGCGGTCCCGACATCCCGAACCACACGATCGCTTCGGCGTCCTTGATGCCGGACTCGGCCAGCGTGGGTACGTCCGGCAGAAGGGGGCTGCGCTTCGTACTGGCGATGCCGATCACTTTTACGCGCCCGGACTTGATCTGAGCTTCGGCGCTCACCGTCGTCGTATGCGTGACATTGATCTGCCCGCTCACCGTATCCGTGATCGCGGGCGCCGAGCCCTTGTAGGGCACGTGAATGACCTCGACGCCGGTCGCCGCCTGAAACAGAGCAAGGCCGATGTGCAGACTGCTGCCGTTGCCTGACGAGCCCCATGTGACCTTGCCCGGGTTGCTCTTCGCGTACGCAAGCAGTTCCTTCGGATTGCCCGGCGGAAACTTCGGGTTCGCGAGGATGATGAGCGGTGCGTAGCCGATGAAGACGATGTTCGTAAAGTCGTCGAAGCGGTAAGCCGGGTTGCGCAGCATGAGCGGGGTGTTCACGCTCGGACCCGGATTCGCAAGCAGCAGCGTGTAGCCGTCGGGATTCGCCTTCGCGACGGTCTCGGCGCCGAGGGCGCCCCCTGCCCCGGGCCGGTTGTCGATCACGAACTGCTGACCCCATGCATCGCTTAATTTCTGGCCGACGAGTCGGGCGATGATGTCGTTCGATGCGCCGGGCGTAAACGGAACGATCCAGCGCACCGGCCGGTTCGGATAGCTCCCGGTGCTGTCTGCAGCCAAGGCGCCGGACCACGCGCAAACACTCGACGCCAACGCCGCGGCGAATACGAAGCTGCGCTGCATCGGCTCTCCTATTTTTTTGCGGCAGGGAAAGCTAGCGCAGGGCGTCCGGATTGACGACGTTGATCGGCTTGCCTTCGATGAACGCGAGGATCTGGCCGAATGTGCTCGAAAACGAATTCTCGTAACCGTCACGCTCGACGTAGCCGAGATGCGGCGTGCATACGACATTGTCCATCTGGAGCAGCGGATGGTTGCCGCCGAGCACAGGCTCTTCTTCGTACACGTCGACTGCAGCCATGCCGGGTCTGCCCTTCTTCAACGCTTCGACCAGCGCGCCGGGCGCTATGAGGCCCGCGCGGCTCGTATTCACGATGAGTGCACGCGGCTTCATGCGTGCGAGGTCTTCGGCGCTGACGAGTCCGCGCGTTTCGGGCGTGAGGCGCACGTGCAGCGAGATCACGTCGCTTTGTTCGAAGAACGTTTCCCTGCTCGGGGCGGCCGCATAGCCATCCGCGCGTGCGCGCTGGAGCGAGCCTTCCCGGCCCCACGCGATCACATTCATTCCGAACGCGCGCCCGTAGCCTGCCACCGCACCGCCGATGCGTCCGTAGCCGAGGATGCCGAGCGTGCGGCCGCGCAGTCCCGTTCCGACGGTCGACTGCCAGTGGCCGGCCTTCAGGCGCGCCATTTCCTGCGGGATGCGGCGCATCGCTGCGATCACGAGTCCCCAGGTCAATTCCGCCGTTGCGTACGAAGGCTTGCCCGGGTGCATGTCCGAGCACAGCACGATTCCCTTCTTCGTGAGCGCGTCGACGTCGACGTGAGGATAGACGCTGCGCTGGCTGATGATCTTCAGCTTCGAGAGTCGCTCGATCAGCGGCGCGCGAATCGGTGTGCGTTCGCGAATCAGCACCAGCGCCTCGGTGTCCTTCAGCCGTTCGGCCAGGACGTCGGTGTCCTTGGTGTGATCGTTCCAGATGGTGACGTCGTGACCTTCCACTTTCTTGAATGCGTCGAGCGTGCGAACGACGTTCTGATAATCGTCGAGTACGGTGATTTTCATTTCGGTAGACGAGTGAGGAGTGAATGAGTGAACGTGAGACGCGATGCGTGACAGCCGTCGAGCGGCGCCGACGCCGAACGCGCATCATATACCCGCACGCTCCCGCGCATTGCAAAAGGCCCTTGGGGTCGCTAGCATGGATAAAAAACAAGCATCTCACCCTTCAAGCGCCACCAGCCACCAAGGAGGCATCATGAAAAAAGGCGGATTGAACCGGCGTGAATTCCTGAAAAGCGCAGTCGCGGGCAGCGCTGTCGCGGCGAGCACGACATTGCCGCAACCGGCCATCGCACAAGGTCAGCCGACCGCCGCTGCCGCAGCCGCGACCACGAGTCCGGGTTACGCATTCCTGAATCTCGAAGAGCAGGCTTTCGTCGAGGCCCTGGTCGATCATATGGTCCCGGCGGACGAATTCTCACCGAAGGGCACCGACGTCGGCATCAACATCTATATCGATCGCGCACTCGCCGGCGGCTGGGGCAAGGGCGACCGGCTCTACATGCAGGGCCCGTGGAAACAGGGCGCCCCGAGCCAGGGTTATCAGCTCCCATTGACGCCGGCGGAGCTCTATCGCGTGGGCATCGCCGCAACGAATGCGGCATGCGTGAAAACATACGGCAAGCCGTTCGACAAGATCAGCGCCGACCAGCGCCAGGAGTTCCTGCTCGCGTGGCAGGCGGGTAAGGTCACGTACGAAAACGGCCCTCCGCCGCGCGTCTTCTTCGGCGTCGTTTACCAGAACGTCATGGAAGGC
Source organism: uncultured beta proteobacterium (assembly GCA_963828715.1). Lineage (GTDB taxonomy): Bacteria > Pseudomonadota > Gammaproteobacteria > Burkholderiales > SG8-41 > JAQGMV01. Next base: position 71,189 of record CAWHFX010000004.1, on the reverse strand, counting down.
ATGTTCGCGGATCCGATCTACGGCGGCAATCGCGACAAGGCAGGCTGGAAGATGATCGGCTTTCCTGGTGTCATCGCCGTACACGCGCAGAACATCGAGAAATTCCGCGACAAGAAATACACCGCGAATCCCGTCGGCATCGGCGACATGTCCTAAGCGTACGCATCAAGGGAGCGTTAGCCGCGGCGCGGCGTAGCGTCTCCTTGCGGTGCGCTTCGCGCGCACCTCACGAAAGAGCGGGGGCGTTATGGCAACGAAGCTCAAGGAAGTCGATGTCGTCGTCGTCGGTCTCGGTTGGACCGGCGGCATTCTGGCGAAGGAGCTCGCCGAAGCGGGACTGAAAGTGGTCGCGCTCGAGCGCGGCAGGATGATGTCGACCGCGAAGGACTTCGGCGTGCCGCAGGTGCGCGATGAGCTGCGCTACGTTCAGCGCCACGAGCTCATGCAGAACGCGCAGAGGGACACGCTGACGATTCGCAACAACCCGACGCAGACCGCGCTGCCCATGCGCAGGCTCGGCTCGTTTCTTCCGGGTGAAGGCGTCGGCGGCTCGGGCACGCACTGGAGCGGGCATACCTGGCGCTGGACGGATATGGAGTTCAAGGTGCGCACGATGTACGAGGAGCGCTACGGCCAGAACTTCATCCCCGCCGACATGACGATCCAGGATTGGGGCATCACGTACGCGGAGCTCGAGCCGTATTACGAGAAGTTCGAGCGCGTGGCCGCTGTTTCGGGCAAAGCAGGCAACCTGCGTGGCGTCATCCAGCCCGGCGGCAATCCGTTCGAAGCCCCGCGGCAGAACGAATACGCACTACCGGCGCTTACCCCGATCCTCTCGAACATCGTCTTCGCCGAAGCCGCGACGCAACTCGGGTATCACCCCTTTCCCCGGCCGAGTGCGAACGCATCGCGCGCCTATACGAATCCCGACGGCACGCGCTTCGGCGCCTGCCAGTACTGCGGCTTCTGCCAGCGCTTCGGGTGTGAGGCGAATGCGAAAGGAAGCCCGCATCACACGGTGATCCCGATCGCGATGAAGAATCCGAACTTCGAGCTTCGCACCCACGCATGGGTGACGAAGGTGCTGAAGGATTCCGCGGCCAAACGCGTCACCGGCGTGACCTACACCAACGTGCTCAACGGTGAAGAGTTCGAGCAGCCGGCAAACATCGTGCTCCTCACGGCCTACGCGATCAACAACGTGCACCTCATGCTGCTTTCCGGCATCGGACGAGCTTATGACCCCGTGACGCAGCAGGGCGTGATCGGCAAGAACTACTGCTACCAGACGGGCGCCGGGGCGACGCTCTTCTTCGAGGGCCGCAGCTTCAATCCATTCATGTCCGCGGGCGGCTCCAGCTCGACCATGGACGACTTCAACACCAACTGGGAGTTCGACCGTGCTCCGCATGGTTTCATCGGCGGCTATACGATCGGGGCGGGCTTCAACACCTCGTTGCCGATCGGCAATCGGCCGGTGCCGCGCGGCACGCCGCCGTGGGGCACCGAGTGGAAACGCGCAACGGCGAAGTACTACCAGACCGCGATGAACGTCGGCGGCAGCGGCAGCGTGATGGCGAACCGCTACAACTGCTACGACCTCGATCCGACCTACAAGAACGCATTCGGGCAGCCACTCATGCGCATGACTTTCGACTACAAGGAGAACGAGCACAAGATGGGGCGGCACGCGGCGCAGATGATCAACGCGATCGCGAAGAGCATGAATCCCACCACGTTCAATCCGGCGAGCGCGCGCACCGATCCGTGGACGGTCGTGCCGTACCAGAGCACGCACAACACCGGCGGCACCATCATGGGCACGAGCCCCGCCACCAGTGCACTCAACAAGTACCTGCAGAGCTGGGACGCGCATAACCTCTTCGTCGTCGGCGCCAACGTCTTTCCGCACAACGCGTCCTACAACCCGACCGGGCCGGTAGGCGCGCTTGCGTACTGGACCGCGGATGCGATCAAGACGCGCTATGTCAAGAAGCCGGAGATGCTTGTTTGAACGCTCCCTCGCCCCGCAGTCGGGGAGAGGGTTGGGGTGAGGGGAAACATGCCAACAAAACTCAAAGAAGTCGACGTGGTTCTGGTCGGGCTCGGCTGGACCGGCGGCATTCTCGCGAAGGAACTGAGCCAGGCCGGACTCACGGTCGTCGCGCTCGAGCGCGGCGGCCCGCGCACCGCCGACGACTTTGCCGTGCCGCGCATCCGCGACGAGCTTCGCTTCGGGTCGCGTAACGAGCTGTGTCAGAACGTCGCGCGCGACACGCTCACGATCCGCAACAACCCGTCGCAGCTGGCACTGCCCATGCGCAGACTCGGCTCGTTCCTTCCGGCCGAAGGCGTGGGCGGCGCCGGCGTGCATTGGAACGGGCAGACCTGGCGCTGGAGCGACATCGAGTTCAAGGTGCGCAGCTTCTACGAGGAGCGTTACGGCAAGAACTTCATTCCCGCCGACATGACGATACAGGACTGGGGCATCACCTACGCGGAGCTCGAGCCCTACTACGATCGCTTCGAATACACGGCCGGCGTTTCAGGAAAGGCGGGCAATCTTCGCGGCAGCGTGCAGGCCGGCGGCAATCCGTTCGAGGGGCCTCGCGCCCGGGAGTATCCGCTGCCGCCGCTCAAGAGCAGTCTCGCCTGCGACCTGTTCGAAACCGCGGCCAAGGAAAACGGCTATCACCCGTTCCCGCGTCCGACGGCGAATGCATCGCGTGCCTATACGAACCCGGACGGCGCGCATCTGGGCGCCTGCCAGTACTGCGGCTTCTGCGAGCGCTACGGCTGCGAAGCGAACGCGAAGGGCAGTCCCCACATCACGGTCATCCCCATCGCCATGCGCCAGCCGACCTTCGAGCTGCGCATGCATTCGTGGGTCACCAAGGTGCTGCGGGAGCCCGGCGCAAAACGGGTCACCGGCGTCTCTTACACGAACGTACTGACGGGTGAAGAGTACGAGCAGCCGGCCGGCATGGTCGCCTTGTGCGCCTACGCCATCAACAACGTGCATCTGATGCTGCTGTCCGGCATCGGAGAGCCGTACGACCCGGCGACGCAGAAGGGCGTCATCGGCAAGAACTACTGCTACCAGACGGGCGCGGCGACAACCCTGTTCTTCGAAGGCCGTCACTTCAACCCGTTCATGTCCACCGGCGGATTGAGCATCGTGGCCGACGACTACAACGTGAACGTCGACTTCGATCGCGGACCGCATGGCTTCATCGGCGGTTTCAGCCTGTCGGGCGGCATGACGAACGGACGGCCGATCGGCTATCGGCCGGTCCCCTCGGGTACCCCGCAGTGGGGCACGGAATGGAAAGCCGCCGTGGCGAAGTGGTACGGCTCCGCGATGACCATCAGCTCCAGCGGCAGCGTGATGGCCAATCGCCACAACTACTACGATCTCGACCCGACGTACAAGAATGCGTTCGGACAGCCGCTCATGCGCATGACCTTCGACTACAAGGAGAACGAGCACAAGATGTCGCGCTTCACCGCCGAGGTACTCAACTCGTTTTCGAAGTCGCTGAAGACGACGCGCGTGAACGCCGCCAGCGCACGCACGGAGCCGTGGAGCGTCGTGCCGTATCAGAGCACGCACAACACCGGCGGCACGATCATGGGAACGAGCCCCGCCACGAGCGCGGTGAACAAGTATCTGCAAAGCTGGGACTGCCACAATCTCTTCGTCATGGGCGCGAACGTCTTCCCGCACAACGCGGCGTACAACCCGACCGGTCCGGTCGGTGCCCTCGCCTACTGGGCTGCCGATGCCATCAAGAACCGCTACGTGAAGAATCCGGGGATGCTGGTGTGAGTGACGGGTGATGGGTGATGGGTGATGGGTGATGGGTGATGGGTGATGGGTGATGGGTGATGGGTGATGGGTGATGGGTGATGGGTGATGGGTGACGGGTGACGGGTGATGGGTGACGGGTGACGGGTGACGGGTGATGGGTGATGGGTGACGGGTGACGGGTGGGGAATGACGAGTGATGGATTGACGGGCGGGCAGTGACAGAGGATGCGTGACGTGTGACGCGCCGTCACCGACGACCGAAACGGTAGCGAAGACATCCCCTCTCCCCGAGCGCGGGGAGAGGGTCAGGGTGAGGGGAAAAAGGAATGTCGAAGAAAAGTTTAGCCGCCATCGCACTACTGGCCGCAACCAGTATGGCGGGCGCACAACAAGGCGACGTTAAGCGCGGCGAGAAAGTGTTCGAGAACTGCCGCGCATGCCATGCAGCCGACGGCCAGGCGAACGAGGTGGGGCCCGCGCTGCGGGGCGTTGTCGGCCGCAAGGCCGGTGAGCGCGACGACTTCCGCTACTCTCCGGCGTTGAAGCGCAGCGGCATCGTGTGGAACGCGAAGACGCTCGACGCGTTCATTGCGGACCCGCAGCAGGTCGTTCCCGGCAACCGCATGCCCTTCTCCGGGCTGCCGGACGCGAAAGAACGCGCCGACCTGATCGCCTACCTCACGCAAGCGCTCAAGTGAAGCCTCTTCTGAAGCAATTCACGAAGTCACGAGGTCGTATCACTTTTCCCCGGGTTTTTTTGCGCTTCGCGAACGCGACGAAGGCAGGCCAAGACCGCGCCGTGCCACCTGGTCACGCATGACTTGCACGCTGCCGTGATTGATCCCCGATTGGAACGAGCCCAACACGTTGTGCCCGAATAGACCTCTTCGGATGGCATGCGGCGAGCCGTTCAAAAGCTGCGCGTAGGGCCCGAGCATCTGCGTGATCGCCTCGGTGGTCCGCACCCCGTGTTCCGGCGCCCACACTTTCTCGGCCGAGCCCTCGTAGGTGAAGTTCCCGCCATGCTCCACGATGGACATGCTGCGCATCGTCATCAGCCGGCACACCTGCGCCTCGATCCACAACTCGGCGATCTTGTCGCGGATCGCCGGGTCCTTGCCCGGTGCGAAACCGTCGAAGGTATTGCTCTTGACGAAGTTGACGATGTCCTCGTCGCGCCGCACGGAGATCAGGAAGCGTGACGCTCCCACGCGGTCGAGATTCAGCCCCATCGAGCCTACGCGCCAGCCCTTGTTTTCCTCGCCCAGGAGACACGACTTGTGTACGCGGACGTCGTCATAGAACGTCTCGTTGGTGCGCGCATGTCCGTAGGTCGTTCCCGGCGGTGCCTTGGGATTGTTCTGGATCGTCCACAGCGGGCGCACCGTGATGCCCGGCGTGTCCATCGGGATGAGGAAGATGGAGATGCCCTCGTGCTTGGGCAGGTCGCGGTTGGTGCGCGCCATGAGATAAATGTGCGTCGACACGTGCGCTGTCGACGTGTACATCTTCTGCCCGTTGATCACGTAGTCGTCGCCATCGCGCTTTGCGCTGCAGCGCAGGCTCGCCAGATCGGCGCCGCCCGACGGCTCGGTGAAACCGAGTGCGAACGAAAATTCCCCGCTGATGAGCTTCGGAATGAAATAGCGCTTCTGCTCCTCCGTGCCCGCCGCCATGATTGCCGGCGCGCCGCTGCCGCCCAGGCCGACGGGTATCCCGACCCTGAGGAACTCTTCTTCCACGATATATTGGCTGATGCGATCACCACCCTGCCCGCCGTACTCCTTCGGATACGTAATGCCCAGCCAGCCCTTCGCGTGAATTTTCTTGAACAGCGCTTCCACTCGCGGTCCGCCGCCTCTTGGATGATCCCGGCGTTCGATCTCTTCCGCGACTTCGTCGGTGACGTTCTCCTTGATGAATTCACGAACGTCGCGTCGAAGCGCTTCCTGCTGCGGTGTGTATGCAAAATCCATTGCCTGCCCTCCTGGCCGGTCCGATACGTGGGTCTCGGTCGGTAAGTAGCTTACTGCAGAAGCGTGACCGGCTCAAAAGCCGAGTCGCAAACGGTCAAACACTGCCAAAAGACCTCCGCCACGATGTGGCACACGAGCGCGGTGGGCAGACGTAACACAGCGCTCCGGATTTGACTCCAGCCATCGTGGGACATAGCCTGTAATGCAGCATTCGGCTGGCACACAGCCGTTTTTCCTGGAGGAAGTTAGATGAGATTGATGGCATGGCTCGCTGCTCTCACCGTCACGGCAACGTTCGCTTCTCCCGCCCGCTCCGCCGATGCCGGCGACATCGCGGAAGGCATGCGTCTTTTCCTGCAGAAGGGAAACTGCCAGGGTTGCCACGGCTGGGCGGGCGACGGCCGCAAGACGGACAATCAGATGCCCGACGGCGCGAACCTGCGCGAGACCAAGCTCGACCGCGACATGCTGGTGATGACCATCAAGTGCGGACGTCCGGGACGCGACATGCCAGCCTACGACCGTCTCGCCTACAGCGACGGTCGCTGCTATGGGATGAACCAGGCGGCCCTGCGCAAGTCCGGGCAGCAGCTCCCGGACCCGCCCGCTACGCTGCAGCCGCGCGAGATCGACCTGCTGGTCGATTTCCTGTTCGCCAAGGTAATCGGGAAAGGCGCCATGGATCGCGCCCGGTGCGTCGAGTACTGGGGCGAGGAAACGGACGTTTGCCGCAGTCTGAAGAGTCAGTAGCGGTCAGTTGAGCGCGAATACGAACAAGTAGCTCGCGTTCTCCAGCTTGTCGAACTTGACCGGATGCAGGTGCCGACCGCCGGACTGGACCGCAAGATACTGCTTCGTTCCTACCGAATAGGTCACCGGCGCACCCTTCAGCGGCGTGCCGACGTTGAAGCGCCACAGCTCTTCCAGCGTCTCGTCATGGTATGCAATGATCCAGCCGTCCTGCAGCGCTGTGAACACCAGGCCGCCTGCCGTCGCGATCGTACCCGATCGAACCTCGATCTCCGTCACGGCCTTCGCGATCACCTTGTGGTTGACGGTATCGAACGCCGTCACGCGAGCCGTAGTAGAGATCGCTTATATAAGTGCGCTTGTCGCTCGCCTTCTCGTCGATATCGCCGCCTCCGGGTTTGTAGCGCACTTCGGCGCCATTCTGTGTGAAGCAGCCCTCGGTGCCGGCGCCGTACGCGATCCTCTTGACCGGGTTGTACGCCGTGGGCTGGTGCGCGATGCCCCCATGCCACGTCGGACAGGTCTTCTTCATGGGATCGCCGCGCAGCGAGCGCGCCACGGGGTTATAGACCTGCACGTCGAGCTTGGGATCGTACTCGAGCGGCATTCCGGTCTTGGGATTGATCCCCTTGGTCCAGTTCACGTCGTTCACGTATTGCGCGGCCTTGATGAATTTTCCGGTCGTGCGGTCGAGCGTGTAGAAGAAACCATTGCGGGCGAAATGCGTCACGACCTTCCGGTTCTGGCCATCGACCGGGGTGTCGTGGAGCATGTGTATGCCCACCTCGTCGTAATCCCACGAGTCGTTCGGCGTGTACTGGAAGTGCCAGGCCATCTTGCCGGTGTCGATGTTGATCGCCACGGCCGAGTTCGTGTACAGGTTGTCGCCCGGGCGCGCCTGAGGATCGTACTGAGGAATCGGGTTGCCGGTGCCCCAGATCGTGAGCCGCGTCGCGGGATCGTACGAGCCGGTCTGCCATAATCCGCCGCCGCCCGTTTTCCAGGCCTGGTTCTTGTCCTTCCACGTTTCGCTGCCCGGCTGGCCGGGCTCCGGCACGGCCCACCAGCGCCAGAGCTCGTTGCCGGTGCGCACGTCGAGCGCCGCGATCCAGCCGCGCGTCTTCCCGTCACCCGCGCCGTTGGCGATGATCACCTTCCCTTCCGCGGTGATGGGCGCCGCGAAAAACCGCTCTCTGCGCCCGAATTCGTTCGGCGCGGCGATCTTCTTGTCCCAGACGATCTCGCCGGTGTCGCGGTTCACCGCGATCACGCGCCCGTCGGGAAGATTGGCGATCACGAGCTCTTCCCACAAGGCGATGCCGCGGCTGCGCGAAACGTTCCCCTTGTGCGGCACGCCGGGATCGACGATCCACGCGAACTCGCCCTTGTTGGCGCTACGCGCGTCGATCTTGTAGAGCGTGCCCCAGCCGTCGGTGGTGTACATGAACCCGTTGTCGATCAGGGGGTTCACCTCGGCCTCCGTGCCATTGGCACCGACGTCCTGCATTCCACCCAACGCGAGCGCCCATACCAGCCGCAGATCCTTCACGTTGTCGCGGTTGATCTGTGTGAGCTTCGAATAGCGCATCGAGCCGTAGTCGCCGTTCATCATCAGCCAGTTCTGAGGCTCGTTCTGGGCGTTTACGAGCCGGTCGCGATTGGCGGTCATGGCGTAACCGCTCTGCGCCGCATGACCAACCGTGGAAAACGCCGCGGCCGACAAGACCGCCAGCGCCGCGAGCATGCGGCGGTTGTGGATGGAAACGCTCATGGTCCTCTCCCTGGTGTTGGACCCACGGGTGCCTCGGTCGCGGGCTCCTCGCTAGCATAGCTCACATGATGTGCATCGTGCAGTAGCCCGCAATGCGGCCGTCATCGGGCGCGAAGGAAAACGTGCTTCATGCGCGGGGTGGGCCGCATCATCACCGCGTTTCTGCGGTGCGTCCGGCACGAACGCGGCGGAGGAGCTGTAACACAGCGACCCCGGTTTGACTCCAACCATCGTGCGGCATAGGCTCTGCGCAGCATCGGCTGGGGTCATAGACGTTTTTTCTGGAGGAGCCAGATGAGCGCGCATCGCACACCCGAAGAAATCCGGAAGCATCTCAAGCACCCGGTCATCGACGGCGACGGACATTGGGTGGAGTACACACCCGTGTTCGGCGAGAGAATACGCAAAGCGGTCGGCAATCTCGGTGCCGACGGGTTTCTGGAGGCGCAGCGGCGCATCCCCAATTCCCTCAAGCTGACCCCCGCCGAGCGCGCGCAGCGCGGCCTCGGGATGGAAGGCTTCTGGGGCCGGCAATCGACCAACACGCTCGACCGCGCGACCGCGATGATGCCGCGCCTCCTCTACGACCGGCTCGACGAGCTCGGTCTGGATTACGGCGTCATCTATCCCACCGCCGGGTTGAGCATCCCACGCATCGCCGACGACGCGACACGCCGCGCAGTGATCCGCGGCTTCAACATCGTCACCTTCGATTTCTTCAAGGGACTCGAAGACCGCCTGACGCCGGTTGCCGTCATCCCGGTTCATACGCCGGACGAAGCGATCGAGGAGCTCGAGTTCGTCGTGAAGCAGCTCGGCGCCAAGGTCTGCATGTTCGGCAGCGGCGTGCGCCGGTTGCTCGACAAGGCCAAGGGCATCGATCCCGACGTCGCCCGCCTGTCACAGGGCTTCGACCAGCTCGGGCTCGACAGCCAGTACCGACTACGACCCGCTGTGGCGCAAATGCCGGGAGCTCGGGATCGCGCCGACGTTCCATACCGGCGGCAGGAGCTACGGCGAGCGCAACAGTCCGACCAACTTCACGTTCAATCACATCGGCCATTTCGCCGCCGCCCAGCACGCCGTCGCGAAGGCGCTTTTCCTGGGCGGCGTGACGCGGCGCTTTCCCGATCTGCGCTTCGCCTTCCTCGAAGGCGGGGTCGGCTGGGGCTGCCAGCTGTTCTGCGACCTGATCGAGCACTGGGAGCGCCGCGGCGCAAAGGGACTCGCGAACATGGATCCGACCAAGCTCGACAGGAAGCGCCTGCGCGAGCTGGTCGACAAGTACGGCTACGCCGACATCGGCGCCGAGCTCGACCGGCGCGACGGCTGGCCCATGAAGGAGGAGGATTCGCTGACGGGCGGTGTGCCGCTCGACGACTACCATTTCTGCAAGATCAGCCAGAAGCAGGACTGGATCGATCTCTTCGCGACGCCGTACTACTTCGGCTGCGAGGCCGACGACCGGATGAACGCGGTGGCGTTCGGCAAGATGATGCCGCTCGGCGCGCGCATCAACGCGCTCTTCAGCTCCGACATCGGCCACTTCGACGTGGTCGACATGCGCGACCCGCTGCCGGAAGCGTACGAGCTGGTCGAGGACGGCCACATTACCGAGAGCGATTTCTCCGACTTCGTCTTCGGCAATGCGGTGCGCCTGTGGGGAACGCAGAATCCGCGATTCTTCGAAGGCACGCGGGTGGCGAAGGAAGCGGCGGCACTGCTGAAGGCAAGTACGCCGGCACGCGCGGCGGCGTAGTCGAACTGCACGGTAACCCGCGGGATTTGCGGCGGTTCACCCCGGTGAAATCAGCGCGAGTTTTGGAAAGTAACTTTTGTAGCGCACAGCGTCCCGCGTAAGCAGCGAGATGCCAGCGACCGCTGCATGTGCACCGATAAAGAAATCCGGCAGCACACCCGTTTTCGCGCCTCTACGGCGCCGATAGCGCAGGAATGCTTTCCCGGCCAGAAACAGTGCCTCTCGTGGAATCGGCTCCATCGCGAATCGAGCGTGCGCGAGCATCGCCTCCAGTTGCTCGATGGTGGCATACGCAATCGACAACTCGGCATAGATCACGGCGTTAATGCAAAGAGAGTCGTTCAGCGCCGCGCGATCGAGTTGTTCTTGTGACCACTGCGCCCACTGCGGGTCGTCCTCGATCACGTCGAGAATGACGTTGGTGTCGACCAGAATCAAGATACGGCTAGCCCCGCGTGAGAGCCAGGATTTCGCGCGTACTCATCTTCACCGTTGCGGTTCCTCGCAGCTTGGCGAACCGGCTCTTCCTCGGCTTTGCGCCACGCACCGGTACCAGTACCGCTTCGCCCTCCGGGCGCAATTCGAACTCGACGGCACTACCGGCACTGATACCCAGCGCATCGCGCACGCGTTTGGGAATCGTGACCTGCCCTTTGCTCGTGACCCGACCGCTCATGGATTACTCGTAAAGTAATACCAACAATCTTGATGGTATTACATCCATCTGCAGTGCGCAAACCTCAAGGCGCACAATAGTGGTGGCGCGTGAGGTTCATTTCTCCACTGCGGTGCTGCCCGTGGCGGTGCCGTTGGTGCAAAGCGGCCGGCTGCTCGCTTCCGCCAGCGCACGAAAACGCGCGCCGCATCTGCCTGATGTGGCGGTAGTCGGCGACACCGTGCCGAGCTATGAAAGCTACGGACGTACAGGCCGGTGGCGGAGTAAACCAAACGTATCGAGCTGGTCGCAGTGGCGGGGGTGGATTGGATGGCAGGTCACGGCTTCATCAACAACTTGCCCATCACCACACCCGATTCGAACACCCGATGTGCGCGCGCCGCTTCGGCGAGCGGGATGCGGTCGTAGATCGGCACTTTGAATTTCCCTTCGCTCAGCATGCGCAGCAAATCATGCGTGCACTTCGCGCGCAGCTCAGGCCAGTTATCGAGCGTGTGGATGGTGAAGTAGCGAAACGCGCCGCTGCGCCAGGGTTTTTTCTGGATCGCTTCGTAGAGATTGCCCGCAGGCGAGCCTTCGATGCGGCCATACAGCATCAGCAGGCCGAAGCGTTCCAGCGCATCGAACAGCTTGATCATGTGCGGGCCGCCGACGCAATCGAGTATCAGATCGACGCCGCGGCCGTTGGTGAGTTTCAGCGTTTGCTCGGCGACATCGCCCTGCTTGCGGTCGATGATGTCATCCGCGCCTTGCGCGCGCGCGAACGCGCCGCGTTCCGGCGAACTCACCACGCCGATCACGCGCTTGCCGTAAGCCTTGGCCAATTGCACCAGCGCGGCACCCACGCCGCCTGCCGCGGCAACGACCAACACCGAGTCGTACTGAAACCCCTTGGTCGCGGAATTGAGCAAATGCCACGCCACCTGATAATTGGCAAGGCCTGCCACTTGTTCGAGATCGACGCCCCCCGGTACTTCCGGCACGGGGTAAATGCGATCCTCCGGCCCGGCCAGATACTCGGCGTAACAGTTGGCGCGCTCCGCAAATTCGCGCGCGCAGACAAACACGTTTTGCCCCACCTTGAGTTTGGTGCAATTGCGGCCGGTTTCCACCACGGTGCCGCTCATCTCGATGCCGGGTATGGCGGGCAGTTTGGGCATCCACGCATAAACGCCTTTGCGCACGTAGATTTCCGGCATGCACACGCCGATCGAGTGGGCCTTGACCAGCACCTCGTTGGGGCCAGGTTTGGGCGTGGGCAGGTCGACGTATTTGAGAACGTCGGGGCCGCCCGTTTCGGTGATCTGGATGGCTTTCATCGGGGCAGACCGTGAGTGGGATCAGCGATCAAACTGCGATGCAATCTATTGCAACCGCTGAAGCAAGGCAAGCCGTTCGAGCTCCTTGCGCTGATGCGCGCCCACAGCGCACCGCGGCATGCAGGCCGAAGCCGTGGAGGCGCATTCCCAACGCGCTGAAGCTCACGCTGGCACGCTCGGCATTGGTGTCGCGCTGCGCGGTAACGAGCGATGCTATGATGAACCGGTCTGCATCGATACCAAGTCCCTCCCCTCCGGGGTCTATCGGCGGTGCAGTCGGACACTCGAGGCGGCAAGCGATGTCAGCGACGACAATAGCTTTGCAAATGTTGGCCGGGGCGATGATCGCAATGCTCGCCGCCGTCGCTCTCGCAGCCGCCGACCCGGCTTATCCGAATCGACCGATCCGGATCGTCACGCCGTACGCGCCAGGCGGGAGCACGACAATCACGGGCCGTCTCCTGGGCGAGCACTTCACCTCGCGCTGGCAGCAGAACGTGATCGTCGACAACCGTGGCGGCGGTAACACCACGATCGGTACTTCGATCGTCGCGAAGTCTCCGCCCGACGGGTACACGCTTCTGCTCACCACCACCGCGCATTCCATTCTGTCCAATGTGATGAAGACGCCGTACGATCCGGTCGCCGATTTCGCGCCGGTTGCGACCCTCGGAATCCAGCCGCACGTACTCGTGCTGCATCCCAGTGTGACCGCCGACACCGTGCAGGAGTTGATCGCGCTTGCCAAAGCGAATCCGGATCAACTCACCTTCGCATCGTCCAGCTCCGGAGGGACATCCCATATGGCCGGAGAAGTGTTCAACATGCTGGCGGGCGTAAAGATTCGGCACATCCCGTACAAAGGGGGCGGCCCAGCCACGATCGATCTCCTCGGCGGACACGTGCAGATGTTCTTTTCGGTTGCGGTCAACATCGTCGGACACGTCCAGAGCGGCAAGCTGAAAGCGCTCGCCGTGACCGGTGACACCCGACTGACGGCCCTGCCGCAAACGCCGACCTTCGCGGAGGGCGGACTGAAGGGCCTGGACGTGAAGACGTGGCACGGCGTCTTTGCCCCCGCCGGCACTTCGCGGACGATTGTCGACAAGCTGTCCGCCGAGATCAGCGCGTGGCTCGCGATGCCGAGCATGCAGGAGAAGCTGGAGGGCCTGGGGTTCACCACCATGATTTCCACGCCCGATCAATTCGGCGCGATGGTCAAATCGGAAATCGGCCTTTATCGGAATGTCGTGCGGGCTGCGAATATGAGGATCGAGTAAAGCTCGGGCACCGTTCGCGCGCCTCCAAGAGTCGGTATTGAAGTCCCGGAAAATCGCGAGCGCCGCCCCCGAAGGCGAACCACTGCAATTGGGAAGAATGAAAAGGACCGCTCTGATTGCGTCGCTGCTGGTTTGTCTTGCCAGCCTGTCAAACGCGCAGAGTCCGGCGGGCGGCCCGTATCCGTCGCGTGTGGTGCGTATGGTGACCGCGTTCGTGCCAGGCGGTACAGGAGACCTGGTGGCGCGTGCAGTTGCGAAGGGACTTTCCGATGCGTGGGGCCAGCCCGTTGTGGTCGATCCCCGACCCGGCGCCGGCATGGTGATCGCGACCGACCTGGTAGCCAAGGCGCCGCCCGACGGCTACACCGTGCTGATGGTATCGGCGAGTTTCACCGTCAATCCGAGTCTGCATAGCAAGCTGCCCTTTGACTCGATCAAGGATTTGACGCCCATCACGCTGACGTCATCCATTCCTTACGTGCTGGTGGTCCATCCCTCGGTACCGGTGCGCACGCTGCAGGAGTTGGTCGCTCACGCGAAGGCGACGCCCGGTGCACTCAACTACGGTGCCGCGGGTACGCAGAACCAGCTTGCGCTCGAGCTCCTGAAGTTGCGCACCGGGATCAACATGGTGCACGTAGCCTACCGCGGGGCGCCGCTCGTCATCACCGATGTCGCGGGCGGACAGATTCAGGTCGCGCTGGGTTCCACCCTGATGGTGGCGCCCCATTTGAATTCCGGCAGGCTGCGCAGTCTCGCAGTCACGAGTGCGCGTCGCGTTTCCTCGGTACCGGATCTCCCGACCATCGCGGAGTCAGGCGTTCCGGGTTTCGATGTAAGCGCGTGGAATGGCGTCTTCGTGCCCGCCGGCGTACCCCCATCTGTCATTCCCAGGCTCAATGCGGATATCGTAGCTGCGGTCAACGCGCCGGAGTTGCGCGCGAGACTGGCGGCGGAGGGTGGTGAAGTCGTGGGCAATTCCTCCAAGGAATTCGCCCGCTTCATCCGCGACGAGATCGCCATCTGGGAGAAGGTGGTGAAAGCCTCGGGCTTGCGCACGGAGTGATCATGATCCAGCGGACTCGCACGGTCCTGACGGTTGCTGCCATCGCGCTCATGGCATTTCCGGCGTGGGGACAGACCTCGTATCCCAATCGGGCGATACGCATGGTTGCGCCGTTCGCGCCTGGAGGCGCCAGCGATTTCATCGCCCGAATGCTCGCACCCAAGCTCTCGGAGCGTCTCGGCCAGACAGTGGTGGTCGACAATCGCAGCGGGGCGGGCGGCAATATCGGATTCGAGATCGTGGTGCGGGCGGCACCGGACGGTTATACCTTGATGATCGCGTCGAGCTCCTACGCCACGAATGCCGCGGTGACCAGGATGGCGTTCGACCCGATCAAGGATGTGACGCCAATCAGCCTCGTGGGCGTCGCGCCCCTGGTGCTCGTGGTGCATCCCGCGGTGGCGGCACAGTCGATTGGCGAGCTCGTTGCATTGGCCAAGGCACAGCCCGGACGTTTGAAGTTCGGCTCGTCCGGTACCTGGCGCCGGCCCGCACCTCGCCGGCGAATTGTTCAAGGTGAGCGCCGGCATCAACCTCCTTCACATCCCGTATAAAGGCTCGGGTCCGGCGCTGATCGACACGTTGAGCGGCCAGATCGAGATGACATTCATCAGCATGCTCGTGGTAAGGGCGCACATCAACGCCGGGCGATTGCGGTTGCTGGGCGTGGGGACGCCGCAGCGAGCCAGGGCGTTGCCCGACGTGCCCGCTATTGCCGAGACGTTGCCTGGATTCGAAACCACTTCGTGGTACACGGTGATGGGACCGGCGCGAATGCCGGCAACGCTGGTTGCCCGATGGAACACGGAGGTCAACGCGTTGGTGAACACGCCGGAAATCGCCGATCGTCTCGCGAACGACACCGTCGAACCGAGAGCGCTCTCGCCTGAAGCCACGGCGAAACACGTCGCCGACGAGATTACGAGATGGAAAGCCGTGGCCCAGCGCGCCGGTGTGCGGCTTGATTGAATTGCGCTCTTAGCGAAAGAGCGCGTCGTCGGTGCCTGGTTCTTTGTGGTGAGTTCGTTTTTCGCCCTATCTCAATCCGGCCGCAGACCGGACGCCTTCACCAATGCAAGGAGCGCACGATGCTGAAGATTCTCGGTCGGCGGAGTTCCGGAAATACTCAGAAGGTGCTGTGGTGCTGCGACGAGCTCGCGATCTCCTACGAGCGCGAGGACGCCGGCCGCAGCTACGGTCGCACCCGCGACCCCGACTACCTGGCATTGAACCCGAATGCGCGAGTGCCCACCATTGTCGATGACGGTTTTGCGCTTTGGGAGAGCAATGCCATCGTGCGCTACTTGTGTGCGAAGCACGGCATGGGCACCTGGTATCCGACCGACCTGAAACGCCGCGCGGACATGGAGCGCTGGATGGACTGGCAGCAGACCACACTGCGGCCGCATTTTCATGCGCTGATCGATGCGCGCGACGTGACCGCGGAAGCAGGCGCGGCAACCGATGTGGTCGCGCCGAAGCTCGAGGCGATGATGGCCGCGTGGACGATCCTCGACTCGCATATGGCCACGCGGCCCTATATCGGCGGCGAACGGCTGACGATGGCGGATTTTCCGTACTGCTACATCCTGAACCGCTGGTACCGCCTGCCACTGGCGCATGACGGTCTGCCGCACATCAGGGCATGGTTCGAGAGGCTCTGCGAGCGTGAGGCTTTTCGCAAGAATGTGTTGACGCAGGAATGACCCAGATACAGCGCCTCGTTCAGTCGGCTTTCACACCCGACGGAAAGCGGTTCCCTATATACGGAGGCAGCCGTGCACATCACGTTCCTTCGCATGCTCGCAGTGTTGACCTGTTCAGCACTCGCTTCCACTGCACTTTCCCAGCAGTACCCCATTCGACCGGTGCGGCTTGTCGTGCCAGTCGCCGCCGGCGGTTCCTACGACACTGTCGCTCGCATACTCGGACACGCCTTGAGCGACAAGCTTGGGCAGCAAGTCGTTATCGACAACCGGGCCGGCGCAGCAGGCAACATCGGCGCTGGCGTTGTCGCCAAATCGCCCGCCGATGGATACACATTGCTCTTTGCAGGCACGACGTTCGTGATCAATGCAAGTCTCTATGGCTCGACGCTGCCCTATGACGCAGTTCTCGATTTCTCCCCGGTATCCCTGCTCGCAAAAACAGCACAATTGCTCACCGCGCATCCATCGGTCCCGGCACAGAACCTTGCGCAATTGATAGCGCTTGCCAGGAAAAACCCCGGCAAGCTCACGTACGGGACGGGCGGAAGCGGCACACCCAACCATCTCGTCGCGGAGTTGCTGAAAGCCGCAGCCGGCATCGATCTGCTTCATGTGCCTTTCAAAGGGGGCTCGGCGCCTGTCGTTGCACTGCTCGGCGGGCAGATCGATCTCTTCGTGTCCGCCCCGACTGCCGTGCTCACCTATGTAAAGGACCGCCGCCTGCGCGCTATCGCGGTGTCGACGGCCCAGCGCTCGCCGGTCCTGCCCGATACGCCGACGATCAGCGAGTCGGGCTTGCGAGGATTCGATGTCGCAACCTGGTACTGTCTACTCGCGCCAGCCCGAACACCCAGTGCGATCGTCGAGAAACTGAGAGGCGGCGTCGTTGCCACGCTCGAAACACCCGAGATTCGCAAGCGATTGCTCGATGAGGGCGCGGTCCCGGAAACTTCAACCCCCGAGGGACTCGCGAACTTCATCCGCACCGAGATTACGCTGTGGGAGAAAGCCGTGAAGGTATCCGGCGCGAAAATCGACTGATTCCTATACGGGAGTATCCTTCCCGCAGGTTCACTGTCTCTCGAAAACACGAAGTGATGGAGCGGCGCGACTGCGTCCGCGGAGGAGACGAAGATGTCGAAGGTCAGCTTACTCGCTCGCAACTGCACTCTGTTCACCACGACCAAGGCGCTCGATGAAGACGCCTATCGCGCGTCGCTGCAACGCTTCGTCGAATTCAAGGTCGGCCCCTTCCTCGCCAGCGGTGGCTCGGGCGAGGCCAACTCGCTCTCCTGGGATGAGGTTCGCAGGGTCTACCAGATCGGCGTCGAGGTGTGCCGGGGCAAGGTCCCCGTGTACGCCAACATGCCGGAGGTGCGCTCGGCACAGGAGGCTATCAACTACTCGCGGCTGGCAATCGAAGCTGGCGTCGACATCGTCAACCTCTACGGCCCGGCTTCGATGCACGGCTATCGGCCGACCGATGGTGAGCTGACCGCTTATTTCGACGAGGTGCTTACGGCCATCAAGCACCCGGTGACGCTGGCGCCGAATCCCGTCCAGGGCTATCCGATAAAAGCGCGGTTGATGGCCGACTTCTGCAATCGACATCCGCAGGTCGAGTCAGTGACACTCAACGGTCTCGACGGAGATGCTTACTTCATCGATCTCAAGGATGCGCTGACCCGTGACGTCGGCATGAATGTGCCCTTGTCCGGGTCGCTCCACACACTCGGTCTGGGCGCGACCGGCCTCTCCGTCAACCAGGTCAACTTCATTCCAAAGACCTGCCGGCACTACGTCGATGCCTACGAGGGTGGCGACCTCGCAGCGGCCAACCAGATCTACGCGGACCTGCACCGCTTCACCCGTTTCGTGGAGCAGTGGCGTGGCGCACGCTGGCAGAAGATGGCGCTGAAGGTGTTCAAGCTACCCGGCGGCGAGGGCGGGCTGCGCAAGCCGTATCTGATGCCGAGCGATGCCGAAGTGGAGCGCTTCACGACCGGCCTGCTGGCGTTGGGCCTAACCGAGATCGACGAGTTGGCCCGGGCTGCAGGTCTCCGCTAGGGTTCGCGACGAAGCAAAAGGAGGCCACGACATGTCCAGAAAAAACGAAATGTACCGGGCGCTGCTCGGAAGACCGAGCGTCACTCTCGCGGCGAACATTTTCGATCCGTTGTCGGCGCGCATCGCCCAGATCGCCGGATACGAGCTCCTGGTGCTATCCGGATCGGTCGGCAAGGCATCCAATCTCGCCGCGCCCGACCTCGTCATCTCCACGCTACCCGATGTGCAGGATCATGTCCGGCGGATAGCCCGGAACACGGACATTCCGATCATGATCGACGCCGAGGACGGCTTCGGCAATGCGCTGAATGTCTGGCGCTGTGTGCGCGAATTGGAGGCGGCCGGCGTCTCGGGCATCGAGATCGAGGACAACGTGGTCCCGAAGCAGTTCGGCGTCGAGGATCCCGGCCTGAACCCCGTTTCAACTCAGGTCGGCAAGCTCGAGGCCGCCGTGGCCGCCCGCACCGATCCCACGACCGTGATCATCGCGCGCACCGCGACGTGGCGTGTCGATCGCGAGCACGCGGTCGAGCGCATCAAGGCCTATGCGGCGACCGGCGCCGAGGCTTTCATGCTGACCGGTGTGCAGAGCAAAGCCGACATCGGCGCCACGCATGAAGCGGCTCCGAATATGCCCATCACGATTCTTGCGCCTCCGCCCGGTGTCGCGAACGACGCGCGCTTCTGCTCGGAGAACAACGTCAGGATCATCATGCTCGGCAATCCCACCTACCTCGTCGCCGTGAAAGCGATCCATGACACGCTCAAATTCCTCAAGGACGGCGGCGATGCCGCCGAGCTGAAAGGAAAGCAGGCCGATCCCGCGCTCGCCCGTCAGGTCATCCGCATCGACGCGTTCGAGAAATGGCAGAGCGAATACCTGAAGTAGAACACGAGGCTACTTCTTTCTCGGATCGTCCTTGGGATCAACGTAGTCGAAGCCGGACTTCCCTGGGACCGAAACCTGGAATACAGCGGGCCCCTTAGCGGTCATGTAGTGCGGCAGATTTGGTTTCTCGACAATAAAGCTGCCTGCCGGGTAAGCCTTGAGTTTGGCGGGATCGAATTTGTCGCCCTCCGCGTAGAGTACCGTTCCGGACAGAACCGTCACGAGGTTTTCCGTCGGGTGGCTATGGGGCATGATTTTCACGTTCGCAGCCAATTGAACTCGATTGACGTACGCACCCTGCTTCGGATCCCCCATGAGGACGACGGATTTGGCTCCCTTGGGCAACGTGGGGCTCTGACCATACTTGATCTCACTGCTGGTAAGAGTCTTTGCTCCCGACTCCCCCTGCGCCTGAACGGCTGTGCTCAGGACTATGCTTCCGAACACCAGCGTGGATACGACGGCGATTCTCTGCAGATTCATGAAATTCCCCCTGGTTGAACTGAGCGTTTGGGCGACGGCGCCGCGCATGCTAACACGCCGCTGCTGTGCTCGATGGAATCCTCGCCGCCGTTTATGAGCGATAGCAACCGGCACGTCCTGACCGGCGGTGCCCCTATCGCCGTTCGGTCATAATAGCGGGCATGCACGCGCACGCCGTTCAGTTAGGATTTCCGTGAGCGATACCGTCACAGCCGTCATCGGCCATCGCCTCGGGAAGACGGAGGCTGTCCGCCGTCTCAAAGAGGGCTTCGCGCGCACCGACGGCCACCTCGGAGCGATGATTACGGTGGACCAGGAGACCTGGCAGGAAGATACAGTGCGCTTTCGCATGCGCGCGCTCGGCCAGACTGCGGCGGCAACCATTGAAGTGCTGGACGACGCGCTGCGCATCGAAGTGTCGTTGCCTTGGCTCCTGGCGCAGGCAGCGAAACGCCTGGTTCCAATATTGCGCAAGGAAACAGCGCTACTCCTGGAGAAGAAATAGAGCTACACCTTGGCGAGTTGCGCTGCAATTCCCGCAGCCCAGCGAGCTGATGGCAGAGGAATCGATTGCGCTTCGACGATGGTCGGCTTCGTTATACCGGTGTGCTATTCAGAGAGGGGTGATGCCGAGCAGCTACCGTACGATGATGCGCGTAATCGCCCGGCGCGCTGAGTAGGGCTTCATTCGCACACGTGCACATCTGGGTTGACGCCGACGCGTGTCCCGCGGTCATCAAAGACATCCTGTATCGCGCGGCGGAGCGATTGCAGATTCCGCTGACCCTCGTCGCGAATAAGCCCCTGCGCATACCGCCGTCCCGCTTCATCCGCACCCTGCAAGTGGCGCGCGGCTTCGATGTCGCCGATAACGAGATCGCCCAGCGCGTGCAGCCGGGTGATCTGGTCGTCACTGCCGACATTCCGCTTGCCGCCGACGTGATCGAACGCGGCGCGCATGGACTCGATCCGCGCGGTGAACTCTACACGGCGGACAACATTCGCGAGAAGCTGCAGATGCGCAACTTCATGGACGGGCTGCGTGCAAGCGGTGTGCAGACCGGTGGCCCGGCCGCGCTCGACCAGGCGGACCGCAAGAGATTCGCGGATCAGTTGGATCGGCTTCTGCGGCGCAGGACGTAAAGCACTTTGGTGCCGCGGTACGCGAGGCTGCACGGCAGGGCCGGACTCCCTCATACTACGAACTCGCCGCCAACAGGAGGAAAGCGTGGCAAATCGCATGGAGCTGAACGGCAACGGCAAGGTTCACACCATCGAGGCCGAGCCGGATATGCCATTGCCGTACGCGCTACGCGATCATCTCAGTATGAAAGAACCGCGGTTCGGCTGCGGATTCGCACAATGCGGTGGCCCGGAAACTGAACGCAGGCCAGCTAGATAGCGATATCTCAAGTTGGTCGGGTGGCCACCGGCTCGGGATAGGAACCGGAATGGTCCTCGAAGGCGCCTTCCAACGGGTAGACCTGCTTGTACAGGCCCCTGGCTCGCTGCGTGATGTACTGGCTGGCCTCCGCGCGAATCCAGCTGGGGCGTGCCCGCTGCGACTTGTACATCTCGCTTTCCAGCGGGCTCGCGTCCTCCATCTCCCAGATGCACAGATATTTGAGCACGCCGTTTCCCTCCACCAACTTGAACCGGCGGGCACTGACGTAGCCGGGTATCTCCATCCTCTCGGGAAGATGCTCTTCGTTGTACCAGCGGTCGAACTCCGCCTCATGTCCCTCCTCGACGTCCATCATCACCAACAGGATCGTGTTGCCAATGTGCTGGATGGGGTGTGTCATCACGCCTCCTCGAATTACCGGGTTGAGACTCCCTGACATAATGCCGCGCACTCGCGTCATTATGTTATGGGCTCTAAGCTGCGCTGCCGTGTCGATATTCGGTGCGATGAACGCGTTCGGTCAGGCGTATCCGACCAAAGTCGTTCGCATCGTCACTTCGGAGCCCGGCGCTGGCGCCGATTTCGCGGCGAGGATGATCGCACAAGGGCTGACCGCCCGCTTCGGCCAGCCGGTCATCGTTGAGAACCGCGGCGGCGCGAACGGGGTCATCGCGGCGGAACTCGTGGCGAGGGCGCCGCCCGACGGTCATACGCTGCTCCTGTTCAGCAGCTCGTTCTGGACCCTGCCGCTCATGCAAAGCGTGCCTTACGATCCGGTCAGGGATTTCGTGCCGATCACGCTCGCTCTGAGCTCGCCGAACATACTGGTGGTGCACCCGTCGCTGCCGGTGAAGTCCGTGCGGGACCTGATCGCACTGGCCAAAGCGCGGCCGGGAGAGCTCAATTACGGGATGGGCTCCGCTGGGTCCGCGGGCCATATCGGCGCCGAGCTGTTCAGGACAATGGCCGTTATCGATATCGTGCGCATCTCTTACAAGGGTTCCGGAGCAACGATGAATGCCTTGATGTCCGGGGAGGTGCAGCTCTTCTTCGCCGGAGCGGGCAGCGCGGCGCCGCATCTGCGGTCCGGCAAACTGAAGGCACTGGCAGTTACCAGCGCACAACCCTCAGTGCTTGTTCCGGGATTGCCTACGATCGCTGCGTCGGGACTGCCGGGCTACGAATGCGCCGTGCAAACCGGCGTGTTCGCGCCGGCTCGGACGGCAGAGGCGATCATCACGCGCCTCAATCAGGAAATCGTACGCGTTCTCGGTTCACCCGACGTCAAGAAGCAGTTCGCGAGCACCGGAGTCGAAACGGTGGGCAGCTCGCCGGCGGAATTCGCCGGCAAGATCAAGTCGGACATGGAGAAGCTGGGCAAGCTGATCAGGGACACGGGCATTCGCAGCCAATAGTCGGGGGTGACATTGATGAGACGACGCGTCGCACTGGTGTTTCTTGCAGTCGCTGCAGCGCGGGCCTTCGCCGCCGAATATCCCACGAAGCCGGTGCGTATCATCGCGCCGTTCTCGGCCGGCGGGAGCGTCGATCTCGTCGCACGGCTGCTGGAGACCGACCTCGGCAAGCCGCTTGGACAGCAGATCGTCGTCGACAACCGGGGCGGGGCGTCGGGCAACATCGGCACCGAGCTCGCGAAGAATGCCGCGCCAGACGGCTACACCTTGCTCGTCAACACGCTGCCTTTCGTGACGAACCAGTTCGTGTACGACAAGATGCCGTACGACCCGATCAACGACTTCGCGCCGATCACGCTCCTCTGTTCAGTGGCGGCCGTTCTGATGTCGCACCCGTCGGTGCCGGTGAATTCGGTCAAGGATCTCATCGCGCTCGCCCGATCGAAGCCGGATGCCCTTACATACGCGACCGCAGGGCCGGCATCCAATCCGCACATCGCGGGTGAGCTTCTGAAGAACATGGCGAAGATCAAGCTACTGCCGGTGCACTTCAAAGGCGGCGGTCCCTCGATGATCTCGACCCTCAGCGGGGAGACGCAACTGCGCTTCAGTAACGGCGTGCCCCAGGCGCTCCCTCACATGCAGGCGAAGAGGCTCAGGGGCCTCGCTGTCACCAGCGCCACACGCAGCGCGGACGCGCCGCAGCTTCCGACCATCGCGGAAAGCCTGCCCGGTTATGAATTCACGACCTGGCACGTGCTCGCGGCGCCCGTGAAGACGCCCGCATCGATCCTGGCGACGCTCTCCGAGACAGTGCGCACTTCGCTCAAAACGCCGGATGCTCTCAGGCGCTGGCAGCAGGGGCACGGCCTGGAGGTCATCGCCAGCACACCCGAGGAGATGACGGCTCACTTGAAGCGAGAGATCGCGAAGTGGCGCGTGGTGTTCAAGGAACAGGGGATCAAAGCCGACTAGTGTGATGCTCCTACAACCATTCGTCTGAACGCGAGCCGATGCTCGAGCGCTGGCGACATCACTACAACTGGCGCCGTCCACATGAAGGCATTCGGGCGTGTCACCGCTCAGTCGCTTAGCTTCAGCCCGAAACAACCTCTCGACGTTTCACGGCCAGTCGAAATGCGCGTCACGACGTGCTAGCCTCGATCGCTGCACATGCAGCTCAGCGTCAACGTACAATTGCCGCACAAAAGGAAGCACGCTATGGAGAACCGCTACCCCCGCGTTATCGACGCGCACGTCCACTGGTATCCGCGCGAGTTCGTCGACCTGATGATCAAACGAGGCCCGGCCAACGGCGCCGTCATGGGCGAGGACCAGAACGGCAACCCGGTTGTTCTCTCGGTACCTGGCTGCACGCAGAAATCGACGATGCGCCGGAAGATGACGAATCTGGAAGACATCATCTCGGACATGCGAAATCGCAAATGCGATACGTACGCGCTGTCGATGACCAATCCGCTGATGTACTGGGCGCCGCCAGGCTTTGGTCTGGAGCTCGCAGCGGCTCACAACGACGCGTGCGTCGAAGCTCATCGCAAGTATCCGGAACGCTTCTACGGCACGATCGTCCTGCCCATGCAGGATGTGAAGCTCTCCTGCGAGGAGCTGGAGCGCATGGCGAAGCACCCGTGCATGCGCGCCGTGTTCATCGCCGAGCACATCAACGGCAAGAACCTTCACGAGAAAGAGTTCTGGCCGGTATACGAGCGTGCAGAAGCGCTCGGCCTTCCGCTCTTTCTGACCAACCTCTATCCGACGGGCGCCGAGCGCATGAAGGATTACTTCATGCTCAACACCATCGGCAATCCGCAGGAAGCCGGTTACGCAGCCATGAGCCTCGTTTGCGGAGGCGTCCTCGATGCGTTTCCGAAGCTCGAGGTGTTCCTGCCTCATGCCGGCGGAACCTTCCCGTTTCTGATCGGGCGGCTCGAAGCAGGAGTCCGTCTGAGTCCCGAACTGAAGCACATGAAAGACAAGCCGGTGCGCGAATACTTGCGCCGCTTCCATTACGATCTGATCACGCACGATGCAGTAATGTTGCGATACCTGATCGATCTCGTCGGCGTCGATCGCATCGTCGCCGGCACTGATTTCCCGCAGGGCATGGCGATTCAACAGCCGGTCGACTTCGTCGAATCTATTCCCGCTCTGACGTACGAGGAGCGCTCGGCGATCCTCTGCGACAACCCGGCGCGGCTGCTCGGGATAAATCACGCAGCGTGACTGCCACAAGTGGCGCACCAATGGTCTGAGCCAGAAATGCATCACGCATGCCAATCGAATTAGGAGCCTTACGTTGCCTCCTTCGCCGCCGACGTTGGCGGCATCGCTCTGAGCCGGCCGAGGATGCCGGCTCGACACTCGAGCAAGCGGCATGACAATTCGCGCTGTCCTCCTGATTGCTGCAAGTCTGGTTGTTTTCCAGGGCGCCCTCGCCCAGGAAACGTTCGTCGCGCCGCCGCCCGCGCTGATCGCGGACGGCATTCCCCCGATTCCGGCTTCGCTGGCGGCGACGCTTGGCCCATACGGAGAATTTCGCCCGAGCGGTATGCTGTCGTGGCATCCACAGCGCCGCGAGATCCTGGTGCGACGTCGGCTCGATGCCACGACCCAGGCGCACGCGGTGGCCGTGCCTGGGACCGCGCCGCGGCCGCTCACGGATTTTCCCGACGCCGTCGGCTACGCGGCGTATCAGCCGACTCAAGGAGACTATTTCGTCTTTGCGCGCGGCGAGGGCGGCAACGAGGTGTTCCGGATCTATCGGCAGGATATCGCGACGCAGGCGGTAACGGTCCTCACCCCCGGGGACGTGCGGGTGGCAGGGATCGCCTGGAATCGCGCGGGCGACCGTATCGTCTATTCGACGCAGCCGATCGATCGCAACAATCCCGGTCGCACGGCGCGCACAACCGTTCACGTCATGGATCCGCTCGAGCCCGGAGCCGACCGCGTACTCGCCAGCCTGGAAGGCGGAGGCTGGGAGAGTTTCGCGTTCTCGGAGGACGGAGACAGGATCGCGTTCATCGAGTTCATCTCCGTCAACGAGAGCCATATCTGGGTGATGGATCTCGCGACGGGACAGCGGCGTCGGGTCACACCTGCGAGCGACGGCGAACCCGTCGCGTACGACTCGCCGCGCTTCTCTCTGGACGGCAAGTCGATCTTCGCCATAAGCGATCGCGGAAGCGAGTACCGGCGGCTGGTGATGATGCCGGCTGCAGGCGGGAAGGAACGCGTCCTCGTCCCCGGCCTCGACCGCGACATCGACGCCTTCGCGCTGTCGACCGACGGCAGCCGTATCGCTTTCCTCACCAACGAGCACGGTGCGAGTGCTCTGGGCTTCGTGGATCTTGCCAACTCGAGGGAGCTGCCGCGTGCGGCGCTCCCGCCGGGCGTGATCGGCGGTCTGCGCTGGAGGCGCGCGTCAACCGAGGTCGCCTTCCACATGAGCTCTGCGCGCTCGGCGGGCGACGTGTACTCCTACGACGTGACGACTGCCAGGCTCACCCGCTGGACCGACGGCACCATTCCCGGCATGGACGCCGGTGCGTTCGTTGAGCCGCGGTTGATCAGGTGGAACAGTTTCGACGGCCGCGAGATCACGGGCTTTCACTACCCGCCGCCGGCCCGGTTCACCGGCAAGCGCCCCGTCATCATCAACATCCACGGCGGGCCCGAGGCGCAGTTCCGGCCCGGCTTCCTTGGGCGCTACAACTATTTCATCAACGAGCTGGGCGTGGCGATGATCTTTCCCAATGTCCGCGGCTCGGCGGGTTTCGGCAAGACCTTCCTCAAGCTCGACAACGGCATGAAGCGCGAGGAGTCGGTGAAGGACATCGGCGCGCTTCTCGACTGGATCGCGCAGCAGCCCGATCTCGACGCCTCCCGCGTGGCGATCACCGGCGGCAGCTACGGCGGCTACATGACGCTCGCCTGCGCGGTGCATTTCGCCGACCGCGTCGCCGGCGCAGTGAGCGTGGTCGGAATCTCCAACTTCGTGACCTTTCTCGAGCGCACCGAAAGCTACCGCCGCGATCTGCGCCGGGCGGAATACGGCGACGAGCGCGATCCGGCGATGCGTGCCTTCCTCGAGTCGATCTCGCCGCTCAACCACGTGGCGCGGATCACCAAGCCGCTCTTCGTCGTGCAGGGACTGAACGACCCGCGCGTGCCCCATACCGAGTCCGAGCAGATCGTCGCGAGCCTCAAGCGGCAGGGCACGCCGGTGTGGTTCCTCATGGCGAAGGACGAAGGGCACGGCTTCGTGAAGAAGCCCAACGTCGACTTTCAGTTCTACGCCACGGCAGAGTTCGTACGGCGATTCCTGCTCAAATGATGATAATCGTGAGTTCGGTCCAAACCCAGGTCGCCATCAATTGCGCTCCCCTTGCAAACCGTGTTGGCGTCGAGCGGCCTAAGGTCTTAGTGTATCGGCTGGAAGTGGAAATGATCTGACCCAGAGACAGACCACCTGGAGGAGGGACATCAGCATGTTTCCGCGCGCTGTAGTTAATCGCCTATTGGCAATCGGATCGGTTGCGACCGCGCTCGTGGCGGGCGCCGCGTTCGCCCAGACGACGGGAAGACCTGAAGAACTATCCATCGCGGCCGATCCGCGTCATCGTGGGCAACACCGCGGGAGCTGCCCAGGACATCGTGGCGCGACTGGTCGCCCAGCGACTGGCCGAAAGCCTGGGCCAGCAGACCGTGGTTGACAATCGCCCCGGCGCGACCGGCCAGATCGGCATGGAAATCACGTCGAAGGCGATGCCGGACGGCTACACACTCATCGTCACCACTTCGGCCGCGCTCGTGCTGAACCCACTGCTGACCAGGGTGCCGTACGACCCTTACAAGGACTTCACGCCGATCTCGTTGCTCGTCGACAGCCCGCAACTGCTGTTCGCGACCATGGCCATCCCCGCGACGACCGTGAGCGAATTACTGGATCTGGCGCGCGCGAAGCCGGGACAACTCAATTGCGCCTCGCCGGGGTTCGGCGGATCGAACCACATGGGCTGCGAGATGCTGAAGACGATGGGCAAGGTGAATATCGTCCATGTGCCCTACAAGGGCACGTCGCCCGCCATTACCGACGTGCTGGGCGGTCATGCGCAGTTCATGTTCAACAGCATCCCTGCGGTGATCGGCCTCATAAAGAGCGGCAAGGTGCGCGCCATCGGCCACGGCGGCACCAAGCGCTCGCCCGCGTTGCCGGATGTGCCCACGATTGCAGAGACCCTGCCCGGCTTCCAGGTCGGTACCTGGTACGCCCTGGCCGGGCCTGCCGGCCTGCCGGCGCCAATCGTCGCGCGGCTCAACGCGGAGGTGAAAAAAATGTTCGCCGATCCGCAATTCGCGCAGAAGATCGTCGAGCTGGGACAGGACCCCGCTCCGACCACGCCCGCCGAGTTGACGGCCCACATGCGCAACGAAACAGCCCGCTGGGCAAAGGTCATCAAGGAGGCCGGGCTCAAGCCCGAACGGTGAGTGGGGCGGCGCTCGCCTTCGCTCGGGCTGCCATTCGGCAGCCCTTGAGGCCGGTGAACGATTCAGAGGAAAACCAGGGTTTTCCTCCGAAACCTCCTTTCCTCACCCGTTTTCCTCTGTAACCTGTGCCCCAACTTTTAAGGAACCGTCGTATGCATATCAATCCCATGAAGGCCGCTGTCGAACGCGGCGAGCTACAGATCGGCACCTGGGTCAACCTCGTGCGCAATCCGGCGATCCTGACATTGTTGAAGAACGCCGGCCTGGATTTCGCCCGCATCGACATGGAACATTCAGCCCTGTCGATCGAAAGTCTCGCCGACATGGCGATCCTCGCACGTGCACTCGAGTTTCCCATCGCCGTGCGCCCACCCCATGCCAACCGCGAATGGATCACGCGGCTGCTCGATTGCGGCGTGTGGAACCTGCACTGCCCGCAAGTTGAAAACCTGGCTCACGCTCGCGAGATCGCGGACGCGGCGCACTATGCGCCACGCGGCAATCGCGGCATGTCCGGCACCAGCCCATCGAGCGAGTATGAATTCAAACCACGCACTCGAGCGCAACAAGTTCGCCAACGACCAGGTGCACGTTACGGTCATGTTCGAAACCGACGAAGCGTTCAACGATCTCGACGCGATCGCCGCCACTGACGGCATCGATGCGCTGACCCTCGGTCCGACCGATCTGGCGCAAAACCTCGGCGTCTTCGGCAAGCCGGAAATGAACAAGGTTCTCGATGAACGACGCGACCTGATTCTTGCCGCCGCGAAGAAGCACGGTAAGACCTGCGCCATGCTGGTCGGCAGCCAGGAACAGGCGCAGCAGTGGAAGGAAGCCGGCGTGTTGCTGCTGGTTTACAAGAGCGAAGTCGAGATCCTTGCCAACGGTTTTCGCGATGCGATGAAGGCGATCCGCGGCTAGCCCGGCGGCTTGGGCAGAAATCACCGGAAGGAGAACGCAACATGAAGTTCAAGGCCGCGGTATTTCGCAAAGTGCACGAACCGCTGACGATAGAAACGGTCGAGATGGACAGGCCGCGCGGGCGCGAGATCGTCGTACGCACCGTCGCGACGGGCGTTTGCCATAGCGACCTGCACGTGGTGGACGGGTTGGGCCGCTATCCCGTGGACCGGCCCTTCGTCCTGGGGCACGAGGGCGCCGGTGTGGTCGAGGCGGTGGGCGACGATGTCAGCGCGGTGCAGGTCGGCGACCATGTGGTTGCCTGCCTGTCCGGCTTCTGCGGCACCTGTCCGCAATGTCTGAGCGGCCATCCCAACGTCTGCACCGGCGGGATCGTCACGCGTCCGGAGACCGGCACGCCGCGGCTGTCGCAGGATGGCGGCCTGGTGCGCACGTTCGGCGGTATCGGCAGCTACGCCGAGAAGATGCTGCTGCACGAGAATTCCGTGGTGCGGATCGATCCCGACATACCTTTCGACCGGGCCGCGCTGGTGGGATGCGGCGTGCTGACCGGCGTGGGCGCCGCGTTGCGGTCCTCCGGCATGCGCGCCGGCCAGACCGTGGCCGTATTCGGCGTGGGCGGCGTCGGCTTGTCGATCGTGCAGGGCGCGCGCATCGGCGGCGCGCGGCAGATCATCGCGGTGGACCAGTTCGATTCCAAGCTGGAGATGGCCAAGGGCGTCGGCGCGACGCATACGGTCAAGTCGACCGAGGGCGATCCGGTGAAGGCAATCCGTGCCATGACCGGCGGCCTTGGCGTTGACCACGCGTTCGAAGCGGTCGGCAACGCGAAACTGTGTCGCCAGGCGATCGAAAGCCTCGCCGTGCGCGGGACGGCCACCATCGTAGGCGTGCTGCCGCCTGACGCGCTGATCGAGTTCCCGTGGCTCGCCATCCGGCCCGAGTGCAAGGTGCAGACGTCCCGCATGGGGTCGAACCAGTTCCGCACCGATATTCCGAACTACCTCGAGTTCTATCGCCAGGGCCGGCTCGACCTGGACGGGATGATCAGCCGGCGCGGACGGCTGAGCGATATCAACGATGCGTTCCGTGCGATGAAAGCCGGCGAAGTTGCGCGGACGGTGTTGATGTTCGATTAGGGCGGCGCTCGCGTTCGCTCGGGCCTCGCCGCCCTGCTCACGTTCTGCTCTGGGCCTCGTACATTTTGATGGAAATACTGACGGACGCCAGAATGCTTCGTTCGCGGGAGCACGCGGACGGCGGAGCAGTGCCTGCCGCGGAGCGGGAGGTGCGACCCGGAAGCGGGCTAAGGCGCGCGCTTAGAACCGTGTGCTTATGCGCGCTTACGCCGTCGGATCCCCGCGAGCGGGGCCCCTCCTTCCCGGCTTCAGCGCGCCCGCTGCTCCGCAGTCCCCGCTTACCGAGATGAGGGTGGTTCTAAGCGAGGATCTTCCCTCCGTAACCTCCCTTCCCCCAATACTCACGGCTCGTCGTAACAACCATGCGTGGTGGCCGTGCGTCCACCGTCCACCTGGCTCAAGTGAAGGAATAGACCATGAAGTTCGATCTGTTGATCGCAGGCGGCGAAGTGCTCGATCCGGGGGCGGGGCTGCGCGGTGTGATGGACATCGGCATCGTCGGCGGCAAGATCGCCGCCGTGGCGCCGTCGCTTTCGTCGGCGGACGCCGTGCGCACCGTGAGTGCGAAGGGCTACTACGTTTTCCCCGGTCTGGTCGACCTGCACGCGCACGTGCTGATCAACGGACACGACATGGGAATCGCATACCGATAGCTGCCTGCGCGCGACCGGTGTCACGACGCTGTGCGATGCCGGGAGCACCGGCTCTGCCAACTTCGCGGCGTTGCGCAGCGTGCTCGACCATCACGTGCGCACGCGCGTGCGCGCCTTCGTCAATCTGTCGGCGATCGGCATCACGGGCACGACGCGCGGCGGAGAGCTTTCGCACTTTCCCTATGCCGATCCGGAGGGTTGCGCGAAGACGATCACGGAGAATCCGGACCTCGCCATCGGCGTGAAGCTGCGTTTCGGGCCGAAGCTCGTCTGGGAGTACTCGGCCGAGCCGGTGAAGCTCGCGCGCCGGACAGCCCACATGGCCGGTAACGTGCCGCTGATGATGCACATCACCGATTCGCCGGTTCCGTTGCCCGCCCTCATCGAGCACATGATCCCCGGCGACATCGTCACCCACTGCTATCACGGCCGCAACAACGGCATCATGGGGCAGGAAAAGCGGTTCGTGCTGAAGGAGGTGGTCGAAGCACAGCGCGCGGGCATCATCTTCGATTGCGCGCACGGCCGCAGCCACTTCAATTTCCGGATGATCGAGAAGGCGCTGGACCAGGGCTTCCTGCCGGATACGATATCCACCGACCTCACCATGACCTCCGCCACGAAGGGGCCGGTGTGGGATCTGCCCACCACGATGACGAAGCTCCTGCACTTCGGCATGTCGCTGGAGGACATCGTTCGGCGCACCACCGCGGCGCCCGCGCGCATCATGGGCTACGAGGGCACGGTCGGAACGCTCAAGCCGGGCGCCAATGCCGACGTGGCCGTGTTCGGACTGCGCGATGGCAGCGTCGAGTTGAAAGACAGCGACGGCCAGGTCGTGACCGCGAAGCGCCGGCTGCTGTGTCAGACCACCATCAAGGACGGGCGCATCTGGTACGAGCGGCCGGCAGCGGATTAGCGAGCCGGGCTAAGAGAGCCTAACAAAAAGATTTCCCCTCGCCCCCATTGTGGGGGAAGAGGGTTAGGGTGAGGGGAAGTCATGTTAGGGACTCTAACCAAGGCTCATTAGCGGTTCGGCAGGTCGAGCGGGTAGATTGGCCGGCGCACGTTGTTGAAGGTGAGCTGCGAATAGTCCGACGTGCAGACACCATGGCCGGCGCACTCGACGACGGCCTTGGCGAGCGAGCCGAGGCCGGCGCGCCAATGGATGCGGCTCTTCAGCATCAAATAGCGCTTTTGCATCGGATCGATACCGAGCGTGTAGAAACAGTTGAGGTCGTTCGGCTCGACATGGCGGGAGATGACCGCGATCTCGACCTTGCCGGTGTCGATCACGACGCTCGGCCCCATGTCCATCTGCACTCCGCGCGATGACGGCCCCTTGTTGCGGAACCGGCCGCTCGAGATCGTCTTTACCGTGCCGGTAATGGTGAGCGGCCTGCTCTCGCCCGGGATTTGCGGCATCGCCATCTTGCCGCCGATCGACATCGTCACCTCGGCGCCGACGCCGGCCGCGATCGCCTGCTGCACTGCCTCGGGGTCAAAGATTGCAAAGGCGGCGGCATTGTCGAGACCTTCGCGCAGGATCGCTGCCAGCACTGCGGTCGTGTCCATCGTGCCGCCCGAGGCGCAGTTGTCGTAGTGATCGAGGAGCACGATCGGGCCTTCGCCCGATTTTGGCGGCTCGATGCTTTTGGCGCGCGCCAGAGAGTCATCGAGCGCTTCGAGTTTGTAGACAAAGGCCTCGCGGTCGCTCCAGGCGCGATCGAGCAACTCGTCGCGGAGCTTCCCGGCAAGCGCCTTGTCGTCGTCAGTCACTACGACGACGCTCAAACCCGCGTTGCGGATGTCGGCGTGCGGGAAGCCGACAAACAAAGTCGCCGACAACGCGCCATCTTCGCTCATCGAGGCGCAGCGCTCCTGCAGCTGCTTGTTAGGGAAGTCGTCTGTACCCTGGCGCATGACATGCGGCAGCATCGGGACATTACCCCATGCCATCACCGGCTTCACCTCACCGCGTATCGCCTTCAACAGGATTTCGCCGGCGCGTCTGGCCGTGTCGTAGGTGTCGATATGCGGGTAGGTGCGATAGCCGGCGACGACCGTCGCATTGTCGATCATCGCGTCGTACAGGTTAGTGTGCATGTCGAGCGACACTGCGATCGGCGTCGTCGAGTCGAGCGCGCGGATGCGACGCAGGAGTTCGCCCTCGCCGTCCTCGTGGGCCTCTGTGACCATCGCGCCGTGCAGGTCGAGCATGATGCCGTCGAAACCGCCGTCCCTGACCGCGTCGCAGATCTTGCCGGCGATGTGCTCGTAAGCATCGTCGTCGACCCGTCGGCTCGGCGGTGCCCCGGCTGCGATCGGCATGACGATCTCGGCCCCCTCGCGTTCCGCCAGCTCGATGTAGGCGCCGAGCCCCGAGCCGGTACCTCGATAGGCCTTGAGCGCGGCGTCACCGTAGAGCGGGCCGGGACCGTGACCGAAGCGCGCGAGCGGAGTCGGCACCGGCGAAAAGGTGTTGGTCTCGTGCTTCATCATCGCGATCAGGAAACGCATCGCTCTACAGGTTTCATCATTGGCTGGACGAGATCGTACGTTGCGCTACGGCTCGGGCTTCACTCCCGCCGCCTTGACGACCTTCGCGAACTTGTCGACCTCGCGGTTGAGGAACGCCGCGGCTTCAGCGGGCGTGCTGCCGACGGGTTCGATGCCCTCGCGGCTCATGAAGCTTTTGATGTCCGGATGCTGGAGGCTCTTCAGGACTTCGGCGTTGAGGCGGTTGACGATCGCGGCGGAGGCGCCGGCGGGGACCAGCAGCAGAAACCACTGGTCGATCTCGAAGCCCGGATAGAGCGAGTCGAGCGTCGGCAGATCGGGCAGTGCCGAGGACCTGTGCTTCGTCGTGACCGCCAGCGACCGCACTTTGCTGGCGCGCAGCAGGGGCTGAACGCTGTTCACGCCGGGGAACGCGACGTCCACCTCGCCGCTCAGCAGCGCGTTGAGCGCAGGCGCCGCGCCTTTGTATGGAACGTGTGTGAGCGGCGCGCCGGTCATCTGCGTGAACATCACGCCCGACAAATGGCTCGACGTGCCGGAGCCGTTCGAGCCAAAATTGAGTCCACCCCGCGTTATCTTCGCCAGCGCGACGAGCTCCACGACGCTACGAACGGGCACCGACGGATGAACCGTGAGCACGCTCGAGGTCGAGCCGAACTGGGTCACCGGCACGAGGTCTTTCCGCGGATCGAACGCAAGCCGGGGATACAGCGTCACGTTCACAGCGACCGCGGTGGTCGTGAACATCATCGTGTGGCCGTCGGGAGGGCTCTTCACCAGCATCTCGGTTCCGATGGTGCCCCCGGCCCCGGGACGGTTATCGACGACCACCGGTTGGCCGAGTCCGTCCTGGAGGCGCCTCGCGAGCACGCGCGCCAGCACGTCGGTGCCGCCACCGGCCGCGAACGGCAGGATGATGCGCATCGGACGGGTGGGAAACTCCTGTGCCAGCGCGGCTGGAACGGCGGCTGCCAGAACGAGCGCAGCGCTGGCCGAAACGACTGGGGCGATGCGGTTACGCTGTGATCGCCGAGCATGAGCAGATGTCACGCAATGCCTCCGCCAGTAAGACCGGGTAAGGATAGTAGCCGGGCCGCTGCTACTGGGAAAATGGGCGCGCACGTCAGCTAGCCGTCAGCTGTACGACCCGGCACGAACGCCCGGACAAGACACGAAAGGAACGATCGCGAATGGATCACGCCGGCTGCTCGATTGCGGCGTGTGGAACCTGCACTCACCCAAGCTGGACTAGCCGACCGGCAACTCCCGTCCCGTTTCCGACGACTGCCTGATCGTATCGAGGAAGCGATGCAGGTCGACGGCGGTATCGAACGTCGGCAGTCTGCTCTGCGGCTGCCCGGTGCGAATCGCTTCCGCGAACAGACTGTACATCTGCCCGACGTTGAACGGGTCGCCGCGCGGGAAATCGGGAGGCATCCAGACGAAGCGATCGGGTATCGGCATGTCGCTCAACTGATGGCTGCCGCTGTGCGCCCTGCACGCGCAGCATCTCGCCGCGCTGCGACGAGACATTGCCGGTCGCGACCAGCGTCCCTTCGCGGCCGTAGATCACCATCCGGAAGCCCCCGCCCGCCCAAGGCACAGCCGCGACGTGCACCGAGGCCACCGCGCCGCGCGCGAGCTTGCCGCTGACCATGATGTTGTCCGGTGAGGTGACATCCACCATCTGCCCGGTGTCGGTCTCGAGCCACTGTTTGGCCTGCGTCGTCACCATGCACGAAACGCGCGCGAAGTCGCCCACGACGAAGCGCAGCGCATCGATGACGTGCCCGTTGGCGATGGTGAGCGGATTCGCGCCGAGCGTCGCGTCGCGCTGCCAGGTGCGGGTGGAGGGGCGTTCGAGCGCGCCGTCGCGCATGCAGTCCGCGTGGCAGGACAGCACCTCGCCGACGTAACCCTCTTCGATCCGCTCTTTCACGTAAAGGAGCGTGGGGCTTACCCGCGATTGCAGACCAACCGCGGTCTGCACCCCTTTCGCGCGGGCGAGCGCCGCAAGCTCTTCGGCTTCGGCGGTGGTGCGGCCGAGCGGCCACTCGGTGTAGACGTGCTTCCCGGCTTCGATGGCGGCCTTCGTCGGCTCGTAGTGCGACGGCACGCGCACCACGACGGCCACCGCATCGATCTTCGCGCGAGGACGCCATTTCGCGGAAATCGGTGAACGCGTGCTTCGCGCCGAACGCCTTGCGCGCCTCGTCGGCGGTCTCGGGACGCGTGGTGCAGACAGCGGTCATCTCGACGTCCGGGCTCGCCCGCAGCGCGGGGAAGTGCGATTGAGACGCCCACGTCGATTTGACGTTGGCCCCGATGAAGCCCAGCCGAATCTTGTTTGCCATATAGCGTGCTCCTCCCGAGCGCTTTTATGCCTGATGCGGAGCCGAAAAGCGAGCGGCCCGTAAAGCCGATAATGCTCGCGCGCCCGGTCCAAGCAGGGGGGCGCTATCCCAAGCCATTTTTGTATCGAAATTTCCTCACAGCTCGTCGTAACAACCATGCGTGGTGGCCGTGCGTCCGCCATCCACCACGATGTTCGATCCAGTCACGAACGCCGCCGCATCAGACGCCAGAAACAACACGACCGGGGCTACATCCTGCGGTGTGCCCTGGCGGCGCAGCGGTGTGACAGCCACTCTGGATTTGTCTACCGGCGTCACGGCGATAGCGCTCCTGCGCGGGCCGCTGGAGGAAATGCAGTTGACTCGAATATTGTATTTTCCCAGGTCGTGCGCCATCACGTGCGTGAGCGGCAGCAGGCCGCCCTTGGCAGCGGAATAGGCTGCGATCGATGGATTACCAAGGACACCGTCGATCGATCCGTGAATAATGATGGAGGCTGAGTCGGCTTTCTTCATCAGTGGCAAGAATGCGTGCGAGCATAGAAAAGCCGAGGACAAGTTGCGTCCCATCATGGTTGCCCAGGCTTCGTGCGTCGTTTTCTCGAATGTCTGTCGGATCGGATCACGCCCGGCCACGTTGAACAGGATATCGACTTTGGCGAGTGTTTGTTCGCAGGTGTTCGCAACGGCCCGCACCTGAGCCGCATCCGATACATCGGCATGAAAATACGGTAGCTCGAACTCATCCATGCGCAGCACCCGTGCATCTTTCGTTTCTGCGTTATCGTCGATGCAAATGACCTGGGCTCCTTCGCGCGCGAACATGAGCGCCGTCGCGTGGCCAAGACCCCAGGCGTCGCCTGCAATCACAGCGGTCTTTCCTTTGAAATTCATCGTCGTCCCTTTCGTAATGTGCGTGCGCCGGATGAGCGTATCACCCGGGCGGTCCGTGCCGATGCCGGAAACGGCCTTGCCTCGTTCCGGCCCTTGGAATAGATTGCCCGGGATTCATTTTCCTTGATCGTCTCCTGGAGATTTCGTCATGGCACAACTCGGTCGCAAGTCCACATTTGAAGCAGGCAATGTGCGTTTCGCCGTCCAGCACGAGCTGTGGGACGGGAATCTCGACGACCACTCCGACCAGGGCGTGGCCATCCTGGTCGTCGGTCAGGATGGAGGGAAAGAGACGACATTGCTGCGGTTCAACTGTTTCGACCTGGAGCGCAGCTATGTGTATGGTCCCGAGCGGCTGAACAAACTCTGCCGCATGGATCCCACGGTGGACGGCAACCCGATCGGCTGGTCCGTGAAGCAGATCAAGACACGGCTGCCCGACATGCTCCGGCGGTCCAAATACGAGGACATAGCGCAAGGGGTCGATGTGCAGGCGGTCGCGCGCACGCTGCCCGAGGTCGAATCCACGGCCCGGACACTCTTTGCCAGCGGCAGAAACACCGTCAAGCACAACCGGGGCACCGAGCATTTCGAGGCCGGCAACTTCCGGTTTGGCCTGGAGATGCGCAAGCAGGTCGGAGGAGACGGCGGTCTGGCGATCCACGTGCTGGCCGATCTGGCGGGCACGCCAGGTCGCACCTACATGGAAGAAACCGAAATGCTGGCTTTCGATTGCTTCCGCGAAGCCCCGCACTATCACTATGGTCCGCGCAACAAGAACCACCGCATCTTCTGGGACAAGACGCTGGTGCCCGACCCACTGGAGTGGACGCTGGAGCAATTCAAGAGCGGGAAGCTGCGGGACATGATCCAACGTGCCGGCTACCCGGGCGTGGCGGCGGACTATGACGCGGATGTCGTGTCTGCCGTCCTGCCGGCGTTGGAAAAGCGGGCGCGGGAAATAGACGCCCAACCGCTCCCTGCAGAACCTACCCCCAACCTGGTACCTGGTTAACTCCGACGACGAACGGTATCCGCAGGAGTGAGCGAAGGACCGCTGTTCGATCCGCGGGATTTCATGATCGCCGATGGCATCGCCCATCTCTGCGCCGGCGGAGAGAGCGCCTGCCTGCATCGCCATGCGGCCGCGTTTTCCCGCTATCTCCGTGACAAGAGCAGCGGCATGGCTGGCCGGATCGCACAGGAGGCACAGATTTCCCGTGCCCGCGCCGGTATCGCTCGCGCCTGGGGCGTAGACGCAGCGTCGATCGGATTCGTCGGCAACGTCGCCGAGGGTGTGTCCATCGTCGCGGAAAGTCTCGACTGGCGTGACGGAGACAATCTCGTCGTCGATGCCAACGAGTATCCGTCGGTCGTCGGACCGTTTCTCGCCCGCCGCAATCCGCGCGTGACCTTGCGGCAGGCAAGGGGAACCGGGCCGGACCGCTTCGCCGAATGCGTCGATGCGCGCACTCGTGTGATCGGCGTCAGTTACGTTTCGTACCTGACCGGAGAACGGCATGATCTTTCCGAGCTCCGCGCGCTCGCGGACAGCGTCGGAGCGTTGCTGGTCGTGGACTTCACCCAGGCGGCCGGTTATCTGCCGCTCGAGGCATCGATCGCCGACTTCGCGTTCTCGGCCTGCTACAAATGGCTGCTCGGCGTCACCGGTGTCGCCGTCGCCTACTGGAACCGGGCGCGCCAGCCGGGGTGGTCGCCCGCATCCGCGGGCTGGTATTCCTTCGAGCCTGGATCCCGCGGCTACGACAACCCGCCGCCGCTCCGGGACGATGCGCTGCGCTTCACCCGCGGCAATCCTGCGCACGCTTCGATCTACGTGCTGGCGGATGCGCTGGACTATCTGGCCGCCTACGACGTGCGCGACCTTCAGGCGCACGTCCAGGGCATGACGACGGCGATGCTGGAGCGACTGGAAGCCCTGCGGGTTCCAACGCTCACGCCGGCCGATCCGGCGCGGCATGGTGCGAGCGTTTGCGTTCCATCGCCGCGCGCGCAGGCGATCGTCGAGCGAATCGCGCGGCGCGGGGTGCTGGCATGGAACGGCCAGGGACGCATCCGTTTCAGCTTCCACGGCTACAACTCGCGCCGGGACGTCGATCAGGCGATTGGCGCGTTGAGTGCGGAATGGGATTGCGCGCCTCAAAACGGAGAAGAGCCCATGACCGAGCAGACACGGCCGAAATACGATCGTCCTCTCTTCGACCTTCACAAGGTATCCAGCACACCGCTGATCGTTGAAAACATCGATCTCGTGCGCTGGCGAGACATCTATTTCCTTCGCGCGAGGTCCAGGGACGGTACCGAGGGTCTCGTCATGATCAGCGAGGGGCGTCATTTCCTCACTGCGATGTTGCAGGAAAGAATCCTGCCTTTCTTCGTGGGCCGCGATGTCCGCGACCTTGAAACGCTGGTCGACGAGATCTACGTCTACAAATCGAACTACAAGTACGCCGGGCTCAGCGTTCTGGACAACAGTCGCGTGGGCCGAGGCGGCCCTCTTCGACCTCCTCGGCAAGGCCACCGGCAAACCCATAGCCGATCTGCTCGGCGGACGCAGGCGCGACGAGGTGCCGGTCTACGTCTCCAGCCTCATTCGCGAAACATCGGCGGAAGAAGAGGTCGAGTGGGTCGGACGGCGCATCGAGCAGACGAAGGCGAAGGCCGTGAAGCTGAAGATCGGCGGACGTCTCAGCCGGAACGCCGACGCCTCGCCCGGACGCAGCGAACGCCTGATCGCACTCGCCCGAAAAACGTGGGGCGGCGAGATGAAGATCTACGTGGACGCGAACGGCTCCTACGACGCGCCTCACGCCCTCGAAGTCGCGAAGATGCTGAAGGAGCACGGCGTCGTATTCTTCGAGGAGCCGTGCCCGTTCGAAGAGCTGGACGAAACCAAGGTTGTCGCCGATGCTCTGGACATGCCTGTCGCCGGCGGCGAGCAGGACGCCAGCCTGCCGCGCTTCGAGTACATGGCGCGCAACCGCGTCGTGGATATCCTGCAGCCTGACATGCTCTACAACGGCGGCTTCATCCGCAATCACCGCGCGAACGTCATCGCGCGGCACTACGGACTGCCGCTGACGCCGCACAGCCCTTACCTGGGTCCACGCCAGGCGCTTTCGACACACTTCTGCGCAACGTTGCCGGAGCTGTCCATCGAGATGGAGTACGCAGCCGCGCTGCCGAAGCATCGCGATGGACTGGTACGGCCCTCAGATCGAAGTGAAGGACGGACTGGTTGCAGTGCCTGCGGGCCCGGGCCTTGGCATCGACTTTGCGCCCGAAGTCGTGAACGGGCTGCAGATTGTCGAGGAGGGATAGACCATGAAGTTCGATGTGTCGCTTGCAGGCGGCCTGCCGCCCTTGATATGTGCTGCGGGTTCCACCCCCGTTCAAGGAACGGTGATCGAGGAAGCAAACATACGCCAATGATACTTTTGCTCGCGCTGCTAATTGGAATCGTAGCGGGTCTCCGGACCATGACGGCACCGGCCGTAGTGGCTTGGGCGGCCTATCTCCACTGGTTCGATCTCGGCGACGGCTGGCTTTCCTTCATGGGCCACTGGATCACGCCATGGGTCTTTACCGCGCTGGCGCTGGCCGAGTTTGCCGCGGATCAACTCCCTTCGACGCCGAGCCGCACCGTCCCGATGCAGTTCGGCGCACGCATCCTGTCGGGAGCCCTGACGGGCGCGACGCTGGGCGCATCTACAGGGGCGCTCATCGGGGGCTTGCTTGCCGGCATTGTCGGCGCCGTCATCGGTACGTTGGGTGGCCACGCCATCCGCGGCAAGCTCGCCGCTTCCTTTGGCCGCGATCGTCCGGCGGCCTTCCTGGAGGATGCGATTGCCATCATCGGCGGCGTCCTGATCGTGGCGGCCGCATGAGCGGCTTCGAATCCCCAAGGTGCTGTGGAAACGAGCTCGGGTTCGGTCAGCCGATGGGCTGTCTTGACGAAGGAAGGCGTCAAGCTGGAGTCGAGCCGGCAGAAGATTTCGCGCGCCCGCCGAACATGTCGTAAAGCAGCGCCTCGCGCACCTCCGCGACGTCGAGCCCGTGCTGCGCGATGAGATCCGCCGTGTCCGCGATGATCGCATCGACGCTGCCGAGGAAGCGCAGTCGCTTGTAGAGATCGGGAATGTGGATGCCCATGCTCTCGCCGATCAACTCCATGAAATTGAGCAGCTCGAACGAGACCTGCGGCTGGTACTGGATGAGCTCGCGGTGACAGCCGTGGAAGATCGACGCGAACGTCGTCACGCCGGCGACAGCCGCGGCGCGGAACTCGCGCTCGCGAAGCTCGGCCTTGAACTTCGGCAGCACGTTGAGATGCGAGGCCTGCGTGCTGACGATCGGCACGTCGAGCTCGACGACTTCAAGGCCCGGGATCGCTCGCAGCACGGTCTTCACCGCCGTCATGATGCCGGGCACCGCGGAGCGTTCCTGCAGCGCGACGCGTTTGCGCACCGGATGGACGAAGAGCGGCCGCAGGTCGTCGAGACGTTCGGCGAAGAATTCGGCGAGCGGGTCCGATGTCGAAAGGCCTCTCTCCGAACGATTCCGTGTACGCGGGGAGCGCGATCTCGCCGATCTGGATGTGGCAGCTCGGGCACCACGCGATCACGCGTGAGGCCCCGGGGCGGCTCAGGCGCTCGATCGTGTTGTATCCCATGCGCCCCGCGGTCTTCGCGTCGCCTTCCTTGAAGTGCTGTATGCCGCAGCAGGTCGCGACGCCGCCCATCACCTCGTAAGTAACGCCGATCGCGTCGAGCACTTCGAGCACGAGCATCAGGATGTGAGGCGTCTTGACGATGTTGCAGCCCGTGTAGAGCACGATGTCGGGATCGGTCGCGTAGTCGCCGCGCTCGCGCAGCGGCGGCGCGAGGCGCTCGAGCTCTTCGGGCGTCAGCAGCAGGCGCGAGATCATCCGCGTGCTGTGATGGAGCTTGCCGTAATACGTCTGCCCGGCGCGCCGCACGGCGTCTTCGCCGAGCTTGGCCTTCGCCGCGACCCGCGCCATGTTCACCATGAAGCGCGGATTCACGCCGTAATCGCACGCTCGCATGCACTTGCCGCTGTTGGTGCAGACCTGCGTCCAGCGCTCCGCGTCCGGCGTTCCCGGCCCGCCGGCGAGGAGATCGAGTATCCCGCCGACGATCGCAGGCGCCTGTGTCTTGTCGAGCCCCGCCGGCTCGACCATCGGGCAAGCCTCGACGCAGCGGCCGCACCGGGTGCACGTGTCGAGGATGTCTTCGATGCGTGCGTTCACCGCGTCGAGGAAAGAAACCGTGCCTTCCGTGCTCGTCATGTCGGGGTCTCCGCGCTCGGACCTCAATCGCTTGCGCTCAGCTTCGCGGCGCGCGCGACTTTCCCCCACTTCACCATCTCCTGCTCGATGTAGCGCCCGAATTCCTGCGGGCCGAGAAGGGCAACGTCGGCACCCTGGCTCGCCATGAACGCTCTTCATGTCGCCGGTTGTCATCGTCTTGGCAATCGCGTCGTAGAGCTTCCTGACGATCTCGGGCGCTGTTTTGGCCGGAGCGACCACGCCGGTCCACGAGCTCACTTCGAAGTTCTTCACGCCCTGCTCGTGAAAGGTCGGGATCTCGGGGAACTGCGGCAGCCTTTCGAGCGTGGC
The DNA here is from genome assembly GCA_963828715.1 of uncultured beta proteobacterium. GTDB lineage: Bacteria > Pseudomonadota > Gammaproteobacteria > Burkholderiales > SG8-41 > JAQGMV01. The sequence goes on along the minus strand of CAWHFX010000004.1, from coordinate 29,156 downwards.
GACGCCGATCGGCTTTACGCGCCTGGCCTGTATCTGGCCGGTGAAAGCCGTTGCGCCCGTGCAGAACATCTGCACCTGACCGCCCACGAGGTCGATCATCGCGACCCCGGCCCCCTTGTAGGGGATGTGGGTCATGTCCACGCCCGTCGCCAATTTGAAGAGCTCGCTGCACAGGTGCGGCGTGCCCCCGTTGCCCGATGAGGCGAAATTGATCTGCCCGGGCCGACGCTTCGCGAGAGCGATCAGCTCCTGCACGTTGTTCGCCGGCAGCGACGGATGCACCGCCATGATGTACGGAATGGTCGCAATACGAGCGATCGGTGCAAAGTCGCGCACCGGATGGAAACCGAGCTTGGGATAGACGGCCGGCCCGACGGCAAGCGGGCTCGCGACGGCGACCAGCAACGTGTAACCGTCAGGCGCGCTCTTCGCCGCCACCTCGCTGCCGAGGGTTCCGCTCGCGCCTGCGCGATTGTCCACCACGACCTGCTGGCCGAGCACCGGACCGAGCCGCTGCGCCAGACCTCTGCCGAGGATGTCGTTGGTGCTCGCGCCGGGTGGGTACGGCACGATCAACCGAATCGGCCGATTCGGATACGAATCGGTCTGCGCAAAAGCCACGCTCGCAATCGCAGCGAACGCCCCGGCGCAGCACAGCTTGTCCCAGCGCAAGAGACCTCCTCGATGTGGCGCCGGATCATGCTCTGAAGCTTTCACCTGCGCGTCGTCTCCGGCAAGTGCGAAGCATTGTAGCAGCGGTACTGCAGCGGCATACGCCGGCTCTGATATGCATCGCGGCATCGAGAATTCAGGCGGACGTATTTGCCGCAGTTTCTCGACGAGCATTCGTACGAGGCCGAATCTCGCTCGGCAGTAGCGGTCAGGACATGCGTCCGCGTTCGGTGTCCACAAGCTGCGGGCTCACTGCTCCGATCGACGCAACCTGCGCGTCCGGCAGCGGTGCCGTGGCGTCGCGCAAACCGCGGCAGCGCATGATCCAGTAACCGATCGCAAGCAGCACAGGCACCCCGGCTGCCGACGCGATGGCGTCATCGGGGTGCAGCAGCACGAGCAGCGACAGCGCCGCGAGCGTGAGTCGCACCGGTACGTCAACGCTCGACGATATGGCGAAGCGTGCCTGCAGGCTGAAAGTGATACCGATGGTCGCGATAAGAATGAGCGCGGCGGCACCGAATTGGTCGAGCCCCGGCTCGATGACCAGCGCGGGCCGGACGAATATGCCGGCCATGAGAGTAAAGAGCGAGATGCAAATCTGCAGCGCGCGATTGAGCGTCTGATAGAACGAGGCGTTAGCGATCTTGGCTGTCACTGCGGCGACGAGCGATGTCGGTGGCGTCAACTCTCCCCACACGCCGAGAAAGAACGCGAAGAAGTGCACCACCCACGGATTCACGCCGACCTTGATCATCGGTGGGGCGATCACGATCGCGACAAGAATGTAGGTCGGCGCCGGCGGCAGTCCCGTGCCGAGCACGGCGCCGAAGAGAAACGCGAGCACCACCATCGCCGCGAGATTGATGCCAGCCATCTCGATCAGCACGGAACCGAGCTTGGTCGGAACGCCGGTAATGACCAGGGCGCCGGTCATGATCGCGAGCGTAGCGAGCAGCAGGGTCAGGTCTGCGGTCATCTCGACATAGGCGTCGAGGAACATCCGCACCGGCTTCATGAGGGCCGCAAGCGAGCGTTGAGCGGAGCGCAGGAAGAAAAAGAGATGGACCGCCAGCAGCACGCCCCCGATCGCGACGAACACGTACAACGCCGCGAACATCGGCGCGAGGTTCCATGCCGCCATGAGGCCGACCAGTCCTCCGATGACAGCCACGAACGCCGCGAGATTGATCCAGTCCTGTGTCGAGAGAGTTTGATAGATGCCTGCTACGACGCGGGTGCGATAGCGCACCGCCAGCAGGTACACAGATACCGCAACGGTGATGTAGTAGATCAGCGCCGGGACGTAGCCACGCGCAACGACGTCGAAATAACTCTTCCCGAGAAACTCGGCCATGAGGAAGGCCGACACGCCCATGACCGGCGGCATGAGCTGGCCGCCGAGCGATGAGGCCGACTCGATCGCAGCGGCCGTCGCGGGGGGCATGCCGGCGCCGATCATTGCCGGAATGGTGGCCGATCCGATCGTGATGGCATTCGCCGCCCCGCTGCCGCTCACGGTTCCCACACACATCGATCCGACAACCGCGGATTGCGGCAGCGCGTGCGCCGAGCGCGCCGCGACACGCTTCGTCGTCCGCAGCAGCGAATCGATGCAGCCGAACCCGCTCAGGAGACTCAGCACCAGCAGAAACGCGCCCACGACCGTCAGCGCGATCTGCGGCAGGTTGGAGAAGACGCCGGTGGTGGCTTCGACGCTCATCGCGGTCACCACGCGTGTCCAGCTCAGGCCGCCATGATGGAAGATGCCCGGCACGACGTAACCGTACACCGCATACAGAAGCAGCAGGATGTTCAGGATGAAGAGCGGCATGTGGCGCCGGCGCGAGTATTCAAGCACCAGCACTGCCATGATACCGCCCATGAACATATCGGTCGTGTTCCAGTCCCCGGCGCGCGAGGTGCCGATCTCGTAGTACTGCGCATTCATATACCATGCGACCGCGAGCGCGCAGGCAATGTACACCGCAGCTATGACGCCGTTGGCGGCGGGCGACAGCGCGGGATAGAGATCGTTCTCGCGCAGTGCGCTCAGAACGAAGAGCACGAACGTGATCGGGACCATCCGCATCGCGAGCAGCGTGGGGCCGCCTTCGCTGGTCCAGAAATAACTGAAGAGCGCGAGAAAAAAGCCGATCGCGACAACGTAATAGAGAACGTCCAGAACGATGCGCGCGCGGCTGGCCGGTGCGGCTGTCATCAGTCGATCGCGATCGACAAAAAACCACGGGATGCGCGCTCAGGACGCACGACCCGCTTCATGCGGTGGAGCACTGTTTCAGGACTTGCCGACTTTGGAGTCCCACTTGGCATCCCAGACGCCCTTCTCCCGCATGTATCGTGCGAGGCCGGGGTGGACCGGCACGAGGTTCCAGGATGATTCCACGCCGCGCTTCTGGAAGCCCGGCATGTCTTTGGCGATTTGACTGAAGGTCGGGTCCGTACTCGCCAGGCTCGCGGCGTTCTTCTCGATGATTTTCAACATCTGGTAGACATCATCGGCCGGCACGTCGAGTCCGACATTGAAGCCGTAGAAGAATGGCATCTCGATCACTTTGTCGGCATGCACGTCGCGCTTGAAGACCTTGGGGCTCACTTCGACGATCGCAAGGCCCTTCTTTTTCAGTTCGGCGACTTCCTCGGGGCTCGGATTGAGTACGGTCCAATCGGTGGCGAGCGATGCCTCGGCAAGCCACGGCGGCGGTGCACTCTCCGAACCGGTATAGATGTGCATCGCGTCGATCGCGCCCGATTCGAGCTGGGATCCGACCGTTGAAAGATCGATGTTCACGTAGGTGAACTTTATGCCGAGCGCCGCGAGCCCCCGCTCGGCCTGCGCGCGCGTGTCGAAGGGCAGGGGACCGGTGAATACGCGCTTGCCCGCAAGATCGCCCCATTTCCTGATCTTGTCTTTGTTTCGCACGTGAATCGCCATGCCGACCTCGATCGTGTTCGACCAGAACGACTGAATCGGCATGCGCTGAATGCGTTCCTTGAAGCCCTTGAAGCGATTAGTGTCGGTGACGAGCTCGTGATAGGCGAGGTCCGACCCGTAGAAGCCATCGAGCTCTTTGGTGGCGAAGCCTTTGACGGTGGCAATGGCACCCGCTGTCGGCAGGACCGAGATCCGATACTTCGGCATCTCCTTGTTGAGAACGGCCGCCAGGGTGACGAGCGCCTTGTGGCCTGATGTCCCGACAGGCGGCGTGCCCCACCGGATATCCCTCGCCTCCTGCGACCAGGCCGGACAGGTTGAAATGCCGATCAGCGCACCGACGGCGACGGCGCTCAGGACCCGCTTAAGCATTGACGTATCCTCCTCGTGTGGAATGTCCGGCTGCTATCTGCGCCGCTTCCAGGCGGCAGCCTCAATAGCCGCGCACGGCAAACCTCGGTTCGCAGGCGAGGGTCTTCTTGGTTTGCTCGCCTCCCGCCGTGCCCGAGAGCTCCTGCGAACGATCTGTCAAAACGCCGAGCAAGTCAATCATCGCCTCGCCACGAACGGGCGCGTGGCGCGCACGCACTTGAAGCGCAGTTTCGCACTGACCCTCAGCTGCTACTCCGCCGGTCGATTTGCCCATCGCACGTAATCGACATACGCGCAGGCTACATACGGATGAAGCATCACCCTGCCAGCTTGCAGTGAAGCTCTTTGGCGGCAGTGGGGCGCCGCATCTGCGGTCCGGAAAATTGAAGCCGCTGGCGATGACGAGCGCACAACCCTCAGTCCTGCTTCCGGGATTGCCTACGATTGCTGCGGCGGCACGGCCAGGCTATGAATGCGCTGTGCTAACCGGCGTGTTCGCGCCGGCTCGTACGGCAGAAGCAATCATCGCGCGTCTGAACCAGGAGATCGCACGCGTTCTGGATTTTCCCGATGTCAACAAGCAGTTCGCGATGACCGGAGTAGAAACGGTGGGCAGCTCGCCGGCGGAATTCGCCGGCAAGATGAAGTCGGACATCGAGAAGCCGAGCAAAGCTGATAAAGGACACGCGCATTCGCAGCCAAGCTGCGCGAGCTTCTGCGGATCGCCAGCTACCCTGCTCGTCAACGCCGCCTACGTAACCTTCAACCCGCTAGTAGGGGTAACCCTCGAGCCTTGGCGAGTTGAGCTTGAACTCATGCGGCTTGCCGAACTCATCGCCAATCGGCATCTTGACCTTCGGCAGACTCTCTTTGTCGAGTACCTGGTCCTCCGGGATCACCTTGTTGAGGAAGAGCAGGTAGGCCGTCAGCGAGTAGACCTCATCGGGCTTCAGAGTCCCCTCCAGCCCGAGAGGCATGCCGCGATTGATGAAATCCCACACTGTCGTCGCATACGGCGAGCGCAGTGGCAGGACGCGGTCCTGTTTCCAGACATTATCTGCGGATTTTTTCGATACCAGCGCGGGCGCAAGTCCCCCTACGCCCCCTGCGCCATGGCACGCGATGCACGCCTTCTGCGCGAAGATCTGTGCGCCTTCCTTGGCGGTGCCGCGGCCGGGAGGAAGCTCCTCTCCCGTAGGACCGATCGAAATGTCCATGCGGCGGAGCTCTTCCGCGGTCGGCGTGCGTCCTACGCCATAGGTCGGCGACTGCGCGATCGCGGAGCTCGCCAGCGACACTCCCCAGCAGCAGCGGAATCGTGACGACCTTAAGCGAGGCCATTGGTCACGCTCCCGTCACCGGCGATCTTCCACGGCATGACACTGTTGTCGAGCCCGGGCACACGGTAATTTCGCACCGCAGGCACGTTCCACCACTGGGCGATCTCCTCTCGCCTCGCCTGCTTCTGCCCGATCTCGTCGACGCAGCGCGACATGATCTCGGTCTCGGTGCCATCCCATTTCCATGGGTAGGCGAAGCGGACGTGCGCCATGCGCTGTGGCGTGTTCTTGAACTCGGCGCGGTTCCACTTCTTCCCGCCGTCGGTGGATACCTCCACGGTCTTGATGGCGCCGCCGCCGGACCAGGCCAGCCCGCTGATCTCATAGAGCCCGGGGCCGGGCAGCCGTTGTGAGCCTGACGGGTACGTGATGACCGACTTGGGTCCGATCGTTTCGCCGAGCGCAAGCTCTTTGTCCTCCGGCCGCAGGTGCCCGAATTCGTTGTAGTTCAGGTAATGCCGGTCGACGATCTTGATGCGCCGCAGATACTTGGTGTGGTAGATGCCCTCGAAGCCGGGGACCATGAGGCGCAGCGGAAACCCTTGCTGCGGCCGCACGGGCTCGCCGTTCATGCCGTAGGCGAGGATGACGTCGTCCATACCCTTGGCGATGGGTATGCTCGATGCACCCTTCACTTCCTCGGCGCCTTCAGCGACGAACCATTTCGCGCTGCCTTTCAGGCCGCACTCCTTGAGCAGCGTGGAAAGCAGCACGCCGGTCCATTCGGAGCAGCTCGTCATGCCGTGAGACTCCTGCACGTTCTTTTGCTTCCCATCGTGCCGGTTTCCCGCGCACTCGATGAAATGCAACCGGGTGACAGACGGCAAGCGCTTCAAGTCGTCCATGCTGAGGGTCAGGGGCCGATCCACCAGGCCGTGAATCGTCAGCGTGTGCTGCCTGGGATCGATGTCCGGCATGAAGGAGCCGCGCGTCGTGGCCACATAGTGGAGCGACGATGGCGTGATCACGCCAACAGAATCCTGCAGCGGCGAGGCCACGTGGAACACTTTCCCGAACGTGTCGGGTGAAGGCCTACCGCCTATCGGGTGCGCTATGCGCACCGAGGTCACGTATTTGGAGCGCTGGCCGTATTCGACCAACTCTTTGCTGCCGTGGATCATCGGAGAGGCGTTCTCGCTGCCTGGGGTCACCGGATGGTCGTGCCCCTGGGCTTGCGCCTTGCCCGATGCGCCCAACGTGATTCCACCGGCCAACGCGGCCTTAAGGAGCTCCCTGCGGCTGTTTCGTTCCGGATTCATTGAGTTCTCCTTCGAAGTGATCAACGACAACGGACGGAATCACGTCCCGTGAAGGAAAAGTATATGCGGCCTACCCGCATCTGGCCAGTGCCCCATGAGCCGGCGTCTGCGGATCTTGCATGAGCAAAATTCCGTATGTCATATCGTGCCGGTGCGCTACCGAGTGCTGTCGTTCCCGATACCGCTAAGCCAGGGCCGCCTTCACCCGTTCGGGCGTCAACGGCAGCTCGCGGATGCGCTTGCCCGTCGCGGCCGCGAACGCATTGGCGATGGCGGCCGCCGCTGGCCCTTGCGCGGCCTCGCCGGCGCCGAGCGAACGTTCGTTCGGCCGGTCGATCAGCACGGTCTCGACCCTGGGCACGTCCGGCATGGTCAGGATCGGATAGCTCATCCAGTCCTCCGACAGGATCCCGTTGCGGTCGAACCGCACGTGCTCGTGCAGGGTCCAGCTCATCGACTGGATAATGCCGCCTTCGATCTGGTTGGTCAGGCCGTCGGGATTGATGATCTGCCCGGCATCGGCCGAGGCCCAGATGCGCGGCACCTTGACGATGCCGGTTGTGCGATTCACTTCAACCTCGGCGATCACGGCATTGAAGGTGGCCACGGTCTTGTAGCGCGCATAGCCGATGCCGCGGCCGCGCCGGCCGTCGCCCTTCTCGCCCGGTTTCCAATCGGCGGCCTTGGCCACGGCCTCGATCACGGCGCGCTCGCGTTCGTCCTTGATGTGCGCGAGACGGAACGCCACCGGGTCGATGCCCGCGGCGGCCGCGAGCTCGTCCATGAAAGACTCGATCGCGAACACATTGGCATAGGCGCCGAGTGTACGCAGAGCCGAGGTGCGCACCGGATTTTCCATGATCAGGTGGTGCGTGGTGCGCTGGCGCGGGAAATCGTAGAGCGTGATGGCGTTACGGTCGCCCGCACCGTTCGGCTGCGCGGCATGGCGCGCCGGCCCGGGCCGCTTCGCATCGGCGAGGTACCAGCTCCCGAGCAGGTTGATACCGTCGGGATCGCCCGGCCGCATGTTGTGGCTCTGGCTCCAGACGTCGTAGGCCCAGTCGACCACGCGGCCGCCGGCGACGGCGCCCTTCACCTTCATGGTCATGGCGGGGCCGTAGGGCTCCCACTTGAACTCGTCGTCGCGCATCCATTGCAGCCGCACCGGCCGCCCATTGACGGCGCGCGCCAGCATGGCGGCGTCGAACGCGACGTCGTCGGCGCCGTTGTGGCCGTAGCAGCCGGGGCCCTCGGCGTGGATGCAGCGAATGTCGCGCGGCTGCAGACCGAGCGCCCTGGAGATGGTGGCGCGCAGCGGAAAGACGCCCTGGCTGTGGGTCCAGACCGTGAGCTTGCCGTCCTTGAACTCGGCCAGCGCACAGGAGGGTGCGATCGCGGCATGCGCCTGATAGGGCCGATGGTACGTCGCCTCGATCACCTTGGCGCCGGCCGGGGCGGGCGCGTCCTTCTCGCCGATCACCCTGTCCTCGCTGCGCAGCGACATGAGCTGCTCGTACATCTTCGCCGGATCGGGCAGCTCGGAGCCGCCCGACCACTTGGCGAATTCCATCAGCACCAGCCGCGCATTGATGGCCTGCTCCTCGCGCTGCGCCACCACGCCGAGAAAGCTGCCGTCGCGCACCACTGCGATGACGCCCGGCATGGCCTTGATCCTGGCCTCGTCGAAGCTGTCGAGCCTGGCGCCATAGCGTGGCGGCCGCACTACGCGGCCATGCACCATGCCGGGAAGCCGCACGTCCTGCACGAAGGCGGCGCCGCCCGTCATCTTGGCCGGGATGTCGATGCGCGGCACGGACTTGCCGACAATCTTGTGCTGTGCGGCCGGCTTCGGCGGCACCTTGGCGGTTGCCTCGCGCTTGAGGTTCGCTTCCGCGGCGAGATCACCGTAGCCGACCTTGCGGCCGTCAGGCGCATTGATGATGCCATCCGTGACCTTGAGCAGGCTAGCGGCGACGCCGAGCTTCCTGGCGGCGAGGTCAATGAGCATGGCGCGCACCTCGGCGCTCGCCAAGCGTAGCGCGGTGCCGCTCTGCTCGATCGACTGGCTGCCCGCGGTCTGTCCCTCGTTCGGCGTCCGCCCGGTGTCGCCCGAGATCATCGTGACGCGCGCGAGCGGCACATCGAGCTCCTCGGCAGCGATCTGGGCGAGCGCCGTCACGATGCCCTGTCCGAGCTCGACCTTGCCGGTGAACACGATGACGCTGCCGTCGGCATTGATGCGCAACCAGGCATCAAGCGTGCGGTTGGTCTGCAGGCTGCCGGGAAGCCGTGCCGGTTCCTGGCCGAGCATGACTCTTGGAACGAGGCTGAACGAGAGGACGATGCCACCGACGGTGGCGATGAATTCGCGGCGCGTCAGGTGAGGCGCGTTCATGATCAAAGGCCCCCGGTCTGTTGCGCGGCGCGCAGCACGGCGCGGATGATCCGGTTGTGCGTGCCGCAGCGGCAGAGATTGTCGGCGAGCGCCGCGCGCACGTCCGCTTCCTTTGGTTGCGGGTTGCGATTGAGCAGGTCGGCCGCCGACATGATCATGCCGCTCGCGCAATAACCGCACTGAGCCGCCTGTTCGTCGATGAAGGCCTTCTGCAACGGGTGCGGCTTGTCGAGCGTGCCGAGCCCTTCGAGCGTGATCACCTCGTTATCCCCGATCGAGCCAACCGGCGTGACGCAGGAGCGTCTCGCCGCGCCGTTGACCAGCACCGTACAGGCGCCGCATTGCGTCATGGCGCAGCCGTATTTGGCGCCGTTGAGCTCGAGATCGTTGCGCAGCACATAGAGCAGCGGCGTGTCCGGCTCGGCATCGACCGAGCGGGTCGCCCCGTTGACTTTCAGGCTGATGGCCATTGCGGGTCTCCTCGAAGATGGCAGCGCGCGCTGCGCATTTTTCCTTGAATGAAGATCTGCGGCCGTTCCGCCGTGCCGTGGATCATCGGACGATGCTTTTTGTGGATCGGTTTCCGGAAGGTACGAGCCGCGGTGGGTCGCCGTCTCGTGGAAATTTCCGTCGATCAGGTGGTTTCGCATCCATGGGGCTCTCCTTCCTAGGCCGCCGGTCGATGTGCCCGCAGGAAACGCCTGACTTTCTCGATCGTTCTGGCTTTCAGCTCCGGTGGCTCGCGCCACGGAAACACCGTGATGTCGGCGTTCGGGCAGAGCGAAGCGGCTTCGATGGAGACCACATACGGGTGAGCCGGCGTTTCATCCGGTAGCACTAGAATCGGCGTCTGGCAGGAACGCGCGAAGTCTTTGCTCACGCTGTAAACGAACTCGGGGCGCACGCGGTAGAGGTCATGAAGATAACGCTCGACCTGCGCCATGTCGAGGTCGGGCCGCTTCGGGAGCAGCTCCGGCGCCCAGTCATCGCGACCTCGATTGAACATGTAGTCCGGGTGTTGCGGATGATGGCCGACTGTCTGGACCAGCACGCCTGCCGCCACGCGTTCGGGTGCGCGCTCCATCAGTTTCATCGCGAAGCAACCGCCGATGCAGTTGCCCATGAACAGAAATTTCTTGATCCCAAGATGGTCCATCAATCCCAATTGGTCGTCGGCGAAGGCGCCCCATGGGTCGGCGGCAGGGATGGGGCCGGTGGATTCGCCGCCGTTTGCGTTGCGCTGATCCATCGTGATGCAGCGAAACTCGTCGCTGAATATTTCCATCGAGTTGAAAACGGCAGTGCGCCAATTGCTCACGCGTGAGTTGAGGCCGCCGCCGGGCGTGAGTAATAGAGGAAAGCCGCTCCCCGCTTCCTCGTACCGAATTCGCACACCACCTTTCTCGTAAAACGGCATCGTGTTTCCTCCATTTAAGCCAGCGCGAGCTGGCGGTAGCCCGCGGCTGCGACGGCGTCGCAGTATTTTCGATAGGCCGGATGACCTCCGCTGTAGCGCATGATCCTCGGACTTTGCTTGCCCTCGACATTGCGGTTAACGCCCGTCATCCAGGAGCCGATCTCGTTCATGAGCTGCCCCTGCCCCAGTGCGAGAACGTGGTCGGTCCATTCGCTGACGCCGGCGGCAGTGGCTTCGATCCGGGTCAGCCCGCGCTGCATCGCGTACTGAATCACACCGGTCACCCACTCGACGCTGTACTCTGCGGTGCGCGTGTAGTTGCCGAGACCGCCATGCGGTCCCATCGCCATCAGCAGGTTCGGAAAGCCTTTGACGAACACGCCAAGATAGGTTTGCGGCCCGTCTGCCCACACCTCTTTCAGGCGCACGTCATCGACGCCTCGGATATCGATCCGGTCGAACGCGCCTGTGATGGCGTCGAACCCGGTCGCGTAGATGATGATGTCGAGCTCGTATTCCTGCCGGCTGGTCTGAATGCCGCCCGCCGTCACCCGCTCGATCGGCGTCTCGTTGATATCGACAAGCTCGACGTTGGGCTGATTGAAGACCTCGTAGTAGCCGGTCTCGAGCGGCATCCGGCGCGTGCCCAGGCCATGGTTCTTCGGGATCAGCTTTTCGGCGACAGCCGGGTCACGCACACGGCTCCGGATTTTGTTCGCGACGAATTCGCTGGCCAGCGCGTTGGCGGCGCGATCGGTCAGCGAGTCGCGGAAATTGCCTTGCCAGAGGCCGAAACCGGGCGAGCCGTAACGCTTCTCCCAGAAAGCAACGCGTTCCTCGGGCGAGGTCTCGAGAGTCGCGCGCGGATCCGGCGAATGGATGTAGCAGCCGGGTGTCGTGCGGCAGAGCGCCAGAATTTCTTCATAGCGGGCGCGTATGTCGCGCATCTCCTCTTTCGAAATCCTGTTGTTGTGGAGCGGCGCGCACCAGTTCGGGTTGCGCTGGAAAATCGTCAACTGGCCGACAGTCTTTGCGATCTCCTGGATCGCCTGCACAGCGGTTGCGCCGGTCCCGATGATCCCGACGCGCTTGCCGGTGAAATCGATGCCTTCTTTCGGCCAGTTGTGTGTGTGGCAAGACTGGCCTTTGAACGAGTCGACACCCGGAATGTTGTTCGGCATCGTCGGCGCCGAGAGAACGCCGATTGCGGTCATCAGAAACCGCGTCGTATAGCGGCCGCCATCCTGCAGCACGATCTCCCAGCTTCGTGTGTCCTCACGATAGCGAGCAGCGGTTACGCGGGTGTTGAATTGAATGTCCCGGCGCAGGTCGAACACGTCCGCGACGTGGTTGAGATACCGCTCGGTCTCGGGTTGAGACGCGAAGTGTTCGCTCCAGTCCCACGTGTCGAGCAACGCCTGTGAGAACGAATAACCGTAGGTCCAGCTTTCGGAATCGAAGCGGGCGCCCGGATAGCGATTCCAATACCAGGTGCCACCCACCCCGCTGGCGGCCTCGAACGTGCGCACGCGAAGTCCCAGCTCACGCAGCTTGTGGAGCAGATAGAGTCCCGTAACGCCCGCACCGATCACGACCGCATCGAAATCCAGAAGTCGTGAAACCCCAGCATTCGTGGTTGGCGCCGCTGCAGTATCCATCTCGATCCTCCTGCACTGCTTACGCGTTGGCTCGGTTGGGTGTTGATTGTAGTCCGACGTAAACCCCGCGCGATTGACGGTGTGTCGACCCGGGAATATCGTCGCAAATCGTGAACGGGGTGGTTTGAATTGCCTATTGGCCCCTGCGTGAGGGAGGAGAAACGATGGACAAACGGCACTTAGTCAGGCGATTCGCAATATCAGCTGTTACGTTGCTGGGGCTTTCGCTCAGTCATTCGATCGTCTCGGCCGACGACGCCGCCGATGCGGGAGGTAAACGGACCCATGAGGTCGGATCGATGGGACCGGTGCCCAAGGCCAAATGCGGCCGGGGGGATCATACCGAGAGCGGATTGCAGGGCCAGACCACGTCGTCGGAACGCGCGAGCGGCGACTCGCAACTCGGCTACAACTGCAACCTCGAGCTCGTCGGCCAGTTTCGAGGCGAAGGGGCTTTCTCGCAGGATGGGCCCGCGTATTTCAAACACTGCGCCTACATGGCCACGGAAAATAACTCCAACCAAACGCACCCCGGCGTCGTGGTGATCGATGTTTCGGATCCGGCGCACCCGCAGGCCGACTGCGTACCTCGACGACACGCCGGCAGGGCTCAACCCGCACGAAAATCTGAAGGTCAACCAGGCACGCGGACTCCTCGGGGTCGCGCAAAGCAACGGACCGAATTTCGCGGTCTACGACCTGAACGCGGACTGCAGGCACCCGAAACTCGCATCCAGCATCACTGTGCCCAATAGCTCGGGCCACATGGGTGGCTGGTCGGAGGACGGCAACACGTACTACATCGGCCAGAGCTTTCGCGGCGTGGGCGGCATCCTGCCCATCATCGACGTGACCGACCCGTACAACGCGAAGTGGCTCCTCAACTGGACGTTCACGGGAGATGGCCGGCCGCACGACCTTTCGACCAACCACCAAGGCACGCGCCTGTACGCCGGGCAACCTGGCAACTTCGGCGTGGCGCCGGATAATTCTTCGTTCGGGCCGGACGGCCTGGTGATCCTGGACGTCAGCGACATTCGGTTCCGTCGTCCCGATCCGCAGATCCGGATCGTCAGCAGGCTCTTCTGGGGTGACCAGGGGCAGGCAGAACAGATGCTGCCGTTCTTCTCCCATGGGCGCTCGTATCTCATCAGCACGGACGAGTCCGGCGGGCAGGCCGGCGTCGGTGGTCTCGCGGCGGCATGTGCGCGGGGAGCATCGGCCTACGGATACTCGAACGTCATCGACATCACCGACGAGACGCACCCGAGGATCGTCTCCAAGATCATGCTCGAAGTGCACGACCCGAAGAATTGCGCGAAATTCCTCGATGAGCCACCAGAAGTCGGCGGCGGCCCGCTCGACTATTCCACTGAACGATGCGCTGTGGACAGTCCAAGGAATCCGACGCTGGCTGCTTGCGGCTCGAGAGGTACAGGCACCCGGGTTTACGACATTCGCGATCCGCTCCACCCCGCGGAGATCGCGTACTGGAAGGGCCCTGCCCCGCGCACTGCCTTCCTTCCCGGATCCGGTAGCTGGTCACCGGGCGTCGATCGAACCGTCGAAAAGCAAGCGGGTCTGGCGCGCTTCGTCAAGGCTCGTGCCGCCCATGGGAGAGGCCACGAGTTGAATCTCTGGATCGTCGGCGATGCAGGCGGTTTTCAGGTTCTCCACTTCACCGACGACTTCTTGCGGACGCACCTCGGGAAGACAATCCAGGCCGAAGCCTTGAACGACGACTAGCCGCGAGTAGTACGCCGAACCATTCAGTTCGCATAAGATCCGTTCGCCCTGAGGAGGCCACAGACCGTCTCGAAGGGTGAACGGGGCGCCGCCGTTCCTGCTTCGAGACACTACCGTTCCGCAGCACGAACGGTTTGGATATGCCGCGAATTTGTGAATCGGCACACCAGATGGTCGTCAGGCTGGCAAGCCAGGCAATGCGATGTGAGATCTTCGTAGTGAAGTTACGGTCTGCTCGAAATGGGCTGGCTCTTCGATTGCGGTCGAAGAGCCATTTTTTTATTCGGACAGAGAACACATGATGAACATCGTCATCCTCGACAACGACTCGACTGCATTCCGTATGCAGTGAGCGAATGATCTGGACATCACCGGGATTATCCGCAGCAGGAACGTCGGCCCGTTCGACGATCACCTTCGACATCATCTTTGAAGGGAGTAGTCATGCGTAAGCTCGCGAGCGCAACGCTATGCGCAATAGCTCTCTGTTCGGATGGATGCTGGTCTGCCGACGCGCAGCAGTATCCAGCGAGACCCATTCGGCTCGTCGTACCGTTTGCCCCGGGCGGCGGCAGCGACTACAACGCACGACTCGTCGGCGCACACATTCGGGAGCGACTGGGCCAGAACGTCATCGTCGACAATCGTCCCGGAGCAGGCGGCAGCACGGGCGCTGAAACCGTCATCAAATCGACGCCCGATGGCTACACGATTCTGCTCATCTCGATGAGCTATCTGCTCAACTCGATCATGTACAAGACGCCGTACGATCCTGTCGAGGCGATCACGCCGATCATCAACATCCAGGCAGAGCCGAGCCTGATCGTCGTCAGCCCGAAAGTTCCGGTCAACAACGTGAAGGAGCTCATCGAGCGCGCACGCCAGAAGCCGAACGACCTTACGTTCGGCTCCGCAGGCATGGGCAGCTCCGCTCATCTGGGCTGGGAGCTCTTCATGGACACGTACAAGATCAGGATGCGACACGTGCCCTACAAGGGAACGGGGCCTGCGATCACCGACACGATAGCAGGCAACATAGATGTCATGTCCGGCGGCGCCACGCTCATGATGCCGCACATCAAAGCGGGCCGACTGCGCGCGCTGGGCGTGACGTCATCGGAGCGAATCGCGCTGGCGCCGGACATACCAGCGGCGGCGGAGTCGACGAATCCGCCCTGGGTCCGGTCCACGTGGCACGGGCTCGTCGGACCCAGGGGCATGTCAACGCCAGTCGTGAACCGCATCAACGCTGCAGTCAACGAAGGATTGAAGACTTCCGACGTGCAGGAGAGATTCAAAGCCCAGGGCACGACCGCAGGCGGTGGGACGCCTCAGCAATTCGCCGCTCAGATTCGAGACGACATGAAGCTGTGGCAGGACTTCGTGAAGCGCGCGGGTATCAAGATCGAATAGCGCTCGAATAGCGGACACGCGCTGATGTAGTGTCCCAAGCGATCCTTGACGGCATACGAGGCGACGGTTCTACTCACGCGGCGAAGCAAGTGACCGATCACGGAAGGAGGCATCATGGAATCAAAATCGAAACACAACTATGAGCGCACCTTGTACGCCTCGGAAAAGAACGATATCGACATCGCGCTCGCGGGGGAGGCGCTGATCAGCCAGGGGCTGCGGATGTACACGGAGCCGCGCTATCTCGAACTGGTGGAACTCATCCGGGGCGCCGATGCGCGTTACGTGCATCTGGAAATGCTCTTCCACGACTACGAGCATGCGCCGACCGACAAGCGCGTCGGCACGTTCATGCGCTGCGATCCCAGGTTCATCGCCGACTTGCAGTGGATGGGATTTCAGATGATGTCCACCGCGCATAACCATTCGATCGATTTCGGCGAAGGCGGGATCCTCAAGAACATCGAGAACCTGAACAAATACGGCGTCGTGCATGCCGGCAGCGGGCGCAATCTCGCCGAAGCGCGCGCCCCCGCGTACCTCGAAACAGCGAAGGGACGCATCGCGCTGCTCTCCGGCACCACCACGTTGTTTTCGTGGGGCCGGGCAGCCGATCAGCGCCGCGACTTCCAGGGCCGACCCGGGGCTAATGTGCTGCGTCACTGCACGGAATACACCGTCGACAAGGCGACATTCGAAAACATGCAGCGTATCGGCGCTCAGCTCGGGATGCTGCACAAGCCGGGCGCGCACCGCCCGTTCGGCCACCAATCACCGCCCGATACGGACACCGAGATCCATCTCACCGGGTTCGGCAATCCGCCGCACAACTATCTCAAGCTCACCCTGGGCGACAAGATCGAGCGACGGATCATTCCGTACAAGCCGGATCTCGACGGCATGCTCGAGCGCATCCATGACGCCCGGCGCATGGCGCAATGGGTCGTCGTGGCGATGCACAACCAGGACATTCCGGGTGATGAGCCGCAGGAACACGCCATCGCCATGTTCCATGCAATGGTGGACGCCGGCGCCGACATTCTCGTGGGCACGGGCCCGCATCAGGACCGCGGGATCGAGATCTACAAGGGACGGCCGATCTTCTATGGGCTCGGCGATTTCATCCTGCAGAACGATACCGTGCTGCTGGAGCCGCAGGAGCATTACGAGCACAGCGGCCTCCCCTGGAACAGCACCCCGGCGGATTTCTACGATGCCCGTGCGGGATATAAGGACGTGGAATTGGGTAATCCAGGGATACCCACCAAGGGCCAGAGCGTTACGCCGCACAACTGGCAGAGCGGCATGCATCGGGTGAAATTCGAGGGCGGAAAGCTGAGAGAGATCCGCATATTCCCGGTGGACGTCGGTTACGGGAAGCCGCGCTGGCAGCAGGGACGCCCGGTGCTCGCCGAAGGTGAAGTGGCGCAGGAAATTCTCGAACGCTACCAGCGCCTGTCGAAACCGTTCGGCACGAGTGTCGAGCATCGATGGGAACGTCGGCATCGTGCGGATGTAGTCGGCAAAGCCGATCAATTGACGCGGATCCTGGAGTCCTTGATGACCTTGCCCCACTTGGCTACCGACGCTTTCATGAAGGCTCCAAACTCTTCCGGCGTACTGCCGACGCTCACGACCCCGCTGTTGAACAACGTCTGTTTCGTGTTGGGCTCCTGGAGGGCACGCACGATCTCCTGATTCAGGCGATTGATGATCGCCGCAGGCGTTCTGGCCGGCACGACCATGCCGTCGGCGGAGAGCGCTTCATACCCGGGCACGCCGGCTTCGGCCATCGCGGGCACGCCCGGTAGCAGCGGAGTGGGCTTGGTGGTCGTGACCGCCAGCGCCCTCACGCGACCCGCCTTCATCAGCGCCTCGATGCCGGGAATATTGGTGACCATCATCTGCGTTTCGCCGGCCATCACGGATCGCAAGCCGGGGCCGTTGTCCTTGTAGGGCACCCACGTCACATTGATGCCGGCCATCGCTTTGAGCAACTCCGTCGCAAGATGGGCGGTCGAGCCCGGCGCGCCTGTCGCATAGTTGATTTCTCCGGGTCTCGCTCTGGCCAGAGCGATCAACTCCTTGACGGACTTTGCCGGCACCGATGGATGCACGACCAGGACGCTCGGCCCCGCAGCAGCCAGCGTGACTGGCAGGAAATCGCGTATCGGATCCCAGTTCGTATCACGCAAGAGATGTCCCGTGAAAAAAGAGGTGCCGACGACGACCATGGTATAGCCATCAGGTGGCGCCTTCGCCCCGAGCTCTCCGAGCAGTATGGTGGCGCGGTTGTCTATTACGATGGGCTGGCCTAACGAGCGTCGAAGCGTGGGCTCGATCAGGCGCATGATCAGATCGGCGCTGCCGCCCGGCGACGAACCCATCATTCGAATCGGCTGGTTGGGATAGTCCTGGGCGTGTGCGCCACCCACGCCGAGGACAATGAGACCGACCGGGAACATCGCACGAACGAGACATGCCATCTACATCGTCCCTCGCCCATGGCGCAGCAGCGTCACTTTCATCGGGGAGTCATCCTGTCTGTTTTTCGAGTGCGCTCGCGTCGAAGTCGTAGAACGAACCTGGTTTCCGGATCACAGATCACGCGTTACCGCTTTTTCAGCGCCTCCGGATTGATCACGTCGATCGGCTTGCCTTCGGCGTACGCGAGTAACCGGGTGACCGCGCCGCCGTAGATGCTTTCGTACTGCTCGTCCTCGCAGTAGCCGAGATGCGGCGTGCAGATCACGTTCTTCAGCTTGAGCAGCGGATGCGCGGCGCCGACGACCGGCTCGCTCTCGTAGACGTCTATCGCCGC
Source organism: uncultured beta proteobacterium (assembly GCA_963828715.1). GTDB lineage: Bacteria > Pseudomonadota > Gammaproteobacteria > Burkholderiales > SG8-41 > JAQGMV01. The sequence goes on along the minus strand of CAWHFX010000004.1, from coordinate 11,107 downwards.
GAAGCCGGGCCGGCCCTTCTGCAGCGCCTCGACCAGTGCGCCCTCGGCGATGATCGGCGCGCGGCTGGTATTCACGAGCAGCGCCGTCGGCTTCATGCGCGCGAGATCGGCGGCAGTCACGATGCCGCGGGTTTCCTTGCCGCCGATCAGATGCAGGCTCAGAACGTCGGCGTTCTCGAAGAACGCCTCGCGGCTCGGTGCCACCGCGAAGCCTTCGGCCTTCGCGCGGCCGAGGGAGCCCTCGCGGCCCCAGCACACCACGTTCATGCCGAACGCCTTGCCGACGCGCGCCACCGCCGCCCCGATGTGCCCGAACGCGTAGATGCCCAGCGTGCGGCCGTAGAGGCGCGTGCCGGAGGTCGACTGCCAGTGCCCCTGCTTCAGGCGCTCGACCTCGAATGGAATGTGGCGCAGCGACGCGAGGATGAGGGCCCACGCCAGCTCGCCCGTGGTGGAGTACGGATTCTTGGTGTCGCCCGCGCCGTGGCGTGGGGGCGGAGATCACGATGCCGTGCTCGGTGCAGGCCGGGACGTCGAGGTGATAGACATTGCCGCCGGTCTGGCTGATGAACTTGAGTTGCGGCAGCTTCTCGATCACCGCGCGTGTGATGGGCACGCGCTGCTGCGTGAGCACCAGCGCATCGCAGCCCGCAACCTGCTCCACCACACGATTGGGATCGGTGTAGGCGTCGGTGTGGACGACGACCTCATGGCCCTTCAGCTTGTCGTAGGCGCGCGTCTTGCGCATTGCATCCGCGTAATCGTGTATGACGGCGATCTTCATGGCGGCTCCTTATTTGTCACTCGTTATTTCGTCGGTAGTTTGCTCGTTCCTCGACAATCGTCAGTCGATAATGCGCATCGGAAACGCAAACCCATTTTTCACCCAACGCACTCTATTGCCCACCCGGCGTCGGCGTCAATCGCGTGACGACGGAAGACTGTTCGACCGGCAGCGAGGCTGACCCGCTCTACGCGGTGTGCGCTCGCCGCGCTCCTGAACGACATGGTCCGGTCGTCCCAATGAGATAATTGTTTTTCGAGACGATGAGGCGTGACATGAGTTCCATGAATATTCGGCAAATACTGGCGGGTCGTTCGCCAAAGAGCGGTCCGGTGACAGTGAAAGGCTGGATCCGCACGCGTCGCGATTCGAAGGCAGGCTTCTCGTTCCTCAATGTTTCCGATGGCTCCGGCTTTCATCCGCTTCAGGTCGTCGCTCCGGCCAGCCTCCCGAATTACGCAGAGGAAGTGACACGTCTCACCGCGGGCTGCGCGGTCGAGGCCACTGGGGAAATCGTGCCCTCCTCCGGAAAGGGACAGCAGTTCGAAATGCAGGCGCACGAGATAAAGGTAGTCGGGTGGGTGGACGATCCCGACCACTACCCGATCCAGCCCAAGGCGCACACGATGGAGTTCTTGCGCGAGGTCGCTCATCTGCGGCCGAGAACGAACGTGATTGCCGCCGTCGCGCGGGTGCGCCACACGCTCGCGCAGGCCATTCATCGCTTCTTTCACGAGCGCAGCTTCGTCTGGGTAAACACGCCGATCATCACGGCGTCGGATGCCGAGGGTGCAGGCGCACTGTTCCGCGTGTCTACGCTCGACGTCATGAATCTGCCCCGCGACGAGAAGGGTCGGGTGGACTTCAGCCAGGATTTCTTCGGCAAAGAGGCGTTTCTCACTGTGTCGGGCCAGCTCAACATCGAGGCGTACTGCCTCGCGCTGACCAACGTCTATACGTTCGGGCCCACGTTTCGTGCGGAGAATTCGAACACGAGCCGTCATCTGGCCGAATTCTGGATGGTGGAGCCGGAAATCGCCTTCGCGGACCTCGCTGACAACGCGGCGCTCGCCGAGGACTTGATCAAATACGTTTTCCGCGCGGTGCTGGAGGAGCGGCAGGACGACATGGCGTTCTTCGACGAGCGAATTCAGAAAGGTGCAGTCAGTCGCCTCGAGGGGATCGTGAGCTCGGAATTTGTACGCATGGACTACACCGAAGCCATTCGGGTCCTGGAATCAGCCAAACAGAAGTTCGAATTTCCGGTTGCATGGGGTGTGGACTTGCAGTCCGAGCACGAACGTTACCTCACCGAGCAGCACGTCGGAAAACCGGTGGTCGTCATGAACTATCCGAAAGACATCAAGGCCTTTTACATGCGCTTGAACGACGACGGGCGCACGGTCGCAGCCATGGATGTGTTGGTGCCGGCTATCGGAGAGATTGTCGGAGGAAGCCAGCGCGAGGAGCGGTTGGAAGTGCTGGATCGGCGCATGGGTGAGAGTCATCTCAACCTGGACGCCTACGGGTGGTATAGAGATCTGCGGCGCTACGGCACAGTGCCGCACGCGGGCTTCGGGTTGGGTTTCGAGAGGGCGCTGGCGTATGTCACGGGCCTCACCAATGTTCGCGATGTGATTCCATTTCCGCGCACGCCCGGCAACGCCAGGTTCTAGGGCCGAATCATGCGTATCGCCCGAATCGAGGCATTCCAGGTCCAGTGGCGCCCTGAGGATCCGCCGTCCGCTCGCAGCGGCTTCCTGCGCGTCTGGAGCGACGACGGGCGTTGCGGCTTGGGCGAGGTCTCGCCGATGCAAGGCGGTCTCGTCTCGCTCACGATCCTTAAGCACCACATCGCGCCCGCGCTCGCCGGCGCGGATCCGCTCGATCACGCGGTGATCCACGACCGGCTGCTGCACCGCCTGGTCAAGCTCGGACCGGAAGGCGCGCTCACCAGCGCGCTCGCCGCGCTCGACATCGCGCTGTGGGACCTGAAGGGCCAACTTCTCGGGCAGCCGATCTGGCGGCTCCTCGGCGGCGCGTGGCGCACCGCGCTGCCCTTCTACTCGTCGATCGGCGGCAACGGCGCGCAGCGCAGCGTGGACGAGGTGCTGCGCATTGTGGAGGCGCGCCTCACCGACAAGCCGGCGGCCATCAAGATCCGCTTCGACAACGACCGCGTGGATCTCGACAGCGAGATCCCGGATCACCTCGCCAAGGCGCGCGCCGTGCGCAAGCTCGTCGGCGACGATTTTCCGCTCGCGTTCGACGCCAACAACGGCTACACGCCGGGCGGCGCCATGCGCGTGGGGCGCGTCCTCGAGGAGCTGGGATACTGGTGGTTCGAGGAACCGGTGCAGCACTACCACGTACGCGCGACGGGCGAAGTCGCGCGGAAACTCTCGATCACCGTTTCCGCCGGCGAGCAGAGCTATACCCCGGCCGCGGTGGCCGATCTCATCCTCGCCGGCGTGCCGATGGTGCAGCCGGACATCGTCAAGATGGGCGGCATCACCGGGATGCTCCGCTGCGCCGCGCTCGCCCAGGCGCACGGCGCGGAGTTCGTGCCGCACCAGACGCAGCCGACGATCGGCCACATGGCGAGCCTCCATATCGCCGCCACGCAGCTTCACGCGACCAAGCCCTGCGAGTTGAACGACCCGTCGCCGCGCATGCACGCCGTCTTCTCGAACCCGCCGCGGCCAGTGGCGGGTCTCTTCCATCTGCCCACCGCGCCCGGCCTTGGACTCGACATCGACGAAGCGGCGCTGGTGCAACGTCGGGTGGAGCTGCCGGGAAGCTGACCGCGGGTGCGATAGTCGCCGCGCAGTGATGATCCTTCCAGGGTGACTGCGAAAGGGGATGAGGTCCACGCAGCTTGTCTGGCGTCTCCCAGCTCCCCGCAGCTTCTGGCACCCGTCGCGCTGCAGGTACCACTGCATGATTCGTAGCACGGACTCGAGCCCATGAGCACAGTGATAATTGAGCACGTGAAGGTAGGCGATCTCCCAGAGGCGTGGCGCGAACGGCTCGCCAAGCCCTCGGACGCGCGCGTGACGATTCGCATCGACGACGAGACGACACGCCGAGAAGGGGAAGCGTCGCAATTTGAGGAAGGGGTTGAGGACCCCGCCTTCGGCATCTGGCGCGACCGCGACGACCTGGCGGACGTAGATGCGTACGTGCGTAGGATTCGCGCACCTCGACACGGGAACAGCACCAGTAGCGGGAGCTGAATTCGGTGCTGGTCGACACCGACGTGTTGATCTGGCACTTGCGTGGCTATCCGCAGGCTGCACGGCGCCTCGATCACTTACCCCGATTGACACTTTCGGTGATGAGCTATCTGGAACTCCTCCAGGGGATGCGCAACAAGGCCGAGCTTGCGGCCGTTCAAAAAATGCTGGCGCTGCGCAACGCCGATGTCTTGCCACTCACCCCGGCACTATGCGAGCGCGCAGTCAGCGTGATGGAAACGCTGGCTTTGAGCCATGGGCTGCAAGCGGCGGATGCGTTGATTGCGGCCACCGCGATCGAGCACGGCCTAACGTTACTCTCCCGCAACGTGAAGCACTTCAGCGCGGTCGAAGGCTTGCAGATCGAGCAATTCACGCCGTTGTAACAGCCATCCCAGTGCAAGCAACCGGCCCCTCTGCGCTGGACGCGTCAGGACCGCGCACGCTGCGTAGCTTGGACATGCGATACCGCGATCGTCTGCCCACCGCGCCCGGCCTCGAACTCGACATCGACGAAGCGGCGCTGGCGCAGCGCCGGGTGGAGTTGCCGGGAAGCTGAACGCCGATGCGATAGTTGCCGCGCGGTGATGATCCTTGGAGGGTGAATGCGAAAGGTGGCGATGTCGCGCTATGTGTTGCGGGCCACGTCATGAACGGCGGAGGGCCACAAGCGGATCGCCTTCCGCTTACGACCCAGAGCGGCCCTTCATTCCGGCCAAAGTCTAAGATGGCGAGGTCGCGCTTGCTTCCGATGACCCGCGCGATTCAATCTAAGTGCGTTGGACGTCCTGGTCGGATTCACGGGCTTTGTCGGACGTATGACGCCCCCTCGGCGGATCCGCATCAAGCCGACTCACAGCGACAACTCAGGCGTGTCGGCGCCCCACGACCGGACCGGTGTCTTCGACCCCGTCGGCACCTGTCAAGCTGCGCTGTGCGCCATTTCTTCTCGCGCTCTAGCTTTCGGTTTTCCGCACGCGATATTCGCAGTTCGGCTTATGGTTTTCGAGGCGACCGTTTATCTGCGTCGTGAGACCTTGCAGTACTGGCAGCGGTGGACATGCGTTTGACCGGGTATTTCTTCCTGTGGGTAATCGATGTCAAACGCGTCCTTGTAAGGGAAACGATCTTTAAAGTCGGTAGGTTCTAAGGATTTCTTCACTTGTAGTGTCACCAGTACGCATGAATGCCGAGTTTACCGTCAGCGTCGGCTTCTGGCCGGTTTGCAACCGCCGATGGCGCGGCGGTGCCATTACCGATAAACGTCTATCTGGTCTGCTAACTCGAGGCCCCCTGAAATCAGACGGTTCATATTCCGAATGCAACGTTGATCTTCTGCAACAGCATGGCATATCCGGCGATGGTGACCTTGTGGCCGCTTCGATGAAGGTAGCCGTCTTCGGTAAGCCTGGCGGGGGAAAGTCAACACTCAGCCAGAGAATCGCTGCTGCCGCGGACTTGCCTCTCTATCAGCTCGACATAATCCAGTTCGAGAAGGGCGGGGCACAGATGCCGGATGACGTCCTAGCGCGGGTGCATGCCCATATCCTTGTCCAACCGCGCTGGGTTCTTGATGGCTTCGGCACACGGCAGACGTTCGAGGCAATGCTGCGCGAGGCAAGTGTTCTCGTCTATGTCGAGAGGGCCTGGATGGTCCACTACTGGTGGGTCACGAAGCGACTCCTCAAGAGTCCCCTTATAAAGCCGCTTGGCTGGCCCGAAGGCAGCCCGATACTGTCTTCAACGTTTGGCTGTTACCGGAAATTGAGGTTGTCTCCGGCCTTCTGGAATTCTGATTTCAAGGCGCGGTTGATGGCACAGCGCCCTCTCAAGCGCATCTACGTGATTCGCCACAGATCCGATGAACTAGTGCTGCTGAACGATCTAAGCGCTTTGAAGGCCGAGAATGAGTGACCTGAGTCACGGACGTCGTTTGGTGCGTTGCGGCGCTCAACGGAACGGACAGGTGAACGACAGCTCATGGCCGTAAGCGCAGCCGAGACTGTCTGACCGACTAACGCCCGGCCGGCTAGAGCCACTCCGATGCCTTCGTCGCGTCGCTGTATAAGCCGCAGCTAAATCCCGCGCAGAACGGTAAGTGACATTGCCGAGGGAAGGCTTGGCGCATCAGGCGAAGATGTTGCTCACCCGTGTCGCATGCGCTACAAGCCGCTGATGCACTAGGCGCAGATCAACTTAAATCCCAGCCTACGCCGCGACGGCCTCCCGAGATTTCAGCCTTCCATAGCCTTGAGTGGCATCACCTCGATGGTTGCCTGCGGAATGCCGAAATGCGGATGGTCCACGAACATCTTCGCCGCCTCATCGGCCGAGTTCGCCTGCACAATCTGATACATCATGATGTCGTTGCGGGCATCCTTCACACCCGCTGAAGACACGACTTTGGGCTTACCGGCGCCGGCGCCCTTATCGGTGAGCTTGCTGCCGTTTGCGCTCATCCACTTCTTCCATGCGTCCATCATCTTGGTCTCTTCGGGCTTGCGCTCCTGCTCGGGCTTCTTCATCCACTCATCGATGACTGAATTGGGCGCCCTGTAAAGCACGAGGAATTTGTCCATCCTTGTCTCCGTTGTTAGGCTCCATGAGAGCCGGGCATTGTCATTATCGCCGCGGCCAGCGCGGCCCGCCAAGCCTGCGTGATTGCAGCAGGTCATGAAGCCAACGCAGGCCATCGAACGTCTGCTTTTCGGGAACCAAGCCGATGACCGCTTCTGGCCCGGTTTGCGACCGCCGGCATCGCCGGCGATCCGCCGCGGCCCTATACGTCCGTTTGTTCTGCAATCTCGAGCGCGTCGTCGACTTCAATCCCCAGATATCGAACGGTGCTCTCGAGTTTCGTGTGGCCGAGCAATAGCTGCACGGCGCGCAGGTTCTTCGTGCGCCGATAGATCAGCGTCGCTTTTGTTCTGCGCATGGTGTGGGTTCCATATTCGTTCGGATCGAGTCCGATCGAGGAGACCCACGCATCGACGATTTTCGCGTACTGTCGCGCAGACAAATGCGGCGATGCACGCAGCCGACTGGGAAACAGAAATTGATCACCGCCGAGTCTCGCGTGTGTGATCCAGGCCTGCACGGCTTCGCGCGTTTGTTCAGTTAATTCGAACTGAACGGGTCGATGTGTTTTCCGCTGCATGACTATCGCCCGCGATGCCACGCGGCCACCCTGCGCGACGTCGCATACCCGCAGACCAACCAAGTCACAGCCGCGCAGCTTACTGTCAATGCCCAGATTGAAAAGTGCGAGATCGCGCGTTCTGCGGGCTAATTGCAGGCGGATTCGGATCGCCCAGATCTCCTTGAGCTTCAACGGTGCCTTCTGCCCGATTAGCTTGCCCTTGTTCCACGGAACGTGGTGTTGTGGACCTCCGCGATGTTCGTCCATGATGGTTCCTTTCAGAACGGGGAGCCATCATTCTCTATCGCGGCGGACGCAAACCGACCCGAAGCCGCCCTTGGTCGCGTCCCGAAAGCAGACGTTCAGCGGCACAGACTGGCAGAGGCGCTTCTGCGCGTCCGCTGACTTCAAACGAAATCATCGGGGCTTGATACCCGCGGCCTTAATGACCTTCCCCCATTTCTCAGTTTCGGTGCGCATGAGTTCCGCGAACTGCTCTGGCGTTCCGCCTCCCGGAGTACTGCCACGGACGTCAAACCCCTTCAATACTGATGGAGACGACAGGGCCTTGTTGATTTCGGCATTTAGCCGCAGCACGATGTTGCGCGGAGCCTTTGTCGGGACCACGTAACCGCCCCAGCCAGTTACTTCATAACCAGGAACGCCAGCTTCGTCCAAGGTCGGCAGCTCGGGCGCGGCAGGCAATCGCTTTAGCGATGTGACGCCGAGTGCGCGCACCCTTCCGGCGGTCACGTGCGGCAGGATCGCTCCAGCGGCTGCGCACACCAGGTGGATTTGCCCCCCGATTACGTCAGTGATTGCCTGCTGAATGCCTTTGTATGAGACGTGAACGATGTTTGAACCCGTGATAATTTTGAATAGCTCCATTGAGAGATGTGCGCCTGTCCCGAGTCCGCTGCCACCGAAGGACAACTTGCCGGGGTTGGCTCTGGCGTGCTCGATCAGTTCTCACCGATTGGATCGGCAGAGCTGGCGTCACTGCAAGCAGGAATACGCTCGATCCGTTCAAGGCTACCGCCTGAAAGTCTCTGGCGGTGTCATAGGGAAGCTTAGAATGCATGCTCGGATGCGTCGCGAGGGTATTTGTACCGTAGGCGAGGGTGTAACCATCGGCCGTGGCGCGCGCAATCGTTTCGTAAGCGATGATGCCGCCAGCACCGGGACGGTTCTCAACCACCACCTGCTGGCCCATCTGGACGCCGATCTCGTTTGCAACGCTACGCGCTCCGATGTCCGATAGGTCGCCGGGAGCCGTGGGCACGACCCGCCGGATTGGCCGGTTGGGATAGGATTGCTGTGCCAGCGCACCGGTCGCAAACAATGCAGCCCAAACAGCCGAGGAAGTGTGAATCGGCGTCGCGGCCGATGAGTGCTGGCTGCGAATTGACCGACGCTATTGACTAGAAGAGAAAACCACAACGAAAGGCACGAGAAGCTGCCCATATCCGTATTCTTTCGACAAACGCGCAACAGGGATGCGCCCAAGGAACGGAGATTGGGGAAGCGTTGGGCGTGTGTCTGTGCGCTGGCAGACACAATGGCTTCGGCATCGCGTCGAAGATTTCCACTGGGTTCGACGCGGCGATACATCGGCGCTGTCCCCAACAGAATCCACCGCGAGCTTTCGACCGGAAGTTGCGAGGCAATCGCGCTTGGGCGCAGACTGAAGAGCGATCAAATGGAGATAGCCATGGACAGCATACGCAGGGCCGATTACTTCAGCATGGACGTTCCGAACAAGGTTGGCGAAGGTGCGCGGTTGCTCGGCGCATTGCGCGACGCCGGCACCAATCTCACCGGCATTCACCGCCTTTCCGAGTGGACGTCGCGCGCAGATCGACTTCGTCCCGGACGATAGTGCTGCGTTCAGGGCGGCTGCCCGCAAGCTGGGCATCAAAGTCGGGCCGCGCAAGACCGTGTTCATCGTTCAGGGCGACGATCGCCCAGGTGCGATAGCGGAAATCTGCCAAAAACTCGCGGACGCGGGTATCAACATGATCGCGATGGACGCAGTCTCTGCCGGTAGTGAGCGGTATACGTCGGAAATGTTCTCGGTCGATCCGGGTGACGTGAAAAAGGCGGCAAAGGTGCTGGGGGCCAGCTGAACGACTACAGGGGCTGACGGATGCGTACAGCAAAGGAACGATCGCAATTCTGACGGGCGGCGGAGACGTGCCTGGTTTGAATCCAGCCATTCGAGCGATCACGATCCGCGCTCTACGGGAAGGATATCGGGTCGTCGGTATCCGCCGCGGATGGGCGGGCCTCGTCGATTACGTGCGCGACGAGAGCGCAGACAACAGTGAGAACGTACAGCTTCTGTCTGAAGCGATCGTAAATCGCGCCGGGCGAACGGGCGGCACGTTTTTGCATACGTCACGCACGTGTCCGAGCCATCTTCCGCGTGAGCGTGTGCCCGCGCATCTGAGCGGGCTCGACGACGAGCCGATCAATGACGTTACGAAAGATGTGCTTGCGAACCTCGAGCACATCGGCGTCGACGTGCTCATTCCGATTGGCGGAGACGACACGCTGAGCTACGGCAAGCGGCTACACGATGAGGGTGTGCACGTCGTCGCCATTCCGAAGACGATGGACAATGACGTCGTACTGGTACTGATTACTGCATCGGCTTCAGCACGTGCGTAACGCGTACGATTGAGCTTACGCATCGCCTGCGCACCTCGGCGGGGTCACACGAGCGTTATCTCATCATCGAGGTATTCGGCCGGTATGCTGGTTTCACGGCGCTTTTGCCGACGATGGCCGGCGGGGCGGACCGGTGTGTCATTCCGGAACACGCTGTCGATGTGACTCATCTCACCGAGCTGCTCACCTATGACCGCAACCGGCATCCAAGTCGCTACTCTGTGGTGCTGGTCTCAGAGGGCGCGCGCTTGACGACGCAGGACGGAATGAACTTCGAGGGCGCAGAAACCGACATGTTCGGCCACCGGAAGCTCGGCGGTGTCGGCGACAAGGTCGCAGCCGCGTTAAAGGAGGTACTCGCCGAATTACAACAATGGCCGCCGCGTGGACGTCGTCAACCAGCGGCTCGGCTACCTCGTCCGCTCTGGTGATCCGGACGCGCTCGACTCGATCGTGCCGATGGCATTCGGCAACCTCGCCCTCCAGTTGGTCCTGAAAAAGGAGTATGGGCGGCTGGTCAGCATTCACCGCGGGTTCTACGACAGTGTGCCGATCCAGACGGTGACGGCAGAGAAGAAGATCGTTGATGTGCCAAAGGACGACAACACGGAGCGACTGCGGCCGATCTATGAAAGTCCGAAGGCGCTCCGTTGTTCATCATGACGAAGCGTTGATTACGGCCCGAGGCCTGCATCTGAACGCTGCCAGGCGCACATGTGCTCGTCTCCCGCGTAGTTCAGCTCTTGGCCGTTACCCTGGCACTCGATGAAACGCAGCTGGCGACCCCCGAAGCGGTCCGTCGAAGGCTATAGGATTGTTCTCGTCCCCTGCACCATGATGGAGGGCTGAAAGCGGCGGCCATTAACTACGCCGCTTCTCCTTTGGATACAGCGTCCCGTCACGGTGGGCATAACCCTGCCCGTCGACGGTTCTGAGGTCGATGTCCGGATAGAATGCCTCGTCGCCTTCGACACGCGTTCCGATCTCCATGATGATGGCATCGCTCGCAGATCGGTTCTGGAACTGATGGCCGTTGCGATCTCCCGCCTCGAACCCTGCACTGTCACCCGCTCGCAGGGTATCCTCCCCCTCATCCGTCACGAGCACCACCTCACCTGAGACAACATAGATGAGCTCATCTGATCGGGTATGCCAGTGACGCTGGCTCGACCAGGTGCCTGGGGGGCAATGTGCAGATGTTCAGACCGAACTGGGTCAATCCAGCAGCATCGCCGAGCTCAATCCGCTTTCGCGCTCGACATGGCTCATCATACGGAG
>CAWHFX010000003.1:0-61527 GCA_963828715.1 uncultured beta proteobacterium | reverse complement strand
GGCGGCCAGATGGCGCTCTAGTCTTCGCCGGTAACGTAATGACGCGCACCGTCAGGCTGCTCGATCACGAATACCAGACAATGCTGCCGGACCGCGACGATGTGCCGCACGGGACGTTCGAGTTCAAATATGGCGGACCGGACAACGTCTTCATGACGACGCAGGCGCAGCTCAAGAATCAGGGCTACATTCGCATCGGTGATACTGTTCCCGACTTCACCGCAGAGACCAGCATGGGCGCGATCAACTTCCACGAGTTCATCAATGATTCGTGGTGCGTGCTCTTCTCGCACCCGGCGGATTTCACGCCGGTGTGCACGACCGAGCTCGGGATGACGGCCAAGCTGCAGACCGAGTGGAGCACGCGTGGGGTGAAGGTCATAGGTCTGAGCGTTGACAGCACGGACGACCACGAGCGATGGATCGCTGATATCAACGATACGCAAGGCACCCTTGTCAACTTCCCGATCATAGCGGACAAGGATCGCCGCGTGTCGATGCTCTTCGGCATGCTCGATCCGACCACGTTCCGTCACGGGGTCGGGCTGGGCCAGACCATGACCGTGCGCAGTGTTTTCATCATCTCGCCAGCGAAGCGGGTTGAGCTGATTTTGTCCTACCCAGCCTTCATCGGCCGCAGCTTCAATGAGATCCTGCGCGTGCTAGATGCACTGCAGCTCTCAGCGAAGTATCACGTCGCCACGCCCGCGAACTGGCAGCCCGGAGATGACACCGTCGTGCTGCCCTTCATCTCCGATGAGGAGGCGGAGCGCCTATTCGGCGACCTAGGCGGCTTCCGGAAGATCCGCTCCTATCTGCGCTACGTACGTGATCCATCACTGCGTTGCTTTTGAGCTTGCCGAACGCGAGTTCAGCCATCCAGCCTGACAAGTCGCGTCAAAAGGATGTGCGATGCACGCACCCTGCGCGTACAACTAACAGCTCTTTTCTGTATACCGCGCGCACGACAGGTTTCGTGCCCTGTTTCGCAAGTCCTTTTCGACAGCGGCCTGACGTGGACCGTGCGGGTACGCATCCGCCGAGCATCAACGACCTGCTGGTCGTGGTTTCCGCGAGCGAGCCACACCGGGATGTGGCAATGCGAGCGCAACTCGTGGCGCATGAGACGCCCGTGTGTCGGACGGTGCTGCTCACCCCCCGTTCCGGCAAGTGGCAGCGATTCCTGCAGAGGATTTCGACCCTTCGAAGCCGGTTCTCCGAGGCTCGTACGGATGCATCTGCGCGAGTGCTACGGGCAAGCTTGCCGGCAGAACGGACCCGCGTTGAGACGTGCACCCCCGCAAGCGTCCTCGAGCACGCCAGGAGCTCAGATTTGGTTGTCGTCGGACGCACGCGCACTTTCCCCTGGTCCCTTGTGCCGCTAGCACGCTATGCGCGTCGGCTGCTTCGCCGGACTCGCACGCCGGTGCTCGTTGTAGGTTCCAGGCCGAAAGGTTCGTATCGCCGCGTGGTGATTGCTACGGATCTCGAAACAGACGTGGGTCCCGCACTGAAGTGGGCCAGACATCTCGCACCACACGCCTCGTTCACGTTCTTGCACGTCTATCGCGGACTCTTCGAGAGCAAACTGCAATACGCAGACGTTTCGAACGCGGACATCGCGGAATATCGGCTGGCAGGACGACAAAAGGCCGGGCGGGGTTGACGGCCCTGATAGTCCGGCATCGTTCAGGCGACGCTCGACGTGCACTACTCGCGCATGGCTGGGCTGTCCACGAAGTACCGCGTAAGGCGCGCGAACTGGGTGCTGATCTGCTCGTCGTCGTTAAAAGCACTCACTCGTGGTGGGCGGAGGTGCTCGGCGCCAGCGTGAGCGTGGAGATCGCGACACACGCGGATCAGGACGTGCTCGTCGTGCGCGGCGAATCGAACGCCGCCCTTCAACGGCCGGCAGAGGTCGTGGGGCACGCAGAATGAACGCCTACCAGAAAGCGACAATCCTCATTACGGGCGCCTGGTTGCCGCTGTTGCTGCTCTATATGAAGGCGATGCGTTACGCGGGCGCGTGGATGGTGGCGGTAATTGCACTGGGGCTTGCTACCTTCCTCGTGTGTGCACTGCGTAGCGCGCACACGGAGTGATGGCGTGAGCCGGATGCGGAGATGTCGACTCCGCACCCCGATAGGTCACGTGCGGACTTCGGCGAGTTTATCTGGAGTGCATCTTCACCCAGGCGACGTATCGGTCCATCCAATCCTGCAGGAATTGCCGGCTGTTTGGGCCGATCTCGTTGGCTGCGTCGAACAAGCCTTCTTTCGCCTGGATGAAAGCTTCGGGCTGGCCCAGCGTCGGCATGTCGAGATACGCAAGCACGTTACGCAGGTGCTGTTGTGCTATGGCGGTGCCTATCGTGCCGATCGAGACGCCGATGACGCCAGCTGGTTTGCCAGCCCACGCGTTCTGGCCGTACGGCCGTGAAGCGTGATCGATGGCGTTTTTGAGCACGCCCGGGATCGAGCGGTTGTACTCGGGGGTGACGAAGAGCACCCCCGCGGCTGCGGTGATGTCGCTCTTCAGGCGCCTGACCGGTTGCGCGGGATTTGCCTCGTCATCCTGGTTGTAGAGCGGCAGGTCTGCGATCTCGAGTTGCTTGAACGCGAAATCCGAAGGCGCGAGCTTCACCAGCGCTGACGCGAAGCGTCGGTTGAAAGAGTCACGGCGAAGACTGCCGACGAGAACCGCAATCGAGTAGTTCATGTGGCTTCCTGAGTATGTAAGATCACAGGCTCACGCGGTAGAACGGGGTTGCCATCCAAGCCTACGCGTGCAGAGCGAGTCGGCGCGTGGCCGTCCTTGCCGGGACCGCACCAGTCTTGCTGAAAAGCTGACTGGTGCGAGCGTGGCCAGAGGGTCGCTGCGGAGCCGCTCTCGATCTTGCGGCGCGCCGAGAATCGGCTGCTGAACGCGCGGACGTGAGATCAGCATGGCCGAGCGTATCGTTTATTTACCGTGAGACTCGATCCGGTTCTGGGCATCACGGGCTCGTCTATCAACCCAATGAGCGTGCGACCCGCCGGCTGCGCCACACGTATGCGAGCCCGACGAAGAATATGAGCATAACGGCAGCCGCGATCGCGCGCGTGAGCCAGACAAGTCCCGAGGAAGTCGTATTGGTACGCAGTTTGTTGACCTGCTCTGTCGTGACCTGGGCTGACGGATTGCCATAGAGCCGAGTCAGATAGCTAGTTGCGGCACGATGGATTGCCATGCAGGAGCCGTTACGGCTGCAAAGGCCTCAACCAGGAAGGTGAACAGCAGCAAGGTAGGCGGAGTAATCAGGTTCAGCCCTACGAGCGCCGCGAACACTGTTGCCACGATCATGATCGTGGTTTCGGCGAGGAGTAAAAGACGGCGCTTGTCGACGATGTCCGCAAGCGCGCCGGCCGGCAGCGCGAACAGAAACATCGGCAGGCTCGTGGCCACCTGCACCAGCGACACCATGAGAGGATCGGCATCGAGGGTTGTCATAAGCCACCCCGCGGCCGAGCTGTACATCCACGTCCCCGCGTTGGCGGCGACGGTCGCAGACCAGATCACGGCATATGTCTTCGCCGGAATGGGCTGAAGGGCGAACTCGTGGTCGGAGAGGATGTGCGATCGACATGTGAACGCTAACGTCACCCACTACCTTCACGGCTGGAATAGGGGTACGCTGGGACACGGAAGCAAGCTGCGTGCGGGCAGCCTGGTTACCCGCAGATGACCCAACGATTCGCGCCTGCGTGTCCCGCACGCACGCGCACGCCTGTCACGGAAACTAAATATGAACAGGATCGTAACGCTCGTCGCCCGCATACTCCTGGCGCACATGTTCCTCATCTCCGGCATCGGAAAGCTGGGCGCTGGATATGCCAGCACACAGGCGTACATGGTCTCGACGGGTGTACCGGGCGCCTTGCTACCACTTGTTATTGCGCTCGAGATCGGTGGCGCCGTTGCGCTGATCGCCGGTTTCCTGACGCGCTGGGCTGCGTTGGCGCTCGCGGCCTTCTGCATTGTCAGCGCGCTGCTGTTCCACTTCAACTTTGCTGACCAGGGACAGATGATCAACTTTATGAAGAATTTTACGATCGCGGGCGGCATGCTCATGCTGTACGTGCATGGACCCGGTGCCTTCAGCGTGGATGCGAAACTTGCAACCGGAGCACACGTGGGCGCTGCGCCGTGAAGAAGTAGTGCCGAAGCGGAGTCGACGAAGCTGCCTACGACGACGGGTATCTGGCATTGGCGATGCCGCATACCCTTTCGAATGAACATGCTGTCGATCTGTGACGATGACTTGACCCCATCAGTCCTGTATGGGAGTCATACGTGAACAGGAGCGCAGCCGCGCTTGCGCAAATCGGGCTGGTCTTGCGCGAAATGAGCTTTGACGGCGAACATCCCTGGCGGAGGTTGGCGATCCGCTCACCGCAACCACGTCTAGTATTGCCTTGGCTGGCGCGAAAGGGAATTCGGAATTGGACGATGTGTTGTTGCTCACGCTGCTTCTGGTGCCGTTTGCCGGCAGCGTCGCGGCGGGTCTGTGTCGCGCGAATGCACGAAATACGGAAGCATGGCTCGCAGCAGCGGTCGCGCTGACAGTGTTCCTTATTGCGTCGACGTTTTATCCCCGAGTTACCGGCGGCGACGTGGCCCGCCTCGAGGTCGAGTGGTTACCTGAATTCGGGCTGAATTTCGTGCTGCGGATCGACGGCTACGCATGGATGTTTGCCACGCTCGTTACGCTCATCGGTTTTCTCGTGGTGCTTTACGCGCGCTATTACATGTCGCCGCGAGATCCAGTCCCGCGCTTCTTCGCTTTCCTGCTCGCTTTCATGGGCTCGATGCTCGGGGTGGTGCTTTCAGGGAATTTGATCCAGCTGGTGTTCTTCTGGGAGCTCACAAGCCTCTTCTCGTTTCTGCTGATCGGTTACTGGCACCACAACCCGGAAGCCCGCGAGGGTGCGCGCATGGCCCTCATCGTCACGTCTGCCGGCGGCCTGTGTCTTCTTGCAGGTGTGCTGCTCCTCGGACGCATCGTCGGCAGCTATGACCTGAGCGAGGTGCTCGCCGCGGGCGATCTCATCCGCTCGCACGAGCTCTACCTTCCTGCGCTGATTCTCGTCGTCGTCGGGGCGCTCACGAAGAGCGCGCAGTTCCCGTTCCACTTCTGGCTCCCGCACGCGATGGCGGCGCCCACCCCGGTTTCGGCTTATCTGCATTCGGCAGCGATGGTGAAGCTGGGTGTCTTCCTGCTGGCGCGGCTGTGGCCGGTGCTTGCAGGGACGGATGCCTGGATGTGGATCGTCGGTCTGGCCGGCCTCTGCACGTTCGTACTCGGCGCCTACATGGCGATCTTCCAGCACGATCTCAAGGGTCTGCTTGCGTATTCGACGATCAGCCATCTCGGGCTGATCACCCTGCTGCTGGGCCTGAATAGCCCGCTCGCCGCCGTGGCGGCGATCTTCCACATCATGAATCATGCCACGTTCAAGGCATCGCTCTTTATGGGTGTGGGCGTGATCGACCACGAGACTGGAACGCGCGATATCCGCCGCTTGAGCGGGCTTTATCGTTTTATGCCGATCAGCGCGACACTCGCGATCGTGGCCGCTGCGGCCATGGCCGGTGTGCCATTGCTGAACGGTTTTCTATCGAAAGAGATGTTCTTTAGCGAGGCGCTGGAAGTCGAGGGGCCGTTCCCGGCGCTCGACCCGCTGCTGCCATATATCGCGACATTTGCGGGCATGTTCAGCGTGGCTTATTCCCTGCGTTTCATCCATGGCGTGTTTTTCGGCTCGCAACCGACCGATCTACCACGCGAGCCGCACGAGGCGCCACCCTGGATGCGGTTTCCAATCGAGCTGCTGGTCGTGGCGTGTGTGGTCGTGGGCGTGTTCCCGAACGTGACGATCGGACCTTTCCTTGATGTCGCGGCGCACGCGGTGCTCGGCTCGGCCACGCCGGAATACAGTCTGGCACTCTGGCACGGCCTCACGCTCCCGCTCGTGATGAGCTTGTTATCGATGACGGGTGGAACGCTGTTCTACGTATTGCTATACAGATATCTCACAGGCGGGAAGGATGGAGTACCGCTGCTTCCAAGAATCGATGCCAGACGCCTCTTCGATCGCGTGCTGGTCACGCTGTCCTGGCGCTGGGCCCGCGGCCTCGAGGCGTTTCTTGGTACGCGGCGGCTGCAGCCTCAACTCCGCTGGCTGGTGGCGATGGTCATCGTCGCCGCGCTCTGGCCCCTCTATCGACATGGGTTCGAAGCCGGGCAAGCAGGTAGCACCCGGATCGATGTGGTGCTCGCGCTCGTCTGGATCGTCGGCGGAGCCTGTGCGATGGGCGCGGCATGGCAAGCCAAGTTTCACCGGCTCGCGGCATTGATAATGACGGGCGGGACGGGCCTCGTCACCTGCATCACCTTCATCTGGTTCTCCGCACCCGACCTCGCGCTCACCCAGCTTCTCGTCGAGATCGTCACGACGGTCTTGATCCTCCTCGGGCTGCGCTGGCTCCCGAAGCGCGTGCCCTTTACGCCCACGTGGGCGGGCGCCCTCGAGGCATTGCCGCGCAGGCTGCGCGACCTGGCGCTTGCCATTACGGCGGGTGGTGGTCTCTCGATGATTGCATATGCGGTCATGACGCGTCCCCTGCCAGACACGATATCGCGCTATTTCGTTACGCACGCTTATTCCGAAGGCGGCGGCACGAACGTCGTCAACGTCATCCTGGTCGACTTCCGTGGATTTGATACGCTGGGCGAGATCACGGTACTGGGCGCGGTGGGCATCGCCGTATACGCGCTCCTGCGCAGGTTCCGTCCAGCGCCCGAGAGCATGGGTCCGCCACCGCCGCAACGGCTGCAGAGCGCCCAAAGCGCTGCTGACGACCTCATGGTGCCGGCCGTCCTCATGCACGCCATGTTCCCGGCGATCGCGGTATTTGCGATCTATCTGCTCATGCGTGGCCACAACATGCCGGGCGGCGGTTTTGTCGCGGGCCTCACGTTCGCTGTCGCCGTCATCCTGCAATACATGGGCGGCGGAACGCGCTGGGTCGAGGCCCGTCTTGATCTCGAACCCATGCGCCTCATTGGTGTGGGACTTCTGCTTGCTGCCGCGACCGGTCTTGCTGCCTGGATCTTCTCGCACCCGTTTCTCACCTCGCACACTGCTCACGTCGCGCTGCCGATTGTCGGAGAGCTTCACCTGCCGAGTGCATTCGTCTTCGACCTCGGCGTCTTCTCGCTGGTCGTGGGCGCCACGACACTTATGCTGATTGCGCTGGCGCACCAGTCGATACGCGGCCACCGCGTTCCCCGTCAGACATGAACGAGCTCATCATCGCGCTCGCGATCGGCGTGCTCACCGGCTCTGGAGTTTGGCTGCTGCTGCGCCCGCGCACGTTCCAGGTGGTGATCGGATTGTCGTTGCTTTCGTACGCGGTGAACCTCTTCATTTTCGCGATGGGACGCATGCGGGTGGACGCCACACCGATCGTGGCGGCGGCGACTATCGCCAATCCTGCGGCATTCGATGATCCGCTTCCGCAGGCGCTCGTGCTGACCGCGATCGTGATCAGCTTCGCCATGACCGCGCTGTTACTCGTCGTGCTGCTCGCAGCGCGCGGTCTTACAGGCACCGACCACGTCGACGGCACGGAGCCGGGAGAGTGAACGGCTGGATCGACCATCTGGTCATCGTCCCGGTGGTGTTGCCGCTCGTTACGGGAGCACTGGTGTTGCTATCCGAAGAACACCGTGTAGCGCTCAAAGGCACGATCAGCCTCGCTTCGATGCTCATGCTGGTGGCTGCCGCAACAGCACTGCTGCGGCTCGTCGATACTTCGTCGATGCAGGTCTACAGCGTTGGCGATTGGCCGGCGCCTTTCGGCATCGTGCTCGTGGCGGACCGGCTCTCAGCCACGATGGTGATGCTTGCAAGCCTCCTGGGCCTTGCTGCGCTGACGTTCTCGCTGGCGCGCTGGCAACGCGCGGGACCGCGCTTTCACGCACTCCTCCAGTTTCTGCTCATGGGCGTGAATGGCGCGTTTTTAACCGGCGACATTTTCAATCTGTTCGTGTTCTTCGAAGTTTTCCTCGCCGCCTCGTACGGTCTTGCGCTGCATGGAGCGGGCGCCGCACGCGTGCGTGCGAGCCTGCATTACATCAGCGTCAATCTCACCGCGTCGCTCCTTTTCCTGATCGGTGCCAGTCTGCTCTACGCCGTCACAGGCACGCTCAACATGGCCGATCTCGCCGCCCGTGCGCCCACCGTGGCGGCCCAGGACCGCGTGCTGCTGGAGGCCGGCAGCGCCATTCTGGGCATCGCGTTTCTGGTCAAGGCCGGCATGTGGCCGCTCGGCTTCTGGCTGCCGGGCACCTATGGCGCAGCAAGCGCACCTGCAGGCGCCATGTTTGCGATTCTTACGAAGATCGGGGTGTATGCCGTGCTCCGAATGTGGCTACTCCTTTTCGGTGACCCGGCCGGAGGCTCTGCGAGCTTCGGCGGTACCTGGTTATTGATCGGCGGCATGCTGACGCTCGCGTTTGGCACGATCGGTGTTCTCGCTTCCCAGGACATGCCGCGGCTCGCGAGCTACAGCCTGGTCGTGTCTGCCGGTACGCTCCTCGCGGCGATCGGTATGGCGACAACGATGGTCACCGCCGCGGCGCTCTACTATCTCGTGGTATCCACGCTGGGCGTCAGTGCGTTCTTTCTGCTGATCGAGTTGGTCGAGCGCGGACGTAAGCCGGGCGCCGACATCCTCGCAGTGACAGCGGAAGCGTTCGGAGAGGGGAATGAAGAACTCGAACCGGAAGAAGAGGTCGGCATCGCGATTCCCGCGACGATAGCGGTGCTGGGACTCGCCTTCGCCTGCTGCGCGCTCCTCATAGCGGGCCTGCCGCCGCTGCCTGGCTTTATCGCGAAATTCGCACTGCTTACCGCGATCTTCCGAGCAGACCCGATTCCCGGCGCGGCATGGGCGCTGCTCGTTCTGCTGACGGTGTCGGGACTCACATCCATAATTGCGATGGGCCGAGTGGGTATGCGCGTTTTCTGGGGTGCGGAGGATCGCATGGTGCCGCGCGTGCGCGTGATCGAAATGGCCCCGATCGTCCTGCTGCTCGCTCTCTGCGTGGCGCTGACGGTATGGGCCGGCCCCACAATGCAGTACCTGAAGGACGCCGCACAGTCGGTGCACGCGCCCCGGGGCTATATCGAAGGCGTACTGTCGAAGCGATGAGGCGCTGGCTACCGTTTCCGCTTCCCTGGGTCCTGCTCCTGGGCCTATGGCTGCTGCTCAATCAGACGCTCGCTCCCGGGCAGGTGATCCTCGGCGCTCTTGTTGCGCTGGTTGCGACTCACGGGTTGAAGCTGCTCGACCCGCCTCCCACCCGGCTGCGACGGATGGCAACACTGCTGGAGCTGGTCGGGCTGGTCCTTGCCGACATCGTTGAGTCCAACATCGCAGTGGCTCGAATCATCCTCCGTCCGGGGCGCGGCAAGCGAACGTCTGGTTTCGTACGTATACCGCTCGAATTGCGACACCCGGTCGCGCTCGCGACGCTCGCGTGCATCATCACGGCCACCCCGGGGACTGCATGGGTGCGATACGATTCCGTTCGCGGGATTCTCACGATGCACATCCTCGATCTCATCGATCACGAAACGTGGGTCCGCACCGTCAAGGACCGTTACGAACGCCGTCTTCTGGAGATCTTCGAATGAGTGAGGTGCTTTTGAACGGAGCGATCTCGATCGCGCACGTTCTTCTCGCGCTGGCAATGGTGTGCGCTGCAGTGCGGCTCGCCCGGGGTCCGCGCGCACAGGACCGGATTCTTGCGCTCGACACGCTCTACATCAATGCGATGCTGATCATGCTGACGTTCGGCATGCGGCAACGAAACACGATTTACTTCGAGGCTGCGCTGGTGATCGGCATGCTCGGGTTCGTGGCGACGGTCGCGCTCGCGAAGTTCCTGATGCGCGGGGAGGTGATCGAATGAGCCATACCACGGAGCTCCCGACGCTCGTTGCGTTCGTGACGTCCTTTTTCGTCGTCCTCGGCGCCGGCATCGCGCTCATCGGCTCGGCTGGCCTGCTGCGGTTCAAGACTTTCTACGAACGCGTCCATGCGCCGACGCTGGGCACCACTTTGGGCACTGGCCTCGTACTGATTGCTTCGACTGTGATGTTCTCCGCGCTCGAGCTGCGCGCGACTCTGCACGAGTTTCTCGTCGCGATCTTCACGATCGTCACGACACCCGTGACCTTTGTTCTGCTGGTGCGTGCGGCGCTGCATCGCGATTCGGCCGAAGGTCACGATCCGACCGTAGAAAAGAACTGATCACGTCGCAACGACCTATGTGAGGACGGATGGGGTGAGGGACGTGGAACCATTCTTGCGATGAGAACCTCGCTCCAAAAATGCCAAGCCCCCCGTGTCGGACACAACCTGACAAGCAATTAGTAGACGAGCGGGTCGCTCTGGACGCTGCTGTAATCGCTGGCGTGCTGCCGATCACCTCGTTTTCTGTAGTCAACCTGGTTGCCGGCGCGTCTCGTCTGCGATTGCGCAACTTTCTTGTGAGTAACTTCGCGGCGCCAAGATGCAGCGAGCTAAAGTCCGTAGCACGATTCTCCTCGGGGCAGATCTACGCGAGGCAGACCTTACAGATGCGGATTTTTCATACAGCGCATTACGCCGAGTAGGCATGACAGGGGCGGTGCTGACGCGCGCACCCTTTACAGGTGCCGACATGCGGGGTTGCGTCGGCTGCCCGACAGCTCGTCGAGGTAACAAGGCTAAACGCGCAGGAGAATCTCGGTAGGGGTGCATTGGCGCCGCGTCGTGTGTCCCACCGCGCAGGCGGCCTACCTCGAGTCGCCACGGCGATCTTCATTCTCAGGTGCGGCCGGGCTCGCTTTCGGGAGGTGCCAGCCGCGATAGATGCTTCCCAGCCGCAAAGCGAGACACGCGAGCGCTCCCGCCAGCGTCATCGTCGCCGAAGGCATGTCGAGCAAACTGCCCATGACTACGATAGAGGCGCCAGCCAATGCGGCGACAGCGTACAACTCGGCCCGGAGGACGGTAGGAACCTGCGTGAGCAGAACATCCCTCGCCATGCCGCCCCCTATCCCGGTCAACATGCCGAGGAGTGCGGCCATGGGCGCATCGAGTCCGTACGCCAACGCTTTTTGTGCGCCCGTTACGGCGAACAACGCAAGTCCCGCGGCATCGAAGAGTTGCACTGGACTCTGCACCCGGTTGATGAGCGGGAGGAAGTAGAACGTCAGAAGTCCCGCGGACACCGAGATCGCGAGGTAGCGCCAGTCGACAAGTGTGGCGGGTGGGATCGCGCCGATCAGCACGTCACGAACGATCCCGCCCGTGCTCGCCGCAACGAAGGACAGCACCAGCACGCCGAACAGGTCGAGTTCCCGACGGACGGCCGCGACAGCGCCGCTCAGCGCGAACACGAACGTGCCGACGAAATCCAGCACCGTCAGGAACGTCTTCATGTAGGGAACGATAGCGGGAGTCATCGTGTCGGCTTCGATGAAGCAATTCGCATCGAACGGCCAAACGCTATGTCACCTGCTCGGAAGGTGACAACCACGCGCGCGCGGCGACCACGAGCGCCTCCACGCCGGTCTGCAGTGTCGGCTGAATTACCGGGGCGAAGCGGGATTGTGATGATGGCTTCTTCAGGGATCACGTTTTCCTTGGTGCCTGCTTGTAGCGCCCCGATCGTCACTACTGCCGCTTCCGTAGGCGCGAGTTCCCGCGAGACGATCGTCTGCAGGCGCAGCACGGTCGCTGCGGCCATCACCACCCGCTGCCGCGCCCGCGAGACACGTCGTGTGCATGTCGTGGCCGCACGCATGCATGACTGGCACGTGCTTGCCTTCACGATCCGTAGCGGTCGCTTTACTAGCGTAAGGAAGGTCGGTCGTCTCCTCGACCGGCAATGCATCCATGTCGGCGCGCAGCATAACCACCGGGCCGTCCCCATTGCGCAGCAAGCCCACCACCCCGGTGCGCCCGATGGCGGTCGTGACTTCGTAGCCCGCCTCGCGCAAGCGTCGTGCGGCGATGCCCGCAGTGCGCGTTTCTTGCATCGACAGCTCGGGATGAGCGTGGATGTCCCTGTAAAGGTTTTCCAGATCCGGCAATAGGGCATCGAGCCCGGCGAAGGCAGCGCCGCTTGTGGAAATTGTGTCGTTTGCAGATGTCGTCATGATGAGCTCTCAAGTGCCGCAAGTGGTGTTGGGTCGGGCCGTTATCCGTCCTTTGAGCTGACGCATTATTGCTGAAGCGGGGGCGCTCGCCGGGGATTCGAGAGCTTCGCTGCACCGGGGTGCATCATCGGCATCACCAGGAAGAGCGACCGGCACACCGTGGTATGCGGGCCAACGGTGAACATCCCGGCGAAGGCCGCGGCAGGATGTGAAAACGTGGCAGCCGATGCGCCTCAGACGCCGACGTAGGTTGAAGTCGGCAGCCCGGTAACGTGAGTCGAAATGCTGGAGGGCTGATGCCGGGAACGCGCGCACCATGGCCGATGCATGGTGCTCTCCGGGAAAAACAGATGCACTTGCGGGGGCGGGCTATGGACCCGCACGCGCGCTCCCGCGAGTCGCAGAGGCTCACGAAGTCGAGCGAAGTCGTGCAGGCCCGCTGTATCGGCAAGTCTAGCGAGCAACTCGGAGCCGCCGCTGACATCCAGCGCTCCATGCAGTTTCGCGCGATCGCACAACCGCACGGACAGCGCATGATGAAAGCTCCACGGCAGGCTCACGACCACGGGCTTCCGCTGCTCGAGCTTGCGAGTGACTTCGGCGATGCTGCTCAGTCCTCTCCAGGTGAGGCGCTTCGAGAACGTTCGTGTTGGCATGTCGATTCCCTATAAGTTGCGCGTGCCAGGTTCCGGTGACGGTCAACCGTAGCAGCCGGCGCGTCAGCCGGGTTTATTTTGCTCTTCGCAGAAGTTCGTGTTCGGCATTTCGCAAATCCTTTTGAATACCTGCGAGAACAGATGACAGTCGCTGATACATAGGATCGCTTTTGTGCCATCTGTTTTCGGTTTTCAGTGCAGCCATCTGTCTGGCAACTCGTTTTGTAAAGTCCTGCTCTTCGAGTTTCAAGCGCGCCGCCCGGTTCTGCAGAGCGCGATGCTCGACCATTCTCGACGAATTCATATCTTCTCCTAAGCCATTTATTACACTTCGATATACGTGCGCTCATATCACACTCCGGAGTGATCTCAGCCGAACCGTACCGCACGACGGGGTGAATAAGCCTAGCGAAGATACGAGCGCAGCATCCAGGCTGTCTTTTCGTGTATCTGCATGAGGCCGGTGAGAAAATCGGTGGTGCCTTCGTCGCCATGATCCTTCGAGCAGATCTCGAGGTCCTCGCGTAGCTCGCGGATCAGCGTCTCGTGATCGGCCAGCAGTGTTGCGATCATGCCACGCGCGTCATGGCTCCTGCTCCATTCCTCATTGAGCCGCGCGAGATCGAGGTATTCTTTGAGCGAGCCCACGGCGGCGTCATCGACGATCTCTGCGAGCTGCTCGTACTGCTTCTGAAACAACTCGTGCAGCTCCGAGAAGTTCGGACCTTCGACGTTCCAGTGAAAGCGCCGGCTCTTCGTATACAGGACGAATTCGTCCGCCAGGACGGTATTCAGAATCGACACCACCTTAGCCCGGTGGTCCCTGCACAGACCGACGTTGGTGGCCGGCGTGCCATCGTTCGGCAGGTAGCGCGTGTCCGCACGACTCCGGGCTCGGGCGCCTGAGGTGCGAGGTTCGAAATCGGTGGGTATGCTGCCATCCGTTCCATACATGTGGATCTCCTTTCAACGAGCATTGACGTTTGATGTGGCCGGAAGTGACTGCATCCGGCGTTGCATCCATACGGCCAATGCTATGCGCAGGGAAGCGCTTCGATAAGCCGGTGCAAGCGAAAAACACCGTTTCCGGGGACTGGCCGATACACCTCCGAAACAGCGTTGTTCCTCGGAAGCCGCTTATTGAAGAAGTGCAAAAAAGTTATGCTTCAAGACGTTCTTGAGAACGTAATCACATCAGAACAGGAGATCGACATGAGAACCCAAGACCGCTTGGACAGGATGCTGGATGAAGCGCTCGAAATGACCTTTCCCGCGAGCGATCCGTTTACCGTTTACATGCCGGAGAAAGAGTCTGCAGGCGTTTCCGATCGCGACGCCGTTGGGCCATTCGCCGAACAAAGGTGAATGTAACGTTGTATCGCCACACAGACAGCCATCGCGTCTTCCTGCTTCACGTCTCTTTACAGGCGGTCGCAGGACTGAAGTACGCGCCCACTGCGAGCGCCCCCGCAGGTTCGATACCCCGCGGCTGCAAGGGCGTGGCGGTCACGATCGAACCAGGGAACGTCTTGCGTAGAAGCGACTAAAGCCTCTTCTTCGTCCCCCGCAATTTGGCGTGCGCTGCGGGGGGTATATGTCCATACCTTCACGAAGCGTGTGACCGCTTAAAGACGGGCCGCAGAAGACACAGCCCCGCGATATCCTCTGACGTAAGCGCCGTTGGTGCATGGATTAGGCTCGCCAACCGGTAGACGTGTCGGGCCGTGCCCGCCCGACGTCTGTTCGAACTGCGGATCTTCATTCACTCGCGGCTCTGCCGCCGAAGCAAGCGGCACAGCGGCGACGAAGTGTTGGATGACAAAGTTTGGCAGCGCGAACGCTGCGAAATGTGCCGCAGGATTGTTGCTGAAGGAGCCTCCCGAGGCTTTCGTTCTTTCAAACGGCCGGTCAACCCGTCCGCCGTATCGCACGGAGATGTCAAAGCGCGTATTCACCTTGGGCTTCCGGCTGATAAAGCACATTGCCGATCCGGATCCGCCGCAGTTGACCATGAGGCAGGGGGAGCTCGACCTCACTTCCTTCAGCTTCGCCGAGCAGCGCGCCTCCAACCGGTGACAGCACCGAAATCCTGCCGCGCGTCGGGTCCACATCGGCCGGATAAACGATCGTGACTGTACCCTCTTCACCCGTACGAAGGTCTTCGAACAGTACGCGCGAGTTCATCGTCACCACGTCATGCGGGACCTTGTCCGGATCGACGACTCGGGCGAAATCAAGAATCTCCTCGAGCGCGTCTACGCCGGCCTGCATGCCCCGCGATTGGCGCGTAAGGTCGGCCAGCAGCAATCTCAGCCGGTTGTAATCGTGTGCCGTAAGCCAGATTGAGCCATGGAAAGCCATTGCGTTATTCCCTCCACTTACAGTGTCATTACTGCGGTCCGCTAAACAGCGTGAGATGTCCCGAGCCGCATAAGAACGTTTCCGCAAGACTTGGAATGGTACGGTCTGGGTCGGGCAGTGATAAGTAGGCCGCAGGGAACAATGTTGTTTCCGTATAGCGTCCAAGCCCACCCATGGCGCACGCGAATTGGCCAGAGTTACTACATGCATATCTCCAGAGATGTGAACCGTAGCGTTTGCCGGCGCATTCCGCTGACGTGATCTGCGAATCGAGATCCCCGCTGGCTGCCGTGAGCCGCAGGACCGATCGCGCGAGCGCGTTTGATTCACCTCCAGTTCTAGCGAATACTGTTTCCCTGGTAGAACAGGCGGAACGGTCCGATTATGGAAGACCTGCAACGAATGGCCATCTTTGCGCGTGTGGTCGAGGAAAAGAGTTTCTCGGCGGCGGCGCGTCGGCTCGGACTTTCTAAATCGCTGGTCAGCAAGCAGGTGACGCAGCTCGAGCGCTCTGTCGGAGCGCGCCTCTTGAATCGTACAACCCGCGCTCTAAGTCTTACGGAGGCCGGCAGCGTTTTCTACGAGCACTGCTCGCGGATCGTCGAGGAACTGGAGGAAGCAAAGCTCGCTGTAGGTCGGTTGCATTCCGAGCCGCGGGGTTTGTTACGCCTCACTGTACCTGTGGCGTTTGGGCGGCTTCACATTGCACCCGCGCTTTCGGATTTCTTGGAACGATATCCGGAGATGAAGATCGATATGGCGACGACAGATCGGTTCGCGGATCTCGCCGAGGAGGGCTATGACGTCGCGATCCGAATCATCGATCAGCCTGCCCCGACTCTCGTGGCGCGGAGGCTTGCTCCGGTTAACCGCAAGCTCGTTGCCACGCCACAATATTTCGAACGTCACGGCGTGCCAGAGTCACCGGAA
The DNA here is from genome assembly GCA_963828715.1 of uncultured beta proteobacterium. Taxonomy (GTDB): domain Bacteria; phylum Pseudomonadota; class Gammaproteobacteria; order Burkholderiales; family SG8-41; genus JAQGMV01. The sequence continues at coordinate 45,323 of CAWHFX010000003.1, read as the reverse complement.
GACCTGGAGCAGCATAACTGCCTTACGTATACCTACTTCAATCCGCAAGATCCGTGGCGACTGCGCGGCCCTGATGGAGATATCTCTGTACGTGCGACAGGGAACCTCCGCGTCAACGATGATGACGCGCTGGCTGCCGCGGTCGTGCAGGGGCTCGGTTTAGCGCTGCTGCCGACGTTCCTGATCGGTGGCGAGCTGCAGAGCGGTCGGCTACAAGCGGCTTTGTCGCAGTACATACCCTTGGAACGATACATCTACGCTGTTTATCTCGCGAACCGACACGTTTCTGCGAAAGTCCGTGCTTTCATCGATTTTCTTCTCGATCGGTTCGGGCTAGAGCCGTACTGGGATAAAAGCTGATCAGTGTCCACCAGTCTCCTATTGAAAGGTGATCATGTCCGTGCGGGTCAGCGTTACGGCTTTTGGCTTTAAGGGTTCGTTCGCCAGGTTGGCATTGCCCGAGTTCAAGACATTGTAGAAGCCGATGGTCGTCTCGTAGCCGCTGGCGGCCGATGTCGTATCCATCGGAATGACGACGGTGTAGTCGTGCGCCATCGCTCCGACCGATGTGTAAGTCACCGAACCGCTGATCTTCCAGCCGACCATGATGAGCGTCTTGATGCCCTTGGCCTTCAGCGCCTGGTCGAGATCGGTGTTGTAAAACCGGTCCTGGGCCGAGCTGATGACCTTGATGTCGCTCGGAGCCGGCGCGACCTCTTTCAGCCACTTGGTCATGTTCTGCTCGCGCGTGCCATAAGCGACGACGAGGCCAGCCTTGCGTACCCGTTCCATGAACGGGGTCATGGCCGACAGCATCTGGCCCTTGCAAGTCGGCTGTGAGTTGCAGATGGGCTCGACATAGTCGAGCACCATCAGAGCGGTGGTCTTGGGATCCAGGGTGACGCGGGCCGGGTCGGGGGTCGCCGGCATTTGCAGGGTCACCATGGGCTTGCCGCCTGACTCGGCTGCTTGCGCCTGAACCGCTCCACAGAGAAGCGCAAGGGCTAGACTGCTCGTAGCGGGGATAGTGCGAGAAAACGTCATGTTGAAATCTCCTGGAGGGCCTTTTCGGTTCAGGCGTTCTCAAGCTTCGGAAGCAGGGACTGAGACTTGTGGATGGCATTTTAAACGCCCTTCTTTCACCGACGTCGGTCCATCGCCCGCCCAGCGAACCGTCCCCACGTGACAATTCACGGACGACGTGAGCGCAATCCTGCCCCTGTGCGACGATGCTCATGTTACTCATTCACCATCGACAGGGATCGAAATGAAGCCGCAACAGGTAGCCGTTCCATTACGTGATGGCGAATCCGTTTGATGACAGCGAAACAGATCGGGAGAAGAGCGAGACTGGGATAGGAGTGCCATGCGCCCTTAACAGCCAACAAGGTCGTCAAATCGGCCTGTAACAGTTGGGTATGATCAGCGCTCCGAATCCGGAAAGTGGGGCCCCGCAATGGCGAAAGTCTTTCCCGACGGTTGGCGCGAACTTGCGGCCACTGGCTCTGCCGCCCGAGAGTTGCAGACGCTGGGTGAACTCGCCGCGGGGCTCGATGAGCACTACACCATCTACCACGGCGTGCACTGGACGCGGGTGGAGCGCGGCAACTACGCCATTGTCGGCGAGATCGATTTCGTCATCGTCGGGCGAACCGGCAGGCTGCTGCTGATCGAGCAGAAGACCGGTCTTCTGACCGAAACCGCCTTCGGCATTGCCAAGAATTACGCGGACAAGGAAAAGGACATTCCTTTCCAGATGGCGCGCTCGGCGGACGCGCTGCATGATCGGCTGCGCAAATTCTGCAAGGGCGAACAGACCTTCGTCGATTCGCTGCTCTACTGTCCGGACTATACGGTCAGGCAGCCCGGCACCGCCGGTATCGATCCGGCGCGGATCGTCGATGCGAGGAAGAAGGATTTGCTGATACCGATCATCCAGGCGATCCTGCCGGCAACCGCGCCCGTTGCGCTCCCCGGCCGGGTGACGCTGCGATCGGATATCAACTACCGCAGCCCGAAAGACATTCTCCATGCGCTGAACCGCCTGCTGCCGTTGCAGCACCCGCTGGAAGTGGGCAGTCCGGTCACCGGATCAGAGGTTGACATCGTTAGCTACACCGACACGGCCGACATGATCGCTAAGACGGTGAGCGCGGTCACCCAGTGCATCGGCGTTGGCTTCAAGCGTCCGCACATTGCACTGATTAATTACCGTGGCCGCGAGAATTCCAGGTTCACCGCGTACACGAAGCTGGGCACCTACTCGCTGCGTGCACCAACGGGACAGTACGACCTACTCGGCAATGCCATTTTCACTGATGGCGACTTGCTTATCGATTCCGTGCACCGCTTTAAGGGTCGGGCTGCACCCTGCGTGATTTTCACCGAGATCGACTTCGATACTCTCGACGACGTCGCGATGCGCCGACTTTTTGTCGGAGCCACACGGGCGACAATGAAGCTCACGTTGGTGGTGTCGGAGCAGTCGGCGAAGGTATTGCTCGACCGTTTGTAGACGCGGAGCGACGCGCACGGACGCGCTCGGTTGGGAAAAACCGGCCTCGTCGGTAGCTGTTTTCTAGGGAATGTCTGAATAAGCCATCGTAGGCAATGATGCTGGGTGCCGCTTTGATCGATGGGCGGCGCATCGCCGCTGAAACGGCCGCATCGGCCGCTCTTTCGATGCGATTTGCATCGCCTGCCGGCGTTCTGCAGACACTATGCCCCTTGTCTCATCAAATGCAACCTCACCATGAACAGATTGGCGAGCGCACACGTGGCAAACAGCCGATTGGCATTCTTGTCCAGGCCGCGATAGCGCGCCTTCACGAAGCCGAACACGCCCTTGATGACGCCGAACACATGCTCGACCTTGGCGCGCACCTTCGACTTGGTCCGGTTCTTCGCCCTTTGAACCTCGTCAATGCGCTTCTTGAAGCGGTAGCGCCGGTTGGTGAAATCCAGGGCCTTAGGCGCATGCTCGCGGATCACGTCGGTCTTGCCTTTGTAGGCTTGATCGCCCCATACCCGCGTCTCCTCGCCATGCAGCAGATCGGGCAGGATCGTCGAATCGGCGACATTGGCGGCGGTGGCCACCACGGCATGAATGACCTTGGTCTTGCTGTCCACACCGATGTGCGCCTTCATGCCGAAATACCATTGCTTGCCCTTCTTCGTCTGATGCATGTCGGGGTCACGCTCGCCGGCGGCGTTCTTCGTCGAGCTGGGGGCACTGATGATTGTCGCATCCACGATGGTGCCCCTGGAGACCTTGATGCCCTGCTTTTCCAGGTGAACATGCACTTGCTCGAAGAGCTGACGACCGATCTCGTGCTTCTCCAGCAGGTGCCTGAACTTGCAGGCGGTGGTCTCGTCCGGCACCGGCTCGCGCCCCAGATCGATGCCCACGAAGCTGCGCATGGCGAGCGAATCGTAGAGGGCTTCTTCGACCGCCGGGTCGGACAGATTGAACCATTGCTGCAGGAAGTAGATGCGCAGCATCCGTTCCAGCCCGATCGGCGGCCGGCCGTTGCCCGCCTTCGGATAGAACGGCTCGATCAATGCGCACAGCTCGCTCCACGGCACCACCCGCTCCATCTCAGCCAGGAACGCCGCGCGTCGCGTCGTCTTGGCGTATCGGTCAAAGCCGGATGCCGACAGCGTCATTTGCTTCATCATCGAGTCCCTCGCCGTAAACAGTCTGAAACTTCAACGTACCAGACCCTCACGCGGTGGACATAATCAGAGTTGCCCTAGGTCATCCGCCTCACCAAAGGGCGCCCGCCAGCGCGATCGCGAAGCATGTTTGCGTTGCCGAAGACCGCGTGATAAACAGTCAACCGGTACGCTAAACACTCTAATAACTTTGCGCTTGAGCAGCGCCAAGCTCGTGGCGACTGGCGCGAGTCCTCAGCACAGCCACCGTGAAATCGACAGGGGAGTTTTATGCTCGATTTTCTGTTCACGCTTGCAGCTTTGCTTGCAGTCATCGGACTGGCGTATGGGGCCTTTCTGTGCGTTCGCTTGCACAGAGTGACTGCGGAGGTATGCTCAGACCTCGCGGCATCAACCGCATGGGCTCGGTTACCTCTGCCACAAAGTGATTGGGATCTGCAGCCGAGAGCCTGTACGCCGAGCGCCGGTATTCATAGGCTGGAGTCCTAACCGACGCCGTACGGCTTGTCGAGTATGCAGAGCCAAGCCTCGACAACGCGAGGACCCTCGCGACGCATACATCATGGAACTCTGGTGACGTGGAGATTGCCGGTCACGTTTGCAGGGCCTCTACGTTGCGTTCGGGTCTGTCTTGTTATGGTCGAAGACCCGTTTTCTTCAGAACTCCGCGTGGCACAGGAGCGGCGTGCATACTGGCAAGCTCAGTATGAGGCTGCGCTTGCAGTGGGTGACAGTGAGGGCGCTGCACACGCTATGCAGCATTTGCGGCAATACGACTGGCTAATCAGCTGGATCGAAGGTGCTCGTAATCCCCATTAGGCACCGCAATACCGGCATCACTTTTTTGATTTGAGATGCAAGCGGCCTCTTGAGGCGGACTTAGCGGCCTTCGCTTGACCGATGCCAGAAGCGCGGTGGAGGCTAGGTAAGAACCGACAAGGCAAACTATGCGGGTCGCCGACAAACGAAAGATTGCGTCAGTTGCTCGTTGGCGATGTCCTGCTCCGCAGGAAATGCCCGGCAGAGGATCTCTCGCTGGTGCACGCGCAGGGAGATGAGAACGAAGCCGCACGCCTCGAGTACGCGCTTGGTCGAGGGCGTACTGACAGCTGTAACAGCGACGATGAGGCACGCTGACCGTCATAGCAAACCACAGACGTTTGCTCGTCACTCATCTGCTTCGCATCTGCTCTGTTGAATCAGCACACCGGGATAGATGCCGCTGTCTTCACATTTGGTCCACATCAACCAGGCCTACTCTGATCCCGACGAAGATCTCGCCGTACATAAACGAGAGATCATCGCCACAGGGGGGTTTTGCTACCAGCAGCTACGTCAGTGATGATCCAGGCCTCAGCCAGAACTCACGGTTGGGGCCTTTTCTTTTACACCCCGTTTTTCCTTCTCCCACCTTTGGTCGTAAAATCACTCCTGCCGTCAGAAGACCAAAACAGAAACGAGCGGCGACGTAGCTGGAAGGGTGGATCATGCTGCGCTGGCATTTCTATTCGGCCCCCACAGGAGAGTGGTTCTGGGAAGTCTCAGGCCAGGAAGGTCCTATCGCCAAATCCCCACCTTTCGCGGATTTGGAAGCAGCGCAAGCCGATGCATTGAGACGCGGCTATAGGGCTAATACGCCTCCTTCAGGCCAAGGCAGTAACGGAAATCATCAGGAACTTACGGTACACCAGCAGAGACGCAATGTGTCGAGGTCTGCTGGTGACACTCTTCGTCGTTACTGATCGACGTCCAGAGGCGCGATAGCGATCTTTTGAGCCCAACGCCTCCCCCCGAAAGAACGCCCCACGACGAGGCCGCTCGCAGTTCCAAGGTATGGACGGCATGGGGTCAGATCTCGCGGAACCTGGGCGGCGTGCGGTCTGCGCCTCGCTTCCTTGAGCCATGGCGGTTGACACCCCAACCGAAGAAACTTACGGTAATAATACACAAGCTCGACCGATATGGACCTTGTGCCGGGGGGCCGTTTTTTGGGGAGGTCTTCAAAGTGCTCGTAGCTGGTACTTATCCGCCAATTGCTCGTAGACGCGACGAATTGTTCCGCTTTGCTAAGTACCTCGATTACATGCTCTGGCTAACGACGTTGGGAGCCTTGGTTCAGTTGGGGATCGTACTGACGACTGCTTAAGCGGTGAGTTCAGGGTTTCGGGCTCGTCGCTAGCATCGAAGATTCTGCCGATACTCAGGGAATCCGTTTTTTCTCAAAGGAACCGTCAAGCATCGTTATTTCTGAGACTGTTGTGATGCAACGTTTTGTCGAGCACATGGTTCGGAGCTTTTACGAACGCAAGCGGCTGTGGTTGATCCCTGTGCTCCTGACTGTCTTAGTACTTAGCGGCCTTATCGTCTCTGCGGATCTGATCGTCGGAGTTGCACCGTTTAGCTATGGGTACTGGCGTTAGTTAGTTGCCCCTGCGTGGAGACGCTTCGTTGACTAACACCATGGCTTCGCATTTGATTTCGACAAGCGATGCATCAGAATAGGCTTCGGCGCGTTCCCTTGATAAGTAGGCGGTCAGGATTGATTCCATCCCACACCGCGCTTTTTCGCCCATTGCAGTCTCGGCAAGCTGACCTGTGCTCGTCCGGAAACGCTCCTGGTGCGGTCTCTGCGTTTCGCTTTATCGAACGTGACGCACATGATTCACGTGCTGTCGGCGATAAATTTCACGCGAAGGATATCCGCTGGCATCGCCGCCTTGGTCCTGGCCCATCATGACGGCAGTCGCACCTACGATGATCAGGACGATCAGCAGAATGAATAGAAGGATCCAGAGCATAACTGACGCTCCTACCGTTTTGTTTACCGCCAAATCACTTGCGCCGTCATCGCTGCCCGGCAGTTTCTTCGATGCCATAGCAGCGGTCTCATTCTGTGGCTCGGGAACGACTCCCATCATGATATGGGACAAGGTTTCAAGTTCCTGTCTCGTAACTCAATAACGATCCGTGGCATGCGTGAAATGCCTTGATAGGACGGCTTTACCGAGCTTCCGTCGAACTGTCTGCGTAAGCCTGCTGTCCGATGCTGATCCTTGAGCCATCACATCATCGCTAATTCGGTTCAATATGCAAGCGTGCGCCGATGCGAACTGGGCGACTAACCATCTGCGCAGCGGATCGCGGTTGCCGTGCATGGAGGGCGCGAGTCATTCCACACGTCGAGTCGAGCTTCACGGGAAGAGGAGGACGAGCGGGTACACTCGGCAGCGTCGGCTTGAAAATCCCGAGCGGTGAACTTGAGGAGTGGGTTTATGGACGCAACTTCAGGCGCGGTTTCGCCACTCATGCACGAGCTCAGTGCCTATATTGCTTCCGCTGTCGATCGTGCTCTGCCCGAGCATGTGCTCGAAAGGGCAAAAATACATTTGGTCGATACCGTGGCAGCGATTGTCTCCGGTTCTGCACTACCGCCCGGCCGAAGGGCGTTCGGTTATGTGGAGACACTCGGTGGACGCGCGGAGTGCAGCGTCTTCGGAACCCGGCTCGTCACCTCTGCCGTGCATGCGGCATTCGCGAACGGGATGTTTGCTCATTCAGATGAAACGGACGACACGCATCCCCCGTCGCGGACGCATCCGGGTGCGAGCGTCGTGCCGGCAGCGTTCTCGATCGGAGAACGCCAAAGTCTTTCAGGACAAATGGTCTTGCGGGCGCTGGTTCTGGGATACGACATATGTGCACGGCTCCTGCTTGCGATAGACGAATCGAAATTCCGTTACACCGGTCACCATGCGAGCTCCTTCGGCGGGGTGTTCGGCGCGGCTGCCGCCGCTGCCTGTCTTCTGCGTCTGGATGCGCAACGCGTGCGCTACGTCCTGTCGTACGCCGCCGAACAGGCGGCGGGTCTTTATGCGATGCACCGCGACACCGAGCACGTTGAAAAAGCGTTCGCAATGGGTGGTATGACCGCGCACAACGGAACCGCGGCAGCACTGATGGTCGCGAGCGGTTTCACCGGGGTCGAGGACGTGTTTTCCGGCGATCGTGATTTCTTTGCGACCTTTGCGCCCCAGGCCGACCGCGCACAACTCACGCGCGGACTCGGTTCGACTTACGAGATACTGCGCGGCGGCATCAAGCGGTGGACTGTCGGTGGTCCGATACAAGGCCCTCTCGACGTGCTTCACCGGCTCCTGCAGACACACCGAATCGACGCGGCCCATGTAGACAGACTGATCGTGCGCATGCCCGAGAGGGAGCTCGAGACGGTCGACGGCAGGGATATGCCGAACATCTGCGTGCAACATCTGCTCGCCGTCATGCTCGTGGACGGAACTGTCACGTTCCAGTCAGCTCACGATCGTTCGCGCATGCATGATCCTGCAGTGCTCGCCGTTCGCGCGCGGGTCCAGGCGTTGGGCGATCCTGCGCTGAGTGATCACCTGCGGCGCTGGCGGTGCGCAATGCGCATCGTCCTGAAAGACGGACGCGAGCTGGACGGTGAAACGCTTTCCGCCAAGGGTGGGTTCGACAACCCACTTACACGCGAAGACGAGGAGGCTAAAGCGGTCGATCTGATCGCGCCCGTGCTCGGCGGACGCGCGGCGCAAGCCCTGATTCGCACGATGTGGCATTTCGATGATGTAAGCGACGTGTGTGAGCTGCGGCCCTTGCTTGTTCCGCAGTGACCGGAAGGCTCGTCACTCATCCCGAATACCGGTATCGACGATCAATCGGCCCAACGTCGACATCTCGGAGCGCATCGCAGTCGTCAGCTGCTGAGGTGTGCTACCGACCGTCTCGACACCGGCGGTCAAAAACCTCTCTTTGATGTCCGTGCGCCTCAGCACGCTCGCGATTTCGCGGTTCAGGCGTTCGATGACACCGGCCGGCGTGTGCGCCGGCCCAAACACGCCATACATCGTCGTCGCTTCGTAGCCGGGCAAACCGGTGCTGCTAACGGTGGGAAGGTCGGGCGCAAGCGCGGTGCGCTCGGCAGTCGTGACGGCGATTGCTTTCAGCCGCCGAGCCCGCACGTGCGGCATGACGGCGCCGGTATTGCCGAAGATGAGCTGCACTTCGTTCGATACGGTCGCGACGAGCGCCGGTGCGCTGCCCTTATACGCAATGCGCACGATATCGACCTGCGCCATCGACTTGAAGAGCTCCGCTGCAAGGTGATTCGAAGACCCGGTCGAGCCCGACGCGTAATTCAGCACGCCGGGCTTCGCTTTCGCGAGTGCGATGAGGTCGGCCGTTGAACTTACTGGGAGCGCAGGATGGACGACGATCACGTTGGGTGATCTTACCGCCAGCGTGATCGGCGCGTAGTCCCTGATCGGATCGAACGGCACCTGCGTGCGCAAATAGGGCAACAACCAGTGCGAGCTGCCCGCAACGAGCAACGTGTATCCATCGGGAGCGGCCTGCTTGACCAGCTCGCCTGGAATATCGTTCTGGCGATTATCCACGACCACGGGCTGACCGAGTGCAGGCGCCAGCGCCTGCGCGATGATGCGTGTCGCAAGATCGTTGCCGCCGCCGATCGAGCTCGTCACCACCCGTATCGGCTTATGCGGATATGTTTGTTCCGCCGCAACTGCACATAAGCTGACGCCCACGAGCGCAGCCGAACAGGCTCGTGGTAACAAAGGTGACGGCATGATCGCTCCTCCGGTTCTCCCGCAATTTGACGGCTATCGCGCGAATGCGCTCATGAACACATCCACCGGCGTCGCGTCGAATTGCTCTTCGTTTCGAAAGAGATCGAGTATGAGATGCACCTGTTCCGGCGCAAAGCGGCCCTCGAGGTGGCGTCTGAATTTCGACTGAACGAGCGCGCCCGCTCGTTCATCGAGCGGAGGGTGACCGGCGGGATATTCGACTTTCACTTCGGGCAGGGAAGATCCATCCCGGAAGACCACCCGCACCGCATGCGTGTTCGAGCGCTTCGTAGGGTCGTGGAAGTCGCGCGTGTAAGTCGGCTCTTCTTCGACTGTCATTTTCGCGCGCAGAGCGTCGATGCGAGGATCGGCCGCGAACGCGTCGCTGAAATGCCGCGTGCCGATATGTCCGTGAATCATGCCGACGGCGATCAGATATTGCGCACAATGATCGCGATCGGCCGGATTCGTGAGCGGGCCGGTCTTGTGCATGATTCTCATCATGCGTTCATGGCTCTTGATCTCCACGGCCGCTATCTCGTCCAGCCGATCCTTCACCAACGGATGCAGGCAAAAGGCGCATTCCGCCGCGCTCTGCCCCTGCATACCGGCGGGCACGAACTTGAAAGCGACCACGTTGTTGATGACGAAGTCGCCGAACGCGCGGGGATACCGCAGCGCATTGCCGCGCATCACGGCATCGTGGAAGCCGTATGTTCGCGCGGACAGTACGGACGGATAACTCATCTCCCCTTTCATCGCGAGCAATGCGAGCCATACCGCGCGACTCGCAGCATCGCCGGCAGCCCAACTCTTGCGCGGGCCCGTGTTGTCTCCGTGGCGGTAAATCGCAAGGCTCGCGCCATCGGCCCACGCGTTCGAGACGGCGCTGATGATCTGATCGCGAGTTCCGCCAAGCACCTTCGTCAACACGGCAGCCGCTGCGACCTTCGGTAGAACCACATAATCGAAGCCCAGGGGCTCGAGGCGGTTCTCGAGTGAAAGAACGCCGTGGATTTCATAGCATTTCGCCAGTGCAGTGAGAACGTCGCGCATCAAAAGCGGAGGCCGGGGAAAGTCGCGATTGCGAGCCAGATAATCGGCGACTGCCAGAATCGCGCCCAGGTTGTCCGAAGGATGGCCACCCTGCGCCGCCGCGAGGGCATCGTTGAAATCGAGCCATCGGATCATCGTTGCGATATTGAACGCACCGCTTACGGGATCGAGCTCGAGCGCGGTGCCCGGTACTCTCGCGCCTGGGCTGAACTGCATGCCCGGGACTGCGGGGCCGAGCATTCGCGTGCATTCGGAAAAGTTCAGCGCTTCGATCGCGCAACCCATCGCATCCATCACGCACAGGCGAGCGATGCGATAAGTGGCGGGGTTACGAATCTCGAAATCGATTACGTAATCGGCGATCTCCTGGAGAGCCTGGTCAGGTGCCGGACGGCCGACGCTCGACATGTTTCCTCGACTGATACGTGGAGAGCGCATGATAAGCTCTTACGAGTCGAGAGGCCGCGGCCGGCTTCGATTGCAAGACATTCGCATGCAGTCATCCACGATCGTCAGCGCGCGCAATCGAAGCCATCGGACCAGTCCATGCGCTGGTCGGTTCATTGACACCGTAGACTTCTGCAGAGTAATTTGCCGTCGATACCGGTACAGCCGAAGTGCGCGTGATGGTTTCACATTGAGCGTAAGTGACATAGAGCTCACGTTTGTTTACCGTGTGTGGTAACGCCTCGAGGGATTGCTTCCGAGGCGAGCAATGAACGCAAAATGGAGGGAACGATGGCGACACCTGATGAGAGGGAAGCAACGGTACGGAGCGAGGGAGGAGATCCGAACGTAACGTGGGAGGACACCGCGAAGCACATCGGTGAGGACTATTCCGGCGGCATCATCATGGTAGCCGACGAGCGCGTCGATAAGGTCATGCTCTCGCGCTATTGCGAACCTGCCGAGATCGGCAACCTGACCTACTGGGACGAAGAAGTCGCCAGGATGGCCGGCTATCGCAGCCAGGTGGTGCCATGGGCCGCCGTCAAAGAAGTCCCTACCTATTCCGGCAACTGGCGGCCAGGTCAACCGACGCGCTTTCCCCTGGACGCGGATGTCGACTTTCAATCTCAGCTTGCCGCTCGCGCACCCTCGACCGGTGATCCGCCGATGCCGCCTACGAATGCCGGCTTCTTTACGGACATGACCATCGAGTTCTTCGAGCCTGTCTGCCTTGGCGACAGGGTCACCACCCTGGGCCGCATATTGAGCCACGTCACGCCAAAAGAGACACGCGTCGGCGTCGGCGCCTTCATGGGGTACACCACCAGCTACTTCAACCAGAACGGCGAGCTCGTCGCCAAGGCGACCCAAGGCTACTACCGATTCACCCGCAAGGCTGAAAAAGACATCGTCCGGTAGATCCCTGACCCGCAACGGCGAATCCCCGACAGACATTGAAGCAGAAGGGCGATACAAATGACTGCCTTTTACCCCGCTGTAGATACGACGGTCCGGTGGCCGATACCGCCGCAGGTCTACTTCGAGCAAGTCAACGAGGGCGACGAGATTCCCGCCGTTGACTTTAATTTGACCGTCCAGCGCATGATCATGTTCGTTGGCGCGACCCGGAATTTCCCTGGCCTGCATCACAATGACCGCGTTGCCCAGAAGCGAGGTGCGGCGCCCGGCATATTCCTGCAGAACAACTCCTGCCTGATGCTGTGGGAGCGCGTTGTGTCCGACTGGATGGGCATTTACGGCCGCGTGAGGGCCGTCACCTTCCGCATCACCGAATTCCACCTGGCCGGGGACGTCATCCACGTGGGCGGGAAGATCACCAAGAAAGTGCAGGAGAAGGGCCTGAACCTGGTCGAGATTGCCATGGAGTCCAAGACTCCCCGGCGCGTCGGCATGACCGGCACGGTCACCGTGGCGCTGCCGTCGATCAAGTACCCGACGACGACGCCGAGGTGGGACCGCGAAGGCAATGCCACCGTCGTCTGCCAGTAGTGCTGGATCTCGGGCAGCGAAGCGCAGACTCTGGGAAACGGTCGTGGAGACCCGTCGTGAGGCGGGTCTCCGGCGTGTGATCAAAGCCAGTTCAGGGGTATTGGAAGATCAGCGACTTGCCGCCGATCAATCCGGCCGCCCGTATGTGCCTGGTGGAACATCACACTGCTGTTTCAGACTGACTCAATTAAAGAACAGCCCCAGACGGCCGATATACAAGTCTCACCAACATATCGCAGGGGGGCATCCTGTGGACTTACTGCAGAGGCTTAGACATCCACCGCGCGATAGGGTCTGCCTGCCGTGCTTTGCACTGCAAGGTGCGACGGCGACGAGCGACCCGCATGCATCGTTAATCCTGGCGAACTCCGTAAGTGCTCCCACGGGTATTCGTCAGGAATTTGTCTGCAGCGCCTGCGGACAGCGCATGGCTCGCTTTCTTGCTCAGCAGGTTTCTCCACCACCGGCAGATGTATGGAGATTCCAGCAGGCGGAGGCGGGCGCGAAGACCGAAGCTCCGAGCGACGATCCGGCAGTTCCTCACCTGGACGCCATGCCACCGGTGCCGGACCTTTCGTTCGACGAAACGAGCGAGCCGGACTATCCAGGCCTGTAACGGAAGGTGCGGTATCCGCCTACCGGCACAGAAGCTACGCCTGTGCTCACCATCCAGGCGCCGCAGCGCGACTGTCATTCGAGCAGTAACACGCCGACGACAGGCGAGAACAACGCCTTAAGCTCCGCATGCCAGGCAGCCAGGCGCGAGCCAACGGGAACCGACCAGTCGATTCGCGATTCTCTGCTACGTCTGGCCGGGCCGTATCTGCTCCCCCGGTTCAGCTGACGTACGTTCGTGTTCCCAGCCGAGCTAGGACTCGGTAAGGGCTTCCACACTCAATGAGCACTTTAGTGAGATCCCGCAAATAGGCTTCGACCTCCTGTTCTGTCCAGTCACCGAACGAGAGATGAAGTTCTGCGATATCAGAAACCAGAGCGCCCAGGAGAACGACAGAGTATTGGTTTACGGCAGGCGTCGGGTTCTTCGCGCGGAACAACGCCGTGTTGCATCCCGCGGCTTTCAATGCCTTTTCGATCCCGGACCACCCGTTCGCCAGTCGATACCCACCGACCATTCGCGCCCAGCCTGCTTCCCCCGATCCTGGCGGCAGGTCTTTGATCGCCTGGGTCACAGCAGAGGATACGTTGAAGTCCCAATGCGTCACTTCGTTCAGGAAAGCAGCGATAAACGGTTGGGCTGCGACGATATCTTCCTGTGCCAGATTGCCGTCTTCAGTCGTTCGAACCACGATCGTGCGGTCGGCACGCAGATTGAAGGGCAGGTGCCTGGGATCATCAATGATGCGAAGTACAGGCTTACGGAACGCATCGGCGATACCTAATTCATAGAGAACGTTCGCATTCAAACCGGTCAGATCGACGAACACCGCTGCAGCATCCAAAATCTCACGGACGACCTGCACCATTACGTTTCCCTGCTCCGGTATCGCCTCTCCGCGAATCAAGTCCAGAGCGTGCGTAGGCAACAACGGAGCGATCACCTGCTGTGCAATAGCATCGGCTCGCGTTCGAGTTCTCGAGCTCAGTTCGCCCAGTGGTGTGATGAGGAAACATGTCTTGTTGCGCTTCATGCCACATTCCGTTCTACAAAGCGTTTCGTTTGTGCAGCTACTTTTCTCTGAAATACTCAGCCTATATCATCGCGTGCACGCCTTTCAGCCACGTCACACCTCCCCCGTCAGATCATTCCCTTCTGCTCACGACTTGCCCGCACTGCGATTCTGAAACCAGAGTATTCCGAGGATTGTCTTCGCGTCCGCAAGCTCGCCGCTTCGGATCTGCTCAAGTGCTTCCGCCAGCGTCAGCTCGACCGTGACGATGTCTTCGTCTTCACTTCCAACGCCACCGCCCGCCTTGCTCTTGTCCGTTGCGTCGACCTCTGCGTAGTAAAGGACGATTCGCTCCGACGAGCCGCCGGGTGAGACATAGAACGTAGAGATGTGCTCCAGATTCGTCACCCTGTAACCCATCTCCTCTTCGATTTCACGACGCGCCGCATGCTCCGGCGTCTCATTCTTGTCGATCATTCCGGCGACGGTCTCGGTTATCCATCCCGGCCCTTTGTCGTAAGCCGGATACTTGAACTGATTGACCAGAAGCAGGCGCTGCGTCCCGGGATTGAAGATGACTGCGGCCACCGAATCGCCGCGCTCGAAGTTCAGGCGGCGCACGACCGGGCTCATCTTGCCGTCGAACCTTTCATAACGGAGATGCGCCTCTTCCACCTTGAAGAAGTCGTCGAGAATGCGCCGCTTTCGTTCGATTTCGACTCTACGCATGCCAGCTCCTCTTGAAGTGGCGGCTCGCGCACGCTGGAACGTGGCGAGGGCTCGGTGTCGTCTGTCGGAGCGCGTGGAGCGTCATGCAAGCAACTGGCGCGCGTCGACCACCTCGACGCGGATGTTTCCCTCCTTCCGCGCGAGTTGCACTATGTGCGCCGTGCCGCCTCGTGGGCCTGCCCCAACGGGCCGCTCATCCCAGAGCGCGATCAGCGTCATGCGCGACGCGCCGTACGCCAGTGCGATCTGCAGGACCCAGCGATTGCCGCGTTCCCACGGGTCCGCATCGCTGCCCTGCAGCCAGCGGGGCAGACCATTCACGTCGCTTAGCTCCAGTACATTACCTTTGCGCTTCTCGACGATGTCGAGAAAACGGCCCCGCCATACGTCGAACCCATCGGGGAAGCAGCGGCTGGCGTATTCCTTCGAGGGCATCGGCAGGCATACCGTGCTCGCGACACCGAGCTCGAGGCACACCTCGTGGGCGAGGATGTCGGTCCCTGGCGCACCCGACGCGAGCACGACGACCTTTTCGGCTTGTCCGTTCATGACGCGCTGAAGACGCTCGCCCACGAGCTTGCGCGCTTTTTCCTCACTGGCCGGCGGAAACCGCGGCGACGTTCTGTCGGGCGTATCGATCTGGTGCCCCGCTATCAGTATGACGTGATCGCACTTTGCGGGTGCAGACGCGAGCGGTGGGCGGACTTTTGCCGACACGGCGTCGATGGCCTTCTGCGCGAGCTCCGCTCTGAACCCCAGCTTGGAGAAGAGCTCGAGCTGACCGCGCGCGGCATTCCAGAAGAACGGTGCGTTTGCCGGTACGGCTGCGATGTATGCTCCGATCACCCGCTGTTCGGGCGCGGTCGGATCGAGGAAGCGCGCATCCGCTGCGCTGATTTCGGCCCAGACGCGGGCATTCGTATCGGGCTTGAGTCGATCGAGCTCGGCTTCTATGGCGAGCCGCACTGCGCCGAGAACACGTGGAACATCGGCGCGCAAACGTTTCGCATAGGTCTCTGCTTCGGAATCCTCCGTGAACGGATCGGCCCAGAAGGTCTCGTTCGAAAGATCCACCAGGATCGCGCCGAGCTGGACGGCCGCAAGCCCTGCCCAGAGATTGTTGAGGTCGAACATGAACGCGCCGCAGTAGGCTTCATATGCCTTCATCAATGCCGGGTTCATGGCAGCTCTGCGGGTTTCCTGCAGTGGCGCGGAAAAATCGAACTGCGAGCGCCACTTAGTCTTCTGATTACGTCCGCTGAGCGCGAGTGCTTCCGATCGGCACCTGCGGTCGATATCGGCGTTGTCGAGCACCCGTCCTATCGCCTGATTCGAGCGCTCCAGCACCTCGAGATTGCCCGTGTCACGATATTGACGTTCGAAGATGTTCGACAACGCGAGGTTCGCTTCGATGTCCTGCGGGTACGTCTCGCGAATGAGCTCCCAGGTTTTTTTTGCGCCATCGTAGTCTTCGAGATCCCACTGGGCTTGCCCGACGAGCTTGAGACCGACCCAGCGAAAGCGCCGATCACGAACGTCATCGGCAAGCAGGCTCAGCCAGCCCCTCGATTCCGCTGCTTTCGCACGCTCCACTTCTTCGCGGAAGTCTGCCGGCGGCTGAACCATCGACAAGTCGACTTCGCGCAGACCGGGCAGCAGCTGGAAAACCGGGCTGTCAGTCCGGCGCTCACCCAGAAGTGAATCGTTGACGACATCGACGAGCCCCGCCACGGATTTAGCCGGATCGGCTATCAGGTATGACATGTAACGATCGGTCAGCAGATCGAACGGCGGGGTATCCGAGCTCGGTTTTCCCTTGATGAGCACGGTCGCCTTCTTGCGCAGGGCATGGCGGATACCCAGCTCGTAGAAAACATTCGCATTAAGTATGGTGACGTCGCATACGACCAGATCGGCTTCGAGTATCAGCCCGAACATGTCTTCACGGATCGAGCCCGACTCGACGATTTCGCCTGTGGTCGTATTGCCGCCGAGCCCGGCCTGCGCGAGCGCGGGTGCGATCAGCTGTTGATGGACCTGGTCGAAGTCGATCGTGTTGCCAGCGGAGTCCTTCTTCGGGCCGAAGGGCCTGATCACGAATGCACACGGCATGACTGCGCGCTCCTCGCTAGCTGTTTCTGCGGTATCTGCTCCACATATGGCCGATGTCCGACCGATATTGGCGCATCGCCGGTCGAGCATAAACTATAGTGCATTGTGAGTCGGCCCGGAGATAGGCGCTACGTCCTATTCCCACGGCCACGTTTCCGGCGCTAAGCTCTTCTACCGACGTGCAGCGCCATGGCCGCGCGCCGCCGGATCTGCACTTCATGCAGGGAGGGAGAACAACGTGGACAAGACCGTTCAGTACGTCTGGAGCGAATACCGCAACTGGGCGCTTACCTCACGCAACGTGAAGGCGCGGCTCGAGAAGGCCGGAGCTGTGGTTCTCTTATTGAGCATCCTCGGAACGGCTGCCGGTACGTTATCACCGGTGTTACCTGACGTGATCGTGAACGACTTTCACCTGGTCTCGATACTGCCGTGGGCGAGCGCAGCCCTGCTTGCGGTAGCAGCGTATCTCACGAGCCAGCTGCTGGCGGACTCGCAGCGTCAAGTGTGGGCAAAGGCGCGCGCGGTCGCCGAGGGGTTGAAGAGCGAATGTTTCAAGTATCTTGCCGGTGCACCGCCTTACGATGTCGAGCACCCAGCCCACGTACTCGCGGACAAGGCGTATGACCTGCAGCGTTCTATTTCAGAGGTCAAGGAGCAGGTTAAACCCGAAGAGCGGCTGAAAGGCCTGCCCACCGGCCCGCTGACGCTGCCTGCGTATGTAGAAAACCGGGTACGCGAGCAAATCGACAAGTACTACATACCCGGAATCAGCCGTCATAGCGCCGCACTGCGTCGAGCGAAGCTCGTCGCGCTCGGCTCTGGTTTCCTGATCGTTCTGCTGAGCGTCGGCAGTTCGAAGGCAGCTTGGGCGGCGGCGGTGCTCGGTATCATCACGACGGCCGCGGCCGCAATTGCGGCGTGGTTCCAGAGCGGACGCCATCAGCAGTTGGCGTTGAACTATCAGGACGCTGTCAGCAAACTCGAGCTGCTCGTCGCACGATCCGAAATGGCGGGCGATACGGACAAACGGCTTGTCGTCGAGGCTGAAGCCGTGTTTCAGGCCGAGCACGCGGCATGGTTATCGGAATGGCAGACGCCCGCCACGGGCGACGCAGCGGAGAAGAGGACCGGTAATTCGGCCGTCGCGGACGCGAGCAACGGCGGCGCTGTTCGGGGGCCTGACGATGTCCCGCTGGACCGCGGTCCGGCAGGCGGTGTTCAGGTGGTGCCGGTGGCGAGCCCGGGCATGTCTGGTAGCACGCGGGGTTCGTCGGCTCCCGCTATGGCACCGGACGCGACCTCATGAGCCGAGCGATCAGCCGCCCGGCTTCTGCGCGGGAAGATCGAACCGCGGGGGCAGATGCTCCGGCCTGAATTGACGATCAGCGGCCAGTCTGCCCAGTTCGGCGACCATTTTCATGTTTTCGGGCTTGTCCATCTGGGCAGCGTCGCTGATCTGCGCGTCGGTCCAGTCGACGCCGAGGTTTTGACTGAGCCAGTCATGGTCGAGCAAGGCGTCGAAGCGCGCGTAGGTCGCAAGGCGCGGTCCCTTTTCGCTGTCCGTCTTCATATCGCCGAGCTCGCGATCCAGCACCCAGGGCGTGAGGCAAAGCGTCAGCCATTGCAGCATCATCTGATTGACCTGCGCGTCGTCGTCCATCAATGACTGCAATGAAGCGAGACCCTGCAGCGCCGGTGCCATGTTCACGATGTTTTCAGCCTTGTATCCCGCGTGGTAACGGGCAGTTCCCACCGATATGAGGAGCAGATTGTCCGAGCCGGTGCGCCATCCGAACCCGTAGCCCTGCAGGACGGCGGTCGCAAGCAGTTGCAACGCCGGATCGTTGAATGGCGAGACGCCACCATCCACGAACGCACCCTGAATCGTTCTGCCCGTGCGAGACCCGATCGTAATGAGCTGGGGCTGGAAATAGGTCGGAGCGGCCGTGCTCGCACGAACGACGTCGATCAGGTGGAGTGCTCTATTCTGCGGACCGTAGCGGCCGTTCGGATGGTTGTGAACGGGCCACGGGCTGCCGGTATCGAGTCGCTTCGTCATGATCAGGAGACCCGTGCGCACCTGCTCGCTTCCGAGCGTCGTGTTCGCGCCAAGCTGCTTCGCGAGCGCTTCCGTGACACGGTCCGCGTCGAACTTCGGCGTGAAAAGGCCTCTGCGCAGCCAGGAAGGCTTGAAGACGTAGGGCCCCAACTCTGCATAAAGGGCCTTCAGTTGCGCGACTGACATTCCGCATGCGAGGGCCGCGGCGATGATCGAGCCCGTGGATGTTCCGCCGATCAGGTCGAAGTAGTCACGCAACAAGAGCGCGTTATTACCGGTACGTCGCCGTAACTCCGCTTCCATGCTGTCGAGAAACTCGAGGGTAAAAACACCTCGCAGTCCTCCGCCGTCGAGCGCGAGCATGCGCTTCGGCACGCGATTCGGATCGAGGTGAGCCGCGAGCTCGGGCGTTACCACGCTCGACGGCGCATCCGCGGTTTCAGTTGTTCCGAACGGCGTCTGGGTGCCGCGCGCTTTCGGTTCGTGGGCGAGATGCTGTTCTTCGGTCACGGCACAACCGGCCAACATAGCCTGTCCGACCGCAAGCAGATTTCGCCGGCGTGCACGATCTACGTCCGACATGTTGATCTCCCCTCATCGGCTGTCGAGAAATGGCGAAGCCAGTATAGGATGTGTTGGTTCGCGCTGGCACCGGCAGAATGGACTAGAGGTTCACGAGCCTCTGCGCACGTTTCGGTGGGTGTCGCCTTCTCGTGAGCCCTATGAGCCGCAGCGTCACGTCATGACGCCAGGCAACATCACAGCCTTCGAATGTCGATCCAGTCGACCGCCCCGCCGTTCGAACGCACGGCGTCCATCATGTGCTTGGTCCCGCCGGGCCCGTCGCCGCCTTCACCGTTCCAGAGTGCGATGAATGACACGCGGGCCCCGGCGATTCGGCGTGCTTCGGCGAGCATCCATTCGTTCGTACGTTCATAGGGGTCGGTACCCTTCGGCAACGCACCCAGCACCTCGGGGGCGATCAGGAGCGTGGCCCGTGCGACGACGGCACGGTAGCGCTCGGGCCAACGATGATTTGCGAAATCGACCGAGTGCTTGAGGAAAGTCGGCTCATCGAACGGCAGATAGATACGTATCGGTATGCCGCGATTGCGCAGTGCTTCCGCGAAAAGAATGTCGCCCCCGCACGCCGCACTGCTGACGCCGACATCCGTTTCGTGCACGCCGATCCAGTCGAGCGCACGTGCGATAGCAGCCGCCGCCCGTCCTTCTAGCGCAGGCGGGAATCGCGGCTGGGGCCTTCCGGGGGCATCGATCATGTGCCCGCTGAAGAGGATCGCGCGCGTTGCGACTGAATCGAATGACGGCATCCCATGTTTTCCGCGTTCTCACGCAATGCGGAAGGAGGAGCACAAGAAATGCCCGCAAGCCACGGCCTCGTGTCCAGCGGCGACTATACGCGACTTCGGTGAGGGCCATCGGGCGCCGCGTGGGCGGACGCGCGCTGCACTCGTTTCCACGTGTGGGGTTGATGCGGCCTGCCGGGCCGCCGAAGTTGATCCTCAGTTCTGAACGGTGAAATTGCACGCGTCGCGAACGCCCCTGAAATCCATGAGAGACTCGGGAACGGCACAATCCTGCGCTTGCGATGATCCTGGCTCAGGCGCGTATACACGCAAGGTGATGATGTGGGAACAGTTCACGAAACAGATGAAGGCGGAGCAGTAAACGCGGGCGCAGGCACGACGCGCCGTCTCGCGGGACACGCTTCGACGCTGGCGTACGAGCAGCTGCCGAAGCCCGTGGTCGAGCGCATCAAGCTCTGCGTGCTCGATACCCTCGGCGTTTCGATCGGCGCAAGCACGCTGTCGGACGAAGCGAAGATCGTCGTCGAATATGTGCGGTCGCTCGGCGGGGCGCCGGAGGCACGCATTCTCGGATTCGGGGGCAGGGCGCCGGCGGCTTGGGCGGTTTTCGCGAACGGCAGCTTCGGCCACATGCTCGATTACGACGACGTGGGTGGTGGCGGCCACATCAGCATCGCCACGATCCCGGTCGCGTTCGCGCTCGCTGATAAGAAAGGCGGTGTGACCGGCCGTGAGCTGATCACTGCCGTGGCGGCCGGCATGGACATACACGTCCGCCTCAATCAGGCGATCGACATCCCTGACTGGACGATGGCGGAAGGCTGGTTCGCCACACAGCTCTTCGGCTACATCTCCGGTACCGCCACGGCATCGCGGCTGCTCGGGCTCGATGCTGAACGCACCGAGAATGCATTCGGGATCGGATACACGCAGATGGGCGGCAGCCGCCAGATGGCCGTCGGCACGGCGACACACCTGCGTTCGATGCAGGCCGGCTTCTCGGGGCAGGGCGCGGTGCTTGCGGCAGAGCTCGCGCGACGCGGCATCGTCGGCTCGCGGGAGATCGTCGAAGGCCGCTACGGAATTTTCCACAACTACGTCCGCACGAAGCGGCCCGACTGGGATGCGATCGTGGAACGCCTCGGCCAGAACTTTCCGATGCTCGACGTGCACGGCTTCAAGGTCTGGCCGGCGTGCGGCTACACGCGCCCGACAAATGCGGCGGCTCTGGCGCTTCGCAGTGAGCATCGCATTGCGCCCGGAGACGTCGATGCCATCACGATCAGCGGCGGAACCGGTGCGACGCGACTGCTATCGGAACCGCTCGAGCTCAAGCGCCGCCCCAGGCTCAGCATCGACGGCAAATACAGCATCCCATTCACCACCGCCGTCATGATGGTGAAAGGCGCCGTAACGCTACGCGACTACACGGAAGAGGGGCTGCGTGATCCTGCCGTACTTGCCATGGCCGACCGCATCAGCTATCGCGTAGATACCGATACACCGCTGCCGGTCGGAGGCAGCTCCAGCGTGTCACGTCCTACAGTGGAGATCCGGCTCAAGGATGGTCGCGTGCTGTCACGGAAGGTGGACAGCGTGCCCGGCGATCCACGGAACCCGGTGACGCGTGAGATGCTCGAGGCGAAGTTCCGCGACTGCGTGTCCTTCGCTGCGGTGCCTCTCGCTCGTCGCAACATCGACGCCGCGATCGAGCTCATCCGTGATCTCGAAAACCTGGCAGACGTGCGCGAGATCACGCGCCTCCTCACCCCGCAGGAAGCCGCGTAGCGCTCTCACACCATTGGAGACTGACATGGCATTACCTCAAAATGGTTCGAGCGAAATTTCGTTCATCGGCACCGGCGACTGCGGACCCGTTCACGGACCGGACGATGGTTTTCCAATCGAGCGCTACTCCGAGCTCGTGCGCCCGACGCTGCGGAGCGTCGACCTGAGATTCGCGAACTGCGAACGCCAGTATTCGGAGCGGGGCGCGAATGCCCGGGCCGAGGGTGACGGTCAGCCGCACGGCCGGCAGCCGCCCGCGATGGCGCAGATCTTTACCGACTGCGGCTTCGATGCCGTCACGATCGCGAACAACCACATGTACGATTTCGGCCCGGACGCGCTGCTGGATACGCGTCGGCTCCTGCTGGAGCAAGGCATTGCGGTGACAGGCGCCGGGCGCGACCTCGATGAGGCACGCAAGCCCGCGATCGTCGAACGCAACGGCATCAAGGTCGGGTTTCTCGGCTACTGCTCTGTTATCCCGCAAGGCGGCGAAGCGGCGCCGGGCAAGGTCGGCATCGCGCCGCTGCGCGTGCAGACCGAATACGAGCCGCGAGGGCCGCACGCAAGCCCGCGTGTCGTCACGCGGCCCGATGAGCGCGACATGACCATGATCCTCGACGACATCGCGCGGCTGCGACGCGAGGCGGACATCGTCGTGCTCGCATTCCACTGGGGCGTGATCTGGGTGCCGCGCGTCATTGCCGACTATCAGGTGATCGCTGCGCATGCGTGCATCGATGCCGGCGCCGACCTGATCCTCGGTCACCACGCCCACGTGCCGAAGGCGATTGAAGTCTACAAGGGCAGGTCGATCTTCTACAGCCTGAGCAACTTCTGTATGACAAAGCCGTTCCCGTCGCCCAAGTGGAGCGAGGCGCCCTGGAAGCACGGCGCGTTGCGCAACCATGCCGATCAGGACCCGGACTATCCGCTTCTGCCCTACGGCCGTGACGCGAAGCGCACGCTGCTCGCGAAGGCCGTGTTCACGAAGCAGGGCGTGAAGCGCGTTTCCTTCCTTCCGATGATGATCGACCGCCTGTATCGCCCGGAGGTGCTGCGCGCCGGCGATCCGCGCTTCGACGACATGGTGAGCTACATGGATTGGGCTTCCGAAGGGTTCGATCATGTCTTCACGCGTCGTGGTGATGAGATCATCATCACAGCCCAGGCATAACACGACGATCCACGAGCGAGGTAACTCAATGACGACCGCTGATCGAATCCAGAACGCACTGAGTGGTTATGCCGCTCGGCTTTCGAACGATGACATCGACGAGGCGACGGCGCATGCGGCGAAAGTTCGCGTGATCGACACGCTCGGCGCGCTGATCGGCGGATTCGACGGTGAGCCGTGCCGGATCGCTCGACAAGTGGCGGCACGCATGCCGCAGGCGGGCGGCGCGAGTGTGATCGGCACGACGTTGACCACATCGCCGGACCTGGCTGCGTTCGTCAACGGGACGACGGCGCGCTATGTCGAGATGAACGATGTCTACCATTGGCCGGGCAGCAGCGGAGGACACCCGAGCGATGTCGTGATGCCGATCCTCGCGGCCGCGGAGTCGGTGCGCGCCTCCGGCCGGGACTTCATCACTGCGCTCGTGCTCGGTTACGAGATCTACCTGCGCATGTCTGACGCGATCAAGACGCCCGGCTTCGATTGCGCGAACTTCTGCTGCATGGGTGCCGCACTCGGCGCAGGCAAGCTGCTCGGCCTCGACGCGCAATCGCTCGCGCAGTGCCTCTCGATGGCGGTCGTGCCGAACAACGCGCTCAACCAGGCGCGTACGGGGCACCTTTCGATGTGGAAGGCGGTTGCGGCAGGCCAGTCCGGTCGTGCGGGGGTGTTCGCAGCGATACTGGCACAAGCGGGAATGAAAGGGCCCTACACGCCGTTCGAGGGCAAGGCGGGCTGGTGCGATCACGTTGCGCGGCGGCAGTTCACGCTGGAGACGTTCGGCGGCGAGGGCGTCGCGTTCAAGATTCACGATACGTCGATCAAGCCGCGGGCGTCCTGTGCGACGACGATCTCGTCGATCCTCGCGGCGGAAAAAGCCGCTGCACAGGTCCCTTCCATCGGTGACGTCGAAAAGGTGACGGTGGAAGTTTACGAACGTGCCAAGACCGGCATGGGTACGGGCGAGCACCATTGGATTCCGGATTCGCGCGAGACCGCAGATCACAGCATTCCGTATGTCGTCGCGGCTTCGCTCATCGACAAGCGTCACAGCCCGGCGTCGTTCAGTGACATACGGCTTTGGAGTCCCGAGCTTCGCGCGTTGCTGCCCAAGATCGACGTCGTCGCGAACGCGGAATTCACGGCCGCGTACGAGCGTGTCCCGGTAGAGCACCGGACGCGCGTCACGGTGTTGCTCCGGAACGGCCAGCGCGTCGTGGGCTACGCGGGCGGTGACGAGGGCGATCTGTCGCAGAGCAAGAGCGACGCCGAAATCGAGGAGAAGTTTCGCGGCCTCACACAGGACGCGTTCGGCGCGGATCGTGCGGACGCCGCGCTCGCCACTCTCTGGCGGCTCGAGACGATCGAGGACGTCGCGGGCATCGCGCCGATACTTGCATTCTCGCAGCCATGAAGGGATTTCGCGTCGTGCTCTGGCTGCCGGCGCTGCTGCTCATGGGCGGGACCAGCGCTGCGCAGGAGCCGACCGCGTATCCGTCCAGGCCGGTGCGCGTGCTGGTGGGTGCACCGCCGGGCAGCGGAAGCGACGTCATGACGCGCGCGGTGACGCAGAAACTCTCGGAGAAGCTCGGTCAATCTCTCATCGTCGACAACCGGTCCGGTGCGGCCGGTGCGATCGCGCTGCAGACGCTCGCCGGTTCGACGCCGGACGGCTATACGCTCGGGACGCTGAGCGCGCAGAACGTGACCGGCATGCTGATGAATACGGTGCCCGTCGATATCCCCGGCGTGTTCGCACCGGTCGCGCTGATGATCACGCAGCCCTACCTGCTCGTCGTTACGCCGAGCCTGCCCGTCACCAACGTGAAAGAGCTGATCGTGCTTGCGAAGTCGAAGCCGCTCGCGTATGCATCGAGCGGCGTGGGCACGGTCGTGCACCTCGGAATGGAAATGCTGGAATTGATGGCCGGCATGAAAATGACCCATGTGCCTTACAAAGGCAGCGGCGTTTCCATGATCGATCTCATTGCGGGTCGCGTGCAGCTTGCGATCACGAACACGCTTACGGCGACCCCCCTCGTGCGGAGCGGGAAGGTCAGGGCGCTCGCCGTCACCAGCCCGCAGCGAAGCCAGGTGCTGCCTGATATCCCGACGGTTGCGGAAAGCGGCGTTGCGGGCTATGAGCTCAGAAGCTGGTATGGCCTCATCGCACCGGGCCGGATGCCGAAGGCCATCGTTGCCGAGCTGAATCGCGCCGTGGCAGCAGCCGTAATGTCTCCCGACGTACAGGAGCGTTTCGCGGCCGACGGGGCCGAAGCAGCGCCGGCGAACACGCCCGAGCAGTTCCGCGCGCATATCGCCGCCGACGTCAAACGCTGGAGCGCATTTCTCGAGCGCGCGCAGATCAAGCTCGAGTAGTGCGTTTTCTCCGCACGAGGAAGCGCAATTTTCGCGGTTGATCGACTACGACGATGAGGGATGACGCATCATGAACGATCACGTGGTTATCCTGGGCTGCGGAGACGTGGGCCCCGTGCACGAGCCGATATCGCGCTATAGCGAGCTCGTCAAACCGACGCTTGCTGCTGCCGACATCCGCTTCGCACAGGTCGAGCGTGTTTACTCCGAGCGCGGCGCATTGCAGTTGCATTCAGGAGGCGCTCACAGCCGCGTGAAGCCGCACATGGCCGGCATCTTCAAGGACTGCGGCTTCGACGTCGTGTCACTTGCGAGCAATCATGCGATGGACTGGGGTGCGGATGCGCTTCTCGATACGATCGCGCTGCTGCGCGACCAGGGCATTCGCGTGGCCGGCGCCGGGCGGGACCTTGCAGAAGCCCGTGCACCGGCGGTGGTGGAAGCCAAAGGCATTCGTGTCGCCTTCCTCGCCTACTGCTCCATTCTCAACAAGGGCTACTGGGCGACCGCGACCACGCCCGGAATCGCGCCGCTGCGCGTACATACGTACTACGAGGCGTTCGACTATCAGCCGGGCATTCCGCCGAAAGTGGTGACGGTGCCGTACGAAGAGGATCTGACCGCACTGCTCGATGACGTGCGAAATGCACGCAAGCTCTCGGACGTCGTCGTGCTGTCGCTGCACTGGGGCATTCACTTCATTCCGAAGCTCGTGGCGGACTACCAGCCGCACGTTGCCCATGCGGCGTTCGAGGCTGGGGCGGACGTGATCTTCGGCCATCACGCACACACCCCGAAGGCGATCGGTGTGCACGCGGGGAAAGTCTGCTTCTACAGCCTCAGCAATTTCATCATGTCTTCCACCGCCAAATCGGCCGAGCAGGCGCGAGAGTTCGAGCATCGGTACGGCGTGAAACTCGACCCGGATTATCCGCACCTTGCTTACGGTGAGGACGCGAAGCGCAGCCTGATCGCGAAAGTCGTTGCAGGCCGCGCAGGTGTCGAACGTGTTTCCTTCCTGCCGGTGCTCATCGATCAGCAACTGCGACCGGAGCCGCTCCCCAGAAGCGATGCACGCTTCACGGATGCGGTGTCGTTCATGCGGTCAGTGTCGAAAGGCTTCGGCGCGAAGCTCGTTCCCGGTGCGGACGAGGTGAGCGTCGTGCGCAGCGATTCCGAATAGCCGAGCTCACTCGCCTGCGCCTTCATTTCTTCCGATCGCGCCAGTTCTTCGACAGCGCGATCGCACGGCTCGTCGGCGGCCCTTGTGTGTGGTTGCTTGCGTAGACCTTCGACTGGTTGCGGCCGGGATCGCCGGCGACCACGATGCCGATCATGTCGGGCCGCGGGAACATGCGCACGTGCCTTTTGGGATCGTCGCTCGCCGCGTACTCGGGCGGGAGCAGTCCCTTCGCGACGTACTCGCGGATCTTGAAGCCGGTGAGGCCGATGTAATACGCATGGCGCTCGACGTCGTCCGCGGCGACCCAGCAGTTGTCGTGCAGATACTGACGGATCCGGTCCTTGCCCCAGCCATGTGACGCGAAGACTCGTGCCACGCTCGGACTCATCACTATGAGCGGGTCGTAACGCGAGTACGTCATGCCGACCGCCGACCAGTAGCCGCAGCTTCCGGTGATCACCTCGGCGAAGATGCGCGCGTGCTCGAGCGGGTCATCGCTGCCCGTGTAGACCGGCGGACTCACGCTCACGACGCTCTGGACGGTCACGGCGTTCTCGCCGGCCCTGAAGCCGCGATCGACAGAGTAGGGTGGCCAGCCGATCTCTGCGCACGCGTCTTCATCTTCGGCGAGTGCCACGAAAAAGTTCTGCGCGATGCTGCCCTTGTCGCCGGCGTGCGGTGCGAAGCGAAAGCCGGCCATGTTGCGAAGGATCAACCGCAGAAAGCGTCCGACCGAACTGTTGGCGCGGCGCCCGATGCGCATGACGGTTGCACCGCTGTTGAAGTCGAGCTCTTTCACGATGGGGCCGCTTACCGTGACGATCGGCTCCCATCCCGGTGTCGATCCCGCATCCTGGATGCGGAACACCGGATCGGTTACGGCCTCCACGACGGCGATCAGGACCGGCATGTATTCGGGCCGGCAGCCGGCCATGACACCGGTGACCGCGACGTTCCACACGGTCGCTTCGCGGTTGTCCGGCGGGCAGACGCCGATCACGTGGTCGGCCTTCATGTCCGTGCAGCGCAGGAAACGCTCGATGCGATCGATCGTCGGCGGCACGATCGGCAGCCCGTCGCTCCAGCCGGCGTCATAGAAATGATCGTTCACCCCGTCGATGTCGCCGCGGAAAACGATGTCGCGCGGCGCCGGCTCCTGCGCGCTCGCCTTGCTGATGCTTTCGCGTGCGCTCGTGAACCCGCCGATGACGTCCGCCAGAAGATGCTTCTCCACTTTCTCGCGCAGCATTTCGCTCGAATCCACCATCGGCGTGCCGGGATAGTGGGCGATCTTCAGATCGTCGATCCCCAGCCCGCGCGCGACCACTTCCGCCTGCTTGAGAAAGCCCGTTGAAACGATGGATACCGTCGGAAATCCCGCGCGCTCGATCGCTGCACTCGCCCGCAACACGGCGGGCGTGCAGGCGCCTCAGGCGCCGACGCCGGATATCACCGCATCGACCTTGTGTTCGCGCAGCGCGGCCGGCAAATCGGCGAGCACCTGTTTCTGGCTGACGCCATGCGTGTCGCCGAAGGTGCTGTATTCGACGAAGCGAACGCCCGGGTATTTCTTCTTGAGCGCCTCGCGGATCGCGGGGAAGATCTCTTCGCCGCGGAAAACGCGGTCCCACACTTCGCCGATGGTCTTTCCGTTCAGGTCCCCGAGCCCCGGGTTCAGATCGCGCTTGTCCCAGTGCGATTTGCCGAGTGGCCATACGACTTCGTATGCCGCGTGTTCGTCGGTCATGGATGCTTCTCCTGTAAAGGGGTGATCGTGAACGGTAAACGATCGAGCAGCGAGTGCCTTCACTGTTTATCGCGTTTGTCGATGTGCGTCTGCAGCTCCCGCCAGCCCGTGTCGATATGCTCGCGCAGGGCGCTCACGACCGCTTTCCGGTCGCCGGCCTTCATCGCCTTCAGCAGCCGGCGGTGCTCGGCAGCCGCGCGCCCCGGCCGGCCCCCGATCAGGTTGATCAGGTCGAAGGGATACTTCGCCCACAGCACTTGTACGAAATGCAGCGTCTGCGGCAGCTGCGCGATCGAATAGAGCTGCCGGTGAAAACGATAGTTGATGGCGCGCACGGCTTCGCGGTCGCTGCGCACGTCCGCTTCGTCGAACTCGCGCTGAAGGTCCGCGAGAACCGAATAGTCCTGTGGCGTGATGTGCTCCATCGCGGCGATCGCCAGCTTCGTCTCGAGCAGTATGCGAAGCTCGTTGATCTCTCGCGTTGCCGACGCGTCGAATGGCGCGACGATCACGCCGCGATGCGTCTCGCTCAAAACGTATCCTTCGGCTTCGAGGATGCGAAACGCTTCGCGCACCGGCGTGATGCTGAGCTTCAGCTGCTCCGCGATGTCCGCCTGCTTGAGCCGCGTGCCCCGCGGGAAGCGCCCGGAGAGAATGCCTTCCCGCAGATGCTCGGCTACAAACTCTTCTTTTGTTTTGAAATCCACGGCATGCAGGCTGCAGGCTTGGCGCAGCGAAATATAATGCATTATATTCAGCCGACACCTCAAGCCGCGCAATGCTTCTGCGTCAGACACTCTCGCGTCGCCATCGCGGGCCTCCCCTCACACCGGAGAAGGATCACGGGCATTCATGACCGCGCGCATGTTCTGCGATGGTTTGGCGTTCTGGAATCTCGGGAGAGAGTCTGAGAGGTCTTCACCCATGATACGGCAGTCGAACAGGATCGTTCTCGTTGCACCCGTCGAGTTCGGAAAGTTTATCCAGAGCGAAATCCGCAAGTGGGCCCCGGTCGTCAAGCGCTCGGGCGCGAAAGTGGACTGATGGGCGAGCAGAGCGCACTTGCGGGGCTCAATGTGATCGACCTGTCGCAGCGTTTCTCGCACTACTGCGGCAAGCTTTTCGCCGATATGGGTGCGGATGTGATCCTGGTCGAGAAGCCGGGCAGCGGCTGCGCATTGCGGGCCGAGGCGCCCTTCATCGGCGATCGTGCGGATCCTGAATTCAGCATCCCGTTCTTCTACTTCAACACGAGCAAGCGTGGCGTGACGCTCGATCTCGATCATGCGGAAGGGCGCGCACTGTTCCGCACGCTTGCATCCCGGGCCGATCTCGTGATCGAAGATCGCGTCCCCGGTGAGCTCGATGCGCTCGGCCTCGGCTACGACACTCTGGCGAAGCTGCGCCCGTCATTGGTGATGACGAGCCTTACGCCTTTCGGCCGGAACGGACCGTATGCGCACTACGCCGCTGACGATCTCACGTTGCTCGCGATGGGCGGCTTCCTCAACATGATGGGATATCCCGACGCCGCACCGACGCAAGCCTTCGGCAATCAGGCTTACGCGATGGGGAACATGTTCGCCGCCGTCGGTTCGATGCTTGCCGTCCTCGGCGCTCAAACGAGCGGAGAAGGGCAGCACGTGGACATCTCCATCCAGGAATGCGTCGTCATGGCGCTCGAGAACGCCGCACAGTTCTACGATCTCGAAAAACGCGTGCGCACGCGCTTCGCGGGGTCTCAGCGTCAGGCCGGCACCGGCATCTTCGAATGCGCCGATGGCTCTGTCTATATATTCGCAGGCGGCATGGCCGCGATCCGCTTCTGGGCGAACCTCGTTCAATGGATGCGAGACGAGCAGGTACCTTCGTACGAGACGCTGGACCGGCCGGAATGGTCGGATATGGCTTTTCTCAACTCGGATCGAGCGAAGGACGCGTTCGCCGACATGTTCTGGGTCGTGGCGAAGGGCAGGACGAAGGAAGCGCTCTACCGCGAGGCGCAGCGCCGGCGCGTGCCGCTCTGTCCGGTGAGCACGGTCGCCGATGTTGCGCACAACCGTCAGCTTGCCTATCGCCGCTTCTTCACGAGCGTGCCTCACGCGTCCTCGGGACGCGACATCGTCATGCCCGGCGCGCCTTTTCAGATGTCGGCGACGCCGAACCGCGTGGGGCGGCCTGCGCCCACGCTCGGTGAGCACAATCGCGAGGTGTTCGTCGGGCTCGGCGTAAGTCCCGAACGGCTCCAGGTCCTTCGAAACGCCGGAGCGATCTGATGAGCAAGCTGCCTCTCGCCGGCATTCGCGTCACCGACTTTACCTGGATCGGCGCCGGATCCTACACGACCAAGCTGCTGGCGGACTTCGGGGCCGACGTAATCAAGATCGAATCCGCAACGCGCATGGATTCGCTGCGCTCGACCGCGCCTTTCAAGGAGGGTGTCGCCGGAATCAATCGCAGCGGCTATTTTGCCGACCGCAACACGAGCAAGCGCAGCGTGAGGCTCAATCTCAAACATCCGGAGGCGTCAACGATCGCGCGCGAACTCATCGCGAAAAGCGACGTCGTCGCCAACAACTTCACACCGGGCACACTGGAAAGGTTCGGGCTCGGCTGTCGCGACGTCACGTCGTTCAAGCCGGACATCATCTACATCGCGATGTCGATGCAGGGGAGCTCCGGGCCCGATTCGAAGTATGTCGGGTTCGGGCTGACCATCGCCGCGCTCACCGGCCTCCAGTATCTCAGCGGCCAGCGGGATCGTCCGCCGGCCGGAACCGGCACCAACTATCCCGACCACGTGCCGAATCCGTGCCACGGCGCCTTCGCCGTGCTCTCTGCCCTCTATCACCGGCGCAAAACCGGAGAAGGGCAGTTCATCGACCTGGCGCAGACCGAGCCGACAATCGCACTGCTCGGCCCGGCCGTGGTGGACTACACGGTAAACGGCCGGATCGCCGAGCGGTGCGGCAATGACCACTGGTACGCTGCGCCGCGTGGTGCTTATCCATGCAGTGGAACAGATCGGTGGATCGCGATTTCCATTCACACCGATGAGCAGTGGCGCGCGTTCGACGCGTTGCTGGAAATCACGGACGCGCGGACCGCATCCCGCAACTGGTCCGATCGGACCGTCCGGCTCGAACATCGTCGCGAGCTCGACGCGCTCGTCGCTGCGCGCACGTGCACATGGGACGGGCGCGAACTGATGGGCGCGTTGCAGGCGAAAGGGATACCTGCCGGCGTGGTCCAGAACGCACAGGACCTGCTGGAGCAGGACGAGCAGCTTGCACATCGCAAACACTGGATTTCGCTCGAGCACCCGGAGATGGGGCGCACGCTGTATAACGCGCCGCCCATCCGCCTGTCGCGCACGCCAGCCGAGTTGAGCCGCCCGGCGCCGCTGCTGGGCGAGCATACGGAGGAAGTGTGTCTCGATCTGCTCGGCATGAGCCGGGACCGCTACGAGAGGCTTCAGGCCGGCGGCGTTTTCGAGTAAGCGAACGGAAAATCACATGCCTATCGACGTCACAGTGGAAAACCACATCGCGGTTGCAGTGCTGAACCGCCCCGAGGCGATGAATGCGTTCGATCCCGAGATGCGCGAGGCGCTGTACGGCCTGTGGGATCGTGTGCAGAACGATGATGATGTCCGCGTGCTCATCATCACCGGCGCAGGTGACAAGGCGTTCTGCACCGGCTCGGACCTCAGGAAGACCGATCCGCCGAAGGAGAGCTACGCCGAGCTTCTGGTCGGACGTAACAACCCGGGAAACATGCTGCACAAGTTCGGCACGGATAAACCGGTGATCTGCGCGGTCAACGGCTATGCGGTGGGCGGAGGAATGGAGCTCGCGCTCGCGTGCGACATCTGTATCGCCTCGGAGAATGCGAAGCTGGGGCTGACCGAAGCGAAGATCGGCAGCATTCCGGGTTCAGGTGGCGTGCAGCGCCTGCCGCGCGCGGTCAGCAAGAGCAACGCGATGCTGATGCTGCTTACCGGTGACACCGTGGATGCGCAGGAGGCGTTGCGACTCGGCATCGTGAGCAAAGTGGTGCCACTCGCGGATCTGCTGCCCACTGCGAAAGCCATTGCCCAGAAGATCGCCGCGAATGCGCCCCTCGCAGTGAAGGCGCTGAAGCGCCTGGTCAACCAGGGACTCGACATGCCGCTCGCGCATGCACTCGAGATGGACAAGTACATGTTCGGTCTGTTGCGCGACACCGATGACCGCATCGAAGGACGCAGGGCTTTTCAGGAAAAGCGCAAGCCGCAGTACAAAGGACGCTGATCAGCGAGAAGGTCATTCAACTGAGAGGATCTCAAGTGCACGCCATCCTTGCCGGCAAACGCGTCATCGAGCTCGGCACTATGCTCGCAGCCCCTTTTGCGGCGCACGTGCTCGCGCAGCTTGGCGCCGAGGTGATCAAGATCGAGCCCCCCATCGGTGATCCGACCCGCAAAATGGTGCGTGGCGGGCCCGGCGGAACCCTGATCGCATACAGCCGCGGCAAGAAGAGCATCTGCATCGATCTGAAGACCTCCGGGGGACAGGCGGTTCTCGAGAAGCTCGTCGCCACGACGGACATCCTGGTGCACAACCTTGCGCCGCAGTCGGCACGGCGTCTCAACGTGACGCACGAGCAATGCCGCCGGTCGAATCCTGAGCTCGTCTACTGCCACATTCAGGGTTACGGACCCGGGCCGCGCGCCGACGATCTCGCGTCCAACCCGCTCATCGAAGCCGCTACCGGTGTGATGCACGATCATCGCATCGACGGCCGACCGTCACGCCTCGGTCCGTCCTATCACGATCAGTTCGCCGGCCTGTATGCGGTGATCGGTATCCTCGCAGCCCTCGAGGCTGCGCCCGGCGAGCGGCTGGTCGAAGTCGGGTTGTACGAAGCGGGCCTGCATGTCGCGGCACGGGACCTTGCCGGCTTCCAGCTCAAGCAGCAGATCGGCGTCGAGCCGACGGGCGACGGCGGCGGCGAATTCGCGTTGCCGGGCTACGGTGCATACGAGACCGCGGATGGACGCTGGATGTATCTGGTGATGCTGACCGATGCGCACTGGAGCAAGTTCTGCCAGGCGCTCGCACCGGCGCAAGGGAAAGTCGAAGCGCTTGCGACACTCCGCGGCCGCAAGACGGAGCGCCCGCGGGTGGAGGAGATCGTGCGTAACGCGATTCGCGATTTGACTTACGACCAGGCAGCGGCCCGTCTGCAGACTGTCGGATTCGGTTTCACTGAAGTAAAGGCCGGCATGGACGTGCTGAAAGACCCGCAGGCACAGCAGCCAGGCAAGCTTGCGAGCTTCGCTTTCGGCGGCTTCCAGTTCGCGCTGCCAAATTTGCCAATGCCGCGCCAGCTCGTGCCGTCGGAAACCGAGTTGCCGCCCCCACTCCTCGGCGAACACACGATCGAAATCATGCGTGCGATCGGCTTCAGTGACCGCGAATGCGCTGCGTTGACGGCGAGCGGTGCTGTCGTCGTCGCAGAAGGCGAACCCAAATGGGCGCCGCCGCGGGAGCGGCGGGTCTCCTGATGCGAATCGTCACGGCTCGCATCACGTTGGACATGGGAAGCACCCAACGAAAATCGAGGCTTGCCGCAGCGCTGATTGCGTTTGCGCTCGCGCCGTGGGCCTCGTTCGCGCGGCAGTATCCGACCAAGCTCGTGAAGGCCGCCGGCGTGAAAGCGCAGTGATAGCTTCACCAAGGGTCGAGGAGAACAAATGAAAGAGACTGAATCGGTGCTGTGGCCGCTCGCGCGGCGTGCAGCGAGGGCGCGGGCACTTGCGCCTCGTGTGCCCGACCTGAACGGGAAGACGATCTGCGAACTGTGGGACGTGATCTTCCGCGGCGAGACGATCTACCCGCTCGTGCGCGAGCATATCCGCAAGCGATTCCCCGGCGTCAAGTTCGTCGACTACACGCACTTCGGAAATTTCTACGGCGCGCGCGAAGAGCAGAACATCGGCGAGCGCCTGCCGGATCAATTGAGAGAGCATGGCGCCGACGCTGTCATCGTCGGCATCGGCGCCTGAGGAAGCTGCACGCCCGCCGTGCTGCGGGCCTCGGCGCTGATCGAAAGCCATGGCATACCGACCGCATCCATCGTCGCGAGCGGCTTCGCCCAGCAGGCGAACGTCCTGAAGAAGGGACTCGGCCTTTCGCTTCAGCTCGGCGTCTATCCGGGTGCGCCGATGGTGGACAGCGAGGAAGTGCTGAAGAAGAAAGTCGAAGAGGCGCTGGCACCGGCGCTGATGCACGCGCTCACCGGTTCATCCGACGAGGGCGAAACCGTCGAAAACGAACCGGCGCCCGGCACGATCGTGTTCACCGGCACGTTCGACGAAATCCAGGAACACTTTCTTGCGAAGCAGTGGAGCGACGGGCTGCCGATCGTACCCCCGACACGAGAACGTGTCGATCGCTTCCTGGCCTTCACCGACAGGGACCCCGACGAAGTGCTGCGTGCGGTGCCGCCGGAAGGGCGCGAGGTGTCGATTCTCTCCATCGCGATAACCGGTGTGATGGCGGGCTGCCGTCCTGAATACATGCCGGTGCTCATCGCAGCAGTGGAAGCGATGTGCGATCCGCGTTTCCGCATCGAGGACGCGGGCTCGACCCCGGGCTGGGAGCCGCTCGTCATCGTAAGCGGCCCGATCGCAGAAACGCTCGGGTTCAACGCCGGGCAGAGCGTGATGCGCGTGGGTCGCCAGGCGAACAGCAGCATCGGCCGCTTCATACGGCTTTTCCTGCGCAACATCTGCGGCTATCGCATTCCACCTGGCGCGGGCGACAAAGGCTGTATGGCCATGAGCTTCAACGTCGCTCTGGCCGAGAACGAGACGTTCACGCACAGCCTGGGCTGGAGTACGTACGGCGAAGACCGCGGATTCAAGGCAGGAGAGAACGCGGTCACCGTGATGAGCGTCGTTGCCATCTCGCCGCCGACCTACAGCGCGGGCGACCGCGCCGAAACACACCTCGCGCACTGGGCCGATGTCTTCGGGGCGACCTGCCGCTACTGGTGTCACACCGGCTTCAAGCGCGGTATGTGGCATCTGCTGATCGTCGCGAGCCCGAGTATCGCGCAAGTCATCGCGGCGGAATTGTCCAAGGACGAGGTGCGCCGCTACCTGCACGCGCACATGGACGTGAGCGCCGAGCGCGCGACGCACTATGCCCGGATGACCAGCACGCCCACCTTCGACCTCGGGCGTCTGGTGCGCGAAGGCATCCTGCCGGCGCAGTATGCGGCATCGGACGATCCGCAGCGCATGGTCCCGATGATCATCGATCCAGCGATGGTGGACCTTCTCGTGGCCGGAGATCCGGGGCGCAATCAGTCGCGCGCGTACATGAACAATCACATGCAGGGTCCGCCCGTGAGCCGCCGCGTCATGCTGCCCGTCAGATGGAAAGAGTTGTTCGCCACTGCCGGCGATCCAGCGGCGTGATGCAGATACGAAGCCGGAGAACGTCGCGCGTTTTCACGCTGGCATCGCGGTCACGAATGACGGTGCTGATGCTCGTTTGCGCCGCTGCAACCGCACAGACGTTTCCGAACGGTCAGCTGCGCATCATCTCGCCTTATCCGCCGGGCGGCGGCACGGACGTGCTCGGACGCGTCATAGCTCAACGCTACACCGAGCGTTTCAGTCAGCCGGCGATCGTCGACAATCGCGTCGGTGCAAATGGCACGATCGGCACGGCATTCGTCGCCAAAGCGCCGCCGGACGGCTTGACGCTGCTCCTCGTGCCGGCGGGCCATGCGGCAAACCCAAGTCTCTACAAGAGTCTGCCATATGACCAGTCGCGCGACCTCGCGCCGGTTTCGCAGCTGACGTCAGGGCCGTTGGTGCTGGTGGTGTATCCGTCACTGCCGGTGCGCTCGGTCAAAGAGCTGATCGCACTCGCCCGGTCGCGACCCGGCGACCTGAACTTCGGCTCCCCCGG
Organism: uncultured beta proteobacterium; assembly: GCA_963828715.1. GTDB lineage: Bacteria > Pseudomonadota > Gammaproteobacteria > Burkholderiales > SG8-41 > JAQGMV01. The sequence goes on along the minus strand of CAWHFX010000003.1, from coordinate 8,906 downwards.
CAGTGGCGCGCTGCCGCACCTTTCGGCGGAGCTCTTCAACGCAATGGCAGGTACCAGGATGACGCACGTGCCGTACAAGGGTCCCGGCCTGGCGGTGGCGGATCTCATGAGCGGTCAGATCGCGCTCTACTTCATGAATGTCACGCAGGCCTTGCCGCTCGTCGCGGCGAGCAAACTGCGGGCGCTTGGCGTGACTTCGCCTCGCCGTAGCGCGACCGCGCCGCAGATTCCGACCATCGCCGAGCAAGGCCTTCCCGGCTTCGACATGACGAACTGGTACGGCATGCTGGCGCCGTCTGCCACTCCGAAAGACACGATCGACGCGATCTACACAGAGGTCAGGCGCATCGTGAGCCTGCCCGACACGCGCAAGAGCCTTGCGGACATGGGCATGGTCGTGGAGGCGACCACGCCGGAAGACTTCGCGCGATTCCTTCAGCGCGAATCGGCGAAATACCTGAAGGTCATACAGGCGGCAGGCATCAAGGGAACGCTATGAGAGCCGTCATCGGCGTGCTGGCGCTGCTGGCGATCTCGCCGGCGCTGTCACAGCCGCGCAGCGACTCGCCGGCGTTTCCGAGCCGACCGGTGCGGCTGGTGACGCCATCCGCGCCGGGCAGCACCGCGGACCTGCTCGGACGCATGGCTGCGCAGAAGCTGAGCGAAGCCTGGGGTCAGCCGGTCGTCGTCGATGCGCGGCCCGGGGCGGCCGGTATCGTCGCGAGCAGCATCGTGGCAAGGGCGGCGCCGGATGGCTATACGCTCATCATGGTGGCAGGCAATCACGCCATCAATCCGAGTCTCTACAGCAAGCTGCCTTACGACACCGCGCGCGACTTCGAGGCACTCACGGAGATCGGCGCAGCGCCGCTGCTCGTCGCGAGCCATCCCGCCGTGCCCGTAAGCTCGATGAAGGAGCTGATCGCGTACGCGAGAGCGCACCCGCGACGCCTGAACTATGCATCCGCCGGTAAAGGAACGCCCGGCCATCTCACCATGGCGCTCCTGAGCAGCATGGCGAAGCTGGAGCTCGTGCACGTCGCCTACTCCGGTGGAGGTCCAGGTCCTCAATGCGGTGGTGAGCGGCGAAAGTCAGATGCTCGCGAGCGGGGTACTGATCCTTCTGCCGCTCGTGAAGAACGGCAAACTGAGGGCATTGGCTGTGACCACATCCAGCCGTTCGCGTGCTGCGCCGGAGGTTCCGACCGTTGCCGAGTCGGGCGTCCCCGGTTTCGCGGTGAGCGGATGGTGGGGAATGCTCGCTCCGCGGGCGACGCCACGTCCGATCCTCGACCGCATTCAGAAGGACATCGCAGCAGTGCTTGCCACGCCCGACGTACAGGCCCGGCTTGCGAACGACGGCATCGAACCCGTTGCCAGCACACCGGAGCAGTTCAGCGCGTTCGTGCGAGACGAGATGGCGAAGTGGTCCGCCGTCGTGCGCGACGCCGGTATACGCGCTGACTGACGCTGTGCCTTTATGCGTCCGCAGACATGACCGCCAGATCACATAAGCGCGCCGATCGAGTACTCGAGTGCGATCGCAGACTACGCGATGCACGCGAAAATAACGCACCCGCCTGCTTACGAAATGGCGCGCCACTGTCTGCTGGACTCTCTCGCATGTGCGCTCGAAGCGCAGGCGCATCCGGACTGCGCGCGCCTGCTGGGCCCGATCGTTCCGGGGGCGACACTCGCGACCGGTGCACGCGTGCCCGGAACGCGCTACCGTCTCGAGCCGGTGAAGGCTGCATTCGACATCAGCACCGCCGTGCGCTGGCTCGAATACAGCGACACATGGTTCGGCACCGACGGCGGCCATCCGTCCGACACGTTGGGCGCAGTGCTCGCCGTCGCCGACTATGTGTCCAACGCCCGTGGCACGCGCGCTGGGGTGATGTCGGTCAGAGACGTCCTCACTGCCCTGGTGAAGGCCTACGAAATCCACGGCGTGCTGCTCCTGCGCAATAACTGGATCGACAAGGGGCTCGACGGCATCGGCGTTGTCGCTGTGGCTTCAGCCGCCATGGCCGCGCAATTGCTCGGCGGCTCGCGCGAGGAGGTGCTGAACGCGGTATCGAATGCATGGCTCGATGGTGCAAGCCCGCGGCTCTATCGGATCGGCCACAATGCCGGTCCGCGTAAGGCCTGGGCTGCCGGAGATGCGGCGAGTCGCGGTGTCATGCACGCATTGTTCGCCGTGCGTGGCGAGCCTGGCTACGCCGCAGCGCTGACGACGCCCACGTGGGGCGTGAGCGATGCGGTCATGCACGGGGAGCCGGTCGTGCTGCCCCGCGCGCTTGCCACGCACATCGTTGAGAACGTGCTGTTCAAGATTCCTTTCCCGGCGCAGTTCCATACGCAGACGGCGAGCGAATGCGCGCTCCGGCTTCATCCGCTCGTCAGAGATCGGATCGGCGACATCGAATGCATCCGCATGCGCACGCACGCAAAAGCGATGCAGAGCACGTACAAGACCGGGCCGCTTCATAACGCTGCCAGCCGCGATCACTGCCTCCAATACGTAGCTGCATTCGTGCTGCTGCATGGAGATCTCACGACCGAGGACTATGAAGACCGTGCCGCGGCAGATGCGCGAATCGATATGCTGCGCGAGAGGATGGTCGTGAGCGAAGACGAGACATTCACGGCGGATTTCCACGATCCGCGCAGGCGAAGCAATACCAACGCGATGCAGGTCGAGTTCAGGGATGCTACGAAAACGCCCGAAGTGGTTATCCGGTATCCGCTGGGACATCCCCGCCGGCGCAGCGAAGCGCTGCCCGTGCTCGAAAAGAAGTTCCGGCGCAGTGTCGAACGATTTCTGCCGAAAAAGAAGCGCGACGCTGTGCTCGAAGCATGCAGCAGTCTCACTCGCATGCAACGGCTGCGGTTCGATACGTTCATGGGAATGTTTTCAGCACGATGAGATCGAAGCCCCGCTCGGACGCGCACTGGGCGAGTCACACGAAGCAGCGCCGGGTACGCAATGCCATGCACCCGTGGCAGCGCTGGGTGATTGCAGCCGTCGCGCTCCAGGGGTTGTTCGTTGTCCCCAACGCGTGGCCGCAGAGCTATCCAACTAAACCGATCCGCTTCATCGTTCCATTTCCGCCGGGTGGCGGCAACGATCTGCTGGCGCGAGCGTTTGCACAGCACCTGAGCGAGCCGCTGGGGCAGCCGTTGGTCGTAGACAATCGTCCGGGTGCGAGTACGATCATCGGAACGGAGCTCGCGGCCAAGGCGCCTCCGGACGGCCACACGATCTTCATGGGCAACAACAGCACGCTCTGCATCAATCCGAATCTCTATAAGAAGCTGCCCTACGATCCAGTGAAGGATTTCGCACCGGTGTCGCTCCTCGCGTCGGCACCTTTCGTGCTGCTCGTGCATCCGGCACTGCCGGTGAGATCGGTGAAAGAACTGCTTGCGCTCGCTCGTGCACGCCCGGGAGAGCTCAACTACGGCTCGGCCGGAATCGGCCTTTCGGCGCATCTCGCGGGCGAGATGTTGAACCTGCTGGGACACGTGAAGACGGTCCACATTCCCTACAAAGGCGCGGGACCGGCGCTGAGCGATCTCATCGCTGGTCACATCCAGTTCGCTTTCAACAACGTCCTCTCGGCGCTGCCGCACGTACGGTCGGGACGCCTGCGTGCACTTGCGGTGACGAGCGCAACTCGGAGCCCAGTTCTGCCGGAATTGCCCACGGTTGCCGAGTCGGGCTTGCCCGGCTATGAGGCAGGCGCCTGGTACGCAGTGCTGGTGCCAGCGCACACCGCGCCGCAGATCGTGAATCGCCTCTACGTTGAATTCACCCGGGCGCTCAGGAATCCGGGAATTCAGGAGCGCATCAGCGGCGACGGCGCACAGGTGATCGGCAGCACGCCGGCTGCGCTTGGTAAAACCATCGAAGAGGATAGGGCACGCTGGGGAAAGGTCATCAAACAGGCGGGGCTCGCACTCGATACGCCCCGCTGAAGTGACTGCGCGGGTTCACGCCAGCCTCCGCATGGGGTGCGTGTCAGCCGCTCATGAGCGTGCGCCGACGTCCCATCCCACTCGCGAATTCGAGCTCGAGCGTGAGCGTCTTCCGGTGCGTCATTCGACGCGAATGTTCGCCTGCTTGATGACCTTTCGCGTACAGCGCAAGCTCCTCGCGAATCACTTTGCCGAATTCTTCGGGCGTGCTCGCGACGATGTCGTTGCCGCCCTGCGTGCCGAGCCGCTCGACCACATCCGGCATCCTCAGTGCCCTGGACGTCTCCTGATAGAGCCGGTCGATGACGGGGCGCGGAGTACCCGCGGGAACGGCGATCGCCTGCCATGCCGTTACCTTGCAGTCCTTGAAGCCGAGCTCCAGCAGCGTCGGCACATCGGGTGTCTGCGACGCGCGTTTCTCACCCGTCACGGCGAGCGCCCGAACCTTTCCCGCGCTGAGTTGCGGCAAGGTGGTGACGATCGTGTCGAACATCATGGAGACCTGGCCGGCGAGGGTGTCGGCCAGCGCAGGCGCGCTGCCCTTGAACGGCACGTGCACGATGTCGATCTTCGCCGCGCTCTTGAACATCTCGCCGGCGAGGTGGTTCGAGCCGCCGTTTCCGGAGGAGCCATATTGGAGCTGGCCCGGGCGTGCTCGCGCGAGCTTGACGAGCTCACTCACCGAGCGCGCCGGAAGCGACGGATGCACGATCAGAATGTACTGGTACAGCGTCCCCTGGGTCACCGGCGCAAGCTCCTTGAGCGCGTCGTACGGAAGTTTTGCGTAAAGGCTGGGGTTGATCGCGAGCGTCGCCGTGGTCGCCATGAGAAGCGTGTAGCCGTCGGCTGGCGCCTTCGCGACCTGTTCGGTGCCGATGATGCCGTTTGCACCCGGGCGATTCACGACGACGATCTGCTGGCCGAATGCCAGGGTGAGCTTCTGCCCGATTGTGCGCGCGAAGATGTCGCCCGCACCGCCTGCGGCGAACGGCACGATGAACTGGACGGGTTTCGTCGGATACGCCTGTGCCGATGCGAGCGCGGGCGCGAGGCCGCCCGCTGCGACTGCGATGCCGAGCGCGCCCTTCATGATCCTCCTCAATTCGTGCTCCTTCTTCGTTCTGGTCCAGACTCGCTGAATTTCCACCCCAGCGCAATGGCCGGCTTCGTATAACGCGTGGGCTGCCTGAGGCCGGGATGACATTGATGACGCATCCGGCGACGCACTGTCAATCGGCCTTGATTCCCGCGCTCTTTACGACCGTCGTCCAGCGCGCGACCTGGGCCGCGATGTACGCGATCGCCTGTTCCGGCCCGGTGCCGACGACCTCGGCCCCCTCCGCGACGAGGCGCTCGTGCATGTCCTGGGCTTGCGTTGCCCTGATGATCTCGCCGCTCAAGCGCTTCACCACGTCTTTCGGTATGCCGGCGGGTCCGAGCACGATGTAGTAGCTCCCCGCTTCGAAACCGGGATAGCCCGATTGCGCGACCGTCGGCAGGTCCGCCATCGCCTGCAGCCGCTGTTCGCTCGCCATCGCGATCGCCCGGAGCCTGCCGCTTTTCACGTGCGGAATCGTCGGAATCGGACTGGCGAACATCATCTCGATCTGCCCGCCGAGAAGATCGTTCAGCGCGGGCCCGGTTCCTTTGTAAGGTCGCCTGCTGGGCGAGTGATGCGCACGGCACCAAAGGTGTCAGGGCAAGCAGCACTGCGCTCAATGGAGCACGTGGCGCACGCCAAGGCGTTGAGCCTTTCAGTATTGCTCCGTCCCCCCATTCCTGCTGACGACACTCCGATTTGTCCAACTGCCATTCCTCCTCATCGCTCAGCGAGTCGCTGTTCGGTGGATGCTGCGTGCGTGAGCGCGCGTATCGCGTCGCTCGACTTGGCGGCTCTTGTCGGACTAGCTGCGCCCGGACATCAGACCTGTACGCGCAGCGGTTTGCGCGCCGAAATATGATGCATTATATTTCGACCTCCCTCATGGGCGCACCGGCAGTCGGCACCTCGCGTCCGCTTCGCCTTCTTGGAACAGCAACAGGAGATTCAGAATGGGATCCGTCGAAGAAGCCGCACAAATGCGCGATGCGCCGCTGCAGGGGCGCATCACCGACGAGGCGATCGCCGCGGCGAAGGCGATGATCGGCATGCGCCTTCGGCCCGAGGGGCCGTACCTTCAGGACGCGACCGTCGACACGATCCGCAACTTCTGCAACGGCGTGGGCGATCTGAACCCGCTGTATCGCGACGCCGAGTATGGCCGCAACAGCCGTTACGCGAGCGTCATCGCGCCGCCCATGTTTCCGATGGCGTACGGCTGGCTCGGGCGCACGCGCTGGGGTTTCCCCGGCGTGCACGGCTTCTACGCGGGTAACGACTGGGAGCTCTTTCGCAACCTGCGTCCGGGCGATCGCATCAGCGCGGAGGAGCGTGTGGTCGGCGTGGACGTCAAGGACAGCGAATTTTCCGGCCGCCTGGCGATCCAGTACGTCGAAGCGCATTTCGTGAATCAGCACGACGACCTGGTGGCGCGCGTGCTGGGCTGGTGCACGCGCCATGAGCGCAAGGCCGCGAAGGAAAAAGGCAAGTACAAGGACGTCGTCAAGCACGAGTACAGCGAGGACGAGCTCACCACGATCGACAAGGCGGTCCTCGAAGAAGAGAAGAATATCTGCGGCCGCAACATCCGCTACTGGGAAGACGTCGAGGAAGGGCAGGCGCTGACGCCGATCGCGCGCGGGCCGCTCTCAATGATGGATACGATGGGCTTCCTCGTCGGCTGCGGGCGCGGACACACGCACGGCGTGCTGCTCAAGGGCGCGCTGCGCCACCCCGGACACTTCTTCCGCAACCCCGAAGCGGGCGGCGGCGTCGAGTACACGGGCATCGGGCATCATCGTGAATCCGTCGCGAAGGAAGTCGGCGTGCCGGGCGTGTACGACTACGGCCCGCAGCGCTCGGCGTGGGTCGCGACGCTCGTGACGAACTGGATGGGAGACTCGGGATTTCTCAAGCGCATCAAGACCGAGTTGCGCCGCTTCAACACGATGGGTGATACGACGTGGTGCAAGGGGAAGATCGTTCGCAAGTACAAGCAGGACGGCTTCGCGCTGATCGACATCGATGTGTGGGCGGAGAACCAGCGCGGCGAGAAGACCGTTACCAACGGCGCCGCCACCGTCATGCTGCCGTCGAAAGACGCGAAGACGCAGATGTTCCGCGACGGTGCGCGCCTCGATCTCGGCTACGCCACGTACGACAGGTAACGCCGGAGGAGCAGGGATGCTTCATTGCTTTCGCTCCTTGAGGAAATGACGGCCGACACGAACGCTCCACTCGCGGGTCTCACGATCGTCGAGCACGCGGAAGGCGTCGCGGCCTCGTATACGGGACGCATGCTCGCGCTGATGGGGGCGAGCGTAATCAAGGTCGAGCCGCCGGGTGCGGGCAGCGCGCTGCGCAGAATCGAGCCTTTGCTTACGAACGAGCCGGCCGCCAGCGCGCTCTTTCACTATCTCAACGTGGGTAAGCAGTTTGCGACCTGTGATCTTGAGGCGGCGGAGGGCCGTGCTCTTTTTGCAGAGCTTCTCGAACGCGCCGACGTTCTGGTCGACGATATGCCCGTCGCGCGCCGCGCGGCGCTGGAGTTCGATCCGGAGAGCGTCGCGTCGAAGCACAGCAAGCTCGTGTATCTCTCGGTTCTGCCGTTCGGCGCGAGCGGCGCGCATGCGGATTACAAGGGTTACGAGCTGAACGTGCTGCACGCGGGCGGCGAGGGCTACCTCATGCCGAACGGACTGACGCTCGAGACATTTCCGGAGCGCCCGCCGGTGAAGATCTACGGCCACTTCGCGGAATTCATCGGCGGAACGTCGGCGACGTGTGCAGCGCTTTCGGCGCTTCTCGTGCGCGATGAAGTCGGCGGGCAATTCGTCGACGTGTCCGTGCAGGACGCGAATATCTCCGTCGGCTGTTTCGCGATTCAGCGGCTGGGCGACGGTGTTCTCGAGACACGTCACGGGCGCTCGTTCAAGTACGGCGGCGTGCTCGAATGCAGCGACGGCTACGTCGGTGTGCTCACGCTCGAGCAGCGCCAATGGGAAGGGCTGGTGAAGCTCATGGGCGAGCCCGAATGGGCGTTGGACGCGGCGCTCGGCGATCCGTTGGAGCGGAGCCGACGGGGCGCCGAGATCAACCGCCATCTCCGTGCATGGGCAAAGACGCAACGCGTGGAGGACGTCGTCCGCAAAGGTCAGGCGCTGAATGTGCCGCTGGCCCGATACAACGAGCCGTCGGACCTGCTCGCATCCGAGCAGCTGAGAATGCGTAACGTGTTCGAAAAGCTCGAGATGCCGACACTGGGGGAGGTGCCGGCGTTCAACGCGCCGTTCCAGCTCGACGGAGCACCGCTGCAACTGAAGCGCGCCGCGGTCGAACCCGGCCTCGACAATGAAGCCGTCTGGTGTGCGTGGCTCGGCCATACGCGTGCCGATTTGGACCGATGGGCACGTCATGGCACCGTCTGATTGCGCAGCGAACGCACGAGGACCGCTCCGCGGCGTGCGCGTGGCGGACTTTACGCTGCACGCAGCAGGTCCCTATTGCGCGCACGTTCTGTCGCTTCTCGGCGCCGAGGTGATCAAGATCGAAACAAGCGCGCGCCCCGATATCTTCCGCAAGCCGCATCCGGTGTACGGCCGCATGACGGCGGCGACGTTCGACCAGGTCGCATCGAACAAGCTTTCGGTTCAACTCAATCTGAAGGACCCGCGCGGCGTCGAGCTGGCCAAGCGGCTGGTCGCAGTGAGCGACATCGTCGCCGAAAGCTTCCGCCCCGGGGTGATGGGTCGGCTCGGGCTCGGCTACGAGGCGCTCAAGGCGGTGAAGCCCGACATCGTCATGGTCTCGATCTCGGCGTCGTGGG
>CAWHFX010000002.1:0-978880 GCA_963828715.1 uncultured beta proteobacterium | reverse complement strand
GAAGTCGATCCAACCTGAACCGTATTGAACGGCCGCCCCGATGGTCCCGGCCAGCGGCTCAGCCGGGGCTAGTTGAGGTATGAGTGCGAAAACAACGCCAAGCAGGTACAAGCGCACCCGCCGCTCCCCGTGTCTATCCTTGTAGTTCATCCTTTTCCTTCAACAGGCTCCAGAGGCCGAGCCACGTATAACGCAGACAAACCGCGTTCGGCTTACTTGAGCACCTACTTACCAAACGGTCGGGCAAGCTCCAGGCCGATGTACCCGTTGGACGATCGCCCTTCGATTTTCTTGACGCCGATTTTGAAGCCGAGGTTCAGACGCGGAGCGGGTTCGAAGCCTGTGACGACGAGGCCGACCTGGTGACCTTCATAGTCAGGGTCGCCGTGCTGGACGCCTTCTACGCCCGCCAGAATATTGCCCGTGACCTTCCTCAGCACGCGCGCTCTGAGCCAGTACGCTTCCTGACCGAAGACGTAACTTGCGATTCCATTCACCACCCACGTATCAACGAATCGATGCTCGCCCTCCGCCTGCACTCGCAGCCGCAGGTGCCCGCCGCGCGCCTTTGATCCCGGGTCGTCGGGCGACAACGACGTGTCGCGGTACAGACCGCCGGCGTAAAAGCCGAAATAGCCGGACGGGTTCGCCTTCTGATACCCCAACGCGATTTCACCGCCCGGCGCCTTGGCCTCGATCGACTGATTCAAAGGACCGCCTACGTATTCATAGCGCAGCCACTCGGCCCAGTAGCGCTGCACGAAGCCGTTACCGAGCGTACTCCCCGGGAACGGGACGATTGCCGCCGCAAAAGCGTAATCGCCATCCTTGCTGGCTTCTCCGCCGGTGATGAAAAGCGATTCTCCCCATGCTGTCGCGCTCGCGCACACGAGGGCCAGCAGGGCTAAGCCGCGAGCGATGCAGGCGCCTCCGATTGGCCGATTGCTGAGATGTTTGCCGTTATCCATTCTTGCTCCCTTATCAGACTGGCGATTCCGTACACAAATACCGGACCAGTCGGGCTCTCCAGTCGCTCCTCGCTCATGATCCTGGCCGAGACGAGTTTCTGCCCCGACCGGGTGAAGCTCAACCCGAGAATCGTGGCATCTACGGGCACCGGTTTGTACGTCAGCAGTGCCCGGCCGTCCACTCCGAAGTTCGTACACGACAGCAGGCCGAGCTGTGACGCCGATTCGCCCGTTGGAATGTCGAGCAACACAGGAGCCCAGTAGAGCTGGTCAGACTTTCCGTATCGTGCCCGCGCCCAAGGCAAGGCCGAAAGCGGCGTGTGCGATTGTTCGCGCAGCCGGTTGATCGCCCATTGCAGTCGCGAGCCGTAAAGGAAGCGCTCGAGATCGCTTCGGACGCCCGACATGGCGCGGCCGTCAAAACGACAACACAGCGCTTTTACGTAGACCGCGTCGCCTGCAGTGTTCACTACTGTTCCGCGGACGGTGGCTACGAACGGCAGCGCGCCCTGTGGCATCAAGATCTCGCCGCGGAGGTCACTGTCTTGCCTCAGCGTGGCCGGGAATTGGCCATGCAGCCGACAACCGGCCGGTGAAATGTCGTCCACTGTTGCATAGCAGGACGGGCGACCCGGGAGCTTCACTCGGGCGATCAGCGGTATGGGAAAACGATACTCGGTGCGCAGATTCGTCGCACGGCTCGCGTTGAAACGCATCAACATGATCGCGAGCATGCAGTTCACGGTCGCCCAGACAACGTTCGCAACGAGCCCGGTCTCGGGAAGCGTTTCGCCCGCGAGATACAGGATGATGCCGAGCGGTATTGCAAGCGCATTGAGCAGCAGCACTGCATATTGCGGGACCATGTACAGGCCGAAACCTGCGCCGCTGCCACGCGTCTTGTCCGTCACGTAGAACTTCAGATTGCGGTAAAAAAGACCGAACGTCGCCCACAGGAACGCGAAGTAGCGCGCGAGGTTGTACTGCGCGAGCAGAATCGTCCTGCCATACCCGCGTGCGACCTCTTCGAACACGAGAAAGGTGAGCAGGTAGTACGGAATGAAATGGACGTAGAAGTCGCGGTCGAGCGCGGCTACTGGCATCACTCCAGTGAGGAGCACAACCACCGGCGCGAAATAGAAAACGACTTTCTGCCAGCCTTCGAAGTACGTGATCGCGGAAGCGAGGTAGCAGAGCCGCTGCGCCAGACTAAGGCCGCGTGTAGTCAGAAGACGTTCCTGGCGCCACACCTGCATCGCCCCCTGCCCCCAGCGTACGCGCTGCCTGAGGTAAGGGACAGCGTGCTCCGGAGCGAGCCCGAACGCGAGCGGCTCTCCGTGGTAAATCGAACGGTAGCCGCGCTTATGAAGGCGCAGGGAAGTGTGCAGATCTTCGGTAACGGTGCCGGTTGCGAAGCCGCCGATCGCATCAAGCGCGCTGCGCCGAACGACGCCGCAACTGCCGCAGAAGAAAGATGCGTTCCAGAAGTCCTTGCCTTGCTGAATGACCCGGAAAAACAGCGATTGTTCGGTCCAGATCGTCCGCGAGAGTACTTTCCGGTGCTGATACGAATCCAGATTGAAGAAATCCTGCGGCGTCTGCACGAAGGCGACGCGCGGGTCGGAGAAAAAGCCAAGGGTGCGCTCAAGGAAGTCTTTGGCCGGCGCATGATCGGCATCGAACACGGCCACAAAATCCGCGCCGCTGTGTGCAAGCGCATTGTTGAGATTGCCGGCCTTCGCATTGACATTGGTTCTGCGCGACAGATAACGACAACCAAGCGTGGCGGCAAGCCTCTGCATCTCGGGCCGTGCGCCGTCGTCGAGGAGCCATGTCTGATGAGGATAGGACATGTTCATCGCCGCGATTACGGTACGGCGAACGATATCGACCGGTTCATTGATGGTCGGGATGAACACATCCACGGTCAGATCTTGAGGCGGCGGCTGGGGCTCGTGCTCCGTCAGCCGCCAGGTCATCATGAGGTGGAGCAATGCGGTCACGAAACCGAATAACTCGGCCGCGTAAAGCAGCAGCGAGAACGACAACGCCTCCTCGTTGAAACTGCCGAGCCGCCAGAACAGGTACCACACGCCCACGCACACATACAGCAGCATTACGAAGGAGCGAGCGGGCGTTGGAAAAGGCGCTTCAGTCACGTGGGGCGCCCGCGTCTCGGCAAACGCATCGAAAGCTTTGTGCGGCAGCGGCTCGTGCATTTACAAGTAGAGGACGACGGTGAGACCGAGAGCAGCCAGTCCGAGCCACAACATGACGCGCCAGTGCCTTCCGACATTTTCGAGATTGAATGGCTCCGGCTCGGATGCGCCGGCGGGCGCGAATTCCTGTGCGTTGTCCGAACGTTCGCCGATGAGGCTGCGCGGCCGCAACGAAGGACGATTCCTGGTCGGCAGCATCACCGGTTCCGAAGGCGGCGTCGGCGCGAGTCGCGACTGCGGAAGCAGAACGGGCTCGACGCCGCCTCTATGCGATGTAGCGAGCCTTGGCTCGGGAAGTGGCGTCGGTTCAGGTGGTGGTTTCTGCGAAGTCGCCAGTCTTGGAGGCACGACGACGCTTGGCTCAGGCGCCTTGGCGCCGCTGTTCAGCCGGGAGATGGAATCCTTGAGCTCGTAGGATGAAACGGTCGAAACGGCCTGCTGCCACTCGTTCTCAGGTAAGGTGCCCCACAGCCTCGCACTGATCAGGCGTTCTGCATGCCGCCGCGTTACCGGACCCAGGCAGTCAAGTGATTCGAAATTGAATGCGTTCGCGTCCTCGTACAGCGCTCGCACCAACGCGGCGAGCGTCCGGCTACTGGCTTCGCCCGGATGTTGCGTGATGTATGAGCATACCGCCTTGAGAGTTTCGGCTTCGTTTGCCGGCCTGAGGAGCGTAGCCTCGACCCGCTGCAAGTCTCGAGGTTCGGGCTGGGGATGTTCGCTGAAAGGCTCGCTCGACGCGCGTCCCTCCGGCGTGTCATCGATCCCCGGGGGCTGCACACCGCGGCGCCCAGACCTGAAAAGAGTACGAGCCATCTCCTCGCATCGCGCAACATTGACTTATATCGCGGCAGAATGTAACACCTGACATGCCATGCGGTATAGACCTCGGTGCGATGTCTCCCGCCGCATGGCTGGCGTGCCATTCTGCGCGCGCCGACAGCGCGCCTCCGTCCACCCGCGAACCCAGGTTTGCGGGAAGCCAGTCTACGGACGGCGCCGAGGCGGTCGCATGCGCCGGGTAGGAAGTCGCGTGCCCGAATCGGCCGATGCGACGCTGTTCATCAAGACCGCTCCGCAGCCATGGTCTGCGCGTTGGAACGGCTAACGCCGTGGGCACAGCCCCCTGCGGGCAAATGTCCGGGTCGCCCGCACCTCAAACACAGTGGGCTGGCTCCCCTCGATTCCGCGTCGCCTACTTTCCGGTAGCCAGGAACGCCGACATCGCTGCCGAGGTGTAGGGGCCGTTCTCGCAGCCGTAGACAACCTGCGCAGTGCAATTCTGACCGCTGCCGTGCGCAATGCCGATGTTCGCCCACGGGCCCGGCTTACCGATGACGAGCATGCCGTTGACGTAAGTGCTGGGACCGGTGGAGGTCAAACCCAACGGCCCGTTCGAGACCGTCGGCGTCTTGAAATCGGGGGCATAGTAGCTGACACCCTCGATGCGAATATTCGGGTTGTTGTCGTTCACCGCGATGCCTTTTATCGAATCATTGTTCGCATTGAGGTATGCAGGCTGGATCATCGTCACGTTGCGGATCGTCCCGCCGAGCGCGACCTGCGGTGTGACGCCGATGTTGGTGTTTACGTTGATGATGGGATGCCACGGCGATGCCTGGTACCGATCCGATTCCGGATGCAGACTGTTCGGAGTGAAGCGCAGGTCCGCATCGACGATGAACCAGCCGCCCGAGCCACTTGCCGCCATCATGGCGTTTGTGCCTCTGGATCGAATGAACTGAACGTTGGTCGACTTGAACACTTCGAACCCCGATATCAGATACGTGCTGCGCACTTCGCAGTCTTCGCAGCCGCCGCCGTTGGCATCGGCCCATTGAAACTGCGACTGCACATACTGACGTAGCAGATCGTTCTGGATGTTCTCGATGCGTCGCGCCCAGACATTGTCGGCATACGAGACACCGACAGCCTGCTGTGCGACGTCGATTACGCGGATGTCCTGCGCCACGCTGTTGCTGCTCGCGACGTGGAACAGAATGCCGCGCGGAAAAGCAGCGCCCTGCGGCAGGTTGTAGTCCGTGACGGGCTCTCCTGTTCCCGCCGGAGTCGAGCCGGTCCAGTTAAGACCGAAGCCCTGATCACGGAAATTGCCTTGCAACGTCAGATCACGGATCATCGTGTTAGGCGCGTTGTAGGCTTGGATCATTACGGACACGACGCCTTTGGGTGAGTAGATCCTCGTTTGATCCTTACCCTGACCCGAAAGTGCGAACCCGTCTTTGTTCTTGATCCACACCACACCACCCGTGGGAAAGTTGCCCGCCGGCAGGCTGAGCGACGCGTTGCTTGCAATCAGGTTGCTGAGGATCGGCGCAGTATCCAGATAAACGTTCGCGCCACTTGCCGACACTGTCGCGGCCGTGTCGAGGGTGAGAGTGCCGTCATTGATCGCGGTTATGCGGGCCTGCAGCGAACGCGGGATCGCTTTGCCTGGATAGTATTGACCGGTGTAGAAAGTTTTCGGACGGTTGGGCGCTATGTCGTACCAAACGCCATCCACCCACCAGTAGACGTAGCCTGAATCCTCGGCCCAGGCGAATAGCCTGTTCGGTTGAGACCGATCGGCGAGCAGCTGTGCTTCGGTCGCATAGGATTTGCTCGGCCATGTGCCGCCCACGCCGCGGCTGCCGCGTTGACCCTGGCCGGCTTCCTTGCCAATTTCCACGATCACCCAGTCGCCAACGCTGAAGCCGCTCGCTGACCCGACCTTCAACTGCTTCGACTTCGCCGCAATCGAGCCCGTCGTCACGACCTGCGGCACTAGCGCGCCGATAGCAGCCGAAGGTCGTGCGGCATCACCGCCGCTGGCAACTGCTGTTGAACCGGCATTCCCGGCGGTTGGGGTTTGGCGCGTGCCACGCGTACCGTTCGGGCTTGCGTCGGCTGCCGTGGCAGGTGAGCTGGTCAACGAATTGATGGTCGTAGCTGCAGTGGCGGAGATTGGCAAAGACGTGGGGCTTTCCGCGGCGGCGGTGCTGGATGACGTGGTCGAACTGGTCGGAGCGGTGATTGTTGAAGCGACGCTTTGGCTAACGGCAATGTCAGCCGAGGTGCTCGCCGGGTTGGGGATACTTGCCGAAGCAGGCGCAACGGTCGCTGCCGTCGCTGTCGCAGTGGCAACATCAGTCGCAACCGGCGTCACACCCGCCTCGGCAGGCGTGCGGCAGTTCGCGCCGGCTGGATACGAGTTCCAGGCGACACAGTTTGCAAGCCCGCCGTAGAGGTTGTAGACGTTGAATTGCTCCGCCCCGATGGTGCTTGAGCGCCCGACCGCCACGAACCCGTCGATAACCGGTGCATTGGGATGGGCCGTCGAGTTGATCGCCTGAGTACCGTGGGTGACACCACCGGGGGTCCAATCGGGAGCCTGGAAGTAACCACCTTCAATCCGGATGTTCGGATTGTTGGTGTTCACCACGATGCCTTCAAGGTTGTCGTAGCCGTTGATCTTGCCTTCCTGAATGATGCGCGCATTGCGCACCGTACCGCCCTGGGCGACATACGAGGTGATGCCGATGTTCGTATTGATGTTGATGATCGGCTGAAACACCGAAGACGCGATCGGGTCGGATTCAGGATGGAAGGCATTGGCGGTGAAATACAGCTGCGGCGCGTCGAAGAGAAATCCGCCGCTGCCGTTCGCCGACATCAGACCGTTCGTGCCATTGACCCGGATGTGGGATACGCCACTGGATTTGAAGCTTTCCCATCCCGGAAGCACGTAGGTAGCGCGCATCACGGTGTCCTCAGTACCCACCGCCCGTTGCATCACCCCACTTGAACTGCCACTGAAGGTAATCACGTGGAATGTTGGTCTGGATATTCTCAACGCGCCGTGCCCATGTATTGCTCGTGAAGCTGCTGCCGACCGCATTCTGGGCGACGTTGATCACGCGAACATCGCGCACTTCGCTGTCGTTGGTGCCGCGATCGAGCATGATGCCGTTCGGCCACATGAGGCCGCCGATGTAATCACCAAGCCCGTTCATTTCGCCCGCTGCGGTGGAGGAGTCCCAGTTCAGAGCGAAACCGCTATCGCCCCAGTTGCCTTGAAGCGTCAGATTCTGAATGATCGTATTGGGCGAATTGCGCGCTTCGATCGCACCCGGAACGCCCTTCGGCGTATAGAGCCGCGTCTGATCCTTACCTTGGCCAGAGAGCGTTACGCCGCTCTTGTCCACGATCCATACCACGCCGCCGATCGGGAAATTGCCCGCCGGCAGCGTGACACTGCCCTGCTGACTGATGAGGTTACTGATGAGCGGGGCGTTGTCGAAGTAGACGGTGGCGTTGCTCGTCGACACTTCAGCCGAGCGATCGAGCGTGAGCTTGGTGCCGCTGATGCTCGTGATGCGCGCCTGCAGCGAACGCGGCACTGCTTTGCCCAGATAGTATGAGCCGGTATACCAGTGATTCTCCCGTTCCCGGGCCGTGCTGTACCAAACGCCGTCCCAACGGAAGAACACATACCCGGTGTCTTCGGCCCACATGTAGCCGCCCTGACCGGGGTCTCGCGCAAAAAGCTGGGCTTCGGTGGGAGCTGACGCCCACGGCCAGGTGCCGCCCACGCCACGCGTACCGCGCTGGCCTTGACCGGCTTCATTGCCGATTTCCACGATCACCCAGTCGCCGACATTGAAACCTGCGGCGCTCGCTACCGTGAGTTGATTGGAACCTACGTTGATCGAACCGCTCGTGATCACCTCGCGGATGCCGCTCGTAGCCGAAACAATCGGCGTTGCAGCGGTGGAGAAAGGTGCGATGGTGATCGCGGTAAACAGCGTGATTACTACGATCTGCGAGATGCTCCATGCTGCCCGCCGAATATGCGTGCCGATGCCGCACCGTTTGTCCTGCATGGTCATTCCCCCCGTTTCGTTCTGCGCGCCCTTTAACAACTCGGCGCGTGCGTCAACCTGCCGGGGCGTCGGAGACGCCGCGGGTGGACTCACTTCGAGTGAATCCCTTTTTGCTTTTTGCGAAGCGATGACGCGGCCAAGAGTTTCGCGTCAACCGGGAGATTTCCCTGGTGTTCTTACTCCGCTTTGCCGTGCAAGTATCGAATACGCATTGCGTCGATGTTCTGACGTGGATCAAGGCCGCGGAAACGGACGAAGTGCCTCAGTCCATTGTCATATCGGAGAAACACGTTGGATCGAACAACCAATGATCTTGTTGGGTCCAAGCCTGAATGCGCCGCAAAGAAAAAGGCCCATAGCGCTCCGCGATGGAAGGGTCTGGGCCTTGAAAAGCGTTGTATCTGCCGAGGAGGCTCGAGCGGCGCCCCCGGGTCGATCACGTGCTTTTGATGGGAGTGTGCATGTTTGAACATGCCCACTGTATGCGTCAGATCAATCCGGCGAAGGATCGAGCACCGTTGAGTGTGCGCAGCGCTTGGAAAAAAAAGATGCCCGACGCGAGCGCCGGGCAACAGGAGAACCCGCCCGCGGGGAGCAGGGCGGTATTTGTGCAAACAACGTATGGTCCTGTTCTATTCCAATGCGACTCGAAAACAGAGCAGGACGGTGTTCGGATGCTTGAGACGCTTCATCCTCAACCGGCCGGCCTCGGATCAGGCTGAGGCTTGCCGGCCCGAGCGGAACTATGACACGTCGCGCCGACCGCCAGCGCAGGTCAAACACTGCCGAGGATGCGCGCTTTGATGGCTTCGTACTCTGCGTCGCTGATGAGCTTTGCCTCCAGCATCTGTTTGGCTTGCTGAAGTCTCGCAACCGCTGAGCCCGGCTCGCTGCTACCTGTTTCGCTCGACTCCGAGACGTTCGCCGGGCTGGCCGGCAATTGAATACCTCCGGAACGTGCACGCATTTCTTCGAGATCGCGAACGCGGCGCTTCTCACGCCATGCCTGTTCCTGAGCCTGGCATAGCCGATAGACCTCGCGCGTCTGTTCCTTCCTGAAGCCGCGGTACATCAGCATCCGGTTGGCCGAGCTGCCACTCGCCAGGTCGGACGCGCTCGACGCGTTCAAAGTCAGGTCAGCTCCGAAGATGCCCATGTGGAGCTTCGCATCGCGAAGGTCCTGCCAGCGCACGTCCGTCATCTGGTAGCCGCTTACGAGCTGGCGCGCGAGCGCGATGAAACGACCACTGGTCGCCGCAATAATGACGCGGCGATGCAGGAGAGCGAAGATGCGCGGCTGCACAGCCCAGGCCTCCAGCGTCTCGCCCGGAATCATCAGCGACTGCAACTGGTGTAGCGCTTCCTGCAGCCGCGGATCATCTGGACTGCTTTGGGTGGTCTGCATAGGTAAACACCACGTCATGGAAGAGGCCGCGTAGTTTAGCGTTTCGGCACGTCGAACATGAGTCCGTGGCATGGTCGACTTTGTCCTCCGCAATCCGGGTGAGTCGGACGCTGCGGAGGGGGTCAAGTTGGAGCACTCGCGCTCGGCGTGAGCGCCCCGTGGTTCATCGAGGAGAGTATTACGCGTCGGCCGAAAGCGAACCGCTGTCAGTTCTGCCCGTCCTACACGTTCATGTTCTCGGCATCGGTTTGCTAAGGAAAGTCGCCGATGATCCTGCCCACCTGCCGGGGAACACCGGTCGCCCTGCAGCCGTTCCGTTCATAGAACGCTTTCGCACTGATGCTGCTCACCACGTCGATGCACGCGACGCCAGAATCTTCTTGACGGAGCGCATCAGAACCTCGCACGCTGCTTCACCCATCGGCGGGCACAGCCTGGCGAACGACGCTCCTGGTCATCCGGCTCGACTGGATTAACGATTCCTCGCCTATGCTAACGCTACTGCTCGGGAGAACTCGCGAGTCGTTTACTGGATACTGCCGGGAGCGAACAAGCACGCAAGGACGACAAGGCAGAGGCTGACCGCTACCGCGATTACAAGCATGTGCCGAGACGTCTCCGAATGAACGTCTGGACTTGTACCCGCGCCAGCATCCGCTTGAAAAAGTTTGTGATAGCGGTGGATGGCATGCATGATGGACTCGATATCGGGAGGAGTGTCTAACGTGATGCATTCTGGCAGCACGTTGCGAGCGAAAACCGGAAAATCGCCACGAATCGCGTGGAGAATTACGCCCATCTACCGGTGCTTCCGGTGGTCAAGCAGGCGCTGGACGGTCGTCACTATTGGTAGTTCAGCGTGCGCCGGCGCTCGTCCCAAAAAGGGTGCTGCAGCGCTCTATCTCGGCTGGGCTATCCTCATTGCGGGCGCGGTTTTCGATTCCTGCTGAGTTCCCAAGTCTTCGATAGGCTGGGCGTCCTTCACCAGGGATGGCGCAACCGCTTTGACTCCTTCCAACACGAGTCGAGCGAGGCGGGATTGCCCGATTTCATCGGGATGGCACATATCGATGAACATCTCGGGATTCGCATCCAGCATGGGACGCGCATCGACAACCTTGACGCCCATCTCACGACCTACTTCGATCATAACGTTGTTGTAGACGTAGTCCGGGACGATTGGGTAGAACCCGCCGACAGTTTCCCGCATCGGTTCCATCCGGGCCGCTTCCTCTGCTTTTTCGTTCTCGCCGGCCGCTGCGTAAGTTTCGACCAGGAACTTGCGCGACATGGTTCCCGTTATCCCGTTTGTCTCGCCAATCGTGAAAGCACGAGCCGCGTGTACGTAATCGCCTCGATCTCTGTCGGCGAGACCAATGCGTATCTGGCTCGTATAGTAGGGGTTGTCCTTCAGCAGCATGAAGATGACAGGTATCTTCCTGTCGCGTCCATATTCGACAATTTTTCTCAGATTTTCCCGATATTTCTCCGGGGGAACACGAGGTTCAAGATCCCGTACGTCTAACTTCTTCAGAGGTTCTGACCGCACTAATCCGATCCTCGTCATGAGGGCACGCAGCATTCGCGCGGTGTAAATCTTATTGAGCCAGTTGTACAACTCCGACTTACGCTGCGCGTCGAAAAACCGCGCGAACTTCTCCTCGCTGTCGCCGTAATGGTTGTAGACGTACGCCCGATCGTTGAAATTGAAGGACGCTACGATCATCGAGGGTTTGAGCCCGTCACCGTATTTGCGGAGCGTCTGCAACTCCCTGAAAGGAGCTGTAACCGGGAACTGCCATATTCACGACCTCGGCACTGCGAAGGGCGCGACCGAGCACGCTCGGCCACGCCGCGTCCGCGCGAACGCCGTAGCCCCAGGTGTTCGAGTCCCCGACTGCGACGATGCGGGGCAGCTTCGGTTCGGGGATCGCTTCCGGCCGAACCCGGTAACCCTCCCACCCGATCTCCCGTGAAGCAGCGCGCTCCGCGATCATCGGGTCCACCGGCGCCGGAGTAAAATCCTCTCTCACGGTAATCACTGTCCGTGAGCACGACTCGATCATCAGCAGCAGAATGATCGGCAGCAAGAACGCTGCGACTGTTTTCACCCGCACGACTCCTATTCAGTTGTCTCGGCAGCTACCACAGACAGTTGACGCAATTCGCGGGCGTATTCTGCAACGCTGCAAACCGGCCGCAAACATTTATCTGGCTGAAATGCCGCATCTCGCTGACGGCGTGCAAGCATGACGAGGCACGAGGTGTCACGGGCTCCTGCACTAGTTCCGGTGAAGCGTTACCACAGAATGCAAACGCCGGTGGGGTCTGGATCCGGGTGATGTCCTGAAGGCCAATGTGGTGCAGCAGAGAGCTTCGTCGGGCGCTTGCGCTGGCACTCACTTCGCTCGCCTCAAGGGTTCGCAGCATACCGCCTCCAAGTCGCGAAGCTGTATCGCAAACACCGAGTCGCATCCGAACACATGGCGCGCGGTAAGAGAAGCCGTGACGATGGCGAGAATGCCGGGGAGAATCACATGCGGATTGCCCGTGAGTTCCAGCACCGCGACAAGCGCGCTCATCGGAGCCCGCAGTGTCGCTCCCATCACCGCCGCCATACCCAGCATGGCATAAAAGGCGCTGGTTGATGTCCCACCCGAAACAAGGGTCGTGCCCAGCGTGCCAAACACGCCCCCCAAGGCCGCACCCATGACCAGAGTTGGGCCGATCAGCCCAGCGGGCACGCGTGCACCGACGCAGGCTGCGGTCGCCACCAGCTTGACAGCCGCAATCAGCGCGACGGCGATGACGCCGTACTCATCGTCCAGCACACGCTGGATGACATCATAGCCGACACCCAGAATCTCCGGCACGATCATGCCGAGTAGACCGACGCCGACGCTCGCCGCCATCATGACGCCATACCAGGGCATAGAGCGCGTGCGGCGTAGAAGGGCACTTGTGAGTTTCATGAAGACTGCGGAATAGGCGCCAGCGGCGAGGCCCATCAGAGCGAGCCAAGCCAGCTCCAGCAGAGAACCGGGAACCAGTGCAGGCACATGGAACGCAGGCGCGTCACCGTAGACGAGCCGTCCGAGCACGGCGCCGGTGAGAGCAGCCAGCAGGATGGGTGCAAAGCCGCCGACCGTGTACTCGATGAGAATCACCTCGATGGCCAGTATCACGCCCGCGAGTGGCGTATTGAAAGCTGCGCCAATGGCCGCAGAGACTCCGCAGCCGACAAGAATGCGGAGCGAGCTTGGGCTGAGTGCGAGACGGCTTCCGACGATGCTGCCGGACGCGGCTCCGAGATGGATAGCAGGCCCTTCCCGGCCCATCGACATGCCGAAGCCCAGCAGTAACGAACCTGCCACGAATTGGAGCATCGCGTTTCGAAAAGGAAGCCGGCCACCCGCCGCACGAAGCCGCTCGAGCACGTGAGGAACACCCGTGGGAACGGGACCATCTGCCACGAATTTCAGGACGCACACGGCAACGGCCGTGCCGAGTACGGGTAACGCGAACCGCAGCGTCGAATCCGCGGCAGCGAAGCCCGCGGAAGGCAGCGTCAATGTGTGGCACAGCTCGATCGTGCGCCGAAAGGCGATACTGATTGCGCCGGCACAAGCTCCAACGGCAACCCCGAGAAGAGCCAGATGAAGTGCCTGTCGGCTACAACTCACGTTTTGCATCCTCGCTCGCCACAGTGGCCCGGTCAATTCCGAGCTCACGCAACGCGATGGCATTCGATGTGCGTCGAGGATAGCAGCGCAGGGAAGCACAGTGCCGCTGAGCAACGGAACAGTACTTCCGCTACGCGGAATGCCAATGCTTTCGATGTGACGCTGTCGGAGTGCAGTTCTCAGTCGCCCGACGCCGGGAACGTGCTGCGCATCATCTTCGTATCCATGAACTGCGGCTTCGAAAGATGCCATTCTTGCCGGCGTCCATCCTATCGTACTGCTTGCCCATATAACTCATGAATTCATCCCGGCTCACCATGCCCTCCTTGTTACTGTCCATGGCGATCATCATGCGCTCGCTCCAGAACATGTTCTGGAAACCGAGCTCGCTCCTGGGAAACGCACCTTGCGCCACCGATTTCGACTACATCAACAGCGGTCACGGCCGGCTTACGCTTGGTGCCGTTAACGTGCGCAGCGGCGAGATGCATTAACTCGACAATCGCGATCAATCGCTCTCGGTCGAGCACGTCATGGCTTCCGGCGCGCTGCCACCCGCATTCCTCGCGGTGCGCATCGATGGCGCCCCCTACTGGGATGGCGGCATCTAGTCCAACACACCGATCGAAGTCGGTACTCGACGACAAGCCACGGCGCAGCTCGCTCATTTGTGCAGCCAACGTGTGGCACCCCCGAGGACCTGAACCCGAGTCCGTCTGGCAGGTGCTCGCGCGTCAAAAGGACATTCAATATGCAAGCCGTGCGACGAGTCATGTCGCTCGTCAGCAGCAGATTCATCGCATGCGCCACATCATCCGCGAGCTCGGCAAACACATACCACCGGAAAGTTGCGGTGCCGACGTGCAGGAGATGCTGCAGTACGGATGCGCCACGGTCATGCACATCGTTCCGCTCGCAGCGCCGCGTATCGACGGAGAGGACCACACCAAGGATATCGACTTCACTGCCCGTCGTATCCGCGCGCGCTGGCAAGCGGGCTACGCTGACACGGTGCGCGCGCTGGAACGGGCGCCCTGGAGACAGGAAGTGGGCGCCATGGACGGTATCGTTATTCACGAGGAGGTCCTGCGTTCGGTGCGCGCGGAAGGTCGCACCGATCTCCGCGCACAGACTTTCTATCCGGCGTTTTGGGCGTGCGGTCTCTTGCGGAAGATGAGACTGAGGTTGTTCGCCGGCATGTTCACCGCCTCGACGTGATCGAATCCGGCAGTCCGCGCCGTCTCCACGACATCTTCGAGATTGCGCACGCCCCAGTCCGGATCCTGCGCGCGGAGCGAGCGATCGAAAGCCTCGTTGCTCAGAGCAGTATGCCGGCCCTGCTGTTTGTACGGGCCGTACAGGTAAACAACACCTTGGTCAGCGAGCTCATCGCGCGCGCCGGCGAACAACGCAGGCGTGACACTCCACGGCGCGATGTGGATGAGATTGATGCACACAATCGCGTTCAGGTCGATATCTACAGGCCAGGGCCTGTCGCGTACATCGAGCTCGAGCGGCGGCCGCACATTCGCGAGCCGCTCCGCCGACAACCAGCCCTGAATCGAGCGCCGCGCGTCGGCGCTGACATCGCTCGGAATCCAGGTCAGATGTTCGAGCCTGCGCGCGAAGTGCACCACATGCTGGCCCGTACCGCTTGCGATCTCCAGCACCGCTCCAACCGGCGGCAGGAAGCGCTGCAGCACATCCAGTATCGGACCCTTGTTGCGTTCCGCGGCAGGGGCAAATAGTCCGGTCATCACCGCAAGACGAACGCCGTCGTCAGATATCTAATTGTCGTCCCGATCGGACCTGGAATAGCTGGCAAGCGCACGCCGCATGAACTCGAACTGCGCCTTCAGCACGTTGCAGGCACTGCATACGGCAAGGTGCATCCGCAAGACGGTACGATCGTGGAGGCTGAGCTTCTGATCCAGACCGCTCGAGATCAGCCGACTCGCCTCTCTGCAGGTAATTCTCATCAGGCAGCTCGCGCCTTCGCGGCGCCGAACCAGCGCTGGTCCAGGCATTCGCGCAGTGACATGCGCGCGCGGTAAATCATGACCGAGCAATTCGTGCTGGTTATCCGCAGCTCTGCGCAGATCTCCTCGATGCCGAGACCCATCACCTCACGCAGCTCGAACACACGGGCCGTGTTCTTCGGAAGGCCCTGCATGCAGCGCTCGAGCACTTCGAAGAATTCGGTCTGCGTGAGCGCGTGCTCGGGGTTCGCCCAGGCCGCAGGCGGCTCTACACGGTGACCGTCTTCCTTGTACAGCACGTCGAAATCATCCAGGCAAACCTCGTCGTCCGCAGGCGCCATCGCCTCTTCACGGCTCGCCCTGCGGAAGTGGTCGAGAATCTTGTGCTTAAGGATTCCGATGAGCCACGTGCGCACCGACGAATTGCCGGAGAAACGCTCCGCGCTCTGAATTGCCGCCGCAAGCGCTTCTTGCACGCAGTCCTCCGCGTGGGTTTCGTTCCGGAGTTGCATCATCGCGAACTTGTAGAGTGCTCGCCGGTGAGTATCAAGGTCGGGAATCGAGACGGGCGGCGCGCCTGATCGGGGCATTTTTGATTGCCGGACTGTAATATTTGTCCGAGCAATCTAGCCCATCTCCGCAAAGGCGGCAACAAAGCGCGACGAGGCGCAGAGCGGCGCAGCGGGCACGGCGCCGCTCTTCCCCGTGGATTGACGCCTCAGATACGCGGACCTGTTTCGGCCATTTCGGGAAAGGCGGACTGCATTCCGAGCGTCGCGGTTCCCTTCTTTGCCACATCACCGGTGGCAACGTAGGTCTGGATCTCCGCACGCGGATAAACAGTTCCCACCGCACCGGTCTCCGCCTCGATCGTGACGCCGTCCATGTATCGCTGAAACGGACCGTTTTCAGCAGCCAACGGGAAAGGCGAGCTCTCCGCATGCGCCACAGCCGCACCAGCCAAAAGTCCGGCGATCGCGAGTTTCACAACATTCCGCTTGATCATGTCAGTCTCCAATGGAAAAGTTGGTTCAGTGACGTGGATCGGATCGCCTCATGCGGTCCCAATCTCATGTCATCCGCGGATTAGACTGACGAGCGGCTCGATTCTTACGACGAAATATTTGGGAACGCAGTGTAAGGATCGTGCCGCTGAAGCGACGCGCAGCGACCGACGGCGCCTCGAGCGCGTGTGCTTTGCCCTATGCAGCAATCGCAACAGGTGCTGATGCGGCGAGCGCGCAAGTGCCAGAAGAGACTGGATGAGCTTGAGCCTCAGGCGATCCATGATCCTCAGTGATCGCGCTCACCGACAAGGCGCAGTACGGGGATCAGTCGCTTCGCGGAGCTCCTCTCGCGCTCCGTCAGGACGGCGGCTGAGAGCAGCGCGACCTCACGCTACCGGGCGCGTGACTGGGGCGGTGGAGTCTATCCAGCAATCGAATGACACAGTGCCTTGCCTCTTGTAGCGCACACTCTCTACCTTGATCGACGCCACATGCCAGTCCGGTGCGTTGCCGCTGTCGTCTCGCTGCACCGTGACCGAGTGAAGCTCGCCAAGGTCGGGGCTTGGCAGAACGACTGTGTTATCGGAGTCACGTTCCATGCGGCTGTTGTAACGGCTATCCATCGTGGTAGACGAGGAACCGTTCTCACCCGTGACAGTGAACGTTATATTCGCGTCAGTGCCGGCCATCGCGAGTCACTGGTAGTCACGGTCAGTCCATAGCACGAATTAGCGGCAAAAATGGATTGTCCGACCGTCTGGCCAGCCGATACTTCGATGCGAATCGTGCGTCCCGCAATAGGGCCACGAAATGGGCGATCCCATGCGGGTCAGCGATGATCCCGTTCACACCCAGATGCAGGTAAAAGCCGTTGGTTGTCGATGCTGTTGGCGGTCCAGGCGTAGACAAACCGGGGAGCGTTCTGTGTGACGCGCATCCAGCAGGCCTGCTCGACGGGAGTGCGATAGACCATCGCACCTTCGTCGGACACGGGAAAGGAGGTTCCGTTGCCATAACAAAAACGGGCAACGCCGTGGCCGCTGAAAAAAGCGGCGACGGCGGCGGGATCGTTCTGTGCGTCGATCATTAGACCTTCGCGCGGGCCCAGACCGGAGCTGATTCGATCGAACACGGATGTGCCGTCGAGTCGGTACGGATTGCTGGACGTGACGTCGCCGACAGAGATGATGACATTCAGATCGGTACCGGCGGTGAGTATGCGGCGGATCGCTCTCTAAACTCGTTTGATAGTCGGCGGCGAACCGACCTCGCCTGAGTCAAGCCGAAATCAAGTTCGACCGTCGATCGGAGATCCGCGTTGAAATCTTGTGGTGAAATGCGTGGTCATTTACCGCCGGGAGTCAGCGATGGTCGAACGAGACGACGATGCCGCGAACGAAGCAAGTGACGGAGAGCGCGATCTGCGCCTGCTCGCACGGCCACTGACCGACTTACACCTGCTTACGCAAGCCGAGAAAATCTGGGCACTCAAGATACTGGAGGATGCAATTAACATCATCCCCGTCTTGCCGCAAACCAGCAGCCAAGACCTGAACGACTTCTTGGCAGCCATCAACAGTCTGTTAGAAGACGTTGCGGCTGAAATCGATGAGACGGCTATCGCCGAGGACGATGAGCCCGAGGACCGCGAGCCCGACGAGGAACAGTAACCCGCGCATGTAGCGCGCAATCGGTGCCGGGCGGGGCAATGCATCCTCACGGGCTTCTGGCGCGATCTGCTCGATGTTACTCGACGGTCCAAAAGTATTGCACTGACCAGCCGCGCTTCGAGCGCGAGCGCCGCGCCGTGAAGCGCACCCGGCCGAATCCTTGGCACGTCCTGCTCAACGCGAGCGACCGCGCCGTACGGCGAATCATCGCGCGGCATACCCTGGACGGCGATGGCGACGTACTGGCCGGAAATGCACTGCTTCCCCTCGACCAACTCGAATCGATGGCGGGGAAATACCCCGATCTACTCAGGGCGTTCGTGCGCGCCTTATCCCTGGAGATCACGCGCGACCAAAGTTTAACCACTTGGCTCGGCCGCCTGGATGCAGAGCAGCGGGTCGCGCGGTTTCTACTGCGCCTGTGCGAGCGCTACCAGAAACTGGGTTACGCGAAAGACGCCCTGCTGTTACACATGAGTCGAGACGACATAGGGAGTTACCTGGCGCTATCTACAGAGACAGTGAGCCGCGTTATCTCGCGTTTATCTCGTCGAGGTCTGCTGACGGTTGAACAGCGTCACATTGGCGTGCCAGACTTCAGCCGGCTCACGCAGGCCGCTGCCTGGTGATGTTTATGAACGCCTACGACACGGTGCTAAGAGCCGGCTCTTGCCGCTGCGACCCGTATAACACAATGCCAGTCCGAGACTGCGCCGGGGCAGCAGAGTCCCAATCGACCGGGGCCAAGCAAAGTCTGCCGTCGATGACCTCGGCCATGACCTCGATTACCGTTTTCAATGGCGGACCCGAGGGCAGCGCGGATCGGCCATACACGATTGGCATTATCGAGCACTTGGGAGCGCCGTGTAGAATCGTGCTCTTGGCAGTTGCAGCCGCGTTGCCGATGCTTGTTTTCGCGAGCTACCTGCTGGTGATCCAAGACACGGTGAGAACGGACGCGCTCTGGTACGGCGTTATAGCCCTTGTGGCGGTCGTCTTCGTCATCCTAAAGAAAAAGGCATGGACACCACGCACAGATTCAACCGCCTCGCTGCCGTGCTTCTTGTCTTGTTGTGCGGCTGCGCCACCCGCCCGATCAATCCGCCGATCACCCAGACTGACCCGACAACGGGATACCGTTTCGAGACGCGCATGGGAAAGGCCAAAGACCAGGACAACCTGGTGATCCTCGCCTTCTCGGGCGGCGGCACGCGGGCTGCCGCCTTTTCCTACGGCGTCCTGGAGTTCCTTCGAAAGACCGAGGTTGTCGGACCGAAAGGCAACAAAGTCCGCTTGCTCGACTCAGTCAACATCGTTACCGGCGTGTCCGGCGGCAGTTTCACCGCGCTCGCCTATGGCCTGTATGGCGACAAGCTGTTCGCCGACTACGAGCAACGCTTTCTGAAGCGCGATGTACAGGGCGAGATCGTCGCCCGCTTACTCAACCCGAAATACTGGGGCAATCTATGGTCGACCGGCTGGGGCCGGTCCGAATTGGCGGCCCAGTTGTACGACGAAATCCTCTTCAACGGCGCTACGTTCGGCGATCTCAACCGCGGCGACGGCCCGCTGATCCTCGCATCGGCGACGGATATTTCGACCGGCTCTCGCTTCGTCTTCACGCAGCGCGTTTTCGACGTCATCTGCTCGGACCTCAACGCGGTGCCGCTGTCCCGCGCCGCTGCGGCCTCGTCGGCCGTACCGGTCGTGCTCTCGCCCGTCACGATCAACAACTATGGCGGCACCTGCAACAGAGTCGCGCCCGCCTGGGTAGAGCCGTTCATCGAGTCCGACGACCCACCGAGACCCGCCGCACGGGCCATCCGCTCGCTCAAGGCCGAAGAAGCCTTCGGCGACAGCGTCCATCGCCCGTACCTCCATCTCGTCGATGGCGGTGTGTCGGACAATCTGGGCATGCGTGGCATTCTCGATTCGCTGGAAGTTCTCCAGGCCTTGCACGAAGCCGGTATACCAACGCCCATCGACAACGCGCGCAGGATCATTGTTTTCATCGTCAATTCGCTCTCTTCGCCGCCGACGAACTGGGACGAGTCGGAGAACCCTCCAGGCACCGTGGAGGTTCTGCTCAAATCGGCGGGCACCCCGATCGATGCCTTTTCCTTCGAAGCAGTCGAGTTGCTGAGAGACACGGCCAAGCAGTGGCAGACGGCGCGTCTGATCCGGAACTCGGCGGCAATGGCGGCCAACAAAGATCCTGCGGTTGCCGCGGCATTGCGCCTCCCGAACGCCGAGATTTATGCCATCGACGTGTCGTTCGCGGCGCTGAAGGACAAGGCTGAATTCGACTACCTGAATCAACTGCCCACGTCGTTCGTGCTTCCCCCTGAGGCGGTCGATCGCCTGCGCGCCGCAGCGGCAACGCTCATCATGGAGTCGCCCGAATTCAAGCGTCTACTGAGGGATGTCGGCGCCAAGCTGGTTGCGGAACCACCAGCTGCTGGGAGTCCGGCGGCGGTGCAATAGCGCGGGTGGTGACCACGGCCTGAGATTAACTTTGCGGCAGAGGACTGGCTGTACGGGACAGCATTGGCGCCACTCGTCGGTGGCGAATGCCCACGGCAATACTCTATCCTGTAATGGCGCTTCGGCTCACGGCGCAGTCAGTCGACCGCGCTACGGCGCATTTGAACGATAAAGACGGCCTCTGACATGACGCGCAGCGACCCCATGGATAGTCGACCGTGCGCAATCCGGCGGTGCGCTGCGGCGCTCACTGCCGTCGCGATGCTCCTGACGTGCTGGCTGGCTGGCGCGGCTGAGGAGCAAACTGCGCGGCAGAGCGCGGTAGTGAAGGTCTCAAACCGGTTCATCATCAAACTATACGGCCCGATCGCGGGCCACACCGCAGCGGAGCGCGCGACAGGCACGATGGAGCGGATCGAGAATGTCCTGGCTACCGATCCGGATGCCCGCATCGGCCTCGAGGAAGCGGAAAAAGGAACAGCGACGCGCGTGCTGCTGGGCGGAAAGCACGCCTTTGTGGTGACACCCGTGGACGTGGATCGGCAGGCTGGCGAGACAACCGAAATCGTGGCGCGCGAGTCGGCGGCTCGCCTCGAGCGGGCGATCATGGAGTGGCGAGAGCACCGGACGCCGCGCTACCTCGCAACGGCCGCAGCGCTTGCTGCCGGAGCAACGCTCATCTATGGCGCGATCCTGTGGCTGCTGATCCACGCGAACCGCTGGATGGCGGAGCAACTGGCCGCCGCGGCCGCGCGCCGGTCCGGTGGGCTGCACCTGGGAGGCGTGCGGATCCTGGACGTGGCGCACCTGCTGACTCTCGCGCGGCGTCTCGTCGCGTTCGCCGCGTGGATCGTTGCAATCGTGCTGGCGAGCGGCTGGATAACCTTCGTCCTGGAGCAATTTCCCTACACCCGTCCCTGGGGCGAGGACCTCGAAGGCAACCTGCTCGCACTGCTGAAAAGGGTGGCCATTGCCATCGCGGAGTCGCTTCCGGGATTACTGCTCGTTGTGGTGATCTTCCTCATCGCGTGCGCCGTCATTCGCACGCTGGGAGCCTTCTTCGACCGGATCGAAGAGGGCAGCGCGCGCGTTACGTGGATCGACGCCGAGACCGCGCGGCCGACGCGGCGAATCTTCAAGTTCATCGTGTGGATATTCGCCCTAGCGATCGCTTATCCCTATCTGCCGGGTGCGGGCACGGACGCCTTCAAGGGACTTACGGTGCTGGTGGGGGTGATGGTATCCGTGGGCGGAGCGAGCGTCGTGGGCCAGGCGTTCAGCGGTCTCGTCCTGATGTACAACAGAGCGTTTCGTCAGGGTGAATACGTGCGCATCGGCGATACGGAAGGTACTGTGATGGAGCTTGGCGTGTTCATCACGCGCATCCGCTCGGGGCTCGGGGATGAGATCACGCTGCCCAATTCAGGCGTCATGGCCACGACAATCCGGAACTACTCACGCGCCGTACCGGGCACGGGCTACGTGGTGGACACCGCGGTGACCATCGGCTACGCGACGCCATGGCGGCAAGTGGAGGCCATGCTGAAGGAAGCAGCGCACCGCACCCCGCATGTCGTGGGCGAGCCGGCCCCCATTGTCCGCCAGACAGCGCTGTCCGACTTCTATGTCGAATACCGTCTTGCCGCATACACGCCGATGCAGTCGCCCGCGCAGCGCATGGATGTGCTGAACCGGCTCCACGGCAATATCCAGGATGTATTCAACGAGCACGGCGTGCAGATCATGTCACCGCACTACATGACGGATCCGACCGAATTGCAGGTGGTGCCGAAGAACCGGTGGTATGCAGCGCCGGCGCGCGATGATCCGGAAGGGACACGCGGGTGACTTACAAGGCCTGTCGTGTTCCTGGCAGTAGAGCAGCGTCAACGATCCGAAGCGGAGCTCGTTTGAATTATTGGACAGTACACTCGCGCGGTGTGCCGTGCTCGGCATGCACGAGGTGCGCCAGCGATATCTTCGAACGAGTGATGCAGACACTCGATCGCCAAGTGCGTCCTAAACCCCTTTTCCTTTTTCGGCCCTCTGCACGGACTGCGCATAGGGCGATCGAAAGCTCTTAGCTTGAAATTCACGAATCCTTCATGGGTGTTCTTTTCGCGCATCCATGTCGAGGTTCAGCGTCGAACCGACGTAGCGCCGGTACTGGTTGATCGCAGTGAGTGTGGCACTGACTTGAAGGTGCTCGTTTTCACTCTATGTTTTCGCCGCCGTGTCGTGCCTTGACTGTGTTCTGGAAGATGCGCGGGTTCGCTTAATGCGTGCTTAATTATTGCCGGCTACTCTTGCGCCCGGTGTATTCCCAAGGAACAGTCGATGCCTTCCAAGCTTGCACTTGCAGGCGAGCGGTCGGATGACGCGGGTCGTCGCCACAATGTCGCTGTGACCTCGGAACGCGAGTTTCATCTCATCGGACGCACCGCGCCTGAACGCGTTGACTTGGAACGCTTCATAACTGAACGTTACGCGAGAACCTACGGCGCTCGCGTTCGTCAGTTCGCAGAGCAGCTTGTAGGATTTCGCAATGCAGAAGGCGCCTGGGTCGCGGCGCTCGACTACACTCGTGCGGGAAATGCTCCGTTGTTCGCCGAACAGTACCTCGATAGACCTGTCGAGGAGACGATCGGCATGAAGACGGGTTCTCAGGTGCAACGCGAGCACGTCGTGGAGGTTGGAAACCTCGCAGCAACGAGCGGCGGCGCCGCACGCCAAGTCATCCTCGCGATGACGCAGCTGCTGCACGAACTCGCCTGCACGTGGGTCGTATTCACGTCGACACGACTGCTTCTGAATTCCTTCGCCAGATTGAGCATGGACACAATCATGCTCACGAGAGCGGATCCGAGACGACTGCCCGACCGGGGTGAGAGCTGGGGGCGTTATTACGAGACCGATCCCCGGGTAATGACGGCGAATATTCCGATGCACTTCCTGCGACTATGCTCGCAGGGCGCGGATACGGCGGATAACGGTCGGCACTGATGCCCTTGCTGGAATGGATAAGTGATGACGCCTGCGTCGAGGGCAGCGAGGCCGACAGGCAGCCATGGCCCAAGGGCGAGCTCATGCGACAGGTGGATGTCTGCCGTGCAGGGCTCTTGAAGGCTGTCGGGAGTCGTGCGCGAATCGGACTCATCGCCGAAAACTCGCCTCGATGGATCGCGATCGACCTGGCCGCTCACAGCGCCGATATCGACCTGGTGCCGCTGCCCGGATTCTTTACGATCGAACAATTATTGCACGCGATCCATGCCTCGCGGCTGGACGCGATCTTCTGCCCTGCCGCCGGTCTCGCTGCTTCGCTGGGATTCACCGAAGAGCGGTTCGATGCACGAGGCTTGCGGCTGTTCGCGATGCGCAGTGGCATTGCCTGCTATTCCGGCAGTCGTGAGGAGAACTACGGTCACAAGATAACGTTCACGTCCGGCAGTACGGGCAGGCCCAAGGGCGTCGTTCTCTCGATGAGGCAGCAATTGCGCGCGACGCGCGGACTTGCTGACATTTCCACGCGCATCGGCATTCGCCGACACCTGTGCGCGCTGCCGCTCGCCGTACTGCTGGAAAACGTGGCTGGGGTGTACACCGCCCTCAATATCGGCGCGACATGTATCTGCCCGCCCTCCGCCGAAATCGGCTTGATTGGTTCAAGCGCTTTCGATCCTGAACGCTGCCTCGAGACGATCGCACGCTATCGCGCCGACAGCATGATCCTGCTCCCCCAGATGCTGCGGCTTATCGTGGCGAAGCTCGCGCGCGTCGGTGCAGCGGATCCTCGCGTACGCACGCTGAAATACGTCACGGTAGGGGGCGCCAAAACGTCTGTCGCGCTGATTGAGCGTGCACGCAGCCTGGGCTTGCCGGTCTACGAAGGGTATGGCTTGACGGAATGCGGCTCCGTCGTGAGTGTGAACTCGCCCGGCGCCGATCGGCTGGGCACGGTCGGACGACCCCTGCCGGGCGTCCGCGTGCGCGTGTCTGCCGACGGCGAACTTGAAATCGGCGGCCGGAGTTTCTCGGGTTATCTGGGCTCCAGGGCTGCCGACCCTGGCGAATGGCTTGCGTCCGGCGACCTGGGCGAGATCGACGCCGAGGGCTTCATATGTATCGCCGGACGCAAGAAGAACGTGATCGTGACGAGTTTTGGGCGCAATGTATCGCCCGAATGGCCGGAAAGCCTGCTCCTCGAGAGCCCGGCCGTTGAACAGGTCGCCGTCTATGGCGAAGCATGTCCTCATCTGATGGCCGTGCTGGTGCCCTCATCCCGACACGCTTCGGACGCAGAACTCGAATCCGCAGTGGCTTGCGCCAACGTGCGGCTTCCCGATTACGCGCGCGTGCGGCACTGGATTCGCGCGCGTGAACCCTTCACCGCCCAGAACGGACTGGCCACTGGCAACGGCCGCGTGCGCCGAGAAGCGGTGCAAGCGAGCTACGAGCGCGAGCTCGGCGCGCTTCAAGAAGGAACCCTCCTTATACGCGGCGCGAGCAGTCAAGAAGACCAGCGCAGATTCCGGTACGTCATGCCGCTTTTTAAATGTATCACCGAAGCGCTGCTGGAGGTGATCTCTTCGGTATTGAGAGCACCGTTCCCAGCACATGACGCCCATCAACTTCGCGGTGGTGAGGCGCGGGAGAACCGAGTTCCATCAAGCGAGATACGTGTGAGTTTCTAAATGCGATGGCTCTCCTGCTCATCGGAATCCTGTCCTGGAACACATGTTTGCCACCGCCTCCACCATTTCTACGTGTTCGGCTTCACGCTGTGGGCGGCTGATTTCTGAAAAGCGGATCAGACGCGTCATGTGATGGCTATCAGGCGACGAGTGATTACTTAGAGCCCGACTATTCGATCACCGAGTGAGCCTGTAACTGCAGGGATGAGGGGATCACAACTCCAAGGGATCTTGCAGTCTTGGCATTGATAACCAACTCGAATGTTTTCGGCTGCTGTATTGGTAAGTCGGCCGGTTTTGCGCCAGCTAAGAATTTATCCACGTACTCCGCTGCACGGCCAAACGTCTCGCCGAGGTTTGGTCCGTATGACATGAGGCCGCCACGCGTTGCGTAAAAGTCGGCGGGATAGATACCTGGCAAGCGCGCCCGCGCTGCAAGCTCTGCTATTTCCCGAACAAGAGAAGTCGCCGAAAGCGCATCGGCGAAAGGAATAACACCGATAGAGGTCATGCTGACCCTCATGCGCGAGCAGTGGGAGGTCTACGAGAAGGACCGGACGCCCTTGGCCGGGTCGGTTGCGCTCGACGCGGCGAAGTCCGCTGCGGCCTACGTGCACCCCAGGCTTGCGGCGACGGACAGCGCCATCCGCTTGCCCGGCCTGACCGGCAGCCCGACCGAGCAGAGCCAGCGTGTGCTCGACGCGCTTGCGGCCGGGCAGATCAGCCCTGATCAGGCCACCCGGACCATGCAAGCCATAGCGCTTCACCGGCGGATCCTCGAGGCGGACGAGCTCCTGGCGCGTGTGAAGGCCCTCGAGGAGTCTCTCCCTGGGTAACCTCGCTACGCGGCTGGCAGCCCTCGAGAAGAAGCGCGGACCGACCGAGGAACTTCCGTTTAAGCCGATACCGCTTGAGGAAACTGAGCGCTTCCTGGCTGAAGTAATCCGCGCCGCCGAGGAGAAGGACAAGGTAGAAGCCACGCTAACGATCGCAGAGCGGCTGGCCCTGCGACGGAAGGAACTCCAAGCGCTGGACGAGAAGACAGTTTTTACAGATGCTCGCTTTCGGGTCATCTGCGAGTTCACGCATACGGCGCACCGTAATACCCTCCTGAGCGCGATCAGCCAGCTTGAACGCCAAATGCTTGATGAATAGCAGAGCAGCTTTCGCCGCGGGCTCTCACAAGGGATAGCCTCGCCTCCCGGATCACAGCGGTCGAGAAGAAGCACGCGCCTGCCGTGACCCCGTGTGGGAAGGCCGTACCGATCGAAGACACGCAGCGGTCCGTAGCTGAAGCGCTGCGCCGGGCTGAGGAGATGGAGCGCACGGAAGCCCTGCTGACGCTCTCCCAGCGGCTTGCGTTGAGGCGATAGGAGCTGGAAGAACTCGATAGCAGCCAGGTCTCACATCACCCGCTGCGGGGGACGATGGACCTGTGTCACCGGGTTTGCCGCGGGTTCCTGATCGACGAGGTCCGAGACCTTGAGCGTCAAATCGTACTTAGCAGCCGGTGCGGCTCGATGAAAGGCCAGCCTGCGAGACTGTTCAACTCAGCGGCACGAGCAGCCGCGTCTGGTGAGCTGCCGAGGATGTAGCCCGCTTCTGCTCGTGACGAGGCGATGCAACGCACAGCGCGCGTCAAACTCGCTGCACCCCGCAAGCCCAACTCGAATACGAAGCCGCAGCCGCCGCCGAGTCGTGCAACGGACCCCGACATGCGGATCCTCGGAGTTCAGACGGGTCGCCGCCCGCAATCGGTTAAGATTCGTCGGGCGAACGCAATTGTCGGAGTTCAGCATGAGTCGGCTGCTACGCATTTTGTTCGTGGTCGTTGCCACGGCGTTCGCAGCAGCGGCCGGCGTCGCGCAGGCTCAGCCGAAATTCCCCGCGAAGCCGATGCGCTTCGTCGTCCCTTTCTCGCCGGCCGGCGGCACGGACACTCTGACGCGCATCATCGCGCAGAAAATGAGCGAGAACTGGGGACAGGCCGTTGTCGTCGAAAATCGTACGGGCGCGGGCGGCACGATCGGCAACAACATCGTCGCGAAAGCCACGCCCGACGGCCACACGCTCCTGACGAGTTCGTCTGCGTTTGCGATCAGCGCGGCACTGCAGGCGAACCTTCCTTACGATCCGCTCAAGGATTTCGCCGGCGTCACGCGGCTCGGATTTTCCACGAGTACGGTGGTCGTGACGGCAGCGCTTGGCGTCAGGTCGCTACAGGAGTTCGTCGATGTCGCCAGGACGAGGCCGGGCAAGATCCTCTTCAGCTCTGCCGGTGTCGGCAGTGGCGGACACATGAACGCCGAGAGATTCAGGCTCGCCGCGGGCTTCAAGCCCGTGCATGTCGCCTTCAAGGGTTCATCGGACGCGATACTCGAGGTCGTGGCGGGCCGTGTCCATTATGGAGTGAGCGGTCTGATTACCACGTTGCCGTACATTCAGGACGGAAGGCTGGTCGCGCTGGGCGTGACGGCCCCGACGCGCTCGCCGCTCTTGCCAGACGTGCCGACTGTCGCGGAAGTGTTGCCGGGCTATAAACGCGACGGCTCGCACATCATGCTTGCGCCCGCCGGCACGCCGCGTTCGGTCCTGAACCAGATCAGCGACGAGGTGCGGCGCATTTTTGAGCTACCCGATGTTAAGGCCAGGCTCAAGAATTACGACTACGCCCTGGCGCCGACCACACCCGACGAACTCGACGCGATCCTGCGTGCGGACATCGACACGTTCTCCGAAGTGGTGAGGCTCGCTGGTCTGCGCCCGAAGTGAACACGCAACGGCGAAGAAGGCGCATCGGACCGCTTCACGTCGGTCGAGTGTGAATTCGGCTCCTAACGTCAGCCGCGACGCTCGCGCGGCACAAGCTGTGCGATCTTCGGTTCAGGTGCGTCCGGGATCCGTGCAGCCTTGCCCTGGGCCAGCTTACGACGAGCTTTTGCAAATGTCTTGCGTATGTCGGTCGCACTGCTGTGTGTGTACTTCCAATTCGGGTCCAGAATGCTCATTGCAACCTCCTCTGTGATTCGCCATCCATGAGCCGCGGCAAACGGTGCGGGACAGCATTTTCGATGCACGCCGCCCACCACTGCGGGTGGCGCGTATGTCCCGGCGTTTCCCGAAAGAGTTCGGTTGTCCTTCACCGTCGAGATCAGCAGGATCTACTTTCCGAAAGCTGACGTGGGTAGGGTGTGCCACGTTGGCCGCCCACCTTGATACTTCATGTCCGGTTTGAAGCGATGCCAGTGAGTGCGGCATTCGCTACACTTATACGTCTCAACGACGCCGCTCGCGCCTAATCGGATGTCGCGCAGTACCAGGGTCTCATGCGGTCCGACTGTGGTGGGTTTGTCGAGCAGAACCTTGCAACGATCACATCTCATCAGTCCGCCACCGCGAAGCTCCCGGTTGAGATTGACGCCGCGTCAACACGTCAGCATTCGCTAATGCCGGGGACCAGCAGGAGCGTTGTCCCACCTATGAGAAGCGCACCCAAGCTCATCTTGTGGTAATCGCGCATCCGTCACGGCATCTGCTCTGTCGGGTAATTCGCGACGACTCAGTATGGGGAGGGGCCCGCTCGGCAGAAATGCAGAATTGCTCCAATCAGCAAACGTGACGCGAATCACGAACTCTTCGAGCACTAATGCCCGTTCTGCGATTCACCTGATGCGCGGCTTTCAACGCGACGTTAGCAGCTTGCGCTGCGCATTCGGCACTGTTGCGGCGTGAACTTGCCGTCGGAGCCCCCGCTCGACGCGCTGAGACTTGGTCGCCTCCTCAATCCTTTGAGACCGAGCTGATTTTCCCGTTTCGCTCGAGGTAGGCGAGCTTCACTTTGTCCGGCGTCTCAATGCCGTTGCCTCTGAGAGCCTCGAGCAGATCTTCGCGGGTAATGTCGGTGCGACGCATGTCCTCATTGAGGAGCTTACCGTCCCGCGCGAGTAGGGTCGGCCTGCCTTCGACCAGACGCGAAAACGCAGGAGACCGGAAACTGATCCACGCGCAGATCCAGTGTAGTACGACCAAAACGGCCGTAGAAAGCAATGCCGGAAAGAACGGCGCGTTTCCGGTGATTGCACGACTAGCGATCGAGCCGAGCAGTATTCCGAGTACAACGTCGAACGCGGTAGCCTTTCCGAGGAAGCGCTTGTGTGCGCAGCGAACGATCCCGAGCATGATGATGAATGTGAGAAGCGCACGCAGCGCCATGTGATGCCATGTGAGATCACGCGATTCGAGAGACAGGCCGAGCGCAGTGTCCAGAGCATCATAAATGACATGGAACATCGGAAACGCCTCGCAGTTGGAGTGACCGAAGTTCCTCTGCACCGTGGATGCCTGCGGGCTAAAGCCTGACGGTCGGTGACGACCATGAGGATAGCCAACCTTCCGGGAGTTATCGAGCGACCGGGGGCACCGGCAAGCGATCCGCGGCTGAAGCCCTGCGGGGGCTCGACGGCCGCGCTCTACGGCCGGCAAGCAGCGATCAAGCGGGAATCCCTACCGAGGAGGAATCCGCCAATACCCGATCGCCCTGCGGGCCGCGCTCAGAGTTGAGCCGTGGGCCATCCGCGACCTCCTTGCTGAGGGTGAAGCGTGCAACTCTACTTCCGAGCTGGCAATCAACGGTTCGACTGAATACTCCGCGGGCTATAAGCCGACGGGTTCAAATACTGTCGGCTTGAAGCCGACTGAACGACAAAAAGCTCTCACTGGTCATTTGCAGCAAACAGCTTTGGCTCGTGGACCTTACCTCGCCTCAAGGCGACCGGTTTCAACCATCCCCGATGGGGACACTAATGGCCGGAGAATGCACGATATGAGCAAAGCGGTAGCATGGAGTTGGAACAGCAGTGAGGGTCCGGGGCAGCAATCCCGCCACACATGGTTCAGAAGGTCAGAGCAAATTCTTTGGGCTCACCCTCTCGCGGGCTTCGTCCAGGCGCGTCACGTTGGCGGGTCGTGAAAAGTCGGTGAGCTTCGCCGCCTCCGACGGTCGTCCGAGCAGGTAACCCTGCGCCTCATCGCAGCCGTGCTCCTTCAGAAACGCGTTTTGGCGCGGATGCTCGATGCCCTCGGCGATCACGCGCAGGCTCAGACTGTGCGCCATCTGGATCACGGCGCGGCAGATGGAAGCGTCGCTGTCATTGTGCGGCAGTCCGGCCACGAACGAGCGATCGATCTTCACCACGTCTACCGGCAGGCGCTTCAAGAGCGCCAGGCTCGCGTGGCCGGTGCCAAAGTCGTCGATCGCCACCCTGAGCCCCATCGCGCGGAGCTCGTTCAGGACGTGGATTGCCTCGTCCGTGCGCTGCATGACGCTCGACTCTGTCAATTCGATCTGAAGCTGGCTGCCGTCGATGATGGCCTCCTCAAGCGCGGCGCGCACGGTCCGCACAAACTCGGGGCTGATCTGCTTCGCCGACACGTTCACCGCCACCGGGATATCGAGCCCCTCGCACTGCCAGCGCGCGATTTGTGCGCACGCCTCGCGCACCACCCAGCCGCCGACCTCCACGATGAATCCCGAGTCCTCGAGGTTGCCGATGAACTCGCCCGGCATCACCAGCGCCTGCGCGGGTGGCTGCCAGCGCAGGAGCGCCTCGCACCCGGTCATGGCGCTGTTTGAGAATGACACCTTGGGCTGGTAGTGCAGCACGAACTCTCCGCGCGCCAGCGCTTCTCGCAGGCGCTGTTGCAGCGAGCGCACGCGCTCGGCCTCCGCCGCCATGTCGCTGTGAAACAGTTCGTAGCCGCCCTTGCCGTTCTTCTTGCAACGAAACATCGCCATGTCGGCACACTTCACGAATGACGCGGCATCGCCCGCGCAGTCCGACGAGAGTGCGACTCCGATCGCGGCCGAGATCGTCGCCTGCCCGCCCTCGACCGGATATGGTCGGGACAACGCCGCCAGTACCTTTTGAGCGAACAGCGCGGCGTGCTGGTGGGTGTCGATCTGCGGCAACAGGATCGCGAACTCGTCCCCGCCGAGGCGCGCCACTGTGTCCTCTCGGCGCACTGTGGCGGTGAGCGCAGCCGCGATCTGCGTCAGGAGCTGGTCGCCCGCCGGATGTCCGTAGGCGTCGTTCACCTCCTTGAAGCGGTTGAGATCCACAAACAGCAGCGCCGCCGTGAGGCCATGACGATGGGCGTGCAGCAGCGCCTGATTGAGCCGGTCGAAAAAGAGCGAGCGGTTGGCAAGGCCGGTGAGCGCATCGAAGTTCGCCTGCTGATAGAGCCGCGCCTCGTGCGAGCGGCGCGCGAGCTCGGCCGCCCGCAGCGCGTCGTGCTCGACCTTGAAGCGCCGGGTCAAGCCGATCACGATCACGCTCACCGCGAGGTAGAGCGTCACCACCACGGTGCGGGTCATCGGCGTGCCGTCGCGCAGAAGCTCCGGTTCGAGGAGGTATTCGACGCCGGCGAAGCCGAGGACGGCGATCAGCGCGGCCGGCAGCATCCCGCAGTAAAGCGTTGCCACGAGGACGGCAACGAAGACCGTCGGATAAGTAAGGTAGGGCCCGACGTAAGGATGCAGCACGAGGCGCAGCGCGAGCGCGGCGGTGAGCAGGACGAGCGCGACGACATAGTCGCGCCCGGGCGGGTAATGGCGGTGCACCTCGCCGAGTTTACATGGGGAACAAGTGCCGTGTTGATTCAGATCAAGGCAGCGGAGCGTCCCAGCTATCGGGTGAAGTCAGACGAAATACTTGGCTGTCATCGCCCCCAAGACTCCAGGTGATTGCTGTCAATAGTGCCCGCCAAACGGCGAAGCAATGGGCACACGAGCCCGCCATTCGGCGAGCTGAGATGAGAGGGTCTCTACAGCCTACGACATGTAGCGCCGCATAGCGTACGTCGCTCTGAAGACGTCGTACAACGACTGCACGTCTCGGCGCGCGATGAACGTGCCGGTGATAATGACTTCGGGCGCTTCGAGATCTCGCAAGGGCTCCGAATCGTCGATCGCCAAACAGTTGGAAAGTTTGCGGCGCCTGATGAATTCCTCGGCTTCTCGGAGACTGCCGCCGATTACATACACCATATTCGAATTCAAGCTCACGAAAAAAGCCCGGCTGAGGCCGGGCAAGTTGTCGGTAGGCCGTCCACACAGGGGGAGTAGGACGGCACACTGAGTATGTCAGAGTGATTCCGTTCGA
The DNA here is from genome assembly GCA_963828715.1 of uncultured beta proteobacterium. Classification (GTDB taxonomy): domain Bacteria; phylum Pseudomonadota; class Gammaproteobacteria; order Burkholderiales; family SG8-41; genus JAQGMV01. Next base: position 946,728 of record CAWHFX010000002.1, on the reverse strand, counting down.
ATTTAACCTACATCAAAAATCCGCGAGAACAGACGAAAAAGCCGAGCCGTCGATAACACGAGGGCTCGGCCAAACCGATGCTCGTGTGCGATAGCCAGCCTGGTGGCTTGTGCCGCGTGCGCTCGCTACGCGGCGCCTCGCAGCAGCATCGGCGTGTGTCCCCGATCGCTCTGCGGCGTAATCTCGCGCCCGTTCCGTTCTACGCCAATTATGCGGATTCCCACGGCTTGCAGGCTCGCGATGATTGCCGCGAGCCGTTTGTTGAGCGTCTCATCGTCGGCGTACATACGAAACTGCTTTACCAGGCCACCGCCACGTTGGTAGCGGATACGAGCGAGCGAGTGTTCCATGGTGAGGTGCGCCTCCGTAGTGAACAAACTGTGACAACGCTTACTGTACGCAGATCGGGGAGAGCACGTTGGACCGCGGACGCCAATCCGTTGACCGGACACGTCAGCAGAGTTGCTGCCTGCGGAAATCAGGGGTGAGCAGAGTTGCTGGCCGCCAACAATCAGAAATTCCGACCCCCCAGACGTTCCGCTTGTGGGCCCGTGGCGATCCTTGCGACGATTACTTTCATGGTTATGCAGCCAGGAGGAACCGATTACTTCAGGCGGGCAGCGGCGCCTGCTTTCTAGGCGCGAATGTGACAACGCGACGTGGCTTGGCTGAATGAGAGCATGGCCGGGAGAATCGAAAACGGGCCTTCTGCCGGAGCAGCGGTGCTGCGGAAGGCACGCTCCAAGAACCCAAATGGCGGCCAGCGTCGAATTGCCATCGCAAGCAGCACACAACTGAGACGTGAGGCCTTCAGAATGCCCTTAGTTCTGCGCGGAAACCTGTCAGTCTTCGCGGCGGCCGGGGACTTCAATAGCGTTGTTCGGGTTAGCGGTGGCAAATACCCTGCGCGCTACAACCTCAAGAGTCGGTGCAGCAATATGTTGGGACCTAAGCGCTGTCAGCAGATTTCTGCCCTTGCTCCTGTCGGAAGAGTTCGCGAGCCTTCGCCATCACTGTTTTGCTGTGCGCATAGTGAAGCGGGTTTCGGTCATACTCCTGCGGCGCGGCAACTGCTAACTGCCCGACATCCATGTGTCCGAAAGCTCCTTGCTTCTTCATGATGTCGCAGCGGCCATTCACGTATTTACGTATGGATGCTTCCCGAGTCTCGTGCAATCCACGCCGGACAAGGTCTTCGGCCACAGCAACTTCCATGTTATTGAGGGTCGCCAGGTGTTGAGCCGACAACAGATGACTCTCTATATCAACGCCAGATGTAGAGAAGGGCTCCGCATGAAGAGCGCGGATGGCCTCACTCCATGCTGCGATTTCTTGCTCAGTATGATAGTCGCGGTCCATGTGCACGATTACGGTCGCGTTCGGGTTGATTCCGCGAATGGTGCTGATCAACGGCCTAAGATTGTGCGGTGAGGTGCAGCCGTAGTACGGCAGGATTTGCGTTTGCCCCATATCGAACCCCGAGGCTTCCAACACCGCACGTAGCGAAGCTGTTCGTTCATCTTCCGTGAGGACAATGCACACACGCGCACCGGCTGCGACCCGTTCTTTGACGTCCAGCGCTCCGAGATCCAGCAACAGCGCGAGATCCACGCCATCTTCGGTACGTTCCGCAACACCTCGCCTCACCCATAAGAAAGAAGCTGATTGATTCAGCGCGTCGAGTATATGGCGTGAGTGAGTGCTCAGAATGACCTGCACATTGCGAGTGTGAGCGACATCACGCAAAAGCGCGCACAGAAGTCGTTGATTGTTCGGATGCAGGTGTGAATCCGGCTCGTCAAGTACAATCACCTCGGGCCCAAAGTAATGGATGTACGAGAGGATCTGAATAGTCTGCAATATGCCGGTGCCGCATAGCTCCAGTGGAATCTCACCCGCCTCGTCAGACACCATCACGTTTATGTATTCGTCGGTAGCGGCGGCGAAGGACACCGTAAGTTCCAGGGCTGGAAACATCGTGTGCAAATCGGCCAAAAAGTCAGACCAGCTTTGGGAGTTTTGCCGCCGGTTCCACAGGCGCAGCAGCGTATTCCGCAGGATGAGGTTTGCGTCCCCTCGGGCGATGGTCCTCAGAAGCACCCCATCCGAGACGTATTGTTCAGTCTTCGCAATTCCGGCCAAGCCGGGCGTGAACACAGTAAAGGGGTGCTCAATCGCTCCAATCCTTCTTGCCACTTCCTGATTGGAAACCGCGATCAAAATGTTTCGGTTGCGGCCCTTGCGCATCGAGACGGCTAAGTTCTCGCCGGAGTCGAGAGTGAATTCGACGCTCACGGCGTATTCTTCGGGTTCCCTTAGTCTTCCCCCAGTTCCGATCGCGTGAACGTCCTCAGAGGGCACATAGATTAGCTGCGACGGATTCACAGTCGTGCTGACTGGCCCTGCACCGGCCAGGCGGTCATCCAGGCAAAGCGCCTGGATTGCGGCAATGGCGAAATGAATGGCTTGCAGTATGCTGCTTTTTCCAGAGTTGTTAGCTCCGACCAGGACATTTAACTCCGCAAGACCGAAAGTCGTATCGAGGAGATTTTTGAAGCGTTGTATGCGAATACTCTGAAAACCAGCCATATCTAATGTGTTCCAATTAGCGACATTGCGATTGGGAATCCATACTCCCGTTTGCAACAAGATAGAGGACCTTCAGAACGGGCCTTCGGTCGTTCAGAGTAAGTTCACTTGTCTCACAGTTTCGAATGCCTCTTCTCGGGCCAGCCCCGCCCGCTCGAGGTTGGGTGATGACACGCATTTCGTTTAAGAACTGCGAGCGCGCTGGACGCCATTGTTGCCTCTGTATCATCCTCAGAGCGTCTCCACCTGTCCGCAGCGCCGTGTGGCTCACAATACAAGCAGCCATCGCCCGCGTAAGTGACACGTAGAACAACCGGCGTGCCTCGATCAGCAACCCTGCTGCTTGTTCATGGGAAAGTCCATCGTCGCCTCACAGGCGCCAGGTGCCGCGGCTGATCCTTCGCCGAACACTGAAAATGGGAAAGTCAGCTCACGCTGCGCCACCCAACTGGCCTACTGAACTGGCTTCAACCTGGCCCACATCTCGCGTCGGGAATTGCTGATCGGAGCGACTGACAACGCAGGAGCTTGTCTCACGCGGTCACGCTCGGCCGACCGATGCAGTGCAGTGACAGCCTCCAGCTCGGCTTCGATCTCTTCGAGGCGCTGGCCCACGCTTTGTAGAAGACGCTCGCCCGCTTCCGTCGGCGAGACACTCCGCGTCGTCCGAGTGAGTAGACGCAATCGCAGTCTCGCCTCAAGTGCTCGCATCCTGTGGCTCAAAGCCGATTGCGAAATACCGAGCTTTGCCGCGGCCCTGGTGAAGCTCCGCTCCTGTGCCACGGCCACGAAGGCGAGCAAGTCGGTGATGTTTTCGCGCTTCATTTATGAAGGGACCTCATAGGTCCATGCGATCTGGACCGTCTAATCGGATGCTTTCGTATTCGATACATTGCCTCATCGGATCGGATGAGTGTAGCAATGCGAAATGATCCAACTGGAAACCGTGCCATAGCCGGGCTGCTTCCGATGGTCGGGGTTGTGTTCGTCGGATTCCTCATTATCGGCATGGCAATGCCCGTGCTGCCGCTGCATGTACATCAGACGCTCGGCCTCGGCACCTTCATCGTTGGGTTGGTCACGGGCAGCCAATTCGCCGCCTCAGTGATCTCCCGCGTATGGGCCGGACGCCACGCGGACCTGCGCGGAGCGAAACACGCGGTTATCACCGGGCTCATTATCTCGGCCGCAGCCGGGCTGCTCTACCTGCTGTCACTCGGGTTCATCAACGCACCCGGCATCTCTGTGTCCATTTTGCTGGTCGGCGCGGTCTGCTCGGCGCGGGTGAGAGTTTCGTCATCACGGGCGCGCAAGCGTGGGGCTTAACGCTCGCCGGGCCGGAGAACACAGGCCGCGTGATCGCCTGGATGGGGACGGCCATGTATGCCGCGTTCGCACTCGGCGCACCCGCGGGCGCGGCGCTGTATGGCCCATTCGGCTTCACCGCAATCGCCCTCATCACCACCGTGATACCGCTCCTCACACTTGCGATCGTTGTCCGGCTTCAGCGAGTCGCGCCGACGGCGCGAGTTCGGGCCTCTTTCTTGAAGGTTGTGAGCGCTGTGTCACTTCCTGGCATTGGACTCGCGTTCGCGAGCGTGGGATTCGGCGCGATCACCGCCTTCATTTCACTGCTCTTCGCCGCGCGGGGCTGGCCGGTATGGTCCGGGTTTACCGTATTCGCGACGGCGTTTATCGCAGCTCGAGTGTTGTTCGGACATCTTGCTGACCGCGTGGGCGGCGCGAAGATCGCGCTCGGGTGCGTGCTGATTGAGGCAGCCGGGCAGGCGTTCATCTGGCTCGCGCCCTCATCTGCGATCGCGTTGATTGGTGCCACGCTAACTGGCTTCGGCTATTCGCTCGTCTATCCAGGGCTTGGTGTCGAGGCAGTCCGTCGTGCGCCTTCGGACAGTCGCGGTCTCGCAATGGGCGCGTATACCGCTTCCTGGATGTCGCGCTCGGTCTCGCCAGTCCTGCGTTGGGCCTCATCGCGAGTTGGGGCGGGGTGGGTTCAGTCTTTGCAACGAGCGCCATTGTGGTGCTGTGCGCAGCAACAGTCGCAGTGCAACCTCCTGCCCCGCAGAACCGGCCTCGGCAGGTCGGTTGTGCGCTGTGCACCTTAGTTTTGCCTTTCTCTCTCATCGGTATCTCGCGCCACATCCATGAAGCTACTCAGGACAATTCCACTCTCCCTTTTGCTGCTCGGATCGTTGATAAGTGCTCGTGCCACTGAATCGACCGATGCTTCGCAACGCATCATCGTCTCGCGCAGCGGCTCGCAGCCATCCCGGAACGCACCGGGCGAGTATTTCACCGGATCGGTGCGCCTGGATCGGTTTTTTCAGGCGGGCGGCTCGCCAGACTCGTCTGCGTCACCTTCGAGCCGCGCGCCCGATCTGTGTGGCACACGCACGCGCGCGGCCAGATCCTGATCGTGACCGATGGCAACGGGTGGATACAGCGTTGGGGTGATCCGATCCAAGAGATTCGGCCAGGGGACGTGGTGTGGATCCCGCCCGGCCAAAACATTGGCACGGCGCTTCACCGGGCCGCACGATGACGCACATTGCCATACAAGAAGGGGTTAACGGGAAGAACGTCGATTGGATGGAAAAGGTGACAGAGGAGCAATACAAAATGGTCGGACTTACGGCATCAGACGCACCCATACAGGCGCCGACGGCGAAGGACATTTTGAGCGTCTCGCCTGCGCTGGCGCGCTACACGCAGGACACACTGCCGGATCTCTGGAAGCGGCCCGGACTTTCGCAACGAGACCGCAGTCTCGCCACCGTAGCGGTCTTGATCGCCCGGAACCAAACAACCGAGTTGCCGGCGTACCTCAATCGAGCACTCGATCTCGGCGTAAAGCCAAGCGAGCTTTCTGAAGTCATCACGCATCTCGCCTTCTATGCGGGTTGGGGCAGTGCGATGCCGGCCGCCGCAGTCGCCAGCGATGTATTCCGTGTGCGCAGCATCGGACCCGATCAACTTCCGCCAGCCAAAGGCGAACTCCTTCCGATTGAGGAGGCTTCGGAGAAGCGTCGTGGGGCTTTCGTGGAAGCAAGTGTGGGTCCGGTGGCACCGGGGGTCGTCCAATACACGAGCGAACCGCTCTTTCACGATCTGTGGCTGCGCCCTGCGCTCTCGCCGCGCGACCGAAGCCTGGTGACCGTCAGTGCCCTGATCGGAACAGGTCAGCTCGGACAGCTCGGCGCGCACCTAAACCGCGCGCTGGATAACGGACTCACACAAGCGGAAGCGTCCGAAATGCTCACGCACCTGCTCTTCTACGCCGGGTTGCCGAATGTGTTCTCCGCGGTCCCGATTGCGAAAGACGTTTTTGAGAAGCGTAAGTCATGAGACGGTCTACGGTCGCACACCAATTCAGGAGTTGACGATGACACGCTTCAATCGAAGACGACGCGAATTGCTCAAGTTAAGCGCGGTAACGGGCGGTGTATGTGCCGCGATGCCGCTCCTACCTGGAACACTGGCTGATGCGGAAGGTGCTGACATTGCGCCGGCAGGAAGCGCCAATCCGGCTCCCACCTTCGTGAACGTGGGGCTGCGCGTTAATGGAACCGAGCACCAGTTGACGCTTGATCCACGCACGACGCTGCTCGACGCGCTGCGCGAGCACCTCCACCTGACTGGCACCAAGAAAGGCTGTGGTCTCGGCCAGTGCGGAGCCTGCACCGTTTTAATGGATGGCAAGCGCGTGAAATCGTGCTTGTCACTCGCTGCGCTTGTCGATGGCCGTGACATCAAGACAATCGAGGGACTCGCGGAGGGCGATGAGCTGCATCCTTTGCAGGCCGCCTTCATTGAGCGGGATGCGTTCCAGTGCGGCTACTGCACCCCCGGTCAAATCATGGCCGGTGTAGCGTGCATTGCCGAGGGTCACGCGGGCTCGCCCGAGGAGATCCGTAAATGGATGAGCGGCAATCTATGCCGCTGCGGTGCGTATGACCACATCGTGCTCGCGATCCGGGACGCCACTCGCGTGACGCGGGGAGGTTGAAATGCATCCATTCACACTCGAACGCCCGCGTGACCTCGCCGCCGCGCTCGCTTTTCGCGCACAGGCGGGCCGCAACGACGCACCCGTCGAATATATCGCCGGCGGGACGGACATGGTCCAACTGCTTCAGGAAGATGTCCGCCGACCCGAACGGCTGGTCAGCCTGGGGCGCCTACTTGAGAACCGTATCGAAGCCGGGCCGAACGGTCTCAGAATCGGAGCCGGCGCGACGATGGCGGAGGTCGCCGCTCATCCCGCCGTGGCCCAAAAGTTCCCGGTGATTGCGGAAGCGCTGCTTGAGTCGGCGAGCCCGCAAGTTCGCAATCAGGCCACGATGGGCGGCAATCTCCTCCAGCGCCCGCGCTGTCCGTATTTCCGTGATGTCGGCTACAGCGCATGCAACAGGCGCATTCCCGGCTCGGGCTGTTCCGCGAGGGAGGGTGAGAACCGCTGGCACGCGGTGCTCGGTACGAGCGCGGATTGCATCGCTGCGCATGCGTCCGATGTTGCGGTCGCCCTTGTCGCGCTCGACGCGACGGTTGAAGTGCTGAACCCGACCGGCCAACGCATGGTTCGTCTGGACGACTTCTACCGCCTGCCGGGCTCGACGCCGCATATCCAGACGGTGCTCGAGCCGGGCGAACTCATTACCGCCATTTCAGTGCCGGCCAGCCCCGCGGCCCTGCGCTCACACTACCTCAAGGTTCGCGATCGCGCGTCCTTCGAGTTCGCGCTCGTCTCCGCTGCGGTGGCACTCGATATGAACGGCAGCCGCATTCGGGAAGCCCGCGTGGCGCTCGGCGGCGTGGGCACGAAGCCCTGGCGCGTGCCGCGGGTCGAGGCCGCTTTGGCCGGAGCAGACCTTGCGCCCGCGTCGCTCCGGCAGGCAGCAGCACTTGCGGCGAACGATGCGCAAGGTTACGGACACAACGACTTCAAGATCGAGCTGATGCAGCGCGCGATCGTAAGAGCCATCGAAACGGCAGGGGCCCGCACATGAGCGCCGCAATCATCGGACAGCCGGTCAGCCGCGTTGACGGCCGTCAAAAGGTAACAGGCGGGGCGACGTACGCGGCCGAGTTCAACGTGCCGAATCTCGCGCACGGCGCCATCGTACGCAGCACGGTCGCCAAAGGTCGCATCGCTTCAATCGACAGCACGGCTGCCGAACGCGCACCGGGCGTGATTGCGGTGCTCACGCATCGCAATGCGCCGCGCCTGGCCTATCGCCCGCATAAAGGCATGGTGGACCCGCGCGTCGGCGAGCGGCTGCACGTCCTTCAAGATGATCGCGTCAACCATCAAGGTCAGCCGATTGCGCTTGTCATCGCGGACACAGTGGAGCATGCGAACCACGCTGGATCGCTCATGCGCATCGAGTACGCGCCGGAGTCAGCTATTACGGACGTGGCCGGCGTCACGCCAGTGATGCCGACGCGGGAGCAGACTGACCAGGGCACGCAGCGGCCACCCGAGACCGGCCGCGGGGACGCCGAGGGTGCACTCACGCTCGCGGAGGTCAAGGTCGATCAGACATATGTTATTCCCCGCGAAAACCACAATCCGATCGAGATGCACGCAACGATCGGAGCCTGGGAAGGTGATCAACTCACCTTATGGGATAAGACTCAGTGGGTCCACAACACGGCCGACGAAATCGCGGCAGTCTTCGGGATTCCCGCGCAGAACGTCCGGGTGACGTCGCCCTTCGTCGGGGGCGCCTTCGGCTCGAGCCTGCGGACCTGGCCGCACGTCACGCTGGCGGCACTCGGCGCCCGCGTTACAAAACGGCCGGTGAAGGTCGTGCTCTCAAGGCGCGAGATGTACGACGGCGTCGGCTTTCGGCCGCACACGGTTCAGCGCGTCGCGCTCGGTGCCTCGCGCGACGGTCGCCTCTCTGCCATCGTCCACGACGCCTATCAGGAAACGTCCACTTACGAGGAGTTTACGGAGGCACTGCTCAACCCAACACGCTTCCTGCATTCATGCCCGAACGTCTATACGCGCCATCGCCTGGCGCCCATGAACGTGCACACGCCGACCTACATGCGCGCGCCTGGGGAAGTCAGCGGGATTTTTGCGCTCGAGTCGGCGATGGACGAGCTTGCAGTCGCGCTCAAGATCGATCCGGTAGAGCTGCGGTTGCGAAACGAGCCGCAGCTCGATGAGTTCAAGAAGCTGCCGTTCTCCAGCCGTTCGACTCGTGAATGCTACCAAATGGGTGCAGAGCGTTTCGGCTGGAGTCGGCGAACTCCAGAGCCGCGCTCGATGCGAGACGGTAGGTGGCTCGTCGGTTACGGGATGGCGAGTGCGACCTACCCCATGAACTACGCACCGGCGTCCGCGAAAGTGCGTCTGCTTGCCGAGGGGAGCGCGGAAGTAACGAGCGCGGCGAGCGACATGGGGCCAGGAACATGGACTTCGATGACGCAGGTGGCAGCAGAGACACTCGGGCTGCCCATCGAGCGCGTGAAGTTCCTGCTGGGAGACACGCGCCTACCACGAGCGCCGGTGCATGGCGGTTCATTGACAATGGCAAGCGTGGGTAGCGCCATACAGGCCGCCTGCCGCAAAGCGCGTGAGGACGTGCTCGCCCGTGCGGGGGGCGATGACCTGGGTGCAGCGCTCCGCCGCCTCGGCCAACCCGTTGAGGCATTCGCCGACATAAAACCCGACGATGCTGGACAGCGTTTCTCGATGCACGCCTTTGGGGGTGTGTTTGTAGAGGTCGCCGTTGATCCCGATCTCGCGGAGACGCGCGTGCGGCGGATTGTCGGGGCATACGGCGCAGGCCGTGTCATCAACCCGAAGCTCGCTCGCAGCCAGTGCATCGGCGGCATGATCGGGGGCATCGGAATGGCGCTCATGGAGCACTCCGTGCTCGATGTGCGTAACGGGCGCGTACCGAACGCCAACCTCGCCGAATACGCGGTGCCAGTCCACGCCGACGCCCCATCCATCATGGATGTCATCTTCGTTGACGAGCACGACCCGCACGTCAACCCGCTTGGCGTAAAAGGGCTCGGTGAGATCGCGATGGTGGGTGTCGCGCCGGCGATCGCAAACGCCATTTTCCACGCGACCGGCAAGCGCATCCGCGAGCTGCCGGTTACGCCCGACAAGTTGTTGTGAATTACCGCAGAAGGAACGAGATCATGCTGCACGTTATCGTGAAGCTCTGGCCCGGTAAATCGCAAGAGCAGAAGACGCGACTGGCTGAGGCGATTGCTAACGATGTTATGAAGATCTTGAACTACGGAGAAGAATCGGTTTCGGTGGCGTTCGGGGAAGTGAGCGCGGCCGAATGGGCGGAGAAGGTCTATAAGCCCGATATCGTCAATGGGCCGGGTAGGCTCTACAAAAAGCCCGGCTACACCATGTAATCCTCGTCAAGGAAGGACTTCAGAAAGTGAACATCAGTCGAAACGGTTCGAGGCCCTCCACAAAAGGCCCGGCGGAATATTTCACGGGCAACGTGCGCGTTGATCCACTCTTCACGGCGCCCGAGCCCTCAAGGTCGAGCGGCGCGTACGTGACATTCGAACCGTGCGCACGTAGCAACTGGCACACGCACCCGCTCGGACAAACGCTGATCGTCACGTCCGGCTATGGGCTCGTGCAGAGCTGGGGTGGACCTATCAGGGTGCTGCGCCCCGGCGACGTGCTGTGGTGCCCGCCAGGCGAGAAGCATTGGCACGGGGCGATGCCGGATACGGCGATGACGCACATCGCCATTCAGGAAGCACAGAACGGCAAGGCCGTGGATTGGATGGAGAAGGTCACAGACGATCAGTACAACGCTCCGCGCGAGGACTGAGTAAGTGCGGGGCTACGACTGACATCCGATTGCTGCTGATTCAATCGCGATGCCGTCGTTGCACCGATGATCGGGATGCTATCTCTTCACTGGGACTGGCACGCATGGCGAGCTGCTGGTCACCGTGGGCGTGTTGGCGGCTGATCGAGCCCGCCAAATGTTCGAGTGGACGATCGATTCCGACGGAGTGCCGGGACAGCTACGAACGGCGGAGAGACACGGTCATGGTGTCACGAAGGCCTCGGGTGCTCGGTCGCGCATCATGGAAAGGAGTTCACATGGCTGGCGAAGATATCTTTGAACGAGAAAGAGCCGGAGAGGTTATCTCTCTCGACGACCCGGAATACGGAAAGATCGCGGACCTCATCACCGAAGCTCAGAGACTGATCGCGGAAATTAACACGGGGTACCGCACGCCATCACAGGTTCGGGATTTATTCAGTCAGCTTACCGGCGCGCCAGTGGATCCGTCGTTCTGGATGCTGCCGCCGTTCTACACGGACTTCGGTAAGAACATTCGAGTGGGCAAAAACGTTTTCATCAACCACTGTTGCGAATTCATGGATAGGGGCGGCATAACACTCGAGGACAACGTCCTCATCGGTCCGAAGGTTAATCTAATCACGATCAATCATCCTGTCGAGCCAAGCAGACGCCGCTCGACCTTTTGCGCGCCGATCCTGATTAAACGCAACGCTTGGATCGGTGTTGGGGTCTCAGTCATGCCAGGCGTAATTATTGGCGAAAACGCGATTGTCGCGGCCAACGCGGTGGTCACGAAGGATGTCGCGGCCAACACAATAGTCGGCGGCATACCTGCGAAGGTGATCAAGACCTTCGACGAGCGATAGTCCCGACCTCGGACACGCACGCTTCATGCGGGCGCGGTGGCGCTTATTGAGCAGTTACAAAGCCGCAACCGCCCGCTATTCGCGGCGCCGCTGACGCTCGCGTTCGACACCCATCGCAGTTTTGATCTTCTGCCAGCCGGTTGAGCGCCCGGCTTGGTATGTCGATCGGCCATCTTTCGCGACGATGCCCTCAAGCTCGAGGTTTACGGCCATCTCCCAAAGAGGAGCGCAGTCGTTGTTCAGGTGACGTGCGTAGCGGATGCGCCGATTGGCTGGCAAGGTGCGATGCAGCGCCGCTTTCCGCTCGAGGAGCGGTCGTCCCGGAAATCGCATCCGTTCAGCCATAGCAGATCGAACGCAAAGATCGCTGCGGGGTCGCGTGTCGCTGCTTCTCGAATGCGATGCAGGTGACGAAGCGTGTGCCGCGAGTGCAGCCGGTCCCACTGTGGCCGGCCTTGATCATCGAGGACGACAAGCTCACCGTCGGCAACGAAGTCCTGCGGGATCGGGCGAATCTCCGAAACGAGTTCTGGAAATTGATCGCTCATATCGCGTCCACGGCGTGATTCGAGGCGCACAACATCGCCGTGCTTGCAGACGAGGCAACGAAAAGCCGTCGTAGTTGAGTCTCGTAAATCCAGCCGGGCTCTGAGGATAGCTTGCCTGGCGTGGCAAAGATGAGATCGTTGTGGGTGATCTGCGGCTGAGGAAGTTCGGCGACATTCGACATAGGACTCGTCGCAGCGTCGAACGCTGATTCCCTGCTGGCATGTCAGCAGCGAGTCTCGCCAGTCTGGCCGTGGTCTGCGGGTGCAGCCGGTACCGAGATAAGCCGGGATCGCACCAACGCTGCAAAGAGCACCGCACATGGGCGTGTTGACCCTACGTGAGCGCATGCCCACGACGACTCTCCTCGGCTGCGAGTACCCAGTCGGCATAGAAGAACATGGGCATCAGCCCATCGCGTTACGTTCCCACGAAGCACAGCACGCGCGGACTCCGCCTGATCCTTCGGTGGTGGTGGTGATGAAGAATCTTCATCGCGAACCTGCGCGTTGTTTGTATTCGTATACCATTGCCCGTATTGATGCGTGGACCGAAGAAGTCACCGCGAGTGCGTCCTGGTTTTACGCGCACTGAATTTTGGAGAAGGAGAGAAGTAATGGCACCTGTGAACTCGAAGGGGCCTCCTCCCTCTGGATGGTGTGAGGCCTCAGTAGTGTGTTTTTGTGAGGCTTTGCACGCATGCTCAAACGAATCGACCGACTCTCTCGTGAGTTCGGCGTGCCGTTCATCTATCTGTGGGCGGCCGACGTTCTCCGCATCTGCGGCATTGGATCAGCATCTGAACTGTATCGGCTGATCCGTGCCGGCAGCTTCCCGCCTGGCGAACTTCTCTCTCCCAAACGCCGGCGCTGGCGCAGTGACCAGATCTCGCAGTACCTGCTCGAGCAGTCTCGTTTAGCAGAAGCTGAACGGGACGATCGCGAAACGCTCCGGCGGTGGATCTCCTGTTTCCGACACGCAACGGCACCCCGCAGAACCCGAGCAACCTGCTCAATCGGGGTTTTCACCCGGCGCGCACGAAGGCGAACCTGCGGCCGATGAAGTTCCATTGGCGGCGCCACACGTTCGGCTCTCACCTGATCGCGGCCGGCGTGGATCTCAAGACCGTATCGACGCTGATGGGTCACTCGTCCATCAATGTCACAGTAGACGTGTACGGCCACAAGCTCCAGGGCTCCGACCGCGACGCGATCGAGCGTCTCGAGCGTGCTATCGGGAGCAGAATGGTAGCAAGTGCGACCGAGGACGAATCAGAAGCGCCGCAAGTGCTTGAAGATATTGGTAGGCGGTGCGAGATTCGAACTCGCGACCAACGGATTAAAAGTTGAAGTAGCAATTATTTCAGAGAGAGATAGGCCCGCCCTCACACGCCCATCCTCGCTCGCGCTCGCCGAATTGCTACGTTTCCGGGTTGAGTTTCGAACCGATCGAGTTCGCTGAGCAGAAGGGGAGTCGAAACGCGTCGAGAAAACATACGGAGCTCATTGTTCATTCTCTGGAAGCGCCGCTTTGAGCCTTGCGGACCTTACGCGGAATCTCTGTAAGCCTGTTCCTAGTGCTCGATCGCTGTTGACGAGACTGGTAGTCAGCGGGGGAGCGCCCATTGCCTGCAGAATCCCATTAAGTTCCGCCGGCGGCTAGCCTACCCGTACTTCACGATAGATCTTCGTGATATTGGCGTGCCAATACTTCCCATGTGAGCCGCAGTATTGAAACTCTCCCCATACGTGCGCAGGTACATCAAAAGTAGTGCCACACCGACCGGTCACTTTTGAATTCAATCTCGAGCGTGCCTGTAGATTCGTCGTACGCGATCGATGTGATCATCGATGAATTGACTGGTTGCCTGTCCATACGGCCCCTTACGTTTGTCGCTTTCGAATTGCAGTCACTACTGTTTTGTAATGTTCGGCATTGGGCTTGTGCTCGTTTATCCACGTGTCCACCAGCTTTGGATCGCCACTAGTCGGCCTTGGGCTTTGTAGTCTTATGCGAACGCGCGATGGAATCTTAATGGCCTCGCCAACAACGATTGCCTCGCCGATTCGAAGTGACGGCAACAGGTCGATCAAGCTAATCATGTTATCCGGCGCCGAGGACTTTACGATGCCTTGATCTCTGGAATTCGTGAGCCTCAACGCAATGTACGTCCCGACTTGTGCCAAGATGGTCTCAGATATCTCAGATGGTCTTTGAGAAATAACCATTGCTCCGACGCCAAACTTTATCCTCTTTGAAACCCTGCTCGACCGCATCGCGCGAATAACAGCTCGTCACGTCTTTGTTCAAGTAAGAATGCGCCTCCTCGTATGCTAGAAGTATTGGACGGCCTTTCCCGGTGTAGGACTCATTCCTACCCCAAAACATTGAATCGTATATGAATCGGGTAATCAGGCCGACCGTAATATCCAAGACTTCGGATGGGACGCCGTTCAGATCCAGGATAGTCAGTGGCTTGTCGCTTCCGATCCAAGAATTCAGTAGGTCATATAGATCAAGCGGCGAGTTCTCATCTTTGTAATCACCGGGATAGAACAAGAAATCGTATCGCGAGTCCCTTAGCCGCGAAGCTAAGTTCTTTTCATACACGTACATCTCCTGCCACTGCTTAGACTCTACGCGCCGCAGCCCCGATCGCATATGGTTTGAAACGCGGCGGTATGAGTTGTTCAGCGTTTCCGCAATCTTCCAGGCACGCGGTCGCTTCGGTTTGCTTTTCGATAGATGCTTCACCCGAACGACGCGTTCAACCACCAATACATCGTGTGCCATAGCTCTCGTACGTTAAATGGTATAGGCGAATCAGCTGTAACGTGGTTGATATCAACAGGTCCTGCTTTGAGTTTGTCGTGATTCCTCCGTTTGCGTTCTACGATCAACTCACGAAACTTGCGATATTGGGGGGGTCTGCTCCTCCTTCGAAGTCGCGCCGACGAGAAAGAATGCTAACTCCTCAAAGTTCATTAGCCAGAACGGAATATAGAGCGGATTTTGGTGGTCGCCGATCCGGAAGACTCGCGCACTGGGGAAAAGCTGTGGCGTACTCGCCGTGCGGGTCTACCAGGACGACGCGCGAGCTCTATAGTCACTAAGAATTGCCTTCAAGACTGCAACTGTTGTATTCGATTTTCCACTTCCCGTTGAGCCGAAGATTGCGCAGTGACGCAAGACAAGTTTGTGCAGGTCAGCATAAACGGTCAAGTTTTCCGAAGATGAATGGCGTCCGATATCGATCGTGCCTGCATCACGCTTGCCGTAAATGTCCTGGAGATCATTGTCAACCACCAGATGGACTTCGTCATTGATCGTGGGGTATGTTCCCACGCCTTTTTCGAAAATCTCATCGCCGACCTTTTCACCAACCACTTGAATAGTTAGGAGCGAGAACCTAGATCGTACTTAATGAGGTCTTCTTGAAGGCGACTTGGTGTATTGCTGACAGACGAAACAATTCCATAAATCGTAACGTTTCCAATGGGGATCTTTACGAAGGTTCCGATTTGCCCAATTTTATAAAGCCGGCCATTGATAATGGGCGCTGCCGATGGAATCTCATCGGACACCTCGACTTCTACGGCCGCAGAATCGACTCGGATCACGTTTCCTAAATATGTGACGTCGCTCTTCATGCAGCCCCATGTTCGAAAAGCTCTGTCTTTCCCGATGACGACACTAAGAAAGCCACCAGATGTTCGAAATCTCCGAGCTTGAAGCGTTGTTTGGCTTCGTCATACGGCAACTTGTCAACCGCTTCGTTTTCTTTCTTTGTAGCAACGTCGAAGTCCCAAGCGTGCAGCGCTCCGTTAACAATTGCTTTCGTCGGTCCGAATACGTTTAGATTCATGTATGCAGATGCCGAATGGTGCAGCGCTTCAACCTCTTCGTCCTTGTAGAAGAACACGACGCAGAAAAGACGTTTGTTCTGGCGTAAGCAGTTGAAGATCACGTCGTTTATGTGCTGGTCCGAGAAAGAATAGCCAGTGAAGATGAATACAAGCTCCCCGCTTAACAGGTAGTTTCTAAGATGGTCGAAGAAGCGACGAAAGGCTGCTTTCGCGACGACTCATATTTTTCCTTTGATGGGTATATCACTAGTTCAGCCTCATTTCGATTTGCGCGATCAAATCTGCCGACACGGATAATTCGCTGAGAGTGCATTTTCGCGTCTTCCTTCCAGAACCAACTTAATGAGCCATGCAGTTTCCACACCCTGATCCAGTTTTGCGTGATGTTGTACGGCCAATCCGTTGATCAACGCTTTCTTGCCAAAAGAAAGGTTCGCATGCCCCAACGAATCCGTCAAAGTAGGGAATCTGGCTGCTCTCAAGCGCACGCTCAATAATGAGATCGTAATTCGTAGTGAACACTTCCTTTGAACACTCTCTGTTCATGAGGTCTAGCCAGGCGAAAAACCTGCACGGGATGGTGCGAGGTCAGCCTGTTCTTCACTTTTCGTAATAACGTCGCAGATGCTTTGGCATAGAGATTTGTCGAGCAACTTGGCGGCCTCGCCCGTGACGTTAAGAAAAGCTTTTTCTTTTTGTTCGCTGGTGATTTCCCGGATTCGCCGGATCTGATTAAGGATGTCTCTCTATATTGACAATTTCGTTTGTGCTCTTGAGGTCATCGCGGATTGCGCAGAAGTGCTTGAGTGCGTCACCTGTGATCGTCTGCTCAACTTGGCTCGTAAGGGCAGCAATATCTGGGACTTTGAGAGCGCACGAGGTTCCGGCTCCAAGAAAGAAACCAATATTTTTTGCGTATGCGAGCTGGGTTTTTAGTTCTCGCGCTTCGGTTATCACGTCAAGTTTGTGCATGGCGAATGCTCAACAAACGGTCCTCGTCGTTGGAGACAGCGAGTCTAACGCGTGCTGCTCATAGGATCGCTGCAAACTAGGGCTCCACGCTACCATACAGAACCTAAAATGCTGAACCCATCCTCATCACGACTGCGCTCTTCTTGATCGGGATCACAAGAACGCGACAGTAGCTAGTGCATTTCGCAAGCCACACCCAACAAGGTAGCCTGGTGCACCGCAGGTCCTTGAAATGACGACGCGCAAACAGTGGCTTTCAGAAGAAATGGCCCGCCTTTGCTCGCCAATTCTCGCCGCGCTCGGCGAATTACCTACGCTTTATCGTCAGCAACAATGCACGAGTGGGCCCCTACAGATCAGCCAGCGGTGAGCCGCTCCGCCATCTCGAGATATCGGCAGAAGGCATTGGCCAGCTGAATCTGCCGCGGCGTCCGGCACTCCGCTTCGAAGATCTGCGGCGAGCTGACGAGGATCGACACGCATTTGGCGCGGGAGGTCGCGACGTTGAGCCGGTTGAGGCTGTAGAGGAACTCCATCCCGCGCGGCGCGTCCGCATGGCTCGACGTCGCCATCGAATAGATGGCGATCGGCGCTTCCTGGCCCTGGAACTTGTCCACCGTGCCGACGCGCGCGCCGGGCAGGCGCTGCTGAATCTCGAAGACCTGCGCGTTGTAGGGCGTGATGATCACGATGTCGTCGAGCGTGATCGGCTTCTCCTGCCCCTCGCGATCGATCCAGGTCGCATCTGCCGGCGAGGATCGCCCGCACAAGATCGGCCGACGGCTTGCGCCTCTTCGGGCGAGCAATTCTGGTTGCCGTTGTGCGCGACCGGCAGGAAGTACAGGCCAGACCCGTCTACGGGCCCGGCTCCCTTGATGACCTGTTGTCTCGAGCCCGTCCTGTGAGCGGAGCTTGCCGTCATAGAAGAGCTCGGAGGTGAAGGCGCAGATGGCGGGATGCAGCCGCCACGTCTCTTCGAGGAACAGCCCCTTGTCCGCAGGGATGGTCTGCTCGCCGCCGAGAATGTGGTCGAGCGCCGAGACATCGGTGCCGTCCGGATGGCTGCCCTGCGTCGGCTGATCGAGCTGCTGCGGATCGCCGATCAGCACCACCGTCTTCGCCGCCTGCGACACCGCGAGCACATTGGCGAGCGACATCTGCGCGGCCTCGTCGACGAACAGCACGTCGACCGTCTCGAAGGCGTCCGGCCGCGACCACAGCCAGGCCGTGCCGCCGCCGACCGATGCGCCGCCCTGCAGCGCGGCGAACAGATCCTCATTGTTCTTGGCGAAGGAGAGGCGGTGCTGCGGGTCTTCGACCTCGTCGGCCTTCTGGCAGCATTGCAGGTCGACGCCCAGTTCGTCGGCCGCCTTGATGACCGCGTCGATCAGGTTGCGAATGACCTTGTGGCTGTTGGCCGTGATGCCGACCGTCTTGCCGCGGCGCACCAGCTCGCAGATCATGTGCGCGCCGGTGTAGGTCTTGCCGGCGCCGGGCGGTCCCTGGATCGGCAGAATGCCGCCCGCCAGATGCGCGCAGAGCCGAACGGCTGCCTCGACCGTCGTCTCTCCCGCGCGATGCAGCGGCTGCTCCGCCGACGCGCGGGCGCTCTCTCAGCAGCAGATCGCGCGCCGCCTGATAAGGCCCGTCGCCGCGCAGGCCGTGGTCGGCGACATACTCGCCGATCCGCACCAGCGCGTCGGCCATCACCTGCGCCGCCGACATAGCTTGTGCGCGAACACCGCCTCCGGATGGAGGCCGGCGGTGTCCTGGCGCTTCTTGATGTCGACGGTGCTGTCCGTCGAACGAGATCGCCTCGACCGTGCCGAGCTTGGCGCCGCCGACATTGCGGAGCTCCTCGCCGCCGCGAAGCTCGGTCTCCTGCGGCGGAAAGCGGTAGCGGTGGATCGGCGCCTTTGCGGTGCCGCCGACCGCGCCGACAAAGTCGAGGCCGGAGAGTCCGGCGCGTTCATCGAGCAAATCCTCGGCCGAGAGATCGGCCAGCCGGAAATACTCCCACCAGACCGCCTTCTCTTCCCGGCGGTGCCAGTCGAGGATGTTGGCCAAGATCCAGCGGGCCTGCTGCTCCTGCGTTCCGCTCTGCGGGATCGGCCGGAACGTCGGCCGTCAGTCTTTCGATCAGCGCGTTGATCTTGATCAGCCAGTCGGTGATCTTCTCGTTCGGCGCGCCGTCGCCCGGCTGCGGGCGCGGCACATCGGCGCCGTCAGCGATCAGCTTGGCGCGCAGCGTTTCGAGCCAGTCGCGCAAGGCCGCGGCGGAGCGGCAGTCATCCTCGTTGTAGGCGCGCACGGTGGCCTTGGTCTCGTCGGAGATCGACGGAGCATCGCCCAGTTCGAGATTGGCCTGGAGATTGGCGAGCGCGACATTCGCATCGGCGAGCGGCGTCGCGCGCTCGAATGCCGTAGAACGGCTCCAGCCGCTTGATCGAGTAGCTTTCGACGCTCGCGCGGAGGCCGTGGCGCACGACCTGATACAGATCGACGAAGAGCCCGGCGCGAAGCATGCGGTCGATCTCTTCCTCGCGCGTCGCGTAGCGGCCCATCAGACGCTTCAGCGCCGCCGGCTCGTATGGCGCGTAGTGGTAGATGTGCAGGCCGGGAAATTGCGCCCAGCGCGCCATGACGAAATCGACGAATGTCTCGAAGGCGCGCTTCTCGTCGGCGCGCGTGAAGGCCCAGTCGCCCTCGTAGACGAGACGCGCCGTGCGCGTCGTTGAAGACGTAGCCGAACAGATATTCGAGGCCGTGCTCGCCGACGAAGGGATCGCCTTCGAGGTCGAGAAAGATGTCGCCGTCGGACGGTTCGGGAAGGCGGGTCAGCCCGAAGCCGGCTTCGACCGGCAGCAGCTCGAACTTGCTGACGCCTGCCGCGCGCGCCTCGACCTGGATCCGCGCCTGCTCGCGGATGCGGGCGTAGGAGTCGGCCGAGCCGCGATCGGGCTTCCAGTCCAGCGGCAACGGCATGCCGGCCAAGCCTTGCACCGTCGCGATGCCGTGCGCCTTCAGCTCGTTGATCTGAATCTTGGAGATACCGGCGACGAGGCAGAGATGATCGTCGTCGCGGCGGCGCTTGTCGCAAGCCTCCCGCCAGCGGCAGATATCGCAATGCTCGTTCGGCTCGGGATAGGTGTCGTCTGTCGCCGGCTCCGATCATGGCCGTCAGCAAGGCCCGCTTCACCTTCCGGAAATAGGCGGCGTAGTCGGCAAAGCGATACTGCTGCGGCTCAAAGTCCGACCAGGGCGCGACGACATACATGTACTCCGGCGGCAGACGCCTGCGCTTCGGTCAGCAGGTCGGAATAGAGGCAAAGCTGGAGGATCGTCCCGGCCTTCGTTTCGCGGGCGAGCTTGGTGTCGATCGCCTCATAAGACCAACCGCCCAGCGCGCTCGGCACCTCGACGCGACGCAGGATATCGGCGCGTCCGCTCCAGCCTTGGTGCGACAAGGCCGCCTGGGCGATGACTGGAACACCGCGCCGCATGGCGGCGAGCGTCTCCGGCACAGCCTCATTCGTCACGTCGACGCCGTCAATGCGGACGACGTCCAGACCCGCTTCCGTCAGGTGCTCGACATAGCTCTGCTCATGGGCCGCACCGCGTTCCCACAGGATTTGCAGGAGGGGATCCCAGACCTTCGGCTTCGGCAAAGTCGCCTTCGGCCACCGCGCGGTCCAGGCGCGCGAGGTGACGGCAGTTCAGATAACCGACCAGGTCGGTCGCGCTGAGCTCAAAGGAATCCCCCACCTTCTTCATGGGATCGAAGCGTACTCTGCTGCGTCTAGTCGGCCAAGTACGGCGGCAGCCTTGGCAAACTACTTAGGCCTAAGTCTTTGAAGTTCGGGGCTAGCGCATCGGTGATGCGCGCCAGGCTCTCGTTAATCGGGCCGCCATTCGGCGTCTTGGCCTTCGGCGTCGATCCTTGGCGCTGCGCCCGGCGGGCGGGCGTGCGTATGGCCGAGCCCTTCAACATCATCATGAGTTGAAAAGCCCAGCTTTTGAAAACTGAAAATGCCCCGCCCTCAATCACTTGCGCCCGCCGATGAACGCCAAGGGTCGCTCAGAATGTCACGAATTCCCCACGTTGTTCCTCTCAATACCAGATTGCCATCGGCAGTCCCTCGGAATCGTGCGCCGAAGATTCGGGAAGACGCTTCGCCAGGCCGGCGTGAATGCGATGCGCTGTCCAGAGAGCAACAAAAGCATCGTGCAAATCGTCTTCCGTCACTTCGCGACGTGTATGACGTGAACGCGTCTCGTCGAGTGCGTTCGTTCCAAATTCGCGTACTAACAGTTCACGCCGCTCGCGCCGACCGTCAGCGGATTTTTTGCCGTACTGCATCGGTCGGAATGCGTTGAGCGCCCAGAAGCTGACCTCTGGATGCACTTCGAAGATTCGCTTTGCGATCTGCCGGTGGGCGCGCAGATAGGCGTCCCACTCGCAAATCTTCGGAACAATTCCCCAGCCCTGCGCACTGATCCCGCGACCATCAATCTTCCTTTGCGCGAGTGACGCCCTTTCGCGCGTGCCTGCAGTCAACACAGACCGTATTGGCGCAGGGAACACGCTTGATGCGCGTGGCGCGCTCAAGAGCTTGCGCGCTTCGCAGTCGCATTGCCTCGGGCCATTCTCGGTTAACCCGATCGGTACGTCGACGGCAATTACATCCGCCAACGCAAGCGCCTGGCACAGCTCCGCCGGCGTGCGTGCACACGCGGACGAGATCTTGCCTTCGGCATCTCGCCAGATCATGAACCAGGCTGCTTTGGCTCCGTCGATGCCAGCTACGAAGGGCATGTTTGGCGGGCGGTCGAGACAGCCTGTTCGAATGCACTGTCAGCAGTGGCCATCGTCGCCTTCTTCGTCAGCGCTTTCACGAGTGTCGCCGGAATGAGCAGCGGCAGCCACGCAGCCGGACGAAGGCGCTTATTGTTGATCCGGGCCCGCCGCATTGCGACGAGAGCTGTGCAGCCTTAGCATTGCGTGGAGGCAGAATAGAACAAACGAGAGTCAACGGGAACGTCCCGTGTCTCGAATAGGAATTCGTCCTGGGTATTTCACTTCCATTTTTGAGCCTACCTGATCCGCTCATCAGCGGGGAGGGTGCGCTCGATCCGCTCGGTCTCGCGCTGATAGCCGATCATCTGGCTAACCAGACTCTTCCAGGGCTCAGAGCGCGCATGTCGCGGCCGCGTTTCCTCACTGCGATCGCGGTATCCGCAGCAGTGTGCGAGGGGGTTGAGGACCAGTTCGCGGCAGACAACATCACGCCGGCTTATCTCGTTTTCGAATGGCTGGTTGTGGAAGCCTTCGTTCGCGCCGGCAAGCGGGAGGCTACTGTGCGAACCCCGGGTACACAGAAGGCGCAGGAGGTGCGCGACAGCGGGGAAGCCATGTGCGCCAGGAATTATCTGCGGACTCCCACGGTCTTCGGGTTCCATGGCGTCTACAAGCCGCTTGCCCGACACCTCGGCATCGTTGATGACGATCTACGGCTCGCCGATAAGGGATATGAGCTCCTGAAAATCTGGCAGGGGGAGCAGCGGCTGGACGGTTTTGTCGGAAGCGCGGCCGGCAACGGGCCGGGCAAATCGATGCGTCAGATGCTTCGATGGGCCGTGGACGACGGACTACGACAAGGCTACTCGAAACGCGTGGCGGGCTGGCAGGGCTGGTCGCTCCTGGCTCAGCATCTTGCGCCCGCTGACACCGGTAAGAATGAAGCAGCCTTCATTAGCCGTGCGCTCGACGACGCCGAAGCGGCACCCCGGGGTGAAGTTTTCAACCTGCTGCAGGATGCACGTGACATCGAGCGAGCCTCGGAGGCCGAGATCACGCGGAGCGTCTTGCTGCCGAAGGCGGATAAGGTTCTATCCCCCCTGCTGAAGACGATTTCCGCGTACGAGCGCGCTTGCGCGGTGCTTGAGGAAGCGTTCAACTGGATCCGCTACCAGTCCACGCACTCGCAAGCTCGTCCGATCACCAAGCAAACGTTCGCCCAAGAGCCGCGAGCTCGTCACCTCGCGCACGACCTTTCCATGCAGCTGCGCGAGGCCGAAGAAGCATTGTCTATTGCGCCTCTGAATGTGCAACAGCTCTTCGCGCAGCTTTCAAAGGGTTTCGACCAGGTACGGGATGCAGACTCATTGTTCGAGGCGGTGCTGAACCGCCATGCCGAGGTCCAGGCGGCCAAGCCGCCCGAGGGCAAAAGATCATGGTTCGAACGGTCGCCCGATGGTGCGACCATGGTGAGAGTCCCCTACCGCGTGATCGACCGCCCACGAGGCGCGCAGGACTGGAACCGGCCCTACCGGATCTTTACGGTGCGTTCGTTCCTGCAAGACTTGAATGCTGCGATGCATGAGCCGACGTAAATCAACCGATCGAGCATTCGCTAAAGCGCTCGGGCTCTGGGAAGTTCCGGAAGGGGCCGGGGAACCCAAGGCGTGCATCGCCACGACCTTCACGTTCGACGCGACTTTCTTCGAAACCGAGTGCCTTGGCCGTTTTCTTGGTATGGACTCGCACCCGGCGGAAAGCGACGCGGTGTGCTACATGGTCGAGAGAGAAGAGAAACTGGCTGCCGCGCGGGTCGCCGTGCTCGCCGATCGCCAGCACGCGCGCGACAAGGAAAGCCTGCGGTGGGATGTGCTCGGCGTATTGGTCCCCGGCGCCATCCAGCACGCCAAGGTTTCGCTGCTGGCATGGGCAAATCATGTGAGAGTAATTGTGGGGTCCGGCAATCTAACGGAGCCCGGCTACCGAAAGAACCTCGAGGTCTTCGGCGCGATTGATCTCCGGCGCAGCGAGGGCGGCGACCGGCAAGCGGTAATACGCGTCCTGGCCTTTGTTGGTGAACTGGTCGATTTTTCCATAGGCACCGACGCCCCCAATGGGCCCAAGCGCAGGGCGCAGGGAGCGCTGCAGGCAGTTCGCGCACTCATCGCCCGGTGGCCTGAAGGCGAAGCCAGATCGCGGCACCCTTTGCTTGTCCTTGGTGGGCCAGGACGTTCAATCCTTCCGCAGGTTGTCGATGCGTGGCCTTCCGCTTCGCCTCCCCGAACCGCTTACGTTGTCTCCCCGTTCTTCGATCGCGATGGAACACAGGCCGCGACTGCCCTGCTGTCGGCACTTGCTAAAAGGCGGCCGCGCAAAGTGTTCTTCGACGTGCGAGCGGAAGGACAGCCAGATGGACGGACTCGCGTATTCGCGTCGCTGCAAATGATTCAACACGCCGCCGTCCACGCAGACGTGACGGTTCGCCGCGTCCTTCCGGAACAGTCCGGCGAGCTGCGCGATCTTCACGCAAAAATGATTTACTTCGCGAACGAGGACTGGAGCCTCGTGCTCGCCGGGTCCAGTAACTTCACGCGAGCGGGCCTGGGGGCCAATGGCAGCCGCAACTTCGAAGCCAACCTGGCTTATCGCGTGCGCGCCTCGGATCCGGAGGCCAAGGTGCTGGATGCTATCTGGCCCGAGATCGGCGAGGATCTCGACGTCAGCTCCGGCCAGCTCATCTGGGATCCTCAGGGGGAAGAGGAAGAAGGCGGGGAACTGACCATTCCATTGCCGGCGGCGTTCGAGGAGGCTGCTTTCATGCCGGGCCCTCACCCTTCCCTGGCGATAACCTTGCGCGATCCTCTGCCGGAAAAATGGACGATCCTGACATCCGATGGTCGCGAGCTGGTTTCATCTATGCGCGGGACTGGTTCGGGTGAGCATGTCATCGCCTGGGAAGAATCGGCGGTTCCTTTTGTCCTGGAAGTCACGTGGACCCACGGAAAGGGGACGGCCATCGCTAACTGGCCGGTCAACGTCTCGAATCCCGCAGCTCTACCCCCTCCCGAAGCACTGCGCTCATTGACTCTCGAGGAGTTGCTGGAGATCCTCGCGTCAACGCGACCTATCCCCCAAGCAGTTGCGGACGCGCTTGCAAAACGCAAGGCCAAGAAGAAGGAGAAGGGTGACCCCTCCCTCGATCCGCTAAAGCGCTTCGATTCCCGCTCGTTTCTTCTTCGTAGGACGAAGCGCCTGGCAGCAGCTCTGGAACGGCTACGTGACCGGCTCGAGCTGCCCGCTTCTTCTCGCGAGGCGTTTGAATGGCGCCTGTCCGGACCGGTGGGCCCTTTGGCCCTGGCAGACGGATACGTTCGCGAGTCGAGCTTCCCGGGAGAAGCGAAGTTCTGCCTTGCGGAGATCGCCCTTGCGTTGCATCGGGTACGCCCCGAGCGGGTTCTGGCAGACGGTCTGCCTCAAGCTGTGGTTTCGGAGTGCCTCAAGAGCGCCATCGACGAGCTTGCGCAGCGTGCGGCGCAAACGGCGGCCGTTACCGACCTCGACCGCTACGCGAACGCGTCGTTTGATGAGGCCCGACGATGAGTTTCGCGCGATTCGCCGAAGCCTGCATTCATCTGAAGAATCCGCGAATCTCAGCTGACGACGCGGAACGCCAAGCCCGGGCAGCCGCAGAGGTCCTGCATCGGCTCGTCCGACAGCCCGGGGTGATCCTGGCTGACGAAGTCGGCATGGGCAAGACCTTCGTCGCGCTCGCCGTTGCAGCGTCGATTCTGATCGAGCGTGAGGACGCAGGCCCAATAGTCGTCATGACGCCGCCCAGCCTGCGTTACAAATGGCCGAAGGACTGGAACGTATTTCGCGAGAATTGCCTAGCCCCCGCGCTGCGCGAGCGGTTCCGTGCGAAAACGGCAGAGTCCGGCGTTGCTTTCCTGCGCCTTCTCGACGATCCTTCCGACCGGCGCGC
Organism: uncultured beta proteobacterium; assembly: GCA_963828715.1. Lineage (GTDB taxonomy): Bacteria > Pseudomonadota > Gammaproteobacteria > Burkholderiales > SG8-41 > JAQGMV01. Next base: position 921,283 of record CAWHFX010000002.1, on the reverse strand, counting down.
GCACGTCATCTTCCTGACGCATGGCGCTCTGCATCGCGCTCTTGGGGACGGCTTCGCGAAACTTGCCGTGGTGAAGCGCGCATTCAAGGGCCGATCGTCACTTGCTGAGCAGCGTCAAACGTTCGGTCGCTTCGCCGGTCGCATCCTCCGCCTCGAGTGGGTTGAGAACCGCTCGCCCGGCCTGCTCTCAGATCTACTCGAGAGGCCGTACGACGGCTGGTTCAAGGCGATCCATCGCGCCGATTCCCGGCTGCGGGTAGACGTGCCCGACGATCCAGTCCCTGCACCGCTGGCGAGCGCGCTCGAAGAAATGCAAGGCAGACACTTCGAGTCGATCGTCGAGGCATTGCGCAACGTGCCCCTGCGCGATTCAGCCAAGCTTCAGGAACGCCTCAAAGCCGTTCGCGACGCGCTCGGCCGTGAAATGGAGCTTGTCTGGCAACACGCGCTGCGGCGCGCCAAGTTCCGCTCGCCACTTCTCGTCCTCGACGAAGCGCATCACGTCAAGAATCCGAAGACGAAACTGGCTTCGCTCTTCGTCACCGAAGAATCCGCAGCCGAATCGGGCCTCTTTGGGTCAGGCGGTCCTCTCGCCGGCAAGTTCGACCGCATGCTCTTCCTAACGGCCACGCCATTTCAATTGGGACATGCCGAACTAATCCGGGTGCTCGAGCGGTTCGAGGGCATCGACTGGAACAGCGCAAGGCGCCCGTCGATCACGCGCAAGCAATTCAAGGAGGAGCTTTCGGCGCTGGCGCGCACGCTGGACGACGCTCAGGGCGCGGCCTTGCGCCTGGACCGTGCCTGGGGGCGACTGACGCCGGAGCATATCGGCACTGATGCACCGACCGCGTCGGAGATCGATCAATGGTGGGAATCGGCCAAAGCGACGCAGGGCGAAAGTATCGTCGCTCAGCTCGTACAGCACGTGCACTACACCCGTGAAGCGATGAAGAAAGCCGAGCTCGCACTAGGACCCTGGGTGCTGCGCCATGTGCGGCCGGCGACCATGTCGAATGCGAGCGACGTGCCGCGGCGCAAAGTTCGAACCGGAGCGTCCATCATTTCGGACGAGGCCACCACGTCAGGGCTGGAGATCACCCCGCAAACGCTTCTCCCATTTCTTCTCGCCGGGCGAGCTCAAGGTTTGCTTGCCTCGTCGACCAAGGGGCGGGCGTTGTTCGCGGACGGCCTGTCCTCTTCGTTCGAGGCCTACCTGGAAACGAGATCCGGCAAATTGAGCGTCGATGATGACGCAGATGCGAATGAACCGGTCCCATCTCCCGAACTGCAGTGGTATCTGGCCCATCTCGACAGTGCGCTGCCCCGGGATAAGCGTGACGCGCGCTCCGCTCACCCGAAAGTTCAGGCCACGACCGAGCGAGCGATCGCCCTGTGGAAGGCCGGGGAGAAAGTCCTGATCTTTTGCCATTACCGCGCGACCGGACGGGCGTTGCGCCAGCACATCTCTGCCCGCCTTCACCAGGAGGTACTGGCGCTCGGCATGACAAAGCTTCCGGGTCGCTCAGCCCAGGAAGTGGAGCGCATCCTGAACGATCTGGGTGAGCAGTTCTTCAAGGACGAAAAGCTCCGGTCTGCAATATCGACGTCTCTGGAAACCATCGTGCAGCCCATTCGCTTTACCCGCGGAGCAAGCATGAGCAGATCGTAGAGGTTGTGCGCCGCTTTATCCGCACACCCTCCTTTCTCGTGCGCTACTTTCCCCTCGAGGGATCAGACCACGCCGCGGGTATGGTCGCAGCACTTGAAGAACGCCAGGGCGGAGAGTCGCTTCGGCAACGAATCGAAGGCTTTTGCCGTTTCTTGACGGAACGCTGCATCCCTGAGGAGCGCATAGAGTTTCTCGAAGCACTACTCACTGTCCAGACCGGCACACATTTCGGTAGAGAAGTACGGGCGGCGTTTGATGTAGCGGAAAGCGACGCCTCTGACAAGACGGCCATTCTTCTTCCCAACGTCAGGCTCGCGAATGGCGACGTGAGAGATGCAACGCGACGCACGTTGCTGCTCACCTTCAACACACCCCTCTTTCCCGAGATATTGATCGCGAGCAGCGTACTCGCGGAGGGCGTCGATCTTCATCTGCACTGTCGCTATGTGATCCATCACGATCTGTGCTGGAACCCCTCGACGCTGGAGCAGCGCTCCGGCCGGGTCGATCGCATCGGCTGTCTGGCCGAACGAGTGCGGCAATCCATAAACCTGTATCTGCCGTACATCGCCGCGACGCAGGACGAAAAGATGTTCCGCGTAGTGCAGGATCGCGAGCGATGGTTCCAGATCGTGATGGGCGAGCGATACGAAGTCGACGAGGCTTCTACCGACGCGCGCGCTGCACGCATACCGTTACCTGCGGAAGTGCAGAAAGAACTTTCCCTGAAGCTCCATCCGTGAAGCCGCTTCGGTGGCGCCTGCGGTCGGCTAGCTAGTCCGCAGGACGTGCGCGCGGTGACCCGGCACGATGTTCGCCGAGATGAACGCGATATTCTTCTTATTCTTATTCATTTTCTCTTCCCTGCCCTACCCGTTCAAATTGCAGCTTCGAGCTTGCGCACCTTAACTGATCGAGTGCCTTGATGATCTCGGTCGCCAGGATCCCCTTGAACTGTCTCAGGTCGGAGTTATCCCTCCCGACATCCCGGTACACGTTGCCGCTTCCCGGATCACTTCAAACGATTCGCCTTTCATCGCAGCATCTCCTTCAATCGCTTGATTCGATCATTGATCAGATCAATTTCGTGGGTGTCTTGATGGCGAGCCGTTCTTGTTCTTGTCATTGATTCTCTTTGAGTCTCAGGTTGTCACAGGTGACAACATGGCACAAGTTTATGAAGATTCACCGCGTCGCGCGCAACGAAGCTCGGCCCATTAGCAGTGCTAACGGCTCGGCGAGCGTCAACGATCAGCCGGGGAACTTCACCGCGCTGCGACAGTCAATCCGGCAACGCGAGACGAAATCGTTTGAGAAGCCGTCTCGGTCGGCGTCGCCGCATGGGTGATCCACGGAAGGAGTCACTGGACTTGCCCGAACTGATTTGAATTTCGCTGGCTGTGTCAGCCCGCCTGATGCCCGTTACGCATCGCCTTTGCTCGCAAGAGCGCCTGAAACCGGTCAGATCTCCCGAGAGCCGGTGGCCGCGAGGCCGGAGGTAGTCGTAAGCAGCGGCCACAAGGTCGCCACATACTCGTGCGCACGACGCAGTAGTTCTCGTCCCTTCCGCAGTGCGTCTATCGCACCAGCGATAGCAACTTGCGTTTCTCACGCGTCAATCTCGAACGGGTTTCCCCCCCGTTCTCAGTCTGTACACGTGCTCCTACTGACCGCTGGGTGCGCCAACTGTGCGTTCATGCAAAAGGCATCAGAGCAGACGCATCCGGTGTCTCACGGATTCCTCAGCCGGCGCGATCTCTGCGCCAACGTTCGGCCGCGTCCTGCGGCAATTCGTCTGCGCCAATCGCTGTGTCACTACCACGGCGCCAGCCGGTAGTGACGCGGCGTACGATGACCCAGCCATCAAGGACTTACCGGTCGCTGGCGCAGTGACACTCCTCAGTGATGGGCTTCCTGGCGCATCACACCGCAACAACCGCGCAATGCGGTTCGTCCGTCTGCCCCGTTCCCGAACGGGCTTCGTCTGACCCGCGCGCAACGCGCGCACCTCCGAGCCTTGGGTCAATGGCTCATCTCGATGAATCCGGATCCAAAGCATCATCGACGCCAAGAACGGGTGCAGCCGTGGCAAGCAACAGACGACTCTGCACGAATCGGGAGTGGTGTCCCGAGTCCCTCGTAGATCCCGATACGCCGAGCGTTCGGGACGGACAGAAACACTAACCGGACAGGCAACACACACCAGCAGTGGCAGCGAAGGGCAGCAGAACTGGGGCAACAACGGAAAGGAGGAAGCTGGCAAAACGAACGCGGGATGTGATGTCGCTTATGCTGAGTCAGGATTGCGGGATTCCTGCAATCTCACGGTCGGCCGTCAGCTCACGTGGCCAATTGTTCGACGCGCAGAACTTCGCTCACCGTCATGACTTGGTGATTTCGTCGCGCGTGCGAGGCCTTTGGTGCTGGTGCATGCATGCAAGGACGATGACTTCGTTCCGCTCGATCACAAAAAACAGCGAATAGGGAAAGCGACGCAGCACGGCTCTGCGAATCTCGCCTTCCACCTGCTGATAGAGCGCGGGCAGCGTCCGAAGATGTGCCTCGGTTCTTTCGAGTTCCTTGATGAAAGAGGGCGCCTGGTCGATTTCGGGTCGGCAGTACCAGCCAATTGCAGCCTCGACCTCAGCGGCCGCCGCTCGCTTGTAGCGAACCGAGTATGGCACTACGACAAGCCCAGCTTCGCCTTGATGTCGGTGAGAGAAACCGTTTCTTCTTCGGGATGTTCCCGATGATGGGCCAGACGCGCCCGTAGCTCGGCTCGTTGCTCGTCCGTGACGGGGGACGAAAACGCTTCGCTGGCGACACTGTCGAGTATGTCCTGAGCGAGTTGCAGGCGAGTCGCCGCATCAAGCTTTGCGATTTCGTCGTAGAGATTTGAGCTCATGGAAACACCCTACCTGTTCCGGACGGCCTTCGCAACTTCTCCGCGCCAGGCGCAAACGGTTACGCGGCGGTGCGCGGATCCTGGGAGGGCTGTGCAGGCCATTTACCGCCCAACCCCCGTCTCCGGCACAGGGGTTGAACGCAGCATCCACGCTCGGCAGTCGCGACAATCGTTGCATGGAAGACGAGTCCGGACTGCCCCTGCCTCATGCGCGCTGCCTCACAAAGGAACAGGCCGCAGCTTACCTCGGGATCGGCGTTACGCTGCTCACCGAGCTGCACGTTCCCTCGGTCAAGTTTCGGAAGCGAATCGTGTACGACATCGTTGACTTGGACGCTTGGCTTGACGAGTATAAGCAGCGAGGGCGGGCCGGAAAGGAGCAGGAATGGCCCGTGAAACCGGAATCTACCGGAGAAAGGACTCTCGTTTCTGGTGGATCGACGTTGTCTTACCCAACGGCGCGCGAGTATGCCAAAGCTCTAAGACTGAACACCGAAAGACTGCCGAAGCCCTCGTCGCAAAGCTGAAGCTGGAAGCGTTCAGGGCGCAGCATCTCGGGATTCGGCCTCGGCGCTCGTGGCAGGAAGCCGTTGTCCGGTATCTCACAGTAAAGTCGAATCTAAGGAGTATCGGAGACGTAAGGCGGATATGTCGCAAGCTTGATCCTTACTTCGGCTCGCTGATGTTGGACGAAATCACCGGCGATGCAATCTGGTCGGTCGTCCAGGGCGAGCTGAAGAAGGGCAACAAAGCGGCGACCGTCAATCGTTACCTCGCGCTCATTCGCTGCCTGTTTCGCATGGCGCGCGATGAGTGGCAATGGATCGATACGTTTCCGAAGATTCGGCTCTTGCACGGCGAAGTGGAACGGGATCGCTGGTTAACGCGGGAGGAAGCGGGAAAGCTCATTGGAGCGTGCTCGCCTCACCTTGCGGCGATCGTGCGGTTCGCTTTGGCTACTGGCTGTCGTGCGCGTGAGATAACCGGCTTGGAATGGCAGCGCGTCGATCTTGAGCGTAAGACGGCGTGGCTGGACCGGACCAAGAATGGCACGCCGAGAGGCGTTCCGTTGAATGCAGATGCTGTCGCGGTATTGGGAGCGCAGGTTGGCAAGCACAAGCGTTTCTGCTTCACCTATTTGGGCGAGCCGATCGCGTGGGAACTGACCAATAGCGCATGGCATTCGGCATTACGTAGAGCAGGAATCAGTGATTTCCGGTTCCACGACCTCAGGCATACATGGGCGTCGTGGCATCGCCAGGCGGGAACGTCTTGCGATGAGCTGAAGGACCTGGGCGGCTGGAAATCGCGCGTAATGGTGGATCGTTACGCGAAGTATGCAACCGAGCATCTGGCGGTCGCGGCGTCTCGAATCGAGAACGGAAGAGGTGGCAACGTAATCCCGGCTTCTACGTTTTCCCTACGCCGGAAAGAACAAGGGGCTGGCGGTTAAGCCAACCCCTTGATTTGATTGGTAGGCGGTGCGAGATTCGAACTCGCGACCAACGGATTAAAAGTCCGCTGCTCTACCGACTGAGCTAACCGCCCGGAAAAGCGCCGGATTTTACCGTTGCGCGGAAACTCGGGTCAACTTGCTGCTGCGGTGGTAACGCTTCTCGTGACTGAGAATGCAAAGCGAGACGCCCGCGAGCCGAAGGAAAGGAGGTAACGGAGGAAAACCATCGGTGTTCCTCCGTTCGTTTACCGGCTCGTGGCGCCGCCAAGGCTTAACATCGCAGGAGCGACCTTAAGCTTCCGTAAGGCGCCAGTACCTGATACTTCATCGTTGCCGCGGCGCCGATCACGATCGCAAAGAAGACCAGAATCGAACCCATTGCCAATGTCGAAACGCCGGTGACTGCCTGGCCGATGGTGCAGCCCATCGCAAGGACGCCGCCGGTGCCCATCAGCGCACCGCCCAGCACGTGACTGGCAAAGTCCGTGAACGTGAAGAAGCGCTCGTAACGAAAGCTCCTGGTCGCGATGGCGTACAAAAATCCACCCAGGATCACGCCCGCAAGCGCGACGACGCCAAAATTGATGAGCGAAAAATTCGTCGGATCCATCAGATAATGCAGCGTGTCTCCCATCGGCGCGATGAACGTGAACGACTGCGTTTGCACGCGACTGGGAATCACGGTGGCCATTTCGGCGTACTCCTTCCACGCCTGACCCACTGGCCCGCCGGTGAGATACCAACCGGCGGTGACCGCGATGCCGACGACGGCACCGCCCAGCACGTTATCGAAGCTGCGCCTGAATTCCGACGACCTGAATACCCATGCAAGCATCGCAACCGCAACGACGCAGGAGAGCGTGAGATTCAGGGAACGCGAAGGCACGAGCCCGAACATGCCGGCGAGGATCGAGCCGACCTCCTGCGTCGGCATTCCATAACGCGCAAGGTCGATGGAGGTTGCCTGAATCCACGGCACGAACGCCTTCTCGAACACAGGCGTCCACATCATCAGGTAGGCGCACACCGCGGCGACGGCGAGGACAACGATCGATTTGACATTACCCCCGCCTATGCGGACGAGAGTGCGGTTACCGCAGCCGCTGCCCAGCGTCATGCCGACACCGAACATGAGCCCGCCGATCAGGTAGCGCAGCCACGCGAAGTTTGCGGTCCGATACGGCGGGAATGTATTCGTGCCCAAGTCCAGCTTTCCACTCGCTTCGAGCAAGGTGACACCGGCGAGCGCGACGGCCATAGCGAATACCCAGGATCGCATGCGGCCGGTGTCCCCCATGTTCAGCCAGTCCGATACGGCGCCCATCGTGCAGAAGCGCGTTTTCTGGCCTACGGCACCCAGTGCGAGCGCAATCGCGAAAACCGTCAGCAGTAACTGATGGTGAACCGTGAATTCCATGAAGGATATTTTAAGGCCTCCCGTCGCCGCTGGTCGCAATGGTCACATAGCGGGTCGGATCGGGCAGCCCGGCCGCTTCGAACCCCGCGCGTCGGATGCGGCAGGAATCGCAGACACCACAAGCGAGGCCATCGTCAGCGGCCTGGTAACACGACACCGTGAGCGCGTAATCGACGCCGAGCGTGATGCCACGCAGAATGATCTCCGCCTTACTGAGCGTGATGATCGGGGTGTGGAGCTTCAGATTGCGGCCTTCGATGGCCGCTTTCGTCGCGAGGTTCGCCAGCGATTCGAACGCGCGCATGTACTCGGGACGACAATCGGGGTAGCCTGAATAGTCCACCGCATTCGCCCCAAAGAAAATGTCGGCGGCGTTGCGCACTTCGGCATACGCAAGCGCGAGCGAAAGAAAAATCGTGTTGCGCGCCGGCACGTACGTGCGGGGAATGCCGGGTGTAAGCCCTCCAGTCGGCACGTCGATCGACTTGTCCGTGAGCGCGGACCCGCCGAATGCCGTGAGATCCAGATCGACGACGTGGTGCTCGGCGGCACGCAGCAATCGGGCAATGCGGCGCGCAGCATCGATCTCCGCGCGATGGCGCTGCCCATAGTCGATCGACAGACAGTAGCACGAATAGCCTTCGCTGCACGCGATCGCGAGCGTCGTAGCGGAATCGAGTCCGCCCGAAAGAAGAACGACTGCATTTTGGGTAGTCATGACTCGCGCTGGCGCTCACGCCCGGGGTGTTATGCGACGCCCCTCGCATGGGAGCAGAAACACTCGCACTCTTGAAGCGGACGCGTGCCTCTCGTCACCGCCCCGGTTCGTCGCCCCAGAGATACTTGTGCAGCTGAATCTGCATGCGCACCTGCAGCCGGTCACGCAGAATCCATTCGGCAAGCTTCGTCGGATCGAGAGCGCCATGCACGGGTGAGAAGAGCACGGGACAGAGGTTGTACAGCGCGCCGTCTTCGAGCACATCACGCGCCCACAGATAATCGCGTTCATCGCACAGCACGAACTTTATCTCGTCGCGGGTGTTGAGATACCGCAGATTGTCCCATCGATTGCGGTCGACTTCGCCCGAGCCTGGGGTCTTGATGTCGAGAATCCGGGAAACCCTGCCGTCCACGAGAGAGATGTCCAGCGCGCCACTCGTCTCGAGTGACACACTGTAGCCGGCGCCGGCGAGAGAACTGAGGAGCGCGAGACAGTTCTTCTGCGCCAGCGGCTCGCCACCCGTGACCGTCACATAAGGCGTGGCGTAAGTCGCGGCTTCATCGATGACATCCTGGATCGTGCGCGTGTCGCCACCGTGGAACGCATAGGCGGTGTCGCAGTACAGGCAGCGCAAGGGACAGCCGGTGAGGCGGATGAAGACGGTCGGCAGCCCGACGCGACTCGTCTCGCCCTGGAGCGAATAGAAGATCTCCGTGACACGGAGCTTCCAGTCCGCGAGCGCCGGCGCGGATGCCGCCAATACGGTGTCGCCGGGCACGCTCACGACCTGCGCGCCGCCACCACGTCGAGGCTACGCTCCGGGACGCAGTCAAAGAAAAGGAGGTTACGGAGGGAAACCATGGGAGCGGAGCGGTCGGGTTCCTTCTGTTCCGTAGAGATGACGAGGCCCGACCCGAAGGCGAGCGTCAGCCCCGTCTACCGCAGTGAAGCGAGCCGGCGTTTCGCCTTCTCCGCTGCCTCGGACGCGGGAAACCGCGCCACCAGCCCATCCATGGTCTTCCTCGCCGCGCCCGTTTGCCCGAGCTCGATCTGCGAGCTCGCGATGTTGAGCATCGCATCGGGCACGGACGGGCTGTCGGGATAGCTCGAAATGAGCTTCTGCTGGGCTCCGATCGCGTCTTTGAAATTGCGCAGGTTGTAGTACGAGTCCCCAATCCAGTACCTGGGCACGGGGTGCCAGCGAGCTACGGGGGAACTGCGCTATGAAGCCCTGGAAGGCCGTGATCGCTGCCGGATAGTTGCCGGTCCGGCGATGTGTCTGAGCGGCTTCGTACACGCGCGCCTCCTCGGGGGTCGTCGGCGATCCATTCGAGGCGGACGCCGCTTGAGAAGGGGCTGCTGCCGGGGCCGATGGGGATGCCCCACCGTCGGTAGGCGCGGCCGCGCCCGGCGGTGGAGGTGCGTTGGCGGGCGCCGGCTGTGCAGCCTGCTCCAAACGCCGCATGCGCGTGTCGAGATCAACGTACATGTCGCGCTGGCGTTTCGCGTTCGCTTCGATCGTGTTCGACAGGACTTCGAGCTGGCCGCGGACGCTCCGCAGGTCGTCACGCAAGGTCTGCATCTGATTCGAAAGCTCGAGCACAGGCTGAGTCGACGAGGCGGCATTCGCCTTGACGGCATCTTCGAGTTTCGCAAAGCGGGCGGCAAGCTCGTCATAACGCGCGCTCAAACCGTCGATCCGCTTTCGCTCGTCCGCGACGCCCTGGCGTGCCACGTCGTCGCCAAACAGCGCGGCTGATGCGCTTGCGGCTGCAAGCGCACCTACCAGGACAAGAACGTACGAGCTGAACCTTCGCATCGGAACGGCCGCGGCCTATCCAGCCGGAGAGCGCCTACTCGCCGTCGTAGACAATGTCGGCACGCCGGTTCTCGGCATACGCCTGCTCGTTGTTGCCTTGCGCTCGCGGCTTCTCTTCACCGAAGCTGACCGTCTCGATCTGGGCTGACGGCGCGCCGAGCAGGGTCATCATCTGTTTCACCGCGTCGGCCCGGCGCTGCCCCAGGGCCAGGTTGTACTCGCGGCTCCCACGCTCGTCTGTGTTGCCCTGAAGCGTGACGCGCCGATTGGCATTCTTTGCCAGGAACCCCGCGTGCGCGGAGACGACAGGCTTGAACTCTTCCTTGACGATGTTACTGTCGTAATCGAAGAAGATGCTGCGGCGGGACAGGATGTTGGCGGGGTCCTTCAGAGCGTTGGTGCCGAAAGTATCCGGAGTGAGCGGCGTCGCACTCGCGTCCGTCGAAGGCTGCGCCGGCTCCGGAGCTGTAGTCGTCGTCGGCGGCCGCACGTCCTCGACTTTCGCGGGCGGCTGTTCTTCCTTGGGCGTGGACGAACAGCCCGCGATCAGCCCCACCACCGCAAACATCGTGATCCAACGCTTCATCTGTCAGCTCCTTCAGGTTTTGTTCGAACACATGATGATGTTCAACTCCGCTCTCACCTATTTACCAGCGGTCCCCATGCAGGTTCACGAACGTCGCCTGTCGTATCGGAAAAACGCTGCTTCACGCGGCCGTCACTCGACACTGCGGCTAATATACCACGACCCCTTGTCTCACTTGCGTAGAGGATCATGCGTCCGTTCGGTGCGAAGCTCGGCGATTCGTCGACTCCGCCCTCGGTCAGGAGCTGCATCTGACGTGTCGCGAAATCCTGTATGGCAACGCTGAAGCGAGTGCCTTCGCGATGCACGAAGGTGAAGCTCTTGCCGTCGGGGCTGTGGCGCGGCGTCACGTTGTACGATCCTTCGAAGGTGAGGCGCTGCGGCTGACCGCCCGATGACGGCATTCGATAGATCTGCGGGCTGCCGCCGCGGTCCGAAGTGAAAATGATCCACTGTCCGTCCGGTGACCAGTTGGGCTCCGTGTCGATCCCATTGCTGGTCGTGAGTCGGGTCGGGATGCCACCACTGGCGGGAATCACGTAAAGCTGCGAGCCCCCGTCCTTCGTGAGCGTCACTGCAAGCCGTTTGCCGTCCGGGGACCAGGCGGGTGCGCTGTTGCTGCCGTAGAAGTTGGCAACGGCCTGGCGCTGACCAGTCGTCAGCGACTGCACATACACGATCGGCTTCTTGCGCTCGAACGAGACATACGCGAGGCGGGAGCCATCGGGTGACCACGACGGCGAGATGATCGGTTCGTTCGACGAGAGCACGGTCTGCGCGCCAAAGCCGTCCGCATCGGCGACGTGCAATTCGTGACGGTTGGCGGCGCGCTTCATCACGTACGTAATCCGGGTTGCGAAGACGCCCGGCGAGCCCGTTAGTTTCTCGTAAATCACGTCGGCGATCTTGTGCGCCGTGAGCCGCAGCTGCGCCGCGTTCACCGTATAAACGAAGCCCGCGAGCTGCGTGTTCTTGACCACGTCCATGAGTCTGAAGCGCACTTCATAGCGTCCGTCACTGCCGGGCGTCACGGTGCCGATGACGAGCGCTTCGGCTCCGCGCGCGGTCCATTGCTGGGAATTCACTTCGCCGGGCTCGGTGGGCACCGGAACGACGCCGCCTGCATCGATGAGCTTGAACAGTCCACTGCGCGTGAGATCCGCACCGATCACGGGCGTGAGCGGTTGCGGGGTCCCCTCCTCCGCTCTGAACGGCGCGATGGCGATCGGGATCTGATTCGCGCCGAAGCCGATGATGTCGATCGTAAGCGCCGCCGTGGCGAGGCGCCCGGGGCATAGTGCGACGACTGCGAGAAGGAGGATGAAAACACGCTGCATTGTCGAGGTGCGCTCCAGTGAGGTCATTATTCTTCCGGCCTGAATCTCAGGATGACAGTATCGCGGAACATCGCGGAAAAGGTGGCCTGATCTGCCGGCACAGGCAGCGGTGAAGAGCGCATGATCGCCGCTTCGACCGCGCGATCATACGCGGGATTGCCGCTGCTCTTTCTGACCCGCACCGAGCTCTCGAGCACGTCGCCGCCCGGCAGCACGCGCAATTCGATCTCCACCTGTGGATTGCCCTGGAGGTTCTGCGGTTTGACGGTATTGCCGCGGACCTTGTTCTGGATCCGCGTGATGTATTCGTTGAGCGCGCGTGCCTGTGCCGCCGCCTGCTCCTTCGCGAGACGGTCGGCGAGGGCCTGCTTTTCCTGCGCGAGCACGCTTCTCGTCGGCTTCGCGCGCGAGACGCTCTTTCTCCTGGCGCTTCTTCTCGTCGTCCTGCCTGCGCGCTTCGGCCTGAGCGGCCTTGAGCTTGCGCTTCTCTTCCTCTTTCCGCGCTTCGGCCACTTTGCTTTTTTCTTCTTCCTTGCGGCGCTCGAGCTCCACCTGTTTGCGCTTCTCGTCTTCCTTCTTCTTTTCGAGCTCCTTCTGCTCCTTGAGCCTGCGCTCCTTCTCGAGCTTGTCCTTCAGTGCGATGTCGGGTTTCGGCGCAGGCTTCACCTCCGGTTTCGGCAGCGGCTTTTCGGGCACCTTCGCTTCGGGTTCGGGTGGCGGCTTCTCCGGCACCGGCTCGGGCTCGGGTTTGGGCTCGACCTTCGGCAGTGGCGGGGGTTGCGGCACGGGCAATTGCTGGCGCACCGGCGGCAGGCTGCCCCATAGCTCGGCGACCGCAGGCGCGGATTCACGGCGCTGCCACGTCACCCCGAAGACCAAAAGGAAAACGAACGCCATATGTATACCGCCCGCGAGCAACCGTGCGATTCGCTTCTCGCGTGGGGTTGCTTCCCTCACATCATCGTACGTCACGGGCTTCGAGGCTTCGCCAGCAATCCTACCTTGCCGACCTGGTTCTGCTGCAGCATGTCCATGACTTCGAGCACGGCTTCATAACGCACGTCCTTGTCAGCCGATATGACCACCGCCTGGCTCGGATTGCGCGTCTGTTTGTCCTTGATCTCCTGCAGCAGTTCGTTGCGGCTGACGCGTTTCTCGGACGAACCGCGGGCCCGGTCGCGCAGCCAGATCGACTGATCGGTGCGCACCTGAACCTCGAGCGGCTGCATCGGCGGATCGGACGTTTTTCCGACCTGCGGCAGTTCCACCTGGCCCGGATTGATGAGCGGTGCCGTCACCATGAAGATGACGAGCAGCACGAGCATGACGTCGATGTACGGCACGACGTTGATCTGGTTCATCAAGCGGCGCCGATCGCGCTTCTCGATGATCATCGCATCCGTGCTCCCGACTTTTTCGTACGCCGAAAGATCGCCACGGCGTACTTGCCCGCGCTTCGCGCTGCCAGCACGAGAGGTTTGCGCTGGCCGCGTCCCGCCTCTCGTCTCCCACTCTTCATGCCCTGATCTGCCGCTGCAGAATGTTCGAAAACTCCTCCATGAACGAGTCGAAGCGAATGGCGAGCTTGTTCACGTCACCTGCAAAATGGTTGTAAGCGACGACGGCCGGTATGGCGGCGAAGAGGCCCATTGCGGTCGCGATCAGGGCTTCGGCAATGCCGGGCGCGACGTGTCCCAACGTCGCCTGAGCGACGTTCGCCAGGCCGCGAAACGCGTTCATGATTCCCCAGACCGTTCCGAAAAGACCGACATAAGGGCTGACCGAACCGACGGACGCGAGGAAGGGCAGGTGCGACTCAAGGCGTTCCATCTCGCGCTGGTATGTCGCGCGCATCGCGCGGCGAGTGCCATCCATGACCACCGCCACGTCCATGCCCGGCTGTGCGGTGAGCTTCGTGAACTCGCGAAAACCGGCCTCGAAGATGCGCTCGAGCGTACCGGGATGGCGCGCGGCATTGGCGCGCCGGTAGAGCGCCGCCAGCTCGGCACCGCTCCAGAACTGCTTTTCGAATTCGTCCGCGAGATTGGCGGCACGCCGCAGCACGAAACGCTTGAGGAAGATGTAGTACCACGAGAACAGCGACGCGAGCAGAAGCGCGCCCATGACCAGCTGCACCAGCACACTCGCGTTCACGAGCAGACTGACAACGGACAGGTCGTTTGTAAGGCTAGCGTTCAATTTTCTCCCTCAGACTCGCCAACGTGATCGTATCCGCACCGGTTCACGTCAGAGGCGCCAACTTCTCTGCGAGGGATCGCGGCATGCGAACGGGCCGCATCGTACGTACCGAAACACACGCGACCGTTACTGCGCCCGTGGCAACCACCTCTTCCCCGCGAAGTACGCGCTGAGCTAACCGGATGTGACCCGCGCCAACCTTAATGAGTTCCACCGTCACCTGCAAGCTGTCGTTGAAGCGGGCGGCCTTGTGGTAATCGATGGCAAGGGAGGTCACGACGAACACCACGCCATGCACATCGGCCAGTTCTGTCTGCTCGAAGCCCGCGGCGCGCAGCCATTCAGTGCGTGCGCGCTCCATAAACTTGAGGTAATTGGCGTAATAGACGACGCCGGCAGCGTCCGTGTCTTCGTAGTAGACGCGCACCGGCCACGAAAACACCTGGACGTACAGCGCCTCCGCGTTCGCGCGTGCACGAACGGGCGCCACCTTGCGCCCAGAGATCAGGAGGATTCGCCCCAGAGGTCGGGCGTTCCGGCGCGCGCCGGCGCGGCGAGGCCTAGATGCCGATAAGCCGCGGGCGTGGCGACGCGTCCCCGCGACGTACGCTGCAGATAGCCCTGCTGGATGAGAAACGGCTCGATCACGTCTTCTATCGTGTCGCGTTCCTCGCTGATGGCGGCCGACAGGTTGTCGACACCGACGGGACCGCCGCCGAATTTCTCGATCACGGACTGGAGCAGTTTGCGATCCATGATGTCGAGACCGGCCGGATCGACATCGAGCATTGCGAGCGCGGCATCGGCAACCTCGCGCGTAATGAGCCCGCTCGCTTTCACCTGCGCGTAATCGCGAACGCGCCGCAGCAGCCGGTTCGCAATGCGTGGCGTGCCTCGCGCGCGACCGGCGATCTCCTTCGCTCCGGCACCGTCCACCTCCACTTGCAGCAGGCGCGCCGAGCGCTCCACGATACGCGCAAGCTCATCACGCGTGTAGAACTCGAGACGTGCGACGATGCCGAAGCGGTCGCGCAGCGGGTTCGTGAGCATGCCGGCTCGCGTCGTAGCGCCGACCAGCGTGAAAGGCTTCAACTCGAGCTTCACGGAACGCGCCGCCGGACCTTCGCCGATCATGATGTCGATCTGGAAGTCTTCGAGCGCCGGATAGAGTATCTCCTCGACCACCGGCGAGAGCCGATGGATCTCGTCGATGAAAAGAACATCACGCTCGTCGAGATTGCTCAGGATGGCGGCAAGGTCGCCGGGGCGCTCCAGCACGGGGCCGGAGGTATGGCGCAGGTTCACACCCATCTCGCGCGCAACGATATGAGCGAGCGTGGTCTTGCCGAGACCCGGCGGACCGAATAGCAGCACGTGGTCGAGCGCCTCACTGCGTCTGCGCGCCGCTTCTATGAAAATCTGCAATTGCCCGCGCGTCTTTTCCTGCCCGATGTACTCCTCGAGCGCCTTCGGCCTCAATGCGCGCTCGAACGCCTCCTCCTGTGGTGAGGTCACGCCCGCGGAAATGAACCTGTCTGTCTCGATCATGCTTTCGAAAGTATCCGCAACGCCTGCCGGATGCCATCGGTGACGCTGAGCGCGCCATCGAGGTCCTTCACCGCGAACCGCGCTTCCTTGTCGCTATAGCCCAGTGCGAGCAGCGCAGTGACGACGTCGCTTCCGCCGCGGCCGGAGTCCGCCGCAACCGGCAGCACGGTGATGTCGAGCTTGTCCTTCAATTCGAGCAGCAGGCGTTCGGCCGTCTTCTTGCCGATGCCGGGAATCTTGACCAGCCGGCCGCTGTCCTGAAGCGCAACGGCTTGTTTCACGTCCGCCACGCTCATCCCTGAAAGCACCGCGAGCGCGGTGCGTGCGCCCACTCCGGAAATCTTCAAGAGCTGCCGGAAAAGCACACGCTCCGCCTTCGGAGAAAAAGCCATAGAGTTGATGCGCGTCTTCGCGGACGATGAGATGCGTGAGGAGCGACACGTCGCTGCCCGTACCGGGTAATTGATAGAGCGTGCTCATCGGCACGTCGATCTCGTAGCCGACGCCGTGCACGTCCACCACGATCTGCGGCGGCTGCTTTGCGACGAGCTTTCCGCTGATGCGCCCGATCACACTAGCCTTCCATGGCGGACTCGATAGCCGACGTGGCGAGCTGACCCAGCCCCTGGCCGCCATGGGCGTGGCAAATCGCGCACGCCAGCGCGTCCGCGGCGTCGGCGGTCGGTACGCCGCTCAAGGCGAGCAGGCGCTTGACCATCTCCTGCACCTGTTCTTTTCGCGCGTGGCCATTGCCAACGACGGCCTGTTTCACCTGCAGCGCGGTGTATTCCGCGACCGGCAGTCGTGCACGACAGCGGCACAGATCGCCGTGCCGCGCGCTTGCCCGAGCAGCAGAGTCGATTGCGGATTGGCGTTGACGAAGACCTTTTCGAGAGCGATCTGCTCGGGCCGGCATTCGGCGATCACTTCTTTCAAGCCGTCGAATATCGATCTTGAGGCGCAGCGCGAGCTCGCCCGCGAGGCGTTCTGATGCAGCCGCTGGTGACGTAAGAGAGCCTGTGTCCTGCTTTGTCGAGAACGCCAAAGCCGGTGATGCGAAGACCTGGATCGATGCCCAGGATGCGCGTCACGCTTCCATCACCGCGGTGGTATAGACTTCTTGCACGTCGTCGATGGATTCTATCGCGTCGAGCAGTTTCTGCATGCGCGCCGCGTCGTCGCCGCCCAGAACGTTCTCGGTGCCCGGCTTCATGGTCACTTCGGCAAGCTCCGGCTTGAAGCCGGCCTTCTCGAGCGCGGCACGCACTTTCGTGAAATCGTTCGGCGCGGTGATGACTTCGATGCTGCCGTCGTCATTGGTGACGACGTCTTCCGCACCCGCGTCGATCGCCGCCTCCATGAGCTTTTCTTCGTCAGTGCCCGGCGCGAACACCATCTGCCCGCAATGCTTGAAGAGGAACGCGACGGAGCCGTCCGTACCGAGATTGCCGCCGTACTTGGTAAAGGCATGCCTCACGTCCGCCACCGTGCGCGTCTTGTTGTCGGTCATGCAATCCACCATGACCGCCGCACCGGCAATGCCGTACCCCTCGTAGCGGACTTCTTCGTAGTTCACGCCTTCGAGGCCGCCGACGCCGCGCTTGATCGCACGCTCGATCGTGTCCTTCGGAAGGTTTGCCTCCTGCGCCTTATCGACCGCGAGTCTCAGACGCGGATTCATGTCCGGGTCGCCGGCCCCGCCGAGTCGCGCCGCCACCGTGATTTCCTTGATCAATCGGGTGAAGACCTTACCGCGCTTGGCGTCCTGACGCTCCTTGCGGTGCTTGATATTCGCCCACTTGCTATGGCCTGCCATGATGCTGCGTAAGTCGTTAAAATACTTGCGATTTTAGCACACGAGGTGTGTCCGATCTGGAGTTCTCATGGCCGAGCCTATCCGCATTGCGCAAGCGCGTGAACCCCTGTACCTCCTGCCGCAGTACGCAAACCGTCACGGACTGATCGCCGGCGCGACCGGGACCGGCAAGACCGTTACGTTACAGCGGGCTTGCCGAAGGCTTCAGTCGAATCGGCGTGCCGGTGTTCATGGCCGATGTCAAAGGCGATCTCGCCGGGCTCAGTCAGCCCGGGACAGAACTCGGGTCGGATCAAGGAGCGCCTCGAACAACTCGAGCTGCAAGACTTCGCGTTCGAGGCCGCCCCTGTCGTCTTCTGGGACGCCTTCGGCGCTCAAGGTCATCCGGTGCGTACAACGGTTTCCGAGATGGGGCCCCTGCTGCTTGCGCGAATGCTCAATTTGAACGAAACGCAAGCCGGTGTCCTGACCGCCGCGTTCAAGATCGCTGACGACGAAGGGCTGCTCCTGCTCGATCTCAAAGACCTGCGCGCGATGCTGACGCACGTCGGGGGAGAACGCAAAGGACTACACCACCCGCTACGGCAATATCTCGTCGGCGTCGGTGGGTGCAATCCAGCGCGGACTCCTGTCTCTCGAGCAGCAGGGCGCTGACCGGTTCTTCGGCGAGCCTGCACTGAATGTGCAGGATCTGTTGCAGACCGACTCGCGCGGGCGCGGCATCGTCAACGTGCTGGCGGCTGACAAGCTGATGAGCGCGCCGAAGCTCTACGCGATCCTGCTGCTGTGGCTGCTGGCCGAGCTATTCGAACAGCTTCCCGAAGTCGGAGACCCGGAAAAGCCCAAGCTCGTGTTCTTCTTCGATGAAGCGCACTTGCTCTTCAACGAGGCCCCGGCCGCGCTGCTGGAGAAAATCGAGCAGGTGGTGCGTCTCATCCGGTCGAAAGGCGTGGGCGTCTATTTCGTCACCCAGAACCCGCTCGACATCCCGGATACGGTGCTGGGTCAGCTCGGAAACCGGGTGCAGCACGCGTTGCGGGCCTTCACCCCGCGCGATCAGAAAGCCGTCAAAGCGGCCGCGACGACGCTGCGCGCCAATACGAAGCTCGATGTGGAATCCGCGATCACGGAGCTCGCTGTGGGCGAAGCCCTCGTTTCCCTGCTCGACGACAAGGGCCGTCCTTCGATCGTGGAGCGTGCCTTCGTGGTGCCGCCAGGGTGCCGACTGGGATCGGTCACGCCGGAAGAGCGCGCCGCCGTCATCAAGGCGTCGATCGTAGCGGGCGTTTACGATCAAAGCGTCGATCGGGAATCCGCATACGAGAAGCTCAATGCGCGCCATGCGAGCCCGAGCACATCCCCGCAATCCGGCGGTTCACCCGCGCAAGGCGGTGGCGGTCTGCTCGAAACGCTTGGCGGCTTTCTGGGGGGTAGCACCGGACGGCGCGGTGGCCATCGCGAGGGAGCGCTCGAAGCTGCGGCGAAGAGCGCGATACGTGCAATCGGCTCGAGCGTCGGACGCGAAATCGTTCGCGGCGTGCTCGGCTCGCTCACGGGCGGACGCCAGCGACGTTAGGCCTTGAACGGACACACGCCGCTTGGTGCTGCTCGCTCGCTATCCCACACTCCGCGGGCGGCTATGCCAGCGGTTATAGAACGCCCGATCGCTGAACATCGCCCAGATCGCGAAGGACGTGGCCAGGATGCCGATGATGACGGTATGCAAAGAAACTTTCCGCATGTCCAGAAAGTGCAATACGAACGGTGATAAGACGAGCCACACACCCAGCAGTGTGTTGATCACCTCTTCCCACGTCTTCGGCATGTAGGCCGCGAGCAGCGCAAAGACCATCAAACCTGCGCCCATCGCATACGCGTTTTGCGCAGCCCGGGTGCCGAGATAATTGAGCATCCAGGGAGAAATGAATAACCACAAGCCGAGTATCAGATTCGCACTATCCTGCCACCGTCTGGCTGCCATATCGGCCTCCCCGCAAAGGTGGTAGTTCATGAACCGTCAGGCTCTGTTCGGACTTGGCATGATCTCTGCACAACTCATGCCGGTGTTACAAGTCTCTGCACTATACGCGCATCAGTAACTCATGCAGAACATCTACTGAATTGAGATCCCAGGAAGCGCCGCAACTCGAGCCCGCCATCCACGAACTCGGCGCTGCCCTTCACGCGCGAGCCGTTCGTTCCCGGCCCCGATTCTTTCGCGCCCGAGGCGTGCGCGGCGCCGTACTGGCGCGAGCGCTCGAGGACGAGGCGCTGCGACAGGCGCTGTTTCAGTTTGTGGATGTCCTGCCCGAGCTCCGTGATGGCTACGCGATAGCACGGCATTTCAGCGCCTACATGCAGAGCCGGGAGCTGGCGGGCGCATGGGGGCGCCTGCTGCGGCTCGCTTCGCAGCCCCTTATGGGTTGGGCCGTGCGCTCGAGCGTAACCCGCACTGCGCGGCTGTTCCTGGTCGAAGAAAAAGGGAGCGCCGTCGCGCGCGTGATACGCGATCTCGCTCGCACCGGTTCGCAGGTGACCATCGACGCCGTAGGCGAGGCCGTGCTCACGGGCGAGGAAGCCGAACGCTACGCGTTGCGGTACATCCAGCTCATCGATTGGCAGCAGAGTCTCGGCGCAAGGCCGTACATCTCGATCAAGCTGAGCGCGTTCGCGCCATGCTTCGATCCTGTGGATACCGACGGTTCCATTGTCCGCGTGCTCGAAGGTATGGCGCCGCTCATGGAACGCGTGATCGCCGCGCAGGCCGCCGTGACGATCGACATGGAGCAGCACGATCTCAAGCCGCTCGTTCTCCAGACGTTCCGCACGCTCGTCGAACGCTATCCGCAGGACGCCTGGCAGCCGGGCATCGCGCTGCAGGCCTACCTGCCCGACAGCGCCCGTGATCTCGCGACACTGATCGAATGGGCGCGATCGAGCGGGAGGCGCATGACGCTGCGTCTCGTGAAGGGGGCGTACTGGGACACCGAGGTTGCATTGGCGCGCCAGCGGGAATGGCGCGTACCGGTTTACCTGGAGAAAGCGGAGACCGACCAGAACTACGAGCGGCTCACGCGTATGCTCTTCGACAATACGGACGTGATCTTTCCGGCGATCGCGGGGCACAACCTGCGCAGTCTGTCGCATGCCATCGCTGCCGCGGACGCGGCCGGCGTCCCACGCGAGCATTGGGAGGTGCAGATGCTCTACGGCATGGCGGAGCCTCTGCAGAGTGCGCTGACAGAAGAAGGCGTTCGGCTGCGCATCTACGTGCCGACAGGAGAGCTGGTCGCAGGCATCGCTTATCTCATCCGACGCCTGCTGGAAAACACCGCGAGCAGCTCGGTATTGAGGCAGACGTACGCGGAGGGGCAGGATACCTCCACGCTTCTCGCTGCGCCCGACCTGTCACGTGGCGTTCAGCCCGCCGGGCTCGATGCGCATTCGTTCCACAGCACACCGATCCTCGACTTCAGTCAGGCGGAGGTGCGAGCGCGCTTCAGTGAAGCGTCGAACAGGGTCCGGCAAAACATCGGCAGCCATTATCCGCTCGCCATTGCCGGCGTGGGCCCGGCAACCGCCATGCATCAGGCGCGAAATCCGGCGCGACCCGACGAGATCCTCGGGCTCATCGAACTCACCGATGCGGCGGGTGCGCGACGGGCCGTGGCAAATGCGAATCACGCCTGGTCTTCGTGGCGCGACACGCCCGCGGCCGAGCGGATTGCGACCGCGAGACGAGCGGCGACGCTCATGCTCGAGCGGCGTGCCGAGCTTGCTGCGTGGCAGGTCCTCGAACAGGCGAAGAGCTGGCGCGAGGCAGACGCCGATGTCGCCGAAGCGATCGACTACCTCAACTATTACGCGACGGAAATGGAGCGGCTGACGGAATGGCGGCCGACGATCTCATACCCCGGCGAGCCCAACCTCACGCGCTTCGAGCCGCGGGGGACCGCTGTCATCATTTCACCGTGGAACTTCCCACTCGCCATCCTGACGGGAATGACCAGCGCTGCGCTCGTCACCGGCAACTGCGCCATCATGAAGCCAGCCATGCCGGCGCAGATCGTGGCCCGCAACCTTCACCGATTGCTGCTCGAGGCCGGTTTCCCGCCTGATGTCTGCCAGTTGGTTCCGGGACGTGGCAGTGAGCTCGGCGATGCACTGATCGATCATCCGCACGTGCACGTGATCGCGTTCACCGGTTCGCAGGAGATCGGCCAGCGCATTCTCGAGCGCAGCGCCAAAGCATCCCCGAACAGCGCCACGTGAAGCGCGTGGTCTGTGAGATGGGCGGCAAGAACGCCATCGTCATCGACGACGACGCCGACCCCGACGACGCGGTGCGCGAACTGTTGTATTCGGCGTTCGGATACCAGGGGCAGAAATGCTCGGCCTGTTCGCGGCTGATCGCGGTGCGCGGCATTCATGACCGGATCGTCTCGCGGCTCGCAGCTGCGCTGGACGCCTGGCCCTACGGGCCGCCGGAAGACGCGCAATACGTTTTCGGTCCGGTCATCACCGAAGCGGCCCGGCAGAAAGCACTGGAATACATCGAGATCGGGAAGCGAGAAGGCCGTCTCGCGTACCAGGGCCGCGTGCCCGAGAGCGGCTACTACGTGCCGCCGACGATCTTCACGGGCATCCGGCCGGAGCATCGGCTGGCGCAGGAAGAGATCTTCGGCCCCGTTCTTGCCGTGCTGCAGGCCGACACGTTCGAGCAGGCGATCGATTTCGCACTGGACTCGCGTTACGCGCTCACCGGCGGGGTCTTCTCACGTCTTCCGGAGCATCTTGCACTCGCGCGCGAGCGCTTTCGGGTTGGAAATCTGTATCTGAATCGCCGCATCACCGGGGCGCGCGTCGGCGCGCAGCCGTTCGGTGGTTACCGCCTTTCGGGCACCGGCATACAGGCCGGCGGCGAGGAGTATCTGAAACAGTTCATGTGGTCGCGCGTCGTGACGGAGAACACCATCCGACATGGGTACGTGCCTTGAATCACGATGCACGCAAAACAGATGTGGAACGAAAAGTCTTGCGGTTGTATCCAAGTCGACGTACATGTGCGGCCAGGCCGCAAGCGGAGAACGAGTGAACGATCTATCTCTGCAGCACAGGCTGAGAACGATACAACTGGTCGGGGTCGCTTCCGGATGCGGCGCGCCGGACCCCGGCTGCGGGGCTGCGGCAGATGCGCTGCGGGAGACACAGATGACCTCGCGGCTGCGTGCTCGCGGCTTTCGGGTGCGCTGGACGCCGGTGATCCGCCCGGCGGCTGCCGATAGCGCCGACAGCTTGAAAGCGGTACGCAAGGTGTGTGTGCGTCTCGCGCGGCGCGTCGAAGCAATCGTGCGCGAAGGCGACATGCCGGTCGTGGTCGGCGGCGACCACACTTCGGCGATCGGCACCTGGAAGGGCGTTGCTCGTGGGCTCCAACACAGCGGTCGGGTCGGACTCCTGTGGATCGATGCGCACATGGACGCGCACACGCCGCAGACGACGGAAAGCGGCATGCTGCATGGCATGCCGGTCGCCGCGCTCCTCGGCCACGGATATCCCGAGCTCACGCGGATCGCCGAAGGCGTGCGCCTCGATCCCGGATGCGTGTGTCTCTACGGCGTCAGAAGCTACGAGCGCGGCGAGGCGGAGTTGCTGGAGCGTCTCGGCGTGCGCGTCTTCTTCATGAACGAAATCGAGCAGCGCGGAGTGACGGCCACGTTGCGCGAAGCGATGTCGATCGTCGCGGCGGCGAGCGCGGGCTACGGCATCACGCTCGACCTCGACGCGATCGATCCGCTGGACGCGCCGGGCGTCGGCACGCCGGCTGCCGGCGGACTTCGGCGGGATGAGTTGATCACGGCGCTCGCGGAGCACGGTGGCGACCGAAACCTCATCGGGATAGAAATCGTCGAATACAACCCCGGTCAGGATCGTGAAGCAGCGACCGCCGGCATCGTCTGCGATGCGCTCGAAGCGATGCTGGTCGGTCCCGTGACGCTGCCTGCGTCGTGGCGCCCGATCCGACCCAATCAGCAGGAGAACCAGCGATGCTCGTAAGATTCGATTCGAAAGCAGGCACGATCACGATGTTCGGAGAAGTGGCCGTCGAGCTGTTGAAGCAGATGGGCCAGACCGGCGCCTTACCTGGAGCGCTGCTCGCGGCCGACATTCCCGCGGCCGTTCAGCGCCTGCGCGGCGCAGTCGATCGGCAGCCCGCGGCCAAGAGCGAGAACAAGAGCGAAGAAGGTGACGAGCCGAAAGTCGGCCTGCGCCAGCGCGCGTTTCCGCTGATCGAGCTCCTCGAGCGTGCGGCGAAGCGCGGCGACGACGTGATCTGGGACGAGGAAAAGCGCACCGCGTTCTGAGCGTCAGCTGCAGCGCGCCACGATTGCAGCACCTGCGTATCGCCTCTGCGCACAGAGCAGCATTTGCGACAGCGAGACGTGCGTGTATCTCGCCGCGAGCTCGGCCGCTGTGTAGCCGCCATGCACGCGCACGTCTGGATCCGCACCGGCCTGCAGCAATAATCGCACGATGGCCTCGTGCCCCTGAATTGCCGCCATCATGAGCGGCGTATTGATGTAGGTGGTTCCCTCGACTGCATCGGCGTTCACGCGCGCCCCGCGCTCGATCAGAAAGCGCACGACCCGCTGGTTGCCTTGATACGCCGCGTATGAGAGCGGGGTGTAATTGTGAGCCTCGTTCTCGAGATCCGCTCCGGCCGCAACGAGAAGGCGCACCGCGCGCTCGTGCCGTTCGAAGGCACGTGGCCCGGACAGCGTGTCGTCGAAGAAGAAGGACGCCAGCATGAGCGGCGTCTCATTCACGGACGTGCGGGCGTTCACGTCCGCGCCGACCGAGATCAGGTACTTCAGGACATCCAGCGCCGCGGCCCGCGCGGCGATCGCAATGATCGGAGCGCCGTCGGGATAGCCTTCGACCGGAATCTTCTCGTCGGCTTTCAGCTCACCGGACTCGATGGCGCCACGCACCCCGCCCACGTCGTCGGTCGTAATCAGGTTCACGACGCGTACGGGATCGCCGCCCGTGCCGCCGCCTGTCGCCGCACATCCGGCGAGTGCCAGCGCGAACATGAGTCCGACGAGGTACGTGGCGCGGCGCGCGCTTCGAATTTGGAGTTCCTCCCTGGTGCGACCGCTGCCCCGGGTCGCGCGCGCGGCGCCAGCGGTCGGACAAAGTATAGCGGGTCGGCTCCGAGTCGGTGTTCGATGGCGCGCAAACTTTCCGGAACACGCCGGGTGCGATCGTTTGAGATAATCCGCATTCCACTGCGGAGGACAAGGAGAAACACGACATGCGCATGAACCGCGTAAAAAAACTCTGGCGTGAAGGCAAACCGGCGGTCGGCGGCTGGCTTTCGCTTCCCCACGCTTTTGCGGCGGAGGTAATGGCACACACCGGCCTCGACTGGCTGTGTGTGGACATGCAGCATGGGTGCATCGACTATTCGGACGCCGTCAACATGCTGACTGCGATCTCGACAACGGAAGTCACTCCACTCGTCCGGGTGCCCTGGAACGAGCCCGCGATGATCATGAAAGTGCTGGATGCAGGCGCGTACGGCGTCATCGTGCCGATGGTCAGCAACCGCGCCGAGGCCGAGCGAGCCGTCGCGGCATGTCGCTATCCCCCCGTAGGTATGCGCAGCAATGGGCCGAATCGCGTTCTGCTCTATGCGGGCGCCGATTATCAGAAGCACGCCAACGCGGAAGTGATCTGCGCGGTGATGGTGGAAACGGCCGAAGGCATCGAGAAGCTCGACGAGATCGTGTCGACGCCCGGCGTCGACGCGGTCTATATCGGGCCGACCGATCTCGCGCTCGCGCTGGGCTTGCCGCCCGTCATGGACAACGACGAGCCGAAGCACATCGAGACGGTGAATCGCATTCTCGAAACCTGCAAGCGGCACAAGAAGATCGGCGGCATGCACACGGCGAGCTCCAAGTTCACGCAGCGGTATATCGATCAGGGCTTTCAGATGGTGATGCTCGGGACCGATCGCGCGGCGATGTCGAATTTCATGAAAGCAGAGGTGGGACGCCTTACCGGCTGGAAACCGCACACGCCTGTTGCGCCGCCCAGCACTGGCGGTTATTGAACGCAGCCACGACCTCTTCGAACGCCTGGAGACCGACCATGCTCTACGACCTCGTGATCAGGAATGGTACGGTGATCGATGGTTCCGGCCTGCCCCGTTATCGCGCCGATGTGGGCGTGCGTAACGGCAGGATCGAGACGATCGGCCGCATCCGCGACAACGCACAGGAGGTGATCGACGCCGAGGGGCATGTCGTCGCTCCCGGCATCATCGACGGCCACACGCACATGGACGCGCAGGTGTTCTGGGACCCGCTCGGCACATCGTCCTGCTATCACGGCATCACCAGCGTGGTCATGGGCAACTGCGGCTTCACGCTCGCGCCGTGCGCGGAGAAGGACAAGCACCTCGTCATCCGCAACCTCCAGCGCGCCGAAGACATTTCGCCCGCCGCGATGGAAGCGGGGATCAAGTGGGCGTGGACGACCTACCCCGAGTTTCTGGATACGATAGATGCGCTGCCGAAGGGCATCAACTACTCGGGCTACGTCGGCCATTCCGCGATCCGTACGTTCGTCATGGGAGAGCGCGCGTTCGACGGTCCCGCGACCGAAGAAGATCTGCGCGCGATGGAGCGCGAAGTGCGTCGGTCGATTCGCGCCGGCGCGATCGGCTTCACCAGCTCGCGCTCGCCGTCGCACGAGACGCCTGAAGGCCGGCTGGTCGCGAGCCGCAACGCGACGTGGGATGAAGTGCGGCGCCTGGTGAACGCGATGGGCGAGCTCAACGCCGGCCTGTTCGAAATCGCGGGCGAAGGCGTCGATCGCAAGGCCGGCGACCCCGGCGTGCGCGAGTGGCATACGCGACTGCGCGACCTCGCGGTCGAGTCGGGACGGCCGATTACGTTCGGTGTGTTCGGGCGCAGCGGCTCGCCAGGAACGTGGAAGAAATACCTCGCTCTCCTGGATGAGACAGCCGCGGCAGGCGGACGCATGTTCGCGCAGGCCCACAGCCGATCGCTCTCGGCGCTATTGTCGTTCAAGACGCAGATGCCCTTTGATCGTCTGCCCGTCTGGCAGGACATCCGCAAGCTCCCGCTCGAGGAACAGGCAGCGAGGCTGCGCGATCCCGAACTGCGACCGAAGCTCGTGCAGGCCTCCACCGCGCCGGACCCGCGCAAAGCGCTCGGAACCGAAGCGCGCCAGGCCGATTACGACAAGCTCTACGTGTTCGATACGGTCGAAGGGCCGCACCGCAGCGTCGCGGACGTCGCGCGTGAGCGCGGCGAGCACCCGGTGGAAACGATGATCGAGCTCGCGCTCGAGAAGAACCTCGACTGCTTCTTCCTGATGCCGGTCGCAAACGAGGATCAGGACGACGCGCTCGAGATCCTGCGCCACCCGCGTACAGTGCCCACCTTCTCGGACTCCGGCGCACATGTCTCGCAGCTCATGGATAGCTCGCTCCAGACGCACTTCCTCGCGCACTGGGTGCGTGCAAAGCAGGCGTTCACGCTCGAGCACGCGGTGCACAAGCTGACGTGTGTGCCGGCGACGCTCTGGGGCTTCCACGACCGCGGGCTGATCCGGGAAGGGATGGTCGCGGACATCTTCGTCTTCGATCCCGACACGATCGTCGCCGAGATGCCGGAAGTGGTGGACGATCTGCCGGCCGGTGCGCGGCGACTGGTTCAGCGTGCGCGCGGGATTGCCGCGACGGTCGTCAACGGTCAGACGGTGCTGCGCAACGGAAAGCACACCGGCGCGTTGCCCGGGAAACTGTTGCGGGGTCCGCTGGCATGCAAATCATAAGTTGGCAGCCTTGATCCGTTCGCCCTGAGGAAGCCATCGGGGGCCGTCTCGAAGGGTGAACGGCGCGGTTGTTCATCCCTTCGGCCGCGCCACTGTGTGCCTGGCTCAGGACTCCGGCGCGAGACGCTACCGCGCCTCAGCACGAACGTTTCTCGGCGTGTCGAATCGCTAACCGAAATCGGCACGCTAGATTGGCGACAGCGAGTACGCCGCCTCGATCAATCCGACCGCTGCGGCGTTATCCGTCAGATCCGCAATCGGCGGACGGCGGTCGCGCAACCGCTGCAATGTGTCGCGGACAAACTCCGGGTAGAAGAACGCATTCGTGAGCTTCATCTCGCGTGTCGTACGCCGCCGGTCGTTCGTGACGATCTCGAGCGTGGAGTTGTCACGCGCCGCGAAGTAGTGTTTTTCGGTGCGGATGCTGTAATGCATGTCGAACACCGAATTCGGCGCTGGATAGAGATAGCCCGTTTCGACCATGCAGCTCGCGCCCTTGCCGCGCATCAACATGACTGCATGATCCTCGATCGTGAGGCCTGCAGCACGATTCGACATCATCGCGCCGGTCACCATCAGGTCCGCGTTCTCCAGGAGCACGCGGCAGAGATCGACGTGATGGATACCGAGATTCAGGAGCGGGCCGCCGCCCGAAATCGAGCGATCGATAACCCATTCCACGTTCTGCTGATGATAACGGTCGACCATGCCGCCGACGAACTTGAACGACAGGTACTGAATTGCTTCACCTGCCGCAATCTCTCGTATCGTCGCGATCATCGGACAGTAGCGCATCACGAGCGGCACCGCGGCGAACACGCCGGCGGCCGCGGCGCGCCGCGCGATGTCCTGCGCTTCCTCTGCGTTGAGCGCGCAGGGCTTCTCGATCGCGAAGGGTATGCGGCTCTCGATCAGAAAGCGCGCTTCTTCGGCCATCTCGTTGTGGCGACCAAGGGCGAAAGCAAAGTCCGGCTTCACCGTCGCGCACATTTCGCGATAGTCGGTGAACGCGGGGCACTTCGCCCGCTCGGCGAGCGGGACGGCACGCGCCACATCGGAATCACTCACCCCGACGATCGTGGCGTCGTTCATCGCCAATACCGGCTCGGCATAAAACGGCGTATGCCAATGGGAGACACCGATCAGAACGATACGCATATGAGATGGTAAGCCTAAGTTTTCGCTCGCAGCGCGTCGCGCGCCATAACTAATCCGTTCGCCCCGAGGAGGCCTTCAAGGGCCGTCTCGAAGGTCGAACGACCGAGTGTGTTCATGCTTCGAGGCGCTACCGCGCCTCGGCACGAACGGTTGCTGCTGATCGAATGCCTGAATCAAGACAGCAAACATGATCACATGTGATCAGACGTTGAAGCGGAAGTGCATCACGTCGCCGTCCTGCACGACGTACTCCTTGCCTTCGAGTCGCATTCGCCCCGCCTCCTTCGCGCCCTGCTCGCCCTTGTATTTGACGTAATCGTCGTACGCGATCACCTCGGCGCGGATGAAACCCTTCTCGAAGTCGGTGTGGATCACGCCCGCGGACTGTGGCGCAGTGGCACCCCGCCGCACGGTCCATGCGCGGACTTCCTTCGGTCCCGCAGTGAAATAGGTGAGAAGGCCCAGCAGCCGGTACGCCGCGCTGATGACACGATTCAGTCCCGGCTCGGACATGCCCATGTCGGCCAGGAAAACGGCCTTGTCCTCCACACTCATGTCGGCGATCTCGGCTTCGATCGCCGCGCACACGGCGACCACGGGCGCGCCCTCTGCGGCGGCAAGGCGTTCCACCGCTTCGAGGTGAGGATTGTTCGAAAAACCATCCTCGCGTACGTTGGCGACGTAGAGCGTCGGTTTTGCAGTAAGCAGCGAGAGGCCGCGCAGGACGATACGTTCTTCCGGCGTGAGATCGAGAGAACGAACCGGCCGCGCTTCGTTCAGCACGGGCAGGCATTTCTCGAGCACCGCAACCAGCCGCTGCGCTTCCTTGTCTCCGCCCGCGCGTGCCACCTTGCTGTAGCGAGCGAGCTGCCGTTCCACGGTGCCGAGGTCGGCCAGCGCCAGCTCGGTGTGGATCGTCTCGATATCCGCAACCGGATCGACCTTGCCTGCGACATGCACGACGTTGGGATCGTCGAAGCAGCGCACGACATGCGCGATCGCGTCGGTCTCGCGAATGTTCGCGAGGAACTGGTTGCCCAGCCCTTCGCCTTTCGATGCACCGGCGACCAGCCCTGCGATATCCACGAACTCGACCACTGCCGGGACGATCTTCTCCGGCTTGGCGAACGTCGCCAGAACTTGAAGCCGGGAGTCGGGCACTTCGACGATCCCGGTATTCGGCTCGATCGTGCAGAACGGATAATTCTCGGCCGCAATCCCGGCCTTGGTGAGCGCATTGAACAGAGTCGATTTGCCGACGTTGGGCAGACCGACGATGCCGCATTGAAGAGCCATGGGATTCGGAAGGTGAGAAGTGGGACGAGGATGACGTGAATGGAAGTCTTAGCCGGACGCGCCGTCTGCGCTTCCCGCCTCGCGCTTCCCGCTGCCCGCGGTCGTGTGCAGCTTCAGCATGGCCGTCTGAAGGTCGTGCGCAGCGATGAGGGGCCAGACATCCAGTGCACGCGCGAGCGCTTCCATAATGGCGCGCCGCTCTTCCGCCCGCGGCGCATGAAGGACGTAATCCACCGGCTCCTGCTGGCTCGCGACGTAGTCCCGCGGGTGGCCGATGCCGATCCGCAGTCGCCAGAAATCGCGGGTCCCAAACACTTCGGCCGTGTCGCGCAATCCGTTGTGACCCGATAATCCGCCGCCGAATTTGAGCCGCACCGTTCCCGGGGGCAGATCCAGCTCGTCGTGGGCAACGAGGATGTCGTCCGGAGTGATGCGATAGAACTTCGCAACTGCGGCGATCGCACGCCCGGAGTTGTTCATGAAGGTCTCGGGCTTGAGCAGCCACGCATCGCTGCGCGGCACGCGAGCGACTTCGCCGTGAAACGCCGCCTCACGCCTGAAAGCGGCCCCAGCGGTGCGCGCGAGTTCGTCGACGAACCAGAAGCCCGCGTTGTGCCGGGTGTCCTCGTATTTTCTGCCCGGATTGCCGAGCCCTGCGATGAGCTTCATACGCGCATGAGAAGAGGAGCAGCAACAGGGAAAACGCGGCGTCCCGCATGTGCGCGTGGCCGCTGTCGCTCAAGGCCGGGCGCCAAAACGAAACCCGCCTCGCCGATGCGACGGGGCGGGTTGCACGGACAACGAACCGGATTACTTCTTCGCGTCCTTGTCGCCCTTGTCGCCCTTGTCGCCCTTGTCGGCTTCCGCTGCGGCAGCAGCGGCTTCCGCGGGAGTCTGGCCGGTGATCTCGGTTACCGGTGCCGCGGCTTCTTCCTCCACCGCTGCAACCTTCGGCACGTGGACGGAAGCAACCGTCGGGTTTTCGCTCTTCAGCCTCTGAACCGGTTCGACGCCCGGCGGCATCTTGAGGTCGTTCACGTGAATGATTTCGTTCAACTGCACGTCCTTCAAATCGACCTCAATGTATTCCGGCAGATCGTCCGCAAGACATTGCACTTCGATTTCATTCATGGTGTGCGAGACAACACCGCCGCCGGTCTTCACGCCGACCGCAATCTCCTGATTCATGAAGTGCAGCGGCACGCGCATGTGAATCTTCTTCGTCGGGTCGATGCGCTGGAAGTCGACGTGCAGAACCTGCTGCTTCCAGGGATGCATCTGGAAGTCGCGCAGGAGCACACGCTGCTTCGCGCCATCGATGGTCATATCCAGCACAGACGCGTGAAACGCCTCGAGCTTCAGATGCCGGAAGAGGGCGTTATGGTCGAACTCGACCGGGGCCGCCGTCTCGTTCGCCCCGTAGATGATGCCCGGCACACGCCCGCTTCCGCGCAGGCGGCGGCTCGCACCCGTGCCCTGCTGCGTGCGGGGAAATGCTGTCACTTCGATTTTCATCTCAATCTCCAAAAGAGGGAGGATCGCGACCAAACCACCCTGTTCAAGTCATGACAAGTGACCAGTGACAGGTCGGTTTTCGTCACTCATCACTCTTCACCCGTCACTCGATTATTCGACAAACAGTGAACTGACGCTGGCCTCCTCGCTGATCCTTCGCATCGTTTCCGCGAGCAGGCTCGCGATCGTGAGCACGCGGATCTTCCTGCTCCCCCGCGCATCGTCACGCAACGGGATCGTGTCGGTCACGACCAGCTCGTCTATCACCGAAGCATCGATGCGCTCGACCGCCGGACCCGACAGCACGGCGTGGGTGCAATAGGCCAGCACTTTTTCAGCGCCATGCTCCTTGAGCGCGGCCGCGCCCGCGCACAACGTATTCGCGGTGTCCACCATGTCGTCGATGATCACGCACGTGCGGCCTTCCACTTCGCCGATGATGTGCATGACGTTCGCGACGTTGGGCTTAGGCCGCCGCTTGTCGATGATCGCGAGGTCCGCTTCCAGACGCTTCGCAAGCGCACGCGCACGCACCACGCCACCCACGTCAGGCGACACGGCGACGAGATTCTGGTAATTGTGCTTCCACACGTCGCCCAGCATGAGCGGGCCCGAGTAGATGTTGTCCACGGGCATGTCGAAGAAGCCCTGAATCTGCTCGGAGTGAAGATCCATTGTCAGCACGCGATCGACGCCGACGCTGTCCATCATATTCGCGACCACCTTGGCCGTGATCGGCACCCGCGCCGAGCTTGGCCGCCGGTCCTGCCGCGCGTAGCCCATGTAAGGAATCGCCGCCGTGACCCGTCCGGCCGACGCGCGTTTGAGCGCATCGACCATCACCAGGAGCTCCATCAGGTTGTCATTGGTCGGCGCGCACAGCGACTGCAGCACGAAAACGTCCTTGCCGCGGACGTTCTCGAGAATCTCGACCATGACTTCGCCGTCGCTGAACCGGCCGACCTTGGCGCGTCCGAGCGGGAGCCGCAGGTGACCGACGACATCCTGCGCCAGCTTCGGATTCGCGTTGCCGGCAAAAACGGTCAGCCTGTCGAGCGCCACGTTGCTCCCTCGAATAAAGGGCTGGGGAGGAAGGATTCGAACCCTCGTATGCCGGAATCAAAATCCGGTGCCTTAACCAGCTTGGCGACTCCCCAACAGCCTTGAAGCCCACGTCAACCGCGGGCTCACGATCCCGAGCTGCGCTGGCATGGAGCCATCGCAACCTTCAACAACACGTTTATCAGCGCGCCAGTGCGAACAGCGGATGGCGATCGAGGCCCCTGGCCACGAAACCGCTCATGTCCGGCGGGAGCTTCGAATGCACGCTTCTCGCCGCCGCCTCCGTCTCGAACGACGCAAATACACATGCGCCGGATCCGGTCATCAGGGCCGGTCCGTGGTCCCTGAGCCACTCCAGGTGGCGCGCGACGGCGGGGTGTAAGCGGCACACGAGCCCTTCGAGATCGTTGGTGGCGCTGGCAGCCGAAAAGCCCTGTATATTAATGGGTTTCGAGTCGCGTTTCAATTCCGGATCGCTGAAGATCCGGGCCGTTGCGACTTGTACGGCGGGCGCCAGCACCACGTACCACGCGGGTGGCAGCGACAGGGGGGTCAGGCGTTCTCCTATTCCCTCGCCCAACGCGCTCTCACCGAAGATGAAGACCGGGACGTCCGCGCCGAGTTCGAGCGCGAGTACCTGCAGCTCCGCGCGGGTCAGTCCGGTTCTCCACATGTGGTTCAGTGCGAGCAGGACCGTTGCGGCGTCCGAGCTCCCGCCGCCGACCCCGCCACCGAGCGGCAATCGCTTCAGGAGATCGATGTGCGCGCCGGCTTCACTGGCAGTGCGCTCCTTCAACAGCCGGGCGGCACGCAGCGTCAGGTCGATTTCGGCTGGAATGCCCGGCAGCTCGCGACCGCGGCTCAGCACGCCGTCCTCGCGCACGGCGATCGTGATCTCGTCGCCGTAGTCGATGAACCGGAACACGGTCTGCAGCAGGTGGTAGCCATCCGGCCGCCGCCCCACTACACGCAACATGAGATTGAGCTTGGCAGGCGCCGGAAAGCGGTGGGGGGCGGCGCGCGCCTCCGGCTCGGGACTCGCCGTCGTAGGCAACAGAGGGAAACCCGATGGTGTCCCACCGTCGCCTCCCTGCCGTCGCTGCTTGGCGGGCGGCGCGCTCACGGTGCACTACCGCGCCAGGTGTCGATCACGAAGCGGATCTGGTTGGCGCCATCGCTCATGTCGAGCCGATGCACGCGCCCCGCGAATTCGCCATCCGTGTAATAGGCAAGGTCGACTAGCCAGCCGTGCTGCGCGAGCGACGCCGGGCCGTTCGCATCCGTCTTGCCTGTTTCGACCTCGCCCGGCGCCGGCATCCCACGCACCCAATACTGCATGAGCGACAGCGGCAGCGCCCAGCCGAGCGCGTTGCGCGTCAACGTTTCGACGTTCTGTGCTTCGTATTTCTGCTGATCGGCGCGTGTCAGCACCGCGCCTGCAGGTGAGTCGACCACGTGAGCCAGCG
This sequence comes from uncultured beta proteobacterium, assembly GCA_963828715.1. Classification (GTDB taxonomy): domain Bacteria; phylum Pseudomonadota; class Gammaproteobacteria; order Burkholderiales; family SG8-41; genus JAQGMV01. The sequence goes on along the minus strand of CAWHFX010000002.1, from coordinate 887,440 downwards.
TCTGCCCGGTCGGCGTCATGAGCCAGAGCTCATCCTGCTCGGCGGCATGCTGCCAGCGGGAATTGGCAGCGAGTGCGCCCCCGCTATAGGTCACGAGCACCCGCCCGAGCAGGTCGAAAGGTTTCGGATCGCGGGGCGCGAGCGGTGCGACGGCGCAGGCGCCCAGCAGCAGCGCTGCGACGCAGGCCGCCGCGAGCACACGCGCGATCATCGCGCTGCTGGCAGGATCACAGGCGCGAAGCGCTTGATCGTAGTCTGGAGCGAGTCGTTGTCTGCGTGCTCCTTGAGCGCGTCAGTCCATACTTTACGGGCGCGGTCCTGCTCGCCGTTGATCCAGAGGACCTCTCCGAGGTGAGCGGCGATCTCGGCATCCGGACGTTGCATATAGGCGCGCTGCAGATAGTCGATCGCTTCACCGTTGCGGCCCATGCGGTAAAGAACCCATCCCATGCTGTCCATGATGAAAGCGTCGTCGGGTGCGAGCTTGAGCGCATGCTCGATCAGCGCATGCGCTTCCGGCAGGCGCTGGTTGCGATCCGCGAACGTATAGCCGAGCGCGTTGTACGCGTGCGCATGATCCGGCCTCAACTTGATGACCTTGCGCAGGTTGTCTTCCAGAATGTCGACGCGGTTCAGCTTCTCGGCGGTCATCGCATGGTCGTAGAGCAGATCCGGATCGTCGGCATTGCTCTCGAGCGCGCGCCCGAGCAGATCGAAAGCTTCCTGCCATTCGTTCGCGTCGCGCAGGATCTGCGCCTCCGCCTGTGTGAGCTGCACACGCTGCTGTGGGCTCTCCGCCTCGAGTTTCTGCAGGTGCTTGCGCGCTTCGCCGAGACGGCCTTCTTTCGCAAGCACGCCGGCGTAACGCAGTTGCGCCGTGAGGTAGTGCTCTCCGGGTTCGACGGCGCGAGTACCACTTGAGCGCTTCGTCGTAATGCTTGCGCTCTTCGTTGAGCTGCCCAAGGTAGACGCGCGCAGTGTCGGGCTCGCCATAGCCGGCTTCGAGCGCGCGCTTCAGCTGCTTCTCGGCGCTGTCGTAATCGTTCGCCTGTATGGCGAGCACGGCTATAGCCATGGTCACTTCGGGGTTCTGCGGGAACTGCTCGCTCAGCACCTCGAATTGCTTGCGGGCTTCAGGCAGACGCTTGTTCGCCACGAGGAGGCGCGCGTAGTTGAGCCGCGCGTCCTTCGCATCGGGGTGCTTTCCGAGATACTGACCCAGGAATTCGATAGCTTCGTCGTTTGAACGCTGCTGCAGCGCCTGCGCCTGGAACAACGCGGCAAGCTCCCAATCGGGCTTCAGCTTCAACGCGGCACTCGACTCCTGCAGCGCCGTTTCGCGATCGCCGGCGTTCCACGCCGCCTGCGCGACCGCGAGTCTCGCCTCGGGTACTTTGGGATAGGGCTTTGCCAGCCCGCGCATCAACTCGAGCACGGCCTTGCGATCGCCACTGCGGGCGAGCAGCGTCGAGAGTTGAAGGAAGCTCTCTCCGATGTTTTCCTTGCTGGCGGCAAGCCACTTTTCGAACTGCGCCTGCGCCTCGTCGATCTTATGCTGACTTACGAGCAGCGCCGCGAGCACCTGTCGCGCACGCATGCTGCCGGGATCGGCCTGAAGCCACAACCCGGCCGCTTCGAGTGCCGCATCGGCATAACGTGCGCTCCATGCGACTTCGGTGGCGCGCTGCGCGATGCGCGGATCGCGCGTCTCGCGGGCGAGATCCAGCAGCGCAGGCACGCCGATCTCGGGCTGACCGCGCTGGACCGCGACCTCCGCGAGCATCAGCTTGAACATGACCTCTTCAGTGAGCTCGACGCGCGGCAGCGGCGGCCGCGAGCGCGGCGCCCGCGTGTTTGCATCGCGAACATCGCCGCCGCCTTGCGGCGCCTGAGCAAGCTGTTCGTGCGGACCCGAGCCGGTTGAAGCACAACCGGCAATCGCGAGCGCCGCTACACAAGCGGCGGAAAGAAAACGTATCATCTGGGAAACCGCCATGTGGAAGGAGTGGCGGCCTGAGCCGGTCGGTCGCCGATCTCGACGGGCGCGCTGCTTCATAAAGCAGCACATATTAGGTATATTTCGCGGGCACTACAAGACGCCGGTTCGTGAATTCCGCCGAGTAACGAAACGCTACCCGCGCTTCATTACGTCACCGCCTTCAAGGTAAAGTTCCGTCTCATGTCGAGCGAGCAGACCGCGACGACGATTTCCGCACGCGCGCTGACGCGACATTTCGGCGCGTACACCGCCGTAGACGCGGTGGACCTGGAATTGAAGCGGGGCGAAGTCCTCGGTTTTCTCGGCCCGAATGGCGCCGGCAAGACCACCACGATGCAGATGCTCACTGGCAACCTCGCGCCGTCCGAGGGAGAAGTAACGATCTGCGGCATAGACCTTCTGACCGACCCGGTCGCCGCCAAACTGTGCATCGGCTACCTGCCGGAATATCCACCGCTCTACCGCGAGCTCACGGTGGATGAGTTTCTGAGCCTCGCCGTGAAGTTGCACCGCGTTCCTAAACCGAAGCGGCGTGACGCCGTCGTGCGCGCAAAGCAGCGGTGCGGTCTCTCCGATGTCGGCCGCAAACTGATCGGCACGCTGTCGAAGGGCTACCAGCAGCGTGTCGGTATCGCGCAGGCGATCGCGCACGAGCCGGACGTGCTGATCCTCGACGAGCCGACGGCGGGCCTCGATCCCAATCAGATCCGGGACATTCGTCTGCTCGTACGCGAACTCGGCGGCGTGCACAGTGTCATTCTGTCGACGCACATCCTGTCCGAGGTGGAAGCGGTTTGTGACCGCGTGCAGATCATGCATCACGGAAAGGTCGTTTACGGCGACACGACCTGCGCACTCAAGACCTCGAATACAGAGCTCGAAGACCTCTTCGTGAGCTTGACGCAGTGAGCCCAGGCATGTCGCTGATCATCGCCACCAAGGAATTGAAAACGCTGTTTGTGTCGCCGATCGCGTGGACCGTGCTTACCATCGGTACAGGCGATCGCAGCCTTCGTGTTCCTGAAAAGCCTGGACAACTTCCTGCAGTTGCAGCCGCAGCTCGTGGAGCTCAACAGTCCGCCCGGCGTCACCCAGTTCGTCGTCGTGCCGCTCTTCGGAGCCGCTGCCATCATGCTGCTGATCCTTGCATGCCTGCTCGCGATGCGGGCGGTAGCGGAAGAACGCCGCAACAGGACACTTGTGTTCCTCACCTCGGCGCCGCTCTCCATGGCGCAGATAGCAATCGGTAAATTCCTGGGGCTTCTGCTCTTCCTGCTGCTTACGTTGATACCCATCGTCCTGATGCCGTTCTCGCTGGCCGGAGCCACGAGCCTCGACTATGGGTTGATCGCGAGCGTGTGCCTCGGCATCGTTCTCCTGAGTGCCGCGTGCGCGGCGGTGAGCCTTTACATGTCATCACTGACGGCTCACCCGGTGCTTGCTGCCTTCGGCACATTCGCGGCGCTATTCGCGATGAGTTTCATCAGCGAGGCCGTGCGCGACGCCTTGAGCGCGCGTGGCTGGCACCTGCCGGCCGCTCTCGTGCAGGTGTTTTCTCCGATCAAGAACTTCGAGCCGTTCAGCAAAGGTGTTATCGACACATATGCGATCGCCTGCTCGCTCCTGCTCCCCATCGTATTCGTCGTACTCGCGCTGAGGCGGCTCGAAGGCATGCGCTTGAGAGGCTGAGAGATGCGGGCAAACCGGCGGCTGCGTACGCAGCTGCGCATCCAGAGCGTCCTTTTTTCAGTGCTCTTTCTCGTACTCGTCATGCTTCTCGCGTTCCTCGCGCGCGACTACCGAAAAGAGTGGGACGTCACGGTAAACGCGCGCAACACGCTCTCCCAGCCCATGCTGGACCTGCTGGGCCGGCTCCAAGGCCCGGTGACGTTCACCGCCTACGCGCTCAAGCGCGATATCGCAGGCACGAATGTCCACAAGCTGATCGAGGAGCACATGCGCCGCTATCAGAGCGCGAAGCCGGACATCGCATTGAGAATCATCGATCCTCGCGAAGAACCCAAGCAGGCTGAAGCAGCGGGGATACGTGCCGAGAATGAATTGGTCATCGAGTATCGCAAACGTGTCGAGCACCTGCCTTTGGGCGAGCTGGGGAATGAGCAATCGGTCGCGAATGCGCTCATGCGTCTCGCCCGCGGGTCCGAAAGCCTGATACTTGCGCTGGAGGGACATGGCGAGCGTCGCCTCGATGGGCCGGCTGGTAACGACCTTGCGAAGTTCGGCCGCTACCTGCAACAGAACGGTTTCCGTCTCAACACGCTCAGTCTCGTGCTCGCGCAGGACGTGCCCGCCAACGCATCCCTGCTGGTGATCGCAAGCCCGCAGATCGATGTGCAGCCCGCGGAAGTGGAGAAGATACAGCGTTACGTGCGGAGCGGCGGCAACATACTGTGGCTGATCGACCCGGGACCGTTGCATGGGCTGGACCCGCTCGCCGAAGCGCTCGGTCTTGTGCTCACGCCGGGCACGATCGTGGACCTCGCAAGCCCGCGCCCGAGCGGCCCGCCGGTGTTCGCGACCGCGACGCCTGGAAGCTCCGGTCGACATGCCGTGACAGCAGCGCTGCGATACAACACCACGTTCCCCTATGCACGCCAGATCGACACTGCCGAAAGCGAAGACTGGCAGATCACGCCCCTCATCGAGGTCGCTCAGCGCGGCTGGGTCGAAGTGGGCAAGCTCGACGATCAGCCGACGTTCGACGCGGCGCACGACCTGCGCGGCCCCGTCAACATCGCGGCCGCTTTTCAGCGCGCCGTGGGCGATCGCCAGCAGCGTGTTCTGGTCGTGGGCTGCGGCTCGTTCCTGTCGAACACGTATCTCGGCAACGGCGGCAATCTTCAGCTCGGCATGGCGATGGTGAACTGGCTCGCATCCGAGGACGATCTCGTCTCGATCGATCCCCGGCCCGCTGCGGACTCGCGCATCGAGATCGAACAGATGAGGCTGTATGCGACTGCGCTGTTCTTTCTGCTGGTGCTGCCGTTCGCGTTCGCGGTAAGCGGCGTCATCGTATGGTGGCGCCGGCGCAAGGCCACGTGAGCGCCCGCAGGACGTGATGCGCACGTGGTTCGGACTCGTCGCGCTGCTCGTCGCCGTGATCGCATTGGGGATCTGGGTTTACCTCAAACCAGCGCCCGAGACGGTCGAGAGCTTTGCGCTGTCCGGACTCAAGGCAGACGCGGCCTCGCGGGTGCAGTTCGAACGCGCCGACAGCTCTGCTGGATCCGGGGGAAGCGCGAGCACGTCAGTAGTGGTCGAACGCAGGGAAGGTGTGTGGCGCATCAGCGCTCCGTTCAAAGCACGCGCGGATGCCTTCCAGGTCGAACGGCTTCTCGCGATCCTTGATACGCAGGCCTCCGCGCGCTTTGCGGCCGACGATCTGGCCCGGTACGGGCTCGACAAACCCGTCGCGCGAGTCACCATCGAGGATCAGGTATTCTCGTACGGCGCGATCAATACGATGACGCGCGAACAGTACGTGCTGACGAAGGGCGCTGTTTACCCGATTCCGCTGGCGCAACGTACCACCCTGCCGCGGGATGCGGAGGCGATGATAGCCCGCACGCTCTTCGCACCGGGCGAGGCCCCCGTTCGCTTCGCCCTGCAGGGCTTCACGATGACGCTCGTCGACGGCCGGTGGAAACTCGATCCGGACGCGGGCGGAGCCGCAGCGGACGAACGCAGCGCGTGGGTCGAGGGGTGGCGTAACGCCACCGCGTTGCGGGCAGCGCGAGCGCGCGGCCCGCCGCCACGCACATCGAGGTGACATTGCAGAGCGGCGCCGAGATTACGTTCGGAATCGTGCAGCGCGCGCCGGAGCTCGTGCTCGTGCGCAGCGACGAGGCGATCGAGTACACCTTCGTTCCCGAGGTCGGCAAGCGGCTGCTCGAGCCGCCCGCTCGCAGGGAGTAAGAGTCTCATGCCCGAACTGCCGGAAGTCGAGACCACGCGGCGCGGTCTCGCGCCGCATCTGGTGAATCAGCAGATTCGTACGGCGATCGTTCGCAACGGCTCGTTACGCCTGCCGGTACCGCGCAAGCTGCCCGAGCTCGTGGCCGGGACCACCATTCGCCGGCTCGATCGGCGCGGCAAGTACCTCCTCATCGATTGCGGTCGCGGTACGCTCATCATTCATCTCGGCATGTCCGGCCGCCTGTGGATCGTCGATGCCCCTGCGGCACTCGATCCGCACGATCACTTCGACCTCGTGCTCGCGAACGGCCGCGCCGTACGGCTGCGCGACCCGCGGCGCTTCGGTCTCGTGCTGTGGCAAACCGGGGACCCGCTGCAGCATCCGCTGCTGGCGAGTATCGGCCCCGAGCCGCTTTCGCCGGAATTCACCGGTAAGTGGCTGTACGACGCGACACGCACACGCTCGGCCGCCGTAAAACTCGCGCTCATGGACAGCAGGCTCGTCGCGGGCATCGGCAACATCTACGCGAGCGAAGCGCTATTCCGCGCCGGCATCAATCCGAAAATGCCGGCACAACGCATCGGCCGGGCACGCTACGACCTGCTCGCCGAAAAAATCCGCGAAACCCTGGAAGCAGCGATTCGCGCCGGCGGCAGCACCCTGCGCGATTTCGTGGGAGGCGACGGGCGAGCCGGGTATTTCCAGGACGAGCATCTGGTCTACGGCCGCGGTGGCGAGCCGTGCACCCGCTGCGGCGGACGCGTCAAGGAGTTGCGGCAGGGGCAGCGTTCGACGTTTTATTGCCCGTCGTGTCAGCGCCGCTGACGAGCACGACCATCGACAGGAAACGGAGGGATTACGGAGGGAAACCATCGGTGTCCCTCTGTTCCGTAGGGCGGCGAGGCCCGAGCCTTCAGGCGAGCGCTGCCCCCTTTTGAGCGCCGCCCCCTACCCCGTCAGCTTCAGGTACTTCTCGTACAGCTGTTCCTTCGTCTCGACGACGTCGGGATTGAACGGAATGCACTCGACCGGGCACACGCGCTGGCATTGCGGCTCATCGAAATGCCCGACGCACTCGGTGCACTTGAGCGGATCGATGCGGTAGTACTCCTCGCCGGACGAAATTGCCTGGTTGGGGCATTCGGGCTCGCACACATCGCAGTTGATGCATGCGTCAGTGATCATCAGCGCCATCGTGCACCTGACGAATCCCGGACCGGGCGGCCGCTTGGTGCTTGTCCGGGATTACGCGAAATTCGCATCACTTGCCGCCCAGTTGCTGAATCTTGATCCTCAGACGCTCCGCGACGTAAGGCGGGACGAACTTGGAGGTGTCTCCACCGAATGTCGAGATCTCGCGCACGATCGTCGCTGAAATGAACATGAACTGCTCGCCAGGCGTGAGGAACACCGTTTCGACATCGGGATACATTCCGCGGTTCATTCCGGCGAGCTGGAATTCGTACTCGAAATCGGATACGGCCCGCAGGCCCCGGACCACCACGCGCGCGCCCCTCTCCTGCACGAAGTTCATCAGCAGCCCGGAGAAACCGCAGATCTCCACGTTGGGAAGATCCGTCAGCACGTGTTTCGCCATCTCGACGCGTTCTTCGAGGGTGAAAAACGGACGCTTCGAGCGACTGTCCGCGACTGCAAGTATGATGCGATCGAACAGGCGCGCTGCGCGCCGTACAAGGTCCTCATGGCCCAGCGTGATCGGATCGAACGTGCCCGGATAAACCGCCGTGTGGCTCATGGTATGTCCATTGCGCGAGTTGAAAAAAAACCTGCCCGGCGCGACTTTCCCTGATAACGCGCCAACCGGCAGGCCACACCGCGCCGGCGCCCGCTTCGTAATAGAGACACGCGTCGGGTACCATGCGCTGAGGCAGCAAAGGTAGCGCCCGCTCAGCATAATCCGTCGCGAACGGCGGATCGAGAAAGATAACGTCGTACTTGTCCGAATCGGCGCGCAGAAATTCTAGCGCATCGCTTTGAACCACTTCCACCTGATCGGCCGCAAGCGCAGCGCGATTGTGCACAAGCGCTGAATACGCGATGCGGTCTTTTTCCACCATCACCACTCGTTTCGCACCGCGCGACGCCGCCTCGAAACCCAGCGCGCCGCTGCCTGCGAACAGGTCGAGGCACGTGCGGCCGGTCAGATCCTGTCCGAGCCAGTTGAAGAGCGTCTCCCGTACGCGGTCCGGCGTGGGCCTGATCACGGTGACGGCGGGAAAGCGAATGCGACGGCTGCGCCAGGTGCCGCCGATGATTCGAACTTCGTTGGCCAGCGTGCCGTGCCGGCGGCGGCCGCGCTTTCGCGGCGAGATCACCGGGCGCCGGCCGCCGCGCTTGTCTCGGTGGGTTGCCCGACGATCACCGTCGTCATTTTGTCCAGCTTCACCTTGCGCTGAAACGCACGGCGCACATCGTCGGCGGTCACGCGCTCGATGTTCTTCACGAAATCGTCGAGGTAGGTGAGCGGCAAACGGTAGAAACCGATGACAGCGCTGTACTCGTGGATCTTGCGATTGCTGTCGATGCGCAGAGGAAAGCCGCCGATGATGTTCTTCTTCGCGAGATCGAGCTCCTTGGCAGTGGGACCCTGGGCGACGAAATCAGCCAGTGTCTTCTGCACGACTTCGAGCGCGTCGCGCGCCTGTTCGCTCTTCGTCTGCATGCCCACGACGAACGGGCCTTCCCGCAACATTGGCGTGAAGTAGCTGTACGCGGAATAGGCGAGACCCCGCTTCGTCCTCACCTCTTCCGTGATGCGTGAAACGAAACCGCCGCCACCGAGAACGTGGTTGCCGACGAACAGCGCGAAATAGTCGGGATCGGTGCGGCTAATGCCCGGAAGACCGCTGAGAATGTGACTCTGCGCAGCGTGATGCGGGACCCACTCGATCTGTCCTTTCGCAGGCTCCGGCACGGGCGGCACGGGCTGCGCGCTGCCGGTGCTCGCAGGCATGTTGACGGTCAGGCTTTCGGCGATCGCAGCGGCTTCCTCGCGCGAAACGTCTCCCGTGATCGCCACCACGGCGCGTTCGGCGACGTAGTTGCTGCGATAGAAGGCGACGACGTCGTCACGGGTAATCCGCGCTACCGTGTCCACCTCGCCGGCACTGCGCAGTCCATACGGATGTGTGGGGTAGATGAGGCGGCTGAAAGTACGGGCGGCTATCGTGTCGGGCTGCGTGTCCGCTTCTTTGAGCGCACCGACCATCCGCACTTTTTCGCGCTCGAGAACGTTGGCCGGGAACTCCGGCTGAGCGAGCAGCCGCCCGAGTATGTCCAGCGCCTGGCGCCGCTCGTTCGCACTGGAGAGCGTGCGTATGCCAGCGCCTGCGCGATCGAGGTCGAAACGTCCTGCCAGCTGCGCTCCGACATCGGCCATCCGGCGCGAGATTTCGTCTTCATTCATGCCGCCGGCACCGAGCCGCAACATGTTCGCGGTCATGTTCGCGGTGCCTGACTTTTCGCGCGTGTCGAACGAAGAACCCGCGGGCACGTCTACGCTGACGTCCAGCATGGGCAGATCGTGATTCTCGACGAAGTACACGCGCGCGCCGCGTTTCGTCTCCCAATTCTGGATTGGCAGGATTGCGTGCGCGAGTTGCGCCACCGCAAGCAGTGCCACACACAACGGCAGCCGCAGCGCTTTACTGTACATGGCGAGCTCCAGGTGGCGGGGCGGCGGCGGGTTTACCGGATGGCGGTTGCGGATCGAGATACGCAATCGTCACACCGTCATCCACCAGATACTTGCGTGCGACCTCCTGGACCTGTGCTCCAGTCACCGCCTTGAGCTTGTCAACGAAAAGGTCGATCAACTTGTACGAAAGATCCGCCATCGTCAGCGCACCGATCTGCCGCGCCTGCGAGAACATCGAATCGCGCTCGTAGACGTGCGCTGCGACGACCTGCGCCTTCACGCGCTCGAGCTCGTCGTCCGTGACGCCGTCCTTGACGAGTTTCTGAACCTCGCCACGCAGCGCCTGCTCGACGTCACGAGCCGTCTTGCCCTGCACCGGCGTGCCGCTGAGGAGAAACATGCCGGGGCCGCGGCCCACGCCGTCGTAACTCGCATCGGCGGAGGTGGCCGTGCGGTCCGTGCGCACGAGAACACGATTCAGGCGCGCGGCTTCATTGCCGTCGAGCACGCTCGCCAGCATCTCGAGCGCATACGGCTCCCATTCGTTCTCCGGGTCGCGCAGCTTGGGTGCCCGGTACGCCATTACGACGTAAGGCAGCTCGGCAGGCGCCTTGACCGTGAGCTGCTGCGGACCGAGTTGTTCGGGTTCTTCCGTGATACGGCGCTCCGGCAGCGTCTTGCGCGCTATCGACCCGAAGGACTGCTGCGCGAGCTTGAACACTTCCTCCGGGGTCACATCTCCGACCACGACGAGCGTTGCATTGTTGGGCGCGTACCAGCGCTGGTAGAACGCGCGCGCATCCTCCACCCGCATCTTTTCGAGGTCGTCCATCCAGCCGATGACCGGGTTGCGATACGGATGCGCCTTGAGCGCGGTCGCGAGAAGTTGCTCGTACGTGAGCGCGCGCGGCCGGTCGTCCGTACGCCAGCGCCGCTCCTCCATCACTACGCGTATTTCCTTGGCGAACTCTTCCTGCGAGAGCACGAGATTGACCATGCGATCGGCTTCGAGCTTGAGCGCGAGCGGTAATTGCGATTTGTGCAGCGTCTGAAAGTAACCCGTGTAGTCGCGCGTCGTGAACGCGTTGTCGCGCCCGCCTGCCTCCGAGATCACGCGCGAGAACTCTCCCGCCGGAACCGCCTTGGTGCCCTTGAACATCATGTGCTCGAGCACATGCGCGACGCCCGTCACACCGCTGACTTCGTCGATGCTTCCCACCCTGTACCAGACCATGCAGACGACCACCGGCGCGCGTGGATCGGGCTTGACGATGATCCGCATGCCGTTCGGGAGCTCGGACTCCGCGATGTTGGACGTCGTGGCCGCGTGATCGACGGCGGGCGCTGCGAGAAACAGCAAGGCGAGAAGCAGTAGAGAGAACGGACGCTTGACGGCATTCGGATTCAAGGGCATGCGGGCGGGGGCGTGCTGCGGTTGGGGTAAAATCGTATGGTAGCCGATGCGCCGTTCCGTTCTGGTTTCGGCGCGAACTCCTTCCGCTAGGACTGAGCTCCCTCATGTTTGGTTTCTTCAAGCGCAAGCCGCGCCCCGACGCGCCCGTCCCCGCCCCCATGCCCGAGGCGCCGTTAGCACCACCGCCGTCACCCGCAGCGCTGGCGCCCACCGAGCGCACACCGGAAGCAGCCGCCGTCGTCGCACCGGTCGCGGAAGCGATCAGCCCGCCCGAGCTGATTCCCGAGGCGCCTTCCGCCGACGCAGTGACCACGATCTACGGTCCCTCGGGAGAAATCATCGCAGCAGCCGCGCCCGTGGGTTCCAGATGGATCTCACGACTGCGGGAAGGCCTCGGCAAGACGCGGCAGCAGTTCGGCGGCCGGCTGATGGGTGTTTTCGGCGCCGGGCGCAAGCTCGACGAAAGCTTCTACGAGGAGCTGGAAACGGTGCTGCTGAGCTCCGATGTGGGCGTGAGCGCGACCGAGTTTTTGCTCGACAACCTGCGCGCGCGCGCACGGCGCGAAGGCTACACCGAAGCCGAGCAACTCAAGGAAGCGCTCGGCGACCTGCTGCTGGAACTGCTGCGGCCGCTTGCCAAGCCGCTGAACGTGTCGGCTCATCGGCCGTTCATCATCATGCTCGCGGGCGTGAACGGCACTGGAAAGACGACCTCCATCGGAAAACTTGCTCGTTACTACCAGCAGCAGGGCAAGAAGGTGCTGCTCGCGGCCGGGGACACGTTTCGTGCAGCCGCTCGTGAGCAGCTCATCGTGTGGGGCGAGCGGAACAACGTCGCCGTGGTAGCACAACAGTCGGGAGACGCCGCGGCAGTCATTTTCGACGCGATCCACGCCGCGACCGCGCGCGGCATCGATGTCGTGCTCGCCGATACGGCAGGCCGGTTGCCGACGCAACTGCACCTCATGGACGAGATAAAGAAGGTCAAGCGGGTGATCGCGAAGGCACTCCCCGGTGCGCCGCACGAGGTGCTGCTCGTGCTGGACGCCAACACCGGCCAGAATGCCCTCGCCCAGGTCAAGGCGTTCGACGACGCGCTGGGTGTGACCGGTCTCGTGATGACCAAGCTCGACGGCACGGCCAAGGGCGGGGTCCTCGCTGCCATCGCTCACACGCACGCGAAAGCAAGCCCGCGGGAGCCGATTCCGCTGCGGTTCATCGGGGTCGGAGAACGCATCGACGATCTGCGCCCGTTCGACGCCGAGGACTTCGTGGACGCGCTGCTCGGCGACGAGCAACCGTCGGTTCAGTAACCTTTCTCGGGCTTGGTTGGGCTAATCCCGGGCAGTGCACATGGCCCTCTGCGGGGCAGGCCCCTCGATTGCGAGCAAGTGCGTTGCGCGATGGTCGAACCCGTTCTTGCGGGACGTCAGTGATCGCTTTATGTTAGTGCTTACTCTGTGGCTAACTAACTGTTTTGATATGTCTTTAACTTCTTCCATGGAACTTTACGGCAGGGTTGGCACTCTCAGTTTTGGAGTGCTAAAATCTCGCACGAAAGGGAGATCATCTATGACCGCATACGCGTTACCCATTCCGGCTGCGGGCAGTCTGGAAACCTACGTTCAGACCGTCAACAGCTTCCCGCTCCTCACACAGGAGCAGGAGACGGCGTACGCGCGCAAGTTCCGCGCGCAGGAGGACCTGGAAGCAGCGCGTCAGCTCGTGGTCTCTCACCTGCGCGTGGTGGTCGCAATTGCGCGCGGCTACATGGGTTACGGTCTGCCGCAGGCTGACCTGATCCAGGAAGGCAACATCGGCCTCATGAAGGCGGTGAAGCGCTTCGATCCCGAGCGCGGCGTGCGGCTGGTGTCCTTCGCCGTGCATTGGATTCGGGCGGAAATCCACGAGTTCATTCTCCGCAACTGGCGCATCGTCAAAGTTGCGACGACGAAAGCGCAACGCAAGCTCTTCTTCAATCTGCGCAGCCTCAAGCAGGGACTGGGCACGCTGGGCAAGTCGGAGGTCAAGGCGATCGCCAAGGAGCTTGGCGTGAAAGCCGAGGAAGTCGTCGAAATGGAAACGCGGCTTTCCGGACAGGACGTGGCGCTCGAGCCGATCTCGAGCGACGACGAGGAAAACACCTTCGCGCCGATCGCCTATCTCGCCGCAGAAGATGCGGAACCGGGCGTGCTGATCGAGCAGCAGGAAACACGCGAACGCCGTAGCGCCGGCCTGGAAAAAGCGCTTTCCACGCTCGACCCGCGCAGTCGCCGCATTATCGAAGCACGCTGGCTGACTGAAGATCAGTCGTCGACGCTGCATCAACTGGCCGACGAATTCGGCGTCTCCGCCGAGCGCATCCGTCAGATCGAAAACAAGGCGATGACCAAAATGAAGGGGCTGCTCGCCGCAGCTGCCTGATCCCGAACGCCTGAGTTGCTTGGGAACCCGGCCTCGCGCCGGGTTTTCTTTTTGCAGGCCGTCGCGGCGGCGAGGGGTACTTGCTACGCAGCTTCGCGCAGCAGCACGCGGATGTCGTGCAGAAAGACCTGAGAGCCTGCACCGTACTGGGCGAAAAGACGCAGGCGCCCGTTCGGATCCAGCACGTACGTTCCAGCCGTGTGGTCGACCGTGTAATCGCCGCCACGTTGCGGCTGCTTGTGAAAGTAGACCTTGAACTCCTTCGCAGCGCGCGACGTCTCCTCGGCGTTTCCGTAGAGGCCGAGGAACGCGGGATTGAAGGACGGGATGTACTGCCGCAGCACGTCCGGCGTATCGCGCTCAGGGTCCACCGTCACGAAGAGCACCTGCAGCCTGGACGCATCGGGCCCAAGCTCCTTCGCGACCTGAGCCAGCTCCAGCATGGTCGTGGGGCAGACATCGGGGCAATGCGTGAATCCAAAGAAAAGGACCACGACCTTGCCGCGAAAATCAGCGAGCGTGCGCCGCTGCCCGTTGTGGTCGGTGAGGTCGAGCGATTTGCCGAAGTCCGCTCCGGTGATGTCGGTCAATTCGAATTTCGGCGCCTCGGAGCGGCCGCAGGCCGCGAGCAAAAACGCGAGAGTGAGCGCGAGCAGTGCTCTACAGAAGCACGCGCGCGTAGTGGTCGACCAGGAGGGCGGCAAAGAGCGTGGAAAGATACGTGATCGAAAAGCGGAACGTGCGCCGCGCGAGCGCGTCGCTGTAGTCGACGTAAATGCGGATCGCATACCGCAGGAACAAAGCCCCGAGCGTGCAGGCCGCGAGCAGGTAGATCACGCCGCTCATGCGCACCACGAACGGCAGCAGCGAACAGGCGAACAGAATCACCGTATACAGCAGGACGTGCAGTCGCGTGAACTTGTCGCCGTGCGTGACGGGCAGCATGGGTATCCCGGCTTTCGCATACTCGTTCTTGCGATAGAGCGCGAGCGCCCAGAAGTGAGGAGGCGTCCAGGCGAAGATGATGAGAAACAGGGCCAGCGCGTCCGCAGTAACCTCCCCGGTCACGGCGGCCCAGCCGAGCACGGGCGGCATGGCGCCCGAGGCGCCGCCGATCACGATGTTCTGCGGCGTCATCGGTTTGAGCACGACCGTGTAGACGACGGCGTAGCCAACGAACGTGGCAAGCGTGAGCCACATCGTGAGCGCGTTCACCCAGTGATAAAGCAGCGCCAGCCCGATACCGCCGATCGCGCCGGCAAAGAGCAGTGTCTCGAGCGACGTGATCTGCCCGCGCGGCAACGGCCGCCAGCGGGTTCTCGCCATCAGTGCATCGAGCTTCTGTTCGACAAGACAATTGACCGCGGCGGCGGCGCCCGCCACGAGCGCGATGCCCAGCGTGGCCGCGGCAAGCACCCGCAGTGGAACGGCGCCCGGCACGGCGAGGAACATCCCGATGACCGCCGTGAAGACGATGAGCGAGACGACGCGCGGTTTCGTCAGTGCATAGAACTGGCGGAGCCGGGAGCCAGCATGCTGTCCGGCGACGGTCGGGACCATCAGTGTGGAGTGGAGGAACGGCGAGAAAGCGCGAAGTTTATCATCACGAGCAAGGCCAGCAAAATTGCGGCGACCGCGTTGTGCGTCACCGCGGTTGCAAGCGGCACACCACCGAGAACGTTGGCGATGCCGAGCCCGACCTGCACGGTGAGCGCCACTGCGAGCGCTGCAGCATAGCCGCCCAAGCTCCGCGTCCGCGCCAGCGCAAGCGCGAGAGCCCCAAGATACAGAAAGGTGACCAACGCGCCCACGCGGTGCGTCCAGTGGATCGCCGTCAGCGCCTCGTACGCGAGGTGTTCGCCCGCCGCCGTACGCCCGAGTTCGCGCACGAGCTGGAAGCCGTGCCGAAAATCCATGTCCGGGCGCCAGACACCATGGCAGGTCGGAAAATCGATGCACGCAAGCGCCGCGTAGTTGCTGGATACCCAACCGCCAAGCGCGATCTGGAGCACGAGAATCGCGAGGCCGCCCAAGGCCCACGGCTGCAGTCGGCGCGCAGCGGCTGAAGAGGCGTCTCCGCCGTCGCTTAGCGCGTGCTGCCGCAGCGCGAGCCACGCGAGCAGCGCAAAGGTCGCCATCCCGCCCAGAAGATGCAAGGTGACGACGACCGGCTTCAGCAGCAGCGTCACTGTCCACATGCCGAGGGCAGCCTGGAGCATGACGATTCCGACGAGCGCGCCTGGCAGCGCCGGCGACTGCCTGAGCACCCCGCGCTGACGCCAGGCGAGAATCGCGATGGACAAGATCAGAAGACCCAGCGTCCCCGCGAGATAGCGATGGGCCATTTCCTTCCAGGCTTTGCGCAGGGAGACCGGCCCGTGCTCGCCCCCACCCTGATCACCGACGGCGCGCGCGATTTCTTCCTCTGCGTGAGCCGGCGTGACCTGCCCATAGCAGCCGGGCCAATCCGGACAGCCGAGTCCGGCATCGCTCAGCCGAACGAACGCACCGACCGCAACGACCACGAACGCCAGTGCCGTGGTCGCATACACGAGGCTGCGAAAGGTCACTTCCATTTCGAATGACGCAGCAGGCGCGACATGTCTCTCAATATGCGGCGCGGGTCGGGATCGCGCGGGAAGCGCATCATCAGATTACCGAGCGGATCGACGACGTAGATGTGATCCGCAGGCGATGTCTGCGCGGGCAGGATCTTCGCGATGAGCCCCGGCTCCGCGTGCACGACGTGCAGCCGGGGGTGCTCGGCAAGCAATTCGGGTGCAGGCGCGTCATTGCCGGTGATCAGCCACACACGCTCGATACGTTCGCTCTCTTTCCCCTCCGCGAGCCGCACCTGTCGCATGTAAATGAGCTTGAGACGGCAGCGCTCGTCGCAACGCGCTGCATCTGTCGATACCAGCACCCACTCTCCCTTCAGTTCCGCGAACCGGAATGGTTTTCCGTCGAGACGCTGAAAAGACATGTCCGTCACCGGGCGCGGCGCGAGAAGCTCGCCGTAGTTCACATGCGACGTCGGCCGCCAGAAGTAGAACGCGAGATACGCCGCCGCGAGCGGCGCGGCGCAAACCGCAAGTATCAGCCACAGCGTCAGCGTGCTACGGCGTTTCGGCGCGGCCGCGTCGGAGCTGTGTGACGGCATAGAAGACGACGATCGTTGCAGCGAGGCCGAACCACTGGAAGGCGTAGCCATAGTGTCTTTCGATTCCGAAATCGGGAGGATCCCATTCACGCACGAGCCCGTCGTCGAGCGCGCTGTTCTGGAGGATCACGAAAGGCTGAATCGAAATCGGCATCGCGCGCCGATAGCGTTCGACCATCAGGTTCTGCCATATGCGCCCTTCCGTCACCTGTTCCGAGAGTTCCACCACGCGCGTGGACGGCACCACCGCAATCCCATGAACAGTTACTTCGCCCACCGGCGTGCGGATACTCGGAACTTCCCGCAGTCCACCGCGCTGGGCAATCCAGCCCCGGTTTACGAGCACGTAGCGGTCGCTGCCGGCGAGCCTGAGCGGCATCACCACATGGAAGCCCGGTACGCCGTGATGCAACCGGTTGTCGATGTAAACCGCGTAGCGCGAGTCGAACACGCCGCGTGCCTCGACCGGCCGCTGTTCGACATCGCCTGCCGCAATCCCGGCCGCCGAAACGTGAATCGCCGGCTGCGCCGCATAGGCCTCGACGCGTGCTTTCAGCGCGCGCTTTTCCGCGGCGCGATTCAATTGCCAGTTACCGAGTGCCGCCGTCAGCGCAACGCCGATGAGGGCAGCAAGCGCGGGCCACAAGCGGCTGCGTCGGTCGAGGATCATGCCGAGTCAACGTGGAAGGCGAACGTGAGGAGGATTGGCCAAAGCGGGTCTTGCGCTTGCAGATTTGACCTCTGCTTCACCTGGCCGTTCGCCGCTCTCCGCCGGAAAGATTCCTACGGTTTGCGTTCACTTCCACGTTTCGCATTTCACGTTCTATACTGCTCTGATGCGCTTCGTCGTTCTCACCTTCATCGCGTTCATCGTCTTCAGCCTGTTCTCGGCTCTTTACTTCATGCTGAAGGACAAGGGCAGCTCGACGCGGACGGTAAAGGCGCTGACAGTGCGAGTGGTTCTGTCCATCACGCTTTTCGTGCTTCTGCTGCTGGGCTTCCATTTCGGCCTCATCACGCAGCGCTTCTGAGGCGCCAAGAAAAAAGCGCCGGAGTTCGCGCGGCGCTTTTGTCCAGCGGCAGGTTTGACGCCGCTCTAGCAAGTTAGGCTGCGTCAGGTCGGAATCCTTGCCGTGCGCCTCGTCCTATGCTGCAGCCGAAGCGCGCTCGACGTCGCGCGTCTCGCTCACGCCAGCCAGTAAACGAAGATGAACAGGCCGAGCCACACCACGTCCACGAAGTGCCAGTACCAGGCAACGCCTTCGAAGCCAAAGTGATGCTCCGGCCGGAAGTGACCGGCCACGCTGCGGAAGAGAATGACGATCAGCATGATCGTGCCCACGGTCACGTGAAAGCCGTGAAAGCCGGTGAGCATGAAGAACGTCGCGCCGTAAGCGCCCATCGTCAGCTTGAGGTTGAGCTCGCTATAAGCGTGCGCGTACTCGAAGATCTGCAGCCCGAGGAACAACATGCCGAGCCCGATCGTCATGACGAGGCCCCAGATCAACTGCGACCGGTTGTTCTTGAGCAGGCCCCAATGCGCCCACGTGACGGTCGCGCCCGAGGTCAGCAGGATCAGCGTATTGATCGCGGGGATGCCGATCGCCTCCATCGGCGTGAACTCGCTCCGTGATGCCGGGACCCGCCACCGGCCACGTCGCCTTGAAGCCGGGCCAGATGAGCTGCTGGCTTTCGAGACTGCCCAGGTCAGGAACTGAAATCACGCGCATGTAGAACAACGCGCCGAAGAATGCGCCGAAGAACATCACCTCGGAGAAGATGAACCAGCCCATGCCCCAGCGGAAACCAGCATCGACCTGCCTGTTGTAGCTGCCGCCCTCGGACTCGTGCGCGACGGTACTGAACCAACCCGCCAGCATGTAGGCAAGCACGAGCAGGCCGGCGAAAACGAGGTACTTGCCCCAGCCGACGCCGTTGAACCAGGAGGCCGCGCCGAGCGCCATCGAGAGCAGCGCGAACGACCCGAAGATCGGCCAGGTGGAAGGCGCCGGCACGTAGTAACGCGTGGACTGATTCAGCATGGTGCTCTCTCTCCCCTACTCTTCTTTCGTGTGCCCTGTTCGTTCAGCGGGTGATGAATCTCACCAGCACCACGAGACTCAGGACGAAGATAACGGCGCCGATCAGCCCGGCGACGATCACCTGCGCCGGCTTGAGCGTCACCGCGTCGCGCTCGTGCGCAGTACGTTTGCGGATGCCGAGAAACGACCAGAACACCGCTTTCGCCACATCGAGCGGACCCGCGTTTCGAGGCTTTTCGTGCGGCTCGGCCATCGCACTCATCCTGCATTCGCCTGCCTGCCTTCGACCGGGAAGAACGTGTACGACAGCGTTACGTAATTCACGTCCTCCGGCAGCGTTGTTTCGACGACGAACACGACCGGCATACGGCGCACCTCGCCCGGCTGCAGCGTCTGCTGCCTGAAGCAGAAACAATCCAGCTTACGCACGTGCACGCCCGCGACCTGCGGGCCCCAGCTCGGGATCGCCTGTCCCGTCAGCACGCGGTCGGAGTTGTTCTTCACTTCGAACTCCACCTGGACGAGCTCGCCCGGATGGAAACGCACGCTGCGCTCGAGTGGCCGAAACGTCCACGGCAGCTCGTTGCGCACGTTCACGTCGAATTCCATCGTCAGCGTCCGGCTGGCATCGACCTGGGTGTTCGTGATCGTGTCCGGCTTGATGATGTTGTTGAGCCCCGTGACCTCGCACAGCTTCTTGTAGAACGGCACCATCGCGAAGCCGAAGCCGAACATGACGCACGCCACCACGACCAGCTTTTTCAGCGTCGCCGTATTGGCGCGTGCCTGCAGCGTGCTCATGCCCTCACCTGCCGTGCGTATGTCGAAGCAGCCGTCACGATAACCAGTAGCGAATCATCACGCCGACGAAAAACGCGAGCGCAATCGTGAACAGGATGAATGCCGTCCTCGCGTTTCTGCTCACGCGTCGCGCCGGTATCCTACTTCACCAGCGGCGGTGTTTCGAACGTGTGATACGGCGGCGGCGAAGGCACCGTCCACTCGAGCCCTTCCGCGCCTTCCCACGCGCGATCCGCCGGCTTTCGCGCCGCCCGCGGATGCACTTCACCACCGCCCACAGGAAGATGAGCTGTGACAATCCGAAGCCGAACGCACCGATCGTCGAGAGCATGTTGAAGTCCGTGAACTGCAGCGCGTAGTCGGGAATGCGCCGCGGCATGCCGGCCAGCCCCGAGAAGTGCATCGGGAAGAACGCGACGTTGAAGAAGATCATCGAGCCCCAGAAATGCCAGACTGCCGAGCTTCTCGTCGTACATGTGGCCGGTCCATTTCGGCAGCCAGTAATAGATACCGCCGAAGATCGCGAACAGCGACCCTGCCACCAGCACGTAGTGGAAGTGGGCGACGACGTAGTAGGTGTCCTGAAGCTGGATGTCGACCGGCGTGATCGCGAGCACGAGCCCCGTGAAGCCGCCCATCGAGAACACGAAGATGAAGCCGCACGCGAACAGCATCGGCGTCTCGAACGTAAGCGAGCCTTTCCACATCGTCGCGATCCAGTTGAACACCTTCACGCCGGTGGGCACCGCGATCAGCATCGTCGCGTACATGAAGAAGAGCTGCGCGGACGCCGTCATGCCGACCGTGAACATGTGGTGCGCCCACACGATGAACGACAGGATCGCGATGGAAGAGGTCGCGTACACCATCGACGAGTAGCCGAAGAGCGGCTTTCGCGAGAACGCCGGCACGATCTGCGACACGATGCCGAACGCCGGCAGAATCATGATGTAGACCTCGGGATGCCCGAAGAACCAGAAGATGTGCTGGTACATCACCGGGTCGCCGCCGCCGGCCGCGTTGAAGAAGTTCGTTCCGAAGTGCCGGTCCGTGAGCACCATCGTCACCGCGCCGGCGAGCACGGGCATGACCGCGATCAGCAGGTACGCGGTGATGAGCCAGGTCCAGACGAACAGCGGCATCTTCATGAGCGTCATGCCCGGCGCGCGCATGTTCAGGATCGTGGTGATGATGTTGATCGAGCCCATGATCGACGACGCGCCCATGATGTGCAGCGCGAAGATCGCCATGTCCATGCCGGGACCCATCTGCGTCGAGAGCGGCGCATAGATGCGTCCAGCCGGCGGCGGTCGCGCCGCCCGGCACGAAGAACGACGGCGACGAGCAGGATCGCGGCCGGCGGCAGCAGCCAGAAGCTCCAGTTGTTCATGCGCGCGAACGCCATGTCCGGCGCGCCGATCATCAGCGGAACCTGCCAGTTCGCGAATCCGACGAACGCCGGCATGATCGCGCCGAACACCATGATGAGCCCGTGCATCGTGGTGAGCTGGTTGAAGAACTGCGGCTCCCAGAGCTGCAGGCCGGGCTGGAACAGCTCCGCGCGCAGCATGAGCGCGAGGATGCCGCCCACCATGAACATCGTGAAGCTGAACCACAGGTACAGCGTGCCGATGTCCTTGTGGTTGGTCGTCGTGACCCAGCGCATGAATCCCGTCGGATGATGCGCGTGATGCATGATCGTGATCGGCGTGAGCACCGGTCGGCGGAGCGTGGGGATGTGCAGCTTCCATGGGGTGAGTCTCCTTCGATTCCTTCGGTGCGCCCGGTTACTTACGCTGCGGCTTTGACCGTCGGCGGGCATGATCGCGTCGCCGGTCTTGTTGTCCCAGTTGTTGCGCTCGTACGTGATGACGGACGCGATCTCCACGTCGGTCAGGTGCTTGAACGGCGCCATCGCCGTGCCGGGCTTGCCGTTCAGCACGATATCGATGTGCGCGGCTGCGATCGCCGGTCGCGATCTTGGTGCCGGAAAGCGCCGGGAACGTGTCGGGAACGCCCATGCCCGTTCGCCTGGTGGCACGCGACGCAGTTCGCGGCGTAGACCTTCTCGCCCTGCGCCTTCAGCTCGTCCAGCGTCCACTTCTTGTCGGGCGAGGTCTCGGCCGTCGCGGCCGCGCTCTTCTGCTTCTGCGCGGCGACCCACTGCGTCGTATTTCTCCGGCTCGACCACTTCGACCACGATCGGCATGAAGCCGTGGTCCTTGCCGCACAGCTCGGCACACTGGCCGCGGTAGATGCCGGGCTTGTCCGCCTTGAACCACGTGTCGCGCACGAAACCGGGAATCGCATCCTGCTTCACGCCGAGCGCCGGCACCCACCAGGCGTGAATCACGTCGTTGGCGGTGGTGATGATGCGCACCTTCTTGCCCGACCGGAACGACGACCGGATTGTCGACTTCGAGCAGGTAGTTCGGGTTGTTCTTGCGCGCCTCGTCGTTGTGGCCGTCGATCTGGTCGCGCGGCGTCGACGAGATTGGAATAGAAGCTGATGCCTTCCTGCAGGTAGTCGTAGCCCCACTTCCACTGGTAGCCCGTCGCCTTGATCGTGATGTCGGGATTCGACGTGTCCTTCATCGCGATCATGGTCTTGGTCGCCGGATACGCCATGCCGATCAGAATGACGAACGGGACGATCGTCCAGATGATCTCGACCGTGGTGTTCTCGTGAAACTGCTCCGCCTTGTGCCCGACCGACTTGCGGTGCTTGACGATGGCGATCGTCATGACGCCGAACACCAGCACGAAAATGGCGAGGATGATCCACATGATCAGCGTGTGCAGATCGTAGATCTGCTCGGCGATCGGGGTCTGCGGCGGCTGCAGGTTGAGCTGACTGGGTAACTCAGCGGCGAAAGCCGCGCCCGGAGCGGCAGCGATGGCCGCAATCAGTCTCCGCCAACTTGCTGGTCATTCTTTTCTCACCCTGTAAACATTCGATACCGGCCTCGCGGCGCGTGCCGCTCATCGCCGGTCACATCCCGCGCAGTTCGCGTGCAAGCTCGCGCGCCATGTCGGCGCGCTCGGCTTCGCACAAGTGTCTTCCGACTTCGATTTCGCGACCATGCGAACGCAACGCAAGCCGGCTTCCGTCCGCTGCGCACACGACCTGCGCCCAGTAGCGGCTGAGCTCGAGGCGCGTGACATGCTGCCCTTCGTGCACTTCCACCGCGACGTTGTCACCCCGTATGGTGATTCGCTCGTAATCGGCGGCGTGCCTGTCCATGTAACGAAACGCCAGGTACAGCACCAGCCATCTCCAGCCCGGCGAAGGGCAGTATCGGCCACGCGCCGAGAAGCACGGAAAACGCGAGCGCGATGCCCAGCGAAACGGTCAGGATGAAACCGAAGACGAAAAGCCGTCCGGAGGAAGAGAGGGAATTGTTGCGGCGCGCGGTATAAACATACTCGGCCGATTCCACCTCCGGCGACGCGACTCATCCAAGGCGTCCTTCAACCGAACAAGCACCCGTTAAAGCGTGCGGAATTTAGCACAGGCGCAAGAGGAGTGGCAATTGCGCGCGCGACGCAGGAAACGCATATGCAGCAAGTAGTTCCCCCAGTTCACGCGCACCATTATCAGCGCAGCGCATCGATCGACATGAGCGGCACGAGCCGCGCTGCGTCATGCTCGCGTATCGTACGGAATGCGCGCGAGGATCGGCGCGCCGAGGCGTTCGCACAGAGCCATCACGTTTTCGTCGGGGTACGCCATTTGTGGATCGATGTGGTTCGCGACCCAGCCTGCAAGACGCAAACCCGAATTGACAATCGCCTCGGCCGTGAGCAACGCGTGATTGAGGCAGCCGAGCCGCATGCCCACGACGAGCACCACGGGCAAGCCGCAGCTCGCACGCGAGCCGTGCCGTATCGATATTCCTGCCCAGCGGCACGTGAAAGCCGCCGACACCCTCGACGACGACACAGTCGGCGCGGGCGGCGAGCGCTTCGAAACAGCATGTAATGTGCGCGAGCTCGATTTCGACCCCGGCCTGGGCTGCGGCGATGTGCGGTGCGATCGGCGGCTCGAAGCAATACGGATTCGCGAGCCTCTGCGGGACTTGGACGCTGCTCGCGGCGGCGAGCGCTTGTACGTCCTCGTTAACCAGACCGTCCGGGCCCGGCATTGCACCGGCCGCCACCGGTTTCATTCCGACGGCGCGCATGCCTCGCCCTGTGAATGCGTGCAGCAGCGCGCACGCAACGCGCGTCTTGCCGACGCCGGTGTCGGTGCCGGTGACGAAGAACGAGTGAAGCCCGTCACTCGTCACTGGGTTTAGCCTTGATATCGATCACCCTGCGCCCGGTCGGACTGACACGCGGCAGCGGCTTCCACGCGTGCCCATACACGACCTCGAACGTTGCCGGCAGCCGGCCGTCGCGCCGCAGCGCTTCGTAGTTGCCCGTGACCGCCTGCAGCACCGACTTACCGGACAGCCCGGCGGCTCTGCCTTGTGTGGCGTTGTGCGCCCCGATCGACTTCAAGTCGCGCATAAGCGCACGGACGTCCGGGTACGTGAGCGTGATCTGCTCCATGTCCATGACCGGATCGGCGTAACCGGCGCCGACCAGCATGTCGCCGATGTCATGCATGTCCAGGAAACGGTTGACGTGGGTGTGACGGTCCACGCCGCTGTAGGCGGCACGCAATTCCTTCAGCGTGTCCGGCCCGAACGTGCTGAACATGAGGAGGCCACCCGGAGAAAGCGCGCGGAACACATCCCGAAACACGCGGGGCAGGTCGTTCACCCATTGCAACGCGAGATTGGACCAGGCGAGTCCGATCGATTCGCTCGCGAGCGGCAACTGCTCGATATCGCCGCAGACGGGATGCAGGTCCGGCCGCAAGCCTGGAAGCGTCTGCCACCAGCGCAGCCGCGCCCGGCCTTCGCGCAGCATCGGCAGCGCGATGTCGAGCGCGACGATGGGCACGCCCCGGTAGTTCGCCATGAGAGGCATAAGCGCGTTGCCGGTGCCACTCCCGGCGTCGAGGATCGCCTTCGGATCGAGCTTGATGTACGCGAGCCGCTCGAGCATCCGTTTGCACACTTCGTGCTGCAGGACCGCAGCCTGATCGTACGCCGCGGCCGCACGCTCGAACGAGCGGCGCACCTGGCGCTTGTCGAGCAGCACGTGTTCGTTATCCATGCACGAAATGCGCAATGCGCTGCGCGAGCCGCTCGGCATGCGTCACGAACGGCGCGTGTGCAGCGCCTTCGATCGTTTCCATCTCCGCGCGCGGTAGTGCGGCTGCGGTGAAGGTGCCGGCGGCGATCGGCGTAAGCTGGTCGCGTTCGCCGTGAATCGCCAGAGTGCGCTGATGAATTCGCGGCAGGAACGGGCGCAGATCGCTCTCACGCAGAATACCGAGGCCGGCCTGAAGCACGTCTTCCGATGCAGCCGCCCTCCTCCACCACGGCCGCTTGCAACATACGCATTACGACCTTGGGTTCGGCATCGCCCCGAGCGATGAGACCCACGAATCGGCGCAACGTGCGCGCTCGATCTGAACGCAACGCTTCCGCGAACGAGCCGAGCACGTCCGATTCGACACCATGAGGCCAGTCTGGCTTGCGGACGAAGCACGGGGTGGCGCCGACGAGGACGAGCGATGCGACCTGAGCTGGAAAGGCTGCGGCCCATGCGAGTGCAACGAGCGCGCCGAGCGACCAGCCCAGCACGACGCAATGCCGCGGTGCACGGCTCGCGACGTCACTCGCGAGCGTTTCCAGCGTATACGAAGCGGAGCGCATTCACCCCGCCGTAGCCCGGCAGGTCGATGCGCAATCACGGCGACATGCTCGCTCAGCGATTCGGTCAGCGCCCCGAACGCGGCGCCGGTGATGCCCCAGCCGTGTAGGAGCACGAGCGTCTTCATCGCGTCGTTCGTTCGACATCAACCAGAGCGTCGGCCAGCAGGGAGACATCGTGCGGCGTGTGATCCGCCGAAAGCGAGATGCGCAATCGCGCGGTGCCCCGCGGCACCGTGGGCGGCCGGATCGCCGGCACGAGCAAGCCGCGCTTCGCCAATTCTTCGGAAAGCGCCAGCGCAGCGCGGCTCTCACCGACGATGAGCGGCTGTATCGCCGTTTGCGAAGGCAGCAATTTCCAGCAGACGTGCGCCCAGGCGTGTGGTTATCTGCGCCGATGTGCTCGGCAAGGCGCTTTCGCCGCCAGCCGTCGCGCTCGATCAGCTCGAGGCTCTTCGACACGGCGTGCGCAAGCAGCGGCGGCGCCGCCGTCGTATAGATGTACGTCCGCGCGCGCTGTACAAGTGTTTCGATCACGTCGCGCGCGCCAGCGACGAACGCACCCGACACGCCTGCCGCCTTGCCGAGCGTTGCCATGTAAACGAGGCGGGGCGAGCGCACCTCGAACAGCTCGAGAACGCCGCGGCCGCGAGCACCCAGCACGCCGAAGCCGTGCGCGTCGTCGAGTACCAGCCATGCATCGTGGCGCTCCGCCAGCGCAAGCAGTTCCCGCACCGGCGCGATATCGCCGTCCATGCTGAATACGGCGTCGGTCACGATCAGCTTCGTAGCGGCATCGGACGCCGCGAGCAGCCGCTCGAGCATCGCGACGTCACCGTGGGCGTAACGCCTGAACTCCGCCCGGCTCAGCAGCACCGCATCGTTGAGCGAAGCGTGATTCAGGCGGTCTGCGAAAACCGCGGAACTGCGTGACGCGAGCGCGGTGACGATGGCCATGTTCGCCATGTAGCCGCTCGAGAACAGAAGTGCGGCGGGCATGTCCGACGAAACTGCGCCAGCGCCGATTCGAGCGCCTCGTGCGCGACACTGTGACCCAGTATGAGGTGCGATGCGCCCGCGCCCACGCCGAACTGCGCCGCACCCTCCTGTGCAGCCGGATGAGATCGGGATGCGCCGCGAGGCCGAGATAGTCGTTGCTGCAGAACGCGACGTACTCGCGTCCGTCCACTACGACATGGCCGCGCTGCGGTGTCGCGAGCACACGGCGCCGCCGGCGCAATCCCTGTTCGTCGAGTTGCGCAAGCTCGTGCGCGAGCTGCGCCGTGCTAGCGGGCACCGGCGGCGGGCATCGGCTTCAGTCCCAGCCGTGCGAACAGCGCGGTGTCCTGCTCCGCTTCGGGGTTGTCCGTGGTGAGGAGCTTGTCGCCGTAAAAAATGGAATTGGCGCCGGCAAGAAAGCAGAGCGCCTGAACCGCGTCGGACATCGCCTGGCGACCCGCCGACAACCTGACGGCAGCCCTCGGCATGGTGATGCGCGCGCAGGCGACCGTGCGCACGAACTCGAACGGGTCGAGCTCGGCCGCGCCGTGAAGCGGCGTGCCCTCGACCTGCACCAGGTTGTTGATGGGGACGGACTCCGGGTACGGGTCCATGTTCGCAAGCTCCGCGATCAAAGCAGCGCGCGCCGTGCGGGACTCGCCCATGCCGACGATCCCGCCGCAGCACACGTGCAAACCCGCTTCGCGCACCTGCCGCAACGTATCGAGACGATCGTCCTGCGAGCGCGTGCTGACGATAGTGCCGTAGAACTCGGCGCGAGCTATCGATGTTGTGGTTGTAATAAGTCCAGTCCCGCTTGCTTGAGCTGTGCCGCCTGTCCCGGTTTGAGCATGCCGAGCGTCGCGCACGTTTCCATGCCGAGCGCGCGCACCGCCTTCACCATTTCGAGAACGCCGTCGAGGTCGCGCTGTTTCGGACCACGCCAGGCAGCGCCCATGCAAAAACGGGTAGCGCCCCGCGCCTTCGCCTCGCGCGCGCTCTCGACCACGGCGTCGAGCGCGAGCATCGGTTCGTTGCCGACACCGGTGTGGTAGCGGGCGGCCTGCGGGCAATAGCCGCAATCCTCTGGACAACCGCCGGTCTTGATCGACAAGAGTGTCGACAGCTGCACCGCGTTCGGGTCGAAGTGAGTGCGGTGCACGGTCTGCGCACGGTACAGAAGATCGTTCAGCGGCAATGCGTAAAGCGCGAGCACCGCCTCGACGCTCCACGCCCCATGCGGCCGCGGCGTGTCGGCGGCTTGCGCTTGTGGCTCGTTGATGGGGGAAGCGGACATGTGTAAGCCGAGAGGTGAAACTACAAGCGGGCGATAATCGCGGAAGGTCCTGATGCTGTCAATTTCACGCCGGTCGATTTTTGACCGGTGCCTCCGGAGTGTGCAGCGCGCATTGCCGGCCGACTGCACCTTGTGCGGTGTCGCTTCAGGGCCGCAGCGCCTTTGCAACGACTGCGACGCCGCTTTGCCGCGCCTGTCTCCCATCGGCTGCCGCATATGCGCCCTGCCGCTTACGGCCGGCGACCTGTGCGGCCACTGCCTGAGCGCGCCGCCCACATACGATGGCGTACGGGCTGCCTTCGTCTATGCCTTCCCCCTCGATGCACTGATACAGAAATACAAGTACGGCGGCGATCTCACGCTCGCGCCTTTGTTGGGTCAACTCCTTGGCCGGGCGCCATGCGCAGCGGTCGATGCCGTCATCCCGATGCCCCTCGCCTCGGGCCGTTTACGCGAACGCGGCTTCAACCAGGCGCAGGAAATCGCGCGCCTGGCTGCTCGTGTGCGGCGGCTTCCCGTGTTGCCTCGCGCCTGCCGTAAAGTCAACGAAACGCCGCCGCAGGCGACGCTGCCGTGGCCCGAGCGGGCGCGCAACGTGCGCGGGTCGTTTGTGTGCGACGTCGATCTCACCGGCCGCCGCATCGCCATCGTGGACGACGTAATGACGACGGGTTCGACCGTGAGCGAGCTTGCCCGCGTCCTGAAACGTGCAGGCGCCGAAGCCGTTCACGTCTGGGTACTCGCGCGAGCGCTCCCGGAAAACCCTATTGCGTAACGCCGTACTGCTTCTGCTCGTTACGAATTCCGGCTACGGTGCGCACGAACGGCTGATTCGCGGCGACAGAAGCGGGAAGCGTCTGAACCGCCTGCACCGCGCCGCGGCGATCGGGATAGGAGCCATATGCGACCGTGAACCACGGCTTACCTTTGGCCATGGTCCGGAACACGTAGATCTTGTCCGCTTCGAGTGTCTTCAATAGCGGCTTCAGATCGGCCTTGAGTCGGTCCTCCGTGCCCACGCCCATCAGCTGTATCGTGTTGGTGCTGTCGGGTGTGGAAGCAAGCCAGTCGCGGGTCGCCGTGATACGGGACTGCAGTACGACGTCCATGTCGTCCGCGGAACCGGAGGCCGCGTCAGGCGCCGGTGCTTTTGCTGAACCCGCCGGGTCCGGGCCGCCGATCGGACCCGCGCCAGGCACAGCCTCGGCCGGCGGTTTGATCGGGGTGGGACGCGCAGCGGCCGAGGTGCTGTTCGGGGTGTCGCTGCTGCGGTTCTGTTGCAGTTTCGTGAGCGCACTCCCGCCATCCGGCGCCGTACGATGTTCCGGGATGGGAACCTCGTTCCTCATCGCGCTGGGGGTATTACGCGGGTCGGGGGGCTCTCTGCTGATCGGCCGCACACCTGCGATGCGCGGCCCCGGTGTCTCCTCCACAGCGGCGGCTGACGTGCCTGCGTTATCACCTGCAGCCCCGACCAGCTCCGCGCCGTGCTCGGGCCGCGGGGCAACGTCGGGAGACACTTGTGGGACGCCGGGATCCGGCGCGGCCGGCGGTTGCTGAGCGCTCTGCGCGCTGCTCGGATCCTGCCGCGCCGACGGGCCGGGCACGCCGCCGGGCTGGCGCGCAGCAGAGAGCGCGGTGTCGGACCGTGTGGAAGTCAGGTCGAGGTAGACGTAGTAGATCGGAATGAGCCCGAGCAGCGCGACGACGAGTAAGACGATGCCGACGCGGCCGGTGTTCGAGAACGCAGCCTCGCTCCATAAGTTCGAGAGCAGAAGCCGCGCTCGCTCGCTCATCTCCTCGAGCCCGCTCGGACGCACGAACGACCTTTATTCATTTGACGCACCGGTGGTGCTTGATGACACTTACTGTACCGGAGCGCAATGCGTAATGCACTCGCGCCGCGAACACATGATCGCGGATTGGCGCGTCGCTATAATGCACCCCGCGCAAGGATGACCTGCTTTCAACGAACAAAGCCGGCCGGAGGGCAACTTTGAGCAAGCTGCTGCACGACACGGGGCCGACCGAGCTGGTCTCCCGCGAGTTCGAGCTCGAGCATGAGGCTCGCGGCGGCGATGCTCGGAGCGATGGCGCGCCCGATGATGTGACGCCCGAGCTGCTCGGCCTGCACCGGCGCCAGCTTGACGATCTCGCACCCACTACCGTGAGTTCAGGCGAAACGCCACCGCTGCCACCCGACACCGAACGGCGCATGCTCGCGGCGGCACGCGCGCGCGGAGCGGCGGAGGGCACCAGCGCCGCGCACGCAACGGCCCGCGCCGAGGCCGACCGCAGTGCCGCGCGCCTCGCGCTTCAGCGCGCCGAAATGGAGAAGCACGCGGAGAGACGGGCCCAGGCGCGCATCGCCGCGAACGTGCGCGCGGCCGAAGAAGCGCGTACGCGGCAGCAGGCCGAGCTCGACCTGCAGTCGGTCGCACAAACCAGGGCACTCGTCGATCAGAAGGCCGTGGAAAGCGCTCACGCGCGCCTTCTCGCCGAATCCGAACTGCAGCAGGCCGCCACCGCTCGCCGCAAGGCGGATCGCGCCGCGGAAGCGGCCGCCAAATCGCGCGCGGCGGCCGAAGTCACGATCGGCCGAGACAGCAAAGGCACGCGTGGTGGCGGAACAGAGCGCGCTCGAGGCCGAGCGCGACCGGACTGTCGCCGAAGCTGAGCTTGAACGGCAGGCCGCTGCGCGCATCGAGGCTGAAGCCGTGGCCGAGAACGCGTCACGGGCTCGCGTAGAGGCGGAAGCGACCGCCGCGCAGGCAGCGAAGGCCCGTGCAGCCGCGGAGCAGCAGCTGCTCGACATCGCAAAAGCGAACGAGCGTGCGCAGGCCGAGCTGCACGAACAGGCAAGGGCCCGGCTGGAAGCCGACCGGGCCGCCGAAGCGGCGGCAAAAGCGCGTGTCGAATCGGAGCTGCAGACGGCCGAGATCGCGCGTGAGCGTGCCGTGCTGGAGCGGGAAGCGCTGGCGCAGGCGGAGGTGCGTGCAAAAGCGGAAGGCGAAGCCGAAAAAGTCGCGCGGGCGACCCGGCACGCTGAACGGGACCTCGAGGCGGTAGCGAGTGCGCGCGCCGCCGCGGAACGCGCGGCGTACGAGAGCGCACACGCTCGGCGGCAGGCAGAGCAGCAGGCGGAAGCTTTCGCGCAGCAGCGCGTGGACGCCGAAATACATGCAGCGGAATGCCTGCGCGAGCGGGATCGCGCTCAAGCAGAAGCCGCCGCGGCCGCGCAGTCGCGCATTCAATTCGAGCAGCAGGCCGCAGCGCTCGCTCGCCAGCGTGTTGAGGCGGAAGCCGCTCTCGCAATCGAAGCCCGCGAGCGCGCGCAAGTGGAGGCCCAAGCCGCGCATGAGATAGGGCTGCGCGACCAGGCCGAAGCGGAGGCCGCAGCAGCGGCGCACGCCCGTGAAGCCGCTGCCTTGGAAGCGGCTGCACAGGCGCAGGCGCGCGCCGAAGCCGAGCAGCGCGCGGAGCTCGCTGCGCGTCGTCGCGCGAGACAGGATGCACGCGCGTTCGAAGCGGCAAGGCGACGTGCCACCGCCGAAGAACAACTGACCCGCAAGACGGAATCGCGCGCCGCGGCGGACGCTGACGCATTACGCATGGCCGAGGCGCGCGAGCAGGCGGAGCAGCGCGCGCAAGCTGCCGCGCTCGAACACGCTGCGGCCGTGCAGCGTGCAGGCGAAGCGCCCGGTTCGCTGCCGTTGCTCAAGCAGCGCAAGCAGTCCGGCCGCACATGGCGCCTCGCGATCTTCTCGGCAGGTGTTTTGATGATGGCAACCGCCGTCATCAGCAGTTGGGTCGATCCGAGCTCCGGTACTCCGGCCAGTGCAACCACCGAGTCGGATATATCCGCTCGCATGAAGGCGGGAGAAACTCGCCTGCGACTCGATCGAAACGTAGAGCGCTTCGCGCGCACCGCCGAGCGCGCGGATCGCCACAAGCGCGGCAGCGTGCCGGCGTCAGTGGCGCCTGCCGGTAAGTTATAGGCTGCCAGGCCCAACCTCGACGCGTGAAAAGAAGCGGCGCAGTCCGCTCGCGTTAATTGCCAATACGCCGGTAACACCCGGCGCCGGCGCCAGCCCAACGATGTTCGCAATCGTCCTCTACGAGCCCGAGATTCCTCCCAATACGGGCAACGTTCTTCGGCTTGCAACCAACTCGGGTGCTCACCTGCATCTCGTGCGGCCGCTCGGCTTCACACTGAGAGATCGCCAGCTCGCGCGCGCCGGTCTGGATTACGGCGACTTCCGCGACGTCACCGTTCATGCCGACTGGCCGGCGTGCGTTGCGCATTTCGCGGGACGGCGACTGATCGCGGTGACGACACGCGGCACGTGCCGATACGACGCGCCCGCGTATCGCGCCGATGATGTGTTCGTCTTCGGTCCGGAAACCCGCGGCTTGCCGGAGGACGTCCTCGCAACCTTTCCGCTAGAACAGCGTGTTCGCATTCCAATGCGCGAGGGCAGCCGCAGCATCAACCTCTCGAATGCCGTGGCGATCATGCTCTACGAGGCCTGGCGACAGCGGGATTTTGCGTGAGGCGAGAAGCGGGAGGCGCGCTCACTCCCGCGCGCGTAATCGCGGACAGGGCTGGATGAGAGAAGGCGGCTGCTGGAACCTACCGTTCCGCTCTGGGCTCCCGCTGCAGCAGCGCCTCCGCGGCGGCGCGTGCGTTGCGATGATCGTTGAGCACGCGGCAGACCGCGCGCGTGATCGGCATTTCGATGCCAAGCCGATCGGCGATACCGGCAATCTCATGCGCTGTTTTGACGCCTTCGGCCACATGTCCCAGCTCGCCGAGGATCGCTGCGAGCGGCACACCGCTCGCGAGCCTTAATCCCACCTGGCGATTGCGCGAGAGATCACCGGTGCACGTGAGGATCAGGTCGCCCGCGCCCGCGAGGCCCATGAACGTTTCGGCACGGCCACCGAGCGCGACCCCGAGCCGCGACACTTCGGCAAGACCGCGCGTGATCAACGCCGCGCGTGTGTTCAATCCGTAGTTCAGGCCATCCGCGATGCCGGCGGCAATCGCAATCACGTTTTTCACCGCACCGGCGACTTCGACACCGATCAGATCGTCGCTCGAATAAACCCGGAACGCCGGGCTGTGAAGCATGCGCGCAATGCTGCGCGCAAAGTCCTGATCTTTCGCAGCGAGCGTGACGGCTGCGGGAAGACCGGCTGCGACTTCCTGCGCGAAGCTCGGTCCCGACAGCGCGCCCGCCGCCGTCGCGTCGGCCAATTCTTCCGCGACTACCTGATGCGGCAGCTTGGCCGTCCCGGCTTCGAAGCCCTTGCACAGCCAGATGAATGGCGCCTGTGCGCCGCTCGCACGGAGCTGCCGCAGGGTATCGCGCAAACCCGATGTCGGAACTGCCAGCAGCACGAGTTCGCAATCGGCGAGCACCTCGTCGATATTGCCCGAGACCTGCAACTCTGGCGGGAAAGCGTAACCGGTGAGATACCTGCCGTTCGTGCGCGTCGCGCGCATCGCCGCGCACTGAGCGCTGTTGCGCGTCCACAGCATCAGGCTGTGGCGTTTCGCGAGCGATATCGCGATGGCCGTGCCCCAGGCGCCTGCGCCCAACACGGCGATTCTCATCAGCCTAGTCTAGCCGCGTGCGGGACTTACCCTCCGGCACACGACAAAAGGAAGGGAGGGTACGGAGGGAAACATGGGCGAGCGCCACCCGCTTACACGCCCCAGACCTGCTGCGCCTTGACGTAGCCGGTGCCCGCATCGCGATGACGGACGTAAACCCATGGTCCGCTCACTTCGATCACTTCGAGCACGACGTTCTGCTGCGCCTGGAAGCTCACGGGTGCGCTCTCTTCCGGCTTCTGGCGGACGGCGGCCGAAGGCACCTTGACCATGACCGTTCGTTTATCCGTGAGCTGTTTCGATTCCACCCACGCGAGCGTGCCGTTCGCGTCACGGACCTTGACCCATCCTTCCACGGTCACGAGGACTTCCAGCGGGTAGCCACGGTTGACGATGTAAACAGGCTTGGCCTTGACCGACGGTCCGTCATAGAGAATCGCAACAGGTTCGGACACCGCACGGAAATCGAGCGCGAAGGTCGGGCCGCTCGCAAGCACCGCGGCGAACAGCGCGGCCGCGAGTACTCGCCGCAGGCCGGCGTTCATCAGTGAGTCTGAGGCGGCGACGCGGGCGCACTCGCCGCGGCTGACTGCTCCGCCTGCATCTGCTGCAGCCGCTGCTGATAGATCGCGTCGAAGCTCATGTGCTGCAACGTAACGGGCGGGAAGCCTGCGCGCTGCACGACGCTTGCGACCGCTTCGCGGGCGTACGGGAGCAGCGTATTGGGGCAGAGCGTGCCCAGGACGGCTTCCAGATCGGCCTGCTGCAAGTTGCGGATCTGGAAAATGCCGCCCTGAGCGACTTCCACGAGAAACACGGTTCGATCCTGCAGCTTCGCCGTAACGGTAACCGTGAGTGTCACGTTGTAGAGACCCTCCTGCGTCATGCGCGCGGCCTCGTTGTGCATGCTGACCTCGATCTGCGGAGCGTCGTGCTCGAAGAACACCTGGGGCGCGTTCGGCAGCTCGAGAGACATGTCTTTCAGATAGATCTTCTCGATGCCGAAGAGCGGCTGATCCGCGGCGCCCGGTTGCACTTGAGGTTGTGGCTGTTCGCTCATTGATTTTCCCGTCTATCCCTTTGCCTGCAGCAGCGGATCGAGCTTGCCTGCACGATCGAGCGCAGCGAGGTCGTCGTACCCGCCGACGTGAGCGTCGCCGATATAAATCTGCGGTACGGTGCGCCGGCCCGTTTTTTCCATCATCTCCGCACGACGCTCCGGGGCGAGATCGACGCGCACCTTTTCGATCTCCACGCCTTTCGAAAGCAGGAGCCGCTCAGCCATCATGCAGTAGGGGCATACCGCCGTTGTATACATCAGTGCTTTCACGATTTCTCCAGTGGCATGTTCGCCTGCTGCCACGCTGCGATGCCTCCGCGCAGCGACAGCACCTCGGCGAATCCGAGCTTGCGCAGCTGCGCGGCAGCCGCAGCCGAACGGTTACCGCGCGCACAGACCACGATGATCGGCTTCGTTTTGACCTTTTCGAGTTCCTTCACGCGCGCTCCGAGCTCGCCTGCGGGAATGTGGCGCGCGTTCGTGATATGTCCGGCTTCTTGTACTCTTCGGCGTCGCGCACGTCGATCACCACCGCATCGCGGCGGTTGATGAGCTGAACGGCCTGCGACGTTTCCACTTCCTGGCCCGGGCGCAGCACGCGGGCGATCAGCGGCCATACGATCATGCCTCCACTCACGAGCACCGTGCCGAGCAGCACGAGGTTCATGGGGCTTTTCTGGAGGAAGAGGAGGAATTGTTCCATGGGGAGGAGCAGGCCATTCGGAGATGGCGGCCTTTTGGGCGGGCGCCATTCTAACAGACAGCGACACCGCGCCAGGATTCCCGCACTCCAGTTGATACAATGAGCGCACCCCGCCTCCAGCGCATCCCCTCCAGGTTCATCATGAGCGTAACGCCCGTCCTTCTGATTATTCTCGATGGCTTCGGATACCGTGAAGAGTGCGAGGACAATGCCATCTGTCAGGCACGCAAGCCGCATTGGAACGTGCTGTGGCAGAAGTATCCGCACACCACGATCGATGCGTCCGAGAAATGGGTCGGACTGCCACGTGATCAGATGGGCAATTCCGAAGTCGGCCACATGAACATCGGTGCCGGGCGCGTCGTCTTTCAGGACTACACCAAGATCGAGAACGCGATCGAGACCGGCGAGTTCTTCGAGAATCCGGTGCTCGGGAAAGCGGTCGCGACGGGCCGTGCGAGCGCGCTGCACGTGCTTGGGCTCCTCTCGCCGGGCGGCGTACATAGCCACGAATCGCAGATCCACGCCATGCTCGACATGGCGGCGCGCGGCGGCGTGAGGAACCTTTACGTACATGCGTTTCTCGATGGCCGCGATACCCCGCCAAAGAGCGCGCGTGCTTCGCTCGAAGCGCTCGATGCGAAATGCGCTGCGCTCGGCAGCGGCCGTATCGCGTCCATCTGCGGCCGCTATTACGCGATGGACCGCGACAAGCGCTGGGAGCGCGTCAAGAGCGCTTACGATGTCATTACGAGCGGCCGTGCCGAATACCACGCCGCGAGCGGGGTCGAAGGGCTCGAGGCCGCCTACGCGCGCGGCGAGTCCGACGAGTTCGTCAAACCGACCGTGATCGTGGCGCCGGGCGCTCAGCCTGTCTCGATGAAGGACGGCGACGCGGTCGTGTTCATGAACTTCCGCGCCGATCGTGCGCGTCAGCTGACGACCGCGCTCACCGATCCCGCGTTCACTGGCTTCGAACGTTCGGAGCAGCCGCGGCTTGGCTACTACTGCACGCTTACGAGGTATGGCGAAGAGTACGCGCGGATCCCCGCGGCATTCGGGCCGCAAACCATCGAGAACGGATTCGGCGAGTATCTCGCCAGGAAAGGGTTGAAACAGCTGCGCATCGCCGAAACGGAGAAGTACGCGCACGTCACCTATTTCTTCAACGGCGGGGTCGAAACACCTTATGCCGGCGAAGATCGCATTCTGGTCCCCTCGCCCAAGGTGGCGACCTACGATCTGAAGCCGGAGATGAGTGCACGCGAGGTCACCGACAAGCTGGTCGACGCGATCAGGAGCGGCCGCTACGCCGCGATCGTGTGCAATTATGCGAACAGCGACATGGTGGGCCACACCGGCAATCTCGATGCGGCCCGGCAGGCGATCGAAGTTCTCGACGAGTGCATCGGACGCGCGGTACCCGCGATGCGGGAAGCCGGCGGCGAGGTCCTGATCACGGCCGACCACGGCAATGCCGAGCTGATGGCCGATCCACTGACCCACCAGGCGCATACGGCCCATACACTCAATGTGGTCCCGCTGCTCTATATTGGCGAGCGCGCGGCCAGAATGACCAACGGCGGTGCGCTCAAAGACGTCGCACCCACCCTCCTCGCGATGATGGGTCTGCCTCAACCGTCCGAGATGACGGGAAAGTCCCTTATTTCATTCAGTTGATCAGAGCAGAATCCGGCGACCGGGGAACTTGCAAAGGGGCCGGCAGTCCACGTGTGACGCGCCAGTCCCGGCGCGGCCATTCCGATTCGGGTTTATACTTTGCGGCTGGGCACGAAGGTCGGCGCCTTTCGATCCTATTTCTCGCGAGTGAGTGTGCGGTAAATGTCCGAGCGGCGAGCTATTCTGCGTGCCATGAGGGGGTTTCTGATGCGTAACAAGTTCAGCCAGTTCGGTCTGATCATCATCGGCGTGTTGATCGGGGTGGCGATCAGCCTGAATTTCTCGGCGGTCGCCCAGCGCGACAGCGGCGCCCTTCCGCTCCCGATCGAGGAGCTGCGCGCGTTCACGGAGGTGTTCGGGCGCGTCAAGAGCGACTACGTCGAGCCGGTCGAGGACAAGAAGCTCATCACCGAAGCGATCAACGGCATGCTGACGGGGCTCGATCCCCATTCCGCATACCTGGATCAGGAAGCCTTCCGCGAGCTACAGGTCGGGACGCAGGGCGAATTCGGCGGGCTGGGCATCGAAGTCGGCATGGAAGACGGCTTCGTCAAGGTAGTCTCGCCGATCGACGACTCCCCCGCGTCACGCGCCGGCATCAAGTCGGGCGACCTGATCGTGAAGCTCGACGACACATCCGTGAAGGGCATGACGCTCAACGACGCAGTCAAGCGCATGCGGGGCAAACCCAACACCAATATCACCCTCACCATTGTCCGCAAGGGCGAAGCGAAGCCGGTCGTCGTTACGCTGAATCGCGCCGTCATCAAGATCCAGAGCGTCAAATCCAAGATCATCGAGCCGGGCTATGCCTATTTCCGCGTGAGCCAGTTCCAGGAGCACACGGGCGAAAACCTGGCGAAGTCGATCGAGACGCTGTTCAAACAGAACCAGGGTCCGATGCAAGGCATCGTGCTCGACCTTCGCAACGACCCGGGTGGGCTGCTGAACGGCGCGGTCGCGGTTTCCGCTGCGTTCCTCCCGCAGAATGCGCTGGTCGTCTATACCGACGGGCGCACCGAGGACTCGCGCATGAAGCTGAACGCGAGCCCCGAACACTATCTGCGCGGACGCCTGAAGGATGACTACCTGCGCCGCTTGCCGCCCGAGGTGAAACAGGTGCCGATGGTGGTGCTGGTGAACAGCGGCTCGGCGTCCGCCTCCGAGATCGTCGCCGGCGCGCTCCAGGATCATCAGCGCGCAGTCGTGATGGGGCAGCCGACGTTCGGCAAGGGTTCGGTCCAGACCATCCTGCCGCTCGGCAACAACACCGCCATCAAGCTGACGACGGCGCGCTACTACACGCCGAATGGCCGCTCGATCCAGGCGAAAGGCATCATTCCTGACATTCCGCTCGAGGACTCGGCCGACAAGAACTCGCTCAAGCTGCGCGAAGCCGACCTGACGAAACATCTGATCGATTCGGTCACGACCGATAAGGAGAAAGAGCAGGCGCTCGCGACCGCCGCTCAGAAATACAACTTCAAGCCAGCGCCGCGTCCTGCCGACGTAGACGAGAAAACGCTGAAGCCCGACCCCGGCGAAATCGTGTCGAAAAACGATTACGAGCTCAACCAGGCGATGGCATTCCTGAAAACGCGCTCGACCGCGACGACCGCCAGCGCGAAGTAATCGTCAGGCCCACGACAGCCACGAAACGCCCGGTTGAATCCGGGCGTTTTGCTTTCAGCGATACGCAGAAAATGGACGACAACGCGCTTCTTCGCTACAGCCGCCACATCCTGCTGCCGGAGATTGGAATCGAAGGCCAGGAGCGGCTTCTCGCCTCCCACGCGCTCGTCATCGGAGCGGGCGGACTGGGTTCGCCCGTATCGCTCTACCTGGCGTCGGCTGGCGTCGGCCGCATCACCCTATGCGACGGCGACGAAGTGGATCTCACCAACCTGCAGCGGCAAATCGTGCACCGGACCGAGTCGATCGGCCGCATGAAAGCAGACTCCGCGCGCGACACGCTGGCCGCGATCAACCCGCTGGTGGAAGTGATCACGGTCCCGGAGCGCGTCGCCGAGAGCCGCATCGGCGAGCTTGCCGCGACGGCTGACGTCGTGCTCGACGCGAGCGACAACTTCGCGACGCGGCATGCCGTCAATCGGGCATGCGTCAGGGCTCGCAAGCCGCTGGTCTCCGGCGCGGCGGTGCGATTCGACGGTCAGGTTGCGGTGTTCGACATGCGCAGTGAGGAGGCGCCGTGCTACGCGTGCCTGTTCCCGGAACAGGGCGAAAACGAAGACATGCCGTGCTCGATCATGGGTGTGTTCGCCCCCGTGACGGGGATCATCGGGACGATCCAGGCCGCCGAGGCGCTCAAGTTGCTCGCAGGCATCGGCGAATCCTTGAACGGCCGCCTGCTGCTGGTGGATGCGCTCACGATGGAGCTGCGCACGATCCGCTTCAACAAGGACCGCGCCTGCTGCGTCTGCAGCGAACGAGAAGGAAAGGAGATTACGGAGGGAAACAAGACCGCGGACGGAGGAGCGGTGCCTGCCGCGTAGCGGGAGTAGCGGAGCGGTCGTGGCGACCCGGAAGGGGCTGTGGCGCGCGGTTCCAACCGCTGTCTTCACACGCGCTTTCCCGGTCGGATCCCGCAAGTGGGGGGCCCTCCTCCACGCTCCAGCGCGCGGTTTCTCTCTGTTCCGTAGGGCGGCGAGGGCCGAGCCTTCAGGCGAGCGCCGCCCCCTTCGAGCGCCGCCCCCCTAAGCGACGACCCCCTGCATGAGCTGCCGCCATTGCTGGGCCCAGAGCTCCACGGGGTCGCGCTTGAAGCCGCTCTTCGCGAACTGATGCCAGCGGCCGATCACGAAACTCAGGATGACGTTCGCACAAACTGCGGCATCGACATCCTCGGCGAATTCCTTCTGCGTTATGCCGAAGCGCACGGCCTGCTTGAGAGCAGCCTCGAGTCGATCCTGAAGCTGGTTGATCCGCGCCTGCAGGCGTTCGTTCTCGTGCACGAGGGCGTCGCCGATGAGCACGCGCGTCATGCCTTTGTTCTTCTGGGAGAACGCGAGGAGCACGCCGACGATCGCCTCGATCTGCCGCAGCCCGCTTTTCTCTTCGCTCGTGATCTTGTTGATGAGCGCGAACAGCGTCTGCTCGATGAACTCGATGAGCCCCTCGAACATCTCGGCTTTTCCTCGGAAGTGCCGGTAGAGAGCGGCTTCGGAGACATCGAGCCGCGCCGCCAGAGAAGCCGTCGTCACTTTCTCCGACGCCGGATTCTCGAGCATCTGCGCGAGCGTCTGGAGGATCTGGCTTTTTCTCTCTCCGGTTCTGGGCATCTTGTCCCCGGCCTCAGGCAAGCAGCGGCAGCGCTCGTGTCAATTCGCTGAGACGCGCGATCCTGACATCGACATAAGACGGCACGCGCCGCTCGCGCGACACCCATACGGTCTTCATTCCGAGCTTCTTGGCCGTATGCAGGTTACGCAGAGTGTCCTCGACCATAATACAGCGCCGCGCGCGAAGATGGTTAGCCCGGACCATGCGCAGGAAACCGTGCGTCTGCGGCTTCGGACGGAAACGCGGTGCGCTCGATCGAGAACACGGCGTCGAACAGATCGGCAATCGCGAGCGCCTTCAACACGGCGCGCGAATAATGAACCGGCGCGTTCGAGAAAACGAACTTGCGGCCCGGCAACCGCCGCAGCGTGGCGCGCAGCGCGCGTTCCCGCACGAGCATGCGCTCGAGCTCCGGGAACTGATGCGTATGCCACAGGAAATGGTGAGGATCGGTATTGTGGTGGCGCATGAGTCCGAGCAGCGTCGCACCGTATTGCGTCCAGTAGCGCTGACGCAGCGCGCTCGCCGCGCCCGCTTCGAGCCCAAGCTGATCCTCGACATACGAGGTCATCGCCTGGTTGATATGCGGAAAGATGTGCGGCATCGCGTTGTGCAGCGTGTTGTCGAGGTCGAAGATCCACGTACGCGTCCACACGGCGTTCGCCGCGTTCGCTCCGGACTTCACCAGCGCTCCCGCGGAAGCCGCGCTCTAGCGGCGTCGTATGAGGGTGCCGACGCCTTCGCTCGTCATGACTTCGAGCAGGAGCGCATGCTCGACACGCCCGTCGATGATGTGGCACGCGTTGACCCCGTTTTTCACCGCGTCCAGCGCGGAGCCGATCTTCGGCAGCATGCCGCCGTGTATGGTCCCGTCGGCGAAAAGCTCGTCGACGCGCTTGGCCGTGAGTCCCGTCAGCAGGTTGCCGTTCTTGTCGAGAACGCCGGCCGTATTCGTCAGCACGATGAGCTTCTCGGCTTTGAGAATCTCGGCTACCTTGCCGGCCACCAGGTCGGCGTTGATGTTGTAGGACTCGCCGCGGCCACCGAAGCCGATCGGCGCAATAACGGGTATGAAGCCATCGGAAAAGAGCGTCTGGACGATCTTGGGATCGATCGCTTCGACTTCGCCGACCTGTCCGATATCGATCGTCGCCGCGCTCTCGCCAGGCGCGCGCATCAGCATCTTCCTGGCCCGAATCAGCGCGCCGTCCTTGCCGGTGAGCCCGACCGCGCTGCCGCCCTGTCGGTTGATGAGGTGGACGATGTCCTTGTTGACCTGCGCCCCGAGCACCATCTCGACCACCTCCATGGTCTCGGCGTCCGTTACGCGCATGCCCTGAACGAATTCGCCCTTCTTGCCGACGCGTTTCAACATTTCGTCGATCTGCGGGCCGCCCCCGTGGACCACCACCGGATTCATGCCGACCAGCTTGAGCAGCACGACGTCGCGGGCGAAGCTTTCCTTCAGCTTTTCGTCCGTCATGGCGTTGCCGCCGTACTTCACGACGATCGTCTTGCCATGGAAGCGCTGGATGTACGGCAGCGCTTCCGCGAGGATGCGCGCTTTGACGTGGGATTCGACCGCAGGCAACGTAGGCATCGGGGGCGTACCGGTGAGTGAGCGCTTATTTTACCCGCCTCGCCCGGCCGGCCACACTCGCGTCGCTCTTTGAGCGCGCCACGAAGCTCGGATCACAAAAGGCCGTCCGAAGCGGCGGCCTTTTGTGGGACTGCTTACAACGGCTTACTGAATGACGACCCGCTTCGCCTGGGTCGCGGCCTTCTTGGGCAGCACAAGCTCGAGAATGCCGTCGGTGTATTTCGCGCTCGCGGCGTTTTCGTCTACGGGCTGGCCCAGTTGAAATGCGCGGTGGAGCTTGCCGTAGTAGCGCTCGGTGCGCACCACACGCTCGCCTTCCTTCACTTCCTTTTCATTCTTCGACTCGGCGCCGATCGCAACCTGATCGCCATCGATGCCGATGTTGATGTCCTCTTTCTTCACGCCCGGCAGTTCTGCGCGGATCGTATAGCTCTGCTCGTTTTCGCTCACGTCGACGCGAAACTGTGCAACCTGTTGTTCCGCGCGATTGCCATCGAACGTCACCGGCCGTACGAAGAAGCCGCGCAGCAGATCGTCGAACGCTTCGTCCAAACGGGTAAGGGTCGCCATAGCCATCTCCTTGGATTGATTGGCGCTCGAAGCGCCGACGAGATGAAATATGGGAGCCGCGTGGGAATTTTCAAGCGGCTGGATGCGCCGTTTAGGACCGCTCGTGCGGCCGGTCGAAAATGAACCGATTCCCGGGACCCGGGCCGGCTCGCCCCCCGTGCACGGCCGCGGCGCGGCCTACCTGGTGCCGCTGCTTTCGGGGGCGCCGGGGGCGCGCACTTCTGCTTCCACTTTGACGGTGGTCGGCTCGCCGCCGGCACCCTCGATGCTGAGCTCCAGCGGAATCCTGTCGCCGCCCTTCAGCGGCTGCTTCAATCCGAACAGCATGAAGTGCAGCCCATTGGGTGCGAGCTTCACCGTCTTCCCGGCAGGTAACTCGACGCGGGGGACCGCCCGCATGCGCATCACCCCGCCGTCCATCGTCATCGAATGCAGCTCGACCCGCTCCGCGGCCGGACTGGAGGCAGAGACCAGCGCAGCATCGGAGGGACTCGTCAGTTCCGCATACGCACTTGCCGTCTTCTGACCCGGCGCAGGCGCGCGGGCCCACGGATTGTCGATCTTCAGCTCCGCCGCCCCTGCCGCAAGCGTGATGGAGCACAGTGCGATCAACGTCGCGACGCGCTTTTTGGTGTGCATGATGTGCTGCCTGACCGGAACGGAACCGATTGTTTCAGTTCACAAGTGAACCCGCAACGTGGGCACGTTCAGGCTTCGTATAATGCGTGCTTTCCACAGCAAAGCCATGCAGCGCCTCTACCTTCTTCTCGTTCTCCTGCTGACGCCGTTTGTTGTTCAGGCACAGGGGCCGACGCCGGTCGCGCCGCCCCGGATCGCCGCCAATGCCTACGTGCTGATGGACTTCAACAGCCGGCAGTTCCTCGTCCAGCAGAATTCCAACCAGCGCATCGAGCCGGCGTCTCTGACCAAGCTCATGACGGCGTATGTCGCGTTCGCCGCACTGAAGCAGAAAACGCTCAAACCCGATCAGGTCATTCCGGTCTCCATGCGGGCATGGAAAAGCCAGGGCTCGCGCATGTTCATCGAACCGAGTCGGCCCGTTACTGTGGACGAGCTCTTGCGCGGGATGATCGTTCAGTCCGGCAACGACGCCTGTGTCGCACTCGCCGAAGCGATCGCCGGCACGGAAGAAGGGTTCGCGCAGATGATGAACCGCGAAGCCCAGCGGCTCGGAATGAAGAACACGAACTTCGTCAACTCCACGGGCCTGCCCCACCCTCATCACTACACCACCGCGTACGACCTGTCGCTCCTGGCGACCGCGATCCTCATGGATTTCCCGGAGTATTACCCGCTCTATTCGATCAAGGAGTATCGCTACAACAA
This sequence comes from uncultured beta proteobacterium, assembly GCA_963828715.1. Classification (GTDB taxonomy): domain Bacteria; phylum Pseudomonadota; class Gammaproteobacteria; order Burkholderiales; family SG8-41; genus JAQGMV01. Next base: position 844,061 of record CAWHFX010000002.1, on the reverse strand, counting down.
CATCACGCAGTCGAACCGCAACCGGCTTCTCTGGGTCGATCCCACGGTCGATGGCATGAAGACCGGCTACACCGAGAATGCTGGTTATTGCCTCATCACTTCGGCGCGGCGCGGGTCGCGTCGCTTTCTGGCCATCGTGGCCGGCGCTGCGTCCGAATCGGCTCGTGCCACCGAAAGCCAGAAGCTTCTGAACTTCGGCTTTCAGTCTTACGATACGGTAAAGCTGTACGACAGGAACCAGCCGGTCTCTTCGGTGCGCGTGTGGAAAGGCGGGTCCGACGAGGTGAACGCCGGATTCCCCTACGACCTGTACGTCAGCGTTCCCAAAGGCGCGGGCGACAAGCTCAAGGGCACTGTCGAAACGCAGCAACCGCTCGTGGCGCCAATTGCCGGCGGGCAGAGACTCGGAGTTCTGCGCGTCCAGCTCGACGGTAAACCGTACGGCGAATACCCTGTGGTAGCCTTGCAGGAGGTGCCGCTCGCAGGCGTTCTGGGCCGCGGCTGGGACAGTATCAGGCTGTTATTCAAGTAAGGGCAATCGCTATGAGTGACATCGTTTACCTGAATGGCGAATACATGCCGCTGTCCGAGGCGCGCATCCCGGTTCTCGACCGCGGTTTCATATTCGGCGACGGCGTTTACGAAGTCATTCCCGTCTACTCGCGCAATCCGTTCCGTCTGCCCGAGCATCTGGCGCGCTTCCGGCGCAGTCATGACGCGATTCGGCTCGCGAATCCGTTCAGCGACGAGGAATGGACCGGGCTCGTTGACGAGTTGATCGCGCGCAACGCGGGTGAGGATCAGTCGATTTATCTGCAGGTCACGCGCGGCGTGGCGAAGCGCGATCATGCATTTCCATCGAACACGCAGCCGACCGTATTCGGAATGAGCAACCTGCTCACGACTCCCGCGAAGGAGACGATCGAGAATGGCGTCGCGGCGATCACGGCAAACGACTTCCGCTGGCTCAAGTGCGACGTGAAATCGACCTCACTGCTCGGCAACTGCCTGCTGCGGCAGGCGGCAGCGGATGCAGGCGCGCTGGAAGTCGTAATGTTCCGTGACGGGCATCTCACCGAAGGCTCGTCGAGCAACGTATTCGTCGTCGCGGACGACACCATCTTCGCGCCTCCGAAAGATAATCTCGTGCTTCCAGGCATCACGTACGACGTCGTGATCGAGCTCGCGCAGCGCCACAGGCTTCCGTGTCGGATCGGGCCGGTGTCGGAGGAGGCCGTCCGCAACGCGGATGAAATCTGGGTAACCTCTTCGACGAAGGAAGTGCTCGCGGTCACTACTCTCGACGGCCGCCCGGTGGGCAATGGTAAGCCGGGGCCGGTGTTCCGGCAGATGCATCAGCTTTACCAGGAGTTCAAGCGGACGGTGATGCGGCAGGCCGCCTGAAAAACCTTACACCGCTCCTCCGGCGTTGCAGCGGTCGGCTGCGTTGCCTGCAGTGCCCACGGCGGCGCTTAGGAGTTCGGCGCGTAAAGGTCCACACCACTCCTCCGACGGTGCAGCGACTCGCTGCGTTGTCTGCGGGCGCAACTACACCCCTGAGGCGCCTTGCGGCGCTATATTTGAAATATGGCGCTGGAGACCGAATCCCTCATCGAGTACCCCTGTGACTTCCCGATCAAGGTGCTCGGCCGCACGCAGGCCGGTTTTGCGCAGACAGTGCTGGAGGTCGTGCGCGCGCACGCACCCGACTTCGACGGTTCGACGCTACAGATGAAAACCAGCAAGCACGGTAAATATCTCAGCGTGACATGCGTCGTTCGCGCCACGTCGCGCGAGCAGCTCGACGCGCTCTATCGTGAGCTCTGCGACCACCCGATGGTGGTCATGGTGCTATAGAGTCCCCCGATCAACGCGGCTGTTGTGGTCGCTGAGGCCGGCGTGCCGCATTGGGGGACGGCTGCTTCTTGTTCGGATCGTGCGGACGCGAGTTGCCGTAAGAGCTTTTGAAGATCTTGCCTTTTCTGGTGCGTTTGTCGCCTTTACCCATTTTCGCCTTTCAAGGTTTGTTTACAGTTCATTGCGGCATGCGATAGCCGAAGCACCAGCGATTCGAAGCAGTTCCGATATTACGCACCGTGTGGCGGGCGTGGGCCGGTATCAGCACTTCTTCTCCGACAGCAGGTTTCAGCGTACGCCCGCCGAATTCAAGCTCGATTTCGCCTTCCACGAGCATCACGAGCTCATCCGTCTCATGCTCGAAATCACGCCACACCTGCCCCGGCGGGTCGATCCAGTACTCGAAAGTGTAGCCGCGGCGGGCCCAGTCCGTCCTGACCTCCCGCAGCTTATGTTCGATATTCACGACTCAGCGCTTCGCGAGCGGCCGTTTGCGAACGATCGCAAGCTCTTCCGCGTACGCCTTCTCGAGATCGGAGTCGGCGCCTTGCAGAAACTCGGGCAGCGCCTTGCACATCTCGTCGAGATCGCTCGGCAACTGCTGCAGCAGTTCGTGCTTTACATCCTCGCGCTGACGCAGAATCGCGCCTTCGTACTTACCCACGTTGCGCGCGTAATCCTTTTCGTCCTTGGACGCACCGCGAATCATCATCGTCACGCGCTGATCGAGCTCCTCGATGAGCTTACGGTGCCGACTGTGCCAGGCCACGTAAGCCTTCTCAGCGCTTGCGCGAGACTTGGGGAACGCAGTTATGCACGTGTCCCTGCGCGCGAGAACCGCCTGATACGCACCATAAACCTCGCGCAGGTTGCTCGGATAATCGACACCCGGCGGGGTTTCAGCCGCGCCGGCCAGGAGCGCCTGGAGTGCAATCAGCGTCATGGATGCCACGCTGCTTGCGACAGGCCGCGCGCGAAGTGCAATGATCATGGTGAGACAATCGCGAAAGTGCGGCATTGTGCTACCGTTTCCTCACGCAATTCAACTTCCCTGACGTGAACGTTCACAGCGTTGCACGCGAACGTCCCGAGCCCGGTCCCCCGGCCATCGCGGTCAGGCGGCTCGGCGCCGCGCCCTATGAGATCGTGTGGCACGCGATGCAGGATTTCACCCGCGCGCGCAACGCCGGCACGCCGGACGAGTTGTGGCTGGTCGAGCACGAGCCCGTTTACACGCTGGGCGTGGGCGCGCGCGCGGCGCATCTGCCGCGTGGCCGCAGCGACATTCCGATCGTCCGCGTCGACCGCGGCGGTCAGATCACATATCACGGTCCCGGTCAGGTGATCGTCTATGTCCTGCTCGACATGAAGCGCCGCCGGCTTACGGTGCGGCCGCTCGTGCGGCTGATGGAAAGCGCCGTGATAGACTTGCTCGCGGGCTACCGGATTCGCGCTGCGGGTTCGATCGATGCCCCGGGTGTATACGTGGAAGGCGCGAAAATCGCAGCATTGGGGCTTCGCATCACGCGCGGCGCCTCGTACCACGGGCTCGCGCTCAACGTCGACATGGACCTCTCTCCGTTCCACGCCATCGATCCCTGCGGTTATCCCGGACTGGCGGTCACCCAGTTGCGCGATCTGGGCGTCACCGACAGCGCGGAACGAGCGGGTGAAAAGCTCATCGAACGTCTGGTGGAGATTTTGTCTTGAGCACGATCGGCGCGAAGGAAAAGGGCGCGGCAAAGACCGCGCGCATCCCGATCAAGATCGTGCCCGCCGAGCGCCTGAGAAAGCCCGACTGGATTCGCGTGCGCATGAGCAACGCGCCGCGGTTCCAGGAGATCAAGCATCTCCTGCGCGAGCAGAAGCTGCACACGGTGTGCGAGGAAGCATCCTGTCCGAACATCGGCGAGTGTTTCGGAAAGGGCACGGCGACGTTCATGATCCTGGGCGATCTCTGCACGCGCCGCTGTCCCTTCTGCGACGTCGCGCATGGCCGGCCGGCGCCACCCGATCCGGCCGAACCCGTCCACCTCGCTGAAACGATCGCGGCGCTGGCGCTCAGGTACGTCGTGATCACCAGCGTTGACCGCGACGACCTGCGCGACGGCGGGGCCGCGCATTTCAGAGATTGCATCAGCGCCGTGCGCGAACGCTCCCCGCGCACCCGCATCGAAATCCTCGTTCCCGACTTTCGCGGCCGCCTCGAGCCCGCGCTCGAGACCCTCTCCGTCTCGCCGCCGGATGTCATGAACCACAACCTCGAGACGGTGCCGCGACTGTATCGACAGGCGCGTCCCGGCTCCGACTACGCGCACTCGCTGCGGCTTCTGAAAGACTTCAAGGCGCGGTTCCCCGCCATCCCGACGAAGTCGGGCCTCATGGTCGGTCTCGGCGAGACCGACGAGGAGATCCTGCAGGTCATGCGCGATCTCCGCGAGCACGACGTGGACATGCTCACGATCGGCCAGTACCTGCAGCCTTCGACACACCACCTGCCCGTACTGCGCTACGTCGAGCCGCACGTGTTCGACAGCTACGCCGAACACGCGCGAGCGCTTGGCTTCATGCATGCCGCCTGCGGCCCGCTCGTGCGCTCGAGCTATCACGCGGATCAGCAGGCGCACGACGCCGGCGTGCTCGCGTAGGGTCGGGCGGCAAGCGCCCGAGCCTTCAGCGCGAGCGCCGCGAGCGCCCCTCCGACCTTTGTCCGATGTCGTAATTCACCCGTCTCCGGACAATGGGCTCCTCGCGGACAGGAACAGTCCCGCCTGCATGGAGCCCGACATGGACGTTCTCTTTCTTCTCGGACAGGTCTTTTTTCTGGCTGGCCTCGCCTGGGGCGCGCTCATATGCCTGCACTGGCATGACGAGGACGACGCCGAAGCGTCGCGAGGGGACAATCGCAGGTCGATTGAACGCAGCGCGTCACGCAGCTACTGAGCGCGGACGCCGGGCCTCACGACTTACGTGAGATCTTCCAGCTTGCGTTCGATCAGCGATTCGAGCGCCCCGAAATCGGGCTCGCCGACGATGCGCTTGACGATGTTGCCGCGCTTGTCGATTACGACCGTGGTCGGTGTCAGCTTCACGTCCCCGAACGCCTTTGCCAGTTCGCCCATGGGATCGAGCGCGACCCTGAAGGGTAACGCGCTCTTTTCGGTGTAGCGCAGGACGTAATTTGGTGGATCGTACGGCATGGCGACCGCGATTACTTCGAAATCGCGCGACTGGAACTTCCTGTATGTCTCGACCAGCCGCGGCATTTCCCTGAGGCAGATCACACAATCGGTGGCCCAGAAGTTCACGAGAACGACCTTGCCGCGCAGGTCGCCGGTCGCGACGCGGTGTCCTGTTATCGATGTGAACGTCACGGCGGGCGCAGGCCGGACCTGAAAGTAACCTGAATACACCGCCATAGCGGCCGCCGCGATAACGGCCATAATAGGAAGCAGGGTCCGCAGTCGGGTCTTCACGGGAAAACTCTAAAAATGATGCAACTTCTCGGTTTGTTACTCGGCACGATCATCGCGAGCGCGGCGGCTGCGGCAGATTTGAGCAGCATCTCGAACACCGACGCCACGAATGGTTTGAAGCAGGCCCTCACGGATGGTTCCGCTGCTGCTGTCTCGAAACTCGGGACGGCCGGCGGTTTTCTCGATAATCCGAAGGTGAAGATCCCGTTGCCGCCGGCATTGCAGCGCATCGAGAGCGCGCTGCGCTTCGCCGGCATGCGTAAACAGGCCGACGATCTCGTGGTAGCCATGAACCGCGCGGCCGAGGCAGCGGTACCCGAAGCGAAAACACTGCTCGTCGACTCCGTGCGCCAGATGTCCGTACAGGATGCGAAAGGCATTCTAACGGGCGGGGACACGGCCGCCACCGATTATTTCCGGCGCACCACGCAGACACAGCTCACGCAGCGCTTTCTGCCGATCGTCAAGAAGGCCACGGATCAAGTCGGGCTGGCCGAGCAGTACAACTCGCTCGCCGGTCAGGCATCCCAGCTCGGACTGCTGAAGAAGGACCAGTCGACGGTCGAAGGTTACGTGACGCAGAAGGCGCTCGACGGCCTGTATGTGATGATCGCCGAACAGGAGAAGGCGTTGCGTCAGAATCCGCTGGGCGCGACGAGCGATATCGTGAAGCGGGTCTTTGGCGCGATGCGGTAGAGTTAGTTAGCACCACCAGCCTCATGGCGAGCGGGGGCGTCGAAGACGAGAGGGGCACGCTGAAGCGTGGAGCAGAGATCGGGGCGACGTGGAGCGGGGACCCGCGAACGTGTCACTCCCACCCGATTGTCCGAGGGTCGAGGAGACGGATGCGCATTGGACCTTGGCTAATGGGCCTTGTCCCAGTTCGGCCCCACGCCCACCTCGACGACGAGCGGCACCGCAAGCTCCGCCACACCGCTCATGATCCCCGGTAGCGCCTCGCGCACGCGCTGGAAGCTCGGCGATCCGGCACCTCGAGCACGAGCTCGTCGTGCACCTGCATGATGAGCTTCGTGTCCAGGGCTTCACGCTCGAGCCATTCCTGCACGCGGATCATCGCGAGCTTGATCAGATCGGCGGCCGTGCCCTGCATCGGCGCGTTGATCGCCGCGCGCTCGGCAGCCTGACGCCGCATCGGGCTGCCGCTGCGGATGTCCTGGAGCCACAGGCGCCGGCCGAAGACCGTCTCGACGTAACCGTCGCGCCGCGCTGATTCGCGCGTGCTCTTGCATGTAACGCGCGACGCCGGGATAGCGCGCGAAATAGCGGTCCATGTACTGCTGAGCCGCCGAGCGCTCGATCTCGAGCTGCCGCGATAGACCGAATGCCGACATGCCGTAGATCAGGCCGAAGTTGATGACCTTCGCGTAGCGGCGCTGCTCCGAGCTGAGCGCCTCCGGCGCCATGCCGAAGATCTCGGCCGCAGTCGCGCGATGGATGTCCTGGCCTGCCGCGAACGCGTTCAACAGGCTCTCGTCGCGCGAGATATGCGCCATGATGCGCAGCTCGATCTGCGAGTAATCCGCGGAAACGATGTGCGCACCCTCGGGGGCCACGAACGCTTCGCGGATGCGCCGGCCTTCGGCGGTCCGGATCGGAATGTTCTGGAGGTTCGGATCGCTGCTCGAAAGTCGCCCGGTGACCGCGACGGCCTGCGCATAGACCGTGTGCACCCGACCCGTTGTCGGCAGGATCATCTCGGCAAGCTTGTCCGTGTACGTGGATTTCAGCTTCGCAAGGCCGCGGTATTCGAGGATGAGCTTGGGCAGCGGATGATCGAGCGCAAGCTGCGCGAGCACGTCTTCGTCAGTGGATGGCGTGCCCGACGGGGTCTTCTTGATGACCGGAAGCTTGTGCCGGTCGAACAGGATCTCCTGGATCTGCCGCGGCGAGTTGAGGTTGAAGGGCCCTTCCGCCAGCGCATGCGCGCGCGCTTCGATATCCAGCATCTTGCCGCCGAACTCGCGTGAAAGCTCGCCCAGCAAGCCCACGTTCAGAAGCACGCCGTTGCGCTCCATCCGCCACAGAACGCGCATGAGCGGCATCTCTATGTCGCGATAGATGCGGCTGAGCTTTTCATCAGACTCGATCTGCACGTTGAGCGCCTGGTGCAGCCGCAAAGTCACGTCGGCGTCTTCCGCGGAGTACTCGCACGCCGTATCGACGCTCACCTGCTCGAACGCAATGCCGTTTCGCGCCCTTGCCGGTGACTTCGTCGTACGTGGTGGTCTTGAGCTGGAGATGACGCTCGGCGAGGTTGTCGATCTCGTGCGACTTGTGGCTTTCGAGAACGTACGATTGCAGCAGCGTGTCGTGCTGGGTGCCCGCGAGTGCGATGCCGCAGTTCGCAAGCACGTGCATGTCGATACTTCATGTTGTGCCCGACCTTCCGGTGCGCCGGGTCCTCGCAGCCACGGTTTCGAGCCGCTCCAGCACGAGCTGCGGGTCGAGCTGTTCGGGCGCGCCGGCATAGCGATGACCGATGGGCAGGTACGCGGCACACGCACGCTCCACGGAAAAGGAGATGCCGACCACCTGCGCGCGAAACTGATCGAGGTCGGTCGTCTCGATCTCGAGCGCGGCAAGCTCGGCGCCTTCGAGCCGCAGCAGCCACGCGTTGAGCTGCTCTTCCGTGAGCACGGTCTCGTACTCACACGGGTCCGCTGCGCGCACCGTCACGACGGACGATCCGACAGGCTCGCTCGACTCGCCGGTCGGACTGTCAGCGGGCGCCTGCTGCAGTTCGCGCAGCCACGTCTTGAATTCGAAGCGGTCGAAAAGCTGTGCGAGCCGCGCCTTGTCCTGCGGCTTGATCTCGAGATCCTCCAGCTTGACCGGCAACGGCACGTCGCACTTGATCGTCAGCAACTCGCGCGCCTTAGGCAGCCAGCTCGTGACCTTGCGCAGGTTCTCGCCGACCACGCCACCGATGTCGTTCGCGTGCTTCAGCACTTCATCGAGCGACCCGTACTGCTCCAGCCACCGGCACGCCGTTTTCGGTCCGACTTTCTCGACGCCCGGTATATTGTCGATGCTGTCGCCGATGAGCGTGAGATAGTCGATGAAGCGATCGGGCTTCACGCCGAATTTCTTCTCGACGGCCGCTTCGTCCAGCGTTTCGTTCGACATCGTGTTGACGAGCGTCACATTGGGACCGACGAGCTGGGCCATGTCCTTGTCGCCCGTCGATATCTTGACCCGCGTCCCCAGACCTTCCGCCTGTTTCGTGAGCGTGCCGATCACATCATCCGCCTCGACACGATCCACGATCAGCAGAGGCCAGCCCATCGCACGAATCGCCTCGTGCAGCGCGTCCGTCTGAAACCTCAGGTCGTCCGGCATCGCCTCGCGGTTCGCCTTGTACTCCGGATACACGTCGTCGCGAAAGGTCTTTCCTTTTGCGTCGAAAACGACAGCGCTATAATCCGCGCGCTCATCCTTATGCAACTTGCGCAGCATGTTCAGCACGCCGTATACGGCGCCCGTCGGTTCACCTCTGGTTGTGCGCAAGTCCGGCAGCGCATGGAACGCCCGATACAGGTAAGACGAGCCGTCGACGAGCAGCAGCGTTTTCATCCTGGAAGTGAAACTCGAAAAGTGAAAAGTGAAACGTCGGTCCTTGCAGACGTGAAACCGCGCATGCACATTTCACGCTTCACGCTGTGCGGGAGGCAGGACAAATGACAATCGACAAGTTTCCGCACCCGCTTGCACCTGAGCTTGCGGACAAGACATGGTCGGCGCGCGAGTCGTGGCGGGTGCTCGGTATTATGGCAGAGTTCGTGCAGGCGACCGACAAGCTCTCCGCCATACGACCCGCCGTGAGTTTCTTCGGCAGCGCGCGCATGATGGCAGGACATCCCTACTACGCGCTCGCCGAGAAAACCGCGCGTCTTCTTTCCGACGCGGGTTTCAGTGTCATGTCGGGGGGCGGTCCCGGCATCATGGAGGCGGCGAACAAGGGCGCCTACGAAGGCAGGTCCCCGAGCGTCGGCCTCAACATTCAGCTGCCGCACGAGCAGCAGTCGAATCTGTATCAGGACATCAGCCAGAACTTCCATTATTTCTTCGCGCGTAAAGTGATGTTCGCGAAGTTCGCGATTGCTTATGTGTGCATGCCCGGCGGTTTCGGGACACTCGACGAAGTATTGGAAGCGCTCACGCTGGTGCAGACCGGCAAGACACGCAAGATGCCCATCATCCTCGTGCACGAGCCGTTCTGGCGCGGCCTGCTCGACTGGTTCCGCACCACGCTGGTCGCCGAAGGCATGATCTCGCCCGAAGACCTCAATCTGATCCAGGTCATCGACGAGCCGCAGGGCGTCGTCGACGCGATATTCGATTATTTCGAGAAGCGCGGATTCCAGCCGTCCGAGGCGGAGCAGGAGATTCTGCTGAACCTGTGAGGTGCCGGCAGCATGACGCCAGCCGCTCGCCCGTCTCCCGTGCGCGGAATATTCGGTACGCATCGTGCTTTTGAGATTCCCTGCGGAAACGCGGATAATCGAGACCTCGACAGGAAACGTCAGATGCGTATCGTTTTCGCTCTTTTGCTGATGAGTGCAGCATTCGTGGCGTCGGCCCAGGCACCGGGCGACCGAGGACTGCCGACCGATCAGTCCGCTCAGCGTAAACCGCCGGCGGCCCGCACGCCGCAACTGCAGCCCCTTCCGGAACCGCCGCCACCTCCGCCCGGTCTCGAGCTCGACCCCGCGCTCGAGCCGCAGGTGACGATTCAGCGGCGCGGCACTGAAACCGTCGAAGAGTACCGCGTGAACGGGCAGCTGTACATGATCAAGGTGACGCCCTCGCATGGCGTTTCCTATTACCTCATCGACGACGTGGGGCGCGGCGACTTCACGCGCCGCGATAACTACGATACGCGCACCCGTCCGCCGATGTGGGTGATACACCAGTTCTGAAGCACGCCAGGTAGAACGTTCGAGCAGCAGGTGCATCGGCCAGCGTGGCGCCGCCGCCAGTGTCGATGGTGTACAGCCGCAGCTTTGCATACGCATGTCCGTTTACACGACCGTCACCGACGACGAACTGAGCACCTGGCTTATCCACTACAACGTCGGCACGCTCCTTGACCTGCGTGGCATCGCGGCCGGAATCGAGAACACCAACTACTTCGTCACGACGACGGCCGGGCGCTACGTTCTGACGCTCTTCGAGAAGCTCACCCGATCGGAGCTTCCGTTCTATCTCAACCTGATGGCATTCCTTGCCGATCACGGCATACCGAGCGCGCGCCCGCTCGCGAACGATCACGGCCAGCTCCTGGGCGAGCTCAACGGCAAGCCCGCCGCGCTCGTGGCTTTCCTGCCCGGGCACGACGTCACCCGGCCCGACCCGGCGCACTGCAGCGCGGTGGGCACCATGCTCGGACGCATCCACGTGGTGGGGCAATCCTATCCGGCGAGCATGCCGAATCCGCGGGGGCTGTCATGGTGGCAGACCGTGGTGCCGGAGATCCTGCCGTTTCTCGAATCCGAAAACGCGGCTCTGCTCCGGGACGAAATCGCTTTTCAGGCTCAGTACGCGTTCCACGCGTTGCCGCACGGGCCGATCCACGCAGACCTGTTTCGGGACAACGTGCTGTTCGAGCAGGGGCGCATTTCAGGCGTCATCGATTTCTACTTCGCGTGCACGGACGCATTGCTCTACGATCTCGCCATCACGGCGAACGACTGGTGCGTGCACACGGACGGCCGCCTCGACGACACGCGCGTGCGCGCACTGGTCGATGCCTACGAAGCGACACGGCCGATCGGCGAACGGGAAGCGGATGCGTGGCCGGTCACGCTGAGGGCGGCTGCACTTCGTTTCTGGATTTCGCGCCTTTATGACCTGCATCTGCCACGCCCCGGAGAGCTCACGCACGCCAAGGATCCCGCTCACTTCGAGCGCATCCTCCGACGCCATATCGAACATCCGGACGTTTGTCTCCGAGCGTCGTCATGATGTATGTACAATAAATTGAAATGAGTACTGCATCGCGATCGGTCCCGGCGGGCCACGGCTGGTTGTGGATCGTCGAAGGGTTCGCCCTTTTTCGAAAGAGCGCCTCGACGTGGGTCCTGCTCCTGCTCGCGCTCCTGGTTTTCATGAAGGTGCTGGTGCTCGTTCCGCGGGTGCTCCAGATCGACTTCGCCCCACTGCTCCAGATCATCTTCGTCCTGCTGATGCCGGTATTCATCGTCGGACTGATGGATGGCTGCCGCGCACTGGAGCGTGGGGAGCGCCTCGTGGCGGGTTATCTTCTCGTCGGTTTCCGCAGGAACGCGGCGCAGCTCGTAACGATCGGGGGCATTTCCCTCGTGGGCAATATCGCCGTCATGATGCTCGTATTGAGTCTCGGCGGTGAATCGATGGCGACCATGAGCAAAATCATGTCGCAGAAGGCCGCGATCGATCCGCAACTCGCGAAGGACGCGCAGGTCGCCGCGGTCAATGTCGCGCGCGCCCTGCTCGTCGGCACGCTGGTTTCGGTGCCCCTCCTGATGGCGCTCTGGTATGCACCGCTGCTCGTGTATTTCCACGACGAGAAGCCGCTCGTCGCACTCAAAGAGAGCTTCCTCGCGTGCGTGAAGAACACCGGCTCGATGCTGCTCTATGGGATGCTTCTCCTGGTCGGCATGTTCCTCGCGATGCCGTTCGGCATCCTGCTCGGACAATACGATCTCGCGCTATGGCTGCTTGCGCCGATCGTCGTGCCGTCGCTCTACGTGAGCTATAAGGATATTTTTCTGGCGGGCGAAGAACCGGTAGGTAGCACCACCCGACTCCGGTGAGCCGCAGGCACTGCTCCGCCGTCCGCGGTCTCCCGCGAACGTAGCTCGCACGCGCCGGTTAGCACTCCGTCCGAGCGTGCGAGGCCTGAGGCAGGTCCCTAAGCCGGCGCGAGCCGCGCGTATTCCAGCATCAGCCATTTGAGACCGGAATTCCGGAAGTTGACCTGAACGCGTGCGTCGGCGCCGCGCCCTTCGGCGCTCACAATGACGCCGGAACCGAACTTCGGGTGCATGACGCTCTGACCGATGCGCCACGGAGAATCGGGGCTGGACAGCGCAGGTCGCAGAATCGAGCTCTGTCCTCGCGTCGGCGGACTCCACGCAGCCTTGCGTGGAGGCGCCACCTTCCGCATCAGCGTCTGCGGGATCTCATGGAAGAATCTCGAAGCTACGTTGTAGCGGGTCTGGCCGTGCAGCATGCGGCTTTGCGCATAGGTGAGATACAGGCGGCGACGTGCACGCGTGAGCGCTACGTACATGAGCCGCCGCTCCTCTTCGATCCCGTCCGCGTCGATCAGGCTGTTCTCGTGCGGAAAGAGGCCTTCCTCGAGCCCGCTGATGAATACGGCGTGAAACTCGAGTCCCTTGGCCGAATGAACGGTCATGAGCTGCAGCGCGTCCGCGCCGGCATCGGCCTGATGCTCGCCGGCCTCGAGCGCAGCGTGTGCCAGAAAAGCCGTGAGGTCCTCGGTCTCCTCGCCTTCCACCGGGACCTGTGTGCCGCGTTCGTTCACGAACGTGGCCGCCGCATTGATTAATTCTTCGAGGTTCTCCAGGCGGTCGGCGCCTTCCTTCTCGGTCTTGTAGTGCTGCCTCAGGCCGCTCGCATCGATCACGTGTTCGATGACTTCCGGCAGCGACAGCCCCGCGGTTGCCTGCCGCATGTTTTCGACGAGCCTCACGAAACCGCCGATGCTCGCGGCCGCCTTTCCCGCGAGCGTATTCGCGCAGGCCGCGGACCAGAGCGTGATGCCCCTCGTCGTCGCGACGTCCTGAATCTGTTCGATGCTCCGCGCACCCACGCCACGCGTGGGGAAGTTGACGATGCGAAGAAAGGCACCGTCGTCGTCCGGGTTGGAGACCAGCCGCAAATACGCGAGCGCGTGCTTGATCTCCTGCCGCTCGAAGAAGCGTAAACCGCCGTAGACGCGATACGGAATCGAGGCCCTGAACAGCGCGTGCTCAAGTACGCGCGACTGCGCATTCGATCGATACAGGACAGCCATATCGCCGAGCGCAACGCCATCGCCTTTGAGCGCGGTGACCTCGTCGACGATATAGGACGCCTCCTCGATGTCGGTGCCCGCCTCGAACACGCGCAACGGCTCGCCCTTGCCCGCCGCGGTCCACAGGTTCTTGCCCAGCCGCTTGCGGTTGTGGCTGATGAGCGCGTTCGCCGCATCGAGGATGTGCGCGTGCGAGCGGTAATTCTGTTCGAGCTTGATGACGCGTTCGATGCGGAAATCGCGCTGCAGCTCACCCATGTTCGCGCTGGACGCGCCGCGGAACGCGTAGATCGACTGGTCGTCGTCACCGACCGCAAAGATGTGGTTCGCTCCGCCTGCGAGGAGCTTGAGCCAGCGGTACTGAAGCCGGTTCGTGTCCTGGAACTCGTCTACCAGCACGTGCTTGAAACGCTCGCGGTAATGTTCGCGCAGTGGATCGTTGCGCGAGAGAAGCTCGTAGGAGCGCAGCAGGAGCTCCGCGAAATCGACTACACCTTCGCGCTGACACTGCTCGTCGTACGCCGCATACACCTCGACGAGACGACGAGAATCCTCGTCGTGCACCTCGACCTGCCGCGCACGCCGGCCCTCTTCCTTGTTTCCCGCGATGAACCACGTTGCCTGTCGCGGCGGATAGCGTTCCTCGTCCAGGTTCATGGTCTTCATGATGCGTTTCACGACCGCGAGCTGATCCTGCGTATCGAGGATCTGGAAAAGCTGCGGCAAGCCCGCATCGCGGAAGTGAATGCGCAGCATGCGGTTGCAGAGTCCGTGAAAGGTGCCGACCCACATTCCGCGCGTGTTGATCGGCAGCATCGCCGAGATGCGTGTCAGCATTTCCCGCGCAGCCTTGTTCGTGAACGTCACCGCGAGCAGCCCATGAGGGCTCACCTGCCCCGTTTGCACGAGCCATGCGATGCGTGTCGTGAGAACGCGCGTTTTACCGCTTCCCGCGCCGGCGAGGATCAGCGCCGACTGTGGAGGAAGCGTGACAGCTTCGAGCTGCTCGTGGTTGAGGCCTTCGAGAAATTGCGGAGACATGCTGCGACGGATCGAAAGACCCGGCGATTATAGTGGAGCCGATTGGGCGCGAACCGCTCCAGTTATAATCAGTGATTTGCGAATGCCCCGGCCCATGCAGCAGAGATACAACGCGCACGTCATCGAACGCGAAGCGCAGCAGGAATGGGAGCGCACGGGCGCATTCCGCGCGGCAGAGACGGGCGACAAGCCGAAGTACTACTGCCTCTCCATGTTCCCGTACCCGTCCGGCAAGCTGCACATGGGGCACGTCAGGAACTACACGATCGGCGACGTGCTCACGCGCTATCACCGCATGCGCGGCTACAACGTGCTGCAGCCGATGGGCTGGGACGCATTCGGCCTGCCGGCGGAAAACGCCGCGATGGCGAACAATGTCCCGCCGGCGAAGTGGACTTACGACAACATCGCGTACATGAAGAAGCAGCTTCAGTCGCTCGGTTTCGCGATCGACTGGAGCCGCGAGCTCGCCACGTGCACGCCCGAGTACTACCGCTGGAACCAGTGGTTCTTCCTGCGCATGCTCGAACGCGGTATCGCGTACAAGAAGACGGGCGTCGTCAACTGGGATCCGGTCGATCAGACAGTGCTCGCCAACGAGCAGGTGATCGACGGGCGCGGCTGGCGCACCGGCGCACTGGTCGAAAAGCGCGAGATCCCGATGTACTACCTCGCAATCACGCGTTACGCAGACGAGCTGCTCGACTCGCTCGAGAAGCTTCCGGGCTGGCCGGATCGCGTGAAAGCGATGCAGGCGAACTGGATCGGCAAGAGTCATGGCGTGAGGTTCGCCTTCCCTGTTCCGGATATACCCACCGCGGAGCTGGGTGAAGCTGCCGCGCGGGCCATCGTGGGCAAGGACTATGGCCTGTGGGTGTTCACGACGCGCGCCGACACGATCATGGGCGTCACGTTCATCGCGGTCGCTGCGGAACATCCTCTCGCCGCATTCGCTGCCCGTAACAACCCGACGCTCGCTGCATTCATCGACGAGTGCAGACGCGGCAGCGTCATGGAAGCTGATCTCGCCACCGCCGAGAAGAAGGGGATGCCGACCGGTATTCATGCAACGCATCCGCTCACCGGCGAGCGGGTTCCGATCTGGGTCGGAAATTATGTTCTGATGACCTACGGCGAAGGCGCGGTGATGGGCGTGCCGGCGCACGACCAGCGCGATTTCGAATTTGCGAACGAGTACGGCCTTCCCATCCGCGAAGTGATCCGGCCGCGCGACCGCGCGCTCGAGCTGCCGCTCAAGGCTGCATACGTCGATTACGGCGTGTGCATGAACTCGGGCAAGTACGACGGGCTCGATTACCAGCAGGCAGTGGACGCCATTGCCGCGGACTTGAAAGCAAAAGGTCTCGGTGAGAAGCAGCTGCTCTATCGGCTGCGCGACTGGGGCATCTCGCGCCAGCGCTACTGGGGCTGCCCGATTCCCATCATCCACTGTCCCACGTGCGGCGACGTCAGCGTTCCCGATGATCAGCTTCCTGTGGTGCTGCCGGAAGACTGCGTGCCGGACGGGACCGGCAATCCACTCAACAAGCGCCCGGAATTCGTCGAGACGAGCTGTCCGAAATGCGGCGGCGCGGCGCGGCGCGAGACCGATACGATGGACACGTTCGTCGATTCATCGTGGTACTACCATCGCTTCGCCTGCCCGGACCAGCAGCGGTCGATGGTCGACGAGCGCGTCGATTACTGGCTTCCGGTCGATCAGTACATCGGCGGCATCGAACACGCCATCCTGCACCTGCTCTATTCGCGCTTCTGGACCAAGGTCATGCGCGACCTGGAGCTCGTCAAAGTCGACGAGCCTTTCAGCAACCTGCTCACGCAGGGAATGGTCCTGAACCAGATCTATTTCCGGAAGACCGACGCGGGACGACTCACTTATTACAACCCGTCCGAAGTCGAAGTGAAGGTCGACGACAAGGGCAACCGCACCGGCGCTGTGCTCATCGCCGACGGCGCACCGGTGGAGGCCGCCGGCATCGGCACGATGTCGAAGTCGAAGAACAACGGAGTCGATCCTCAGTTGCTCATCGAAGAGTACGGTGCTGACATCGCGCGCTTCTTCATGATGTTCACGTCGCCGCCCGAGGAGACGCTGGAGTGGTCCGACAGCGGCGTGGAAGGCTCCTCGCGCTTCCTGCGCCGGCTCTGGGCTTTTGCGTACGAGCTGCGGAAATCCGGCACGGGTGGAAGTCAGAACGTGTCCGGCACGCTGCCGGCCGAGCTTGCGGCCGTGCGCCGCGAAGTGCACGCGGTCCTCAAGCAGGCGAACTACGACATGGCCCGCCATCAGCTCAATACTGTCGCGTCGGCCGGAATGAAGATTCTGAATGCGCTCGAAGCGGCGCAGCGAGGCGGTGTCGACCGCGATGCGGCAGGTTCAGTCCTCCGGGAGGGCATGAGCATTCTCCTTCGTCTGCTCTCCCCCATGACGCCGCATGTAGCCCACAATCTGTGGCGAGAGCTCGGATTCGGCCACGATATCCTCACCGCGCCCTGGCCCGAGCCCGATACCGCCGCGTTGATCGAGGACGAGATCGAGCTCGTAGTTCAGGTCAACGGCAAGAAGCGCGGCGCGATCCGTGTGCCGCGCGAGGCGGCACGCAGCGAAATTGAAGCGCGTGTCATGGCGGATCCCGCCGTCCAGAAGTTCGTGAGCGGCCAGCAGGTGAAGAAGGTGGTGGTCGTTCCCGGGAGGCTCGTGAATGTGGTCGTTTAGGGCTGGGAATTACGAGTCACAGGTCACGTACCGCCTGCCGACCGTCAACCGTCGCCTGTCACCCGTCACCGGCCACTGGTCACTGATCACCCGCATCGCAGCCGCAGCGACGCTATGCGCGGCGCTCTCGAGCTGTGGCTTTCAGCTGCGCGGCTCGGCCACGCTGCCGTTCAATACGTTGTATGTCGAAGCGCCACGTTCATCGCTGTTTGCAACGCAACTGCGGCGCGTCATCGGCTCGGGCAGCGCAACGCGTATCACGAACACGTCCGCGGAAGCCGACGCGACGATTCAGGTGATCGCGGAGCTGCGCGAGAAAGAGGTCCTCTCTCTGTCCGCAGGCGGCCGCGTGCGGGAATACCAGCTGCGTTACCGCGTGCGTTACGTCGTGTTCGACAAGGACAAGAAAGCGATTGTCGAACCGAGCGAGATCATTCTGCGCCGCGACTACTCCTTCAACGACCAGAACCAGCTGCCCGGCGAAGGCGAAGAAGTGCTCCTGTTTCGGGATATGCAGATCGACGCCGTGCAGCAGCTTGTGCGGCGGCTTCAGGCTGCGACGCGCGTCGCAGCCGGCACGGGCTAGCTTCGATGCGCATCAGCACCGAACAGCTGCAGCAGCAGCTCGCGCGAGCGGTGCAACCGCTATACACGGTGTTCGGGGAGGAAGCGCTCCTCGCGCTGGAAGCCTGCGATCGCATTCGCGCGGCGGCTCGTGCGCAGGGATACGTCGAGCGCGAGGTGCTCGTCGCGGAGCCCGGGTTCAAGTGGAACGAGCTGCCACTTGCTGCCAGCTCGCAGTCGCTCTTTGCCGTGCGCAAGCTTCTTGAGTTGCGCGTCCCAGGCGGCAAGCCCGGGGTGGACGGCAGCTCCGTGCTGCAGACGTATTGCGCAAGGCTTCCGTCCGAAACCGTCACCCTGGTCCAGCTGCCCGCGATCGACTGGCGCGCGCAGAAATCCGAGTGGTTCGAGACGCTCGAGACGGCCGGCGTCGCAGTCGAAGCACGCGCGGTCACGCGTAAGGCCCTGCCGCAGTGGCTTGCGGGCCGGCTGCGCATGCAGAAGCAGGAAGCCGACACGGAGACGCTCGATTTCATCGCCGATCGAGTCGAAGGCAACCTGATGGCGGCCTATCAGGAGGTGCAGAAGCTCGCGCTTCTTTTCCCCCCGGGGAAGCTCGACTTCGAGCAGGTGCGTGAAGCAGTGCTGGACGTGGCGCGCTACGATGTTTTCGCGGCAGGCGAAGCAATGCTGGAGGGCGATCCACTCCGGCTGGCGCGCATGATGGACGGCCTGAAAGCGGAAGGGGCCGCCCCACCGCTCGTGCTGTGGACGCTCGCGGAAGAGATTCGCGCCTTGGGCAGAGTTCTCGCGGGTGTCGCGGCCGGCCGTCCTGCGTCCGTGGCCGTCCGGGATGCGCGCATACGCGGGTTCGCGCACCAGAAGCTGATGGAAACTGCGTATCACCGTTACTCCTCCGAGCAGGTCACCATGGGCCTGCGCCAGGCGGCATCGATCGATCGCATCGTCAAGGGATTGGCGAAGGGCGATCTATGGGACGAGCTGCTGCAGCTTGCGCTGCGCTTTGCGAAGACCGGCACGCCGGCAGCCACCGCAAAACGCTAGCGCGATACCGCCCCCGAGTCCGCGCTATCATTGGCGGATGGACGTCCAGACTTACATGCACGGCGTCGGCCGCGAGGCGCGCCGAGCGTCACGGCTCATGGCCAAAGCCGACACCGCGACGAAGAATCGTGCCCTGCGCTCGATCGCCGCGGCCATCGAACGTGCCGGCCAGAAGCTTCTCGACGCGAACGCGCTCGATCTCGACTCCGCGCGCGCACGCAAGCTCGAAGAAGCCGCCATCGATCGGCTGACACTGACCCCGAAAGGCATCGCCGCGATGGCCGACGGGCTGGTCCAGATCGCAACGCTGCCCGATCCCGTCGGAGAGATTTCGAACCTGCGCTACCGTCCTTCGGGTATCCAGGTAGGGCAGATGCGCGTTCCGCTCGGCGTGATCGGCATCATCTACGAGTCGCGGCCGAACGTGACTGCGGATGCCGCGGGTCTGTGCCTGAAGGCAGGCAACGCGGCGATCCTGCGAGGCGGTTCGGAAGCCATGCATTCGAACCAGGCGATCGCGGCCTGCGTGCATGAAGGCCTGGCCGAAGCGGGGTTGCCGGAAACGGCAGTGCAGGTGATCGAGACCACCGATCGCGCCGCCGTGGGTGAGCTCGTTACGATGCAGGATTATGTGGACGTGATCGTGCCGCGCGGAGGCAAGAGCCTCATCGAGCGGCTGGAGCGTGAATCGCGCATCCCCATGATCAAGCACCTGCATGGCGTCTGCCACGTCTACATCGACGACAAAGCCGATCTGGATAAGGCCATCAAGGTCGGAGACAACGCGAAAACGCAGCGCCTCGGCACCTGCAATACGATGGAGACGCTGCTCGTAGCGCGCGCTATCGCTCCGGCGGTGCTGCCACGCCTGTGCGCGATCTACCGCGAGAAGGGCATCGAGCTGCGCGGGGACGGCGCAGCGTGCGCGATCGTTCCGGGCATGAAATCGGCTACCGAGGAAGACTGGTACACAGAGTATCTGGCCGCCATTCTTTCGATTCGCACGGTCGACGGACTGGATGAGGCCATCGAGCACATCGCGATGTATGGCTCCCAGCACAC
Organism: uncultured beta proteobacterium; assembly: GCA_963828715.1. Lineage (GTDB taxonomy): Bacteria > Pseudomonadota > Gammaproteobacteria > Burkholderiales > SG8-41 > JAQGMV01. Next base: position 824,221 of record CAWHFX010000002.1, on the reverse strand, counting down.
CGACGCCATCGTTACCGAAGACCTCAAGCGCGCCCAGCGCTTCCTGCGCGAAGTGGATTCGAGCTCCGTCATGGTCAATGCCTCGACACGCTTCGCCGATGGTTACGAATATGGGCTTGGCGCCGAGATCGGTATCTCGACCGACAAACTTCATGCGCGGGGTCCCGTCGGCCTCGAAGGACTCACGTCCCTCAAGTGGGTTGTGATCGGGGACGGACACGTTCGGCAATAACGACGAGCATCCCTTCACCCCAACCCTCTCCACCCTATACGGGCAGGGCGTGCCCTGGTCACCCGTCACCCGTCACCCGCCACAAAGATGAGCAGCCTGGTTGAAATCAAAGTCCCCGACATCGGTGACTTCCAAGAAATCCCTGTCATTGAAGTACTCGTAAAGCCGGGCGACTCGATCAAGCCCGAAGACGCGCTTGTCACGCTCGAATCCGATAAGGCGACGATGGATGTGCCGTCGCCGAGCGCGGGCGTCGTCAAGGATCTCAAGATCAAGGTCGGCGACAAGGTATCCCAAGGTACGTTGCTGCTGACGCTGGAAGCGCAGCAGGAAGAAGCCAAGTCGGAAGCACCGTCGGCAAAAGAGCCCGGCCCCGCCACCCCGGCGCAGGAAGCACCTCCCGCGTCTCGCCTCCCGCCTCCCCAAGACACGCCTCCCGCCTCCCGCGTCTCGCCTCCCCAAGACACACCGCCCGCCTCCCGCGTCTCGCCTCCCGCCGAGAAGGGTGACATTCACGCCGACGTGGTGGTGCTCGGCGCCGGGCCCGGCGGGTACACGGCGGCGTTTCGCGCAGCGGATCTGGGCAGGAAAACAGTGCTGGTCGAGCGCTACGCCACGCTCGGCGGCGTGTGTCTCAACGTGGGATGCATTCCGTCGAAAGCGCTGCTTCACATCGCGAAGGTGATCACCGAAGCAGCGGAAACGGCGCACGCAGGCGTGTCGTTCGGAAAGCCGAAAATCGATGTTGGCAAGCTCAGAGAGTGGAAAAGCGGCGTCGTCGGCAAGTTGACGAAAGGTCTTTCCGGTCTCGCGCGACAACGCAAGGTGCACGTGATTCAGGGCCAGGCCGAGTTCGCTTCAGCGCACATGCTGCGAGTCGAAACGGCTGAGGGTACGAAGACGCTGAGCTTCGACGACTGCATCATTGCCGCCGGCTCTTCCGTCGCGCGCATTCCGGGTTTCCCATACGACGACAAACGCATCTTCGATTCGACCGGCGCGCTCGAGTTGCCGGAGATTCCGAAGCGTCTGCTCGTCGTGGGCGGCGGCATCATCGGGCTCGAAATGGCTACGGTCTACGACGCGCTGGGCAGCCGCATCACCGTCGTGGAAATGATGGACTCGCTGATCCCCGGCGCGGACAAGGACATCGTGCGGGTGCTTTCGAAGCGCATCGAGGCGCGTTACGAAAAGATCCTGCTGAAGACCAAAGTCTCGAAGATCGAGCCGCAAAAAAACGGGCTCAAGGTCACGTTCGAAGGCGATAAGGCGCCCGAGCCCCAAGTCTACGATTACATTCTGATGGCCGTAGGGCGGCGGCCGAACGGCCGCGAAATCAAGGCGGACGCGGCCGGCATCACAGTGAACGAGCGCGGCTTCATCCCGGTCGACAAGCAATTGCGCACGAACGTGCCGCACATCTACGCGATCGGCGACATCTGTGGTGAACCGATGCTCGCGCACAAGGCTTCGCACGAAGCCAAGGTCGCCGCCGAAGTGATCGCGGGCCACAAAGCCTACTTCGACGCGCGCACCATTCCCTCCGTTGCATATACGGATCCGGAGATTGCCTGGATGGGACTCACCGAGGCGCAGGCACAGGCGGAAGGCCGCGAGTACGACAAAGCCGTCTTCCCGTGGGCAGCAAGCGGCCGCGCGCTCGCGACCGGCCGCGAGGATGGCATGACCAAGCTCCTGTTCGACAAGAGCACACGCCAACTTCTGGGCGCTGCCATCGTCGGTGTGAATGCGGGTGAACTGATCTCCGAAACCGTGCTCGCGCTCGAAATGGGCGCGGATGCCGGCGACATCGGCCTCACGGTCCATCCGCATCCCACGCTTTCCGAAACCGTGTTCTTCGCGTCGGAAATGGCGGAAGGAAGCATCACGGACCTGTACGTGCCGAAGCGCTGAACTTGATCACCGCGATCCGCCTGCTGCCTGCTCTCTTTGCGGCCGCCGGTTTCCACGCGGCGCTCGCCGAGGACTATCCGCAGCGCCCGGTACGCGTGATCAACACCTTCGGCGCGCCCGGCGGCGCACCGGACGTGATCTCACGCACCATCGGCGCGAAGCTCACACAGACGTGGGGCGTGCAGGTGGTGGTCGATCCCCGCCCGGGTGCGGCGGGGCTGCTTGCGACCGAGATCGCATCGAAGGCGACGCCCGATGGCTATACGTTGCTGCTCGTGAGTCCCAGTCATGCGATCAATCCGGCGCTCTATCGCAAGATCCCGTACGATCCCGTGAAGGATTTCGTGCCGATCACTCAGGTGGCCGAGGTGCCCAACATCGTCTCGGCCTATCCCGGGCTGGGCGTTCACTCGATAAAAGAGTTGATCGCACTGGCCAAAGCGAAGCCGGGCACGTTGTCCTACGGCTCGGCGGGCATCGGCTCCTCGCAGCATCTCGCGGGCGAGTTGTTCAGAGAGATGGCGCACATCGACATCGTGCACGTGCCGTACAAGGTCGCGAGCGCTACCAATGTCGATCTCATCGCGGGCCGCATCCAGCTTGCGTTCGCTTCGACGACATCGGTTCAGCACATCCGCGCCGGACGCCTGATCGGGCTCGCCGTCACGAGCGCGCGTCGCAATCCCGCTTTGCCGGACCTTCCGACAGTGGCCGAAGCCGGTCTGCCGGGCTATGAAGCCGCGTCGTGGTACGGTCTGCTCGCGCCGGCAAGAACGCCGCGGCCAATCATCGCCCGGCTTCATGCAGATATCACCAAAGCAGCCGAGGCGCCGGACGTAAAGCAGCAGCTTGCGCCGTTCGCGATCGAGCCGCGCGTTTCGGCTTCACCGGCCGACTTCGGCGCGTTCCTCGATCGTGAGCGCGTGAAGTGGGGTGAACTCGTGAGAACGTCTGGTGCGAAAGTTGAATAGGAACGGTGAGCGGCCCGTTCGAACTCCCGTCCCAGCGTACGAGGGCTGAGGCAGAACTTAAAGGAGGTGTGATGAGATTGCTGCGCAGACATATTTGCGTGATCGCTGCCGTGCTTGTTGCCGGCTGCACCTCAGTCGCGACGAAGCCAGGCGGGGATACACCCCCTCCAGGCTGGAGCGCGCACAACGTCGAGCTTCTCGGCTACACGGCCATGAAAGGCAACTCTGCGTTCAAGATCACGATGACACGCGCCGGCGATCGCTGGTACATCATCGGCGGCCACTACAACACGCCGGGCTGGAGCGTCGTCGACGTCACTGACCCGCGCCATCCGTTCGTCGCGAAGTTCATCCCGGGGCCGACGAATACGAGCACGAACCAGGTCGTTTCCGCGGACGGCATTCTGGTCGCCTCGCTCGGCCGGCCGAACGAGCGCGAGGACGCCGGCATGACGGCGAAGAAGCCGTATTCGGCCGGTATCATGCTGATCGACATCAAGGACCCGCTCAATCCGAAAGAGCTCGGGCGCTGGTACACCGACAAGCCGCAGGGTCGCGGTACGCACCGCAACATGTACGAGGGCGGCCGCTACGTGCATCTCGCCGCCGACATGAACGGCTACGACGGCGACATCTATGTCATTCTCGACATCAGTAACCCGGCAAAACCCGTGGAAGCCGGGCGCTGGTGGGTGCCCGGGCAGCACGTCGCGGGCGGCGAGAAGCCTCAGCGCGATCCGAATGTGAATCTGCACAACCCGAACTTCGTCGACGGGAATCTCGCCTACCTGTCGTACGGCGACGCAGGCATGGTCATCCTCGATATCAGCGATGTAGCTAAGCCGAAGTTCGTGTCGGCCACGAAGTTCGAGCCGAAACATCGTTTCGACGCACATACGGTATTGCCATGGCTGTCGGCCAAACGCGTGATCGTCAATTCCGAGGCAGTGACCTACAACTGCAAGGGCCCGCTCGACCACGTGACGATCGTCGACGTGTCGGATCCAGCGAAGCCCGTACCGACTATCACGTTACCCGGTACCCGTACCGCCGCCGGATGCACCCTACACGAGCTTCTGCGACAAAGGCGGGCGCTTCGGCCCGCACAATCAGAGTCAGCTCCAGCATATCCCGGAGGTGGAGAAGCAGGGGAACCTGTCGTATGTGACGTGGTTCAACGCGGGATTACGCGTTTACGATGTCTCGGACGTGCGGCTGCCGCGCGAGGTCGGCTACTTCATGGCGGGCCCGCCACAGAAGCTGATTCTCAAGGCTTACGGCCCCTACGTGCGCATGGAAGATGTCCTCGTCGACACACGCGGCTACATGTACGTGACGGGAGGGGCGCAGCAGGGCCTGTATATTCTTCGTTACACTGGACCGAAGAAGTAGCGGGGGAGATTGAGGACTGGCGCTTGAACTCCGCAATGCCAGCAACCATCTACAGACGATGACTACCCCGCACCCCTGCCGTAAACAATGAAGTACAAGGACTATTACGCCACGCTGGGCGTCGCAAAGGGCGCGAGCGCCGACGACATCAAGAAGGCGTACCGCAAGCTCGCCCGCAAGTATCACCCGGACGTGTCGAAGGAAACGGACGCCAAAGAGAAGTTTCAGGACGTATCCGAGGCCTACGAAACACTGAAGGATGCAGAGAAGCGTGCGGCCTACGACCAGCTCGGAAGCTTTCAACCGGGGCAGGACTTCCAGCCGCCGCCCGGGTGGGAGCAGCAATTCAGCCAGGGCGGTTTCTCGTTCGACGATCTCGATCTCGCCGATCTTTTCGCGAGTCTTGGCGGGGCACGGGCCCGTGGCGGATTCGGTGGCGCGCGCGCCCGCGCGGACATACCGATACCCGGGGAAGATTACGAGGTCGCCGCGCAGGTCACGCTCGAGCAGGCCTATCACGGCACTGTCGTCGAGCTGAATCTGCAAATGCCGGAGTACGATCAGCACGGGCGTCTGCGGCGCGTACCGCACAACTTCAGCGCGCGCATCCCCAAGGGCGTCGCGGATGGCGAACGGCTGCGTCTTGCAGGCAAGGGGGGCACCGGCTTCAACGGCGGGCGCAACGGCGACCTGTACCTGAACATACGCCTGCTTCCGCACAAGCTCTTTCGCGTCACCGGACGTGATCTCTATCTCGACCTGCCGCTCGCTCCATGGGAGGCGGTGCTGGGAACGACTGTCGAAATTCCGACGCTGGGCGGTCCCGTGCGCCTGAGAGTCCGTCCGAACACGCAGGCCGGACAGCAGCTCCGCCTTGCGAAACGGGGTTTGCCGAAGCCTGGGCACGAAGGCGATCTCTATGCGATCGTGCAGATCGTCGTGCCGCCCGAGTCGAGCGAAGAGGAGCAGGCGCTCTACAGGCAGCTCGCTGAAGCATCGAAGTTCAATCCGCGCGCCCACCTCGAGGAGGAGGTCAGCAAATGAAACTCGAGCTCACTGAAGCCGTGTGGCTGGAAGAGCGCGGCATGCTGACGCTGCCGGAGCTCGCCCAGTGTTCGGGCCTGAGCGAACACGTCCTGAGAGACCTGGTGGCGCTCGGTGCGCTCGAACCCGTCGACGTTGCGGCATCCGAATGGAATTTTGCGGCGCGCTGCATCATTGCTGCTCGCGCGGCATCGCGCCTGCGCCATGATTTCGAGCTCGATGTTCCGGGACTCGCGCTCGTGATGTCGCTGCTCGATCGCGTCGAAGAACTGGAAAGCGAGTTGACGCGCCTGCGTGCACGCGTGCCGCGCATGCCTCGAATCCTCTGAGAGGAGAACAGCACGCCAAGCAGCGTGTCGCACTCTTGCGCGACACGCGACGAGGAATGACCTTGCGGAGGGAACCTATCCGGTCCTTCTGTTCCGTACGCGTATCCAGGCCCGAGCCGGGGACGAGCGGCCCCCGGCGGTACACGGCTTGCAGAAAGCCGGAGGCACAGTAGCGAGAGGACAAACATGGCCACTATCGACGCGGCAGACGCAAAACTCGATCTTTCCAACCGGAACGCGGCAAAACGTGTGGATCACATGCTCGATGAGGCTGTCGCCGACAGTTTCCCGGCAAGCGATCCGGTCGCACTCGCGATGCCCCGCCAGCGCGTCGAGCCCAGCGCATGGCGAACGGCGGCGGAATCCACGAACACATGGTTCGTACTGGCAGGCGGGCTGCTGGCGGTGATCGCGCTGCTCGCGATGCGGAGGTAACACCACGTTACGTGACCGCGCGGCGCCCCGCTTCGGGCACCGCGTCGTCGCCATCCCACTGAGCCTCGCAGTTCGGACCGTGAGGTAATCTGCTCAAACCGCGGTCGCATCCCCGTAAACGGGGCTCCTGCTCCACGCTTCAGCGTGCCCGCCGTTACACGGCCCGCGCTCGCCGGAAGCCGGTAGTTCTGGCAAACGCTCCTTGCACCTACTACGCTGATAATTCGGCCTTTTCAGGATTAACCCAAAAGCGTAGCATACGGCGCTTCAAATAAGCGCCAAGCCCGGTTTTGCACCCTCGTGGACCGAATCCACGGGCGCTGAGCAAATCCTCGGCGTACCGGAGGATTCTTGAAACCCACCGACATCCAAAACCCCGACTATTTTCATAAAGTTGTAGATTGCCAATGGGCGTGCCCCGCGCACACCCCCGTCCCTGAATACATCCGGCTGATCGCGGCGGGTCGCTACAGCGACGCGTACATGGTCAACTGGGAATCGAACGTTTTTCCCGGGATTCTCGGCCGCACCTGCGACCGCCCGTGCGAGCCTGCCTGCCGCCGCGGACGCGTCGAAGAGCGCAACGCGGAGAAAGCCGAACCTGTCGCCATCTGCCGCCTGAAGCGTGTCGCCGCCGACAACAAGGGCAATGACGTTCGCGCGCGGATGCCCAAGCCCGCGAGACAGCGCAACGGCAAGCGTGTCGCACTGATCGGAGCCGGGCCCGCCTCGCTTACGGTGGCGCGCGATCTCGCGCCGCTCGGTTACGACGTCACCGTGTTCGACGGAGACACGCGCGCGGGCGGCATGATCCGCACGCAGATCCCGCGGTTCCGGCTGCCCGAATCGGTCATCGACGAAGAGGTCGGCTACATCCTCGATATCGGTGTCAACTTCCGCTCGGGGCAGTTCATCGATAGTCTGAAGAAGCTCCTCGGCGAAGGCTACGACGCAATCTTCGTCGGCAGCGGTGCACCGCGCGGGCGCGATATCGACATCCCCGGCCGCAGGGAAGCGGCAGCGAACATACACATCGGAATCGACTGGCTGTCGAGTGTCTCGTTCGGACACATCGACAAGATCGGCAAGCGCGTGATCGTGCTCGGCGGCGGCAACACCGCGATGGACTGCTGCCGTTCTTCGAGGAGACTCGGCGGCGGATGACGTGAAAGTCATCGTGCGCTCCGGATTCGAGGAGATGAAGGCGTCGCCCGTGGGAGAAGGAAGACGCGATGCACGAGGACATTCCGATTCTGAACTACCTCGTGCCGAAATCGTTCAAGCTCGAGAACGGCAAGCTCGTGGGAATGGTGTTCGAGAAAGTGAAGGCGAGCTATGACGCGAAAGGGCGGCGCGACCTGATTCCGACCGGAGAGCCCGATCAGCATTTCGAATGCGACGACGTTCTCGTCGCGATCGGGCAGGAAAACGCCTTCCCGTGGATCGAGCGCGACATCGGCATCGAGTTCGACAAGTGGGGCATGCCGGTCGTGGACAAGGTGACGATGCGCTCGACGCATCCCGCAGATCTTCTTCGGCGGCGACGCGGCATTCGGGCCGAAGAACATCATCTGGGCCGTGGCCCACGGTCACGACGCGGCGATTTCGATCGACAAGATGCTGAACGGCGAGGATATGAATGCGCGTCCCGCGCCAGGTGTGACGCTCGTGTCCCAGAAGATGGGCATCCACGAGTGGAGCTACGACAACGCGGTCTCACCCGAAGAACGCTACAAGGTGCCGTGGCAGGACAAGAAGATCACGCTGCGCGACATCAAGGTCGAAGTCGAGCTCGGGTTCGACCCGAAGACCGGGTACGCGGAAGCGCAGCGCTGTCTGAACTGCGACATCCAAACGGTGTTCACGCCGCGCCTGTGCATCGAATGCGACGCATGCGTCGACATCTGCCCGACTGACTGCATCACGTTTACCGCGAACGGCGAAGAAGCCGACCTGCGCCAGCGCCTGACCGCGCCTTCACTGCATACTGATCAGAGTCTCTACGTATCGGAGAATCTGAAGACCGGCCGCATCATGGCGAAAGACGAAGACGTCTGCCTTCACTGCGGCCTCTGCGCGGAACGCTGTCCGACCGGCGCATGGGACATGCAGAAGTTTCTGCTCGAAGTGACGCACGCGGGGCCTGCATGCCGCAGCCCGCAACGAAAAGCTGCCTGAGAATGACGATGAACGACACAAGAAAGCTCGAAGCAGTCAATGACTTCGTGGTGAAGTTCTCGAACGTGAACGGATCCGGCTCCGCTTCGGCGAACGAGCTCTTCGCACGCTCGATTCTGCGCATGGGCGTGCCGGTATCTCCGCGCAACATCTTCCCGTCGAACATCCAGGGACTTCCAACCTGGTACGAAGTGCGTGTCAACGAGATCGGATATCAGGGCCGCCGCGGCGGCGTCGATTTCATGGTCGCGATGAACCCGCAGACGTGGGACAACGACGTGAAGGAGATCGAGCCCGGCGGCTACCTGTTCTATGACAGCTCGAAGCCGATGCCGAAATCGAAGTTTCGCGAAGACATCAACGTGATCGGCATGCCGCTCACCGAGATCTGCAACGCGACGTATTCCGATCCGCGCCAGCGTCAACTCTTCAAGAACATCATCTACGTCGGCGCGCTCTCCGCGCTGCTGGAAATCGATCCCGCGGAAATCGAGAAGCTCTTTTCAGAGCAGTTCAAGGGCAAGGAAGCGCTGCTGCAATCGAACGTGAAAGCACTGCGGCTCGGCCGCGAGTACGCGCTCAAACACCTCGACTGTCCGATCGGGCTCCGTGTTCAGCGCGCGAATAACGTCGGCAACAAGATCTTCGTCGACGGCAACAGCGCGGCTGCGCTCGGTGCGGTATACGGCGGTGCTTCGGTCTGCGCGTGGTACCCGATCACTCCGTCGTCGTCGCTGGCGGAAGCGTTCATTCGCCATTGCCAGAAGCTGCGCGTCGATCCGGCCACCGGCAAGAACAGGTTCGCCATCATCCAGGGCGAGGACGAGCTCGCTTCGATGGGCATCGCAATCGGCGCAGGCTGGAACGGGGCGCGCTCGTTCACGGCAACGTCCGGTCCCGGGGTTTCGCTCATGACCGAGTTCATCGGACTTGCGCACTTCGCTGAGATTCCGGTCGTGCTCATCAACGTTCAGCGGGGCGGGCCCTCCACCGGCATGCCGACGCGCACGCAGCAGTCGGATGTGCTCGCCTGCGCTTATGCATCTCACGGCGATACGAAGCACGTCCTGCTCTTCCCCGAAGATCCGACCGAGTGCTTCGAGTTCTCGGCCCAGGCTTTTGATCTGGCTGAGCGGCTTCAGGGTCCCATCTTCGTAATGACCGATCTCGACATCGGCATGAACACCAGGCTGTGCGAGCCGTTCCACTGGGACGACACGCACGCATACGACCGCGGCAAGGTAATGTCGTACGACGATCTCGAATCCGGCAAGGATTTCGGGCGCTATCTCGACGTGGACGGCGACGGGATCCCGTATCGCACGTATCCCGGCACGCACCCGACGCGCGGCGCGTTCTTCACGCGCGGCACGACGAAAGACCGCTACGCGCGCTACAGCGAAGCCGGCCCGGACTACGTTGACAACATGCAGCGCCTGCTGCGCAAGTTCGAAACGGCCAAGACGCTCGTTCCGAAGCCGCTGCTGTATCCGGCCGAAAAGCCGGCACGCTTCGGCGCGATCTTCTACGGTTCGACCAGCCCTTCCATGCAGGAAGCGCTGCACGTGCTCGCCGAGCGTGGCATTCACGTGAACGCGCTGCGCGTGCGCGGCTTCCCGTTCCAGGAAGAGATCAATGATTTCGTGGCGTCGCATCCGTGGGTGTTCGTGATCGAACAGAACCGCGATGCGCAACTGAAAACGCTGCTCGTGAACGAAGCGAAGCTGAACGCTTCGCGCCTGCTGTCGATCCTGCACTACGACGGCACGCCGATCACGGCCCGCTTCATTGTCGATCAGATCTCGCAGCATGCCGCGGCACGCACCGTCGTGCCTCTGAAACGCGCTTCGTGACGGTTCTTCGTCACCTGTCACTCATCACTCGCCACTCACTATGACCTATCTCGCCAAACCGCAACTCCACCACCCCACGCTCGCGAAGAACGCCGTCGGCTACACGCGCCGCGACTATGAAGGCAAGATCTCCACGCTGTGCGCCGGCTGCGGCCACGACTCGATCAGCGCCGCGATCGTGCAGGCGTGCTGGGAGCTCGATATCGAGCCGCACCGTGTCGCGAAGCTCTCGGGCATCGGGTGCTCGTCCAAAACGCCCGACTACTTTCTCGGCAACTCGCACGGCTTCAACAGCGTTCACGGCCGCATGCCCTCGGTGCTCACCGGCGCGAACCTCGCCAACCGCGAGCTGCTGTACATGGGTGTTTCCGGCGACGGAGATTCGGCTTCCATCGGCATCGGCCAGTTCGTGCACGCGATACGCCGCGCCGTAAACATGGTTTACATCGTCGAGAACAACGGCGTTTACGGACTCACGAAAGGCCAGTTTTCGGCAACCGCCGACAAGGGCTCCAAGTCGAAGCGCGGCATCGCCAACATGGACGAGCCGCTCGACCTGATCGGCATGGCGCTGATCCTCGGTGCAACGTATATCGCCCGCAGCTTTTCAGGCGACAAGCAGCAGCTCGTGCCGCTCATCAAGGGCGCAATCGAGCACAAGGGCGCGGCCTTTCTCGACGTAATCTCTCCCTGCGTCGCGTTCAACAATCATCCGGGTTCGACCAAGAGCTACGACTACGTGCGCCAGCACAACGAGGCGGTGAACCGCATCGACTTCGTCGAGAGCCGTTCGGAAATCACGGCGGACTATGCGCCCGGTGAGCTCCTGAACGTGACGCAGCACGACGGTTCGGTGATCCGCCTGCGGAAAACGGCCGCCGATTACGATCCGACCGACCGCATCAAAGCGATGAACTATCTGCAGCAGCGGGCGGCGGCGGGTGAAGTGGTGACCGGATTGCTCTACATCGATCCGGAGTCGGAGGATCTCCACCATCATCTGAATACGGTGGAGGCGCCGTTGAATCAGCTCGGGACTCGCGATCTGTGCCCGGGCTCAGTCGCGTTGGAGCGGATCAACGCAAGTTTGCGGTAGCGGCCAAGCTCGGGACAGACGCCTGTCCCGAATGTATTCCGCCGCCCTTGCCCTCGCAGGTCAGGACGAGATTGCTAACAAGCGTTCGAATGTTTCGTTCGCGGCGACAGCCTGTCCCAGGCGCGCCGCTTCCGATGCCGCAGCCCTCGTACGCTCGGACAGGAGTGCTAAATGGCCCTCGAAGGCTTCGTTCGCGGGGCCCCCTGCTCCGCAGCCCCCGCTCACCGTAACGGGTCCGTTCTAATAAACCATCACCGCCGCACTGCAGGCGCTTCGATAGCCAGGCCGTTGGAACGCCACGCCAGAAACAGCTCCAGCTCCAGCAACTCGCGCGCATCGTAATCCGGCATCTCCGCTCGCACGCCCGAAAAGCACGCACGAATCCGGCGCTGGAGCGACCCCACGCTCTGCCATTCCTGCCGATAAGCAGGAAAACCAGTGGGCTGTCCCTGACTGATCGTTTCGTAAAGAAGCGTGCGCCCCCAGTTGCGGTCGTGGCATTGCGCGCAGGAGAGATTCATCTGCCCGACGCGGCGGTAGTAACGATCCCTGCCGCGCTCGAACGCGCGCATGTTGTTGAGATCGATCCGAACGTCCATCGGCATCCCGCGCGACTGGTGGGTTACGTACGTCGTAATCGCCAGCAGGGCGTCGGACTCGGCAGAGAACGGTGGGACAGCCTGGTGTCGCTCGCGACAGAGGTTCACACGCCCGGCGATATCGACGAGACGCGCCGCTCCGGGATCGACACGCGGGTAATGCGTGGCCACGCCTTTCATGCTGGCGGCCGCGTCGCCGTGACAGCTTTCGCACGACTTCGCGCCTTCCGACGGCGCCTCCTTCCACAGGCGCTCGCCACGCGTCACCCACAGCATGCCGGGGTTCGCGAAGTCGTCCGACTGGAGGCTGCGATTGGCCGCGCTCGTGAACGCACTGCCGTTGCGCAATTCGCTCTTCGGAACCGGAGGATCGAACGCGAGCGAGAACGGTGCTGCATGAAGCGCGCACGCCGCGACGGCACCCGCGACGATGGTGTTACGCAGCGAGCGCACCGTGCCTGGAACGTCCAATGAAGAAGAGGAGGAACGCGGCCATGGCAAATGCAGCGCCGACGTAGAACGTGACAGCCGAGCCGTACGTATCCCACAAGAGTCCAGCGAGCACGCTCGCGAGCAGCATGGCGATGCCGCTCACGAGATTGAACATGCCGAATGCCGTGCCACGCAGGTGTTGCGGAGCGCTCCCAGCAACCATCGCCGCCATCACCCCCTGGGTCATGCCCATATGCAGCCCCCATAACGCGACCCCGAGCGCGGTCCCCGCAACGGTGCCGGTCTGTGCAATGAGGACGTCGGCCAGCACGAGTACCGCGAGCCCCGCGCCGAGCAGCGTCATACGATTCACTTTGTCGGCCAGCCGGCCCATCGGGTATGCCGTCAGCGCATACACGGCATTCATCAACACCAGAACGGCGGGCGCATACGCATCCGGAAGTCCCTGCTCCTGAGCGCGCAGCAAGAGAAATGCTTCGCTGAATCGCGCCAGCGTGAATACGCCGCCGACCACGACGACCCACCAGAATGCCGCAGGCAACGTCGCAAGTACGGCGGGTTTTAGCGGGTTCGCCGGCCGCGGCGCGCCCGCAGCACGTTCGCTCTCGCGAATCCCGATCGTCAGCAGTGCGACGGACATCAAGCCCGGCACCACAGCCACCCAGAACACCGCACGGAAGTCGCCCGCAAACAGCATCATCAGCGCGATCGCGAGCAGCGGGCCGGTAAAGGCGCCGATCGTATCGAGCGACTGCCGCAGCCCATAGGCGGCTCCGCGGATCGAAGCCGGCGTCATGTCCGCGATCAACGCGTCGCGGGGCGCTCCGCGGATGCCCTTGCCAACGCGATCAAGGAAGCGAGCCGTCAGGACCCACCCGACGCTCGTAGCTAGCGCGAACAGCGGCTTGGACAGCGCACCGAGACCGTAGCCCGCGACCGCGAGCCCCTTGCGTCGCCCGAGATAGTCCGAGAGCGCGCCGGAGAATACGCGCACGATCAGCGCCGTGGCTTCGGCGATGCCCTCGACGATGCCAACCACCAGCGCCGATGCGCCGAGCCCCGTCACCATGAACACCGGGAGCAGACTGTGGATGAGCTCCGACGAAACATCCATCAGGAGGCTCACGAAGCCCAGCACCCACACACCGCTGGGAATACGCGCAACCTCTTCCGCCGATCGCGCGACGGCTGGCGCTAGCAACGTGTCGGACTTGGCGGCCGACACGCGATGAAAGGAAAGGAGGTTACGGAGGGAAACCATCGGAGCGGAGCGGTCGGGTCCTTCTGTTCCACACGGGGGGCAGCCCCAAGGCGAGCGCCACCCGCTAGCAAGCGCCGTCGCCGCGATCTTCGGAATCGCTCAAGCGGTCACCGTGACGGACGCATGCTCTGAACCGCGCTCGCCCGCGTCGTCCACCCATTCGAAAACGAGTTCGCCGCTCGCGACGGCGCGCGTATAGAACTGAAGATACGGATTCGCGGAGATGCCCGATCCCATTTCGGCACGGAACACCTCGACGCCGTTGTAGCGGCATATCAGCGTGTTCACGACGTTCTTCGGAATCGGCTTGCCCATGTTGTCGAATCTGAAGCCGGTCTCCATCGGGTGCTGAATGGCCACGCGAACGGCCATGAGGTCGCCCGGCTTCGCATCCTTCGGAACCTGTATTCGTGCCAGTGCCATGACAATCCAGGACTCTCTTCTACGTTGCGTCGAGACACGCCGTCTCGGTGACGATGACTTCGGCCGACGAAGCCCAGAACGAGCCGTCGGCCATGGCGGCAATAACGAGAATCGTCTGTGCGCCGTTCAGCCGGATGCGGGTGGAAATTTCGGCGCGGCCACAGCCCGGATTCAGATGAAACACCGCGATCACTGGACGCGGATTCTTCTCCGACAGCACGTGAATCGCGCGCACATGATCGCTCTCCGACATCTCGCTCGTGACGCTGATCTTGAGCGGAACGGAGTTTCCGTTGTCGCTCAGCGGCGGAATGTCCAGCTGTACCCGGCCGTCCCGCAACTGCGCACCGCCGGTGATTTTCTGCACGAGCGGCTGCAGCACTTCAATCGTAGGCACTGCATTCGCGGGACGCATGCGAACGAGCAGCGGAAGCGCCGCCGTGGCGGCAAGGAACGTTCGTCTCGATCGATTCGACATGTTTCAGCGCAGCGTCCGCAGATAGGCTACGACATCCTCGACCTGCTGCGCAGTGAGGATCGGTTTTCCCCGATACTCCGCAGCCGGGCTGTCGAGGCCATGCACTCGATAATACGCCGGCATCACCACGTCCTTGTTCAGACGCGTCGAATCGACGATGCGCAGCCGCAACTGGCCGGCACTGCGGCGCGAGCCGACGCCCGAGAGCGGCGGCGCCACATTGCCCATGAACTTCTCACCGGTTTCGGGAATGGCGTGACATAGCAGGCAATTGCCCTCCCGTCCCACCACGATCGCGCGACCGCGTTGCGGATCGCCGGCTGTGGAAGTAAGCGCCGCCGGGATCGAGTCGCCAGCCACCTCGTACCGGACGAGCCCGTCCGAGGGCGTTGCGCAGGCCGCGAGTGAGGTCCCTGCTCCGGCCAGAATGGCTGTTCTGACGCGTCGTTTCATCGGGATGCCGAGGCTAAGACGTGGGCGTGTCAGGGTCAAGTATCGGGGCATGGGCCGGGTTTCGAGCCGCTCCTCGGATAGACGCCGGATACGCTCAGGCGTTCATAACCAGTATGCCCAGGCGCGCGCCGCCCACTCCTTCATACGCGACTCGAGTGGACGCTGGGCCCACGCCTGCGGCTCGATGCGAGCCGACTCCTTCAGATCGGCCGCGAACATCGCGTCCATCTGCTGGCCGAAATCCCAACCTAGGATCACGACGTTGAGCTCCTTGTTGTGAAGAAAGCTGCGCAGATCCATGTTGCTGGATCCGACGGTAGACCATACGCCGTCGATTACAGCCGTTTTCGAATGAAGCAGCACGGCCTGCCGCTCATAGATCTTCACGCCGGATTCGAGCAGTTCCGAGTAGTGAGAGCGGCCGGCATGGAAGACAGCCCAGAAGTCGGTGTATGACGGCAGAACGAGTGTCACATCCACGCCTCGCGCTGCAGCGTTCTTGAGGGCCTCGATCGTCTGCGCGTCGGGGACGAAGTAGGCCATCGTGATGTGGATCGTCTTCTCGGCGTGCTCGATCGCGGATACGAGGGCGATATAAATCGCCGGCGCGGCGTCCTCGGGACCGCTCGAGACGACGCGTACGGGATGTCCTCCACCCTGCGGCTTGATCGAAGGAAACCAGTTGCGCTGCGGCAGCGGCGTGCCCGCCTGCGCGGCCCACGTAGCGAGAAATATGCGTTGCAGTTCCGCGACGGCAGGGCCTTCGAGTCGCACGTTCACGTCACGCCAGCCGACATCGCGCGATCGCTTGCCCGAACCGCCACCCGACAACGCGCTCCTGCCCGAACCGCCGCGCCTCGAACCGCTGGGACCGGGTGACGATCCGCTCGAGTAGACGTCACTGATGTTGATCCCGCCCGTGAAAGCGGTAGTGCCGTCTACGATGACGAGCTTACTGTGGTCGCGATTGTTGATGCGCCACCCGTTGCGCGTCTTGAGGGGATTGAGCGGGTTGAACTCGAGCACGTTGACACCCGCCTCGCGCAGCCGGTCGAAATACTCCGGAGGCGTGTCGATCGAGCCGACGGCGTCGTAAATCAGGTTTACCGCGACGCCCTGCGGCGCGCTTGCGAAGCAGCACATCGGCGAGATGCTGCCCCGCCTCGCCCGGCTCGATCATGTAGAACTCGATATTGACGTGATCACGTGCGCGCTCGATCGCACTGAACATCGCCTTGTAGGATGCGGGCCCGTCCTGAAGGAGTAAAGCCGCGTTACCGACGGTGAGCGGCGTGCCCGCGACCGCCTCTTCGATCGCGAGATGGCGCTCGAGCAGATCGGTACCGACCGCCCTTGTCCTGCAAGCGCGCAAGCGCGGCCTGCGCGGCGGCTTCGCGCAGAGGACCGCGGGCACCGACGAGCGTCGGTGATCTGTTTCCGCTTCCCGGCTCTGTCCACGGATGAACATCCGGCAGCGTCGAGCAGCCGAAGAGAAGCGCAGTTGCAAGGAGGACAGGATAGAGCCGCACAGTCTTGATGAGAATCGGGATCGCGCGGGCCTACTGCAATAACTGCGCCGCGCGCTCTAAGGCGGCACGAATTCCCGTACGACTTACGTCGCGCTCAGCCTTTGCCAGCCGCCGGAATGCGCCAGAGATAGACGCTCGAAGCCGATACGCTCGCAGTCTCTTCCGGTTTCCAGTCTCCCATGTCGAAAGCGTGGGAGACGACTCGCGTTCCCGGCCGGAGCTCCTTCAGAAGCTTGGGCTTGAGCTTTTCGTTCAGTCGCGTCAGCAGATAGAGCGTGACTACGCTCGCCTCGCTGATGTCGGTCTCGAACAGGTCGCCTTCGATGAACTTGACCTTGTCGGTGACCCTCGCTGCTTTCGCGTTCGCAGTCGCTTCGCTGATGCGCTGCGGATCGATGTCGACGCCGACCGCGCGCGCACCGTACTTCTGCGCGGCGGTAATGACGATGCGGCCATCGCCGCAACCGAGGTCGTATACGACATCGTTCGGCGTCACCTTGGCGAGCTCCAGCATCTTCTGGACGACTTCGTTCGGCGTCGGAACGAATATCACGTCGGGGCTGCGGCGCTGCGCCGGTATGGCCTGCGCGAGCAGGATCCGTGACGGATCGTTCGCGTGAGCGACACCGGCTGCGCCGGTCGCCGCAAGGGCGGCAAGAAATGTTCTGCGATGCATGCGGGCTCCTCTCGTCGGGTTCGGAACGATCGTGAGCTTAGCAAAAGGCGCGGTCGCGCACAGAACGCAGCTCGTTTCGATCAGGGCACGCGCGCACCGTTCATACGCGCAAGGAGCGTCGTGGTTCGCCGCTGAAGATAGGCTGTATTCTGCTCCAGGACCGTACTTGCGAGGGTTCGGCACCATCGCAGCAAGCCGCGCAGCCTGTTCGGGCGAGAGGTCGGCCGCCGCGACGCCGAAGTGATAACGCGCTGCGGCTTCAGCGCCGAATACGAGCTCGCCCCATTCGATCACGTTGAGATAGATCTCCAGGATGCGCCGCTTGTCCATGATGAGCTCGATCATGACCGTGATCGCCGCCTCCTGCGCCTTGCGCCACCACGCGCGCTCGCCGGTAAGGAACAGGTTCTTCGCGAGCTGCTGACTGATCGTGGATCCGCCTGCGACGACCTCGCCTTCGCGCAGATTCCTTTCGTATGCGTTACGGATGCCTTTCCAGTCGAATCCGTCGTGCTCCATGAACGTCGCGTCCTCGGCAGCGATGACCGCGCGTTTCAAGTGGATCGAAATGCGGGAATACGGTACCCAATGGTGCCGAAGCTTCGCGGTGCTTCCCTCTTCACGAACGCTTTCCATGCGGCTGCGCATGAACGCGGTTGCGTGCAGGGTTATAGAGCGACCAGTACCACACCCAACCGAAGAACCAGAACTGCAGCAGCGTCAGTGCGATCAGCGCGATGAGGACGAAACGCCCGAACAGGCGCAGGAGCGCGATCACGAGCCTCGAAGCAGCGCGATGACCGGCGCGGTCCGCGGCCTCACGCCGCGCCAGATGAAGAACGACTCAGCGGCCTGTTCGACCAGCATGCCCAGGCCGTCTGCGCCGCGCGCGCCTTCGCGGCGCGCGAATTCGAGGAAGGGCGTCACGCGGCCGTACACCATCTCGTAGGCGAGCGCGTTCGCCGCGAAAACACCGGCTGGCAGCGGCGGTAATTCGTCATGGAGACCGGCGGCGGTCGCGTTGATTACGACATCGAACTTGTCCTGCGGCAGCGCGCCATAGCCGCGCGCATCGAGTGACACGTACGGATACGCAACCCTGAATCGCTCGCACAACGCGACGGCCTTTTGCAATGTGCGATTCGCGATGACAAGTCGCCCCGGCTGTTGCTCGAGCAGCGGCCCGCAGACGCCGTAAGCCGCGCCTCCGGCGCCCATGAGCAGGATGCGAGCACCGCTCAACGTGCAACCCAGATTCGACGTCAAATCGCGGACGAGTCCGACGCCGTCCGTGTTGTCGGCCGCTACAGCGGACTCGCTGAAGGTCAGCGTGTTCGCCGCTTCGGCCTGAACCGCCCGCGCACTGCGCTCATTCGCCAGCGCGAATGCGCGGTGCTTGAAGGGCAGCGTCACATTCATGCCGCGACTGCCCTCGCGCCGGAAGCGGTCGACGACGTTCTCGAACTCGTCCGGCTCGGCGCTCAACGCGATGTAGGTGAGATCCTGACTCGTCTGCCGGGCGAATTCCGCATGAATCAGCGGCGACTTGCTGTGCAGGATGGGGTTGCCGATTACGGCGTACTGATCAGGCATGATAGGCCGTGAGGCCGCCGGCAATCGCGCGTACGCTTCGCCCGGCTGCTACTGGTCGGTAACGAACTGGTCGGCCGGAGTGAACGTCCACGTGCGCGTGATGTGCAGCACGTCCGTGTCCTTCGCGATCTCCGGCGGGAACGCCGCGAACGGCGCGGCGAGCTCGACAATCCGCCGTGCCGCTTCATCGAGCACACGAAAGCCCGACGGCCGGTTGATCTCGATGTATTCCACGCTCCCGTCAGCCTTGATCGCGACCGTGACGACGAGGGTGCCAAACAGTCGCTGATCGCGCGCGGCCTGGGGATAGTTGAGATCGCCGATGCGCTGGATCTTCTGGCGCCAGTCCTCCACGTAGCGTGCGAACCTGAACTCCCGCGCCCGCGCGCCGACAAACCGTCGCTGCGGCCGCTGCTGATGCATGTCCATGTCTCGCGCAATCTTCCCTTCGAGGCGCGCAATCTCGAAGCTGCGCTGCATGAGGTCGGTCGCGCTCGGAAGCGCCTTCGCCTGCGGCTCGGCCGCAACTTCTTTCTGCTGCGGCGGCGCCGTTTCGACCGGCGTGGGGGCGAGTGCCTGGGTCATCAGTTGCCGCGCCTCCTGCTCGAGCGCCTGCGCCCGCTGCTGAGCCGCCTTCAGGTCGGTATCCGATTTCTCTTCGCGCACAGCCGGCAGCGGCGTCTGGACGCGCCGCTTTTGTTCGGTATCCCCACCGCCGTTGAGATTGTGCTGGGCGAGTGAGTCCGGGCTCCGGGGTGCCGTCTCGGACTTGGCATTCACCAGCACGACTTCGAGATTGTTCTTTACGTCCAATGGCTTGGGAGCGGCGGGCGGCGTGAACACGACGCCGAAAAGGATGGCCACATGCAACGCGACCGACAGCATGAGCGCCCAGCGCATGCGCGTCGGCAGCCGGTGAAGGAAACCGCCGCGCTCGACGCCGGCGGCGGTCAGCTCGAGCGCTGTAACGCGCATTTCCAGGCGCCCGAAAGACGCTTGCCACCGGGCATGCCGCTGGTGGCGCGCGCGACGCGGCATCTCGACGATGTTCGACCGGGCTTTCAATGGCATGCGCGCATTTTACAGAACGGATCGCAGCAGGTCATGACTACTGCTCCGCAGCTGCGGCAACAGTGCCAGGCTGCATATTCTCGGTTCCCGGGCCGATTTCGCGGACGAACTCGCAATGTAACGTCAGCTCCAGCAGGTCTACGTCCGAAATGTCGAGCAGCACGCGCGAGCCCTGCCGCACCGAAGGCAGCGATCCCACGCGCACGACCAGCGGCAGCTCGTCAAACCGACACAGGTTCTCGCGCAAAACGGTTGCCTCCGCACTAAACGCCTGCTCCTGCAGAATCCAGCGCAGGCACCAGTAGCGCTCCATCGCCCGCTGAAACTCCGAGTAGACCTCGTATGTCGACTCGAACTCGCGGATGATGGCGAGCAGACGTTCGTCGCCCGGTTTATAAGGGGCAGGCTCTCCGCGCACGCCGGCCACGAGCTGACGCTGATTCACCAGATCGACGTAACGGCGCAAAGGCGAGCTTGCCCAGAGGTACTGTTCGACCCCGAGTGCCGCGTGAGCGGAAGCTACCGTGCTCATGCGAACTTTTCCGGCACCCTGCACGCGAAAGATAGCAGCCGTGTCGGCTTCCGCCAGCCGGCGACCCCATGTGCTGTTGACGTAGATCATCAGTTCCGCCACGAGCTTGTCCATCGGCGTCCCACGGCGCCGGCGGATGATCTGCACACGGTCGTTCTCGACACGAAACGAATACTCGGCGCGCTGCTCCTGTTCGGGTGCGCCGCCGCGGCGAATGTCCTCGAGTTGGCGTGCCCAGTCCCACAGGCGCTTCAGCTCCGGCCCGTAGTCATGCTCGATTACGGCCGCCGAAACGGTGGCTTCGTTGAAGAACGGTTCGAGGGTATCGTGACGAAGGTTACCGGCCACATTCACGAGCTCGACGCGCGTCTCGGTGTGCACGACCTCGTTCGCTGGCGTGACTTCGACGTAGAGGGACAGTGCCGGCGAAGGTTTGCCGGAAGCAAGCGTATACGCGTCGATCACCGCGTCCGGCAGCATGGTGATCTTGCCGCCGGGGTAATACACGGTCGAAAGGCGGTCCCGGGCAATGCCGTCGAGCGGAGAATCGGCAGGCATCCCGAGTGACGGCGCGGCGATGTGGATTCCGATGCGCGAATTGCCGCTGTCGAGCATTGCCACGGAAAACGCATCGTCGATTTCGGTCGTCGATGCGTCGTCGATGCTGAAGGCAACTGCATCCGAGAGCGGAAGGTCCGCCGGCGCAGCAGGCACCTCCACGGCGGGAAAATCGGTGCCGCGCGGGAATTGCTCGAAGCGGAATCGGTTCAGATGATAGTCGTGGGTCGAGGGCAGACCGCCGCAGCGTTCGATGACGCGGGCCGGCGTGAGCTTCAGGACTCCGCTCGCTTCCTCCAGCGCCTTCCATTCGATCGTGTTCCGGTCGGGCCGATACAGCAACGTCGCGAGCAGCGGCTCGAATTCCACCGGCAACGCGCCTGCCGTCAGCGACTTCAGATAGCGGTCCTTGCGTTCCGCGTCACGCTTCTTGCGTTCGACGCTCGCGAGCGCGGCCTTCAGCGCATCGGTCGGCGCCGCTCGGTAGCGCCCGCGGCCGCGCTTATAGAAGTACATGGGGGCGCCGTGCAGCCTCAGCAGGACGGCAGCCGCTTCCACCGGGCCGGGCGTGTGCCCGTAGTATTCGCGCGCGAGATCGCCGTAATCGAACTCCTCGCCGCTCGAACATTCCCACAGGAAATCGATGTCGAGCTGGTCCGCCTCGCGCTGAGCGTGCGTCATGAAATCGCCGAGCGCCGGCTGCTCGAAACGGAACATCACGGCGCCGGCCTTGATCTTCGAGCGCTTACCGTGCGGTGCCTCCACCTGGAGGCTGGTCGCGCTATCGGCGAGGATAGCCGCGACTTTGAGCGTGCCCTCTTCTTCGTAGAAAACGTTCACGCGTGCGACTCGCGGGTGATGCCGCAGAACGCGAGGATGCGCCGGAGGTAGTGTTCGACATTGCTGAAGCCGTGATCGCCGCCTTCCACCACAACCTGCTCGCACCCGCGATACTTGCGCACAGCATCGCGGTAATCCAGAACCTCATCGCCGGTGGTCACGAGCAGAAGGTAACGCGACGGCGTGATGTGCTCCATCTCCAGCTCGCGCAGCTCCGCAAGATGGCACTCCTCGAGCTCGTAGCACACGCCCGTATAGAGGTTCTTCTGAGGGCCGACATACGATTTGAGCAACTCAGACGGCGCGACTGCCGGATTGACGAGAGCGGCGCGGACTGCATGGCGTTCGGCGAGCCAGGTTGCATAGTAGCCGCCGAGCGAGCTGCCGATGAGACTCACGTTCTCCCGACCGTGTGCTTCGATCTCGTGCTCGAGCAACCCGATTGCGTTGCGCGGACTCGGCGGAAGCTCGGGACAGAGAAACATTTCTGCCCGGCCCAGCTCGATCATGCGCTTGCGCACGAGTCCAGCCTTGTACGAGAGCGCGGAGCTGTTGAAACCGTGGATGTAAATCAGCATGGAAGCGCGCCACCCGCGCATGTATCGCGACACGAGTGCGTATCGCAAGCCCTTCGCCCTGAGGAGGCGGGCACACGCCGTGTCGAAGGCCGAACGAGCCACCGTCCCACGTGCTTCGAGACGTGAGCGCTCCTCGGCACGAGCGGGTTCTTTTCAGGTGATGCGTGAATCACAGGCTATAGCTGCTTCGCGATCGCGAGCAGGCTCATATCGGCGCCGTGGCCGCCGATCAGCGACACCCCGATCGGGCAGCCCTGCAATGTCGCAAGCGGCAGGTTCAACTGCGGCAGACGCGCAAGACCGGCAATGCAAAGCAGCGTCAACGCGCGCGTGCGGAAGTCTTCAGTCGCCTTGGGGTCGGAGTTGATGAGTGGCGCGATATGAGGCGCGGTAGGAAGGACGAGCACGGTGTCACGCGTCAGCAGTGACGCCATGCGCTTCGCAATCTCCAGCCGTCTGTCCCGTGCCGCAGCCGCATCTTCGGCCGCGATGGTTGAAGCCCATTCGACGCGCTGGCGTACGCCCGGACCAAGCGTCGGCCTGACCTCTCTCACCCAGGCGCCGTGTTGAGCCCAGATCTCGAAACCCTGAAGCGTACGGAACACGTCGAGCCACGCAGCAAGACCGTGCTCACTCACGCTTACCGCCTCCGGCCTGCCGAGCACTGCCGCGATGCGCTCGACGGCCGGGCGCAGCGCATCCCTCGTCGCGGCTTCGACCAGATCGAACGCATCCTGCGCCAGCAGCACGCGGCCGGGCAGGCGAGACACCGGCGCTTCTGAAAACAGAACCGCACCGACGCGTTCCATGACCGTGGCGTCGCGTGCGAACCAGCCAGCCGTGTCGAAACTGGGCGCGAGCGGACATGCGCATTCAAGTGAAATCCGGCCATGCGTCGGCCGCAAGCCGTAAATCCCGCAGAAACTCGCCGGCGCGCGCACCGAACCGCCAGTGTCACTGCCGAGCGCAAAATCAACCAGCCCGCCCGCGACAGCAGCCGCCGAACCGCTCGACGAGCCGCCGGGAATGCGTCCGGGCGCGTTCACGTTGATCGGCGTTCCGTAATGGGCGTTCTCGCCATTGAGGCTGAACGTCAGCTCGTCCGTCTGTGTCTTGCCCACCATGGACGCGCCGGCCTGGACGAGCGCCTCGACCACCGGCGCCGTGCGGACCGCTTCGGCATGCGTCCGCAGCCAGTCCGGGCTCCCGAAGCCGGTCTTGTGACCGGCGATGTCGTAGATGTCCTTCGCGGCGAACGTGAGTCCCGCGAGCGGGCCGCTCGGCACGCCGCCCAGCGTCGCATGCGTGTGCCGGCAGAAAGCACCGAGACGATCGCGGCCGAGAATCGTGTCTTCCGTCATCGTTCGTGCGGCCGTTCCTCGTGCGCACGTTCAACGGAGCCGCCGAGCGCGTTCAGCAATTTGTCGTGTACGCCACCGAAGCCGCCGTTGCTCATGACGACGATATGGTCGCCTGACCGACTTGCACGCGCCACGTCGGCAACGAGCTCGTCGAGCTTACTGGCCACGCGTGCCCTGGAGCCCAGCGGCTTCAGCGCTTCCGCGGCATCCCAGCCCAGCCCGGCGCCATGACAGAAGACGAGGTCGGCATCGGCAAGGCTTCCCGGCAGCGCCTGCTTCATCACACCGAGCTTCATCGTATTGGAGCGTGGCTCGATGACCGCGATGATGCGTGCGCCATCCAGGGTGGAACGCAACCCCGCGAGTGTCGTTGCGATCGCGGTCGGATGATGGGCGAAATCATCGTAGACCGTTACACCGCGGACGACACCGCGCACCTCCATACGACGCTTCACGTTTTCGAAACGCGACAGCGCCTCGATTGCGGCGGCAGGCGGCACACCGGCGTGCCGCGCGGCGGCGATTGCGGCGACGCCGTTCGAGCGATTGTGAGCGCCCTGCAGATCCCACCGGACCTCGCCGAACGAAACACCACCGTATGCGACCGCGAACCCGCTGTCCGTCGTTTGCGCCACCC
This sequence comes from uncultured beta proteobacterium, assembly GCA_963828715.1. Lineage (GTDB taxonomy): Bacteria > Pseudomonadota > Gammaproteobacteria > Burkholderiales > SG8-41 > JAQGMV01. The sequence continues at coordinate 799,735 of CAWHFX010000002.1, read as the reverse complement.
AGCCAGCGGCGTCATCGAAACGCTCGACGGGCGTCCAGCACTCTCGCGCGAGCACCCGCTCCAGCGCCTCGGCGCGTGCGTTACTCACGATGAGACCGGTCCTGGCCAACGTACGCACGAAATGATGGAACTGCCTCTCGATCGCGGCAAGGTCGGCAAAGATGTCGGCGTGATCGAATTCCAGGTTGTTGAGGATTGTCGTGCGCGCCGGGTAATGGAGGAATTTCGAGCGCTTGTCGAAAAAAGCGGTGTCGTATTCGTCTGCTTCGATCACGAAGAACGGTGTATCCGAGCAGCGCGCCGAGATGCCGAAGTTCTTGGGCACACCGCCGATCAGAAAACCCGGCCGCAGGCCCGCATGTTCGAGAATCCATGCCAGCATGGCAGTCGTGGTGGTCTTGCCATGCGTGCCGGCAACGGCAAGCACCCAGCGGTTCTGCAGCACGTGCTCCCGCAGCCATTGCGGACCCGAGCTGTACGGCAGAGCGCGGTCCAGTATCTCCTCCATCAGCGGATTGCCGCGCGTGATCACGTTTCCGACGACGAACACGTCGGGTTCGAGTTTCACCTGCTCCGCGCCATATCCTTCGATCAGCTCGATCCCTTGCGCCTCGAGCTGCGTGCTCATCGGTGGGTACACGTTCGCGTCGCAACCGGTGACCTTGTGGCCCGCCTCGCGCGCGAGCACCGCAAGGCCGCCCATGAACGTGCCGCAGATACCGAGGATGTGGAGGTGCATGACCGACTCGAATTCGCCATCGCGCCCGACCGGCGAATTCTGACCCTGCGTTCCAGTTAAGCGCTGAGCGGCGAAGTATACCGCTTGAGTGCGTCGTTCGCGGCGACAGCGCCCCCATGCGTGCGGCTTTCCGTCTCTTCGGCCCTCGTACGCTCGGACGAGAGTTCTGATTGGCGCCTGAATGTCACGTTCGCGGCGACAGCCTGTCCCAGGCGCGCCGCTCACCGATAAGGAGGTCGTTCTAACGCAGAGTGCTATGCACTCTGCTTGATTGCGATTACCGCCTGATTACGCAGCGTCTTCAGCAACGAAAGCTCCTCCGCACTGAAGCAGATCGCATCCTCGACATCGGAATCGCCATAGAGCAGGCCGACCGGGCGGCCCTTGATCGCCATCGGAAAGAGTGCGAACGAGCGTGCCGGGAATGCCTTACGATACGAATCCGGGATGTGCTTGCGGATTTGCTCCGCGTTGACGTTCTCGATGAACACGTCGGCGCCATTTGCGACCGCGGCCTGAAAGACGTCACGGGTGAGACCCAGCGGAATCGAAAAGGCACCACCCAATATATCGTCGACCCCTTCTCCGAGCCCCAAGCGCGTCTTGAGCGAATTGCTCGGCGTGTCCCTGATGAACAGCAGCACCCGAGTAAAGCCGGCGCTGCGGTACATGGTCTCCAGTATCTCGCGCAGCACGTCGTTCAGCTTGAATTCGCCCATGAGGGTCGTGCTGATGTCCTGTATGCCTGCGAAGAGTGCCGACTTGCGCTCGGGATCGATGATGATGCTCTCGGCTGCGCATGAAGCCAGTATCTCGGAACGAGTGTGGTCGATTACGGATTGCACTTCGGGTACAGGCGCTGCGGCTTCGGGCGCACCGTCCGCTTCTCCCGGGCTCGCCAGGAACACGCTCCCGGTCGTCCTGAGGTTGAGCGTAACGGCGTCCTTCGAGAGCTCGGCTGCCGACTCCCTGATTGACGAGACGAGCAGCTTCGCGCCGATGCCGAAAGTACCGTCGAACCGCTTGACCACGTCTTTCAGCTTTTCGTCGCGCGTCTTTTCGTCGAGCTCCCGCATAGAGTCGCAAACGCGGGTGGACAGATCCGCGAGCACCCTGAGCTTTGCCTCTTCCGTTTCGGGCCGCTCGAACTTGTCGTCCTCGACGTGCCGCATGCTCTGCACGATCCGCGGCGGGAAATTCCAGACTTTCGCAACCTCGATTCCGAGATCCGCGAATGTAACGCCCAGTACCTGGAGCGAGGCCTGCATCGGCGGCAGACCCTTGCGCTGCATGAGTCTCTGGATCTCGCGGTCCTCTTCGGGGAAATAGAAGCTCGTGAGCAGCCGTCCGAGGTTGTGGAACATCGCGCAGATGAACGCTTCCTCGAGATTGCGAATGTTCGTTTTGGCGACGAGCTGGCGCGTGAGAACGGCGCTGAAGTAGCTCGCCACCAGATCTTCCTTGAGGCGCGTGGCGTGAGCCTTGTTCTGCAGGTGCTCGAACAGCATGAGCGAGATCGCCGCATTGCGAATGCGGTCGAACCCCATGATGACCACGGCTTTCGACACAGTCGAGATCGTGCCTCCGAAGCTGCCGAAATAAGCCGAGTTGACCATCTTCAGGAGTTTGCTGGTGAGCGCGAAGTCCTTGAGAATGTGGCGCGAGAGCGTTTTCGCGCTCTCGTCTTCCGATGTGCTCGCCCGATTGATCGCGCTGATCGTCGCTGAAAGTGCAGGGAAGTCGCTCTTGTGACGCATGCGCCGCAGCAGGAAGTCGAGCGTTCCGGTCGACGACTTGGCGGAAGCATTGTTCTCCGTACGGGGATTGAGATAAAGATAAAGCGCATCCTCCATCTGTTCCGTCGTGCCGAAGCGTTCCGCGGGATTGCTCGCCAGCGCCTTCATGAGCAGCGCGTCCAGCCGCTCGTCCACCTGCGGATTGAGGACGGACGCAGACGTCAAGCGACCCTGGGCGAGCTGATCGACGAGGTCCGCGGCGCTCGCTCCGCTCACGGCAGTGCGCCCCGTCAACATGCGATAGAGCAGCATGCCGATCGAGAACACATCGGCCGCGGGTGTGCAGATGCCACCGTGTCCACACTCGGGAGCCGTGTATGCCGGGTCTCCGCAAAAGCCGGCAGCGCGCGGAGGGTTCTCCAGAATCCAGGCCGACAGCCCGAAGCCCAGCAGGCGCGGTGCATCCTCGCTCGCCAGGATGATGTTTTCCGGCCGCAGGTCGCGATGAACGATGCCGTGGTGGTGCGCGGAGCCGACGGCCTTCAGGATCTGGATAGTAATTTCGAGCGCACGCGCGGCCGGTAACTGCCGGCCTCCTCCCAGGAGTTCGGACAGCAGCTCGCCATCGACGTGTTCGTATACCAGGTACGGCAATCCCCCGGCTTGACCGGTTTCGAGCAGCGGCAAAATGCCGGGGTGCGTCAGCTCGCCCAGCGTTGCAGCGCTTTGGAGAATACACGTCAGCGGGCCAGCAGTAGCCCTGGTCACGTCGGCGGGCAATGTCCTGATGACCACTCGCTGCCCGCCACCTGCCTGCTGCGCGGTGTAAACGGCCCCCCGTGCGCTGGATCCCAGTACGCGCTCGATGTCGAATCGGCCGATCTTCGAAGGAGTAGCTCGTGTCATCGCCAGAGACAACGGCCAACCGGCTTTGATCTTTAACGCGAGGCCCGCTCGCGATTGCCGCGCACGCACGAAAGACGGGCGAAGGACCTAGGCGTACGTGATACGCGTCACACCAGCGTGACTTCGAGCCGGCCGCATCTTTCGACTTCGGTGACCACCTTGTCGCCCGGTTTGAGCCATACCTGCTTCTCTCGCGGGTAGCCGAGTATCACCCCCTGGGGCGTGCCCGTGTAGATAATGTCGCCAGGCAGCAGCGTCATATGTCGTGAACAGTAGCTCACGATCTCCGCGCAGCTGAAGATCATGTCGCGTGTATTCGAGCTCTGACGTTCCTCGCCGTTCACGTAGGTCGCCACGTTCACGTTTTGCGGATCAGGGATCTGATCAGCAGTGATCACGTACGGTCCGAGCGGGCCAAATCCATCGCACGTCTTGCCGAGCATGATCTGACTGCTGGCGCGCATCACGTCACGGGCGGAGAAGTCGTTTCCGTTGGCGTAGCCGAACACGTGCGACAGCGCCTTGCCTTCCGGAACATCGCGCGCCTTCTTTCCGATGACGATGACCAGCTCGACCTCGTAATCGAATTGGGATGCGACCTTCGTCGGCAGCCGGATCTTCCCGCGATGCCCCACGAGCGCATTGTTGTACTTGTTGAAAAGCATCGGCACGGACGGAATGGGATTGCCGGTCTCCTGCGCATGCTGGCGATAGTTCAGGCCGACACAGACGATCTTCCCCGGGCGCGGCACTGCGGGACCGAAGCGCACGCGCGATTCGGGAATGAACGCACTCTGCCCGCGTTTGCTTTCGAGCGCTTTGTCCGCGAGCTGCGCGAGGGAAGCACAATCCGCCCCTTCGATGACTGCGTGGATATCGCTCGGCGCCTTGGCACGAAACAGCGCAGAAGCTTTTGCAATGTCGAGTACGCCCGCTTTCGGTCACGAGGCCAAGCCCGCCCCCTTCGCGGTCCGCAAAGGTGCAGAGCCGCATCTGTCTCGCGCGCATATCGAGCTCCCTGGTTAGTTTGTGAGAAGCACGCAAGCCGTCCCGCGTGCTTCATTTCCGAGCTGATGACCTTCGGCCATTGTTGCAGCAATGCCGTTCGAGGGCCAGCGTTCGGGGCCGAGTGGCCTCAGTACTTTGTTGTTTACAATTCAGCCGCAAGCGGGAGCACTCATCAGGCGCGTGCAGCGCGACCCGAAGGAGAAAACGTGGACCTCGGCATCAAGGGCAGGGCGGCGATCGTTACCGGCGCAAGCCGCGGCATCGGTTTCGAAACGGCGCGACAGTTTCTGGAAGAAGGCGTGCGCGTCATGATCTGCGGCCGCAACGCGGAGACACTCGAACGTGCGCGGAGCACGCTCGTTCAGGCGGCGCCGGGCGAAGTTCATGCGCTCGTCGCCGATATGAGCAAGCCCGAGGACGTTGAGATGCTCGTCTCAGGCGCGCAGCAGCGCTTCGGAACGGTGGACATCCTCGTCAACAACGCGGGCCAGATGTATTCCGGTCGCTTCGACGTGATGACCGACGAAGGCCTCAGGCAGCAGCTCGAGACCAAGCTATTCGGTTTTCTGCGTACGATCCGGCTCGTCTATCCGAAAATGAAAGCGCAGCGCTGGGGACGCATCGTGAACATGATCGGCGGCGCGGGCAAGGAACCCGATCCGTACATGTTCGGAAGCGGCATCACGAACAGCGGACTCCTCAACATCACCAAGTCGCTGTCCACCGAGTTCGGCGAGGACAACGTGCTCGTGAACGCGGTGTGCCCGGGCTGGGTCGATACCGACCTGTGGCGTCGGAACGCGCAGGGACTCGCGGTTGAGCTCGGTGCCCCGACTGAAGGCGAAGCGCGACGGCTCGCGGCGCGCAAGAATGCGCTGAATCGCTTCGGCCGGCCCGAGGAGCTTGCGAACGCGATCGTGTTTCTCTGTTCCGAGCGCGCGTCCTATATCACGGGTGTTTCGCTCAATCTCGATGGCGGCAGGTTGAAATCACTCTGGTAGCCGCTTGACAAGCGCGCTCGGTGACGGAGGAGATCGATCATGAAAACGATACGGGCCGCGGTATGGTGGTTCGGAGTGATTTGCTCGTCAGCGGTGTTCGGCCTCCACGCGGAGGATTATCCGGCGCGGCCGATCCGACTCGTCATTCCCTGGCCGCCCGGCGGCATCACGGACGTGATTGCTCGCGGTCTGGGAGCCACGCTGTCGGATTCACTCGGACAACAGCTCATTCCGGACAACCGTCCGGGAGCCGCTGGAACACTGGGTGTCGCCATCGCGGCGAAGGCGAACCCGGACGGCTACACGCTTCTCATGACTGATGTAGCGAGTAACGCAATTACCGCAAGCCTGTATTCGACCCTTCCGTACGATCCGCTGAAGGACCTCGCACCGATCGCCCTGCCGGCCCGCTCACCGCTCGTATTGGTCGCGACGCCCAAGCTCGGGGTGAAATCGATTCAGCAACTCATCGAGGCGGCAAAAGCCCGCCCGGGACAACTCTCTGTCGCGTCATCGGGTGCTGGTTCGATAACGCATTTGACAGCGGAACGCTTCATGCGGGACACGGGCACGAACCTGCTGCATGTGCCGTACAAGGGCGGCGCGCCGGCGACGGCGGCTCTGGTGGCAGGAGAGGCCGCAGTTTATTTTTCCTGCATCTCCGCAGCCATTCCTCACGTCAAGGCAGGCCGTCTGACGCTGCTCGGAATCACGTCGGCAAAACGGTCACCGCTCTACGCGGACACACCCACGCTCGGCGAAGTCTTGCCACATTTCGAAATGGGCTGCGATACGGGGTTCTTTGCGCCAGGCCGGACGCCGAAGCCGATCATCGACAGGCTTCACGCCGAGGTCATGAAGGCCGTCAACCAGCCGCGCATGAAGGATGTGCTGAGCGCGAACTCGGCCGAGCCGGCGCCATGGACGCCTGCCGAGTTCAAGCAGTATGTCGCCAAGGAGGTGCGTGACTGGCGCGCGGTCGTGCAGAGCGCCGGAGTGAAGCTGGAGTAAGACGTCAGCAACGCGGCCGCAGGGGTGTACAGCCACGCAGTGCCTTCAACTGCGGAAAATGAAGTACACGGCTCCCAGAAGGCAGATGCCGGCGTAGAGGTAATTCAGTCTGAGCCCCTGTCCCATGTACAGCATTGCGAATGGGACGAAGACGATCAGTGTAATCACCTCCTGCAGGATCTTCAGTTGCGCGAGGCTCAAAACCGAAAAGCCAATGCGATTGGCTGGCACTTGCATAAGGTATTCGAAGAGCGCGATACCCCAGCTTATGAAAGCCGCGATCCACCATGGTTTGGAAGTGAGGTTCTTGAGGTGCCCGTACCAGGCGAACGTCATGAAAAGGTTCGAGCCGGTGAGCAGAAGCGTTGTAGCTACGACAGGGGGAACTGACATCGAGTGTGTTCTTCGGGACAGTCTGCGTCAGCGGAGTAGGCGAGGGACGCGACTCAGCAGCAATCCGCGCTCCCGCGCCAAACCGCGCGCCGTTTAAACGACCTCTTCTTCCGCCGCCGGCTCGTAGCCAAGCACCGGGGCGAGCCACCTCTCGATGTCCGCAAGCGGCATCGACTTGCGCCGCGCGTAATCGGTCATCTGGTCGCGATCGACCTTGCCGACCGCGAAATAGCGTGCGTCCGGATGCGACAGATAGAACCCGCTCACAGACGACGCGGGGTACATCGCGAACGATTCAGTGAGGCGCATGCCCGCACGCTCTGCGCCGAGCAGGTGGAAGAGCGCGCCCTTTTCGGTGTGGTCAGGACACGCCGGGTACCCGGGCGCCGGGCGTATGCCGCGATAGTTCTCCTTGATCAGATCATCGATCGATAGCTGTTCGTCCGCCGCATAACCCCAGAACTCGCGGCGCACGCGTGCGTGCAGAAGCTCGGTGCACGCCTCGGCGAGACGATCGGCGAGCGCTTTCAGCATGATCGCACTATAGTCATCGTGCTGCTTCTCGAATATCTCCAGCCGTTTCTCCATGCCGGCGCCCGCCGTGACCGCGAATGCGCCGATGTAATCCGGAACACCCGAGTCTTTCGAAGCGACGAAGTCGGCCAGACACAGATTGGGATTACCGCTCGGCTTTTCGTTCTGCTGTCGAAGATTGTGCCAGGTCATCCGTACCTCGCGCCGCGACTCGTCCGAGTAAATCTCGATGTCCTCATGGTCCACGCGCGCAGCGGGGAACAGCCCGAAAACAGCATTTGCTGTGAGCCAGCGACCCTCGATGATTTTTTTCAGCATCGCCTGCCCTTCGGCCAGCACGCTACGCGCCGATTCGCCGACGAGCGGGTCGTTCAATATCGCCGGGTACGGCCCCGACAGCTCCCACGTCTGGAAGAACGGGCCCCAATCGATGTATTGGGCGACTTCTGCGAGATCGTAGTTCTTCAGGACCTTGACGCCGAGCATCTGCGGCTTCGCTGGCGCGTAGCGCTTCCAGTCGGTCTTCAGACCATTGTCCCGTGCGCGCCCGATGGTAATGAGCGAAGGACCTTTCTTGCTTTCGTGCTGCGCGCGTATGCGGACGTACTCGGCCTTGACGTCGGCGGCGTAGCCCTTGCGCATTTCTTCGGACAGCAGGCTGCTGCACACCGACACGCTGCGCGATGCGTCCGGCACCCACACTACCGGCCCTTCGTAATTCGGCGCAATCTTCACTGCAGTGTGCGTGCGCGAAGTCGTCGCCCCCCCGATGAGCAGTGGCACCGTGTAGCCCTCACGCTGCATTTCGCGCGCGTTGTGCGCCATTTCCTCCAGCGACGGCGTAATGAGTCCGGACAGGCCGATGATGTCAGCCTGCTCTTCACGTGCGACGTCGGAAATCTTTTTCCACGGCACCATGACGCCGAGATTGATGACCTCGTAGTTGTTGCACTGGAGAACCACGGCGACGATGTTCTTGCCGATGTCGTGCACGTCGCCTTTGACGGTCGCGAGCACGATCTTGCCCTTCGGCCGAGAGTCACCTGCCGCCGCTTTCTCAGCCTGCAGATAGGGCTCCAGATAGGCAACCGCCTGCTTCATGACACGCGCAGACTTAACGACCTGCGGCAGGAACATCTTGCCGGCGCCGAACAGGTCCCCGACCACGTTCATGCCGTCCATCAGCGGACCTTCGATAACGTGGATCGGCCGGCCGAGCTTCGCGCGCGCTTCTTCCGTATCGGCCACGATGTAATCTGCGATGCCCTTAACGAGCGCATGAGCAAGCCGTTCCTCGACGCTGCCGTTGCGCCACTCGATGTCCTGTGTTTCGACTTTCGCCTGCCCCTTCACGGTCTCGGCAAAACGCACCATGCGCTCCGCGGCATCCGGCCGGCGGTTGAAAATAATGTCCTCCACATGCTGGAGGAGATCTTTCGGGATTTCGTCATACACGCCGATCTGCCCGGCGTTGACGATCGCCATCGACAGTCCGGCCTGAATCGTGTGATACAGAAACGCGGTATGGATCGCTTCGCGCACGGGATTGTTGCCGCGAAACGAGAACGAGATATTGGAGAGTCCGCCGCTCACGCGCGCGTGCGGAAGATTCTCGCGGATCCACCGCGTCGCCTTGATGAAATCGACCCCGTAGTTACTGTGCTCTTCGATACCGGTCGCGATCGCGAAGATGTTGGGATCGAAGATGATGTCCTCTGCGGGGAAATGCACTTCGTCCACGAGGATGCGGTACGCCTTCTCACAGATCTCTTTGCGCCGTTCAACCGTGTCGGCCTGCCCTCGCTCGTCGAAGGCCATGACGATCACGGCTGCACCATAGCGCTTGGCGAGCTTCGCGTGCTTCACGAACTCGTCCGTGCCCTCTTTCATGCTGATCGAGTTCACGACGCACTTGCCCTGCACGCACTTCAGGCCCGCTTCGATCACGTCCCACTTGGAGGAATCGATGACGACCGGCACACGCGAGATATCGGGCTCGGCGGCAACGAGAGTCAGAAAGCGGACCATCGCCGCCTTCGAGTCCAGCATGGCCTCGTCCATGTTGATGTCGATCATCTGCGCGCCGTTCTCAACCTGCTGGCGGGCGACGGACAAGGCGGCCGCAAAATCGCCCGCCATGATGAGTTTCGCGAAACCCGGTGATCCGGTGACGTTGGTCCGCTCGCCGATATTCACGAACAGCGAATCGTCACCAATGTTCAGGGGCTCCAGGCCGGAGAGACGGGTGCGATGCTCGACCGCAGGCAATTTGCGCGGCGGCACGCCTTTCACCGCCTCGGCGATGGCCCTGATATGCGCCGGCGTCGTGCCGCAGCAGCCACCAGCGATATTGATGAACCCGCTGCGCGCAAAATCGAAAAGATACGAACCGGTCTGCTCCGGAACCTCGTCATAGCCCGTGGGGGCAAGGGGATTGGGCAGGCCCGCGTTTGGGTATGCACACACGTACGTATCGGCGACTCGCGAGATCTCTTCGATGTACGGTCGCATGAGCTTCGCGCCGAGCGCGCAATTCAGGCCGATGGTCAGTGGTCTCGCGTGCCGCACCGAATTCCAGAACGCTTCGGGCGTCTGGCCCGAAAGCGTACGTCCCGACGCATCGGTGATCGTCCCGGAAATCATGATCGGAATGTGGCGGCCGAGCTTCTCGCCCACCTCGTCGATCGCGAACAGCGCCGCTTTTGCATTCAGCGTGTCGAATATCGTTTCCACCAATAGCAGATCAACGCCGCCTTCGATCAACCCGGTCACCGCGTCCGAGTACGAAGTCACGAGCTCGTCGAACGTGACGTTGCGGTAGCCCGGGTCGTTCACGTCGGGAGAGATCGATGCCGTCCGATTCGTCGGGCCGACCGCGCCTGCGACGAACCGCGGGCGCGTCGGGTCGCGCGCCTCGTATTCAGCCGCCACCGAGCATGCGAGCCTCGCCGCCTCGACATTCAGCTCATGCACGAACGCTTCCATGCCGTAGTCGGCCTGCGCGATCGACGTCGAGTTGAAAGTGTTCGTCTCGATGATGTCCGCGCCCGCCTCGAGGTTCTGCGCGTGAATCTCGCGGATGATGTGCGGTTGCGTCAGGACGAGCAGGTCATTGTTGCCTTTCAGATCGTGGGTGTGATCCTTGAAGCGATCGCCTCTGTAATCCGCTTCGTCGAGCGTAAAAGTCTGGATCATCGTGCCCATCGCACCATCCAAAATCAGGATGCGCGACTCGAGCGCGGCGTGAAGCTGCTGCAAACGACTGGGGGTCATCGGAGAATATGGCGCGAGAACCGCGCAAGATGCTGACTAAAAAGGGTCTGATACTAACATGCCGGCCATCGGCGCATGGCGGAGGGCTTCGACTTGAACCCGGCACGACAGCTTCCGTGCACATGATTACATACCCGACGCGCAGCGTCGCGTGGCCTGACCTCGCCTGCTATCGCGAGTGAGCAAACAGCACCGCGGGCGCTTTCAAAAGAGAACGATGCGACACGGAGAACCGCAGCACAGCGGTTCAAGTCCACGCCTCGAGAGCAGCTCGATCGCGGCCGTCAATGTACAGGCTTAGGAGACTCTTGCTTCTTGCGTGGGCACGACGAGCATACCGCACGCAGGTTCGTCTCGCAGCGATCGCATAGGCAGGAAGTCGCGGGCCGCCTGTTCATCGAGGGGGCGGCTGAGCAGATAGCCCTGGATTTCGTCGCAGCCGTTTTGCGCGAGAAAATCGAGTTGCGCGTGCGTCTCGACGCCTTCCGCGATGACCTGCAACCCAAGATTGTGGGCGAGCGAAACGATCGCTTTCGCAATCGTCGAGTCGTGCTGGCTCGCCGGTACGTCGTCGATGAACGAGCGGTCGATCTTGAGCCTGTCGATCGGGAAGCGTCTCAGATAGCCCAGGCTCGAGTAGCCGGTGCCGAAATCGTCCACCGCAAGCTGAACCTTCATCTCCTTGAGCTCGCTCAGGATCCGCAGCACCTTTTCGGTGTTGCCCATCATCATGCTCTCGGTGATCTCCAGCTCGAGACACTCAGCCGGCAAGCCTGTCTCACCCAGCACGCGATCAATCGCTTTCGCGAGTGTGGCTTGATAGAACTGTCGCGCGGAAAGGTTGACAGCCACGCGCCCGAACTCGACCCCTTGGTCTCGCAGGTCGGCCGCGAAGGTACACGCTTCGCGCAATACCCATTCACCGATCGGCACGATCAAGCCGGTTTCCTCGGCGAGTGGTATGAAACGGTCCGGAGCGACACGTCCGAATTCGGGATGGAACCAGCGTAAGAGCGCCTCGAATCCAACGATGCGGATATCCCGCGCACCGGCCTGCGGCTGATACTGCAGCCTGAGCTCGCCGTTCTCGACCGCTTTGGCGAGCTTCGTTTTCATCGCGAACTTCTCCGAGATGGAGACGTTCATCTCCTTCTGGTAGAAGCTATAGGTGTTTCGCCCCCGTTCCTTGGCGTGATACATCGCCGCATCGGCATTGCGCAGCAGCGACTCGATCGTGTCGCCGTCGCCGGGATAGACCGCGATGCCGAGGCTCGCGGATACTGCTATCTCTTCGTTTTCGATCCGGCGCGGCATGGACAATCGGCTTACGACGCGCTCGGCGATGTCGGTCAGATCGGTGAGATGCTGCACCTCAGTCGCCACGAGCACGAACTCGTCGCCTCCAAATCGAGCGACGGTATCCTCGGGACGAAGGATATTCAGGAGCTCGGCCGCGACATTCTTCAACAGCAGGTCGCCGATGTGATGCCCGAGGCCGTCATTCACGAGCTTGAAGTGGTCGAGGTCGAGAAACATGACCGCACATTGCAGCTCGCGGCGGTTCGCGCGGAACATCGCCTGCTGAAGACGGTCGTGCAGCAAGTGGCGATTGGGCAGACCTGTCAGCGTGTCGTGATTGACGTGGTGTTCGAGCTCGTCCTGATAGCGCTTCGTCTCGGTGATGTCGTTGAGCACGCCGACGAAATGCGTCACGTAGCCCTTCGCGTTGCGCACCGGAGCGACGTGGAGCTCGTTGTAGAAGAGCGTTCCGTCCTTGCGGTAGTTGCGTAGAGTTACGCGGCCTTCCTTCTGCGTGCGCAGCAAGGTCCGCAGGTTCGCGAGCTCGGGCTGATCGGTGTCGGCGCCTTGCAGAAAGCGGCAGTTCCGGCCGATTACCTCGGCCGCCGTGTAGCCCGTGATGCGCTCGAAGGCCGGATTCACATGCACGATCGAGTATTGCTGGCGGCGTGCTGTCGTAATGACGATTGCGTTGACCGTAGCCTCGATGGCACGCTCGTGCAGCCGCAGCTTCTGTTCCGCCGCCACACGCTCGGTCACATCCCTGAAGTAGATCGAGAGCCCTTGCGCGTGGGGATACGCCTTCACCTCGTACCAGATTCCGAACCGCAACGAGTACTCCAGGTACTCCACTTCGTGCCCGTCCCTCATGGCTTCATTCAACCGGCGGTAACCGACGGTACGAACGCCCTCGGGGAAGAGCTCCCAGCACACGCGCCCGATCAGCCGGCGCGACCGCATGCGGAAAAGCTGTTCGGCTTTGGCGTTGAGGTACGTGAAGCGCCAGTTGCGATCGACTGCTACGAACGCATCGCTGATGCTCTCGAGTATCTGGGCGGGGTCGAGCGCGCTGGTGACCTGCGTCGCAGCACTCAGGGCCGGCTTGGGCATGCGGCTCAGCCTTTCAAGGGTGGGAAAAGGGCGCTCAGAGCGGGGCGGAGTGTGCTCGGACAAAGCTTGACAGTCAATCAATTAGAGCCGAAAGCTTAAGCTGGATCTAATTATGACAAATAGGTCACTTGTAACGCCTTGCACACCGCCGGAGCGCGTTGTGCAACATGCGGACAAATCAACGCGGCAGGACGTGAGAAAAGTCACACGTCGTAGGTGGCATATGACACTTTGAAGCCCACTGCTGCTATTGAGAGCGGAACCCCGCGCCACGTACACGCGCCCCGCGCGGATGACGTTCGCACAAGTCACACGGCGCAATAACGACGTGCTTTAGTGCGCGTACGGGTGAGCGAGACGGTCACCCTCATCTATTCGGGAGTTGCGCACAGGCACCTCCCGAATAGCGGCCTTTACTTGGCCATCGTGTCGAGCGCTTTCTGGAACCGATTCGCGTGTGACCGCTCGGCTTTGGCGAGCGTCTCGAACCAGTCGGCAATCTCCGCGAATCCCTCCTCGCGCGCAGACTTCGCCATGCCCGGATACATATCGGTGTACTCGTGCGTCTCACCGGCGATCGCGGCTTTCAGATTCTGCTCTGTGGGACCGAACGGCAATCCCGTCGCTGGATCACCCACCTGTTCGAGATATTCGAGGTGTCCATGTGCATGTCCCGTCTCGCCCTCGGCGGTCGAGCGAAACACCGCTGCCACGTCGTTCTGCCCTTCCACGTCGGCCTTGGCTGCGAAATACAGGTAACGGCGGTTCGCCTGGGATTCCCCGGCAAAAGCCGCTTTGAGATTGGATTCCGTGTTGGTCCCTTTAAGTGTGGCCATACTCTGAGCTCCTTGGTAGCGCCGCGTCTGCAAGCAGGGATGCCGCGTCGACACGGCTATGCGTTGGCAGTCTGCCGCACCGGCGCTGATCGATCAAACGATATATTTCGTTTAGACTTGATCGATCTATCCGATCGCACGCCGCAATGCGAGCGCTCCCATCCCTGCGCCAACTCGCCTATCTGGTCGAGCTGTCGGAGCGTCTGAATTTCCACGCTGCCGCGCAGGCGCAATTCGTTACGCAGTCGACGCTCTCGGCGGGCATAAAGGAGCTCGAGAATCTCCTCGGCGTGCAACTCGTCGAGCGTGACAAGCGCAGTGTGCGGCTTACCGATGCGGGACAGAAGGTGACGGAACGCGCACGGGCACTGCTCTCCGAGGCAGACGACCTGCTCGAGACCGCGCGCAGCGCTGCCGCGCCGCTCTCGGGCCCCTTGCGGTTCGGCGCGATACCGACGATCGCTCCGTTTCTGCTGCCTGACGTGTTGCCGCTGCTGCGGCGCGCACACCAGGCATTGACGCTCTATCTGCGTGAAGACTTCACCGCCCGTCTGCTCGAACGCCTCGCATCAGGCGACCTCGATATAGCGCTGATCGCGTTGCCGTATGACACCGGCGAACTGTATGTGCGTGAGCTGTTCAAGGACGAGTTCCGCTTCGTGGCCCCGCCGGGCAGTCCGCTGTTGCGCGAGCGCACCATCAACGTGCGCAAGATCGACACACGCGAGGTGCTGCTGCTCGAGGAAGGACATTGCCTGCGCGAACACGCCATCGAAGCGTGCGGTCCGCGCCGCGGGACATGGAAGGCAAAAGTGGAAGCAACGAGCCTCTATACGCTCATGCAGATGGTCGAAGGCGGACTGGGCGTGACGCTGCTGCCCGCGCTCGCGGTGGATGCTGGCGTACTGCGGGGCACGCGGCTCGTCGCGCGGCCATTCATGGCGCCTGCGCCAGCCCGAACACTTGCGTTGGTGGCGCGGCGTAGTTCGCCGCGCCGGGGCGAGGTAGACCTGCTCGCGGACTTATGCTGCGAGCGCGCGGTCGCGTCGCTTCGCCATGACGCGTTTGACGTTCGGCTGGAGCCGCGGTGCCGCCGGCTCTTCCGAAGCTGCAGGCTCCGAGGCTTCGCAACCCGCGGTGATCTTGAATATCGCAACGGCCTTCACCAGACTCTGGGCCTGCGTTTGCATCGAGTCCGCCGCCGTAGCGAGCTCTTCAACGAGGCTCGCGTTCTGCTGCGTCGTCTGATCCATCTGCGTGATGGCCTCGTTGACCTGCTCGATGCCCGAATTCTGCTCCCGTGAAGCCGCCGTGATCTGCGCGATGATCTCCGCCACGCCGTGCACCGAGGTGACGACTTCCTGCATCGTGTCGCCGGCAGCACCGACCAGCTTCGTACCGTCCTCGACCCTGCGCGCGGAATCCGAAATCAACGCCTTGATTTCCTTGGCCGCCGCCGCGCTTCGCTGCGCGAGGCTGCGCACCTCGCTCGCCACGACTGCGAAGCCGCGGCCCTGATCGCCCGCGCGTGCCGCTTCGACGGCGGCGTTCAACGCAAGGATATTTGTCTGAAAGGCGATACCGTCGATCACGGCGATGATGTCCACGATGCGTGTTGATGCCTCGTTGATGGACAACATGGTCTTGACCACTTCTGCCACCACGGATCCGCCTCTGACGGCAATCGCGGCTGCGTCCGAGGCCAGCTGATTCGCACGCACGGCATTTTCGGTATTCTGCAGGACAGTGCTCGCGACTTCCTCCATGGAAGAGGCGGTCTCCTCGAGCGAAGCCGCCTGCGCTTCCGTACGGCGTGAGAGGTCGGCATTGCCGGACACGATCTGCTGCGATGCACCGCCGATCGCGTTCGTGCACTGCCTTACGTTGCTCACGATCTGGCGCAGACCTTCGTTCATGTCCTTCAGTGCCTGCAACAGAAGTCCCGTCTCGTTCTGCGTATTCACCCGCACGGCGCTTGTGAGATCACCGGCCGCCACCTTTTGAGCGACGGACACTGCCTCGCGCAGTGGTTGAGCGATGCTGCGGCTGATGATCCAACCGATCAGAATGGCGACCAGGATCATCGCCGCACCCACGCCAAGCACGAGCGTCGCCCGGATGGTCTCGGCGGAGATGCGTTGGTCGAGCAGCAAAGATAACTGCGCCATCGCCGTTTCGTTCAGCTTGAGCTGCGCTTCGATGCCCTGACTGAAAGCATTGAAATAGGCGGAGGCATCGTACGTAAGATTGTCGGTTTGGGCGATCTGTTTATCAGCCAGCCTGTATATGAGGCGAGCCTGATCGACGCTGGTCTTCGAGACCTCCTCCAGGGCGCTCTTCAAGGTCGGGTTGAGCGCGTTCACCTTTTCCATGGCGCGCTTCATGTTCGACTGGTGCAACTCGGCGAGACTCAAGAGCTGTGAGAACTCGGCGCTGTCCTGCCCGGTCGCGAGCTTCTGCGTGAGCAGCATGGTTCCTCTTGCCTGCAGCAGCCCGAAAGTCTCGATGACCTGCGGCAGATGAACGACTGTCGCATTGACGAGCTGGAAACCATCGGGCTGCGGGTCCATGCTGAGCTTGTAGTAATCCGCAATGTGATCCAGGAGTGACAAATACTCCGCTATCGCGGCGGTATGGCGGGTGATGCTTTCCTGCGCGCCGCCCGAACCTGCTTTGCTCGACTCGACGGCCGACTTCCATGACTTGACTACGGCGTCAACCGCTTCCGCGATTGCAGCGTTGTCGATTTCGCGCGCGACAGTTGCCGTCATCGCCGCGAGCGCGTCGTTGACTTCGGCCTGTTTTTTGGACCTCGCCGACTCGAGCGAGCTGTTCCCGGCCAGGATTGCCGCAGATAAGGCCCGATGCTGCTGCGTCAACTGCAGGACGTGCAGTACGGCTTTCGCCGGCTCAACCGCGCGCTGCTCGAACTTCGCTGCCGAGATGCGCGACACAGTGTCGCTCACGAGGAAGTAAGCCGGCAGCCCGACTGACAAAATACCGAGTAGACCAAGCAGTGCGAGCTTGGTCCCGATGCGCCGTCCGTCGAGCCATTTCATTCTGAACTCCTCCTGTTATGCAGTCCGTTGTGCTTGCCAGGTACTCGTGCCTGGTGCACGCCGAGCGCGGTCTGAAGAAATCATGCGCGCGTGCGACGCTATATCGGCCGCGCTTCTCCAAACTTCAGAGCTTTTTCGCGACGTAGTGCACGGATGCGTGTGCAGGAAGTGCTTTGCGGAAGGACTTCTTCTTCTGTCCTTCTAACGGGTCTGACCCGATCTCTCGCTGCCGGGCAACGACGAATTCATCGCAAGGCCCTGCGGAGGCGGCGCCCGTCAGTTCGGCGAGGAGTGCCTGCACGGCTTGCAGGTGGTGCAGCACGGAAGGCAGTGCGTCCTTCTCCTGCTGCGTAAGCCGCAGGCCAAGCACCAGATTGAAGAACTCGACCGTGTCGCCCAGCGTAAGCAGGCGGCCGTCGTGCATGTACGGTGGCGAATCCTTGATGCCGCGCAGCGTGAACGTCTTGATCGGACCGTCCGGAAGCATCACCAGATCGTTCGACGTCTTGCCGGCCTCGTAGAAGCGCTCGAGCTTCAGGTCGTGCATGTTGTTGTCCAGAAATGAAGTCTGCGCCCTGAGGCTCACGGTATCGAGTCGAAAGCGCGCGGACTGCGGCCGTAGGTCGGGCGTTAGGTGGAAAGCCGCATTGGTATGGAAGTTCGAATGGCAGTCCAGACAGGACGCCGAGGCTCGGGGCGGCGACCTTGCGATCCTCCGTCTGGTTGAATTCCTCCTGCGGGAAGGGCGTCAGCAACAGGCGCAGACCTTCCATCTGCACCGGCGTGATGATGCCGTTCATGATTTCGTAGAAGTTGCGGATCGAGAGCAACTGCCCCCGCGAAACATCTCCTAACTGCGGCGCCGTTGTGAGGAAGATCGGCGGCGGGAATTCAGGTGTCAGGTGATCGGGCAGATCGAAATTCACATCGAACCGGCGCAGATCGCGCTGCTCGAGCTTTGAGATCTGATCGATCTGATTGTCCGGAAACACCTGACCGCCGGTCGCCTGCTTCACATGAGGTAAGGGCTTGAAACCTTCCGGCAGCAGCCCACGCGCCTTGATGTCGTCAGGGGACATCGCGGCGAGGTGGTCCCACGTGACGCCGGAAGCGAGCTTTACGCGCACGCCCGCCTGCACCGGCTTTTGCCCGCCCGACATCATTACGCCCTGTATCGGGCGGTTCGCGAGGTCGTAGCGTTCGCCGAGCGTCGTGGACTGACGCTGCATGACCTCCCGTTTGTGTGCCTCGTCGTTGGCTTTGACCGCGGAAAACGGCAGGGTCGGAAGCGGCCGATACGTCGCGTCCGGAGGCAACGGGTCCGCCGCGAGCGCGGCAACTGTAAGCGCGAGGGTGGGAGTAAACACCGCTCCGATCTTCGAAACTGGTCGCATCTCGATCCCCTGTCGATCGTGTATTCCTTACACGACACGCAGGGTGCAACGCATGTGCCTCGCGGCGGTGAGCCGGGCTATTTCGAAGCGAGATAGCGGATGTTTCTCACATACACGGTCTGGGCCTGGGAGCCGCTGAAGAAAAACTGAAGAACCACATTGAGCTGCGACAGGCCATCGGGGATCGGCAACTGAGGAGAAGCGAATTGGGAGAGCGGGATCGTGTATGTCTGAAACTCCGTGGCGACCTCGCTCAGCGCCACCTGCGCCTCGTTGCCGTCGTTCGGATCGGCGGGATCCTTGATGCCGACGCGCACGCTCTCGCGACCGCGTGCGCCACGGATCTCGAAGGACACGGCATCATAGCCGGAGAAATCCTTCCACGGACGCGGCGGACTCGAGGGCTCGCCTACCGTTATGAACGTGACACCCCACCGCTGACCGGCCGGATACGCCATCTCGATGACGCCATTGCCATTCTTAAACCACGTGCGTTGCCGGCCCGACGAGTCGGCCCCGATTGCGTAATGAGCGGCGAGGTGGCCATTGACGAAGATTTCCCGCTGCTGTCTCGAAGTGGGTGACGGCTGTTTGAAAAGATCGGAGAGCTCCGACTTCAGTCTGCCGTTCGACTGGTAAATGCCCCAGCTCGAGCCGACCCACTTGCCGGCAAACGAGCGATCGGGCGGCAGACGCTGGGCCCCGGCTGAACTGCTCTCCCCTTCCTGCCACTTCCACTCCTCATCGAACGCCTCGAAGAAGTAGAAGGGCACCGATCTCGCGCACGCGGAGGACATGAATTCCTCAATGAAGCGCCGCTGATTCTGCGGTCCCGGAACCGCACGCCCCTGTGGGGTTCCTCCGGAAGGCCAGCCCGTCTCGCCGATGATGACCCGCACCTCGCGTTTGGGATAGACGCGACGCAAGGTGCTCTGCAGCTTGTCGTAGTTGCGCCACAGGCTCTGGTTCGCGTCGTCGATGTGCTGCTTCTCCCAGAACGGATAGAAGTGCGCCATGACGATATCGGTCGACGCTGCCAGATCGGGATTGTTGTTCCAGACGTCCCACACTTCGGCCGTGGTGACCGGCACCGCCGGTGGCGTCAATTTGCGGACACGCTGGAGGTAATCAAGGAGCTTCGCCTTCGGAAGAACGCCTGCGCTCAATATTTCGTTGCCGACGATCAACGCTTCGACGAGCCCCTCGCGCGCCATCTGAACGGCAACTGCGATCTGCTTCTCGTTCGCCGCCGCGTTGGGCCCGAGCTCGATGCCTTGAGCGACCTTTATGCCCGCGCGTTGGGCCAGATGGGGGATATTCGCCTGGGTGTCGGTGGTACTGTAGGTGCGGATGTGTTTCGTGATGTCGCGCAGGAAATGCAGATCTTCCTCGATCTGATCGAGGCGCGGAATCACCGGGGGCTTGTAATCAGGTCCCTGCCCGTCCCGGAAAGGGCCGTACGCCACACCGTTTGCAGCCAGACAATCGTCGGCCGGTGAGTGCGTCGTCGCGGGCAGTGGCGCGCACGCGGCTAGAATCAGGATGACCGCGGCCAGGGCGCCAAGGCCGAGGCGGGTCTGCCAGGCAACAAGCAGTATGTGCTCCTTCCGCAGTAGCTGTGCTTGATATATGCGCCCGAGCTACGCGTACCGCATGTCGCTGATCCACAGAGTGAGTCGGGTCCAGCCGATATCGGACGAGCAGCCGTTACGCCCTTTACGCCGGGCCTGCTGCCCCGGCGCGGCGGAATCATAATCTGTCAGCTGCGAAACCCCAAAGTCTTGACCCCGCCAGCAGGACATCCTGCAAGCGGCCCCTGCGCAACGGCGAGACCCACGCTCGAGTTCTCGAGGTCCGACGGCGCGCGAACGACGATCGATTACGCGTGCAGGACTGGCTCACACATGCGGTACTGAATCGCTTCCGCTATGTGCGCAGCGTCGATGCGATCACTACCGGCGAGATCCGCGATGGTCCTTCCAACCTTGAGCACGCGGTGATAAGCACGCGCCGACAGGCCCATCTTCGCAATCGCCCGGTGCAGGATGCCGGCCGAGGTGGAATCGAGCATGCAATGCACGTCGACTTCGGCCGCAACGAGCTTCGCATTCGTTCTGGCCTGGCGTTCGAGCATCCTCGCGCGAGCGCGCCGCACACGCCCGCGAATGACGCTCGATGGCTCTCCATCCGCTGCACGAGTGAGTGTATCCACCGCAACTGCTGGGACCTCGATCTGCACGTCGATACGATCGAGAAGCGGCCCCGAAATGCGCGCTCTGTAACGCTGGATCTGATCGGGCTTACAGCGGCACCGACCCGAGTGATGGCCGAGGTAGCCGCACGCACACGGGTTCATCGCGGCGACGAGCTGAAACTCCGCCGGGAACTCGGCCTGACGTGCAGCGCGTGAAACAGTAACTCTCCCGGATTCGAGCGGCTCCCGCAGCACTTCCAGCACGCGCCGGTCGAACTCCGGCAGCTCGTCGAGAAAAAGCACGCCGTGCATTGCCAGCGAGATCTCGCCCGGTCGCGGATCGCTGCCACCGCCGACGAGTGCAACGGCTGAAGCGGTGTGATGCGGCGCCCGGTATGGCCTCTGGCGCCATCGCGCAACATCGAAGCCGCCGCTGCCGACGGATTGGATCGCCGCGGAAGCAAGCGCTTCCTCTTCGGTCATGGGCGGCAGGATTCCGGGCAGACGCAAGGCGAGCATTGTCTTACCCGTGCCAGGCGGGCCGATCATGAGGACGCTGTGACTTCCGGCGGCCGCAATCTCCAGAGCGCGCTTGGCACGCGACTGGCCCCGTACCTCCGACATATCCGGATAAGCGATCTCGGGGGCATGCAGCGCGCCGGTATATCGCAGAAGCGGCTCGTCGCCCGAAATGTGGCGACACACGTCGAGAAGGCTTTGTGCAGGATAGACGTTGGCGCCCTCGACGAGAGCGGCTTCCGGCGCGTTTTCGGATGGCAGCACAAATGCGCGCTGCGCCTTGGTCGCGCCGAGCGACATCGCGAGCGCGCCTCGCACGGGGCGCAAAACGCCCGCGAGCGCGAGCTCACCGGCAAATTCGAATGAGTCGAGGTCACGAGCGGGCAGCTGACCTGTCGCGACCAGAATGCCAATCGCGATCGGCAAGTCGAAGCGGCCGGACTCCTTCGGCAGGTCGGCCGGCGCAAGATTGACGGTGATATGGCGCGCCGGAAACTCGAACCGTGCGTTCTGCAGAGCCGCGCGGACCCGGTCGCGCGCCTCCTTAACCTCAGTTTCCGGCAACCCGACGATCGTAAAGCTTGGCAAGCCATTCGCGAGATGCACTTCGACGGTGACCGGAAGCGCCTGCATGCCCGCAAGCGCGCGAGTGTAGAGCACTGCGAGCGCCACGCGCGTCGCTCCGAAACGAGTTCCCGATCTAACGCTTCAGATGCGCTATGCGCCGACGCACGATGGGTCCGAGGAGAGAACAGCACTGCCAGAGCATGCGGGAAATCAAGAAAGCGCTCGTAACACGAGCACTTTCGTCTACTGCTCAGCGGCCCGAGCAGAAGACGCGGACGTCTGTGTCCGCTGTTCGAGCGCAGCGACCTGGGACTCGAGCCGCTCGAGTTTTTCGCGCGTGCGCAGCAGCACCTGTCGCTGCACGTCGAACTCCTCGCGCGTAACAAGATCGAGGCGCGCGAAAAAACTCGCGAGCAACGCACGCAGGTTCTTCTCGAGATCAGCCGCGGGACTCTGCGCAAACAACTGGCGTATTCGCTCGCTGATCTCATCCAGATAGTTCGGGTTCATACATGGCCTCCACTTGGGATTCTCGCACAGCACCGCACGCCCCTTTCTAGTGCCGCAGAGGCAGAGCCTCGCACCATAAAAGGGCCCTCGCTGGTGCATCGATGCCACGGTCGGCCATAAGTGCCTGAATGTTCGAGCAATATTGACTGGCACGGTCCGTGCTGACGGGCCTCGCGGACATCACCTCACAGAAGAGAAAGGGAAGAGCATGATCAAAAAAACCGCGATAGCGGGTCTTGTCGCAGCGGCTTTCGCGCCCGGGTTAGGCTTAGCTGCGGATGCGGAGCCGACGCCTGAACACACATTGACGGGCAACGTCGGAATTTTCAGCCAATACATATTCCGTGGACTTACGCAGACAAACAGGGATCCGGCACTGCAGGGGGGCTTCGACTACGCGCACAAGAGCGGGTTTTACGCCGGCACTTGGGCCTCGAACATCAGCTGGCTGAAAGACGGTCAGCCGCCTGCATACAGGTCCGGCGGCAGTCTCGAGTGGGATTTCTATGGCGGCTGGAAGCCCACGTTCGGCGACTTCACCTTCGACATCGGCACGCTCTACTACTACTACCCTGGAGAGGCTTCGAACCCCTTCCCGGGCGCGCTTGTGGGTAATCCCAAAGCGGACACGTGGGAAGTGTATGCCGGCGCGGGGTGGAAGTGGTTCAACCTCAAATACTCTTACAGCGTCCGGGACAAGACGTTCGCCGTGCTCGACTCGAAAGGTACGTGGTACCTCGACCTGACGGCCACGGTACCGCTCGGCGACTTGATCAAGCCGCTCACCGGCGTCAACTTCATTGCGCACTGGGGCAAGCAGAAGTACGACGGCACCGACCCGCGGACGGCCGCGCTCGGCAGCAACGATACGATCTACTCGTACGAAGACTGGAAGATCGGTCTCTCGTACGCGCTGCCGAAGGATTTCACGATTGGCGCGTTCTACACCGACACCTCCGGCGCCAATGCGCTTGGCTACGGCAGCGTCGGCGAGGGCGGCGTTTATCCGCGCAACATCGCGAAGAGCACCGGGACGGTGTACATCCAGAAGACGTTCTGACGCGCCTCGGAGTGCCCGCACCGGCTTGTTCCCATCCCTCAAGGAGCAGCAATGAAACTGGTTACCGCAATCATCAAGCCCTTCAAGCTGGACGAAGTGCGTGAAGCGCTTTCAGCGATCGGCGTCACCGGCATCACCGTCACGGAAGTGAAAGGATTCGGTCGCCAGAAGGGGCACACGGAGCTTTACAGGGGGGCAGAGTACGTCGTTGATTTTCTGCCCAAGGTAAAGATCGAAGCCGCGATCAAGACCGACATGTTGGAGCAGGTCATCGAGGCGATCGAGAAATCGGCGAATACCGGCAAGATCGGCGACGGCAAGGTCTTCGTATTCGATCTCGAACAAGCGATACGTATCCGCACCGGCGAGACCGGTGCGGAAGCACTGTAAGGGAGAAGGACATGAGGAAGATCTTTACCGTCATCGCGCTGTTCTGCGCGCTCTGCTTCACGACGTGGGCAGTGCAGGCGCAGGACAAAGCGGCCGACAAACCAGCCGCCGAGGCGCCCGCCGCGGCCGCAACAGCGGGCGGTGCGCCCTCCGCAACAGCTGCACCGGCGCCCACGCCGAACAAGGGCGACGTGGCCTGGATGCTCACTTCGACCGCGCTGGTCATCATGATGAGCATTCCGGCGCTCGCCCTCTTCTACGGCGGCATGGTGCGAGCGAAGAACATGCTGTCGGTGCTCATGCAGGTGTTCGTGACGTTCTCGCTAATTGTCGTGCTGTGGTGCATCTATGGCTACAGCATGGCCTTCACCGAGGGCAATGCCTTCGTTGGCGGCTTCGATCGTCTGTTTCTTTCGGGAACGTTCGATCCGCTGAAGGGCGATTTCTCGCCCGCCGCGACATTCAGCAAGGGTGTCATCCTGCCCGAACTGGTTTACGTGGCGTTCCAGGCGACCTTCGCGGCAATCACCTGCTGCCTGATCGTCGGCGCTTTCGCCGAGCGCATCCGATTCTCCGCAGTGCTGATCTTCATGGTGATCTGGTTCACGTTCTCTTACCTGCCGATCGCCCACATGGTCTGGTTCTGGCCCGGCCCGGATGCGTACACCGATCCGAAGCTCGTCGATGAGATCAACGCCAAGGCGGGATGGCTCTGGCAGATGGGCGCACTGGACTTCGCCGGTGGCACGGTGGTGCACATCAATGCGGGCGTAGCAGGATTGGTCGGCGCCTACATGGTCGGCAAGCGCATCGGTTTCGGCCGCGAAGCGATGTCGCCGCACAACCTGCCGATGACCATGATCGGCGCATCGCTCCTGTGGGTGGGCTGGTTCGGATTCAACGCCGGATCGGCGCTCGAGGCCGGCAACTCCGCAGCGCTCGCATTCATCAACACGTTCCTTGCGACTGCCTGCGCCGTTCTGTCGTGGACCTTCGCCGAATGGTTGATCAAGGGCAAGCCTTCGATGCTGGGCGCAGCCTCCGGCGCAGTAGCAGGGCTTGTCGCAATCACCCCGGCAGCCGGTAACGTGGGCATTCCTGGCGCGTTCGTCATCGGCCTCGCCGCCGGCGTCGTCTGTCTCTGGGGCGTGAACCAGCTCAAACGCATGCTGGGGGCCGACGACACCCTCGACGTGTTCGGCGTGCATGCAGTGGGCGGGATACTCGGGGCCTTGCTGACGGGCGTGTTCTGCTCTCCTGCGCTCGGCGGGCCGGGATTCGTCTCCGACTGGGTCACCGGCAAGATGATCGGCACGGAATATTCGATCGCTTCGCAGCTCCTGATTCAGGCGAAGGCCGTCGGCGTAACGATCGTCTGGACCGCCGTCGTGGCATGGATCGCCTATCTCATCGCGAATATGGTGGTCGGCCTGCGCGTGACCGAAGAAGAAGAACGCGAAGGCCTGGACGTGAATTCCCACGGAGAGACTGCCTACCACACCTGATTTCGACTCCTCCTGAAGCAGTTGGGACCTCCGGGCGCTTTCGGGCGCCCGTTTTTTTGGCAAATGCAAGGCCGCCTCCCGACCTGACAAATCAAGCATCCAGCGGCGAAGTCAGCCGACTCGGCAGCCGGGTCATCCGGGCGAGGTAGAATACCGGCCGTGGAACCCTCGACAATAGTCCCCCGTCTCACCACGGCGCTCTCAGGGCCGCTGCCGGAACTCGAGCGCGCGATACTGAACGCCGCACCCGCGATCGAGCACTGGCTGCGCGGCAAATGGCAGGATCACGAGACGCCCTTCTACTGCTCGGTCGACTTGCGCAACAGTGTTTTCAAGATCGCGCCGGTCGATACGAACCTGTTCCCCGGCGGCTGGAACAATCTGAATCCGGATTTCCATCCGCTCTGCGTTCAGGCTGCCATGACCGCCCTGGAGAAACTCTGCCCCGACGCGCGCGGCGCGGTGTTGATTCCGGAGAATCACACGCGCAACCAGTTTTATCTGCAGAACGTCGCGACGCTCCAGCAGATCCTCCGCCATGCCGGGATGACGGTGCGCATCGGAAGCCTTCTGCCGGAGATCACGCGGCCGACAGACATCGAGTTACCGAGTGGCGCCAAACTGAAGCTCGAACCGCTCGAGCGCAAGGGTAACCGCGTGACGGTCGGCGGTTTCGATCCGTGCGTCGTCATTCTGAACAACGATCTGTCGGCAGGCATACCGGCTGTCCTCGAGAACGTGGAGCAGTGGCTGTTACCGCCGCTGCACGCAGGCTGGGCGGTGCGGCGCAAGTCCAATCACTTCGACGCGTATCGCGAAGTCGCACAGGAATTCGCCGAGCTCATCGGAATCGACCCGTGGCTCGTGAACCCCTTCTTCGAGAAGTGCGGCCGCATCGACTTCCGCGAGCGCAAGGGCGAGGAGTGCCTGGAGGGCTATGTCGCTGAGATCCTCGACGATATCCGGGCCAAGTATCGCGAATACAAGGTCGAAGCCGATCCGTTCGTGATCGTCAAAGCGGACGCCGGCACGTACGGAATGGGGATCATGACGGTGAAGGATCCTTCCGAGGTGAAAGGCCTCAACCGCCGCCAGCGCAACAAGATGGCGGTCGTGAAGGAAGGGCTCGAGGTCAACGACGTCATTGTGCAGGAGGGCGTGTACAGCTTCGAGACGGTCGACGAAGCCGTAGCCGAGCCCGTCGTCTACATGATCGACCACTTTGTCGTCGGCGGCTTTTATCGCGTCCACACGAACCGCGGCAAGGACGAGAACCTGAACGCACCGGGCATGCACTTCGCGCCGCTTGCTTTTGCCGCGCCGTGCTCGTCGCCGAACCCGGACGATCCCGGCTGCCCGCCGAATCGCTTTTACGCTTACGGCGTGATCGCGCGTCTTGCACTGCTCGCCGCCGCGATCGAACTGGAGAGAACAGCCGACGCACTCGAACCCGAAGCGTCGCCTGAGTCCGTCAACGAATAACGTTCGCCGGTTTTCACCCGTGGCGCGTCGCGCGGAGACGCTCTGACGCCCCGCGACGACCATCCATGCGCACCTGCACGAAGCAATGAAGCTCGCGTTCATCGTCGACCCGCTCGACGAATTCAAGATCTACAAGGACACGACCTTCGCGATCATGCGCGAAGCGGCCAGCCGCGGTCACGAGCTGTACGCCATGCATCAGCATGATCTCGCCTGGCACAAGGGCACGATCTCGGGGTTCGCGGCGCGGCTCCATCTCACGGGAAAAGAGGACGAAACGTGGTATCTCCTGGAGACTCCCGAGGAACGACCGCTGTCCGGCTACGACGTGGTGCTCATGCGCAAGGACCCGCCGTTCGACATGGAGTACGTCTACAGCACGTATCTTCTCGAGCTCGCCGAACAGCAGGGCGCACGGATCGTGAACCGCCCCCGGGCCGTACGCGATCACAATGAAAAAATGGCGATTGCGCGCTTCAGCCAGTTCACCGCCCCCACGCTCGTCACGCGCCGCGACGATCTGATTCGCACGTTTCTCGCCGAACATGGGGACGTGATCATGAAGCCGCTGCACGGCATGGGCGGCGAGTCGATCTTCAGGGTGCGCGAAGGCGACCCGAATCTGAACGTCATCATCGAGACGCTCACGGCGAACGGCGCGCAGACGATCATGATTCAACGCTACATCCCTGAAATCCGCGACGGTGACAAGCGCGTGCTGCTGATCGCTGGAAAACCGGTGCCCTATGCGCTGGCACGCATTCCCAAACCCGGAGAAACACGGGGCAACCTCGCCGCCGGCGGGACCGGCGTCGCCCGGCCGCTGACGGCCCGCGATACGGAGATCGCGCACGCGCTCGCGCCCGTCCTGCACGCGCAGGGCTTGCTGCTCGTCGGACTCGACGTGATCGGCGATTACCTGACCGAGGTCAACGTCACGAGTCCGACCTGCTTTCAGGAGATCACGACGCAGACCGGCTTCAACGTTCCCGGCATGATGGTGGACGCGCTCGAAAAGATGCCGTAGTCGTAGGGCCGCACCCCAGCGCCCTAAGTTCTCCCGCCTTTCGCTCCGCCCTTTTTCCTCGGCCGGCGTGGCCGGGGCGGTGCGTCGCGCCGCAGGTTCTTTTGCAGTGCAACAGCGTAGAATCGGCACATAATTTCGGATCGACTCCGATGATAGGCATCCTCATCATTGCGCACGGTACTTTGGGCGAAAGCCTGATCCACTGCGCCGCCCACGTACTGAACAAGCGGCCCGGACGCGTGCAGCAACTCGGCGTCACAGCGCAGGACGATCCACTGCTCCTGCTGCCCCAGGCGCGGCGAATGGTGAAGGAAGTGGATCAGGGCCACGGCGTCCTGATCATGTCCGACATGTACGGCGGCACGCCTTCGAACATTGCAGCCAAGCTGCTCATTCCGGGACGCGTTGAGGGCGTCTCGGGCGTGAACCTGCCCATGCTGATTCGCGCGCTCACCTATCGCGACCGGACGCTCGCAACGCTCGTCACCAAGGCCGTCAGCGGCGGCTGCGAAGGGGTTATGCGCATACCGCCGCTCATACTGCACAATGCTGCAACGGGAAGTTGAGATCATCAACAAGCTCGGCCTTCACGCGCGCGCATCCGCGAAGCTCACGCAGACAGCAGGCCGTTTCGAAAGCGCTGTCTGGCTGAGCCGTAACGGCCGCCGCGTGAACGCGAAGAGCATCATGGGCGTCATGATGCTCGCGGCCGCAAAGGGCTCGACCGTCATCGTCGAGACCGACGGCCCCGACGAAGAGCAGGCCTTGAGCGCTCTCTCGAGGTTGATCGCCGAGCGCTTCGGCGAAGACGAATAATGTCGTTCTCCCTGCACGGCGTCCCGGTGTCCGGCGGCATCGCCATCGGCCACGCGCACCTCATCAGCCACGCACAGCTCGAAGCGGCGCACTATCTGGTTCCACCCGAGCAGCTCGAGCACGAGGTCGCACGCTTCGACAGCGCGATCAAGGCCGTGCGGGAGGAGCTCCAGTCCGTGCGCGCGCTGGTGCCGGCGACCGCGCCTGCCGAGTTCGTCGGCTTCATCGACGTGCACCTCATGATCCTCGCCGATTCGACGATCTCGGACGAACCCAAGGAAATCATCGACAGCGAGCAGTGCAACGCCGAGTGGGCGGTCAAGATTCAGACGGACGCACTGCTGGCGCAATTCGATCAGATCGAAGACACCTATCTGCGCGAACGCCGCAGTGACGTGCGGCAGGTCGCCGAGCGCATCATGAAGGCGCTGCTCGGCCATCCGGGCTACATGCCTCCGCCAGCGGGTGGTTCACGCAAGCTGATCCTGGTCGCGCGCGATCTTTCGCCCGCCGATGTGGTGCAGTTCAGGCAGCATCAGTTCGCGAGCTTCATCACCGACCTGGGCGGCACCACGTCGCACACGGCGGTCGTCGCACGCAGCCTGAATATCCCTTCTGTCGTGGCACTGCATCACGCGCGGCAGCTCATTCGCGAAGACGAGCTCATCATCGTCGACGGTGCGCAGGGCGTCGTGATCGTCGATCCCGACAGTCAGGCGCTCGAACGAATATCAGCTCCGTCAGCACGAATTCGAGCTCGACCGGCGGAAGCTGAAACGCCTGCGCAACATGCGGGCCACGACGCTCGACGGCGCGACGGTCGAGCTGCAGGCGAATATCGAGCTGCCGTCCGATGTCTCACAGGCGCTGGAAAACGGGGCGACGGGCGTCGGCCTCTTTCGCAGCGAGTTCCTGTTTCTCAATCGCAACCATCTCCCCGGCGAAGACGAGCAGTTCGAAGCCTACCGTCGCGTCGCCGAAGAAATGCAGGGACACCCGGTGACCATCCGGACCTACGATCTCGGCGCGGACAAGGACCACGGCGACGGCGGACGCTTGGTGACGAATCCCGCGTTGGGTCTGCGTGCGATCCGCCTGTGCCTGATCGAGCCCGAACGTTTCCTGATCCAGCTACGGGCGCTGCTACGCGCGTCCACTTACGGCAAGGTGAACGTGCTCATCCCCATGCTCGCGAGTGCGCGCGAGCTCGACCAGACGCTCGCGCTCATTGCGCAAGCCAAGCAAAGCCTCGATGTCGAGAACATTTCGTACGATCGGGAAATCAAGATCGGCAGCATGATCGAAGTGCCTGCGGCGGCGCTCGCGCTCAACATCTTCACCCGCAAGCTGGATTTCCTGTCGATCGGAACCAACGATCTCATCCAGTACACGCTGGCGATCGATCGCACCGACGACGCGGTGGCACACCTGTACGATCCGCTCCACCCGGCCGTGCTGTCGCTCATCGCGCATGTCCTTAAAGCCGGGGAGAAAGCGAACATCCCGGTGGCGCTGTGCGGCGAGATGGCGGGCGATGTCGCCATGACGCGCCTGCTGCTCGGGCTCGGCCTGCGCCAGTATTCGATGCATTCGGCGCATCTTCTGCAGGTCAAGGAACGGGTTCTCCACACGAGCCACGCCCAGGTCAAGCCGCTCGCCCTGCGCATGCTGCGCGAGACCGACCCCGACCGCCTGCAGCAGCTCCTCGAGCGCCTGAACGCCTGAGAGCGGCGCGCCTCGCAGACGCTGTCGACGCGAACGTGACATTCGAACGCGAGTTAGCTAGCCGGTTAGCACCGCCACCGTCATGGTGAGTGGGGGCGTCGAAGACGAGGGGTCCCCGCGAACGTAATGTTCGAACGCCGATGAGCACTCACGTCCGAATGTACGAGGCTCAGGGCGGCGGCCGCCGGAGGCTTGACCTTGTCGCTACCGATCTGCAAGTCTCTTGCAGCTGCGGATCAAACGCCGCGCCTCCTGATGACGCGCGTGTGCCGACGGCAGTTATTGACATAGCTGGCGCTGCCGGGTTAATTTGTCCCCGCGCCGATTTGATGATCAGCTTGCGGGCGCTTTATAAATACGGCTAAAGAGATAAGGAGGCGTCTCTGAACCCGGTGCGAGCTTGTTAAGGCCCACCGGGTTTTTGTTTATGGACACGGCTACACCCCCTCGGCAAGCATCCGATTCCGGCTCCGTCGGCATCGTGACGCCGAACATCGCGCGTTTCACGGAGCCCTTGCGCCTGAGCTCCGGCGCGGTATTGAACGAGTATCAGCTCGCGTACGAAACTTACGGCAGGCTGAATGGCGATCGTTCGAACGCGGTGCTCATCTGTCATGCGCTGAACGCATCGCATCACGTCGCGGGCTCATATGCCGAAGACCCGAAGAACGTCGGGTGGTGGGACAACATGATCGGGCCCGGCAAACCGGTGGACACCAATCGCTTCTTCGTGATCGGCGTCAACAACATCGGAGGCTGCCATGGTTCCACTGGTCCGTGCAGTATCGACGCGAGCACCGGAAAACCGTGGGGCAGCCGCTTCCCGGTCGTGACAGTCGAAGACTGGGTATCCGCGCAGGCACGCCTTGCCGAGCGCCTCGGCATCGAGCGCTTCGCCGCCGTGATGGGCGGCAGCCTCGGTGCGATGCAGTCGCTGCAGTGGACGATCAGCTATCCGGAGAAGCTGCGTCACGCTGTCGTGATCGCGTGCGCACCGAACCTGTCAGCGCAGAACATCGCGTTCAATGAAGTCGCGCGACAGGCGATCATCACCGATCCCGATTTCCACGGCGGCGACTACTACGAGCACGCCGGCAAACCTCAACGCGGATTGCGCGTCGCGCGGATGGTCGGGCACATCACCTATCTCTCCGACGACGAGATGGCCGCCAAGTTCGGGCGCCAGCTCAAGAACGGAAAGCTCGGTTACGGTTTCGACACGGAGTTTCAGATCGAGTCATACCTGCGCTACCAGGCCGACAAATTCTCCGAATACTTCGACGCCAATACCTATCTGCGCATCACGAAGGCGCTCGACTATTTCGACCCGGCTTTCGAGCACGGTGGAAGCCTCACCCGCGCGCTCAATGTTGCCCGCGCCGCGTTCCTGGTGATCTCGTTCACCACTGACTGGCGATTTGCGCCGGAGCGCTCGCGTGAGATCGTCAAGGCCCTGCTCGATAATCGCTGCGACGTAACGTACGCCGAGATCGATGCGCCGCACGGTCACGACGCATTCCTGCTCGACGACACGCGCTACCACTCGCTGCTCCGGTCCTACTTCGAACGCATCGCGCTCGAATGCGCGTCATGACGAAACGCAACGGCACCGCGGCGCAACGCCCCGACTTCGCGGCGATCGCCGGCTGGATCAGGGTGAGCTCGAGCGTGCTCGACCTGGGCTGCGGCGACGGCACGCTGCTGCGCTATCTCAAGGACACGCGCCACGTCACCGGTTACGGCGTCGAGATCGCCGACGCAGGAGTGCTGGGCTGCGTGAAGAACGGCGTCAATGTCATCCAGAGCGACCTCGAGCGCGGATTGTCGGACTTCGAGAACGACTCGTTCGATTATGTGGTGCTGTCGCAGACGCTGCAGGCGATGAGGAACAGCGAGATCGTCATCCGCGAGATGTTGCGCGTGGGTCGCGAAGGCATCGTCACGTTTCCGAACTTCGGTTACTGGAAGAACCGTCTCGAGGTGTTGAGAGGCCGTATGCCGGTCTCGGATAACCTGCCTTATCAGTGGTTCGATACGCCGAATGTCCGGCTCTGCACCGTGGACGACTTCGAAGTGTTCTGTCACGCGCGCGGCGTTCGGATACTCGAGCGCAAGCTGTTGACACAGGGTCGGGAGGTGAACACTGCACCGAATCTGCTGGGTGCACTGGCGGTATATCGCTTTGGAACGGGCAGCCACTGGAAAGCTGCGTAGCCGTTAGCTGCGCGCCCGAGCGGTCTGGCGAGCACCACTACGCTGCCGCATCACTTCACACCGTCGTTCAGCGGCGCGCCGCCGGGGTCGATGCGGAGGAAGGCTCCCGGCCCGCCGCACCGAGAGCGACATCGGCCAGACCGGTGCGCATCATCAGCCAGAAGACCACCACGCCCGGCAATGCGATCAGGGTCGTGAGAAGATAGAAGTTGACATACCCCACGGCCTCGATCAGTGCACCTGCACTGGTTCCGGTGAACACGCGGCCTGCGATGCTCGCGAGCGCGGAGAGCAACGCATACTGGCTCGCGGTAAAGCGCAGGTTACAAAGGGCCGAGAGGTAGGCGACGACCGTCACCCCGCCGATCCCGCTCGCGAAATTCTCGAAAGCGACTGCCGCCGCCATGCCGACATTCGTATGTCCCACGGCGGCGAGCGCCGCGAAGCTCACGTTCGACACGGCCATCAGAACGAGGCTCACCAGCACGGAGCGCTTCATGCCAAGACGCTCGTAGAGAATGCCGCCCACGAAG
Organism: uncultured beta proteobacterium; assembly: GCA_963828715.1. Classification (GTDB taxonomy): domain Bacteria; phylum Pseudomonadota; class Gammaproteobacteria; order Burkholderiales; family SG8-41; genus JAQGMV01. Next base: position 766,894 of record CAWHFX010000002.1, on the reverse strand, counting down.
ACGCCGGCGAGCAGTGCGACGAAGCCCACCCCCACGTCGTAGAAAGCCACCTCGTCGTTGCTGAATCCCAGATCCTGAAAGAGCAGCCGAAGACTCAGATTCGCGAGGGTATCGCCTATCTTGTGGATCAGCACGAAGGCGAGCACGATGACGGCGCCCTCGCGTTTGACGAATTCCATGATCGGGCTGAAATACGCCACGATGGCCTCCAGCAGGCCGCGCGTCTGAGCCGGTTCGCGGTGACGGGCCGGCTCTCCCATCACCATTCCGACAGCCATTGCCGGCAACGCGAATACCGCGCAGGCGACGTACGCCGTGGGCCATCCGAAGCGCGCCGCCATGACAAGGGCGAGCGCACCCGCAGCGGAGGCTCCGATCCGCCATCCGTACTGCGACATGCCCGAGCCGACGCCGAGCTGGCGAGGCTCCAGCAGTTCGATGCGGTATGCGTCGATGATGATGTCGAATGTCGCGCCCGCGATACCGACTGCGATGGCTGCTCCAGCGACCAGATAGAGATCGTCCTGGGGATCGGCCGCGCCAAGAGCGGCGACGGCCGCCATGACCAGAACGCCCGTCAGCCAAAGCCAGCTCCGCCGCTGGCCGTAGCGCCCGATCAAGGGCAGCCGAAGATTGTCAACGAGCGGTGCCCAGAGGAACTTCAGGTTGTAGGCAAGAAACGTCAGGGCGAAAGCCGTCACGGCGCTCTTGGTGATTCCATGCTGCGCGAGGCGTGTGGTCAACGTCGCGCCGATCATCGCGAACGAGAACCCGGATGAAATACCGAGGAATAGCGCCGCGAGCGGCGCGGCCTCGAGGTACGGCCGGACAGCGCTGGTCGCGCGTCGGAGCACTGCCTCCGATGGGCGGCAACAGGAAAGGAGGTTACGGAGGGAAACCATTATCGGGGGGAAGGGAGGTTACGGAGGGAAACCGTGCAAGGTTTCTCTCTGTTCGTTAGCGGCCAGGCCCGAGCGGAACGCGAGCGCCGCGACTGCGGCGAGGCCCGAGCCGAAGGCAAGCGCCGCCCCTTACTCCAGCGTGTAGTCATAGTCGATCGTCAGCGGCGCGTGATCGGAGAAGCGCTCCTCCTTGTAAATGGCGCAGCGTCTCGCCGTCGCTGCGATGCCGGGCGTCGCGATCTGATAATCGATGCGCCAGCCGACGTTCTTGGCCCACGCCTGCCCGCGGTTGGACCACCACGTGTACTGATCGGGGCGGCAATCGACGTGGCGGAAGACATCCACCCAGCCGAGCTCGTCGAACACCTTCGTGAGCCAGACGCGCTCGCGCGGCAGAAAGCCGGAGTTCTTCTGGTTCGAGCGCCAGTTCTTGAGATCGATTTCCTTGTGAGCGATGTTCCAGTCGCCGCACAGCACGATCTCACGTCCCTCGTCGCGCAGGCGCTTCAGATGCGGGAAGAAGCGACGCATGAAGCTGAACTTGATTCGCTGCCGCTCTTCGCCGCTCGAGCCCGATGGCTGATACAGCGAGATCACCGACAGTTTCTCGAAATCGGCGCGCAGATAACGCCCTTCGCGATCGATCGCGGGGATACCGATACCTTCGATCACCTTGAGCGGCCGATGACGCGTGTAGAGGCCGACGCCGCTGTAGCCCTTTTTCTCCGCGCAATGAAAGTGGCCCTTCAGGCGTCCGACCTGCGTGACCTCACGCGTGATGTCGCCCGCCTGCGCTTTCAGCTCCTGCACGCATACGACGTCGGCTTTCGAGCTGCCGAGCCACGGTATCAATCCCTTGCGGGCGGCCGACCGGATGCCGTTGACGTTCAGCGTTATAATTCTGAGCATTGCTACACGAGGCGCGAGGCGCTTGTTGCACAAAGCGCGAAGCGTTTTGCGCTCGACGCGAACACTACGCCGGAACGAATTTGCCAACCGACTTCCGTCAGGAGTTCATCCGCTTCGCCGTCGACCAAAAGGTACTCTGTTTCGGCGAGTTCACCACGAAGGCCGGTCGCAAGTCGCCCTATTTCTTCAATGCCGGGCTGTTCAATCACGGCGCTGCCCTGAAAGCGCTGGCGCAATTCTACGCGAAAGCGATCGCCGCATCGGCGCTGCAGTTCGACATGATCTTCGGGCCCGCGTACAAGGGTATTCCTCTCGTTGCCGCCGTCGCGATCGCGTTTGCTGAGCTCGGCTTCGACCTGCCTTATGCATTCAACCGGAAGGAAGCGAAGGACCACGGCGAGGGCGGCAGCGTCATCGGCGCGCCGCTCGCGGGCCGCGTGCTCATCGTGGACGACGTGATTTCCGCAGGGACGTCGGTTCGCGAGTCGGTGCAGCTCATTGCACACTCGGGCGCGCAGCCCGTGGGCGTTGCGATCGCGCTCGACCGGATGGAGCGCGGTGCGGGCGTGTTGTCGGCAGTGCAGGAAGTACGGCAACTTTATAATATGCCCGTGATCAGCATCGCGACGCTCGATGACCTCGTCGGCTTCCTCTCCAGCCAGCCACAATCGAACGGCGATCTGGACGCCGTCCGCCGCTACCGCGAACGCTATGGAGTGACCGCACATGCATGAGCCGCGACCATCGCTGGCGTTCAGCGCCTTGCTCGCAATCGCGCTTCTTTCATCACTGCCGTATGCCGACGCCGCGCAGGGCAAGATCGTGTGCTGGCAGGACAAGTCCGGCAAGACCATCGGTTGCGGCGACAAGGTGCCACCGGAATTTCAGGGAAGCGCGACGCGGGAGCTCGACTCGCGCGGCGTCACCCGGGGCACGACCGAGTCGGTCGAGGACACAAACAAGCGTCGTCTGAAGGAGCAGGATGCCGCGCGTGTGAAGGGCGAGGACGAGCGCAAGAGCATCGAGCAGAAGCGGCACGACACCGCGCTCCTCGAGACCTACAGTAATGAGAAAGAAATCGACCTCAAGCGCGATCGCGAACTGCAGGTGATCGATTCCCAGATCGAGCAGTTCAACGTGTCACTCAAGAACGCGACGCAGCGCTACAGCGACACCCGCTCGCGCATGGACGCTCTGGAAAAGAACAAGCAGTCTGCGGGCCCAAAGATGAGCGAAGATCTTGCCAAAGCGGATGCCGACCGGCAGCGCTTCGAAAAGAACATCGCGGCGAAAAATCAGGAGAAGGAAGCGCTGCGCAAGCGCTACGCCGAGGAGCGCGCGCGATATATCGAGCTGCGAAACAATCCAGGCGCCATCGGGTCGGTGCCCTCGTCATCCGCGACTACGTCCGCTAAGTAACAACCCCCAGCTTCCGTAACGGGGCTACTGGCGACCAGCTTCGCCGGAGAGCCTGCTTTTCAGGATCGCATTCACCTGCTGCGGGTTCGCCTTGCCCCTGGTGGCTTTCATGACCTGTCCCACCAGCGAATTGAACGCTTTTTCCTTGCCACTGCGGTAATCAGCGACCTGTTGTGCATTTGCGGCGAGCACTTGGTCGACGATGCCTTCCAGCGCGCCGCTGTCCGAGATCTGTTTGAGCCCACGCTGCTCGATGATCGCGTCAGGCGCCTGATCGCCGGCCGCTTCACCGTTCCAGATCGCGTCGAACACCTCGCGGGCGGTCTTGTTCGAAATCGTACCGTCGGCGATGCGCTCGACGAGCTGACGGAGCTGTCGCGGAGTGACTCGCGAGGAACCGATATCCACGCCCGTTTCGTTCAATTGAGCGCTCAGCGTGCCGCCGATCCAGTTCGCGCAAAGCTTGGGCACTGCCCCGCTCGCGCCCTCGATCGCCGCTTCGAAGTAGTCCGCGAGCTCGCGGCTAGCGGTCAGCAGCGCCGCATCGTAGGCGGTCAGCCCATATTTCGCGACGAAGCGATAGACCTTGGCGCGCGGCAGCTCCGGCAGGCTCGCTCCGACGTCCTCCAGCCACTCCGGCGACACTTCGAGCGGCAGCAGATCGGGATCCGGGAAGTAGCGATAGTCGTGCGCATCTTCCTTGCTGCGCATGGGCCGCGTCTCGTCCCGATCCGGATCGTAGAGGCGCGTCTGCTGAATGACCCTGCCTCCGTCCTCGTTCACCTCGATCTGGCGCCGCACTTCGAACTCGATCGCGCGTTCGAGAAAGCGAAACGAGTTCAGGTTCTTGATCTCGCAGCGGGTACCCAGCGCGCTCGAACCCGCGGGGCGCACCGAGATATTGGCATCGCACCGGAACGAGCCTTCCTGCATGTTGCCGTCGCAGATGTCGATCCAGCGCACGAGCGCGTGCACCGCCTTTGCGTACGCAACGGCCTCGGCACTCGAACGCATGTCCGGCTCGGACACGATTTCGAGCAGCGGGGTGCCGGCGCGGTTCAGATCGATGCCGGTCTCGCCGTGAAAGTCCTCGTGCAGCGACTTGCCCGCATCCTCCTCCAGATGGGCGCGCGTGAGCCGCACCGCCTTGGACGTATCGCCGACGAGGATCTCGACCGATCCGCCCTCGACGATCGGAATCTCGGTACTGGCTGATCTGGTAATTCTTCGGGAGGTCCGGGTAGAAATAATTCTTCCGCGCGAAAATCGACCGCCGGTTGACCTTACCGCCGACCGCGAGACCGAAGCGCATGGCCTTCTCGACTGCCGCGCGGTTCAGTACCGGCAGTACGCCGGGCAACGCGATGTCGACGGCCGATGCCTGCGTGTTCGGCGCGGCGCCAAAAGCGGTCGACGCGCCGGAGAAAATCTTGGAGCGCGTGTTGAGCTGGGCGTGAATCTCGAGGCCGATGACGGTTTCCCAGTTCATCATTCGCATCCGGGAGGAACTCTCATGTGCCAGTCCGTTGCAAGCTGATACTGGTGCGCCACGTTCAGGATCTGCGCTTCCCGAAAATAGTTGCCGATGACCTGGAGTCCGACGGGCAGCCCGGCGCGGTCGAAGCCGCATGGAATGGAAAGTCCCGGCAGGCCCGCGAGATTGACGGCGATCGTGTAGATGTCCGACAGATACATCTGCAGCGAGTCTGCGGCTTTTTCACCCAAACGGAACGCGGTAGTGGGACTGGTCGGACCCATGATCACGTCGCACTTGTCGAACGCGGCCGCAAAATCCTGTGCGATCAGCCGCCGCAACTTCTGCGCTCGAATGTAGTACGCATCGTAGTAACCATGCGACAGGACGTAGGTTCCGATCAGAATCCGCCGCTTGACCTCGGCTCCGAAGCCTTCGGCGCGCGTGCGTTCGTACATATCGTCGAGATCGGCATAGTCAGACGCACGATAACCGTAACGCACGCCATCGTAGCGCGCGAGATTACTCGATGCTTCGGCCGGCGCGAGCACGTAATACACGGGGAGAGAGAGCCGCATGTTGGGCAGCGTGATCTCCACCACCTCGCACCCCATTTTTTTGTATTCGGTGACCGCCGCATCGACGCACTGTGCGACATCCGGCGCCAGGCCTTCGGCGAAGAACTCCGCCGGCAGTCCGATGCGGAGCCCGCCCACCGTGTTCCGCAGGTCGCGCGTGTAGTCTTCCTCCGCGCGCTCCAGACTGGTCGAATCGCGCGCATCGAAGCCGGCCATCGCATTCAGCATGAACGCAAGATCCTCCGCGCTTTTCGCCATCGGCCCGGCCTGGTCGAGGCTGGAAGCGAAAGCGATCATCCCGTAACGCGATACAACGCCATACGTGGGCTTGAGCCCACAGATACCGGTAAGCGCCGCCGGCTGCCGGATGGATCCCCCCGTGTCGGTGCCGGTTGCCGCCGGCACCAGCCGTGCCGCAACCGCCGCCGCGGATCCGCCCGAACTGCCGCCGGGGACCGTAGCGGGGTTCCAGGGATTGCACACGGGGCCGTAGTGGGACGTTTCGTTGGACGAGCCCATCGCGAACTCGTCCATATTGGTTTTCCCGATCGTCACCGCGCCCGCCTCGTTCAGCCGCTGCACGACGTGTGCGTCGTAAGGCGAGACGAAGTTCGACAGCATTTTCGAGCCGCACGTGGTAAGCCAGCCCTTGGCGCAGAAGATATCCTTCTGGGCGATCGGAACGCCCGTAAGGACCTGCGCCCGACCGGCGGCGCGCGCGCGATCGGCCTCCTTTGCGGCTTCGAGCGTGCGTTCTTCGTCCAGCGTGATGAAGCAGTTGTACGTCGCGTTCAGCGACCGGATGCGCGCAAGAAAGAGCCCGGCGGCTTCGACGGCGGACAACCGCCCGGCGGCGAGCGCATCCGAAAGTGCTTTGAGAGTCCAGTTATGCAAAGCGAAACCGGGGGGCAAACCCCGTGGCGACGGTGAGCGGGCGTTCGCCGCTCAGTCCACGGGCCTCGCGCGGCTCATTCGATGACCTTGGGAACGAGATACAGACCTGCCTCGACGCGAGGGGCGACCGACTGGAAGAGATCGCGCTGGTCCACTTCGGTTACCGTGTCTTCACGCAACCTCAGGACAACATCCTGCGCGTGAGACATGGGCTCGACGCCACTGACGTCCACGGCCTGCATCTCCTCGATCATCCCGAAAATACGCACGAGCTGCTCCAGCGCGGCGTCGGCTTCGGCGTCATCGATCGCGATGCGGGCAAGGCGCGCCGCACGTTCGACGTGTTCACGGGTCAGGGCCATTTAAGGCAGGCGCACAAGTGATAAAAAAGGGTCGCATAGGGTATCATAACCCTTTAAGGCGCCATACGATTTCGAATCCTTATAAGAGCCTATGTTCGGTTTCCTGAGCAGTTACTTCAACGACGACCTGGCGATCGACCTCGGCACCGCGAACACGCTGATCTATGTGCGCGGGAAAGGCATCGTTCTGGACGAGCCGTCGGTTGTCGCGATTCGCCAGGAGGGCGGGCCCAACGGCAAGAAGGTCATTCAGGAAGTCGGGCTTGCCGCAAAACAGATGCTGGGGCGCACGCCGGGAAACATCACGGCAATACGGCCGATGAAGGACGGCGTGATCGCCGACTTCACGGTCACCGAGCAGATGCTCAAGCATTTCATTCGCAAGGTTCACAACTCGCGCCTCTTCAAGCCGAGTCCGCGCATCATCATCTGCGTGCCGTGCGGCTCGACTCAGGTCGAGCGCCGGGCCATTCGCGAATCGGCGATCGGCGCCGGCGCAAGCCGTGTCTTTCTGATCGAAGAGCCGATGGCCGCCGCAATCGGGGCGGATCTGCCGGTCGGTGAAGCGACCGGATCGATGGTCGTGGACATCGGCGGCGGCACCACCGAAGTGGGCGTCATCGCGCTGGGCGGCCTCGTGTACAAGGGCTCGATGCGCGTCGGCGGCGACAAGTTCGACGAAGCCATCATCAATTACATCCGCCGCAACTACGGCATGCTGATCGGTGAAACAACCGCCGAGCAGATCAAGAAGGAAATCGGTTCGGCTTTCCCGGGGTCCGAAGTCCGCGAGAAAGAGGTCAAGGGACGCAATCTCGCCGAGGGCATTCCGCGCAGCTTCACGATTTCCAGCAACGAGATACTCGAAGCGCTGACCGATCCGCTGAACGGCATCGTGTCTTCCGTGAAATCCGCGCTCGAACAGACGCCGCCCGAGCTTGCTGCCGACATCGCGGAGAAGGGCATGGTGCTCACCGGAGGCGGTGCGTTGTTGCGCGACATCGACCGCCTGCTGATGGAGGAAACCGGCCTCCCCGTCGTGATCGCGGACGATCCACTGACCTGCGTCGCGCGCGGCTCGGGCAAGGCGCTCGAGAAAATGGAACGCCTCGCGACGATCTTCACGAACGACTGAAGGGAGACGGCAGGTGTAAGGCGGGAGGCGCAGCACCGGTGACGAGCGATGTCGGCGCACCTCTCTCCTCCTGCCTCTCGCCTGCCGTGAAATGGAACACCAGCCGCCGCCGTTTTTCAGGACTGGCCCTACCCCTCTCGTTCGGCTGCTGTTGTTTACGTCAATCTGTCTTGCCCTTCTCGTCCTCGACGCACGCCTGAAATACCTCGACAGGCTGCGCCAGGCGGCATCGGTTATCGTGTATCCGATTCAGCGCATCGCGGGCGCGCCTGCCAGCATCTTCCAGCGGGCAAGCGACTTCTTCGTCACGAATTCCTCTCTGCGCTCGGACAACGCACGCCTCGAGCAGGAGAGCCTCAGCCAGTCAGCGCTCCTGCAACAGCTGGGGCTGCTCCAGACTGAAAACGATCACCTGCGCAAACTGCTCGGGACGCGCGAACGACTGAAGGCACGCACCACGCTCGCGGAGATCCTGTACGCGGCGCGCGACCCTTTCTCCCGCAAGCTGGTGGTCGATCAGGGCTCCTTCGATGATGTCCAGGCGGGCGAGCCTGTGATCGACGGCGTCGGTGTCGTCGGTCAGGTGACGCGGGTCTATCCGTGGCAAGCGGAGGTCACGCTGATCACGGACAAGGACCACCTCGTTCCAGTCCTCAATACCCGGAACGGCATGCGAGCGGTGCTGGCAGGCACGGGCAATGACGGAGCGCTGGAGCTCAGATTCGTTCCTCTCAACGCCGACTTCGAAAATGGTGACCAGCTCGTTACGTCCGGCATCGACGGCGTGTACCCACCCGGTCTGCCGGTCGCTCAGGTGAGCAACGTCGAGCGCAACGCCGCGTTCCTGTTCGCCCGCATCACCTGCAAGCCGCTCGCGGGTGTGAACAGCCATCGCCAGGTGCTGATCGTTCACGCACAGCAGCCGGCCGCCGAACGGCCGCCGGAAGCCGAAAAACCGCCGCCGCCCCCGCGCGCGACGAAGAAGGGACGCCGGGGGGGCTGATGGCATCGCTCACCCACCAGGAGATCCTGCTGCCGGTAAAGCCGGGCTTCATCGTATTCACGCTCATCGCGGCCGCGCTGCTCAATATGCTGCCGTGGACCGGCTGGGCGCTGTGGTTCAGGCCGGACTTCGTGGCGCTCGTGGTGCTCTACTGGGTCATCGAGCAGCCGCATCGGATGGGTTTTACCGCAGCCTTGCTGCTTGGGCTGCTGATGGACGTGGCCGACGGCACTTTGCTCGGGCAGCACGCCCTTGCCTACTCGATTCTGGTGTACGGGGGTATTCTGTTTCACCGGCGCGTGCGACTGTTCACGCCCACACCGCAGATCGTGCATGTGATCCCGCTATTGCTCCTGAACGACGTGATCGTGCTCGGCATACGGCTCATGGCCGGAGCCGATTTCCCCGGCTACCGCTATTTCTTCGGCAGTTTCGTAGGCGGTGCCCTGTGGCCTTTCCTGTCCGCGCTGCTGAAGCTGCCGCAGCGTCCGAAACCCGAGAACCATGTCTGAGCTTTCCATCAGCCGCGGCGTCGAGCTGCGAAACGCGGAGCTCGAGCTCAGGCACTTCCGGGTACGGCTCGGGATTGCGATGGCGCTGGTCGTGGTGGCTTTCGGCCTGCTCTTCGCCCGCTTCGTGTACCTGCAGATCTTCATGCACGAGCACTATCACACGCTCGCGGAGGCAAATCGCATCTCGATTCTGCCGATCGTGCCGAATCGCGGGATCATTCTCGACCGCAATGGCATCGTGCTCGCGACCAACTATTCAGCCTACACGCTCGAGATCACACCCACGAGGGTCGACAACCTCGAAGCCACCATCGACGAGCTCGCGACACTCGTCGACATCACACCGCGAGATCGACGCCGCTTCAAGAAACTGCTGGAAGAAAGCAAGCGCTTCGACAGTCTCCCCATCCGCACCCGGCTCACGGACGAAGAGATCGCACGGTTTGCGGCGAACCGCTACCGTTTCCCCGGCGTCGACGTGCGGGCGCGGCTGTTCCGCGAGTATCCACAGGGAGAGCTCTTTTCGCATGTGATCGGACACATCGGCCGGATCAGTCAGAAAGACATCGATCGGCTGGAAGCCGACGACACGATATCCAATTACCGCGGCACCGATTACATCGGAAAGACCGGGCTCGAGGCGAGCTACGAACGGCATCTTCACGGCACGACGGGTGTCGAGCAGGTCGAAGTGGATTCCGGGGGACGGGCCGTACGGTCGCTCTCCCGCACGCCGCCTGTGTCGGGCAGCAATCTCGTGCTCAAGCTCGACGCGAAGCTGCAGGAAGTGGTCTATCGCGCGTTCGGCGATCGGCGCGGTGCGCTGGTCGCAATCGAGCCAGGGACGGGCGGCGTTCTCGCTTTCGTAAGCAAACCGGGATTCGATCCCAATCTGTTCGTGGACGGCATCGATCCGCAGAACTGGAACGAGCTCAACACGTCGCCCGACAAGCCGATGGTGAACCGCGCGCTTGCCGGCACGTATCCGCCGGGTTCCACGTTCAAGCCGTTCATGGCCCTCGCGGCGCTGTTCTGGGGTAAGCGCACGCCGAGCCAGGCCATCTCGGATCCGGGCTTCTTCAATTTCGGCGGCCACACATTCCGCGACGACAAAGTGGGCGGCCATGGTCACGTCGACATGTACAAGTCGATCGTCGTGTCCTGCGACACCTACTATTACCAGCTTGCGAACGATCTCGGCATCGATCTGATCGCGCGCTTCATGGGCCAGCTCGGCTTCGGCAGCCGCACCGGCATCGACATCGCCGGTGAAGCCGAAGGCGTCCTGCCTTCGCCCGAGTGGAAACGCAAGCGCTTCCGCCGGCCCGAGCAGCAGCGATGGTATGCCGGGGAAACGATCAGCATCGGCATCGGCCAGGGCTACAACTCGTACACGCCGCTGCAACTCGCCGCCGCCACGGCGACGATCGCAAACGACGGCGTGATGTTCCGGCCGCATATCGTGAATTACGTGGAAGAAGTGCACACGCGCGAGCGCACGCTGATCGAGCCCAAACCGGCGCGCACTCTCGACATCAAACCCGAGCACCTCGCCGTCGTGCGCAACGCCATGGTCGGCGTCACTCGCGAAGGCACCGGGGCGCGTGCATTCGCGGGCGCCCGCTACACTCACGCAGGCAAGACGGGGACGGCGCAGGTCGTCGCGCTCAAGGCTGGAGAGAAGTACGTCGAAAGCCGTGTGGCCGAGCGCTACCGCGACCACGCGCTCTTCATCGCCTTTGCGCCTGCCGATAAGCCGAAAATCGCGCTCGCCGTGATCGTGGAGAACTCGGGTTTCGGTGCCCGCGCCGCAGCCCCGATCGCGCGGCAGGTGTTCGACTACTGGCTGCTCGGCAAACAGGCCCTGACGCCGGTCAAGGACGACGACGATGCACCCATCTATTAGGCGCATCGGCCGGTTCGTGACGGCCCACGTGGATCAGCCGCTGCTCGGCACAACGCTGCTGTTGATGGGCATGGGGCTCGTCGTTCTCTACAGCGCCTCGAATGCAAGCCTCGTCCGCGTGACCGGGCAGCTCGTGAACATGCTCGTCGCACTCGGCGTCATGTGGATTTTCGCGAACATACCGCCGCATTACCTGATGCGGCTCTCGTTGCCGGCATACACGATCGGCCTCATGCTGCTGCTGGCGGTGGCTTTGTTCGGCGACATCGTGAACGGCGCGCGGCGCTGGCTGAATATCGGCATCACGCGCATTCAGCCCTCGGAGCTCATGAAGATCGCCGTGCCGCTCATGCTCGCGTGGTACTTCGATCGGTACGAAGCGACCCTGCGTCTGAAGAACTACGCGATCGCGGCCTTTCTCCTGCTGCTGCCGGTTGCGTTCATCGTACGTCAACCGGACCTCGGCACAGCGCTCCTGATCATGGCGAGCGGCTGCTATGTCATCTTCCTTGCCGGCCTCTCCTGGCGCGTCATCGCAGCACTCGGACTCGCGGGTGCTGCGAGCCTGCCGCTGGTGTGGTCGGTGCTGCACGACTACCAGCGCCAACGAATCCTCACGCTGCTCGATCCCGCGCAGGACCCACTCGGTGCCGGATATCACACCATCCAGTCGACGATCGCGCTGGGCTCCGGCGGTCTCGCGGGCAAGGGCTGGTTGAGCGGCTCCCAGACGCACCTCGATTTCATTCCGGAGCGCACGACGGATTTCATTTTCGCGGTCTTCTCCGAGGAGTTCGGGCTCATCGGCAACGCGGTGCTGCTCATCATCTTCCTGCTCATCATCGCGCGCGGCACAGCCATTTCGAGCAACGCGCCTTCGCTGTTCGCTCGGCTGCTGGGCGGCGCCATTACGCTCGGGTTCTTCACGTATGCTTTCGTCAACATGGGCATGGTGAGCGGCATACTGCCCGTCGTCGGGGTGCCGCTGCCGCTCGTGAGCTACGGTGGTACGTCGCTGGTGACAATCTGCCTCGGTTTCGGCATCCTCATGAGCATTCAAACGCATCGGAAGCTCGTGCAAACGTGATGAGCGAAGGGAGGCGAGAGGCGGGACGAGGAAGGCGCAAGAACAGGTCGCCTCTTCTGATCACGGCAGCAGCCGCCGCGATCCTTTCGGCATGCGGGTCGGCTCCCACACGCGAAAGTTCCATCGAGCGCGGCGAAGGTCCCCGTCAACTTGCCAAAGCGCCCTCGACACGACCCACGACCCGCGGGCCGAATGCCTCGTCTTCCGCAACCCCGACGACACCGCGGATGACGCGCGGCGGCGGCTACTACCTGGACGACGGCCCGGGCGACTCTCCACCGGCGGATCTGGACAGCATTCCAGATGCGGTGCCGAAGCTCGAACCCCTCCACCCGGGCGCGATGAAGCCGTACGTGGTAATGGGGCAGAGCTTTACTCCCATGACCGAGCTCACACCTTACAGAACGCAGGGCATCGCGAGCTGGTACGGGCGGCGCTATCACGGGAAGCCGACGTCGTCAGGCGAACCTTACGATATGTACGGGATGTCAGCGGCACACCCTACGCTCCCGATCCCGAGCTACGTACGCGTCACGAATCTCGCGAGCGGCAAGTCGGCCGTCGTACGGGTAAACGATCGCGGGCCATTCATCGACAATCGGGTGATCGACCTTTCATACACTGCGGCGCATCGCCTTGGCGTGCTGGCGGGCGGCAGCGCGCCGGTTCAAGTTGAATCGATCATCCCGGATGGAACAACGCCGGCGACAGGCTATGCGGCTGCAAGCGCGCCGGGGCGGCTCCCCGGTACGGCAGTCTCGTTGTCGCCGATGCCCACGAATCCGGCAGGCGCGGCGAGTCGGGCGACGGGGTCGTCTCAAGGCGCGGACGCCGACCCGATCCTCGCGATCGCCGCTGCCGCACGCGATATCGATCCCGGGACAGCGCCATCTCCGGTGAATGCAGCAGCACCCACTACGGAACGGGACACGGGCGGTGTTTATCTGCAACTGGCAGCGTTCGGCTCGCGCGAGAACGCGGAGAGCTATCTCGCCCGCGCGCGGGTCCAGCTCGACTGGCTTGCGGAGCGGCTGCACGTGCTCTCGCGTGAAGGACTCTTTCGCATCCATGCGGGACCATACGCAAGCTCCGCGGAAGCACGGCAGATCGCGAATCGCGTGACGCTCGCCGTAGGAGTGAGGCCCGTGGTCGTGACGCGCTGAGGCGCGTTAGAGAACATACCGCGCGACATCCTCGCTCTGCGCGAGATCCTTCAGCCGCTCGTCCACGTAAGTTGCGTCTACCACGACGGTCGCGCCCTCGTGTTTCCCGGCGTTGAACGACACTTCCTCGAGCAGGCGCTCCATGACGGTATACAGCCGGCGCGCACCGATGTTTTCGGTTTTCTCGTTCACCTGCCAGGCGATCTCCGCGAGGCGCCGGATGGCATCCGGCTTGAAGTCGAGCTTCACGTTCTCGGTCGCGAGCAGCGCTTCGTACTGACGCACCAGACACGCATCGGTGTTCGTCAGTATCTGTTCGAAATCCGAAACGGACAGGCTCGCGAGCTCCACCCGGATCGGAAAGCGCCCCTGCAGCTCGGGAATCAGGTCCGACGGCTTGGACAGATGGAACGCTCCGCTCGCGATGAAGAGGATGTGATCGGTCTTGATCATGCCGTATTTCGTCGAGACGGTCGTGCCTTCGACGAGCGGCAGCAGGTCGCGCTGAACGCCCTGTCGCGAGACGTCCGCACCGTGCGTTTCGGAGCGTGCGGTGATCTTGTCGATCTCGTCCAGGAACACGATGCCGTTCTGCTCCACGTTCGCCAGCGCATTCGCCTTCAGGTCCTCGTCGTTGACGAGCTTCGCCGCTTCCTCTTCCGTGAGTTGCTTCATCGCATCGCGTATGCGCAGCTTGCGAACGCGTTTACGACCCTGCCCGAGGTTCTGGAACATGCCCTGAATCTGCGAAGTGAGATCCTCCATCCCGGGTGGCGCGAAGATCTCCATCGACGGCTGCGCGGCCGCCATCTCGATCTCGATTTCCTTGTCGTCGAGCTCGCCTTCCCGCAGCTTCTTGCGAAAGCGCTGGCGCGTCGCCGTGTCGCTTTCGGGCGCTGTGCCCGAAAAGTCGCGCGCCGGCGGCAGCAGCACGTCCAGCACGCGGTCTTCCGCCAGATCTTCCGCCTTGTGGCGCACCTTGCGGGTAGCCTGCTCGCGTACGTCCTTGATCGCCATCTCTACGAGATCGCGAATGATCGTGTCGACGTCGCGCCCGACGTAGCCGACCTCAGTGAACTTGGTCGCCTCGATTTTCACGAACGGCGCACTGGCGAGGCGCGCGAGCCGGCGCGCAATTTCGGTCTTGCCGACGCCGGTCGGGCCGATCATCAGGATATTCTTCGGCGTGATCTCCTGCCGCAGCGGCTCGGCTACCTGTTGACGACGCCAGCGGTTACGTAATGCAACCGCGACCGCGCGTTTGGCGTCGGCTTGGCCGATGATGTGCTTGTCGAGCTCGTGGACGATTTCCTGGGGAGTCATAGCTTTGTGAGGCGAGAGACGAAAGGAGCGCGGCGCAGACCCTGAGAGAGGGTGAGACTACGCCTCCCGCCTCACTCCAGTGTTTCGATCGTGTGCTGCTGGTTCGTGTAAATGCAGAGATCGCCGGCGATGGTAAGCGCACGCTTCACGACCTCAGCGGGCTCGAGCGGTGTGTTCTCGAGCAGCGCCTTGGCGGCAGCCTGCGCGTACGGGCCCCCGCTGCCGATCGCGATCAGCCCGAGCTCCGGCTCCAGCACGTCGCCCGCGCCGGTGATAATGAGCGAAGCTTCGCGGTCCGCGACGGCGAGCATGGCTTCGAGACGGCGCAACACGCGGTCCGTGCGCCAGTCCTTTGCCAGTTCGACCGCCGAGCGCGTCAGGTTGCCCTGATGCTTTTCGAGCTTGGCTTCGAAGCGCTCGAACAGCGTGAACGCGTCCGCCGTGCCGCCGGCAAATCCGGCCAGTATCCTGTCCTGATAGAGACGCCGCACTTTTCGCGCGCTCGCCTTGACGACGACGTTGCCCAGTGTGACCTGACCGTCTCCGCCGAGCGCAACGCTTTTACCGCGTCGGACGGAAAGAATGGTCGTGCCATGGAAAACAACATCGCTCATGGGGGAATCAGGGGGAAGGGGGACAGACCGGAGGTGAGGGCGGCACCGGGCCGCTTCAACCCCATTATAGCGGCGCCGCGAACACGCTCCCTCAGGAGATGCTCTCGAGCTTGAAGACGATCGGCACGAGGTGCCAGCCCTCCACTGGCTGCGTCCCCTGCCGCGCCGGCACGAACTTCCAGTTTTTCACCGCCTCGAGCGCCGCCTGGTCGAGCGCCGGGGAACCGCTCGAGGACTGAACACTGACGCTGCCCGCTTGCCCTTCGGCCGTCACGAGCACTTTGAGAACGACGGTGCCCTGCTCTCCCCGGCGGCGTGCGCTCATCGGGTAGCGCGGCTGCGGATTCTGCAGATACGCCGCATCGGAACGCGGCGGCGTCACTTTGGCCGGCGCTGGCGCGGCTTCGGGGGCCGGTGCAGGGCGAACGGTCGCGACCTCGCTTGCGCTGGGCGGTGCTTTCTCCTCACGTGGCGGGACTGTGAACGAAGGTTCAGCCACCGTCGGAGCTTGCGGCGAGGGCTGCGGTAACGCGAGCACCGGTGGTGGTGCAGGAGCGGGGATGGACGGCCTCGCCACCTCGCGTGGTTCGCTCTTCTTATGCACCGGCTGCTGCTTCTTCGGCGGCGGGTCGTGCGGAATCGCGGGCCCGAGCGGGAGCGCTGCGGGCGGGGTTACTGGCGGAGGTTCTCGCTGTTCGAGCCTCACCTCGAGGACGTCGGGTACGGCAGGTGTGCTGCGTAGGTGCGGCAGGCTTGCCGCAAGGCCGACATGCAGAAGGGCGCTCCCTGCGACGAACAACGGCAGCGCACGCGTGTGGCGCGCACGGCAGGATGCAAATTCAGGGGCCTGTCCGGCAAGAGCCATAGTCGATTGCAGCGGAGCACAGCGTTCGTTGTCGGCACCTCGATCAGCCCGTCGCCGGCACCGTCTTCGGTCCGAGCAAGAACGCGATAGTGCCGACGATCGCCATTGTCCACACGATTGCCGGTCCGGTGGGCAGATCGGTAAGCACCGACACCACGAGGCCGAGTAGATAACCGACGCCGCCCACGGCGTAGGCAGCGGTTATACGGTAGCCGCGATACTGGCGAGTGGCAAGCGCCGGCACGATGAGCGACGAGAACACGAGGTAGAGACCGACCAGTTGCACGGACACCGTGACCGCGCAGGCGAAAACGATGTAGAACAGCGTGCGGCGGTTTGCGAAATCCGGCGTGAGCATGATTGCCATCAGCACCGAGTAAACGAGCAGCACGACCAGCAGCTGACTCGGGCTCACCCACAGGATCTGGCCGACGAGCAAGTCACGCAGGTGTTCGCCGCCGTGCGGATTCGCGGCGAGCAGCAGAAGGGCACCGGTCGCTGCGAGCACGAACACAACGCCGATCGTCGCCTCCTGCACCTGCGGCCAGCGGCGATCCGTCCAGGTCAGGAGCAGCGCACCGCCGAGCGCGGCCGCTAATGCGCACGCCTGCACCGCCCAGCCCTGCGGCTCGAGGCCGATCCAGTCGGCGAAAACGACACCCAGGCCGGCAATCTGCGCGATCGCAAGGTCGATGAATACGATCCCGCGATTCAGGACCTGGATGCCGAGCCGGACATGAGTGGCGGTCACGAGCAGTCCGGCGGCGAGCGCGGGCCACAGGATGCTCCACTCGTGAGCGCCCGCGTTCACCGCGCTGCCCCGAGCAAGCGTGCGATCGTATCGTCGTAAAGGCTGAAGAGATCGCGCGCCTTCTCAGTGCCGCCCACGGTATAAGGCACCGTCACCGCCGGAATCTTCGCGCGCTCGCTGACCCACTCGGCCGCGCGTGGATCGTTGTACGCGCTGCGCACCACGGCGCTGGCCGGCGCGTTGGAGAGTTGCGCCAGCAACTCGGTCAAGTGGCCCGTGGTCGGCGGAATGCCCGGTTTAGGCTCGAGCGTGCCGGCTTCACGCATCCCGAGCCAATCTATAAGGTACGACAGATCGCGGTGGTACACGACGATGCGCATGCCTTTCAGCGGCGCGGCCTGCTGCTCCCAGCGCGTGACCGCCTCCTGCCAGCGTTCCTGGAACAACTTCAAACGCTCGCGATAATAGCCGCCGTTGGCGGCGTCGATCTGCGCCATGCGTTCGGTAAGCGCGGCAGCAACCCTTGAGACATTGGTCGGGTTCAGGTGCAGGTGCGGATTGCCGGCCGGATGCACGTCTCCGAGCGATCGGTCAACCACCGAGGGCACTTCGATCAGCCGCGCATACAGTGCGGCTTCGAAGTTTCCCGGACGTCCCACCTGAATGTTGGGATTGCCCGACTGCGAAAGAAGCAATGGCTTCCAGCCGACTTCCAGCTCCGCGCCCGTGCACACCAGCAGATCCGCGCTTCTCGCGCGCGCGATCAGGCTGGGGCGGGCCTCGATGCGATGAGGGTCCTGGAACGCAGTCGTCGCGCTCGACACGTTGACGCGGTCTCCACCGAGCTCTCGCGACAGCGACGCCCATTCGGGCTCGCAGGCAAGGATGTTGAGTGCGGCAAGCGCGCTCTGCGCGCTGAACAGGAAAACCGCGCCGATGACTCCAACGAGATATCTCAACGTGCCTCTCCTAGAACCTGTGGGCGCCGTGCGGGCCCAGGCTGTAGATATACTGAACGAAGAACTGGTGATCGGTTAGGCCCAGCCGCGATTTGTCCGCTGCGTACTGGAAGCGCAGCCGGCTGAATTCGCTCGGGTTCCAGTCGACCATCGCCGTATTGCGGCTCGGATTGTGAGGCGTCAGGATCGGGAAATCCGCGGCTGTCGGGCCCAGCCCGTTCGCCACGATGCCGATCGTAGGCGTCCCGCTGCGCAGGGTGTCGTAGCGGTACCCCACACGCCAGCGGGGCATGAACTGGTAGACGGCTTGCGCGTACCAGCCCGACTGCTCGCTCTTGTACCCGTCGGACAAGCTGCCGAACACCGCGCCTCCGTCGTTGTACGCGAGGGTGCCGCTCTCGCGCACGCTGAAGTACTCGCCCTGCAGCTTGACGTTCGTATACGTCGCGTTGCCCTGCGGCGCCCACTTGAGCACGGCATCGGCGATCCACATGCGCGTGTTTCCGCTGAAAGTGTTGAAAACGGGATTGCCCAGCGAATCGACGTCGTTATAGGGCCGATCGGTCGCTCCAGTCCTCAAGTAGGAGACGCCGGCACGCCACGCGTAACTGGCTCCGATGTCGCCGCCGATGTGAGCGAGTGCGGCCCACGTGCTGGCACCGTTCTTGTTCTGATCAGAGCTCGGGAAGGAGCGTCCGCTGCCCACTTCGGCGCCGAGCTCGAGAAAAATCGGCGTCGGCGCGACCCAGCGCATTTGCACGCCATCCTGCTGGAAACGTCCACCGAGGAAGGCCTTGTAGGGGAGCGGCGCATCCTGAAAGTCCCAGGCGTGCTGGTGGATTTCGTTCTGATAGCCGATGCCCGAAAGGAAGCGGCCGCCCTTCAGCGTCAGGCCATACGGCAGCGCGAGGGTACTGAAGTACGCCTCTTCCACTTCGAGATCGTTTTCGGGCGTGAATGCCGCGACCAGGGCGCCTCGGAAATACGGATCGACGTTGGCCGTAACGAAAAGCTCCGACTCGCCGAGTCCGAAGCTTCTGCGCGGCGGTCCGACCTCGCCGCCGGAGGGCACGAAGCCCGTGATCGCGAACTGGTTCGGATCCTGGGACGTCTGGGCGTAGGTGCCCTGCAGAATGAGTGAAATGGCGGGATTGAATGCGTTCTCGCCGCGCGGTGCCGGCGGCGGCACGAGGCGCGCTTCGGCGGTTTTGGCGGCCTCGGTTGCGGTCTGCTCCGCTTTGCCCGCGCGTGCTTCCGCCTCCGCAAGCCGCTTTTCGAGCGCCTGCATGCGTTGCTCGTAGTTCTTCTGAAGCTGCTGCATTTCCTCGCGCAAACGTGCGAGGTCCGCATCCTGACCGAATGCGCCCGACGCGCCAAAGGTGGCCGCGAGCGCTGCTACAAACATGGAAGGTTTGTGCATGTTCTCTCTCCATCGGATTGACGACGTGCGCGCGTTGCGGCCGCGCGCGGTTCGGGTCAGGAGAGAGCGGGCGGACCTCGGGACAGTGGTGCAAGGAAGCGGGCTGGAAGAATGGAGGGCACAGCCGCCTGGACACGCTCCACCGGCGGCGGCTCCGCGGAAAACACATAGGGCGCCGTGGTAACCCCGCCGAGCACCTGTCCCAGGGCGGCATCGAGGCCGCACCACTTGGCGCCCGTGGATGCGGGCGCATTGTCTTGTTTCTGGTATTGGGCGGGCGTCTTGTGGAGCGCATGCCATACGGCGTGCGCAAGCCCGGCGTGCTGAGCAAGCAGCAGGAACGCACACGCGGTTAGGAGGAGCGCGCGCTTCAGGCCAGGCAATCGTCGGAACATAGTGCGAGTCGAATCGGAACGCACGTATGGAGCTGCAAACGGTGCTTGACTCTCCACGTTGCGCTACCCGCACGGGAAGAGTCGAAGCGCCCGCATTGTATACTGCACGCGATGAAACGCGTGCTGCTCGCGCTCATCTCGGCTTATCGCCTCCTGCTCAGTCCTCTTTTAGGCGCGAACTGCCGCTTCTACCCGACCTGTTCGATGTACGCCGCGGAAGCCATTCAGACGCATGGCGCGTTGCGCGGCACATGGCTCACGTTGAAGCGCATCCTCAAGTGTCATCCGTGGCACCCCGGCGGGTTCGACCCGGTTCCTCCGCCGCAAGGGGGGCGGCGCTCGCCTTAGGCTCGGGCCTCGCCGCCGTACGGAACAGAGGGACACCGATGGTTTCCCTCCGTAACCTCCTTTCCTTCGTTGCGTGTCGTATGGCACGTCCGACACGCCGCTAAAAGAACGCGAGGGCGCGCGCCTCGATGCTTTGCCGCGGCGGCGCGCCCGGCGGCGTGGTGGGATCGTCGAACGAGGTGTGCGGCGTAAATCGTGCGCGCCCGTCCTTCGATGAATCGTACACCGTGAACACCAGCGCTTCGTCGCGGCGCATGCGCGGAAAATAGAACCAGCGGTGTTTCGGGTTGTACTTGAGCCGGTAGGTCTGGCCGACGCGCCCCGGATAACGTCGCTCGGCGATCAGCAGATCCTGTTCGTCGAGCGTCTGCGCGTCGGCCACGGCGAGCGGGTTGGTCTCGATCGGCTGGTTGATCGCGCGCCATACCTGGATGATGGCGAAGCGACGCGCGAGCAGCGCCTCCGCCTCGTCGCCCATGAGATCGCGCACGCGCTGCGGTCCGGACCATTCGGTGTAATCGTTGTGCGCCGAGAGGACGGGCTCGCGAATGAGCTTCTCTTCGCGTTCGCCTTCGTCACCCGAACGAAGCGTGTGATCGAAAATCACCACGCGCCTGGCACCCGAGCACCGTTTGATGAGCGCCTCCACCTCCGGGTAATACACGGCCTTCAGCTCTTCGGGATCGAAGAACGACTTGACCGCGGTCTTGTGCTCGACAAGGACGAACCCGTTGCGTTCGAGCGTCAGCGAAGCCGTTCGACCGTCTTCGATCGGCATCGAGTGCATATCGACCGCGCCAGTCTTGCGGCGCCGGATGTTGTTCGGACCGAATGTTTCGTTGACGAGCGTTTCGCCGGTGTCGATTGTGTAGGGAATCGAAGCAGTAACCATAGCTGTCAGTTTTCCTCGTCGGAAGTCAGGGCCGCATCAACGTGCGATACGGCAGAGCAGACCCTTAAGATACTCGCTCTCGGGGAAAGTGAGTGCAACCGGGTGATCGGCGGCCGCATGAAGCCATTTCTCGATGCGCGCGTCGACCTGCGCGTCGAGCGCGGCGCCGGCGACGATCTTCTGAAAGAGCTCGGCCGAGATCCCGCCCGAGCACGAGTAGGTCATGAGATGTCCGCCCGGACGCAACATCTTGAAAGCCAACAGGTTGATGTCCTTGTAAGCACGCGAAGCGCGTTCCGCGTGCGCCGCGGTAGGCGCAAATTTCGGCGGATCGAGAACGATCACATCGAAGCGGCGACCCTGATCCCTGAATTTACGTAGCGTCTGAAACACATCGCCCTCGACCCAGTCACCGCCGCGCAGGCCGTTCAATGCCGCGTTCGCCCGCGCCATGTCGAGGGCGAGCCCCGAGCTGTC
Organism: uncultured beta proteobacterium; assembly: GCA_963828715.1. Lineage (GTDB taxonomy): Bacteria > Pseudomonadota > Gammaproteobacteria > Burkholderiales > SG8-41 > JAQGMV01. The sequence goes on along the minus strand of CAWHFX010000002.1, from coordinate 745,506 downwards.
GACCGCTGTTACCGACTTCGCGCCGCCGCGCAGCGCGTTCAGCGCAAAGCCGCCGGTGTACGTGAAACAGTCGAGCACGTCGGCCCCGGCGACGATCTCGCGCAACAGCAATCGATTGTCCCGCTGATCGAGATAAAAACCCGTCTTGTGTCCGGCATCGATCTCCGCCTTGAATGAAAGCCCGTGCTCGTGGATCGTCGGGGTACCCGGAAGCGGCTTGCCTCTGAGCAGTCCGGTGCGCGGCTTCAGGCCTTCCAGCTCACGCGCGTCGGCGTCGGATCGTTCCCATACTCGCTCCACACCCGGCAATCCGCACAATGCATCCGTGATCGAGTCACGCCACAGGTCCGCACCGCTGCTCAGGAGCTGAACAACCACAGTTTCACCGTAACGGTCCGCGATCACACCCGGCAGACCATCGGCCTCGGCATGCACGAGCCTCAGCGCATCCGTGACAGCGCCGATGCCGAGCACGAGCCGCGCCGAAGCGGCATCCTCGATCCTGCGCGTGAAGAAGCTCGCGTCGATGTCGCACGTTTCCCAGGACCAGACGCGCGCCCTGATCTGCGAATGCGGGCTGTATGCCGCGAGTGCGACGAACGCGCCAGCGCTCGAACGCACTTCAACCGTCTCGCCGGACCGGGGTGCGCCATCCACCCTGTCGACAGCGCCGGAGAAGATCCACGGATGCCGGCGCTTGAGCGACTTCTCGCGGCCCTTGTTGAGCAGGATAGCGTTCACCGACCGCTCGTCCGGTGAGCAGGGGCGGTGGAAGAGCGGGGTCTCCGCGAACGAATCATTCCGGTGCTATTCAGAACTCACGCCCGATCGTGCGAGGCCTGAGGCGCTGGACCACGACGGAGTCATCGCTTGCGCTCGGCGCGGGCTGCGCGTTTCCTGCCGTCCTGCACCTTCGCGCTCTGCAAACGCGCACGCGGGTGCGCAGCGTCGTACACCTTCGCGAGGTGCTGAAAATCGAGATGCGTATACACCTGCGTTGTCGAGATGCTCGCGTGGCCCAGCATTTCCTGTACTGCGCGCAGATCTCCGCTCGATTGCAGCACATGCGATGCGAACGAATGGCGCAGCACGTGTGGATGCACACGTGTCGACAAGCCTTGCTTCAGCGCGTGGTTCCTGAGCCGCTTCTGCACCGTGCGCGGCGAGAGACGGCCACCCAGGCGGTTCACGAACAGCGCATTGCTGTCATGCCTCGGAATCGCGCGGCGCACGCCGAGCCATACTTTCAGGGCACCGAGTGCCTTCGCACCCACGGGCACGATACGGGTCTTCGAACCTTTGCCGGTTACACGCACGGTGCCATCCGGGAAGTTCACATCGAGCGGTCCGAGACCCGTCAGCTCCGAGAGTCGCAGTCCCGAAGAATAGAAAAGCTCGAACATCGCCTGGTCGCGCATCTCCAGCGCGGTCTCGGGCGTGCGATCGAGCAGGCGGCTCGCCTGGTCCGGCGACAGCGCCTGCGGCAGACGCCGCGCTGCTTTCGGCGCGCGAATGCCCACACAGGGGTTAACGCTGTAATGGTGGTCGCGGCCGAGATACCGGTAGAAACCGCGCCACGCGGCGAGCATGCGCGCGATCGAGCGCGCACCGAGACCTCGCGCATGGAAATGTCCGACCAAGCGGCGAATATCGTGGATGGTGAGGCTTGCCAGAGGCGTGCTGCCCGCGCGATCGAGGAGCGCACGGATATCGCGGTCGTAGGCTGCAAGCGTGTGCGCGCTCAGGCGCCGCTCGTGCGCGAGATACGCGAGATACGTCCTCAGCAGCTCTTCACCTCGCACGTTTCCTCCCACGGCACCGCTCACCGCTCACTCGTCACGCTTCACATCGTCGAAGTGCCGCAAGAGCGCCGCCGATACCATTTCCCCGATGCGCTTCAGATAAACCGTTCCCATATCGGGATAGAAACGCTCGGCATCCTCACTCGCAAACGCGAGCAGCCCGAACGTCGATTCATTGCGCAGCGGAATATACGAGAACGACTTCAGATGAGGCGCCACGTCTCCGAACAGCTCCGGCACACTGTCCGGCGGGACACTCGAGCCGCAGTAAGCCGCACCGAGGGTGCCTGCGTGTTCGCGTATCGCAGCGCTCGCCGTGGGCACCTGCGGCGCATAGGGCTCACCGTCGCTGCGCCACGCGCGAAGCACGACATGAGGTACCGCAAAGTCTTCCCGCAGGTTGAACCCGAGGCCGCCGATCAGCACATCGAGCCGTCGCGCGCCGATCAGCACGACTGCAAGCCGATGCACCTTGTCGCCGATCGCGTCGTTCTCCTGCCCGAACTGGATCACTTCACGCAACTTCGTCTCGAGCTGACGGCCCCTTTCGCGCAGCGTGAGAATCTGGCGTTCACTGAGCGGAATCGCACGGCCCCCATGGGGGTGCGGAATGTGCATATCGGCGACCATTTCCGCGTATTGCTCGAAGAATTCGGGGTGCTCTTTGAGGTACGTCGCGACGGCGTCGGGTGTCATGACTCTCGGATGTTCAATGCGAAGGGCCTGCGCGCTTTCCCGGCCAGTATACAAGCGCAACGCGACGAATCCATCAAACTCGGAGGTCGATTTCGCCTTCGAACACGGTCACGGCCGGGCCGGTCATCGTCACCTGCGCGCCTTCGAGCCACGAGATGACGAGCTCGCCACCATGCGTCTGCACCACCACGCCGTTGCGATCGAGCAGGCCGCGTGTCACACCGGCCACCACCGCCGCACACGCGCCCGTGCCGCAGGCGAGCGTTTCTCCGGCTCCGCGCTCGAACACGCGCACACGCACATGTCGGCGATCGTCGATCTGCATGTAGCCCGCGTTCACCCGGCGTGGAAAGCGCGGATGCATCTCCAACAGGGCGCCTTCCGTTGTCACGGGAGCGGCATCGATATCGCCAACGATCTGGACCGCATGTGGATTGCCCATCGACAGCACGCTCATTTCGACCACTCGGCCGTTCAAGTCGATCTGATACGTAGCCGCGCGTGACGGTGCGAGAAAGGGTATGGCGGCAGGCTCGAACACCGGCTCACCCATTTCCACTGTAACCTGCCCATCGGCTTCGAGCCGTGGCACGATCACGCCGGCCGCGGTGCCGACGCGAATCCGCGTCTTCGTTGTGAGGCCGTGCTCGTGGACATAGCGCACGAAGCAACGTGCGCCGTTCCCGCACTGTTCCACTTCTCCGCCGTCCGCGTTGAAGATCCGGTAATGGAAGTCAGTGTCAGCGCTGCGTGCCGGCTCGACCTGGAGCACCTGATCGCAGCCGATCCCGAAATGTCGGTCGGCAAGCAGCCTCAACTGCTGCGAGCTGAGTGCGATCGGTTCGCACGTTGCATCGAGGACGACGAAGTCATTGCCGAGCCCCTGCATTTTGGTGAACTTGAGTCGCACGGGTTGTGCCTATGATGCGTTATCTTTCGTCGCGCCCGTGGATCGACGCGTACCGCCTTCCGACTCCCACCTTACTTGTCTCTCCATGATGTAGTCGTCCATCACGAAACCGCCGCCGATATCCTTCACGACGGCATCGACGATCTCGAAGCCGTATTTTCGATATGCGGCAATCGCATTGTCATTGCGCTTGTTCACGGCGAGGATCAGTCGCCGGTATCCGAGTTCGAGCCCGCGCGCGCACACATGCCGCACAAGGCGTTCGCCAAAAGCACGACGGTGGAACGCCGGATGGACGTAAAGCTTGTCCAGTTTGAGCGCATCGGAGGACTCGGATTCGAAAGACGCCGCGAACGCGCGCAGGACGCCATCGTCGCGCAGCACATCCCACCAGCTGGTTCCGCTCGCAAGCTCGGCGCGAATGACGGCCGGCTCGTAACGCTGCCGCAGCATGTATTCCGTTTGCGCCAGGCCGATGATCGGCGGGTAGTGCTGAAGCCATGTCTCTCGCGCGAGACGGCACAGCGCTTCGACGTCTTCGCTACGCAGGGTTTCGATGAGGACAGTCACGGCTTGAGGCTGCGATGTTCGGAGAGTCGCGAAAGCCGTTCACGGATACCTTCGTTCACCTGTAAGGCGAGCGCAAGCGCCGCCCGTCCGGCGGCGCCGTCGACAATCCGCGCGTCATTACCACGGACCGCGTCGAGGAACATCTCGATCTCGGTGCGTAATGCGTCCGCGGCAGCGTACTTGCGTGCCGCGCCGGGCTGCTGCCCGCTTTCGGGTCGCCGCTCCACACGCAACTCCGGCGCCTGCAGGTCGGCCGAACCGTAGAAGTTCGTTCCGAACACCCGCAGCTTGCGCACCGGTGCGCGGCTCACGCGACTCGCCGAGAGGTCGGCGACCGCGCCGTCTTCGAACTCGAAGCGCGCGTTCGCGATATCCACGAGGTCGGTCAGGACGTGAAAGCCGCACGCCGAGACGGACACGACGGGCGACGGCATCATCGCGAGCATGAGGTCGATGTCGTGGATCATGAGATCGAGCACGACGTCGACGTCGGTTCCGCGACCCTTGAAACCGCCGAGGCGTTCCGCCTCCATGAAGAAAGGCCGGTCCACCATGCCGCAAAGTTCCATGAAAGCCGGGTTGAAACGCTCGAGATGTCCGACGGCAAGCGTCAGGTTCCGGCGTTCAGCGAGTGCGATCAGCGCATCCGCCTCTTCCAGCGTGCGCGTGATCGGCTTTTCCACGAGTGTGTGCACGCCGGCTTCCAGGCAGGCGGTTGCGACGACGCTATGCGCTTCCGTGGGCACCACGACCGATATGACATCGACGTCCGGCAGCAACTCGAAGATGGACGTCGTCGCGCGGCACCCGTACTGGGCAGCGATGGCACGGGCGCGTTCCTGATCCACGTCGGCTACGCCGACAAGCTCGACGTCCGCAGCAGCAGCATATTTCTGCACGTGCCAGCGGCCGAGGGACCCTACACCGATTACGCCTGCTCTAAGCACAGTCATGCTTCCGAAGACCACCAAAGCGCAAGGCGCTCAAAGATTCTCGAATGCATTCTGCTCCGTGCCTGCTTCAGCGCCAAACGATTCGTACACGGGTTTCGCACCGGGCGGCCGCGTCTTGAAGCGCTTGTGCAGCCAATGGTACTGCTCGGGCATCTCGAGCACGCGTTCCTCGATGAACGCGTTCATGCGCCGCGCATCGGACTCGTCGTCGCCGGTCGGAAAATTCGTCCACGCCGGGTAGAAGCGTATGACATAACCTTGTCCCCCCGGCAATTGGCGGGTCACCAACGGCACGACGACCGCGCCAGTAACGCGGGCAACCCGTGCCAAACCTGTGATGGTTGCCGCCGGCACGCCGAAGAACGGCACGAACACCGAGTCGCGCGGGCCGAAATCCATGTCGGGCAGATAATAAAACGGAAGGCCTTCACGAATGACGCGTACGACGGAGCGGATGCCGTCCTGACGCGAGACAAGCCGCGGCATGACGAAGCGAGTACGCCCGTGATAGAGCAGGGCGTCCAGTGCTGCATTTTTCTGTCGGCTATACATGGAAGCGGCCCGCCACTCAGCCGCAAGGCGGCTGCCGGCCATGTCGAGGCCGACGAAGTGCGGCACGAGCCAGATGACGGGCGACCCCGCGTGAGCCTGCCAATGTTCCAGGCCCTCGATCTGCACGATGCGCAGAATGCGTTCCTTCGAACCCCACCACAGGATGCCGCGCTCGAGGATGGCGCGTGCGAACACCTGAAAGTGACGTCGCACGAGGCGACGGCGTTCGGCATCCGAAAGCGCGGGAAAGCATAGTGCCACGTTCGTGAGTCCGACGCGGCGGCGCTCACGGGCGAGTGCATATCCGACGAGGCCGAGCGCCCGGCCGATGGGCGTCAGCAGCGCAAGCGGCAGATAATGCAACAGCCACATGACTGCAAGCGCTACACGGGTCATTTTTCCTCGATCGCTCGCCTGTGCAGATATGCACGCGCACCGGAGCGGGGCGGAAGGGCCAACTGGAATTTCTGATATTCTATCCGCCCTTTCAATTCCTTGAAGAAGCACGATCGATGAGCAACTTTCTGTTCACCTCGGAATCGGTCTCCGAAGGACATCCTGACAAAGTGGCAGACGCGATCTCCGACGCGGTGCTCGACGCCGTGCTCGCGCAGGACAAGCATGGACGCGTCGCGGCAGAGACGCTCGTCGCGACGGGACTCGTCGTCATGGCCGGTCAGATCACGACGAACTGCAACGTGAACTACAACGAGCTTGCGCGCGACGTGATCAAGCGCATCGGCTACGACGATTCATCCATCGGCTTCGACTACCGCTCGTGTGCGGTGCTGACCGCTTTCGATAAGCAGTCTCAGGACATCAAGCAGGGCGTGGACGAGGGCAGCGGTCTCGATCTCGAACAGGGCGCGGGCGATCAGGGACTCATGTACGGTTTTGCCTGCGACGAAACGCCGCAACTGATGCCGGTGCCGATCTACTATGCGCATCGCCTCATGGAACGGCAGGCAGAGCTGCGACGCGACGGACGTCTGCCGTGGCTGCGTCCGGACGCGAAATCACAGGTTTCCGTGCGCTACATCGACGGCAAACCGCACCACATCGACACCGTCGTCATCTCCACTCAGCACCGCGAAGACATCTCGCACGAGCCGCTGACCGAAGCGGTGATCGAAGAGATCGTGAAGCCGGTGCTGCCGAAAGAGCTCTGCAGCAAGGAAACGAAGTTCCTGATCAATCCGACCGGCCGCTTCGTGATCGGTGGTCCGCTCGGCGATACGGGCCTCACCGGACGCAAGATCATCGTCGACAGCTATGGCGGTTATTCACGCCATGGCGGTGGGGCGTTCTCGGGCAAGGACCCGTCGAAGGTGGACCGTTCTGCAGCGTATGCTGCCCGCTACGTTGCGAAGAATATCGTGGCGGCGGGCCTCGCCAGGAAATGCGAAGTGCAGGTCGCCTACGCAATCGGTATTGCGCGGCCGGTCAGCGTGCTCGTGGAAACGTTCGGAACCGGAAAGATCCCGGACGAGAAGATCGCGACACTGGTCGAAAAGCACTTCGATCTGCGTCCGAAAGGCATCATTCATTCGCTCAACCTGCTGCGTCCCATCTACGGCAAGACTGCGGCGTACGGACATTTCGGCCGCGACGAGCCGGAATTCTCCTGGGAGTACACCGATAAGGTCTCGGCGCTCAGGGAAGACGCAAAGCTCTGATCTGACTCGTTCGAAGTGGAAGTCGGCCAGCGGCAGCCTTCGTGCTGCCGCTTGGCATTTCTGCCGCCTTGAAATCTCCAGAGGTTGCACCTGGTGTAGAATCCCGCCTCTCCTGAGGAGCGTTGCAACGGGCGCCAGCGCGTCCGCCAGGCTCGGGAACCGGTGCAGCCTCGAGGCTGCATCGCCATAACGGCGCTCACCGCGTGTTTAGCCTGCACGGGTGAGCTTCAGCCGGCCAATCACAGCGGTTAATTATCGATAGAGCCATTGCGGCTCGCGCGCGCCGTTGCGCCAGAAGCGAAGGAGTCACAGACATGAGCGCCGTTTTGCAAAGCACACAAGGCGATTACTACGTTGCCGACATCAAGCAGGCCGACTTCGGACGGAAGGAAATCTCGATCGCCGAAACCGAGATGCCGGGCCTGATGGCCCTCCGCGAGGAATACAAAGGTAAGCAGCCTCTGAAAGGCGCCCGCGTCGCCGGCTCGCTGCACATGACCATTCAGACGGCGGTGCTGATCGAAACGCTGGTCGCGCTCGGGGCGGAAGTTCGCTGGGCCTCGTGCAACATCTTCTCGACGCAGGATCACGCTGCTGCGGCCATTGCAGCCGCGGGTATTCCCGTGTTCGCCTTCAAAGGCGAAAGCCTGGACGAGTATTGGGAGTTCACGCACCGCATCTTCGATTGGCATGACGGCGGCACGCCAAACATGATTCTCGACGACGGCGGTGATGCGACGCTGCTCACATACCTCGGCGCGCAGGCCGAGAAGGATCCCTCAGTCGTATCGAAGCCCACCAACGAAGAAGAAAAAGCGCTCTTCGCAGCGATTCGCAAGCGGCTCGATTCGAGGCCGGGTTGGTACAGCAAGGCGCTTGCGGCCATCAAAGGCGTCACGGAGGAAACGACGACCGGCGTGCACAGGCTCTACCAGATGGAGAAGGAAGGGCGCTTGCCATTCCCGGCCATCAACGTGAACGACTCGGTGACGAAGTCCAAGTTCGACAATCTCTACGGCTGCCGCGAATCGCTCGTGGACGGCATCAAGCGCGCGACCGACGTCATGATCGCGGGCAAGATCGCCGTTATCGCCGGCTACGGCGACGTCGGCAAAGGGTGCGCGCAGTCGCTGCGCGGGCTCGGCGCATCTGTCTGGGTCACGGAAATCGATCCGATCTGCGCGTTGCAGGCGGCGATGGAGGGATTCCGCGTGGTCACGATGGACGAGGCCGCGGACAAGGGCGACATATTCGTAACCGCGACGGGCAACATCAACGTTATCACCCACGACCACATGGTGCGGATGAAGCACAACGCGATCGTCTGCAATATCGGGCACTTCGACTCCGAGATCGATATCGCAAGCCTCAAGCAATACAAGTGGGAGAACATCAAGCCGCAGGTCGATCACATCGTCTTCCCCAGCGGCAAGCGGCTGATCGTTCTGGCCGAAGGCCGGCTGGTAAACCTCGGCTGTGCGACCGGCCACCCCAGCTTCGTCATGTCGAGCTCGTTCACCAATCAGGTCCTCGCGCAGGTGGAGCTCTACGGCAACAACAGCGATTATGAAAAGAAGGTCTACGTGCTGCCGAAGCAGCTCGACGAGAAAGTGGCGAGCCTGCATCTGAAAAAACTCGGCGCGCAGCTCACGCGGATGACCGAGGCGCAGGCGCATTATCTGGGCGTAGACCAGAATGGTCCCTACAAACCTGATCACTACCGTTATTGATCAGGTGGGTGGGGCCAGGTAGCGGAGTACGAACAGAGGGGGAACCAGGCAGGATCCTCCCTCCGTAACCTCCCCCTCCGGGTTGAGTTTGGGTGGGGCAAACGAGTGCGTTCAGTTCGCAACTGCGCGCCCCCTCGATCACTTCGCTGGAGGTCATGATCTTTCCCTCGTCCCGTGCTCGGGGAGAGGGTCAGGGTGAGGGGCCCATTGGAATCACAGAAAACACACCGTCGCTGTTTCAGTTTCGAGTTCTTTCCACCGAACACGCCCGAGGGCGCGGAGAAGCTCGCGCAAACAGCGAAGCAGCTCGCACAGCTCAGACCCGAGTTCTTCTCGGTGACGTACGGTGCAGGGGGCTCGACGCGCGAACGCACGCTCAACGCCGTTCTGGATCTATGCAAGGCCGGCCATTCGGCGGCGCCGCATATTTCGTGCATCGGTTCATCACGCACGAGCGTTCGCGCCATCCTCGAAGAGTACAAGAGTCACGGGATAAAGCATCTCGTGGCGTTGCGCGGCGATCTCCCGTCGGGCACCGCGGCTACGGGCGAGTTTCAGTACGCAAACCAGCTCGTCGAGTTCATACGCCAGGAGTTCGGGGCGCACTTTTTCATCGAAGTCGCGGCCTACCCCGAATATCACCCGCAGGCGAGAAGCGCGCAGGACGATCTGCAGGCGTTCAGGCGCAAGGTCGAGGCGGGGGCCGATTCCGCCATTACGCAGTACTTCTTCAACGCGGACGCCTACTTCCATTTCGTCGACGAGTGCGAGGCGATGAAGCTCGATGTCCCGGTCGTGCCCGGAATCATGCCGATCGGCCGTTTCTCGCAACTGGCACGCTTCTCCGACGCGTGCGGTGCGGAGATTCCGCGCTGGATCCGCAGGAAGCTGGAAGCCTATGGAGACGATACTGCTTCGATACGCGCTTTCGGGCTCGACGTCGTCACCGATCTATGCGACCGGCTGCTGCAGAACGGCGCGCCCGGTCTGCACTTCTACACGCTGAACCAGGCAGGGCTCACCTCGACGATTTGGCAACGTCTGGGCTTGTAAGGGCGCGTGGCATGAGCCGGGGTTCGAGTACTGTCTAACGCGCGCGGGTGACTATCAAACGCAAATCGCGCCGGGACAAGAGCGTAGTCACACCTATTCGGCCAGCGGCAGGAATATCCGGCGCAGATACCAAGGCGTGGAAATCACAGCAAGCAGGGTATGCGATCCACTAGGCCGCGGCCTTGTGCGGAACTTTCTTCTTGGCCTGCGCGGCTTTGGCGTGCATCGCAGCGTAGGCAGCATGAGCGGCCGCTTCCGCATCGCCGACGTGCACGGGATAACCCATGTCGTCGAGCACCGAACCGAGGGCCGACAGGCAGAGCATCACGTTGTCGGGCCGGCATGAATAACCCATCAGACCGAAGCGCCAGATCTTTCCGGCAAGCGGGCCGAGGCCGGCGCCGATTTCGAGGCCGAACTCGTTGAGCAGCGTCTTGCGAACTTCCGCTTCGTTCACGCCCTCCGGACACATCACCGCGTTCATCTGCGGAATCTGATGCTGCTCCTTCACGAGGAACTTCAGGCCCATGGCTTCGAGGCCCGCCTTCAGTGCAATGTGATGCCGCTGATGGCGCGCCCAGCAGTTCTCGACCCCTTCTTCGCGAATCAGCAGCAGCGCCTCATGCAGCGCGAACAGCGCGTTCGTCGGAGCCGTGTGGTGGTAGGTGCGATTGGTCGCGCCCCAATACCCGAGCAGCAGGTTCATGTCCATGAACCACGAGTGGATCTTGTCCTTGCGAGCCTTCACGTATTCGACCACGCGCTCATTGAGCGACACAGGCGACAGGCCCGGCGTGCAGGAAAGACACTTCTGGCTGGCTGAATACACCGCATCGACGCTCCACTCGTCGACCAGCACGGGCGAACCGCCAAGCGAAGTGACGGCATCCATGATGGTGAGCGCGCCATGCTTGTGCGCCACTTCGATCAGCGTCTTCGCGTCCGACAGCACGCCGGTCGAGGTCTCCGCGTGAACGAAAGCGACCACCTTGGTATCCGAATTCGCTTTCAACGAGTCGTCGAGTTTTTGCGGATCGATCGGCTCCCCCCACTCCGCCTCTACGACCACGGGCGTACCGCCGCAGCGCTCGACGTTTTCGATCATGCGCCCGCCGAATACGCCGTTTCGGCAGACGATGACCTTGTCCCCCGGCGCGACCATGTTGACGAAGCAATACTCCATGCCTACCGAGCCGGGCCCGGAGACCGGGAACGTGAGCGCGTTCTTCGTCTGATACGTATAACGGAGCAGCGACTTCAACTCCTCCATCATGTCGACGAAGATCGGATCGAGATAACCGATGGCCGGCTGGCTCATGGTGGTGAGCACCCGCGGATGGATCTCGGTCGGACCCGGGCCCATCAACGTGCGCTGCGGAGGATGGAAGGAGCTGATCCGTTTGGAAGGCATGTACTCGTTCATGACGTCGTTCCCTGGGAGAGCCGATCCGAAGAGGTTTTCGCCTTCGGGGCGGGATTTCACACGCACCGGTTTGCGCACGTGAGCCTCGTTGAGGATCTCTACGGCGGCGATTTCACCGGCAGTCACGCGCTCGACCTCGACCGCCCACCGGGCCGGCACATAGCCGGACTTCACCCAGTTGTTGACCACCGCACGGTCGAGACGGAAGCGGCGCGCGACCTCGGCCTGGCTGCCGAAGAGCGCGACGAGGCGTTCAGCGCAATTCATGGTGGCAAGCGTAGCATGTCAATCTGAGTTTGACAAAGCGCGCTTACCATCGACCAGAAAGAGACGGGTGAGACAGTGTGCGGGTGGCGTCCGAATACCACAAGCAAGCGATGACGTGAGCGCCCGCTCACATTAACAATACTGGCGCATCAATCCGTTACGTGTTCCACATCACTCTGAACGTGAGGCGAAAGTCCGGCAAAATCGAACAGCCTCGCGTCGAGAAGGTGCGAGCCGCTGACGTTTTGCAAGCTGCGGAAAATCGTTTCGACGCGGCCGGGGTGCGCCTTTTCCCACGAGGCCAGTAACGCCTTCAGTTGCTTGCGCTGCAGGTTTTCCTGCGAGCCGCACAGCGTGCACGGAATGATCGGGAACTGGCGCAGTTCAGCATACGCAGCCAGATCGGCCTCTTCGCAATAGGCGAGCGGACGGATGACGATGTGCCGACCGTCATCGGACAGCAGTTTCGGAGGCATCGCCTTCAGCTTGCCGCCGTGGAACAGATTCAGGAAGAACGTTTCCAGAATGTCATCCCGGTGGTGCCCCAGGGCTATGCGGGTCGCGCCCATCTCACCGGCGACACGATAGAGCACGCCCCGCCGCAGCCGCGAGCAGAGCGAACACATGGTCCTACCCTCCGGAATGACGCGTTTGACGACGCTGTAGGTATCCTGCTCGACGATCCGGTACGGGACGCCGCGCGAACGCAGGTACTCCGGCAGCACGTGCGCAGGAAAACCCGGCTGCTTCTGATCGAGGTTGACGGCGACGACGTCGAACCCAATCGGCGCGTGCTCTTTCAAGTGCAACAGCACGTCGAGCAGAGCATAGCTGTCCTTGCCGCCCGAAAGGCAGACCATGACCTTGTCGCCTGCGCGGATCATGTCGTAGTCGCCGATCGCCTGGCCCACCAAGCGCCGAAGACGCTTCGCGAGCTTGTTCGACTCGTAGACTTGCTTCGGCTTTCTGATTTCTTTGGCTGTTTCGATCATAACGGATACCTTTGTTTGTGCGGGGCCGGCGGGTCCATCGCATGACTCAAGGGCCCGAGGCGCCACCGTCAGCCCAGCATGACGCTGCGGCCGCCATCCACGGCGAGAACCTGCCCCGTCACGTAGGGGGCACCTGAAACCAGGAAAGCCACCGCTTTCGCGATGTCCTCGGGCTCGCCGATCCGCTTGAGCGCGGTTTGCTTCACGATGCGCTGGCGCGCGAGATCGTCCTTCCAGGTGTCGTCTTCGGGCCAGACGATCGTGCCCGGCGCGATCCCGTTCACGCGCACTTCAGGTCCCAGCTCGCGCGCAAGCGAACGCGTCAGCGCGACGAGACCGCTTTTTGCCACGTTATAGACGACATAGTCCTTCATCGGAAATTCCGCATGGATGTCGATGATGTTGACGATCGCGCCATGCGTTTTCTTCAGCTCCCGTGCCGCCGCCTGCGAGAGAAAAAGCGGCGCCTTGAGATTGGTCCCGATCAGATCGTCCCAGGCGTTTTCGTCGATCTCTCCCAATGGCGTCGCGTAAAAGCTCGAAGCATTGTTCACCAGCGCGTCGAGTCTCCCGTATGCCTTCACCGCATCCTTGACGAGACCGGCAAGATGTCCCGGCTTCAGCAGATCGCCCTGGACGAGCGTGACCGAGTCGGGGCGCGCGTCCCCGAGCTCGCGCTTGAGCTGCCGCGCTTCCGCGGTGGACGATCGATAATGCACGACGAGGTTCGCGCCTTCCCCGTGAAGGTGACGAGCCACCGCGGCACCGATCCTGCGCGCACCGCCGGTGATCAAAACGACTTTGCCTTCGAGTGGAGCGCTCATTGCTTGGGTAAGAAGGGCGGACCAGGCTGGACTACGCGCGCAGGATATTGTTTATTCTAGCCCAGGGGTAGCGCCCGCCTTCGAGCCTTGCCACCCCTGGCCTACAAAAGAAACACAGGGTTTCCAGTCACCGCGTTCTCCTCGCCGTGTGTCCGATCGCAAGCCGGACACGCTGCTAACCGAGTGATCCCGCCGCAGCGCTATGCATCCTGCCTCCGACAGCCTCCCGCCCCCGCCGCCCGCAGCGCAAGCGCTGAGCGAAGCGCTGTCGGCGAGGATTCGTGCGGAGATCACGGCATGCGGCGGATGGCTGGCATTCGAACGTTTCATGGACCTTGCGCTGTATGCGCCAGGCCTCGGCTATTACAGCGCCGGCAGCACGAAACTCGGGCCGGCAGGCGACTTCGTTACTGCACCCGAGGTGTCGCCGCTTTTCGGGCGATGCGTCGCGCGACAGCTGCGGGAAGTTGCGGAGCACGGGTTCACTGAAATACTCGAGATCGGCGGCGGCAGCGGCGCGCTGGCTGCGCAGGTCCTGGGCGAACTGGCCCGTTCGCAGGATGAGCCTGACCGTTACCTGATACTCGAAGTAAGCGCGGAACTGAAGGAACGGCAGCGCTCGCACATCGCAGCGGCCGTGCCGGATCTCGCAGACCGTGTCGAATGGATCGATTGCTTGTCCGCGCATACTCGCGCGCTCGTGATCGCGAACGAAGTGCTGGATGCGATTCCGACCCGCGTGGTGCGCGCTGCGAACGGGACGATCGAAGAGCTCGGCGTCACCGTGACTGACGACGGTGGCAGCTTCGAGCCACGATACCGCCCTGCCGATGGTGAGTTGCTGACGGTCGCGCAATCGCTCCATCTGCCCGATGGCTACGAAACCGAGATCAACCTGCGAGCACGCGCGTTCACGAGAACGCTTGCGAACGCGATCGAGCGGGGCGTCGTCTTTTTCGTCGATTACGGATACACGGCAGCCGACTACTATCACGCCCAGCGCTCACGCGGCACGCTTATGTGCCATTACCGGCACCATGCGCACGAGGATCCGTTCACGCTGGTCGGCCTGCAGGACATCACATCACATGTGGATTTCACCGCCACCGCCGATGCCGCGCTCGAAGGTGGAATGGAAGTGCTCGGCTATACCACCCAGGCGGCGTTCCTGATCAATTGCGGCATCACCGACATGCTCGCCGAGTTCGATTCGGCAGACTTGCGCAGCTACGCGCCGGTTGCCGGACAAGCACAGAAGCTGCTGTCCCCCGCTCAGATGGGCGAGCGCTTCAAGGTGCTCGCGTTGGCAAAGGGCGTTTCGATTCCGCTTACAGGCTTCGCGCAGGGCGACCGGACGCATACGCTTTGAATCGCTGACGAGCGACCGGTGACGAGTGACCGGAGTAACGGGTCACTGAGCGGCAGGGCGATCCATCTTGCGGATTGCGTCGAGCCGTGCCGCGTTCACGCGCTCGCGGATCGCCTCGCCCTTGCGGGTGTCCTTCGCGACAGCACCCGCATCGACCCGGGTCGCCGCCTCATACGCGTGCCGCAGGCGCTGTATCGATGTATCGGTGTCCGGTTCGCCGGCGACGGCCGCCTGCAGCAACTGCTCGAAACGTTCAGGGCGACGCCAGACATCCGTCGCGTTGAAAAGCTCCAGTATCAGCTCGGCAGGAAGATCCTCAGCATCGACGATCGTATTGGCATGCCGTGCCGCAAGCAGGGCGAGATCGCGCACCGCCGTTGGCAGCTTGAGCCGCTCTGCGAGCCTGTCGACCGCATACGGATCGAGCATGCGGACCAGGGCCGCGAAACGAATCTCCAGCGGCGCGTCCAACTCAGCAGCCGCGTCGAGTGCCGCGAGTGCCGCCTGCGCGCGCGGCGGCTCCTCGAACAGCACCGCGATTTCCGGCGCGACACGATCGAGCGCACCACACTCGTGAAGAACTTCGATCATCGCCGACGGAGAGCGCTCCATGAGTCCGCGCGCGAGCTCCTGCCATACACGCTCGGGCACGAGCGCATCGGCCTCGCCTTCCCGCACCATTTCGCGCATGAGCGCAGCCGTTTCCGGCGCGATGTCGAAGCCGAACCGCGCAACGAAGCGGGCGACGCGCAGAATTCTCACCGGGTCCTCGGCAAACGCAGGACTCACATGCCGCAGGATCCCGGCCGACAGGTCTTCCGTGCCGTTGAACGGATCGATGACCAAGCCGTCTTCATCGCGTGCGATCGCATTGATCGTCAGATCGCGACGCTCGAGGTCCTGCTCCAGCGTGACGTCGGGAGACGCATGGAATTCGAAGCCGTGATAGCCGCGCGCAGTTTTGCGTTCCGTGCGGGCAAGCGCGTACTCCTCGTGCGTGTCGGGGTGGAGGAAGACGGGGAAATCCCTGCCCACGGGCCGGTAGCCGAGGTCGATCAGCTCTTCCGGCGTCGCACCGACGACCACGTAATCACGGTCCTTGACCGGCAGACCGAGCAGTTCGTCGCGCACGGCGCCGCCGACTTCGTAAACCTTCATCTAAAGGTGTGAGCGGTCAATGAAGCGCGGCACTCGTTTGGTGGCAGCGTGTCCGCGCGACGAAAGGAAAGGAGGTCACGGAGGGAAACCATCGGTTTCCTTCTGTTCCGCAGGGTGACGAGGCCCGAGCCGAAGGCGAGCGCCACCCCCCTACACCGCGCGGTTCTCGTGCGAGCGGTCGCGCAACATCTGATAACGCGCACGTGGCGTCCGGTTCGCAAGCCATACGGGCGCAACGGCTTCGAGGGGCGTGGGCGCAATCCCGAATGGGAAAGCCTGCTGCGATACGCTGTCGACTTTCATCGACAGGTAATTGTCGCGCGTCAGGAGCTTTCCGGGCAGAAGTCCGATGATCGAAGCCTGCAGTCCCGACAGTCCGTCGCCGAGAGGCAGAATCGGCCGTCGATGGCCGGTCAGCTCGCCCACGTACCGCACCAGCTCGCGCAAGGTGTAGACCTTCGTGCCGACGAGGTCGTAGGTGCGGCCGAAGCTCTCCAGACGCTTCAGACTTTCCGCGAACGCCGTCGCGACATCGACCACGTAAACAGGTTTGAAACGCGCATTCGGGCTGCCGAGCGGAAGGACCGGAAACAACGCGAGCAGACGCGCGAAAAGATTCAGGAAACGATCCTCACGCCCGAAGATGACCGACGGCCGGAAGATCGTGAAATCGAGGCCGGACTGCCGCACGATGTCTTCGGCTTCGCCGCGCGACTTCAGGTACTGGCTCGGCGCACCCAGCCCCGCGTTGAGCGCGCTCATGTGCACGAGCCGGCGGATGCCGTTGCGTCGACATGCTTCCACCACCTTGCGCGTAAGCTCGACATGTACCTCACGAAAGCTCGCCTTCCCGCGACCGTCGTGAAGAACACCCACGAGATTGATCACGGCGTCGCATCCGCGCATCTCCCGGCGCAGGGTTTCGGGATCGTGAATGTCCGCCGGAACGACATCGACCGTCGGCAGCGTGATGAGATCGGCCTTTGCACGCTCGCGGTCGCGCACGGGCACCGTAACGCGGTAGCCGCGCCCGGTGAGCTGATTGCAGACATGGACGCCGACGAAACCGGAGCCGCCGAGGACGCAAACGTCGTTGATGATCATGGGAGCGGGATTCCAGGTAGCTGACGGTACCTAGTATCGCACGGCACCCCCCGGCGCTTCACGGAGGCCAGACGCCGTGCTCAAGGGGTATCCGCGAGAGACGGTTCTACGCCGCGCTGGCGGGGTGTGATGACACCCATTCGCTGCCTGAGGGACTGAACCTGCTGGCTGAATACGTGCGCATAGTAGTTCGCGTTCGACATCACCTTCTTCACGTAATCGCGCGTCTCGTTGAAGGGGATGGTCTCGGCGTAAATCGCGCCTTCGACGGAATTGTCGGGGCGCCACGCGCGTGCGCGACCCGGGCCCGCGTTGTAGGCCGCGGAGGCGAGCACCGGCTGCCCATCGAGCGTGTCCAGCACATGCTTGAGGTAGTACGTTCCGAGGCTGATGTTCGTGTCCACCTCGGTCACGTCACCGATGCGCTTCATCCCCATTTTTCGGGCGACCCATTTCGCCGTCGAAGGCATGAGCTGCATGAGCCCGCTTGCGCCGACAGGCGAGCGCGCATCGACGATGAACCGGCTTTCCTGGCGAATAAGGCCATAGACCCATGCCTCGTCGAGGGCAAGCCGGTTCGCGCGCACCTTCAGGACCTCGCGGTAGGGTGCGAGGTACCGCAACGTGAAGTCATGAACGCTGATTGTCCGATCCGCGGTGTTGATGGTCCGGTCGAAAAGCTCGTGACGCCGTGCCACTTCCGCAGCCGCAAGGAGCTGCCGGTCATCGAACTGGCGGATCGTCCAGATCCATTCACGGGTACCTTCGACGCGCAGTCCAAGCCCGAAGAGAGCGAGCGCGCGCCGGATCCCCGGGTGATCCGCAACCGCTTTGATCTCCGCAGGCGTCGTTTTCACGACCGCAGGGGTGGAAACACCCTCGCCCAGCTCGTCGAGCGCGAGCTGACCGTAGAAGCTGTACTCCGAGGCGACCGATTTCAGGAGCCCTGCCGCTTCCTCACCGCGGCCCTCGGCCTTCAGCGCCCTCGCCTTCCAGTACCGCCACGTCGCGATCTCGCGTTCCTTGTCGGTCATCGCGTCGATCGCGGCCTGCACTTCGGTCCAATTGAGCTGGCGCAGCGCCGCACGCGCCTTCCACGCAAGCTGCAGATCCGACAGGTCGCGGGCTTTCGCAAACCATGCGAGCGCCTCGGGCTCGTGGCGCATGGCGGAGAACTGCGCAATCTGGCCCCACACGTAGCCGCGCTCTTCGGCAGTGAAACGCTCTTCCATCCGCACCCAGTACGCCCCCGCCTGCTGCGGCGAGCTGCGGGCCAGTCGATAAACCGCGAACATCACGGTCTCGCGGCCGGTTCGCGTACGCAAATCGAACTGCTGCTTTTCGAGATATCCGGCCGGGTTACCCGAAACCAGCGTCAACGTACGCGCATCGGGTTGCTGCCCGGCTGGCAGGTAGAGGCCGGCGCGTACCGCGTTGCCGACCTGGCCCGATTCGAGCGCGCCCCGGATGCGCGTCCAGATGTCGTCCTGACTGAGGCGCCCGTCCTGGGCAAGCACGTTGAACAACGGAGTGCAGTTGTCGGGCAGTTCCCGGGGGACCAGCCACAGCGACTTCGCCTGCTGCAACGCTTCGCTCTCCCCGCTGCGGGCCTTCGACTGAATGGCGTAGCAGATGATGTCCAGTTCTTCGCCGGCATAGCGCGCGTATTCGGTATCGAAGAGGTCCCACTGGCCATTGCGTCCGAGCTGCCGCAGCCACTCGTTCAACATGCGGCTCGCCAGCAGCGTATCGGCGTATGTGACGATGAAGCGGCGGATTTCCGCGGGCGCGGTGTCCTCGAGCCGCAGGCGCATCTGCCAGTAGACGATATACGGCTCGAGCACATGGCCCTGCAGCCGGCGCGCGTGGATGTCGAGTTTGCGTGCGTCACCGGCGCGGTAGGCTTCGCGCGCGGCGAGAAAATCGTCATCCGCGGCGCCGAACGCCGCGGTGGTGGAAAGGGCCGCCGCCAGGATCAGCAGCCAGACAAACGGACGAAGAAGCTGAGACATCGAATTTCGCTGTAATTTTAACGTTATTTCTGAACGTGTACAGTCGCCGCCAGGTGACACGACTTCAAACGCGCGAACCGCGTCTCAGGCTGACGCCCGGCATCATGAAATCAGAAAAGCGGCCGAGCGGAAGCCGTGAGCATGGCCCTAAAAAGGGCCTATTTCGGCGGACGAGGCGGATGGCCTCTCGCGTGACTTCCCTGCACGGCTACGCGCTGTCGCTGCTCAGCCAAGGAACAAGCGGTACGCGGGATTCCGCGTTTCATCGCGATAGGGATAGCCGAGCTCCACCAGGAACAGGTCGAACTTTTTCTTGTCCTCGGCCGGCACTTGCATCCCAACCAGGACACGCCCGTAATCCGCGCCGTGGTTGCGGTAATGGAAAAGACTGATATTCCAGCCGCGACTCATCGCGTTCAGGAAGCTCATGAGCGCGCCGGGGCGTTCCGGGAACTCGAATCGGTACAGGATCTCGTTTTCGACACCCGGCGCGTGGCCGCCCACGAGGTGCCGGACGTGCAGCTTCGCGAGCTCGTTGTCCGTGAAATCGAACGCATGCAGACCGTTCGCCTGCATCGAATTCACGAGCTTCTCGGTCTCTGCCCTGTCACGCACCTGTAGTCCCACGAACACCTGCGCCTGTGCCGGATCGGCATAGCGATAATTGAACTCGGTGATATTGCGCGGGCCGATCAGGGAGCAGAAGGTCCTGAAGCTCCCCGGCTTCTCGGGAATCGTAACGGCGATGATTGCCTCACGCGCCTCGCCCAGCTCCGCCTCCTCGGCGACGAAACGGAGGCGGTCGAAGTTCATGTTCGCGCCCGACGCAATCGCGACGAGGGTCTCGTCCCTGATGCCCGTGCGCGCGACATAAACCTTCGCGCCCGCAATTGCCAGGGCCCCGGCCGGCTCGAGTATGGCCCGCGTGTCCTCGAACACGTCCTTGATCGCCGCGCACATGGCGTCCGTGTCGGCGAGCACCACCTCGTCCACGAACTCCCGACACAGACGGAAGGTCTCGACGCCGACCTGCTTGACCGCAACGCCATCGGCGAAAAGACCCACCTGGTCGAGCCTGATGCGACGACCCGCCTCGAGCGACCGATGCATCGCATCCGCGTCCTCCGGCTCGACTCCGATCACGCGAATCTCGGGCCGCAGGCGTTTCACATACGCAGCGATGCCGCCGATGAGTCCGCCGCCGCCGATCGGAACGAATATGGCGTGGATCGGTCCGCTGCGCCGGCGGAGGATTTCGAGCGCAATCGTGCCCTGGCCCGCGATCACGTCCGGGTCGTCGTATGGGTGCACGAACGTAAGCCCTTCCGACTGCTCGAGCTTGCGCGCCTCCTCGTATGCATCGCTGTACGAATCCCCGTGCAGCACCACGGTCGCCCCGCGCGCGCGCACGGCATCGACCTTGATCTGCGGCGTCGTCACGGGCATGACGATCGTCGCCTTGCACCCGAGTCTCTGGGCCGCGAGAGCAACGCCCTGAGCATGGTTGCCGGCCGAAGCCGTGATCACGCCGCGCTCGAGCTTGTCCGCGCTGAGCTGCGCCATCTTGTTATAGGCGCCGCGCAGCTTGAACGAGAACACGGGCTGCACGTCCTCGCGCTTGAGAAGCACCGTATTGCCGAGCCGGCGCGTGAGATTGGGTGCGACTTCGAGCGGCGTCTCGACGGCTACATCGTAGACGCGCGCGTTCAGAATGCGCTCGAGATAGTCGCGTTTTTTCATGCGGCGCAAAGCGTAACAGCAAATCCGGCGATCGTAGATGGTAAATGCTCGACCCGGGAGCGCCCTCCAGCCACTCGCCGATGCCCGCATCGTTTACGTGCGCACCGAAGCACCGTACGATGCGGCCATGACACAGGACGAGCTCAAACAGGCGGCTGCCCGGGCCGCTCTCGCTTACGTGCCCTTCGGCGGCGTGCTGGGTGTAGGCACCGGGTCCACGGCGAATTGCTTCATCGCCGAGTTAGGCCGTGTGAAGCACAAATTCGACGCAGCCGTCGCGAGCTCGGAAGCCACCGCGCAGCGGCTGAAAGCGCTCGGCATCGAGGTCGTGGATCTCAACACGGTGATCGAGCTCGAGGCATACGTCGATGGCGCGGACGAGATCACGCGCGACCTCGCGATGATCAAGGGCGGCGGCGGCGCGCTCACGCGCGAGAAGATCGTGGCCGCCGTGTCCCGCACCTTCGTGTGCATCGCGGACGCGAGCAAGCTCGTCGACGTTCTCGGTCGTTTTCCGCTGCCGGTGGAAGTCATCCCGATGGCGCGCTCCTATGTCGCGCGGGAGCTGGTCAAACTGGGCGGCGAACCGGAATGGCGCCCGAACTTCGTCACCGACAACGGTAACGTGATTCTCGACGTATACAACCTCGAGATCCTCCGACCGGCGGAGTTGGAATCCGCGATCAACCACATTCCGGGCGTCGTGACGAACGGACTCTTTGCGCGCCGCGGCGCGGACGTTCTGCTGCTGGGAACGGAGGGCGGAGTCGAGACGATTAAGCGCGCATCACGCTGATCAGCTGGCGGGTGGCACGTAGCCCGCCGCGCGCTCGGCGCCTTCGCCGAAAAAGTGACGCTCCATCTGCTGCGCGAGATAGTCGCGAGCCTTCTTGTCGGCGAGGTTGAGGCGGTTCTCGTTCACCAGCATCTTCTGGAGCTCGAGCCACTGTTTCCACGCCTCTTTGGAGACGTTCTCGTAGATGCGACGCCCGAGCGCTCCCGGGTACGGCGGAAAATCCAGGCCCTCCGCCTCGCGCCCGAGCTTTACGCATTTCACTGTACGCGGCATGGGGACATGATAACGCAGGAAGCGACTCCATAGCCCTGACCCTCGCACAATCGGACGAGAGTTCTAACCGGCGCTCGAATGTCACTTCGCGGCGGACACGCTGTCCCAGCGGCCGCCGCTCACCTCGATCATAGTCGCTTCACCAGTACCACCGAACGCCTCTGATAGTTGTAAAGCGCCCGCTTGGGGCCCGGCAGGACGTCGATATCGGCTTCGATGAAACCGCGCTCGACGAACCAGTGCTCCGCCCGCGTGGTCAGCACCACCAGGCGTTTCAGCTTCATGCGGCGGGCGCGCGCCTCGATTTCCTTGACCAGACGTTCGCCCGCGCCCTGATTGCGGAAATCCGGATGTACGGCAAGACCCGCCAGCTCGCCCGCACGCTCTTCAGGAAACGGATAGAGCGCGGCGCACGCGATCACGATGCCGTCGTGCTCGAGCACGATGAACCGATTGATCTCGCTTTCGAGAAGTCCGCGATTGCGCTTGACGAGTATGCCCTCGGCTTCGAGCGGCTCGATCAAGTGCAGGATGCCGCCGATGTCGTCCGGCCGCGCGACACGCAGCGCCTGTATCGGGTCGGGCGTGAGCAGCGTACCGACACCTTTATGCGTGAAGAGCTCGAGCAGCAGCGAGTCGTCCACGTGGCCGGAAATGAGGTGCGTGCGCTTCACCCCCTGCTCGCAGGCGCGCACCGCCCACGGCAGGTACGCGTCAACATCCGACTCCCCGTCAGTTCGGCGCGCGATCAGGCTCTTCGCCTGTTTCACCGTGAGCTCGCGCAGGAGCTCGCCGCGCCGCCCCGTCACGCCCGGCGTATCCATCACGAAAATGAGCTTCTCGGCAGCGAGCGCGATCGCCGCGGACGCCGCGACGTCCTCCAGCGTGAGGTTGAAAACTTCGCCCGTCGGCGAATAGCCGAGCGGTGAAAGCAGCACGAGCTCGCTGTCCGCGAGCCGCTTCGTGATCGCCGCCGGCGTGCACCTTGCGCACTTCCCCGGAATGCATGTAATCGACACCGTCGAGCACGCCGAGGGGCTTCGCCGTGATGAAGTTGCCGCTGGCAACGCGAATGTCCGCGCCTGCCATGGGCGAGTTCGGCAGGCCCATCGAGAGCAGCGCCTCGATTTCCACGCGCAGTCGCCCACTCGCCTCCTTCGCCGCCGCGAGCGCAATGTCGTCGGTCACGCGCACGCCGCGATGAAAACGGCTTGCGTGCCGTCGTTCCTGCAGCTTTGCTTCGATCTGCGGGCGCGCGCCGTGGACGAGAACGAGGTGAACGCCGAGTGCCGCGAGCAGATTCAGGTCGGACGTGAGATCGAAGAAGCGGTTTTCGGTGACGAAATCGCCGCCGAACGCGATCACGAACGTCTTGCCGCGAAACGCATGGATATAGGGTGCAACCGACTGGAACCAGTCGATGAAGCGATCCTGGCTCGACAGACGCTGGCGCCGGGGCGCGGGCTGCGGTGCGCCGGCCGGGCGATTGGCCGCCGCGTCAGGATCTGCTGGTTGCGAGATGGAGTGCTCCTGCTGTACCACGCTTGCGAGCGGCCCGCCTGGCTTCGAGTACGGCGCGGATATTAGTTGAGATTGCCAGTGAGGGAAAGCTCAGAAGTCGCCCCACAGCACCTGCATGGCCGCGAGCGCGGCAACCGCGGCGGTTTCCGTACGCAGCACGCGCGGGCCCAGGCGAACCCCGGTGAAGCCGGCGATCTTTGCATCGTCGCGCTCGCGCGCGGAAAGACCGCCTTCCGGTCCGACCAGGAGAACCGCGCGGTTCGCTGCGGGCACCACTTCCCGCAGCGCGACCGGCCCTTCGGGCGAAAGCGTCAGCCGCAGGGTCTCCCGCGGCAATGACGCAAGCCACGTCGTAAGCGATGCGACGGGCAGTACGCGGGGCACCACGTTGCGGCCGCACTGCTCGCACGCGGCAGCGGCGATCGCCTGCCAATGCGCGACACGACGGATCGCACGCTCGCTGGTAAGGCGCACGACACTGCGCTCGGTCGCGATCGGCTGCAGCTCGCGCGCGCCGAGCTCGACGGCTTTCTGTATCGTGTAATCCATACGCTCGCCGCTCGATATCCCTTGCGCAAGCGTAACGGAAAGCGGCGACTCCCGACTCACCATACGCCCCGGCGCGACTTTCACGCTGACGCGCGAGCGCGTGACACGGTCGATCGTGGCGTCGTACTCCATCCCGCGACCGTCGAACACCGTAACCGCGTCGCCCGGCTCGAGCCGCAGCACGTGGATCATGTGATGCGCCTGTTCCAGGCTGGTGTCCAGAACGCCGTGCGCCGGGATCGCGTCGGGGATGTACAAACGGGGGCCGGATCGCGTCCGAGTCATGGTGGTGCATTATGGCTTCGTTCGACCGCGCGCTGGCGAGAGCCGTGCAGGAGGCGGCGCTCGCCTGCGGCTCGGGCCTCGCCGCCCCGCGGAACAGAAGGAAACCGATGGTTTCCCTCCGTAGCCTCCTTTCGTTTGTCGCGTGTCATCTGGTACTGCGGACACGCTGCTAGAATCGCGTCTTTCCGCGCAATAACAATCCTTTGCGAATCGTCATCCTTGGCGCGGGCCAGGTGGGCTCGTCCGTCGCCGAAAGTCTTGTCTCGGAAGCGAACGACATCACGGTCGTGGACGTCAACACCGACCGGCTGAAGACGTTGCAGGACCGCTTCGACCTGCGAACCGTGCTCGGCAATGCCGCCCATCCGGCGATACTGGAGCAGGCCGGCGCGCGCGACGCCGACATGATTCTCGCGGTCACGCAGAGCGACGAGATCAATATGGTCGCGTGCAAGCTCGGCGCGAGCATGTTCAACGTGCCGACCAAGATCGCGCGCATTCGCTCGAGCGACTACCTGTCGCATCCGGAAATCTTTTCGCCGCAGAACTTCGCGGTCGATTCGGCTATCTGCCCGGAGCAGGTGCTGACCGACTACATCGCAAAGCTGCTCGAGTTTCCCGAGGCCCTGCAGGTCCTGGAGTTTGCGGGCGGGCGCGTGAGTCTGGTGGCGGTCAAGGCGTTCCATGGGGGCCCGCTCGTGGGTCACGCGATTTCGCATCTGCGCACGCATATGCCGCAGATCGACGCGCGCGTGGCAGCGATATTCAGGCAGGACAGCGCGATTCTGCCGGAAGGCAATACGGTCATCGAAGCGGGCGACGAGGTCTTCTTCATCGCGGATACGCGCAACATCCGCAGCGTCATGCGCGAGCTGCGGCGCATGGACAAACCGGTAAAGCGCGTCATGCTGGGTGGCGGCGGCAATATCGGAATGCGCCTCGCGAAGCAGATCGAGCATCGCTACGAAGTGAAGCTCATCGAGTACAACAAGGCGACTGCGCAGCGGCTCGCCGCCGATCTCGACAAGACGCTCGTGCTCGCGGGCGACGTGATCGGACGAGCAGCTGCTGCAGGAAGAGAACATCGCCGACGATGGACGTCTACTGCGCGCTCACGAACGACGACGAGAACAACATCATGAGCTCGCTTCTCGCCAAGCGCATGGGCGCACGCAAAGTAATCGCGCTCATCAACCGCAGCTCGTACGTGAATCTGGTGCAGAGCGGCCAGATCGACATCGCCATCTCTCCGGCGCAGGCCACGATCGGAACGCTGCTCGCGCGCGTGCGCCGCGGCGACTGCGTGGCGGTGCACTCGCTGCGGCGTGGCGTCGCGGAGGCGCTGGAGCTCGTCGCGCATGGAGACGCCAAGTCGTCGAAGGTGGTGGGCCGCCGCATCGAGGAGCTCGATCTGCCGAAAGGCGCGACCGTCGGCGCGATCGTGCGGCGCGAGACCCGCGACATCGCAGCCAATCCGGAAGCCGCTTCGCCGTACGACTACAAGGTCATCATGGCGCACCACGACGTCGTCATCGAGCCCGAAGATCACGTAATCGTGTTCGTCGTGAACAAGCGAATGGTGCCGAAGGTCGAGAAGCTCTTCCAGGTGAACGTGAGCTTCCTTTAGAAGCGTGCGGCAGCCGTTGCGCACGGTAAACTCGACTATGCTTCGTCTGGTTGCGCTCCCCTAGCCGGATGGCCTGGCTGCCGCCGATCCTGCCGGTGCTCGGTCTCATCGCGATGGCGATGAGCCTTTCCCATCTGCTCCCTATCGCAACCGCGCTCGCGCTGCACGACGGCACCGCGTCGGTATTCATGGCTTCGATGGGGCTGAACGCGTTCGTCGGGTTCCTGCTGTGGCTGCTCACGCGCCGCCATCGCCGCGAGCTTCACCTGCGCGAAGGCATCCTGTTCATCGTGCTGGTGTGGGCAGGCGGCGCCTTGTTCGCCTCGATCCCGCTTTTCTTCGCGATCGGCCTGTCGTTCACCGACGCGGTATTCGAGGCGATGTCGGCGCTCACTGCGACGGGCGCCACGCTCCTCGACGGTATCGACAATCTCCCCGCGTCCATCAACATCTGGCGCGCGGAACTGCAATGGCTGGGCGGCATGGGCGTCATCGTGCTGGTCGTGGCAGTGCTGCCGATGATCGGCGTCGGCGGACGCCAGATCAGCAAAGCCGAAATCCCAGGGCCCATGAAGGATGACCAGCTCACACCGCGCATGACGCAGACCGCCAAGGGCCTGTGGACGGTCTATTTCGCGCTCACTGGCGCCTGCTTCGTCGCGTACTGGGTCGCAGGCATGGACTGGCTGGATGCGCTCATCCACAGCTTCACCACGCTCTCGCTCGGCGGCTTTTCCTCGCACGACGCGAGCATCGCTTACTTCGATTCGCTCCCGATCGAAGTGGTCGCGATCGTATTCATGACGCTTGCGGGCATCAATTTCGCGACACACTTTCGCGTCTGGCAGATGCGCAGTCTGCGGGTGACGCGCTTCGACAGTGAATTGCCGTACTACGTCGTCGTACTCGTGCTGAGCGTGCTCGGCATCAGCGCATTCCTGTGGGCAAAAGGCGTCTATCCCGATTTCGTGACGTCACTTCGCTATGCTGCCTTCAACACGGTTTCGGTCGCGACGAATACCGGCTACGCGACCGCCGACTACGCGAAATGGCCGGTGTTTGCACCGTTGTGGCTCATGTTCCTGGGGACGTTCGTCGCGTGCTCCGGGTCGGCCGGGGGCGGAATCAAGATGATCCGCGCCATCATCCTGTCGCGCCAGATGTACCGGGAGCTCACCCAGCTGGCGCATCCAAAAGCGATCAATCCCCTCAAAATCAACGATCGCGTCGTGCCGAACCAGGTGGTATTCGCCGTTCTTGCGTTTTTCTTCGCCTGGCTTTCGACGCTGGTCGGCGTCACGCTGCTGCTCGCATTTACCGGGCTCGACGTGCTGACCGCGTTCTCCGCCAGCGTGGCCTCCCTCAACAACATCGGACCGGGGCTGCACGAGGTCGGTCCGGCCACGAATTTCTCCAGACTCAGCGATTTTCAGACCTGGATCTGTTCGGTCACGATGCTGCTCGGGCGCCTCGAGCTTTTGACCGTCCTCGTAATACTCACGCCGTCCTTCTGGCGCAAATAAGAGTCCCTAAAGCAGTAGAATTCCGCGCATGCAGAAGGTCAATCTAACGGACCATTTCCTGATCGCCATGCCGAACATGGTCGATCCGCATTTCGCGAAGTCGCTGACGTTCATCTGCGAGCACAACGATCAGGGCGCTTTGGGTGTCGTGGTCAACCGACCGATCGACATGAATCTGCACACGCTGCTGGAGCAGGTCAGCATTGCACCGGAGAACGAAACGTTCAAA
Organism: uncultured beta proteobacterium; assembly: GCA_963828715.1. GTDB lineage: Bacteria > Pseudomonadota > Gammaproteobacteria > Burkholderiales > SG8-41 > JAQGMV01. Next base: position 717,872 of record CAWHFX010000002.1, on the reverse strand, counting down.
TCGATCCCGGTTCACTTCGGCGGACCGGTTCAGGTCGATCGCGGCTTCGTGCTGCACGTGCCGCGTGGCGATTGGCAATCGACGCTCGCAGTCGGCGCCGAGATCGGCCTCACCACGTCGAAAGACATCCTGCAGGCGGTCGCACGCGGAGAGGGGCCGCGCCAGTTGCTCGTGACGCTCGGTTACGCCGGCTGGGCGCCGGGGCAGCTCGAACACGAGCTTGCTCAGAACGCCTGGCTGACGGTTTCGGCAAATCCTCAGATCATTTTCGACGTTCCGGCGGAAGAGCGCCTGCCCGCTGCGATGGCGCTGCTCGGCGTCGATTTCGCAAGTCTATCGGACACGGCGGGTCACGCCTGACGACCGTCCTTGCTTTCGATTTCGGCGAGAAGCGCATCGGCGTCGCTGTCGGCGACACGACGGTGCGCATCGCCCATCCGCTCACGGTCATCGAAGCCGAAGACATCGCGACGCGTTTCGGGGCCATCGCAGGCGCTCATCGATGAGTGGCGTCCGGGCCGTCTCTTGGTGGGGCTTCCGATGCATGCGGACGGAACCGAACACGAGGTGAGCCGCCTCGCGCGGCGGTTCGCGAATCGGCTCGAAGGGCGGTTCCGGCTCCCGGTGGCGCTCGTCGACGAACGGCTCACGTCCGTTGCCGCCCAGAGCCGTCTTGCCGAAAGCGGCGTGCGTGGGAAAAAGGCCCGGGACGTACTGGATGCCGCCGCGGCCGGCGAAATCCTCGCGGCATGGTTCGAGTCGCAGCGTGCGCAGGACGGAGTGTGGTAGTCTCCCGGCCACTCACGATGCCGCGGCCGTCCTACAAACGCGAATTCCCGTCATCGGCGCCCTCCATGCCGCGCACGAGCCATGCGTAAGCCGCTCCCGGACGCAGAAGCCATTCTCGGGCGGCTCGCCGAGCAGATGCGGCCCGACATCGGTCCCGATACCGGACTCGTCGGCATTTACACGGGCGGCGTATGGCTCGCGGAGCGGCTTCATGCCGCGCTCGGTCTCACGGTTCCGCTCGGCACACTCGACGTTTCCTTCTATCGCGACGACTACGAGCTCATCGGATTGCATCGCGACGTCAAGCGCTCGGCTATTCCATTCGACGTCGAAGGTCGGCCTCTCGTGCTGGTGGACGACGTCCTGTTCACCGGGCGCACCATCCGCGCCGCGATGAATGAACTGTTCGACTACGGCAGGCCGGCGAGCATCCGGCTGGCCGCGCTCATCGACCGCGGTGGACGCGAGCTTCCGATCGCGGCGCAATGGACAGGGGCGACACTCGAGATCACGCGCGATGAAACGATCGAGCTCAAGCGCCTGGCGGACGGCCGCTTGAGCCTCAGTTACTACGACCAGACCTGATACGGCGATGTGGCTCGATCCGTCCAATCCGCAGCTGAACAAACACGGCGAGCTGCACCATCTGCTGACGCTCGAGGGGCTGCCCGCCGGGATCCTGTGGCAGATCCTCGACACCGCGAAGTCGTTCGTCGGCGTGACCCAGCGCGAGGTGAAGAAGGTGCCGCTTCTGCGCGGGAAGACGGTGTTCAACCTCTTCTTCGAGCCTTCCACGCGGACGCGCACGACCTTCGAGATCGCCGCCAAGCGACTGTCGGCCGACGTGCTCAACCTCGCGATCAATATCTCCTCGGCGACCAAAGGTGAGACGGTGCTCGACACGGTCGCAAATCTGGCGGCGATGCAGGCGGACATGTTCGTGGTACGCCATGCCGCGAGCGGTGCGCCCTATCTCATCGCACAACACGTGGCACCCGAGATTCACGTGATCAACGCCGGCGACGGACGCCACGCCCATCCGACGCAGGGCCTGCTCGACGTGTTCACGATCAGGCACTACAAGGAAGACTTTTCCAGCCTGCGCGTAGCGATCGTAGGTGACGTTCTGCATTCGCGCGTGGCGCGCTCGCAGATTCACGCGCTCACGACGCTCGGCTGTCCGGAGATCCGTGTGATCGGGCCGAAAACGCTGCTGCCGAGCAACGTCGAGAAGCTCGGTGTGCATGTCTATCACGACATGCGCACGGGGCTGAAGGACGTCGATGTCGTGATGATGCTGCGCCTGCAGAACGAGCGGATGCAGGGCGCGCTACTCGCATCCGCGCAGGAGTTCTACAAGTACTACGGTCTGACCGAAGACAAACTCGCGCTGGCGAAGCCGGATGCGATCGTGCTGCATCCGGGACCCATGAATCGTGGTGTGGAAATCGATTCGAGCGTCGCAGATGGACGGCAATCGGTCATCCTGCCGCAGGTCACGTTCGGCATTGCGATTCGCATGGCAGTCATGAGCATACTCGGCGGCAACTGACGTTGAAGATCCACATCAAGGGCGGACGCGTGGTCGATCCCGGGAACGGAATCGACGCCATTCAGGACGTGTATCTCGCGTCAGGCAAGATCGTCGCGGTCGGCGAGGCACCCAGAGGCTATAGCGCGAACCGCACGATCGATGCGACGAATCTCGTCGTCTGCCCGGGCCTCGTCGATCTCTCGGCGCGTTTGCGCGAGCCCGGCTTCGAGTATATGGCGACGCTCGAATCCGAAATGGAGGCCGCGATTGCGGGCGGCGTAACGAGTCTCGCCTGCCCGCCCGACACCGATCCTCCGCTCGACGAGCCGGGACTCGTCGAGATGCTCAAATTCCGCGCGAAAACGCTGAATCGCGCGCGCGTGTATCCGGTCGGTGCGCTGACACAGGGTCTGCGCGGCGAACGTCTCACCGAGATGGCGGAATTACGTGACTCCGGTTGCGTCGCATTTGCGCAGGCCGATGCACCGCTCTCCGATCATCAGGTTCTTTACTTCGCGCTCCAATACGCCTCGACCTTCGACTTCGCGGTGTGGCTGCGCCCGCAGGATTACGCTCTCGCACGAAACGGTGTCGCCCATGATGGTCAGATCGCGACGCGCCTCGGGTTACCGGCGGTGCCGGTCGCAGCCGAGACCGTCGCACTCGCGGTCATTCTGCTGCTCGCGCGCGAAACAGGCGCGAGGGTCCATCTGTGCCGCGTTTCGAGTGCCGCTGGTGTCGACATGATTCGTCGCGCGAAATTCGACGGCTTGCGCATTACGTGCGATGTCGGCGTGCACCACGCGCATCTCTCGGAGATGGATATCGGCTATTTCGACGCCAACTGTCGCGTGAATCCGCCATTCAGAAGCGAGCGCGACCGCGATGCCCTGCGCCGCGCGCTCAAGGACGGCACCATCGATGCGGTCTGCTCCGATCACACGCCGGTGGACGAGGACGTAAAGCAACTGCCGTTCAGCGAAGCGGAGCCCGGTGTCACAGCGCTGGAGCTCCTGCTGCCGCTCACGCTGAAGTGGGCGCGAGAAAGCGAGTTACCGCTCAGCGCGGCGCTTTCGAAAATAACGAACGATGCTGCACGGGTGCTCGGAATCGATGCCGGCCATCTGTGTGCCGGGTCCGCCGCGGATGTGTGTGTGTTCGATCCCACCCGCTTCTGGGAAGTCCGTCGCTCGGCGCTCAAGAGCCAGGGCAAGAACACGCCGTATCTGGGCTACGAGCTCCAGGGTCGCGTGTGCTATACCATCGTGGACGGTCAGATCGTCTACGAAGACAAGACGCGCGAGACTTAGCGACAAACGCGCGCTGATTCGGCGGATTGCAGCGCCTACCACAGAATCGCCGAACTCGGCTGAACGTCAAGCTTCTGTTTTGCGGCGCACTTGAAAGTGCGCCTCGGCGGTCTCATATTTGCTCTCTACTGTCTGGCGCTGCTCGCGGTCGCGACGGCGTGGCTGTTCCCATCCGCCTCACTTCCTGCTCATCGATATGAATCCATTGCTCGATTTCTCCGGTCTACCGCGCTTCAGCGATTTCAAAACCGAGTTCGTCACGCCTGCCGTCGATACGCTGCTTGCGGAAAATCGCGCGCTGGTCGCGCGGCTTGCAGCATCCGACGTGCCTCCAAACTGGTCGGATTTCGTGCAGCCGCTGGAGGATACACACGAGCGCCTGTCGCGGGCATGGGGTCAGGTCGGACACCTCAACGCAGTAATGAACAGTCCCGAGCTGCGCGAGGTATACAACGCGAACCTGCCGAAGATCACCCAGTATTACAGCGAGGTCTCGCAGCACCCGGGCTTGTTCCGGAAGTACAAAGCGCTCCGTGCTTCAGGCGAGTTCGAAGCGCTCGCGACCGCGCAGAAGCGCATCGTCCAAAATGAGCTGCGCGACTTCCGATTGGGCGGCGCCGAACTGTCCGAGGACAAGAAGGCGCGTTTCATGGCGATACGCGAACGCCTCTCGCAGATCTCCTCCCGCTTCAGCGACAACCTGCTCGATGCGACCAACGCGTTCTCTCACGTTGTAACCGATCCTGTCGAGGTGTCCGGTATACCGATGGATGTGCTCGACGCCGCACGGGAAGCGGCGAAGACAGACGGCCGCGAAGGCTGGAAATTCACGCTGCATGCCCCGTCGTATGTCCCGGTGCTTCAGTACGCCGATCATCGGCCGTTGCGCGAGCTCATGTACCGTGCATACGTGACGCGTGCGTCCGAGTTCGGCAATCCCGACTGGAACAACACGCCGCTCATTTCTGAAATTCTCATGCTGCGCAGGGAACTCGCACAGCTCCTCGAGTTCAAGAACTATGCTGAATATTCGCTTACGCCGAAGATGGCGGAATCGCCGCAGCACGTTCTCTATTTCCTGAACGAGCTTGCGTCGCGTGCGAAGCCCTATGCCGAGCGCGACTTGAAGGAAGTTTCCGATTTTGCGAGCGCCGAGCTCGGTCTCGGAAAGCTCGAGGCATGGGACCTCGCCTATGCTTCCGAAAAGCTGCGGGTGGCGCGCTATGCATTCTCGGATCAGGAAGTGAAACGGTACTTCCCGGAAACGACAGTGCTGCCCGGCATGTTCCGACTGGTCGAGACACTCTACGGCTTGACGATCCGGCAGACGGACGCGCCGGTGTGGCATCCGGACGTGCGCTTCTATGAGATACGCGATCGCGCCGGCACCATCGTCGGTCAGTTCTATGTCGACCTGTACGCGCGCCCGAGCAAGCGCGGCGGCGCGTGGATGGACGAAGCGATCACGCGTCGGCGCAAGGGTGGCGCGGTGCAGGTGCCCGTCGCATACCTCAACACGAACTTTTCCGGCCCTGTCGCGGGCAAACCGGCGCTCTTCACCCACGACGAAGTGATCACACTGTTTCACGAGTTCGGCCACGGCCTGCACCATCTGCTCACGCGTGTCGATTATCTCGGCGTCTCCGGGATCAATGGCGTGGAATGGGATGCGGTCGAGCTGCCCAGCCAGTTCATGGAGAACTTCTGCTGGGAGTGGGATGTCGTGCATCCGATGACGCGTCACGCCGACACCGGTGAGCCACTACCGCGTGCGCTGTTCGACAAGATGCTCGCGGCGAAGAATTTCCAGAGCGGACTTCAAACGGTGCGCCAACTCGAGTTCGCGTTGTTCGATCTCAGGCTGCACTACGACTACGATCCTGCCGGTACCAGGACACCGCTTCAACTGCTCGACGAGGTTCGTCACCAGGTCGCCGTCGTATTCCCGCCGCCTTACAACCGGTTCCCGAACAACTTCTCGCACATCTTCGCCGGTGGCTACGCGGCCGGCTATTACAGCTACAAGTGGGCAGAAGTGCTTTCCGCCGACGCCTACAGCCTGTTCGAAGAGCATGGAGTGCTGGACCCGGACACCGGCCGGCATTTCTGGAACGAAGTGCTGGGTGTCGGCGGCAGTCGTCCGGCGCTCGATTCATTCGTTGCGTTCCGCGGCCGCGAGCCGAAAATCGAGGCGCTCCTGCGTCATAGCGGAATGGTGGAAACGGAGACGACGTAGCGCATCGGCCGCTATGGCGGGGGCTGGGAATGAATCTGTGCGCGTAAGCACGTTCGGCGCCTTCAGGGTGTTGCGCGGCTTCTCGCCGGTGTTACAGTGAGCGCACTTCCCGCAGGCGTTCACGATGAAGCCTCATGCAATCCTCGCAGTCGGCCTGGCAATCGCGCTCATCGCAGGCTCGAGCGTGGGTGCGCAGCTTTACCGCTGGGTGGACGAGAAAGGCAACGTGGAATGGCGCGATACGCCACCGCCGCCGAACGCAAAGAACGTGGAGCAGCGAAACGTCGGCGGTAACACGATCGAGACGTCGACGCTGCCGTACGCCGTGCAGCAGGCGGTGGCGAAATTTCCCGTGACGCTGTGGGTTTTCAACTGCGGGGAGCCGTGTGACCGGGCGCGGGCGCATCTGCAGAAGCGCGGCGTCCCGTACACGGAACGCGACGTGCAGAGGGAACCCGACACGCTGAAGAAACTGACCGGCTCCCTCGACGTTCCCGTACTGCTCGTCGGCTCGAAACAGCTTAAAGGCTATCTCGACACCGAGTGGGACGCAGCGCTCGATGCCGCGGGTTATCCCAGGACGCCGCCGCCCGGTATGAAGGCAAAGGTATCCGGACAAACGCCCGCCGCAAAAGCGGACAATGCGCCACCGGCGTCCGATCCGGCGCGCAAACCGCAGACGCCCTGACGCAGGCCTTACACCGCCACGCGTCGCTTCACCTCGGTGTGCCACTTCCACGTTTCGTAGAGCGCGGGATAAACCAGCAGCTCCAGCACGAACGATGTGAAGATGCCGCCGATCATTGGAGCGGCGATACGCTTCATGAGGTCGGCGCCCGTCCCGGCAGCCCACATGATCGGCACCAATCCGAGAAAGAGCGTCGCTACGGTCATGAACTTGGGGCGCAAGCGCTTCACTGCGCCCTGCAGGATCGTCTCGCGCAGCGCGGCGAGGCTGGTGAGGCGGTTCTCGCGTTTCGCGTCCTCGTACGCGAGATCCAGATAGAGCAGCATGAAAACGCCTGTCGCCGCGTCTACGCCCAGGAGCGCGATCAGGCCGACCCAGACACCGACACTGAGGTTGTAGCCGAGCAGGTATACGAACCACACTGCGCCGACCGCCGAGAACGGGACTGCCAGCATGACAATCGCTGTCTTGGTGACCGAGCGGGTGTTGAGGTAAAGCAGTAACAGAATCAGCGCGAGCGTAACGGGAACGATCAGGCTCAACCGCTGCTTCACCCGTTCGATCGATTCGTACTCGCCGCTCCAGGAGATGGCGTAGCCTGCCGGCAGCGTCACTTTCTCCCGCACCAGGCGTGCCGCTTCTTCGACGTAACCACCTGGATCGCGCCCGTCCAGATCGACATACACGTAGCCCGTGAGGAGGCCGTCCTCGTTGCGGATCATTGCCGGACCTGACACCGTCTTTAACGTTGCGAGCTGGGCAAGCGGAATCTGCCGCTCGCCGCCTCGTGTGGCGACGAGCACGCGCTCGAGCGCGCCGAAGTCGGAGCGGAAGTCGCGCATGTAGCGCACGTTGACCGGATAGCGCTCGCGACCCTGCACCGTCGTCGTGACGTTTTCACCGCCGATCGCGTTCTGCACTGCCGCCTGCGCTTCTTCGATACTGAGTCCGTGACGCGCAAGCTCGTCGCGCTTCCATTCGATGTCAAGGAAGTAGCCGGTGCCCGCGCGTTCGGCAAACACACTGCGGGTACCGCGGACGGCGGGCAACAGCGACTCGATCTGCGTGCCGAGCGCTTCGATCGCCGCCAGATCGGCGCCGGAAATCTTGAGGCCCACCGGCGTGCGCACGCCCGTCGTCAGCATGTCGATGCGCCCTTTGACCGGCATGGTCCAGGCGTTCGCCACACCGGGCAGCGCGAGCGCCGCGTTCATCTCGTTCACCAGCGCTTCGCGGGAGATGTGGTCGGGCGTCACATGACGGAATACGGATTTCGCCCATTCGGGCGCCCATGCGGAATACCATGTATCCACCTTGCGCCATTCGCTGGTCGGTTTGAGCGTCACGACCGTCTCCAGCATCGACAAGGGCGCGGGGTCAGTCGGCGTCTCGGCCCGGCCCGCCTTGCCGAACACGCGCTCCACCTCGGGGAAGCCCTTGATGATGCGATCGGTCACCTGCGTGAGCTTGTGCGCCTCGCCGATGGAGATGCCGGGAAGGGTCGTCGGCATGTAGAGAATGGAACCCTCGTCGAACGGCGGCATGAACTCCCAGCCGAGCTTCTGGTACACGGGGACGGTCGCTGCGACGAGTGCAAGCGCGCCGCCGATGACCCAGTACTTGCGTTGCAACGACCAGGCTGCCACCGGCTGATACAGCCTGATGAGCAGCCTGCTCACCGGATGACGCTCTTCGGCGTGAATACGTCCGACAGCCAGGGCATTGGCGACCCGGTTCATCCACGATGACCTGAACTCGAATGGCTTCATGCGCGTAAACAGGAGCCGCAGCGCCGGGTCGAGCGTGATCGCCAGCACGGCCGCAACGATCAACGCGAGACTCAAGGTATAGGCGAGCGGCCGGAAGAGACGGCCCTCCTGCGCTTCGAGCGTCAGCACTGGAACGAACGCAACAGCCATCACGAGCAATGCGAAGAAACTCGGTCGGCCCACTTCTTCGACCGCGCTGATGATCACGTTGCGATAGTCACCGGGCTTTCCGCTGCGCTGCCACACTTCGAGTTTCTTGTGCGTCTGCTCGACCATCACGATCGCCGCATCGACCAGGGCACCCACCGCAATGGCGATGCCGCCAAGCGACATGATGTTCGCGCTGATCCCGAGCATGCGCAGCCCGATGAACGAAATCAGCACGGCGATCGGAATAGTGATGAGCGGGATCACGGCGCTCGGCGGATGCCACAGAAAGACGAGGATCACCAGCGCCACGGTAACCATGATCTCGATCAGCGTCGATTTCAGATTGTCGATCGAACGCACGATCAGTTCGGACCGATCGTAGACCGGCACGACCTTGACCCCAGCGGGCAGCCCCGGCTCGATCTCCCTGAGTTTCGCCTTCACTCGATCGATAACCTGGAGCGCATTCTCCCCGTGGCGCATGATCACGATGCCGGACACCGCTTCGCCCGTTCCATCCAGATCGGACACGCCGCGCCGCAATTCGGGCCCGAAGGCCACCTGGCCGATGTCCTTGATGCGGATGGGCGCACCGTTCTCGCCGCCGGCAACGACAATGTTCTCGAGATCCGCGAGCGAACGGGCATAACCACGACCGCGCACCATGTATTCGGTGCCGCCGAACTCGATGAGGCGTCCGCCGACCTCGGCGTTGCCGCCGCGCACGACGTCGACCACTCTGCTGATCGGCAGCCCGTACGCCTGCAGGCGGTTCGGGTCGACGTTGACCTGGTACTGGCGCACGTAGCCGCCGAGCGGCGCCACATCGGCAACGCCGGGTACGGCCTTCAGGTAATAGCGCAGATACCAATCCTGATACGAGCGAATGTCGGCGAGGCTGTGTTTCCCCGACTCATCGACCAGCGCATACTGATAGATCCAGCCGAGGCCTGTCGCATCGGGGCCGAGCTCCGTCTTGACGCCTTGCGGTAGACGCGAGAGAACACCCGAGAGGTACTCCATCACGCGGGCTCGCGCCCAGTAGAGATCCGTGCCGTCGTCGAACACGACGTAGACATACGAGTAACCGAAATCGGAATAGCCACGCACCGCTTTGACATGCGGCGCGCCGACCAGCGCGGATACGATCGGATACGTGACCTGGTCTTCGAGAATGTCAGGACTGCGGTCCCACCTCGAATAGACGATCACTTGCGTGTCACTCAGATCCGGAATGGCGTCGAGCGGCATGCGCTGCATCGACCACCAGCCGAACGCGGTCGCCAGCGCCGTCAACAGGAGCACGATGAATCTGTTGTTCGCCGAATACTCGATGATGCGGTTGATCATTTCGTCGCTTTCAGCGCAGCACGCCCCCTCGCGTGCGGCGATTGTCGGATAAGCAGATGCAGGAGAAAAGGCGTCCGACCCCGGCCAACCCGACGGGGAACGGGTCGATCAGGCCGGGGTGGACGACTGTCTAGTGCGCGTGGTGGCTGTGTCCCGCGTGCGGGTCGCCGCCAGCGGCGGACTCTGCCGCATGGCCAGCGTGCGCGGCGGGAGCAGCGCTCTGGGCGCTTACGGCCGCGAGCTTCATGCGGGTTTCTGAATCAAGCAGGAAGGTGCCCGAAACGACGATGCGCTCGCCGGGTGCGAGTCCTTTGACGATTTCGACACGGTCGCCGGCGCGGCGTCCGACCTGCACTTCACGCGCCTCGAATACGCCCGCACTGCGCTCGACGAATACGGATTTCTTGAGCCCCGAATCCACGACCGCGTCCGCCGGGACGCTGAGCGCGTCGGGCAGAGTAATGTTCAGGGCCACATCGACGAGCATGTCCGGACGCAGACGAAAGCCCGGGTTTTCTGCTTCGAAGCGAACCTTCAGCGTGCGCGAGGCGGCATCGAACTGCGGCAGTACCTCCGCCACCTTCGCCGCGAGCTTCATGCCCTGGTTCGGTAACGACACTTCGGCACGAACGCCGGGACGGAGATACTGCGCATCGCGCTCGAAAACATCAGCCACGATCCATACGCGGCTCAGATCGGCGATGCGAAAGAACTCGGCGCCCTTGTCGAAGGTCTGCCCGGGCGAAACATTGCGGGCGAGCACGAATCCGTTTGCCGGCGCCAGAATCTTGATGCTCTCCGGATATTCTCCGCTGTGGGCAATCTCTTCCAGTTGCTGCGTGGACATCCCGAGGCTAAGCAATTGGTCGGTGCGCTGGCGGATGTTCGCAGCGGCGAGACTGTTCGCTTGCGAACCTCCCGCGCCGTCCGCGCTCTTCGCATGCGCCGCCCCACTGGCATTGACGATGTACAGATGTATCACCGAGGCAGCACTCGGCGCGGCGAACGTGGCGAGCAACTGGTCTTTCTTGACCTGACTACCCGTTGTGACTGCCGAGACCTCGCGAATCGCGCCTTCGACGCCGGCATTCATTTTGTATACGCGCGTTTCGTCCGGAGCGACACGGCCGAAGAGACGCAACGCGTGCGCGCCGGACATCTGGTCGACCGCGCTCACACGCACGCCGATGAGCTGCTGCTGTTCGGGCGTAACGTTGATCGCACCGGGCGCTGCAACGGATGCGTCGCTGTCCGCACCATGCGCATGATGTGAATGATCGTGGCTGCCCACATCGACGGTGGTTTCAGACGCATTGGAAGTATGTTCCGCATGCACCAGATCCACGCGTGAGTGGTGGTCATGGGCAGCGGCACCCAACGCTTCGCTTGCCCTGTACTGCCCGTACCACGAGCCCGCCACGAAGGTAGCCGCGATTGCCGCGACCAGCACGATGGAACGTCCGCGTGTTTTCATTTCCCCTGTCCTCGTCATGCCGACGACTGCGGCGTGCGTGGCATATGACGGGAACGCGGTGCCGCCGTGACCGGCTGCGCCGTCCTATTCGACCCCCGTCATCGCTACACACTACCCCGTCCGCCGTTGCCGGCCCGCGATAGTACTCGCTGATTAATATTGTTATGCCCCGGCGCCGAAGCGCCGGGGATACAGCTTACAGCTTACGGCTCGATGGTCCAGCCGAACATCATATTGTGATCCTCGTGCGCCAGATTATGGCAGTGCGCCACATACTTGCCGGCGAAGGTCCTGAACTTGCGATAGATCTTGACCGTTTCACCTGGATCGAGCGCAAGCACATCTTCCTTGCCCGTGTCGTCGGGGTGAGCATTCGTGCTTGAAGCCCGTGAAAGCACGCGATGCTCCTCCATGTGGATGTGCATCGGATGCGTCCAGCCGCCGCCGCCGTTCGTGACGGTCCACTCCTCGGCGCTGTTCAGTCTTCACCGTGTGCAGCGGCTTTGTCGGATCGAACTCCAGACCGTTGATGACCCATTGAGCCTCGTCAGTAGTGCCGCCTCTGCTGAGCATGAAGCTGGGCTTCTGTCTCACGGCCGCCGGAAGATACGGAGGCATCGGACGCAGAACCTGGCCGGGCACGGGCATCACGCTGTTGTCCGGCGCGTCGCCGTCGATGATGATCTTCACAAGCGGCACGCAGTAGTCCGGATCAGCCCCGGCCTCACCGGTGAACATCGGCTTGCGACCGTCCGGCATGAACAGAGTGTTCGCGAGGTAGATCTCGTCGCCGTTGTTCGTGGAACTGCCGTCCATGTACTGGCTGAAGTCCACGACGAACTCGCGGCGCTTGGCGGGCCAGATCTGGCACGAGTCACGAATGATCGGCGTCGGGAGCAGGCCGCCTTCACTGGCGATCTGGGTGAGGCGCATGCACTGCTGGCCCTTGGTCCGGGCAAGGCCGGTCGAGGTGTTCGTGACGAAGTTGAACTGCCCCTGCTGGCCAGGCCATGAAGCGATCTGCCCCTTCATGAGCGAGATCTCGTAAGCCCGGGCGATCGACGCACTGAGGAAACGCAGGCGATATTTGCGACGCTTGACGCGCAGCACCGGGTAGGCGACTCCGTTTACGGTGAAGATGTCGCCCACGAAGCCGTGGTTCGGCAGGTGACGGAAGAAGAGCTTGCCCCACCATTCCGGGTGATTCTTGTCGCACAAGCTCTTCGGAGTGTGCATATCCTTGTGTCTGACGATGCCGTCGTCAAGCGCGCAGTCATACAGCGCGAACGGGATGTCGTAATCGACATCGAACGTGCCGTCGCCGTTCTCCTTGCGCACGCCGGGCAGGCGCAATCCCTTTGTCTCGTCTCCACTATCGATCTTCGGATCGTAGTGCGGCATGAGCCCGACCATGCCCTTGTAGACGTTCGCGCCCGTGTGATGCATGCGATGGTCATGGAACCAGAGGAACGACTGCTTCTCGCGGTCGTCACCACCCGCCGGATACCCCAGATACAGGTTGTCGCACCACTGGCCGGGCTGGTAACCGCCATCGTTCTCGGTCAGGTGATGCGGCTGGCCGTCGCTCTCGGGCGCCGTGTGCCCGTTGTGAAGATGGGTGAGAAACGCCCAGTCCGGCGCGCCGAAGTCCTGCCGATCGAGACAGTTGGCGTTGAGGTCGAGATCGTTCTCGAAGCGAACACAAACAGGCTTGCCGTATTCCGCATTGATCATCGGGCCCGGGAAGGTCCCGTTGAACGTGTAGCGCGTGCTCTTCGGCAGGTTCGTGTCGTTCCCAGCTGCGACGATGCCGTTCGCGGTACGTCCGATCGGCCGCACCTTGCCGCTCGGTGACGCGATCTTCCGAAACCTGCACCCGGATGTGATAGTAGATCGGCGCAGGCAAGTTCGCGACCACGGTGTTCGCGGTGCCGGGCCAAAGCTGATGCGTTCCTGCGTACGGAAGGTTGGTCCCTCTCGTGCGGTGCCCGAAGCTATCCTGGTGGCCTTCTTCCTTACCCGGGTAGACGATCGAGGCACCCTGGTACGATGTCCTGCACGTCCACGCGTCCCCTGCGTTGGGATCGAGCGAGCCGTCAGGCCTGCGCCAACCCGGTCGCATCGCCTGCGGCACCGGCATGTTCTGTTTCCACGGTTCGAGGACCAGCGGGCTGAGCGGCATCTCTTCTCGTATGCCACAGCCCGTATCGCGCAACGCTGGAAATCGGTACGGGCGAGTCCCCGCAGATCGCGCCGTAAGCCGCCCTGCCTCCAACCGTCGCAGCCGCGCCGGCGATCGTCGTGTACTTCAGCCACTCGCGGCGCGTCATCCCCATGCTTGGTGTTCCCCTGTCCATCACGTTCTCCTTTTTTCGTTCTCAAACAAAGTTTCACCGCCGGCCCCGTAAACCGAAGGCAGTGATAAAACGATCAATGCTCAGAACGCTGCGAGAAGATGCTCTCGACTTAAGCCGGTGAATCGCCTGGCTTTACGACGTTGTTGTGTGCCAGGTGCACCGCCCCCCGTTCAGAACCTGCTACTTGCGTCGTGCGTTAGATCACGATCGCAGTGTGACTAGATACACGTACCACCCACCCGCGCGCTTTGATGTTTCTCAAAACTGTTACAGATCTGTTTTTCTGCAACGATCTGGTTTTCGCGTGGGCTGCTGATTGGAAGGAATCCGGGTGAAGCTGACCATGCACTTTCACCGCATGTGACGCATGGCGGCGGCATATTTGTGCTTCCCACGGCGGATTGACGCGCCGGTGTAGCCGGAGCAGACTTTTCCGGCACTGCTGGGTCCCGATCTCAGACCGGCTTCCAGTCACAGGAGGCGTGCATGAAACGAGTGCTTGCAGCGCTGCTTCCGCTCTTTGCCCTTTGTTCCGCCCCGGCCTCTCCGCACGACGATGCCGACCAGCTCGGGAAGCTCAGTTTTCCCACCTCGTGCGACACGAAAGTCCAGCCTCAGTTTGAGCGCGGGGTCGCGATGCTGCACTCGTACTGGTTCGGCGAGGCACGCAAGACCTTCGAGGCCGTTCTCAAGCAGGATCCCAACTGCGCGATGGCTTACTGGGGTATTGCCGTCGACCTTCTAGGTAACTCGCTCGCGTCCGCTCCCACGCGCAGCAACGCCGAGGCAGCTTGGCAGGCGCTCGAGAAGGCTCGTGCGATCGGGGCAAAGACGCAGCGCGAGCGTGACTGGATCGAAGCGCTGAGTGCCTATTACAGGGACCATGACAAGAGCGTCAGTGGACGTACGACTGCGCGCTTACGACAAAGCGATGGGCGGTCTGACGGAGCGCTATCCCGAGGACTACGAGGCATGGGTTTTCTATGCGCTGACGCTGCAGGCTTCCGCGCCGAAAGACGACCGGACCTACGCGAATCAGCTCAAGGCAGCGGCGATCCTCGAAAAGCTGCTCCCCCAGAACCCGGAACATCCGGGAGTGGTGCACTTCCTGATTCACGCCTACGACTATCCGTCGCTCGCTGAAAAGGGCATCGCGGCTGCGAAGCGTTATGCCAGCATCGCGCCGGCCGCACCACATGCGCGTCACATGCCGTCGCACATCTATTCGATGGTGGGACTGTGGGAGGACTCGATCGCATCGAACCAGTCGGCGCGCTCGATCCTGCCGGGCTACGTTCATGCATCCGACTTCATCGTTTATGCGCACCTGCAGCTTGCGCAGGACGGAAAGGCGAAGGCGGCGGTCGAGGAGGCGCTACACGCCGTGCGAAGCAATGCGCCCGGGCCGGCGGTCGCGTTCGGCGAGGACAACCGGGAGCAGGCCGTGAAGTTGATGCGCGCCGCCACCGATCTGGAGGACGCGCGCGTGAAGCACGTTGCGATGGAGAACGAGCTCTATCCGATGCGCGAGTTACTCGGCGAGTTGCTGCTCGAAGCGGGACAGGCACCGGCGGCACTGCGTGAATTCGAAGCGTCGCTGAAGGCGACGCCCAACCGGTATCGCGGTTTGTGGGGTGCCGCGCGTGCGGCCGACGCTGCGGGGGATCGCCAGAAAGCCGCAGGATACTTCGCCAAGGTAGTCGAGCTCACCCGGAACGCCGATACCGCGCGACCGGAGATCGCGCTCGCCCGGGCGCAGCTCGCGCAGCGCTGATGCGGGCCATGACGCACGAGCCGGGGAGCGCGTTCGCGGTCCTCCGATGCGCGCTTCTTGCCTGCATGCTGTGTATGTCGCCGATGGCGGCAGCCGATCCGTCCGAGTTCGAGGATCTGGCCGTACGCGATCCCGACTACGCTGCGGGTAAGACAGCGATAGACAACAAGAATTGGAAAGAGGCGATCGCGCGTCTGCAGCAATCCGCCCTGCGCGAGCCGGAGAACGCCGACATCCAGAATTTCCTGGGCTACGCACATCGCAACCTGAAGCAGTTCGATCTCGCGTTCACCCATTACAAGCGTGCGATCGAGCTGAATCCGCGACACCGCGGCGCCCACGAATACATCGGCGAGGCATACCTCATGGTGGGTGACCTTCCGAAGGCGCAGGAACACCTCGCCGCGCTCGAGAAGATCTGTCTTCTCCCATGCGAAGAGCTCGACGATCTGAAGGAGAAGATTGCGGAGTACTCGCGCAGCGCCGCGCCGGCTGGGAAGCGATAAGCATTCGGCGCGGCAGCGGCCAGGAGGAAGAACTCGAGGGGCCTGGATTCTGGACTGCATAGCCTCGCCCCGTCCGGAATGACGACCCCGATCTGACGCTCCCAGGACCGGTCCCGGCAGCGCAGCGCTAGTGACGCTCTGCGTCGAGCTTAAGCTCCTGGATTTTGCGTGTGAGCGTATTTCGGCCGAGGCCCAGCAGGTGTGCGGCCTCGATGCGGCGGCCGCCGGTGTGTGCGAGCGCACGCAGGATGAGCGCCTTCTCGAACTGACGTGTGAGCTCGCCGATGATCGCCGTTTCGCCGCGGTTCAGCAGCGACTCCGCTTCTCGCTCGAGCGCCGTGATCCAGTTCTGCTGAGCTTGCGCCGTGCTTTCCGTACGCAGCTCACCCGGGAGGTCGTTCACTTCGACGTTCACCGAGGGCGACATCACCGTCAGCCAGTGACAGACGTTTTCGAGCTGTCTCACGTTGCCCGGCCAGTCCTGCGCCTGAAAGTATTTGAGCGCCGCTTCCGACAGACGCTTCGGCTCCACGTTGAGCTCTCTCGCGCTCTTCTGCAGGAAATGCTTCGCGAGCAGCGGAATGTCCTCGCGGCGCTCGCGCAGCGACGGCAGACGCAACCGAATGACATTGAGGCGATGGAACAGGTCTTCCCTGAAGAGACCCTGCCGTACGCGCGTATCGAGATCCTGGTGTGTGGCCGCGATCACCCGCACGTTCGCCTTGATCGGCTGGTGACCGCCGACGCGATAGAAGTTCGCATCGGATAGCACGCGCAGCAGCCGCGTCTGCAGCTCCTGCGGCATATCGCCGATCTCGTCGAGAAAGAGCGTGCCGCCTTCGGCCTGTTCGAAGCGGCCGCGCCGCTGCGACTGAGCACCCGTGAACGCCCCGCGTTCGTGACCGAACAATTCGGATTCCAGCAGCTCGCGCGGAATCGCCGCCGTATTGATCGCGATGAACGGACGTGCCGCACGCGGGCTGTGACGGTGAAGCGCATTCGCGACGAGTTCCTTGCCCGTACCGGATTCCCCCGTGATCAGCACGGTCGCGTGCGACTGGGATAAACGCCCGATTGCCCGGAAGACTTCCTGCATGGCCTGCGCCTGACCGAGGATCTCCGGTGCCGATTCGCTCACCTCGGCGGCCGTCTCCTGCCGCATGCTTTCTTCGACGGCGCGCCGGATCAAATCCACCGCATGATCGACGTCGAACGGCTTCGGCAGATACTCGAACGCGCCACCTTGAAACGCGGTGACGGCGCTCTCGAGATCCGAGTACGCGGTCATGATGATGACGGGAAGATTGGAAAAGCGCTCCTTCGCTTTCTGGAGGAGCTCGAGACCGGATTCGCCCGGCATGCGAATGTCACTCACCACAACCTGCGGCGTTTCATCGTCGAGTGCGTGCAACGCTTCCCGCGCCGACGAAAACGTCTTGTACGCGATGTTCTCGCGCGTGAGCGCCTTTTCGAACACCCAGCGTATCGAGCGATCGTCGTCGATGATCCAGACCGGCTTCATACCAAAATCATCCTTCCGTGCGTTCTTGTATCGGCAGCAGAATCGAAAACACCGTCTTGCCCGGAACGCTTTCGAAATTGACGCTGCCGTGGTGCTGAGATATGAAATTCTGCGCGAGTGTGAGCCCGAGCCCGCTGCCGCCGTCGCGCCCCGAAACCAGCGGATAGAAGATCCGCTCGCGCAGCGCATCCGGAATGCCCGGCCCATTGTCGATGATGAGTACTTCGATCGCGTGACGGAACCGCTTGCGCGCAAGCGTCACCTGACGCGCGACACGCGTGCGCAACTGGATCTCTGCGCCCGGAGTGCTGTCTTCAACGGCGTTGATCGCCTGCGCCGCGTTGCGCGCGATATTGAGCATGGCCTGGATCAGCTGTTCGCGATCGCCTTCCACGGTGGGAAGGCTCGTGTCGTAGTCCCGCCTCAGCCGAATGCCCGGAAACTCTGAAATCAGGATGCTGCGCACGCGCTCGAGCACTTCGTGCACGTTCACGGGTACGCGGCGCGGCACGCGGTGCGGCGTGAGCAGGCGGTCCATCAGAAGCTGCAGTCGATCCGATTCCTTGATGATGACCTGCGTATACTCATGAAGCGCCGGTCGATCGAGCTCGCGGTCGAGAAGCTGTGCGGCACCGCGTATTCCGCCCAGCGGATTCTTGATCTCGTGCGCGAGATTGCGGATCAACTCGCGATTCGCCTGATTCTGATCGAGCATGCGTTCTTCACGTTCGATACGCCGCTGCTGGTCGACATGCCGGAACTCGATCAGAAAGCCGCCACCGGTTCCCCGTGCGTCGATCTCGACCGGCGTCACCGTGCAGGAAAGTTGCAGGGGCGTGTGACCAGTCGTCGCCAGCGTGAGCTCGTGCTCGGAGTAAGTGCAGTTGTTGTCGCGCGCATAGCCGATGGCGAAACCCAGCGTGTTCCCGCCCTGGAACAGCACGTCGAGCGACGTGCTCTCAGCATTGCGGGAGGAAAGACCGAACAGGTTTTCGGCAGCCGGATTCATGTAGCGAACGAGCTCGTTTTCGTCCACGAACAGCACTGCCGTAGCGAGATGATCGAGACCGGGGAGTGCATTCGCAGCCATCGTTTAGGTAGCAGCCGATGGCGTTAGCAAGATCTACGCCACGAGCTGGCGCGTACTTCGACTTGATCTCGCTCAAATATCAGCGCAGCCGGGCAAGCTCGCGCCTGAGATTCGCGATGTTGTCTTCGTGGAGGCGCACCCGATTCTGGAACGGCTGCAGGCGCGCGGCCTCGCGGCCCGGATCGGCGCTCGAAGTGGGCTGAGCCGCGAGGTCCTGTTTCGCCTGATCGAGGAGCTTCTCTTCTATGGAGAGCTCCTGTTCGAGTATGCGCCTGCGATCCGTGTCGCGAGCCTGCTGCGTGGAGCGATCCACGCGCGGGAAAGTCGACGGTGTTGCTGACGGAGGCGCTTTGCCCGAGGGTCTCGATGGCCCGCCAGGGGTCGGAGGTGCGGTCTCGATCGGCCCGATGTTGAGCGCCTTGCAGCCCTTTGCTTCCGCTGCGATGTTGGTGAAGCGCTTGCTGCCGCTCTCGTCGACGCACTCGTAGATCTCTGCGCGGGCCGGTAGCGCCAACGCAGATAGAACGCCCGCATACACCAGAGCACGCATGAACTTCTGGTCTCACACCCGAAAGCGCGCAACGGTATGGCGCGTCGCATTTCGACACGACACTCACCCGGGCGCGGGCAAAGTCTATTTCAGGCAGATAGACGTGACAATGCACCGAAGCTGTGCTCCGCCAAAAAAGAGGGCGGGCTCACACGGCCCGCCCTGTCTGTCGCTGAACGCGAGGCGCGGGAGTTTACAGGCTGTAGTAGAGCTGGAACTCGAGCGGATGCGTCGTCATGCGGAAGAGCGTCACTTCCTCCATCTTCAGCTCGATGTACGCGTCGATCATATCGTTCGAGAACACGCCGCCGCGGGTGAGAAACTCGCGATCGCGATCGAGGTGTTCCAGCGCCATGTCGAGCGATGAGCAGACGTTCGGAACCTTCTTCGCCTCTTCGGGCGGCAGATCGTAGAGGTTCTTGTCGACCGGATCTCCCGGAGAGATCTTGTTTTGAATCCCGTCGAGCCCGGCCATCATCATCGCGCTGAAAGCGAGATAGGGATTCGCAGTGGGATCCGGAAAGCGCACCTCGATCCGGCGTGCCTTCGGGCTCGATACGTATGGAATGCGGATCGAAGCCGAGCGATTGCGAGCCGAGTAGGCGAGATTGATCGGCGCTTCGAATCCGGGGACGAGCCGCTTGTAGGAGTTGGTACCCGGATTGGTGATGGCATTCAGCGCCTTGGCATGCTTGATGACGCCGCCGATGTAGTAAAGCGCAAGCTCCGAGAGTCCCGAGTAGCCGTTCCCGCTGAAGAGATTCTGCCCGCCTTTCCAGATCGACTGATGGACGTGCATGCCCGAGCCGTTGTCGCCAACGACAGGCTTCGGCATGAACGTCGCGGTCTTGCCGTAAGAGTGCGCCACGTTGTGCACGGCATATTTCAGAATCTGCATCCAGTCCGCGCGTTTCACCAGGCTGTTGAACTTGGTTCCGATCTCGCACTGGCCTGGCGCAGCGACTTCATGGTGATGCACCTCCACCTCGACGCCCATCTCTTCCATCGCGAGGCACATTGCCGAACGAATATCCTGCAGCGAGTCGACGGGCGGCACCGGGAAGTAGCCGCCCTTGATAGGGGGTCGATGGCCCATGTTGCCGCCTTCGATTTCTTCCTGAGCGGACCATGGCGCCTCTTCCGACTTGATGCGCACATACGAGCCGGCCATGTCGACGTTCCAGGTAACCGAATCGAAGATGAAGAACTCCGGCTCGGGTCCGAAGTACGCCGTGTCGCCGATGCCGGTCGACTTCAGATACGCCTCCGCGCGCTTCGCAATCGAGCGCGGGTCACGATCGTAACCCTTACCATCAGAGGGCTCGATCACGTCGCACGTGAGAATGAGGGTGGGCTCGTCCGTGAACGGGTCCATGCGCGCGGAGTCCGGGTCCGGCATGAGCAGCATGTCGGACGCCTGGATCCCCTTCCAGCCGGCGATGGACGAACCGTCGAATGCATGTCCATCCGTGAACTTGGTTTCCTCGAAGGCTTTGGCGGGAACGGACACATGCTGTTCCTTCCCCCGTGTGTCCGTAAAACGGAGGTCGATGAACTTGACCTCGTTGTCCTTGATACTTTTCATGACGTCGGCGCCGCCTGCCATTCGTTTCTCCTGATTGAGCTGATGAGGGATTAAAACCAACGGGACTGCCGCGGCAGCAGGAAGCATGCCAGCGCGTTTCGGGCGTAAGTCTATGTTTCTTTATGCGATTTAGCGCCTGCCCAGGGTGGTATGCACCGGGATTGTGCGCCGAGCTTGACCCTCGCACAAGTATGGGGCTCGAGGTGAGCCGTCGTGGTGCCGACTGCGCGTCACAACGACGCTTCGGCCAGCAGGCGGTCCGGCGCACTAGAATCGGTTTTTTCCAGGACGATGCCCAATGAGCGTTGAAGACACCCTTACGAAGGCGCGCGACCGCGCGAAGCAGATGGGCCTGCCGTACGACGGCGCACTGACGCCGGCGGAAGCCTACGAAGTCATGCGTGGCGACAGCAGCGCGAAGCTCGTCGACGTTCGTACGCGTGCCGAGCTCGAGTGGGTCGGCCGCATACCCGGCGCGATCGAAGTCGAGCTGCTGACGTATCCGGGCAGCCGGCCCAATCCGGAGTTCATGCGCGAGCTCGAGCAGCAGGTCGACAAGGGTTCCACGGTCATGTTCATTTGCCGCAGCGGCGCGCGCTCGCACAATGCAGCCACGCTTGCCACGCAGGCGGGCTATGCCGAAGCCTACAACGTGCTGGAGGGCTTCGAAGGCGATAAAGACGCCGCAGGGCACCGCAGTACGAAAGGCGGCTGGCGCTTCGCCGGATTGCCCTGGAGCCAGGGCTAGTGCTTCAGTAGTGCAGCGCTGATCACAGCCGCGGCAGCCGTCATGCCGACAGCCGCCACCAGCAACCAGTGGGCTGAGAATGCTTCGGCCAGCACGCCGCCCAGCGCGATCCCGCCGCTGATGCCGGTGAGGAGGCAGGTCGAGCCCCACGTAAAGCTCTCGCCCAGCCGGTCCCGCGGCGCGTAGTGCGCGATGAGCGACGATTGCGTCGAGATGACGGTCGCCATCGGAATGCCGGAGATGATGCAGGCGCCGGCGTAGAGCGCGAGATTGTCGATCGGAACCAGCACGGCGATTCCCGCTGCCATTGCGCTGAGAGCGAGAACGAACTGGCGCGCGAGCGGCGCGTTCCAGCGCCGCGCACCGTAGATCAACGCAGCCGCACCGCTTCCCACGCTCGCGAGTGCAAGTGCGATCCCGGCGGTCGCCGAGCTGCCCTTCTCGGCCGCATGCGCGGTGACCGCCACCTCGAACAACCCGAACGCCACCGAGTAGAGCAGCGTCACGCCGAACACGACGAGCAGCATCGGTAAGGTCAGTACGCCGAACCAGCTTTGATGCCCGCGAGAGATCGTGCCCGACCAGCCTTTCACGGCGTGCGCGCGAGCAAAGGTCTGGGAGCCGATCGCCGCCGAGATGGCGGCCAGGAACACGGCGGCTTCAGGGCGCCCCGCAGCCACGCATGCCGCCACGAGCGCCGGCCCGAGGATGAAGACCGCCTCGACGACCGCCGAATCGACCGAATAGGCGGTGTGGAGCAAAGCCGGATCGAGGACGAGGCGCGTATACAGCGCGCGCATGCAGGGCGTGACCGGAGGAAGCGTCGCGCCTGCGAACAACGCGGCCGCGCCCACCAGAACAGCATGTGCCGAGTTGAGCACCAGGAGCGCCAGCGCGATCAATGCCGCCGGATACAGAAAGCCGCAGGTCGTAAGGACGAGGCGCGGCCCGAGTCGATCGATAAGACGCCCGAGAAACGGCGCGACCAGACCCAGCCCGAGCACGTACAGCGCGCTCGCAGTGCCCGCCGCGACGAACGAATTGGAACGCGCCTGGACGAACAGAAGAATGGAGAGTCCCGCGATTCCGATTGGCAGCCGTCCCACGACCGATGCGCCCAGGGTCGCGCCAACGTGAGGCGACGCGAACAGCGCGCGATAGCCGTCGAGCGAAACCACGCGATCGGCGCGTCAGCAGCGTGTCGGATTTGCGATCCGACGCGCGCCCAAGGAAAGGAGGTCATGGAGGGAAACCACGAGTGTCCCTCTGTTCCGTAGGACAGCGAGGCCCGAGCCGAAGGCGAGCGGTGCCCCCCTGCACGTTACTGCGACCAATTCACGAGCCCCGTGTAGGCCGTGAGCAGCACGATGGCGCCGAAGGCGATTCGATACCACGCAAACGCGGTGAAATCGTGCGTGGCGATGTAGCGTATCAGCCACCGCACGCAGACGAACGCGGAGATGAAGGAGACAAGAAACCCGACGGCGAAAGTCGGGGAATCCGCGAGACTCAGGAGGCCGCGATGCTTGAACAGATCGTACGCACCGGCCGCCACCAGCGTCGGCACCGCGAGAAAAAACGAGAACTCCGTCGCGGCCCGGCGTGACAGTCCGAACAGCATGCCGCCTATGATGGTCGCGCCGGAGCGTGAGGTGCCGGGAATCAGCGCAATCGACTGCGCAAGACCCACCTTGAGCGCATCCATCCACGTCATCTCGTCCACGCTCGTCACGCGCGGACGTGGCTGCCGGCGCTCCACCCACAGGATGATCAGTCCGCCGACGATGAACGCAAGCGCGACCGGCACCGCGTGAAAGAGACGCGCCTTGATGACGCTGCCGAAGGCGAGCCCGAGGATGGCAGCGGGGATAAAGGCCACCACCAGGTTGATGACGAAACGCTGCGCGACAGGATCGCGGGTGATGCCAGTCAGCGCTCGCGCAAAGCGCGCACGATATTCCCAGACCACCGCCAGCATCGCTCCGGTCTGTATCACGATTTCGAAGACCTTACCCTTCTCATCATGAAAACCGAGCAATTCGCTTGCAATGATCAGATGGCCCGTGCTGGAAACGGGCAGGAATTCGGTAAGACCTTCGACGACGCCGAGAATCAGCGCTTTGAGGAGAACGACGGCATCCATGGGGCGCGTATTCTATAGGAGTGACTCGTGGCAGGTGATCAGTGACTGGACGGACCTCACGTCGATCATCGGCCACTCGTCACTGCTCACTCATAGCGCAGCGCCTCTATCGGCATCAGCCGCGACGCCTTGCGCGCCGGATAGAAACCGAAGAACACGCCGACGCTGGCGGCAAAGCCCGCGGCCAGCAGGATCGCTCCGATATCGAGATCCGTAGGCCATCCCGCGAAATGGCCGATTGCGTAGGCGCCTGCGATCCCGAGCACAACACCGCAAGAGCCGCCCACGAGCGCGAGCGTGACCGCTTCGACCAGAAACTGCGAGAGGATGTCGCGGCTGCGCGCGCCCACCGCCATGCGCAGGCCGATCTCGCGCGTGCGCTCGGTCACGGACACCAGCATGATATTCATGATGCCGATGCCGCCGACGAGCAGCGACACCGACGCGACAGCGGCGAGCAGCAGCGTCATGGTCCGGGTCGATTCCTCCCGTGCCGTGAGCAAGTCCGCGAGGTTGCTCACGGTGAAGTCGTCGTCCTGCGCGGGCTGCAGCCGGTGGCGTTGTCGCAACACCGCGCGCATGTCGGCTTCCACTTCCTCCCGGTCCGCGCCGTCACGCAGTTTGAGCGATACGGAGCCGACGGTGCGCAGCTTCACGCCACTGCCCCCGATCACACGATTGCGCGCCGTCGTTATCGGCATGAGGACCACGTCGTCCTGGTCCGCGCCGTGCGGAGTCTGCCCCTTGCGTTCCAGCACGCCGATCACCTGCATCGGCACCTTGCGAACGCGTATGACCGCACCGACCGGATCGCTTTCGCCGAAAAGCCGCCGCGCAACGGTATCGCCGAGAACGACCACCTTTGCGGCCCCGTTCACGTCTGCGGCGTCGAAGGCTTTGCCGGACACGATCGGCCAGTGTCGCACTTCGAAGTACTCCGGCGTCACCCCATAGAAGACGCTGAACCAGTTGTTATTCGCGAACACGACCTGACCGCCGCCGTGCAGCGCGGGCGCCGCCGCTTCCAGTTCCGGCACCTCGCGTTGCAGCGCGAATCCGTCGTCCTCGGTGAGCGTGACGCGCGAGCCCGCACCCATGCGCACCCCGGCGCCGCTGTAAGAACCCGGATAGATGACAATCATGTTGCTGCCGAGGGAGTCGATCTGCTCCTCGATCTGTGCCTGTGCGCCAGAGCCGATCGCAATCATCGTAATCACCGCCCCGACGCCGATGATGATGCCGAGCATGGTGAGGAGGCTGCGCAGCTTGTTCACGCGCAACGCACGCAGCGCGACACGTATCCCGATGAGCCAGTTCACCGGGTCTCCACGAGCTCGCTTCGACGCTCCAGATCGCGCAGGCGCGCGCCGGCATCCGCTGGGCGCGCGTTGGCCTCGTCACTCACCACGCGGCCGTCCCGAAAGCCGATGACTCGGGTCGCGAAGTCCGCGATATCGTGCTCGTGGGTGACGAGGACGACCGTGATCCCGCGTCGATTGAGGCCTTGCAGAAGACCCATGACTTCGAAGCTCGTCCGCGTGTCGAGCGCGCCCGTCGGCTCGTCGGCGAGAATGAGGAGAGGCTCATTCACGAGCGCGCGGGCAATCGCGACACGTTGCTGCTGCCCGCCCGAGAGCTGAGCCGGCTGGTGCCCCGCGCGATCGGCGAGCCCGACTTCCGCCAGACGCGCCATGGCGCGCGTTCTACGTTCCTCGGCGCGGACGCGCGAGTACAGCAGAGGCAACGCTACGTTCTCCAGCGCCGTGGTTCGCGGCAGCAGGTTGAAGTTCTGGAAAACGAAGCCGATGCTGCGGTTGCGGATCGCGGCAACGGCGTCTGCCGAGAGGTGAGAGACCGTCTCGCCCGCCAGCCGGTACTCGCCACTCGTCGGACTGTCGAGACAGCCGAGAAGGTTCATGAACGTGGACTTGCCCGAACCCGACGGTCCCATGACGACAACGAACTCGCCTTGCCGGATGTCGACCGAAACGCTGTCGAGTGCCGTCACCGCGTACTCTCCCGTGCGGTAGATCTTGGTGAGATTACGCGTGACGATCAGCGCTTCAGACATGTTTTCGGCGCTTAGAACCCGAACCGGGACCTTCTCCTCTGTCCGGGCCACGACTCTCGTCCTTTCGCCGCATCCGCTTGTACGCCGAGAATCACTTCGTCGCCCTCCTTCAACTCGCCGGCTACGATCTCGCTGAACCTGCCGTCGGTGAGGCCGACGCGGATGGGCATCGGCATCGGTTTGTGAGTGGCCGTCTCCGCGATCCACACGCGCGCGCCACTGATCCCGCCGGCTGTGCGCGAGCGCACGTCGCCGCTGATCGCTTCGTAGCGCCGGCGCTGATCGGTCGTGAGAACGTCTGCGATACGCTGGCGCGACTGCTCGCGCAGGCGGTCCGTCTGTTTGCGTCGCTCCACGATATCCAGCGTCGCAATTTCGCTCATCCTGGCCTGATTTTCCGCAAGAATCGCTTCGAGGCGCGTGCGTTGTTCCTGGGTAAGCGAGAGATCGTGCGTGAGCCGCTCCAGCTGTTTCCGGCCGCCGCCGCGTCCATTGCCACGCGTGATCAGCTCTCCGCCGTCCAAATCGATGGCGGTCGAATCGTCGCTCGTCAACGCAACGGCCGCATCCGCTCGAGCGATGCTCGCCGGACGGAAACGCAACGCCGTATTCGGGACTCTGAGGACGCTCTCGCGCGTGTCCGTGACGACGCGGACGCTTGCCGTCATGCCCGGAAACAGCAGGAGATCTTCGTTCGACGTGCCGATCACTGCGATGTACGTGACGACGTTCTGCACGACCTGGGCGGCTTTTCGAATCTGCGTCACGCCGCCGCGAAAGGTCTGGCCCGGAAACGCATCGACCGTAAACGTCGCCTGCTGCCCGATCCGAATACGGCCGACCTCGGACTCGTCGATCGATGCGTCTACCTGCATCCGCCGCAGATCCTGGGCGATGATGAAAAGCTCCGGCGCCTGCAGACTCGCAGCGACGGTCTGCCCCGGCTCGACCGATTTCTTTACGACGGTGCCGTCGACCGGGGCGCGAATCTCCGTCCGATCGAGATCGACCCGCGCCTGCGCAAGCTGGGATTCGCGCTGCTTGACGACAGCTTCGGCATTTGCGACCTGGGCATCGGCGACCTCGAGTTGGGCTTCCTGTGAACGCAACTGCTCACGTGCGGCGTCTACATTGGCTTTGGCTTTGTCCAGCACCGCAGCCGAAACGAAGTTCTTCTCGAACAGCATCTCGTTACGCTGGAACTCGCGTTCCGCGTCGCCGAGCAGCACCTTCGCCCGCGCAAGTTCCGCGTTCCGTGCGGACACGGTCGAGCGTTGCGTGAGCGCCATCGCCCGTGCTGCCTCGAGATCCGCCAGTGCCTGGTTGACCCTGAGCTGGAACGATTGCGGATCGATGCGGGCGATCAATTGCCCGTTCTTCACGCCCGAATTGAAGTCGACGTAGATGTCTTTGATCTGCCCGGACACCTGCGACCCGACCTGCACCGACACCACCGGGTTCAGCGTGCCGGTTGCCGAGACCGTCGCAACGATCGATCCGCGTTCGATCCTGGCAACGCGATAGACCGGCGGCGACGCGAAGGGGTCATTCCACCAGACGTAGCCGCCTGCGGCGGTGGCAATCACGACCGCGACCACGGCCGCATACAGGGGGCGCCGCGTCATGAAAGCCCGGCAGCAAGGTTATGTATCGTCATCGGCGAAGCGCCATGACCCGCGCTCGCGGCCGCGCCTAGATTCCTTGTGCGGGATTCGAGGGCGGAAGGCCAGGCGCGGGCCTGACGCCTTCGCGCACAACCGCCTCGATCGCGTCCAGCACGCTGCGCGCATACGCCGCCCCGCGCCGGTTGAGCTCGTTCGTGATTGCCTGACCGCGCTCGATCAGAACATCCGACGGCGGCGCCGGGCTACGCCCATCCAGCGCGGCGTCGAGCGAATCACGCAGATAACTGAAAGCAATCGCGACATCCTGCTCCTGGACGAGACCCGAGAAGATCGATTCGACGGGCGGGACGGCGTGCCGATCGAAATCCTGGGCATGGACACTCGCGCAGGCAAAGGTCGCGAAAATCGCTGCGATGAGGGGACGTTTCATGGCCGGCTCCTGCCCACGCTTGCGCTCCCGCGTAAAGTCACGAATCACGAGCCACGGATTGCCAAGCGCTCGGGCTTTTCGGATTGTACTCGTCACTCGTCACGGGTCACTCGTCACGCCTTTCTATAGATCTCCCCGCCCTGCTTCACGAATTGAATGGCCTTCTCTTCCATGCCGCGCGCGCAGCGCCTCGCCTTCAGCGACGCCCTGTTTCGCGGCGTAATCGCGCACGTCCTGCGTGATCTTCATGGAGCAGAAATGCGGGCCGCACATCGAGCAGAAGTGCGCGAGCTTCGCGCCCTCCTGCGGCAGCGTCTCGTCGTGGAATTCGCGCGCCTTGTCCGGATCGAGCCCGAGGTTGAACTGGTCTTCCCAGCGGAACTCGAAACGCGCTTTCGAAAGCGCGTTGTCGCGAATCTGCGCGCCGGGGTGCCCTTTCGCGAGGTCGGCCGCATGCGCGGCGATCTTGTAGGCCATGATGCCGTCCTTCACGTCGTTCCTTGTCCGGCAGGCCGAGATGCTCCTTCGGCGTGACGTAGCACAGCATCGCGGTGCCGTACCACCCGATCATCGCTGCGCCGATCGCGGAGGTGATGTGGTCGTACCCGGGCGCGATGTCGGTCGTCAGCGGTCCGAGCGTATAGAAAGGCGCTTCCTTGCAGTACTTGAGCTGCAGATCCATGTTCTCCTTGATCAAGTGCATCGGCACGTGCCCCGGGCCTTCGATCATCACCTGCACGTCGTGCTTCCATGCGATGTCAGTAAGCTCGCCCAGCGTCTTCAGTTCAGCGAGCTGCGCCTCGTCGTTCGCGTCGTAGTTCGAGCCTGGACGCAATCCGTCGCCAAGCGAGAAGGCGACGTCGTACTGCTGCGAGAAGCTCGCAGATCTCCTCGAAGTGCGTGTAGAGGAAGCTTTCCTTGTGGTGCGACGAGACACCACTTCGCCATGATCGACCCGCCGCGTGACACGATGCCAGTCATGCGTTTCGCGGTCATCGGGATGTACGGCAGACGCACGCCGGCATGCACGGTGAAGTAGTCGACGCCCTGCTCGCACTGCTCGATCAGCGTGTCGCGATAGATCTCCCACGTGAGTTCTTCGGCCTTGCCGTCGACCTTTTCGAGCGCCTGGTAGATCGGCACGGTGCCGATCGGCACGGGCGAGTTGCGGATGATCCACTCGCGCGTCTCGTGGATGTGCTTGCCGGTCGAGAGATCCATCACCGTGTCGCCGCCCCAGCGCGTGGACCACGTCATCTTCTCGACCTCTTCCTGAATGCCCGAAGACACGGCGGAGTTGCCGATGTTGGCGTTGATCTTCACCAGGAAGTTGCGGCCGATGATCATCGGCTCGGTCTCGGGATGATTGATGTTGTTCGGGATGATCGCGCGGCCGCGCGCCACCTCGTCGCGCACGAACTCGGGCGTGATCACTTTGGGAATCGCCGCACCGAAGCTCTCGCCCGGATGCTGGCGCGTCACGAGATCGGGCAGACCGTCGCGCCGCTGATTCTCGCGGATCGCGATGTACTCCATCTCCGGCGTGACGATGCCTTTCCTGCGCGTAGTGCATCTGCGTCACGTTGCGGCCCGGCTTCGCCCGCCGCGGCGCGCGCGTCAGGTTGAAGCGCAGCATCGCGAGCTTCGGGTCGCTCAGCCGCTCACGGCCGTAGCTCGAAGTGGGTCCGGCCAGCGCCTCGGTGTCGTCCCGTTCTTCGATCCAGCGCGCGCGCAGCGCCGGCAGGCCGGAGCGGATGTCGATTCGCGCGGACGGATCCGTGTACGGACCGGATGTGTCGTACACGTATATCGGCGGATTCTTTTCGGCGCCGAACGATGCGGGCGTGTCGGACTGCTGGATCTCACGCATCGGCACACGGATGTCGGGCCGCGAGCCTTCGACATACACCTTGCGCGAATTCGGTAACGGCTTTACCGCCGCGTCGTCGACATGGGCGGTCGCGTTGAGGAACTTGACGTTGTCGTTCATGACTGCGCTCCTAAGGTGATGTCGAGGCGGAGGCAGCGCGGTGGAATTTCTGTCTGCGCCACGCGTCCCTACGCCGGCATTACCCGTATCAGGTTCGGAGGGTCTTTCTCACCCCGCAACACCCGCTGCGAGGACCCCTGCGTGAGGTGCCAACGCTAAATGAACTGTGGGATAATTTCAAGCTGCGCCATAAGTTAGAACCTATACGCTCAGCGATGACTCCGCAAATGGATTTCGAACGCGCCCGTTTCAACATGGTCGAGCAGCAGATCCGCACGTGGGAGGTGCTCGACCAGCGCGTTCTCGATCTCCTGTTCAAGGTCCGGCGGGAGGATTTCGTCCCCGCAAATTACCGGACGCTCGCCTTCGCGGACCTGGAAATCCCGATCGGGCACGGTCGAGCGCATGCTGCAGCCCAAGCTCGAGGCGCGCATGCTGCAGGAGCTCGCGATCTCCGAAAACGATCGCATCCTGGAAGTCGGCACGGGCAGCGGCTACATGACTGCCCTGCTCGGCAGCGATGGGTGGCCAGGTCTACAGCGTCGAGATCGTGCCCGAACTCATGCGCACGGCCGGCGAAAAGCTTGCGGCGACCGGCATTCGCAACGTGACCCTGGAGACCGGCGACGCCGCGCGCGGCTGGGACAAGCACGGTCCCTATGACGTAATCCTCCTGACGGGCTCCGTGCCCATTCTGCCGGACTCGTTCAGAGCGAGCCTCAAACCCGGCGGCCGGCTGCTCGCCGTGGTAGGCGAACCACCGGTCATGGAAGCGCAACTCATCACCTGCGTGAGCACCAGCGCATACAACATGACCGGGCTGTTCGAAACCTGCATTGCGCCGCTGGAAAACGCCGTCACACCCGAGCGCTTCGTGTTCTAGGGCGGCGCTCGCCTTCGGCTCTGGTCTGGCCTATGAACAGAAGGAACCCGACCGCTCCGCTCCCATGGTTTCCCTCCGTAAACTCCTTTCCTTCCATCGCTTATCGGGTGTCGGCTCCGATACGCGCCCGGGAATCGTCGCTTGACGCGAACACTCTTCGCTCTGGCGATCACTGTGAGCGCAGCCGCGAGCGGCGCCGATCTCATCGACGTCTTTCGGCAGGCGCAGAGCGCGGATACAACGTATGCCTCCGCCCGCGCGGCATGGGCCGCCGCGCAGGAGCGCATTCCGCAGGGTCGGGCCGGACTGTTGCCGCTGGCGTCGCTGACTGCCTCTGCGCAGCACAACGACCAGTCGTTCCGCTTCCGAGATTCATCGGCCCCGCGGACGAACAGCAACTTCAACTCCACTGGCGTATCGCTGTCAGTCACTCAGCCGCTCTACCGTCGGGAAAACGCGGTCGTCTACGAACAGGCGCTGACGCAGGTCGAGCAGGCGGACGCGCAGCTCGCGGCGGCCGCCCAGGACCTCATTCTTCGCGTGTCGCAGGCGTATTTCGACGTGCTTCTTGCGCATGACAGCGTCGCGTTCGCGGAAGCGCAGAAGGTAGCGATCGGCCAGCAGCTCGAGCAGGCGAAGCGCAACTTTGAAGTGGGCGTCGCCACGATCACGGACACCCATGAAGCGCAGGCTCGGTTCGACCTCACCACCTCTCTCGAGATCACCGCCCGCAACGATCTCGAGCTGCGCAAACGCGCGCTCGAGCAGATCATCGGGCGCGGTGCTCCTCCGCTCGCGCCGCTCGGCGCGGCGCTCGTGCTGCGAGAGCCGCGGCCGGCACAGATGGACACATGGGTAGATCTCGCGCAAAAAACCAATCTCCAGGTGCGCGTCGCATTCACCGCGCTCACGTTCGCGTCCCAGGAGATCGAACGCAATCGTGCTCAGCATCTGCCGACGCTCGATGCCTTTGCAAGCTTTACTGAATCCGGACTGGGAACTCAGACAGGCAATCTCGGAACGGACACGCGAAATACCGTCGTCGGCGTGCAGGTTGCGCTGCCGCTGTATCAGGGCGGCGCGGTCAATTCACGCGTGCGCGAAGCCATCGCCAACCAGGATCGCGCGCGCAAGGATCTCGAAGGCGCGCGCCGCGCGGCCGAGTTCAATGCGCGCCAGTCGTTCCTGGGGATCACGAACGGCATCGCCCAGGTACGCGCGCTCGAAGCGGCGCTCGTTTCGACGCAGAGCCAGCTTGCAAGCACCCAACTCGGGCAGCAGGTGGGCGTGCGCACGCAAGTCGACGTGCTGAACGCGCAGCAGCAGCTCTTCAGCGCGCGACGCGACCTCGCGCAATCCAAGTACAACTACATCCTGTCATTGCTGCGACTCGAAGCGGCGATCGGCGAGCTCACGGAGAACGATCTCCTCGCCGTCAACGAGTGGCTGGACCGGGCGGCGGCGCTGACCAGCCGGTGACAAGGTGACCGTGAGTGGAGTGACTGGTCTCATTGGTCATTAAGTCACCGGTCACCGATCACCGATTCCAGCAGCGCCGTCACCCGCTGCGTCGCACCCCGGTGCGCGCGGCTGAACGCGAGCGCGCGTTCAGCCATGTCCTTGCGGACCTGCGGCGCTCGAATCAGCCGTAACGCGGCCTGCATGGCTTCGTCAGCCGTATGCACACGGACAGCAGCACCAGCCTCCACCGCCTGCGCGGCGGCCTCCCCGAAATTGAACGTGTGCTGCCCGAGCACGACGGGTGTGCCGACGGCGCACGCCTCGATCAGGTTCTGCGCGCCGAACGGCAGCAGGCTGCCGCCGATGAAAGCGACGTCAGCGGCAGCGTAATACGCCGCCATCTCCCCCATGCTGTCGCCGAGCAGCACCCGCGTCTCCTCGGTAATCGAAGGAACCGAGCTTCTGCGCTCGTAGCGAATCGACCGGCGCGCAAGCAGGCTCGCGACGTCGGCAAAGCGCTGGGGATGGCGTGGGACGATCACGAGTAGCGTGTGCCCCATGTCGAGCCGCGTGAACGCGTCGATGAGAAGCGCCTCTTCGCCGTCGCGCGTGCTCGCCGCGAGTATCACCGGACGCGCTCCGAATTGCCTGCGCCAGCGCAGGCCAAGCTCGATCTGTTCCGCGGGCAGCGTCACGTCGAACTTGAGACTGCCTGTTACGTCGACGTTCGACGCGCCCAGCGCTCTCAGCCGCTCTGCATCCGCTTCGGACTGCGCAGCAACGCCGGCGAAGTCGCGAAGCGTCGCACGCACGAGCGGAAGCACGCGCCGGTATGCGCGATACGAACGCTCCGAAAGCCGCGCGTTCACGAGATACATCGGAACGCCCCGTTCCGCGCCGAGGTGGACGAGATTGGGCCATATCTCCGTCTCCATGATGATCCCGAGCCGGGGGCGGAAATGATCGAGGAAGCGGCTGACTGCGGCCGGATAATCGTACGGAACGTAGGCGCGCATGACGCGATCTCCGAACAGTGCTTCGCTCGTGCGCCTGCCCGTCGGCGTCATGTGCGTGAGAAGAATGCGATGCGAAGGATGGGCGGCGGATAATGCGTCGACGAGCGGAGCGGCCGCACGCGTTTCGCCGACAGATACGGCGTGGATCCAGATCAGCGGCTGGCCGTCGACGACGTGATCGTAATGGCCGAAGCGTTCTTCGACATGTTCTGCGTATCCGGCGTCCTTACGCGCGCGCCAGCGCAGCCGAACACGCGCGTAAGGCAGTAACGCACCGGCGAGTGCGGTGTAAACCGTGCGCGCAAGACTCACAGCACGCCTTCGAGCGCCCGTATCACTTCGTCCACCGTGGGCCCGCGCGCCACACCGCCGACGTTCACAGCGCGGGCGCATCCATACAGTCCCGTGCGTGCCGGTTCGGTCGCGTTGTAGATGCCGACAGTCGGCACGCCAAGCGCGCCAGCGAGGTGGGTCAGGCCCGTGTCCACTCCGATCGCACAGCGCGCGCCGGAGAGCACGCCCGACAGATCGCGCAGCGCGAGTCGCGGACAAACCACGGCGCCGGCAATCGCGGCGGCCAGTC
The DNA here is from genome assembly GCA_963828715.1 of uncultured beta proteobacterium. Classification (GTDB taxonomy): domain Bacteria; phylum Pseudomonadota; class Gammaproteobacteria; order Burkholderiales; family SG8-41; genus JAQGMV01. Next base: position 684,238 of record CAWHFX010000002.1, on the reverse strand, counting down.
GCTCGCTACGTTCGCGCTCGGTGGGACTGCCCCAGGGGAGCACCGGCGTGAAGCCGCGTTGCGCGAGCGCAGCGCCGAGCGCGATCCACGCTCGCTCCTCCCACAGCTTCCGGCGTGCACTGGTCGCGTGCACGAACACGGCGTAAGGCTGCGGCAGCCAGGGGAGTTCCGCACGTGGGGCGTGGATCCCGTACGTCACTGTTGGCAACGGCGTATACGACAGCACGCGCGCCGCAAGCATCCGGTTGCGCTCGACCGCATGCGCCAGACCGGCCACGGCGAAGGTGCGGTCGTAGAACAGAGCAAGCGGCTCGCGCGAGCTTCTCCAATCCAGTCCGAAGCGCTTGCCGCGGGCTGCTCGCGTAACCAAGGCGCTCTTCAACAAACCCTGTGTGTCGATGATCGCGTCGTACGAGTCTTCGCGCAGCCGTTTCACAAAGGCGCCGATCTCGTTCCGCACTTCGCGCGTGGGCCAGTGACTGCCGCCAACGTCGAATCGCGAGCGGGATGACGCCCTGCACGTTCGGATGCAGGCGCGGAATTGCGTCGAACGCTTCTTCCACGACCCAATCGATGCGAGCGCCCGGCAGCGCCGTCGAAACATCCGTCACCACCGGCAGGTTGTGCACCACGTCGCCGAGTGAGGATGTCTTCACCAGCAGTACGCGCGGCATCGAAGAGAACTGTCTATGTTATGATCGGTGAGCCTCTGCTCGAAGGCTCACCAGACTGTGGCCGGAGGGTAACACTCGCCGAGTGAAAACCAAAACGCCTCGCCGCTCGATCGAGCGACCAGCTCTCCAAGCGATCATCGAACGACTGTGATTCTTGTCACCGGAGGCGCCGGGTTCATCGGCTCCAACTTCGTCCTGAGCTGGCTCGCATCGCAGGACGAACCCGTTCTCAACCTCGACAAGCTCACCTATGCAGGCAATCCCGCGAATCTCGTGCCGGTTCGCGACGACGATCGCCATCACTTTGTTCAGGGCGACATCGCAAACCGCGCGCTGATCGCGCATCTCCTGAGAGACCATCGGCCGCGCGCAATCGTGCACTTCGCGGCCGAGACGCATGTCGATCGTTCCATCCACTCGCCCGACAAGTTCATCGAAACGAACATCAATGGAGCGTTCGCGTTGCTCGAGGAAGCGCGCGCGTACTGGTCGTCATTGAACGGCGCTGAAAGAGATGCCTTCCGTTTCGTTCATGTATCGACGGACGAAGTCTATGGCTCGCTGCAAACCTCCGACGCGCCGTTTACCGAGGCGACCGCGTACGCGCCGAACAGCCCCTACGCGGCATCCAAGGCCGCCTCCGATCATCTCGTGCGTGCCTGCCAGCATACGTTCGGACTGCCGACGATCATTACGCACTGCTCCAACAATTACGGGCCGCTGCAGTTCCCGGAGAAGCTGATTCCGCTCATGGTATTCAACGCGGTGGGCGCGCAGCCGTTGCCGGTTTATGGCGACGGCCGCAATGTCCGCGACTGGATCTTCGTAGAGGACCACTGCGAAGCATTGCGCGTAGTGCTTGCGCGCGGCAGGCCCGGCGAGACATACAACATCGGCGGTGACAGCGAACGCGCCAACATAGACGTCGTGAGCGCGATCTGCGCCATTCTGGACGACCTGCGGCCGGAGGGTGCGCCCCACGCCCGACTCATTACGTTTGTCACCGATCGCCCCGGCCACGACTGGCGCTACTCGCTGAGCTCGCACAAGGTGCGGTCCGAGCTCGGCTGGCGCCCGCGTCATGTGTTCGACAGTGGACTGCGCCGCACCGTCCAATGGTACCTTTCGCACATGGATTGGGTTCAAGAGGTCGTGAGCAGGAGCGCTACGCAATCGCCGCCGCGGCCGCCGGCTGCCGGCCGAGGCGTTGCGTGAAAGGCATCATCCTCGCGGGCGGCGCCGGGGCGCGGCTCTATCCCGCCACGACGGTGGTATCGAAGCAGTTGCTGCCCGTGTACGACAAGCCCATGATCTACTACCCGCTCTCCACACTGATGCTGGCGGGAGTACGCGACGTACTGGTGATCTCCACCCCGCGCGATACGTCGCGTTTCGCAGAGTTGCTGGGCGACGGCCATCTCTGGGGAATTCGCATCTCATATGCCGTGCAGCCTGCGCCGGAGGGTATTCCGCAGGCCTTCACGATCGGGGCGCCGTTCATCGGACGCGATCCGTGCGCCCTGATCCTCGGCGACAACATCTTCTACGGCCAGCGGCTTTCAGCGACGCTGCAGGCAGCCGTGAGTTGCGTCGCGGGCGCCCGGATTTTCGCCTATCCGGTGCAGGACCCCGAACGCTATGGCGTGGTGGAGTTCGATGCCGCCGGGAAGGTCATCTCGATCGAGGAAAAGCCGCGCCAGCCCAAATCGCGCTACGCGCTGACCGGCTTCTCCGTTTACGACAACGACGTGATCGAAATCGCACGCACGCTGCGTCCGTCCGAACGTGGCGAGCTCGAGATAACGGACGTGAACCGGCATTATCTGCGGCGCGGCAAGCTCGACGTGAAGCTCATCGGCCGGGGCATGGCCTGGCTCGATACCGGAACGCACGAAGCGCTGCTCGACGCATCGATGTTCATCGAGACGATCGAAAAACGGCAGGGACTGAAGGTTTCATGCCCGGAGGAGATCGCCTATCGCATGGGTTTCATCGACGCCGCCGCGCTCGAAAGCCTCGCAGCTTCGATGCAGGGCAATGCGTATGGAAGTTATCTCCTGGACGTGCTGCGCGAGGCGCCACGATGACGAAGATTCTCGTCACCGGGAAAGATGGGCAGCTCGGCGCGCACCTCGCGCGCATGCTCCCGGCGCTTGGCCACGTATATGCGACCGGACGCGAAAGTCTCGACCTTGCGCACGCCGATGCAATACGCCGGACCGTGCGAGAGATGCGGCCGAACGTGATCGTCAACGCAGCCGGCTATACGGCCGTAGACAAAGTGGAGTCGGACGCACGTCACGCGCAGCAGGTGAATGCCATTGCGCCCGGTATTCTCGCCGAGGAAGCAAAACGCATCGGCGCGCTTCTCGTTCACTACTCCTCCGTTTACGTGTTCGACGGCACCAAACCCGGACCGTATTCGGAAAACGATGCGCCGCATCCGATCAACGCGTACGGACGATCGAAGCTTGCCGGCGAACGCGCGGTCGCAGCGGCTGCGGGCGATTACCTGATCCTGCGCGCGAGCTGGGTGTACGACGTTCGGGGCCGCAATTTCCTGCTCACCATACTGGAGCTCGCCGCCGAGCGCGACGTCCTGCGGGTCGTCGACGATCAGGTCGGCTCACCGACATGGGCATCTGCGATCGCGCAAACGACCGCATGTCTGCTCGGAGATGTGGCCCGCGCGCGAGATGCGAGCGGGGTCTACAACCTCGCCGCCGAAGGGGCTGTGAGCCGGTTCGATTTCGCGCGACGCGTGCTCGAGCTCGAGCCGGCGTCGAATGCGGGAGGCTCGCGGCCGCGGCTCGTTAGAATCAGTACTTCGGAGTTCCCATTGCCCGCGCGACGTCCGCTCAATTCGGTGCTCGATAACAGGAAGCTCACGTCCACGTTCGACGTGCGGCCGGCGACCTGGGAACATCAGCTCAGGGCGTGTGTGCGCGAGCTGAGGGCGGCGCTCGCCTCCGGCTCGGGCCTCGCCGCCCACGAACAGAAGGAAACCGATGGTTTCCCTCCGTAACCTCCTTTCCCTTCGCCGCGTGTCGGTTTGGCAAGTTCGACACGCTGCCAAGACCTCATAGCTCCGCGGGAACATGAGCTCACCTGTCAAAACGGCCACGCCCTTCATCGATCTGAAAACGCCCTACCGTGCGCTGCGCGAAAGCATCGATGCGCGCATGAAAGCGGTGCTCGAGCACGGCCAGTACATCATGGGACCCGAGGTGCTCGAGCTCGAAGAGCGCCTTGCGCGGTATACAGGCGCGGCTCACTGCGTGACATGCGCGAGCGGCACCGAAGCCCTGCTGATCGCGCTGATGGCGCTCGACGTAAAGGCCGGCGACGAAGTCATCACGACGCCGTTCACGTTCGTCGCTACCGCCGAGGTCGTCGTGCTCGCGGGCGCAACGCCGGTGTTCGTGGACGTCGAGCCCGACACGTGCAACATCGATGCAGCAAAGATCGAAGCCGCGATCACGCCGCGCACCCGCGCCATCATGCCGGTTGCCCTTTATGGACAGCCCGCCGACATGGACGAAATAAACGCGGTCGCCGCACGGCATTCCCTGCCGGTGATCGAGGACGCCGCGCAAAGCTTCGGGGCGACTTACAGGCAGCGCGCGAGTTGCAATCTCTCGACGATCGGCTGCACCAGCTTCTTTCCGAGCAAGCCGCTCGGGTGCTACGGGGACGGCGGCGCGCTTTTCACGAACGATGACGCGCTCGCGCAGGCAATGCGCGAGATTCGCGTGCACGGACAGCCCGAGCGCTACGTGCACACGCGCGTCGGCGTCGGCGGCCGCATGGACACGCTGCAGTGTGCGGTGCTGCTGGCGAAATTCGAGCGCTTCGATTGGGAAGTGACGCGGCGGCGTGAGATCGGAGCCCGATACAGCGAGCTTCTCAAAGCCATCCCGGGCATTCGCGTGCTTGAATTGCGGCCCGACCGCACGAGCGTGTACGCGCAGTACACCATACTCGCGGAGGATCGCGGCCGCGTGGAGACAGCACTACGGGCGCGCGGCGTTCCCACTGCCATTCATTACCCGATTCCGCTGCACCGGCAGCCTGCGTACCGTCAATACGGGCTCGAGGCGCGTCTGCCGGTCTCCGACGATCTCGCCGATCACGTGATCAGCCTTCCCATGTATCCGGACCTCGATCCGGCGCTTCAGGACGACATCGTCGATGCGGTACGCCGGAGTGTCGCGTGACGCGATACCCCGCCGCACGAGGTAACGCCGCCTGAAGGTACTGTTGACCGGAGGCAGCGGCCTGCTCGCGCTGAACTGGGCGTGCGCTATCCGCGGCGAGCACGACGTAGTGCTCGCGACGCACACGCGACGCGTGTCCCTTGCAGGCGCGACGACCACGCCGCTGGCACTCGACGATGCGGATGCGCTCACGCGCGAGTTCGAGCGCATCGCGCCGGAGGTGATCGTCCACACCGCCGGGCTCACGAGCGTTGAAGATTGCGAGCACGATCCGGCGCTCGCACAGCACGCGAACGCGGATCTCGCGCGCAATGTCGCACGCGCCGCTGCCCGCAGCGGGGCCCGACTCATTCACATCTCGACAGACCACCTGTTCGCCGGCAAGCGTGCGTTCTACACCGAGACGGACATTCCCGAGCCCCTCAACGTGTATGCGCGCACGAAGCTGCTCGCAGAAGAGTGGGTACGGGAAGAGAACGCCCAGGCGCTCCTCGTGCGCACGAACTTCTTCGGATGGGGACACCGGCTGCGGCAGTCGTTCAGCGACTGGATTTACTACAACCTTCGCGCCGACACGCCGCTTACGATGTTCGACGACGTCTTCATCACACCGATCATCGCCGACCGCCTTGCCATTCATGCGCATCGGCTGCTGGCACTCGGCGCATCCGGAATCCACAACATAGTGGGAGAAGAACGCGTGTCGAAGTACGACTTCGGAGTGCAGCTGGCCGACGCCTTCGAGCTGACTAGGTCATTGTTAATACCTGCTAAAATCGCTGCTTCGAATCTCTCGGCAAAGCGCCCGCCCGACATGTCTCTCGACAACGCGAAGGCGCGCGAACGCCTCGGCAGTTCGCTCGGCTCCGTCGCCGAGTTTCTTGAACTTCTGCAAAGCCAGGAACGCGCGGGCCGCCGCGGAGAGCTGCGGGCGGCGGTAACGGAGTAGTCATGTCTTTTCTCGACGATAAAGAGGTTTTGGTCACCGGTGCCACGGGATCGTTCGGTAAGCGCTTTGTCCGCGCCGTCCTCGAACAGCACAGTCCCAAGCGGCTGGTCGTCTTCAGCCGCGACGAGCTGAAGCAGTTCGAGATGCAGCAGGTCTTGAAGGCGCCGAACCTGCGCTACTTCCTCGGCGACGTTCGCGACAAGGAACGACTCTACCGCGCGTTCGACGGCATCAAGGTCGTGATCCATGCGGCCGCGATGAAGCAGGTGCCCGCCTCGGAGTACAACCCGATGGAGGCGATCAAGACGAACATCATGGGTGCCGAGAACGTGATCAACGTGTGCATCGACCAGGAAGTGCAGCACGTGATCGCCCTTTCCACCGATAAGGCCGCGAACCCGGTCAATCTCTACGGTGCGACCAAGCTGTGCGCCGACAAGCTTTTCATAGCGGCGAATACGCTTTCGGGGCGGCATCGAACGCGCTTCTCGGTGGTGCGTTACGGCAACGTCATCGGGTCGCGCGGCAGCGTCATTCCCTTCTTCATGCAATGTCGCAAGAACGGTGTGCTTCCGATCACCGACGAGCGGATGACGCGTTTCTGGATCACGCTCGGTCAGGGCGTTCAGTTCGTGCTCGACAGCGTCGCGCGCATGCACGGGGGCGAAATCTTCGTGCCGAAGATCCCGAGCATGAACATCATGGATGTCGCGAAGGTGGTTGCACCGGAGTGCCGCACCGAGATCATCGGCGTCCGCCCCGGCGAGAAGCTGCACGAAATGCTGATCACGGCCGATGACGCCTATCACACGGTCGAGTTCCGGGATCATTACGTCATTCAGCCGAACGACGTCTGGTGGGATCGCGCGGAATACCTGGAAGCAAGCGGGGGCGAACCGGTGCGCGAAGGCTTCCAGTACAGCAGCGATTCGAATCCGGTGTGGATGACGCGCGATCAACTGGGCGCTTTGCTGCGCAAGGAAATCATCGAAGTATGATTCCATACGGGCGCCACCATATCGACGAGGACGACGTACAGGCTGTCGCGGAAGTGATGCGCGGCGAGTTGATTACACAGGGTCCTCAGGCAGCCGCGTTCGAGCGACTCGTAGCGGATTACGTCGGCGCGCGTTACGCGGTGTCGGTTGCAAACGGCACGGCGGCGCTTCATCTCGCATGTCTCGCGCTCGGCCTCGGCCCCGGCGACACGGTCCTCACGACGCCGAACACATTTCTCGCCAGCGCCAATTGCGCGCTCTACGTCGGCGCGCGTCCCGCGTTCTCCGACATCGATCCCGAAACGCTCAATCTCGGTCTGCAAGCGCTACGCGACGCCTTTCGGACGCAAGCCGGTATCAAGGCGGTGATCCCGGTGCACTTTGCGGGACTGCCCTGCGACATGGCGGCGATTTCCGAGATCGCGCGCGCGAATGGCGCATCCGTCATCGAGGACGCATGCCATGCGCTCGGCGCGCATTACGCGGACGGCTCCCGCGTAGGCAACTGCCGCTACGCCGACATGTGCACATTCTCGTTCCATCCGGTCAAGTTGATCGCGGCCGGCGAAGGCGGAATGGTCACGACGAACGACCAGTCGCTTTATCGCAAGCTGCTGCTCCTGCGCAATCACGGCATGACCAAGGTTCCGTCTGATTTCGTGGAAGAGACGCAAGGCTTCGAACAGGGCGAACCCAACCCGTGGTATTACGAGATGCAGGCGCTGGGACTGAACTATCGGATGACCGACATCCAGTGCGCGCTCGCGATCTCTCAGTTCAAGAAGCTGGACCGGTTTCTGTCACGTCGTCTCGAGATCGCGCGACGTTACGACGCGGCGTTTGAGGGCATGGAAGCGATCGTGCTCCCGCAGCAGCGCGACCGTGAGCGCAGTGCGCATCATCTCTACATCACTCGCATGGACTTTCGCCGCATCGGTCTCACGCGCGGACAGATGATGCTCGCGCTGCGCGAGCGCGGCATCGGCTCGCAGGTGCATTACATTCCGGTGCCCTACCAGCCTTACTACCGGCAGAAGGGCCTCGCGCAAGGGAGCTGGCCGCATGCGGAGCACTACTATCGGGAGGCGCTCACGATACCGCTCTACTTCGGCATGAGCGATGCCGACGTGGCCACCGTGATCGCGGGCGTGACCGATCTCGTTTCCGGCGCACAGCGCCGGGCGCTTTCGGCGTCGGGTTAGACGTGGGATTTTCAATCGGTAAACGCACGGTCGGGGACGGAGCGCCCTGCTTCATCGTTTACGAAGCGGGTCCCACTCACGACGGACTCGACATGGCAATCGATCTCGCGCGGCTCGCAGCCGAAGCGGGCGCGGACGCGGTCAAGTACCAGATCCTCGATCCCGATCGCCTGGTCGCCGACCGCAAACAGCTCTTCTCGTACGACGTCCTCGCAGACCGCGCATCCGCGCGCACCGAGACGGTATCCGAGCCCCTTTACGACATTCTCTGCCGGCGCAGCATGCCGCAATCGGAGTGGCGCAAGCTCAAGAACTATTGCGACAGCCTGGGACTCGCATTCTTCGCGACGGTCGGTTTCCCGGACGAAGTCGAATTTCTGCAGGCGATCGGATGCGACTCCGTGAAGATCGCGTCCGCGGACGTCAATCACTATCCGCTCATCGTTCACGCGGCCCGACGCCTGCCCTCCATCCAGATCGACACCGGCAATGCGACCATCGGTGAAGTAGAAGCCGCCGTGGACGTAATCCGACGCGCCGGCAACGAACACGTCGTGATTCACCATTGTCCGTCCGGCTATCCCGCCCGGCTGGAAAGCATCAACCTGCGCATCATCTCCACGCTCAAGACGATGTTCGGTCTTCCCATCGCCTACTCCGATCACACGCCCGGCCGGGACATGGACATCGCCGCAATCGCGCTGGGCGCGAACATGGTCGAGAAGACGATCACGCATGACCGCATGACGCGCAGCGTCGAGCATATGTTCTCGCTCGAGCCCGCGGACATGGCCGCATTCGTGCGTGCCGTGCGCGATCTGGAAATCGCACTGGGCTCCACGCGCAAGCAACTCTCTGATACGGAGCTGGAGAAGCGCACCGCCATTCGCCGCAGCGCGCACGTGAAGCGTGCAGTACGCAAAGGCGACGTGCTCGATATGGATGCGATCGAGTTCCGGCGGCCCGGCTACGGCGTCGCACCCGACCAGATCGAGGTTTATCTCGGGTCTGCCTTCGTCCGCGACCTGCAAGCGGGCGAGATCGTCCGACACGGAGACCTCGCCGTGAAGGCGAACTGATGCGCGCAGTCTGCGTGATTCCGGCACGCGGCGGCTCGAAGCGCCTGCCGCGCAAGAACGTCATCGAGTTCCTCGGGCGACCGATCATTGCCTACAGCATCGACGCGGCAGCTGAAAGCGGTGTCTTCTCCCGCGTCGTGGTGTCGACGGAAGATGAAGAGATCGCGGAGATCGCTCGCCACGCTGGCGCTGAAGTGCACGTGCGCGCCTCCACGCTCGCCAGCGACACGGCGCGTCTCACTGATGTCTGCCTCGGTTTTCTCGCTGACCAAGAGTCGGCGGGCCAGCAGTGGGACGTGCTGGGGTGTCTGCTCGCGACCGCCCCCATGCGCAACGCCGAGGACGTCCGCCGGACGCGCGCGCTGCTCGAACCCGACGTCTGCGATTTCGCAATGGCGGTGACGACGTATCCGCTGCCGCCGCTGCAGGCGCTGCGCGCCCGTGAGGATGGATTCCTTGCGCCGATGTGGCCCGAGTTCATCAACCTGCGTTCGCAGGAAACGCCGCAGCTTCTGGTCGACAACGGGAGTACGTACTTCGTGACCGTGAGCGGATTTCGCGCCGAGCGCACGTTCTACGGCTCACGCCTGCGCGGTCACGTGATGCCGCGCGAGCGCTCGATCGACATCGACGAGCCGGCCGATCTGGAGCTTGCACGCGCACTCGCACAGAGGCGCGCGGCATGAAGGTGCTGGTCGTGGGCTGCGGCTCTATCGGCACGCGGCATGCGCAGAATGCTTCTTCGCTCGCCACGGTTGCTGTCACGGACAGCATTGCCGAGAACGCACGGACCTGCGCAGCTGCTGCCGGAGCGATCGCCTTCGCGACCCTCGAGGAGGCGCTGGCGTGGGGACCGCGGGCCGTCGTCGTCGCGACCCCTCATCGCTCGCATGTGGCGCTCGCAAAGCGCGCCATCGAGGCCGGCGCGGATGTTCTCGTCGAAAAGCCGCTGTCGCACGATCTCGACGGCGTGCGCGAGTTTCTCGATGCTGCGAATGCGCGTGGTCGTCGGGCCTACGTCGTCTGCAACATGCGTTTCCATCCCGGCCCCGCGGCGTTGAAACGATCGCTCCCCCGCGTCGGCACGCCCCTTTTCGCGCGCGCACACGTGGGCAATTTCCTTCCGTCGATGCGACCCGGACGCGATTACCGCGCGCTTTACGCCGCACGCCGTGCCGAAGGTGGCGGCGTCGTGCTCGACGCCGTGCACGAGATCGACTATCTCACCTGGCTCTTCGGTAAAGTCGCGAACGTGACCTGCCGCGCGGAGAAGCTCTCGGCCCTCGATATCGATGTCGAGGACCACGCGCTGCTCTCGATCGAACATGCCGCAGGCACGCGGGCGTCCGCCGAGCTCGACTATCTGAGGCCGCGCAAGAGCCGCGGCTGCGAGATCATCGGCACGCATGGGGTGCTCGCGTGGCACAGCGACGGCAAGGACCCGGAGCATTGCTCCGTACGTTTTTTTCCGCTGGACGGCGGGACGTGGAAGACAATTGACGAGGTGACGAAGGTCGATACGGCGAAGCCCTATCAGGACCTCATGCGTGCGTTCCTGCGCGAAATCGAGGAACCGGGCACGACCCCACTGCTATCCGCCGCCGACGCAGCCGACGTTCTCAGCGTCGCGCTCGCCGCACTCGAATCTGCGCGCGCGGGCGGGACGGCAAAGCGGCCAACCTACGTGAGCGCAAACGCGTGAAGCCCGATCGATACCAGAAAAGCCGAGCGCTGCTGGAACGCGCGGAGCGCGTCATTCCGCTCGGCAGCGCAGACCTTCAGCAAGAGCCGCATCGTGTATCCGGCGAACGCCGCGCCGCTCTTTCTGAGCCACGGACGCGGCAGCCATGTATGGGACGTGGACGGCAACGAATACGTCGACTTCGTGAACGGCCTCCTGCCGGTGATCCTCGGCTACGATGACCCCGACGTCACCGAAGCCGTCACCGCTCAGCTCAAGCGTGGCGTCACGTTCAGTCTCGCGACCGAGCTCGAAATCGAGCTGGCCGAGTTGCTATGCGAGCTCATTCCGTGCGCGGAAATGGTTCGCTTCGGCAAGAACGGCAGCGACGCGACGAGTCGGGGCGATCCGCATCGCACGCGCCTACACCGGTCGCGATCGCGTCGCCGTATGCGGCTATCACGGCTGGCAGGACTGGTACATCGGCGCCACCACGCGCAACAAAGGGGTACCGGCGGTCGTCGGCGATCTGACGCACAAATTTCCATACAACGATCTCGACGCGCTGCGCAACACGCTCGAAAGCCGCAAGGGCGAGTTCGCCGCGGTGATGATGGAGGCGATGAACGCGGAAGAGCCGCGGGAGGGCTACCTGCAGGCTGTTCGCGATCTCGCGCACGAGTACGGCGCCCTTTTCATCCTCGACGAGATCATCACCGGTTTCCGCTACCACATCGGCGGCGCCCAGACGCTGTTCGACGTCGTTCCCGACCTTGCAACGTTCGGCAAGAGCATGGGCAACGGCTTTCCCATTTCCGCCGTGGTGGGGCGCGCGCGTTACATGGCCGAGATGGAAGAGATTTTCTTTTCGAGCACGTTCGGGGGTGAAACGGTGAGCCTTGCCGCCTCGCTCGCGACCGTACGCAAGATGCAGCGCGAACCGGTGCACGAGAAGCTGAACGCGATGGGAGAGCGCGTGATCGCATTGACGCGCGCCAATGTGGAGCGGAATGGGCTTTCCGCGGCGATCGCGATCTGCGGCAAACCGAGCTGGAGCCTGATGCAGTTCAGGGATGCCGCCGGAGCGACGGCAGCGCAGGTGAAGTCGCTCTTTCTCCAGGAACTGATCGGACGCGGCATCCTGACGGCAGGCTCGTACAACATGTGCTATGCGCACGGCGAAAGCGACCTTGCTCAGCTCGACCGCGCCCAGCGGGAAGCGTGTACCGCGGTGCGTGAAGCGCTCGACGCCGGCGACATCGGAAAACGGCTTCTCGGACCGCCGATACAGCCGGTCTTCCGGGTCCGCTGAATGACGCGTGTGGTGATTCGCTGTGATGCGTCCGCCGCCATGGGCGGCGGACACCTTGCGCGCTGCATGGCGCTTGCGCATGCACTGAAGGAACGCGGCGCGCGCATCGAGCTTGCCTCGCGCGGACTTCCGGAGCGGGTTCGCGAGCTTCTCGTCACGCCCCTGCGCGTACCCGTGCACGCCCTCGAAACCGTTCCCACGCCCGCCGCCGATTTCGAGCCGGACGGGAGCCCGCCGCTCGCACACGCCGCGTGGCTGCCGGTGCCGCAGCAACTGGACGCGGCCCAGACAGCCGCGGTGCTGCGTGCAGGCGACCGTCCCGACTGGCTGATCGTCGATCACTACGCGCTGGATGCGCGCTGGGAACGCATCGTTCAGCCGCACGTCGGGCGCATTCTCGTCATCGACGATCTGGCCGACCGCGATCACGTGTGCGATGCGCTGCTGGACCAGAACTTTTTTCTCGACGCGCAAACGCGATACCACGCGCGTATGCCGGCGCACGCCGAGCGCCTGCTCGGGCCGCGGTTCGCGCTGCTGCGCGAGGAGTTCGCGCAGGCGCGCGGAAGGAGCGCGGAGCGCGACGGGCGCTTGCGGCGTGTATTCGTGTGTTTCGGCGGTTTCGACGGCATGCGGCAGACACTGCGCGCGCTGCGGGCGCTCGAACAGGCCGGGCTCGATGGCCTATCGGCGGACGTTGTCGTCTCGGGCGACCATCCAGACCGGACCGAGATCGAGCAGCGCTGCCGGCAGGCTGGCTGGCAGGTACATTTCGACGTGACACGCATGGCCGGTCTCATGGTACAGGCGGACCTTGCGATCGGTGCGAGCGGCGTGATGAACTGGGAACGTGCGGCCGTCGGCGTGCCGGCGATCGTCGTGAGCGTCGCGGAAAACCAGCACGTCGTCGCGGTCGATCTTGCAGCGGATCGGGCGTGCATCTATCTCGGCGCCGCGACAGACTGGCGTGCCGAGACACTGAGCGCTCATCTGCGCGCCCTGGCGGGTACCCCATCGCTTCTCTCGGCGCTTGCGGCGCGAGCCGCCGCGCTTACCGATGGTCTCGGCGCGCGGCGTGCGGCCGCGTGCATGCTGCCTGCACCGATTTCCCTGCGGACGGCGCAAACGTCCGACTGCGAGGCAATATACGCCTGGCGCAACGCGGAGAGCACGCGCCGCTACTCGAACAGCACGCAAGCCATCGCGCTCACCGAGCACCGGCGCTGGTTTGAACGCGTGCTGCGCGAGCCCGACGTCGTGCTGCTCGTCGGTGAGGCTGCGGGCCGGCCGGTCGGAGTGCTGCGCTATGATATGGCGGGAGATGAAGCGACCGCCTCCGTATACATGGTGCCCGAAGAAGCTGGGCGCGGCCTCGGCACTGCGCTCCTTCGCGCCGGCACGCAGTGGCTGCGGGAGCACCGCCCGAATGCGTCTCGCGTGCACGCCGAGATTCACCGCGAGAACGTGGCGTCGCTGCGTGCGTTCAGCAATGCCGGTTACAGACGGGTGCGCGAGATCTGGACGCTCGAGCTATAGAGATGGATAAGCGCGATACCGCGGTCACCATCGGCGGCAGGCGCATCGCCCGCGACGCAAGACCGTTCGTCGTGGCGGAGATGTCGGGCAACCACAACCGTTCGCTCGACCGCGCCCTGGCCATCGTGGATGCAGCCGCCGATGCCGGCGCACATGCGGTGAAGATCCAGACCTACACCGCGGACACGATGACGATCGATGTCGATCGTGGTGAGTTCCGTATCGACGACGCCGGCAGCCTGTGGCGCGGACGCAGCCTTCACGATCTCTACGACGAGGCGCACACACCGTGGGAATGGCACGCGCCGATTTTCGAGCGCTGCCGCGCCCGCGGGTTGATCGGCTTCAGCGCGCCGTTCGACGCGAGCGCGGTCGATTTTCTGGAGCAGCTCGACGTGCCGTGCTACAAGATCGCCTCCTTCGAAAACACCGACATTCCGCTGATCCGCAGAGTCGCGGCGACCGGGAAACCGATGATCATCTCGACCGGCATGGCGACGCGGGCGGAGCTCGAGGAAAGCGTGAGCGAAGCGCGCAGGGCCGGCTGCCGCGACCTCGTGCTGCTCAAATGCACGAGTACGTATCCGGCTTCTCCGGAAAACACGAACCTGCGGACGATCGAGGCACTGCGCGAAGCGTTCTCGTGCGAGGCAGGCCTTTCGGACCACACCGGCGGCATCGGTGTGGCCGTTGCCGCGGTCGCACTCGGCGCAAGCGTGATCGAAAAGCATTTCACGCTGAGCCGGGCCGACGGCGGCGTGGATTCCGCGTTCTCGCTGGAACCCGACGAGCTGAAAACGCTCGTGGCGGAGAGCGAGCGGGCGTGGCTCGCGCTCGGTGATGTGCGTTATGGCCCCACGGAAGCGGAGCGCACATCGCTCCAGTTCCGGCGCTCTCTGTACGTGGTCGAGGACCTCGAGCCCGGAGACACGCTGACGCAACGTAACCTGCGCGCGATACGGCCCGGTCTCGGGCTCGCGCCGAAGCACATGGACGCGCTGCTCGGGAAGCGCGTGACGCGCAAGGTTGAGCGGGGCACACCCATGACCTGGGATCTGGTCGACGACAACGCACGTCGGGAGACGAACGGATGACCGAAGCAACCGCACCTTCGAGCGCTCCGCATTACGACATGTTTCTCGCGGGCGAGCTCGTCGACCTCGTGCTGCCCAACGAGCGCGCGATCCATGTCGATCGGTGGCACACGTGGCTCAACGACCAGACGCTCACGCGCAACATGGAACAGGGCATGTACCCGACCTCTGCCGTGCAGCAGGAGGCGTTCCTCGCCGAATTGCGCAGCACACAGTCCCGCATCGCGCTCATGATCAAGCCGAAGAACGAAGATCGTGTGGTCGGCATCTGTTCTCTGTCCAGGATTTCTCATGTGACGCGGCAGGCCGATTTCGCGATGATCGTCGCGAAGCGCTCGGAGACATTCAAGAGCAGCTTCTACGGCATGGAAGCGAAATGCCTCATGACCGAGCACGCATTCGACACGGTCGGCCTCGAGCGCATCAATTCGTACCAGTCGACGGCGCTCAAGGACTGGCAGCGCTGGCAGATCCTGTTCGGCTACAAAATGGAAGGCATCATGCGCAAAGCCTTCCGCAAAGGCCATCGGACCTCACGATCTGATGGTTTCCGGCTGCCTGCTCGAAGACTATCTCGCGTTGAAGTGCGTGCGCGGCGGACGTCTCTGGCCGGGGCAGGACCGGATCATGGCGCTCATCCGGGACCTGCCCGGGGAAAGCCTCGAACAGAAGTTGCAGAAAGTGCTTGCGACAACCATAGACGATCATTACTCGCGCCTGCGGCTCGCATGATCGAAGTCCGCACCGATTTTCCATTTCTCGGCACGCGCGATTACATTCACGGAACGTCGATACTCGATGCGTTCCTGGACGCGGCAGAGCGACTTCCGGGCGCGGCTGTCATGGTCAAACGTCTCAAGCTGCAGCGGACCGCGACATCGAACGGGCGACTCGTGCTGGGACACGAAGCGCGCGCCGACCGTGAGCTCGATGCCGCGAATGCCACATTCGTCGCGACGGTGGACGGTGCGCTCTGTCATGGATTCTTTGCGGAGGACGGCGCCCCAGTACGTCGGCGTGAACACGTAAGCTATGCGGTTTCGGATGTCGCGCGCGAAGGCGTTCGGCGGAATGTGCCGGATCGCACCGGCGAACCGCAAGGATCTGGTGCGCGCGACGATCGAGGCAAACAAGCGCTTCCACGAGCTCACCGTGGGCGGAAGCGAACCTGCGGTCGTACGCTTTGGATACCTGGAGAATTGGGCGGTCCCGCCGGCGGACACGGCATTCAGCGGCACGCTGGAAGCGAAGAATCTCATCACGCGCAAGACGGGCAACGGCGTTCTCACGATCAACCGACTAACGTATACGGCGCTCGCTGGCGCCCCAACCTCGCTCATGGTCTGCTTCGAGATCGCGCCGGCCGTGAAGGAGCACGCGTGACAATTGGAATCTCGGCCATCGCGCACGCCTACGGGCGCAGGCGCATCGACAACGTGGCCGACGGCGTGCAGCGCGGCTTCGACGCGTCCTTCGTGCGCGAAAAACTCGGCATCGCGACGCGTTATGTCGCGGCGGACGATCAGGCCACCTCCGACCTCGCTACGGAAGCGGCCTGTGCGCTGCTGGAGAAGACGGGTGTACCGGCGCAGGAAATCGGTGCGCTCGTGGTGGTGTCGCAAACGCCCGATTACCAGCTTCCGCACACGGCGGCGCTGGTCCAGAAGAGGCTCGGCCTCCCGGCTTCGGTCGCGAGCTTCGACATGAGCCTCGGCTGCTCGGGCTACGTATACGGGCTGTCCGCCGTCGCGCCGTTCCTGGGGCAAGACGGCCACACGCGGGCCCTGCTCATCACGGCCGATTGCTACAGCAAGGTGATGGACGAGACCGACCGCGCGACCGCGCCGCTCTTCAGCGACGCGGCGGCGGCGACACTCCTCACCGAGCAGCCGCTGTATCGCCCCGGTAAAGCCGTCTTCGGGACCGACGGCGGCGGCGCCGGAGCGCTTATAGTAAAATCCGGCGGCTCGCGCGCGCCGTCCGAGCACAGCAAGCTGTTCATGGACGGACGCGCGATTTATTCGTTCGCGATGTCCAGGGTCCCGCGACACGTCGAGCAGTGTCTCGCGTTGAACGGGCTCAAACTGGATGACATCGACCGCTTCGTGTTCCACCAGGCGAATCGCTTCATGCTGGAGTCGCTGCGCGACCGCATGAAGCTGCCCCCGGGCAAAGTCGTGATCGACGTGGCCGACGGCGGCAATACCGTCGGCTCCACGATCCCGATTGCGCTCGAGCCGCTGCTGGATGAGCGCCCTCGCCGGATACTGATTTCCGGGTTCGGCGTCGGGCTGTCGTGGGCGACGAACGTTCTCGAACTCTGTGCAACCTGAGACATGTCTCCGTGGATTCCGCCGCAACGTACGAAAAAATCGCGCAGCTCCTGCACGAAGTGGACGACAAGCTGAAGTCCGCGTCGGCTTCGAGCATCCGTGACAAGCATCTCACGCAGGACCTCGGCCTCGATTCGCTCGACGTCATCAAGTTCGTGCTGCTGGTCGAAGAACGGTTCGGATGCAAAATAGCCGACGAGGAAATCGACGCACGCGGACTCCTCAAGGTGGACAATCTGGCCGCGTATCTCGTGGAGCACGCGGCCGCATAGGGCGGCCCTGGACGCGGCCAATGTTCGTCGTCATCGATTACGACATGGGCAATCTCAAATCCATGTCGAACGCGCTCAAGGCGCTCGGAATCGCGCACGAAGTGTCGGGCGATCCGGCGGTGGTCTCGCGCGCGACCGCGATCATCCTGCCCGGCGTCGGCGCGTTCGGGGACGGCATGCGCGCACTCGAGCGGCGCGGACTCGTGGATGCCTTGCGCGAGCAGGTCGTCGAGCGGCGGACGCCTTACCTCGGCGTCTGTCTCGGCATGCAGTTCCTCGCAACCCGCAGCTTCGAGCACGGCGAGCATGCCGGCTTCGACTGGATTGCGGGCGACGTCGAGCGCCTCACACCCGGCGACGCGAGCCTCAAGGTGCCGCACATGGGCTGGAACGAGCTCGAGATCGTGGACGCGGCGTCGCCGCTCGTTCGCGACGTGACCCCGGGCACCGCCGTCTATTTCCTGCACGGCTACCATTTCTCGCCTGCCACTACATCCGCCCCGTGTGTCGTCGCGACGACCGAGCATGGCATGCCCGTTGTAGCCGCCGTTCAGCGCGGACATATTTTCGGCGTGCAGTTCCACCCGGAGAAAAGTCAGGGCGCCGGTCTCGCGATCCTCAAGAATTTTGCCGATTACGCCCGCGCGCATGCTGAAAAAACGCCTGATCCCGTCGCTGCTCGTACGTGACGGCCGCATCGTCCAGAGTGTGCAGTTCAGGCACACGAACGTCATCGGCAACGTCATTACCGCCGTCGATTTCTTCAACGGGTGGGCGGTCGACGAGATCCTGATCCTCGACGTCTCGCGCGAGCACACCGGCCGCGAAGAGTTCCTGGATATCGTAGACGAGCTTTCCGAACGCTGTTTCGTGCCGCTCGCCGTGGGCGGCTGGATCACGTCGATCCCCGAGATCGAAACGCTGCTCGAGCACGGCGCCGACAAGATCACGGTGAACACGCATGCGTTCCGCAATCCCGCCTTCGTTACGGAAGCGGCGAAGGTGTTCGGCTCGCAATGCGTCGTCGTTTCGATCGATGTGAAGCGCGATGCCGATGGCGCGCCGATCGTATGGATCGATCGTGGACAAGAGTCGACCGGCGTCACCGCGGTCGAATGGGCAAAGCGCGCCGTGGATGCAGGCGCCGGAGAGATCCTGCTGACCTCGATCGATCACGACGGCATGCGTAAAGGATACGATCTCCCGCTCATGAAGAGCGTCTCGGCGGCCGTAAGCGTGCCGGTGATTGCATTCGGCGGCGTCGGTCATTGGTCGCATATGGTTGCGGGCGTCACCGAAGGGGGCGCGGACGCGGTGTCGGCGGGCAACATCTTTCACTTCACCGAGCACAGCACGAAAAAAGCGAAAGAGTATCTGCGCAACGCGGGCGTGGATGTCAGAGACACCTTCTTCTATCGTGTCTCGATCCCGCGCCGGCCGCGCTACAAACACTATTGATTATTGCGTTGAAGCCGGCGAAGACAGGAGCTTGAATTGAGATATTGCCAGCGATGCTGCTATCCCGAAAACGCGCAGCCCAGCATCATCTTCGACGAACAGGGCGTCTGCAGCGGGTGCCGCGTGGTCGAGAGCAGGCCCTCGATCGACTGGGCCGAGCGCGAACGCTGGCTCGTCGAGCTTCTCGATGAATACAAGAGCAAAGCGAAGGCCGCGCGCAATCCATACGACTGCATCATTCCGGTGAGCGGCGGCAAGGACAGCCATTACCAGGCGTACCTCATGAAGGTGAAGTACGGCATGAACCCGCTGTTCGTCACCTACAACCACCTGTACAACACGAAGGTCGGCCTGCGGAACCTCGAAAACATGTTCCGCAAGTTCAGTTGCGACCTGATCCGCTTCTCGACGAATCCGGACTCGGCACGCCGGATCTCGCGCTACATGCTGGAAAAGATCGGCGACGTCACCTGGCACTATCACGCCGGCATCATGACGTTCCCGATCCAGATCGCCGTGAAATTCAAAATTCCACTCATGATCTGGGGCGAGGAAGGATTTTCCGAGCTCACCGGCATGTTCAATCAGGACGACATGGTCGAGTTCACCAAGAAGAAGAGGCAGGAACACGACATGCGCGGCTTCGAGCCGGAGGATCTGCTGAACCAGCCCGATTCGCCGTTCGAGCTGCGCGATCTGGCGCCTTTCTTCTACCCGAGCGACGAAGAGATCGAAGAGGTGGGCTTACGCGGGATCTATCTCAGCAACTACATCTCCTGGAACGCGAAGGCGCAGTGCGAGCAGATGATCCGCGAATACGACTTCGAGACCGCGCGCGAGCGTGATCGGACCTTCAACATCTACGACAAGCTCGACGACGTGCACGCCAACGGCGTTCACGACTATCTCAAATACCTCAAATTCGGATACGGCCGCGCGACAGACGATGCCAGCACCGAGATCCGCCACGGCCGGCTCACGCGCGAAGAAGCCATCGATCTCGTCGTAAAGCATGATCCGCGGCGTCCACGCGATCTCGACCTGCTGCTCGACTTTCTGAAGATCACCGAGGATCAGTTCGAGGCACTGGTCGAGCCGTTACGGGACGAACGTATCTGGGGCCGTGATCCCACGACGCGCAAATGGGCTCCGAAGGATCACATCGGCAACCACAAGGGCGATCCCGGCGTCGATGCCGTGCGCCTGCCGTTCAAAGGTGGCGGCGGCTTCATCATGAACTCGAAGAATACGCTTGCCGATCCGCACATCATGGAAGGCGGCGGCTATAACTTTCTCTAGCCGCATGGCGGAGCCGTACTACTTCGTTCGCATCTCGCCCGCCAACTTTCTCTACGCGTTGTGGTTGAGCCTGCGCCGGCCGGTGGCCGCATGGCGCATCGCGTTGCCGCCGTGGCTTGCGCGCCGCTTCGAACGTGTTCGGCCGTACCGCATATTCACACGCGACGAATGGCTGCTCGCGCACGATGCCGCGTTCGACGCATGGAGCCGCGAGGCGTTTCCTTCTCTTTCGTCCCGCCATCGCGTCGTCGCACGGATCGGCCATCGCGACGTCGATTTCTCGCGCAACGTCTGGCAACTCCTCGGCGCTGAATTCGAGAGCCTGTTTCTGTTCTCCGCCATGCTCGCGAAATCGCAGCGTACGGACGCGCCAGCAGCGAGTGTGGTGGAGCCGTGGATCGCACGCGCGTTCACGCCCGAAGAGCTCGACCGGATGTTCTCGGGCATTCGCATCCAACACTCGGCAGTGAACCGCTTCCTCGAAGCGCTTTACCACTGGTGCATCTCCCTCGCCCATCTCGCGCGGGAGCTGGGTTACGCCGCGCGCGACCTGTTCAGTCCACCGCGAATGTTGATCGGCGGCCGCCTCGTCTGGCTGGGCATCAGCCCTCAGGAGATCGCCGACCGCGACGGGCGTCTCGATTTCGCCTGGGCCGCGCGCTTCGGCCACGTGTCGCCGCGCGATGCGATCTTCTTCCCGCCGACGCGGGCGACAGCGGCGCAGCGCGCGCATTACACGCGCAACGGCATTCAGCTCGTCGAACCGCAGCACACGTTCGGTCTTCTCGATCGCAGCGAACGCGTGCGCGTCGCAGCCGCGATGCTGCGCGGTTTCCTGGCGGCTGCATTCCGTGCTCCGGCGGTTGGGCCTTTGCTTGCGCGCCTCATTCCACGTGCCCGCTACTGGGAAGCCGCATTCAACGTGTTGCACGCGGCCGTTTACGTTACGTCCACGAGCCACTCGTGGCCGGAGAAGCCGGAGGTCGCGGTCGCCCGCGCGCGCGGCATCCGGACGATCATATGGGCGTACAGCGCAAACTCGCCGACTTTCGCGCTTGAAAGCGCGAGCTTCCGCGACCTGGGGGTACCCCGCTCCGTGATCGTCGCGCGCGAGTTCTGGGTGTGGAACGAGGCGTATGCGGCCTGGCTCGCTGCGAGACAGGTCGAAGACGGCGAAGCCCGCTGTGAGGTGCGGACCGTCGGCCCGCTCATGTGTGGTGACGCAAGATGGCTCGACCTCGATTCGCGCGAGGCACGATCCCGCCTGGGATTGCCGGCCGCAGGAACGTGCGTCGCAATCTTCGACATGCCCCCCATGAACGATCTCTGGCGCGATACGTTCGGCGGTGGCCCGCCCATGATCGACATCGACTCCTATGTAGCCTTCTGGCACGCGATCGAACGCCTCCTGTTGCGCGTTCCGGACTGCTTCGCGCTGCTCAAGCTCAAGCGCGACATGCGTCATGCCTACCGTTCGGCGCCCGAGTTGCTGCAGAAGCTCGTCGATCCTTCAGGAGAACACGCGCGGGCGGGACGCATCATCGTAATCGACGTGAACGTCGATCCCTATCTGCCCATTGCGGCATGCGACGTCGCGCTCGGCGTCCCTTACACCTCGCCCGTGCTGGCGGCGCATGCGATCGGGCGTCCGGCCTTCTACCTCGATCCGCTCAGGCGCGCCAACTGGCCGTCCGCGCGACAGTACAGGAACATCACCATACAGACGGAAGACGAAGCAGCCGCCGTGATTGCGGCGGCTGCACGGGGCGAGCCGATCTGTGCGCGAGGGGTGGAGGCAGTCACACCATCGCGAGTCACCGTTCCGCTCTGACCGACGAGAGACTCTGGGCTATGCACCGCACCGAGTACTACCGCAGCATCGTTGATCGCTACATGAACCTGCATCAGACGAACTACGCGGCGGGATATCAGCGCAACCGGTTCAACACGTTCAACGCATTGCTCCCGCCGGGAGAGCGCTTGCGGATTTTCGACTTCGGCTGCGGCTCGGGCGAAAACCTGATCTCGCTCGCGACCTTCAACCGCTATACCGTCGAATTCTGGCGCGAGCAGATCATTCCATACATCACTGACGACGCCCCCGAGCGCGACGTGCTGCCGAAACGCCGCATCAATCCCATGACGTATCCGGCGCATCTCCGCTCGGCCTATGGCCTCGCGCTGCAGCGCATTGCGTTTACGCACCGTCACCCTATGCCGCCACAGTTCATGGAATCCTCGGACAAGTACCGCGGCTACAAATTGGATTTCGAGGAACGCTTCAGGGACAATCCGCTGAGCTATCTGTTCGCGTCGATCGTGCTCTTCACATTGACTTACTCATGAGCGGAAAATCCAGCGCGCACGCACGCGCGAGAAGTAGAACGTGACGACGCCAGTCTCTCGCCAGCGTCTTGCGCGGCGCTTCGCCTGCACGTTCCTGCCGTTTCTCGTGCGGCGCCAGGGCGGCGCGGGCACGCGCGAACATTGGGAGAAGCATCCCACGGCCGCTGCGTTCGAAGGTATCGATCCAGCGAGCCAGGTGCAGATGGACGAGATCATGGCGCTCGCGCCCGAACGCAACGCGGCGATCCTTGATCTCGGTTGTAACGTCGGGCGGCATCTCGCCTATCTGCATGGACAGGGTTATCGCAACCTGCACGGCGTCGACTGGAGCGAGAGCGCGTTGCGAGACATGGCTGCCCGTTATCCGGACATGCACGCAAACGCGATGCTGACGCGCGCTTCGTTCGAGGATTTCCTCGGCGCTGCCCGTGAACCGGTGGATCTGGTCTATACGCGCGGCGCCACGTTCGAGCTCGTACATCCGGCGTTCCCGCTGATTCACCATGTCTGCCGTATCGCGAAGCGCCACGCCGTACTCGTGATCACCGAAGCGGGCCACGCCTACCCGCGCTTCTGGGAGTACGAATTCGCGCGGGAAGGCTTCGAGCTGACGCACCTCAGGCGCCCGGCGTCCGCAGCGGCGCCGGAGCATCGTGTCTCGCTCATGACGTTCTCCCGCGTCGAATGAGTCCGCTGCTCGAGCTCGCGTGGCGCGGCGCCGAGGGCTACCGCGGCAGCATCGCCCGCATCACGCTGCTCGGAACGATTGCTGCCGTCGTCGAATCTGCGACGCTTATCGCGGTCTTTGCCTTCGTCGCGGACCTGATCGGCGAGCACACGTCGAGCGGCGCCCCGAGCCGCCCGTCGCTCAGCGGCTTTCTCTCGGGTATGCCCCTCTGGGCACAAGCGGGTGTCGTCTTCGTCCTTGCGACTGCGCGTTTCGCGCTCACGTTACGGCTCGAATGGCGCATGAGCGCACTGTGGACTGACATGCGCCGCAGCATGCAACGCAAGATGCTCGAACAGCACCTGGCGGCGCACCTGCGCTACCTCGTGCAGCACAAGGGCGGCGAGCACCTCTATCACATCATGGAGGGACCGTCCTTCGCGGCGGTGTTCTATCTGCATCTCGCGCGCTACAGCTCGACGGGGATCATGATGGCAGCGCTCTTCGCCACACTCGCGCTGGTGTCGTGGACGCTCCTTCTGGTAGCGGCGGCGATCGCGGTGTTCTACACCATCATCGTGCGCCGGCTGAGTATCGAGGTCTCGTACAAGTCGGGGGAAGAGCAGGCCGCCGCGGTGAAGGCCCAGACGCAGATCGTGAACGAGGGTATTACCGGCGTGCGCTATCTGAAAGCGCTTTTCGCGATTCCCGACTGGGTGCACGATTTCGACCAGGCGGCGCGTGACGCGCAGCTCGCGATGCAGCGGTCGATGTACTGGGGATCGCTGCCGGCACGCGCCCTGGAATACATGGTGCTCGTACTCTTCCTCGGGATCGTCCTGCTCGCGATCGGGCGCGGCGACAGTCTCATGTCCGAAGTGCCGACGCTCGCCGTCTATTTCCTGGGCATTACGCGCGTGCTGCCGACACTGTCCTCGCTGGGCAACGCGCGCATGCAGATCATGCAGGCGCTTCCCAATCTGCGCACGTATTGCGAGCTGCGCACGAACGTGCCGGTCGAATCGGCGGCTGACGTCGGCGCGCCGGTGCCGCCTGACCTCGCGCGGCGCTCGCTTCGATTCGAGGACGTGAGCTTCGCATACGACGAGAAGCGCGTGCTCGATGCCTTTCAGGCCTCGATCCATCTCGGCGGCGTCACCGCGATCGTCGGCGTGTCGGGTGAGGGAAAGTCGACGATCATCGATCTCATCCTGCGCTTCATCGAGCCGCAAAGCGGCCGTCTTATGCTCGATGACATCGACGTGAAGTCGCTGGGGCTGCGCGAGTGGCGGCGGCGCTTCGGCTATCTCGGACAGGAGCCGTTTCTCTTTCACGCTTCCATCGCCGACAACATCCGGCTCGGCAATCCGCACGTGAGCGATGCGGCGATCGAAGCAGCGCTGCGAGTAGCGGGTGCGGCGGAGTTCGTACGTGAGATGCCGCGCGGCATCGAGACCGTGCTGGCAGACCGCGGCCAGTCGCTTTCGGGCGGCCAGCGCCAGCGCATCGCGCTCGCGCGTGCGTTCGTCTCCGAAGCCGAGGTGCTGATCCTGGACGAGCCGACCAGCGCGCTCGACGCAGAGACCGAGATGCGCATCATGTCGAGCCTGGTCGGTGCGCGCGGCGGGCGCGGCATCCTTTTCGTGACCCACAAGGAAACACTCCTGCCGCTGGTGGACGAAGTGCTCGTGATCCAGGATGGCTGCGTCGTGGAGGCCGGCCCCCAGGCGCGGCTGCGGCATAGCGGCGAGCACTACCGACGCATTTTCAACGTCGCGACCGGTGCGTGATGGACATTTACTTCGGCAACATCGCGGAAGCCGAATACACCGCTCACCCGCTGACGCTCGTCGACATCGGAGCGCGGGGCGGGCTGCAACCGAACTGGCGGAAGGCGACACGACACCTGCGCGTCATCGGCTTCGAGCCCGATCCCGAAGAGTTCGCGCGACTTGCCAGCAAGCAGGAGCGTGGGCGCATCTACTTCGACGTGGCGCTCCACGGCGCACCGGGCGAGGTCGCGCTGAATCTCGCGCGCAGTCCCGGTACGTCCTCTCTGCTCGAAGCAAATCACGCTTTTCTGAGCCGCTTTCCGGAAGCCGAGCGTTTCGAAGTCGTCAAGCAGGTGCGATTGCGTGCGGACACGCTCGACAACGTCCTCGCGGCAAACGATATGGGTGCGGTCGATTTCCTCAAGATCGACACGCAGGGCGCGGAGCTTGCGATCCTCCAGGGCGCCCGGCGAACGCTCGCGCAGCACGTATTCGGCGTCGAGCTGGAAGTGAATTTCGGCCCGCTCTACGTGGGACAGCCCACTTTCGGCGAACTGGATGCGTTTCTGCGCGCGCTCGGGCTTCAGCTCATCGATCTTCGTCCTGCTTACTGGAAACGTCTATACGGCGCCCGCTTCGGCGGTCCGAAAGGACAGCTCGTCTTCGGCGATGCGTTGTATTTCGTTACGGAAGAGCGATTTCAGCAACGGCTCGCGGACATGGCGGAAGTGCACGTGCGCCGCGGTGTGTTGCTGCGCGCGATGTCTGTCTGCCTGCTTTACGGATACGTCGATTACGCGTTGGAGTTGCTGCGGCCGAATACCGGTCTCTTTGAGCCGAGCATTGCAGCGGAGATCGAACGGCGGCTGCGCGCGGACGTGCGCGTATCGACGCGTGTGCCTCACTTCCGTGGCCGCGGCCTGCTCTCGCATGTCTTCTACCGCCTGCACCGGATGCTCTTTCCGACGTACGGCGGATGGGCGAGCGGCGGACGCAATCTGGGTAACATCGACTGAGTGGCGGCAAACGCGCCGGACTTCATGCGTTTCGTACTCGTCGCGTGCGACGGAGGTGCGCGCGATGCGCTGAAGCCGGTTGGAGACGCGCTCGACGTCGCGCTGGAGGACATCGCTTCAGCCGAGTGCGCGGACGAAGCGTATTGGCGGAAGCGCTTTGCGAACACGGTCGCATCGGTGCTGGTTGTCGGCACATCCGACAGCGATCGGGGTCGCCGCGTCGAGAGCGCAGCGCGACGCAGTGCGCGGGCAGCCGGTTTTCCGGTCGTCGCTATCGAAGACTTTCCCGGTAACTACTCCGATGTGCGGGGCGGCGAAGCGAGCCTCGCGATCGTGGAAAGCCTGCCTGCACGTGAACTGTGCGTGCAAAAGCTCGGTCGTTTGGCACCGCCGTGCGAGGTCCTGAGTCCGGCGCGCTACGACGTGTATCGCGCGCGGCTCGCCGAGCTAAGAGAAGCGACAGAAGCACGCTGGCGTCTACAGAACGCGCGGAGTCCTCCCGTGCTGTGGGCCGGGCAGCCCGAAACCGCGGATTGCCTCCGGACGCTGAACGCACTGGTCCCGGCGCTGCGCCCGTGCGGCGCGAGCGTCATGCTGAAAGCACATCCCCGCGATCCGGGCTATGCGGACGGTAGCTATCAGAAGCTACTCGAAGACGCAGCAATCGCTTATGAGGACATGACGGCGCTGAGTGTGGCTGATGCGCTTGCTGCCGGCCCGCGACTCGTCATCACGCAATTCTCCTCGGTCGCCATCGAAGCGGGCTTCTACGGCATACCGGGCCTTTGCGTGCTGCTGCCGGATGCGGGCGGTGCACGTCTGCGCGAGAAGAAGGGCTATGCGGTTCCGCCGTTCTGCACGGCGGGGGCCGTCGATGTCGTGAGTTCGGCGAAGTCCGTCGAGCCGTCGCTGAGGCGCTTGTTATCGGACGCGAGTTTCCGCGACCATCTGCTTCGTTCGTTCGACGACTATTTCGATGTGCACGCGTCGGCAACACAGAAGCTGGTGTCGCGGCTGAATGCGTTCGCTCGTGCAGTGCCGGGTCAGCACTAGCAGGGCCGTTCGCGGCTTCGCGAAGCGACGGCGGTAGACAAAGTCCGCGCGTGTTCTTAGCCTATCTTTCTATGGCGCGAGCAATTAACAGCGGTTTGCGCATGACAGAGCATAGATTACTGACGAATTGCCCTCTCGGCTGCGAAGGCGGGCTGGTCGACTCAGGGATCGTCACTACCGAGGGCGAGCTTTTGCGGTGCCGCGAATGCACTCAGCTAATCAGCCAGTGTTCGCCCAATGACTACCGCGCGGCACTGAAAAAATGGAATACCGCCAACGGGACAGAACCCTCGGTGGAGTCGGTTAAACGGCACGAAATCGTTGCGCGGCGGCGTTTAAGTAAAGGACTCCGTCTGCTTCCCAAAGCTTTGCACCCAGTTCGCCTCTTGGATGTCGGTTGTTCTTCCGGTGCCCTGCTCGCTGTGGCGCTAAGCATGGGCATTGACGCGACAGGTGTTGAACCGGCAGAAAGGCCTGCCGAAGCGGCGCGGGCAAAGGGACTTAACGTATACAGTGGTTATTTGAATGAACTGCGTTTCGGCGACGCCGCATTTGACGTGATTACGCTGTTAGAGCTGCTCGAGCACCTAACCGACCCGCTCGTGATGCTCAGGGAGTGTGCGCGAATTCTAAGTGTCGGCGGTATTTTGGTTGTCAATACACCGAATTCGGCCAGCTGGACTGCGCGCATCATGGGTGCCCGCTGGGATGGCTTTGATCTTTGGCGCATGGGTGGCCACATCAGTTTCTTCAATCCGTGTTCAATGAGTATAGCTGCGCAGCGTAGCGGGCTTAAACTGGTAGACATTGAAACGCGCAACGTTCGCTTTGTTGAAAAACACGCCGTATCCACACCTCTCCATGCTGTCGCCAAGATTGGCTCTGAGCTGCTCAATATGCCATCTCGCTGGATGGGCGCGGGCCACGATATGTTGGTGTTCCTGTGCAAGGAATGAACTAAAGCAACCGAAGCGTTGTGTGTGCGGTGGGCCAACCCGCGCACGGCCATCGCTTCTTCCATCTGCTTGCGCAACGCGCTCATCACGGTCTCCTGTATCAAGCTCGGGAACATTCCCGAAAACAGCCTGACACAGGCGCACCAGCGTCCTCGCGGCCCGCACGATCAGCAACGGCAATCGACTATCGACCAGCGCGGAGAGAACAGCAGGCAGTGCGACAACCACCGAGAAGCGGTTTAGTTCAACGAGAAGCAGTGTTCATAAACGACGCTTCGTAAAGCGTCGTTACGGTCTTCAATTTCAAGTTGTCCTCAGTTTTTCAGAGACTTGGCCAGAAATAGTACGTCCTGAACGACGCTTCAAAACGTCTTTCTGCCGCGCCGGCTCACGCCCGCACGACAACTCGGACCGTGGGCAATCGGAATGTGAGCAGTCTGCGGAACTCGGAGCGGCGCGCCTTGCCTCATATCGGACTACGGTCGCATGCGAGCCCACGAGATTTCGCCAGCCTGGAGGGTCTGCAGTCCCGACATCGCTCGGCTCAGGTTTCACCGCAGGATAAGTAAGCCGATAAACTGCAACGAATCAGTGACTTCGTGTAAAATCGCGCGTTAATTCAAGGAACCACCGGTGCTGGCAACCGCTAAACGCATTATTCCAATCCGCGCCCTGGACGAGGACCGCTACGGACAGCCGCGGCTGCTTGCGGATGGCAGCGTCGTCGCGGAGTCGGCGCGTCTCGCGGCTCTTCTGCGCGAGCTCGAAAACGAGCCGGAGATCACCCGCCTCCTCCACCCCGAAGTCCGCTACGAAGTCACGGACAACTGCAACGCGACCTGCATCATGTGCCCGCGCGACAAGCACGAGCACGGCCGCGAGCACGGCATCATGGACCAGGGGAAGTACGAGCGCAGCATCGATGAAGTCGTGCAGCTCGGGGCGAAAAAGATCGTGCTGACGGGCTTCGGCGAGCCGATGCTCGACAAGCGCCTCGAAGACAAGATCGCGTACGCGCACGGCAAGGGCCTGTCCACTTACTTCATTACGAACGGTTCGGCGCTAACGCCGCGACGCTCGCGCAAGCTGATGGAGTCCGGGCTCTCCGAGATGCGCGTGAGCTTCTATGGCATGCGTCCGGAAACTTACAACGCCGTGATGCAGGGGCTCGATTTCAACCGAACGATGAAGGGCGTCCTCGAGTTTCTGCGCATCCGCGGAGAGCTCGGGTCGAACACGCGCGTCCAGATCTCCTACCTCGAGCTGCCGGAAAACAAGTCGGATACCGACGCTTTCCGCGAATTCTGGGTGCCGCGTGTGAATGCCGTCGAAATATGGAAGCCGCACAATTTCGGCGATGGCCGCGACTATCGCGCACGCAGCGAAGACAAGACCACCTGCGGACGCCCCGAGAACGGCCCGTTCCAGATCCAGTGGAACGGGGAGGTGATACCCTGCTGCTACGACTACAACAATCACATCGTGCTCGGCAACGCCTTCGAGCAGGGCGTCCTCGAACTACTCAACAGCCCGAAATACCGGCTGTTGCGGTTCGCCCATCGCGCGAAAGAGTTTGGCATGTTCCCTTACTGCGACCAGTGCGATCAGCTTCGCCCGCATGCCGACGCGCTGATCTATACGAACCGCCACAACCTGCCACCGGAAGAAGCGGTCAAGCTATCCAATACCGACTTGTACAATCTGGTGGACGGCAGAGAGCTCGAGAACGAGCGCCTGAGCGAGCAGTATCGCGCGAAGGGCGAATAGCCGTCAGTGTTCTCCGCGTGTAACGGCTCATGCCGTTGCGCCTCTTTCACGATCTGCAGGTTTTTGCGGATGCGCTCGCGGGTGCGACCTCATGCGCATACGCGATCTGTAACCGCGACCGGCTCGTTCCGGCCGAGGTGCTCCGTCTGGAGGAATCCGTGCGGCAGCGTGGGCACAGCGCGCTCGATGCCGACGAACGCATTCGGCGCGCAGCGCTGACTGCGATTCATGAGTTTTTCGGTGAAGCCGCGCAGTCCGATCCGAATTGGCGCTTCGCCTATTCGTCGAAAGTCGTGCTATCGATACCCGGCTACCAGGATCTGCAGAATGTATTTCTCGTGAAGGCTTCGGCTGCCGCATACCCTGATCGCGACGTTCTGGTCCTCGCACCCGATCCACGCCTGCGTTCGCTCTTCGCAGAGCTCTTCTGCGGCGTACCCGTGGGGCGAACGTCCACGCTCCCCTCGCGACGGGCGTGGGCACGCTTCACGCGCACCCTCCTGCGAACGGTTCTGAACAGAGCCAGCCGATTCTCCGCACGAGTTCTGTTCTTTACCTTGAGCAGCGGTGTGCCGCGCCAGTCCGCGGACGCGTACTTCGGTGATCTGGCGCAAACCCTTGGCAATGAAGCGCCCACGCGTACGGTTTATCTCGCATCGGGATCGACCGTGCGTTTGCCGGCGGATGCAGCGCGTGCGCCATTCGAGGCCTTCGTAACGCCGCTGTCGGTCGTCTGCGCATGGTTCCGCGCTCTGTTCTGGGCGGCACGCGACGCGAAGGTCCCGCAGCACGCCTCGCTTGCCGCACTGCATCGGTACATGCGTCTGACCGAAATCCGCTCGGGCGAGTATTTCATGCAGCGAGTCCTCGAAGTCGGTTTCGCCGGCATGCTGAGACACGTGCGCGCGGACGTGCTCGTCTATCCATTCGAAAATCGGAGCTGGGAAAAGCATCTTCTCGCACAGGCGCAGCGTCATGGCGTCCATCGGCGCGTGGGCTATCAGCACTCGTCCATCACGCCGCGCCATCTCGCGTTTCACATCGCCGACGGAGAAGACGCTTCGCGATATCTGCCCGACTGTATCGTCACGATCGGCGCTCAAACGGAAAGTCTGCTGAAGGAATGGGCGCCCACGCTCGCCGGCAGAATCACGGTTGGCGCAAGTCTGCGCACGGTCCGGCAAAACGTGCCCCCACCAACATCGGCTGCGGTGCTTGTCGCGATTTCGTCCAACCGCAACGAAGCGCTGAGCCTGCTCAAGACGACGCACGAAGCCGCGGCGCTCACTCGCGTGTCGTTCATCGTGCGCACGCATCCCACCATCCCGGTGGAAGACCTCTTCGCACTGTTCGCTTCGAAACCGAACGTGCAGCTCTCGACTGGACGTACTCTGGCGGAAGACCTCTCGCGCGTAAGCGCGGTGGCATACAGTTCTTCCACGGTCGCTCTCGAAGGCATGCTCTACGGGCGCCTGCCCGTTTACGTCGAGATCGGGGATCTGCCGAGCGGCGATCCGATCATCGGTGACTATCGCTTCAAATTCGGCGTGAGCGGAGGGAAAGCGCTTGCCGACACGATCGATCGCGTGGGCCGCATGGACGCACAGGCGCTCGCAGCATTGAGGGCCGAGGCGCGCGACTATGCGGAAACATACCTGCGCGCGCCGAGCACAGAAGCAATGCGGCAGATGACGCACGCGGTGCTCGGCTGATGACGCGGCGTTCATACACCGGTCGCGATCTGGCGTGGCTCATTCCCACCAAGGACCGGCCTGCTCTCGTCCGCAGCCTCCTCGACAGCCTTGCCGCGCAGACCGTTCCGTGCGGGCGCGTGATTGTCGTGGCGAGCGGGATGCGCATCGAAGACGACGTCCTCGGCTTTCGCGATCGTTTGCCGGTCGAGTATTTCCACTGCGAGCCGCCGGGCCAGATCCGCCAGCGCAATCTGGGTCTCGCGCACATGGATGAACGCACGCCGCTCATCGGCTTCCTCGACGACGACCTTATCCTCGAACCCGATGCGCTCGAGCGCATGATCGAATTCTGGAATCGCGCGGAGCCGGACACCGCCGGCGTGGGCTTCAACGTCGTCAACGCGCCCCCGTATCGCACATCCTGGCTTGCACGCCTTTTCGTTCGCTCTCCGGCACCGGGCCGCGTGTTGCGCTCGGGTTACAACTCGCGTATCGATGCGATCGACCATGACATCCGGACACAATGGCTCGGCGGTGGCTATACCGTCTGGAGGCGCGATATCCTCGCGCAGTATCGCCAGCCCGAGTTGAGGACGCGCTGGGCAATCGGCGAGGACATCCGGTTCAGCTACCCTGTCGGCAAGCAACATCCGCTTTACGTGTGCGCGGACGCGAAGGTGCGTGTTGTCGCGACGTTCGATCAGTTTCCGCCCAACGCGGTGCACCGCTTTCGCGGCCACAAATCATCGCTTGCAACCTTTTACTTCGCATCGTCGCATCCCGAGCTTTCGCGCTCGGCCTGTCTCGCCATGCTGACGGCGAAGTGCGCGAGTCAGGGGCTCGCCGCGCTCATACGGCGCGATGCGGCAGGACTGCAGAATACGCTCGGACAAGCGCAGGCGATCGGAATCTGCGTGCGCTCGCTGCTCGGCCGCGCCGACGTGCGATCAGCGCTGGAAGATGCGTAGAGAAACGCTTCCATGATCGTCGCGATCACCGGCGCCACCGGGACGTTGGGAAGACGGCTTGTCAGCCAGCACCTTGAAGCGGGCGATCTGGTGCGCACGTTATCGAGGCAATCGCAACCGGGGCTGCCGCCCGCGGTCGAGGTTCACCGCGGCGATCTCGCCTCCGATTCCGCAACGCTTGCACGTTTCGCCGACGGCGCCGACGTGCTCTATCACTGTGCGGCGGAGATACGCGATCCGCAGCGCATGATGGAGGTGAACGTCACGGGCACGGGCAGGCTCGTTTCCGCTGCACGCGCAAAGGTACGCTGCTGGGTGCAGCTCGGCAGCATCGCGGTTTACGGCACTCCGGAAACAGGCGTGATCACCGAAGATACGCCGCCGCACCCAGTCGATCTATACGGTCGCAGCAAGGCTGAAGCGGACCAGATCGTGCTCGGGGCAGCGCAGCAGGGCGGCTTCGCGGCACGCGTGCTGCGACCGGCCAAAGTATTCGGAGCCGGCATCGACAGCGAGAACAACGACATCCTGTTTCGTCTGTTTGCGCTGATCGATCGCGGACTGTTCTTCTTCATAGGTGAGCCGGGTGCGCTCACCCACTATGTACACGTAGACAACGTGGTTGCTGCGCTCATTCGATGCGGACGCGGCAACGCATCGGGCGCCCGCGTCTACAACCTGTCGGACGACTGTCCCCTCGAGCGTTTCGTTGCCGAAATTGCAGGTGCGCTCGGAAAGCCGAGACCCACCCTGCGCGTGCCCGAGCGGCCAGCACGCTGGCTCGCGCGCGCACTCGGCCCCATTCCGGGCTTTCCGCTCAACGAAAAACGCTTATCCGCGCTGGTGAACCGCGCATCCTTTCCGATCGCGCGGGCCCGCGACGACCTGGGCTATACGCACTGCGTGCCCGTCGAAGCCGGCATTCGCGCGCTCGCTCAGGTCTGGCAGGCCAGCCGATGAACAAGGTGTGCGTGGTCGTGGCTACCGCCTTCACGGCCCGCGCGTTCCTCATGGATCAGATCCGCGCGCTCAGCGCGCTATACCACCTCAGCATTGCCACGGGCGATAACGAGCCGGAACTGTTCCACGGCATGCCCGTTACCGCCTTCCAGGTGCCGATCGTGCGCAACATTTCGCCGCTCGCGGACGTGCGCGCGCTGGTGAGCCTCTACCGCCTGTGTCGGCGGCAGCGCTTCGATGCCGTGCACTCGGTTACGCCCAAAGCGGGACTGCTGGCAATGCTCGCGAGCCGCATGGCCGGCGTGCCGTTGCGAGTGCATACGTTCACCGGACAGGTCTGGGCGACACAAACGGGCTTCACGCGCCTGTTACTGAAATCGCTGGACCGGCTGCTCGCGGCCTGCGCTACGCACGTCCTCGCCGACAGCGCGTCCCAGCTCGCCTTCCTGCGGGAGCAGCACGTGCTCAGGCCCGGGCAGGGTGAAGTGCTCGCCAGCGGCTCGATCAGCGGTGTGGATGCAGCGCGTTTCAGGCCCGACCCGGCGACGCGGGCTCTGGTCCGCGTCGAGCTGGACATTCCGGATGCCGCTACGGTGTTCGTTTTTGTCGGGCGGCTCAAACGCGACAAGGGCGTGGTCGATCTCGCGCAGGCGTTCGCGCGGGTCGCTGCCGAGACCAACGCTTATCTCGTGCTGGTCGGACCGGACGAGGAAGCGCTGACCGGCACTGTCCGCAGCGCGGCCGGCGCGAATCTCCGGCTCGTCGGCATGACCGAGGCGCCCGAGCGGTACATGGCGGCGGGCGACGTCTTCTGCCTGCCGAGCTATCGCGAAGGCTTTGGCGCTGTCATCATCGAGGCCGCAGCGGCCGGCCTGCCCGCGATCGGCTCGCGCATTTACGGCATCACGGACGCGATAGGTGATGGCGTTACGGGCATTCTCGTGGCGGCCGCGGATGTCGAAGGCCTTGCCGATGCGATGCGTCTGCTCGCGCTCGATGAGCCGAAGCGGCGCGCGCTTGCGCACGCCGCACGCGAGCGTGCGCTGAACCACTTCTCACGCGATGTGGTGACGGCGGCGGTCGTCGCGTTTTACGAGCGCATACTTCAGAGGCCTCAGGCGAGTCGTCAAGTGTCCCGCGCTGGACGCTTTGACGCGGAGCAAGGCCGCCGCTAGCATTCGATACCGCCGGCGCAAGAGGCCGCAGCTCGAGCCCGCCGGCAGCTCATGGCTTTCTATCGAACCACGGGAAAACGCATACTCGATGTATCTCTCTCGGCAACGTGCCTCTTGCTGACGCTGCCGCTGATCGTGACTGTCGCACTGCTGATACGCGCGATTCTCGGCTCCCCGATATTGTTCGCGCAGCAGCGTCCCGGGCTCAACGGCCGCCCGTTTCTGCTATACAAATTCAGGACGATGAGCGATGCGCGCGGCCGCAGCGGTGAACAACTCGCCGACGAGTCGCGACTCACCGCGTTCGGTTCATGGCTGCGGCGGTCGAGCCTCGATGAACTTCCGCAGTTGTGGAACGTTCTCAGAGGCGACATGAGCCTCGTAGGGCCGCGGCCACTGCTCATGGAGTACCTGCCGTTGTACGACGAGCGTCAGGCGCGCCGCCACGACGTGCGGCCCGGCGTCACCGGCTGGGCTCAGGTCAACGGCCGTAACGCGCTCTCGTGGCCACAGCGGTTCGAGCTCGATGTCTGGTACGTCGAGCGCCTTTCCTTTAAGCTCGATATGAAGATAGTGGGACTGACGGCGCTGCGCCTCATCCGGCCGCAAGGCATTTCAGAGCCGGGGCGCGCGACCATGTCGAAATTCACCGGCAACCTGCGCGATGAATGAAGGCGGGGGTGTCTTCGTGTTCGGCGCGAGCGGTCACGGCAAGGTCGTGATCGACGCGATCGAGCGCGCCGGAAGGCACCGAGTGCTCTTCGTGTGCGACGATGCCGCTGGCAAACGCGGCACGTCGCTGATGGGCTATCCCGTCGCCGGCGACCGCAACGAGCTTCTCGCGCGGCGCGGCGAGACCCGCCACGGGATCGTTGCGATCGGCGACAACGGCGCACGCACGGATGTCGCTCAGTGGCTGGTCGAACACGGATGCACGCTCATCACGGCCGTCCACCCTGCGGCCGTCATTGGACGCGAAGTTCAGATCGAAGCGGGCACCGTGGTAATGGCCGGGTGCGTAATCAATTCCGGAGCGCACATCGGCCGCAACGCGATAATCAATACCGGGGCAACCGTGGATCACGATTGCGCAGTCGGCGAGGCCGCTCATATCGGGCCGGGCACGCACCTCTGCGGGCATGTCGTGATAGGAGCGAGGACGCTGATCGGTGCGGGCACGACGGTCATTCCGAGCGTGCGGATCGGCGCGGATGCCGTGATCGGCGCCGGGTCGACCGTGCTTTCGGATGTGCCGGACGGCGCTCGTGCCGGAGGAACGCCATGTCGCCTGCTCGCATAATCCCGGTTGCGGCGGCCGAAGCCGGCCGCGACGTTCTTGCCGTTGACGGCGGAATGCCCGTACGTACGA
Source organism: uncultured beta proteobacterium (assembly GCA_963828715.1). GTDB lineage: Bacteria > Pseudomonadota > Gammaproteobacteria > Burkholderiales > SG8-41 > JAQGMV01. The sequence continues at coordinate 648,391 of CAWHFX010000002.1, read as the reverse complement.
GATCGCTGCCGCCGTGGCCCTATTTCGCTCCCGATGAGATCGAAGCCGTGCGCGCGGTTCTCGTTTCCGGCAGAGCGAACTACTGGACGGGCAGCGAAGGAACGACGTTCGAGCGTGAGTTCGCCGATTTCGTAGGGACGAAGCACGGCGTGGCGATCGCGAACGGCAGCATCGCGCTGGAGCTCGCGCTGCATGCGATCGGGGTGGGGCCAGGCGATGACGTGGTGGTGCCGTCGCGCTCGTTCATGGCAACCGCGAGTTGCGTCGTGATGCGCGGCGCGCGCCCGCTGTTCGCCGACGTCGATGGAGTTTCCGGCAACATTACCGCCGAAACGCTGCGTGCCGCGCTGACGCCGCGAACGAAGGCGGTGATCGTCGTTCATCTGGCGGGCTGGCCCTGCGACATGGATCCGCTGCTGGAAGCCGCCCGGGCGCACAACCTCAAGGTGATCGAAGACTGCGCCCAGAGTCACGGCGCAACCTACAAGGGCCGCGTGACCGGCTCCATCGGCCATATCGGCGCGTTTTCGTTCTGCCAGGATAAGATCGTGACGACGGGCGGGGAAGGCGGCATGCTCGTGACCAACGATCCTCTGATCTGGGACCGTGCGTGGTCGTACAAGGACCATGGCAAGAGTTACGATGCCGTATTCAATCGCGAACATGCACCCGGCTTCCGCTGGCTCCACGAGTCGTTCGGAACGAACTGGCGGATGACTGAAATGCAGGCCGCGATCGGACGACAGCAGCTGAAGAAACTGCCCACCTGGCTCGCCGCACGGCGCCGCCATGCGGAATTGCTGGACTCGCAGCTCACGGGCATTCGGGGACTGACCATCCCTGTTCCGCGTGCCGACTGCGGGCACGCCTATTACAAGTACTATGGCTTCGTGGAGCCGAAGGCGCTCAAGCCGGGCTGGACACGGGAGCGCATCGTAGAAGCAATCAACGCCGAAGGCATACCGTGCATCTCGGGAAGCTGCAGCGAGATCTATCTGGAGGAGGCGTTCGCCGGCACCGATATGCGGCCGCAGGAGCGGCTGCCCGTCGCGCGTCATCTCGGCGAGACGAGTCTTTCGGTGCTCGTGCATCCGACGCTTCATCGGCTCGACGTGCTGGACACCGCTGCGGCGATTCGCAAGGTAATGTCCGCGGCGGCGGCATGAGCGGAGGTATTCGCGCGTGATCCGGGTTTTCCTCGTCTTTTTCCATGACGTTGTTGCAGCCGGCGCAGCCTGGTTCCTGGCGCACTGGCTGCGCTTCAACATGGAGATCACACCGTACTATACCGACCACATGCTGCGCACGATGTTCTGGATCGTTCCGCTCCAGACACTCGTGTTCTGGACCTTCGGTCTGTATCGCGGTATCTGGCGCTACGCGAGCCTGCAGGATCTGAAGCGCATCCTGAACGCGGTCGGCATCGCAGCGCTGGTCACGCCTGTCGCGCTTTTCATGGTGCAGCTTTCCGGGCCGGTGCCCCGCACCGTGCTCCTGCTCGATCCCGTTCTGCTGCTTCTCCTCATGAGCGGCAGCCGCCTCGGTTATCGCGTGTGGAGAGAGCACGAGGTGTACGGCGCCCTGCGTTATCAGGGAAAACCCGTGCTCGTGCTCGGCGCCGGCGACGCGGCGCTCACGCTCCTGCGCGAGCTCGAACGCAGCCCCGCGTGGCGCGTGGTGGGCTTTCTGGACGATAACGAGAAGAAGATCGGACTCCTGCTGAACGGCGTGAAGGTTTATGGTCGCATCACCGATCTGCCGCAGATCTCCGAGAAGATCGGCGTGCAGCACGCGATCGTTGCGATGCCCGGGGCGACGCACGAAGAGCGGCGCCGCGCCGTGCAGGCGTGCAGCGACGCCAAAGTGAAGGCGCTCACCGTGCCGAGTTACGACGATCTGGTAAGCGGGCGCATCACCGTTTCCAGCCTGCGCGAGATCGAACTGGACGACCTGCTGGGGCGCGATCCCGTCGTTCTGGACGATGCCGGTCTTCACGATCTCCTCACCGGCCGTGTCGTGATGGTGAGCGGCGCGGGAGGCTCGATCGGTTCCGAGCTATGCCGCCAGATCGGGCGCTTTCAGCCGCGGCTTTTGATTCTCTTCGAGCTGAGCGAGTTCGCGTTGTATTCGATCAGCGAAGATCTCAGCGAGCACTATCCCGCGCTGGCGAAGGTGTCGGCCATCGGCGATGTGAAAGACGAAGCGCGTGCAGCTCAGGTGATGGAGAAGTATCGGCCGAGCATCGTATTCCATGCGGCCGCTTACAAGCACGTGCCGCTCATGGAAGAAGAGAATGCGTGGCTCGCGCTTCAGAACAACGTACTCGGCACGTACACCCTGGCCGCTGCAGCGGCCGCCCATGCCGTCGAGCGTTTCGTGCTCATCTCCACCGACAAGGCGGTGAATCCCGTCAATGTGATGGGCGCGAGCAAGCGGCTGGCCGAGCAGGTATGTCAGGCGCTACAGCAGCGAACCTCGATGCGGCTCATGGCGGTGCGATTCGGCAACGTGCTCGGCAGCACCGGCAGCGTCATTCCGAAGTTCAGGGACCAGCTCGCGCGCGGCGGCCCGATCACCGTCACGCATCCCGACATCATTCGCTACTTCATGTCCATACCCGAAGCAGCGCAGCTCGTGTTACAGGCTGCGCTCATGGGCGGCGGGGGCGAAGTGTTCCTGCTCGACATGGGCAAACCAGTGCGCATCGCCGATCTGGCGCGCGACATGATCCGGCTCTCGGGTCTGTCGGAGAACGACGTGAAGATCATTTTCACGGGCTTGAGACCGGGAGAGAAGCTGTTCGAAGAGCTGATGGGAGGCGACGAACAATCGCTGCGCACCGCGCATCCGAAAGTGAGAATCGTGCGGCTCGCGCCACCTACGCCCGAATTGATCGACCGGTTGATTCCCTGGCTGCGTGCGACACGCACGCTCGCCGACGGCGAAACGCGCGCGGCCCTGATGCGCTGGGTGAACGAATATCAGCCGGCGCAGGAGCAGCCCCCCGCCGGCCTCCTGGTAGGTTCCGTATTCAGTGACCGAGCATCCGTTTTCAGCCCTGGCCATCCAGCGCCGCCGGCCGTGAGGTCGTGACCTGTCCGGAACGCGCTACGCGAGCGCGTCGCATCGGTGCCTGGTGCATGATTGCACTGGGACTCACGGTTCCCATCTCGATCGCAATCGATTCGATCCTGCTCGGAATCCTCCTTCTCGCGGCAGTGGTGAGCGCTCGCGACGTAATCCGCGCAGCCTGGCGAGATGTGACGCATGTGCCGCCGATGGCCGTCGCACTTGCGCTGTACCTGTGGCTGCTCATCAGGTGCGCATACAGTACCGCACCTCCGACGGAAGCGTTCGATGCGCTCGGAAAATACCTCGATCTCATCCTGATCCCGGTCCTTGCCTGGACCGTTTGTGATGAGAACGTACGACGTCGCGCGCTCGTGTGGTATGGAGTCGCGATGGTCCTCAACCTCTACGTGTCCTACAGCGCCGCGGCAGGTCTGCCCGGGTTGAGGCACGCGCATTATCCGATCGGCTTCAAAGCCTCGGTCACGCATAGTCTGATGGTTTCGCTCGGCGGGTTTCTCTTTCTTCTATGGGCGCGCGAAGCGACGGATCGGCGCTGGCGCATCGCGCTGTTCGTGCTCGCCGCGATCTGCGCACACAACGTGCTGTTCATCGTCATCGGCCGCACGGGCTACGTGGTCCTCGGGCTCCTGCTGACGTACTTCGTACTCGCGTCACTGCGCGGATCGCGCGCAGCGCTCGTAGCGGGCATGCTGGTGCTCGCGGTCATGGCCGGCGCTTATGTCGGCTCGGAAAACTTTCGCACCCGCATCGACGAAATCCCTTCCGAACTGCAGCAGTGGCGTCCCGGCGCCCGCGACTCGACGTCGGTCGGTCAGCGCATCGAATTCTATCGGACGACATTGGAGATCATCGAGGATCATCCGCTCGTCGGCGTGGGCACCGGGGGATTCACTCGCGCTTTCGCCGAGAAGATACGCGGAACGCCGGCGATGATGACCGACAATCCTCACAACGATTACCTGCTGCTGGCGGCGCAGGCAGGGATACCGGCCATGGTGCTCCTGATCGGGTTCTATGTGGTGACCTGGCGCTACGCGTCGCACCTCGAATCGCGGCTGCAACGCGATTTGTTGCGCGGTGTCGTCATTGCGCTCGGGGTGGGCGGTCTTTTCAATTCGCTGCTGTTCGACCACACCGAAGGTTTACTTCTCGCGTGGTTCGTCGGGCTGCTCTGCGCGCAGGCCACGCCGGCACCACAACCGCAGGTAAGCGGGACTCGCGCGTGAGAACCACGGCCACAGGCCGCGCCGGCCATGCGACGCGACCGGGACGCGTTTCGTTCAACGCACGGTGGACCCCGTCGCCAGGATGACCTCGAACGCGGAGCGGAGCGGCCCGGGTATCTCGGCCATCATCATCGTGCGCGACAATGAGCGCATGATCGCCCGTTGCATCGAATCCGTGCGGTGGGCGGACGAGATCATCGTCGTCGATTCGGGCAGCAGCGACCGCACGTCGGAGATCTGCCGCAGCCTCGGCGTACAGTTCCACGTGACCGCTGACTGGCCCGGACACGGCCCTCAGAAAAATCGCGCGCTCGACCGTGCCACCTGCGACTGGGTGCTGTCGCTCGATTCGGACGAGTGGATTACGCCGGCGTTGCGGGCCGAGATCGTGCGCGCCGTCGCTGAGCCGCATGCGCGAAACGGTTACGAGATGCCGCGCCGCTCGAGCTTCTGCGGGCGAGCCATGCACCACTCCGGCTGGTGGCCCGACTATGTGCTGCGGCTGTTCCGGCGCGCGCACGGCCGCTTCACGGACGACGTCATTCACGAACGTCTCGTCGTCGCCGGCACGGTGGGGCGGCTGCGCGAGCCGATCATGCACGAGGCAATCATCGACCTCGACCAGATGGTGGCGAAAATGAACGCATATTCAACCTCATCGGCACAGATGCGGCTTTCGCGTGGTGGGCGCGCGGGGCTCGCGACGGCGGTCCTGCATGGCGCATGGACGTTCTTTCGAACGTACGTCCTGCGCGCCGGCTTTCTCGACGGCCGCGAAGGATTCATGCTCGCGGTCGCGAACGCCGAAGGATCGTATTATCGTTACTTGAAGCTCATGCTGCTACGGGAAGATCAACTGAAAGTGACAGCGAACGGTGACGGGTGAAGAGTGATACCGCCGTCGTCATCACAACATACAACCGGCCGGATGCACTCGAGGCCGTGCTGGACGGTTATTGCGCACAGGACACCTCGGATTTCGAGCTCGTGGTCGCGGACGATGGTTCCGGCGAGAGGACGCGCGAAGTGGTCGAGGACTACGCGCGGCGGGTGCCGTTCCTGCTGCGCCACGTGTGGCAGGAAGACTGTGGATTTCGCGCTGGAGCAGTGCGTAACAGGGCGGTCGCACACACGACGGCCGACTACATCATTTTCAGCGATGGAGACTGTATTCCGTCGCCGGCTTTCGTGTCGCGCCATCGCGCTCTCGCCGAAAGCGGATATTTCCTCGCCGGTAACCGCATACTGCTCACCGCTCGGCTCACGGATAGTGTCCTGCGCAATCGTATTCCCGTGCACTCGTGGTCGACGGCGCGGTGGCTGTACGCGTGGGCAAGACGCGACGTGAATCGCGCGCTGCCTCTCCTCCGTCTGGCGGACGATGCCTGGCGCCGCCGCGAACCCCGCCGCTGGGAAGGCGTAAAGACGTGCAACCTCTCGGCATGGCGGAGCGATCTCATGCGCGTGAATGGATTCGACGAGCGCTATTCGGGCTGGGGACTCGAAGACTCGGACCTCGTGATCAGGCTCCTGCACGCGGGCGTGCAGCACAAGAACGCGCGTTTCGCCGCGCCTGTTTTTCACTTGTGGCATCCGGAACGCGACCGCGCGGAGCTTTCCGAAAATCAGCGGCGCCTGAACGAAATCCTCGCGTCCGACCGCGTGGCCGCCACGGTGGGCCTCAATCAGTATGTCTAGTATGCACGTCCTACAACGCGTTTCTGCGTCATCGCCGCGCGGCTCGGGTTCGATCCACGCCTCGCCTGCCGTGTCGGGCCAGCTCAGTTTCGACCGGCCACCTAGGCGCGTTCTCGTCGTCGTCACGCGGCGCATCGGCGACGTGTTGCTGGCGACGCCCGTGGTGCGATCGCTCAAAGCCGCCTGGCCGGAAGCGAAGCTCGACATGCTGGTGTTCAGTGGCACGGAGGGGTTTATCACGGCCAATCCGGACCTCGATCGCATCCTCACCGTGGCCGAACGGCCCACGCGCCGCGATCACGCGCGTCTGCTTGCGCGTGTTTTCCGCAGATACGACCTCGCGCTGTCACTCGTACCTGGCGATCGGCCCACGCTGTATGCGTTCCTCGCGGGGCGACGTCGCGCCGGACTGCTGATCGATTCCCGCAAGCACCGGTGGAAGCGGGCGCTGCTCAATGCATGGGTGCCGTTCGACGGGCTCAACACGCACACGGTGCTCATGCATCTCGCGATTCTGGAGACGATCGGCATCGCGCCCGTTCGCGAAGTCGTGCCGGCGTTCAGCGCCGCCGACCGGGCTGCCGCCGAGGCGTCGCTGTCGAGCCTCGCTGGCGCGCGCTATGCGGTACTGCATCCATTTCCCAAATTTCGTTACAAGATGTGGCACGAGCGGGGCTGGGGCGAAGTGGGGAACCGGCTCGCCCGGGAGGGCCTGCGGATCGTGATCACCGGCGGCCCGGACGCTCCAGAGCGTGAATACGCGGCGCGTATTGCTGCCCGCATCGAGAACGCGATCGATCTGTCCGGACGGCTGAGTCTCGGCGCGCTCGCGGCCGTCCTGTCGAATGCTGCTGTCTACATCGGACCCGATACAGCGGTGACGCATGCCGCGGCAGCGCTCGGTGTTCCGACGATTGCGATATACGGACCGAGCGATCCCGTGAAATGGGGGCCGTGGCCCGCAGGCTACACGCTGCCGCGCAATCCGTGGCGCCGTCATGGCGATCAGCAGGTGAACCGCGTGCGACTCATTCAGGGCCGGGCCCGCTGCGTGCCCTGCATGAATGAAGGCTGTGAACGCCACATCGCGAGCGCGAGCGACTGCCTCGAACATCTGTCCCCGCTCGGAGTGATCGCGGCTGCGCGCGAGTTCGCCAGCGCGTCCGTGCGCTAGCGGCCCCGGGCTTCAGGCGCGCGCGACGACCCGCGCCGCCGTTGCGTCGCCATGACCCGCCGCTGCGATCTGGAACTGCGTGCGATAGAGCCGTGCATAGAGTCCGCCGGCCGACATCAGCTCCGCGTGCGTTCCGATTTCGACAATGCGGCCTTCGTCGAGCACCGCGATGCGGTCGGCCCGTTCGACCGTCGAAAGCCGGTGCGCGATAACGATGGTCGTGCGTCCGCGCATCAACGTTTCGAACGCCGCCTGAATGTGCCGTTCGGATTCGGAATCGAGCGCGGACGTGGCTTCGTCCAGGATCAGAATGGGGGCGTTGCGGAGCAGCGCGCGAGCGATCGCGATGCGCTGACGCTGGCCTCCCGAGAGCCGCACGCCGTCTTCGCCCACCAGCGTTTGCAAGCCTTGCGGCATGCGCTCGACGAATTCGAGCACATGTGCCGCGCGCGCCGCGGCCACGATGTCCTGCTCGGCCATCGAATGCGCGCTGCCATAGGCGATATTCGCGGCAACAGTGTCGTTGAACAGCACGACGTCCTGGCTGACGAGCGCGATGTTCCTGCGCAGCGATTCGAGGCTCAGCGTCTCGAGGTCGTGGCCGTCCACTGCTATGCGTCCGGACCGTGGGTGATAGAAGCGCGGCACGAGATTGGCGAGAGTCGTTTTGCCGCTGCCCGAAGGCCCGACCAGCGCGATCGTTTCGCCCGCGCCAATCGCGAGATGGATATCGCTCAATGCCAGACGCTCCGAGCCGGGATACGAGAACGAAACGCGCTCGAACTGGATCGTGCCTGCCGCGCGGCCGAGGTCCGTCTTACCCGTATCGCGCTCGCCGGGCTCGTCGAGCAGCTCGAAAACACTTTCCGCTGCCGCGAGACCACGCTGCAGCGGCTCGTTGACGCCCATCAGGCGCTTGAGCGGCGTGTTCAGCATCAGCATGGCCGTCAGGAAAGAGACGAAGCCGCCGACCGTGATCTCGTTCGCACTCGACTGATGGGTCGCCACCAGCACGATGAGGGAAAGCGCAATCGCGGCGACGAGCTGCGCCGCAGGTATGCTGGCCGCCGCGGCCTTCGTCTGCTTCATGAGGAAGTTGCGCACACGATTTGCCTCCTCGCGGAAGCGGCCGACTTCGTAATTGCGGCCGCCGAAGAGCTTGACCACCCGGTGTCCTTCGATTGCTTCCTGCAGCACCTGCGTGACATCGCCCATCGTACGCTGCACGTTGCGGCTCGATGCGCGGAGCTTCCTGCTGATGGTGCGCACGATAAAGACGATGAGTGGAACCATCAGCAGCGAAAACATGGTGAGCTTCCAGTTCAGCCAGAGCATCCAGCCGAGCAGCCCGATGCAGGCGAGCCCATCCTTGAACATGATCGTGAGGACACTCGTCGCGGCGGTCGTCACCTGCGATACGTCGAACGTCACCTTTGAAATCAGGTTGCCCGTGGGACGGCTGTCGTAATACGCCGTCGGCAGCATCAGGAGCTTGTCGAACATCGCGTTCCTGAGATCCATCACGACGCGGTTGCCGACCCAGCTTATGGCGTACTGCGCGATGTACTCGGAAACCCCGCGCACGACGAAAACGCCAACGATCAGAAGCGGCATGAGATGCATGATCCGCTCGTCCTTGTCGACGAACGTGCCGTCGAGGAGCGGCTTGAGCAGCGCGGGAAGCGCCGGCTCGGTCGCGGCGACGATCATCATGCCTGCGAGCGAAACCGCGAATCTTCCGCCATACGGCTTCACGAAGCGCAGCAGGCGGAAATAGAGATCGAGACTGGTGAACGCTGCCACGGTGCGAACAATAGCACCACATTCCACCTGACGTCGGCTGAGCGACACAGAGACGCCCACAAAAGCACCGTTCATGCTGGGAGCAGTGGCGTATCGAAGCGCGAGTAGCGGCAGCGTTTCACCCTTGTACGGCGTTTGTCCGGTCGCCTCACGAACGGGTTGTCATCGGAACCCCAGCTCGGCTACCGCAACGCGTACTCGACTGTGACGAATGCGCTTCGTTCCGGCTGCGGGTAGGCGTTGTAGCGATCCGGCACGAACTGACTGCGCACGGCGTAATTGAAGTACTTCTCGCCGAAGAGGTTGTTCACGGTCGCGGCGATCGTCAGCGGACCGCGGCGATGCGCGAGCTTCATATCGACCACCTTGTACGGCGGTATTTTCGTGCCGAGCGTATTTCCTTCGTCGTTGTCCATGAACTGCGAGCTCACGTACCGCGCCAGCACGCTGAGACGCGTTGCCGGCGTGAAATCCCATGACGTGCGCAGCCCGATCTTGTGGCGCGGAACGAGCGGCACGGTGCGGCCCGCAATGACGACGTTTTGTTGCGTGAACGGGTCGCCGGCAAGCACGCCCTCGCGGAAACGCGCCTCGATGTAGGTGTAATTGCCCCCGAGACTCAGGCGAGGAAGTGGCCTCGCTGAGGCCTCGAGCTCGAAGCCGCGGCGCCGCGACGGCGGCAGGTTGCGGTTGCCCACGCCGCTCGTGAACGGATCGAGATGGATTTCGTTGTCCACGTCGATCTCGAACACCGAGGCTCGCGTCGCAATGTCCGCAACGCGCGCTTCCAATCCAAGCTCGTGCGTGCGCGCCGTCTGCGGCTGCAGAAACTGGAATTGGTTGGTGAACGAGGCGGACGTCTCGTAGATTTCATCGACGTTGGCGAACCGGTAGCTTTTCGAGGTTTTCGCAATGGCCGCGGTGGCAGGTGTGAATTCATAACGCACGCCGAGCTCGTATGCGCTCTCGTAAAGCCGCTGCGAGCCGGCAGGCGCACCGGACCCGAATGCACCGCCGGGTGCGTTCGGATCGAAGAAGTCGGTCGCATCGATCTTCAGTCGTTCGCGGCGGCCGCCGGCGCTCGCGACGAGCGCGTCGGTGATCGTGATCGTGTCGAGGAAGTAAACGCCGACGGTGTCCTCCGTCGCATTGACCGTGTTGAAAGGACGGGCGATCGTGGTGGTCGCGCTCGAACGGCGCAGCTCGTAATCCCACGAATACCAGTCGAGACCGATCACAAACGTGTTGGGCCGCCCGAAGAGCGGCGCATCGAGCTTCGCGCGCGGCGTGACCGACCACACGCCCAGCTGGGCTTCGCGGTAATCGGGAAAGCCGCCGAAATCGAAGAACGACTTCTGCGTCTTGTCGCGCCAGCCGCCGCCGAGGTTGAGCTCCCACGCGCCCAACCGATACCGCCAGTCGAGGAGCGCCCGGTTGCCGTCGCGCTGCGACCAGTCGAGTGGCGTGGACGTGCCGCGGCGGTCGGTCGCCAGCTCGTCGACCCCGGCGCTCGGCTGTACCTGCCGCGCACCCGGCAGGCGAATGCCCTGACTGTCGGTGCTCACCTTGAGCGAGAAATCGCCCAACCCCGTATTCCAGCGGAGATCGGCCATGCCGTTGGTTTGGCGGTTGTGATTGTTCGCGCGGTAGCCGTTCGATTCGAAGGCGTCCCCGTACACCGACAGCGCGGCGGTGTTGTTGCCGATACTTCCCTCGACGGTGCCTTCATGCATGCCGTAGCTGCCGGCCGATCCCCGAATGGCGAAGCTCTTCCCGGGTCCCGGCGATCGCGTGATGATATTGATCACGCCCGCCGTCGCGCCTTCGCCGTAGAGCACGCTGCCGCCGCCGCGCACGATCTCGATGCGCTCGATCGCACTCAGCGGCATCGCGGACCATTGCACCCCGGAGAGATCGATATCGTTGACGCGCCGGCCATCGACCAGGACCAGCGTGTTCTGGGCTCCCGTGATACCGAAACCGCGCATGTCCACCGTCGTCGTCGAGGCGTTGTTGCCGAAGAAGTCGTGAATGTTGATGCCCGTCTGCTCCGCCAGAATATCGGGCACCGTGCGTGCCGGACTCGCTTCGATCTGCTCGCGCGAGATGACGGTCATGTTGATCGGACGGTCGGTGAGGCGCTCTTCGAACCGGGTCGCGGTGACGACGACCGGATCGCCTCGGGTGACAGGAACTTCGGAAGCAAAGGTTGACGTAGCGGCCGTACAGACCGCGAGCGCAGGAATAACCGCTTTCATTGATGCCTCGCGAGGCGCGCCCGCCGCGCGCCCGTGAACGAACACGACGAGGCGAGAGGCCCGGCGGCCGCAATCAGGACCTGCGCGGCCCTGATGCAGGCAGAAGCACGACACCCCGCGGCTCGTCTACCAGAATCGCCGACTGGGCCGGTATACGGGCTCGCGAAAACGCGCTCCGCCTTCCCGGGCTTTCAAGCCCAGTGGCATATGGCGCACGCCAGTGGTGCTCCCAATGGAGCACCACCTCTCGCTTACCGTTGCGGGGGCAGCACAGGTCTTACACCTGTTTCCCGTTTATCCCGGGCTCGCATCGCGCGGGCACCGAGCACCCTTTCGGTTGCTGCCGCGACGCTCGACGGAAAGCGCACCCGGACAGCGGGCGCGATCATAGCATGCGTCGTAAGTAACGCCGTGGCCGGTTAGTGCTCTCCCGAATCGCGGGGGACTTCGCAACGGAAGTGTCAAATCACATTCACTTGTGCACGTTAGCAGTTGACCGGTCTGATTTTTAGCCACTATAGTGCGCGCATGGACTCGGAACTCAAAGCACTCGAATCGAAGATCACTCAGTTCGTGGAAGTGTGTCAGCGGCTGCGCGAAGACAACCAGCAGTTGCGTCAGCAGCTTGCGTCCGCCATGAACCAGAGCAAGCGGCTGGAAGAAAAGATCAACAGTGCGACGAGCCGGCTGGAAGGCCTGCTTGCACAGATTCCCGCTGAAGAAGGCGAAGCATGAGCGAAGCGCGAAGTCTGCAGATAACGGTCATGGGACGTGATTTCCGTGTCGCGTGCCCGGAAGAAGAGCAGGCGTCGTTGTTGGAGGCCGTCGATTATCTGAACAAGAAAATGCTGGAAATACGCGATGCCGGGAAAGTGATCGGTCTCGAGCGCATCGCGATCATGGCTGCGCTTAATATCGCTCATGAATATCTCACGACGAAGGTCGGCGGCTTTGACATGGGGGAGATCAAGCGTAGAATGACTCGCATGGAAACGGTTATCGATCAGGCGATGTCCGAGCAAACAAAACTGTTCTGAAATCGGCCTGAGCTCTGACCGTTCAAAAGCTTCCCCTGCGGTGTTCGTATTTTAGGTCTAATTCTCTGAGCCAATAGGGTACCTCGCGTTGCCGACTATAGTTGCCTGGTGTGCGCGTCCCAATGGGAAGCGCCTGAAGGGCTCGGAAGGCGACCATCTTGAACCGCAGGTTCAAGAGTTCAGACCTGACGGCACAGGCGGGGGTCCCGACCTGAGGGACTAAAAAAGAGCGGCAGAAACGCCGCTCTTTTTTTCGTACCGCGGGCGGGACTCAGGTCCCCGAAAACGAACAGAGGTGAACCGATGGTTCCCCTCCGCAACCGCCCCTCCTTCGGCTCACCGCGTTCGCGATTGCGATACCCACCGCACGAGCGTCACCCAGTCCTCTCGTCATGGCGGGCACGAAGTCCCTTGCGCGCACGATAAGTGAAACTCACGAGAACTTGCCGACAGTGGACCAAGGTCCAATAGCTCGAGCGGATGGCCGAGTCTGAAATGGCGCCCCAGAGGCCCAGAGTTTCGCAAATTTCAGCCGACACAAACCAGGAAAGCACAACGAGATGTGAGCCCGCCCCGGCGATTTCCCGCGCGTAACGCAAGTCGTATGGCGGGCGTTGTCGTTGCCGGGCTGACAATCGCCTGCTCGAGTGCGTGGGGGGCGGGGCTTCTCTATTTCACCGGCCCGAATGAAGAGCACATGCGCGCGGCACTCGCGATCATCCCTGTCATCGTCGGCCTTGGCGCAATAGGCGCGCTCTTCGTTCCCCGCTGGCGTCAGGCGAGCCTCGCAACCTTCGGCATCATGCTCGTGACACTCGTGATCTGGTGGAGCGGTATTCAACCGTCGAATGATCGCGAATGGCGTGCCGAGGTCTCGGAGCTTCCGCATGCCACGATCGACGGCGATCTCGTGACCGTCCACAACATCCGCAACTTCGACTATCGCACCGAAACCGACTTCACTCCGCGTTACTACGACCGCACCTTCGATCTGCGTCAGCTCGACAGCGTGGATTTGGTCGCTGCCTATTGGATGGGACCTGCCATCGCGCACCTCTTCGTGACTTTCGGTTTTGGAGACGATCACCTCGCCGTCTCCATCGAGGCGCGCAAGGAGCGCACTGAAGACTACTCGACGCTCGGCGGCTTTTTCCGGCAGTACGAGCTGATTTACATCGTGGGCGACGAACGCGACTTGATACGGCTACGCACCAACTACCGTAAGGATCCGCCGGAGGACGTCTACCTTCTGCGCGTGAAGGGTCCGATTGAGAACGGGCGGCGGTTTTTCCTGGAATACATCAACGCCATCAACCGGCTGCGCGCTCAGCCTGAGTTCTACAACACGCTGTTGACGAATTGCACGACCGGAATCCTGATGAACGCCCGCGTGAACCCGGATCATCTCGCCTATTCGTGGAAGATACTGGTCTCGGGGTACACGCCGGAGTACGTGTACGAGACGGGTCGACTCGACACGAGCCTGCCGTTCCACGAGTTCATGCGCCGGTCCCAGGTCAACGATGCGGCGCGTGCCGCAGACAACGCTCCGGACTTTTCGCGCCGTATACGCGCGGGGCTGCCCGGGATGGGAGCACAATGAAATCTCGCGCACTTTTCGTAGATGCTTTCGACGAGGAATACGATTGTCCCCCACGTTACCGCGTCGCCGTATCTATTTAAGGACGTTCTGCGGTGCAGACAAAAGGATGGCCATGCGACACGAAAAATTGACCGTTTTTGCGACGGCGGTCGGCGCGCTGCTGCTCGCGGGATGTGCGTCCCCTCCGGGAAGGGTGCTTTCGCAAAAGAGTCCGGCGTATGCCATGTTGCCGAACGGAATGGATCCGCTCAATCCGCAACGGGTTTCGCCCATGTACGCCGCCGCTACAGAGGGGGAACCGAATGGCGTGCGCCTGCTGGAACGCAAGCTAGGCCGCGCGCTCAATATGCTGTCCCTCTCGGGCGGCGGCCAGAACGGCGCGTTCGGTGCGGGCCTGCTGAACGGTTGGCGCGAAAGCGGTCAACGCCCCCAGTTCGATATGGTTGGCGGGGTGAGCACCGGCGCCTTGCTGGCGACCCACGCGCTGCTCGGCACGCCGGCCGACGATGCGCAGCTCGAAGAGATGTACACCCAGATCAGCAAGAAAAATATCCATAGCGAAAGAGGGATCTTCAGCCTCGCGTTCGGCGCCGATTCACTCTCGGACACCGCACCGCTGCGGGCGCTCATCGCCAAATACATTACCGCGGACACCCTGAAGCGCGTGGCTGCCGCGTACAACGACAACCGATACCTCTTCATAGGTACGACCAACATCGATTACGGCCAGACTTGGATCTGGAACATGTCGCTGATCGCGAAGGACGGCAACCTGGAGCTTTATCACCAGGTATTGCTCGCCTCCGCATCGTTTCCCATTGTGTTCCCGCCGGTGGAAATCGACGGTCACCTGTTCGTCGACGGCGCGGCCCGTTCGAATGTCGTCATTGCGGGATTGGGCGGGTCCGAGCGTGCCCCGCCTCCGCTCTATGGAGCGGGAAACATATACCTGATCGACAACGGCAGGCTGCATAGCCCGCCCGGGGCTTTGCGCAGGGCTCTCGGTGACGTGGCGGCCACGACCGTCAGCGTCATGATGGACCAGTCGATGCTCACGGCAATGACGCGCTCGTATTTCGGCGCCAAGTTCTTGGGCTATAACTTCAAATTGGCAGCCATTCCCAACGACGTAGATATCGGCAACGACCCGCTTGCTTTCGATCCGAAACAGATGCGGGCGGCGTTCGACGCGGGACGCGCGATGGCGAAGAAGCCCGACCATTGGATGACCGTTCCGCCCAACACCGGCGATATTCCGAACTGGGTGCTCGAGCAGGTCAAGTAGGCGCTGCTTTCCTACGTCGTGTTTGCCCGGGCGATCGTGTGCCAGCAGGGATCGCATTTCCGGCCATGGACGTCGGCGTACCGACCGCGGTCTTACCATGCACATCGAGTTGTCGCGCCTGGGCGACCCAAAGTCCGCCGGGACAGTCGATTCGGCTTAGCGGCTCTGCCCCCCAGCGCCATTTCGTGTGGATTTCACGCGCTCACGAGTCAGCAGCCGCTATACGGGTTCGACTTCCGCGCCGCCGCTGCCGCTCGCCACCAATCCCGCTACTCAACCGGCCCCGGTGGCGTCGTCGAGATGTGCCGCCTCTCTCACTGCAGTGTTTTCGCTTTCTCGAACGCCTCTTCGATCGGGCCGACCATGTAGAAAGCCTGTTCTGGCAACGCGTCGCACTCGCCGTTGGCGATCATGTTGAAGGCCTTGATCGTGTCTTTGAGCGAGACGTATTTGCCCGGCGAGCCGGTGAACACCTCGGCCACGAAGAACGGCTGCGACAGGAAGCGCTGGATCTTGCGTGCGCGCGAGACCACCAGCTTGTCCTCGGGCGAGAGCTCGTCCATGCCGAGAATGGCGATGATGTCGCGCAGCTCCTTGTAGCGCTGCAGCGTCGCCTGCACCTGGCGCGCCACCGTGTAGTGCTCTTCGCCCACCACGTGCGGATCGAGCTGGCGCGAGGTCGAGTCGAGCGGATCGACCGCCGGATAGATGCCCAGCGCGGCGATGTCGCGCGAGAGCACGATCGTGGAATCGAGGTGCCCGAAGGTCGTCGCCGGCGACGGATCGGTGAGGTCGTCGGCCGGTACATACACCGCCTGGATCGAGGTGATCGAACCGGTTTTGGTCGACGTAATACGTTCCTGCAGCTTGCCCATCTCCTCCGCCAGTGTCGGTTGATACCCCACCGCCGAAGGCATGCGCCCGAGCAGCGCCGATACTTCCGTGCCGGCCAGCGTGAAACGATAGATGTTGTCGATGAACAGCAGCACGTCACGCCCTTCGTCGCGGAAGAACTCCGCCATCGTCAGGCCCGTGAGCGCCACACGCAGGCGGTTACCCGGCGGCTCGTTCATCTGCCCATACACGAGCGCCACCTTGTCCAGCACCTTCGAGTCCTTCATCTCGTGGTAGAAGTCGTTGCCCTCGCGCGTGCGCTCCCCCACCCCGGTGAAAACGGAATAGCCGGCGTGCTCGATCGCGATGTTGCGGATCAACTCCATCATGTTCACCGTCTTGCCCACACCGGCACCGCCAAACAGCCCAACCTTGCCGCCTTTGGCGAACGGGCAAATCAAATCGATCACCTTGATGCCGGTCTCGAGCAACTCCTGCGACGGCGCGAGCTCCTCGAATTGGGGCGCCTCGCGGTGGATCGACATGGTTTTCTCTGCGCCGATGGGACCGGCTTCATCGATCGGGCGCCCCAGCACATCCATGATGCGCCCGAGGGTCTTGGGGCCCACCGGCACCATGATCGGCGCGCCCGTGTTCAGCACTTTCATCCCGCGCCGCAGCCCGTCCGCCGATCCCAGCGCAATGGTGCGCACCACGCCGTCGCCCAACTGCTGCTGCACTTCCAGCGTCAGCGCCGAATCCTCTGCGTCCAGCGTCAGTGCATCGAATACGTGCGGCATCTGCTCACGGGCAAACTCCACGTCGATCACCGCACCGATGCACTGCACGATCGTTCCTGCTGCTTGAGTCTCTGCCATGACTACTCCCTTCTGCACTGCCCGTCGCGAGTCAGTATCAATACTGAGAGCCGTTCGGATGTCACGTTCGCGGCGACAGCCTGTCGCAGGCGCGCTGCTCACCGGTGCGACTTGGGGTTCTAATATGTAGCCGTATTCTTCCAATCCTTCATTGCGGCCTGCAGCTTTTCTTCGTCTTCTTTGGACAGGTCCTTGGTGTCCTCGACGCGCTGCACGAGATCGGCGTATTTGTTCTTGATGTAGTCGCGCATCGAGCGCTCGGCCGCGAGCGCCTTCTTCACGTCGATGTCGTCGAAGTAGCCGCCGTTCACCGCAAACAGCGTGAGCGCCATTTCCCACACCTGCAGCGGTTCGTATTGCGGCTGCTTCATCAGCTCCGTCACCATGCGCCCGCGCTCGAGCTGCTTGCGCGTGGTCTCGTCCAGATCGGACGCGAACTGCGCAAAGGCGGCGAGCTCCCGGTATTGCGCCAGCGCCAGGCGCACGCCCCCACCGAGCTTCTTGATCACCTTGGTCTGCG
This sequence comes from uncultured beta proteobacterium, assembly GCA_963828715.1. GTDB lineage: Bacteria > Pseudomonadota > Gammaproteobacteria > Burkholderiales > SG8-41 > JAQGMV01. The sequence continues at coordinate 630,982 of CAWHFX010000002.1, read as the reverse complement.
CCGCGCCGCCCACGCGCGAGACCGAAATCCCGGCGTTGATCGCCGGCCGGATGCCGGCGTTGAAGAGGTCGGTCTCCAGGAAGATCTGGCCGTCGGTAATCGAGATCACGTTGGTCGGCACGAAGGCGGTCACATCGCCCGCCTGGGTTTCGATCACCGGCAGTGCGGTGAGCGAGCCGGTCTTGCCCTTCACTTCACCCTGGGTGAAGCGCTCCACGTATTCGGGATTCACCCGCGCGGCACGCTCGAGCAGCCGCGAGTGCAGGTAGAACACGTCGCCCGGATACGCTTCGCGACCCGGCGGGCGCCGCAGAAGCAGAGAAATCTGCCGGTACGCCCACGCCTGTTTGGTCAGGTCGTCGTAGATGATGAGCGCGTCCTGCCCGCGGTCGCGGAAGTACTCGCCCATGGTGCAGCCGGAATAAGGGGCGATGTATTGCATCGCCGCCGGATCGGAGGCCGACGCCGCGACCATGATGGTATAGGCCATCGCCCCGTGCTCTTCGAGCTTGCGCAGCACGTTCTTGATCGTGGACGCCTTCTGCCCGATCGCCACATACACGCAGATCAGGTCCTTGCCCTTCTGATTGATGATGGTGTCCACCGCCACCGCGGTCTTGCCGGTCTGGCGATCACCGATGATCAGCTCGCGCTGGCCGCGCCCGATCGGCACCATCGAGTCGATCGCTTTGAGCCCCGTCTGCACCGGCTGCGCCACCGACTGGCGCCAGATCACCCCCGGGGCCACCTTCTCGATCACGTCCGTCTCTTTCGCTTCGATCGGCCCTTTGCCGTCGATCGGTTCGCCCAGTGCGTTCACCACCCGCCCGATCAATTCCCGCCCCACCGGCACCTCCAGAATGCGCCCGGTGGTCTTCACCGTATCGCCTTCGGTGATGTGCTGATACTGGCCCAGCACCACCGAGCCGACCGAATCGCGCTCAAGGTTCAGCGCCAGCCCGAACGTGTTGTGCGGAAACTCCAGCATCTCGCCCTGCATCACGTCAGCCAGCCCGTGGATGCGGCAGATCCCGTCGGTCACCGAAATCACGGTGCCCTGCGTGCGCGCTTCGAGCGTGCCGCCCAGGTTCTGAATGCGACTCTTGATGAGCTCGCTGATCTCGGATGGGTTCAGTTGCATGTCATGACTCCTTGTCCTTGCCTAGTGCGCGAGCGCCACCGCCATCGATTCAAGCCGCCCGCGTACCGTCGCGTCGATCACCTTGTCGCCCACGATGATGCGCACCCCGCCAATTAACTCCGGCTCGATCTCGACCTGCGCATTGACCTTGCGGCCATACTTGCGTTCGAGCGCCTCCAATAACGGCCGCACCTGCTCTTCTGCGATCGGCAGCGCCGAGATGATGCGCGCCTCCACTACCCCTTCCTGCTCGCGCCTCAGGGCTTCGAACAGCGTGCGTACCTGCGGCACCAGATCGAGCCGCCCGTTTTCAATGAGTAACTGCACCAGGTTGCGTGCGGGCCCGTCGAGCCGCTCGCCCGCGGCACCGAGAATCACCCCTTCGAGCGCCCGCTCATCGACATTGGGGTCGCCCACACGCGAGGCGATGTTCTCATCGCTCACCACCCCTTCGATCAGCGCCAGCATGTCCGACCAGTGCTCGAGCGCATTCGCTTCGCGCGCCAGCTTGAAGGCGGCTTCGGCATACGGGCGCGCGACGGTAATGAGCTCAGCCATGATCGCGCTAGAGCTGGTTCTGCAAGCTCGAGAGCAGCTCCGCGTGCACCCGCGCGTCCACCTCGCGGCGCAGAATCTGCTCCGCGCCGGCCAGCGCCAGCGCCGCGACCTGCGTGCGCAGCGTCTCGCGCGCGCGCGCCACTTCCTGCTCGATCTCGGCCTTCGCACCGGCGACCAGCCGTTGACCCTCTTGCGTGGCCGCCCCCTTCGCCTCTTCGATGATCTGCGCGGCGCGACGCTCAGCCTGGGCGAGGATCTCCTGCGCCTGCTGGCGCGCTTCCTTGAGCATATCGGCGGTCCGTACCGCAGCCTGCTCCAGGTCCTGGCGTCCGCGTTCGGCCGCCGCCAGTCCCTCGGCAATCTGCTTCTGCCGCGCTTCCATCGCCGCCATCAGATAGGGCCAAATGAAGCGCGCGCTAAACCAGATGAACAGCGCGAAGGTCGCCGCCTGGGCGATCAGGGTGAGATTGATGTTCATGGAAACTCGAAAGCGCCGGAATCGATCAGCCGCTCACCACCGCCAGCAGCGGATTGGCCACCGCAAACCACATCGCAAGCCCCACGCCGATAATGAACGAGGCGTCGATCAGCCCGAGCAGCAGGAATACCTTCGCCTGCAGCGCCGGAATCAACTCCGGCTGGCGCGCCCCCGCTTCCAGAAACCGGCTGCACATGATGCCGATGCCGATGCAGGCGCCGGCGGCACCCAGGCCGATCATGAGCCCGATGCCGATCCCGGTGTAGGCCTGGATCTGGGCCAGCAGTTGCAGTTTATCCATGCTTGCGCTTCCTTTCTGTACAGCAGGTTGTGGTTACTTCCGGTCCTAATGCGACTCGTGCGCCATCGACAGGTAGACGATCGTCAGCATCATGAAGATGTAGGCCTGCAAGGCAACAATCAGAATGTGGAAGATGGCCCAGCCCAGCCCCAGTAGCGAGCCAAACAGCGTACCGGCCAGACTCGTCGCCGCCCACATCCACAGCAGCAAAAAAATGAGCTCGCCCGCATACATATTTCCATACAGCCGCAGCGAGTGCGACAGCGGCTTCGACAGATACTCGACCAGATTGAACAGCAGATTGGGGATCCACAGCAGCGGATTGCCGCCAAACGGCGCGGCGAACAGCTCATGCAGCCAGCCGCCCAGTCCCTTCACCTTCACGCTATAGAAGATCATCAGCAGCCACACCGTCAAGGCGAGCGCGAAGGTCGTGTTCACGTCCGCCGTGGGCACCTGCCGCCAGGTGTGCTGGCGAAACACGTGCTCGTAGCCCAGCGCGGTGATGTCGACCGGCAGGAAGTCCATCGCGTTCATCAGGATCACCCACACGAACACGGTGAGCGCGAGCGGCGCCACGAAGCTCCGGTCGCCGTGGAAAATACCTTTCACTTGATCGTCCACGAAGTTCACCGCCAACTCCACGAACGCCTGACGCTTGCCGGGTACCCCCGCCGTCGCCCCGCGCACCACCCACCACAGAAAACCGAACGCGATCACCCCCAGCACGATCGAGGTCACCAGCGTGTCCAGGTGCAGTGTCCAGAACGGTGAATCGCCGAACGAAATCGTACGGTTCGCCAAATGGTGCGAAATGTAGGTGGTAGGGCTGAGCTCGGGGGCTGCCATCTCGTTCAGCCCTTTCTGTTCTGAGGCTCTGATGGGTAAGCTGATTTGGCCACGGCAAATCCATGGCATACGACCAGCCAAACGCCCGGCCGGCCTAACGCTTGATAACGGGCGCTACATCACGAAATCTGTACCCTGCGCAGTTGCGGTGGTGGAAGGTCCGGTGTCCGCCGCCCGACGACAAGCTCAAGGGGAGATGAACTGAGCCTGCCGCGAACGACGGCACCAGATTCATGAATACCGGTAGAAGCGTGTATCGATCACTTCGAGAACTCGATGTTTACACCAACGAGCCTCACCCAGATTCAGCTCGATGCCTTCGCTCTTGTTTTTCACGCTGAGGAACACATCCTTGTCGTTCTGGAATTGAGAGCCGCCCGCGCCCTTGACTACGGTCGCGCCAATCGTTGCTGCCGAATAGATGAGTGACTTGAGAACCGCCATCATGTTCTTCTTGGAACCTGTGAAATGGATTCGGAATGCCGCGCCTCGTGCCGCATCAACCGCCGGCGCCACCGATAGCTGCAGGGGCGAAGTTAGCGCAGAGGCGAAGCGCCCAAAATTGGACCTTGGTCCAATTCTTGAGCGGCGGCCTGACCCTCGGATAATCAGCCGGCTATGAGACCGCAGGACGGCACGATCAGGTGACTACGTTCGTCTCCGGGACCTCAAAAGAGGCTCGGCACGGCGCGACCGGTAGATGCATTCCCGGGCTGCAGGGCGTACTTGGAAGTGTGCGATGATACGTGCAATTTCCTGGAACCCCCCACCAACGCCTGCATCCGAGCCGGCGCTGGCGTAGCCGCACGAACGAACAGATGGGGACCGCGACGCGACGGAGTACTGTTTCGCACACTGGATGGCGGCTGACGCAGGGATCGCTGCAGTGGACGGTGCTCGCTCTACTAGTGGCCTGTTTCGCTGCTTCGTTTACGCATGCCGCCGAGCCGGGAACTGGTCCTGTAAAACGCTTGTTGCTGATTTCGACGGGCAGCCGATTGGCGCCGGGCTTCATCATCGTCGATCAGCAGATCCTCGCCGCTTTGAACAGGACGCCGGCGCCCAAGGTGGAGATCTATGCCGAGAATCTCGACACCGTCAGATTTCCCGCCGAGCGTTCCCAGCGGATATTCGCCGAGTACCTCGCGGAGAAATACGCCGACTATCCGCCCGATCTGATCATGCTGCTCTTCGTCGGCAGTGTTGCGCCCCCTGGCAAAATCTTGTCGGAACTGTTTCCCGCGACACCGGTGATCGTTGCCGGCCTGACCGAGGAGGTGCTTCGAGAGGACGAATTCGGAAGCAGCGTCGGAGGCTTCGCGCAGCGCACGGACCCTGAGGCGACGTTGAGGGTGATCCTGCGCCTGCAGCCTTCCTTGGAGCGACTGGTGATCGTGGCGGGGACTGCAGAGATCGACCGACAGTTGCTCCGGCGCGTCGAGTCTGCCGCCCACGGCCTGAAGGGAAAGCTCGACATTCAGATCTGGAACAACGTGCGCGTGAGCGAGTTGCGTGAACGCGCAACGCACCTCCCGCCGCGAAGCGCCATCCTGTTCACGAGAATGTTTCAGGACGGGGCGGGACAAGCGACCATTTCAGCCCAGGTGGGACGGTGGCTGAGCGAATGGGCGAATGCACCGGTTTACGTACTGTCCGACGGTGCTTTCGGTACCGGTGCGGTCGGGGGATCGGTCGCCAGCATCGAGGCTTTCGGGCAGCGCGCGGGTGAGCTCGCGCGACGCACGCTGACAGGTGCAGCGGAGGAAGCGCTTCGCTTCGAAGTTCTCACAGCAACCGTGCCCATGTTCGACTGGCGCGCCCTCAAGCGATGGAGCATCGACGAGAGTCGCCTGCCGCCGGGCAGCATCGTCCGCTTCAGACCCGAGTCGATATGGGAGCAGTATCGCTGGTATATCACGGCGGCTCTCCTCATCATCGTCATGCAGAGCGCGACGATCGTTGCGCTCGCCGTTCAGCGAAGTCGGCTGCGCCGCATGCAGGATGCGCTCACTCACAACCAGCAACTCATGGCATTGGCCACCGAAGCCGGCGGGCTGGGCTTGTGGTCACGGGACATAAAAAGCGGTGATTTCTGGGCGAACGCGTCGATGCGCCGTCTCTTCGACCTGGGTCCGCAGGAGCCAGCGCACTTCGAGGATGCGCTGGCGCGCGTGCACTGGAGCGATCGCGCGCGTGCGATCGGAGAGATGGAGCGTGCGCAGGCAAAGGGAATACCGTTCCAGACCGAATTCTGCATCAGCCTTCCAAATGGCACGGAACGGTGGGTTCTTGCCCGCGGTCGCACGGTCCCGACGTCGAGTGGCCACACCCGCAGGATGGGTGTGGTTTTGGATCTGACGGAGCGCAGGCAGGCAGAGGAGAAACTACGGGAGAGCGAAGACAGGTTCCGCACGATGGCCAACGCCGCACCCGCGATGATCTGGATGTCGGGAACGGATAAGCTGTGCACCTTTTTCAACGAGGCGTGGCTCGATTTTACCGGCCGCACTCTGGATCAGGAGCTCGGCGATGGCTGGACCCGGGACGTGCACGCAGACGACCTCGAGCGCTGTCTCGCCGTATACGGCGCCGCGTTCGACAATCGCGCGCAGTTCCGTATGGAATATCGCCTCCGGAGATGGGATGGCGAATACCGTTACATACTCGACCATGGGGCGCCGCGGTTTCAGCCCGACGGCATCTTCCTCGGTTACATCGGTTCGTGCATGGACGTGACGGAGCGCAAAGCAGCGGAAGAGTCGCTGAGAAAGGAGCGTGCGTTCCTGCGCCAGGTGATCGACGTCAATCCGAACTTCATCTTCGCCAAAGATCGCGAAGGACGTTTCACGCTGGCAAACAAAGCCGTGGCCGACGTGTATGGCGTGACGGTGAACGGGTTGATCGGCAGGACGGACGCTGATTTCAATCGAAACCCGGAAGAGATTCGATTCTTTCGGAACGTGGATCTCGAAGTGATGGACACGCTGCAGGAGCGCTTCATCCCGGAAGAGCGCATCACCGATACACGAGGCCGGGTCCGCTGGCTGCAGACCGTGAAGCGGCCGCTCATCGGTGTGGACGGCCGTGCAAACGACGTTCTTGGCGCATCGACCGACATCACGCTTCGCAGGCAAACGGAAATACAGTTGCAGGAACAGCGTGCGGCACTCACCCATGTTGCGCGCGTCGCCATCATGGGAGAGCTCACCGCCTCGCTCGCGCATGAACTGAATCAGCCGCTCGCTGCGATACTCAGCAATGCGAGGGCCGCGTTGCGGTTCATGGAATACGAACCGATCAACCTGCAAGAAGTGCGCGAAGCGCTGAACGACATCGTCTCGGCCGACCATCGCGCGGCCGAGATCATTCGGCAGACACGGGCTCTGGTAAAAAAGGAAGAAAACGGTCGCGAATTCGGAGCCGTCGATGTAGGGAGCGTCGTTCGCGAAGTTGTCGCGCTCGTTCACGGCGATGCCATTCTGCAGGACATTCGCATCTTCGTGGAGGTCGAGGACGACCTTCCGGCCGTGCGCGGTGGCGCGGTACAGCTGCAGCAGGTCGTACTCAACATCCTTCTCAACGCTTTCGACGCCATGAAGAACACGCCGGCCGAGGCTCGAAAGGTCCAGGTGCGCGCTGCGGCTGACGAAGGAGCGATGGCGCGCGTCTCGATCTGCGACTGCGGCCCCGGCCTCAGTAGCGAGGACTTGGGCAGGATATTCCAGCCGTTCTACACGACGAAGCGGGACGGGCTCGGTATGGGCCTTTCGATCTGCCGCACGATCATCGAGGCGCATCGCGGGCGGCTGTGGGCGGAAAACAATCCGGATCACGGCACTACCTTTCATTTCACCGTCCCGGCATACAGCGAATAGTTCGCGTAGCGGCGCGCGCCCCGCGCAACGCGCGGGCGGCGACATACCCACCTCGCAACAAACGGTTATGACGCATGGGACCTTCGTCCAATTGCCCGCACTAAGCCGCCGATTTAGCTTGTCGCTGCACAATCCGATGTGCGGCTTGTGCGCCTGTATGGTACTTCGGGAGATCCCATGCACACCTCACTCACCATATTGGGCACAGCCGCCGTCGGGTGACGGGGAGAGACCAGCGGTAACGCATTCCCTGCTCGGAGACACCACATGTGGTTCGCTCTGCCTTATGGCTCGTGCGGCAATCGTCCTGATGCTCATCTGTGCGGGAGCGCGGGCGCAGGACCTGGAGCCACGAGCATACTCGGCCGCGCCGGTGGGAACGAACTTCGCCGTCCTCAACTACACGCGGCTGGACGGAGATGTTCTGACCGATCCGTCGCTGCCGATCAAGAACGTGCAGGCGAAGATCGATCTGTACGTTCTCGGGTATGCGCGCACGTTCGGACTGGCGGGTCACACGGCAAGTCTCGGCCTGGTCGTGCCGTACGCGCGCGGGGACATCAGCGGCGACGTGTTGGACGACGCCCGGCAGGTGCATCGCGCGGGGCTGGGCGACGTACGGCTGCGTTTTGCGGTGAACTTCATCGGCAATCCCGCGATGACGCCGCAGGAGTTTGCAAGGCGCACGCCCGAGACGACCGTCGGGGCAAGTCTCAGCGTGGTTACGCCGACCGGGCAGTATGTGCCCTCGCGGCTCGTCAACGTGGGCACGAACCGATGGGCGTTCAAGCCGGAGGTCGGCTTTTCGTATCCGCGCGGCGACTGGTTCTTCGAAGCGTCGGCGGGCGCGTGGCTCTATACCGACAACGACGATTTTTTCGGCGGCAAGCACCGCAGCCAGGACGCGTTGTATTCCGGGCAACTGCACATGGGCTACAACTTCAGGCCCGGGCTGTGGCTCGCGGTGGATGCTGCTTACGTGACGGGCGGCAGAACCACCGTGGACGGGGCCCGCAGCGACGACAAGCAGGACAACTCACGCTACGGTGTGACCCTCTCCGTTCCGTTCAGCAGGAGTTGGTCGGGGAAGGTTGCATGGTCGAAAGGATTCACTGTGCGCGCCGGTGGTGATTACGAAATCATTTCCGTTGCGCTCCAGTATCGATGGTTCGATCGGTGATGGCACGAGAAATCATCAGCTCCGGGCAGGACACTGACATCGTTCCCACCGTGCCGCTGCAGGCCGAGCCCGTACAGGCGGGGATCTCTGCGCGCGGCGCCGACCTGGCGCGAACCACGATCGCGGTCTTCTTCATGGTGATTCTGGGCGCGGCCGCACTGTGGATTCTGAGACCGTTCGTATTCGCGATGGTCTGGGCCGCCATGATCGTGGTCGCGTTATGGCCGGCAATGTTGGGAGTACAGGCACGACTGGGCGGCAAGCGCTGGGCTGCCGTCACGGTGATGACGGTGGGACTGCTGCTGGTGCTGGTCATGCCGCTCTCATTCGCGATCATGGGCGTCGTTGCGCATACTGAGGACGTCGGAGAGTGGGCGCAGACGCTGCGCCAGGTCCGCGTGCCTCCGGCGCCGACGTGGGTGGAGCAGGTGCCGGTGGCGGGACCGCGCATTGTGGCCACCTGGAACGACGTCGCCAGGATGCCGCAGGAACAGCTTGTCGAAAAACTGCAGCCTTACGCGCGGGCAGCGGCGAGCTGGCTCGTCGCCAAGGTCGGCAGTGTCGGGATGCTGATTGTCCAGTTTCTGCTCACCGTGCTGATTGCAGCGATATTTTTTGCTCGTGGTGAGAGCGTCGCCGGCGGGCTGCTCGGGTTCTTCCGCAGACTCGCCGGCGTGCATGGCGAGAACGTGCTGATTCTCGCGGGCAGCGCCATTCGCAGTGTCGCGATCGGGGTGGTCCTGACCGCGCTGATTCAGAGCACCCTCGGCGGCATCGGTTTCGCCGTGGCCGGGATACCGTTCGCGGCCTTACTGACGGTGATCATGTTCGTGCTCGGCGTGGCGCAGATCGGCCCAGCGCCGATTCTCATCGGGGCGGTCGCGTGGATGTACTGGACCAGCGACAGCGCGTGGATACCCAGTGCGCTGCTGGTCTGGTGTCTTTTCGTCGGCGTGATCGACAACGTGCTGCGTCCGATACTGATCCAGCGCAGCGGCGGCGACCTGCCGCTGCTCATCGTATTTGCCGGTGTCATCGGCGGGCTGCTGAGCTTCGGCCTGGTCGGCATTTTCCTGGGCCCGGTCGTGCTGGCGGTCGTTTACACGCTGCTCAAGGCATGGGTGGGCGGGGAGGCGGAGTGCGACCAAGGTCCACTTGCCGGTCCTACGCCCACCCCTTAGCGTAGGACGACTTACCGGGATTCATGGTGCCAGCGCCAGCCAAATCATGTGTCGTATACATCATCGATGACGACGAGCTCGTGCGCAAGGGGCTCGCGCGACTCATGCGCGCCGGCGGCTTCACCCCGAGAGTCTACGAATCGCAGGAGCGCTTTCTTCAGGAGCTCGGACCGGAAGTGCCGGCCTGTATTCTTCTTGACATCACGATGCCGCGAATGACGGGTCTGCAAGTGCAGCGCGAGCTCAAGGCGCGCGGCAGCACCATTCCTGTCATCGCCGTTTCTGCGCGCGACGACGACGATACGCGCCTCCGCGCGCGCGAGCTCGATGCGCGTTGCTTCTTGCGCAAGCCCGTTGACGACCAGGCGCTGCTCGACGCGATTTCCTGGGTCATTCAACCCGATCAGGCACGGATGTCGAGCCCCGCGAGCCCGGCAGCACCCGAGGCGTCAATAGAAACTAGAAACGAGAGCACGGGAAAAACCGCCTGACGATGTGTGAACTCGGTCGTGCAGACAGGAACCGACGGTAATGGCGAGCACCAAAGAGATCCGCGTCAAGATCCGCAGCGTTGAAAGCACGCGCAAGATCACCCGCGCAATGCAGATGGTGGCCGCATCGAAGATGCGGCGTTCGCAGGAGCGAATGCGTGCGAGCCGGCCGTACGGCGAGAAGATTCGCAATCTGGCGGCGCATATGAGCCATTCCAATCCGGAATACCGCCACCCGTTTCTCATCCAGCGCAAGTCCGTAAAGCGTATCGGAATCATCGTCGTGAGCACCGACAAAGGTCTGTGCGGCGGGATGAACGTGAATGCGCTGCGGCTCGCTTTACAGGAAATGCGCCGCTGGGAGACGGAAGGGGTCGAAGTGGACGTGTGTGCGATCGGCGGACGCGCGCTCGGTTTCATGCAGCGGCTCGGTGCCAACGTCGTCTCATACGTGACCCAGCTCGGCGACAGGCCCGTCATGGAGATGCTGCTGGGCGCCGTCAAAGTCATCCTTGACGCGTACATCGACGGGCGCATCGACCGTCTCTCGATGGTCTATACGCGCTTCGTCAACACGATGAAACAGGAGCCGGTGAACGAACAACTCCTGCCGCTCGCCGGAGAACGGCTGGGCGCCCCGGAGGGGCTGTGGGACTACATCTACGAGCCGGAAGCGCAGACGGTGATCGACGCGGCGATGACGCGCTATATCGAAGCGCTTATTCATCAGGCCATCGCCGAGAACATGGCGTCCGAACAGGCGGCGCGCATGGTCGCAATGAAGGCTGCCTCCGACAACGCAGGGGCTCTCATCGACGAGCTGACGCTGATCTACAACAAGAACCGACAGGCGGCGATCACGCGCGAAATCGCCGAAATCGTCGGGGGCGCTGCTGCCGTTTGAGCGCCCGATCCGGAGAATTCGAGTCATGGCTGTTGCCACGCTGCACATCGATGTCGTAAGCGCGGAAGAGAGCATCTATTCCGGCGAGGCCGAGTTCGTCGTGCTGCCCGGAGAAGCGGGCGAGCTCGGCGTGTATCCGCGCCATACCCCGCTCATCACCCGCATCAGAGCGGGCGCCGTGCGCATCAAGCCGGCCGGCGGCGGGGAGGAAGATCTGATCTTCGTTGCGGGAGGGCTGCTCGAAGTCCAGCCCACGGTGGTGACGGTTCTCGCGGACACGGCAATTCGAGGGGCGGACCTCGACGAAGCGCGGGCGAACGAAGCCTTGAAAAAGGCGGAAGAGGCACGCGGCCGCGCTCGCGACAAACAGGAGGTTGCCGCAGTAGAAGCGGAAATCGCCGCGCTCGCCGCACAGTTGACAGCGCTGCGCAGGTTCAGGCAACGCTGAGTCGGTGCCGCTTACGCTAAATCCACTTACGCGGCGGTTTGTGGCGAATCTGTGCGCGGGCCTCAGGGTGATCTGGCCTATTTTGTCCATCCTGCTCGTACTGATGATGGGCATCGGGATGCTCGTGGCGGTTCTCGAGCGCTGGCACCTCGGTGACGGGCTTTACTTCGCGTTCGTGTCCGGTCTCACCATCGGCTACGGCGATCTCGTGCCGAAGCGCACGCTTTCGCGCGTATGCGCAATCACGATCGGCTTGACGGGTGTCATGGCCGTGGGCCTCGTAACGGCGGTTGCCGTGCAGGCGCTGCAGCAGGCACTTCACCCGCCCGAGGAGCGCGAGAGCACCGAGTGACGCGCGCCCGCGCTTTTGAGCGCCGGGACCAAAGGCCAATAGCGTCCAAATGGACGGCAAGCGAGGATGCATGCGGCGCGCATGCTCGTGCCGACTCTTCCAACCAACTCGAAAGGCCTTTGTCATGAAGCGCATTCTCTTTGCTGCGATTCTCACTTCTCTGACGGCGATATCAACAGCGGCCGATAAACCGCCGCAGGCTTCCGCTGTGGCGGTGCAGGAAAGCGAAGCCATCGTCGAGCTGGTTTCGATCGATCGCAAGACGCGTCACGCGACCGTCCGCGGGCCGACCGGTGCTACGTTCACCTTCATCGTTCCAGCCGAGGCGCAGAATCTGGACCGCGTGAAGCCCGGCGACAAGTTCAAGGCACGTTACACGGAAGCGCTCGCACTGTCGCTCAACAAAGGCGGGGTTGCTTCGGAATCCGGAGGTCGGACCGTCAAGGTTGCGCCCAAGGGCGGCACACCGGGCGGCACTATCGTTCAGACGAAGCAGATTACGGCCCTGATCACAGCGATCGACCGCCCGACGCGCACGATCACGGTGCAGGGACCGCAAAAGAACGAGATGGCACTCAAAGTTGCCGACGAGGTGAAAAGCTTCGACGACATGGCTGTCGGCGACACGATCGGGATTACGTACGTAGAAGCGGTTGCGTTGCAAATGATGGCGGAAGGCGGATCAGCGAAGTCCGACGCGAAGAAATGAGAAGACCGTAACAAACCGCAGTAACGCCACCACCGGGTGCTGGGACCAAAGTCCAATTGTATCGGCCCAGTGCCCGGGGACAGTATCGAAGTAACTCGCATTAGCCAGCGTGACGCGCCCGCCGCGTGGCGCTACCGGCAATTTCACTGAACGGCCGTTCGCTTCGAACAGGTGGTCCCCATGGATTTCTCCAGTCAGCTCGCCCATAGTCAGGATGTGGCGACCAAAGTCGCTTCGCTCTTGCAAAAGCGGATGAAAATCGCGCAGGAGCACTATACGCAACGCGTCGAGCAGGCTTACAAGGCGCACGCCGCGGCAGCAGCGGCCGCAGTTCAGACCGCAGACCCGTGGACGAGCATGTATCGCTACAGCGTTGACTTCGCGCAGCGGTCGATCCTGTTCTGGGATACGCTGCGTCAGCGCGGCAACAACTTCATCGAGCATACGCGCAAGGGCATGCCTCCGGTGCTCAATTTCGAATACGACACGATCGTGGATGCCCGGCACTTCGAGCGGCCGGTCAATTACGCCCTCGTCGCGATCAAACCGCCGGCCGGCGTGACTGTCGATGCGAAGAAGCGGCCCTACATCATCATCGATCCGCGCGCGGGGCACGGCCCCGGCATCGGCGGGTTCAAGGATGATTCACAGGTCGGCGTCGCACTTGCCGCAGGCCATCCCGTGTACTTCCTTATCTTCTTCCGCGATCCGGAGCCCGGCCAGACGCTGCTCGACGTTTGCGAGGCCGAAAAACAGTTCGTGCGCATCGTTCGCCAGCGGCACCCCGACAGCCCGAAGCCGGCCCTTGTAGGCAACTGCCAGGGTGGCTGGGCGGCGATGATGCTCGGATCCGCCGATCCTGAGGACACCGGGCCCATCGTCATCAACGGTGCGCCGATGTCCTACTGGGGCGGCGCGTGGTCCGAAGGTGAGGGCGACAACCCGATGCGCTACGCGGGCGGCATGCTCGGCGGCGCGTGGCTGGCGTCGTACATGGCGGATCGCGGAAACGGCGTTTTCGACGGTGCCGAGCTGGTGCAGAACTTCGAGAACCTCAATCCCGCGAACACCTTCTGGGACAAGTACTACCACGTGTTCACCAATGTCGACACGGAACCCCCGCGCTTCCTCGAGTTCGAGCGCTGGTGGGGCGGTTTTCATCTCATGAACCGCGACGAGATCGAATGGATTACGCGCAATCTGTTTGTCGGCAACAAGCTCTGGTCAGGCGAAGTGAAGCAGACCGGCGGCAAGGAGTTCGACCTGCGCGACATCAAGGCGCCGATCATCCTGTTCGCGTCGCTGGGCGACAACATCACGCCGCCGCAACAGGCTTTTAACTGGGTCGCCGACATTTACGGCAGCACCGAGGAGATCAAGGCGCGCGGACAGGTGATCGTCGGTCTCCTGCATCAGAACGTCGGCCATCTCGGGATATTCGTCTCGGGCAAGGTGGCCAAGAAAGAGCACGCGCAAATCGTCGAGGTGATGAAGTCCGTGGAGATGCTGCCGGCGGGCCTGTACGGGATGGCGATCAGTGAGCACACCGGCGCCGACGGCAAGCGCGAGTACGAAGTCGAGTTCCGAGAGCACCGCCTCGAAGATGTCATCGCGCGACTGAACCGTCTGCAGCGGGCGGACGAGCGCCCGTTCGAAGCCGTCGCCGCCGTATCCGAGTTCAATCAGCGCGCGTACGAGCTTTTCCTGCGGCCGTTCGTCAAGGCGACGTCAAACGAGCTCACGGCGAAGCTCGGCCGCCAGTTTCACCCGCTGCGCTTCCAGCGCTGGGCGATTTCCGACATGAATCCATGGCTTGCCTGGCTTGGACCGGCAGCACAAACGGTTAAGGCCCAGCGTCAGGCACTACCGGCGGACGATCCGCTCCGCAGGGGCGAAAAGCTCAATTCCGAGCTCTTTAGTGCGGCGCTCGACTATTACCGTGCCGTACGCGACGCGGCAACCGAAAACGCGTTCTTCACGACTTACGCGAACATGTACGAGTTCTACCTCGCTGAAGGGCGTCAAGCCGAGGCGAAAGGCGAGCCCCAACCGGCCGACGTCCGTGAACGATACATAAAGGAAGCGGTTGGCCGCATTGCGAAGGGGGGCTACACGGAGGCCTTCGCTCGCATTGCGTACCTGCTGGGCCGCAAAGGCGAGCCGCTGCCGCTGTCGCGCGTCACCATGCGCCAGGAGCTCGCGAGAGATTACGCGAACCTCGTCCCGGAGCTGCCGCTGGATCAGTGGCGCCGCATTCGCGGCGAGCAGGAGATCATCGTGCGCAATGCGCCGGACGAGGCGATCGCAACGCTGCCGCAACTCCTGGACCACGACGAACGCCAGCGGATGGTCACCCTGATCGAGCGTGTGATGACAGACAAGCGGGTCGTGGATTCCAAACCGACCGCGGAGCAGCTGGCGATGGTCGAGCGCGTGCGCAACGTGCTGACCGGCGCGCCTGCGCCGGGGGGCAAGGGCGTCCAGCTCGGCGTGAGCCTGCAATCGCTTGAAGGAAGCCCATATGAGTCAAAGACATGAGAAGTACGAACGCCTAATCGCTTTTTGCAAGACGCTGCCGCCCACTCCAACGGCCGTCGCGTACCCGTGTGACCAGAGCTCGCTCCAGGGCGCGCTCGAAGCTGCGCGCATGGGCCTGATCGCACCGATCCTCGTCGGTCCGGAGGCGCGTATCCGCGCGGAAGCCAAGGCCCACGACCTCGATCTCGGCAGTACGCAGATCGTCGACGTCGCCGGTGCGGAAGCCGCTGCGGACGCCGCGGTCGCGCTCGTGCGCGAAGGCAAAGCGGAAGCGCTGATGAAAGGCAGCCTGCACACCGACGAGCTGATGGCCGCGGTGGTCAAGCGCGAGACAGGCCTGCGGACGCGGCGGCGCATCAGCCACTGCTTCGTCATGGACGTGCCCAATCACCCGGAAGCGCTGATCATCACGGATGGTGCGGTCAATATCTTTCCGAACATCGAAGACAAGATTCACATCATCCAGAACGCGATCGACCTCGCGCACGCGCTTCAGGTGTACGAGAAAAAAGAAGTGCGTGTGGCGATCCTGTCCGCGATGGAAACGGTAAATCCCAAGCTCGCGTCGACCATGGAGGCGGCAGCGCTGTGCAAGATGGCCGACCGCGGCCAGATCACCGGTGCCCTGCTCGATGGACCGCTCGCGCTCGACAACGCGATCAGCCTCGAGGCGGCGCAGATCAAGAAAATCGATTCGCCCGTGGCGGGGCGGGCCAACGTTCTGATTGCGCCGGACCTCGAGGCTGGCAACATGCTCGCGAAGAGCCTGAGCTTCCTCGCCGGTGCCGATGCCGCGGGCATCGTACTCGGCGCGCGCGTGCCGATCATCCTGACCAGCCGTGCCGACTCCGTCATGACGCGCCTTGCGTCGTGTGCGGTTGCGGCCCTTGTCGCCAAATGGCGGCGCGATCGCGCCAAAGGAGGCTGAGGCATGGCTGATGCAATCCTGGTATTGAACGCCGGGTCCTCGAGCATCAAGTTCTCCGTGTTCGCAAAGGCTGGCGAGGCACTCGACCTTGCGTTTCGCGGACAGATCGAGAGCCTGTACACGTCGCCGCGCTTCACCACCGAAGACGCCGCGGGTGCGAGCATGGGATCGCATAAATGGGACGCCGGCACGCAGCTCGGACATGAAGGCGCGATTGCGCACCTGGCGGACTTTCTGCGCGGCCAGCGTGAGAGCTATAAGCTCGTGGCAGTCGGCCACCGTGTGGTTCACGGCGGCATGCAATTTTCGGAACCGGTGCGGGTCGACTCGGGTGTGCTCGAGAAACTCGACAAGCTCGCGCCTCTCGCACCGCTGCACCAGCCTCACAATATCAAGCCGATCCGCGTCGTTGCGGAGATGCTTCCGCAGCTGCCGCAGGTCGCGTGCTTCGATACGGCATTCCACCGCGCGCAGTCCGAGCTTGCGCAGGCGTTTGCCCTGCCGCGCGCGATCACCGACCGTGGCGTTCGGCGCTATGGCTTTCATGGGCTTTCGTACGAATACATCGCGAGTGCGCTGCCGAGCGTGGATGCGAAAGCCGCGGAAGGCCGCGTCGCCGTGGCGCACCTCGGCAACGGCGCCAGCATGTGCGCGATACATCAAGGGAAGAGCGTCGCGAGCACGATGGGCTTTACTGCAGTCGATGGACTGCCGATGGGTACACGCTGCGGTGCCCTCGATCCTGGCGTCGTTCTGTTCCTCATGGACGAGCTCAAGATGGACGCGCGCGCGATCGAGAAGCTCCTGTACCAGGAATCGGGCCTGCTGGGTGTGTCCGGCATTTCGAGCGATATGCGCACGCTGCTCGCGAGCAACGAACCGCGCGCGAAGCTCGCAGTCGATCTTTTCGTCTATCGCATCTGCCGGGAACTCGGGTCGCTTGCCGCGGCGCTCGAGGGATTGGATGCGCTGGTGTTCACCGGCGGCATCGGGGAGCGCTCGGCGCCAATACGGGCGCGGGTCTGCGATCGTCTCGCGTGGCTGGGAATCAGTGTGGACGGCACGGCCAACGAGAAGGGTGGGCCGCGCATTAGCGCGCCGGATGGGCCTACGGCTGTGTGGGTGATACCAACCAACGAAGAATTGATGATCGCCCGGCATACGCAGCGCGTGATTGCAGGCTAGCTTCGAATACAACGCAACGGCTTACGGGAGGCACGTGCGATGCGGTGCATTTCGGTGGAAAGCGCGGTCGCCATGATCCCCGATGGCGCCATCCTGATGATCGGAGGATTCATGGGCGTAGGCACGCCCGAGCGGCTGGTGGACGAGCTCGTGCGCCAGCGGAAACGCGATCTCACCATCATCGCCAATGACAACGCGAAGCCCGGGGTGGGTATCGGCAAGCTCGTTAGCGCGAGTCTCGTACGTAAGACGATTGCAAGCCATATCGGCCTCAACCCCGACACGCAGCAGAGAATGATCCAAGGTTCGATGGAAGTCGAGCTCGTCCCGCAGGGTACGCTGATCGAGCGCATCCGCGCCGCGGGCTTCGGTCTCGGCGGCGTGCTCACGCCAACGGGTGTCGGCACCGTCGTGGAGGAGGGCAAGCGAAAGATTGAAGTAGACGGCCGGGAATACCTGCTCGAAGTGGCGCTTCGGGCCGATTTCGCGCTTGTCCAGGCTTTCCTTGCCGATTACGAAGGTAATCTTCAGTACGCGCTTACGGCGCGCAATTTCAATCCGATGATGGCAATGGCAGCCGATCGCGTGATCGTTGAAGCCGAGCACATCGTGCCGGTCGGCGTGATCGCACCCGACCATGTCGCCACGCCGGGTCCTGTAGTCGATTACGTTGTGGGAGTTGCCTGATGGACGCCCAGACAATCATTGCGAAGCGCATCGCGCGCGAGCTGCGCGAGGGCATGCTCGTGAATCTCGGCATCGGCATCCCCACTCAGGTGGCGAACTACGTGCCGGCCGGCATGCACGTCTTCTTTCAGTCGGAGAACGGCCTGATCGGCACCGGACCCGTTGCCGAAGAGGGACGGGTCCAGGCGCGGCTGACGGACGCCGGTGGACGCCCTGTGACCGCATTGCCGGGCGCCTCTGCGTTCGACAGCGCCATGTCGTTCGGGCTCATACGAGGCGGTCATCTGGACATGACAGTGCTCGGCGGGCTTCAGATAGACCAGCATGGAATGCTTGCGAACTGGATGATCCCGGGAAAGATGGTGCCCGGCATGGGCGGTGCGATGGATCTCGTCGTCGGCGCACGGCGGGTTGTGATCGCCATGCAGCACACGGCAAAGGGGAAATCGAAGATCGTCGCGAAATGCTCGCTTCCGCTGACCTCGACGCGTCCGGTCGACCTCGTCGTGACGGAGCTCGCCGTGATAGCGTTTCCAAAGGGCCGGGCTACCTTGCTCGAGATTGCGCCGGGGGTGAGCGTGCAGGAAGTGATCAACGCTACCGAGGCTCCGCTCACGATCCCCGCGAGCGTGCCTGAGATGGTTCTGTAGCGTACCGCCGGCGCGATCCGCGCTCCGGCGTAGCGGAGAAACGTAGCATGCAGACGAAAATCGTCGGTGTCATTGGCGCCGGAACGATGGGCAACGGTATAGCGCAGGTCATGGCCGCGGCCGGTCTTGATGTCGTGCTCAACGACATCAACGAGGCCGCAGTCGACAAAGGGATGGCGGCCATCGGCGCGAGCCTCAAGCGCCTGGTAAGCAGGGAAAAGATGACCGAAGCTGCGAGCACGGAAACGCTGCAGAGGGTCAACGCGACGACGCGCCTCGACGACCTCGCGCCCTGCGATCTCGTAGTGGAAGCCGCCACGGAGAATTTGCAGTTGAAGCTCAAGATCTTTGCGGATCTCGACCGCATTGCTCGTCCCGAGGCGATCCTCGCTTCCAACACGTCGTCCATTTCGCTTACGCGCATCGCAGCGGCAACGAAACGGCCGGCACAGGTCATCGGGATGCACTTCTTCAATCCGGTGCCTGTCATGCAGCTTGTCGAGGTGATACGCGCGCTGCAGACCTCCGACGCCACGTACGACGCAATCAAGGCGCTCACCGAACTGATCGGCAAAACGCCGGTGGAAGTGAGGAACAGCCCGGGATTCGTCGCGAACCGCATCCTGCTGCCGATGCTGAATGAAGCGGTGTTCTGTCTGCAGGAGCGTCTCGCGAGTGCCGAGGACATCGACCAGGTGATGAAGCTCGGGATGGCGCACCCGATCGGACCGCTCGCACTTGCAGACCTCATCGGGCTCGACACCTGCCTGGCGATTCTCGAAGTGCTCTACGAGGGCTTCAAGGATCCGAAATACCGGCCGTGTCCATTGTGGCGGGAGAAGGTCGAAGCCGGCGAGCTAGGACGCAAGAGCGGGCGCGGGTTCTTCGACTACGCCCGCAAGTAACCGCGCGGCATCAGTCCAGGCTACCGACGTGCGGCCTGTCCTTTGACTGGCGTCGACCCATACAACGCTTCCAGATAGGGGTCATTGGTATCCATGATGCCAACCACTGAACAGTGCGGTCTGGCGGGGTCGCGCTTGATCATCATGGTGCCATTGATTTCACCCGGCATCCCGCAAAATTTCCCACGCTGCACGTTCTGGAACTCGAACACGTAAGCGTCGGCGCTCGTGCGGATGACAAATCGCCCCTGGGCCGTATCCACGTGGTCCGTGCCGTCGGGAGCTGCAATCCATTTGCTTCCGACGGTATCGCGCATGAATTCAATCGAACAGGTGCGTGGCTTCCATATGCTGTAATAGGCAAAGCCAAGCACCTGCCCGCCTTGCGCTTCGAAAGCAATCCTCGCGTGCCAGGTCGGTGTACCGCTCGTGCAGTCGAAGCGTTCAATTTCGCCAGTCTGAATGGCGAGAAGAGGCGTCGCTCGAAGCGCATCAGGGACCGAAGCCTGCTGGCTGCTGATCGCTACACCTGCGCTCGTGGAGCGTTGCGCTTCCGCATTGAAGGCGACGGAACGGTCCCGTTCTTCTACGGGCGCTGCGCGAGGGCCTGGTGATGAACATACGGGCTTGCCCATTGCAACATTGAACGTGCTGCAATCTGCTCCCGCAACATTCGACACGGCGCGGTCAGAGAGCGTCTTTCCGGTCTGTGCATAGCTGAAGCCGTCCGCCAGCAGCTTCAGGCGGTCGAACTGAGTTGCGAGAAACACCCCTGATCCCGAGGATCCTGCCATTGACATCATGGGTGCGCACGCAGTGAGTGCAAACAGGGACGACACCCCGCTCGCAACGGCGAGCGATGCAATGAGCCGGTGGACTCCAATTGAGACTACGCCGGTCAAGCGCGGCACGCCCCCGGTTTTTCGACTGTCGTGAACGATCGGATACGACGGATCGCCGATCATACATTCCGGCGGACCGCTCGCGTCATGAAAGTCGACGGATCGTGAAATACGGGCAGGGGTCATGCGCGCCCGGGCCGCGAGTTCGGCGAACAGTGCCTGCAGCTGTGCGCCGCTCGACCCGGTCGTGATCCTTAGCGCTTCGGCCCCCACTTTTCGCGTCTACGCCATGATGTTCACGCCGCCGTCCACGTAGAGCGTTTCGCCCGACAGACGCCTCGCATACGGCGTCGCAAGAAACGCGCAGGTGAACCCGACGTCCATGATGTCCACGAGCTCGCCGATCGGCGCACGCTGGGCGGCTTCATTCAGCAGTTGCTCGAAGTCCTTGAGGCCTGAGGCTGCACGGGTTTTCAGCGGGCCGGGCGAAATCGCGTGCACGCGTATGCGTTTGCTGCCGAGCTCGTAAGCGAGGTAGCGACAGCACGCTTCCAGCGCTGCCTTGATGGGCCCCATCACGTTGTAATTGGGAACGACCTTGTTTGCGCCGTGATAGCTCATCGCGAACATCGTTCCGCCGTCCTTCATCAGCGGTGCCGCAAGACGCGCCATGCGCACGAACGAATGGCAGGAGATGTCCATGGCGAGCTTGAAGCCTTCAGCCGAGCAATTCAGCAGGCCGCCCTGAAGATCCTCTTTCGGCGCCCATGCGATCGAATGCACGAGAATGTCGAGCTTGCCCCATTTCTGCTGGATCTCCTCGAACACTTTTTCGAGCTGGCCCGGCTGCGACACATCGAGCAGGCTGAAGATCGGTGCTTCGAGCTGTTGCGCGAGCGGCTCGACGAACTTCTTCGACTTTTCGTTCAGGTAGGTGATGGCGAGCTCGGCTCCGAGCTCTCGAAACGCTTTGGCGCAGCCGTAGGCGATCGACTGGTCGTTGGCGACACCGACGACGAGCGCCTTCGCGCCGCTGAGTACGGGACGTGGGACGTCCATTGCCATGATGGTCTCCTTATTCTCTATATTTGCATGCTTGGAACGACGGAAGGCACCTCGAGCTTGGCCTCGGTGGCAGCGAGCACCTGCTCGACCGATACACCCGGCGCCGTTTCAAGCAGCGTTGCCTGTCCGCCCGGAAATGAAATCACCGCCATGTCGGTGACCACGAGATCCACCGGGCGGACCGAGGTCAGCGGCAGGTTGCACTTGCGCAGAATCTTGGGTTTGCCTCTTGCCGTGTGCTGCATGGCAACGATGACGTGCTTGGCACCGACCGCCAGGTCCATGGCGCCGCCCATGCCGGGCACGAGCTTGCCGGGGATCGTCCAATTGGCAAGGTAGCCATGCTCATCGACCTGCAGGCCGCCCAGCACGGTCATATCGACGTGTCCGCCGCGAATGAGGCCGAACGACATCGCGCTGTCGAACGTAGATGCACCAGGCAGCGCGGTTACAGGCCGCCCGGCCGCATCGGTCAGAAGGCGCTGCCCCATACCTTCCTCGGGAATCGGGCCGGTGCCGATCAGGCCATTCTCGGACTGGAAAAAAACGTTGAGGCCCGCCGGGAGGTGATTCGCGACCTGCGTCGGAATGCCGATGCCGAGATTGACCAGCATTCCGTCGCGAAGCTCCTGTGCGATGCGCTTGGCGATAATGGTTTGTGCATCCATGGCAACCCCGCTTTCACTCGCGAGTGATGACGTAATCGACCAGCGGCGCAGGCGTCATGACGCGGTCGGGCGAAATGAATCCGACCGGCACGATGTGCTCGGCCTCGACGATCACCGTATCCGCCGCCATCGCCATCAGCGGATTGAAATTGCGCGCCGTGAGCGCGTACTGAAGATTGCCGATGTAGTCGCACAGGAACGTCTTTACGAGCGCGAAATCCGCGCGCAGCGCCGTTTCGAGCAGATAAACCCTGCCGCCGACTTCGACCTTTTGCTTGCCTTCTTCCACCTGGGTGCCGACGCCGGTGGGCGTCAGGATCCCGCCCAAACCAAAGCCGCCGGCACGGATGCGCTCGGCAAATGTGCCCTGCGGCACGAGCTCGACCTCGATCGATTTCTCGAACATCTTCTTCTGCGTCTCGGGATTGAGGCCGATATGGCTGCAGATCGTCTTCTTCACCAGGCCTGCTGTCACCAGCTTGCCGACGCCGACTCCCGGCCTCGCGTTGTCATTGGCGATGACGGTAAGGTCGCGCTTGCCTTGGCGCACCAGCTCGTCCATCAGGTTCTCGGGCGTTCCGATGCCCATGAAACCACCGACCATGATCGTTGCACCGTCGGGGATCAGGGCGACCGCTTTCTCGAGGGGAACACACTGCATGCTGTCCTCCGCTTTGTGTGTACGAATGTTCACAAATGCGCCAGGGAGGAGGCGGAAAAAACGCTATCCGATTAAGCCCCGATGTCCTTTGCGATGCAATTGGACGAAGGTCCCAATGACGAATGCCGCTTGCCGCTGACAGGCTTACGGTTATCGCCGGGCAGGTTCCGGATGCGGAGGCGCACAATGGAGCACATCGAGAACCGGACCTTCGACGAGATCAAGATCGGCGACACGGCCACGCTCGAACGCACGCTCACCGAGCAGGACATCAAGCTCTTCGCGGTCATGTCGGGTGATATCAATCCGGCGCATGTCGATCCCGAATATGCGATGAGCAGCCGTTTTCGCGAGGTGATCGGGCATGGGATGTGGAGCGGCGCACTCATTTCCACAGTGCTCGGCACAGAGTTTCCGGGCCCGGGCACGATTTACCTCGGTCAGAATCTTCGCTTCCGTCGTCCGGTCAAAGTGGGCGACACGATCACGGTCAAGGTGACGGCGAAAGAGAAGGACGCGGCGAAGGGCAGAATCGCGCTCGACACCGAGTGCCTGAACCAGGACGGCGAAGTCGTCGTGTCAGGCACCGCCGACGTGATTGCACCCACCGAGAAGGTGCGGCGCGTCAGGATCGAGCTTCCGGAAGTCCGCTTCGATGACAAGGAGGCGCGCTTTCGCGAGGTCATGGGTCGCGTCAACGCGCGCAAGCTCGCGCCGGTCGCGACGGCTATCGCCCATCCGGCCGACCCCGAATCGCTCGCCGGGATCGCGGCGGCCGCAGAACACGGTGCCATTCTCCCGATCCTCGTGGGGCCCGAGAGGGTGCTGCGCGAGAACGCCGAAACCGGCGGCGTCGATATCGGTGCGTTCGAGATCGTGCAGGCAGCGAACGCACGTGAAGCGGTCGCCGAGGCGATCCGGCTCGCGCGGGAAGGCAGGATCGAAGGGATCATGAAAGGCAGCGGCTCGATCGAGGATCTCATCCGGCAGGCTATTTCGACGACGAAAGGCTTGCGTACCGAACGCCGCATGAGTCATGTGCACACGATGGACGTGCCGACGTATAACAAGGCGCTGCTGATTACCGACTCGATGATCAACATCGCGCCGGGTCTGTCGGAGAAGCGCGAGATCTGCCAGAACGCGATCGACCTCGCGCACTGGCTCGGCATTCCTGCGCCCAAGGTCGCCCTTCTCGCAGCGGTCGCAACGATCAACCCGAAGATGCCGGACACGATCGACGCGGCGACGCTCTGCAAGATGGCCGAGCGCGGGCAGATCACGGGCGGCATCCTCGACGGCCCGCTTACCTTTGAGCAGGCGGTGTCCCTCAAGGGCGCCGAGACGATCGGCATTGCGTCTGCCGTAGCCGGTCAGGCCGACGTACTCCTCGCGCCGAACCTCGAAGCCGGCAACATGATCGCGAAACAACTCGAGTACCTGGCCGATGCGCTGTCGGCCGGCGTCGTGCTCGGGGCGCGGGTACCCATCGCGCTGACGAGCCGTGGCGACGACCGGCGCTCATGGGTGGCCTCCGCCGCACTGGTGCAGCTCGTCGCACACATGTATCGGCGCGCGGCGACGGGAATCACGGGAGAGCGCTAAGCCCCGGGTATCGGAACACAATACAGCATCAAGAGAAGGAGTCGTCGCCATGACCGACGATCCGAAGGATCCTGCGCAGGTGCTGGCGAAGGCCATAGCGGCGGGTCAGGATGAGATCCGGCGAATCACTTCCGCGGCGATGAATGGCGTACAGCCCAACGCGGATCCGCTGGAGATCCTGAGGCGATATCCGCAGACACAACAGGAGTTCGCCAACGCGGTCGGCCGCTTCTGGGGCACCCTGTTCGGCCTCTCCGCGTCGACACCCCAGAGCGCCTCTGCGGCGACCGGGACCTCTGGCGAGAAGCGCCTTGCGAATGAGGCATGGCAAAGCACTCCGTGGGCCGACGCCGTGAAACGCACCTACCTGGCGTATTCCGACCTTCTGGAGAGCAGCCTCGACAACGCTGCACTCGATGCCGGCACGAAAGAACAGGCGCGCTTCGGCCTGCGCCAGTTCATCGACGCGATGAACCCGGCCAATTTCCTGATCACGAACCCCGAAGCCCTGGAGGTCGCGCGTGAAACCAACGGACAAAGCGTGGTGGAGGGCGTGCGGCTGTTCTTCCAGGACCTCGCCAAGGGGCGGATTTCCACCACGGACGAAAGTGCGTTCGAGGTCGGACGCAGTGTCGCAACGACGCCCGGGGCGGTGATCCACGAAAATGAGCTGTTTCAGCTGATTCAGTACGCACCGGTGACGGCTGAAGTGGCCAAACGACCGCTGCTCGTCGTCCCGCCGTGCATCAACAGGTTTTACATCCTCGATCTGCAGCCGAAGAACTCGTTCGTGCGCTACGCGCTGGAGCGTGGTCACTCCGTATTCATGCTGTCGTGGCGGTCCGCCACGCCGGAGCTCGGCAAACTGACGTGGGATGACTATGTCGAAGGCGTCCTGCGGGCGATCGACATCGTCCTGGACGTGAGCGCCGCCGACCGGGTGAATGCGCTCGGCTTCTGCATCGGCGGCACATTGCTGTCGTCCGCGCTCGCGGTAATGACGGCGCGGGGCGAGTCGAAGGTGGCCTCGCTGACGCTGCTCACGACGATGCTGGACTTCGGCGATGCCGGCGAGCTGGGGACGCTGATCAGCGAGCAAGCCGTCGCCGCAAAGGAAGCGGCGATTGGAGAGGGCGGAATTCTGGAGGGCAAGGAGCTCGCGGCTGCGTTCTCGTCATTGCGCGCCAACGATCTCGTCTGGCAGTACGTGACGAACAGCTATCTGAAAGGCAAGGCGCCGCCGGCGTTCGACATGCTGTACTGGAACGCCGACAGCAGCGACCTGCCGGGACCGATGTTCTGTTGGTACATACGCAACGCATATCTGGAGAACAAGCTGCGCCGTCCCGGCGGCACGGTGCAATGCGGCGTGCCGGTCGACCTGTCCCAGGTCCACGTGCCGGCGTTTCTGTACGCGTCGCGCGATGACCATATCGTGCCGTGGAAGACGGCTTTCGCCTCGCGCGAGATCCTCTCCGGTGACACGACGTTCGTGCTGGGCGCGAGCGGACACATCGCGGGCGTGATCAACCACCCCGCATTGAACAAGCGTAATTACTGGGCGGACGGTAAGAAGGACGGCGACGCGCAGCGCTGGCTCGAGACCGCGCAGAGCACGGCGGGAAGCTGGTGGCCACGCTGGGCCGCATGGCTTGCGCAGCACGCGGGGCCGAGCGTCCCGGCCTCGAGGGAACTCGGCAACCGGGACTACCCGCCGGTGGAACCCGCGCCGGGCCGTTACGTCGTGCAAAAGGGCTGACCAGGAGGCCTCGGATATGGATCGTGTTCATGTAGAGAAGGCAGCCGACGCGGGCGTCACGAAACTGAGCCTGCTGCAGGACGACCCCGCGCGCTACATGTTGCGCTCGGTGGGCGCAGGTATGGGGCTTACGATCGTCGTGTTCGTGTTCTGGGTGCTCATGCACAACCTTGGAGACATATCCCTGGGCAAGGTGATCGCGGCGGCGTTTTTCGGCGTCGGCCTCACGATCATCGTGTTTACGAATACCGAGCTCTTTACCAGCAACACGATGTATCTGACGGTCTCTTCAGCCGAGGGGCGCACCAACTGGGGACAGACTGGGCTGCTGTGGATTGCCTGCTGGTTCGGCAATCTGGCCGGTGCGATTCTCGTCGCCGTGCTGCTGGTCGGGGCCGGCTCTCTCGCTCAATTACCGCCCGATCATGCGCTGTTCACCGGCGCTGTGCACAAGGCACACCAGGCAGCCGGCGTCATTTTCGTCAAGGGCATCCTGGCCAACTGGATCGTCTGTCTGGCCGTACGCATTGCACTGCGCTGCAAGGAGGAAGTCGCCAAGATCCTGATCCTGGTTTCAGTGGTATTCATCTTCGTGTACCTCGGCTTCGAGCATTCGATCGCCAACATGGGAACGTTTGCGATGGCAATCCTCGGCGGCGGCAAGCTGACGCTGGCCGATGCGCTTCACAACCTGCTCTACAGCACCGCGGGCAATATCGTCGGGGGCGTGGTTCTGGTCGGACTGCCGTTCACGTACCTCAATCCACGCGAGCGTGAGGAGCAGCTGGCTTGACCGCAACAGATATTCAACCGATGCACGTCGCGTGCACGCTTTTCTCTCAACGGTCTGCGTCTTCGCGGCCTCGCTGCGCCGCCGCATAATTCTTAAGCTCGACGTCCGGTCGTGCTGCTGATGGTTGCGGCGTCTTCTGTGTCCGTGCTCGTCATCGACCGCTCCCAGCGATCATGCGACCAAGGTCCAATTGATGCGGAACTGCTTCATGGCAATGCTCCTGAAAGTAGCTCGGCGCGCGCGCCCTTTAGAGCGCCGCTTCGATCAATGCACGGAGGACTGAAAGCATGGCAGCCATTCTCAAACCAGCAAGCGAGCGCTGGGAAGCCGCCTGGCGCGGCTTCACGCCGGGCGCGTGGCAGGAGCGTGTAAACGTTCGTGAATTCATCCAGCGCAACTACACGCCGTACGAGGGTGATGGTTCATTTCTCGCGGGTCCGACAGAGCGAACGAAAGCGCTCTGGGAAAAGCTCCAGCCGCTGCTTCGCGAGGAACGTGAGAAGGGCATACTCGATGTGGTGCAAGTGCCGTCGAGCATCCTCGCGCACGGTCCCGGTTATATCGATAAGGATCTCGAGCTCATCGTCGGGTTGCAAACCGATGCACCCCTGAAGCGCGCGATCATGCCGTTCGGGGGCTGGCGCGTCGTCGCGGCGAGCCTCGAGGCCTATGGTTACAAACCGGACGAACGCCTCGGCGAGATCTTCACGAAGTACCGCAAGACGCACAACGACGGCGTGTTCGACGCGTATACGCCGGAGATCCGAAAGGCGCGCTCGTCGGGCATTGTGACCGGGCTTCCGGACGCGTACGGCCGGGGCCGCATCATCGGCGACTACCGTCGCGTGGCGCTGTACGGCGTCGATTTCCTGGTCGCCGACAAGCAACGCGAAAAACGCGAACTCGACGACCGGCATTCGACGGAGGACATCATCCGGCTGCGCGAAGAGTTGAGCGAGCAGATCCGCTCGTTGAACGAACTGCTCGAGATGGCTTCGCTGTACGGCTACGACATCTCGGGCCCCGCGCGCAATGCGCGCGAGGCCGTGCAGTGGACCTACTTCGGCTACCTCGCCGCGATCAAGCAGCAGAATGGCGCCGCGATGTCCGCGGGGCGGCTATCGACGTTCTGGGACATCTATTTCGAGCGCGATCTGCGCGACGGCACGCTCACCGAGAGCCAGGCGCAGGAGATCATCGACGATCTCGTCATCAAGTGGCGCCTCGTGCGTTTCCTGCGCGCGCCGGAATACAACCAGCTTTTCTCGGGCGACCCGGTGTGGGTGACTGAAGCCTTAGGTGGAATGGGTGAAGACGGGCGCACGCTGGTCACGAAGAACGCGTTCCGGATGCTTCACACCCTTAACAACCTCGGACCGGCGCCCGAACCCAATCTCACCGTGTTCTGGTCGCCGCGTCTGCCCGACGGCTTCAAGCGCTTCGCGATTCAGGCCTCGATCGACACGAGCTCGATTCAGTACGAGGCCGACGACCTCATGCGCCCGAAGTGGGGCGACGACTGCGCGATAGCCTGCTGCGTGTCGGCCATGCGGGTCGGCAAGCAGATGCAATTCTTCGGCGCACGCGTGAACCTGCCCAAGACACTGCTCTACGCGCTGAATGGAGGCCGCGACGAGGTGAGCGGCAATCAGATCGGCCCCAGGCTCGCGCCGATCGAGGGCGACTTGCTGGACTACGACGAAGTCATGGCACGCCTCGACCCGATGATGGACTGGCTCGCGCGGACGTACGTGAACGCGCTCAATGTCATCCACTACATGCACGACAAGTACTGCTACGAGGCGGTCGAGATGGCGCTGCACGACCGCGACGTGCTGCGCACGCTGGCGTGCGGCATCGCCGGCCTGTCGCATGCCGCCGACAGCCTCTCGGCGATCAAATACGCGAAGGTAACGCCGATCCGCGACGAGCGCGGGATCATCGTCGATTTCAAGACCGAGGGCGAGTTCCCCTGCTTCGGCAACAATGAGGACCGCGCGGACGAGTTGGCGAAGATGCTCGTGTCGATCATGATGAACAAGATCCGCATGTATCCGACCTACCGCAACGCGGTGCACACGCAGTCGGTGCTGACGATTACATCCAACGTCGTTTACGGAAAAGCGACGGGCAACACGCCGGACGGGCGCAAAAAAGGAGAACCTTTTGCGCCAGGTGCCAATCCCTCGAACGGCCGCGACACACACGGCGCACTGGCGGCGTTGATGTCCGTTGCCAAGATCCCATACGACGACGCCGAAGACGGGATCTCGCTCACGCTTTCGGTCGTGCCGACTGCGCTCGGCAGCGCGGCCGATCGCGTGAACCGAGGGGTGAACGCGCTCGATGCGTACTTCGGAAGCGGCGGTTTCCACGTGAACATCAACGTGCTGGACCGCGAAACGCTGCAGGACGCGATGAAGAATCCAGATAAGTATCCGCAACTCACGGTCCGGGTCTCCGGCTACGCCGTGAACTTCGTGAAGCTCACGAAAGAGCAGCAGCTCGACATCATCAACCGAACTTTCCACGGTGCCATGTAAGGAGTGGCGAGCATGAGCCAGTCTCTCATCGGGAGCCGGTACGACACGCACATTGCGAAGAAGGGCACGCAGGAGAGCAAGGACGCGCGCGATTACTATGCCGTATACCCCGGCGATCTCGAAGAGCTGCAGGAGGGCGATGACATCACGGGGTACGTGCACTCGTACGAAGTCGGCAGCACCGTTGACGGGCCGGGCATCCGTTTCGTGGGCTTTCTCACCGGATGCCTGCTCCGCTGCCAGTACCTGCCATAACCCCGACACATGGCACAAGCACAATGGAAAGCCGGTGACGGTTGCCCGCGCGATGCAGGTCATCGGCAAATACGCACAGGTGCTGAAGCTCAGCAAGGGCGGGGTGACGCTGTCTGGAGGAGAGCCGCAACTCCAGCACGCGTTCGTGAAGCAGGTGTTTCGCCGGTGCAAACAGCTCGGCCTGCACACCTGCATGGATACGTCGGGCCGGCTCGGCGAGAAGTTCAGCGACGCGGATCTGATGAATATCGATCTGCATCTGCTCGACATCAAATCGGGTGATCCGGAAATCTACGAGAAAGTGACGCGCCAGCCGCTGCAGCCGACGATCGACTACGCACGACGGCTCTCCACACTCGGCCGGCCGATGTGGATCCGTTACGTCGTCGTGGCGGGGCTCACCGACGGCGAAGACAACGTCGAGAAGGTCGCCGATATCGTGGCGAACCTGAAGACCGTGGAACGGGTGGAAACGCTGCGCTTCCACCAGATGGGTAAGGACAAGTGGCACAAGCTGAAGCTCAAGTACCCATTGGAGAACAGCGAGCCGCCCAGCGTGGCCGTGATGGAGCGCGTGCGCAATCAGTTCCGCAGCCGGGGGCTGACCGTTTACTAGAGAAGCAGGGCGAGGGGGCTCATGGACTTCTTCAGAACGCTACTCGAGCAGCAGCCGATGCTGGCGCTGTTCTTTACCATTGCCGTCGGTTACCTGGTCGGTGAGATCAACATCAAGGGTTTCTCGCTCGGCGCGGGCGCGGTTCTGTTCGTCGCCATCGCGGTGGGCTGGTTTGCACCGAAGTCCGTGCCCGCGCCGATGATCGGTTCGCTGGGGCTGGCGCTTTTCCTGTACACGGTCGGCATACAGTACGGTAAGCAGTTCTTCATGGGCCTCACGAGTGCCCATGGTCTTCGGGCAAATACGATGGCGGTTGTTTCAGTGCTGTTTGCGGGCTTCGTGAGCCTCGCCTTTGTGAAATGGCTCGATATTCCTGCAGGCGTCGCGTACGGGCTTTTTGCGGGCTCCGGCACCAGCACCGCGACGTTGCAAGCCGCGCTCGCGGCGATTGGCAATCAGGATCCGGCGGTCGGCTACTCCGTCTCGTACCCGTTTGGAGTCGCCGGCCCCATCTTGGCCCTCTATATCGTTTATCTCATCTTGAAACCGAAGTTCGAGGCGCCTGCATCCGCCGGCGTTGAGATTCGCGAGATTGCGGTCCATAACCCGGCGTTCTTCGGTAAGACCCTTGCGGAAAGCATGGCCGCGTTGCCGGCGGGCATACAGATCGTCGGGCTACGCCGGGCGCAACAGAACCAGCCTGCGCCCGTAACGACCGTGATCGCGGAGGACGATGTGCTTCTCGCGTCCGGCACATCGGAGGAGGCCCTTGTTCTTGCACAGGAGGCGATCGGCAAAGCAGCGAGCGGGCGCTTCATTCAGGACCGTCGCGATATCGACTACGTGCGCGTGTTCGCCTCTCGCCCGACCGTCGTCGGCAGACCGCTTTCCGATCTTCAAATGCCCGGGGGCAAGGATATCAGCGTTCTGCACGTGCGCCGTGGCGACGCCGATATCCTGCCGAATCCCGATCTCATCCTCGAGTTCGGCGATCGTGTCGGGCTTCTCGGGAACCGTGCGCATTTCCGCGAGTTGAGAAGATACTTCGGCGACTCGATAAAAGGCACTGCGGAAGTCAGCTACATCTCCGTCGGTCTCGGCATGGCCCTCGGCTTCGCCGTGGGCGCGATCAGCATTCCGATTCCCGGCATCGGGAAGATGACGATCGGCTTCGTCGGCGTGCTGCTCGTCGCGCTGATTCTCGGCAACCTGCGCCGTACCGGGGGCGTGAACTGGACCATGCCGCTCTCCGCCAACAAAGTCTTGTTCAACCTCGGACTCACGCTGTTTCTCGCGAACGCCGGCATGTCTTCCGGGGTGAGTGTGGTCAACACGGTTGCGGATAGCGGGTTCCTGATGCTCGGTCTGGGTGCGCTGGTGCTCCTTGCATTGGTCCTGCCCGTGATTGTCCTGGGACTGTTCGTGTTCAGGATGTCGTATGACGAGATGGCCGGCGTCCTTGCAGGCACGACGGGCAATCCAGCCATCCTGGCCTATGGCAACAAGGTCGCTCCGACCGACCGTCCCGACATCGGCTACGCGATGATTTTCCCGAGCATGACCATACTCAAGATCCTGTTCGTGAACATCGCTGCCGCGTTCGTAACCTGAAGTTCGACGGCTGCGTGCTGGCGGTAGGCAGCGGAAGCCGAAGGAGAACAGCCGCCACCCGGTGACTGCGTCTTCCTGTGGATGATTTCGTAACAGCCACAACTACCCAATAAGAGGCTGCGCTCATGCAAACACCACTGAAGTCGATGGAGCAATTGATGCCCTTCGCGACGGCCGGGGAGCTTATCGCGAAGAAGGCGCAACCGGTGGTCCCGGTCACACCCGAGACCACGGTGTCGGTCGCGATGGAACGGATGACCCAGATGGAAGTCGGGCTGGTTGTCGTCCTGCACGGTGATCAGCTCGCGGGTGTCGTTTCCGAACGCGACTGTGCACGGGCGGTCGTGCTGCGGTCACAGGACCCGCGCACGACGCCGGTGCGTGAGGTGATGACCTCCAGCGTGTATACCGTGCGCCCGGACACGCGGATCCCGGAGTGCGTCAAGCTCATGCACGAAAAAGGCATCGGGCACTTGCCCGTGGCACTCGAAGGGCGCGTCCAGGGCGTGCTCTCGATTCGTGACCTGATGGGTGCATTGATCGAGCGCTACGAGCGACTCCTGCGGCGCTTTCAGGAAGACCGCCTGACGCTGCTTTTCCCCGACCCGAGCAGCTATTAGGAGGCGCGCCATGAGCTTCATCATCGTCCTCCTCGCCCTCGTGTTGCTCATGTACGTCGCGTATCGCGGCATGAGCGTCATCCTTTTTGCGCCCGTCTGCGCCTTGCTGGCCGTGCTCCTGACCGCGCCTGCCGACGTGCTGCCGATGTTCAGCGGCGTGTTCATGGACAAGATGGTGGGATTCATCAAGTCCTATCTGCCGGTGTTCCTGCTCGGTGCCGTGTTCGGAAAAGTCATCGAGCTTTCCGGTTTCTCCAAGTCGATCGTTTCGGCCGTGATCAGCCTCGTCGGACGCGAACGTACGATGCTCTCGATCGTGCTGGTGTGCGCGCTGCTCACCTACGGCGGGGTTTCGCTGTTCGTCGTCGTGTTCGCGGTATATCCCTTCGCCGCGGAAATGTTCAGGCAGGGCGGCATACCGAAGCGCCTCATTCCCGGCACGATCGCGCTCGGCGCATTCACGTTCACGATGGATTCGCTGCCCGGCAGCCCGCAGATCCAGAACATCATCCCCACCACATTCTTCAAGACGGATACCTGGGCGGCCCCGTGGCTCGGTGTGATCGGCTCGGTGTTCATTCTCGTCACGGGGCTTGCTTACCTCGAGTGGCAGCGGCGCAAGGCCGCGGCGTCAGGCGAAGGCTACGGGACGAATCTCGTCAACGAGCCCGAACCCTTCACGGACGAGAAGCTGCCCAACGCATGGCTTGCGCTTTCGCCGCTCGTCATCGTGGGCGTCATGAATCTGGTGTTCACGCGACTCATCCCCCAGTTCTATGGCACTGCGCATACGACCACGCTGCCGGGACTGGCCAAGCCGCTCACGACCCCGGTGTCTTCGGTCGTCGCGATCTGGGCCGTGGAAGGTGCCCTGCTGCTCGGTATTCTCACCGTCGTGGTGTTCGCGTTCGGACGCATCAAGGACCGTTTTGCCGAAGGCAGCAAGACCGCGATTGCCGGTGCGCTTCTCGCAGCGACGAACACGGCCTCCGAATACGGATTCGGCGGAGTGATTGCCGCCCTGCCCGGGTTTCTGATCGTCGCGGATGCGCTCAAATCGATTCCGGGCGTTCTCGTCAACGAGGCCGTCACGGTCACGGCGCTTGCGGGTATCACCGGATCGGCCTCAGGCGGCATGAGCATCGCGCTCGCGACGATGGCCGATACCTTCATCGCGGGCGCCGAGAGCGCGGGTATTCCGCTCGAAGTGCTCCACCGTATCGCGTCGATGGCGAGCGGCGGCATGGATACGTTGCCGCATAATGGCGCGGTGATCACGCTGCTGGCGGTGACGGGCCTTACTCACCGGGATTCGTACAAAGACATTTTCGCCGTCACGGTAATCAAGACCGCGGCCGTGTTCGTGGTGATCGCGGTATTCCAGCTGACGGGCCTATACTGAATCACCACTTGCGCGAGAAAGGAAACGCCATGCTCGAGCAGAAATGCGCCATCGTAACGGGATCGACCAGCGGCATCGGCCTGGGCATCGCGCGTACGCTCGCGGCCGAGGGCGCCAACGTCATGCTCAACGGTTTCGGACCCGCGGACGAGATCGAACGGCTGCGCGCGAGCCTGGCCTCGGAATTCAAGGTCAAAATCGCATTCAGCGGCGCGGACATGTCGAAACCGGAACAGATCCGGGACATGGTGGGCGCAGCGGAGCGCGAGCTGGGGCCGGTCGGGATCCTGGTCAACAACGCCGGCATCCAGCATACCGCCGCAGTCGAGGACTTTCCGGACGAGCGCTGGGACGCGGTGATCGCGATCAATCTCTCGTCCAGCTTCCACACGATCAAGGCGGCGTTGCCGCAGATGAAGCGCAAAGGCTGGGGCCGCATCGTCAACATCGCGTCGGTGCACGGACTCGTCGCTTCAGTGGAAAAGGTCGCCTATGTCGCGGCGAAGCACGCCGTGGTCGGTTTGACCAAAGTCGTCGCCCTCGAGACCGCGGGAGGCGGCATCACCTGTAACGCGATCTGTCCCGGGTGGGTGCTGACGCCGCTCGTCCAGAAGCAGATCGACGATCGCGCACGGAACGAGGGCATCCCCGTCGAGCGGGCGAAGAAGGAGCTGCTCGAAGAGAAGCAACCTTCGATGGAATTTGCCACGCCCGAGCAGATCGGCGCGCTTACGGTCTTCCTGTGCTCCGATGCGGCGAGCCAGATAACCGGTGCGGCGCTGCCAGTGGACGGCGCCTGGCTGGCGCGGTAGCGGCCGCGCGGATCCTGCACGGCGAGCTGGTGCCCGCCTCCCAACCTGTGACTCGCACGCTGCCAATGCGCCCAAGGTCCAATTGCTGAAGCGTCAGCGCGCGGCGAGACTGTCCGTGTAAGAGCACGTGAGCGGTGGACTACTTCGCGGACCTGCCGTGATGCATCGTGCACACGTGCCACCGATCAGCATGGAACTGCCTCGTCCGATCCTCAAGGGCGCGAAGGCGCTCGTCGTCGGCATCGCCAATGCGCATTCGATCGCGTACGGATGCGCGCAGGCGTTTCGCGCGCTCGGGGCCGATCTGGCCATCAGCTACGTGAATGAAAAAACGAAGAGCTACGTCGAGCCGCTCGCGCAAAAGCTGGAAGCGTCGATCTTCATGCCGCTCGACGTCTCCCATCCCGGCGAACTCGAAGCCGTTTTCGATAAGGTCAGAAGGGAGTGGGGAAAGCTCGATATCATCGTGCACTCGCTCGCGCGCGCGCCGAAGCAGGACCTCCGCGGCGGCATTCTGAATTGCTCGGCGAGCGGTTTCATGGAGGCGATGGACATCTCGTGCCATTCCTTCATCCGTATGTCGCGGCTTGCCGTACCCCTCATGACCGACGGCGGAACCCTGTTCGCGATGAGCTATTACGGCGCGAACAAGGTCGTGCCCAATTACAACGTGATCGGGCCGGTAAAGGCGGCGCTCGAGGCGTGCTGCCGGTATCTCGCGTACGAGCTTGGCCCGAAGGGCATACGCGTGCACGCGATTTCGCCCGGGCCGCTGAAGACCCGCGCTGGATCGGGACTCAAGGATTTCGAGCTGATGTTGAACGCGGCTGCGCAGCGCGCGCCGCTGGGCGAGCTCGTGGACATCATGGACGTCGGGTACACGTGTGCGTTCCTCGCCAGCCGCTACGCGCAGCGGATGTCGGGCGAAACGATTTATGT
Organism: uncultured beta proteobacterium; assembly: GCA_963828715.1. Classification (GTDB taxonomy): domain Bacteria; phylum Pseudomonadota; class Gammaproteobacteria; order Burkholderiales; family SG8-41; genus JAQGMV01. Next base: position 595,431 of record CAWHFX010000002.1, on the reverse strand, counting down.
GGATGGCGGCGTCAATATCATGGCTTAGCGAGACAAAGGAACTGACATGGCAACCCTGTGGATCGGAAACATCGCGCCCGGTACGTCGGACGACGAATTGAAAGCCCTGCTCGTGAAGTACGGGTTCCCCGCGTTCGACGGGATCGAGCACATCCCGGGCGACGGCTCTCGTCCCGCCGTGATGCTCACCTTCTACCAGACCGATGCCATGCAGCTCCAGCAGCTTCAGGCACGCGTCCATAACCTGTTCTGGAAGGAGCGCCGGCTCAACGTGTCTGTCATGCCGGCGCGCAAGTAAAACCCATGGGCTTGTTCGACTGGTTCCGTGGCCCTCGCAACTCCGCGAATGCGGAACGGGAGGCTCACGCACGCGAGTCGGTGGAGCGTGTCGTGCAGTTGAGCAACCCGCGACTGCACTTCGCACGCGGGTACCGCGCGCGGCTGCTCCCGGCCGTAAGAACCGCGATGGAGTATGCGCGCGCACTCGTCGCGAGCATGCCTCCGGCGCGGGACGCGACTGCCGCGGCATGGCAGTCCGATGCTTACATCCGCGCGTTCTTCGCCACTCCCGATGACCTCGCTCGCGCATTCAGCCGTTCGGCGGAAATGCGGGCGTGGTTCGATACGCATACGACCGCAACCGACGCGTATACGGTCCTCAGCATGCTCCTCACGGAGCGGCGCACGCTCGGCGCCGCCCTGGAGGACGGTGTGGTCCGGCGGGACGTAGCCCAGACTGCCGTTACGTTCGGCGACTATCGCGCACGGATCTGCGCTTCATCCGAAGCCGAACTGCGACAGGAACTGGAACGCCGGATCGTCGATCAGCTCGCGCTATCGGGACTGTTGAAGGCGACGCAGGACCAGTCCCAGCGCGACCTGCTCGAGCAGGAACGTGCGCTGTTGAAAACGCGCATGAAACTCCTCGAAGGAAGGGGAGCGGGCCTGGTCGGGCTGTCCGGCCAGAACGCGCCCGACGACAGCCATCTGTCTCGTCTCCATTCCGACCTCGCGATCAACGAGGAGCGGCTGAAGAGTCTCTCGGCCGGTGCCGAGGCCCTCAACTACCAGCTCGACCGGCTGAGCGAGGTGCTGTCGAAGCCCGAAGAGCATCTCTTCATCACACAGAAGCGGCTGCGTCTGGACCGCATGAACATCGTGCTGGACGACGCGAGTACCGCGCCGGGCGAAACACTCGATCTTCAGATCGGCCGCATCCCGATGCCCGACGCGCCGCCCGAGTTTCGCACGTTCATCTTCGTTCGGTTGCCGAAGTCGGTGCTGCTGCCGAAGTCGGCGCTGCTCAGGGACGCGGCTCGCGAGTTACATTAAAACGCACTGCCCGACGGTGAGCGGCGCGACCGGGACAGGTTGTCGCCGCGAACGCAGCATTCGGATGCGAATGAGCAATCTCGTCCAACGGTGCGACGGTCAGGGCGCCGGAACCGACGTGACAATCAACGCTTTTGCTGCGACACCACCACCGCTGCGCTCTGCGGCGCACCGACAGGCGCCTCCGCCGTCGGCGCACCGGCACCAGCTGGTGAAACTCCGCCGCCGAGCGCGAGGTACAGATTCACGCGCTGCGCCAGCATCTCTGACTGCACCCGCAGCAACTGAACGCGCGACGCGTAGAGCTGCAACTGGTCGGTCAGGACCGAGCGCTGGTCGATCTTGCCCACTTTGAACGACACTTCCGAGAGCCTGACCGCTCGCTCGTTTTCAACGGTGAGCTGCCTGAGCAGTTGTTCGCGATCGATCAGCGTCGCTTCCGCCGAGAGCGCCGACTCCACTTCGTTGAACGCCTTCAGTCCGATCGCCGCATATTCAGCGACGGCGCGCTTCTGTTCGGCCGTGCGCAGGTCGACCTGGCCTTCGAGCGCACCGCCGGAGAAAAGCGGCCACTGGAGCAGCGCACCGATGGCGGCGCTAGTCTTTTCCGGGCTCTCGCGGACATAGAAGCTGCGCGTGACGAAGCTCAGTCCCGCAGTGAGGCTGATGCGCGGCAGTTGTGCGGCCTTCGCCTCGCCGACGCGGCTGAATGCCGCCGCAACGCGTCGTTCAGCGGCAAACACGTCGGGCCGGCGCTCGAGAAGCTGCGCAGGGAGCCCGGCGGCCGGTGTCGGCGGAAGCACTGGGAGCGTGGTGGCCGCATCCAGCGTCGCAGCGGGATAGCGTCCGGCCAGTACTTCGAGCACGCGCAGCGCCTGCTCGCGCGAGTATTCGAGCTGGCGGATCGTGTCGCGATAGGCTTGCAGGCTCGCGTCCGCCAGCGCCACATCGCGGTCGTCTCCGCTGCCCACGCGCGAGCGCACGCGGGCAAGCTCGGCCGTCCTCTCGGACGCTCCGATGGAATCGCGCGCAATCTCGCGCTGCAGGCTCGCTTCGGCGGCGACGAGCCAGCTCTTTGCGACGAGCGCGGCGATCGACTGCCGCGCGTACGCGTAGTCGGCCTGCGCAGATCCATAGTCTTCATCCGCCGCGCGCACGCCGTAGCGCACCCGGCCCCACACGTCGATCTCCCACGATGCGCTCAAGATCGCGCCCGTGATGTCGGTCGAGCCGCCGCCTTTCACCTTGTGATTGGCGCGCCCGAGCACGTCGACCGCCGGGGTCAGGGCGCCGCCCGCGATCTTCAGCCCCGCGGCAGCCTGTTCGATGCGGGCCGCACTGGCGGAGAGATCCGAGTTGTACTCGAGCGCCTCGGCGACGAGCGCATTCAGGCGGGGTTCGCCGAAGCCCGCGAGCCAGTCCGCCACCACGGCTTCCGGGCTGCTCGTACCCTTTGTCCACGCTGGCGGAACCTGGGTATTGCGCATAGCCTCGCGCGCCAGCTGCTCCCGGTCCGGCGGCGACTTGAGCGAGCAGGCGCCGAACGCCAGGGGCGCTGCCAGGACGACGATCTGGACGAGTCGTGTGTGCCGCATGGCGAGATCAGTGCAGCTTCAGGATCAGCGCATCGAGCTTGGTGCTCACGCGTAGGAACACTTTGCGAATGATGTGCAGGAACTCCAGGTGCTCCGTGTACACCGCGCCAATGCCGATCGCGCCGGCGGCCAGGAACACGTCCTTGTCTTTTTCTTCTACAGCGAGCTTCACGGCGAAACGGCCAGGCGGCACTGGCGCAGGCCCTGCGTCCGGCACCGTGCCGCCGAGCGGAAGTTGCCCCTGCCCGGTCGCCCACACGATCGAATCCACCTTGCACTTGATGATGCGATTCGGATAGGTCTTGAGTGCGACTTCGGCTTCGTTTCCCGGCTCGATGGCGCGTAGCTCGTTCTGGGTGTAGAGGGCGATCAGCCATTGCTCGTTTTCCACGAAGCTCATCACCGGGCGGCCCACGAACTGACCGGCTGTCGAGCCCGGGCGCAACTGCAGGTTCACGACGGAGCCGTCGGCGGGCGCATACACCGTCGTCTCCGACAGCTTCCACCGGGCGTCCGCGAGTTGCGCCTCGACGCTCGCGGCCTGAGCATGCGCGGCGGCAAGCTGCGCCTTGGCGGCGGCGACCTGCGCCTGCTCGCCGCCGATCTGTGCCGAGAGCTTCTGTACCACCTGGGCTTCGTTGGCACGGGCATTTGCAACCTGCGACTGCAGCTCCTGCGTCTCTGCAACGGCGTGCTCGAGATCGAAGCGACTGCCGGCCGAGGCGGAGACCAGTTCCTTGTACTGCTCTACACGTTTGTTCGCGAGATCGAGTTTTGCGCTACTGATGCCGATCTGGGCGGTGGCTGCTTTCAGGTTCTCGCGCAACTCGCGCGCACCCGCGTTCGATTCGGATAGTTTCGCCGTGGCCTCATTCTGTTTCGCCCGCGCTTCCACGAGCTTCGCCTCGAGCTGCTTCACCTCGTTCTGGAAGGGCACGGGATCGATACGAAAGAGAACTTCGCCTTTCTTGACAGGCCGATTGGGGTCGACCGGCACATCGATGACGCGACCCGTCACGCGCGGCACGATCTGAACGACGTAGTTGAGTACACGCACGTCGCTCGTCGAAGGCGCGACGAGGTTAAGCGTCAGGATGAGGACGGCAATACCGATGATCGGTAGCGTGATGACGATCACCTGGCTGGTGATGTTCCACGGCAGCCACTTGAACTTGAAGAAGATCAGCCAGACGATGATCGAATAAATTATGAGGAGCAGTAATTCCATCAGACACGCTCCCTCGTGGGGTGTCCGGTCGGATCGGTGCCCTGCCGGTCCACGACTTTCATACGCATGCGCTCGGCATCTGAAAGATTGGCCGTCTCCGGCTCTTCTTCGGGATTACCCTCCGCTTCGTGCTCGTAGACGTCCGTGCCGTATGCCATCTTATAAAGAACCGGCTTGCTGTACGCCCATAGCCACGCGATGGGCCACAGCATGCCGCCGAAAAAGAGCGACAGCAGACACAGCGTCTGAATTGCTTTGGCTTGCGGATGCTTCCTCTTCTCGGCGATCTTCTCCGGCAGGATATGAATGATCCAGAAAGCGGCGATTCCTATGATCGGCGCGATGACGAGCACCCCCCAGGCGATACCGTCCGCCACGGCATCGAGCGTTTCACCCTGAAAGATGGATGCCTGCGCCGGCCCGGCTGACAAGAGTGTCCCCAGCGCCCAGACCGCCATCCAAAGCGACGTATGCCAGCCGCCCTGCACATGGTAGCGCCAGCGCGGGCTTTGCCGAGATGCCCGATCGATTTGTTTCATAAGTGTGAAGAGACCGCGTCGCCGGTCCGCTGTTTGGTGTGCAAATCCTGCCGTTCCGCTGTGGGGCACGACAATTGGACCTTAGTCGCACCGCCGACCCCTGGCGTCGCTTGCCGCTTGCTCGCGGCTGATGCCGAGCGCATCAAAGAGCCCGCAGTTGAGGACGTTCCATTCGCTTGCTTCGCAGCCGGCGGGAGCACAGCTTCGGCGGTTACGTGTCGCCCGTTTTGCGTGGTATAGTGCACCGCAACGGCACCATCGATCCCAGGCTCCGCGCATTCCGCGCGGGGGCAATTGGCTGAGAGAGAAGATGTCGATCGCGTTTGCGTATGCGATGCTGCTGGAATTCGATCTTGCGCATGGCAGGCCCGTAAATGACGACAATTCTCGGCGATGTCTGTCTGACCACCTTCAGAGGCGAGCGTCCCACGCGCGAGGCGGACTTCGAGCGTATTCTGGAACGCATTTCGACCGCGTTTTCCGGCAGCCGTTGGGATCGCGTCAGCATGCATGTCGATCTGGCGTTGTCAGAGATGCTGACCTTCTGCTGCGTAGACCAGGTAGCCGTTTTCGAACTGCTGCCCGACCGAGGCGATGCCTATCTGCGTAATGTCGCGAGCTCGGAAGACCTCGTTCCGCCACCCGACCTGTTGAGCTATCGAGACTGGTTTCCCTGGGCATTTCGCCATGTCGTCATCGGGCAGAGGGTACTGCGGATCTTGCAGCTCGATGAACTGGTGCCGGAGGCGGCCGCAGACAAGGTAGGCTTTCACGCGCTGGGCCTGCGGTCCTTGCTGCACATTCCGCTCAGGGTCGAAGGCGAAGTTCGATTCATCATGGCTGTTGCCCGCAATTGCCCTACGACTGAGTGGCCCGATCGGCTCGTGAGGCATGTGAAGGTCCTGGGCGAAATTCTCACGCACGCCACTGCGCGCGCGGAAGCAGCCGCGGCGATCGCCGCGAACGAGCACGACGTCCGTGACGCGCTCGGGACGGTTCATCTGGGACGCTGGCGTTGGGACGTCGCGGCCGACACCCTCGATCTCTCGGACGAGGCCAAACACATCCTCGGCACGGACGTGCACAGACATTCCGAGTTCATGGACTTCGTCGCGCCGGCAGATCGTGCGCAATTCGCGGCTTCGCTCGAGCAGGCGCGTGCCAATCCGGGCGTTCGCTACAGCGTGCGCTTCGGCATTCACACGTGTGGCGGGGAAACGCGAACGATCCAGCAATGGCATGAGGTGATGTTTCCCGGCAGGCGCACCGAACGACTGTTCGCGACCGTCCAGGACGTCTCGGCGCTGCGCGATAACGAGGAAGAGATGACCGAGCTGCGCGCGCACAAGTGGCATTCGGCGCGCGTCACGCAAACGGCCTTGCTCGTCGCGTCGCTCGCACACGAGCTTTCACAGCCGCTGGCAGCGATATTGAACAACGCGCAGGCCGGCTTGCGCTTTCTCAACAACGGGCTTCTGAGCCCGGAAGAGATGCGCGACATCCTGACCGATATCGTGGCCTCCAACCGCAAGGCCGGCGACGTGATGAGCGCGCTGCGCGCGATGCTGCGGCGGCAGCATACGACGCGTGGCATCTTCGATGGCGCCGAAGTAGTACGCGACGTACTCGCTCTCGTGCGAAGCGAGCTCATGACCGAGCAGATCGAGGTGGAAGCCTCGCTGGCGCCCCACTGCCTGATGAATGCCGACAAGATTCAGATCGAGCAGGTGCTGCTGAATCTGGTCATGAATTCGATCGATTCGATGCGCGGGATTCGCGCTACCGCGCGCAAGCTGGCCATCACCCTGGCGCTGTCCGGTGATGATCATGTAGAGCTTTCGGTGCAAGACACGGGCACCGGTATACCGGCAAGCAAACTGGACAAGGTATTCGAGGCATTCTGGACGACGAAACAGAAGGGCCTTGGAATGGGTCTTTCGGTGTGTCGGGCCATCGTCGAATCGTACGGCGGCCGCATCTGGTGCGAAAGCAGCGCCGCCGGCAATGTGACCTTCAGATTGAAGTTACCGCTGGCCGCCGACGAGGTTACAGGACCGAGCGAGGCAGCGACCGCTCGGGCGAGATCCGACGGCCGTGCTCGCATGTGAACAGGACGAAAGAAAGCGAGGACTTGAGCGATCGACAGCGGGCGTCATGACAGAAACTCGCATCGATTGCCGCAATGCAAGGGGGTTGTTTGATGACAGCAACTGCGAACATCAGGACGGTATTCATCATCGATGATGACGAGGGGGTGCGTCGCGGGCTCGAGCGGCTGATCCGCAGCGCGGGCTGGCAGGCGGAAAGCCATGCGACCGCCGGCACTTTTCTCGATCGGCTGCCTTTCGGCGGCGTCGGATGCGTTCTGCTGGATGTCGAAATGCCCGGCATGACGGGCCCCGAGCTCCAGGAGCGAATGCTTGCGTCGGGCGTGTCCCTGCCGATCATCTATCTCACCGGACACGCCGACGTGCCCATGAGCATACGCGCAATGAAGCAGGGGGCGCTCGATATCCTGCTGAAGCCGGTCGAGGAAGAAAGCATTCTCTCCGCGATCCGCACGGCGATCGAGCGTCACGAATTCATCGAGGCGAGCGGGCGCCAGCGGCTGGCGGTAGAACAACGCCTGGCGCGGCTTTCGCCGCGAGAACATCAGGTCATGGTCGAGGTGATCAGCGGCCGCCTCAACAAACAGATCGCGGGCGACTTCGGCATCACCGAAAAGACCGTGAAGGCGCATCGGGCGCGCGTAATGGAGAAGCTCGAGACGCGCTCTGTTGCCTCACTCGTTCGTTTGTGCGCGCTGGCGGGTATTAGTGTCGCTGATGCTTCCGCAGCCGAGGTGCGTCCCGCGATCGAAGCGGCCTAGCTTGCACTAGAACGCCCCGTTTCTGCGCGGCTTCCTGCGTCGGTTCGGCGCACGGTCTCTTCATGAGACCAAGGTCCAATTGTTCGCTCCAAACCCGGCGCGTAATTTCGCCGCATCGCGTCCCCACAAGAGCGTGCCATGAATCGCGATGAGCGTGCGATCGTCAACAAGGACGGAGCCTTCGTTGTCTTCGGGTCCTGCACGCCGCTGTGAGCGTCCTTTCGACGCTGTTTTATCCGACAGTCATCAGACTCCAAAATGGCGGCGCCACTCATTGCCTGTCACGAATGCGACCTGCTGCAGCGTGAAACCGCCGTGCCGCCCGGTGGCACGGCGCGATGCGCGCGGTGCGATGCCGTGCTGTACCGCAACCGCCCGGACAGCCTGAATCGCTCGCTTGCCTTTGCAGTGGGTGCCGCCGTGTTTTTCGTAATTGCCAACGCGTTTCCGCTGGTCGGACTGGAGGTGCAGGGCGAGCGCGTCCAGACCACGCTGTTCGGCGCTGCGCGCGCTCTTTACGAGGGCGGTATGCGTACTCTGGGTGCGATCGTTCTCATCACGACGGTCGTAGCGCCTCTGATCGAGCTCGTCGCCATTCTGGGACTGCTGCTGCCGTTGCAGTTCGAGCGAATGCCACGCGGCAGCGCGATCGTGTTTCGCATCCTGCGCGCGGTGCAGGCGTGGCGTATGCCGGATGTGATGTTCATCGGCGTGCTCGTCGCGCTGGTCAAGCTGACGCATCTCGCGGAGGTGATCCCCGGCATTGCGCTTTTCTCGCTGGCTGCCTTCATGATCCTGTTGGCAGCGTGCGTATCCACGTTCAACCCGCGCGCGCTGTGGGCGAAGCTGGATGCCCGCCAATGACCTCAGCGGCTGCCCGGGGCCTGATGGCATGCCACACCTGTGGTTTCGTTGCGAGGTCCGGTCCGAATACGCACGAAGGGTACTGTCCGCGTTGTGCTGCGGCTCTGCACTTTCGCAAACCGGACAGCATTTCGCGCACCTGGGCGCTGCTCATCGCATCGGTGATTCTTTACATTCCGGCGAACATAATGCCGGTGATGGAGACCAGCTCGCTTTTCGGTGCTCAAAAAGACACGATCATGAGCGGCGTAGTGTATCTCTGGGTTTCCGGCTCCTGGCCGCTCGCGGTCGTCGTATTCGTTGCGAGCGTGCTCGTTCCTCTCGCGAAGATCGTTGCAATCGTGTTCCTTACGGCCTCGGTGCAGATGCGTTCCACATGGCAGCCGCAGCAGCGGACTCGCCTGTACCGCCTCGTGGAGCTCGTCGGACGCTGGTCGATGCTCGACATCTATGTGATCGCTATCCTGGTGTCTCTCGTTCAACTGAAGGCGATCGCTACGATCAAAGCCGGACCTGCCGCGATCGCTTTTGCGGCGGTTGTCGTCCTCACGATGCTTGCTGCAATGAGCTTCGATCCGCGCCTCATCTGGGATCCAATGGAGAAGAAGCATGGCGGAACTTCCAAGTAGCCCGGAGCTCTCCGGCATTCCGGCTGCGCATGCGCAGCCGAAGTCGCGCTGGACGTTTCAAGTCGTCTGGCTGATCCCGATCGTCTCCGCAATCATCGGCGGCTATGTCGCGGTCAAGGCGATACTCGACCGCGGTCCGGTGATCACGATCACGTTCCAGAACGCCGAGGGGCTGGAGGCCGGCAAAACGAAGCTGAAGTACAGGGACGTCGACGTCGGTCTCGTGAAGAACGTGACATTGGGGAAAGACCTCAAGTCGGTCATCGCGACCGCGGAGCTCATCAAGGACGCGACGCCTTTCCTGGTCGACGACTGCCGCTTCTGGGTGGTTCGCCCGCGCATCTCCGGCGGGGTGGTGAGCGGCCTGGGCACGCTGCTGTCGGGTGCCTTTATTGGTGTGGACGCCGGGAAATCGAACCGATCCCGGCGCGATTTCCAGGGCCTCGAAGCCCCGCCGGTCGTCACGATCGATACGCCGGGCCGCGAATTCGTGCTCCGCAGCAAGACGATGGCGTCGGTGGACAGCGGCTCGCCCGTGTTCTTCCGGCAGCTTCGGGTCGGCCAGGTTACGAGTTATTCACTGGACGACGATGGTGCAGGCGTGAGCCTCAAGGTTTTTGTTAACGAGCCTTACGATAAGTTCGTCACCTCGAACACGCGCTTCTGGAAAGCCAGCGGCGTAGACATGACGCTCGATGCAAACGGGATCAAGCTCGAAATGGAATCGGTGATTTCGCTTCTGGTCGGCGGAATCGCGTTCGAGACGCCGGATGGAAGCGCCACGCTCAAGGTTGCCGACGCGAATTCCTCGTTCGCGCTCTTCCCCAATCGCAACGAGGCCATGAAGAATCCGGACACGGAGCTCTTTCCGTCCGTCATGGTGTTCAACGAGTCCGCGCGCGGCCTGGTCAAGGGCGCACCCGTCGATTTTCGCGGGATCGTCGTCGGAGAGGTAAGTGCAGTCAAGGTAGACGTGGATCCGAAATCAGGTCAGATCGTAATCCCCGTCGAAGTGAACCTCTATCCCTCGCGCTTGCGTTCGGCCTCGCGCGCGCACATAGGGGCAAGTGACGAGGAGGGCAAGCGCAGGTTCGTGGGCGATCTCGTCGCCCGTGGATTACGAGCGCAGTTACGTTCGGGCAGCCTCATCACGGGACAGCTGTATATCGCGCTGGATTTCTTCCCCAACGCGACGAAGGCGGCTGTCAACTGGACCAGCGTCCCCGTCGAGCTGCCGACCACGCCCGGCGCGAGGCAGGAGCTGCAGACGGTAATCGCGGGCGTCGCGGCCAAGTTCGAGCGGCTTCCGCTGGACGAAATCAGCCAGGATGCGCGTAAGGCGCTCGTCAGCATGGACCAGCTTCTGAAGGGCGTGAATACCGATGTCACGCCCGAAGTGAGGGAGACGCTTCAGAACACCACGAAACTCCTCCAGCGGCTGGACGGGGAGGTTTCGGTCGAAGCACGCGCGACGCTGATCGATGCACGGAAGGCATTGGTGAGCGTGGATCGAGTGCTGTCGTCCGATGCCCCGCTTCAGCACGACACGCGCGAGGCGATGCAGGAGATCACCCGTGCCGCGTACGCATTTCGTGCGCTCGCCGATTATCTCGAGCGAAATCCTCAGGCCCTGCTCGTGGGCAAGAAGGCGGATACACCGTGAAACGCTTGCACGGCGTCGTGGCATCGGCAGCGCTCCTCGCGCTGCTCGCGGGCTGCGGCAGTGCACCGAAGGAGCAGTTCTATACGTTGGCGGACCCCGCCCCGAAAACCACCGGTTCGCTGAGCGGGCTGGAGTACGGCGTGGCAATCGGCCCGGTATACGTCCCGGATTCGGTCGATCGACCCCAGTTCGTTCTGCGCACGCCGGGAGCCGAAGTGCGTATCGCCGAGCAGGTGCGCTGGGCGGAACCGCTGAAGGAAGGCATCGCGCGTGCGGTGGCGACGAATCTCGCGCATTTCCTTAACAATGCGCGCGTCTCTCCCCGTCCGTATGGGGCAGGCGGGGACGCCGACTATCGCGTCGTCCTCGACGTCCAGCGTTTCGACTCGACGTTGGGTGAATCCGCGACGCTCGACGTGATGTGGACCGTGCGCCGGACCAAGGACGGTGAGCAGCAGACAGGGCGCGTGCGGGTGCAGGAGGCCGTCTCGGGCGCAGGTTACGAAGCGCTCGTCGCGGCTCACGGACGCGCGCTCGGTTCGGTAAGCCGCGACATCGCCGAGGCGATTCGCGCAGCGCGTCAAAGAGACGTTGCCGCAGCCCCCGCGACCCCGAGGCCCTGAGTCATGCGTATCCGGCCGCTTCGCGATGCGATCACCTGGAGCCATTGGTATCGCTTCGTAAGCTACGCGCGCGGTTCGCTCTGGATCGTGCCGTTCTTTTCGGTTGCGATCGAACTTATCGTTTCACGTTTCATTCAAGGCCTTGATGCGCGCCTGAACTGGACGCTGCTCGGATTGGGCATGGCGGGAGCGCAGGCGTTATATGGCACGATAATCACGATGAGCCTGTCGTTCATGGTATTCACCTTCGGTTCGCTGCTCGTCGCGATCCAGGTCGCCAGCGGACAGCTTACGCCGCGCATCATTGCGACCACACTCTTACGGGACAACACGGTCCGCTACACCGTGGGACTTTTCGTGTTTACGCTGCTCTACACGATGCGGGCACTTAATCGGATGGACGAGGACGTGGCGCAGTTCAGTGCGTTTACAGCCGGATTCCTGGGGCTCACGTCGATGGTGATGTTCCTGTATCTGATCGACTACGCGGCGCGGCTGCTGCGGCCGTCGAGCATCGTCTGGCGCGTCGGTGAAGCGGGCCTCGCAGTGCTGCGGACCGTTCACCCGCGCGAGCTGGAAGAAGTGTACAGGGAACCCCCACCGCCGCCGCCGCTCGGCGGACCCGACGCGGTGATCACGCACCGCGGCAAGTCCGGCACACTGCTGGCGCTGAACCAGGAGGCGCTGACCAGTCTGGCGCAGCAAAGCGGCGGCATCATCGAATTCGTTCCGCACATCGGCGACTTCATCGCAATAGACGAGCCGCTCTTTCGCCTTTATGGCAGTGCGCGAATGATTCCGCCTCCTAAGCTGCGCGCGGCGGTTGCCGTAGGAGCCGAGAGGACGATGGAGCAGGACCCCACGTTCGCGTTCCGGATCCTGCTGGACATCGGTCTCAAAGCGCTCTCGGCCGCGATCAACGACCCGACGACGGCCGTTCTTGCCATCGATCAGATCCACCGCCTGCTACGCACGGCAGGCAGGCGCCAGCTTCATCCCGACCAGATCACCGACAATCAAGGACGTGTGCTGGTCATCATCCGCACCCCGAACTGGGACGACTACGTGCACCTTGCGTGCCGCGAAATACGCCTGAATGCCCGCGACAACATCCAGATCGCGCGGCGGCTTCGAGCCATGATCGAGAACCTGGTCAGTACATTGCCGAAGGCGCGGCACAGCGCATTGCTGGTCGAGCTCGACCTGCTGGATCGCACTGTCGCGAGCATCTACCGGTTTCCGGAGGACCTTGCCCTCGCGCGCGTGCCCGATGCGCAAGGTATGGGCGGCGCGACGATAGCTCCGGAGGCCGACACTGCAGCGAGCGGGAAGTGGCCGCGTGACCCGGAAATAAGACACGCACCCGAACAGTCGAACCATGAACGGACATTGACATGAGAATGGCATGGATGGCGCTGATTGCACTGCTGCTGGCAGGGCAGACCGCAGCCTACGCGCAAAGTGCGGTCCTGGATCGTATTCGCACGAGCGCCGTGATCAGAATCGGTTATATCGAAGACGCCGCACCGTTCTCATCCGTCGGCGCGGATGGCCAACCGCAGGGTTACTCGATCGATCTGTGCCGTGAAGTGGCCGCCGCTGTCCGGACGCAGTTGAACCTGCCGGCGCTGGAGACGCGGTGGGTTCCCGTCACCGTGCAGAATCGTCTGGATGCCGTTCGCAAGGGAACGGTCGATCTCGAGTGCAGCACGACGACGTGGACCCTTTCGCGGCAGGCCGCCGTCGACGTGAGTCTCATCACGTTCGTGGATGGCGGCAGCATACTCGCCAAGGCTGGGACGAAAATGGCGAGACTGGTGGACATCGACGGCAAGCGTATCGCCGTGATCACCGGGACCACGACGGAGAAGGTGCTACAGGAGTCGCTGGGCCAGCGGTCGCTGAAAACGCAGCTCGTGCCGGTAAAGACCCGCTCCGAGGGACTGGCGCTCCTCGAGTCCGGGAAGGTAGACGGATTCGCCTCGGACCGCACGACACTGATCGCCCTCGTCAGCGGACGCGCCGGGCCGCGCACGTTCACGCTGCTCGAAGAGGATTTCTCAGTCGAGCCGTACGTGCTCACCCTGCCGCGCGATCCTGATTTCCGTCTCGCCGTGAATCGCGTGCTGGCGCGCATTTATCGCAGCGGGGAGATCACCAGCATTTATAACCGCTGGCTGGGGTTGCTCGGCCCGCCCAGCCTGCTGCTTTCGGCGACATACTTTGTACAAAGCCTCGGCGAGTGACGCGGCAATGAAATCGCGCCCGCAGTGGCTGGTCCTTATCGCATTCGCCGCCGGCCTTTGCGGCACAGTCGCCGCTTTGTCTCAGACCATCCGCATTCCCGATTTCCGTCAATCATCGAGCGACATATCGAGGCTCAGGCCGGGCGAAAAATGCGGCGAGTGCGGCCGCGTGATCTCGATTCGCGAGATTCGCGCGGAGAAGCGAGAGGTGTTGCCGAGCACGTTTCAGGGAAGCTCGCGCGGACCCCTTGACTACAATCTGGTCGGAGCCGTGGTGTATCTGCCGCTGCAAGGTGGCGCGTCAGATCGGCCGTTCGTCGGCGGCGTCGGCACCCCCGAGATGAAGGAGCGCTTTGCGCAGAGCACGTACGAGATCACCCTGCGCCTGGAAGACGACACGTTGAAATCGTTCCGGCGCGATGACGGTACCCGCTTCCACGTCGGCGACCGCGTGCGCGTGACGGGCTCAGGCGACATCGAGATCGTTGCCGAATGACCTCGCTCGGCTCAGATCGCTACCGTTATGAGCGCCAGCATCACCGCGCACGCGGCAGCGATTCTGAGGATCGCTCTCGACACCATGGCCGCGGCATCGCCTTCACAAAACGGGTGGCTGCCTGAGTCCGATCCGCAGCCGGGCTGCATAATGGGACCAAGGTCCAATTACGGGCCCGTCATGTTGTCACTAGGATTTGCGCGATAAATCTGCCAAGAGATCGGGAGCAGAGATGAAATCCCTTTGGCGCCTGCTGGCCGCATGGCTATGCGCAGTCATGTTCACGCCAGCGCTCATGGCCCAGGACACCCAGGGCTCCAGTCAAGCGTTTTCGAGAGAAGAACTCGAGCAGATGGTCGCCCCCATCGCACTCTATCCGGATGCGCTGGTCGCCCAGATACTGATGGCATCGACGTACCCGCTGGAGGTGGTGTCGGCGGCACGATGGGTGAAAGCCAATCCGAAGGTAACGGGCAAGGCGCTCGAAGACGCGATGCAGAAGGAGACTTGGGATGCGTCGGTCAAATCGCTGTGCGCGTTTCCGCAAGTCATCGAGATGATGAATTCGAAGCTCGACTGGACGCAGAAGCTCGGCGATGCCTTCCTCGGGCAGCAGAAGGACGTGATGGCGGCGGTACAGGCGTTGCGAGTGAAGGCGGAGGCCGCCGGTAACCTCAAGAACTCGAAGGAGCAGGTCGTCACCAAGGAAGTACAGAACAATACGACGATCGTGAAGATCGAGCCTGCGACCCCCGAGGTGGTCTACGTGCCGACCTACAACCCGACGGTGGTTTACGGCGCCTGGCCGTACCCCGCGTATCCGCCTGTCGCGTATTACCCGCCTTATTATGCCCCGGGCGCTGCGCTCATGACGTTCGGCGTCGGCATGGCGGTGGGGGCAGCGCTGTGGGGAGACTGCGACTGGGGCCGCGGCGATGTGAATATCAACACGAACAACTACAACAACTTCAACAAGACGAATGTCCAGAACAAGAACTGGCAGCATAACGCCGACCACCGCAAGGGCGTTGGCTATCGCGACAACGCGACGCGCGAGAAATACGGACGCGGGCAGCAAGCCGGCGCGCAGCAGCGGGAGGACTTCCGCGGGCGCGCGGACCAGGGACGACGCGACACCTCGGCGGGCGCGGGCGACCGTGGTGGGGTGCAGGTGACCGTGGCGGAGCAGGTGACCGTGGCGGAGCCGGCGATCGTGGCGGAGTCGGCGGTGGCGACGGGGTGCGGCCGACATCAGCCACGCGCGACAGCGGATTCGACGGCGTCGGCGGGCGTGGAGGCGAAACGCGGAGCTACAGTGATCGCGGCGCTGCCAGCCGGGCATCCCCTTCATCGCTTGGTTCGCAGGGCGGCGCGGGTGCAGGTGCGCGTGCAGGCGGCGGAGGCGGTGCGCGCGCAGGCGGCGGAGGCGGGCGCGGGGGCGGAGGCCGGCGATGAAGGTGAACATCTTGAAAACGATGTCGGCACACTCATCCGCAGGAACCCGCGCTATGCTGCGAGACTGGCTCCGATGGCTGCTGGTGCTCACGGCCCTCGCCGCAGGCCTCCATTACGCAATGTTTGCAAGGTCGGTGCTGGCGGCGCCGAGCGAGACTCCGAAGCACAGCGCGAAGAGTGCGAAGCCGAAACCGTTTGCGTCAGCTGAAGAGGCGACCGCCGCGTTCGCGGCAGCCGTGCAGGCGGGCGACAAGGCGAGCCTGAGGGCGATTCTGGGTTCGAACGGCGCTGCACTGCTCGATTCGGCCGATCCCGAGAATGCAAGAGACGCGCGCGAGCGTTTCACCAAAGCATATGCGGAAAGCCACAAGCTGGAAGCGCGCGGCGTCTCCAAGTCGAAGATGTGGATCCTCGTGGGAAAAGACGACTGGCCCTTTCCCATCCCGCTGACAAAAGTCGGCTCCGCGTGGTATTTCGACGCGAAAGCGGGCGCGCAGGAGATACTCAACCGCCGCATCGGCCGCAACGAACTCTCGACGACGCAGGCGATGCTCGCCTATGTGGATGCGCAGAACGAGTACTACCAGCGCAACCCGCAAAACGATCCGCTGCCGCAGTACGCGCAGCGGTTCGTGAGCAGCACCGGTAAGCGCGACGGTCTTTACTTCCCGACCAAGGCCGGTGAAAAGGAAAGTCCGCTCGGGCCGTTGTTCGATGCGCGCAGGGCAAAGGGCTACATCCCGGATGAAGGCGGCACGCCGCAGCCTTACCACGGCTACAATTACAAGATCCTGCGCGGCCAGGGAGCCAAGGCGCCGGGTGGGGCGTACGACTACGTCGTGAATGGGAAGATGATCGGCGGTTTCGCCCTGGTCGCATACCCTGCGCAGTACGGGACCACCGGAATAATGACGTTCATCGTAAACCATGACGGTGCGGTTTACGAAAAGAACCTCGGGCGGGAAACAGCCGCTATTGCTCAGAACATGACGCGATTCGATCCGGACTCGACCTGGAAACGTCAGTGAGCCTCGCCCAAGCCGGGATCATACGGCGACAAAGCAAAGATAGCCGACCCGTCTCTGCGCAGGAGCATTGATTCGCAGCGGAGCGGGTCGACGCTCCAGACGCTGGCTTTGACTCTGCGATTCGCGTCAGCCAGGAGGGGCCGTCAGCCGGCGGCGAATGCCACCTGATTCCTACTCGATGTCGGTGTTCATTCGTGTCCAGCAAGCCGTCGACAAGACGGTCTGCTCGATGCGGTAAGCGCGGCGCTTCAGCCAAATCATGTCGCGTCACTCCCCGAACTTTACGCATTCGGCTTCACCCATGTGAGCACCACCGCGACCGCATACATGCCGAGCCCAAAAACCGAATGCGCCACGAAGGCCTTGAGGCGCGTGACATTTGGCTTGGGCGTTTTTGCGCCGGCGATGCCCGCGCCCATGCCGGGCATCATAATCAAGTACGGGGAGGCAAGCAGCACCCACGCGAGAATCACAGGAGGCAGGAGAGTAGGTCGCGCTATCCAGCTCGGCCCCCACAAGGCGAGGAGGAGAAGACCATAGAGGATGCCGATTACGTAGTGGGCGACCCACCCGATGGCAAGTTCGCCCCTGACCGGCTCGGCATGCGTCATCGATCGCTGGACGAAGCGACCTCGCGGCATGTTGCCGAGCCAGCGGCCGACCATTGCCCAATTTGTCGCGGGCACGCCCATGACGCGCGCCAAGAACTCGGCCCACAGGTCGAGAACGACGGTTCCCCCCACCCCGACCAATATGGCTCTGAACAGAACGTCGTCCGCGGGGCTCATGATCTGGCTTATTGGAGGACGGTTCGTGCTGAAAAGCAACACACCTCGTCGTGAAGAAGCGGCGCCGCCTCTTCAGCGTGAGTCGCGTCATTGCTTCGGCGGTGCGACCTGCTGTTTCAGCGCGGCCGTAGCCGATTGTGCTTCCTGGACCAGGCGGTACGCTGCGTAATACTTGAAGATGTTCCGCACGTACGTCGTTGTCTCGATGCCGATCTTCTCGGCGGTGATGATTTCGACGTTGTTGAACCACAGATCGGGATCGAGTCCGCGCTTTTTCGTCTCGGTGCGCATCTTCGCTATGTTTCCCGGCCCCGCGTTGTAACTTGCGAAAGCAAAGAGCGTGCGGTTCTGCTCGTCGAAGTTTGCATCAGCGAAGTACTTCGTCATGAGCTGATCCATGTATTTGGTACCCGCATGGATGTTCGGCTCGATCTTGCGGATGTCGCCGACCTTGAGGGATGAGCCGGTCGCCGGCATGACCTGCATGATCCCGATCGCTCCAACCCGGCTCTTCGTTTGCTGATTGAGCGTCGATTCCTGATACCCCTGCGCTGCAAGCATCAAAGGATCGAAGTGGTATTGCTTACCGTATTTTTCGAAGACAGCCACGAGGTCGCGAAAACGCTTCTGGTCCTTTTCCGCCGACGCATTCTGGAGCGCCTTCACTCTCTTACTGTATTGCTGCAGTAACACGGTAACGTCGCCACGCTGTTTCGCGAACTGGACATAGAACTCAGTCAGTTCTGCGGAAAGCTTGGGGCTGCCTTTGCGGATGGCCCAGCCGATCTTCGTTTTTGGCCGCAGCACGATCGAGTCATTAACCTTCACCTTCGGCAGCACCTGTGCCCACATCTTCGCCTTCCAGTCGTCGACCACGATCATATCGAGCAGCCCGGCGTTTACCATCTCGAGCAGGTCTTCGTCCTCCAACGCGTCGGGTAAAAGCGCGATTTTTACTTCTGGCTTGCCAGCCTTCCTGAACTGGGCATTCAACGCGGTCAGGCTCAGGTAGTAGCTCGAGATTTTGCGGACGTAGATCTTTTTGCCGGAAAGCTCATCGGTACTTGCGATGGCCGACGCACCAGGCCCGGTAACCAGCACCTCGACGCTGGTGGCGTTGTCGTCGGGAGCAACGAAGTCGACGTCTTTCGTCAGCTCGGGGAGAACCTTGATGTTGCCCACCGCGACGTCCGCGTATCCTTTCAGAAGATCTTCCCGGAGCTTGTCTCGTGTCGCCACGACAATGAACACCGTGAGCGGGCGCTTGCCCAAAGTTTTCGCATATTTCTTGTTCACCCAGCGTTCGAACTCGCGGATCAGATCAGCCGAAATCCCGCGTTCACGTCCCTTATCGATGAAATACAGCGTGCGGCTGTATGGAACGTAAAACCTTATCACGCGACGCTCGAGCATTTTGTCGAAGTCGCCTTGCCACGGCTTCGTAGTGAGCTCGAGCTGGCGCTTCTTTTTATCAGCGGGGTTCTCGCTTGGTGAAACCTCTGGCGCTGGATTTGCAGCCGCGCTGTGCGCGTGTTCGTTGACGGAAAACACGAGGAGGAGAAGGACCGGAAACACGAACAGAACGGATCCCTTCATACGGCGCTCCTTTATGCGAGAATAATTATTTTTTGCCACGCGCGCAGCGAACGCGTGATCCTCGCCTTGTCAGCACGACGGTGCAACGCGCACCGGTTTATGCTACCAGCGAACGGGGCCACGCGTGTACAGCCTTATGTCTGGCGGTAGTCGCAATTCCCGCGTTTGGTGCCAAAGATCGCGTCATAATTGCGTCAGCCGCATCCGCGCCGAAGGTTGCTTCGAGGCCGGAAGCAGGCACTCCGCACCTGGGGAAACGGAAACGCATCGACGTCCGCAGTCGCGCTCGGGCAATGCGAGCGCCGCCGCAAGTGTCACGTACCGCGCATGCCGCACCAAGACCACCGCGCCGCGCGCAGGGAGCGCGACTTCAGAATCCGGCAAAAGCCAACGGCGTCCAAGAGGACGCCGTTTTTCATTCCGTTGGGATGACTACCGCAACCTAGTGGATCAGCACCTAGACACGGGAATCGTCTTTAGCCACCGAAGAGGAGTGCGAACATGAAAGCGAAAGTGTCACTCATGACACAGCCCCAGTCGGCTACCTACTTGGACAACTGCACTAACGACTGTTGCAGCGGCGCGGCGGACGGATTAGTGACGCTGCGGGTGACGAGGATGTCTACCGGCGACACGGACCGGCCATAGAACGCGCCGTTTGCACCGGTGTCGGGCGATAGGGATGCCCCATCGAGGTTCAATCCTGCGTAGACACCTTTAGAGCGGGAAAATGACACCATATCCGATTTGATGTTTGAAGCCGCACCGACGCCGACCGGCCCCGCAGAAATACTCCCGTCCGCGCCCATTTTGAACGACGAGCTTAGCAGCGAATCGAGTGCCTTCTGAGTCATCACCAGAACGATGACTTCGGACACGTCGGCCCCGGCCTGCAATCCTATGCTGCCGGCGTACATGTTATAGAAAGCGGGGCCGGTCCAGCCTCCGCTCCCATCGCGCGCGAGCACCAGAGACTCTCCGCCCGATCCTCCCACGACAAAGCCGGCGCGCGTTATGCGCGGGCTTATAACTATGGCCCGGGCATTTTTCAGGTTGTTCCTGAACCAGGTCATCTCGGGATCCTTCGCGAAATTCGCAAGTGTCGTTTCTGCCGCTCGCATCTTCTGCGTCGTGTCGGCGCTCGTTTCCGGCGTTGACGCGCACGCCGCCAGTGCTGCGACAGCCCCGAGCACGGCGACACGGAATAGATACGTGGTAATCGATTGCATGGCGGACCTCCGTCAAAGATTGAGAAATGACGCGACGCTTATTAGGTCACATCGTTTTTGCGCGGCCAATTGTCCTTTGGACCAACCTGCCTCTGGACAGGAGGACTGCCCTCCCGAAGTGCATTGTGACACTCACCCAGTATGCATACAACCAAGCTCATCGTGTAATCGCGCTGGCGTATTGGCTGATGGATGCCTCGCCTCCGGCCCGGCCGGGACCGCCACTAAGGTCTGGAAGCGCGCGACTCGGCGCGTGCGAGGCGGCCCTCGACAGCCGTTTTGGGCTCCAGGTGTTTGCGGATCAGGGAAGGTTGGGGAGATGAGGCCGTTATCGAGTTGCCCGGCGGGCTAAGACGTCTTTCGTAGAACAAATCATGGCAGGGCTTGCGCGGACCTCACCATCGAGTTCTGGCGTGGACCGGGAGGTTGCCCCCGCAGAGCGCAAAGGACGCGGAAGTTGAGGGAGATCGTACTCATTCAAACAACTTCGGTGCGATCATGATGTTGGAATGGAGCATCGCGCCCTATGGCAGCAGCTCCTCTGCCGCTGACATGTCATCGAATGCTGTGAGTTCCCTCGACGTGTCCGTAACCGGCCACCCTACAGTGCGACTGTCCCTGCATCGCTACGTGTTTGCGCCAGCGTTTCGTCCGCCTGCTGTCAATCAGCGGGATTTCCGATGCGTAGGTTCTTCGCGTGGGCGCACGAAGTTCAGTATTTCAGCGTCGGGATTGCTGTGCCTCTGGCGTGAGCCCGGCACAGGTCCCTGCA
The DNA here is from genome assembly GCA_963828715.1 of uncultured beta proteobacterium. Classification (GTDB taxonomy): domain Bacteria; phylum Pseudomonadota; class Gammaproteobacteria; order Burkholderiales; family SG8-41; genus JAQGMV01. Next base: position 574,479 of record CAWHFX010000002.1, on the reverse strand, counting down.
TGCTGCCTATAATTTCCGCTTACACAGATACCGAGCCCGCCCATGCAGATCAAGCCCGCTTTCATTGTCGTGCTCGTCGCGGCCCTTCTCTCCGCAGCCTGCACGACCGTGCAGATGTTTCCGGCTACGCAACAGCAGCGCCTCTCGCTCGAGTCCGGAGCTCTTGAAAGAGCCGGTGTCGCATTCATAACGCCCTCTACAGTGACCGGGCAGGAAGAAGAAAAGCAGGCGGTTGCCCTCATCTTTGCGCAGGTACTCCGCAACGAACGGCCGAGAATCAGCGTGGTGACGCTGGCGGAGGCGCTCAGCGCGGTCAACAGAGCGGGGCTATCGGACGATTACAAGCGCATGTACGAGGAATACCGGGACACCGGCCTTTTCAAGAGCCCGATGCTCCGGCGAATCGGCGAGCTGGTTGGCGTCCGGTATGTCGCACAAATCAAGCTGCAGGGCTTCACACAAGGTGCGAAGGAGCGTTTCGGAATATTCGGCTTGCGGCTGGTCGAAACGCGGTACGCGAATGTTCGTATCTTCTTGCAAATCTGGGACACGGACGACGGCACGATCGCGTGGGAAGGCATTCAGGAGATGCTCTACTCGTGGGAGGGAATAACCGAGAGGCCGATCACGCTCCAGGTGGCCCTCGAGCAGGCAGCTCGGAGTCTGGTGAAAGCGCTTCCGGAAAATGCCGTGGGAAGTTCGCGCTGACGCCAGGGTAGTCGACCTAAACCACACTCATCGCCAGCGCCACAGATCACAGTCCGAGGCGGTAACTCGATCGTCACCGCAGCAGACGTGAGTTCCCTTACTGTGGCGGGCGCCACGCCGGACTGGCGCCGTATTGGCCCGTCGGTGATATTCTCGAGTGTTCATCCTGTTCCAGCCATCGTCACCCGAATGCGTTATTGGCTCATCAAATCCGAACCGACGACCTACGGCATCGATCACATGGCGCGCGACAAGACGACCGCGTGGAACGGCGTGCGCAACTTCCAGGCGCGCAACTTCATGCGCGACCAGATGAAGGTCGGCGACCGCGCTTTCTTCTATCACTCGAATTGTGAAGAGCCGGGTATCGTCGGCATCGTGGAAGTCAGTGCGCCGGCGCATCCGGACGATACGCAGTTCGACAAGAAGAGCCATTACTACGACCCGGAGGCGAAGCGCGAAGCACCGCGCTGGCTCAACGTCGACTTCAAGTTCGTGAAGAAAACACCGCTCGTCAGTCTCGCGGAGCTGAAGAAGCACAAGAAGCTCGCGAACATGCGAGTGCTTCAGCGCGGTAACCGCCTGTCGATCACACCGGTCGACCCGGCGGAGTGGGACTACATCACCGAACGCCTGATGAAGTGATCAGGCGGCGAGGTGCTGGCGAAAAAAATCGAGCGTCAAAGCAAGCGCACGATCCGCTTCCGGCTTGCTGTAGGTTCGCCCGCCATGTCGGGCGAACGCGTGATCCGCGCCCGGATATTTGTGGATCGTCACCAGCGGATTGGGTGACAAGCGTCGCTCCAACAACTCGTTGACTTCCGCCTGCACCCATCGGTCCTTGAGCGCCATGTGCAGCATGAACGGCCGATGCAGGCGTGGCGCCTCGCGGATGTGGTGCTCGATGTATGTGCCGTAATACGCAACGGCGCAGTCGATGTCGGTGCGGCAGCACAGGAGGTAGCAGAGCTTGCCGCCAAGACAGTAGCCCACCGCCCCCACTTTGCCGTTGCACTCCGGGATGCCGGCGAGGTACTTCCACGTGTCCGCCATGTCCTGCACGGCGAGGTCGTAATCGAAGTCGTAGTAGAGATCGAACGCCTTCCTGACGTCATCAGGATTGTGATCGGAGAGCTCGACGCCGGGTTCCTGCCGCCAGAAGAGATCCGGCACCAGACAGACGAAGCCGGCTTCAGCGAACTCCTGGGCGTGGCGACGCATGGTTGCGTTGACGCCCCAGATTTCCATGATCGCGATGATCGCACCGGCGGGCGTGCCGTCCGGATACGCGACATGCGCACCCATCTCACCGTCGCGCAGGCGGACGCTGATTTCCTCCGTCCTCATGGCCCCTTCCGCTGCCAGGCGAGCGCGGCTACTGAGCCGTTCGGATGCCGGCGATTTTGATTACCTTCTGCCACTTGCTCCACTCCTCCCTGAGCCACGTCGCGAACTCTTCGGGCGTCGACCCGACCGTCTCGACACCCTGAGCCGCAAGCCGATCGTGTACACCGGGACTCGCACACGCCTTCGCCGTCGCCGCCTGCATCTTCGAGACGATCGATCGAGGTGTCGCACGTGGCGCGAGGATGCCGTACCAGCCCGTCGCCACGACGGCCGTTCCCGCTTCGGTCAGCGTCGGCGTCTCCGGAAGCAGCGGTGAGCGCTTCTCGCCGGCGATCGCGAGGGCCTTCAGCCTCCCCGCTGTCACGTGCGGAAGCGCGGGCGGCAGTCCGTTGAACATCATGCTTACTTCGTTTGCCAGCAGCGCCGTCTGGCCCGGCCCCGCTCCCTTGTACGGAACGTGCACGATGTTTACGCCAGCGGTCATCTTGAACAGCTCGGCCGCGAGATGAATGCCGGTCCCGTTCCCGCCGGATGCGTAGTTCAGCTTTCCAGGCTGCGCCTTCGCGAGTGCCACCAGTTCCTTCACCGAGGCCGCTGGCACATTCGGATTGACCAGCAGCACATATGGCCCTTGTGCCGCGAGCGAAACGGGCGCGAAGTCCTTCAGCGTGTGATACGGCGGTTTCTCGATCACGTGCGGCACGATCACGAGCGGGCCGGAGAATCCGAAGAGCAACGTGTAGCCGTCGGGAGCCGCCGCCGCCACGAGCTCGGCTCCGATCAGTCCGGCAGCGCCCGCCCGATTGTCGATGACGATCTGCGCGCCGAGCACGTCGGCGATACCCTGGGAAACCGCACGCGCAACGACGTCTGCCGGGCCGCCGGGCGATGACGGAGCGATCATGCGAATGGGGCGGCTCGGATACGTCGCAACATCGTCCTGCGCAGCGAACCCGCTCGCTGGCACGCTCAGCAAACACAACGCGAGTAGCGGTTCGCGGCATCTTTGCACTGCGCCGCCTGCGCTTGCTCCGCAGCGGTGGCCTTGAACTCTCATCGATGTCTTAGAGAACACGGTCCGCCCGCAACTGTTGGATAGCCGCGGCGTTGAGTCCGAGGAGCTCCTCGAGAATTTCGTCCGTATGCTGGCCAAGTGTCGGCGGCGGCACTTTCTGTTCCACCGGGGTCGCGGAGAAACGCATCGGACTCGCGACGAGCGGCACGCTGTCCGCAGTTGGATGGGGCAACTCGAAACGCAGGCCGCGCGCGACGGCCTGCGGCTCCTCGAACACCTGTTTGATGTTGTTGATCGGCCCGTTCGGCACACCCGCCTGCTCGAGCGCTTCAACCCAGTCGCGTGTCGTCCTCTTCGCGAACACTGCAGCGAGCAGGTCCGTGATCGCCTGCCGGTTCTCGACGCGCTTCGACATTGGTGGCAAAGCGCTCGTCCTCGAGAAGATGCTGGCAGCCCGCGACGTCACAGAATTTCTTGAACAGATTGTCGTTGCCGCACGCGAGGATGATGTCGCCATCGGCGGTACGGAACGTCTGATACGGCACGATGTTCGGATGAGCGTTGCCGATGCGCCCCGGCACGTCACCCGTCGCGAGATAGTTCATCGCCTGGTTTGCGAGGAACGCGACCTGTGTGTCGAACAGCGCGAGATCGAGGTGCTGGCCGATGCCTGTTTCGGCGCGATGCGCAAGAGCGGCACACACTGCGATGGTCGCGTACATGCCGGTCATGATGTCCACCGTGGGCACGCCCACGCGCTGCGGTCCACCGCCGGGCATATCGTCGCGCTCGCCGGTGATGCTCATAAGCCCGCCCATACCCTGGATCATGAAGTCGTATCCGGGTCGTTCGCGATAGGGGCCGGTCTGGCCGAATCCGGTCACCGAACAGTAGATGAGGCGCGGATTGACCGCTTTGAGCTGCTCATATCCCAGCCCGTAGCGCGCGAGATCGCCGAACTTGTAGTTCTCCAGCAGCACGTCGGAGCGCGCCACGAGATCGCGCACGATGCGCTGCCCTTCCGGCTTCGAGATGTCCACCGTGATCGACTTCTTGCCGCGGTTGGCGGCTGCGAAGTACGCCGCTTCCGCTGTGTCGTTCCCGTTCTTGTCTTTCAGCCATGGCGGCCCGAAGGCGCGCGAGTCGTCGCCCTTGCCCGGCCGTTCGACCTTGATCACCTCGGCGCCGAGGTCGGCGAGATTCTGACCCGTCCACGGTCCCGCCAGCACGCGTGACAGATCGAGCACTCTGATATGGGAAAGCGGTCCTGGCATGAGGTCGGGTCCTGAGGGAGTTGAAACGTGGATGCGCGATAGTAGCGCAGCGCGATATGTTCGCGCGCATAGCCCGCCGCAATTCCAAAGTCGACTCGTTGACACTGTCAGTACGCGGCGCTACGGTCCCGCGAAGAATACCGACCGCTTGTCGAGCAGCCACATCGCAGCTCGAAGCTTACTGGAGGAGCTCAATGAAACGTTTTCTGATTGCACTCGCAGTCGCGCTGGCCGTGACGGGCGCGTCCGCACAGGAGAAATACCCGTCGCGCGCGATCTCGATCACGGTGCCGAACCCGCCCGGCGGGATGAACCAGATCACCGCGCAGCCGCTGTCCGCGATCATCGAAAAGCTATACGGCCAGCCCGCTCCTGTGATCAACCGCGCCGGCGGCACCGCGGCTGTCGGGACTGCGTACGTCGCGAATCAAAAGCCGGATGGCTACAACATCCTCGTCACGACGCCGAACATTTATCTCGTCTACGAAAAAAACAAGGCACAGAACGTCGAGCAGCCGTATCGGCTCGAACAACTGCAGCCGATCGCGCTCACGAGCGCCGATCCCCTCGTATTCACGGTGCAGACCGAAAGCCCGTACAAATCGATCAAGGAGTTCATCGCCGACGCCAAGGCAAAGGACGGCCAGCTCGCCTACTCCAGTTCCGGGCCGTTCTCGATCACGCACGTGCCTTTCGCGATGTTCCTGCAGAACGCGCAACTTCGCATGCGGCACGTTCCCACCACCGGCGGCGGGCCGGCGGTCACTCAGCTACTCGGCGGACACGTGATTGCTACCGGCCAAGGGCTCGCGGCGGTTGCGCCGCATATCAAGGGCGGCAAACTGCGCGGTCTGGCAAGCTGGGGCGCGAAACGCCATTCGAGCCTGCCCGACGTGCCGACGTTCAAGGAGCTCGGCTACGACATTGAAGCGTATCTGTGGGTCGGACTGTTCACGACGGCGGGCGTGCCGGAGCCGACGCTGAAAGCCATGCGCGACATGATTCGACGCGCGATCAGCGATCCGCTGTACCAGCAGTCGATGCAGAAATCGAGCGTCGAAGTGGACTATCGCGATACGCCCGACTTCATCAAATTCTACGAGGCCGACCACCAGCGGCTCGGACCGGTGGTCGCGCAGTTGGCGAAGGAGGAGGCAAAGAAGTGACGGGCCTGCCTGTTCACCCACCGCACAGTTGCTCACCCAGTTCCGACAAGTCGCTGACGATCATGTCCGGCTGATAGGGCCAGTCGCCGAAAGGCTCGCCGCGGCGATCGACGAAGCAGCTGCGCATCCCGTACGCCTTCGCGCCGACACAGTCGAAAACGTGGCTCGCGACGAACAGGATCGACTCCGGCGCAGCGCCCAGCAGCTCGGCTGCCGTGCGATACGCCGCGACGTGCGGTTTGAACGTGCTGGCGGCAGCGGCTGAAATAATGCGCTCGAACGGGACGCGCAGCCGTGAACGCGCACGTTCCAGCATATCCGGGTCGCCATTCGAAAATATCGTGAGCTGGTAGCCCCGCTTCAGCTTCTCCAGCGCTGGAATCACTTCGGAGAAAGGCTCGAGCCGCTCGATTACGGACACGAGTTCGCGCACCTCGTCTTCGGTGTAATCGATCCCAGACTGCTCCAGCGTATACGAAAGCGCGTTTTCGCCGATCTCGCGATACGACGTGTGCTCGCGGTGGAGCAGTGCATCGATCATCGAATTTTCGGAATGAGTGCGCCGCCACGTGGTCACCAGCGACTCGGGCGCGCCCGCCCAACCTTTCTCCTGCAGGTAGTCCGTCACGGCAGCCGAGAGACCGCCCTGCATGTCTAGCAAAGTGCCATACAGATCGAACATGAGCGTATGCACTTCGCCGTCGAATCGATCGTTTCTGCTCATCGCCTCTAGAGCTTTATACACGCCGCGTAATGACCGCGCCTTACCTCGCGCAACTCCGGCACCTGCATCTTACATTCCTCGCTTGCCCACGGGCAGCGGCTGCTGAAGACACAACCCGCGGGCGGATCGAGCGGGCTCGGCACTTCGCCGCCGAGAGGCTTGTAGTCACGCACCGCTTCGATCGCCGGGTCGGGAATGGGCACCGCGTCGAGCAGTGCGCGCGTGTACGGATGGAGCGGCTCCGCGAACAGCGCATCGCAATCGGCCATTTCCATCGCGCGCCCGAGATACATGACGATCACCCGGTCCGAGATATGGCGCACGACGGCGAGGTCGTGAGCGATGAAGAGATACGTGAGCCCGAGCCGCGCCTGCAGCGACTCCAGCAGATTGATGATCTGCGCCTGGATCGACACGTCGAGCGCCGACACCGGCTCATCGCACACGATGAACGAGGGCCGCATCGCGAGTGCGCGCGCGATGCCGACGCGCTGCCGCTGTCCCCCCGAAAGCTCGTGCGGATAGCGCTGGGCCATGTAGGCAAAAAGCCCGACCTGCGCGAGCAGCTCCCCGACCTTCTCGCGCACAGCGGCACGGCTCGGCTCGAGCGCGTAGACGAGCATCGGCTCCGCGATGATGTCGCCGATCGTCATGCGCGGATTGAGTGAGCTGTACGGGTCCTGGAAAACGACCTGTATCTGGCGGCGATAACGTTTGAGCGCCTCGCCCCTGACGCGCGTGACGTCCGCGCCCGCAAAGCTCATTTCACCGGCGGTCGGCGTTTCGAGACGAAGGAGCGTGCGCCCTACCGTCGTCTTGCCGCAGCCCGATTCGCCTACGAGCCCCAATGTTTCGCCGCGGAAGACATCGAACGAAATACCGTTCACCGCCCGCACGAGCGTTCGACGCGAGGACAGCACGTTCAGTCCGGCCGAGGCCTCGAAGTAGGTCTTCAAACCTCTGACGCTCAGGAGCGGCGTACTCCGATCGATCGGTTGTCGCACGACCGGCTGCGCTGCAGCGCGTGTGAGACCCAGACCTTCCGCGCCGACGCGTGCCATCTCGGCTGCACGCACGCATGCCGACCGATGTCCCGGCGCGATCTCCTCGAGCGGCGGCTGAGCGCACAACGACGCCGGCACCTGAGCGGCACAGCGTGGCGAGAACCGGCAGCCGCGCGGCGGATCGAGAAGATCGGGCGGCGAACCCTCGATCGTTTCGAGCCTCGCTCCGCGTGGCTGATCGAGCCTCGGTACCGATCGCAGCAGGCCGGCGGTATAGGGATGAAGCGGTTGCGCGAACAGTGCGCGTGCACTCGCCTGCTCGGTCATATGCGCCGCGTACATGACGTTCACGCGATCGGCGTAGCGCGCGACGATGCCGAGGTTGTGCGTGATCATCACGATCGCGATGCCGATCTCGCGTGACAGCTCCTTCATCAGCATGAGGATCTGCGCCTGGATGGTCACGTCGAGTGCCGTGGTCGGCTCGTCGGCAATGAGGAGCTTCGGATTGCACGCGAGCGCGATGGCGATCATGACGCGCTGACGCATGCCGCCCGAGAACTGATGCGGATACTGGTCGAGCCGCCGTTCCGCGTCCGGGATGCCGACCATCCGCAGCAGTTCGACGGCACGCTGCCGCGCCGCCGCCGCGTCCATGCGCAGATGCACGAGAAGCGGTTCGATCAACTGGAAGCCGATGGTCAGCACCGGATTGAGCGAGGTCATCGGCTCCTGGAAGATCATCGCGATCTCGCGTCCGCGAATCTCGCGCATCGCCTCATCCGCCAGCAACAGGAGGTCGCGGCCCTCGAACACGACACGCCCGGTGATGCGCGTCGCGGGCGTGAGCAGCCGCATGATCGCGAGGGCGGAAACCGACTTGCCGCAGCCGGACTCTCCGACGACGGCCACAATCTCGCCCGCGCGCACGTAGTAGGAGATGCCCTCGACCGCACGCACCACGCCGCGGCTCGTCACGAACTCGACGTGCAAATCCTCGACAGCGAGCAGAGGCGCGTCGGCCGCGGCACCGCTCGCGGGCGCCGCCGCAACGGGAAGATCCATCCGGTTTCGCTATGTCAATGCGGCGTGCAGAACCCGCGCGACGTGCATCGCCTCGCGCGCGGCGCCGTCGCGGATCTGATGACGGCAACTCGTGCCATCGGCGACGATGAGTGTATCGGCCGCGCTGTCACGAATGCGCGGCAGTAGCGAGAGCTCGCCCATGCGCATCGACACCGCGTGATGTTTCGCCTCGTAGCCGAAGCTTCCGGCCATGCCGCAACAGCTCGATTCGATGGTACGCACCGTAAGGCCCGGCACCAGCCGGAGCACCCGCTCGACGGCGGGCATGGCCGCAAACGCTTTCTGGTGACAATGGCCGTGCAACAGCACCTCGCGCTGCGGCAGTGTCTTGAACCGCGCCGTGAAGCGTCCGGCCGCGGCTTCATCCGCGATGAACTCTTCGAACAGGAATGCGTTCAGCGCGAGCTCCGCCATTTCGCCGTCGGGGTGCATCGAAACGAACTCGTCGCGCATGCCGAGGAGACAGGACGGCTCCAGGCCCACCACGCGCACGCCGCGATCGACGTACGGCTTCAGCACGTCGAGCACGCGCTGCGCTTCGCGCTTCGCTTCCGGCACGAGCCCCGCCGCCAGGAACGTTCGGCCACAGCAGAGCGGGCGCGTACCGTCGGACGGCTGCGGCATATGCACCGTGTAACCCGCCGCTTCGAGAACTGCGAGCGCGGCGTGGGCATTTTCCGGCTCGAAGTAGCGATTGAACGTGTCGATGAAAAGGACGACTTCTTTCGATGAACCGGAATGCTGTTCGCTCGAGCCCGGCCCGGTGCGGGGGCGCGGATTCCTGAATGCATTCCAGCGCCATTGCGGAAGCGAACGCTGTGGCGCAAAACCGAGCGTGGTCTTCGTGAGTGCCGCGCCCAGATTCGTAAGCGGTGCCAGGCGCGATGCCCACGGCGCGTAGCGTGGCAGATAGGCGATCAGGCGATCCTTGAGCGAGAAACCGACGCGCTTGCGATAGTGGTAGAGAAACTCCACCTTCATTTTGGCCATGTCCACGCCGGTCGGGCATTCGCGCTTGCAGCCTTTGCACGACACGCACAGGTCCAGCGCTTCGGCCACGGCGTCCGATGTGAAAGCCTCGGGCCCGAGCTGGCCGGAGATCGCGAGCCGCAGCGTGTTGGCCCGGCCGCGCGTCAAATGCTGCTCGTCGCGCGTCGCCCGATACGACGGGCACATCGTGCCTGCGTCGAACTTGCGGCAGTGGCCGTTGTTGTTGCACATCTCGACAGCCTTGTCGAAGCCGCCCGCCTCGCTCCAGTCGAGAACGGTCGCGATCTTCTGCGTGACGTAACCGGGCCTGTACCGGAACAGCGACCGGTCGTCCTGCTTCGAAGGACGCACGATCTTGCCGGGATTCATCAGGTTCTTGGGATCGCAAGCGGCCTTGATCTCCTCGAACGCCCGCGTCAACTTCGGCCCGAAGAACGGCTCGATCCACTCGGAGCGGACGAGACCGTCGCCGTGCTCGCCCGAGTAAGCGCCCTTGTACTCCTTGACGAGCTGAGCCGCCTCTTCGGCGATCGCACGCATCTTCACGGCGCCGTCCGCGCGCATGTCCAGAATCGGCCGCACGTGCAGACAGCCGACGGAGGCGTGCGCATACCACGTGCCGCGCGTGCCGTGCTTGTGGAACACCTCGGTGAGGCGCCCGGTATATTCGGCTAGATGCTCGAGTGGTACCGCGCAGTCCTCGATGAACGAGACGGGCTTACCGTCGCCTTTCATCGACATCATGATGTTCAGGCCTGCTTTGCGCACTTCCCAGACGTCGCGCTGCAGATTCGCGTCGGTGATCTCGACCACACTGCCGGGTAAGCCAAGGTCGCCCATCAACTGCGTGAGATCGGCCAGCCGGCGGTGCTGCTCGTCGCGATCGTCGCCGGCGAATTCGACCAGCAGAATGGCGTCCGGATGACCGCGTATGAACTGCGCGACGATCTCACGGAACGCCGGATTCTCGCGAGCGAGCTGGATCATCGTGCTGTCCACGAGTTCCACCGCCGCCGGACCGAGTTTCACGATATGTTGCGGCGCCTCCATGGCCTGGCGGAAAGATGGAAAGTGACAGACCCCGAGCGTTTTGTGCTTCGGCAGCGGAGAGAGCTTCAGGCTGATGCGGCGAGAGTAGGCGAGCGTGCCCTCCGAGCCGACGAGCAGATGCGCCATGTTTATCGCGCCGCTCGTCCTTGAAGGCTCGGGCCTCGGCGCTCACCAACAGCGGGAAACTTGCGCGCGCTCTCTTGAACCGTCCCGGCGCCCGCGAAGTGAGGGGAGCATCAGATCCAGGTTGTAGCCGCCGACGCGCCTCAATAACTTCGGATAGCGGTGCTCGATCTCCTCGGCTTCGCGTGCGGCAATCGAACGGACGCGTCGCACCAGCGTCTGATACCCGAGTGGACCCTGCAGCTCATCGAGGTCGTCCGGAACCGGGCCGAATTCGTATGCCTCGCCATCCGGCAGCACGGCTTCCACCGACTGCACGTTGTGCACCATGTTGCCGTAGTGAATCGAGCGCGAGCCGCACGAGTTGTTGCCGGTCATGCCGCCGATCGTCGCCTGCGCGCTCGTGGACACGTCGACGGGATACCAGAGACCGTGCGGTCTGAGATAGGCATTCAGTCGATCGAGCACCATGCCCGGCTGCACGGTAATGATCTGTGCGTCCTTGTCGAAATGGATGACCTGATCGAGATGCTTGCTCACGTCGATCACGAGCGCGGCGCCAACGGTCTGGCCGCACTGAGAGCTCCCCGCACCGCGCGGCAGCACCGGCACGCCCGCATCGACGGCGATCTGCAGTGCAATCGTCGCGTCCGCTTCGGTGCGCGGAACAACGACGCCGATCGGCTCGATCTGGTAGATCGAAGCGTCCGTCGCATAGCGCCCGCGCGCGGCGGCGTCGAACAGGACGTCGCCTTGAACGTCGCGGCGGAGTCTTGCCGCCAGCGCGGAATCACTTGGCGATGCGGCGTGTGTAGTAGTCATCGTTCCCCCTCACCCTATCCCTCTCCCCTGTCTGGGGCGAGGGCAGGTTTTCGTCGCTCGTCACCTTCGCTCGTCACTCGTCACCCGTCGCTCGTCACCTGTCACTCGTCACCCGTCACTCGTCGCCTCGTCACTCGTCACCCGTCACCCGTCACTCGTCACTCGTCACCTTCTATTTCTCCCCGACCACTGCCCAGCCGGAACGCGGTCATGCTTCGAGACACTCGCGTTCCTCGGCACGACCGGCCCACCCGTCGTCGCGCTGCGGTCTACCACGACTCACGAGCCGCCAGCCACGAGCCCCTATAATAAGCCGACTGGAGGAGCGCCCATGACTTACGCGAGCGGCCGTCATTTTCTGCAAATCCCCGGCCCGACCAACGTCCCTGAACGCGTGCTGCGCGCCATCGACCGCGCGACCATCGACCACCGCGGCCCCGAATTTCAGCGCCTCGGGGAGGAAGTGCTGGCCGGTTTGAAGCAGGTATTCAAAACGCAATCACCTGTCGTCATCTTTCCAGCGTCGGGGACCGGTGCGTGGGAAGCAGCGCTCGTGAATACGCTCAGCCCGGGAGACCGGGTGCTGATGTATGAAACCGGCCACTTCGCCACCCTATGGCAGACCATGGCCCGACGCCTTCAACTCCAGCCTGAGTTCATCACGGGTGACTGGCGCCATGGCGCCGATGCGAGCGCGATCGAAGCGCGACTCGCCGAAGACCGTGCGCACGAAATAAAGGCGGTCTGCGTCGTCCACAATGAAACATCCACGGGCGCGGTCACGCGTGTGGCGGACGTGCGCAATGCGGTCGATCGCGCGCGCCATCCTGCGTTATTCATGGTGGATACGATCTCTTCTCTTGCCTCGATCGATTACCGGCACGAAGAGTGGGGGGTCGACGTCACCGTAGGTGGTTCGCAGAAAGGACTCATGCTCCCGCCGGGGCTGTCGTTCAACGCACTCTCGCCCAAGGCCCTCTCTGTGTCGAATCAGGCGAAGCTGCCACGCTCGTACTGGTCGTGGGAAGAAATGCTCGGGCCCAACAAGAACGGTTTTTTCCCGTATACGCCGGCGACGAACCTGCTCTACGGCCTGCGCGAGTCGCTGCACATGCTGATCGAGGAAGAAGGACTCGCGAACGTCTTCGCGCGCCACGACCGGCATGCCGAAGCGACGCGACGCGCCGTGCGCGCCTGGGGGCTCGAGATCCTGTGCCTGAATCCGGCCGAATACTCGAGCTCGCTGACGGCGGTGCTCATGCCGCCCGGCCACAGCGAGATCGCCTTCCGTAAAGCGGTGCTCGACCACTTCAATATGTCGTTGGGCAGCGGGCTCGGCAAGGTGACCGACAAGGTCTTTCGCATCGGCCATCTCGGCGACTTCAACGATCTGACGCTGCTCGGTACGTTGGCCGGCGTCGAAATGGGGATCGAGATCGCAGGCGTGCCCCATAAGAAGGGCGGCGTCGCCGCGGCGATGAGCTACCTCACCGAAATGGCAGCGTCGGCTCAGGCATCGGCGCGGCGCGATGCTGCCTGAATAAGAACCGACTCAGCAAAACCGGAGGAGATGAGGAATGACTCGCAAGGCTTCTGACGCCCGTGCATTCGCCGCGCTCGCGGCTGCGGGCTTGCTGGCGTGTTCAGGAGCGGCGCATGGCGCCGCATGGGAACCGAGCAAACCGGTCGAGATGATCGTCCCGGCGGGCGCCGGCGGCGCGTCCGATCAGATGGCGCGCCTCATCAGCAGCATCGTCTCCAAGCACCAGCTCATGAAGCAGCCGATGATCATACAGATCAAGGGCGGCGCGAGCGGAGCGGAGGGCGCCATGGACACGCTCGATTCCAAAGGCAACGCTCACAAGATCATGGTCGCATTCTCGTTGATCTATACGTTGCCGGCGTCCACGAACCTGCCCTTCGACTGGCGGAAGCTCAATCCGGTCGCGATGGTTGCCCTCGACGAGTTCCTGCTATGGGTGAACGCCGAAACGCCCTATAAAACCGCGAAGCAGTTTCTGGATGCGGTGAAAGCAGCGCCGCCGGACACGTTCAAGATGGGCGGCACCGGCTCCAAGCGCGAAGATCATCTCATCACGTTCGCACTGGAGAAGGTTTACGGTGCGAAGTTCACCTACATTCCGTACAAGAGCGGCGGCGAAGCCGCCACGCAGCTCGTCGGGAAACACATCGATTCGAACGTGAACAATCCGAGCGAGAACATCGCCCAGTGGCGGGCGGGACAGGTGCGCGCGCTCTGCGTGTTTTCGGCTCAGCGCATGGTGTACAAAACGAAGATCACGGCCGATCAATCGTGGGCGGACATCCCGACGTGCGCGAGCGAAGGCGTGAAAGTCGAGTATCAGATGCTGCGCGCATTCTTCCTGCCGCCGGGAACGACAAAGGAGCAGTCGGCGTTCTATACCGATCTGATGAAAAAGGTCGTCGGCACGCCGGAGTGGAAGGAGTACGTGGAACGCAACGCGCTGAAGGAAGACTTCCTCACGGGAGCCGATTTCACGAAGTTCCTGGAAAAGGACGATGCATACCACCGGGCGCTCATGAAGGAGGCCGGTTTCGCGAAGTAGGCATGCAGCCGGACCGGCGCGTCCGTCTCTCGCTGAACAGCTCGACCTGTTCCGGATGTGATGCAACCTATGCAGCGCGCCGGTATCTCTGAGCGCATCGTCGAGATCGTGGTCGCGATCTTCATGTTCGCGATCGGCCTCGGCATGATGTTCGACAATTATCAGCTGGGCGCGGGTTGGGGACGCGAAGGTCCGCAGTCCGGTTACTTCCCGTTTCGGATCGGCGCGATCATCTGCATTGCCAGCGTCGCCGTGCTGTTTCAGGTTTTACTCGGCGGCAAACGGCGCAATGCCGTTTTCGTCACGTATGCGAAGCTGAAGCCGGTCCTTTACGTGTTCGTTCCGACGCTCGTGTACGTCGCAGCCATCCAATTTATCGGCATTTACGTCGCCTCGGCCGTGTTCATCGCGGTGTTCATGCGCGTCATGGACCGTTACAGCTGGCTGAAAACCGCCGCGATCAGCATCGGCTTCACTGCGATCCTGTTCTGGCTGTTCGAAATCGAGTTCCTCGTGCCCCTGCCGAAAGGGCCGCTGGAAGCGCTCTTCGGCTACTAGGGCGGCGGCGCTTGCCTTCGGCAAACGTTCTGGTCGAGTCCTCGTACATCTTGATGGAAATACTGACTGACCAGGGAATCCTACGCTCGCGGGGACCCCGCTGCTCCGCAGCCCCCGCTCACCGATACGTGGCGGTTCTAAGGAAGGCCTTCCTCCTCAACCTCCTTTCCTTTGGTCGCGCGCCATGGATGACCTGAGCTCGCTCCTGCACGGTTTCTCGGTCGCGCTCTCCTGGTACAACATCGGGATGATGGCGATCGGCGTGGTGCTGGGCATCGTGATCGGCGTCCTGCCCGGCCTCGGCGGTCCGAACGGTGTGGCGATCCTGCTGCCGCTCACGTTCACGATGCAGCCGACCTCCGCCATCATCATGCTGTCCTGCATCTACTGGGGCACGCTGTTCGCGGGCGCGATCACGTCGATTCTCTTCAACATCCCCGGCGAATCGCATTCGGTTGCGACCACGTTCGACGGCTATCCGCTGGCGCAGCAGGGGCGCGCGGGCGAAGCACTCACCACCGCGTTCACGGGCTCGTTTTTCGGCGCGTTCTTCGCCATTCTGCTGATCACGTTCCTCGCCCCGCTGGTCGCGAAGTTCGCGCTGAAGTTCGGCCCGCCGGAATTCTTCGCCGTGTACCTGCTGACGTTCTGCAGCTTCGTCGGCACCGGCGACCACCCGTTCAAGACGATCATCTCGATGATGCTCGGCTTCGGCCTGGCGGCGATCGGCATGGACACCGTCAGCGGCGATCTGCGGATGACCTTCGGCTGGTCCGAACTGCTGCGCGGCGTCGATTTCCTGGTGGCGGTGATCGGCCTCTTCGGCGTGGGCGAGATCCTGCTGACGATGGAAGAAGGCCTCGCGTTCAGCGGCAAGCAGGCCAACATGAATGCGCGGGTCGTGCTGGATACGTGGGCAAAACTCCCGCGTTACTGGCTGAGCCTCATCCGCAGCTCGATCATCGGCTGCTGGCTGGGAATCACGCCCGGCGGTGCGACGGCCGCGTCCTTCATGGGTTATGGCACGGCGAAACGATTTTCCCGTGACGGTGAGAAGTTCGGCAGCGGGCAACTCGAGGGCGTGCTCGCGCCGGAGACGGCAGCACATGCGGCCGGCACGAGCGCGCTCCTGCCCATGCTCGCGCTCGGCATTCCCGGTTCGGCGACTGCCGCGGTGCTGCTCGGCGGACTCATGGTGTGGGGTCTTCAGCCAGGGCCGCTGCTGTTCGTCGAGCAGAAGGACTTCGTGTGGGGTCTCATCGCGAGCATGTACCTGTCGAACGTGGCGGGCCTCGTGATCGTGCTCACGACGGTGCCGCTGTTCGCGGCGATACTGCGCATCCCGTTCTCGATCATCGCGCCCATGATCATCGCCCTCTGCGCGGTCGGCGCCTACACCGTCCACAGCGCGATGCTGGACGTGTGGTTCATGGTCGCATTCGGCGCCGCGGGCTACGTGCTGAAGAAGCTGCGCTACCCGCTCGCCCCGCTCGTGCTCTCCCTCGTGCTCGGCGACCGTGCCGAGAACGCGTTCCGGCAGACGATGCTCGGCTCCAGGGGCAGCTTCGCCATTTTCTGGTCGAACGCGCTGGTCGCCACGATCACCGCCCTCGCGCTGCTCATGCTGTTCTGGCCGCTGCTCTCGCTCGGCTGGCGCAGCGTGCGCACGCGGCGAGGCCGGCATGCCACTTCGGAGTGATGGCGGCCGAATCGCGGCAGGCGACGTGGTTTCCCGGACATCACACGCGCCCCGTCCTCCCGGTAAAATCCGCATCCCGGACGCCGCCATAAAGCGCCGTCACATCAGTCTCTGTGCCCTTGCCCGAAACCGCTTCCAGCGAGCCGATTCTCACGACGAGACGCGACAGCATCGCCGTCGTGGTGCTCAACAACCCGGCGCGGCTGAACGCGCTCACCATTGCCATGTGGGCACGTCTCGGCGCGGTCTTGCGCGAGCTCGACCGCGACGACACCCTGCGCGCGGTTGTCCTGCGCGGCGCGGGCGACCAGAGCTTTGCCGCCGGCGCCGACATCTCGGAATTCGGAACCGCACGTGCGAACAGCGCGCAGGCGAAAACGTACGGGGCGATGATCGACGACACCATGCAGGCGGTAGCGCGCTGCCGCCATCCCACCGTCGCGCTGATCCAGGGCGCGTGCATCGGCGGCGGCCTCGAGATCGCCGCGATGTGCGACATTCGCATCTGCGGCACGTCGAGCCGGTTCGGCGTGCCGGTCAATCGCCTGGGGCTTACCATGGGCTTCGGCGAGTTGCAGGGCGTCCTCGCGGTAGCAGGCCGCGCGGTGACGCTCGAGCTTCTGCTGGAAGGTCGGATCTTCGATGCAGCGGAAGCCTGCGGTAAAGGATTGGTGAATCGGGTCGTGCCGGATGCAGAGGTCGAGCGCGAAGCGTTCGCGACCGCCGAGCGCATCGCCGCCGGTGCGCCTCTGGTCGCGCGCTGGCACAAGCAGTTCATCGAGCGTCTCACTACGCGCGCGAACGTCTCTCCCGAAGAGTGGGAAGAAGCGTTCGCCTGTTTCGATACGGAGGATTTCCGTGAAGGCCTCGACGCTTTCATCGGTAAACGCAAGCCGCGCTTCGCGGGAAATTAAGCTCTCGCTGAGCGAGCTCACCGAGGCGCTCGCGCGGCTCTCGCGCGGCCAGGTGCTCGCCGTCTGCATCGCGCTCGTGTGCGCGATCGGCACGACGGACTATCTGACCGATTACGAAGTCAGCATGACCCTGCTGTACCTCGCGCCGATCTTCCTCGCCGCGTGGTCGCTCGGCTTCAATTCCGCGCTGGGAATGTCGGCGGTCTCGATGGTGGCCTGGTTCATCTCGGTCGTCTACGTGCACCAGCTTCATCCGCAGCCGCAGCTCTATCTCTGGGACGGGCTGATCCAGTTCGCGATGTTCCTTCTGTTCGCGCTCGTCATCCGCAGATTGCGTCTGGCGCTCAGCAACGCCGACGAGCGGTTCGCGACCGTGCTCGAGGGGCTCGACGCGGCGGTCTATGTGTCCGACGCGAAGACGGGCGACGTGCTCTACGCAAACGAGCAGTTCACGAAAACGTTTCCAGCGGGAAGCGAACTGCCCTCGGTGCCGGCCGCCCATCGCGGCGAGTTCCACGATCCCAAGCGCGGGCGCTGGTATCTCGTCCATTCGCGTCCGATGCGCTGGGTGGACGGGCGCACGGTCCGACTCCAGCTCGCGACCGACATCAGCGAACGGCGCCGCGCGGAGGCGCTGCTGCGCCAGCAGCAGGAGAAGATGCAGATCACCGCGCGCCTCGTGACCGTCGGTGAGATGGCGACGACCCTCGCGCACGAACTGAATCAGCCGCTCGCCGCGATCACCAACTACTCCATGGGCTGCGTGCGCCGGCTCCGATCGGGCAACTGGGATCAGGCGGAGCTTCTCGAAGCGATGGAAAAAGGAGCGGCACAGGCCGAGCGCGCGAGTCGCGTCATTCAGCGGGTGAGAGCATTCGTCGCGCGCCGTACGCCGAATCTCGTGCCGTGCGACATCAACGAGATCGTGCGCGGCGTGTCGCCGATGGTCTCGATGGAAGCGCGCGAACACGGCGCCACCGTGAAGCTCGAGCTCTCGGAAGCCGTGCCCTACGTGCAGGCGGATGGGCCGCTCATGGAGCAGGTCGTGCTCAATCTCGCGCGAAACGGACTGGAGGCCGTGCACGACCAGGCCTCGGAGGACCGTCGCATTACGATTCGCTCCAGGGTCGGTCCCGATGACAGCGTCGTGCTCGAAGTGGCCGACCGCGGGTCGGGCATCGATGCCACGCTCGAGCAGAATCTCTTCACACCTTTCTTTTCCACGAAGCCGCAGGGCACCGGCCTCGGGCTTCACATCTGCCGCTCGATCGTCGAAGCGCACGGCGGCCACGTATGGGTGAGCCGCAACAGCGATCGCGGAGTAACCTTCCACTTCTCTCTCAAATCGGTGTACGCGTGAACGCCTGCGGAAAACCACCTGTTGTTTACGTCGTCGACGACGACGATGCGCTGCGCGATTCGCTGCGCTGGCTGCTCGAATCGGCCGGTTACAAGGTCTCCGCACATTCGACGGCAGAGCGTTTCCTGCTCGCATACCGTCCCGGAATGGCGGGTTGTCTGGTGCTCGACGTGAGGATGCCCGGCGCGAGCGGACTCGAGCTGCAGCAGGAGCTCATGCGCCGGGCTGCGACCCTCCCGATCATCTTCGTCACCGGCCACGGCGACGTGCCGATGGCAGTGGAAGCGGTGAAGAACGGCGCGTTCCATTTTCTCGAAAAGCCGTTCAAGGACGAACAGCTCCTCCGCTTGATCGACGAGGCGTCGCGCCAGTCGGTGCCAGCAACCGAGCACGCGCAGCGTTTGTGCGCCGCAGCACGCCTCGCCACTCTGACTCAACGCGAGCGCGAGGTCATGGATCTCGTTGTGCACGGCCGCAAAAACAAGCAGATCGCAGACGCCCTGGGCATCAGTATCAAGACGGTTGAGGCACACCGCGCCCGCGCGATGGAGAAGATGGACGTGAGCAGCGTCGCGGAGCTCGTGCGCGCGACCCTGAGCGTCAAGACGACAACCGCCTAGGCCCCCGCGCGGGGCGCGCGCTGATGCTTGTCGCTTCACGTATTCGTACGCCGATTAGGGTTTCTCCTAATGGCTGACGCGTTCCGGCCAAACCTATGATCCGGGTGCCTACGCGGCTAATCTCAATAAACCATCTTCCTGGAGGAGGCGATGCATAAGCTAACGGTGAACCTGCTCTACCCATGGAGGCTCGCATGACGCCGGCAAACGAGCTGGGGAACAACAAGCGGTTCCTTGCCGGCCTCATGTTTCTGGCTATCGGCGCTGTCGCGATCTGGATGGCTCAGGACTACCCGATCGGAAGCGCGCTGCGCATGGGTCCAGGCTATTTCCCGATCGTGCTGAGCGGCATCATGATCCTCTTCGGGATTTACGAGCTCGTGCTCGGCATCATGAAATCCGATCCGGTGAAAGGCAACTGGTCGATCCGCGCGCTGATCGTCCTCCCGCTCGCCGCTGTGCTCTTCGGCATTCTGATGGAGCATGGCGGCTTCATTCCCGCGCTCGTCGTGCTCGTCTTCGCGTCGGCTGCCGCAAGTAACGAGTTCAAGTTCATGGAAGTACTGATCAGCGCCGTGGTGCTTACGATCGGCTCTGTCGGACTGTTCATCTACGGTCTCGGCCTGCCGTATCCGCTCTTTTCCTTATCGGGGATGTAAGCCATGGAACTATTTCATAACCTGATTCTGGGCTTCAGCGTCGCGCTCACGCTGCAGAACCTGTGGTTCTGTTTCGTCGGGTGCTTCCTCGGAACGCTCATCGGCGTGTTGCCGGGCATCGGGCCGCTCGCGACGATCGCCATGCTGCTGCCGATCACCTTCAACGTGTCGCCGACCTCGGCGCTCATCATGCTGGCCGGCATCTATTACGGCGCGCAATACGGTGGATCGACGACGGCCATCCTGGTGAATCTGCCGGGCGAAACGTCGGCGGTGGTCACCTGCTTCGACGGCTATCAGATGGCGCGACAGGGACGAGCCGGACCCGCGCTCGGCATCGCGGCCATCGGCTCGTTCTTCGCGGGCACGGTGTGCACGATGCTGATCGCGCTGTTCGGACCTCCGCTCGCGGAGATGGCGCTGAAGTTCGGCGCGCCCGAGTATTTCTCGCTCATGCTGATGGGTCTCGTCACCGCAGCCGTGCTCGCGCATGGCGACATGGCGAAATCGCTGGCGATGACTGCCCTCGGGCTGCTGCTCGGCGTTGTGGGCACGGACGTGAACTCCGGGATGGCGCGTTACAGTTTCGGTTATCCGGAGTTGACTGACGGCATCGGTTTCGTCGTGGTCGCGGTCGGCGTGTTCGCGATGGGCGAGATCATCAGCAACCTCGGCGACAAGGAAGAGCGACAGGTCTTCACCTCGAAGGTCAAGAATCTATGGCCGACGTGGGAGGACCTCAAGATCTCGTTCTTCCCGATCGTCCGGGGCACGTGCATCGGCGCATTCTTCGGCGTCCTGCCTGGCACGGGTCCGGCGATCGCCTCGTTCTCCGCCTACATGGTCGAGAAGAAAGTGTCGAAACATCCCGAGATGTTCGGCAAAGGCGCGATCGAAGGTGTCGCCTCTCCGGAATCCGCCAACAACGCCGACGCGCAGTGCAAGTTCATCCCGACGCTGACACTGGGCATTCCGGCGAGTGCGGTGATGGCCCTCATGCTCGGCGCGCTGACGATCCAGGGCATCGCACCCGGGCCGCAGGTCATGACGCAGAAACCCGATCTCTTCTGGGGCCTGATCGCCAGCATGTGGATCGGCAATGCGATGCTCGTGCTGCTCAACCTGCCGATGATCGGGCTTTGGGTCAGTCTGCTGAAAGTGCCGTATCGCATCCTGTTCCCCGCGATCATGGCGTTTTCGTGCATCGGGATCTACAGCATCAACAACAGCTCGTTCGAGATCTACCTCACCGCGATCTTCGGCGTCCTGGGGTTCTTCTGGCTGAGGCTGGAGTGCCCGGCTGCACCGCTGCTGCTCGGTTTCGTGCTGGGTCCGCTGATGGAGGAAAACCTGAGACGGGCACTGCTCATTTCCCGCGGCGATGCAACTGTGTTTTTCACGCGGCCGATCAGCTGCGGTTTCATGATCGCCACAATACTCATCATAGTGGCGATGGGTCTGCCGATGATCAAGAAGCGAAGAGAGCAGATCGTAGACTGATTACGGCGTCTCACTGCAATGAGAACCCCGCTCCGGCGGGGTTTTCTTTTTGATGCGGCTACGTTGCGTCCGGAACGGCTGAACCGGCGGCGGCGCGCATGAGCCGGTCCTGGATCGCAGCCCACTCGGTCGCGAGCGGCGGTTGTTCGACCAGGATCGCCGCGCAACCTGCCGCATCGAGAGTGCGCAGGTTCGAGTACAGCTCGTGCGCGTAGCCTCGCGCGTCGGCCGGCGCCGCAATCCATGTGATGTCGCCCGCGACCGGGCGCCGGGCGCTTCGGGCGAGCACCGCTACGCGCTGGTTCTGCCGCGCCATGCTGCCTGCGAGCTCGAGCAGCAGATCTGCTTCGATCAGCATGAGCGGCGTGCGCGGGGCGTAGTGCTTCGGAAGCGTCCCCGGTGCACGCGGAGACTGCGAACCCGGTGCGCCGAGCGGCATGCCGAGCACCGCTTCGAGCTCGCGCGCGGAGATCGAGCCCGGCCGCAGCAAAGCGGGCTGCGTGCCCGACACATCGACGATCGTCGATTCGATGCCGAGGTCGCACGCGCCGCCGTCCAGCACGCAATCGACGGCGCTCCCGAATTCAGTGCGCACGTGCTCCGCCCTGGTGGCGGACACGCGCCCATAGCGATTCGCCGATGGCGCCGCGATGCCGCGGCCAAACGATGCGAGCAATGCCTGCGCGACGGGATGAGAAGGCACGCGCAGCGCGATCGTGTCCTGGCCACCGGTAACGAGGTCGTTCACGTGAAGCGCCCGCTTGAAGATGAGCGTCAGCGGCCCCGGCCAGAAGCGCTGCCCGAGACGCGCCGCCGCGACGGGTACGTCGATGGCCCAATCGGAAACCTGCGACGCCGAGCCGAGGTGCACGATGAGCGGGTGATTGCGTGGACGGCCCTTCGCGGCATAGATCTTCTTGATCGCATCTGTATTCGAAGCGTCCGCGCCCAACCCATATACGGTTTCCGTCGGGAAAGCGACGAGGCCGCCCGAGCGCAGGACTTCTGCCGCTCGTGCTAGTGCTTCGGGCGACATGACGGATGAGGGGTGACGAGTGACGAGTCACGGACCAGCATCGCGGTCATGAATGGCGAAGCCTGACCCACATCGAGCTGATGCTTAGACATTCCGGTCCGCATCTCAACCTGAAAAAACGGTCAGCTCGCAAATCGGTTCTCGTCACTCATCACTGTCCACTCTCACTCAGTGAGCAGCCGCAGCGCCTCGCGATATTTTGCGGACGTCTGCTCGATGACATCTGCGGGCAGGCGCGGCGCCGGTGGTTTCTTGTTCCACGGTTGGGTTTCGAGCCAGTCGCGCACGAACTGTTTGTCGAAGCTCGGCGGGCTCACGCCGGTGCGGTATTCGGCGGCCGGCCAGAATCGGGATGAGTCGGGCGTGAGCGCCTCGTCGATCAGCACGAGCTCGCCGCGCTCGTCGGTGCCGAACTCGAACTTGGTGTCCGCGATGATGATGCCGCGCCGGGCTGCATATTCGGCGGCTTCGCTGTACAGGCGGATCGAGACCTCGCGCACCCGCTCCGCGAGCGCGCGGTCGCCCAGGGTGCGAACGGTCGTCTCGAAATCGATGTTCTCGTCGTGCTGGCCGGCCGGGGCTTTCGATGCCGGCGTGAAGATCGGGTGCGGCAGCTTCTGCGCCTGTTGCAGGCCGGCCGGAAGCGGAATACCGCAGATCGCGCCCGTCCGCTGGTAGTCGTTCCACCCTGAGCCGATGATGTAGCCGCGCACGACGGCTTCGACCAGCAGTGGCTTCAACTTGCGCACGACCATCGAACGCCGTGCGACCTGGTCACGATCGGCAGGGGCGACCACCGACTCGGGTGCAATGCCGGTCAGGTGATTCGGAATGACGTGCCCCAGCTTTCGGAACCAGAAGAAGGAGAGCTCGGTCAGGACCTCGCCCTTGCCTGGAATCGGGTCCGGCAGCACGACATCGAACGCGCTCAGCCGGTCGCTCTGCACGACCAGCAGGTTATCTTCGCCCACGGCATAGAGGTCGCGCACTTTGCCGCGATGGACAAACGGCAGGCTCGTGAGATTCGTTTCGAGGACTGGAGCATTCATGATGCACTCGCTACTACATTCGTTTTTCAGTCGGAAAATGGCGTGGCCGTGAACGCGTCAGCGCAGCTCGAAGTGGGCTGACAGGCGAGAACGAATGGCGGACGCACGCTCGAGTGCGTCCTCGACGTTGCCCGCGAGCACGGTGTAGTGGCCCATCTTGCGCCCGGGGCGCGCTTCGTGTTTGCCGTAAAGGTGCAGCTTTGCAGTTCCGCAGGTGAGAACGCGTTCCCAGTCCGGTTCTCCATTCTGCCAAAGATCGCCCAGCATATTGACCATGGCGGCCGCGGAAAGGAGCGTTGTGTCGCCGAGCGGAGCGCCACAGAGCGAGCGCACTTGCTGCTCGAACTGGGAGGTGACGCAGGCGTCGATCGTGTAATGACCGCTATTGTGCGGACGCGGCGCAATCTCGTTCACCAGCAGCTCGCCATCGCTCGAGACGAAGAACTCGACCGCGAACACGCCGAAGTAGTCGAGCGCGCTTGCGATGGTGCGTGCCCACTCCGCAGCGCGATCGGCAAGCTCGGCGCTCACCCGCGCCGGAACGAGCGTCACGTCGAGAATGCCGTTCCGATGACTGTTCTCCGCGACGGGAAAAATCGCGGTCTCGCGATCCACCCCCCGCGCCGCGATGACGCTCAGTTCGCGCTCGAGCGTGACGAGCTTCTCCAGAACGCATGGCTCACCTCCGAGATCGCGAAAGGCCGCGCGCATTTCGCCGCGGCTTGCGACACGGGCCTGACCCTTGCCGTCGTAACCGAAGCGCGCACGCTTCAGTACACCCGGAAAGAATGCGGCGTCGGCGCTGTCGCAGTCCTCCGCGGTGGCAATCTCGAGAAACGGCGCGACTCGCAATCCGCTCTGCACCAGAAATCGCTTCTCGCGGATCCGATCCTGCGCAATCGCCACGCTATCGCCCGAGGGCCGCACCGTGCAGTGCGCCGCGAGCCAGCGCAGGCTGTCCGAAGGCACATTCTCGAACTCGGTCGTCACCGCGGCACAGGTGTCCGCGAGCTGTTGCAGTGCTTCGCGGTCCTGATAAGCGGCTCGCAGATGGACATCGGCTATCGCACCTGCGGGCGACAGCCGGTCCGGGTCGAGCACCGTCACACGGTAGCCCATCGCATGTGCCGCCAGCGTGAACATTCGGCCGAGCTGCCCGCCGCCGAGCATGCCCAGCATCGCGCCGGGTGCAATCATCGGGGGAGTTTCATCGCGCGCACGTCGCGCGTCTGCTTCCGCCGGAAAGCGGCAAGCCGTTTAGCGAGCCGGTCATCTTCATTCGCAAGCAGCGCAATGGCGAAGAGCGCCGCGTTGGCGGCACCCGCTTCACCGATCGCAAACGTCGCGACGGGAATGCCGCGCGGCATCTGCACGATCGAAAGCAACGACTCCAGACCTTTCAGATGACGCGTCGGAACCGGTACGCCAAGCACCGGCACCGTCGTCTTTGCAGCGAGCATGCCGGGCAGATGAGCAGACCCGCCCGCACCTGCGATAATGCAGCGCAATCCGCGGGAGGACGCCGCCTGTGCGTATTCATAGAGCAGGTCCGGTGTACGGTGCGCAGACACGATTCGCGCTTCGAAGGGGACACCGAAATCATCGAGTTGCTGGGCAGCATGACGCATGACGTCCCAGTCACTGCGGCTGCCCATGGCGATACCGACCACCGGTTTCTTCACGATGCCGCCTCGATTACTGCGCATTGTGAGTCGTCGCTGGCAATCGACAAAAACCGTTGACTATACGCCAGAATCCGACTAGACGTGCACGTTTTCGAGTTGCCGAGTCGCATGACGTCGGGGTGGCGCGCAGGGTGGAAGTACGTGTTCGTGCGCTGCACCGGTCCGTCATCCGCGCGAACGACGCGGGCGCGACCAGTCCGCGCTGCAGTCGGAGTGAACGGCGCACCCGCTCGTCATTTGAAGAGGCCGAGGATTTATGAACAAAGCGATTGGGATTTCTCCAGTGATGCACGAGCTTGCCACCTACGTCTCACGCGCCGGCAAGAAACCGTTGCCCAAACCGGTCGCGGAAAAGACCAAGCACCACGTGCTCGACACGCTCGCCGCAATGGTGTCCGGCTCGCGGCTTCCGCCGGGCGAAAAGGCGATCTCCTTCATCAAGACCCAGGGCGGAACCGCGGAAGCCACGGTGATTGGCTCGCGCATCGTGACGAGCGCCATCAATGCCGCACATGCAAACGGGATGCTCGCGCACGCCGACGAGACCGACGACTCGCATGCGCCGTCTCTTACGCATCCGGGGTGCGGCATCGTACCGGCCGCGCTCGCGATGTCGGAACGAGAGCAGGGCAATGGCAACGCCTTCCTGCGCGCAGTGGCCCTCGGCTACGACGTCGGCTGCCGCACGACGATGGCGTTGCACGCATACGATTTCCGCGAGGCGGGGCATTCGACGCACAGCTTCGGGCCGATGTTCGGCGCGGCCGTCGCTGCGGGCTCGCTCGCCGGTCTCAAGTACGACCAGGTGCGCCACCTGCTGTCGTACACGGCACAGCAGGCGTCCGGCGTCTCGTGCTGGATGCGCGATGCCGAGCACATCGAAAAGGCATTCGATTTCGGCGGCATGCCCGCACGCAATGGAACCGCCGCAGCGGCGATGGTGGCTCATGGCTTCACCGGCGTCGAAGACGTGTTTTCGGGAGAACGAAACTTCTTCGTCGCGTACGACGAAACCCGCCGCATCGGCAAAGCGCCCGAGCCCGAACGCCTGATCCAGGATCTCGGCACCACGTTCGAGGTCATGAACACGAACATCAAGCGCTGGTCCGTGGGCTCGCCGATCCAGGCGCCGCTGGATGGGCTGCTCGACCTCATGCGCACGAACAACGTCAAGGCCGATGACGTGAAGAAGCTCGTGGTCCGCGTGGCGCATCAGGGCGCGAATACCGTCAACAATCGCGACATGCCGGACATCTGTCTTCAGCACATGTGTGCCGTCATGCTGATCGACGGCATCGTGACATTCGAATCGGCGCATGACGAGAAGCGGATGAAGGACAGGAAAGTGCTGGACGTGCGCAGCCGCATCGAGCTCTATGGCGACGACGCATTGACGAAAGCCATGCCGTCGCGGCAGGGCATTCTCGAGCTCACATTGAAGAGCGGGCGCACGCTGCGCACACACGTCAAGGCGGTGCGCGGAACCGCCGACAATCCGATGACACGCGCCGAAGTGGACGAGAAGTGCTTCCACCTCATGTCGCCGATACTCGGCAAGAAACGCGCGCGACTGCTGTGCGATACGGTGTGGACGCTGGAGGATGTGTCGAGTATGCGCAGTCTACGGACGTTGGTGCGCGCCTGACGGCGCAAGTTTCATTCCGACTCACCAGGCCTCGCAGGATTGGACGAGAGTTCTAACGGGCGTCTGAATGTCACTTCGCGGCGGACACGCTGTCCCAGCGGCCCCCGCTCACCGTAGAATCGTGGCAATGAACTTCGAGCTTACTGGCGAGCAGCAAACCTTCCGCGATGCCGTTCGTGGATTCGCCGAGCGCCACCTGCGTGACGGCGCACTCGCGCGGGCCCACGCGCCCGAGCATCCATGGGATGCGGCGAAGCTGATCGCGGAGCAGGGGCTTCTCGGCATCACGATCCCGGAAAAGGATGGCGGTCAGGGCGGCACGCTCATGGATGCGGTCATCGCGATCGAAACGATCGCGCAGGTGTGTCCGCGCAGCGCCGATGTCGTGCAGGCGGGCAACTTCGGCGCGATACGCGTCCTTGCGGAGTACGGCACCGAGGATCAGAAGAAGCGCTATCTGAAGCGGCTGCTCTCCGGCGAAGGCGTGATCTGTGTCGGAATGACCGAGCCGGAAGCAGGCTCGGCCGTGACCGATCTCAGAACCACGGCGACAGCGGACGGCGAAGGCTTCCGCGTAACCGGTGAGAAAGTCTTCACGACGCACGCGCCCTACGCCGACGTGATGGTCGTCTACGTGCGCTACGGTCCGGGCGTGGACGGCATCGGGTCCGTGCTCATCCCGCTCGAGGCCGACGGTGTGAAGCAGGGCAAGCCTTCTGCCTTTCTGAACGGCGAAGAATGGGTGACCACGTGGTTCGACAATGTCTACGTGCCGCCCGAGAACGTGCTCCTGCGCGAAGGCGGTTTCAAGAAGCAGATCGCGGGCTTCAATGTGGAGCGCATCGGCAACACGGCACGTTCGCTCGCGCTCGGCCGCTATTGCTATGAGACCGCGCGCCAGTGGGCACTGCAGCGCAAGCAGTTCGGCCGCGCGCTTGCCGAGTTTCAGGGTCTGCAGTGGAAGTTCGCTGACATGAAAGTCAAGCTCGACGCGGGACAACTGCTCCTGTATCGCGCAGCGGTGAACGCCGATCGCGGCATGCCTTCCGCCGAAGATACGGCCATCGCGAAAGTGTTCTGCAATCAGGCCGGCTTCGAGATCGCGTCCGAGGCCATGCAGGTCATGGGCGGCATGGGCTACACGGAGGACACGCTGATCGAATGGTGTTTCCGCAAGTGCCGGGGCTGGATGATTGCCGGGGGCTCGATCGAGATCCTCAAGAACCGCATCGCCGAAAGCGTGTTCGAACGCAGCTTCCCGCAGCGGCCGCCCAGGGCCTCCAGTGTGTGAGGCGTGACGGGTAACGGGGTTCACCCGCCACTCATTCACGCATTCACGCCTTCACGTTTTCGGATCATGAGACAGCCCGTAACAGGTCGAGAGCTTTTTCAGGCGTTGTTCGAGCCGCGGGCGATTGCGCTCGTAGGCGCTTCCGGCGATGCGAGCAAGAACACGTCACGCCCGCAGCGGTACCTGCGCAAGCACGGTTACGGCGGCCGCATCGTTCCGGTGAATCCCGGCCGCGACGAAATCTTCGGCGAAAAAGCGTATCCCGATGTGGCCTCCATTCCGGAGCCGGTCGATCACGCCTTCGTGATGGTGCCCGCCAAGGCGGTGCAGGCGGCGATCGAGCAGTGCGCCGCGCGAGGCATTCCTGTCGCGACCATCTACAGTGACGGCTTCGCCGAAACGGGACCGGAAGGCCGGCGTGCGCAGGAGCGCATCCTCGAGATCGCTCGCGCCGGTGGCGTGCGCGTGATCGGGCCGAACTGCATCGGCCTCGTCAGCACCGAACCCGGCTGCGCGCTCTCCGTGAACGCGGTGCTCGAAATGGAGACGATCAAAGTCGGCCCGCTCGCCATCGTGTCGCAAAGCGGCAGCATGCTCGGCGGGCTCATGTCGCGCGGACTCGGCCGCGGCGTCGGATTTTCCAAGCTGATCTCCGTCGGCAACGAGTCGGACCTGAGCGTCGGCGAATTCGCCGATCTGCTGGTGGACGATCCGCACACGCAAACGATCCTTCTCTTCATGGAAACACTGCGCGATCCCGACAAGCTCGCGCACGCCGCGCGACGCGCGTACGCAGCGCACAAGCAGATCATCGTCTACAAGCTCGGCCGCTCCGAAGTCGGACAGGATCTCGCCGCTTCGCACACGGGCGCGATGGCGGGCTCGGACGAGATGGCCGATGCGTTTTTCCGGGCGCATTCCATCGTTCGCGTGGACACGCTCGAGAATCTGTTCGAGCTGCCGGCATTGCTGCGCGACCAGAAGCCGGCGAAGCGCCATCGCGTCGCCGTGATGACCACGACCGGCGGCGGCGCGGCGAGCGTGGTGGACCGCCTCGGCACGCTCGGCGTCGAGGTGGTGGGTCCGACGGACGAGGTGATCTCGTCGCTCGCGGCACAGAACATCCGCATCAGCCGCGCGCGGCTGACCGATCTCACGCTCGCGGGTGCACGCAAGGAAATCTACAGCGCGGTGCTGAACACGCTGCTCGCTTCAGACCACTGCGATCTCGTGCTGGCAGTCGCGGGCAGTTCGGCACAGTTTCAGCCGGAGGTCGCGATCGAACCGCTGATCGAGGCCGAACGCCACGGCAAGCCGCTCGCGTCGTTCGCCGCGCCGCACGCGGAAGCCTCGTTGAAGCTCCTCATGGATGCGGGTATCGCGGGGTTTCGCACGCCGGAGTCGTGCGCCGATGCGATACGCGCATGGCGCGACTGGGCGCCGCCCATCGAGCAGCCGCCCGATCGCGAAAGAACGTGTCGCTGCGGCGTCGAAGGCACTGTCGCAGGCCGGCGAACAACTGGACGAGTACGCGTCGTGCAAAGTGTTCGAAGCGCTCGGAGTACCGATTGCCGAGAGCGAAATCATAGCCACCGCGGACCAGCAATCGCGAGTGCCCTTTCCGGTCGTCGCGAAAGTCCTGTCGGCCGACATCCTCCACAAGACCGATGCCGGCGGCGTCGTTCTGAACATCACGAGTGACGCAGCACTGCGCAATGCCGCCCTCGACATTCTCGAGCGCTCGCGCAGCCGCTACCCCGACGCGAGGATCGAAGGCATTCTCGTGCAGCGCATGGAGAAAGGACTCGCCGAACTGATCCTCGGCTTCAAACGCGATCCGCAGGTCGGACCGGTCGTCGTGCTGGGCATCGGCGGCGTGCTCGCGGAGATCTACAAGGATTTCGCAGTGCGTCTCGCGCCCGTCACGGATGCCGACGCGCATGCGATGATTCAGGAGGTGAAGGGGCTCGCCGTGATTCGCGGCTACCGAGGTCTGCCGATGGGAGATTGCAACGCGCTCGCGCGAACCGTAAGCGCATTTTCGCAACTCACGCACGTTTCCGGTATTGCGGAAGCCGAAGTCAATCCCCTGCTCGTCAAGGCCGAAGGCGAGGGCGTGGTGGCCGTGGACGGACTCATCGTCCGAGAAGTTCGTCAGGCGAAAAAGAAATCGTGAGAAGGGCAGATCGACCGACCGGTCCGCTCCGGATTTCCAGATAGCAGGAGAGACATGATGCTGCTCGAGCAGATTGCTGATTACGCGGTGAAGGAACAGACGTCGAAGCTATCCGCGGACGTGATACATCACGCCAAGCGAGCGGTGATCGACTGGTATGCGGCGCTGCTGCCAGGCAGCCGCGTCGCGCCCGCCACACTGCTCGAGCAGGCGCTGGCCGAGGACCTCGATCGCGGCCGGGCCCGGCTTGCGAACGGCCGGCGCGCGACGCTGCGCGCAGCTGCGCTCATCAACGGCGCCGCGTCGCACTCGGTGGAGTTCGACGACATCTATCGCGACGCCGGCTATCACCCGGGCAGCCCGACCATCTCGGCAGCGCTCGCCGCAGCCCAGGCGACCGGCGTAAGTGGCGAAACATTCCTGCGCGGGGTGATCGTGGGCTACGAAGTGTCCACGCGCATCGGCGAAGCCGTCATGCCTTCGCATTACAAGTACTGGCATACGACGGGAACCGTCGGCTGCTTCGGCGCCGCCGCCGCCGTGGCCACGATACTCGGCTGCACGCGCGAGCAGTTCATGCACGCGCTGGCGACCGTCGGCACGTTCGCCTCGGGACTGCAGCAGGCGTTTCGGTCGCAGGCGATGACGAAGCCGCTGCACGGCGGGCATGCGGCCGACGTCGGTGCGATGGCCGCGATGGCCGCATCGAAGGGCGTCACAGGCGCGCTCGAGATCCTGGAGGGCGAAGTCGGTTTCGGCGCGGCGATGAGCGTCAATCCGGACTGGTCCAAAGCGACGCGCGGGCTCGGAACGGACTACCACATCAATCATGTGACCTTCAAGAATCACGGCTGCTGCGGTCACACGTTTCCGGCAATCGACGCAGTGCTCGCGATCAAGCAGCAGTACGGCATCACGCACAAGGACGTGAAGCGCATCCGACTTGCTTCCTACAAGGCCGGCCTCGACATCATCGACAACGGCACGCCGGAAGGCGAATACCAGGCGAAGTTCAGCATCCAGTACACGGTTGCACATGCGCTCGTGCACGGGAGCGTGCGCCTCAATGCTTTCCTTGCGGATCGCATGAACGATCCCGACGTACGCGCGCTCATGAAGAAAATCGAAGTCGTCGCCGACCCCGAGCTTTCGAAGGGCTATCCTGTCCAGCGTGCGGCGCAGATCGAGGTCGAGACAAACGACGGCCGGACACTCAGGCATTTCCAGCCAACGCGCAAAGGCGATCCCGAGATGCCGCTCACCGATGAAGAGCTCGAAGACAAATTCCTCGAGCTTGCGACGCCCGTAATCGGCGAAATGCGCGCACGCTCGCTCCTGCAGGAGTTGTGGCGCATCGAGCAGCTCCCGTCGCTCGATTTCGATGCAGCGCCACGCGAGGAACGCGCATTGGAAACGCTGATCGCACAGTAAGGTCCGCAGCCTGGTTGATACACGAAGCAGCGCAGCTCGCGCGGTTTACTTCAGCCTTCTTCTCTGCACCGGGTGGACCGCGTGCAGCGGCTTCGCCGCCGAGGCCTACCCGTCCCGTCCGATCCGGTTCGTCGTTCCTTTCCCTCCTGGCGGCGGTAACGACATCGTCGCGCGGCTCGTCGCGCTGCGTCTCGGCCAGGGACTTGGGCAACAGGTGATCGTCGACAATCGAGGCGGGGCGGGCGGCACGATCGGCACGGACATGACGGCCAAATCGTCACCCGATGGCTATACGATCCTGGTGAACAACATCAGTCTGGCCGTGAACCATACGCTGTTCACCCGACTCCCTTACGACACGTTGAAAGACCTCGCGCCCGTTTCGCTCATCGGCCGGCAGCCGAACATCGTCGTCGTAAATCCGAGCCTGCCCGTAAAGAACGTGCGTGAGCTGCTCACGCTCGCCCGTTCAGAGCCGGGAGAGCTCAACTATGGTTCGGGCGGCGTGGGGACGGCATCGCACCTTGCGACCGAGATGCTGAAGCTCATGACGAACGTCGACCTGGTGCATGTTCCGTACAAAGGTCTGGCGCCGGCTCTTACCGAGCTCGTCGGCGGGCGTCTGCAGGTTGTCATTTCCACGATGGCATCGGCATTGCCTTATGCAAAGTCGGGCAGGATGCGCCCGCTTGCCGTCACGACGGCACGGCGCTCCTCTTTCTTTCCCGAGCTGCCGACGATGGAAGAGGCCGGCGTGAAGCACTACGAGTTCAGTACGTGGTACGGCCTGCTCGTCGCGGCCGGCACGCCCAACGCCATCGTCGATCGGCTCAACACCGAAACGCACAAAGCGCTCGCTCTGCCGCTCGTGCGCGAGAAATTCATGGCGCAAGGCCTCGAGCCGGCGGTCTCCTCCCCGCACGAATTCGCCACCTATCTGCGCAGCGAGATCGTCAAATGGGGCAAAGTCGTGAAAGCGTCCGGCGCGACGCCCGAATGAACGCGACGCTTACCGCGATTCCCGGGCTGGGCGGCAAAGGGCCGGCGTGTTTTCTCGTGGAAGCCGCCGGAGCGCGGCGCAGTGCATTCGCGCCGGCCCACGTCTGCCTCGAAACGCCGGTGCGGCTATGAATCGCGATATCTCCGTATTTGGCCGCCCGTTCTATTTTCTACGTCACGGCGAGACCGAAACCAATGCGGCCGGGCTGCTCACCGGTTCGCTCGACGTCGAGCTGACACCTCGCGGCCGTTTGCAGGCCATTGCTGCGTCGGAGGCGCTCGCAAAAGAGCCGATCACCGGCATCTACGCGAGCCCGATGCGACGTGCGCGCGAAACAGCGGAGCCGATCGCGGCCCGACTCAAAGTCCCGCTGCACCTGCTGGACGACTTGGCAGAACGGAGGTGGGGCGTGCTCGAAGGACGGCCCCGCGCCTCGCGTCGGCGCGGCGTCACGCCCGAGGGCGCGGAGACGCTGGACGCATTCACCGCACGCGTGCTCGACGCGTTCGCACGGATGGACGAACCGATACCGCTCGTCATTGCGCATTCAGGCGTGTTCCGCGTCCTGTGCCGCACGCTCGGGATCGAGGAAGCGCAGACGCCGGTCACCAACGCGCTGCCGCTGCGGTTCGTGCCGAGCAGCGCGAACACCTGGCGATTCGAAGAAACGTAAGCGGTCACGCTCAGCTCTATAATCGAGCGACGCAGATCACCCTCGGGCCGATTCTCATGACTGAACGAGTTACCGCGCGCCTGCGCGCGCTGATCGCGCGTCCCGGGTGCATCGTGGCGCCAGGGGTGGCGGACGCACTCGCCGCGCGTCTCGTGGCGCTCGAAGACTTCGAGGCCGTATACATGACCGGCTTCGGGACGAGCCTCACGCGCCTCGGCGCACCCGACGTGGGCCTGCTCACCGCGACGGAAATGGTCGATAACGCGAGCCGCATCGCCGATGCGTCCGGACTTCCGGTCATTGCCGATGCCGACACCGGTTATGGCAACCCGATCAACATGCGGCGGACGATCCGTGATTACGAGAAGGCCGGCGTCGCGGGCGTGCACGTCGAGGACCAGGTCTGGCCCAAGCGCTGCGGGCACCTCGCCGGCAAACGCGTGATCCCCGCGGCGGAAATGGTCGCGAAGATCAGGGCCGCGTGCGATGCCCGCGTCGATACGGATTTCGTGATCATCGCTCGATGCGACGCGATCGCCGTGGAAGGGCTCGAATCGGCGCTGGAACGGGGCGAGCAGTATCGCGAAGCGGGCGCTGACATGCTCTTCATCGAGGCGCCGGTGGGTCGTGCGGAGGTCGAGCGCGTCGCAGGGCATTTCAAGGGCGTTCCGCTGCTCTACAACATGGCGGCGAGCGGGAAGACGCCTGATCTTCCGGCGGACGAGCTGGGCCGGCTCGGGTTCAAGCTCGCGATCTATCCGAACTGGATCATCCTCGCGGCGATCCCGGCGATGCGCGCGATGCTGCGCGAGCTGAAAGCGAAAGGCAGTATCGCGGATATCCGCGGGAAAGTTGCGGACTTCAAGGAGTTCACCGAAATCGCCGGGCTGCCGGAAATTCAGGAGCTCGAAGCCCGGTATGGGGTTCCGGAGGATCAGCGAGCGGGGCTGTAGTCATTTGTCGGGACCGCCCGATTCGCGGGTACCGTCGTTGTCTTGTGCATCTGACTACGGTTAGATCGTCGGAGGAACGACTATGCGACGGATATTCATCGGTTCGTCTTCAGAAGCTCTGGGCTATGCCAGGCAGATCGCCGATATCCTCGCCGCCCAGCAGAACGTCAAGCCGATTCTGTGGACCGAGATATTCGATCCCGGCACGTTGACTTTCGAAGCTATCGAACGTGTGTCGAGGCAGGCAGCAGGCGCTGTGCTGCTTGCCACACCCGATGACGATTCGGTGATCCGCGACGTTGCCGTAAAAGTGCCCCGAACGAACGTGATGATCGAGTTCGGCTATCTCACTGCGATTCTGGGTCGAAGACGCATTGCGCTCTGCAAATACCATGGGGTCGAGTTGGCGACCGACCTCAACGCGTTCACCTACGTACCGATGGGAGACTATCAGGGCGTGCAGGGAAGCCAGCACATCAGCGCCTCGGCAGTGGAGAAAATCATCCGGTGGGCACAATCCCTTCCCGATCTTGCGGAATCCGTACCGCAAACCGCGATTCATCACGGCTACAGCGGCCGCTGGAAAGTAAAGAACAAACTCACGAGGTGGCGCTTCAACACCATCAGCGCACCCAGTTACGTCGACTTCGACGGTTTCCTGGATCTCGTATTACCCAGCCAACGCAGTAATGGATCCGGATGTGTGTACGGCGATCTCAATGGCCACATCGGGGAGTGTTTCGCCAGAATCAGTTTTGCCGCGCAAGTCGAAAACGCTTTCTGTGACGATGCAGGCGGTTTGAATTTCGTCAGCCGTATCCATTCCAGGCAGATCGTGCTGCTGGAAGGCGAGCCTCCGTTCAAGGAAGGGTTCGGAAACCGCTTCCGCGGTCCGAATCACGCGGTATGGGCCTTGAAGCCATCAGCACCCGCTCAATTGAGAGGCACCTTCAAAGTGGCAGCTGGAGACCAGGTCAGCGATGAAGCCGAATGCATGCTCGATAAGCTGGCGATCTAGCCCATGAACGATCGTGCCGAGACCGGCGCAAGCCGGCTGAGGCAAACGCGATAGAACCGCGTTTTATGCGCGCCTGCGGGGGTCACACTCCGCGAACGGGCGGATCGCTCAGGCGCCAGTTTCAACCTGCGTGCCGCGCCATGGCACAATCGACAAAACGGAGAAAACATGAAAGCGACGCATTGCTGCGCGGCCGCGCTATTCGGCACGAGCCTGGTCCTCGCACAAACCTCGTTCGCCCAGACCGTGATCGAGCAGGCAGCAGAACATCGTCTGCAGCTCGATTTCCGCGTGAACGATGCGGCGCTGGCGAAAATGCTGCCGAGCGGCTGGGAGACTGTCATTGCCACGCAGGGTCCGGCGAAGGATGCGAATCTGCGCATGATCTTCATCGACCGCATGGCTATCGCTCGCGGAGACGGCAAGCCGGCAACGCCCGCGACGTCGCGCCTCGTCTATCTCGCCATTCCCGTCAAGGAGACGTCAACCGGCAATGCGGGCCAGATGATCATCCACGGACTGACCGACAACAAGGCCGACGTACCGGGCTGGTCCGGCGTCTATCAACATGCGACCACCGCGCGCATGTCGCGTACGGCATCCGCCGCGGGCGCCGCGATCACGGGATCCGAAGATTGGGAGTTCGTGGCGGCCACAGGCGAGCGGATGGAAGTACACGTGGAATACGAGCGCGGACCGGCCAACCGCGGTGGCGCTGAAGTGAAGTTCTACAACCCTTCGGATCCCTCGAAATATCAGATCTTCAAAACCGACCAGGCAATCGACATCATGAGGAACGTCACGACGAATCCGCCGGACCACGTCAGGAAGTTTTCGTACAAGGCGGGTGGCGGCAGGATCGCGGCGTTGTTCGACGGAACCGAGAAGGTGGTGAGCTGGGATCTGTTTCCGTGGTATGTGAGGACGATAAGCGAATGACGGCGCTCGGTGCCGCGCGTCACGGCGTAGCTCGAAATCCGAAGCCACCGAGGCGCCGGTCGGTGGTTGCGACGCCACGGCGCTTCGAATTCGCAGCGGCGCGACGTTGCGTCGCGGAACCATCGGTCCACCGCACGCTCTTTGCATAGAGGCGGCGCAGTACGCGGCCCGTATCGCGCGTCCTGTCGCGAGCGCCAGCCGCCTGGCAATGCGCGATGGGCGCCCTGGGCTCCGTTAACTCGTCTTCGACTTCGCTCCCCATGTCAGCCGCATCCTCTTTAACTGCTCCCAAGGCGCCGGACGGATGGGCGCGCTTTTGCCCGTTCCTGCTCTGGTGGCCGCGTGTCAATCGCGTCACCCTGCGCGCGGACC
The DNA here is from genome assembly GCA_963828715.1 of uncultured beta proteobacterium. Lineage (GTDB taxonomy): Bacteria > Pseudomonadota > Gammaproteobacteria > Burkholderiales > SG8-41 > JAQGMV01. The sequence continues at coordinate 538,004 of CAWHFX010000002.1, read as the reverse complement.
TGATCGCAGGGGCTGCCGGTGCCGTGCTGGTGCTCCCGCAGGGGATCGCATTCGCAACGCTTGCCGGCATGCCGCCGGAGTATGGCCTGTACGCCGCGATCGTCCCCACGTTCATTTCCGCGCTCTTCGGCTCGAGCTGGCATCTCATGGGGGGCCCGACCACCACGACTTCGATCGTCGTTCTGTCCACGATGAGTGCCGTTGCAGCGCCCGGTAGCGCGCCTTACATCGAGCTCGTACTCGTCATGTCGTTTCTGGCAGGCGTATTCAAACTCGTCATGGGAATGCTGCGGCTCGGCGTGCTTGTGAATTTCGTGTCAAACACGGTCATCGTCGCGTTCACGGGGGGCGCCGGCTTGCTGATCCTTGCGAGCCAGATCCAGCCTCTGTTCGGCATGTCGATACCGCACGGCCTTGGTTTTCTGGAGACGCTCGACTATTTCGTCCGTCATGCGGAGGAGATCGACTGGTATGTCGCTTCGATCGGTTTCGTCACGCTGATATCGGCCATCGTGCTGCGCCGGCGTGCCCCACACTTTCCGTACATGATCGGGGCGATGGTCATCGGCGGTGTCTATGCTTACCTCCTGAAATATCTTCCGGGGCTCGCTTCGACGCACCCGATCGCGACGCTTCCTCCTCTGCCCGGTCCGCTGCCTGCCTTTTCATGGCCGCATTTTTCGCTGGAGGCGGTGCGCAAAACGGCTTCCGCGGCGGTGATCGTCGCGCTCGTGGGTCTGACCGAAGCCATGTCGATCGCACGCGCGATTTCACGCCGCTCCGAGCAGCGCGTGGACGCGAATCAGGAGTTCATCGGACAGGGCCTCGCCAACATGATCGGCGCCTTTTTCTCCGCGTATGCGGCGAGCGGCTCACTCAATCGGAGCGGGCTCAACTACGAAGCCGGTGCGAAAACGCCGCTGGCCGCGATGTTCTCCGCGGTGTTCCTGATTCTGGTGCTGATGTTCGTGGCGCCGCTCGCTCAACACCTGCCGCTGGCTGCGATGGGCGCCATACTGCTCCTGGTCGGATGGGGCCTCATCGACCTGTCCTCGATCCGGAGAATCCTCCGTACAAGCCGTAGCGAGACGGCCGTTTTTCTGGCAACACTGCTGGCAACGCTGCTGGTCGGACTCGGTTTCGCGATCTATTTCGGCGTCATCCTGTCACTGATTCTGTACGTCATGCGTACCGCGCGCCCGCGGGTGCTCCCGGGCCATCCCGGCGAGTACGAGCACCTCTTTACGTCGACGGCGCCGCGGGATTTGCTTGTGATACGAGTACGCGGCTCGATCTACTTCGGGTCGGCCGAGTACGTGCGCGATGCGCTGCGCGACGCGGACGTCGATACGCAGCACGACCTGCTGATCGATGCGAGTCATATCAACTTCGTCGATGCCGCTGGTGCCACGATGCTGGCGCAAGAGGCGCGACGCCGGCGCAAGCTCGGCCATCCGCTCTTCTTCTATCGCCTGAACGAGGACGTGCGCCGCGTGCTCGCGAGAACCGGCGGCCTGCGGGCGATCGGGCGCGAGAACATCTTCGCGGCCCGCGCAGCCGCTCCTCCGATCGAACTCGAGCAGCAGCCAGCCGCGTAACGGCGGCGGGTGTCGCGGTGATTGTCTGCGTCAGCGCGCCAGAAGCGTGGTCGTGGCAGGCAGCTTCAGCGGCACACCTGAGGAGCCGGCACCGGACCCGTCTCCGCGTTCACGGCACGACCGAACGTGCGGGGCGCGCGATGCCTGCATCGAAAACGATCCGCGAATAGCGCTCGATATCGGCACGCAGCCGATTGTCGAAATCGCCGACGCTGCTGCCCCTGGGCTCGTAGCCCAGGCTGCCCAGCATTTCGATGACATCAGGCCTGCGCATCACCGCCTGCATATCTGCATTCAGCTTGCGAACCAGCTTCACCGAAACGCCGTGTGGCGCCAGAAGCCCGATCCAGGTGCTTACCCCATATCCGGCGATGCTGGCGCCGATCGTCGGTACTTCGGGCAGGGCCGTCGCGCGGTTGCTGCCCGCGACTGCGATCGCTCGCACCCTGCCGCTTTTCACGAGCGGCAGAGTCGTGGGCAACGGAACGATCGCATAGGCGAGACGATTTGCCATGAGCTCGTCCAGAACAGCGCGCGTGTTGATGGGCGCGGCGTTCACGACGTTCGCGGAAGACATGAGCTTTAGCAACTCCCCGGCAAGATGACTGAGGCTGCCGATCGGCGCGGTTCCGTACGACAACGCGGCGGGACTGTTGCGCGCCTTCGCTATGAGCTCATCGACGCTGTAAATGGTCGAGCTGCCCTGCACCGCCAGAACGAGATGTTGGCCGGCCAGTAGTGAGACGGGCGCAAAGCTTCGCAACGCGTGATACGGCAGATCGCGCGATAACGCTTCGTTTATGGCTAACGCGGCGTTCGCGACGAGCAGCGAATGGCCGTCCGGCGGCGCCAGAGCGACGGCCTGCGTACCCGAAATGGACGAGTCTCCCGCGACGTTGTTCACGACCACCTGCTGGCCCCATTGCTCAGCCAAGCGCAGGCTGAGCACGCGCGCGAGCACATCGGTGCTTCCACCGACGGCAAAGGGGACCACCAGATTGACTGCGCGCTCGGGGAAATTGCCGGCCTGGACACCGGCTGCGCAGACGAGCAGGGCCACTACCAACGTCGAGTATGGTCGGCTCATGCGATCCTCCTCCTTGTGCTACCGCCAGAGCAAAAGCGGGCGCCGCATGGGCGCCCGAGTAGCTTAACTGCACCGGCCGGCGGCCGGCTATTTTTCTTAGAAGCGGTGGCGCACGCCCAGAACGATCGCATACTGATCGCGGTCGCAGCCGACTGGCGCACCCTGACAGGTGTTGCATCCGAGCCGGGTTTTGGATCGAAAAGCGTGAGTTCCGGTCGTTGTCCAGTCTTGAATAACCGAAGTTGACCTCGGTGCGTTTCGAGAAGTTGTACGCATACTGGATCAGGTACAACTGCGCGCCCGTGTCGCCCACGCTCGCACCCGTTGCGGCTACGCGCGGCGCGGTGAGGGCGCCGACATTGACCGTTCCGTCGCCTTTCACGTCGTCTGCGTGCACGTAGCCGAGTCGCAGCGAGTGCGGTCCGATGATGCGCCAGTCGGCATATGACCGCCCATGATCTGGTACTTGACGTCACGGGTGGCACCAGCGCCGCCTGCGAGCGGGCCGGCCGCAGGCGCTGCGACCTCGTACTTGTGATCGTGGTAGCTCGCGCCCAGGCGCACCGGCCCGATCGTGAAAGCAGCAACGATTTCCCACGCACTTGTCGGTGCCGTCCTGATACTGACCGGCCCGAAGCCGAAGGCCTGACCGACCGGGGTTGAAGGCCTTATGCTCTTCGTATGCCGCGCCGATGTACAGCGGGCCGGCGGTCCACGTCGCACCGAGCGAATACAGGCGGGGCTTGCTGGTCGGCGCGGCGTTCGTCGTCAACTGGGTCGACTCGTCGGTAGCCGGATATAGGCCCAAGCACCTGGAAGCCCGCGAAATCGCCGCTGTGGAAGTTGAGCGTGTTTATGCTGGCGGCGGCTGAACGCCCGTGCGCGCGTCGAAACCGCCGCAGCGTGCCCTTGCCGACGTTGCTGTTCGTGCCGTTATGCAGAATATTCGCGTTACCGAACGCGCCCGCCGTCGAGAACGGACGATACACCGACACCGTGCACGATCTTGTACGGCGTATCCCAGTTACCGAAGAAGACATTGCCCCACTGGCCCTTGAAGCCCACGCCGCTGTTGCGCGAGCAGAAGCCGTTCCCGTCATTGCCCTCGCCGGTCGGGTTGAACGTGCTTTCGCACTGGAACCACGCCGACAGACCGCCGCCCAGTTTTTCCTCGCCGCGGAAGCCGAGATACGAATCGTACGACGAGAACGCATCGACCGACTTCAAACCATCGCCCTGCTTCAGGTACTGGTAGTCGGCGCGGACCTGGCCGTAGAGCTGCACCGTGCTCGCCTGCGCGAGCGCGAGCGCCGGGGCGCCCAGTGCACCGGCCACCGCTAGTGCGAGTGCTTTTTTCTTCATCCCTTTCTCCTCACGAGTTGGTCTTTCTGTCACAGCCCCTGTTCGTCACAAGGTCATCGACTCTTCAGCCGCCGCCGCAGCGCCTGATTGGGGCTGCGAGGGCTTCGCATAAAAAGCCCGGTCGTGAGACCAGGCAAAGGAGGGGATCGAAAGGCTTACGACCCCTTCGTCAGGCCCGGTTGCAGAAGGCTCGTAAATCGCGCCCGCTTAGCGCCGTTGCTTACACGAACCTTACTTGTTACTTACACGAACCTTACAAGAGTCGCTTCGCTGGCATGCAATAGCTTGATGCGTGGGAGGGCCGGGATTGACCCAGCCGTGTCGTTTATTTGCAACATGACTCGCCCATGGCAGCGCACGCGCTCGAGTCCGACGTAGGAGCGGCGGGGCCCCTCCGCGGTTCGGGGGATCGATCCTTCGGGTGTGTGCCGTGGCGGGCACGCCAGCGGGCCTCGATAGCGATGGTTGACGTCGTCGGGTCGCATCTGGAGGGAAGGCGCTTACGCAGGTAGCATCCTCAGCACGCTTCCGGAAATCGAATACCTCCATGACGCCCCGAACGATGTTGGACAAGCTCTGGCAGCAGCACGTCGTCACACAGCGGGAAGGCGAGGCGCTGCTTTACATCGACCGCAACATCGTCCACGAGGGCTCGTTTCACGCCTTTGCGGCGCTCGCGAAGGAAGGACGAAAGGTGCGCAAGCCGCGCCAGACGTTTGCGACCGCGGATCACTATGTCCCGACGATCGGCCGCGAAGGCGGCCTCGCGACGATCCGCGATCCCGAAGTGCGCACGATGATCGAGCTGCTCGAATCCAACGCGCGCGAGAACGGCCTGCTGCATCTCGGCATGAACGATCCACGGCAGGGCATCGTTCATGTGATCGGGCCCGAGCTCGGCATAACCCAGCCGGGACTTACGATCGCATGCGGCGATTCGCACACGTCCACTCACGGTGCGTTCGGCGCGCTCGCGTTCGGAATCGGCGCCTCGCAATTGAAGCAGGTGCTCGCCACGCAATGCCTGTGGCAGAAAAAGCCGAAGAACCTGCGCGTGATCGTGGACGGCACCCTCAGACCTGGCGTCAGCGCGAAGGACGTGATCCTCACGATCATCGCCGGGATCGGGACAGCCGGCGCGACAGGGCACGCGATCGAATACGCCGGCAGCACCATACGCGCGCTCTCGATGGAAGGCCGCCTCACCGTGTGCAACATGTCGATCGAAGCGGGCGCGCGAGCAGGCATGGTCGCCCCGGACGACACGACATTCGCATACCTGCAGGCGCGCGAATTCGCGCCGAAGGAGCGCGAATGGGATGAAGCCGTGACGTGGTGGCGCACGCTCGCCTCCGACACGGATGCGACGTTCGACCGAGAGGTTCGTCTGGATGGCGCTCTGCTCGAGCCAACCGTCACGTGGGGCACGAGCCCCGAAGAGGCATTGCCGGTGACTGCCTCCATTCCGGACCCGGCCCGGATGAGCGCCGCCGAAAAGCGGGCCCACGCCGAGCACGCCTTGCGCTACATGGATCTGAAACCGGGAATGCCGATCGGCGCGATCCCCATCGACCGAGCCTTTATCGGTACGTGCACGAACGGGCGCATCGAGGATCTGCGGCAGGCAGCCGCAGTGTTGAAAGGGCGCAAAGCGACAGTGCCCGCGTGGGTGTCCCCCGGGTCTACGCAGATCAAGCGTCAGGCGGAAGCCGAAGGCCTCGATCGCGTCTTCACCGCCGCCGGATTCGAGTGGCGCGCATCCGGATGCTCGAGTTGCGCGGCCATGAACGGCGACGTCGTGCCGCCGGGTATGCGCTGCGCCTCGACGTCGAACCGGAATTTCGAAGGACGACAGGGAAGCGGCGCGCGCACGCACCTCATGAGTCCCGCCATGGTCGCGGCCGCAGCGGTAATGGGCCGTATTACCGACGTGCGCACGTTGCTCTGAACGAAACTTCTTTCAAACAAACGAGGCCGCCATGCAGCCCTTCACCAGCCTGACGGCGATCGCAGCGCCAATCGATCTCGCCAATTTCGACACCGACAAGATCATCCCGGCGCGCCTCCTGCGGAAGCTGCGCCTGCCGCCCCACGGCTACGAGCCTTATCTCTTCTACGAGATGCGCTACGATGCGCAAGGCCGCGAGCGCCCGGAGTTCGTCCTCAATCAGCCTCAATACCGGGATGCGCAGATACTCGTGGCCGACGTCAATTTCGGCTGCGGATCATCGCGCGAGGGTGCGGTCTATGCGCTCATGGACTACGGTATTCGCGCCGTTGTCGCAGCGTCCTTTGGCGACATTCACTACGGCAACGCGATTCAGAACGGGCTCCTGCCAGCGATTGCCTCACAGGCTGTCTGCCAGCGCCTGCGCGAACAACTGCACGCGCAGCCGGGCGCACGGATCACGATCGACCTGCCGTCACAGACGATCACGGATACGCAAGGCGTGACGCACGCCTTCCAGATCGATGACGTCTACAAGGAGCGGCTGCTGAAAGGTCTGGACGAAGTGGGCCTCGTGCTGGAGCACCTGCCGGAGATCGAGCGTTTCGAGGAGCGCCATTTCGGCGCGCATCCCTGGCTCGCTTGACCGGTACGGGCGGTGATTTGCTCTGCACGTGTTCCCTTCAAAATTTCTCTTTGTGCATCCCGGCGTACTGCATGACGCCGTTCCATTTGGCGATTTCGCTCTTGATGAATGCCATGAACTCGTCAGGGGTGCCGCCGTCGGCATCGACGCCCACGGTCGCGAACTGATCCCGCAGTGCCTGCGTGGTCAGCTGCGCGTTGATCTCACGATTCAGCACGCGCACGATCGACTGCGGCGTGCCGCGCGGCGCGAGTATGCCGTACCACGTGCCCGACTCCGCGTCCTTTACACCGACTTCCGCCAGTGTCGGCGTCTCCGGCGACTGCGGCGAGCGTTTGACGCTTGCGATCGCGAGAAGCTTGAGCTTGCCGGCGCGCGCGTGAGGCAGCGCGCCAACGAGGTTCGGCATCATGAAATGCACTTCGCCCGTCAACACGGCCGTCACCGCGGGACCCGTGCCCTTGTACGGAACGTGCGTGAGCTGGGTGCCCGTCTGTTTCCCCAGCAGCACTGTCGCGAGATGGCCGATGCCGCCGGTCCCGGCAGAAGAATAGTTGAGCTGTCCCGGTTTCGATTTCGCCAGCGTCACGAACTCCTTCACGTTGTTCACGCCGAGCGATGGATTGACCGCAAGCGTGAACGGCACCGAACCGACGCTGCCGACCGAGGTAAAGTCCTTGATCGGATCGTACGGCAGCTTCTCGTAATAGCTGGGCGTGACAGCGTGCGATGCGGTCATGAAGTTGAGTGTGTAGCCGTCGGGTGGGGCCTTGGCGGTGATTTCCGAACCGAGGACGCCCGCTGCACCGGGGCGATTGTCCACGACGAAGGGCTGTCCGAGTCTTTCCGAAAGCCGCTGGCCCAGCATGCGTGCGGGCACGTCGGATCCGCCGGGGGCAAAGCCGATGATCAGCCGCACCGGCCGCGTCGGGTAATCCGTCTTCGATTCAGCGGCGGCACACGGTAAGGACGTGCCGATCAGTACCGCCATCACGACTGCACGTTGAATTCTCATTGCTGCTCCTCGCGTATGCCGCGATCAGTTTTGTCTCGCATCGGGGCGCGGCCCGTGCGCGCGTGTTCTGCACTGCCGGGACGGCTCAGGCTGCGCGCTGCGGATCGCCCAGAACTTCGACCAGTATCTGCTCGTAGATGCGCGGCAACACTTCCAGGTCGTCGACGGCGATGCACTCGTTGATCTTGTGGATGGTGCGGTTCGTCGGTCCGAATTCCACGACCTGAGGGCAGATGTCGGCGATGAAGCGGCCGTCGGACGTGCCGCCGGTGGTCGAGAGCTCGGTCTCGATACCGGCCACTTTTCTGATGGCGCGCGCCACCGCATCGACGAGGTCGCCGCGGCCCGTAATAAACGGCCGGCCGTCGTAACGCCAGTCGAGATCGTACTGGACGCCGTGCCGGTCGAGGATGCCATGGACGCGCGTCTGGAGCGATTCGACCGTGCTCGCCGTCGAAAAACGGAAGTTGAACTTGATCTGAACGGTTCCGGGAATGACGTTGTTCGCGCCAGTGCCGCCGTGGATGTTCGAGATCTGCCAGGTCGTGGGGGGGAAGTATTCGTTCCCGCGATCCCATTCCATACCGGCCAACTCGGCGATCGCGCCCGCGACATCGTGAATCGGATTGCGCGCAAGATGGGGATAGGCAACGTGGCCCTGGACGCCTTTCACAGTCAGCTCGCCGGAGAGCGAGCCGCGGCGTCCATTCTTGATCATGTCGCCCGTTCGCTCGAGCGACGTGGGCTCGCCGACGATGCAGTAGTCGAGTGCCTCGCCGCGCGCCGCGAGCGCCTCCACCACTTTCACCGTCCCATCGACGGCCGGACCTTCTTCGTCCGAGGTGAGCAACAACGCGATCGAGCCGCGATGGTCGGGTTGCTTGTCGAGGAAGGCTGTCAGCGCGTCGACAAACGCCGCCAGCGACGATTTCATATCCGACGCACCGCGGCCGTAGAGCGCGCCTTCGCGCAGGGTCGGTTCGAACGGATCACTCAGCCACTGCTCGATCGGGCCCGTTGGAACGACGTCGGTATGGCCCGCGAAGCAGAGCACCGGCCGCGCGCTGCCGCGCCGCGCCCACAAGTTGGAAACCCCATTGCGATCCATGCGCTCGCATTCGAAGCCGAGCGGCTGAATCGCCTGAGTGATGAGATCGAGACACCCGGCGTCATCGGGTGTGACCGAGCGGCGCGCGATGAGCGCCTGGACGAGATCGCGGGTTTTCACTGCAGCGGTGGCTTGTCACGGAGATAGGGTGAGCGCAATGCTACCAGAGAGCGGGTAGAATCCTGCCCGCACCGCCGGCGCGCATTCGCGCGCCTGCCGTTCTCACTCTTTCCACTACAACGTATGCCCGCATTGCTTGTCTCGCATCGCCTGCACGCTCAACGCGCGGACGATCTCACGCTTCGGGCGCGCGGCGCTGGGCTCGATCTCATCGTGCTGCCGGAAGGGAGCGACGCCCGTTTGTCCGACGAAGACTGCGACCGCGTGACCGTCGCGCTTTTCTCGGGCGATGTGTTCCCGACATGGTCGCGGCAGTTCTTCTCGGCAGTGCGTAAAGCGCCGTCGCTCGAATGGCTGCACGTGTTCAATGCCGGCGTCGATCACCCGATCTACACGGAGATGCTGCAACGTGGCGTGCGTCTGACGACCTCAGCGGGCTCCGCCGCGGATGCCATCGCCCAGACTGCGATCGCCGGGCTTCTCATGCTCGGGCGCGGCATGCTGCGCTGGCTCGATGCTCAGCGCCGACACGCGTGGGAACCGCGGCGCGATCTCGACGTGCCTGTGGACATCAAAGGCCAGACCGCCGTCGTCGTCGGGATCGGTCACATCGGGCGGGAGATCGCGCGCCTCGCCCAAGCCCTTGGGCTGCACGTCATCGGCGTGCGGCGGGGCCCGCTCGGCCCCTCCGATCCGGTGGACGAGATGGTCACGCCCGCACAACTTGCGGAGGTCCTTCCACGAGCCGACTGGCTGATCATCGCCTGCCCGCTCACCGACGAGACACGCGGGCTCATCGATGCCCGCATGCTCGGACGGCTGCGTCGGGGCGCACAGGTCATCAACATCGCACGCGGTGAGATCATCGACGAGGCAGCGCTGACGGAAGGGCTCTCCGCCGGACGCATCGCAGGCGCGTACCTCGATGTCTTCCAGAAAGAGCCGTTGACGCCGGACTCACCGCTCTGGGACATGCCTAACGTGATCGTAACGCCGCACAACTCGCCTGCCGCATCGGGGCAGGAGCAGCGCGTATACGAACTGTTCGTCGAGAACCTCGCCCGCTGGCATGCGCGCGACCCGTTGATAAACGAAGTCCGGCGAGAAACATAGGCGCAAGAAATCGACATGAACCGGAAGCTTCAGGCTGTTCTCGCCGCGTGGGCGGTCGCGCATTCCGTAACGGCCAGCGCGCAGAGCTATCCCGTGAAAACCGTTCGCATCGTCGTGCCGTATGCGGCCGGCGGTAATACCGACTTCACCGCCCGCGCCATTGCTGAGCGTCTGACACCCGTGTTCAAACAACAGGTCATCGTCGAGAACCGGCCGGGCGGCGCGACCAATATCGGCACCGAGATTGTCGCGAAGGCGCCCCCCGACGGACACACGCTGCTCATGGCCGGCGCCTCCAACGCCATCAACATGAGTCTCTTCCGCAAGCTCCCGTACGACACGGTGCGCGACTTCGAACCGGTCACCTTGTGCGTGCAGGGTGCGAACGTGCTGTCGATCCATCCGTCGCTACCGGCGAAAACGTTGCGGGAGCTGATCGCGCTCGCCAAGGCGCAGCCGGGCAAGCTCAACTTCGCGTCGAGCGGACTCGGCAGCTCGAACCATATGGCCGGTGAGCTGCTGAAAGTCATGGCCGGCATCAACATCGTTCACGTGCCGTACAAGGGCAACGCGCCGGCGCTGACGGACACGGTCGGCGGGCACGTGGAGATGATCTTCAGCGGCGTACCGGCGCTCGTGCCGCACATCGAGTCAGGCCGCCTGCGCGCGATCGCCATCGGCAGCCTGAAGCGCTTCGCGGCGATCCCCAAGGTCCCGACGTTCGATGAATCCGGCCTCAAGGGGTACGAGGCAACCACGTGGTTCGGCCTCATGGCGCCGGCCCGCACCCCGAAGGACATCATCACGCGCCTCAACGTCGAGGCTGACCGCATCCTCTCGAGCGCCGACCTCAAAGAGCGCTTCCTGAACGAAGGTATCGACCCGATCGGCGGTCCGCCCGAGGCATTCGCCCGATTCATACGCGCCGAGATCGACAAGTATGCGAGAGTGATCAAGGCCGCGAACGTGCCCCAACAATGAGGAATAGGGCTTGAACGCCGTCACGGTTATGTTCGGCCTCGTCACCGCATGCGCCGGCACCATCGCAGCCGCGCAGACGTGGTCACCGCAGAAAAACGTCGAGATCGTCGTCGGATCGGCGCCCGGCGGCAGCAACGACAAGACCGCGCGAACCGTCGAGCGGATCATCGCTCAGGGTAAGCTCATCCCCGGCTCGATCACGGTGGTCAATAAACCCGGGGGCGGGAGCAACATCGCATTCACCTATGTAGCCCAGCACGTGAGCGACGCGCACTACCTGCTCGTCGGCACACCGTCGCTCCTCACGAATCACATCACAGGGCTGGGCAAACTCCACCACACCGACTTCACGCCCATCGCGTCGCTGCTCAACGATTACATCGTGTTTGCCGTCAACGCCGACTCGCCGATCAAGTCGGGCAAGGATCTCGTGGCGCAGCTGAAGAAAGACCCGAAGTCGGTGAGCATTGGTTTCGCGACGACACTCGGCAGTCACAACCATATCGCGGCCGGCCTGCTCATGAAGACGATCGGCGGCAACGCGCGCGACCTCAAAGCAATCGCCTTCAAGGGCTCCGCCGACGCCATTACCAACCTGCTCGGCGGCCATATCGACCTCGTTACGACGGCAGCCGGCAACGTAGCCGGACACGTGCAGTCCGGGAAGCTGCGCGTCGTGGCCATCGCCGCGAACAAGCGCTTTCCGGGTGTGTTCGGCGACACCCCGACGTGGAAGGAGCAGGGCGTGAACCTTGTCTTCGGCGGCTGGCGGGGGATACTCGCGCCGAAAGGACTCCCGCGCGAGCAGGCCGCATACTGGGAAGGCGTCATGCGGAGGGTCACCCAGACGCCGGAGTGGAAAACGGACCTGGAGCGAAATTTCTGGGCCGATGACTTTCTGGGCAGCGACGCATTCAGGAAGGACCTCGACAGCGAGTACGATGCGATGAAGGCCGTGCTCGTGGATCTGGGGCTGGCGGCACGTTAGCGCCGCCGCGATTTCGGTAAGCGGCGCGGCTGGGACAGCCTGCACGCTGGCGCGTGGCGCTGCTCAGCGCAAGCCACAACCTGACGTCGAAAAGGAGTATTCACATGTCCGATGACGTAGTGCTCGTCGAGCGACCGGCGGAAGCCGTCGCGCTGATCCGAATCAACCGTCCCGCCGCGCTCAACGCGCTCAACAACGAGGTGAGCACGCTGCTCGTGCGCCACATGACGGAACTGTCCCAGGAGCAGGGCTTGCGCTGCCTCGTCATCACCGGCAACGAGAAGGCCTTTGCAGCCGGCGCCGACATCAGGGAAATGGCCGACCTCAGCTCGATCGAAACGATTCAGCGCGGAACGTTCAAGTTATGGGGCGCGATCTCCGGCTGCCCCAAGCCGGTCATCGCCGCAGTGAGCGGCTTCGCGCTCGGCGGCGGCTGCGAACTGGCGATGACATGCGACATCATCATCGCTGGAGAGTCGGCCAAGTTCGGTCAGCCGGAGGTCAAGATCGGGATCATCCCCGGAGGCGGCGGGACACAGCGGCTGCCACGCGCCGTGGGCAAATACAAAGCCATGCGCTACCTGCTGACCGGCGACCTTTTCGGCGCGCGGGACGCCTTTCAGATGGGCCTGGTGAGCGAAGTCGTGCCGGACGCAGAGGTGGAAAAACGGGCGATCGACATGGCGAAGCAGATTGCGGAGTTGCCGCCGCTTGCCGTCGAGAACATCAAGGAGGCGGTCCTGCGCGGTCTGGATGCTTCTCTCGAAGCGGGCCTCGCGCTGGAGACGAAGGCGATACAGCTGCTCTTTTCGTCTCAGGACCAGAAAGAAGGGATGGCCGCTTTCCTCGGAAAGCGGAAGCCTAAATTCTCCGGGAAGTAAGACTCAGGCGCCGGAGCCGCTCAGCAGAATGACAACGGCGGCGACCACGCACGCAGTGACGATCCCCGCAAGCACGCTCGCACCGACGAACCGCAACAGATCGGAAGCGATCCGCATACGATCTTCAAGAACCGGCGCTGTTGCGCTCTTGGCTGTTTCCATTTTTTGTGTTGTCTTTCGTTGTAATTGTTACTGCTTGCGCACCCTACACGCGTCCGGCCGATGATGCAAAGAGTTTCGATTCGGCGAGGCTCTGTACATACATCAATACGCGCGCGTTGTCTCGTGCTACCCCGGACTATCAGCGTGTGCTCGTGATGAATTGACGCTGATCGAAAGAACGCTCCAACCTGCATGCATTCACGGTGTGGAGACCGTCACAGCTCGCGTCGGCGCATTGTCGCCCGTCGGCGTCAGTCGCCAGCACCGCACGGCTTCGGTTTCCCTGGAAAGCTCGTCCTCGGACCTGTGTCGTTTCATGGTTCGCGACACGAGATGCCGTCGCACTGCGCGGCAAAATGCAGCAGATGGTTCGCGCATGCAGCTGGGAATATCAGCTGCACTTTGTGGAAGGTAGCGGGTAGATGCACCATGCGCAGGTTAGCGATATTGGATGTGAGCAGCCGTTCCTGCTCGGGATTCGTGATCGGACCTGCGCTCGGATATAGCCCGAGCACAGGAGCCTGGATTTTTGGCAGATAGACGGACGCGTCGACGGCGTGAAACACCTTCGACATCGCCAACTGCACGTCAGCGCGATTTGTTGCGAACTCGTCTTCGTACCATTTAAGCAGGCCGGGGTCGGTTTCGAGCGGGAACCGCATGCCGACGTTGGTGGCGGCTACCCATCCCTTCATTCCCATGGCCTGCTGGGCTTCTGCTTCCGTCGCGTAGCCGTGTCCGTAGCTCTTGGTGCCCAAACGCACTGGGGTGGACACCAGGGTGAGCGTACGCACAAGTCCCGGATGGGTCGCTGCGAAACCAAGGCCCAATATGCCGCCTTGCGACTCGCCGCAGTAATGTACCGAGCCGGCATCCAGATGGCCCACCAGCGCGGCGAGATCGGCGATGCAATTCTCGTAGGTGAACGCGTGTTCGAGATCGAATTGGGCAGCCGACCTGCCGAGCCCGCGTATGTCGGGCCGAACCACTTTGTAGAAGCGCGCGAGATAGGGTACCCAGCTGTACCAGAACCGGCCGCTGCGCCCATAGCCATGCTGGAGAATCAGGTAGGGCGCGTTACGCCACGGATCGGTGTAGTCATCGATCTCGTAATAGAGATCCGGTTCGTCCGGTCTTTTCAGAAATGGCATGGTAGCGATTTTATAGGGGCAGCGATTTGACTCTCGGACTACTCCCTCTGACTGTGTCGTGGTTCGTAGGGCGCACAGAGGCGTCACCGAATGCTTCCCACCATGCCGAGTTCCTGGATGAGAGCGCGCCAGCGAGGAATCTCCAGCGCGATCAACTGCCGAAACTCGGCGGGACTGCTTCCTGCCAAGATCGCCGTCATGGAAGCCGCACAGACGAATGTGCATACGATCGACGTGCAGGTGTCCAGTCCCGGCGTCAACTTGCTCTCCCGAAAGCTGGAGCCATACGCTACACCATCGTCATGATTGGGGGGCAGAAACCTATGGGCTTGAAAGGAGGCGCGCCGTTACGCAGAGCCGCACATCAGTGATGCTGCCCCCGAGCACAAAGCGAAAGAAAGCGATGGCAATCGCACAGGCGGCGGGCCGATTCGTAACCGTCCTCGCCGCCGGCTGTGCGGCGGCTTCCCATGCCCTGGCGCAGAGCTATCCTGTCCGACCACTGCGCATCATCGTCACGTCTGCGGCCGGTGGCGGTGCAGATTTCATGGCGCGCACTGCCGCGCTGCGGCTCACCGAAGCACTCGGACAACCCGTCATCGTCGAGAACCGCCCCGGCATCGCCGCGCAGGCAGGCAACGAGTTCGGAATGGGTGCGACGCCCGATGGCTATACCACGACGCTGGCTTCGCCAGGCTATACCATCGATTCGAGCGTGCGGGCGTCGGGATTCGATCCGCTCACCTCGTACACGCCGATCATCATGGTCGGGAAGGGCCCGCTGGTGTTGCTGGCTCACCCTTCCGTCCCGGCCCGCAATCTGCAGGACCTCATTGCGGTGGCGAAAAGCCGGCCCGGCGAACTCGCATACGGAACGGGCGGGCAAGGGACCATGACCCATCTCACGTCCGCGCTATTCCTGCTACTCGCCGACGTGAAAATGCTGCGTGTGCCCTACCGAGGCGGGGCCCCGTCACTCGTCGATCTGCTGGCGGGCAGGCTCCAGGTGGTCTTCACCCCGCCGCAAACAGGGATGGCCTATGTTCGTTCCGGCAAGCTGCGTGCGCTTGGCGTGACCACCGCCGAACGCAGCAAGTCCGAGCCTGAGATACCGACAATCGCCGAATCCGGCGTGCCGGGTTACGAGGCGTCGAACTGGCACGCACTGATCGCGCCGAAAGGACTGCCGCAGCCGATCCAGGAACGACTGAACACGGAAATGAACACGGTCGTTGCGAGTCCCGATTTCACCAGAACGCTTCTGTCGCACGGCGTCGAGCCCGCCGGCGGCACTCCCGCCGAGCTTCATGAATACGTGCGGCGGGATTTCTACAAATGGCAAAAAGTCGTTCAGGACGCCAACATCAGGATCGAGTGAGTCAGCGCGCTTCGTATCCGCCTGTAAAAGGCGGTCGCGCGTCCGACGCACACTGACTACAAAGCGAATGGTCGGACTAAACGCGATCGTCTACAGACTCTTGATCGATCGGAGGAGTTTAACGCGCTCCTGAAACGCGCTCATCATCAGCGCCCAGTCGTTGCCCGCACTGAAGAACCGGGCTCCAAGCCTGATCACTTCTTCGTAGTGCTTGGGATCCCCGCCACCCAGACCACCCACACCCGGAATCTTATTGTGTCGCTTACACGCGGTGACAACGGTTTCTACCGCTTCCAGGACTTTAGGATGCATATTGCTTCCAGGGGCACCGATATCCGACGAAAGGTCGCTCGTACCTATATGCACGACATCGACGCCGGGCACTGCGGCAATTGCGTCTGCATTATGTAGCGCCGCCTCGCTTTCTATCATGCAGATCACGAGCGTATTTTCGTCCAGAATGCGGCGCGCCTCCGCTGCAGGCAGCGACTGATAACAAAACTGTGGATACCGATTGGCGTTCGATCTACGTCCGACGGGCGCAAACTTGCAGAATGACACCGCCTCTCTGGCTTCCTCGGCATTCTCGACCTCTGGCACAACGATTCCCAACGCGCCGCTATCGAGAAGGCGCAGTGCCGTCCCATAGGCGCCCTTCGGTATCCGTATCAGCGGGGTAATTCCGCACTGCACGGCCGCCGCGGAAATCTGTGCGGCAGCGTCTTCTGGAATCGTGCTGTGCTGGAGATCAACGTACACGGCGTCGAAACCGCACGTCTTCGCCGCCAATGCGATGTCGATCGTTCGAATCTGCTTGACGATCAAGGCGAGACCGATTTCGCCGCCCCGGAGACGGCTAACCAGCGGTGTACGGAACTCCGAGCCCGTTTCAGCTTGCGACAAGTCAATACTCCTTTTTCTATTGCCGCTACGCCAAGACCACCGTTCGGTCGACCCTATTGGCCTCCATCTCGTCCCGGTCGCGGCGCCGTCGGAACACGTCACCTTCCCGGCAGGAGACGGCGGCTCGCGATCTGCGCCCCCGCGACGAGCGATGCCAGCTTGGCCCATGCGACATCGTCGGCAACGCGGCCTTGCCCGGCCGTCGAATCGAATCCGCAGTCCGTTCCCCCAAGCACCCGGTGCGGGTCGCCGACGACCGCCGCCACACGTTCCAGACGGTCCGCAACAACCTCGGGATGCTCAACGAAGTTCGTGAGCGTATCGATCACGCCCGCCACGATGATCTGATCGTCCGCGAGCGGCAGCTTCTCCAGCACCCTGAATTCGTGCGCATGGCGGGCATTCGCAAACGGCAGCACGAAGCCGCCGACATTCGCCTGACGGATCACGGGCCAGATCGTCTCCAGCGGCACGTCACAGTCGTGGGGTCCTTCGTAATTGCCCCAGCACACGTGCAGGCGGACGCGGTCGCGCGGGACCTTGCGCAGCGCGCCGTTGATTGCGCTGACGACGCGCTCCACGAAGCGTAGAAACTCGCCCTGGGGCCGCTCGTAATAGGAGCGGTGGCGTTCGAGCGCGAGATCGGGGCAGTCCACCTGCAGGATCAGCCCGGCGCGCACGACGGCCTCGTACTCGACGCGAAGCGCCTCGGCAAGTGCGTCGATATACGCTTCTTCAGTCGCGTAATGCTCATTGCGACACGCCGAGGCGACGATGCCTGGTGACGGCGCCGACATGAACGCTTCCCCGAATCGGGACGCCAAGCCCGCCAGCGTTTCGTTCAGCTCCCGCGGCTCGGCTTCGGCTTCGGCGGGGTCGCGATAGGCGACCGGACTCGTCACGCACGGCGGCACAAGGCTGCTCACGCCGACGTTGTTCGCCAGCGTTGCCTCCTGCATGGCTTTGAACGCGGGATAGCGTTCCACGTCGGCCCGCGGCCAACGCCGCCACGTGCCCGCAAACCCGGTCATGCGGCGCTGAACGTAGAGAAAGAAGCCTTCGCGCTGCTGCTCGCCGTTGTTGATGACGTCGATGCCGGTCTCGATCTGGCGCCGGACGACGGCCTGCATGGCGTCATGACCGGCCGTTGCGATGACATGAGGGTCGACCGCTTCGCCGCGGGCGCGCGCCCCATAGAGCCGAAGCAGCTCGGGCGGCCGCGGCAGACTGCCGGTGTGTGTAGTGAGGATACGCTCCGTGCTGTGTAACATAGGGCAACTTCCACTCTGCGCCGTGGCTGCATCATACGATAGGCGCCCGCGCAAATCGTGTCCGGCCGATGAAGCATCTCCTGGCGGTGCTGCTCGTCTCGTTCGTGTCGGGAAGCATGGCGCAGTCTTTTCCGACGCGACCGCTTCGTCTCGTCGCGACCAGCACACCCGGGAGCCCGGTGGACATCTACGCGCGCGCGATTTCCGATGTGCTGGCGAAATCGATGGGGCAGCCCGTGGTCGTCGACAACCGCGCCGGTGCGGGAGGCACGCTCGCCGCCGCGTACGTCCTCGGCGCGGAGAACGATGGCCATGTCGCGCTCGTGAACACATCCGCGCACGTCATCGCGCCCTTCGTCTACAGCGGGCTTACGTTCGACATGCTGCGCGATTTCTCCGGCATCGGTCCGATCGCACTGCTGCCGAACGTGCTGATCGTTGCACCGCAGCGTCGCTGGAAAAGTCTGCAGGACCTGATCGATGCCGCGCGTGCGAAGCCCGGCGGATACACGTACGCGACCGGCGGCAGCGGCACCGGCACACACATGAGTGCCGAACGTTTTCGTCTGCGGGCGGCGCTCGACGCCGTGCAGGTCCCCTACAAGGGCTCGCCGGAGATCCTGTCAGAGATCATATCCGGCCGCGTCGACTGGTCGTTCGTGCCCCTGTCCACCGTGGTGGGGCACATCCGGGACGGTCGCATACTGGCCCTGGCCCTCTCCGCGGAACACCGCTCACCGCAACTACCCGAGCTGCCGACGCTCACGGAAGCGGGGCTCGACAACGCCGATTTTCCGTTCTGGGTCGGCATGTTCGTCCCCGTCAAAACGCCTGCCGCGGCGAGACGCAGGCTGTACGAGGAGACGACACGCGCGATGCAGCAGGCCGATGTGAGAGAGCGTCTCACGAAAGCCGGCGCCGAGATCGTATTCATGACGCCGGACGCGTTCGATACTTACGTCAAGGCACAGGCGGACATCGCTTCCGTCATCGTGAAGGCCGCTAACATCCGCGCGAACTGAAGCGAACATGGGTCGAGCACCGCGCAAACGCGCGCGCGTCAAGACCGCCAACATCGACTGGACGGAACGCATGATGACAGCCCGGCTGTTCGCGACACGAGCGAAGACGCGGTGAGCACGCTGTTTTCGCCCGTACGCATCGGGAACATGGAGTTACGCAATCGGGTCGTGATGCCCGCCATGACGACGCGCCTTGCGAACGAGGACGGTACTGTCAGCGACGCCACGATCGCGTACTTCGCCGCGCGTGCTGCCGGTGGGACTGGTCTCGTGACCGTCGAGATGGCATCGCCCGAGCGCGTGGGCAGGCATCGCTTCCGCGAGCTCGGGATCTACGATGATCGCTTCGTGCCGGGATTGCGCCGTCTGACGGACGCGCTGCATGCACACGGCGCCAAGGCGTCGATCCAGCTTGGTCATGCCGGGGGCCACACGCGCGCGGACATCTGTGGTGAAACGCCGATTGCGCCGTGGTCGATGCCGCACTACGTTTTCGAGGTGACCGGCGCCACGGTCACGCCGGTCGAGATGACGCGCGAACGCATCGAGCAGACGGTGCGCGCGTTCGTGGCGGCAGCCGTGCGGGCGCGTCAGGCGAACTTCGATTGCATCGAGATTCATGCCGCGCACGGCTATCTGCTCTCGCAATTCCTCTGCCCCGCGGAGAATCGCCGGCGCGACGCCTATGGCGGCTCGCTCGAGAATCGCGCACGCATCAGTCTCCAGATCGTCACCCGCATCAAGACCGAGCTGCGGGGTTTCCCGCTGATCTTCAGGGTGAACGCGAACGACTATTTCCCCGGGGGACTGCGTTTCGGCGATGCACTGAAGGTCGCGAAGTGGGCCGCCGAAGCAGGCGCCGATGCGCTGCACGTGACCGCCGGCCACTATCGGTCGTTACCTTCCGCGCACATGATGACGCCGCCGATGAACTGCGACGAAGGGATCTTCGTCGAGTATGCGGCACGCGTGAAAGCTGAAGTCGCAGTGCCCGTGATAGCCGTCGGACGCCTCGGCGATCCGGCGCTTGCGATGCGTGTCGTGGACGAGGACAGGGCCGATCTCATCGCGCTCGGCCGCTCGCTCATCGCCGACCCCGAGTGGGTGCTCAAGGTGCAGAGCGGAAAACCGATCCGGCGTTGTCTTTCGTGCAACGCCTGCGTCGACGGCATGCGCGGCGGCGACCCGCTGCGTTGCGTGGTCAATCCGGCGGCGGCGCGCGAACTCGACTATGCGTCATCGCACCTGCCGCAGGGCGAGCGCATCGCGGTGATCGGTGCAGGCCCGGCAGGTCTCTCGTATGCCGCGCTTGTCGGCCCGACGAACACAGTCACGGTTTACGAGAAGTCGACCCACTCTGGCGGCGCATTGCGGTATGCCGGCTGTGCACCGCGATTTCAGAACGTCGAAGCACGCCAGGCGCCGCTCGACAGTTTCATTGATGCGCTCGAGCGAACCTGTGTCGAGAACGGCGTGCGATTCGTTTACGGTGCCGACATCACGGACGCGGCCCAGTTCACGGCCGACGAGTTCGACCGGATCGTCGTCGCAACCGGCGCCCGCTACCGGTTCGGCCTGGGCGCGGTGATGCCTGCCGCGCTGCGCCGTGGCTGGGCGCGCCTGCCGGTGATCCGGTGGGTCTTCGGACGGGCGAAAGTGCGCGACTGGCTCTACTACGGCGGACGCGCGCCCGTTCTCCCGAAGCTCGGTAAACTGCGCGGCACAGTCCACGTGATCGGGGATGCCGCAACGCCCGGGAAAACCCGCGAAGCGATCGCGTCCGCGTTCGATACTGCACTTTCAAGGAGCTGATGGCATGAATACGTCGTCGCAGTCTGCTTCGCCCGCCCGGGCGCGTCCGCTGGAGGAGGTCAAAGCCGAAACGATACGCCGGGCCGGCAAGCTCGGACCGCTGGACGGCGTGAAGCCCGAGGACGGCGTGCAGGTCGCGAACGCGCTGAAAAGCCTCGATCGCGACGAGTGGGCGAATGAGTGGTCGAAGCTCGGTGCACGCGCCGAAAGCGACGCCAGCGAGCTCGAATCACGTGGCGGGGACAAGAAGCAGGTGCGCGACGGCTACATGCTCGCATTCAATTACTTCCGCATCGCGCGCTATCCCTGCCCGATCTCGGACGCGACTCAGAAGGCATACGAAAGCTCCCTGCGCGTCTTCAAGAAGGCCGCGCGCCACTTCGATCCGCCGCTCGAAGCCGTCGAGCTGCCGTTCGAAGGGAAAACGCTCAAGGCCTATCTGCAGGTGCCGCACGGAATCAAGAAGCCGCCCGTCATCATGCACTGGGGCGGCGTGGACAACTGGAAGGAAGATCGCACGCGGCTGCATCCGCTCATGCACGAAGCAGGCTGTGCCGGCTTCGCGATCGACATGCCGGGCACGGGCGAGAACGAAATCAAGTACATCGATCCCCGTGCCGACCGTATGTTCTCGACCTTCATCGATTACCTGCTGACACGCGATGACATCGACGCTTCACGGCTCGGCGTATGGGGCGGCAGCTATGGCGGCTACTGGGCGGCGAAGCTCGCGCACACGGAATCGAAGCGACTGAAAGGCGCGGTGTTCCAGGGCGGCAACGCGCACCTCGGTTTTCAGCCGGCGTGGATGAAACCCGCATTGACCGAGCGGGCATCCGCTGCGATCTTCGGGCCGATCGGCCTCTTTCAGTCTCGCAGTCGCGCGATGGGGGTGAAAAGCCTCGAGGAGTTTCTCGAAGCCGCCCCGAAGCTCTCGCTGCTGCATCAGGGGCTCGTCGATAAACCGTGCGCGCCGCTCCTCTGCGTGAACGGCAAGCTCGACGATCAGGCGCCGGTCGACGACATCTACTTCCTTCTCGAGCACGGCAGTCCCAAGGAGGCGCGCGTGTACCCGAACGGCCTGCACATGGGCCGTGGCGGCGGTGTGACCGACGAAGAGATCTGGCACATGATCGTCGGCTGGCTCAAGCTGCGCCTGTCCCAATAGCTGTTGTCCGAAAGAGTCGAGCGATGACGCGATCGAATTTCGAACCGCAGGGCGTCATTCCCGCGTGCCTGCTGCCGTTTCATCCGGACCTCTCCATCGACGAGCGCGCCTATCGCAAGCATCTGCGAAACGTCGTGGCAGTGCCGGGCCTTTCCGCAATCACCATCAACGCGCACGCGTCCGAAGTCGCTTCGTGCAGTTTCGAAGAGCAGGAGCGGGTGCTCGCGATGACGATGGATGAAGTCGGCGCGCGGATTCCGGTGGTTCACGGCATCTACGCCGACGGCAGCCTCGAAGCGGCCCGCATCGCGCGCATGGCCGAGCGCGGCGGCTCGGCGTGCCTGCTCGTCTTCCCGCCCAATCCTCTGGGACTCGGCTCACACAGTCGGCCCGAGATGGTCGTCACGCATTTCAGGACGATCGCCGATGCGACGGGTCTGCCGCTCATCTGCTTTCAGTATCCGCTGGCGAGCGGGCTCGGCTATCCGGTGGACACGTTGACGCGGCTAGTGGATGCGGTGCCCTCGGTGCGCGCCATCAAGGACTGGTGCAACAACGTCCTTCAGCACGAGCGTCAGATCCGGCTTCTGCAGAGCCTGCCGCGCCCGGTCAACGTGCTGACGACGCACAGCTCGTGGCTGTTCAGTTCGCTCGTGCTCGGGTGCAAGGGACTGCTTTCCGGCGCGGGCAGCGTCATCGCGGATCTTCAGAGCGCGCTCTTCAGAGCAGTCCAGGCGAACGATCTCGCGCGCGCGCGGCAACTGAACGATCGCATCTACCCGATCGCGCAGGCGTTCTATGCCGATCCGTTCGTGGACATGCACAATCGCATGAAGGAAGCGCTCGTCATTCTGGGCCGCATCCCGTGTGCGGCTGTGCGACCGCCGCTCGTGAAGCTATCCGAAGCCGAAATCGCGCGCATAAGAGCTGCACTCGAGCAGGCGAATGTCGCTGCGGAGGGTGCGCTGCGGCTCGCGGCCTGAGCAGCGAAGGCGCGCGCGGGCAACGCGCTGCCTCGCCGGTCCGTAGCTGAAGATGGCGTCGCAACGCCACGGGCTTGCGCTGGCGGCGCTCTTCGCCGGCGCCGTCGCGATCGGCGCGTCGGCACTCCTGGTCAAGCTGTCTGAAACGGGGCCGGTATCCACCGGCTTCTGGCGCGTTTTTCTTGCGCTGCCGGTTTTCTGGGCCTGGGTGTTGTTCGAGCGCCGCCACGCTTCGTCGAAGGCGCCGCCCGCCCCCGCCACGCGCCTGATCGCGCTTGCGGGTTTCTGTTTCGCCGGTGATCTCGCGGTGTGGCACTGGTCAATCGTGCTGACGAGCGTGGCAACGGCAACGCTGCTCGCGAACTGCGCGCCGATATTCGTGGCGCTCGCGGCGTGGTTCTTATTCGGTAAACGCCTTCAGCCGGTGTTCATCGCGGGCCTCACGCTGGCGGTCGGGGGCATGATCCTGCTGCTGCGAGGGGACCTTGCGCTTGGAGGACGCGCACTCGTCGGTGATGCGCTGGGCCTCGCGACTGCGATCTTCTACGCCGGGTATCAGCTCACCGTGACGCGCGCACGTGACACCGTTTCGACGGCTCGTCTCATGGCGGGGAGCAGCATCGCGACTGCAGCGATCCTGCTGCCCATCGCGCTCCTCTCGGGTGAACGGTTCCTGCCGCAGAGCGTGAGCGGATGGATGATCCTGATTGCCCTCGCCTTGATCGTACATGCGAGCGGGCAAAGCCTGATCGCGTATGCCATGGCGCATCTGCCCGCGACGTTCTCATCCGTGGGCCTGCTGCTGCAGCCGGTCGTCGCGGCCGCGCTCGGATGGACGGTGCTCGGCGAGACGCTTACGGCCCTTGCGATGTTCGGTGGCCTGCTGGTTCTGCTCGGCATCCGCGTGGCGCATGCGGCAGGACGGAGTGGGTCGCTTTCGAACGATGATCGCCTATGAAAAGAACGGTGCGAGTCGGCAAGGCGCACACGTATTCAAGCGCCGACGTAAGTGCCACGAGTACGACGAAGGCATGTTTCGCTCGATGTTGCTGTGAGGGGTAAGAGCATCGACAATCTGCGCTCCGTGACTGACTGTGGACGATGAGATTGCTGTCGCGCCTCTTCTCCATCGTGCATGTGCCGCTGGCCTCGCTCGTCGGGTGCGCAGCCTGGATCGCGTGCACCGGGCATGGCCTTGCGGCGGATAACCAGGCGTATCCGGTGAGGCCCATGCGGCTCATCGTTCCGTTCGCGCCCGGCGGCTCGAACGACATCATGGCGCGGCTCATCGGACAGAAGTTCGGCGAATCGTTGGGCCAGCAGGTCGTTGTAGACAACCGCTCCGGCGCGAGCGGAATCATCGGGACGGAGCTCGCCGCAAAAGCACCGGCGGATGGTTACACGCTGCTCATGATGAGCCTCACGATCGCGGTCAACCCGAGTCTCTTTTCGAAGCTGCCTTACGATACCGAGAAGGATCTGACGCCCGTCACCCTCGTCGCTTCCGCGCCGCTGATGCTGGTGGTGCATCCTTCGTTGCCTGCGAAGTCGGTACAAGACCTCATTGCGTACGCAAAAGCGAATCCGGGGAAACTCGCCTTCGGTTCAGGTGGCGTGGGCACAACGCCGCACCTCGCCGGCGAGATGCTCAAAGTCATGGCCGGTGTGCAGATGACGCACGTGCCTTACAAGGGCGGTGGCCCCGCACTGGGCGATCTGATGGCGGGCCAGATACAGCTCATGCTCGAAAACGTTCCGAGCACGCTGCCGCTCGCGAAATCGGGCAAGCTGCGCGCGCTGGCCGTCACGGCGCTCAAGCGTTCCACGCTCGCTCCGGATCTGCCCACACTGGATGAAGCGGGCCTCCGCGGTTACGAGATCGTGGGCTGGAACGGACTGTTCCTGCCCGCCGGCTCGTCGCGCACAATCGTTCTGCGGCTCCATCGCGAGACGGTGAAAGCGCTCGCGGAGCCCGATACGAAGACACGGCTTGCGACGCTCGGAGCGGAGGGCGTCGGCAGCAGTCCCGATGAGTTCAAGGCGTTCGTTCAGGCCGAGATCCGCAAATGGGCTCGCGTCGTGAAGGCGGCGGGGCTCAAAGTCGAGTAATAGAACCACGCCCCTCTCGAACGTGCAGGCGCGACGCATGGGCGCCTGAAGAACAGTGCGAATGTAACCGCGTGCCGATATCGATAGCGAATCTGTTTGCAGATAGCGCAGCGCCGGATGTGGGAGAACGGATCGACATGCTCCTCTCCCATCGCAACCTCGTCATCGAGCGCATCGTGAGTGCTGCCGATCTCGAGCCCACACCGTATGTGCAGACGCAGGACGAGTGGGTGGTGCTCGTGCGCGGGGATGCGGAGCTGGAAGTCGCGGGAGAGCCGGTCCGGCTCGAGGCCGGCGATTACGTCTTCCTGCCGGCGGGTACGCCCCACAGCGTGAAACGCGCCTCCGCAGCCGCGCTGTGGCTGGCGGTGCATCTGCATCCGGCGTGAGACGGACGGACACCCTTCCCGGCTGCGCGTCCGCTACGATATCGGTCCGATGACCTGCGGACGTCGCCATCGGTCGAGCAGAGAGGAGGATGGGAAATGCCGTATGCAGATTCAGGTGGTGTGCGTCTTTATTACGAGGAGGTGGGGAAGGGCACGCCGATCGTCTTCGTGCACGAATTCGCCGACGATCTGCGCAGTTGGGAACCGCAGATGCGCTACTTCAGCCGGCGTTACCGGTGCATTGCCTATAACGCGCGCGGCTACCCGCCCTCCGATGTGCCCAGGACGCGTTCGCAATATTCACAGGTTATTGCGACCGACGACATCGCCAGCGTCATGCGTCACCTCGGCCTGCGCAAGGCGCACATCATCGGCTGCTCCATGGGCGGCTATGCGACCGTGCACTTCGGTCTTCGCCATGCCAACCTCGCTCTTTCGCTCACCGCGATCGGCGTCGGCTACGGCTCCGATCCCGACAAGCGCGATCAGTTCATGAAGGACACCGAAGCGATGGCGCGCCGTTTCGAGGAGCTCGGCACCCCCGAAGCGATAAAGCCCTATCAGATCGGCCCAGCGCGCGTGCAGTATCAAAATAAGGATCCGCGTGGGTTCGCGCATTTCTGCGCCGAGTTCGCAAAGCATTCGGCGCTCGGCTCCGCCAATACCCTGCGTGGCGTGCAGGGCCGCCGCCCCACGATACAGAGCCTGAAGAATGGTCTGGCCAGCATGACGACGCCGTTGCACATCATGACCGGCGATGAAGACAACAACTGTCTGGAACCCGGGATCTTCATGAAGCGGATCTGCCCGACGGCGTGGCTGACCGTCGTCGCGAACACGGGTCACGCGGTCAATCTGGAGGAGCCCGATCTCTTCAACCGCATTACGGCGGAATTCCTGGCGCAGGTCGATAGCGGACGTTGGCGGCCGCGCGATCCGCGGTCGCTCAACAAATCGACTATGGCAAAGCGCTGATTTTTTTGCGCAGGCGTTCCGTGTATTTATCGACGTCGATCACGAACCGTTCGTGAGTGACGTCGCCGACCTGCTCGACGTCGTCGAAGATCTGCACGTGAAACTTGAGCCTCCGGCGGTCGATCTCGATCAGCTCGGCTTCGGCCCGCACCATTTTCCCGATCGGCGTGGGCGCCATGTGACGGATCGTGATCGTGACGCCGACCTGGCCCTGGCCCGGTTCCAGATGCGGAGCTGCGAGCTTATGCGAGGCCATTTCGGCGAGCAGACACATCGAAGGTGTCGAGAACACCTTGAACTCGCCGCGCGTGGTGGTCAGACGCTCGGTTACTTCCCATTCGAGCGTGTCCTTCATTCCGACGTTGAGTGTTTTCATTTCGTGTATAGATCTGTTGGTTCAGTCATGCTTACCCTTCACGCCATCTGCCATTAGTCACTGATCACCGCCCTAACCTACCACGTCGCCTCCAGCACCTGCATCAGCAACGCTCGTTCGCGGATGAACTCGCGCTTCGGATCCGCATTGAAATTCTTGAGCGAGTGCTCGAGTATGACCGGCAGACTCTCGCGTGGAATGCCTAATTCGGCAACACGCGTAGGCATTCCAAACGACGCGAACTCGCGTTCGAACGCAACCGCGGCGCGTTCAGGCGCATCTGCGACCGGGTCCTCGTCGCGCCAGGCGTCCAGACCCGCCGCAATCCGGCACATGGATTCGGGGTCGCGTGCGCCGAGCTTTCTCATGACGGCAGGGGTGAGCGCCGCGTTCGCCTCGCCCTGCGAGACGTGCTCGTGCTGGTTGAACAAAGCCGCTGCGAACGCATACACCACCCGCTCGACCCAGTGTCGGCCGCTGAGCGCACCACCATCGTCGGCATCGCGATTCTGCAGGAAGGACGCAGCGCAGAGGTCGATGCGCGGAGCGGCATCGGTTGCATTCCCGAGTTTTGGAATGGCATTTCGCGCCAGCCGCAACGCCTGCAGGCGATCGCCTTCGACCAGCGGCGACATGCGCGGTGCGCCGATGTTCATGAGGGCGCGCCAGTAAATCGAGGCAGCCGTGGTGCGAGTCAGTGATGCAGGCGCGGTGAGCAGTGCATCGCTGTCCCAGAACACGGCAACCGGGCGTGTCTTCGGGTCGAAGAACTCCATGCGGTGATCGACATCCGCGCCCTTCACGGCCGAGCCTGCGCGATTCTGCGCCGATGTGCCTGCGGTCAGAACGTTGATGATCGGGATCTTCGGCGCCAGCAGCTTGGGACTGATTGCCGGGCCAGAGTCGGGATACTGCGTGATGAGTTCTTCGATGGGTCTCGTTTCCGCAAGCAGGATAGCCACGACACGCGTGGCCTGGATCACGCTGCCCGCACCGACGCCGATGAGCAGATCCGCATTTGCATCCCGCGCAGCGTCGCGTGCAGCGAGCACGGCCGCGAGCGGCGCCTCCTTGGCCATCTCGTCGAACACGCCAGCGGACGCGTCGCCGAGGATCGAGCGCATGCGCGAGATCAGTTCCGTCCTGCGCGAAACCGTGCGACCGCAGACGATGAAAGCGCGTGTCGAGCGCTGGCGTTTGAGCTCCGCCGGCAGATTCTCGAGCGCGTCTTTGCCGCTATACAGCCGGACCGGATAGCTGACGGCGCGAAAATCGTTTTGGTAGGTCATTGTGCTCCCCTCACCCCAACCCTCCCGACGGCTCCGCTCCCCCGAGCGCACGGGAGAGGCGGAAATCTCGTCACTCGTCACTCGCCAGGCGTCACCCGTCACGCGCATCGCACTCAATAGCTCGTCGGCCAGCTTCGCATCAGGTGCTGCCCGACGCCTCGCGTCATGCGCAGCTTGTAGACGTCGAGCATGCGGATGAGATAGTCGCGCGTGTGCTCGGGTCGAATCACGGCCTGCGCCGCGTACACCGAGGCGAGGCCCCACACGTCCGATCCCTGGCGAATGTTCGCAAACGCCTCCTCGAATCCGGGTTCTCCCACGCCGACGCCGTGCACGATCTTCGTCGCGAATTCAGGGCTCATGAAGCTGATTTCAGCAGTCGGCCACGCAGCGATGTCGTCGGAGTGGCGTCCGCCGCCCATGCACACGTACGCGCGGCCGTAGCTCTTGCGCACGATGACCGACAGATGAGGCACGGATACGAGCGTCATCGCGTTCATGAAATTCATGATCTTGCCCGGCGCACCGGCTCGTTCGGCTTCGGTCCCGATCTGAAAACCAGGCGTATCCACGAAAATCACCATGGGAATGTTGAACGAGTCGCACATCACGATGAAATCGACGATCTTGCGACAGGCGTCCGCATCGAGCGCGCCGCCGCGATGCAGCGGATTGTTCGCAATCACGCCGACGCTCTTTCCGCCCAGCCGGGCCAGCGCCGTCACGGCGCTCCTGCCGAAGCGCGGCTTGAGATCGAACAGGCTCCCCTTGTCGACGACCGCCCTGATCACGCGCTTCATGTCATACACCTGCGTGCGGCTCTCGGGCAGTATCGAGAACACCTTGTCCATCTCGGAGCCCGATCCCGCGGGTATCGGCGCGTCGGGCGGGGCTTCGTTGTGGTGGCTCGGCATATAGGACAGATAGGTGCGTATCACTTCGAACACCTCTTCCTCGCGATCCACGACCTGATCGCACAAACCGGTGATCTCGGCGTGCAAGCGCCAGCCGCCGAGGTCTTCGGCGCTGACCTTCTCGCCGAGCGCCATGGAGACGAGTCGCGGGCTGGAGACAGCCATGGTGGCGCCCTTGTGCATGACGGCGAAATCGGACAGGCACATGAGCCAGGTCGAAGAGCCGAAGGCAGGCCCGAGCGCGGCTGCGGCCATCGGCGTCTCTCGCATGCGCCGGAATTGCGTGATGTCGTTGCCGAGCAACTGACCCATCCCGCGCGCGCCCATCGCATCTGGAAGCCGAGCCCCCGTGGATTCGCCGATGACGACGAGAGGCATGCCGCGTTCGATTGCCGTGCGTTTCATATGCGCAACTTTTTTGCTGTTCGTTGCGCTGGTGGAGGCGCCCTTCACCGTGAAATCGTTTACGACGACCGCTACGTCGCGCCCGTCGATCTTCCCGAAGCCGGCGAGCTTGCCGTCGGTCTGCGTTTCGTCCGCCTGCTCCGGATAGACACCGGAGGAACCGAACAGCCCGGATTCGATGAACGTATCCTTGTCGAGGAGCCGTTGAATCCGCTCACGCGCATTGAGCACGCCTGCGGCAGTACGTTTCGCATACTTGTCCGCGCCGCCGCCTGCGAGCGCCTTGGCGCGCCGGGCTTCATATTCGGCGAGCAATGCTTCGAATGACATGTGTTGCCTCGTTATGTAACTGAGAGTGACTAGCCGCGCGTCGGTTTGACATCCGATACGCGACGAAAGGAAAGGGGGTTACGGAGTAAGACTCCTGCTTAGAACCACCCCTTGCCGGTGAGCGGGGGCTGCGGAGCAGCGGGGCCCCGTGAACGAAACATTCCGGGCGTCATTCAGTATTCCCATCAAGATATACGAGGCATTGAGCAAATCGCGCGAGGCCCGAGCCGAAGGCAAGCGCCGCCCCCTTATGGTCGCACGCCGAGCTTGGCCTTCGGCCCGGTCTGCGTGCGCAGCCGTGGCTGAAGCGCTTCGATGAACTGACACAGATACGGGCGCGTTTCCCGGGGGTCGATCAGGTCTTCGATCGCGAATGCTTCCGCCGTCCGAAACGGCGACGCGAGTTGCCGCAGCTCTTCTTCGATCTCGCGCTCGCGCGCCTGCGGGTCGGGTGCCGCATCGATTTCGCGCCGGTACGCCGCCTTTACGCCGCCTTCGATCGGCAGCGAACCCCAGTTGCCCGACGGCCACGCGATTTTGAAGTTGAGGCCGCGCCGGTCGATCATGCCGCCCCCGGCGACGCCATAGCACTTTCGCACGAGGATCGTGAACACGGGGACGCTCACCTGAAAGCCGACGAAGCGTGCCCGAACGCCCTCGCGCAAGATCGCGTCGGACTCCGAGTCGACGCCGACCATGAGTCCCGGCACATCCGCGAAGAGCAGAAGCGGGATGTTGAACATGTCGCACAGCTCGACGAAGTGCGTCTGCTTGCGAGCGGCTTTGTAATCGACGATACCGCCGAACATGGGATTGTTCGCGACAATCCCGACGACGTAACCGTCCATGCGTGCGAGTGCCGTCACGACCGCGCGTCCGTACGTCGGCTGCACTTCGAAGAACGAGCCGCGATCGACGACCAGCTCGAGCAGCTGCTTCATGTTGTAGGCTGCGCGGCCCGAGCGCGGGACAATGTCAGCGAGAGTGTCCTCGCAACGATCCACCGGATCGCCGCTCACACGTCGGGGCGTGAGCTCCCACACGTTCTGCGGCATGTAGGCGAGAAAGCGCCGGATCTGATCGAGACAGTCCGCTTCGTCGCGGGCGATGTTGTCGATCGTGCCGGCGGTGTCAACGGCGACTTTCGTGCCGCCCAGCTCGTTCTTGTCGAGCTTCTGGCCGAAGGCCCGTTCGACCACGGGCGGCCCCGCCGCAAAGATCTGCGCCGTGTCTTTCACCATGATCGACCAGTGCGCGAGGATCGCGCGCATCGACGGCCCCCCTGCGGTCGTGCCCATGACGGCACATACGACCGGCACCACGCCAAGCAAGTCCGCCGAACGTTCGCAGCCGTCCTGTCCGTAGCCCGGAACGACCGTGAAGCCCTTGCGGCGCGCCGTGTTGACGGTTCCACCCGTGCCATCGATGAGATTCACGAGCGGAATGCGGTATTCGAACGCGAGGTCTTCTATGAACCCGCCCTGCCCGCCTTTGCGGCGGTCGGCGCCGAAACCGGTACCGGCGCGAATGGTGTAATCCTCGCCGCCGATCGCAATTGCGCGCCCGTCGATCTTACCGATGCCCATCACGTAGGGCGCCGGCTCGAAGCTCACGAGCTTTCCGCTGCGATCGTATGCAGCGCGTCCTGCAAGCTTTCCGACTTCCCGGAATGTGCCCGCATCGAGCAGTGCGTCGATGCGCTCGCGCACCGTCATCTTGCCGGCGGCATGGTGCCTGGCGACCGCCTCTTCGCCGCCGCAGGCTTCGGCGAGTTTGCGCCGGCGGTGGATCTCCTCGATTTCAGCGCGCCAGCTCATTGAGAGCCTAACCCTCGAGTACGACGACGACCTGGCCTTCGGCCACCGGCTCCTTTTCGCTGACGAGAATCTCCTTCACCGTGCCCGGGTCCTCCGTGATCACCGGAATTTCCATCTTCATCGACTCGATGATGAGCAGCGTATCGCCTTCCGAAACCTTGTCGCCGGGGCTCGATGTCACCTTCCAGACAGTGCCGGTGATCTCCGACTTGATTTCGATTCGTGCCATGCGACGCTCGCTCCTCAGGTATCAGGCAGGTACGGATTTTTGTTGCCGCAGGGACCGGCGGCGCGGACGCCGCAGAGTATACGTGACGCCCTCGAAGATCGTCTAACATAGCCGCACTATGCGCAGATCTCTTTCGATGTTGCTGCTCGGCACTGTCCTGCTCGCGCCGCTCGTGCACGCGCAGGACGGCCAGCTTCCGCCGGTGGACGAAGCCGCGGGGGACGTGAGCTGGCTCCGCTTCAAGAAGCAGCTGATGAACGCAATCGAGAAAAAGGACAAGCAGTTCCTGCTGTCGATTCTCGACCGCAACGTGCGCAATCAGGACGAGCGTACGCGCGGCATCGCGACCTTCCGCAAGCAATGGGAACTCGACACAGTGGACACGCCGGTTTGGCGCGAGCTTGGCACGGCACTTCAGCTCGGCAGTGCCTATATGAAGCGCGACAAGGGACCGCGCGAGTTGTGCGCACCCTACCTGCTCGGACGCTGGCCGGGTGACTTGAACCCGATTTCGCGGGCCGTCGCCATATCGCGTGAACTCCTGGTGCAATCCGAACCCTCTAACACGTCGAGCGCCCTCGGTAAGCTCTCGTACGACATCGTTTCGGTCACCGATTGGGAAGTCGACGACAAGGCAAACCCGAATCAGAAATGGGTGCGCATACGCTATGGCGACCGCGATGGTTACGTGCCGGAGGAGCAGGTGCGCAGCCCGATCGAGCAGGCCGCGTGTTTCGTTAAAGGCGCGAACGGGTGGCGGATGACGGCGTTTGCGCCCGCAGGCGGAGAATAGAACCGTCCACCTAACGGTGAGCGGGGGCTGCGAAGCAGCGGGCGCGCTGAAGCCTGGAGGAGGGGCCCCATTTATGGGGATCCGACGGCGTAAGCGCGCATGAGCCCGCGGTTCGAAGCGCGCGCCTCAGCCCGCTTCCGGGTCGCACCTCCCGCTACGCGGCAGGCACCGCTCCTCCGTCCGCGGGCTCCCGCGAACGTGACATTCGGGCGCACATTAGCACTCTCCTCCGAGTGTACGAGGCGTAGAGCCATGTAAGCCGCGCGCCGCGCCACACCGCTCATGCCTTGAACTCTAGAATCTCATGCTCGAGCCCGCGTTCTCTCACGTATAGCCTTGCCACCGCGATCGGCAGTTTGAACCGCCGCGGTCCCGCACTGCCGGGATTGAGATACAACACGCCATCACGCGTCTCCGCATGCGGTTTGTGCGAGTGGCCCGTAATCACGGCAGAGAATCCGTCGCCCGCCGGATCGACATCGAGGTGAGCGATCTCGTGCAACAGATACAGGCGATGCGAACCGACCATCACGACCTCGGTCAGCGGCAGTGCGCGCGCCCACTCGGCGCGATCGTTATTGCCACGCACCGCGTGCGTCGGCGCAACCTCGCGCAGGCGCTCCAGGATCTGCGGCGTGCCGATGTCCCCCGCATGCACGATCAGATCGCAATCACGCAATGCGTCGAGTGCTTCCTCGCGCAACAGCCCATGCGTGTCCGAGATGACGCCGACCCGTTTGATAGAATCGCCGCCAGACACAGAGGAGCGCGCGATGAAGGATGATGTCGGCAAGCTGATCCTGCGATTGACGCTGGGTATTCTGATTCTGTTCCACGGCGTGAGCAAGCTGAAGACCGGCGTCGCGGCACTGATGCCCGCCGTGCAGGGCCTCGGGCTTCCGACGTGGTTCACATACGCGGTTTATCTCGGCGAAGTCGTCGGACCGATTCTGCTGATCATCGGGCTCTTCGCCCGCACCGGCGCGGCACTGATTTTCATCAACATGATTTTCGCGTTCGTTCTGGTGCACAGGCCCGACCTCTTCACGATCGGAAAACAGGGCGGCTGGGCGCTCGAACTGCAGGGCATGTATCTATTCACGGCGCTTGCTCTGGTCTTCCTTGGTCCGGGGCGCTACTCCGTCAGTCGGAGGTTCTGACGCGCGCAGCACATCGAAGGCCGCCGCCTCACGAAGCGCGGCGGCTCGCGTGAAACTGCCACTACGACTGGCAGCTACTTCTTCTGCTGGGTAAGCCCGCGCGCCATCTTCAGGTGCTCCTGGAGCGTGGGCAGGGTCGTGCTTGCAAACTGCTTCAGCTCGTCGGAATCGCCCTTCTTCGACTCCTTCTCGAACAGCGATACCGCCTGTTCGTGATCCTTCACCATGTGCTGTGCATACTCGCGATCGAACTTGTCGCCGCTCAAGCCCTGGAACTTCTTCATGTCATCCTGGTGCTTCTTGTCCACCTGCTTCGGAGGCGTCGCACCGAGCCTGGATGCGATCGATTCGAGCTCGCTGTTCGCCTTGCTGTGGTCGTTGACCATGCGCTGCGCGAACTGCTTGACGTCGGCGCTCGACGCTTTTTCCTGCGCGAGCTTGCCGAGCTCGACCTCGGCCATGCCATCCTGCGCGACAGTGGTTATGAACTGCCGGTCGCTACTCGAGAGCTTGCCATCGCTTTTCTTGTCGGCCGCTGCCGCGCCGCATGAAAGCGCGATGGCCGCCACTGCAAAAATCGTTCGTGCTGATGCGTAAATCATCGATATCTCCTCGAAGGAATGCGCGCAACGAAAACCCTCGCGCGATGTGCTGAAAGTGCAAAGCCTGTGCCTCGCCATCGTGCCGGGTTTCCCTGAGGCTCAACCCGCTTGCGTCGCAACGTCCCGAATCGCCGCGCCGGCGTGAGCGCTTCCCCGGGCGACGGAGCCGCCCGTACGTGCTCCGAACAACATCTCCGTGAGCCAGTTCACCAGCAAGGCCGTATAGGATTGCTGGGCGGCGCGCTCCGAGAGACCGTGGTCGGCGCCGGAAATCACGCGATAGGTGAGCGAGTGCGCGTGCCTGCACGCGTCGAGGTAGTTTTCGATCACCTGGTGCGGGACCGTGTCGTCATGCTCCGACTCGATGATGAGCACGTCACCGCGGAACGCGACGCACGCGCGCAAGGCCCGGTTCTCCTGGGCAGGCAGCTGGCGGCGCCGGTACGCGCGCAACTCCGTATCCTTGTTGAGCTCCTTCTTCGGCACATTCCAATCCGCATCCTTGTATAGCGCGGGGACGCGGAGCGCGAGCCAGCGCACCGGCCGCATCGTCGTCGCGATCGCTGCGAGATAGCCGCCATAGCTACTCCCCACGATCGCGATCGAATCAGCGTCGACATTCGGCTGACCGGCAAGCTCGTCGTAGGCGGCAAGCACGTCGCGCAGGTTGTCTTCACGGGTGACCTGCGCCTGCTGCGGCTGGCTTCGCGCGTGACCCCGCAGATCGAACGTGAGACAGATGCAGCCGAGCGCCGCAATCTCGCGGGCGCGAGCAAGGTACTGCTTCTGGCTGCCGCCCCACCCGTGCACGAGCAGAACGCCCGGCACGAGCGTCTCGGGGCAGATGATGGTCCCGGCGATGTGCTCATCGTCGACCCCTATTTCTATCCTGCGATCACGTGTGGGCATCGTATTCGACCGTTGTGTACTTCGTGATGAAGCCGACGTCGTCATCCAGGCCGTGGTAGTACACGATCGCATGCTCGGGCGGCGTCTCGCCCCCGCCATAGCGCTCGGTGCAGCACACCTTGGCCGCGTTGCGACCCGCGTCGGCGGCAAATAACTCGAGCGCGGCCACTTCGGCGCCGCTCGCACCGCCGATCCGCCACGACTGCTCGAGCACCCCGCAGCGGCACTTGCCTTGTGCATCGAAGCCGCGGATGACGTCGTAATTGCAACGCGATGCGAAAAACCCGCTGTAATGCTCGCGTGCGGCACGATCGTACGTGCTCGCGCGAGCGACGGCCTCCAGGTACTCGCTTTCGAGCTCGAGCGCGAGCAGTGCGTCGAAATCTCCCCGCGCGAACACGAGGTCCGAGCCGCCATATACCTCGAGGCCTTCGTTCGTCCGCGTGAGCTTCTGGACGCCACAATAGGACGCAACGAGCGGGCCGACGCGGACCTGTCCGGCGCTGTAGGTCCGTACCTCGCTCAGGTGTTCCTCCAGCACGAGGCCGTACGTCCCAAGCTCGTGCTCGTCCACCGAGCGCAGCGCCGCCTCGAGGGCCTCGGGATCTTCGACCACGCTCTGGCCGCGACCACCGATAGCCCGGGCGGGTTTCACGCGCACATGTCCGCGGCGAAGCAGTTGCCAGCCCGCGCGGCGCGCATCCTTCAGTGCGAATACGGAATGGCCGCGCAGCACGACATGCTCCACGGCCCGGGCGAACTCCGACGACCAGCCCGGGGGTGCCACGGCTGCCTCGTCGCAAAGCGGATGCGTGATGCTCTTCGTTCCCACGAAGGCGCGCGGCACGACGCCGCCGAAGAGGTCATGTTCGCCCGCAATGCCGAGCACATCAACGGCCTCGCTGCGGGTCAACGTGCCGCTCGGAACGAAGTAGAGCGGTTTGGCATAGCGCGCGCCAGGATCATACTCACCGGCAAACTCGAAGCCCTTCAGCGCCGCGAGACGCGCGGCGATCTGCTCGCGCGTCGTCGGTTCGTGACGACATACGGCCGGCGCCTGGTCCGGTGCGTATGACACCACATAACCCCCTGCGTTTTTGTCCCGGTGCATGCTTGATCCAACGCAAGATCCAGGCCGCAACGCGGACGGGACTTCGGGCACGCCGTTCTACAATCAAGGCCCGGTTCAGCAAGGAGGCCGCCTTTGAAGCCGTGTCTGATTGCCATCGTGCTCGCCCTCGGCGCTTTCGATGCCGGCGCACAAACGATCTTCAAATCGACCATGCCCGACGGGAAAGTGGTCTATGGTGAGAAGCCCGCTCCCGGCGCGCAGAAAGTAGACAAGCTCGAGCCCCCGCCTGCCACGACCGGCGTCACCCCAGTCACGCCCGAAGAAAAGGCGCGAGCAGCGAACCCCGGGAAGAAACCGGCAGCCGCCGCAACGGCGGCGCGTGAACGTGACGCCGAAGAAGCTCGAGTGCAGTTGCAGAAAGCGGAAGCCGCGCGCGATGCAGGGAAAGAACCGCTCGCGCAGGAGCGCATCGGCAGAGCCGGCGGCGGCAGTCGCCTCACGGAAGAATACTTCGCGCGTCAGAAAACGCTGGACGATGCCGTGGACGCCGCGCGCAAACGCGTGGAAGAGACTCAGCGTGATCGCTAGAGGATGCGATTGAACCAGAAGAGCGACAGAAACGCGGCAATGGTCGCGAGAAGCGCGGCGACGGCTGAAACGAGGGCCGTGATCTCCGTCTCCTTCTTCTCCATCACGAAGCGTGAATTGAGACTGCGATAAATCTGATTGAGCTCGGCCGCATTGCCCGCGTAGAAGTACTGCCCGTACGTCGTGTTCGCGATCGCTTTCAACGTGTCTTCATCCAGGCGCACGCGCATGCGCCAGCCCTCGAAACCCATCACCTCGCCCTCCGGTGTACCGATTCCCACCGTGAAGATCCGTATGCCCCGATCGGCGGCCATTTTCGCGGCCTCGAGCGGATCGGGCCCGGTCGTGCGCTGTCCGTCCGTGAGCAGCACGATCGCAGATGACGTGTTCGATCCGGGGGGAACCGGTTTGAAATCCGTGGAAGGTGGCGGGTCGTCGAGTCCGCGCGCCATCACTCGGTTGTCGCCTTTGCGGTTGAGCGATTCGAGGGTAATGCCGGCGTTCGGAAAGATTGCAGCCAACGAGACGACGATACCGCTGCCGATCGCCGTGCCGCGCTGGAGCTGCAGGCGTTCGATTGCAGCTACGAGGTCCTCGCGGTTCTGCGTCGGGTGCTGAACCACGAGCGCAGTGGCTGCGAAGGCCACCACGCCGATGCGCGTGCTGCGCGGCTGTTCGTTGATGAACGTCTTCGCTGCGGCCTGGGCCGCCGCCAGTCTATTGGGCTCGACATCGGTCGCACGCATGCTGCCGGAGACGTCGATCGCAAGCACGATCGTCTCGTGCTGCGACGGAAGCGTTACCACGGCGGCCGGACGTGCGACCGCCAGGATCATCGCGATGACGGCGAGCAGAAAAAGCGCCGGCGGGACGTGGCGGCGCAGCGTCTGCGCCGGTCCGAGCGCCTCGCGGATCATCGCGAGGCTCGCGTAGCGGACGACCGCCTTCTTCTTGCGCCGGAGCACGTAAACATACGCGGCGACGAGTGCCGGTACGAGCACGAGCAACCACAGCATGTGCGGCCACAGGAACTTCATCTGTTGATCGCGATGTGCTGAGGAAGCCCACCGCCCGCCGAAAGCTGGCTGCGACGCTTGCGCAGGTCCGAGAACCGCAGGATCGCGTCGACGAGATCGTCCGCGGTGGACAGTTCGAGAGCGTCCACACCGGCTTCGCGAAACGCCGAGCGCAGCGCCGTCTCACGGTGCAGCGCCGCTTCGTTGAAGCGCTTGCGGAAACGCTTGTCGTGCGTATCCACGAACAGCTGCTCCCCCGTCTCCGCATCCTGGATCACGAGCAGTCCGAGATCCGGCAGATTCATTTCCAGCGGATCGAACAGCCGCACTGCGATGAGCTCGTGGCGTTGCGCGAGCTGGCCGAGCGGATCCGCCCAGCCGGGACGGCTGATGAAGTCGGAGACGATGAAGACGACCGAGCGCCGCGTCATGATCTGGAAAGCCTTGCCGAGAAACTCGGACAGGTTCGTCTCACCCGAGCCGCTGCGCTCCGGCCGCGACATCATGCGATGCAGGATGTGCAGGACGTGCGCGCGTCCACTGCGCGGCGGGACCATGGCGTCGAGCGTGTCGCCGTAGAACAGAGCGCCGACGCGGTTTCCATGCCGCGTGAGCAGGCGCGCGAGCACGGTCACGAAATCGAGCGCTACGCCGCGCTTCTTCACCGCCTCGGAGCCGAAGTCGACAGAGGGGCTCAGGTCGAGGAGAAACCACGCGGTCACTTCCCGATCTTCGTTGAACTCGCGCACGTACGGCGTCTGCAGCCGCGCAGTCACGTTCCAGTCGATGTGCCGAACATCGTCGTGGTACTGATACTCGCGCAGGTCAGCGAGATCGAGTCCGAAGCCGCGAAACAGCGTACGGTAATCGCCGTGCAGCAGCCCGTCGAGACGGCGTATGACCGTCCACTCGAGCCGCTTCAGGACGAGCTCAGGATTGTGCGGTCGCTCTGACGCGGACATGCGTTTCCAGAGGCTTTTCGGGCGCCGGAACCTGCGCCATCACGCGGTGCACCAGCTGATCTGCCGTAAGTCCTTCTGCGAGCGCCTCGTACGTGAGCACCAGGCGGTGGCGCAACACATCCGGCGCGACGTCCACGACGTCTTCGGGCAGCACGTAGTCGCGCCCTCGCAGGTAGCCGAGCGCTCGCGCACACTCGATGAGATTGATCGACGCGCGGGGACTCGCGCCGAACGCGATGTACCGGTCCAGGTCCTTGATGCCGTAACGCTCCGGACTGCGGGTCGCCGCCGCGAGGCGCACCGCATATTGCATCAGCGCCGGATCCACGTAGCCGCTGCGACACGTACGCTGCAGCTCCGACAACTGCTCGGTCGTCGCGACCGGCGCAACCT
Organism: uncultured beta proteobacterium; assembly: GCA_963828715.1. Classification (GTDB taxonomy): domain Bacteria; phylum Pseudomonadota; class Gammaproteobacteria; order Burkholderiales; family SG8-41; genus JAQGMV01. The sequence continues at coordinate 498,979 of CAWHFX010000002.1, read as the reverse complement.
CGTTCGCCGTCCCGGTGACGCGTTCGACGATCACGAATTCTTCTTCCTCGGTCGGATAGCCCACCAGCACTTTCATCATGAAGCGGTCTACCTGCGCTTCGGGCAACGGATACGTGCCTTCGGTCTCGATCGGGTTCTGCGTCGCCATGACGAGGAACGGCGCGGGGACGTAGTGCGTTTCGCCCGCGATCGTGACCTGCCGCTCCTGCATGACCTCGAGCAGCGCGCTCTGCACCTTCGCCGGCGCCCGGTTGATTTCGTCCGCCAGCAGAAGATTCGCGAACACCGGGCCGAGCGACGTGGCGAACTCGCTCGTCTTCTGGTTGTAGACGCGTGTTCCGACCAGATCCGCCGGCACGAGGTCCGGTGTGAACTGAATGCGCCGGAATGTGCCGCGTATGGTGCGGGCGAGCGTTTTGACCGTTAGCGTCTTCGCAAGACCGGGTACACCCTCGACCAGCAGGTGACCCTGCGCGAGGATCGCGACCAGCACGCGCTCGAGGAAGTGGTCCTGGCCGACGACGATCTTTTTCACTTCATAGAGAATCCGCTCCATCAGCGAAGCGATGTCCTCGCGATTCACGTCGTTGTGAGCCATGGTTGCCTTTCGAAGATCAGAACGGTGACATTCCCGCCGCGGCCGCAGCGTTCTCGATCGGCACCGCGAAACCGATGCCGATGAAGACCGCCTCCTTGTTCGGATTCAGGATGCCGGTCACGATGCCGACCACCTCGCCGTCGGTCGTGAACAGCGGTCCGCCCGAGCTGCCCGGATTTGCCGCAGCGTCGAACTGGATCAGATTTGTGAGCAAGCGCTTGCCTTCGGGTGACTGATACTCGCGCCGCAGGCCGGATACGACGCCGGATGTCACCGAAGGACCGATACCGAAGGGGAAACCGGCGGCAACCACTTCGTCACCCACGCGCAGGTCCGCCGTCGAACGCAACGTCGCGGGCGTGAGATCGTCCGGCACCGTCTTCGCCTGGATCACCGCGAGGTCGTGCTCCGGCCGGGCACCGATCACCGTCGCGTCGGCTTCGAGGCCATCCGAAAAGACGACCCGCAGCCGCTTCGCGCTCGAGACAACGTGCAGGTTCGTGAGAATGGTGCCGTTGTCGAGGATCACGACACCGCTGCCGACACTGCGCTCGGCATCCTTGTCCGCATCGCCCTCGCCGCCGAGGCCGCGCACGCGTACGACGGCCCCCTTCACGAGCTCGTATGCCTGTGCCGCACGTGAAGGCAATGGCTTTGTTTCCAGCGTTCGCAATACCGCGGCATCGATGTCCTTCTGCGTCAAGGCGCGCGGCGGCGGCTTCGATGCGTTGAAGGCATAGACGAGAAGCAGCGCGACGGTCGCGCCGCTCGTCACGAGAAGCGGCGCATGCAGCCGGGTCATCAGGTTCTTCAGACGACCCGAACGAGGCGCCCGGACTGCCGGAGCTTGTTCACTCGGCGCCGCGGCTTGCGCCGGCGGCGGTTCGCGCATCGAGCGTGGAGGCACGGAACGGCTGTAGAGAGTGATTCGCTTCATACGGACCTGCAATCACGAGGAGGGAAACCACAGGCGCCACGCCGCTTCACGGGCCTGGAACTGGAAATTACCCGAAATTGCGCGCGCGGTCTAAGTGTGGCGAGTTAAGCAACAATTTGGCCCGCGGCCGCGCTCGGACACGACGCTCGCACGGGATATTCCGCACGCGCTGATCAGGAGCCGACGCAAAAAGACGGATTCAACGCGCACAACCTCTCGCACTGCTCGCGCCCGGCGATCAGTCCATTCTTACGCGGCCGCGTCTCGCAAACGTCTCTTCGCGCGCCGCCGGCTCAAGTCGGAAACGCCGGCAACGGTGCACGGCACCTATTGCCCGCACCGACACGACGCCTGAATGTGACACATATTCCCTGACGGCTGACCGGGCGCGCAGCGCGCGGCTTCGCCCGGAGCGCAGGTGACGGCGCACGATCCGCACGGCCCGGCGGCGGGCGCTTTGCACGACGCGCCGGTCAGCGTCTTCTCCTTCGTTTCCTTCTCTTTTTTCTTGCTCGTGGACTCGCCCGCAAGCGCAGGAGTCAAAGCGACGCTGGCTGCCACGATTGCAATCGCAAGACAGCGGCTTACGCGTACTGCACGCTGCCGCAGCTTCGGATCATTTCGGTTCACGCGGACACCTCCCCGTTCGTATGCTCCCCCTTTGTTCGATCAGTCGTTATCAGTAGCTCGTCGGCCAGTTGCGCAGCAGGTGCTCGCCCACGCCGTTACGCAGGCGCAACGTGTGGACCTGCAATGCCCGGATCAGATAGTCACGCGTATCGCGCGGATCGATCACGTCCTGCGCTTCGTAAAGCTCGGCGAGACCCCACGCCGACGTGTCACGCTCGACCTCCGCCTTGAGCGCCTTGAAACGCTCGGGATCGTCCTGGTACTTCACGCCGAAGAGCACGTTCACCGAAATCGCCGGGTCCATGAAGCCCAGGTCGGCGGTGGGCCAGACCACGAGCTCGTCCGCATTGCGCCCGCCCGCCATGTTGATGTACGCCTGCCCGTAGCTCTTGCGCATGATGACGGTGATCTTCGGCATGGTGACGAGGGTCATCGCGTTCATCCAGTTGATCACCTTGCCGGGCATGCCGCGAATCTCGCCCTCGAGGCCGATCAGAAAACCGGGCACGTCGACGAGAAAGACGAGCGGAACATTGAACGAGTCGCACAACACCATGAAGCTCGTGACCTTCTGGCAGGCATCCGCGTCGAGCGCGCCGCCCTTGAACATCGGATTGTTCGCGATGAAACCGACGCTCCTGCCATCGAGTCGCGCGAGAACGGTCGCAACCGATCTGCCGTAGCGCGCCTTCAACTCGAACGTGGACCCGCCGTCCGCGATCGCGGCAATCACCTTGCGCACGTCGTAGACCTGGTTGCGCGACTCGGGAACGATATCGAACATGTTCTGGCACGCATCCCCCGAACCCGGCGGCACGGGATGGACCGGCGGCGGCTCCATGTTGTGGCTCGGCAGATACGACAGAAACGTCTTGATCGCATCGAGCGCCTGCTCGTCGGTATCGACGGCGAGATCGGCGAGACCCGAGACGCCGGTGAGGAGCTTCCAGCCGCCGAGGTCCTCCGGATCGATGGGCTTGTTGATCGCGAGCGACGTCACACTGGGACTTGCGATGGCCATGATCGCGCCCTTGCGCATCACGACGAAATCCGACATCGCCGAGTACCACGTCGACGATCCGTAGCACTGGCCCAGCAACGCCGAGCACCACGGCGTTTCGCGCAGGCGCTGGTACTCGGTCGGATCCTGCGCGAGTATGGCGCGGCCGGCCGCGCCCATACGATCGGGCATGCGCGCACCGCTCGATTCACCCAGCATGACGAGCGGCAGGCCGCGCTTGGACGCAGCCTGCTTCACGTGCCGGATCTTCTTCATGTTGATGATGCTCGAAGATGCGCCGAGCACGGTGAAGTCATTCGACACGAGCGCGACCTCGCGGCCGGCGATGCGCGCGAACCCCGCGATCTTCCCGTCGGCCGGCGTCTTGTGTTTAACCTCGGGCCGATGGCTTCGTGCGTGTCGCCCGGATTCCGTGAACGTCGCGGGATCGACGAGATACTCGATGCGCTCGCGTGCGTTGAGAAAACCCTCTGCCTTGCGTCGAGCGAGTTTTTCGGCCCCGCCCATCGCCAATGCCTCGGCGTCTTTCTCCCGCAGCTCGTTGATCGCCTGCTCGTATCCCACTCGGGTTCCTTCTTCTATTCCGTTATTCGTTCACGGTAATTCGTGGGCCGCGACTCGCCGCCCGTGGTCTGCGTTGCTTCTCCGCCCACTCCAACCGCGAATCACGCGCCCCACGAGTCACCGGACTCGGATGATCAGCTGCCGCGCCCGCGTTTCGCTGCAGGACGCTGCTTGGGCTCGTAACCGCGGAGATAGGCCGGGCCCGTCATGGTTCCGTCGACCGCCTTGCCGATGATCCCTTGTGATAGATCCTTGATGGCGATGAAGATCACGTCCTCGTCAGGCGTCGAGACGAGCGTGTGCGGCGCGTTCGCAGGGATGTAGATCAGCGTACCGGCGGGCGCCACGACCCGCTTGCCGTTGACGCTGCCCTTGAGCGTGCCTTGCACCACGAAGTTGAACTGCTCGTTCTTGTGCGAATGCATGCGCGAGCCGGTACCCCGCGGCTTGTGGATGTAGCCGACCAGCATGCGTTCGCCTTCGACCACGCCGCCGTTCGCAGTGGAATAGCCCGTTCCCGCAGGCACGCGCTTCACCTTGTTCATGCGATAGTGATACTTGTCTTCGCCGCCCTTGATCGCACCGGCGGTTTTCGTCCTGGTGCTTGGTTTTGAAGCTTTCATGGTTTAGTTCCCCCTCACTCTATCGCTCTCCTCGACTCGGGGCGAGGGGATGTTGTTGCGCCGCCCGCCTCCCGCCGCCCTAAGCCTCGCGCACTTGGACGAGAGTTCTAACTTTCGCCCGAGCACTACGTTCGCGGCGACAGGCTGTCCCAGCCGCGCCGCTCACCGGAACGGGGTGGTCCCGTCACAAATAGTCGACCATCTTCCATTCGCCCGGCTTTACGTTGACGACATTCCTGCTCTTGCCGGATCGCCGGTCCGCGTAGAGGCGGCCCTCTTTCATCACGAGCTGAATGTTGCGCTTCTCCTGCAGGCAGGCGATGTTCTGCAGCGGATCGCCATTCACCGCGATGATGTCGGCGAGCTTACCTGCTTCCACCGTCCCGAGATCGTCGCCCAATTTGATCGCCTGAGCGGCATTGCGCGTGGCCGCCAGGATCGCGTCCATCGGCGCCATGCCGAGCTTCACGTAAATCTCGAGCTCCGCTGCATTGGAGCCCATGTCGGGTTCGAAGCCCATATCGGTTCCCATCGCGATGCGGATGCCCGCCTTGTACATCTTCTGGAAAGACTCGAAACAGAACGGCTGGAGGTACTTCATCTTGCGCAGGACAAACTCGGCGGTGCCATGTTCTCGCCGCAACTGAATCGCGTGATCGGTGCGGTGCGAAAGCGTCGGCGTAACCGGCACGCCCGCTTCCTTGATCATTCCGATCGTTTCGTCGTCGTGAAAGACCATGTGCTCGATCGTGTCCGCGCCCGCCTTGAGCGCCATGCGCTGCGCCTGGGTGGTGAAGCAATGCACCGCCGCGATCTTGTGCAGCGCGTGCGCTTCGTCGACGATGGCATCGAGCTCTTCCTGCGTCATGTTGCGGATATCGGGCTCTTCCTTGTCCGTGCCGCCGCCGCCCGAGGCACACGTCTTGATCACGTCCGCACCGGCCAGAAGATTCTTGCGCGCGAGTTTGCGCAGTTCCCACGGGCCGTCTGCGGTATTGAAGCCGAACCGATACATCGCGCGCGGCTGAATGAGATCGAGATGCGAGCCCGTCATCGTAGTGAACGCGCCGATCAGCATGCGCGGTCCTTCGACGATGCCGGCATTTATGGCGTCGCGGACGGCGCACATCTCGTCGACCAGCAGGCCGCGCGGGCCGTTCATGCCGAGATCGCGCAGCGTCGTGAACCCCATGTCGAAGCAGTTCTGCGCATGAAACAGCGCATACATCTGCTGGAGATGCGGCATGATCTCGAACTGCGCCACGCGATGATTGTGAAACGTCATGCAGTTGAACATCGCGGTGTGGATGTGCAGATCCATCATGCCGGGCATGAGCGTGCAGCCTTCGGCGTCCAGCACTTCGGCGCCTTGCGGCACCTGCATGTCGTTACGGCTGCCGACCGCCTTGATGCGACGCCCCTGGACCACGATCACCGGATCCTTGAGCGGCGGACCGCCGCGGCCATCGATCAGCGCCCCCGCCCTGATCACAGTCAGGGCGCCCTGTTCAGGCTCGTTCAGAAACTCCTGCGATTTCACTCCTCCTCCTGTCTCACGCTTAACGTTGAAACCCTTTCATGGCCGCGACGAACTGTGCGTACGCGTGAGGATCGATCGCACGCGACTGCGGCTGCGGCGCGTAGTCGAAAGCCGTGAAGGTGCGCTCCACCTCTTCGAGGGTCATATCACGCGCGATCACGACGAGACGCGAGCGCCGATCGTCGGTCGGCCAGGCTTCCAGCATCACCGGTTCGTGCACCACCGTCTGCACGGCGTGAACGACACATGGCTCGCCTTCCACGTTGAGCACCCCTTTGACTCTCAACAGATTGGCGCCGCGCAAGCCTGACAGCATGTCGAGCCACAGCGCAAGTCCTGCCTGACGGATCGGCTGCTCGCGATAAAGGCTGAACGCGCGGATGCCCGCGTCGGAATGCGCACCTTTGATCGCCGCGTGAGCATGCTGCGCTTCACGCAGCCAGCGTTCGACGTTGGCCGCAGCAGCAGCCTCATGCGGCTGGTCGCGCAGCAGCACGGCCGGGTCTATCGCGCCGTGAACGACTTCGTGAATCTCGGCCGCGGGATTGAGCCGTGCCAGACGCGCACGCAGGGCGCTTACGCACGCCTGCCCGGCGAGGTCCCCCTTGCTGATGAGCAGCGCGTCAGCGAGCACCGCCTGCTTCAGCGATTCGTCCTGTCTGTCGAGTTGCGCCGCGCCGTGAACCGCGTCGATCACGGTCACGACGTCCTGGAGCCGGTAGATACGCCGCAGCACCTCATCGACGACGATGCTTTGCAAAACCGGGACAGGGTCGGCGAGACCGGTCGTTTCGATGATCACGTTCGAGAACGACGGGATCGTCGCGCTCCGCGCCTTGCTATCGAGATCGGTGAGCGTCTGCACCAGATCGCCGCGCACGGTGCAGCACAGGCAGCCGGTATCGAGCAGGACCATGTTCTCGGCCGGCACCGACACGAGGAGATGGTCGACCGCAACCGCGCCGAACTCGTTGATGATGACCGCGCTGCGGCACAGCTCAGGCTGTCTGAGCAGATGGTTGAGCAGCGTCGTCTTGCCGCTGCCGAGATAACCGGTAATGAGGGTCACCGGTAGGCGACCGTCAGGCGCGGACGTGGTTACCCCAGCCATGTGTGAAGGTGCGCTTCGATCGCAGCGCCGGATTGGAGCCGCTTCCAGACGGGCTGAAGCTGAAGTGCTTCCGCCCGGCGGATGCCCGAGATGGAAGCGCCTGCCCGGGTCAGGCGGCCTTCGCCTGCTTCTCTTCGCTTTCCGAGTAGCGGCCCGCGCATGCGAGGCTGTTCATGCGTGCGCGATGCAACAGAGCCGCCTGTCCGCCTGCGACGTTCGCAGCGCTGCCTTTCCAGGCCTTGAGAGAAGGCGCCTGCAGGGCGCGTCCGTATGAGAACGAGACCGGCCACGGGAGACTACCGGCGAACTTGCGATTCATCGCATTCAGGTGCGCGGTGGCGAGCTCGTCGCTCTGCCCACCGGAAAGAAACACGATGCCGGCGACGGCGCCGGGGACCGTGCGCTTGAGCGTGCGAATGGTCCGTTCGGCGACTTCTTCGACGCCCGCCTGCTGCGGACATTTCGTACCGGAGATCACCATGCTCGGCTTGAGCACGGAACCCTCGAGCTGCACGCGATTCACGTACAGCGCATCGTAAACGGCGTTGAGCGTCCACTCCGTTACCTGTTCGCAGCGATCGATCGTGTGATCGCCATCCATGATCACCTCGGGCTCGACGATCGGCACCAGCCCGGCTTCCTGACAGATCGCCGCGTAGCGCGCGAGCGCATGCGCATTCTCTTCGATGCAGGTCGTACTCGGGATGTCTTTTCCGATCGTGATGACGGCGCGCCACTTCGCGAACTTGGCGCCGAGCTTCACGTATTCCTCGCAACGCTTCGGCAGCCCGTCGAGACCTTCGGTCACCGTCTCACCCGGACAAAACGGGAGCGGTTTCGCGCCGATGTCGACCTTGATCCCCGGCATCATGTTGTTCTTGACCAGCAGGTCGACGAACGTCGTGCCGTCGGACGCCTTCTGGCGAATCGTCTCGTCGTACAGGATGACGCCGCTGACGTATTGACCGAGTCCTTTCGTGGTGAACAACATGTCGCGATAGGCGCGCCGGTTCTCTTCGATGTTCTCGATCTTGATGCTGTTGAAGCGTCGTTCGATCGTGCCGGTGCTTTCGTCGGCGGCGAGGATGCCTCTGCAGGAGGCTACGAGGCTTTGAGCGATGGAAGCGAGATCTTGTGCTGGCATGAGGGTCTCCTGCTCGGCGTTGCTGAGGGAAAGGAAAGGTTCGGACGGCTGCCGACTATTCTAGCGCGAGTTCTCTGGCCATATGCTGACGGGGAGAGCTGTATACCCGGGCTTAGGGCTGCCGATGTTCGCCGACCCGCACGATCTTCATCGTGTTAGTGCCGCCCGCTTTACCGAGCGGCTCCCCGATCGTAAGCACCATGTACTCGCCGTTATGCACCGCACCGCGTTTGAGCAGCTCGTCCTCGGCCATGTGCAGCGTCTGCTCGGCATCGCGGGTGCCCTTGAACCGGATCGGATACACCCCCCGGAACAGCGTCACTTTGCGACGCGTCTCCGGCACGCTGCTCATCGCATAGATCGGCACGCGCGTGGACAGGCGCGACATCAGAAGGACGGTCTTGCCGCTTTGGGTCATGGCGGCCACCGCCTTGATGTCCAGGTTGTTCGCGGTGAATACGGTCGCGCGCGCAATCGCTTCTTCCACCTCGCTTGGAACGCCCTGACGCCGGCGTTCCGCCGTGAGCACGTCTTCTTTCTCGGCTTCCACGCACACGCGCGCCATCGCCGAGACGGTCTCGACCGGGTACTTGCCCATCGCCGTCTCACCCGACAGCATCACCGCATCCGTGCCATCGAGTACCGCGTTCGCGACGTCCGAGACTTCGGCGCGGGTCGGAATCGGATTGCTGATCATCGATTCCATCATCTGCGTCGCCGTTATGACCGCTTTGTTCTTCTCGCGTGCGAGCCGGATCATGCGCTTCTGCAATGCGGGAATCACGGCATCGCCGACCTCCACCGCAAGATCGCCGCGAGCGACCATGATGGCGTCGGAGGCGTCCAGAATCTCTTCCAGTGCTTCGATCGCCTCGGCGCGCTCGATCTTGGCAACGACCAGGCTGTTGCCGCCCGCCCGGTGCATGAGATCGCGCGCCCACCGGATGTCGGCACCCGAACGGGGAAACGAGACACCCAGAAAGTCCGCCTTCAACTGCGCCGCGGTCTCGATGTCCCGCATGTCCTTGTCGGTCAAGGCGGGTGCGGTGAGACCTCCGCCGCGGCGGTTGATGCCCTTGTTGTTGCTAAGCACCCCGCCCTGCTCCACGAGCGTGCTGATGCGCGAGCCTTTGACCTCGGACACACCGAGCACGAGCCGCCCATCGTCGAGGAGCAGCGTATCGCCGGCGTGCACATCGGTCGGCAGATTCTTGTAGTCGAGCCCGACGCCGTCCTGGCCACCCATCTCCCGCTCGGCGTCCAGCACGAACTTGTCGCCCGGATTGAGGGTGATGCTGCCCTGGACGAACTTGCCGATGCGGATCTTGGGGCCCTGCAGGTCGACGAGCACACCGACCGCGCGGCCGACCCGGCGTGCAATCGATCGCACGAGATTCACGCGTGCCTCGTGCTCCGCCGCGGTGCCGTGCGAGAAATTCATGCGCACCACATCCAGCCCGGCTTCGATCATCGCTTCGAGCGTTTTCGCGTCGCTCGTAGCGGGCCCGAGCGTCGCGACGATTTTGGTTCTACGCTGAATCATCATCCGTCTGCCCGTTCTTCCAGCACTGCAATGGCTGGCAGCTTCTTGCCTTCCAGGAATTCGAGGAACGCACCGCCGCCGGTCGAGATGTATGAAATGCGGTCCGCCACGTGATACTTGGCAACGGCCGCGAGTGTGTCTCCACCCCCTGCGATCGAAAACGCCGACGAGCCTGCGATCGCTTCCGCGATCGTTTTGGTTCCGTCGCCGAACTGGTCGATCTCGAACACGCCGACCGGGCCGTTCCACACGATCGTGCCCGCCTTGCCGAGGAGCGCCGCGAACTGCTTCGAACTCTCCGGCCCGATGTCGAGTATCAGATCGTCGCCGGCTACTTCGGTGCTGCGCTTCACTTCTGCTCGCGCGTTAACGCTCACTTCCTTGCCGCACACGACGTCCGTCGGGATCGGAACGCCACCGCCTTTCGCCTTCAAGGCCGCGCTGATCTTTTGCGCCTCACTTACGAGCTCGGGCTCGGCCAGGGACTTTCCGATGCGACCGCCCGCCGCAAGCAGAAACGTGTTCGCGATGCCGCCACCGACGATCAGCTGATCCACTTTGTCGGCGAGCGCACCCAGGATCGTAAGTTTCGTGGACACCTTGGAACCGCCGACGACCGCAACGAGCGGACGAGCCGGGCTTTCGAGCGCACGTGAGAGCGCGTCGACCTCCGCCGCCATGAGCGGCCCGGCACACGCGACCTTCGCAAAGCGGGCGATGCCGTGGGTCGTCGCTTCCGCGCGATGGGCAGTGCCGAAGGCGTCGTTCACATAGACGTCGCACAGCGCCGCCATCTTCTTCGAAAGCGCCTCGTCGTTTTTCTTCTCGCCCTTGTTGAAGCGACAGTTTTCGAGCAGCACGATATTGCCGGGCTCGACCTCGACCCCGTCCAGCCAGTCGCGTCTGAGTGGAACGTCCTTCCCCAGGAGCTTCGAGAGGTGCTTCGCCACCGGCGCCAGCGACTCCGACTCCTCGAATACGCCCTCCTTGGGACGCCCGAGGTGAGACGTGACCATCAGGCGCGCGCGCTGGTCCAGCGCGAGCCGAATGCCAGGAAGCGCCGCACGAATCCGAGTGTCGTCGGCTACGGCGCCGTCCTTCAGGGGCACATTGAAATCCGCACGGATGAACACCCGCTTCCCGGCGAGGTCCACGTCGGCCATCTTGAGAATCTTCACGGCAACCTTTCCGCAGAGAATGCGCGCGACTGTTGGGCTTCATGAACGCAGCTATCCGGTCCGGCCCGGACGGCCAGAAAAGCCGGTCGTGCAAGGACCGGCTCGCACCGGCGCTCACGCACGCCGGCGCCACACTCAGGCCGTCCCGCGGCAATCTACTTCGCGTTCATGAACGCCGCTGTGGTGTCGAGCATTCGACAGCTGAATCCCCATTCGTTGTCGTACCAGGCGAGCGCTTTCACGAGCACGCCATTGGACACTTTCGTGAGCGACGCGTCGACGATGCTCGAGGCGGGATTGTGATTGAGGTCGCTCGAGACAACCGGTTCTTCCGTGTATTCGAGTATGCCCTTAAGTTCGCCTTCCGACGCGGCCTTGAGGATCGCATTCACGTCCTTGACGTTCGTTTCGCGTCCGGCCGTGAAGGTGAGGTCGACGAGCGATACGTTCGCCGTCGGAACGCGCACCGCGAAGCCATCGAGCTTGCCGTTGAGCTCGGGCAGCACCAGGCCCACGGCCGCAGCCGCGCCGGTCTTGGTCGGAATCATATTCAGCGCCGCTGCGCGCGCACGCCGCAGGTCTTCGTGATACACGTCGGTCAGCACCTGGTCGTTCGTGTACGAGTGCACGGTCGTCATGAGACCCTGCACGATCCCGAGCTTGTCATTCAGCGCCTTCGCGAGCGGCGCGAGACAGTTGGTGGTGCAGGACGCGTTGGAGATGACGGTGTGGCTCGCTTTGAGCGTCTTGTCATTGACGCCGAAAACGATGGTCGCATCGACGTCCTTCCCGCCGGGCGCCGAGATGATGACTTTCTTCGCGCCGCCCTTCAGGTGTGCGCCCGCCTTTTCCTTGCTGGTGAAAAGCCCGGTGCATTCCATCACCACGTCCACGCCGAGGGATCCCCACGGAAGCTCTGCGGGATTGCGTTGCGCCAGCACTTTGATGCGGTCGCCATTGACGATCATGCTGTCGCCGTCCACCTGCACCGTGCCGTGAAACTTGCCGTGCACCGTATCGTGGCGCGTCAGATGCGCATTCGTCTGCGCATTGCCGAGATCGTTGATCGCGACGATCTCGATGTCGTGCTTCCTGTCGCTTTCGTAGAGTGCACGAAGGATGTTGCGGCCGATGCGGCCATAACCATTGATCGCAACTTTGATCGCCATATCGTTCTCCCGGCTGTTTTGAAACGTTTACGCTAGAGGACCTGCCTCACGGCCTTCACGACGTTTTCGGTGGTGAATCCGAAGAATTTGAATACCTCGCTCGCCGGCGCGGACTCGCCGAAGCGATCGATGCCGATCACGGCGCCCGCGAGCCCGACGTACTTGCGCCACAAATCGCTCACGCCGGCTTCTACGGCCACCGCCGGCACTCCGGCGGGTAGCACCGAAGTGCGGTAAGCAGCGTCCTGGCGGTCGAACACTGACGTGGACGGCATCGAGACAACGCGCACGGGAATACCCTCGTCCGCGAGCACTTTCTGTGCCGCCATCGCAAGCGCCACTTCCGAGCCGGTCGCGATGATCAGCGCCCGCGCGCCGCCGCCGCGTGCTTCCGACAGTACGTAGCCGCCGCGCCGGATGTCAGCGAGTTGCGCCGCCGTGCGTTGCTGCGCGGGCACGTTCTGGCGCGTGAAGAGCAGGCTGCTCGGCCCATCGCTTCGTTCAATCGCTGCGACCCATGCGACCAGCGATTCCGTGGCGTCGCACGGGCGCCAGACGTCCATGTGCGGGATCAGGCGCAGCGTTGCAGCGTGCTCGACCGGCTGGTGCGTGGGGCCGTCTTCGCCCAGGCCGATCGAATCATGCGTGAACACGAAAAGCACACGCTGTTTCATGAGCGCGGCCATGCGCAGCGCGTTGCGCGCGTAATCCGAAAAGGTGAGGAACGTCGCGCAATACGGCAACAAGCCGCCGTGCAGTGCGATTCCGTTCGAGATGGCGGACATGCCGAACTCGCGCACGCCGAAGTAGATGTAGTTCCCACCGCCGGCGCGAGCGAGCGGATGCGAGTGCGACCACAAAGTGAGATTGGAGGCGGCGAGGTCAGCCGAGCCGCCGATCAGCTCCGGCAGCACCGGTGCGAGAGCTTCGATCGTGTTCTGTGATGCTTTGCGGGTGGCGATGTTCTCCGCCTTGGCGCTGGTTCTGTCGAGGAGCGCCGCGCAATGTTCGCGCCAGCCGGCGGGCAGGGCGCCCGTCATCCGCCGTTGGAACTCGGCTGCGTTTTCAGCGTGCGCCTGCTGGTAACGGCTCACCTGCTCGTTCCACTCACGCTCGAGCCGCGCCCCACGCTCGCGCGCATTCCAACCGGCATAGATTTCGCGCGGGATCTCGAACGGCGGGTAATTCCACCCGATGCTCTGGCGCGTGGCGGCTACTTCGTCCGCACCCAACGGCGCGCCGTGTGCGGCGCCTGTGTTCGCCTTGTGCGGGGCGCCTTTGGCAATCACGGTCTTGCAGCAGATGAGGGTGGGTCGCGAGCGCTCGGCCTTGGCGCGCACGATCGCCGCGTCTACCGCCGCCGCGTCGTGTCCGTTCACGTTCGCAATCACGTTCCAGCCGTAGGCCTCGAAGCGGCGCGGCGTATCGTCCGTAAACCAGGACTGCATCGAGCCCTTTTCGGAATCGATCGAGATCCCATTGTTGTCCCAGAACGCGATCAGCTTCGAGAGACCCAGGGTACCCGCGAGCGAACATGCTTCGTGCGAGATGCCTTCCATGAGGCACCCGTCGCCCAGAAACACATACGTATGGTGGTCCACGATGGTGTGACCATCCACATTGAAAGACGCGGCGAGAACGCGCTCCGCGATCGCCATTCCGACCGCGTTCGCGAGCCCCTGACCGAGCGGGCCCGTCGTCGTTTCCACCCCCGGCGCGATGCCGTGCTCGGGATGTCCGGGCGTCTTCGAATGGAGCTGACGGAAACGCCGGAGCTCATCCATCGGGAGGTCGTAGCCACTCAGGTGCAGGAGCGCGTACAGCAGCATCGACCCGTGGCCGTTCGAGATCACGAACCGATCGCGGTTGGGCCACGCCGGGTTGGCGGGGTTATGGCGGAGGTGGCCGTTCCACAGCACTTCCGCTATATCCGCCATCCCCATGGGCATACCGGGATGGCCGGAATTGGCTTGCTGCACGGCATCCATTGCGAGCGCGCGGATCGCGTTCGCAAGGTCGAGGCGGGATGTCATCCGGGAAACTGGGGGCGAACCGCGGAAACAGGCGATTATAGCCGAGCCGGAGGCGGGCGCCGCGCGCTAAGCAGCGTGTCGACAATCCGACACGCAACCGAAGGAAAGGAGGTTACGGAGGGAAACCATCGGTTGCCCTCTGTTCGTAAGGCGGCGAGGCCCGAGCCTTCAGGCGAGCGCCGCGCACTAAGCAGCGTGTCGACTATCCGACACGCAACCGAAGGAAAGGAGGTTACGGAGGGAAACCATCGGTTGCCCTCTGTTCGTAAGGCGGCGAGGCCCGAGCCTTCAGGCGAGCGCCGCCTACTCCTCGCGCCGGTTCACCTTGATCCCGAGCTGTTTCAGCTTGCGGTACAGGTGCGTGCGCTCGAGCCCTACGGACTCGGCGACGCGGCTGATGTTTCCACCTTCCTTGGCGATGTGGTATTCGAAATAGATGCGCTCGAATGCGTCTCGCGCGTCCCGCAGCGGAGCTTCGAGCGGCACGTCGAACGGCAACGGCCTTCCGGCGCTCTGGTGAGGCAGCGACCGCTCCACATCCTCGAGTGTGATCTGCTCGCCGAGAGCGGTGCGCGCGAGCGTCTGCACGGCCGATTGCAGCTGAACGAGATTACCCGGCCAGTCATGGTTGCGCAGCGCATTCAGGGCAGCCATAGAGAATTCGCGCGGCGGCACCTCCTTCGTTTCGATCAACTGCGAGAGCACGAAGCGCGCGATTTCAGGCACATCTTCGCGATGTTCGCGCAGGCTGGGTATTCGGAGCGCCGTGCTGGAGATCGCGGCATAGAGTCGGGGGTCGAAATTGCCGGCGGCGACAAGGTCGGCGAGGGGACGCGTCGCGCCGCAGACGAGGCGGCTGTTGTAGCGATCGAGCTTCGATACGAGCAGGAGCAGTCCTTTCTGCTCGAGCCGGTTCAGCTCAGAGAGCTCATGAATGAGGAGCGTGCCCTCACGGGCTTTCTCGAGCAACTCGAGCGGCGCTTCCGCGAGTGCCGTATTCGTTTCGGGCGCCACCCACGGTGTGTTGCGCGCGTGAAGAAAGCGCGCGCACAGCTCGATCCCGACGCCCGGCTCGCCGACCAGAAGCACCGGCGTGCGTTGATTCGCGATGCGCTCGAGGCGCTGCTTGAATTCGGTGACGAGCGGTGCGCGCCCCAGCGCCGCGAGCGAGAGATTCGACTGCGGTTGCTCGCTGCCATGTTTGAGCGCACGTCCCACGGTCGCGAGCAGTTTCTGGAGCGCGATCGGCTTCTCGAGGAAATCGAAGGCGCCGATGCGCGTCGCCTGCACCGCGGTGTCGATCGTGCCGTGTCCCGACATCATGACGACCGGCATGGTTAGCAGTCCCGCGCTCGCCCACTCCTTGAGCAACGTGATGCCATCCGTGTCAGGCATCCAGATGTCGAGCAGAACGAGATCGGGGCGCGTGCGTCCGCGATACGCGCGCGCTTCGCCCGCGTTCTCGGCCAGCCGCACCTGGTAGCCTTCGTCCGAAAGGATCTCGGACAGCAGCTCGCGAATTCCCATCTCATCATCGACTACGAGTATCTGTTGCATATAGGCGAGTGTACTCCGCGAATCAGGCCGCTGACTTGCTCGGCGCGCGCGCCGCTGCGGTCGGCAACGTTATCGTAACGCGTGCGCCCCGCGGAGCGACGTTCGCGATCGAGACTTCACCCCCGTGTTCCTCGACTATCTTCTTCACAATTACCAGACCGAGTCCCGTTCCGCGCGGCTTGCTCGTCACGTACGGCTCGAAGACGCGTTTCATGAGATTTTCCGGAAACCCGGTTCCATTGTCCGTAATCGTGAAGCGTACCGCGCTGCCGGCGGGTTCGCTGCAGATCACGATCCTGGGGGTGGAGGATCCGGCAAGCGCGTCCTGCGCGTTCTGCAGCAGATTGTGAATGACCTGTCGCAGATGCGCCGCGTCTCCGACGATCCGCGGCAGGTCCTCCGCGAGCTTGAGCTCGATGCTCGAGCCGAGCGACTCGTATAGCGTGAGCACTTCGCGCACGAGCGCATTGAGGTCCAGCTCGCGCATCGCGGGCTCAGGTGTGCGCGCGTACTGACTGAATGCGTCCACCATGCGCTTCAGCGCGGCCACCTGGTTGATAATCGTTCGCGTCGAACGCGTGAGCATCTCAGCATCGTTCGCGGCAAGCTTCGGGGCAAGCCGCATCTCGACGCGCTCGGCCGAGAGCTGAATCGGCGTGAGGGGATTCTTGATTTCATGAGCGAGGCGTCGCGCCACCTCCGCCCAGGCCGCGTCGCGTTGTGCCTGCATGAGGTGTGTCACGTCGTCGAAAACAACGACGTATCCGGTATCGGCGCCCGGCGGCAGACGTGAGCCCCGCAGCAGAAGCACCTGCGTGCCGTCCTTCGCATCGCGTTCGACCTGCTGCTCCCATTCATCGCGACGGCGCGTGCTGAATGCCTCGCGTATCGCGGCCGACACGGGTGCGAGCGTCGGATCGAGCGCATCCCAGGCGCCGAGCTCGCGCGCGATCAGCGGCGCGCAATCGACGCGCAGCACGTGGTCGGCGCTCCGGTTCGCCGAGATGAGCCTCAGGTTCTCATCGAACGCGAGCACCCCCGCGGAGATGTTGTTCAGAATGCTCTCGAGCTGCGCCTTCGCGTGAGCGAGCTCGCCCTCCTTACGTTCGGCCTGTCCGCGCGCATCCGCAAGCTGCAGCGTCATGCTGTTGAACGAGCGCGTCAACATTCCAATCTCGTCGTGACCCGGATCCGCCGCGCGCTGGCTGAAGTCTCCCTGCGCAACGGCACGCGTCCCCTCGACCAGAACGTTCAACGGCGCGGACAGCCGTTCCGAAAGCAGAAACGACGCCGCAAGCGCGGACAGGAGTGCGAGCAACAGCGCGAGCGTGAGCGTGATGGCGTAAAGACGCTTCAGACCGCGTCGGGAGAGGAGGAGCTCCTGGTATTCGGCGTAGCCGTTCTGAATGGCTTCGGCGTCGCGTGCCAGCACATCAGGTACTGGCTGCATGAGCTGCACCCCGCGCGCTTCGTCGGTCAGCGACACAACGTTCACGGGCACCATCACCCGCAGATACAACCCGCGCTCGGGAATCGCTTCGATCGTCGCGTACGTCTTGTGCTGCCGCAACTCCCGCATGGCGGCGGCACTCGGCGGTTCCGGTGAGATACCGGCGCGCTCGGTTCCTGAATACGCGAGGAGTCGTCCGCGCTCGGTATAGAGCGACGCCTCCTGCACACCCGCCTGCTCACGCACCGCATTGAGCACCGCGAGGTGCTCGGAGGGCGGGCGCAGAGACAGCGCCGCCGCGACCGACTCTCCCTTTGCCGTGAGATCCTTGAGCGCCGTGTCGAGCGTGCTGCGCGCGAGCGTGAGGCCGGCGTCCAGCGCCTTGTCGATCCGCACTTCGAACCACGACTCGATGCTTTTCCCGAGAAACTGGACCGATACGCCATAGATGAGCGCGCCCGGGACAATGCCGATCATTGCGAACATCAGCACGAGCCGCAGCGTGAGCTTGGAGCCGAACACGCGCAACCTGAGCCTGCGCCGCAAGCCAAACAGTTGATACGCGACAAGCAGCACAAGCGCGATCGCCACCGCACCATTGAGTGCGAGAAGCAGTGGGTAGTGTTCGCCGAAGCGGGCCGTATTTGCGGCCGCGGTTGCCAGCAAGAACAGCGTGATTGCGGCGAGAACGACGACTACCACGAGCACGTAGCGCAGCCACGCGGGCGGGCGCACGGATCGCGCTCTTCTCTCGCCGGTCATCATGGTGTCACGTCCCAGCGCGCCCAATCGGAACCGATGTACCACTCCCGTGTACCCACGGCGGTCAATTGGAAAGGCTTCGGCAGTTGCGACGTGTCTAGACGCATACGCACGCCCGCCTTGTATGTCTCACCGCTGCGAAACGTTCCGGACTCGACTTCCTGACGGCGCCGCACGCGACTCATCACCTCGAGCGCCTCGGCGAGCGTCTCGAAGTTCTGGTGGAGATTGCCCACACCCAGTCGATACTGGCGGGTGAGCGCGTTGAACGAAAGTCGATATTCCTGCTGCAGGAATGCGATGCGTTCGTTGAACCAGTACCAGCGCGGGCGAATCAACTCGAATTCGAACCGGAAATAAAGCGGCACGCCTTTGCTCAGCACGTCTTCCAGCGTGTGGGTAAGCGCGATCTCGAAATCCGCGTCCACCACGAACGCGTCTTCCAGAAAATTCATCGAAGCTCTCTTCACTTCGATGCCTTGCGCGTGAACGGGTGCCGGGAGTGCGGCAAGCGCAAGCCAGCACGCCGCAAGCGCGACGAGCAGCCATGCGCTAGAGCGCTGCGCCAACCTTCTGCAGCAGCGCGTAGAAAAAACCGTCATGCGTAGCGTCCGGAAGAATCTGGCCGGCGGGCAGTTGTGAGTTGGAATGCAGCCCGGGAAGAGTCAGACATCGCGCGTCGTGGTGGCGTTCGAGAAAGCATTCGACCTGCTTTCCGTTTTCTTCATGGAACACCGAGCACGTTGCGTATAGCAATTTACCATCAACGGCAAGCAACTGCCAAAGCGCGTCCAGTATCGCGCGCTGGCGTTCTGCGAAGCGTGCGATATCGGACGGGCGTCGCAGCCACTTGATATCGGGATGACGTCGGACCACGCCGGATGCCGAACACGGTACGTCAGCCAGTATGCGCTGATAGGCGTGACCGTCCCACCACGTTTCCGGCGCGCACACGTCCGCGCATACGAGCCGCGCGGACAATCCGAGCCGCATGAGATTCGCCTGAACACGTTCGAGTCGCGCCGCATCGTTGTCGACAGCCGTTACGTGGGCGCGCGCGACCTCGAGTATGTGGGCCGTCTTGCCGCCCGGCGCTGCGCAGGCATCCAGCACGCGCGCACGGTCGTGCGGGTCGAGGAACAACGCCGCGCGTTGCGCGGACGCGTCCTGGATGGACACCAGGCCTTCCTTGAAGCCCGGAATGCGTTCCGCCGGAAGCGGGCGTGCGAGTGTGATCGCGCAGTCCCCGGTCGATTCGTGCGGGAGCCCGGCCGCGTCGAGCATTTCTCGATAGACATTCATCTGCGTCCGCCGTGCATTGATGCGTAACGTGAGCGGCGGGTGCAGATTGGCGTTGTCGAGAATCGTTTCGTAGTGCAGGGGATACTGCGCGCGCAGCTTGTCTATCCACCACGGAGGATGCGAGAAGCGACCGAACTCTGCGCGGTGCGCGGCGTCGAGCACGCTGCTCCGATCGCGCAAAAACGCCCGCAATACGGCGTTCACCAGTCCCTTCGCGCGCGCTTCCCCGAGCGCGCTTGCACTGCGCACCGCATGATCGACCACCGCGTGCGGCGCCGCTCGCGTATGTATCAGCTGATAGAGCGCGATCCGCAACAGGTTACGCAATCGGTCGCTCTCGAGGGGACGCTTGAGCAGATCGTCGAGCACCGTATCGATCTCACCCAGGAAACGAAGCGTGCCGAATGCGGCGTCCTGCAAAGTCGCGCGATCGTGTGCGGAAAGCGCGCGCGCGGAGCTGAACAGGTTCTGCAGCTCGGCATCCAGGCTGCGCCCGGCGAGAACGTGCCCGACGATGTGCGCGGCGCTGCGCTGAACCTCGATCATCGAGATACGGCGGCCGGGAGACGCGAGCCGAGAGATTCATTATGACGGCTGCACGGTCGCGACACCCGCGCGCTTGTTGCGGTGACATTGCTCCGCGGGTTAAGCACGCGCGCTCCTGCCGCCTTCACTCGCCCAATCGCTCGCCGCGAGCGAGCGTCGTTCCGGAGAGAAATACGCCGGCGGGGAGACGTTTACCGCCCGCGCGCTGGACCTCGAGCAACCTCAGCGATGTAGCCCCACCGGCAGCCACCGTGATCGAACCGCGTTCTGTATCGATGACGCTCCCTGGCTTTCCGGCGGCCGCGGCTGCAGGCGACGCCCGCCACACCTTGAGCGTCGCGCCGCGGCATGTTGTCCATGCGCCGGGCGCCGGATTGAACGCCCGGATCTTGCGGTCGATTTCCGAAGCCTCGCTGTTCCAGTCGATCTGCGCCTCGTGTTTCTCCACTTTGGTCGCGTACGTCGCCTGAGCGTCGTTCTGTGGCACGGGCGTCAACGTGCGTTCCAGCGCCTGCACGATGAGTCGCCCGCCCAGGACAGCGAGCCTGTCGTGCAACATCTGTGCGGTGTCTTCCGGCGTAATTGCGATCGCTTCCTGCAGCAGAACCGGGCCGGTATCGAGGCCGGCATCCATCTGCATGATGCTGATCCCGGTCTCATGGTCGCCCGCAAGCAGGGCGCGCTGGATCGGCGCGGCGCCGCGCCACCGCGGAAGAAGCGAAGCGTGGATATTCAGGCAGCCGCGGCGGGGGATTGCGAGGACTGGGGCGGGGAGCAGCAGGCCGTAGGCCGCAACCACCATGACGTCCGGCGCAAGCGTGCCCAACGCTTCCAGAATATGCGGATCCCTGAGTGTTGCAGGTTGCTCGACCGGGATGCCGAGTGCCAGCGCGGCACGCTTGACGGCGCTCGGCACCCTCTTCAGGCCCCGCCCCGACGGTCGGTCCGGCTGCGTCAGGACAAGCGCCAAGTTATGTTCCGTCTCCGCCAGGGCAGCCAGCGCGGTTGCAGCGAACTCGGGCGTGCCGGCGAACACAATTTTCATGAGGGAAACACCGGGATTCAGATAGTGCCGGCGGGCGCGGCACGCACATCTACATCGCGGCGCGCATCTGTTTCTTCAGCCTGCTGGCGATCCGCTGCTGTTTGAGGCGAGAGAGGTACTCGACAAAGACCTTACCCTCCAGGTGATCGATCTCGTGCTGTATACATACTGCGAGCAGCCCCTCGGCCTCGAGCACGAAAGGCTCGCCCTGCGCGTTCAGCGCCCGCACCTTGATCCGCTCGGCACGCCGCACCTTGTCGAACACACCCGGCACCGAGAGGCAACCCTCCTCGTTCTCTGCTTCTCCTGCCGCCTCGACGATCACCGGATTGACGAAGGCGAGCATCCCGGTGCGGTCTTCCGATACATCGATCACGATCACGCGCTCGTGGACATCAACCTGAGTGGCCGCAAGGCCGATACCCGGGGCTGCATACATCGTCTCGGCCATATCTGCGATCAACTGGCGAATCCGATCGTCCACTGCCGGCACCGGAGCTGCCTTCGTGTGCAAACGTGGGTCTGGATAGTGCAAAATTGGGAGCAAAGCCATAAAAATGCTTGCTGCAGCAAGCAGCTAAGGGCAGAATTTAAAGCACTACATTATCTCTAAGTTAGCGCTCGCTCGCATTGGCGGATGGCGCTTGGACTACCTTGGGGCGATCCATGAGAAAACCAATTATATCGCTGATTTTTCTGCTGACTTTCGCCTGTACCGCGTATGCGGCGAGCCCCGACGACATGCGTCCCGATGCGCCGGACCGATATACCGTCGTCCCGGGTGACACCCTCTGGAGCATCTCGAGTCGGTTGCTTAAGAGCCCGTGGCGCTGGCCGGAGCTATGGGAGATGAACCGCGCGCAGATCCGCAACCCGCATCGCATCTACCCGGGTGACGTCATCGTCCTGGAGCGGAAGGGAAGCGAAGTCTTCGCCCGGCTCGAGACGACTCGCCTGAGCCCACAGGTGCGCGTCGAGATGGTTGAAAGCGCGTCCATTCCGTCTATCGCGCCGTCGCATATCGAACCGTTTCTGTCGAAGCCGCTGGTGGTAGGTGCGACCGAGCTCGAAGGTGCGCCGCAAATTATCGCGACACAGGAAGACCGCGTCGCCATCGGCAGCGGCAACACGGCCTATGCCGAAAAAGTCGGGCAGCAAGACACGCGCTGGCAGGTCTTCCGGCGGGGCGATCCTCTGATCGACCCAGAGACGAAGGAAACGCTGGGATACGTGGCGACGTATCTGGGGGAAGCGGAGCTCGTGAAACGCGGCAAGATCAGCACGATCGCGATCACCAAGGCCACGCAGGAGATCTATCGTGGCGACAAGCTTCTGCCGATGCCCAAGGATGAGCCCGTCTTCGCATACGTTCCGCATGCCCCGCAAGCCGCAGTCCAGGGCCGCGTCGTTTCCACTTACGGCGGTTTATGGGAGACCGGTCCCCTTTCAATCGTTGCACTCTCCCGCGGCACTCGTGACGGCGTCGAAGTCGGGCACGTAGTTGCGCTGTATCGGGACCCGCGCAGCGCGCGCTATGCTCAACGTACTGAACCCAACTACGGAAGGGCTGGGCCGACCGGCAACGACAACCGCATTACGTACTATCCGGCGCCTCTGGCAGCCCGCAATGCGCCTCTCTATACGAGGGGTCAGCCGGTGGAAGACTCTGATTTCGCCCAACTGCCGGCGGAACGGTATGGGCTGGTCATGGTTTTCCGGACGTTCGACCGCGCTTCCTTCGGAATCGTGATGCAGGCCTCCCGGCCGGTCGCCGTCGCCGATATCATCGTCAATCCCTGACATCGCGGCGGGCGCGGCCCGCCGTAACACTGCATGACCCTGGATGCGGACCTTGAAGCCTGGCTTGCGCTCGCCCTCGCGCGCGGCTTGAGCGCGGAGAATTTTCGGCGCCTTCTTCTCGCGTTTCGCACGCCAGCGTCCATCCTGTCCGCTTCCAGATCGGCGCTCGAACGTGTCATTCCGGGGCCCGCGGCGGCGGCAGTGCGTACCGGTGCTCCCCAAACTGAACTCGCACGCGTCGCGAGCTGGCTGGATGACCCAGCCAATTGCGTCTTGACGCTGGCGGACGCGGACTACCCGCAGAGCCTGCTGCAGATTCCCGATCCGCCGCCGTTGCTGTATGCAAAAGGCCGGCGCGAGCTTCTGAACCGCGCGTGTTTCGCGATCGTCGGCAGTCGCAATGCGACGCGTGCCGGCGTTCAGCAGGCCGAGGCTTTCGCGGGAGCGCTCTCCGATGCGAACCTCGTGATCGTGAGCGGGCTCGCGCTCGGCATCGACGCGGCGGCTCATCGTGGCGGGCTCGCGGGTGCGTCGAGCACGATCGCGATCGTTGGCACCGGACTCGATGTGGTGTATCCGGCACGCAATCGCGATCTTGCCCATGAGATCGCATCTCGCGGTTGCATCGTTTCCGAGTTTCCGCTCGGAACGCCGCCGATGCCCGACAATTTTCCGCGACGCAATCGGCTGATCAGCGGAATGGCACGCGGCTGTCTCGTTGTCGAAGCCGCACTGTCGAGCGGGTCGCTGATCACGGCACGCATGGCTAACGAGCAGGGCAAGGAGGTCTTCGCGATGCCGGGCTCGATACACTCTCCGCTCGCGAAAGGATGTCATCGCCTGATCAAACAAGGCGCCAAGCTCGCCGAAAGCGCGGAAGACATCCTCGAGGAACTGCGGCTACCTGTCGTACGTCCAGACGAATCGGTTGCGGAAAAGGTAGCAGCGCCGGCCCATCCCGTCCTCGGGCATCTCGGGTTCGACCCTTGCGACTTCGACACGCTCGCCGCGCGCGCAGACATGAGCGCCGAAACGCTCGCCGCATTGCTCACCGAGTGGGAGCTCGAAGGCCTCATCGAAAGCCTGCCTGGCGGTCGCTACCAACGGGTACGGTAATCCACAACGCACGCGTGCCGCGTTCGCGGATTCGATTTTTCCCTGAAGTATTAACGAGCTAACGGCCGAGCTTGCGGTACGCGGCGATTTGTTCTTATCATCTGCCGCTCTTTTCAGCAGCCTTGTCGCGTGACGCCGTCTATCTCTCTTGCGCACGCCTTCATTTTTCCGATTCGAACGTTTGCGAGTGCATGGCGAAAAAACTGATCATTGCCGAGAAGCCTTCCGTGGCCGGCGATATCGCGCGCGCGCTCGGCGGCTTCAAGAAGCAAGATGACTTCTACGAAAGCGACGATTACGTCATCACGTCCGCTGTAGGGCACTTGCTCGAGCTGGTCGCGCCCGATCAGTACGAGGTGAAACGCGGTAAGTGGTCGTTCGCACATCTTCCGGTCATCCCGCCGCATTTCGATCTACGGCCCCTCGAGAAGACCGAAGCGCGCCTGAAGCTGATCACGCGCCTCCTCAAACGCAAGGACGTCGACGGCATCATCAATGCATGCGACGCCGGACGCGAAGGGGAGCTGATCTTCCGTTATATCGTGAAGCACGCGAAGACCACCAAGCCGATCGAACGCCTGTGGCTTCAATCGATGACGCCGACGGCCATACGCGCCGGCTTCGACAGTCTGCGTTCGGACCGCGAGCTCCTCCCGCTTGCCGATGCCGCCGTGTGCCGCTCCGAATCGGACTGGCTGGTGGGCATCAACGGTACGCGCGCGATGACCGCGTTCAATTCAAAGAGCGGCGGGTTTCACAAGACGCCCGTGGGCCGTGTTCAGACGCCGACGCTCGCCATACTGGTCGAGCGCGAAGACAAGATCAAACGCTTCGTCCCGCGTGATTACTGGGAAGTACATGGGAACTTCGGCGTCGCCAGCGGCGAGTACACCGGTCGCTGGTTCGATGAAACTTTCTCCCGAGGTCAGCGCGAGGAAGACAGCGATTTACGCGCCGAGCGGCTATGGGATGAAGCTCGTGCGCGAGATATACGTGATCGCTGTGACGGAAAGCCGGGTGAGATCTCGGAGGAAAGCAAGCCCTCGACGCAGCTGCCGCCGTTGCTGTTCGATCTCACGAGCCTGCAGCGCGCGGCGAACGGGCGCTTCGGTTTTTCGGCTCGCATGACGCTCTCTGTTGCGCAGGCCCTTTACGAAAAGCACAAGGTGCTGACGTATCCGCGGACCGACTCGCGTGCGCTGCCTGAAGACTATGTCGAGACTGTGCGCGACACGCTCGAGGCCATGGTCGGCGGTGCAAAGGCAAGAACGGCAGAGCATCCGTATTCGCCGTTCGCGCGCAAGATTCTTAAAGAGAAATGGGTACGGCCGAACAAGCGCATCTTCAACAACGCGAAAGTCTCCGATCACTTCGCGATCATTCCGACCGCACTTGCGCCGAAGCATCTGAACGAAGCGGAAACGAAGCTCTACGATCTCGTGGTTCGCCGCTTCCTCGCCGTGTTCTATCCCGCGGCCGAATACCTCGTGACCACGCGCATCACACGCGTCGCCGGGGAAGCGTTCAAGAGTGAAGGCAAGGTGCTCAAACAGGTCGGTTGGCTCGAGGTCCATGGAAGGGAAGTGCCGGAAGAGGAGGAGGGCAATCTCGTTCCTGTGGCACCGGACGAAAGAGCGCGCACGCTCGCCGTCGAGGTGGTCGCCACCCGGACGAAACCGCCTGCGCGATTCACGGAAGCGACGCTCCTCACCGCCATGGAGGGCGCGGGCAAGCTCGTCGAAGACGAAGATCTGCGCGATGCAATGAAGGAGCGCGGCCTTGGTACACCTGCAACGCGTGCCGTTATCATCGAGAAGCTGATCGCGGAGGAATACATCATACGCAACGTGCGCGAGCTCCAGCCGACGCCGAAGGCGTTCTCGCTAGTCACACTGTTGAAGGGCCTCGATATTCCGGAGCTGACTTCACCCGAGCTCACGGGTGAATGGGAATACAAGCTCAAGGAAATGGAACAGGGCAAGCTGTCGCGCGAGCAGTTCATGCACGGCATTGCCGACATGACCAAACAGATCGTCGAGCGCGCGAAGGCTCACGAGAGCGACACAGTGCCGGGGGAATACGCGACCCTCGATACCCCTTGTCCGGCCTGCGGCGGCGTCATCAAGGAGAATTACAAGAAGTTCCAGTGCCAGAAATGCGACTTCGCCCTCTGGCGCATTCTCTCGGGACGTCAGTTCGAGCCGGCCGAAATCGAAGAGCTGATCCAGAAGCGGCAGATCGGGCCGCTGCAGGGCTTCCGCAGCCGTCTGGGCAAGCCGTTCGCTGCAATCATCAAGCTCACGCCGGAGCTCAAGGTCGAGTTCGACTTCGGCCAACAGCAGGGCGACGCGGACGGCGAGCCGATCGACTTCTCGGATCAGGAGCCGTTCGGCACCTGTTCAAAGTGCGGTGGTCGCATATTCGAGCACGGCATGTCGTATGTGTGCGAGAACGCGACATCAAATCCGCGGACCTGCGACTTCCGTTCGGGCAAGATCATTCTGCAGCGCCCGATCGAGCCGGAGCAGATGCGGAAACTGCTGGCTGAAGGCAAGACGGATCTGCTGCACCGTTTCATTTCGAAGAAAGGTCGCCCGTTCTCTGCGTATCTCGTGAGGGACGCGAGCGGGAAGGTCAGCTTCGAGTTCGAGCCGCGCGCGGCTGCGAAGACCCCGGCAAAGAAGACGGCTACGCGGGCGAGGAAGACGGCTAACTAGCAGCTTAGCAGCAGCACGTTCCGGTCAGCGGGGGCCGTGTAACGGCGGGGTCCCTGCGAACGAAACATTCCACGGTTAGAACTCGTCGGAGCATGCGACGCTTACGGTGATGCACATCCGATGCGTGCGCTTCAAATATCCAGATTCCGCGCGCCCAGCGCGTTCGTCTCGATGAAGTTTCGCCGCGGCTCGACCTGGTCCCCCATGAGCGTGGCGAAAATCTCCTCGGCCGTGATCGCGTCTTCGATCTGGGTCCTGAGAAGGCGACGCGTCTCCGGATCCATCGTCGTTTCCCAAAGCTGCTCCGGATTCATTTCACCGAGCCCTTTGTAGCGCTGGGTGCTTACACCACGCTGCACCTCGCCCAGCACCCACTCGATTGCCTCGCGGAAATCCTTGACCGGGTGCAACTGCTCGCCGCGCTTTACATACGCGCCTTCGCCGAGCAGCCCCTGGATGACCTGAGCCGTGTGTTTGATCTGCGCGTAGTCACCGCCTTGCAGGAAGTCAGCATCGATATAGCTATGTCGCACCACGCCATGCTGCGTCCGGTTGATGGCGAGAACGTAACGCTCGAGTTTCTCGTCGAAGCGCGCATCGACCGTCAGGTTGGCATCCCCAAGCAGTCCGGCCAGCGCGGCAGCACTCTTTTCGGCTGATTCCGCGTCGCCGAGATCGAGATCCGGCGATTGCTTGAGCATGCGCGTAAAGCACTTCTTCGTCAATGAGCCGGCTTTCGCGCTGAATCACCGCCTCGGCAAGCAGATACTCCTTCGCAAGCTCTTCGAATGCTTCGCGCGACAACGCTTCCGCGTCCGCGGAGGTGTGCAGTTCCGATTCGGATAGCGCCAGCCGTCAGCAGGAACTGCTTCAGCTCATGCTCATCCTTGATGTAGCGTTCCTGCCGGCCGTGCTTCACCTTGTAGAGCGGCGGCTGCGCGATATAGATATGGCCGCGCTCGATGAGATCGGGCATCTGCCGGTAGAAGAACGTGAGCAGCAACGTCCGGATGTGAGAGCCGTCCACGTCGGCATCCGTCATGATGATGACGCGGTGATAGCGCAGCTTCTCGGGCGCGAATTCTTCCTTTCCGATGCCTGTGCCCAGCACACTGATCAGCGTGGCGATTTCCTGTGACGAAAGGAGCTTGTCGAGACGTGCGCGTTCCACGTTCAGGATCTTCCCCTTCAGCGGCAGAATCGCCTGAAACTTGCGGTCGCGTCCCTGTTTTGCCGAACCGCCCGCCGAATCACCCTCGACGATATAGAGCTCGCATAGAGCGGGATCACGCTCCTGACAATCGGCGAGCTTTCCCGACAGGCCGAACGAATCGAGCACGCCTTTGCGTCGCGTGAGCTCGCGTGCCTTGCGCGCTGCTTCGCGCGCGCGTGCCGCTTCGATGATCTTGCCGCAAACGATCTTGGCGTCGGACGGTTTTTCGAGCAGGAACTCCATGAGCTTGTGCGCGACGATTTCCTCGACCACCGGCCGCACTTCGGACGATACGAGCTTGTCTTTCGTCTGCGACGAGAACTTGGGCTCGGGCACCTTGACGGACAACACAGCCGTCAAGCCTTCCTTCATGTCGTCACCCGTCGTATCCACCCTCGCTTTCTTGGCCATCTCGGTGGCCTCGATGTACTGATTCAAGGTTCGCGTCATCGCCGCCCGCAGGCCGGTGAGATGCGTGCCGCCATCGCGCTGGGGAATGTTGTTGGTAAAACACTGCGTCGACTCCTGATAAGAGTCGTTCCACTGCATGGCGATTTCGACAGTGATCCCGTCCTTCTCACCGATCGCGTAGAAGACATTCGGATGCAGAACCGTCTTCGCGCGATTCATGTATTCCACGAATCCTCTCACACCGCCGCTGAATGCGAAGTTCTCTTCCTTCCCGGTGCGCTGATCGGACAGCATGATGCGCACGCCGTTGTTCAAAAACGAGAGTTCGCGCAGCCGCTTGGCCAGAATCTCGTAGTGGTACTCGATGTCACCGAAAATGGACTTGGCAGCGAGGAAGTGCACTTCCGTGCCGCGGCGCTCGGTGCGCCCGGTGATCTTCAGTGGCGCCACTGCCACGCCCATGCGGAATTCCATGGCATGCGCCTGGCCGTCGCGCTTGATCGTGAGACGCAGCCATTCAGAGAGTGCATTGACGACCGATACGCCAACGCCGTGCAGACCCCCTGAAATCTTGTACGAGTTGTTGTCGAACTTCCCGCCAGCATGTAACTCGGTCATCACCACTTCGGCGGTGGAGCGGCGTTCCTCATCGTCCGGGTAGATCTCGGTCGGTATACCACGCCCGTTGTCGATCACGCTGATTGAATTGTCCGGATGGATCGTAACGGTGATTTCATCGCAATAGCCGGCCAACGCCTCGTCGATGGCGTTGTCCACCACCTCGAACACCATGTGATGAAGACCCGTGCCGTCGCTCGTGTCGCCGATATACATCCCGGGCCGTTTACGGACCGCATCGAGCCCCTTGAGGACCTTGATGCTGCTCGCACCATACTGGTCGGCGCCCTTGGGTTCGTCGTGCCTTTCGCTCATATTCTTCTTCAGACCTGTGATTCAAATACGCATCGGCATGACGACATAGCGGTAATCGCTGCGATCGGGCAACGTGATCAGCATGCTGCTGTTCGCGTCGCCAAAGGCGCAGTCGATCTCTCCGCTGGAGACGTTGTTCAGAACGTCCAGGAGGTAGGTGATGTTGAAGCCCACGTCGAGGGCGTCGCCGGCATACGCGATCTCGAGTTCTTCCTGGGCTTCTTCCTGTTCATTGTTAGTGCATGAAATACGCAAACTGTTCCCTGTCAGCATCCAGCGGACGCCCCGAAACTTTTCGTTGGATAGAATTGCCGCACGCTGCAGTGCCTGGAGCAGTACAAGCCGCTCCACCTTGAAATGCTTCTCGTAGTTCGCAGGTATGACCCGCGTGTAATCCGGGAACTTGCCGTCGATGAGCTTCGTCGTCAGTTCGACGTCACCGAAGCGGAAGCGGACCTGGTTCGAATACACCTCGATGGTGCAGGGATCATCCGCATCGGAAAGCAGCCGCGACAGCTCGAGTACCGCCTTCCGCGGCAGGATGACCTCGCGCTTGTCATTCTTCGACGTCACGGATCCACTCGCAAAGCTCAGCCGGTGCCCATCGGTAGCAACGACCCGCATCTGCTCGGCATCGAGCACGAGCAGCATGCCATTCAGGTAGTAGCGAATGTCCTGCTGTGCCATTGCAAACTGCACGAGCAGCAGAAGCTCTTTGAGCGCCTTCTGTGAAAGCGAGACCTTGGCCTGCGCTTCCCCCGGATCGCCGAGCAACGGAAAGTCTGCGGCCGGCAGCGTTTGCAGATTGAAGCGGCTCTTGCCCGCACGAACCTGCAGCCGATTGTTCTGCGCGTCGAGTCCGACGCTGGCCCCTTCCGGTAGCGATCTCAGGATGTCCTGAAGCTTGCGTGCAGAAACCGTAAGGCTCTGGTCATTGCCGGCCTTATCCGCTGTGCTTTGCGTGGAGATCTGGATTTCGAGATCGGTGGCGACCAGTTTGATGCGTTCGTCAGAACGTTCCAGCAGAACATTCGAAAGGATCGGCAGGGTATGGCGCTTCTCGACGATGCCGGTCACGGCCTGCAGCGGCTTTAGCAATGCCTCGCGATCTACTTGTAGAAGTTTCATTGTGTACTTCTTTATATGGTAGTTCTAATAAGCACGGCCTGATCCTGTGGAAAGGCTGAAGAAATCAATCGGCTCATAAACTTGAGCTCTTCTGTGAGTGTGGATAGAGTGCCTTGGACGGCGGGACGAATTGTGGAGCGTTTGACGCGATGTCCTTCCAACGACAGTTATCCACATTGCGTCCCGCACTTTTCAACTGCGTAATACTTTGAGTAGTGCGTTCACGTCGCGCGTCACATCGCTGCTGGTCGATCTCAGCGCGGCGATCTTCCGGCATGCGTGAAGCACCGTCGTGTGATCGCGACCGCCGAACGCCTCGCCGATATCCGGCAGGCTGAGTTGTGTGAGCTCTTTCGCCAGGGCCATTGCGATCTGCCGTGGGCGTGCGACGTTGCGGCTGCGCTTCTTCGAATACATCTCAGAAACCTTGATCTTGTAGTAATCGGCAACGGTCTTCTGAATGTTCTCGATCGAGACCTGCCGATTCTGCACCGCCAGCAGATCGCGCAGTGCCTCGCGGCAGAGATCGATCGACAGCTCCTCACCTGAAAATCGGGCGTAAGCGAGCACGCGCTTCAGTCCACCCTCGAGCTCGCGCACGTTCGACTGGATGTGCTTGGCGAGAAAGAACGCGACGTTCTCGTCGAGCCGCACCGCTTCGGCGTCGGCCTTCTTCAGCAGAATCGCGACGCGCATCTCGAGCTCCGGCGGATCGACCGCCACGGTAAGCCCCCAGCCGAAGCGTGATATCAGCCGGTTCTCGATGCCGGAGATTTCCTTCGGATACGTGTCGCAGGTGATCACGACCTGCTTGTGGGATTCGATCAGAGCATTGAAAGCGTAGAAGAACTCTTCCTGCGTCCGGCTTTTGCCGCTGAAGAACTGAATGTCGTCGATCAGCAGCAGATCGAGCGAATGGTAGTAGCGCTTGAAATCGTCGAACGCCTTGTGCTGGTAAGCTCGCACGACGTCCGAGACGTACTGTTCAGCGTGTATGTAGCGCGTCTTGGACTCAGGTGCGCGCGCCTGCAGTTGATTGCCGATCGCGTGAATCAGGTGAGTCTTGCCGAGCCCCACCCCGCCGTAGATGAACAGGGGGTTATAGGCAACGCCGGGGCGCTCCGCGACCTGCATCGCCGCTGCCCGTGCGAGCTCGTTGGCCTTGCCGGTCACAAATGTTTCGAATGTGAAAGCCGGATTCAGCCGTGAGACGTCGCGTGCGGCGCGGGGTTGCGGCACGTCTGCAGCAGACGGTACCGGAATCTCTGCTGCGGACTGCTTTTCGGCGAGCAGGAGCTTGACATCTACCGAGCGCTTGAGCTGCTCAGCGGCGAGCTCCTGGATGCGCCCATAGAACTTGTCTCTGATCCATTGCAGGACAAACCGGTTCGGCGCGATCACAGTGATCGTATCGCCGTCGGCTTCGAACTTGAGCGGTTTGATCCAGGTTGCGAATTGTTGCGCGGGGAGTTCTTGTTCGAAATGGGACAAGCAGTAACGCCAGAAGCTGTTCATCGCGCATTGATAGTATTTTTGGGCACTGCGGGAGGTCGAAGCGGAGTGGAAGTTTACGCCCATCGATATGCGTTATCCACAAGCGACGGGGCCTCTCTCGGGCGCTGCAGGTTGCCGAGTCGTCGATTTGACACACCTATATCCGGCACGCTCAAATACCCGGTTTTTCAGCTCTCCTCGAGGCAGTTACCATGAAGCGCACTTATCAACCATCCAAGACACGGCGTAAGCGCACTCACGGCTTTCGTGTACGTATGAAGACCAAGGCCGGCCGGGCAGTTATCAACGCACGCAGGGCGAAAGGACGCGCGCGGCTTGCTGTTTGAGTCACATCGCGCTGATTAAACGCAGCCGCGCCTACACCGTATTGCGGGGGCCGGCTCAGTTCGAAGCAGTGCTGCGCGCCAGGAGCAGGATCGCGACACGAAACTTCGTGGTTCTCGCGCTACCGAATGCGCAGGGGTATGCACGTCTTGGCATCATCGCCGGCAGGAAGGCCGCACCGCGGGCGGTCGATCGTAACCGCGGCAAGCGGCTGATACGTGAAGTGTTCCGGCGCACCGCGTTTGGACCACACGACATCGCCGTGCAATTGCGTAATGACCTGCGGGCCCACGACAACGATACGCTGCGCGCGGAGTTGCTGAGGCTCATGGAGACCGCGGTGCGCAAGTGCGGGCTCGAGCCCGCTTCGCAGGACCACAGACAGTAGGCCATGGATTCGCAACGGCTCATCCTCTTTTTCATTTTTTCATTTTCGCTGTTCATGCTGATCGACGCGTGGCACCGCGATCAGGGCCCAGCCCAGGTAAAGCCGCCGCCGACTGCTGCGCAAGCGGAGAAGAAAGACGCGACGGTCCCGCCGGTTCCGACGGAAAAGGCAGCTGTGCCGGCGCAGGGGAACACCGTTCCTCCGCCGGCCATAACAGCGCCGACCGGCGCCGCGGTTACCGTCGACACGGATGACTTCCGCGCCGAGATCAGTCTCGCTGGTGGAGATCTGCGCCGGCTCGAGCTCAAGCAGCACCGGGCAGTCGAGGACAACAAGGCGAACTACGTACTTTTCGAGCAGCGCCCCGATCACGTGTATGTCGCGCAGTCGGGACTGCTCGGCAACGACCTGCCGACGCACAAGACCCAATACACCGCAGCCGGAAGTGAATTTAAGCTCGAACCCGGTGCGTCGACACTCGAAGTACGCCTCGAAGCGCCACCCGTGAATGGCGTCAAGGTGGCGAAGGTTTATCGGTTTCATCGCGCGAGCTACGTGATCGATGTCGCCTTCGAAATTGCGAACGGCGGCGCCGCGTCGCTTCAGCCGTACGCCTACTTTCAGTTTCTGCGCGACGATAAACCGCCACCGGGCGATTCCGCGATGCTGCCGACGTTTACGGGCGTCGGCGTCTACAACGAGAAAGACAAGTTCCACAAGATCACCTTTGCCGATATCGAGAAGGGCAAGGCGACGGTGCCAAAGGACGGGAGCGACGGGTGGATCGCACTGATTCAACACTATTTTCTTGCCGCGTGGCTTCCGAAGAATGGAGTGCCACGCGAGTTCTACGTGCGGCGGGTCGACAGTCTGAACGCGGTAGGCGTAATCATCCCCGCCGGCGCGATTGCGAGCGGCTCGAACAGCGTCGTCAACACGCAACTTTATGCCGGCCCGCAAGATCAGCAGAGGCTTGCTCAACTCGCGCCGGGCCTGGATCTCTCGGTTGATTACGGCTGGCTTACCGTGATTGCGGTGCCTCTCTTCTGGTTCCTGCGTTTTCTGCACAAGTGGATCGGCAACTGGGGCATCGCGATCATTCTGCTGACGGTTACGATCAAGCTACTGTTCTACCCGCTGTCCCAGGCGAGCTATCGCTCCATGGCACGGATGCGGGTGCTGGCGCCGAAACTTCAGCGGCTGAAGGAACAGTACGGAGACGACCGCCAGCGTATGCAGCAGGCCATGATGGAGCTCTACAAGACGGAGAAGATAAATCCGCTTGGTGGCTGCCTGCCGATTGTTGTTCAAATACCTGTTTTCATTGCACTTTATTGGGTTTTGCTCGCGAGCGTTGAACTGCGCCACGCACCCTTCGGACTGTGGATCGACGATCTGTCGCGGCCGGACCCGTGGTACGTTCTGCCGATTTTGATGGGCGCCACGATGATCTTCCAGACGCGCCTGAATCCCGAGCCGCCGGATCCGGTCCAAGCGAAGGTGATGAAGATCATGCCGATCGCCTTCAGCATCTTTTTCTTTTTCTTCCCCGCTGGCCTGGTGCTTTACTGGCTGGTGAACAACATTCTTTCGATCGCGCAGCAATGGCACATCAACCGGGTGCTCGAGCGCGCCAACCTCGTTCCACCCCGCAAGCGGTAGCGGCATTGGTGCAGTCGCTGCGGTGGTGAAAGCGGCCGACACCATCGCAGCCGTTGCGACGGCGACCGGCCGTGCGGGAATCGGAATCGTGCGGGTGTCCGGCCCCCGGGTTTTGGAACTGATCCCTCACATCATTGCCGGCGAGCTGACACCCCGCAGAGCCACGGTGACAGCATTCCGCGATGCGGCGGGCGAGCCGATCGATCATGGACTCGCGCTCCACTTTCCGGCACCGCACTCGTATACGGGCGAACACGTCCTCGAGCTGCATGGACACGGCGGCCCGGTCGTTTTAAAGCTGGTGCTGGATCGCTGCATCGCGCTGGGAGCACGGCTGGCCGAACCAGGCGAGTTCACCCTGCGCGCATTCCTTAATGGACGCCTGGATCTGGCGCAGGCCGAGGGCGTGATCGATGTGATTGACGCCACGACGGCACATGCGGCGCGTTCTGCGGTACGCTCGCTCAGCGGGGCTTTTTCCAACCGGATTCGATGCTTGGTCGCGGGCGTCACTGATTTGAGAGCGTTGATCGAGGCCACGCTGGATTTTCCGGAAGAGGAGGTTGACTTGCTGGATCTGCCGCAAGTGAGCGCTCGTCTCGCGGCTATACGGGGCGATATCGCGTCCGTTCTCGACGCGGCAAGTCAGGGCCGCATTCTTAGAGACGGCCTCCACGTTGTGCTTGCCGGACGCCCGAACGTGGGTAAGTCGAGCCTGCTGAATAAGCTCGCTGCAGAGGAGGTGGCCATAGTTACGCCCATCCCGGGGACTACGCGCGACACGATCCGGGAGATGATCGACCTACGCGGCGTTCCACTCCACATTGTCGACACGGCGGGTTTGCGGGAGTCCAGCGATCTGGTGGAAACTGAGGGCATCCGCAGAACGTACGCGGCGATTGAGCGCGCCGACATTGTTGTTCAGATAGTCGATGCCGAAGAAGGCATAACGAGAGCTGATCTTGAGATCGAGGCTTCGTTACCGGCGGGACTGCCGCACATTCGGGTTATGAACAAGATCGATCTGGTCGGACACGCCGCGGGCAAACAGGAAACGGCGGGGGCTGTGGTCGTTTGGCTGTCGGCGCGAACGGGTGCCGGAATTGATGACTTGCGCGATGCGCTGTTGAGGGCGGTCGGCTGGCACTCCGATGCCGAGAGTCTCTTTTCGGCGCGGGAGCGGCATGTGCTCGCATTGCGAAACGCCGTCGGCCATATCACGGACGCGCTCTCAGCGAGTTTGGGCTTGGAGTTCATAGCAGAAGAATTGCGACTGGCGCAGCGCGAACTGTCCTCGATCACGGGGGAATTCAGCGCCGACGATCTACTCGGCGAAATCTTCTCTCGATTTTGTATCGGCAAGTGATGTTCCACGTGAAACGGCCTAGCCCGTCGTGCTGATGTTCCACGTGAAACCCCGATCTACGCGCTTGTGTGCGGGTTGAATTGAGTTATCATCCCCGCCGGCGCGTGCGCATTGCTACCATCGATGCAAGTAACTGATTTGTATGAAGTGATTGTCGTAGGGGGCGGCCATGCCGGCACCGAGGCAGCGCTTGCGGCTGCTCGTATGGGGTGCTCGACCCTTCTGCTCACGCACAACGTCGAAACACTTGGGCAGATGTCATGCAATCCGTCGATCGGCGGCATCGGCAAGGGTCATCTCGTCAAGGAAGTCGACGCACTCGGCGGCGTCATGGCCGAGGCGGCGGACGAGGCGGGGATCCAGTTCCGCACGCTCAACTCAAGGAAAGGCGCGGCCGTTCGCGCCACGCGTGCGCAGGCAGATCGGGTGCTCTATCGGCAGGCGATTCGTCGCCGCCTTGAAAATCAACCTAACCTCCGCATCTTCCAGCAGGCTGTCGAGGATGTTCTTCTTAACGACGATCGCGTCTTCGGCGTCGTAACGGAGATCGGTGTTCGCTTCGAAGCCAAGGCGGTCGTGCTCACGACCGGCACGTTCCTGTCGGGGCTCATCCACGTCGGATTGCAGAACTACCAGGGCGGGAGGGCCGGTGACCCGGCTGCACTTCGCCTTGCCGGACGCCTACGCGAACTCAAGCTGCCGGCAGGTCGCCTCAAGACCGGGACGCCGCCCCGCATTGATGGGCGGACCATCGATTTTTCGAGGCTTACCGAACAACCTGGAGATGTGCCGGTTCCCGTATTTTCATTCCTGGGTGATGCCGCATCGCATCCTCCCCAAGTCCCATGCTGGATCACGCATACGAATGTGCGCACGCACGACATCATCCGCGGCGGGCTGGATCGCTCGCCTATGTTTACCGGGGTCATCGAAGGCATCGGGCCGCGTTACTGTCCTTCGATCGAAGACAAGATTCACCGGTTCGCCGCCAAGAGCTCACATCAAATCTTCCTGGAACCGGAAGGTTTGACGGTCAACGAGTACCTACCCGAACGGCATTTCAACGAGCCTGCCGTTCGATGTGCAGAACGCGCTCGTGCGCTCAATCGAAGGACTCGAGCACGCACACATCACGCGGCCCGGCTATGCGATCGAATATGACTACCTTGATCCACGCGGGTTGAAACGGTCG
Organism: uncultured beta proteobacterium; assembly: GCA_963828715.1. GTDB lineage: Bacteria > Pseudomonadota > Gammaproteobacteria > Burkholderiales > SG8-41 > JAQGMV01. The sequence goes on along the minus strand of CAWHFX010000002.1, from coordinate 462,461 downwards.
CTGGAATCGAAAGCACTTGCAGGGCTGTTCCTGGCGGGCCAGATCAATGGCACGACGGGGTACGAGGAGGCGGCCGCACAAGGGCTGCTGGCTGGTTTGAACGCCGCGCTCAGTGCCCGATCTCAGGAAAGCTGGTGTCCGACGCGGGATCAGGCGTATCTCGGCGTCCTGGTGGACGATCTCATTACGCGGGGCGTATCCGAACCTTATCGAATGTTTACCAGCCGCGCCGAATATCGGCTTTCCCTACGAGAGGACAATGCGGACCTGAGGTTGACGGAGATCGGACGCAAGCTGGGCGTTGTCCCCGATACGCGTTGGTCGGCGTTCTGCGAAAAGCGGGACGCGATTGCTCAGGAGCAGGAGCGGCTGAAAAGCACGTGGGTGAACCCGAGGAGTCTCGCAGCAAACGTGGCGATGCGCGTACTGGGGCAGACGCTGGAACGTGAGTATGCGCTCGCCGACTTGCTTAAACGCCCCAATGTCACGTACTCGTCGTTGGTGACACTCCCAGGAGCTGGGCCCGGTGTCAGCGATCCGCGTGCGGCAGAACAGGTTGAAATACAGGCGAAATATCAAGGCTACATCGAACGTCAGCGTGAAGAGATCCAACGCAATGAGCAGCATGAGCACACCACGTTGCCGCAGGATCTCGACTACGGCACTGTAAGTGGACTGTCGGTCGAAGTTCAGCAGAAGCTGAACCTGCACCGCCCCGAGACATTGGGCCAGGCCGCACGGATTTCCGGCATTACGCCGGCTGCGATCTCCGTCCTGCTGGTTCATCTCAAACGCGGCTTCGGGCGCACTCGGAAGACAGCATGACGCTGGCAGCCGATCTTGCCGCCGGCCTTGAAGCGCTCGGCGTGTCGCTTGACGCCGCCGCGCCGGAGAAGTTGCTCGCATATCTCGCGCTACTCTCCAAGTGGAATCAGGTCTACAACCTCACGGCCATCCGCGAACCCGAGCGCATGCTCAGGCAGCATCTTCTCGACAGTCTTGCTGTCGTGCCGCACACGGATGGCGAGACCGTCGCGGACGTAGGCAGCGGGGCCGGCTTACCGGGGATTCCGCTGGCGATTGCTCGACCCGCATCGCGTGTGGCGCTGATCGAGAGCAATCACAAGAAGAGCGCATTCCTGCGGCAGGCGGTGATCGAGCTCGCGCTCGCCAACGTGAGTGTGCTGGAACAGCGGGTCGAAACAGTAACACCGCGTGGTTCCTACGATGTCGTGATCTCGCGGGCGTTCTCGGACCTTGCCGAATTCGCCATGCTCGCCGGACCCCTCTGCCGGCCGGAAGGCATGCTGGCAGCCATGAAAGGCGTTCATCCTTACGATGAGCTGGGTGCGGTGCCGACGGCGTATTCCATCGAGCGCGTGATCCGCCTGAAAGTCCCCGGGCTCGAAGCCGAACGCCATCTTGTCGTCATGCGGGCGCTGCCCGCATGACACGTATCTTCGCGATCACGAATCAGAAGGGCGGCGTGGGCAAGACCACCACGGCCGTGAATCTCGCGGCGAGTCTCGGGGCAGCCAGACGGCGCGTGCTTCTGATCGATCTCGATCCGCAAGGCAATGCGACGATGGGCAGTGGAGTCGAGAAACGCACTCTGGACACTACGGTATACCACCTTCTCATCGGCGCGGAGCCGATTTCCCGCGTGTGCATGCGCGCGCCAGTCGCAGAGTACGACTTGCTACCAGCGAATCGCGAGCTCGCGGGGGCTGAAGTCGATATGGTCGAACTCGAGCGCCGCGAAATGCGCCTTAAGGAAGCGCTAACTCACATTGAGTCGGGATACGACTTCGTCCTGATCGACTGCCCACCGGCGCTCAATCTGCTGACCGTAAACGCCCTTACCGCCGCGCACTCGGTTCTGATCCCTATGCAATGCGAGTACTACGCGCTGGAGGGCTTGAGCGATCTCGTCTCCACTGTAAAGAAGGTGCGGAGTCATCTCAATCCGGAGCTGCAGATCGAAGGTCTGCTGCGCACCATGTATGACCCCCGCAACACGCTCGCGCAGCAAGTCTCGGCGCAACTTGTCCAGCACTTCGGCGACAAGGTCTACCGCACCGTGATTCCGCGCAACATCCGCTTGGCCGAAGCGCCGAGTTACGGGGTGCCCGTGATGAAGTTCGACAAGTCATCGAAGGGGGCCCAGGCGTACTACGCGCTCGCGGGCGAAGTCATGAACCGCCACGAACAACCTGCACAGGTATAGCCATCGTGAAAGTAAAAGGACTGGGACGCGGCCTGGACGCGCTGCTCGGCGATACGCGAGCACCTGCGCCGCGGGAGGAGCAGAGCGCACTGCGGGAAGTGCCGATCGACGCGCTCAAGCCCGGGCGCTATCAGCCACGTTCACAGATCGCCCCGGAACGACTCGGTGAGCTTGCCGAGTCGATCAAGTCGCAGGGCGTGATGCAGCCGATCCTCGCGAGGACATTGGCCGACGGCGGGCTCGAAATCGTGGCAGGAGAGCGCCGTTGGCGCGCCGCCCGCATGGCGGGGCTCACCACGGTGCCTGCGCTGGTCAAAGACATTCCGGACCAGCATGCGCTTGCCGCTGCGCTCATCGAGAACATACAGCGAGAGGATCTGAATCCGCTCGAGGAGGCGCAGGGCATCCAGCGCCTTGTCCAGGAATTCGGGCTCACGCATCAGGCGATCGCGGAAACGCTTGGCCGATCACGCGTGGCTGTCACCAATCTGTTGCGTCTCCTCGAGCTTGCGCCGCCGGTAAGAGAGCTGCTCGCGCAAGGGCGCATCGATATGGGCCATGCGCGTGCATTGCTTGCGCTACCGGTAGCGAGGCAGATCGAGCTTGCGTGCGAAGCGGCCGAGAAGCAGCTTACCGTGCGCGAAGTCGAGCAGCGTGTCGGCTCAGTGCTGAAGGGCGTGGGGCCGCGTCGCGCACGCGTCGATCGCGATGTTGCGCGCCTGGAAGAAGAATGGTCGCAGCGGCTCGGGACGACAGTACAAATCAAGCCGCGGGGCAATCGCGGCGGGAAGCTCGTGCTCACGTATCGGACGCTCGACGACCTCGATCGGCTGCTCGCGCGTCTGGGCTCCAACTGACACCCATGCCGAGCATCTTTGCAGGTGCATCGTTTTGACGCAGTGATGTCCATGCACGTATACTTCCATGGTTTTATCCGCGGGTGAACAAGGTGGCTCTCGCCAACGAGGGCAGGCCGATTCGCACCGTCCTCAGGTGGCAGCTTTATGCGACTGCCGCCGCGATGTTGATAGCCGGGTTCTGGATAGGATTTCACGGCGCGCTATCGGCGCTCGCCGGCGGTCTCATCAACGTTGTAGCGGGCGCGGTGTTCGGTTGCATCGCCACGCACAGCAAGAAGCGAACGGCGGGCGAAGTGTTGCGAGCGCTCTACCGTGCCGAGGCGGGCAAGGTCGGTCTCATCGTTGTCTTGCTGTGGCTCACGCTGATGCACTACAAACAGATCGTGCACGGCGCGTTCTTCGGTACGTTCATCCTGACGGTCTTTTTTTTCAGCATGGCAATCGTCGTACGCCGCAGATAACGCGAACAGGATCGTAGCGCATGGCTTCGCAGGAGCTGACCCCCACTTCCTACATTTCGCACCATCTGGCGAACCGTACGATTTCGTTCGGCGATGCGCCGTTCTGGACGCTGCACCTGGACACGCTGGTGACCTCGATCGTGCTGGGGGTGATCGCGTTCGGTTTTCTGTGGCTGGGTGGTGCGCGGGGCGACGGCGGGGGTACCCGGCAAGCGTCAGGCGTTCGTCGAGTTGGCGGTGAACTTCGTGGACGATCAGGTGAAAGGTATTTTCCACGGCGACCGGAGCTTCGTGGCGCCGCTCGCGCTCACCGTGTTCGTGTGGGTGATCCTGATGAACGCGATGGACTTCCTGCCGGTCGACATCACCGCGCTGGGCTACGAGCACGTGTTTCGCCAGCACACCTGGCGGCAGGTGCCCACGGCGGACGTGAACACGACCTTCGCGCTCGCCTTGACGGTGTGGCTGCTGATGATCTTCTATAGCGTGAAGGTGAAGGGACTCGGCGGCTGGCTGCATGAGCTGTTCGCCGCGCCGTTTGGCGGCAATCCGCTGCTGTGGATCCCCAATCTGCTGTTCAATCTGGTCGAGTATCTGTCGAAGCCGCTGTCGCACTCGCTGCGGCTGTATGGAAACATGTATGCGGGCGAGCTCATTTTTCTGCTGCTGTGGATGTGGGCGGCGACGAGTCTGGCCGGTACGCTGTTTGGCTCGCTGCTGGGGCTGGGCTGGGCCATCTTCCACATTCTGATCGTTGCGCTTGCAGGCCTACATCTTCATGATGCTGACGATCGTCTACCTGTCGATGGCGCACGAGTCGCATTAGGACCGCAAGTAACCACAACCTGCTGTACAGAAAGGAAGCGCAAGCATGGATAAACTGCAACTGCTGGCCCAGATCCAGGCCTACACCGGGATCGGCATCGGGCTCATGATCGGCCTGGGTGCCGCCGGCGCCTGCATCGGCATCGGCATCATGTGCAGCCGGTTTCTGGAAGCGGGGGCGCGCCAGCCGGAGTTGATTCCGGCGCTGCAGGCGAAGGTATTCCTGCTGCTCGGGCTGATCGACGCCTCGTTCATTATCGGCGTCGGGCTTGCGATGTGGTTCGCGGTGGCCAATCCGCTGCTGGCGGTGGTGAGCGGCTGATCGATTCCGGCGCTTTCGAGTTTCCCATGAACATCAATCTCACCCTGATCGCCCAGGCGGCGACCTTCGCGCTGTTCATCTGGTTTAGCGCGCGCTTCATTTGGCCCTATCTGATGCGCGGCGATGGAAGCGCGGCAGAAGCAGATTGCCGAGGGACTGGCGGCGGCCGAACGCGGACGCCAGGACCTGGAGCAGGCTGCGGTGCGGACCGCCGATATGCTCAAGGAAGCGCGCCAGCAGGCGCAGGAGATCCTCGCCCAGGCTGAGCGGCGCGCCGCGCAGATCATCGAAGAGGCGAAGGGGGCGGCCACGCAAGAGGGTGCAACGGCTGGTCGCCGGTGCGAAGGCCGAGATCGAGCAGGAAGTGGCGCGCGCGCGCGAGACGCTGCGCACGCAGGTCGCGGCGCTGGCGCTGGCCGGCGCGGAGCAGATTCTGCGCCGCGAGGTGGACGCGCGGGTGCACGCGGAGCTGCTCGCGAGCTTGCAGAACCAGCTCTAGCGCGATCATGGCTGAGCTCATTACCGTCGCGCGCCCGTATGCCGAAGCCGCCTTCAAGCTGGCGCGCGAAGCGAATGCGCTCGAGCGCTGGTCGGACATGCTGGCGCTGATCGAAGGCGGTGGTGAGCGACGAGAACATCGCCTCGCGTGTGGGCGACCCCAATGTCGATGAGCGGGCGCTCGAAGCGCGTGATTCTCGGTGCCGCGGGCGAGCGGCTCGACGGGCCCGCACGCAACCTCGTGCAGTTACTCATTGAAAACGGGCGGCTCGATCTGGTGCCGCAGATACGCACGCTGTTCGAAGCCCTGAGGCGCGAGCAGGAAGGGGTAGTGGAGGCGCGCATCATCTCGGCGCTGCCGATCGCAGAAGAGCAGGTGCGGCCGTTACTGGAGCGCGCTCGAACGCAAGTATGGCCGCAAGGTCAATGCGCAGGTCGAGATCGAGCCGGAGCTGATTGGCGGGGTGCGCATCATCGTGGGCGACAAGGTGATCGACGCGACGGTACGCGGGCGGCTTGAATCGATGGCGGTGGCGCTCGCGCACTAGGCAACGAGAAGGAGTCATGACATGCAACTGAACCCATCCGAGATCAGCGAGCTCATCAAGAGTCGCATTCAGAACCTGGGCGGCACGCTCGAAGCGCGCACGCAGGGCACCGTGATTTCGGTGACCGACGGGATCTGCCGCATCCACGGGCTGGCCGACGTGATGCAGGGCGAGATGCTGGAGTTTCCGCACAACACGTTCGGGCTGGCGCTGAACCTTGAGCGCGATTCGGTCGGCTCGGTGGTGCTGGGCCAGTATCGAGCACATCACCGAAGGCGATACGGTGAAGACCACCGGGCGCATTCTGGAGGTGCCGGTGGGGCGGGAATTGATCGGGCGGGTGGTGAACGCACTGGGCGAACCGATCGACGGCAAAGGGCCGATCGAAGCGAAAGAGACGGACGTGATCGAGAAGGTGGCCCCGGGGGTGATCTGGCGCCAGTCGGTGGCGCAGCCGGTGCAGACGGGGCTCAAAGCGATCGACTCGATGGTGCCGATCGGGCGCGGCCAGCGCGAGCTGATCATCGGTGATCGCCAGACCGGCAAGACCGCGGTGGCGGTGGACACCATCATCAATCAGAAGGGCAAGGACCTGATCTGCGTGTATGTGGCGATCGGGCAGAAGGCGTCCACGATCAAGAACGTGCTGCGCAAGCTCGAAGAGCACGGGGCGATGGCCTATACCATCATGGTCGCGGCGTCGGCCTCCGATCCGGCGGCGATGCAATACATCGCCCCTTATTCCGGCTGCACCATGGGCGAATACTTCCGCGACCGCGGGCAGGACGCGCTCATCATCTACGACGACCTGACCAAACAGGCGTGGGCGTACCGGCAGATTTCGCTGCTTCTGCGGCGCCCGCCGGGTCGCGAAGCGTATCCGGGCGACGTGTTCTACCTGCACTCGCGGCTGCTCGAGCGTGCCGCGCGCGTGAATCCCGAATACGTGGAGCGCTTCACCCAGGGTGAAGTGAAGGGCAAGACCGGCTCGCTCACCGCACTGCCGGTGATCGAAACCCAGGCGGGCGACGTGACCGCCTTCGTGCCGACCAACGTGATCTCGATTACCGACGGCCAGATCTTCCTGGAGACCGACCTGTTCAACGCCGGCATCCGGCCGGCGATCAACGCCGGGATTTCGGTCTCGCGCGTGGGCGGCGCGGCGCAGACCAAGGTGATCAAGAAGCTCGGTGGCGGGCGTGCGCCTGGCGCTGGCGCAATACCGCGAGCTCGCCGCCTTTGCGCAGTTCGCGTCCGATCTGGACGAGACCACGCGCAAGCAGCTCGAGCGCGGGCGCATGGTGACGGAGCTGATGAAGCAGCCGCAATACGAACCGCTGCAGGTGTGGGAAATGGCGCTCACGCTGTTTGCGGTGAACGGCGGCTACTTCGACGACATCGACGTGAAGAAGGCGCTCGCGGCCGAGCGCTCGATGCGCGACTACATCAAGAACAAATACGCCGATCTCGTGCAGCGCGTCGAGGACACCAAGGACCTGTCCAAAGAAGACGAAGAAAAGCTGCAGGCCGCGATGAAGGATTGGAAGAGCACCGCCACGTATTAACACCGGAAGGGTTAGTCGATGCCGGGATCGAAAGAGATCCGCAACAAGATCAAGAGCGTCCAGAACACGCGCAAGATCACCAAGGCGATGGAAATGGTCGCCGCCTCGAAGATGCGCCGCGCGCAGGAACGCATGCGTATGGCTCGGCCTTACGGTGAAAAGATCCGGAACGTCGCGGCTCACATAAGCCACGCCAATCCGGAGTATCGACACCCGTTTCTGATCAGCCGCGACACGGTGAATCGCGTCGGGCATCATTGTCGTTACTGCCGACAAGGGACTCTGCGGTGGCTTAAACACGAACGTGCTGCGTCTCGTGCTCAATCACGTGCGCGAGTGGGAAGCCGCAGGCGAGCAGGTCGAAGCGTGTGCCATCGGCTCGAAGGGTCTCGGATTCCTGCAGCGCCTCGGGATGAAGATCGCCTCGCAGGTCACAGGCATCGGCGATCGTCCGCACATGGAGAAACTTGTCGGCGCCGTAAAGATCATGCTCGACGGCTACACGGCGGGCCACTTCGACCGCATCGTCATTTTCTACACGCGGTTCGTCAATACGATGAAACAGGAGCCTGTTAGCGAACAGCTTCTGCCCCTGTCGGCCGAGCACATCAGCGTTTCGCGCGAAGCGAGCGCGGCGACGCCCACCGGTACGTGGGATTACATCTACGAACCCGACGCGCAGGCGGTGCTCGATCAGGTGCTTACGCGTTACGTGGAAGCGCTCATCTATCAGGCCGTCGCGGAGAATATGGCGTCCGAGCAGTCGGCACGCATGGTTGCGATGAAATCCGCCTCGGACAACGCCGGCAACGTCATCGACGAACTGACGCTCGTGTACAACAAGTCGCGCCAGGCTCTCGATCACGAAGGAGCTGTCGGAAATCGTCGGCGGAGCGGCAGCGGTGTAGATATGTTGCTGTATGTCAGCTCGCGTCCTTCGGGCGCAGGTCTCGATGGATTGGCGTGAGTTCTAACTGAGCATTGTTATACAGGTACTAATATATGAGTGAACCAGCAGGAACGATCGTGCAGTGCATCGGTGCGGTGATCGACGTGGAGTTCGCCCGTGAGCAGATGCCGCACGTATTCGATGCACTGACGCTGGACGCAGAGGATTCGGCGCTGACGCTGGAAGTGCAGCAGCAGTTGGGCGACGGCGTGGTGCGCACGATTGCGCTGGGATCGGCGGACGGGCTGCGGCGCGGGATGAAAGTGCTGAACACGGGCGCGCCGATCATGGTGCCGGTGGGCCCGAAGACCCTCGGGCGCATCATGGATGTGCTCGGGCGCCCGATCGATGAAGCCGGTCCCATCGGCGCAGAGACAAGCCATGTCGATCCACCGCGAGGCGCCCGCAATTCGAGGAGCTCGCGCCGTCGCAGGAGCTGCTCGAGACCGGCATCAAGGTGATCGATTTGATCTGCCCGTTCGCCAAAGGCGGCAAGGTTGGGCTGTTTGGCGGTGCCGGTGTGGGCAAGACGGTGAACATGATGGAGTTGATCCGCAACATCGCGATCGAGCACGCCGGCTATTCCGTTTTCACCGGGGTGGGCGAGCGCACGCGCGAGGGCAACGACTTCTACCACGAGATGAAGGACTCGAAGGTGCTGGACAAGGTGGCGCTCGTGTATGGGCAGATGAACGAGCCGCCGGGTAACCGCCTGCGTGTGGCGCTCACGGGCCTGACGATGGCGGAGTTCTTCCGCGACGAAGGGCGTGACGTGCTGCTGTTCATCGACAACATCTATCGTTTCACGCTGGCCGGCACGGAAGTATCGGCGCTGCTCGGGCGCATGCCTTCGGCGGTGGGGTATCAACCGACACTGGCGGAGGAGATGGGCAAGCTGCAGGAACGTATTACGTCGACCAAAACCGGTTCGATCACCTCGATCCAGGCGGTGTATGTACCGGCCGACGACCTCACCGATCCGTCGCCGGCGACGACCTTCGGGCACCTCGATTCCACGATCGTGCTCTCGCGCGACATCGCCGCGCTGGGCATCTATCCGGCGGTCGATCCGCTCGACTCGACCTCGCGCCAGCTCGATCCGCACGTGGTGGGCGAAGAGCACTACACGGTGGCGCGCCAGGTGCAGGCGACGCTGCAGCGCTACAAGGAGCTGCGCGACATCATCGCCATTCTCGGCATGGACGAGCTCTCGCCCGAGGACAAGCTGGTGGTCTCGCGCGCACGCAAGATCCAGCGCTTCCTGTCGCAGCCGTTCTTCGTGGCCGAGGTGTTCACCGGCTCGCCGGGCAAATACGTCTCGCTCAAAGACACGATCAAGGCCTTCAACATGATCGCCAACGGCGAGTGCGACGCGTTGCCAGAACAGGCTTTCTACATGGTCGGCCCGATCGAAGAGGCGTTCGAGAAAGCGAAAACACTGCAGTAAGCCTCCGACAAATGGCCAATACCATTCACATCGACGTCGTCAGCGCCGAAGAGTCGATCTACTCGGGTGAAGCCGAGTTCGTCGTGCTGCCAGGCGAAGCAGGCGAGCTGGGCATTTATCCACGTCACACGCCGCTCATTACGCGCATCCGCCCCGGAGAAGTACGCATCAAACCGGCTGACAGCGGCGAGGAGGAGCTCATCTTCGTGGCGGGCGGTATCCTGGAAGTGCAGCCGAAGGCGATTACGGTGCTTGCCGATACCGCGATCCGCGGTCATGACCTGGACGAGGCCAAGGCGCTCGAGGCGAAGAAGCTGGCCGAAGAAGCCATGCAGAATCGCTCTTCGCACCTCGAGATTGCCAAAGCGCAGGCAGAGCTGGCCACCGCGGTGGCGCAGCTCGCTGCAATCCAGAAGCTGCGTAAGCGTCGCTGACCCGCTTCATAGCGAGTTGTCGGGGCGCTCCGCACAAGCGCGTAGCGTAGAGTGGTGGCGGCTCGCCCGTCACACCTGCTGAAGCATGAGCGGAGAGATCGATCTTCTCGTCATCGGCGGCGGCATCAACGGCGCTGGGATTGCGCGTGATGCTGCGGGACGCGGTTTGCGCGTCACACTTGTCGAACGGGATGACCTCGGGTCGGCAACCAGTTCCGCAAGCAGCAAGCTGGTTCACGGAGGACTGCGCTACCTGGAGCAGTTCGAGCTGAGGCTCGTCGCCGAGGCGCTCGCCGAACGCGAAGTGCTGTTGCGTGCGGCACCGCATCTCGTCCGGCCCATGCGTTTCGTCATGCCGCGTGCGCCGGGATTGCGACCGGGCTGGATGATTCGCGCGGGACTCCTCCTCTACGATTGCATGGCGCATCGCGATACGCTGCCTCCGTCCGACACCATTCGTCTGCGCGGCGTGGGGCTCAAGGCCGAGTTCGATCTCGGATACCGCTATGCCGACTGCTGGGTGGACGACGCACGCCTCGTCATCGCGACTGCACTCGGTGCAGAAGAGCGCGGCGCCACCATCATGCCTCGCACGGCGTTTTCCTCCGCGATACGTCAGCGCGATCGATGGCGCGCGACTTTACGGACGCCCGCCGGCGCCGTCGACGTCTCCACGCGTGCGATCGTCAATGCCGCCGGGCCGTGGGTGCTCGATGTGCTGAAGCTAGCGCATGAACCGGAACGCACACGCGTGCGGTTGGTGCAGGGCAGCCATATTGTCGTGCCGCGCTTATACGAGTGCGATCACGCGTATATCCTGCAGAACGAGGACCGTCGCGTCATCTTCGCTTATCCCTACGAAGGCGAATACACACTCATCGGAACCACCGAAGTCGAGCTCCCGCCAGATGTTCAGACCGGCAGCGTGACGGCCCAGGAAGTCGAGTATCTTTGTCGTGCCGCGAATCGCTACTTCGTTCGCCAGATCGAACCCGCAGATGTCATCTGGAGCTACTGCGGAGTGCGAGCGTTGGTCGACGACGGCGCACGCAATCCATCAGCGGTAACCCGAGACTACCGTCTGCAACTCGACGCCTCGTATAGCGACGCGCCGCTGCTTACAGTATTCGGCGGAAAAATCACGACCTACCGTCGGCTCGCCGAGCGCGCTTTGGAAAGACTCGCACCCTATTTCCCGAGCATGGGCGAGGCTTGGACGGCGACTGCCCAGCTGCCGGGCGGCAGCTTGCCCGGCGGTAGTCTGGATGCGTTGACCGGAACGCTGACGGCGCGCTATCCGGACTTGCCTCGTGAGCTGCTGGCGAACCTCGCCGCGCGGCATGGCACGCGCACGACCGACGTGCTGGGCAGTGCGCATACGGTGCAGGATCTCGGAGTGCGGTTCGGTATGCACCTGTATGGGCGCGAGGTCGACTATTTCGTCGGCCGCGAATGGGCGCGCAACGCGGAAGACGTGCTTTGGCGGCGAACCAAGATGGGGCTGCACCTCACGCCGGAGCAGCGCGGACGAGTTGAGTCCTATGTCCGCAACCCGGACGCGTACGCGTGAGATAATGCGGCGCATGGCTCTCAATGTCGTCGTGCTTGCCGCCGGACAGGGCAAGCGCATGAATTCCGACCGGCCGAAGGTCCTGCATACGCTGGCCGGGCGGCCGCTTCTGGCGCACGTCATCGACTGCGCGCGCGCGCTCGATGCCGCTCGTATCTGTGTGGTTTATGGGCACGGCGGGGAGCAGGTGCCTCAAGCAATGGCCGGATCGGACCTCGCCTTCGTACTGCAGGAGCCGCAGTTGGGCACCGGCCATGCGCTCGCGCTCACGCTCCCGTGCCTCTCCAATGCGGCAACGACGCTCGTCCTCTATGGCGATGTTCCCCTCGTCAGGCCCGATACGCTGCGCGCGCTCGTTGCCGTAGCCGGGAACGGCGTTGCGGTGCTCACCGCCGAGCTGAAAGATCCGACAGGCTATGGACGCATCATTCGTTCGGCAGACGGCGCGCTCAGCGACATCGTCGAAGAGCGTGATGCAACCACAGAGCAGCGCGCCATCCGGGAGGTGAACACCGGCCTCATGGCGCTGCCAACCAGCCGCCTTGCAGGATGGATGAAACGGCTTACCAATGACAATGCGCAGCAGGAGTACTACCTGCCCGACGTGGTGAAGCTTGCGTTGCAGGACGGCGTGCCCGCCACGGCACTCAATGCTGCGGACAGCGCCCACATTCTGGGAGTAAACAGTCGCAGTGACCTGGCACAGCTCGAGCGCATCTATCAGCGGGAATACGCGGAGCGGCTGCTCGATCAGGGTGTCGCACTCGCGGACCCCTCGCGGCTCGATGTGCGCGGGAGCCTCACCTGTGGGCGCGATGTGTGGATCGATGTGAATTGCGTGTTCGAAGGCGCGGTCACGCTTGGCGACCGGGTCGTCATCGGACCGAATTGCGTACTTCGGAACGTATCGATCGGCGCGGATACCCGCATCGAAGCTTTGTGCTACATGGAAAACTCGTCGGTCGGCGAGCGCTGCAATGTCGGGCCTTTCGCGCGTCTGCGGCCCGGTGCACGTCTTGCTGAACGCGTCCACCTCGGCAACTTCGTCGAAGTGAAAGCGAGCGACGTTGGCGTGGGCACCAAGGCGAATCACCTCACGTATATCGGTGATACGACTGTCGGTGCGAACGTCAACTTCGGCGCAGGCACGATCGTCTGCAATTACGACGGCGCGAACAAGCATCGAACCGTCATCGAAGACGATGTCTTCATCGGATCCGACACCAAACTCATTGCGCCGGTGACGGTCCGCAAAGGCGCCACGATTGCCGCAGGGGCCACCATAACGCGCGAGGTGCCCGCGGGGGTGCTTGCCTGGTGCCGCGTAAGCCAGTCGTTTGTCGAAGGCTGGCAACGGCCGAAGAAGAAAGAGAGCTGAAGCTATGTGCGGGATCGTTGGCGCTGTCGCCCGGCGCAATGTGGTTCCCATTCTCCTCGAAGGATTGAAGCGACTGGAATACCGCGGCTACGACTCCGCCGGTATTGCGATCGTGAACGGACGGCTTACCCGGCTGCGCAGCACAGGGCGGGTCGCGGAGCTCGCAAAGCGAGCTGAAGAAGCGCAGCTCGCCGGTGCGACCGGTGTCGCGCATACCCGCTGGGCGACGCACGGCGTGCCCTCGGAGCGCAACGCGCATCCGCACGTTTCCGGCGGCCTTTCGGTGGTGCATAACGGAATCATCGAGAACCACGAGGAGATGCGTCAGCGCTTGCAGAACGAAGGCTACGAATTCAGCTCGGATACCGATACCGAAGTCATCGCTCACCTGATTCATTCGAACATGGCGCGCGGCAGCGAGCTCTTCGAAGCGGTGCGCCAGAGCGTATCGGAGCTGACGGGTGCATACGCGATCGCAGTGGTGCATGAAATCGAACCCGACCGACTCGTCGTGGCGCGCATGGGCGCGCCGCTGCTGCTCGGTCTGGGCGAAGGTGAGAATTTCGCTGCTTCCGATACGTCTGCGCTGATCCAGGTGACGCCCCGCGTGGTTTACCTGGAGGAGGGTGATTGCGCGGATGTGGGCTTGAACGGCGTGCGTATCGTGGACGCCACGGGTGCGCACGTGGAACGCGCAGTTCACGTCAGCAGCCTTACTTCCGCCGAAGTCGAGCTCGGCCAGTATCGGCATTACATGCAGAAGGAGATCTTCGAGCAGCCGATGGCCGTTGCCAACACGCTCGAGCTCGTCTCGAACGCACGCGGCATCACTCCGCAGCTCTTCGGCGTCGATGCGGAGCGCATCCTGAAAGACGTCGAGAGCGTGCTCATCATCGCGTGCGGCACCAGCTATCACGCCGGCATGGTCGCCCGCTACTGGCTCGAGGGGCTTGCCTGCATTCCGTGCAACGTGGAGATCGCGAGCGAATACCGTTATCGCGATTCGGTGCCGAATCCAAAAACGCTCGTGGTGACGATATCGCAATCCGGCGAAACGGCGGACACGCTCGCGGCGCTTCATCATGCGCGAGGGCTCGGGCAGCCGTATAGCCTCGCGATCTGCAACGTGCCCGAGTCGGCGCTGGTCCGGCAGTCACAGCTTCGATTTCTTACCCGTGCCGGTCCGGAGATCGGCGTGGCGTCGACGAAAGCGTTCACGACCCAGCTCGCGGCGCTGGTGTTGTTGACGATGACAATTGCGAAATTGCGCGGGCGGCTCAGTGCCGAGCGCGAGTCCCAGCTCATGCATGCGCTGCGACACCTGCCCGCGGCGCTGACGCATGTCTTGAACGTGGAATCGCAGATCGAACGCTGGGCCCAGGTGTTTGTCCGTCACGATCACGCACTGTTTCTCGGTCGCGGCATCCACTACCCGATCGCAATGGAAGGTGCGCTCAAGCTGAAGGAGATCTCGTACGTTCACGCCGAGGCGTATGCGGCCGGTGAGCTCAAGCACGGCCCGCTGGCGCTGGTCGACAAGAACATGCCTGTGATCGCGATCGCGCCGAAAGATGCGCTCTTCGAAAAACTCAAATCAAACCTGCAGGAAGTGCGCGCGCGGGGGGGCGAGCTTTACGTCCTCGCAGATCAGAACGCGCATCTACGCGAGGATGAAGGCGTGCATGTCATCACGATGCCCGACCATGCAGGCGTGCTCTCGCCTATCCTGCATACGGTTCCGCTTCAGCTGCTCGCGTATCACGTCGCCCTGCACAAGGGCACGGACGTTGACAAGCCGCGCAATCTCGCGAAATCGGTGACCGTTGAATAGCATTTTCGTCATGAGCGCCGCGGCTTGCGTGGCGCTCGGGCAAACACGCGGTCGAAGATCGCATTGGGCAGTATGCGTAACACCTTTGTAAGCACCGCCATCTGCCACGGGATCACGACGAACCCGCGGCGCCTCTCGATCGCGCCAGCGATTTTTGCCGCAGCCTCGGTTGTGTTCATGATGAACGGCATGCGGTACGGATTGCGAGCGGTCAATTCGGTATCGATATAGCCCGGGCAAACGGTCAGCACGCGCAGGCCGCTGGAGCGAAGCTCCACGCGCAAACTTTCCAGGAACGCGATCGCCGCCGCCTTGGAAGCGCAATAGGCACCCGTGCCAGGCACCCCCCGATAGCCTGCAACGCTTGCGATACCGACGAGAACGCCCGTCCCGGCGTGTTGCATGGCACCGATGAACGGCTGGAACGTGTTCGCCATACCGCGGAAGTTCACGTCCATGATCTCCCGCAGCACCGTAAGGTCTTCTTCGTACGCGAGGTCCGTGCCGATGCTCATGCCGGCGTTCGCGATCACTATGTCGGGAACACCATGCGTCGCCATGAAATTGGCGGCCGCATTTTTGAGTGCGACCTCGTCGCGTACATCGAGCGGGTACAGGCTCGTCGGCACAGACAGCCCGGATGCGATCGCTTGAAGCATTTCCCCGCGCCGCGCGACAAGACCGAGTATCGCACCGGTGTGGGCGTAACGAACGGCCAGAGCGCGCCCAAGTCCCGCCGACGCGCCGGTTATGAATACGCGCATGCGATCAGGCACCGCGCCGTAGAAGATCGAGACGCTACTTCGCCGAGCGTTGCTCGCGCGCGAGCTGGATCAGGTCGTCGAGGATGGGGATGACGCCCGCGACGGTTTCGCTCATCCCGCTCGAGGTCAGGAAACGCCCGTCTACGATCAATGACGGCGTCCCCTGGATCTGGTAAGTGCGAGTGAATCGCCGCGAATCTTCGACTTTGCGATCGACCTCGGGCGAGTTGTAGGCCGCGAGCCAGCGGCTGGCTTCGATTCCGTTCTGCGCAGCCCATTCGCCGGTCCCATCGGCCGAGTTGAGAGCGGTGCGCTCCTCATGCACTGCGCGGTATACGGTCTGATGCAGGCGCGGCACTTCGCCGAGCGCATCCAGCGTGTAATACAAACGCGCGTGAGGCACCCAGCTTTCACGGAATATCGCCGGGATCCGGCGCAGCGTCACATCTTCCGGCTTGCGCCTGAGCCAACTTTCCATGGGCGCCTGCAACTGATAGCAATACGGGCAGCCATACCAGAAGAACTCGACCACCTCGATCCGATCGAGCACTGCGACAGGCTGCGGGTCGATCAGTCGGTATTCGTAACTCGGGCGAGCCCGCTGCTGTGCCCCCGACGGACGGGCGCCCATCAGAGGAACGAGACCGAGCGTGAGAAGAAAGGCCCGGCGCGATCGTGAGCGCCCTCGGCTCACTTCGCCCCGTGATTCTTGCGTGCCATTGCGATCACTTGATCGACGACCTTGAAGTAGCGGTCGTAATCGACGCTGTTGTCGCTCTTCAGGATCATTGAAGGTGCCGTCAGGTAGCGACCGTCGATGACGATCGCAGGCGTACCCGGAATGTCGTAGGCACGCGTCACGTCGCTGGCGCGCTTCGACCGGCTCTGGACCGAGAACGAGTTGTAGGTATCGAGGAACTTCTGGCGGTCGACGCCCTTCGTCGCGACCCAGTCTGCCATCGCCTTGGGATCCTGCAGCCGAACCTTCTGGTCGTGGATGGCGGCAAAAACCTCGTGATGCAGCTTCTCGACGAGCCCCATCGCGTCCAGCGTGTAATAGAGCTGCGTGAGCGGTACCCACGATTCCTGGAAAACCGCGGGCTGGCGTTTGAATTCGACGTCGGCGGGCTTGCGTTTCAGCCAGGCCTGCAAGGACGGCTGTAATGCGTTGCAGTGCGGGCAGCCGTACCAGAAGAACTCGATCATCTCGACCTTGTTCCCGCTGTCCGTAGGTTGCGGCGGTTTTACCGGCTGGTAATCGCGGCCCGCGACGAGCTGTGCCGAAGCGGAGCCGGCGGCGAGGAACACAATCGCTGCGAACACACGCAGCACACTTGCGAGATGGGGCATTCGTAACTCCTCGGTTAATACGCTCAGCGTTCGGACTCGCGCAGCTTGATGAGCGTGGTCTGAACGCCGTTCTGCTTAAGAGTGTCGCGCGTGCGATTGAGTTCTTCGACGCTCGTATATGGTCCGACGCGCACGCGGTGCAGCGTGCCCTTGTCGGCCATCGCGCTGGTTTCGATGGTTGCTTCGAAGCCAAGCAGCGCAAGGCGCGCTTTCAGATTGTCCGCGTCGGCGGCATTCTGGAACGCGCCCGCCTGAAGCATGAACGCTTCCTTTCCTCCCGGCGCTGACCTCGGGGCTCGCCTGGCGCGCAGACTTGTCAGTCGTCGGTTCCTCTGCGCCGGGCAGGATCTTGTAGAAATCGAAGCGTGATTTGGCTTCCTCCGTTTTCTTCTTGTCCTCGGTGCGCATGCCTTGCTGGGGCAGCGCTTTACCGGTGTCACCCTTCGACGGAGTTGCGCGTGGAGCGAACGGGCTCGGGATCTTGTTGATGTACCAGGCAACGCCCAGCGCGACGCCGAGCCCCAGCACGAGTCCGATGAGTATGCCGACGAGAAGCGAGCTGCCGCTGCGGCGCGCGCGCTGCGGAAGGTCGCTGCGCTTGTAATCCCTCGACATCGGGTTATCTTACATTTTTTCGGGTGCCGAAACACCCAACAGCGCGAGGCCGCTGCGCAGGACCTGTCGCACCGCAGTCGCGAGCGCGAGCCGCGCGAGCTTCACGTCCTGCTCGGGCACGAGGATGCGCGTCGCATTGTAGTAGCTGTGAAACTCGCCCGCGAGATCCTTCAGATAGAACGCGATGAGGTGCGGCGCAAACTCCCGCGCCGCGCTCTCGACAGTCTCGGGGTAGGACATCAATCGCTCCAGCAATGCGAGCTCGTGCTCCGACGAGAGCGGCGCAAGATCCGCATGCGCCAGCGCAGCGCTGTCGCCTCCCCACTGTTCGTGGAGGCTGCATACACGGGCGTGCGCGTACTGGATGTAGTACACGGGGTTTTCGTTGCTCTGCGATTTCGCGAGGTCGAGATCGAAGTCGAGATGCTGATCGCTCTTGCGCAGCACATAGAAGAAACGTGCGGCATCATTGCCGACTTCGTGCCGCAGTTCGCGCAGTGTGACGAATTCGCCGGCGCGCGTGGACATCGAAACTTTCTCGCCGTGCCGATACAGCACCGCAAACTGCACCAGCGCGACCGCAAGCTGCTCCGGATCGAACCCCAGCGCCTGAAGCGCGCCTTTCACGCGGGCGATGTAGCCGTGGTGATCGGCTC
This sequence comes from uncultured beta proteobacterium, assembly GCA_963828715.1. Lineage (GTDB taxonomy): Bacteria > Pseudomonadota > Gammaproteobacteria > Burkholderiales > SG8-41 > JAQGMV01. Next base: position 444,161 of record CAWHFX010000002.1, on the reverse strand, counting down.
CCCAGTATGTTCGACGGCGAGGTCGAAACCGCGCTCGAACTTATCGACGTGATACGCGATATCGGACGCGAAGTAGGTGAACTGGCCGTTCTCGCGTTGGACCACACGGTCCTTCTCGTCGCCGAATTGAGTGGAGCGAAACCATTTCGCGCCGTCCTTTTCATAGATGTATCCCGCGTCGGTCAGCCGCGCGACAGCCGCCTCCACTCGCCCCGAATCGTAGAGCGAACGCTCTGAAAACCAACGATCGAAAGTCGACGCCGAACTCCGTCAGGTCGCTGCGGCAGTCCTCGAGTTGCGTCGCAAGCGCGTGGGCGTGAATGGTTTCGTAACCGGGCCCGAGCAGCGCTTTCGCGCGCGCGATAAGCGCGTCGAGATGTGCTTCCGGGTCGACCTCGACGGAGGCCGGGTCTTGTGTAACGGCGCTCGCCGGGCGAACAAAGCGCGTTCCTGCGCGCTCGATTAGCGCGCGTGCCATGTCCCTCACATAGTCACCCTGATAGGCATTAGGTGGGAACGGCACACGCTCTCCCGCGAGCTCGAGATAACGCAGCCAGGTCGACAGCGCCAGGATGTCCATCTGGCGTCCCGCGTCGTTCACGTAATACTCACGCTGGACGTCGAACCCGGATGCAGCAAGCACGTTCGCGAGGCTCGCTCCGAAAGCGGCGCCGCGACCATGGCCGACGTGCAGCGGCCCGGTTGGATTGGCGGAGACAAACTCGACCTGCACCTTTTTCCGGCGGCCGAGCTCGTTCTGACCGTAAGCGGCGGCGAGCCCCAGCACTTCGGCGACGATGCTCTGTTTGAACGAGAGCTTTAGAAACAGGTTGATGAAGCCGGCCCCGGCTATCTCCACCTTCTCGATGAATGGCGCCGGAGGCAGCGCGTCCACCAGGCTTCCTGCGATATCACGCGGCGATCGCTTCAGTTGCCGAGCGAGCTGCAGCGCCACGTTGCAGGCATAGTCGCCGTGGCGGTTGTCCTTCGGACGCTCCAGAGTGAGGCTCGCCTGGGCGTGCTCGGGCCAGGCGGCAGTGAGGGCACGCGTCAACAACGAGGCACAGAGCGCCCTCGCATCCGTTGATGTAGCAGGTTCCATCGGCCTGACTCGAGCGGTAGGACGGGTGCGCCTGCCGGGGCGGCAGGTCGCGCGGGAGCGCCGGATTCTATCATCGGGCCGAGAGACTCGACCTCAGAGCTCGAGCGGATCGACTTCCAGCGCCCAGCGTGCCGGGCTCGTCTTCGCTTGCGCCAGGCGCGCCCGCCATGCCCTGAGGAAAGCCTGCAGAGCTGGTGCGCGAGTCGGACTGGACGAGCAGTTGCGCCCGCTCACGTCCGGCGAGGCGCACGAGCAGCGCGGGAACAGGATCGAAGATCTGAACATCGCCGCCGAGCGTCCGCACCGATCTGCTTCGCCTCGTCCAGAAAGCCGAGCGCTGTACCGACTTCGCGTGCTTCGGCGCGGAGCAGCGCCTGGTGAACGAAGGGCGGAAAGCGCGCCTGCCGGCGTTCAGTCAGGAGCCGGTCCGCGAACTGCCGGACGTCCTGCAGGCGCAATGTGGCGTACAGTGGGTGTTCAGGATATTCGGTCTGGATGAGGACCTGACCCTGTGCGTCGCGGCGTCCCGCCCGGCCGGCCACCTGCGTGAGTAGCGCGTACAGACGCTCGGGGGCGCGAAAATCCGAGCTGTAGAGCAGGCTGTCCGAATTGAGCACGCCGACGAGTGCGAGGTGCGGAAAATCGTGGCCTTTGGCGAGCATCTGCGTGCCGACCAGAATGTCCACCTCGCGCCGTCGAATGCGTTCGCGCATGTCGCTCCATGCGTTCCTGCGGCGCGTGCTGTCGCGGTCGATCCTGAGAACCCGCGCATCCGGGAAATGATCGCACAGCGCTTCCTCGATGCGCTGCGTGCCCTGGCCGAGCGCGCTCAGATTCGGCTCTCCGCACTCCGGGCAGGCGCTCGGGACCGGCCGCACGTGTCCGCAGTGATGGCAATGCAGCCGCGGCGTCGGCGGTGCAGGACGAGTTGTGCCGAGCAGCGATCGCAGCCAGAAAACCAGCCGCAGTGGCGGCATCGTCAGCACCGGTGCGTAGCCGCGGCGGTTGATAAATACCAGCGCCTGCTCGCGGCGCTGAAAGACATTCGCCGATCGCGTCCAGCAAGCTGTGGAGCGATGCCGCGCGCCGCCTGTCGACGGTCGAGTGCGATGCAGTCGATGCGCGGCGGGCGCGCGTTGATCCGCTCCGGCAGCTCGAGAAGCTGGTAGCGCCCGTTCGTCGCGTTCTGGTAGCTCTCCAGCGACGGCGTCGCGGACCCGAGGACTACCGGAACGGTCGCGTTGGTGGCGCGCGACTGACGGCGAGGTCGCGCGCGGAATAGCAGAAGCCTTCCGTCTGCTTGAACGACCCGTCGTGCTCTTCGTCGACGACGATCAGACCGAGCTGCGGCAGCGGCGTGAACACCGCGAGCCGGGTGCCGAGGACGACTGCGCGCCGCGCCGGACTGCGCGGCGAGCCAGTTCTCCAGCCGCTCGGTCTCGTTGAGTCCGCTGTGCAGGCTGACGATGCGAGTCTCCGGGAAGCGCGCCTGAACCATTGCCTTCGAGCTGCGGCGTCAGCGCGATCTCCGGCACGAGCAGCAGCACCTGCAGCCCTCGATCGAGCACGGCTTCCGCGGCACGGAGGTAAACCTCGGTCTTGCCGCTGCCTGTGACGCCCAGGAGCAGGAACGGAGCGAAGCGACCGATGCCGGCGCATATCGCTTCAACGGCTTCCGCTTGAGTCGATGTTAGCTTCGGAACCGCAATCGGCTCCGCCGAAGCGCGAATGTTCGTGTGACACGGCGCCCCGGTTACGCGCATAACGCTGCGCACCCGACGCAGCCGCAACGGCAGCGATCCGAGTACCGCCTGCCCGAGGGGATACTGGTAGTAGTCCGAGGCAAAGCGAAGAAGCTTGAGATCGCCCGGTTCAAGCCGGGGCACGTTGCGGACAACGCGTGAGACGGTCCGCAGGCGCGCAGGCTCTACGTCGGCGATGTGCGGTAGATCGACTATCACGCCGACAGCCGTTCTCCTGCCGAACGGCACGATCGTCAGGCAACCGATGTCTTCCGTCGCACGCTTCCTCAAGCCGATAGTCGAACGCGTGCGACAGCGGGACGTCGAGAGCCACGCGCACGACGCGCGTCACCGCGCGCCCTTTCCGGCGTTTATTGCCGCAAGCTCACGTAGTTTCTCGCGAAATGGCCGCCAACGCTCCACGCAGCACGATGAAATTAGAACGTTGCGCACAGGCGGTGTGGATAACAGTGTTGATGGATTCAGCAATTATGCGGAGCGTCCCTGCGCGATCCGCCCCCGCGAGACCGCGGCAGCGCATCTCGACAAACAGAAAAGCACCTTGCAGTTCAGTATGTTATGTTGAGCGCCGAATGCGGGACCAGCTCACCGACATTGCACCGGCAGCGTCTAAAGGGTTGCTGTGCATAACTTTTCTGCTGCGCGTGACGAATCAATGATACGCGGCGACTGAGTGTATGCACCGCGTCGACGAGGGCGCCGCACATGCGCCGGCTCCGTGTGCTGCGAAATACCATGGCCGAGATTGAAGATGTGGCCAGCGCCTGAACCGTACTGCGCAAGCACGCGGGCGACTTCGGCTTCGATGCGAGTTGGCGGCGCAGAACAGAACGGCGGGGTCGAGATTGCCCTGCAAAGCAACGCGATCGCCGATCGATGCACGCGCTGAGCCGATGTCGACAGTCCAATCGAGTCCCACCACATCGCAGCCGATCGCGGCGATATCCTCGAGCCACAGGCCGCCGCCCTTCGTGAAGACGATGACTCGGCACTCTCGCGCCGTCGCGCGTCGCGAATCAGACCGTCGACTACGCGGCGCATATACGTGAGCGAGTACTCACGATACGCAGCGCCACTGAGCGATCCGCCCCACGTGTCGAAGATCATGACGGCCTGCGCGCCCGCTTCGATCTGCGCGTTCAGGTAGCGCGTTACGGCTGCGCGTTCGTCGAGAGCAATGTGTGCAACAGCTCGGGCCGGGAATACAGCATCGTCTTGATGGTCTGAAAGTCAGCGCTTGCTCCGCCCTCGACCATGTAGCACGCGAGCGTATACGGGCTTCCCGAGAAACCGATGAGCGGCACCCGACCGTCCAGAGCGCGACGAATCTGCGCAACCGCGTCGACGACGTACCGCAGCGTGTCGTGTGGGTCCGGCACAGTAAGCTGCCGCACCGAACGTTCGTCCCGCACCGGACGCTCGAACTTCGGTCCCTCGCCTTCCGCGAAGTAAAGCCCCAGTCCCATGGCATCGGGCACCGTGAGGATGTCGGAGAACAGGATCGCGGCATCGAGCGGGAAACGAGCAAGCGGCTGCAGTGTTACTTCCGTTGCGAAGTCGGGGTTTTTTGCGAGCGCGAGGAAACTCCCCGCCCGCGCGCGGGTGGCGTTGTATTCGGGCAGGTAACGCCCCGCCTGCCGCATGATCCAGACGGGCGTATATGGCGTCTGCTTCACGCAGCGCCGCGCGGATGAACGTGTCGTTCTTGAGTGCTGCGGTCACGGCTTACCGCGGCAACTCCGAGCAACCCATCAGGAATTCGTCGACCGCACGAGCGCATTGACGGCCTTCGCGTATCGCCCAGACGACGAGCGACTGCCCGCGGCGCATATCCCCTGCCGCGAACACTTTCGGGATCGACGTGCGATAGCTGTCCGTATCGGCGAGAACATTGCCGCGCGGATCTTTCGCCACCCCGAGATCGGTTAGCAGGCCATCGTGGACCGGGCCCACGAAGCCCATGGCGAGAAGCACCAGGTCGGCTTTGAGCTCGAACTCGGTGCCGGGCATTTCGCGCATCACCATCTGCCCATTGTCGTCCTTCTGCCACGCGACGCGCGCTGCGATCAGTTTTTCGACCTGACCGTTGCGACCTTCGAAGCGCTTGGTCGCGACGGCCCAGTCGCGCTGGCAGCCCTCCTCATGCGAGCTGGAGCTGCGGAGCTTCACAGGCCAGTAGGGCCACACGAGCGGCTTGTTTTCCTGCTCCGGCGGCTGCGGCAGCAGCTCGAACTGCGTCACCGACTTTGCGCCATGGCGATTCGAGGTGCCGACGCAGTCCGAACCCGTATCGCCGCCTCCGATGACGACGACGTGCTTGCCGGTGGCAAGGATCTGCTGGGGCACACGGTCTCCTGCGACGACCTTGTTCTGCTGCGGCAGGAACTCCATGGCGAAGTGTACGCCCGCGAGGTCGCGCCCTGGCAGCGGCAGGTCACGGGGCTTCTCCGCGCCTCCGGAGAGCACCAGCGCATCGTATTCGGCAACGAGCGCCTCACACGCGACATCAAGACCGACGTGCTGATTGGTTCGGAACTCCACGCCTTCGGCACGCATCTGCTCGATGCGACGGTCGATGAGGTGCTTCTCCATCTTGAAGTCGGGAATACCGTAGCGCAGGAGCCCGCCGATGCGATCGGACTTTTCGAAGACGGTGACGTCGTGACCGGCACGCGCGAGCTGCTGTGCGCAGGCGAGCCCCGCCGGACCGGATCCGATCACGGCGACGCGTCGTCCCGTCTTGTGCTCGGGCGGTTGTGCCCTGACCCAGCCGTTCTCGAATGCCTTGTCGGCGATCGCGTGCTCGAGCGACTTGATACCGACGGGATCATTGTTGATGTTGAGCGTACATGCGGCCTCGCACGGCGCCGGGCACACCCGTCCGGTGACTTCGGGAAAGTTATTGGTGGAGTGCAGCGTTTCGATCGCCCGCTCCCAGTCCTGCTTATAGACGAGGTCGTTCCAGTCCGGGATGATGTTGTTGACCGGGCACCCGCTCATGCAGAACGGGGTGCCGCAATCCATACAACGAGCCCCCTGGACTCCAGCCTGTTCATCAGTGAGGTGCGCAATGAACTCGCGCCAATGCCTGACGCGTTCCTGCGGCGGCTCGTACAGGCTCGCTGAGCCGCTCGAATTCCATGAACCCGGTGATCTTCCCCATAAGCCCTATGCTCTAAAGATGCTTCACGCCGTCGAGTGACGACGCACGCGCCTACGGGCGGTTCAATCCACCCGTACGCGCACTGTTAATGCGGGTGTTTCAGGCAGCGATGCGTTTCTGGCTCGCGGCGAGCTCTGTCAGGGCTCGCCGGTACTCCTTCGGAAATACTTTTACAAAACGGGTCCGGAACTGCGGCCAGCCTTCGAGAATCTCGCGTGCACGCACGCTTCCTGTGTGCTGCGCGTGCCTCCCGATCAGTTTTTTAAGCGCGATTTCGTCCGCCTCGCCGAGATGCCACAGTTCGCGCGGAAGCTTCGCCTCCTGTTCGCGTTCCGTGAGTAACCGGCTCGAGATCTACCATCGCGAGATTGCAGCGGCTCGCGAACGTGCCGTCTTCATCCAGCACGTATGCGATACCGCCCGACATCCCCGCCGCGAAATTGCGTCCGGTGAGCCCGAGTACGACGACCGTGCCACCGGTCATGTACTCGCAGCAGTGATCCCCGACGCCCTGCACGACCGCGCTCGCTCCGGAGTTCCGCACCGCAAAGCGCTCCCCGGCGACACCGCGGAAGTACGCTTCCCCGCCGATCGCGCCGTACAGGACGACATTGCCGGTAATGATGTTGTCGCGCGGGTCGCCGCGGAATTTCGGAGACGGCTGCACGGATATGCGGCCGCCGCGACAGACCTTTGCCGCAGTAGTCGTTCGTGTCACCGATCAGGTCGAGCGTGACGCCTTTCGAGAGGAATGCGCCGAAGCTCTGGCCAGCGGAGCCCGCGAAACGGATGTGGATCGTGTCGTCCGGCAAGCCGTCATGACCGATAACGCTTGGCGATCTCGCCCGAGAGCATCGTGCCGACCGTTCGATTGATGTTGCGGATCGGCATTTCGATCGTGACCTTCTCGCCGCGTTCGAGTGCCGGACTGCGCCAGTTCGATCAAGCGATGGTCGAGCGCCTTGTCCAGCCCATGATCCTGGCGCTCGCTGTTGAAGCGCGCGACTTCGGGACCGATCTGCGGCTGATGGAAGATGCGGCTGAAATCGAGGCCACGCGCCTTCCAGTGCTCGATGCCCTTCTTCGTGTCGAGCAGGTCCGAGCGACCGATCAGATCGTTGAAGCGCCGTATCCCGAGCTGTGCCATGAGCTCGCGCACCTCCTCGGCGACGATAGAAGAAATAGTTGATGACGTGCTCGGGCTTGCCGGAGAACTTTTTGCGCAACACCGGATCCTGGGTCGCCACGCCGACGGGACACGTGTTCAGGTGACACTTGCGCATCATAATGCAGCCCGTCGGCGACCAGCGGCGCTGTGGCGAAACCGAACTCGTCCGCCCCCAGCAATGCACCCACGACGACGTCGCGCCCGGTCTTCATCTGCCCGTCGGCCTGCACTGCGATACGGCCGCGCAGGCGGTTGAGAACCAGAGTCTGCTGCGTCTCCGCAGAGCCCCAGCTCCCAGGGCGTGCCGGCGTGCTTGATCGATGACCAGGGCGACGCACCGGTCCCGCCATCATGCCCGGAGATCGTGACGTGATCGGCTTTCGCTTTCGCGACGCCGGCTGCCACCGTACCGACACCGACTTCGGAAACGAGCTTCACCGATATCGATGCGCTCGAATTCGCGTTCTTGAGATCGTGAATGAGCTGCGCCAGATCCTCGATCGAGTAGATGTCGTGGTGCGGCGGCGGCGAAATGAGCTCCACGCCCGGTGTCGAATAGCGCAACAGCGCGATGTACTCGGACACCTTACGTCCCGGGAGCTGCCCCCCTTCGCCGGGCTTTGCCCCCTGGGCCATCTTGATCTGAATCTGCTCCGCGCTCGCCAGGTACTCGGCCGTGACGCCGAAGCGACCGGAGGCGACCTGTTTGATCTTGGACTTGAGCAGGTCTCCTGCTTCGAGCTCGATATCGCGCGCAACGCGCGAACGTCCGAGGCGCGAGGCGAGCGTTTCACCGGCTTTGACCGGTGCATAGCGGTTGCGATCTTCACCACCCTCGCCCGTGTTCGACTTGCCGCCAATGCGGTTCATCGCCACCGCGAGCGTTGTGTGCGCCTCGGTCGAAATCGAGCCGAGCGACATCGCGCCGGTCGAGAACCGCTTCACGATGTCCGCGGCGGGCTCGACCTCCTCGAGCGACACCGGCGTGCAGCGGTCGAAGCGGAACTCGAACAGACCGCGGAACGTCATGTGACGACGCGACTGATCATTGATGATCTGCGAGTACTCTTTGAACGTGGAGTAACTCGCTGCGCGTGCCGCATGTTGGAGTTTCGCAATCGCGTCCGGCGTCCACATATGGTCTTCGCCGCGCACGCGCCAGGCATACTCGCCGCCGGGATCGAGTGCGTCCGCCAGTACGGCATCGTTGCCGAACGCACGGCGGTGCACGCGAATGGCTTCTTCGGCGACTTCGAACACCCCGATGCCTTGCACGTTTGACGTCGTGCCCGAGAAGTACTTCTCGACCAGCGCACGCGACAGTCCGACGGCCTCGAAGATCTGCGCGCCGGTGTACGACATGTAGGTCGAAATGCCCATCTTGGACATCACCTTCTTCAGGCCCTTGCCGACCGCTTTAGTGAAGTTCTTGCACGCCTTAACGCCGTCGACGTCACTGCCCAGCAATCTGTTATCGGCGACATTGGTGAGCGTGTCGAACGCGAGATACGGATGAACCGCTTCCGCGCCGTAGCCGCCGAGCAGAGCGAAATGGTGTACTTCACGCGCGGACCCGGTCTCGACGACCAATCCCGTGGACGTACGCAGGCCGCGGTTCACGAGGTGATGGTGGATGGCGGACAATGCCAGCAGCGCCGGGATCGCGACCTGGTCGCGATGAACCTTGCGATCGGAGATGATGATGATCGAATACCCGGCACGCACTGCATCTTCGGCCTGCGCGGCGAGGCTCGCTAAACGTGCCTCGATTGCTTCATTGCCCCAGGCGAGCGGGTATGTGATGTCCAGCTCGAACGACCTGAACTTGCCATCCGTGTAGCGCTCGATGTGTCGGATCGTCTCCATCTGCTCGAAATTGAGCACGGGCTGCGAGACCTCCAGCCGCAGAGGCGGGTTCATTTCGTCGACGCCCAGCAGGTTCGGTTTCGGGCCGATGAACGAGACGAGGCTCGTCACGAGCTCTTCGCGGATCGGATCGATCGGTGGATTAGTGACCTGCGCGAAGAGCTGTTTGAAATAGTGGTAGAGCGTCTTGTCCTTGTTCGAAAGCACGGCGAGCGGCGAATCGTTGCCCATCGAGCCGACCGGCTCTTCGCCGTTCATCGCCATCGGCGACATCAGGAACTTGATGTCTTCCTGCGTGTACGCAAAGGCCTGCTGCAGGTCGAGCAGACATTCATTCGCGACCGGCCTCCGCTCGGAGGGCGCCGGCAGGTCATCGAGCTTGATGCGTATGCGATCGATCCATTCCGCATAGGGACGCGCCGAAGCGAGGCTTTCTTTCAGCTCGCGATCGTCGATGATCCGTCCCTTTTCGAGATCGACGAGAAACATTTTCCCGGGCTGAAGGCGCCACTTCTTGACGATGCGCTCCTCGGGAATAGGCAGACAGCCGCACTCTGAGCCCATGACAACGAGGTCATCGTCAGTGACGATATAGCGCGAGGGCCGCAAGCCATTGCGGTCGAGCGTTGCGCCGATCTGCCGTCCGTCGGTGAACGCGATCGAAGCCGGGCCGTCCCATGGCTCCATCATCGCGGCGTGGTATTCGTAGAACGCGCGGCGTGCCGGGTCCATCAAGGTGTGCTGTTCCCACGCCTCGGGGATCATCATCATCACCGCATGGGCGACCGAGTAGCCGCTCATGACGAGCAGTTCCAGCGCGTTGTCGAAGGAAGCCGAATCCGACTGCCCCTGGTAAATGAGCGGCCATACCTTGTCGAGATCGCGGCCGAGAATGGGGCTCGAAATAGCGCCCTGACGCGCGCGAATCCAGTTCACGTTGCCGCGCAGTGTGTTGATCTCGCCGTTGTGGGCGATCAGGCGGAAGGGATGCGCAAGGTCCCACGTCGGGAACGTATTTGTCGAGAAGCGCTGGTGCACGAGCGCGAGCGCGGAAGTGACGCGCTCGTCCTGAAGATCCTTGTAGTAGGTCCCGACCTGGTGCGCGAGCAGCATGCCCTTGTAAACCACGGTGCGCGCGGACATCGACGGCACATAGAACTCCTTGCCGTGGGCGAGCTTCAGCGCCTGAATGGCATGGCCGGATGCCTTGCGAATGATGTACAGCTTGCGTTCCAGCGCGTCCGTGACCGTTACGCCCTTACCGCGGCCGATAAAAACCTGCCGGATCACGGGCTCGCGCCGCTTCACCGACTCGCCGAGACCCGTCTGGTCGCACGGGACGTCCCGCCAGCCGAGTAGACTCTGCCCCTCGTCCTTGATGGCGCGCTCGATCTCGTATTCGCAGGCGAGACGGGAGGCCGGCTCCTTCGGCAGGAAGACCATGCCGACGCCGTACTGTCCGACCGGCGGGAGGTGAACGCCCTGGCGGGCCATTTCCTCGCGAAACAGCCGATCGGGAATCTGGATCAGGATGCCGGCGCCGTCTCCCGCCAGCGGATCGGCGCCGACCGCGCCGCGGTGGGTGAGATTGCGCAGGATCTGGAGTCCCTGCTGAACGATCCCGTGGCTCTTCTTGCCTTTGATATTCGCAACAAAGCCGACGCCGCACGCATCGTGCTCGTTAGAGGGATGGTAGAGACCCTGGGGCTGCGGCAGACCGGGACCGTTCACGGGGATTCTCCAAAAAAGGTGGCCCCGTGCTCCTGCCGGCATCTTGCTGCGGTGCGGAAGCGCCGCTTGAGAGAACAGGTGGGAAAACGGGGTGAAACCCGTTAAGTCTACCTAGTTCAAAGGGTTACTTCAATAAAAATCCGGCCGACCACGCCGCCGCAGCGCCCTAAACCGCCTCCACTGCGAAGAGCCGGCGGTGCTCGATCATGGCGTAGCGATCAGTCATGCCAGCGATGTAATCAGCGATCGCGCGTGGCTTGTTGTCTGCAGCTCGCAGTTGAAATTCAGGCGGCAGCAAGTCCGGCTCTTGCAGAAACGCATTGAAAAGCTCAGTCACGATCCGTCGCGCCTTGCTGCTCATACGCGCAACGCGGAAGTGAAGATACAGATTCTGATGAAGGAAGCGCTTCAGCTCGAGTTGCTGTTCACGGATGTGCTCGCTGAAACCGATCAACTCCGGAGCGTCTCGTACCGCTTCGAGGTCGCAAGGGGCAGCCATTCTGATCATCGCGGCGCTCGACTCGATCAGGTCTGTCACCAGGGTATCGATCATGCGCCGCACGGTCTCGTGAATCAGGCGCCTGCCGGTAAGGTTCGGGAATTCATTCAGGGCGACTTCCATGTGGCGCTTGAAAATCGCGACTTCACTCAACTGCTCGAGCTCGAGCAGCCCCGAACGCAGGCCGTCGTCGACGTCATGATTGTTATAGGCGATCTCGTCGGCGACGTTGGCGATCTGTGCTTCGAGCGACGGACGCCGTTTGGCGAGAAAGCGCTCGCCGACGTCGCCAAGCTCGCGTGCGTTGCGAACCGAACAGTGCTTGAGGATGCCTTCGCGCGTTTCGAACGTGAGATTGAGCCCGTCGAACGCGCCGTAGCGCTGCTCGAGCACATCGACCACGCGCAGGCTCTGCAGATTGTGCTCGAAGCCGCCGTAGGGCTTCATGCACGCGTTCAGCGCGTCCTGGCCGGAATGGCCGAACGGCGTATGACCGAGGTCATGCGCGAGCGCAATGGCCTCCGTGAGGTCCTCGTCGAGCCATAGGCTGCGCGCGACGGACCGGCTGAGCTGGGCCACTTCGAGACTGTGCGTGAGGCGCGTGCGGAACAGGTCGCCTTCGTGATTGACGAAGACCTGCGTCTTGTATTCCAGCCGTCGGAACGCGGTGGAGTGGATGATGCGATCCCGATCGCGCTGATATTCGCTGCGCTCACGCGGCGGGCGTTCGAGGTGCCCTCGCCCGCGGCTGCGTTCAGGATCCGCCGCGTACGGGGCGCGGCCGTGGTCACGCATGTACGGCCGGACCGGAGAGCAGCGCGGCGAGCGCCGAATCGGGCGCTTCTCCAACGAACGCATCACCCAGGCTGCGCAGCAGGATGAACTTGAGCCGGCCGCCCTGAACCTTCTTGTCGTGGCCCATGAGCTCCACGTACCGATCGAAACCGAGATCGGGCGCGAGGACCGGAAGGCGTGCGCGCGTGAGCAGGGTGGTGACACGGTCTGCATCCGCGGCACTAAGGAATCCGAGCCGCTGCGAGAGCTTCGCCGCGAGCACCATGCCCATGGCCACGGCCTCGCCATGAAGCCATGTGCCGTAGCCCGTGCCGGCTTCTATCGCGTGACCGAACGTGTGGCCGAAATTGAGCAGCGCGCGCATGTCACCCGTTTCGCGTTCGTCCGAAGCGACGACTTCCGCCTTGTTCCAGCACGAACGTTCGATAGCATGCGTGAGCGGTTCGGCGTCTCGCGCGAGGAGCGCATCCATGTGGCTGTCGAGCCAATCGAGAAACTCCGGGTCCCGGATAAAGCCGTACTTGATCACCTCGGCAAGACCCGCCGAGAACTCCCGCGGCGGAAGGGTCGCGAGGCTATCCGTGTCGGCGAGGACGACGCGCGGTTGATAGAAAGCCCCGATCATGTTCTTGCCCAGTGGATGGTTGATCGCGGTCTTGCCGCCGACCGCGGAATCCACTTGCGCGAGCAGTGTCGTGGGTACTTGGATAAACGGTATGCCGCGTTGATACACCGCGGCAGCGAAACCAGCGATGTCACCGACGACGCCTCCACCCAGCGCGATGATCGTGGTCCGGCGCTCGCAGCGGTTCTCTAGCATGGCATCGAGAATGGTGTTCAACGTATGCCAGTTCTTGTGATCCTCACCATCGGGCAGCACGATGCGTATGCTCTGCACTTCCGACGCGGAAAGGCGTTTTTCGAACGCGTCGAGATACAGGGGAGCAACGACGTCGTTCGTAACGATCACGACGCGCTTCTGTGCCAGGTGCTCGAGCAGGAGCTCCGGTCGCTCGAGCAGGCCCGGCCCGATGTGGATCGGATAACTGCGATCACCGAGCGCGACAGTCAGGGTGCGCATGTCTTGGTGCCAGCGCACGGTTCTTCGACGACGACCGGCTGGCAGCTCGCGCGCTGCGTGAGTTTCTGCTCGAGCCTGTGGACGAGGCTGCTTACGCTCTGATGCCCGGTATCCACGATCACGTCGGCGATGGCCTGATAAAGCGGATCACGCTCGGCGTAGAGCGCGGCCAGTTTTGCGAGTGGGTCCGCTGTCTGGAGCAGCGGACGGTTGCGGTCATGTCGAGTGCGCTGCCATAGATCGTGCGGTGTCGCGCGCAGGTAGACGACAGTGCCATGCCTTGCGAGCAATGCGCGGTTGTGAGGCGACAAGACCGCGCCGCCGCCGGTGGCGAGCACGATGTCGCGATCGCGCGTGAGTTCCGCAAGCATGCGGCTTTCGCGCAATCGGAAGCCCGACTCGCCCTCGATCTCGAATATCACCGGCACTCGTACGCCGGTCACGCGTTCGAGCTCGAGATCGCAATCGAAGAAGCGCTTGCCGAGACGGCGCGCGAGCAGCTTCCCCACCGACGTCTTGCCGGCGCCCATCAAGCCGATCAGGTAGATGTTGTCCGTGCGTCCGGGCTCTGCCGCGACAGGCATGCGATCGCTGCTCATCGCCGCGATTTTAGCCCAATCGCTTCCCCGCCGATGTGAAACGCCGGAGCTGCGCGGAACCTGCCGATTCCACTACGGAGCCAGGCGCAAGGTTTCCTTGAGAATGCGCGGTGTCACGAAAATCAGCAGCTCGTTGCGGTTGTCGAACTTGAGCGAGTTCTTGAACAGGAACCCGACGTACGGAAGATCGCCGAGTACCGGGACTTTGTTGATCGTGGTGCGCTCGTCCTGCGTATAGATGCCGCCGATCACGACGGTACCGCCGTTCTCGACCAGTACTTCGGTCATGACCTGCTTCGTGTCGATAGCGGGGCCGCCGATCGTCTGCTGGCCCACGCTGTCCTTGTGCACGTTCAGATGCATGATCACGTTGTCGTCAGGGGTGATCTGAGGCTTCACCTTGAGCGACAGCGTGGCTTTCTTGAATTGAACTGCGGTGGCGCCGCTGGAAGTTGCTTGCTGATAGGGGATCTCCGTGCCCTGCTCGATCATCGCTTCGACCTGATCCGCCGTGATCACGCGCGGGCTCGAGATCACCTTGCCGCGACCGTCTGCCTGCAATGCCGAGAGTTCGAGGTTAAGGAAACGCGTGCCCTGATTGTTGAATAGCAGGAAGGAGAAGAGGCCAGGCTGCGCACCAGCGATCGCCTGCGCGGGCAGATTGACGCTCAGCGAATCCGGCACGAAGCTCTGCGCGTAATCCGGCGTCTGGCCGGTTTGCACGCCCATGCTTTGCACATTCCCGCCGATCATCACGCGCGGACCGCTGCCGCCGATCTGCGCACCCGGGACGCCGCCGTTCTTGAGCAGTGTGAGGTCGGTGCGACCGAGGCGCACGCCCAGGTTGCGGCTGAACGTGTCGAGCGCTTCGACGATACGCGACTCGATCATGACCTGACGCACCGGGACGTCCGTCTTGCGGATGAGCTTGCGAATTTCTTCGAGCTTCGCCGGGATATCCTGGATGAACATCGTGTTCGTGCGCGGGTCCCACACCGCGCTGCCGCGCTTGGAAAGTATCCGCTGTTTGTCGTCCGTGAGGATTTTGCTGAACGCGTCAGCGCGCTGGTAATTCAATTGGAACGTTTCGGTGCGCACCGGCTCGAGCTCGGCGATCTGCGCCTGGCTTTCGAGGGCGAGCTTCTCGCGCGTGGCAAGCTCGTCGCGTGGTGCGATCCATACGACGTTGCCCGTCTTGCGCATATCGAGACCCTTGCTCTGCAGAATGATGTCGAGGGCCTGATCCCAGGGCACGTCGCGCAGCCGCAGCGTCAGATTGCCGGTCACCGTGTCACTGGTGATGATGTTCAGGCCGGTAAAGTCGGCGATCACCTGCAGCACCGCGCGCACTTCGACGTTCTGGAAGTTGAGCGAAAGCTTTTCTCCCACATAGCCGGGCCGCACCAGCCGGTTGGGATCTTCAACGACTGTCTTCACTTCCAGGATGAAGCGATTGTCGGTCTGGTAGGCAGAGTGTTCCCAGTTTCCGCGTGGTTGTATGAACAGGCGCGCGTTGCCGGCCTGGCCATTCGCTTCGACGAACTGCACTGGCGTGCCGAAGTCGGTCACGTCGAGGCGACGTTCGAGGTTGCGCGGGACTGCGGTATTGGCGAACTCGACTACGAGGCCTCGACCCTGCGTGCGCACGTCGATCCCGACGTTCGGATCGGATAGATCGACCACGATCCGGCCTTCTCCGCCGCCGCCGCGACGGAAATCGATGTCGCGAAGTGCGTGGCGGCGGTCATTCGGTCGCGCCTCCGAAAACTGCTGCGCTGCCGTTGCGGGCGCTGTCGCCGCGGCCCCAACGGGTTCGTCCGTTGCGCCCAGGTTTATCAATACCGTGCGGCCTTCGATCTTCGTCTCGTAGCGCACCAGGCGCGCAAGCTCCAGGACCATGCGGGTGCGGTCGCCGGCCTGCACGACGTTGACGCGGCGTAGGTCTCCTTCGGTCACATCGGGAAGTGGTCGGGCCATCGCGTTCGTCGTGTCGGCGAAGTCAAGCGCGATGCGCGGTGGGTTCGCCACCGTGAAGCTGGCCGGCGGCGTTGTGGGCGCTTCTTTGAGCGTCACTTTCACTACCACGCGGCCGGCGGCTTGCGATGAAATGTTGACCGCTTCGATGCCGTTTGGCTGTGCATATGCCTGAGCGCACAGTGCAAGCAGAGCAAGGGCGAACAACGCGCCCAGCCCACGAGAAAGGAAGTTCGCTGTCGCACTCATTTCTTTGTCTCCGCTTCCTCCTGTAGCAGGAGGACCTGATCCTTCTCTTCCCAGTTGCCCGCGCCGCCCTGCAGGATCTCTTTCAACTTGACGTTGGACTCCGTGATGGCGACGATTCGGCCGAAGTTCTGCCCCACGAAATTGCCGGGTCTGACTCGGAATATGCTGTTGTCGGGCGTTTTCACTAGCGCGTACATCTCTTTCTTCTGCTCGAGGGTCCCGACCATTCGCAGGCTTTCGAGCGGGAACGCTTCCAGAGGCTCGCGCCGGCGATTCAGATCGGGCGCGATGCCGCCAGTCCCGGAACCTTTCGGAGGCTCAATCTTGCGTGGCTTGAACGGATCGATCGTGTCGAACGCGGTGTAGGTGAACGGCTCGTATGGTTTCACTTCAGGCAACGGGGGAATCTGTCCATGCGGCAGGCTCTCGGAGTCCTTCACGAACTGCCGAAGATCGCTGTATGTCTCCCCGCCGCATGCGACTACACCTGCGCAGAGAAGAGCGACTGCGATCGTGCGAGACGCTGTCACTTCGCCCCCTTCTTGTCCTTGGCCGCAGCACGTTTTTGCGCGGCGACTTCATCCTCGTCGAGGTAGCGGAACGTCTTTGCCACCGCATCCATCGCGAGGGCATCCTTTGTCTGGGCAAGCGAGATGTCGTTCAGTGTCACGATGCGCGAGAGCTTGCCGACATCGCTCGCGAATGCGCCGAGGTCGTGATAGCTCCCGGTGATGCGCAGCGTGATCGGTAACTCGGCGTAGAAGTCGCGCATCGTTTCTTCCGCCGCAGGCTTGAATAGTTCGAACTGGAGACCACGGCCCAAGCCCGCCTGGTTGATATCGGTGAGCAGCGCATCCATTTCGGACTTGCCCGGTAGTTGCCGCAGCAGCGCGCCGAACTGTTTCTCGATGTCCTCGAGCTGTTTGCGGTACGCCGGCAGGTCGAGGGCCTGTTTCTTCTTCTCGACGAACGTAGTCTTGAGCTGCGTTTCTTTGACCTTCTCGGCGTCGATCTGTGCGACCTGGTCTCTCCAGTCGAACCAGTACGCGAGCGCCAATGCCAATGCGAATGCGATCACCAGCGCGCCAATCTTCGGGCCGGCGGGCCAGGTGCCGACCTTCTTCGGGTCGAGCCGTCGGATATCGTCGAGAGTCATGGTTGCTTAACGGCCACGGGCTTGCGCGATTTCGCGGCCGCGTCGTCCAGATCTTCTTTGGGCCGGGAGATGTTCACGGTCATCGTGAATTCGTTTACTCGGCTCCCCGGCTGCGTGACGGCCTTGATCTCCACGAGATTCGCGTTCTCCAGGTTCGGTGACGCTTCAAGATTGCGCATGAGGGTGGAAACTCGCGCCTGCGACTGCGTGTAGCCGTTGATCGTGACCCGCGGACCCTGCTGCTTGACCGCCTTGAGGTAGACGCCTTCGGGCAGCTGCCGCGGCAGGTCATCAAGCAGGTGCACAACCTCCGAGCGATTGCTCTGTAATGTTTCGACGACTTTCTTGCGCGCGAGCAGCGAAGCGGTCATATCGCGCAACTTCTTGATCTCTTCTATCTCCTTGTCGACCTTGACGATCTCGTCCTTGAGATACTTGTTGCGCGTGAGTTGCTCGTCGTAACTGTTGCTGAGCGACGTGTGAACAAGCAGCCAGGTCGCGGCGGCCAGGATGAGCACCGCGGCGAGCGTTACGAAGAACTGCTGCTGTTGCCGGCGCCGGCGAACCTCGCGGTGCGGGAGCAGGTTGATGCGGATCATGGATCGAACCTGCGCAGGGCCAGACCGCAGGCGACCACCAGTGACGGGGCATCCTGCGCCAGACTCTTCGCTTTGACCTTGGGCGAAACGTCCATCCCGTTGAACGGGTTCGCTATGCTGGTGGGAACCTGCGTGCGTTTGGCGACGGCCGTTTGGACGTTGGGAATCGCCGCGCAGCCGCCAGAGAGCACGATCTGGTTAACCTGGCTGTACGGCGTGGAACTGAAGAAAAAGTGCAGCGACCGTGCGATCTCGAGGCCCATGCGGTCGATGAAGGGCTGCAGGAGCTCGGTCTCATATTCCTCGGGCAAGCCCCCGTCCCGCTTGGCGCTTTCCGCTTCTTCGACTGAAAGCCCAAACTTGTTCTGTACTTCCTGCGTGAGCTCGTTGCCTCCGAACGGCTGCTCCCGCAGGTAGATCGATTGGCCGTTGCGCAGCACGTTGACCGTAAGCATCGTGGCGCCCACGTCGACCATCGCGATGTTCTCGTCACGCTCGCTCTCAGCGGTGCCGATGCCCATCAGCTCGAAGGCGGCTTGAGCCGCGTAGAGGTCCACGTCCATCACACTCGCCCTGAGACCCGCAAGTTCCGCTGCGGCCAGGCGGTCCTCGATCTTTTCTTTGCGCGAGGCGGCTATGAGTACTTCGACGTCGTCAGGGTTGTTGGGCGCAGGGCCCAGGACCTGGAAGTCCAGGTTGACTTCGTCCAGCGAAAACGGGATGTACTGGTTGGCCTCGGTCTCGACCTGCAATTCCAGCTCTTCTTCGGTCTGGCCGGCGGGAACGAGGATCTTCTTGCTGATCACTGCTGCGTTCGGCAGCGCGAGCGCGACGTTTTTGATACTGCTGCCCAAGCGTTTATGGCATCGTTTGAGCGCTTCGCCCACCGCCTCCAGATTGTTGAGGTTGCCGTCCACCACGCAGTCTTTCGGCAGTGGCTCGATGGCGTAGCGTTCCAGGCGATAGCGCTTCGGAGATGTCTCGGCCAGCTCGATCATCTTGATCGCGGACGAGCTCAGATCCGCGCCGATAAGCGGCGGGAGCTTGGGCCTGAAAAGGCGCTCCAGCACCGCGGTGTCGAACTTCAGACTGGGCAGCGGGACTTTCACTTTGGCTCGCGGGTCGGGTTGTGGCAGCGTTGAGAGTCTACGTTAAATAACGGCCATAAACTGCCGCAGCTTAAGCGTTTTTAACCTCCCACGTATTTCATCACGGTCCCCCCTATAATGGCTTCCGCACGATGCGCTTTTTGTCACCATCGCGGCGGATTGGGAACTTCCCACCGACCCGCCACTCGCATGTAAGGCCGTGGTTCGCGCGATCGCTCACATAACCAGTCCGTACTCAGAATGTTGAATCGTTGGTGGTCGTTTCCACTCTTGCTGGTGGTCTCGACGTTTCTCGTGGGCGTCATCCTCGTCGCCTTCGCCGCAGTAATCGTCTATCCGACGCTGCCCTCGCTCGAGGCGCTCACCGACTACCAGCCGAAGATACCTTTGCGGGTCTACAGCGCAGAAGGCGGGCTGCTCGGTGAATATGGCGAAGAACGCCGCGCGTATATCTCAATCCAGTCCGTCCCCAAGTCGATGGTCTCCGCAATCCTCGCGGCGGAGGACGAGCGCTTCTATCAGCACCGTGGTGTGGACTACATCGGTGTCGCCCGTGCGGCCGTGTCTAATTTCGTGTCCGGTGGCGTACGGCAGGGTGCATCGACCATCACGATGCAGGTCGCGCGCAATTTCTTCCTGACCAAGGAGCGCACGCTCACCCGCAAGTTCAACGAAATGCTGCTGGCGTTCAAGATCGAGGCAAGCCTCAGCAAAGATGCGATCCTGCAGCTCTACGTAAACCAGATCTATCTAGGTCAGCGCGCCTACGGTTTCGCCGCGGCCGCCCAGGTCTACTTCGGCAAGCCGCTCGACAAGCTGACCCTGGCCGAGCACGCGATGCTCGCGGGTCTGCCGAAAGCGCCCTCGGCGTACAACCCGATCGCGAACCCGAAACGAGCTCAGATGCGCCAGCATTACGTGCTGCGTCGCATGCGCGAGCTGAACATGATCGACGACGGACAGCTCGCCGAAGCGGAAAGCCAGACCATCGTCGTGAAGCGCGGCACACCGGACTTCGGCGTGCACGCCGAATATTTCGCCGAGATGGTGCGCCAGGCCGTTTACGAGCGATACAAGGACGACGCCTACTCCCGCGGCATCCGTGTCTATACCACGCTCTCCGCGCGGCACCAGGAAGCGGCGTACCACGCGGTGCGTCGCGGCGTTCAGGAATACGATCGACGCCACGGCTATCGCGGCCCCGAGGGTTATGCCGAGCTGCCGGGCAAGCTGAATGAAGAAGCGCTGGAAGAAGCGCTGCAGGACGTAGCGGACAGTGACGACCTGCTGGCCGCGGTCGTGGTCGAGGCGAATCCGAAATCGGTCAAGGCCTATCGCCGCGGTGGCGAAACGGTGCAGATCGGCGAAGAGGGTCTGCGCTTTGCGGCGCGCATGCTCGGCGACAAGGTGAACGCCAATCAGCGCATCCGGCGCGGCGCCATCATCCGTATTCAGAAGGACGAGAAGGGGCGCTGGCAGATCACCCAGTTGCCTACGGTGGAGTCGGCACTGGTTTCGGTCGATCCTCGCGACGGTGCCGTGCGCGCGCTGGTGGGCGGGTTCGACTTCAGCCGCAACCAGTACAACCACGTCACACAGGCGCTGCGGCAGGCAGGGTCAAGCTTCAAGCCATTCGTGTACTCCGCCGCGCTCGAAAAGGGTTTTACCACCGCGACCGTCATCAACGATGCTCCGCTCACTTTCTCCGCCGCGCAGACCGGCTCGGAGCCGTGGGAACCCAAGAACTACGACGGCAAGTTCGAAGGTCCGATGCGCATGCGAACGGCGCTCGTCAAATCGAAGAATCTCGTATCCGTGCGCATTCTGCAGGCAATCGGACCACAGTATGCCCAGGACTACATCACGCGCTTCGGCTTCGATCCCAAGCTGCATCCGCCCTATCTGACCATGGCGCTCGGAGCCGGGAACGCGACCCCGCTGCAGATGGCGCAGGCCTACTCCGTTTTTGCAAACGGCGGCTATCGTGTCATGCCGTATTTCATCGAGCGCATCGAGGACAGCCGCGGCAATGTACTCGCTCAGGCTCAGTCCCAGCGTGCGGGTGAATCAGCCGAACGCGTAATTGATGAGCGTAATGCGTTCATCATGCACAGCATCATGCGAGACGTGGTGAAGATGGGCACGGCAGCGCGCGCCATGAAGCTCGGCCGCGGCGATCTTGCAGGCAAGACCGGTACAACGAACGACTTCATCGACGCCTGGTTCTGTGGTTTCAATCCAGCCCTCGTCGCCGTGGCGTGGATCGGGTTCGATCAACCGCAGACGCTCGGCCGTAACGAGACCGGCGGCGTTGCGGCGCTGCCGATCTGGATGAGTTACATGGGGGTAGTGCTCAAAGGCACCGCCGAGCAGCCATTCACCCCACCTCCCGGCGTTATCACGGTGCGTGTCGACCCGGACACTGGCACCCGTGCGGAAGGCGGGGGAGGCGTCGTCGAGTATTTCTATCAGGAGTTCGGGCCGCCCGAAGCGCCCAGCATGAGCCTCGGCGCCGGGGCAAACCCCGGGATCACGGGCAGCAGTTTCCCGGCGTCCGCGGACCGCCCGCGGGAAGATCTTCGGAACCACCTTTTCTGAAGCGCCATGTCGAAACTACGCGGGCGCAATGACGAGCGAAGTCGAATCGCTCATCTCGCCGCGCGCCTGATCGTTGAAGACGGCATTGAAGATTACGCCGCGGCGAAGCGCAAAGCGGCGCGGCAGGCCGGCCTGGCTGATGCGAGGCAATTACCGAACAACGACGAAATCGACGCCGCCGTTCGCACCTATCAAACTCTCTACGCGGGCGACGTCCAGCGCGAACGGCTGCAGGAGCTTCGAGGCCACGCCCTCGACATCATGCGCGATTTCGAGCGCTTCAACCCGTATCTCACCGGTTCGGTGCTCACCGGAAATGCGGGCAAGTACGCCGACATCAATCTGCAGCTTTATACCGACGACGCTAAAGGCGTAGAGCTCTTCCTGCTCGAACCGCGACATCCCCTATCGGGCGGCCCAATGCCGCATCTACTGCGGCGCCGAGGCGCGCACGGTGCCGCGATTTCTGATCGACGACGACGGCACCGAAATCCAGCTCGTCGTGTTGGCCCTCGACGATCTGCGGCTTCCGGTCAGAACGACGCCGGAGGGAAAGCCGGTCGAACGTGCGCGCGCATCGGCCGTAGCGGCACTTCTAAATACTATAGAACCGCCGCCCTTTCGGTGAGCGGCGCGACTCGAAGAGCCCGTCGCCGCGAACGTAACATCCCAAGCGCGTTTAGAACTCGCGTCCGGCCCAGTGACGCGTGCAGCGATGCGCAAGGTAGCGTCGCGATACGCAACTAGCCGGATGCCTTCAGCCGGCGCGCCGCGTCGAGCGCGAAGTAAGTGAGAATGCCGTCTGCGCCCGCGCGCTTGAATGCGAGCAGCGCCTCCATCACGCAGCGTTCTTCGTCCAGCCAGCCATTCTGCGCTGCGGCCTTCAGCATCGCGTACTCGCCGCTCACCTGATAGACGTAAGTCGGCGCCTTGAACGTGTCCTTCACGCGACGGACGATGTCGAGATACGGCATCCCGGGCTTCACCATCACCATGTCCGCGCCTTCCTGCAGATCGAGCCCGACTTCCCACAGTGCTTCGTCGCTGTTTGCCGGATCCATCTGGTAGGTGTACTTGTTGCCCCGGCCGAGTTGCTTTGCCGAACCGACCGCATCGCGGAACGGACCGTAAAAGCCCGACGCGTATTTCGCGGCGTAGGCGAGGATGCGCGTGTGGATGAAGCCCGCCTTGTCGAGCGCGCTCCGGATTGCGCCGACGCGGCCATCCATCATGTCGGACGGGGCGACCACGTCGACGCCCGCTTCGGCGCACACGAGCGCCTGCCGCTCCAGAATCGCGACCGTCTCGTCGTTCAAGACGTAACCGGCCTCGTCGATCACGCCGTCGTGACCGTGCGTCGTATAAGGATCGAGCGCGGCGTCGGTAATCACGCCGAGCTCGGGGAAACGCTTCTTGAGCGCGGCTGACCGCGCGCGGCACGACGCCTTGCGGGTTGGTCGCTTCGCGTCCGTCCGCGGTCTTGAGCTTGTCGTCGACCGCGGGAAACAGCGCGACCGCGGGGATGCGCAGCTCCACGCACGCTTCGGCATGAGCGGTGAGCAGCCGGTCGATCGTGTAGCGCTTCGACCCCCGGCATCGAGGCGACTGCTTCGGTGCGGCCTTTCCCGTCGATCACGAACACCGGGTAGATCAGATCGTCGGTGGTGAGGACGTTGCTCGCGCATGAGCCGGCGCGAAAAATCGTCGCGCCGCATGCGCCGCATGCGCAGGCCGGGGAACGTGCCAAGTGGATACGTCATTGTTATTCCTGAGATTTTCGTGGTGGGATAAAGCTGGGAACTATTCGCGATTATAGTCGTCCTATTCTGCAGACGATGCTTGCATCGTCTCCCGCTTCTCCTCCCTGAGCGGGCGCCTTAATCCCAATTAAGGCTCTTTTGCCCCCGGTTTTACTCCCCTTTAACCGGGGGCTTTTTATTTCAGCCAGCCGTGCAGAACCTTCTGCGCGGCTGGCACGCCCCGTCCCCGCGGTGCGCCGAAAAGAGCTGGGCCGCAGCCTTGCGGATAGATGCGCGCGAGGTCAGCCCGAGCGCGCTCCAGATTCGCGTGCGCGTCGCGCTGCGTGAGCTTGTCCGCCTTCGTCAGCAGAACGAGTAGCGGCTAGTCCGGACGGCGCATACCAGCCGACCAGTTGCAGGTCGAGCGGCGTCAGCGCGTGGCGTGCGTCGACGATCAACACGAGTCCCGCGAGCGAGTCGCGCTGCTGCAGGTATGCGCTGATCAGCGTTCGCCCAGTGCGCCCGCTCGGTCTGCGAAACCGACGCGTAGCCGTAGCCGGGAAGATCGACCAGCCTGCGGTTCTGCGCCGCAGTCGAAGAAGTTGATGGTCTGCGTGCGTCCGGGCGTCTTGCTCACGAACGCGAGCTTCCGCCGCGCCGTGATCGCGTTGATCGCGCTCGATTTGCCCGCGTTGGAGCGGCCCGCGAAAGCGATCTCAGCGCCGACGTCGGGCGGCAGCTCGCGTATGCTCGTGCGCCGACGCGACAAAGTGGGCACTCGTTAAAAAGCGACATAGGTCTTTCGTTATCGGCAGTGGAGCACGTGGCGCCGGGAGAGCCGCGTACTATACAATGCGCGCCTTTTTCGCCAGCAGCAGAATTCCCAGGAGCAAGATCATGGACGTACGCCTGGTTGCGGCGGCGCTCGCGGGCGCGTTCATAGTCCGCCAGCGCAAGTGCCCAGATTGCCGTGCAAAGGCGATCCCGCCAAGGCGCAGCAGATCGTGACGCAGGTCTGCGCGGCCTGTCACGGCGCCGACGGCAACAGCACGATTCCCGGCGAACCCGGTGCTCGCCGGGCAGCATCCGGAGTACTCGTTCAAGCAGCTCGCTGAATTTCAAGTCCGAAGGCGGCAAGCCCGCCGAGCGGCCGAGTCCGGTCATGACGGCGATCGTCGCGCAATCTGTCGCGTGAAGACATGGCGAACCTCGCGCTGTACTTCGCGGGCAGCAGCCCAAGCCGCGGCGCCGCACGCGATGCCGAGCTCGTGAAGCTCGGGCAGGCGATTTATCGCGGCGGCGTCATGTCCAGGAACGTTCCGGCGTGCGCGTCGTGCCACGGTCCGAACGGCGCCGGCATCCCGGCGCAGTTCCCGCGGCTCGCCGGGCAGCACGCCCAGTACACCGAAGCGACAGCTCAAGGCATTTCCGCGTCGGCGAGCGCGCGAACGATCCGAACCGGATGATGCGTCTCGTCGCCGAGAAGCTGACGCGACCGTGAAATAGCGGCGCTCGCGCAGTACATCCAGGGACTGCATTAGCCGGCGTGCGACCCCAACTCGCCGCATGCCGAACTGGCCCTGCCACGCCCGAAGCCCGCCGGCTACGTCTGCGAGCGTCGGCGAAGGCGCGCCCCGCCGCCGTAACCGTCTTTTCGATCTCGGCACTGCCGTGCGCAGACGAAACGAAGCCCGCCTCGAACGCCGACGGCGCGAGGTATACGCCTTCGCGCAGCATCGCGTGGAAGAAACGGTTGAACGTCGCGCGTCGCACTGCATGACTTCGCTGTAGACTGCGGCGGCGTTTCCCGGAAATACATCCCGAACATCCCGCCGATGCTGCGCGCGGAAAACGGGATCCCGCTGCTGCTGGCGCCGCCGCTGTCAAGCGCTCGCACAGCGTGCGCGTGGTCGCTGTCGAGCTTGTCGTAGAAGCCCGGCGCCTGCACGAGCTTGAGCGTCGCGAGCCCCGCCGCGACCGCGACCGGATTGCCCGACAGCGTGCCCGCCTGGTACACCGGCCCGAGCGGCGCAATCGATTGCATGATGTCGCGGCGCCCGCCGAAAGCGCCGAGCGGCATGCCGCCGCCGATGACCTTCCCGAGCGTGGTGAGGTCCGGCGTGATGCCGTACAGTCCCTGCGCGCCGCGAGCGCCGACGCGAAATCCGGTCATCACTTCGTCGAAGATCAGCAGCGCGCCGTGGCGCGTGCACAGCTCGCGCAAGCGTGCAGGAACGCGGGCTGCGGCGCGACGAGATTCATGTTGCCCGCGACCGGCTCGACGATGACCGCCGCGATCTCCGCGCCTTGCTCGCTCGAATGCGCGCTCGAGCGCGATGCATGTCGTTGTAGTCGAGCACGAGCGTGTGCCGCGCCACTTCGGCCGGAACGCCGGCGGAGCTCGGCTGGCCGAACGTGAGCGCGCCGGAGCCGGCCTTCACCAGCAGCGCGTCGGCATGGCCGTGATAGCAGCCTTCGAACTTCACGATCTTCGAGCGTCCGGTGAAGCCGCGCGCGAGCCGGATCGCGGTCATCGTCGCTTCCGTGCCGGAGCTCACCAGCCGCACCTGCTCGATCGACGGCATGAGCTTGCACGAGCAGCTCGGCCATCTCGACTTCGAGCTTCGGTCGGCGCGCCGAAGCTCAAGCCGCGCGCGGCCGCCCGCTCCGACCGCCTCGACCACGTCCGGGTGCGCATGCCCGACGACGAGCGGACCCCACGAGCCGACGTAGTCGATGTAGCTCTTGCCGTCGGCGTCCCAGATGCGGGCGCCCTTGCCGCGCTGAAGAAAAGCGGCGTGCCGCCGACCGAGCGGAATGCGCGCACCGGCGAATTGACGCCGCCGGGATGACGCGAGCTGAGCGCGTGCGAAGAGGCGCTGGCTGTTCTTCATTGCGCGCCTCGGCGAATAAAGCGACGAACGCCCGCGCGGCGCGTTGCCACGTCCGCCGCGTCGAACACGCGCAGTGATGACCGCGAGCGCATCGGCGCCAGCCGCGACCAGCTGCGCCGCATTGTCCGCCGTGATGCCGCCGATGGCGACGATCGGGCACGCTGAGCTTGCGTCGCGCGTCGAGCAGAAGATCGAGCGGCGCGCGCACCGCGCCCGGCTTCACGTGCGACGGAAAGAAGCTGCCGAACGCCACGTAGTCGGCGCCGCCGTCGCTGCGCCGCCTGCGCGCGAGCTCGAGGCTGCGTAGCACGAGACGCCGATCAGCTTGTCCGGCCCGAGCATCGCACGCGCGTGCTCCACGAGCGCCGTCGTCGCGACCGAGGTGCACGCCATCGGCGCCGACTGCGCGCGCGAGCTCGACATCGTCGTTGACGATCAGCGGCAGCGCCGCGGCTCGTGCAGAGCGCCGCATGCAGCGGCCTGCTCGCGTCTCAGCGCGGGTGCCGCGCTCTTGTTGCGATACTGGACAAGGCGCGCGCCGCCGGCGAGCGCGGCGCCGACGTCGCGCAGCAGGGCGCTGGGTGTCGCTCGTGTCCGCGGTGACGGCGTAGAGGCCGCGCACCGCACGACGCGCGTGCTCGGCGCTCACTCCTCGCGCGCGCTGCGTCTCTCCGCAGCGTCCTCCTCGCGTGCCCAGAACAGGCGATCGGGGATCTGCTGGCCCATGCCCGGGCCGGTATGCCGACTTCAGCGTCTGCCACGTGTACTCCTGCGCGTCCTTCACCGCGTCGGCGATCGCCAGCCCGTTGGCGATCGTCGCCGCGATCGCCGAGGCGAGCGTGCAACCCGAGCCGTGATACGAGCCCGGCAGGCGCTGCCAGCTGTCGGTGCGCAGAACGCCTTCCTGCGCGTAGAGCGTGTTGACCACCTGCGGCGTATTCTCATGCGTCCCGGTGACGAGCACGTATTCGCAGCCGCTCGTGATGAGCCGGCTGCGCGCATTCGGCGAGATCCGGATCGTCTTCGTCGTCGTTCTCGTCGCAGCGCAAGGCGGCGCGCTTCGAGACTGTTGGGCGTGATGATGGTCGTCTGCGGTACGAGGAGCTCGCGCAGCGCGATCACCATCTCTTCGGAGGCCAGCTCGTCGCCGCGACCCGAGCGAGCACCGGATCGAGCACGAGCGGAACCTCAGGATAATCGGAAACGACTTCGGCGATCGCTGCGATGATTTCCACGCTGCCGAGCACGCCGATCTTGAACGCCGCGACCGGCATGTCCTCGAGCACGCAGCGCGCCTGATCGGCGACCCATTCCGCGTCGATCGGACTCACGTCGTCGACGCCCGTCGTGTCCTGGATCGTGACCGCGGTGACGACGGACAGCGGATGGCAACCCATGCTCGAAAGCGTCATGATGTCCGCCTGCAGTCCTGCGCCGCCGCTCGGATCGGATGCGGCGAACACGAGAACGATCGGAGGAAGATCGGGCATTCGGGAGGGAGAGAGCGCCCGCCTCGCGCATGAATGAGAAGGCAGGGCGATTCGATTAAAATTGGATTTTAACTCAAATCCTTGCCCCCACTCCCCGCTCACATGACTACAGCGGACACGCAAGGTCTTCAAGACCTACATGTGCCTCATCTGCGGCTTCATCTACGACGAGGCTGCGGGTGCGCCCGAAGAAGGCATCCCAGCCGGCACCAAATGGGAAGACGTTCCGATGAACTGGACGTGCCCCGAGTGCGGTGCGCGCAAGGAAGATTTCGAAATGGTTGAGATCTGAGGGGCTCGCAGATGCGAATACTGCACACGATGATCCGGGTCGGCGATCTGCAGCGCTCGCTCGACTTCTACACGAACGTTCTGGGCATGCGCGTGCTGCGCAAGACCGACTATCCGGAAGGACGCTTCACGAACGTCTTCGTGGGCTACGAGGACGAGTCGAAGACCGCGGTGCTCGAGCTCACGCACAACTGGGATACCAAGTCGTACGACCTGGGCAGGCTACGGACACGTGGCGGTCGAAGTAGACGATGCGCTACAAGGCCTGCGAAGAAGTGCGCAAGCGCGGCGGCAAGGTCACTCGCGAAGCGGGGCCGATGAAGCACGGCACGACGGTCATCGCGTTCGTCGAAGATCCGGACGGCTACAAGATCGAGTTTATTCAGCGTAAACGCTGAATAATTCGAATCGCGAACAGAGGGAAATCGATGGTTTCTCTCCGTGACCGCTCCTCGGCTCGCTGTGCTCACGCATCTGCCCTTGGTGCTCCGGTAATTGGCGATCCGGACGAAGTCTTCGACCGACAGCGTCTGCGCACGCGCCTGCGGATCGATCGCGAGCGCAGAGAAATCGCTAGGCGATAACACTGCGCCGAGTGTGTTGCGCAGGGTCTTCCTGCGCTGCGCGAACGCACGTGCAACCGTATCTTCGAGCATGCTTTCGTCGCGCGCGTGCAGCCCTGCTACCGGTTTTGGGATCATCCGCATAACGGCTGATTCGACTTTCGGTTGGGGTCGGAACGCAAAGCGCGGTACGTCGAGCAGACTTTCAATCTCGAACCGGTACTGAAGCATGACCGAGAGTCTGCCGTAGTCTGACGAGCCCGGTGGTGCGGTGATGCGCTCCACTACCTCCTTCTGCAGCATCGCGTGCACGTCGCGCAGCGCGTGCGCGCTTGCGCGCAGGTGAAAAAGCAGCGGCGTGGAAATGTGGTACGGGAGGTTGCCGATCACTCGCAAATCCGGACCGAACGCTGCGAAATCGAACTCGAGCGCGTCGCCTTCATGGACGATGACCTTCTGCGGATCGAAGGCCGTGCGCAGCTGCGTCGTGATGTCGCGATCGATTTCAATGACGTGCAGTGATTGCACGATCGCGGCGAGCGGACCGGTGAGCGCGGCAAGCCCAGGGCCGATTTCGATCAGGCGGTCGTCGGAACGCGGAGAGATCGCACGCACGATGCTGTCGATCACCGCCGCGTCGGTCAGGAAGTTCTGGCTGAAACGTTTGCGAGGCCGGTGCTGCATCAGGGCCGCGGCAGCGCTTATCTAATGCGCTGCGGCCGTCGTTTGGTGTTCCCGCGCCCGCATCACGAGCTCCGCCGCGAGCTCGATTGCCGCAATCAGGCTGCCTTCGTGAGCGCGTCCGGTACCCGCGAGATCCGCGGCGGTGCCGTGATCGACGGACGTTCGGATGATCGGAAGCCCCAGGGTCACGTTCACGCCGGCCCCGAAACTCGCATGCTTGAGCACTGGCAGTCCCTGGTCGTGATACATCGCGAGTACCGCGTCGGCAGCCTTGAGGCGGTCGGGATGGAACAGTGTGTCCGCCGGCAGCGGTCCGATCACGTCATCACCGCGAATATGGGCGGCATCGATCACCGGAGAGATGATGTCGATCTCTTCGCGACCGAGATGACCAGATTCGCCTGCATGCGGATTCAATCCGGATACGAGGATCCGCGGGCGCGCGATCGCGAAGCGTTCCACGAGATCCGTGCGCAGCACGTCCAGTGTGCGCGTCAGCGACTCGCGTGTGATCGCGGCGGGTACGTCGCGCAGCGCCAGATGAGTCGTCGCGAGGGCAACGCGCATCCCGCCACCGACGAGCATCATCACGACATGAGCGGCACCTGTGCGCTCGGCCAGAAACTCGGTGTGACCCGTAAACGCGAAGCCGGCATCGTTGATGACGCCCTTATGAACGGGCGCGGTCACCATGGCGTCGAGCGTGCCGGAGCGGCAGACGTCCGTTGCGGCAGCGAGCGTTCGCAGAACGTATGCGCCGTTCGCCGGATCTATCTTTCCTGCTTCGACCCCGGCATCAGCCGGCACATGCCAGACCAGGATCTCGTCTCGCTGCGCCGACTGCGTCGGCCTACCATACACGCGCGTGAAGCGCACGTGGATGCCCAGCGCGTGAGCGCGAGCTGCAAGCACCTGCTCGTCGGCGAACACGACGATCGAAGCGGGAAGTGCGTGCCGGCACGCCATCACGCACAGATCGGGGCCGATCCCGGCCGGCTCGCCGGCGGTCAGAGCGAGCACGGGCAACGCGCTCAGCGAATCTGCAGCCATGCCGATACGCCGTCCATCCGAACGCTACCTGCGGGATCGGCGAGGCCCGACTGAAGGCGAGCGCCGCCCATCCAGCGTGTCGGCACACTGATAGACACGCCGCCGAAGGAAAGGAGGTTACGGAGGGAACCATTGGTTTCTCTCTGTTCCGTAGGGCGGCGAGGCCCGAGCTGAAGGCGAGCGCCGCCCTCATCTCAGCGCTCGTCCAGACGCGCTTCGACATACGCCCGGTCCCGAAGCTGCCGCACCCACTCCTGATACGCCTCATCGGACTTGCGCGCACGCAGCGTCTGCCGCGCGGCCAGGCGCTGGCGTTCCTTGGATACGTCCTGTACGCCACGTTCGAGCACCTGGATCAAATGCCAGCCGAAAGGCGAGCGGATCGGATCGCTGATCTCACCGGGTTTCAGGGCGTCCATCGCACGCTCGAACTCCGGCACGGTATCCCCGGGCAGTATCCAGCCGAGATCGCCGCCTTTCGCCGCACTCGCGTCTTCCGAGTGGACCCGCGCGAGGTCGGCGAAGTCCGCCTTGTTCTCGAGGCGCTCCTTGAGCGTGCGTAGCCGGGCGCTGTGCTTCAGTCTCCGAGACGAGCTCGTTCGTTTTCACGAGAATATGGCGAACATGCGTTTGCTGTACGCTCGACGGCACTTGCGCGCCCGTCGATGTAGCGCCCCGCCGCTCGTTCAACCGGACGATGTGAAAGCCGTTCGCGCTGCGCAGAATTTCGCTCGCCTGGCCCGGCTTCA
Organism: uncultured beta proteobacterium; assembly: GCA_963828715.1. Classification (GTDB taxonomy): domain Bacteria; phylum Pseudomonadota; class Gammaproteobacteria; order Burkholderiales; family SG8-41; genus JAQGMV01. The sequence goes on along the minus strand of CAWHFX010000002.1, from coordinate 413,249 downwards.
GGTTCTTGATCGCATCGTAAAAGATCGTCGGCAATCGTTCGCCCGAACGCCAACCCATTTCGCCTCCCTGCAGCGCGTCCGGCGCTTCCGAGAACGCCGCCGCAACCTGCTTGAAGTCCGCACCCTTCGCGAGTTCCGCAAGCGCTTCTTCCGCGCGCGCACGACGCGCCTGCACCTGCTCGGGTCTGGCGTTTTCCGGCACGACGATCAATATGTGCGACAGATTCACATCGTCGTTGCGCATCTCGCCGCTCGCGGAGCTTGCGAGCAGCGCGTCGATCTCGCTCTCGGTCACGACGATCTTGTTGTCCACCTCGCGCTCGCGCAGGCGGGACATGATGATTTCGGACCGAATGTCTTCGCGAAACTTGGGGAACGGGACACCGTCGCGCTCGAGAGCGGCCCGCATCTCCTGCGGGGTGAGCTTGTTCTGTTCGGCGATGCGTGCGATGGCGCGATCGAGCTCGGTATCGTCGACGCGCAACCCGCTCTCCTTTGCATACTGAAGCTGCACGCGATCCGAGATCATACGTTCGAGCAACTGCCGTTCGACGACGTTGCGCGGCGGCGGCGCAGTCCCCTGCTTTGCGAGCTGCTTCATCGCGAATTGCATTCGCTCATCGAGCTCGCGCGCGGTAATTGCTTCATCGTTCACGATGGCGACGATGCGGTCGATGAGTACCGGTTGGCTCGACCGCGGTGCCTGCGCGGCCATCGCAGGGCAAAGAAACAGGGCCAGCCCCAGCAGGAGCGCCGGCTGCCAAGCCTTGATGCTCGAACGATACGTCATGTCTGGAATTGGAAACGACAGAGATCAGCGGTCGGGGTCCTGGAACTCCCCGACCCGTGGTGCCCGCGGATCGACGCGAGTACATAACCGCCTACACTACGCCGGAGAACGTCCGTAGGATTAGTTCCGATTCGGGACACTCCGTTCAATTCGAGTTGCAGAAAAACGGATGTGCTGCTCGCGTTGAGGGCTGTCACGAAGTGGTGCGCCACTGCGCGAAACACCCAGCACCCCCCGTCGTATTCGAACCCGCCCAGCGCTTCGAGCGTGCGACCGTCGCGCAGGGAATAGTTCCAGCGTCCAAGGGCTGTCCATTGGGGCGTGATCGGCCACTGGAAAGAGATGTCCGTCTGCTGAATGAGCTCCGCGGTCTCGCGGTAGGCTACATTCAGTACTCGCCCGGGAGTCGGCTGGTAGCGCGTAGCGACGTTGAATTTGCCGATTTCACCCTGGTCGCTGTTGTAGCGGAAACCGAGGTCCACGGTCCAGTTCGGCACGATGGTGCCGCTTACGGCCGCAAGCACGTCGGAAGCGGCCGTGTTGGCGGGCCGCGGCGGCACGCCGGGCAGCGTCACGCGCTGATCCTGGAAGTAGTAGCGCTGCGCGATCGCGACCCGCAGCCGCTCGATGCCGCTGTCCGGGTGTATGAAGCGCGACGACAGGCCGGCCGTGATCTGATTCGCGTCGTTGATACGGTCGTGTCCAGTGAACTGGTTTTCGGTGAACAGGGTCGCGAAGCTCACGTCCAGCGGCCCGCTCTCGAAGTTGGGTATGCTGGGTCTGGTCCCGGAACGGGATGTAGACGTAATAAAGCCGCGGCTCGAGCGTCTGGCGGAATGGAAGCCCGGTCAACACCGTGTCGCGCTCGAAAATGAGTCCGGCATCCGCGGTGACGACGGGCAGCGTACGGGTCTGGTCCGTGAAACCCTGGGTGTTCGGCTCCACCGTGTATCGCGAGAGGTGCGCGCCGATGCGCGGGACGAAAAACGCCGACGCCGTCTGCAGCGGCAGCGAGAAGTTCGGGTAAGCGATCAGCCGCTTGCCGCTTGGCAGCGTCGGATGGCTGAAATCCACGTAGCTCGAGAAGACGTCGAAGTCCGTGTGGAAGACGTCTTGCCGGAACGCGCTGAACGTCAACTGAGGCTTGCGATCGTACGGCGGTGTGACGGGTGCGAGTGGGTCCGGTTGCAGCGTCTGCCATTTCAGCGCCTGCGCCGTAAAGGAGTACGTCCCGGCGTCGCCCCAGGGAGCCGTGCGCGCGATGAGGGCCTCGGTGGGCAGCGTGGTGCGTGACGTGACGGCGACCAGTGTCGAGAGGTCGGTGAAGTAGCGGTCGTCAGAGACCCGGTTCAGATTCAACGCGGCGCTCCACTCATCGCCGAAGCTCTGCGTGTGCTGAAGGAAATAGGAGTGGCGCTCACGATTGAGCTGCGAATCGTTAGGAAGCACTTCGATGCGCGCATTGCCCCGATAGGACTCGCCGAGGTAGCGAAACTCGGTGCCGAGCTGGAGTCCGCGCTTGCTCATCAGGCGCGGATAAAACGTCATATCGCGATTCGGCGCCATGTTCCAGTAATAGGGCACCGTGATCTCAGTCCCCGTCGTCGTGGAACTGCCGTAATGAGGCGTGAGTATTCCGGAGGTGCGCTGATTGTGCAGCGCGAACGAGATGTAGGGCGTGTAGAAGATCGTGTGGTCCAGGAACTCGATGCTCGCGCCACGCGCGATCCCGACTTCGCGACCCTTGTCGATGTCGAGCTCGCGCGATCGTATGAACCAGTCGTCGTTGCCCGGACCACAGGTGGTGTAGCTCGACTGCTCCGCACGAAACAGCTCGGGACCCTGGAAGAGGATGCGTTCCGCGGTGCCGCGTCCCTGCACGGGCGCAGGGTGGGGGGGATCCCACGGCAGCGGGCTGAAGGGCCGCAGATCGGGCGGCGTGCCCGGCGCGACAGTCTCGCGCGGCGGGGGTGTGATACGGAACTTCGGGGTTTCCATGAAGCCGTGCTGCGTGCCCAGGTTGTAGCGCAGCCGATCGCCTTCGATGAGATCGGTGCCGCGTTCCAGTTTGATATTCCCGCTGGCGTCTAGCTGCTGTGTCGGGAAGTCGTAACGCAGCCAGTCCGCGGACACGCTCTGTCCGTGACGGCGCAACCGCACATCTCCGGATGCTTCGGCCTCGGTTTCGCTCTGGCCCTGAAGCTGGTCGGCTTCGATGAAGACGGGGGTGGACGCTTCCTGCGCCGGCGTCATCGTCAGCAGCCCGCGCTGCGGCGTGAGCTTCAGACCTTGCTGAGCATTCGCCATCACCGGGATCGCACACACGACGGCGAGCGAGATGCGGCTTATTCGAATTCTGTGCATCGCGGGGTGAATCGTGAGGAATGCTAAAATTCGCACAATTCCCCTCTGAAGGCAACGAAACGTTGTCCACGTCCGATCACCGGCTCGACGCACTGCGGCAGTGGACCTGCGCTTGTCTTCACGAACGCGAGCTCATGTTCGAGCCCGCATCCGAGGATGCGAGCTTCAGGCGCTATTTTCGCGTCCGTGCGGACGATCGTACATGGATCGTCATGGATGCGCCGCCTGAACAGGAAGACTGCAGGCCTTTCGTGAAGGTCGCGTCGCTCATGCGCGATGCCGGGCTGCACGTCCCGCAGGTCCTCGCACAGGATCTCGAGCGCGGTTTTCTCCTGCTCTCCGACCTCGGCACGCGCACGTATCTCGCCACGCTCAACGAATCGAATGCGGATCGATTGTTCTCGGACGCGCTCGATGCGCTGATCCGCTGGCAGTGCGCGAGCCGCGCGGGTGTGCTGCCGCCTTACGACGAGGCGCTGTTGCGCCGCGAGCTGGAGCTCTTTCCGGAGTGGTACATACGGCGCCATCTGGCCCTGACGCTGGACGCTGAACAGCGCGCGCTGCTCGATACCGTGTTTCAGCGGCTCATCGACTCGGCGCTGGCGCAGCCGAGGAGTCTACGTGCACCGCGACTACATGCCGCGCAACCTGATGGTGAGCGAGCCCAATCCGGGCGTGCTCGACTTTCAGGACGCGGTGTTCGGTCCGGTCACGTACGATGTGGTGTCGCTCTTTCGCGACGCATTCGTGAGCTGGCCCGAAGAGCGCGTGCTCGACTGGACCGTTCGATACTGGGAACGCGCACGCAAGGCCGGGGCTGCCGGTCGACTCCGATTTCGCATCCTTTTACCGCGCGTTCGAGTGGATGGGGCTGCAGCGACACCTGAAAGTGCTCGGCATCTTCGCGCGCATCTGCCACCGCGACGGCAAGCCGCGCCTACGTCGAGGATACGCCGCGCTTTTGCGCCTACGTGCGCGAGGTCGCGGCGCGCTACGCCGAGCTCTCGCCGCTCGCTCGCTTTTTCGATGCGCTCGAAGCGCGGGCGCCGCGCGCGGCGTACACGTTCTGATGCGCGGATGAAGGCGATGATTCTTGCCGCGGGCCGCGGTGAGCGCATGCGGCCATTGACCGACTCGACACCCAAGCCGTTGCTGGAAGCCGGCGGAAGGCCGCTGATCGCGTGGACGCTCGAGGCGCTCGCGCGCTGCGGCGTGAAAGAGGTCGTCATCAACGTCGCGCACCTCGCCCACGAGATCGAGCGCAGGGCTGGGCGATGGTGCGCGCTGGGATCTGACGATTCACTACTCGCGTGAGCCGCAGGGTGCGCTCGAAACGGCCGGCGGGATCGCGCACGCGCTGCCGCTGCTCGGTTCCGCGCCGTTTCTGGTCGTGAACGGCGACATCTTCACCGATTTTCCCTTCGAAGACGCTGCTGACAGGCGAATGGCCGAATCACGGCAGCCTGGCGCACCTCGTCCTTATCGATAATCCCGAACATCACCCGGCGGGCGACTTCGGCCTCAGCGACGGCAAGGTGAGCGCCGATGGTGTCGTGCGCTACACCTACAGTGGAATCGGTGTTTACGATCCGGCGTTGTTCTCGGAAGTGCCGCGCGGGGCGCGCTACCAGCTCGCGGCGGTTCTCAAGCCGCTGCTCGCAAAGGGGCGCGTAAGCGGGGAACACTATCGCGGCCGCTGGGTCGATGTAGGTACGCCCGAGCGTCTCGCCGCGCTCGACCGATTCCTGCGCGAGAATAGCTGATGAACTTCAATCGACTCCCACGTCCATGTGCAGCGCCGTCTGCGTCTTGCCGAACAGATGCAGGAGGGCGTCGCGATTATTCCGACGGCCGCCGAACGCGTGCGCAACCGCGACGCTCACTATCCGTTCCGCTACGACAGCTACTTCTATTACCTGACCGGTTTTCGCGAACCGGAAGCGGTGCTGGTTGTTATCGCGGGCGACATTCCGCGCAGCATTCTCTTCTGCCGCGAAAAGAACGAAGAGCGCGAGATCTGGGACGGCTATCGATATGGTCCGGAGCAGGCGCGCGAAGTGTTCGCGATGGACGAAGCGCACACCGTCGCGCGTCTCGACGAGCTCATGCCCGATCTCATCGCGGACCACTTTGCGGTTTTTTGTCATCTCGGTGCGGATCAATCCTGGGATGCGCGCGTGCTGCAATGGATAAACAGCGTGCGTGCGCGTGCGCGGGCCGGCGTGGCAGCGCCTCCGATGATCAGCGATGTCAACGTCCTGCTCGACGAAATGCGACTGTTCAAGGACGAAACCGAGCTCGCGCTCATGCGCCGCGCGGGACAGATTTCGAGCGCCGCGCATCGTCGCGCGATGCAGGTTGCCAGACCCGGGGTCGGTGAGTTCGCCGTCGAAGCCGAGCTCCTGTACGAATTCCGCCGGCACGGCGCACAGGCGCCGGCGTATACGCCGATCGTCGCGTCCGGCGCTCACGCATGCGTCCTGCACTACGTCGAGAACGACGGCGTGTTGAATGACGGCGATCTTCTGCTGATCGATGCGGGCTGCGAGCTCGACGGTTACGCATCCGATATCACGCGCACGTTTCCGGTGAACGGGCGCTTCAGCGGACCTCAGCGCGACGTCTACGAGCTGGTGCTCGCCGCACAGAGTGCCGCCATTGTCGAAATCAAGCCAGGCAGTGGCTGGGCGGCACCCCACGACGCCGCGGTCCAGGTACTCGCGCAGGGATTCGTCGATCTCCGGCTGCTCGAAGGCCCGCTCGAGCGCGTGCTCGAAACTGAAAGCTACAAGCGGTTCTACATGCATCGCACGGGCCACTGGCTCGGACTCGACGTGCACGACGCAGGCGAATACAAGCACAAAGGCGAATGGCGTACGCTCGCGCCCGGCATGATGCTCACGGTCGAGCCAGGCTGCTACATACGACCCGGCGAAGGCGTGCCCGAGCGGTTTGAAAATATCGGCGTGCGCATCGAAGACGACGCGCTCGTCACGGCCACAGGCTGCGAGATCATCACGTCCGATGCGCCGAAGACAGTGGCGGACGTCGAGGCGTTGATGCGTCAGGCGTGACGCAGCAGTACGATCTCGCCGTAATCGGCGGCGGGCCCGTCGGCGCCGCGCTTGCGCTGGAGGCCGCGCGTCGGCGTCTGCGCGTGCTCGTGCTGGAGGCGCGGCATGCGGAGGCCCCTTCGGGTGAGAACCGGCCACTCGCGCTGTCGTACGGCAGCCGCTTGATCCTCGAACATATCCGTATTTGGGACCAACTCGCGCCCGCGACGCCCATTCGCCGCATTCACGTCTCGCAGCGCGGCGGTATCGGCCGCACCGAGATGACCGCGGCCGAAGCGCGACTGCCGGCATTGGGCTACATGGTCGATTACACCGGCCTCCTATTGCGCCTTGAAGCGGCGCTCGAACAGACGTCGGTCAGCGTGATAAGAGGCGCGCGCGTTACGTCGATCGCACATGATGCCGCCAGCGCACGTGTCGAATTCGAGCGCGAGAACAGCTTCCATGACGCAATCGCCGCAGTGGTTGCGCTGGCAGACGGCGGTGCGGCCGCGCTCGACGTGGGTGTTCGCACCCGTGACTACGATCAGGTCGCGATCACCGCGCGTGTCACCACTGCGCGTCCGCATGGGAACACCGCGTTCGAACGCTTCACCTCCCAAGGGCCGATTGCGTTGCTGCCATACGAGCACAACTACGCGCTCGTCTGGACGCTTGCGCCTGCGCGAGGCGAGTCGTTGTATTCCGCCCCATCGGGCGCATTTCTCGCTGCGTTGCGAACGGCGTTCGGCGAGCGGGTCGGCGCGTTCCTCGACGTCGGTGAACGGCACCTGCATCGGCTTACGCTCCGCGTCAGCGAACGCGCGACGATCGGCCGCCTGGCATTGGTCGGCAACGCGTCCCAGTCGTTGCACCCGGTCGCCGGTCAGGGCTTCAATCTCGGCTTGCGTGACGCGTGGGAGCTCGCGGCGGAACTCGCGCGCCGCGGCGCCGGCTCGCCGGAGGTCCTGAGTGCGTACGGGAAGCGTCGGCGCATCGATCGGGCCGCCGGCATTGCTTTCACGGATTTGCTCGTGAACATTTTCTCCAACGATAACGCCGCGCTGCGCGCAATGCGCGGCATCGGACTCACGGCGCTCGGCTGTGTGCCGCCGGCAAAAGATTTTCTTGTGCGCCGCATGGTCTTCGGTGCGCGCGCGTGATGCGCCAAAAGCGATGCGTAAACTGCGCCGACTCGTACGAACTGCTTCGTAGCCCTTGTCGTAAGAGTTCGCGTTAAGTGCCTTCGTTTGCGTCGCGTTTTCCGAGTGACGCCGCAACGGCGAAACGTGCGCAAGTTGACCTGTGTCAAGCGTGCTTCGACGGGGGCCTTTTCTCTTTTCTTTGCGCCGAGCGAGCGGCTACAATGGCGCCCTTTCCCCAGACTCCGCCCGATGCAAATCGGTCCGTTTCAGCTCAGGAATAATCTGATCGTTGCGCCGATGGCGGGCGTCACCGATCGACCGTTTCGACAGTTATGCAAGCGCATGGGCGCAGGCTTGGCTGTGTCCGAAATGGTCGCGAGCAACTCGTTGTTGCGCGGCGCGGAGAAAACACGCCGGCGGGCCAATCACGACGGCGAAGTGGAGCCGATCGCGGTGCAGATTGCCGGCGCCGATCCGGACATGCTGGCCGACGCTGCAAGGTACAACGTCGACGAGGGTGCCCAGATCATCGATATCAACATGGGCTGCCCGGCGAAGAAAATCTGCAATGTAATGGCGGGCTCTGCGTTACTCAAGGACGAGCCTCTCGTTGCACGCATACTGGAGCGGGTCGTTTCCGCAGTCGCAGTGCCCGTAACCCTCAAGATCAGGACCGGCTGGGATCGCGACAATCGCAACGCGATGACGGTTGCGAAAATCGCGGAGGCGAGCGGTATCCGCGCGCTCGCAATCCACGGTCGTACGCGGGCGTGCGGTTTCAGCGGCGAGGCCGAATACGACACGATTGCCGAGGTCAAGTCGGCCGTGCGCATTCCCGTGATCGCGAACGGCGACATCGACACGCCGGAACGCGCGCGGCATGTCTTGGACCACACGGGCGCCGATGCCATCATGATCGGCCGCGCGGCACAGGGCCGGCCCTGGATGTTTCGCGAGATCACGCATTATCTCGAGACGGGCGAGCATCTGCCCTTGCCCGAAGTCGCGGAGATCCACCGGGTGCTGATCGGGCACCTTCACGACCTGTACGGCTTCTACGGCGAGCAGACGGGCGTTCGCGTCGCGCGCAAGCATATCTCCTGGTATACGAAAGGTCTCGCCGGGTCAGCGGCTTTCCGCCATGGAATGAATCAGCTCCAGACGTGCGGCGAGCAGATCGCCGCCGTCGAGACGTTCTTCGCCGAGCTCTCCGAACGCGACCGGCGCCTGCAGTACATCGAGGAACTGGCGGCATGATCAACGACAACGAAATGGCGCGCGTCGTGCGCAAAGCCATAGACGTCTACTTCAACGATCTCGATGGGGAGCGGGCGCGGGGCGTGTACGACATGGTCATCAACTGTGTCGAGAAACCGCTGCTCGAATCGGTGCTGCATCGCGTGCACGGAAACCAGACCCACGCGGCGGAGATGCTGGGCATCAACCGCAATACTCTGCGCAAGAAGATGAAGGCGCACGGCATCAAGTTCTGAACCAGCCGCGGCAGGTGAGCGACTCAGGCTGAAATCAACCCACCGCACGAGACGCCGCGAGAGCGATGATGGCCCACCCCGGTTGCAACTTTGAGCGTTTCCGGCCATGGCAGTGTTGAGGCAGGCCCTTCTGAGCGTCTCCGACAAGACCGGTCTTGTCGAGTTCGCCCGCGGGCTTGTCGTTCACGGCTACAGTCTGCTGTCTACGGGCGGTACCGCGAAGCTGCTGAAGGACGCGGGCATCAGCGCGACGGAAATCGCCGACCACACCGGTTTCCCGGAAATGCTCGATGGACGCGTGAAGACGCTGCACCCGAAGGTTCACGGGGGCATACTTGCCCGGCGTGAGCTGCCGGCTCACATGCAGGCGCTGGCGGACCATGACATCACGACGATCGACCTCGTCGTCGTGAACCTGTATCCCTTCACACAGACTGTCGCGCGGCCGGACTGCACGCTCGAAGACGCAATCGAAAACATCGACATTGGCGGGCCGGCAATGGTGCGCAGCGCCGCGAAGAACTACCGGCACGTCGCAGTAGTCACCGATTCTGCCGACTACGAAGCGCTCCTTGCGGAAATGGGGCGCGCCCACGGCGCGGTGGGTCTGGATACGCGCTTCCGCCTTGCACAGAAAGCGTTCGCTCATACGGCCGCCTACGACGGTGCGATCAGCACGTATCTCGCCACAGTCGATTCGGCGGGAACCGAAAGCGAGCTCTTCCCCGGTACGCTCACGCTCCAGTTCCAGCGGGCGCAGTCACTGCGTTACGGTGAGAATCCGCATCAGAGCGCAGCATTCTATCGGGATCGTCCGCCGCCGCCCGGCACGCTCGCAAACTACACGCAAGTCCAGGGGAAGGATCTGTCCTACAACAACATAGCCGACGCCGATGCCGCGTGGGAGTGCGTGAAGACGTTCGATCAGCCCGCGTGTGTGATCGTGAAGCATGCCAATCCGTGCGGCGTGGCAGTCGATGCGTCGCTCGTCGGTGCATATCGCAACGCATTCGCGACCGACCCGACGTCGGCGTTCGGTGGCATCATCGCCTTCAATCGCGCGGTCGATCTGGACGCGGCAAAGGCGGTCTGCGAACAGTTCGTGGAAGTCGTAATTGCGCCGCACATCGAACCTCATGCGCGGACCGCTTTCGCGGCGAAGCAGAACATACGCGTGCTGGAGATCGGCTCCGGCACTGCAACGAACGTGCTCGACGTGAAGCGCGTAGGTGGTGGATTGCTCGTGCAGAATGCGGACGCGCTGAACGTGCCGGCGAGCGCATTCAAGCTCGTGACGCAGCGCACGCCGACGGAGACGGAACTTGCGGACCTGCTGTTTGCCTGGCGTGTTGCCAAATTCGTTAAATCGAACGCGATCGTGTTCTGTTCGGGGGGACGCACGCTCGGCGTCGGTGCCGGCCAGATGAGCCGTGTCGACTCCGCGCGCATCGCCGCGATCAAGGCACAGAACGCCGGCCTCCAACTGAACGGGTCCGTCGTTGCATCTGACGCATTCTTCCCGTTTCGCGACGGCGTCGACGTGGTCGCGCAGGCGGGCGCGAAGGCCATCGTGCAGCCGGGCGGCAGTGTGCGTGACGCCGAGGTGATCGCCGCGGCAGATGAACACGGTATTACTATGGTCTTCACCGGCGTTCGGCACTTTCGCCACTGACATGAGACGCGACACGCACACAGAGGAGGTGCTAATGACCATGAGTTTGTGGCTACCGCCTCCCATCTCCCGCCTCTCCGACGAATGAAAATCCTCGTCATCGGTTCCGGTGGTCGCGAGCACGCGCTTGCGTGGAAACTCGCCCAATCACCGCGCGTGTTCAAAGTCTTCGTCGCGCCAGGTAACGCGGGGACGTTGAGGGAAGAGGGTGTAGCGAACGTACCGAACGGCTCGATTTCGGCATTGATCGAGTTCGTCCGCCGAGAGGGCGTGGCTCTGACCGTGGTCGGCCCCGAGGCCCCGCTTGCAGCGGGAATGGTCGATGCCTTTCAGGCCGCCGGTCTTCGCATCTTCGGCCCCACGCAGAAGGCGGCGCGGCTCGAGAGCTCGAAAGATTTCGCCAAGAGCTTCATGGTGCGCCATCGCATTCCGACGGCGGCTTATGCGACCTTCGGCGATGCGGCGGCGGCTCATGCGTATGTCGAGCGTCAGAGTGCGCCAATCGTCGTCAAGGCCGACGGGCTGGCCGCGGGCAAAGGCGTCGTGGTCGCGACCGATCTCGCGCAGGCGCACGCCGCGGTCGACATGATGCTCATTGACAACCGCATCGGTATCGCCGGTGCGCGCGTGGTGATCGAAGAGTATCTCGAAGGCGAAGAGGCGAGCTTCATCGTTCTCGCGGACGGCTCGAATGCACTGCCGCTCGCGAGCAGTCAGGATCACAAGCGCCTCCTCGACGGTGACGCGGGCCCTAACACCGGGGGCATGGGGGCTTACTCGCCGGCACCGATCATCTCGCCTGCGATCCATGGCCGCGTCATGCGTGAGGTGATCGATCCGGCGATCCAGGGCATGCGCAGCGAGGGCTCGCCCTACACCGGCTTCCTCTATGCGGGCCTCATGATCGGCCGTGACAACCGGGTGCGCGTCCTCGAATTCAATTGCCGTCTGGGCGACCCGGAAACGCAGCCGATCCTGCTTCGTTTGAAAAGCGACCTGCTGCCACTCATCGAACACGCGCTCGCGGGCACGCTCGATGACGCCGAAGCGGAGTGGGATCCGCGCGTCGCGCTGGGAGTCGTGCTCGCTTCGGCGGGCTATCCCGAGGCACCGCGAACCGGCGATGTCATCGATGGCCTGCCCCCTGCCGGTGATGATTACCGCGTATTTCACGCCGGCACACGTCTGGACGGGGAGCGCGTGAGCGTGAGCGGAGGACGCGTCCTCTGCGTGACCGCGCTCGGCCACAATGTTCGAACCGCACAGAAGCGCGCATACGAAATCGTAAGCCGCATCCGGTTCGACGGCATGCAGTATCGCCGCGACATCGGCTATCGTGCCCTCGGGCGAAAGCCACAGGTGCGCACCGCCGGCGCGCCACCTGCAGCGACGAAGTAGCGGATCCGTTCAATCGTCGTGGATCTTCCAGCCGTACAGGCGTACCTCACGGGTTTGCAGGACACCATTGTGGCGCATCTGTCCGCGCTCGATGGGCAGACGTTCAGGCGCGATGCATGGCAGCGTCCTCAGGGCGGCGGCGGAATCAGCTGCATACTGGAAGAAGGCGCGCTCTTCGAGCGGGCCGGGGTCGGCTACTCGCACGTCTACGGCAACGATCTGCCGCCCTCGGCTTCAGCGGCGCGGCCGGAGCTTGCCGGCCGCTCTTTTCAGGCGATGGGCGTGTCGCTCGTCCTGCATCCGCGCAATCCGCACGTGCCGACGGTGCACATGAACGTGCGCTGCTTCGCAGCCGAGAAGAGCGGCGCCGCGCCAGTATGGTGGTTCGGCGGCGGCATGGACCTGACACCGTATTACGGGCACACCGAAGACGCGGTGCATTTCCATCGTACCTGCCGCGACGCCATCGCGCCGTTCGGGATCGAACGTTATGCGCATTACAAGCGCTGGTGCGATGAGTACTTCTTCCTGCGCCATCGCAACGAGCCGCGCGGCGTCGGTGGAATCTTTTACGACGACGTCAGCGCACCCGACTTCGACACGTGCTTCGCGCTGACACGCAGCGTCGGCACGCACTTTCTCCTCGGGTACGAGCCCATCGTCGAGCGCCGGCGCAAGGACGCATACGGGGAACGGGAGCGCGCGTTTCAGGCGTATCGTCGCGGGCGCTATGTCGAGTTCAATCTCGTCTACGATCGCGGCACGCTGTTCGGACTGCAATCGGGCGGACGCACCGAGTCGATCCTCATGTCGCTGCCGCCGTCCGTCACCTGGCGCTATGACTGGAAACCCGAACCGGGAAGTGCGGAGGCGCGGCTTTACTCCGACTTCCTCGTCGCCAAAGACTGGCTGATCTGAACCGGCACGCGTCCGATCAGTAGCGTCATGTCGAGGAGCGTCAGCGACGCGACGCCCGACCACTCCGCTCGCCGTGGAGGCAGACAGGAAGCCTGACGATCACTCGCCGAGGTACGCGCGCTTCACTTCCGGATTCACGAGCAGTGCTTGCGACGGCGCGGACAAGCGGATCGAGCCGCTTTCCATGACGTAGCCACGGTCGCACATCTCGAGCGCCAGTTTCGCGTTCTGTTCGACCAGCAGCAGCGTCACGCCTTCTGCGGCGACGGCGCGGATCGTTTCGAAAATCCGCTGCACCATGAGCGGCGCAAGCCCCATGCTCGGCTCGTCGAGCAGCAGGAGCTTCGGCCGGCTCATGAGCGCGCGTGCGATCGCGAGCATTTGCTGTTCTCCACCCGATAGCGTGCCGGCCAGTTGTTTGCGCCGTTCCGCGAGACGGGGAAACAAGCCGTACGATCGTTCGAAATCCCGTGCCACACCTGCATCGCGCCGCACGTATGCACCCATCGCCAGGTTTTCTTCCACGGTGAGCCGGCCGAACACGCCGCGGCCTTCGGGCACCAGCGCGATGCCGAGCGGCACGAGCTCGCACGCACGTGTTCCGGTGATGTCGCGGCCCGCGTAGCGCACGCTGCCCGCCGCGGGTCTGAGCAAGCCGGCGATGGCCTTCAGCGTCGTCGTCTTGCCGGCGCCGTTCGCGCCGATGAGCGTGACCAGCTCGCGCTCCGCGACTTGGAGATCGAGCCCCTTCACGGCGCGAATCCCGCCATAGCGCACTTCGAGTCCCTTCACCTCAAGCAAGCGTGCCCCCGAGATAGGCCTCGATGACGGCCGCGTCGCGCTGCACCTCGGCCGGTCCGCCTTCTGCGATCTTACGCCCGTAATCCAGCACCGCAACGCGGTCGCACAGGCCCATGACCAGCTTCACATCGTGCTCGATCAGGAGCAACGTCGTTCCATCCCGCCGGATGCGCTCGACCAGCTTGGTGAGATCGGTGCGTTCGGTGGCGTTCATGCCGGCCGCGGGTTCGTCGAGCGCAAGCAGGTGCGGCTCCGTCGCGAGCGCCCGCGCGATCTCGAGCCGGCGCTGATCTCCGTAAGAGAGATTGCGCGCAAGCTCGTTGGCGTGACGCTCGATTCCGCAGTAGTCGAGCAAGGCATGAGCACGCTCCGCGATCGCGGTCTCTTCGGCGCGCGTGCGAGCGCCTCGCAACACGGCGCCGATTACGCCGGCACGGGTGCGGAGATGACGCCCGACCATGACGTTTTCGAGCGCGGTCATGTTCGCGAACAGGCGAATGTTCTGAAACGTCCGCGCGATTCCTCGCTCCGCAATCGTGTGCGGCTTGAGCCCGCCGATCCTGGTCCCGTCGAGTATGACGTCACCACCATCGGGTCCATACACACCGGTGATCACGTTGAAGAGCGTCGTCTTACCCGCGCCGTTCGGGCCGATCAGACCGAATATCTGTCCGGCTGTAATCGAAAGCGTCACCTCGGACAGCGCCGAGAGGCCGCCGAAGCGTTTCGACACGCCCTCGACCGACAGCAACGCACTAGCGCCGGACATCGGCTCCCTCGCTGCCCGCCGGCTCGCGTGCGCTCGCGAGCTCGCGGCGCCGAACGGACGAGGGCCACAGGCCCGCCGGCCTGAACAGCATCATCAGCACGAGCGCGAGCCCGAAGAGCAGCATGCGCAAGTCCGATGGGTCCACGTAAACCGTGCCGAACCACGTCTGCTGGAGCGGCCCCGCATGCCGCAAGGCCTCGGGCAACGCCGTCAGCAGGATGGCGCCGAGCGCGACACCGCCGACATTTCCCATGCCGCCCAGGACGACCATGCACAGGATCATGATCGAATCGAGCAGCGTAAAGCTTTCAGGGCTGATGAAACCCTGGAAGGACGCGAACAGGCCGCCGGCAACACCGCCGAAGGTCGCACCCATCGCGAAGGCGAGCAGCTTCACGTTGCGCGTGTTGATGCCCATCGCAGCGGCGGCCAGCTCGTCCTCGCGAATCGCCACCCACGCCCGCCCGATGCGGGAATCCTCGAGCCGGCGTGAGATAAAGATCGAGATGAGGGCGCACGCAAGGAACACGAAGTAGTAACTGTGGACCGGCGCGATGCTGAAGCCGGCTATCGTATGTACCTTGGCGAGGCTGGCGCCGCCGATGTGCAGCGGGTCGATGAGCGTGATCCCCTGCGGGCCATTGGTGACGTTATACGGACGATTCAGGTTATTGAGGAAGATGCGGATGATCTCTCCGAATCCGAGCGTGACGATCGCGAGATAGTCGCCGCGCAGCCGCAGCGTGGGCGCACCCAGCAGGACGCCAAAGACGGCAGCGATCAATGCCCCGAGCGGCAGCAGCGCAATAAACGGCCAGTGAAGATCGAATTGCGGGGAGGCGAGCAGCGCATAGGCGTACGCACCGACCGCGAAGAACGCAACGTAGCCGAGGTCGAGCAGGCCCGCATAGCCGACGACGATATTGAGTCCGAGCGCGAGCATGGTAAAGAGCAACGCGACATCGAGAATCCGCACCCAGGTGCGCCCCAGCGTGACGTCGATCAGGAATGGGGCGGCGAGAAGCAACGCGGTAAGCGCCAGATAGACCGGGATCCGCGCGATCGCGTTCGGCCGCATCATGCGCGATCGCTGATTTGCTGTCCCATGAGCCCCGACGGCCTCAGCACGAGCACGCCGATCAGCACGAGAAAGGCGAAGATGTCGCGGTAATTGCTGCCGAGCACGCCGCCGGTCCAGTCGCCGATGTAGCCCGAGACGATGCTTTCAATAAGACCGAGGAGGAGCCCTCCAAGCATCGCCCCGGCGATGTTTCCGATACCGCCCAGGACGGCCGCCGTGAACGCCTTCAACCCCAGCATGAAACCCATGAAGTAGTGCCCGAGGCCATAGTAGAGGACGACCATCACGCCAGCCAATGCGCCGATCGCAGAGCCGAGCGCGAATGTGAACGCGATGATGCGATTCGTGTTCACGCCCATGAGGCCGGCGATATCGACGTTCTGCTCCGTTGCACGCATGGCGCGGCCCGTGCGGCTCGATTTGATGAACCAGAGCAGCGCCGCCATGACCGTACAGGCAAGCAGGAAGATGTACGCCTGCACGTCCGTAAGCTGCGCACCCGCGAATTGCAGACTGGTGGGCGAGACGAGCTCGGGCATCGAGATGTACCTGCTTGCCCCACACGAGCGCGGCCGTGTACTGAATAAGGATCGACACGCCGATCGCGGTGATGAGCGGTGCAAGACGGGGTGCGCGACGCAGCGGCCGGTAGGCGAGCCGTTCGACCGTCAATCCGATCGCCATGCATACCACCGTCGCCGCGGCTATCGCGATCAGGATGACGGCGAGCGGGTGCAAGCCGCTTCCGGAGAGCAGCGAAGTAACGGTGAGCGCGACCAGCGCGCCGACCATCACGATGTCGCCATGCGCGAAATTGATGAGTCCGAGAATCCCGTAGACCATCGTGTAGCCCAGTGCCACGAGCGCATAGATGCTGCCGAGCACGAGCCCGTTGATGATCTGCTGGATGAAGATGTCCATAAGCCAAGGTTCCCTACTCGCAAAAACGGCACCGCTAAGGGTGCCGTTTAGTGGGAACTGCTGTCGAGTCCGGGTCCGACGCGATCACTTCTTGTCGGGCGCCGGAGAGCTTTCTGCCGCCGCGGTGGCGGGGGCAGGTGCCGCACCCGGCGTGATCGTTTCGAGGGGCTCCCATTTGCCGCCCTTCACGACATAGATCGTGAGCGGACCGTTGACGAGATCGCCTTTATCGTCGAAGGCGATCGGGCCGATCACGCCCTGGTAATTCGTCTTTTTCAGTTCGGGCAGGAATTTGGCGGGATCGGTCGAACCCGCGCGCTTCATGGCGTCTATGAACACCATCACCGCGTCGTATCCCATCGGCGCGAAAAGCTCGACGTCGGCATTGAAGCGCGCCTTGAACTTCTTGAGGAAGGTCTCACCGCCCGGCATTTTCTCTTTCGCCAGGCCCGGTACCGACGCCATCGCACCCTCGGCGGCAGGACCGGCGAGCTTGATGAAGTTGGGCGTTTGCATGCCGTCGCCGCCGATGAACTTCGCCTTGATACCGAGCTCGGACATCTGCTTTGCCATCGGACCTGCCTGCGGATCGATGCCGCCGAACATGATCAGATCCGGGTTGCGGCCCTTGATCTTGGTGAGGATCGCCTTGAAGTCCGTGTCCTTGTCGGTCGTATGCTCGCGCGCGACGATCTCGGCACCGCCGGCCTTCGCCGTTTTTTCGAACGCATCGGCGAGCCCCTGGCCGTATGCCGTGCTGTCGTCGATTACGGCGATCGTTTTTGCTTTCAGGTTGCCGAGCGAGAAGCGCGCGATCGTCGGCCCCTGCTGATCGTCGTGCGTGACGACCCGGAAGGTGGTCTGGAAGCCCTGCTGCGTGTATTTCGGATTGGTCGAACCGGGCGAGATCTGCGGGATGCCTGCGTCCGAATAGATCTTCGAGGCCGGAATGGACGCACCGGAATTGAAATGGCCGACTACTGCGACGACCTTGGAATCGACGAGCTTCTGCGCAACCGTCGTGGCCTTGGTCGGATTCGCTTCGTCGTCTTCGGCGAGCAGCTCGAAACGCACCTTCTTGCCGCCGATTTCGACGCCGGCTGCATTCGCGTCTTCGACAGCAAGCTGCACGCCGTTGCGGATATCGATGCCGATGTGGGCTTGCGGGCCGGTGAGCGGTGATGCGCTCCCGATGCGAACGACGGCCTGGTCCTGTGGTGCGTTGGCGGCTTCGGTCTTCGGTGTGGTGCCCTGCTCCTTCTTGCCGCACGCGCTCAAAGCGGCCACGAACGTTACGGCCGTGATCATCGCCAGAATAGGTCTGCGCTTCATGCCGGGCTCCCCCTCTTTTCGAACCGAGACTATTTCTGCGACAGAATCCACTTCACGATCGCGTGGATGTCCTCGTCCTTCACATGCGCATTCGGTGGCATCGGTGTTTCACCCCACACGCCCTTGCCGCCCGCCTTCACTTTCTTGAAGAGGGCCTCTTCGGCGCCCTTGTCGCTGCGATACTTGGCGGCGACTTCCTTGTACGAGGGACCAATCACCTTCTTGTCGATCGCGTGGCAGGTCATGCAGCCGTTTGCCTGCGCAAGCTGTTCCTGCGCCTGGGCAACGGCGGAAAATGCGAGCGCCGCGAGCGCGAGTGATATGGCAGTGTGAAGCTTCATGATCAGTGTGTCCTCCGTTGAGAGCCAGCGCATTCTACCCCAGAAGCTTTGGCCGCCCGAGGCAGTGGCCCGCTGGGTTACGGGATGGCAGTCGTATTGGTCAAGAGAGTACGGTCGAGCTCGGACAGGTCCGCAATCGGCGCCAGGCATTGCGTGCCTTCACACACCCATGCAGCGGGCTCGTTCGTCGACGTGCTCTTGTCGAGGACGGCGGGCAATCCGGGCAGGCCCGAGGCGATCGCGAGCGTCATCGTGTCGGGGCGATAGCGTGCCCCCACCGCGGCTTGCCACGCACCGATGGCATCACGCGGGCCGCGCACTATAACAAGGCGCGGCGGATGGAGCGCTTCTTCGAGCGCGGTGAGCAGGCTCGTGTGACTGCTCGGGTTGGTTCGCATGGCTTCGTAGTACAGGTCGAGCGTGCGTTCGGCGGCGGACAGATAGCGGCTCTCGCCAACGAGGTGACCCAGGCGCTGCAGCGCGAATGCCGCCACCCCATTACCGGATGGTGTAGCCCCGTCGTGACCGCTCTTCGGTTTATGGATGAGCGTCTCGTGATCATGGCTCACGAAAAAGAAGCCGCCGTCCTGCGCGTCCTCGAATGAATGCAGGAGCCGCTCTGCAAGCGCCTGTGCGAACTCGAGGTCCACCGTGCGAAACTCCGTCTGCATCAGCTCCAACAGTGCGTCGAGCAGGAACGCGTGATCGTCGAGGTACGCATTGAGATGCGCCCGCCCGTCCTTGTAAGTGGCGAGGAGACCCCCGTCGCGCCATAGCGTCGAGCGAATGAAGTCGATCGCGCGCTGAGCGGATTCGAGCCAGTCGTCGCGGCGGAACACGCGTGCGGCGCGCGCCATGCCTTTCGCCATGAGCGCGTTCCAGCTCGTCAGGATCTTTTCGTCGCGACCGGGTCTCACCCGTGCCTCGCGTGCCTCACGCAGTCGAGTGCGTGCAGACTCGATGAGATCTCTGCACGCCTCGCTGGAGGTGCCCATCTCCGCGGCTACGGCGGAGAGCGGCCGAGCGCTACGAAGATGCCAGTCGTGGTCTTCGAAGTTCGGCTCACCGTCGAGGCCGAAGTAAAGGGATGCCGCGGTGTACTCGTCACGCGGCAGGAGCGCTTCGATCTCCGTTCGCGTCCAGACGTAGAACTTACCCTCTTCCCCTTCGGAATCGGCATCGAGCGAAGAGTAATAGCCGCCTTCGGGTGATTGCATCTCGCGCTCCACCCACTCTGCGGTTTCGCGAGCGACCTTTTCGTAAAGCGGATTCCGCGTCACGAGCCAGGCGTCCGTATAGAGCGCCAGCAGCGGCCCGTTGTCGTAAAGCATCTTCTCGAAGTGCGGAATGGTCCAGAAGCGATCGACGCTGTAGCGGCAGAATCCGCCACCGAGCTGGTCGTAGATGCCGCCCTCGGCCATGCGGGTCAATGTAAGCTCGACGATCGCCTGCGAGATCGCGCCGCCTTCGAGCGCAAAACGGCGCAGGCAGAACGCGAGCTCGAATGGATGCGGAAATTTGGGTGCATCGCCGATGCCGCCGTGCACGTCGTCGAAGACCTGAGCGAGCTCCCGTACCGCGCGATCGACCGGCGCGCGCTCGAGCGTCTGCTTCGCCTTGCCTGTCGGGATCGAGCGCTTCAACGCGTCGATGAGGGCCGCATTCTGCTGCGCGATCTCGGTGCGCTTTTCGCGGTATGCCTCCGCAATGCGCGGCAGCAGGTCCCTGAAGCCAGGCATGCCGTAGCGCGACTCCTTCGGGAAGTAGGTGCCGGCGAAAAAAGGTGCGCCTTCCGGCGTGAGAAACATCGTGAGAGGCCAGCCGCCGGCCCGCTGCGTCAGCAGATGGTGCGCGGTCTGGTAGATCTGATCCAGATCCGGGCGCTCCTCGCGGTCCACCTTGACGTTCACGAACTGCCGGTTCATCTCGGCCGCGACGTCCGGATCTTCGAATGACTCGTGCGCCATGACGTGGCACCAGTGGCAGGCGGAATAGCCGATGGAGAGCAGAATCGGCCGATCCTGTTCGCGGGCGCGCTTCAGCGCATCGTCGCCCCACGGATACCAGTCGACCGGATTGTCCGCATGCTGCTGCAGATAGGGGGAAGTTTCGTTGGCCAGTCGGTTGGGCATGGAGTGATCCCGTGCAAAGGCTGGACCCGTGCCGGCCGGATGCGGCGTGGCAGCCTCGCGACGCTGCTGCCGACCAGCTTGCCCGGGCGGGTACTCTACGGCAGCCGGCCGATTTTTGCCTGCAGATCCCGCAGCGCGTTGCGCGTTCTTTCCAGCTCGCGCATCACCTCCTCGTGCGTGACGGGCTCCTCCAGCCTCTCCAGCTGCTCGAGCTTGCTCTGCTCGAGGTTGTTTATGACCACCGCGATGAACAGATTCAGCACCACGAACGTGCCGAGCATGATGAAGCTGACGAAGAACACCCACGCGAACGGGTGTGCTTCCATGGCGGCTTCCATCACGTCCACCCACCCCTCCAGCGTGACGAGCTGAAACAGGGTCAGCAGCGCCGCGCCGAGGGACCCCCAGTGCTCGGGATCATCGTCGGCAAAGAAGTGAAACCCGGTCACCGCGTAGATGTAGAAGACGAGGCTCATGAGCAGGATGACGTGGCCCATGCTCGGGATGGAACGCACCAGTGTCGCGACGACGAGCCGCAACTGCGGCACGGCGGACACGAGCCGCAACACCCGCAGGACGCGGATGAGCCGCGCCACCAGGGCGAATTCGCCCGTCGCCGGAATGAGCGACAGCACGACGATCGAGAAGTCGAACAGGTTCCAGCCATTGCCGAAGTAGAGCCGGAGTCGCGGCGCGACCGCAATCATCTTGAGCGTCGCTTCGGCGATAAAGACGCCGAGGATGATGTCGTTGCCGACATGCAGCCAGTGGCCGTAGTCGACCATGAATTCCGGCGACGTTTCGAGTCCGATCAGGACTGCGTTGAACAGGATCA
This sequence comes from uncultured beta proteobacterium, assembly GCA_963828715.1. GTDB lineage: Bacteria > Pseudomonadota > Gammaproteobacteria > Burkholderiales > SG8-41 > JAQGMV01. The sequence continues at coordinate 392,204 of CAWHFX010000002.1, read as the reverse complement.
GCCCGATCATGAACGGCTCGAACCAGCGCGCCTCGACGATTGACGCGGCGAATGCCTTCAGCGGATGACTCGGTGGGCCGGCAACGAGAGCCGTCATATCAGTCGGTGACCGCGCCTTTCGACGCGGTGGACACGAGCGACATGTACTTCGCGAGCACGCCGCGCGTGTAGCGCGGTTTCGGCTGGACCCATTTCCGCCGGCGCGCCGCGAGCTCCTTGTCGCTCACGTTGAGCTGGATCAGGCGCTTGTGCGCATCGATGGTGATCGAATCGCCGTTCTGGACGAGCGCAATCGGTCCGCCGACGTAAGCCTCGGGCGCGACATGCCCGACGACCATGCCCCACGTTCCGCCGGAGAAACGCCCGTCCGTGATGAGACCGACCGACTCGCCCAGGCCCTGCCCGATGAGCGCGCCGGTGGGCGCGAGCATCTCCTGCATCCCTGGTCCGCCCCTGGGCCCCTCGTAGCGGATGACGATCACGTCCCCCGCCTTGATGCGTTTCGCGAGGATGGCTTTCATGCAGGCGTTCTCGGAATCGAACACGCGGGCGGGACCGGTGATGCGCGGCGACTTGAGTCCCGTGATCTTCGCAACGCAGCCCTCGGGTGCAAGGTTGCCCTTCAGGATGGCGAGATGCCCCTGGGCATACATCGGATTGGACCAGGGTCGAATGACGTCCTGATCGGCGCGGGGCGCTTTCGGAATGCTCTTCAGCTCCTGCGCCAGCGTGCGTCCCGTGATGGTGATGCACTCGCCATGAAGGAGGTCGTGCTCGAGCAGCATCTTGAGCACCTGCGGCACACCCCCTGCACGATGAAAGTCGACCGCGACGTAACGTCCGGACGGTTTGAGATCGCACAACACCGGGACCTTCTTGCGAATGCGCTCGAAATCGTCGATGGACCACTTCACGCCCGCTGCGTGCGCGATGGCGAGATAGTGCAGAACGGCGTTGGTCGAGCCGCCGGTTGCCATGACGAGCGCGATCGCATTCTCGATCGACTTGCGCGTCACGATGTCGCGCGGCTTGATCTGATTCCTGATCGCATCGACGAGCACGCGCGCAGATGCTGCCGCGGAATCGGCTTTCTCGGGATCGGGTGACGCGAGCTGCGACGAGCCGAGGATGCTGAGGCCGAGCGCTTCGAACGAGGACGACATCGTGTTCGCCGTGTACATGCCGCCGCACGCGCCCACCGTCGGACACGCATTCTTCTCGATGCCGATCAGGTCCTCTTCGCTCATGCGTCCGGCCGTGTAGGAGCCCACGGCCTCGAACGCGCTCACGATCGTCAGGTCCTGTCCTTTCCATTTGCCCGGCTTGATCGTTCCGGCATAAACGTAGATGCCCGGCACGTTCATGCGTACCATCGCGATCATGCCGCCGGGCATGTTCTTGTCGCAGCCGCCGCACACGAGCACGCCGTCCATCGCCTGCCCGTTGACCGCGGTTTCGATCGCATCCGCAATAACTTCGCGCGAAACGAGCGAGTACTTCATGGCTTCGGTGCCCATGCCGATGCCGTCCGTGATCGTCGGCACGCCGAATACCTGCGGCATCGCACCGGCTTCGCGCAGAGCCGTCATCGCGCGATCGACCAGCGGCTGAATGCCCGCGTTGCACGGGTTCATCGTGGAGTGACCGTTCGCGACGCCGACGATCGGTTTTACGAAATCGTTGTCTCCGAAACCGACCGCACGCAGCATCGCGCGGTTGGGCGAGCGCGCAACACCTTGCGTGATGAGCTGGCTGCGTCTGTTGAGAGCCATGCGAAGATCTCCGGGGGCGTCGAGCCGATGGAAGCGTCGGCTCTATAATCGACGGCGGCATTGTATCGCAAGGGTTCTGCAGCCTCTGATGCTCACACATCCCCAGTTCGATCCTGTTGCAATTCACATCGGGCCGCTCGCGATACGCTGGTATGGCCTGATGTATCTCGTGGGCTTCGCCTTGATCTGGTTTATGGGCCGCTACCGCATCAGAACGCGCCCGGACAGCGTCTGGACGACGAAGGATCTCGACGATGCCCTCTTCTACGGCATCCTCGGCACGATCCTCGGCGGGCGACTCGGCTACGTTCTCTTCTACAAGTTCGGCGATTACCTGAGGGAACCGTTACACATCTTCTATGTGTGGGAAGGCGGCATGTCTTTTCACGGCGGATTGCTCGGCGTGATCGTAGCGCTGTGGCTCTACGCGCGCCGTCACAGACAGGACTGGCTGCGCACGACGGACTTCATCGCACCGCTCGTGCCGCTCGGACTGGGCGCCGGGCGGCTGGGCAACTTCATCAATGCGGAGCTGTGGGGCCGACCGACCGACGTCCCCTGGGCCATGATCTTTCCGAACGTGGACGACGTGCCGCGACATCCGTCGCAGCTATACGAGTTCGCGTTCGAAGGCGTGGTGCTGTTTCTGCTGCTGTGGTGGTTTTCGTCCCGGTCCAGACCGCGCGGTGCGGTGTCGGGTCTGTTTCTGCTCGGATACGGAATCGTCCGGTTTTCGGTCGAGTTCACACGACAACCGGACAGTTTTCTCGGCCTGCTCGCGCTCGGCCTCTCGATGGGCCAGTGGCTCTCGCTGCCGATGATCCTGCTCGGCATCGTTTTGCTCGTGCGCGCGTATCGCACGCGGGCGCCGCGGACGGTATGAGAGCGTCAGGGAAAAGGCGCGGGAGGTGGTTTGTCTGGCCTGAAACGTACGGCTAGAATACGCGGCTCTCTGGGGTGGTAGCTCAGCTGGGAGAGCGTCGCGTTCGCAATGCGAAGGTCGGGAGTTCGATCCTCCTCCACTCCACCAATTTACGATCCTCCGTGTGTGACGTTAGGAAGCGTCCGTGTGCGATCGCAGGATTCAAACGGCCAGTTGCCCATGAGTGCGGCCACGATACCGGGAACGCTGCCGCCCGACCACCGCCGGATGCCGACGTGATCGCGGTGCGTTCACCCATCAGACAATTGCTGTGAGGAAACGCCGTATCCATCACGGTTAGCCTGAGCGCGACAGAGTAGCCGCGCCTGACCCCGTCTGTCATTCACGCCTGGTGCAAGCGTTTGTAGCGCTCATAACTTGCGAGTTCAGCGAATATCGTGCCGCATATGCGCGGCTCGCTCTCTCGCCACCGCTGCGCGCGCCCGAACACCCGCTTCGCCGGCGTCTACCTTGTCGTCCGCCTTCCCGCGCGCCGTGTCGAGCACGGCGTCAGCCTTCTCGCGCGCTCGCTCGACGATCCCGTCCGCCGACTCTTCGGTGCGCGTGCGCCTCTCCACCAGCACCCGATCGGTATTCTTCCGCTCAGTGCGAAGACTCTCGTCGGTCTTGTCTCGCTCCGGGCGCGGCTTGCTGGCATCGGGATCCATATCGGCGACCATACACCAGAGCGGTTACCATGCAGGTTGCCAGAGAAGCTTAGGATCCGAAGTTCAGGTCGCCCCGCCTGACGCACGCATCTGTGCAAGGAACAGCACTGGGTACGTCGATCGGCGGGATTAGGTGCTTATGGATCAGCAGGACATTCCCCTCGCCAAAATTTTCGCGAGGCCGGTTTCATGCAATGACCCGGTGTGCCTTACTCTGCTGGTTGATGCGTCCGAAGTGAAAGGAGGTCTTCGGGAGCGGCACGGCATCGCCGGATTTCGTTTGAGGGGATTTCGGAGGGCGAGTGCCGGATGGAAGCCAGTGCACTTTCATCTGAAGGCGCGCGCCTCCGCTATAAAGAAGGTCGGCTACAGTCGGTGTAAAATTGCGAGCTGGTGAGCGGGGCGGAGTGGTGCCACAGCGTTTTACGCTTGCACATCCGTGGTCGGCCCCGCCGTCATGTTCGGTGAAAACGCAATGCCAACTCTGGGCTGGCGCGTGAGTAGCAATGCTGTGGCGTCTTCGTTGTTCATGTCTTGCTGTGAGCCTACGGTACAGCAGAGGTGCGACGAGCGCAGCAACCGCCCTGCTGATGCACGTTAACCGGGGTTCCTACTGTGCTTTTCAAGCTCGTCCTCAGCTTACTACTCGTGCTTCTTGCGGTGCTCTTTGTAGTGCAGAACGTCGCGGTAGTGGAAGTTCGCTTCCTGCTGTGGGGTCTCCAGATGACCCTTTCCCTCCTGATTTTTCTGCTGTTCGGTTGTGGGATCATCCTCGGCTGGCTTATGCATAGTTACTGGGTGTATCGAAGGAAAGCCTCCATAGCGTCGGAGGCGCAGCGCGACGCTGCTTACGAAGCAGAGAAGAGTGAGCCGCTGCCTCCGAGATCCGGTGTCTAGCTTTTCGCCCGCGTGATGATACTCACGCAAGGCCATGTGGTTCGATACAGCCGCTCGCCCCGCGATCCTCACCGCCCCAGCACTGCGCTTCAACATTCCTCACTGGCTACCCGCCTCTCTATAGCGATTTCAAGTACTCGATCAGCTCATCTTTTTCGTGCGCGGCCAATCCGAGTCTGAAGTTACGGTCGTAGTGTTCGATCACGTCGCGCAGCGTTGCAAAGCGGCCATCGTGATAGAAGCCCCCCTTCTGGTGCGTCCACAGTCCCGCCAACGGGGCCGTCCTGTACATGCGCGTGGGAGAGCGGTCGGCTTGGAACGAATCGATGCCCATTTCCGTGGGCGTGTGCAGATTGTGCCCCGGTTCAGTGAAGAGCGGAGGGACATGGCCGGCACGACCGCTTTTCGTTTCATGAGAACCCTTTCATCGAAACGCAATGGTTCAATACGGGTGCGCCCAGACCACTTCGAGAAACATGAATACCGAGTCCCGGGACCTACGCTCCACGCGCTGAGCGCCCGGCCGGCGGGCATGGCGTGTGCTACGTTCTTTTAGCAGTCCTCGCGGGCAGCTGTGTTAAACGGATCCGTCCTTTCGATCCACGCACCCCTCCTCGAGTCAAGATGCTAGTCGGCCCTGCCCGGCCGGCTACGCAACCCCACCGGCTCCCTCAGCGCGTCGTTTATACGTGATCGTCCTGCATGAGACGAGCCAAAATCTTTGGAGGTAACGCATGGCCAAGACGGTCGTCGGCTCGTTCGACAGCTACAGTGAAGCGCAGACGGTGGTACAGGAGTTGGTGAGCATCGGCATCGTACGCGATGAGATCAGCATTGTCGCGAATGAAGCTTGGCAGGAACACGCCACGAACGGCACAGCGAGCGGTGAAGCCGCTTCGGGCGCGGGTAAAGGGGCGTCGTAGGGGGCACGATCGGCGGTGCCGCGGGACTCGCCGCAGTCAACTCAAGTTCACGACCGTGGCGTCAGTTTTCAACAACAGCTCCACGCTGAACGGGCGTGGAACTTCACAGGAGCATGACCATGGCACAGGAAACGGTAAATGCAATCGAGCTGCTGCAGCAGGACCATAGGATGGTGGAAGACCTCTTCGAGCAGTTCGAGGAGGTGAAGGATAACGACGAAGACGCCGCGGCCGAGATCATTGAGTCCGCGTGCGCTGCGCTGCAGATTCACGACAAGCTCGAGACCGAGATTTTCTATCCCGGCCTCCGTGAGCAGGCAGAGGAAGAGGAGATTGAGGATCTCCTAAACGAAGCCGAAATCGAGCATGAGACTGTGCGCGAGCTCATCGACAAAATAGAGTCCCTGGAGTGGGAGGATGAGAAGCTTTATGCTCACTTTACGGTTCTTTCGGAGTACGTGAAGCACCATGTGAAGGAGGAAGAACAGGAGCTCTTTCCGAAACTCAATCAGCTTACGGATGTGGATCTGGAATCGCTCGGTGCCGAAATGACGGAGCGTAAAGCAGAGCTGATGTCTGAAATGGGTATCGAAACGGACGAGGAGACGGCGTAGACCCGGATTTTGGGGGCCACGTCACCGCTCCCGGCATCCGCGCAAAACACGAATACGACTACTGACAGGACCGTGACCACCGAGGTAGACGAGGTAGACAAGGTAGACAGAGGCTTCGATTGGGGTTGGTTGGGCTTGCTCGGGCTTGCTGGGCTAATGGGTCTGAAGCCTCGTGATAGAACCGACTACACGACTCGTCCGAAAGTGTAGGCAGCGGGCATCGTTCCTGCGACGGACGGAAGCACGAACCGTCAGGAGCCGCAGCTTACGCGGGACTGCCAAGGGTGGTGCCGTGTGTCGAAGCGGCATCTTGGCGGGTTGCGGACACCCGCCCGTCGATGCTATGTACGCCAGCGCACAGTCAACGAGGGCGTGATAGGGAACAATTGTCAGCCGATTGACTAACGCGATTGGCCGTTGCCATCTTGCTTTAAGCGCTGGTGGCGTGCCGCAGCAATATCCAAGGGATCAACGAAAACATGTTCACTGGAGTTTATGACCTGCCGTGGTGGGGATATGTCGGCTATACGCTGATCATGACCCATATCACCATAGCCGCTGTCACCATCTACCTGCACCGCCATCAGGCACATCGCGCCCTCGAGCTCCATCCGTTTGCCAGTCATGCATTTCGCTTCTGGCTGTGGTTGACAACCGGTATGGTGACGAAGGAGTGGACGGCCATACATCGCAAGCACCACGCCAAATGCGAAACCGTCGACGATCCGCATAGCCCGCAAGTCCACGGCATCCGCAAGGTGCTCCTTGAAGGCGCGGAGCTCTACCGCGCAGAGTCGACGAACCGGCACACACTCGAACGCTACGGCCATGGCACCCCAAACGACTGGATCGAACGTAACGTCTATGGTCGGTTCACGGTGGTCGGCATCTCGCTCCTGTTCATCCTGAACTTCGTGCTGTTCGGCTTCATCGGCATCACGATCTGGGCCGTGCAAATGATGTGGATTCCGGTCTCTGGCGGCGGGGATCGTCAATGGCATCGGTCATTACTGGGGTTACCGCAATCTTCCAGCCGTCCGATGCGAGCCGCAACATCGTGCCCTGGGGCATCCTCATCGGCGGCGAGGAACTGCACAACAACCATCATGCGTATGTCACCTCGGCCCGGCTTTCGAACCGCTGGTACGAATTCGACATCGGCTGGCTCTACATCCGGGTGCTCCAGATGCTCGGACTCGCGCACGTGAAGAGGGTCGCGCCGACCTTGACGGTCGACACAGCCAAGAGTCAGTGCGACCTTGCTACGCTGCACGCTGTAGATCACTCATCGCTACGAAGTGCTCGCGCAATACGCCAGATCGCTGCGCAGGACGTGCGTACTCGAACTGCGTTCCCTGAAGTCTCGCGCCGTCAACGTCGACGCGCACGTACTTACGCGCTGGCTGCACGTCGACACGAGTGCGCTGCCCCAACGAACACGGGCAGCGCGAGCAGGTGATCGAAGCGAGCAAGGTGCTCGCGACGTCTACACGATGCGTGATGAGCTCGTGGCATTATGGCAGCGGTCCAACGCGTCTCGCGAGCTACTGGTCCGCGAACTCGAGGATTGGTGCCGGCGTGCCGAAGCGAGCGGCATCGAAGCGCTGCAAGCCTTCTCGAGAAGGTTGCGCGGCTACCGCTCCAGCGCCTTTTCGGTTTAACAGCAGCAGAACAATGGCAGTCCGCATCTTATGCGCAGGCGTCCACAAGCGCACCATCGTTGCGGCATACGGCCGATTAGTGGACGTTGACGCGCGGGTAGTCAAGGGATGACTGCAGGTCGGCACGAGCGCTCTGCCATAGGCACACAGCAGCACAAACATCGTCAAGACGAGCAGCTGTGCCCGCCTCCAACCTTGAGAGTCATCGCCTCAGGCAGCTTTGTAGTGGCTGCGGCTGATGATCGTATCAGCCCTATCGTCAAAATGAACGGGCGGTGATCCCGATGACAGTGACCCCCAACCTGGGGCAATGCTGCCGTGTGCTAGCTCAGCGAACGCGATGAGGCTCGCTTCGCGCGACCTTATTCGTAAGCGTGGCGTGATCAGCCCCGTGCCTCGGACGCTGCCAACCATTGCATCTGGTCCCGCCACCGGAGGCGCGCGGCACAAGACGAAGCAGTGAAGCGCGTCCTAAAGGCCTAAAACCGGGACTTTTCAGGGCCATTTCCGCGCGAAGGACGACAGATCCCTCTGCGACAATCGTGATTCGCGGGTCGTTCCGGGTCAGACGATCTTCCGCCAACATGGGACAGGTCAGAGCCGCCCTCCGGCGCGACTGCTCGCTCTCTATTACCAGTGTGCATGGTTACCATCGAATACCGCCGAGTACTCGGCCCGATTACCGAGACGCGTCACGTGGAGACCGTAGAGGAAGCACTTGCCTTCAGCGCTCACCTAATCCTGCGGCACTACGATGTACGGTGCATGAAACGCGATGCGCAGCTTCTGCTTACGGGTGATCAGATCTGCGCTGCGCTGGACAACCTTGGTAATGATTCGGCGTTCGTGCTGGAAGAGAGATACATCGTTCGACGGTGCCACAGTCGCAAGTGCCGCCTCCTTGCCATGCACCCAGCGCGTCTATTCATGAATAAGAACGGAACCCTGCGCGTCACCGTCATGTGCTTGAAATGCCGCACGGAATTTGGGGCAGCTGTGAAGAAGCAGGAATGGAGCTATCTCGAGGACGGGTAGCGTGGTATTCCGCGGACGTGTCATCCCGAACGCGAGCTCGGATCCACGCTCAATAACGCTTGAGCGGAAAGCTCTCCCGGCGCGGCTCCGTCGTCAGTGGATGCGTGTCTGCCCGAGTGCTTCCAAACGGCGGCTGAGCAGATCGATCGTCGATACTGCTGTGATACTGGCCGGCTCTTCGCTTATGTTGATGCACGCGTCCAGGAGACCAGGAAGCGTTTGGAACTGACCGGCGTCGAGCTTGATATACGAAGGGTGACGTTCATATAGCGCCAGAACTGCGTCGATTTGCCCAAAGGCGTCGACGAGCCGTCCCGCGATCACGGCTTCGAACGCTTCGATCTTGTGACTCGCGGCGGTGATCTCGTTCACGAGCAGACGCTCGACGAGATCCGCTTGAACTGCTTCCGCAGCGCAAGCGGAAGACTCCGATGGTCGAGCGGGGATTGTGTGTTTAGCCTGCTTCATGCGCGCCTTCATCGATCTCCGATCACCACGGCCGCTGGGGAAGAAAAAAAGGGTCGGCGTCAGCCGACCCCGAATACACGTGCAACGGGGGCTGCACGTGGGGAACACAACAATTAATCAGCAACGATCGGGCCAGGCCGTCGCGCGCTCGTGGGAAATCTCACAACTGTCTGAAATCAAACGCTGCTGCCCAGGACCAGGGCTGCGTAAGAGAGTGGGGGAATTGGGTGCAGTGGGGGATATGCCCAAACCGGTGGGGCATTTAACCCAAGGTCGGTATGCACACCCGCTGGAAGGCTGCCGACTAGCTGACTGTAGTCGCATCGCTTGCGATCAAGCCTTCGAGGCCAGCGCGAACGCTTGGAACCGACAAGCTGTCTCGGTCACGGAAAATCGCCTTGCCGCAACAGTCGTCGTGTCGATAGCCACACGTTCGATCGACGGTGCGCGTTGCGACTGTGATGCGGTGGTAGTGCGCCGGGTTCCGAGAACGGGTGCGGCCGTGCGCGGGAGCATGATGATGTCGAGCCGATGGCCGCGCCAGCGCGTCAGCGCAGCAGCGGGAATGCTGCCATGCGTGCGTCGCGAACGGAGGCTGCGCCTCGGAGCCGATCATAGATGGCCTGTATATAATCGCCCGCACGCCCTCGGGGCGGATCGATGCCAATGGTTCAAACATCGGGAGGTTTCACAAATGGAGTCAAAGAGTTTCGCCATCATCTGCCGAGCGCTGATCGTTTCGCTCATCGTGTTCTCGTTCCAGTCGGCGTCCGCCGGAATGATCGGCACCGACCGCTTGACGGGTCTCGGCTCCGTTCAGGCCGACCGCACGCACATCAGCGAGCTTCTTGCACGTGAAGACGTGTCGCGTCAGTTGCAGGCTCTGGGGGTTGATGTCAAGGCGGCTCAGGATCGTGTGGCCATGCTGACCGACGACGAAGCACGCTCGCTCGCCGGTAAGCTGCAGAGCGCCCCTGCCGGCGCGAGCAGCGAGTGGTGGATTGCCGTCGCGATCGTCATCGTGGTTGTCGCATGGTGGTTCTGGGGTCGCAGGTAAGTGCGCGGCGTATGCCGCGCATACCGAACGCCCGCCCTGTAGCGGGCGTTTTTTTGTGCGTGCTCCTGCAGGGCTGTGTCGCGCTCGTGCCGCAGACGGTCGAGTTGCGAGACAAATGGCCGCGCGACGTGCCGGAAAAGGTCGAGCTCATCAACGCGCCCTTTTTTCCGCAGCACGAGTATCAGTGCGGCCCGGCTGCGCTCGCGACGGCGCTCGCGTATTTCCATGTGCCCGTCACGGCCGACGACCTCGTCGACAAAGTCTACATTCCCGAGCGCAAAGGCAGCCTGCAGGCGGAGATGCTCGCGGCGCCTCGGCGCTACGGCATGATCTCGTATGCGCTTGCGCCACGCTTCGACGACCTGCTGCGTGAGGTTGCCGACGGCACGCCCGTCGTCGTTCTGCAGAACTATGGAGCGGGACCGCTCGAGCTCTGGCATTACGCGACAGTCGTCGCATATAACGCACACATAGGGAGTATCACGCTGCGGTCGGGCGAGTGGCCGAACTGGTGGATGCCGCTCGCGCTGTTCGAGTTCACGTGGCGGGACAGCGGTTACTGGGCCATGGTCGTCGTGCCGCCGGATCGCATGCCCGCAACCGCGGATCGCAAACGTTATCTGGAGGCGCTCGTCGCATTCGAGCGTGCCGGTGATCCACACGCATCGGTAACGGCGTACAGTCGTTACCTCGAACGCTGGCCCGACGAACTCGGCGCGAGCGTCGGACTTGCCAATGCGTACTATGCACTGGGGAATCTGAAAGAGACCGCGACAGTGCTCAGTCAGGCACTCGCGCATCACCCCGATGCCGTGCCCGTCATCAACAATCTCGCACAGACACTCTCGGACCTCGGACGCAACAAAGAGGCGCTGGAGGTGATCAGGCGTGCGCCGGTGACCGACGGCCCGTATGCCGATACTGTACGTGACACGCGTGCGCTCATAGAAAAGCGGCTCCGGCAGCGCTGACCCGTCATCCCCCACGCGCTGGACGCGGACGTTTTTTGATGCCACGCTCCGCAACATGGCATCGGAACACGCACAGCTGCTGCGAGAAAGCGTCGACGATTTCGTTGCCCGCGGCACGGATATCGCGCGCGTGCGGGCGCTGCGCCGCAGCCCGGCCGAATACGACCGTGCTGTCTGGCAGCGCATGGCTGAGCTGGGCTGGGTCGGCATTCGCAGTCCCGGAAGTCTACGGCGGCGCCGGTCTCGGTCTCGCCGACGCCGCCATCATCGCGGAAGGCGTCGGACGCGCGCTCATGCCAGAGCCGTTCACCGCGGCGGCCGTTCTCGCCTGCGATGCGCTCGCCCGCTCCCAAAACGAAGTGCTGAAGCAGAAGTTGCTGCCGGCGTTTGCACGCGGCGAGCTCATGCTCGCGCTCGCGTGGCAGGAACGGTCCGGCAGACTCGACACGGCGCAGATCGACACCACTGCAGTTCCATTCGAAGGCGGATATCGCCTGAATGGAACCAAGCGCTACATGTGCGGTGCCGCTGGGGCGGACGTGTTTGTGGTCGCGGCGAAGTCGGACGCCGGGCTTGTCCTTGCATGCGTCGACCGTAGCACGCCGGGCGTCACACTTGATCTCGAACCCGTTGCGGATGGACGCCATTTCGGCACGCTTCGCCTCGAGGACGCAGTCGCTGCACGTGAGCGCATTGCGGCGACCGGTCAGTCAGCCGGTATGGCGCTGGAAGCGGCCCTGGATCATGCGACCGCGATCGCCGGCGCGGAGCTCTACGGCGTCATGTCACGCGCGCTCGACATGAGCGTCGAGTACATGAAAACGCGTGTGCAGTTCGGCCGCCCCATCGGCAGCTTCCAGGCGCTGCAGCATCGCGCGGTGGATCTTTACCTGCAGCAGCAACTCGCTTCCGCGGTGCTAGAAGACGGGTTGAGGGAACTGGACGATGCGCCGGCGCCGGAGGCACGCAGCGCAATCGCAAGCCGCATCAAGGCGCGTTGCTCGGAAGCGGGACTGCGCATCGCGCGGGAGGCGATCCAGATTCACGGCGCGATCGGTTTCACCGACGAATACGACGCAGGGCTGTATCTCAAGCGGGCGCTGGTGCTTGCGGCGTGGCTGGGCAATGCCGCACAGCATCGCCGCCGGTATGCGCAGCTTACGTTGAGAAGCGAGGCCTCGACATGAACGAACGAGCAAGCGCTGACTATAACGGCCTGACCGACGAGGCTTTCCGACAGACTGTCCGTGGCTTCATCGAAGCGCAATATCCGCAGCAGCTCCGCTATCTCCAGCGGCGTGTGCGGATGTCGGAGATCCGCCCGTGGTGGCGCACGCTCTACGAGAAAGGCTGGATCGCGCCCAACTGGCCGCGCGAATTCGGGCGGCATGGGACTCGACGCCGGCAAGATGGTCATCTATCTGGAAGAGCTGGAGCGTTATGGTGTCGCTCGTGCAGCCGACCAGGGCATCACGCAGGTCGGCCCCATTCTTATGAAGTATGGCACGCAGGCGCAGAAGGACGCGTATCTGCCCGGCACGCTGTCGGGCGAGATCATCTGGTGTCAGGGCTATTCCGAGCCGAACGCCGGCTCCGATCTCGCGAACCTGCAAACGGCGGCCGTTCTCGAAGACGGTCACTTCGTCGTCAACGGGCAGAAGATCTGGACATCGTTTGCGCACGAATCCACGCACATCTACCTGCTCGTTCGCACCGATCGCGAGGCGAAGAAGCAGAAGGGAATCAGCTTCCTCCTTATTGACCTGAAGACGCCCGGCATCACCATCCGGCCGATCCGCAACATCGCCGGTCACGAAGAATTCTGTGAGGTGTTCTTCGACAACGTTCGCGTGCCTGTCGATTCACTGGTCGGCAGGTTGAACGAAGGCTGGACGATTGCGAAGGCGCTGCTCGGCTTCGAGCGCCTGAACATCGGCAGTCCGCGCCGGCCGCAGTACGCATTGCGGCGCCTGGAGATGCTCGCGCGCGTCAAGGGTCTGATGAACGACGCCGGCTTCGTCGATCGCTTCACCACGCTCAAGCTGGATCTGGAAGACCTCGCGTCGCTTTACTCGCGGTATGTCGAGCAGGTGAAACGAGGCGAGCCGCTCGGACACGATGTGTCGTCACTCAAGATCTGGGCGATGGAGGCGTGGCAGCGCCTGACCGATCTGCTGGTGGAGACGGGTGCAGAAGACGCCGTGCTCGAAGGCGCACACGACATTGCAGGAGTCGAAATCGATTTTCTCGGACCGTTCTATTACGCGCGACCGTCGACCATCTACGGTGGGTCGAGCGAAGTTCAGAGAAACATCATTTCGAAGTACGTGCTGGAGTTGCCGAGCTAGCTCGATTGACAGCACCAGCCCTTTACGGTGAGCGGTGCTGTGGAACAGCGGAGAGTCTCCGCGAAGGAACCATTTCGGCGCCATTCAGAACCAACGTCCGAGATCGCGAGCCCGGAGGCGGTGCAAAACGGAACTGTCCAGCGGCGTCGGCGCGGCAGTCTGGAAAAAGACTTGCTGCTACGCTTCTCCAAGCCTCCGCTCGACTCGCTTTGCAAACACCTGCATCTCCTTCGCCGCCTGTTTGTCGCCCTTGCGCTCCGCTACTGCAGTTCCCTCGCGATATGCACTTAACGCCGCGGTCAAGTCACCGTTCTGTTCCAGGGCCCGCCCCAGGAGCTTCCATGCAGCCGAGTAGCCGGGGTCCAGTTCGAGCGCAGCGCGCAGATGTTCGACCGCGGCTGCCGCGTCACCCTCCTTCAGACATTCGTTACCGATGCTGAAACGCAGCAGCGCCGAGTCGCGGCCGGAGTCGAGCATGTGCAGCAGATTCGCAAGTACGGCACTCGCCATCGATGGCCGCGTGGAAGGCTGATTGAAAGTTTCCGAAGGCAGATTCATCATAGCATCGTGAGCAAAGTGGCGTCCGATCGCGGCCAGGCCGCAACCGATTCCGTACGCACGAAGCTGCGCAAGAGCACCGTCGCTAGCTCCGGCCGCCGAGCCCCCCGAAGCTCGATTACGCCCGATCGTCCGAACGCTTACGAGGCGAACCTCGAGAAGCTCGCGCGCATCGGCGTTTCAAGCCTGCTCGATCTGGTGCTGCACCTGCCGCTGCGCTACGACGACGAAACACGGCTTTATCCGATCAACGAAGCACCGGCCGGACAGCACGTGCTCGTCGGGGGTCGCGTCGTCGAATGCGCGGTGAAATATCGTCCGCGCCGTCAGCTCGTCTGCCATATCGAGGATGGTACCGGTGTACTCACGCTGCGCTTCTTCAGGTTCTATCCAAGCCAGTTGAAGCAGCTCGCGCCCGGCGTGTGCGTGCGCGCATTCGGCGAGGTGCGCCAGGGTTTCTTCGGCTCGGAGATGGTCCATCCGCGTTATCGCACCGTCAGCGACGAGGCGCCGACAGCCGAATCGCTCACGCCGGTTTATCCGACCACCGCGGGCCTGTCTCAGCAATTGCTGCGTCGTTTGATCGAGCATGCTCTCGCGAGCGTCGATTTGAGCGACACGCTGCCTCCGGAAGTGCTGGCGTCACTCAGACTGCCGGCGTTCAGGGAGGCGATCCTGTTCCTGCACAATCCGCCGCCCGACGTCTCGCAGCAGGCGCTGCAGGAACGCCGGCATCCCGCGTGGCGGCGCGTGAAGTTCGACGAGCTCCTCGCGCAGCAGCTTTCCATGCGTGTGCATTACCGCAGGCGCAAGGCGGCCGATGCACCGGGACCTGAAATCCCTCCACACGCTGACCAGACGTTTACTGGCGACGATCCCGTTTTCCCTCACGCAGGCACAACGCAAGGTGCTGGCCCAGATCGAACAGGATCTCGCACAGCCCTATCCGATGCAGCGACTGTTGCAGGGCGACGTCGGAAGCGGGAAGACCATCGTCGCCGCGCTCGCCGCGCTGCAGGCGGTGGAGAACGACGCGCAGGTCGCGGTGATGGCGCCCACGGAGATTCTCGCTGAGCAGCACTACCGCAAGTTCTCCGGCTGGCTCGAGCCGCTGGGCGTGAGCGTGGCATGGTTCGGCGGCGGACAGAAAAAGTCCAACCGCGAATCGGCGCTGGAGGCCGTTGCCGCCGGCGCAACACGAATTGCGGTCGGCACACACGCGCTGTTCCAGGACGAGGTGCGGTTTCACAACCTCGGCCTTGCCGTCGTGGACGAGCAGCATCGTTTCGGCGTTCACCAGCGCCTTGCGTTGCGCATGAAGGGCGCGCACACCGGGAACGCTCAGCCCCATCAGCTCATGATGAGCGCGACCCCCATTCCCCGTACACTCGCAATGAGCTACTACGCCGATCTCGACGTGTCGGTAATCGACGAGCTGCCGCCCGGGCGAACTGCGATCACAACGAAGCTGATCGCGGATACGCGACGGGCGCAGGTCATCAGCCGCGTGCGCGATGCGTGTATGGCGGGAAGCCAGGCTTACTGGGTTTGCCCATTGATCGAAGATACTGACGCAGCCGCGGACAGCACGCGTCCTCCGGACCTTGCGGATTCCGGTGACGCTGCACGCACCAGCCGATCGGTCCCAATCGCAAAGAGCAACCGACAGCGGGACGCGTTGCAACTGAAAACGGCGCTCGAAACATTCGAAACATTGCGCAGCGATTTTCCGGAGCTCAAGGTCGGGCTCGTCCATGGACGTTTGAAGGGCGACGAGAAGGCCGCAGTCATGGGCGCATTCGGGCGCGGTGAGATCGATCTGCTCGTTGCGACGACTGTAATCGAAGTAGGAGTGGACGTGCCGAATGCCACGCTGATGGTGATCGAGCATGCCGAGCGAATGGGGCTCGCGCAGCTTCATCAACTACGCGGACGGGTGGGACGCGGAAGCGCCAGCAGCACGTGTATCCTTCTATACCAGAATCCGCTGACGCCGATTGCGCGCGAGCGCCTGAAGATCATCTACGAGAATCGGGATGGTTTCGAAGTGGCACGCCGCGACTTGCATCTGCGCGGTCCGGGCGAAATGCTGGGCGCGAGGCAGAGTGGCGTGCCGATGTTGCGGTTCGCGGACCTCACGACGGACGCGGATCTGCTCGACGCCGCGCGCGCGGTCGCCGAGACGCTGCTGCGAGACGATTCTGCCGCGGCAAAGGCGCATCTGGCGCGCTGGATGTATGGCAAGGACGAGCTTCTGAAGGTGTGAGACCCCTCATTTCGGATACCGACTGGCAGCGTGCGCCGACTGCCGCCGGCCCTTATCGTCCCTGGCTTACGGATCGCGGATCCCTGACCGCCCGCATCGCTGCCCGTTACCCCGGCGTGTGGGTCGAGGTGGTGTTCCAGGGATTGCGTCGCCCTGACCTGGACGAGCGGTTTGTCTTCGCGGACGGCGGTCAGGCGCGGGTACTGGTGCGTGACGTATTACTGTGCTGCGGCGAGACACCCGTCGTGTTCGCGCATACGGTGCTTCGTCCGCAGGATCTGAACGGACCGTGGCGCAGCGTGGCACGGCTGGGAAGCCGCCCGCTCGGCGCGGCTCTGTTCGCCGATCCGCGCATACGCCGCTTTCCGTTGCGCCAGAGAAAAATCGGCCTGCATCACGAACTGCATAGGCGGATGCGTACGCACGTCGTTCGAGTGCCGGACCTCGTGTGGGCGCGTCGCTCTCTTTTCCGGCTGCATGATTCGCCTATACTCGTGACCGAGGTCTTTCTGCCGGAGATTCTCGCACTGTGACGCTGGTCGACCGCCTGAACGCATACGAGCGGCTGATGCGCCTCGACAAGCCCATCGGGACGCTGCTGCTCCTGTGGCCGGCGCTGTGGGGCTTGTGGTTCGCGGCATACGGTGTGCCCGACTTCGTTATCCTGATGATCTTCGTCACTGGGACGCTGCTCGTGCGTTCGGCCGGCTGCATCGTGAACGATTTTGCTGACCGCGAGTTCGATCCTTATGTCGAACGCACGCGTACGCGGCCGCTTGCGGCCAGGCTCATCGCGCCATGGGAGGCGCTGAGTCTCGCGGCGCTGCTGTTCCTCACGGCGTTCGGGCTGGTTCTCCAGCTCAACCGGCTCACGATCATGCTCGCTTTCGTGGCGCTCGGTCTGACCGTGATCTACCCGTTTCTGAAACGCGGGTTTTCGTTTCCGCAGGCGTGGCTCGGGATTGCGTTCGGCTTCTCCATACCGATGGCGTATGCCGCACAGTACGGCAGGCTCGTGCCGGTCGCGTGGCTCCTCATGATCGCGAACATGTTCTGGGCCATTGCCTACGACACCGAATATGCGATGGTCGATCGTGAAGACGACAGACGAATCGGGTTGAAGTCCTCCGCGATTCTGCTCGGCCGCTACGATGTGCCTGCCGTGATGGCGAGCCATGCGATCTTTCTCATGACGATGGCGGCGATCGGCTGGTGGCAGCTCCTCGGCGTTCTGTACTACGTCGGATTGCTGATCGCTGTCGCGCTCGTGTTGTATCAATATCGCCTGATCCGCACACGCGACCGCGAGCGGTGCTTCAAGGCATTCCTCAACAACAACTGGGTGGGCTGCGTGATCTTCCTCGGGCTCGCGGCCGATCTTTACTTCCGCGTGCGGCCCGCTCGTTGAAGTACCCCGACCTGCGCGGCTTCATCGGCGAGCTCGAGCGGCTGGGCGAGCTGAAACGCATTGGGGTCGAGGTCGATCCGCGCCTCGAAATCACCGAGATCTCGGACCGGGTTCTGAAAGCAGAAGGTCCGGCGCTTCTGTTCGAGAAGCCGAAAGGCCATTCGATCCCGGTTCTCGCCAACCTCTTCGGCACGCCGCGGCGCGTGGCAATGGGTATGGGGCGCGACTCGGTGGACGCGTTGCGCGAGCTGGGTCACTTGCTCGCCTATCTCAAGGAGCCCGAGCCGCCGAAGGGTCTGCGTGACGCATGGGAGAAGCTTCCGTTGCTGAAGCAGGTGCTCACGATGGAGCCGCGGACGGTGCGCGATGCGCCGTGTCAGGAAGTCGAACGGGAAGGCGCTGCGGTCGATCTCGGCGCCTTGCCCATTCAGACGTGCTGGCCGGGTGATGCCGGACCGCTGATTACGTGGGGGCTCACGGTGACGCGCGGGCCGCACAAGAAGCGCCAGAACCTCGGGATTTATCGCCAGCAGGTGATCGGCCGCAACAAGGTGATCATGCGCTGGCTGGCGCATCGCGGCGGCGCGCTCGATTTTCGCGACCACACGCTCGCGCATCCACATGAACGGTTTCCCGTAGCGGTTGCGCTGGGTGCCGACCCTGCAACGATGCTCGGCGCCGTGACGCCGGTGCCGGACACGCTGAGCGAATATCAATTCGCGGGCCTCCTGCGCGGCTCCAAAACCGAGATCGCGAAGTGCCGGCTACACGATCTGTTTGTGCCCGCGACCTCGGAGATCGTGCTGGAGGGTTTCATCGCCCCCGGAGAAACTGCCGCCGAGGGCCCGTTCGGCGACCACACGGGCTACTACAACGAACAGGAGCGGTTTCCCGTCTTCACCGTCGAGCGTATGACGATGCGCCGCGATCCGATCTACCACTCGACCTACACCGGCAAGCCGCCGGACGAGCCCGCCGTCCTGGGCATGGCGCTGAACGAAGTGTTCGTGCCGCTGCTCGCGAAGCAGTTTCCCGAGATCGTCGACTTCTATCTGCCGCCCGAAGGTTGTTCGTACCGGCTCGCCTGCGTCAGCATGAAGAAGCAGTACCCGGGGCATGCCAAGCGCGTCATGTTCGGCGTCTGGAGCTTCCTGCGGCAGTTCATGTACACGAAGTTCATCATCGTGACCGACGACGACGTGAACGTACGCGACTGGAAGGAGGTGATCTGGGCGCTCACCACTCGCGTCGACCCTCGACGTGACACGCTGATTGCCGACGCAACGCCGATCGACTACCTGGATTTCGCGAGCCCGGTCGCGGGGCTCGGATCCAAGATGGGCATCGACGCGACGAACAAGTGGCCGCAGGAAACCGATCGGCGCTGGGGCACCCCCATCGCGATGAGCGACGACGTGAAAGCGCGCGTGGATGCGATCTGGAAAGAGCTGGGGCTTTAGCTACGGCCGTTCGAAAACCCACCGCAGCAGCGCGTCCTGCGCTGCCAGCGCGTTGGGTGCGTTGGCGTGGTTCACGATGAACACAACGACCATGCGGCGACCGTGCGCGTCGAGCACATAGCCTGCGATCGCGCGCACGCCCGTGAGCGTGCCGCCCTTGATGTGCGCCTGGCCTGCCACCTGCGCCTGCGCGAGACGCTTGCGCATCGTTCCGTCGACGGCCACGACGGGCAAAGAAGCGATCAGTTCCGGCATCACTGCGCTGCGAAATGCGGCGAGCAGCATTTCGCCCATGCTCCGCGCGCTGATGCGCTCGATGCGCGACAGGCCGGAGCCGTTCTCCATCGCAAGCTCGGGCATGGGCAGGTTCTTCGTGTCGAGCCAGCGCCGGATCACGGCGCGAGCCTTGTCCATCGTGCCCGGCGCACCGTCGAGCGTTCCGAGCGTGAGGAAAACCTGGCGCGCCATCACGTTGTTGCTGTACTTGTTGATGTCGCGCACGACTTCGGACAGCTGCGGCGACGTCGCGCTCAGGACCAGACGCGCAGCCGGCGGGAACACGGCCGTCGCGCACGCTTCCGCCGAGGCTGCCGCCCAGTTCTTTCCACAGGTGCGCGAACAGCGCGCCGACGTAGGCGCGGTGATCCAGCACGCTGAAGCTGCGGGCGCGCTCCCCGCAATCGCGTGCGTACGGTCCGCTGATGCTGAGGCGCGTCGCGTCCGCGGTACCCTGCGCGTCGAACTTGAGACGCGAAACCCAGTCGCCGCACGACCCGTCGGTGAGCGATACGGCATTCACGACCTGCAGCGGAGCGAGCGTGGGTTCGGAGATCAGACGCACGGCCTGCCCTTCGAGCTCCGGCACGAACTGCACCGTGATCGCTTTGAAGTTGACGAGCAGCGCATCAGGCCCCGTGTTGTAAGGCCGCAGCGGATCGCCGTCGAAACGTGACGGATCGAAGTCGCCTGCGGCGAAGTAGCGTGCGATCGAGAATGAGATCGCCGTGAATGTCGCGCACGCCGCGTGCGCGCAAATTGCGGAGAAGAAGCCAGAAGCTCTCGAGCGTGAGCTTCGGATCGCCCGTGCCTCGGATTACGAGGTCGCCTTCGAGCACTTCGTTCCTGATCGGTCCCGTGGCATAGACCTCGGTGGACCACGTGTAAGCCGGGCCGAGCAGCTCCAGCGCGGCATACGTCGTGACGAGCTTCATCGTGGAGGCGGGATTGAGCGGCTTCTCCGGCGCATGGGTGACAAGTGGTTTTCCGGAGCCGATTTCGTGCACGTACAGTCCGACGCTCGAGTCGGGTATACCGGCTCCGGCGAGCAGTTGCGCAACGGCGGCGGGCACCGCGGCGTGAACGATGGTGCATGCGCATGCGCAGCCCGCGAGCAAGATCGAACGCAACAGGCGCATCGCTTGGTGCAGGTCACGGTTCAATGCATTCGAACGTGTTGCAGCGACGACGCGTGGCACGCGTGCCTGGGTGTCGAAGTCTCGATGAATCGTTGATTTCATTGCACGGTGTCGAGTATATCCACCACGCGCGTCGCGAGTATCTGCTGTTCTTCGTCAGTGATCGTATAGGGCGGCATGAAGTAGACGGTCTTGCCGATGGGACGCAGCAGGAGCTCACGTGCCAGCGCGGCCTCGTAGATGCTGCGTCCGATGTTTGCATCATCGCTGCGCACCTCGAAGGCCCACACCATTCCGGTGTTGCGAAACGCACTCACACGCGGGTGTTGCGAGAGCGGTTGAAAGCGGACATTCATTGCATCGGCTTTGATCCGATTCGTCTCGATCACCTTGTCGGATTCGAAGATGTCCAGAGTAGCCAGCGCTGCGCTGCAGGCGAGTGCGTTGCCGGTGTACGAGTGCGAATGCAGAAAGCCGCGTGTGAGCGAGTCATCGTAGAAGGCGTCGTAGACTTCGTCCGTTGTGAGCACGACCGAGAGTGGTAACGTGCCGCCGGTGATGCCCTTGGACAGGCAGAGAAAGTCCGGGGTGATCGCCGCCTGCTCGTGCGCGAAAAACGTTCCGGTGCGACCGAAGCCGGTCATGATCTCGTCCGCGATGAGATGCACATCGAAGCGCGTACAGATGTCGCGGGCGGCCCGGAGATACGCCGGGTCGTACATCGCCATCCCCGCCGCACCCTGGATCAGCGGCTCGACGATAAGCGCGGCGATATTTTCGTGGTTCGCGGCAAGGTGTCGTTCAAGTGCTTGCGCGCAGCGCAGCGCGAACTCGCATGCACTCTCCCCGGCTTCTACGTGGCGCCAGTCCGGCGTTGGAACCTGCGCGCTGGGACGCAGCAGCGTCGCGTATGTTTCCTTGAAGAGTGCCACGTCGGTGACAGATAGCGCGCCCAGCGTTTCGCCGTGGTAGCTGCCGGCGAGACTGACGAACTGTGTCTTTTTCTGACGGCCACGATTACGCCAGTAGTGGAAGCTCATCTTGAGCGCTATCTCGGTCGCCGACGCGCCATCGCTCGCGTAAAAACAGTGGCCGAGCTCGTGATGCGTGAGCCGCGAGAGCCGTTCCGATAGCTCGACCACCGGTTCGTGCGTGAAGCCCGCGAGCAGCACGTGATCGAGACGCTGCAGTTGCTGCGTGATCGCCTTCGCGATGCGCGCATTGCCATGGCCGAAGAGATTCACCCACCACGAGCTCACCGCATCGAGATACCGGCGCCCATCGAAATCGTAGAGCCAGCTTCCGCTTGCATGCGCAACCGAAACGATCGGCAGCGTCTCGTGCTGCTTCATCTGAGTGCACGGATGCCACACCGCGGAGCGGCTGCGCTTTAGCAGCACGTCGCTCCGACTGCTAGTTTGCATCTCCGTTGGACCTTCAATGAGAATCTGCGGGAACCGCGCGACAGTGCGCCACGGCAGTTGGAACAAGACCGGGTTGCGTAAAACGTTGAAATGCTCACAGCATGATGCACATTCGCTGGCGGCGCACCCGAGCCGCCATCAATTCGACGCATGCGAGGCCGTTATTGAGAGCGACGGTGGCATCGAGCTTGCTTTTGAGTGTAGCACCTGAGATAGGGGACGCTTAGACCATGCGAGTGCTCGAACGAATCGAAGACCAGATCGCTTCGACGAATCTGCCGCTTGTTGGAATAACGCTCGCCGCTGTGCCCTACCCGGATACGCCGGTGATCCTCACTCTGCACTGGCATGGCTTCGTCAAAGAGAAGCTCATCGACGACGAGTGCGCGGACACGATCTCCTACACGCCCATTCCGAGCTCCGCTTTACAGCTCAACGACCGCTGGCAGACCCTGCTTGCGCTCGACCGCGCGGCCATGGATGCCGCCTGGGAGCTCGGCGCCTGGGATGTCTCGCGTGCCGAGCGGCCCGGCTGCATGCGCCCCGGCGCGGCCGGCACGGAAGCATTCGAGTGCCTGCAGGCGTTCGGCTCGTTTCCGTACGGCATAAACGGCCAGCAGGTCGTGGTTTCGGATGCGCCGGATGCCGACGATCTGCTGCAACTCGCGGCTCAACGCGGTTACCTGATGTGGCTATTCCGACCGGTCAAGGGCAGCATCTGGGCGGAGTACGCCGACGACGCGACACTCGGCCCGGAAGGCACCCGCCAGGGCCCGTGTCCGCATCGTCCGATTCCGCCGGACTGTTTGGGCAAACGCCAGACGGTGTACCGGTTCGGCGTACCCGGCCAGCGGCCATAAGCTCGATAGTTAGCTATCACTCACTCTGATTTGGGGCGCGCGACATAGGTCGGGCGCTTCGCGCCCAGTCTCGTGCTGCTCCTCGCGCAGGCCGCGCTTTCCAGGCTGCGGGCGCTGATTTCCGTTTGCCTGTTGAATTAGCGCCCGTTTGCCCTTATCATTAGCACTCGCCGAAGCTGAGTGCTAGTAACCAGCCGGCGCTCCAGCTTCGAACCCCTATTCGTTCGCAAGGAGATGGAGAGATGAAAATTCGTCCGTTGCACGACCGCATCATCGTGAAGCGGCTGGAAGAAGAGCGCAAGACTGCTTCCGGCATCGTGATCCCCGACACCGCCGCCGAAAAGCCCGACCAAGGCGAAGTGCAGGCCGTCGGCAAAGGCAAGAAACCCGAGGACGGCAAGGTGCGTCCGCTGGACGTGAAAGTCGGCGACCGCGTCCTGTTCGGCAAGTATTCCGGTCAGACCGTCAAGGTCCAGGGTGAAGAACTGCTCGTGATGCGCGAAGAAGACATCATGGGCGTCATCGAGTCCTAAATCCACCGCATACCCCTATCAGGAGATTCTCATATGGCAGCAAAAGACGTCAAATTTCATGATTCCGCCCGCCACAGGATCGTCGCCGGCGTGAACGTCCTGGCCGACGCGGTCAAGGTCACCCTCGGCCCGAAGGGCCGCAACGTCGTGCTGGAGCGCTCCTTCGGCGCCCCCACGGTCACCAAGGACGGCGTGTCGGTCGCCAAAGAAATCGAGCTGAAGGACAAGTTCGAGAACATGGGCGCGCAGATGGTGAAGGAAGTCGCCTCCAAGACCTCCGACGTCGCCGGTGACGGCACCACCACCGCGACCGTTCTGGCGCAGGCGATCGTGCAGGAAGGCATGAAGTACGTCGCCGCCGGCATGAACCCGATGGACCTGAAGCGCGGCATCGACAAAGCGGTCGCGACGCGACGGTCGAAGAGCTGAAGAAGATCTCGAAGCCCTGCACGACCAGCAAGGAAATCGCACAGGTCGGCGCGATCTCCGCCAACGCCGATGACGACATCGGCAAGATCATCGCCGACGCGATGGACAAGGTCGGCAAGGAAGGCGTGATCACGGTCGAGGACGGTTCCGGCCTCAACAACGAGCTCGAAGTCGTCGAAGGCATGCAGTTCGACCGCGGCTACCTGTCTCCGTACTTCATCAACAACGCCGAGAAGCAGATGGCGGTTCTCGAGAACCCGTACGTCCTGCTGCACGACAAGAAGATCTCCAACATCCGCGATCTGCTGCCGGTGCTGGAGCAGGTCGCCAAAGCCGGCCAACCGCTGCTGATCATCGCCGAAGAAGTCGAAGGCGAAGCGCTCGCGACGCTGGTCGTCAACAACATCCGCGGCATTCTCAAGACCTGCGCCGTGAAAGCGCCCGGGCTTCGGCGATCGTCGCAAGGCCATGCTCGAAGACATCGCGGTCCTGACCGGCGGCACGGTGATCGCCGAGGAAGTCGGCCTCTCGCTGGAGAAGGCGTCGCTGAACGATCTGGGCCAGGCCAAGCGCATCGAAGTCGGCAAGGAAGAGACCACCATCATCGACGGCGCTGGCGATGCGAAAGCGATCGAAGCGCGCGTGAAGAACATCCGCACGCAGATCGATGAAGCGACCAGCGACTACGACCGCGAGAAGCTGCAGGAGCGCGTCGCGAAGCTGGCCGGCGGTGTGGCCCTCGTCAAAGTCGGCGCCGCGACCGAAATCGAGATGAAAGAGAAGAAAGCCCGCGTCGAAGACGCGCTGCACGCGACCCGTGCCGCAGTCGAAGAAGGCATCGTTCCCGGCGGCGGTGTTGCGCTGCTGCGTGCTCGCCAGAGAGTCAAGGAACTGAAAGGCGACAATCCCGATCAGGACGCCGGCATCAAGATCGTGCTGCGCGCGCTCGAAGAGCCGTTGCGTCAGATCGTGGCGAACGCCGGTGACGAGCCGTCGGTCGTCCTGAACAAAGTGGCCGAAGGCAAGGGCAACTTCGGCTACAACGCGGCGACCAGCGAGTATGGTGATCTTCGGCGATGGGCGTGCTCGACCCGACCAAGGTCGCGCGCTCCGCGCTGCAGAACGCCGCTTCGGTGGCAGGTCTGATTCTCACGACCGATGCGATGGTCGCCGAGACGCCGAAGGAAGAATCCCACGCTGGCCATGCTCATGGCGGGATGGGTGGCATGGGCGGGATGGATATGTAACGCACTGGGTTACGTAGCCACGCCCACGGATGGGCGCAGAGTTACGACGGGGAGACCCTGGGTTTCCCCGGTAGCCCCATCCTTCGTTGGCGTTCCGGTGGTTGCCGGTACACGAAGTTCAAAAACCCCGCGCGAGCGGGGTTTTCTTTATCTACTGCTCACTCCGAGATTGGGCGCGATGCCCAGGCTGACACGATGCCGACAGACATACTGCTCCTCCGCGCCGTGCGTGCGCTCATCGAAGTTGCGGCCCTGATGCTGATCGCGCGTGGCGTGATGTGGTTGTTCGGGCCGCGAGCGCGTGAAGGAAACTTCTTCTACGCATTGCTGACGGCGGGCACGATGCCTTTCATCCGCCTCGCCCGCGCGATCATGCCCCGCGCAGTGCGCGCGACGTACCTGCCCGCGATCGCGTTCGTGCTGGTCGTTCTGCTGTGGTTTGCAGTTGGACTGGGCCAGGCGTGGCTCTGTACTGCGCGCTCGGTGCAGTGCTTCTGATGACGACTTCGTTCTACTCAGGCGCGCTATCGCAGCGTCGCCGGCGACGCACCGCGTAGCGTACCGCGTCCAGTATGCAGTCGGCCGGACGGTCGAACGATTCCGAGGATTGCGCCTGCTGTTTTTCTTCGGTGGTGTGCGTCCATCGCCACCGGAATTCATCGTCCTGCTCGAACTGCCAGTGGTTTTCCATGCGTGTTGCTTCTTAGAAGGAACGAAGAAGGAACAAAGCTCGCACGTGCGGTTTGCTGAGGCACGCCCGGCAAGCGTAAACGAAGTCGCGGGAGCGCGCATCAGACCAGAATCCGGTTGACGCTTCAGACATTTGGGGCTTAAATACCGCGCTTCCCGGCGCGGTCGCAAGCGTCGGAACCACGAGCTATTTCCCCCGCAGTTCAGCGTCCTTGTGCATTGCTTCGTTCGTGGGTGTGGCTTGGCGGTTGCCCCTCCAGCAGTTCAGGGGCCAGGTAGCTCAGTTGGTAGAGCAGAGGACTGAAAATCCTTGTGTCGGCGGTTCAATTCCGTCCCTAGCCACCAATTTCTTCAATCACCACATCCTCGCTTTTAGGTAGCAGCCGGTGAAGGCATTCACCTGAGGGTCCTCGACAAACGCATGGCGTGGGTTACGATTTCATTCAACGCCTTCAAGGAGATGCTACGCATCTGCAAATTCTTGGAGATAGTCGTGATTCACTTCAGGCGATGCTGAATGAAATTCGCTGACTTGTCCGCAAAGGCCGTTCCGCTATGCTGATTACGCGCAGTCCGCTTCGCATAACGCTCGGTGGCGGTGGCACCGATCTACCGTCCTACTACCGCCAGCATGAGGGATTTCTCGTCGCGGCAGCGATCGATCGCTACGTGTACGTAACCGTCATGCGCCCATTCGTTCCGGGCATCTACCTGAAATATACACAGCTCGAAAAAGTGCGCGACGCGGAAGAGATCCAGCATCCGATCATCCGGGAAGCGATGCGGCTGATGAATTTCAAAACGCCGCAGGTCGAAATCTCCACGCTGGCGGATATCCCTGCCGGCACCGGGCTCGGTTCTTCGGGCAGTTTCACGACCGCACTGCTTAAAGCGCTGTATGCGCACCGCAAGCGTCTGATTCATGCGAGTGAGCTCGCCGAGCTGGCGTGCCATATCGAGATCGACCGGCTGGGAGAGCCCATCGGGAAGCAGGATCAATACATCGCCGCATATGGAGGCATCACGTGCTTCACCTTCACGCGCGAGGACAAAGTACTCGCGGAGCCGCTGCCGCTCAGCATGGACACGATGTTCGATCTCGAAGACAACCTGCTGCTGTTCTTCACCGGCTTCTCGCGCAGCGCAGGCGCAATCCTGAAAGATCAGAATTCCCGGACGCAGCAAAGCGACGATGACATGCTGCAGAACCTGCACTATGTGAAGGAGCTGGGCTATCGATGCCGGACCGCACTCGAAACTGGGCAGCCGACGGTCTTCGGCGAGCTGATGCACGAACACTGGGAGCACAAGAAACGCCGCTCTCAGGGCATGAGTAATCCGCAAATCGACGAGTGGTATGAGCTCGGGATCAGGAACGGGGCGGTAGGCGGCAAGCTCGTCGGCGCCGGAGGCGGCGGTTTCCTGATGTTCTATGCGTCCGATCGAAACCGGCTCCGCCATTGCATGATGCGCGCCGGCCTGGAGGAAGTGCGGTTCCGGTTCGACTTCGAGGGCACGAAAGTGCTGCTTGCGTAACGTCGCGATGCTGCCGGTCGCCATCCTTGCAGGCGGACTCGCGACGCGGCTCCGCCCCATCACTGAAACCTTACCGAAGGCCCTGGTCGAGGTTGCCGGGCGGCCTTTTGTCGCCTGGCAACTGCGCTATCTGCATAGCCAGGGCGTGTCGCGGGTCGTGCTGTGTGTGGGCTATCGCGGAGAACAGATCGAAGCGGTCGTAGGCGACGGGTCGCGCTATGGCCTTCGCGTCGAATACATGTTCGACGGGCCGCGACTGCTGGGTACCGGCGGAGCGCTGCGACGTGCGCTGCCGCTGCTTGGGCACGCATTTTTCGTACTCTACGGCGACTCGTTCCTGCCAGTGAATTTCTCCGACGTCGAGAAGGCTTTCTTTTCACAAGGAAAGCCGGCTCTGATGACGGTGCTGCAGAACCGGAATCGCTGGGATAAGAGCAACGTTTGTTTCGCGGATGGTGCCATTGTCGAGTACAACAAGCATGCCCCAGGCCCTGAAATGGCGCATATAGATTACGGTCTTGGCGTCATCTCGGCTGGTATTCTGATGCGTTACTCTGATGGCGACGTGTTCGATCTCGCCGATGTGTATCACCAGCTTTCAGTAACTGGCGACCTCGCCGGCTTCGAGGTCCATGAACGTTTTTACGAGATGGGCTCGCCCAACGGTCTGGCCGAGACGGAAGCCTACCTCCAAACGAGAAGTGAGCTATGGAATACGCCCAACAGCATCTGAACGAGGCAACTGACATCATTCGCGCTCTGGATATAGCGGCGATCGAGCGGATTGCCGATGCCCTCGCTGAGCTTCGACAGCGTGGCGGCAGACTCTTCTTCCTGGGCGTTGGAGGAAGCGCCGCGAACTGCTCGCACGCGGTCAACGACTTCCGAAAGATCGCAGGAATCGAATCGTATGCACCCACCGACAACGTGTCGGAACTGACAGCGCGCACCAACGACGAAGGCTGGGCGAGTGTGTTCGTCGAATGGCTCAAGGTGAGCAGGCTTGCGGCAGCCGACGCGCTCTTCGTGTTTTCCGTCGGCGGTGGGAATCTCGAAAAGAACGTCAGTCCCAACCTCGTGCTCGCACTTCAACACGCGAAGACTGTCGGCGCGAAAATACTGGGCGTCGTAGCACGTGACGGCGGGTATACCGCCAAAGTCGCGGACGCCTGCGTCATCGTGCCGACGGTCAACGCGGACACGATCACGCCGCACGCCGAGGCATTTCAAGCCGTGCTCTGGCATCTCCTGGTGTCGCATCCCAAAGTCAAGGCGAACCAGACCAAGTGGGAATCCGTAGCGAGGTGAGCTCGCGAGCTGTCTTTCTCGATCGAGATGGCGTGCTCAATCGCGCGCTCGTTCGCGGAAACAAGCCATATCCTCCAGGTAGCGTGGAAGAGCTGGAGATTCTTCCCGGCGTGGCGGAGGGTCTGTGCGAACTGAAGGCCGCGGGCTTCCTGCTGATCGTCGTTTCGAATCAGCCTGACGTCGCCCGAGGCACGGTCGCAAGGCATACCGTGGAGGACATCAATCAGGCCCTGGCCGCGGTGCTGCCGATTGACGAGTTTCGAACGTGCTATCACGATAGTCTGGATCACTGCCATTGCCGCAAGCCCAAACCCGGCATGCTGCTCGACGCCGCCCGCAAATGGAACATCGATCTCTCCCGCAGCTATATGGTCGGAGATCGGTGGCGTGACACCGAAGCCGGGCAGGCCGCGGGTTGCAGTACTTTTTTCATCGACTACGGCTACGACGAGAAGCAGCCGGACCAAGTCGATCAACGCGTGACGTCGCTACGCGACGCCGCAAAAATCATCCTGAGAACAGAAAGCACATCATGAAATCGATCGATGAACTGTCGGTGAAGATCTTTGCAGATGGCGCGGACAAGACCGGCATGCTGGAGATGTATTCACAGCCTTACATAAAGGGGTTCACAACCAACCCCACATTGATGCGCAAGGTCGGCATCGTGGACTATCGCGCGTTCGCGAAGGAGATACTGACTGTCATCCCCGACCGACCGATCTCGTTCGAGGTGTTTTCGGATGATGTTGCCGACATGGAACGGCAGGCGATGCAGATCGCCGATTGGGGCGCGAATGTGTACGTGAAGATTCCGGTCACGAACACGAGCCGCGAACCGACGTACGACCTCGTGCACAGACTCGCACGCAACAAGGTGAAGCTCAACGTGACGGCGTTGATGACGCTCACGCAGGTTCGTGATGTCGTCGCGGCACTTGCGCCGGACGTGCCCAGCTATGTGTCCGTCTTCGCGGGGCGTATCGCGGACACCGGACGAGATCCGCTGCCACTGATGGCTGCAGCCGTGGAGTTGCTCAAAGTGAATTCACTGGCGGAACTGATATGGGCAAGTCCGCGCGAGCTGTTGAATATCTTTCAGGCGGACGCGATAGGCTGTCACGTCATTACGGTCACCAATGACATTCTCAAGAAGTTGTCGCTGGTCGGATTCGACCTTGACGACTACTCTCTGGAAACCGTGAAGATGTTTTACAACGACGCGCGCGCAGCGGCGTTTCGTCTCTGAAGCGCCGCTGAGGTATGAAGCTCGTCTTCCACCACCGGCTCACCGAGAGCGACTGGTTCACCTTCCTCCTGTCGGACGTGGTGGATGAAGTCACGTACGATCCTGACTACACCGATACGGACGGCCCGGCGATACACGTCTTCAGCGGCAACGTCGTGCCGCTGCGCGGCCGCTCGGCTTTCTTCCAGCAATGCCGCGCCAACAGCGACAATGTCACGTTGCTTCACGCGAGCGACGAGTGGTACTCGGGAAGCTACGACGAATACCGCCACTTCGACCGGGTCATTCGCAACCATCGCACGTGGCTTGTGCGATCGCCCGGCATCTTCTCGATTCCGGTCGGTTATCCGAACGGGCTCATCGGCCCGGAGCGGCTCACGCCCGCGAACGAGCGCAAGTATCTCTGGTCGTTCAAAGGCGAGATCAAGGCGTCGCGCGTGCAGATGGTCGAAGCGCTGAAGGGTGTCGAACCGTCCTTCATACGCGACTCGAATGGCCCCTGGCTCTCGTTCGACGAGTATCGCGGGCTGCTGCTCGACAGCGTCTTCCTGCCGTGCCCGATGGGTAATGTCGTGGCGGAAACGTGGCGGCTATACGAAGGGCTCGAGTTCGGGTGCATCCCGATCGTCGAAAAGCGCTGGGGCATCGATTACTATCGCGGTCTGTTTGGCGCCGATCCGTTCCTGCGCGTAGGAAGCTGGGGTGAGGCAGGTCGGCTCATGCGCGATCTCGCAGCGAGCCCGGATGAGTTGCTGCGGTTGCAGCGAACCACCGTCAAGTGGTGGTCTGACGCGAAGGTACGCGTCAAACAGGATCTGACCGCATTCATGCGCGGTCCTTCGCATGCAGCGGAACTCCAGGCTTTCGCGAAGCTCCCCCGCAATCGGGTACCACAACTGCACGAGCCGCTGCGGTTGATGGAGCTCCTGAGACACCAGAGTATCGGCAGCCTCGCTCAGCGGCTCGCGAAGCCGGGAAAGATCCTTTCTCGGATCAGACGCGACATGGACCGTCGTCCGACGGAGTAATTTCCACCACCACGCGCCATGAGGCCGCTCGAACCCAGCGTCCGCAGCCGCGGCTCGTAGTCGAACCACCGGGGCGCGCTACAGTTCATGCGGCCCGCGGGTTCAACCGTCTTCGCGCTGCGCGCCGATCTGAGCCGCTAGCGAGGGATGCGAGTGCGACGCGGGTCCGCGTCGCGAGCAGGTATCGTTTATAGCCCCAGGCGCACCGCCACAATCGCGGCGGCGATGAAGGCGTACCACGCCAACAACGCAATGAACGGCCAGCGCAACATTGCCACGGCGGCGATGATGCCTGACGCGACGAGCACGAGCATCGAGCTGTCCATCCCTCCTATGATGCACGTAACCTGCCCACGAGAAGGCGCTCCGGGATTGAACGATGGCGGCGCTTCTGGTGAAGTCAGCATGGATTCACGCGTTGCAGTATAACGAGGCGCGACAAAACGACGGAGGCGCATCAACGCGTCTGCCGGCGGCGCCTGCGAAGGGCCTGCCACGATCGCCGTCGCTCTGACCGGCGTACGAACGCCAGCAGGTACGCTGAGGACCACGATGCAGGTATTCGAGATCGTCATCGCATTGCTGCTGGCAGGCGCGGCCTTGGCGGCCCTCGCACGCCGGATCGGCGCGCCGTACCCCGCGCTTGTGGCCCTTGCCGGCGCCGCGCTGGCACTCGTTCCGGGTATTCCCACGCTCGTCCTCGATCCGGAGCTCGCACTCGCGCTGTTCGTCGCCCCGGTCCTCGTCGACGCGGCATTCGACGCCTCGCCGCGCGACCTCCGCGCGAACTGGCGCCCGATCGCGAGTCTCGCGCTCGGGGCGGTCGCCCTCACGATCGCAGCGGTCGCAACGGTCGCGCGGCTCCTCGTACCGGACATGCCTTGGGCGGCAGCCATTGCGCTCGGCGCGATCGTCGCGCCCCCGGACGCAGCAGCGGCTACGGCCGTGCTGAATCAGCTTCGACCACCGCACCGTCTCCTCACCATTCTCGAAGGCGAAAGCCTGTTCAATGACGCGAGCGCGCTGCTGGTCTACCGGCTGGCGCTCGGTGCGATGGCGACCGGGTTTGTTTCCGGATGGAACGTTGTGCCGATGCTGTTCGGCGTGACAGTGGGCAGTGTCGTTCTCGCGCTTGTTCTTGCTCGCCTGACACTGGCCATCACCGCGCGCATTCGCGATGTCGCGACCGCGGTCGTCACGCAGTTCTGCACGGCCTTCGGTGTCTGGATTCTTGCCGAGCGGCTTCATTGTTCGGGGATCATCACGACAGTCGTTTTTGCGATGGCAGCGTCCCGACGCGTGCCCGAAATACTGCCGGCGCGCATCCGCATTCCGTCATGGGCAGTATGGGAAGTGGCCGTGTTCGTTCTGAACGTGCTTGCGTTCATACTCGTCGGCTTCCAGTTGAAGTCGATTGCCATGCGGGTGAGTGGCGCAACGGGCGCGCAGTACGCCGCTGTGGCGGTCGCCGTCTGCATAGCCGCGATACTCGCGCGCATCGCGTGGGTGAGCGCGGCCGCTGCGTTCAGCCGCTGGCGGTGCCGGCCACGTCCCGGTGCGACGACACAGAGACGCGATGCAGTCGCGCTGACTGCGCGCGGTGCGGCAGTCGTCGGATGGTGCGGCATGCGCGGCACGGTGACGCTGGCAGCGGCACTCGCGTTGCCCGGCGAGACAGCTGGTGGCGCGCCGTTCCCGTACCGGGACCTCATCGTAGTGACGGCGTTCGCGGTCGTGCTCGGGACGCTGGTCGTGCAGGGACTCACGCTGCGCCCGCTGCTGCTGCGGCTCAATCTCAAGGACGACGGCACCGTCGAGCGCGAGGAGCAGCTTGGCCGTATCGAGGTACTGCGCGCAGCAGTTGCGGCAGCGGAAACGTGTCCGGGCGCAGAGACTGCCGCGCTGGTACGTCACCGCTACTCGCTTCAGCTGCGCCAGGCGGAGCAGGGACTCCCGAATGCTCGCGAGTACATCGAAGGTTCGCAGGATGAGCGTTCGCGTCCGGCTCACGCCTCCGCGGAAGAATGCGGCAGTGGCGACGCGGACGCTGCAGTAGTGCGCGCAGCCACTGAGGCTCAGCGCAGGCGCCTGCTGGCGCTGCGTGCCGATGGGACGATCGGTGACGCGGCGTTTCAGCGGCTCGAGGAGGAGCTCGACTGGGCGGAGCTCGACTGGAGTCGTCTGGTGCGCGTGGGAGGGGAACAAAGCGGAGGAGGGTAGCCGCCACGGCGGAGCCATCGCGACGAAACCTGGAGACAAGCCCGTGCCCCAGCACGCGCTGTATCGGGATCGCTTTGCGCGAGCAACCGCAGATTCGTCAGACGATGTCGGCGAGCGTCACCATCAGAAGCGAGTCAAACGCGTTGCTCCCGAACTGGCGAAACGCGTGGCTGCCGCATTCGTGCGCGAGAGCGGTTTCTGATTCGCCGTGTTCGACGGGATGCCCGCGGTGCCGCGCTCGATGCGCGCGCGTTTTCGCGATAACACCATAGCGCATACGGACACATTGCCGTACCATGCACGTGTTCGCGCGCGAAGCGATTCGGAGCGCGCAACTTCCCAGCGCGCAGCAGTTCAGCCATAGGAGAAGCGCATGTTCAATGACGACGGCCAGATGGGCAGGAAAGGGGACGCTCCACGGACGGAACCGCGTTCTTCCAATGTGTTCCCGAGCGCGCCGCCGCGACCGCTGACACAGCCGCAGACATCCTCGCCGGTGGAGCCCATCCGGAATGGCGACGCTTCCGGCCGGCAGCCGACGGGTGGAAGGCTCGTCGTCGGTCC
Organism: uncultured beta proteobacterium; assembly: GCA_963828715.1. Classification (GTDB taxonomy): domain Bacteria; phylum Pseudomonadota; class Gammaproteobacteria; order Burkholderiales; family SG8-41; genus JAQGMV01. The sequence continues at coordinate 358,673 of CAWHFX010000002.1, read as the reverse complement.
GAACATAAAGATGAAGGGTGTCGAGGTGGCCGACTGCGACGTGGTCATCGTCGAAGGCCACATCGAAGCGAAATTCGACAGTCGTGTAGTCGAGATCGCCGAGAGTGGCTTCCTGTCAGGCAGCGCGAGCATGGATGTGGCGGAGATCTGGGGCCGCTTTGATGGCGAGCTGACGGTGCGCCAGCAATTGATCGTTCATCCGACGGGCAGCGTCAGCGGCAACGTGAAGTACGCAAGGATCCGCATCGAAGAAGGCGGCGAAATCTCCGGCGAGATCAGCACGTTGAGGGGCGCGTCAGCCGGCGAGCGTCCGTCGGCGACAATCGAACCGCTGAAATCTGTGGCGGCGGGCGGTAAGTAGTCCGTCCTCGATCTGCCGCTTGCGCGCGCCGAGGAGCGTGAGCGGCTTACCTGTGTGCTGAGCAGGCGTTCCAGCGGGCACTGAGCCGCGCTTGCGCGGTAGCTGCCCGTTCACGCCTGCCGCGGCTTGAAAGCAGCGAAATGCCGAGGCGACCGGCGCGCGGGCGCGGCACAAGCCCATGTCCGGGTTGATGCATAATCGGGCAGTTCAACCGCGCAATTCCCCGCCTCAGGAGAGCCTCGTGTCAGTCGACCTGCCGCTTTCGAACGTCCTCGTCCTCGATCTCACGCTCGCGCGCGCGGGTCCGACCTGCGTGCGTCATCTGGCGGACTGGGGGGCGAATGTGATCCGCGTCGAACCGCCGGTTCCGGCGGGCGAGGATGTGGTCGGCAGGCGGCACGGCACGGATTTCCAGAATCTGCATCGGAACAAGCGCGCCATTCAGCTCGATCTGAAATCGGAGGCGGGCCATAAGGTCTTCGAGCGACTGGTGCAGCGCGCGGACGTGCTCGTCGAGAACATGCGGCCGCAGGTGAAGCATCGGCTGCACGTGGCGTATGACGATGTGAAAGAGATCAACCCGCGTCTGGTCTACGGCAGCATCAGCGGCTTCGGCCAGGACGGCCCGTATGCCACGAAAGGCGGCGTCGATCAGATCGCCCAGGGCATGGGCGGTCTCATGTCGGTCACCGGTATTCCCGGACAAGGGCCGGTGCGCGTCGGCATCCCGGTCAACGATCTGGTGGCCGGCAGCCTCCTCGCGTTCGGCGTGGTCACCGCGTTGTTCGAACGCGAGCGCACCGGCAAGGGGCGCTGGGTCCACACGAGCCTCCTCGAAACGCAGATTTTCCTGCTCGACTTCCAGGCATCGCGCTTTCTCATGAAAGGCGAAGTCGCGAAGCAGACCGGCAACGACCATCCGACGATGACACCGAGCAGCGTTTTCCCAACGAGCGATGGCTACATCAACCTCGCCGCAAGCTCGGGTCGACTTTATGAACGGCTGTGCGACATCTGCGGCAAGCCCGAGTGGAAGACGCATCCGCAGTTCGGCAAGCTCATCGAACGAACTGCCAATCGGCCCGCCTTCAATGCGGCGTTGTCGGAAGTGCTGAAGGAGAAGCCGACGGCCTACTGGATCGAGAAGTTCGACGAAGCCGGCATTCCTGCGGGCCCGATCAACACGATCGACAAGGTCTTCGCTGACCCGCAGGTGCAGCACCTCGGCATCGCCGCGCCCGTGAACTCGCCGATCTATGGAGATACGCGCATCGTCGGATCACCGCTCAACTTCCCCGGCGTTCCGAAGGAGATCCGCAGTGCGACGCCGGAAGCGGGCGCTCACACGGACGAGGTGCTGAAGTGGCTTGGGTACACGGCGAACGATATCCAGCAGATGAGAACTGCTGGCGCGGTTTGATCGTCCTTCTCCCCGGGCCTCCGCGGCGACAGCCGGTTACAGGCGCGCCGCTCACCCAATCAGTCGATTCGCGCGCCCGACTCCTTTATCACCTGCGCCCACTTCGCCACTTCCACTTTGATATAGCCGGTGAACTGCTCCGGCGTGTTGTCGACCGGATCGAAGCCGACGGCGGCGAGGCGCTTCCGCGTCTCGGGTAGTTGCAGGACTGCGGCGATCTGCTGGTTGAGCTGATTGACGATGGCGCGCGATGTTCCAGTCGGAGCGAAAAAGCCGATCCACGTGTAATCCTCGTAGCCCGGGAAGCCGGACTCCGCGACCGTGGCCACGTCCGGCAGTGAGGGCATGCGGGCCGGGCTCGTGACGGCGATACCCCGCAGCTTGCCCACCTTGATGAGTTCCACGGCAGGCGGCATCGCGGTGATTCCGATCGGCACCTGTCCACCCGCTACGGCCTGTATTGCAGGGGCCGCACTGCTGTAGGGAATGTGCGTGACCGGCAGTTGCGCCATCAGCTTCAGCAGTCGCTCTCCGGTGAGATGCGGTGTGCTGCCGGCACCGGCCGACCCATAGGACAGCGGCTTTGTCCTGCCGATCGCGATCAGCTCTCGCAGGTCTTTCGCATTGAACGAAGGATGCGCAAAGATCAGATTCGGACTCACGCCCGCATTGATGATCGGAGCGAAATCCGTAAATGGATCGTAGCCGGGCTGCTTGTAGAGACTCGGGGCAACCACGAACTGGCTGCTGTTACACAGAAGCGTGTAACCGTCCGGGCTCGACTGCGCCGCGAGCCGCGTCGCGATCGTTCCGCCAGCGCCGCCGCGATTGTCGATGACGATCGTCTGGCCCACCTGCTCTGACAATTTCTGGAAGACGACGCGCGACATAATGTCGATGGGACCGCCTGCTGCGCCGCCGGCAAGCACCCGCACCGGTTTGATCGGGTATTGCGCCGTTGCCGCAGCGACCGCGTGTGCCGCGCACGCGCCGGCGAATGCAGCAACGAGCATCAGATGACGCATGGCTTTCCCCCCTGTGCCGGCGGCTCGTTCGCCGCGTTCGCTAGGGTAAGGGAGCCGAGCACGCCGGTCCAGGCACCTACTCGAACGCGATGAGGATCAGGCAGAGCGCCAAGCCTGCGACCGAGATGTATAGCGCACGGTCGATGACGGCCATGAGTGGAGCGAACTTATTTACCCGCCGCCAGCCGCGGCCTGGCCCGGACTCGTCCGCCCCTAACTGGTAGAAACTCCGAAGCATGAAATGCCTCCCCTGCGGAGTTACGCCTTTTTGTTCAGCATATGCTGTACCCATGGAAGTACAAGCGGCCCGGGAGGGTTGCCGCCGCCTCAAGCGCGTGGATGAAGACGGCAATACCGCAAGCGCCGACACTGGATGCGCGGCACGAAGACGGCCGGCGCGTCACCGCATGCTGTCGCGCCTAACGTGTTCCGGCGAGCGCTCCGGGTTTCGCTCGCGTGTTGGCCGGGACGGTTGCGCAGACGAGCTCGCGCGCGTCGTCGAGCTTGTTGCAGCGCTGGAACAGCTCGAGAAGGCGTTCAGCGCCGGGTTGACCGAGCACCCGGCCCGCGCAGTCCATGAATTTCTCGACACGGTCTTCAGCCGTCATCGGCCACTCGGGCGAGCCGGGAACTTTCTCGACGCGCATCTCGAAGCGACCTCGTTTCGTTTCGATCGCGACGTCGTTGTAACCCGAGACGCCGGAGTAAACGCCCGTATCCTCGATCCGATAACGACGGGTTTTCGCCATCATGGCGCGCACCGCCGGCCGTTGCACCATCGCGTCAGTGAATGTTTCCAGAGTGAGCCGCCCATCCAGCATGAGGGCCGCCGCTACATACTCGATGCTGAACTTGCCTTCGAGTCCGGTATTGGGATTCGTGCTGACGAGGGCGTTGTCCGCGCCGGGCGGGAAACCGATTGCAATGGACGTTACTTCTTCGGGCTTGATGCCGTGCTGCTTGATGAGCTGGAGCATTCCGCCGATCGGCCGGTGATTGCAGTAGCAGCAGGGCCAGCGTTTCACATAGACGCCCGGCTGCTCCACTTCCCACGGGCGACCGAGTTGTGTGACGAGCTCTTCGAGAGGTGCACCGTCGTCGCCCCGATAAGTGCTGAGCACGCTGCGCTCGCCGTCGAATATCGTCGTATCGGCCGTGAAGCCCTGACGGGCCATCCAGGCTGACAGCACCGAAATACGCGCGGCGTTGCCGGCGTGGAACGGTTTCGCCATGGTGCCGAAGTTACGCACGAGTCCGCTCATCTGCGATGCTGCGAGACCCCATGCCGTCTGCAACGTCGGCGCGTCGAGCTTCCATAACCGCGCGGCGACCGCGGTCGAGGAGAACGCGCCGATAGTCGCCGTGCTGTGCCAGCCACGCAAGTAATGGCCGTTCCCCATCGCGCGCCCAAGCTTGCCGCCGATTTCGAGCCCCAGTACGGTATGCGGCCAGCACCTCCGCGCCGGACGACCCCGCGATTTCCGCAACGGCCAGCGCAGCCGGCACCATCGTGGCACTGGGGTGGCCGCGCAGCGTCGGCAGACTGTCGTCGAAATCGAGCGCATGTGCACTGATTCCATTCGCGAAAGCAGCTTCGGCGGGAGAGGTCGCGACGGTCTGGCCCCACACGGTCGCCTGCGGGCGCGCCCCCAGTTCGTTTAACCAGGTCAACGCGATTTCCGCGACCGGCTCGACGGCGCCGGCGAGCGCGCAACCGACCGTGTCCATCAGGGCATCCTGCGCATGGATCAGCATCTCGCCCGGAATGTCGGACAGGCGCGTTTCCGTCACGAACCGTGCGAGCTGTTCGGTAATCATCGATCCTCCCGGAAGACGTCGAATGGCGTACCCGCCGCCGCGGCTTGCGGCACGAGCGGGATGTTACCAGCACGTCAGGGCAAGGCAGTGCGAACGCGCGGTGCGTTTACTCCGCGGGAGGACAGAACGGATCAGCCGGCCTTCGTGAGCCGCGGGGGATTCCGAACGATGCTGGCAACGAGCTTCTTGGAAGGGTGAAAGGTGACCACGCGCCGCTCCGAGATCGCGATCTTCTCGCCGCTCTTGAGATTGCGCGCCCAGCGCTTTGGCCGCTCCCGGGGCTGAAAACGACCGAAACCTTCGAGTTTCACAGCTTCCCCGGCTTCCAGTGCGGCGCGCATCTCTTCGAAAATGGCGTTCACCATATCGCGGCACTCACGCTTGCTCAAGCCGATGTTCTGGAAAAGAAGATTCTGAAGCTCTTCCTTCGTGAGCACGGATTTGGCAATGCTGTCCCCGCCGGGAGAGGCGGTGCGATCGGATATGACATCCTCGCCGTTCATATGCTTCGGTGCGGACGAATCGCCGGTTGCATGTGTGGCCACTGAGAATGTCCCGAATAAGGACTGGCGCTACCGTGTCCTTCGAAGCGAAAGGGGTGCAATCACCATGCCTCGACACGACGTCCCGGCGGACGTGCGGCGAGAGGTCAGCTTCGTTGCCGCTTTTTTTTGACCGGCGGTGGCGTGATCGCCTTGCAGAGGAAGCGCTGAAACTCGCGGTCGCGCATCGCCGTAAGCCCCGCGTCGCGCAGACGCGCGCGCTGTTCTTCCGCGCGAACGTCTTCTTTCTCTACGACTATTTCCGCACGTGCGATGGTCTTGCGCAGGCGCGCAAAGTGCCCTTCGAGCTCTTTCATGGTGCGTTCGGGCACGGTGTAGATATAACGTCGTTTGGTCTTCACCCGGAGCTGCCGGCGAATCAACCCGATGCTCGCGGCCACGACTTCCAGCAGCCAGTCCTGATACTGCTGCGGATTGCCGAAATTGGAACGGCCGCGCTCTTCGGCCTGGGCCCGGGCTTTCGCTTCCGCTTCGTGGTAGACGACAAACCGGCAGCGGCCGTTTGCGATCGGCTGCGCATGCCACGGATACGAGTCCTGCTCGTCGCCATCGCAGTGGCCATCACGCTCCGCCTCGGGCGGCGCGATGCCTGCGGCTTGTAACGCCGCGAACGGTCCGACATAGACAGTGGCCGGGCCGCTGTTGGAGCGTTCCTTCAACTCGCAATACTTGTAAACGTCGAGCTTCGAGCCGAGCGAACGCCACGCGACCGGCATCACTTCGTTGAGGATGGCGACGCGGTAGCGGTCTGCGTCGATCTTGACGATCGTGCATTTCATTTCCGCGCCCGGAGCGGCTGGACAGAATACCTGGATGGACAACCTGCGAGCGCCGATGCGGCTGGGGAAGACGAACGAATCCGGCACCCGCAGCAGGCGCGCGGAGCGGATCTGGCCTTCAGACCCGGTGTACCACGTCGAGAGCATGCCCGGTTTGCGGACCTGACGTTCCAGCACGAGTCCGGCTTCCAGGGCGTGGCGGCTGCGTTCTCCTATGTAGGCAGGCACGTCAGAGAGCGATTCGCTCTCGCTGGACTGAGTGGTCACGCTCGTTTCCTTCCGTCGGGTGCAGGTTCTCATCGAGCCCGATCTCGCGCTTGCATCACCGGCAACATCTTCGGGCTCACGATGGTACCAAGCCCCTATAACGGCCAGCAAGCCGAAAGGAACACCTGACGCGTTGACAGCCTATTCGGATATCCGGCGGGGGATGCGGCGTATGTCACGCAGTGGGAGGCTGACCCTCGCCTCCGGCTCAGGCCTCGCCAGCCTGCGGAACAGAAGGAAACCGAAGATTTCCCTCCGTAACTTCCTGTCCGTCGCTCAGGAGTCTTTGTCCTGCTTCAGGATTCGCATTCCCGCCTGCAGCGCCTTTTCGATGCGCGCTTTCGCACGGGCGATGCTCGCGTCGTCCCACTCCCAGAACCCGCGCCTGGTCTTCATGCCGAGATGATTTTTATCGACCAGCTCCTTGAGCATGGGCGGCGGCGCGTCGTTCTTGTACAGGTGGGGGTACAGCGCGCTCCCGACGTAGTAGTTCGTATCCCAGCCGGACATTTCTTTCTGCAGCATCGGGCCGCAGGCGATGAAGCGAAAACCGAAGCCGTAGCGTACTGCACGGTCCACGCCTTCGGCATCGCAGATCCCATCACTGATGAGGTAAAGCGCTTCGCGCATCATCGCGTGCTGAAGGCGGTTTCCGACGAAGCCGGGCACGTCTTTCTTGACCCAGATCGGGGCCTTTCCGAGGCGCTCCATGAGGGCGACCATGTTCTGGGCGATCTGGGGGTCGGTGGCGTCGGAGCTCACGATCTCGACCAGCGGCACGAGGTGCGCCGGCATGAAGAAATGCATGCCGAACAATCGGCCGCGATGCTTCAGATTCTTGCCGATCTCGCCGATGGGAAAGTTGGATGTATTGCTCGCGAGCGGAACGTCGGCTCCGGCGAGTTGCTCCACTTCGGCAAAGATCCGTTGTTTCAAAGGCAGGTCTTCCGTCGCCGCCTCCACCACGAGGCCGACCTGGCTCCAGTCGATGTCTGTCAGCTTCGCGTACGTGCACACGTTGCGCTCGCACGCCGGATCGGCCTCGAGCTTGACGAGGCCGGCGCGAACGCGCGCGGGCAGGGCCTCGCGTGTGCGTGCGGAGGGACTCATCACGTGTGCGTTCCATCCATTCGCGGCGAAGACGATGGCGATATCGCCGCCCATGATGCCGCCGCCGATGATGACTACGTCAGAACGCGCCGCTGCCATGCTGCATCTCCACTTTCAGTGTGTTGAGGCTCTGGCGTGGGAGGCGCATTCGCCTCCCGCCGCGCTCTTCATTTGGCATCGCCGACTCGTGTTGCCACGAATTTCGTGTCGCCGCCGCCCTCGCCGTCCTTGACGGTTCCTTCGATGCGATTGCCGTTGACCTGGCCCGTGAAGTCCCGCTTCGCACTGGTGTCGTCGGCAACGGAGAAGGTAAAGGTCTCCCCGCGCAGCTTGCCGTTCGAAACCTGTCCCTGCTTCGCGCCGGTCTTCACGGAGCCGGAGACGTTCTGATACTGCTGCGTCAGGGTCGCCTCGAGCGCTTGCGCCTTGCCGCCGGCCGTTTCGATTCTCCACGTACCCGCCACCTTCGCCGGCACGATCCACATGTAGGCAGTTCGCCCCTCCGAGGAGTCGACCTGATCGGGCGACCAGTCATCCATCGTGAACGCATGCGATACCACACGCGTGCCGGGTTTCAGGTTAAGGATCGTCGGGCGCAGCTTCACGTTCAGAGACGGCAGCAGGTAGAGCGTGATCACCGTTGCCTTGCTGATGTCGGTCTCGAAAATGTCCGCTTTCATGAACTGCGCCTTGTCCGAGACACCTTCCTTCTGCGCGTTGCGTTTCGAGAGTTCGACCATGTCCGGGTTGAATTCGACGCCGAGCGCGTGCGCACCGAACTTCTTGGCGGCCGTGATCACCGTGCGGCCGTCGCCGGAGCCGAGATCGATGACGTAATCGTTCGACGTCACCTTCGCCATCTGCAGCATGCGTTCGACCAGCGACTGCGGCGTTGGCACCCAGATCACATCCTTGCCTTCCTGACCGACGGAGGGCGTGAACTCCTGCTTGGCGGGCGCGGCCGTTTGCGCGAGAACAGAGCCACTGAATGCGCCAACGAACAGCAACAGGCCGAGGGCCCGCGCGGCGCGCTTGAGAACTTGCATGCTGGATCTCCTGAAGGGTTGCGAGTCGTTACCGGCAGCTGGGACCTCTGAATAAGCCCTGCGCGGGCGCGACGGAGTCGATGTGGGATGCAGTTCTAGGAGCAGGCCCGAAACAATATCGCGAATATTGCGAGGGGTTGCGACAACGAAATGCGCCCAGATCGCCCCGTCCCGAAGGGTTAGGCCCAAAACGCGCGTCTGCCGCGTCGCGCTCCTTGCTGATATTCTCGATATCAGCTTCGTCGCGCTTCTTGCATCCATCACGTTGTGGGCCTAACGCGCTCCACGTGGGACTTATTCAGAGGTCCCCACCATTATGCCTCAATGGACCGACAGCCGAAGCACGCGCGACGCTATTCCACCTTGGCGCCGGATTCCCTCACCGCCTGCGCCCACTGATCGAGTTCCTTGCGCAGAAACGCACTGAACTGTGCGGGCGAGTTGCCGACGACATCCACGCCCTCGCGCACGAGACGTTCGCGCAGACCGCCGTCGCGCAGAACTTTCACCATCTCTTCATTGAGCCTCGCTACGATGACCGGCGATGTCTTTGCCGGCGCAAGTACGCCGAACCACGGGCTCACATCGAAGCCTTTCACACCCGATTCCGCAATCGTCGGAACCTCGGTGAGGCTCGGCGTGCGCCTGGCGCTCGTCACGCCGAGCGCGCGCAGCGTTCCGTTCTTGATTTCCGAAGCGACGGGCGGAATTCCGGTGAAGAACAGTTGCACACGGCCCGCGACGAGATCGATCTTCGCGGGCGTGCTGCCTTTGTACGGGATGTGCACGACGTTGATACCGGCGCGCGAACGAAACATCTCGCCCACGAGATGGGGCGCGCTGCCACTGCCGCCCGAGGCGTAGTTGAGCTTGCCCGGCTGTGCTTTGGCGAGATCGATCAGCTCGCGTACTGTTTTTGCCGGCACGGAAGGATGTGCGACCAGCACGTAGGGCGTCGTTGCGATCAATGTGATCGGCGCGAAGTCGGTGAGGGGATCGTAGCCCAGGGGTCGTCCCAGGCGCGGACTGATCGCGAGCGTGCCAGTGCCGCCCATCACGATCGTGTAGCCGTCCGGCGGCGCCTTCGCGCCGAGCTCGGTGCCGAGTGTGCCGCCGGCACCGGTGCGGTTATCGACGACGACCTGCTGGCCGAGATGCTCGGCGACTTGCTGCGCGAGCAGACGCCCCGACATGTCGATCGTGCCTCCAACCGGGTACGGCATGATGAAGCGGATGGGACGGGACGGATAACGCGTGTCCGCTGCGTGTGCAGGCGCGAGTACGACGGTCACAGTCAGGACACTCGTGCAGAGCGCGAACGCGCGCATCGTGATCACCTGCTTCCTCCTCGTTGCCCTTTGCGACGTGCGCGCGCCGTGACGAGCTATCGGTTTCGTTCTTCGTACCCCGCGAGCATCACGCCTTCACAGATCGCGCGGAACTCGTCGAAGGTCAGGTAGTGCCGGCCATAGTTGGTCGCAACAGCGGCGCGCGCACGGAAGAGCACGGTCTGGAACTGGTCTTCCGACGGTTTGAAGTCCCACTTGGCAATGAGCTCGCGCAGGAACACGGGGTCGTCGGTGTGCGCGCTGCTGCGTTCGCGCCCGAACAGGATCTTGCCGCCGATCACCGCCTCGAACTCGCGGCCGACGACCTGCGGCGCGATGCCGATCGTGGCCTCGGCGGTCACCGTGCCGTCGAGGTGCCCGACGCCTTCCTCCTTGTTCCAGTTTGCACCGACGATCGGCTTCCATGGCGGGAGCGCTATGCCGTACGCGTCCTGCACGTAGCGGCAGAGGTCGTACAGGCGATCGAGCTTCACGCCGGTTTCGATGCCATACATTTCGAACAGCGCCGCTGCTTCCTCGAGTGCGACGCAGCCGCCGCGATCGCCGATGCCGATTACCGACGCATCGATCCAATTGGCGCCACCTTCAGCCGCGGCCATCGCATTTGCGGTCGCGACACCGAGATCGTTGTGGTGCTGAATGTAGACGTCGCATTTGTCGCCGACCGCCTTGCGGATGCGGCTGATAAAAACGCGCGTGGCGAGCGGGGTGCTGTTGCCGCGGCTGTCGACGACATACACGCCGTCGGCACCGGCGTCCGCCATCGCCTTGAAAAACAGGCACGCGGTCTCGACCGGCGAGCGCATGCAGTCCTCCATCCACGGCACGACTCGCACCTGCTGGCGCTTCATGTAACTGATGCTTTCGCCGATTGCCTCCACCACCGCGTCCTTGGTCAGGCCCGCCGTGAAGTCGGAAGTCGTATCGTTATAGCTCCACTTGAATATCGGACTGATCACTTCCGTGCCGAGATCGACGTGGCGGTCGACGTAGCCTTTCCAGTCACCCTTGAGCGGCGCACGCACGCCGGGACCCTTCGCGACAAGCGGTGTCTTGATGCCGATGCGGCGGCACGCCTTCACGAGATCGCGTTCTTCGCTGAACGTGATATGACTCGGCATCGTGATCTCGCCCACGCCGGCCGCGTCGAGCCGTTCGATCACGCCGAGCCGCGTGTTCCAGTTGAGCTGATGACCCACGCAGTCGTCGCCTTCGCTCACGGTGCAATCGATGAAGCGGACGCTGCGTCGAGCCTGCGGCCGCGCCGCCTGCGCTTCTTCGTCCCAGTAGGCGGAGTTGACCAGCCATTTGCCGGGCTGATGCCATGGGCGGTTCGAATCTGAGGGTGCGGCCATCGTTTGTCCTTTGCTTCACCTTGACGTCAGAGACAGGAGAGGCATGACCGTAAGACGTCACGGGTGACGGAACTTACCGGTCACTGATCACGCGCGCGAGTGCACACGATCTCCATGACTTCGCGCACGTCGCCGAGCGCGTCGAGATTCTCCACCAGTTCCACCACGCGATCGGCGGCTGCCGTGTCGAGCACGCGCCGCGCGCAGGAGTAGAACTTCTTCATGCGCTGTTCGCGGGTGAGCGGCTGGCCAATCCAGCCCGAGAGCTTCTCGACACGTTTCGACTTCGACCTGCCATCCTTCAAGCGCACGGTGACGATCGTGTGCATGCGATCGAAATCGCCCGGAATGGAATCATCGATCGTCAGCTTGACCCGGGGCAGCAGTGAGGCCACGTCCTTCGCGAAGCGCCGCTCGTTCGTGAACGAGTCGACTGTGATTTCGCCGTCGAGCAGCGCGACCGTGGTGGTGTACTGCACGCTGAATTTGCCGTCCAGGCCCGTCTCGGGGAGCGGCCGGTTCACGTATTCGAAGCGCGGGAAAACGACTTCGACGCTTTCGATTTGCGCCGGATCGAGCTTCATCTCATCGCGCAATGCAAGTGCCGCGTCGATCGGACGGTGAGTGAAGTAGTTGCTGGGATGCTTCTTGAAGCCGACACCGGGATCGACCATGCGCAGCGGCCGGGCGAAGCCTTCGACCAGCAGCTCCGGCTCGCCGCGACCACCGAAGAAGGTGTCGAAGAAACCCTTGGGCTCGAACAGTTCACGGCTCGCGGTCCAGCCGAGCTTCGTGAGCACCGCGCATTCGACGCCCATGCGCGCGGCGTGACCCGAGTGGGACGACTTCGTCATCGTGCCGGTGTTGATCGAGATGCTGCCGGCGCGCGAACCGGCGAGCCCGAACGCCATCAGCATCTGGTCGCGCGTGAGCCCGAGCAGCCGTCCGGCCGCTGCGGTCGCGCCGAACGTGCCGGTCATGCCCGGCTTGTGAAATCCCGAGCCCGTCTCCATTCCGGTCGCGGCCATGCGGAGCCGACCCTGCACTTCGAACGCGACGGCGATCGCTTCGATCACCTGTCGGCCCGGGATCCCCCGATCTTCCGCAATCGCCAGTATCGCGGGCAACGTCGGAGAAGTCGGGTGGTTGAGCGGGTACCACGTATTGTCGAAGTCGAGCGCGTGACCCATCGTGCCGTTCGCGTACGCGGCATTCGTGATGGAGGTCTTGAAGCCGCCGGCGATGACGCTCGCCTGCGGCGTGCCGCCCATGAGACGCACGTATTCGATCGAAATGCGCCCGACGCCGAGCGGCTCGGTTGCACCGGCGAGCATTACCGCGAGACCGTCGAGCGTCACGTGCTTGGCGACGTCGATGGCAGCCGGCGGGAGCGTGTCGAAGTCGATCGCCATGAGGGCGTCGATGAAGCGTTCGGTCAAAGTACTCATGGCCATGCCCGACGCCTCGGCAGACTGAGCACCGCCGGGTCGATGTCCGTCTCCGCAGCCCTCGTATTGGAGGACGTGAGTGCTAACGGGTGCTTGCATGATTCGTTCGCGGGAGCACGCGGACGGCGGAGCAGTGCCTGCCGCATGGCGGTAGGTGCGACCCGGAAGCGTGCTGAGGCGCGCGGTCCGGACCGCGTGCTTATGCGCGCCTCTGCCGTCGGATCCCCACAAATGGGGCCCCTCCTCCAGGCGACAGCGCGCCCGCTGCTCCGCAGCCCCCGCTCACCGGAACGGGTTGGTTGTCCCATGCGTGTTCTACCTCCGATCCCCCGTTGCGGAAAGCTGTTTCTCGACGAGTCGCGCCTCGTTCCGGAGCAGCGTCGCAAGCTCGCCTACGCGTTTCTCGTTCATGCGGCTGGAGATCGCGGATATGGAGAGCGCCGCGAACGGGACGCCGCTCTGGTTGTGCAGCGCGTGACCGATCGAACGCACGCCCGCGAGACTGGGCATCTCGCGTACGGCGTAGCCGAGCTTCTGCGCGCGTTTCACCTGAGCGACCAGGCTCGTTGGCGTCAGCCCGTATTCGGGCAGGCGCGCCGTGTTGCTCGCGACGACGTGCTTCACTTCCTCCTCCGACAGGGCGGATAGAATCGCGAGGCTGCCCGTGCCCACGCCGAGCGGGCGCCGCATACCGATTTCCAGCGTAAACGTCTTGATCGGAAACGTGCCTTCCTGACGATCGAGGCATACGGCGTCGAGGCCGCTGCGTTGCGTGAGGAATACGGTGTCACCGGTCGCCTCTGCGATGCGAGCCATCGCCGGGTGACAAATCTCGCGCAGGCTGTAGCGCGGCGCTGCCGTGAGTCCCAGCTCGAACACCATGGGACCCAGATAGTAGCGGTGGGAATCGGGGTCCTGCTGGACCATGTTCTCGAAGCTGAGACACTTCAGCATGCGGTGCACGGTCGGCCGTTGCAGGCCCGTGCGGTTCGCGAGATCGAGAAGGCGCGAGCCCGTGCGGTTGTGGGCGGCGATTTCGCGCATGAGGAGCAGCGCGCGTTCAATGCTCTGGGTGCCGGAGAGGCGGGACGCCTCTTCGGTCGAAGATTTTCTCGGCATCTGATTTAAGCGGTGGTTGAAGTCCGGATCGTGAAAGCTGCGTGCCGATTATGCCATTCGCCGGGAGTCAGTGGAAGAACGGCCCGAGACGCGGGGTGTCGATCGCGTACGCGCGGTATGGCATCTGGAGTATCCAGTCCGGATAGCGGACAATAGCGCAGGCGACCGTGCAGGCGTAGAGACGTAACCCCGGCACAATCTGAGGAGTATTTTCCATGAACGACACGACGCGAGTGCAAACGGAGCTGAGTTCCCCCGGGGCGCTCTTTCGAAAGGCGGTTGCGCAGGAAAAACCGCTGCAGATCGTCGGGACGATCAACGCCTACGCCGCGCGCCTCGCGCAGCGAGTCGGTTTTCGCTCGATTTATCTTTCGGGTGGGGGGGTTGCCGCCGGTTCCCTCGGCCTGCCCGATCTCGGCATCAGTACGCTCGACGACGTACTCACCGATATCCGCAGGATCACTGACGTGTGCAGCCTGCCGCTGCTCGTCGACGTGGATACCGGCTGGGGCGGCGCATTCAACATCGCTCGCACCGTGAAATCGCTGATCAAGTTCGGCGCGGCCGCGATGCACATCGAGGACCAGGTTCAGCAGAAGCGATGTGGGCATCGTCCGAACAAGGAGATCGTCGGCAAGGATGAAATGGTCGATCGCATCAAGGCGGCAGTGGACGCGAAAACCGATTCGAACTTCGTCGTGATGGCGCGCACCGACGCGCTTGCGGTCGAAGGCGTGGAGGCCGCCGTCGAGCGCGCGTGTGCCTGCGTCGAGGCGGGCGCCGACATGATTTTCCCGGAAGCGATCACCGAGCTCGACATGTACAAGAAGTTCGCCGATGCGGTGCAGGTGCCAATCCTTGCGAACATCACCGAGTTTGGAAAAACGCCGCTCTTTACGACGCAGGAACTGGCGCAGGCGAATGTCGCGATGGCTCTCTATCCGCTGTCCGCGTGGCGCGCCGGCAATGCGGCGATGCTCAGGGTGTTCGAGGCGCTGCGCCGGGACGGCCACCAGAAGAACGTCGTCGACCTCATGCAGACGCGCGATGACCTGTACGACTACCTCGACTATCACGCGTACGAGCAGAAACTCGACACGCTCTTCCGGCGCGACAAGGCCGGCACCTGAAACCGTTCTGTCCCGTTTTCGTGGTGAGCTAAGTACTTAAAAGATCGACGCTTCTGAGGTTCTACGCAGCTCCGCGCGTATAATGCGCGCGTGTTTTCGTGGGCACTCGGAGGTTTGCCGCTGGAGGCCGCGGCTCGCCAATGCAACTCTTCACTTTCGGTCTGAACCACCAGACGGCGCCGCTCGATGTGCGCGAGCGGGTGGTGTTTCATGCTGAACGCCTGATCCAGGCATTGCACGACCTCGTGGACCGCCGGCGCGTGAACGAGGCCGCGATTATTTCGACGTGCAATCGCACTGAAATCTACTGCAACACCGACGACCCGACGCAGGCCGTGGGCTGGCTCGCCGGCTACCACCGCATGAAGCCGCAGCAGCTGGAGCCTTACCTCTACCATCTTCCACGCGAGCAGGCCGTGAAGCACGCGTTCCGCGTGGCGAGCGGACTCGACTCGATGGTGCTCGGCGAGCCGCAGATACTCGGTCAGTTCAAGGAGGCCGTGCGTACCGCAGAAGCTGCGGGCACCCTGGGCCTCGTTCTCAACAAGCTCTTCCAGAAAACGTTCTCGGTCGCCAAGACGGTCCGTACCGAGACCGAAATCGGCACGAGCACGGTCTCGATGGCCGCCGCCGCTGTCCAGCTCGCCGGGCGCATCTATCCCTCAGTCGCGGGACAGAACGTGCTTTTCGTCGGCGCCGGCGAGATGATCGAGTTGTGCGCAGCGCACTTCGCCGCCCAGCATCCGAAGCACATCACGTTCGCCAATCGCACCGAAGCACGTGCTCACCAACTGGCCGAACGTTTCCTCGGGCGGGTCATATCGCTGAACGACCTGCCGGCGCAGCTTGCGCTGCAGGACATCGTCGTGTGCTCGACCGCATCGCCGCTGCCGCTCATCGGCAAGGGCCTGGTGGAAAGCGCATTGAAGGCACGCAAGCATCGGCCGATGCTCATGTTCGATCTCGCGGTGCCGCGCGACATCGAGGCCGAGGTGGCAACGCTCGACGACGCGTTTCTCTACACCGTGGACGACCTCGGGAAGATTGCGCGTGAAGGACTTGTCCTGCGTCAGAACGCGGTCGCGCAGGCCGAGGTCATCATCGAAAATCATGTCACGGACTTCATGCACTGGCTCGGAAACCGCGACGTTGTGCCGGCTATTCGCGCGATCCGCGACGCGGCGGACCGCTCGCGCCGGCACGAACTGGAGCGTGCGGAGCGGCGTCTTGCCAAAGGCGAGGACGCGCAGCGCGTGCTGGAAGAGCTCTCGCGCGGGCTCATGAACAAGCTCCTCCACGCACCCACCCACGCCCTCAATCACGCGAGCGAAGAAGAGCGGGACGCCCTACTGGCCACGCTGTCGCGCCTCTACAACATCAATCGGCCGGAATGAAATCCAGCATCGCAGCAAGACTCGGGCAGCTCAGGTTGCGCGTGGACGAATTGAATGCGCTCCTCGCCTCTGCGGACGTGACGAGCGACATCGACAACTATCGCAAGCTCTCGCGCGAGCATGCCGAGATTTCGCCCGTCGTCGATCTCTACAAGGCGTATCAGACGGCCGAGGACGATCTGCACACGGCCGAAGAAATGATGCAGGACCCCGACTCGCGCGAGTTCGCCGAAGGCGAGATCCGCGAAACACGCGAGCGTCTCACGGCGCTCGAAGCCGAGCTTCAGAAGCAGCTCCTGCCGAAAGATCCCGAACGACGAGCGCAACATCTTCCTCGAGATCCGGGCGGGCACGGGCGGCGAAGAGTCGGCGCTGTTTTCGGCGGATCTCTTTCGCATGTACTCGCGCTTCGCGGAGCGCAACCGCTGGCACGTGGAAGTCATTTCCCAGAGCGCGTCGGACCTCGGCGGATATCGCGAGATCATCGCGAAGATCACGGGTCACGGAGCGTATTCGCGGCTCAAATTCGAGTCCGGTGCGCATCGCGTGCAACGCGTGCCGGATACCGAGACACAGGGCCGGATTCACACGTCCGCCTGCACCGTCGCCGTGCTGCCCGAAGTGGACGAAGTGCAGGACGTCGTGTTGAACCCGGCGGAGCTGAAGATCGACACGTTCAGGTCGTCCGGCGCCGGCGGGCAGCACGTGAACAAGACAGACTCCGCGGTGCGTATCACGCACCTGCCGACCGGCATCGTCGTCGAGTGCCAGGACGACCGCTCGCAGCACAAGAACAAGGCACGCGCGATGGCGGTACTCGCCGCGCGCATCAAGGACAAGCAGGTGCGCGAGCAGCAGAGCAAGCGCGCCGCGACGCGCAAGTCCCTCGTCGGCACCGGTGATCGCTCCGAGCGTATCCGCACCTACAACTTCCCCCAGGGGCGCGTAACGGACCACCGGATCAACCTGACGCTCTACAAGATAGCGGCGATCATGGACGGCGATCTCTTCGAGCTTACAGATGCGCTCATCGCGGAGCACCAGGCGGAACAGCTTGCGCAGCTCGGAGAAGACAATCCGCTCGAGCTCGGCGTCAGAAGCTGATCTTTCGCGGATGGGCGCTGCGCCCACTCTCGTCGCGGCTCTGAAATCCGCGGAAGCGTGTATCGACCGCGTCGATGCGCGCGTGCTGCTCGGCCACGTTCTCAGCCGTGACGCGGCCTACCTCATCACGCATTCAGACGTGCCGCTGAAACCGGAAGAAGCGAGCGCCTTCGAGCGGCTGGTCGAGCGCCGTGTTCAAGGTGAACCGGTCGCGTACCTCACCGGATCGCGCGAGTTCTTCGGGCGGCGCTTTCGGGTCTCGCCCGCCGTTCTGATCCCGCGTCCCGAAACCGAGCTCGTCGTGGAGCTTGCCCTGGACCGGCTGCCCGCCGCGCGCCAGGCCTCGGTGCTCGATCTCGGGACGGGCAGCGGCTGCATCGCGATCAGCGTCGCGCTGGCGCGGCCGCAAGCGGCGGTAACGGCCGCGGATCGCTCGCGCGAGGCCATCGCAGTCGCGCACGAAAATGCGCGGGCGCTCGGGGCGGCGAACCTTCGTTTCGTGTCGAGTGACTGGTATTCCGCGGTGGCGGGTGCACGCTTCGACCTGATCGTCGCGAATCCGCCTTACGTCGCCGTGAGTGATCGCCACCTGCTGGAGGGTGATCTGCGGTTCGAGCCACGTCTTGCGCTGGAAGCAGGTGCAGACGGGCTGGCCGCGATCCGGCGTGTCGTCGAAGGCGCGCCACGACATCTCGCAGCGAACGGGTGGCTCCTGACCGAGCACGGCTACAATCAGGCCGAGCGCGTGCGTGCGCTGATGCGCCAGTACGGCTTGGGAGGGGTCTTCTCCGCGACGGACCTGGCCGGCATCGAGCGTGTGACCGGGGGGCGGTTGACGCGTCCGGCCACGCACGATTAAAATACCCGACCACTGCACTCAGGTAATGGGATTAGCCATGGCGATTCAGGACGATATCAAGGACCAGGTGACTCGGAACAAGGTTGTGCTTTACATGAAAGGCTCGCCCGATTTTCCTCAATGCGGATTTTCGGCGAATGCCTGCAACATTCTTCGCGCCTGCGGCGTGGATGAATTCTTTACGGTGAACGTGCTCGAAGACGCGGACATCCGCCAAGGCATCAAGGAATACGCGAACTGGCCCACGGTTCCGCAACTCTACGTAAACGGTGAATTCGTCGGCGGCTCGGACATCATGATGGAGATGTATCAGAGCGGCGAGCTGCAGAAGGTTCTTCAGGGCTGATCGACCCGCCTCGATCGGCGGCAAGCGCAGACGGCCGGTTACTCCGGCCGTTTTGCTTTATGCGCCCGCCCAATGTCGATACGCATACTGAACGCACAGCACGAGCGCAATCGCCAGTAGCGCGCGCACGAGCCACCGCCGATATGTTGCCGCCTCGATGCGGTTGCGCACGCGCACGCCGTATAGCGCTCCGCCCGCAGCAATCGCTGCAAATGGCAGTGTGAATGCCCATTGTGCCGCGGTGACGCCGCCGGCGATGGTCAGCGTTGCGAACTGCGTGGATTTACCCGTGAGAAAACAGATGTTCAGCGCCTGTACGAGCGTCGTCGGCTGAAGGCTCAGCGCGAGGTAATACACGATCAGCGGCGGCGCCGCGACGTTCGCCGTGCCTTCGGACAATCCGCCGAGCACGCCGAAGACGGGCGCGAAGAGGTATCGATGCCGCTTCACCAGGGGCCATTCCGTGCGGCCGAGCCAATCGAGGTTGAGATAACAGAAGATCAGCGCGGCAATGAGCAGCGCGTATGGAAATTGCGGAAATGCGACAAAGATGCGCGTGCCGATTGCGGCGCCGATGAGGCTGTAGATCGGCATCATCCAGAATTGTGAAACGGCCGATCGCAATGACGCGCCGCGGACAAGACTGACGACCACCGTCGCTATACAGGGCAGGAGCACCATGATCACGGCCGTGCGCAGGTCTGCGATGAGCGCGATCAGCGGCGTTGCGACCATGGGGAAGCCGATGCCGAGCGCGCCCTGAACGAAACCGGCGCCGATCATGACAAGCACGATCCAGGTTAGGACCGCGACTCCGCCAGCTTCAAAACCGGGCATGGTTAAGTCGATGCGGTGGTTCTAATGTAGTGTGTACGAGTTTGCCATCGCGATTTGATTCCAATAGCATCAATCCGAAAAGGAGGCTCATGGCCATTCAGGACGATCCATCCGCAGAGCTCGCCGCCGCGACAGTTTCCGACGTTAACGCAACCACCCAACCGGGTTTCATCGAGGGCGGCCGGGCGCGCGATCCAGGCCGCGGCTGGGAATGGATCGTCGAGGGCTTTCGTTATTTCACGCGCAGCATAGCGCTGTGGATACTGCTGACCGTCATCTTTTTCGCCATCGTGATGGTCGTCCGCATGGTACCGCTGATCGGATGGATCGCGTCAACGTTGCTTGTCCCCGTTCTGGTCGGTGGGTTGATGACCGGTTGTCAGTCGATCGAGCGTGGCGGCGAGCTCGAGCTCGCCCATTTGTTCGCGGGCTTTCGCAAGAACACGGCCCAGTTGATGCTGGTCGGACTCATCGGGTTCGTGCTGACGGCTCTGATCATGCTGCCGGCCTTCACTCTGATCGGATTCGGCAGCTTCATGGCTGCCAAGACGAACCCGTTCATCGGCGCACCCGTTTTCGGCGCGAGCACGCTGCTCGGGTTTCTGATCGTCCTGGCGCTTGTAATACCGGTGAATATGGCTTTGTGGTTTGCACCCGCCGTCGTCATGCTGCAAAACCAGACTGCGATTGTCGCGATTACGCAAAGCTTCAAGGGCTGCCTGCGCAACATCGTGCCATTCCTGATCTACGGGGTGATATTGCTCGTGCTCGGCATGATCGCGGCTATCCCGTTCGGCCTGGGCTGGCTCGTGCTTGCGCCCGTTCTGCTGGCCTCCATCTACGCCGCTTACCGCGACATCTTTTTCAACGGCTAATGTCGCGAACCGTACGTTCGCGCCATCACCGTTCCCCCTGAGGCCGGCGGAGACCGTCTCGAAGCCTGTCCTGGCCTGTCGAAGGGGGCGAATGGCCGCGGTTGTCCGTGCTTCGAGACGCGCTATTCGATCGACTGGCGCGCCTTTGCCAGGGCCGCCCTCACCTGCGCAGGTGCAGTGCCGCCGACGTGTCGGCGCGCTGCGAGCGAGCCTTCCAAGGTCAGCGCGTCGAACACGTCCGATTCGATGAGCGGCGAGTAGCGCTTGAGCTCGTCGAGGGGTAGCTCCGACAGATCCTTCCCCGTGGCCTCGGCGTGGCGCACGGCCTGTGCGACAGCTTCGTGCGCTTCACGGAACGGCAGCCCCTTGCGCACCAGATAGTCCGCCAGATCCGTCGCCGTCGCGTAGCCCTGGCGCGCGGCTTCCCGCATCGCCTCCGCTTTGACTTCGATTCCGCCCACCATCTCCGCGAAAACGGCGAGACTCGCCGTCACGGTATCGATCGTGTCGAAGAGCGGCTCCTTGTCTTCCTGGTTATCCTTGTTGTAGGCGAGCGGCTGCGCTTTCATGAGCGTGAGGAGCGCCACGAGATGTCCGTTCACGCGGCCTGTCTTCCCGCGTACCAGCTCGGGCACGTCGGGGTTTTTTTTCTGCGGCATGATCGAGGAGCCGGTGCAGAAGCGGTCGGCGAGATCGATGAAACCGAAGCGCGGACTCATCCACAGAATGAGCTCTTCGCAGAAGCGCGACAGATGCGTCATCAGCAGCGCTGCGCACGCACAGAACTCGATCGCGAAGTCGCGATCCGATACAGCGTCGAGCGAGTTCTCGGCGAGGCCGTCGAAGCCGAGTTCGCGTGCGACTCGCGACCGGTCGATCGGAAACGATGTTCCCGCGAGCGCCGCCGCGCCGAGCGGCAGGCGGTTCACGCGTCTGCGGCAGTCCGCGAAGCGTTCCGCGTCCCGGGCAAGCATCTCGAAGTACGCGAGCAGATGATGCGCGAACGAGACCGGCTGCGCGACCTGGAGATGCGTGAAGCCGGGCATGATCGTTTCGGTGTGCTTCCCGGCGAGATCGAGCAGCGCCCGTTGCAGACGGCGGATGAGCGATCGGATATCGTCGATCGCGGCGCGGACGTACAGGCGAATGTCCGTCGCGACCTGGTCGTTGCGCGAGCGCGCGGTGTGCAGCCGCTTTCCGGCATCGCCGACGAGATCCGTCAGTCGGCGCTCGATATTGAGATGCACGTCTTCGAGATCGACCGACCACTCGAAGGCGCCGCTTTCGATTTCCTGCCGGATCTCTCCCAGTCCTCTCTCGATTGATCGGAGGTCGTCCTCGGAGAGAATGCCGCATGCGTGCAGCATGCGTGCATGCGCGAGCGAACCTTCGATGTCGAAGGCCGCGAGCCGCTGATCGAAAGACACCGACGCGGTGAAGCGTTTTACGAGATCGCTGACGGGCTCATCGAAACGCCCGGACCACAGCCGCGGCGATGACTTGTCACTGGCAGGCATGAAGGATTTCCGAATACGGAGCGTGCTCCAGGCGGCACTTGTTCGGAGATTCCATGAGCCCTGTAGAATCGAAGCGGCGCGGTGTCCGAGGCAGGCGACGCAGGCGCCACACAGGCTTCAGTTCGACGTAAGTCCGAACGCGCCGGGAAGCGTGAGTTCGTGTTCGATTGAACGTTCGCGAGTGCCCAGTATAAATCAAAACGCCCACACGAGCGCCCTGCCCAACTTCAGGAACCTGGGCATTATCCTGCGCATTCTCGTGATCGTGAATGTGTTGGCGGTAAGCGCTGCGATCGTGCGAGCTTCGACCCTCTATTCGTCCGGAAGTGCGCTGCTCGAAATCTCGGTGATCGTGCAGCCGGTGCTGATCGCGACGCTGCTCGCGCTCGGCGCATTGAACGACTTCGTCCATCGTCTCACGTATTCCGTCGGAGTGACGGTGGTCGTCGTTCTTGCCGTAGCGATCACAGCGTGCGTCGTGTTGGCCATCGAACCACCGGACGATGACCTCGTCGCGCGCCTGCAGCGTTCGATTCTGCTCACCGTGCTCACGCTCGTCCTGCTGCTGACCTACTTCCATCTGCACGGACGCGCGTTATCTCCGGCGCTTTCGGAGGCGCGGCTCCAGGCGTTACAGGCGCGCATACGTCCGCATTTCCTGTACAACAGCATCAACGCCGTTCTTTCGCTCATTCGCCAGGATCCGAGGCGTGCGGAAGCGGTACTCGAGGATCTCGCGGAGCTCTTTCGCGTCGTCATGGGCGACAATCGCGAGCTCTCGCCCATCTCGCGTGAAATCGAGCTGTGCCGCCAGTATCTCGAGCTCGAGCAACTCCGGCTGGGCGATCGGCTCCGAGTAGCGTGGCATATCGACAAGATGCCGCCGGACGCGCTCATGCCGCCGCTCGTGCTGCAGCCGCTGATCGAGAATGCCGTCTATCATGGCATCGAGCCGCGCGTCGAACCGGGAGAGATCAGCATCGACATCTACACCTCGCGCAATCGGGTACATGCCGTGTTGCGCAATCCATTCGAGGAACGCTCGACGCACCACTCCGGCAACAAGATGGCGATCGACAACATCCGGGAACGCCTGCAACTTCATTTCGACGCCGAGGCGAGCCTCGAAACACGCATTCGAGAGAATGTGTATCAGGTTCACATCGTGCTTCCATACGTGAAGGCGACGGCATGACGACGGAACCATTACGCCTGCTTATCGTGGATGACGAAGCGCCGGCCCGCGCGCGCCTGAAGGACCTCCTGTCGGACTGCGCGGGCGAGATCGCGCACGAAATCGTCGGTGAGGCCGGCAATGGACGCGAAGCACTCGATCTCATCGCAGCCACCCCGGTAGATGTCGTGCTGCTCGACATCCGTATGCCGGAGATCGACGGCATCGAGCTTGCGCAACACCTGCAGAAGCTGCCGCAGCCGCCCTCGGTGATCTTCACGACGGCATATGACGTCTACGCCATCCGTGCATTCGAAGTGCACGCGATCGATTACCTGCTGAAGCCCATCAGAGCCGCGCGCCTGAAGGACGCGCTGCTGCGTGCGCGTTCCGCGCGTGCGCCGGGGATCGATGCGCTGCGCAGTGCGAGCAATCGCCCGCCTGCGTTTCTGTCCGCGCAGGAGCGCGGCCGCATCCATCTCGTGCCGATCGATGACGTGATCTATCTGAAAGCCGAGCTGAAGTACGTCACGGTCCGCACCGCGCAACGCGAATACCTGATCGAAGATACACTCGCGCGCCTCGAACAGGATTATCCGGAGCGATTCGTTCGCGTTCACCGCAATTGCCTCATTGCACGCACCGCGGTGCGCGGCTTCGAACGGGCCGGGTCTGAAGGTGAAACGCACTGGGTTGCGGTGCTCAGCGGCTGCGACGAGAAGATTCCCGTAAGCCGGCGCCAGAACCATGTCGTGCGCGAGCTCTCGAAGCCCTAGCCTGCGAAGTCGCCTTTTTCGTGCATGGTAAAATTACAGGCGTAACAAGTCCCGCCTCCTCTCCTCCCGATGGCCAGCCGTAGCGCCGCAGTTTTGCCCCGCACACTCGTCATTGCGACGCGCGAATCCGCACTTGCAATGTGGCAGGCGCGCTTCGTCGAAGCGCGGATCGCCGAGCTGTATCCGGACATCGAAATCCGCGTTCTCGGCATGACGACCGAAGGCGATCGCAAGCTGGGCACCTCGCTCGCAACGATCGGCGGCAAAGGTCTTTTCGTGAAAGAGCTCGAAGAAGCGCTGGCGCGCGGTCACGCCGACATCGCTGTGCATTCGATGAAAGACGTCCCTGTGGAGTTGCGGGCAGGCCACGTCATCGCGGCCATCCCGGAGCGGGCCGATCCGCGAGACGCGTTCGTCTCGAACCGGTATTCCGATTTCGCGGCGCTCCCCGCCGGCGCCTGCGTCGGCACGTCGAGCCTGCGGCGGGAGAGTCAGTTGCGTGCCGCGCGCGCCGATCTGCGCGTGGAGCCGCTGCGCGGCAACGTCCAGACCCGGCTGCGTAAGCTCGACGAAGACCAGTACGACGCGATTCTGCTCGCGGCCGCCGGTCTCAAACGGCTCGAGCTCGAGACGCGTATCCGCTCGTTCCTTGCGCCCGAGCAGAGCTTGCCCGCCGCCGGGCAGGGCGCGCTGGGTGTAGAGTGCCGCGGCGACCGCGACGATATCGTGGCCCTGCTCGCGCCGCTGAACCACACGCCGACCGCACTTGCGGTACGTGCCGAGCGCGCGGTCTCGCGCACGCTCGCCGGGTCCTGCAATGTCCCGTTGGCGGCATACGCCGAGATTTCGGGAGAGAACATGCGCCTGCGGGGATACGTGGGATCTCCGGATGGCAGCCGCGTGGTGCGTGGCACTCGTGAAGGAGCCGCGTCCGACGCAGAGGCGATCGGCGTCGCGCTCGCGGAGGGGCTCAGAGCATCCGGTGCTGCCGCGATCCTCGCGGATCTGGAAGCTGCGAGCCGCAGCACTTGATGACCCCGGCGGGCCCATGCAACTGCGCCAGGTAACAGTCGCGCTTCCGGTGGGCGAGATCCATCGAACGCGCCCGGACGCGCGTGTTCATGGCTGAGAAGGGCACTCGCCAGTCCCTCGCGCAGCGCGGGATCGTGATTACGCGACCCGCAGCGCAGGCGGAAGGCCTGGCGCGTCTCGTCGAGGCGCTTGGTGGCCGCGCGATTCTGTTTCCTGTGATCGAAATCGTGGACGTGCCCGACCGCAGCGCCGTCAACGCGCTGATCGATCGCCTCGAAACGTTCGACATTGCCATCTTCGTGAGTCCCAACGCCGCGGCGCGGGCGATCGCCGCGATTCGCGCGCGGCGATCGCTGCCGGCGGGCCTTGCGGTCGTCGCGATCGGCGGCGGCAGTGCGCGCGAGCTCGAGCGTCATGGCGTGCAGTCCGTCGTCGCGCCGATCTCACGCTCGGACAGTGAAGCCGTGCTGGAGCTGCCCCTCCTGAGCGACGTGCGCGGGAAACACATAGCCATCTTCAGAGGCCTGGGCGGACGCGAGCTTCTGCGCGAAACCCTCACTGAACGCGGTGCCATCGTTCAATACGCAGAGTGTTACCAGCGCGTGCGACCGACGGCTGACGTGCGGCCGCTGCTCGCAGCCTTGCGCGACGGAACGGCCGCAGCTTTCGTCTGCACCAGCAGCGAAGGCGTGCAGAATCTGTTCGACATGCTGGGTTCCGAAGGGCAGCCGCTCCTGAAACGCACGCCCCTGTTCGTACCCCATCCGCGCATCGCCGCTGCGGCCGGCCGCCTCGGCATCGAGCGCGTGGTCGTCACCGAACGCGGGGATGAGGGCATTGCCCGCACGCTCGAGTCCCACTTCTCGGTGGTTGCGTAGCGGCCGTTTTGTTGCCACAGTGCCCGCGATGAACGACAGCACGTCGCCAGGCCCGGGAGGTCCGGCCTTGCTCACGCCAGCGCCCCCTCCGCCACGATCGGGTGTATGGGCGACATTTGCCGGCGTGCTCGCGCTCCTTCTTGCTCTCGCTGCGCTGCTGCTCACAGCGTGGCAGTGGCATGAGGGTCGCATGGCGACCGAGGCGCTGCGCCAGGAGCTTGCGCGCAAGCTCGCGGAGTTCGACTCCGTGAACAAAGAGAGCAAGCTTCTCGCGGACCAGGCGAAAGAAACCAGCACCGAAACGCAGGTGAAGATCGGCGTGCTCGAATCGCGCCTTGCGGAATCGCAAAGCCAGCAGATCGCGCTCGAAACACTGTACCAGGAGCTTTCGCGCAATCGGGATGAATGGACGTTCGCGGAGATCGAACAGACACTCCTCATCGCGAGCCAGCAGCTCCAGCTCGCGGGCAATGTGAAGGCGGCGCTCATCGCGCTGCAGAACGTCGACGCGCGCCTGCAGCACATGGACAGACCGCAGCTGACGCCGCTGCGCAAAGCGATAGCACGCGACATCGACCGGTTGAAAGCGCTTCCGTTTGCCGACGTAATCGGGATCAGCGTGCGCGTGGACAACGTGCTCGCGGCCGTGGACAGTCTGCCGCTCGCGATGGAGGTGCGTCCGCCGCCGGCAGGGTCGACGGACGCCGTGGCCGATGGCGCCGGTCGGCCCTGGCAGCGCTTCCTCGGCGAAGCATGGACGGAATTGAAGCAGCTCGTGCGCGTGCAGCACATGGATCGGCCCGAGGTGCCGCTGCTTACGCCTTCGCAGACGTTCTTTCTCCGGGAGAACCTCAAATTGAGGCTGCTGAGCGCCCGCCTCGCGTTACTGTCACGCGATCAGGCAAGCTTCAGGTCCGATCTCAACACCGCGCGCGAATGGATCGCTCGTTACTACGACATCCGCGAGAAAGGCGTAGCGAGCGTGCTGACAACGCTGCGCAATCTGGGTGAGAGCGACATCAGCATCGAGACGCCGGACATTTCCGGCACGCTCGACGCACTGCGCGCGCTGCGCGTGGTGCGCGAGCGCCCGGCGCGCTGACCGAGGCGTGGCGCTCGTCCTCGGCCCAGGCCGCTACCCCAGGGAGCCAGGGACTCTTGGGCTGACATCGCTATGAAAGTACTTGTTTGGGTTGTCGCGTTGTTCGCACTAGCGGCAGGGCTCGTAGTCGCCGCGCGCTATAACGAAGGTTATGTGCTCGTCGTGCTGCCGCCGTATCGGGTGGAGATCGCGCTCAGCCTGCTGCTGATCCTGTTCGTGGCCGGTTTTCTCGTGCTTTACAGCGCCGTACGGCTCGTGAGCGGGGCGGTTCAGGTGCCGGCGAAGGTGCGTCAATATCGTCTCGCACGCCGACGCGACAAGGCGCAGGAAACACTGCTCCTCGCACTCGAATCGTATTTCGAAGGGCGCTACTCGCGTGCCGAGCAGGCGGCGGCACGTTCGATTGCGCTCGGCGAGCACAAACGTCTTTCGGCCGTAATCGCCGCGCGGGCGGCACACGAGCTGCGTGCGTTCGACCGGCGAGACCGTTATCTGCGCGAGCTCGCCGAGGGCGCCCCTGAGGAAAATCCGCTTCGCGCCGTGACCGAAGCCGAGCTTCTGCTCGACGACCGTCGCCCCGACGATGCCTTGGGCGTACTGCAGGCGCTCCCACAGAAGCACACGGCTGCACTCAGGCTCGAATTGAAAGCGCAGCAGCAGACGCGGCAATGGGAGCCTGTCGTCGGCCTGGTCGGCGAGTTGGAGCGGCGCGGCGTCTTCGATGTGGAGCAAGCGGGGCAACTGCGAGCTCATGCGGTCCTCGAGAATCTGCGGCGTCCGGGCCTCGATGCGCAGTCGCTCGACGAGACATGGAAGCGGCTTTCCGAGCCGCAGAAGCGGGACGGCGCAATCGCGGCGGCCGCTGCGCAGTCTCATATGAAGCTCGGTCGAGGCGCGGACGCTCAGCGCATCGTCGAGCAGAGTCTCACGCAGAAGTGGAACAGCGAACTCGTCGCGCTGTATGGCGACGTCGATGGCGACGCAGTCAAGCAGATCGAGCTCGCCGAGGAGTGGCTGGTATTACACCCGGGTGACGCCGCGCTGCTGCTCACCCTCGGTAAGCTGTGCGCGAGACAGGCGTTGTGGGGCAAGGCACAGAGCTACCTCGAGGCGAGCATCGCAGTGCAGCCGACCTATGCAGCGCATCTCGAGCTTGCTCAGTTGCATGAGCGACTGGGCAACCCGGATGGCGCACGACGGCACTATCGAGCCAGTCTCGAATGTGCGCTGGAAATACTCGATGGGGGCGGCGCTCGCCTTCGGCTCGGGCCTGGCCGCCCTACGGAACAGAGGGACACCAATGGTTTCCCTCCGTAACCTCCTTTCCTTCGCGGGCGGCGCTCGCCTTCGGCTCGGGCCTGGCCGCCCTACGCAACAGAGGGACACCAATGGTTTCCCTCCGTAACCTCCTTTCCTTCGCGGGCAGCGCTCGCGTTCGGTCTCACGGCGTCGGCGCCGGATTCGCCGCTGTGAATGCGTCCGAGTAGAACTCGTCCTCGGGCAGACCGCATTGGGTCGTGAAATCCCGATGCGCGGACTCCACCATTATCGGAACACCGCAGGCGTAGACCTGATACCCCGTCAGGTCCGGGAAGTCCTCCATCACCGCACGGTGAACGAACCCGGTGCGGCCTGTCCACGCGTCCTCCGGTTGTGCTTCGGACAGCACCGGCACGAACCGGATGCCGTGCTCGCGCTCCCATTTTTCAGCCAGCGCGCTCAGGTAGACATCAGAGCGCCGGCGTCCGCCCCAATAGAGGGTCATCGGCCGCGTCACGCCTTTGTGCAGCGCGTGCTCGATCATCGCCTTGATCGGTGCGAATCCCGTACCGCTCGCGAGCAGGATGAGGGGTTTCGCGCTTTCCTCGCGCATGAAGAAGGTCCCGAGCGGTCCTTCGAAGCGCAGGATGTCCTTCTCCTTCATCTTCCCGAACACGTGCTGACTGAACGGACCACCGTAGTTGCGGAGATGGAGCTCGAGCAGCGCATCGTCCTGCGGCGGATTCGCCATGGACAGGCTGCGCCGCATGCCGCCGCGCATCAGGATGTCGATGTACTGGCCGGCCAGAAACTGGAGCCGCTCGTTCGCAGGCAGCTTGAGCTGGATGCGCATCACGTCGGGCGCGAGTTTTTCCATCTGGTGCACGCGGCACGGCAGTGTGCGGACGGGGATGTCCTTGACGGCGCTGATCTCGCGACACTCGATCGTGATGTCCGTGAGCGGTTTGGCCTGACAGAAAAGCGCGAAGCCCTGCGCTTTTTCGCTGTCAGGCAGGGTCTCGTCTTCGTACTTGCCGTAATCCACCGAGCCTTCCAGCAGCTTGCCCTTGCACGTGCCGCACGCGCCGTTGCGGCAGCCATAGGCGATCACGAAGCCCTCGCGCAGGGCGGCTTGGAGAACGGTTTCATCGTCCTGCGTCTGGAACGAGTGGTTGCTGGGCTTGATGGTTATGCGGTGCGGCATGCGGGTTGTGGCCCTTCGGCTAAAATCCGGGGGTGCGACGGCTGCTCATCATCGGTTGCGGGGACGTTGCGCTGCGCATGCTTCCCCTCGTGCGCGGCCGCTGCGTCCTGTACGCGCTCGCGCGAGACCGCAATCGCTTCCCCGAGCTGCGCGCGCTCGGTTTGAAACCGGTGTGGGGAGATCTCGATCGCCCGGACACCCTGGCGGCACTCGCGGGTCTGGCGCAAGACGTCGTGCATTTCGCGCCGCCGCCGCGCGACGGTGTGCATGACACTCGCACTGCGCATCTGATCGCGGCACTCGCGCGGGCGAAAAGTCTACCACAGCACCTCGTCTATCTCAGCACGAGCGGGGTGTATGGCGACTGCGCTGGCGAACTGGTGAGCGAGACCCGTCCGCTGCGTCCGCAGACCGAACGCGCACAGCGCCGCGCCGACGCCGAAGACCGGTTGCGCGCGTGGGGCGCCCGCAGTGGCGTACGCGTGACGCTCGTTCGCGTGCCGGGCATTTACGCGGCGGATCGGCTGCCGCTCGAACGCCTGCGTCGCGGAACGCCGGCGCTCGCGGCGCAGGAAGACGCCTTTGTGAATCATGTACACGCCGACGATCTCGCACGCATCGTCGTCGCGGCGCTCCGTCACGGGCAGCCGAATCGCAGCTATAACGCGGTGGACGATGTGCCGCAGCGCATGGGCGAGTACTTCGATGTCGTTGCGGACTCGTTCGATCTGCCGCGGCCGCGCCGCATCGCGCGCGCCGAGGCCGAACGCACGCTGCCGCGGGAGCTGTATTCGTTCATGAACGAGTCCCGGCGCCTCGTCAACGCGCGGATGAAGCGCGAGCTGCGCGTGAAGCTGCGCTATCCCTCGGTACACGACGGTCTCGCCGCGGCGCGGGCCGAGCGCTGAGGGCACAAGGAGAGATATGGATCCAGATGGTCAGGACACCCTCATGGTCTTCACCAACGCCCCCGACCGGTCTGTCGCGATGCAGCTCGCACGGGTGCTGGTCGAGCAGCGGCTCGCGGCGTGCGTCAACGTCTTGGGCGGCTGCACGTCCGTATACCGCTGGGACGGAGGGGTCGAAACGGCCGAGGAGCTTCCCGTCATCATCAAGACGCGCGCCAGCCGCTACGCCGAGGTCGAGGCCGCGATAAGGAAGCTACATCCTTACGAACTGCCCGAGATCGTTGCGGTCCCAGTGGTGCACGGTCTGCCCGAGTACCTCGGACTGGGTCTCAGAAGAAACCGCCATCCCGATAGGTTGATGTGAGCGAAATAACATGATCACGCTCGTCCGGCTCCTTGGCCTTTGCTGCTGGCTGCTCCCCGCGTGCTTCGCGCATGCGGGTGCGCCCCCGGATCTGCTCGAACCCGAGCAGGCGTTCCGCTTCTCGGCTCGCGCGCTCGGAGCTGACGCGATCGAGGTCCGCTACCAGGTCGCGCCGGGCTATTATCTCTATCGCGACCGGCTCAAATTCGCGGTGGCACCCGCCCCGGCCGCGCTGGGCACGCCGGAAATGCCGGCCGGCCAGCGCAAGAAAGACGAGTTCTTCGGCGAGGTGGAGACCTACCGCGGCGAGGTGCGCGTAAAGCTGCCGGTGCTCAACGCGAAGGCGGGCGACACCGTGACGCTGGACGCCACGTCTCAAGGCTGCGCCGATATCGGCGTATGTTACGTGCCGCAGGAGCAGAAGGCGCAGATCGTCCTCGCGGCCGCCGGGGCCGGCGGCACGTCCGATGCCGGCCAGGGGCTTTTCTCGAGTCCCGGGTCCGCTTCGGCGCGACCGCCTCAGGGCATCTATGACGACGAAAGCGCCGTTGCGCGGCTCTTTCAGGGCAGCTTCGCACTGCTCGTCCTCAGTTTCTTCGGGTTCGGCCTGTTGCTTTCGTTCACGCCTTGCGTACTGCCGATGATCCCGATCCTGTCGGGTATCGTCGTGGGCCAGGGCCAGCGCATGACCCGCCTCCATGCACTCATGCTTTCCGGCGCGTACGTCCTCGGCATGGCGATCACCTATGCGGCGGCCGGCGTGCTGGCGGGTCTGTCCGGCGCGATGTTCTCGGCGGCGTTCCAGAACGCGTGGGTGCTCGGCACCTTCGCGGCCGTTTTCGTCCTGCTCGCGGGCGGCATGCTGGGCGTCTACGAGATTCAATTACCCGCGGCGTTGCAGAGCCGGCTCTCGGAAGCCAGCAATCGAATGCACGGTGGACGGCTCGCGGGCGTCTTCGGCATGGGCGCTCTGTCGGCGCTGATCGTCGGGCCGTGCGTCGCCGCGCCGCTGGCGGGGGCGTTGCTCTACATCAGTCAGAGCCGGGACGTCGTGCTCGGCGGCTCCGCTTTGTTCGCGATGGCGCTCGGCATGGGAACGCCGCTCATGGTCGTCGGCACGTCCGCCGGTGCGCTGCTACCCAAAGCCGGTCCGTGGATGGAGAGTGTCAAACGCTTCTTCGGCGTGCTGCTGCTCGCCGTCGCCATTTACCTCGTATCTCCGCTCATCCCGTTGTGGATCGAAATGCTCGCGTGGGCCGCGCTGCTTACGCTGACGGGTGTGTATCTGCGTGCGATCGATTCGCTGCCGCCCACGGCGAGCGCGTTCGACCGGTTCGCGAAGGGTATCGGCGTGCTCGCGCTGGTCGCGGGTATCGCGTTCGTGGTCGGCGCGCTGTCCGGCAGTCGCGACATCCTGCAGCCGTTGTCGGGTCTTCGCAGCAGCGCCAGCCAGGCGGGTGAGCCGGTCGCGTTCACGCGCATCAGCTCGGTACCGGAACTGGACCAGGCCGTCGCGGCGGCCGCCGGGCGCCCGGTCATGCTCGATTTCTATGCGGACTGGTGCGTGTCGTGCAAAGAGATGGAGCGTTACACGTTCACCGATCCGGTCGTGCAGAAGCGTCTCGCCGACATCGTGAAACTGCAGGCCGACGTGACGGCTAACGCGGCGCAACACCAGGCGCTGCTGCAGCGGTTCAAGCTGTTCGGGCCCCCGGGGATCATCTTCTTCGACCGCGAGGGTCGCGAGCTTTCAGCCCCGCGTGTCATCGGATTTCAGCCCGCCGCGCGCTTCGCCGGCGTTCTGGATCGGGTGCTCGAGCGGTGAAGGTTCGCCAGTGGCTGCCGGTCCTCCTCGTCGCGCTGGTCGCTGCGGCCGCGGGAATGGCTTACCAGGAATGGCGAATGGGACCGGCGCCGGATGACGGTGCATTGACGGCGCTTTCGACCGCCCGATTTCCCGACCTGCAGGGCAACGCGCAGACACTGGATCAGTGGCGCGGCAAGGTTCTGGTCGTGAATTTCTGGGCGACCTGGTGCGCGCCCTGCCGCGACGAGATTCCGATCTTCGTGAAACTGCAGGACAAGTACCGCAGCCAGGGCCTGCAGTTCATCGGGATCGCGGTAGACCAGCGCGACAAGGTGCAACCGTTCGCCGCCGATTTCGGGATGAACTTCCCGGTGCTCATCGGCAGTGCTGATGCGATCGAGCTTTCGCGAAAGCTCGGCAACCGCGCAGGCGTGCTGCCGTTCACGATCGTGCTCACGCGGGATGGTCGTCTGGCGAGGACCGAGATCGGCGCGGCGAAAGAAGCGCGCCTTGAGAGCTTTCTCGCGTCGCTGCTCTGAATCCGCGCTCAACTTCGGGCATTTCGCTCGCTTGGCCGTTGTCGCGTCACTACCGCCCCGCGGCTGGATTTCGATTAGTGAGCCAGCACTAACTTACGCGCTGCGTCTGCTAGCGGCTGTGCGTGAACTCGTCGGCAACCGTCGCCAAGTCCGGCAAAAAACTGGACATTTTCGGACTATCCTCGCAAACTTGCGCCCGCTGTGAATGCCCTTTGCGCCCCCCGGCGGCGCCAGGCACATCAAACAGGGGACCGATGGCGCATCACGTTCTGCTGCTGAACGGGCCGAACCTCAACCTGCTTGGGACGCGCGAGCCCGACCGCTATGGCACGACGACACTCGATGCTATCGAGGCGCGTCTCGCGCGTCAGGCGCTGGGCCGCGGCGCGAACCTGCAGAGCTTCCAGTCCAATTCCGAGGGTGAGCTTGTCGGGCGTATCCAGCAGGCGGCACGCGAAGGCGTGGATTTCATCCTGATCAATCCCGCTGCCTGCACCCATACGAGCGTCGCGCTGCGCGATGCGCTGGCTGCCGTCCGCATCCCGTTCGTGGAAATTCATTTGTCCAACGTTCACGCGCGGGAGTCTTTCCGCAGGCACTCCTACGTGAGCGAGCTTGCGGCGGGCGTAATCAGCGGCCTGGGCGCCCAGGGCTACGACCTCGCCCTCGCGTTTGCGCTCGATTACCCGGCGAAAGGATAGGGATGGATCTCAGGAAGCTGAAGACCCTCATCGACCTCGTTCAGCAATCGGGCATCGCCGAACTGGAGATCACCGAGGGTGAAGAGAAGGTGCGGATCAGCCGTGGCTTCCCGACCGGGATGGCGCAGGCAGGCTCGTCCCACACGGTCTACGTCGGAGCGCCGCCCACGGGCGCGCTTCTGCAGCCCGACGCGGCCGGACAGGCGAGTGGCGCTCCGGCAGAGCCGGCGCAACCCGCCGAGCCCCAAGGCCATGTGCTGAAGTCGCCGATGGTGGGCACCTTCTACCGCGCGTCCGCGCCGGAAGCGCAGGCGTTCGTGGACATCGGCGACAGCGTGAAATCCGGGGACACGGTGTGCATCATCGAAGCGATGAAGCTCATGAACGAGATCGAGGCGGATGTGGACGGCGTGATCAAGGAGATCCTGGTCGATAACGGCCAGCCGGTCGAATACGGACAGCCGCTGTTAGTGATCGGTTGAAGCCGCACGCCTGATGTTCGGAAAGATTCTGATCGCCAATCGCGGCGAGATCGCGCTGCGCATTCAGCGGGCGTGCCGGGAAATGGGCATCCGCACCGTCGTCGTCCACTCGGAAGCGGACGCCGAGGCGAAGTACGTGAAGCTCGCCGACGAATCGGTCTGCATCGGCCCGGCAGCGTCGAGCGCGAGCTACCTCAATATCCCGGCGATCATCAGCGCGGCTGAAGTGACCGATTCGGAGGCGATCCATCCCGGCTACGGTTTTCTCTCGGAGAATGCCGATTTCGCCGAGCGCGTGAGCCAGAGCGGGTTCGTGTTCATCGGCCCGCGTGCCGAAACGATCCGCCTGATGGGCGACAAGGTGAGCGCCAAGAACACCATGAAGAAGGCGGGCATTCCCGTCGTCCCGGGTATAGACAGTGCGCTTCCCGAGGATCCGAAGGAGGCCGTGCGGATGGCCCGCCAGATCGGCTATCCGGTCATCGTCAAGGCGGCCGGCGGCGGCGGCGGACGCGGCATGCGCGTGGTGCATACCGAGGCTGCTCTGATGAACGCAGTCAACACGACGCGTGCAGAAGCGCAGGCGGCGTTCGGGGATGCGTCCGTTTACCTGGAGAAGTTTCTCGAACAGCCGCGCCATATCGAGATCCAGGTGCTTGCCGACCGCTTCAAGAATGCAATCTTCCTCGGCGATCGCGACTGCTCGCTGCAGCGGCGGCACCAGAAGATCATCGAAGAAGCGCCGGCGCCGCACATCAATCCACGGGCGCGGGCGCGCATCGGCGAGCGCTGCGCAGAGGCGTGCCGCAAGATCGGCTACGAAGGCGCGGGCACGTTCGAGTTCCTGTACCAGGACGGCGAGTTCTATTTCATCGAAATGAACACGCGCGTTCAGGTCGAGCACCCGGTCACGGAGATGACCACGGGGCTCGACATCGTGCAACTGCAGATCCGTATTGCGTGCGGAGAGCGGCTCGCCATCAAGCAGCGCGACGTGCATTGCAAGGGACACGCGATCGAGTGCCGCATCAATGCCGAAGATCCCTATCGGTTCACGCCGTCTCCCGGCCGGATCACGTCGCTGCACATGCCCGGAGGACCCGGGATCCGTGTCGATTCGCACGTCTACAACGGCTACTTCGTCCCGCCTTATTACGATTCGTTGATCGCCAAGATCATCGCGTACGGCGACTCGCGCGAGCAGGCGCTCGCGCGCCTGAATGTCGCGCTCTCGGAGACTGTCATCGAAGGCATCAAGACGAACATCCCGCTTCACCAGGATCTGCTGCATGACAGCGGGTTCGTGCGCGGCGGCACGACGATTCACTATCTCGAACAGAAGCTGGAAGCGCTGGCGCGTGGAGGCGAGAGGTGAATGCCGTACGTTTCTGTTACCACCACTGTTGAAAGCAGGCTTGCGGACCCACTCTCCGACGCCCTGATCGCGGCCGGCGCCTTGAGCGTCGATACGGCGGATGCCGACGCGGGCACTGACTGGGAACGGCCGATTTTCGACGAGCCCGGCGAACTGCCCGCGACCGGCTGGGTGCGTGCACGCGTGACTGCGCTCGTGCGCGAGGATGCCGACGTGCCTGCGCTCGTCGGTGCCGCGTTGCGCGAAGCGGGCGTACCCGCGGAGAGCGCATACGAAGTCACGCGCGTCGAGGACGAGGACTGGGTGCGTCGCACGCAGGCGCAGTTCGTCCCGCAGCAGATCACACCGGGTCTGTGGATCGTGCCGAGCTGGCACGAGCCGCCCGACCCGCAGGCAATCAACATCGTGCTCGATCCGGGTCTTGCATTCGGCACCGGCACCCACCCCACGACCCGACTGTGTCTGCGCTGGCTTGCGCGCGAAGTGGAGAGCGGCCTGTCCGTTCTCGACATCGGCTGCGGCTCCGGCATTCTCGCGATTGCCGCCATGAAGCTCGGCGCATCACGGGTATGCGGCGTCGATATCGACCCGCAGGCGGTGCAGGCGGCCACGCAGAACGCGGCCCGCAACGGCGTGAATGCGAAATTCGTCGCGGCGGCTGAGCACGTTCAGGAGCGCGGCGATATCATTGTCGCGAACATTCTCGCGCAGCCATTGCTCGTGCTCGCACCGCTCATCGCGAACCTGAACGCGAGCGGCGGACGCCTGGCGCTCTCCGGCATACTGGAGGCCCAGGCCGGCGAAGTGACTGAAACATATCGGCCCTGGTACGATTTCGAGCCGGCTGCTCACGAGGATGGTTGGGTGCTTCTGTCCGCCGTCCGTAGATGAGGTGTTCGCGCTGCAATGAGTCTGCTGACCCGTTGTCCACGCTGCAGCACACTATTCCGTGTGACGCCCACGCAGCTCGAAGCGCGTGGCGGCAAGGTCCGGTGCGGCCGCTGCATGAACGTGTTCGACGCCTTTCAGGCGCTCACGGCGGACAATGCGGCGGCGGTCGACGACACTGGCGTGGAACGCGAAACGCTTGCGTTATCGGCAGCAGCGACGCAAAGCCTGCACGAGCATGCAGCGACCGGCACTGCTCGTCCCGCGACACGACCCGGTTCGTCGCTCGCCTCCGCAAATGCGAAGCGCGCGCGTTTTTGGGATCAAAGTGCGGCACAAACCGCCGTCGTGGTTGCGCGCATCAGAGAGTTTCTGGTGCGCTTACGTGCACGACAGTGGTCGCTGCGCCGGCTCCGGTCCGACGCACGATGGTCCATCGCATGCGCACTCGCGGCGTTCGTTCTCCTGCTGCAACTGGCCTATGGCTGGGGCGGCGACCTCGCCGCGCGCAGTACGGTATTGCGTTCCGTGCTCGCGAACCTGTGCGAGCATGCCGGATGCAGCGCGCCGCTTGCCTATGACACCGAGCTTCTGAAGATCGAGGCGTCCGATGTGCACATGTTGGACGCAAGTCGGCCGCAACTCATTCAGCTCACCGCCACGGTGCGAAGCTACGCGGGCTATCATGTGGCCTATCCCGCTCTCGATCTCGTTTTGACGAATGCCAACGAGCACGCGCTTGCGCGTCGAGTCTTCGTTCCGCAAGAATATCTCGGCTGCGAACCGCGATCCGAAATCCGGTTTCCCGCCGCATGCGGAAATCACGATCGCCCTCGATCTCGATACAGGAACCCTCAACGCCGCGGGCTTCAGGCTGGACCTGCTCGCCGCACCATGACGACCTTTTCCGATGAGCACGACGCCTGAAAACCTGAAATACACTGAAAGTCACGAATGGGTGCGCCACGAAGCAGACGGGCTCGTCACGATCGGCATCACCTTTCATGCGCAGGACATGCTGGGTGACGTCGTGTTTGTCGAAAATCCGAAGCCCGGACGCCAGGTGAAAAAAGGCGAGGAATGTGGCGTGATCGAGTCCGTCAAGGCCGCCGCGGACATTTACGCTCCGCTCAGCGGCGAAATCGTCGCCTCGAATGACGAACTTGCCGATGCGCCCGAACGCATCAACCAGGATCCGTACGACGCATGGCTGTTTCGGATCAGACCGGCGGACCCGGCCGAGCTCTCGGCGCTGCTCGACGCGGCCGCGTATGAAAAGCTGGCCGAATCCGACAAATAGAGGCGCGTCACCCACGCTACATTTCACATTTCGCTGTGCACGTGTCGCTCCAAGGACATCAATGGCAAACGCAAACGTAACTCTCGGCGGTAATCCCATCGCGGTGAACGGCAACTTTCCGAAGTCCGGCGACACCGCACTCGAATTCACGCTCACAGCGCGCGCCGCAGTCGTTCTGGACGAGAACAACAGGGTGCTTCGCTCGAAGCTCGTGCCTGAAATCAAACAGGAACCGAATTACGACGCGCGCGGCAGGCGCTCGGTTCCTGATCGATAGTGCCCGCCGGATGAAGTATCCGCAGCGAAGCAGGGGGACGTTCGCCCGGCTGTGGAACGCGCTGTTCTACTCTCTCGACGGTCTTTCGGCCGCGTTTCGGTATGAAGACGCATTCCGGCAGGAAGTTCTCATGGCGCTCGTTCTGGTGCCGATTGCGCTGCACACGCCGGCTGACGGCACCGGCAAGGCGCTCATGGTCGCGAGCGTGCTTCTCGTCCTCATGGTTGAACTGCTGAATTCGGCAATCGAGGCCGTGACCGACCGCATCTCGCTCGAGGACCACGTGCTCGCGAAACGTGCGAAAGACATGGGGAGCGCCGCGGTCATGATCGCGCTCATCAACGTGCCCGTGGTGTGGACGCTGGTGCTGATGCCGTAAACACGCCACGACGGAAGGGAGGTCACGGAGGGAAACCATCGGTTTCTCTCTGTTCCGCAGGACCGCGAGGCCCGAGACTTCAGCCGAGCGCGGTCCCCACGCCGACACGCTGCTTAGAGGCAGCGCTCGCCTTCGCTATAATCGCCCGATTTCGTTCCCGCACCTTCCAATGCCTACGCTCATCTGCGGTTCGGTCGCATACGACACCATCATGGTGTTCCGCGATCGCTTCAAGAATCACATCCTGCCCGACAAGTTGCACATCCTCAATGTCGCGTTCCTCGTTCCGGACATGCGTCGCGAATTCGGCGGCTGCGCGGGCAACATCGCATACTCGCTGAAGATGCTGGGTGGCGAGCCTGTCATCATGGCGACTGTCGGCGACGACTATCACACTTACAGCCTGCGTCTGGACAAGCTCGGCATCGAACAGAAGCACATACGCAGCATCCCGGGCACGTATACCGCGCAGGCATTCATCACGACCGATCTCGACGACAATCAGATCACTGCGTTCCACCCCGGCGCGATGAATCATTCGCATGCGAACAGCGTCACCGAGGCGAGCGGCGTCACGCTCGGGATCGTGGCCCCCGACGGTCGCGACGGCATGCTGCAGCATGCGCGCGAGTTCTACGAAGCCAACATTCCCTTCATCTTCGATCCGGGGCAGGGCCTGCCGATGTTCAGTGGGGAGGAACTGCTCGACTTCGTGCGGATGGCGCAGTATGTCACCGTCAACGACTATGAAGCGCAGATGCTCCAGGAACGCACGGGCCGCAACATCGAAGATCTTGCGAAACTTGCGAGCGCCTTCCTGGTCACCTTGGGCGCGCGCGGGTCGCTGGTCTATACGGGAGGCCAATCGCTAACGATTCCGTGCGTCAAAGCGGAGGCGGTAGTGGACCCCACCGGCTGCGGCGACGCGTTCCGCGCGGGATTGCTTTACGGTATCGCCGCTGGCTACGACTGGCCGACGACAGGGCGGCTTGCTTCTCTGCTCGGTTCCATCAAAATCGCCCAGCGCGGCGGGCAGAATCATCGCTTCACCCGCGACGAGATCGCGGAGCGCTATCGTGAGAACTTCGGCACGCGCATCTGGTGAACGGAGCTCGGCCGCGAGACACAATTCCAATCTCCGCCGCCAGCTCACCCGCTGGCTCCGCATCAGCCATCTCGGCATTCATCTGCTTCGCGGCGCGTTCATCGCGGGGCTGCTGTTCCCGCTGCAGAGCCCGGCGCGCCGCAATCGCGAAATCGAGCACTGGTCTGCGCGTCTTTGCGAAATCCTCGGTGTGCGCGTGTTTCTGCACGGCGCTCCGCCTTCCTTCGACAAGCGACCGCTGATGGTCGTGGCGAACCATGTGTCGTGGGTCGACATATTCGCGATCAACACGGTCATGCCGGTACGGTTCGTCGGGAAGGCGGAGATTCGCAAGTGGCCGCTCGTGGGATGGCTGTGCGCGCGCGCCGGCACCCTGTTCATTCAGCGCGCACGCCGGCAGGACACGCTGCGCGTGAACGAAGTGGTCGCGGGAGCGCTACGAAACGGTGATGTCTTCGCAGTGTTCCCCGAGGGCACGACCACCGATGGCTCGACCCTCCTCAAGTTTCACAGCTCGCTGCTGGAGCCGGCGCTGCAGGCGCGCGCTGTAATCCAGCCGGTGGCGGTACGTTACGAGCACGAAGATGGATCGCTTTGCACGGAAGCGGCGTACGATGGACCGAAGTCGGTGTGGGACGCGCTCACGGGCATCGTGAGTCAGCGCTCGGTGATCGTTCACGTATGCCTGCTGCCGCTCATCGCGCCATGCGGGCGCGACCGCAGAACGCTCGCGTTCGAAGCGTGGGAGTCGATCAATCTGACGCTGTTCCCTCGAGCTCCGAACAACCACACTGAAACAGGCGGCGATCGTCGAGCCGCAGCGCGGTAAGCGCGCGGCCCCACACGCAGCCGGTGTCGATCGCGGTGACATTACTCTGCAATACGAGACCGAGCGCTGCCCAGTGCCCGAAGACGACGGGCGTGTCCGCACTCGCGCGCCCGGGCACCTCGAACCACGGGAGAAATCCCGCAGGCGCACCCTCGAGGCCGGTCTTGTGGCTGAATTCCATACGCCCATCCGCATCGCAGAGGCGCAATCGTGTCATGGCGTTGACGATGACGCGCAGGCGATCGTATCCGGTGAGTGACTCATTCCAGCGGTCCGGTTTATTCCCGTACAAGTGGCGAAGCAATGCCGCGTAATCCGGTCCGCGCAGCACGGCTTCGACTTCGCGGGCAAGCGCAAGCGCGTGTTCAATGCTCCACTGCGGCAGCAGCCCTGCATGCACCATCGCGTAACCGTTCCCGGCGTGCAGCATGTTTTGATGCCGCAACCAATCGAGCAACTCGTCGCGGTCGGGCGCTGCCAATATGGCATCCACGGTATCGCCACGATGCGGCTTGCTGTAGCCCGCGGCGATGACGAGCAGGGCGAGGTCG
This sequence comes from uncultured beta proteobacterium, assembly GCA_963828715.1. Taxonomy (GTDB): domain Bacteria; phylum Pseudomonadota; class Gammaproteobacteria; order Burkholderiales; family SG8-41; genus JAQGMV01. Next base: position 318,020 of record CAWHFX010000002.1, on the reverse strand, counting down.
TGGTTGCCGAGCACGCTCACGGCTCGATTCCCCAGGCTGCGAACGAAGCGCAGGGTTTCGAGCGATTGCGGCCCGCGGTTTACCAGGTCACCGACGAACCAGAGGGTGTCCTGATCGGGATCGAACCGAAACGAGTCGAGAAGGCGGCGCAGCGGGTCATAGCAGCCCTGCACGTCGCCGATAGCGTAGGTGGCCATGTCGCTATGACCCAGTCACCCGTCAATCGTTACTTGACGAGACTCACCATGTAGTCGACGGCCGCCTTCACGTCCGCATCGGCGAGTGATGTGTTGCCGCCCTTGGGAGGCATTGCACCTTTGCCTTTGAGCGCGGCTTCGTACAGCGCGTTCTTGCCTTCCTTGATGCGCGGCTCCCATGCGGCCTTGTCGCCTACTTTGGGGGCTCCGGCGATACCGGCTCCGTGACAGGCGGTACACACCGTTTCGAAGGTGCTCTTGCCTTTGCCCGCATCGGCAGCCGCGCCGCCCCCTGACGATGATGCCGCCGCTGCGGCGGCTGGTGCCGACGCCGCAGGTGCTGCCGCCGCAGGTGCCGCGGGTGCGGCCGCAGCCGTTTGTTGCTTCGTCTCGACGGGAGGCTCGGTGAATTTGGCGCCGGCCTGGTTTGCCATGAACGCGACCGCACGCGCGATCTCGACGTCCGTGAGGTTCGGGTTGCCGCCACGCGGCGGCATCTGCCGTATGCCTTTTATCGCAGTGTCGGTGAGCTTCTGATGGCCCTCTTCGATGAGTGGTCGCCATGCCGCGCTGTCGCCGAGCTTGGGTGCGTTCAATGCACCGGTCGCGTGGCACGCGGCGCAGACGCTTTCCACGATCTGCTTACCGCTGCGCGCACCCGGCTGATCGCTGCCTTCGGAGATGACGATTTCGCCGACCGGTTTGAGCCGCCGCGCGACGGCCTCTTCGGAATTCACGCCGGCGTCGTGCCCGCCGCTGCGTGAGGCGAGGCTCGCAAGTATCGAGATGAGCGTGATCGGAACCAGGAATGCGAGAACGATGACGGCAACAAGTTGCTTGGGTGTTCTTATGAATGACGTGTGCTCGTCGTGCACGTGATGCTCGCTCATGGAGATTCGATCGCCGCGAAGGGAAAAGGCGCGATTATAGCGGCTCGCAAAAGTGCGGTAAAAGCTTGATTTCAGGCATGTTAGAATCGCGATCCAGTGCGCCCGTAGCTCAGATGGATAGAGTGTCGGTCTCCGAAGCCGAAGGTCGCCCGTTCGAGTCGGGCCGGGCGCGCCAGTTCATCGACAGCATTGCGCTGAGATTTCGGGCGCCAACGCCACACAACGGATCGCGCCGCAGTCCTTCGGTCGCCCGATCGCGGACGGCCACTACTGCAGCTCGAAGCGTCTTCGGGGCGGCGTTCCGGCTTCGTAATTGAGCCGCGACAGAGCCGGGACAGAGACTGCGTCGCATACCTTGCGGACACGGATCAGCTCGGTCGGCGTATCCCAGTCGCTGTGCGATTCGCATGAGACCTCGACGCACGCGATGCTTTTCAGCCATGAGCAGACCTTCACATCGCGGCCCGCGGGGTCGACGAGCTCGGTCAGGTAATACGTCGTACTGGGATCGTCGCGCGCGTCTTCCAGCTTCACGCTTTGCAGGAGTGTGTAGAAGCTGCCGTCGACCGCGAGAAGTCCGAGTACCTTCTCCATGAACTTCGACAGCTCGTCGGTGTACGAAAAGCCACCATAGACGTCCGTGATGAGCTGGAATGTTCCGAGCTCTTCTTTCGCATACTCGCGAAGTCGCTTGCCGAAGAGATAACGCACGCGGTCTGCCGTCAGCCGCTCCGTCTCCTGCTCCCACACCTTGCTCCTGCGGTCTTCGATCGAGACGGCGACGACACGTGCCCGCCCGCTGCCGGGCGTCCAGCTGTTATGCCGCGGCGGCACGTAGCCCGGCGCGTAATAGTCGAGAACCGCCTGACCGCTGCCGGCACCGATATCCAGCCAACGATCGTCGGGGCCGAGCTTCTTCAGCACCTGCTCGAACCCTGCCGGAAGGAGCTCGGCATAGTGCGAAAGCCCGCGCATGACGACGTAGCCGCGCGGCACATCCTCCCCCTGGCTGCGATAGATCTTCTGCTGCTTCACCACTTCCGGATCGTTGCCGCGCTGGGCTTGACCCTGCGCGCTGGCATCCGTGACGGGAAGCGTCAGCAGCCATAGTGAGGCGAGACATGCGCGCGCATTGACGGTGATTTTCGTGAATGCCCTGTGTGCGAACATCGAGTTACTTCTTCTTTGGATTGAAAAAACTGCCGTCGTGCAACGCGCCTTCGAAACTGTTCCAGGCATAGTCGAAACTTCCCGTAACCGTGAGGCTGAATGCGGAGGCGGTCAGCGCGCTCACAAACGTGATCTGTGATGCTTCCGTCGCGAACAGAGTGCCTTCGGGTGCGTGCAGCGGGCGCTCCGTCGGATACTGTGCGTCCTCGTGCACCGCGTGCCGGATCGAAATCTCCGCAACCGTGCCCGGAATGAAGCGGTAGAAGTAGTCGCGGTTGCGCGTGGGCCAGATCTCCTCGTCCGCGCCGATCAGCATGACCGGCACCTTCACTTTCTTCAGCAGCGCCGGCAGTTGCCGGCCGATGCCGGCCGGGTCGAGCAGGATCGCACCCGATACATCGGCTCCTTCCGCGAGGGCCGAGGCGACGGCGGTCGCGCCGAACGAGTGGCCCACGAGGATCACTCTTGATAAGTCGATCTGGCTGTCGGCGAGATCCGGTGCGCGACGGATCGCATCGACGAGCCGCGCGAGCGTCTTGCCATTCGCGATCCACGGACCGCGATTGGGCAGATCGATCGTCATCGCGTGCATGCCCCACGTCGCCACGTGCAGGGCCTGCAGCACGTGGTCGTCTTTCGAGTTTTCGTGTCCGTGAAGGAGGATGACGAGAGGCGCCTTCTCCGCGGCTGCACAGAGATAGAGGTCTGCCTTGACGCTCAGCGCCGACGAAATTCTGATTTCGACGTCCTTCAACGCTCGCACGAAGAACGGGCCGCGTAACCTGAACGTGTCGAGGTCGGGCCGGTGAGAAAGCAGATACTCGTCGAGCGCGGCCGGGTTCGCCGCTTTGATCGGTGTGACTTTGAGCGTGGACGGCTCGCGCGAGCAGCCGGCGGCGACGGCCCCTACAACGATCAGCAATAACGCTGACCGGCACGCACGATCGGCGGAGCGGCCGCCTGAACGATTTTCCGACACGTCCACAACTGCGAGGGTGATCCCGGTGACACAGCGTAGCAGGAAGCGAAACCGCCGTCGCGCGCCGGCCGCAACGCGCCCTGCTCCAATCAGCACATGGGACCAAAGTCCGAAGAGACGACGCGGATGACCGGAATTCAGCGGGAGCCGTACGCTCGCCGCTGCGTCTCGACACCCGGGCAACAAAAAAGCCGGGGATCTCCCGGCTTTTTTTCACGGCGACGCCGCCTGCTACGCCGACTGGATGTTGCTCGCCTGCTGCTTGCCTTTGTTGCCCATCGTGACCTCGAAGGAAACCTTCTGACCTTCGGTCAGCGTCTTGAAGCCTTGCATGTTGATCGACGAGAAGTGGGCGAAAAGATCCGCACCCCCGCCGTCAGGCGTGATGAAGCCGAAGCCTTTGGAGTCGTCGAACCACTTGACTGTACCTGTTGCCATTTGTGTCATTCCTTAAAAGGGGCTAAGCCCGAAAAACCGAGTCAAATCTCTAGCCCGCGAAGAACGACCATATGGCAAGTACTCTCAGAATAGAAACCCAACAGGGTCCGGCACGGTACAGGCCCGCGGCCGGCCCGTCAACCTATTTCAATTCACTGTTTATGCGCCGGCCACATCACGCAGGACGAAGCCAGGATTCGCACCTCGATCCAAAAGGCTTAGACTGACCGCTCGTGGTGCGACGTGTCCGCATTCGCGGGGCTGTTTTCCCGGCCTGAGGAACGCGACACGATCGAGTACGCCTCGGCAGTTCCGGCTGTTCTCAGTGACCGCCCTGTTTGCCCCCGTCGGGCCACCGAACGCGTCCAGCGCAGCTTCATTCCCGAGTACAGGAGCGCCGTGTGAACGAAATCGTGTCAGACGTGTGGGACTTCAAGAAGGACGCGAGCGGTTCGTGGAAATGGCAGCGGCAATCGCTGCGGCACGAGTTGCTCCGTGAGTGCGAAAGGCCGTTCGCGAGCTTCGATGAGTGCGTCGCCGACGCGCGACGCTGTGGCTACAGCGGGTCGCCCTCCGTGAGCAGCGAGCCGCAGCGCGACGGACGCGGTCGGTTGTTGCGGGGAAGTCGGCGCTAGCGACGCGACCGTATTCCGGGCTGCATCTGCGCTGCGCGTTGCCCCAGGCGGGCGCTATTCGTGCGCGACGGTGTCGTTCGCAGTCGCGCTCGTGAAGACCTGCGGCCACCAGCTCTCGAAGTGCGCGCGGGTGCCGCGTGCCGCGATGAACGCCTTGTAGGCGCGGCTGCGAGCCGTTCTCTCGAGCGAAGCTGTTTCGAGCTGCCGCGCCCGTTCGACACGGCCCATCGCGTCCTCGCGTCGGCGCTTCAGTTCCTGGAACACCGCGTGCTCCTCTTCGATCCTCGCCCGCAGGCTCTCCATTTCCGAGAGCGTCACGAGCGACTTCAGCTTGGCGCGCAGCTCATCCGGCTGCACAGGCTTGCATAGATATGCATCGGCTCCGGCACGCACTGCACGAGCGCGGTCCTGCTCACGCACCGCGCTCGCATAGAAAATGATCGGAGCGTGAGGATCGACTTTCCTGATCTCGCGGCACAGCGACGGACCGGACCAGTCCGGCAACCAGTATTCCAGCAAATAAGCGTGGAACGGCCGCGCATTGAGCTCGCGCAGCGCCTCATACGCGGTACCTGCAAAAGTGAGTTGGCAATTCGACAGCGCGGCATCGATCAGCTCTCTTGCTTCGCCGTCGGCATTGACGCACAGAACCATCGGTTTCAGCGTCGTGAAATCCAAGGGACACCCTCCTGGCAACGCCCCCGTTTTGGTATATGGCGTGACAGCCCCCGGGGGAGGGGGAGGGGCGTCCGCTCCGACCATCTAATTACAGCCGGCCGGCCGGCTCCGCCAAATGCCGGCCAACGCGCAACAGCGACGTGCCGGCACCGACGGCGCACGAATATTGCATAACCCAGAGCAATTTCGATTCCTGCGAGTTCGGCTGGTGTTTTCGCAATGGATGCCTCCAATTCGTCAGCAGGGCAAGGCCGCGACATCATCGTGATCGGCGCTTCAGCCGGCGGTTCCGAAGCCGTTACGTGTCTCCTCCAGCAGCTCGGCCCCGATCTGCGCGCCGCGATCTTCGTCGTCTGTCATCTCATGCCGGAGGCGTCCAATCACCTCGTGGAGGTGTTCAATGCGGCCGGTCCGTTCATGGCGAAGCAGCCGGCGGACAACGAGGAGTTCGAACACGGGATTGTGTATGTGGCGCCGCCCGATCGCCATCTGCTGGTGAAGCAGGATCACGTGCGTATCACGCGCGGTCCGCGGGAAAACCGGTGGCGTCCTGCAATCGATCCGCTGTTTCGGTCGGCGGCCGTGGCGTATGGCACGCGCACCATCGGCGTTGTCATGAGCGGAATGCTCGACGACGGCACGGCGGGACTGCTTGCCATCAAGCGCTGCGGTGGAATCGCAATCGTGCAGGACCCGGAAGAGGCGGCCTTTCCCGATATGCCGCGGAGCGCATTGGCAAACGTCGAAGTGGATTACTGTCTGCCGGTGGGGGCCATGGGCACCGTGATCCGCCGACTCATCGAAGAACCGGCGCCGCATGCGGCCGGCGCGCCGCCGCGCGATCTCGAAACCGAAGTGCGTATCACCGAGTCCGGCTACAGCAGCCCGGAAGACGCATCTCAGACGGGAGAGCTTACGGCGCTGAGCTGCCCTGAATGCGGCGGTCCGATCTGGCAGCAGGACATGACAGAAACCGCACGCTACCGTTGCCGCGTCGGGCACGCATACAGCGCAAGCTCGCTGCTCGCAGGACAGGACGAAAAACTCGAAGCGTCGATCTGGGTAGCGATCCGCCTTCTCGAGCAGCGGGCGAATGTGCTTACGACGATGACCCACAACGATCGCAAGAGCCGCCGCACCCGCATGCTCGAATACCACGAACGCCTCGCACGGGAGGCGCGTGAGCACGCGAACATCCTGCGGACATTGCTGGTGACCGCAATGAATCCGGCTGCGCACTCGCGGTTGTAAAAATGCAATTGCGGGGGCACTCTACTCGGTAGCTCCAGAATCCACCCCATGGGCCCCGCACAAGACTCCAGCGGCACTGGCGTCTCTCACTCGGTCACGCACGGCAGCGACGCCGCTGCGCTGCCGTTCTGCGTCGTGGGGATCGGCGCGTCCGCCGGCGGACTCGAGGCGGCCAAGCAGTTTGCGCAGGGGCTCGCACCCGATGCCGGCATGGCCTACATGCTTATCCTGCACCTGCCGCCGAGCCATGAAAGCATGCTCGCCGAAATTGTCGGACGCGTTGCCACCGTCCCCGTCACACCGGTTAGCAATGGGGTTCGCGTCGAACGCAACCATATGTACGTGCTGCCGGCCGGTCATGATCTGGAAATCCATGGCGGCGCCCTGAAGCTCACTCCGCGCCGGGCCGCGACCGGACAGCACCGGCCGATCGATCACTATTTCCAATCGCTTGCGGATTATCAGGGCGAGAAGTCGATCGGCGTCGTGCTGTCGGGTACGGGCTCCGACGGAACGATCGGCATTCAGGAAATCAAGGCGGCGGGTGGAATGACTTTCGCCCAGGACGACACTGCCGAGCAGACCAGCATGCCGCGCAGCGCAATCGCGACGGGAGCCGTCGATTTCGTGCTGCCGCCGGTCCAGATCGCCGCCGAGCTCGCCCGCATCAGCGGCCATCCTTTCGTCGCAGCCGAATCGGAGCAGACGGTCGACGCCGGCCGATGTCACGCCCGTGCTGGACCTTATCCAGACCGCGACCGGTGTCGATTTCTCGCACTACAAGCGCAACACGCTGTATCGCCGCATCGTTCGGCGGATCGTCCTGCGCAAACTGGATGGCATGTCCGAGTACCTTCGTTACCTCCAGGCGAACCGCGGCGAAATCGACGCGCTGTATCAGGATATTCTGATCAACGTCACGAGTTTTTTCCGGGACCCGGCCGCATTCGACGCGCTGAAGAGCGACGTTTTCGCAAAGCTTGCAGAGGACCGTTCACGCCACGACCCCGTCCGCATCTGGACGCTGGGGTGCTCGACCGGCGAGGAAGCGTATTCGGTCGGCATGGCCTTCACCGAGTTCGTGGAAGAACTCGGACGGCAGATCCCGTTACAGATTTTCGCCACTGACCTCAGTCTGGCGAGCATAGACAAGGCGCGCATGGGGGTGTATCCGCCCGGCTCGGTACAGGACATCTCGAAAGAGCGGCTGCGCCGCTTTTTCGTCGAAGTCGATGGCAAGTATCAGATTGCCAAATCGATCCGTGATGCCTGTATATTCGCGCGCCACAACGTGCTTTCGGATCCGCCGTTCTCCCGCATCGATCTGGTGAGCTGCCGCAACATGCTCATCTATCTCGGCACCGAACTGCAGCAAAAGGTAATTCCCATCCTTCACTACGCGTTGCGAGCCGAATGGCTTTCTGTGGCTGGGCACGTCCGAAACGATCGGCGCCTACCGCGATCTCTTCGAGCTGGTGAACGTACGCCACAAGATCTACGCCAAGAAAGCCGGCACGTGCTGCCCTGCCCCTGGGCACGGTGAGTCCGCTGAGCAGGGCGCCCCTTCGTGCCGGGCACGCCGGTCGCGATCGAGCGCGTGGACGACTTCGGCCGAGAGCCAGAAAGAGATCGATCGCCTGCTCATCTCGCGATATGCGCCGCCGAGTGTGATCGTACGCGAGGACCTCGAAATCCTCCAGTATCGCGGCGACACGGGTCCCGTACCTCTCGCCCTCACCGGGGCGCGCCAGCCTGAATCTGCTCAAAATGCTGCGCGACGATCTGCTGCTCGGCGTGCGCTCCGCAGTGCAGCGGGCGAAAGACGGGGAAATGCCGGTGCGCCAGGAAGGCCTGCGACTGCGAAGCGAAGGTCAGGAGCGCGTCGTCACGGTCGAAGTGACGCCCATAAGAACAGGTGTCGAGCGCGCGGACACGTTCATGATCGTATTCGAGGATACGAGCGCGCGTGCCCTGGAATTCCGAGCTCACCCGCTGACCGAGCCGGGGACACCGACCGAGACGGCAGAGAAGGAAGTGGCGTTGCGGGAGGAGATCGAGCGCCTGAAGCAGGAGCTCGCGGCGACGCGCGAGTACCTGCAGTCCGTCATCGAGCAGCAGGAAGCGGCCAACGAAGAGCTGCAGTCGGCCAACGAGGAAGTTCATTCGGCCAACGAGGAGCTGCAGAGCATCAACGAGGAGCTCGAAACGTCGAAGGAGGAGATGCAGTCGAGCAACGAGGAGCTCGCCACCGTCAACGACGAGCTGCATGCGCGCAATCTCGAGCTCGCGCAGAGCAACAACGATCTGCTGAACCTGCTCGCGAGCGTTCAGATGGCGATCGTGATGCTCGGGGCCGAACATGCGCATCCGGCGCTTCACTCCGACGGCCGAGAAGCTGTTCAACCTCATCCCGACCGACGTCGGACGGCCGGTCAGCGACATCAAGATGAATTTCGAGGTACCCGATCTCGATGAGCTGGTCACGGAAGTCATGGACTCGATGTCGGTGCGCGAGCTGGAGGTGAGAGACAAGCAGGGGCGCTGGTATCTGCTGCGCGTGCGGCCGTACCGCACGATGGAGAACAAGATCGACGGTGCGCTGATCGTGCTGGTGGACGTCGACTCGCTGAAGCGCAACGAGGAGTTGCTGCGGCAGCAGACAGAGCTTTTGAATCAGGCGCACGAGCCGATCCTGATGTGGTATCTCGACGGCGGCATCACGTACTGGAACAAGGCCGCCGAAGACACCTACGGCTTTACCCGCGATCAGGCGCTCGGTCGCGGGAGCCACGATCTCCTGCACACGTCGCCTCCCTATGCGGACCTGAGGCCCGTCATCGAGCGCCACCGCTACTGGACCGGCGAGCTTGTCCACACCCGCCGCGACGGACAGAAGATCATCGTGGAGAGCCGCATGGTCGTGGTGCGGGACCCGGGTGGCCGCGACGTGGTCGTCGAAGCCATTCGCCCGATCACCGAACGCAAGGAAACCGAGCGCATATTGCGCCGCAGGGCCGACGATCTCGTGACCGCCGACCGCCACAAGGACGAGTTCCTCGCGATGCTCGCGCACGAGCTGCGCAGTCCGCTCGCTCCGCTGCGTAACGTCGTCACGTTGCTCAGATCGAGTTCGGCGAAGGCGGCAGATAAAGAGCGCATGCTCCAGGTCATGGACCGTCAGATTCACAACATGGCGCGCCTGATCGACGATCTGCTGGATGTCTCACGCATGACGCTTTCGCAGATCACGCTGCGCACTCAGCCGTGCGAACTTGCCGAGCTCGCTGCGTCGCGCGACCGAGCAGAACGAGCCGACCGTGCAGGCGAAACATCAGAGCGTGCACCTGTCGGTGCCGCTCGAACCCGTGCATGTGCTGGGCGATCCCGTCCGGCTCGAGCAGATCGTCACCAATCTGGTCAGCAATGCATCCAAATACACGCCCGAGGGCGGAGAGATCTGGGCCAGCCTGGCGCTCGAGATCTCCGCCGATGGCAACCGGGAAGCAGTCGTCGTGGTAAAAGACAACGGCATCGGCATTGAGGCCGACATGCTGCCGCACGTGTTCGATCTGTTCATGCGTGCGACGCGGTCCATCGACCAGAAGTATGGCGGCCTCGGCGTCGGCCTCACCCTCGTGCGCCGTCTCACTGAACTCCATGGAGGCACGGTTTACGCGCACAGTGACGGGCAGGGCAAAGGCAGCACGTTTACAGTACGTCTGCCGGCGCTGCCGCAGCCCCTCGATCACGCGTCGCCGCTTGCCCAGGCAGCGGAGAAGCGAAACGGAAACCGTCGCGTGCTGGTCGTCGATGACACCGCCGATCATGCGGATACGCTCGGGCTGTTACTGTCCGATGCAGGTCACACCGTGAGGACCGCGCGCAGCGGCGCCGAGGCGATCGAGCTGGCGGCCGAATTCAAGCCCGATGTCGCGATCGTCGATATCGGCATGCCCGAGATGGACGGCTATGAGGTTGCACGGCGGCTGAAGGCGCTCCCTGATCCGGATCGGCGTCTGCTGATTGCGTTGAGCGGATACGGACAGGCGGACGTCCGTCAACGCGCGCTGGACGCGGGGTTCGACGAGTACGTCGTAAAACCCGTCGAGGCGCAGAAAATCCTGGATCTGCTCGAAAGCTGAGCGTTGCGCCGGCTTGAAGCAGCGTGTCGCGCTACTGGCCCGCCGAAGTGCTGTCGCGATACTTTATAGCCACGCTTTTCAGCACGTACGTGTTATAGCCGCCTACCACGCGATAAGAGCCCCACCCGTACGGGTAAAAGGGCGGATACATGCGATAGGGATAACCCCAGAAGAAGGGGTCGTACCACGGATCGTAGACCGTCATCGGCGGGTGAAATTCGGTCTGCATCTGTGTGCGCAATACTGCATCGGCGCCCAGCTGTGCCGCCTTTTCGCGAGCGTCGTTGAGCATCGCGGCTTCCGATTCGCCGCGCGATTCGAGCATCGCGATCTCGACATACGGGCGGTCGGGTTTCTGCAGCAGAACCTGGACCTGCGTCGGCGATTTCGGGGGATACTTCTGAGCGGGGCTGAGCTCGACGACCTCGGTGCTCACCGTCGCGCACGCGCTCAGCGCGAGCAGCGCGACAGCAATGAGAAGGCGCAAGATATACATACCCGGTTTGGACAGCAGAGTGATCGTAACGTTTCCGGTACGACGGTGGTACGCTCGTGCAACCGCGCTTCCGGCGAAGGCCGCTTCCCCGCGCACGAATGCTGAAAACGACGCCCTTTCACGCGCGCACCGCCCTACTTTGCGAGAGCCATGCCTGGCGACGCTGGTCGGGCTATGTCGTCGCAAGCTCGTACGAGCTCAACCACGAGCGCGAATACCACGCGATCCGCAGCTCCGCGGCACTGCTCGACGTGTCGCCGCTCTACAAGTATTCGATCTCCGGCCGTGATGCGGCGCGGCTGCTCGACCGCGTCGCAACCCGCGATGTCGCGCGCTGCAGCGTAGGGCAGGTGCTCTATACGTGCTGGTGCGACGGCGACGGCAAGGTGCTCGACGACGGCACGATCGCCCGGCTCGACGAGACGCGCTTCCGCATGACCTCCGCGGAGCCCAACCTGCGCTGGCTCGAAGACAATGCCATCGGACTCGAGGTCGAAGTCGCGGATGTAAGCGAACGCGTCGCTGCGCTGGCGCTGCAGGGTCCGAGCGCACGGGTGATCCTCGAGCACGCGACGGCCGGCGACCTTGCTGCCCTGAAGTACTTCCGCGTCATGCCCTGCGTACTGCGCGGCGTGCCGGTCGAGATCTCGCGAACCGGCTACACCGGCGATCTCGGCTACGAGATCTGGTTCGATGCGCGGCATGCGCTCGCGGTCTGGGATGCCCTGATCGACGCCGGCACGCCGTTCGGTATCGTGCCGGCCGGAATGCTCGCGCTGGACGTCGCGCGCATCGAGGCGGGCCTCATGCTGCTCGACGTCGATTACGTCTCGGCGCGCAAGGCGCTGATCCCCGGCCAGATGTCGTCGCCGTACGAGCTCGACCTCGCGTGGACCGTGAATCTCAAGAAGGAGAACTTCGTCGGCAGGAACGCGCTCGCCGCTGAAGCGGCGCGCCCGCCGGAGTGGCGTTTCGTCGGTGTCGAGGTCGACTGGGACTCGCTCGAAGCGCTCTACGGCGACGTCGGCCTTGCGCCGCAACTGCCGCACACCGCGTGGCGCATGAGCGTGCCGATCTATGCCGGCGGAGCGCAGGCCGGATACGCGACGAGCGGCGGGTGGTCGCCGCTTCTGAAGAAGTACGTCGCGCTCGCGCATCTGCGCGCACGCTGGGCCGCCGCGGCACGCCGCTCGAAATGGAAGTGACCGTCGAGCACGAGCGCCGGCGCGCCGCCGCGCGCGTCGTGAAGAAGCCGTTCTTCGACCCGGAGCGGAAGAGGGCTTGATTGCGATGACTGCCAACGGGTCATTGCGAGCACGCGGTGCGAAGCAACCGCGGAGCGTCCGTTAATGGCAACGCAGCGCTACGACGCGGTGATCGTCGGCGGCGGCCACAACGGGCTCGTCTGCGCGGCCTATCTCGCACGGGCGGGCCGGCGTGTGCTCGTGGTCGAGCGTGACGAGATCGTCGGCGGTGCTGCACGTACGCAGGAGGTGTTTCCCGGCTTCAGATTCTCGGTCTTCTCGTACGTCGTGAGCCTGCTGCGGCCCGAGATCATCCGCGATCTCGATCTGCCGCGGCATGGCCTGCACATCCTGCCGCTCGAAAGCACGATCACGCCGCTGCCGAACGGTGACTACCTCGGGCAATGGGGCGACCACGACCAGAATCGCCGCGAGCTCGCGCGGCATTCGCTCGCGCGACGCCGAGGCGTACGACGAGTTCGGCCGGCTCATGCACCAGATGGCGCGTGCGGTGAAGCCGCTGCTCGCGATGACGCCGCCGGATCCGGCGTCGCGCTCGCCCCGCGACCTCGCGGCGCTTGCGAAGCTCGGCTCGTATCTTCGCGAGCCTCGGTCCCGAGCGCTTCTACGCGTCTGCAGAAACTGCTCACGATGAGCTCCGCCGATTATCTCGACGAGTGGTTCGAGACCGAGGCGCTGAAGGCGACGAAAGCGGCGAGCGGCATCATCGGCACGTTTCTCGGTCCGCGCTCGCCGGGCACCGCGTACGTGCTGCTGCATCACTACATGGGCGAGATCGATGGCGTGTTTCGCGCGTGGGGTTTCGCGAAGGGCGGCAACGGCTCGGTGAGCGCTGCGATCGCGGCGGCCGCGCGTGAGGCGGGCGCGGAGATACGGACGGGCGCACCGGTCGCGCGGGTGCTCGTGTCGAACGGACGCGCGCGCGGCGTCGTGCTCGAAGATGGCGAAGAGATTCGCGCGCGTATCGTCGTTTCCAGCGCCGACCCGCGGCGCACGTTCGTGCAGCTCGTCGGAACGTGCGCATCTGCCCGCGGAGTTCGTCCAGGCGATCGAGCGCTTCAAGTTCCGCGGCTCTTCCGGCAAGGTCAATCTCGCGCTGTCCGAGCTTCCGGATTTCACGTGCCTTCCGGGCAACGGCCCGCATCTGCGCGGCGCGATCTCGATCAGCCCGAGCGTCGAGTACCTCGAGCGCGCCTACGACGATGCCAAGTACGGCGAAGTTCTCGCGCAGACCGTACATGGACATCGTCATTCCGTCGATGATCGATCCGTCGATGGCGCCGCCCGGCAGGCACGTGATGTCGATCTTCGTGCAGTACGTGCCCTAGAACGTGAACGGCGGCTGGACCGACGGCACGCACTGCGGCGTTCGGCGACGCGGTCGTCGACACGCTGGCCGAGTACGCGCCCAATCTCAAGGCGCGCGATCCTGCATCGCCAGGTCATCACGCCGGCCGACATCGAGCGCACCGTGGGGTTGAGCGAGGGCAACATCTTCCAGGGCGAGCTTGCGCTGCAGCAGATGTTCTTCCTGCGGCCGGTCCCCGCGTGGGCCCAGTACGCGACGCCGATCGTCGCGTTGTATCAATGCGGCTCGGGCACGCATCCCGGCGGCGGCGTCATGGGCGCGTCCGGTCGCAATGCAGCGCATGACGATCCTGAGGGAGCGCGCGTGACACTCGCCGTGGTCATCGGCGACGGCATCGACGAGCTCGTCGCCGCACACTATCTCGCGAAAGCGGGCCACGACGTGACGCTCGTGAGCGCGGGCGTGCATGGCTTGCACAACGATACGGAGCCCGGATGGGTTCCGCCGGGCGTCGTGCGCGATCTCGGGCTCGAGCAGCACGGCTTCGCAGTCGTGCGGGGCGAGTCGTGGGTGCGCGTGCCGCTCGGCGGCGCGGACAGCCTCGATCTCGTGAGCGATGTCGGCCGATGCGCGCAGGCGATCCGACGGCTCAGCATCCGGGACGCGGAGCGCTGGCCTGACTTCTGCGTCCGAATGCACGCGCTCGCAAACGTGCTGGCGTATGTGTATTGCGCGCCGCCGCCGGATCCGCTGACGAACAATCTGGGCGAGATGATCGCCGGTGCGCGCACCGCGCTTCGTGTGCGCGGGCTCGGCCGGCAGGGGATGGCGGATCTCTTGCGGCTCCTTCCGATGTCGATCGCCGATCTGCTCGAACGAGTGGTTCGAGAACGACACGCTGAAGGGTGCGCTCGGCGCCGCCGGTGTCGCGAACCTGTGCCAGGGCACGCGGTCGAGCGGCACCGCGTTCAACTTCCTGCATCAGCACGTGGGCAGTGCGCCCGGTGTGTTCCGGCCGCCGCACTCCAACGTGCGCCGTGTAATGCAGTCGCTTCCCGGCATTCGTCCACGGGCGAGTGAGGTGATGCGCATCCTGGTTCGCGAGGGTCGTGCGATCGGTGTCGCGCTCGCGAGCGGAGAGACGATTGCGGCGGATCTCGTCGTGTCGGGCCTGGATCCCGCGCGCACATTGATGCAATGGGTCGATCCCGGACTGCTCGATCCGCGCCTCGTGCGCGCACTGCGCAACGTGCGAAGCAGAGGCGTGGCGGCTCGCTTGACGTTCGACGTCGACGAGGCGCCCGCATGGTCGAACCTGGTGATCGCGCCTTCGCTCGACTATCTGGAGCGTGCCTACGACGACGTGAAGTATGGACGCATGTCGGCTCAGCCGTATGTCGAAGCACATGCGCAGGCGATGGCGAGCGGACGCGCTCGCGTCGACGTATTCGTCCAGTACGTGCCCCATCAACTGGCAGTGCAGGCGAACAGCGAGGCGCGCGCCGCGCTCGGCGCGCTCGTGTGCAGCATGCTGTCTTCGCATGTGCGAGGCATTGCAGGGGCTACACCTGCGCATGCGTCCACGCCGCTCGACCTGCAGACACGGCATGGCTGGCCGCAGGGGCAGCCGTGCTACGCGGAGATGGCGCTCGATCAGGCGCTCTGGATGCGCCCGGTCCCGGAGCTTGCACGGTACCGAACACCGATCGACGGCCTTTATCTGTGCGGTCCCGCGATGCATCCGGGCGCGCCCGTTGCCGGTGCCGCCGGCGCGAACGCGGCCGCAGTGATCGTGCGTGATCTGCGAACAAGACGAAGAAGATGACTGCACCGGATGTGTTGACGCGCAAGCTTGCAGCACACACCGTTCGCGCTGAGGAACGGTAGTGTCTCGAAGCGCAAACAGGCCGCGAAGAAGCCTGGCCGACGACCTCACTTGCATTCGAGGTTTGTGTAACATCGTTCGCGTTAGTCGATGATTCGAATGAGGAGGAGGGCTCATGAAGGTCGATCGCGCACTGCCGCTTGCGTTCGCGGTACTCGCAGTGCTGGCCACGCCATCGTTCGCGCAGGACACAGCGCCCGCGCTTCCGAAGCAGGCACGCATCGTCACCGCCAGTATCGGCGGCACCGGTCCCGACTTCATCGCAAGACTCATGGCGCCGAAATTCAGCGAGGCGCTCAAGATCAACATGATCGTGGAGAACCGCGCGAGCGTGAACGGCATCGTCGCGTCCGTGTATACCGCGAAGGCGCCCGCGGACGGGTCGGTCATGATGATGGGCAACGCCGGCACGCATGCCGTCAATGCGGCGCTCTATAAGAAGCTCGAATACGATCCGGTCGCGGACTTCGCCCCGATCAGCGAGATTGCGTCGGCACCCCTGGCGCTGGTCATTCATCCCGTGGTCCCGGCGAAATCGGTGAAGGAGCTGATCGCCCTCGCGCGGAAGGAGCCCGGCAAGCTCAATGTCGCTGTCGCAGGTGCCGCGGGCGAGCTCGCGGGCAACGCGCTCATGCTGCAGGCGAAGATCGACATGAAGAACATCAATTACAAGGGCGGATCGCAGGCGGCGCTCGCCGTAATGGCGGGCGAGGCGGACATGGTCTTTACGTCGTACGTGGTCATCGCGCCGAACGTCGAAGCCGGGAGGCTGCGCGTCCTCGGTGTGACCAGCCTGGAACGCATGCCGCAGCTTCCGAACGTGCCGACGATCGCCGAGAACGGCTTGCCCGGTTACGAGCACGAACAGTGGTATGCGCTCTTCGCGCCGGCAAAAACGCCCGCTGCGATCGTGAACCTGCTGAATCGTGAAGCGGTTCGCATCGCGCATCTGCCGGACGTGAGCGAGCGCCTGCTTGCGACCGGACATCGCATCGTCGCGGGCTCGCCCGAGCAGCTGGCTGAGAAGGTGAAGCGCGAGATCGGGAAGACGCGTCAGATCATGCAGGCGTCGGGCATGCAGCAGAACTGACCGATCGACCCGTTCGCCCTGAGAAGGCCGCACGGGCCCTCTCGAAGGGTGAATGGCGGCAGTTGTTCGTGCTTCGAGACGCTACTGCTCCTCAGCACGAACGGATGTCCCCGGACGTTTTCCGCAGCACGATCACGGCAGCGGCAGGTGGTTGTCCGTGATCTCCTGCAGCCGTCCCTGTTCCTCCAGCACCTTTTCGAGCGTCGCGATGAACCGATTGAAGCGCGGCATCCCACCGTAGATCGTCGACTGGAGTATCACCTCGAGGATCTCGCGCGGCGACGCGCCGAGCGCAAGGATGCCGCGCATGTGCGCTTCGGGCTGATACAGCTCGTTCATCACGTAGAACTCGCCGATGACGATGAGGTGCCGCGTCTTGTCATCGAGCACGCCGCGCTGATACATCCCGGCATAGATGTAATCGAGCCAGAGCTTCGCGAACTGCTGGTCGACGCGGTCGAGTCGCTCCATCGTCACGAGATGATGCGTCGGCTGGAGCCGCATGCCCGGGCTCAGGCTCCGCCAGGTGTACTTGTCTAGAAAATACTGGCGGCGCGGGGAGTCGGGAATGCCCCATTGGGGCCGCTCTTTCTCGAGTGAGCGCGGCGGTCCCTCCAGCGGCAATTGCGTGTTCTTGATTTCGTCCAGCCGTCCGGCCGCCGTGATGATGTCCCGAAAAACACGCACGGCCCGCACGACCTTGGGATAGCCGATGTAGACGCCCGTCTGAAAAATCACTTCGAGCACTTCGCGCGGCGTGGCGAACTTGAGTGCGGTGCGAATGTGCTGCCCCAGCTGCTCCATTTCGTCCATCACGACGAATTGCGCCACGACGACCAGCGTGCGTGTGCGGTCGTCCAGGATACCGCGGCGATACATCCCGCCGTACGTGTAATCCACCAGGAGCTTCATGTAGTGGGGATCGAGGTCCTCGGCCCAGCCGAGCGCCTCCGGCATGTCCTGCGGATCGAGCAGTTGCGCGGCCGTGTCCATTGCCGTCGCGCCGTGTCGCTGTTTCAGTTCTTCAGCCTTCTCGTTCATCGCCAACTTCTCCTCCGCTCGAGTATCACTCCACTGTCATCCCGGTCGCGCTGACGACCTTCGACCATTTGTCTATTTCCTTCTTCACGAACGCCGCAAACGCGTCGGTGCGACACCGAGCGGCGCCGCGACGACGCGTGCGGTGAAGTCGACGAAACCGCCCGGCGGAAATCCGATGACGAGGCGCAGCGGCTTGGCGGGATAGCTCTCCGCGCCGCTGGCGCAGACGCTCGATGCGATCAGCAGCGCACCCGCCGCGCGTGCGAGCCAGTTCGCTCCTGTGGTGCGCCGTTGTGCCATGGGTCCCCTCTCGTTCAGGGTGCGGAGCTTACCAACGATCCGTGGCCGGTGCCGATCGCGTCGATGTCGAGAGGTGATACGCTCACGGTCTTTGTCGGAGTGAACAAGGCAGCATGAGTTACAGGGGATTGCTCGGAGGATTACTTGCCGGCGCGCTGGCAATGGCTCTTTTCGCGTTCAACGCGGCGCAGGGGCAGGGATGGCCGACAAGGCCCGCGCGCGTCATCGTGCCGTTCGCGCCCGGCGGCGGTTCGGATCTGCAGGGCCGGCTCTTCGCGAAGAAGTTCACCGAGAACATGGGGCAGAGTTTCGTCGCCGAGAACCGCAGCGGCGCGGGCGGCATGGTCGGAGCGGAAATCGTCGCCAAGGCCCCGCCCGACGGCTACGCGATTCTGTTCATGTCGGCGGCGCTGGCCGTCAATACCACACTGACGAAGCTCTCGTTCGATCCGCTCAGGGACCTTGCGCCGGTGAGTCGTGTCTCCTCGGTGCCGATGCTCCTGGTCGTACACCCGAGTGTGCCGGCGCGGAACGTGAAGGAGTTCGTGGCGCTCGCAAAGCGCAACAAGGGCAAGCTCAATGCGGCGTCGAACGGCAGCGGCACGACCAGCCACCTCGCCATCGAGATGCTCAAACAGGCAGCGGGGATCGATGTCGTGCACATCCCGTACAAGGGCGGTGGCGCGGCAGTCATCGCGATGATGGCGGGCGAAGTCGATTTCCGTTTCACCACCGCCATTGCTTCGCTCCAGCACATCCGTGCGGGTCGTGTGCGCCCGATCGCAGTGACTTCGACGAAACCCTTCGCGCTTCTGCCGGGGATGCCCACACTCGATTCCATCTATCCGGGATTCGAGGTGGACAACTGGTACGCGATCTTCCTGCCCGGGGCGACGCCGAAAGACATCGTGGCGAAGCTCAACACCGAGGTGCGGAAGGCGCTCGCTTCCGCCGACGTGCGCGATGCCATCACGGCGGATGGCGGCGAGCCCGCCGGCAGTACGCCGGAGGAGCTGGCGAGCTACTTCCGGCGCGAGGTGGACAAGTACGCGAAAGTGATCCGGTCGGCGCACGTTCAGCCGGAGTAGGAACGTTCGTCCCGCGGAGACGCGACGAGGCGCCGTGTCGAAGCATGAAGGGCGGATGGTCCGCGCTCAGAGCCGGTTCCGTTCGTCGGCACGAACGGTTTGTCGCAGGCCGAACTTGCGGCGTACCTTAAAATAGCATCCGCATGTCTCAATCCAGTACAAGCGATCGCGCCAAACGTGCGTCGCCGGCGAAGGCCGAGCCGGCGGTGTCGAACTTCATCCGCCAGGTGATCGAATCGGACCTGGCTGCCGGTAAATTCGCGGCACGCCACTGGGCGGGCCATCCCGGCCCCGCCGCCGTGCAGGGTCCGGGCGCGCTCGACCCGGCGCGCATACGCACGCGTTTTCCACCGGAGCCGAACGGCTATCTCCATTTCGGCCACGCCAAATCGATATGCCTGAATTTCGGGCTTGCCGTCGACTACAGCGGCGCGTGCCATCTGCGTTTCGACGACACCAACCCCGAGAAGGAGGAGCAGGAGTACGTCGACTCGATCCGCCAGGCCGTCGAGTGGCTCGGCTTCGATTGGGGTCCCAATCTCTATTTCGCGTCGGACTATTTCGGTTTCATGTACGAGGCCGCCGAGTACCTCATCACCGCCGGCCATGCCTACGTCGACGAGCAGAGCGCCGACGAGATACGAACAGGCCGCGGAACGCTAACGCAGGCGGGGCAGGAGAGTCCCTGGCGAAACCGACCGGCCGCCGAGTCCCTCGCGCGCCTGCGCGAGATGCGCGCGGGCCGGTATCCCGACGGCAGCATGGTCGTACGCGCCCGGATCGACATGGCGTCGCCGAACATCAATCTGCGCGACCCGGTGCTCTACCGGATCCGCACGGCGACGCATCACCGCACCGGCGACACGTGGTGCATCTACCCGATGTACACCTACGCGCACCCGATCGAGGATGCGCTGGAGAACATCACGCATTCGCTGTGCACGCTCGAATTCGAGGACCAGCGGCCGTTCTACGACTGGCTGCTCGAGCGGCTCGCCGAAGGCGGACTGCTGCTGCGCCCGCCGCCACAGCAGATTGAATTCGCGCGACTCAATCTCACGTACGTGGTGCTGTCCAAGCGCCGGCTGATCCAGCTCGTCGAGCAGGGTCACGTCGACGGCTGGGACGATCCGCGCATGCCGACGCTCGTCGGCGCGCGTCGGCGCGGCTACACCCCCGAAGGCTTCCGGCGTTTCGCCGACCGGATCGGCGTCGCCAAAGCCGATTCATGGATCGAGTATTCGGTGCTCGAGGACGCGATGCGCGAGGATCTCAACGCACGCGCCGAGCGGCGGATCGCCGTGCTCGATCCGGTCAAGCTCGTTATCGAGAACTATCCCGAAGACCGGGAAGAAGAGTGTCACGCGCCGAACCACCCGCAGAAGCCGGAGCTCGGCAAGCGCCCGCTCCTGCTGACGCGTGAGCTGTGGATCGAACGCGAGGACTTCGCGGAGAACCCGCCCAAAGGCTACTTCCGGCTCTTTCCCGGCAATAGCGTGCGGCTGCGGTACGGGTATGTCGTGAAGTGCACCGGGTTCGAGAAGGACAGCGCCGGAAACGTGACGCAGGTCCGCTGCGAGTACCATGCCCGATACGAAGTCGGGCTCGCCGGGCGCGGAGGGCGTCAAAGTGAAAGGCAATATCCACTGGCTCTCGGCGCGCCATGCCGAGCCCGCGGAGGTTCGGCTTTACGATCGCCTGTTTGGCGTACCGCATCCGGGTCGGGAACGCGATTTCGTTGAGGATCTGAATCCGGGTTCCAAGCGTGTCATCACGGCGTATGTCGAGCCTGCGCTGAAGCAGGCGCGTGCCGAAGAGCGCTTCCAGTTCGAGCGGCACGGCTACTTCTGTGTCGACCTGCGCGACTCGCAGCCGGGCACCCCTGTTTTCAATCGCGCCGTGACACTAAGGGATTCGTGGGGCGTCCACGCTACTTGATTAGCATCTGCCCGTTCCGGTGAGCGGGGGCTGCGGAGCAGCGGGGTCCCCGCGAACGTAGCCTTCATGCACCCGTTAGAACTCTCGTCCGAGTGTACGAGGGCTTGGGAGATGCATTAGCGGGGGCCGTGTAACAGCGGGGTCCCCGCGAACGTAGCCTTCATGCACCCGTTAGAACTCTCGTCCGATTGTGCGAGGCCATAGGCGATGGTCCGAGTCAAGGCAAGCATGTCCCCCGCCCGGCACCAAAACTGCAGAACCCAGGTATTCACGAATGCCTGACAACGCGTGCCGTCCGCTTTTATCTCCACTGCTGGCCGCCCGGATTCTGCATCGCTGACCGTGCGCCCTGTGCGACCAACGCCGATTCGCTCGGGTGAGTTTCGTCTGCCCATCCGCACGTTGCCGCAGCCGGATGAAACGACGTGCGGCCCGACATGTCTGCACGCGCTCTATACGTATTGGCGCGACGCTGATCCGCTCGAGCAGATCATCGCCCGCACGTATCGCATGGAGCACGGCGGCACGTTCGCGGTTTTTCTCGCGTGCGACGCGCTGCGCAAGGGCTACCACGCCACGATCTACACGTACAACCTGACGGTGTTCGATCCGACGTGGTTCAAGGGTCCGGACGTCAACATCGCCGAACGCCTGCAGCGGCAGCGTGAGATCAAGATGGACAACCGGCTGCAGCAGGTCACGCCCGGCTACCTCGAATTTCTGAGCCTCGGCGGACGGCTCCGCTTCATGGATTTGTCGCCGACGCTGATTCATCGCGTCCTGCGCCGGCGCTTCCCGATCATCACGGGCCTGAGCTCGACCTACCTGTATCACAATGCCCGGGAGTACGGTGCGAACGCGGTTCCGGACGACGTGCGCGGCATGCCTTCGGGCCATTTCGTCGTCATCGCCGGCTACGACGCCGTGCGCCGGCGCGTGCTCATCGTCGACCCCTATCAGCCGCATCCTTACGGCGACTCGCACGAATACTGGATCAGCATCGACCGCGCCGTGGGCGCCGTGCTGCTGGGTATCGTCACGCACGACGCGAATCTGCTGATCATCCATCCTCCCCCGCAACACAGCCGATGAGTGTTCTGTTCGTCGTCAACCGTCACCACGAGTGGCCTTTCGATGTACCCGGTTCGAGCGTTGAAACCGCCCGTGCCTACCTGACAGACCCGGAGACGGCGAACCGGATCGACGCCCGGGTCATCAATCTGTGCCGTGCCGATCGTTATCAGGGGCGCGGCTATTACGTTTCGCTGCTGGCCGAGGCACGTGGCCACCATCCGCTGCCGGATGTGAAGACGATCGAGGACCTCCAGTCGCCGGCGCATATCGAGCTGCTGGCAGGTGAAATCGACGAGCTGGTGCAGGATTCGCTGCAGCACGACAAGTCCGATCTCTTCGAGCTCGATGCCTACTTCGGGCGCGATCCGGCTCAGCTGCATCCCACGCTTGCGCAGCAGTTGTTCGCCCTTGCGCAGGCGCCGATTCTGCGAGCGCACTTCCGGCGCGGGAACGGACGCTGGCAGCTCTACGCAGTGCGTGCGATCGGCGTGTCCGACATTCCCCCGCAGCATCGCGCTTTCCTGCTGGCCGCGGCGACCGAGTACGTGACCGGCGTCCGGCGCACCCGCAACGGCCGCGGTGAACCCACGACGCCGCGGCTGGCGATATTGCGCGATCCGAAGGAGGTGGATCGGCCGTCGAACGATGAGGCGTTGCAGAAATTCGTCGAGGCGGCGCCGGCCGTGGGACTCTCGGCCGAGATCATCAGTCCCGAAGACATTGACCGCATTTCCTCGTTCAGTGCGCTGTTCATACGCACGACGACGAACGTGGGCCACTATACGTACGAGTTCTCGCGCCGCGCCGCCGCGCTGGGCCTGCCGGTCGTGGACGATCCGGACTCGATCCTCAAGTGCACGAACAAGGTGTACCTGAACGAGCTCATGACGCGTCACACCATTCCGACGCCGAAAACGCTGATGGTCCATGCCGACAATCTCGACCAGGTCGTGCCGGCATTGGGACTTCCGTGCATACTCAAGCAGCCTGACAGCGGCTTCGGCCTGGGCGTCGTCAAGATCGAAAGCACGCAGCAACTGGTCGCACGCGCGACGCAATTGCTCGCCAAGTCCGAGTTGCTGATCGCGCAGGAGTGGCTGCCGACGGAATTCGACTGGCGCATCACGGTTTTCGACCGGCGGCCACTCTTTGTGTGCAAATACTTCATGGCGCCGGGCCACTGGCAGGTGATCAAACGCGATCCGGCCACGCGCGTCGAGGGGCGGACGCAGGCACTGTCGGTGGGCGAAGCGCCCGAGATCGTGATCAGCACCGCGGTTCGTGCAGCAGACCTGATCGGCGCCGGGCTTTACGGCGTCGATTTGAAGCAAATTGGAGACAAGTGTTATCTCATCGAAGTGAACGACAACCCGAACATCGATGCCGGCAACGAAGACCAGGTGCTCGGGAACGCGCTCTACCGGGAGATACTGGGCGTGTTCGCGCGTCGCATCGCGGCCAGACGTAAAGTCGTTACGCAGTGAGCGCGTTGCATCTCTTCGAGGGTTGCGGGATCGAGCTCGAATACATGCTCGTTGCGCGCGACAGCCTCGACGTCGTGCCGATCGCTGACTCGGTCCTGCAGCACACGGCGGGTGCCGACCAGCCGGTCATGGACGCGCCACGCGGCGAGCTCGGGTGGTCGAACGAGCTCGTCATGCACATCATCGAGCTCAAGAACCTGCGGCCCACTGACGATCTGCGGGTACTTACGCGTCGCTTCCAGGACGAGATCGTCGCGATGAACACAACGCTGGCGCGCTCCGGTGCACGGCTCATGCCCGGCGGCATGCATCCGTGGATGGATCCGGCGCGCGACACGCGCGTGTGGCCGCACGGCAACGCCGCGATCTACGACGCCTACGATCGCATTTTCGACTGCCGCGGCCACGGCTGGTCCAATCTGCAGAGCGTGCACGTGAATCTGCCGTTTGCGAACGATGCCGAGTTCGCTCAACTGCATGCCGCCGTGCGCGTGATTCTTCCAATTCTGCCGGCACTCGCCGCAGCGTCACCGTATGCCGGGGGGCGTGCGACGGACTGGCTGGATTACCGGATGGAAGTGTACCGGCACAACGCAGATGCGGTGCCGGAGCTGAACGGCGATATCGTCCCGGAGCCGGTCGCCGGCCGTGACGATTACGAGCGTCGGATCCTGAAGCCGATGTATCGGGCGATCGCACGCTTCGACATCGATAACGTGCTTCAGCACGAGTGGCTCAATGCACGCGGTGCCATCGCGCGCTTCGAACGCGACGCGATCGAAATCCGGGTGCTCGACGTTCAGGAATGTCCCGAGGTGGATATCGCGATCGCCGCGCTCATACTCGATCTTGCCGCCGAACTTTGCGAACGCCGCTTCCGAGGGCCGACGCTCGGCGAGCAGATGGACACACGTGCGCTGGCGCGACTTTTCGTGGCATGCATCCACGATGGAGACCGCGCGCGCATCGATGACGCCGATTATCTCTCGCTGCTCGGTCTGTCCCGGCCGCGGTGCACTGCCGGAGAGGCATGGTGGGAAATCGCGGAGCGGCTCGATCGCGCGAACAGCCGCTACAGCAGTTTGTGGCGTGCGCCGCTGGAGTTCAATCTCTCGCGTGGACCGCTCGCGCGACGCCTGCTGCGTGCCATTGGCCCGAAGCCCGATCGCGCTGCGCTGCACGAGCTCTATTCGGCATTATGCGATGCTCTGCAGAGCGGCAAACCATTCGATCCGTAATCCTGACATGCTCGTGAACGGCTGCGGGAATCCCGGTTGAAGCTTCTGTTCACGTGCGAGCACGGCGGTAATCGCATTCCTGCGCGTTACGCCGCGCTTTTTCGCGCTCACCAGCGGGCCCTGCAGAGTCATCTCGGCTACGACGCCGGGGCGCTCGTCTACGCGCGCGAGCTCGCCCGTGCTTTCGATGCAACGCTCGTTCAGTCGACCACCAGTCGTCTGCTGGTCGAGCTCAATCGTTCGCCACATCATCCGCGCCTGTTCTCACAATTCACACGCACACTGCCGGCGGACGAACGTGAACGCATAGTCGAGCGTTACTACGAGCCATACCGCAGGACGGTCGAGGCACACGTTGCCGCCGCCGCACGTCGCCGCCAGAACCTCCTGCATATCTCGTGTCACAGCTTCACGCCACGCCTGGACGGTATCGTGCGCACGACCGATATCGGTCTTCTCTACGATCCGAAGCGCGAAGGCGAGGTGCGCTTCTCCCGCTACTGGCAAGCAGTGCTCGAGCGTCGTGCGCCCCAGTGGCGGGTGCGCCGCAACTACCCCTATCGCGGCAGCGACGACGGGCTCACGACGTATCTGCGAACGCGCTTCAACGGGCGGGTCTATCGCGGCATCGAGATCGAGGTGAACCAGAAGTTTCCGCTGGGCGATGCGCGCGTGTGGCGCTCGATGCGCCGCCTGCTGATCGAGAGTCTGCGTGAGGCACTTGCTTCGACGCAGGCGCGAGCCTGAACATCTCGCCGGTGCATTCAGCCGCCATCCGGTGAGCCGGGTCGCGTGGAGGCTGTCGAAGCATCCGGCTTTACAACGTGCAGTGCTGCGGTCATCGCAACGCTAACCATGCACGCTGTTCAAGCGGGCGGCGCTGCGACCACGTCTTCATAGCGATGGCGGCGTGTGATGAGTCTGGCGTGCTCGTAGGCGTCCAGGGTCGCCTCGAACGCGGCGCGGGTGATTTCGACATGCGGAGTCCAGCATCCGAGTGCCTGATACGCTGCGATCGTACTTGCCAGGTACCTGAAATCGAAATACCGGGGAAAAAAGACGTTTCGGCCTCGGCAATCCTGCTCGCAGGTGTCTCGATGACCCACGAGCGCGCCTTGCGATAGGCACGCATGAACTGCTTCGCTTCCGGGGTTGCCAGCCACGCGGGAGTCGCGGCAAGACTCGAAAACGCGATCGGACCGATGGCGTCGCCGACGCGCGCGACGATGGCGCCAACCTTATCGTGCTCCAGCTGTTGCGGTGCCGGTCCCTGCTGATGAATGTAGTCCCCCGTGCCGCTGCGGAAAGCTTCGTCCATCTTCTCGACACCGGCATCGATCGCCTGAAGCGATTTGAATTCCACGCCCTGTTTGTGACACGCGTACTGAAACATCACGAGCGGCTGCCCCCCGTGATCGACCAGCACTTTCGCGGATGCGAGCTTCTGCCACGTGAACGCTGGATCAGGCGCGCGCGCCGTGATGAAGAATCCGTCCCTTTCGTTGATCTGCGCGAAATGCACGACTTTCGGCTTCTCGCCCTGCTCGAGCGGAGTGAAGCCCTGGGAAGGCGCCGACTGTGCCACATGGACCGACCCATCGAGCAGGCCCGCGATGGCCGAGCGCCCGGCGGGCGCGACCGAATAGCGAGCTTCGAAGCCTTCCTCCTGCAGAAAACCACCGGCAATCGTCGCAATCAGAGGCGAGTAGAAGGCGGAGAAGCGTGTGAACTGGATGTGGATCGGTTGTTTTGCCATGCAGACCTCGAGTAATTGAACGCGAAAAGCTTTTACAAAGCGGGAGCGCGCATCGATGTATTTTGTTGTACACGACGGTGCCACAGCCGAACTGCTGCGTCCAGCGGGTGGGGATGCCAGCGGCGTGACGCCGGCTCCGGCAAGACCGTAGCGGCTCGAGCCGCTGTCCTGTGTGTCCGGTCCGTGTGGCTCGTATCACATGGGTTACTATCGCCTGCTTCCCGGCAGCGTTTTTCCCTCGATGCAAAGCGATGCATCTGGAACAAGGAGGTCGCGATGAGCACGCAGAACAAAGTTGCAGTGATTACGGGTGCAGGCAGCGGCATCGGCAAGGCGACCGCGCTCGCGTTTGCACGCGATGGCTGGCAGGTCGCACTGGTCGGCCGCCGCCGTGAGTTGCTGGAAGAGGCGGCTGCGAGCGCCCCGGATGGGAAGCGCGTCATTGCGGTGCCGACGGACGTTGCAGACCCGCAGGCCGTCGGCGCGCTCTTTGCGCGTGTGAAAGAAGCGTTCGGCCGGGTCGACGCGGTCTTCAATAACGCGGGGCAGAACGCGCCCGGCGTAGCATTCGACGAGTTGCCCTATGAGCGCTGGAAAGCGGTGGTCGACACGAATCTGACGGGTGTATTCCTGTGCGCGCAGGCGGCGTTTCGCATGATGAAGGAACAGACGCCGCGCGGCGGTCGCATCATCAACAACGGCTCCATTTCCGCGCACACGCCGCGGCCTGATTCGGCGCCTTACACCGCGTCCAAGCACGGCGTCTCGGGCCTCACGCGGACGATCGCGCTTGACGGCCGCCGCTACGACATCGCGTGCTGCCAGATCGACGTCGGCAACGCGATGACGGAGCTTGCCTCGCGCATGTCGAAAGGCGTCAAACAGGCCGACGGCACCGTCAGAGTCGAGCCGATGATCAGCGTGGAGGACGTCGCGAAGGCGGTGCTCTACATGGCGAATCAGCCGCTCGACGTGAACGTGTATCACCTCATGATAATGGCGACGAACATGCCGTACGCCGGACGCGGCTAGTGCGGGCATGCGCATGAAAGTCTGTGTGTTCGGCGCCGGCGCCATCGGTGGACATTTCGCCGCGCGCCTCTCGGCGGCGAAGCTCGCCGAGGTTTCGGTGGTCGCACGCGGGGCCCAGCTCGAGGCGATACGGACCCGCGGGCTGACGCTCAAGTCGGGCGCGGAGGAAATCCACGGCATGCCGGCGCACGCCACGGATGATCCCGCCTCGTTGCCGCCGCAGGACGTACTCGTGGTCACGATGAAGGGATATACGCTGCCGCCGCTGGCCGACACCTTCGCGCGCCTGCTGGCGCCCACCGGCGCGGCGTTGTTCTGTCTGAACGGCATTCCGTGGTGGTGGCGCTTTGGCAGCAAAGGCCCGCAGACGCACTTGCCGTTGCTCGATCCGGAAGGCGCGCTGTGGTCGATACTGCGCGAGCGGACGCTCGGGTGCGTGATGTACTCGCCCAATGACGTCTTGGAGCCGGGCGTCATTCTGCATGCCGGGGGCAATCGTTACGTGATGGGGGAGCCGAATGACAAGGCGAGCGCGCGCGTCCGCGCCATCGTCGATCTCTTTTCCAACTCGGGGTTGCCGTCCGAAGTGTCGCCCGATCTGCGTGCGGAGATCTGGCGCAAGCTCTCGAGCAATGTGTCGTCAAATCCGCTTGCCGCGCTGACGCGCCTTGGGGCGGGCGCCATCAGCAGTGACGACGGACTGCGCACGCTGTCGACCGCCCTGAAGGACGAAACTCTCGCGGTGGCGGCGGCGCTGGGTTGGGATTTGCGCAATGAACTGGCCGGTGAGAAGCCGTCCCGCCGGCCTGCTGCCACGGGACCCGGTTCACGTGCGTCTATGCTGCAGGACGTGCTCCGCGGCCGCGGCGTAGAAGTGGAGGCGCATCTCGGCCAGACGCAGGCGTTCGCGCGCGAGGCGGGCGTGCCGGTGCCGCACATCGATGTCGTGCTCGCGATACTCCGCGGCCTGGACCGGAGCTTGCGAAACGGTGCTTAGCAGCGCTGTGGACTTGCCACAGGCGAGCGCCGCCCCCCTACCCCCCGCTGCTGCGACGCGCGATCGCCTCGCGAATCGCTGCGTTGTCCCACGCACCCTCACCGTGCGCTATGCAATCTTCCAGCATGCGCGTGTAAACGGCCGCGAAGGGCAGCGCCTGCCCGCACGCCCGGGCCTGACTGAGCATGAGCGTGAAATCCTTGAGACTCTGATCGATGCGGCTCTGCGGCTCGAGATACTCCCGCCGCGCCATGATGTCTCCTTTGACGTCCATGACCTGCGAGTACGCTGCGGATCCGCGCAGCACATCGAGGAAACCCCGTGGCTCCAGTCCGAGCCGGGAAGCGAACACGAGCCCCTCGGCGAGCGCGGCACGATTGAGACCGAGCGTCAGGTTCACCGCCAGTTTCGCGCGCGACGCGTTGCCCACCGCGCCGAGGTAGTGCAGCTTCGCGCAGATCGCCTGCAGCACACCCTTGGCCTTGTCCACAACGGCGCGATCGCCTCCCACCAGACCTACGCCGCTGCCGTCGGCGACCTGGCGGCTCGTTCCTGAAATCGGCATCTCCAGCACGAGCGCACCTTCAGGTGCGACGCGTTTCGCGAGCGCGGCCAGTCGATCCGGATCGCACGTGCTCGTAACGACGAAGAGACGAGGCCCGGTTCCACCTTGCGCGATTGCCTCAAGAGCGCCGCCCGGACCCGCGATGACCTGTTCCACCTGTTCGGTGTTGAACACGGCCAGCACGTTGATTTCGCACCCGGTGATGACGCCATTTGCGGTCGCCTGTGGCTGTGCGCCGTGGCGCGCGATTGCCTCGCGCTTTGCTGCATCGACATCGTAGGCGAGCACTTCGAAATCCGCGGCGATGAGCTGCTGCGTGATCGCAGTACCCATCAGGCCCGCGCCGATCACCCCCACTCTGTTCATCGTTATGCTCTCGGTTCAGTATCCGTCGGAGAGGCCGCAGGCCAACCCGGCGTGCAGCCGTTCGTGATCTGCTTGCGTCGGTCACACAGCGCTACAAAAGCGCTTTGTAACGGATGCGGTGAGGGTTGTCAGCGTCATCGCCGAAGCGCTTGCGGCGGTCGGCGAGGTAATCGGCATAGTTCCCCTCGAACCACACGACCTGGCTCTCGCCTTCGAAAGCGAGGATGTGCGTTGCGATCCGATCGAGGAACCAGCGGTCATGCGAGATTACGACCGCGCAGCCGGGAAATTCCAGCAGCGCCTGCTCGAGTGCGCGCAGCGTTTCGATGTCCAGATCGTTGGTGGGTTCGTCGAGGAGCAGCACGTTGCCGCCGCTGCGAAGCACTTTCGCGAGGTGCACGCGGTTGCGTTCGCCGCCGGAGAGTTGGCCCACCCGCTTTTGCTGATCGGGGCCTTTGAAGTTGAAGCGCGCGGCATAGCCGCGGCTCGACGTCGTGTAATTGCCGACGGTGATGTTGTCCAGGCCTTCGGAGATCTCCTCCCACACGGTTTTCGCGTCGTCCAGTGTGTCGCGGCTCTGGTCCACATAGGCGAGCCGCACTGTGTCGCCGATTCGAAGCTCGCCCGCGTCCGGTTTTTCGCGGCCGACGAGCATTCGGAAGAGGGTGGTCTTGCCGGCGCCGTTCGGACCGAGGATGCCGACAATCCCGCCGCGCGGCAGTCTGAAGTCGAGACCGTCGAACAGCAGCTTCTCGCCGAACGCCTTCTTCAGTCCGCTCGCTTCGATAACGAGGTCGCCGAGATGCGGGCCGGGCGGGATGTAGATCTCGTTCGTTTCGTTGCGCTTCTGAACCTCCTGCGATTCGAGCTCTTCGAAGCGCGCCAG
Organism: uncultured beta proteobacterium; assembly: GCA_963828715.1. GTDB lineage: Bacteria > Pseudomonadota > Gammaproteobacteria > Burkholderiales > SG8-41 > JAQGMV01. The sequence continues at coordinate 287,830 of CAWHFX010000002.1, read as the reverse complement.
CCGTGCCTTGCTCTTTGCCTGGCGCGCCTTCGGATTGGAGCGCACCCACTCGAGCTCCTGCTGCATCGCCTTGATGCGTGCCGATTCCTGCTTCGCTTCGATCTCGAGCCGCTGCTCCTTCTGCTCGAGCCACGATGAATAGTTGCCTTCCCACGGGATGCCATGACCACGATCGAGCTCGAGGATCCAGCCGGCGACGTTGTCGAGGAAGTATCGATCGTGGGTGACCGCGATCACGGTGCCGGAATAGCGTTCGAGGAACTGCTCGAGCCACTGGACCGACAGTGCGTCGAGGTGATTCGTCGGTTCGTCGAGGAGCAGCATGTCGGGCTCCGACAGCAGCAGACGGCAGAGCGCGACGCGGCGGCGCTCGCCACCCGAGATCTGCGTGACGTCCGCATCCCACGGCGGCAGACGCAACGCATCGGCTGCGATTTCGAGCTTGCGTTCGATCTCCCACCCACCCGCCGCATCGATCTTCGACTGCAGCTCACCCTGCTCTTCGAGCAGTTTCGCCATCTCGTCATCGTCGAGTGGCTCCGCGAAGCGGTCACTGATCTCGTTGAAGCGCGTGAGCAGCGCGAGCGTGTCGCCCATACCTTCCTCGACGTTGCCGCGCACGTCCTTGGCTGCGTCGAGCTGCGGCTCCTGAGACAGAAAGCCAACGCGCATAGCGGGCATCGGAATCGCCTCGCCTTCGAAGTCCTTGTCCACACCCGCCATGATTCGCAGCAGGCTGGATTTTCCGGCGCCGTTCAGTCCCAGCACGCCGATCTTGGCGCCCGGAAAAAAAGAAAGTGAAATGTCCTTCAGAATGACGCGCTTGGGCGGAACGACCTTACCCACCCTGCGCATCGTGTAGACGTACTGGGCCATGAATTGCCTGCGAGGAGAAGAAGACGTCAATGATACCGCGCTGCGATGGGAACGCATGCGACAGGTTCTTGCGTCGGCGCCGGATGTGGAAGCAGGTCGAGAGCGTGCGAGCTTCGGCAGCGGACAACGGCAGCGAAATGGTTCAAGATACGTCCGAAGGGGAGAGAAGCATGCTTGCCGTCCGCGTGATCGCGTTCGTCTTTCTGGGAATAACGACAGTGGCCTCTGCACGCGTAACGTCCATCACGATTGCGGCCGTCGAGCCGTTTGCACCTGGCACGACCTTCGGCAGCGCCGGCGAGTACCAGCGCGTGCGAGGCACGTTCAAAGGAGAGGTCGATCCCACTGATGCACGCAATCGGGTAATTGCGAACATCGATAAGGCGCCGCGGAACGCAGCCGGCAAGGTGGAGTACGAGGCCGACTTCTTCATGCTGCGGCCGGCGGACGCACAACGCGCCAACGGGAAGCTCATTTACGATGTAACGAACCGCGGACGTCTGAATTTCCACTGGCGTTTCACGGAAGCGAAGCGCCGGTCCAACGATCCCCGCACGGTGGAAGATGCGGGCGACGGTCTCTTCTTTCGCCAGGGCTACACGTTCGTGTGGAGCGGCTGGGATCCCGAAGCGCCCACGCGCGGCAACGGACTTGCCATGAAGGCCGTCGTCGCGACGGATGGCGGCGCGCGGATCACGAAGCTCATCCGGGAAGAATTCGTCAGCGGCACCCGTGATCGCAGCGAGGGTGATGGCGGCAGCCGGTACCGAAGGGCACGTCTTCCGGCTGTTCTACGATCCCGCAAGTCTCGACCAGAGCACGGCGAAGCTCACGGTGCGGCGAACGAACGCGAGTCCGCGGCGGGAGATACCGGCTGCCGGATGGGCTTACGTCGGCAATCGCGGCATTCAGCTTCTGCCGGTGGGCACGCAACCGGAACCGGGGTCGCTCTATGAATTTCACTACGTCGCGAAGGACCCGCGCGTGCTCGGCCTCGGCATGGCGGCGACGCGCGATCTGATTTCATTCTTGCGCTATGAGACTGCGGATGTGCAGGGTGGTCCCAATCCGGCGCAACGCACGATGTCCCGCGCGCTTGCGTTCGGCTCATCGCAGAGTGGGCGCTTTCTGCGCGATTTCGTGCGGGACGGGTTCAATCAGGACGGGTCCGGGCGCAAGGTCTTCGACGCAGTGATGGCGCACACCGCCGGTTCGGGCGGCGTTTTTCTGAACGAAGCGTTCGCGCAGCCGAACCGAACGAGCACGCAGCACGAGGATCACACGTTCCCCGAGAGTACGTTCCCGTTTTCGACGGCACGGGTAAGCGATCCGGTCACCGGCAAGACCGGCGCTCTGTTCCGCGGAGACGGCTTCGATCCGTTGTGGATGGAAACGAACACGTCGACTGAGTATTGGCAGAAAGGCGCTTCGCTCCTGCTTACCGATCCGCTCGGGACGCGCGATCTCGAGCTCCCGGCAAATGCGCGTGCCTATCTCATCGCGAGCACGCAACACAACGCAACGTACGACATGAACGTGTCGCATGGGTCCTGTGTGAACGCGCGCAATCCGCACGCGGTGACGCCGCTCCAGCGTGCGCTCTTCGTCGCGCTGGACGAGTGGGTCGACGGGAAAGCGCCACCCGCCTCGCGCACGCCGCGGCTGCGCGACGGCACGCTCACCGCGCCGGAGAAACTCAATCTGCCGAAGATTCCCGGCGTACAGGCGGCTCCGCGCTTCAATGAGATCGCGGTCATCAAGGACTGGACGAAGCCCGAGATCGATATGGCGAAGCCATATCGCATACTCGTGCCGCAGGTCGACGCGGACGGCAACGAAACCGCTGGCGTGCTGATGCCGGATATCGCTGTTCCGGTTGCGACGCATACCGGCTGGAACCAGTATCGATCGCCGTATCCCGACGGCGAGGCGTGTGACCGTGACGGTACGTATGCCCCATTTGCGCGGACGCGAGCCGAACGCGAATCACGCGGCGATCCGCGTCCGTCGCTCGAGGAGCGTTATGGTACGCACGCCGAATACGTCCGCCGGTACGAAGCGGTGGTGCAAGGGTTGGTGAAGGAGCGGCTGCTGCTTGCGGAAGATGCGCAACGCTACATGGCGCGTGTGCGCAGCGACGAAGTTGCAAAGCTCTTCTCGCCGTCAGTCGTCGGCGAGGTGAGATAGGACATAGCGCCGCAAGGCGCCTGAGCGCTGTCTTTGCGCCCGCAGGCAACGCGGCGTGAGACGCAACGCCGAAGGAGCGGTGTAGACCTTTATGAAGCTCGGTTACTTCACGATGCCGATCCACCCGGCGGCGCGCAACTACACGCAGACGCTGAAAGAGGACCGTGAGGCGATTCTGCTTGCCGACCGCATGGGCTACGCCGAAGCGTTCATCGGCGAGCACGTCACGGATACCTGCGAAACCATTCCGTCGTGCCTTTCGTTCATTGCGAGCCTCGCGCATGTGACCAACCAGATCCGCCTGGGCAGCGGAACGGTCAATCTGCCGAACAGTCATCCGGCACAGGTCGCTGCGCATGTCGCGATGATCGACCACCTGCTCGAGGGCCGATTCGTGTTCGGTATCGGACCGGGCGGTCTGCGCTCCGATTGGGAGATATTCGGTAATCTCGAGGCTGATCGCAATGCGATGTTCGTGGAGTGCATCGATCACATCCTTGCGCTGTGGACGCGTGATCCGCCCTACGACATCGAGGGGCGCTTCTGGAACCTGAGCACGCGCCGCACGCTTCTGCCCGAATCCGGCATGGGCATCATGGTGCGGCCGTATCAGAAGCCGCATCCACCGATCGTCGTGACAGTGGTGGTCCCGGGCTCACGCGGGTTGACGGCCGCTGCCGCGCGCGGCTGGACGCCCATTTCGGCCAACTTCATCCATCCCAACACCGTCGCGACGCACTGGCCCGCTTACGTCGAAGGCCGCGAGCGCGGCGGGCACGAGGTGACTGGTCGCGACTGGCGCGTAGCACGCAGCATCTTCGTGGCCGACGATGCGCGCACGGCCCGCGAATACGCGATGGATCCGGACGGTGCCTACGGCTTCTACTTCAAGAACCTGATGATGAAGCGCCGTGCCCGCGGCCAGCTCGACACGTTCAAGCACGATGTCTCGATGCCGGATTCGGAATGCACGATCGATTACGTGCTGAAGCACCTCGTGATCCACGGGACGCCGGACAGCGTGGCCGAGCAGATCGTGGAGCTGAGGAAAACCGTCGGCGCCTTCGGAACGCTGCTCTACTGCGGGCATGACTGGGTCGATCCCGACCTCGCGCGCCGTTCGCTCGAGCTCATGGCGGCGGAGGTGATGCCCCGCGTCAATCGAAGGTTAGAGCTTTCGCCGTGAGCGGCTGCGCGACACTCCTACGCCACCCGGTTACCGCCAGCCGGCTTCGCTTCGTAGAGTGTGTCGTCAGCGGCAATGATGAGCGCGCTGGCAGCGATTCCGACGTCAATTGTGCTGCTGACTCGATGCTCACGAGCTTCCGCACGTAGTCGTCGGCGCCGGCAGCCGGAGGTTAGCCCGGACCGTGGCGTCCCCAGACCGTCTGCACGCCTGTGGTCCGCCCGCACTCGGCGACGTGAAGCTTGTAGCGCGAGGGGTTTCTCCAATAGAAGTCCTGGAGCTTTTCGTCCGCGCGGTAGAACTCTCCCGCGGCTGCGACCTCTGTGACGACATGACCCTCGAACGGCTTGCTTTTTTCGAGTGCCGCCTTTGACGCGAGCGCGACCAGTTTCTGCTGTTCGTCGTGATAGAAGATCACCGTTCGATGCTGCGGCCCCTCTTCGTGAAACTGCCCATCGACTTGGGTTGGGTTGATGTTGTGCCAGAAGATTTGCAGCAGGGTCGCGTACGCGATCCGGGACGGGTCGAACTCCACCTGTACCACTTCCGCGTGTCCGGTTTGTCCAGCGGAGACCTGCTCGTATGTGGGATCTCTGGTTGCCCCGCCCATGAAGCCCGAGGTGGTCGAAAGGACGCCTGCCACGCGCTCGAAAACGGGCTCCATGCACAGGAAGCAGCCTCCGGCGAACGTCGCCGTGCCCGTGGAGGGCATGGGCGGAGGCGGCGCGGCGGGGAAGAAGTTCCGCGCGCCCACCGCGGAACTGCTCGCACCCTTCACGACGGGCGACAGCGAAGCGGCCAGAGAAGGGCGTGGCAGCGTTGCGACGACCGGCATGAGCAGCGAAACGGCGCCTGCCTTGCGCAGGAAAGCGCGCCGGCGCTCGGTTGCGCTACCGGGTGGATCGCCGAGACCGTGCTCCAGAAGGTTCGCCGCTTCCAGTTGGCCCAGCGCAATGCGCACCAGATCCTCGTCGACCGGCCGCGCGACGCGTGCCTGGAGTGCGGCGGCGATATCCGAGACGCTCTTCTTCCCGTCGCATGTCTGCCATACCAGCGATGCGGTCGGATTGAGACGATGAGTCTTGCGGGTGTTCTGGTCGTAAATGACGAGCTCGTCATCGACGTCCTGTACGAAAAGCCGCTCCCGCCTGGCTTTCGGCATTACAGGCGTTTGGCTTCCGGTGATCATGGCTGCTCCTTGATCCAGGACAGTGCGTCCCATCTGGCCTGCTGAGGCTTTCGGGACGTACTGCCTTTTCTTGATTGTCTTTGTGGGCATTGAACCGCGCGGCCGAGGCCCTGTCTGCGCAACTCTCCACACTTTGGGCGGGGTTTTTCCACAGCGGACACTGCTTTGCACAATCGCATGCCGCGGCTGCCACGGTCCAGCGCGGTAAGAGTGCCGAATGCGAGGCGCGGCAGGTAAACTCGACCCCTCGCGGAGCGTTCCGCGCTCCGAGCCACACCCCATCCCCCTGTTAGACGATGCCCGAATCCGGCAATAAGCCTGCTGCGGTTCCGTTGCCCGCCGCCCTGCCGTCGCGCCCGCGCGAAGCGATCGTCATTCGCGGCGCGCGACAGAACAATCTCAAGAATCTATCGCTCGACTTGCCCACGAACGAGCTGATCGTCGTGACCGGCGTATCCGGAAGCGGCAAGTCTTCTCTCGTCTTCGACACCCTCTACGCCGAAGGGCAACGGCGCTATGTGGAGACCTTCTCGCCCTATGCGCGCCAGTTCCTGGACCGCATGGACAAGCCGCAGGTCGATGCAATCGAAGGCATACCGCCTGCGATCGCGATCGATCAGACCAATCCGGTGCGTACCTCGCGATCGACGGTGGGGACGATGACGGAGCTCAACGATCATCTGAAGCTCCTCTACGCTCGGACTGCCGCACTTCATTGCCTCGGCTGCGGCGCTCCCGTCAGACGCGACACGCCGGAGACGATCGCTTCAGAAATAGCGCAACGCGCAGCTACCCACGGCGACCCACGGCTCGTGATCGTGTTCCCGGTCCCGGTACCGAAGAACTTCACCGGGACCGAGGTGAAGGCCCTCCTCGAGCAGCAGGGCTACTCGCGCATCCTGTCGGAGTCTGAAAGCGCGATTGAAGTCGTCCAGGATCGCTTCCGCGCCGGGAGCGTCGAGCGTTCACGAGTGATCGAAGCGCTCGAGGCGGGTTTACGGGTCGGGCAGGGCCGCGTGAACGTATACGCGGGTGAGAGTCCGGGCACCGTCTGGAAATTCTCCGCCGACCTGCACTGTCCGGACTGCGATATTCACTACGCGGATCCCGCGCCGAGTCTCTTTTCATTCAACTCGCCGCTCGGTGCGTGCGACATGTGTCGCGGCTTCGGGCGCGTGATCGGTCTGGACTACGGCCTCGTCGTGCCGGACGCGTCGAAGACGCTGCGCGAAGGCGCCGTGAAACCGTGGCAGAGCGCATCCTACAAGGAGTGCCAGGACGATCTCGTCGAATATGCGGACAAGCGCGGCATTCCGCTCGATGTGCCATGGAACGCGCTCACGGCGCCCCACAAACGATGGGTGCTCGAAGGCGAATCGCAATGGAAGAACTGGCGCCGTTCATGGCCCGGGACGTGGTATGGCGTCGCTCGCTTCTTCAAGTGGCTCGAGACGAAGGCGTACAAGATGCACGTGCGCGTGCTGCTTTCGAAGTATCGCGCGTATACGCCTTGCGAAACCTGCGGCGGTGCGCGTCTGAAGCCGCCGGCACTCGCGTGGCGATTGGGCACGCGAGAAAACGCGGCGCTCGTCACGGCCGCCGATGGACGATTCATCCCGCACGGCGCGAAGTTCGGCCGCGATGTGCTCGAGCGTCTCCCCGGCCTGTCGATCCACGATCTCATGCTGCTGCCGATCGAGCGCACCCGTGCGTTCTTCGATGTGCTCACGCTGGCTGCGCCGCTGAACGAGGCGACTGATCTTCTCCTGGGCGAAATTCGCACGCGGTTACGCTATCTGTGCGAAGTGGGCTTGGGCTATCTGACACTCGACCGCCAGTCACGCACGCTTTCCGGCGGGGAAGTTCAGCGCATCAATCTTACGACCGCGCTCGGCACTTCACTCGTCAACACGTTATTCGTGCTCGACGAGCCGTCGATCGGGTTGCACCCGCGCGACATGGGACGCGTCATCGAAGTCATGCACAAGCTGCGCGATGCCGGCAACTCGCTGGTGGTGGTCGAGCATGATCCGCAGGTGATGCTCGCCGCCGACCGCATTCTCGACATGGGCCCGGGTCCGGGCGAGCGCGGCGGAGAGATCGTGTTCTTCGGACCCGCCGCGAACATCCGTACCACGCCCGGCTCGATCACGGGCGATTACCTGGCCGGTCGTCGTCACGTTTCGTCCGGAGCGAGTGGAACTGCACGCGCACACGGACCGGACGTGTCCGCTGCGCCCGCGATCGGGCCAATGCTTCAGGTTCTCGGTGCCGCCGAACACAACCTGAAAGGCATCGACGTTTCGTTTCCGTTGAACCGTCTGGTCTGTGTCACGGGTGTATCCGGCTCCGGCAAATCGACGCTCGTGCAGGACGTCTTGTATGCCGCCCTGCTGCGCGCGAAAGGGAAGCCCACGGAGGCGCCGGGAGAACACGCGGCACTGCGTGGCGCCGAAGCGATCGCCGACGTCGTTCTGGTCGATCAGTCGCCGATCGGCCGCACCACGCGCTCCAATCCGGCGAGTTACGTCGGCGCGTTCGATTGTCTGAGGAAAATGTTCGTCGGCGCGCCATTGGCGAAAGAGCGTGGCTATACCGCGGGCACGTTCAGCTTCAACTCCGGCAATGGGCGCTGCCCTACGTGCAGCGGCAGCGGCTTCGAGCACGTCGAAATGCAGTTTCTGTCGGACGTGTATCTGCGCTGTCCCGACTGCAACGGCCGGCGCTACCGGGACGAGATCCTCGAAGTGAAGGTGCAAGGACGGTCGATCGCCGATGTGCTCGAAACGACGGTCATGGATGCACTCGCCTGCTTTTCCGGCGAGGACGAGCTCAAGCGTGTGCTGCAGCCGCTGGCGGATGTCGGGCTGGAGTACCTCAAGCTGGGACAGCCGGTGCCGACGCTCTCGGGTGGGGAGGCACAGCGGCTGAAACTCGCAGGTCATCTCGCCGCGGCAGCGGCTCGCCCCGCATCCCGGCGTGCACAGGCCTCGCGGCCCGGCGATCGTAACAGCGTGACAGCTGCAACCGGCACGCTGTTTCTGTTCGACGAACCGACGACGGGTCTGCACTTCGAAGATATCGCGCGGCTCCTGCACGCGCTGCGCAAGCTCATCGAGTGCGGGCATTCCGTGATGGTCATCGAGCACAACCTCGATCTCATTCGTGCCGCCGACTGGATCATCGATCTCGGGCCGAACGGCGGCGATGCCGGCGGCGAAGTCGTGATTGTCGGAGCGCCTGATGACGTCATGGCGTGCGAGCAGTCGCATACGGGACGCGCTCTGAAGCAATACGAGGCAGCGATCGGATCGGCGCATACGGGTCTCGCCCCCGCCGCATTCGAGTCGCCTCACGGATACGTAGCGGGCATGCACGGCACACGCCGACACGAAGGGCTTTATTCGACCGCCGCACAGGCGCGCGGCTTGTCTTCGGTCCAACCAACGCGCCCCGCCAACGCCATCTGCGTGCATAACGCGCGCGAGCACAATCTCAAGTCGCTCGATGTCGCGATCCCGCGCGGCAAGTTCACGGTCGTGACCGGCGTCTCCGGTTCGGGCAAGTCGACGCTCGCTTTCGACATCCTGTTCAACGAGGGACAGCGCCGCTACCTGGAGTCGCTCAACGCCTATGCACGCCAGTTCGTGCAGGCTGCCACGCGGCCCGACGTGGACGCGATCTTCGGCATTCCGCCGACCGTCGCGATCGAGCAGCGTACGAGCCGTGGCGGCCGTAAGAGCACAGTCGCGACGCTTACCGAGATCTATCACTTTCTGCGCCTGCTGTACGTGAAGCTCGGTACGCAGGTACTGCCCCGATTGCGATGTGCCGATCGAGCCGCAGAGTGTGGACAGCATCGTGGCGAGCATCTTCCGCAACTTCCGCGGCGCACGCATCGGGCTGCTGGCGCCGCTCGTCGTCGGGCGCAAGGGCGTGTATACGGACCTGGCGAAGTGGGCGGCCGGGAAGGGCTACACGCATCTGCGCGTGGACGGCGCGTTCCTTCCGACTGACCGCTGGCCGCGTCTTGCGCGTTTCGTCGAACACACGATCGAGCTGCCGGTCGCGGACGTGCAGGTCACGCCGAAGAATGAAACACAACTGCGTGCGGGGCTTGCGACCGCGCTCGAGCACGGGAAAGGTATCGTGCATGTTCTCGACGGCCTCGATGCGCTCGAGGTATCGATGCGCGGCGGGCGTGCCGTGCCGGCCTCGATGCGCGAGTCGGTGTACTCGATCAAGCGTGCGTGTCCCTCGTGCGGGCGCAGCTTCCCGGAGCTCGATCCGCGCCTGTTCTCGTTCAATTCCAAGCACGGCTGGTGCCGCGCGTGTTACGGCACGGGATTGCAGATCGACGAGGTCGAATGGGACGAGGAACGGCAGAAGACCGGCGCGGAAGATCATGTGCTCGACTCGTGGCTCGAGTGGCTGGAAATCGAGGAGCCTTGTCCCCAATGCGCAGGGCGCAGGCTGAACCGCGAAGCGCTTTCGGTGCGTTATCGCGGCAAGTCGATCGCGGAGCTGACTGCGTTGTCCGTTTCGGCGCTGGCACAGTTCTTCAGCGGCATTGCCGTCGCCGGGCGCGAAGCCGAAATCGTGCGCGACATTCTCCCGGAGCTCAGAAGCCGGCTCGCCTTTCTCGACGAGGTCGGGCTGTGTTACCTGGCGCTCGACCGCGCAGCCCCGACGCTTTCGGGCGGCGAAGCGCAGCGCATTCGGCTCGCGGCTCAGCTCGGGTCGAACCTGCGCGGCGTGTGCTACATACTGGACGAGCCCACCATCGGCTTGCACCCGCGCGATAACCGCGTTCTCCTCGATACGCTCGAGCGTCTGCAGGCGAAAGGAAACACGCTGATAGTGGTCGAGCACGACGAAGAGACGATCCGGCGCGCGGCGCACGTGATCGATCTCGGGCCGGGCGCGGGCAAGCAGGGCGGCGAGCTGATCGCGGAGGGCACGGCCGAGGATCTCGTGCATCAGCCGCAGTCGGTGACCGGGCGCTTTCTGGCGGCGCCGTTGCAGCACCCGCTGCACGCGCCGCGCGCGGTCAGCCGTGCAACGCCGTCGCTCAAGATCGTCCGCGCTTCTTTGCACAACCTGCGCAACGTGGACGTGCGTATTCCACTGGCGCGGCTCTCCGTTGTCACGGGCGTGTCCGGGTCGGGCAAGTCGACACTTGCGCGGGATGTGCTGCGCGACAATCTTGTGCAGCGTGTGGGGAAGCAGCGCAACCGCAACGAACCGCCGTTTATGGGGTGCCGCGCGATCGAAGCCTGGGAGAATCTCGACTGCGTGCTGGAAGTCGATCAGACGCCGATCGGCAAGACGCCGCGTTCCTGTCCGGCGACCTACGTCGGGTTCTGGGACGCCGTGCGGCGCCTCTTTGCGGAGGTGCCCGAGGCACGCATGCGGGGCTATACGGCGAGCCGCTTTTCGTTCAATACGAGTGGCGGTCGCTGCGAACTGTGCGAAGGGCAGGGCGTGCGGCGCATCGAGATGAGCTTCCTGCCGGACGTGCGTGTGCCGTGTGAGGCGTGCAACGGCACGCGCTTCAACGAAGAGACGCTTGCGGTGCGCTTCAAGGACCGCACGATCGGCGAGGTCCTGGCGATGAACGTGGACGAGGCCGTCGAGTTTTTCGCCGCTCATCGCTCGATACATCATTGTCTTCGTTTGCTGCAGGATGTCGGGCTTGGTTATCTCACCCTCGGTCAGCAGAGCCCGACGCTCTCGGGTGGCGAAGCCCAGCGCATCAAACTGGTCACGGAACTCGCGAAGACGCGAGACGCCGTGATCATCCCGGAGCCGATGCAGCAACGATCGCGCGCGTTCGCATCGGTGCGCCGGACACTGTATGTCCTCGACGAACCGACTGTCGGGCTGCACATGGCCGATGTCGAGAAGCTCATCCACGTTCTGCATCGCCTGGTCGATGCGGGCCACACGGTCGTCGTGATCGAGCACAACCTCGATGTGATCGCGGAAGCGGACTGGATCATCGACCTGGGTCCTGAAGGCGGTGACGGCGGTGGCGCAGTGGTCGCGTGTGGCGCTCCACGCGATATCGCAGATGCTGCGAGCGCCTCGCACACTGCGCGGATACTTCACGAGTTTCTGGCGTCGCGGAGCGCCCGAGCAGCCCGTACGTCCTGAGGAGAGGCGGCAAGGCGTCGTCTCCGAAGGATGAACGGCTCGGTTGTCGTCCCCTTCGATTGCACCGTGTGCCAGGCTCAGGACTACGGCTTCGAGACACTCTCGTTCCCCAGCACGGACGATGCCGCAGGGCATGTGACTTGCATTGCGCATCGGGCACGCGGTGCGGATTCGACTGCGAACGCTGCCGCCGCCTACCGGAGCTCAGCATGGCCACCGCAAAACGATCCTCCCTCCGCACGGCGAAAGCCGACACGAGCAGCCGGCTCGAAGGCAGCACGGCACGTCATCGTAAGGCAGAGCCGCAGATGTCGACGCGAGCCCAAGCCGCCGTTTCCGAAACAGAAGCAGAGTGGCACCGGACTCGAAGCGAAGCTCGATCCGAAACCACGGTACGAGGCGTCCAGATACAAACCCGCCGGGAAGCTCGAGGGCAAGTGCGCGCTCGTCACCGGTGGCGACTCCGGAATCGGACGCGCAGTCGCGGTGCTTTACGCACGCGAGGGCGCCGACGTGGCGATTTCGTATCTGCCTGATGAGCAGACGGATGCCGAGGAGACTTTGCGCGCCATCGAAGCCGAAGGCCGGCGCTGCGTGCTCATTCCCGGTGATCTGAGTGAATCGAAGTTCTGCGACGAGCTCGTCGAGCAAACCGTGAACGAGCTCGGCAAACTGGACATCCTCGTATCCAACGCCGCGCATCAGAATCGCAAAGACGGCTTGGACGAAGTCACTGACGAAGAGCTCGAAACGACTTTTCAGATCAATATCTACGCGTTCTTCCGGTTGTGCCGCGCCGCGCTGCGCCACATGAAGCCGGGGGCCGCGATCATCGCCACGAGCTCCGAAACGGGTTTCGCGGGTTCGAAACAGCTGCCCGACTATTCGGCGACGAAAGGGGCCATCAACGCCTTCACGAAAACGCTGGCGCAGAACCTGATCGAGCGGGGCATACGTGTTAACGCGGTGGCGCCGGGACCGGTGTGGACGCCGTTGAATCCGTCAGACGACGGAATGACGCCGGAGAAAGTGGCCGAGTTCGGGAAACAGGCGCCGATCGGCCGCCCGGCTCAGCCTGAGGAGGTGGCGCCCGCATACGTTTTTCTCGCCTCCGACGCCGATTCGTCGTATATCAGCGGTATTGTCTTGCCGGTAATGGGCGGCGAAACGATCGGCGGGTAATTTCGGACGGATTCGGATGCGCCCGGTCCGCCGGCGGGTGGTGGCGCGTACTGTTCGGCCGCGGCGTAAACGTTTCCTCTGACGCGTCGTGTCCGTGTGTCGTGTCAGGGGGTGAACGGCAGTACCGTTCGCGTTTCAAACAGTCGCGTTCCTGATATAGACGACGGTTCAATCTGCGACCGCGCATGGCCTCAAATCTTATGTCTGCTCTCACTCTGCTCAAACCCCACACGAAAGATCTCGGCGGTTTCGAAGTAAGACGCCTGTTGCCCGGTTACCCGCGCAAGATGGTAGGACCATTCATCTTCTTCGATCACATGGGTCCCGCGCAGATGGCCGCCGGAAGCGGCATCGACGTGCGCCCACATCCACATATCGGGCTCGCCACGGTGACGTATCTGTTCGAAGGCGCGCTCATGCACCGGGACAGTCTCGGCAGCGTTCAGCGCATCGAACCGGGCGCCGTCAACTGGATGACCGCGGGGCGCGGCATCGTGCATTCGGAACGCAGCCCGGATGAGGAACGGCCGAACGGACCGCGCCTCCACGGCATCCAGACATGGGTCGCGCTGCCGCAGACGCACGAGGACTGCGAGCCGGCCTTTACGCATCATCCGAAGCACACGATTCCGCTCATCACGATGCCCGGCGTTTACATGCATCTCATCGTCGGAAGCGCATTCGGGCGCACTGCGCCGACACCGACATATTCACCCATGTTCTACATCGCCGTCGAAACGGAAGCGGGCGCAGCATTCGAGCTCCCGCTCGAGCACGAGGAGCGTGGCGTGTACGTGGTCAGCGGCGAAGTGACGCTCGCTGCGGAGCACGTACCGGCACGTCATCTCGCCGTCGCTGCGGAGAATGCCCCGGCACGGGTCGTAACGCACAGTGCCGCGCGGCTCATGCTTCTCGGAGGAGCGCCATTCGACAGCGATCGCTTCATCTGGTGGAATTTCGTCGCGAGCTCGAAAGAATGCATCGATGCGGCGGCGCAGCGCTGGCGTGCCGGCTCGTTCCCGCCGGTTCCCGGCGAGACCGAGTTCATCCCGCTGCCGGAATATCGCGAGCCGCACACCACCTTCGTTCCATAGGTCAGTGACGAGTCACGCACCACCCATAATCACGATGACGGCCACGATGGACCTTGCTCAGCTCCGTCAGGAATATATGCGCGAGCGCCTCGACGAGGGCGATGTCGCAGTCGATCCCATTACGCAGTTCCGTGCCTGGTTCGACGAAGCCGTGCGCGCACAGTTACCCATGGTGAATGCCATGTCGCTTGCGACGGCGTCCGCGCAGGGGCAGCCGTCGGCGCGGATCGTTCTGCTGAAGGGCGTGGATGATCGGGGCTTTGTCTTCTACACGCATTACGAAAGCCGCAAAGGGCGTGAGCTCGCCGAGAATCCGCGCGCGTCCCTGCTCGCGTACTGGATCGAGCTCGAGCGCGAGGTCCGCATCGAAGGATCGATCGAGAAGACGTCCGCGGACGAATCCGACGCTTACTTCGCGACCAGGCCTGCGGGAAGTCGCGTCGCCGCGGCCGCATCGGTCCAGAGCACGGTTGTGACGGACCGCGCGGCCCTGGAGAAGGCCTATGCCGACGCGGTGCAGCGCTATGGCGATGCGCCGCCGCGACCTGCAGGGTGGGGCGGCTATCGCCTGATCGCCGAGAGCATCGAGTTCTGGCAGGGTCGCGAGAACCGCCTGCACGACCGCTTGCTCTATCGCCGGCGCGCCGCCGGCGGATGGGAGATCGTTCGGCTCGCGCCGTAGGGGGCGGCGCTCGCCTTCGGCTCGGGCCTCGCCGCCCTACGGAACAGAGAGAAACCGATGGTTTCCCTCCGTAACCTTCCATCCTTGTCGAGGCGGCGCTCGCCTTCGGCTCGGGCCTCGCCGCCCTACGGAACAGAGAGAAACCGATGGTTTCCCTCCGTAACCTCCCATCCTTGTCGGGGCCGCGCTCGCCTTCGGCTGCAATTCGAGGCGGTGTTAAGCTGCCGCGCCCTACAGAAGGAACGTTCCGCACCACCATGCGAGAGCAGCTACTGCTCCCGAGCACGGTATCGTGAGAATCCACGCCCACACGATCCCGCCGGCGACACCCCATCGCACCGCCGAGACATTGCGTGCTGCTCCCACGCCGACGATCGCGCCCGTGATCGTGTGGGTCGTCGAGACGGGGATCCCGAGTCCCGTCGCGAGGAAGAGCGTGATCGCGCCGCCGGTCTCCGCACAGAAGCCGCCGACGGGTTTCAGTTTCGTGATGCGCTGCCCCATCGTCTTCACGATGCGCCAGCCGCCGAACAGCGTCCCGAGACCGATCGTGATGTAGCACGCAATGATGACCCAGACCGGCACGTGCGCTTCAGTTGTGGAGTGACCTGCCGTGATCAGGAGCAGCCAGATGATGCCCGCCGTTTTCTGGGCATCGTTGCCGCCGTGACCGAGACTGTAGAGTCCGGCGGAGATGAGCTGCAAACGCCTGAACCAGGCATCGATGCGCCTCGGTGTCGATCGCACGAATGTCCACGAGACTGCAATCATCAGTACGGCGCCGAGCACCATGCCGAGGAGCGGCGCAATGAATATGAACGCCACCGTCTTAGCGAGTCCGCTGGTCACCAGCGAACCCGTGCCGACCTTCGCCACGGCGGCGCCTACAAGGCCGCCAATCAACGCATGTGACGAGCTCGAGGGAATGCCGTAGTACCACGTGATCAGGTTCCAGACGATCGCGCCGACGAGCGCGCCGAAGATCACGTAGTGGTCGACGATTGCAGGGTCGACGATGCCGGTGCCGACCATGGCAGCAACTTTGGTTTCGAAAACGAAGTACGCGATGAAATTGAAAGCGGCTGCCCAGCCGACGGCCCACAGCGGGCGCAACACGCCGGTCGAAACCACGGTCGCGATGGCGTTCGCGGCATCGTGGAAGCCGTTCATGAAGTCGAAAGCGAGCGCAACCAGAACGAGCAGAACCAGCACCTCGAAAGTCATGCGTTCTGCTCCGCCGTGCGGTTGAGGGCGCTCACGAGTTTTCCAGAACGATGCCCTGGATCACGTTCGCTACGTCTTCGCAGCGGTCGGTCACGGTTTCCAGCATTTCATACACGGAGCGCATCTTCATTACCTGCTTCACGTCGGGCTCGTCGCGAAAGAGCTTCGCCATCGCCGAGCGCATGACGTGATCGGCTTCGGACTCGAGTCGGTCGATGTCCTGGCAGACGATCAATATGGCCTTGGCATTGTCCATATTGGACAGCATGCCGACCGCGGACTTCACTTTTTCGACACATGCCACGCAGAGCTCCGCCAGACGGCGTGCCTCGGGTGTGATCGACCGCACGTCGTAGGCATAAATGGATTGCGACGTATCCTCGATCACGTCGAGGATGTCGTCCATCTTGCTGACGAGTTGATGGATGTCGTCGCGGTCGAGCGGAGTGATGAACGTGCGATGCAGAAGCTCGATCGCGGCCCATGCCACTTTGTCGCCGCGCTTTTCGATCGATTCGATGATGTAAGCGCGGCGCTCGACATCGTCGCCGCTGCTCATGAGCGAGGCAAGCTCGCGGGCGCCCTGCAGAAGCTCGTTCGCATGCTCGTTGAAAAGCTCGAAGAAACGTCCTTCTTTGCGGCATGAGTCGTCCGAACATGGAAGTCTCCCTGGAAGTGCCGGCCGCGGAGGCGGTTCGGGCGAGCGCCATTCTAGTTAGGCGGCGCAGTGATTTCGAGCGTTACGTCGCACGAGACTTGACCCGAGGCGCCTCGCGTATACTCGGATTTTCTTTCCGGGTGCGTCAGCTGCTCCCGTCGTGTCGCAGAATCGTCCTGAAAGACGCCCCTGGGACAGCGCTCTTGCGTGGTACTTCGTTGCGGTGTGGGGGTCGGGATTCGTTGCGACGAAGATCGGTCTCCAGCATGCGCCGCCGTTCACGTTTCTCGCGCTGCGCTTCTCGTTCGGTCTTGCATGTCTCACAGCCATCGTGCTCGTCACGCGACCGCGCTGGCCGCGATCCCGCACAGAGTTACTTCACGTCGTCGTCGCCGGGTTGCTCATGCACGCGGTACACCTGGGCGGCAGTCATTACACGCAATATCTCGGGATGTCGGCAGGCATCACAGCCGTGCTGCTCTCAGCACAGCCGTTGCTCACCGCGTTGATCGCCGCACGCTGGTTCCACGAGAAGCTCTTCACGCGGCAATGGATCGGCATCGCGACAGGACTCGCGGGCGTTGCTCTCGTGGTGCTGGCACAAGATCGACGTGCGTGAGGCAAGCGTTGCGAGTCTCACAGCGGTCACGATCGCGCTCGCTGGCGTGACTGCGGGCACACTCTATCAGAGACGCTTCTGTCCGGTGGTGGATCTGCGTGCGGGTGCACTCGTGCAATTCGCTGCCACACTCGTGGTTTTGCTGCCGCTCGCAAGGTTTGTCGAGGATGCGCCGGTACGCTGGTCGTGGTCGCTTGCGGGCGCGATCGTCTTTCTCGTGATCGGTACTTCGATCCTCGGCGTGAATGCGCTGCACACGCTCATGCGCCGCGGCCAGGCTGCACGCGTGGCGAGTCTCGTTTATCTCACGCCTGCTTTCGCGGTGATCCTCGAGCTTGCGCTGTTCGACGTAATGCCCTCGAAGCTGAGTCTGGTCGGCATGGTCGTTACTGCTCTTGGTGTCGCTTTGGTCGTTTGGCAGCCGCGGCGTAGACGCGCCTGACGACCGTCGACAGGCGCTGCGCGTTCCCCGATCCGGGCTCGTCTGCGCGAGAGCCCTAGAAAAACAAACGGCCGGTCACCGCGGTGCCGACCGTCAGACAGCGAGCGCGTGCTTACTTCAGATGTTTGTTGACGAGCTTCGTCATCTCGAACATCGAAACCTGTTTCTTCCCGCCGAACACGTCCTTCAGCTTGTCGTCGGAGTTGATCATGCGTCTGTTCTTGCTGTCCTGCAGACTGTTTTTCTTGATGTAGGCCCAGATCTTCTTCGTTACTTCCGTCCGGGGCATGGCATTGCCACCGATGACAGCTGACAGGGACGCATCAGGCTGCATCGCTTTCATGAATGCAGCATTTGGCTTGCGTTTGGACGCGCTCTTTTTCTTAGCCGGTGCTTTCTTGGTCGCCTTTTTCTTTGCAGCCATTCGGTGTCTCCCGTTTGATCGTCTGGTGATCGGTTGGTTTGTGGTCGCCTAGCCGCGTATTCCAGCAGCGCGGTGATTGAAGAATGCCGAGGGAAACAAGCCTTGTCAATGACTCTACGCGCTATTACGGGACGCGTGACAGAGCGCTTTTTCAGAGGGAAATCGGTGATTGAAGCGGCGTTGGTGCAAGCGCCGCTTCAGATGCTTCGGTGATGGCGCCGCCGCAAGCACGAGCCGCAACGCGCGTCCGCGCTTCACGTCTCTTCCTGCTTCAGCCGGTCGATGAACTATTCTGAACGTGGCGACCTTGAGCGAGACGACGTACTGGCAATGCGGCTGAAACGGATTGCGCGCCAAAAACGTCTGGGAAGTCCTCGCCCGGGTAAGACGGTGAGGCGGCCGTCACCTCGGTGACGATCGGGTCGCGGTAGAGGCCGGCGCGCCTGAGCCCGTCGATCTCGTCGATGTCAGGCGGAGCGCAGCAGGGGCCTGAACCACGGCCTGGGCTGGTTCACCCGCCGCTCGGACTGCACGCGCGGACGATGTGCCCACGGCGCGAACAGGATGCGCTCGGCGATGCCAATCTCGCTGTTCTGCCGCACTACACGACGCATCCGACGCACGAATTCCCGGTAAGGCATGGGAGACACCGGACCATGAGGTTGCCAGTGCGCGTCGAGGCAATCGAAAAGGTGAGGCAAGAGGCTGTCCCGCGTCCCACGGACGAGACATCGCGCGCTCGACCACGCGCGGGCGAGCCCGATCCGTTCGACGCGGGCACTTTGCTCGTATGCAGTGCGGAAATAGGGCAGCGAAAGCGCTTCCTCCTGCGAGAAACGGAGCGCCAGCGCGCGCAAACTGTGATCTTCGGTCCAGCGGCTCAATGCCCGGTAGAAGAGTGCGCCTTGCGCAGCAGCGAGCGACCGCGCGAGCGCCTCGTGCGCTGCAGTCGGGCGGCCGCTGGTACGCCCTGCTTCGGGCGCTGAGGCGAAGGCTTGCGCGGCGGCAGCGAAGTCGAACTCCGGCCAGGTCTGTTCGACGTAGTCCCGCAGCGCGCGCGTGCGGGCGATCCTGGCGGGCAGCCACTCACTCGAGATCCAGGCGCACAGTGCGTCGTCATGAGCGAAGAACCGCAGCATGCGATCGGCGCTGCGTGCGGCGTGCGACTCCAGCAGCGCCGCGGCGGCAAGGCTGTGAAACAGCGCGCCGTTTGCGCGGATGAGCACAAGTTTGATCGATGTCGGGGCCGTTTGCGGCTCGCGCAGGGCGGGGTATTCCATGGTGTCCTCCTTCAGGGGTTTTGCACTTCTGGCGCTTCGGTGGATGGCGCGATGATCGGGGCCGCCGATCGCCCCGTCGAGCAAAGATCACAACGTCACACGGGGTTTACCCGCCAGTAGCACCAGATGCGACCCGGCGTGCGGATCAGGCCATAAAAACAAAAAGGAGGGGGAAAGCCATGGCGCAAAGCGCCGCATTGATCGTCGTTCTCAAGCGCGAGCTCAAGGCTCGCGGCGTGCGGTATGCCGACCTCGCAAAACGCCTGAAACTCAGTGAGGCAAGCGTGAAGCGCATGTTTGCGGGGCGTACCTTCACACTGGATCGTCTGGACGAAGTCTGCGCCTGTGCCGGAATGGACTTTTCAGACCTCGCCCGCGCACTCGCGCGCGACGAGACGCTGGTTTCTCAGCTCACGCACGAGCAGGAGAAAGAGATCGTCTCGGATCGGAAGCTGTTCCTCGTGGCGGTTTGCGTGCTGAACCACGTCAGCTTCGATCAGATCCTCGCGAAATACGACCTCACGGAAGCCGAATGCGTGCGGCTGCTTACGCGCCTCGACCGGCTGAAGTTCATCGAGCTCATGCCCGGCAACCGCGTGCGCCTGCTGGTGTCCCGCACGTTCGCGTGGCTGCCGGATGGCCCGATACAGCGCTTTTTCAACGAACAGGCCCACCACGAGTACTTCCGGTCGCGCTTCGACCGGGCGGACGAATTCATGCTCGTCGTGAACGGCATGCTGTCCCGGCACTCGAGCGCGGCCGTGGTGGAGCGTCTGAAGCGGGTGGCGCGCGAGTTTTCCGGGCTACACAACGAAGACGTGCGTCTCCCCCTCGAACAGCGCTCGGCGATGAGCGTGCTCGTCGCCCTGCGTCACTGGGAGCTCGACGCCTTCGTGGCGCTCAAGCGGCAGCGACGGCCGGTGGCGCGTCTTGTGAGCGCGGCTCGAGGTGGTAGCGCGTGACGCGATCGACCTCGTTCTTGGACCCGAGGATGACGCCCACGCGCTGATGCAGTGCCGTGGGCTGGATGTCCAGTATGCGCTGACGTCCGTCGGTCGCGGCCCCGCCGGCCTGCTCGACGATGAAGGCCATGGGGTTCGCCTCGTACATGAGCCGCAGGCGGCCTTCCTTGTGCTTGGCGTCCTTGGGATACATGAAAATGCCGCCGCGCGAGATGATGCGGTAGACGTCGGCCACCATCGACGCGACCCAGCGCATGTTGAAGTCGCGTCTCGCGCGGGCCGTCCTTCCCGGCGACGCACTCGTCGATATAGCGCTTGATCGGCGGTTCCCAGTTGCGGGCGTTCGATGCGTTGATTGCGAACTCCTGGGTGTCCGCGGGTATGAGGATGCGCTCGTGGGTGAGCACCCACGACCAGACTTCGCGATCGAGCGTAAAGCCCGACCACGCCGTTGCCGACCGTGAGCACGAGTATCGTCGCGGCGCCCGTACACCGCAAACCCGGCCGCGACCTGTTTGCGAACCCGGCTGGAGAAAGGCGAGCTGTGTCAGAGGCGCTCGACGCTCGGCGGGCAGCGCAGCGACCGAGAATATCGTGCCGACCGAGATATTGACGTCGAGGTTCGAAGAGCCGTCCAGCGGATCGTACATCAGCAGGAACTCGCCCTTGCGGATAACGATTGGGAATCTGATAAGGCTCCGCCATCTCCTCGGACACCATGGCCGCGAGCTGGCCGCCCCACTCGTTCGCTTCGACCAGCACCTCATTCGCGATGACGTCGAGCTTTTTCTGCGCTTCGCCCTGGACGTTGTCGGAGCCGACTGAATCGCCGATGCCCGCGAGCGGTCCTTTGCTGACGACATGGCTGATCGCCTTGCACGCGCGCGCGATCACTTCGATCAGCAGCCGCAGCTCCGGAGAGACCTTGCCGTAATGGCGCTGCTGTTCGATCAGGTATTGAGTGAGTGTGACGCGGCGCATGCAGCCTCCAATCGTGCTTGAAATTGAATACAAAATTATCCGCTATACTGGCCGGCCTTGTAAGCTGCAGCGCGGTGGCTCGACCAATTGTTCCGACGCCGCGGAGCCTCCCCATGTCCGACCCAAATCGATGCGCGAAGTGGTTAGCGCTCGATTCTTCTCTCCCTTCTACCGCCTGCGCCTATGCGCAGGCGCCGGACCTGCGCAGAAACCGGGCACCGCCGTGGCGACGTTCGCCGGCGGCTGCTTCTGGTGCATGGAGACCGCCGTACGAGAAGCTGCCGGGCGTGATTTCGACGACCTCCGGCTATATGGGCGGCAAGACGAAGAATCCGACCTACGAACAGGTTTCCACCGGGACCACCGGGCACGCCGAAGTCGTGCAGGTGCAGTACGATCCCGCCCAGGTGAGCTACGCCACACTGCTCGAGGTCTTCTGGCACAACGTCGATCCGACGCAGCGCGACGGCCAGTTCTGCGATCACGGTTCGCAGTACCGCACCGCGATCTTCTACCACGACGAGGAACAGAAGAAGCTCGCGCTCGCTTCCAAGGCCGCAGCTCGAGAAGACGAAGCCCTTCAAAGGCGACATCGTCACCAGAAGTGACGGCGGCCGAGTTCTACCCGGCCGAGGAGTATCACCAGGACTTCTACAAGAAGAATCCCGTGCGCTACAAGTTCTATCGAGACCGGGTGTGGGCGCGATGCGCGGCTGCAGGCCGTCTGGGGGCACGGCGGGTGATTAGCCGATAATCGTCACCCGCGCAAACTTCCGTTTGCCCACCTGAAGCACGCCTGCCTCGCCGTCAGGAGCAGGCGTGACTGGTCGACCACTTTTTCGCCGTTCAACTTCACGCCGCCCTGCTCGATCATGCGCAACGCTTCCGACGTGCTCGCAGTCAGGCCCGCCTGCTTGAGCACCTGCGCGATGGCGAGTCCGCGCGCCGTCCGCTCAGACGCTCACTTCGGGCATGTCGTCGGGCACGCCGCCCTGGCGGAATCGTGCCTCGAAATCCGCAGCGCCGCCTTCGGCCGCCGCGCGCTCCATGGAAGCGCTCGACGATTTCCTGCGCGAACAGCCACCTTGATGTCGCGCGGGTTGCGCGCCGCTGGCGCACCTCCTGCCTTCCAGCTGCCGATCGTCGCGAGCGACGCGAAGGACAGCAGCTCGATATAGCGCCACATCAGCTCGTCCGAAATCGACATGAGCTTGCCGAACATCTCGCGGGGCGGCTCGTTGATGCCGACGTAATTGCCGAGCGACTTCGACATCTTGTTGACCCCGTCGAGGCCTTCGAGCAGCGGCATCGTGAGTATCACCTGCGGTTTCTGCCCGAAGTGCTTCTGCAGCTCGCGGCCCATCAGGAGATTGAATTTCTGATCGGTCCCGCCGAGCTCGACATCGGCGCGCAACGCGACGGAGTCGTAACCCTGCACCAGCGGGTACAGAAACTCGTGGATCGCGATCGGCTGATTGCCCTGATAGCGCTTCGCGAAGTCGTCGCGCTCGAGCATGCGCGCGACGGTGTGCGTCGCGGCGAGCTTGATCATGTCGGCGGCTGACAGCTTGCCCATCCAGGTGGAATTGAAGACCACCTCGGTGCGATCGCCGTCGAGGATCTTGAACACCTGGTCCGTGTAGGTCTTGGCGTTTTCCCTGATCTCCTCCGGCGTCAGCGGCGGGCGCGTCGCGTTCTTGCCGGTCGGGTCGCCAATCATCCCTGTGAAGTCACCGATCAGGAACAGAACCTGATGGCCGAGCTCCTGGAATTGCCGGAGTTTGTTGATGAGCACCGTGTGACCGATATGCAGGTCCGGCGCGGTTGGGTCGAAGTCCAGCCTTGACGCGCAAGGGGACACCGGCCTTGAGCCGCTCTTCCAGCTCGGACAGAACGAGCACTTCTTCGGCGCCACGGCGCAGCAGCTTCAGGTGTTCGAGCATCAGCAGCGTTTGTTTTTTGACGGTCCCAAGGGCCTCCGGAAATTTCGCTTGCAGGCAACAGTCATTCTGTTAAGCTTGCCGCGCTAGAAGAGTGAGAGGCGAGAATACGTAGGAAAATCATGGATCAAGCGCATCAGATTCTACCCGAAAAGCTGCGTCGTCTGGTGCGCAGCAAAGGTCTTCGCCGCGGGCTGCTGGGCGCTGTATTGCCGTTCGTTGGTGTCGTGGCCGCATTCGGTATTGCGCCGGATACCGTCACAGAGCAGCTTGTCTCCGCCCGGGTCATCGAGCAGGTCGCCCTCGCGCCGGTGGCAGGGACGTCGGAAAGCGACGATACCTATTGGCATGAAGAGCGCGTGCAGCGCGGCGACACCATTGCGGGTCTCCTGAGCCGACTCGGCGTGGAAGATCCGGAGGCGGTGCGCTTCCTGAGGACGAGCCGTGAGGCGCGCGGTATGCGTCAGCTCGTACCGGGGCGCATGGTTCGCGCGGAGACCGGCGACGACGGGCGCCTGATCGAATTGCGTTATTCCATCGGCATCATGATGCTCGTCCTCAGTCCGTCCGCGACCGGCTTCGCAGTGAAGGAGCAGGTGGCACCGCTGGAACGGCGTGTAGTGATGAAGTCGGGCGAAGTCAAGAGCTCGCTTTTCGCGGCGACGGACGACGCAAACCTCACCGATGCCGTTGCCGACCAGCTGGCGCAGATCTTCTCGACGGACATCGACTTTCATAAGGATCTGCGGCGCGGCGACCGTTTCACCATCGTCTACGAGATGTATTACGACAGTGGCGAAGCGGTGAAGTCCGGCCGCGTGCTGGCTGCCGAGTTCGTCAACCAGGGCAAAGCGCACCAGGCGATCTGGTTCCAGCAGCCTGACGGTCAGGGCGATTACTACGACTTCGGTGGCAAGCCGATCAAGAAAACGTTCCTGCGGTCCCCGCTCGAATTCTCCCGCATCTCATCCGGTTTCACCTCCGAACGCCTTCACCCGATATTGCAGCGCCTGCGTGCGCACACCGGCGTCGATTACGCAGCGCCCGCCGGCACGGGCGTGAAAGCGGTTGCAGACGGCGTCGTCGAATTCGCCGGCCAGCAGAGCGGTTACGGCAACGTCGTCATTCTCCGTCATCAGAGGCGCTATACCAGCCTGTATGCGCATCTTTCGGCGTTCGGCCGCAGCGCGCAAACGGGATTTCCCGTTTCACAGGGCGACGTCGTCGGTTACGTCGGAATGACCGGGCTCGCGACCGGTCCGCATCTACATTTCGAACTGCGCGTGGATGACGTTCATGTGGACCCGACGGGTCTGACTGCCATGGCCGAAGCACCGCCGATCCTGCCGGAGCAACGGGCGGAATTCGAAGCGGTTGCGCGTCCGCTCGGGCTGCGCCTCGGGCTGCTGCGCGGAACGAACGTCGCCAGCGTAGACTAGGTTCGGCGGCAGCGACGCAAACAAAAAACGGGAGCCCGATATGGCTCCCGTTTCTGTTCCTGGAGGTCCGTTCGGTAAGCGCGGTCGTCCTAAGCCGAAAACGAAGAGCCGCACCCGCAGGTGGAGCTCGCATTCGGATTCTTGATCACGAACTGCGCGCCCTCGATGTTCTCCTGGTAGTCGATTTCGGCGCCGGCGAGGTATTGCAGACTCATTGGATCGATGAGCAGCGTAACACCGCCCTTCTGCATGGTCGTGTCGTCTTCGGAGACCGCTTCATCGAAAGTGAAGCCGTACTGAAAGCCGGAGCACCCGCCACCGGTGACGAATACCCGCAGCTTGAGTTCGGGGTTGCCTTCTTCTTCGATCAGCTGCCGCACCTTATCGGCGGCGCTGTCACTGAAAACGAGCGGGTCGGGCATCTGTTCGGTCACGGCGTTCATCGCTGACTCCTGATGATAGTGGGCGCTATTCTAATGGACTCCAGTTGAGACAGCGGGCCCGATTTGCAGTTCACGGCAAGTTCAATTTGGAAACCGTGACTTAGCACACGGGAGATATGGCCGAAGGCGGGCGCCCCACCGCAAGGAAAGGAGGTTACGGAGGGAAAGCGTGGTTTCCGCTCTGTTCCGAAGGATGGCCAGGCCCGAGCCGAAGGCGAGCGCCATCCCCTTACGGCAGAAGCGCGATCTGCTCCAGGCCCATCGTTTCCGGCAGTCCGAACATGATGTTCATGTTCTGCACCGCCTGGCCCGATGCACCCTTGACGAGATTGTCGATCACCGACAGAACCAGGGCCGTGTCGCTACCCTCCGGCCGGTGAATCGCGATGCGGCACATGTTGGAGCCGCGCACCGAGCGCGTGTCGGGATGGCTCCCAGGCGGAAGCACGTCGACGAACGGTTCCGATGCGTAGCGTGCCTCGTACAGCGCGTGCAGGTCTCGGGCGTCCGAAACCCGCGCATAGAGCGTCGCATGGATGCCGCGGATCATCGGCGTCAGATGCGGGGTGAAGATGAGCTTCACAGGTCGTCCAGCCATGGCACTCAGGCCCTGCGCGATTTCCGGCGTGTGCCGGTGGCCGGTCACGCCGTAAGCCTTGAAATTGTCGGAGGCCTCTGCAAGAAGCGTATGCACTTCGGCCTTGCGCCCGGCACCCGACACGCCTGATTTGCAGTCAGCGATGAGATATTCCGCGTCGGCGATGCCGGCTTCGAGCAGCGGCAGAAATCCAAGCTGAACCGCGGTGGGGTAGCAGCCCGGATTCGCGAGGATGCGCGCCTCGCGTATCGCGTTGCGGTTCACTTCCGGCAGGCCATATACCGCGTCGCGCACGAGGTCGGGACAAGCGTGCTTCATCTTGTACCACCGTTCCCATAGCGCGACGTCCTTGATACGGAAGTCCGCGGCGATATCGATCAGACGAACGCCGGCGTCGTAGAGCGCACGGGCTTCGTTCATCGCGACACCGTTCGGGGTTGCGAAGAACACAACGTCGCAGGCACTCAGCGCGTCGCGCGAAGGTTCGGTGAACTTGAGACCCACGCGTCCGCGGAGATTCGGAAACATGTCGGCGACCGGCATGCCTGCTTCCGAACGCGACGTGATCACCGTCATCTCGACGCGCGGGTGCTGCGCCAGGAGCCGCAACAGTTCGACCCCGGTATATCCCGTTCCGCCGACGATGCCAGCCTTGATCGTTGCGGTTGCCATGATGCTGCGCGAGCTCCGAAGTGAAAAGCGAACGTTACAGACAACAAAGCCGCCCCTGAAGGCGGCTTTGCAGATCGACCCGCAGGGTCAGCGTTTGGAGAACTGCTTGCGCCGTCGCGCCTTGTGCAGACCGACTTTCTTGCGCTCGACCTCGCGCGCATCGCGCGTCACGAGACCAGCCTTCTTCAGCGCCGCTTTGAGGGTTTCGTCGTAATCGATCAGTGCACGCGTGATGCCGTGGCGCACTGCGCCGGCCTGACCGGATTCACCGCCGCCCCCGACGTTCACGGTGATGTCGAAGCGGTTCAGGTTGTCCGTAAGCTGGAGAGGCTGGCGCACGATCATGCGTCCGGTCTCGCGCGAGAAGAACTCGTCCACCGGCTTGCCATTGACGATGATGTCGCCCTTACCGGGCTTCAGGAACACGCGCGCGACGGCACTCTTGCGGCGCCCGGTGCCATAGTTGTTCTGCTGAACTGCCATATGTATTTAGCCTAGATCTCGAGGGTTTTGGGCTGCTGCGCGGAGTGCGGATGTTCGCCGCCCGCATAGACCTTCATCTTCTTCAGCATCGCATAGCCGAGCGGCCCCTTTGGCAGCATGCCTTTGACTGCGAGCTGCAGCACGCGCTCCGGATGCTTCGCCTGGAGCTTTTCGAACGTGGTGGTGTAAAGGCCACCCGGGTAGGAGCTGTGGCGATGGTACAGCTTGTCCTTCGCCTTGTTGCCCGTGACCCGCAACTTATCGGCGTTGACCACGACGATATAATCGCCCGTGTCCACGTGCGGCGTGAATTCGGGCTTGTGCTTGCCGCGCAGGCGTCGCGCGATCTCGGCCGCAACCCGGCCGAGCACCTTGCCGGTGGCGTCGAGCACAAACCAGTCGCGCTGCACTTCGTGCGACTTGGCGGAAAACGTCTTCATGGTGCCTCGCAGGCCGTCGATTTTGGAAAACCGCGAATTCTATTGGGAATCAGAGTGCTTAGTCAATTCGAACGACCTGGTTCCCGGTGAGCGGCGCGCCTGGGACAGGCTGTCGCCGCGAACGTAGCATTCCGGCGCCAGTTAGCACTCCGTCCGAGCGTGCGAGGGCTGGGGCGACAGGCGAGCGGGGGCCGCGGAGCGGCGCGGTCCCCGCGCGCGTGACATTCCAGCGCCAATCAGCACTCTCGTCCGAGCGTGCGAGGGCTGGGGCGGCAGGCGAGCGGGGAAGCGCGAAGCGCCCAGGTTCCACCGCGCGCGACATTCCAGCGCCAGTCAGCACTCCCGTCCCAGCATACGAGGGCTGGGGCGAGGGGAAGCCGAGCGCCTGCAACGGCCCGAGGCACATGGAGCGTCGCCCCTAAATTGTCCGCCTGGGAACTCACGAACGTCGTCGCCCGGCTTCTACTGCCGCCCGGCCTGCTCATTCTGCTCATTCTAGTGGGCCTCGCGCTGGCACGATCGCGACCGCGGCTCGGCATCCGACTTGCGACGGCGGCAACGCTGACTTTGTTCGTGCTCTCCATGCCGATCGTCGGGTCCATGCTGCTGCACTCGCTCGAAGACCCGTACGCCGATCCGGTGCGAGACACGAGCGGCGGTGCCATCGTGGTACTCGGCGGGGGGTTGTATCCCGGCGCGGCGGAGTATGGCGGCGACACCGTCAGCCGTTACAGTCTCGAGCGCGTGCGCTACGCGGCGCGGTTGCAGAGGCGTCTCGGCAAGCCGGTGCTCGTCACCGGCGGCAACCCGACCCATGCGGATTCGACCGAAGCATCGCAGATGCAGGCTGCCATGAGCGAATTTGGCGTGACGGTGCAATGGCTGGAGGACGCGTCCGACAACACGTTCGAAAACGCCCGCTATACGCGCCGCGTGCTGCTGCAGGCACACATCGACAAGATCTACCTCGTGACGCACGCGTGGCACATGCGCCGCGCCCGCATGGCGTTCGAGCGCGCGGGTCTCGCAGTCATACCGGCTCCGACCGGCTATAGCGGTCCTCTTCCCCTGCGGCCGATCGAGTTCGTGCCGAGCGCGGGCGGACTGGAGCGGAGCTGGCTTTACATACACGAAATCGCGGGCCTGGCGTGGTATCGCTTAAAATCGGCGCAGTTGCGTGAACCGGCTCGCAACATCAGCGTGGATCAATGAAAGCCCGCATCAAATGGATCGAAAACGTAAGCTTCGTCGGCGAGTCCGAAAGCGGTCATGCGCTCGTGATGGACGGCGCGCCGGAGGGCGGTGGACGCAACCTCGGCCCGCGGCCGATGGAGATGGTGCTGATCGGCACCGGAGGCTGCACAGCGTACGACGTCGTGCACATCCTGAAGAAGTCGCGCGCGCCGGTCACGGACTGCGTTGTCGAGATCGATGCTGAACGCGCAGGCGAAGACCCGAAGGTCTTCACCCGGATCCATTTTCACTTCGTCGTCACCGGCAACGGGTTGAAGTCGGCGCAGGTGGAGCGGGCCGTGCACCTCTCAGCCGAGAAGTACTGTTC
Organism: uncultured beta proteobacterium; assembly: GCA_963828715.1. Lineage (GTDB taxonomy): Bacteria > Pseudomonadota > Gammaproteobacteria > Burkholderiales > SG8-41 > JAQGMV01. Next base: position 259,112 of record CAWHFX010000002.1, on the reverse strand, counting down.
GGCCTCCATCATGCTGGGCAAGACGGCTGAGATAAGTCACGACTTCGAAATACGCGAAGCGGGGGGAGCTACAACCAGTAAGCGGATCGCGTCATGACGCTGGATGCGATACGCATGAGCCCGCGCACGGGCAGAGGCAGTTCTCCCGCGCCGTGCTCCCATGCGGTTGTCGCGTGCCGCGACTCGTCGATTCGCATCTCACCGAGAATCGCGATGCTCTTCTCATCTTCGCGCGGGATCTCGCGGAGATGCCGGTCCAGATGCTCGACTACCTGGCGCTCCGTTTCCGCCAGAAAGCCGAGATTCCACCTGTCGCCGAGCAGCCCCGTCGCGACACCCATCGCCATGGAGCCCGCGTAGAACAGCGGATTGAGAAGGCTCTTGCGCCCGCCGAGCTCCTGGATACGCTGTTCGGTCCAGGCGAGGTGCTCGGTCTCCTCATGCGCCGCGTGCTCCAGCGCCGCGCGCGCTTCGGCGTTGCGCGCCGTGAGCGCCTGCCCCTGGTAGAGCGCCTGCGCGCAGATTTCACCCGTGTGATTGACGCGCATCAGCGCGGCCGCGTGCTCTCGGGTCGCGGCATCCATTTCCGACTCGGGGAGATCCTCGCCCGGCGTAGGCCGTGCTGACATTGCCGGTGCGAATAGCGTGCGCAGTGTGCGGTCGAAGCCGATGATGAAACGGTCGAGGTCGATCATGGGAATTCCTCTGCGTGCACGTCGAAAAGGCGCGCAAGCTCCGCGCCCGGATCCTGCGCGCGCATGAACGCTTCACCAACGAGGAAACAGCTCACGCCCGCAGCTCGCATCCGGCGAACGTCCGTCGCAGCGAGAATTCCGCTTTCGGTCACGACGATGCGATTGGCCGGAACGCTGGCGAGCAGATCCAGCGTCGTTTCGAGGCGAGTCTCGAACGTTTGCAGATTGCGGTTGTTGATGCCGAGGAGCGGCGTGTGAAGCGTGAGTGCACGCTCGAGCTCAGCGGCATTGTGCACTTCGACGAGCACCGCCAGCCCGAGCTCGTGTGCCTCCGCCTCGAGGTCGCGCATGCGCGAGGATTCCAGGGCCGCCGCAATCAGCAGAATGCAATCGGCGCCAGCCGCGCGCGACTCGTGCAGTTGATAGCGGTCGACGATGAAATCCTTGCGCAGCACCGGGAGGCTGCATGCGCCGCGCGCTTCCGCGAGGTGTTCGAGGCAACCCTGGAAGAACCGAACGTCCGTAAGGACCGACAGGCATGCGGCGCCATGCCGCGCATAGGTCGACGCGATCGCGGCCGGCTCGAAGCTCGCGCGCAACACGCCCTTGCTCGGACTCGCCTTCTTTATTTCGGCGATCACGCCAGGCAAGCCGGTTTCGATTTTCGCCCGCAATGCGCCGACAAAGTCGCGAGTAGGAGCCGCCGCGCGGACGACCTGCTCGAGCGCCGTGAGGGGTCTCAGCCGGCGCGCGGCGTCGATCTCCTGTTCTTTCACCGCAAGAATGCGGTCGAGAATGTCGCTCATCGTGCGGACGACCGTGTGCAGGCGACGAACTCGTCCAGCTTGTGGCGCGCGGCGCCGGTCTTCAGCGTCTCCCGCGCGCGGTCTACGCCTTCCGCGAGAGTGATCGCGAGACCGGCGACGTAGATGCTCGCGCCGGCGTTGAGTGCGACGATATCGCGCGCCGGTCCGTCGACGTTTTCGAGCGCTTGCAGGAGCAGTCGTTTGGAGCCGTCGACACTATCGACCCGGATTGCGTCCGCGTCGCAGGGTTCGAACCCGAAGTCCTGCGGCTCAATCGTGTACTCGCGCACTTCGCCGTCGCGCAGTTCTCCCACGAGCGTCGGGCCGGTCAGTGAAATCTCATCCAGACTCTCCATGCCGTGCACGACCACCACACGGCGGCTGCCGAGGCGCTGCAGCACGCGCGCCTGGATGCCGACGAGATCCGGATGGAAAACACCCATTACCTGCTGTCTGGCCCCGGCCGGATTGGTAAGCGGACCGAGGATGTTGAACAGCGTTTTCACGCCCAGGTCCTTGCGCACCGGCGCAGCATGTTTCATGGCGCTGTGATGATTGGGCGCGAACATGAAGCCGATGCCGGTCTCATCGATTGCACGTGCGACTGCCGCCGGCTCGAGATTGATGTTGACGCCGAGCGCTTCGAGCACGTCGGCGCTGCCGCACTTGCTGGACACGGAGCGCCCGCCGTGCTTCGCGATCTTTGCGCCGGCTGCGGCCGCCACGAACATGGCAGCGGTCGAGATGTTGAACGTGTGTGCGGCGTCGCCCCCGGTTCCGCACGTGTCGATGAGACGCGGCTCGTCGGCGACCGGAACGCGTGTCGCAAACTCGCGCATGACTTCCGCCGCGGCGGCGATTTCACCGATGGTTTCCTTCTTCACGCGCAAGCCGACGAGAATGCCTGCAATCAGGGTCGCCGACATTTCGCCGGTCATGATCTGACGCATCAGCGAGAGCATCTCCTCGCGAAAGATCTCGCGGTGCTCGATGACGCGTGTCAGCGCCTCCTGTGGAGTCATGCCCGGACGTCCTCGAGGAAGTTCCGCAGCAGGTCGTGGCCGTGTTCGGTGAGAATGGATTCGGGATGAAACTGCACGCCCTCGACGGACAACGTCCTGTGCCGGACGCCCATGATCTCGCCGTCCTGCGTCCACGCGGTGACTTCGAGGCACGCCGGCAGCGATCCGCGCTCGATCACGAGCGAGTGATAGCGGGTGGCACGCAGCGGATTCGGCAGGTCGCGAAATACGCCGCGGCTCTCATGGGCGATGTCGGAGGTCTTGCCGTGCATGAGGACGCGCGCGTGCACGATGCGTCCCCCGAACGCCTGGCCGATGCTCTGATGGCCGAGACACACGCCGAGCAGCGGGATTTTCCCGGCGAACCGCTCGATCAGCGGCACCGAGATGCCGGCCTCTTTCGGGGTGCACGGCCCGGGCGAGATGACGATGCGTTGCGGTTGCAGCGTCGCCACCTCATCCAGCGTGATCTCGTCGTTACGACGCACGACGACCTCTTCGCCCAGTTCGCCCAGATACTGGACGAGGTTGTAGGTGAAGGAGTCGTAATTGTCGATCATTAGCAGCATGGCAATGATTTTAAACGGCTTGCGTCGATTCCGAACCTACCTCGTCAAGGCCGAGATAACGCCACCCGTCTTGGGATTGATGAGCAGATTGACGAGACTGCCCGCAGAGTTCGTGGCGGGAGGCCTGCAGTGTGTCGCCGGACGCCGAGGGCTTCAGAGAGGGCTCCGCGGCCGCTTGCAACACAGCGGCCGCCGGTTCTCCCGACTACTTCTTATCCGAGCTCTTGGTGTCCTTGTCGGACTGTGTACTCTCCTTCTTGTCGGACGTACTTCCCTTCGTGCTGTCCTTTTTGTCCGGCGCTTTGGTTCCCGTGTCGGCCTTCTTAGGCGAAGTCTTATCGGCCGGCGCGCTCTCTTTTGGGGTCTCCGCAGATTTCGTGTCGGCAGCCTTTGTCGCTGGTGCCGCCTTGGCTGGCTCGGACGACTTGGCCCCGGCAGGAGACTTCCCAGCACTGGTCGAACCCGTGACGGTCACGTCTTTACGGACGTCTTCAAGCGTCTTCGGACCGATTCCCGGAACGTTCTTGAGATCATCAACCGACTTGAACGGGCCGTTCTTGCTTCGATAGTCAACGATGGCTTGGGCTTTCGCCGGCCCGATGCCTTTCAGCGCGTCGAGTTCTTCCTTCGTTGCGGTATTGATGTTGACCGCCGCGTACGCGGAGCCCCACAGTGCAAGCAATACACCAAGCAGCAGAACCAGTTTCTTCATAACGCCTCCCGTTGACCAAACGCCAAGATGGTAATCCACTGGACGACATCTTGCCGATGGCGGGCAAAGCATTGCGCTAACGAGGGCAGCGAGAACTCCACACGCCAGCGATGTTCGCTGAGGATATCTCGGTTCAACGAGAGGGAGAGGATGAAATGAGCTACGTATGGACGGCCATTATCGGGTTTGTTGCCGGTCTGATTGCGCGTGCCCTGCATCCCGGCGATGACAAGCTGGGTTTCATCATGACTGCGGTACTGGGAATCGCCGGCGCATTCATTGCCAACCTTCTCGGTCAGGCGGTCGGCTGGTATCAGCCGGGCGAGCAGGCAGGCCTTATTGCCTCCGTCATCGGAGCTATCGTTATCCTGGTGATTTACAGCCTGATCAAGAAGCGAAGCGGCGCCTAGGTGCGCAGAGTCACCGCTGCGTTGCCGGGTCCAGTAAGCTCGACGCCGCGCGGCACCGGGCTGCGAACTCCGATCGAGTGAATCCGACTCAGTGCCGGGTCGTCCAACCACGCTCGACGGTGGGCCCCTGATGCCCTTTGTTGCCGGGGAAGGGGCAATGCAGCGCGATCGGGCAATGCGGATGAGGCCGCTGCGCCGCGAGACAGCGAACGCACGCCTGAGCTTCGCGGATGCGCGTTTGCAGCGTACGACGAACGAAGTGATAGGTTTCCTGCGCGGAATCGGTCGGCTTCAGAAGCCGGCACCACTCCTCGAATGGCATCAGCCGCTCGAGACTCTTCTTCAAACGTGCCAGTTTCAGGCGGGCCTTCTTCAACTCGACACGGACGTCCGGCGCACTGCGCGCACTGCTCATGAGCTCTTCCCCTCGCGGTTGAGCGCCAAAGCGGGTACTGCGCCGTGTTCTGTTGCGACGGCAACACCCGCGAAGTCACATTATGAAATGGGCGTGCACATGCGTTCTTATATTCGTCCCCCGCCGGATCGATCGCATGCGGCAGGCAGATCATGAAAGAGCGACGAAGACGAGTCCAGAAGCGAAGTTCCGGTTTTCGCCATCGAAGCGCGCGCTGTTACCGCATTTCTGCCTGAGCAATCGAAGATACCGCGGTTCGCGACGCATCTGCTCCCATGACCGGAAGAAACAGTGAGCCGTATGCGATTATTCCCAGCGCGTGTCGAGTCCTGATTCCGCCATTTCAGCCGCGCGGAGCAGCGCCTTCGCCTTGTTCTGCGTTTCCTGCCATTCCGCATCCGGCTCGGAATCTGCCACGATGCCGCCGCCCGCCTGCACATGAAGGAGGCCATCCTTGACAACGGCAGTGCGAAGCGCGATCGCGACGTCCATGTTGCCGTGAAAACCGAGGTAGCCCACCGCGCCGGCATACACGCCGCGTTTCACCGGCTCGAGCTCATCGATGATTTCCATGGCGCGGACTTTCGGCGCGCCCGAAACCGTACCAGCAGGGAACGTCGCACGCAGCACGTCCACGGCGTTGAGATCGGACCGCAATGTCCCCTCGACGTTGGACACGATGTGCATGACGTGCGAGTAGCGCTCGATCACCATCTGCTCGGTCACGTGCACGGTGCCGGTGCGCGCAACGCGTCCGGCGTCATTGCGGCCGAGATCCACCAGCATGATGTGCTCGGCGCGTTCTTTTTCATCGGCGAGCAGCTCGGCGCCCAGCGCGGCATCCTCGGCCGGCGTTGCACCGCGACGGCGGGTGCCCGCGATCGGCCGCACGGTGACGACATCACCTTCGAGCCGAACCAGAATTTCCGGCGAAGCGCCGACGACATGGAAGCGCGCGAAGTCGAAGTAGTACATGTACGGGGACGGATTGAGCGTCCGGAGCGCGCGGTAGAGGGCGAGCGGTGTGGCCCGGAAGCGCTTCGACATGCGCTGCGAGGGCACGACCTGCATGATGTCGCCCTCGTAAATGTATTTCTTCGCGCGCTCCACCGCGACGTGATAGGCCGCTTCCCCGAAGCCCGAGACGGCAGCCTCCGATTCGCAGCGGGTGTCGGGCGGAATCTTCACGGCTTCGCGCAACTTGTGCAGGAGCTCTGCCAGTCGCGCGCGCGCACGCCGATAGGCGTCCGGTTTCGAAGGCTCCGCATACACGACCAGCGACAGCTTGCCCGAGAGGTTGTCGACGATCGCAAGCTCTTCGGAGACGAGCAGCAGTATGTCGGGAACATCGAGCGGGTCGGGCTTGCGTGAGCCGGCGAGCTTCTTCTCGATGTAGTGCACCGTCTCGTACCCGAAGTAGCCGACGAGTCCTCCGCAGAAGCGCGGCAGACGCGGGTCCTGAGCGACGCGGAAGCGCCGCAGGTACGCTTCCACGAATTCGAGCGGATCCTGGTGTGTCTCGCGATCGACGACGCTATCGTGCTCGATCTCGCAGCACTCGAACCCACGTACTTCGATGCGCCGGCCGGCTGCAAGCCCGATGAACGAGTAACGCCCGAAACGCTCGCCTCCGACCACGGATTCGAGCAAGTACGTATACGGCTCGTTTGCGAGCTTGAGATAGATCGAGAGCGGCGTGTCGAGATCCGCGAAGGTTTCGAGCACGACCGGCACGCGGTTGTAGCCTGCGTCGCCAAGCGCCCTGAATTCGCTTTCAGTCATGCTTTCTCGATGAGGCCGGGCGCTTCGACCAGCGAGTCCAGAAGCGCGTCCGAGTCGAGGCTGCGTACATCGACGCCTTCGTTGTATCCATAAGTTACGCAGAATACCGGACATCCCGCGGCACGTGCGGCCTGCGTGTCATTCAGCGAATCGCCGATCATGAGCATCGCGGCAGGCGCGACGTTCAATGCGCTGCACGCGTGAAGCAGGGGCGCCGGATGCGGCTTTTTCTGCGGCAGCGTATCGCCGCAGACCACGTGTTTGAAATACGACGCCATTCCGACCATGTCCAGCAGTGGCCGCGTATAGCGTTCGGACTTGTTGGTGACGCAGGCGAGCGGGAATCCGTCTTTGCGCAGACAGTCGAGCCCTTCCTGCACACCGGCGTAGACGCTCGTGTGTTTGCCGTTCACGGCCGTGTAATGCCGGTCGAAGACCGCGAGGCCCTGCCGCAGGAGGTCGTCCGCGGGCGGTGCGCCAAGCGCGGTGCTGAGGGTGCGCTCGACCAGTCGCGCGAGGCCTTTGCCGACGAAGGTGCGGATCAATGCGGGATCGAGCTCGGGAAAGCCGAGCTCGGTGAGCGTCATGTTCGCAGCCATCGCGAGGTCGGGGATCGTATCGAGCAGCGTGCCGTCGAGATCGATCGTGACTGCGCTCACGCGCAACGGAAAGCTCATGTGCACCGCCGGCTCATGTGACCTGCGCGAGTTGCGCACGCATGGCGGCGATCGTTGCCCCGTAATCGCTGCTCTCGAATATCGCCGATCCGGCAACGAACGTATCGGCGCCCGCGCTTGCGATCGCGCCGATGTTTTCGACTTTGACGCCGCCGTCCACCTCGAGCCATATCTCGCGCCCGCTGCGGTCGATGCGCTCGCGCACGGCGCGAATCTTGTTGAGCGCCTCGGGAATGAACGACTGACCGCCGAAACCGGGATTGACCGACATGATCAGGACGAGATCGAGTTTGTGCAGCACGTGGTCCAGATAGTAGAGCGGCGTAGCGGGATTGAAGACCAACCCGGCCTTGCACCCTGAATGCGTGATCAGGTCGATGGTGCGGTCTATGTGTTCGCTCGCCTCCGGATGAAACGAAATCAGCCGCGCACCCGCCTTGGCGAAGTCGGGCACGATGCGATCGACCGGTTTCACCATCAGGTGGACGTCGATCGGCACGTCGCATAATGGCGCGATCGCCTCGCACACGACGGGACCGACCGTCAGATTAGGGACGTAATGGTTGTCCATCACGTCGAAATGTACGAGGTCCGCGCCCGCCCGCACGACCGCCCGCACTTCGTCGCCGAGTCGTGCGAAATCCGCGGAGAGAATGCTGGGGGCGATGCGAAAGGCCATGTCGAATTGTAGCGGTTCGCGAATCGCCGCATAAACTCGAGGACTCCGAGCGGGGCTCGTGCACCCGGCCGTGCGGCGACCGTCAGTCGGCCCACGCCTTGTCGCCCCGTGGTGATTCGTGTGGAATACCGACATGGCCGACGACAAGCATCACATCACTGTAAGCGCAAGCGTCGCTTTCGTGCCGGAGCAATCGGACGTCGATGAAAGCCGCTATGTTTTCGCCTACACGATCACCATTAAGAACACCGGCACCGTGGCTGCGCAGCTCGTCACCCGCCACTGGATCATCACCGACGCCGAGAACAAGGTGCAGGAAGTGAAAGGCGAGGGTGTGGTCGGCGAGCAGCCTCTTCTGCGTCCGGGGCAGTCGTTCGAATACACGAGCGGCGCTGCCATCGCGACCCCGGTCGGTACGATGCGCGGCAGCTATCAGATGGTCGCTGAAGACGGCCTGCGGTTCGACGCGCCGATTCCCGAATTCACGCTTGCCATGCCGCGGGTACTGCATTAAACGCTGCGGTCACGACGGCGGGCGAACGAAGCGGCGCCGGCAGCGATCGGTCGCAACGTTTCGGCCTATTTCTCGTCGGGTGATTTTTCGTGTTGCGAATCATCGTGGCTTCGCCGTGGCCACGTCCACCACACGATGAGGAGCAGAAGCGCCAGCGCGACGCCGGCTTCGAGCAGCAGCCAGAAGAGTTCCATGACTACCTAGAGCCCATAACATAATGAGCGGCGGCGCGCGCTGTCACGATTTTCGCTTGGATCAAGGAGTGCGACGAAGGCAATGTCGAGAACATTGGCAAGGAGCAAGACGATGAGATGGGCGAAAAGTCGTGCCAGCGCTTCGGGTTGCGGCCAAAATGGCGGCACGCCGCAGCCTGGAAGAGGGGCCCCGTTCACGGGGATCTGACGGCGGAGGCGTGTGTAGGCCCGTGCGTGATCGCGACATGCTCGTCCCGTTCCGGGGTCGCACCTACCGCTACGCGGCAGGCACTGCTCCGCCCTGCACGGGACACTGCGTCGGCCGCCTTGACCGTATTCTCGATACGCTCTTCGGCTTCCTCCTTGTCATACACGATTTTGGCTCGCGACGCGCACTCGCGTCATTATGTTATGGGCTCTTATACTCGATTCACTTTCACGTCGCTGTGCTTCGCCTGCGCATCAACGCTCGTCATGTTGCTCGGGTCTCTCGGGGGCTGCGCGACGTCCGTTCCGCCCACTTCACCTGAGAAATTACCGCCGGTGACGACGGGTGTCCCAGTCGAAGTGAAGCCGACCCCGACCCCGACACCGCCAATGGCCTCGCAGGAGCCACCCGCACCCGTTTTCAGGCAAGTAACCTGGGATGCACTTCCAGGCTGGCGCGAGGACAACATCGCCGAAGCATGGAGCGCATTCGCCGCAGGCTGCTCGGCGCTCGCGACGCGAGACGTCTGGCGCGACGTGTGCGCGACATCTTCGCGACTCTCGAATCCTTCGGCGGAGGCAGTACGGCTCTTCTTCGAGTCGAACTTCGTGCCCTATCAGGTGAGCAGTCAGACTTCAGGGGAGGAGGGCCTGATCACGGGGTACTACGAGCCGCTGCTCCGGGGCAGCCGCAAGCAGACGCCGCGCTATCGATATCCGGTCTATGGTGTGCCCGAAGATCTCGTCGTGGTCGATCTCGGAGAGCTCTATCCCGAGCTCAAGAATATGCGCCTGCGCGGCCGCATCGAAGGGCGTCGTCTCGTACCGTCCTACGACCGCGCGCGCATCGAGGGCGGCGAGGCTCCGCTGCGCGGGAAGGAGATTGTGTGGGTCGACGACGCAGTCGAGCTTTTCTTTCTGCACGTGCAGGGCTCGGGCCGCATTCTGCTCGACACCGGTGAGACGCTCCGCGTCGGCTATGCAGACCAGAACGGTTATCCGTATCGGTCGATCGGGCGCGTTCTGATCGACCGTGGCGAGCTCTCGCCGGAGCAGGTTTCGATGCAGTCGATTCAGGCATGGGCGCGGCGCAATCCGACCAAAGCGGTCGAGCTCCTGAACAGCAATGCGAGCTACGTTTTCTTTCGCGAGCTGCCGGCCTCCACGGCCGGACCGCCTGGCTCGCTCGGCGTTCCGCTTACGGCACGGCGCAGCGTCGCGATCGATCCACGCTACGTTCCGCTGGGCGCGCCGGTTTTCATTGCGGCGACGTGGCCGAATTCGCCGAAGCCGCTCAACCGACTCGTCCTCGCGCAGGATACCGGCGGAGCTATTCGTGGCCCGGTGCGCGCTGACTTCTTCTGGGGCTATGGCGAGGCGGCAGCACGCGAGGCGGGCCGCATGAAACAGCGACTGCGTATGTGGATGTTGTGGCCGCGCAATCAGCCGCTGCCGGCTGTCACGAGTGACTGAACCTATCGGGCCGCGGCCTCGGCGCCGAAATCCACGCGTACTCGCACCCGGCTTCTGACCGGGCGTTCGTCGCGCATCGCAGGTGTGAACCGGGATGCGAGAAACGCATTGCGGATTTCGTCTTCGAAGTAGCCGGACGGTTGTGCTTCGATGAGCTTGACGCCATGCACGATGCCCGTCTCGCTGATCTGAAGCTCGACGAGCGCACTTCGCCGCACATCGTCGGCAACGGCCCGCGCCGGGTAATCGAGGCGAAGCGGCGCCGCGAGCGCTGGAAAGATGTCGAGCTGATTCGCAGCGTAATACGTCGTGTCCGGCGCATGCGTGATGACGGGCGTACCTGTCGTAACGGAGTCGTCACGCGGCAAATCGATGCCCTTACTCCGTGTGCTCGCGCGCGGTGTCTGCGCTTTCGCCCCTGGTAGCGGCAGCTTCTCACGAGTGGGCGATGGTTCGCCCGCTGTGCCGAGCGGCGCGAGCGCTGTTTCCGGCTGCGAGCGCTCGACCGATTCGGGAACGGGGATCAGCGCCACATTGAACGTGGCCGGCGGCTCGTGCGCGGCACGTTTGCCCGCAGGCGCGAACGGCATGCCGCTCATCAGGACCGCATGCACGAAAACTGAAGCGATCAGAGCGGCAGAAACCCGGAACGCAACGGCATGTTGCCGGCGACCATGGCCCTGCGCTGGGGCTGTCCGGCGGCACGTGTACATGCTGCTCTAACGCGCACTCCGCGCGTCATGTTGACCTGATCGAGTGATGTGCGCGGTTAGCGCGCGGATGCGAGCACGGCTTCGAGTTTGTCCGCCGGCAGGAAACCGCCGATCTGTTGCCCGTTCGCGAGATAGACGCCCGGCGTCCCGCGGATCCCGAAACGTTGCGCGAGCTGCGCATTACGATCGAGCGGCGTCTCGCAATCGCGTTTGCCCGATGGCACGACGCCCTTCAGCATGTATTCCTCCCATGCCTTGCCGCGATCGGCCGCGCACCAGATTGCCTTGGATTTCTCCACTGAATCCTGCGACAGGATCGGCCACAGGAACGTATAGATCGTCACGTCGTTCACCTTGACCAGCTCTTTCTGGAGCTCCTTGCAGTAACCGCAGTTCGGATCCTCGAACGTGTAGATCACGCGCTTACCGTTGCCCTTCACGCGTTTGACCGCGGAACCGGTGGCTTTAGCGAGCGTTGCGGCTGCGATTTTGCTCGTCGTTTCCTGAGTGAGATTGCGAGGCTGCGAGCCACGCATGTCGAGCAGATTGCCGCTGAAGAGGTACGACACCTTCTCGTCGGTGTACAGGACCTGTCCTTCCACCACGACTTCGAAAATGCCCGGGAACGGCGTCGGCGCCACGCTTTCGATCGGCATTTTCGGGAATTTCGACTGAAACGCCTGACGCAGCCCCGCCTCGTCTGCACGTGCCATGCTGGCCATGACAGCGAGCCCCGCGGCGCAGAGGACGAACAGAAGCTTCCTTATGTTTGACATGAAATTCCTCGAATCGGCCGCTGCTCAGGCGGCGGCGTGTCTGATGAGCAGGTTCTTCAACGGAGCCTGGCGGTCGACCAGGGTCAGTCCCAGATTTCGCAGTCTCGCCAGCCAGACCGCCGGGTTTGCGAAAAGTTTCTGGAGGCCGTCCGTTGTGAGCTCCAGGGCGAGAATATCCTCACGACGTGCGCGCTCATAGCGGCGCAGCAGCTCGTACTCTCCGCAGTCCGAAATCGGTCCACGCGCCGCGAGCACCGCCGAGAGCGCCCGCACGTCACGCAAGCCGAGATTCAATCCCTGGCCTGCCAGCGGATGCACATTATGCGCGGCGTCGCCGACGACCGCCGCCCGCGGTTCGACGAGCCGCCGCACGCGCTGGCGCTTCAGCGGAAAGCCTGCCGCGGGTGTTATCAGGCGCAGCGCGCCGAGCACGCCTTCGCTCGCGTTCTCGAGTGTTGCCGCCAGCGCGTCGGGCATGAGTTGCATGAGTTCACGAGCATGTTCAGTGGCGGTCGACCAGACCATCGAGGTGCGATCGCCCGGCAAAGGCAGCAGCGCGAGCACGCCGTCTGCCCTGAACCACTGGAATGCCGTGCCGTCGTGCGGCCGTTCGCACTCGAAATTCGCCACCACGCCGACCTGGTCATAGTCGTAGACGCGGCTTGCGATGCCGGCTTCGCGGCGCACCCACGAATCCGTCCCATCGGCGCCGATGACAAGCTTCACCTGCAATTCGCCGCCGTCGCTCAGGGACAATACCGCGCCCTCCCGTTCCCAGAGCACTGCAGTACAAGTCGCAGGCCGCAACGACGTGACGTGCTCGGCGCCTTCGAGCGCGCTCCACAGCGCATGCAGCACGGACCGGTTTTCGACGATGAACGCGAGCTCGCGCAACCCCGCGCCGTAGGCGTCGAACTCCAGCCGGCCTTGAGGTTTGTCGCCGAAGATGCGCATGGCCTCGACTGGCGCGACGCGCTCGGCCGGTACCCGCTGCCACACGCCCAGCTGGGTCAGCCACTCGGCATTGCCTGGCGTGAGAGCGTAAATCCGGCTATCCCACCCGGGACCTTCCATACGCGCCGCGTGCGCCTGCGGTTCAATCCAGGCGACGCTCACATCAGCGCCACGAAGCGCCAATGCCGCGCTCGCACCCACGATCCCACCGCCGATGACGGCCACGTCGAAACTTCTCATGCCGCGATCCGCTTCACCATAAACCCGAGTCTACCCCGGGCATCCGCTATTCGTGTCGTACAGGCGGGCAGTTCGGGCTTCACCCCGGCGCGGCCCGAACGCAGCGCACTCGCGCACGACCTGAAAATTACCTATTGCATTCAGGCATCTGCCGCACTTGCCTTGACAACGGGAGACCTGCTCTTTAGACTCCCGCTCCCTCGGCGAGTTAGCTCAGTGGTTAGAGCAGCGGAATCATAATCCGTTGGTCCGGGGTTCAAATCCCTGACTCGCCACCACCGAATCAGGCACTCAGCGCCTCCCGCATACTTGCAGGAGTCCCGCGCTGAGCGAGCCGCTTGAAGATCGTCATCTCGTATCCGTCGGTCCACCGCGCAATCGCGGAGCGCCTCAAGATTGCGCTCGAGGCGGAGGACCATGACGTCTTCTTCGATCGCGACGACCTTCCGCCGGGCGAGTCCTTCCATCACGCGATCCGCAACGCCATCGATGCCGCGGATCTGTTTGTCTTCATGATCTCGCCCGAAGCGGTTGCACCCGGCAGCTACACGCTGGCCGAGCTCGGATGTGCGGAGCGCCGCTGGCCGCGCGCCTCGGGCCATGTGCTGCCGGTGATGGTCACACCCACACCGCGCGCAACGATCCCGGCATACCTTCTCAGCGTCACGCTGCTGGAACCGCGGGGCGACCTCGTGGCGGAGACCGTGGCACGAGTGGCCGAGATGGCATCTCCGCGTGGGCGGGCACGGCGCATGGCCGTGGGCGCGTCGGTCGGAGCCATCCTCGTCATCGCGGCCGGTTACGTCGGCTGGCGCGAGCTGGACCAGCATCAGACGGCAACACGCCTGGCTGAGAATGCACGCAGGGCGTTCGATCTGTGCCGCGACTCACCGGCGGAGGGTTTCGCGCAGCTCGCCGCATTGGCGGCAACGAACGGCGCACCGCAATCCGTCCGCATAGCCGAGGAAGATTGTGCGATGTCGTGGCTGCGCCGTGCCCGCATCACCGCGGGACAAAGCACGTTCGAGCAACTCGTTACGCCGCTGAAGCCGGTGCTCGCACAGGCGTTGATTGACGGAGCGGGCGGAGTGCGTGCCGCTGATCTGTATGCACATCTCGGCTGGGCCGACGCACTGATCCGTCGGGACGGGCGCACGACGACGCCCGATCCGGAAGCGAGCTACCGGCGCGCGCTCGAAGCTGACAGCACGAATGTCTACGGGCATGCGATGTGGGCGCACTGGATGTTGCTGAACGGAACTTCACGGCGACAACTCGCCCTCGAGCATTTCGATGCGGCGGTCGCGAGCGGCCGGGACACGCCTTTCGTGCGCGCGCTGGAGCTCGGCGCGATGGTCACGAGCGAAGCGCTCGGCATGGATGCCCTGCGCGTGTTGGACGACATGCGCCGGCGTGGCGAACCACTCGACCCCAGGCAGAAGCAGCGCGTCTGGAGCGCGCTCTATTCGGGAGCGGGGCGCGAATCGGAAGCGCGTCGACTCACGGAAGCCTTGCCACCCGAAGACGGCCTCGCGACGTTCCGCTGGCTTTTTGCACGCGAGGATCTGGATGCTTCGCAGCATCGACTGTGGCGTTTCATCAACGGCCTTCTGCTGCTTCGCGCCGGACGCGCGGCCGAGGCGCGCCCGGACCTGCAGGCGCTGCAGCGCGAGCTGCGTGCCGAAGGCTTGACCGGCTCGATGGTGGACGGAATCGACCGGCTTCTCGCCCGGCGGTGACCTGCGAGGACGTGCTGCGCGCAGTCGGCGGGAACGGTACGCACGTTGCGACAACGCACCTCGGCAACATTTGCCGACTGCCCGGCAGGGCAGCAATCCATCTTGCGACGAGCGGCTCGGGCATGTCGAGCGGATCCATGGGCAGCGGCTCCACCAGCTCGGGGTCGGGCGGCACCGGCAGCGGTAGCGCAGGCACGTCCAGCTCAGGGGGCACCGGCTCAACGGGCGGCGCAGCAGGCGGTCGCTGAAAACGCGATCGCATCCCATAAGCGACGATAGCGGACCGGAGCATGCGTGTGCTCCGGTTCGAGCACCGATCACGGCGGCGCGGCGACGCTTGGATCGGCACGGAACCCACCCAGCGCGAGCGAGTCATCGGCCTCGCCCTCCCATAACGGTAACCTTTACCTCGACACGGCCATTCAAGCGAAGGAATGGCGTGCGGCCGTTTCACCGCGTCTCCGCCTGACGTTTGCTACAATCGGACGGTCCGGCCCGGTGGAAGCTCAGGGCGTGCTTGTTTCGATGCCACCGCGGATCCGGATTGGAATCCCACACTGCACTCCCGAGACTGACAACTGCGCCACAAGGCACTTACGCCACCGTTGTAAATATGCGCCGCACGGCAGCAACTCCCGTAGTGCGTCGTCGCAACGATGCGTAAACGTCACGTCCTCCTGTGTATGGGTCTGTTCTGGGCTGGATTCGTGCAGGCTCAGTTCATCTCCCAGCGTCCACTGCCCGTGCAGGGAGAACGTGGGCGGCTCGGTGAGCAGCAGCCGCTGCCGAACATCAAGATCGGCAGCCGGGTCTTGAGACTGGCCCCCGGCGCCGTCGTATATGACCAGCAGAATCGTTCGATCGTGCAGGCCAGTCTGCCGCCGGGCGCGGATGTCTACTTCACGAAGGATTCTGCAGGTAACGTGACGAGCGTTTACATCCTCACCGACCAGGAACGCACACGCCTCGATTCCGAGCGCAGGCGTTAGCGATGGCGCGAAAGCTCTACATCAAGACGTTCGGTTGCCAGATGAACGAGTACGACTCCGGCAAGATGGCCGACGTGCTGCGTGCGTCGCATGGGCTCGAGCAGACGGTCGATCCCGGCGAGGCGGACGTGATCCTGTTCAACACGTGCTCGGTGCGCGAGAAAGCCCAGGAAAAAGTCTTTCACGATCTCGGCCGTGTCAAACATCTGAAGCGCCAGCGCCCGGAGATTCTGATCGGCGTGGGCGGCTGCGTCGCGAGTCAGGAAGGCCCCGCGATCGTCGCGCGCGCGCCCTACGTCGATTTCGTTTTCGGGCCGCAGACGCTGCATCGGCTCCCGGAGTTGATCGAGGCGCGCCGCTCGACCGGCAAACCGCAGGTCGACATTTCGTTCCCGGAGGTCGAGAAGTTCGATCGCCTGCCGCCGGCGCGCGTGGAAGGCGCGACCGCATTCGTGTCGATCATGGAAGGCTGCAGCAAGTACTGCACGTTCTGCGTCGTGCCGTATACGCGCGGAGAAGAAGTGTCGCGCCGCTTCGAAGACGTGCTGACCGAAGTGGCCGAGCTTGCAGCGCAGGGCGTGCGCGAAGTGACGCTGCTCGGCCAGAACGTGAACGCGTTTCGCGGGCCGACCGAAGACGACGAGATTGCAGACTTCGCGCAATTGGTCGAATACGTGGCGGAAATTCCCGGCATCGACCGCATCCGGTATACGACATCGCATCCACGTGAATTCACGGCGCGGCTGATCGATACGTACCGCGCAGTTCCCAAGCTCGTGAGCCATGTGCACCTGCCGGTACAGTCGGGCTCGGATCGAGTTCTCGCGGCAATGAAGCGCGGCTATACCGTGCTCGAGTACAAATCGATCGTGCGGCGGCTGCGCGCCGCGCGTCCGGCTGTTTCGATCTCTTCGGATTTCATCATCGGCTTCCCGGGCGAGAGTGATGAAGATTTCGCGGCCACGATGAAGCTCGTGGACGACGTCGGATTCGACTCGAGCTTCAGCTTCATCTACAGTCCGCGTCCCGGCACGCCGGCCGCGGAGTTTTCGGACGATACGTCGCACGAGACGAAGCTCGCGCGACTGCAGGCACTGCAGCAGAAGATCGAAGAACAGGCGCGCGCGATCAGCGCCGCGCTCGTCGGCACGACTCAGCGAGTACTCGTCGACGGGGCTTCGCGACGCAATTCAGGCGAGCTTGCGGGACGTACCGACAACAACCGCGTGGTGAATTTCGCCGGCTCGAAAGAGCTGATCGGCGATTTCGTCGACGTTGCAATCACCGCGGCGCTGCCGCATTCGCTGCGCGGAGAGATCGGTCACGCTCCTCCAACGCCTCGTACATTTTGATGGGAATACCAAAAACCTTCGAACGCTACGTTCGCGACAGAAGCCTGTCCCAGGCCTGCCGCTCACCGAAACGGGGTGGTGCTAACTGGTGGCAGCCGTAGAACTGAGTTTCACACCCGTAAACAACCAGCGTCTTGCGAATCTGTGCGGGTCGCTCGATGAGAACCTGCGCCAGATCGAGACGGCGCTCGACGTGACGATTTCCCGCCGCGGCGAGAACTTCGCCGTCGCTGGAGGCGCCGCTCCGACGCGAGTGGCGGCAAAGCTTCTGCAGCGCTTCTACGATCAGGCGGACGAAGCGCTGACGCTCGAAGACGTTCAGCTCGGACTGATCGAAGCCGGTGCCGAGCGGTCGGTTAAGTCCGACGTCACTGCGCCGATCCTGATGACGCGCCGGCCCGATCTGCACGGTCGTACGCCAAATCAGGTCGAATACCTGCACAACATCCAGACCCACGACATCACGTTCAGCGTCGGTCCCGCCGGCACCGGCAAGACGTATCTTGCCGTCGCGTGCGCGGTCGATGCGCTGGAACGCGACAATGTCAAACGCATCGTACTCGTCCGTCCGGCGGTCGAGGCGGGCGAACGCCTGGGATTCCTCCCGGGCGACATGGCGCAGAAGGTGGATCCGTACCTGCGCCCGCTCTACGATGCACTGTACGACCTGATGGGCTACGATAAGGTGGCGAAAATGTTCGAGCGCGGCGCGATCGAGATCGCACCGCTTGCGTTCATGCGCGGCCGTACACTCAATCACTCGTTCGTAATCCTGGACGAAGCGCAGAATACGACGCCCGAGCAGATGAAGATGTTTTTGACGCGACTGGGGTTCGGGAGTAAAGCCGTGATCACGGGCGACATCACGCAGGTCGATCTCGCAAAGGGGCAGAAGAGCGGACTCGTGGACGCGCAGGAGGTGCTGAATAAGATACGCGGCATTGCGTTCACCCATTTCGGTGCGGCGGACGTGGTGCGTCACCCTCTGGTGCAGCGCATCGTCAACGCTTATGGACAACGCGAAGAGCGGGCGCGCGGGACGCGTGAGCGCAAGGCGCAAACCTGAACGGCGCACGCGAGGCACGCGGGTCGATCTCACGGTCCAGTACGCTACGGCTGCCCGTGACATGCCCACCCGTGACGAATTTCGTGCCTGGGTCGCATCGGCGCTCGAGCACGACGCGCAGATCACGATTCGCGTGGTGGGCGGAGTCGAAGGGCGGACGTTGAACCGTACGTATCGTGGACGCGATTACGGCACGAATGTCCTCACGTTCGTGCTGAAGGAGTCGCCACCCCTGGCCGCCGATCTGGTGCTCTGCGCGCCCGTGATCGCGCGCGAAGCACGCGCACAGCGTAAGAACCTGACGGCGCATTACGCGCATCTCACCGTTCACGGCGTGCTGCACCTGCAGGGTTACGATCACGCGGATGATCGGGAGGCGCACGCCATGGAAACGCTGGAGACGCGCATACTGAAGCGTCTGGGCTATCCCGATCCCTACACGCCACTCTCCCATCATGGATGAAAGTCACAGTAAACCCTCGCTCCTCGAACGTATCTCCGCGTTGATCATGCGCGAGCCCGAGGACCGCGATCAGCTGATCGAGGTGCTGCGCGCCGCGCACGAGCGCAACCTGCTCGACGCGGACGCGCTCTCGATGATCGAAGGTGTGCTGCAGGTTTCCGAGCTGCAGGCACGCGACATCATGGTGCCGCGCTCGCAGATGGACGTGATCGACGTGAACGAATCGCCCGACCATTTCATTCCGTTCGTGATCCAGACGGCGCACTCGCGTTTCCCGGTCACGAGCGGCAACAAGGACGACGTGCTCGGGATCCTGCTCGCCAAGGATCTGCTGCGCTACTACGCCGGAGAAGAGGAATTCAACGTGCGCGAGATGCTGCGGCCGGCCGTGTTCATCCCCGAGTCGAAGCCGCTCAACGTCCTGCTCAAGGAATTCCGGAAGAATCGCAATCACATTGCAATCGTGGTGGACGAGTATGGCGGCGTCGCCGGTCTCATCACCATCGAAGACGTGCTGGAGCAGATCGTCGGCGAGATCGAAGACGAATACGACTTCGACGAAGACGAAGACAACATCATTCTGGAGCGCAGCGGCCACTATCGCGTGAAGGCCACCACCGAAATCGCGGACTTCAACGAGAAGTTCGGCACCGATTTCAGCGACGACGAGTTCGACACGATCGGCGGGCTCGTCCTGAAACACTTCGGGCGCGTGCCCAAGCGCGGCGAGCAGGTCAGCATGGACGGTCTCACGTTCAAGGTGCTGAGGGCTGACAGCCGCCGGCTCGACCTGCTCGAAGTCGAGGCGCGCACGTCCGCCAGAGCGTGAGTCGCGCGCGCGAGGAAACCGCCGAGGCCGCACGCGGGGCAGCGTCGCTTTCCAACGAGCGCAGGCAGCGGTGGACCCTCGATCGTCCCACCGTGCTCGCGTGCGCGCTCGGCGCGGCCACCGTCGCGGGCTTTGCGCCGCTTTACCTCTACCCCGTTCCGGTCTTCACGCTCGCCGCACTGTTGCAACTGTGGACGGGTGCGCCTGACGCAAGACGCGCGGCAAGACTGGGCTGGTGGTTCGGGTTGGGCTACTTCATCACCGGCGTGTCGTGGGTGTACGTGAGTCTTCATGACTTCGGCGCGATGCCGGCGCCGCTCGCCGCGTTTGCGACGTTGCTCTTCTGCGCGTACCTCGCGCTCTTCCCGGCCGCAGTCGGCTATGTCCATCGGGCCTTGCGAGGACCGCTCTGGATAAAGGCGCTGATTCTTACGCCGGCCGCGTGGACGCTGGCGGAATGGGTCCGGGGCTGGCTCATGACGGGCTTCTCGTGGCTCGGGGTCGGCTATTCGCAGGTACCGTCGAGCCCGCTTGCGGGATACGCGCCGGTCCTCGGCATCTACGGCGTGACCCTCGCGACAATCGCGAGCGCGGGGGCGGTGTTCATCGCGTTCGTGTGCGCGTTCAAAGCCGTGGAGGGTCGATCGCGCCGAGTCTCCCGTGCACTGGGGCCTTTGCTGCTGCTGGTTCCCTTATGGCTGGGCGGGTTCGGGCTCATGCAGGTGCGTTGGACCGAGCCGGTCGGCGAGCCCGTCTCTGTCAGTCTGCTCCAGGGCAACATCCCGCAGAACATCAAATGGACCGAAGAAGGACTGCGCACGACGCTGATCACCTATCGCGATCTTGCATTCGCGAGCAGTGCACGCCTGATCGTCATGCCGGAGACGGCCCTGCCGCTGTTCCTTCACGACGTGCCGGTCGAGTATCTGGCCGAACTGACGGCGCATGCGCGCCACAACAGAGGTGACGTACTGATCGGCGTGCCCGAACGCGAGCCGAGCGGTGATTACTACAACTCTGCCGTGACGGTGGGAACCGCGCCGGCGCAGGCGTATCGCAAATCGCATCTCGTGCCATTCGGCGAATTCATCCCGCTGCGTCCGGTGCTTGCCTGGATCGTCGGCGTGCTGGCGATACCGCTTCAGGACTTCACGCCGGGCACGCAGACACCGCAACCGCTCGAGCTTGCCGGTCAGCGCGTCGCCGTCAACGTGTGTTACGAAGATGCCTTCGGCGAAGAGATCATCCGGCAGCTTCCTGCGGCGACACTGCTCGTCAACATGAGCAACGTCGCCTGGTTCGGCCATTCGATCGCGCCGCGGCAGCACCTTCAGATTTCGCAGGCGCGCGCGCTCGAAACGGGACGTTACATGCTGCGCGCAACGAATACGGGGATGACAGCCGTGGTCGACGAACGCGGCAGGCTCGTCGCAGCGGCGCCGCAGTTTACGACGTATGCGCTATCGGCGATGGTGCAGGGTTACACCGGCGCCACACCCTACGTCCGCTGGGGCAATGCCGTCGCCATTGCGATATGTTGCGTGCTCCTCGCAACGGCGTTGGTGTACTCGGCTCGCACGAGGAGCGCTGAAAGCACGTAAAATTCGCAGTTTTTCCGCTGCCGCTCTCATGCTCACGTTCCAGCAGATCGTGCTCGCACTGAACCAGTACTGGGACCGCCAGGGCTGCGTTCTGCTGCAACCGTACGACATGGAAATGGGGGCGGGCACGTTCCACACCGCGAGCTTCCTGCGCGCGATCGGCCCCGAGCCGTGGAACGCAGCCTACGTGCAGCCCTCGCGGCGCCCCAAAGATGGACGCTATGGCGAGAACCCGAATCGGCTGCAGCACTACTATCAGTATCAGGTGGTGATGAAGCCTTCGCCCGACAATCTCCAGGACCTCTATCTGAAGTCTCTTGTCGCGCTGGGCGTCGATCCGCTGGTGAACGACATCCGGTTCGTCGAAGACGACTGGGAATCGCCGACCCTTGGGGCCTGGGGCCTGGGCTGGGAAGTCTGGCTGAACGGAATGGAGGTCACGCAGTTCACGTACTTCCAGCAGGTGGGCGGACTCGACTGCCGGCCGGTGCTCGGCGAGCTTACCTATGGTCTGGAACGGCTCGCGATGTATCTGCAGGGCCGTGACAGCATATTCGACCTCACGTGGGTAGACGGCGTGACGTACGGCGATGTCTATCACCAGAACGAAGTGGAGCAGTCGCGCTATAACTTCGAGCTCGCGAACGTGCCGCTGCTGCTGCAGCAGTTCGATGCGTGGGAAAGCGAGGCGCAGCGCCTGATGGATGCGAGCCTCGTGCTGCCGGCATACGAGATGATCCTCAAGTGCTCGCACACCTTCAACCTGCTCGACGCGCGCGGCGCGATCTCGGTTACCGAGCGCGCGGCCTACATCGGTCGCGTGCGGGCGCTGGCGAAGCTGATCGCGCAGGCGTACTTCGATTCGCGCGAAGCACTGGGTTTCCCCATGTGCAAGCGTGAAGCGGTCGTAAGTGCCTGAGGCGCGCACACTGATGGAGACGCTGCTCGTCGAGTTGCTGACCGAGGAGCTGCCGCCGAAGGCGCTTGCACGTCTCGGTCAAACCTTCGGAGACACGCTCACGAAGGCGCTCGCGCAGGAGGATTTCCTCGGTCCCGGCAGCGAGAGCCGCTGGTTCGCAACGCCGCGCCGCCTCGCTGCACAGATTACGAACGTGCGCGACGTCGCGCCGGACAAATCCATCGAGCTCGCGGGGCCGTCGATAAAGGTCGGCCTGGACGGCGCGGGAAAGCCGACACCCGCACTGCTCGGCTTCGCACGCAAGAACGGCGTCGCGCCTGAAGCGCTGGAGCAGCGCGACACGCCGAAAGGCCGCGCCTTCTTCCTGCGCACGACGATGCGAGGCAGCGCGCTCGCGGCGAGCGTCGAAGCGAAGGTCGGTGCCGCGCTGCGCGCTTTGCCGATTCCGAAAATGATGCGTTGGGGAGCGGGAGACGCCGAATTCGTCCGCCCGGTCCACGGTCTCGTCATCATGCACGGCACCCGTGTGATTCCAGGCAGAATCATGGGAGTGGAGAGTGGCGCGACGACGCAGGGCCACCGCTTCCGGTCTGCCGGTGGCGTGACCCTCGACAACGCGGACGAGTACGCCGATGCACTGAAGCGCCGTGGCCATGTGATCGCGTCCTTCGCGGAACGCCGCGCACGCATTGTCGACGCGCTGCGCACGGCCGCCGGGAGCGGCGCGGAGGCGATGGCGGATGACGCGCTGCTCGACGAAGTCACGTCGATCGTCGAGTGGCCCGTCGTTTACGAGGGCCGCTTCGACGAAGGGTTTCTCGACGTGCCGCAGGAGTGCCTGGTGCTCTCGATGAAACAGCACCAGAAGTACTTCCCGCTGAAGGAGCCCGCTTCAGGAAAGCTTCTCCCGCGCTTTCTCGTGGTTTCGAATCTCGACACGCCCGATCCATTCAATGTCGTTCACGGCAACGAACGCGTACTGCGGGCGCGGCTCGCGGATGCGAAGTTTTTCTTCGATCAGGACCGAAAGGTGCGGCTCGACGCGCGCGTGGCGCAGCTGGCGCAGGTCGTCTACCACAACCGGCTCGGCACGCAACTCGAACGTGTCGATCGGATCGAACGCCTGACGCAGCCGATCTCGCGTGCACTGGAGCTCGACCCGGCGCTGGCCGCGCGCGCGGCGCGTCTTGCCAAGACCGATCTGCTGACCGGCATGGTGGGCGAGTTTCCCGAGCTTCAGGGCATCATGGGGCGGTACTACGCGATCGGCGATGGAGAGCCGCAGGATGTAGCCGACGCGATCGAGGATCACTACCGCCCGCGTTTCTCGGGAGACGTGCTGCCGCGCTCGCCGGTCGGTTGTGTCGTGGCGCTTGCGGACAAGCTCGAGATGCTTGCCGGCCTGTTCGGGATCGGACAGGTGCCGAGCGGCGACAAAGACCCGTTCGGATTGCGCAGACAGGCGCTCGGCGTTATTCGGATCGTAGCGGAACGCAGGCTCCCTCTGTCCCTGCCTTGCCTCGTAAAAAAGGCGTTCGGGGTGTTTCAGAACCCTTCTGCAGGGACCGCGGAAAGCGATTTCTCAAAAATGGTTCGGGTGCTGGAGCAATTGGCGCCGACTGCACCGGACGCCGCACTGCTCGATTTCATGTTCGACCGGATGCGCGGCTACTTCGCGGAAGCAGGCTACACGGCGACCGAGATAGACGCGGTGCTCGCGGTGCGCCCGGAACGCATCGACCTGATACCGCTCCAGCTCGAAGCGGTAAGGGTGTTCAATACGCTGCCGGAGGCGCCGGCACTCGCCGCGGCCAATAAACGCATCGCCAACATCCTCAGGAAAGCGGCGCGTGTTCCGGCGGACTTCGATCACAGCCTGCTCCTCGAGCCGCCCGAGCGGGCGCTGGCACAGCAGTTCGAGCGTGCGCGCAGTGCTGCCGAGGCGCATTTCGCCGCTCAGGACTACGAGCATATGCTGAAGACGTTCGCCGGATTGCGCGGTGCGGTCGACGCCTTCTTCGACGGGGTCATGGTCATGGCGGACGACGAACGGCTCCGTGACAACCGCGTCGCATTGCTCGCGCAATTGCGCCAGAGCATGAACCGCATCGCGGATATCTCGAAACTGGCGATCTGAAACATGAAACTTGCCATCCTCGATCGCGACGGCGTCATCAACCAGGACAGCGACAGCTACATCAAGGGACCGGATGAATGGCGCCCGATCCCCGGCAGTCTCGAGGCGATCGCACGCCTCAATCATGCCGGCTATCACGTCGTGCTGGCGACCAACCAGTCCGGCGTGGGGCGCGGTCTGTTCGAAGTGTCGACGTTGAACGCGATCCACGACAAGATGCATCGCGCGCTCGCGCAGATCGGAGGACGCATCGATGCCATTTTTTTCTGTCCGCATGCGCACGACGCGAACTGTAACTGCCGCAAACCCAAGGCGGGCCTGCTCGAAGAGATCGCGCACCGTTTCAATGTCGATCTTGCGGGCGCTCCGGTCATCGGCGATTCGCTGCGCGACCTGCAGGCGGGTGCGACAGTCGGTGCAAGGCCGATGCTCGTCCTGACCGGCAAAGGCACGAAGACACGCGAGGTCGGCGGCCTGCCGGAACGCACCGAGATCTACGCCGATCTTGCGGAGGCGGTACGCGCGGTCGTGCGATGAATGCGGGCGCGTTCGCCCGCTCCGTCGTATACGCAGTCGTCCAGTTGGTCATAACCCCGCCGTACTCGATCCTCGCGCTGCTGACCTTTCCGTTCTCACCGCACACCCGTTATCGCATCATCACGAGCTGGTCGCGCGTCATGGTGTGGTGTGCCGCTCACATCTGCGGAATCCGGTATCGCGTGCTGGGCCGCGACAACATCCCCGCGACGCCTTCGATTATCCTTTCCAAGCACGAATCGGCGTGGGAGACGCTCGCATTGCAGGTGATCTTTCCGCCCCAGGTGTGGGTGGTAAAACGCGAGCTCCTCTGGATTCCCTTTTTCGGCTGGGGGCTCGCGATGCTGTCCCCGATCGCGATCGAGCGCCGCAGCGGGGTCCGCGCGCTTAAGCAGACGGTAGAGCAGGGGCGCGAACGCCTCGCACACGGGTTCAGTATCGTGATTTTTCCCGAAGGAACGCGCAGTGCGCCGGGCACGGCAGGCACCTACCAGGTGGGCGGCGCATGGCTCGCGACACAGACGGGTGCGCCGATCGTACCGGTCGCGCACAATGCGGGGCGCTACTGGCCGCGCAATGCTTTCGTGAAGTACCCTGGTACGATCACGGTAAGCGTGGGTCCCGCAGTGGATGCGGCGGGCAGGAAAGCGCCGGACATCATGCGCGAGGTCGAACAATGGATAGAAGACGAAAGGCAGCGCATCGACACGCGTGAGAAAGCCCCGGAATAGCCAGCTCGAACTGCCGTTGCGCCTCATGCCGGCGACCGGCCGTGCTCATCTCGCGCTCGACGGTACGATCGTGAGCTACACGATCAAGCGCAGCCAGCGGCGGCGTGCCATTTCCATACTCGTCGACGAGGACGGCCTGCGCGTCGGGGCGCCGTGGAATGCGAGCCTCGGTGCCATCGAACGGTTGTTGCAGCGGCACTCGCGATGGGTCGTGCGCAAGCTGGCCGAATGGAACGAGCGGCGGCCGCCGCCGCGCCGCTGGTGCGACGGCGAAACGCTGATGCTCCTCGGTAGCCCGCTTACATTGCGCCTCACGGCTGCCCACGTGTCACAGCCCGTAAACGTCGTCGGGAGCGAGATCATCGTCACGGCAAGCGACAGTTCCTCGAAGCCCATCGGTGTGCGCGTACAAGACTGGCTGCGGGAGCAGGCGCTGTCCTGCTTCACGATGCGTGTGCATCATTTCCGGCAGACTCTGGACGTAACGGCTGACCCGACCGTACATCTGTCGAATGCGCGCACGCGCTGGGGCAGCTGCCATGCAAGCGGCCGCATCCATCTCAACTGGCGACTCGTGCAGATGCCTTTACACCTGATCGATTACGTCGTCGCCCACGAAGTCGCGCATCTGCTCGAGATGAACCACTCGCAACGCTTCTGGCGTACCGTCGCACGGATGGTGCCCGACTATGCGGCCCGGCGTCGCGAGTTACGCAGCGATTCGCACCGTTACCTCTTTGTGTGAGAGCATCGCCGTCTGACGCGGCGCCGGTCTTCACCTGTGCGCCGGTGAACCGTCGCAATCGAGACTTCCTCCAATACATGCGTCTGTTGCCAATCCTCCTGACGGCAAGCGTCCTTCTGAGTGGCTGCGGCACGAAGGGCCCGCTCTACCTGCCCGAGCAGGTTGGGCCGTCCAGGCGACCGGGACGGGTGGTCACTCCGCCTGCCGGCCCGGAGCGTCCGACATCGGCCGAAACGGCGCCGGTGCCTGAATCGAGGTGAACCCTTACGTCTATCGCGCGGGCGAGCTGCACGTCGAAGGCGTGGCGCTGTCCAGCGTCGCCTCGCAGTTCGGAACGCCGTGCTACGCATACTCGCGGGCGGCGCTGACGGAAGCGTTCCGCAGTTTCGACGCGGCTTTCAGCGGACACCCGCACCTCGTGTGCTACGCAGTCAAAGCGAACTCCAATCTCGCGATATTGGATCTGTTCGCACGGCTCGGGAGCGGCTTCGACATCGTCTCGGGCGGCGAGCTCGAGCGTGTCATTGCGGCCGGGGGCGACCCGGGCAAGGTGGTTTTCTCGGGCGTCGGCAAGTCAGCCGCGGAAATCCGGCTCGCCCTGCAGAACCGGATCCTCTGCTTCAACGTCGAATCGGGCGAGGAGCTCGAGCGCATCGACGCCATCGCAGGGCAAATGGGAACGCGCGCACCGATCAGCCTCCGCGTGAACCCCGACGTGGATCCGGGCACGCACCCCTATATCGCGACCGGCCTCAAACAGAACAAGTTCGGCATCGCGTACGCCGAGGCGCAGGCGCTGTACCGGCGCGCGCGTGATCTGCGTAACGTGGCGATAGTCGGCATCGACTGTCACATCGGGTCGCAGCTCGTCGACATCGCACCGATCTCGGAAGCGCTTGGGCGCGTGGCCGAGCTCGTTTCCGCACTCGAGTCGGAGGGCATTCGCCTGAAGCACGTGGACGTAGGGGGCGGGCTGGGCATCCGCTATCAGGGTGAAACCCCGCCCGACCTGCAGGATTACGCGCATGCGGTCATGAGCGCGTTCCCGGATGCGTCCCGCCAGCTCATCTTCGAGCCCGGCCGTCTGCTGACGGGGAACGCGGGTCTGCTGCTGACCCGGGTGGAATACGTGAAGCGCGGCGAAGAGCGCAGCTTCGCGGTCGTGGATGCGGCCATGAACGACCTCATGCGGCCTGCCCTTTACCAGGCGTGGCATGACGTCCTGCCCGTGCGCGAGGATGGGGAGCCGGGGACCTACGATATCGTGGGCCCCGTATGCGAGACGGGCGACTTCCTTGCCCGCGACCGTCGCCTCCCGGCGCGTGAAGGCGATCTGCTCGCCATCATGTCGGCCGGCGCATACGGGATGAGCATGGCTTCCAACTACAACACGCGGCCGCGGGCGGTCGAGGTGATGATCGACGGCAGCGACGTTCATCTCATAAGAGAACGCGAGACGCTCGCCGATCTCATCGCTCGCGAGCGCAGACTGCCGCTCTAGGGTGATGGGTGATGGGTGATGGGTTCTAGGCGGCGCGTTGACGTGTCAGCCACGCCTCGTTACGTGACTCAACGTAAGCCGCCCCGGATTCGATGGCCATGACCGCGATCGCAAGTCGCCAGTTCGGTCATCGTCACTCATGATTCGCTACTCGTCTCCACTCATCACGCATCACGCACGAATCGCTTCATCATTTCTCATCCGCGATCGCATCCAAGTGTGGTGCTGAGCGCGATAAACGATATTCCATCGTCAAACGCTCTTGACAAAGGTGTTGCTTTTTTTTTGAGCTGTGGCATAGAATTGCCCCACCACGCATGGTCTTTCCGAGTTTTTTTCGGGAGAACGATGGAAGAGACGCTGCTAACAACGTTCGAAAGGTCATGCGATGGGAGTGCGGACCAACCGCCGTACGTGATGCATGCCTAGGTTAACTTTAAAGGAGACTATGATGGCAGCGAAGAAAAAAGCTAAGAAAAAAGCAGCGAAGAAAAAAGCAGCGAAGAAGAAGTAGTAAGTAGCATAGCGGGGGCTGGGTAACCCCCGGCCTCCCGCTCCCTCCTCGTAGTTCCCCTCCAGTTCCCCTTCAGCAGTTCACTTCAACCACGGCGCAGCTCGCGTCAGGGATTGAGTTGCTGGTGAACCGTCATCGCGACGCGTAACAACTCTTCCTTGCCGATCTCGCCCGATAGCGCGTAGCCGAGCCGGCGGTCGATCCAGTAGAAGACGCGTACGTTTCCTTCCTGGGCGAAGCGGAAGGCGCTTTCGCCGTTCTGCTCCATGTTGGTCCGCACGTAGAGCGTCAATCGTAGTCCTTGCGGATCCTGATACATGAACTGCGCCACGGCCGCCTGCTCTCCTGGCAGCAGTCGACCGCCGACCAGGCTGTATCCCGCGGAATCGAGATGCGGCACCTTGAGGTTTGTTCCGAGCCGCTTCGACAGCCATCCGACCAGATGATCCTCCTGATCGGCCGTGACTTCGACAGGGTGGCGGACGTCGGGCACGTATACCGCATGAGCGATGACGGCCCGATGCGCCCACAGCGGAACGCCATGGACGACTTCGAGCCGCTTCGCGTCATGCAGAAACCAGCCGGCCACGCCACCGATGGCCAACCATGCGACGACGGCGGCGCGTCGCAGCAGTTGCGAACGAGGCCGGCGCAGCATGCGTGAGGGCAGCGGCTCTTCCAGGACGGAATCGAAACGCGATCTGAGGAGGGCATCGTTGCGGCGGTACGCGGCTATCCGCGCCGCTTCTTCAGGGTGCTCGCCGACGTATGTTTCGACCTCCGTGCGCATGGGCTCCGGCAGCTCGTCATCGAGCCAGCGGTGCAGTTGTTCGTCGTCGAGGGGCGGGCGGCTCATTTGACGACCTTCAGCGTTGCGGCTGCCGGGTCGGAGTCGAGCAGCACCCGCAGCTTTTCGCGGGCGCGCGCCAGGCGCGACATGACCGTACCGATGGGGATCGAGAGCGCACGTGCTGCTTCGCCGTAAGACATACGCTCGAGCGCGACGAGAAGCAGCACTTCACGTTGGTCCGCCGGCAGCCGCCGCAAGGCGGCATCGATGTCCCGCACTTCGAGCAGATCGGTCTGCGTGGGACGCTGCGGCGCGTCCAACGAATCGTCGTCGACCAGCACCTCGTCGTGCCGGCTACGTACCTGGTTCACGTACACGTTGTGCATGATTGTGAAAAGCCACGCTCTCAAATCGCTGCCACGACGCCATAGATGCAGTTTCACCCACGCCCGTTCGAGCGTGTCCTGCACCAGGTCGTCGGCGGCACCCCCGTCTCCAGTGAGCGCACGTGCATACCTTCGCAACCGGGGAATGATTTCTTCTATGCGGCTATCGAAGTCGCTCAAGGTTTGCTACCTACGTGAAGCCAACAGAACCGGATATTTGTTTATTCCCAGAAGCTTTATACGCCTTTGTCACACAAGGAACAAAGTGGCGAGGCCAAGGAAAATGAAGAACCCGCCGCTGTCCGTTATCGCCGTAATCAACACGCTCGACCCGAGGGCGGGGTCGCGCCCGAGCTTTTCCATGAGCAGGGGAATCGCGACGCCCATGACGGCGGCCAGCAGCAGGTTGAGAAGCATGGCCGACGTCATGACCAGGCCCAGTTCCCAGTTATGGTACATGAGGAAGGCGAAGAGCCCGACGACGCTGCCCCAGATGACGCCGTTCAGCACGCTTACCCCGATTTCCTTCATGAAGAGCTTGCGGAAGTTGTCGCGGGTGATCTGACCGAGCGCCAGCGCCCGCACGATCATCGTAATCGTCTGGTTCCCTGAGTTGCCGCCGATCCCGGCGATTATCGGCATCAGTGCCGCCAGCGCGACGAGCTGGGCGATCGAATGCTCGAACAGCCCGATCACGCGTGAGGCGATGAACGCGGTGACGAGATTCACCGCCAGCCATGCCCAGCGATTGCGGACGCTCTTCCAGACCGAGGCGAAGAGGTCTTCGTCCTCGCGCAGACCGCCCGCGGACAGCATCTCGGAGTCCTGCGAGGCGCGGATGTAGTCGACCACGGCGTTGACGGTCACGCGGCCGACGAGGCGCCCGTCGTCATCGACGACCGGCGCTGAAACGAGGTCGTAGCGCTCGAACGCAGCCGAGGCCTCGTGGGCATGCTCCCACGGATTGAATTTCGCGAACTCGCGCAGCATGACGTCGCCGACCAGCGCTTCGGCGGGGCTCACGAGCAGGCGATTGACCGGCAGAAGGCCTTTCAGATGCGCGTCGCGATCCACGACGAAGAGCTGGTCGGTGTGGTCCGGCATCTCGTCCAGCCGGCGCAGATAGCGCAGCACGACCTCGAGCGAGACGTCCTCCCGCACTTCGACCAGTTCGAAATCCATAAGCGCGCCGACCGAGTCCTCGGGGTACGACATCGCCGAGCGGAGCTGTTCGCGTTCCTCGACCGAGAGCGATTTGAAGACGTCCTGGATGACCTCGCGCGGCAGATCGGGCGCGAGGTCGGCGATCTCGTCCGTATCGAGCTGTTCGGCGGCCGCGACGAGCTCGTCCTCGTCCATGCTCGCGATGAGCGACTCGCGAACGGCGTCGGACACTTCGAGCAGGATCTCACCATCGCGCTCGGCTTTGACGAGATCCCAGACGATGAGGCGCTCGTCGAGCGGCAGTGCTTCGAGGATGTAGGCGACGTCTGCGGGATGCACCCGGTCGAGCTCGCGCTGCAGCTCGTCCAGATCGCGCTTGCGCATCAGCTCCTCGACGCGCTCGCGCGTCGGCACGGACTCATCACGCGCGAGCTCCTGCGCCTGCAGCTTGTGGCGGCGAAGAAGTGACGTGATTTCCTGAAGCAGTTGCTCGCGCGAGTGAACCGCTTCCTGTCGCTGTTCCATTGTTTCGCTCGGGGACGCCGCGGATGGGCGGTGCTTGTCGATCGCGCGCGCTTCGCTCGCGCGGCGCCGCTATTGTATAGAGAGGCGCGCGACACAGGACGGAACAGAGTCCCGATGTCGCTGCGCCGTTCGGGCTCGTATATAGTAGCGGCCGATCCGGGAACGACCCACCTCATGTCTGCTTCCACGCTGCGCAAACTGCAGCAGGCACGCGAACGCCTGAACCAGGGCGACCTTGCCGGCGCCGCCTACGTATGCGACGACTTGTTACGTCGTGAGCCGCGCAATGCGGACGCGCTGTGGCTGCTCGGAACCATACGGCTCATGACGGGCGAGCCCGCTCTCGCGGCTCCGCTGCTCGAACGCGCGGTAGCCGCGCAGCCGGGTAATGGTCCCGCCCTGGAGAATCTCGGGCTCGCACGGCTCCTGCTCGGCGACCACTCAGCGGCCGAAGACGCACTGCGTCGCGCGCTGCGCGTGGCGAATGCGCCGCCGTCGGTGGCGATGCGCCTGGGGATCGCGCTCATGCGGCAGGAGAAGCACGCCGAAGCGATCGCCCTCCTTCAGCAGACCGTGCGGACGGACCCGGGGAACGCGGACGCGCGCCTGAATCTCGGGCTCGCCTACGGAGGCGCTGGCGAGTTCGCAGCGGCTGCGCAAGCGTTCGAACAGGTGCTCGAAATGCAGCCCACGAACAACGATGCACTGTTCAACCTGGGGCTTGCCAGCGTGCATCAGGGCGATTTCGAGCGCGGCAGGTGGTGTTACGAGCGCGTGCTGGCGCGCGCGCCGAAGTACATGGACGCGCATGATCGACTCGCCGCCATGTATCTGGCGAGCGGCCGTTATGCCCAGGCACTGGAGCATCTGCAGCAGATCGTTGAGGCCGAGCCTGGCAATGCAGTGGCGCTCGGAGGCGTTGCGAATGCGCTGTTCCAGCTCGGCAGGCTCGAAGAAGCCGAACAGATGGCGGCTCGGGCACGCGCGGCTGATCCCGCACAAAGCGCGCCGTATAACGTGCTCGGACAGATTCACACGGTGCGCTCGCGATTCGATGCCGCCGCCACGGTATTGGAAGAGGGCTATCGGCGAACAGGTTATCGCGCGCTGCTGGGCGGGGCCATGCACCTTCAGCATCGCATGTGTGACTGGCCGAAGTGGCGGGCGTCCTGGCGTTTGATTGCCAGTGAGCTCGATACGGCAGCGGATTTCGGCACGCCGTTCGGATTGCTGAACGAAGACACGACGGCCGCGCAGCAACTCACGTACAGCCGGCGCTGGGCTGCTGCGCGCTTCGGCACGCCGCCGTCTGCTACGGCACCCGCGATCGCCACCGCTGGAGAAGGGCGCCTGCGCGTGGGCTACTTCTCATCGGATTTCAAGGAGCACGCAGCGGCCTACCTGCTTGCCGAAGTGCTCGAGCTGCACGATCGCGACCGGTTCGAGATCTTCGCGTATTCATACGGCCCCGACGATGCGAGCCCCATGCGCGCGCGTATCCGGTCCGCGGTCGAGCACTTCATCGACGTCGCGTGGGACTCCGACGACGTGATCGCGGAGCGCATGCGGGAGGACGGCCTCGACGTGCTGGTAGATCTGAAGGGTTACACGATCGGCCATCGCCTGCCCGTGATGGCGCGGCGGCCGTGCGCGGCGCAGGTAACCTGGCTCGGTTATCCGGGGACGACCGGTGCGAGTTTCATCGATTACATCATTGCGGATGAAGACATCGTTCCGGCCGGCGCCGAAGCGAATTACTCGGAGCGCGTGCTGCGTATGCCGCACTGCTATCAGGCGAACGATCGCAAACGCCCCGTGGGCGAAGCGCGCATGAGGAGCGAGTACGGTTTGCCGGACGACGCTTTTGTCTTCTGCTGCTTCAATCAGGCAGTGAAGATTACGCCCGAGATTTTCGAGCGCTGGATGAACCTGCTTCAGCGGGTCGAGGGCAGCGTGCTATGGCTCGCAGAAGACAACCGGTGGGCGAGCGAGAATCTCGTCGAGGCGGCGCGCGCTCGAGGCGTCAATGCCGCGCGAATCGTTTTCACCCCGCGCATGAAGTACGCCGACCACCTTGCGCGTTACCGCGTAGCCGATCTGTCGCTGGATACGTTCCCGTACACGTCACACACGACAGCGAGCGACAGCTTGTGGGTTGGATGTCCGCTCGTCGCGTTGCGTGGGGGGACTTTCGCGGCCCGTGTGTCGGCGAGCATCGTTCGGAACTGTAATCTTCCCGATCTCGTCACGGATTCGCTCGAGGCTTACGAATCTCTCGCGTTCCGGCTCGCCACTGAACGTTCCTATCTCGACGACGTGCGTGCACGTGTCATAGCGTCCCGCGATGCGGCGCCGCTTTTCGATTCACGGACATTCACCCGCGACCTCGAGAAGCTCTACGTCGATATCGCTGGAACGGGCGGCTCCGGCGAGTAGAACCGCAGCCCTAAGTAGCTTGTGGCTCGCGGATCGCCGCGCCGAGCACATACGAGTTCCCGATGTCGTTGAGCGAGCCGGGCGTGTTGCACGCCGGGTTCCCGCAGATACAACGAGTGAAACACGTACTCCGTCCTGAGCTGCCAGCCGTGCCGACAAAAAAATCGGGCGCTGTTAGGCGCCCGATGAGTTGAACTGCAACCGGCTCAAAGCCGGTTATTATTCTTAGAAGCGGTGGATCACACCCAGCACGTACGCAGACTGATCGCGGTTGCAGCCGACCGCCGGCCCGCCCTGACAGGTGTTCATTCGGGCCGGGGATTGCAGCGCAAAGCGCGAGTTGCGGTCGTTATCCAGCAGGACGTAACCGAAGTTGACTTCGGTGCGTTTCGAGAACGCGTAGGCATACTGGATACCATACAACTGGGCGCCCGTATCGCCGAGGAGAGGCGAGCCCAGACTACCGACGGCGACCGCCGAGTTACCCTTGGTATTCGGGGCATGCAGATACTCGACGCGCAGGGTATGTGGGCCGATGATGCGCCAGTCGGCATACACGGCCCAGGGTTTGTATTTAAGCTCAGTCTGAGAGCCCGCCGCCGCACCGGCCGTTTCGTACTTCAACTCGTGGTAGCTCGCGCCAAGGCGAACCGGGCCGAGCGTGAAAGCAGCGACGATTTCCCACGCATGGTCGGTGCCTTCGCGATACTGATTATTACCGAAGCCGAAGGCTTGACCTTGACCGGGGTTGAACGATTTGTGTTCTTCGTATGCCGCGCCGATATACAGCGGGCCCGCTGTCCACGTCGCACCGAGCGAATACAGGCGGGGCTTGCTGGTGGGCGCCGCATTGGTCGTCAACGAAGTCGACTCGTCCGTGCCGGTGTAGGCGCCAAGCACCTGGAAGCCCGCGAAGTCACCGCTGTGGAACGCGACCTGGTTTTGCGCACGGCGGCTGAAGCCCGTGGCAGCAAAACCGCCGAGCGTGCCATTGCCCACGTTGCTGTTGGTGCCGTTATGCAGAATATTCGCGTTACCGAACGCGCCCGCCGTCGAGAACGGACGGTACACCGAACCGTGCACGATCTTGTATGGCGTGTCCCAGTTACCGAAGAAGACATTGCCCCACTGGCCCTTGAAGCCCACGCCGGTGTTGCGCGAGCAAAAGCCATTATTAGCGCTGGACTCACCCGTCGGGTCGAATGTGCTTTCGCACTGGAACCACGCCGACAGACCGCCGCCCAGTTTCTCCTCGCCGCGGAAGCCGAGGTACGAATCGTATGATGAGAACGCATCGACCGACTTCAAACCATCGCCCTGCTTCAGGTACTGATAGTCGACGCGGACCTGGCCGTAGATCTGCACCGTGCTCGCCTGCGCGAGCGCAAGCGCAGGCGCGCCCAGTGCACCGGCGACTGCAAGTGCTAGTGCCTTTT
Organism: uncultured beta proteobacterium; assembly: GCA_963828715.1. Lineage (GTDB taxonomy): Bacteria > Pseudomonadota > Gammaproteobacteria > Burkholderiales > SG8-41 > JAQGMV01. The sequence goes on along the minus strand of CAWHFX010000002.1, from coordinate 224,414 downwards.
TCTTCATGCCTGACTCTCCTTTTTAGAGTTTCGTGCCGAACGATCCCATCACGTGTTTGGGACTGTGCCGGCGCGATGCCCCCCTGCAATGAAGGGTTGGTAGAATGGTGCCAAAAGCGTTGCGCCAACCGCAACGAAATTGCCGAAAATCCCCCTGTTTTCTGCGATCTATGTTGCAGGTACGCAACAAAGTGTCCGGTGCGCTTCCGCCCTTCCTTCCTTCGCTGACATAGAGATAGACATACATATATGCGCGCAGCCGCGGACAGTCTCGTGCGCGAGGGCCTGGCGCATCACCAGGCAGGACGGCTGGAAGAGGCGAGTCGCCTTTACGAACAGGCACTTGCGCTCGAGAGCAGGCAGCCGGACGCGCTGCATCTATCGGGTCTGCTGGCGCTTCACGCGGGCTCTGCCGCCCTCGCGGTCGAACGCGTCCGTGCCGCCGTCGCGCTGCAGCCCAAAAACTGGGCCTTCCGGGCGAATCTCGGCTCCGCTTTGCTCCAGTTGAATGATCTCGACGGCGCGCTGGAAGCGTTCTCGACGGCCGCACGGCTCAATCCAGACGAGCCGCAGCTTCAGATCGGCGCTGCGAACTGCCTTGCCCTGCGCGGGGACTTCGCCGGCGCGGAACTGCAACTGCGCAAAGTCGTCCGCCGCCACCCGGGCCGGGCAGCCGGCTGGTTCAACCTCGGCAATGCGGTGCGCGATCAGGGACGAATCGAAGAAGCTGCGAAGATTTTCGAACGCGCGGTTCAACTCGAGCCCGACAATCCCGATGCGCGGCTCAACCTCGGCAGCGTCGTGCACCAGCTTCAGCGCTTCGACGAGGCGATCGATCATTATCGCGCCGCTATGAGACTGCGGCCGGACGACATCAAGGCGCACTGCAATCTGGCGTCTGTACCTGATCGATGTCGGCCGCTTCACGGAAGGAGAAGCTGCAGCCCGTGAAGCGCTGCGTCTCGACCCGCAGTCGCTCCCCGCACATTCCATGCTCGCGGCCGCATTGAGCAGTCAGGGTCGCGTGAGGGACGCACTGCCCGTTTATCGCGCGGCGGTGGTGCTCGCGCCCGCGGACGCACGGCTCGGAATTGCACTTGGCAGTGCACTGTTCGAAGCCGGCAAAACGCACGAAGGCATCGAGCGCCTGCGGCGCATACAGGAACACGAGCCCGATTCTCCGGCGATCCATCAGGCGCTCGCGTGGGCGTATCTCGCGACCGGTGATTTCGACGGTGGATGGCGTGAATACCGCCATCGGCCGGCACGCGGCCGTCTGAGCGAGAAACAGCACGGAATCGAGCTGACTGTCGCGCTGCCCACCGATCTGCGAGGAAAGCATGTATGCGTTCTGCGCGAGCAGGGTCTCGGTGACGAGCTCTTCTTCGCGCGTTTCACGCGTACGCTCATCGCGCGCGGCGCCGCAGTGAGTTATCGCTCCGATCCGCGCCTGGTCGACATGCTCCGGCGCACCGCTTTGTTCACGCACGTGATCCCCTCCGAGGCGCCGCTGCCGCCCGCCGATCATTACGTGCTGCTTGGAGACCTGCCGCTTGCGCTGAGATCGCCGGTCAAGCCCGGCGAACTCGATACGCCGCCGTCTCTTACGCTGACGGCGTTACCAGAGACCCTCGACGAGGTACGCGAGCAGCTCAGTGCGGCGGGCCCGCCGCCGTATATCGGCCTCACGTGGCGTGGAGGCATTGCGCCCGAGCAGAACCGCGGCGCGAACTGGGCGTTCTTCAAACACATCCGGCTCGAGGAGCTCGCGGACAGTCTGCGCGATGTACGGGGGACGATGCTCGTGCTGCAGCGTCAGCCGAATCCGGGCGAGATCGAGCTTTTCTCCGAGCGCCTCCGCCGGCCGGCACACGATTTCTCCGCGCTCAACGGCGATCTCGAGGCGATGCTCGCTCTCCTGTCGCTGCTCGATGACTACGTGGGCGTGAGCAACACGAACATGCACCTGCGTGCAGGCGTGGGGAAGGCGGCGCGCGTGCTGGTGCCTACGCCGCCCGAATGGCGCTGGACGACCGCGGGCGAAACCTCCCCGTGGTTTCCCGGCTTCCGCATTTATCGGCAGACGAACGACGGCGGCTGGACGCGAGCGTTGGAACAATTGGGTGCGGATCTTAGGCTTAGCCCTCGTTCTGCCGCAGCCCTCGCAGGATCGGACGAGAGTGCTAATCGATCTTCGGATGTTGCGTTCGCGGGGACCCCGCCGTTTCACGGCCCCCGCTCACCGGAACGCGGTGGTGCGAACTAAATACCAAGTCCTCTTAGCTGTCTCTCCGGATAGCGTGTGCCTGAGGCGACCTGCGCCGGGAACGCTCGGTCGAGCGAGGCCAGCTCTTGCGGTGTGAGCGCAAGCTCGGCCGCCGCGCAGTTCTCTTCGATGTACTTGCGGCGCTTGGTGCCGGGAATCGGAACGATGTCTTCACTCCGCGCGAGCAGCCACGCGAGTGCGACCTGCGCCGGCGTTGCGTCGTGTGCCCGCGCGATGTCTTCCATCGGCTTCAGCAATTCACGGTTGCGCTCGATGTTCGATGCTTCGAAGCGTGGGTGCTCGCGCCGGCGGTCCTTCGGCAGCAATGCATCGAGCGTCTTGATCGTCGCCGTGAGAAAGCCGCGCCCGAGTGGTGCGTAGGCCATGAAGCCGATGCCGAGCTCGCGGCAGGTCGGCAGGATGTCGTGCTCGACATCACGGCTCCATAGTGAGTACTCGGTTTCGAGCGCCGTGATCGGATGCACTTTGTGGGCGCGACGGATGGTCTGCGCCCCGGCCTCGGACAAAGCGAGGTAGCGGACCTTTCCCTGCTCGACGAGCCGTGACATGGCGCCGACCGTATCTTCGATGGGGACGGTCGGATCGACACGATGCAGTCCGTAGATGTCGATCGTCTCGACGCCGAGGCGCTTCAGACTCGCGTCGCACGCCTGCGGTACCCACTCCGGATGACCGCCCGATAACGCAACGGCGCCGTCGCTGCCGCTGCGTCCCGCGAGGGCGAGATTGCCGAATTTTGTGCCGAGCAGAAATCGATTGCGACGACCCTTGATCGCTTTGGCGATGAGCGCCTCGTTGATGCCCGCGCCGTACGCATCGGAGGTGACGAGCAGATTCACGCCGAGCTCGAGCGCACGATGAATCGTGGCGATCGACTCTTCGTCATTGGGCTCGCCATAGCTGATGGACATGCCCATGCAGCCGAGACCGAGTGCGGGGACCTCAGGGCCGTTCCTGCCGAGTTTGCGTTTTTGCATGCTTCAATCTCCGTCAGAAGGCGGTTCGATGATTGCGAAATGATCCGGTTCCATGCCACAGCAGTAGCGTCGCCACGCCTCGTCAAATGCCGACTCCAGATTGCGAACGAAACGCCGGGTGTCGAAGAGTGGCACTTGCATACGCTGCGTCCCAAGGTGCGTCTTGAGTGCCTGCAGTGCTTGAGGGTCGGAGCCGAGTCGAGTCGCGAGCGCCACGAATTCGCCGAACGTGGAAGCGATAAGCTGCGGCAGCCCGGCTGCCGCAAGACAACTCGCCGACACACGCGACGCGAAATGAGAGCCCCGCAACGTGACAACGGGAATGCCCGCCCATAATGCGTCGCTGGTGGTGGTGTGGCCGTTATAAATCTGAGTATCCAGGGCGATGTCTGCGAGCTGCAGTCGCCGGAGATGCCGCGCGACGGGCAACAGCCCGGCGAAAACGAGGCGTTCGGGTGCGACGCCGGCCGCCGCTGCTTCCTGCTTCAGCGCATTTTCAGCATACGAGTTACCGACGAGCAGCCACAAGACCGAGCCAGGCACGTTTTCGAGGTACATGCATCCAAGCTCGAAACATCTCGCGTCCGATCTTTACCGGCTGATTGAACGAGCAGAATACGATCCCCTCTTCAGGTAAACCGAAGTCGCGTCGACAGAGTTCTTCTTCGGCAATTCTCCGCGTCGCGTCGTTCACCTGATAGCAGTGCGGCAGGCGTATCAGCCGTTCCGTGTAGTATTGCTGGTGTGACTCGGGCACGACAGTTTGATCGACCAGTGCGTAATCGAAGAACCGCGCACCAGTGGTCCCGGGGAATCCGAGGTAGGTCATCTGGACAGGCGAAGGGCGCAGTGCGCAGATCTCCAACCGATGCTCCCGGGTCCAGCCTTTCAGATCTACCAGTATGTCGACACCGTCATCGAAAACGCGCTGCGCGGCGGCACGATGGCTGAGGGCACGCACATCGTGGAAGGCGTCACAGGCCATGGCGATTCTTTCTCGGTGCTCACTACCGTCATCACCGCCATACGAGTACGCATGGATCTCGAATCGCGAGCGGTCATGAGCGGCGTATAGCCCCCCGGTGAGATGGGCAGTGGCGTGGTCGTGCAGGTCCCCTGAAAGATAGCCGATGCGCAGGCGCGCGGACGTGGCCTCGCGCCGACGAAATTCAACTGCCGCAGGGTGTCCTCGCTCGAGCTCTGCCGCCCAGCTTCGAGCGACTTTCATGTTTATCGCAGGGTCCATGCGACGGGTGACGTTCGCAAGCGGCATTTCCGCCGCGCGCGTGTTCTCGCCGCTCACGTCGAGCGCGGCGTCGAGCTCCGCGCTTGTGGATTCCAGTTCGTCCCACCTGCACGTGTTCATGCAAGCCCACGCGAGCGCCGCGAGCGCCGCGGCACGATCCCCGACCGCGTGCGCGGCGCGCCGATACGCCGCTATCGCTGTATCGCACCTGCCGAGCTCTTCGTTCACGTGACCCAGATTGCGCCACGCTGCCGAAGACTGCGGATCGAGCTTCACGGCGCGTTCGAGTGCGTCAAGAGCACGTCTCGTATCGTTGCATGACGCGAACACATGGCCTGCGGCGGTCCACGATCCAGCATCCGCCGTATCCGCGGCGAGCACTTGTTCACATGCGTCTAACGCGAGTTGCGTTTCCCCGAGCGCAAGGTAGGTCACTGCCAACGATGCCAATCCCGGAGTGTATGCCGACGAAACCGCGATCGCCTCGCGGTATGCTGCTGCTGCTGCCGCCAGTTCGCCTTTGTCATGCAGTGCGAGGCCGAGGTTGCGCAGATAGTGCTCCGTTCCCGGCTGGAGCTCCAGCGCACGTCGGAACGCATGCACTGCCCCTTCGTAATTGCGCCTGCCGCGCAGCGCCGTCCCTAGATTGCTCCAGCCATGCGCCAGATCTGGCGCCAATGTGAGTGCCTCCCGGCTCGCGGTTTCGGCGTTCTCGTAATCCTCAACTGCAAGATATGAGGCGGCAACATTGTTCCATCCCACGGCCGAGTTGCGCTGCAGCTCGACCGCCCTGAGCGACGCAGTCAAGGCTTCCTGCGCACGCCCGGCGCGGCGCAGCGCGTCACCAAGATTGCTCCAGATCGGGGCGAGACTTGGCCCGACCTCCGCGGCCGTGCGCAGTGCTGCGATTTCTTCATCGACTCGGCCCAGCGCACCGAGCGCCAGCGCGAGGTTGTTCCATGCTTCGGGATACGAGCGCTGCAGACCGATGGCCCTCTCGTACGCGCGGATGGCTTCGTGAGTGCGTGCGAGTCCTTCAAGCGCAGCGCCGAGGTTGAACCAGGCCGCGGGGTACTCGCCATTGCACTCAATGGCGCGACGTGCGGCCGATTCAGCCTCTGAGTAGCGGTTGAGCATCCGCAGACTGTGAGCGCGGACACTCAATGCCGCGACGTGGTGCGGTTCGATCGAAAGGACGTACTCACACGCTTCCAGCGCCGCGTTCGGTTTACCCTCCGCCCGCAACGAGGCTGCCCGCCGAAACCACTCCTCGACTTCCGGCTTGCCGACGATGGCCACGGAGTTAGAACGAAAACTTAACGTTGGCAGGCGACACTGCCGCATTGAGTTGCGTGCCCACTGGTTTCTGCTCGCGCATGTAAATGTCGTAGAGCAGGAGCCACCGGCGCGTATCGGCGTCGAGTACCGGCTCGACGCCATGGAACGAATTGTCGGTCTTGAAGAATGCGAACAGCGAGTTCGGCACGAACGGCATCGTCCAGACACGCTCGAAGCCATCGTGACGGTAATGCGGTCCGCCCTTGCAGCGGAACGCGGGATCCTTCGGCAGATAGATGGACGTGCCGAGATGGCGCTGCGATTCGTCTGCGGGCAGATAGAACAGGAACGTGATCACCTTCCGCGGTGAGTCGGTATGAGGGCCGAGGCTGTAGTTCGTGATGTCCTGAACCAGCAGCCCTTCGTCGTAAAGCTCCAGATTCGGATCGTTCCCGAAGCGCTGCGCGATGAACGGCCTGAACTTCTCGATGACGAGCTGACCGAAGCGGCCGCCCAGCAGCCATTTGTGCATGCCGCTCCAGAACGCCTGCTTCTCACGCGGCAGCGCATTGAACTGCGGTCCCGCGAAATCGAAAACGAAGCGCTCCTTGTAGCCCTTCACCGGGCGCACTTCCGCGATCGGGAGCAGCGCTGCCGGATCGGGCAGGTTCGCCTGAATCTCGGCGTAGAAATCGGAAGGAAAGACGTTGTGGACGAAGAAATGCGGATACGGGAACAGGCTCAGCTCGGCGTTACCGACCTTGTAGGCGAGGTGCAGCTCAGCGTTGGAAGACATATTCCGCAACACCCTTGAATGTACCGGCCTTGCGCTCGGCGCGCGCGACCTGTGCCGGATCGTGCCTGAAACCGAGCGCGTTGAGATCACGCACCATGCGGCGGTGATCCTCCAGATTCTGGTTCGTCTCGATGAGCAGCGACTTGACTGCCAGGTCCTCGAGTGTCGTACGCGCGCCGGCGATGACCTTCGGTTCGAACCCGTCCACATCGATCTTGATGTGATTCGGCACGGGAATCTGCCGCGCACGGATGAGCTCATCCAGCGTCTGCGCCGCGCAGCCTTGTGCGAAAACCGCCTTCAGCGGCTTGTGCTCGAAGTCGAGCGCTTCACCGACTGCGTGACAGGAACCGCCGACGCGCAGGTCGGCGATGTGCAAGGCGGTCAGCCCAGGCTCGTCCGAAAGTCCCATGCAGTAGGCACGGACGAGACCCGAAAGCTGGTTGATGAGGATGTTGCGGTTGAGCAGCGCGTAGTTCTGGGCTTCGGGCTCGAACGCGTACACCCGCGTGCGCCGGGTCGCCGCTGCCCAGATCGTGTACATGCCGACGTTGGCGCCGCAGTCGAGCAGAATCTCACCGGCGCTGAATCCCGCGATCCACTCCAGCGTCCACGGCTCCTTCGTATAGATCGACTCGACCCGCCAGCGGGTGAACGTGCTCGGCGTCGCGAACAGCATGCGCACGCCCTCGTGCTCGATCTCGCTGCGCGGATTCAGGCGCTCGTATTCTTCGAGCGTAAGGCTCATGTCGCGTTCGCCCTGCGCCCCGGCTTACTTCGCGTACGACACTGTCAGCTCGCCCACGCCGTCGACATGACCTTCCAGCCGGTCGCCGGCCTTCACGGGACCGACGCCCGCAGGCGTTCCCGACATGATGAGGTCGCCCGCGCGCAGCGTGATGAGCTTCGAAAGATACGCGATCGTTTCCGGCACGCTCCAGATCATCGCCGCAAGATCGCCCTGTTGCCGCATCTCGCCGTTCACCTTGAGCCAGATGGCGCCCTTGCTCGGGTGGCCCACCATCGTCACGGTCTTCAACGCCGTGCAGGGCGCGGAATTGTCGAAGGCTTTGCCCATTTCCCAGGGTCGCCCCATCTTCTTCGCTTCGCCCTGGAGGTCGCGACGTGTCATGTCGAGGCCGACCCCGTAGCCGAACACATGTTCGAGCGATTTCTCGACCGGAATGTCCGCGCCGCCCTTGCCGATCGCGACGATCATTTCAATCTCGTGGTGCAGGTCGCTCGTCATCTGCGGATAGGGAATCGTCGCGCCGTTCTGCACGATGGCATCGGGCGGTTTCATGAAAAAGAACGGCGGCTCGCGATCGGGGTCGTGGCCCATTTCACGCGCGTGCTCGGCGTAGTTGCGGCCGACGCAGTAGATGCGCCCGACCGGGAAAGCCTGGTTGCTTTCGGCGACCGGCAGCGTCGTCGCTCCGGGGTATTCGATCGCGTAGTTCATCTATTCCTCTTAGTTGCGGTGAGCCAGTTCGAAGCAGGCGGGCACGCGGACTGTGCATCACCGCGTCTGTCCCCGCGCTAACGGGTTATTTCTTCTTTTCCACGACGACCCAGAAACCCATCGGCATGCGATTGAATGTCGCGAGCTCGAAGCGCTCCAGAAAGCGCGGCAGCCACCACGACGGCGGCTGCTGTATGAGATGCGCGTTGCGGCCGTCGGTAAGCACTTTCGCCGCCGTGCCCGTATGCACGGTAAAAACGCCGATGCCGGCAGTGACACGCTGCAGATCATCGAGCACGTTGTCGATGAGATCCGGCTCGATATGCTCGAGCACGTCGATGCAGGCGACAAAGCGGCACGGCGGCGGCGGCGTGGCCCACAGCGGTATCGCGGGATCGTAGTGATGAATCTTGAGGGGTCGTTTGAATATCTCTTCCAGCGCCGCGCCCAGCCGTCCCTTGCCCGCACCATAGTCGAGCAGCTCGGTCGTGCCGACCGCTTTGAGCACGTCGGCGACGAGCGGCGCGTATTGGACCGAGGCGACGCCGTAGTTCGGGTTGCGATGCAGTTCCTCCTGCATCTTGCGGTAGTCTTCGCTTATCAGCGTCGCGGACATGCCAGACGTTCGAGAGCGGCTGAAGGCCGCATCTCGTGAGGGACGAAATACGAGCGCGGAGTTTAGCACGTGCATTCACTGCGGCCCCCGCGAGGAAGCACGTTCTTTGCTCTGCTGACGGTAGACTGACAAGACCTCTCACCCATCGGGGTTTACGGTCCGAGAGTGCGACCGCTACGATAGGAACCGGACCTCCGAGGTCCGCGCCAACGGCAGCGGATCTTCCACCGCCAAAGCTGCCACATGACCGCCCGCCTGCGCGAAATTCCGTATAACTACACCTCGTTTTCCGACCGCGAGATCGTCATCCGGCTGCTCGGCGAGCCGGCGTGGGAGATGCTCGAGGCGCTGCGCAGCGAGCGCCGCACCGGCCGCTCCGCCAAGATGCTGTACGAAGTGCTCGGCGACATCTGGGTCGTCTCGCGCAACCCGTACATCGAAGACGAGCTGATCAGCTATCCGAAGCGGCGGGCGGCACTCATTGCAGAAATGCGCGAGCGACTGCAGGCGATCGAGGCGCGCAGACGCAGGCGCACGGACGAGCGCGTCACGAATCTGCTCGCGGCGGCCGCCCGGGCGGTCGATGCGTTCGAAGCGCAGTTCCGTGCGACGTACGATCTGCGCAAGCGCATCCGCGGCCGCTTCGCCGGCATCACGCACAGCGACAACGTGATGTTCGATGGTTACGCGCGCGTGTCGCACGTCACCGACGCAACCGACTGGCGCGTCGAGTATCCGTTCGTCGTGATCGCACCCGATACCGAGGAGGAAGTTGCCCCCGTCGTGCAGGCGTGCATCGACCTCGGGCTCACGATCATTCCGCGCGGCGGCGGCACCGGGTACACCGGCGGGGCGATTCCGCTCACGCGGCTCTCGGCCGTGATCAACACCGAGAAGCTGGAGACGATGAGCCCGGTCGAAAACGTCGTGCTGCCGGGGTTGAATGAACCCGTCCCGGTTCTGCGCTGCGGTGCAGGTGTGGTGACCCGCCGCGCGATGAACGTTGCCGATGCGGCAGGTCTCGTGTTCGCATGCGATCCGACGTCCTCAGACGCGTCGTGCATCGGTGGCAATGTCGCGATGAACGCGGGCGGAAAGAAAGCCGTGCTGTGGGGAACGGCGCTCGACAACCTCGCTTCGTGGCGCATGGTGACGCCGGACGCGACCTGGATGCTGGTCGAGCGCCTCGATCACAACCACGGCAAGATCCACGACGTGCCGGTCGCACGTTTCCGCATCAGTCGCTTCGCGCTCGATGGAACCACGCCGCTCGGCGCGCCGGAGATCATGGAAATTCCGGGCTCCGCTTTCAGGAAGCCGGGACTCGGCAAGGACGTGACGGACAAGGTGCTCGGCGGCCTGCCCGGCGTGCAGAAGGAGGGCTGCGACGGCATCATCACGCAGGCGACCTTCATCCTGCACCGGATGCCGCCGGCGGTGCGCACTGTCTGCCTCGAATTCTTCGGCCCGGTGCGCGAAGCCGTGCCTGCGATTGTCGAAATCCGCCGCTATCTCGACGCGCGGCCGGGCGGTGCCAAGCTCGCGGGACTCGAGCACCTCGACGAGCGCTACGTGAAAGCCGTCGGCTACGCGACGAAAGCGCGGCGGCCCGGGCGGCCGAAGATGGTGCTGGTCGGCGACATCGTCGGCGACGATGAGAATGCGGTCGCGGCTGCGGCCTCGCAAGTCGTGCGCATCGCCAATGCTCGGCAGGCCGAGGGCTTCATCGCCGTGGCGCCCGACATGCGGCGCAAGTTCTGGCTCGATCGCGCTCGCACAGCGGCGATCTCGAAGCACACCAACGCGTTCAAGATCAACGAGGACGTGGTCATTCCGGTCGAGGGACTCGGAGGCTATTCGGATGGCGTCGAGCGCATCAATATCGAGCTCTCTGTCCGCAACAAGCTCAAGCTGATCGATGAGCTGGAGACGCTGTTACGCGGGGACCTGCCCCTCACGCATCGCGAAGAAGTCGGTTCGGCGGGCGAATTACTCGGCGACCGCGTGGAGGTCGCACTCGCGCTGCTGGACGAAACGCGCGCGCACTGGCGTTGGCTCAACGAGTCTCTCGATAGCCCACTCGCTTCACTCGTCGGCAACGCTCCTCCTGCCTACGCGCAGGTGATCGAGGATGCGCTCGCAAGCCAGGCGTCACGAGCCGCGAGTCGCGAGCCAGCCATCGCGAGTGACCCGTCACCCGTCACTCATCACCCGTCATCCGTCACTCATGACTCGTCACCCGTCACGCTCTTCGATCTGTTGCAGGACTATCGCATCCGCGTCTCATGGAAGACGGAGCTCTGCACGCAGCTCGCCGACGTCTTCGACGGCCGGCCGTTCGTGAAAGTCCTGCAGGCGATCGAGGCTACTCACAAGCGGGTATTGCGCAGTCGCGTCTTCATCGCGCTGCACATGCACGCGGGCGACGGCAATGTGCACACGAACATTCCCGTGAACTCCGACGATTACGCGATGCTGCAGGAAGCGGCTGAAGCCGTTGCGCGGCTGATGAAGCTCGCAGTCTCGCTCGGCGGCGTGGTCTCGGGCGAGCACGGCATCGGAATCACCAAGGTCGAGTTTCTCGACGATGCGAAAGTCGAAGCGTTCCGGGCGTACAAGGCGAAGGTCGATCCGGAGGGGCACTTCAATAAAGACAAGCTCTTTCGTGGCAGCGATCTGCGCAATGCGTACACGCCGAGTTTTTCGCTGATCGGCGCCGAAAGCCTGATCCTGGAGCAGTCGGACATCGGACGTGTCGCGGACATGATCAAGAACTGTCTGCGCTGCGGCAAATGCAAGCCGGTATGCATGACGCACGTACCGCGCGCGAACCTCCTCTACAGCCCGCGTAACAAGATCCTGGCGACGAGTCTTCTCACCGAGGCATTCCTCTACGAAGAGCAGACGCGCCGCGGCATCTCCCTCAAGCATTTCGACGAGTACGGCGATGTCGCCGACCATTGCACGATCTGCCACAAGTGCGTGAATCCCTGTCCGGTGGACATCGATTTCGGCGATGTATCGGTTGCCATGCGCAATTACCTCCGGCGCAACCGCAAGCGGCGGCCGAATATCGGGCTCGCCGCGTCGATGCTGTTCCTGAATGCGACGGACGCGGCAACGATCAACACACTGCGGCTCGGCATGATTCGCTTCGGCTATCGCGCACAGCGCTTCGCACATCGCTGTGCGAAGGTGATCGGGCTTGCGCAGAAGCTCACGCGACGGCCGCCTTCCACTACCGGGCGGCCACCCGTCCGCCAGCAGGTGATCCATTTCATCAACAAGCCGATGCCGGGCGGATTGCCGAAGCGAAGCTCGCGCGCGCTGCTCGACATCGAAGACCCGCGCATCGTGCCCGTCGTTCGCAATCCGAAGACGGCGCAGGATGCGGAGGCGGTCTTTTATTTCCCGGGTTGCGGCTCGGAGCGGCTATTCGGCCAGGTCGGCCTCGCGACGCAGGCGATGCTCTATCACGTCGGTGTGCAGACGGTTCTGCCTCCCGGCTATATCTGTTGCGGCTATCCGCAGACGGCAGCCGGCGAAGAGCACAAGGGCCATGCGATCGTGACCGCGAATCGCGTGCTGTTCCATCGGGTCGCGCACACGCTCGCTTATCTCGACATCAAGACGGTGATCGTCTCGTGCGGCACGTGCTTCGATCAGCTCGAGGGCTACGAATTCGACAAGATTTTCCCGGGCTGCCGCCTGCTGGACATTCACGAGTATCTGATGGAGAAGGACGTGAAGCTCGACGGCATCAACGGCGTGCGCTACATGTATCACGACCCGTGTCACAGCCCGATGAAGACGTATCAGCCGCTCAAGGTCGTGAACGAGCTCATGAATCAGCCGGTGCCGCTGAACGATCGGTGCTGCGGAGAATCGGGAACGCTCGCGACGAGCCGTCCGGACATCTCCACGCAGGTGCGTTTCCGGAAGGAGTACGAGATGCGAAGTGGCGCCGAAGCGCTGCGGGCAGACGGCTTTTCGGGCAAGGTGAAGGTGCTGACGTCGTGCCCGTCGTGCCTGCAGGGTCTTGCGCGCTTCGACAACGACTCGGACACCCAGGCGGACTACATCGTCGTCGAGATCGCGCGCCACCTGCTCGGCGAAAACTGGATGGCGGAGTACGTAGAGCGAGCCAGCAACGGCGGCATCGAACGGGTATTGTTGTAGGGCCAGTGTCCGCTCACGCTAAGGCTCTCCCCGGGTGGGGGGCGAGAGGACTCTGTCTCTCCCTGCCGACTCTCCCTGCCGCAGGGAGAGGGTCGGGGTGAGGGTAAGCTATCGGCCTCATGGCCAGGCAGCCACAACAATCCGAGAGCTGGTTTTCGCCGGATTTCACACTCGCACGCGACCGCTTCCGGGAAGCGGCCAGTCGCGCCGGCGCCGCTGTGCACACGCTCGGATTTGTCGCTCAAGGACCCCGTGGCGAAGCACTGTCGACTGAGATCGCATGGCTCGGTCCACCACGCCCGCGGCGCGTGCTCCTGCACACGAGCGGCCTGCATGGTATCGAGGCGTACACAGGGTCAGCGGTGCAGCTTGCGCTGCTCGAATCGCCGCCCGCGCTCGGACCCGATGACGCGCTGGTGCTGGCGCATGTTCTCAACCCGTTCGGCATGGCGTGGCTGCGGCGCACGAACGAGAACAACGTCGATCTGAATCGTAACTTCCTCGTCAATGGCGAGGCATTCGCGGGCGCGCCGCGGTTGTATCGCGTGCTCGATCCTCTGCTCAATCCGCAATCGCCTCCCGCCCATGACGGTTTTCGCATGCGAGCGGCGGCGACGGCGGTGCGTTACGGCTTTCACCGCGTGAAGCAGGCCATCGCGGAGGGGCAGTACGAATTTGCGAGGGGGCTCTTCTACGGCGGCCGGGAATTGCAACCGGGACCGCATGCGTTCGGCGAATGGGTGAAAGCGCACCTGACCGGAGTGCAGGATCTGTTTGCGCTCGATCTGCACACCGGGCTCGGACGGCGCGGGACTGATACGCTCATTCTCGAACGCGGCGTCGCCGCCACGGCGCCGGCGACACTGTCCGTGGCACTCGGGCGCACCCTGGTCGACCCGAATCTTCCCTCTGTTGCGTATACCGTGCGGGGAAGTTTCGGCTCGGCATTGCCGCACTGGCTGCCAGGCGCGCGCCTCGATTTTCTGCTGCAGGAGATCGGCACCTATCCTCCGGTGCACGTCATCCATGCGCTGCGCGAAGAAAACCGCTGGCATTTTTTCGGCGACGGCAGCATAGTGCACCCCGCCAAAGCGCGGCTGCGCGAGATACTCTGCCCGGCCGCAGTCGAATGGCGTCGACGCGCGGTCGCGCGCGGACTCGCTGTTGCGCGATCGGCGGCGAAGTGGGTGTTCAGTCAGGGAACACGCGAATGACCTGCGAGCTTTGCGACCGCACCGGAGGAGAGTTGCTGTGGCAGGGCGAGCGCTTGCGGGTCGTGCATGTCGACGAAGCCGGCTACCCTGGCTTTTGCAGAGTGATATGGCAGGCGCACGTAAAGGAAATGACCGATCTCTCGGAAGACGATCGCTTGTACCTCATGGAGGTCGTGTTCGCGGTGGAATCCGTGCTGCGTGAACAGCTCGATCCGGCGAAGGTCAATCTCGCGAGCCTCGGCACGCAGGTACCGCATCTGCATTGGCACGTGATCCCGCGCTTCACGGACGACCCTCATTACCCGCAACCGATCTGGAGCACCGCGCGCCGCGCGCGCGAAGGCGTGTTGCGCGAGGCCAATACCTCGGCGCTCGCCGGAGCACTTGCGGCGGCGCTCGACTGACACCATCTAGGTTCATATGGCTGCCAGCACCAGGGCGACACCTGCGCCCACTGAAATCAAGCTGCACCAGAAGTCACAGGTACTGGAGGTCACGTACGCCGACGGCAAGTGTTTCCGCCTGCCGGCCGAGTTCCTCCGCGTCCATTCACCGTCGGCGGAAGTGCGCGGCCACGGGCCCGGGCAGGAAGTGCTGCAGACCGGCAAGAAGGACGTGCGCATCAAGGCGGTCGATCCGGTCGGCAACTACGCCGTCCAGCTCCTGTTTTCGGACGGGCACAATACGGGCATCTATTCGTGGGACCTGCTTTACGACTACGGTGAGCGTCAGGACAAGATGTGGCATCAGTATCTGGACCGTCTGCGAGCAGCAGGCGCGTCGCGGGAAGTGTGAAATCACCGAATGAAAACCACCCACTTCGGCTATCAGCAGGTGCCCGAGGGAGAGAAAGCCCGCCGCGTAGCGGGCGTCTTCGATTCGGTCGCGCGCCGCTACGACCTGATGAACGACCTCATGTCGGTGGGCCTGCACCGCTACTGGAAGCGTATTACGGCGCGGTACAGCATGGTGCGCCCCGGCGATTTTGTGCTCGACGTGGCCGGCGGTACCGGTGATCTCGCGCGCCTCTTTGCCGAGCGCGTCGGCGCGAGCGGCATGGTGGTACTCACCGACATCAACGGCAACATGCTCGAAGTCGGCCGCGACCGCCTCGCCGACCGCGGTGTGGTGGTTCCGGTCGCGCAATGCGATGCCGAACGCCTGCCGTTCGCCTCCAGCGCCTTCGACTGCATCACGGTCGGATTCGGCCTGCGCAACATGACCCATAAGGATCTCGCCCTTGGCGAGTTCCGGCGTGTGCTGCGCCCCGGCGGACGTTTGCTGGTGCTCGAGTTCTCGCAGGTGTGGCGGCCGCTCGCACGCCTCTACGATGTCTATTCGTTCCAGGTGCTGCCGCGTCTGGGGCAGGCCGTCGCCGGTGACGCGGAGAGTTATCGTTATCTCGCCGAATCGATACGGGTCCATCCGGATCAGGAAACGCTTCGACTCATGATTGAACGCGCCGGCTTCGATCGGGTCGAATACGTGAATCTGGCGGCCGGTGTAGTCGCATTGCACCGCGCGGTGAAATACTAAGACCAGCCTTGGAAGGGCGCAGGGGCCGAGCCCGAGCGCCCTCGGTGGAAACAGCGTGTCGGAGTTGTAGCGACACGCGACTCGGAAAGGAGGTTACGGAGGGAACCAGGGGTTTCTCTCTGTTCCGAAAGGCGGGGAGGCCCGAGCCGGAGGCGAGCGCCGCCTCCTTCCTGCCCTTATAATCAGCGAATCAGCGATGTAAGTCCCAGCGAGGAGTGGACTATGCGTAAATTTCTCAGCGTACTTGTCGGCGTGATCGCGCTGTCGCTCATCGTCCTTGATGCCGATGCGCGGCGCATGAGCGGCGGCAGGAGCATCGGTAAACAGCGCGAGGCGGTCAGCCCAAGCCAGGCGGCGCCGCACACGCCGCCTCAGCAACAACAGGCGACGCCCAGTACACCGGCGCAACAGCAGCAGCAGGCGGTGCCGCCTACGCCTGCACAACAGCAGCAGGTCGCGAAAGGGCCGACACAGCCGCAACCCGGCGCGCAGCCCGCACCGCCGGCACAGCAACCCTCACGTGCAAGTCGCTGGCTCGGGCCGCTTGCGGGCCTGGCGATCGGCGCCGGTCTCGCGTCGCTTTTCATGCACAACGGTCTCGGCGGCGCGCTGGCGGGGATTCTGCTGGCAGTCGCGCTCGCGATGGGTGTCTTCTTCCTGTTCCGGCTGCTTACACGCGGCCGCACGCCCGCGCCCCTGCGCTACGCAGGCGCGACACCGAATGGCACGCACGATCTACCCGGCAGCGGCCCGGTCGAGCCGGTGCTGGGGCAGGGACGCGCCTCGGCAGCGCCCCATTCCGTTGCCGCGACCACGGCGGAGCGCGCGCGGTGGCCGGGGTTCGATGAAGAACAGTTCGTCCGCCATGCGCGAACGAATTTCGTGGATCTGCAGGCCGCTTACGATCGCAGCGACGTGACGGCGATCCGCGAATTTCTGACGCCCGAGCTCGCAGCCGAAGTCGAAAAAGACATGGCAGCGAAGGGGCCTGGTGACAAGACGGAGATCGTTGCGCTCAATGCGGAGGTACTCGACGTCGCTACCGAGAACGGGCTTTATGTCGTGAGTGTCCGCTTCACGGGCCTGCTGCGCGAGGGGCTTGGCGCCGAGTCGCAGCCGTTCAACGAAGTCTGGCATCTCGAGAAACCGGTGAGTGGGCGTTCGGGGTGGCTCGTTTCCGGGATTCAGCAAGGTTGAACCAGTTCGGGTCGGCCCCGCATTTCGATCACCGACGAAGCGCGAGCCTGACCCCATTTTCGAAAAGGCCCGGGCCGGTGGCCCGGGTTTTTTTATGTTCGAAGCGTTCGGCCTGTCGCCACTGAATCGTTTGCTGCGCTCGAATCCGTGGGCGCTCGAGCAGCTGCGTCCGCATGCGGGCAAGAGCGCCCTGCTCAAGTCTCCGCCATTCGAGCTTGGATTCAGTATCGCGGATTCCGGTGAGCTTTCAGCGGCGCCCGCCGCAACGCCGCCGGACGTGACGATCGTAACGACGCCAGGTTTGGTACTTCGTGTGCTGTCGGGAGACGAAAGTGCGTCGGGCGACGTGCAGATCGCAGGCGATGTCCAGTTCGCCGGCGCGCTCGATTACGTGCGACGCAATCTGAGGTGGGACTACGAGGAAAGCTTGAGCCGCCTTTTTGGCGATATCGCGGCGCATCGCATGGCGGCCGGTGTGCGCGGGCTGGAGCGCTGGGCGCGCGTGGCGACAGTCAATCTGGCGCGCACCGTCGCGGAGTACGCGATGCACGAGAACCCGCAGGTCGCCAGCGCACAGGCGCTGGAGCAATACAACGCGGACGTGGACCGCACGCGGGACGACGTGGAGCGACTCGAGAAACGGATCGAGCTCCTGACCGAACGGCTCGCAAGTGGGCGCTGACAGTAAGATCGCAGCGATGAACATCGGCCCCGATTGGGCCTGCCGCATCCCGCCTCCAGGTTCCCGAGCGGGTCTGCGCGGCTCGCGCCGCTAGCCCCCGCTCCCGCCACTGACGTGCGCCTGTTTCGCCTTATCAAGATCGTCTCCATCGGCCTGCGTTTCGGACTATACGAGTTCGCTTTCGAGCACGAGCGAACGCGCGCCGCGCGCCGAATACTCGATTTGCCGCTGCTGCGGAGGCGCCATACCACGCCGCGTGCTGTGCGTCTGCGCCGCGCACTGGAAGCCCTGGGCCCGATCTTCGTCAAGTTCGGGCAGGTGCTCTCCACACGCCGCGATCTGCTGCCGACGGATATTGCCGACGAGCTGGCGCTGCTGCAGGACTCCGTCGAGCCGTTCCCGATCGAAGAGGCGCTTGCAATCCTGCAGCGCGTATACGGGCGTCCCGTCGACGACGTGTTCGTGCGCTTCAATCGTAAGCCGGAGGCGAGCGCATCCGTTGCGCAGGTTCACCTCGCGGAGCTTCCGGACGGCAGGGAAGTCGCGGTCAAGATCCTTCGACCCCGGCATCGCGAGCATCATCGCGAACGATCTCGCCCTGCTGCGCGCCGCCGCTTCGTTTATCGAGCGCTGCTGGTCAGAAGGCAAGCGCCTGCGGCCGCACGCCGTAGTCAACGAGTTCCACAAGCATCTTCAGAACGAGCTGGATCTGGTGCGGGAAGCCGCGAACGCGAGTCAGCTCCGCCGCAATTTCGAGCACTCGCCGCTGCTTCTCGTGCCGGAAGTGTACTGGGATTACTGCACCGAAGAAGTCATGGTCATGCAGCGGATGCGCGGCACGCCTGTCAATCAGATCGCCGCGCTGCGCGAACAGGGCGTGGACATCAAGCAACTCGCGCGGGCCGGTGTCGAGATCTTTTTCACACAGGTGTTTCGCGACGGCTTCTTCCATGCCGACATGCACCCGGGCAACATTCTCGTGTCGCCGCAGGGCCGTTACATCGCGCTCGACTTCGGCATCATGGGCACGCTCTCCGAGATGGACAAACACTATCTTGCACAGAACCTGCTCGGCTTCTTCCGACGCGACTACTTTCGCGTCGCGCTCGCCCATGTGGAGTCGGGCTGGGCCCCGCCCAGCACTCCGCTCGACGAGTTCGAATCGGCCATTCGCGCCGTTTGCGAGCCGGTGTTCGACCGGCCGCTCAAGGAGATCTCGTTCGGCCGCGTGCTGTTGCGACTGTTTCAGACGTCGCGCCGCTTCAATATCGAAGTGCAGCCGCAACTCGTGCTCCTGCAGAAGACGCTGCTCAACATCGAAGGCCTCGGCCGCCAGCTCGACCCGGACCTCGACCTGTGGGCGACCGCGAAACCCTACATCGAGCGCTGGATGTCGGAGCAGATCGGCTGGCGCGGGCTCGTACGCCGCCTCCGGGACGAAGCCCCGAATTGGGCTATTGCGCTGCCGAAACTGCCCCGTCTGGTGGAGCAGGCACTTGCGCACCAGGCGGCCGCGCCTTCGGCTGACTTGACTGTGGCGATACTCGCCGAGCGCCGGCGCACGAACCGACTTCTCATCCTGATCGCATTCATGCTTGTGCTCATCGCGATTGGCCTGGCATTCGCTTTCATCGCCGTTCGGTAGTAAATGCGCCGGCGCGTCGACCGTATAATCGGCGTGCCCGCGGAACGCTCCCTCTTTTGCACTCTATGGCTTCGAATCTGATCTGGTTCGTCGCGCTCTACCTCCTCGTGTCGGTGTGCATTGGTCTCTACGCCGCGACCAAGGTGAAGAGCTCGGCAGACTACGTAGTGGCCGGGCGCCACCTGCCGTTGCCGTTCATCATCGCCACCGTGTTCGCAACCTGGTTTGGCTCGGAGACGGTGCTCGGGATACCGGCGAAATTCCTCAACGAGGGTCTCAAGGGCGTCATCGCAGACCCGTTCGGCTCGAGCATGTGCCTCGTTCTCGTGGGCCTTTTCTTTGCGCGGCCGCTGTACCGGCTGGGCCTTCTGACGATCGGCGACTATTACCGCGGCCGCTACAACCGGCTCATCGAGGTCGTCGCGTCGGTTTGTATCGTCATTTCCTATCTCGGCTGGGTGTCCGCGCAGATCACGGCGCTCGGGCTCGTATTTTCAGTGCTCACGAATGGTGCGATTGCGCCGTGGCAAGGCATGATTCTGGGCGTTGCGATCGTGCTCATCTGGACCCTCTCGGGCGGCATGTTGTCCGTTGCGTTCACCGATCTCTTCCAGATGAGCGTCATCATGGCCGGCATGGTGTATATCGGCTTCGTCATCTCGGGCATGGTGGGCGGGCCCGCCGCGGTGATCGAGCATGCCGCGGGTCTCGGCAAGTTCGAGTTTCTCCCGCAGTTCGAGGCGCGCGATATGGTCGCTTTCGTCGCGGCGTGGGCCACGATGGCGCTCGGCTCGATCCCGCAGCAGGACGTGTTTCAGCGCGTTGCCTCCGCGAAGAACGAGCAGACGGCGGGGGCCGGATCCGTTATCGGCGGCATGCTGTATTTCTGCTTCGCGTTCGTGCCGATGTTTCTCGCGTACTCGGCCACGTTGCTCGATCCCGCGCTGATCGAGCGCTATCTCACCAGCGACACGCAGCAGATCCTGCCGCGGCTCATACTCACCCACGCGCCGTTCGCGGCGCAGGTCTTCTTCTTCGGGGCGCTGATTTCGGCCATCCTGTCATGCTCGGCCGCGACGCTGCTCGCACCGTCGGTCACGGTGGCGGAGAACATCCTGCGACCGCTGATGCCGAACCTCGCGGACTGGCAGTTTTTGCGCCTGCTGCGGGTTGTGGTCCTGCTCTTCGCCGGAGCCGTGCTCATCTTCGCGCTCACATCGAATGCATCGATCTACGGGATGGTCGAGAACGCGTACAAGATCACGCTCGCTGCTGCGTTCACGCCGCTTGCATTCGGGCTCTACTGGAGAAAGGCGACGACACAGGGCGCCGCGCTTGCCATGCTCGGCGGTCTCGGTACGTGGCTGGGTCTGGAATTCACGAACCCCGAAGGTTTCCTGCCGCCGCAGTTCGCAGGACTGCTCGCGAGCATGGCAGGGATGGTGATCGGCTCATTGCTGCCGCAGTGGTATGCGCGGCCGCACCACCATCGTCCGCATCCACACGCGGCGTAACGGGCAGCGCTCGCCTCCAGCGCGCGCCCCGGGACTACAGTGCTGGCGGATAGAAAAACGTACTCCGAAACGCGTTTCGGTCGCGTCTTGCGCATATCACGCGCACTTGCCGACAGCCCCGTCTATCGCGCCGCGTTGTATGTATTCCTGGCTGGGAACACGTTCTACTTTGCGCTGGCTGGCACGCCGAGCAAAGCGCTGGACGCTGCGGCATGGCTGATCCTGCTGGCGTTATTCGAGATCGAAGGGCGCTTCCCACACTGGATTAGCGGCGGGCGTCGCCGCGCGACGATCCACGTACTGCGGGTGATCGCGGCCGCCGGGGTTCTGGTCGCGACGGTCGCCTACGCGCTCGAAGAAGACGTTCTCGATGCGATCAACGCCGTGCTGTGGATCGCGGTCGTCATACTGCTGGAGGCCGAGGTCCGTCTTCCGCGGTCGGGTCGCACGGGCGCGTGCGGCCTTCATTGGCATCGCGGTCCTGCTCTACGGCGCTCTGGCGGTGCTCGTCGTCTTGTGGGGTGCTGCCGGCCTGTGGTTCGACGCCTATGACGCCGCCCTCTGGCTGATCGCGTTCGCGACGCTCGAATTGGACGTGGGTGGCGCTCGCCTCCGGCTCGGGCCTGGCCACCCTACGGAACAGAAGGAAACCCATGGTTTCCCTCCGTAACCTCCTTTCCTTTTTGCTGCGTGTCGGATGCCAGGTTCGACACGCGTGCTACCCGAACGCGCTCTGGAAAACGGAGACGAAGCGGTCGAAGTCCGATCCGGGCAGATAGTTGATGCCGCCCGCTGCTTCGCGACCGCCGCCGCCTTCGAATCGTTCGCAGAACGTTCCGACGCCACGCGGCCGTTCTGTCGCGGCACGTACGCTCACGACGAATCCAGCGCCTTTCGTCACCATGATCGCGTGCGCTCGCCGCGGATTCGATTGAGCGAGGCGGTTGCCGAACAGCCCGTTCACACGGCGCGCCCACGCCGCCTCGGGGAGTACATAGACCGCCGCGGTATCCGATGACCAGTGCGGCTCGATTTCCTGCGTACGGTAGAGATCGTCCGCATACGCGTTCTTCAGAACGTTGAAGACGGGCTCGTCGAAGATGAAATGCCGCGGGTCTCCGTAGCGCGCGATCGTGCGATAGAGATCGGCCGGATGGTAGTGGAGATCTTCGATCGACTCGCCGTATGCGTTGTAATTCAGGCAGTCGCCGAGCTCGTGCAACCGCGCGACCTCGGTGCGGTCGAGTCTGAGCGGTTGCGCGGCCCGCAGCGCCGCGGACACGAGATTGTCACCGAACGCCGCAACGACTGCCCACATGCGGTGTTTGCCGCCGAGATGTCTGTCGACGATGAGAGCCGTGCACACATCCGCCGATCTGTCGATGTGCGCTTCGAGGGCTTCATGCTGGGGAATCTCACCTGATTCATGATGATCGAAGTAGCGTACGCGAGCGCCCTGTGCGAGCGCACGATCGAGCGCCGCCGCATTCGCTTTCATCGAGATGTCGAGCACCGTCAGCTCATCGCCCGGCGCGGCTTCGACACGTTCGAGCAAACGGATCTCGCGCTTCACGCCCGTGACGAGCTCGCTCGCGCACGGGTTTCCGAGACGCAACTGGTGGAGCGCGCAGATGCCATCCGCGTCGCCGTTGAAAATGTCGTACGATTTCGCCATGGATTCACACCGGGAGACGCCGCTCGAACCGAGATCGCCGCGGCGAATGCGTCTGGCGTCTTCGCTCGCGCTAGCTTACCTGCTCGTCATTGCGTATGCCAGCTTGCAGCCGTTCGGCGGCTGGTGGATTCCGCCCGAGGAAATCCGTCGCTTCCTCACCGCCCCGTGGCCGCGCTACATCACGATGGAAGACGTGCTGGTCAACATTGCGGCCTATGTGCCACTCGGCTTTCTGCTTGCGCGGGCTTTCATGAAGAACGCACGCGATCGAAGAGCGGTGCTGATGGCTGCGCTGCTCGCGTTCGTCGTCAGCGTGGGGATGGAGAGCGCACAGATGTTCATGCCCACCCGCATCGCCTCGAACGTCGACGTGCTGGCGAACTCGATCGGAGGGTTGATCGGCGCATTGGCCGCACCACTCTTCTCACCGACGCGGCTGCTCGGTTCGCGACTGGCGCGGCTACGCAGGGAATGGTTCGTCTACGGAGCCAGTGCCGACGTCGGCGTCGTGCTGGTGTGCCTGTGGGTTGCAACGCAGTTGCATCCGACCGTGCAGCTTTTCGGCACCGGCAACCTGCGCAGCACGTTCGACCTGCCGGTATGGCTCATCCACCGGCCACCGCTCCTGCTCACCGCCGAGGCGGCCGTGGCGGCTTTCAACGTGCTCGGCCTCGGACTGATCGTGCTCGCGCTCACACGCAAGACGAAACCGCGCGGCGTCGCACTCGCGGTGTTGCTGGCCGCTGCCCTTATCGCAAAAGGGTTATCGGCGATCGCGATCGTCAAATCGAACGGGCCGCTCACATGGTTCACGCCGGGTGTCGCGGTCGGTCTCCTGGCCGGAGGCATCGCACTCTACATACTTTCCTCCGCGCCGCGCCGGACGCAGTGGGTGGTTGCGGCGATCTGCCTGGCGGCAGCGATCACCGCGACGAACATCGGACCCGACAACCCATACCAGGTCGTGCCTGCCCACTTTCTCGCCGGCCCGAGACACTTTCTGAACTTTTCATCCATTATCCGGGCGATGTCCGAACTGTGGCCGTTCCTCGCGGTCGTCTACGCCGGAATCGCCGCCTTCGAGCAGCCGAGGTAGGGGGTGGCGCTCGCCTCCGGCTCGGGCCTCGCCACCCTACGGAACAGAGGGAAACCGGGGTGGCGCTCGCCTTCGGCTCGGGCCTCGCCTCGTCTATAATCATCAGCCACCGGCATCTCGCCGGGCTGACCTTCATCGGATCGGATCGTGAGCTACTACGACAAGCACATTTTTTTCTGCTGCAATCAGCGCCAGAATGGTGAGCGGTGCTGCAACGATCATGGCGCAACCGAGATACGCGACTATGCCAAGGCGCGCGTGAAAGACCTGAAGTTGAGCGGAAAAGGCAAAGTGCGCGTCAACATGGCGGGCTGCTTGGATCGCTGCGATGAAGGGCCGGTGATCGTCGTGTACCCGGAGGAGATCTGGTACACGTACGTCGATAAAGAAGACATCGACGAGATCATCAGCGAGCATCTGCAGAACGGGCGCATCGTCGAGCGACTCCGCATCTGACACGCGGGTTTTTCACCGGAGCGGCGGCTCCGCCACTCCGGCGCTGTCGCGTGCGCCATCCTGCAACGTATGAAAGAAGCGATCAGGCCGATGCCGCCCGCGAGTCTCGAGCGCGTGCTGATCGAAGGCGCAGCCGGGGCAATCGAAACCGACATCAACGATCCCGGCGGCAGCCGGCGCGGTATCGCTCTCATCGCGCATCCGAATCCCCTGCAAGGCGGCACGAAGGACAACAAGGTCGTCACCACGCTCGCAAAGACGTTCTACAACCTGCACTACGTAACCGCGCGGCCGAATTTTCGCGGTGTCGGTGCGAGCGCCGGCGAGCATGATGCAGGCCGCGGCGAGACGGACGATCTCGTGCGCGTCATCGAACATCTTCGCGACCGCTTCGCTGGCGGAGACCTCGTGCTGGCCGGCTTCTCCTTCGGCAGCTTCGTGCAGACGCGTGTCGCGAAGCGCGTGAACGCCAATCGCATCGTGCTGGTCGGCCCGGCGGTCAATCGGTTTCCGGCGGAAACAGTACCTGCGGACACGCTCATCGTTCACGGTGAGCACGACGACGTCGTTCCGCTGCAGGCGGTGCTCGACTGGGCACGGCCACAGAATCTGCCGATCGTCGTCGTCCCGGGCGGAGAGCATTTCTTTCATGGGCGTCTGAACCTTCTGGCCCAGATCGTCATGCGCTATTGCCACTAGGGTCCAGTGGAATGGCGTACCTGAAGGCGGTCGGACTGCGCAAGGCGTACGACGGTACGGACGTCGTGGCCGGCCTCGACCTCGAGCTCGAGGAGGGCATGTGTTTCGGCCTGCTCGGTCCGAACGGTGCAGGCAAGACGACTACACTGCGACTGTGCCTGGGGCTGACGGCACCCGATTCGGGCGAGATCACGGTCCTCGGCTATCCGGTTCCGCAGCGTGCGCGCGAAGCACGGGCTCGCATCGGCGTGGTGCCGCAAGCCGACAATCTCGATCCGGATTTCACCGTGCGCGAGAACCTGCTGGTGTATGGCCGCTACTTCGGGATTGCGCGGAGCGAGCTGGAACGGCGCATTCCCGCGCTACTGGAGTTCGCAGAGCTTGCAGCACGCGAACATTCGCGCATTCAGACGCTGTCAGGCGGGATGAAGCGCAGGCTGACCCTGGCACGTGCGCTGGTGAACGATCCGAGCCTCGTTCTTCTCGACGAGCCGACCACCGGCCTCGACCCCCAGGCCAGGCACCTGATATGGGAGCGCTTGCGCCGGCTCACGAACGAGGGGAAAACGATCATCCTCACCACGCACTTCATGGATGAGGCGGAACGGCTGTGCCACCGCGTGGCGATCCTCGACCATGGACGCAAGATCGCGGAGGGCGCTCCGCGCGAGCTGATCGCGCAGCACATAGAACCGCAGGTCGTCGAGGTGTATGGCGAAGGCGTCGAAGACTGGGCCGATCGCATCGGGCGCAGTGCCGCGCAGCGTTGCGAGCGCACGGGCGAGACGGTGTTCTGTTATACGCACGACGCGGACGCGCTGGTGCACGCGCTCGACAGCGAACCGCGCTTGCGCTATCTGCACCGACCGGCGAACCTCGAGGACCTCTTTCTGAAACTCACGGGGCGCGAACTCCGTGATTAGAGGTACCATCGTATCGGTGAGCGGCGCGCATGGGACAGGCTGTCGCCGCGAACGTAACATTCATGCGCCAGTCAGAACTCACGTCCCAATGTACGAATGCTGGGGCGAATCGCTCTTGAACATCAGTCAATGAGACTCGCGTTAGACCCACCGCAAATCAGCCTGCGCTTCATTCACGTCTGGCGGCGGAATCGGCTGGTGTGGCGCAAGCTCGCGATTCCGTCCATGCTCGGCAATCTGGCCGACCCCATGCTCTACATGCTGGGGTTGGGTTATGGACTTGGCGCGATGCTTCCGCAGGTCGGCGGCACGTCCTACATTACATTCCTCGCAGCGGGCACGGTGTGCTCGAGCACGATGATGAGCGCGACGTTCGAATCGATGTATTCGAGTTTTTCGCGCATGCACGTGCAGCGCACATGGGACGCGATCATGAATGCGCCGATCGTGCTCGACGACGTGGTGTTCGGCGAAGCGGTGTGGGCCGCGAGCAAGGCATTCCTTTCCGGAACGGCAGTGTTCGTCGTTACGGCGGCACTCGGTCTGGTCGCCTCTCCGATTGCGTTATGGGTGCTGCCGCTCGTCTTCCTCACGGGGCTCGTATTCGCCGGGCTCGGGCTCATCATGACATCCCTTTCGCCGAGTTACGATTTCTTCATGTACTACTTCACGCTCGTCATCACACCGATGATGCTCGCGTGCGGCGTTTTCTTTCCGCTCGAGCGCCTGCCTGCCTGGCTGCAGGCCGTGACGCATGCGCTGCCACTGACGCACGCCGTCGCGCTCGCGCGTCCGCTCATGAACGGTGGCGTTCCGGCGGGCGTCGCGGTACACGTCGCGGTGCTTGTCGCCTATGCGGTCGTGGCTATCTATGTGGCGCTGGTACTCGCACGCCGGCGGTTGCTCAAGTAAGGCACGCGCCGTTGGGGCTGACGTCCGACGGCTCGCCTTAGTGCTGGTGCTCGTGACCGCCGGCATGGAGGGCAATGCAGCGGAACAGCCGACGGCGCGCATCGTGGTGCAGGATGCGCCGCTCGCCGGGTTCGTCTATTACGATGGTCGCGCGGTATGGGATCAGATGAGAAAGGGTGACCCGCTCACCATCGTGCGCGAAGCCGCCAATCCGCACGACGCAAACGCGATTCGCATCGAGTGGCACGGACAGGTGCTCGGTTACGTTCCCCGACGCGATAATGCCGACCTCGCGCGCCAGCTCGACCGTGGCGCGCGTGTCGAGGCGCGCATTACGGAGCTCACCCGTTCCACGAACGGCCGCCACCGTGTGTCGTATGAAATCTATGTTCCATTGAAAGAGAAGTGACCGAGCATTTCTTCGCCCCATGCCCGCGCGGGCTCGAGCACGTGTTGGAGGATGAGCTCGTGCGCCTCAACGCGGAAAACCCGCGTGCCGTCGAGGGTGGCGTCCATTTCGAAGGCGCGTTCGAGCTGTGCTTCGTGGCAAATCTCGAAAGCCGCGTCGCAAGCCGGATACTCTGGCAGGTCGCGCATGCGCCATACCGAAACGAACGGGACCTCTACGAGCTTGCCCGTGGCCTGCCCTGGGATCGCTGGTTTCCGGTCGAGAACTCGATACGCGTCGATGTGGCCGGCATTCGTGCGCCGGTAAAGAGCCTGGACTTCGTGACGCTGCGCATCAAGGATGCGGTGTGCGACGTCTTCCGCGGGGTGTGTGGCGCAAGGCCTGATGTCGATACCCGAGATCCCGACACGCGTGTACACGCGTTTCTCACCGCGACCGAAGCGAGCTTCTATATCGATACGTCCGGTGAACCGCTTTTCAAGCGCGGCTATCGGTGCTCGACGGGAGAGGCGCCGTTGCGCGAGAATCTGGCGGCCGGCATCCTGCGGCTCGCGAAGTGGGATACACATTCGGCGTTGCTCGACCCGATGTGTGGGAGTGGCACATTCCTGTGCGAAGCCGCGTTGATGGCGCTCGACCGGCCGCCTGGCCTCGAACGCGACTTTGCATTCCAGAGACTCGAGAATTACGACGAAGCGGCGTGGAGCGCGATCAAAGCCGCTGCGCGACGGCGTATCCGAAGGCCTTCCACCCTTCCGATCTTCGGCAGTGATCGGTATGGAGAAGCGCTCAAGCTCGCTCGCGTCAATCTGCACGCATTGGGTGTGGATCACCTCGTGACGCTCAAGCAGGCGGACGTGCTCGAAATGCCGCCGCCGGTGCCGTCAGGGCTCCTCGTCACCAATCCGCCGTACGGTGTGCGTCTCGAAGATCAGCAGGCGCTCGCGGCGTTGTATCCAAAGATTGGCGATGCGCTCAAGAAGAAATACGCAGGCTGGAGCGCGTACATTCTCACTGCCGATCTGCGACTGCCCAAGCTCATCGGCCTTTCCACTTCGCGCCGCACACCGCTTTACAACGGGGCGCTGGAGTGTCGTCTGTTCGAATTCAAGCTCGTATCCGGAAGCATGCGGCGGAAGCCTAAGACCGGTGAGGACAACGGCGTGACCCGTGACCAGTGATCCGAGCACGCGTCGGTCGAGTCACCGGTCGCAATGAGCATGACGAAAATCAAGGTGAGGCCCTAGTTCACCCTTCACGGCTTCTTGCCATGACCGAGCGTCAACGCTCGCCTGTTCGATCACGTTGTTCCCGTGCGCTGTGAGATTTTACGCGCGCACACAACAAGCCAGATCACAACAGGAGGAACAACATGGAACGCGAACAGACGTTGAAGATTCTCAATGCACTGGCGAACGGGGTGCACCCGGCGACAGGCGAGTTATTTGGGGCAGACAGTCCTTATCAGCAGCCCGATACCGTGCGGGCGCTGTTCGAAGCGGTGCGCATCGTCGAAGGGTCGTCTGCGCCGACGCGCGACGGACCAGGACAGGAGCGCCGAGCGGGAGACATGCCGGCCAACACGTTCGTGCGCTGGACCGCGGAAGAAGAAGAGCGCCTGGCTGCTGGTTTCGATGCCGGTAAGACGTCGGCGGAGCTTGCGAAGCTGCACAACCGCTCGCGCGCTGCGATCGAGGCGCGTTTGCTCAAGTTGGGGAAGATCGACGCGTCGGCGCTTACGGTGCAGTTGCGCTACATGCCGAAGAACGGCGACGGCGCGCCGGCGTAACGGCTAAAGGCTCGTCCCTGGATTCCGGCTTCGCGCCGGAATGACGACAAATGCGAGCGCGGCGAGCCCGACGAAGCGTGCGAACGGCAGAGAGCCTAAGGATGGAAGGTAACGGAGGGAAACCTTGGGAGCGGAGCGGTCGGGTTCCCTCTGTTCGTTTACCGGCGTAAGAAGCGAAGCGGAAAGACGTTGGCGGGAGCTCTGAACATGGTCGGCCGACGCGGCCGTCAGACAATGTTCAGATGAGATATCCCGCCCAAGACGTCTTTCTCCTTCGCTTCCTTGCTGTTGAGCTTGATCATGAGCCGCAGCTCGTTCACCGAGTCCGCGTTGCGCAGCGCGTCTTCGTAGCCGATCAGCCCGGCATCGTACAGCTCGAAGAGATGCTGGTCGAAGGTCTGCATGCCGAGCTCGCGCGATTTCGCCATGATCTGCTTGATCTCGTGCACCTCGCCTTTGAAGATGAGGTCGGAGATGAGCGGCGTATTGAGCATGATCTCGACCGCCGCGATGCGTCCCTTCCCGTCTTTCAGCGGAACGAGCCGCTGAGCAATGAAAGCGCGAATGTTGAGCGACAGGTCCATCAGAAGCTGTTGCCTGCGATCTTCGGGGAAGAAGTTGACGATGCGGTCGAGCGCCTGGTTCGAACTGTTCGCGTGCAGGGTCGCCATGCACAGATGGCCCGTCTCGGAGAACTCGATCGCGTACTCCATCGTCTGCCGATCGCGGATCTCGCCGATGAGAATCACGTCGGGCGCCTGGCGCAGCGCGTTCTTCAGAGCCGAGAACCATGAGTCGGTATCTACCCCGACGTCGCGGTGCGTCACCACGCAGTTCTTGTGGTCGTGGACGTACTCGACCGGATCTTCGACGGTGATAATGTGTCCGTAGCTGTTCTCGTTGCGATAGCCGACCATCGCGGCGAGCGTCGTCGATTTGCCCTGACCCGTGCCTCCGATCATGATCGCCGAGCCCGCGCTTCATCATGCAGATCTCACGCAGCTGCGACAGGCAGGTTCAAGTCCTCGAAGCTCGGGATTGCCGTGTTGATCGTGCGCAGCACGAGCCCGACGCGGCCCTGCTGGATGAACGCGCTCACGCGGAAGCGGCCGATGCCGCCGGGGCTCACCGCGAAATTCGACTCCTTGGTGGCTTCGAACTCGGCGGCCTGCTTGTCGTTCATCATCGCTCGTGCGATCTCGGCCGTGTGCTGCGGCGGTCAGCGGCTGGTTGGCGACCGGCGAGATCCGGCCATCGATCTTGATCGCCGGCGGGAAACCCGCGGTGATGAAGAGGTCCGAGGCCTTCTTCGCGACCATCGCACGCAGAAGGTCCTGCATGAACTTCAGTGCCTGGTCTCTTTCCACGTCCGTTCCTTCCTGAATGACGTCGAGCGAAAACCTACCTGAACGCGTCCTTGTTGACGGCGCGCGCGCGTGCTTCCTCGGAAGAGATCACGTTGCGCTTGACCAGATCCGTCATGCACTGGTCCAGCGTCTGCATCCCGAATTGCTGGCCCGTCTGGATCGCCGAGTACATCTGCGCCACCTTGTTCTCGCGAATAAGATTGCGGATCGCGGGCGTGCCGACCATGATCTCGTGCGCTGCGACTCGCCCCCCGCCGTCCTTGGTCTTGATGAGCGCCTGCGAAATGACTGCGCGCAGCGACTCGGACAGCATCGCCCGGACCATCTCTTTCTCTTCGGCCGGGAACACGTCGATGATCCGGTCGATCGTCTTGGCCGCGGAGCTCGTGTGCAGGGTGCCGAAAACGAGGTGCCCCGTTTCGGCCGCAGTCATGGCAAGGCGAATCGTTTCCAGGTCGCGCATCTCGCCCACCAGAATCACGTCGGGATCTTCCCGCAGTGCGGCCCGCAGCGCGTTCGCGAACGACAAGGTGTGCGGTCCCACTTCACGCTGATTGATGAGGCATTTCTTCGCTTCGTGCACGAACTCGATCGGGTCCTCGACCGTGAGAATGTGACCATGCTCCGTGTCGTTGATGTAGTTCACCATGGCGGCGAGTGTCGTCGACTTGCCCGAACCCGTGGGACCCGTGACCAGAACCATGCCGCGGGGCTGGTCCGCGATGTCCTTGAAGATCTTCGGCGCTTTCAGTTCTTCGAGCGAAAGCACCGTGGACGGTATGATGCGGAAGACCGCGCCTGCGCCGCGCTGCTGCACGAAAGCATTGACGCGGAAGCGTGCGAGATTCGGGATCGCGAACGAAAAATCGCAATCGAGGTTTTCCTCGTAGAACTTGCGCTGCCCGTCGCTCATGATGTCGTACACCATCGCGTGCACTTCGCTGTGATCGAGCGGCGGCAGATTGATCCGGCGGACGTCGCCGTGCACGCGAATCATCGGCGGAAGTCCGGCCGAGAGATGCAGGTCCGACGCCTTGTTCTTGACCGTAAAGGCGAGCAGTTCGGAGATGTCCATTATAATTTTCCCGGGCGGAGACTAAGTTCGCGTGTATTCTAAAGACTGCCTTCTAAGACGTTGATTTAAAAATTGGCAGTCAGTCTCAGATCGAGGCGAGTATGACCACAATCGCCGCCAACCTGCAAGCCGTACACGACCGCATTCGGTGCGCGGCGCACCTGTCGGGACGCGATCCGACGGCGATCATGCTGCTCGCGGTCAGTAAAAACTTCCCGCCGTCGTGGATACGAGAGGCGCGGGCAGCCGGGCAGACCGCGTTCGGAGAGAGTTACGCGCAGGAAGGTGTGAGGAAAATCACACAACTTGCGGGGCTCGGGTGCGAGTGGCATTTCATCGGACCGGTTCAGAGCAATAAGACACGCCTGATCGCGGAGCACTTCGGCTGGGTGCACGGCGTCGACCGGGAAAAGATCGCAGCACGCCTGAACGATGCGCGCCCTGTCCATCTGCCGCAACTGCAGGTGTGCATTCAGGTCAACGTGAGCGGCGAACGATCCAAGGGCGGCGTCCCCCCGGGCGGGGAAGAGGCGCTTGCGCGTGCCATCGCGGAGATGCCGCGGCTGCGCTTGCGCGGGCTGATGGCCATTCCGGAGCCGACCTCCGACGAAAACCTCCAGCGACAACGATTTGCTACGCTGCGTAAGGCACAGGAAGCACTGAACACGCAGGGCTATGCGCTCGATACGCTCTCCATGGGCATGTCGGATGATTTCGAGGTTGCCATCGCGGAAGGCGCAACCCTCGTGCGCATCGGCAGCGCGATCTTTGGAACGCGTGAAGCAGGTGAAAGGGCGAAGGTATGAAGCGACTGAGCACGCTGAGATACCATAGCGCACTGGAGCGGAGGCATACACGCAGAACAGTCCTCGATGCATCTGTTCGTAGCCGGGCGCGAAGCGGTAACGTGTCGGCGCTTCAAGAGTCCGACTCGAATGGCCCCTGCCGCACTGATGCTTCGACGTTTCACTCGTTCACGCCTTCACTGACGTAAGCATGCACATCACCTTCATCGGCGGCGGAAACATGGCAAGCGCCCTGATCGGCGGCCTGTCACGAAACGGCTGGCATGCGGAACGCATGCGGGTGGCTGACATCGATGCCGCCGCCCGCGATCGTGTGGCGCGGGAGTTCGGCATTGCAGTGTACGACAAGGCTTCAGCAGCAGTCGCGAATGCGGATTGCATCGTGCTCGCGGTCAAGCCCCAGCACCTTCAGGCCGCCGCACGCGAGCTTGCGGCGCATGTCAGCGGCAAGCTCGTCCTGAGTATCGCCGCCGGTATTCGCGCGCGCGACATCCGGCGCTGGCTGGGAGGCCACTCGCGAATCGTGCGTGCCATGCCGAACACGCCCGCGCTCGTGTTGAGCGGCATCACCGGCCTTTATGCGGACGAGGACGTAGGCGCGGCCGATCGGCAGACCGCCGAAGAGGTGCTCGGTGTCGCCGGCGCGACGCTCTGGGTGGACACCGAAGCCGATATCGATGCGATCACGGCCGTGTCAGGAAGCGGACCCGCCTATGTCTTCTATTTCCTCGAGGCGCTCGAGAGCGCAGCGCGGAAGCTCGGTTTCGATGACAAGGCAGCGCGCCAGCTTGCACTCGAGACGTTCTCAGGTGCCGTGCGTCTCGCTGGCGAAAGCACGGTGGATTTTGCGACTCTGCGGGCCCGCGTAACGTCGAAGGGCGGGACCACCGAGCGCGCGCTCGGCATGTTCGAACAGGCGCAAGTCCGTGCAGCGATCGAGCGCGCGGTGCAAGGGGCGGCCGAGCGGTCGCGCGAAATGGCCGATGAACTGGGCGCGGACGAACCGGGCTCGAACTAGCGAGACGTGATGATTCAGAACGCGCTGATTTTCCTGATCGAGACCCTGGCGGGATTGTTCACCGTCGCGCTCCTCGTCCGGTTTTATATGCAATGGGCGCGGGCACCTCAGCGCAATCCCGTTGCGGACTTCGTGAACGCGCTGACGAACTTCGCCGTATTGCCGGCGCGTCGCTTCATTCCGGGGCTGTGGGGATTGGATCTTGCAACGCTGCTGGTCGCCTGGCTGGTTCAGTTTCTCGAGCTTCTTCTCGTGCTCATGCTCGGCGGCTATCCGCTGTACGCTGATCCCGGTACAGGCGCTTGCAGCAATAGCGCTCCTCGCCATTGTCCGCCTGCTGCGTCTCGGGTTGTACATCCTCATGGTCGCATTGATCGTGCAGGCGGTACTGTCGTGGGTGAATCCGTACAGCTCGGTCGCGGCGGTAGCGAACGTGCTGACGCGGCCCTTTCTGCGTCCGGTCCAACGCGTCGTGCCGCAGATCGCGAACGTGGATCTCTCGCCGCTGGTGTTGATCATCATCTGCCAGCTCATATTGATGCTTCCGATCGCTTACCTGGAAGTGCTGTTCATGCGCCTGCTGCGATGAGCGGCAACTGGATTCGCTACGACGCGGCTGCACGCACGCTCAGGCTCTCGGTTTACGTGCAGCCAAATGCAAGGCGGACCGCCATTGTCGGATTGCACGGCGAAGACTTGAAAGTGAGCATTGCGGCTCCTGCGGTCGATAACAAAGCCAACCTGGCGGTCATCGCGTTCGTTGCGGACGTGCTTGGCGTGCCCGCGAGCAGTGTCAGTATCCGGTACGGCGCGACGAGCCGGCGCAAGACGCTGGAAGTCCGCAACGGTACGCCGGACCTCGAATCACGCGCGCTGACTCTGGCTCACAGCCGCGGGTAATCCCGGAAGCCTGACGCGTGCCGGAGGCGTTTGCGGTTATGATGACGGCGGCGGCGGATTCGGCTTCTTTTCAGGTGTGACCGGCTTCTGGTCACGCGGGTGGGTATAGATCTCGATTGATCTCACGAGGAGCGCAACGCCCACCCAGCCGGCGATAAGCACGATCGGCGCCGCAAGTACCAAGGGCCATAGGACGCCGACGGCCGTGAGACCGATCAGTGCGGCGCCGAAGACGGCCATGATGCCGGCTTCGTTTCTGCCGAGCACGCGCCGGTTGGTAATGGCGGCCCCAACGGTGTGGCCGAGGCTTAGCGCACCGGCTGCGGCCCGTCCCGCCGTTCCGCGTGGCCGCGAGTTGCGCAAGACGCGCCGACGCTTGTGCGCGATGCGCACCCGGCTGTGCCTGTCCAGCACCACCTCGGTCGCGTGCGCGAGGTCCTCTTCGTACATCTCGGCCATCCCAGCGGCCACGCGTACGTCTTCGATCGCGACATCGAGCTCGTAATTGCCGATCCAGCTCGCGAGATTGAGATTGGTCGATCCGACGCGCGCCCAGCGGGCATCGGCGACAGCGGCCTTGGCGTGCATCATCGGCCCGTTCCACTCGAAGACGCGGATGCCCGATTCGAGCAGCAGACGGTAACCGGATCGCGACACGTGCGCGACGAGCGGCACATCGCTCGTGCCCGGCACGAGCAGCCTCACGTCGACCCCGTCGAGCGCCGCCGCTCTCAAGGCCTGCACATACGGCGCAACACCGATGAAGTATGCGTCCATGAGCCACAGCGTGCGCGTCGCCATCGCCGCGATGAGCTGGTCGAGCCGATAGAGCCCCGCGATGTTCGGCGCTGTTGCAAGCACGCGCAAGGTGACGTTCCCGCAGGCATCCATGTCTGATGCGGGCGTGAGATCGGCAGCACTCAAGGGCGGACCGATTGTCGACCACACCTGTGCAAACGCCTCTTCGATGTCGGCGACGGCAGGGCCGTGCACCTCGATGCCGGTGTCGCGCCACGGCTCGATGCCGCGTGCGGGATCCCCCACCCACTTGCGGCTGACGCACAGTCCGCTCACGAAGCCGACTTCGCCATCGATCGCGATCAGCTTTCGATGATCGCGTGTAAGCCACGCGAACGGACTGTCCAGGCGCGGCGGATTGAAGCGCCGCACTTCGCCACCCGCGGCAACGAGCGGCCGCCACAAGCGCGAGCTGGCTACGCCGAGATCGCCGAACCAGTCGTGAAGCACGAACACGCGTACGCCGGCACGGGCACGTTCGGCGAGCGCCGCTACGAATTCGCGTCCGATTTCGTCATCGGCCACGATGTAGTGCTCGAAGAAGATGACGCGCTTCGCCGCTGCGATCGCGGCCAGCCATGCCGGGAAATTCTCGCCGGCGTCCTTCAACACGCGCACGGCATTACCGGCAACGAGCGGCGCACCGGCCGCGCGCGAAAAAGCCTGCTCGGCAAGGATGCGCAGCGGCGTCGAAACGGCGCGTCGGGCGGCGAGGCTAGCCATCGCGCCGACAGACCCCGTGGCATGTGATGAAAAATCGCAACACCGTGATCCCTGGTATTACCGGACGCGCCGTGTCGGCCATCCGTCCGTCACATGAGAACGATATCGAACTGTTCCTGGTTGTAGGCGCTTTCGACCTGCAGGGAAACAGGTTTGCCGATGAAGTCCGAAAGCATGGCGAGGCTTTGCGATTCCTCGTCGAGGAACATGTCGATGACCTGCTGCGACGCGAGTATGCGGAACTCTCTCGCATCGAACTGCCGCGCTTCGCGTAGAAGCTCACGCAGCACCTGATAGCATACCGTCTGGGCCGTCTTCAGCTCGCCGCGGCCGCCGCAAACCGGACACGGCTCGCACAGCACGTGCGCGAGCGACTCGCGCGTACGTTTGCGTGTCATCTCCACGAGCCCGAGCTGCGTGAGCCCGTTTACGGTCATGCGCGTGCGATCCCGCGCGAGCGCCTTGCGGAACTCGTTCAGGACTGCGTTGCGATGCTCTTCGCTGTCCATGTCGATGAAGTCGATGATGATAATGCCGCCCAGGTTGCGCACGCGAAGCTGACGCGCGATCACCTGCGCGGCCTCGAGATTCGTCTTGAAAATCGTATCGTCGAAGCTGCGGCCGCCGACGAAGCCGCCTGTGTTCACGTCCACCGTCGTGAGCGCTTCGGTCTGATCGATCATGAGATAGCCGCCCGACTTCAGATCGACCCGGCGTGCGAGTGCCTTCTCGATCTCGTCTTCCACGCCGTAAAGATCGAACAGCGGCCGCTCTCCCTGATAGTGCTCCAGGCGCGGCAGGACATTGGGCGTAAACTCGATCGCGAACTGTTGCATCGAGTGAAACGTCTCGCGTGAATCGATCAGAATGCGCGCGGTGTCTTCATGGAAGAAGTCGCGCAGCACGCGCAGGCTCAGATTGAGGTCCTGATACAACAGCGTGAGCGGTGCGGCGGTTTGCGCCCGCTCCCGTATCCCTTGCCAGAGCTTGCGCAGGTACGCCACGTCGGCTTCGAGCTCGCGGTCGGTCGCGGTCTCCGCCATCGTGCGGATGATGAATCCGCCTTTCTCATCGGCAGGCAGGAGCTGCAGGAGCTTGCCGCGGAGCTGTTGTCGCTCTTCTTCGTCGTCGATGCGCTGTGATATGCCGATATGCGATTCCTGCGGCAGGTAGACGAGCAGCCGGCCGGCGATGCTGATCTGGGTGGACAGCCGGGCGCCCTTGGTCCCAATCGGATCCTTGACGACCTGCACGACGAGATTCTGACCTTCGGTGAGCAGGCGCTCGATCGGGGTGCCCGCGCCGGGCGCGCCGTTGTGCGGACGGCTGCCCCAGATGTCTGCCACGTGTAGAAAAGCTGCCCGTTCGCCGCCGATATCGATGAACGCGGACTGCATCCCCGGAAGCACACGCACGACGCGTCCCATGTAGATGTTGCCGACGAGACCGCGCGCGGAAGTGCGTTCGATGTGAAGCTCGTGCATGACGCCGTGCTCGATCACCGCGACGCGTGTTTCCTGCGGCGTCACGTTGATGAGGATCTCTTCCGTCGTGGCAAAGCGCGCGCCGACATCGGCATTCGCGAAGGCGGTGGCGTAGATCTTGTCGGAATGCATTCGCCGTCCCTATGGCACCTGAAGGCCCGCTCGCGTCAGGAGCTCCGCGGTCTCGGCAAGAGGCAGCCCCATGATTCCCGAATAGCTGCCGTCGATCCGTTGTACGAATGCGCCGGCGCGGCCCTGAATCGCGTAGGCGCCCGCCTTGTCGTGCGTTTCCCCGGTGCCGACATAACGCACGATCTCGTCATGGGTCAGCGGCCTCAGCCACACGGCGGACACCGACACGGCACGTTCGATCTGCTGCTGCCCGCTATACACGGCGATCGCGCTCACAACCTCGTGCATGCGGCCTGCGAGCGCTTTCAGCATGCGCGCCGCATCCTCCTGATCCGCGGGTTTACCGAAGATCCGGCCGTCGCAGACGACCGTCGTGTCCGCCGCGAGCACAGGCAGCATGGGCAACGTGCGCCTGCTCAGAAAGTGCGCGGCCAGCTCGGCCTTCCTGAGCGCAAGACGCAGTGCGTAATCCTGCGGCGTTTCGTCGGCGAGCGGTGTCTCGTCGATATCGAGACCGCGTTTCGTGTCTTCGCGCAAGAGCACGATCTCGAATGTGACGCCGATTTGTCTCAGCAGCTCGCGCCGCCGGGGACTGCGGGATGCCAGATAGATTCTGCTCACGCGGGGCGATCGTAGTTTCGAAGGCTCAATGGTAAATGGTCAGGGCCGAGGCCACATGGAAAACGTGGGCTGCGCACCAGCGGAACGATACCGCCAATTGCATCAGCCGCGGTGGTACGGATGGCCTTTCAGTAACGACATCGCTCGATAAAGCTGTTCTGCGAGGATGATGCGCACCAGGGCGTGCGGCAGCGTCAGCTCGGACAGCGACCAGCAAAAGCCGGCGTTCCGCTTGAGCACCTCGGCCAGCCCGTCCGCGCCGCCGATGAGGAAAGCGACATCGCTGCCCTGGCCTTGCCACTGGGCCAGCCGTCGCGCCAGCGCTTCGGTCGTGAAACTGTCGCCACGCTGGTCGAGCGCGACGGTATAGCAGGAGCGGGGGAGCGCTGACGTAATGCGCTTTGCCTCCGCTTCCAGGATCTTCGCGGTATTTGCCGTGCGCCCGGCTTCGTGCCCGCGGGTTTCGGGCCTGATCGCGAGAAGCTCGAGCGGCGCTTCCCGCGGCATTCGGCGTGCGTACTCGTGAAACCCCGCATCCACCCACGCTGCCGGACGGTGTCCGACCGCCAGCACGAGCAGCTTCAATCGAGGTTGATGGAGGCGGAAGGTGAGAGGTGAGAGGCGTTGAAGCCGGCTGCTGCAGGCGCGACTGCCCGGCGTGCCTCGCTTCGCACCGTGCCACGAAACGCGCGGTTCATGAAGAAGCCGGCGCAGTGAGCTCGCTCTTCCGCCGGCGGGTCGCACGCGGCGGCGTCCACAGCTCTTCCAGGTTGTAGTGCTGACGCGTTGCGGGCTGCATGATATGCACGATCACTGAGCCCAGATCGACGAGTATCCATTCCGCGACGCGCTCGCCTTCCACTCCGCCGATGTTGTAACCCTGCGCCTTGAGTTTTTCCTGCACGTTGCGGGCCATTGCGGCTGCCTGCCGTGTGGAGTCGGCTGTCGCGATGATGATCTTGTCGAACAGGGACGTCATCTTGCGCACGTCGAGCACGACGATATCGCGTCCCTTGATGTCTTCCAGCGCGGCAACGGTGGCTTTCGACAGTTTGTCGAGTCTCATCAGTCTCCTGTGTACAAGGCGTGTGAGCGAATGTACTCGAGAACGCTATCCGGCAGCAGATAACGCGCGCTCGCACCTGCGCCCAATGCGTGGCGCACGAAGGTAGCGGAAATGTCGAGTCCGGTCATGGAAACGGCAGCGACCCCGCCTGCCGGCGCCAGATGGACCGCGAGCGGTTCCTGCATGGAGCGCATTGCGTATTCGCGCGCGAGAGGTTCGGGCATGCGCGCCTGCCACGTGTCGATCGGGAACCCGGGCCGGTAGGCCACGACTACGTGAGCGAGCTCGAACAGGCTGTGCCAGCGATGCCACGTGCAGAATTCGAGGAACGCGTCGGCGCCGAGCAGCAGCACGATCGACCGTTGCGTTCCCAGCTCCTGGCGCAACTCGGTGAGCGTGTCGAAGGTGTAGCCCGGTCCGGCGCGGCGCGTCTCGCGCTCGTCCACGCTGAAACGCTCGTTCCCTGCAACGGCGAGCTTCGCCATCGCAACACGGTCGGCCGCCGATGCGCCGGGACGCGCGCGATGGGGCGGCGTCCCGCTGGGCATGAATCGCACCTCCGCGAGCTTCGCACCTTCGGCAATTTCTTCGGCCAGACGTAAGTGCCCGTAGTGAATCGGGTCGAACGTTCCGCCGAAGATACCGATGGGACCGGAGCCGGGCATGGTTCAGTGAGGCAGAAGGTCGAAGGTGGCATGCGTCATAACATGAGCTTCCGTATGTCTCCCAGCAGACCGGCCAGGAAGCTGATGAAGCGCGCGCCGAGTGCACCGTCGATGACACGGTGATCGTAGGACAGCGACAGCGGCACAAGCAGGCGCGGGACGAATTCTTTGCCATTCCAGACCGGTTTCGTGACTGCCTTGCCGACGCCGAGGATCGCGACTTCCGGCGCATTGATGATCGGCGTGAAGAAGTTGCCGCCGATACCGCCCAGGCTTGAGATCGAGAAGCAG
The DNA here is from genome assembly GCA_963828715.1 of uncultured beta proteobacterium. GTDB lineage: Bacteria > Pseudomonadota > Gammaproteobacteria > Burkholderiales > SG8-41 > JAQGMV01. The sequence goes on along the minus strand of CAWHFX010000002.1, from coordinate 184,880 downwards.
CCGCCCTGGAGATCCGTCGGCGCGATCTTGCCTGCGCGCATGCGTTCACTCAGCTCGCCCAGCTCGCGCGCGAGCTCGAGCAGCCCCTTCTTGTCCACGTCGCGTATCACCGGCACGACGAGTCCGTTGGGCGTATCGACCGCCACACCGACGTGGTAGTAGTCCTTCAGGATCAGGTTCTCGCCGTCCGGCGCGAGCGAGGCGTTGAACTGCGGAAAGCGTCTGAGCGCAACCACCGCGGCTTTCATGAGGAAGGCCAGAATGGTGAGGCGAACGCCCTCCTTCTTCGCTTCCTCCGCCTGCGCCTTGCGAAACGCCTCGAGCTCCGTGATATCGGCTTCCTCGTGCTGCGTGACGTGCGGGATGCTCACCCAGTTGCGATGGAGGGCGGCACCCGAGATCTTCTGGATGCGAGAAAGCGGCTGGGACCTGATCGGCCCGAACTTCGAGAAATCGACCTGAGGGGCTGGCGCGAGCGCGAGTCCTGCACCGGCAGCTTCGGCGCGCTGCGGGCGCGCAAGCTCGGACTTGACGAAGTTTTGAACGTCGTCCTTGAGGATGCGTCCCTTCGGTCCGGTCGCCTGCACTTTCGAAAGATCGACGCCGAACTCACGCGCAAGCCGGCGCACGGATGGGCTGGCGTGCGCCTTGCCGAAGGACTGTTCGTCGACCGCAGGACGTGGCGCCTCGGTCGCTGGTAGACGCGCGGCTGTCGCCGGCTCCGGTGCTTGCTGCTGCGTCGGCGCGGGTTGCGGTTTGGCAGGCGCAGCAGGAGCGGAGCCTTGCAGCTGCGGGACTGGTTGCGCGGGCGCCGCAGCCGGCGCCTGCGGCTCGGACTTCTGCGGCGCCTCCGTGCCCTTGCCTTCCGCAGGCTCGAGCGTGAGAAGCGCCGAGCCGCGCGAGACCTTGTCGCCGACCTTCACGCGAACGTCCTTCACGACGCCCCGACGAAGGAGACGGCACCTCCATCGTCGCCTTGTCGGACTCCAGCGTGATGAGCGAATCCTCGGCGTGAATCGTATCGCCGGGCTTCACGAAGATCTCGATCACCGGCACGTCCTTGTAGTCGCCGATGTCGGGTACCTGGACTTCTAGTGGCTCGGCCATGGGGTGTGGGAGGTGAGAGGCGTCAGGAGAGAGGCGTGATGGGCGTGCCCGTGAGCGTACAGCGGAATCGACAAGAATGGCGTTGCACCGCTGGAACGAGCAGCATGCTCCGGGCGCCTGCCGACTCTCGCCTCACTCTCAAACGGTGGTCGGGTCCGGCTTCTCGGGATCGAGGCCGAAATCGCGGATCGCCTGGGTGACCTTGCTCTGCGGCAGCGCTTCCTGATCGGCCAGTGCCTTGAGCGCTGCCACCGCGACGTAGCGGCGATCCACTTCGAAGAAACCACGCAGCGCTTTCCGGGTATCGCTGCGGCCGAAGCCGTCGGTACCCAGCGCGGTGAAATTGCGGGTCGGCACGAACGCGCGAATCTGGTCGGCAAACACTTTCATGTAGTCGGTTGCCGCGATCACGGGGCCGGAACGATCCTTTAGACACTGCTCGACGTAGGACAGACGCGGCTCGTTCTCCGGGTGCAGCATGTTCCAGCGCGCCGTTGCAAGACCGTCACGCCGCAGCAGGTTGAAACTGGTCGCGCTCCAGATGTCGGCGGCGATGCCGAGACCCTTCAGCAGTTCGGCGCCGGCGATCACTTCGCGCAGGATGGTGCCGCTGCCGAGCAACTGCACTTTGGGCTGCCCCTTTTTATCCTCGCCTTCGGCGAAGAGATACATGCCCTTCAATATCCCTTCCTCCGCGCCGGCGGGCATCGGTGGATGAGCGTAGTTCTCGTTCATCACCGTGATGTAGTAGAAGACGTCCTCCTGCTCTTTGTACATGCGGCGCAGGCCATCCTGAATGATGACCGCGAGCTCGTATCCGAACGTCGGATCGTAAGCGATGCAGTTCGGGATCGTCGACGCAAGCAGATGGCTGTGACCGTCCTCGTGCTGCAGGCCTTCGCCGTTGAGAGTAGTGCGACCGGCGGTGCCGCCAAGCAGGAAACCACGTGCGCGCATGTCACCCGCCGCCCACGCGAGATCGCCCACGCGCTGAAAACCGAACATCGAGTAGTAGATGTAGAACGGAATCATCGCCTGCGCGCTTGTGCTGTACGACGTGGCGGCAGCGATCCAGGAAGACATCGCGCCGGCCTCGTTGATCCCCTCCTCGAGGATCTGGCCGTTCTTGTCCTCCTTGTAATACATGAGCTGCTCGGCATCCTGCGGCCGGTAGAGCTGCCCGACGTGTGAATAGATGCCGAGCTGGCGGAACATGCCTTCCATGCCGAAGGTGCGTGACTCGTCCGGAACGATCGGCACGACCAGCTTGCCGATCTTCTTGTCGCGGATGATCGTGTTCAGAATGCGCACGAAGACCATCGTGGTCGAAATTTCGCGTCCATCCGTGCCTTTGAGCTGCGCCTCGAATGCCGCGAGCTCCGGTATTTCCAGCGGGGCGGCCTTGCGTCTGCGCGCAGGAAGCGAGCCCCCCAGCGCTTCGACGCGGCTGCGCAGATACTGCATTTCGGGCGCGTCTTCCGGCGGACGATAAAACGGCACGTCGGCCAGCTTGTCGTCCTTGACCGGCACACGGAAGCGGTCGCGGAACGCCTTGATCGACGAGGTGCCCATCTTCTTCTGCTGGTGCGTGATGTTCTGGCCCTCGCCGGACTCGCCCATCCCATAGCCCTTGATCGTCTTCGCCAAGATCACGGTCGGCTGGCCCTTGTGCTTCACCGCGGCCGAATACGCGGCGTAGATCTTGTGCGGATCGTGGCCACCGCGATTCAGGCGCCAGATGTCGTCGTCCGACATGTCGGCGACCATGTCGAGAAGCTCGGGATACTTGCCGAAGAAATGTTTGCGGACGAAAGCGCCGTCGTTCGCCTTGAACGCCTGGTATTCCCCATCGACGCACTCTTCCATGCGCTTGAGCAGCAGGCCGTGCTTGTCTTTGGCGATCAGCGGATCCCAGTAGGAACCCCAGATCACCTTGATTACATTCCAACCGGAGCCGCGAAACCCCGCTTCGAGCTCCTGGATGATCTTGCCGTTACCGCGCACCGGCCCGTCGAGGCGCTGCAGATTGCAGTTGATGACGAAGATGAGATTGTCGAGCCGTTCGCGGCCGGCGAGGGAAATCGCGCCGAGTGACTCCGGCTCGTCCATTTCGCCGTCGCCCATGAAGGCCCAGACCTTGCGGCCGGTCGTATCGAGGACGCCGCGGTCTTTCAGGTAGCGCATGAAGCGCGCCTGGTAGATCGCCATGATGGGACCGAGCCCCATGGACACTGTCGGGAACTGCCAGAAGTCTGGCATGAGCCACGGGTGAGGGTACGACGACAACCCTTTCCCCCCCACTTCCTGCCTGAAGCGGTCGAGCTGTTCCTCGGTGATGCGCCCTTCGAGAAACGCGCGCGCGTAGATCCCCGGCGCGGAATGACCCTGGAAGTAGACGAGATCACCGCCGAACTTCTCGTTCGCCGCGCGGAAGAAGAAGTTGAAGCCCACATCGTATAGCGTAGCGGCGGAGGCGAAGCTCGCGATGTGCCCGCCGAGTTCGGAGGATTCCTTGTTCGCGCGGACGACCATCGCCATCGCGTTCCAGCGCACAAGCGAGCGTATCTTGTACTCGCATTCGGCGTTACCCGGCTTGCGTTCCTCGTGACCGGGTGGAATGCTGTTGATGTACGCCGTCGTCGCGTTGAACGGGATATACGCACCGGAGCGGCGCGCTTTCTCGACCATCCGCTCGAGCAGGAAATGCGCGCGGTCGGGACCTTCACGCTCCAGCACCGAATCCAGCGCGTCGAGCCATTCGCGTGTTTCCTGCGGGTCGACGTCGGGATTGATGTCCTTCATGTCCATAGGGAGGCACCTGTCGGAGCGAGTGGAGCGGCGACGCATGTAACTACCGGTCGCGGCGTGAGAAATCTCGATCGATTATAACAACGCGGTTCGGGACAGGCATGCGGCGGCGCGGGAGATCCTGGAGCAACCTGCGCAGCAATGGCGCGCACCTGCCGCTGACTAGAACGACGCGTATCGGTGAGCGGGGGCTGTGGAACAGCGGGGACGAACGAAGAGTCAAGCGCCCGTTCGCACGCGTCGGAGCGTACGAGCCTCAGGCGAGGGAAAGCAGCGGTAGCTGCCTACTTGTCCTCTTCCCGCAGAGGACGCACCCGGGCTTGCCTGAGCGTAGCCGGATTGACAGGTTCCCAGTACACCAGATGACGCGACAGCGTGCGGCTCAATGGATAACCGATGATCGCGCAGCACACCACCGCGAAAGCGAACGCGGCCGCAGGGGCCATGTGCCAGCCGGGGGGCAGCGCCTGGAGCGCGAACGTGCCAACCATCGCCATGAGCGGTCCGAAAACGCCGCCGAAGAGCCACTTGTCGCGCGCGCGCACCGTCTTTTTGCACTGCTCACAGTGATAAGTGGGATCCCACGGCGTGCCACGCTGCGGACCTTCGATGATTTGCGCGGCGTAGTCGGCGTGTTTCCCGCAGCATGGGCAGCGGAAAACCATGGTGTGCCACTTCCAGAGCTTCACGATCTTTTCCCCGACTGGAGCCAAGGCTGTTCGAACCGGCATTCGACAGCCTTCTATTTCATGAACCGCGGTGCCGTGCCCGCGAAATCCCGCTTCTCGACTTGCCGCGCTATTTCTGCCCGCAGGCGTAGCGCCGTCAAGGTTATAACGGCATCACTCGACGTTTGATTAGGAAATATGATGGGTCAGGACGTTTTCTTCGGACCGGTCGCTGCCGCCGCGCGCTCCCCGCGCATCATGACGTAACTGCCGGGCGCCTCCTCCAGAACCTTGAGCTTGCCGTCGCCGGGAACGCGTGCCGGTATGCGTTCGCCGGCGGTTTTCTCGATCCACGTCTCCCAGTCGGTCCACCAAGAGCCGGGGTGCTGCGTGGCGGCCTCGAACCAGGCTTCGGGCGTTTGCGACAGGGTCTCGTTCGTCCAGTAGCCATACTTGTTCGCCGAGGGCGGATTGATGATGCCGGCGATATGACCGGACCCACCAAGGACGAAGCGGACGGGCGAGTTGAAGAGACGGGCGCCGGAGTAGCAGGATTTCCACGGCGCGATGTGGTCTTCGATCGTCGAGATGAAATACACCGGCGCTTCGACGCGGCCGAGATCGATTGCCGTCTTGTTCAGGTTGAGACCGCCGGGCTCGCGCAGCAGATTCCCGAGATACATCTTGCGCAGATAGTAGCTGTGCATCGCGGCCGGCATGCGCGTCGAATCCGAGTTCCAGTACAGCAGGTCGAAGGGGAACGGATCGCGGCCGAGCAGATAATTGTTCACCACGAAAGACCAGATGAGGTCATTGGCGCGCAGCATGTTGAACGTGGTCGCCATCTCGGAGCCTTCGAGATAGCCGCGTTCCTCCATACGGCGTTCGAGCGCCTCGACCTGCGGCGCGTCGACGAACACCTCGAGCTCGCCCGGCCGTGCGAAATCCAGGAGCGTTGCGAAAAAGGTCGCGCTCGCAACCCGTTTCTCGCCCTTGGCCGCGAGATACGCGAGCGCCGTCGCGAGGAGCGTTCCTCCGAGGCAGAAGCCGATCAGGTTGACTTCCCGCTCACCCGTGGCCTTCTCGACTGCTTTCAGCGCCGCGAGCGGGCCTTCGTTCAGATAGTCCTCGAACGTCTTTGCCGCGAAGCGCTCGTCCGGATTCACCCACGAGATGATGAACACGGTATGGCCCTGCTCGACGGCCCATTTCACGAAGGAGTTCTTCTCGCGCAGATCGAGGATGTAGTACTTATTGATCCACGGCGGGACGATGAGCAGCGGCTGTTTGTAGACGGTTTCCGTCGCCGGCGTGTACTGAATGAGCTGCATGAGATCGTTCTGGTACACGACCTTGCCCGGCGTGACCGCGATGTTTCCGCCGAGCTTGAAGGCGCGGTCGTCGGTCATCTTCAGACGCACTTGAGAGCCGTTGCCGCGCGTCAGATCCTCGAGCAGGTTCGCGAAGCCGCGGATGAGGTTCTGGCCGCCGCTTGCGAGCGTCTCCTTCATGACCTCCGGATTCGTCATCACGAAATTCGATGGCGATAGCGCGTCGATGTACTGGCGCGTGTAGAAGTCGACCTTCTTCGCCGTGTGCGCGTCGAGGCCCTGCACGCCCGCGAGCGACTCGTGCAAGTGCTTCGCGGCGATGAGATACGACTGCTTGATGTAGTCGTAGAGAAAGTTGTTCTGCCACGCCTCGTGCTTGAAGCGGCGATCCCCCGACAGGGCCTGGGCGACGGGTTGCGTTTCCTTGCCCAGAAGCCGCAGCCATGAGTTCTGCCACAGCGACCAGTAGTCCTGCCACAGCTTCACCTGCGCTTCGGCCAGGCGAAACGGGTTGGCAAGCATGTGCGACCACGCTTCCATAAATGCCTTGGCGACGCCGAGCTCGTCGGCAACGGGACGTATCGCACCATCTTGGCGATTGGAGAGAACGCGCGTGATGAGCGCTGCGCTCTTCTGCGCGATATCGGCATAGAGCCGTGCGAGCTGCGCCGCGTCGAACTTTTCCAGATTTTCTTGTTCTCGCTCGGTTCCCATGTCCGCTTCCTTCCACCGTTTCCGCTCGCCCATTGACGTTAACGTAAAGGCAAGCCTATGATCATAGCCCGCCAGAATTCTACCCAAGTATATTGCACGGCACAATGAGCGACACCTACAGCATCGGCGAGCTCGCGCGCGAGTTCGCAGTGACGACACGCACGATCCGGCATTACGAGCAGGAAGGCCTGCTGACGCCGATGAGAAACGGCCACGTACGCGTCTTCAGCCGGCGTGACCGGGTCCGCCTGCGGCTTGCCCTGCGCGGTAAGCGGCTTGGCTTTACCCTGCAGGAAATCAAGGAGTTATTCGACCTCTACGATATGGCGAGCGACGAGCGTCAGCAGTTGGAGGTGTTTCTCGACAAACTCGAGAAACGCCGGGCGATGCTCGAGCAGCAGAGGGAGGATATTGCCGCGATGCTGCAGGAGGTTGAGTTTTTCACTGCACAATGCCGGCGCCTCCTGACCCAGCGTGCCGCGACGGTGCAAGCGGCCTGACCCTTACGTTCACGTCAAGCCTGTGACATGAGCAGCGTTCCTGGCCTGGACTTCGAGCTCGGCGAATCGATCGATATCCTGCGGGAGACCGTGAGCAACTTTGCCGCGGCCGAAATCGCGCCGCGCGCAGCAGAAATCGATCGCTCCAACGACTTCCCGCACGACCTGTGGCGGCGGCTGGGCGAACTTGGGCTCCTCGGCATCACAGTGGAGGAGGAGTGGGGCGGCGCCGGCATGGGCTATCTCGCTCACGTTGTCGCGATGGAGGAGATCAGCCGCGCGTCGGCCGCCGTCGGGCTTTCGTATGGCGCGCATTCGAACCTGTGCGTCAACCAGATCCGACGTCACGCGACCCCCGACCAGAAGCACCGCTACCTTCCGCGGCTCGTCAGTGGTGAGCACGTCGGCGCGCTGGCGATGAGCGAAGCCGGAGCGGGCTCGGACGTCGTCGGCATGCGTCTGCGGGCGGACAGCAGGGGCGACTGCTATGTCCTGAACGGCACCAAGATGTGGATCACCAACGGGCCGGATGCCGACGTGCTCGTCGTTTATGCGAAAACGGAGCCGCAGGCCGGCCCGCGCGGCATTACCGCGTTTCTGGTCGAGCGCGGCTATCCGGGCTTCTCGACCTCCCGTAAGCTGGACAAACTCGGCATGCGCGGCTCGAACACATGCGAACTGGTCTTCGACGAATGCGAGGTTCCGGCCGAAAACGTGCTGGGCGGAGAAGGCAAAGGCGTTAACGTGCTCATGAGCGGGCTCGATTACGAGCGCGCGGTGCTGGCAGGCGGGCCGCTCGGGATCATGCAGGCGTGTCTCGACGCGGTGCTTCCGTATGTGCACGAGCGACGTCAGTTCGACGCGCCGATCGGATCGTTCCAGCTCATGCAGGGTAAGCTCGCGGACATGTATGTGACCCTTTCAGCGAGCCGCGCTTACGTCTATGCAGTTGCTCGCGCCTGCGACCGCGGGCATGTCGCCCGCAAGGATTCGGCCGGTGCGATACTCTATGCGGCCGAGCGGGCGACCGGCATGGCGCTCGAAGCAATACAGGCGCTCGGCGGGATGGGTTATGTGAACGAGAGTCCCACCGGACGTCTGCTTCGCGATGCCAAGCTCTACGAAATCGGGGCTGGGACGTCCGAAATCCGGCGCTGGCTGATCGGCCGCGAACTGTTCGAAGAAACCGGCTGACGGGCATACGACTTTTGTTGGTGTCCGACGCTTCAGTGTTGAACCCGACCACTTCTTGGAGCCCGTCATGTCATCCGATGCTGTCGTGATCGCATCAGCGGCCCGGACACCGATGGGCGGCTTTCAGGGGGCGCTGAAGGATGTGCCTGCGACTGCCCTCGGCGCAGCGACGATTCGCGCTGCTGTGGAGCGGGCGGGTATCGCACCTGCCGACATCGACGAAGTGATCATGGGCAACGTCCTGCCCGCGGGGCTCGGACAGGCGCCTGCGCGTCAGGCCGCACTCGGTGCCGGCGTTCCTGATAGCACCGGCTGCACGACCATCAACAAAGTGTGCGGTTCGGGAATGAAAGCAGCGATGTTCGCTGCCGACCTCATCGCGCTCGGCACCAACCGGATCATGGTCGCAGGCGGAATGGAGAGCATGTCCAACGCGCCTTATCTCCTCCCGAAAGCGCGCACCGGGTTGCGGCTGGGGCACGGCGAAGTGAAGGACCACATGTTTCTCGACGGGCTCGAAGACGCATACGATCCCGGGCGGCTCATGGGCACGTACGCCGAGGCAACGGCTGCGAAGTACGGCTACACGCGCGAGGCGCAGGACCGCTACGCGATCGACTCGCTGACGCGCGCGCAGGATGCAATCCGCTCCGGGCGTTTTGCGAAGGAGATCGTCCCGTTCGCAGGGGCGAAGGTGACCGTCAAAGACGACGAGCAGCCGCTCAAGGCGAACCTCGAGCGCATTCCGCAGCTGAAGCCGGCGTTTCGCAAGGACGGAACGGTGACCGCCGCCAATTCGAGCTCGATCTCCGATGGCGCGGCTGCCATGGTCGTCATGAGCGAGTCCGAGGCGGAGCGGCGGGGCATCCGGCCGCTGGCGCGCATCGTCGCGCACGCAACGCACTCGCAGGCGCCGGCCTGGTTCACGACGGCTCCCGTCGGCGCTGTACGGAAGCTCCTCGATAAAACGGGCTGGGACGTGGGCGCGGTCGATCTCTTCGAAATCAACGAAGCGTTCGCTGTCGTTGCCATGGCGGCGATCGACGACCTCAATCTCGCGCGTGATCGGGTGAACGTGAACGGCGGTGCATGCGCCTTGGGACATCCGCTCGGCGCGTCGGGGGCGCGCATCATGGTCACGCTCCTGCACGCACTCGAACGGAACGGACTGAAGCGCGGCATTGCCGCGCTCTGTATCGGCGGTGGCGAAGCGACTGCGATTGCAGTGGAACGGTTGACATAAAACCACAAGGAGCAACGATGGCAAACCCGATCGATTTCTACTTCGACTTCTCGTCACCCTACGGCTACTTCGCTTCCGCGAGGATCGAGGACATCGCGTCGCGGCACGGCCGCACCGTGACGTGGCGCCCGATCCTCCTCGGCGCCGTCTTCAAAACGACCGGCATGAAGCCGCTCTCCGAGATCCCGCTCAAGAACGACTACATGAAGCGCGACCTCGAACGCACCGCGCGGCTCTTCAACGTGCCTTTCAAGCTGCCGTCCAAGTTTCCGATCCCGACGACCGCGCCGGCGCGCGCGTTCTACCACCTCTACAACAAAGACCCGGCGCTCGCGAAGCGGCTGGCCCTCGCGTTGTATGTCGCGTACTTTGCGGACGACGTGGACATTTCGACTACCGAGAACACGATCGACATTGCGGGACATGCGGGTGTCGATAAGGACGAGATGACGCATGCGCTCAACGACACAGCGGTGAAGGAGCGCGTGCGCCGCGAAGTGGACGCCGCGGTCTCGCTTGGCGTTTTCGGTTCGCCCTACATCGTGGTCGATGGTGAGCCCTTCTGGGGCGCCGACCGGCTCGATCAGGTCGAGCGCTGGCTTGCAACGGGCGGCTGGTAAGTCCGGGGTCGGAGACGGTGACCCTGCTCGTTGCGATCCAGGCGAATATCGTCAAGCTGGACGTCGACGCAATCGTCAACGCCGCGAACAAGACGCTCTTGGGCGGCGGCGGCGTCGATGGTGCGATACATCGCGCAGCGGGCCCCGAGCTGCTCGCGGAATGCCGCACGCTCGGCGGCTGTCCGACGGGCGAGGCGCGTATCACGAAGGGCTACCGGCTTCCTGCACGCCACGTAATTCACACTGTGGGGCCGGTCTATCGCGACGGGAAACACGGTGAGCCCGATTTGCTGGCGTCGTGCTATCGAGCAAGCCTGGCGCTCGCAGCGAGTCACAGTGTGCGAACGATCGCGTTTCCGGCGATCAGTTGCGGCGTCTACGGCTATCCCTGGGAAGACGCCGTGCGCATTGCCGTGCGCGAATGCACGGCAGGACTCGAGCGGCATGCTGAAATCGAAAGGATCACCTTCGCGTGCTTCGATGACGCGATGCTGATGATGTACGAGAAAGCGCTTGCGCAAGTGAATGAGTGAAGGCGTGGAGGAGCGAACGGCGCGGCATGCGGTCGACCCGCGCCGGCTCATCCGAGAATGACGGTCATCCGATCCAGACTCAAGCCGGCGACGCCCGAATTCAGAGGCGCCGCAGATGCGATGCGTGGGCGAGTCGCGGAGCTCGAGGCGCGGCTCGCACAGGTACGTGAAGGCGGCGAAAGCGCCGCGCGCGAGCGGCACCGCTCACGCGGCAAGCTGCTGCCGCGGGAACGTGTTGCCGGACTGCTGGACCCGAACACGTCATTTTTCGAGCTCTCGCCGCTCGCCGCGTGGCAGACTTACGACGAACCGGTGCCCGCCGCCGGCTTGATCACGGGGATCGGGATGATTTCCGGCGAGCGCTGCATGATCATCGCCAACGATGCGACGGTCAAAGGCGGCACTTACTTTCCGCTGACGGTAAAGAAACATCTTCGGGCGCAGGAGATCGCGCTCGAGAATCGTTTGCCGTGCATCTATCTCGTCGATTCCGGCGGCGCGCATCTGCCAAGCCAGGATGCGGTGTTCCCCGATCGCGACCATTTCGGCCGCATCTTCTTCAACCAGGCGAACATGTCGGCCGCCGGTGTAGCGCAGATTGCATGCGTCATGGGCTCGTGCACGGCCGGAGGCGCATACGTGCCCGCGATGTCCGACGAGACGGTGATCGTGCGCAATCAGGGCACGATCTTCCTCGCAGGCCCACCGCTCGTGAAAGCCGCAACAGGCGAGGTCGTCAGCGCCGAAGAGCTGGGTGGTGCGGACGTGCACACGCGTACGTCCGGTGTGGCCGATCATCTCGCGGATGATGATCGGCACGCATTGGAATTGGTGCGCCGTATCGTGTCGCATGTGGGCAAGTCGCCGCAGCGCGGAGGCGGCGCGAACGCGAGTGCCGCGCCGCTTTACGATCCGGAGGAGATTTACGGCGTCATGCCGCAGAGCACGCGCACGCCGTTCGACGTGCGTGAAATCATTGCGCGCATCGCGGACGGGAGCGAGCTAGACGAGTTCAAGGCGCGCTACGGGCCAACGCTCGTCTGCGGGTTCGCGCGCATCGAAGGGCATCCCGTCGGTATCATCGCGAACAACGGGATCCTGTTCTCCGAGTCGGCGCTCAAAGGCACGCACTTCATCGAGCTCTGCTGCCAGCGCGAGGTTCCGCTCGTCTTCCTGCAGAACATCACGGGTTTCATGGTCGGCCGCAAGTACGAAGCAGGCGGAATCGCCAAGGATGGCGCGAAGATGGTGATGGCAGTTACGTGCGCGCGCGTCCCGAAGCTCACAGTTATCATCGGCGGCAGCTTCGGCGCTGGAAATTACGGTATGTGCGGGCGTGCTTTCGGTCCTCGCTTCCTCTGGACATGGCCGAACGCTCGCATTGCGGTCATGGGCGGTGAGCAGGCTGCCAACGTGCTGGCGCAGGTTAAACGGGAACAGCTCGAGAAAAACGACCGGACGTGGTCCGCGGAAGACGAAGCCGCATACAAGGCGCCGCTTCTCGAGCAATATGAACGACAATCGAGCGCGTACTATGCTACGGCACGCCTGTGGGACGACGGCATCATCGACCCTCTGGCCACGCGTTCGGCCCTTGCGTTCGGCCTCGCCACGGCTGCGTGTGCGCCCGTGGAACCGACCCGGTTCGGCGTATTCCGGATGTGAAGAGTATGGCAAGGACGTTTGGATGACCGATAAGGTTCTCACCCGTATCGACGACGACGGCAACGCGACCGTAATGCTCAACCGGCCGGACGTGCACAACGCGTTCGATCCGGAAATGGTGGAAGCGCTGACGCACGCGCTGCAGCTACTGGGCGAAGACGCGCGTGTGCGTGCGGTCGTGCTGGTCGGCGCGGGACCGAGCTTCAGCGCGGGTGCGGATATCTCGCACATGAAGCAGAGCGCGAAGTTCAGCAGGAAGCAGAACTACGAGTCCGCGCTGCAGACTGCACGCATGCTCCATACGCTGCACGTAGTAAATAAGCCGACGATCGCCTGCATTCGCGGGGCGGTGAGAGGCGGCGGGTGCGGGCTCGTGGCTGCGTGCGACATTGCGATCGCAGCACGAACGGCCACGTTTCGCTTGTCGGAGGTCAAGCTCGGCATCGTTCCGGCCATGATCAGCCCGTACGTCATCGCCGCGATCGGGGAACGCATGGCCCGTCGTTACATGGTCACGGGCGAGGAGTTCGACGCGGCGGAGGCGTACCGCATCGGTTTCATCCACGACATCGTCGAAGACGCGGAACTGAATGCGCGCGTCGGTGTGATGCTGAGGCACCTCTACTCGAGCGGTCCGAAGGCGATCGCAGCGGTCAAGGACTTGATCGCCATGGCCGCTCACGCACCGATCGACGAGAACGTAATCGAGGAAACGTCGCGGCGTATTGCCGATATCCGTGCTACCGAGGAAGCACAGGAAGGTCTCTCCGCATTTCTCGAGAAGCGCCAGGCCGCATGGCTTGCACCGCCTGTCAAGGAACGCAAACAGCCGAGCAAAGGACGCAAGCGAGTTGTCCGATGAGTGTTCCAACCCGCGTAAAGATCGTCGAAGTGGGACCGCGCGATGGCCTGCAGAACGAGCCCCAGCCGGTTCCCACGGCGGTCAAGCTCGAGCTGATCGACCGGTTGGGCGAGGCCGGATTGCCGGTGATCGAGGCGACGGCTTTCGTCTCGCCGAAATGGGTTCCGCAGATGGCCGACAACGTGCGCGTCATGAGCGCCCTGCGGCGCAAACCCGGTGTCGGCTATCCGGTGCTCGTTCCGAATCGCAGGGGACTCGACAGTGCGATCGCCGCCGGCGTTGATGAGGTCGTGGTGTTCGGCGCCGCGTCCGAAACGTTCTCCAGACGCAATACGAACTGCTCGATCGAAGAAGGACTTTCACGATTTTCCGAAGTGTCGGCCGAGGCGCTCGCACGAGGGTTGAAGGTGCGCGGTGTGATCTCGGTGTGCTTCGGGTGTCCTTACGAAGGCGAGGTCAGGCCCGAAGGCGTGGTGCGCGTTGCACGCGAGCTCGATGAGATGGGCTGTTATGAAATCGCGCTCGCGGATACTATCGGCACCGGAACGGTCGCCAGCACGCGCAGGGTTGTCGAAGCCGTGGCGAAGCACATTCCCGTTGCGCGGCTCGCGGGCCATTTCCACGATACGTATGGGCAGGCAGTCGCGAACGTGTATGCCGCGCTCGAGTGCGGCGTTGCCACGTTCGACAGCTCGGTTTCCGGCCTGGGCGGCTGCCCGTACGCGAAAGGTGCCACGGGCAACGTGGCGACCGAAGACGTGTTGTTCATGCTGAACGGGCTCGGGATCGAAACCGGCGTCGATATGGACAAGCTGATCGCAGCCGGCGACTTCATCTGCCGCGAACTGGGCAGACCCACCAACTCGCGCGTGGCGCGAGCGCTTGCTGCTCGCGCTGCTTGATTGGAACTGAACATGCCGTTATCCGCCCCCGCTGCGCGCAAGCTCATTCACACCCGCAAGATCGAATGCAACGGTTACGAGCGCGCAGACGGTTTGTGGGACATCGAAGCGCAGCTCATGGACACCAAGACCTTTGTTCATGGCCGCGCCAACGTGCGGCAGCCTGGCGAGCCCATTCACCACATGCGGCTGCGGGTCACGATCGATCTCGACATGATCATTCACGATGCCGAGGCGATCACGGAACAGGGACCGTATTCCGTTTGCGGCGACATCGCGCCGAATTTCAAGAGGCTCATCGGCGTGAAAATCGGACCGGGCTGGCGACGCGAAATCCGTGAGCGGCTGGGCGGCACCCACGGCTGCACGCACCTGGTGGAACTGCTCGGGCCGCTCGGCACGACGGCATTTCAGTCGACGGGCCGCGCACGCGAGGCCCACAACGCGAAAAAGGACGTGAAGCGCAGACCTTATCAGCTCGGCCAGTGCCACGTGTATGCGGAGGACTCGCCTGCGGTGCTGGAGCGATGGCCGGATTACTATAAGCCCAAGGCGATCGCAGAGACGAACTCCGGCAGCTGATACGAGCGCGACGTCCGACCCTTCAGGCGAGCGGCGCGACTGTCGTCGAGGGAAGGAAGGTTACGGAGGGAAACCGTGGGTTTCTCTCTGTTCGTGAGCGCCGAGGCCCGAGCCTTTCAGGCGAGCGGCGCGACTGTCATCGAGGGAAGGAAGGTTACGGAGGGAAACCGTGGGTTTCTCTCTGTTCGTGAGCGCCGAGGCCCGAGCCTTTCAGGCGAGCGGCGCGACTATCCCAGATACCGGGTCGGTAAGCGCCGTTCGATCACGCGTCTTCCGACGCGTGTAAGGCGGTAGCCGCGGGCGCGTGGCCGGCTCGACACGACGTTGGCCAGGCGATCGCCGACGAAGTGCAGGGCGACGCCGTCGTCTGCCGCGAGCCCATCCGCGATTTTCCCTGTCGCGACCATCTTGCGATAGCCTGGACGGCGCTCCGGTTCGCTGTCGAAATGGGGGCAATTGCTGCCGGCGAGGAATCCGAGGCAGCCGAGCACGGTGAGCGAACCCGCGATCGAGTCCGTCACACCCTGCTCGAACCAGCAGATCGATCCTGCGCTTCCGCCACCGAGCACGACGCCGCGTTCCCATGCGTTGCGCAGATAGCGATCAAGGCCCCAGTCGCGCCACACCGCAAGCATGCTGCGCGTGTTGCCGCCGCCAACGAAGATGGCATCCTGTTCGAGGATCAGCGATTCGAGATCACGCGGTGTGCGCGCGAAAAACGCGAGGTGTGCAGGCTTGCAATCGAACTGGCTGAAGCCCGCGTAAAAGCGCAGGCGCCCGGCTTCCGCATCGCCCGTCGCCGTGCCGATATACAGCACTTTCGGTTTTCTGCGTCCTGTGAGCTCGAGAAAATAGTTGACGAGACGCAGGTTGTCCAATTCTGCCGGCAATGCCATGCCGCCAATTGCGAGAATCTGAGGCTGTTTCGCCACTCGGGTTCCTTACGACTCGATCTTCACGTTAGCAGCCTTGATGACCTTGCCCCATTTCGCGACCTCTTCGCGCAGAAACTGCGTGAACGCCTCCGGGGTCGTTCCGGCCGGGTCGATACCGAGCGCCATGAAGCGTTCCCGCAACTCCGGTTTATGCACGGCGACTTGCATTTCCTTGCTCAACACGGCCACGGCATCACGCGGCGTGCCGGCCGGCGCGAGAATCCCCACCCATGTGCCGCCAACGACGCTGATGCCGGATTCGATGAGCGTCGGGAGCTCCGGCGCGATTGCGACGCGTTTTTCGGATGCCATTGCAAGCGCGCGGATCTTGCCGGCGCGCGCATGCGGAAGCATCGAGCCGGGCGTATCCATCATCATCGCCACCTGACCACCCGTCAGATCGAGCAGCGCGGGTTGCGTGCCCTTGTAAGGTACGTGGACCATTCTGATGCCGGTCGTCAGCATCAGCAGTTCGGTCGTCAGGTGAGCGGCCGCGCCGACGCCGCTCGACGCGAACGTGAGCTCGCCCGGCTTTGCCTTGGCGAGGTCGATGAGCTCTTTGGGCGTCTTCACCGGAAGCGAGTTGGTCACACAAACGATCAGAGGTGCAGTGACGAGCAGCGAAACGGGGGCGAAGCTCTTGATCGCGTCGTAAGGCAGCTTGGGGTACAGCGTCTGGTTTGCCGCATGCGCGGCGATCACCGAAGCGAGCGTGTAGCCGTCCGGGATCGACTTCGCGACGATCTCGGCGCCGACGATGCTGTTCGCGCCCGGGCGGTTGTCCACGATGATGTTCTGCCCGAGTGGCTTGGCGACTTCCTGCATGACCATGCGCGTTGCGACGTCCGTGATGCCGCCGGGGGTGTAGGGCACGACGACACGGATCGGGCGCGCCGGATACTTGCCCTGCGCGGACACCGGGCCGCATACCCACCCGAGAAGCACACTGCCGGAGACCGCCACGGCGGTCGCAAGAAATCCCCTCCAGCGCAGGTAGATCACGGCTCCTCCATGCAGGACGATTGGCGTTTCGGCTATTCTATCCGGCGTCATGAACACGGTTTCGTTCGTGGTGCTGCGTGCCTTGGCGGACGGCGCTTTTCACTCCGGCACCCAACTCGCGCAGACGCTGGGCGTAACGCGCGGCACCGTCTGGAACAGCGTGCGCGAACTGGAGAGCACGGGCCTCGCAATCTATCGCGTGCGTGGCCGCGGCTATCGGCTTGCCGCTCCCGTCTCGATGCTCGATCGCGCAGCCATCCTCTCCCATGCAGGTGCGCATGCGGCTCGGTTCCAAGTCGAAATCTGCGACGTGATCGATTCGACCAACACGCGTCTCATGCAGCGTGCGGCTGCGGGTGCACCGAGCGGAACCGTGCTTGCTTGCGAACTGCAGCTTGGCGGACGCGGAAGAATGGGCCGCGTGTGGCAGTCGGAACTAGCAGGCGCGCTCACCTTTTCGGTGCTCTGGCGCTTCGATCAGGGCGCCAGCGCACTCGCCGGGTTGAGCCTTGCCGTCGCGGTCGCGCTCGTGCGCGCGCTGGCGAAGCTCGGTGTGACAAACGTCGAGCTCAAGTGGCCGAACGACGTACTCGCGAACGGGGCGAAGCTCGCCGGCATTCTCATCGAAATGCAGGGCGATGCGCTGGGTCCGAGCACGGTCGTGATCGGAATCGGCCTGAACGTAAGTCTCTCGCCGGCCACGCGCGCCAAGATCGGACAGCCAGCGGCCGATCTCTCCACGTTGTGCGATACAGTCCCGGACCGGAGCAGGGTGCTCGGAACGGTCCTCGCCGAGCTTGCCGTCGTACTGGATGTGTTTACCGAACGCGGCTTTGCAGCGCTGAGATCGGAGTGGACGCGCACGCATGCCTATCAGGACGAGCACGTTGTGATCAGGCTTCCTTCGGGATTCACCGAGCAGGGCATCGCGCGCGGGGTCGCCGACGACGGGGCATTGCTCGTGGAGACGGGCGGCGCTATCCGGCATGTACACAGCGCAGAGGTCCAGGTGCGCCGAAGCGGCAGTGCGGAGCTGCAGGCACGAGACAAACCCGCGCGGAGGCCCATCTGAAACTGCTGGTCCTCGACGCCGGCAATACCCGCATCAAATGGGGTGTCCACGCGGAGAGCGACTGGCTTGCGCAGGGCGCGCTGGCTACGACAGAGACCGCGCGCCTCGCGGAAGTTTCTGCTCAGGCCGGCAGCGTCGATCGGATTGTCGCGGCGAACGTGGCCGGTGAGACGGTGGCCGAACGCATCCGGCAGGTGCTCGGTGCAGAGCCCCTATGGGTGAGCGCGCGCGCCGAGCAGTGCGGCGTGCGCAGCGGCTATGCCTGTCCCACCCAGCTTGGCGCTGATCGCTGGGCCGCGTTGATCGCTGCGCGCGAGCTTGCAGGCGCGGCCTGTATCGTGGTCAACGCCGGCACGACGATGACGGTGGACGCACTCTCCGCGGACTTCATCTTCCTGGGAGGATTCATCGTCGCCGGATTCGAGCTCATGCGGCAGGCATTGACGCGCAACACAGCGCAACTTGCGCTTCAGGCCGGGTCGTTTGCCTTTTTCCCCGACAATACCGGGGATGCAATTGTCAGCGGCGCGACCAACGCGATGGTCGGCGCGGTGGAGCGAATGGTGAGTTATATGCGACAGACGGGGGAAGATGACCCGGTGGTGCTCGTGTCAGGCGGCGACGCGCAGCGTCTGGTCGGGCAGCTGAAAGGTCAGATACGCCTGGTTGACAATCTGGTTCTCGAAGGCGTGTTACGGATCGGTCTCGCCCATGACTGAACGCAGCGTTACGCGCCTGCGCGTGGTGTTCTTCGTGTTGCTGATCGCGAATGTGTTTGCGTTGGCGTATATCGTGTTCAGGAGCGATCCGCACACTGTGGCTCGGACGCGCATCGAAGAGGTTCAGATCCGGCCGGAACGCATGAAGTTGCTGGATGCGGCGACGCGCGGCGGTGGGCAGGTCGAAGACGCGGCAAAGGCCGGCAAAGCGCAACGCTGAGTGCTCCGCCGCGCCGGATGCCAGCGGTCGAAATCGCGCTCCGCTCAGCCGCGAATCCTCCCCAGAAGGGCCGTCGTGGAGCGCTCGTGCTCGAATGCTATCGAATGCACGGTGCCGCCCCACGATCTGACCTCGGCGGCGCCCACGATCTCGGGAATCCGCCAGTCGCCGCCCTTGACGAGCACGTCCGGCCTCACCCTGAGAATCGTGGCGAGCGGCGTGTCTTCGTCGAAAAACGTGACGAGCGATATCGCCTCCAGCGCAGCGAGCACCGCCATGCGGTCCTCGAGCGCGTTCAGGGGACGGTCGGTTCCCTTGCCGAGGCGCCGCACGGATTCGTCCGCGTTGACGGCGACCATGAGCGTCGCGCCAAGCGCGCGTGCGCGCGCGAGATACGTTACGTGCCCGCGATGCAGGATGTCGAAGACGCCGTTCGTAAAGACGAGCGGCCGCGCGAGTGCGGCGACGCGGGCCGGCAGTTCCGCCGGACTGCAGATCTTCGACTCGAAATCAGGCGCCGTGGCTGACGTGCGATCCCCGGCAGTCATTTGCAGCGCTTCTCGCGCGGCTACTGCTTGTCCTGGTTGACCTGTGCTTCCTTAGGTTCCTGGATCTCGAATACACGGACGACGCGCTGCACGCCCGCCGTGGTGCGAGCGAGCGCGGTGGCATCGTCCGCCTCCTTGCGATTGACGAGACCCATCAGGTAGACGGTCTTGGCCTCGGTCACGACCTTCACGTGGATCGCATTGAACTTGCCTGCATCCACGAAGCGCGACTTGACCTTGCTGGTGATCAGTGTGTCGTTACTGCGCTCGGAAAGCGGCGTAATAGGAGCGATCTTGATCTCGTTATACACGCCGCGCACGTCTTTGTTGCTGCGCGCGACCTTTTCCACGTCCGCTTTAACCTGCTCGTCCGCCACTTCTCCGGTGAGCAGCACCATGCGGTTGTAGGAAGTCGTGTTCACATGCGCGCCCACGAACTTGCCGTGGATCGTGTTCGCAATGTTGAACTCGATGTCCTGATCCTGGGCAAGGACGGGTGGGGGCCGCCGTTCTTCCGCGATCAAGTACCCGCCGGCTGCCACGCTGCCGATGGCGACCGCGGCGCAGCCTTGGAGAAGCGCAAGTGAGACGAGCACGGCAAACGTAAAGATATAACGCATTTACTGGACTCCAAGGAGAAGACAATCGATTGCGTCGCAGATGCAATGCAGCGTAAGCAGATGCACTTCCTGTATGCGCGCCGTGCTGGTCGCCGGCACGCAAATGTGAATGTCCTCGGACGCGAGTACTTCCGCCAGCCTCCCGCCGTTGCGGCCTGTCAGCGCAACGACGCTCATCCCGGCCTCATGAGCTGCTTCGACCGCCGCGATGAGATTGCGCGAGTTGCCGCTGGTCGTAATGGCGAGCAGTACGTCGTTCGCATGGCCAAGCCCGCGCACCTGCTTCGAGAACACTTGTTCGAAATCGTAATCGTTGGCGATGGAAGTGAGCGTCGAGGAATCCGTCGTGAGCGCGATCGCCGGTAAAGACGGACGTTCCATCTCGAAGCGGTTCAGCAGCTCCGAAGAGAAGTGCTGCGAGTCGGCCGCGGAGCCACCATTGCCACACGCCAGAATCTTGCCGTCGCGCTTCAAGGACTGGACCATACGCTCGGCTGCTTTCGCGATCGGTCCCGCGAGCGCATCCATGCTCTGGAGCTTCAGGTGAGCGCTTTCGGAGAAGTTCTCGCTGATGCGGCTGATCAAATCCATGCGCGTATTGTACCAATTACGCTCCGAACGCGTTCCGGACCCATTGAATGCGTGGTGGAGCACCCTCGATGAGCAGCGCGTCGAAGCGACACGCCGGCATCGTTTTCTGCCGTGACAGATAGTGGCGCGCCGCGTTGATCAGCCGGGCTCGTTTACGCGCCGTGATGCTGGCCGCGGCGCCTCCGAATGCCGAGGAGGAGCGCTGTCGAACCTCGACGAAAACCGTGGTGCCGCGTTCGACGGCGACCAGATCGATTTCGCCGAGTCGGCAGCGATAATTGCGCGCGATGATTTCGAGCCCGTGCTTCTGCAGGAACGTCGCGGCGAGTTCTTCGGCGGCAACCCCCAGCCGGTTCACGAACTGCTTTCGACGCTGTGAGTGCCGCCGTATAGTAGCTGTCGAGCGATAAGCGGGAAGCGGGGACGATGGAGAGCGCGGCGGGTCATTGTGTCGAGGACGCCAAGACCGAACGTGAGGCGAAAGCGACATTATATGTAGTGGCAACGCCCATCGGTAATCTCAAGGACGTGACGCTGCGCGCCCTGGACGTGTTGAGGGAAGTCGACGCGATCGCGGCCGAAGACACCCGAATCACCGCGAGGCTGCTCACGCATTACGGCATTGCCACGAGAAAGGTGTTCGCGCTTCACGAGCACAACGAACAACGCACGGCACCCCGCGTGGTCGAGATGCTCGAGTCCGGTCGCTCGATCGCGCTTACGACCGATGCCGGGACGCCCGCGTTTTCCGATCCCGGGGCACGGCTCGTCGCCGCCGTGCGCGCAGCCGGTCATCCGGTGGTGCCGATCCCGGGCCCCAACGCAGTAGCGGCGGCGCTGTCGGCGAGCGGTCTGCCGGGGCCACAGTTCCTGTTCTATGGTTTCCTGCCGGCAAAGGCGGGCGAGCGACACAAAGTACTGGAAGAGCTGAGGGCATCGCCGTACATGCTCGTCTTCTACGAGGCGCCGCACCGTGTCGCGGAAACCGTGAGCGAACTCGCCGCGGTGCTCGGTCCAGCGCGACGCATCGTCATTGCTCGCGAGTTGACGAAGCTCTTCGAGACGATACACATGTGCGGGCTTGCCGAAGCGCACGCATGGCTGTCTGCGCATGCCGATCGGACCCGAGGCGAATTCGTGCTCATCGTCGAGGGCAGCGCTGTTCGACCGGACGCGGAAGGCGAGCGCGTGCGACGGACGCTGGCCGTGCTGCTCGAAGAGTTGCCGGTGAAGCAGGCAGCGGCATTGGCGGCGAAGATTACCGGCGCGCGCAAGAACGAGCTCTACGATCTTGCGCTCGAAGAAAAGCGGCGGCGCACGGAGCGCTAGTCTCGGAGCGTGCCGCACTCGCAATCCGGCACGCGACGGAAGAACCGTTGCCCAGTCAAACGATGTTAAGCTTGCGCGCTGATCGGGTCCGGCTTGTCGGGGTGACAAGAGCCGACGTTCGTCCCGGACCCGGCGCCTTCTGTAGTCGCCTGCTCGGCAATTCGCGGCAATGGAGCGTCTGACACTCATTCGGCCGGACGATTGGCACGTGCACCTGCGTGACGGCGAGCACATGCGCGCCGTGCTGGCGGACACAGCGCGACGCTTTGCCCGCGCGATCGTGATGCCGAATCTGCGGCCGCCGATCACGACGACCGAAGCCGCGCTTGCGTATCGCGATCGCATCGTTGCCGCGTTGCCCGGGGATGCGCGCTTCGAGCCGTTGATGACGCTCTACCTGACGGACAACACGCAACCGCAGGAGATCGCGAAAGCGCGCGCAAGCGGTGCCGTGTACGCCGTCAAGTACTATCCGGCAGGCGCCACCACGAACTCGGACTCCGGCGTCACGGACCTTGCGCGCTGCTACCCGGTATTCGAAGCGATGAGCGAGTGCGGCATGCCGCTGCTCGTCCACGGTGAAGTGACCGACCCCGCGGTGGACATATTCGACCGCGAACGGGTGTTCCTCGAGCGCGTGCTGGATCCCCTCGCCAGCCGCTTCCCGACACTGCGCATCGTCCTGGAGCACATCACGACGCGGGAAGCCGCGCAGTTCGTGGCGGCGGCGCCGCCGAACATCGCCGCGACGATCACGGCGCATCATCTCCTGCTCAACCGGAATGCGCTCTTTGCCGGAGGCGTGCGGCCGCATCACTACTGCCTGCCGGTCGTGAAACGCGAAGTGCACCGGGAGGCGCTCGTCGCCGCCGCGACCGGTGGCAATCCGAAGTTCTTCCTCGGCACCGACAGCGCGCCTCACGCGCGCGATACGAAGGAAGCGTCCTGCGGGTGTGCCGGCATCTACACCGCGCACGCGGCGATCGAACTTTACGCCGAGGCATTCGAGAATGTCGGTGCGCTGCAGCGCCTGGAGGATTTCGCGAATCGGTACGGGGCCGATTTTTACGGCCTGCGCTATAACACCGATCGCATCACACTCGAAAAAAAGGCGATGCACGTTCCGGACGAGCTGCCGTTCGGTGGCGAGACCGTCGTGCCTTTCCGGGCAGGCGAGACCGTGTCCTGGCGCATTGTTTAAGTGAGTCTGCTGCGATCGGCGGCGGAGGCGGTGTCCGCGAGCGCAACGGGTGAGTCGGCGGCTGCTCACCGCCCCCGCGATCCCACGCTGCCACCGGGCGATCTGTGGTTGTTTGCGTACGGGTCGCTCATGTGGAATCCGGAATTCGAATTCGTACGCTCCGCACCGGCGATGCTGCATGGCTACCACCGCGCGTTCTGTATCTATTCGAAACGCTATCGCGGCACGCCCGATCGTCCGGGACTCGTGCTCGGGCTGGATCGTGGCGGCTGCTGCCGGGGCGTGGCGTTTCTCGTTGCCGAGGGCGCGGTTGCGAACGTCCTCACGATCCTGTGGGAACGCGAAATGGCGGACCTCGTCTACCACCCGCGCGTGGTGCCGCTTGCGGTGGAGAACATGCGTGTCAAAGCGCTCACATTCGTCGCCGATCGGGCGCATGAAGGTTATTGCGGGCGCCTGGAACTGGCCGAAGTCGCGCGCACGATTGCCGAGGGCAACGGCGCTCGCGGTCCCAACGCCGATTATCTTTTCAATACGCTGCGGCACCTTGCGGCGCTCGGCATACGCGAACGGAACCTCGACGTTCTCAGCCGCGCCGTGCAGGCGCTACAGAAGCCCCGCGAACCGCTATAAGAAACTCAGGCGCCGAACAAACGGCCGCATTTGGCCATCGCGGTAGCGATAAACGAAGGAGGAGGGTAACGGGAGGAACCTCGGTTCCTTCTGTTCGTTCGCCGTGCCGCGGCTGCGGGCGTAGCCCGCGAGGGTTTATTGCCGCGGCGAGGGAAACCCGTGGGGTTTCCCTCCGTTCGTATCCCACCGCCCTGCGGCCCGTGACGCCGTTACGGAAACGCAGGTATCGTCGGTTCGAACCCTCTGGATGCCGCTTCCGGATGACGGCTCGTTACGAGATCGCAGATCTCCTGAACGCGCCGCATGGGGACGTCGACCATCATCAGCACCTTGCCCCGATCGATTTCCGACTGGAACGACTTCAGGCGCGAGTTCGGAACCGAGCTGGCCACCAGACTGGAAGCCCACGCGCCGAAAAACGCGCCGCCGAGCGCGGTCACAAGCACGGTGAAGAGCTTCAGCGTGACGCCTTCGGGCGGGAAAAGTACGAGTAACGCGCCTGCCGCAGCGCCGACTATGGCGCCGATCGCAACGCCCAGTTGTGCGCCGTGCACGACGTCGGTCTTTTGCAGCACATTGCATTCGGGCAACTCGGGGGGCAGTGTGCCCCGCTGACCCAGAAAGTGGATGTGCTTGCACTCGATTCTCGCGAGAAGCATCTCATTCAGCATCTCGCGCGCGCTTTGAATATCGGGAAGAACGAAGTAGAGCCTACGCCGCATAAGCATGAAACCCTCCTTCAGCCGGACAGAATGCCGGCTCGAAGCCACAACTCTAAACCTGACGCGAGGGGCTGGGAACCATTCTCGACCTTGCCGGTAGAATACAGATGAAGCTGGCCAGGCAGCCGCTGCACATGGATGGCAAACCCGCGTTAACGCGCGGGCTCATGGGCAGAGGAAAGTCCGGGCTCCAGAGGGTACGGTAGCGGGTAACACCCGTCCGCCGAGACGCTGCGGTTTTGCTCCCGCGAGGCAGCAAAGTCCGCGTCGCCGAAGGCGAGGAACAGGGCCACAGAGACGAGTCCTGGTGCGCCATCGAGGCGGCGGAAACGCCCCCTTGTCCGACGTCCAGGGGTGAAACGCGGCAACCTCTACCGGGAGCAACACCAAATAGGCGAGCGATGACGCGACCCGCCGAGCTCGCGGGTAGGTGGCTAGAGGCCTGAAGCGATTCAGGTCCCAGAGGAATGGCTGTCCACGACAGAACCCGGCTTATCGGCCAGCTTCATCTTCTTTTTTGCTCGTGACGCAGCGGTGCTGCGTCGGTCGGAGCGCGCGGTGGGTGAGTACTCACCCACCGCTTTGTCGCTGATTCCCCTCGGAAATCCATGTCCAAGACTTAACGCTTAACTTTAAGTACCCGGCCTATGCTCATGGTTACACGCCCATCGAGAGCGCCGGCTTTCGTCTAAGGTACCACCTCGGAGTGCAATCTTAAGTCGTTGTCATAGCTGGAAAAAAAGCTCCCGGAGCGCTTGACCGCCTGCGTCCCTTTCAATATAGTGGGAAGAAGTGGTAGAAAGTGGGAGAAGCGCCGTTTCCAAGTGGGAGGAGGCGCCGCCGGTCCCTGAAGCGAGAGGGAGCGCGTGTTCCGCGGAACTTCGCTGTTAAATCTGGATGTTAAGGGCCGCCTGGCGGTCCCTGCGAAGCACCGGGATGCGCTGCTCGAGCGTTGTGGCGGCCATCTGGTCATCACGGCAGATGCCGATCGCTGCCTCCTCGTATACCCGCTGCCCGATTGGGAGCTCATTCAGGAACGGCTCGAGGGGGTCTCGAACCTCGACCCCCGTGTCCGCGATTTGCAGCGACAGTTGATCGGATATGCGGCGGACGTGGACATGGATGGGGCCGGGCGCGTGCTGATCTCTCCCGCTCTGCGGGAATTCGCCCAGTTGGACAAGGCCGTCGTTCTGGTCGGACAAGGCAAGAAGTTCGAGCTCTGGAGCAAGGACGGCTGGGAGCAACGAAGGGAGCAAATGCGTCCGCTTACCGCGGGTGAACTGCCGCCCGAGCTCACTGGGTTTTCGGTGTGACTGCCGATCACGCTCACGACACTGTCCTGCTGCACGAGGCCATCGATTGCCTCAACGTCAAGCCATGCGGCGTTTACGTGGATTGTACGTTCGGGCGTGGCGGTCATAGCCGCGTGCTGCTTGCCCGACTCGGGCCGCGCGGACGCCTGGTCGCGCTCGATCGCGACCCCCAGGCGATCGCTGCCGGCGAAAGCCTGCGCGATCCGCGTCTCACGCTCGTGCGCGGCAGGTTCGGTGAGCTTGCCCGCCAACTTTCCAGCGTCGGCGTTGCGCGCGTGCACGGGATCCTGCTGGACCTCGGCGTCTCGTCGCCGCAGCTCGAACAGGCAGAGCGCGGCTTCAGCTTCAGGCGCGACGCGCCGCTCGATATGCGCATGGACCCGACGACCGGGCAGACCGCCGCGCAATGGCTGGCGAATGCCAGCGAATCCGAAATCCGGGAGGTGATCAGAACCTATGGTGAAGAACGGTTTGCTAAACAGATTGCAGCATCGATTGTTGCGGCAAGACAGGGAGGGCCCCTCCGCACCACAGGACAACTGGCCACGCTCGTGGCAGAAGCCGTTCCCACGCGCGAGCCACGTCAGGATCCGGCGACGCGCACGTTTCAAGCTGTACGGATTCACGTCAATCAGGAGCTCGAGGAGCTCTCGTTAGTCCTGCCCCAGTGCATCGCGCTGCTCGAAGGTGGCGGACGGCTCGTCGTGATCAGCTTCCACTCACTCGAAGATCGCATCGTCAAGCGCTTCATACGCGATAGCTCACGCGCGGACACCCTGCCGCCGGGCCTCGCCGTGCGCGCTCGTGATCTGCCGGAACCGAAGCTGCGCCCCGTCGGAAAAGCACGGCGGCCGAGCGCGGCCGAAGTCGACCGCAATCCGCGCGCGCGCAGCGCGATCATGCGTGTGGCCGAGAGGACGTTCGCCGCCGCATGACACGACTCAACTTCCTGCTGGTCGTCCTGCTCCTCATATGCGCGCTCGCGCTCGTCACGTCGCAGCATCACGCTCGCAAGCTTTACACCGAACTGCAGAAGGAACAAGAGCTCGCCAAGCAATTCGAGGTGGAGTGGGGACAGCTTCAGCTCGAACAAAGCACGTGGGCGATGCACGCGCGCATCGAGAAGATTGCTTCCCGTGATCTCGCCATGAGCAGCCCGCCGCTGTCGCGCGTGCAAGTCGTCGGTTCGACTTCATGGGAGCAGGCCAGACGATGAATGCGGCGGCGTGCCCGGCTCTTGCGCTGAAGTTCCCGCCGTGGCGTTCACGGGTGCTGCTGCTCGTCCTGCTCGCCTGGTTTGCGGTGCTGGGGGGGCGTGCGCTGTATCTGCAAGGCCTCCACAACGACTTCCTGCAGGCGAAAGGCGAATCCCGTTACTCACGGGTGATCGCGTTGTCTGCCACGCGCGGCATGATCGTGGACCGCAACAACGATCCGCTCGCGATCTCGACACCTGTCGAGTCGGTCGCAGCGAGTCCGGCCGACGTCGAGATCAGCGAACACGACAAAATCAGGCTGGCGCGGTTGCTCGCAATGGAGCCTGCCGAGCTGCAGCGGCGCCTCGGAGAAACCAAACGCGACTTCGTCTATCTCAAACGGCAGCTTCCCCCGGACGAGGTGGCGAAGATCGTTGCACTCAACATCCCCGGAATCTTCCTGCAGCGCGAATACCGCCGTTACTACCCGGCCGGCGAAGTCATGGCGCACCTGATCGGATTCACGGACATCGACGAACACGGCCAGGAGGCGCTCGAGCTTGCGTTCGAATCGACGCTTACAGGAAAGCCGGGAAGCCGTCGTGTGATCAGGGACCGGCGCGGCCACATCATCGAAGACGTGGAGAGCGTGCGCGAGCCCCAGCATGGCGCGAAGCTCACGCTGTCCATCGATGCCCGTGTGCAGTATCTCGCCTTTCGGGAGCTGAAGAAGGCCGTAACGGACCAGCGCGCCAAGGCCGGCGGCATCGTCGTGCTCGATGCTCAGACCGGCGAAGTGCTGGCGCTTGCGAACGTGCCGACCTACAACCCCAACAACCGCGTCAAGCTCGATCCGAGTCGCACGCGTAACCGCGTCATCACCGATCTGTTCGAGCCGGGCTCGACGCTGAAGCCGTTCACCATCGCGGCGGCACTCGAAGCCGGCGTTGTCACTCCGGAAACTGTTGTCCAGACGGCGCCGGGACAGCTCACGATCGGCAATCGCACCATCCGCGATGCACACGCCTACGGCGCACTCAGCGTAATGCAGGTGATACAGAAGTCCTCGAACATCGGCGCCGCCAAGATCGCACTGTCGCTGCCGTCGCAGACCATGTGGCATCTCTTCCGGAACGTGGGCTTCGGCGTGATGCCCGACTCGGGGTTTCCGGGCGAAGCACCGGGCCGCGTGCGCCCGTATGGAACGTGGAAACCGATCGAGCAGGCGACGATGTCCTATGGGCACGGCATATCGGTTTCATTGCTGCAGCTCGCGCGTGCATACACGATCTTCGCTCACGACGGCCAGCTTGTTCCGCTCACGCTGCAGAAACGCGAGGGACCGACCGAAACCACGCGCGTGCTCAAACCCGAAACCGCGCGGTCGCTGCGCCGGATGCTCGAACTTGCGGTGCAGCCCGGAGGCACGGCGCCCAAGGCGCAGATTGCGGGTTATCGCGTCGGAGGGAAGACCGGCACGGCGCACAAGCTCGACGGTCGAACCTATATCAACAAGTACGTCTCGTCGTTTGTCGGGCTCGCGCCGGCCTCGAACCCTCGCCTCATCGTGGCGGTCATGATCGATGAGCCCTCCGCCGGGCAGTATTACGGGGGCGCCGTCGCGGCACCGGTGTTCAACCAGGTGATGTCGGGCGCGTTGCGGCTTCTGTCCATCCCTCCGGACGCACCGGTGAACAACGTCGTCCTGCCACCGGCGAATGAACCCGAGGTCAAGGAAGAGGCATGGCCGCTCTGACGCTCGAGCGACCGAGGGCCAAGACAGCGGTTCGCACCGCTCACGCCAGCGCTATCGACTGGACGGCGATCGATGCGCTCGGCATCTCGCATCTCGTGAGCGACAGCAGGCTCGTCAGCGCTGAGGACACATTCGTGGCGTATCCCGGCGAGGCGAGCGACGGTCGCAAATACATTGCCGATGCGCTCGCACGCGGCGCGGCCTCCGTTCTGTGGGAGCGCGACGGATTTCGCTGGCCTCGCGACGCGTTGGTGAAGAACGTACCCGTCGACGATCTCAAGCATCGCGCCGGCGAGATCGCGAGCCGCGTCTACGGACGACCGAGCGCGCATCTGTGGACCGTCGGCGTGACGGGCACGAACGGAAAGACTTCGTGCAGTCACTGGATCGCCGAGATGCTCACGAGGGGCGGCCGACGCTGCGGCGTGATCGGCACGCTCGGCAGTGGCTGGCCTGGAAAGCTCGAGCCGCTCGGCAACACGACGCCCGACGCGGTCTGGCTGCAAGCGCGATTGCGCGACTACACTCGCCAACGCACGCGGGCGGTGAGCATGGAGGTTTCGTCGCATGGCCTCGTGCAGGGCCGCGTCGCCGGGGTCGAGTTCGACGTGGCGCTGTTCACCAACCTTACGCGCGATCACCTCGATTACCACGGTACGATGCGCGCTTATCGCAGTGCCAAAGCGCTGCTGTTTCGCTGGCCGACACTGAAATGGGCTGTGCTCAACATCGATGACGCATTCGGCGTCAGTCTCGTCGAGCACGGTGGCAAACGCGGCGCCTCGGTGCTCGGTTATGGCTTCAGCAGAGCGGTGCCGGCGGCGCTCAGAGGGCGCCGGCTTCCACGCGTGATCGGCCGCAATCTGACCATGAGCTCGCGCGGTCTGAGCTTCGAGATCGCTTCGCCGTGGGGCGGGGGGAAGGTGGTAAGCCCGCTGATCGGGCGTTTCAACGCTTACAACCTGCTGGGTGTTCTGAGCGTCGTGCTCGTGAGCGGGGTGCCGCTCCAGGCGGCGCTGCGCGCAAGCGGCAAGGTAAAGCCTGTCGCGGGCCGCACGGAACGATATGGCGGCGACAGGCGGCCGCTGGTCGTGGTCGATTACGCGCATACGCCTGATGCGCTGGAGAACATTCTCGGCACCTTGCGCGAGCTCATGGCGAGTGCGCCGACGGCCGTGCCGTTGCGCAAGCGTATGCGGAAACCGGCAGCGCAGCGCGGCCGGCTCATCTGCGTCTTCGGCTGCGGCGGTGAACGGGATCGGGGTAAGCGCTCGCTCATGGGTCGCATCGCCTCGCGGCTTGCAGACGAAATCGTGCTCACCAGCGACAACCCGCGCGGCGAGGACCCGCAGGCCATCATCGACGATGTGCTCGCCGGGGTGACCGGGCAGTGCGTCGTCATCGAAAACCGCACCCGTGCGATCCATGCCGCGATCGATTCCGCTGTGCCGGGCGACGTCGTGCTGGTCGCAGGCAAGGGTCATGAACAGTATCAGGAGATCGCGGGCGTCAAGCATCCTTTCAGCGATGCGGCGGTGGTGCGCGAGGCGCTCGGGGAGCCGGTCGCATGATGCGTCTGTCCGAGGCAGCGGCAGTGCT
The DNA here is from genome assembly GCA_963828715.1 of uncultured beta proteobacterium. GTDB lineage: Bacteria > Pseudomonadota > Gammaproteobacteria > Burkholderiales > SG8-41 > JAQGMV01. The sequence continues at coordinate 154,695 of CAWHFX010000002.1, read as the reverse complement.
CGGCGGCCGCTACGCGGGCGCGGACGTGGTGTTTACCGGCATCGGCACCGATACGCGAACGATCTCTGCGGGCGAGCTCTTCGTCGCATTGCGCGGCGACAAATACGACGGCCATCGCTTCCTCGCACAGGCGCAGGCGGCGGGCGCGGTTGCCGCGATGGTCGACGAGTCGGACACGCAGCCCGAGCAGCAGGCTTTCTCGTTGCTGCGAGTCGAAAACACGCGCCGCGCGCTCGGCGCACTTGCCGCACACTGGCGCGCCCGATTTCCGATTACCGTCATCGCGCTCACGGGCAGCAGCGGAAAGACCACCGTGAAGGAAATGCTCGCCGGTATCTTGCGCGAAGCCGTGCAACGCACGTCAGCAGCCGACGCGGAAGAAGCCGTTCTTGCCACACGCGGCAATCTCAACAACGACATCGGGATGCCGCTCACGCTGCTGCGTCTCCGAGCCGCGCACCGCTATGCGGTGATCGAGATGGGGATGAATCACGCGGGCGAGATCCGCGAGCTTTCCCGCCTGGCGCGTCCGGAGGTGGCGCTCGTCAATAACGCCGGGACCGCGCACATCGAGTTTCTCGGGTCACGTGAAGCGATCGCGCGCGCGAAAGGCGAGATCTTCGAAGGCCTCGCGGAAACTGGAACGGCGGTCATCAATGCAGATGACGAATACGCGCCGCTGTGGCGCCAGCTCGCAACGGGCCGACGATGCGTCGAGTTCGGACTCGAGCATCCCGCGGATGTGACGGCGACATACGAACTGGACGCGGGCGAGAGCAGGATCAGCCTCAAGACGCCGGGTGGCGAAGCCCGCGCGCGCCTCGCCGCCTCGGGTTTGCACAACATCAGGAACGCGCTGGCGGCCACGGCCGCTGCAATCGCAGTGGATGTGCCTGTGGATGCAATCGCGGCGGGGCTCGAACGTTTTTCCGGTATCAAGGCCCGGCTCGAGCGTAAGCAGGGCCTCGCCGGAGCTGCCGTCATCGACGATACCTACAACGCGAATCCGGAATCGATGCGTGCAGCCATCGCAGTGCTCGCGCGCGCCGCCGGAACGAAGCTGCTCGTCCTGGGCGACATGGGCGAGCTCGGTGCTGCTGCTGAACGATCGCACGCGACGCTCGGGCTCGATGCGCGGGCAGCGCACATCGACCGCGTGTTCGCACTCGGCGAGCTGTCGAAGCGAACCGCCGCAGCGTTCGGCGCCGGCGCGACGCATTACGAAAATATCGAGGACCTCGTCACCGATTTGCGGGCAGCACTCGCGCCCGATGTGACAGTGCTGGTCAAGGGCTCGCGCTTCATGCGGATGGAACGCGTCGTGGCCGCAATTACTCCGCAACAAGCGAGAGAAGCACACGAAGGGTCGATTCATTGAGAACGCGAGCCGCAATCAGGTTGTCGCAGCGTCATGTGCCTGAACACGAACGCCTGTGTGTATCTGGTTCGCGTGGTGCTGCCTGGCCGCGAAGGGGCGGTCGCGCATGCTGCTAGAGCTCTCGCAATGGCTCGCCAAGGACATACGCGCGTTCAACGTGTTCGGCTATATCACGCTGCGCGCCGTTCTCGCGTGCCTCACCGCACTGGTGCTTTCGTTCGTCGTGGGGCCGGCTATGATCCGAAAGCTCGCGGCGTACAAGATCGGCCAGGCCGTGCGCAGCGACGGTCCGCAGACGCATCTCACGAAAGCCGGCACCCCGACCATGGGCGGCGCACTGATACTCGTGTCGGTGGTCGTGACAACGTTGCTGTGGGGCGATCTCACGAATCGCTTCATCTGGGTGGTGCTCTTCGTGACCATCACGTTCGGTGCGATCGGCTGGATCGACGATTTCCGGAAGGTCGTGCGCCGCGACCCGAAGGGACTGTCGGCCAGGGCGAAGTTCTTGTGGCAATCGCTCTTCGGCATCGTCGCGGCGTGGTTCATCGCTTTTTCCACGAACCTGCCGGCGCAGACCGAGTTCATCGTCCCGTTCGTGAAGCAGGTGGCGTATCCGTTAGGCGCGTTGGGCTTCATCGTCATGACCTATTTCGTGATCGTCGGCACGAGCAATGCGGTGAACCTCACCGATGGTCTGGACGGGCTCGCGATCATGCCGACGGTCATGGTGGGCAGCGCGCTGGGCGTATTCGCGTACGTTGCGGGCCACGCGGTCTTCTCGAAGTATCTCGGCTTTCCCTACATTCCGGGGGCCGGCGAGCTCACGATCATCTGCGGCGCGCTGGCAGGCGCAGGTCTCGCGTTCCTCTGGTTCAACGCCTATCCGGCCGAAGTGTTCATGGGCGACGTCGGCGCGCTTGCGCTGGGCGCGGCGCTCGGCACGATTGCGGTCATCGTGAGGCAGGAAATCGTGCTGTTCATCATGGGCGGCGTGTTCGTCGTCGAAACGCTTTCGGTGATGCTGCAGGTGGCTTCGTTCAAGCTCACGGGAAAACGAATCTTTCGCATGGCGCCGCTGCACCATCACTACGAGCTGAAGGGCTGGAAAGAGAACCAGGTCGTCGTCAGGTTCTGGATCATCTCGATGATGCTGGTACTGATCGGTCTGTCGACGTCTGAAACTGCGTTGAGGCGGAGGTGGGATCACTCCCTCGCGCCACGTTGAGGAGACGGTCGAGGTGAGGGATCAGGAAGCGGAACGCGCTCGCAATCGAGCTCGATGTATGCACGAATGGAAAGACAGAAAGGTGCTGGTGCTGGGACTCGGTGATACGGGTTTGTCGATGACACGATGGCTCTCGCGCGAGGGTGCGCGTGTCCGCGTGCTCGATACGCGTGCGCGGCCGCCTCACGCCGAAACGATCGCCGCCGAGCTTCCGGGCGTGCCGGTTACGACAGGATCGTTCGAGTCGAACGCATTCCGCCACATCGATGCGATTGCCATCAGCCCCGGTATCGATCCGCGGCGTGAGCCGATCGCCGACGCCTCCGCGCGCGGCGTGCCTGTGTTCGGCGACGTCGAGCTTTTTGCGGAAGGTCTTGCGAAAATCGTTCAGCGGCGGGACGTGCAACGGCCGAAAGTTCTCGGTATCACCGGCACCAACGGAAAGAGCACCGTCACGGCGATGACGGGCGACGTCTCGCGCGCCTGCGGTCGCGCGACCATCGTAGCGGGCAACATCGGCCTGCCGGTACTCGATGCGCTCGCGGCAATCGAAGACGGGGACGCACTACCGGACGTATTCGTGCTCGAGCTTTCGAGCTTCCAGCTCGAGACCACGCGCAGCCTCGACGCGGATGCGGCCACCGTGCTGAACGTGACCGAGGATCACCTCGATCGCTACGACGGCATCGAGGATTACGCCGCGGCCAAGGCGCGGATCTTCGAAGGCACGGGTGTTCAGGTTCTCAATCGGCAGGACACGCGCAGTCTCGGCATGGCGCGCGCAGACCGGCGCGTCGTGACATTCGGGTTGGATGTGCCGAGCGCCCGCGATGAGTGGGGCCTTACGGCCGATTGGATGCTCGCGCACGGCACGCACGGATTGCTGCCTGTGACCGAGCTGCCGGTTCCCGGGCTGCACAACGCAGCGAACGCGCTGGCTGCGCTGGCGCTCGCCGGTTCGATCGGCTGTCCTGCGGAGAACATGATTTCCGGGCTGCGTCGGTTCCGCGGCTTGCCGCATCGCGCAGAGAAGGTCGCGCTCGATCAGGCGGCGTGACTTTCTACGACGACTCGAAGGGCACCAACGTCGGGGCAACTGCGGCGGCGCTCAATGGCATGACGGTGCCGGTGGTGCTCATCGCTGGCGGCGACGGCAAGGGACAGGACTTCTCGCCGCTCGCCGGACCGGTCGCGGAGCACGTGCGGGCAGTGGTGCTCATCGGCCGCGATGCCGACGCAATCGCCCGTGTGCTCGCCGGCGTTACGTGTTCCGTTGCTGCGTGCCGGCAGCATGGAGGAAGCGGTGGAGCTGGCGTTCGGAGCGAGCCAACCGGGCGATGCGGTCCTGCTCTCGCCCGCGTGCGCGAGCTACGACATGTTCCGCAGCTACGTGCATCGCGGGCAGGTGTTCGTGAGTGCTGTGCGAGCGCTCGAGCAGCGCGAAGGTGCCGAGTGAGCGAAGCGATGTACTACAGACGAGACACGCAGGCGCGGCGTGATGGCCGAGTACGATCGCGCGCTCCTGTGGGTTTCCGTTCTGCTGCTCGGCGTCGGCATCGTGATGGTTTATTCGGCGTCGATCGCGATCGCCGAGGGCGGTCGAACCACGGGTTACAACGCGAGTTACTACCTGACTCGCCACATCTTCTTCGCGATCGTGGGCGTGGTATCCGCCGCGATCGCGTTTCAGGTGCCTCTGCAACTCTGGCAACGCGCCGCGCCCTATCTCTTCGTCGCGGGTCTTGCCCTGCTCGTGCTCGTTCTCATCCCGGGCATCGGACGCGAGGTGAACGGCAGCCGCCGCTGGATCTCACTCTACGTTCTGAACCTGCAGCCTTCGGAGTTCATGAAAGTGTTCGTGGTGCTGTATGCCGCGGACTACACGGTGCGCAAAGCCGCATTCATGCACAGTCTCAAGCGCGGCTTTCTGCCGATGTTCGTCGTCATGCTGCTCACCGGCGGCCTGCTCCTGCGCGAGCCCGACTTCGGCGCGTTCGCGGTGATCTGCGTGATCGCGATGGGCATTCTGTTCCTCGGCGGCATGAACTGGCGCCTCTTCGTCGGGCTGTTCGTGATGCTGGTGATCGGCTTCTTCCTGCTCATCTGGACGGCGCCTTACCGCTGGCAACGCATCATCGGTTTCATGGACCCGTGGTCCGATCCGTATGGCAAGGGCTATCAGCTTTCGCACGCGCTGATCGCATTCGGCCGCGGCGAGTGGTTGGGCGTAGGGCTCGGCGCAAGCGTGGAGAAGCTCTTCTATCTGCCGGAAGCGCACACCGATTTCCTGCTCGCGGTGATCGCGGAAGAACTCGGATTCGTCGGCGTGGCGCTGATCGTCGTTGCGTTCACCTGGATCGTCGCTCGCGCGTTCGCGATCGGCCGCCGTGCCGCCGTGCTCGAGCGCTATTTCGCTTCGCTCGTCGCGCAGGGCGTGGGATTGTGGATCGGCGTTCAGGCCATCATCAACATGGGCGTGAACATGGGCGTCCTGCCCACCAAGGGACTCACGCTGCCGCTGCTGTCGTTCGGCGGCAGCGCGCTCGCGGCGACCTGCGTGGCGCTCGCGATCCTGCTGCGTGTCGACTGGGAAAACAGGCAGCTCAGCAAGGGCCTGTCAGTGTGATGGCACAGATCGTTTCGATGGGCTTGCACAAACATGATGGCTGCCTGTTTCGGTGGAGACTAACTTTCGCGAAGCGCAAGTTATGTCGAGCCAAAACCGGCAGCTCAGCAAAGGACTGTCAGTCTGATGCCGCGCACGCTCATGATCATGGCCGGCGGCACGGGCGGTCACATCTTTCCTGCGCTGTCCGTTGCGGAGTACGTCCGCGCACAGGGCTGGAACGTGGTCTGGCTCGGTTCGCGCACGGGCATGGAGGCGCGCATCGTTCCGGCGCAAGGCTACACGCTGGCGCACATCCGCTTCTCGGGACTGCGCGGCAAAGGCTTCGTGAGAATGGCGCTCCTGCCGCTCAATCTGCTGGTCGCGTTCTGGCAGAGCGCGCGCGCCGTATTCGCTCATCGACCGGATGTCGTGCTCGGCATGGGCGGTTATGTCGCGTTTCCGGGCGGCATGATGGCGAGCTTTCTCAATCGGCCGCTTGCAATTCACGAGCAGAACTCGGTCGCGGGCCTCACGAACCGCGTGCTCGGGCAGCTTGCCGACAAGGTGCTCGTCGCGTTTCCGAACGCGTTCGACAAGCGCGTGAAAGTCGAGTGGACCGGCAACCCGGTGCGCGCCGAGATCGCAGCGATCGCTCCGCCGGAAACGCGCTTCGCCGGTCGCAGTGGTCGCCTGCGGCTGCTCGTGCTCGGGGGCAGTCAGGGCGCGCGGCATTGAACGAAGTCGTGCCGCGAGGCGACTCGCACGCCTCGATGAGCCGACGCGCCCGCAGGTCACGCATCAGGCGGGCGCGGGCACATGCGGATGCGCTGCGCGAGCGTTACGCGCAGCGCGGGCGTCGACGCGGAAGTCCTGTCGTTCATCGACGACATGGCGGCGACGCTATTCGGCGGCCGATCTCATGATCTGCCGCGCGGGCGCATCCACGATCGCGGAGCTTGCTGCCGCCGGCGTCCCATCGGTGCTCGTCCCGTTTCCGCACGCGGTGGACGATCACCAGACCCGCAACGCGCGTTTTCTGTCCGAACGCGGCGCCGCGATCCTCATTCCGCGAAGCGGAGCTCACGGCCGACGAAGCTCGCCGGCCTCCTTGCGCGGCTCGATCGCGAGAAGCTGCTCGCGATGGCGCAAGCTGCCCGCGCGGCCGGAAAACCCGAAGCGACGCGCGCCGTCGCTGAAGCCTGCATGGCGCTGGCGGCATGAAGCACAAAGTCAAACATGTGCACTTCGTTGGGATGGCGGATCGGCGTGAGCCCGGTAGCAGGGTTCCCCGCTTGTGGGATGCGACGGAAGCGAATCGACGAAAGCCGCCGATTCGAAGGCGTGGATCAGCACGCATGAAGCACAAGGTCAAACACGTGCACTTCGTTGGCATCGGCGGCATCGGCATGAGCGGCATCGCGGAAGTGCTGCTCAACCTCGGCTATCGGGTGAGCGGATCCGATCTCGGCGAGAGCGCCGTGACGCGACATCTGCAGAGCCTCGGGCGCGACGGTCTACAAGGGTCATGCGCCGGAACAGATCGACGCCGCGGACGCGGTCGTCATTTCCACCGCCGTCGCCGACGATAACCCGGAAGTGCAGGCCGCGCGCTCGAAAAAGATTCCGGTCGTGCCGCGCGCACTGATGCTCGCCGAGCTCATGCGCCTGAAGCAGGGCGTCGCCGTTGCGGGAACGCATGGCAAAACGACGACCACGAGCCTCACCGCCGCCGTGCTCAACGAAGGCGGGCTCGACCCGACGTTCGTCATCGGCGGCCGCGTGGAGGCTGTCGGTTCGAACGCGCGGCTCGGCACAGGCGAGTTCATCGTGGTCGAAGCGGACGAATCCGACGCGTCGTTCCTGTACCTGCAGCCGTGTCTCGCCGTCGTGACCAACATCGATGCCGATCACATGGAGACATACGACCATTCGGTCGAGAAACTGCGCGAGGCGTTCGTGTACTTCCTCCAGCGGCTGCCCTTCTACGGTGTCGCAGTGTCTGTGCATCGACGATCCGGGCGTGCGCGAGATCGCGCCGCGCATCGCGAAGACGCTGGTCACGTACGGCCTCGCGCCCGAAGCCCAGATTCGCGCCGTGGACATCGAAGCGCGCGGCGGCACGATGAGCTTTCGCGCCGTGTGTGCGGCGAACGGAGCGCCGGCGCTGGAGTTGCCGGTCACGCTCAATCTGGCCGGCGTTCACAACGTCCAGAACGCGCTCGCGGCCATTGCGGTCGGACTCGAGCTCAGCGTGCCGCCCGAGAAAATTTCGGCGGCGCTGGCGGGGTTCAAAGGTGTCGGACGACGTTTCCAGCGGTATGGCGACGTGCGACTGCGCGAGGGCGGCGTCGTCACGCGTCATCGACGATTACGGTCACCACCCGGCGGAGATGGCGGCGACGCTTGCCGCGGCGCGCGGTGCGTTCCCCGGCCGCAGGCTGCTGCTCGCCTTCCAGCCGCATCGTTACACGCGAACGCGCGACTGCTTCGAAGATTTCGTGAAAGTGCTCTCCACCGTCGATGCGCTCGTGCTCACCGACGTGTATCCGGCGGGCGAGGCGCCGATCGTCGCTGCCGATGGGCAGGGCGCTTGCGCGTGCAGTGCGCGTGCAAGGCAAGGTGGAACCGATTTTCGTCGACGAGGTTGCGGATATGCCGGCTGCGATCCGTGCTGCCGCTCGCGATGGCGACGTGGTTCTCACGATGGGCGCGGGTTCGATCGGCAGTGTGCCGGCGACTGCTCGCGCGAAATGATGAGCACGGCCGGTAACGGGCTGGCCATCGATGACAGGTGATGCGGTGATCGAAGACGAGTTCAAGGCGACAGCCAAAGCTGGCGCCCTCAGCGTCTCGTCTCGCCGGTTGCGTGGCGAATTGCGCCTGAACGAGTCGATGGCGCGGCACGTGACCTGGCGCGCAGGCGGTGTCGTGGATCGTGCTTACACGCCGCTCGACCTTGCCGACGTGTGCGTCTTTCTGCGTTCGTGCGAGACCCGACGAGCCGATTTACTTCGTCGGGCTCGGCAGCAATCTTCTCGTGCGCGACGGCGGTCTGCGCGGCACGGTCATCTTCACGCATCGGGCTTTGCGCAACATCGCGCTCATGGATGCTCGCGGTGACGGTGGCGCACTTGCCGTCGATGCTGGTGTCGCGAGCCCGAAGGTCGCCCGCTTCGCCGCGATGCATGACCTCGTGGGCGCGGAATTCCTGGCCGGCATCCCCGGCACGCTGGGCGGTGCGCTCGCGATGAACGCGGGTTGTTACGGTGGCGAGACGTGGGATGTCGTTCGTACCGTCAGGACCGTCGATCGAGCCGGCCGTCTGCACGAGCGCACGCCCGCGCATTTCCGGATCGCTTATCGCACCGTGAAGAGCCGCTATCAACCGCTCGCAGTCCCGCGCGCAGACGGTTCGAAGCACAGCGGAGAACCGAACGAGTGGTTCGTGGATGCCGTGCTCATGCTCGCGCGCGGCGATGGCGCGGAATCGCGCCGCAAGGTGAAGGAGCTGCTGGCCCGGCGTATCGCTACTCAGCCTTTGGGTCAGCCCAACGCGGGTTCGGTATTCAGAAACCCACCCGGGACCTACGCCGCCCGTCTCATCGAGGAATGCGGACTCAAGGGGCACCCAATCGGCGGTGCGGTGATTTCGCCCAAGCACGCGAACTTCATCGTGAACACAGGAAGCGCGACGGCGGCCGATATCGAGGGTCTGATCGTGCTCGCCGAACGTTCCGTGAAGCAGAAGTTCGGGGTCGAGCTCGAACGCGAAGTGCGCATTGTCGGCGACCGCGTTGACGGCATCAGTCGAAACCCATCGGCCGGAGCGTGAATGACGTGAACACCCCTCACTCGTCACCCGTCACTCGCCACTCGTTCGGTAAAGTCGCCGTTCTGCTGGGCGGCCGCAGCGCGGAGCGCGAAATTTCACTGCGCAGCGGAGGAATGGTGCTGGAGGCGCTCAAACGGCGCGGCGTCGACGCACATGCATTCGATCCGAAGGACCAGCGTCTCGACCAGTTGATCGCCGATCGTTTCGATCGCGCCTTCATCGCGCTTCACGGCCGGTTCGGGGAAGACGGCACGGTCCAGGGCGCGCTCGAGTACCTCGGCATCCCCTATACGGGCAGCGGGGTGATGGCGAGCGCGCTCGCCATGGATAAATGGAGAACCAAGCTCCTGTGGCAGGCGGCCGGCGTGTCCACGCCGCCTTATGAGCTTCTCACGCGCGACAGCGACTTTCCGGGCGTGGCCCAGCGGCTCGGACTGCCGCTGATGGTGAAGCCGGCGCGCGAAGGTTCCAGCATCGGCATGAGCAAGGTCACGTCCGTCGAAAAGCTCCAGGCGGCTTACGAGCTGGCCGCGGGATACGACTCGCTGATCGTGGCGGAACGCTTCATCGACGGTGTCGAGGTCACGGCCGCCATTCTCGACGGCGAAGCGCTGCCGCTCATCAGGCTCGAAACGCCGCGCGTCTTCTACGACTACGAAGCGAAATACTTCGCCGACGACACTCGCTACATCTGTCCGTCCGGTCTGCCGGACGCGCAGGAGCGCTCCATCCAGGAGCAGGTGCTCGCGGCGTTCGAGCTGGTGGGATGCAGTGGATGGGGCCGCGTCGACGTCATGCTCGATCAGGGCGGGCACGCGTATCTGCTCGAAATCAACACGATACCCGGCATGACGGACCACAGTCTCGTGCCGATGGCGGCGCGGGCGCGCGGTATCGAATTCGACGAGCTGTGCATCGCGCATTCTGGAGACCGCGCATGTGGCATAGGCCGGACCTCCTCAACCGCACTCGCCAACGGCCTCTATGCGGCGGGCGCGCTGCTGATCGCCTACGGCGTGCTATGGACGGTCGTTCACTTGCCGTGGTTCGCTGTCCGCCGCATCGAGGTGAGCGGTGCCGTATCCCATGTGACGCGTGAGCAGATCCAGGCGATCGTCAACTCGGAGCTGAAGGGCACCTTCTTCACGCTCAATCTGCCGCACGTCCGGCGCGCGTTCGAAAAGCTGCCGTGGGTGCGGGAAGTGAAGCTGCGCAGGCATTGGCCTGACCAGCTGGAAGTAAGCGTGCTGGAGCACGTGCCGCTCGCGCGGTGGGGAAGCGGCGCACTCGTCAACACGCAGGGCGAGATCTTTCACGCTGCGTATGACGGGAAGCTCCCGGTGTTCATCGGCCCGCCAGGCAGCTCGAAGGAGGTCGCGATTCAGTACGAGTTCTTCCGGCGGCAGCTCGCGCCGCTCGGCGCGGCGCCGGCGGTCGTTCAACTCACGCCGCGCAGGGCGTGGGAGGTGCGCGTGGAAGGCGGGCCCACGATCGAGCTTGGCCGTGAGGATATCGAATCGCGATTTCTGAGATACGTGGACGCCTACGACAGGACCGTGGCCACGCTGAAACGTCGTATCGAATATGTCGATCTGCGGTACGCGAACGGGTTCGCCGTTCGTATTCCGGAGCTTGCCGGCAATCATGCACAACCGCCGCGGGGGGCGGAGCGTACGAAAGGGAAAGCCAGGAAAACGTAGCGCCGAGAGGCGCATAAGGGGTGCGGTTGCGCCCGCAGCGAAGCGTAGGAGCGGTGATAGGACATAGCGCCGAAAGGCGCATAGAGGGTGCACTTTTGCGCCCGGAGCGAAGCGTAGGAGCGGCGTAGGGTTTTTATGTCGAAAAACAGAGACAACAAGAAGCTCGTCGTCGGGCTCGACATCGGCACTTCGAAGATCGCCGCCATCGTCGCGGAGATCAGACCCGAAGGCGGTTTCGAGATCATCGGCATGGGGAACTGCCCTGCGAAGGGGCTCAAGAAGGGGGTCGTGGTCAACATCGAGACGACGGTGAACGCGATTCAGCGCGCGCTCGAAGAAGCCGAGCTCATGGCCGACTGCAAGATCCGCGAGGTGTACACGGGCATCGCAGGAAGCCACATCAAGAGCTTCAACTCGCAGGGCATGGTAGCGATCAAGGACAAGGAAGTCGGCCAGCAGGACATCGATCGTGTGATCGAGACCGCAAAGGCGGTCCAGATCCCGAACGATCAGCAGATCCTTCACATCCTGAACCAGGAATTCATCATCGACGGACAGGAGGACGTGCGCGAGCCGCTCGGCATGTCCGGCGTGCGGCTCGAAGTTAAGGTGCACATCGTCACCGGCGCCGTTTCCGCAGCTCAGAACATCATCAAATGCGTGCGCCGCTGCGGTCTCGCGGTAAGCGATCTCATTCTGCAGCCGCTCGCTTCCGCAATGGCCGTGGTGTCCGAGGACGAGAAGGACCTGGGCGTCGCTGTCGTGGACATCGGCGGCGGCACCACCGACCTCGCCGTATTCACCTACGGCGCGATCCGGCACACGGCTGTGATTCCGATCGCTGGTGATCAGATCACGAACGACATCGCGATGGCGCTGCGCACGCCCACGAAAGACGCTGAGGATCTGAAGCAGCGTTACGGCTGCGCGCTGTCCCAGTTGGCGGATCCGCAGCAGATGATCGAAGTTCCGGGGATCGGAGAGCGCGCATCGCGCGAGCTCTCGCGCAAGACGCTCGCGGAGGTCATCGAGCCGCGTGTCGAGGAGCTGTACTCACTGGTGCAGGCCGAGCTGCGAAGGAGCGGCTACGAGGAGCTCCTCTCGTCCGGGATCGTGATCACGGGCGGCTCGAGCATGATGCAAGGCATGGTCGAGCTGGGCGAAGAGATCTTCCACATGCCCGTGCGCGTCGGGGTTCCGCAGTACAGCGGGGCGCTGGCGGAAGTCGTCAAACATCCGCGCTACTCGACCGGCGTGGGCTTGCTCCTCGCCGGCATGCAGCAGCATCGCCAGCGCGAGCTCGCACACATGCACATCGGTACTTTCCAACAACTCCTCGAACGAATGAAGGCATGGTTCGCGGGGAATTTTTAGCAGGGGTTTGTCGCAGCACACATTCGTTGTCAACAAGCAGCCAGGTAAAGCGGGCAACTCGAGTTCATCACGCAAGAGAAAAAGGAGATCAAATGATCGAGATCATCGATTCACAGGCCCAGGAAGCAATCATCAAGGTGGTCGGCGTCGGAGGCTGCGGTGGTAACGCCGTTGACCACATGATAGCCCAGGGTGTGCAGGGCGTAGAGTTCGTCGTCGCGAATACCGACGCTCAGGCACTCAAGCGCAATCAGGCGAAGCTTCAGCTCCAACTGGGCGTGAACGTGACCAAGGGGCTCGGCGCCGGCGCGAATCCGGAGGTTGGCCGGCAGGCTGCCATGGAAGATCGCGATCGCATCGCGGAGTTGATCGGCGGCGCCGATATGCTGTTTCTGACGGCCGGCATGGGCGGCGGGACGGGCACCGGCGCAGCGCCGGTTGTGGCGGAAGTCGCGAAAGAGCTCGGCATCCTGACTGTCGCAGTCGTGACCAAGCCGTTCGCTTTCGAGGGCAAGCGCCAACGCATCGCGCAGGAAGGGCTCGACGCACTGTCGGAGCACGTCGACTCGCTCATCGTGATTCCGAACGACAAGCTGATGGCCGTGCTGGGCAGCCAGGTGACGCTCGACGAAGCCTTCAGAGCCGCGAATGACGTGCTGCACGGCGCCGTCGCGGGTATCGCCGAGATCATCAGCTGCCCGGGCATGATCAACGTCGATTTCGCGGACGTGCGTACGGTCATGGCGGAGATGGGAATGGCAATGATGGGCTCCGCGAAGTCGGCCGGACCCGATCGCGCCCGCGTCGCCGCCGAGCAGGCGGTGGCCTGCCCGCTCCTGGAAGACATCAACATCTCGGATGCGCGCGGCGTGCTCGTCAACATCTCGGCCAATCGCACCACGTTCCAATTGCAGGAGATGTATGACGTCATGGAAACGATCAAGGCGTTCGCGGCCGACTCGGCGACGGTGATCGTCGGCACGGTATACGACGAAGCGCTGGAGGATCAGCTTCGGGTGACGATCGTCGCAACCGGTCTCGGCAAGCCGACGAGCCGCCAGTCGTCGTCGAAGCCGCAGGCACTCACCGTCGTCGCACAGAAAACCGGCACCGACCATCACGCTGCGGACGTCGATTACGACATACTGGAACAGCCGGCTGTCATCCGTCGTCGCAACCGCGATGCAACCGTGGAGGCCATGCGCCAGTCCGGCGTCGAGATGCTCGACATTCCAGCGTTTCTGCGGAAGCAGGCCGACTAGCTGTGTGCAAACGGAAACGGGCGTGGCGGCGCGTTGCGTCACGCCCGCGGATGCTGTCCTAAGGCTGAGGTTTTCTTATGTGAACCGTTCCTCGGGTATGCGGATCGCATCCAGAAGTGCGACGCGCGGAAGCGCACACGTTGCTCTGCAGCGACGGGGGGTGGACCAGTTCGTAACAAAGCGTAACTGTTTTTGCGGCGCCGCAACCTCGCGTGATACCATCGCCCACTTGAAAAATTTTGACGAATTAGATCCGTGATTCACCAGCGCACTCTCAAGAATGTAATTCGCGCCACCGGCGTTGGATTGCACACGGGTGAGAAGGTGTATCTCACGTTGCGTCCTGCAGCGCCTGATTCGGGCATTGTGTTCCGGCGCGTCGATCTGCCGCAGCCGGTGGATATCAAGGCCACTCCCTACGCCGTCGGCGACACACGCCTGTCATCCTGCCTCGAAAAGGACGGCGTCCGTATCTCCACCGTCGAGCATCTCATGTCGGCCCTCTCGGGACTGGGGATCGACAACGCCTACATCGACGTGAGCGCGGGTGAAGTACCGATCATGGACGGAAGCGCCGGCCCCTTCGTGTTTCTGCTGCAGTCCGCGGGTATCGAAGTGCAGAAAGCACCCAAGACGTTCATTCGTGTGCTGGACGCTGTCGAGGTGCGGAATGGCGATAAGTGGGTGCGCTTCGATCCGTACAACGGTTTCAAGCTGGATCTCGCCATCGATTTCGAGCACCCCGTGCTCGAGCGTTCTCGCCAGTCGGTGTGTGTCGATTTCTCTACGACCTCGTACATCAAGGAGGTCAGTCGCGCGCGGACGTTCGGGTTCATGCAGGATGTCGAAGCCATGCGCGAGCAGGGCCTTGCGCTCGGTGGGAGTCTCGATAACGCGATTGTGATGGACGAATATCGCGTCCTGAATCAGGACGGGCTGCGCTATGGCGACGAGTTCGTCAAGCACAAGGTGCTGGATGCGATCGGAGACCTGTATCTGCTGGGTCACCCGTTGATTGGTGCGTTCAGTGGCTATAAATCGGGCCACTCGCTCAACAACCAGCTCCTGAGGCGCCTGCTCGAAGAGCAGCGCGCGTGGGAGTACGTGCGTTTCGAACGACCCGAAGACGCGCCGCCGTTCCTCGTGCTGCAACCTCAGACCGCCTAAGTTACTCCGGCGCACCCCACGTGATACTGGTGCGCCTCACAGGGGTGCTGGTTCTGCTCATGATCGCCGTGGGCGCGGCCCTTTTCCTGTGGACCCGCGACCGGCGCTATCTCGCGTGGGCGTGGCGGGTGCTGCAGTTCGCCGCGGTGTTCGTCGTGCTCGTCATGATCCTCTACCTCGTCGAGCGGCTGGTGTTCATCGTCTAGCGTTTGTCGGGCTTGCGCGGAGCGTGATGCCGCACCAGCGTGCGCAGCGCTGACCGCAGCGGTCCGGCGGGCATCCTGGCTGAGAGCGCTTCGAAGCTCTGCACCGCACCCGGGCCCATCTCTTTCTTCACGGACGGCGGGCGTCGCTCGTGGGCCGCCCCGCTCACTTGCGTCTCGATGCGAATCGCAGCGATGTCGGGCGCCGACCTTCTGATCGCGTCGAGGAGACTCGCAGTGAGCTGCCGCAGCTTGGCCCCTACTGCCGCATTCTCCGCAACGATAACGAGCGTATGGCCCTTGCATGTCTTTACACGGCTCGCGCGCGCGAGCTCCGGCGGCGCGGCCGCCGAATACACGCTTTCCAGAGCGTTCAGGCGGCGCGCGCCCGAGGCGAGCGCTTTGAGTTCCTCGGCGGCCATGACCGCATCCATTCGCCGCAGGGGCATGTTTCCAAGTCATCGGGTAACCAGATGTCGATATGGTAATATCCGCGCCATTACCCATGGTGCCCATCCGTCTTGCGCCATGCTCCCCTGGACGTGGGCGGCGCGACGAGGAACATGAGCGCGGCTCGCGCACGCATGCCTCGGTTCACAGAGCGGCGTCCAAGGCGGAAATGCATCTGGCACTGCGCAGGTCCGGCAGGGCGGCAGGCCGGCATCGGAGTGAACCTCCTGCGGACGTGCAACTCGGTGTCGGGCACAGGAACGAGCGCAGGGTGGGGTGTTTCCCCACCCTTTTTTTATGAACCTGGGGCCACCGCGCCCAACAGCCGCGAGCGCCGTCTGGCCGCACTTTCGGCCCGGTGTCCCGGTCCAAGGCTTAGGCCATGATTCAAGCTGTTCTGAAGAAAATCTTCGGCAGCCGCAATGAGCGGCTGCTGAAGCAGTATGGGCGCACGGTGCGGCAGATCAACGCGCTGGAGCCCGACATTGCGCGCCTCTCGGACGAGGAGTTGCGCGCGAAAACCGACGAGTTTCGCAAGCGCGTGCTCGAGAGAATCACGCAAGCCGCGCCGGTAAAGGCCGACACAGAAGCCGACGAGCCGGGCTCGTCCGCTGAAACGGCGGACGCCGGTCTCGACCGCGCGCGCCGTGAAGCCCTGGAAGAGGTGCTGCCCGAAGCGTTTGCGGTGGTCCGCGAAGCTGGCAAGCGCGTGCTCAACATGCGCCACTTCGATGTGCAGCTGATCGGTGGTATCGCTTTGCACAACGGCAAGATCGCGGAGATGCGCACCGGTGAGGGGAAGACGCTCGTTGCCACGCTACCCGCGTACCTGAACGCGCTGGCGGGCGCCGGGGTGCACATCGTGACGGTCAACGACTACCTCGCGCAGCGCGACGCCGACTGGATGGGCCAGATCTATCGATTCCTCGGCATGACCGTGGGCGTCAATCTGTCGCAGATGGAGCACGCGGCGAAGCAGGAGGCGTACGCAGCCGATATCACGTACGGGACGAACAACGAATTCGGCTTCGATTACCTGCGCGACAACATGGTTTACCACACGTCGGAGAAGGTGCAGCGGGCCCTCTACTACGGCATCGTGGACGAGGTCGACTCGATCCTGATCGACGAAGCGCGCACGCCGCTCATCATTTCAGGCCAGGCCGAGGACACCACCGACCTCTACGTGCGCATCGACAAAATCGCGCCCCGACTGGACCGCCAGAAGGAGGAAAAGGGGCCCGGCGACTACTGGGTGGACGAGAAGGCACACCAGATCATCCTGTCCGAAGACGGGCACGAGCACGCCGAGCAGCTGATGGAAGAGGCGGGCCTGTTGCCTGCGAACAGCAGCCTGTATGACGCCGCGAACATCGTTCTCATGCATCACCTGAACGCGTCGCTGCGTGCGCACAACCTGTTCCATCGCGATCAGCAGTACGTCGTGCAGAACGGCGAAATCGTCATCGTCGACGAGTTCACCGGTCGTCTGATGCCGGGACGCCGCTGGTCAGAAGGTTTGCACCAGGCGATCGAGGCGAAAGAGCATGTGGAGATCCAGAAGGAAAACCAGACGCTCGCCACGATCACGTTTCAGAACTACTTCCGCATGTACAAGAAGCTCGCCGGCATGACGGGCACCGCGGACACGGAAGCGTACGAATTCCAGCAGATCTACAACCTGGAAACGGTCGTCATCCCGACGCACCAGAAGATGATCCGCGACGACCGCATGGATCAGGTCTATCGCACCGCCAAGGAGAAATACCAGGCGATCATCAACGACATCCGCGACTGTTACGAACGCGGTCAGCCGGTGCTCGTCGGCACGACGTCGATCGAGAACTCCGAGCTGATCTCGGGCATGCTGCAGAAAGAGAAGCTGCCGCACAACGTGCTGAACGCCAAGCAGCATGCGCGCGAGGCGGAGATCGTCATTCAGGCCGGTCGTCCGAAGCAGGTCACGATTGCGACCAACATGGCGGGCCGCGGAACCGACATCGTGCTCGGCGGCAATCCGGAACCGGAAATCAATCGCGTACGCGCGGACGAGACGCTGAGCGAAGAAGACAAGACGCGGCTCATCGAAGAGAAGCGTCACGAATGGCAGCGGCTGCACAACGAGGTCGTCGCGGCCGGCGGGCTTCACATCACGGGCACCGAGCGGCACGAATCGCGACGGATCGACAACCAGCTGCGTGGCCGTTCCGGCCGCCAGGGCGACCCCGGATCGAGCCGGTTCCATCTGTCGCTCGAAGATCCGCTGCTCAGGATCTTCGCTTCGGACCGCGTAGCGGCGATCATGCAGCGCCTGAAGATGCCGGAAGGCGAAGCGATCGAGCATCCGTGGGTGACGCGTTCGATCGAGAACGCGCAGCGCAAGGTGGAAGCGCGCAACTTCGACATGCGCAAGCACCTGCTCGAGTACGACGACGTGGCGAACGATCAGCGCAAGGTGATCTACCACCAGCGCAACGACCTGCTCGCGACGGAAGACATCTCCGCCACCATCACCGCGATGCGCGCCGATGTCGTCACGGGCCACATCGACGAGCACATGCCACGCGAAAGCCTCGAAGAACAGTGGAACATCGCGGGCCTCGAACGAACGCTGGAAGCCGAGCTTGCTCTCACACTTCCGATTTCTGCAGTGGCTCGCGGCGGAGCCTCAGCTCGAAGAAGCCGCAATTCGCGCGCGCATCATCGAAGCCGCTCACAAGCAGTATCACGACAAGATTGCGCCGGTCGATCCGACCGCCATGCGCGGGTACGAGCGCGCGCTCATGCTGCAGAGCCTCGATACCCACTGGCGCGAGCACCTCGCAGCGCTCGATCACCTGCGTCAGGGCATTCACTTGCGCGGCTACGCACAGAAGAATCCGACGCAGGAGTACAAGCGCGAAGCGTTCGAGCTGTTCTCGCTGTTGCTCGACACCATCAAGACCGACGTGACGAAGACGCTCATGATGGTGCAGATCCGCAGTGCCGAAGAGCTCCAGCAAGTGGAGGAGCCGGAAGCGCCCACGAACGTCCACTACGAACATCCGGTCTTCGGCGACGGCGGTTCCGGCGTATCCGAAGCGGATCTCCAGGCCCAGGAAGAAGGAGACGTAGCGGTGCTCGAAAAACCACAGCCGTTCACACGGCCCGGCCAGAAGATCGGTCGCAACGAACCGTGTCCGTGCGGTTCCGGCAAGAAATACAAGCATTGCCACGGCAAATTGACATAGGGGGCGGCGCTCGGCTCCGCCTCGGGCCCCGCCGCCCTACGGAACAGAGAGAAACCCATGGTTTCCCTCCGTAACCTTCCTTCCTTGGGGGCGGCGCTCGGCTCCGCCTCGGGCCCCGCCGCCCTACGGAACAGGAGAACCCATGGTTTCCCTCCGTAACCTTCCTTCCTTGGGGCGGCGCTCGGCTCCGCCTCGCGCCTCGCCGCGGTATGCGACAGAGAGGGACAAAGCACATGGCCGTCAAGCTGAGCGCACCCGATCCGCGTGCGCTGTATCCCGTTGGGGGCGTTGAGCTCGGCGTCACGGCAGCGGCGATTCGAAAAGAAGGGCGCAAGGACCTGCTCGTCATGCGTATCTGCGAAGGTGCGACGGTGGCGGGCGTTTTTACGCGCAATCGATTCTGCGCCGCGCCGGTCGTGGTCGCGCGCGAGCACCTCGATTCGGGGAAAGGCGTGCGCGCGCTCGTCGTGAACACCGGAAACGCGAACGCCGGAACCGGCGCTCAGGGTCTGGCGGCGGCGCGTGCGACCTGTGTCGCGGCGGCGAAGCTCCTCGCCTGCAGTCCCGAGCAGGTGCTGCCCTTTTCCACCGGCGTCATCATGGAGCAGTTGCCTGTCGATCGCCTCGAACGCGGGCTGCCGAGCTGCGTGCGCGCGCTGAACGAGAACGAATGGGGCGTGGCCGCGGAAGCCATAATGACGACGGATACGGTTCCCAAGGCGGCTTCCGGGCGCTACGAGACCGAAGGCGGCACCTTCACGGTGACGGGCATCGCGAAAGGCGCCGGAATGATCCGGCCGAACATGGCGACCATGCTGGGGTTCGTTGCGACTGACGCACCGGTGAGCGCCAGCGCGCTCGAACGAGCGGTCAAGGCCGCAGCCGATGCTTCCTTCAACTGCATCACGGTGGATGGCGATACGTCGACCAACGATTCTTTCGTCGTGATCGCGACAGGCCGTGCGCGTGTACCGCGAATCGTGGACGAGAAGAGCAGTGCGTACGCCGCATTCGAGCGTGCATTGACGGACGTCGCGGCACGTCTCGCGCAGGCGATCGTGCGCGACGGCGAAGGCGCGACCAAGTTCATCACTGTGCGCGTCGAGGGCGGCCGGGACGAAGGCGAATGTCGTCAGGTCGCGTATGCCATTGCGCATTCACCGCTGGTGAAGACGGCGTTCTTCGCCAGCGATCCGAATCTCGGTCGCATACTTGCCGCGGTAGGCAATGCGGGCATAGCGGATCTCGACGTAGGCCAAGTCGATCTGTATCTGGACGATGTCCTGGTCGCCAGCGCCGGCGGTCGCGACCCACGCTACCAGGAAGCCGATGGTCAACGGGTGATGAAGCAGAGCGAAATTACCGTCCGCGTCGTGCTCGGCCGCGGTGAGGCTTCCGCTCATGTATGGACGTGCGACTTCTCGCACGACTACGTCAGTATCAACGCCGATTACAGGACTTGAATCTCCGGCCATGAACGACGGCGCCAACAAGCTCATGACGCGCGCGGAGGCGCTCGTCGAACGACTCGAACGATTTCTCCCCGATATCGGGCAGCCGACAGACTGGAAGGCATCGATTGCGTTCAGGTGGCGCAAGAAGAACGGCCGCGCGGCGATCGAGCCCGTGTCTCACGTGCATCGCATCAGCCTGAAGGACCTGCAGGGCATCGACGACCAGAAACGTCTCATCGAGCAGAACACGCGTCAGTTCGTCGAGGGACATCCTGCCAACAACGTGCTGCTCACCGGCGCGCGCGGAACCGGCAAGTCTTCGCTCATCAAGGCGCTGCTGAACAAGTACTCGCCACGAGGCTTGCGCCTGATCGAGGTCGAGAAGCAGGACCTCATCGATCTGCCGGATATCGTGGACCAGATCGCACCGCGGCGCGAACGCTACCTCCTGTATTGCGACGATCTTTCATTCGAAGCCGACGAGCCCGGTTACAAGGCGCTGAAGGTCGTGCTGGACGGCTCCATTGCCGCGGCCTCGGACAACTGCCTGGTGTATGCGACGTCGAACCGCCGCCATCTGATGCCGGAATACATGCACGAGAATCTGGAATACAAGCATGTCGGCGAAGAGATCCATCCCGGTGAGACGTCGGAGGAGAAGGTTTCGCTGTCGGAGCGCTTCGGCCTGTGGATTTCGTTCTATCCGTTCGATCAGGACGAGTACCTGCGCATCGTCGACGTGTGGATCGAACACTTCGGCGTTGCGGGTGCACGCACGGAGGAGGCCCACAAGGCCGCGCTGCAGTGGGCGCTCACGCGTGGTTCGCGCAGCGGTCGCGTGGCGTGGCAGTTCGCGCGCGACTGGGCGGGCAAGCAAAGGATGAAGTCGAAGTGACGAGTCACGGGTGACGAGTGGCGAGTGGCGCACACGTCTCCTCGACGACATCCGCGTCACGCGTCGAGGTTGCTGCCGCTGTCCTGCAGCGCAACGACGGCGCGTTCCTGCTCGCTCAACGACCCACGGGCAAGGTCTACGCCGGCTACTGGGAATTTCCGGGCGGCAAGGTCGAGCCGGGCGAGGCTGTTGACGCGGCGCTCGCGCGCGAGCTTCACGAGGAGCTCGGCATCGATGTCCGACGGTGTTATCCCTGGCTCACGCGCGACTACGACTACGAGCACGCACGGGTGCGTTTGCGTTTCCGGCGCGTGACCGGATGGTCCGGCGAGCTGCACGGCAGGGAGAATCAGCAGTTCGCCTGGCAACGCGCGGGAGAAATCAGCGTTGCGCCCCTGCTTCCCGCCAACGCGCCGATCCTGCGCGCGCTTGCACTGCCGACGTTTTATGGCGTCAGCAACGCGGACGCCGTCGGATGCGATGTATTCCTTGCACGCCTCGCGCGCGCGCTCGAGCGTGGGCTGCGGCTCATCCAGATCCGCGAAAAGAATATGGCCGAGGGCGCGCTCGTCGCATTCTCGCGGCGGGCGATCGCGGTTGCACATGCGCACGGCGGTGCGGTCCTACTGAACTCGGATGCGAACGTGGCGGCGAAAGCCGGCGCCGACGGCGTTCATCTCACTGCGGCGCGTCTCATGCGTCTCACGCAAAGGCCTCCGCTCCAGCTCGTCGGCGCCTCGTGTCATACGCGGGAAGACCTCGAGCATGCCGCGGCTCTGGGTATCGACTTCGTTGTGCTCGGACCGGTGCAGGAGACAGCAACGCATCCCGGCGCGGCGTTGCTGGGGTGGGATCGCTTCCGAGCGCTTCTCGCGGACTATCCGCTCCCGGTGTTCGCGATCGGAGGATTGTCGTCCGCCGACATGGAGAGCGCCTGGCGCGCGGGCGCGCATGGGATCGCGGCGATTCGAAGCGCGTGGATTTGATCCCGTCGCCTCGAGCAGTCCTCCGCTCGCCGTGACACGGTAAATCCGATTAACGACTCTCGTCGCCCTCAGGAGACTCGTCGTCTTCCTCGCCCGGAAGGCGGTAGGACTCGGTTGCCCACGCGCCCAGATCGATCATCTTGCAGCGCTCCGAACAGAACGGCCGGAACTTGTTCGCCGGATCCCATTCGACGCTCGCGCCACACTGCGGACAATTGACGACTCTAGCGTGCGGAGCTTGCATGCGACACGCGACTGAAGGAAAGGAGGTTGAGGAGGGAAAGCATCGGTTCCCCTCTTTTCCGCAGGGCGGCGAGCCCAAGGCCAGCGCCACCCTTACAGGTTACAGAACGTGAGCTCGAATTCGACATCGGTATCGGCTGCTTTCGGACGCTGCATGCCTTCCTGCGTCGTGAAGCGGATATTGAGGGCGTACTTGTTCGCGCTGATCTCCGGCACGCACGCGTAGCTCGGCGCCAGCCTCACGCGCACCATTTGCGCCAGGCGGCCGGTCATCATCTGCTGGTAGATGCCTTGTTGCGCGACCTGACGGCTGCTCCTGCCGCTCGAACGCAGGAGCCGCAGAACGATCGCCGCGGCGTCGTGCAGCGGCACAAACGGCTGGAGCCATGTCTCGAGGTCCCGGCGCTGTTGCTCGGGAGCAAGATGCAGCCAATAGTGATACGAAGGCAGATCGAACTCGCAGATCCCGCCCGGGATCGTGGTCCGCTGCTTGATGCTCATGAGCCATTCGTTCTCGCGCAGCTCCTGCCCGATCTTGCCCGAGGACTGATAAAGTCGGGAAGCGCTGCGGTCGATCTGCCGCAAGATGTCGTCGAGTGCCGGCGCGGATATCTCGGGATTACCGCGGAGCTCTTCGAGCGACTGCTTCTGGCGCTCGAGCTCCTGCAGCAGGTCCGATTTGAGATCGGCGCGGCTTGCGACTTCGAGTATCTCGAAAATGAGCAGCAGCGCGACATGGTTCTGCAGCGCCTCGTTTTTCGAGATGTAGTAGTCGAGCCTTTGGTACAGGTCTTCCAGACGCAGCAGGGTGCGGATGCGCTCGCTCAGCGGGTACTCATAGCTGATCACTGGAAGAGATTCCGCTCCTGGCGACGTTTTGGGTTTCGCTGGGGAAGTATTCACCAAAAGCCCCCAAAAAGAAAGATTCGCCGCGAGTGTCTGCTAGCGGCGACTGAGCTCCACGTATCGCGCGTGCAATTTGCGGACCGCATCACGCAGCGCATCTATGTCGCTGTCATTCGAAATCACGTCATCGGCCTGCCGCAGCCGCTCGTCACGCGCGATCTGGGTCGCCATGATCGCCTTCACCTCCTGCTCGCTGAGACCGCTGCGAGCCATCACGCGTTCGATCTGCCGCGCTTCGTCACAATCGACTGCAGCCACTCGATCCACCACATCACGATACGCGCCGGTCTCGAGGAGCAATGGCACGACCAAAATCGCGTACGGCGTACCGGCCGCTTCGACTTGTGCGCGAGAGGTCTCCCGAATGCGCGGATGCAGAATGGCTTCGAGTTGCCGCTTCGCTTCCGGATTCGCGAAGACGAGCTCGCGCATGGCGCCGCGGTTCAGGCTGCCATCCGGCTGGACGTACTGTCTGCCGAAGGTCTTTTCGATTTCGGGCATTGCCGCGCCGGCGGGACCCGTGAGCTCACGAGAGATCACGTCCGTGTCCACCACCGTCGCGCCGAGCTCCGCGAAGAGATCCGCGGCACGCGATTTGCCGCATCCGATTCCGCCGGTAAGGCCTACGCAAAAGGTCATTGTTAGGTGGCAATCCGAGAAGCGCGCCGCATCCGGAAGCGTCCTGCCTTTGCGATCACGACGCCCGACCGCACGCTGCCCGGGCGCTGCTGCTAGAAGAGATCCAGGTAGTGGCGCGTGAGCGCTTCACCATGGAAGAGCGCAACGAGACCCGCAATCGCGAGGTAGGGTCCGAAGGGTATCGGTACGTTGCGCCCATGTCGTGCCAGAACGATCAGCAGCACGCCGGCCAATGCGCCCACGAATGAGGAGAGCAGAATGACGAGCGGCAGCATCTTCCATCCGACCCAGGCGCCGATCGCGGCGAGTAGCTTGAAGTCACCGTAGCCCATGCCTTCCTTGCCGGTGGCGAGCTTGAAGCCCCAGAAAACCAGCCAGAGCGACAGGTAGCCCGCGGCGGCGCCGATCACGGCCGACGCAATATCCGTGTAGGTCGCGTCCACGTTAAGCACGAGACCTGCCCACAGCAGCGGCAGCGTAATGTCGTCCGGAAGATAGAACGTGTCGAAATCGATGAACGCGAGGGCGATGATGGCCCAAGTGAAGAGCAGCGCGCCCGCGGCAGCGAGCGTGAAGCCCATGCGCCACGCGACGTAACCGGAGAGTGTCGCGGTGAGCACCTCGACCAGCGGATAGCGTGCGGAAATAGGCGCGCGACACGCGGAGCACTTCCCGCGCAGCACGAGCCAGCTCAGAACCGGAATATTTTCGACGGCGCGGATGCGATGGCCGCACTTGGGGCACGCGGAACGCGGCACGACGAGGTTGTAGCTTCTCAACAGGTGCGGCGGTGGCGACAGGCGGGGCAGCCGAATCTCGCGCAAGGTCGGTGCACTCTGCACGCCAGCGCGTTTCGAGAATGCGCGGCAGGCGGTGAATGACGACGTTCAGGAAGCTCCCGCATACAAGCCCCAGCACCACGCACGTCACGATCAGCGCGGGCTGAGAACTCTGCAGCAGCGTGATGGCCGACATGCAGCGTCAGCAAGGCAACGCTGCAGAGCGCTTACCCGCGGCGCAGCGGAGCATCAGACCACGCTGCCCAGTTTGAAGATCGGCATGTACATCGCGATCACGAGACCGCCGATGAGCGTGCCCAGCACGACCATGATGATCGGCTCCATCAGGCTCGACAGCGCCTCCACGGAGTCGTCGACCTCCTGCTCGAAGTAGTCGGCGACCTTGCCGAGCATCGTATCGAGGGAGCCCGCTTCTTCACCGATGGCGACCATCTGAATCACCATGTTCGGAAAAACGTCCGTACCCTGCATGGCGGAGTTCAGGCTCGAGCCGGTCGCTACTTCGCCCTGAATGCGCCGCGTCGCGCTGAAATATTCGTGATTGCCTGCCGCGCCGGCGACCGATTCAAGCGCTTCGACAAGCGGCACCCCCGCCGCGAACGTGGTGGACAGCGTACGCGTCCAGCGGGCGATTGCGGACTTGCGGATGAGGTCACCGAACACGGGCACGCGCAGCAGCAGCCTGTCCATCGCGTGCTGCATGCGCTCGGAGCGTTTCCAGCTGTAGAAGAAGCCGTACACGGCGGCACCAATGCCTCCGAACAATGCCCACCAGTACGCGACGAACAAGTCCGAAAGATCGATCACGATCTGCGTCAGCGCGGGCAGATCCGCACCGAAGCTCTTGAAGACTTGTTTGAACGCGGGGATCACGAAGATCATGATGACCGCGGTAATCACGAACGCCACGACCACGATCGCGATCGGATAAAACAGAGCGGACTTGATCTTGCTTTTGATCGCGAGAATCTTCTCCTTGTAGACCGCCAGCCGGTCGAGAACGGTATCGAGAATACCGGCCGATTCACCTGCTCCGATGAGATTGCAGTAAAGCGTGTCGAAGTAGAGTGGATGCTTTTCGAACGATTGTTTGAGACTCGAGCCGGTTTCGATGTCGGAACGAACTTCCATGATGAGCCTCGCCACCGCCGCGTTCGAATGGCCTTTCGCGACGATATCGAAGGCCTGCAGGAGCGGTACGCCCGACTTGAGCATTGTCGCAAGCTGTCGCGTAAACAGCGTCAGGTCCTTCTCGGTGACCCGGCCACCGCGGCCGCGCCGTTGTTTCTTGACCTCGACCACCTTGATGCCCTGCCGGCGCAACGTGGCGTTGACCTGCGCCTCGCCCGCTGCGCGCATCTCGCCGCGCACGGTCTTCCCGCCGCGGTCCTGGCCGACCCAGGTGAAATTGAAGTCCTTGATTGCCGGTTTGCGCGCCGCTGCCGATGCGGTAGCCATGTGAGATGTCCTGAAGATCCAAGGAGTTACAGCGTGTTATTGAGGGGATAATGCCCGTAGCCAGCCCGGCTTGTAAAGGTTCCTCTTCGTCCCGGTGAGCAATTTGGAACAGCTCAGGCGTTTTCTTCGGGCATATCCTGCGGCGCGCGCGCCGGGTAGATCCGGACTGCTTTGACGCTTCGGTCCTGCGTCTGCAGGATTTCGATCGCGTGCTGCTCGATCTTCACGCTGGTGCTCGGCTCCGGAATGTCCTGCGAAGGTGCTCCAGAATCAAGCCGTTGACGGTCTTCGGCCCGTCCAGCGGAAATGAAAAGCCGAGCTTCCGGTTCAGCTCGCGCAGAAGCGTGCTGCCTTCGACGAGATAGCTGCCATCGGCCTGTGGGTAATAGCCTCCCGTGCGCAAGGGCGAGTTGGTCGTGAACTCGCCGATGATCTCCTCCAGAATGTCCTCGAGCGTGACCAGGCCCTTCAGCTCGCCATACTCGTCCACGACCAGCGCGATACGTTCATGCCGTTCCTGGAAATTCTGCAGTTGGGAAAAGAGCGGCGTACCGGAAGGGATGTAGTACGGCTCGCGCACCAGTTGGCGCACGCGTTCGCGTGTGAGCGAACCCTGCTGCACGAGATTCAGCACGAGGCGCGAGCGCAAAATTCCGGTGATCTCGTCAGGCTCGACGGAATATGCGACCAGGCGCCGGTGATACGCGGTCGCGACCTGCTGGGCGATGCCCTCCAGAGGCGCTTCGAGGTCGATCGTCTCGATCTGATTGCGCGGCACCATGATGTCGTCGACCGTGATCGCCTGCAGATCGAACAGGTTGACCAGGATGCTCTGGTGCTTCTGCGGCAGGTAGCCGGTCTCGAGCACCAGCGTTCGCAGCTCTTCCACGCTGGGCTTGTGCTCGGTGCCATGGGTGCCCACATCGATACGCATCAGGCGCAGGAGTCCGCGCACGAACAGGTTCACGAACCAGACGAGCGGACGCGTAACCCGCAGCAAAGGCGTGAGCACATGGCTGGCGGGCAGCGCGATGCGTTCCGGATAGGCGGCGCCGATCACCTTGGGCGTAATTTCGCTGAACACGAGAATCACGAAGGCGGCGGCCGCCGTGGCGACGACGAGCGCGAATTCGCTGTCGCCCATGAGCCGTCGCGCGATCTCACCGACCAGAAGGGCGGACGCGGCGTTGATTACATTATTGCCGAGCAGAACGACGCCGAGGAATTGATCGGTTTGCGCCAGCAGATCGGAGGCGACGCGCGCACTGCGGCTGCTCTGCACGAGGTGGCGCAGCCGATACCGGTTGAGCGCCATCATGCTCGTTTCGGAAATCGAGAAGAAAGCGGAAACGATCAGCAGGACGAATAACGCAACGAAGAGCGTCGATAACGGAATGTCGTCCACGCGGCGCGGTGGTTCGAAGCGGGAAGTCGAGTATCGGCAGCGTTCGCGACGCTGTCAAATCGCCGCCTCGCGACGAGAGAAGAAAAGAGGTTCCAGGGCCGAAAGCGAGCGCCGCGTCCGTCAGGAGCGCCCGAGTATCACCTCGAGCACGAACCGGCTGCCGATGTAGGCGAGCACCAGTGCCAGGAAGCCGGCGAGCGTCCAGCGCACCGCCTTGCGACCGCGCCAGCCGTAGACATGGCGCCCAGCGAGCAGTGCGGCGAAGATGAGCCACGAGATGAAGCCGAAGACCGTCTTGTGGTTCATCGGCGCCGGCTTTCCGAACAGCTCTTCCGAGAAGAACACGCCGCTGCCGACCGTCAGCGTGAGCAGAGCGAAGCCTGCCCAGATGATGCGGAAGAGCAGCGCCTCCATCGTCAGCAATGGCGGCAGCTTCTGCAACACGTGGTTGAGCGCTCCGTCGTGCAGGCGCCGTTCGAGCAGAGCCATCAGCAGCACGTGAAGAGATGCGATCGTGAAAAAGCTGTAGGCGAGCATCGCAATGAGCAGGTGGAACCTGAACACCGTGAACTCGCTGTTCGGGCAGCGCGTGCGCAGGGGGCAGCACTGCGGGCAGGATCGAAGCGGCGGCCGCAAGCGGCAGCACGAACGCCTGCAATCCCTCGAGGTGGTAGACGAAATTGCCGGCCCAATAGATGAGCACCGTCAGCCACAGAATCGCGGAGAGGGCGTTGGCGAGCCCGAGATGCAGGCCGTCAGGCGCAAACAGTGAACGTCCGAGCAGGACGGTGTGTATCGCGAGCGGAAGAAGAACGAGATAATGCTCGGACCGCGCGGAAGGTGCCACGCCGCCGCCCGACCCGTCCGCGACAGCCGTTACCCAGCGTGTGCGCCAGAAGTAAACCGCGAGTCCCGCGTAGAGGAGGCCATTGGCCACATACGCTAGAATTTCCATCCTTCAAGTATAGACCACCCCCATGTTCGACAACCTGACGACGCGCCTCTCGCGCGTGCTGAAAACACTGCGCGGTGAAGCGCGCATCACCGAAGACAACATCAAGGATGCGTTGCGCGAAGTGCGCATGGCGCTGCTGGAAGCCGATGTGGCGCTCTGCCCGTCGTGCGTGACTTCGTCAATGCGGTGCGGGACAAGGCGCTCGGCCAGGAGGTGATGGGCAGTCTGACGCCCGGTCAGGCCGTGGTGGGCGTCGTTCACCGCGAGCTCACGGCACTCATGGGCGAGCACAACGATGCGCTCGATCTCGCTACGCAGCCGCCGGCCGTCATTCTGATGGCGGGCTTGCAGGGTAGCGGCAAGACGACGACCAGCGGCAAGCTCGCGAAATGGCTACAGGAACAACACAAGAAGAAAGTCCTGCTCGTGAGCTGCGACGTGTATCGACCGGCCGCGATCGAGCAGCTCGCACACGCTGGCTGGACAGGTGGATGCGGAGTTCTTTCCGTCGGCAGCAAGTGAGAAGCCGGTCGACATCGCAATGCGGGCGCTGGATCATGCGCGCCGCCATTTCGATGACGTGCTGATCGTCGACACGGCCGGCCGGCTCGCGATCGACGAAGCCATGATGCATGAGATCCGCGATCTGCACGCCGCGCTGAAACCGATCGAGACGCTGTTCGTGGTCGATTCGATGCAGGGCCAGGATGCGGTCAACACCGCGCGTGCTTTTTCGGAAGCGCTGCCGCTGACCGGCGTCATTCTGACGAAGCTCGATGGCGACGCGCGTGGCGGTGCCGCGTTGTCGGTGCGTCACGTGACCGGCAAGCCGATCAAGTTTGCGGGCGTGGGCGAGAAGCTG
Source organism: uncultured beta proteobacterium (assembly GCA_963828715.1). GTDB lineage: Bacteria > Pseudomonadota > Gammaproteobacteria > Burkholderiales > SG8-41 > JAQGMV01. The sequence continues at coordinate 125,660 of CAWHFX010000002.1, read as the reverse complement.
ACCGGCCTCGAGCCTTTCCACCCGGACCGCATGGCGTCGCGCATACTTGGCATGGGCGACGTGCTGACGCTGATCGAGGAGGTGCAGAAGGGCGTCGATCGCAAAGAGGCGGAGAAACTCGCCGAGAAGGTCAAGAAGGGCAAGGGCTTCGACCTCGAGGATTTCAAGCAGCAGATCGGGCAGATGAAGAAGATGGGGGGCGTGTCGGCGTTGCTGGACAAGCTGCCCGGGCAACCTCGCGCAGATGGCGCAGAACGCGCCGCAGGTCGGCGACCGCGAGGTCCGACGCATCGAGGGGATCATCAACTCGATGACGCCGAAGGAACGTGCCAAGCCGGAGCTCATCAAGGCCTCGCGCAAGCGTCGGATCGCGACGGGGGCCGGCGTGCAGCGTGCAGGAGGTGAATCGCCTGCTCAGCCAGTTCGAACAGACTCAGAAGATGATGAAGATGATTTCGAAGGGCGGCATGGCGAAGATGATGCGGTCGATGCGGGGGATGTTCCCTGGTATGAGGTAGGTTAGAACCAGCCCATAGTGGTGAGCGGCGCGCCTGGGACAGGCTGTCGCCGCGAACGAAGCATTCCGGCGCCCGTTAGTATTCTCATCAATATGTACGAGGCCCGGGGCAGAATGGGTTGAGCCCAACATTCTGCGGCGTCAGCTCAGGTTGAACCTCTTCTCGCGTATGAACGCGCCGAAGTCGGCGCGCTCGGGCCGCGAGTACCTGCCGCGCCTTGTCGTCGCTCCAGCCGTAGACCTCCGGCTTTCCGTATTGCTTCACTCCGCGCACGTTGCGGTAGGGCAGCAGATGCGCGCGGCGTCGGTCGTATGCTTCCACGTGTTCGCGCACCCGTGATTCGTCAAAGTGGTCGGTGTGCACGGTCACTTCGAGTGGCAACCGCGGCGTGATGCGGCCTTCTTCCCGCGGATAGCCAAGCGTGAGGCCCGCGACCGGGAACACGCGCTCGGGCAGTCCGAGCAGCGCGCTTACCTCGCGCGGTTTGTTGCGGACCGCGCTGATCGGGCAGGCCCCGAGCCCGACCGCTTCCGCGGCGTGGATGAACGTTGTCATCACGATGCCGGCGTCGACCGCCGCGTTCATGAAGTGGTCCAGGTGGTCGTTCACGAACGGTATGCCACGCCATTCGGCGATCTGGTGGATGCGCCGGTGATTTCCGCAGAAGATGAGAAAAACCGGTGCCTCCGCGATCCACGGCATGTCCGGAATCCAGCCCGCGATCGTCTGGACCTTGGCGCGGTCGGCGACATGCACGATGTCGGCCTGCTGCAGGTCGGATTTGGACGGGGCCGAAAGCGCACAGGCCATCAGCACGCGCAGGAGGTTGGGTGCGACCGGATCCTGCGTGTAGCGGCGGTGGGAGCGGTGCTCGGACATTCTCGCAAGCGCGTCGAGCCCTGGCCGGGCCGGATCGATAGCGATGCGGGTTCCGAAGCGTTCCTCGAGGGCGGTTTCGATGCGGCCGGCGGCTGACGGCGTTTTGTCGGGCATACTGATCTCCGTTAGAAGGCGCCGATTGTGCCTGCGCCGCCCCCTCTCGGGGTTTCTTGCGTGGGCAGCGTAAAGCATCGTAAAATCCCGCCCTTTCGCTTACGGCACAAGAACATGGTTGTGATTCGCCTCGCCCGCGGTGGCGCCAAGAAACGTCCGTTCTACAACGTCGTTGTGGCCGAATCGCGTCGCGCGCGCGATGGTCGCTTTATCGAACGCCTGGGCTTCTACGACCCGACAGCGCCTCAGGGGCGCGAATCGCTGCGGATCGACCGCGAGCGACTGGCCCACTGGCAAAAGCAGGGCGCGATCCTCTCGGACACTGCAGCGAGGCTCGTAAAACAGCTTGGCAAGCAGCAGACCGTCTGAGGAATCCGGCAGAACGCCGCCAGGCGATCTGGTAGTCATGGGGCGCATCAGCGCGCCCTTCGGAGTGAAAGGCTGGGTCAAGCTTCAGCCGTATACCGAAGAACCCGGAAATCTGCTGGCTTACTCCACGTGGTGGGTTGGCAACGAGCAGGGCTGGCAGGAAAACCGTGTCGAAGGCGGTGAGGTGCAGAGCGGCGCGTTGGTCGCGAAGCTCGCGGGGTGTGATGACCGGGATGCCGCGGCCGCATATCGCGGAAAGCAGGTCGCAATCCCGCGCGACGCGTTTCCGCAAGCCGGTGCGAACGAGTTTTACTGGACCGACCTGGTCGGTCTGCACGTAGTGAACGAGCAGGGCGAGGATCTCGGCGAAGTGCGGGAGGTCCTGGAGACCGGTGCGAACGATGTGCTGGTAGTGCAGGGTGAGCGTGAGCGTCTGGTGCCGTTCACCGAGCTGGTGGTGAGAGAGGTCGATGTCCCGGGTCGTGTGATTCGGGTCGAATGGAGCAGCGATTTCTGATGCTGCAATTCGACGTCATCACGCTCTTTCCGCGCATGTTCGATGCGCTGACGGAGGCCGGTGTAATCGGCCGGGCGCGCGAGCGCAGGCTGTACGAGCTGGTGGCCTGGAATCCGCGGGATTTCGCGGCCAATGCGTATCGCACGGTCGACGATCGGCCGTATGGCGGCGGGCCCGGTATGGTGATGATGGCCGAGCCGCTGGAGAAGGCGATCACCGCAGCGTGGCAGCGGCAGCGCAGCAGCGGAGTAACGAAGCCGCGGGTGCTGCATCTCACGCCGCAGGGCACGCTGCTCGACGAGAAGGTGGTTACGCGGCTTGCGGCGGAACCGGGCCTCGTGATGCTGGCGGGGCGCTACGAAGGCGTTGATGAGCGCGTGGTGAGTCGGGTCGTCGATGAGGAGATATCGATCGGCGACTATGTGCTCTCCGGTGGAGAGCTTGCCGCGATGGTGCTGATGGACTGCATCGTGCGGCGCCTTCCGGGCGCGTTGGGCGATGCGGAGTCGGCGGTACAGGATTCGTTCGTGGACGGGTTGCTGGACCATCCGCACTACACGCGGCCGGAGCTGTACGAAGGCATGACAGTGCCGGCGGTGTTGCTCTCGGGTAACCATGCCGAGATCGCGCGCTGGCGGTTGCAACAGGCGCTGGGGCGCACGTGGCGCAGGCGTCCCGATCTGCTGGCGAAGCGCGGGTTGAGCGCGGCGGAAAGCGCGCTGCTGGAAGAATTCAAAAAGGACGTGACGAGTGATGCGTGACGAGCGAAGGTTGATCAAGCACTTCTTTCACTCTTCACTCGCTCGCTCTTCGCCTCATAGCGAGACATAGACATGGACATCATCAAGCAGCTCGAGCAGGAAGAAATCCAGCGCCTCGGTAAGAAGATCCCGAATTTCGGACCCGGCGATACGGTCGTCGTGAACGTGAACGTGGTGGAAGGCGAAAGGAAGCGCGTGCAGGCCTACGAGGGCGTCGTCATCGCAAAGCGCAATCGCGGTCTCAACTCATCGTTCATCGTGCGCAAGATTTCCTCGGGTGAAGGGGTGGAGCGCACGTTCCAGACGTACTCGCCGCTCATCGCGAGCGTCGAGGTGAAGCGCCGCGGTGACGTCGGACGCGCGAAGCTGTACTACCTCCGGCAGCGTTCCGGCAAGGCCGCGCGCATCAAGGAGAAGCTCGAGGTGCGCAGCGATATCTCGCCGGAAGTCGTTCAGCCGCCGCAGCAGCAGACGCAAGAGCAGCCGCAGACGCCGAAGAGCAACCGCAGGCTTAGGCGCGGAGCGGAACGGAAAGCGGCCTCGCCGGCCGCTTTTTTTTCGTCTGCGCGGCGCGCGAATGCCCGACGGTTGACTCCAGCAGCGATTACGCCCCACAAACTGCTCCAAATGGCCGAGACGGCGTTGACGTGAGACAGGCGCTGGATCCGCAGAGGTGTCGGGTCGCGTTGTGCGCCGTCGTGGCGGTTATCGTGAGCATGTCCGTACCGGCTGCCACGCAGACCGCCGTGGACAGTCTCGAGCGCATCCGCAGCCTCGTCGATGCCGGCGCCCTGCAGCTCGCTTTGAATCGCATCGAGGCGTTGCAGCCCGCCGATACGGCCGGCGCACGTTGGGCGCAATGGGAGGCCCTGCGGTGTGAGCTTCTGGCGCGGCTCGGCCGTTACGATGCACTGCTCGCGCGAGGTGCGTCGCTGCCGGAGCGCACACCGCTCCCCGGAATTTGCCTCATCGAGAGCGCTCGCGCTGCGGTGCTGCAAAACGAGCCTCAGCTCGCACGCACGTACGCGGCTCGGCTTCTCTGGCAATCGAATCCGACGTCCGCCGATGTGCAGGCGGCGCGTCTCGCCGTTATCGAAAGCTACGTCGCAGAAAAGCGCGGCGAGGACGCCTATCGCAGCATGCTGCGCTTTCAGCAGGACTACCAGCCGCTCGAGCGAACAGTGACGCGACGCTTCGCCGAAGCCCTACTCGATCTCGGCCTCGATCGCGAAGCGCTGAACTGGCTCGGATCGCCGGACGAGATGACACCGGCCCGATTGCGGCTGCAGTTGCGAAGCGCCGGACTCACGCCGGACGCCGTCGTTACGCAGGCGCGCGCAGCGTTCGCGAAGACGTCCGATCCCGCTTACTGGACGGTCGTGCTCGAGGCGGCTCTGCGTCAGAAGAATCCGGCGCTGGAAGTCGAAGCACGCGAACACCTGTTGCAGCACCGCGATACGCGCAAGGCGTCCGTCGTTACCGAATCCGCGCAGCGCCTGTGGCAGACCTATCTTGCCGCAGCGTCCGAAGTCGGCAATCGCGAACGGCTGCTGGTTGGCGACGATGCCGCATGGTCGGACTACGCTGCGCGCCGGCTCGGCGCCGACCCGTTCCTGGCGCGAGCCTTCTACGCGTACCTCGCTCAGCGCGCGCAGAACGCCGACATGCGCCACAACGCGCAGCTCTCGCTCGTCGCTTCGCTCCGTCAGGCAAAGCTCGATGACGTCGCGTTGCGCGTAATGCGTGGTAGCGGCCTTCCCGGGGACGCGCTCGATACTCAGACGCGTTACCTGCTGGGAACGATCGCTGCTAACCGCAACGAGCCGGGCATCGCGCTCGAGATGTGGAGCGGCTTGCAACCTCCTCCCGATGCCAAACCGGACGAATGGCAGCTCGTGTTCGCGCGGACTGCGTTGCGAGCAGGTGACAGCGCAGCAAGCCTGAAGGCCGTTCAGCGCATACTCGGCGGCCCGGCGCGCCTCACGCCCGAACTCGTGCAGAGCACGCTCGATCTCGCGCAAGAAATGGTCGATGCGCGCAGCCTTACCGAGGCGCGACTCGTCTACGAGGCGCTCGTCCCGCTCGCGTCGGAGAACAGACTTCGCGAAACGTTCTTCGGGCTTGGGCGCGTGCTCGAGCTTCAGGGAGAGCAGGCCAGCGCGGCGGATGCGTACCTGCGCTCGGCGCTGCTAGCGGGTTCGCCGGATGCGAGTGCGTTGCAGGCCCGCCTGCTTGCGGGAACGAATCTCGTGCGCGCAGGCTTCAGGGACGATGCGCGGTCGCAGTTCGAGTGGATTCTCAAGAACACCAAAGATCCGGCGCTGCTCGATGCGGCACGGCGGGCGCTTGCACGCCTCTAAGACCGTGACCGGCGACTCGTGAGCCGTGATTGGAGTGACTGGTCACCGGGTCGCGATCCACGACTCACGATGCACGGATCACGGATCACCGTGGTTCCGTGCGCCACAAGTCGCTCAGATACTCGTGGCGCTCGGTGTTGACCCAGCTCACGCGGAACTCCACCGGCTGATCGCCGTAGGTGTAAGCGACGCGCCGGATCATGAGCGCCGGCGTTTCCGTCGTGATCTCCAGAAGCGAGGCTGCGCGCGCGGAGGGCCGCACGGCCGCGAGTGTCTCGCTGATTCTGATCACCGTCACGCCGTATCGTGCCTGATACAGGCCGTAGATCGTACCTTCGCGCGCGCCGAAGACATCCTGATCGAGATCCGTGAAACGATCCGCGCCGACCGTAATCTCATCGAAGATGACAGGACGGCCGCTCAGCTTGAGCAGATTCTGAATACGAAACACCGAACGGCCGGCGCCGAGTTGCAGGCGTTCTTCTTCCGTAGCGCTGGGCCGCGTCTTGCGGAACGAAAGCAGGTCCGTGACCGGCAACTCGCGGCTGCCGTCCTTGCCGACGATGTGAAAGAAATAGAACAGCGTGCGGTCTTCGCTGTGCGTGGCTACGAACGTGCCGCGACCCTGCTGCCGCAAGAGGATTCGCTCCGCGACGAGCTCGTCGATCGCCTTTCGAATCGTGCCGATCGATACGTTGAAGCGCTCCGCCAACCGCGATTCACTCGGGATTGCCGCACCGGGTTTCCATTCGCCGGCCGCGAGCTCCCGCGTAAGTTGCGTCTTGACCTCCTTGTAGAGCGGGCTGGGCGTTACCGCGCCTGCAGCAAGTGCGTCGGGCATTGCGATTTTCCGGGGTGAATCGAGCGTTCGATTCTAACTGCCGCTCACCGCAATTCATATAACTCATATAGTTGACTTCGCTCGAGTGCGGCATAAAATAGCGCGCTCGAACAGACACACCGCCGCGCCGTTTACGACGCTTCAGCACCAGAGGAGATCCGCATGATCCACATACTCGTACACGACAAAAGAGACACCGTCGGGGTGACCGTCGTCGAAGGCATCAAGGCCGGTCAGGAGCTGACTGGCTGGGTGATGGAAGACGACTCGACGATCAAGGTGAAGGCGCTGAACGACGTGCCGATCGGCCACAAGGTCGCGACGAGCGAAATCAAGAAGGGCGACACCGTCATCAAGTATGGCTTCGACATCGGCAAGGCCGTCGCCGACATCAAGGTGGGCGAGCATGCCCACGTTCACAACATCAAGACCAAGCGCTGGTAGCTGGCGAGCGACTCAGGCTTTTGCATTCCACTTCTTCACCCCATTCACAAGGTCCCCAGATGATCAACGCAAACACCACTTTCCGCGGCTACCGGCGTGAGAACGGTCGAGTCGGCGTCCGCAATCACGTGCTCGTTCTGCCCGTGGACGATCTCTCGAACTCGGCTGCCGAAGCCGTCGCAAACAACGTCAAGGGCACGCTCGCCATTCCGCACCCGTACGGCCGTCTTCAGTTCGGCGCCGATCTCGATCTTCACTTTCGCACGCTGATCGGAGCGGGCTCGAATCCGAACGTCGCCGCCGTGGTCGTGATCTGCATCGAGGAAGGCTGGGCGAAACGCGTTGTCGACGGCATCGCCAAGACCGGCAAGCCAGTCACCGGGTTCGGCATCGAGCTACACGGCGATCACGACACGATCCTGCGCGCGTCGAAGGTCGCGAAGGAATACGTGCAGTGGGCCTCCGAGCTCCAGCGCGTCGAATGCCCGATCAGCGATTTGTGGGTGTCAACGAAATGCGGCGAGTCGGATACGACATCGGGCTGCGGCTCGAATCCGACGGTCGGCAGCGCGTTCGACAAGCTCGAGCCGCTGGGTGTCACGATGGTTTTCGGCGAGACCACCGAGATCACGGGCGGCGAGAACATCGTTGCGGATCGCTGCGCGACGCCCGAAGTGCGCGAGCAGTTCATGAAAATGTTCAACCGCTACCAGGAGGTAATCGAACGGCACAAAGTCGACGATCTGTCCGATTCGCAGCCGACGAAGGGCAACATCGCCGGCGGCCTGACGACGATCGAAGAGAAAGCGCTGGGCAACATCCAGAAGATCGGCAAGAAGTGCAATGTGATTGGCGTGCTCGACAAGGCGGAGATGCCGACGCGTCCGGGACTGTGGTTCATGGATTCGTCTTCGGCTGCGGCGGAGATGGTCACGTTGTGCGCGGCATCGGGCTATGTCGTTCATCTATTTCCCACCGGCCAGGGCAACGTGATCGGCAACCCGATCATTCCCGTGATCAAGCTCACGGCCAATCCACGCACCGCACGGACGATGAGTGAACACGTCGACTACGACTGCTCGGGCCTGCTGCAGCGCGAGAAAAATCTGGATCAGACCGGCGCTGAACTGATCGAAGTCATGCTGCGCACGTGCAATGGACGGCTCACCGCGGCCGAAGCGCTGGGGCATCGCGAGTTCGTGCTGACGCGCCTGTACGAGAGCGCGTAGGGGGCGGCGCTCGCCTTCGGCCTCGGGCCTCGCCACCCTACGGAACAGAGGGCAACCAATGGTTTCCCTCCGTAACCTGCTCCGCAACCTCCCTTCCTTCTGTCGCGTGTCGGATGGCAAGTCCGACATGCTGCTAGCGCTCGGGAGGCGTGAGGCGACAGGAGAGAGGCGCGAGACGAGATAATGGGTTGCTTTGCTCGGCTGATGCCAAGAACTGCGGAGGCCCGTGACGGCTTATGAACAACCCACCTCCCGTTCTCCAGGTCCGCGTCTGGCGCGGCGCTGAAGACGGTGCTTTCCAGAGCTTCGAAGTGCCGCGCCACGAGAGCCAGACGGTGCTCGACGTCGTGACGTACATCCAGCGCGATCTCGATCCGACGCTGTCCTATCGCTTCGCGTGTCGAGTCGGCATGTGCGGGTCATGCGCCATGACCGTCAATGGCAAAGCGCGGTGGACGTGCCGGACGCAGGTCGCGAGTATCGCGAAGAACGGCGCTGTCGATATCGCCCCGCTCGAGAATCTGCCGGTCATCAAGGATCTGGTGACCGATATGGCTCCTTTCTTCGACAAGTGGGCGCGTGCGAAGGGACAGTTCCGTGGCGAACACACGCGCAAGGACGACTTTGCACGCATCCAGCCGGAATCTGCGCAGCGCAAGCTCGTGGATGAAGCGATCGAGTGCATCGGCTGCGGTGTGTGTTACAGCGCGTGCGACGTCGTGCGCTGGAATCCCGAGTATCTGGGTCCCGCCGCGCTCAATCGCGCGTGGACACTGCACAACGACGGGCGCGATGTTCTGCAGGCGGAGCGACTTTCCGCTGTCGCGGGCGATGCCGGTTGTCATGCCTGCCACACGCAGATGAGCTGCACCGAGCGCTGTCCCAAGCACCTATCACCGACAAAGAGCATCGCCGGCCTGAAACGAGCGGCACTCGCGGCCGCTCTCAAAGGCCGCTTGTGAGCGTGGGACAGGCATCGAGCGCGCCCGCGCTCCAGGTGCGCACGCAGGTCCTGCTGTGGGCCGCGCAGCGTATCTCGGCGCTCGTTCTTGCCGTCTGCGTCGTGGTGCATCTCGTTACGACCATTTATGCGATCCGCAACGGCCTCAGTGCCGCCGAGATTCTCTCGCGTACGCGTGGCAGCGCGGGCTGGGCCGTGTTCTATGCCGTGTTCGTAGGGGCCGTCGCGGTGCATGCACCCGTTGGTCTGCGCAACGTTCTGTCGGAGACGCTCAACTGGCGCGGGCGCGGTCTGGATGCCGCCATGGCGTTGCTTGCCGTTGCGCTCGCTTACGGCGGCTGGCGCGCGGTCTACGCCGTCGTCGCGGCCGGATGAGCGTGAGAGCCGACGTTCGTTCGCGCAACCATCCCGCCTACTGGGCGTTCGTCGTACATCGTGTCTCGGGTGTCCTGCTCGTTTTCTTCCTGCCCGTTCATTTCTTCGCGCTCGGTCAGGCGCTGCAGGGTGAAGCGCAGTTCGATTCCTACCTGCGCTGGACAGAGTATCCGCTGGTCAAAGCGGCCGAGTTCGGCATCGTGTTTCTGCTGGCCGCGCACATGTCGGGCGGCACGCGCTTGCTCATGCTCGAGTTTCTGGCGTGGCGTGACTGGCAGCAAAGCCTGCTTGCCATCGCCGCCGGAATCACCGTAGCGTTCGGGCTCGCGTTTCTGTTCAATCTGGTGTGAGCACTGTGTCGAACGAGCAGTAACGACTCGAGAGAGGCCGGGGCAGTCGCTGTGGCGCGTAAACCCAACATCCTCGTTATCCTGATCGACGACCTGCGCTACGACGAATTCGGCGCGGGCGGCCATCCGTACATGAAGACGCCGCACATCGATCGCATTGCACTGGAAGGTGCGCTGTTCGAGCGCGCGTTTCATACGACCTCGATCTGTTCGCCCAACCGCGCGTCGATCATGACGGGCCAATACGCGTCGCGCCACGGCATCATCGACAACGTGGCGCGTGACGCCGCGAGCTTTCGTCTGCCGAACTATCACCTCGAACTGCAGCGTCTCGGCTACGAGACCGCGCATATCGGCAAGTGGCACATGGGCAACAGCGGCAAGCCGCGCCCAGGCTACGACTACTGGGTTGCTTACGATGGCCATGGGCGGCTCACCGATCCGCGTCTCAACGTGAACGGCACGTACGAGCAGCGCACCGGCTACGTGACCGATATCATGAACTCGCTGGCAGTCGAGTTCCTCGCGCGCCGGCACGCGAAGCCGTGGTCTCTTTTCTTCGCGCACAAAGCGGTGCATCCGGACGCCGAGCAGGCAGCCGACGGCACCTTGAAGATCGACGGCTATGTCGTCGCCGACCGCCACAAGGATCTCTACAAAGGCTGTGTTTTTCCGAAGAAGCCGAACATGCTGTCGTACGAGCAGGTGATCAGGAGCAAGCCCGCGTGGACCGAAGCATTCGAGCTCAAGAAGTCACCCGAATCACGCGCGATTCTGGATCCGATCCATGCCGGGGAGCAGGAAGAGATCCGATTGCGCGCGGCAATGATGGCGTCTGTCGATGAAGGCATCGGCATGATCTTCGATACACTCGAAAAGACGGGCGAGCTCGACAACACGTTCATGCTGTTCCTGGGCGACAACGGCTACTTCTTCGGCGAGCACGGCCTCGGGCCCGAGCGGCGCTTTGCGTACGAGGAAGGCGTCCGCGCGCCCTTCATCGCGCGCTTCCCGAAACGTATCAAGGCGGGAATGCGCTCGTCGGACCTCGTCATCTGCCAGGATATCGCGCCGAGCATTATCGAGCTCGCCGGCGGCAAACCCGGTAAACACATCCAGGGCTGTTCGCTGCTTCCACTCTTCAAGGGCAACCGGGCGGGCTGGCGCAGATCGGTTCTGATGGAATACTGGGCCGAGAATGCATACCCGTGGCTCGTCAACATGACGTATAAAGCCGTGCGCACGAAGCGCTACAAGTACATCCGCTGGGTAAACCGCAGCCGCGATGGCGAGCTCGACGAGCTGTACGACCTCGAGCAAGACCCGTTCGAGCTTACGAACGTCAACAGGAAGGCGGCATACGGGACTGTCCGTACGAAGCTCCAGAAAGAACTGAAGCGGCTTACCGTGGAGGCACTCGGCCTGCAATGAGCAGTCATATCACTCGCTATTTTGTTGTCGCCATCGCGCTCTCGGCCGTCCAGCGTCGCGTCGGCGCAGGGCTACCCCAATCGCCCGGTCAGAGTCATCGTTCCGTTCGCACCCGGTGGCGCGACCGACATCGTCACGCGCGTCGTCGCCCAGCGGCTGACGGAGGTCTGGGGACAAACCGTCGTCGTCGACAACCGCGCCGGTGCCGGAGGAAACATCGGCGCCGACCTGACCGCGAAGGCGAATGCGGACGGCTACACGTTGCTGATGACGTCCGGATCGATCGTCACGGCCAACCCGCTGCTCTTCAAGAAGCTGACTTACAACCCCGACAAGGATCTCGTTGCGATCACGAACGTGGCGAGCGGGCCACAGGTGATTGCGGTGAACCCGAGCTTCGGTGCGAAGACCCTCAAGGAGTTCATCGCACTCGCCAAGGGCAAGCCGCGCGGCTTGAGCTATGGCTCCGCGGGTGTCGCCACACAGACGCATCTTGCCGCCGAGAACTTTCTGTACGCCGCAGGCATCGATCTCGTGCATGTGCCGTACAAGGGGGAAGGCCCCGCACTCACCGATCTCGTCGGCGGCCAGATTCAGATGGTCACCGCGAATCTGTCGGCGGCGATCGGGTTCATTCAGCAGGGCAAGCTGCGCGGCCTTGCGGTCACCAGCAAGGAGCGTGTGCGCCAGTTGTCCGACGTGCCGTCGGCTGCCGAAACACTGCCCGGCTTCGAGAATCTCGGCTGGTTCGGGTTCATGGCGCCGACCGGGACGCCGACGGCCGTCATCGACAAGGTGTATCGCGACACCGCAAACGTTCTGCAGGCGCCGGAGATGCGCACGCGATTCGAGCAGCTCGGCATGGAGCCCGTCGGCAATCCGCCGGACGAATTCGCACGGGCGATCAAGGAAGAGGCGTCACGCTGGGCGAAGATCATTGCCGACCGAAAGCTGCAGGTGGAGTAACGGTGCACTACAGTGCAGTGACGAGTGACGGGTAACGTAACTCTCCCTCGCCCCGGGTCGGGGAGAGGGTTGGGGTGAGGGGTAGCTGAACTTATGCAAATCGATCTGAACGAAATCGAAGAAGCGTCGAAGACGCTCTACATCCGCGCCTTGAAGCTGCTGCCGCCCGACATCAAGCAGGGATTCACGCGGCTCGACGCGACCGAAACGAACGCCACCGGCAAGGCGATCCTCGGCACCATGATCCGCAACATCAAGGTGGCCGAGGCCAACGAGAATCTGCTCTGTCAGGACACGGGTATACCGATCTACAACGTCACCATCGGCAGCGGCGTCGAAGTGGACGGCTACAAGTTGAAGCAAGCCATCATCAAGGGCTGCGAACGCGCGACGACGGAGCATCCACTGCGCTCTTCGGTCGTGCATCCCGTTACGCGCAAGAACCAGCACACGTCGAGCGGACGGCTGGTGCCGGTAATCAATGTCGATTTCGTCGCCGATCCCGACGTCCTGTCGATCGAGATGATTCCGAAGGGGTCGGGCTCGGAGAACAACTCGTGGCTCAAGATGGCGGTGCCCGCGGATGGCATCGACGCCGTCAAGACCTTCGTCATCGATTGCGTGCTCGACGCCGGCGGCAAGACGTGTCCTCCGACCATCGTGGGCGTAGGCGTCGGCGGCACGGCTGACTTGTGCGTGCATCTTTCCAAAGTCGCGGCGACGCGGCCGCTCGGCAGCCGCTGCGACGACCCCGAAGGCGCGCGGCTCGAAACCGAGCTCTCGCGGGCCGTGAATCAGCTCGGTGTCGGTCCGCAGGGACTGGGCGGCGATTCGACGTCGTTCGCGGTGCACGTCGAGACCGCGGCGACGCACATCACGATGAACCCGGTCGCGGTGAATATGCAGTGCCACTCCGCACGCCGTGCGCGCGCGACGTTTACACCCGCTGGTGTCGAGTATGGCTTTTAGAAGCGCTGCCCTTCACCCTGCCCTCCCCGACCGCTCCGCTCCGCCGAGTACGGGGCGACGGAGTGTTGTTCGTCGCCCGTCACCCGTCACTCATTACCCGTCACGCTGACTCCACATGCCCCATTACGACTTCAACATGCCCGTCACCGAAGCGCAGGCGCGCGCGGTGAAGGTGAACGACACGGTCACGATCAACGGCACGCTGTACGGCATCCGTGACGCGACGCTCATTCACATGTTCGACCGTGGCCGGACGACGCGCTTCGATTTGAACGGCCATGCTGTCGTGCACACGGCGCCCAACGTGAAATGGGTCGGCGAGACGGAAGCGCATCCGTCCGGCTACGAGCCGATCTGCATCGGCACGACGACGAGCGCGCGCATGGAACGGTTCACGCGGCCGCTCATGGAACGCAACGGCGTCCGGATCATCATCGGCAAAGGCGGGCTGTCCCAGGGATCGCTCGATGCTTTCCGCGATATCGGTGGGCTGTATCTCGCCGTGGTGGGCGGTGCTGCCGCGCTCGAAACCACCTGGGTTGAGCAAATCGAAGAGGTGGATCTGGACGACCTCAATCCAGAGTCGCTGTGGAAGTTCAGGGTGAGCGGGTTCGGTCCTCTGCTCGTGTCCATGGACAGTCACGGCGGCAGCCTCTATACCGAGGTGGACAAGGCAGCGCGCGACCGGCGCGCTGCTGCGCTGGCATCGCTCGGCGTGAAAGCGTGAAAACGTACAAAACCGACGTGCTCATTCTCGGCTCCGGCGGGGCAGGTCTTTTCGCCGCGCTGCACGCGCATCAGCACGATCCGGCGCTGTCGATCACCGTTGCGGTCAAAGGCCTTCTCGGAAAATGCGGTTGCACGCGGATGGTTCAGGGCGGCTACAACGTCGCGCTCGCACCTGAGGATTCGGTCGAACGTCATTTCATGGACACGATCGAAGGCGGCAAGTGGCTGCCTGATCAGGACCTCGCGTGGACGCTCGTGTCCGTCGCCGTCGAGCGCGTGCATGAGCTCGAGAACGAGCTCGGCTGTTTCTTCGATCGCAATCCGGACGGGACGGTTCATCAGAAAGCGTTCGCCGGACAGACGTTCGATCGCACCGTCCACAAGGGTGACCTCACCGGGATCGAAATCATCAACCGGCTGGCCGAGCAGGTCTGGGCGCGCGGCATCCAGCGGCTCGAAGAGCATCGTGCGGTCGAGCTGATCAGGACGGCGGCGGGTGATGCGATCGCGGGCGTGCTGATGATCGACATGCGCACCGGCGAGTTCGTCTTCGTGCAGGCGCAGGCGGTGCTGCTGGCGACCGGCGGCGGCCCGACGATGTACAAGTTCCACACGCCCTCGGGCGACAAGACGTGCGACGGCATGGCGATGGCGCTGCGTGCAGGACTCACGCTGCGCGACATGGAGATGGTGCAGTTCCATCCGACCGGGCTCATCGCGGGACCGCACACGCGCATCACCGGCACCATCATCGAAGAGGGCTTGCGCGGCAGCGGGGGACACCTCCTCAACGGCAACCGCGAGCGCTTCATGGAGCTTTACGACGCGCGAGGCGAACGCGCCACCCGTGACATCGTGAGCCGCGGCATGTACGACCAGATGCGGCAGGGCAACGTCACCCCGAAGGGCGGGCTTTACATCAGCATGGCGCATCTCGATCCGGTCATGGTGCGCACCATGTTCAAGGGCATGGTCGAGCGCTGCGCCGACTGTGGTTTCGATCTCGTCTCCGGCCTGGTCGATATCGTGCCGACGGCACACTACATGATGGGCGGCGTGGTATTCGCCACTGATTGCACGACCGAGCTCCCGGGTCTTTTCGTGGCCGGCGAGGACTCGGGCGGCGTGCACGGCGCCAATCGGCTGGGCGGCAATGGCGTCGCGAACTCGACGGTATTTGGCGGGATTGCGGGCGACACGATTCCCCGCTGGCTGGCGGCGAACCGGGGTTATCGCGATCCCGATCGCGACGCGATGGAAGACGCCATTGCACGATGCCGGGCCCCGCTTGCAAAGCGTGCTGGACGGCTGCCTGCATTACGCGAAAAGCTTTACGACGTGATGTGGGACGACGTCGGCATCATTCGCGATGCGGTCGGGCTCGCACGGGCCGAGCGCACGCTGGACGAAATCGAGGCGGAGCTCGATGAGACGGGTATCGCCGAGACGAATCTCGCGTTCAATCTGACGTGGCACGACTGGCTCAACATGAAAAACCTGCTGCTCGTCTCCCGCACGATCCGCTTCGCAGCGATGGCCCGTGAGGATTCGCGCGGCGCCCACTTTCGGACCGATTTTCCGGATGTGCGCGATCTGGAGAATTCCCGTTATACCTGCGCGACATGGCACGAGGGGCGTCTTGCGTGCACGACGCGACCGGTGGCTTTCACGCGGGTCAAGCCCGGAGAATCCCTGCTGGAACAAACGGCGGCTGCGCTGTGAGTGCCGTTTCGGTCGACGCACTCACGGACCTCACCGCCCGCGCGCTCCGCCGCGCCGGAGCGTCGAAATCGATGGCGCTTGCCGCCGCGCAAGCGCTGGTCGCAGCCGACAGCGAAGGCTTGTCCGGACACGGCGTCTCGCGCACGGCTCTTTATGCGCAACATCTGCGCGAAGGGCGCGTGAGCGGTGCGGCCAAACCGAAGATCGTGAAGCGCAAGGGCGCAACGTGTCTCATCGACGCGCGCGGTGGTCTCGCGTTCGAAGCGAGCGCCGTGGCGGTCAAGGAAGCGATTCAGCGCGCACAGCGTTATGGCGTCTCGTTCGTGGGTGTGACGAACAGTCACCACTTTGGGGCCGCCGGTTACCACCTTCGACCCATTGCTGACGCGGGGCTCATCGGACTGGCATTCACGAACTCCCCATCCGCGATCAACCCATGGGGCGGCCGTCGTGCGTTCTTCGGGACGAACCCGATCGCCGCGGCATTTCCACGTCGCGGCGCGGCGCCCGTCGTGGTCGATCTGTCGCTGACCGAAGTGGTGCGCGGCAAGATCATGCTTTATGCAAAAGAGGGGAAGCCGATTCCCCTCGGCTGGGCCGTCGACCGCGACGGGCAGCCAACGACCGATCCCAAAGCGGCGCTGACCGGGAGCCTCATGGCAATCGGCGGCGTCAAGGGCACGGCGCTCGCGATGATGGTGGAAGTGCTGTGCTGCGCGGTCACCGGCGCCGCCTTCAGCTTCGAAAACGACTCGTATTTCGAACCCGGCAACAAGCCGCGCATCGGCCACGCTGTTCTCGCGATCGATCCCGACGCGCTCGCCGGCCGGGAGAACTATTTCGAGCGTCTGGAAACGATGCTCGCGAAAATGCTCGAAGACGAAGGTGTTCGTCTGCCCGGTGCGCGCCGTCATGCGGAGCGTGAGCGCGTGGGAGTGCAGGGCGTCGACGTGCCCGACGCGCTTCTGTCGGAATTGCAGGCGCTGGCGGGCGCGACCGCGAGCGCAGCGTGACACAGGCAGCAAGGCCACCGCTGTAGACTCGGGCTTCTGCTTAGGCCGAACCAGTAGAACGGAGTGAGACATGGAAGTTAAATCGACGTTGAGAGTCATCAGCGAGAAGGATTGCCCCGGACGCCGCGGCGTGACCGACGGTCAGACGTACCAGCGCATGATCGGTTGGCCCGAGATCCAGCAGACGGATCGCGTGCGCATCGGCCGCGCGACATACAAGCCGGGCACGTACGAGCAGCTTCACTGGCATCCGATCGAGGCGTGCTACTACGTGATCTCGGGTCATGCCACGGTGCGCAACTTCGAAGGCGAGGAGTTCGAAGTCGGCCCGGGCTCGATGATCTACGCGCCGGCCGGGATCGCCGGTGCGCACGAGTGGGAAGTGAAGGAGTCGCTCGAGCTGCTCGACATCCGCGCCACCAACGAAACGGACAAGAAGATCCAGTACACGGTGGACAAGAAAACGAAACGCTCGTACATCGATCTCGCCGATCTCCACTACCGCGAGGCGATCGACTTCAAGTCGCACTATTGATCCCGGCGCGCGTCCACGCCGGACGCGCGTAGCATCATCATGCGCATCCGTTTACCAGTCCCGCGGCCTGGTCGTGTGATCACGTTACTGGCCATGGATTTCACGTTCACGCCCTGATGGCACGGCGGACGCAGCGCATCGCGCTCGTCATCCACGGCGGCGCCGGCACGATCTCGCGCACTGATTTGAAGCCGCGCGTCGAGGCGCGTTATCGCGCGGCCCTGAAAGCCGCGTTGAGCGCCGGCTTCGCTGTGCTCGAGGGCGGTGGCACGAGCGTCGGTGCGGTGGTTGCAGCAGTCGTCGTGCTCGAAGATTGCCCGCTGTTCAATGCCGGCCACGGCGCCGTGTTCAATGCGGCGGCAGAGCACGAGCTGGACGCGGCGGTGATGGAAGGTGCGACGCTGCGCGCGGGCGCAGTGGCCGCGGTTCGCCGCACGCGCAATCCGGTCGTGCTCGCACATGCCGTCATGGAGAAGACCCCGCACGTGCTGCTCGCGGGAGAAGGCGCGGATCGCTTCGGGCAGGAGATCGGACTCGAGATGGTCGCGCCCGATTACTATTCGACGCCTTCACGACTGGCAGCGCTCGAGCGCGCCCGGCGCAGGCAACGGGAGCAGGCGGCTAGCGTCCTCCCGGATGCCGACCGTCACGGCACGGTGGGCGCGGTCGCGCTCGACGCGGATGGCAATCTCGCAGCGGCAACGTCGACCGGCGGCCAGACCAACAAACGCGTGGGCCGCGTGGGCGACTCTCCAGTCATCGGGGCCGGCACCTATGCGGACAACGTCACCTGCGCCGTTTCGGCTACGGGGGATGGCGACTACTTCATCCGCGGCGTGCTCGCGCACAATGTGTCAGCGCGGATGCGCTATCTCGGGGAGTCGCTGGCCGCGGCTGCGAAAGCGGCGCTCGCGGAAGTGCGCAAGCTCGGCGGGACCGGCGGCCTCATCGCGCTCGACCGACGTGGCCGCATGACGATGCCTTTCAACACCGAGGGGATGTATCGCGGCTACGCGACGGCAAACGATGAGTTCGTCGTTCGGATTTTCTAGCTGAGGGGTTCGGCGTCCGCCGGAAGGTCACTCACTGTCCTTACTCTCGGCCCGGTTGCAGAGCGCATCCTGGTCCTGCCGGCGCATCTGCCCCAGCCTTTGCATTTTTCCGATGATTGTCCCTTTGTTTCCACTCATCTCTTAAATTCGTCCCCGCCTCGCGCGCCCCCTGTCTCTCTGTAACTCGCATGTGATCGATGGCGAGAGCCATCTGACATGGCCTTTACGCTAGGGGGACATCATGAAGAACGAGCTTCCGCGGCATTGCACGCGGGTTGCGTATTTAGGCGCGACTGGCTGGCGCCATGCCGTTCGCAGCAATCGCTCAGGAGCAGCCGCAAACTCTGCCTGAGGTCGTGGTGAGACAGGCGCCCGGCACGCCCAGTTCGACCGAAACATATCAATTGCCCGTGACGACCGAAAGCGTCACTGCGAAGGAGATGGCAGAGACCATCAACGTCATGAACACCGAGGATGCGCTCAAGTATCTTCCCAGCCTGATCGTGCGCAAGCGTAACTTCGGCGATCAGCAGGCACCGCTCGCAACGCGCACGTCTGGCCTGGGACAAAGCGCACGCAGCCTCATCTACGCCGATGGGGTGCTGCTCTCCACACTCATCGGCAACAACAATTCGAGCGCGTCGCCGCGCTGGGCGCTGGTTGCTCCGGAAGAGATCGAGCGCATCGATGTAATGTACGGGCCGTTCTCGGCGTGTACCCGGGCAATTCGATGGGCGCGGTGGATCCGCAGCTCTGCAGAGATACGTTGCGGAAGAACCGGTTCAGTAAGCCAGCGACGACGTAGCGCGAACCGTCCGACGCTCGACGGGATGGAATCCGGGAACGCTGAATCGCCCGGTCTCGCTTATTTGCCAGCGCGCGTCTTTTGTTGCAATAATGGGCACGATTGCGCGTTCGTTCATGCCGTTGGATCTGTCAGGCAGTGATGAAGCGGCCCGTCCTCCAGCTCGTTTGCGTCCTATGTCTGTTGTTTTCGCAGCAGGCAGCGGTCAGCCATGCGATCTGGCATGCGAACCACCAATCAGCAGCCCAGCAAGGCAGCCACAAGAACCAATCCGCTGAAGGCCGTCTGTGCAACCTGCATGGCTTATTCAGCCAGGTTGTCGGGGCTGCGCCTGCAAATGACATCAATTTCGCACTGGCCGATGCGCTCAACGAACAGCGCGCGCAGGCATTCCATGACGTCGCCAGCGTCACTCCAATTAGGGCGCGCTCGCGCGGCCCTCCGCATCTCTCCTGAGCCGTAACTGTCGCGGCTGACCGGCCGCACTTGATGCACATAGCGGAGCTGATGCTGTCCACCGGATGAGTGGATGGCGCTCTGCCTTTGGAGAGATCCATTCATGAATCGAAGCTGTCGCCAGCTCATGTTGAGCTTGCTCGCCCTTTTTCCAACGGAAACCGCGGCCGCGCAGAGCGCGCCGGAAGCCCCGAAAACACCCACCGCCGACCAGCCCACGACACTACCCGACGTAGTCGTCACGGGAAATCCGCTCGGAAGTGACCTCTTCGAGCTGGTGCAGCCTACGTCAGTTCTATCGGGCCAGGAGCTGCTCCTCAATCGCAGCAGCACGCTCGGTGAGACCTTGTCGAACCTGCCTGGGGTTAACTCCAGTTATTTCGGCCCGAATGCAAGCCGACCCGTGATACGGGGCTTCGATGCCGATAGAGTTCGCATCATGCAGAACGGCGTCGGCACGCTCGACGTCTCGTCGCTCTCGCCCGATCACGCGGTGACGGTGGACCCGCTGATCATTCAACGCGCCGAAGTCGTGCGCGGTCCGGCTGCGCTGCTCTACGGCGGCAGCGCGATCGGCGGCGTCGTGAACCTGCTCGACAACCGCATTCCCCAAAGTCCGATTTCCGGATTCCAGGGCAACGCCGAAGCTCGTTACGGCGGCGCGGCAAGGGAGCGCGGAGGAGCCGCCATAGTAGAAGGCGGCAATGGACGATTCGCGCTTCACGCGGATGGATACGGCCGGGAAACGGATGATCTGAGGATCCCCGGTTTTGCGCGGTCGGAAAGGTTACGCGCAAGCGGATCGACGTTTGGTCTTCCGGAAAGTGGGATCGAACAAAACGGAAGACTCGGCAACACGTCCTCGCGCTCGCACGGTGGAGCGTTCGGCGGCTCGCTGACCGGCGACAACGGCAGTTACGGCGGACTCTCCATTCAGCAATTCGATTCGCAGTACGGCTCACCCCTCGAGCTGGGCTCGCGCATCGACATGAGCAGCACGCGGGTGGATTTCGCGGGCGAGGCAAGGAATCTCGTCCCTGCGATCGACAATGTGCGATTCAAAGTCGGTCACACGGAGTACAAACACACCGAATCCGATGAAGGCGTGCCACAGACGACGTTCAGGAACAAGGGCTACGACGGTCGGCTGGAGGTTGTCCACGCGCCACTGGGACCGTTCAAGGGCGCCATCGGCATCCAGGTTACGAATTTCGACTTCTCCGCACTCGGTGCCGAGGCTTTCGCACCCCAGACGAACACCGATACGAAAGGCCTTTTCATATACGAGGCACTGCCGCTCGGCAAACTCAAGCTCAGCGCCGGAGCGAGGCTCGATCGCGCTTCAATCAGCTCCGAGGGGGGCGGGCCGATCGATCCGATCACAGGCAATCCGCGCTTCGATCCCGCCCAGAAGCGTTCATTCACGCCGCGCAACGCGGCCATCGGTGCGCTCTACAGCTTCAGTGACGCGGTCGCATTCGGGGTCAACTACGCCCATGCGGAGCGCGCACCCAGCTACAACGAGCTGTTTGCAAACGGTCCGCACAACGCCACTGGTCAATTCGAAGTAGGGAAGTACTAGCCTTCCGAAGGAAGCATCCAATTCCGTAGACGCCGCACTGAAGCTCCGGTCGGGACCGAATTCGGCAAGCCTTGGTGTGTTCGAGAGTCGCTTCACGAATTTCATCACGCTCTTCGGCACGGGCAACCAGCGTTGCCCGGATGGCTCAGCGCCGGCAGATACGGACGGCGACGGTGTACCCGACTGTGGAGGGGACACCGTGCTGCCAGAGTTTCAGGTCGCGGGCGTACCAGCGACTTTCCGCGGCTATGAAGCGCAAGGAAGGCTGCGCGTCCTCGATCATCCGGGAACGCTTGACCTGCTGGGGCAGGTTTCATACGTAAAAGCGTTCAACCGCGACACGGGCCAGCCTCTTCCGCGTATCCCGCCCCTGAAAGCAATCGCCGGAGCCGAATACCGACTCGAGAAGCTGGCGGCCCGTTTCGATGTGATACATGCAAGCGGGCAGGACCGTGTATCCCAGAACGAACTTCCGACCGACTCATACACGCTCGTCAACGCGAGCGTTATCTATCGCCTGGGCGGTTCGCGCCCCTTCGTGGATGCATTCCTTCGAGTCACGAACCTCTTCGACAAGGAAGCACGCGAGCACACGTCGCCGCTAAAAGACATCGCCCCGCTACCCGGACGCGGCGTAATGGTCGGATTGAGAGGGAGCTATTAGTCTCGGATAAACGCTGTGAAGCGCGGATGGCGGCGGGCCGGGGTCTTCTTGCGCGCGGTGCATCAGAGGAGGGGCGTTCGGACCGGGATCTGGCTGCGTCCTTCCAGCCACGGCGGCACCGGCAGATTCTTCGAGCGCAGGAATTCGGGATTGAAGAGACGGCTCGCATACCGCTGTGCACCGTCGCACAGGATGGTCACGATGGTGTGACCGGGGCCGAGCTGACGTGCCAGACGAATAGCGCCGGCCACGTTCACGCCGGTGGAGGTGCCCATCAGCAGACCCTCGTGCTCCAGCAGCTCGAACACGATGGGTATCGCTTCCTGGTCGGGGATCTGAAAGGCTTCGTCCACGGGGGCGCCTTCCAGATTGGCGGTCACGCGGCCCTGCCCGATGCCTTCGGTGATGGAGCTGCCTTCGGACTTCAGCACGCCGTGCTTGTACCAGTTGTAGAGGGCCGCACCCATCGGATCGGCGATGCCGATGACGATGTCGCGCTTGCGTTCCTTGAGATGCATGCCGACGCCGGCCAGCGTGCCTCCGGTGCCGACCGCGCAGATGAATGCATCGACCTTGCCCCCGGTCTGCTCCCAGATCTCGGGGCCGGTCGTCTCGACGTGAGCGCGCCGGTTCGCGACGTTGTCGAACTGATTGGCCCAGATCGCACCCGCCGGTTCGGTCTTGGCGATGGCTTCGGCAAGACGGCCTGACACCTTCACGTAATTGTTGGGATTCGCATACGGAACCGCCGGCACTTCGCGCAAGTCGGCGCCGAACTGGCGCAGCGCATCCTTCTTTTCCTGGCTCTGCGTCTCGGGGATCACGATGACCGTACGGTAGCCGCGCGCGTTCGCAACCAGCGCAAGCCCGATGCCGGTGTTGCCCGCGGTGCCCTCGACGATGACGCCGCCTGGACGCAGCAGGCCACGCTCTTCGGCGTCCTTCACGATGAACAGCGCCGCGCGGTCCTTCACGGAGCCGCCGGGATTCATGAACTCGGCCTTGCCGTAGATATCGCAACCGGTGAGCTCGGATGCATGTCGCAGTCGGACGAGCGGCGTGCGGCCGATTGCTTCGATGGAGTTTGCGCAGACGTGCATGGCGACACATTATGAGACCATTTCCCATCGGCTGTCCGGGCCGATCGAAAAGGAGAGCAGGGTGGCGGAAGGAAGCATTCGGGTCGGCGTCGGCGGCTGGAGCTACGAACCGTGGCGCAAGACGTTCTACCCGCGCGACGTGCCGAAGACGCGGGAGTTGCAGTACGCGAGCCGGCAGCTCACGACGATCGAGATCAACAGCACGTTCTATCGGTTGCAGAAGCCGGCGACGTTTGCGAAATGGCGCGACGAGACCCCCGACGGTTTCGTGTTCGCAGTCAAAGCGCCGCGCTATTGCACGGTCCGCAGCGTGCTCGGCGAGGCCGGGACGGCCATCGAGCGCTTCATCGAGAGCGGCGTGGGCGAGCTCGGTGCGAAGCTGGGTCCGATCTCATGGCAGTTCGCGCCGACCAAACGCTACGACGCCGCTGAGATCGAGGCTTTCATCGGACTGCTCCCGCGGGAGATCGGCGGACGGCGCGTGCGCCACGCGCTCGAAGCGCGGCATCCGAGTTTCATGTGCACCGCGTTTCTCGATCAGCTTCGTCGGCACGAGATCGCGGCGGTGTTCGCCGACTCCGACGAGTATCCGTCCTTTGCGGACGTGACGACCGATTTCGTCTATGCACGGCTGATGCGCGCCGATGCCACGCTCGAAGCCGGTCATTCGCCGGCGGCACTGGATGCGTATGCGAAGCTCGCTCGCACGTGGCAGCAGGGCGGAGAGCCGACAGAGATTGCCGGTGTCGCCCCGCCCGGAAAGAAGGCGGGGCCGCGCGACGTTTATTTCTTCTTCATCAATGGTGCGAAGGAACGTGCGCCAGCGGCAGCAATGGCGCTGCTCTCGCGGTTACGCGCGCAGGACAAGTAGCATGCGGACCATCATCGAACCCGGCGCCGCGCCCGACCGCGCGGCAGTTCTCCGGAGCGCGTGCAGCACTTACAGCCCTGCCAATGCATGCAGTCCTGGACGTCGCGGGCGTGCGCGTCGGTGTCGTGCACGGCGACATGGAATCGCTCGCCGGCTGGAGTTATTCGGAAGCAGCGCTTGCGACCGCTGCGGGACTGGCGCAACTGCGCGACCATCTGGACCTCTCACGTGTGCGCGTGGTGGCGTCCAGTCACACTTGCCTGCCGGTCGCGCTGACGACCGAAGCTGAAGCAGGCCGCTGCGCGCTCATCAACAACGGCGCCGCCGGCATGCCCAATTTCTCCGGCACGCGCTATGGTCTGATGACGCGCA
This sequence comes from uncultured beta proteobacterium, assembly GCA_963828715.1. GTDB lineage: Bacteria > Pseudomonadota > Gammaproteobacteria > Burkholderiales > SG8-41 > JAQGMV01. The sequence goes on along the minus strand of CAWHFX010000002.1, from coordinate 101,675 downwards.
TCGCGTCACGGCCCGCGGACGATGCGCTTTATCGGTACTCGGATCGATGGTGTGTACGTGGAAGCCATTCCCATCGACTTCGATCCCGATACGTGGCTCGCGCATTTCAGCGAGCGCTGGCCGCAGGGCAGCGCGGCACATACATCGTACTTCGAGCGGATGAAGGCCGGACCCGGCTACCTGCTGAGCTCGGCCGTTCGCGAAGGCTTCCGGATCGTGAGGTCTCAGGCGACTATCGGGTAGCGGTCGCGCAAAGCAGCAACAGCGGTGGCGATGCTCGCGAGCTTCGCTTCAGCCACGAGGGCCGAGCTCACTGGATTGTCGGCGAAAGTGGCGAACCCGCAGTCGGGATGCAGCAGAACCCGGTCCGCTCCGAACAGCGCGATTGCATGCTCCGCACGCGCGATGATTTCTTCCGGGGTTTCCACATGCGTCAGCTTCTGGTTGACGACGCCAACGCCGATGCGGCGGTCGTCCGGGAGCTTGCGGAGCGTTTCCATCTCTCCCGCACGCGGCGTGCAAAGCTCGAGCAGATAGGTGCCCACGTTGAACGAAGCGAGCGCGCCGACCAGCGGTTCGTAGCTGCCCGAGAGACAGATCGATTCGTCGGTCGTCCAGTTGCCGCGACACAGATGAACCGCGGTGCGCTCCCGCGGGAATCCCGCGACGACGGCGTTGATGAGCTCCCGCGCGAACGCCAGCTCCGTCTGCGGATCGCCTTTCTCGGACAAAGCGCCGCACATGAAGGAGCGCTGCGTCTTAGCCCCGGTGAACACCACTTCGGTCAGCACCGGCTCGTCGAACTGCACCAGCGCAGCGCCGGCCGCGAGCAGGAATGCGAGCTCCTCGCGCAGGACGCGCACGATGTCGGTGGCGAGTGCCTCGCGTGTCGCATACGCGCGATCCGAGATGCACTCCATCCACATCGTGCGTGTCAGCAGATAGGGACCCGGCAGCGCGACCTTGATCGGCCTGGATGTGAGCGTGCGGACGAACTCCAGCTCGTGTACGGCGATCGGCTTCGAGCGACCGAGCGGCCCGAACACCGCGGGATGGCGCACGTCGGCCGCGGGAATGTCGAGGGCGCGCAGCTCGCGCTCGAATTCCTCGGGGTCGTCCACGAGCGGCAGAAGGTCGGTGAGCGGGATCAACTGGCAGTTGTCGAGAATGCCGGCGACGAAGCTCGAATAGCTGTCGCGACGCTGCTCGCCGTCCACGACGACATCGACGCCGGCGCGCAACTGCGCTTCGACCGCCAGACGCACCGCATCGTCGGCCGTCGCGGTGAAATCCGCATCGGAGAGCCGGCCTTCCATGTGATCGTGCATCGCCTGCAGCATCCAGCGCGGCCGCGGCCAGCTGCCGATGCCCATGACGGACAGCGGCGGGATCGCCGGTGCCGCGGCGGGTAGGGGTAGCGTGTCCGGAACCGTGATGGCTTTCACCGCCACCGGCGCCGGGCCGGCCTTCGGCGCCGTCGGGGCAGCGGTCCTGCGCTCTTCGAGTTTGCCCTTGCACACGAGGAAGCTGCGCTGGCGACCGGTCTTGACCAGCGATACGAGCTGATTCCCCGTGAGGCGACACCACGCGGGCAGATCCTCCCCCACCGAGATTTCGGTCGAAAGGATCTCGAGCAGTCCGCCGCGGTCGAGCGGGTCGATGTGCTTGCGGATGAGCAGCAGCAGCCCGTTGCCGCAGTCGAGATCCCCGCCGTCGAAGCTCACGTCGGGGATGAGAGTGTGTTTTTCCACGGGTTCCATAGAGAGTGCCTGACCTGATGAAGCGTGAGTTGCGCGGTTACGATTTTCGTCCGGATCAAGGAACGGGACAAAGCCAATGTCGGTTGTGCTCCCTCAATCGATCATGCCCTGCAGCGCGGCGCTGCCGTACAGGCGCTTGGCGCGCTCGGTGTCGAAGCCTCGCGCGGGTGTATCGACGACGATCTTCCCGTCTTTCAGACCGACGATGCGATCGGCGTACGCCTGCGCGAGGTGCATCTGATGCAGGTTGCACACCAGCGCTACGCTGTCCCGATGACAGATGCCGCCGAGAAGCTCCATGATGCCGGCGCTGATGCGCGGGTCCAGGCTCGCCACCGGCTCGTCCGCGAGTATCACATCCGGTTGCTGCGCGAGGGCGCGCGCAATGGCGACGCGCTGCTGCTCCCCGCCGGACAGCGTGTCGGCGCGTTGGCGCGCTTTGTTGACCAGACCCACGCGATCGAGGCATTCGAGCGCGAGCAGGCGGTCGGCGCGCTCGAAACGCCGCAGCCATCCCCGCCAGGCGGGCACATAGCCGAGACGTCCCGCGAGAACGTTCTGCAGCGCGGTGAGCCGGTTCACGAGATTGAACTGCTGAAACACGACCGCGATGCGCCGCCGCTCGCGTACGCGGAACCGCGTCACGTCCAGGTCGCCCAGCATCACCACACCTGCGTCCGGTGCTGTGAGCCCGGCCACGCAGCGCAGGAGCGTCGTCTTGCCAGCACCGCTCGGACCGAGGACGGCGAGAAATTCGCTCGCTTTCACATCGAAGCTCACGCCGTCGATTGCAACGTGATCGCCGAAAGTCTTGGTCAGTCCGCGCACGTGAAGAGGTGCGGAAATCAGCGCTTGCGAGCGGCAGGCGGCTGCTTCCGGGATGACTCGCGCTTCACCGGCGATGCTGCTCATACGAGCTTGCGGCGCAGCCAGCCGCTCAACTGGTCGAGGGCGGTCACGACGATCAGGATCACCGCGATGATCGTAAAGAGGCGTGAGAAGTCGAGCAAATCCATGCTGTTCTTCAGTTCCTGACCGATGCCGCCCGCGCCGACCACGCCGAGGACGGTCGAAGCGCGAACGTTGAATTCCCACCAGAAGAGCGTCGTCGACAGCATGATCGGCGCGACATCAGGTACCAGCGCGTAGGCGACGGCCGTGAGCCTGCCGGCACCGGTCGTTTCCACTGCGTGCAGCGGACCGAGCGGCAGGCTCTCGATATTGTCGGCGAATAACTTCGCTGCACTCCCCCAGGTGTGGAGCGCAATGCCGATCACGCCCGCAAAGGGCCCGAGTCCGACTGCTGCCACGAAGAGCAGCGCGAAGACGAACGAGTCGATGCCGCGCAACGCGTTCAGGAACCAGCGCGCGGGATAGTAGAGCGCGGGGAGCGGCGTGATGTTGCGGCTGGCGAGCAGCGCCATGGGGATCGCAAGCAGGGTTGCTGCGGTCGTGCCGAGCGCAGCCATCGCCACGGTCTCCGCCGTGCGGTGGAGGAACAGCGGCAGTTCCTCGTAGCGCGGCGGCCAGGCGAGGCTCAGCCAGTGCAGCAGCTTGGGCAACCCCGTTGCGAGCTTGGCCGGATCGACCTGCGCAAGCTGCCAGCACACGGCGTAAAAAACGAGGAGGACCGCTGCGACAGTCCACCAGCGCAATCGGCGGAAAGTCCAGCCACGCTCCTGCGACTCCAGCGCGGTGAGCGCGGCGCGGGCGACAGAGCCCGCTTCCATCAGAAGCGGAGAACTCGGACTGACGCGCCGCGCGGCATGCCAGGACTAAGCCCGCGGCTTGATCTTGCCGACGGCGAGGCCCGCTTTCTCGATCGGTGCATAGTAGTCGTGCGTCGAAGCGATAAACCCCGTGTAGTGATTGGGCAATAACGTCTTCGCCTGTTCCTGTGTGATCGACGTGAAGATCTTCTGGATGCGAGCGCTGAGATCGGGCGCCGTTCCCTTCGGCACCACGATCGCATCGTTGGGGAGTGGGGCGGATGTCCAGACGATCCTGTTGCTGTCGGCTTTCACCTTGCCGCTTTCGATCATTGCGGTGCGGTTGCGATCGAAGTCGGTCGCCATGTCCACCTGACCCGAGGACACGGCGATCTCGTTGGCCGCGTGAGTGGCGCCTTCGCTGTACTTCCAGAACGCCTTGGGATCGATCTTCCACACCTCTTTCGCGTAATAGGAGGGGATCAGCCAGCCGGAGGTCGAGCCCACGTCGGCGAAGGATATCGAGCGCCCCTTGGTGTCGTCGGGGAAGTTCTTGACGGCGATGTCGGGTCGGGCGATGACGATCGCGAGGTACGTCGGCTTCTCGTCGTACTTGGCCGTTGCGATCGCGCTGCAGCCGCTCGCGTTGTTGGCGATGATGTAACCCCAGGGCCCCATCCACGCGAGGTCGAGTTGTCCCGGAACCCATCGCGACCGCCATGCCGGCCCAGTCGGTCGTCGCGCTGACTTCGAAGTCGACGCCGAGCTGCTTCGCGACATACGCAAAGACGGGCGTATAGGCTTTCTTCGTGTCGTCCGCCGTTGGCAGCAGCGGACCCACGCCGATCCGCAGCTTCTTGCCTTGAGCGCGCGCGCTGCGGAAGGGAGTCACGCCCAGCGCACCGGCCGCGCCGAGACTGGCGGCGTGTGTGAGGAACGTCCGTCGCGTCGTTTTCATTGTGCTCTCCCGTATCGACGTTCAGTAGCTCACGCTCGGACAATTCTCGCTCATGAACTCCACGAGCTTCGCACCGCCGACGATTGTCGCGCCCGCTACGAGATTGTTCTCGTCGAGCTTGCGTTTCTTGAAGCAGGGCGAGCAGACGTAGATGTGACCGCCCGCCTTGACGAAGTTGTCCATGAGCTCCTTCAAAGGCGCAAAGCCGTCCTCGTGAATGTCGTCGGCGTAGCCCTTCTGCGAGACGCGTACGCCTTCGATATTGAGGAACACCAGCGTTTCCTTGTCCGAAGCGACGGCGGCGTTCGCGATGACGAATGCGACAGTCGCCTTGTCGGTATTGTCCTTTGCACAGGTCAGGCTCACACAGAATTTTCCAGGCACGATCAATCTCCTTTCATCGGTAGGTGTTCAGGGTGCGCGTGACTGTCTTGCTTCGATCCAGTAGGTGCACGTATCCGGCTCGACGAGCAGGAGCTTGTGGCCCGTCATCCGGCAATAGGCCGGGCAGATCCTCCGGAGCGCCGGCGTCACGCGCGATCAGTTTCAGTACTTCGCCGGGCATCGCTTTCAGCCGCATGCTGAGATACATGATCAGCTCTCCGCAACCCATGTCGCCGGCGTCCCACGTGTCGGCGGGCGAAGAGGGCACGGGTGTTCCTTCAGTCATCGTCATGAGATGCGGATGCGCGATTCGTGCGGTATGCCGACGGACGCGAGGCGGATACTCTTGGTGCCGTTGCCACGAGCGCAACGACGCTGAAACGCTTCGGACTGCTTGCGATCAGATCGAACGGACGAGCACGCGGCCGCTGGTCAGATGCGCAGGGAAGGCGGGTGCGTAGCCGAATACGCATGCGCGTCGTCGCAGAGCACGACGCAGGCGCAGCAATGAGCGATGAGGGAAGTGGTGATCATGACGTCACGGCCGACCGTAGTATAGCCACGAATCCGCGAGCACGTGACGGGAAGCAAAAGGCGACGAGGCCCGAGTCGAAGGCGAGCGCCGCCGCCAAGGGAAGGAGGTTCCCAAGCCTACGGCGAGCGCCGCCCCCCTATCGCCGGGAGCCGTGCGCGCGCGGCGGCACTGTGAAGCTCGCGCTTGGTTCAGACCGCGGCCCGCGCGCGAGCGGCGTTCCCGTTTGAGCGGTTGCCGATTGTCCGGGGATGAAGGCGTTCGGGCCGGCGATGTTGCCCGCGATGGCGCCGGGCTGAAACTGCGACTGCCCACGCAAGGCCGACCGGCTGCCCAGCGCGCGCGCGCCATAAACGCCGGTCGGGTAGCAGTTAGGGTCGCCCGATGTATTCAGGCAGGGATCATAGGGCGGAAGGACGGAGGCGGGCGTTCCATACCACTGCGGGACGCCCGTACCGGCCGGCGTCGGAATGTAACGAATACGTTCCGGCAATTTTTCGGGCGTGTAGACCGACACTCTGTCTTCGATGACGTGCAGGTCTTTCGGCGCGCGACCTTTGGGCCGTTCGTTCGAGTAATTGACGGTGCCGCGTTCGTCCGTCCAGCGATAGACGGTGGTTGCATTGGCATTGGAAACTGCGGCTGCGCAGGCGATCACCGCCAGTGCGGGTGCGACATAAAAGCGCCTCATGACTCTCTCCTGTTACTTATGCGTATTTTTCACTACACCCTTTCCACTGCCCCAGTCCTCGTACATTTGGACGGGAGTTCTAATTGGCGCCGGAAGGCTGCGCTCACGGGGCCCCGCTGCTCCGCAGCCCCCGTTCGCCTAAACGGGTCTAATCCCATATAGGCGCTCTGCCCTTCGGATTCGCAATCCGCCCATCGGGCCGCTTGAGCGCACGGATGCGGCTCATCTCGTCGCTCGTCAGTTCGAAGTCGAAGACCTTGAGACTCTCGGACATGTGCTTCGGATTTGCCGATCGCGGGATGGCGGCAATGTTGCCCTGCTGCATGAGCCAGCGCAGTACGATCTGCGCGACCGTTCTTTCCTTCTTCTCGGCGAGCTCCTTGAGCACCTCGTCGTGGAACACGCGGCCGCGGGCGAGCGGGCAGTAGGCCGTGAAGACCAGCCCCAGCCGACGGCACGCCGCTAGCACTTTGGATTGATCGAGGTACGGGTGACACTCGGCCTGCAGCGTGCAGAGCTGCTCGGGACAAAGGCGAATCGCTTCTTCGACCAGCGCGATGTTGAAGTTCGCCACGCCGATGTGGCGGGTTTTGCCGTCGCGTTTCGCTTTCGCCAGCGCACCCATTGTCTCAGCGAGCGGAATGTTGTCGATCGTGGGCCAGTGCACGTGCAGCATATCGACGTAATCGACCTGCAGGTTGCGCAGGCTTTCGTCGACCGAACGTGCGAAATCGTCGGCGCGCAGATACTCGTGTGAAACCTTGGTCACCAGAAAAATCTGCTCGCGCGGCACGCGCGAATCGCGGATGCCTTCGCCAACGCCTTTCTCGCTGCCGTACTTCCACGCCGTATCGATGTGACGGTAGCCGAGCTTGAGCGCGTTCGAGACGACCTCACCGCAATCACCCAGCTGCGAAGTGCCGAAACCGATCGCGGGAATGCGTACGCCGTTCGCTGACGTGAGGCTTGGGATCTCGGGCTGCTTCATGAGCGTCTCACCGGCTGTGGGTCGGAAAGTGTGAGTCGTGCAGCCATCATACCTGAGGCGTAGCGGGCCGCCAGTCCCCTGCCGCTTCGGTAATTGTGCGCGTTCGCTCCCGACGGAGCGGCGCCAGGCTACGTCCCTTCTTCAGCCGCTGCGCTTGGCAGCCGTCAGTTGAGTCGCCGCATACCAGCCACGCGTGTTGTTGACCACGCGCACCACGAGCAGCATTACCGGCACTTCGACCAGAACGCCGACGACAGTCGCGAGGGCCGCGCCGGACTCGAATCCGAACAGGCTTATTGCAGTCGCGACGGCGAGCTCGAAGAAGTTCGACGCGCCGATGAGGGCCGACGGACAGGCGACGTTGTGTTTCTCGCCCACCTTCCTGTTGAGCCAGTAGGCCAGGCCGGCATTGAAGAACACCTGGATGAGAATCGGCACTGCGAGCATCGCGATGACCAGCGGCTGCTGCAGTATGGCCTCTCCCTGGAACGCAAATAGCAGAACGAGGGTGAGCAACAATGCGCCAATCGACCAGGCGCCGGTTCGTCGCACGGTCCTGTCGAAGACCGGTTGACCGCGTTTCATGAGCGCCTTGCGCCAAAGCTGCGCGAGAAGGACCGGGATGACGATGTAGAGCACGACCGAGGTGATCAGCGTGGACCACGGCACCGCGATCGATGAAATGCCGAGCAGCACAGCGACGATGGGTGCAAAGGCGAAAACCATGATTACGTCGTTCAAAGCGACCTGCGAAAGCGTGAAGTAGGCGTCCCCGTCCGATAGCTTGCTCCACACGAAGACCATCGCCGTGCACGGTGCCGCTGCCAGGATGATCAATCCCGCGATGTAACTTTCGAGTTGCTCGGCTGGGAGGTAGGGCGCAAAAACATGGCGAACGAAAAGCCAGCCGAGAACTGCCATCGAAAACGGCTTCACAGCCCAATTCACGAACAAGGTGACTCCGATGCCGCGCCAGTGCGCTCGCACCTGATGAAGCGCGCTGAAATCGATTTTGACCAGCATCGGAATGATCATCACCCAGATCAGGATTCCGACCGGCACGTTGACGCGGGCGATCTCCATGCGCCCGATCGCTTCGAATACCGCAGGGAAGAACTGGCCCAACGCGATTCCGGTGACGATGCAGAGGAATACCCAGAGCGTGAGATAGCGCTCGAAGGCGCTCATTGCCGAAGCGATGGCGGGCGGGGGCAGGGCGGAGGATCCGCTGGTCATGGATGCAGTACGTTTTCTGGAAGGTTCGCGGACGAGCCTGGAGAAGAGCTGCCAACCCGTCGCATCAACGGTTCTTTCCGCTTTGCGTGATGCGCTGCTCCGCTGCCGTGCGCTCGAGCGCTTCGGGTCTGAGACTGATGAGAATGGCGATGCGTTTCTGTATCGTTGCGAAGGCTTTCATGAACGCCGCCCGCTTCGCAGCATCATCGCCTTCGACGGCCGCAGGGTCTTCCAGACCCCAATGGGCGGTTATCGGTTTGCCAGGCCACACGGGACACACTTCTCCAGCAGCCTGATCGCACACGGTAATGATGATGTCCATCCTCGGCGCATCGGGCTGCGCGAATTCATCCCAGACTTTGCTTCGCAGTCCCGCGGTTTGGACGTGATTGCGTTGGAGCAGGTCGAGCGCAAACGGATTGACTTTTCCTGTCGGATGACTGCCCGCGCTGAACGCACGGAACCGCCCATCGCCGATACTGTTCAAGTACGCTTCGGCAAGGATGCTGCGTGCCGAGTTTCCGGTGCAGAGAAACAGGACGTTGTATGCGCGCTCTTGCATGAGCCGTCGTTAGCAGCAGGTGCGGGCAGTCGGTTTCTCGGGAACACCAGCCGCAGGCTTCGGAGTGCAACACGCCTGTGCATCGAGGGCCTTCTTCGTCGAAGCGCCGTAGACCTCGGCCTCGCCCAACGTGTGATACGTTTCCCAGGCAACGCCCTGCGGGTCGGTGATCCAGTACCTATCGGAGTGCGCGTAACAGCACGTCGCATCGGGCTGATCCAGGGCCGCGATTTCCGCGGCGGCCACTTGTTTGCGGAGCGCGGTTAGCTCGCCATCGCTATCGACCTGAAAACCCAGGTGATCGACTCCCGGTGCAGCGCCACGGCTGGAGATGGCGAAATTGATTCGTGGATCCTCCAACATCCACTTCGCGTAATCCGGCTTCTGAACGGTCGGGGCTGCGCCGAACACGGTGCTGTAGAAGCGGATGTTGGCGTCGAGGTCGTTCACGGCTACATGTACATGGAAGCGTTTCATGCGCGACTCCTTTGACGTTTGCCTTTGCCGGTTGACGGGCCACAACAGCGATTCAAGGCTGTTTCCATGACCGTAAGACACTCGTCCGGCATGCCGTTGCAGCAGTTCTGGGTCAGAAAGCTCATCAGCGCCGCCATCTGTTCGAAGTTCGCGGCGTAGTAGATGAACCGGCCCTCCTGTCGCGAGGAAGCAAGATCGGCACGACTCAACTCCTTCAGATGGAATGACAGAGTGGCTGCAGCGACAGAGAGTTTCTGCCCGATTTCGCCCGCAGGAAGACCGGTCGGACCTGCCTGGACGAGCAGACGGAAAATCGAGAGACGCGTTTCCTGTGCGAGAGCAGCCAGAGCAAATACAGCCGTCTTCGTTTCCATGTTTCCATTGTTATCGAAACATGGAAGATATGTCAAGGATCATGTCTGAGCGCGGTGCTGATGCGAGCTCGCGCGGTCTGGCAAGAGGCGCAACGGGGCGAGTCCCGGAACAGCGAGATTTCAGAGCATAATTCCGGCCTCCAGGGAGGCCGCATGGATCGAGGACTGAGCGTTAGCTGGTATGACCTCGCGGAGTCGAACCGCGAGCAGTATCTGAAGTGGCTTCACGGCACATACATTCCGAAGCTGCTCGGGCATCCGGGTGTACTTTACGCTACGCATTACAAGGCCGAGGAGAGTATCAAGCCGCTCGATCGGCTGCGTCATACGACCGATCCGTCCGTGCCTGCAGGAAACGGCTACATCTTCATCGTCGGCGCGACGAGTCCGCACGTCCTCGCTGACTTGACGCCGTATAAAGCAGGCGCCGAGCTGAGCAGTGAGGAGAGGACCATGCTCGGCATGCGTGCGGGAGAGCGCCGCAACCTCTTCGCCGAGGAGGAACGGGCACTCGGCCCCGATACCCGCCGGCGCGAAGGCGGCGTCATGCTCGCGCCGTGCATTCAGCTCGGGAGCTTCAATGCCGGCACGTGGCAGGACGAGGACGAGCTCCTTTCCTGGTATGCCCATTTCCGCCTGCCGTCGCTCAACAAAATGCCGGGCTGTATCGCGATTCGCAAGCTCGTTTCGGTTTCCGGCTGGGCCAAGCACGGCGTGCTCTATGAATTCACGTCGCTCGAGGATCGTGCGAAGCAGTTTCGTGCGCACGAGGCGGCAGACGAAAAAATGGCGAAGTGGACCGAAGAGGTCGTCGTGAAGCTCATGCATGCGCCGGGATCGCCCAATGTGGCGCAGCGCATCTGGCCGCCTATCGCACGGAGATCGTCATGACTGAGCCCCAGTTTCGTCTCGCGCTGATTGTTGGAGCTGGCCACGGCCTGAGCGCCGCGCTGGCGCGCCTGTTGAAGCGTGAAGGTATGCAGGTCGCGCTCGCCGCGCGAGATACGTCGAAGCTCGATTCCTTGTGCAAGGAAGTCGGTGCACGGGCATATCGATGCGATGCGACACGTCAGGACGAAGTGAAGCGTCTCTTCGACGACGTCAATGCCGCAGGCGGTGACCCGGACGTGGTCGTCTACAACGCGAGCGGCCGCGTGCGGGGGCCGGTGGTATCGCTCGATCCCGCTGAAGTAGAGCGCGCTATCGCCGTGACCGCTTACGGCGGTTTTCTCGTTGCGCAGGAGGCCGCGCGACGCATGCTTCCGCATGCGAACGGCGCGATCCTCTTCACCGGCGCGTCGGCGAGTGTGAAGGGCTATGCGCACTCGGCGCCGTTCGCGATGGGTAAGTTCGCCTTACGCGGGCTGGCACAGAGCATGGCGCGCGAGCTTCAGCCGCAAGGCATCCACGTCGCGCATTTCGTGATCGACGGCGCCATCGCACGCGCCGACCGCACGGCCCCGTCAGACAAACCGGATTCGATGCTCGATCCGGAGGCGATCGCGTTGAACTACCTCCACGTGCTGCGTCAGCCGCGCAGTGCGTGGACGTGGGAAATCGAAGTGAGGCCGTGGGTGGAGAAGTTCTAGGCGCGAAGGCAACGCTTCGCGGGTGTCAGCCGACGTCTTCGTCGGTGTCTCTGTGGGACGTTCCTATCTGGTGCCAAAGCTTCGGAGACTACGAGGTTATCTCGGAGTACATACATCCTGCGGACGCTTTGCGGAGCGTGGTTTAGTTAGGATGTCCGCGCCAGGACACAACCACATGGAGTTAGAAGTGAAGTGGCTACTGGTAGTAATCGTGATGAACTCTCCAGTTAAAACCGACTTGGTGTTTAACAGCCTGTCTGACTGCCTAGCCGCTGAGAACCAAATGAGAAGAGAATGGGCTGATCAGTAGAACCAAGCTCAAAAGGGCGGCGCTGCAAAGGAGACGCTAGGCCTTTTGAGTTCGCAAATGACCAAAGGCACATGCATACCATCGAACTAATTGGTGCAACAGTGTGGGCAGTGTCGCCTAACGCTGCGGCCAAGAGGGACGATCTTCCGGCGCGCTTCGCACACCTCCAGTCGGCCCTTTCCCTTCAACATTAGCGCCTATGCACTGTCGATTGTGCCGTGGCCCTGATCCGTTGAGGCGATCGCACATCATCCCTGAATTCCTGTATGAGTCGATGTACGACGTGAAGCATCGATTTCACGTTCTTTCAATAGTTCCGAGCCAAGAAAACGCCCTAAAGCAGAAGGGCCTCTACGAGGAACTACTCTGCGATCGGTGTGAGCAGCTGCTTTCGAAATGGGAGCGCTATGCTAGCCTGGTGCTGAAGGGTGGCGTTCCTCTTACAGCGAACCGTGAAAGCAACCTATGGCACGTCTCCGGTATCGACTACGTACAGTTCAAGCTTTTTCAGCTGTCGGTGCTATGGCGAGCGAGCGTCTCAGGCTTGCAGTTCTTCGAGAATGTTGCACTTGGGGCCCATGAGGAACGCCTCCGTCAGATGTTGCTATCCGCGGACCCAGGTGACACCGCCACTTACGGATGCATAATGTTTGGGCTTCAATTCAATGGTGAGGTTGTGACCGACCTCATGGTCCAGCCAGGCCGCATAAGGCTTCAGGGGCACATCGCGTATCGCTTCATATTTGGTGGCTTCCTGTGGGCCTACGTGGTTTCGAGTCACCCAATACCCAAAATCCTCGAGCGCGCCTTTCTTCAGCCATCAGGCTCCTCACTCTTTCTCGTCAAGGACGCCAATACGGCAGCTAATCTCGTGGGTTTCGGCCAGGAACTCATGCGCCTCAGTCGCTTATGAGCGGCATGGATTCCAACTAACTCACGCCCTGAGGAAGCCCGTCAATCAGTTTCCAAGTGTTTTATTATAAGTCATCAGCGGAGAGCCGCGACGCTTCAGCGCCTGCTCGATCCGATCGTTAGACGGTGAGTAACCGTCGCGCTAAAATCTGGTCATGTTTCCCACCATCGAAGCCGAAGTTGACGAGCAGGGGCACATCCGGCCGACAGAACCGGTGACGTTGCCGCCTGGCTCACGCGTGCTTGTCACTGTGCTCGAATCCGACGGATCGGAGTTAGCGCTCTTGAGCGAGAGCTCGTTGGCTGCTGATTGGGATCGCCCTGAGGAAGATGCCGCGTGGTCGCACTTGCCCCAGGCATAGTCGTCCTCGTTCGTTTTCCTTTTTCAGATCTTTCTTCGTCGAAGCTGCGACCTGCTGTTGTGTTGGCGCACGCCGGTGGAGTGGACTGGATACTCTGCCAAGTGACAAGCAACCCCTATGGCGATCCCCGCGCTGTCCCGCTGACAAACAGCGCTTTTGCGACGGGCGGATTGCACCGTGAGAGCTTCGCGCGTCCAGGAAAATTATTTACCGCGAGTGCTTCGATTATCGCTCGTGACGCTGGTGCGCTCCTTCCAGACGCTCATCGTGCCATCGTGAAAAGCGTTGTGACGGTACTCGAATCGGGTCTGTTCTGAATCGTCGGCAAGGTCTAGTGCGGGCACACGCCCACGGAAAAATCGCGAAACGTTCACATCCTCAGCGTACGTTTCCAGTCCAATGCGGCGTGAAGTCGATGCGCCGCACTTCCGCGATGCCCGAGGCGCCGAGGCGGCCCTCCACGATCTCATAGCCGAGCAGCGCAAGGATGCGGCCGCGCAGGAATAGAGGACGCGAGTTGCCGTACCAATCCACGCAGGACGCGACACACCCGTCGTTAACATTGCCGGCACCGGATTTCGAACCGAGTGTGCCGAGCTCGTTCAGCCGGAAGCCGTCGTTGCGCAGGAAGAGCACGGCAGCGGAGGTGCCGCGAAGCTGACGCGAGCCAGGCTGATCGCCGGCGACCACGGGCAGTCCGATCAGCCCGGCCGTCTCGCTCTGCTCCCGATAGTAAAAGCCGTGACTGCGCGTTTCACCCTGCGCGGCGTTCGCACGGGTGTAGCGACCGGCGATCTCGACCGCGGCATCGAGCTTGAGGGCGGTGAAGTGCAGGTCGTTGCCATCGCTGCCGATCACGATCGCATGATTTCCGAGCGCTTCGATGCGATCGACGCCGTGGACGAGGGGGATGCGTGTGTCCGCCGCATCGGCAGCGGCGTAGCGGGTCGCGAACACGGCCGATAGGTCAGACGTCGAAGGCGTGCGCCAGCCCGCTCCGGTGCCGTACAGCAGATAGGGACCGACATAGCGACTCTGGAGCGATCCCGCAGGCGGCGTCGGCAGTGCCCGATAGGCCGACCGCGGCGCGCTCGCTCGTCCGTCGGAAAAGCTGTCGAGCGGCACGCGCATGAGCCCGAGCTGCCCCGGGTTGCTTTCTGCCGCCCACATGCCTTCACCGCCGCCGCTTGCACGCAGCAGGACGTTCAGGTGCCCGTCCTCGGTTTCGAGGAACGAGAACTGATCGATCGGAGTACCTGCGGTCTTCAGGGCACTCGGCGCGGAACCATCGAGCGGAATGCGCAACACGGCCGAGCGCGCTGCGCCTTCGGAGCCGCGTGTGCGCCACGCCGACGTCCAAACGAACACCGAGCGGGGCGACACGTAGAAGACGCGCCCGGGCGGACCGAGCACCGCCGTGCTTTCGCAGTCGAGCTCCGGCTTGGCGACGTCGCATACCGTAACGGTGTGCAGCGCGACGCCGTTCCAGGGGTCGAGGTCTTCATCGGTGCGATAGATGCGCGTCGCCGGCGCGATGCGCCGGAAGTCGGCCGGCACGGCGTCGGGGCGCCAGCGTCTCATGGCCGGGAACGCGGAAAGCGGGTCGCGCAGATCGAGTCTGAGCGGCGTGTAGAAGATGAGCTTGCTGCCGATCAGGCGGCTCGCATAGTTGCGCGACGAGTAGTAGTCGTTCGAGCGCAGATGGTAGGTCGCCCTGTGGCTGAGCTTGCCATCGCGCGAGATATCGAAAAGACCGATTTCCGTTCCGCCGCGGGCGTAGCTGTAGCCGATCACGATCACGGTGTCGCCCGAGATCAGCATCTCGTCGTACCAGGCGCCGCGCGGATCCACGTCCTTGCCGTAGGCGTGCGCTGCACCCGCAGGCGCCAGTTCGCGGTCGGTGATCCTGACGGTAAAAAGCTGACCGCGCCGGAGGATGACGAGGTGATCGCCGTGCACCTTGACGATTCCACCTTCGTCGACGCCGGCGTGCTGTACGTTCGTAACGGATTCGGCGGAGGCAGGCGCTGCGGCGGCCGTCGCCTGCGCCGCAGGGGCCGGCACCGCGCGGAACATCTGTTGTTCAGCGAGCGGCGGCAGTCCCTTCGCGGCGCGCTCGCGCGCGATTTCCGCGGCTCGCTTGCGTGCGGCCTCGGCCCGCTTGCGCTCTTCCTCCTCGCGACGGCGCTGCACGTCGGCCGCCATCGTCTTCAGATGCGCGGTAAGTGCTTCCTCGCTTGCGAAGGGCTTCAGCGTGCTCGCAGGTGCCGTCGGCTGCGCGGTCGCGCACCCTCCCGTGGCCGCCATGATCAGGACTGCAAAGCCACCACTGACGATCCGGTTCACGAAAGCACCTCCGAAGCGGTGACACGCGCACTATAACCGCCGGGTTGATCCGTGACGTTAAACGCCATACGCTCCACATTCGTTGACGATCGAGCTTTGCCAACGTCCGTGGCGCGCTCGCTGCCTCACCCCCGACCCCTCTCCCTCGAGAGCCGTCGAGGGAGAGGTGAGGTTTGTGACGCAAGTGAATGTCATTCACTTACGTAATATTCAACGAGGGAACGGCGATGGTGCGTTACAAGAAGAGCGAAGCCCGCGAGTGGGCGCGGGAAAACATGCGCGGCTTGGCGAACGTCGTCATCCCGTCGTACAGCCTCGACCTCAAGCGGCTCAACGAAAGAGGGATACGCCACGACATCCGCCAGGAGATCGAGTACGGCTTCTGGGCGACAAATTACCGTTTGTGCTGAGCGCAGAACGCCCGTGCCCGGCGCGACGACGTCAAAAGGACAGGTCATCGCGAGGAGCAAGGCGACGTGGCGATCTCGTGGCGCACGTCATCGGGACGTTCCGAGATTGCTTCGTCACGGCGTTCCTCGCAATGACCAATCGCTGTCCGTTGAGAGGAGCAGTAGCGTCTCGACCTGCGAACGGTATTCCGCGGAACTCGTGCGTGTTACTGCCCCTTCACCGCCGCCGCCGCGCTCTCGCCTGCCAGCTTTCCGAATACCGCGCCCGATACGAGCCCCGTTCCGGCCGGGTAGTTGAAGTAGAACAGCCCGCCCAGCATTTCGCCCGCGGTATAGAGGCCGGGAATGACGTTGAAATTCACATCGATGACCTCCCCGGTATCCGGGATCGTGCGCAAGCCCCCGAACGTGAACGTGATCCCGCACGTCACCGCGTAAGCCTCGTAGGGCGGCGTATCGAGCGCATTGGCCCAGTTCGATTTCGGCGGATCGATTCCGACCGTGCACTTGCCGTCTTTGACCGCATGATTGAACGGCACGTCCTTTTTCACCGCTGCGTTGTATTCGCGCATCGTCTTCAGGAACCCTTCGGCATTCACGCCTTCCATCTTCTGCGCGAGCTCTTCCAGCGTGTTCGCGACGACTTTCGTCACCTGCTTGTCGTTGTATTCGGGCCTGAGCAGTGGATGCGTTTTCGCATCGAACACCTGGTAGGCGAACTGCTGCGGCTGCCTGAGCACCTCGGCGCCGTACTTCGCATACGTATAGTTGTAGAACTCGGCGCCTTCGTCGACGAAACGCTTGCCCTCGGCATTGATCATGAGCGAGAGCGGGAAGCTGTGGCGATAGGAGCTTTCGGGAATGCTGAGGTCACCGAACTCGGGTGCGTAGCGTTCCCATGAGACGGCGTGACGCCCCGACCAGTTGCCGTAGGGCGCTGCGCCGATGTCGAGCGCCATACGCAGCCCGTCTCCGACGTTGAAACGCGTGCCACGCACCTTCGCCAGCTCCCAGCCCGGGCCGAGATAGCGCGTGCGCCACTCGGGGTTCGCCTCGAAACCGCCGCACGCGAGGATCACGGCTTGCGCCCGGAACTCTTCGAGCTTGCCCTTGCTCTTCGCATTGACACCGAGCACCCGCTCCCCGTCGTAGATCAGCGATACGGCACGCGTCTCGTAGAAGATCCTGACGCCTTTCTTCTCGGCTGTGTCCGTGAGCGACTGCACGAGTCCCGGGCCGCCGCCGTGCATCCACAGCGGCATGCGTCCGAAGAATTTGCGTTTCCCGTCTACGATCGCGGATTGATGGCGATAGTTCGGAACGAATTTCGCACCCTGGCCGCGCACCCACACCATTGCCTCGAGGCTCTTCGTGATGAGCATCTCCGACAGTTGCGGGTCGGTACGAAACGACGTCACGCTGAAGAGATCGTCGTAGAACTCGTCCTGTGTGTTGCTTTCCCAGTCGACCGTATCGACCTCGTCCTCGGGCACGTCGGTCACTTTCTGCAGGTCTTTCACGCCGTCGTAGGCGAAGCGCATGACGCCGCCGGCGAAGCGGCTGTTGCCGCCGGATTCGTCCACCGGGGCGGCTTCGAGCATCATCACGCTGACGCCCAGGTCGCGCGCTGCCAATGCCGCGCACAGCGCAGCGTTTCCTTTTCCTACGACCAGAATGTCGGCTTGTTGCATGTCACGTCCTCTTCGTCATCCGTGCACTCAGTTTTTCCCACGCAGCGTGATTGCGCGAGGCGTTCTGGGTGGGAAACTGCGGCGCCTGCGTCTCGATCCACTTGAAGGGCGCGTCGCCCTTCTGAAAAAACGCGTGACAGGTACCCACACCGGTCCACGCGTAGTCGCCGGGCTTGAGCGGATAGCGCGTACCTTCGATTTCGATGTCCGCCGCGCCGGCCAGCGCGAGATAAACCTCTTCGACCGCGTGATCGTGACGGCCGCGCACACCGCCGACATCCAGCTCGCCGCGCATCATGAAGAAATGATTCGCGCCGAACTCGTGTTCCATGAAGCGGTAGACCTTGAGCCCCCGGACACCCGCTGCGTCGCGAATCATCGGTTTCTGCGACTTGAATTGTCCGACGCGATGCGTGCGCACGTCGTCGAGCTCGGGCGCCGCCGCCGTGGCTGCCCATACTGCCGGTTCGACGAAGATCGCGTCTTTGAAGCGTCCCGGGAGCTGCGGTTGCGGCGCCGCCATCTCGAACCAGTGAACGGGCGCCTTTGCGGTGTTGCGCAGCGCGTGCGGCGTCGCGAACGGGACGAGGATGTAGTCGTCCATCTTGAGCTGGAGCGTCTCACCCGCGACCTGCAGCTCCAGTTCGCCCGAAAGGATGTACAGGCCTTTCTCGTAGGCGTTCACGCAGCGCGCGATCTCGCCGTCGGGCGCGAGCTGACCGACGCTCACGCCCATGTGGACCGAGCCGACGGTTCGATCGACCAGCGACTGGCGCGTGTAGCCGCGGCAATGCTCGTAGCCGGTGGGAACGGAGAACTTCGCCTCGTCCACGTGGCCGACATGGAAGAGATACGGATTGGTGTTGTTCATCAGTAGTGCGACTTGAAGGACAGGCCGCCGCGGTTCGCCAGTTCCTCGAGGTCGATGTACGAGCGCTTCGTCTCCTTGTCGACCGTGAACTGCATCTTGCGGTCGGACTCCGTCGTCGCGCGTATCGAGACGAGCTGCAGGCTGTCCTTCACTTCCCACTCGTGCGCGCCGGCTATCCCCGCGGGGGCATAGATCCCGGTGCCACCGCCGACGTGAAACTCCTCGCCTTCGATGTTGCGCACGACCGCGTGGCCGGAAATGATGTAGTAGAACGCTTCGATCGGGTGCCAGTGCAGCGGCTCGAGCGTGCCCGGCTCGTAGGTCGCCACCGAGATCCGGATGCGATCGGTCGGCGTGTCGGCAAACCCGACGATCGGCTTCAACGTCTGACCGTCCGTCACGCCGCCGCGTGGTTTCACGTTTGCCTGGTCGATTACTCGCAGGGTCGATTTGACTTGCATGGGTACTCCCTTGGTTCGGTTCAGTTCGTCAGAGGGTTATCAACCGTTGGCCCTGAGGAGGCGCGACACAGCGCCGTCTCGAAGGGTGAACGGGCGCGTGGTTCATGCTTCGAGACGCTACCGCTCCTCAGCACGAACGATGTTTTTTGTGTCGAATCGATGGATCGCGACACGCTAGAACGCACTCCCCGCATTCACGTTGAGATTGATGCCGGTCACGTGGCGCGCTTCGTCCGAGGCGAGATAAAGAACCGCGTCGGCGCTGTCCTGCGGGTCGTTCAGGCAGCGCAGGGCGTTCGTCGACGACTTCTTCGCGACGGTGGCCTCGTCCCACAGCTTCTGCACGCGCGGTGTCAGTGTCGTTCCCGGCGACACGCAGTTGACGGTGATGCCGTCAGGGCCGAGTTGCTTCGCCAGGTGTTTCGTGAACGTGATCACCGCGCCTTTCGACGTCGCATAGGGAAGATTGGAGTTGGTGCCGAGATTGGGAGCTGTGCCGCTCTGCGACGACATATTGATGATGCGCCCATACTGCTGCGCGATCATCACTTTGGCCGCCGCGCGCACGCACAGGAACACGGATTTCAGATTGACCGCCATGATGCGGTCCCACTCCTCCTCGGTGACCTCGGTGATCGGTGCGAGCTTCTGCCAGCCGCCGACGCCGTTCACGAGGATATCGATGCGGCCCCAGCGTTCCATCACGGCGGCGAACATGCGCTCGACGTCCTCCGCGCGGCTTACATCGGCTTCGATCATCATCACCGGTGCGCCGCTCGCCTCGATCTCGCCGGCGACGCGACGCCCTTCAGGCACGTTGCGGCTGACTATCGCGACCTTGGCGCCTTCGCCCGCGAATGTCCGGGCTACGCTCTCGGCGATGCCCGCGCTTGCACCCGTGACGATCGCGATGCGGCCAGCCAGCCTTGCTCCTGCCATATCCCCCATCTCCAGCCGCAGGCTGCGGCGATCCTACAGCCTCGGGATGCTAGCGCTACCGCCGCGCAGCGCGCCAGCGACCGCGCAGGAAACACTGTTAAACGGAAGGTTTACAAACCTCGGGCGGGCGTTTCGGGGGCTGTCGTCGGGGCGAAGTCGACGGCCCGCTCGCGCAAGGACGGATCCTGTTTCAGCACGTGCTTCGCCACCTTGTGCGTGGGCGTGTGCGGCAGCGCGTCGCTCAAAACGACGAAGCGCGGCACCTTGTGCGCGGCGAGGCGCTCCGCGCACCATTGACGGACTTGCTCCGCGGTCAGATTACGCCCGTGTCTAGGCACCACGACGACCATCACTTCGTCTTCGCCCAGCTCCGAATCGACTGCGATCGCCGCTGCTTCCGAGATGTCGGGATGCTCGCCCAGCACACGGTCGAGCTCGGCGCCCGCGATGTTTTCGCCGCGACGGCGGATGATGTCTTTCTTGCGGGCGACGAAATGGAAGTAGCCATCGTCGTCGCGTCGCACGAGGTCGCCCGTCATGAACCAGCCGTCGCGGAACGAAGACGCGGTCTGCTCGGGGTCGCGGAAGTAGCCCTGCATGAGTGTCGGAATGCGTACCGCCAGCTCACCGACGCTTCCTTCAGCGACGTCGCCGCCGTCGTCGTCGAGGATGCGGGCCTGCGTCCACTGCACGGCCGGGTCCGGATGCACGCCTGGCTTGCCCATCGCGCCGAGCTTGTGCGGCCCTTCGAAGGGATTGCTGAACGCGCCGGGAATCTCCGTCATGCCCAGTCCTTCGATGATGGTCGCAATACCGAACTCGTTCCGGAACACGTCCAGCGTTTCCTGCGTGAAGCCGGAGCCGTTCGCGACGCGGATGCGATGCTCCGACAGGAACTCGCTGCGCGGGCGTCGCGCCAGGATCGTGCTGACGGCCGCCATCACGTTGACCTGCGTCGCACCGCTCTCCGCCGCAACATGCCAGAACTCGCTCGCGCTGAAGCGCGGCGCGAGCACGAGACACGATCCCGCGGCGAGCGTGCTCGCGAGCATGTTGAAGATCGCGTTGACGTGGAACATCGGCAGTACGCAGAGCGTGCGGTCGCCCGGCTGCAGGTGCACGCGTGCGACATGGCGTTCACCGGCCAGAACGAAGTTGCGCTGGCTGTGCATGACGCCCTTGGGAAAGCCGGTCGTGCCGGATGTGTAGACGATTGCGAACGTGTCGTCCGCGGTGACCGGCGATGCGTCATTCCGGGCAGGACCGCAATCGAGTGGCGCCGAATCGACGTTCTGTGTGGTCGCGTGCGCTGCGGGGAGAGCGGTCATCTCGAAGAAATCGGAGACGTCCTCGGTCGCGCCGCCGACCAGCGCGAGCCAGGGCGCCGGTGCGATCGTCTGCGTCGCCGCGCGCACGATTTCCAGCGTCTTCGACGAGCACACGACGGCACTCACGCCCGCATGCCCGAGCACATAACCGGCTTCCGCGACGCCGAATTCGGGATTGACCGGCACGAAGATGCCGCCGATGCGCGCGAGCGCGAACAGGAGCAGCACGTGCGCGTCGCTGTTCGATGCCATGATCGCGACGCGATCGCCTTTGCGTATGCCGCGGGCGCCGAGCGCTGCAGCGACGCATTCTGTCGCCAATTCGAACGCCGCCCAGGTCCACGTTTTTGCTTCGAACAGCAGAAACGGCTGTGAGCCCTTCACCGACACGCGAGAGGCGAGCGCCCCCGCCAGCGTGCAGTCGTGCGGCGGATAGGCGGATATGACCTGAAGCGGAGTGAGCGGGGTAGGGAATGCCACGCGAAACCGAGTCAGCCGACCTTCTGCACGTTGAACAGCGGCTCGCCGCGAAGCCAATGCCCGAAGTTCGCGATGAACATCTCCGCGCTGCGCTTCTCGTTGCCGGTGGATGCCGCGGCATTGTGTGGCGTCACGATCACGTTCGGCATGTCCCACAGCGGGGACTCGGGCGGGAGCGGCTCTTCGGAGTGCGCATCGAGATGCGCGCCGCCGACGTGCCCGCTGCGCAAAGCCTGAATGAGCGCTTCGGTGTCGACGATCTCGCCACGGGCGATGTTCAGGATGCGCACGCCCTTGCGCATCAGGCGGAAGGCATCTGCGTCGAGCAGGTTGCGTGTTTCCTTCGTGAGCGGGCAGGTGACGACGACCCAATCGGCCAGCGGCAGAAGCTCGCGCAGCCTGGATGGATGATGCATCTCGTCCACCGGTTCGCCGGGCTGCATCGGCGTGCGGCGCACCCCGATCACCTTGAGGCCGAAGGCTTTCGCATACCCGGCGAAGATCCTGCCGACCGCGCCGATTCCGAGCTGAAGCACTGTCTGCCCACGCAAATCGTTGGGCAGGGCGGCGCCGCGCAGCGGTTGCCATTCGTGCTGCTGTTGTGCCCGCATGTAGCCGGGAAAGCCGCGAGCGAGCATGAGCAGGCCGGTAAAGCCGGTCTGCGCGACGGGCTCGGCGTTCGAGCCGGTCGAGCTCGTGATGGTCGCCCCTTTCGCGGCGAGCACATCGACCCATGCGACGGGATACAGGCCGGAGCTCGCCACGTGCAGCCACTTCATGCTTTTCGACTTCATCATCGCGTCTTCGAAGACCGCGTTGGTCTGTTCGTCGAAACGCATGTCGCGGTCGCAGAACGTGCAATCGATGCGGTCGCAGTCGGCCGGCGAGAGCCGTGAGCCGGGCGTCGTCCGGCGGAATGATGAATTCGACGGTGCTTCCGTTGCGTTTGGCGACGGTCTCGACCTCGTGGCCGAAAGCGTCGAGGAATTGTCTGGAAACAAGTGCGATGGGCATGTTGATGGGATCGGGATTCAGGGGAACGTTCGAAGCGAGTCGCAGGTTGCGTGCGGTTATTCGACTTTGATGTTGGCTTCGCGCACGACTTTCACGAGGCGGGTCCGATTCTCGTCCAGGAACGTGCCGAACTCGCGCGGGCTGTTGCCGACGGGCACCTGGCTGAACTGCTCGAGCCGCGCTCGGACTTCGGGCGTTTGTGTCGCCGTTGCGAATGCACCGTGCAGCCGCTGGAGCGATGATGAAGGTGTCCCCGCCGGCGCGACGACGCCGGCGAAGGTCTGCACATTGATCTGTGGAAAGCCGAGTTCGGAGAAGGTGGGTACGTTGGGCACGGTGGTGAGCCGCTTCTCGCTGGTAACCCCGAGCCCGCGCAGCCGCCCGTCCTGCATGAACGGCACCGCTCCGGAGCCTGCCATCAGCAGCGCTATCTCGCTTCCCACCACGGCCGTAACCGCCGGCCCGGCGCCCTTGTAAGCCACATGCACCATCTGCAGGCCGAAGAAGCTGCGGAACTGCTCGATCGCGAGATGACCGGCGCTCCCTTCTCCCGGTGATCCGTAGGCCAGCTTTCCGGGACTGGTTTTGACCTGATCGACGAGCGCCTGCAGCGTCTTCGCCGGAGAAGACGCCGGCACGACGAGCGTGAGCGGTGTCGCGGTGATCAGCGTAACCGGCGCGAAATCCTTCAATGCGTCGTAGCGCGCGTTGGCGAAGAGCGTCGGATTGATGATGAACGCCGGGTCCATCACGCCGACCGTGTAGCCGTCGGCGGTCGCGTTCTGCACCGCGCGCGTGCCGATGAGCGTCGCAGCCCCCGGCCGGTTCTCGATGACGAGCGGCTGGCCGAGCAGTTCCGACACCTTCGGCTGCACGATGCGGATGGTGATGTCCGATCCGCCGGCCGCCGCGTACGGAACGATGACGCGGATCGGCCGTACCGGAAACGATTGCCCGACGGCCGCGGCGGCAGCGAGACTCGCGCCGAGCACGAGCGCGCACGCGGATGCACGACGCGCAGTGTTCATGCCGTACGCGACACTATCCGTGCCTGTCGATGAACTCGCGTGTGACGCGTGCCGTCTGATCGGGGTCCGTTGCAGCCGCGTGATAGCCGTCGACCGGAATCATCTTGAGCTCCGCCCCCGGGATCGTCTTCGCCCAGCCTTCGAACACGCCACGCCCGCGATGCGCCGTGTCCGTACCGATGACGAGGGTCGGACAGCGGATGCGCTTGATGTCTTCGCGGATGTCGATCGCACTGACCCAGCGCAGGTACGCGTGTGCGGTTGCGAGCGGCGTGCCGCCCATGAGATCGGACCACCAGTCGATGCCCGCTTCGGGCATCTGCGAGCCCATGCGGTCGCGCTGCGTACGCTTCGCCCAACTGCGGATGCCGTCGCGATCCATCTCGTCGAGCCAGCCCTGCGCGGCGGGCGGCGTGACCGGCGAACAGATCGCGGTGATCGTCTTGACGACGTCCGGACGTGCGGCAGCGAGGCTCATCACGCTGATCCCTCCGCTCTTGCCACCGACGACATGCGCGCGGCCGCCGCATACTTCTCTGATCACCGTCACGAGGTCGTCCACGTACAGCTCGGTCGTGAGCCGATAGTGCTTCGGCACCGCGCCCGACTGGCCGAAGCCGCGCTGGTCGATGCGCACGACACGATAACGGCGCGAGAAATGCGGTATCCACTGCCGCCACGCTTCCGTGCTTTCGGTGAAGCCGTGCACGAACAGCACGCTGTCGGGTTTTGTCCACGGATCGGTGTGGTCGTCGATCGTGTAGTAGAGCTTGCAGTCTTTCACTTCGAGATGAGGCATGGCGGCTCCTACTGCGCGCGTATTCCGTTTTCCTTGATGATCTTTGCCCACTTCGCGACGTCCGCGCGAATGATCGCGTCGAACTCGGCGGGCGTATTGCCGACCGCGGTTGCACCTTCGTTCGTCAGCACCTGGCCGAACTCCGGCGAGCGCACGACCTTCACGATCTCCTGATGCAGGCGATCGATGATCGGCCTGGGTGTGCCGGCAGGCGCGAGTATGCCGTTCCAGCCGCGCGCTTCGTAGCCGGCCACGGTCTCTCCGATGGTCGGCACCTCGGGCAGGACGGTGAGGCGCTGCTTCGCGCCGACGCCCAGCGCACGCAGGCGGCCGGCTTTCACTTGCGGCACCACGGTGCCCGCTGAGCCGATGAGATAGAACTCGATCTCACCCGAGAGCAGTGCCGTGAGCGCCTGTGGCGAGCCCTTGTAGTTCACCTGCGTGAAGTTGATTCCCGCGAGCGTACGCAGGAGCTCCGCCGCAAGCGAACCCATGCTGCCGCTTCCCACCGAGCCGTGATGCAACTCGCCCGGCTTGGCCTTGGCGAGCGCGATGAGCTCTTTCATCGAATGCGCCGGAAACGAGCTGCTCACGATCAGCACCGGCGCGACGGCGCTCACCATGCTGATCGGCGCGAAGGCTTTGACCGTGTCGTAGGGAATGTCAGGATAGAGACTCGGGTTCACGGGATGCGATGGAAACACCATCAGCAGCGTGTACCCGTCGGGCGCTGACTTCGCGACGATCTGCGTGCCGACGATGCCGCTGGCGCCGGGACGATTGTCGACGATGACCTGCTGCCCCAGCGCGTCAGTGAGTCTGCTGGTCACGACGCGGCCGAGGATGTCGGTGATGCCGCCCGCGCCGGCGGGGATGATCATGCGAACGGGGCGGGAGGGGTAGGGCTGCACATCGGCGGCTATAACTGCACCGGCAGTCGAAGTGAGGAATGCAAGCAGAGACAGAAAGAACAGGCGATCGCGCATGTGCACGATCGCAGGTCTGCTGTGGCGTTTCCCCTCACCCCCACCCGCTCCCCGACCCGGGGCGAGGGAGTGTCTGACCCGGTCCCCCGGGCACGGGGTGTGTTTGGGTGACTCTCTCCGGCACGGGGATTGTTCGGGCCGTTCTCGTTGGCGAAGACAGTCCTTCATCCCCTCTCCCTGACTTAGGGAGAGGGTTAGGGTGAGGGTCGAGTAACTCACGCCAGCTTCGGATACGGCCGATCTGCCACGAGCACCTCCACGAGCGCCGGCCGCCGCTTCGTCGCATCGAGTCCGGCACGCAGCGCCGATTCGATGTCGCCCGGTTCGGTCACGCGAATGCCTTCGGCGCCGCACGATTCCGCCATCTGCGCGAAGTTCGGACTCTTGAACGTCGTGCCGTAGGTGTGGCCGTAAAGATTCGTCTGCTGCATGAACGTCTGGCCGAATGCGCCGTCGTTCAGCACGACCATCAGAATGTTCGCGCCGTACTCGGCCGCAGTCGGCAGGTCGCCGCACGTCATGAGAAACGCGCCGTCACCGGCGAGCGCAACGACATCGCGCTGCGGGCATTCCATCTTTGCGACGATCGCAGTCGGCAGCGCGTAGCTCATCGCGTTCCACACGCCCGACTGCATCAGCGACTCCGCGTTCGTGATCGGGCAGAAGCTGCGTGCCCACTGCTGGCAGTTGCCGACATCGCTCGCGACGACCGCATCTTCCCGCAGCACCGAGCGCAGCGCATTCATCAGCACGCCGGGATGGATCGGCTTCTCGTTCTTGTGCGGCTCGACCTGCGCAACCACATTGCGCAGCGCGGCGGCCTTGGCGTCCGCCAGCGTTTTGGCCAGAGCATCGTTGACGGGCTTGCGAAACGTGCCGAGGCGCTCCAGCAGCGCGTTCAGGAACAGCTTCGGATCCGCCACGCGTTCATCGTCGCCGCGGTAACGCGCCTCCGCGACGCTGTCGAAGCCGATCAGGATCAAGTTCTTCGGCGCGCGTTCGCGCAGCTCGCTCATCTCGGCTGTGCCGGCCCGCAGGCCGATGCCGATGACGAGGTCCGCGGCGCGCAGCGTCCGATCGGCCAGTGGATTGCTGCGATTGCGCGCGAAATGACCGGCGAAGAGCGGATGCGTCTCCGGCAGCACGCCGATCGCGTCCTGCGCGCACACGACAGGCGCCTGCAAACGGGACGCAAGCTCCGCGAGCGCTGCTACTGCCCCGCGCCGCAGGATCCCTTTGCCGGCGGCAATGACGGGTGAGGCGGCTTCCGTGAGCCGCTTCGCGAAACGATCGACATCGGCCGCGTCAGGTCCGTTCACGACGGGCGGTATGCTCTTGTAAGGCGAGACGACCGCGGGTGTTTCCTGCAGGATGTACTCGCTGTAATCGCTGAGGCGCGGAAGCTCCACATGCACGGGGCCGGGACGCCCGCTGCGCGCGATGTGAAACGCCTTTGCAAACACCTCCGGGATGTGCTCGATGCGCTCGACGCGCGCGCTCCATTTCGTGATGTGCTCGAACATGTGGTGCACGAACGCGGGCTGATCGACGCCGTGGAATGCCTCCATGTCGGCATCGAGCGGCACGGCACCGCCGATATGCACCATCGGCGAGGCAGCGCCATAAGCCTGAGCGACGCCCGCCATGGAATTGAGGCCGCCAGGGCCGGCCGTGACCAGGCACACGCCCGGTTTGCCCGTGATGCGCCCGTACGCATCCGCCATGAGCGACACGTTCGGCTCCTGCTTGCAGGTCACCGTGCGGATCGTCTCGACGCGGCTCAAACCGTCGTAGATCGGGTGGATGTGCGAGCCGGGCACGCTGTATACCTTCTCCACGCCTTCTTCGCGGAGCGCTTCGGCGACGGCTTCGCCGGCGTGCATGGCCTTGCGTTCGGAAATCATGACTGCACCCTGTGACAGAATGGCGGATATTCGGGTAGCGCATTGTAGCCGCTGGCGCAGTGTGCTTCTCCGGGCCGGCGGATAGCGGAGGAGAACGGATGATTCGTGTGATTGCGGCGGCGACTCTATGCGCATGCGCGTGTGTGGCCGTTGCGCAGGCTTTCCCGACGAAGCCGATCCGTTTCATCGTCCCGTTTCCGCCGGGTGGCGGGAACGACACCATGGCGCGCGCGTTCGGACAGAAAATGACCGAAGGTTTCACGCAGCAGGTCGTCATCGACAACCGGGCCGGTGCCGGCGGCAACATCGGGGCGGAAACTGCCGCGCGTGCGCTGCCGGACGGTTACACGCTGTTCCTCGGCGGCGTCGGGAGCCACGGCATCAATCCGGGTTTGCAGAAGGTTCCTTACGATCCCATCGCGGACTTCGCGCCAATCAGCCTCATTGCGTCCGCGCCGCTGGTCATCGTGGTGCCGTTGTCGCTGCCCGCGAAAACCGTCGGCGATCTGATCCAGCTTGCACGAGCCAAGCCGGGTGCGCTCAACTATGCGTCCTCGGGGAACGGCACGATCGCGCATCTCTCGGCGGAGCTCCTGAATTCGATGGCGAAGATCAAGCTCGAGCACGTTCCGTACAAGGGCACCGGGCCGGCGCTCACCGACCTGCTCGGCGGACGTGTCCAGGTCATGTTCAACAGCGCGGTGTCGATCATGCCCCAGGTTCGCGCGGGCAAGCTGCGTGCGATCGCGATGACAGCGGCGAAGCGTTCGCCCGCCATGCCGGACGTTCCGACGGTCGCCGAATCGGGGGTGCCGGGGTACGAAGCGGCATCGTGGTACGGCGTGCTGGCGCCGGCAAAGACGCCGCGATCGATCATAATGAAGCTGAACGGCGAGATCGTGCGCATCGCGCAGTTACCCGATGTCCGTGAGCGTCTCGCAGCCGACGGTGCGGACCCCATCGGCAGCTCGCCCGAAGCGTTCGCGGCGCACATCAAGCGGGAGCTTGCGCGCTGGGCGCGCGTCATCGAGGAGGCGCACATTCCGCGCCAGTAAACATTATCACTCACTCAGGAACAAGCCATGGCCAAGATGAGAGCAGGAGCAGCGGTCCTCGAAGCGTTGAAGGCGGATGGTGTCGAATACATCTTCGGAGTCTGCGGCTCCACGACGAACAATATCCTCACGGAGCTTTACGACCGCAAGGACATCCGCTTCATCGACACGCGGCACGAGCAGAACGCGGCGCTGATGGCGCATGGCTACTCGCGAGCGTCGGGCAGACCGAGCGTGTGCCTGACGACGTCCGGGCCCGCGACGATCAATCTGCTTCCCGGTATTGCGCTTGCGTACAAGGGCCGTGCGCCGGTGATCACGATCGCCGGTGACGTGAGCCGCGAGCACCTCGATCGCGAAGGCAATCAGGCATTCGATCTCGTCGACCTGTTCAAACCGGTGACCTATCTCGCGAAGCACGTGCATACGCCGGACCGTGTGCTGGAAGCGATTCGCGACGCGTTTCGCACCGCGCTTTCCGGCAAGCGCGGTCCTGTCATGCTCAACATACCGCGTGATCTGCTCGATCACGAGATGTTCGACTACGAGGCGTCAGCACCGGGACGGTATCGGGCGACGGCGCAGCGCGTGCGGGGCGACGACGAAGCCGTGCGCAGCGCGGCGGCGCTGCTGCTGAAAGCCGAGCGCCCGCTGCTCCTCGCCGGCAGCGGCGTCATCGATTCGGAAGCGACGGACGACGCAGTGAAGCTCGCCGAAATGCTCGACATGGCGCTCGTTCCCGCGTACGGCCACAACGATGCGTTGCCCAACAGCCATCCGCTCTACATCGGCATCCCGGGCTGGCGCGGCGCACCGGAGGCAGCGGAAGCGATCTACCGCGCCGACGTCGTACTTGCGCTCGGGTCGCGTCTCAGCCAGTCATCGACCGGATGGGACAACAGCATCGTCAATCCATCTTCGAAGATCATCCAGGTGGATATCGAAGCCGCGGAGATCGGCCGCAATCATCCGGTCGAGATCGGCATCGTCGGTGATGCGAAAGCCGTGGCGCTGCAGTTGATCGAAGCGCTCGGACGCGGACGCGAGACGCCGCCGAGCCGAACGGCGTGGCGCGCCCAGATCGCCGAGTTGAAGGAGAAACGGCAGGCGCGTCTGCGCGCGGAGGCGCTGACGACGGGCGATCCGATGCTGCCGCAGCGCGTTTTCCCCGAGCTGAACAAGGTCATGCCGCGCGACTGCATGATCACGATCGATGCGGGCGTGTGCCCCGGGCTCGGTTACGACCGGCTGAACTTCGAATCGCCGCGCACGCTGTACAACTATTTCAGTCACGGTGCGCTCGGGATGGGCATGTGCGTCGGCATGGGCACGAAGCTCGGCCGGCCAGACCGCGCCGCTGTGAGTCTCCACGGCGACGGGGGATTTCTTTACACCGCGCAGGAAATCAACACCGCGATGCGGCACAAGATCGCGCACGTGACGGTCGTGTTCAACAACAGTTGCCACGGCTCGGAGAAAGCGCAGCAGATGCGGCAGTGGAACGAGCGCTACGTCGGCGTCGATCTGCAGAATCCGCGGTTCGACAAGCTCGCGGACGTTCTCGGCGGCAAAGGTTTCTATGCTTCGAAGCCGGACGAAATTGCAGACGCGTTCAAATCCGCGCTCGCCTACGACGGTCCGAGCGTGCTCGAAATTCCGGTAGCGCAGAATTTCCCGCCGCGTGCGGCGACCCCGGGGCAGTCCAAGGGCGGGCATTGATGTCGTATTCGCGCCGCGCGACGCTCGGTGTCATCGGCGCCGCAGGCGCGGCGCTTCTGCCACTCCCGCGCAGCGTATGGGCGCAGGCGCGTGCCGTTCCTGCGTGTGTCGTGCGACCTGCCCAGACGGAAGGGCCGTACTTCGTCGAGGAACAACTGGAGCGCGCTGACATCCGTTCCGATCCCAAGAGCGGCGCGGCGAAGGCAGGTATGCCGTTGCGACTGTCGTTCGTCGTGTCGCGCGTGAGTGCGGGTGCGTGCGGTCCATTGGCGGGTGTGCAAGTCGACGTATGGCACTGCGATGCTGCCGGCGCGTACTCCGACGTGCGCGATCGCGCCTTCGATACGCGTGGACAGCAGTTCCTGCGGGGTTATCAGCGCACTGACGCGAACGGCGCCGTCACCTTCGAGACGATCTATCCAGGTTGGTATCCG
The DNA here is from genome assembly GCA_963828715.1 of uncultured beta proteobacterium. Lineage (GTDB taxonomy): Bacteria > Pseudomonadota > Gammaproteobacteria > Burkholderiales > SG8-41 > JAQGMV01. Next base: position 71,366 of record CAWHFX010000002.1, on the reverse strand, counting down.
GGCCGCTCCGTCCATATCCACTTCAAGGTGCGCTCGACAGCATCCGGCGGTCGTGTGCACGAGTTCACGTCGCAGATCTACTTCGACGACGCGGTGAGCGACGCGGTCTATGCGGCTGCGCCCTACGCAGGGCGCGGAAAACGCGATACGCGCAACGGTGACGATTTCATCTACGCGCGACAGGGTGGGCGGCAGCTCACGGTGCCGCTTGCGAAGGAAGCTGCGGGATACAGCGGAACGTTCGATATCGGGCTGGCGATCTGAGGGAAAATTCGGCCCTGCGGCTTTCCCTCAACGTCGCGAGTAATCGATGACGAAGCCCTGCTCCCCCGGTACACCGCGATGAAGTAAAGCTTCCGTTTCATTGCCGCCCCGATTGGAATGGGACTTCGAAGCCATTCGTTGAGACGTCACTCGCAAGTGCGCAGATGGAATTGCCGCACACGCGTATGCACACGGCATTTATGCCCGACCCGATCTCCTCGCGAGATGCGAGACGGCGCCTGACATGGGAGGCTCCAAGCGGCGCAGGCGTTGTCACGACATGCTGCTATCATGGCGCCTCCGGGCGGTCGCCAACGAACGTTAAAAGGGGGAAATGGGATGAGCCGTACATCTATCGTGGCAATAGTGGTTCTGTGCGTTGCAGGGTGGGCGACCGGCGTGTTTGCGCAACAAGCCGCGACGACCCTCAAACAACAACTCGTCGGCACTTGGACGTTCGTCAGGACCGAAGCCAACCTGCCAGATGGTACGAAGTCACTGCCGTTTGGTTCGAACCCGAAAGGCGTCAATACGTTCACGCAGGACGGCCACTTTACTCAGATCCAGATTGCTGACGGCATTCCCAAGGTCGCATCCAACAGTCGCGTTACCGGTACTGCGGAAGAGAACCAGGCAATCGTACAAGGGAGTCTCGCCTTATTTGGCACCTACACGGTCGACGAGACCAACAAGATGATCATCTACAAGGTCGAGTCGAGCACCTTCCCGAATTGGATCGGCCAAGAACAAAAGCGACCAATCGATTCGCTCACGGCGGACGAACTAAGACATAGCAACCTCGGTGGCTCAATCGCCGGTGCCTCCACTGTAAATATCTGGAAGCGCGCAAAGTAACGTCTTCCCAGCAACGCCTGGCCCGTCGGCCAACCGGACGCCCGCCGGCCGGCTTTTCGCCCGCGCTTCGGTCGCCGGTAGCTATTTCGTTACACGTCGTCGTAACCACGTCCCAGAAACTGTATGAGACAGAAGCCGTTGCCGAAAGGATCGCTCATCGTTGCGACGTGACCCCACGGATGCGTCTGCACGGGGCCTTCGAGTGTTGCGCCGGCGCGCACAGCTCGCTCCACTGCGATCGAGATATCCTCGACGGCGAAGTCCAGGTGCACGGGTGTCCAGTGACGGGTGTAGTCCCGGCGACTTCGACTTGACGCAGCCGGCGAGCTTCCAGATTCCTTCAACAGCAACTGAATGATCGACGTGGCGCCATGGAGTTCGGCCACCGAGCCTCCGAACAGGCGCCTTGCGAGACGAACCCCGAGCGCGTCCGTGTAGAAGGCGATGGCCTGCTCGATATCGGCGACGTCGATATTGACGATGAGGTCCATCAACACCCGGGCAGCGTCCGAAATTGCACTGTTACTCGCCCTTGATCCCCGCCGCCTTGATCACCTTGCTCCACTTCGTGTACTCGTTACGGAAGAAGGCGGCGTACTCATCCGCCGTGGTGGCCGCGGGTTCCGCGCCGCCGTTGCTCAAAGCGGCGCGAACATCCGGCATCTTCAGTGCGCGTGCAATGCTGTCATGCAGGCGCGAGACGATTTCCGGTGGTGTGCGCGCGGGCGCCGAAACACCGAACCAGTTGCTCACCTCGTAGCCGGGAATCCCGCTCTCCGCTACGGTCGGTATGTCGGGTGCGGCCGGCGTGCGGCGTCGTATTCGGGCCTCACCCGCAATTCGACCACGACGACTCTGCCGCTGCGCGTCATGCAACGAGAGCAGCAGCGTGGGCCGCGTGTTTCCGAGATAGTTGACGAGGCTGTCGTGGAGACCGCGATAGCTTGCGCCCGGAACCAGGGTGACGTATTCGAGACCGAGCGCCCGCATGACCGCGAGGTAGTCGCTGCCCCATTGGGCATGCACGGCATCGCCGCGGGCTGGTTTCTCTCCCTCCATCCGGACTCCCTCGCGTTATGCCCGAGCTCGATTCTCGTGCATGATAGCAACGTCGGCTCGCGTTTCACCGTGCGGGCCGTGTGCGTTAACCCGCGGAGGCCCCTTGGACAAGACCACTGAAGCGCTCGCGCGCTTCGCATCTTCACTTCGTTTCGAGAATCTCGGCGCGGGCGCGGTCAAGGCCGCGAAGCGTCACATCCTGGACACCGTCGCATGCGCGCTGGGCGGATATAGAAGCGAACCTGCAGACATTGCCCGTCGTCTCGCACGCGCCAACAGCGGCAGCCCGGGCGCTCGTCTGATCGGAGACGGCATCAGCACGTCGCTGCAGATGGCGGCGTTCGCCAATGCGGTGATGGTGCGGTACCTCGACGCGAACGATACGTTCATTTCGCGCGGTTCGGGACATCCGAGCGACGTGTTCGCGGCCGTGCTCGCGGCGGCCGAAGCGAGCAATGCGCCAGGTAAACAACTCATCGCCGGTATCGTTGCGGCGTACGAGATTTTCGGCGCACTTTCGGATCAGGTGGGGATTCGCGATCGAGGCTGGGACCAGGGCATATTCGTGGCACCTGCGGTCGCGGCAGGCGCCGGTCTCGTCTACGGCCTGAATACTGAGCAGATCGCGAATGCGATCGCGATCGCAGTGACGGCTTACGTGCCCACACGACAGACGCGGGCCGGCGAGCTTTCGATGTGGAAGGGGACCGCAACGGCAGCAGCGGCTTGTGGCGGACTCTTCGCCGCGCAGCTTGCGCGCGAAGGCATGACGGGTCCGACAGCGGCGTTCGAAGGCCATCACGGTCTGTGCGAACAGGTCACCGGTCCGTTCACCCTCGGCCCGCTTCCGGCCACGGCCGGGTTCGCCATCGAGCGTGCGAATCTCAAGGTACTACGCGACGGAATATCACTCCCAGGCGCCGCTGTGGGCTGCGCTCGTGCTGCGGGAGAAATTGCACGGCGAAGACATCGAATCCGTGGATGTGCAGACCTATTGGACTGCGTACAGCGAGATCGGCAGCGAGCCCGAGAAATGGGATCCGCGCAACCGCGAGACGGCGGACCACAGCCTGCCATACCTGCTCGCGATTGCGTTGCGCGACGGACGGATCACGCCCGAGATCTTCGAGCCCACGCGCTATCTCGATCCTGCGCTGCGGCCGCTCATGAACCGCATCAAGATCGCCGAGAATGCGGAGTTCACGAAGGCATTTCCGGGTTCGCTTACCTCGGAAATCACGGTGACCACACAGTCCGGAACGCGCTATACGGAACGGACCTCGCATCCGAAAGGCCACGCGCGAAACCCGATGAGCGACGACGATATCGAACGCAAATTCCGCGACCTCAGCAGCAAGGTATTGCCGACGCAGCGGGCGGATGAGGTGCTCGGGTTCCTGTGGAATCTCGAGAGTGCGCCTGAGGCGCGACGACTGCTCGACCTGCTTACGGTTCGCAGCGACGCGTGAGGTGCGCCGCCGCCTCTCAGGACCCCGCCACGACATGGGAGAGGACATTGACTGACAACACCCAGCCCGTCGCAATCATCGCTTCGGACGCTGCGCCTCGGTCGAAGCAGACGAACTATCCGCAACCGTTCGCGTCGCGCATGGCCGGACGCGAGAAGCGTCCGCTCGGCGACGTCTTCGGTTTGAAGAACTTCGGAGTCAACCTGACCCGGCTTGCACCCGGCGCGGTGTCGGCGCTCCGACACGCACATTCGAAGCAGGACGAGCTCGTGTATATCGTGGAGGGCCGTCCCGTGCTCGTCACGGATGCCGGGGAAACGGAGCTCGGGCCCGGCATGTGCGCGGGCTTCAGGGCGGGTAGCGGCAACGCACATCACCTCGTCAATCGCACGGCGGAGAACGTGCTGTTCATCGAGGTCGGTGACAGGACGGCAGGCGACAGCGTCGTTTATCCCGACGACGACATCCAGGCGACGCTCGTCGACGGAGCGTGGCGCTTCACCCACAAGAACGGCTCTGCGTACTGAGCATATGGGCGAGAACACGGTAAGCGCCCGCCGCAGCGCGTTCGTCACCGGTGCGTCCTACGGCATCGGCGCGGCGATTGCGGATGCGCTCGCGCGCGACGGCTTCGACGTGGCGGTGGCCGATCTGAGTACCGAAACGCTGGACGACACCGTCGCGAAGATCAGAAGCCACGGTGTGCGGGCCGCAGCGATTACGCTCGATCTGCGCGTGCAGTCGAACATCGAGGCTTCGATGCAGCAGGTGATCGCGGAGCTCGGCCATCTCGATGTCCTCGTCAACAACGCCGGGGCGATCGTGCGCGGACCGGTGGTGGAGATGACGCGCGAGCAGTGGGCGAGCGTGATGGAAGTGAATCTCACGGGCACGTATTTCATGAGCCAGGCGATGGGGAAGTATCTGTTGTCGAGCGGACGCAAAGGCAGCATCATCAGCATCGCGTCCACGCACGGTGCGGTGGGTGTGGCGAACTTCTCGGTCTACGGGATCTCGAAAGCCGGCATCGCGCACATGACGCGCATGCTGGCGATCGAGTGGGCGAAGAACGGGATTCGCGTGAACGCCATCGCACCCGGCTCCACGTTGACGCCGACGCGCCTTGCCTCGCTGCGGAACGATCCGACGCGGCGTCAGGGGCTCATCGATCGCATTCCGGTCGGCCGTTTCTGCAGCGAAGAGGAAATCGCGGGTCTTGCGAGCTATCTTGCCAGTCCACAGGCGGAGTACATAACCGGCCAGACGCTCCTGATCGACGGCGGCTTGACGGCATACTGACTCAGATTCGCTCCAGTCCGTGATGCTCGAACAGGTGAGCGATGCCGGGCGAGAAGAAGAACTCGGAAAGTGCGAGCGCACCCGCAGCGTTCGAACTCTCTGCGAATACGCCGAGCGCCGACTCGAAGGTCATTTGTAATTCGTCCGGTAACGGTCCGACGATCTCGATGCCCGCGACCGCAAGCAGTTCCGGAATCTGCTGGATCGCAAGCTCGGCTTCACCGCTCGCCACCAGCTTGCCGATCAGACCACCGGGTCGCGTGACGATCTTGGGCTTCACATCACAAGACACGCCCAGACGCTCAATCAGCTTCGGCACGTACATGCCACTCGCCCCGTGCACGGTGTGCGCGATCGCGCGCGCAGCCAAAAGCGTACGCCGCAGCGCATCAACCGAGCCGATGTCGGGATGCGGAACGCCCGCACGGACCGCGACGCCGATGCGGGAACGCGTGAAAAGCCGCTGCGTTTTCGGATCGACGATCCGGGTCGTGGCGAGCGTATCGACATCCGGCGCGTTGAGCACCGCGAGGTCCGCGCGTTCACCGTTCTGGATGCGACCGAGCATGACTTTCGCGGAGTCCGCTTCCACCGTGGCTGTATAGTGCTGCTGCGCGCGCTCGAACGCGTGCACGAGCGCCCGCAGAAGTGCGTGCGTGGCGTTCGATGTCACTATTCGGATGATGCTCATCAGGTCGGTGCCGTATTGAACCAGTGCGATCAGCGATAATTTAGCGCATGGAGCTGGAGGCGCTTCACTCGAAGCCCGCGGCTGTGAGCACAGGGACGCGCACGCGCGTGCGTGCGGACATCGCGATTTGCCGGAGACCGTATATGTCGTGTGTGAAATTCCGTCCGTGCGCGCTCGCGCTCGGATGTCTGCTTGCGTTGACGGCGGGCATGGCCTCGGCTCAAGCCTATCCCAATCGCCCGATCCGCATGGTCGTGCCGCAGCCGCCCGGCGGCAGCCAGGACACGAATGCGCGTGCATTGAGCGAGCATCTGTCGAAGCTGCTGGGTCAGAACATCGTGATCGAGAACCGCGGCGGGGCGAACGGCATCATCGCCGGCGAAACCGTGGCGAAGGCGTTGCCGGACGGCCACACGATGCTCTACACGTCGAACTCCTTCGCCAACAACCAGCTCGTCTACAGGAAGCTGCCGTTCGATGTGATGCGCGACTTCGCGCCGATTACGGACGTCGCGAAGCTGCCGGGCTATCTGATCCTGGTCAACACTCAGGTGCCGGTCAGGACGCTGAAAGAACTGATCGAGCTTTCGAAGACGGCGTCGCCGCCGCTGCGGTACGGCTCCGGTGGTATCGGCAACAGCCAGCATCTGCTCGGTGAAATCTTCAACAATCGTTCGGGCGCGAAGCTCATGCACGTGCCATACAAAGGCCTGCCGCTGATCATCACGGCAGTGCTCGGGAACGAGGTGCAGGTATCGTTCGCCGCGCCGACCACCGTCATCCAGCACGTCAAGGCGGGACGATTGAAGGTGCTCGCGTATACCGGTGCGAAGCGCTGGGCGGTGATGCCCGAAGTGCCGACGGTGAGTGAGACGGTGCCCGGCTTCGTGTTCGAAGCAGCGTGGCATGGCATGTTCGCGCCGGCGGGAACGCCGGCGGCCATCGTCGCGCGCATCCAAAGCGAGGTGGCGAAGGCGGCGCAGGTTCCCAGGCTGCGTGAGTTCTATGAAGCCGGAGGTTATGTGATGGTGGCGGACACGCCGGCGGAGTTCCGGGCATTCCTCAAGAGATATTTCAGCGATACGACGGAGCACATGCGCATCGCGAAGGTGCAACCTGAATGACCCGTACGGGTGAGCGGGGACTGCGGAGCAGTGGGGTCCCCGCGAACGTGACTGTCCAACGCCAATTAGCACTCCCGTCCGAGCGTACGAGGGCTGAGGTGACGGACAATGAAGAAACACTTCCAGTCCCAAGGCAGAGAGAAAACGAACATGGCCAAAAAGAAGGTGGCACCGAAGCGCAGCGAGCGCATGGAACGCGGCATGAAGCTCCTGAAGCGCATGGGGCGTGAAGAGCTCATGCGCGAGCAGAAGGAAACCTATCCGGACCTCTACAACATCACCGTCGAGCACCTCTTCGGCGACATCTGGACCCGGCCGCACCTGAGCCTCCGCGACCGGCAGCTTGCGACGCTCGCGGCGGGCATCGCGCTCGCACGCCCGACCGGCAACCACTCGCACTATCACAGCGCGCTGCACATCGGGATCACGAAGGAAGAGATCATGGAGCTCATCCTTCACGTTGGACAGTACGCCGGATGGCCCACGATCGGGCTTGCGATGCGCCAGTTCAACAAGGTGCTGAAGGCGGCTGAGGCAAACAAGAAGGGTGGCAAGCGCAAGGGCGTGGATGAGCTGTCGAGGGAGTGGGAGCGTTAGAAGCGTTGATTAGAATCGGCCCGTCTCGGTGAGCGGGGGCCGCGGAGCGGCGGGGTCCCCGCGAACGTGACTTCCAAACGCCAGTTAGCACTCCCGTCCGATCGTGCGAGGCTTGCGGAGATGGACAGCGGGGGCCGCGGAGAGCGGCGGGGTCCCCGCGAACGTGACTATCATGCGTCAGTTAGGTTAGAACTCTCGTCCGTGCGTACGAGGGTCGGGGCGGCGGACTCCGGAGCAGCCTTGAAGAGGTTGTCGCCGCTAAAGTGCGAAACTTATTTCTGACGAAAACAACACTGCCTCAAACTCGATGCGTTCTCTCATCGTTCGCACTGAGTGCGATCGTCTGCACTCACGCCAACGCCGCCGAGCGCGATGCGCCAGCCTATCCCGCACGCCCGATCCGGATCATCGTTCCGCAGAGCCCGGGCGGCACCACGGACCTCACGGCGAGATTGCTCGCGCCGCCTCTTGCTGAACGCTTCGGTCAGTCCGTCGTCGTCGACAACCGGCCGGGCGCCGGGAGCCTCGTCGGAACCGACCTCGTCGCAAAGGCTGCTCCGGACGGCTATACGCTGCTCGTCGTGGCCTCGTCGCTCGCGATCATGCCGAGCATGTACCGGAAGCTGCCGTTCGACCCGGTAAAGGATTTCGCGCCGATCACGACGCTGTCGCTGTATCCCAACCTGCTCCTGATCCATCCGTCCGTCCCGGCGAGCAACGTGAAGGAGCTGATCGCCCTCGCGAAAGCCAAGCCCGGCTCCCTGAACTATGCCTCGGGCGGCACGGGCACGGGGACGCAACTCGGAGCAGAGCTTTTCAAGACGATGGCGGGCATCGACATGGTCCACGTTCCTTACAAGGGCGGTGGACCGGCGATGAACGCGTTGATGGGCGGTCAGGTGCAGGTCTATTTCGCGGCGATGCCGTCAGCGCTCGCGCTCGTGCGCGCAGGCAAGCTGAAGGCGATGGCGGTAACGAGCGCGAAACGTTCCGCGGCGTTGCCCGAGCTCCCCACGGTCGCGGAATCAGGACTGCCGGGCTACGACGAACAGACCTGGAACGGACTCCTCGGACCGGCTCGCGTGCCGCGTCCGATTGTCGAGAAGATCAAGGCTGAAGCGCATGCGGTGCTGAAGCTCGGCGCCTCGCGCGAGCGATTTCTCGCCGAAGGTGCCGAAGCGCTCGGCACCGAACCCGACGAGTTCGCGGCCATGATCCGGCGCGAAGTGGTGAAATGGGCCAAGGTGATCAGGCAGGCGGGGATCAAGCCGGAATAGCGGGCGCCTTCGTTCGAAGCCCGACGCGCGGCGGGACCTGATCATCCATTTGGAGGATGGCACATGAGCAACCAGACGCTATGTTGTTGCCACCCGAACGCAGCCGTGACGACGTCTGCACTTACGCTGCCATGGCTGATTCAGCAATACAGTCACGAACGCAGGAGGCTCTATGCTGGGCTCCGCAGTGCTGGATGTCTGTATCGGCATCGTCTTCGTTTTCGTACTCGTGAGCATCATCTGCACCGCTGTTCGCGAGGGCCTGGATGGATGGTTCAAGACACGCGCGGCGTATCTGCACTACGCAATACGCGAGCTCCTGCATTACCGGACCTCGCCCGAGCTCGTCGGGAAGCTCTTCAATCACCCTCTGATCTACGGACTGTTCCAGGGCAAATACGAGCCCCCTGAGGACCACCGGTCACCCGGCGCACTCACTTCGGGCGCAAACCTGCCGTCCTACATTCCGTCACACAGCTTCGCGCTCGCATTGATGGACCTCGCGGCGCGCGGGCCTCAGCAAACCGGCGCGCCGGCTGCGAGCGGCTCATCGGCCATTTCGCTCGAAAACGTTCGCGCGAACGTGAGCAAACTGGGGAATCCCGAAGTAGAGCGCGTGTTGCTTACAGCGATCGATACCGCTCAGGGCGATCTCGACAAAGCGGTGAAGAGCGTCGAGGCCTGGTACGACAGTGCGATGGATCGTGTGTCGGGCTGGTATCGCCGCACGACACAATGGGTGCTGTTGTGCGTCGCGCTGTTCGTCGTGGTCGCCTTGAACATCAACACGATCAGCATCGTTCATTATCTTTCTCAGGATGGGAAAGCGCGGGCGGCCGTCGTGGACGAGGCCGGCAAGATCCTCGCAACGGAAAGAGAGAAGGGCACGCCTGTCGTCGACGGCGCCACTGCCGGTCAGCCTCAAAACGTCGGCGTTCCGACGTCCTCGCTCGCAGCACAACGTTCGATGGATTACCGGCAGGCGGAGAATGCGCTTGCGGCTCAGCGGCTGCCGCTGGGGTGGAACCAGGGCTGGGGCGCGCCGCAGAAGACCAGCGATCCGAAGGATCTGTGGAATTTCTGGGCAGGTCCGCTGCTCGGTTGGCTGATAACCGCTTTCGCAGCTACGCTGGGTGCGCCATTCTGGTTCGACGTGCTCAACAAGTTCATGGTCGTCCGCTCGACCGTGAAGCCGCACGAGAAAAGCCCGGAGGAAGGTTCCGAAGACCGGCAGACGCAGGCGGAGCGGCAAGTCCGCGCGCTGCACAGCGAGTTGTTGAAGCTGACGGTCGTCCCCATGGCGAGCGCCCCCGCCGCACCGAACACGCTGCTCGGCTCATCGCGCAACATGCCGGAGCCGGCCGGTCGCGGGAGCGAAATCGACGCGTGCGGCGGCGATCGTGCAGTTCCGCCCACCCCGGACGAGGAATTGCCCCCAGCCACAGGAGGCGTCGCCAGAAAATGATCTATTCATTGACATGGCTGCCGGCCGTGCTCGAGTCGGCAGGCCTCAAGGTCGCGCGCGTGGACGGCTGGGAAAGCCGGGGACATGGTGACGTCGGCGAAATCTGCGGGGTCATCTGTCATCACACGGCCGGAGCGGCGACGGGCAACATGCCGAGCCTCAGACTGCTCATCGAAGGGCGAAGTGATCTGTCGGGACCGCTTGCGCAACTGGGTCTCGGCCGCGACGGCACGTACTACGTCATCGCTGCCGGTCGCGCGTATCACGCGGGCAAGGGTGCCTGGAGCGGGATATCGGACGGCAATTCGAACTTCATCGGGATCGAAGCTGAAAACACCGGCCTGCCCGGGGACAATTGGCCGGACATTCAGATGGACGCGTATCGTCACGGCGTAGCAGCGATACTGAAGCACATCGGCCGCGGTCCGGAATTCTGTGCCGGCCACTGCGATTACGCGTTGCCGAAGGGCCGCAAGACCGATCCGAGTTTCAGCACCGACACTTTTCGACTATCCGTTGCCGCGATCATGAACGGCGAGGTGCCGCCGCTGCCTCTGATTCCCACAGAGGAACCCGCCGGCCGGGGCGGCACCGTTGCGCGACGTACGCTTCGACGCGGCGACAGCGGAGAGCTCGTTCAGCGCCTTCAGCGCACCTTGGGCGGGCTCACCATCGACGGCAATTTCGGTTCCGGAACCGAGGCCGCGGTACGGCGCTTTCAGACAGCACACGGGCTGGTGCCGGACGGCATCGTCGGACCGAAGACATGGGCCACGCTGGACGCGGTCACGCAGATGGTCGCCTGAAGCGGCGTACGAACGTCGTTTCCTCATGCCACTCGCGATGGCGTCCGTTCGACGCTGCGCTGAGGGGCCGTCTTGCGCGGCTTTGCCGCTGCCGTTTTCTTCCACGGCGGCGGATCGAACAGCGCCACGAGGAAATCGACGAACACGCGCAGCTTCGGCGCGACGCGTCTCTGCTGCGGGAACACGACCGAAATGTCGTGCCCGTCCGCCTTGTAGCCGCTCAGCAGCTCGACGAGCTGGCCGCTTTCGATCAGCGGCCACGCATAGTATTCGGCGACCTGAATCACGCCGAGCCCTGCCGCCGCCGCCGCAACGAGCGCTTCTCCGCTGTTGAACGTCATCGCGCCGCCAGCGGTGATGTGCTGGAGAGAATCTGCGTCCCCGAGATGCCACTCTCTGATCCGGCCGTTACGCGGCCGCCGATACGCGAGGCAGGTGTGCGCGCGCAGATCACCGGGCGCGAGCGGCACACCGCGCGCCGCAAGATAGGCCGGTGCGGCGCAGACCACGTACTTTACCGACGCGAGCCGCCGCACGCTCAAGCTGGAGGCATGCAGCTCGCCCACCTGCACCGAAACGTCTACGCCTTCCGCAATCGTCGAGGGAACGAAATCCGTGCAGACGATCTCGAGCGCGACGGAAGGATACGCCCGCGTGAAATCGGGCAGACGCGGCACGATCCACATCGCCGATAGCGCGGAGGGCATGCCCACGCGCAGGCGCCCGCTCGGCACGCGCCCGGCGCGCCCGACGATCATCTCGGCTTCCTCGAGGTCGGCGGTGATCTGCTTGCAGCGGGCATAGAACTCGGCGCCTTCCGCCGTCGGGCTCAGGCGCCGCGTCGTGCGGTCCAGAAGACGCACGGCGAGCTTGCGTTCGAGTCGGGCGAGCGCAGCGCTGACCGCGGATGTCGACACGCCGAGCGCGCGCGCCGTCGCGCTCAGACTGCCCGTCTCCACGACGCGCAGGAATACGAGTATTCCATGCAGGCGATCGATGGCGCTTCCCCGATTCTCAACATGCCGATTAACAGTGATTCTATCCGCCCTCGGCTGCCCCCTCCAACACGATCACCTTAGAATTGGCAAGCCTTTCCCGAGCCGCTTCCAGGCTCCATCCAGGAGCCGGCGCGAGCACGGTTCCGCTTCTAGGCCGCTCCTGCATCTTCCGCGGGAGCGTCGGTGAACGACATCTGGAGTGACTATGTCTCTCGTTCTGAAGGGCGTGATGCAAAGCCCCGTGACGCCGCTCAAGGAGGACTTCAGTCCCGACCTCGCGACGTTCGAAAAGCTGCTCGATTTCCACGTGCGCACCGGTGCGACGGCCATCTCCTGGCCGCATCACAAGGGTGAGTCGCTCAACCTGACGATCCCGGAGCGCAAGGCGTTCGCCGAGGTGGCCGTCAAGGTCGTGAACGGGCGTGTGCCCGTCTCCATCCACGTCAGCGCGCTCGCGATCGAAGACTCGATGGAACTCGTCAGGCATGCCAAGAAGATCGGCGCCGACGCGATCATCGCGATTACGCCGTACTTCTGGAAGTACACCAACGAATCGCTTTACGACTACTTCGTGAAGCTCGGCACGACGACCGATCTGCCGCTCATCGCCTACAACTCGCCGAGCTATCTCGACGGCGTCGAGTTCGACGCGGAGCTCACGCGCCGTCTGATCGAACGCCTGCCGAATTTCATCGCGATGAAGGAAGCGAGCTTCAACAGCGAGAAATATCTGGAGATCGCCCGCGTCGCGCTCGCGCTGCGGCCCGAGTTTTCACTGATCTCCGGCGTGGAATTTCTCGCACCGGCCATTCCGATGGGCGGCAAAGGCTCGTATTCCTCCGCCGGCGCGATCTGCCCGAACCTCTGCACGTCGCTTTACGAAGCGTGCGCGTCCGGCAATGCGGTCAAGGCACGCGAGCTTCAGTTCAAGCTCGCGCGTCTATGGGATCTCTTCCGCGATCAGTACCCGTCGTCGCTGAAGGGCGGCATGGTACTCATGGGACGACCCGTGGGGCCGACCCGCCCGCCGCTTCCGACCGCGAGCAAGGAACGCATCGATTATATCGGCAAGCAACTGGACGAGCTCGGCATCTACGCCACCGAGCCGCACGGCTGGTAAGGAGATCTTCTATGTCAACGTTAAAGCCCGGCCTCCTGCATACGCCCGTGACGCCGTTCGCGCGCGACAATGCAATCGACTGGAAGGTCTACGGGAAGCTCATCGACTTCCACGTGGCGAACGGTGCCGAAGGCTTCGCGCTGCCGATGCACGTCGGCGAGTCGGTCAGTTTGACCGACGAAGAACAGCGCAAGCTCGTGTCGTTCGTCGTGAATCGACTCGGCGGCAAGGTGCCGGTCACTCGTCCACGTGAGCGACTCGGGTACGTCCATCGCCGCATCGCGCGCGCAGCACGCGGAGCAGACCGGTGCGGCGGGCGTGATCATCACGACGCCGTACTACTGGACGCCGCCCGCGAACATGCTGCTCGAACATATCGAGGCGGTGTGCCGGGCGACGAAGCTGCCTGTCTTCGCATGGCACGCGCCGGAGGATATGGCGGGCCCCAAGATCTCGACCGAACTCGTGCTGAAGCTCATCGAAAAGCGCGCCAACTTCGCCGGCGTGATCGACAGCAGCAACGACTGGCAGTGGCAGATCAACGTGCTGTCGAACGCGCAGCGTGTGCGCAGCGACTTCCAGCTGCTGTGCGGCACCGAGTACATGATCTCGGCGGGCGCGAATGGCGCAACCGGCATGATTTCGTCACTGGCGGGAGTTGCGCCGGTGCTCGTGAAGCGCCTCTACGACATCTGCCGCAAGGAGCAATACTTCGAAGCGCGCAAGGCGCAGGAGGCAACGGCCGTTCTGTATCAGACGCTGAAGCGCTACGGATTCGGGTCGCTCAAGGCTGCGCATCGTGCGATGGGTCGCGACTGCGGTGAGCCGCGTCCGCCGATGGAAGCATTGAACGAACAGGCGCGGGGTGATCTCGCGGCCGCGCTCGAGCGTTTCGATGCGCTGCGAAGCGAGCCGCGGGGGTGGTGAGGCTCTGGCTTAGGGAACCCTCACCCTAACCCTCTCCCTACGCCAGGGAGAGGGGACTGACGAATTTCCTCGCCTCCGATTCAGGAGAGGAGACTGATACGATTCCCTCGCCGCGATTCAGGAGACGGGACTGACGATTCCCTCGCCCCGTACACGGGGAGAGGGTGAGGGTGAGGGGCAACTAACAACAAAGGGTGGAGGATGGAGCAGCAACACGCGGAGCAGCGGCGCGTAGCGTTGGTCAGCGGCGCCTCGTTCGGAATTGGCGCTGCGGCCGCGCTCGCGCTCGCTCGCGATGGATTCGATCTCGCGGTCACGTCACGTGAGCCGTCGCGGCTGGCCGATACGTGTTCGAAGATCGAAGCGGCGGGTGCGCGTGCGTTACCGGTCGTACTGGACGTGCGCTCGATCGAAAGCATCCGAAACGCATTCGGCCGCGTGTTCGACCACTTCGGCTCGCTGGATGTGCTCGTCAACAATGCCGGCGTTCCGCTGCAGAAGCCGACGATCGACATCACGCCGCCGGAGTGGGACGACGTGATGAACACGAACATCGACGGCACGTTCTTCATGAGCCAGACGTTCGCGCACCGCTTGATCGCAGCGAAGCGCCCGGGGCTCATCATCAACATCACCTCCGCACACGGATTCGTGCATTGCCGGCCGGGGCGGGTTGCCTATGGCGTGTCCAAGGCCGCGATCGACCACATGACCCGTATGCTTGCCATCGAGTGGGCGGACCACGGCGTGCGCGTCAATTCGATCGCACCTGGACGCGTGGACACGAAATCGCCGGCGCGTGCGAAGAACGCCACCGATCCGAAGTACATCGAGGCGGCGCTCAGCCAGATTCCGCTCAGGCGTTTCTGCAGCATGGAAGACGTCGCGGAGGCCGTTCGCTGGCTTGCGAGCCGCGGCGCCGACTATGTCACCGGCCATACGGTTCTGCTCGACGGCGGCGTAACGATCAGCTGACTTGCTTCGCCGTGACGGAGTGACGAGTGACAAATGAGGAACCCCGTCGCGGCGCGCGACTCGATGCGGGGCCGCAATCCAGGCGCGGCCGGGAAGGCGCACTCTTCGCGCTCGTGACATTGTCGCTGTTTGCACAGGCGCTCGCGGCGCAGACGTTTCCCAACCGTCCGCTGCGGCTCCTGACGGGCGGCGCGGGTGGCGGCAACGACATCGCCGCGCGGCTGATCGCCGACGGACTGACCGCGAACCTCGGTCAACAGGTCTTCGTCGACAACCGTCCGAGCGGCTTCGTTCCCGGAGAGACGGTCGCGAAAGCGAAGCCCGACGGCTACACGCTGGTGCTGTCCGGCCGCAGCCACTGGATGGCGCCGCTCACCGTAGACAAGGCACCTTATGATCCGACCAAAGACTTCGCCGCAATCACGCTTCCCGCTACGACGCCGAACGTGCTCGCGGTGCATCCGTCATTGCCGGTGAAGTCGGTGAAGGATCTGATCGCACTCGCTCGCGCGCGTCCCGGCGAGTTGAACTACGGCGCGGCGGGACAGGGCTCGGGGCCGCATCTCGCCGGTGCGCTGTTCAACCAGATGGCCGGTGTCAACATCGTGCGGGTCAACTATCGCGCGATGGGTGCGGTCTATACGGATTTGATGGCGGGTCAGGTACACATCGCGTTCGGCAGCGCGCCCGGCGTAATGCCGCTCGTCGAGTCGGGGCGTCTGCGGGGACTTGCCGTGTCGAGCGGCAAGCCTTCGGCGCTCGCGCCGGGTCTGCCGACCATCGCCGCGAGCGGGGTTGCCGGCTACGACTTCACGTCGCCTTTCGGCATCTTCGCGCCCGCGGAAACGCCGCCGGCTCTGGTCGCGCGGCTCAACGAAGAAATCCTGCGGGTGCTTGCGAAGCCGGAGGTGAAGGAGAGGTTCTTCAAAGCAGGCATGGAGACGGTCGGCAGCACGCCGGACGAGCTGGCCGCGCTGGTCAGAACCGAAATGCAGACACTTGCCAATATCGTGAGGGAGCAGGGTAGATGATGGATCGTGCACTGTGGATCACGTGGTATGACTTGCCCGAGGAAGATCGCGATGCGTACCTCGATTGGGCACACCGGGACTATCTTCCGGGCCTGCTGGACAGCGGACGCTATCTGCACGCTGCGCATTTCGCGTCCGTGCCGCCGGGCACGATGTCTCAGACGCGCAAGTCGTTGCGGCACTCGCAGGACGCATCGGTGCCGACCGGCTGCCAGTATCATCCAGATCGTCGGTGCGCAGGATGCGGCGGCGTTCGGCGACCCGGTGCCTTCGGCGCTCATCGCATCGCTGCCGGAGGACATGCGTGCCATGCTCGCGAAGCGCGTCGGCGTACGGGAAAACGTCATGGTCGAGGCGACACGCGTATCGGGCCCGGAAGAAAAGAGCTACGCGGACGGGATGAGGCTTCCGCCGTGTATCCAGATCGGAAGTTTTCAATGCGCCTGGCAGCATGAGGAGGAGGTGCACGCGTGGTACACGCAATGGCGCATGCGTGCCATGGAAACGTTGCCCGGCGTCATCCGGACCAGACGCCTCGCGTCCGTAGGGGGATGGGCGAAGCAGGCCGTCCTCTACGAATTCACGTCGATGGACGCGAGGAACCGCTACTTCACGCAGCATGAAGCGAACCGGCCGGACATGAAGGCATGGTCCGACCGCGCGGTGGAAAACCTCGTGCATGCGCCCGGCTCGGCCAACCTCTGCGACCGCATCTGGCCGCCGGTCGGCGCAGCCTGATCAGCAGCAGCGTGGACAGGCGAGCGGGAGCGTGAAGAAAGGCGTCCGAGTTGCAATGCTCGCGGCGGCAGGTGTGATCATCACCGTGCAGGCGCTCGTGGCTGCGACCGGCCAGATTGCATCCGGACGGCTGCGTCCGCTCGCGGTGACGAGCCGCAAACGCGCGGCGCAGCTTCCGGACCTGCCGACCGTCGCCGAGTCGGGCGTGCCGAAGTACGAATTCAACACGTGGGTGGGATTGCTCGCACCCGCCTCCACGCCTGCGTCCGTCGTGAAAACCCTCTACGAGCACGTAACGAAAGCGGCTCGCGCGCCCGATGTGGCGGAGCGCGTGACGCGGGAAGGCGCCGAGGTCATCGCGAGCACGCCCGAGGCGTTCCGCGCGACGATCGCCGATGAAACCGCCCTGTGGGCCAAGGTCATCCGCGAAATGGGCATCAGGGCGGAGTAGAAGAGGAAGCGCATGGCTGAACGTAAGAGACTCGGGATCGCAGTTGTCGGATCGGGCCGCATCGGGACGATTCGTACTCGTCAGGCGCTCGAGCATCCGGCCGTCGAGTTCGTCGCGGTCTCCGATGCGAAGGCGGAGAACGCGAAAAAACTCGCGGAGGCTTCAGGCGCCCATCTCTACTCGGCAGACAATCGCGAAATCATCGAGCATCCCGACGTCAACACGGTCATCGTTTCCACGAGCGAAGGCGAGCACACGGAACCGGTGCTGCAGGCGATCGCGGCCGGCAAGTCGGTGCTGATCGAGAAGCCGATCGCGCTCAATCTGGCCGACGCCGACAGCATCATCGCCGCGTCCGAGAAGGCGGGCGTCGAAGTGCGCATCGGCTACAGCCGCCGCTACAAGGATCTGCGTTATCTGCTCGCGAAGGAGCAGATCGTGCAGGGCCGCTTGGGTCGCGTTATCGGCGCGTCGGCGCGTGTGTTCAACAACCGCTCAAACGGTCTCGCGATCCTGAAGCGCGATCCGGAAGCGACGCCGATCGTCGATGCGCTGACTTACTACGTCGACATCATGAACTGGATGCTGGAGGGGTCGGCGCCGGTCGAAGTTTTCGCACGCGGGCAGAAAGGCGTGCTGAAGGAGGCCGGATACGACGTGGACGATCTGAACTGGGCGATCGTGACGTACGGCAGCGGCGCCGTCGCCAACTTCGGCGTGAGCTTCGCGCTGCCGGAGAAGTGGCCGGCACTGGGACACTCGACGCGCTTCGAGATTCTCGGCACCGAGGGCGTGCTCATCATCGACGACGATCACACCGACCAGATCATGTACACCAACAAGGGCGTCCCCCACGTCTATCTGCCCAATCACGAAGTCAACATGGTGTTCCTGAACAGCGGCACGCCGGGCGACTGGGCGCTGGGCCAGTTCTGGGGCGCGATCGCCAACGAGACGCGCGCGTGGCTCGATCATCTCGTCACGGGCAAGCCGTGCATGCTGACGACGCCGCGAGAAGCACGGACGACGCTGGAGACGACGCTCGCGATCCAGTTGGCGGCCGAAAGCGGCAGAATCGTCAACCTGCCGCTTCCGATGTGAACGCGCGCCGGCACGCACGAGCGGGACGGGCGCTTCATGCGGCTGCACCTACGTTGGAATAACCAGGAGAAAGCATGGCTACTGACTTGCGCGTGAAGTACGGCGACTCTGCCTACGACGAGGGACTCAAACAACAGCCGCGGACGTTCGAGCGTCGACTTGCCGAACGTGACGATCTCGACCAGCACTTCACCAGGCTGTGGCTCGACTTCGCGATCACGGGCATGGGACGGCGGCAGGTGCTCGATACGCGCACGCGGCTTCTGGTTCTCACCGGCCAGTTCACGATGTCGAAGAGCTGGGAAATGCTCGAAGACAACATCTACGCGGCGATTGCGGCCGGCGTGAACCCGCGCGAAGTGCTCGAAATCATCCTCCAGTGCGCGGTCTATGGCGGCCAGACGACGGCCGATCCGGCGATCCGCATCTTCCATCGCGTGGCGAAGGAGAAGGGGCTCATCGACGAGTTGCGCAAGTCGCAGAAACCGATGGACAACAACGACAGTCAACGCAACTACGAAGAGGAACGCAAGACGTGGCACGCCGACGATGTGGCCGATCCTCGTTACGAACCGCTCATGAAGCGTCACGGCTGGCAGGCTGTGGGGCGTGGGCTCACGCTGCGTCCGAAGCACCATCTGAATACGCTCGGTTGGCAGGATGCGCTCGACCCGGAGTGGGCCGGCCTGTGGGTGCGCTACATCTACGGCGGTATGTATTCGCGCCTGATTGTCGACGACAAGACGCGGCTCCTCTGCATGGTCGGTAACTGCGCTGCGATCGGTGAAGCCGTGCAGGGCAAGGCGCACATGAAGGGCGCGATGCGTAACGGCGCGAGTCCGCGCGAAGTGCTCGAAGTGATCCTTCAGACCGCGGTGTGGTTCGGCCAGCCGACGATGCTGCACTCCCTCAAGATCTTCGTCGACATCGTTCGCCAGCAGGGTCGGCTGGCCGAAATCGGAAATCCGCCGGAGCGCGAAGATACAGACTGAAGCGTCGTCGATCGTTCGAACACCCTCACCTCGACCCTCGCACGCTCGGACGTGAGTGCTAAGGCGACGGATTGCTTCGCTCACGGGGTCCCCGCCGTTACACGGCCCCCGCTCGCCAGCGTGGGTCGTTCTAATCGGCGATTTCTGCATCGGAATCTTCGCGTTCCTGATGACCTCCGCCCAGCGCGCGATCTCCGCGCGGATGAACTGATCGAACTCGTCCCGCGTGGTCGGCGCGGGCGGCATGCCCATTTCGCCCAGGCGTTGCGCAACCAGGGGTTCACGTATCGCTTCGACGATGTCGGTGTTCAACTTGTCCAGCAGCGGCGCGGGGACACCGGCCGGCGCGCACACGCCGTACCAGGAGTTCACCTCGAAATCGGATACACCCTGCTCGCGTGCCGTTGGAACGTCGGGCAACAGCGGCTGACGCTCCGCGCTCGCGACCGCGATCGCGCGCAGACGTCCGCTCAGGACCGGTCCGACGACGAACGGCATGTTCGTGACGTTGATCGGAATCTCGCCGGCGATGACCTGGTTCGTCCCCTGCGACGCATTCACGAAAGGAATGTGCACGATGTCGAACTTCAGCCGCTGCTTGAGCCATTCCATCGTCAGATGCGGCGAGGTACCGGCCAACCCCGAGGCATAGCTCAACTTGCCCGGGTTGGCCCTCGCATAAGACACCATGTCCTTGATCGATCTCCATGGCGTTGACGGATGCACCATGATGATGTTCGGCGGCATGCCGATGCGCGTGATCGGCGCGAAATCCTTAGGCTCGTAAGGCAGCTTCGACATGAGCGTTGGAGAGATCGCATTCGGCGCGATGTTGCAGTGGAGCAGCGTGTAGCCGTCAGGGGGCGATTTTGCGACGAACGCCGCGCCGATCGTCCCGGACGCGCCGACTCGGTTGTCGACGTACACCTGCTGCTTCCACATCTTCGACAGCTGATCGGTGAGCAGACGGCCGACCATGTCGTTGGACGTGCCTGCAGGGAAGGGGACGACGTAACGTACGGGCTTGACGGGGAAGGTCTGGCCCCACGACGCGACGGACCCGATCAGCACGGCCGCCGCAAGCGAGTACAAAAATGTTGTTCGACCTGCTCCGATCACAGCACGCATCACGCACCTCCTCCTGAAAGGTCACGCTTTCGATGCAGACACTGGACTGCTTTAGCCAGGGCGGATGCAATCCCGCCCGGGCGCAGTGAAGCTGGGAACTCGTCGGCGAAAATTATGCGCCTATCGCGGGGCGTTTTCACCAGGCGTATGCTGACCCTGGAGTTCTATCCAGGCGCTATGGAGGAGCAGGCGTGAGCACATCGACGGTCGCCGAGCCGAACTACTTCGCGTATTTCCCCACCCATTACCGCTGGTCGGCGGAAATGCTCGCCATGCTGAGCACTGCGCCATACGGCGGAGCGGACATCAGCGAAATCGATCGCATCGGACGGCAACTGCGAAGCTGCGTGGGCGATGACGAGGCCTGGTTTCGTGCATGGACGGCCGGCGGCGACCTCATGCGCGGGCGTGCGGCGGCAGCCGAGGACGCGCGGCACGTCTTCACCGCCTCGTCGCTTTACCTTCGGGCCTGCGCTCAATACCAGCACGCCGAGCATTTCCGCCACCCGAAAGACGACGCAGCAATCGACACGTTTCGACGCTCACTCGTCTGCTTCGAGAAGTTCATGGCGCTCACGGATCGGCCGCGCATCGAAAAAGTCGAAATCGCATACGCGCACGGAAAACTGCCGGCCTATTTCATCCACGCCGAGTGGAAGCGTGCTGCGCGCGCGCCGTGCGTCGTTCGCTTCGGGGGCTTCGATACGCAGAAGGAGCTCCAGTACCTCAGAGGCGTCGCCGATCTCGCGCGGCGCGGCTTTTCGGTCCTGCTCGTGGACGGGCCGGGCATGGGCGAGTCGATCCGTTTCCGCGCCATTCCCCTGCATCACGACTACGAGCTCGTGGGCAGCGCGTGCCTCGATTACCTCGCAACGCGAGCGGACGTCGACAGCCGGCGCATTGCCGTCGTCGCGCTCAGCCTCGGCGGCTACTTCGCGCCGCGCTGCGCCTCCCTGGACGAGCGCTTCGCGGCGTGCGTCGCCTGGGGTGCGCAGTGGGACGTGCATGCGTTGTGGGTGCAGAGGATCAAGGGGATCGAGGAGGGCACCCCTGTCGCGCTGCCCGTGCCGGTCGATCACGTGAAATGGGTGTTCGGCGTGCAGACGTTCGAACAGGCGCTCGCGAAGCTGGAGGGATTCAAGCTCGACGGCGTGGTGCAGAAGATGAAGTGTCCGTTCCTGCTTACACAGGGTACCGAAGACAAACAGGTGCCCATGTCGGAGGCGCAGAAGTTGTTCGACGCGGCGGGATCGAAGGACAAGACCTTCCGTGTTTTCACGCCCGAAGAAGGCGGTGCTCAGCATTGTCAGCGGGACTATCTCACCGCGGTGTGCGACGTCATCGGCGACTGGCTTGCGGATAAGCTGCAGCCCGCGTGAGCCAAGGCGAGCGCCACTCGAATCCAGGAAAGGGAGCTTAAGACGGTAAACCGTCGGTGTCCCGCTGTTCTGTACGGCAGTGAGGCCGAGCGCCGCCCCCCAGGAAGGAAGGTTACGGAGGGAAACCTTTTGGTTTCTCTCTGTTCCGCAGGGCGGCGAGGCCCGAGCCTTCAGGCGAGCGCCGCCCCCTCCCGAGCGTCGCCCCCCTACTCCAGCGCCTGCAGCACGAGCGCGTGCAGCAACTGCCGCAGGTAGAAGCGTATCGCGCCGGGTGCATGCGCCATGAACACGACCGCAAGCGCTTCGGACGGATCGACCCAGAAGTAAGTGCCGGTCGCCCCGGCCCAGTGAAACTCGCCGGTCGAGCTCACCGCGCCGCCTGCGCCCGCCGCGCGTCGCACCGCCACACCCAGGCCGAAGCCGTAGCCGTTGATGTTCGGCCATTCGTGCAGGCGTGTCGTGTCGATCTCGGGGCCCATGTGATCGGCGGTCATGTACT
Source organism: uncultured beta proteobacterium (assembly GCA_963828715.1). Classification (GTDB taxonomy): domain Bacteria; phylum Pseudomonadota; class Gammaproteobacteria; order Burkholderiales; family SG8-41; genus JAQGMV01. The sequence goes on along the minus strand of CAWHFX010000002.1, from coordinate 49,121 downwards.
CGACCGTCTTGCGTCCGAGGATTCGCGTGCCGTCCAGCGTGCCGCCGTTCAGAAGCATCAGCGCAAACCGCAGGTAATCCGCAGCCGTGGATACGCCGCAGCCACCGCCGCACTCGAACTTGTGCGGCCGCGTGCTGTCGCGCATCTGCTGCGGCTTGCCGGTCATCGGATCGCACGGCAGACCCTTGGCGAAACGATGCACGTTCTGCGCTGGGACCACGAACCCGGAATCGCACATGCCGAGCGGTTTGAACAGGCGCTCCTGGAGAAAGGCTCCGAGAGATCGGCCCGACACCGCTTCGATCGCGAGCCCGAGGACATCCAGCCCGAAACCGTAGTCCCATTTCGAGCCTGGCTCGAAATGGAGCGGCAGCTCCGCAAGCTTCTTCAGAAACTCCGTTCCCGTCATCTGCTCGGCCACGTCGGTAGATGAGGTGAGATAGTTCCTGTCGAACGCCGTCGAGCCGCGGTTGCCATACGTGACCCCTGCCGTGTGCCGCATGAGGTCCTGGATCGTCATGTCGCGCCTGGCGGGGACACTGTCGACCACGCCTTCCTGCCCGCGAACCCTCATTTTCGTGAACTGAGGTAGGTATTTGCTGACCGGCTCGTTCACCATCAGCCGCCCCTCCTCGTAGAGCGACAGCGCGGCAACGCTCACCAGCGGCTTGGTCATGGACGCGATACTGAAGATCGCGTCGGCTGGCATCGGCACTTCCGCCTGACGATCGAGGTAACCGAACGCCTCCAGATAGGCGAGCTTCCCATGACGAGCGATCGCGATCACGGCGCCAGGCAACTTGCCGCCTGCAATGTCGGCCTGCAGTGCCGCGCCGATCCGCTCCAGACGGTGGGGCGAGAGACCGACGGACTCAGGATTGGTGCGTGGGATGGGTGGTGGGGTCGTTGTCATCGTTCGTTCCTGGAAGTGAGTACACGCTGACTCGCTATACTAAGTCGCTTTGTCACGAAAAGGCCTGACGTTGCGTATTGCTTCGCTCGCGTGTGCGGTTATCGCATGGCTGCCATTCGCCGGTGCGAACGCCCAGGACTATCCGACCAGAATGATCCGGATGGTCGTGCCGGGGCTTCCGGCGGGTTCTGCGGACATACTCGCACGGCTGATCGGCGAGAAGCTTCATGAGCGTCTCGGTCAGACCGTCGTGACCGAGAACCGGAGCGGCGCCGGACAGATGATCGCAGCCGATTACGTCGCCAAGTCGCCGCCGGACGGACACGTGCTGCTGCTGGCGACGATAACCTACACCACGAGTGTGGCAACACGTACCTCACTTCCATTCGATCCGCTGAACGATGTGACTGGCGTGACGATGATCGGACAGGGGCCGCTCCTTCTCATCGTTCATCCATCACTGCCGGCCAGGTCGGTGAAAGAGCTCGTCGCGCTGGCAAGAGCGCGGCCCGGTTTCATCAACTATGCGTCGGCGGGTACCGGCACGATCAATCATCTCGTCGCAGAGGGTTTCGCGTCGAAAGCGCACGTGAATATCGTGCACGTGCCCTATAAAGCGATTGCACCGGCAGTGACCGATGTAGTAGGAGGTCACGTGCCGATGATCTTCGCGAGCCTGCCCGCGGCATGGCATCACGTGAAAGCGAACCGGCTGCGCGCGCTTGCCGTGACCACGGCGAAACGCTCCGAGTTCATCCCCCAGATGCCGACGGTGATGGAAGCCGGCGTGCCGGGCTTCGAGGCATCGACGTGGTGGGGCCTCTTCGCTCAGGGCAGGACGCCGAAAGAGGTCGTCACGAAGATCAACGGCGAGATCCAGAAGATCATCGTCGCGGACGACATCAGGGGCCGCCTCACAGCCGAAGGCGCGCAGGCGGTGCTCGGGATGAGCCCGGACGCGTTCAACGCGCTGCTGCGCAGAGAAATCGAGATGTGGCGCGCGATCGCGAAGGAACGCAACCTACAGGGCGAGACGTGAGGCGGGATGGGAACGGGCAGCGTCGTCAACCTCGACGCTGCCGGCTTCTACCGCGCTGCGGGACCTCGCTTCTTCATCACCAGGACCGGCACCGGCGAAAGCTGGATCACCTTGGTTGCCACGGACCCCATAACGACACCCGCCAGCGATCCCATCCCTTTCGTGCCCATGAGGATCTGGTCGCAGCCCTTTTCCTTGGCGTACTGAATAATGGTCTCGGCTGCGTCGCCCACGACAATGTGGTGCTGGTACGGGATTCCCGCCTTGTCGAGCAGCGCTCTCGCTGGTTTGAGTGCTGCCGACCCGTCCTCCTGCTGGTAACGGGCGATGCGGTCGCGCCCGATGACGGAGCTCACACGCTTGCCGTAGGGTATGCGCTGCTGGACATTGAGCAGGTGGATCTCGACCTCGGGCCCGATCCAGCTGAGGTAGTTTCGGAACTGCTTTACCGTTTCAGCGGCCGGTTCGGACCCGTCCACCGGGATGAGGAACTTCAGCATTCGCCTCTCTCCTGTTCTTTCGTTATCGCGTGGGAAGCGAGCAGCATGCTACACGAGGCACGCTGGCGTTCACTAGAGCCGCTTCACGATGCCCGGGTGCGGCTTCCTGTGGTTGCGGCGACATGCTCCGCGGCCACCAGCGCGGTCACGCCGCCCTTTAACCAGGCCGCCGGTGTAGCCGACAGCCGGGCCGCCTTCCAGCCCGCCGGTCGACGCGCCGAGTGCATACAGTCCCGCGATGGGCGCGCCGTCGGCGCGCAGCGCACGCGCATGTTCGTCGACGCGGATGCCGCCCATCGTGTACGTGATGCCGGCACACATCGGCACCGCGTAAAAAGGCGCTTTCACGAGCGGCATGGCTTTGTAGCGATCCGTGTGCCGCGGCGGTCGCAGAGAGGACTCGCTGTGCCCTGCTGCGAGCGCTTCGTTGTACTCCGCGATGGTTCTTTTCAGGTTATCCGCACGAATCGATGCCGCCGCCGCCAGCGCATCGACTGTTTCACCGCGGTGAATGGTTGCGCCTTCGCGCTCCAGGTGCGGATTGGCGGGAATGAGGCCATTGCGTCCGGCGCTATCCCAGATCGTGCTGTCGAAGATAACCGATGCGCTCAATGGATCGTCGAGCTGCGCGAGCGCATTCGCGACGTACACGCCGCCGCGGCCCTCGTCCGCGAAACGTGATCCGTCTGCGCCGACGGCGATGCCGGCCGTCACGAGGCTGTCGAGATAGGGATACGGCCAGAGGTTGTCGTTCGTGAGCGCGTCCTTCGACAGCGTGTGGCCGTAGAAGCGATTCATGCCGATCAGCTCGGCGCCGACTGCCGCCGCCATCGTGAGGCCATCGCCCCGGCCGGTGCCGGCGCCGCGTTGCTTGAGGCGGTCGGGATGCTTCGAAATGTACTGCGCCACCAGCTCCGCATTTCCCTGGAATCCGCCGTCGGCGATCATGACGGCACGCGCGCGGTATGTGCTGGGCACAGCGTCGATGTCCGCGATGACGCCCGTGCAGCAGCCGTCGTCCATGACGAGCGATCGCACACGCGCGCCGCGCACGAGCTCGCCCTTACGCGAAGCGAGGCGGCTTTCCAGCGTGCGCAGCAGGACGTCGCCCGCGCGGCCCTCCCAGTCGAGCCCGGGTCGGCTGCGGCCCGGGGGCGCGAGGACCCATTTGTGATACTCGGAAGCGCTCGCACGAATGAAGCGCATGCCTTCTTCCTGCAACCACTTGATGACGCGCCGGCCTTCGCGTGCGATCAGCCGGGCGAGCTCGGGCCTGACGAAACCCTCCGAGCTTTCGAGGATCCGCTGCGTGAGCGTCTCTTCGTCCAGCGTGATATCGCGCATGCCGACGTGCATCGTGCCGCCGGTGTAGCGCGTGTTGCAGAGATACTTTTCCGACGTGCCCTGCTCGAGCACGACGGGTCGCAAGCCGACCTGGGCGGCGCGATTGGCAGCCACCAGTCCTGCTATCCCGCCGCCGACGATTACCACATCGTACTGGTGTTTTTCAGCCATGCTGCATCCTCGAATCGATATGTCCGCCAGCCACCGCTCACGTCTGGCGCGACGCCGCAGTCGAGCGCCGGCGTCAATCCGCTCGTATCCCCGCTGTGCGCGCCGTGCTGCGGGCGACAAGCTCCGAGCCGATCACGCTGCCACCGCCGGGCCGATTGTCCACGACGACGTTCCGGCCCCAGCCATCGCCTCATGGTGCGCGCAACGCCTGCGAAAACACGTCGAGCCCCGTTGCGGCGACGAGCTCGCGCGCCGCGCTTCTGATGCGCTCCACCGTGTCGGGCTTCTTCACCTGGCTCGCGAGACGAGTGAACTTGGCTTCGATCTCCTCGGCCGTGCACGGATCGGCCGGCGTGCCGTGCGGGTCGATGACGGTGCGCTCGAGCGCGCGGCCATCGGTGGTCGTCACGAGCGCGCGTGCGGCGAAATGCGCAGGGTAAAGCCGGTCCATCTCGTCGTCGACTTCGAGGCGCGTGCGTCCCGCGACGGTGCGCACGTCGTGATCGAAGAGATTTTCCTGTGCGTAGGCGACGGGATCGCGCGCCTCTTTGGCGATGGCTACGCCGGCGGAGGTACCGCAAGCTGTACTGCGCGGCCATCGATTCCCGCGGGTCGGGGTCGCCGTTCTGCGTGACCGCGCGTCGGCCCGTCAGAATACGAATCTCCCGCACATTCCCTGTCGTCAGGCCGTGCTCGCGTTTGAGCAGCTCGAGCGCATTCGAGGTGGAATGAATGAGCCCGCAGCAGGGATAGGCTTTGACCCAGAGCTGCGTGATTGCGAACGATTCACCGAGCTTCGCGTCGAGTGCGTCCGGCCGCGTGTCATTGCCGCCGATCACTTCGAGCAGCCCGAAGCGGCCGTCGATCGCTTGTGCGGGACCGGTAAAGCCCCGCTTCGCGAGCTCGCAGGCGACGACGCCTGCTTCCGCGGCATGTCCTGCGTGCATGCGCTTCACCATACCGCCGGTGCCCTGCGTGAACGCTTTGATGCCGGAGGCGGCCGAGCATGCGATGCCGATGGCAGAGATGACCTGCGTTTTCGGCAGTTTCATCACGATGCCGGTAGCGATCGCCGACGCGACCGGCCCTGCCACGCCCGTCGTGTGAAAGCCCTTGTTGTTGTGCCCGGCGCCGAGCGCGAGCCCGAGGCGCGCAGCCATTTCGTAGCCCGCAATGATCCCGAGGAGCAACCGTGGGCCAGACGCCTGATGCGCTTCCGCGGTGGCGAGCGCTGCTGGGACCACGACGGCGCCGGCGTGGGTCAACGCACCCTGCACGATGTCGTCGAGCTCGAACCCGTGCGTCGAAGTCCCGTTCGCCAACGCCGCGCGGCCGGACGCCACCGCGCGCGAGGAGCCGTACAACGTCGCGCGCCCCTCTCCGCCTTCCGCGAGCACGAAATCGTTCACGATGCGTCCCCACTCCTGGATCGCGCCGTAGAGGCCGCACGCGACGTTGTCGAGCAGCGCGAGCATCGCGTGCTCCATGAGCACCGGCGCAAGCTCGCGTTCATCCAATCCGAGCAGGAAATCGATGAGGCGTAGCGACGGCGAGCTCATTGAGCTTTCCTTTCTATGCATGAAGCGTGTAGAGCACGCGAAACATGGCGGGTTGCCCGACGAGGTCTGCACGCGCGCCGTGTCGTTCGAATTTAACTGCGTCGAGTGCGGCGATGGCGGTGCGAACGCCGGTCACAGCATGGCTTCCGGCTGTTGCGGCCTCAATTGAATCGCAGTTAAATTGTGTCACACCCACGTACTTCACAACAACGAGGAGGACTGATGCGCGTGCTTTGCCTCGGTGCATCGGTGATCGCCTGCACCGTTGCACTCGCGACCGTGCAGGCGTTCGCTCAGGTTTATCCTGCGAAGCCGGTGCGAATGATCGTCGGCTTTCCGGCCGGTGGCGGCACCGACATCCTCTCGCGCGTGATCGCCAGGAAACTCGTGGATACGTGGCCGCATGCGCTCATCGTGGACAACCGGCCCGGAGCTGATGGAGCGATCGCGACCGAGCTGGTCGCGAAATCGACGCCCGACGGATACACGCTCGTGATGGTTTCGAACGCCCACACGATCACACCGTTTCAGCGCAAGCTCGGCTACGATCCGGTGAAAGACTTCGCGCCAGTCACCCTCGTTGCAGCCAATCCGAACCTGCTGCTCGTTCATCCATCGCTGCCAGTGCGCAACGTGAAGGAGCTCGTCGCGCTCGCGAAGGCGCACCCCGGTCAGCTTGCGTACGGCTCGAGTGGCGGAGGCACGTCACCGTTTCTTGCGATGGAGCTCTTCAAATCGATGACCGGGACGAACATCGTGCACGTGCCGTATAAAGGCAGCGGTCCGGCCTCGATCGATCTCATCGGCGGGCACATACAGCTCATGTTCGGCGCGGTCGCGACGACGCTGCCGCACGTGAAATCAGGCAAGCTCCGCGCGATCGCCGTCAGCAGCCCGAAGCGGTGGCCATCGGTACCCGATCTTCCGACGGTGTCCGAATCGGGTGTGCCCGGCTTCGAAGCGGCAACGTGGTACGGCGTGCTCGCGCCCGCCGGCACGCCGCCGCCGATCATTGCAAAGCTCAATACCGAGATCGCAGGCGTGCTGCATCTGCCGGACGTGAGAGCTTATGGCATGGAACAGGGTTTCGAGACCATCGGTAACAAGCCCGAGGAGTTCGCGGAGGTCATTCGGCGCGACATGGAAAAATGGGGCAAGCTGATGCACAGCCTGCCTGCTGCAAGCGCGGGCTGACGGAGCCCGAGCAGAAGCGAATCTCATGGATCAATATCCGGCCGTTGCGTTTATCGTCAGGCACGCGAAGGTGCTCGCGGTCGTGATTTCGCTGGTCCCGCCGATCGGCGTCGCACTGCTGCTGCACGCGGCGGGCTTTCACTGGGGGTGGTCGGCACTGGCGTTCGCGCTGCTGCCGCTTACTTACCTCATTGCCCGCAGCTATGTCGAAATGGTGACGATCATCGCCGACATGCTGCTCCCGAAATGATGAACGCTCCTGCGCATCTCGAACTCCCGTTTTTCGAGTCCCCTCATCGCGATCTTGCGTCCCGTTTACTCACGTGGACGGAGCGCAACCGGCACTTGCTCGAGGCGGACGAGCACGATGTCGAAAACGCCACGCGCCGCATCACGTCGGCGCTGGGGGAAGCAGGCTGGCTGCAGTATCTGCTCCCGGAGAAATGGGGCGGTGCGAGACCTGCACTCGACGTGCGGAGTCTCTGTCTCATCCGGGAAACGCTCGCGACGTATTCGGGCATCGCGGACTGCGCCATGGCCATTCAGGGCCTCGGCAGCGTGCCGATCGCACTGTTCGGCACGGACGTGCTCAGACAGCGTTATCTGCCGGGTATTCTGAGCGGCGCACGTTTGGGCGCGTTCGCATTGTCGGAACCCGACAGCGGCTCGGACGTCGCGGCGATGCACACGAGCGCCCGCGCCGAAGGCGATGTCTTCGTGCTGCGTGGAGCGAAGGCGTGGATTTCGAACGCCGGGATCGCCGATCATTACGTCGTGTTCGCGCAAACCCGACAACCCGGCGATGCGAAAGGGCTGGCTGCTTTGGTGGTCGATGCTGGGACGCCGGGGTTTGCCATCACCGAGAAGCCGAAGATCATCGCGCCGCATGCGATCGGCACGCTCGTCTTCGACAATTGCCGGGTGCCCGCGTCCTCGCTTCTCGGACAGCCGGGCGACGGCTTCCGCATCGCGATGTCCACGCTCGACATATTCCGGCCGAGCGTCGGTGCGGCCGCCCTCGGGCTTGCGCGCAGAGCATTGAGCGAAACGCTCGACCGCGTTGCTCAGCGCGAAGTCTTCGGGCGCACGCTCGCCGAGTTTCAGGCGACGCAGATGCGTCTCGCCGACATGGCGGTCGACATCGATGCTGCCGCGCTGCTCGTGTATCGCGCCGCGTGGGCGAAAGACACGCAGGATCGGCGCGTGACTCTGGAAAGCGCGATTGCGAAGCTTCATGCGACGGAGGCAGCGCAGCGTGTGATCGACAGTGCCGTGCAGCTCTTCGGTGGGATCGGTGTGACCGTCGGAAGTACGGTGGAGCGTCTCTATCGCGAGATACGCCCCCTGCGGATCTACGAAGGGACGAGCGAGATTCAGAAGATCATCATCGCGAGGCAGTTGCTGGAGAAGCGTTAGTCGCGGCTTCAGGCCGCTCTGCGGCTCGTCTTTGCGCTTTCGTGCGACGTGGTCGCGATGGAGACGGCGTAGTCGGCATAGCGCGAAGCGATGTCTTTGACCGACATCGTCCCATCCGGGCGGAACCAGGCAATGAGGTGCTCCACCATGCCGATCAGTGCGAACGCACCCGCCGGGGCGCCAGCCCGGTTTGCCTTGCCCTGCACCTCAGCAACGAGGTCCCGGCACATGCAGTAGAACTCGCGCTCCAGCGTCTTGATCTTCTGCCGCTGGCGCGCGGGCAGGCTGTTGCGCAGGTGCCCCAACGCATAGATGCGCTCGTATGCCGCCGAAAGCGCCTGCTGTTGAAGCTGCCACAGCACGTATGCGTACATGAATTCCCACAGCCGTTGGCGTGGCTGCGTCGAATGCAAGAAGCGCCGCACGAACTCGATCAGGTCCGCGATCGTGTGCTCGAGGAATGCGACGAGGATCTCTTCCTTCGATCGAAAGTACCAGGTACAGCGCAGGTGCGGTCATGCCGAGGCGCCGGGCAATGTCGTTCATGCCGGCTCGTTCGTAGCCGCGCTCGCGATAGATCTCCGCTGCGGCGCGCACGATGCGCCGCCGGACCGCCTCGTCGCGGTCGGTCGTACGATCGCGCTCTGCCGCGGGTTGCTTCCTCGACTTGGGCCGTTTCGCGGTTTGCCTTGTCGTTGCACCCGCGACCGTGGGCTCTTTCCGTAGGCGCATTCTTATCGCGTTTCTCCGCATTTAAGCGCCATTAAATTACACTACTGCGGCCGAAGCGATGTCAAACCACGCCGGCTGCACATGCCCAGGGAGGACTCTTCATGGCACGCGTAACGCTCGTAGACGCCAAAACGCATCCTCAGCTTGCGGATGAGATCGCGCACGTAGCGGGAGCCCGGCGAGGACGACTGATCAACGTCTATCGACTGTTGTTGAACAGCCCTTCGCTCGCCACGGCGTGGGTCGATTTCAACAACGCGGTTCGTCTCGCCAGCACGCTCGATGCACGCACGCGCGAGCTCGCCATCGTCCGCGTCGCGATGCTCAACCGCACGGAATACATCTTCAGGGCCCACGCGCCCGGTTATACGAAGGAGGCGGGCATTACCGAGGACGAGCTCGACCGCGTGTTCGACTGGCGCTCGTATTCGGGATTCAGCGAGCGCGATCGCGCCGTTCTCGCCTATGTCGATGCGATGACGCGAGACATCGAAGTGTCCGATGACGTTTTCGATGCGGTCAGGAAGCACTTCGACGAGGCACGCACGGTCGAGCTGACGGTGCTGATCGGCGCTTACAACATGCACAGCCGCTTCTGTCGCGCGCTCAGGATCGATCTCGAGCCGTCGTGGGATCTCGGCGCGGTACGCTGGAAGTGAGGCCGGTCACACCGTCCCGGCAGCGCAGAGCGCCTCGATTTCATCCGTCGCGAGCCATTCCGACAGCGCTGCTCGCGTTCCTTCAGGCGTCACGTCGTGCGGCAGAGTGGGTCGCGGTTCGCCGCTCCGGCTGAACCGCGGCGCCGGCGCCGGTTGCACGACGCCTTCGACATCGCAGAAGGTCTTGCGCTCGCGCAGATGCGGATGGAGTGGTGCATCCCGCCACGACATGACGGGCGCGAAGCAGGCATCGGTGCCTTCCAGGAGCGCGCACCATTCGGCGCGGGTCTTCGTTCTGAACCGCGCCGCCAGAATCTCTTTGGCACGCGGCCAGGTTGCGGGATCCATCTGCTCGCCGATCTCTTTCGGATCAACGCCGACGCGTCGCAGCAACTCGGCGTGGAAGCGGCCTTCGAGCGCCGCGACACTGATCCACAGCCCGTCCGCACATTCGTAGACCTGATAGAAGTGGGAGCCCGAATCGGTCGCGTTGGTGCCGCGCTCGTCGCGCCACATACCGGCCGCATGCATGCCGATGAACGTCGTCTGCAGCGACGTGACACCGTCGATCATCGCGGCATCGACGACCTGGCCTTTGCCTGACTGACGCGCTTCGACGATGGCGGCAAGCACGCCAAAGGCGAGATACAGCGCGCCGCCGCCGAAATCGCCGATCATGCTGAGCGGTATCACGGGCGGCTCGCCTTTGCGGCCCATCGCGTTGATGGCGCCGGTGAGAGCCACGTAATTCAGGTCGTGCCCGGCGGCTTGCGCGAGCGGTCCGCTCTGGCCCCAGCCGGTCACGCGTCCATAGACGAGACGCGGGTTGCGTTCGAAACACACATCGGGCGACAGCCCGAGCCGCTCCATCACACCGGGGCGAAACCCTTCGATGAGCGCGTCCGCCTTGTCGATCAGCTTCAGCGCGAGATCGACGCCGGCACGCGTCTTGAGATCGACCGCGATGGCTGGACGGCTGCGCAGCAGGAGATCGTACTTGCGCGGGCGCTTCAACCCGAGATCCACCGCTTCCTTGCGCTCGATCCGGATCACGGTTGCGCCAAGATCGGCGAAGAGCATGGCGCACATCGGCGCCGGACCGAGCCCGGCAATTTCGACGACTTTCATGCCGGCGAGCGGGCCTTTTCGCGTCACCGGCTCATCCTTTCGATCTCGGCATCGCTGTAACCCATTTCGGACAGCACTGCATGCGTGTGCTCGCCGAGCGTCGGCGGTGGCGACCGGATCTCGCCGGGTGTCTTCGAGAAGTGAACCGGGATCGAGGTCGTGACCATGGGCCCGGCCTGCGGATGGCGATACCGGTGGAAAAAGCCGGTCTCGACGAGGTACGGATCGCGGGGCAGGTCTGCCAGTTTCTTCGCGACGCCGTTCGGCACATCGGCGGCATCGAGCCGTTCCCGCCACTCGGCGGTGGTGCGTTTCGCCATTTCCGACGCAATCAACTGATAAAGCTCCGCGAATCGCTTCGAGCGCTCGTTGAGCGTCGAGTAGCGCGGATCGTCTGCAAGCTCGGGACGATCGCATGCGGCGAAGAATCCCCGCCACTGTGCATCGCTGGTCGCCATGAGACAGATGTGTCCGTCCTTCGTCGCATAGGGCCGGCGATAGGACATCAGCGCGCGGTCGTAGCCGAGCTCGCCCATCGGCTCATCGAAGACGCCGCCCCAGAGATGCTCGATCAGGTTGAACGACATCATCGTCTCGAGCATCGGCACCTGCACTTCCTGGCCTTCGCCGGTGCGCTCGCGATGCACGAGCGCCATGCCGATCGAAGACGCGAGTATGTGTCCACAGAACTTGTCGGCGATCACGATCGGCAGGTAACGCGGCTCGCCGGTGGACAGCGCCATGATTCCGGCGATACCGCTCTCGCCCTGTATCACATCGTCGTACGCGGGCCGGTCGCGGTAACGTCCGTCCTGCCGATAGCCGGGCGCGAACGCATAGACGATGCGCGGGTTGCGCAGCGAGACGGCCGCGTAGCCTACGCCGAGGCGTTCCGCCGACTGCGCACGCGTGCTGTGTACGAAGACATCGGCCTCGTCGATCATGCGGTTCAAAGCCTGCAGCGCTTCGGGGCGCTTCAGGTTCAGCACGACGCTCCTCTTGTTGCGGTTCATGCCGAGAAACATCGCGGTCATTTCCGGATACCGCGACGGGCCGATCTTGCGGTTCAGGTCGCCGCCCGGCGACTCGATCTTGATTACGTCGGCACCGTAGTCGCCGAGTATCTGCGTGGCGACCGGGCCGAGTATGAACTGTGTCATGTCGACCACACGCATGCCGGACAGCGGCCCGGAGGCGCGCGGCTTCTGATCGGTCATGCCGCGCTCCGGCACTTCACCATGCGCAGCGGCGTATACGTGATCACTTTCGTGCCGTCCTGCTTGACGATTTCATTGCGAGTGCGCACGAGACCGAGCTCAGGCCGGCTGCGGCTGCGTCGAGCTTCGATCACCTCGACCTCGACGTGAATCGTGTCGCCGGCGAAGACAGGGCTGTGAATGTTCAGCTCCATGCCGAGGAATGCGAACGCGGTGTGCTGCATCGTGGCCTGAACGAGAAGTCCCTCTGCGAACGCGTGCGACAGCATCGCGGGTACGAGCCGGCCTTTGATGGCCGATTCCTTCTCGAGAAACTCCAGGTTCGTGAAAAGAACCTCGGTCATGCCGGTGCAGTTCACGTAGTTGACGATATCGACTTCCGTGACCGTGCGGCCGATCGTCCTGAACTTGCGGCCGACCGGAAGATCTTCGAAGTTGAGCCCGAGGCCCACAGTTTCCATTGCCTTCACTCCTCCGTCATTCGTAACCGGACTTCGCGCGGCGGTCCAGCCACCAGCCGTACTGTACCGGCAGCGCCTTGTATTCGGGATCGACGCCGAGGGCACGCGCGGCATGGGCCGGCCAGAACGGGTCGTCGAGAATCTCGCGGCCGATAGCAACGAGATCCGCCCGTCGCTGCGCGATGATCTGCTCCGCCTGCTCGGCATGAACGATGAGACCGACGGCCATGGTCATGATGTCCGCCTCGCGCCGCAGGTGCTCCGCATACGGTACCTGGAAACCGAGCTTGAGCTTGGTGCGGCCCGCGGTCGGCGAGCGGATCGAAATACCGCTCGACGAGCAGTCGAGCACGTCCACGCCGCGCGCCTTGAGCTCTCGTGCGAGCACCGCGCTGTCGTCGAGTGTCCAGCCGCCTTCGTCCACCGCCGAGACGCGGAAGAAGAGCGGCTTCTCGTCGGGCCACACGCAGCGCACGGCCTCGGTCAGTTCCAGTGCGAAACGCAACCGATTCCTGAGACTCCCGCCATAGTCATCGCTGCGGCGGTTCGAAACATCCGAGAGAAATTCGTGGATCAGGTAGCCATGCGCCCCATGCAGCTCGAGTACGTCGAAACCTGCCTCCAGCGCACGCGCGGCGGCCTTGGCCCAGGCCTCGATCACCTCCGCGATTTCTGTTTTCGTCATCGCGTGCGGTGTCGGCCAGCCGTCGAGATACGGCACGGCGCTCGGCCCGATCACAGGCCAGTGCGCCTGGCCTTCAACCGGTTTGCTGCGGTCGAGCGGACCGAAGCCTTCCCACGGTCTCGCGTTGCCGGCTTTGCGCCCGGCATGGTTGAGCTGCATACCGGGCACCGCCCCCTGCTGCTTTATGAACTGCGTGATCCGCCGCAACGGCGCGACATGCTCGTCTCTCCAGATGCCCATGTCGCCCACCGTGCCGAGACCGCGGCGCTCGACTTTCGTCGCTTCCGTGAAGACGAGACCGGCGCCGCCCATCGCGAACTTGGCGTAATGCGCGAAATGCCACTCGGTCGCGCAGCCGTCGACCGCTGCGTACTGCGCCATTGGCGAAACGACGATGCGATTCGGCAGCGTGATGCCGCGGATCTGCAGTGGTGTGAACAATGCGGACGCGACTCGATCGGCCGCTACGGTTTCCGCCGCGCTCATCGACGCGGGGCCCGTCCAAGCAGCGCGTTACCGATGATGTTGCGCTGGATCTGGTTTGTGCCTTCGACGATCTGCAGCACTTTGGCGTCGCGCATATAGCGATTGATCGGAAACTCGGCGGAGACGCCCGCAGCACCGAAGAGCTGCACCGCATCCGTCGTCACTTTCATTGCGACATCGCTCGCGAAGCATTTGGCCATCGCGGCGAAGGGCGCAAGCTCGTTGCCGCCTGTGCCCTCATCGACCATCGCGGCGGCGCGATAGACGAGGCTGCGTGCCGCTTCCGTCTGCATCGCCATGTCGGCGATCATCCAGCGAATGCCCTGGAACTCCGCGACGGTCTGTCCGAATGCGTGTCTTTGCTGCACGAACTCGATGGCGTGATCGATCGCGCCCTGCGCGAGTCCGACGCCGCGTGCGCCATGGATCGGCCGTGCGGCATTGAAAGTCTCCATCACGGCCTTGAACCCTTTGCCTTCTTCGCCCAGCCGGTTCTGCTCGGGGACGAAGACGTCGTCGAGAAAGAGCGGACACGACGGCACGCCGCGCGCGCCCAACTTGTCTTCCTTGCGGCCGATTTCCAGTCCCTTCGCATTCGTCTCCACGATGAAGAGATTGATGCTGCCCCTGCCTTTGCTCTCGCCTGTTTTCGCGCCGACGAAAATGAAATCCGCGACCGGCGCGCCGGTGCACCAGATCTTCGAGCCGCTCAGGCGATAGCCGCCGGGCACCGGGCGTGCGCGTGTTTCGATGCCCGCCACATCGGAGCCGCTTTGCGATTCGGTGAGCGCGATCGCGCCGCGCATGCGTCCGGCTGCAAGCTCCGGCAGATAGCGCGACTTCTGGTCGTCCGTACCGCAGGCCAGCACCGCGCCCATCGGCGTCCATTGGACGACGAGGAGATACGCCGTGTTGTAGCACACGCGCGCCAGCTCTTCGACGACGATGCTCGCCGCGAGCGTGCTGCCGCTGCCGCCGTACGTCTTCGGAAACGGAAGCGCAAAGAAACCGAGCTCGCGCAGGAGCTCGAACATGTCCTGCGGGTACTCGGCGCTGCGGTCGATCGCATGCGCCCGCGGTGCGACTTTCTCGTGCGCGACGCGATGCACGAGCGCCTGGATCTGCCGGTGCTCCTGCTCCAACGCGAAGCTCATGGGCAAACGTCGTATTGACTCGGCACCGGGAGTTCCCCTATCTTGGCGCGAATTAGATTAACGACCATTCAATGGACCTGCAAGCGGATCGCCGGAGTGGTACGCATTGCCTGACAATCGCAGAGTAGCGTTGGTCACCGGTGCGAATCAGGGCATCGGCTTCACGTTAGCACAGGCGCTTGCATTGGACGGCTTGCGCGTGATCGTCAACGGACAGCGTGCCGAAGCCGTGAGCGCAGCCGTGAGCACGATGCGTGAAGCCGGTGCGGACGTGAGCGGTATCACCGGAAATGTTGCGGACGAGAGCGCGGTCAACCGCATGTTCGAAGAGATCGACGCGCGCTTCGGGCGTCTCGACGTCGTCGTCAACAATGCCGGTATCGCTCCGCGCGTTGCCGGGCGCAGCGTCCGTGTGGAGGAAACCCCCCTCGACGCATGGCAGCAAACGGTCGCGGTCAACCTGACGGGCGCTTTCCTCGTGTCGCGTGCGGCGATTCCGCTCATGAAGCGCAATCGGTGGGGACGCATCATCAACATGGCCTCGCAGTCCGGACGCATGTACACCGGATTCGGCAGCGCCTGCTACGCCGCATCGAAGTCCGGTCTGATCGGCTTCTCGCGCGTGCTCGCGGGAGAGATCGGCGAGTACGGCATCACCGTGAACTGCATCTCGCCCGGACGCATCAAGACGGCGATGGCGGCGACATTCGCGAACGAGGACGAGATCGACCGGCAGTACATCGTACGCACGCCGTTGCGGCGGGTCGGAACGACCGACGACGTTGCAGGCGCGCTGCGCTTTCTCGTGTCCGATGCGGCATCGTTCGTCACCGGGACCGTCATCGACGTGACGGGCGGGTTTTTCATGCCGTAACTTTGGGGCCACCATTCGTTGACGATCCGTTCGCGCTGAAGAGGCCGCTGGACGGCCGTCTCGAAGGGTGAACCGCCGAATGGTTCTTCCCTTCGACCGCGGCACCGTGTGCCCTGGCTCAGAACTACGGCGTCGAGACGCTTGCGCTCCTCAACAAGAGCGCACGAGACGCGATCGACGCGCGAGTGTACCTAACCGCTGTTAATGGAGTGATCATGACCGAAACCGCGCACCGTTTCCGCCCGCCCGGCATCGATTTCAAAACGTTCAACGCGAAGCACTTCCTGTGGCAGCTCGACGGGAAAGTCGCGACGATCACCCTCAATCGCCCCGAGCGCAAGAACCCGCTCACGTTCGAATCCTATGCAGAGCTGCGCGACACATTTCGCAACCTCACGTATGCGGACCAGGTGAAAGTGGTCGTCGTGACAGGCGCCGGCGGCAATTTCTGTTCGGGCGGCGACGTGCACGAGATCATCGGGCCGCTGGTCGAGATGCAGCGCAACGACGACATGCCCGGACTGCTCGAATTCACGCGCATGACGGGTGATCTCGTGAAGGCGATGCGGGCCTGTCCGCAAACGATCATCGCCGCGGTGGATGGCGTCTGCGCCGGAGCGGGGGCGATCATGGCGATGGCCTCCGACCTGCGCTACGGCACGGCACAAAGCAAGGTCGCCTTCCTCTTCGTTCGCGTGGGCCTCGCGGGTGCGGACATGGGCGCCTGCAACATCCTGCCGCGTATCATCGGTGCCGGTCGCGCAGCCGAACTGCTCTACACGGGACGTTCGCTGGAGGGTACCGAGGCCGAGCGCTGGGGCTTCTACAACAAGCTCTGCGCACCCGACGCGCTGTTCTCGGAGGCACAGACACTCGCGCGCTCGATCGCGTCCGGACCGACGTTCGCGCACGCGATGACCAAGCGCTGCATTCACCAGGAGTGGAGCATGGGCATCGACGACGCGATCGAAGCTGAGGCACAGGCGCAGGCCATCTGCATGCAGACGAAGGACTACGAACGCGCGTACAAGGCGTTCGTCGCCAAGCAGCGACCGGTATTCGAAGGGGATTGACTGAGGACGGTGACTCGTGGCTCGTGAGTCGTGGATCGTGAATCGTGGGTGACGGGTGACGACTGACGACAAACCACCGTCGCTCCGCGCTCAGGCACCAGTAGGAGCGCCGGCTGAGGAGATGTGAACCGTGACGAAGACGACGGTGCTTGTGGGTTTTGTCCTGGCAGTGCTGGCGCCTTGTGCGGTCATGGCGCAGGAGAAATATCCCGAGCGGCCGATACGGCTGCTCTCACCTTTCGCGCCCGGCGCTTCGACCGATGCTGCTGCGCGTCGCTTCGCAATCGCGTTGACGCCGCTCATCGGCCAGTCGGTTTACGTGGACAACCGCGCCGGCGGAGCGGGTTCCATCGCGGCAGCCGAGGTCGCACGGGCGAAACCGGACGGTTACACGCTGATCTTCGGCACCGTCTCGACGCACGTGCTCAACGTGCTCACCATGAAGAACGTCGCCTATGACCCGCTCAGGGACTTCGCCAACATCGCGCTGCTCGGCACGAACACCTCCTCTCTGGCGGTGCATCCGACGATCGCGGGAACGCTGCCCGAACTGATCCAGCGTGTGAAGTCTATGCCGGGCAAGTTCTCGTACGGCTCGTCAGGCCAGGGAAGCATTCTTCATCTTGCGGGAGAGCTCTTCAAACAGCAGGCGGGAGGGCTCGACATGGTGCACGTGCCCTATCGCGGCAGCGGCAACAGCGTCGTGGACGTGATCTCGGGCGAGGTGCCGATGGGCGTGATGGCGCTCGGCACCGCAATTCCCCACCACCGTGCGGGCAAGCTGAGGGCTCTTGCCGCGTTCAGCGAGACGCGTTCGAAAGTGGCGCCCGACATACCTACGGCGATCGAGCAGGGCGTGCCGAAGATGGTTTCGTACTCCTGCGTCCTGCTCGCCGCACCGGCCGGCACACCGAAGCCGGTCGTGGAGCAGCTCTATCAGGCGACGACGAAAGTCGTAAGCGACGCATCCTTTCAGAAGGATCTGCTCGTAATCGGATTCGATCCGGTCACCGATTCCGATCCGCAGAAGGCGACGCAGTTCATCCGCGACGAGCTCGCGAAGTGGGGCCCAATCGCGAAGATGACTGGCTTAGCACCCTGATGGTGAGCGGCGCGCCTGTCGAATGCCGATCCTTGCGCGTCTCCGGCGTCAGATCCCCAAAGGGGCCCCTCTTCCAGCCTGCGACGCGCCCGTTTACGGGGATCCGACCGCGTAGGCGTGCGTAAGACCGCGGTTCTAACGCGCGTGCCTCAGCCCGCTTCCGGGTCGCCACGACCGCTCCGCTACTCCCGCGCACGCGGCAGGCACTGCTCCACCGTCCGCGGTCTGTCGCGAACGTAACGTTCGAACGCCGGTTCCGTAAGAACTCTCGTCCGAGAGTACGAGGGCTGCGGCGATGGAAAGCGGCGAGGTTCGGACAGCTGGAGCTTATGATGCACTGCGCAAACCACTGATTCGAGGGGCCTATCTTCGCGCCTTGTCAGGGGCCTCCAATCAAGGTATGTTGCACCGCAACGTCAGAGTGCTTCTGACCCCTCGAGCGGAGTCTTCCATGGATCCCACCGACAGCTTGCCCGCGCTGACCAGCCAGTCCGGTTTCGCCGGGAACTTCTATCTCAGGAATGTCGAGGCGCTGTCCGCCGCGGCGCAGGCCACCGCCAGCGGAACGCTTTCGTTTGCTCAGCAACAAGCCGAAGCCGTGAGATCGATGTTCCAACAGTCGGCGAAGGCGTACGGCGACGTGATCGGCGAGCAGGATCCGAAGGAAGTCGTTCGTAAAGCCTTCGACGCGCTGCGCGAATGGATGCAGAACGCGACGGCACTCAGCAACATTCTGAGCGAGCTGAGCGCGCGTAATGCTGCGGACGCGGCCAGGATCATCCAGGACCGCGCCTATGCCGCGCTGGGTGAAATGCAGTCGTTCGCCGCGACCGTGATCGACGCGCAGCCGTCCATCGGCATCCGCCACTGACCGTACCCTGACCGACTCCACCACCGTCAGCGTGCGGTGACGTTCCGTCTCATGCGATGCATCGAGTATTGAGCGTGTCGCTTTCGCTCGACAACGTTCGGCGGCTGGCAGCGGCCGCTCTCTTGTTGCCGTGCCTGCTGGCGACGCTCGCGCCGGCGCAGGAACGTCTCGGCAGCTATCCGATCGACCCGGCGAAGGTATCGGTCTCGGGTATCTCGTCCGGCGCGTTCATGGCCAACCAGTTACACCTCGCTCATTCGGGTCTCATCATGGGCGTGGGCATCGTGGCCGGTGGTCTCTACGGATGTGCGGTCCGCCTTGTCGACAACCAAGGCGCGCCGCTCGCGCTCGCGTCGGTGGCCGTGGGCCCCTGCATGAGCGCGCCCACCCTGCTGGAGCCCGCCGCAACCTACGTGCAGCGTGCACAGGACTTCGCCAGACGCGGTGCAATCGATCCATTGAGCGGACTGAAGCGCGCCCGCGTGTACATCTTCACCGGCCGCAGCGATCACGTGGTGAATCCCGCCACCGTCGAACGCGCGCGCGACGTGTATCGCAAACTCGGCGTTGCGCAGGCGAACGTCAAATTCGTCGGCATCGACGGACTGCCGGGTCCCGGCGCGGGACACGCGTGGGTGACGAAGACGTATGGCGAGCCGTGCGATGCCAACGGATCACCGTACATCAACCAATGCAAGTACGATCAGGCCGGGGAGATCCTGAAGCACATCTACGGCAAGCTCGCGCCGCCGAGCACGACGCTCTCGGGACGTTTCGTCGAGTTTTCTCAGGCCGAATTCGTCCCCGGTGGGCTCGTGCCGGAGAACGGCATGTGGAACGTCGGCTATATCTACGTGCCGAAGGCCTGTGAACCGGGCGCCGCCCCCCAGTGCGCGCTGCACGTCGCACTGCACGGCTGCAGGCAATCCGCGCAGGAGATCGAAGATCGGTTCTACAAGAACGTCGGCGTGAACGAGTGGGCCGATGCGAATCGCATCGTCGTTCTGTATCCGCAGGCACGAAGCTTCGAGGCTAAAGACATGAGCACGCAGACACCGGGCGGCTGGCTGCAATTCAACCCGGAGGGCTGCTGGAACTGGTTCGGCTATGGCTACGACCGCGACTATCTGTTCAAGAGCGGCGTGCAGATCACTGCGCTCTACCGCATGGTCGAGCGCGTCACGGGCAAGGAACCCTGATCTGCCGCTGTCAGGGGGCGGCCCGCCGCCGATCTACTGAGATGTGTCGTACACTCCCTGCGTGCCTGCGAGCCAAGGGAGGACGCGATGCGCTATCGGTCTATCGTGCTGACGAGCTGTGTCATGCTGCTCGTGACGTCCGCAGCTCCGGCAGCGGAGCCGGCACAATCGTTTCCGCTTGCCGCGCCCGCCGGCAAGGACAGCAATGCGCGGCAGGCGGCGCAGCCGGGCGCGGTCAATCAGGGGCCGTTCGATGATGCGAAGTGGAAGTACGGCAATGCGTTCAATGCGCCGGCCGGAGCGAAGATCTGGAACCCGGCGAAGTTGAAGCTGATGCAGGGAGGCAAGCTCGTCGGCGGCACGGTGCAGAACGTGAGTGACCCGAACGTCTACTGCGCGATGGCGAATGCCGGCTATGACTTCATCTGGACCGAGGTCCAGCATGCGCCGGGCTCGTGGGACAGCATCTGGAGGGCGTGGCGCACGTGTCCCCATGCCGGAGCGGTCCCGGGCGTGCGCATCTCATACACCGACGAGCGCGAGATTCAGCATGCGCTCGACGGCGGCGCGCTGGTGCTGGTCGTGCCGACCGTGGACACCGTCGAGGAAGCGCGCGAAGCCGTTCAGTGGGCGTATTTCCCACCGCTCGGCAGGCGCAGTCTCGGTGGCGGCAATGCATTCGATCCGGCCATGTGGGGCAGCGTGCCCGGCGGCTACCGCAACACGATCAACGACAACCTCGTGCTGGTACTGATGATCGAGACCCTCGAGGGTCTCAGGAACGCCGACGAGATCGCGAAGGTGCCCGGCGTCACGGCGGTGTTCGCGGCGAGCAGCGATCTCGGCAACTTCTCGGGGTATCGGCAGGGCGATCCCGATTACGAGCGTGCGATCAATATCGTGCACGACGCGGCGATCAAGGCCGGCAAGAAGCTCTGCGGTCCGTGGGCTTGGAAGGATCGCCCGGACTTCACGTGCTTCCAGGCGCAGAACGAGGTCGCTCAGATCGGGCGCGGCGCGCGGGCGGAGCTGGGCGATGCTCACAACACGCAGGCGAAACCCGAAGTCGGACCGTTCGCGCCGAAGTGATGGGGAAGCGCCTTCATCTCGCGTCGGGTGCAGCGTTCCGGATCGTGCTGATGACGGTTGCACCTCCGGAACCAGACGACTTACGGACGCTTACTGAACAGCGCCTTCGGCAGCATTGCGTGTATGCCCTTCACGCCGTCCACGACCTGCGTCACGTGCAGATCCATTGATGCACTCATCAGCATGTAGGCATCGTCGCGCGAGAGGCCTTTCGTCTCGACGATGAACTCGAGCATGTTCTTCACCGCGAGTTTGACGGCCTGATTGAGGTCCTCGTGCAGTCCGATGGCCATGTAGTGCGTCGGCGTTTCGGCGCGCGGCCAGCTCGGGCGCTTGCCCTTGTGCAGGACGACCTGAATCTCGCCCTGCAGCGACGTCTCGATCGCCGACTGTCCGACCTCGCCGTTGCCCTGCGATGCGTGGCCGTCGCCGATGGAGAGCAGTGCGCCCGGCACATGAACCGGCAGAAAGAGACTCGTGCCTGCGACGAGATCGTGATTGTCCATGTTGCCGCCGTGCACGCCCGGAATGCTCGCGTTGATGCGTCCCATCGACGCCGGCGGCGCCACGCCGATGTCGCCCCAGAACGGGCGGGTGAGGGGAACGACGACGCCCGGCGCGAAATCGAGCGTCCTGTTCTTCACGTCGAGCCACATCACGCGGTCGCGCGAATACGGAAATTCGTCGGGAATCGATCCGCGCCCCGCACGGAAGCTCATGGCCGCGAGCGGCAGCCACAGCTCGATCGAGCGTATACGCACCTCTACCGTGTCGCCGATCTCGGCGCCGCGGACGAAGATGGGGCCGGTGAGACAGTGGTCGAGCCGCTGATCGCTTTTCTCGCCTTCGTAGGCCGTGTAGAGCTCCTGCGGGATCTTCTCCTTCGGCACACCCAGAGCCTCGTCGTACTTGGGATTGCCGCCTGCGGTCCAGATACGCACGCTGTCGCCCGAATCCACGGTCAGCACCGGCTTCTGCGTGGCATCGTAATAACCGCGGTGGACCGTCGCCGCGCTCGGCCTGAGCTCGTGGATCTTCTCGGCGCCGGTCGCCGGCACGGAGGCAACGAGCGCCGACAGGACCGCGACAATGCGCAACAATGATTTCATCATTCCCCCCGCTCGTGGATGCGCCGCCATGTTAGCGCGCTAGCGGCGCCACGGGTCATCCCGGCTTCGGCGTCACCACGACATTTCTCAGCGCAGTGGCGCGCACCAGCGACAGCCACACGTAGGCAAGCACGATGGCGGCGCCGCCCGCGAGCGCGAGCCGCGGACCCACGAGCGCACCGGCCGTGTTCAGGAGAAAGCCGCTCAGGAACATCAGGCTCCATACGAGCGCAAACACGCTCATCACGCGTCCGCGATAACGGTCCTCGACCAGCGTTTGCAGCATCACCTGCACGCACGTAAGAAAATAGGCATGGCACAGTCCGGCAAGCAGTATCGCGCAGAACGACAGCCAGTACGAGAGGCTGAAGGCGAAACTGATCAGCGCGAGGTTGTAGACCGTGAGCGCGCCCACGATGAGCCCCCTCAGCGAGATGAGCGCCTGCACCCACGCGTACGTCGCGAAGCCGATCAGCGCACCGGCGCCCACGGCTGCGGTGAGGATGCCGAGCCCGCGGGAGTCGACCTGCAATACATCCTTCGCGAAGACCGGCAGCATGTGAATGAAGCCCATGGCCAGCGTCGCGTTGAGCAGCGCGGCGCCGATCGCCCGCGCGAATGCTTCGTTTCCTCGTATGTAACGCACGCTCTCCGTGAAGTTGTTGAGCAGCGTGCCGTGAGATCGCGTTTCGCCGTGAGCAGGCCGCAGCAGCAACAGGACGGCGATCATCGTGCTTACGGCTGCGGCGGCGAGCAGGAACGTAGCCGGCGCGCCGGCTGCGGCAATCAGGAATCCGGCGATGGACGGTGCGATCACGCGACTGCTGCCGAACGCCATCGAAATCAGCGGCACCGCGGAACGCAGGAGCGTTCGCGGCAGCAGGCGCGGAAAGAACGAGGCGCGTGCGGGCTCGTCGATCGCGGCCGATAGCCCCCACAGGAACGCACCGAGTGCGAGATGCCACAGCTGCGCGATCCCGAGCATCGCCGTCATGCCGACCATGACCATCGCGATCGCGGCGTTGATCTGTGCCGCTCCGATGAGCTTGCGTGCATCGATACGATCGGCGAGCACGCCACCCAGCAGCGTGAGAGCGAACTGCGGTACGAAACCGCACAGGTGGATGAGGCCGAGCTGCGCCTGCGATCCCGTGATCTCGAACGCGAGCCAGCCCAACGTGAACGCGAACATGTGCTGGCCGACGACCTGCGTCACCAGCGCCATCCAGTAAAGACGGAAGTCGCGCACTTTCAGCGCGAGCAGAGGATTGGCTTTCTCTTCCACGAACGGGCAGGGTTACCGTGACGGCCCGAGCTTACCGCAGCGTTCTTCGACCTCCTATCGGCCCGTCGCTGGATCATTGTGCCAAATCATGCGCATGCTGCGCGCGCCGTGCAGAGCTGTGGTATATGCATGACGCGCGGAGCGAAAGAGCGCTTCGATATGCTGCGGGAGAACATCACGCCATCGGCCGATCGGGTCGTTCCCATTCGGCGATAAAGGCGATCCTGTCATTCAAAGGGGAAAACATGAAACGCGCTGTAATTGGAGCCGCCGTGCTGGTGGCATTGCCTGCTGCGGTATCCGCACAGACGCAGCAAGTGAAGCCACCCGTCGCCGTATACTGGATGAGCGTGGAAACGGCCGGTGGTATGGGCATGGCGCTGCCGCCCGGACTGGGTGTGTTTCTGCCGTCAGCCATCCAGGGTGGCAAACGTATGAAGCTCGACCTCGGCTCGTCGCAGTCCGCGAGCGAAGAGCCGCGCGCTGCGCACGCGATCCCTGCGGGACTCGCGATGGGCGAGAGTCTGCCTCTGGTCACGCCGCAGGTGCAGCGCGCACAGCCATCGGCGCCGAGCGAGGGGGCACCGCAGTCCATCGAGCGTCCGAAAGGACGCATGCTCATCTACTGGGGCTGCGGCGAAACGGTGCGTCAGGGTCAGCCCGCCGTTTTCGATTTCGGCAACATGAATCCGCAGGATGCAGCGAAAGCACTGCGCGCGCGTAACGTTGCGCGCCCGACAGGACCGGCTTTCGGGCGCAACCGCACGTACGGTGACTGGCCCAATCGCGAGAACTCGACCGCGGTGCCGGGCCAGGCGTCCATCCGCGGTGATCATGTGATCAGCGGCAACTACTCGCCCGAGATTCGCTTCAGCGTGGACGAGCGCTACGACTTCATGGCGCCGGTCAGCTTCGAGCCCATACGCAAGACGCCGGGGGGTGCCTTTCAGGTGAAGTGGCAATCGATCCCGACCGCGATCGGCTATTTCGCGACGGCGATCGGCCAGGGCGAGAATCAGAACGACGTGGTGATGTGGTCGTCGAGCGACGTGCAGGAGATGGGCCAGCAGCTCATGGACTACCTGCCGCCCGCCGAAGTCCAGCGGCTGATTCGCGAGAAGGTCGTGATGAATCCGCAGACGACCGAATGCATGGTGCCCGGTGGAATGTTCCGGAGTGAAGGCGCGATGTTCAACTTCGTCGCATACGGCGACGAGCTGAACGTGGTGCACCCGCCGCGTCCGAAGGACCCGAAGCAGGTCTGGGAGCAGATCTACGCCGTGAAAGTGCGCCTGAAGTCCACCGCCATGACGATGCTCGCCGAAGGCGACATGAGCGCGGGCCGCACGCGTACGCCCTCGCGCACGGAGGCGCCGGTGCCGGGTCAGCAGCCGGATGATCGCGCCGCAGCGCCGCCGGCGCGCGGGCCCGGAGGAACCGGCGACTTGCTGCAGGAAGGCGTCAACGTTCTGCGTGGGATCTTCGGGCGATAGGGGGCGGTGCTCGCCTCCGACCCGGGCGCCGCCGTTCTGCTCAACGTCGCGGTTTGACCGCTCTCCTGCACGCGGGCTACATTTGCCGGCCGCAGGAACGGCATTCCCGGTTCCTCAGTTCAAGGAGAGAGAAATGGCTGACAACGGACAGATGATCATCGAGCTTGACCGCAAGCGCATGACCGCGATGGCGCAGAAGGACGTCGAGAGCCTGAGAAAGATGCTGTGCAAAGGGCTCGTCTATACGCATTCGTCGGCGCGGCAGGATACGAAGGACAGCCTGCTCCAGGGCATGGAATCCGGCTCGACCGTCTACACATCGATCGTTCCCTCCGACGTGAAGGCGCAGGACCTCGGAAACGCCGTGGTCCTGACCGGTGTCGCGGCGATCAGCGTGAATTCGAACGGCAAGCCGAATTCGTTCCGCGTGCGCTTTACCGACGTCTACGAAAACCAGAATGGCACGTGGCGAATGATCGCGTGGCAGTCGACCAAGATTCCTGAATAGAAGGGCCGGGAGGAGCACCACGGACCGCGTTGCGCGACGTCGTGACGCGGCCGCTTCTTCTGCGCCGGCTGGCCACTCGTCGTCGCGGGCCTGCACGCGGCCGTTACCGGCCGCGTGTCATTCGTCCCGGATGCCCGCTTCCCGGATTACTTTACCCATCCGGGTCATGTCGGCTTTTACCATCGCGACGAGCTCGTCCGGCGTGCTCGCAACGACTTCGACACCGGAATTGAAAAGCTTCGCCTTGACCTCCGTGTTGTGCAGCGCGCCCACCATTTCCCGGTTGAGCTTCTCGACGATCGGCCGTGGTGTGCCGGCGGGAACCACGAACGAAAGCGGAACCGACGATTCATAACCGGGCACACCGGATTCGGCGATCGTGGGCAGGGCGGGGACAAGGGCTGAACGGTGTGCGCTCGACACCGCCAGCGCGCGCACGCGTCCCGACTTTACGTGCGGCGTCGCGGCGCCCGCATTCGGAAACATCACCTGTACCTGCGCGCTCATGAGCCCGTTCATCGCCGGTCCGGTGCCTCTGTAGCTCACGCGCACGATGTCGACGCCGGCCATGTGCTTGAACAACTCCGCCGCCATGTGCGTCGACGAGCCGGGCGAACCGGAGCCGTAGTTGAGCTCACCGGGACGCGCTTTCGCGAGTGCGATCAGATCGCCCACGCTCTTCACCGGCAGCGCTGGATGCACGACGAGCACATTGGGCGTGGTGACCGCCATCGTGACTGGAGCGAAGTCCTTGAAGACGTCGTAGCTCACCGATCGCATGAGCGGCGCCAGCCACAGCGGTGGCCCGTAGCAGAGCACGGTGTAACCGTCGGCATTCGCCTTCGCGACAACCTCGATTGCGATGAAGCCGCGATTCTCGACCACGACCTGTCGCCCGAGCGAAGACGACATGACGCTGCCGAGCAGGCGTGCTGTCAGGTCGGTCGCACTGCCGAACTCCGACGTTACGATGCGGATCGGCTTGCTCGGATAGTCCTGCGCCGTTGCCGCGCCGGTCATCACGAGCATCGCCGCCACGCACCACCGGCAAAATGGGCGCCGCGCGGTCAAAGCGTGAACGTCGTCGTCGTGTTGCGCGTTCCGGTCGGGTCCTCGTAGCGCCGTCCGGTTACCGGGCCGCGCAACGTTGTCTTCTCCAGGAAACGAAGCTCGCCGCGCCGGTTGTAATCGCCGATGGCGTTGTGATTGGTGCAGCGCTGATCCCAGACGATGAGATCGTCTTTCTGCCACTGGTGGCGGTAGGTGAACTGCGGGCGGCGCACGTGATTGCGCAGAAAGGTGAGGAGGCTTTCGCTTTCCTCGCCCGTCATGCCGGCGATGAGGCGCGTCTTGTCGCCGACGTAAAGGCACGTGCGGCCCGTCTCCGGATGCACTCTCGCCAGCGGATGCGCTGATGTCTTCGCACGCCGCATCGCGGCGAGCGCTTCGAGCGACGAATGGTCGAGCTCGGTTTCCTGCTCCATGTGCACGCCTTCGAGAGGGGCGATGGTCCTTTTCATCGTCTCCGACAGCGTGTCGTAGGCGAGATAGAGGTTCGCCCACTGCGTATCGCCGCCGACCTCCGGGATGTCGACCGCCTTCAGCATCGTGATGATGATCGGATTCGGCGAATACGACATGTCGGAGTGCCAGTCGGAGCCGTTGAAGTTCGGATCGGCGGGCGCGCCATTGGGCTTGGGTTTGCTGACGAGCGCCTTGATCTCGGGATACTCCGGCAGGTTGCCGGGCTGATCGTCCCGAAGCTGGCCGAAGCGCTTGCTGAACGCGACGTACTGCGCGCGAGTGATCGGTTGGCCCCGGAAGAGGAGCAGGCAGTGGTCGAGAAACGCACGATGGATCTCGCCGAACGCCGCGTCCGTCAGCGGCTTGCCGATATCGACTCCACTCACCTCGGCGCCCAATGCATAGGAAAGTCTACGGATCTTCATGTCGTGTCGCTCCTCTTGCACGGACTCGCGCTGAATCTTACGAAATGACGGGCTGCCCTGCCATCTAAGAGTCCCTAACATAATGAGCGTCGGCGCGCGCTGTCACGATTTTCGCTCAGATCAAGGAGTGCGACGAAGCCAATGTCGAGAACATTGGCAAGGAACACGACGCAGTAGATGGGCGAAAAATCGTGCCAGCCCTTCGGGTTGCGGCCAAAATCGCGCCTTTCATCGTCGGACACCTCGACCGTATTCTCGATACGCTCTTCCGCGTCCTCCTTGCCATCCACGATTTTGGCTCGCAACGCGCACTCGCGTCATTATGTTAGGGACTCTGAGTCCGCCTCGTGGCCCGCTCGCGCTGTCGTGTCCCGGGCCCGTGTACCATATGCAGCCAGCACGCGCCCCGCTTCCCAGACCACACGTGATCGAAATCCCGCCCGTCCGACGCTGTCTACGCGCCTTCCTGTTTCTGTCGCTGATCGCATGCCACAGCGCGATCGCGCAGTCGTATCCGACGAAACCCATCCGTCTCGTCCTGCCTCTCTCACCCGGCTCCGCGAGTAACGATATCCTGGCGCGTGCGCTCTCGCAGCGCTTGACTGAAGTGCTCGGACAGAGCGTGGTCGCGGACTACCGGCCCGGAGCTTCGGGGACGATCGGCTCGAGCCAGGTCGCGCGGGCGCCCGCCGACGGATACACGCTCCTCGTCGGCTATACGAGCTCGATCCTGATCGCGCCGAGCGTTTACCCCAATCCCGGCTTCGATCCGAACACGGACTTCGCTCCGGTCGTGCGCCTCGCGACCGTTCCTTACGGCATCGGCGCGCATCCGTCGTTTCCGGCGAAAACGGTGAAGGAGCTGATCGCGCTGGCGAAAGCGCGTCCGGGCGAGATCCTGTATGCGACTTCGGGGAGCGGCAGTCTGTCGAATCTCGCCACCGAGTTATTCAAGATGGCGGCGCATGTGGACATGACGGGGGTGCACTACAAGGCCGCAGCGCCCGCCGCGACCGATCTCCTGGGTGGCCATGTGCAATTGCACTTCACGGGTATCCCGTCGATGGCGGCGCATCTGAAATCGGGTCGACTGCGTGTGATCGCCGTCACCACACCGCAACGTTCCGCGTTGCTTCCGGAGGTCCCGACCGTGAACGAATCGGGCTTGCCCGGGTACGACGTGCGCTCTGCGGTCGGGATCCTGGCGCCTGCCAAAACACCGTCGCCGATCGTGCAACGTCTCTACGACGAAACTGCGAAGATCGTGAACGGTGCCGAAATGAAGAACTTCATCTTGAGCCAGGGTGCGGAGCCGGCGCTGCTCGACCCCGGCGAGTTCGCGAGCTTCATCAAGGCAGAGACGGCGAAATGGGCGCGTGTCGTGAAAGCTGCGCATGTGAAGCCGGACTGAAATCCAGCATTTTGTGAATGGAGAAAACAGTGTCCGTATACGAAGTCGTATCGCCGCTCGGCAGAAGAACGGAGCAGCGTAAAGAGCAGTTGAAGCGTCCGCGCACGCTCGACGGCGTCACGATCGGCGAGCTCTCGAATCACAAGTTCGACAGCGAGTTCACGTTCGAGGCAATCGAAAAGGCGCTCCTCAAGCGCTTTCCCGACATCCGGTTCGTGCGGCACACCGAATTCGGCGACACCTATGGATCACGCGAAACCGAAGTGATCGAATCGCTGCCCGAGAAGCTTGCGCGGCTCGAGTGCGACGTCGTGATCTCCGGCAACGCTGGATGAGGGAGCTGCAGCGCCGCGAGTTCGCGGGCGAGCATAGCAGCGGAAAACGCGGGAATTCCGAGCGTCACGATCGCGATCGATCAGGGCTTCACGCGTTCGGTGAAAGCGATCGGGGCGCAGGCGGGCCTCGATCTCAGGGTCGCCACGTATCCGGGCGTGATCTCCACGCACGAGCGGGACAAGATCGTCACGAACATCGAGAGCGTGCTCGTCGATCAGATCGTCCGGCATCTCACCGCGCATGAGGAGACGTCGCAGGCCGTGACGCGCAGTGCGCTGCCCGCCGAGCGCGACATCGTGTTCAAGGGCACGTTCGAGGAGGTCAACGCGCACTTCTACGAACAGGGCTGGAGCGACGGCCTGCCTGTCGTGCCGCCAAGCCTGGAGAAGGTCGAAGCGTTTTTGCGTTTCACCGACCGCAAACCCGACGAAGTGCTGGGCGTCATGCATCCGAGCCAGGCGCAGGCGACGATCTGGAACATCGCGGTGAACGGTGTGATGGCGGGATGCCGGCCCGAATACATGCCGATCCTGGTCGCGATCGTGGAAGTCATGGCCGCCCCGGAGTATGGTCTCAAGCACGGCGGCAGCACGCCGGGATGGGAGGCGATGATCATTCTGAACGGCCCGATTCGCAATCAGCTCGGGTTCGATCGCGCACAGGGTCTGCTGCGTCCGGGCAATCAGGCGAACACCAGCATCGGGCGCTTCTATCGCCTGTTCGCGCGCAACGTGCCGCGCTTCCTGCCCGGCACCACGGATATGGCGAGCTTCGGACAGATGTTCAGGGCCGTCGTCGCCGAAAACGAAGAAGCGTGCGCGGAGTTCGGATGGGAGCCGCTGCACGTGACGCGCGGCTTCGCTGCCGAAGACAATGTGGTGACGATCACCTCGGTGCGCACCGGCAGCGATCCCCTCACCAGCGCGGGCGAGTCCGCCGAACGTCACCTCGAACTGATCGTCGACTGGGTGAAGCGCATGATCGAGCCGTATCAGAGCTCACGCGGCTACGTGGAGTCGAACGTGCTGACGCTGACGCCGGTGATCGCCGGCCTGCTGGCGCGGGCCGGGTACTCCAGACGCGACATTGCCGATCACATCCGCAGGCACGCCACGGTCACCGCCCGCTACTACGAATGGCACATGATGCTGGGCGACCATCACACGCCGGGTACCACGCTCACGGGTCTCGTCGAACAGGGGCTCCTGCCCAAGGAATGGCATCTCTCGGACGATCCCGAGCGCCTGGTGCCCCTGCTCTTGCCGGAAAGTGAATGGCTGATCGTGGTCGCCGGCGATCCGCTCCGTAACCGCTCGATCGTCTGGCGTCAGAATTTCAAACAGGGTTATGCCACGAGCCGGAAGATCGTGTTGCCGAAGAACTGGGACGCCTCGCGCCCCCGGAGCAACTGATTCATGGCGCGAGCGCCTCATATCTTTCTCTTCAGCGTTCACAAGGACGCGATGGACGCCGCGGTGCGCGCCTTTGCAGCCGACTGGCCGGACGCGCACGTGAGCAATCTGCTCGACGACAGCCTGTTCGCGTGGGTGCGCGAGGCGGGCGGCGTCGTGCCCGAGATGTACGACGTATTCAGGATGCTCACGCGTCACATGATCGGGCGCGGCGCCGATGGGATTCTCTTCACCTGCTCTGCGTTCCGCCAGGTGATCGACGCGTGCATCCGCGAATCCGATGTGCCGATTCTCAAGCCGAACGACGCGATGATCGAGAAGGCGCTCGATGCGGGCAGCCGCATCGCGGTGATGGCGACGGTCGGTCCGACGATTCCGTCCATCTCGGCGGAGATCGAAGAGATGGCGGCTGCGCGCGGACAGAAAGTCGATCTGGTGCCCTACCTCATCGATCACGCCTTTGATGCTCTCGCTGCCGGTGATGCGGCCGCGCATGACCGGCTTGTCGCGGAACGCGCCCGCGACATCAGCGGATGCGACGCGATCGTGCTGGCCCAGTTCACGCTGTCGCGTGCGGTGCCTGCCGTTCAGGCGGTTAACACGACGCCGATCTACAACTCCCCGGGCGCGGCTGTCGCGCGAATGCGGGAGATGGTGCGTGCGGGTTCGCGCTAAGCGTCAGGGCCGCTTCAGCGACTGGGCGAGGATCATCGGGATGATGCCGCTGGCACGAATGAGCGCTGCGGTTTTGCGCTCGACATCCAGCCGCGACATCGCGCCGTTGACGCCCGACTGCCGCGGGCGCAGACTTTTTGCTCGATCGCGCCACGTCGCCAGCGACCGCGGTTCCATCACAGGGAGGGTTCGAGATGAATGCACGCAGAGTCGGTCTTGCTCTCGCATTTGTCCTCCTGTTCATACCGGGTCGTGCACACCCGCACGACGAAGAACAGAGAAGCCAGGTCGGCCGCGTTCAGTTCGCCAACTCGTGCGGCGAGAACGTACAGTCGCAACTGCAGGCTGCCGTCGCGATGCTGCACTCGTTCTGGTACAGGGCGGCCGAAGAAACGTTCCGCGATGTGCTGGTACACGATCGGGAATGCACGATCGCGAACTGGGGCATCGCCGCGATACTCATGCAGAATCCGCTCGCCGGCACCGGTCCGAACGCGAAGCAGGCCGCGTCCGCACAGGCTGCGATCGACGAGGGGCGTCGTGTTCCGCCGAAAACGCAACGCGAGCGCGACTACATCGAGGCAGTCGGTGCGTATTACAAGGACTTCTCGAGCCGCTCGGAAGGGTCGCGGCAGGCATCGCGCGCGCAGGCATTCGAAGAGCTCGCAGCACGTTATCCGGACGACGACGAAGCGCAGATATTCTCGGCGCTGTATATCGCGGGAACGCAATCCCAGGCTGACCAGACGTATGCCGCGTATCTCAAGGCCGCCGCGATTCTCGAGAAGATGTTCGTCAAATATCCCGACCACCCGGGTGTCGCGCACTACCTGATTCACAGCTACGACGCGCCGCCCATTGCGCAGAAGGGTCTCACCGCTGCACGGCGTTATGCGAGCATCGCCCCGGACGCGCCGCACGCGCTGCACATGCCTTCTCACATCTTCACGCGCGTTGGGGCCTGGGACGAGTCGATCGCAACCAACCTGCGTTCGGCGGCGGCCGCGAGAAAGGCCGGCGATAATCCCGAGGCGTATCACGCAAGCGATTACGCGGTGTATGCCTACCTCCAACTGGCGCGTGACGGTGAGGCCAAGCGTCTGATCGACGAGGCGCTGAAGGTTGCAGACAGCAATCCCACGGCCAGTGCCGGCGGCTACTCGATTACGGCCATGCCGGCACGCTATGCCATCGAGCGCGGAGCCTGGAAAGAGGCCATGCAGTTACAGTCGAGGCCATCGAACTCCCCGTACATATCTGCAATCACGCTTTTTGCGCGCGCGCTGGGAGCGGCCCGCAGCGGTGACGCGGATGCAGCCCAGAAGGAAGCAGCGGAGCTCGACGTGCTGCACAAGTCCCTTCTGACCGCGAAGAACACGTACTGGGCGACCGAAGTCGAGATTCAGCGGCTCGCCGTCGCGGGATGGATTGCCTCGACGCAGGGCAAACAGGATGACGCGCTGAAGCTGATGCGTGCGGCCGCCGATCTGGAAGACACGAACGAAAAGCACATCGTCACGCCCGGCCGCATCGTTCCTGCACGCGAGTTGCTCGGGGACATGCTGCTCGAAATGAAACAGCCGGCATTGGCGCTAAAGGAGTACGAGGCGTCGCATCTGCGCGAACCGAATCGGTTCCGCGGCTTCTACGGTGCGGCACGCGCGGCCGAAGCTGCAGGCGAACGCGAGAAGGCGACGAAGTGACTACGCGAAAGTCATCGAGCTCGGAATGTACGGCGACGCGTCCAGATCCGAGCTTGCGCGTGCGCGCGCATACGTCGCTCTGCGGTAAAGCGTTCGGGACTCCAGCGGGCACGATATACGCATCGCGCCGCTGATGCGTGGTCACCGATCGGAATAGCGGAATTCGTTCGTTCACCGCGGGCGAAGCCTGGACAAATCCGTTGCGGCCCGTTTTTTGCTGCCGCTGGTAACGCGTTATTTCCCGCGTGAGCGGCCGGGTAGTTTGATGGCTGGTGGCGGGTTCTACAGGAGCACGGACATGAAGCGACGGATGTTTCTGATGACGGCTGCGGCTGCGATCGGCTCGACCGGTCTGCTCGCTGCGGGTTGTACGACGACGCGGCCCGACGAACCCAAAGGGGCGACGGCGAAACGGGAGGACATCGAGAGCGGAGCAGACGAGGCGCTCGCGCGCCTGTATCGAAACGCCCCCGAATCGAAAGCCCTTGCAGCGCGCGCGAATGGCGTCCTTGTTTTTCCGCGCCTGTATTCAGGCGGTTTTGTTGTGGGCGGCGAGTATGGTGACGGGGTATTGCGCATTCATGGCCGCGACGCGGGCTTTTATCGGATGATCGGAGGCTCGATCGGGTGGCAGGCCGGTGCACAATCGCAGGCCGTCATTTTCATGTTCCTGACGCAGGAAGCGCTCGACCGCTTCCGCAATAGCAATGGCTGGACCGCGGGTGTGGATGCGACAGTGTCTGTTGCGAACGTGGGTGCGAGCGGTGCGATCGACACGAATACCGCCAAGCAGTCGGTTGTGGGGTTTGCGCTGACGAACCTTGGACTGTATGCGGGTGCGAAGCTCGACGGTGTGAAGATTTCGCGCCTGTCGTTGTGATCATTCGTTGACGACGATCTGCGCTTCCTTCACGACCCTTTTCCATTTGTCGAGGTCCGCGCGCAGCCGGTCGCGAAATTCCTGAGGCGGTCCGCCCGCGGGTTCCATGCCTTCGCGCTCGAACCATTTCCGCATGGCGTCCGTCTTCAGGATGCGCGCGACTTCGCCATTCCAGCGGTTCACGATGTCCTGTGGCAACCCTTTGGGACCCCACATGCCATACCAGTGAATCACTTCATACCCCGGCACGGTTTCGGCGAGAGTCGGCGTGTCCGGCAGCGCGCGCGAGCGCTGTGGGGTGGTTACCGCGATCGGTCGCACGCGGCCTGCCTTGACATGCGGCATCGCGGGCACGACGCTGTTCACGCTCACCTGGACTTCGCCTGACACGATTGCGGTCATGAGCGGCCCGCTGCCCTTGTACGGCACCTGCGTCATGCTGATCTTCGTGTGCTGCTTGAAGAGCTCGCCCGCGAGGTGGCCGAGGTCACCGACGCCCGCCGTGCCGAAGCTCAACTTGCCGGGGTTCGCCCTGGCGTAGCTGATGAATTCGGCGACGGTCTTCACGGGTAGTGACGGGTGCACCATGAAGACCAGTGGGGTCGTCCCGATGAGGATGATGGGCTGGATGTCGTTCACGGTGTCGTAGGGCACTTTATACAGCGCCCCGTTCGCGCCGTACGTGCCGGACACGATGATGAGCGTATAGCCGTCGGGCTCTGCGCGCGCGGCAATGCCTGCGCCGAGCGTTCCGCCACCGCCGGGACGATTGTCCACGATCACGGGTTGTCCCCATGCGTCCGTGATTTGAGGGCCGATCAGGCGCGCGAGAATATCCGAGCCGCCGCCGGCCGAGAACGGCGTGAGGACGCGGATCGGCCGATTGGGGTACTTCGCCTGCGCGAGTACCGCGACACTGGCAAAGGCGAAGAGAAGCGCGGCCGTGCATGCGCCGAGCAGTCGTGAAATGCGATGTCGGGTTACCATTTCTCCTCCGTGCGTCAGTGCTCCGCGGCAGCGACTCGCTTCCCTGTCTCGACAGCAGCGAGGTTCTTCCTTTGGGGGCGGTTCAGCGTCACTCGAGCGCGATGTTGGACGTCTTTATGAATCGTTTCCACTGCTGATACTGGGCGATGAACGACGCTTTGAATTCCGAAGCGGCGTGGGGCAGCTGTCGGCTCCGCACCGTCCGCAGAAATCTTGTCCCGCACTTCCGGTGAATTCATGGCGAGCGTGACTTCGCGATTGAGCGTACTCACGACGGTGCGAGGCACACCCGCGGGCGCGTAGAGGCCGTAGGCATTCTCGAGTACCACGTTCTGCACACCCGCTTCCGCGAGCGTTGGCAGATCCGGAAAAGCCTGCATGCGATGACGGCTCGTCACCGCGAGCGCTTTCAATTTACCGCTCTTGATGTGGTTCGCGACGCCGGCTGCCGCGAGCAGCAGCTCGATACGGCCGGCGAGCAGGTCGACGATCGCGAAGCTGTTTCCCTTGTAGGGCACATGCACGATACGCAAGCCGCCGAGAGCCTGGGCAAGTTGCTCCGTCCCGAGATGAATGATGGAGCCGATGCCGGGTGAGCCGTAGCTGAGCGCGTTCGGTTTGCTCTTCGCGTAAGTGGCGAGCTCTTTCAGTGACGAGACCGGCAGGGCGGCGTTGACGGTTACGACGTATGCGCCCGACGTCATCTGCACGACGGGTTCCAGTGCCGTCGTGAGGTCGAACGGTACCTTGCCGAGTACGCCGGTCACGATGATGGTGTTGCCCGCGCTGAGGAGGGTATAGCCGTCCGGAGCAGACTGCCTGAGGATGTTCAGCGCGATCGTTCCGGTGCCACCCGCGCGATTATCGACGACGATGCTCACTCCGATATGCTGGCTCATCGGGTATGCCATCGCGCGCGTTACACTGTCCACGCTGCCGCCGGCCGGAACCATCACGACGATGCGCACCGGCCGGTTCGGATAGGCGCCCGCTCGATCCTCCGGCTTCTGCTGTGCATGGG
Organism: uncultured beta proteobacterium; assembly: GCA_963828715.1. Lineage (GTDB taxonomy): Bacteria > Pseudomonadota > Gammaproteobacteria > Burkholderiales > SG8-41 > JAQGMV01. The sequence goes on along the minus strand of CAWHFX010000002.1, from coordinate 13,486 downwards.
CGCCGCCGGCTATCAAGGCGAGCAGAAGGATGAGTGTCCGCATATCGTGTGTTTCGATGAATGCCCGAGTGTATGTCACGACTCATGGAACGTAGGATGAGTTGGCGCTGTTGGCCCGCGTCGAGTCTCGTGGTTGCTCTGCTCTGCAGTGCACTCCTTGCTCCGGACGCGCTTGGCGCCCCGACCATTGCGATCACGAGTCTGCCGCCCTTCGGTGTTTCCGGCTCGATGCAGGGCACGGTCTCCGACGTGGATCCATCGCAATATCGTGTGGCGTCGTTCATCCTCGTTCCGGGTGTCGGCTGGTTCGCCAAACCGACCGGCGACGCGCCTACGGTCGCGATCAATCCCGATGGAACCTGGAGCGCGAACGTGGACACCGGCGGAATGGACACGCGGGCCACGATCTACGCTGCGTGGCTGGTGCCGAAAGGCTTCAATGTTCCAGCGCCACTGCCGCCGGGAAACTATCGCGTTCCCGCCGCGCTGGATGCGTTTGCGCATGATGTGAAGGAGCGCTATGGGCGCACGGTGGAATTCGCCGGTCGCACCTGGTCCGTCAGGGACTCGCCGTTGCCGTCAGGGCCGGAGGCGAACCGCTTTTCGAGCCTCGACCCGGATGTGTGGGTCGATAGCGCCGGCCTGCATCTCACGCTCAAACTGCGCGATGGTCAATGGTGGGGTTCGGAGGTGACGCTGCTCGGGCCGCATCTCGGTTATGGCACGTACTCCTATCAGATCAACAGCCGCACCGACATCCTCGACGTGAACGTCGTCTTCGGGGGCGGTTTCACCTGGGACGATTACGGTGACGAAGAAGCGCCCGATGGCTCCCACAATCGGGAGATCGACATCGGCGAGGATTCGCGCTGGGGTCAGCCCGGCATTCCGAATACGCAGAACATAAAGCATCCCTATAAATTCGGGCCGGCGAACGAACACCGCTTCCATCTGCCGGATCTGAGCGGCGATGCACGTTTGACGCGCATCCTGATCTGGAAGCCTGAATCGCTGCGCTTCATCACCGTGAGGGGACACTACTCGGCGATGGACTTTCCTGCGAGCGCGGTCGCGCATGAATACACCTACACACACGACCCCGCCGCCGCACGTTACGTCACAGTGCCCGGGCGTGAGCGGATCCACTTCAATCTGTGGCTCAATAATCTGGCGAAACCGCCGGGGCCCACCAACGGCCAGCCGGTGGAAGTCGTGATCACGAACTTCGGTTTTGCGCCATTGAAAGCGGACTGAAGCGCGACCGTGCGCCGAATGCGGCCCCTATGCTTTACCCACGAGCGGCCGCAACACTCTGTCCATGTGACGTGGCCCGTCGACGGCGTCACGCCGTACTCGTGCGAGGACGAAGCTCAATCCGACGCCGATGACACATAGGACAGCAAGCCCGAGAAAACCCGCGGTAAAGCTGCCCGCCTTGTCCTTCACCAGGCCGAGTCCGAGTGCGGAGACGAACGCACCGATATTGGCGAAGAGATTCGCGAAACCGGTCGCGGAACCCGCCATGCGCTGGCCGAGCACTTCCACCGGAACCAGGAACAGCGGACCGAAATAGAACTGCACGAATATCGCATTCACTGCGACGACCGCCAGCAGTAGCCACAAGGGCTGCACGGTGACGATGAGCGTGCAAGTGCAGGCGAGCACGGCGAGAGAGATGCCGATGACGAGGGGCGGGTTCTTCAGACGGTCCGATACGTAGCCGCCCAGCCAGTTTGCCGGCGCCGAGCATGCGGCAGCCATGGCGACGACCAAGCCCGCTGCCTGCAGCGTCAGTCCGCGGTCCGTATTCAGCAGCGACGGCAGCCACACGATGAACGCGGTCCCGACCGTGAACCGAACGAACTGCAGCGCGCTGCACACCCACATGATGGGATGTCGGAACACACGTATCGCCTCGCGCAGCCGTACCTGCTCCATCGGGCCCTCCCGCGGCTTTTCGCGTCCGTATTTACGGAAAGCGACAGCGGCCGCGATGCCGAGCACGGCGAACAGAATGAACGTGAGTCGCCAGCCGAACAGATCCACGCCAAACGGCGCGACCAGTGCGACCACCATCGTGCCGATCAGCGTGCCGGCTGGAAAGAGGCTCATCGCGGTCGCGCGCCGGTCGGGTGGAAACCACGATGCAAGCAGCGTCACGCCCGGGGCGAAGAGCAGCGCCCGAAACAGGCCGGCGAAGAATTGATTGATGACCGCGAGCCAGAGCCAGTGTGTCAGCGCGAGCGTGATGCAGAGCGCCGACCACCCGACGAGGCCGATAAAGAACAGACGCTTCGGCCCGAAGCGGTCGGCCATGTAGCCGGCTGGAAACTGGGCGAGGGCGTAGCTCACCGTGGCTGCCGCGGAAAGCATTCCGGCCTCCGCGAACGTGAGACTCAGGTCTTCACGTATGAGCGGCAGCAGGAGCGCGATCCCGCTGAAGGTCAGGAAATGGAAAACCTGGCAGATAACGACGAGCGCAGCCGTGCGGCGCCCTTCACGCGGCATGCGCGTGGCGCTGGCTTCCGGGTGCCGATGGTGTTCGGGCATACTCTCTGTCGAGCGCTCGTGCGAGCGCAGCCGCTTGACACGGCAAGCTTAGGCCGCTCGTGCCCATCCCACGGGGCGCGCGGCGGGTTCTTTTGACCTCAGTCAAATCGCGCGACCCCGAAATCGCGCGACTGCGACCGTCCCACTGGAGATTGCTGGATGCGACCCTTCGAAGGCGTGAAAATCCTCGACTGCACGCACGTGCTCGCCGGCCCGTTCGCGGCGTATCAGCTTGCTTTGCTCGGCGCCGATGTCATCAAGGTCGAGGACCCGAACGAACCCGATCAGAGCCGTGAGAGCGGCAGCGACATGACGCTCAACAAGGCGCGCATGGGCACCGGGTTTCTCACACAGGGCTCGAACAAGCGCTCGATCGCGCTCAACCTGAAGACGGAAGGTGGGCGCGAGGCGCTGAAGCGGCTTGCGACGGACTGGGCCGACGTGCTCGTCGAGAACTACCGGCCGGGCGCCTTCAAGGCGCTGGGGCTGGGCTACGAGGCGTTGTCGCGCCTGAATCCGAAGCTCGTCTACGCGTCCATGACGGCCTTCGGCCAGGATGGCCCTCGCGGCAGTCAGACGGCATACGACCACGCAATCCAGGCGACATCGGGAATCACCGCGGCCACGGGAACGGAAACGAGCGGTCCGATCAAAACGGGGGCGCCGGTCATCGACTATGCAACCGGGACAACGGGCGCGTTCGCGATTTCAGCCGCGCTCTATCAGACGCTGCGCACCGGGAAGGGCCAGTACATCGACATGGCGATGCTGGACGTTGCACTGATACTCCAGTCGTCACAGGTGGTCGACTACTTCCATTCAGGGCACAAAGGCAAGCGCGCCGGCAATCGTATGCGCTTCCCGGAGTCCTCCATGCACCAGGCGAGCGACGGCCTTTTGCAACTGGCCGCGTCGAACAAGCGCCAGCACCGGCGTTTCTACGCGGCGATCGGGGAGCCCGGGGAAGCCGAGCGCTGCAGCCTCGATGAGCGTTACGCGCGTTACGACGAAAAGCAGTCGATGATCGCCCGCAAACTCAAAGAGAAGACCGCGCAGGAGTGGGAGGACTACCTCCAGTCGAAGCACGTGCCGGCAACGCGGGTTCGCGAACTGCATGAGGCGCTCGGTGACCCGCAACTCGAGCACCGCGGGCTGCTCCACCGCCACGAGAACGTGCCCGGCGTAGGAAAGCCGGTAACCGTACCGCTCACCGCATTCAAGTTCGCGCACGACGGCGCAGCGGTCGATGCGCCGCCGCCGCAGCTGGGAGAGCACACGGACGAGGTGCTGAAGTTGGCCGGGTATTCCGGAGGAGAAATTGCGGAGCTGCGGCGAGCCGGCTGCGTCACGTAGCCGTCAGTCGCGCGACTCGCGTGGACGGCTGCTCGCGTGAGTCAGTGGTTGCACCGGTGTGCCCGGCGGCAGTCCGCTGAGCCGCGGCACGACGAGTGCCGGGCGGGGGTTCCGCGGCGGCGCTTCGACCGTGCTTGCGACCTCCCGCGGTGCGCCTGAGTCGATAGTGGTGCCGAGGGCGGACGATGTCGCGTCGGTCGGAGTCGCTACGTAGCCCTCATACGGATCGTAGCTGCGGGCGTTGAGCTCGTAACAGCGAGGATCCGCGCTCACGAGGCACGGGTCACGTGGCGCTGCACTTGGTCTTTTCCGCGCGCCGTTGCCATCGCCTGCACCCGAAAACAACGAACCGTCGGGCGCGGTCTGCACGCTGTCGTTGGAGTACGCCCCCAGCGCCAGCGCCGCGGGGTCACCGGGTTCCAGAGACCTGCGCTCGCGTTCCGCCTCTTCCAGAATCTGGCGCGTACGCAATTCGCTGGCGGTGGGCGCCCGATCTTCTTCCATCGTTACGATCTCGACGACTCGTGCACCGGGCGGTGGCGGGACGTTGGAATAAGTTACGTGCCCTCTGTCATCCACCCACCTATACAACGTCGCGTCGGCAATCGTCGCCGTCGCCAGCAGCACCGTAGCCATGACGGTGCGCAGGAAGAGAAGAAGGTCGGAACGCGTCATACCGCCTCCAGTGCAATTGATGGGCCGGCTTTCGGGTCGCGTAACACGTCCTCAGGCACGATCGCTTTCTTACGAAACCTGCGACGAGAGCTTCCGTGCCGTGGCGAGCGTCTGATTCGTGCGCTCGGGTCTCGGCATGAGCCACCGGAAGCCCTGCTTCACGACGGCTTCCACGTTGTCTTTCTCGACGTGCGGGTGTCCGCACGCGACGTTGTTCTCCTTACAGATCTGCAGGATCTCGCCGATGGCCGCCGCCACGGTCGGATGACTGTACTGGCGCGGGAAGCCGAGATTTTGTGAGAGATCGCCCTCGCCGATGATCACGGCACCGATCCCCGGCACCTCCTTCAGTATCCTCGGCAGGTTCTTGATGCCGACGACGTCCTCGCACATGATCGCGCACACGATCTCGCCCTTCGGGTCGAGCGGCCACACGTCGGCGCGTTCGTAGTATTCCGGCTGCGTGAGACCCCAGTAACGCGCCGCATAGGCAGGTGCATCGCCGCGCTGACCGCGCGGCTCGAAGCGCGGCGCGCCTTCCGGACGCGCGTAGCGACATGACGCGACGGCACTGCGCGCTTCCTGGACGGTGCTCACGTGCGGCCACACGATGCCGTAGACCCCGCTGTCGAGCACCTGTTTCGCGACCCACTGATTCATCTCGCTGCCATTCGGCGGAATGCGCACCATCGGCGTGACGGCGGGCGCAAGACTCTTCGACTCGATGATCTGCCTCCGGTTGAGCAGGTACTGCAGGCAATGGCGCAGCGTCGCGATGTCGTACGCGCCGTGCTCCATCTCGAACACGAGCCCGTCGTAGCCTTCGGTCGCCGCAATCGCCGCGTAATTGGTGTCGGCGGGCGCGAAGCTCACGAAGACATTCTTGCCCTGTTCGAGTTGCCTGATGATTCCGTTGAGACGCGGGATTTCCATGATGACTCCAGAAAAGTCGAAGCGTTATTCTTCGGGCGCAGGTTGCCCGCTGCCTGCTTCACAAACGGCGCCGGCAGCGACGAGCGCATCATAAGCGCTATCGTCGATGCCGAGCTCCGACAGCAGGATGCGATTGTGCTCGCCCAGCTGCGGCGCCGGTGTGCGGATGGAGGCCGGCGTCCCGGAGAGCCGGGGCACGACATGGTGCATGGGAAACGCATCCATGTCATGGTCGGGATAATCGGCGACGAGCTCGCGCTCGACCACATGCGGATCTTCGAGGATCTGCGAGATATCGTAGATCGGGCCGATCGTCACTTCGGCGTGCTCGAAGAACGCGACGTTTTCCGACTGCGTTCGCTCCGCCACGAATGCGCCGATGATCGCATCGAGGTCGGCAGCGTGCTGAACGCGTGCGGCGTTCGTGCTGTAGCGCGGATCGTCGATCAGGTCGGCGCGCCCGATCGATGCGAAAACGCGTTCCGCCATCTTCTGCGTGGATGCCGAGAGGCACACGTAACGCCCGTCTTTGCATCGATACACGTTGCGCGGACCCGCGTTCGTCGATCGGCTGCCCGTGCGCGGCTTTACCCTGCCGGTCAGGCGGTAGTTGGCCGCCTGCGGGCCGAGCACCGCGAACAAGGGATCGAGCAGCGGAAGGTCGATTACCTGACCGCGCCCGCCGTTGTGCTCGACTTCGCGTAACGCAATCATGACTGCGGTCGAGCCGTACAGACCGGCGATCGTGTCGGCGAGATACATCGGCGGCAGCACCGGCTCGCGATCGGCGAAGCCGTTGAACGAGGCAAAGCCCGACATGCCTTCGACCAGCGTGCCGAACCCGGGCCGGCGGCGATAGGGGCCGTCCTGTCCGAATCCCGAAATCCGCACGATGACGAGCTTCGGGTTCGCTTCCAGCAGCCGGTCCGGACCGAGCCCCATCTTCTCCAGCGTGCCGGGGCGAAAGCTCTCCACGAGGACGTGTGCGCTCGGCACGAGGCGCAGCAGAAGGTCGCGCGCTTCCGGCTTGCGCAGTTCGATGCAGAGGCTTTTCTTGTTGCGCGCGTAGATCTTCCAGTTCGTCTGCACGCCTCTGGTCTGCCATGCGCGCAGGGTATCGCCGGCAGGGGGCTCGACCTTGATCACTTCTGCGCCGAAGTCGCCGAGAACCTGTGTCAGCGTATTGCCCGCGACCAGGCGTGAGAGGTCGAGTACGCGCACGTCGTTCAGCGTGCCGTCGGCCTGCGGCTGGTAGTCTCGTTGGGCGAGCGTCATGCCGTCACCGTTCCTGATGCCCGCCCCGATCGCAGTGAGGAGACGACAGATGCCGTCTCGAACTGTCAGACGTCGTTCCGCTTCAGACACTTGCGTTCCTGGCACGAACGTTATCACCCGTCACTCGGGCTTGATATTCGCATCCTTCACCACCTTCGCCCACTTGGCGATTTCGGTCTTGACCATGGCAGAGAACGCTTCCGGTGTCGTGGGCGCGGGCTCGGCTCCGAACTCGACGTAAAGCTTCTTCATTTCCGGGCTCGCGATCGCCTTGTGGACCTCGGCGTTCAATCTGTCGATGACCGGCTTCGGCGTTTTGGCGGGCGCGAACATGCCCCACCACAACGAGCTCTCGTAGCCGGGGAGGCCGCTTTCGGCAATCGTCGGTAACTCGGGCATGTAGCTCGTGCGTTTGGCGCTGGTGACGCCGAGCGCGCGCAGCCGTCCCGACTTCATCTGCCCCGTCACCGAAGGCAGGCTCACGATCAGCACCTGCACGTTGCCTGCCATGAGATCGGTCAGCGCGGGCGACATCCCCTTGTGCGGGATGTGGACGATATCGATCTTCGCCTGCGACTTGAACACTTCCATCGCCATGTGATTGATGCTGCCCACACCGGAAGACGTGTAGTTGAGCTGACCCGGTTTCGCACGTGCTATAGCGACGAGGTCCTTCGCCGTCTTCGCCGGAAGCGACGGATGCACGACCAGCGCCATCGGTCCGTCTGCGATCTTGGTGACACCCGTCAGATCGTTCACCGGATCGAACGGCTGCTTCGGCTGGATCGCAACGCCGGCCGCGAAAGAAGTCGTCGTGACGTACAGCGTGTGGCCGTCGGGCGGTGCCTTCGCGGTCAAGGTCGGCCGCGATCAACTGATTCGCGCCGGGTCGGTTGTCGACGATCACCTGATGGCCCAGCGACGGCGTGATCCGCTGTGCGATGGCGCGCGCGAAGATGTCGTTGCTGCCGCCCGGCGGCGCGCCGACCAGGATGCGCACGACTTTCGACGGGAAGGCCTGCTCTGCGGCATGCGCGGATGCAAAGATGGCCAGGGTGAAGAAGAGGACGCCGGCCGATTTGCGTAAACGTTTCACGGTTTCACCTCGGCGTTGTCCAAGAAGTCTCCGATGCCCGCATTCAATAGACGAGCGGCGGCTCGGTATCAGCGGCGGTGCTATGGTAACAGCGCCGCGAGCGAGCATCACTGCGCATGCAAACGCCTTTCCCGGCGTTGCAGCGGCGCGCAGGTCGGCCCGATAATCGAGCCCCCTCGAGTATGAGCATCTCGAAGAAGGAGCTTCCGTCCGTGGCGAATGCACCCGATGACCTCACCCCAGAAGCGATCCTTGCGCGCGCGACGAAAGCACGCGGCGACATCTTTCCGGAGTGGAAGCCGGTCGCACAGGCGCTTCCGAAAACGTATCACCTCGTCAACGAGACGGTGAGCTACCTGCACCAGTATCACGGGCAGACCGAGGACGCGGACCGTCTCTCGGCGCCCATGAGCGAGCTCATTGCGATCCCTGCGCTCGCGGCGAAGGGCGACCTGCGGCATGCGCCGAATCACATCCGGCGCGCCTATCGGCTCGGGCTGACGAACAAGGCGATCCTCGAAGGCGCGAGTGCCTATGCCGTCGTCGTCGGCTGGGCGAGCCTCACGTTCGTTTCGCTGGCGATCATGGAAGCGAACAATCCGCTTTATCCGTACGGTCAGGCGCCGGACGGCGGTGAGCCGAAAGAGCTCACGCCCTTTCCGGAGATGCGCATCGGCCGGACGCGCGCCGGCAAAGGGCGCGAGAGCATGGCGGAAATGCCGGAGTGGCGCTATGCAGCGGAAATCGATCCCGAGCTCGTCCGGCGTGCATCGGCTTTCTACGATCATTGTCTGCTCGCCGATGGCCAGGAGGAAACCATCCTCGGCCCGGGACCGCGCGAGCTGATTGCAATCGCCGGATTGTGCGCGCGGGGCGAAGTGGAGCTTGCCACCGAGCACATCCTTCGCGCGTACGATTACGGCATGACCCGGCGCAACGTGCTGGATGCGATCTGCTGCGTGCTGCCGATGACCGGCATGATCACGGCGCAGATCGGACTGCGTGCGATGCAGCGCGCGGACGATGGCGGCCAGGGAACGTGGACGAAGAGTGCGGGCGATGACTGACCGAAGAGCAGTGACGGGTGAGGGGTGACGAGTGACGTGACGCGTGATGTGACGCGCGTGACGGGTGATGGGTGACGGTGACGAGGTGGCGAGGGTGAGGTGACGAGCGCGTCGGTGATGGGGACGTGGAGCGAGAGACGGTCGAAGACGTGCAATAGGGTGAGGGGAAACGAGGAGGGATGAATAAAGCAACACAGGTGGGAATTGCCGTGATCGGTTCCGGCCGCATCGGAAGTCTGCGCGCGCGGCTCGCGTCGAAGCATCCGGCCGTGCACTACCTCGCCGTATCCGATCTCGACGCGCAGCGCGGCGCGCGAGTGTCGCGGATCAGACGCCACGCGGATTTTCACTCGGCCGACAACGTCGAGGTGATCGAGCGTCCGGAAGTCACTGCGGTGATCGTTTCGACGCCCGAAGGCGAGCATTCCACGCCGGTGCGAAGAGCGCTCGAGCTCGGCAAGCCGGTGCTCGTTGAAAAACCCCTCGCGCTCACGCTGCGCGACGCCGACGACATGCTCGAAACCGTGAGACGCACGCGCGGCGACCTGCGCATCGCCTACAGCCGGCGCTACAAGGAGTGCTTCCTGCGCGCGAAGGAACAGATGATGCAGGACCGCCTCGGCACGATCGTCGGTGGCATCGCGCGCGTCTATAACGGTCGCGCCGTCGCTCTCAATATTCTTCAGCGCGATCCGCACGCAACGCCGGTGCTGGACGTGCTCACGTACTACGTGGATCTCGTGTGCTGGTTTCTGGAAGGCAACCGGCCGGTCGAGGTGGTCGCGCGCGGCCAGCGCGGGATCTTTACCAGCAAGGGTTACGATGCGGACGACGTGACGTGGGCGATCATCACGTTTGCCGATGGTGCCGCATTCAGTCTGGGCGTGAGCTACATCCTGCCCGCCGATTGGCCTGCCATGGGGCAGTCGGACCGCGTCGAGCTGCTCGGGCGCGACGGCACGATGATCATCGACGACGATCATCGCGATCACATGCTCTATACCGACAAGGGCTTTCCCGCCGGTTACCTGCCCGATCATCGCGTCAACATGGCCTTCCTCGGCGCGAACAGCGGCGGCGACTGGGCGGTGGGCGATTTCTGGGGATCGATCGCGAACGAAACCCGCGCGTGGATCGATTCGCTCGTGACGGGTCGCCCGACCGTGCATACCACACCCGAGCAGGCGCGCATCAATCTCGAAACGACGATCGCGATCGTGCGCGCCGCGCAGACTGGAAAGGCCGTCAGGCTGCCGCTGGAAAGTGAACTGAAGGAATGCAGGTGAAGCAGTCGACCGCGATCACGAGTGACGAATCAGAATGACCAGTCAAGACTACCAAGGAGATCGAATGCAACCCACACACCACAGGACATCAAACACCCGCGAGCTCACCCGCCCCGATCCTTTTCACCGGATGCGAGATGATGGCCGCTGCCGAGTCTCGAATCGAGGCGGCCGCCGTGACGCCGACCAGTGGGGGCCGCGCATCGGCCGCGCCGCGCCGCCGTGAAGTCGCAATCAAGGGCAAGCGCGTGAAGACCATCGACGTGCATTGTCATTGCGTCATTCCCGAGACGCTGCGCAATGATGGGACTGAAGGCGGAGAGCCAGCGCGGTCCCGGTATCGCCGAAGTGGGCGAGCGCCGCCTGCGCGAAATGGACGAGCAGGGCATCGACGTCGAAGCACTCAGCATCAATCCGTATTGGTACACAGCGGATCGCGACAAGGCAGCGGAGATCGTCCGCATCAACAACGAGCGCCTGGCCGAATACTGCGCGACCTATCCCGAGCGCATCGTCGCGTTTGCCTCGGTCGCGCTGCAGTTTCCGGAACTTGCCGCCGAGCAACTCGAACACGCCGTGAAGAAGCTGGGCTTACGCGGCGCGGCGGTTGGTGCAAGCTGCGCGGGCGACGAGTTCGCGGACCCCAAGTTCCATCCATTCTGGCGCAAGTGCGAGGAGCTCGGCATCCTCGTCTTCATCCACCCCCAGAGCACGCCGGAGCTTGCGAAGCGCTTCAAAGGAAACGGCTGGCTGTCGAACACGATCGGCAATCCGCTCGACACGACGATCTGCCTGTCGCACCTGATTTTCGAAGGTACGATGGACCGCTTTCCGGGCCTCAAGATCTGCGCCGCGCACGGCGGCGGTTACCTGCCGTCGTACGCGCCGCGTTCCGACCACGCCTGCCGTGTCGGGCCGGGCGACTGCGATCCCAACATAAAGCTCAGGAAACGGCCGACCGAATATCTGCGCGACATGTACTTCGACACGCTCGTGTTCACGCCCGAAATGCTGCGGCACCTGGCGGCGGAAGTGGGAAGCGACCGCCTGGTGGTCGGGACCGACCACCCGATCCCGTGGCATCCGAATCCGGTCGATCACATTCTCAACACGCCGGGGTTCACGGACGAGGAACTGATCGCGATGCTGGGCGGGACGGCGGCGAAGCTGCTGAAGATCGATCCGTTTTGATGACGTTCGTGCTTCGAGACGCTTGCGCTCCTCAGCACGAACAGTTTGCCGTTCGCCGCTTCGAGATGCTCGCCCTCCTAAGCACGAACCGTTTCCCGTGGGTGCTTCGAGACGCTTGCGCTCTCAGCACGAACAGTTTGCCGTTCGCCCTGAGCGCAGAACGCCCGTGCCGGGCGCGACGACGTCAAAAGGACAGATCATCGCGAGGAGCAAAAGCGACGTGGCGATCTCGTGGCGCACGTCATCCGGACGTTCCGAGATTGCTTCGTCACGGCGTTCTCGCAATGACCAAGGCTGTCCGTTGAAAGGAAGCCGGCAGGGGCTGTCTCGAAGGACGAACAGCTCGAGCATCGATTACGGCCTCACGCCGGATGACGAAACGAAGATGTGTCGCGGACGCGCGCGTTCTCGGGCGTCGTCATTCTGGACGGCCGCGAGGCGGTGCGCTCCAGCATCGAACGTAAGCTTTCACGCGCCCCCGCTCCAGAATGACGACTCTTGTCACTCCAATCCCGGCACGATCCGCAGATCGCGGTCCGCGCCGTCGCCGAGTGCCTTGAGCGCGGCCTGGTATTGAGGGCTGTCATGCGCTTTGATCGCCGCTTCCACGCTCGGAAACTCGATGATCACGACGCGCTCCTTGAGGCCGTTCTCGTAGGTCTGAACCGGATCTCCGCGCACGAGAAATTTCGCGCCGATCGAATTCATGTAAGGCCCCGCGAGCTCGCGGTATGCATCGACCTTCTTGGGGTCGTTGATTTTTCGGAACACGTTGATCCAGTATCCTTTCGCCATGGAGCCTCCTTGTAGTGGGACGTGGCGAGCGCGAGCGCGCCGCCGTCGAAAGTCGCTCGAGAAGTCGCGACAGTTCGGCGCCTGTATTATGCATGTTCATGTTCGCGCTACAACCAAGAAGAGCGAAGTGCAATGGCGCTGCGCTGCGCGCAACAGCAAAGCGCCAACGCTTCGCGAACGAACCCCCGAGGAGAAAGGATGTCCGCTACTGTCCGCGCCGTCGTGTTCGCCATCTCATGCGCCGCTGCTGCATCCGCTGTTGCGCAGACCTGGCCCGCCAGGCCGGTCCGGATCGTCGTGCCGTACACGCCGGGCGGCGGCATCGACACGGTCGCGCGTGTGCTCGCGCAGAAGCTCACGGAGCAGTTGGGCGGCACGTTCGTCGTCGAGAATCGTCCCGGCGCGGCCGGCGTCGTAGGCTCTGAAATCGTTGCGCGTGCCGCGCCTGACGGGCACATGCTGCTTGCCTCAGCCACGGAATTTGCGATCAACCCGGCGGCGGGACGCAAGCTTCCCTACGATCCGTTCCGCGATTTCACACACATCTCGCAGCTCGCTTCCGTGCAGTTCATTCTCGGGGCACATCCCGCCGTTCCGGCCCGGAATGCGAGGGAGCTCATCGCGCTCGCGAAAGCGCGTCCCGGTCAGCTCACGTACGGCTCTTCAGGCACCGGAGGCGGCCCGCATCTCGCGGGTGAGTTGTTCCAGTTGCTCGCCGGAATAAAGTGGACGCACGTGCCGTACAAGGGTGCGCAACCGGCGGCGACAGCGGTTCTGAGCGGAGAGATCGATCTTGCGTTCGGCGCGACGATCGGCCTCGTCGCTCACGTGGAGAGCGGGCGCATGCGGGCGATCGGGGTGACAGGCACCCACCGCTATCCCGGACTTCCGAACGTGCCGACGATCGCCGAATCGGGATTGCCCGGATACAGCGCCATCGGCTGGTATGGCTACTACGGTCCTGCCGGCATGTCGCCCGAGCTGGTGCGCCGCATCTACGCGGAGACGACGAAGGCGCTCGGTGCGCCCGACACGAGGGAGAAGCTGGCGAGGGCCGGCAACGAATACGTGATGAGCCCGCCGGACGAGTTCGTCGAGTTCCTCAAGGCCGAAACGGCGAAATGGGGCAAGGTGGCGCGAGAGGCGAACATCAAGTTCGATTGAAGGCGCAGTAACGCATCCGGATTACGCCAAATGGCTGGGTTGCATGGGGCTGCAACCGGACCCGTCTACCCGTGCGCGTAGGCGATGGGCACCGCTGCTGG
>CAWHFX010000001.1:0-311460 GCA_963828715.1 uncultured beta proteobacterium | reverse complement strand
GTTGTCTACTTAGGTACCGTCTTATGTCTCATCAAAAGAGATGAGCCGTCCATCACTCCCCATCACCATGGAACTACACATCCTACTGTGTCTCTCTCGTAATGAACCAAGCCATCGCCCGCTGCTTTCGACAGCCGTTCGAAATACGTATTTGCCATCCGAGCAATCTTGGCCAGCCGAAGGAGGTGCAGACATATATATTCCGAAAGTCAAGCTCAAGTAGAATCACCGTGCTTTGACGATGGAGCCGTTAATACAAGTAGCAAACTCACCATGTCCAGCAGAGCGAAGCCCGGTTAACTCGAACCGGAGTTGCAAGTGTGGACCAATCCAAAGATACAGATAATTCGATAACGACGTTATGCATCAAAACCCCCACCTGAATCGGGGCCATTGCTGTAGTTCGCCATAGTAAGCAACCAGCAAATACTATTAATTTTATCAACCTCTACCGTCTCGTCCTTGATCACCGGTTAGTGTCAATCATAATTCCAGGATCCGACTTCCACCCAAGCGTCATATCTACTGTAAGTCGAATCCGCTGGAACACGGGCAATACACCAACCAACCATCCAGTCGTCTCAAAAACTTCACATCTCGCGACAAGCACGCGTTGAGCAGCAGTAGCGCGCGAAGGCGTAGCTCGGGTACGGTGGATACCCAAATGGAGACCGCTCCTATGCAAAATGATCATCACAGCTTCCACGCTAAGTCGCCACCCACAAGCGTCAGCGTGCTGGATGCCACGAGCTTGAAGGACGAGGTCCTGGATGACGTCATACACAGCTCAAGATACAGCGGCTGACGTTCCTCCGCTTATGGAGTGCAACGGGTTCCAGTCAGCCAGTGGTTCCAGGCCGCTGGACGGCGCCCCCGGAGGCTGCGTCTGGAAGCTCATGTGGTTGGCCATGCACAGTGATTTGTTTGATGTGATTCAGGCTCACTCTCAATCCCCTTCACCCCTTAGTCACCTTACACAGTCCAAGCAGTTGGACCCAAAACACGTAGTTGTTTGCTCACACATTGAACCAAAAGTGAATGAGGATAATCATAAAATAATCACTGGAAGGTGCTCAAAGAGCGTACACATTAACAGCCAGTGTAATCAAAGATCAAACTGCGGATGTGAATGCAATCCGGACAGAAAACAAAAGTACAATTCCAACTAATTCATCCGTAAACCGCATGTTGCAATGCAAATGCACAAACATGTAATCATTCCACCTATAAATAAATAACATAGGCACAATCAACACACCCACAACCAAAAATCACATACGGTCAGCAATATACATTGGCACGTCGTCTATCAACCACATGTCCATACAAACAAACACCTCTTCGCATGCTCCCGTCACGGCGATGATAGCAAATATGAAATACACCATCACCGATCACTGGGTTTCACTTAATTCAATTCAACGGGCTTGCAAGATCATTTTGGTGTCCATTTTATACCGCCCTGGAAGAGTTTGGGCAGGGATTCGGAACCCGTCACGTGCCATGAGCTCTGGAGGATACAGTTGCATGGGTGATCAACTCGGTAATAGCATTAGCATCATGGACCCAAATTCACCACATCACCATGTGCCTCACACCTCATCCGCCACTGGGCAACATGATGGCCACATAGAGAGATCATCAAATAATCAAGCGTAAACCTGGAGCCTCGAACTTCTGTGTTCTCCCCATATCCGGACAGTACCATATCCGGATTTGATTGTGACAGACAAGCACTGCACCCAACCACATGTCGGCATTGTCGGTTGGGAGAGGATGACAACATGTAAAGATGACATGTGGAATAAACGAAGGATTGAAGCTATTGTCAGTATAAATGCAATGTGGTTGGGGGAGGCAAAATTGCAGCCACTGGGTAACAAGAAAATGTCACAGCATTAACAATTTCCAGTTGAGTACAGCCATATCAACTACCACCCACCATCCTGGGACTGCCCACCAAGCAACATCCATAAGCCCTCCGCCAGTACATATACATTATAAATGAACAGCATACAGATTCACCCCATGAATGTTTTGCCAACTGTGTCAGACTCATGTACACAATCAAGTACTGTAAAAAGACATAAATACAGTCAGACATATAGTGGACAGTGCTATCAGCAAAGATATGCAATCACCCATTCAAACCCATCAGACACCGCGGTTGTGGATTGTGATATCATGGATATGAATTCTGACTGATGGAACTGCACGAATGGATGGCTCGTCCACGCGATGAAGATTATGGAAAGGCGGATCTAACCACAGTAGACGGTCGTCGATCCAATCAAATGCCGCGTAGATCTAGTGTATGAAGGGTGACGTCCAAGGCGCGGTTGAGCGTGACGCCTACGCCCAAGAACTTCCGCCCTGGATCGTACTGCTTGAGATCGACCCTGGCCCCCGGTCCCGTCAGATAGATGCCTGACAAATAGACAACTCGCCGTAATTCAAATTAAAGCTGGTGGCATTTGTGACCAAGCTTGTCATCTTGTACATCTGGCTTAGAACCGTAAATGAAGAACGCACGACCACGTTTCACACCGGACCGGTGAGAGCACTGTTTCCATACAGATTGAAATTCCCCCCATCATTAATGATCAACCCATATTGCCCGATGTATGCTCCGGCCGGCAGGACCAATGCCGCACTGCTCGTCGTGATGGGCGAAACGCTGGTGCCCATGTCGGACACGCCATTGACACGGTGACGTTGCCGCCACCGATCGTGAGGGTGCTGTGGACGACACGGCTGAACGAGAGCATTCCGTTAATCAGTACGGAAGACGCGATGGCCGTAGTGACGTTGACGGTGACGATATCGGAAGACCGTATCGTGACAGACGAACATTCTGTGGGCACTTGGGCGGGATACCACGTGCTGGCATCGTTCCATAAGCCGTTGGCGGCGCTCGTGAGACCGCGAGTAACCACAAAATTCCAGTTTGCACCGTTAAAGCCCGAATCCGTACCACTATTGACATTGATCGAGGCCGTGCCGGCTAGGTAGCCTCACATCCACATCCGTCATGTTGAAAGTGCCTGAACCTGACCAGTAGCGCGTCAACCAGCCGTTAGTACGAATGGTGATGGCGTCTGAATCGCCGCAGGGCCCGGGGGTCCCGGCCGCGTCAAATGTGATGGTGCCGTCATTGAAAACGTTGCCTTCCAAAACCAAACCACCTGTTCCTAAACACGTGAACAGGCCGCCCAGGAATTCACCGTAAGCGAGCCCGATAGAATCGTCAACGTGCTGGGCACGACCGTGCTGAAATTAAGCGTGCCATTGAGCGTCGTGCTGGAAGCGTAGTTGAGATCGGCGTCCAACACGACCGTATGTCCGGCGGCAATCACCACCGATTTGCAGGAGGAAGGAATGACACCGTAATCCCACGTTTCCGGCTGGTTCCAACCGCCGCTGTGGATGGAGGTGAGAGTGGAACAATAGATGCCATCCCAGCTGATCTTGCTTGACGTATCGTTGCGCTCGTTCAAATCGCCCGCGAGACTGCCGTCGTAGTTGTAGTTCGCCCACCGCAGGCCGACGCTCGAACCGGCCACCGTGTAGTTGTACTTGGCGCCAGCGGTGCCGTTGTTGCCGAAAGTCACACCCACCACATTGATCGTCGATGGCGTGACGCCGTTGAGCGTGAACAGGGTCGACGTGGACGCGATGCCGCCGCCGGCGTAATCGAAGGTGGAGGCCGCCAGGGCATAAGGACCGGTTCCGGAGAGTTGAACGCCGTCGGCGTCCATGTGCGTGAAGGAGGAGAAGCGCGACGTAAACGCGCCGGAACTGACGAAGGTGTTGAGTGTGCTCGAACTCGTGATCCAATCGATCAACGTGGGCGCGGTCGACACGCCGACGGCCCGGAATCCGCCGTCCGGAGCGATGGTGATCTTGGAGCGGCCGCCATTGAACCCTGCCGCGGCCGCTCCGATTAGTAATTTCTTCCGGTAACCGGCATCGCCGGCCGCGGCGATCAAACCGAAATCAAGGAAGTCGCCGTTCGCCGGACTGGAACCGGTCACGGTGAGGCGGAAATTCGAGAATGGACGTCGGGCAATTGGTGGTTCCGCCCGACGCGCCGGAAATCGTGCAGAGCGTGCCGGGCGTGCTTGACCCGGTTACTTCCCACTGCGTGAGTGCGCTGTTGTAGGTGATGAAGATCCCTTGGCTGATTGCGTAGGCATCACTCGTCCAGACGACGCTCGCGTTATGCGTTCCTCCCACTCCTCGCTTGAGTCCTGGGGTTGTCGCATAGGATGCATAGGTATGGGTGGAATACTCAAGAGTCAAAGTTGACCCTGAAACCGTGTAATCGCCGTAGACGCGGACTGTCCCGTATCGAAATTCTGATTGTACGAAACGAGATAATTCCCCGGTTGCGTAAAGCCGCTGGAGTCAATCCCAAGAGAAGGATTCACGCGCGTTCGTTTGAGAATCAAGTTATTTGGATTGGTGGCTTCGAAAATGACTTCCGACACGCCATTCGCCGCCGGGCTTCCAAATTCGTCATATCCGATATTTCCATCGACGAATACGGTTCCAGACGAAGCAAAACTTCCATTTTGTCCGACCGCGATGCCGCGACTCGGGTTTGAATACAAAGAATTGGAAATAAAGACCGCATTGTATGACTGTTCAAAGATATAGACGCCAACCCCGATATGCTCCAGGTAGACTTTATTGCCAAGGAAAAGATTATTTGAGCCTTAACTACCAGCCCTCGTATCACTTGTCATAAATGTTATTACGGACAAGCGTATTTCGGTTGCCGAAGAGAAATATCCCATTACCAAACATGTTGGAAAAGAATTGGTTGTCTGCGACATAATTGTCGCTCGCATTTCTCATACCCACCCCATAGCTGGAATTGCGGCAGACAATGTTCAAGCTAAGGTATTGTAGGCCGATCCTTCCAACTCGATTCCAGGTATTGGGATTGAGACAGAATGTATTCGAACTGATCGTGTTGTATTGGAATTGTTTTCCAGGTAGAGTCCGTAGTCATCGCTGGAATAGCCAATATTGGAATGAATGGTACTGGTCGAAGCATTCAACAAATGGATGCCGAATTGATTCATGTACGCGTGATTGAGCGTCAATGTGTTATTAGCAGCGCCGGACAAGTAGATTTGCCGAGTCGGTATTGTTATAGGCGAGGTTGGCAACCAAGGCGACACCCGTTGTGCCCGTGGCGAGGTACTCTACCGTCGGTGCCGTCGCGCACAGTTGAGCTGGAGATACTTCCAGTCGCGCCGGAACCGGAGAACTTGAGACTGTTTAAATGGGCAAATTCGCCGTACGCCACATTGAAACTGGTCGTGTTCTGGACCAAATTGAGAACGTAGGAGCTGTTGCCCGAAAGATCGGTCCCCGATGAGCGCACGAGCGCGTTGCGCGACACATTCCCGACCCAAACGGTGCTCGTTACGACGTGCTGATAAGAAAGAGCGCCGGACCAGGATAGCGTGAGGGGATTGGTTCCGGAGATGCCCGTAATGGTTCGTCGTTCCGTTTCCTCAGTCCAATTTGAAACATCCGTCTGCCCGACGGTGATTACATCGCCCACCCCCCATCCGGTGGCGCTGGGAGACGAGAAATCGCTGAATTCGTGGCCGAGACTGACAAAGCCACCCCGGCCGGCGATTTGGTCCCTCCGTAGACTGTGAAATTGCCGCCGGTGCTGACGATCAAGCCGTACTGGCCGCCGTACGTACCAGACGAAAGAATGAGCGTGGCGCTTGATGCTTGAATCGGACTGGCTTGTCGTTCGCCCATGTCGAGCGTGCCGCCGGTCCCCACCCTCACATCACCGCCCACAGTAGTCAACGTACTGTGAACCACACGGCTGAATTTGAGCGTGCCGTTAATGAGCACTCCGTTGGCGATAGCCGTCGAAATATCCAAGGTGACGATATCGGAAGCGCGGATGGTCACCGAGGAACAGATGGCCGGCACGATGGCGGGATTCCAAGTACTGGCGACGCTCCAAAGACCAGGTGGCAATGCTCGTGACGCCGCCGCCGACGGAGAAGCGCGGACGTTCCAGTTGGCGCCGTTGCCCGTGCCATCCGTGCCGTCGTTCACCGTGATCGCGGCCGTCCCGCCTTGATCTTTGACATTCACATCGATCATGTCGAATGTTCCCGAGCCGACCCACGCCCGCTGAACGCCGCCCTGCGAACGAATCAGGATTTCATCGGTTTGGCCGCAGAATCCCGAAAAACCAGCCGCGTCGAAGATGATCGCGCCGTTATTCACCACGCCGCCGCCCAAAATCAAATCACCCGTCCCTAGTGGACAGTATCCACCGGCATTCACGGTGAGTGTGCTGTTTTGCACCGTTAAGGTGGAGTCCACCACGGTGCTGAAATTCAGTGAGCCGTTGACCGTGATACTGGATGCGTAGTTGAGTAATGCATCGAGCGTGACGGTATGGCCCGCCGCGATGATGACGGGGTTACAGTTCGAAGGAACAATGCCGTAATCCCATGTTTCGGGGAGGCTCCATCCGCCGTTCTGGTATGAGGTGAGGATCAGCGAATAGACTCCCCGTCCCAGCTGAGTTTGTTTGACGTGTCGTTGCTTTCCTTAGTATCGCCGGTCAAGCCGCCGGAGTAGCTATAGTGAGACCATCTCAGTCCCACACTGGAACCGGCCACCGTGTAGTTGTATTTGCCGCCCGAGGTACTGTTGCTGCCAAAGGTCACGCCCACTACGTTCATGCTGGATTCGGTGACGCCGTTTAACGTGAGCAACGTCGAAGTCGACTAGTTCCGCCTCCGGCAAAATCAAAGGTAGATGCCACGATCATGAAAGGACCTATGTGGTCGAGTACGCGCTCGATGTCATGATCGGCGGAGCGCGCCGTGACGCAAAAACTGGAAATCGTCGCCGGAGTGTCGACCCGGTCAATTTAAGCTGGGAGCAGTGGATTTCCAACGGTACGGAAGCCGGCGCCCGGAACGATGGTGATCTTCGACTGCTCGTTGTTGAACCCAGACCCTGTGGTCTTGGCGAATTGCAGTTTCTTCGGCTGGTAGGCGTCGCCCGACGCGGCGGTCAAGGCAAAATCGATCGTGTCATCCGATACCGCGCCGGCGCCATTGGTGATATTAACGTTAAACTGCATGCTTGCGTTGTTTGGACAATCGGTGGCGACCCCGGCACTGACACCGGAGCACAAGACGCCAACCTTGACCCGGCGATATTCCACGTCGAACCGTTGTAGGTCATGGTGATGAGCTGACTGATGGCGTTGGCATCATGAACACCGGTTACAATCGCGGACGGCGTTGTTCCACGCACTAACTTCGGGGTGGTGGCCGTCGACGCATAGATCGCGGTCGAATAATCTAGAGTGAATGTTGAACCGGCCACCCCGTAATCGCCGTAGAGCCGCACAGTGCCCGTTGGTATTGTTCTCGTTATAGGACAGGAGGTACCGGCCGGCTTGAGACAACGGCGTCGTCACTACCCCACCGGTATTGACCCGCGCCTTTTTGAGGATTACGTTGTAGCCGTTCGCCTCGCCCCCGGCATTCGGTGCGGAAGCCCCGGAAGAGGTAAACCCGATCGCTCCACCGACAAAGTGAACGGGCGCAGTGGCCTGCGAACTCAGGCCGCCGGTTGAATTCGTCGCATTGTTGGCATAAAGGTAATTATCGATCCACACGTCGCTGCCGAAACTGCCATTGGTGCCATAGGCCAATCCGAAATCGGAATTGCTAAACTTCTATTGGAAACCCAAAGCCTGGCGCCAGACCGGTCGGCCGTAATTCCGTACGCGGAATTTCCATAAACATGATTTGATAAGTACGTCGACCAAACATCGGACGTCAGGTTCATACCATTATTGCCGGCATACACATCGTTAAAGGCCACATAATGGAGTCCGCCGCTGGTTGTGGACAAACCGTGAAGACTGTTTTTGTAGAGAAGGTTGGAAATCACTCTGGCTCAAGAACGGCTCCGAAATTGAGTTCTATGCCCATTCTTCCCTCGCGAACCGTACAGCTTGAAATATTCCCCGTTGCCCATGCGGCTCCAAAAGACAGGGTCCGTAGATAGGCAAATTCACCGTAAACCAAATTGAAACTGGTGGCATTGGTGGCGAGACTCCCGACGAGGGCACTGTTTCCGCCTGCACCCGTGACCACGGTGCCTGAAGATCGCACAAGCACCAACTCCACGGTAAGACTGCCGACCCGGATCGTGGTCGTGGAATAATGGTTGTACGAAAGAGTGGGCGTGACATTCACCGTCGGCCAGCTGCTCGTCGACGTAATGGTGACTTTTTCCGTTTCATCTCCTGTCCCCTGAGCTGGTCTTGCCGATGGTGATCACATCGCCCACCGACCAATTCATATTCCCCGTGTCTATTAATGCAACGGCTCCCGCGCCGATTAACGCATCGGCCGAGGCGGTCGCCGCCGGTGTCTTCGAGGCGCCATAAACGGTAAAGTTGCCGCCATCGAATATGGCCAGGTAATACTGGCCCTCAAAGGTGCCGGACGACAGGATCAGGGTGGCGTTAACGGCGGCGATGGGCGAACCACTGGTTCCCATGTCGAGCGTGCCGCCCGGATTCACGTTCACATTACCGCCCACGAGAGTCAATGTGCTGGGAATCACGCGGCTGAAGGATAATGTTACGGTAGACGTCATGGTGCTCGCCGTGGCGAAAGGAAATATCGACGGTTGCGGTTTGGCCATTGGCGATGGTCACGGGATTACAGGAAGTGGGGACGTGGCTCCATGTGGATGGCGTTCCCCACGAAGTCGACGCCTGCGACGTCACAGTTTCACAGCCGAATACCCAGATGATTTTGTCAGATGTCGCTCGTCGTAGAATCTCCCGCTCAGGTTTACCCAAAAACCGCCGTCGCCCATCCAAAAACAACACTCAACGGGAAATTGTCGTCATCTTGTTTCATTAACACGTACATGTCGTGATCGTGATAGACGTAAATGTGTTATCACTAGCATTTGTTAGAGCTCAATCGTCTTGGTGAAGCACCACACAAGTTGCACATAAAACTTGAAGATGAATGAGTAGAGAACAGTCTACAAATGGATGACTTTGATCCATCTTTGATGACGAGGTCATGTCGACAATGTTCGCGGATCCACGAAGGTGTGATCGGTACCTGGATGGCTAGATCATCGGTGAGTGTCGGTTGTGACAACCGACTGTGCGATGGCTTGAATGTGCACCAAAAAGCAGATGTCACAGCCATTTCACGTGATGCAGCTAGCAAAAGCAATTTGTTGTCCCGGTTGGTCTTCCAGATACGGCATACAACTCGGAGGCGTAATCTACGGTGAAGTGTCGCTGATCGCGTAATCTTCCCCAAGCGGACAACGGTATCGTAATCCTGGTGATCCAACAAGAAGATGGAATTGGGCTGCAAACCGTGGGCGCTAACTTGTCAGAGGGGCGTGGGATGATGGCGCTTGATCAAGTTTCTGGCTGCTGTTTCAAGCGGATACGGCTCGCTGTTGGCATTGGGGTAACCGATGGCGCCGCGCATCCAGACGTTACCCGTCGCGTTGGTCATAGATTTCGGTGCTCGCCTGGGCGTCAAACTTCGTTTGTGTACCCGTCAAACGTCTTGCCCCGACACACTGTCGGGAACACGTCCATCATGCAGTGGATCGTGGAGGTCGAAATCGATCCTTTGACGCTGGCTCCATCAAAGGTAATGCCGTATTTACCCGACGCGTTGTAGCCAGATTCCGAGTTGCAGGCGTTAGGCAGAAGCTGGTCGTATTGGTCACGAGGTTGGCGCATAAGCGGTATTGAAGGCAGTCGATGTTCCGAAAGAGCGGATGGCATTCAGGAATGAGATCAGCAGTGGGTTCAGCCAGCAGGGCGAAGTTTGCCGTTGTCGCTGGTCACGATGGCCAGCAGGTGGCCCGGGAAGCACGGATCAGGCAGTGGTTGCCCATGGAGATGGAGACCTTGCGTTCCATATCGAGCATCCGGGCCAGGGTCACGTCGCGGCATTGATGGTCAACGTGCTGTGCACCACGCGGCTGAATTGTCGTATTACCCACTGATGAACCACCATTGGTGATGGCCGTACCGTCGCGGTCGTCCCAGCAGGATGACGACGAGCATGCAGCCGGCAACTGAGGGGGATACCATGTTGAATCGAGCACGGGCCGGAATGCTGGTCACACCACGGTGATTACCCGATAAAGTTCCAGTTGGCGCCATTGCACCCGCGTCCGTTCCTTCAACAACGGTTATGGGAGCGATCACCTGGTTCTGCACATCCACATCCCTCATCGTCAAGGACACGCGCCAGCCATGCACTGGATGCCGCCGATGGAACGAATGATCGTCGTCTATCACCACAGCCCACAGGCAGCCCGGCCACGTAAAACTCGTCGTCCAGTTTTTTTTTTTTTTTTTTTTTTTTCTTGTCGTCTGCTTGGCTCAGTTGGTCTTGCTATCCGTCCTCACGATCCCAACGCGGTTTGCTCGACACGGTACCGGTTGAGCGGGTTCGGCATGACCTTGTAGTTGACACCGTCGACGACAATCGCGGACCAAGAAATAGCGTGTCTTCGAGCGCGGCAGCGCATCCTTCGGGAAAGTCTGCGTGTAGGTCTGGCTTCCGTCGAGGTCGCGGCCTTCAAAATAGACGACCTCCTTGCTGTTGTTGCCCAAATACCCGCATAGTTGGCGATGCTACGCATCACATAGTCGGTGCGGTAATTGCCGACGACGCGCGGATGAACCCATCCGTTCTCCGCCTTGCCCATTTTCAGGATCTCGCTGTGGAAGGCGGGGATCGCTTGCTTACGGATGACCTCGTCAATGCGCGCACGCTGAGTGCGGTCCGCTGCGGCCTTCGCGGACCACGCTCGCCTTCTCGCGCACATCGACCATACCGGGATTGATGTCGGCTTGGCTCGCGAGAGAGATCTCTTCGGTCTTATCGAAAGCGCCAACGCCGGGGAGCTGGCTGTTGGTGAAGTTCGGCTTTACGACCGCTTCCTCGATGACCGGTTTGCCCGTCGCCTTCATCGTCGTTTTTGCAGTGCAATTGCCTCGGCCGGATTGGCGCCGAGTTCGATCCGCATCAGCATGCGCGACTTTCCGGCTCGGCAGAGTTACGCGCAGCGTGCCTTTCGGCAGCACCGCGGTCGCGCCCTTGAACAGAATCCAAAGTTGCCGAAGGGATGCTTGGAAAAATTCCGCTCGTTGATGTTGGCGGTAGTCTCGCCGCCGTTGAGCGTCTGCACCGTATAATAACGGCCTTTGATCCCCAGCAGTTCGATGAGCGTGCAGCTCTTCTCGTCGAGCCCGATCCAGGCTTCGCTATAAACGACGTCGAGGTTCGGGTTCGCCCAATCGACGCCGCCCGGCGCGCGGTGAACGATCTCGTTCCACTTGAAGCCTTCCTTGAAATCGAGATTTTCCTGCCGCAGCACGAGTAGGCGGCCGAGCATGTATTCGTAGGCCTGGGAGATTTACCGTAGGCGAGGCGCTTGGGCTTCGCCCATAGTGGACCGGCGGTGAAAATTACCGCCAGCACTGCGAGAGAAAATCTCTTCATGGCCCCACACCCTTGCCCACAAGAAGAGCATACTCAATTCACGGCCTTTGCCTGGGAAATTTCCATTTGCCGCCAAGAATCATCACGCCGGCAATAAGTCGCACCATGTAATTCCATGGCCTGGTCGGCAGGCAGTTCGGGATCTTGCCGTCACAGCCGCCGAACTGGATGGCGACCGATCCATCCGCACTCTTTTTGGCGGTGATGCTGTTGAACGAGTAGGCATTATATTCGTTTTTCTTCAGGTGGCCTTAGGCATAGTAAACAATGACCGACCAGAATGCGTTCACCGGAACCTTACCCGGAACGCTCAATGTGTAGATTGTTTTGCCGTCGTTCCTGGCCGGCGTGACGTTGAGATAGAAGGCATCCTATCCGGTTGCCTTCCCAGGCGGCGGCAGTGCCGATCAAATGCCGTACCTGGTCGACCTGAAATCGCGCGCCGAATGCCCGTCTCAGGTCAGGCAAGCCCGAATTCAGCGCCAGCAGCGACATCCGCCACCTTCTTCTGGCTGACCGGATCCCAGTTCGGCGTCTCGAAGCGCCCGGCACTCTTCTGCCTGACAATGACCGCATCCTGCAACGCGTGCGCTTCTTTCATGTCTTTCGGATCAGCAGGGTGGACGAAAATCCGCAGCGCCATGAAAACATGGCGCATCCGTTCGACTCTGGTGAAATTGTAATTACCGGGAGTGTAATCGACTTCGTAAACATAGTGGTCTTCATTGACCACCATCATCGACATGAAGCGATTGCCCGCTTTCGGCAAGGTGATCCGCACCGGCCCCGCGTCGAGATCGAACACCGCTTCGGATCGAGGGTGTCACGATTGGGACGCACGCGGTGCCTTCGAGCGGCAGGTCCCGAAGATGGATGAACTTGCCAAGGGCGCCCCGCTTGATGAAGGTAGCAAAATACATGTCGGTCTCGGCGCGATTGAAATTGTCGGCCGTGACTTGAACGCTTTCCTCGCGTCGATTGAGCGCGCGCCGCCAATATGGACACAGCAAAAATTACAGCGATCGCAATGACCGCTCCTGTTGCGGATCGAGAGTCCCGATCATTCCCCTGCCCGTCTGTCTCTGCTTTGCAAATGATCTGAAATAAGACCATTCGCAGTCGATTGGACCGTGGTCCAATGGACGTCGTGGCGCAAAGCACAGAGGCCACCGTCGAGGCGGCCTCTGTGGTCGAACATCAAGCGGCACTCTCCGCAGTATGCCGAAGTAGATCAATAGGCGTAACGGTAATAAGGCCGGCGATAATAGCGATAGTACGGAGCGTAGCCGCCATACCGGTAATACGCACGGCGATAGCCATAGGGATAGCCGTAGCCGTACGCGGGATAGCCGTAGCCGTACGCGGGATAGCCGTAGCCATATGCGTAGGGAGCGTAGCCATAATAGCCGCGGTAGTAGGGAGCCGTCGCGGCGATCGCGAGGCCGGTTGCGAGACCGAGGCCTACGCCGCCCCAGCCCCAGCCACCGCCGCGCCAGCCGCCCCATCTTGCATCGGCCGCTCCCGGAAGTGCGACTGTCATTCCCGCGATCGCAATTGCGGTCGCTGCGGCCAGGCCAATCTTTCGTAGTTTCGTCGACATGTGTTTCGTCCTCCCTTCTCGGTCTCGTTCGAGACAACGTCACTCCATCGGGAGGCGGCCAAGGCCGACATTGCCTCACGGTCGACCATGGCCGCCCGGTCCGTCCTAGAGGAAAGGAACGCTCGGACCGAACGAATAGTGATGCGAAAAGATCGCTCACGCGCATTGCGAAAGATCAACGGCAAGTTCCTGTGCACTCCGACAGGCTTCTTCGGTTTCTATTTTGCAGGGCACCATCTGGATTGCCGCCATGCGCGCATTCTTCGCTATGTCATTCGACATAGTTTTGCGTAGGGACACGCTCACCCCCCGTGCCGAACGCATTGCGTTGCAGCAGGCAGGCACATGACATTCTTGACCGCGCACCGCGGCCGCCTCGAGTGCTAGGCGACCGGCGTAGACTTTGGCGCGAAATCTCAGATACACTTTTTTAGGTCCGAATCAGCGGCTCATAGCCGCTATGAAAGCAAGATAGTTGGCGTAGTCGGGCCCAAGCAATCGCAGCCATTTCAGGATCGGAATCGCCACGAGCACGTGGTGATCAACACACGCGAGGTGATACCAAGCATGGCTCCAAGCCTGCTGAAAATACAGCGCAGAAACAGCGGGGACGCCCCTTCGAACCGGGAAAAAGTGGGAATCCGAAAGGAAGGCCGAAGGGATCACGAAATCAAGCCGCTCTCCTTGCTGAGGCGCTCCTGGATGGCGAGGCGGAGACGCTAACGCGCAAGAGGATCGAAAAGGGATCGGACGGGGACACGAACGCGCTGCGATTTTGTTTGGAACGACTGGTGCCAGCCAGACGCGAGCGGCGAGTTACTTTCGATCTCCCATCAAAAATCGAAACTGCTGCAGATGCAGCGAAAGCTTCATCGGCGGTTCTGACGGAGTGCGCGGCAGGAAACTTGTCGCCGAACGAGGCCGCCACAATCATGGCTTTGATTTCGTCTCACGCACCGTTGGGAGCGATTGGAAACAGGCAACTGGGACGAACTCACACCAGAGGAAATTGCACTCCGCGAACGCATCGCTCAGAACGCGAAAACGATCAATGTTCCGCCCAGCTATCAGCATAAAGAATTCTTGGATGATAACAAAACGTTGCGGGCGCTTAACGAGGACAGAGAAAATTTTAGAAGACGTCGATGGGCGGCGACAGCAGAACTCGATGACGGAGTTCATACGCCGTGACCAGGCCACGGCGGCCGTCCCGGCACCTGTTAAAGTTGACAAGAGCCAGCGCCGCCATCGCTGAACCCAAGCGACTTCGCGACAAGGCGCACCTTAAATTCGTGCCTCACAGCCATGTCTCATTTGCGGGCGGCAGCCATCCGATCCGCATCATCTGCGTTTTGCGCAGCCGCGGGCGATCGGGCTAAAAGTCAGCGACGAGTTCACCGTTCCGCTTTGTCGTGGACACCACCGACAGCTGCATCAGGCCGGCAACGAGGTCGCCTGGTGGGGGGACCTGCAGATCAATGCACTGGGAATCGCAAGAGGACTTTCGGAGCAGAACCATCCCACGACCGATGCCAGGTCGTGTGGTATGAAGTGAAGTCGCCCTTCTAACAGGGGTTCGAATCCCCTAGGACGCGCCAGCAAAATCAGGCACTTCTCGTACTCACCCTCCTCCGTGTCCAACACATGTCCAATAAACAGGGATGAACACGGTGCACTTACATGCATGTATAATGTACCGCCTGTGTATCGTGCCCTGGGGGACGCGTGGCCAAGAAAAAACGCACGGCGAAGCGCTCAACAAAGCGTCGGCCCTCGAACGAGTCGCGGCGAAGCCTAAAGGCGGAGCGTCAGGAGCGTTTCAGGGACTTCCCCCATCCGCATCGCAAGAACTCAGTGACGCCGTCCAATCGACGCAGGGCGTAACCGAGCCGCTGCCTGCTCCTTTAGAGGGAAGGATTGATACTCGCCTTCAAGGCGTCAGCGGTATGCGAGCCGAAGCAGTCGTAACCCCCGCACCTGTACCAATTTCGCCAACCGTTTATCCTGATAGCCCACAAGGAACGATAAATGTTCAGAACCATGTAACGATAAATCTCCAAAGCGAGGCGTTCAGCCGCTTCGCTAATAATTTTGAATCGTTGATCGGTGAACTCCATCGATCAATTGAGATTGCGGGCGAACTCCGAGATCACCTGCTTTCCGAAGTAAGAGCAGGCGAGAAAGTATAACTGGACCAAAACCCCAACGCGATTTGATCGACTTGTTCCTCGTAAGGCCACTCAAATGGCTGAGCGAAAAATCGGGTTCAGCAATGGTTAGCAAACTAGCGAGCGATGCGTTGGCATCGGCTGATAAAGATGCTTCATTGACGCGTAAATGAACATGAACATTCTCGTGGATTATTTCGCGTTTGACTGTGATCTCGGCGCTTTGGATTGGACTAACCGTGAAGCCGCGCCGGTCAATATTGGATCGCCCGGTTGATCGAACAACGCGGGCGCGACGGCAAGCTGGCCGATCTGCTGGCAGAGGTTTCCGCCGACTGGCCCGCGACGAACCGCAGGCCGCATGAATGATCGGTGCGGCGTACGCTCATTTGCCGAGGGTGTTATAATCGCGCAACTGTGGGAAAACTTGTTTTGATAGCTTTTTTGGGACGCGGGAAAAGAAACCTTGCCGTTGTCGGTCTGGGATTGCTTTTGTCTTGCTGCACCAATGAGGGCGAGAATAAGAAATTGCTTGGCAACCCTTGGGGTCCTGATACAGGCGATACAGACACCGACCGGAATATCTTTGCCTGCCGACAATACGGCTTCTATCCCGGCACTCAGCGGATACGATCGAGCATTGAAGTATTTTGGATCCGGCGGCCGTCCTGGCTTTTTGCGACCCTAATGCGGCCTTGCCCACTGGCTATTGAGTGCAATAGCCGCTTGTACCTGTGCGCCTTGCCAGAATAGCGCGGCCTGCTCCGGTGATAGCGCTGACATGCCGCTAGAGCTTGTGCGTGCTTTTGCGTGTTTCATCGACGTGGCGCTTAGTGAGCGTCTGTCGTGAACTATTTAAAATACATGCACCATTTCGGTCTGGAATGTTTTTCTACGCGAGGCGAACATTGGAACTTGCAAGCATCGCTCGCGCATTCCATCAATGATGACTTGTTTCTGCTTTCACTCGCATCGGCTTTAGAATTAACTGCTTCAGCCCTGGCTAGGAATGATTTACGCGGGACCGATTTTGTCAGCGACAGGATAACGTGTACTGTCGGTACACGCTTGATCGGATTTTCTCGATCCAAATTCCTATTATCCGCGCATCCGGCAAGAGCGAGAGCAAGAAGCGTAGCTAATCGCCGCCTTCATTTTTGCCCCTATAATACATTTTCAGGAACACGCCAGCCGCATCATGCCCCGCCGCAGGCACCAAAGGAATGAACAGCAATACATTCGCCCAACCCCCAGGCACCCCGCTTCGGGGCTTCGGGGCTTCGGCGGGGGGGGGGGGGGGGGGGGGGGGGGGGGGGGTTGTACTTGGCTCAGTTACGTATGCTCAAGCACCACCGCCTTCTCGAAGACGCGGACGTCGAGGCGTGCGCCGTCGCGCGCCTTGGCGAACGGCAGTACCGCCCCGACCAGATCGTCGACCGTCATGCGGCGGATGTGCTCGCCGTTCATCCACTCGAGTTTCTTGCGCGTCGAACGTCGCCGCCGAGGGGTTCACGCGGGCGAGGTCGAACTCGGCGACCAGCTCGTCGACGGTCGAGCACCTCACGGTCGTCATCGGGCGCCCAACCGAACAGCGCGAGGTAGTTGACGAACGCGTGCGCAGGTACCCCGGTCGCGGTACTCCTCGACCGTCGTCGCACCGTGGCGCTTCGACAGCTTGGCGCCACCGGGACCGCATGATCAGCGGCAGGTGCGCGTAGACGGGTTGGTCCGGCGCACCGAGCGCGTGGCGCAGCACGGAGCACACGGGTGCGTCGAGTCGATGAGATCCTCGCCCCGCAAGCACGTGCGTGATGGCCATCTCGATGTCGTCGAGCGCGTTGGCCGAGGAAGAACACCGGCGTGCCGTTCGAGCGCACGATGACGAAGTCGGAGATCGTCGACCACTCGACCGAGACCTCGCCGCGGATGATGTCGACGAAGCTGCTCCGCCCTTCATCGGGCGTACGGAAGCGCACCGAGCCGCGGCAGCCCTAGCGGCAGCTTCTCGGCCCGCTGCTCGGCGGTGAGGTTGCGGCAGCGGCCGTCGTAGCCGGGCGGGCGCCCGGCCTTCATCGCTTCCTCGTTGCGCTGCTTCACCTCTTCTTCGGTGCAGTAGCACTCGTACGCGTCGCCCTGGGCGAGCAGGCGATCGGCCGCTTCGAGGTACGACTCGAACCGGCTGCTCTGGAGGAACGGCCCTTCGTCCCACTCGAGGCCCAACCAGCGCAGCACGACTTGAATCTGTTCGACGGCCTCCGAGGTCGAGCGGCTGACGTCGGTGTCCTCGATGCGCAGGATCAGCGGCGCGCCCGTCTTTCCGCGTACAACCAGTTGTACAGCGCCGTGCACGCGTTGCCGATGTGCATGAAGCCGGTCGGCCGCGCGAAGAACCGAACGATCGAGCGGAAGGCATCGCCGCCAATGGTACGGGGCCGGTGCGACCGTTCAGGGTTCGAGTGCGAACAGCTCCCAGGGTCGGGCGACGCCCTTCAGCGCGTGCTCACCCAGCGACCTGAACCGCAGTCCGGATCCCTCGACGAGGTCGGCCACCGTGCGGGACACGACGACGTCGCCGGCGCCGCCGAAGTCCGCCGACCCGAGCCGCGATGTGAACGGCGACGCCCGCGACGTCGTCGCCCCGTCGCTCGCACTCGCCCGTGTGCACACCGACCCGCACGGGCAGCCCCGTGTTGCGTGCGATGCTCCGCGCGCACTCCACCGCACTCGTCGGACTCTCGAACAGCACGACGAAGCCGTCGCCCGTCGTGTCCAGCTTCGCGCCCGCCGAAGCGAGCAACCTCACGACGCACCGCGACGTCGTGGGCGTCGAGCTCCCGCTTCACGCCACGCGGCGTCGCCCATCTCGGCCGCACGCTTCGTCGAGCCGACGATGTCGGAGAACACCAGTGTCGCCAGCACGCGATCCGCGCCGCCCTGACCGCCGCCCCGTGACGGAATTCCTCGATCTCGTCGAGCAGTGCATCGGCGTCACCGCTGAACGGCATCGAGTCGGCACCCGGCAACTCCACGAGCTCGCGCCGGCGATGCGCTCCGCGACGTAGCGGCTGGCGGGCCGGCACAAGGAGACTGTCACGCCGCACCGTGTCCACCGCGACGTCGGTGCACGACCGCCCCGACATGCCGGCGAACGTCCGCAAAAGTACCGAGACCGAAGAAGCGGCGAACTGCCGATGGACTCGCGCCCATCCGAACTGCCCGGTCATTCCACTCTCGAAACCGGACATCGTCGGCGAGGCTCGGCGCGGCGAGCCGTAGGGCGTCGGCGCCCAGAAACGACCCACGCGTCGTTTGGATCAAATGCACGTTCGATGAAGTCTCGTGCGAGCTCCTCCGGAGCTCCGATGGGATAGCCATCGGTCGACGATCGAGCGGGCAGATGCGTCGAACAGCACGAGCGCACGAACACGGTCGGGAGCCGTCGCCGCGAGCTGGATCGACAACCGGTCCGCCTCCGGCAGTGCAGCCCACCACGACGGCTTGGTCGACGCCGGCCGCGTCCATCACCGCCAGCACGTCGGCGACCGCCGATCGATCGTCAGCTCACCACGCCCGCATCGGAGAGTCCGACGCCACACGCATCGAAACGAACAAGGCGACCCATGCTGGAGACGCCGGCGAGCAGAATCTCGCCAGGTGCGGTTCCTCGTCGTACATGTCGATCGTGACGAGAAAGCCCGAGTAGAACAGGATTGCGAACGGCCCCTCCCCGTCCACGCGATACGCCAACTGCGCTACACCGCTGCGCACGAAGCTCGCCATCAGTCGCCAACCACGAAGAGTTCCCAGGTGCCGGGCACGCCCTTCAGATGGTGCACGCCGCGATCAACGTGAACCGCAGGTCAGACCCGGCAACGAGATCCGCAACTGTCCGGGAGACGATCACCTCGCCGACCGCCGCCGCCGGCACCCGTGCCACGATGTGGACCGCGAGCCCGGCGACGTCGTCAGCCGCGCCGATCGCATTCACCGGTGTGCACGCCGAGCCGGACGGCGAACCGCTCCGCGCATCGGCGACGCGGCCAATCGCCCGCGCGACCGATCGCGTTCGTTGGCCGCGCCGACGCGGCAGACGAACACGTCGCCGGTCGTGTTCGACCTCACGTCCGCCAAAGCGGCGAGCTGAGCGCGGACCAACGCGTCGCCCTGCGTCGAGCTCGCCTGCCAGCCGTATCGCCGATCTGCGGCGTGCTTCGTCGAATCGTACGATGTCGGTGAACAGCAAGGTCGCGAGCACCCTGGTCCACGCTCCCCGACCCCGGCCGGTCGACGAACTCCTCGATCTCGTCGAGCCACCCGTCGGCATCGCCCGCGAACCCCTGGTCCTCCTCTCCGACGAGGTCGGCCGCGCGCACGACGATGTCCGCGGCCACGACCTCACCCGTGGGTGAGCCGCGCACGGAGAGATTCGCGCTCCTGGGCTTGCGGTGATCGACGAAGCCGGAACGACGACTCGAACGAGAAGGCACTGATCCCTCGGTGCCCCTGCCGTGCGGGGTGGTACCGGGCGGCCGCCGTGTCCCGCAGTCCGATGCAACCCACGTTGGGATCCACTGCTTGCGCCCCGGGGATCACCGCCGAGGCTGGGTGCCGTCACGGACGGCCCGTGTCTGCGTCCCGGCGACGTCGCATGCGGTGTCGACGTCGGTGTGGCAGTACGAAGCGTGCGATGACCCCGGCCGCGACCGGTCGGTGTCCTTCGGCGTGAGCTCGCACGAGCCTGACGACACCGTTGAGCATACCGAGCTTCGAATGCACACGTTCCGGGAAGCGGTCACGCGAAGCGTGGAACCCCACACGCACCACCTCCTCGAGCACGCGAGGATCAGCGCGCGCTTCGAACCGCCGCCTCGCGCGGCGAGGCGTCAGCGGCGAAGGTATCGGTGGTGAAGTCGCCCTCGGACACGCGATCGGACCGGCGAGGCCGCACGTCGTGTTCGACGCCGCCAACGCGCGAGGCGGCGTTCACGCGCTCACGTGCGGTTCGTCGTCGGCGGAATCGCACGACGAACATCGACGAGTTGCGCTCCGTCGATGCCACCGTCTCCGAACAGACTCCCGCAGATGCCTCGTACGCCGTTGCGGTGAGAACGAACATGACACCGGCTACGTCGTGGGTTGCCGACCAGCCGGGAACAGCTGATCCCGCGTTCGGTGGCGCCACTTCGTCGATCATCGGGCGAATCCTCCGGCTTGCGGCCGCGAAACTGCTCGGACACGGTATCGACGACGGCGCGCGGCCGGTAGTCGTTGCCCGGCGTCGTGCGTGACATCGAACGGCCTCCCGCGAATTCGGCGTCAGCGGTGCCATCGTACCGACGGCGCCATCGCCGTGTAGACGTCGTGGATGACTGGCGCCCGCCCGAAGAGCGAGCCGCGCTTGCTGCGATCTCCGCGAGCACCGGGAGGACGTCGTGCAGGTCTTCGGTGGGGCCAGCTCGCATGCGCTCGGAGACGTGCTCGGCGAGCGTGTAGGCGTAGCCGACGTTGGGACCGGGACTGACCCGAACAGGGGTCCGCGGGTTGACCGGAACCGATGAGATCACCGGGCCGGTCCACCGCCACGCCCCGCGGGCGGCAACGCGGTGCCGGGCGGCAGGTTCTGCTGCTGACGAGGACGGTCGGCGGGATCCGCGGGAACGAACGGATCGGTCGGCACCACCCGCAGCGCTACCCGGCCGCGCCGAGCTTCCCGAGCCCGCGCGCAACAGGCGAACTGCACTCGAATCGAGCAGCGCCTGCCACGACGCCTCGATGATGTTCTCGTTCACGCCGATCGTCGTCCACGTCGCGTCGCCGTCGGTCGAGTCGATCAGCACCCGCGTGACTGCCCCCGTGCCCTTGTTCGTGTCGACGACGCACCTTGTAGTCGGTCAGGTGCACCCGCTCGAGCGCCGGGAACCGACCGTTGACCACGCTCCGCACCGCCCGGTCCAGCGCGTGGCAGATATTGCCCTCTTGGGTCGCGATGTGTCGCTCGCCATGACGTTGGAGCTTCACCGTCGCTTCGGTCATCACTGTCGCCTGCGTCTCACCGGTGAGCGTGTCGACACCGGTCAAGTCGTCGGTGATCACTCGGAACGACTCGACCTCGAACCACTCCGGTCGCCAGCCTCCGACCCGGCGCATCAACAGCTCAGTCGAGCCGTCCGCCGCGACTTCGAAGTGGTAGCCCTCGTGCTCGAGCTGCTTGAGCTGCTCGACGACCTCCGACAGCTGCGGACCATCGAGCTCAGACCGATCTCCTTGGCCTTCATCACGAGCGTCGAACGGCCCACGAGCTCGGAGACGACGAACCGAGTCGTTCCCGACCAGCTCCGGCGCGACATGCTCAGTTGCACGTCGGGTCGCTTGGCGATCGCACTCGTGTGCAACCCGGCCTTGTGCACGAACGCCGAGTGACCGACGTACGGCGCCTGCAGTTGAGTTGGCATGTTGACCAGCTCGGCGATGTGATCCGCGACGGGCGGCCGGCAACCGTCGAGCCGATCAGCCGGGATGGTCTCGATTCCCCCATCTTCAGCGTGAGGTTCGGGATGATCATGGTGCAATTGCCGGTGCGCTCGCCGTAGCCGTTGATGGTGCCCTGCACCTGCATCGCGCCACCCAGCACGCCGGCGATCCTGACTGGCGACACCCGTACCGCCGTCGTCGTGGAGATGCACCGCGACGCCGACGTCACAGCCGAAGTCGGCGACGACCTCCCCGACGGACGCGCTCGACGTAGTGCGGCAGCGCCCCGCCGTTCGTGTCACACAACACCAGCCGGCACGCACCGGCCTGCACCACGCCTTCGAGGGACGCGCAACGAGAACTCCAGATACCGGAATTTACCGTCGAAGAAGTGCTCGGCATCGAAGAGCACGTCGAGGCCTGCGCCGCGCAGGAACTCGACCGAGTCGCGCACCATCGCGACTCCTTCGTCGAGCATCGTGCCCAGCGCCTCGGTGACGTGATAGTCCCACGACTTCCCGACGATGCACACCGTGCCCACGTTCGCCTCGACGGGATGCCGCAGGATGACGTCGACCTTGCCCTTGCACCGGGTCAAACCGAACACGACGAGCGTGCCGTTGCGCGAGTTGCAGCTCGGCCGGGACGCGCGGAACAGCTCGTCGTCCTTCGGGTTCGCACCGGGCCAACCGGCTTCGATGTAGTGGACGCCGAGGTAGTCGAGCTGCCCGCGATGCGCAGCTTGTCCTCGACCGTCGACGATCCCTTCGGGCTCGAACCCGTCGCGCAGCGTGGCATTGTCGTAGATTTCTTCGCCGTCGCCGCCTCAGCCGGTCATGCCCCACACCAATACCTCTTCAGCGCTGGCGCGCGCGGCTTTGCCGTACCTCGGCGATCGCTGGTGACGAACTCACAGCGACAGGAATGGCGCGGTGCCGTGGACGGGTCACTGCGCTGACCTGGGCGCGGTGCCGGCGTCGCGAACGTCTTCGGAACTGCATCAAGGTGCGCTTGCGCGGTGCGCGTGAAGGCGCTCGAACCCCGTGGGTGCGCGCCACGATCGTCGTCGCCGGAATCCTCGGTAATACCGGGCAGCGCACCCGCCACCGATCAAGGCATGATGCGGATGCCTCGCCGCGCCACCGAACTGCTGCTCGCCGGTGAGTTGCGACCAGGGTCATCAGTTCGACATGATCGCCTCGTCGTGGCCCGCCGTTGCGGGCCTCGACCTTCACGGGCCCCGGTCAGGGTCACGTTGCCCGTCGTCTTGGAGGAGCGGCGGCGTCGTGTGTGTCGTCGGTCAGCGTGTGCACGACAGATCTTCATGCGCGCGCCCTGCGTGAGCACGCGTCAGCACCCAAGTACACCCACGGCAAGCGCCGCGATCGAGCACGTCGACTCAGGCAACGTGTTAAATTTCCCATCTCGCCCATCCTCCCGTCGGGGGTCTACACCACAATCGAACAAATCTGACCAACGGGAGACCGGTGGCCCGCACGGTGTCCTTCACCGCGTGCACGATCTCGTCGAAGCAATACGTGATGCTATCTACATCTACTTCGTTACGGTTGGTCTTGCTCGACGAGATCGTGCAGGCGGTGAAGGACACGTGCGGGCCACGACTCTCCCGTCGTGCTACATCCGTCCGATCGCGTACTACGGCTACGGCGAGATGGGACTCAACACGTTGCCCTGCGAAGTCGACGTGGCGATCTCGTGCTGGCCGTCGAGGAGACCCTCGGCGCCGAAGCCCACGCTCACCAAGGGCGTGCGCGTAGATCTCCGTCGTGGACAGCGCCACGACCACAACACGATGCCGCCGCTCTACCCAAACAACAGGGCGACTACGTGAACTCACGCTCCGCGAAGGTCGAGGCCCTCAAGGCGGGCTACGACGAGGCGATCATGTTGAACCCCGACGGTCCGTGTCGGAATACACCAGCGAGAACATCTTCGCCGGCACCGGCAGCGGCATCCTGATCACGCCTCCGACGCGGCGGGTGCGCTGCCCGGCGTCACCCAGGATTACGGTGATAACGATCAGCGCGACCACGGGTTCGAGGTCGTGGTCGACGACATCTCGCGCAGCGACCTCTACGTCTCCGAAGAGATGTTCGTGTGCGGCACACGGCCAAGGTGAGCGCAGTGAACTCGGTCGATGACCGCGCCGTCCCGTACCCGGTCCGATGACGCAAGCGATCGCCGAGGAGTACGGCGAAGCCGTGCGCGGTCAGGTCGACAAGTACAAGGACTGGTGTGAGCATGTCGGCTGAGGGCGGCGTACAGCGAGTCGAAATTTGCCGACGCGACGCTGCGCGACGGGTCGCAGCTCGAAGGGATCTCGCTCACGGTCGAGGACGAGCTGCGTCGCATCGCGGAGCAGCTCGATTACCTCGGCGTCCACTACATCGAAGCCGGTCACCCCGGTGCGAACCCGAAGGACGACGAGCTGTTCCGGCGCGTCCCGGCCGAGCTGCAGACTTCGCGACGAGCACGCTCGTCGCGTTCGGTCGACCCGGCGTGTCAAGGGCAAGGTCGACGTGACGACACCCTGCGGCATCTCGTCGAGGCGAACGTGGGCACGGTGTGCATCGTCGGGAAGTCGTCGGACTGTCGCCGTCACCGAAGCGCTCGGCACGACGCTCGACGAAGGAGTCGCGATGGCTCCGCGACTCGGTCGAGTACCTCCGCGGCGCCGGCCTCGACGTGCTCTTCGACGCCGAGCACTTCTTCGACAGGTATACGCACGATGCCGGAGTTCTCGTTCGCGTCCTCGAAGAAGGCCGGTGCAGGCCGGTGCGTGCCGGCTGGTGTTGTGTGACACGAACGGCGGGGCGCTGCCGCACGACGTCGAC
Organism: uncultured beta proteobacterium; assembly: GCA_963828715.1. Lineage (GTDB taxonomy): Bacteria > Pseudomonadota > Gammaproteobacteria > Burkholderiales > SG8-41 > JAQGMV01. The sequence goes on along the minus strand of CAWHFX010000001.1, from coordinate 286,787 downwards.
GCGTCGTCGGGGAGGTCGTCGCCTACTGCGGCCGCGACGTCGGCGTCGCGGTGCATCTCCACGACGAGGCGGTACGGGTGTCGCCAATGCGATCGCCGGCGTACTCGGACGCGATGCAGGTGCAGGGCACCATCAACGGCTACGGCGAGCGCACCGGCAATTGCCACCTCACGACGATCATCCCGAACCTCACGCTGAAGATGGGATCAACCATCCCGGCCGATCGGCTCGACCGCTCGCCCGTCGCGCATCACATCGCCGAGCTGGTCAACATCCCCACTCAACCCGCAGGCGCCGTACGTCGGTCACTCGGCCGCCACGCGCAAGGCCGGGTTACACACCAGTGCGATCGCCAAGCAACCAACGCGTACGAGCATGCACGCCGGAGCTGGTCGGGAACGGCACCCGGTTCGTCGTTGTTCCGACTCGCCGGCCGCTCGACGCTCGTGATGAAGGCCAAGGAGATCGGTCTCGAGCTACGATGGTCCGCAGCTGTCGGAGGTCGTCGAGCAGCTCAAGCAGCTCGAGCACGAGGGCTACCACTTCGAAGATCGCGGACGGCTCGCTCGAGCTGTTGATGCGCCGGGTCGGCGGCTGGCGACCGGAGTGAGTCAAGAGTCGAGTCGTTCCGAGTGATCACCGACGACTTGACCGGTGTCGACACGCTCACCGGTGAGACGCAGGCGACAGTGATGACCGAAGCGACGGTGAAAGTCTCCACGTCGACGGCGAGCGACGCGCGCAACCAAGAGGGCGACGGCCCCGCTCAACACGCTGGACCGGGCGGTCCGGAGCGCGCTCAACGGTCGGTTCCCGGCGCTCGAGCGGGTGCGCCTCACCGACTACAAGGTGCGCGTGCTCGACACCAATAAGGGCACGGGCGCCTACCCGGGTGCTGATCGACTCGACCGACGGCGACGCGGACCTGGACCACGATCGGCGTGAACAGGAACACATCGAGGCGTCGTGGCAGGCGCTGCTCGATTCGATCCAGTTCGGCCCTATTCACGCGCTCGGAAGTTCGGCGCCGGCCTCCGGCTAGCGTCGGTTCGTGCCGACCGATCCCTTCGATCCCGCCGATCCCGCGATCGCCCACGCCAGCAGCAGAACCTGCCGCCCGGCACCGCGCTGCCGCCCGCCGGGCGTTGGCGGGCGGACCGGGCCGGTGATCTCATCGGTTCCGAGCAGCCCGACGGCCGCCTGTTCGGCAGTCCGGGTCCGAACGTCGGCTACACTTACGCGCTCGCCGAGCGCGTCTCCGATCGGCTGCAGCTGAGCGACACCGAAGCGGGCGCGGGATGCCGATGCCAGTGGATCGCCAAGATCGCGGCGAGCCGCGCCTCGCTGTTCGAGCAGGACGGTGGTCGATGCCGACGTCGGACCACGGTGATGGCGCTCCCGGGTACGACGGCAGCGCCGATGCCGAGTTACGCGCAGCCGCGCTCGATGCTCGTGCACGAAGACCGGGCACGACTACCGGCGGCGGCACGAGCGCTAATCACACGATACCCGGAACCACTCCTGCGCCGCAAGCCGGACGAGGATCGGCGCCGAGATCTACGAATGGCGGCGCGAAAAGCCCGGGAATCGCTGTTCCCGGAGCTGCGCCGGCAACCGACGATGTAGCCCGGCGTCATGTTCAGATCTCGCCGAGGAGTACGAGGCGCTGCGGGAGTCGGTCGGCGGCTGGCCGAGGAGCGCATCGCGCACGAGGCGGCCGCCGACGGAACGAGGAGTACCCGCCGCGAGCTGGGCGGCGTGGCGCGATGCCGGTTTCCCCGGGCTCACGTACCCCGAGGCCTACGGCAGGGTGGTGGCGCGCTCACCCACACGATCGCGGTCGAGGAGGTACGCGCGTGTGCGCTTCCTCCGCGCTGTTCACGTTCATCTCGAAGCTCGGCATGTCGACGGTGCTCGACCACGGCTCCGAGGAGCTCAAGCAGAAGTACATACGGCCGGTCGCGGCCGGGACGCGCAAGCCTACGTACTGCCTCTCCGAGGTCAACGCCGGCAGCGACGTCGCCGGGATGCAGACCCGGCCGTCCGCGACGGCGAGCACTACGTGCTGACGGGGCGCAAGCACTGGATCACCAACGCGGTGTGTCGGACTACTACACGGTGTGCGCCAAGACCGATCCCGCCGGCCGGGCACCGTGGGATCAGTACTTCGTCGTGGAGTCGTCGTTTCCAGCTTCTCGATCGGCAAGCTCGAGCGCAAGCTCAGCGTGCGCGGCTCCACCCACGGGTGAGGTCGTGCTCGACGACTGCATCGTGCCCCGGCCAACCTCGTCGGAGACGGAGGGCCAGGGTTCGCGTACGCGATGGGTGCGCTCGATCGGTCGCGGCCGCTCGTCGGCGGCGCGGCCTCGGCATCGCCCAGGGTGCGCTCGATCTCGCAACGCAGTCCGTGCAGGAACGCAGCCAGTTCGGCAAGCGGATCGCCGACTTCCAGGGCGTGCAGTTCATGCTGGCCGACATCGCGAACCCGGTCGACGCAGCCCGACTCCTCGTCCCCGGTCGTTGCACCGCGCCTCGACGAGTAGCGCGGACACGGCCGCGGCGTCGTCGATGGGGAAGTTGTTCGCCTCCGACACGGCGATGCACGACGCGAACCGATTGCGTGCAGCTCCTCGGCGGTGTCGGATACACCAAGGACATGCCGGCGGAGGGTTCATGCGAGACGCCAAGATCACGCAGATCTACGAGGGCACGAACCAGATCCAGCGCATCGTGATCGCGAAACGTCTCCTCGACGCGTGACGTGACGATCCCGCCGTCGACGATCCGATACGCCCGTCTCGGTGCATACGCACTTGGCGTACGACACGATCGGCAGCGGACCGATCGACGTCTTGCACTTCGTCGGTTCATCCTTTCCCATCGACGCGCTCGACGAGGAACCGCACGTCGCCCGCTACTACCGCCGCCTGGCGTCGTTCGCCGGGTGATCCATTTCAATCCACGCGGCGTCGGTCAGATCAACCCGTACGAGACGGACGCGCCGCGCACCGTCGCCCGCGGCCGACGATGCGCTCGCTGTCCTCAACGCGGTCGGCAGTCAACGGACGACCGTCGTCTCGTGGGGCGCATCCTCGCCGGTCGCGATCGAGCTCGCGATAAGACGCCGACCAGATCAACACCTCGTGCTTCGGCGACCCGTACCCGCGGCTTGCCGCGACCGATGGCTACCCCGAAGGCGTCCCGCCGGAGCTCGTCCAGCGACTGCCCAGAAAACCCTGACCCGGACACACAGTGGCGCCTCGATGGCTCCGACGATCTCGAACTCTTCGCGCCGAGCATGGCGGGCAACGCGCGGTTCCGGGAATCGGAATCCAGCGCGCGTCCCCTCGCGCCCGAGCCCGGCCAGTGCCCGGGCGTACCTCGAGCTGACGACCGGTGCCGATGTGCGCGATCGGCTCGCGCACGTCGTCGCGCGGACGCTGGTCGTCCATTCCGACAGAACCGGTTCCGTTCCCACGCCGCCTCGGGCGGTACGTCGCCTCGCACATAGCGGACGCGCGCTTCGTGTTGGTGCCGGGCGCCGATCATGTGCCGTGGACGGCCACCTCCGACTCAGTGCTCGACGAGATAGAGGAGTTCCTCACCGGTCACCGTCATGGGTCGGCCAACCAGTGCTGGCGACGATGCTCTTCACGGATCTCGTCGACTCGACCCGGCGCGCGGCCGAGATCGGCGACGCGGCGTGGCGAAGCGAGCTCGACGCGCACGACGCGATAGTTCAGGGCGCAACTCGGACGGTTACAGCAGTCGCGAAGTCAACGCGACGGGGGATCGGTTCGTCGCGATGTTCGAAGCGCCGACGAGTGCGGTACGAGCGGCGTTGGCGATCATCAAGCCGCACGTGTCGGATCGGTGTGCGGGTGGGCATCCACACGGGGGAGTGCGAGCGCACGGCGGCGACCTCGCCGGTCTCGCCGTGCACATTGCCGCTCGCGTCGGTGCCGAGGCGGCGGCGGGCGAGGTGCTCGTCTCCCGTACCGTTTCCGACGTCGTCACCGGGTCCGGCCTGACCCTGGATCCGTCGCGGCGAGTTCGAACTCAAGGGCGTACCCAGACGCTGGGAGCTGTTCGCGGTTCCAGCCCTGAGGCCACGGTCCGGCGCCCGTACACTCGCTGGCTCATGAGCACCAGCCCGATCCGAGTCCGGTTCTCACCACGCCGACGGGCTTCATGCACATCGAAAGCGCCGCACCGTGCTGTTCAACTGGCTCTCCGCGCGGCACACCGGCGGCACGTTCCTGTTGCGCATAGAGGACACCGACGTGATGCGGTCAAGACCAGGAAGCCGTCGACCAGATCCAGCACGTACTGCAGTGGCTGGGGCTCGAATGGGACGAAGGCCCGTTCCTGCAGAGCCACCGCTTCGAGACGTATCTCGCCACGGCCGACCTCTGGTCGAGGCCGGCACTGTCCACGTACGAGTGCTTCTGCACCGAAGAAGAGGTGAAGCAGCGCAACGACGACGCGCTGCAGGCGGGACGAGGCCGGGCTACGACGGCCGGTGCCACGATCTCTCGCCGGACCGGCGCGCCACGCGCCGCGCCGAGGGCGGTCTCCGTCTCGATCCGCTTCCGTACACCGGACGACGAGGCACGACGCGTTCGAAGACGCCGTACGGGGCGAGGTGTTCGTCGACTGGTCGACGATCACCGATTTCGTGATCGTCCGCTCGAACGGCACGCCCGTCTTCTACCTGGCCAACGCCGTGGACGACATCGACATGCAGATCACGCACGTGCTGCGAGGCGAGATCATGACTCGACCCACCACGTGCTCGCGTTCGCCGCGCTGGGTGTACCGGCGTACCATTCTGCCGCGCCACCTACCGCTTCATCAGCGGCCCCGGCGGCGCCGACTCTCGAAGCGCCACGGTGCGGTGTCGGTTGGGGACCCGGGACCAGGGTTACCTGTGCACGCCGCTCGTCGACTACCTTCGCGCTGCTCGGTTGGTCGCCCGGTGACGACCCCGAGGTGCTCGAGCGTAACGAGATGGTCGCCCCGTCGACCTGGGCCGGCATCAAGCACTGGGCCGCGTCGTTGGACCACGCAGAAAGATCGAGTGGATGAACGGCGAGCACGTTGCCGGCCTCCCAGTCGAGCTCCCGTGAGGCCCTGTAGACTGGCCCAAGGCACGCTACGGCGAACACCTGACATCCACGTGTTCAGAAGGCGGTCACCTGCAGCGTCGTTTTTTTTTTTTTTTTTGTTCTGTCGTTTGCTTCGTTCAGCGTATTGCTGGGCACGCGGCCGGATGGCTACACGCTCGGCTACGGAAACATGGTGCACCTTGCGATCAATCAGAGTCTCGTACCCAATCTCCCTTACGACGCCGATCGCGAGCTGCAATTGATCGGTCAGTTCGCGTCGAACCAAAATATGCTTGCGGTGAGATTGCCACTCCCGGTGAAGTCGGTACAGGAGCTCATTGCGCACGCGCGCAGCAATCCGGACAAGCTGTCCTTCGCATCCACCGGCAATGGATCGACTCAGCACTTGAGCGGTGAGCTGTTCAAGCAGATGACAGGCACGCGTATCGTGCACGTGCCGTACAAGGCGGTTTCGCAGGCCCTCACCGATTTGATCGCCGGCCAGATCGATCTCATCTTCGATGTCCAATCCACCATCACACCGTTCGCCCACGCTGCCAAAGTGCGCCCGCTCGCGGTCACGGGCGGGGTTCGCTCCACGGTGTTTCCCGACGTGCCGACGATGTCCGAGGCCGGCGTACGCGGTTACGAAATCACGACGTGGTCCGGGATGATGGGACCCGCGGGATTGTCCAGGGCGCTCGTTACGAAGCTCAACGCGGAAATGCAACGGGCCTGCCTGTCACCGAAACTGCAGGCAGCACTCGCCTCCCAGGGCTCGGTTTGCGCGACAGGCTCACCAGAGCAATTCGTCCAGTTCGTAAAGACAGAGCGGGTGAAGTGGGGCGATATCGTAAAGCGGTCAGGTGCCAAGATCGACTAATGGGAATATCGGAAGCACGACAGCCGCCGTGAGCCACTGGCCCGCATATCGTGGATGCTCGATGGACCGACCGGGGCGATCGCAAGTGAAGGACGTATCATGACGAACCTCCGTTGCGTTTTTGCAGCGGCTGCAATGCTCGCAATCAGCGCGCTCGGTGAGGCCGCACAACCCTATCCCGCGCGCCCCATACGTTTTGTCAACGGATCCCCTGCGGGAGGACCCACCGACGCCGCGGGTCGCATTATCGGCGAAGCGCTGTCACAGGTACTCGGGCAAACCGTTGTCAACGACAGCCGATCCGGGGCGGATGGCGCCATCGCACCTGAACTCGTGGCCAAAGCGCCGCCTGACGGCTACACGCTTCTGCTGGGCAACCAGTCGTCGATGGCTGGTGTGCCGGCGATGCGCAAAACGCTTCCTTACGATCCGATCGGCGCCTTCGTTCCGATCGCGTTTATTGCATGGAACAGTGGTTTGCTGGTGGTGCATCCTGGCGTGCCGGCGAGAACGATAACTGAGCTGGTCGAATACGCACGCGCGAACCCGGGCAAGCTTAACTTCGCCGCGGCGAATCCGCCCGCAATTCTCACAGCAGCCCTGTTGAAGTCCACGACCAAGCCGGACATGGTGAACGTGTCGTACAAGGGCGATGTCGCAGCGATGCCCGATCTCCTGTCCGGCCGCGTACATGTAGGAAGGGGCGGTATGAATCTGCTGCTGCCCTACGTAAAGGAAGGGCGGCTTCGGGCGCTCGCTGTAACGATGCGTAACCGCAGCCGGGTCGTACCCGAGCTACCGACTATGTCCGAGGCCGGTTTTCCGCGCTTCTCGATCTACGGGTGGTTTGCCCTCTTCGGCCCCGCGAAGATGCCGGCGTCTATCGTTGAACGGCTCGAGCGTGAGATCAGTGGTGTATTAAAGCGCCCGGATATCCCGGATCAGTTCAACGGGATCGGCTTCGAAATGGGGGGCCCGTCTCGCCTAGAGCTAGCGGCGTTCGTAAAAGAGCAGATTGCTGCGTGGGTCGCGGCAGCGCGCGAGGCGGGCATACAGGCGCAGTGAACCCGTCTCGACAACAGTCATTTCGTTGCACATCGACACAGAGGGCGAATGTCATGCGAAAGATACTGCTCGCGATCGCTGTGGTGATCGCGATTCGTCTGCCTGGCGTCACTTCCGCGCAGACGGCCATCGACACCGAAATTGCTCCGACGGGAAAATTGCGTATGGGACTGAATGCTTCGACCACGACTTTGGTGACGCGAACGGCAGACGGAAACTTCAGTGGCATTTCTGTCGATCTTGGTAAATTCATCGCCGAGAAGCTCGGCATGGCATACGAACCGGTGGTCTACGCGTCGCCGGCCACTTGGACGGCGAGCTTCGGTAAGGACGAATGGGACATCGGTGTCACCGGCAGGAATGCAACTGTAGGGAAGTTACTCGATTTCGGTCCGGACGTGATTCTGATTGAATCCGTGTTCGTTGCCGCGCCCGGACGTGAATTTACCGACGCGAGAGAGGTGGACCGGACTGGAATCAAGATAGCGGTCTCGGGAAACGCTTCAGCGGACGTATTCCTGAGCCGGACACTGAAATCCGCACAGATTGTCCGAGTGGCAGGAGATACTGCCAGCGTGATAGACGTGCTGCGCAGCCGCGGCAAAGCCGACGTGTATGCAACGCTTGCGGAAAATGCGTCCGTCATCGCAGAGCGCCTCCCCGGCGCGAAGATCATCCCCGGAGTGTTCAACACGGTCGGCTTTGCGGTAGCGATGCCCAAAGGACGATCTTCCATAGCCCAAGCCAGACTCGCGCAAATTGTCAACGAAGCGAAAGCGGCCGGCCTCGTGCAAAAAGCGGTCGAAAAGTCGGGTTTGAAAGGGGTGCGAGTCGCGCCCGATTGATTTTTTATCGTTACTGGATTCGGCGCGATGTCTGATATACGCGCCTGGCAGTTCGTCGGATACCGTCGCAGCCTGCACGAATTGGCCCACCTGCGCTACAGGCTGACTGGCGTCAGAAAATGGTACCAGCCCGGGTCGACCGAGTCGTGGAAGGAAAATCATGCGTGGATTGAACGTCACAGGAACTGCAGTGCTGTTCTTGATCACCGCCGGCGTGCAGGCCCAGACGCTGCTCGATCGTGGCAGCTACCTCGTGAACGGCATCATGACGTGCCACCACTGCCACACCCCGAAAGACCAGGCCGGCAGTCCGATCATGAAACTACAATTCTCGGGCGGGTCTCAGAGGTTTGACGAGATCCGCTTCAGCGCCACCGGAGCGAATACTCACCCCCGACCGCGAGACCGGCATCGGCAACTGGAGCGGCGCGGACGTGAAACGCGCGTTGACTGAAGGTGTCCGGCCGACTGGAGTGCAGCTCGCAACGACCATGCCCTATGCGCTATACAAGGTGCTCACGCCGCGGGACCTTGATGCAGTAGTGGCGTATATCCGCTCGGTCGCGCCCATCCGCAATCAGGTCGAGGGTCCACTTTACAAGGCGCGACAAATCCCAAATCTCTTCCCGGCGCTGAGAAGCCGATGAGCGAGAACGATCTGCGCGATCCCGTGAAGCGCGGGCTCTACCTGGGGTCGCTCGCCCATTGCATGCACCGTCATGCTGATCGCAAGGACGACGTTGCCAATTACCGCGGGGCCGCAGGCAAGGGCGGCAGGGAGTTTGATACGTCCACCGGCGTCGTGAGGGCAGCGAATATCACGTCGCATCCCAAATCCGGGATCGGCGCGTGGCCGATGCGGAATTGAAGCGCGCGCTGACCGAAGGCGTGTCACGGAACGGCCGGCCGCTCGCGCGGACCATGGCGCATGTACAAAATCTATTTCAGCCGCCTCACGGACGAGGACCTGAACGCTCTGGTCGCGTGGATCGATCGCTGCCGCCGCTGGAATGAACAGAGTGTCGGGGCACTGCGGGTGCGAGGCATCGAACAGAGCACCTCGCACCCGATCTGTTGCTGCATCAGACTACAGCACGCACCTCGAACGAATCGGCGGAGATGGGGAACGGCGATTCGGCGCTGCCCCACGTGTCGTCGCCTATTCTGCTGTCGACATAGGCCTGGCCGACGTTGGTGTCCGCCTCGACTGCCGGCGTAGATGGCGCGCCGGAGAGCAGCGTGCCTTGGCGCACATGACGAGCCGGGTCGAGTCCAGACTACCTGACCGACGTTCGTCTCCGCCGCAACACCAAATGCCCACACGCCTGGTGCACCTACAGAAGAACACTCACTACTACCGCTTGAATGATTCGTTTCATTTCAAACTCCTTAAGTGTCGCCTTTGAGTGGTCGGAGTCTTGAGGCGGCCTGCCAAGCCTCCGATCTTTGTCCCGGCTAGGCGACATCGATGGAGGAGATCGTATTCGACCGTAAGCTACGCCGATACCGGTCTCACGGCCTATAGGCGTAGCTACTGTTGCTGGCGTGATTACGCACATTCACGCTACACACGTCTGCTCTTTTCTGTTACCGATCACCGAACCTCTCATGTGCAATTTCACACTCGCTGAGCTTCGGCTTTCTCTACGTTGGTAGAGCGATCACCGCTCCTACGACAGCGTGGTCGAACTTCCCCCCGAAAACGCGACTAAACTCGGAAAACGCAAACTCTCCGGTGCAGTGGCCTGCGGCCACGCGCTCGGCTTCCACTTGTCCTTGAAACGGCCCACCATATTGGTCACGTCGGCGTCAGGCGTGCTGACGAGGTGGATCCCCCGAACACGGGTACACATTCGGGTCGAGCTTGGTCGCTGCCTCGAGCATTTTTTCAATGCCCGGATGTGAACAGCCGACCATCAACACAAGCCCCCGGGGCGTCTTCACTGCCATTGCGATCTCGTTCATTTCCCTCGTGCCGGAGACGTCCGACACCGTTGAAAATATCCAGAAGCCGGGCAGCACCTCTGTGGGCTCGCGAATCTGCGTGAATTTCGCACCCGGCCACGGTGACCCTGAGGCGATTCGTTCCGGATAGTTCCCGTTGTAATAGTGCATGTCGTCGGGAGCGGAATCGACGCGGCGCTGGATCATCTTGAGCTGGGTGGGCACTGTGGGGGTGTCGAACTGCGACTGTTCGACCGGGGCGTAGATCCTCACTTCGGGATTGACCTCGAGCACCTGATGGAGCCCGGGGGTGTGGTCTCCATGGCGATGCGAAACCACGACGAAATCAAGCCGGCTGAGATCGACGCCCAGCGATTTCGCGTTGTCCCTGAAATCGGCGAGATCGCCGCCGGTATCGAAAAGTAGTCGCCTTCCGCCATATTCGACCAGTGCGGAGTAGCCCCAGCCGATCTTCAGCGCCGGGGTCGTCCCCAAGGCATCGTAAAGAATCGTGACGCGCGACGGCGATGCCTGTGCGGTCAGGCCGAACGTGGGCCGCCACAAAGCGGCGCTGGCGAGGACAAGCCCCGAACCGAGTAAGAACTGTCTACGGGCTGGGTGCTGCTGCATGGAATTTCCTTTCGGGTCGCGATCACATTGATGGCTCAGGTGTGAGAGCATTGACCGGAGCGGTCGTCAAGTCCTGAAGAAAAAACTAACTTTTCATCAAGGATGCGGAAGACCGCGTAATTAACGCCCTAAGCGGTCGTCGCGAGGCGGAGTGGAGTCACCAGACGCGGGGGTTCCGGCAGTGGACGGTGGAACCGATGCTCAATCAGCTCTCGGCTGGCGGCGACACGATAAAGCTGGAGCCGAAGGCGATGGCCGTTCTTATGTACCTCGCTGGTCGCGACGCGCACGTCGCCACTCGCGAAGCGCTGCTTGCAACGGTCTGGTCCGGTGCGGTCGTCGGCGATGACTCTCTCACGCAGGTGATCCTCAAGCTGCGGAAGGCGCTCGGCGACGTGCGGGATAAACCCGAATACATCCAAACGATTCCGAAGGTCGGCTACCGGCTGGTCGCGCCCGTCGTCAGATCCGAGAGGACCGTTCCGCTGCCGTCTGCTCCGGCACGCGCGCACACAGAACACAAATCTCGGGTCCATTGGCTCGCGGCAGCGAGCGTCACCGCAGCACTGCTTGCCGCAGTCGGCGCGTGGTGGATCGCGCCTGACCGTGCAAGCATCTCGAGGCATACGAATACTTCCAGCGTGGACAGCTTGCGTTGCAGGCAGGCGCTGCAGCAGTTGGGACTCTGAACATCTGCGGAGGTTTTAGTCCTCGCCTGGCTTGATGTTCGTTTCCCTGATGACCTTGACCCAGCGGTCGTAAACCTTGCGGATACGCTCTGCGCCGCGCGTCTGATTGCGGAATTTACTGTTTACCCATCGCCGGCGTGAGATAGCCTTTCACAGCGAGCGCGCCTCTGTCTTCCCATGTCCTCGCCGACGCGGGTCGAATTGCGGTAGTGGACGAAGGTCTCGTGCACTCCGTGGGTGAAATGGAGACGACGTTTGCGTGCGCGGAAATCGCTTTTGCAGACATGATTCGAATCGCCGAGAACGAAAGACCAGGCCCGTCGACCACCAGCCGGGTGATGATGCGAAGGACCATGGTCGCAAAAAGCACCATCGGCACCGTCGAGCGCGCGATGGAGGTCGTGGGCGGGGGCAGCTTCTATCGAAACTGGGCCTCGAGCGAGCATTCCGCGACGTTCAGGCGGCCCGTTTCCATCCGCTGCAGGAAAAGCCGCAGTTCAGGTACAGCGGGCGGATCGCCCTGGGGCTGGATCTCGACGGCTAGGGCCACCCACCGATTGCGCGCGGCCGCGGCACTGTTGAGCCCGATCTTTTCGTCCTCAAGCGACGCGTGTGTTGGGCGATACGCAATCGCACACGAGGCGAGCGTTCGGACGCGCTTTCGAGCCATGGCGAAGTTGAACGCCGAGTGGTTGAGGATGTCGCCTATCGTAGACGTATGGGTGTTGAAGGCGGTGAAGTGCGCATCTCGGCTCCACATACCGCATCAAAGGTTCCTGTTCACAGCTACGATGACGTAATCGGCACGAAACTCAAAGTCTTCATAGGGACATCTTGGTCATGAAACGGTTCGTAGAGCGTATTCTTCTCGCCGGCGCGCTCATCTGGATGCCGGCCACCGCGCAGGGCCAACCGTTTCCCACCGGCCCGATAAGTCTCGTGGTTCCGCTTGCCCCGGCTGACGCTGCGGACATTGCCGCACGCGCTTTAGGTGAAGAAATCTCAAAGCTGCTGAAGACGCCGGTGCTCTCGATCAATCGTCCCGGCGCGGGGGGCGCGATCGGCACCAACAGCGTTGTCCAGGCTAGAAAAGACGGTCACACGATTCTGTTTGCTCAAAATAGCGCGCTTACGTTTCGTGCCGTTCTCGATCCACAGTCGGTCACCTACGATGCGCTCCGGGATCTGGTGCCACTCGGCACGGCCTCACGCACGCCGACCGTACTCGTGGTGCGCAGCGACGCACCGTACAGGACTTTCGCGGAGTTGATCGAATACGCGAAGAACAGGCCGGGCCAGGTACGCATGGGTCACCCCGGCTCCGGCTCAGTCGGTGATTTCTGCGTGCAATTGATTAACGCGCTCACCGGTGTGGAGCTAGTGCCGATTCCTTATGTCGGCGCTGCCCCCGCCATCGGCGCGTTGCGCGGAGAACACATCGAAGGCGCCGTGCTGTCGCTGGGTGCGCTGAGCGCTCACATCAAGTCGGGGGCGTTCCGGGGGCTCGTCGCCTCGAGCCGGTTTCCCGAATTTAACGACATACCCACGATGCGCGAGCTAGGCTATCAAGAGGAACTGTTCGGCATCTGGTTCAGCTTTCTGGCGCCTGCAGGAATCCCCGAAGAAGCGAGCAAGGCCCTCGTCGGCGCGATCGAACAGGCGGTCAAAGCCCCCGCTATCACGGCGAGATTGGCTTCGCTCGGCATCTTGCAGAGCTACGCCACCCCAGAGCAGACCGCGGCCGAGATCCGCGCGGAGTTCAAGCGCGTGGGCGAGATGGCCAGGAAGACCGGTTTGGTTAAATGAAGCCGATGATGCAGAGGCCGAAAGAGATCTATGGCAGCAAGGCTGCCGCTGCCGCGCGCGCACCGGGCACCACGTCGTAGGCATAGAGCTGCTTGCGGAATTCGGCGTGCGCGGCGAGCTCCGCATCGCGGACATCGAGATCGGCGTAGGCAGAATCGAGGCGCAGTCCATTCTGCCGGGCGCCAAGCTGAACCTCCGCCACGCGCTCGCGACGCAATCGCTCGTAGGCAAGCAACGCCGCCGGGACTGCCGATGTGTCCACCTGGGCCAGGATCGTCGCGAGCGCCATGCCGTCCTCGATCGACTGGTTGGCTCCTTGACCTAGATGCGGCAGCATCGGATGTGCAGCGTCGCCGAGCAGCGTCAAACGGCCTTCGGTCCAGGTGGGTAACGGCTCACGGTCATAGAGCGCCCACCGAAATGTCTTGTCGACTTGCTGCAGTACATTTCCGATGCGTGGGTCCCAACCTTCGAACTCTCGGCGCAGCACCGCTGGATCTCCGGGCGCGGACCACGATTCCTTCATTTCCCCATCGGTTGGCACGAATCCAACGTAGTTGACCATCGCTCCGTGGCAAACAGGAAAGACCAGAAAATGCTTGGACGGACCGGCCCACATTTGCCAGCGGTCCATCAGCCAGTTCGGCAGGCGCTCGCGCGAGACCAGGCCTCGATACGAAATGGTGCCGTGAAAGACGGGCTTCGAGGGCGCGCAAACGTAGGAGCGCAACTCGGAGTGTATTCCGTCGGCGGCAACCACAACGTCGGCCTCGGCAGTGGCGCCGTTGGCGAATTTGACGCGGGCGACGTCGCCGGTCTGCTCGAAGCCGATAGCACGGTGGCCGGTATGGACGATCCCGGCGGGCAGGCCGGCAGCGAGCAAACTGACTAAGTCGGCGCGGTGCATGCCAAACGTCGCGTTCCAGCCGAAGGCGTCCGACACCTGCACCGGGGCGATCGGCGTACCGTCATGGCGAAAGTAGTAGGAGTCCGGACCGATTCGCGCGCCCCATCTCTCGACGGCAGGCCCGAGGCCCACACGCTCCAAGTGGCGCACCGCATTCGGCGTCACATACACACCAGCGCCGACCTCGCCCAGTGCGGACGCCTGTTCATAAACTGAAACGCGCAGCCCCTGCCCGATCAGCGCATTGGCGGCGAACAGGCCGCCGATGCCACCTCCGATGATCACGACGTTTGGCCGAGATGCCATATCAACTCACTCGAAAATGGCTCGACACGAAACTGTGCGAGTACGCAGGCACAGGGCAACGGGAGGATAGCCAGGATCAGCGCCACTGTGCTTCATCAATCGCGTTCGACCCACAGCGCAACAGAATTCGTGGACTAATTCGTTTGGCTTCGACAGCAGGCCTGGATTAATCAGGCGAAACGCTCCGCCGTGGCAGCACCTGGTACCTGCGACCGCGGCATTTATGCTAACAGCCGGCCAAGAACGCTTGCGGGCATATCGGACCAAACGTGGATCAGCTCGACTGTTCCGAAACGACCGCAAGCTTGACCAATACATGATCCCCGGCGTTGAGAAGATTGCGCTCGCGTTCATCCGGATTGAACCCAAAGCTGGTTTCAGTGCCAAGACGACTCCCAAAGCTCTTGGCGTTCACCCAGACAACCCACTCCGAATCTCGTGCCCCTTCAGGTGGAACCTCGTCGATGGTGAGGCCCAGAACGTGCCCTGCCCGATCAGATCCGAACGTAATCGCGGCTTTGGGTGGTATCCCCCCGCTCGCCTGGATTGCGTCGAGGATCGTCAGGCCCTTCTTCCAGGGAATACTCGAGAAGTGCTTCTGAGCGCCATTACTGTAGTCGATGGTGAGTGCGACTGTGGCCATACGTAGCTCTCCTTCCCTTACTTCGGCGTAGTGAACATCGGATGGCTTCGGGAGGTATTACATCCGCACCCTCTCCTCGAAGCCCGTCTGCGCACCCCGTTCGCGTTTGTAATCCGCATCCAGATTATCGGAAGACAAGGGACGGTGTGCTTCGGCCCTTCGAACCTGAGGCGCAACACGCAAGCTACTATCGGTCGATAGAGTTGCCTATCGAACACAAGTAGTAGGTTGAAGTGATCCGCCGGGGGATTGCCGTTACGGCAGCCATCGAACAGACTGTCGGCATTGCGGCGGCGCCATTCCGCCGGTTCTTCCCTGCACAAGGAGACGCGCATGAAACGTATGCCTTACCAGCCGCCGGGCGTTTTCGAACCGGCCGGAAAGACGTATTCCCACGGTGTCATCGTCGAGTCCGGCCGAATCCTTTACGTGGCCGGGCAGACCGCGCGCGACGCGCAGGGGAACATCGTCTGCAAGGGCGACGCGGCCGGCCAGACCCGGCAGCTGCTCGAGAACATGAAGCAGGTAGTCGAGGGAGCAGGCGGGCGCATGGAAGACGTGGCCAAGACCACCGTGTTCATCACCGACATCAAGTATCGCGAAGCGGTCGGCCGCGTGCGCAAGGAGTTCTTCAAGGCGGAGCCACCGGCAAACACGCTTCTCGTCGTCGCCGGACTGGCCGATCCCGAGCTCCTGGTGGAAATCGAGGCGATCGTGCCACTGCCGTGACGGGGACTCACAGGTCGCCGATACGACCTCACGGCCTATACGCGTAGCTACCGTTGCTGGTGTGACTCGCCGGGTGCGGCCACACGCGGAGCATCCGAAACGCAATCAGGTCAGGCAGTCTCATTGCCCTTGCGGTGTCCGTTTTCAGCAGGTTGCGCGTAAACTCTCGCCAATCCCGCTTCGGATCCATTTACTTTCTTTTATGGCAGCGCCTGTCCTTCGTCGCCGTATCAAATTCTGCGATGTTGCTATCGGTGAACGGTTCTACGATCCAATCAGCGCGGAATACTTCGTGAAACAGAGCGAAACCCTGGCCGCCATGGTCACCGGCATGGGTGACGGCACAGTTTCCGATGAGTTTGAACTCGACGATATCGTTGGCATCGATTTGCATTAGCCGTTACCCGCCGAAACCAGCCATTGGCGAACTTCGTCCGACGCAGATCAAGGGCAGTCCATGTTGGGACGAATAACTGAACCCGTTATTGAATCAACCCCCGCATCGGTCGCTTCTCCATAAACGCCTCGATATTCGTAACGGCGTCCCTGAAGCGCAACCTCCACGGAGTCACGCCCGCAATGTGCGGCGTCAACAGCACATTCGACAGTCCACTGAATGCATCGGCCGGCACGGGCTCGGTCTCGAACACGTCGAGGCACGCACCGCCAATCGACCCGCGCCTGAGGCAATTGACGAGTTCAGCCTGATCGACCTGATTTCCACGAGCGGTATTGATCAGGATCGCGGTCGGTTTCATCATCGCCAGCTCTTTCGTCCCGATGACCGGTCGGCCGTCTTCGGGCAGGGTGGCGTGGAGGCTTACGTAGTCCGCGGCGCGAAGCAACGACGGCATGTCCGCGTAGGTCACACCGAAATCGTGTTCGATGTCCGGATCGAGGCGAGTGCGCTTGTTATACAGGATCTTCATTCCGAAACAGGCTGCACGCCTGGCAACATGTCTGGCGATGTCTCCGAATCCAATCAATCCCAGAGTCTGATCCGCCAAAAGCGCGAACGAATCGCGCGAATGCTCGAGCCAGTTCGAATGGCGCTGCGATTGCGTGGTCACGATCGGCACGAGGTCCGGCGAATGCGCGGCACGAAGCACGTCGGCATGCCCCTCCAGAATGTGCCGCGCCATGCACAGCATGAACATGAGCGTGTGCTCTGCTACGGCCATGTGGTTCATATCCGGCACGGCTGCTACCGCAATGCCTCGACTTCGGCACGCAGCGACATCGATGCCGTCGGCGGTGCCGACTTTCTGCACGAGCGCCAGTTGCTTTGCGCGCGCGAGAGCGCTTGGCCCAAGAGCGCGGGTCGAGAGAATCACCAGCGCATCGCAATCTTCTATTCCGCTTGCCCACTCGGCACCCGCATCACCAGTATCAAAGACCAGCTCGACGTTCCGCAGGCGGGTCGACTCCAATGCCGCTTCGATTTCCTTCCGGTACCGGTCGACGTGCCCGCGACCCAGCGTTCCCGTCAGTATCTTCATCATCAGTCCTGGTCGGAGGGCGCGACGTTCAGTCGCCGCGAATGCCGATGTCCTTGATCAGCTTGCCCGATCTAATCATGTCTGCTTTGACAAAGGCGGCAAGCTCCGCCGGCGAACTGCCCACGGTATCGACGCCGGAGTCGAACAACCGCTCTTTCACCACCGGATCCGACAGGACCTGTCGGATCATCCGATTCAGATGATTGACGATAGCCGCTGGCGTTTTTGCCGGGACGAAAACTGCAAGTACCGCCACCGACTGATAACCCGGCACGCCCGACGCTGCCACCGTCGGTAAACCCGGTGCAAGTCGCGTCGGTTCGGCGCTGGTTACCGCCAGTGGCCGCAGGCGACCCTGCTTCACGTGCGGGTGCGCCGCGCCAGCCGGGGGAAACATCATGTCCACCTCGCCCGCGACCAGCGCGTTGAGCGATGGCCCGACGCCTTTGTAGGGTACGCGCAGTATGTTCACGTGAGCCATCACCATGAATAGCTCGGAGGCAAGATGGGCAGAAGAACCTGTGTTGCCGGACGCATTGGTGATCTGCCCCGGTTTCGCTCTGGCCAACGCGACCAGCTCTCGGACCGACTTTACCGGCAGTGACGGATGCACCACCAGAACGTTGGGCGAGCTGGTCGCCAGGGTGACCGGTGCGAAATCCGCCGCCGGATCGTACGGCACGTCCTTACGCATGAACGGCACGAGCCAGATCGCGGAGCCATAGATGAGCACGGTATGACCGTCGGGTGCGGCCTTCGATACCGTGCTCCCGGCGATCACCCCGCCGGCGCCGCCGCGATTGTCTACCAGCACCTGCTGCCCGAGGTTGGACGCGAGAGCGTTCGCGATTGCACGCGCGGCAAAATCGGCGTTGCCTCCGGCCGCCGCGGTGATCATGCGGATCGGCTTGTTCGGAAAATTCTGCGCTGACGCTGTGAAAGGCGTGAGAAGCAACACTGATCCGAGCGCAAATACGGTATGCATGAGGCTCCTTCATCTACTCGGCCCTCAGCGGGGTCTGCAATCGGCGCCCGACGTCAAGGCGCAGCGTCGCAGCGGATCTGTGAGCCAGAGGTACTCCGCGCGCAGTCCGCTCTTCTTCAACATCTTGCCTCATTTCTCGTTTCGACAGTTCGGTCTTGATTGTGTGCAATGCGACGTGCGGCGCCGTTTAGCATGCCTCACGGTTCGGACGTTGCCGAGCCATCGGAGCCCGGAAAAGGCTGGATCGAACTCGTGCACTGGAGCAAAGTGCTAAGAAAGCCCGCGTCCGCGCTTATCCACGCGGACCTGTCCACGCCCGTTCCGCTTCTGTTTTGCGAAAGCGTCGAAGCCCTGTCCATTGAGGCAGAATTAGGCATGCGCGAAGAAGAATTGCGGCAGATCCTCCTGGTCAAGGCGATAGAGGATACGGACCGGGAAGGCGCGCTGATTCCGGCCGGCGACCGCATCGCGGCCTCTCGTGAAGCGAAACGCAGCGTCACGCGCGATGGAGCGGGTGAGGATGCGCTGCTCACCGCGCGTGCCCGAGGACCTGTTGCGGCGAATCGTTGCGCGGCACAACTTCGTTGAAACTGTTCTCGCGCTGGCAGGTGGCCCCGCGTGGTTGAGCTGGCTGTTTATCGCGATCTCGCTCATCGTCGGGTTCGGTCTATCAGCACTGGACGGAACGCGCCGGATCAACATCCTTTCGTTCCCACTGCTCGCGTTGATTCTTTGGAACCTGGCGGTCTATGGATTCATCGCCATACGCGCAGTGCGACAATCTTCAGTCATCACGAAGGGCCGCGGCGTTTCAGCCCTGATTGCCTACATCGGTGTGGCGCGGGCCTCTCGCCTGGTAGCGCGGTCGCGCGCGTTCGACTTGCCGCTGGCGCGAGCGTTGAGCCGATTCACGCGGGAATGGTACGAAGCAGCGCGGCCGTTGCTCCTATTGCGGGCGACGCGACTGCTGCATGTGTGCGCCGCCGCTGTAGGTCTGGGACTCGTCGTCGGGCTTTATCTGCGCGGCATCGCCTTCGAATATCGGGCTGGTTGGGAAAGCACCTTTCTCGACCCGTCGGAGGTACGTGCGATTCTGTCTGTTCTGTATAAGCCCGCGTTGATGCTCACAGGAATCACGCTTCCCGACGCCGCCTACTTCGAGACGCTCCAGTTCGGTAACGCCGGCGAAGGCGAAAACGCAGGGCGATGGATTCACCTGCTGGCGGCGACGGCCGTCGTGTTTGTCGTCGCGCCTCGGTTGCTGATGACGCTCGTCGCCTCCGTCAGGATCTGGCGCATGTCCCAACGCGTATCTCTGCCGCCGGCCCTGACGAGGGTACTACCTTAACGTCTTCGGCGCGGCGGGTCTTGCAGAGCGAAGTCTCACGCATGTCGTGCCGTACGCATATGAGCCGAAGCCGAACACGCTCGCCCGCCTCGAGACATTGCTTGCCGCCCAGCACGGAGCGCATCAGAGCATGGAAGTGCAGCCAATGGTACCGTATGGAGACGAACATGCGTTCATGGCGCATTTGCAAGCACGCGAAGACCCTCCCCCCGATACACTCGTGCTGCTGACGAGCCTCGCCGCCACACCCGAGGACGAGAACCACGGCGTGCTCATCGCGGCTCTCCGCGACTGGCTTGCGGCGGCGAACCTGCGTAGTCAACTGCTGGTCGTCGTGGATGAAGGCCCGTATGTGCGCCGGATGTCAACGCAGGGAGGCGCACTGACTCGGGTAGACGAGCGGCGCTCCGTCTGGAGCGAATACATCTCGGCGCGCGGCGTCAAGCCATGCCTCGCGGACCTGTCGTCGTGACACGAGCAACGGATGCAGCCACGCTCAGTCTGAGTCTGGTTTCGCACACGAACGTCGGCAAGACCTCTCTCATGCGAACGCTGACGCGGCGGGACATCGGAGACGTGGCCGATCGCCCGCACGTCACCGAGCAGGCGGAAGCTCATACGCTGCTGGAAACAGCCGAGGGCGACGTCCTGCGTCTATGGGACACGCCGGGGTTCGGCGACAGCGTACGCCTGCTGAGGCGGTTGCGCATGGCCGGCAATCCGGTGGGCTGGCTGCTAACGCAAGTGTGGGACCGCTTCGCTGACCGGCCTTTCTTCTGCAGCCAGCAGGCAATGATCAACGTGCGTGACGAAAGCGACGTCGTGCTCTATCTCGTCAACGCCGCCGAGGATCCCTCATCGGCCACTTACGTTGCTGCGGAACTCGAGATTCTCGCGTGGATCGGCAAGCCCGTGCTGCTTCTACTGAACCAGACCGGCCCCGCTCGCGCGCGTGAACTGGAGGCGGAAGAGGAGGCGCTATGGAGCACGCATCTTGCCCGATTCGTGCCTGCCCGGGAATCCATCGCGCTGGATGCGTTCGCCCGCTGCTGGGTGCAGGAGGATCGGATGCTCGCTGCTGTGGGCGCGCTGGTGCCGGAAACAAAGCAGCCGGCATTGCACCGGCTCCGCGAGACATGGCGTTCACAGAACCTTCAGGTGTTCGAGGCGTCGATCAAGGCGATCGTGTCCCAGGTTACCGCAACGGCCAGAGATCACGAGGTGCTCGAGGAGGGTGCGAGCGCGAGCGGTCTGGTGGATAAGGTCGGCCGCTGGTTTGCCTCATCGGCGCGCAAAGGCGTGAAGCTCGACCCGGCGAGCGAGCGGGGCATGGACGCGCTCGCGAAGCGCCTCGACCAGCGACTACGCGAAAACATGGGCCAGTTGATCGCACTACACGGTTTGTCCGGCCGTGCCGGCGAGGAAATCCCTGCGCGCATGGGCGGCGCGTTCGACGTAAGGGCCCGCGCCGACATCAGTACGAGCAGCGTTCTCGGCGGAATCGTAACAGGCGCACTCGGCGGGCTCGCTGCGGATTTGTCGGCAGGCGGTCTCACCTTCGGTGCAGGGACTTTGATCGGTGGCATCGTCGGCGCACTCGGTGGAGCGGGGGCTGCGAAAGCCTATAACCTTGCCACCGGCGTCGAGGAGGGTGTCGTGCGCTGGTCGCCGACGTTTCTTCTGGAGCGACTGGCGGCGGCGTTACTGCGTTATCTGGCCGTCGCGCACTATGGCCGCGGGCGCGGCGACTGGGTCGAAGGAGAGTATCCGGCCCATTGGCGTGATGTTGTGGCGAACGTACTCGAGCCATATCGCGAAGAACTCGATGAAATATGGAAGCTGGCCGAGGACGAGACGAGGGGACCAGACGTGAGCGCGCGCCTTGAGTCCGTGCTACGGTCTGCAGCGCGCGAGACGCTGGTGCGCCTATATCCGCAGGCTGCCGGAATATTCGAGCGGCAATGACTTGTATTGCGAGGCCATTCTGGCCGCCGTGCAGTGCGCTCGACTCATAGCAGTCCAGCGGCCGTCCTGTCAGTTACAATGCGCCGGCAATGAATACGCTCTGGCTCCTGCTCCATCCTCCTTCGCTCGCCTAGCTGCCCCGTACGCGTGTCGTCCGGTTCGTCCTGAATTTACGGCGACACGCGATCCCTGAACGCTTCCGGATCGACCCATGTGCGCGGCTCGCATCGCCGATCGCGCAGCCGCGGCGCTTTCCGATGGAGTGTCTGAGATCTATGCGGAGCACTGTCCGCAATCTTTCCGAACATCATGCCCGTTCGCGCCGCCGGCTACGCGTCGCAACGTGCATGGCGCCCAATGCCGACGCGATGTGTCGCGAGCTGGCCACTTACCTCGCGCACGAACTGGATCTCGCCGTCGAGCTGGTCGACGACGTGCCGTGGGATGCGCGAGAGCGACTGTTCGACGCGGGCGAAATCGACCTCTGTTGGATTTGCGGCCTGCCGTACGTGGAGAAGTTCGATGCCGGGCACGACATCGAGGTATGCGTCGCGCCGGTCATGCGCTCACAGCGTTATGACGGCCGTCCGGTGTACTTCTCGGACGTACTGGTGCGTGCCGACACGTCGTACACCTGCCTTCAGGACCTGTGCGGCGAGACATGGGCCTACAACGAGCCCCGTTCGCATTCCGGATACAACGTCGTGCGCTATCACCTCGCACTGCTCGGTCACACGCTCGACTATTTCGGCACGCTGATCGAGGCGGGCTCACATCAGACGGCGATCGAGCTGATTGCAACTGGACAGGCAACTGCCGCTGCGGTCGACAGTACCGTCTTCGAAGCGGAAGCGCGCCGCAGGCCCGACCTCTTCCGGAAACTGCGCGCCATCGATACGCTCGGTCCGAGCCCATCGCCGCCGTGGGTTTTCTCGCGTGCAGTCACGCCCGAGTTGCGCACGAGCGTGCGCCGCTGCCTCTCGAATATGCACCGCACCGGCGCTGGAGCCACCGTGCTCGCAGGCTGGAACATCGCGGAGCTGTGCTGCGTGGACGACGCAGCCTACGACCCGATTCGGCGCATGACCCGGACCGCGCTCGGTATGACGGATTCACACTCGCCTCTCCGCCCATGAAGAGCACGCAGGCAACTGCGATGATGCCTTCTCTCCTCCGGCATCAGCCGAGATCTATGCTCACCGTGACCGGCGCCGGATTGCTCACCGATATCTGAAGGTCCTTGATCGTACCTGCGGCACTGACACGCAGCATATATGGGTCGTCCTTCACGGGCACGGCGATGAGCGTGAATTCGCCGTCCTCGTCGGTGGTCGCCGTGAGCGTTGTGCTCAAGAGCGACACCTCGGCGTCGCGGATGGGCGCAGCGCCCCGGCTGACGACGCCCGTGATGCTGCCCGTAACCGATGACGACGTCGGGGTCGTGGACGGCCCGGCTTTGACCATTCCGCGAATGGCGCCGAGTATCTGATCGGACCCGAACCCGACCAGAAACCCGAGCGCGACCGTGGTGCCGAAGGACTCCGGCTTGATCGTGTGATAGGCCGCCACGGCGAGCAGCGGCGCGGATACGAACTGCAGCACCTGGAAGAGCAGCAACTCCCGTACTTCGCCTGGTACGAGGCGCGGTTCGGCAGCCGTACCGACCCAGTTGCTATCCGAGCGCTTCTGGATTCCGGGGACGTTTTTCGCGAGGCTGATCGCACCGCCGATGAGCGCGAGGACGATGAAGTACACGGGCACCGGCAGTCCTCCGCGCACGGCATAGACCGGCGGCTTGCAGTCGATACACTCCTTTTGCGCACCTTGGGACGCCGGTGCGCAGTCCGCACGCTGGTCGCGTCGTGCCTGTTCGAGGGAGGTTAGCCGGCCACCGATGTTCACCAGATAGTGGTAGTTCTTGTAGAGGACGTAGGTCCGGACCAACTCCTCATGACTGGGAACGGCATCGGCGTCGGCGGTCCTGATACGGTCTTTCGTCGCAGGCGGCGCACCGTTGTCGGCGCCCGATGCGGCCGACGCATTCGTTTCCTCCTCGGACCGTTCCAGTCGCACCGGCGAGGAGTGCCGTACACGCAACGGATAGTCGCATTGCACCGGCGACACGCTGTGGGGGTCGAGATTGTCGATGCAGCCCTCCACGACTCCGAATTTCCGCGCTTTGCCCATGTCCGCGATCATGACCGCAACGAGGCAGAACGAAAGCACCATGAAGAAATAAGCGAATTCGATTGCATGCGTGCGGTTCTCGTATGCGTCGCCGGTAAAGCACGTGACGAACCAGGCGAACAGCAGCGCGACCCACATCAGTATGACGAGCGGAAGAAGCGTGTCGAGAAGCGGATATTTCGTGCAAACGTCTGTCCACCAGGCGATTGCCGCGATTCCGAACAGACCCGCGAACAGCAGCACAGGCCACGGTCGGCTCTTTATCCAGTCCGGGATTTCGCGCCAGCGATGTTTCGGGATGCCCTCCACTGGGCCAGAGGCAGATACAACGGACGTCTCCTCGGCCGCTGCAGGCACACCGGATTTCCGCTCTGCCGCAGCGGTCCCTTCCCAACGCGGATCTTCGCCCATGAGGCCCTCCCTGAGCCGCTTGACGAGTTAGTCGCGGAGACACTGTAAATCAAACTGCCGCACAGCCCGAGGCCGCCGCGCGGATTATGAGTCGAACTGCGCGTGCG
The DNA here is from genome assembly GCA_963828715.1 of uncultured beta proteobacterium. Taxonomy (GTDB): domain Bacteria; phylum Pseudomonadota; class Gammaproteobacteria; order Burkholderiales; family SG8-41; genus JAQGMV01. The sequence goes on along the minus strand of CAWHFX010000001.1, from coordinate 262,730 downwards.
AGCTACCCCGCAGCTTATAACCCATCAGGATGGTGGCGGGCGCGCACAATGGGGTTATAAGGAGCACCTTTGCATCGAAGGTGACCAAGCGAGGGAGCAGGTGGAAGCTCGAGAAGTTTCCGCTGGCATCCCGCGCTTCGGCGACAAAGGGAGTGATCGCCATGGCACAACGAGAGAACTCGGCTGTACCCGCCTCGGGATTGGCGGTCGTGGTTGCACTGCTATTCGGATATCTGGCACTCCACGAAACCACGCTCGAGCGATACCGGCCGCCGAAGACCGAGAAAAGCAGCGATCAGCTTATCGACCTGCAGGATGCCGATGCACGGCTATGGCAGGATCCGTTCGCCGCAGTCCAGCGCCATGACGAGGAATTGCAGAAAGTGCTCACGAGCACGCCGCGGAACGAATGGGCGAAGCGACACGTGGCCCGGCATCGCTTCATGGCGCTGAATAAGGAGATCAGCGATGCGTTGAAAGAGAGCCCGGTGACGATCCTCGGCGTCACGGTTTCGAGCGCGCCCTACCCTGAAGACGTCGAGCGGCGTCAGCGCTACCGTTACGCAACGCTCGCGGGATTGAATCGCGCGTCATTCACGCCGGAGAACGGAGACCATCTTGGCTACGTGACCACGCGCGCCGTCGAAGGACCGGCCGATTGCAAGAGAAGGCTGGACCTGCTGCCCGACAAGATTCCGTACGAGTGGTTCTCGGTCGCAGGCACGGAGCGGCCGGCCGAGACCGGGAAAAACGGCGCCCTCGTGCAGAGGCGCGTGCTCCTCATGTGGCTGAGCGAGAGCACGCTCGGGAAGCGACCCGTCGCGAGCTTGAGAGTGCTTTCATCGTGCCTCGGCTTTTCCAAACCGAGGCCGGATCTCAGCATCGATATGCTCGGGCCGATGTCGTCGGACACGCTCCGAAAGATCGTCTCCGATAACGCACACCCGGAGAATGCATGGGCGGGAGAGCCGCTCGTGCGCATCTACTCTCCGGTCGCAACCGCGAGCGACAAGGCGCTGCTGGAGGGGCTGAGCAACGGCGTGCACATCCCTACCTGTCAGCCGCCGGGGGGCGCGGGTCGTTCGTTCGTGTGCGTGGTTCGCACGAGCGTGAGCGACGAGAAGCTTGCTGAGAGCATCGTCCTGGAGCTCGAGCGCCGCGGCGTCAGACTGCACCCGGACTGTATCGCGGCCGGTGATTCGAAGTGCTCGCACGACCGCGTCGCCCTCATTTCCGAATGGGACACGTTCTACGGCCGGAGTCTGCCGGATGCGATCGGCCGCGTGCTGTGCCCGCGCTCGCCGCGCGAGTGTGACGCGGTTATACGCAAGAGCTACCTGCAAGGCATGGACGGAAGCCTCCCCGGCGAGAACGTGCGTCAGCCGGAAACCAATGGCGCATCGCCGAAGAGCGAGCAGAAGGACATAACGAAGGAAACCGCACGCGGAGAACGTGCGGACGGCCGTTATCAGTTCGATTACCTGCGCCGCCTCACCGACGATATGAAGCAGCAGAACTACGCGCTCGGCGGCGGAGAGATCAAGGCGATCGGCATTCTGGGCAGCGACGTTTACGACAAGCTCCTGGTGCTGCAGGCGCTGCGCAGTGAATTTCCACAGGCGCAGTTCTTCACCACCGACGTCGATGCGCGCCTGCTGCATCCGCAGGAATTCAAGTGGGCGCGCAACATCGTAGTCGCCTCGGGTTTCGGCTTGCAGCTCAGACCCGAACTGCAGGGCGACATCCCGCCTTTCCGCGACGCCTATCAGACGGCGCTCTTCCTCTCGACGATGGCGGCCGTCGCGCCGGGTGCGCACGCACACGTGCCGGACCAGAAACAGCTTGACGAGCACAAGCTGCTGCCGCGACTGTTCGAGACCGGCCGCAGCCATGCCTACGCGCTCGATCGCGACCGGCCGAATGGACAATGCAGCCGCTACAAACCGCTCGAATGCGAAAGTCTGCACCCCGATCCGCCGGAGTTCCTGCCTGCCGCCGTTCGGGAGGGCTGGATCTACATACCGGCTACCCTGCTGGTGGTAGTCGTGGGACTCGCGTTCTACGCACGGGCCGGTGCGCGATCAGCCACAGAGCCGGCGACGCCCGGTGCGCCAGGCGACAGCAGTGTGCGAGGCGGCACGAACGGACGCATCCGGCTGGACGAGGCGCTCGCTCTGCTCCGTCAGCGGCGCGCGAAAACGGTCAGGGGATTTGCGATCGCGGCGATCCTGCTGCTGCCGCTCATGCACATCGCGATAGCCGTGTTGCTGAACAGTGACGACAATGCAGAACCGCTCGCGTTTTACGAGGGGATCAGCGTGTGGCCGACCGAAGCGCTGCGCATCTATGCCGGCCTGCTCGCGCTATTCCTGAGTTACTGGGCCATGCTGCGCATGCAGACAAACCAGATCGAGCTCACAGGCACGTTCTTCCCGGAGTGTCGGCAGAAGGGCATCCGCAAGACGGAGTTGAGCTGCAGAGGATTCCTGAAGGGCGTCCTCGGGAATTTCAGCCGGAGGAAGCTCAAGCGCGTCTTCGCCTGCGACCTGCTGGAAGGACAGAGCGTCACCGGGCTTTGCGCGCGGAAGTTCTGGCGTCACTATGTGTTTCACAGCTCGCCGCCAGTGAGCGCAATACGCACTACCGTCGCCTCGGTCCTGTTCGTTCTCTTCGCGTTTTCACTTATGTGCATGTTCGGGTTTCCGCACACGCCTTACCGCGGTACCGCGAGCCTGACCGTCGACCACTTCGCCGTGCTCCTCTGGAGCAGCCCGCTGCTGCTGTTCCTGACCTTCTACGTCGTGGACGCGACACTCGTGTGCAAGCGCTTCGTCGCCGCGTTGGGCGAGCGGCACACTACGTGGTCCGACGAGACGCGTAGTCGCTATGGCGCGGTCTGCGCGTCGAGCACAGACCTCGAGACGAAACAGGCGTACGACGACTGGATCGATATCCGCCTGATCGGCGAACGTACGGCCGTGATCAACAGCCTCATCTACTATCCGCTGTACGTGATGATCGTGCTGCTGTTCGCGCGGAGCACGCTCTTCGATCAGTGGCACTGGCCGGTCGGTCTCGTCGTGCCGCTGCTTGTCAGCGTGCTCATTCTGTTCGCCTGCACCATCGCGCTGCGGCGGCAGGCGGAAGCCGCGCGAGCGAACGCGCTCGCTCAGGTTTCGGAGCGTCTGCTCGTCGTGGCAGGCCGGGGAGCGCCGGCCGCGGCACTGCAGGCACAGCTCAAGCTCATGCAAGAGAACATCGAGCAGACCCGGGACGGCGCCTATGCGCCGATGACCCAGCAGCCGCTGGTGAAGGCACTGCTCGTATTCATCAGCGCATCGGGTCTGGCGATCCTCGAATACTTCGGCGTGATCTCGTTCTAAGGTCGGGCTTTCGCCTTCGGGCCTGCAAGGGCAGCGCGCGCGCTACGGCGATCTGACCCGCCGCGTCTGCGGCATCCCGGCGCCGATGTAGACGTTCTGGGGACCCGGCCCACCCGCGACCGCAACGTAGATCTCGTCCGGGTTTGCCGCGCGCCACACGTTTTGAGCGTCGCCGCGTCCTGCGTGGCGTTCGGTCGAAGCGAATGCCTCGGCGAAGTGACTGTTCGGCAGCCGCGCCAGCTCCCACAGCCGCTGCTGCACGTCACGTTTGCTCAAGCCCGCTTCGTGCAGGGAGCGCGCGTGATTGACGCCGAGCAGCAGCAGCACGCCGTCGCCACCGCCATACATCGGCGGCATGTTGGTTGCGATCTGACGCAGGATCTCTTCCGGTCCGACGCCCTCGCCACCCGAGATGTTGCAGAAATTCGAGGCCTTGAACGCCGTCACCGTGCTGTCCTCGCGCTTGAAGCCGCGATCGACGTGAAATGGCGTCCACGGATTCTCTTCTTCGTTCTCCCCACAAATGTACGAATAGCGCAGCGGTGAACCGAAGCTCGTTTTCGAGTAGATGCCGGGCCATGCCCCGCCGGCATTGATGAGCACCAGCCGCAACGCGCGGCCGATCGTCGAATTCGCGCGCCAGCCCGGGCCCAGGCAGCCGGTGCCGTAATTGATTTCGAGCTTCTGCCGCACCGGCCCGTTCACCAGCAGGAACGGCGTCATCGGATTCGTCGTCACCTGCATCAGTTCGAGCGGGTAACTCGGATCGGTGACGCCTTCGATCGCCGCGATCAGCACGGGCATGTAGTCCGGCTTGCAGCCCGCCATGATCGCGTTCACTGCGATCACTTCCACCGTCGCCTGGCCCTTGCGCGGCGGCAGGATCGCGACGAGATCGTCAGCCTTGCGGCCCGACGCGCCGACGAACGCCTCCACCGCCTCGGGTGTTGCCGGAATGATGGGCAGACCGTCGGTCCAGCCCTGCTCGTACGCATGTTCGTACGCGCGGGTCATCAGTTGAGCGACCGAATCGCCCGTTACCTGAACTTGTGCTCGGGTCACTCGCGTTTTCCTATACGGGCACGGAGGAGCGCGCGACGCCCTCCGGCTGGATGTCCTTCACGACGTCTTTCATGCGCGCCTGCAGCTCGGTGCCCGGCAGCGTGAGTCCGTCGATAATGGTCTGGATCATCGCTTCGGCGCGCGGCCGCAGCGCATCGGCGTCGAGCTGGCGGATCGGGTTGGGCGTCTCCGCGATGATCACGTACGGGAAGCCCTGCGTGGATGACATGCGCCGTCCGAACTTCGAGAACATGTCGGTCACGATCATCACGGCCGGAATGCCGCGTTCTTCGAGGGCGGGTGTGACGTGGCTACACCACGTCGTACACGACCCTCAGTCGCCGGTGGCGGTGATGACGACGTCGACGCGCTTCGCCAGGCTGTCGAGCTGGTCCTTCATGGTGTCGAGCAGCTTGCCGGCTCGCAGCGGCAGCTCGCGCACAGGCTGCTCCATCACGAGATCCTTGAGCTTGTAGCGCTCCTTCAGCAGACTCCCGACCGCGCCGAGGATATGCACGGCCGAAGGACGCCAGTTCGGGAGCAGACCCACGACCTTGCCGTCGAGCGAGGCGGAACGCGGCGCGAATTTGCTCGCGTCCGCAATGAGGTCGAGATACTCGGCCTGGGGTGTCAGCATGTTTACGCTGAGCGAAGACATAAAACCTCCTTCAAGTGGACCCCTGATCGTAGGAGTGCTGCGGCCGCCGCGTCAATGGCGAAACGTCGTCAGGCCCTGGCTCGCGTCTCCGGGGCATCAGCCGAGATAACCCAGCGCCCGCGGGAGCCACAGTGCGATCTCGGGCACGAAGGTGACGAGCAGCATCGTGCCCGTCATCGCGATCACCATCCAGATCACCCACGGTATCGTCGATTCCATCGACACGCCCCCGAGCCGGCACGTCACCATCAGATTGACGCCGAGCGGCGGATGGAATTGCCCGATCGCGAGATTCATGGTGATGATCACACCGAACCAGACGAGGCTCCAGTTGAAGTGCTGCGCGATCGGCACCAGCAGCGGCAGGAAAATGAAATAGATCGAGATGGCGTCGAGGAACATGCCCGCGATGAGCAGGAGCACGGTGATCGAGAGCAGCATCACCGTTTCCGACCGCACCGTACCGACGAGCGCCTTCGCGAGATGGTCGAAGGTGCCGAGCGTGTTGCTCGCATACGCGAACACACTGGCGAGCGCGACCACGAGCAGGATGACTGCCGAGATCTCGGCGGCTTCGGCGAGCGCGTCGACAATCTCGCGCCAGTGCAGCGAACGGTAGATGACCACGCCGACGAACAGGCCGTAGAACGCGGCCACGACCGCGGCTTCGGTCGGCGTGAACCAGCCGCTGCGCATGCCGCCGAGAATCACGACCGGTGCGGCGAGTCCCCAGAATGCTTCGCGCAGGCTGCGCCAGAAGGGTGGCCGCTCCTCGCGATAATCGGCCTCGAAGCCGTGCCGCACCGAAAGCCACAGCGCGACTGCGATCAGCGTGAGCCCGGAGAGAATGCCGGGGATGAGACCGGCCGCGAAGAGCGCCGGCACCGTGGCCTGCGGGACGAGCAGGCTGTAGACGATGAAAGCGATCGATGGAGGAATCAGGATGTCGGTCGAACCTGCGGCTGCGATGAGTGCGGCGTTGAACGGCTTCGGATAGCCCGCGCGCAACATCGACGGAATCATCACGGCGCCGACGGCCGCCGAATCGGCTGGGCCCGAACCTGAGATGCCTCCAAGAATCATCGCGACGAGCACCGCGACCGTCGCGAGACCGCCTCGCCGCTGGCCGACGATGCTGGACGCGAAGCGCACGATGGACGCGGCGACACCGGCGCGCTCGAGAATCAGACCCGCCAGGACGAACACCGGAATCGCGAGCAGCGGATACTTGGCGATGCCGGCGTAAACGTTCGTCGGCACCGACATGATGCCGAGCCCTGCCAGCGCAATGACCGCCGTTCCTGCCAGCCCCAGCGTCACCGCCAGCGGCACGCCGGCCAGCATGAGCGCGACGAAAATGCCGAAGAGGATCCAGTCCAGGCTAGGTTCCCCTCACCCGCCCGACGAACATGTGCAGCAGCCGCACGACGATGATCAGCGATACGAGCGGGAGCCACACGGTATAGAGCCACTGCGGAATGCCGAGCGCCGGCGACGTCACGTCGAACCGATAATCGTCCCACGCCATGCGCGCGCCGTACCAGGCGAGCAGCGCGAACATGAGCACGCAGGCAGCCCGCGCAAACAGAGCGAACCGCGCCTGTGTGCGCGCGTGCAAACGGTCAACCAGGAAAACAATCGCGATGTGCTTGTCGCGATAAAACGCAGTCGCTGCGCCCACGAGGGTCATCACGACCATGAGCGAAACCGAGATCTCTTCGGTGAAAGCGAACGACACGTTCGTCAGGTAGCGCACGACCACGTTCGCCATCGTGATCGAGCACAGCACCGCCATCACGAACGCCAGCACGCCGCGCTCGATGGAAACGGAACGGGGGAGCGGCTCGCGCTCCCCGAGTCCGGCTTCGAAGGGCTCTTGCATCAGCGCTTGGCAATCGCCGTTTCAGCGGCCTTCACCAGATCGCGCCCGATCTGCTGTGCCCACTTGTCGTACACGGCACGCGTCGCCGACTCGAACGCCTTGCGCTGTTCCGGCGTCAGACGCGTCACCGTCACGCCCTGCGCCTCGATCTGCTTCAGGATTTCGGTGTCGTTGCCGGCAATGCCTTTCCGTGCCGCGGCCACGTTCTCGGCGCCCGCTTCGATCGCCGCCTGTCGCACGGCGTCGCGATCCGCCCGCGTCCACGATTCCCACACTTCCTTGTTGACGACGAAGACCAGCGGATCGGCGGTGTAGCCCCACAGCGTCAGGAATTTCTGGTTGAGCGTCCACATCTTCGCGCCGACGAACACCGAAAGCGGGTTCTCCTGTCCGTCTACCGCGCCCGTTGAAAGCGCCGGCTGCGCATCGGCGAAACTCATCTGCGTCGGGTTCGCGCCGAGCGCGCTGAACGTCTCTATGAATATCGGCGAGCCCACGACACGAAACTTCCTGCCTTTCATGTCGGCGGGCGAGGCGATCACGCCTTTCGAGTTCGAAAGCTCGCGGAACCCATTCTCACCCCATGCGAGCGGAACGACGCCGCTCTTTTCGAGTATGCCGAAGATCTGCTTGCCGACCTCGCCTTTGGTCAGTGCATCGATGGCGCGATGGTCGGGCATGAGAAACGGCATCGAGAACAGATTGAGCTGCCGCACCTGTGGGGACCAGTTGATGGTCGAGCCGATCGAAAGATCGATCACGCCCTGACGCAGCGCCGAAAACTCCCGCGTCTGATCGCCGCCGACGAGACTCATGCCGGGATACATCTTGATGTTGATGCGGCCCTGCGTTTTCTCTTTCACGAGCTCGGACCAGCGCTCGCCTGCCTTGCCCCACGGATAACTCGCAGGCAGCACCGTGGACAGCTTGTACTCGGCGCGATAGTTCTGAGCATTCGCAGCCGAAACCAGCGCGAGCAGCACGGCACACAGCAGATACGACGAACGCATGAACTCCCCTTTGGGTGACGGAAGCCGTCACTCTACCAGAGCACGAAAAGGGTGCGGACCTGCGGGCCGTGCCCCATCCGCGCGCGCGCCTTGACGCGCAGGCGCAGGCGCGGGGACCATAATCGGGCACACAACCAAGGGGGATATCCGTGCACCTCGAGAACACGCATGTTCGTGATTGCCGCCATTCCTGACGACGTTCGCTGGCGGCACCGTCATCGCGCAGCAGGCGGCATGGCACCGAGAAGCGCTCACGACTGGGCCCCGTCCGCCAAAACCGGCAAGCACCACACGCTTCGCGGCGACGCTCGAAACCGTGCAGTGGGGGTGGCTCGACCCGCGGAGAAACCGAAGCTCACGATCGAGTCCGGTGACACGGTGTCGATCGAAACGATGATGCATTCGCACGACAAGATCCGCCCGGGGGTGACGATGGACGACGTCGTGGCACTACGGAAGGCCAATCCCGGCGGCGGTCCGCACTCGGTGACCGGGCCCGATCTACGTGAACGGCGCGGAACCCGGCGACGTGCTCGAGGTGCGCATCCTCAGAATCGAGCCCAAGCCGTTCGCAGTGAACTTCAACCTGCCGGGCAAGGAATTCCCGACGATCGGCGCGCTCGCCAACGAGATGCCGGAAGGTTTCATCCGCTTCTTCAATCTCGATCTCGAGAAGCGCACGACCGAATTCAAGCCCGGTATCGTGCTCGATCTGCAACCCTTTCCCGGCACGTTCGCAGTCGGCATCGATCCGAACGATCCCTCGCCGCGCAAAGGCGGTGTAAAGGATCCGATGGCGCCGGTATCGACGCTGCGCCCGTGGAAGAACGGATCGAACCTCGACATCAACGAGCTCACGGAAGGTTCGACCATTTTCATCCCCGTGTTCCTGAAAGGCGGGTTGATCTGGACCGGCGACTCGCACTGCCGGCAGGGTAACGGCGAGGTCAATCTCACCGCGCTCGAATGCTCGTACAAAGAGATTCGTATTCAGCCGATCGTGCGCAAGGACATGAAGCTCGACTGGCCGTTCGTCGAAACGCGTACGCACTGGATCACGGTCGGGCTCGACGAGGATCTGAACGTCGCGATGGTGAATGCCGTGCGCGAAGCGGTTAACTGGCTGTCCAGCCAGAAACTGGTGCCGATGAGCCGCTACGAAGCGTACAGCCTGGTGTCGATGGCTGCCGACTGTCGCGTCTCCCAGGTCGTCGACGTGCGCAAGGGCGTGCACTGCATGATCCCGAAGTCGATATTTTCGAAGCATTCGTAGCGTTTCGAAGCACAGGCTGATGAGGCTTTCCGTTCGCCCTGAGGAGTCCGCCCGGGGCCGTCTCGAAGCCTGCCCTGAGCTTAGTCGAAGGGGGTGAACGGCCGCGGTCGTTCATCCCTTCGACCGCAGCACTGTGTGCCTGGCTCAGGACTCCGGCGCGAGACGCTGCCGCTCCTCAGCACGAACGTGATGTTGGTCGCCCCTCTGACGTGCCGAACTTCCGCAACGTCTTAGCCGCGCTCGCACTTGCAGTGCTGGCGGGGCATGCGCATGCGCAGCAGCCGCTGCGCGTGGTGACCACGTCGCCCGATCTGAAGGCGCTGGCCGAAGCGGTCGGCGGTTCGCGAGTGGCGGTCGAGAGTCTCCTCGCACCCGAGCACGACCCGCACGTGCTGGAAATCAAACCGGGTCATCTCGCACGCGCACGCGCCGCAGCGCTCGTGATCCGTGTCGGGCTCGATCACGAGCCGTGGTTCACACGCCTGCGCCTGCCGCCGACCGTGCGAGGTACTCGACGCGTCACGCAACGTGCGCCTCATCCAGACCGAAACGCCACGCCTGCGAATCGAACGCGTCGCTCATGTGCACGCCTACGGCAACACGCATTACTGGCTCGACCCGCAGAATGCGATAGCCATCACGGCGGCGATCCAGGCGGCGTTCTCGCAAGCGAGCCCCGCCGATGCGGCAGCATTCGAAACGAACAGGCGCGCGTTCGTCACAGCGCTCGAGCAGAAAATGGCGACCTGGAATCGCGCTCTCATGCCTTTGCACGGAACCAGGGTCGTCGTCGTGCATGACAGCTGGTCGTATTTTGCGGAAGCGTTCGGACTCACGATCGTGGCCGCTGCCGAGCCGACGCCGGGCATTCCACCTTCGCCTCCGGAGCTCGCTGCTCTACTCCGGCACATGCGGGAATCGCGCGTAAGGATCGTGATCGCCGATCCCCATGCCGATCCGGGGCTCGTGCGCAGGATTGCAGAAGGCACCGGCGCGCGCGCCGTGACACTCAATCCTTCGGGCTACGACTACCTGCGGCTTTTCGACGAGAACGTCGCGCAGCTCGTCGCGGCAGCCAGGGCGTCGCCGTGAGCGAGCTCCTGCTCTGGCCGTTTGTCGCGGGCGTGGTGCTGACCCTGATTCATGCCTGGTTCGGCATGCACGTGCTCGCGCGCGGCGTCGTGTTCGTGGATTTGTCGCTCGCGCAGATGGCGGCGCTCGGGCTCACCGTCGCGATCCTTGCGGGCTTCCCGGTGCAGAGCGAGGCCGCGTACTGGTACGCGCTCGCATTCGCGCTTTCCGGAGCGCTTCTCTTCGCCGCGACGCGCCGCTTCGAATACAGCATCCAGCAGGAGGCCGTCATCGGGATCGTCTATGCGGTCTCCGCTTCGCTCGCCGTGCTCGCTCTGGACCGGGCACCGCAAGGCGCGGAGCACGTGAAGCAACTCCTGATCGGTTCGATTCTGACCGTGACGCCGGACGAAGTCGGAACCGTCGCCGCTCTCTATGCGGCGATCGGACTCCTTCACCTCATGTTCCGGGACGCACTCGTCGAACTCTCCTTCAATCCCCGACGCGCGGAACTGAGGCGGCGGCGCATCTTCTTCTGGGATTTCATCTTCTACGGCTCGTTCGCGCTGGTGGTCACCTCTTCGGTGCGCATTGCGGGCGTACTGCTCGTGTTCGCCTATCTCATCGTCCCGGCGGCGCTGGCGGGTCTCGTCGCGACGAACCTGCGGCGTCGCCTCGTCATCGCCTGGGTCGTCGGAACGACACTGACCGCGTGCGGACTCTATGCGTCATGGTCATGGGACCTGCCGACCGGGCCTGCGATCGTAACCACGTTCGGCGCTGCGGCGGCACTGGTCGCGCTGATTGTCGGGTTGCGCCGGGCGACGCCTCGCGGCTCCGCGCGGACGGTATCCGCGGCACTCGCTGTCATCGGTCTGCTGCTCATAGTCTTTCCCGCGCGTGCACCAGCCGTGGCTGGACGCGCTCGAAAGCGCCGCGCCCGCGCTGCAGGCGGCATTCCTTACGAGCCACGAGCGGAAAACGCGAGCCGAGACGCTCGACTCAGTCGATCGCGCGAAGGTCGAGCTCGCACGCCTCCGCGCGCTCGAGCAGGATGTGCGCTGGGGCCGCAAGGAGATGGATCCGGAGAAGATCGAGCGCATGCGCCAGTACATCGCCGGCCGCAGTGAAATCTACGCGGGCGAGCAACTCGTCCTGCAGCACCTCGGCGAGCAGGCGCGCGAACGCCAACGCTGGCGGCTCGGACTGCCGCTTCTGCTGATCGGCCTGGCGGGCGTGTACGTGGTCAGGAGGGGCGCCCCGGCACGCCGTGTGCAATAACACGCCCGGGCCATGCAGAAGCCGGAATTGCGCAGGAAAACGGGCGCTGTTCCGCGTCTGCCTCGACCCGCAAATGGGCGATAGTTCGGCCCATGCGGTTCACGCCGCTCCTAGGCAGATGGATACTCTGCCGCTGGCACCAGCGCACGGGCCCGCCAAATTGTGCGGAACATGACCTCGGTCGGTAGGAACCGGCCGGGGTCTTGTCTTTTGTGGCTGCGCTTCTGTGTACCATCACGTCTTCGGCCGCGAGGAGACGTGATTGGAACTTCCAAAAGATGTCAGGTTGTATGCGGCTGCCGTAACGTTCGCAGCAGCCATGTCGGTGGCGGGCGTCGCGTTCGGCGCCGCCGTCGAAAAGGTACTGTCGCTCGCGAAAGCCGAGAGATCGCCTTTCATCGAGACGCTGCGCGAGCTCGCCACGATCGAAAGCGGCAGCGCGGACCGGGAGGGCCTCGACCACATCGCAGCAGTCATCGAGTCGCGGCTTGCGGCGCTCGGCGCCAAAGTGGAGACCATTGAGCCCGGTCCGGACATCTACAAGATGTTCGATACACCGCCGAAGATCGGCAAAATGGTCAAGGCGACCTTCACCGGAACGGGAACGAAGAAGATCCTGCTGATCGCGCACATGGATACGGTTTACCCGCGCGGCACGATCGCGAAGCAACCATTCCGGATCGCCGACGAATTCATATGGGGCCTCGGCATAGCGGATGACAGGCACGGTGTCGCCGTGATCCTGCACGCGCTGTCGATGCTGCAGGCGCTCGGCTTTCACGAGTACGGAACGCTGACGGTGCTGATCAACGCCGACGAAGAAGTGAGCTCACCCGCGTCGCGTTTCGTTATCACGCAGCTCGGCAAGGAGCACGACGCAGTGCTTTCGTTCGAAGCCGGCGGCAGTCCGAGCACCGATGAGATCCGACTCGCAACCAGCGGTATCGGCGCCGCAACGATCACGGTGCACGGACAGGCGTCGCACGCCGGTTCTGCACCCGAGCGCGGCGTGAACGCGCTCTACGAACTTGCGCACCAGATCCTGCAGGCGCGCGATCTTTCCGACCCCTCCGTCGGCCGGCAGGTCAACTGGACGCTCGCCCGCGCAGGCGTCGTCCGCAACATGATTCCACCGGAAGCGACGGCGCAGGCCGATATCCGCGTGGATCGAATAGCCGACATGGACGTAATCGAGAAGACCTTGCGCGAGCGCATCACGAAGAAGCTACTGCCGGGCAGCAAAGTGGAAGTGTCGTTCGAACGCAGGCGTCCGCCGCTTCAGGCGACCGACGCCTCGCGCGCACTTGCAGCGCATGCGCGCAAGATCTACGAGGAAATCGGTCTGCAGCTCACCGTCCGCGACCGGCCGACCGGCGGCGGAACGGATGCCGCGTTCGCTGCGCTCGATACGAAAGCCCCGGTGCTGGAAGGCTTCGGGCTGCGCGGCTTCGGCGCGCATTCCACGAACGCCGAGTACATCGTGAGCGCGTCGATCGAGCCGCGCCTTTACCTGACGACACGCATGATGATGGACATCTCCCAAGGCAAGGCGCCAGTGCCGGCGAAGTAACCGTGATCAACGCAAAACTCGCACGTGCAGGCCTGTTCGCCGTCGCATCGCTGTGCATACTGAGCGCAGCCGCGCAGTCCTACCCCCTGCGCCCGATCCGTCTCATCACGCCCCAGACTGCAGGGGCCTCGATGGACGTGCTCGTACGCATCATCGCGCCGAGGTGGGCGGAACGGCTCGGACAACCCATGGTCGTGGATAACCGCGGCGGCGCCGGCGGCATCATCGGCACCGAAACCGGCGCACGCGCGGCGCCTGATGGCTATACCCTCACCGTTGGGGCACCCTCGACGATGATCACCGCGCGCTTCACGCAACGGAGCCTCCCTTACGATCCGCTGCGCGATTTCTCGCCCCTATCGCTCATCGTGAACGCCGAAGCAGTGATGGTCGTGTATCCCGGCCTCTCCGCCCGAACGGTCCAGGAATTCATCGCGCTCGCCAAAGCGCAACCCGGCAAGCTCAACATGGCGTCCGCCGGTGTCGGCTCGTCGAGCCATCTTGCGGGCGTTCTGTTCACGACGCTCGCCGGCATCGACACGGTTCATGTACCCTACAAGGGCGGCGGGCCCGTTGCAGCGAGTCTCATCTCGGGCGAGTCGCAGTGGACGATCGTGCCGGCCGGAGCCGTCGTGACGCACGTGCGTGCCGGGCGGCTGAGAGCGCTGGCCGTCTCGACCGCGAAGCGTTCGCCCGTCCTGCCGGAATTGCCGACGCTGCAGGAGGCCGGCGTGCGCGGATACGAATACAACGCCTGGAACGGTGTGTTCGCGCCGCACGCGACGCCGCGCAATGTCGTCGATGTCACGCATGCCGCGCTCCAGAAAGTTCTCGCGGATGCGGACGTGAAGCGGCAGTTCGCGAACCAGGGCCTGCAACCGCTCGGCAGCGCAACGCCCGAAGAATTCGGCGCCTTCGTGCGAGCGGACTACGAGCGCATCGCCAGAGTCGTGAAAGTCGCAGGCATCAAGCCGGAATGAGCATGGACGACATGAGCAGGGATCTACTCGAGAAAAACAAGGCGGTCGCGCTGCGGTTCAAAAAATCGCAGGGCACGAAGGACATGCCGGCGGTGGAGCGCGAAGTGCTGGCTCCGAATTACGATCGTGCGCGAGGCGGCAGCTTTCACCTGGCTGCGAACGCACGCGACCAGGGCTGGGCTCATCCCGGCATGTATCTGCGCACTTCCCTTCCGGATCGCGTCGACGTGATAGAAGGCATCGTGGCGGAAGGCGAACGCGTGGGCCTGCTGTTCAGGATCAACGCCACGCACACGGGCGCGTATTTCGGCATCGAACCGACCAACCGCAAGCTCGATGTATACGAGTGCGCGTTCCTGCGTGTCGTCAACGGTCAGATGGTCGAAGGCTGGTTCATGATGGACGAAGCCGGGAAACTGCAGCAGCTCGGCGCAAAGCTGCCGCCGCGCGCGGACGGTAAGCGCATCGCGCCAGCGCTGCCGCAAGGCGGCGAAGATCCGGCCACGATGCTGGAACGCCTCGCCGCGCAACAGACGGACTCCAGCGAGCATCGCAACAAGCTCGCCGTGCTGGGTGCGCTCAGTGCCGGCGCGGCCGACGATTCGTCCCGCACGTACGGCCGCGTGACCCGCCGGCTCCTGCAGCACCTGCACGAACGGGCTACGCGTAATGGCGCAGGTGATCAGGCGTTGCGCTCTGCGATTCCGGACCTGAAAACACGGGTCGAGGTGCTGATCGCGGAAGGCGAAGAAGTCTGGGCGCGATGCAACTTCGAAGGCACGCACACGAACGCGCTGTACGGAATCGCGCCGACGGGAAAACGTGTCGGGTTCTCGGGCATGCTGATCGCGCGCTTCGCCGGTGTCGATTGGAAGGAGCGCTGGGAATTCGGCGACGAGCTCGGCCTCCTGCTGCAGATCGGAGAGCCGGATCTGCTACTCGAAGCCTGAACTTGTTTCCCCTCACCCTACCCTCTCCCCAGGACGGGGAGAGGGGATTACTCTTTGTCGCTTGTCGCTTGTCGCCGTCACTCTTCACCCGTCACTCTTCACCCGTCGCCCGTTACCCGTCACTCGTCGCCAGTCACTCGTCACTCGTCACCGGGCATGTATCAGCGTTGTCCGGACAGCCATGTATCAGCGTTCGCCGGACACGTCAGCCAACCACGGGTCATGTGAACATTTGAGAGGAGACTCAGCGATACCATGTTTTACCTCTACAAAACCGATTTTGAAGTTGAAGTTTCCAGAGCGAAGCGTGTCCGGCGAACGCTGATACGCCGTCACGTTGATGTCAAAAAGGTGTCCGGGGAACGCTGAGACTCGCCCCGTCACCCGTCACTCTTCACCCGTCACTCGTCGCCAGTCACCCGTCACTCTTCACGAATCGCGACTCACACCCCACGGTCGCGGCAGTAGCATTCCACGCGACTCGCTTATAACATTGGAGCTGGCCGGCCCGAGCGTTTACACGCGGCCGGTCAACGCACCCCGGAGGAATCCCACATGGCAATGAAACGCATGGCGATCGAGCTCGGCATGGGTACGGACATACGCGGCCCCGATTACACGAAAGCAGCGGTTCGCGCGTTGCGCGACGCGCTGTGGCACAACGGGCTCAGCATCGCCAACGCGGTCGGCAAGGACACCGATTCGATGGTCGTCGAAGTCTTCATCGGTGTGCCTAAACCGGAGCTCGTCAACAAGGACGAAGTCCTGGCGGTGCTGCCGCACGGCACGGGCACCGTGAATGTCGTGCAAGGCGGGCTCGAGATCGTGAACGATGCAGGCACCGGCTCGACCCTGATCGCGCATGCTGCCGCCGTCGTGCGGCTCGACGTCTGAGGAGACGCCATGACATTGAAGCGATGCATACTCGAGCTCGGAAGCGGCAACGATCTGCACGGCGGCGACTACACCAAAGCGGCCGTGCGGGCAGTGGAAGACGCGTTGCATCATTCATCGCTCGCCTTCGTCCGTACGCTCGGCCTCGATCGCAACAAGGCGCAGGTGGAAGTGACGATCGGTGTGCAGCGACCGGAGCAGGTCGATGCGGCCAAAGTCAAAGCCACCCTGCCGCTCGGGCAAGTCACCGTGAAAGTCGTAAAGGGCGGTCTGGACGTGCCGCAGGAGGACGGGCACGATCTCATCGCGATCGCGAGTGCCGCGATCGCGGTGCGATTCGATCTGCCCTGAGAGCAGGAGTAGAGCAATGCCGGACCAGGCTGAAGTACGCGCGACATTCCGTCTCGAAGAAGCAACGATCGAAGACCTGCACGCCGCGATCAAAGCGGGTGAAATCACCTGCGTTCAGGTGGTGCAGCACTACATCGCACGCGCACGCGCGTTCAACGGCGTCGCGAGCGCACTGGTGACGAAAGACGGCGCGTCGATCGACGCGGCGAAAGGAGCGATACGGGCACAAGCGCCACTGCGCTTTCCGACGCACACCATAAACGCGTCGACCATGTTCCCCGAGCTCGACAAGTATCAGGGTCCTCCGCTCGAATTCGGCCGCATGGAGCCGACCGCCTCCGATCCTTCGGTGGAGCAGCAGTACGGAATGATTGCCGGCATGCCGGAAGCAGGCCAACTGAACGCGCTGGCAACGTTGAACATCCGCGGCGAGCGCTCGGTCACGTGCCGCGGCGATTACGACCGCCATCCGTCGGCAGGCCCGCTGCCGCCAGGCGCCCCGCCGGTGTGCGACAACTTCCGCCGTTACCCCGACGCGCTCGAGCAGGCTGCCGAGCTCGATGCGAAGTACGGCCACAATCCGCCGCTCGATGAGCTGCCGCTGTACGGTGTCGTGTTCTCGTTCAAGGACCCGTTCGACACGAAGGACATGCGCACTACTGGCGGCGGCGACGCGGCGTACGATATCGACTTCCCGGCGCGCGATCACATCCTTGTCGATCAGCTTCGCAAGAAGGGTGCGATCATTTACGCGAAGGCAGTGAATACCGAATACAACGGCAGGGCCGGCAATCCCGGCGGTCGCCACGAGCCCACCAGGGTGCTGCCCTCCGTGCTGGGCTATCAGCGCAGCACCTGGGCGGGTAATCCGTCGAACGTCTACGATACCACGCGTGCGGCGTCGCTTGGGTCGAGCTCGGGTTCCGGCGTATCGGTGAGTGCCAATCTCGTGATGGCGAGCCTCGGCGAAGAAACACGCGCTTCGTGCCGCGGTCCGTCGAATCACAACGCATGCGCACTCATCCTGCCACACAAGGCGATGCTGGGCTTCGACGGCGGCGCGATCGGGGCCGACATCTACTGCGATCGCACCGGCATCCTCGCGCGCTCGCTCGCGGATTGCGCGAAAGTGCTCGACGCGCTGAAAGATCCCGAACAGGGCTATTACGATCCGCGCGATCCATTCACGACTGTGCCGCGCTCCTCGGTGTTGAGCTCGGGCTATGCACGCCACGTGCAGACGTCCGCCGCGCCCGCAGCGCTCGGGGGCGTGCGCATCGGTATCGTCCGCGAATCCATGTTGAATCCCGGCGTGAAGGCCGCCGAGCCGATCACGACCGCCGTGGCGAAGGAAATCAAGAGCATTCTCGGCGAGAAGCTCGGCGCGACCCTCGTCGAATCCTCCGATCCGCTGTGGACACCGGATCCCCAACTGGAGCAAATGAAACCGGATTTCCGGCGTGCGCTCGCCGCGCTCGTGCCTGTGTTCATGCCGGACATCCTGTTCCGTCTCGATGCCGAAGGTAAGCCGCTTTTCAGGGAATTTGCGGAAGCGATCGTGCCCACCGAGTTCGCACCGGGCAAAGTGTTCGGCACAGGCACGATGCAGCCGATCGACTACTGTGTCGCGCTCGCCGACGGACTGATCGCACCGCCATCGAATCTCGATGTCTCGACGGTGCAGCAGCAGGAGCTTGCGCCGACGTTCCGCTATCACATCCGACAGTATCTTTCGCGGCGGGCCGCCGACTGGAAAGCACTCGGCTTCGCCGAAACCCTGGTCGACTGGCCGAGTCTCAATGCGCGCTCGAAGTTCTGGGGCGACGACGGCCGCGCGGCTTTCAGGAACTGGGAAGAGATCACCGACCCGCGCAATCCGGCCGGCCGGCGTCAGGGTGTCAACGAACGTATCATGCTGCGCGAATTGCTGAGGCGCGTGGACATGATGGTCATCCTGGAAAATCGGCTCGACGCGCTGGTGCGCCTGCACACACCGCTGCCGCCGGCGAAGATCGGTGGACCTGAAGTGCCCGGCGTGATACGGCGCCTGCGTGACGAATCGCAGTACGGACCGAATGCGGGGCTGACGGAGGTTCTGGTGCCGGCCGGTTACGTGCAGGTTGCTTACGATCCCGTGTTCGCGCTCAGCGCGGACCGCAGAAAGTACGCGGGTGTGGCATCCGAGACGGCGACGGAGATTCCCGCGCCGGGCTTACCGTTCTCGCTCGTGTTCCGCACCGAACCGGGCAAGGAAGACGTGCTGCTGAGAATTGCGTCGACGTACGAAGCCGCCTCCCGGCGTCGGGTGCCGCCACCGGCGTTCGGTCCGATTTCGTGAGGGCGAGCGTGGCTGATCGTGTGGGGGAAGGGAGGTTACGGAGGGAAACCGTGGAAGGTTTCCCTCTGTTGCGTAGAGCGGCGGGACCCGAGGCGTAGCCGAGCGCTACTCCCCTAAGTCGCATCCTCGTACTGCCCGCGCCGGTTGATACAGTCCTGCAGAATGACGAGCGTAACCTGCTCCCAGTTCGCTGTCGTCGTCCACAGCGACTCGAGATTGCGAAGCATGAGGGCGTAGATGCTCGCAGGTGTCTTCTGGTCGAGCTGAACGAGCTCGGCCTTCGTCTTGTCCTTGTCGGCGCCCAGGTCGCGCGCCCACACGATGTTGCCCGACCAGCTCGCGTAGCTCTGGCAGCCGCGCTGGCTCAGGAGGATGTTTGCCTCGGCGGCGCTCGAAACAGCCGTCAGTGCGAGCACGGCAGCCGCGGAAGCGATCAAAGTGCTTAACGGTTTCATTCCAGTCTCCACTGCCGGGGGCGGCCCGGGAAGTAGTCGAGAATAGACAGCGGCGAACCTTCGCTCAAGTCGGATTGGCGAAGCTGCCGCACTATTACCGGGTGCGTTGCGTGCGAGATCCGTGCCACCGCCAGTGGGCACCGCGCGCGCGCCCACGTTGCAGGACGACCGGCGCGGCGCCTTTCGTTGCGCAGAGGCCGCGCGTCGACGCGACCCCGACGACATCCGATGCTTACTTCGGCTGGCCTACGTAACGCAGGTACGGCTTGGTTGCTTTCCAACCCTGCGGAAATTTCGCCTTCGCCTGCTCATCCGACACCGCTGGCGGGATGATCACGTCCTCACCGGGCTTCCAGTTCACGGGAGTGGCAACGTTATGCTTCGCCGTCAGCTGGAGCGAATCCAGCACGCGCAACACTTCGTCGAAGTTGCGGCCCGTGCTCATGGGATAGGTCAGGACCAGCTTTATCTTCTTGTCGGGGCCGATGATGAATACCGACCGGATGGTGGCATTGTCGGCCGCGGTGCGTCCTTCGGCTTTCGCGGCGGCATTCGGGTGAATCATGTCGTAGAGCAGGGCTACGTTCAGGTCCGCATCGCCGACGATCGGGTAGTTCGGAGCGAAACCCTGTGTCTCTTCGATGTCTTTCGCCCAGCGCGCATGGTCGGTCACGGGATCGATACTGAGACCGATGACCTTCGTGTTGCGCTTTTCGAATTCGGGCTTCAGCCGCGCCATGTAGCCGAGCTCGGTCGTGCACACGGGCGTGAAGTCCTTGGGATGCGAAAACAATATCGCCCAGTTGTTTCCAATCCACTCGTGGAACCGGATCTGTCCCTGTGTGGTTTGCGCCGTGAAATCCGGTGCTTCGTCTCCAATATGCAATGCCATCTGCCTCTCCTCTGTGGTTAACGTGTCATGGACCCGGAGAGCGCACGAGCGTCTCTTCCGATAACATCGCGTGCGGCGGCCATCCGCCCACCCCCTCTCTCAGATTACATGAACACAGGATCGAGCGGAAATTCCGCCATCTGCGCACGCGTCGAGCGGACCCTCGCCATCAACCGTAAAGCCAAGCTCAATTTCCCCGGCGTGTTCATGGACGTGATCGGCCATGAGCTGGACGAAGATCGCATCAGGCTCCAATTTTACGACGACCCGCTGTTTCGGGAGGGCCGCGGCGAAGTGAGCTGGGTCGCGGTGGGCGTGCTCGCGGACCTGGCGCTCGGCGGGGTGACGCGTCCCCGCGGCGGCCCCAGAGTCCGTCCTGCCACGGTGCATATCGCACTGCAAATGAGCGGTGCTCCGGTGCGCGGTGATCTCGCCGCCGATGCGCGCTTCCTCATGTTTTCGGAACGCACTCAGGCCAGGCAGGCCCTGTCCACCGCGACGATCAGCGCCGGCCATACCGTGCTCGGGTCGTGCTCCGGTGCGTTCGTGATGCTGGATCTTCCGCCCGGCAGCGAACAGTTCACGCGGCCGTGGTTGCCGCCCGGCGTGACGGACGAGCCGCTCGGTCCCGTCGAGTTCGACGAGAACGAACGCCGGGCGCTCGAGGCATGCAGACACGCGGAACGCGTCGCGACACCCCGGCATCCGTTCGTCGAGCACTTCTGGTGCGGTATTCCGGTCACGCGGCGAGACCGGGCCGACCTCGACATCGAGGTTACGCCCCACCTGGGGAACCGCATCGGCCACGTGCATGGCGGCGTCCTGTTCGGTGCTGTCGCATCGGTCGCCGGTGCGGCGACGCGACCGGACATGCGGCTTTCGAACCTTTCCGCCTATTTCCTTGCACCCGGCTTGCCGCCGCGCCTGCACGTGCGCGCCGAGGTCGTCCAGCAGGGTCGCAGCATCGCGGTCGTGCGCTCCTCGGTGACTCGTGCGGACGGGAAACTCGTGCTGGAGGCGACAAGCCAGCACGTGGCCGCCGCGTAATCAGCGATGACACGCGAACCGACGTTCGGACTGGAAGCGGCGTTCGCGCTGGTGCTGCTCGTGAGCGGCGGCCTCATCGCGTACGTATCGTGGGGTTACGGCTTCGGCAGCATGAGCCGGCCGGGACCGGGCCTCTACCCTTTCTTCGTCGGCATAGCCATCGCAGTTGCCGCGCTCTTCACGCTCGTGGGCACGCTCAGAAGCAGCGATGCGCATCCGGTTCTCGATTCCGGGGGGCGACGCACCTTCGCGATCATGACCGCAACGTTCTGCTTCTGGATCCTCGCGATGCCGGTCCTCGGTTACGTGGTGGTCACACTCATCTCCACGTTCGTCTTCGCGAAAGCCGTACGCCTCGAAGGCTGGCGCAAGCCGCTCGCGGTCGCCGTTGGCACCGCGGCGTTCATCTGGCTCCTGTTCGATGTGTGGCTGTATATCGATCTGCCGCGCGGGATTTGGGTGGAGTGAAGCTTATGCGCGAACGGTACCGAAAGATCGGTGACGAGTGACGAAGTGACGAGTGACGAAAGGCAAGCATGAGCGGCTGGGAGCTCCTGCTCAACGGTTTCGCGAATTCGTTCACTACGGCGAATCTGGTGGCGTGCTTCGTGGGCGCGCTGATCGGCACGGTTGTCGGCGTGCTGCCGGGGCTCGGCCCGACGGCAACGATGGCACTGCTGCTGCCGTTCACGATCCCGTACGGCGCGACCACCGGACTCATCATGATGACCGGCGTGTGGTACGGCGCGATGTATGGCGGCTCCACGACTTCGGTTCTCGTAAACATACCGGGCGAAGCGGCGAGCGTCGTCACCTGCCTCGACGGCTATCAGATGGCGCGCAAGGGCCGCGCCGGCGCCGCGCTCGCGCTGGTCGCGATCGGCTCGTTCGCAGCCGGCACGCTCGGACTCGTCGGCCTTCAGTTTCTCGCACCGCTGCTCGGCCAGGCTGCCCTCACGTTCGGGCCGCCCGAGTTCCTCGCGTTCATGCTGCTCGCGTTCGTACTGCTTGCCAACCTGTCAGCAGACGCGCCGCTGAAAGGCGCTCTCATGATCGCGCTGGGGCTTTTCCTGAGCTCGATCGGGATCAACCCGATGGACAGCTATCCACGCTTCACCTTCGGCACCGAGAAGCTGATGCTCGGCATCGATTTCCTGCCGATCGCGATGGGACTGTTCGGCATCTCGGAGATCCTCACGATCGCAGTCGAAAAGTACGTGGAACCCGCGGTGGCCAAAGTGCGGCTGCGGGAGCTCTATCCGAACGCCGAAGAAATGAAGCGTTCCGTGGCCCCGATGCTGCGCGGCTCGGTGCTCGGGTTCTTCGTGGGGCTGCTGCCAGGGCCGTCGACGGTGATCTCGACATTCGTCGCCTACGCGGTCGAGAAACGTCTCTCGAAACGGCCCGAAGAATTCGGCCACGGCGCGGTGGAAGGCGTGGTCGCGCCCGAATCGGCGAACAACAGCGCGGTCATGGGATCGATGATTCCGCTGCTCACGCTCGGAATTCCCTTTGCCGCGCCGAGCGCGATCATGCTTGCGGGCTTGCGCATGCATAACGTCGAGCCCGGCCCGATGATGTTCACGACCAACCCGGACGTGTTCTGGACCTTCATCGCCGCGATGTATCTCGGCAATCTGATGCTGCTCGTGCTCAATCTGCCGCTCGTCGGCGCGTTCGCGAAGATCGCAACGCTGCGGCCGCAGATCCTGCTGCCGATCATCAGCGTGATCTGCCTCGTCGGCATTTACAGCGTGCGTAACGCGCTCTTCGACGTGTGGGTGATGATCGCGGCCGGCGTAATCGGATTGTTCCTGCGCAAATGGCGCTACCCGGTCGCGCCCTTCATCATCGGCATCGTGCTCGGCCCCACCACCGAGAACAGCCTGCGCCAGACGCTCCTGATGTTCCAGGGCGATCTCGTGCTGATCTTCGAACGGCCGCTCGCGACGACACTCCTCGCGCTGGCGAGCGTATTCATCGCGTATCGCGTGTTCGTGAAAGCGCGCGGCCGCCCCCGTCTACTCTCCGTCGAGGAAGAGAAGAGCCTGTAGCGTTCCGTCCGCGCCGGTGAGATCATGTAATGTCAAAGGCGTTCGTGCTCAGGACGCCAAATGAACAAGATCACGATTCCAGAAAGGGAGGAGCATGAAAAAGTCGGTCATGGCGAGTGCGCTCGCGGGCATGTGCCTCGTCAGCAGCGCTATCGCCCACGCAGCCGAGAAATACCCCATCAAGCCGATCACCGCGATCGTCGCGGTGGAACCAGGCGCGGACGGCGACGTTCTGGTGCGGCCGATCTACGAACGCATGTCCAAGATCCTAGGCCAGCCGATCGTCGTCGTGAACAAACCGGGCGGCGGGAGCACCATCGGCTATCGCGAGCTTCACAACGCGAAACCCGACGGTTACACGATCGGCTGGGGCTCGGCGACGATCATCACCAACAAGCTGCAGGGTGTGTCGCCGCTCGACCACCACGACTTCACCCAGCTCGGTGCCTATGCTACGTACTTTCCGATCGTGATCGGAGCGACGAAGAGCAAACTCCAGTTCAACACGATCCAGGACGCGCTCTCGTACGCCAAATCGAATCCCGGCAAGATCAATTTCTCGACGGCCGGTGTCGGACAAAGCTGGTGGGTCGCCGCGATGGCGTTCCTCGGCGCGACCGGAATCAACGTCAACACGATTCCGCAACCCGGCACCGGCGCGATGACGGTCGCGCAGGTCGCGGGTGGGCATGCGGAGCTCGGCGTCGCGGCGCTCGGCTCGGCCAAGAGCATGATCGAAGCGGGTCAGGTCAGGTTTCTCGCCACGCTCGGCGAAGCACGCGCACCGGCGCCCTACGACAAGATTCCGACGGCGAAAGAGCTCGGCTACGACGTGGTGTGGGAATCGACGAATTTCGTGATGGGTCCGCCGAAGCTGCCGAATGAGGTCGTGCAGATGCTCGCCGCCGCGGTGGAGAAGGCGGCGAAGGATCCCGAGTTCGTGAAGTTCGCGGTCGACCGCAACACGCGCTGGGAATACATCGCGCCGGGCGACGTAAACCCGATGTTCGACAAGCGCCGCACGACCGTGCGTGAGATCATGTCGAAGGCCGGTATTCTCAAGGAAGCGAAATAGCAGGCGCTGCGACTGGCACGGCACGCAGGCCCGCGATGACTGGCACCAGCGTCGCTCAACACAATCCCGCGGGAGGTCAGTAGAACGGTGGCAAATTCACGCGCGCTCGGGGTGATCGGCTTGGGCAGAATGGGCAGGCCGCTGGCAGAACGATTGCTCAAAGGGCGCTCGCCTGTGTGGGTATGGGACACGGCGGAGGCATGTCGTGCGCCGTTCGAAGGCAAACGCGGCGCACGCATCGCCACGCCGGGCGAAATGGCCCGCGACTGCAGGGTCATCTTCTTCGTCGTGCCTTCGTCGCAGGAAGTGGCGGAGTGCTTCGACGGCAGGGATGGCGTGCTGCCGAACGCGCGCAAGGGCCTCACGATCGTCGATCTCACGACATCGGATCCCGCCGAGACACGCAAGCTGGCGCGGCGCGCGGCACGCAAGGGAATCGACTATCTCGACGCCGGTATGAGCGGTGGTCCGGCAGGTGTCGCGGCCGGAACGCTCGCGCTCATGATCGGCGGCGACGCGAACGTGCTTCAGCGCGTAAAGCCGTCGCTGAACGCCTTCGCACAGCACCTGTTTCATCTCGGTCCGCTCGGCTCCGGACACGCGATGAAGCTCATTCACAACATGGTGCTGCACACGATCTTCGTGGCGACGTGCGAAGGCGCGCGGATGGCGGAAAAGATGGGCATGCGCGTGCAGGACATGATCGACGTGTGCAATGTCTCGACGGCGTTCAGCTACGCGAGCCGGCATCGCTTTCCGAACAACATCCTCAACGGCTCGTGGAACGCGCAGGCGCGCATCTACAATCCGTACAAGGATGTCGGCATCGCGGTGCGGCTTGCGAAGGAGTGTGGCGCGGACGTGGAGCTCGGCGAGCGCACGCTCGCGTTCCTCGAAAAGGCAATTGCGCGCGGGATGGTCGAAGACGACTATTCGCTGCTGTATCGGGACTTCGATGAGATCAGGAAGGCCGGGCGACGCAAGCTGCGCTCGGAGTGAACCACAGTTTCGCGGCATGAAATACCGTTCGTGCTGAGGAGACGGACAAGCCGCCGTCTCGAAGCACGACAACTGTAAACACGACCATTCGATCTAACGGACACTGTCAGATCAGCGTGTGGTCCGTGGCAGAGAAAAGCCAGAGCGCCTGTCGACCCCCTGGTCATTGGCGACGCATTAGCCTTGTGATGCCGCAGCAAGCATGCCAGCGATCGCATCGTCGAACATCGAGTACAGACCCGATACGCCAGTCCCGTCGCTAGCGATCGTGCGAATAACGGCAACTGGGAGGTGCTTCTCTCGCTGGAGCCACATCACGGCTGCAGAAGTATGGTATGGGCCTTGAACAACCATTTTGACAGTGTTGTTCGCAAACGCGTCGAGCGCCGTACGCATAGCGGCACGCTCAATCGAGCCAGTACCCGACCATTCCAATCTCGCAACTTCCCGGATGCCCAGCCAACGACAAAGGTACGCGCACGACTCGCGCTGCTCGACAATTGCGATATTGTGGAGCGGGACGGCCTTCGTTTCCCATCGACGTATCGCATCGTTCCACTTCGCTGAGAACTCATCGTATCGGACTCGGTATTCACGTGCATTTTCTTGATCGAGTTGTGCCATCCGATCGGAAAGTACCTTTGCAACGAGGAGGATGTTGTGCGGGTCATTGTGCACATGCCGCCGCGCAACCGCGTGGCCGGACGCCGTTGTGGGAGGAGCCGGCACGTATGCGCTAGCCTCGATGTACCCAATACGACCGGGTTGGACTTTCGGATTGTGGGATCGCGCTAGCAGTGCGCTCAGATGTGGCTCATCTCGTATGTCGTTGCAGATAAGCAAATCGGCTGTGCGCGTTAAGAACAGCGCGCCAGGAGTCGGCGAGATGTGGTGAGGATCCCGGTTCTTGCCCAGGAGGTTCTGAGCAGTCACGCGATCTCCTCCGAGTTCCGCCGCTAACTGAACCCACTGTTGCTCACACGCTAAGATGTGCATAGCGACGCTCGGCGAACAGGCCAATACCAACAAGCAACTGAACATCATCTTCACGAACGTTTTTCTCATAGCCGACCGGACCGCATGGGGGGATAGACAGTTAGGCTAAAGCGAATCGGGAGCAAAGCCAAGGGCCCGCCTTGCTGCGTCGCGCCTCCCGATCCCGGTGTAAAGTTCGGGTTTGCATCGAACGCCCTCGTGGGCTCGGTTGCAATCAGCTCGGATAGTGTCCGTACGGTCGAATACCAGTTTAGGACACGAAAAACGGTGGCCGTCGCCCTTCGAGACAGCCTACGGCTTCCTCAGGGCGAACGGATATCGTTACGCCGTCTTCTTCAGGTCTCCCGCCTTTACCGCCTCCGCCATCTTCACCGGCGGCACCACCGGCGTGATGCCGTTCATGAGCGATGTCGGCACGTCCTCGATCAGCTCGTCGAGATCGAACATGCCGTCGCCGCCCTTGTGCAGCGACTTCAAATCCTCG
This sequence comes from uncultured beta proteobacterium, assembly GCA_963828715.1. GTDB lineage: Bacteria > Pseudomonadota > Gammaproteobacteria > Burkholderiales > SG8-41 > JAQGMV01. Next base: position 236,025 of record CAWHFX010000001.1, on the reverse strand, counting down.
CCGAAGTAGTAGGTGTTGATGCGTCCCTTCTCGACGTGGAACACCTGTCCGTTGATGTAGTCCGCCTGATCGAGGCAGAGATACACGACCATCGGGGCAATGAATTCGGGGCCGCGCGGAATGAGCGTGCGTTCGTACTCCGCCTTCGTCATGAGGCCTTCCTCGAACTTGCGCTTGCGATTCGCTTTCACCGCTTCGGTGAGCGTCATCCGTGTGTCCGCGGACGGACACACTGCGTTCGCCGTGATGCCGTAGCGCGCCGCTTCCTTCGCGATCGACCGCGTGAGTCCGATGATGCCGGCTTTCGCCGCACTGTAGTTGCACTGGCCCACCGAACCCTTGTACGCATCCGATGAGAAGTTGACGATGCGCCCGTGCCCTGCCTGCCGCATGTACTTGACGGCGTGGTGACACATGTTCCAGTGGCCTTTCAGATGCACGGAGATGACCGAATCGAAGTCATCCTCGGACATGTTCCAGATCATGCGCTCGCGCAGGTTGCCAGCGAGATTGACCAGAATGTCGATCCTGCCGAAGGCGTCAACGCACTGCTTGACCATCAGTCCGGCCTTCAGATACTCGGCAACGGAGTCGTAGTTCGCCAGCGCCTTGCCGCCGGCCTTCTTTATTTCCGCGACGACGTCGTCGGCGGGCCGCTCGTCGGTCTTTTCGCCGCCGCGTCCGACGCCCGGATCGTTGACGACCACTGCCGCACCCTGCGCGGCCAGCAGTTTTGCCACTTCCCGTCCGATCCCTCGCCCTGCGCCCGTTACGACAGCGGCTTTGCCCTCGAGATGCATGTCTCTCTCCTTTGGTTTCGAACCCGACACGCGAGCATAACGCAGATCAGTATACTCACCCGGCTCTCGTGGAAGACCGGATGGGAACGCCACGCCTCGCAGACCTCTCGCCCGCCTACTTCGGCATGGTAATGGCGACCGGCATCGTTTCCGTCGCCGCGCACATGCATGGCCTGGCCGGCATCGCGCACGCGCTCTTCTGGTTGAACGTCGCCGCGTACGCACTCATCTGGACGCTGAATCTGCTGCGAGTCATGCGCTATCCGCGGCGCTTTCTCGCAGACCTGAGGGATCACGTGCGCGGCCCCGGCTTCTTCACCGTGGTCGCGGCAACGAGCGTGCTCGCGAGTCAGTTCATCGTGCTCGACCAGAACTACGCGGCCGCCGCAGTCCTCGGCGGAATCGGCATCGTGTTGTGGTTCGTCCTGACCTACGGAATCTTCACCGCGCTCACCATCAAGCCGCGCAAACCGCCTCTGGAACGCGGTCTCAACGGCGCCACGCATCAATACTGTTCGGGCTTGATCCCTGCGTTTCGTATCACTTCACCCCAGAGCGCTTTCTCGCGCTTCAGATGCGCGGCGAACGCCTGTGGTGTGCTGCCGGTTACATCCATGCCGTGCTTCTTGAGGTCGTCACGCACTTCGGGCACCGCGAGTGCTCTGATCAGATCGCCGTTCAGCTTCGCGATCAGGGCCTGCGGCGTTCCCGCCGGCGCGAGCACACCGAACCATGCGCGCACATCGAAGCCGGGGAAGCCTTCCTCCTGCATGGTCGGCACCTGCGGCACTTCCGGCGAACGCTCGGGCCCGGTGACGGCGAGCGCACGCAGCTTCTTCGCGTTGACGTGCGGCAGGGACGCCGCGAAGCTCACGAACATCATCTGCGCTTCTCCAGCGATGATCGCGATCGCCGCAGGACCGCCGCCTTTGTAGGGCACGTGAACGATATCGAGCCCGCCCGACCGGCTCTTGAACAACTCGGCCGCGAGATGGTGCGGCGTGCCGACGCCGGCGGACGCGTAGCTCAACTGACCCGGCTTCGCACGCGCGAGCGCGATGAGATCCTTCACGCTCGACGCCGGCACGCTGACATTCGTGACCAGAATGAACTGCTCGGTCGCGAGCAGCGAGATCGGTGCGAGATCGCGTTCGACGTCGAACGGAAGGCCGCGATAGAGATTCGGGTTGATGACGAGCGGCGCACTGAAGCCCCACAACAGCGTGTGTCCGTCCGGCTGCGCCTTGGCGACGATCTCGGTCGCGATGTTGCCGGCCGCACCGGTTCGATTGTCTACGACCACCGGCTGCCCGATGAGCTGACTGAGATGAGGCGCCAGATGCCGCGCCAGCGTGTCGGACCCGCCACCCGGAGGGAACGCGACGATGAGCCGCACCGGACGGTTGAACGCAACCATCGGCGTCGTGGCGGCACAGGCGACTGTTGCCATGTACGCGCAAACGCAGATCGCAAACGCAATCAGTCCTGCGACGGCGTTCGTGATGCATGCCTGCCTTCTCATCTGGTCATCGCCCGTCGGCGAGCGGCGGCCATATCCGCCGGCCCAGGCTCGACGATCCCGGCGCATGCGTGAGGTTACGACCGACCCACTCCAGCCACGGCTTCATGTCCGGCCGCGACTGGTGGGCCTTGAAGTATTCATGGCGTCCCTCGACCGACGTGAACTCGTACAGGATCGAGTGCTTCGCCCAACCCATGACCGACGAGAGCTTGCGGATGCGAATGCCGACCGGCGGCGGCTCGGCGATCGCGGGCATCCGCACTTCGGTGTACCAGGTCAGCATCTCTTCCTCGTTCTGCCACGGGCAGTTGTAGCTGCCGAGCTGGATACAGGGCGCGAGCGCCATGCCGTCCGTGTAATCGGCGTGCGCAAGACCTTCCACGCGACCCGCCTCGGCCATGATGTTCACGCGCTCGCCCGTTCGCATCGCGAGCATCTGCCGGTCCGCTGCAGAAAGCTGCGCGTGGAAGCGCGTCGGGGCCGGCTTGCCGAACACGTCCGCGTATTCCGCGCCGAACAGAAGCAGGAATCTCGTGCCTTGCGGCACTGTCGAATCTTCAGTATGCATGCGCACGTCGCCCTTCACGATGGTTTCGTAGTGCGCAGCCCACATGCAGCCCGGACGCTCCAGAACGCGCGGGATGTATGTTCGATGAAGCCAATCGAAATACGCGTCCCGGTTCTGCTCGGGAAGATCGTACCAGGTAATCCAGACGCCTCTGTCCAGCATTGCGACTCCTTTGTGCACTTGACTGCGGCACGCTCAAAGAACGTGCACACGTTGCTTCCGCTCGGCGCCGGCATATACTGCCACGGCCTTGACATGCAGAACGAGCATCGCCCGCGCGTATGACGCGATCCGCTGAATGCGTCCTGCACGGCCGTTCATAACACACAGACCGAATCCGATACGAGTGCCGCAATGATTCGCTGGCTGCGCCGCCTGGCGCGTTCCATCCGGGTAATTTCACTGGCCGCGGCGAGTACCACCGCGTTCGCTCAGGCGGACTACCCGATCAAGCCCGTTCGCATCGTGCATGGTTTTACCGCAGGCGGCATCTCCGACGTGCTCGCGCGCTCGATCGGGGCCAAGCTTGCGCCGGCCCTCGGGCAGCAGGTCGTGATCGACCCACGGCCGGGCGCTGGCACTACGATCGCGTCCGATCTCGTCGCGAAGTCTCCGGCCGACGGCTACACGCTGTTCCTGCAGGACATGACGACGCACGCCATCAACGCGAGCCTGTACCAGCGCCTCCCGTACGACTCGGTGCGCGATTTCACACCGATCGCGCTGGTCGCCACGAGTCCGCTCATTCTCGTGATGCATCCGTCGCTGCCGGCGAGATCGGTGAAGGAACTGATCGCTCTCGCGAGCCGCCATCCCGGCGAAATCGGTTACGGCTCGTCCGGCAACGGTACGATCGTTCATCTGGCGGGCGAGATGCTCGCGGCACAAGGCAAGGTCAGGCTGGTGCACGTGCCCTACAAGGGCAGCCCCCAGGCCATCACCGGCATTCTGGGCGGCGAAATCGCGTTCATATTCGCAACGCTGCCGCCCGCGCTGCCGCAGGTGGCCGCCGGCAAGCTGCGCGCGCTGGCGATCACGACCGCCGAACGCACCGATGCCGCGCCGGACGTGCCGACGATGCGTGAGGCAGGCCTCAAAGACTTCGAACTCGTGCTCTACACTGGCGTGCTCGCCCCGCGCGGGCTGCCGGCGCCGATCGTGGATCGGCTGAATGCCGAATTCGCGAAAGCGGTGCAGTTGCCCGACGTGCAGGAGATCTATCGCAAGGTCGGCGCAGTGCCGATGTCCAGCACGCCCGGGAAATTCGCCACGCACATCACCGCTGAAATGCAGAAGCTCGGGAAGCTCGTGCAGCTCTCGGGCGCCCGGGTGGAATAGCGTCGGCGCGGCGCGCGACCCACGGCCGGCCGCGCGCCGAACAAAACGCATTCCGCCGGCACTCGGTCCCGACATCCCACAGGACATCGCTTCAACGCCGCTGCTTGCCTTCGACTTGGATGGAGGCTCATACTCCGCGGCGACGCCACGAGAGGAGCTTCCGTCATGAATGCCATCCGCATCGGCATGCTGCTCGTTCCTGCGCTTTTCGCGCTTTCCGCACCGCCCGCTTCCGCCGAAACCATCCGCATTTATGTCACCAACTCGGCCGGAGACAGCGTTCACGTCATCGATCCGGCGACGCAGAAGGTGGTCCAGGTGATCAAGGGGATCGAAAGCGCGCACGGCGTTAATTTTTCTCCTGACGGCACCCGCGTCTACATCAGCAACGAGCACGACTCGACGCTCGATGTGTTCGACCGCGAATCCGGCAAGGTCATCAAGAAGATCCCGCTCTCCAGCCGGCCGAACAACATTGCGGTCACCAAGGACGGCAAGCGCGTCGTCGTGGCAATCGCGCGCGATCCGGCCGCGCTCGACATCATCGATACGGTCTCGCTCACCCGTACGAAGAGCATTCCGATGAACGGGCGACTGCACAACACGTACGTGACGCCGGACGGGAAATACGCGGTGTCCGGCTCGGTGCGATCAGAATTTCTGAACGTCGTGGACCTCGCGACGGAACAAACGGCCTGGGAGATCAAGCTGCAGGGCGGCGTGCGGCCGATGACGTTCGAGGTGAATCCCGATGGATCGACGAAACGCATTTACGCGCAGCATTCGGACCTGAACGGCTTTTCGGTGATCGATTTCGCGTCGCACAAGGAAGTCGCGCGGATCAAGCTGCCGGACGAACCCGGCGGCTACGCGCCCGAGCACCGGCTCGCCTCGCCCTCTCACGGCATCGGTGTGGCGCCCGACGGCAAGACGCTGTGGGTCACGAGCATTCCCGCGAATGCCGTGTTCATCTACGCACTGCCGGATCTCACGCTGCAGGGCCACGTCGCGCTGCCGGTGAAGCAGATCGCCGGACGTGACAAGCCAGTGCCGGCCGTCCCGAACTGGGTAACGTTCACGCCGGACAGCAAGCTTATCTACATCTCGAATGCGGCCGCGACGTCCGTGACGGCGATCGACATGCAGGCAAGAAAGGTTGTCGCCGTGATCCCGGTAGGAGAGGTGCCCAAGCGCATCAATACGCTGGTGATGCGCTAAGGGGGGGGTGACGCACGCCTGAAGGCTCGGGCCTCGTCACCCTACGGAATACGCGCTACTTGGTGTTGCCCGCCCCACCCTTAGCACCATTCACCCACGCGGCGATCGTCTTCCAGTCCGGATCTTCCTTCGAGGCGAACTGGCGTCCGCCGGAGTGGTAGATGCCGCCGCCGGCTTCAGGGGCAAGCGGATAGTTGAGCAGATGGCTCTTGTCGGGGCTCCCCGGCGTGACGAGTGCCGAGACCTGCTCGAAGTTCTTGCGCGATGCGGCCTCACTCCAGCCCTTGTCGTTCTCCGGCTTCTCCAGGCGGAATGCACTGTTATTGTCCGTGTGGCACACGATACAGCGCGCATGATCCGGCCGCTTCTTCATGAAGATCGGTTCCACGCGCGTCTTGAAATACTGGTAATCGAGAGGACTGTCGGCGGCCTGGACGCCCGTCGCTCCGAACGTTGCGACCGCAAGCACCAAGGCAAGCTGCAAGTAGCTTCGTTGCATCGCTGCACCTCCCGGTTTGCCGTTTTTGACTATGGCGTCTTCGCCACGCCGCTTGTAACACGACGGCGTGACGTGAGGCAATCGCAGCCGACGTCAGCTCTTCGCATCCCTGATTTCGGATAGCAGCGGTCGCGCAAAGTTCTCGAGCATGTTGTCCGCACCCTGCATGAGGCAGAGGCGCACGCCATGCTGCCGCATTCGCTGCACGCGCTGCGACATGCGCTCATGGGTCGTGTAGTCGTAGCCCATGTTCGCCGCCACGGCGATGTTGCGCTTTGCCGCTTTCTCCACGATCGAGTCGAGCGCCTTCCAGACATCGGGATGCTCGTATTCGAATGCATGGCCGAGCGCCTTGCTGAGATCCGTCATCGCAAGCATCACGATGCGAACGCCGTCCATCGCCAGAATTTCATCGATTTCCGCGATCGCCGTCCCGGCTTCGATGTGCGGGACGAAAACCGCGACGTCTTTTCCCTTCTTGTGCATCGCCTGGAACGTCTCGTTCGAATTCGGATACTCGCCGGTCCCGGAACGATGCCAGTCGTTCGCCACATCCAGGCATGCGCGCGCCTGACGCGCCGACGCGATGGACGCACCGACGATTTCGATGCCGATACTGAATGCGCGCTGCGCGTCGACCGTAACCTGCAGCGACTCCGTTCCGCCCAGCCACGGATTCGACGGCAGGCGCACCCACGTGGTGAGACCGACGCCGAGCGCCGCGCGATGGATATGGTCGAGCTCGCGCCAGTCCATGGCCGAGAACATCATGTCGGGCCGCACGAAATCGAAACCGGCGCGCGCGATCGTCGGAACCCAACTGGGCCCGCCTTTCAACCAGACGCCGAGCGCCATTTCGCCTGCGCCGAGACGTTCGAACACTCTGCTCATTCACATCTCCTTCGTCTGTGCGGTCACGCTGGCGGACCGGCGTGGCCACGGTGCGTTACACGACATGTACGCGCTCGGCGTTTCATTCTTCTTTCAGGCCTTTGCTGCGGATGAGCTGACCCCAGCGCGCGATCTCCGCCTTCAGAGTCGTGGCAAATTCCGCCGGTGAGCTCGCGACGACCTCAGCACCTTGTGCCAGGACAAGCTTCTTCGTGTCGGGATTGTTCAGCAAGCCTACGATCGCGCCGTTGAGGCGCTCGATCACCCGAGTCGGCGTTCCCGCCGGTACGAACACCCCGAGAGGCGTGTCGGATTCGAATCCCGGCACGCCGGATGACGCGATGGTCGGCAGACCGGGCACGAGACTCGACGGTTTTGCGCTGGCCACGGCGAGCGCGCGAATCCGATTCATCTTCATGTAGGGCAGGCCCGAGCTCACGGACGGAAACAGGACCTGCACCTGACCTCCGAGCAGCCCCAGCAGCGCCGGTCCTACGCCTTTGTAGGGCACACGCACCATGTCCACCTTGGCCATCGCGTTGAAGAGCTCGGCCGACAGATGCGAAGTCGAACCCGCCGAGCCCGAGCCGTAGTTGAGATCTCCTGGCCGCGCCCTGGCGAGCGCGATCAGCTCCTTCACCGACTTCGCGGGGACGGACGGGTGCACGACCAGGAGGTTGGGGCCGTTGACCGCAAGGGTCACGGGCGCGAAATCGCGCAGCGCATCCCACGGCACAGTCGTGCGCATCAGCGGCGACACCCACAGCGGTGTGCTGTAGAAAAGCACCGTATACCCATCGGCGGGGGCGCGCGCTGCAAGCTCCGGTGCGAGGATGCCGCGATTGTCGACGATCGCGCGTTGGCCGAACGCAGCCGGCAGGCGGTCCGCCACGATACGCGCCATGATGTCGCTGCCGCTGCCCGGTTGCGACGTCAGAATGCGCAGCGGTTTGGCGGCAGGATAGTCCTGTGCGTGCGCGGTCGTTGCGAGGAATGCCACGACAAGAACGGCATGGATGTCAGTTCGTTGCATGGTTCGCGTAAGTAAAGCGGTCACTCCCGCAGGAGCGCCATCAGATCCTGCACGTCGTCTGCTGCCAGCCGGTCCAGCGCGCCGACGAATTCGAGGACGTGCTCGATCTTGTCATTCGAGAAACGTACGCCAAGACAGCTTCGCACTTTCGCGTTGTGCATATTGCGATCGATCGGATGGCCCCACGACCCGGGCGGATGATCGCACGTGCGCTTGTGCGCGGTACCGTCGCGCAGCGTGACGCTGATCGACACCTGCATGTTGCTTGTATCCCGCGAGCGCGTCGGATCGCGCGTGAGCTCGATCTTCGCGAGCAGCCGGACCATGTCGTCACGAAAGCGCCGATCATCGGTGAAGCTTTCGATACCGACGCGGCCATCGAGCAACGCCGCAGCGGCCGTGTACTGGAAACTGAACTTGCCTTCGAGGCCCGAGCGCGGCTGCGGCCGGTCCGCATCCGTAATCTCCGGTGTATCGATGTGCATGCGCACGATGTCGTCGGGATTACGCACCACGTCGCGCAACGCCAGCGCCGCGGCAATCGCGAAATGCGTCGGATACTTCGACGGAAAGAACTTGACCGCCATCCCCGGATCGACAAAACGGAACGGCTTCCCAAACTGGAACAGGACGTCGTAGTCGAAGTGCTTCGGGAAGAACGTGTGCACGTAACCGTGGTCGGCTCCGAATATGTCCGGATGCGCGGTGAAGCCGCGCTTCGACAGCATGGCCGCCTCGAGGCCTGCCGCAGCCACGTTACCGCAGTGGGTGCACTTCACCATCGAACCGGTGTTGGCGGAAAGACCGGCGCAACGCGACGCCGCGATCCCGAGCGCGTTCGCAAGCTGTTTCGCGTCGAGCCCGAGCAGATGCGAGGCCACAACAGCCGAGCCCATCACCCCGACGACGCCGGGCGTGTGGAACGGCAGCGAACCGCGATCATGGCTGGAGGCAAGCAGCACGCGGCCCTGCATCTCGAATCCCTTCGCACACGCCGTCACGATTTCGCGCCCGCTCGTGCGGAGCGCCTCACCGAGCGCGAGTGCGACCGGCAGCGTGGGTGACAAGGCATGCGTGGGCGGACTCGACATCGGTTCGAAGTCGAGCACGTGCATGGCAACGGCGTTCGCATACGCCGCCTGCATCGGCGCTGTCCTGAAGCCGAAGCTCCACACCGAGCTCGCTTCACGGCAACCCATGTCGCGCACATGAGCGGCGACGAGTCGCGGCGCCTGTTCCGCGCTGCCCGCGACAGCGACGGCGATCCCGTCGGCGATGAGCAGCTTCGCAGCCGAAAGCGCCGTTTCGTCGAACGCGTCATGCCTGACGGCGCAGACGAGCGCGGCTATGGTCGCCGTGCGGCTTTCCTGAAGAGGGCTGACTGTCGTTTGATTCATCGACGTTTCGGATTGGATATCCCTTCGATTATAGAATGCGCCTTTGGCAGATGATCGGAGTTCACAAATGGATGAGATACGCGTGCTGTCGCCCACGGGCGCCTGCGGTTCGGGCTTTCTCGAAAGCTCGTTCGAGCGTGCGCTCGCGCTGAAACCGCACTTCATCGGCGTCGATGCCGGATCGACCGATCCCGGTCCGGCGTATCTGGGTTCCGGGCGCACGGCGTTTCCCAAGGCCGCCATCGAGCGCGATCTGCGCATCGCGATCAAAGGCGCGCGGCGTCTGGGCGTGCCGATGCTCATCGGCAGTGCGGGCACGGGCGGTGCGGACGGTCAGGTAGACCTCGTCGCCGACATCATCAGGGACATCGCGGCACGTGAAGGATTGAGCTTCAAACTTGCGCTGGTTTACGCGGAGCAGGACAAGCACTATCTGAAAAAGAGACTGGGCGAAGGCCGCATCAAGCCGCTCTCTCCCGCGCCGCACTTCGACGCAGCGACGATCGATCGCAGCGAGCACATCGTCGGCATGATGGGCGCCGAGCCGTTCATCAAGGCGGTTCAGGCGGGGGCCGATGTCGTGCTTGCCGGTCGAGCGAGCGACACCGCGATCTTCGCCTCGCTGCCGGTCATGCACGGCTTCCCGGAAGGCATGGCATGGCACGCCGGCAAGATTCTCGAGTGCGGCGCGGCGGCGGTCGTGAATCGCAAGACGCCCGATTGCATGTTCGCGTGGATCCGCAAGGATCACTTCGTGGTCGAAGCGCCCAACCCCGAACTGCGCTGCACCCCACAAAGCATCGCATCGCACAGCCTGTACGAGAACGGCGATCCATTCAGACTCGTGGAATGCTCCGGCACGCTGGACCTCACCGACTCGCAATACGAGGCGATCAACGACACGGCGGTCAAGGTCACGGGCAGCAAGTTCATTCACGCGCCCCGGTACACGGTGAAGCTCGAAGGCGCCGAGAAGGTCGGCTATCAGAGCATTCTGCTCGGTTCGGTGCGCGATCCGTTCATAATCCGCCAGATCGACGACTGGCTTGCCCGTCTGGACGAGAAGATCAAGGCGCGCATCGACATGATCTACGGCGACAAGCTCAGGCCGGATCAGTACCTCTTCAACGTGCGGGTTTATGGCAAGAACGGCACGATGGGCCCGCTCGAGCCGGTGAAGGAGATCCGTTCACACGAGCTGTGTCTCGTCTTCGAAGTGACGGCGCCGACGCAGGAAATCGCGAGCACGATAGCGGGTGTAACACGCCACCAGGCGCTTCATTTGCCGATTCCCGAATGGAGCGGCCTCATCACGGCGCTCGCGTGTCCCTACAACCACACCGATCGCGGCGCCATCTACAAGTTCAACGTGAATCACGTGGTCGAGCCGGACGATCCCCACGAGATGTTCCGCATGGACCTCGTCGACGTCGGGGGCGCGCAGGTCGGGAGGAGAGCCGCATGACTCAGCTTGCAGAGCTTGCACGCCTGATCCGCAGCAAGAACGCCGGTCCGTTCGAGCTCACGTTCGACATCATGTTCGACGACGCGGAGCGCTACGAAAGGGTGAAGCAGTCGGGAAGAATAAGCCGCGAGGTGGTGGCGAACCTCTATTCGCTGCCGTCATCGGACGTAAAGTTCTTCTTCTGCGATCACGCGCGGGCAATCAAGGCGACGATTCCGCGCCCGTACTTCCAGGGCGATCCGCTCGACAGCGACAGTCATGGCGGCCAGCAGTATGCACCGCTGATGGGGATCGAGATTCCGTGAGCCGGCACAAAGCGGCAACCGAGTTTCTGGTGAAGTTCATCGGCTCGGCCGCGCTCACACTGCTTTCCGCCAGTGCCATCGCGCAGAGCGAGAGCTATCCGTCGAAGCCCATCCGCCTCATCGTCCCCTACGCAGCGGGTGGCAACGGCGACGTCGTCTCGCGCATCCTGAGTGCGAAGATGGGTCCTGCGCTCGGCCAGCAGCTGGTGATCGACAACCGCGGCGGTGCGGGCGGCAATATCGGAGCGGAGATCGCCGCGCACTCGCCCGCCGACGGCTACAACATCGTGCTCGGGACCAACACGCACGCGATCAACATGAGCCTGTATTCGAAGCCCGGGTACGACCTCGTCAGGGATTTCGCACCGATCTCGCTCGTGAGCTCCGCACCGATGGTGCTCATGGTGCATCCGTCAGTGCCGGTCAGGAACGTCCGCGAGCTGATCGCGCTCGCGAAATCGCGTCCCGGTAAGCTCAACTACGGCAGCGGCGGCAGCGGGAGTTCGCCGCACATCATCATGGAGCTTCTGAAAACGCAGGCCGGCATCGATCTCGTGCACGTGCCATACAAGGGCGTCGCGCAGTCGACGACGGATCTCATGGCCGGCAATATCCAGGTCATGTTCAACGCGACCTCCACCGCGCTCGAACACATACGCGCAAAACGCGTCAAGGCACTCGGCATCTCGTCCGCTAAACGTTCGCCGCTCGCCCCCGACCTGCCGACCATCGCGGAATCAGGTCTGCCCGGGTTCGAAGCAAGCATCTGGCAAGGCGTGCTCGCGCCGGCAGGGACGCCGAACGCGATCGTCGAAAAGCTCAATCGCGAAATCGGTGCTGCGCTCGCATCCGCAGACGTGAAGAAGCAGTTCTTTGCCGCGGGTGTCGAGGCCATGCCGTCCACGCCCGCGCAGTTCCGGTCGTATATCGAGTCCGAGATCGCAAAGTGGGCGAAAGTGATCAAAGCCTCCGGCGCGAAGGTCGATTGACGATGCGCGTCGAATCGAGCCGGCTCGACGTCGGGCTGTTCTGTATCCGACGCAGGTAATGACCGAGTGATCATGTCGACTGACGCTTCGAAAAGTACCATCTCCGAACGGCTCGCTCGATTTGCCGCGGGCTTGCGCTACGAAGACATTCCGCCTGCGGTGCTCGAGCGCGCGAAGTACCTGATCCTCGATGCGGTCGGGATCGCGCTCGCCTCGACCCGTCAGGAGTACGCGCGGGCCGCGTTCGAAGGACTTGCGATGTTCGGCAGCGGCAACGGCGTCGTGATCGGCATACGCGAACGTCTGCCGGTGCGCGACGCCATCGTGATGAACGGCGTCCTCGTGCACGGGCTCGATTACGACGATACGCATCCGGAGGGCGTCGTTCACAGCACCTCTAGCTGCTTCCCCTGTGCATTCGGCGTTGCCTCGCACGCAAGCGCGAGCGGGCGCGACCTGCTCGCCGCATTCGTGCTCGGGACCGAAGTCGCCGCGCGGCTCGGCATGGTGGCTCGAGGCGCACTCCACGAAGCCGGATTCCATCCGACCGGCATGCTCGCCGCGTTCTCGGGCGCGCTGATCGCGGGCAAGCTCTATGGTCTAAGCGAACGCGAGATGGTGATGGCGCAAGGCATCGCGCTCAGCACCGGCTCGAGCAGCAGCCGCCAGTTCAACCGCGATGCATCGGGGTCGAAGCGTCTGCATCCGGGCTGGGGCGCTGCCGCCGGCGTGACCGCGGCCGCGCTCGCGAAACATGGCTTCACGGGTCCGCGCGAGGCATACGAAGGCGACTACGGGCTCTATCGCGCACACCTCGGGCCGCGTTTCGAAAGCTGCGATCTCAGTGCTGCGACCGCTAAGCTCGGGGAGATCTGGGAGACGACGAACGTGGCGATCAAGCCGATCCCCGCCTGCCTGCACCTGCATGCGAGCATCGATGCGGCGGCGGCGCTCGCACGCAAGTACGACCTCAAAGCCGAGGACATCGAATCGGTACGCGTCCTGGTGCCGCGCGAAGCCGTTCAGATCGTGTGCGAACCGGTTGCGACCCGGCGCACACCGCAGTCGAGCTACGCGGCGCAATTCAGCCTGCCGTACGCCGTCGCGAGCGGCTTCATCCGCGGACGCTTCTCCCTGCAGGAGCTCGAACCGCGGGCGATCGCCGATCCGGGCGTGCTCGCGCTTGCTTCCCGCGTCGAACATGCCGTCGATCCCGATTCGGGCTATCCGAAATACTTCTCGGGCGAAGTCATCGCACTCCTTCGCGACGGACGCGAAGTCCGGCACCGCGAGGGCATCAACCGCGGCTCGTCGGACCGTCCGCTGACCAGCGACGACATCGCACGTAAATTCAGGGACAACGCTGCGCTCGCCGGTAGCAGAAACACGGGCGAACGAAATCATGACCGCCGTGCTCGGCATGGATCAGCCGGGCGGACGCGAGCGGCTGGAGGCGATTCTCTCGTCGTAGCGACTGCGGCCCGCGCTAAAACGCGTGTGATGCGGCCAGCAACAGAACGAAATAGGCGACGCCCAGAACGATCAGGCCGATGCCGATCCAGCCCGCGAAACTGATGGCGAAGCGGCCCGAGTCGCCTGTTCGGTTCCCGACCCGCCGCTTACGTTTCATTTGCGTCTCCCGCGCTGGCCGTCAGCCGCCCACGAAGCGCGCTTCGATGTCGTCGATATAGCGCATTCCCATGAGGTCGTTCAACTCGTCGAATGAAACGAGGAGGTCCGGCCGATCCACGACGCGGTTCTCGCGCACGACGTCCTGCTTGAACACGGCCATCGCGTTCATCATGCCTTTCAACGCAGCCGTGGAGAGAAGGCGCGGATACGCGACCGCCGCGACGCCCATGCCTTGCAGCTCCTTCGGCGACATGAGCGGCGTCGTGTTACGGGACCGTAAGCCCAGACCCATGTTGACGATGAGCGGCTTCGGAACGTTCTTCGCCACCTTCGCGATGTCTTCTTTCGAGAGCAGCGCATCGGCGTAGAGCGCATCGGCGCCCGCCTCGGCGTAGAGGTTGAGGCGTCGTATCGCCTCGTCTACCCCGTGTGGCCCGGCCGCGTCCGTGCGCGAGACGATGACGAAGTCCGGGTCGCGGCGCGCATCGACCGCCGATTTCACTTTCTGCACCATCTCTTCCGCCGGCACGCAGGATTTGCCTCTCATGTGTCCGCAGCGTTTCGGCCACACCTGGTCTTCGAACATGAGCGCCGCCATGCCCGCCTTCTCGAAGGCTCGCACGACGAAATGGATCGTGAGCGCATTGCCGTAGCCGGTGTCGGCATCGACGCGCAGCAGCAGATTCTCGGTGCAGTCGGCGAGCCGGTGAGCATTGGCGAGGTTTTCATCGAACGTGAGCACGCCGCGATCGACCCAGCCGAGACGGCTTTCGGACACGCCCGCGCCGGAGATCGACGCCGCCTTGAAGCCGGCCCACTCCGCCAGGCGTGCGGTGTACCCGTCGTACACACCGGGCATGACGAGAATCTCCGGCGCCTCGATCAGTGCCTTGAACTGCTTCCCTCTGCTTTCCATGAATGTTCCCTTTCGGATGCGCTCAATCAGGCTGCCAGTAATAGCATGCGGCGCCTCTTCAGCGCAGCGTTATCCACACCGGCGCATGGTCACTGGCATTTGCGATGGCACGCGGCCAGCGGTCCACGTCAGCATCAAGCAGGCGCGGCGCGACGGCCGGGCTCAGCAGCAGGTGATCGATGCGCAATCCCGCATTGCGCGCCCAGCGATTGCGCATGTAATCCCAGAACGTGTAGATGGTCTCGCCGGGGTGAAGCGTGCGAAGCGCGTCGGTCCAGCCTTGCGCGAGCAGTTTCTCGAATGCCGCACGGCTCCGGGGCTGCAGGAGGGCGTCCCGGTCGTAGGAGGTCGTCCGATAGATGTCCTCCGCAGTGGGTACGACGTTGTAGTCGCCGGCGAGCACGATCGGCAGTCCCGATGCGTAGAGCTGGGCGGCGTGCGCGATCAGCCGGTCGAGCCACGCGAGCTTGTAATCGAACTTGGGGCCCGGCTGCGGGTTGCCGTTGGGCGCATACAGGCAGCCGATCAGTACGCCTCCGACGGCCGCTTCGATGTATCGGGGCTGCTTGTCCGAAGCATCCCCAGGGAGTCCGCGGCGGCTCTCGATGGGCTCCGCCTCGCGTGCGAGGATCGCGACGCCATTCCATGTCTTCTCCCCATGCCAGACCGCCCCGTAGCCGGCCTCGCGCAGGGCACCCACCGGGAAATCGCGGTCCGTGGATTTCGTTTCCTGCAGGCAGACCGCGTCCGGAGAGGCAACCGCAAGCCACTCGAGCAGATTCGGGAGCCGCTTGTTGACGTTGTTTACGTTGAATGTAGCTATTTTCATTAGAACCGACGTGCTGGCGGTGAGCGGAGGCCGCGGAGCGGCGGGGTCCCCGTGAACGTGACATTCGGATGGTCATTAGGTTAGAACTCTCGTCCGAGTGTACGAGGGCTAGGGCAGAGAGGCGGTTTGTCCCAACATCCTCGTGCTTCTGGCGCAGGGGTTGAAACAAATTGAAACAATACTGTTTCCATGGGGAAATTGAGGGATTACCGGGCATCTCTAGACTCGCGGCTGTAGTCAGTCAATGCGGGATTCGACCCGCCGGAAAGCAAGACGATGAACGCGACAGCCCTCAAGAACCTGCTCCCGAAGCTCCGCAGCCTCGGCCCCTACCTCCTCATCGAGTTGCTGCTTCCGGGCGGAACGCTGATAGCGCTGCTGCTGTGGCTGTCGCAGGGATTGACCCGAGTGGGCCTGCAGCCCGTCATGCCCGTGGTCACGTTGCCGGCGGCTGTCGCCCGCGTCCTCGCGTAAAGGGAGCCGAAAAAAGGAAGCCTGACCCCGTCCGCCGTGCGACCCGTGTCGGCGTCGTCCACCTGCCGGCCGCAGCCATTCTGCTCATCAAACGCGCCGGCGCGGCGGGCAAGTCCCGACAACGGACGGGCGTTCGCCTTCGAGTCGCGTGCATCGCTTCAATCGGCAGTGCTCTTCACGTGCGCTCGCCGGCTGATGCAGCCCCCCAGAGCGAGAAATGCGGAATTCGTCAGGAACACGGACGTGAGGCCTGCCACGGAGCCGAGGGCGCCGAAAACGAGGGGTATCGAGAAGTGCACGACCTGGTTGACGGTGATGCGCATGCCGTTCGCCTCGCCGACGCGCCCTTTCGGCGACGCGTTGTAAACGAGCGCGAGCGACAGCGGCTGCCCGCAGCCGCAGCCGATTCCCAGCAGGAACGAGATCGCAGCGAGGGTCCACGGACTCTGGAACAACGGGAACAACGCGTAGGCCGCGCACGCGACGAACATCGCGTACGTGAGCATGCGGATCTCACCGGTGCGTTTGACGCCCCAGGGCAGAATCAGCCGCACGATTACGATCGAGGTCGCGAATGCGCTCATCACGGTGCCGATCGCGGTCGCCGACAGTCCCTGTGCATGTCCATAGAGCGGCATGAAGAACTGGTACAGGTCCCATGCCGCGGACACGATCCCGCTCGCAATCAGGGTGTCCCGCAGATTCTTTATCCGAAGAAGATCGAACGCGCTGCCGGCCGACTTTTCCGTCGGCGTGTGAACGTCGGGAATCCAGCGCGATCCCGCTAACGCGAAAAGCGTCGCCGGGATCAGCGGCATGGCAATGGCGGCGAATGTTCGTGCATGCCCGATCTGGTCGATCAGGAAGCCCGAGAGCAGCGGGCCGGTGAAATTGGCCGAGGCGAACCCGAGGCTCACCCAACTGAAATTGCGTGAACGCTCGGAAGGCGCTGCGATGGCGCCGGCCAATGTCTGCGTCGCAAGCTGAAAGAACATGAACGAGACACCGAGCACGCACACCGTTACGTACAGCACGGGCAGCGACGGCCAGATAAAAGGCAGCAGCAGCGCGAAAAGAACGCCACCCGTGCCGAAGACGAGCGGCGTCTTGAATCCGAGGCGGTCGAGAAGGCGGCCGGCGGGCAGCGCGAGCAGCGCCGGCAGCGCCGCATAAACCGAGACCACCGTTCCCACTACGAACGGCGACGCGCCCTGACTTACGGCGAAGAGCGGAACGACGAGACGGCTGCCGGCAAAGCCGACGTGAACAAGGAACGTGAGCAGGATGATGATGTAAAGAGCCATCGCACGGCTCGGCCCTCCTTCAACCACCCGTTACACCTGCGTCACGAATTTGGTCACGAGGTAACCGTCGAATGTCTCCGTGCCGCCTTCGCTGCCGATCCCGCTCTCCTTCACGCCGCCGAACGGCGTTTCCGCGAGCGCCATGCCGAAATGATTGATGTTGACCATTCCCGATTCGAGCGCATTGGCGGCGTAGGTCGAGGTCTTCAGCGATTCCGTGAACACGTACGCTGACAGGCCATAAGGAAGGCTGTTGGCACGGCGGATCGCATCCTCGGGGTCGCTGAAGCGCACGAGCGGCGCAATGGGACCGAACGGCTCTTCGGTCATGAGCCTGGCGGTATCCGGCAGACCCGCTACGACGGTCGGCGGGAAGAAAAAGCCCGCCGAGCCTTTCACGCGCGTGCCGCCCAGCACCACCTCGCCGCCTTGCGCGAAGACGTCCGCCATGAATGCCTCCATCGCATCGATCCGGCGTGCATGTGCGAGCGGTCCCATCTGCGTGCCCTTCTCGAGACCGTTCCCGACCTTCGTCGAACCGATCGTCTCGATGAACTTCGCTGCGAAACGGTCGTAGATTCCGCTCTGTACGAAAAAACGCGAGGGTGAAACGCAGACCTGACCGGCATTGCGTGTCTTCAGCCGTGCGAGCATCGTCGCGGCCGCGTCCACGTCGGCATCGTCGAAGACAATCGCAGGCGAATGGCCGCCGAGCTCCCACGTGCCGCGTTTCATGTGCGCGCCCGCCAGGGCGGCAAGCTGCTTTCCGACCGGAATCGAGCCGGTAAACGAAACCTTCCGCACGATCGGCGATTTGATGAGGTACTCGGAAATTTCGTTCGGCACGCCCCACACGAGGTTGAGGCATCCCGGCGGCAGTCCCGCGTCGTGGAACAGGCGTGCAAGTGCAACGACGGCGCTCGGCGCCGTTTCAGGTCCTTTCAGAACGAGAGTGCAGCCCGCGCCCAGCGCCGAGACCATCTTGCGGATCGCCTGATTGAACGGGAAATTCCAGGGCGTGAACGCGACGCACACACCGACGGGTTCCCGCAGCACGAACTGTCGCACCTCCGGCCGGCGCGGCGGAATAACGCGGCCATAGATGCGGCGGCATTCTTCGGCGCACCACTCCGCGTGCTCGGCACACACGGTCACTTCGCCGACGGCCTCCGCGAGGGGCTTGCCCTGATCGAGCGTGATGTTGCGGCCGATCGCTTCGGCGCGCTCGCGCGTGAGTTGCCCCACTTTGCGCAGGATCGCGGAACGCTCGAGCGGAGAGGTTTTCTTCCATGTCTCGAATGCGCGTTGCGCCGCAGTGAGGGCCCGATCGAGATCGTCCCGGGATGCATGCGGCAGTTGAGCGAGCACTTCTCCAGTTGCGGGATTCACCACGGGTTCCGTCTTACGGCCTTCCGCCTCGATGAACGCGCCGTCGATGTAAAGAGCGAGTTTTTCGTACATACCGATTCCTTTCGCTAGGGGGGCGGCCTTCGCCTTCCAACTCGGGCCTCGCCCTTGCCGTCGTGCGTGTCGCATCTCAGTCCGACACGCTGCCAGGCTCCTGCGGTTCGGACGAGCCTCGCCTCGGAAGCCCTTCGCGCACCGCGCATGTGCCATGGGTCCGGTGTAACCTATGCGGTCCCGTTTCAGACCGGAATGTCATGGCTAACGAGTCCGCCGTGCAGCGGCCCCGCAACGTCTTCGAAAAGTATCACGCCCACGTGTACTTTGACGAGAACTCGGTGGAGCAGGCGCGCGCCCTCTGCATGCAGGCCGCGGAGCGCTTCGGTGTCGCGATGGGCCGCGTCCACGAGAAACTCGTGGGACCTCACCCGCATTGGAGCTGTCAGCTCGCGTTCGACGCACGCCAGTTCGACGGCCTCCTCCCGTGGCTCGACGCGAACCGCGGCAAGCTGAATATTCTCGTTCACGGCGTAACCGGCAGGAATCTGGAGGATCACACGACGAACGCCGCGTGGCTCGGCACGCCATCGCAGCTCGACTTGTCCCGTTTCCGTTAAAGCAGATTCCCATCTCGATCAGGGCCTGAACAGGATATCAATCGCCCATCAAGGAGAAAGAAAAATGGCATCACTCAGTCGGCAGCTCGCGCAGTGGATCACCGCACTTCGCTATGAGGACCTTCCCGCCGAGGTCGTCGATCGCGCCAAGGGCGTCACGCTGCACAACGTCGCCTCGGCTCTCATCGGCTCGCAGACGGGTCCCGGCAAGCAGGCCGTGAAGATGATCACCGCGGAGGAAGAAGGGGTGCGCAAGGGCGCGTCCCTGCTCGTCTACGGCACGAAGGTGACACGGGGTGGTGCGGCGTACGCCAACTCGGAAATGGCGATGGCCGGCGGCAAGCTCGACTCGTTTCGCATGCTGACGCATCCGGGCACGAGCATCGTGCCGAGCGCGCTGATCGGCGCCGAAACGGGCGGCGCGTCCGGCAAGGATCTGATCACCGGTCTCGCGGCCGGCTACGAAGTAATGGAGCGCATGGCCGCAGACGTGATTCCGACGATGATGACGCGCGGCTTCCACGCGAGTCCCGTGTTCGGCATCTTCGGCGCGGCCATCGCGGCCGGCAAGCTGATGGGGCTGGACGCCGAGAAGATGAACAGCACTCTCGCGCTCTGCGCGAGCCTCGCCTCGGGCAATCTCGAAGGCGCACGCAGCGGCGGAAAAGCGCTGCGTGAAGGCGGCGCCGTGCGCAATGCGATGCTGGCGGTCGCGCTCGCCCAGCAGGGGCATGTCGGCGGTGAGACCGTGCTCGAAGGCGAAGCCGGCTTCTATCATGCCTACACCGGAAACAATCTGGGGAGGCTCACCGAGAGCTTCGTCGGAGATACGCGCACGAGCCTCGAGAAGATCACTGAAGGTCTCGGGAAGAACTGGCTCTTTCTCGAGACGCTCTATCGCATCTACTCGACCGCGGGCTACAACATCGCTCACATCGATGTGACCGCGAATCTGTGCAAGGAAAACAATATCCGTTACGAGGACATCGATCGCATCGAGGCGGTCGTCAATTTCCTGGAGACGCAGTACCCGAGCCCCGCGTTCCCCAGCCGGCGCGAGGATGTGGAAGCCAGACCGGGCAGCACCGCTTACTTCACGGCCTACGGCGCAGTTGCGCGCGGATTCCCAGTCGCGCGCGGTCTCGGCGTCGACCCCGCCGGTGCCGATACGCCGAAGGAGGTGCTCGAGCTCATGCACCGCGTCAAGATCATACCGATGCACGCGAGGACGCTCTTCGGACCGCGCATCACGATCTTCACGAAAGACGGCAAGAGCTACACCAAGGAAGGCACGGGCCGCGAGTTCGTTTGGGACTTCGAGGAGGAGGCGCGCCGCATTCGCGACGTCATCCCAGTTCTGCCGATCCCGGCCGAGCAGTTCGAACGCATCATCGAGACCTGCCGCTCGCTCGAAACACAGGCGCGTGCGGATACGCTGATCAAGCTCACGCTGAAGTAGGCACGCGAGGGAATGGGCCGTGCCATGCCCGTGCAACATCCGGGCGTGACCAGCGCGTTCCCGTAGTTCGAGGAACAGATGCGACAGCAGGGCTCGCCGTACGCTTAGTTGCCATGTCAACCGACCTCCTGTTTCGCGATGACGCGTATCTGCTGACGACCACCGCGTGCGTGGTCGCAGTGAACGAGGCCGGTATCGAGCTCGACCGCACGATCTTCTATCCGATGGGAGGCGGTCAGGCGGGCGATACCGGCACGCTCACACGCGCGAACGGAGAGCGCATCGCGATCCGCGATACGCGCAAGGGCGCCGGCATCGACAGCGTTCTTCATCTGCCTGCGGCAGCGGCACCACCCGGACTGGAACCCGGAGAGACGCTCACGCTGGAAATCGACTGGGCACGCCGCTACGCCCTCATGCGCCTGCACACGGCGCTCCATGTCATGTCATGCGTGGTGGTGGCCCCGGTCACGGGCGGCAACATCGCGCCCGACAAAGCGCGGCTCGATTTCGACATCGACATGAGCCTGCTCGATGCGCGCCGCATCGAAGACGAGACGAACGCGCTGATCGCGCGTGCAGTCGAAACCGAAACGGTGTGGATCGCCGACGAGGAGCTCGACGCACGGCCCGAGCTCGTGAAGACAATGAGTGTTCAACCGCCGCGCGGCGCCGGGCGGGTGCGACTGCTGCGCATTCCCGGCATCGACCTGCAGCCCTGCGGCGGCACGCACGTGAGAAACATCGGCGAAATCGGCGCCATACGCGTGCTGAAAATCCGCAGCGAAGGCAAGCGCAACAAGCGCGTCGAAATCGGACTGGCCTCGTGAAAGGAAACGCCGTGCCCAACATCAGCATGCTCGATATCGAGGCCCTCAGGCACACGACGCTCGCACCTCATATCGAGAAATGCCTGCGCAACCACGCCCCGGATCCGGCCTTTCACGCCATCATGGGTCACAATGTCGAGCTGTGCGAGGCGATGTTCGTGGCGTGGGACACGCTGTTCAACACAGGGCGGATCGACCACAAGCTGAAGGAAGTGATCCGCGTGCAGCTCTCGCGACTGGCGGCGTGCACCTACTGAGGTAACGTCCGGTCCGCTTCGGCGAAGCGGCAAGGTCTGACCGAACAGCGCATCGACGAGGGCATCGCGCATTACCGTACAAGCTCCGAGTGGACGGACGCCGAGAGAATCGCACTAAGGTACAGCGAGCTCATGGCGACCGACCCCGGCGCGATCGATGGCGCATTCTACGAAGCACTTCGGCGACACTACTCCGAAGAAGAAATCGTCGAGCTGGGTACGTTCATCGGTTTCAACATCGGTTACCACACGTTCTTCGGCACCCTGAAGTTCTACCCGATGTTCGCGCCGGATGGTCGCCTCGTCACTCAGGAGGAATCGGCTCGAATCTATGGCGACGCGCCGGTGTCCCTCGCCGGCACGGTTGTGCAAGCGCGATGACCCACATCGCTCCCATCGCGCGCGAAGCCATTCACGATGCGACTGTTGCAGCGCTGGTCGAACGTGCCGAGACGCTCGGCGTGCCCGGGTCCTCGTTCGCTCTGGTGCTCGCGCGCATGCCGACGTACGCGAAAGCCGTGCTCGAGGCGATGATGCGCTCTCATTTCGAGGGGGCTGTCGATCACGAGCTCAAGGAGATCATCCGCATCCTTCTTGCGGGCCAGGCCGGCAGCCGCTATTTCGGAAATCTGCGCTCGGTGCCCGCGGCGCAAGCGGGTCTCGACGAGCGTGCGATCAGTGCCGGCTGTGAGGACTACGAGCGGAACCCGCGCTTCAGCACGAAGCAGAAGCTCGCGCTACGATATGCCGATCAGATGTATCTGAACCCGACGAGCGTAGACGCCGCGTTCTATGCGGAGTTGAAGCAGCACTACAGCGAGGCCGAGATCATGGAGCTCGGCGCTTTCATCGCTCTGCACTACGGAATGCAGGTGTTCATGCGTACGCTCGAAACAGCCGCCGCGCCGGGTGAATCGCGATAGCAGCGCCATCATGTAGGAATATTCCGAGAACGTACGTCCTCCGGATGCAGCAGCCGCCGCACATCGCTGCCGATCAGTTCGTCGCGTTCATAACCGTACTGGCGTACGGCTGCCTCATTCACATCGAGGATCTGGAAGGTGTCGATCGCATGAATGCAGATCGGCACCGGGCTGTGCTGATAAACCGCACGATACCTGGCCTCCGAGGCGGCAAGTTGCTCGCTCACGTCGGACTCTCTGGCTTGCACGAATGTCTCTCCGGTCTGGACGCCCGAGGTTAAGCAAGGCGCAGACTGCTATTTTGATCCAGATCAACATACGGGGACACGTCGCGCGGCGCGCGCCGGACGCGCGCGGCAGGCTGAATCGGCTCAGGAGGCCTGAACGCTCCAGAGCGCCGGCGCGCGTATCACGCGGTTGCGTCCCGCGCTCTTCGCCGCATACAGCGCCTGATCGACGCGCTTCATGAGCACGCCGGCATCGGCACTCCATCCGTCGTATTCAGCGACCCCCGCAGAGAGCGTAATCCTGATTACGTCACCTTCATACACGGTTTGCTGCGCTTCGAGCGCCCGCCGCAAGTGTTCGGCACGCTGTTCGGCTACCGCAACACCCGTTCCGGGCAGGAGCAGCCCGAACTCCTCTCCGCCATAGCGCACGGCAATGTCGGAACCTCTCACCTGACTGCGCAACAGGTCCGCCGCCACCTGGAGGACGACATCACCCGCTTCGTGTCCCCATGCGTCGTTGACGCCCTTGAAATTGTCGAGATCGATGAGAATGACGGAAAACACCGTCGGCCTGCGTCGCGCCGCAATCAGCTCGCGCCGGAGTGCGTCATAGAAGTAGCGGCGGTTGTGCAGCCCCGTCAGCACGTCGGTCACAGCGAGGGTGCGCAGTTCTTCGAGCGCACGATTGAGCTTCGCGTCGCGGCGTTCGAGTTGCTCGGCCATGCGGTCGAGCGCCGAGCCGAGCTGGGACAGCTCTTCATTGCCGGGTTTCATGCCCGTGCGCGCGGCGAAATCGCCCGAACGCAGCCTGGCGGACATGGCAAGGAGTGATCGGATCGGACGCATCACGAGGCGCTCCGTGCCGAACCAGGCACAGAGGATGAGCGTGAGCATCACGAGAAAGATTCCGGCAACACTCTGCTTCAGGACGCGATTGGCGTCCGCGTAAACGGCCGAGAGCAGCGTGCTCATGGCGATCGTGACCGGCGTCGAACGGTCCGTCTGCATGACGGAGCTGCGAAACGCATACAACCGATGTGCGCCGGATGGATCGCGTCGCTCGATTACGGCATCGCCAGCGACGGCACTCGCTTCCAGCAACGCACGGTCGAATGGCTCGGCGGGCGGCCTGCTGTCGAATGGGAAACGCAACAGGACGCGCGCTTTGTTGTCGAGAATGATCAGGCTTTCGCCGGGGCGAAGCTCGAGCGGATCCGGTGTCGCGAGCTCGCTCAGAGGAAGGCCTTTGACCATCACCGATACCAGCTGCGCGTGCTCTGCCAGCTCCTGACGCGCCCGCGCTGCGGCTATCGCACGCTGATCGAGCGTGATGTAGACCGAAAGCACGACGAGCGGTACCGCCGCGACCAGCAACAGGCCCACAATGCGGGTAGGCGTTGTGAGATTCAGGCGCATGTCGCCAGCCTAGTCTTTCTGGAAGCCGCGCATTTGACCCACGTCAAAAATGCGCCTACGGGCGTGGAATATCAGCCCTGCTGCGGCCGTGGAGGGTGCCCGTCCAACGCGGAATCCATCCGCGCGGCGAGCGCGCGCAGCGCCGGGGCGATCTCGATGAGGAAGGGTTTATGCGCCGGCGCGAGGGCACGCAAGGACGGCGGCAGGAGGTCGAGCTGCTTTGCTGTACGGGTCCGGATCGACGCCAGCGGCTCCGGCGCGTGCAATCGCCTGCCTGCAGTCATGACGTGGGTCAGCAGGGGTTCACCCGGCTGAGGATCATCGGCCGGCGCGATCACATCGTGGTGCATGCGGCCGTGCGCGTCATGATGTCTGAACACCTGTTTCGGAGACGGCCACGTCGCTTTCGCGGTGGAACGCTTCAACCTCGGTTTTCCCGCATATTCCTGGAGCTTGTAGACCGAATCGAGCGAGGGCGCATCGGCCGAGGTGACGAGGCTCGTGCCGACGCCGAAGCCGTCGATCGGCGCGCCCTCTTCCAGCAACGCGGCGATCCTGTATTCGTCGAGGTTCCCGCTCGCGAATATCCGGGTTTTGCCCAACCCGCCGTCGTCCAGAATCGCACGCACTCTGCGCGCGAGGGCGCCCAGGTCGCCACTGTCCAGACGTACGGCGCCGATGTGTCCGCCGTGCGGCGCGAGCTTTCTCCCCAGCGCGACCACTTTGTGCGCTGCCTCTTCAGTATCGTACGTGTCGATCAGCAGAGTGGCGCCGTTGCCATAGGCGGCGATGAACCGCGTGAAAGCGTCGCTCTCGTCGTCGTGCGCCTGCACGAATGAATGCGCCATCGTTCCGTAGACGGGGATGCCGAATTGCGGGGCTGCCAGCACAGTCGCGGTGCCTGCGAACCCGGCGATATAAGCGGCACGCGCGGCAAGTAGACCGGCTTCCGCGCCATGGGCACGTCTGAAACCGAAATCGACGAGAAACCTGCCCTGTGCGGAAACAACGGACCGCGCCGCTTTGCTCGCGATCATCGCATTGGTACTGCACCAGGTTCAGCAGTCGTGTCTCCACTAACTGTGCCTGCGGAAGAGGTGCGGTGATTCGCAATATCGGCTCTTCGCCGAAAAACACAGTGCCTTCGGGCATGGCATGCACGTCACCCGTAAAGCGCAGCGCTTTCAGCCAATCCGCAAAACCTGGACGGAAGAGATGGCTGTCGCGCACCCATGCGAGCTCGTCATCCGTGAAATGGAGTTCCTCGAGGTACTGAAGTGCCTGTTCGAGGCCGGCGGCCACCAGGAAATTGCGCTGAGGAGGCAATCTGCGCACGAAGAGCTCGAATACGGCCGTATCGTTCATGTCGTGCACGTAATACGCGTGCAGCATCGTAAGCTGATAGAGGTCCGTCAGCAGGGCCGATCCGCGCAGATTCATCGCTCGATAGCGGCAAGGCAAACGGGGATGGGGCCCGCTTCGCGCACGCGCGTGACGTCGAGCACTGCGAGTGCACCGCCCGGCAGGAAATCGCGTTGGACCCCGGCGATCAGCAGCGCAGCGTGATCGCGAAAGTTCCGACTCATGATGGTGTCTGGGCGCTGGACATGATCCAAGGATGCACCCAAAAGCCAAGACGCCGCCAGTCCACCGCTCGGGTAGAGCACGGCGGGAGACCGAACGATGTGCGCGGCGCGCGTCGCGAGTGCAACCGCCGCGCGACAACGTCGGCTACATCATTGCGCCGAGGCTGACGATTGCACGAGCGGCGGGGCCAGGAAACGCACCCGCTTCCGCATGAGTGCTCATCATCCAGAACACGATGAGCATGGCTGTTGCAAGGAGCCAGGCGCGATCCGAAACAGCAGTCGATTTCATGGTGGCCTTCATGGACGAACCGGGGGCAAGCGGCCAGGCGCAAGCATGACGCGGACCGCGCTTTTGATGAAAGTCAAAAGTCTCAGAACGGCTGCGTGACGGGCAGCTCACTCGCCGCAACAGCGGCGAATGATCGCTTCGATCTCCGCCTCCGCCAGCTCGATGTCGTGATGGCGGATCTCTCCCGGACCGGCCTCACGGAACTGCTCGGCCTTGAAAAACGCGCAGCATTCGGCCATGCGATGGCGCTCTTCCGCTGAATGATCCGCGGAGCCGGCTGTGCCCGCGAACGGGATCGCTTCATTGCTCTCGCGCTCGGGATGATGATGTGTCGTGTTCATGGGGCGCTCACGGTGGTTACGCTTCGCTCGATAAATGGTCCACTTTGTAGACCGCCGCGTTCACGTGCTGCTCAAGCCTGCATCACCATCCTATCGGCCGGCCGCTGCGACGCCCTGATGCAGATCAATGTGCAGTCGTCCCTGGCACTTCAGATGGCCGCGTGATGCGGAATCGCCCGTCCGAGCGGATGGGCTCTAGAATGTGCGCGCGCGAGACGGGACCCGCTGCAACCCATTCCAGGACCGGGGCGCTGCCTGCAGGCGCACGGAGAAGCGGGGTGCTCGTCACTTTTTTCAATCGCCGGGTTCGGTACGGCAACACGAATGATCAGGAGTCAGGATGAAAATTGAAAAGGTTGGTTTGATGACGCCCGGCGACATGGGGCAGGCGGTCGCAATGCAGATCAAGGCGCGTGGATTCACCGTCTGCACCGCTCTCGACAAGCGCAGCGAGCGCAGCAAGAAGCTCGCGCGTGAAGGCGGTCTGACGGACCTCGGTTCGATCGAGCGGCTGGTGAGCGAGTGCGATGTGGTGCTATCCGTCATGAATCCCGGTTCGGCGGTCGATTTCGCGCGTGACGCCGCCGCTGCGCTGCGTGCGACCGGCCGCAAGACGCTGATCGCCGATTGCAACGCGATCTCGCCGGACACTGTGCACGAGATCGCTGGCATCGTGGAGAAAGCAGGCGGCCGCTTCCTCGACGGCGGCATCATCGGTTCGCCGCCGCGCGGCACTACGAAGACCAATCTTTACGTGTCCGGCCCCGGCGCCGCGGATCTCGAGCCACTCGGCGGTCCGCAACTCAAAGTGACCGTCGTCAGCGAGCGCATCGCCGACGCGAGTGCGCTCAAGATGTGCTATGGCGCAATCAATAAGGGCATGCAGGCATTGTGGCTCGAGATCATGATCGCGGCACAGCGGCTTGGAGTGGACGGTCTGCTCGAGCAGCAACTCCGGCAAGGGCGCTCGGAGCTGTATGACTGGGCGCACGGGCAGTTCCCGACCTTGACACCGAAGGCGTACCGCTGGGTGCCGGAGATGCTCGAGATTTCGAAGACGCTCGGCACTTCCGGCATCACGCCCAAGGTGTTTCAGGGCGCAGCCGACATTTTCGCGTTCGTTGCCGCCACGCCGCTCGGCAAGGAAACGCCGGAAAACCGCGACAAGTCGCGCACCGGCAAGGATGTGGTACGCATGCTGGCGCAGGAGAAGCGGACGGCGAAGTAAGGCGGCGCTCGCCTTCGGCTCGGGCCTGCGCCTCGAGGGAACCCATGGTTTCCCTCCGTAACCCCTTTCCTTTCGGGCGCCTCGCCTTCCGCTCGGGCCTCGCCGCTACTTTGCGGGGACGGAAAACGAGAAAGTACTGGTTCGGCAGAAACGCGTGCTCCTGCACCAGCGTGTATCCGGCGCTTTTGAGCTCCGCCTTCACGCGTTCGGGCGCGATGCGGGCGGACTTCGGCGGCCCGGAGGTCGAGTTCACACGGAAATCGATGATCGCGACGCGCCCATCCGCCTTCAGCGAGTTCGACAACGCTTTGAAATAGCGCTCGCGGTTTTCGACGTGGTGGTACACGTCGACCAGCAGCACCAGGTCCACTTTCTCCGGCAACTTCGGATCGGCGGGCTGCGCGCTCACGGCGTAAGGTTCGTCAAGCCGTCACGTTTCGCACGCTCGGCGAGGTGCTTCACCATGTCCGGTTCGGTGTCCACCGCGTACACGCGCCCTTGCGGCACGCTGTGCGCCAGCCGCACGGAGAAGTAACCCGTGCCCGCACCGATGTCGGCCACCAACGCATCGGGCTTGAGCGCGAGTGCCTGAATCACTTCATGCGGCTTCTGCCATGCGTCGCGCTTCGGATCGTCGAAGACCTGCGACCACTTGTCGGCATCCGAAAAGCTGTGCTCATGGGTGTGGGGCGACTGTGCGGAAAGTGGTTGCGCGAGCAGCATCATGCAGCCGAATGCGACGACCGCGAACCGTGATATGCAAGAGCTCATCGTCTTCTCCAGTCCACGGATGATTCACCGGTCTCCAGATCAGAGACCGGTGGCGTCAGCAGCCGAATGATCTCGGTGACGTCGGGAACGTTCTCGAGATCGCGTACGAGCGTGATTGCACGATCGACTTTCGCCGCCGGAATGGGCTGCACGCAAAATGAAACGCAGTCGCGGAACTTCGCTTCGAGCAGCGCATCATCGACCGGGCGGCTCGGATCGCCGGGAACCGCATCCGGCTTACAACGATAAACCTCACCGCGACGGGTTCGAATCTCCACCGTCGGCCGTGAAAGCGCTGAATGTCCGCCGACGGGCAGTTTGTCATCCGGATCCACCCGATAGCTCACCCTGTCCGCCATCGCCAGCACCGCCGGATCGCGCAAACCTTCATCCGTGTAATCGCGGAGCGTGACGTTGCCCTTCACCATCATCACCGCGCTCGTGAACGGGATACTGTACTTGCCGTCCACCGCGAGCTTCGGCCGACGCTTGAGCTCGAGCGGCTCGGAGAGAAGTCGCGTAGCCCCCGTGCCGCCGATCACCGTGATTGATTCGACGTCATCGGGTGCAATCGCGTGTTCCGTACCGCAGCGCCCTGATGGCCGTGTTCGTCGCACGCGTGTACCCGCACGCCGGCCACACTTTGAAGCCGTGCAGGTCGAGCAGGGGAAACTCACGTCCCAGTCCGCGCAGGATCGAATCCCAGTCCGGCTCGGTTCGCACGTATGTCCTGAACAAGCCGTAGCGGCCCTCCAGGACTTCCTTCGAGCCGACGATGCCGCGATGAGCGAGATCGGCCGCGATCACCGCACCCTGCCCCGAGAATCCGGCCTGCATCGAACGCAGGTGAGTGGCCGCACCGACGGCCATCTGCCGGCTGCCGCTCAACTGCGTGAACGCGATGCCGAACGCGTTCTCGATCGTCGGGGTGTCGGCACGACGAAGCCTCGCCGCCGTCGCCGCGCCTGACAGGAAGCCGAAGAGCTGGGTCGGGAACCAGCCTTCCGTCATGGTCCAGTCCGGTATGCGTATGCCGCAGTTGAGCCGCGTATGCAGGTCGGTGCCGGCGGCGACCGCGGTAATCAGATCGCGGCCAGTGACGCCGCCCAATGCTTCCGCAACGGCGAGCGCGACCGGAATGGTCACGATACTCACGTGTCCGCCGGCGCCGACGTCGTCGTAATCGACCATGTGACCAAGGCTGCCGTTGACCAGGACTGCCCATGGCGTCGGCGCTTTCAATCCGTAGCCCCAGATCGTCGCGACCGGCTTGCCGCCAAGTTCTTCGACATAATCGACGAGAAGCTTTGCCTCGGGTGAGAGTGTCGTTGCTGCAAGCGAAACGCCGAGCGTGTCGAGTAAGCACTGCTTCAACAGCGCAATCAGCGCTGGCGGCAGATCTTCGTAGCGCAACGTCGCAACGTGCTCCGCGAAACGCGTGGTCGCCGAATCGAACGCGGCCATCGCGTCAGTCCGCCTTCACGTGCGCGCTCTGCACGACCTTGCGCCATTTCGTGATTTCGGACGCGATGTGCTTCTGAAACGCCGCAGGGCTGCTGCCGACAGGTTCCGCGCCGTCGCCCGCCATGCGTTCGTGCAACTCCGGCGCCATGACGGTCTTGCCGGCCGCATTCGAGAGACGGTCGATGATCGGCGCGGGCGTCCCGTGCGGTACGAGCAGCCCGTACCACGTCGTGGTCGAGTAACCCGGGGCTCCGCCTTCGGCGACGGTCGGCACACTGGGCATGGCGTTCGAGCGTTTGGCGCCCGTCACGCCGAGCACACGCAGCCGCCCCTCCTTCACGTGCGGCGTCGCCGAAAGCACGCTCGCGAAGGTCATCGTAATGTGCCCGCTCAGCACGTCGATCAGCGCCTGCCCGGCGCCCTTATACGGAATGTGCGAAAGCTTCACACCTGCGGCAGATTCGAACAGAACGCCGGCGAGATGACCCGAGCTGCCATTGCCCCCGGAACCGTAGGTGAGCGCACCCGGCTTCGATCGCGCCAAGGCGATCAGCTCTTTCACGCTCCTCACCGGCAGCGAGGGATGCACGACGAGAAGAAACGGCGCCTCGGCCAGCAGCGACACGGGCGCGAGGTCCTTCTGCGGATCGAAAGGAAGCGTCGCGTACAGGCTTGGATTTATCGAATAGCTGCTGGACACGACGAGAACCGTGTAGCCATCCGGTGCGCTGCGTGCGACGAAAGCGGCGCCGATCGAGCCGGCCGCGCCCGTGCGGTTCTCCACGACGATATTCTGACCGAGTGTCTGGTCCATCTTGCCGGCGACGAGCCGCGCGATGATATCGGTCGCGCCGCCCGGCGCCTGGCCGACGACGAACCGGATCGGCTTGCTCGGATACGCCGCCTCCTGGGCACTCACGGAACCGACGGCAGCGGCTGCGAGCAGCGCCAGCACGAGATGCTTCATCTGCGCGCTCACCGCTCGACTTTGCGCGCCGCCGTTTCGCGG
Organism: uncultured beta proteobacterium; assembly: GCA_963828715.1. GTDB lineage: Bacteria > Pseudomonadota > Gammaproteobacteria > Burkholderiales > SG8-41 > JAQGMV01. The sequence goes on along the minus strand of CAWHFX010000001.1, from coordinate 205,018 downwards.
ATGTAACGCTCGTACGCATACTCGGGTAACCCACCCGCCGAGAAGATCTCCTCGATGAGCGGCGGAAACTTACGCAGAGCAATGCTGGCACCGCTCGCGACGTTGCGCGCGGTCCCGTTCGGGTAGTCGAGCTCGAGTATCTCGCCATCGTTCACGATACCCGTGATGCCAGGTGCGATGAAAATCGGAATGGCGCGATCGATGCTGTTGCGCAGGAAAAGACGCGCCACCGACTCGGCCACGATCGCCACAATGCCCACCTCGCGCAGCACGAGGCCCGGTCTGCTGGACCCGCAGCCGAAGTTGCGGCCGGCGACGAGGATGTCTCCCGCCTTCACCTCTTTCGGAAACTCGGGACGATAGGCCTCCATCGTATGCAGCTTGAGCTCTTCCATCGTCGGATAGCGGTAATACGGGTTGATCGCGTCGGTCTCGATCGAGTCACCGAATTTCCACACGCGGCCGCGCACGACCCGGTTGAGATCAAGCGACATCGAACACCTCTTTCGGATCGACGATCTCGCCCGCAACCGCAGCGGCGGCGACCGTAAGCGGCCCTGCGAGATAGATTTCCGCCTGCATGCTGCCCTTGCGGCCCTTGAAGTTGCGCGTGGTGGCCGTGATGCAGACTTCCCCATCGGAGAGGAATCCCACTTTCGGCTGGCACACGCCGCAGCCGGGTGTCGCGACCTGAGCGCCCGCCTCGACCAGCGTCTCGATGAGGCCCGCTTTCAGGCACTCGAGATAAACGTGCTGCGACGCCGGCGAGACGATGAAGCGGACGCCTTTCGCGACCTTGCGTCCTTTCAGAAAGCGGGCAGCGATTTCGATGTCCTCGAAGCGCCCGTTCGCGCACGAGCCGATGATCGCCTGCTGAATACGGCGGCCCGCCGCTTCGGCGACCGGAGCGACATTGCCGAACTGATGCGGTTTGGCGACGACGAACGGCATCGAGTCGACGTCCAGCACGATCTCGCGTTCATAACTGGCATCGGAATCCGCCACGAGCGGTTCGTATGCTTTGTCGGTACGGCGTTCGATAAACGAACGCGTTGCGTCATCGAACGGGAAAGCCGCGAGCTTCGCACCCACCTCGACGCCATGCGCGGACAAGCACATGCGGCTGTCGATAGAAAGATGCGGCACGAGCGTCCCGCCGTACTCGATCGACATATTGCCTGCGAAATCGTCGCCGTACTGCCCCGCAAGATACAGCACGATGTCCTTCGCGATCGGATAGTTGCGCGGGCGTCCGTTCAACGTCACCTTGATCGATTGGGGGACCTGAAACCAGAGCTCACCGAACAGGAGCACGTAGAACATGTCGGCACGCGTAATCCCGAGTCCGCCGACGTTGAGCGCACCGTAGCTGATCGTATGCGAATCGTTTCCGACGACCAGCTCGCCGGGACGCATGAGGCCGTAGTCGGCCATCATCTGATGCGCGATGCCCGGCTCCGAATCGTGGAAGCACTGTATCCCGAGGCGCTCGACTTCACGCCGGATGAGCGCGTTCTCGTCCGCCTGCTTTTGAGAAAGCGTCGGCTGGTGGTGATCGACCAGAACGAACACGCGTTCCCGATCCCACACGCGGGGCAGTCCGTCCTTGAACCCGGCCTGCAGCGCGAGATCGTGCATCGGTTCGTTCGCGTGGTAATGAACCATCGCGCCGTCGATGCGTGCTTCGAGCATGTCGCCGGCGTGCACCGGCGTTCCGGCGAGGTTGTGCCTCGAGAACAGCTTTTCGGCAATGGTCTGTGACATGAGCGCCTACTCGGAATCCGGGAAGAGCTGCTTCAGCCGCTGCTTCTGCGCCGAGCGCACGTGGCGGCGAGCGGACCGGTCGGCTGCATCGGCGTCACGTCCGACGATCGCGGCCACGAGTTCGCTGTGCTCCAGCTGCGCCTCCTCCGCACGTTCGGGAATCAGCATCATGCTCTTTCCGAGCAGGCACATGGAGTCGTTTACCGCCGCGAGGCTTTTTTCGAGATAGCGATTGTGCGCGCCGCGATGGACAGCTTCGTGAAACAGCTTGTTGTGACGCGAGAGCACTTCGAAATTCCCCTGCAATCGCGCTTCGCGTTTGACGAGCTCCTCGAGCCCCATCAACTCGGGATCCGATGCGTGTCGCGCACACAGCCGCGCTGCCGTGCCTTCCAGAACTTCACGCATGACGTAGAGTTCCAGCATGGCCTCTCGCGTAATCGACGCGACCACGAGCCCCGTGCGCGGCTCCAGCGCGAGCATGCCTTCGTTCTCGAGTCGGCGCAGCGCCTCGCGCACCGGCGTGCGGCTCACGTCGAGCCACTCGGCAACCTCCACTTCCATCACGCGCTGACCCGGCTTGAGCTCGCCCTGTTCGATGGCATGACGCAGCTTGCGATAGACGAGTGCGCCGCGCGAGGCGTGTCCATGTCCTTCATCTGCCGGTGTGAGTGCGGCTGTCTTGCGCAGGCGCACACGCGAACGTGCAGCACGCACCGGCCGCTTGCCGAAGGTCCTGTCAGGATCCGCGGCAGGCTGCACACGGCTGCGCGGGACCGTCATGCCGCAGTGGCTTCCGCGAGGGACAAGGCATGCGCCGCCGCTTCACGTCCGGCGATGCGGCCGAACACCGAGCCTGCCATGAGGCCCGAGCTGCCGGGATAGTTGAAGTAGAACAAGCCGCCCACGAGCTCACCGGCGGCATACAGCCCCTGCAGCGGCCGGTCCGCAATATCCAGAACGCGCGTGGACGTGTCGATCTTGAGCCCCCCGAATGTGAACGTGATCCCGCACGTGACGGCATACGCCGAGAACGGCGGCTTCTCGATCGTATTGGCCCAGTTCGATTTTTCGATGTCGAGTCCGCTGGTGCGCCGGCCATCCTTGACGTTGGGATTGAACGGTACGCTGGGATCGATCGCCGCGTTGTAATCGCGGACCGTTTGCAGGAACTGGCGCGCATCGACATCGCCCATGCGTGCGACCAGATCCTCGAGTGTGTTCGCCTGGACTTTGGTAGTCCCCTTTGACCGATACTCGTCGTGCAGGAGGTGCTCGACCTGTGCGTCGAACACGTGCCACGCGAAACTCCCCGGCTGTTCGAGAACGACGCGCCCGTACTTGGCATACGTGTAGTTGCGGAAGTCCGCGCCTTCGTCCACGAACCGTTTGCCGTGCGCGTTCACCATGATGCTGAACGGATAGCCGTTGCGGCTCGCGACGATGGGCCGATCCAGCTCGCCGAAGTCGGGCGAATAACGTTCCCACGACACCGAATGGCATCCGGACCACTGACCGTAAGCCTGTGCGCCGATATCGAGCGCCATCCGGATGCCATCGCCCGTGTTGTAGCGGGTGCCGCGTACCTTGGCCATGTCCCAGCCCGGACCGAGGTAGCGCGTGCGCCATTCGCGGTTCGCTTCGAAACCACCGGAGGCGAGAACGACTGCGCGTGCCCGGATTTCCTCTTCTGCGCCATCGCTGAAGATACGCACGCCCCTCGATGCCGCGGCCTCGAAGCAGTGCGACGACGTGCGCGTCGTAACGCACTTGCACGCCGTGTTTCTCCGCGGCCGCATACTCGGCCTGAACCAGCCCGCGTCCGCCGCCGGCTGCTTCGACTACGGTACCGCCGAAGAACTTGAACTTGCCTTCGTGCTTGAACGCGTAACGGCCGAAACGCGGCACGAAGCGAACGCCGCGGCTGTGGAGCCATTGCACGGTCTCGGTGCTGCTGCGGACGACCGTCTCCGCGAGATCCGGATCACAGTACCACTGAGTTACGCGGCCGAGATCGTCCAGATACTGTTCAGCGGTGTACTCGCCGAAGTCCGTGTTCTCGATTTCGCCCGTCGAGAGATCAGGCACCACGCTGCGTACCGTTTCCACTCCGCGATGAACCATGCGGAACCCGCCGCCGGTGTAAGCCGAGTTGCCGCCACGCTGTTCTTCCGGCGCGCGTTCGAGCACGAGCACGTTCGCGCCGTGCTCACGCGCGGAGAGCGCAGCGCATAACGCAGCGTTGCCGCCGCCGACTACTATCACATCGTAAGGACCGTTTTGCGTCGGCATTTGATCGAGCCAGGTTGATGAACCGACCATGCGCGAATGCACATGTATACATGAGAATACGTTACACTCGGACGCGGGGTCAACGCAATGGTGAGGAGGCGGTTGCGGTGGGAGCGCTGCGCGGTTTCATTCCTTTGCGCTTCGATTGCGCTCGCCTGCACGAACACGAGCGCGCATGCGCAAGGCGCGTCAGCCATATCCGTCGAAACCGGTGCGCGTCATCGTCGGCCTCGCGCCGGGTGGCGGAACCGATATTCAGACGCGCCTCATCGCGCAGAAGCTCACCGACGCGCTGGGCCGTCCGTTCATCGTGGAGAACCGCACCGGCGCAGGTGGAACGGTCGCCTACGCGCTCATCGCCAAGTCACCAGCGGACGGCTACACATTGCTCGGCGTCGCGAGCGGTTACTCGATTGCGCCCGCTGTGTATCGGTCAACTGCCCTACGACCCGATCGCGGACTTTGCGCCCATTTCGCTGGCGATCGAAGCGCCGTTTCTGCTGCTGACGCATCCGGCAGTGCCGGCGCGCAATGCACGCGAGCTGATTGCGCTCGCGAAGGCGCGCCCGGGTGCGCTCGATTTCGGCTCCGCCGGTCAGGGGTCTTCTACCCACATGGCGATGGAACTCTTCAAGAGCATGGCCGGCGTGAAGCTCACGCACATCCCCTACAAAGGCACCGGTCCCGGGCTGTCCGATCTGATTGCAGGTCAGATCCCGATGATGTTCGGAAACATTTGTCGTGTCTGCCGCACGTAAAGGCGGAGCGGCTGCGCGCGCTCGGTGTTTCGAGCGCCCGGCGTTCCGCCGCGATACCGGGCGTGCCGACGATCGCGGAGTCCGGTCTGCCTCGATATGCCGACACGACGTGGCATGGCTGGCTTGCACCGGCCGGCACGCCGCGGAGCATCGTTGTGCGCCTGAGCAGCTGAAATCGCGAAGAGCGGTGAAGTCTGCCGATATCGTGGAGAAAATCGCGTCGGACGGCGGCGAGGCGATCGGCAGCACGCCCGAGGAATTTTCGCGATTGCTCGGGGAAGAGATCGCGCGCTGGCGAAAGGTCGCGCGTGCCGCCGACGTGCGCGTCGAATAGCAAAGCATCATTCCGGAGAAAACACTCATGTCGTCGAAAAGCAAGCGGCTGCGCGAGCTCATCAATCGCAAGGACAAGGTCCTCGTCGGTACTGCATCCGCCAACGGCCGCGCACGGGCGCATCATGGAGAAAGCCGGCTGTGAAGTGGGCTTCGTCGGGACGGGCGGCGTCGTCGGCGCCTATACCGGGCTCGCCGATGTGGGCACGCTCACCATGACCGAGTGCGTGCAGATCGCGGGCTGGATCGCGCAGGCGGTGAATTTCCCGATCATCGTGGACGGCGATACCGGACACGGTGGCGTCATGGCCGTGCGCCGCCTCATACGCGAGTGCATTCGCGCAGGGATCTCCGGCATCCGCATCGACGATCAGCCGATCGAAGGCAAGCGCAAGACCCAGGACGCCGGCGTCGAAGTCGTTCCGCTGGAACAGGCGATCGGACGCTATCGGGCTGCGGTGGACATGAAGAACGAGCTCGATCCGGACTTCGTCGTCATGGCGCAGTGCTACGCGCGCGATGCCGCGAACAGTAATCTCGACGACGCGATCGCACGCCTGAAAGCGTATCGCGAAGACGCGGGTGTAGACTGGGTTCAGCTCGAATCGCCACACTCGGTCGAAGAGATCAAGCGAGCGCGAGCGGCCGTCGAAGGACCGTTTTCGTTCATGAAAGGAAAGCTCCCGCGTTATCTCGGCCTCGACGAACACCTTGCATTGGGCGTCAACATCGCGTGGTACCCCGGTTTCACACATCATGTGACGTGGGCTGCGCTGTGGGATTTCATGCAGGACTTTCAGGGCCGCGGTATCGCCGCGTGGGAGGATTTCGTGCAGTCGCATAAGGATCGACCGTATCCGCAGCCGATCGTCGGTCCTGAAGGCGAAGGCGCCGACAAGCAGCGCGAGCTGGAGGAGCGCTATTTTTCGGATGCAGCGGAGAAGTATCGGGCGCGAGCGTCTGACTAGACACGCGCGAGCGCTGAGTTCCAGCGGCGCCCTTTATCCTGCGCGCGTGGCGACGCCGCAGTCTGAGCAAACATAGGAGACACTGGCATGTCCGCGAACGGCTACCGGATTTTCGACTCCGACACCCACGTCGGCCCGTATATGGAAGTGCTCGACAAGTATCTCACCGAGAACGAGCGCTCGCGGCTTTCCGCGTGGGAGCAGTACAAGACCGCGAATGCGCGTGGCCAGCAGACGTACACGAAAGGGCAGCGCGTATACCGGCGCACGCTCGGCAACGCGAAAGCCGAGGAGAGGCCTGCGGGCTACATGGCCGGCTTCACCGGCGTCAAACGCGAACGCGAGCCGTCGCCGCGCGTGGATCACGATCCCGGCGAGCGCATCAAGGACATGGACTACGAAGGCGTGGACGTCAATCTCACGCTGCCGTCCGGGTGGTTCGGCACCTGGACGTCCGGCGATGACGTCGCACTCGAAGCGGGCATGTACCGCACGTATCACCGTTGGATGCAGGACTACTGCAGCGATTACCCCGCGCGTCTTGGCGGCGTGATACTCGCGTGCGGTCGCGACGTGCAGGGCAGCGTCGACGAGATACGGCGGTGGGGCAAATCGAAATGGGCATGGGCCGTTATGGTGTACGCGCCGTATGGCATGCCGCTCGACCATCCCGACTTCGAGCCGATCTGGGCCGCGGCGGCTGAGCACGATCTCGCCGTCGTCCTGCATACGTTTACGGTGATGCCGCCGTATGCGCCGGGTGGGCTCGACAACTGGGAAAATCTTTTTCTGCAGCGCTCCGCGGCGCATCCATGGTGCGGCATGCGCAACATGGCAGCGTTGATCGGCAGCGGCGTCATGGATCGCTACCCTGCGACTGCGCGTCGGCACACTCGAAGCCGGACACGGCTGGCTTCCATTCTGGATGAAGCGGCTCGACGAACACGCCGAAACGATCCGCACGGCGCTCGCACCACTGAAGATGAAGCCGAGTGAATACGTGACGAGCGGCCGCTATTACCAGAGCATCGAAGCACCGGAAGGCGCTGCATTGACGAAGGCCGTGATCGATCTCGTCGGCCCGGACGTGCTCATGTACGCGTCGGACTACCCGCACGGCGAGAGCCATTTTCCCGAGACCGTCAAGATCGCGATGTCGTGGGACATGACCGATGCGCAGCGCCGGAAACTCTTCTGGGACAACGCGGTTCGGCTCTATGCGCGCGCGGGTCTTTCCACCACTCCCGCGATCGTTTGAAGAGCGCTCGCGCTACACACGCGACCTGAGCGGCCGCTCGGGTTTGTCGTCGCTTTGAGACAAACGTCATAACCTCGAGGCGACGGGCGCGTGCAGACTCCGTTCGCGTTGAATAAGCGCAGAACCCGGCAAAGGTCGACTCTGCTGGGCCTGCGATAACATAACGACGCGGTTGTCTCTCAACGACTCGCCCCGGTGGGCAACCACTGGGGCTTTTCTTTTCTGAACACTTAAAAAGCTGGCGCTGCGTGTGCGTTAGTTCATGTGGCTTTGCAGCATCGACTGCTAACCTCGTGGCTCGCTCAAGGAGACACCATCGTGTTCAAGAAAATCATTGAAGTGATTTCGTTCTTCGTCTGGATTCGCGACATGGCGCTGATTGCGCGCAGCGGACGGTTGGAAGACGTGAAACGTTTCGTTCTGGCCGCCTGATCCAAAGATTTTCCGGAGCAGAGCAGCCTCGCCGCGCGTGAGGCGTCTCAGCTCGCTTCGATCCGGCTTCGACCCAATTCTGCGAGCGGACGCGCAGCGCGTCCCACTCCGATCGCATCGGCGCTCGCCGCCGTCCCTTCCCTCGCGCGGGCCATGATGCCCTGCAGAATCGCGGCGAGGCGAAACAGATTGAACGCAATGTAGAAGTTCCAGTGTGCGATGGCGACGCGACCCGTACGCGCGCAATACGCACGCACATAGTCGGCCTCCGAAGGTATACCCAGCCGCTGCAGATCGAGACCGGCCAGGCCGCGAAACACATCCGGCCTGATCAGCCAGCTCATGCAGTTGTAAGCGAAGTCAGCGAGCGGATGGCCGAGCGTCGAGAGCTCCCAGTCGATCACCGCAAGCACGCGCGGCTCGGTCGGATGGAAAAGCAGGTTGTCGAGCCGGTAGTCCCCATGCACGATGCCCGTCTCGTCGCCCGCCGGTATGTTGTGCGGCAGCCACTCGATGAGCTCGTCCATGGCTGGAATACGGTCGCTTTCCGATGAACGATACTGCCGCGTCCAGCGATCGATCTGACGCGCGAAGTAATTACCCGGGCGACCGTAGTCGCTGAGCCCGATCGCCGCGTAGTCGATGGTGTGCAGCGCCGCGATCACGCGGTTCATCTCGTCGTAAATCGCCGCCCTGTCGGAGCGTGTCATACCCAGCAGCGACTGATCCCAGAAGACGCGGCCGTCGACGTAATCCATGATGTAGAAGGGCGTCCCGATTACGCCTTCGTCCATACACAGCACGTACGTGCGCGGGACGGGGAAAGCCGTGTGAGACAGCGCCGTCATCACGCGGTACTCGCGGTCGACGGCGTGCGCGGACGGCAGCAACTTGCCAGGCGGCTTTCGCCGCAGAACGTAGCTCCCGTTCGCCGCGATGAGCTTATAGGTCGGATTGGACTGACCGCCGGCGAACCGCTCGATCCTGAGCGCTCCCTCGAAGCCCGCGACGTGCGCATGCATGAACTGCTCGAGGCGCGCGGCATCGATGGCGAGGCGATCGTCTGGGCGCGGTTCGGCCCCGGACGACATTGCGGGCGTGTTCTCGGCGCTCAAGTGTCGCGCTCAACGCGTTTCGCCCAGTCGCGCAGTACGTATTTCTGGACCTTGCCTGTGGAAGTCTTGGGTAGATCGACAAAGACGACATAGTGCGGACATTTGAAGTGCGCCAGATGATCGCGGCACCAGGTGATGAGGTCTTCCTCGATCGCCGGCGCCTCCCCGGGCTTGAGCGTCACGAACGCACAGGGCGTCTCGCCCCATTTGTCGTCCGGCTTCGCGACCACAGCCGCCTCCATCACGGCCGGATGCCGGTACAGCGCTTCTTCGATCTCGAGTGTCGAAATGTTTTCGCCACCGGAGATGATGATGTCTTTCGCACGATCCTTGATCTCGATGTAGTGGTCCTCGTGCATGACGGCGAGGTCCCCGGTGCGGAACCAGCCGCCCGCGAAAGCTTCGCGCGTCGCGTCCGGATTGTCGAGATAGCCCTTCATCACGGTGTTGCCGCGCACCGCGATTTCACCGAGTGTCCGCCCGTCGGCGCTGACCGGCTCATTCGTGCCGGGCCGCAGCACCAGCACTTCGTTCTGAGTCGGCATCGGGACGCCCTGCCTTGCCATATGACGCGCGCGATCGGAAAGCGGCAGGTCGTCCCATTCATGCTGCCATTCGCACAACGTGGCCGGCCCGTATGTTTCCGTGAGCCCGTACAGATGAGTGACATGGAAGCCCATCTGTTCCATACGCTCGATGACGGTACTCGGCGGTGCAGCACCGCCCGTAGCGACCTCGACTGTCCACCCGAACGGCTTCTGCGGTCGGTTCGGCGCGTGCACGAGCGTGTTGAGAATGATCGGCGCCCCGCAAAGATGGGTCACGCGATGCGCTTCGATCAGCGCGAATATACGTCCCGCATCCACGCCACGCAGGCAGACGTGCGTTCCGCCCGCAGCAGTGACTGCCCACGGGTAGCACCAGCCGTTGCAGTGGAACATGGGCAGCGTCCAGAGGTAGACACTGTCCGGCGTCAGTCGAAACGCAAGCGCATTGCCGAGCGCATTGAGGTACGCGCCCCGATGGTGATACACGACACCCTTCGGCTTCCCGGTCGTGCCTGACGTGTAGTTGAGTGCGAGCGACTGCCATTCGTCGGACGGCAGCGTCCACGCATACGTCGAGTCTCCACCCGCCAGGAACGCTTCGTACTCCATTTCGCCCAGCGGCGCGGTGTCTCGATGGCCATTCGCGGCGAGGGGATCGACGATGTCGATGACCGCAGGCTTCTGTTCGAGGTCCGACAGCGCCTCGCGTACGACCTCGGCGTAATCGCGATCGACGATGATGAAGCGCGCACGGCCATGTTGAAGGATCAAGCGCACCGTCGCGGCGTCCAGCCGCACGTTGACCGCGTTCAGCACGCCGCCCGCCATCGGCACGCCGAAATGCGCCTCGAGCAGCGCCGGCACGTTCGGCGCCATGATCGCAGCCGTGTCGCCAGGCCGCAATCCGGCGTTCGCCAATGCGGAGGCGAGCCGCACGACCCGCTCGTAGAGCTGCGCGTAAGTGAGGCGCCAATCGCCATGAATGACAGCCGTCTTGCGGGCGAACACGCGAGCCGAGCGCTTCAGGAACGTGAGCGGCGAAAGCGGAACGTAATTCGCGCTGTTGGGCCCGAGATCGTCGTCCCGATGTTCCACGTCAGTGCGTGTTCGAGCTGAGGATGTGTCGGGCGATGCTCCACCGGTGCACCTCGGAGGGCCCGTCGTAGATACGAAATGAGCGCACGTCCGCGAAAATGCGCGCCACGATTTTCTCATGCGTGACACCCTGGCCGCCCAGAATCTGCACGCAGCGATCGACCACGCGCCAGATCGCCTCCGACGAGATCACCTTGGCAACACTGGATGCGTGGCGGCCGAGGCCCTGCCCCTGATCGAGCAGCCACGCGCAATGCCAGATGGAAAGGCGTGCCGTGTGCAGATCCATCTCGTTGTCGGCAAGCATGAAGCCGATGCCTTCGTGTTCGCCGATCTTCTTTCCAAACGCATGCCGTTCGCGCGCATAGTCGACGGCGACGTCATGGGCGCGGCGTGCGGCGCCGAGCCAGCGCATGCAGTGCGTGAGACGCGCCGGCGAAAGTCGCACCTGCGCATAACGAAAGCCCTGCCCCGTTTCGCCGAGAATATCCGACGCCGGCACTCGCAGATTCTCGAAGCGCACGACCCCGTGACCGCCGGGGAAGCACGTGTCGAGCGAGTCGAGCGCGCGCTCGACCGTGATGCCCGAGTTTTTCATGTCCGCCAGAAACATCGTCGCCCTGCCGTCCTCGAGCTTCGCCATGATGATCGCGAAAGCCGCACCCATGGCACCCGTGATGAACCACTTGACGCCGTTGATGACGTAGTCGTCGCCGTCCCTGACCGCCGTCGTGAGCAGCATGCTCGGATCGGCGCCCGCACCCGGTGGCGGCTCGGTCATGCAGAAGCACGAGCGAATCTCACCTGACACGAGGGGACGCAGCCAGCGTTCCTTTTGCGCCGCAGTCGCGACGACGTCGAGCAGATGCATGTTGCCTTCGTCGGGCGCAAAGATGTTGAGTGCGATCGGCCCCAGCAACGAATAACCCGCCTCTTCGAAGACGATCGCCTTGCCCCGATGATCGAGTCCGATGCCGCCCATTTCGGGCGAGACGTGCGCCGCCAGGAGGCCCGTCTTGCGCCCCCGTACAAGCAACTCGCGTCGCAGTGATTCATCCGGCCCGTGGCTGGTGCAGCGCGGGTCGCGCTCGAAGGGGATGATCTCCTCGCGAACGAATTCGCGCGTGCGCTGCTGCAGGCTCTTCAGGTCATCTGAAAGTTCGAAGTCCATGGTCCCCGCGCGCTTGAAGTCGTCAAACCCGGCACAGTAATTCTCGCACTTTGCCCGCGCTCAGGCGCTGGCGGCGACAATCACGCCACGCCGGCTCAGGTCCGCGATCGCGTCCTCCGCAACGCCGATCTCCCGCAGGATTTCTGCAGTGTGCTCACCCAGATTTGGGGGCTGCACCCGCAATGGCATGTGCTTCCCGCCGAGTTCCAGCGGGATGCCGGGGATGTTCCCAGTGCGGCCGTTGCCCACGTCGATGTGGTGCATACGACCCTCGTGGTTGAGATGCGGATCGTCGAAGAGATCGCTCGGACGCGCGACGGGCGCATACGGGATGTCGAGCTCGTCGAGCTTGCGTGCCATGTCGACAAGCCGATGACTCTTGATGATGTCCACGACCGTCGGCACGAAGCGGTCCCGGCCCTCGACACGTTGTTCATTGGTCTGCAACAGCGGATCGTTCAGCAGCGCAGTCAGTCCGAAGGCCTCGCAGAAACGCCGCCAGTGGTTATTGCTGGTCATCGCGACGAAGAGCATCTTTTCGTCCGCCGTCGGAAACGTTTCGTAGATCGCCCACGATCTGCGACGTGCCGGCATGGGAGGCGGCGGCTCGCCGGCCGCCAGTTCGGCCGCCATGTGCTGCGAAACGAGAAACGCCGTGCTTTCGAAGAGCGCGCTCTTCACGACCTTGCCTTGTCCGGTGCGATGGCGCTCTTCGATGGCAGCCAGTATGCCGATCACGCCGAACGTACCACCGAGAATGTCAACGATCGACGCGCCGGCACGCAGCGGCTGGCCCGGCGGCCCCGTCATGTAAGCCAGGCCGGCCATGAACTGAACGACTTCGTCGAGCGCCGGCCGATGCTCATAAGGGCCGCTCAGAAAGCCTTTGAGTGCGCAGTAGATCAGGCGGTCGTTGAGCGGTTTCAGGTCGGCGTAGCCGCAGCGCAGCTTTTCCATCGTGCCTGCGGCGAAGTTCTCCACCACTACATCGGTGTTCGCGACGAGCTGGTAAATGAGCGCGCGGCCTTCGTCTTTCTTGATATCGATGGCAAGGCTGCGCTTGTTGCGGTTGAAGCCGGCAAAAAAGCCGGCGCCGAAACCGCCGAGCCGGCGCGTGCGGTCGCCTTCCACGGGCTCTATCTTGATCACGTCGGCGCCGAGATCGGCCAGCACGAGCCCGCACGTCGGGCCCATGATCGTGTGACAGAACTCGAGCACGCGGATACCGGAGAGCGGAAGGTTTGCCGTGTTCATATGTGCGGAGAACGAGATGACGAAGAGTTGCTCATGGTACCATCGTCCAGCCCGCGCGCGGTTCGAGGGCACTTTGAAGGAGGAGGCGCCGTGAACACATGCGCAGTCACGCTCACCGCGGTCGCGCTCGCTGTCGCCAGCGCCGGGATTGAGGCGCAAAACTATCCGACCCGTCCGATCAGGCTCGTTGTTGCGTCGTCGGCGGGCGGCGGAAGCGACCTGCTCGCACGCACTCTCGGCGTTAAGATGAGCGAAGATCTGGGCCAGCAGATCGTGGTCGATAACCGCGGCGGAGCGAGCGGCGTGATCGGCACCGACATCGTGGCGAAAGCGCTACCCGATGGCTATACGCTCCTCATCATCCAGCCGTCGCTCACGATCAACCCGAGCATGATCCGCAAGCTGCCTTACGATGCCGCAAAGGACTTCACGCCGATTTCGCTCGTGGTCGACGCTGCACAGATCATCGTCGTCAATGCAACCGTGCCGGCGAAGAATGTGAAAGAGCTGATCGCACTCGCGAAGGCGAAACCGGGTGGACTGATCTTCGGCTCGCCGGGGGTCGGCACGAGCCCGCATCTCACCGCCGAGCTGTTCAAACTGAAGGCCGGCGTGGATATGCCTCAGGTGCTGTTCAAGGGCGCCGGGCCGGCGTACGTGAGCCTCATATCCGGCGAAGTGGCGGCGATGGTCTCGACCGTACTGTCTGCTTTGTCGCACGTGAAGAGCGGCAAGATCCGGGCGCTCGCGGTGACGACGAAGAAGCGCACCGCAGTTTTGCCCGATCTGCCGACGATGATGGAATCAGGAGTACCCGATTTCGACACGTCGCAGTGGTTCGGCATACTGGGTCCGGCGCGCACGCCGCGTGCCATCGTGGATCGGCTGAATCAGTCGATCGCGCGCAGCTCAACTAGCCCCGATGTGAAAGCCCGCTTCGCTGCCGAGGGTGTCGAGGTCGTGAACAGCAGTCCGGAAGAGTTCGCAGCCGTCATCAAGCGCGAGCTCGTGCAGTGGGCGGAAGTCATCAAGGCGGCAGGGATCCAGCCGCAATAGAGGCTGTGATTCGGCCTTCGTGATTAGCGGCTCGCTAGTACGCCAGCCGCACGTGCATGCCGTCCCACGCCGACTTCGCCATCGCTTCGGTGAGCTGCATGCTGCGCAGACCATCGATGCCGGACGGATCCGGATCCCGGCCCTCAAGCAACGCCTTGCTGAATCCGACGACGCATGCTTCGTGCGCATTGATCGGCGCATATTCCTGACGCCGCACCTTATCACCGTCCGTCAGCACTTCGAGCACACCCCCCGCGCGGCTGCGGGTGAGGCCGCGTCCCGTAATGCGTCCCTTCGTACCGTAGATCACGAAGTCGTTGTGCGGATAAGGCGAATTCTCGTGCACGCTCAGTTGCGCCATGGCCCCATTCGCGAATTTGAACATGGAGAGATTCACCTCCTCCATGACGTTGCGCGGCGTATCGAAGAACGCTGTTACCGCGACGATCTCGGAGCCCAGGATGTAGCGCAGGATGTCGTACACGTGCACGCCGATGCTCATGGTCGTGCCGAGACCGGCCAGCGTGGGATCGACGCGCCACGTCGCGAGCCGCACACCGGGTCGCGCACCGGGGCTGGCCTCCATCTGGACGAGTTGCACGTCGCCGATCTCGCCGGCCTGAACGATGCGCCGCGCCTCGATGAAAGGCGGCATGTAGCGGTTGTGGAAGTTCATGCCGAACTTGACCCCGGCAGCATCGCAGGCCTGGATGGCCCGTTCGGCGTCCGCGACACTCGTCGTCATCGGCTTGTCGCAGAACACGTGCTTGCCGGCGCGCGCCGCAGCGACGATCTGATCGGCGTGCATGGAATTCGGTGTGTGTATCGCGATCACCGTGATGTCCGGATTGGCGAGCATGTCCTCGAAGCGCGTGTAAGCGTGCTCCGCCCCGAACTTCTTCGCGAACATGTCGGCCCGGGACTGATCGCGGCTCGTTACGCCGATGAGCCGATTGCCGTCGAACGCGTTGATCCCGGGCAGAATGCGATCGTCCGCGATGCGCCCCGTTCCTACCAAACCCCAGCCGTTCTTCTTCGCCATGATTCCTCGTTGCATTGTCAATCGGTCGTGGTGAGCCGACCGGCGATGATAATCTGCACTGCCGCACAACGTCAGCTTCGCCGGACGCGCAGCCACATCATGGACACGTCTCGACATGAGCGCACGGCGCGCGGCCCGTCGGGCGGTGCCGAAAAACGATGCGTTGAAAGCGGCTCGCGCCTGTGCCAGCATCCACGCTCCACGAACCGGAGAATCCCATGGCATCCAAGTTCATGCTGTGCAGCTTCAAGACCTGCCCCTGGGTACAACGTGCAGCGATCGTCCTGCAGGCGAAACAGATCCCCTACGACATCACGTACATCGACCGCAACAACCGGCCCGCGTGGTTTCTCGCGATGTCCCCGCATTCCAAGGTGCCCGTGCTGCAGATCGATGGCAGGGACGCCTTGTTCGAATCGAACGCGATCGCCGAGTATCTCGACGAAACTGCGCAGCCGCGGCTCCATCCGGAAGATCCGATCGCGCGCGCCCGCAATCGCGCATGGACGGACTACGTGCCGACGTTCGCCTCGGTCATCTCGAGCGCCGCCTACTCCAATTCGGAGGAGGAGTACGTATTGAACGCCGCCAAGATCGCAGGACCGTTCGGAAAGCTGGAAGACGAGCTCGGCAAGCGCAGTCACCGCGGCCCGTTCTTCAACGGCGCGAGGATCTCGCTCGTGGATGCCGCATACGCGCCGTTCCTGCAGCGCTATACCTACATGGACCGCCTGCATACGGTGGGCGTCATCGACAAGTTTCCAGCTCTCTCCGCATGGCGAGACGCGCTCATGGCGACGCCGGCCGTGAAATCGTCGACCGTGGACAACTTCGAAGCGGTCTGGCAGGAGAATCTGATCGTTCACAAGCGATGGCTGTCGAAGTTCGTGCCCGAAAGCGTGATCGGCGCCGGCGCTGCCGCCTGAGGTTTGGGTGCGTTCCCGATCATGTTGAAGTCGGACTCGAATAACACATGCGCATCGAAGTGATCTGCACCGGCGACGAGGTGCTCACCGGAAAAATCGTCAACACGAACTTCAGTCATATCAGCCAGCGGCTCGAAGACTTCGGTCTTTCGGTGACGTGGGAAACGACCGTCGGTGACGATCGCGACGAGCTTCTGCTCGCCTTTCAGCTCGCGGGCCAGCGCGCCGATGCCGTTATCGTCAATGGTGGGCTCGGGCCGACCGTCGACGATCTGTCACAGGAAATCGCTGCAAAGGCCGCCGGTGTCGACCTCGTGTTGAGCGAGGCGTGGCTCACCACGATGCAATCGTATTTCGCGCGGCGCAGTCGTCCGATGCCCGCGAGCAACAGGAAGCAGGCGATGCTTCCGGCTGGCGCCGCGATTCTCGACAATCCGATCGGCACCGCATGCGGTTTCGCAGTCGATATCGGGAAGGCACGCTTCTTTTTCACGCCCGGCGTTCCGCGTGAGATGCGACGCATGCTCGACGAGCAGGTGATTCCGCAACTGCAGGCGCGCAGCGGGGTCCAGACCGCCGTCTTTCTGAAGCGCTTTCACTCCTATGGCATCGGCGAGTCTCACGCCGACACGCTGCTGTCGGGGGTTACGGACCTCGCACCGGCCGGCAGCGTGAAGCTGGGCTTCCGCGCGCACTATCCCCAGCTCGAAACCAAGCTCACCGTGCGCGGCCGCGACATGGACGACATTCGTCAGAAACTGGCGCCGGTCGAGCAGGAGGTCCGCAGGCGCCTCGGCAATTTCATTCTGGCTGAAGACGATCGCACGCTCGAAGGGGTCGTACTCGAGGCGCTTCAGAAGCGGAACGGCACGCTCACGCTGGTCGAAACGTTTACGAGCGGCCAGATCGCTGCGCGCATCGCGCATCTACCCGGCGCCGAGAACGTGGTTCGGCGCGGCATCATTTCGCGTGAGCTTTCAGAGCTATGCGCGGCGGTGGGACTGCGGGGAGCAGCAGCGTTCAGCGAAGTCACACGCGAACACGCCGAAAAGGTCGCGAGCGCCGCGCGGCAAGAGACAGGGACTTCCCATGCGCTTGCCGTTCTGATCGATCTCGATCCGGGTGCGGACCGCATCGAGTTCGCCGGCACCATCTGCCTTGCAATCGCCAGCGACGGCGAAGTGGCTTCGCGGCGGAGCCGCATCGTCGGCGGACGCGACTGGGTCCGCCTGGGCGCCGTCGAGATGGGCCTCGACTGTCTGCGTCGCTACCTGCAGGACCTGCCCGTCTACGAGCGCATCGATTTCGAGAAGGTCGAAGCGGCGTAGCGAACGGCCCGTCGTGTTCCCGCAACGCGGTAGCGCAGTCCTTGCGCTGCCGGTGACGCGCGCGCGTCATCTCACCCTTAGCGTATACTTGAGAACCGTTCTCATCTAGTTACGCTGACCAAGCAACACCAAGCTGAGCGCGACCCCTAACGGAGCGACATGCTACTTCAGATACCCAACGTCCTCAGGAGCGAGCAGGTCTCGCGCTTTCGCAGCCGCATCGACGCAGTGAAATGGGTCGACGGCAACGTCACCTCGGGACATCAGTCGGCGCAGGCGAAGTACAACGAGCAGTTACCGGAAGAGTCAGCCGAAGCCCACGAGATCGGCCAGGAGATCGTCAGAGCGCTGGGGCGTAACCCGCTGTTCTTTTCCGCGGCACTGCCGAAGCACATCTATCCGCCGCTCTTCAATCGTTATTGCGCCGAGATGAAGTTCGGCAATCACGTCGATGCCGCCATGCGCGTGCATGCGCCCACCGGCCGGCGTATCCGGACGGACATCTCGGCGACGCTCTTCCTCACAGCGCCCGAGGATTACGACGGTGGTGAGTTGCTGGTCGAAGATACGTACGGCGTGCACTCCGTGAAGCTGCCAGCCGGCGATATGGTGATCTATCCCGCGACCAGTCTGCATCGCGTCACGCCCGTCACGCGCGGCAGCCGTGTCTCTTCATTCTTCTGGATCGAAAGCATGATACGCGACGACGCGCAGCGCGCGCTGCTCTTCGACATGGACATGGCGCTCGTGCGTCTGAATCAGCATGCATCGGGCCATCCGTCGCTTGTTTCGCTCACCGGTTGTTACCACAACCTGCTCAGGATGTGGGGAGAGGCGTAACGACAGCGGCACGTCTACGCGATATCGGTCTGCCGGGGCGGAGACTTGCGCCCGTGGATCATCGCACGCACGAGGTTTTCACGATGCAGGGCGGATGTTGCGATGACGCCGGCCACATGCAGCGCGACCAATGCGAGCAGTAGTTTCGCGCATGCATCGTGCAGCGTCTCGAGCCACGCTTCGCCCCAATATGCGTCGGTCGTGTAGAGCCAGCCCGTTACGCCGACTGCAATCGTCGTCGTAATCAGCGCGAGCACCATCCAGCCCCCGAGCGGATTGTGTCCGAGGTAGCGCGGAGCCCGTCCGCGCAGCGCGAGCAGCGCGTACTGCAAGCCCGCAGACGGCCCGCGAACGAACTGGACAAAGCGCGCGTAAGGCGGACCGGCGGCGCCCCATGCGAGTCGCACTCCGATCACCACCAGAGATGCATAGCCGACCCACTCGTGCCAGCGGCCGAATCCGGTGCGCGTGAACCACGCCAGCGCAATGCTCAACGCCAACGTCCAGTGCAGAATCCGGACGAGCGGATCCCACACGGGATAGGACGCGCGCTCGCGCATCATGCCTAGCGTTTGGTGGGAACGGGCGCGAGGGTCACCGGATGGAAATAGGCTTCGACCCTTTCACCCTTGTCGTTGATGCCGTAGACCTCGTAGCAGCCGCCGTCGACCTTGATGCGACGCACCTGCCACTTCTGGTCGACGAGCTGCTTCTCGAGCTTGGACTGCGGCTGCCAGCCTTCAGGCGGGCCGGAGTCACACGTTGCAAGACCCGTGGCTTGCGCAGGCGCTACCGCGAAGAGAGCGCCGGCTACGGCGCCCACAAAGAACGTGCGACTCGAAAAAAACATTATCTCGGCTCTCTCAGTTCGTTGACTGCATTTCATGACACAGGTGCGAACACGATGCGGCGAAACCTCTTCAGCTCCTCAAGCTGAACGAGATGGGTACCAGTACCCAGGCGCCGACCGGGCTGCTGCCGCGGCGTGCGGGAACGAACCGCCACTGCCTTACAGTGCTGGACGCCGCCTCGTCGAGCCGGTTGAAGCCGCTCGAGGTCCGCACCTGCACTTCCGACGGCAATCCCTGCTCGCTCACGAAGACGCGCAGCACGACCCTGCCCTGCTCACCGGTACGCCGCGATGCAGCGGGATACGCGGGTGGCGGATTGTTCAGGTAATCCGCGTTGAACACAGGGGGCACAATGGGCTCTGGCGGTGGCGCGGGCGCAGGCGGCGCCGAAGCCACGGAGGCCGGTTCAGGTGCCGGCGCCGCAACGGGCGGTGGACTTTCGACCGGCGGTGGCGGAACGGGTTGAGGCCCCGGTGCAACGGACGGTGACGGCGCTTCGATGGGTGCGGTGACGACCGGCGGTGGCGCGACAGGCTTCGGGCGATGCACTTC
Organism: uncultured beta proteobacterium; assembly: GCA_963828715.1. GTDB lineage: Bacteria > Pseudomonadota > Gammaproteobacteria > Burkholderiales > SG8-41 > JAQGMV01. Next base: position 185,435 of record CAWHFX010000001.1, on the reverse strand, counting down.
CCGGCGCACGGGCATGGGACGCGGTAGCGCATCGGCCGGTCGGACCTCCTCCTTCGGCTCCGGCGTGATGAGGCGCACCATGATCGGCGCGGCATCGACAACCGCGCTACGGACCGGCTCCAGGCGCCACAGCAGTACGATGGCAATCGCATGCAGAACGATCGCGATCGCCACGGCGGCGTGACGCGCACGCTGCGGGAACACGTCGTACCGCGCTGCCGAGAGGGTGTAGGTGTCGAGAGCAGCCATGGGCGTTAGCGGAATTTCCGAGCTCGACGGATCGATGCAGACACGCCCTGGTATTGCCTTAGGTCGCAGCGCTTCGAGTGCCGCGGTGGCCGGACCACAGGAACATCGCGATCACGAGCACCAGTACGGCGGCCTGGGCGACGATCGTCTGAACCGTGGGATAGAACCCGAGCGCCGAAACACTGAAGGTCGTAACCGGACTCGCGGCAATCACGTCGGCTTCCTGCAACGCCTTGATTCCCTGGCCCGTGAACACCACGGCGAGCACGGCCATCAGTAGCGAGCAGACCGTAAAGAATGGACCGAGGGGCAGACGGACGCCAAAACGCAACATCAGCCACGCAATCAGCGCCAGCACCGCTGCACCGCAGCCGAGGCCAGCCGCAACGGCGTGCTGCGCTTCGTCCGCGCTCTGCTGCCACAGCGCCTGAATAAAGAGCACGGTCTCGAATGCCTCGCGATAGACGGCGAGGAACGACACGCCGGCGAGCGCCCACAACGTTCCGCGCTGCAACGCACCTTGAACGTGCTCCTGAACGAATGTCTTCCAGGCTGCGGCGTGGCTTTTCGCGTGCAGCCAGAAGCCGACATACAGCAGAATGCCCGCGGCGAAGAGCGCGGTGAATCCTTCTGTGAGCTCGCGCGTCGCTCCACTCACGCGAACGAGGCTCAGGGCGGCAAACCAGGTGACGAGACCGAGCGCGAGTGCGCCGATCCAACCGGCATGTATCCACAGCAAGGCATCGCGGCGTCCCGTCCGGATGAGAAACGCTACGATCGCGGTGATCACCAGCAGCGCTTCGAGCCCTTCGCGCACGATGATGAAGAACGCGGACATCGCAGCCGTCGATGCTGTCAGGCTCTCGTGTCCGAGCGCCCTGTCGCTCGCCTCGAGCAGTTGATCGATGCGTTCTGCCGCGGATGCGACCTGGGCGGGCGGCGCGTTCTGCCGCAGCAGCTCGCGATAGCCGAGCATCTGCGTCTCGACCTCTTGGCGCAGATTTCGATCGACGGTATCGAGCGTCGCCTCTGCGAGCTCGAAACCCTCCAGATAGGCCCCGAGCGCGAGCCGCTGCGCCTCTTCACGCCGGCCGGCGCGATACGCCGCGAGACTCTCGCCGAGTACCGGAGCGCGCATAGGCGATCGGAGAGGATTGCGCCGATTCGAGGGTGGCTGGATGCGCCCGGAGCCATACGAACACTGTCGCGACATCCTCGCCATAACGCCGCGCCACGTCGTTTTCGGTTAACGTCGCAAGCGCGCGCAGATTCCCGGCTTCGGTCTTGCCACGACCGCCTTTCCATAGCTGCTCTGCCGCAGCCGTTCGTGCCGGGTCGGCGCCGAGCGCAGCGACGTGGAAGGCGAGCGCCCAGCGGTCCTCCTCCGGGAGCTCGGAGAAGCTCTTCATCGCCGTTCCCGTCACGCCGAGCGTTATCGAGTTGTAGAAGCCGTAAACGCTGCGTTGCGCGACACGGTCGTGGTCGTGAAAATCAGCGGGCGCGGGATCGAGCCCTTTCGCCAGAACACCGTCGCCGTGGCCGCTCGCACCGTGGCACCCGGCGCACTGACTGGAATAGAGCCGCGCGCCAAGCTGCAGATCAGGCGGCCGCTTCGGGACGACGGCAATGCCGTAGGCGCCGATTACGCGCCAGCGCAGATCGGTCGCGGCTTTCGAGACTTCCTCGCCCGGCGCGCGTGCATCGATGCGACGCTTCAGGCGTGAAGCCTCCGAGAGGAGCTCGGTGCGCTCGCGCACTTCTGGCAGCTGGCCGAGCAGCGTCACCACCTGCGTCGCGAACTCCTGCTGCTCCTTGTATTCGCTTGCGTCGGTGACTTTGCCAACCTTGACGAAAGTGGGGTAATCGACGCTGATGTAGTCGAGCAGGTGCACCACGAGTTGTGCGGACGCGTCAGGCTGGGCCGCATAGGCGCCGGGCTGCGGCACCAGTGCGATGGCAATCACGAACCACGCAGCGAGAACCCAGTGCGCACGACCGTTCATGGATGCGCGGGGGTGGGGTCCGTAACGAAGCCGATGCGCGTCAGACCTGCCCGCGCCGCCATGGACATCACGTCTGCCACGTTGCCGGTACTCGGTCCTGCTGTCGGCTCGAACGTGCAGTTCGGGTTGCGGTTCGGCACGCGCCGCCGCCTTGAACCGCTCCTCGAGCGCGGAATGCGCCACCACACCGCCATTCCAGAAGATCTCGCCGTCTGCACGGATGCCGAGTTGAATGTTCTCCGGCTTGGTCGGATTGACGTGGCTCGATGCCTTCGGCAGATCGATCTTCACCGCGTGCGTCAGCAGGGGCGCTGTGACGATGAAAATGACGAGCAGCACGAGCATGACGTCAATCAGCGGGACCATGTTGATCTCGCTGACCGGTGAGCTCGCGCCGCGTTCGAAGCTGCCGAAAGACATCGTTATCCTCTCGCCGCCGTGGCCGCCGTGGCCGCCGTTGGCATTTTGAGCGGCAAGACCGTGCCGGGACTGCTCACGCGCGAACCCGTCGTAAGAACGGCAAAAAGGTCATGCGCAAATGCGTCGAGTTTCGAGAGCACGACGCGGTTGGAGCGCACGAAGGCGTTGTAGGCGAGCACAGCCGGGATCGCGACGGCGAGCCCGAGTGCGGTCATGATCAGCGCTTCGCCGACCGGGCCGGCGACTTTGTCGAGCGTTCCCTGTCCGCTCATGCCGATGGCAACCAACGCGTGATACACGCCCCACACGGTCCCGAACAGTCCGACGAACGGTGCAGTACTGCCGATCGAAGCCAGCACGGTCAGTCCTGACTCGAAGCGCGCCGTCTCTTCGTCGATGACACGCCGCATCGCACGCGTCAGAAAATCCACCGCGGTGCCGGCCTCGTCGAGCTTGCTGGCGCCGTGCTGCTGATGATGCCGCGCCGCAACGATGCCGTGCCAGGCAAGGTGTGAAAAAGGGTCGTCCGGATGATGTTGCTCGAGCCGCGTGGCCACGGCGTCGACCGAGGGCGCATCCCAGAACGTATGCACAAAACGCAAGGCCCTCCGCTTGAGGATGAGCGCCTGCAGCGATTTCGAAACGATGAGGCACCATGTGACGATGGACATCAACAGAAGCACGGCGAGGAGTCCCTTCGCGAGGATGTCCGCATGGCCGAGAAAGTGGCCGAAGCCGATTGCCTGTGTTTCCATGCATAACCTTCCAAAACGCAGGCGAGACCAGCGTTGGCTCGACCGCTACCCGTTCGGCGCGCCCGCGACGCCGCGAGCGTCTGTGGCAATTGGCTGGCTAACCCCGAAGGGTCTGGCTGGCTGATGTGCAGCGCCTCAGGGCGCTGCTTGAGCGCTGTCACGCGGTGAGAATCAAGTTCCCCTGCGATGTCACGCGCAGCCGGTACTCGCGCCCGTTGTGCTCGATCACGAGCTCGCGCACGTTGCCGAGCAAAGTTGCACTGCTCACCCGCCTGCGCTGCTCCGCGATGGGAACGACTTGCACGTCCTTGCGGTTGGGTGGGCGCGGGTTGGTGGACATTCAACAAGATGATAATGATTCTCGATAAACTGTCAAGGGTCTGATTGCCGCAAGTCGGCGACGTCACGCGCGCGCTCAGCCGCCGCGGGTCCGGCCGCAGGCCGCCGGACATGCCGCTGAAAGAGTCAGGTTTGGGTGGATAGCCAGGCTTGAACGGCGGCGGCCTTGTCCGCGGCGCAGCGGAGCGCGAGCCGGGGCGCGATGCCGCAGCACGTGGCAAATCGCGCCCGCAGAGACGAACCGCCTGGTGCCGGAAACCTCAGCGCCGCGACCGCGGCCGTTGTTGTTCGACGTCGATATCGCTGCGCTTGAGCAGGTAGTCGAGGCCGCCGACGCGATACCAGCGGTACGCGTACGCGTCGAGCAGAAGGTTGTGGCGGCCTTTGGCGTCGGCACGGCTGTGATCGTCGGTCAGTAGATTGACGAGCAGGTTGCCTGCATCGCCCGGGAGGCCCACGGAAAACGAGATCTCACGCGGCTGGGATTCGAGGTTGTGCACGAACAGCACCGCGTTGTTGCGCCAGTCGTACCGCATTGCCAGCACTGTGGGCGTGCGCGTATCGAGCACAGTGAAATCGCCCCACCCGATCTCGGGCACCTCCTTGCGCATGCGGATGATGCGCTCGGTCCAGTTGAGCATCGAATTCGCATCGCGCCGCTGCTGCGCCGCATTGACATGTTCGTAGCCGTATGGGCCCTCGGCAATCGCCGGGACGAGCGGTTTGTCGTTCTTCGTGAAACCCGCGTGCGGCTCGGTCGACCACTGCATCGGCGTGCGCGCGCAATTGCGCTCGGGCAGGCACAGATCGTCGCCCATGCCGAGCTCGTCACCATAACGAATCACCGGCGTGCCGGGCAGCGTGAACATAAGGCTGTAGGCAAGCTCGAGCCGACGGCGGTCGCCGGCGAGCATCGGAGCCAGACGTCGCCGGATGCCCCGGTCGTAGAGCTGCATGTTCTTGTCGGGGCCGAATGCTTTGAAAACGGCCTGACGCTGCACGTCGGTCAGACGGCCCAGGTCGAGCTCGTCGTGATTTCGCAGGAACAATCCCCATTGCGCCGTCGCCGGTCGCGGCTTCGTTGCCTTCAACGCTTTGACGAGCGGCCGGTGATCGGCCGCCGCCATCGCGTAGAACAGGTTCTGGTTCACCTGGAAGTTGAACATCATCTGCATGCGCTCGCCGTCGTCGCCGAAATACTCCAGATCGGTCTGCGGCAGCACGTTCGCCTCCGCCAGAATGATCGAATCGCCGAGCCGCCACTGCAGGAATTCGCGCAGCACACGCAGGATGTCGTACTGCTCGACCGGCTTGCGGACGTTCGCCCCTTTCGTGCCGATCACGAACGGCACCGCATCCATGCGAAAGCCGGAGACGCCGAGTTCGATCCAGAATCCCATGATTTTCAGGATCTCGGCCTGCACGTGCGGATTCGAGGTATTGAGGTCGGGCTGAAACTCGTAAAAGCGGTGGAAGTAGTACAGCCTCGCTTCCTTGTCGTACGTCCACGTCGTCTTCTGCACCCCCGGGAACACCATGCCCTGGTTTGCGTGCGGCGGCTTTTTCTTCGACCAGACGTACCAGTCGCGGAAGCGCGAGTTCGGATCGCGCCGCGCCTCCTGAAACCATGGATGCTCGTTCGACGTGTGGTTGACGACGAGATCGATGATGACCCGTATGCCGCGCTGCTTCGCGGCATGCGTGAACTCCACGAAATCGCCCAGCGTGCCGTAACGCGGATCGACGGCGTAATAATCGGCAACGTCATAGCCGTCGTCGCGACACGGTGACTTCTGGAACGGCATGAGCCAAACGGCCGTGACGCCGAGCCCGTGCAGGTAGTCGAGCCGGCGCATGAGCCCCTGAAAGTCGCCAATGCCGTCTCCGTTCGCGTCCATGTACGTGCCGACGGAGAGGCAATAGATGATCGCGTTCTTGTACCAGAGATCGTTGATCATGCTGCGGCCCCGGTGAACAGACAAAACGGCCAGAGGGCAAGAAACGTGCGAACGCGGCAGGTGACCCGATCATTGGCGCGCACGAGCGGACTGCAACGCTTCGTCCGCCAGGCAGGGCTTTCCAACCTCGAGCGGCACCTGATTCGCGCGGCAGAGCCGCCCCCGGACGTCCGGGCCTGGAGTGCCCGGGTCGGGGTCGATCAGTGGACGTTGGTCGGTTGGCTGCTCCCCGCCTCGACAGCGGGTACCTGATAGCGGCGTTCGGGCGGCGTGCCAGCCTGATAATGCAGTGGCGTCAATGGAGGGACCTTCACGTCATTGCAGACTTTGCGAACGCGATACGATTCGAGCGGCGGCTTCCAGTGCGCGCGCGGTTCGCAAACCACTTCGACGCATGCGATGCGCTTCAGCCACGAACACACCTTCAGCTCCGCCCCGTCAGCATCGGCTATTTCGGTAAGGAACGGGGAGCCGGCGTAGTACGGCGCGTTCGAGCCGTCTTCACGATGCACATCCTGCAGAACGGTGAAGAAGCTGCCGTTCACCGCCAGGAGATCGAGCACCTTCTCCATGTACAGCGCGAGGTCGTTGGTGTATGAAAAACCGCCCAGCATGTCGGTGATGAGCTGGAAATGGCCCAGTTCGGCGGATGAGTACTCGCGCAGGCGTTTGCCCGCGAAATACTGAATCTGATTGAAGGGCAGCATCGAGGTCGTGCGCTGCCAGAGCGCCGATCGCCGATCTTCAATCGACATCGCCACAGCCTGCGCCCGCCTGTCACCCGGCACGTCCGTTTTGAGTTGCGCGTTGTTGTAGCCGCCTGTGTAGTAATCGAGGATCGCCTGCCCCTCACCCGCTCCGATGTCGAGCCAGCGATCCTGCGGGGTCAGCTTTCCGAACACGCGGGCAAATTCCGATGGAAACCCATCCGCGTACGACGCCAGCGGTCGGTCGACCGTGTAGCCCTTGTCCCGATCCTGGCCCTGGCCCTGGTAGATGCTGTCCTGCTTGAGCAGTTCCGCATCGACTGCGGAACGCCCGAGATCTGCGGCGTGCGCTTGCGCGAGCCACAGCACCGCAATAATGGGGACGAATTTGCGCGGAAACGTCATGTTTCTTATCCTGATGATCTTATGCCCACGCTCCGTGCGTGGACCTCCTCGTTGGCGCTCATTTTAGGACTCGCCGATGAGCACGTTCAATCCTGATATTCCAGCAGCGCGCGGCCTTGCGCGTTCGTTAGTCTGACCGCACGACAACGCGGCGTCGGGGCAAAAGTTCCGACTACTCACTTCTTACGCGGGTTGAAGAATTTGCCATCGGCGAGCGCGGGGCGAAAGGTCGTCCATGCACGCTCGAACGTGCCCGTGGTGACGAGACTCATCGCGGCCGCGGTGAGCGCACTCACGAACGCGAGCTGCGCATCCTCGGTCGTGTCCGGATCGAACCCGAAGTTGTGCAGCGAGAACTCGGAGGGAAACTGCGCGTCTTCGTGCGTTGCATCCCGAATCGAGACTTCGGCGATGCCGGTCCGAATGTATTCGTAGAAGTAATCCCGGTTGCGCGCAGAGGAGAGGTCGTCGTCGGCGCCGAGCACCATGACGGGTTTCGACACGCGCCGCAGGTATTGCGGGAGGTCTCTGCCGATCGCGGCCGGGTCGAGCAGGATGCCTCCCATCGCCGGCGCGCCGTCAGCGAGCGCCACGGCGACGGCTGAGGCGCCGAACGAATGACCGACGAGGACGATCCTGCCCGGATCGACGCGGGGATCGATCACCTGCGGAGCGCGCTGAATGGCACGCACGATCGTCGCCAGCATGCGGCCATTGCTGATCCATGGACCGTGGGCGGGCAGTTGCACGGTTATGCAGTGCAGACCCCACGATGCGAGATGCATCGCCTGATACGCATGCGCGCCTTTCGAGCTGTCGTAGCCGTGCAGAAACACGACGAGCGGCGCCTTCTCGGGCGGTGCGGACAGGTAGACATCCATAGCGATGCGCTGATTGCCGGAAACACGCAACTCGCGATCGTCGTGCACGGTTACTGCGAACGGCCCGCGCGGCCTGAACACATCGACATCGGTCGACGTGCGCTCGGCCAGATGCGTCTGCAGCTCGTTCAGGTTTTTCGCCTTGATCGGTGTGACTGCGACGGTCGGCACGCGCGTGCAGCCGCTCACGAAAGCAAACGCGACGATCGCGGCGAACATCAAATGTCTGGGCCGGGACAAGGACATACCCGAACCCGCCGCGCGCAGCACCGCGCGGTTGTAAGACCCTTTCCGCAAGCTGCCCGAGATACCCACAATGCTGATCATCTCGCGTCTCTCATAGTGTCTCGGGTGTCACCTTCGCGTCCCTGATCACGTTCGTCCACTTCCTGATTTCCGCCGCGATAAACGCGTTGAGCTGTTCCGGCGTACTGCCCACGGGCTCGGCACCTTCACCGGAGAGCCGCGAATGCACCGCAGGCATGTTCAGTACGTCGCTCGTGTCAGCCTGGACCTTCGCTATGAAAGCGGAAGACGTGCCTGCCGGGGCGAGCAGCGCATACCAGCCCGTCACGTCGAAGCCGGGCAGCCCCGACTCGGCCATCGTGGGAAGCTCCGGCATCACCTTTGAACGCTTCGCACTCGTGACGGCGAGCACCCGCAGCCTGCCGGCCTTGAGCTGCGGCATCGCCGCCAGAAAATTGTTGAACATGGCATGCACCTGTCCCGCGACGAGGTCGACGTTGGCCGGGCCGGCACCCTTGTACGGCACGTGCACGACGTTGATCTTCGCGACGCTCTTGAAGAGCTCGAAGCCGAGCTGCGGACCGCTGCCATTCCCGGAGGAGGCATAGCTCAGCTCGCCCGGACGTGCTCTTGCGAGCGCGATGAACTCGCGCACGGACTTCACCGGCAGCGAAGGATGTGTAGTGAGAATGAACGGATACTGCGCCATCAGCGTGACCGGAGCGAAATCGGCCGTCGAGTCGTACGGCAGCTGGCGGTAAAGCGATGGGTTGATCGCATGGGTCGCCAGCACCACCACGAACGTGTACCCGTCGGGCTTGGATTTCGCGGCGAGATCGGTGCCGATGATCCCGTTCGCTCCCGCCCTGTTATCCACGACCACGGGTTGATGCCACACCTCGCTCAGCTTCTGCGCAACCATACGGGACATGATGTCCGTGCCGCCCCCGGGCGGGGCCGTCACGATGATGCGCACGCTTCGATTCGGATAGAGCGCCTGTGCTGCAGTGCCGAGCACTGGCACAAGGAAAGCACAGATCGCGGCAGTTACCGCGAACGGCGCCTGCCATGCATGGCGCGAGCGCGGAAGGCCGCCCGTCAGCCGTGCTTCCATCTATCGCCTATGCCTCATGGCAGGTGATGCCGTCGTGGCGTGCACAGAAATGCAGCAGATGCGTCGCGCAGGCAGCGGGTGCGATGTGGTGAACCATGTGATAGCGCGTCGGCAAGTGAACGAGCGTGAAATCGCGCAGCTTCTCGACGAGCATCTGCTCCTGCTCGGCGCTCGTGATCGGACCTTCCGTCGGATAAAGCCCGAGCACCGGCGCCCTCACATCGGTCAGGAAACCCGCTGCATTGGCCCCATTCACCAACGTCGCATACGCGAGTTGCACGTCCGTGCTGCTCTTCGCAAATTCGGATTCGTACCAGGCGAGAAGTCCCGGATCGCTGTCCGGCGGAAAGCGCGTGCTGCGATTCGTAGCCTTCAGCCACGCATCGCGCCCCATGGCTTTCATCGCATCCACCCGCGAGGCGTGCCCCATCGAGTAGGTCTCTTTCATTTTGTCGCTGATGTAGACCGGCGTCGCCGCGAGGGTGAGCGTCCGAACGCGCTCCGGCCGCATTGCACTGAATGCAAGGCCGAGTATGCCGCCCATCGATTCGCCGCAGAAATGTACCGTTTCGGCGTTGACGGCGTCGCACACCGCAGTGAGGTCCTCCACGAGCGCTTCGATCGTAACGCCGGCTGCAATATCGAATTCGGGTGGCGAACGACCCAGCCCTCGCGCATCGGGACGCAGCACTTTGTAGAAACGGCTGAGATACGGTATCCAGCTATACCAGAATTGCGACGAGCGGCCATTACCGTGCTGAAGGAGAATATACGGCGCGGCCTTCCACGGGTCCGTATGGTCGTCCACGCTGTAATGCAGCCTCGGTTTGCCTGGTCTTTGAACAATCGGCATGCGGCACCTGAAATCGAAACACGCTATTTGCGTGACACTACCATGTGCGGGAGAATCGATCGAACCCTCGACACTGCCGCCTGGTTATTCATTCCATCATGAACGCCACACCTAACGCCGACCGGATCGCCAACTTTGTCGTCGCGCATGCGCAGCGCGACTACCCGCCTGAAGTGCTCGACGCCGCAAAGCAGTGTCTCGTGGACTGGTTCGGCGTGTGTCTCGGTGCGTTGACCGAACCGGCCGCTGTCGCTACGCATCGCACCGTCACTGCCTGGCGCACCCAGGGCAATGCGCGCATGTTGGCCGGGGGCTATGCAGCGCCGGTTGCCGCAGCGCTCGTGAACGGCACGCTCGCCCATTGCCTGGACTACGACGATACGCATATCGACTCGATTCTTCACGGAAGCGGCTGCACGTGGGCGGCGACACTCGCAGCCGGCGCCAGTCGCAATGCGTCCGAGCGTGACCTCCTTTCGGCGTTCATCACGGGGTTCGAAGTCGGAACGCGCGTCGGGAGCGGCGGTAGTGGCGTGCGCCTGAACCACAGCGGCTGGCATACGACCTGTGTCCTCGGACGCTACTCATCGGCGGCGTCTGCCGCGGCACTGCTGGGCCTCGACGCCCTGCAGGTGAAGTACGCGCTCGGTATCGCCGCTACGCAGGTCGGCGGGCTGACGGCTTCGGTGGGCACGATGGCAAAGCCTTTTCACGCCGGCAAGACCGCCTCGGACGGCGTGCTCGCGGCGGAGCTTGCAGCGAACGGCTTCGACGGCGCAGTGCACCTGCTCGACAGCGACAAGGGACTCATGCCCACGCTCTTCCAGGATGCGTCGGTAAACGTCGTGATACCGGAATTCGGCCAACGTTGGGAAATCACGCGCAACAGCTTCAAGCCGTACGCCGCGTGTCAGCTCACGCACGGTTCGATCGATTGTGCGCTCAAGCTGGGGGCATCGATCGGGCGTGGAGAAGTCGTCCGCATACGTGCCTATGTGAACCCGCTCGCGATCAAGATGGCGGGCCACACGAACGCGTCCACGTCGAACGAAGGCAAGTTCAGCCTCGCATACACGATTGCGCTCGCTCTCTTTGGCTATCGCGCGACGCTCGAGGATTTCATGGCGGGCCGGCTTGGCGACCGCCGCATCCAGAATCTCGCGGCACGCGTCGAAACCATTCCCGCGGACAGCGTCGAGCGGACGGGCGCGCGTGTGGAAGTAACGCTGGCGGACGGCAGGACACTGGTCGAGGAAACGCAGCTCGCGTTCGGCAGTCTCGGCCACGAAATGAAGTGGCCGGATCTCAAGGCGAAGTTCCTCTCGCTCGCGAAGCCGGTGATCGGAGAACGCGCGCTGGCGCTGTTCGAGGTGCTGCACGACTTCGATCGCCCCGGACGACTGCGCGAAGCATTCGCGCTCGTCGATGCGCGTTCTTCGTCGAAGCAGACGCCCGTATCGGTCTCGGGCGAGGCGTGAACCATCCGCGCCGCGCAGCGTGTCCGCTGTGCCATTCGACACGCGACCGGGGAAAGGAGGTTACGGAGGGAAACCAATCGGTTTCCTTCTGTTTCGTAGGATGGCACCCGAATTCTTGTTCGATCACACACCGAAACGCGCGAGCCCGATCGGCTCATTGCAATCGAAGGGAACACTCATGGAAGTCAAATCGGCTCTCAAGGTTTTCAATCAGAAGGACGTTTCAACTTCACCCGGGGTGATCGACGGCCTCACGATCCGGAAGCTCGCGGGCGATCCCGAGCATCCGAGCGAGCGCATCAGTGTCGGTCTCGCGACGTTCGGGCCCGGCACGCACGAGCATCTGCACTGGCATCTGATCGAGACGTTCCACTATATCGTGGCCGGCAAAGGCATCGTTCGCGATATCGAAGGCCGCAGCTTCGAAGTCGGTCCCGGCGACATCGTTTACGGCCCGCCCGGCCTGCGCGGCGCGCATGAATGGGAAGTGAAGGAGATGCTGCAGCTTCTCACGATCAAGAGCACCAACGTGCCCGAACGCGCGATTCAGTTCAACATCGACCGCGCTACGATGGAATCGAAAGCTGATTTCAAATACCTGGTTGATCGCGGCGCGGCCGACATGAATGAGTCGTTCTATTGACGGGGTGGTGCTCGCCTTCGCCCGCGCCGCGCCGCCTGCTGAGCAGAAGGAACCCGACCGTTTGGGTCCCATGGTTTCCCTCCGCCACCTCCTTCCCTGTCGTTGCGCGTCGCGCCATAAGTTCGACGCGCTGCTGATTTCGCGCTCATGCATCGTGCTGCTCGCGCTGGCGCCGCTGCCCGTGCTCGCCGCAACGGACAGTGCTGCCGGCCGTGCAGCGGAAGCACAATTCCGGGCGGCCAATCCATGTCCGACCAGCGAAAACGCGCAGGGTCGGTGTACCGGGTATGTGATCGACCGCGTTGTCCCCATCGCGTGCGGCGGCACCGAGCACCCCGACAACATGCGCTGGATCACGTTACCCGAAGCGAAGGCGAAGGCGCGATGGGAACGCATCGGCTGCCGTCCGGGGCGCAAGCTCGTGCTTCCGGGCGAGCACACGAGCGTGACGGAGTCCTTTGCGCTGGAGGGTGGAGGACCGGTCGAGGCGACGCCGATCGGCACGGGCGCAACGACGGCCGCGAAGCCCGAGCAATCCGCCCGCGCGCCCGCCGAGTCGGCGCAGGAGCCCGAACCGGCCGCTTCTCCCGCAGAAGAGAACTGGCCGCATGAGTGACGTTACCGCGCCCGGGCGCCACAACGCCTGAACGCTACTCTACGCGCGCGCCGGTTGCGCGTATGACTTTAGTCCACTTGTCCGTCTCGGACCTGAGCTTTGCTGCAAAGGCGTCGATGGTGCTGGGCAGCGGGTCCATGCCCTGCGCGATATAACGTTGCCGGACATCCGCGTTGTCGAGCAATGCGACCGTCGCGCGATTGAGCTTGTCGACGATCGATTGCGGCGTTCCGGCGCGAGCAAGCAAGCCGTACCACGTCGTGTACTCGTAACCTGGAAGCCCGGACTCTGCTATGGTCGGCACGTCCGGGAGTGCAGCGGAGCGCTTCGCGCTCGTCACGCCGAACGCACGCAGACGTCCCGCTTTCACATGCGGCAGTGCCGAGGCGAACGTGGATACGAACAAGGAAATCTCGCCGCCGAGAAGTGCGGTGAGCGCCGGACCGGTGCCTTTGTATGGCACGTGCACCAGTTTCAACTTCAGTTGCGTCGCGAGCAGCTCGGTCGCGAGGTGCGTGCCGGAACCGGCTCCCGCCGATCCATACGTGTACTTGCCAGGCGCCGCTCGCGCGAGCGTAACGAACTCGTTCAGAGTCTGTGCAGGCAGCGATGGGGGCACGACCATGATGTTGGGCTGATCCACGACCAGCGAAATCGGCGCAAGGTCGCGCAGCGCATCGTACGGCAGCTTCGAATAGAGTGCCGGATTGAATGCGAGACTGATGTTGCCGAGCAAAAGCGTATACCCGTCGGGCGCGGACTTCGCCACGATTTCGGTTCCCACCACGCTGCCGGCGCCACCGCGATTGTCGATCACGAACGTCTGCCCCAATGATTGCGTGAGGCCGTCGGCAAGGACACGCGCGGCGATGTCGGTGCCTCCGCCCGCCGCAAACGGCACGACCAGCCGCACCGGACGTCCGGGATAGTCCTGCGCGATCACCGCCTGCGCGGCGAGGAGAAACCACGCAACGAGTGCTGCACGCCGTCGCGTTTTCATCTGCGGCAGCCTATTCGACTTTCGCGCCGGACTCCTTCACCACACGGGCCCATTTGTCGCGCTCGTTCTTCAGGAAAGCGCCGAACTCGGCTGCCGATCCACCGCCCAGATCCATCCCGATGTTCTCGTATTTTTCACGCAGCTCGGGCAGCACGCGGTTGATGGTGCTGTTGAGGCGTTCGATGACCGCGTTTGGTGTTCTGGCCGGCGCTGTCATGCCGTACCAGCCGACCACCTCATAACCGGGCACGCCGGATTCCGAAATCGTCGGAATGTTCGGAGCGGCCGAACTGCGCTTGTGGCCGGTCACGGCTATCGTCTTCAGCCGCCCTGCCTTCGCGTGAGGCAGCGCCGCACTGCTCGTGAACGACATCTGCACTTCACCCGAAATGAGCGCGTTGAGCGCCGGCGCGCCGCCTTTGTAAGGAACGTGCACGATGTTGATGCCCGACATCGTCTTGAAGAGCTCGCCTGACAGATGGTTGGCGCTGCCGATGCCTGAAGACGCGTAGGAGAGCGGCTGCGGACGGCTCTTCGCATAGGCGAGCAGCTCGCTCACCGTGTTCGCAGGCACGCTGTTGCTGACCGACAGGTAGTACTGAGCGTAGACGAGCAGCGCGACCGGCGCGAAGTCGTTGATCGCGTCATAACGCAGGTCCTTGTACAGGCTGGGGTTCACGACGTGCGTCGGCGTGGTGACCAGCAGCGTGTAGCCATCCGGATTCGCCCGCGCAGTAAGCTCCCCCGCCACATTGCCGCCCGCGCTCGGCCGATTGTCGATGATGAACGATTGGCCGAATACGTCGGCGAGCCGCTGCGAGATGATGCGAGCAACCGTATCGGTGCCACCGCCTGGCGCGAGACCGACGATCACGCGCACCGAGCGCGTGGGATAGCCCTGAGCAGTGCAGGGCAGCGGCAGCGCCGCGCCCACGAGCGCTACTGCCAACGCAGTCATGCCGACACGCGCGGTCCGCACTCCGCGACGGCCGCCTGTTGTTTGCGACATTCGAAACTCCTCCTCGTTAGTAGGGCGCCGCTCGCCTCGGCTCGGGCCACGCTACCGAAAGAAGGAACCCGACCGCTCGGCGCGCACGGTTTCCCTCCGTCACCTTCCGTTGCCGCCTCCTGATGGCAGCCCCGCACCGTGTCAACCGCTTCTACCGAGCTCCTTGCGCAGGTTTTCTATGTTCGTCTCATGTACCCGCACGCGGTCTTCGTAGGACCTGAGGTTCTGATCGGGTGCAGCACCACGCTCCTTCACTTGCGCAAGCTGCTGAGTTGCAGCCGCGAGCGACTTCTGCTCTTCGGCAAGCTCGCGCTCCAGAATCTGCCGTCGCACGAGGTCGCGCTGCTTCTGTGTCTTGCTGTCGACCTTCGGGACAGCGGCGTCGCGCCGAGCCGCAGTCGTGGGCGCAGAATGAGGGCGTACGTGATTCGCCGACGGAATCGGATTATCGACACAGTTTTTCTGCTTCGCCGAGGAGGGATCGTAGCTGAACGACTTGACGCCGTATTGATCCGCGCACAACCAGGGCTCAGCCGATGTTGCGGGCACCGCCAGCACGAAGAGCACTGCAACCTTCCAGATCATCCCCTGTCTCACCGTTCCTGATGTCGGAACGCCGGTATCTCGGACCACTCGTTTCACCGCACGTTCCTCAAGGATCGGAATTTCGCCTGCAGGACTGTTGCCTTCACTCTTTTGGCGCGACAATTCATGGCATGGAACTCAGTCTATATTACGCGCCGCTCACGTGTGCGCTCATCCCCTACGTCACGCTCACGGAAGCCGGCGCGGCTTTCGAAGTCCGCAATCTTAATACGCGTGCTAATCAGCATAGAACACCGGAATTCCTCGCACTCAATCCCAAGCATAAGGTACCGGTGCTCGTAATCGATGGCGAGCCGCTGACCGAGAACGTGGCCATCCAGATCTGGATCGCGCGCCGGTTTCCGGGGGCGAAATTGCTTCCGGAGGACCCGTGGCAGGAGATTAGGGCAATTTCCCTGATGGCCTGGTTCGCCTCGACCCTACATCCCCATCTCACGCCGAATGCGCGACCGGAGAATTATTGCGATCTGCCGGACTCGGCCGAGGCGGTGCGGCGCGTGGCAAGGCGCCTGTTGATGGAAGACTTCGCGGTTGCCGACACCGTCCTTTCCGGGCGTGAGTGGCTCTTCGACCACTTCACTGCACCGGACGCGTATCTCTTCTGGTGTTTGCGCCGCGCGCGTTCGTTCGGCCTCGACCTCTCTGGTTTTCCGAATTGCAGCGCACATTTTGATCGGATGCTGCTGCGGTCCAGCGTCCAGAAGGTGCTGGTGCATGAAAAACAGATACAGGACGCGTTCGCACGAGCGGCATGAGCGGTGGCCAACAGGCGCGACGGCGTAACAATACCCCGGATCTGGGTCGCGTTCGCATTTTCGATCGTGATTCATGCCATGCTCATGTGGTCGTGGCGCTATGACATCCGCTTTCCGTCGGAAGGGCTGGAGCACGAGCGGGGTCCACTTGTAGTCCAGATCGTACCGCGCCGAAGCCCACCGCCCGCAGCGCGGAGCGCGCCTGAGCCGACCCCGCAGCGCCCAGCCGTTGTAGCGAACCCTGCACCTCAGAGGCCGCTACCGAAGCCTGCGCCGAAGGCCGTTCCCAGATCGAGGACCGAGCCTCCGGTCATCGCACGCGCGGAACCCGCTCCGAACGTTCCCGTGGTGCCGCCAGCACGACCGCCCGAATCCGCGCCGACGCCATCATCACCACCCACGGGCGATCTGTCGGCGCTGGTCGAGGCTCGCCGGCGCGCGCGAGGTGAAGTGACCACGCCGGCGCCCGTCCCCGCCGCCCCCGCCTCAGCAGGCACGGACTCCGCCGAGGACGCCAACGCGCGCGCAACGCGTCTCGCCGCGGCGAACCTCGGTTCCAACCGCAGGCCGACGTTCGGCTCGGACCCGCGGAAAGGCGGAGGCGTCTTCACGATCGACCATATCGGGTACGACACGGCCGAATTCACGTTCTTCGGCTGGAGCAGGGACATCCAGCGAAACACGCTTCAGACGATCGAGGTACGCAAAGGCAACGATCCCGATATCCGCCTCGCCATCGTGCGCCGGATGATCGCCGTCATCCGCGAGCAGGAAAAGGAAGACTTCGTGTGGGAATCGAAGCGCCTCGGGCGGAACGTCACGTTGTCCGCCCGCCTGCGTGATAGCGCCGGCCTGGAGTCGTTCCTCATGCGCGAATTCTTCGAGAACACCGCGAGTCCGTGACGGGCACGCGTCCGTCCCAAACGGCGCCCGGGCGCGATGAACGACCGCCCTCTGGCGGAAGCGACCGCCGCCTGTGCGAAAATCGCGCGCTCGACATCACTGCAGGCCTGTCATGAAAAGCCCACTCGAAGACGTCACGATCCTCGACCTTACGCACGCGCTCGCGGGCCCTTTCTGCTCCACGCTGCTCGCGGACTTCGGGGCGCAGGTGATCAAGCTCGAACCGCCTGGCGCGGGCGATATCGCGCGCATGTGGGGCATACCCATGAAAGGCGGCGAGACGTCCTACTTCGTCACGCTTCATCGCAACAAGCGCGACATCGTGGTCGATCTGAAGAAACCCGAGGGGAAGGAGCTCTTCTGGAAGCTCGTCGAGAAAAGCGACGTCGTGCTGGAGAACTACCGTGTCGGCGCGCTGGCAAAGCTCGGCCTCGATTACGAGACCGCCCGCAAGCGCAATCCCGGCATCATCTACTGCTCGGTGTCCGGGTTCGGACAGAGCGGACCGTATCGCGATCGTGCAGCGCTCGACCTCATTCTGCAGGCGGAAAGCGGCATGATCAGCGTCACCGGGGAGCCGGGCACGACCGGCACGCGCGCCGGCGTGTCCATCGCGGATCTCACCGCCGGCATGCTCTGCGCGTACGGCGTCATGCTTGCGTTGCGCGTGAAGGAACGCACCGGCGAAGGACAGCAGGTGGACGTCTCGATGCTCGAAGGCCAGCTCGCGCTGCTCGGAACCTCGTTCGCGAACTACTTCGCGAACGGTGTGGTACCGCGTCCGATGGGCAATGCCTACGCTGTCGTCGTGCCGTATCAGACCTTTCGCACGAAGACGCGTGATCTCGCCATCGCGATTGCCGGTGAGAAGCTGTGGGTGAAATTCTGTCCGACCATCGGCCGGCCCGAGCTTGCGAACGATCCTCTGTATCGCACGACTACCGACCGCATGAACAACCGCGATACGCTCATTCCGAAGCTGCAGGACGTTTTCCTCACGAGAACCTACGAGGAATGGGAAAAGCTGCTGCTCGATAACGACATTCCCTGCGGGGCGATCAACGACATCGGACAGGTCGTCGAGCATCCTCAGGCGAAGGCACGCGGCTCGTTCGTCGAATTCGATCATCCGACGGTGGGCCGGATGCGCGCGGTGGGCAATCCTGTGCGGCTGTCGAAAACACCTGCGCAGATGCGCACGCCGGCGCCTCTGCTCGGCGAACATACACACGAGGTGCTGAAGGACGTGCTCGGAATGAGCGCGACGGAGATCGATACGTTGCAAGCGAAGGGCGTGGTGGCGGCCCTCAAACCCAGATAAAGGGAAACGGCTACAGCTTCGGGATGTGCAGCGTCTTGCTGATCATCAGCGAGCCTGAAAGCGCGAAGAGCAGCGCGAACGGATGGAGCTCCCACGGTCCGATGCTCCATACACCCCAGTAGATTTCGTCACCGATACGCCCCTGCCATGCCGCAAACGCGAGCAAGGCCGTCAGCACAACGCTCGTAGGAATCGGCGTGCCCTCGAAATACGGCACCTTGTCGGCACCGGCCGCGAGCGTTTCCGCGGTGACGTTGTAGCGGGCCAGCCGACTCACGCCGCAACAGACGAAGTAGATCAGAATCACCCAATCCCAGCCTCCGGTGAAACCGGCTGCAAAGCCGAGCGCCGCGGGTGCGACGCCGAACGAGATCACGTCGGCGAGAGAGTCGAGCTCGCGCCCGAGCGCCGAATGCGTGTGACGCCAGCGAGCAATGCGCCCGTCGAGCACGTCGAACGCAAACGCCACCGGCGCGAGGACGGCTGCAACAAAAAAATAGACCGGCGCTTCACTGTGCAGATAAACCATCGCGCAGAAAATGGCAGCAACACCGCATGCGGCATTGCCGAGCGTGAAGAGGTCCGCGAGGTGAAGGGTGCGGAGCATCGAGAAGTGCGTGGCCATCAGCCCCTCACTCCATTCCTGCCGGGACCGCTCCACTCCCCCCGTGCGAGGCGAGGGTGTGTCTTGCATCGGCACGCATGCTCCGTCACTCCACCTTGATACCGGCCTGTTTGACCACTTTCGCCCATTGCGCGATCTCGCTGCGCACTTTGGCCGAGAATTCCGCAGCCGGGTTACCGACCGGGTCCAGTCCGAGCGCCGTCAGTTGCTGGCGAACGTCAGGCGAGCGCAGCGCGTTCGCGAAACCGGCGTTCAGCTTCTCGATCACGTCCTTCGGCGTGCCGCCCGTGGCGAGCACGCCATACCAGATCGTCACGTCGAAGCCCGGGACGCCGGCCTCGGCAATCGTCGGCACGTTCGGCACGACGCTCGAGCGCGTTGCCGTGGTTACGCCGAGCGCACGCAACCGCCCCGCCTGCACGTGCGGAACGCCCTGCGGCAAGCCGCTGAACAACATCTGCACGCGGCCGGCGATGATTTCGGGAACGTTCACCGCGCCTTTGAATGGCACATGCACGATCTGAATCCCTGCCATCAGCCTGAACAATTCCGCCGTGAGATGCTGCGCGCTGCCGAGGCCGCCCGAAGCGTAGTTGAGCTTGCCGGGATTCGCCTTCGCGAGATCGATCAGCTCTCGTATCGTCTTCGCCTCGACGCCCGGATAGATCACGAGCAGATAGGGCGCTGCGGTCATCTGCGTCACTGGGACGAAATCGCGATAAGCATCGTAAGGCAGCTTCGGCGAGATGCTCGGCTGAATCGCGAAGCTCGGGCTGCACGCGATCAACGTGTAGCCGTCGGGATTCGCCTTGGCCGTCATTTCGAACGCGAGCAGTCCGCCGGCACCCGGCCGATTGTCGATGACGACCTGCTGATTCCAGATCTCGGAGAGTTTCTTGCCGACGATGCGGGCGACGACGTCCGTACCGCCGCCGGGGCTGAATCCGACGAGCATGCGAACCGGCTTCGACGGATACGCCACGTCCTGCGCACGGCTGTCGGCTGCGAATGCGACAGCCCCGGCCGTGAACACGTGAGCGGCCGCGACGGCAGCCCACACGCGTGACATCTGATTCCCGGTGTGCGAAGCGGCTACTGCGCAAAGACGATGCACGTCGGACTGCCGGTCTCGATCACCTGGCCCGTCGGTGTGAGCTTGCCGCTGTTCGTATCGACCGCGAACTCCGTGATCGTATGACCGTCCTCGTTCGCGGCGAAGAGATGGGTCCCACCCGGGCCGAGACAGAAGAAGCGCGGCTTCTTGCCCTGAGTCGATTCCCACGACAGCGGCGCGATTTTTCCAGTCTCCGTGTCGACGGCGAACGTGCCGACACTGTCGTGCCCACGGTTCGATACGTAGAGAAACTTCCCGGAAGGGGCAACTTCGATCTCCGCCCCCGTGTTCGGCCCGGTGTAGGTGTCGGGAATCGTCGGCACGATCTGGAACGGCGACAGCGTTCCGCGCTCGCCGTCCCAGCGATACGCGGTGATGGTCGAGCTCAGCTCATTCACGAGATAGGCATACGGCTTCGCCGGATGGAAGCTCAAGTGGCGCGGCCCCGCGCCCGACCGCGCATGCACGCAGTGCGGATCGTTCTCGACGAGTGTCCCGGCGTTCCCATCGAAGCGCAGAAGGTGCACACAATCCACGCCCTTGTCCGGCGCGAGCACGAAACGGCCGCCCGGATCGAACAGCGCCTGGTGCGGGTGCGCATGCTCCTGGTGACGCTTCCACGGTCCGGGTTCGCCATGCGGCAGCACGAGGGCGCTCCGCGGCGCGAGCGAACCGTCCGCGTTGCGTGGAAAAAGCGCAACGCCGGGACCGGTCGAAAGCAGAACGTAGCGGTTGCTCGCATCCACCGCGACGGTCGACGAATTGTCGCCCGCCGTGTCCTGCTTGTTCAGAAACGTAAGCCGGCCCGTTTCCGGATCGCGCGCGTACGAAGCGGTTTCCGAACTGTCGCCGTGAGCCGAGTAGAGGAAACGCTGGGTGCGATCCAGTGCGATATAACCCGGATTCGCAATGGCGTCGCAGGCCTGCACGTGCGTCCACGTGCCGGTGTCGGCATCGATGCGGAACACGGCAACGCCCTTGCCGCGCGCCTTGCGCTTTTCGCTGGTGAAGCAGCCGACGTACGCAAACCTTGCACGGGGTGCCCGTGGCGAATTCATACGCGTCTCCCGGTGAGCTGCAGCGGCGATGCTGCGGTTTTGCTACGAGCTACAGGATAGCGCAGAACAGCCCGGACGGTTGCGTGCCCATTCGGGGCGCCGCTCCGCGAGCTCGTCGTGCTCCGGCTGTTCCTCATACGGACGTTCCAGCACGTGCATGAGACGCTCCATGGTCGACGCGTTGCCCTGTGCAAGATCGTCGATCGCGAGCTGCGCGAGGTAATTGCGGAGCACGTACTTCGGATTTGCGCGATTCATGCGGGCGATACGCTCGTCAGCCGCAACGAAGTCGCGGCGCACTCGTTCTGCGTAGCGGCGCAGCCAATCTGCGGTGCGCGCGAGATGCGGCGGCTCCAACGCCGCTTCGGAGTAATAAGCGCGCCGCAACGGCTCGACCCACGCGGCATCGTCCGCGGGCTCGCGCGCCACATCGGTCGAAACGTTCGCGAGCAGCCGGAAGAAAAGCGTCATGTCGGTTTCGACGGCTTGCAGGATCTCGAAGAGCTCGTTCAACAGTGCATCGTCGGCATCGCCCTCGAGTGCATTCAATCCCACTTTCTGCGCGAGCATCGAGCGCCACGCGCTTACGTGAGTCTCTCCGTAAAGCGCCAGCGCCTGCTCGAGCGGGGCTTTGTCATCCACCAGCGGCAGCAGCGCGTTCGCGAGGCGCACCAGATTCCACAGCGCGATCTGCGGCTGATTGCCATAACGATAGCGCCGGCCCACGGCATCGGTCGTGTTCGGCGTCCATTGTGGATCGTAGCCTTCGAGCCAGCCATACGGACCATAATCGATCGTCAGCCCCAGTATCGACATGTTGTCGGTGTTCATCACGCCGTGAACGAAGCCGACGCGCATCCAGTGTGCGATCAGCACCGCGGTACGCTCGCAGACCTCGCCGAACCAGCGCGCGTACGTCGCCGGACCCGGGTCGCCCAGTTCAGGATAGTGGTGACGGATGACGTAATCCGCGAGCTGCCTGAGCGTAGACAGCTCGTCATTCGCCGCGAGGATCTCGAAGTTGCCGAAGCGGATGAACGTCGAAGCGACACGGCAGACAATCGCGCCCGGCTCCGGCTCCGGGTTACCATCGTAGAACATGTCGCGAATCACGACGTCGCCGGTCGTGACGAGGCTCAGAGCGCGCGTCGTCGGAATGCCCAGGTAGTGCATGGCTTCGCTGCACATGAATTCGCGCACCGATGAACGCAGCACGGCGCGTCCATCGGCCGTTCGCGAATACGGCGTGCGCCCGGCGCCTTTCAGTTGCAGGTCGTAGCGGTCACCGCTTGCGGTGAGAATTTCGGTAAGCGTGATCGCGCGGCCGTCACCGAGTTGCCCGGCCCAGTTGCCGAACTGATGCCCGCCGTAGCGCGCGGCGTAAGGCCGCATGCCGGGCAGCACGAGGTTGCCGGCCAGCACCTGCGCGGTTTCGCCGGTCGGATCCACGGGACGCTCGACGCCGAGCAGTCCACCGACGGCGGCGGACCACCCGACCAGCCGCGGCGCCCGCACCGGCGTCGGCTCGACAGGCGTATAAGCCGCATCGCGCACATGGCGCGGCACGTTCGTGATCACCGTATCGCCCGGCAGCTCGCGCACGAACGATTCGTCAAGCTTGAGATTGCGGAACTCGCCTTGCTCGCGATCGGCAAGGGCGCGCTGTTCGTTTTCGGCGATCTGATTCATGACGCTCCGGCGTAAGCAGCTCAACGGTGACGCAAGCCCGATGCCTGCGTCACCGGTTAAACGTACTTATACACGAATCAGATGCTTGTCCGGCCTAGCCCGTACTTTGCATTGCCGCGGCAATGCCCGTGATGCTCAACAGCATCGCGTCCTGCCACGCCGCCGCGCGCGGACTCTCGCCTTCCACATCGAGCACATCGAGCAGCGCAACCTGGATCTTGCTGAGCGGCATCATGGCGGGGTTACGCAACTGCACGGTCTTGCGCACCATCGGCGCGTGCCCCAGCAGCTCGTCATGTCCGGTGAGACGCAGAATCCACTCGCGTGCGAGCGCGTGCTCCTGAGTGAGACGCTCGTGCATGCGTGTGGCCAGCTCGGGCGGTTGCACACGGTGCGCATACCAGGCCGCGGTCGCCAGGTCGGCGCGCAAGAGCTCGAGCTGCGCGTTGTTGATCACCATCTTGAAGAACAGCCAGTCGCGATACATCTCGGCGAGCAGCATCTCGTTGCCCGGCTGTTGCGCAGCGTACTCCTTCAAGGCGCTGCCGAGGCCATACCAGCCGGGCACGACGTAGCGGTTCTGTATCCAGGCGAAGACCCACGGGATTGCGCGCAGCGAATCGAGACTCGCAAGCTGGCGCGAACGCGATGCAGGCCGCGATGCGATCGGCAGCCGGCTGATGTAGCGGATCGGCGTCGCCTGCGTATAGAAGGTCCAGAAGTCCGGATCTTCGTGCACCAGCGCCCGATACACGCGCAGCGAACGCTCGGCCATGTCGCGCATCGCCTGCAGCCATTCCTCCCGCACTTCCGGCTGTCCCGTTTTGTTGCTCGCCGCGAGCAACGCCGCGTTCACGATCTGCTCCATATGCCGGTGTCCGAGCGCCGGCATGCTGTAGCGAAACGAGACGATCTCGCCCTGTTCGGTGAAACGGATGGGACCGTCGAAGCTGCCCGGCGGCTGAGAGAGGATCGCCCGGTTCGCGCGGCCACCGCCGCGCCCGACCGTGCCGCCGCGGCCATGGAAAAAACGCATGCGCACTCCCGCCTGCCTGCACACATCCGCCAGGCGCGCCTGCGTGGCGTACAGCGTCGCGTTCGCCGCAAGGAATCCACCGTCCTTGCTGCTGTCCGAGTAGCCCAGCATGATTTCCTGGAACGTGCCGCGCGCTTCGAGATGCCGCCGGTATGCGCTCGACTCGAAGATGCTTCGCATGAGATCGCCACAGCGCTGCAGATCGTCGATCGTCTCGAACAGCGGCACCACGTCGATATCGCTCGTGAGTCGCTGCGCGCCATCGCGCACGCTCCAGCGCAGCAGGCCGACCTCTTTCGCCAGCAGCAGCACTTCGAGGATGTCGCTCACGCCATGCGTCATACTGATGATGTAAATGGTGATCGCGTCGGGCGACAGCAACCGCTGCGCGTTACGAACGACGTCGAAGACGTCCAGGACGCGTTTTGCCTCGCCGACGCCGCTGCGATCGTGCGGAAGCAGCGGGCGCGGATTCGACAGCTCGCGCGTGAGGAGTGCGACTTTCTCTTCCTCGCCGAGCGAGCTGTATTTCCTGCCGTCCGGCAGAATGTGGGCCGCCGCGATCAGCTCGTCGACCGCACGTTCGTGTTCTTCGCTGTGCTGCCGAATGTCGAGCGTCGCCAGAATGAATCCGAACGCCGTCGCCTGTGCCATCAGATGAGCGAATGGGCCCTCTTCCGCGAGCACGCGACCGCGGTTGGCGAGCAGACTGCGGCGAATGAGATTGAGATCGTCGAGGAAAGCCTGTGCACTCGCGTAACCATCCGCCGGAAGCGGCGACGCCTGTGCATCGAACGATCCGAGCGCATTCACGTGTGCCAGCGTGGCCGCGAGCCGCGACTCCATATAGACGAGCTTCAGCGCATACGGCTCGCGCTGATAGCGTTGCAGTGCCTCGGGCGGGAGCGCGATCACGCGGCCGTCCTCCGCGATCGAAGCCATCAGCTCTTCGCTCACGCCGACCAGCCGCGAGCTTTGCGTCAGCTCGCGCCGCAATTCGGCCGCGCGCGACGCGTAATGCTCGAGAATCACGCGCTTGTGCCGCACCAGCGTCTGCCACGTCACTTCGGCCGAGACATTCGGGTTCCCGTCTCGATCGCCGCCGACCCAGGAGCCGTAGCGCACGAACGCGCCAATCCTGAATTCGTGTCCGGGATAGTAGTGCTCGAGCGCCGCACGCAGGTCTTCGTGGAGCCAGGCCACGATGTCCAGTATCGAGTGCTCGATGAAATAGAGCGTGTTCGCCGCCTCGTCGACCACGGTCAGAGGGGACGCGCGCAATTCGTCCGTCTGCCACAGTGCCGTGAGCAGACGCTTCACCTCGTCTTCGACCGGCTCGTCACTGGTGAGCGGCCCCTCCAGTAAAGGCGTTTCGCCCCGCATGCTCGCGGTGACGAGCGCTCTGCCAATCGCCTGAAGCTTGTCGAGTACGGAGCGCCGGCGTGCTTCGGTGGGATGCGCCGTCAAGGTCGGAAAGACTTCGAGCCGGTCGAGGAGCGCCTGTATCTCGTCCGCGGACAGTCCGGCTTCGTGCAGCGTGTGAACGGCCTCTCCGATCGACTCGTTCCGGGTGTGACGCCGCGCCCCCGCATAGTGGCGCCGATTGGCCCTGACAATCTCTTTCTGTTCGGCTGTATTGATGAGCTGAAAGAGGATCGTGAAGCAGCGCAGCAGCCGTTGCGTGAATGCGGCGTCCCTCAATTGGGGCACACGCTCGAAAAGAGTGCGCGGATCGGCGTCCCCGTCTTCGACATACAGGCGGCGTGCGACGGCCAGCAATTCCGCGTCCGCCTGTTCCGAGAGTATGGCGCCGAGCAGACGATCGATCATGGCAACGTCCGCACAGAGCGAAGGCGACAGCTGCGTGCGCTCGGGATGAAGATCGAGGAACGGTTGAGTCGGAGGCATAGTCCGTGCCCTAGCAGAAATCGTGCTCGGATAACAAAGCGCTAAGGCTCCGAATCAGACGCACTGCAGCGTGACAGGGCACACGACGCGCGCTCTAATTGTGTACCGGCACTGAGGAGTAGCGAGATGCCCAATCGCCCAATCACCGCACTCATCGCGGAACAGAAGCTTTCAGTTGCAACGCCCGGATCGACCGTGAGTGAAGCTTGCGCACTCATGAAGGCGAATAACGTCGGCGCAATTCCTGTCGTGGAGAAGGGCCGGCTGTGCGGCATATTCACGGAGCGCGATGCAGTCTACCGTGTAATCGCGCAGGATCTCGACCCGCACGCAACCCGTCTCGATGAAGTGATGACGCGCGCGCCACAGACCATCACACCGGACCGGCCTTTCGGACATGCGCTGCACCTCATGTACGAAGGCGGCTTCCGGCATGTGCCGGTGGTCTCGGGCGGCAAGCTCGTCGGCATGCTCTCGGCCCGGGACGCGCTGGGCGCCGACCTCGCGCAGTTCGAATCCGACGTGGAGGAGCGCGAGCACATCGCGGAAATACTGGGATAGGGGGCGGCGCTCGCCTGAACGCTCGGGCCTCGCCGCGTGAAGTTTCAGACCGCGCCGGCCGCCTTCAGGTCTCTGATGTCCCGCACTTCGTAGCCGATATCGGCAAGTATTCCCTCAGTGTGCTCACCCACACGCGGAATCGGGTCCATCCGCGCTTCGACGCCTTCGAACGAGGCCGGCGGCAACACCGCTGGAAGAGGGCCGACCTCGGACATCACTTCTCGCCAGCGCCCGCGCGCCTGAAGCTGTGGATGATTCCAGACTTCCTCCGGTGAGTTCAGGCGTGCGTTCGCTATACCCGCGGCATCCAGCCGCGCAACAACCTGCTCTGCGGTGAGCTGCGCAAATACGGCTTCGATCAACGAGATCACTTCTGCTCTTGCGGCCGTGCGCTTGGTGTTGTTGTCGTAGCGCGCATCCGTCGCCAGTGCCGGCCGCTCGAGAACGCGACTGCAAAAGGACGCCCATTCGCGCTCGTTCTGAATGCCGAACATCACGTGCCTGCCATCCCCGGCGCGGAACCGTCCATAAGGCACGATCGTGGCGTGATCCGGACCGCTGCGCTTCGGCGCACGTCCGCCGAAGTGCGTGTAATAGAGCGGATGGCTCATCCATTCGACCATGGCTTCGAACATGGTCACTTCGATCCGACGTCCTGCGCCCGTGCGCTCCCGCTCGTAAAGCGCCGCCAGTATCGCGGCATACGCGTGAAGCCCCGTGCCGATGTCGGTGATCGAGATGCCGACTTTGCTTGGCGCCTCCTCGGTGCCGGTGACGGATAGGACGCCCGCTTCGCTCTGCACGAGAAGATCGTACGCTTTCTTCTGCGCGTATGGTCCGCTGTCCCCGTAGCCCGAGATATCGCACACGATCAGGCGGGGGTGTTTCGACCGGAGCGTCTCCGCGCCGAGGCCGAGCCGTTTCGCCGCGCCGGGTGCGAGGTTCTGTATGAAAACGTCGGCGCGTGCGATGAGCCGCGCCAGGATCTCGGGTGCCCGCTCGTGCTTGACGTCGAGCGTGAGACTCTCTTTGGAGCGGTTCAGCCAGACGAAATACGCCGACTGCCCTTTCACCGATTGATCGTAATCCCGCGCAAAGTCGCCGACGCCCGGACGTTCAATCTTGATCACGCGTGCGCCGAGGTCCGCGAGCTGGCGCGACGCGAACGGCGCCGCAACGGCCTGTTCCATCGAAACGACGGTGATACCTTGCAGTGGAAGCATGGAACGACTCGCAGTGGAGCTCAGAACGACCGCGGCATCCCGAGCACGTGCTGTCCGACGTACGAAAGGATGAGATTGGTCGAGATCGGCGCGACCTGATAGAGGCGCGTCTCGCGGAACTTGCGCTCGACGTCGTATTCGGCCGCGAAGCCGAACCCGCCATGCGTCTGCAGGCAGGCATTCGCCGCTTCCCAGGAAGCGTCCGCGCCGAGCAGTTTCGCCATGTTCGCCTCGGCTCCGCAGGGCTTGTGCGCATCGAACAGTGCTGCGGCCTTGAAGCGCATGAGGTTCGCTGCTTCGACGTTCACGTACGCGCGCGCAATCGGGAACTGGATGCCCTGATTGCGTCCGATCGGGCGGTCAAACACGACACGCTCTGTCGCGTACTTCGTTGCCCGGTCGGTGAACCAGTAGCCGTCGCCGACGCATTCGGCCGCGATCAGTATGCGCTCGGCGTTGAGCCCGTCGAGGATGTACTTGAAGCCCTTGCCTTCGTCCCCTATCAGATTCTCGACGGGAACTTCCAGATCGTCGAAGAAAACCTGATTCGTCTCGTGGTTGACCATGTTGCGGATGGGCTTCACGACGATCGACTTCGACGACGCTTCGCGCACGTCCACGATGAAGATCGACATGCCTTCCGACTTCTTCTTTACCTGATCGATCGCGGCCGTGCGCGCCAGCACGATCATGAGATCGGAGTGCTGAAGGCGCGACGTCCACACCTTCTGTCCGTTGATGACGTAACGATCGCTTTTTCTCACCGCGACGGTCTTGATCTTGCTCGTATCCGTTCCCGCGGTCGGTTCCGTTACGGCCATCGATTGCAGGCGCAATTCGCCCGAAGCGATCTTCGGCAGGTACTTGCGCTTCTGCTCCTCCGAGCCATGCCGCAGGACCGTACCCATGTTGTACATCTGGCCGTGGCACGACCCCGAGTTGGCGCCGGAGCGATTGATCTCCTCCATGATGACGGACGCTTCGGTCAGGGAAAGCCCCGACCCGCCGTATTCCTCGGGAATGAGGGCCGACAGCCACCCCGCTTTCGTCAGTGCGTCCACGAATGCTTCCGGGTAGGCGCGTTCCTCATCTATGTTCTGCCAGTATGCGCTGTCGAACCCGTTGCATACGGCGCGTACGCCTTCGCGCAGTTCGGCATGAGAATCGTCGTGTGATGTAGGGGCCGTGGCCATGTGCGTAGGGGAGAAAGGGTTGCGCTGCGGTCGGGGTAGGATAACATCGTGCCCCGGTTCCAGCGTCGAAGAGGAAGCAATGAGAAGAGCAGCGACGAAAACGGCCGCACGATTGGACACGCCGCGCAAGTCCGACCGCATCGGCGATGCGCCGGAAACCGCAGCGCCGCAATGGCCCCATCGTCTGCATGCCGTGCTGCGCGAAGTCGGCGTGAACCAGGTCTGTTACGTGCCCGACGCGGGACATGCGCGGCTGATCGAGCTGGTTCGCGCCGATCGTCAGATGCGCGCGGTTTCTCTTACGACCGAAGAAGAAGGCGTCGCGCTTGCGCTGGGCGCCTGTCTTGGCGGTGAGCGCAGCGTCCTGCTCACGCAGTCGAGCGGCGTCGGCAACTGCATCAACATGATGGGAATGGCGGTCGAGTGCCGTGTGCCGCTGCTGATGCTCGTGACCATGCGCGGACAATGGGGCGAGTTCAATCCATGGCAGTTGCCGATGGCGCAGGCAACAGAACCGGTGTTGAAAGCGATGGGTGCCGTCGTTCATGCGGCCGATTCGCCCGAAGAGATCGTGCCGACCGTTTCGGCTGCGGCGCGCCTCGCGTTCAATACGTCGCGCATCGTCGCGGTGCTCATCTCGCAGCGCGTGGTGGGCACGAAGGAGTTCAAATGAGCGCGCGCAGGAACGATGCGCTCGATCGCCGCGCGGCGACCGCGGACATCTTGAGGGATCGCGGCGACATGCTGGTCGTGGCCGGTCTGGGTGCGCCCACCTGGGATGTGGCGGCCGTCGGCGATCACGCCCTCAACTTCTACAACTGGGCAGGCATGGGCGGGGCCGCGATGATCGGGCTCGGGCTCGCCATCGCGCAGCCGAAGCGACGCGTCATCGTCATTACCGGTGACGGCGAGATGCTGATGGGACTGGGCTCCCTCGCGACGATCGCCGTTCAAAAGCCTGACAACTTCGCGCTCGTGGTGATGGATAACGAGCATTACGGCGAGACCGGCATGCAGGAAACGCACACGCGCCACGGCGTCGATCTTGCCGGCATGGCCGAGGCCGCCGGATTCGCGCTGACCAGCACCGTTCGGACACGCGGCGACTTGCGCGAATGGGTGCCGCGCATTCGCAGCGACGAGGGGCCCGTGTTCGTCGCGATCAAGGTAGGCACGGACAAGACCCCGCTCGTGCTGCCGCGCCGCGACGGAACCGCGCTCAAGCATCGCTTCCGCGAAGCGCTGCTCGGTTCGGAAGAGGCCTATCGGTAGGACGCTTCACGCTGTAACCATGTACCTCCTCGAACACGACGCCAAAGCGCTTCTCGCCGAATGCGGCGTGCCGGTGCCGCACGGCGTGCTCGTCGCGGATGCCGCTGCGATTCCGCCGCTGCCGCAGGGACCCTGGGTCGTCAAGGGCCAGATCGCCGCCGGCGGCCGCGGCAAGGCCGGCCTGATCCATCGCGCGCGCACACCGGACGAGGTGGTGCAACTCACAGGTTCCATTCTGGGACGTATCGTCAAAGACAAACGTGTCGCGAGCGTGCGCATCGAAGAGCAGGTGGCCGACGCGGAGGAAGCCTACTTCGGTCTGCTACTCGATGCGCAGGCAGGCGGTGTGCGCGTGATCGTCTCCGAGCGTGGAGGCATGGATGTCGAAGCGCTCCCGCGCGACGAGATCAGCTCGGAAACGGTGCCGCCGCAGCACGAGGCAATCGTCGCGTGCGTCAATCGACTCGTGGATCGTATGCAGGGGCACACGGCGGCGGCACTGCGGGCGGCAGCGCCCCTGCTCGCGACAGCGTTTCTCACGCGCGAAGCGACCCTGGTGGAGATCAATCCGCTGTTCGTGAGGCGGGACGGCACATGGGTCGCGGGCGATGCGAAGGTCGTCAGCGACGATAACGCACTCGACCGTCAGCCGTATTTGCACGAGCTCGTGAGCAAGCGCGCCGACATCTACCCCGAAGTCGCGCTGAAGCTCGAACACGGCTTCGACTATGTCGTGGTCGATCCGGAAGGTGAAGTCGGACTGCTCACGACGGGCGCCGGCCTCTCGATGATGCTGATCGACGAGCTGCGCTCCGCGGGCTTGAGACCTTTCAATTTCCTGGACATTCGCACCGGCGGATTGCGCGGACAGACGACGCGGCTGGTGACAGTTCTGCGCTGGCTCGCGGCGGCACCGAAGGTGCGCGTTCTTCTCGTCAACATGTTCGGCGGCATCACCGATATGGGCGAGTTCTCCAGGCTGCTCGTGAGAGCGATCCAGGAGACGCCGGCGCTCAATGTGCCGATCATCGTGCGTCTCGCGGGTAATGGCCTCCCCGTCGCCCGCGAGGTCCTCGCCGCCGCGGACATCCCTATGCACACCGATCTCGACGCCGCAGTCGACGACGTGCAGCGGCAACTGCTCGGCAGCGCGGCATGATGTCGAACCGCAGCGTTAACCGGGCTCCTGCGTTCCAGCCATGATCGACCCGCGCATCACACGCGACACACCGGTCATCGTGCAGGGAATTACCGGCCGTGCGGGGCGTCAGCACAGCCGCCTCATGAGAACGTACGGCACCCGCATCGTCGCCGGCGTGTCGCCCACGATGAGCGCGAGCGAGGTGGATGGGATTCCTGTGTTCAGCGATTGCAGGGCCGCGGTCGAAGCGACGGGCGCGACGACGTGCGTGGCCTTCGTCGGCGCATACGATCTTCTCGGGGCCATGGAAGACGCGCTCGCCGGCGGCGTGCGTTACATCGTGACGCCGACCGAGGGCATGCCACTGCACGATGCGCTGCGCGCGAAACG
Organism: uncultured beta proteobacterium; assembly: GCA_963828715.1. Lineage (GTDB taxonomy): Bacteria > Pseudomonadota > Gammaproteobacteria > Burkholderiales > SG8-41 > JAQGMV01. The sequence goes on along the minus strand of CAWHFX010000001.1, from coordinate 153,964 downwards.
CCTCGTCAGCGATGCAGGCGCGATCTGGATCGGCGCGTCCACACCCGGCATGGCGATTCCAGGCGAAGCGAAGCTCGGGTTCCTGCCGGATGCCTCACTGCTGCCCGGAGGGCTTGGACTCATGTCGAAGTCGGGAACGCTGTCGTATGAAGCCGGGTTTCGACTCGCTCAGATCGGCATTGGCACGTCAGTGTGGATCGGCGTCGGTGGCGATGCGGTCAAGGGCGTGCGCTACGCCGACCTCGTCCCGTTCTTTGCCGCGGACGACGCCACGCGCGCCGTGCTCGTCATCGGCGAGATCGGAGGCAGCGAAGAAGAAGAGTTCGCCGCCGCACTGAGCGCGACCGCCTTCGCGAAACCGGTGTTCGCGTTGATCGCAGGGCGCACCGCTCCGGCCGGGGTCGCGATGGGACATGCCGGCGCACTCGTTCACGGCAGCCACGGCACGTTCGAGGCCAAGAAGGCCGCGCTCGAAAACGCGGGCGTGACGGTCTTCGACTCGCTCTCGACGCTCGTGTCGGGCATCCGCGCGCGCCTGGCGTGAGCGCGCTCGGCCTCAAGCCATCCAGCAACTGCAGCCGAACGCACCCCAGAAGGCTTTGGCATCGGAGGCGGGCGTATCCGCAAGCCACCCGTGCCCGCTGGCGCCGTGCACTGCGCATCCCGCGACGCCGCAGCGGTTAGCGGCGCCCGGCTTCGGAGCGCTCGCGCGGTAATAACCGCCGTAGCGCGCGACGGGCGACCAATCGGGACTGGGCGGCGGCAACGCCGGCGCGAGCTTCACGTACGCTCCGTCGCCGTGCACCACCTCGCCGCCCACCACCGTGAGCAGCGACACGATCGATTTGATGCGCTCCTCCGGCACCGTCATGTAGTCGTCTGAAAGCACGGCGAAGTCGGCGAGCTGCCCGATCTTGATCGAGCCCTTCTTGCCCTCCTCATTCGAGAACCAGGTGTTCGCCGCGGTCCACAAGCGCAATGCCGTGGCGCGATCCAGTCGCTTGGCCTGCGGGTACAGCGCAGTGCCGCCGAGGGTGCGTCCGCTCACGAGCCAGTAGAGGCTGATCCAGGGGTTATAGCTCGCGACGCGCGTCGCATCGGTTCCGCCGCCGATCGGCACCCCCGCCTCGAGAATGCGCTTCACCGGCGGCGCATCCTCGGTGAGCGCCTGCCCGTAGCGCTGCATGAAGTCCTCGCCCTGATACATCATTCGATGCTGGACCGCGATACCGCCGCCCAGCGCCTTCACCCGCTCGATGTTGCGGGGCGTGATGGTCTCCGCGTGATCGAAAAACCAGTGCAGCCGGTCGAGCGGCACGTCGCGATGTACTTTCTCGAAGACGTCGAGCGCGCGCGAGATGGTTTCGTCGTACGTCGCATGCAGTCGGAACGGCCAGCCGTTCTCGGCGAGAAAGCGCGTGACGCGCTCGAGCTCGGCTTCCATGGTCGGCGCAAGGTCGGGACGCGGCTCACGGAAATCCTCGAAGTCCGCCGCGGTATAGACGAGCATCTCTCCCCCGCCGTTGTGCCGGTACATGTCGCTGCCCTGCCCCGGTTTCACGAGCTTCGCCCACGACTGGAAATCCTCGAGCTCGGCCTTCGGCTTCTGGGGAAACAGGTTGTAGGCGAAGCGCACGGTGAGCTGGTTGGCACGCGCCAGACGCTCGATCACTTCGTAGTCCTGCGGGTAATTCTGAAAGCCGCCGCCCGCGTCGATCACCGACGTCACCCCGAGCCGATTGAGCTCGCGCATGAAGTGTCGCGATGAATTCATCTGATCGTCGAGCGAGAGCTTCGGTCCCTTGGCGAGCGTCGAGTACAGAATGACGGCGTTCGGTTTGGCGACCAGCATCCCGGTGGGTTCGCCGTCCTTGTCGCGCTCGATGAGACTACCCGGCGGCGGCTGGCTTTCCTTGCTGAAACCAGCGGCGCGCAACGCGGCGCGATTGAGAAGCGCGCGGTCGTAGAGTCGCAGGATGAAAACCGGCGTGTCCGGCGCGGCCGCATTGATCTCCGCAAGTGTCGGCATGCGCTTTTCGGCAAACTGGTACTCCGTGAATCCGCCCACGACGCGCACCCATTGCGGCGGCGGCGTACGCTGCGCCTGCTCGCGCAGCATGCGCATGGCGTCGGCGAGGGCGGGAACGCCGTCCCAGCGCAGCTCCATGTTGTAATTGAGGCCGCCGCGGATCGGATGCGTGTGACCATCGTGCAGCCCCGGTATGATGCGCCGCCCGCCAGCGTCGACCACGGTGGTGGACGCCGTCGCGAGCTTCATCACTTCGGCTTCGGCCCCGACGGCGACGAAGCGTCCGCCGGACACCGCCAGCGCCTGCGCTTCCGGCGTCCCGCTGTCCATCGTCGTGATGCGTGCATTGCGGACGATCAGTCGGACGCCCGCAACGCCTTGTGCCGATGCGAGCGGGGCCGTCAGCGATGACAACAGCCCGCCGGCGCCCAGCTTCAGAAAGTTTCTTCTCCCCACTCGCGCAGTCATATGCTCTCCCCTCGTCACGATACGTTGACCATCCTGCGCAAGCAGAACGGGAGGTGGTTGCCGGCACGCGATGCGAACCTGTTCGCATCCGTGTCGAGATGAGCGCCCAAGGAATCAGAACGTGTCCATGCCGAGGAAGCCGTCGGGCCCGAAGTCGCTCAGGATTTTCTTGCCGACGAGCTCCTTGAGCGTTTCGCTCGTTCCTCCGCCGAGCGAACCATAGCGCGCACCGCGGTAGAAGCGGGACACCGGGAACTCGTCGGTGAAGCCATAGCCGCCGTGGATCTGGATCGCCTCACTGGTCACGCGCAGCGACATCTCGTTGCAATACATCTTCGCGACCGCCGCTTCGTACGGATTCGGAAACGGATTCGCCGTCGCACAGGCGCGATAGAGCATCGCGCGGCCGATCTCGATGTCACGGTACATCTCGGCGAGCTTGTGCCGTATCGACTGGAACTCGCCGATAGGCCGGCCGAAAGCGCTGCGATCGCGCGCATACTTGACCGCCTCCTCGAACGCGCCCTCGGCGAGGCCCAGCGAGATGCTCGGATTCAGACAGCGCTGCGTGTTGAACGCATTCAGCAGCCGCCGGAATCCGTCGTCGCGAACGATCAGGTTCTCCAGAGGCAGCTCGCAATTCTCGAATCGGATCTCGGCGAGATTCTCACCACCCATCGTGTGATAGCGCGCGGTGCAGGTGAAGCCGGGCGTGCCGCGCTCGATCAGCACGCAGCCGATGCCTTCGCGGCCGGGTTTTCGATCCACACGGCTGAAAACGACGAACGCCTGCGCCTCGTCCACGCGGCTGATCAATGTCTTTACGCCATTCAACACAAGCTTGTCGCCGTGGAGGTCCGCATTGGTTCGGTAATTGGCGACGTCGGTTCCGGCGTGCGGCTCGGTCATGCACACTGCAAGGATAACCTCGCCCGTACACACCCCGGGCAGCAGGCGTCGCTTGATGTCCTCGGGCGCATACGCGTCGATGATCTTGGTCTGCACGCCCACTTCGCCGAGCACCGCCATGGCGGTCACGTAGCAACCCTTGGCGATTTCCTCCAGCACGAGCGCGGTATCGAGCACCGGCAATCCGAGGCCGCCGTATTCCTCGGGAACGGCCATGCCGAGCACGCCGATCTTCGCGAGGTCGCGGATGTTCTCCCAGGGAAACGTGCCGTCCATGTACTTCAGGGCGGTCGGCTTGAATTTGTCCTGCGTGAGCTCGCGGACCGTACGGACGATGCCGCGCTGCTCGTCGTTCAGCTTGAAATCCATTGTTGCTCCAATAAACGGGCGCCTGCTGTCAATCGATCTTCGCCCCCGTTACCTTGATCACCTTCTCGTACTTGTCGTAATCCGATTTGAGCCGCTGCGCGAACTGCTCGGGCGACATGACGAGCGGGTCGAGCGTTTGCGCTTTCAGATTGGCCGTGACGTCGGGCATCCGCACAACCCTCGTCATATCACTGTTGAGCTTGTCGACGATCGCCTTCGGCGTGCCCGCGGGCGCGAGCGCGCCGATCCACGCCGTGAATTCGTAGCCGGTCACGCCCGCTTCCGCCAGTGTGGGCACCTGCGGGAAGGCTTCCACGCGATAGTCCGACGTAACGCCGAGGGGGCGCACGCGGTTCGCTTTGACCAGCTGCAGCACCGCGCCGATGGTTCCGATCTGCGCCTGCGTCTCGCCGGACGAGATCGAAACAGCCGCGGGCCCGCCACCCTTGTAGGGGATGTGCGTCATCTTCGTGCCGGTCATCACGTTGAACATGGCCATCGTGAGGTGGACGAAGCTCCCGTTACCGGATGAGCTGTAGGTAAGCTGCCCCGGCCGTGCTTTGGCGAGCGCGACGAGCTCCTTCACGGAATTTACGGGCAGCGAAGGATGCACGATCAGCATGCCGATCTGTACCGTGAGCGGCGCGACGCCGACGAAGTCCTTCAGCGTGTCGTATGGCAGTTTCCCGTAGAGATGCGGGTTCGCGACGTGTGTCGCCGAATGAATCATGATGGTGTAGCCGTCGGGCGGGCTCTTGGCCACGAGGTCGGAGCCAATGGTGCCGGCAGCCCCGCCGCGATTGTCGATCACGAACTGCTGGCCGGTCAGCTCGCTCAGCTTCTGCGCGACGATACGCCCGACGATGTCGTTCGATCCGCCGGGCGGCCACGGAATGACGACGCGCACCGGCTTCGCGGGATACGACTGGGCCTGCCCCTGCCCATGACTGCACGCGATGATCAGCACTGCCACCGCCGCGGCAAGTCGCGTTACCTTCATCTTTCTTCTCCTCGTGACTCTACGTAGTTATCAGGCTAACTCGAGCGCATGCACGGTCAGCCAATGGCCAGGAGCGGCTAAAATTCGCCGCTTTCGACCTGGAGAGAGCACCATGGCGTTATCGCTCGGAGGCGTGCGCGTAATCGATCGGTCGAGCGATCCGGAAGCAAACGACGAATCGTATTGCTTTGCGGTGCCGAACCGCAACAGGAGAGCCTCGCTCTCGAGATCACGGATGCGCGGTAAGGAGATCTTCGTGGAGCCTGCCGCGAAAGCCGACCTGAGCGGAGGATCGACGCCCGGCGTCGCGAGAGAGTTCGGTATCGACCGCGAGGCCATCGCGTGATGCCCGGCTGGCTGGCGTGGTCCTACCTGGTGGTCGCGGGCGTGCTCGAGATCGTCTGGGCGATCGGGCTCAAATACGCGGCGGGTTTCAGTCGTCTCGTGCCGAGCGTGGTCACGATCGCCGCGATGCTTGCGAGCGTCTGGTTCCTTGCGCTTGCGCTACGCACGATTCCGGTGGGAACCGGCTATGCCGTGTGGACCGGCATCGGGTCGATTGGCACCGCCATTCTCGGCATCATCCTTTTTGGCGAGCCGGCGACTGCGGCGCGCCTCGCCTGTATCGGCCTGATCGTCGTCGGGATTGCTGGATTGAAGCTCGTGTCCTAGCAGCCCTGAGACTGCGCCGCGCAATCGGCGGGTGCCTGGGCAGTCTGGCCGCCTGGCGTGTTATCCGGCTGAGATCCTGCTGCGGCAGCCGCTTCGGCTTCCTGCAGCAGCGCGGGCGGCTCCTGCATCTGAACGTAAGCCTGACCGAGCGGCGTGCCTTCTTCCATGATGCCTTCGAGCTGGCAGGATTGGTTACCTTTGCGGATCGTGAGGCTGCCGTTGATCGTGCCGTCCATCCCGCAGTAACGCTCGCGATCGACGTCCCGGAAGATGAGGTGGTAGACGCCGGGCTTGTGCTCGATCAGGAACGCGCCCTTCTCGAGGCTGACCGTCGTGATGGCGCCGCTGTCCTTCCATCTGCTGTGGGCATCGTTGCGCTGCAGGTAAATGGAGCATGTGCGCGGCTTCCATTTACTGTAATAGGCGAACTCGTTCATCTTTCCGCCCACCAGCACGACCGCGATGCGCGCGTGACGATCCTCGGTGCCGAGGCGGCAGGCCAGCATTTCGCGCTTGGCGGGGGGCCGCTTTTTCTCTGCTGCGAAGAGGGGGGAGGTGCTGAGCACGATCAGCATCGCGCAAGCAATGACTTTGCTTCCTCGCACGTACGTTCTCCTTGAAATGGTTGCGGCGCCGCGCAACGCGAGTCGCAGCGAGTTTACGCCGCCTGTCTCCCGCGGTTCAACCGTTCCGGCTGATTTAAAAGCGGCGCTTGATGGAAAATTCACACGCTGCGTCAAGCGAGCGGCCGCCGCAGTCTCCTGTTGCATCATCCCGCAGTAACCATGCAAAGTTATGCCCATGGGACATACCCCGCATCGTGTAGGCGTCTACTTCGGCCTCGTTCAGTTCCTGTTCACACTGACGTGGACCGTTTACGTCATCTTCCTGCCGCGATTGGCGGCGCAGGTCGGCATTCCGAAGGCGTACGTCCCTTACATACTGATGCTGGACCAGCTCGTTTTCGTCGCGATGGACTACACGATGGGCGTCGCCGCGGACCGCGCTGCGAACGTGCTGGGCAGGGTTGGCCACATCGTGCTCGCGGTGACCATCGCATCCTGCCTCGCTTTTCTCCTGATACCGTTCGTTGCGGCGCAGAGCTCTCTGATCTTTTTCGTCACCGTGCTCGTATTGTGGGCCGCCACTTCCTCCGTCCTGCGCGCGCCGCCGATGGTGTTGCTCGGCAGGCATGCGCCGCGATCGCAGGTTCCGTGGCTGGCGGCGTTATCAGTCCTGGGACTGGGTGTGGCCGGTGCGGCGGGGCCGTATCTGACGCTCGTATTGCGCGGCATGGATCCGCGCCTACCGTTCGCGCTGTCGAGTCTTGCGCTGGTGCTCGCCACGCTCGGCATCATCTGGGCCGAACAGACGCTCGCGAAGAGCGGCGAAGCCGCGCCCGGCAGCCTCGATGCGCAAGGACCGGAGTCGGGACAATCGCCAGCAGTATTTCTCGCGGCGATCCTGCTCTTGGCGATCGGTTTCCAGGTTCATTTCTCGCTTAACAGCGCGCCGCTTTACTCGCACTTCCTCGCGCCGCCACAGGTCGAGCGTGCGATGCCGGTATTCTGGATCGGCTTCAGCCTGATCATGCTGCCTGCGGGTAAAGCGACGGAGCGACTCGGAGGGATCGCTGTTGCTGGAACCGGCGGCATCGTAGCGGCATTCGCGGCCTGGGGCGCCGCGACTGCGGACACCGTCACGATGCTGCTCACGATGCAGTTACTGGCCGGTGCGGGATGGGGCCTGGTCCTCACCAGCGCGGTCTCCGCCGCGATCGCGATCGGCCACGTCGGCCGCGAAGGCAAGCTCACGGGCAGCGTCTTCGCGCTCCTGGCGGTCGCGTCCTTTGCCCGCCTTGCGATCGTCGCAACAGAGCTTCTGAAGGATCCGGAGTACGCGCCGCTGCTCACCTGGCTGCCGGTAGCCGCGTGGGGCACAGGCGGGCTCGTTCTCCTGCTCATGTTCGTCCGCTACCGGACGAGGGTCGCTGCTGCCGTCAGTCAGGCGCGCTGAGGCACCGAGGCGAACGCAACATCGGCGGCATTGTCGAGCGTGCCGATGTCCCAGCAGAACCTGATCAATTGCTCGATCTGCCGGTCGGGCAACACACCGGCCGCAAGCCCCCGGAATTTCTGTTCCAGATCCGCGTCACTCATCGGGCGCTCCAGGCTGCCGATCGCATGCTCCACGAAGGTTTCGATCCTTGCGCCGCCCCGCATTCGAATGGAGACGCGCGCCTGGTCCTCATGGAGTCCCGCCTCGACCTGCGCCGACACGCGATCCCGCAGCGCGATCACGCGCGTGTCGCGCACGCACGTGTCGCTGTACTCGGCTTCACCCGCGGCGCCGTGAAGGAGGGCCACCGCGGCGGAATGATAGACGCTGAACTTGCCTTCGAGTCCGGCAGTCGGCGTTTTCTTCCCGGTGAGCTCGAGCACGAGCGGATGTACTTTCGCCTCGACGGCCTCGACTGCCTCGACATCGAATCCCGGCGAGTTGCGAAGCTGAATGCACGCATCGATGATGGGATGGATCACGATGCCGCAGGCGAACGGCTTGAAGGTGTTGAGCGAGATTTCCCACGTCTCCCCCAGCCGTTCAGTGATCTCCTCCGGCTTGAAGCGCGTCGATAGCACGTTCGCGAAGCCGCGCTTCGCTTCGATGCCCTGATCGGAGCTCGTGAAATCCCGCTGCGCGAGCAGTGCCGCAAGAAGCCCGTTGCGGGCCGCGTTTCCGGGGTGGAACGGTTTACTCATGGTGCCGAACATCTCACGCAGACCGCTCGCCTGCGTGGCGGCCAGGCCAAGCGCCCAGACCATCTGCTGTTCGGTGAGACCGAGCAGCCGACCCGTTGCGGCGGCAGCCCCGAACACACCCGCCGTGCCCGTGATGTGCCAGCCCACGTCGTAGTGCTCGGGATAGACGGCGTTGCCGATGCGGCACTCCACTTCGACGCCGAGAATGAATGCATGCAGGAACGCTTCGCCGGAGACCGGCAGACGCTCCGCGAGCGCGAGAACCGCCGACGCAACGGGCCCGCTCGGATGGATGACCGTCTTCAGGTGCGTGTCGTCGAAGTCGAACGTATGGGAGGCGATCCCGTTGATCAGCGCGGCGTGCATGATATCCAGGCGTTCCGTGCGGCCCAGCACCGTCGCCTCGGGCGGCCCGGAAAACGGCGCCAGTGCGGCGAGCGCGCGTTCAGTCGTTTCGTGTCGGCTCGCGCCGACGGCACAGCCCATCCAGTTCAGGAAGGACCGTACCGCATCGTGTCTGACGTTCTGCGGCAGTTGCGACGACTGATGCTCGATGACGAAGCGGGCGAGAGTGCGGGTGGTATCCACGTATATAGTTTAGTACAACGTTCCGGTGAGCGGCGCGCCTGGGACAGGCTGTCGCCGCGAACGAAACATTCCAGCGCTCCTTAGGTTAGAACTCACGTCCGAGTGTACGAGGGTCAGGGCGCAGAAACGACGCCCCGTGCTCGGCAAATCGCACGGCCATCACTCGCGCATCAGGAAGCGCTTCTCCCAGTCTTCGACGTCCGATAGCTTCAGCGCTTCGTTGTATTCGCTGAACGTCAGCATGCGTTCACGCGCCTGCTTCGTGCTGCCGTCGCGTTTGAGCGCACGCAGCGCTTCGCGTATGCCATACCCGGCCGCGTTACGCGCAAGCCCGGGATAGATTGCGATCCGGAAGCCGAGCGCATCGAGTTGCTCGGCCGTAAGGTCGCCTATGTTGCCGGCCTCCTCGACGTTCATGAGGCACGGCGCATCGATCTCGCCCGTCACGCGCTTCAGTCGGTCGAGAATGTCGGGACTGCTCTTGAGCTCGACGAACACGACATCGGCGCCGGCGGCACGATAAGCCTTGCCGCGCCGGATTGCTTCGTGGATGCCGTGTCCGGCCGCGGCATCGGTGCGGGCGATGATGATGAAGTCGGAATCACGGCGCGCCGCAATCGCCGCCTCGATCTTGCCGACGTGTTCGGCCATCTCGACCACCGGCCGCGATCCAGGCAGGTGGCCGCAGCGTTTGGGCAGGACCTGGTCTTCGAGGTGTATCGCGGCAACACCGGCTGCCTCGAACTCGCGCACCGTGTGCTGAACGTTGACCGCATTTCCGTAGCCCGTATCGGCATCGCAAACGAGCGGAATGTCCACGCAGGCGGCAGCGCGGTGCGCATGCGCCGCAAAGAGCGTCAGATCGACGAGTCCCACGTCGGGACGTCCGAGGAGACTGGCCGAGACGCCGTTCCCCGTCATGTAAACCGCCTCGAATCCAGCCTGCTCGACGAAGCGCGCACCGTACGCGTCGTAGATGCCGGGCGCGACGATCATCGGTCCTTCGGTGAGACGCAGGCGCAGGCGCTGGCGTGGTGTCGTCGCGGTCATGGTCACCCGTCACAGGTCACCCGGCTCGCGCGAGATGCGCCAGTCAGGGTGACGCTTCAGAAATGGAATCAGCCCGCCGGCGGAGAGCATCGCCTGGATCTCCTGCGGCAACGGCGCGAACGTGCGCTCGAGATCGTGTTGCGGCACGCGCAGACGACCTGCCGTAAAGTCGATTTCGAGCACGTCACCGTCTTCGATGCCGGCGATGTCGGCCTCCACGACGGGCAGCCCGTTGTTGATGGCATTGCGGAAGAACTGGCGGCCGAACGCCGGCGCTACTACGGCGGCGACGCCAAGCAGATGCAGTACACGCACGGCCTGCTCGCGTGACGAATTGATTCCGAAGTTGCCGCCCGCCACGATGATGTCGCCCTTCCGGAATCGGCTCACGAAACCGGGTGCAACCTGGTCGAAAGCGTGCTGCGCGACGTAAGCAGCATCTTTGCCCGGCATGTATTTCGCCGAACAATGAACGTCTGTGTTGATCTCCGCAGGCAGCAAACGGGCGTTCGCAGTGATCATGCCGAGGTCACTCAAGCCGCGGCGCGCCAGCGACCGCCGTGCACGTCGCGCGCATCCGTGAGCCGGCCGGTCAGTGCAGACGCCGCAACCGTCGCGGCCGATCCGATCCAGATTTCGGCATCGGGATTACCGAGTCGGCCTTTGAAATTGCGATTGGCGCTGGAAATCACCACCTGACCATCTCCCGCAATCAGGTGACCCGTGATGTTGACGCAAGTGCCGCACCCGGCCGCTTCGACCGAAGCGCCTGCGGCCGTGAGCGCTTCGACGATGCCCTCACGCAACGCCGCGAGATACACCTGCCGCGAAGCGGGCGTGACGATCATGCGCACCCCTCGCGCGATACGCCGGCCCTTCAGTATCGCCGCTGCCTGACGCAGATCGTCGAGTCGGCCGTTCGTACACGTTCCGATGAGAGCAATATCGATCCGCTGCCCGGCGACGTCCGGCACGGGCACCACGTCGTCGATCTCGTGCCTGCGCGCGACCTGCGGTGCGAGCGCGGCAGCGTCGATGTCGATGCGCTCTGCGTACACCGCATCGGGATCCGCCTGCACCGGTTTCGGCTCCTGCGCTCCATGGCTTCGCAGCCACGCCAACGTCTTGTCATCCGCTTCGAGCAGCGCCGCCTTCGCGCCGAGTTCCGCGGCATGGTTGGCGAGCGTCATGCGATCGTCGATGTCCATCGCGGCAACCGCCTCGCCACAGTACTCGACCGCCTTGTAATTCGCGCCTTCGGCGCCGAAGCGGCCGAGCATCGCCAGCGTTACATCCTTCGCCCACACGCCGGGTTGCAGCCGTCCCTGAAGCTCCACGCGAATCGACTCCGGGACCCGAAACCACAACTTGCCTGTCATCATCACTGCCGCGAGATCGGTGCCTTCGACACCGGTGCCGAACGCATTGAACGCGCCGTACGTCGTGGAGTGCGTGTCGGTGCCGACGACGAGATCGCCGCACGTGAGATGTCCGCCTTCAGGCATCACCTGGTGGCAGATGCCGTCGCCCACGTCGTAGAGCACGGCGCCATACGCATCGGCGAAGCGCCGCATTGCGATATGCGTGTTCGCTGCTTCCGGCGTCGGCGGCGGCGAATAGTGGTCGAGCACGAGCGCCGTCCGCGCCGCGTGCGGCAGTTTCATCGCACCCAGCTTCTGCAGTTGCTCGAGGGCGTTGGCCGCCCGGGCGTCGTGCATCATGGCGAAATCCACGCGCGCAACAATCACCTCGCCCGCCGTGACGGGCCGATCGGCGTGAGCACCGAGGATTTTTTCGGCGAGCGTATGCGCCAACGTGAACTCCGGGGATGAAGTGTGGAACAGGGATCGGTCCCTATTTTAGCGCGGCCATGCACCCTTTTACGAAGGGGCAGCGCGGCGCAGCGGGTTGGCTGTAAGTGATGCGCTGTGGTATTAACCAATACCGTTTTTGCAGTGCACGAGGAAACATGCGCAGGGAATCGTCGCTCACCGCGTACGTGGCTCAATTCATCGTCAACACGAGCCCGAGGCGCATACCCGACGACGTCATGCACCTCGGCCAGCGATCGATTCTCGACGGGCTCGGTCTCGCGCTGGCGGGTAATGCAGCTGAATCGGGACGTCTCGTGCGTGCCTACCTGAAGGGCCTCGGCTGCTCCTCCGCAAAGGGCTGTACCGTTATCGGGACGGACATGAAGGTGCCGGCGCGTTTCGCCGCGTTCGCGAACGCCATCGGCATCCACGCTGACGACTACGACGACACGCAGCTTGCGGTGGCGCAGGACCGCGTCTACGGCCTGCTCACGCATCCGACGGCGCCGGCGCTGCCGCCGGTGCTCGCACTGGGCGAACGTGACAACCGCTCGGGACTGGACGTGCTGACCGCCTATCAGATCGGCGTGGAAGTCGAGACCAAGATCGCCGAAGCGATCGATCCGCGACACTACGACCATGGTTTTCACTCCACGGCCACGATGGGCACGCTCGGGGCAGCGGCGGGCGCCGCGCGACTGATGGGCCTCAGCGTCGAACAGACCCGTCGCGCGCTCGGCATCGCCGCGAGCGAAGCGGCGGGACTGCGCGAAAACTTCGGCACCATGACGAAACCCTTCCACGCCGGCCGTTCGGCCGAGTCGGGAATCGTGGCAGCCGAATTCGCGGCGCTCGGCTGGACAGCCACACCGGTCGTGCTCGAAGCGGCCCGCGGCTTCTTCAAAGCGGCCGGCGGCGGCTACGATGCCTCCGCGATCCAGGGCAAGCTCGGAAATCCATGGACGTTCGCGTTTCCCGGCGTTTCCATAAAGCCGCATCCGAGCGGTTCGCTGACCCACCCGGGCATGGGCCTCATGCTCGAGCTCATCCGGACACATGACATCAAGCCGGCTGATGTCGTTAAAGTCCGTGTGGGAACCAATCGTCACATGCCCAACGCGCTCATCCATCACCGGCCGCAGAACGAGCTGCAGGCCAAGTTCAGCATGGAGTTCTGCATGGCGATCCTGCTGCTAGAACGAAAGGCCGGGCTCGCCGAGTTCACGGACGAAGTCGTGAACCGTCGCGACGTGCGCAGGATGATCGAGAAGATCGAATTCGGCGTGCACCCCGAAGCCGAAGCGGCCGGCTATGAGAAGATGACCACGATCATCGAGGTCGATCTCGTCGACGGTCGGACCGTGAGCGGACACGCCGACTTCGGGAAAGGAAGTCCGACGAATCCGATCAGCGATCAGGAGCTCGCGGACAAGTTTCACGAATGTGCCGCGTGGGGCGGCCTGCCGAAGGCGAATGCGCAAAAGGTCGTGGAGCGCGTGTTCGATCTGTCGCGGCTGAAGAGCATCCGCGAGCTGACGCGACTGCTCGCCATCGAAAGCACACGAGGCAAGACGGCGACGCCCGCGCGCCGCACGACGGCAACTCGTGCGCGCAAAAAGGGCAAGAAGTGACAAGCGAGACACGCGGTCAGGCCTGAATGTTGCCGGCGGTGCGATGACCCGACCGGTCGCTCACCACTCTTTCCACTTTTCGACTTTCTCCGGGATAACGAATGGCGAGACTTCCTACCATCGGCCTGATGCTCGGCGACGTGACCGGCATCGGCCCCGAAATCGCAGCGAAAGTGCTCGCCTCGGGCAAGCTCCGCGATGTCGCTAACATCGTCGTGACCGGTGACGCACGCGTGCTGGAGCTCGGCATCCGGGATGCCGGCGTGGCTCTGCCTTACAGCACCTACGAAAGCATCGACCGGGTGCGCTTCCCGCGCGACGATATCGCCCTGGTCGACCTCGGCAATCTCGACCCGGCGCGTTTCAGACGCGGCGCGGTGTCGCCCGACTCCGGACGCGTTACCGGCGACACGCTCAAGCAGATGATCGAATGGGCGCTCGCAGGAAAGCTGGATGGCGTGACCTTCGCGCCGCTCAACAAAGGCGCCCTGCACCAGGGCGGCTGGAAGTTTCTGGACGAACACCAGATGTTCGCGCATCTCACCGGGCATAGCGGCTTCTTCGGCGAGATGAACGTGATCAAGGAGTTCAGCACGTTCCGAGTCACCTCGCATGTTTCGCTGCGTGCGGCGCTCGATCTCATCACGCCCGAACGCATCACTGCCGCGGTCCATCTCGCGAAGCAGACATTGCAGGCGACGGGGCAGGCGCAGCCACGGATCGGCATAGCGGCTCTGAACCCGCACAGCGGCGAGAACGGATTGTTCGGCGACGAGGAAATCCGGATCATCCGCCCCACGGTCGAGAAACTGCGTGGGGATGGCATCGACTGCACCGGTCCGATCTCGTCCGACGTGATCTTCATCAAGGCGCTTCGCGGCGAGTTCGACGGCGTCGTCATGATGTATCACGACCAGGGTCAGATCGCGACCAAGCTGCTCGGCTTCAACAAGGGTGTGACCGTGACGGCCGGACTGAAAACCGTATTCACTACGCCCGCTCACGGGACCGCGTTCGATATCGTCGGGCAGGGGTGTGCCGATCCGGGGGCGATGGAACATGCGCTGCGTCTGGCGGCAACACTCGCCGCGGCGCGAATGGCTATACCCGAGGCCGAAACGGCCAAGGCTGTTTGATAACAACCCGAGGAGAGACCCATGCCTGCCTGGAAACCCGTGACGACCGCGTTCGTCGCCCTGCTTGCGAGCGCGTCTGCAACCGTTCGAGCCGCAGACGGCGAGTACCCCACCAAACCGATTCGCATGCTGGTCGGATTCGCGCCCGGCGGCGGCACCGACACGACTGCGCGTGCGCTCACGCCGAAGCTCGGCGAACGTCTCGGTCAGCAGGTCATCGTCGACAACCGGCCCGGAGCGGCCGGAAACATCGCGACCGAGCTCACGGTGAAATCACCGGCGGACGGCTACACGATCCTGATGGGGACGATCGCCGCGCTCTCGATCAATCCGAGCCTTTACGGGAACCTGCCATTCGATCCGCTCACGGATCTCGCGCCCGTCACGCGTGCAGTGGACTCGACCAACATACTGGTCGTGCATCCGTCGCTGCCGGCGAAGAATGTGAAAGAGCTGATCGCGCTCGCTAAAACAAAATCCCTGAACGGCGGCTCGTCCGGCATCGGCGGGGCCGGTCATCTCGCGCTCGAGCTCTTCAACGTGATGGCGGGCACGAAGATCACGCACGTTCCTTACAAGGGCGGCGGCCCGGCGATGACAGATCTACTCGGCGGGCAGATCAATCTGATTTTCGCCACTGCGGCAAGCGCGATTCCGCACATCCAGTCCGGCAAGATCCGCGCACTCGCCGTGACAACGGCCAATCGTTCCAAAGTCGTTCCGGATATCCCGACGATTTCGGAGTCCGGTCTCAAGGGGTTCGAGGCCAATAACTGGTATGGCGTTGTCGTGCCGGCAAAGACGCCACGGCCCATCATCGATCGACTCAACCGTGAATTCACGGCCGTTCTCAAGCTGCCGGACGTGAGCGAGCTGCTGTTCAAGCAGGGGCTCGACCCGGCGCCCAGCACACCCGAAGCGTTCGGCGCGTACATCAAATCGGAGACCGGGAAATGGGCGAAGGTCGTCAAGGCTTCGGGCGCAAAACCGGAATGACCGTCAAGTGATCGCATGACTCAGCCTCTTTCATCTCGCGTGTCCCTGCGCATGTCATCCATGGCGTGCGTGCTCCTCATGTCCGTCACCGCTCATTCTGCGGAGTGGGCGCCGAGCAAGCCGGTGCGGCTCATCGTCGGCTTCCCGCCCGGTGGCGCGACCGATCTCGTCGCACGTCAGATCGCGCCGAAGATGAGTCAGAACCTGGGCCGCCAGGTCATCGTCGACAACCGGCCGGGTGCGAATGGCGTCATCTCGAACGAGATCATCATGCGCGCCGAGCCGGACGGTCACACGATCGGGTTCGGACATATCGGCACACTCGTCATCAGCCCTGCGATCACGAAAGTGCCTTACAACGTGCAGAAGGACTTCGCACCGATAGGTTCGGTCGTGTCGCTGCAGAACATCATCGTCGTCACGCCCTCCCTGCCGGCGAAGTCGTTGAAGGACTATCTCGCATTGGCGAAAGCCAAACCCGGCGAGATGCTGTACGCGAGCTCCGGTAACGGCAGTCCCGGCCACCTCGCAGCCGTGCTTCTCGAATCGATGACCGGCGTGCACATGACACACGTGCCCTACAAAGGCGGTGGCCCCGCGGTCACCGACCTGATAGGCGGGCAAGTGCCATCGTTCTTCGCCGTGATCTCGACAGCCGTTCCGCACGTGCGCTCCGGGCGGATACGACCGATCGCGGTGACCGGCGCAAAACGTTCGGATGCGCTTCCGAATGTGCCGACGGTGGATGAGTCAGGCGTGAAAGGCTATGCCGCGACGAACTGGTACGGCATGCTCGCCCCCGCCGCCACGCCGGCAGCGGTGATTGAGCGTCTGAACCACGAGATCAACAACGCCTTGAAGGCGCCCGAAGTGGTCTCGTTCCTGCGGGACAACGGTATCGAGCCGGCACCCAGCACGCCCGCCGACTTCGGCCATTTCATTCAGGCCGAACAGAAGAAGTGGACCCCGATCATCGTCAAGTCGAACATCAAGGTTGAATAAACATGGCGCTCTCGAAAGGACCATTCATGTCAGATCATGTCTACAAGCACCTCGAGCTCACCGGCTCGTCCACGAGCAGCATCGAGGACGCAGTCCAGACGGCGATCACACGCGCATCGAAGACGATCCGCAACATGCACTGGTTCAACGTGATCGAAACACGCGGTCACATCGAAGACGGCAAAGTGGCCCATT
Organism: uncultured beta proteobacterium; assembly: GCA_963828715.1. Taxonomy (GTDB): domain Bacteria; phylum Pseudomonadota; class Gammaproteobacteria; order Burkholderiales; family SG8-41; genus JAQGMV01. The sequence continues at coordinate 137,346 of CAWHFX010000001.1, read as the reverse complement.
GGCAGGTCACGATCAAGGTCGGCTTCACGCTCGAAGAATGAAAGCATCACGCGCCGCGGATGGGCGGCGCGGCTCTGTGCCATTTCGGGAGGCGTTGTCGTCATGAAAATTCTTGTTCTGCCGGGCGACGGTATCGGGCCGGAAATCACCTCGGCCACACTCGCGGTGCTCGATCGCGTCAATCAGAAGTACCAGCTGGGTCTCGAGTGGGACATGCAGGAGATGGGGCTCACGGCGCTGAAGAAGCGTGGCTCAACCCTGCCGGACGACGTTATGGAGGCCGCACGCAACGCGCCCGGCATCATCCTCGGGCCCGTCGATCACCTTCAGTATCCGCCACGCGAGCAGGGCGGCATCAATCCGTCGGGCGAGTTTCGCGTGAAGCTCGATCTGTTCGCGAATATCAGGCCCGCGAAGTCGCGCATGGGCGTCGGGCTTACCGGGAAGCCCGTGGATCTCGTCATTTTCCGCGAGTGCACCGAAGGCTTTTACGCGGATCGCAACATGTTCAGCGGCCGCGGCGAGTTCATGCCGACCGAAGACGTTGCGCTCGCGGTGCGCAAAGTCACGGCGCGGCAATGTCACCGCATTTCACGCGTTGCGTTCGAATGGGCAAGGAAGCGCCGCAAGAAAGTGACGGCCGTGCATAAGGCGAACGTGCTGCATATCTCGGACGGACTCTTTCTCCGCGAAGTGCGTAAGGTCGCTCAGGCGTTTCCGGACGTTCAGCTCGACGAGAAGATCGTCGATGCCATGGCGGCCCTGCTCGTGCGCGATCCGTCGCAATTCGACTGCATCGTCACCGGCAACATGTTCGGAGACATCCTGTCGGACGAAGCATCGGAAATTTCCGGCAGCCTCGGTCTCGCTGGCTCGGTGATGGCCGGTGACGACGCGTGCTGCGCGCAGGCACAGCACGGCTCGGCGCCTGACATAGCAGGTCAGGACAAAGCGAATCCGACATCCCTGCTTCTTTCGGCCGCCATGCTGCTCGGCTGGCTGGCCGAGCGCCACAAGAAGAGCGAATTCGACGAGGCTGCGCGCGCAATCGAATCCACGATCGATCGTGCCCTGCAGTCACCCGCAACGCGCACGCCGGACCTGGGCGGCACGCTCGGGACGAAGGCGTTTGCCAAGCATGTCGCGGAACAGATCGGGTGAGTCAGCCACAGTGCGAGGCCGGCCTTTGGGTTCGCGGCGACAGACTGTCCGATGCGCGCCGCTTTCCGTCTTCTCAAGTCTCGCAGGATCGGACGTGAGTTCTAACTAGCGCTTGAGGGCTTCGTTCGCGGCGACAGCCTGTCCCAGGCGCGCCGCTCACCGATACAAGGGTGGTTCTAACTAGGTGGGCCCTTCAACTCGACGACATTGCCTTCCGGGTCGGTAATATAGATCGACGGGCCATATCCATCGGCTCCATAGCGCTGCCGCGTCTCGCCCGGAACGACTCCATGCTTGATCAGATGCGCGATCACCGCAAGCTGATCGAACGGTTCGACGCGGAGGCAGAAATGATCGACGTTGCGACCTTCGCGTCCCGGCGCCGCCCCGCCTTTCTTCCCGAGCTCGCCGTCGATCGGCACGAGATCGATCAGCGATTGGCCGGCACGCAACTGAATGAGGCCGATGTCCTGACGCGCGCGTTCGAGCAGGCAGCCCAGTACGTCGCAGTAGAAGCGAGTCATGCGCGGCGCGTCCTGCACGCGTAGCACAATGTGATCGAGTCCGAGGAGATGAATCACAGAAGAGTGACCGGTGACCCGTGAGCGGCGACCAGCGGCGCATGACCGATCACGAGTGACCAGCCAACCATCAGGTCGATCCGATCATCGGTCATGCGCACTTGGCTGCTAGGTCGCGTCGCCCCGGTTACTTGGTTATGTCTCCGAGACAGAGGTACTTCACTTCGAGAAACTCCTCCATGCCGTACTTCGAGCCCTCGCGGCCGATGCCGGATTCCTTGACGCCGCCGAATGGCGCTACTTCGGTCGAGATGATGCCGACGTTGATGCCGACGATGCCGGACTCGATTCCTTCCGCCACGCGCCAGATGCGCCCGATGTCGCGGCTGTAGAAGTACGCCGCCAGGCCGTATTCCGTGTCGTTGGCGAGCGCTGATGAGCTCCTGCTCCGTCTTGAAGCGGTAAAGCGGCGCGACCGGGCCGAACGTCTCCTCGTGCGTGATTTTCATGTCGGTCTTCACGTCGGCGAGCACCGTCGGGTAGAAGATACTGTCCGCCCTTCTCGTGGCGCTTGCCGCCCGTTATGACGCGTGCACCATGGTTCAGCGCGTCGGTGATGTGCTCTTCCACCTTTTCGACCGCTTTCATATCGATCAGCGGACCCTGCGCCACGCCTTCTTCGAGACCGTTACCGACCTTGAGCTCGCCCACCTTCTGCGCGAATTTCTTCGCGAACGCGTCGTAGACGCCATCCTGCACGAACAGCCGGTTCGCGCACACACAGGTCTGACCCGTGTTGCGGAACTTGGACGCGAGTCGCGCCTTCCACCGCCGAATCGAGATCGGCGTCGTCGAACACGATGAACGGCGCATTGCCGCCGAGCTCCAGCGAGACTTTCTTGACGGTGCTCGCGCACTGCGCCATCAGCTGCTTGCCGATCTCGGTCGAGCCGGTGAACGTGAACTTGCGCACCAGCGGATTCGTCGTGAGCTCTTCTCCGATCGGCCCTGCGGATCCGGTCACGACCGACAGCACGCCCTTCGGGATACCCGCACGCTCGGCGAGCTCACACAAGGCGAGCGCCGAATACGGCGTCATCGACGCGGGCTTGATGACCATCGTGCAGCCGGCGGCGAGCGCCGGGCCGGCCTTGCGCGTGATCATCGCGTTCGGGAAATTCCATGGCGTCACCGCAGCGCACACGCCGATCGGCTGCTTGATGACGACGATGCGCCGGTCGGGTGACTGCGCAGGGATCGTATCTCCGTAGACGCGCTTCGCTTCTTCAGCGAACCACTCGATGAACGATGCGCCGTAAGCGATCTCGCCACGCGATTCGGCGAGTGGCTTGCCCTGCTCGATCGTCATCAGCGTCGCGAGATCTTCCTGGTTCGCCATCATGAGATCGAACCATTTGCGCAGGATCGCCGAGCGCTCCTTCGCTGTCTTGGCGCGCCACGCCGGCCATGCCGCGTGCGCGGTCTCGATGGCGCGGCGCGTTTCGGCTTTGCCCATGCGGGGCACAGTCCCGATCTGCTGGCCATCCGCCGGGTTGTAAACAGCGAGAGTCGCCTTGTCGTCTGCATCGACCCATGCGCCATCGATATAGCACTGCTGCCGGAACAGGTTCATGTCCTTCAACTGCACCGCGGGCTTAACTTTCTGTTGCATGGCTGTCTTCCTGCCGGATAAGAGGAGAAAAACGGCGAAGCCGCCGTCGTCTTTTCAGTATAGCAAACGGGCATCCTGCAGCTCGTTTCGCATGAGCATCGGCCGAATCCAGGGCAGATCCGTCAAAACCGCCCGCGGCGCGACAGCGCACCCATGCGGGGCATTTTACCTCTCGAGGGAAACGGTTGATATAATGGAGAAACCTCCTCGCGCCGAGCGGTGAGCCAATACCAAGATGATCAGGGAAGACATCATGTCCATCGTTTTTCGGCGAGCGACGTTACGATCCGCTTCGATCGTGCTGGTTCTGACATGCCTGGCCGGTTGCGCCACCGGTACGGATCCGCGAGACCCGTTCGAGCCTTTCAACCGCGGCGTATACCAGTTCAACGAGAACCTGGATAAGTACCTCCTCAAGCCCGTCGCCCAGGGTTATCGCCAGGTTCTGCCCTCGCCGGTGCGCACGGGTGTCAGTAATTTCTTCTCGAACCTCAACGACATCGTCGTGCTGGTAAACAATACGTTGCAGGGGAAGTTCACGCTGGCGCTCGATGATTTTTCGCGCGTCCTGATCAATTCTTCGATCGGCCTGCTCGGTCTGATAGATGTCGCGTCGGACGCCGGCATCGCGAAGCACGATGAGGATTTCGGCCAGACGCTGGGAGTCTGGGGAATGCGGGATGGTCCGTTCATCATGCTGCCCTTTTTCGGACCGAGCAACGGCCGCGACGTCGTCGGACGCGTCGGCGACCTTTTCACGAATGTCCTGTTTTACGTGAATCCAACCGGCGTTCAGTATGGGCTGTACGGCACGCGCGTCGTGAGCACGCGCACGGAGTTGCTGGACGCGAGTAACATTTTCGACACGGCCGCCCTCGATCGCTACCAGTTCCTGCGGGATGCCTATCTGCAGCGGCGCCGCAACCTGATCTTCGACGGCGCACCACCGCCCGAAAAGGACGATGACGCGCCGTCCAAGACACCGCAGAAGGGGGCAGCCGGCCCGACTGTCCCGAGTGCCGCGCTAATCGCTGGTATCGAACGCGCCAGCGCCGCAAAGGCCGAAATCACAGAATCACAGCGCGCGCCGTCCGCACCGGAGGCGACGGCGGCTCTGCCGCAGGCGCCGCGAGAGGAGCCGCAGGTTTCCACCGAGTCGGCCATGCCATTGAGCTCGGCGGCCGCCGAGCTCGATTGCGAAGCGCAAAGCGCGTCTGAGCAAACTCGCACCTCGGCTCCGACGACTCAGAGCACCGGTTCGACCGCGTCGGGCCTTGTCCGGTTCTGGCGCTACGTGCAGCCGACGAGCGTTCCTCGCCAGACACTCAACGGCTCCTGAACCGCCGCATCGAAACCGTTGGGTGACGTGCGCACGACCGTCCGGCGTAGCCGCATTTCTACATAGCCGTTGCCGGCGCCACTTTCTCCAGCCACGCTGCGATCCGTTCCGCGACGTTGCGCCATCCCGGCTCGAGCATCATGACGTGCGCCATGTCCGGAAAGAAAGTGGGGCTGACGCGATGCATCCACGCCGTCTCCTCGATCATCGCGCGGGTGAAGAACGCATCGCCTTCGGCGCCGAGAACCAGAGTCGGAATTCCGACGGCGCTTGCAATCCACAGATGCTGCGGCCACGCGAGCTCGAATAACGCCCGCTGCGACTCGCGCTGCAGACGCATGAGATAACGGGTGACGTCGTGCTCGCTGAGCGTTTGCGAAAAGAGGTAATCGCGGACTGAACGCATCCCGTTCGTCACGCCGCCGCCAATCTGCATCGCGTTGAGCGCGAAGAAGAGCGCGGGGTCACGACTTGCAAGACTCCAGACGCTCGAGGCAAGGCCGTGCGGCGGCACCGGAGCGAGCAGGACCAGGGCCGCGGCGTTGCACTTGCGGGCGGCACGTTGGACGACGAGCGCGCCCATCGAATGGCCGATGAGAATCGGCCGTTGCTCGAACATTGCCGCCGCTGACAATGTATCGGTCACGTAATCGTCGAGTCCCGCGAGATCCAGCGCTGCGCCTGACGGGCTTGCGCCGTGCCCGCGCAGGCTGACGGCGCACGCGGGATGACCACGCATGCTGAACCACGGCAGGAAGTACTCGTCCCAGCACCACGCACCGGTGTACGCGCCGTGAACGAAGAGAAGTGGCTGGCGCGAGCCGCCATCCTGCGGTACATGCGAGAGAATCTCGAGCGTCATCGGGTCGGTTCGTCGTCTAGGCTGAACGCGAAGCCGCGAAGATACCCGAGAAGATGAGCAGAGCGCCCGCAAAGTGATACCACAACAGCGCTTCGCCGAGAAAAGCGGATGCGAGCGCCGCGCCGAAGACGGGCATCAGATGGATGAAAGTCCCGGCACGCTCCGCCCCCACACGGGCGACGGCCGCGTTCCAGAAGAAATAGGCAAGCACGGACGGAAAGATCGCGAAATAGGCGACTGCTCCAAGGGTCGCCGCATCCCAGTTCGTCCTGCTTCCGGCGCGATAGTCCCAGAGGAACAACGGAAGCAGCAACATGACCCCGATCGCGATCACCGCTCCCGTGAACGCGCGCGACGAGAGTCCGGGTGGACGCCAGCGCAGGCAGATCGTGTACGTGGCCCAGCACAGCATCGCCGCCAGCACCCACAGGTCTCCCGAATTCAGCCGAAGTCGCAGCAGCGTTTCCATGGAGCCTTGCGCGACGATCATCAGCACGCCCGTAAAAGACACGAGAATGCCGATCGACTGCCAGGCATTCAGCCGCTCGCGCAGAAACACGACGGCGATGGTGATGATCAATACCGGGATGACAGAGTTCAGGAGCACCCCGTTGGTCGCGGTCGTGTACTTGAGGCCGGTATAGCTGAGGGTATTGAACGCGCCGACGCCCAGAAATGCGAGAACCGTGAGCAAACGCCAGGAGCGCCGCAGTACCCGCCATTCAGCGGCGATCGGTCTCGCCACGAACGGCGTCAGGATCATCAGCGCGCCGAACCAGCGCCAGAAAGCCATTGCAACCGGCGACATGTGGCCCTGCAGCGCGCGTGCGATAACCCAGTTGCCGGCCCAGAACAGCGACGTACAGACGAGGAACACGTAGGCCGTGGACGTTTTCGCCGGCACGCCACCGATGACTGCCCCGATACGGGGCGTTGCCAACACGCTCAGTTCAAGCGCGCAACGATCGCTTCGAGCTCAGCGATACGTGACCGCACCTGCTCGCCGTCGGACGCGTTCGGTTGCAGACTCAGGTAATGCTTGAAATCCGATAACGCGGCACGGAAACACTCCAGTGCGACGTACAGCTCCGCGCGCTGGCTGTATTCATCGGCAGCCTGCGGAAAGAGCATGAGAATGCGGCTGGAAGCGCTCAGGGCCTTGAGGTGATCGCTGTGCTTCAGATGAATCGCACGGAGGTTCCGCAACATCCTTGCGAAGATGTCGCGCGGCGCAGCCGGAGTAAGCAGAGTCCGTAGAAGGCGCTCATCGATCTCATGTCCTGCCGCAAGCGGTCGCAGGCGCTCCTGCAGATCCTCCACGCCAAGCGAGGCACCCCGCGCGAACGCATCCAGCACTACCGTGCCGCCGCGCATCGGGCAAGTCACCAGAAAATGCGACGGGAAAGACACGCCCTGCAGCGGCAGTCCGATCCGCCGTCCGATCTCGATATACAGAACCGACAAGGTAATTGGAATGCCGAGCTTGCGGTCGATGACGTCGTTGAGATAGCTGTTGCGCGGATCGTAATAGTCTTCCGCGTTGCCGCTGAAGCCGAGCTCTTCGAATACATACCGGTTGAGCGCAACGAGCGCATCGGAGGTGCTGATGTCCTCGCGCAGCCGCTGTCGCAAGGCAGTGCCCATCGCGTCGATACGGCGGAGGTAGTCGCCGACATCGAGGTTGTCGTATTCCTCGGCCGCAATCAGGAGCGCGCCTTCCGCCAAACCGGTCTCATCCGAGCGGGCGGCCAGACGTTCCCAGCGTTGTGCCAGTCCTTCCGTCGCCCCGTCGGGCTCGGCGAAGAGATGCGGCGGTTGCGTCTTGCGGGTGCTCATCAGCCGATTATAAGACGCCTCAGCCGGCCTCCCGCTCGACATCAGCGGGCTCGGAAATCTCGACCAGATTGCCGTCCGGATCGCGTATGTACACCGAGCGGATCGCGAATCGGGCGCCCGTACGCACCGAGGGGCCCTCCTCGATGGCGACGCCGCAGGTCCGTAGATGTGCGATTACATCGTTCAACGGTCGATCCGCGAGGAAACACAGGTCGAGCGATCCCGGCGTCGGAACGCGGGCCTTGATCGAAGCATCGAAGCCCGGCGGATGCACGTTGAGCTTGTGCGGTCCGAATCTGAGCGCGATGCGCTGCGCGCCGTAGCGCTCGACCGTCATGCCGAGGACGCCCGTGTAGAACTCGAGACAGCGATCGAGATCGGCTGTCGTGAGAACGATATGATCGATGGTCGCGAGCATATTCAATCCAAGTAAAATCCGGCGACGCGCCCCGGTAGCTCAGTGGATAGAGCAACCCCCTCCTAAGGGGTAGGTCGGACGTTCGATTCGTCTTCGGGGCGCCAATGAATCGATGCCTTATATAGTCGCATTTCGGAAACGTTTGGTGCTATGTCGGTGCTATCCCCGGCGGGGGCACCAGGTGGAAGGCTACAATGCCCCGTATACGGCATGTCGGCGCGACTCGTTCCAAGCAATCCGAAGCCACCCCTCTCGCAGAAGCGACGGGACTCGGCCGATGACCGACGACTCGAACATTGTCGCATTCTTCCCTGCTTCCTCTCGAATAGAGCGGGGAGTGCATCAACGTGCGGCACTGTCTGGCCGTTATTGGGAACATAACAACAGGTCAGCTTCTTCTTTGGCTGACATACGATTCGCTCCGGCCGCCTCTCGAATCACGGGGAAAGAGACTGCTGGGGCGTTCTTTTTTTGGCCGTTGACAGCGTGCTCTCACGCACGTCGGGCATAAATACGATAACCGGCGCATTTGATTCAGATCAGCCGGTGTCCTGTGGATGCACCGCACAATCCGGCCCGATAAGAACAAACAACATCATCCTCGTCAAAACGCACACGGTGACTCGTGCGTCACGGGGACGAGGCGCTCCAACCCCGGTCAGCTCTCCACCATAAGAAGACGCCTGCCGGGGTTTCTTCTTTCCGACGTCGCCTTTGCAACCGCGGCTGTAGACTCACGCTTGGAACTGACGTCGCCGGCCGCGGTGCTCAAGCCATCGGAGTGCGCGACGGCTCACCGACGGTCATAACCTCCGGCACCGAGGCTATACCAACCCCGAACACTCGCGCGTATTCTCAACGCCTGTGGGTTGCAGAGCGGCGGTATCGCAAATTGACACCCAACAAACCGTTGCAGCGGACGCGATGAAAGCGTCGCGCCCCTGACCGGCGGGATAACGTCTCGCGTGGCCGAGATAACTGCTTCGTCTCTGTTTCTGGGTCTTCTCTTTGGCTCGATCGGGCTGGGGCTCTTCATGTACGGAAGGAAGCAACGCGCCGTCGTGCCTCTGCTTTGCGGGTTGGTGCTTCTGGTCGTTCCGTACCTGATCTCGAGCGCATGGCTCCTGCTTGTCATCGGCGGCGCTGTGGTCGCCATCGCTTACTTCGTCAGGGTCTGAAGCATGCGCCACTGCGCACCGTCCGTGAGTGCGCTGCAGAAGGTGTCGTCGCCGAGTTACCCAGCAAGACTCGGCATCACCTTTCAACACGTAACCACGCCGTTTTCCTTCCTCACTGATCCAGAGCCGCCTCGCTCAGACAATTCCTACAGCCGCTCCCTCCATTCCTAGCTACCGATTCAGCCACCCGCCTATGGTGGCCGCACGGGCCAGTGACCATACTGCGGGCCATGCAAACAGGACATATCGAGCGCGGCATGAGGGTCTTTCTGGTCGAGGACTCGGCGCCGCTTTGCGAGCGCCTGGTGGAAATCATCGAGGTCGATGGCGCCCATGCGGTGGTCGGCCAGGCGGCGAATTCCGACGACGCGGTCGAAGGTATCGAGGCCACGCGCCCGGACGTCGGGATCTTCGACATCCGGCTCCAGCACGGCAACGGTATCGATGCCCTTGCCGAGGCCAAGCGCCGTATGCCCCAACTCGTCGGCATCGTCATGAGCAATTACGCCACGCCCCAGCACGTCAAGGCGAGCGCGGATGCGGGCGCGGAGTACTTTCTGGACAAATCCGCGGATTTCGAACGTATCACCGAGATACTGTCGGCTATCGGCGAGGACGCCGAGGAAGGAAACAAAAGATGAGACTGGCAACCGCCGAAGCTCAACCCGGGGGCACGCTGATGGCAATTGCTTCACCGCAACCAGTCAGGTCAAGCGCTACGATCACGGCACTGCGCGTGGTGCCGGTGCGCACCGTCAAGGCGATGGCACGGCCGGTCTCCTGTTCGAGCTGTTGCCTGCAGGGCGTGTGTCTGCCGTGCGGCCTCACGGCCGAGAAGCTCGGCGACATGGACGAGCTTACGCGCGTCAAACGCCGGGTCGCGCGCGGCGCGGCCCTTTATCGTAATGGCGACAGCTTCGATTCCTTGTATGCGGTTCGCAGCGGTTCCTTCAAGAGTGTCGGCGTCTCGCGTGCCGGACAGGAGAAGGTGACCGGTCTGCACCTTTCAGGCGAAATGATGGGGCTCGACGCCATCAACAGCCGTGTCCATGGCTACGATGCCATCGCGCTCGAAGACAGCGAGGTCTGCGTGGTGCCGTACACGCGCCTCACGCAACTTGCGCTGCGTGTGCCCGAGTTGCAGGCGAGCCTGCTTCGCATCCTGAGCGGCGACATCTCGCGCGATCAGGGTCTCATGCTGCTGCTCGGCGGCATGGATGCCCAACAACGGCTCGCGGCTTTCCTGCTCAGCCTGTCGAAGCGTTATCAGAGACTGGGCTACGCCGCGACGCGCTTCAGCCTGCGTATGACCCGCGAAGAAATCGGCAGTTACCTCGGGCTCACGCTCGAGACGGTCAGCCGACTGTTCTCACGACTGCACCGCGAGGGCTTGCTCAGTGTGCATCAGCGCGAAATCGAACTGAAGGACATGGCGAAACTGCGCGAGCTGGTTGGCCACTGACGTTGACCGTGTGCGCCGACCTCGCGCTCGCGAGCGTCGACGGCTGTTTACTCTTCAGCACATTCCAGCTTGTGTTCGCGCCAATAGGCGCTGAAATCGGTAGGGCTGCCCTCGCTTAGAAGCGATAGATCTGATCTGTTCGGTTGACGCTCATGCCCGGAGCTTCCAGAGCGAACCGACGGATTGGATTCACGAGGCGCGCCGTATGCATGAAGTACGTGCGAAACAGACGCCGTGCGAGGCAAGCCATCGGTTGCGAGAGCCCACATTCATAGCTATACGCCCAGACAAAGCCGCTGCCGCCGGCATCTTCGTTTTTGATAAGTATCAGCTTTCCGGGACCCCAAACGTGGCACCGTCTTCGGCCGTGTCAGAATCCAACCCGCCGTCCCGCCCCCGTGGGACGGCTTCTCCTAACTTAGCAGGGCCTCGGCCCTGCTTTTTTTGTCGTAAGCGACCGCGCAAAAGCGCGTTTACCTGACAACACGTTCTCACGAAAACGCGACGCGCACGACCGTCTTAAATCAAGCGCTACCATCGTGTCGTTACGTGGAAATTATCGCACGTGAAGAGTCCACGTTCTTTCCCATGAAGGCGCACGAGTGGGATGTGGTGTGCAGTATCGAGCCACCTTCCCTTCAGCGAAGTCGGGAAGGACGAGCTTGGAGAATGGTTTGCTCACTTGTGCGCCTGGATGATGTAAGTCAAATTTATTGCGAGCGGATGGGACAGGGCGAAGACGCAAGGGACATAATTCCCCTACCGCCCTTCCCCCTGTGGGCGGGTTCCTCCCTTAAATCGCGGGGCTTCGGCCCCGCTTTTTTTTGCGCTCCGTACGCGGGTTCAGCGGTAGAACCTGTCGCGGAACGACTGAGTTCGGTAGCCCGCGGGCGGTACCTGCGAATTTCGTCCCACTTGCTGCAAATCAATTTCGTGACGCGAGGCGGGAGGGGCACTAATCCGCGTCCGAGCTCAAATCGCACTGCAATAATTCATGCGCTTTTCGATTGACCGCATTTACCGATTCCTGCGTCCAAGCTCGACATTGCGGAGCTAGCCATGCTCTCGAACGATTTATTGCTCCAATCCGCGAATAAACGCCTCCAGTTCTGGCGCGACCAACTACAGGCCGCGTTCCGCTGCGGGGATGCGAAAAGAGCGGCGGAATGTGCACTTCTGATCGATGAGTACGGCGTGCTCACGGCCGCCGCAATGGCACAGTTTCTTACCGCTGCCGATTCGACCTCGGTGTCGAGCCGCGCCCTTCAGTGCTGAGCTCACGTCGCACGGGTGCCGCGACTTTTTGCCTGCGGGTAAGCCTCGGTCCGACCGTTAGGTCCCTAGTCCGTCACGAGGTGCCAACGCGGAATCCGATGTGATGTGACGAGCGGGTGGGAGCTGGCTCCTGCCCGCCCTCTTTCTCGTGCCATGCGCAGTCGCCAATCGGCTTCAAAGGGCGATGCTTGGCGCCGTGTCCCGAAACGTGATGAAAAGCATACGTCGCTGGCACGGCTTGCCTGTACAGTAGCGCGCCCCTTAAAAGACGGAGACCCTGTCATGCGCGAACAGTTGAAGGGCATTCTCGAAGCCCGTGAGCAACTGCTCAAGGAGCAGGTCAACACAACAAGCACGGCCCCGTTCTCGGAATTGAACGAGCTCGACAACGTCGGGGACGACGCCGACGAATCCGTCGCGATCACGATGTCCGAGCTGCGAGTCTTGCAGGCGGGACGCAGTGCTGCCGAGCTGCGCGCCGTAGCCGCCGCACGCAGGCGAATCGAAGAAGGCACTTACGGCATCTGCGTCGATTGCGCAGATGAAATCGAGGCCGCGCGACTGGATGCGCAGCCAACGGCCGAGCGATGCCTCGAGTGTCAACGTAAAGACGAACGCCTTTATCGACGCTCTTGAGAACCGCACATTCAGACGCTGCAGGGATGTGCGCCCGCGCCTGACTGCCTGAAACCGGTGTGGCGTAAGTCTCGTCGTTCGGAAAATCGAACCATGTGCGTATTACAAATGTGCCGTTACAGACGGCACGGACGAGCCGAATAGTTGTAAATACTTGCACGCCCAGGTCAGCAACGCGAACTCGATATGAAAATCCTCGTCGTCGATGACGATCCGATCACACGCCTCGCACTCGAGAGTCTGCTCGCGCAACGCGGCTACCAAGTCATTACGGTTGTAGACGGGGAACAGGCGTACGAGCTTCTGCAGAAGGACGATGCGCCGAGGCTTGCTATCGTGGATTGGATGATGCCGGGAATGAGCGGCGTCGATCTCTGTCGCAAGTTGCGCGAGGCCGACTGCGCAAGCCGCACACACGTGATCATGCTCACCGGCAAGCGGAGTAAGGAAGACCTCGTTACGGGACTCGACGCCGGGGCGGATGATTACGTACGCAAACCCTTCGACATCGACGAGTTGCATGCGCGATTGCGGGCCGCGCAACGTCTGATCGGCCTGCAGGACCATATGCGCATCCAGGCCAACGTCGATGAGCTGACCGGGCTTCTGAACCGATCGGCCATCCGAGACGTGCTGCGCCGTGAGTTGGCACATGCGGCTCGCGAAAAGACTGCCGTTTCGATCGTGCTCGGGGATGTCGACAGGTTCAAGCAACTGAACGACACATTCGGGCATCTCGCAGGCGACGCGACGTTGCGTCGCCTTGCAAAGCTCCTGGGAGCTCGCCTGCGACCTTATGATCTCGTCGGCCGCTATGGCGGCGAAGAGTTCCTGCTTGTGCTTCCCGGTTGTCATAGCCGAGACGCTTTCGAAGTCGCCGAGCGCGTGCGTACGTATGTCGCAAATCAGGCGATCGCCACGTCTTCCGGTTCGCTGAAGATCACGCTGAGCTTCGGTATTGCCACGAGCTCAGACGATGCCCTCGAGGTCGAGGAACTCGTCCTGGCCGCAGACAAGGCGCTTTACCGCGCCAAGGCAGCCGGTCGCAACTGCACCGAAGCAGCTCCTGATCAGAATGACAGCGGAACCCCGGTTTCCCACGTGACTGCAGCGCCCGGCCGTGCAAGTACTCCCGTGTCGCAGAGAGTCGCCTCGCACAACTTCGCGCGCGGCGCTGGCCGACCCGAAGCATAGGATCCGCAGCATCCTACGGTAGAATTCCGGTGCGCGCGTGGCACCGGTTTGGGCCTGGTACAGGAAACGGCGTAAACGCCGGTCCCATGCGCTTCGGTAGCGGTTGTCGCTCTCCGCGGAACTCGCCTGATATCGTCAGGTCACAACACGCTCGACCGGCCGGGGCGCGCGAGCACGCGCTGCAGCATCGTCGTTACACTCACTCGGTCCTCTCAATCTGGTTTTCTGCTAGTGGAGACTTGGCCGATGAGTAGCACGACCGCTGACGACGAACGCAACATCTAAAAATGACCGGGCTCAGCACACGCAACCGCCTGGTGCTCGTGGTGATCCTGTCGGCGCTGCCAATGCTGGCAATGATCGTCTATGGCACTGTCGAGCAGAGATTCGTCGCTGCGGAAAGGGAGCACGACGATCTTCGACGCCTCGCGCTGGTGGCGGCGCGCGACAACGCGCACATAATCGAGAGCGCCCGCCAGTTGCTCGTTGCGCTTGCCCAGCTTGCGCCCACGGTGCAACACGATGCCGCCGTGTGCCAGCGGGCGCTGGCGGATCTGCTGCAGCACACGGGCGACATCTATTACGGCATGGGCATACATGACCGGAACGGCGATCTGATTTGCAACGCCTCGCCGACGCAAGCCTCTGTCAACGTGCAAGACCGGCTTTACTTTCGCGTAGCGCGAGATACCGCCCGCTTCTCGATCGGGACGTATCAGGTCGGCCGCATCTCGCAGCAGCCGGCGATCAACTTCGGCTATCCGGTCATGGCCGGTCGCGAGCTCATCGGCGTCGCTTACGTCGCTCTTCAGCTCGACAGCTTTCATCGGGGGGTCGCGAAGATGCCGTTGCCGGCCGGCGCCATGCTCGCCGTCATAGACGGCAATGGAACGATACTGGCTGCGCACGCAGAGACAGACGGCGGTATCGGTGAAAAGATCGCGCCGGCGATCCTGAAGACGGTGCTGCGAGCGAAAGAAGGCGTGTTCGACGAATCCGGCGCACACGGTGAGGCGCGCTGGTTCGCGTTCGAAAGCATCGCAGACAACCCGGATGGGTCTAACGCGCTCAAGGTGGTTGTCAGCATTCCGCGCACGGTGATCTTCGACGAGTCGGACCGCAACCTCGTTCGCAATCTCGTCGGCATCGGCCTCAGCTTGCTCTTTCTGCTCGTCGTGGCCCGCTATGGTGTGGAGCGCTTTTTCCTGCGCAACATCCGCAAATTGCTTGCCACTGCAGCACAGGTCAAGGCCGGCGATCTCACCGCCCGCACGGGCATGCGTTCGAGCGAAGACGAGCTGAGCCAGATCGGCGCCGCCTTCGATGATATGGGGCAGGCGCTGCACGAACGGGACGCGCGTCTGCGCCACGCTCTTCAGGATCTGCAACACGACGCCGTCACCGACGCGCTGACGGGTCTGCATAATCGCCGCCATCTCGGCGAATATCTTCCACGCGAGATCGCCCGCGCCGCTCGCGGTGCAGACAAGCTTGCGCTGCTGCTCCTCGACTTGGATCACTTCAAGCGCGTCAACGACACTTTCGGGCACGGCGCAGGCGACGCCGTTCTCACGGCCATCGCATCCGTGCTCAAGGCGAGGACGCGCGCAGGCGACGCCGTATTCCGGCATGGAGGCGAGGAGTTCCTCGTCGTCCTGCCCGACACGGAAGCGCAATCAGCGCTGCAGCGTGCCGAGACGCTCAGGAGAGCGATCAGCGAGTTACAACTTCGGCATGAAGGCCACGATCTCGGGCGGCAGACCGCGTCTTTCGGCGTTGCCGTGTTTCCGCTGCATGGCAACCGCGAGCCAGAGCTGATGCGCGCCGCCGACGAAGCGCTCTATTCTGCGAAGGAACAGGGTCGTGATCGCGTCGTGCTTGCCAATGTGCCGCAGACTTGAGCGCCGCGCGAGATTCTTGATGCACGTCCGCGACTTTCGTTGTCGACGGTGACAAGATGCGTCACCCGCCGGGGCGCTAATCGAATCATTCGAGATTCTCCCGGCGCTAATCGAAAGGAGGCTGGGACTTGCGAGGATTGCCAATGCGTGGTCAATGGGAATTTCTGGGCGTCACGGAAGGTTGGTACTGGCGCTTCTTCGATTCTGATACGGGCTCAGTCCTGAAGCGTTCCCGACTCGTCTTCGCAACCTTGTTCGATTCGATCAAGGACGCCGAGCGTCACGGTTATTGCAACGCCGGCGGATCAACGCGAGTGTTCAGGCTCGCGTCCTGATCATTTCAAGCTGATCCGCTGGCGCTTGGGCCAGCACGATCGTCAACTCGAGCGGAGACGGCGCAGGATACTCCACCCCTGTTGGCGCGAGCAGGGCGCGCAGGTACTTCTCCGCGACCGCCATCGTTTCGAACGTCATGGCCTGCGTCCCAAGCATCACCGGAAGATAGTCGGATCCCGACTTCCTTCCAATCGTCCATCTGCTCTCGCAAGGCGCAACGTACCAACCGTCGATCTCGCGCTGCGCGGCCATTCGCGCAACGTCTCCAAGCGTAAGCCGCTTGAGCGCCGCGATATCGGCCCTTATGTGTTCTCCACGGTACCCTGCTTTGCACATTCTCACGTCTTGTTCTCCGCTGAGCTGATCCTGTAGTCGCACTGTAGGGTTCAATGGACCAAATGTGCTTGATTCAAATCAAGTACCTACGGCGTCGCGCCGTTTCCATGACTCGCACGGGATCTGCTGGGCGCTTTTGTGCTGAAGCACCGAGCCGGCGCCCATCCCATGCGTCAACGAGTGGGGCTTGCACCTGTGCAGGCGCAGCCTATAATTGATCGCAATCAATCGTCTAAAGCCCGAGCCATACGCGGCAGCACTACAGCAGGAGGTGTTCGGGCCCTTGGCCCTGCACGGAGGACGCATGGATGCGAGTGCATGGGAGCACCATAGTCCGATTACCGGTTCGGGCTATTCAGAGCAGTTCGCTGCGATTCCGGCGGACGACGTCGTCACGGCTGAGACGCCCGCCCGTGGAGAGCGTATCGGTAGTTGCCGCGTGATCTGCAGAACCTACACGCTACAGGCGATCTCTGTGGTCGGCCTCGCCGTGGCGCTGTGGTGGATCGCCGGGAGCGGGTAAGCTCATTTCATAAGAACCATCCGCAGCCTGCTCTCGTTCCCGCTCGCTTCCGTCCAGAGCACGAGCAGATTCGACGGCGTTGCGACAACGCGCGGATAGATCGCGCTTAACCCTTCCCCGCTGAGCCTCATGGGCTTCGTCCACTGGGCCCCGTGATCCTTTGACCGCGACAGGAAGACGGCGCCATGCTGGCCTACGGTTTCGTCCCATACGGCGACAAGCTCGGTCCCGCGCGCCGCGAGATCCGCCCGCTGGCCATACTCGCCACCCAAACGTACGCCGGGCGTCCATGTCGCACCGCCATCGCGCGATGCGAGGTAGTGCACGCCGCGCTCTTCGGGTTTGCCCGTCCAGACCAGCGCATTCAGACGTTCTGCGGCACCCTTGCCCGTGAGCGCGAGCGCGCCGCCGGTATGCGGACACGCGTCGATCTGCCAGTTGAATGCGCCCACCGCGCCCATACGTGCCCATTTGGCGCCGTCATCCCGCGAGGCGGCAAGTCCCATGTCGCGGGGTCCTTTGCCGCGATAGAGGAGATAGAGCGCGCGATCGCTGCCAGGGAGGAGCGTGTTCCAGCAGCACTCGCAGCTTTGAGATTGCACCGAGAGGTTAGGCGACCAGCTCGCACCGCCATCGGCACTGCGGGCATAGCGCACGCCCTGCGAACCGTTGCGACTGTCGAGCCAGGCAAGGTGGAACCGGCCTTCACGCGCCACGAGATCGGCGAAGCCGTGCCCATCGTTCCGCTCGTCGTCCGCCGGGTTGGGACCGCGTTTCCAGGTACGCCCGCCGTCGTTCGACAAGGCCGTCACCATCGCCCCGGAGCTTCGAAAGCCGCGGCCGGCACTCGCCCACACCGCAACCACCTGCTTGGCATTGGAAGCGACCTGCGGGTCGTTACTGCGATGCGGCTGGTGGGGAACAGGCATGCCTTCGCCTACACGCACCGGCGATGACCAGCTCTTGCCTCCGTCAGTCGAACGGCGATACCACAAAGCAGGCGCTCCATTCGCACCCGCGGTTTCGCCGGTCAGGAGATCGATCGTTTCGCCGGTCGCGTAGACGTCAAGGCTCACGACGCTCGGCCCGGACGTGCCCTCGGTATGTGAATGCTCGGCAGAGCAGGCATCGGTCACCGCTCCCAATGACGCCGCGATGAGCAGTGCCGGAAGCGCTCCGTGCTTCCAGGCTGATGAAAACGCGATCACCATTTCACCTCCAATCCTGCGTAGAAAGTGCGCGGCAGACCCGGCGAAAGAACCGGTTGGTTGCTGGCAAGCTGTGCGCTGTCCGCGTAACGCTTGTCCGCGATGTTGTACACACTGCCGAACGCCGACACATCCTTCGTCAGCGGCCATGTACCTCGCACGTTCAGCAGATCGTGTCCCGAGTAGGTCTGCGTGTTGGCGGGATCGAGCCAGTAGTGGCCGAGGCGCACCCACTCGAGTTGCGCGAGCGCGCCCGGCCGCGGCTGCCAGCTGAGCCGGCTCGTCGAAATCACACGCGGCGCCGATTCGATCTCCTTGCCGGAGAAAATCCCGGCGTTCGTCACCCACTCTTCGTAGGTGTGCTTCGCGTAGGAAAATGCCACGTCGAGCCTGAGCGCGGAGACGAGGGCTGTGCCCAATCCGACTTCCACCCCACGGTGGCGCGTGCTGCCGGCGTTTACAGTTTGAGTAAACGTCGTGACCGGATCACGTTGCGACACGATATCGTCACGCTTACGAAGGTCGTACACCACGAGATCGTACGAGAAGATCTTGCTGGCGATGCCGCGCACGCCGACCTCGATCTGGTCTGCCTTGATCGGCTTCAGCGCGAGCGCGGACTGGGCCGCGAGAATCGCCGCCGCCGCACTCGAGCCCACGGCGGGTCGGAAC
The DNA here is from genome assembly GCA_963828715.1 of uncultured beta proteobacterium. Taxonomy (GTDB): domain Bacteria; phylum Pseudomonadota; class Gammaproteobacteria; order Burkholderiales; family SG8-41; genus JAQGMV01. The sequence goes on along the minus strand of CAWHFX010000001.1, from coordinate 118,816 downwards.
AGATTGCCCTCGGACGGCGCGCGGAAGCCATGGCTGTAATTCACGAACGCATGCGTGTCGGACGCGATGGCGTACGTCGCGCCGAGCTTCGGGCTGAGGTGCGTGAAGGTCGGGTCCGTATCGCTGACCTGCCCATAGAAGCGCGGCCCCGGAAACGGTGAACCGGGCGCCACGAAGATCGGCGCACCGTTCAGACGATTGCGGAAGCTGTAGCTGAGATGGTCATACCGCAGCCCGGCGACCACACGCAGGCGCTCCGTCGGAGAGATCTCGCCGTGGACATAAGGTGAAACACCGTGAAACGTCACGTCGTAGTCGTAAACGCGTCGCGCAGTCGTATACGAATTGAATACCCGCGCGGGCGCGGCCCCGCTGGTGCTGACATTTAGACTGTCCTCCTGGCGCTCGCCCGGACTGACGTCCACATCGGTCCCGACGATCAGGCGCGCTCGCATCCAATCGGGAAAATCGATGCGCCACTTCGCGAGCAGCCCGTAGGACTGATTGCTGACCATCGAGACGGTGGGATCGAAGTTGAGCGTAAACGATGCGAGCAGGTCCATGCTGTCGTCCCGCACGTAGGGCGTGAGCGAGATGAGCGTGTTTCCGACCTCCCGCTCGTAGTTCGTGGATAAGCGAAACGCCTGCACCTTGCGGAATGCGATCGGCAGGTAATTGCGGGTCGGGTGGTTGTTGTAATCGTTCAGGACGAGCGGTGAATTCGCACCCGTTTGCTGGTCGATATTCGAAAACGCGAACACCGTCTTGAGAACGGAATCGCCACTCAGGAAATGATCCCAGCGTGCAGTGCCGCTCTGGCGATCGTAGCCGGTCGCGTCGCGCCAACCGTCGGTGTGGGTGAAATTGAGATCGGCGCGCCATGCGCCTCCGGAATAGCCGTTGCCGCCACCAGTGAGCGCGCGCCAGAAGCCGTGGCCACCGAGCTCGCCGGAAACGTTGAATTCAGGCTTGCCTGACGGGGTGCGCGTCAGGACATTGACGATTCCGCCGATAGCATCGGAGCCATACAGCGCCGTGCCCGGACCGCGCGTGATCTCGATTCCACCCGCCTGCGGAATGTTGATCTCGTAGAGCGCGTTGTGGTTGAAAAATCCGGTGGAACGGATCGGAACGCCGTCTTCCAGAAAAAGGTAAACCGGGTTGGTCGTGAACGGCTGGCGAATGGCCGTGGTGTGGCCTTCTCCGTTCGTTACCGCGACCGATACGCCCGGTACCTGGCCCAGGATCTGGGAAGGATGGTTCGGGCGCGTCCGCTCGATCGACTCCTTGGGAATGACGCCGACCGCTCCCGGTGTCTCGTTAATAGATGTTCCCTCTCTGGTGCCGGTTACGACGACGTCCGGCAGTGTAGTGCCCTCCTCGGCCGCGTGGGCGCCACCGCCCACCGTGGCAAGCAGGGACGCGAGCACCGCAGCGCATGCGCTCGAACGGCTGCGTACATTCTTATTCAAATGAAGCCCCCGTTTGTTTGTAGATCGAAGCCGGTCGCGCCTGCGATGCCTCGACGAGGCACGAACGCCAGTCAGCGAAACATCAGCTACACAGCGACGGGGGGCGCGCGGGAGCGGTAGAGCGGGAAGGAGGAAGAGAAAAGCCTCGCGGGCGACTCGGGAGGGGCAACGTCGACGGCGAGACTGAGCACCGAGAGCGCAACAGGTGCAGCGGCGATCGTGGCGATCGAACTCGGATTGAGACAGAACGAACAGTAGATGCCGTGCGCGGCATGCGCCGGTTGCGGCGCGCCCGGAGACGGATTGGTCTGCGCCGGAGCGGCGTGGTGTTCACTATGGCTTGCGCATTGGTCTGCAGCCGTCGAGTTTGCGGCCGCCGCCGGGATGCCGAGGAGCTGGCCTAGCACCGCCGGCGTGTCTGCAAAGAAAACAGCCGCCAGTGTCGGCGATGCGGCGCTGTAAAGCGTCGCGAACAGCGTAAGCCAGGCGATAAACCGGAAACGCCTCATACGCGCTGTCACAGGCCGTTTTGAGAGAGCGCGAGTATACCCACGCAATGCTCTCCGTCCTTGCGGAATATCAAATTCGGCGGGACTATTTTCGACCCAGCTCAGGCGCCTTTCGGCGAAGTCGGACCGACCCATTCGACATTACGCAATGACGGAAGAGCGCCGTCCTCCGCGCACCCATCGCGCGCCCCAGTCTTCGGGACGCTTCCTAGGAGCCGCCTTGGTCTGCTCAGTCGAAAACTTCCCTTTCGGAAGCTTCGCAATATTCGCAGCGATCGCCGTAACGGCCGGCGACATCTTCCACGGCCGCCATCAACTCACGCGTATCGCCGTTGAACGCGCGAACTGCAGGATCCATCGGATCGATCGTTTTACCCGGCCATCTCTTGCCGTTCCACATCGATGGTTTGGCCTTGAACGGTTGCCCGTGATACGGGCATTCACGCAGAAGGCCGATCGAGATGGCGAAGTCCTCCGCTGCCCACTTCTTTACGGCCTGCGGATCGCTCTTCTGCGACCCGAGTAGCGTTGCGACAGGATTCATATCGCCTCCGGGTGTCACCAACTGGCGACTGACGACAGCAATTCCTATGCCAAACAGGTTCATAAGTACACAAGCTCGAATATATCCTCTGCACCGGCACAGCCCCTTGTCTCTTCAGACGATTCTGATGCTGCCAAAGCCGAGGAACTGCAAAGGCACCGCTCACTGACGTGGTAAGCCTTACGCGATGGGCGAAAACGAGCCAGATTCGGGACTCGGTCAGTTCACCGAGCAAGCCGGTTGAACTCGAGGCGCTCCCATCATCGCGCGTCGCAGCGCTGGCGACAAGCGCGATTTATTGGTGCATTTGATCTGTTTAGGTGCACCTGACGCGACGTGTTCGAGATCGACTGTCGCTGCTCCCTCGGCTGACGACGGCTTTCGGCTGACCACCTGTTGTTAATCGCCGCTGCCTCGGGGCATACCCGTTGCAAGCAGGACCGTGTCAGTCACGCGCTTCAACTGCGTCTATCGCGTGAGCGCCGGCAGACGGCGCCAACTCAACATCTCAGTCAAGGAGAACACCACGATGGCCGATCGAAATCAGTCAAACGCAGGCTACGGCGGGCAGCAGGATTGGCAGCATCGTCAGGACGACGACTGGCGCTCGGGACACGAAGGCCGCGAATCGCAGCACAGGTCGCACCGATCCAGTGGGGAAACAAATCAGCCCCCACAGAGCAGTTACGCAGCCCAAGGCTCAGGTTGGTATGGCGGCACTGAAGGCTGGGGTTCTCGGCAGGGACAGGGCCGGGACGACTTCGGCTCACAGAGTGGCAGCTACAGCGGTGCAACGAATGACCGGTCACAGCAGGGATTCGGGTCGCAGGGCTACGGAACGGCCGGCGGAAGCTATGACACCAGCCGGACACAGGAGGATGTGCGCTATCACAGCGGCTCCGGCGGCCAAAGTACCGGTTATGGATCGCCAGGCGGCTACGGCTCGCCGAACCAAGGCAGCGGGTCCGGATCTCGAGAGGCTTACGGCCAGCATACGCACAGCGGCTACGGACCGCAGGGTGGCTATGGCGGCTCGCAAGCCCCATGGAACGGGCCAGAGCGGCGAGGCGGACAGCCTTGGGGCGGCGGACAGCGCGGCCCGGGCAATTTCGGCGGGACCGGTGGATACGGCGCGCAGGGCGGCTACGGTTCGCAAGGCTGCGGCTCTCACGGTTATGGGTCGCACGGCTACGGCGGCTATGCATCACAGGGCCCGGGCGCAAGCGGTTATGAAGGCGGCGGCATGAGCTCTCAGGGCGGGCAGAGTCATCTCGGCCAGGTCTCGGGGCAGGTACGGGGGCGGCCAACAGAGTAGCTATGGCGGCTACGGCACGCACGCCGGTGGATATGGTTCCCAAGCGAGTTACGGCTCGCACGGGGGTTACGGTTCGCAGGAACAAGGCGGATACGGCAGACAAGGTGATTACGGCAGTTCGCCTGGCCCGCAAGGCGGTGGCTACGGCCAACCGAGCGGTTGGGGCCAGCACCCCATGGAGCAGCAAGCGCACTGGCAGCGTCGCGGACCGAAGGGCTACAAACGATCCGACGAGCGCATCAAGGAAGATATATCCGAGCACCTGATGCACAGCGCTCACATCGATGCCTCGGAGGTGACCATCGAGGTCAAAGACGGCAAAGTCACACTCGAAGGAACCGTGCTCGAGCGCCGCATGAAACACGCGATCGAAGACATGGCCGAAGCTTGTCCGGGCGTGATGGACGTCGAAAATCGTATTCGCGTCGCGCACGCAGGCTCGCACCGGGATTCCAGTCATGGCGGTTCGTGGGGTGCGGGCGGCAGCAGCGGTCCGACGAGCACGGGTACCGGCTCAACTACACATGGCGCGGGCTCGAGCGTCGGAGGAACGGGCACGAGCAGCAGCACGAGTCCGAGCAGCGGTACAAGCGGGCAAGGCACGAGCAACGCGCGTGAGAGTGGATCGGCCGGGATGGCCGGACAGAGCGCCAGTTCGAACTCGACCGCGAAGCAGCGGTAAACTATAACCGCGCACGTACTGCGTACGAGGCCGGCCGCTCGGGCCGGCCTTTTTTATGAATGTTGCAGGGCACACGCTTTGCACATGCGCTCACCGGACATGGAGCAGGGGCCTCGAGTGAACTCCTTTGCGACGAATTGCGCGCGCACCCCGGGCGCAGTCGGCTACCTTCGGTTCGCGGTGCTTGGCCTTGCGCTCATGATAAGCGCGTGCGAACAGCGACCCGAAAACAAGGCGCCGGAGCCATCTACGCCGGCTCCGAGCACGGCAACCGCGCCCGCCGGCCCTCAGCCGCAGCCCGACGCGACAGCAACCGCCCGCGCGCAGGCGAGTGGACTGCCGGATTTCACGGTATTAGTCGAGCGACAAGGCCCGGCTGTCGTGAACGTCGTTACAACGCAGCGAGTGCGCGGGGGCGCGGGCAACTTCCCCGATGACCCGCTGTTCGACTTTTTCCGCCGCTTCATTCCAGCGCCGCCGGACGCCGGCCCCGAATCGCGCGCCCAGGGTCTTGGCTCGGGCTTCATGATCAGTGCGGACGGGTACATCCTCACGAACGCGCACGTCGTGGCCGAGGCCGATGACGTCACGGTTCGTCTGGCCGACGCGCGCGAGTTCAAGGCGAAAATCGTCGGCGCGGATGCCCGCACCGACGTCGCGCTGCTGAAAGTAGACGCGTCGGGTTTGCCGACCGTCACTCTCGGCAATTCGGAACAGCTCAAAGTAGGTGAGTGGGTCGCCGCCATCGGTTCGCCGTTCGGGTTCGTCAACACGATCACCGCCGGCATCGTCAGCGCCAAAGGACGTTCGCTTCCGGACGAGTCGTTCGTTCCGTTCATACAGACGGACGTCGCCGTGAATCCCGGCAACTCGGGTGGCCCGCTGCTCAACCTGCGCGGCGAAGTCGTCGGCATCAACTCCGCCATCTACAGTCGCACCGGCGGCTACATGGGCGTTTCATTTGCGATCCCGATCGAAGTCGCCATGGACGTCACCAAGCAGTTGCGCGAGACAGGTAAGGTCACGCGCGGCCGCCTCGGCGTTCAGATTCAAGCGCTCACGCCGGAGCTGGCGAAGTCGTTCAAGCTCGACAACACGAGCGGTGTGCTCGTCGCGTCCGTCGAACCCAATGGCCCGGCCGAAAAGGCGGGCCTGCAGGTAGGCGACGTAATCCTGGCGTTCAATGGCACACCAGTCAAAAGCGCGAACGAACTGCCGCGCATCGTGGCTGCCGCGAAACCCGGTACGGCGGTCGCGATGGAAATCTGGCGCAACGGCGCTAAGCGGCAGATCAATGCCACAGTGGGTGAGTTTCAGCCGGAGAAAGTGGCTCAGCAACAGCAACCGTCATCGGGCGCTTCCGGTACCACCAACACCCTCGGCCTCACGGTACGCGAACTTGCGCCGGCGCAGCGCAAGACGCTCGGCGTGGATTACGGTCTCGTGATCGAAGGCGTCCAGGGGCCGGCGCAGGCCGCCAAGCTGCAACGCGGTGACATTATCCTCGCGATCAACAACATGTATTTCAAGAGCATCGACGAGTTCAACAAGATCGTTCAGCAGCAGCCGTCGGGCAGTGTCGTCGCTCTGCTGGTGCGACGGGGTGATGCCGCGCTGTACGTGCCGCTCCGCGTCGGCGCCGACAGGCCCAGATGAATTCGTTCGTTCGCAGGTGCCTCATGTCCGGCTTGATGGGTGGACTGGGCTCTCAGGCCGTGGCCGCGTTCAGGAGTCATGCGGAGAAGGGGCGCGCCCGACCTCCCGATGCATGCGGTGAGTCACATGGCATGGGACGACCCGCCACAGTCTCACCAGGGCCGCCGCAACGCGCGGCTGACATAGCTTCCGATGAAACCCGTCGCGCCGAGCACGAGCACTGTGCGCACCGCTCGCGTATTCACAACTGGCTTCCGAGAAGCGTGGCCGCGTACTCGGTGACCTTTTCGCTCAGCGGCCGGTTCTCCCACTCTTCGAGCGTCACACGCCGCGACCGCTTGAGATCCTCCTCGAAGACGCGCGCCTGCCGTTGCGCGAACGCGGCGTCGTAAACATTCAGGTTCGCTTCATCGTTGAGCGCAAACGAACGGTTATCGAAGTTCGTCGAGCCCACCGACGTCCACACGCCATCGACGACCATGACCTTGCAATGAAACATCGTCGGCTGGTACTCGAACATTTCGATACCCGCTTCCAGCAGGTCGCCCCAGCGGGCCCGCGACGCGCGCCGCACGACGTCGCTGTCGACATAAGGTCCGGGTGTGATGATTCGCACTTTGACGCCACGTTTCGCGGCGGCGACGAGCATCTTGATCGCGACCTCATCGGGCACGAAATAAGACATCGACAGCACAATCGATTCATGCGCCGCCGCCAGCGCGAGCAGATACATGAGATGCATGCTCTGCGACCCGCTCTGCGGCGAGCTCCAGAACACCTGGGCCGACTCGTGTCCCACCTTTTCCAGCGGCGGGAAATAGTCCTCCCCGTGGAGCACGGCGCCGGTCACTTCGGTCCAGTTGTCCATGAACGCAGCCTGCATATAGGCGACCGCCGGACCTTCCAGCCGGAAATGCGTGTCGCGCCAGTGACCCGGGTCCTGCGCATTGCCTGACCATTGGTCCGCAATGCCGACACCGCCTGTGAAGGCGACTGCGCCGTCGACGATAACGAGCTTGCGATGCGTTCGATTGTTGACCCGGTCAATCGTATACAGGCGCGGGGGGTTGTAGCGCCGAACCTGGACACCTGCCGCTCCCATCTCCTGGATGTACGCTTCTTCGATCTTTTCGCTGCCAATCCCGTCCACCAGCACGTGTACCTTGACCCCCGCCCGCGCACGTTCCGAAAGCACGTCGGCGAACGCCTTGCCCACACTGCCCGACCAGTAGATATACATCTCGAAGGTGATGGTTCTGCGCGCCGAATTCAGTGCCGCCAGCATTGCCGGAAAGATCTCGTCACCGTTGACGAGCGTTTCAACGCGATTGCCCGGTACCAGTGGTGAGCCCAGCATCGAGCCCATCGTGCGCATGAACTGCTCGTCGTGCGCCGCGTACAGCGTCGGCACGACGGCATCGATCGGCTTGTCGCCGAGCGTCAGATTGAGAAAGAGGGCGAGCGCGAACGCAAAGCCGCATACCGATGCGCCAAGCAGCGCCCACTTGCGTCGCTCTCTGCGGCGCCGGCTCATCCGGCAAACGCGTGCCAGACCGCACGGGCGATCACCAAGCCGAGAGCAGCAACCAACGCGAGAAAAAGCACGAGGCCGGTCAGTATGGCTGTGACCAGCGCGGCACTGGTCCGCGTGGTCCGCCTGGGATCGGTCGCGTGCGCCTCCAGCAATGCAACGTTGCGCTGGTTGGCTTTCCACGCCGCATCGAATACGTCGCCCGCAAGCGGAATCAGACCGATGATGCCGTCGATCGCGACGTTGAACGTCATCCGCAGAAGCACGCTGGCCGGCACGCCCGCGCGCGCGGCTTCGCGGATGATGTAACCGGAAACGACGACCCCGAGCGCGTCGCCGAGGCCCGGAACGAGGCCAACGAGCGCGTCGAGGCCAAACCGAAAACGCGTACCCGGCAGCACGAAGGCGCTGTCGAGCAGCCAGGCAAGACGGCTAAGCCGATCCAATTCATCACGAGAAAGACGCACAGTCGAGCCGTGTCAGGACAGTGCAGCGGCTTATGCACGAAGCAGGCCCGGCCGGGAACCCGCTAGGAGTCCCGCTCGACGTGCGGTTCGAGCCCCATCAGTCGCGCCGCCCACGTGAGAATGAGTCCCGCGACGAGCGGCCACCAGTGCAGGTAGCCAACAGCAGCGCCGGCCGCCGCGATGTAGATGACCGCCATCACCAACATGCCGGGGTGCCGGCTGCGATAGAAGCCCAAGAGCAATCCGACCGCGAGAAGGGCGAACAGCACGGCGAAAACGTAGATGACGACGTGAATGACGGTTTCCATGCGCACATTGTACGGGTGAGAGGCTGGCGAAGCGCGCGTGTGGCGAGGTGGGGCCGACGCCGCAATCGATCTGATAATATCCCTCGCCGATCCCACGCGAGCGTTCTACTTGTCCACGCCAAAACCCCGGCGCGCACTGGCATCATGCTGCGCTGCGCATACTCTGCACGACGGATTGTCCGACGTCACCTACGTCCTTCTGCCGCTGCTCGCGCAGACGTTCAGCCTGTCGCTCGCGCAGGTCGGGTTGATCCGCGCGGCGCACCGCGTCGCGATGGCAGCCTGCCAGATTCCCGCAGCACTGGTCGCGGAACGCTTCGGCGAACGCAACCTGCTTGCACTTGGAACGCTGGTGGCCGGCCTTGCGTTCATTGCTCTCGGCCTGGCGTCGGGCTATTGGATGATCCTCATTGCGCTGTTCTTCGCCGGGTGCGGTTCGGCGGTTCAGCATCCGCTGTCGTCCACCATCATCTCGCATGCCTATCCCGACGAGGGTCGGCGAGCCGCGCTGGGTACTTATAACTTCTTCGGAGACGTCGGCAAATTCGCGTTCGGCGGCGTGGTCAGCCTGTGTCTGCTCGGCGGTCTCGCCTGGCAGGCCCCCGTGGTCGCTTTCGGTACGCTCGGCGTTCTCACAGCCGCCGCCGTGTTCGTTTCAGTTGTAAACACGCGCTTGCCGGGCACGGCCGCGGAAGCGCACCCATCGCGCAAGCCGACCGGCTGGGGCATTCATCATCCGCAGGCATTCACGGCGTTGTGCCTGATCGAAGTGTTCGATTCGAGTACGCGCACGGGCCTCCTCACCTTCATCGCGTTTCTGCTGATCGACAAGGGCATCCCCGAAGGCTGGGCAGCGCTCGCGGTGCCGCTCATCCTGACCGGCGGAATGGCCGGCAAGCTTGCCTGCGGCTTCATCGCCGAGCGCCTCGGGATCGTGCGTACGATCATCGTGACCGAGGTCGCCACCGGCCTCGGCATACTCGCCACGCTTGCATTGCCCGGCGTGGGCGTTCTGATTCTGCTGCCGGTGCTCGGCGTCGCCCTGCAAGGAACATCGTCGGTGCTCTATGCGACCATCGGCGACCTCGTCGACAAGGATCGCTTGCCTCGTGCCTTCGGGCTTTTCTATACGCTCGGCTCCCTGTGCGGAATCGCAGCACCGCTCGGCTACGGGCTCATCGGCGACACAGCAGGCGTACAGACGACGATTGCCACGATTGGCTGCGCCGTGCTGCTGACTGTTCCGCTCGCCGCCATGCTGCGGCCAGCGGTCAGTGCTGCGAAGCCAGTGAGTGTTTGAACTTTCATCCTTGCACGACGATCAACCGGATACACCCGAACCTGAGAGACCACCATGTCAAGCCAACGCATCAGCTATTTCCCTCTCGAAAACATGGATGCCGCCATGCGTGCGGAAATGGACCGCTGCGCGCGTGAGGGGACGCCGCGCCCCGAAAGTTCGGCTGTGCGCGCACACGTGCCCAGGGCGTTCTGGTCCTTCGCGAATTCGTGGCGCGACATCTTCCACAATGGCGTGTGCGACCACGCGATCAAGGAGTTGTGCCGGCTCTACGTGTCACGCTCCGTGAAGTGCGAGTTTTGCGGCAACCAGCGCTCGATCAAGGCGTTCGGAGAAAAGCTCAACGAAGCGCAGACTGATGACCTGGTGAATTTCGAGAAATCCACTCGCTACGACGACCGGGAGAAAGCCGCGCTCGCCTATGCCGAAGCGATCACGTGGCGGCTCGAAACGGACGACGCATTCTGGCAACGGCTGCACAAGCACTTCAGCGAGCCGGAACTGGTCGAGCTCGGCTGCTTCATCGCGCTCACCATGGGCCAGCAAAGCTGGTTGAGGCTGCTCAACATCGAGCACCATCAGGTGATGGCCGGCACCTCCGGATCGATGGCACCGGGATTCGAGGATGCGGAAGCGCTTTCGAAGACGAAGGCCGCGCCGGACTACTGGGCGAAGCAGGAAGTTACGCCACGCAAAACCGCGGCGTGAGACAGAAGGGAGAGACCGTTAGTCGGAAGACAGGTCTCTCTCGTCGAATGCGAACAGTGCGGCTCAGGCCGCGATCGCTTCGGCGCTGCCTGAAAGCGTCTTGCGCAGGCCGGGGACCCGCGACGCGCGAACACACACCTGCCCTTCGAACATGCGTCGCTGCGTGCGATAGAAAGCGCCCTGCTCCGCGCTCCATTCGCCGTTCTTCCGAGTAATCGTTGCGGCGACGGTCAGAATGCCCGAGGGCATCGCGATGCGGATCGGTGCTGCGGTGTCTTCGGACCTGCGCGTGACCGCATGCACGACGCTGCCCTCGAGGCGCGCGGCGACGGCCATGCAGAGCGAGCCCGTGAGCGGCAGCGCGCGGTGCGGCTGGCCGGCTGAAATCATGCGGCCCGTCAGATCGACTGCATCAGCAGCGATCGTTTCAGCCGTCAGCGTGGATGCATTTTGTGGATTGGAGACGAAGCCGATAAAGGGCACGAGTTTCTTCGCCTTGGCTTCTTCGGTCGTAGCGGCGATGCCCATGGCGACGGACGCCGCGAGGCGAATCGCGGCGAGCTTCTCCAGAACGGCCGTGTTCGTGTCGAGCGCTTCGGGCATTTCAGTCCCGGTCAACCCGAGCTCTTCGGCGCGCACGAAGCAGGCGGCGTTCGCTGCATCGACCAGCGACACAGTGAACGTGCCGTAGCCGGGTACGTGCAGCTCATCGCGCACGCGACCGGTCGGCAGCAGTTTTCCGGTCGTCGCTCCACCGGGCTCGCGGAATTCGAGGCGCACCGGTGCGCCCGTTCCCGCTACACCCGGAATGGCGAGCTCGCCGTCCACGGCCGCCAAGCCGTCGTCGAGCGGGAAGCGGGCCCAGATGATCTTGCGCGTATTCGTGTTGTGGATGCGAACGAGCGCGTCTTTTCCGCTCGCCCGCACCAGTCCTTCGTCGATCGCATACGGACCCATTGCGGACGACATGTTCCCGCAGTTGCCGCTATAGTCGACTTTGGCTTCCTTCACCGAGACCTGGGCGAACGTGTAATCGATATCCGCATCGGCGCGAGACGAAGGTCCGACAACACACACCTTCGAGAGCGACGATATGCCGCCGCCCATGCCGTCGAGCTGACGTCCGTACGGATCGGGACTGCCGATCGCCGCGAGGAAGATCTCGTCCCACAGCGCGCGCTCGCGCGGGAGATCGCGGGCATTGAAGACAATGGCATTGCTCGTTCCGCCGCGCATGAATACGGCCGGTATCTTCAGTTGTTTCACGGAACGCTCCTGTCGGTTCGGGCGGGGATGCGGTATTCTAATGCACCCTGCGCAGTGCACCGGTCGATGGCGCCGTAACGTTTTCCCGCCGCGCCCGCAACAACCATCCGAACATGCCAGAAGCCGCATGCGGCATGCGTCGCTAGAAGCGCCGTGCGCCCGATTTATATCGTCGCCCTCATCACGCTGCTCGTGCAGGGATGCCACATCGGCAGTCGCGTAATCGCGTCGCTGCTGGCGATCAAACTCGGGGCCAACCCGTTTCAGGTCGGCCTTTTGATCAGCGTATACGCCGTCTTTCCGCTGATGCTCGGCGTCTACTCCGGTCGGCTCTCCGACCGTTTCGGTCCTCGGCGGCCGATGATTGCAGGCACCGCTGTAGTCGGCCTCGGCCTCGCGCTGCCCGCGGTGTGGCCGGCGCTTCCCGCGCTTTACCTTTCAGCGGTTCTCATCGGGATTGGCTTCGTGTTCTTCAATGTCTCGAACCAGACGCTCGGCGGCGCGCTCGGCACAGCCGAGGAACGCACGCACAATTTCGCGACCCTCGGACTGGGCTATGCAGCAGGTCATTTCCTCGGCCCGGTCATCGCTGGTTACGCGATCGACTATCTTGGGTACCGCTCGGGTTACTCGATATTCGTGGTCATCACGTTACTGCCAATCATGATGCTCGCGCTGGACCGGCGATACGAGGTCGCGCGGACGCAGACCACCGCTGGAGGCGGGAACCCGCTCGATCTGCTCCGATTGCCGCTCCTGCGCCGGGCCATTCTCGTAAGTGCGCTCGTTACGACCGGCTGGGATCTCTACGGCTTTTACGTTCCGATCTACGGGCACTCGATCGGACTCTCGGCGTCCACGATCGGCAACATTCTCGGTGTCTTCGCGCTCGCGACATTCGTAGTGAGGGCTGTCATCGCGCGCTTCACAGCCCGCTTCGGTATCGAGCAGGTTCTCGCAACCGCAGCGTTCGCAGCCGCAGTTCTTTTCATTCCGTTCGCGCTCGTGAGTTACGTGCCGGCGCTGTTCACGCTCTCGTTCCTGATCGGCCTTGCGCTGGGATGCAGTCAGCCGCTCACGCTGAACCTCGCATACAACCATTCGCCACCAGGCCGTTCCGGCGAGGCAACGGGCCTGCGCCTCACCATCAATAACGTCACGCATATCGGTGTACCGGTCGCGTCGGGTGCGCTCGCCGCTGCGTTGGGCGTCGCACCGGTCTTCTGGACGAGCGCCGCACTGCTTGCAACGGGCGGCTGGATGAGCAGCCGATCCGAGCCGACACGCTGAGAGCGAGCGCATCGTGGTCTTCATCATCTTTCTAAGCATGTCGGTACACGCCTGCTACATCGGCAGCAAGGTCGTGGTCTCGCTTTTCGCATTGCAGCTTGGCGCAAGCCAGGGACTCGTTGGCGTGATCGCGTCCTTCTACGCTGCAGTGCCGCTGCTGCTCGGGGTGTACTCCGGGCGCCTCGCGGACACGCACGGCATGCGCCTGCCGCTGCTCGTGGGGGCGCTTACTACCAGCATCGCCATGCTGACCGGATTCGTGTGGCGCCAGCTACCCGGCCTGTTCGCCGTCGCGCTCCTGATGGGGGCCGCTTTCGTGTTCTTCAACGTCGCGATCCAGACGCTCGCCGGCTCGGTCGGCACACCGGAACAACGTCCCAGAAATTTCGCGTGGCTGTCGATCGGCTATTCGATGTCGAGCCTCATCGGGCCCGTCTTTGCCGGATTCTCGATCGACCATGCCGGACATGCGCTCACGTTTCTTTTCTTCTCGTTCGTGCCCGTGGTGCCGATCGTGTTGCTGATCGCCAAGCCTCATCTCACGCGGCCGCAAGTCGCGAAGACGGCGGCGCACAAGGGCAGCGCGCTCGACCTGCTGCAGGATGCGCCGCTGCGTCGCCTGATCATCATCAGCGGACTGTCCGTCGCTTCGTCGGAGTTGTTCGCGTTCTATGTTCCCGTCTTCACGCACCAGATCGGACTTTCCGCGAGCACCACCGGCATCATCCTGGGTGCGTATGCGGTGGCGATCCTCGTCACGCGTTTCTTCCTGGGTGCAATCACCCGCCGCCTGCGTCCCGATCAGATCATGTTCGCGTTCCTGTTGATCGCGGCGTGCGCTTTTGCGGTGTTTCCGCTTCTGCGCAGCGTTTATGGACTGATGGCCGCCGCTTTCGTGATCGGCTTCGGCGTGGGCTGCACACAGCCGCTGCTCATGAGCACGTCGTACGAGAAGTCTCCGCCCGGACGCGCGGGAGAAGTGACCGGCATGCGTCTCACGGCTAACAATCTCGCGCGCGTTGTAATGCCCCTCCTTTCCGGAGCGATCGGGACAGCGTTCGGTGCCGCGCCGGTGTTCTGGATGAACGCACTGAATCTCGCCTCGATCAGTCTCCTCGCCCGACGCTGAAACCATGGCACGCGGCGCTCGTGCGCCGGAGTATGATCATCGTTCGATAGAGGAGTAGGCGCCATGAACATGGATCGCACTGCCGTACCGGCTGCGACACGCGAGCTTGCGAGCTGGGTGGCCGGATTGAAGTACGCCGACCTCCCGCCGCGCACGCGTGAAGTTGTGCGGTGCGCGCTGCTCGATACGCTCGGCTGCGGTGTATATGGCTATGTCACGCCGTGGGCCCGCACGCTCCTTCAGTGGGCGCGCGCGGGCGGCAGCAACGCGGAAGCCACCGTCTGGGGAGACGCCGCGCCGTCCTTGCGTGTTGCCGACGCCGCCCTGGTGAACGGCACGTCTTCGCATGCGTTCGAGCTCGACGACTATCACAACGCGAAGCTGCACCCCGGTGCCGTCGTCATTCCCGCGGCGCTCGCGATGGCCGAGAAGCTCAACGCAGAAGGTGAACGGCTCGTCACCGCGATCGCGGCCGGCTACGAAGTGATGGTTCGTTCGAGCCTCGCGTTGAATCCGTCCGCCGCGCGGCTGCGCGGCTGGCATCTCACCGGTGTCTGCGGACCCTTCGGTGCGGCAGCCGCCTGCGCCGTGCTTCTCGGCCTCGATGCGGAACGCACGGCATGGGCGCTGGGTCTCGCGGGCACGCAGGGCGCGGGGCTATGGGCCTTCAATGCGGACGGAGCGATGAGCAAGCGACTGCACGCGGGCAAAGCCGCCCATTCCGGCGTGCTGGCGGCGCAGCTGGCGGCGCTCGGCTTCACCGGTCCGACGCAGATCTACGAGTACGAAGACGGCGGCGTGCTCAAGGCGTTCTCGGACGAGTCCGACCCCGCCCCGCTGACGGCAGACCTCGGCCGCACGTATCACCTCGACACGACTTCGATCAAGCCGTATTCGTGCTGCGGCAGCACTCACTCGTACGTGGACGCCGCACTCGCGCTCAGACGAATGCTCGGCGCACCGTGGGACGTCAAGCGACGCGTTCGCGTCGGCGTTCCGAGAGTCATCGACGTGCAGTGCGGCTTCGACTATCAGCCCTCGACCGTGCTCAATGCGCAGATGAGCTTGCGCTATATCGTGGCCGCCGCGTTGGTCGAAGGTCAGGCGCTTCCGCCTCAATTCAGTGATGCCAAAATGACCGACCCCGTGCTCGTCGCACTCGCGCAGTCCGTCGATCTCGTTCGGGACCCGAAGCTCGACGAGCTCTACCCGAAGGACTTTCCGGGCTGGGTTGCGGCCGAAACAGACGGCGAATGGGTACGGGTCGACATCATGAATCCGACCGGCTCCGCCGCCGAGCCGATCGGTGCACGCGGCATCACGGAGAAGTTCCGCGGCATCAATCCGGACTTGCCGGTCGATCGTATCGCGCGCGTCGCGCTCGAGATCGAGCGGCATTCCGTTCGAGATCTGCTCGACTTGCTCGTCCGGCGCGCCTGACGCCGCCGCTCGAGACATCAACCCAGCGCTTTGGAGGCACGATGAGGTCGCCCGGTCGGCTCCTTGCACTCGCGTTCACGATAATCCTGGTCGGGGGCAACGCGCTCGCCCAGAGCGGAAGATATCCGACCAAACCGATACGCCTCATCGTGCCGTTCGCGCCCGGCGGCGGGACCGACATCGTCGCGCGCATCATTGCGCAAAGAATGTCTGACACGCTGGGACAATCCGTGATCGTGGACAACCGGCCGGGGGCCGGCGGCACCATCGGCGCGGAAACGACGGTGCGGGCGCAGCCCGACGGCTACACGCTTGCGATGGTATCGGGCAGCTACGCCACGAACGCGGCGGTATACAAGCTCACCTACGACCCGGTCAACGACATCGAGCCGATTTCGATCATCGGCGAGTCGGCGTTCGCTCTGGTCGTGCATCCTTCGGTGCCGGCGAAGTCCGTGCAGGAGCTCATCAGTCTCGCCAAGTCCAAGCCGGGCGAGCTCAATTACGGCTCGACGGGCACCGGCGGTATCACGCATCTCGCTTCCGAGCTTTTCGACCTGCTCGCCGGCACACGCATGACGCACGTTCCCTACAAAGGCACCGGCCCTTCGCTCACGGCATTGCTCGGCAATCAGATTCAGGTCATGTTCGCGGCGCTGCCGGCGACAATCGCGCATGTCAAGGCGAATCGTCTGCGCGGACTTGCGGTGACTTCGCACAAGCCGGTCGCTCCCCTGCCTGAGCTCCGCCCGCTCGGTGAAACAATAAAGGGCTACGAAGTCGTGTTGTGGTGGGGCCTGCTGGGCCCGCGGGGACTTCAGCGCGACCTCGTCGCCGTCTGGAACAAAGGCGTCGAGCAAACCCTGCAGACGAAGGAGATGCAGGAACGTCTCGCGACCGAGGGCGTCGATCCGATAGGGGGGCCACCCGAGCGTTTCCGCAGCGCGATCAGGCGCGATGTCGAGAAGTGGAACCGGGTGGTGAAGCAGGCGAAGATTAGCGTCAGTTAGGACGACCCGTTTTCGGTGAGCGGGGTGCTCGGTCAGTTGGCACGTTGTCGGTCGTGGTGAGCGGCGCGCCTGGGACAGGCTATCGCAGCCAACGAAACAGTCGAGCGCCGGTAGCACTCACGTCCAAGCGCGCGAGGGCTGAGGCAGAACCGAACTTCCATCAAACTCTCGTCCGATCCTACGAGGCTCGGGACGATAGGAAGCGACTACATCTCCAGTCGCGCGGGCGCTGACCGCTACTCAACGTACCAACTTTCCCCCGACTCCCGAACCCGCCCCTCACGCGCAAGCTTGATCAGATGCGCATGCAACGAACGGCGCGCGACGGGATGCAACTTCTCCGACACATCGTCGTAAGCGAGCGGCACCAGTTGGTCGAGCGTTCCCGGGCTCTTGCGCTTGAGGGCGTCGAACACCTTCTCCTCCCGCTTAAGCCGATGCGCGATGACACGCCGGACTTCGTCGTGCGGCGTTTCGATCAGACGTCCGTGACCGGGCGCGATCGTCCGCACTTGCACTGACAAAACCTTGTCGAGCGATGCGAAATAGGCCTGCATGTCGCCGTCGGGCGGAGAGATCACGACAGTCGAGCCCTGCATGATGTGGTCGCCCGTGAAGAGCAGTTGCTGCTGCTCGAACAGGTAGCACAGATGGTTCGAAGCGTGTCCGGGCGTGTGCAGCGCGCGCACGGTGACGCCTGCGACGGAGATCTCATCGCCATCCTCCAGCACGCGATCGGGCGCGAATGTCGAGTCCTGACGCCCGTCCTGGGCGGTTGCGCGGCCCGCGATTTTTGCGCCGGTGGCCGCTTTGATGTGACGAGCGGCGGGCGAGTGATCGAGATGCGTATGGGTGCACACGATCCAGGCGATCCGCCCACGCACGGCATCCGTAAGCAGTGAGATATGCGACTCGATTTCAGGACCCGGATCCACGAGGACCAGTTCGCGGTCGCCTACGATGTAGCTGTTGGTTCCGGGCCCGGTCATTACGCTCGGATTCGGCGCCGTGATGCGAACGATCGAAGGACCAACCTGGACGGCGTTCCCCGGAATTATCTTTTCCATTTGCCTTGCGCCTCAGGAGCTGCAACTGCGTCATAGCCGGGGTCACCCGGCACCAGCCGGCGCCCGTCGGGCGTGATCCGCGGAAGAACCGCGGGCGCGACGGGCTGCTCACGCAACGCCGCCACCAGTGCGTCGGTCGTATCGTACTTCGCGAACTGCTCCAGTGTGCGAATGGTCGGCGTCCGCATTTTGAAGTCGCCCGCGTTGTAACGCTCGACCGCCAGCGCCGGATTCACCCAGACATGGTGAATCGCTTCCACATTGTCGGGCAGCGCTTCCTGCCCTTCGGGCGCGATAGCGACAAAGAAGCGCGTGTCGTAGCGCCGCGGCGCCGTGACCGGCGTAATCCAGTGACTGAAGTAGGTAAGCCTGTCGGTTGCGAGGCGCAGGCCTTCGCGCTCGAGCATCTCGACGAGAACCGCTTCGCCGGCATTCAGCCTGCGCCGGTATTCCTCGAAACGCTGCATGCGTGACGGCTCCCCCGGATTCACGAGCTCGCCTTGCTCGGTATATGCGAGCAGCACGCCTGCTTCTTCGAACGATTCGCGAATGGCTGCGGCCCAGTACGCCAGCCCGCCTTTCGGTAAACCGAGCGCGGTGCTGGATGTCGCTTCATCGACGCCCACACAGCGCACGAGAACACCTGGCTCCGCATCGGCTGCGTCCAGTGCACCGCCGGGGAAGAGAAACATTCCCGGCATGAAGCCCGATTGGAAGTTGCGCTGGAGCAGCAGTATCTCCACGCCCTCAGGCGTATCGCGCACGAGCGTAACCGTGGCCGCAGGCAGTGCCGGAACAACGGTCACGCGAGCTGGTTCGTTATCCGGCTGGGCGCCACCCGCTGTCGAATCGGGCATCGCCGCTTCTGAGGGATCGACCATAGGAAACCGGTCCGCTCAGGTACCGTAGCGCACGGGGGAGTGCAGCAGCTTGAGTGCGGCCAACGCGCTGTAGCACGCGAGCCACGCGGTCTTCGGATTATCCGGCGCAGGTACGTTTTCCATCTTGATGGTGAATTTGCCAGTCTCGGCGCGCACTTCGATCACATGGGTATTGTGCACGAGGGCCGGATCGGCAACCACTTCGAGTTGCGTGCGATCGAAACCCACCCCGGACATGGCGAGCACTGCCGCGATGTTCACGTTAGCGGGGAAAAGCGGGACGCCCTCGCGCGCGCTGCCCGTATACAGCAGGTGCGCGTCCTTCAATCCATCGAGATCGACCCCAAGCTGCTCGACGTAGCGGATGCCCTTCCACGCGGCGGGCGGTTTCGAGACGGTGATTCGAACCGAGTCAACGCCTGCGGCACATGCCGCCTTCAGCGCGTCGAGACCGCCGATCCCACCGGACGGAACGTAGAGAAGCGCGCCTGAGCCCTCGGCCGCGGCTTCCAGCCGGGCGCGCAATGCGTCATCGGACAAGGCACCACCGGATAGCACGATGACGGAAATGCCGTCGCTCAGCAAGGCTTCGCAGTAAGCGTTCACGGCATCGTGCGAAGCGGCTTCGAGCACCACCTCGGGCTGGACAGCGAGGAGCGCCGGCAGCCCGCTCACGAAGTCGATCCTGAATTCCTCTGCCAGTGCCGCCGCTTTCGAGCCGAGGCCGCGCCCGACGATTGCGGCGACCTCAACGCCCTCGAGCGCTCCCCGGCGGATATGTTCCAGTACGAGGCGCGCGATGGTACCGCCGCCGAGCAGGGCTACGCGCATTGAACTTCAGACGCGTCGCGCAGCGCTCACCGCGCGCCGCTGACAGGTTCGGCGATCGGACGACCCGGGCTCGCCTGAGATTGCGCCGATGCAGGCGTGCCTGCCTTGGGCGCGTTCTTCACGGAGATCATCTGGCCGAGAATGGCGATGGCGATTTCCGGTGGCGTCTTGCTGCCGATGTTCAGTCCCACTGGACCATGAAGACGCGCAATCTCTTCCGGGCTCAGCTCGAACTCGGCAAGACGCTGGCGCCGTTCGGCGTTGTTCTTCGAAGAACCGATCGCGCCCACATAGAAAGCCGGCGACTTCAGCGCTTCGAGAAGCGCCATGTCGTCGAGCTTGGGATCGTGAGTGAGGGTGACGACGGCGCTGTGCGCGTCGAGATTCATCGCGATCACGACATCGTCCGGCATGTCGCGCGTCAACTGCGCTCCGGCCACGTCCCAGCTGTCGGCATACTCTTCGCGCGGATCGCACACCGTGACCTGGTAGTCGAGCGCCTGCGCCATCTGCGCAAGATATCGGGAGAGCTGACCTGCACCAACGATGAGCAGACGCCAGTGCGGACCGTGCACCGAGGCAAGCGTCTTGCCATCGAACGCGAGCTTGTCGGACCACTTGCCAGGCTGGATTTCAGTGCGTCCCGACTCCATGTCGAGCCGCCGTACGACGAGCTCATGCCGTTCCACGCGTTGCAGCAACTCGTCCAGCCCGCTTTGCGCACCGAGCGGCTCGAGGACGAGCTCGAGCGTTCCGCC
Source organism: uncultured beta proteobacterium (assembly GCA_963828715.1). Classification (GTDB taxonomy): domain Bacteria; phylum Pseudomonadota; class Gammaproteobacteria; order Burkholderiales; family SG8-41; genus JAQGMV01. Next base: position 98,652 of record CAWHFX010000001.1, on the reverse strand, counting down.
GCACGGCAAGCCGGCGCGCTGCGCCTGTTCCTCGGTTACGCCATAGCGCGTCGTTGTCGGTTTGTCCTGCGCCACCTCGCGGGCGCGGACGCGCGCGATCATGTCGTCCTCGACACAACCGCCCGACACCGACCCGGCTACCATGCCATCGTCGCGAATCGCCGTGAGCGATCCGATCGGACGCGGAGCCGAACCCCACGTGTTTACGATGGTAGCCATCACCACGCGATGACCGGCGCTCAACCATTCGCGAGCGCTTTTCAACACCTGCAGATCGACACTGTCCACGACAATTCTCCGGAGGTCACCGGGCACGAACTGTGCAACCGAGCGCGTGAGCAATTATACCGTTTATAACGTTTGCGGATCTCGACGGTACAGCGATACGATGCGCCTTCCCCGCCCGACGCTACTGCACTTCGCGCCGCTCGACAGCTTTGCTCCGGCCGCGCCGATGCGTCGCGGTCTGCGCTCCACCGGCGGGATCTTTTCAAAATTCGTGGGCTCGATCATGAACGCCCCTTCGTTCATCAGGCGACTCGTCCGTTCGGTGGTATCGCCGAACGAACGACGTCGGGCGCAACGGCACGCGCGACAGGCCATCGAGCTATGCCGCGCATTGATCTCCGAAAGGGGCGAAGTGTCCGGGGCCATGCTCGCGCGCGATGCGCTTGCGGCCTATAACAGTCTTGCGCCGGCGGCACTGCCGGCCTTTTTCGACCTGCTGGTGAGCGACTTCTCGCCCGATACCGTCGAGCTCGACGCGACGTATGCGGCTTTCCGCGCGCATCCCACGCAGGAGAACCTGATCCGTCTGCAGCGGTGCGTGGAAGCGCCGCGGCAGGAGCTGTTCCGTCGACTGAACACCGCGTCCGGCGGCACGGCCGCATTGGTTACCATGCGCCGCGAAGTGGTCGCTTCGCTCAAGACTCACCCCGAATGGAAAGGCATCGACGCTGACCTGGGACATCTCTTCGGGTCCTGGTTCAACCGCGGCTTTCTTACGCTCGAGCGCATCGACTGGTACACGCCGGCCATCGTGCTCGAGAAACTGATCGAGTACGAAGCCGTTCATGAAATCGCGGGATGGAGCGACCTGCGCCGCCGTCTCGCGTCTGATCGCCGCTGCTTCGCGTTCTTCCACCCCGCCCTGCCGCACGAGCCGCTGATTTTCATAGAGGTTGCGCTGACCAGGGGCCTGAGCGCCGCGATCGAGCCCCTGCTTCGTCCTAACGCACCGCAGCTCGAGGCGCATGCGGCGGACACCGCGATTTTCTATTCGATCACAAACTGCCAGACCGGACTGCGCGGCATCTCGTTCGGCAATCTGCTGATCAAACAGGTGGCCGAGCGGCTCGGACACGAGTTCCCTCGCATCAAGACCTTCGCCACGCTCTCGCCGATTCCCGGTTTCCGCGCGTGGCTGAAGAACACACTCGAGCAGGTACGGCAAGCGCCCGAACATGCGTCGGAAGTCGAGCTGCTCGCGCACCTCGACAAGGCCGATTGGCTGCATGGCGGCGAGCAGGCCGAGCACATTCGCAAAGCACTTCAGCCTTACGCCGCGTACTACCTGCTGCACGCAAAGCAGGATCGCGAGGCCGCCGATGCCGTTGCGCGCTTTCACCTCGGCAACGGCGCGCGCGTCGAGCGCCTGAACTGGCTCGCGGACACGTCGCGCCGGGGCTTGCATCAATCGGCCGGGATGATGGTGAACTACCTCTACCGGCTCGATGAAGTCGAGCAGAACCACGAAATGTACGTCCGCGAGCAGAAGGTCGCGGCTTCGCGCGAATTGCGCCGACTTGCCGGCGAGTGCCCGCTCGCGCATGCGAAACAACATCAGCAGGCCTGAGCGGCAGCCCTTTGGCACGCGTCGGGCGCGCGCGTCGACTCGTCGCGACATGCGATAGAGGTGACGGGCTCCGGCGCCCTACGGCGCGAACGTAGCACGCCCCGGGCCGTTATACTCGACAGCCGAGCACCCGCGCCCGATGAAGCGCCTCACGCGAGGAGTGATCCAGTGGAAATAGGCGGTCAGCAACTCGTGCCTGCATCGCAAGCCGAGACGTGGAAGGCATTGAACGACACGGAGATCCTGAAGCAATGCATTCCGGGATGCGAGTCCATGGAACAGCTCTCCGATGCCCAATACCAGCTCACGATCAGAGCGCGTATCGGTCCCGTGAATGCGAAGTTCAAGGGCCTCATGACGCTGCAGGACGTGAACGAGCCGCACGGCTACAAATTGGTGTTCGAAGGACAGGGCGGCGTGGCGGGATTCGCGAAAGGCGAGGCGGCCGTCAACCTCACGTCTGAAGGCGAAGCGAGCACCCGCCTGTCGTACATCGTGAAAGCGATGGTCGGAGGCAAGCTCGCACAACTCGGTGCGCGTCTGATCGATGGCGTTGCGCGCAAGCTCTCGAACGAGTTCTTTACGAAATTCAATGCGGCCATGAGTGGCGGGAAGGAAAAGGAGGCCGCGAATGCGGGAGCCGACGCCGAACCCGACGTCAAAACCTGAGGGAACTTTCATGCTGAAGATCTGGGGGCGAACCAACTCGATCAACGTTCAGAAAGTACTCTGGTGCTGCGGCGAACTGGGCCTCGAGTACGAACGCATCGACGCAGGCATGCAATTCGGCGTGAACAATACGCCTGAATACAGGGCGAAGAACCCGAACGGTCTCGTGCCGACAATCGACGACGCTGGCTTCGTCCTGTGGGAATCCCATGCGATCGTGCGCTATCTCGCGCGCAAACACGGCCTGGGCAGCTTGTGGCCGGACGATCCGCGTGCGGCAGCGGACGCGGACCGATGGATGGAGTGGTACAGCACCACGGTGTGGCAGCACGTGCGGCCGATCTTCTGGACACTCGTGCGTACGCCGCCCGAAAAACGCAATATGGCCGAAGTGGAAGAAAACCGGCAGAAGCTCGCAGGCGTCCTGACGATTGCGGACGCCCGCCTGAAGGACCGCGATTATCTGGCGGGCGCCAGCTTCACGATGGCCGATATTCCGCTCGGCGTGGCCTGTTTCAGATGGTTCAATCTTCCGATCGAACGGCCAGCCCTGACCAACCTTGCGCACTGGTTCACCCGCATCTCTCACCGACCCGCGTTTCAAAAGCATTGCGCGATGCCGCTCACCTGAAGCGTGCGGCTGATGCATCGACGACGTAGCGGCTCACGTAGTAGTCGCGCGATCAGCCTGCTGCCGGACGCCTGAGCCGATGACCGCCCGGCGCTCGTACCGCTACTATGAATTCGTGATGGCGGCGTTCGTCACGGTCCTCGTGTGCTCGAATCTGATCGGGCCCGCGAAGATTGCGCAACTGGAGCTTCCGGTGCTTGGGCCTGTCACCTTCGGTGCCGGTGTCCTGTTCTTTCCCATTTCTTACATCTTCGGCGACGTTCTCACCGAAGTTTATGGCTACGCCCAGGCACGGCGCGTGATCTGGTGCGGGTTCGCGGCGCTCGCCTTCGCTTCATTGATGGCGGCAATCATCGTCGCGCTTCCGTCCGCCCCCTTCTGGACACATCAGTCGGCTTACGAGATCGCATTCGGATCGACGTGGCGAATCGTCGCGGCATCGATGGTCGCGTATTTCTGCGGCGAGTTCGTGAACTCGTTCGTGCTGGCGAAAATGAAGATCGCGACGCAAGGGCGCTGGCTGTGGACGCGGACGATCGGATCCACGATCGTCGGCGAAGCGGTCGATTCGGCGCTGTTCTATCCGCTCGCGTTCTACGGCAGCGGCATCATCCCCAACGACAAGCTGCCGCTCGTCATGATGATGCAGTTCGTGCTGAAAGTGGGCGTGGAAGTCGTGTTCACGCCGCTCACCTACAAGATCGTGGCCGCCCTGAAGCGAGCCGAGCACGAGGACTACTTCGACCGGCGCACGAACTTCTCGCCCTTTACGCTCAGGACGTGAGGTCGTCAGTCGCCTGACTTCTTCAGCGTGAACTCGAGTATGTCCGCGTGCTCGGCAAGCTCGCGGGCGAGGCGTCTTTCCGCACCGTGGTCGCGCGTGCTGATGACCATCTGATACTCGGCCGATCCGCTCTCGAGGTTGACGTGGTATGCGAACTCCGAAACTTTGAACCCGCGCTCCCGCACGAGCTCGCAATAGTCGGCTTCGGAGGTCGTGCGGTTCAGCGGAAAGCGGACCGAGTGTTGCACATACATCATCTGAGGCATGCGGTTTTCGATCCAGCGAAACCCCGCGAGCGCCGCAAGCGTCAGCACGGTGCCGATCATCACCGGGAAATAGAAACCGACGCCCGCGAGGATCCCGATCGCCGCCGTGATCCAGATGGAAGCGGCGGTGGTAAGACCCCGCACCGAGGCGCCTTCCTTGACGATCACGCCGGCACCGAGAAAACCGATGCCCGTCATGATGCCCTGCGCCATGCGCGTGGGATCGATGCGCACGACTTCGGCGCTCGCGTTGAACCAGGTGTTCTGGTAGACCGTCAGCAGCATGAGCAAGGCAGATGCGATGCAGACCAGCGCGTGTGTGCGAAAGCCGGCGGGACGGCCCTGATAGCTGCGTTCGAATCCGATGAGCGAGCCTGCGATTGTGGCAACCAGGAGATGCATCACCATCGTTGCGTAGTCGGCCTGGAACGCGGTAGCGATGGGCATCATCCTTTTACACAGAGCACTTGCTTCAGCGTGTGCACCACGTCGACGAGATCGCTCTGGTTCTCCATGACTTCGTCGATCGACTTGTAAGCGCCGGGGATTTCGTCGACGACAGCGTTGTCCTTGCGGCACAGGACGCCGGCGGTCTGTTCCACCAGATCCGCGGCGGTGAAGCGCTTCTGTGCCGCCGACCGACTCATGCGCCGGCCCGCGCCATGCGCGCACGATTCGAAGCTCTCCTGCACTCCGCGCCCACGCACGATGTACGACTTGGTCCCCATGCTGCCCGGGATTATGCCAAGTTCACCTTCGCCCGCACGAATTGCACCCTTGCGAGTGACCCAGACGTCTTTCCCATAGTGGCGTTCGCGCTGCACGTAGTTATGGTGGCAGTTGACGACTTCCTTCGAGACGTCGAACGCAGGCAGGTGCCCGCGCAGAGCCGTGAGCACGATGTCCATCATGGCCTGACGGTTGGCCGCCGCATAGCGCTGCGCCCAGTCGACTGCCTGCACGTAGTCGTCGAAATGCGCTGCTCCCTCACGCAGGTATGCAAGGTCGCGATCAGGCAAATTGGCGAGTTCGCGTTCCATATCGCGACGGGCGAGTTCGATGAAGTATGAACCGATCGCGTTGCCGATCCCGCGGCTGCCCGAGTGAAGCATGACCCACACGCTATTTGCTTCGTCGACACACACCTCGATGAAATGATTCCCGCCGCCGAGCGTTCCCATCTGCTGCGCCCAGTTGTGGGCGCGCCGGAAGCGTTTCCGGATCTCGGGATGCTGCGTCGAGTATGTCCCGCAGCCCGCGTGCGAGCGGCGACACCGCATCCCTGATCTCCCGGCCGTCGCGGTGCTGCCCGTGACCAACGGGGACATCGCGAGTGATCTGATCGAAGACGCGCCTGAGGCTGCGCTGATCGAGCTGATTGCCGGTCAATGACGTGCGGGCCGCGATCATCCCGCAACCGATATCCACGCCGACAGCAGCCGGTATGATCGCGCGATCGGTCGCGATCACGGAGCCCACTGTCGCCCCAATGCCCGTATGAACGTCGGGCATGGCGGCGACATGATGATGCAAGATCGGCAGCCGCGAGATGTTGACGAGTTGCTGGCGGGCGCTCGGCTCGACGTCAGCCGTATAGACCCTTACGGGGACACGGCCTTCCTCGATGATTTGCTTTACAGGCATATGCAAGCTGGGGCCATGGCTGCAATCCGCGTGAACTCTCTGACGAGCGGAATCTCTGTAGTTGGGCGGCGAAGCGAATGCGCGAGAGCCAAAGCAACGGGATAAGCCCCAGGACTCTGAGGCGGGGCGAAAGCGCCGCGAGCCACGGATGAGAGGTTCGAGCGAGAATCCCGGGTTTTTCTCTTCGTTTCTCCGGTGCCACCACCGGGCGGCCGAGCGCAAGACAGGAACGTCGGTGGTCGGGGAGACAGGATTCGAACCTGCGACATCTTGCTCCCAAAGCAAGCACTCTACCGGGCTGAGCTACTCCCCGCACCGGTGGCGATTTTACCTGACCCGACACTGCGCCTCACGCTTGCCGATATTGTCGTCGGGTGCAGCGGCTACAATTCCCGCTTTTTGTTCGAAGGTCGCCGATGACTGCACGCACGTGGCGCACACCGACCGTCGTTCTCTCCTGCGGTGGAGTCATCCTCACGGTTGCGCTCGGGATACGCCACAACTTCGGCCTGTATCTGCAGCCCATGACGGTCGATCTGGGTATCGGCCGCGAAGTCTTCTCGTTTGCCATCGCTATCCAGAACCTGGTCTACGGCATCGCACAGCCATTTACCGGGATGATCGCCGACAAGTTCGGGACCGCGCGCGTGGTGGTCGGCGGAGCACTGCTGTACGCCGTGGGGCTCGTCCTCATGTCCATGTCGAGCGCGGGGTGGGAACTGAATCTAAGTGCGGGCGTGCTGATCGGCATCGCCCTTGGCTGCAGCGGTTTCTCGATTGTGTTCGGCGTCGTAGCGCGCGCCGTGCCGGCATCCAGACGTACGGCAGCCCTCGGCGTCGTCGGTGCCGCCGGGTCGTTTGGCCAGTTCGTTATGCTGCCCTACGGGCAAACGCTTATCAGCAATCTCGGCTGGCATCACGCGCTGCTCGTCCTCGCCGCAACGGTGCTGATCGTCGTTCCCCTCTCGACCGCGCTTGTCGAAGACAAGCAGAAGCAGGCGAAGCAACAGCAGTTCAGCCAGTCGATACCGGAGGCGATGCGCGAAGCGTTCAGCCATCGTGGTTACGTTCTGCTGTGTACGGCGTATACGGTCTGCGGCTTCCAGCTCATGTTCATCTCGGTCCATTTCCCCGCGTACCTGCTGGACCAACACATGTCTGCGCAGACCGGGATGACGGCGCTGGCGCTGGTCGGGCTCTTCAATATTTTCGGCAGCTACATCTGGGGCTGGCTGGGCGGGCGGTATACGAAAAAATATCTGCTATCGGCGCTCTACTTTACGCGAGCGGTCGCGATCGCGTTCTTCATTGCTGCTCCGTTGTCGCCGCTTTCGATCTACACGTTCGCGGCGGTGATCGGCTTTCTGTGGCTCGGAACGGTGCCACTGACGAGCGGCGTCATTGCGCAGGTTTTCGGGGTCCAGTATCTCTCCACGCTTACCGGTTCCGCCTTTTTCTTCCACCAGGTCGGCAGTTTCCTCGGGGTCTGGATTGCGGGTTACCTGTTCGACGCGACGGGCTCGTACACCCTTATGTGGATCCTGACGATCGCGATGGGCGTGCTCGCCGCGATCCTGAATCTGCCGATAGACGAACGGCAACTGGCTCGCCCTGCTGCGCCTCGGCCGGCGTAGGGGACGGTGCTCGGGAAAGTAGCAGCACGCGCTGCGACTCGGGTCTGCCCACCCTACCGACCGGAGAGACCGACTGGTTTCCTTCTTTAGCCTCGCGTCCTGTGGACGGCTCGCGATTAAGGTGACCGCGTGTCGCGCGCGGCTTCTTCCAGCAGCCAGTCGCGAAACAGAGCCACGGCCGGGCGCGTCGACGCGCTCTCATGGCAAACGAGGTAGTAGGCCGATGCCAGCGGCACGCGCAGATCGAAGGGAGCAATGAGGCGCCCCGTGGCTAGATCCTCCGCCGCGAGGACCGGCATCGTCGCCACAACCCCCACCGCGTCGATGGCCGCTTCGAATGCAAGCACGGCATGGCTGAAATGGGGCCCGCGCCGCGAATCGACTCCGTTCACCCCCGCTTCCCTCAGCCACACATCCCAGAACGGCTCGTTGTCGTATAGGTCGCCGGTGTCGTCGTGCAGGAGCATGTGGCGGCTGAGATCCGCGGGGCTCTTCAGCGGGTGATCTCCCTTCACAAGCTGGGGGCTGCAAATCGGCGTAATGGTCAGATCGAGCAGTTTCTTCACCCACAAGGACGGATAGTTGCCGCGGCCATAGAGAATCGCGATGTCGGAATCGTCGAGCCACGCCTCGACGGTCGCGCGTTCCGCGACATCGCCTTTGCCGTCCACGCTCACCCGTCGCATACGTGCCGAAACCCGAACGTCGACCTCCGGATGGGCGGCAATGAACCGGTGGAGTCGGGGCATCAGCCAACGCGCCGCGAACGAGGGCGCCGCGCTGACGGTCAGGACACCTCCACTCACGTGCGAGCGCAAGCGTTCGACTGCCTGCACCAGGCAATCGAATCCCTCGCGCAGTTTAGGCAGCGACGCACGCGCTGCGTCGGTCAGCTCCAGCGCGCGGTTGTAGCGATGGAATAACTGGACGCCCAAGTAGTCCTCAAGCATCCGGATCTGATGGCTCACGGCTGCCGGCGTGACGTTCAGCTCGACGGCCGCTTTCTTCACGCTCAGGTGTCTCGCAGCCGCTTCGAATGCCCTCAGGGCGTTCAATGGTGGAAGGCGGGTAGCCATTCTTTTCAGTTTACTTTTGTTCAGGTATCACATGACAACATATCACCTACCGCAATGCAACAAAGCGCCTCAAGTTAAGGTCTATACTTTCGTTAAAAGTCCTTGAGACGTAAGGTAACTGCCACCGAGCGGGCGGCCGGCACGACGGGATGGCGACAGGAGACAGCAAAATGGACAGGCAAGTAGAACACAAATCTGATTTAACGGTTTATGAGCGTCTGTACGACGTGCGGATGTCGGACGCGGATCGCGCGACAGCGGTAAGTGCACTGAACAATGCCGAACTGCTCGTGGATTTGTTCGCATGGTTGGCAAAGAAGGTTGAGCAGGTGGGCGAGCGTTCGTTCCTCAAGCCCATTCTGAAACACTAAGACGCGAAGTCTCTCTTCAGCCGGGGTTCCTCCTCCCCCCCGGCAGTTCAGGCGCGCTTTCCCGAGCGTAGCCCGAGCGACGCGGCGGGTGTGTCCCGCCGCGTTTTTTTTTGCGCGCTTCGATGTTAGTCCGCGCTACACTTCGGCTCAAGACGCGGCTAACCCCACGCCGCGCGCGACTTACACGGGATAGGAGACCGGCGAATGTTCAACCGAGACGGATTGTTCGGCAAGAAGGACGACAACGCGCGTGCAGAGCCGCGGAACGACTTGCGTCCCGCAGTGAACGTAGCGCCCGGGCTCGGTACGGCGAGCTCGCTTCCGCAGCGTCCGCAACAGCAGCCGGTCGTCGAGTCGCCACGTCCGGACCTCCGTTTCGCGGAACCGGCTTCCAAACCAGCGCCGAAGCTCGAAGAATCCGCCGGCAGCAAGCTCATCGTTGGGCCGGACATCAAGCTCCGCGGCGTCGAGATCACCGACTGCGACACGCTGGTCGTCGAAGGCCGTGTCGAGGCTTCGATGGACAGCCGCGTGGTTCAGATCGCCGAAAACGGTGTCTTCTCCGGCACGGTCAGCATAGACGTTGCCGAAATTCGCGGGCGCTTCGAGGGTGAGCTGACGGCCCGCAAACAGCTCGTCATCTATTCGACCGGGCGGGTCTCGGGCCGGATTCGCTACGGCACCATCCGTATCGAGGAAGGCGGTGAAGTATCAGGCGAGATCAGCACGCTCACGGCGGCTCCGGCAACCGTTCTCGCAGGCGTGACAAACACGAGCACCACCGCATCCGCGCCCACCTCATCGACCCCGGCGAGCTCAGCACCTGTTACACCGCAATCTGCTTCGCCCGCGCCGTCGAGTTCTCCCGCCGTGAGTAACACCGCGGGGGGCGCCCAGTCCCCGTTGCCTCTCGCCGGCGCCCAGCGCGCTTCGCCGTCCAGCGCCAGCACGCCACCAGTTCCCGAAGTGCAGCCGGCGCCGGCTCACGTCCCACATCAACAAACCGCTCGACAGGCGAAAAACCCGGGAAAGACCGGCGCAGGCATAAACACCGCCTGAAAGATCCGGGAGCCGCGCGCGACTCGATGTAGTTGGCGCGTCTTCCTTGTGTCGAACATTCCGGAGCTGACGTGCTCGTCGCGCGAGTAGCTCTGTTCGATCCCTTTCCGATTGCCATGTGTTCGCGCCGGCGTTCGTGGCAGCAGGATTGAACAGCGCATATCCCTGCGAATACGTGTCAGACATTTGTTAGAGCGCCAGCAAAGTTGAGGCGGCTCGAGCATGAAAAAGAGACACGCGACAACCATACGGAATGAGTTCCGCGGCTAGCACTGGAATGTAGCGACTTTTTTCGGTATTTTCTAATGCTCGACCCGGCGATTGCCATCAACGACTTCAAACTGCAAAGATGATCAAGATCCTGTTCAAGGATACGCTGTCGTGCCCCATCTTCAGCTGTGACATCTGTGGCGACATGATCGGCGACCTCAGCGAAGGCGCCGCAATATTTGCGGATCTGCCTCGCCGGGCCGAAAACATGAAGATCGATGTCCTTCATGTCCATAAGGGTAAGTGCCACGAGCTTGCAGAACAGAAGATGACGTCCAAGTGCGAGTGGCAACCGCTTGGTGCACACTTGTACTTCCTGTGCGCGAACACCGAAGTGGACGGCAAACAGCTCGACAAGCTGAAGCGGATTCACGGAACCCGCACGGCCTGATCTCGATGGCTCAGCCTGCGGTGCCCGGCGACACTTGACGGCACTTGACGTCGGGTTCAACTCAAGACGACGGTCGAAGTCGCTTACGCCAGCGGTTGTTCTCGGTTCCAGTGCTGCCGTTCTGCTCGGTTAGTTGTAGGTCGGTGTCCCGTCGGCACGCTGAGCCTGAGGGTAAAACTCGACTGAAACAGAAGCTTGCGCGGCGATGCTGCGACCGCCAGCGTCGAGCGGTTGCGCGAGTGCATCCTGGACGTTCTTCATGGCGCGTTCCGCGTGCCCGGGCTGCGTCAGGTCTTCCAGTATGATCGCGAAGTTGCGCTCCCCGATCCGCGCCAGGGTATCGGTCTGCCGCACGCGCGATTGCAGCCGCGAGGCAGCGTCCCTGATTGCGGCGTCGTGTTCGGCGTCGCTGAGTGATGCATCAGTGCAATCGCTCGGAAAAGTCAGGTCGACCGACATCACGGCGAACATCTTACGGAAGCGGGTCGCTCGCGCCCGCGCCATGGCGAAACGCAAGCCATAGGCGCCGCCGTTCAGAAGACCGGTTAGAGCGTCATAGAGCGGTGAGGCCGTCCGGGCGTGCGCTTTTTGCCGTTCTACTTCGTACAGGCGCCGCAGCTCACGCGTGAGTCGCAGAATGTCGTGACGCGCCTGCGGCGGATACTGGTCGATCCGGTTCTCTATTTCCTGCAGGTCCACTTCGCCCACATCGCCCCCTTATGCGCCCGGTGGCGCACACGCATGCTATTCATTTGCGGGCGATTTTACCCTGCGATCCGCAACGCGCCGTGTCCGAAAACGATCTGAACGTACGGCGCGGTGCATCCTTACCAGCGTCCGTGCTGGTGGCCGTAATAGCCGCCGTAGAACCCGACTGCCGGGGCGGGATAGTAGTAAGCCGGCCCACCATAGTAAGCCGGCCCACCATAGTAAGGACCACCGCCGTATGGAACGGCAATGCAGCCTGCAAGACCGATCACGGCTATGGCGGCGACGATGAGACCTTTCACGTTTCGCTCCTCTATTTATGAAGTGCTGGTATCTATAAGACCACGGCTGTCCGGCCGGGGTGCAAAAAGAAGTGTAAGAACTTGTAAACGCGGCGTTAGTCGAGAATTGCGCAAAGCTGGGAACCAGAAGGGGCGCGCCGGGTGCGCGTGCCGGGCGAGCAACAGAAGCGCGATTTACTACGTGCCTGCGGAAAATGGCCCGGCTCGGGGGCCTCCTTGACTTGATTGGCATAGAATTGAGAATAGTTCGTAATTGCATTGACAGCGACACCGGATGCGACTAGCATGAAGCATCGAGGAGGTTCTTACCGTGTACATCTGCGTCTGCCACGGCATCACCGATACCCAGATCCGCTCTTGCGTCGTGGAGGGTGCCCGCACACTCGGCGAGTTGAGCGGCGAACTGGGGGTCGCGACGCAGTGCGGTTGCTGTGCCGAATCGGCTGCACAAGTCATGCAGGAGGTACTCAGGTCGCCCGTCACCGCGCTCGCCGCGACAGTGTAAGCTCCGGTGTTCACGCCGCCGGCCATTCCTGCGGCACCCATTCCAGACGGAGCTTTTGATGAAGGGTGACCCGCAGGTCATTTCGTACCTCAACCAGGCGCTTAAGCAGGAACTGACGACAGTCAATCAGTACTTCCTGCACGCGAAAATGTTCGAGCACATGGGCCTGCACCGGCTCTACGAACACGAGCGTAAGGAATCGATCGATGAGATGAAGCATGCGGACGAGCTCATCGAACGCATCCTGTTCCTCGAAGGTCTGCCCAACCTGCAGGACCTGGGCAAGCTCCTGATTGGCGAAAACGTCCCGGAAATGCTCGGTGCGGACCTGCAGGCTGAGCGTGCCGCGCGTCCCCTGTATCAGGAGGCCATCAGTTACTGCGAATCGGTGAAGGATTACATCAGCCGCGAACTGCTCGAAGACATCCTGGAAAGCGAGGAAGAGCACATCGACTGGCTGGAGACGCAGCTCGAACTGCTCGACAAGGTCGGGCTCCAGAATTACCTTCAGTCCCAGATGAGCTGAGCAGCGCCCGCTGCACCGGCGAGCCAGTGCTGGCTGCCGCACGTGCATGGGTAGTGAGAACGAGCTGCTTGCGGAACTCCGGCTGCCCGGCCCGCACTGACTTACTTCGATTTCGGTTCCGCTCGGGACAAGGCAAATACCCGCGCCGCCACGCGTTCGGTGTCCGCATACGCGCACACTGGACGCCTCTCTCCTCGATCTGCACGTGCGTTTGCACACATCCAAGCCGTGCCGGCCCGTGTATAACTGTTTGCACGCGTTCGGCGCACGACACGTTCTTGCAACAACCGAACGAGGCCAAACCGTAACCTGATTCGCACCTGAGACCCGTCCTGGACCTGCCATGTGGCAACGCCTGCGCTACCAACTCCCGGTCCGATTCACGACGTCACCTGCGTCGAAGCTCGTCGCGCTCTTCGTGGTGCTTGTAGTGCCCGGCGGGCTGATGATCCCACTCTGCTACGCCGCCTACGCGGCGGTCGTGCATACGACGTCGCGCAGACTTCCCGCCCGTGACGATGCTGGCCTCGCAAGCCAGGCACGCGAGAAGTAGCTCCCCGCGCCGAGTTCACCGACCGTATGCGCCATCAGCCGCGCATACGTGTAATCAGGAAGATGATCAGGGCGACGACCACAACCACGCCGATCACACCTGTCCAGATTCCCGCCTGGAAGATGTTTCCGATGGCCTCGCAGCCAGGGAGGGCGAGGAAGACGGTGCATGCCAACAGCAATTTATGCGACATGGTTGTACCCCCGAGTGCATGACGTGCGGAGCGAATGCGAACGGGATGCCTGCGCGCGCCCGTAAGCGGTCGGGCCAGATCCGAATGCGCTGCCGCTACCATTTCTCACCTGCGCCGACAGCTGTCGGGAAATGGCCGCGCACAACACACGGGGAGCGGTAACACGGGCAGCCACCGGCAGAGCGGCGTCAAAGCGCGGATGCAGCACACGTCCGCGCGCGGTCTCGCGGCGGTTGTGGCACGCTTACGGGGTGAGCGAGAACCTACTTTCCGACGGACTTCCGCGCTGCGGCTGGGTCAACCAGGACCCGCTCTACATCTCGTACCACGACAACGAATGGGGCGTGCCGGAATACGACGACCGCGCGCTGTTCGAAAAGCTCGTGCTCGACGGCTTTCAGGCTGGACTTTCCTGGATCACCATTCTGCGCAAGCGCGAGAACTTCCGCCGAGCCTTCGACGGCTTCGATCCCCACACCATCGCACGCTACCGCTCGAAGAAGCTCGCGGCGCTGATGAACGACGCCGGGATCGTTCGCAATCGCCTGAAGATAGAGGGTGCCGTGCATTCCGCACGCGCATGGCTTACGGTGATGGAGGAAGGACCCGGCTTCTCGACGCTGTTATGGAACTTCGTCGACGGCACGCCGCGCGTGAATCGACTGCGCAGTCCTGCTCAAGTGCCCGCCCAGACCGAACTGTCTCGCACCATGTCCAAAGAACTCGCCCGACGCGGTTTCAAATTCGTCGGACCCACGATCGTGTACGCGTTCATGCAGGCGGTCGGCATCGTCAATGACCACCTCCTGAGCTGTCATCGTCATCCGGGATTCCGAGTACCAGCAGTCGCCGCGAGCGCGCAGCCCATCATCGGACCGGAATCGCCAGCGCTCCGATTAGATTCCCGGCCGTTCAGTGCTCCGGCACCCGCAGCCGCGAGATCGTATAACGCCTGACATCTTCTTCCGGCTCGTCTCCAACCGTCGGCGTCAGAGGCAATGCCAGGTTCGTGACGAACAATTCGTGTTCCAGAATGACGACGCTCGCAGGAAAAAGCAATCCGTCAGGCGTCCCATCGCGACTGATGCCGCCGAACGCGCCGAGCCGCGCTACGACACGGCCGTTCGGGTTCAGCGCGACCACTTCGTCGCTCTGGTTTGCGGCGACCCATAACCGACCAGAGCGGTCGAAGAAAAGACCGTCAGCCCCGTTGATGCTCTCGGCGAATACACTGACCTGATGCGATGACAGATCGAGCTTGAGCACGCGGTCATCGCCGGTGTTCGCAATGAAGAGCGCGGTTTGGTCCGCGTTCAATGCGAGCCCATTCGCTCCGAACGGAGGAAAGCCCGCGGTCGCGAGCAGCGGATCGCGCGAAACGGTGGTGACCGAGCAGCCGGGTCCGCATGCCGCCGCATTGTCGATCCGAAAGACAGCACCCTGGAACGAGTCGGAGAAGTAGAGGTTCCCGCTCTTGTCGAACACAAGCCCGTTCGGGCTCGGGAACAAATTGCTGCCGAACGCAATAGAGTCGCTGCTGCCGTCGGGATTGGGAACGCTCCGCGGCAACGGCGCGCCGATGATCGGTATGCTCGCGACGTCCTCGATCGCCGTGCTGCCGTCGAATGCCGCTGCAATGCGCTGGATCTTCGACGCCCCGAAGTTCGCCACATAAATCTTGCCGCTCGCTGCGTGGAACGCGAGTCCGAGCAACGCACCGGCGAAGCTGCGCTGTGCGACGAGCCGTCCGTTTTGCTCGAATCTCAGCAGCTTGTTCGGACGTCCTGCGTCGGTGTCGAATGTTCCTACAATGACTTCGCGCGTTGCGGGATTGACCGTGAGCCCTTCCGGGAAACGCAGGCCATCGGGAATCGTCGCGAATAGCTGTGCACCGCCGCCGTCATTGTCCGCGCATGCGACTCCAGCATCGAGAGCGAGGACCGTGAACATTATCGCGAGCGACAGCGTGAACCAAGTCGATCTGCCAATTCTCATCTGCTCCTCCTTTGAAGAAGCAGTGCTCTCTCATCTCTCGAGCCAACGTGGAGAGTCACTGCAATCACAGTGTCCCACCAAGCTCATCGCGAGTCACGCGCGCGCATGCCAACTGCATTGATGTAACGTCAGAACGGGAACTCATGCCTCTCGCCTTGTGAACAGCGATCGTGGCAAGTCACTGCTTATCAACTACTGCCATTCAAACGGCAAACCCGGCACCGAGCACCGCACCGTACACGATGTGCGCCACCAGCGTGACGAGCGGTGTGTTGCGTCCGTAATGCAGTGCGAGGAAACCCGGCGGCTCAAGCCTCTTCTTCGCGGTCGGCCCCTCGTATTCCGATGCGACCCGCGGATGCATGTAGGCGAGCAGCGGGAGAACCGCGGTCAATACGAGGACGCCGTGGCCGAAGCCCACGAGCGCGCCGCGCCACCACCCCGTCGCACCGATGACCGCGAACAGAAGGTAGTAGAAGAACGCGATCAACCAGCCCCCGATCACGTACAGAAAAAACCCCAGGGTGTTTGCCGCCGCTCGATCGTCGGTAAAGAGCGTGCCAAGCAGCAGCGGCATGTTCAGGCGTGACCACCCCAGGTTCTGGCTACTGAACATGACGGCGTTCATGGCGAGCGAGGCGACGATTCCCCATACCAGTATCTGAAGAATCGCGGCAGCGGCGGGAGTCATGATCGATTGCCTCCCGCGCTCACCGCGCGATCGCCCTGCCTCGGCGGCCCTTGCGCGACTGCTCGAGCGCGAGCGCCGCGGTAACCAGGCCGACATGGGTGAACGCCTGAGGGAAGTTGCCGAGCGGCGCTTTCGTGGCGACGTCGAGCTCCTCGGCGTAGAGTCCGAGGTCGTTCGCATAACGCAACATCTGCTCGAATATGCGGGACGCTTTTTCGTGCTCGCCCAGACGCGCGAGGTAATCGACCAGCCAGAATGTGCAGATGCCGAACAGATTTTCCGAGCCACCGACGCCATCGTACGCGGCACCCGGCGGGTAGCGGTATAGAAGGCCATCGACGCTCAGTTCGCGTTCGATGTAGCGGTACGTGCCGACCATGCGCGGATCGTCGGCCTCGATGAAGCCGTAACGCGCGAGCAGGAGCAGGCTCGCGTCCGGTGCGTGTCCGCCGTAATAACCGACGAAGCTGCCGAGGTCAGGCGCATAGCCGTGTTGCTCGATGTCCGCGCGTATCGCATCACGGTCGGTGCGAACGGCGGCGACGTCGATCGCAACGTGTCCGTGCTCGTGCAGCCGAAGAAGCTGATCGAGCGCGACCCAGCACATGAGCTTGGAATGCGTGTTGTGACGCGCCGGCAGACGTATTTCCCAGATGCCCTGATCCGGTTCGCGCCACCGCTTACGTACGGCCTGCCCGAACCCGGTCAGAAGCTCCCGTTCGTAAGTACCCAGTCTGCCGCCACGCTCCACGTAGCCGCACGCCGTAAGGAGAACTTCTCCGTACACGTCGTGCTGGGCCTGAACATGTGCACCGTTGCCGATGCGCACAGGCCCCAGGCCGCGATACCCTTCGAGGTGCTTCAGCACGCGTTCGCGAAGATTCGTTTCGCCGAACACGTCATAGAGTACTTGCAGATTCGGCCGGGTGAGTCGCGTCGCATGAAGCAGCCAGTCGATGAATCCGGCGCTTTCGCGAACGTAGCCACAGTCGAGGAACGCCTGCAGCACGAGCGACGTGTCTCGCAGCCAGCAGTAGCGGTAATCCCAGTTCCGTTCACCGGTGTTTCCCTCTGGAAGCGACGTCGTGGCCGCCGCGACGACGGCGCCCGAAAGGCAGTAGGTCAGCAGCTTCAAGGTGAGCAGGCTGCGCACGACGTTTTCGCGATAGTCGCCATGATAGGTGCACTGCCCCGACCAGCCGCGCCACCATGCGAGCGTCGCTTCGAGCCGATGATGAACGGAAACGTCGATCGGGTTCACGACCGCGACGTCGTTCTCACAGTAGCTGAACACCAGGTAATGCCGGTCGCCGGCCTTCATAGGCAGGTTTGCAGTCAGCGTCCCGGGTGACGTCAGGCGCAGGTCGAGATCGCTCGTAAGAAACGCCGCGAGACCGCGATGTGTGCAGGCCCATCCCAGCTTGCCTCGCTGCTCGAGCCGTGCGACCGCGGCACCATACTGCGGCCGCGGCGCGTAGAGTACGTCGAGCTCGACTTCGCCACCGACACACTCGGCGATGCGCACGAGCTCATGCTGCGGCTCCAGCACGGCACTCATGCCGGTCACATCGGGGAGCGTCATGAAATCGGTCAGACGCAGGGCGCCGCGGCTGCATCGAAATGTCGTATGAAGCACAGCGGTGCCAGCGAGGTAAACGCGCTCGGTCGATTGCACATCTCGCGGACACACTGTGAACGAGCCGCCGTTCTTGCGACCGAGAAGCGCGCCGAACAACGACGGCGCCGAGAAATGCGGCAGGCACAACCAATCGATGGATCCGAGCCGCGACACGATCGCAGCGGTGCGGCAGTTGCCGATGATGGCGTAATCGCCGATGGCCGGATAATTCACGGCGTCAACGGCAGCACGCGAATCTTGCACCGGGGCAGCGAAGGTATCCATTCACCAGATGGTTCTATCTATGCGCAGGTCGGCCAGTCCAGCGGCGCTTTGGTCTTGCTCGGCTCGAAACGCAGACGGCGGCCTCACGCGCGAAGATCAACGCGCAATTTCGAAGGTGAGCACAACGCGCGCCCGCACCTCGATTTGGCCGGGTTCGACCGGCGTCGGCGGCGCACTTTCCGGAGCTCCCGCGAAAGCTGCCATCTGCCGCACGAGCGGTTGGGCTCTGCCCATATCCTGCTCCGTGACCGAGTACACCGGGCCGAGCTTCACTCCGAGGGCCGTCGCAATCGTCTGCGCTTTGTCCTGTGCGGTCGCAACGGCTTTGCTCAACGCTTCCCGTCGCGGCGCTTCGTCGCTCGCGAGTCCGAACGCTATGCGCTGAACCTGGTTTGCACCGGCTGCAATCGCTGCATCGATGGCATCGCTTACGCGTGGCAGCGCCAGCGTTCGCAACTGCACTACGTTGCTGACCTGATATCCCGTGACGCGAGGGGGGCCCGGCTCGCGGGAGTTCGCATACACGGGCCGGACCGAGAAGGTGCCGGTACTCAGCCGCGCATTCTCGCCCGCTGCTTTGCGCACCGCGGCCAGCACCGCCTGCATACGCTTTGCGTTTTCACGAGAAGCGTTCGCCGCCGTTTCCGCCTGCGTGAGCACGCCGAAATCGAGCAGCGCGAGGTCTGCTGCGGCCTCCACGATCGCTTCGGCCGAAACCTCGATGGATTGCGCCACGCGTTGCTCGGCGGCACTCGTCGGCCCCGGAACAAAAAGAAAAGCGCCCAGGACGAGGCATGCGGCAAACGCATCGAGCGGTCTGACGCGAAGCGGTTGCCGCTGATTCAGAAATCCCCCGAATCGGAATAACATCGGTCGTTGTCGCACACGCGTCCTTGTTTCGGTATCTATCTTCATACGGTAGCGTCTCTCGGCCCGATCGTCCAAGACGATCCGTCCCCGCGCGAACCGTCCCGCTCCGAAATACACAGCAGATACAAACACCGCAGCCTCGGAAATCGTCCCGAAACGTGGGCTGAGTAGACTTCCAGGCTTCGTCGATTGTCGCGGAGGTCACACATGCGAATTCACAAATCCATCGGCGCCCTGGTTCCCATCCTGCTCGGCAGCCCCATCCTCGATACTTACGCGCAATCTGCAAGTGTTTTCGTGCCGGAGCTTGCCGCCATGGACAACGCGCTGTGTCGGACCGGTGCGACACGCGGCTATCCACTGCTGCGACTCGCGCAGGTGGCGTACGAAGCCCCGAAGAAAAAATCCGAGATCAGCCCTGCAGCGCCGTCTGCTGCAAAAAACGTCCCCGCTACCTCGTCCACTGACGAGCCTCCGCTCATGCCCGGTCTCGGCACGGCGACGATGAAGATCACGACGGCATCCGTTCTCGCGCAGAAATATTTCGATCAGGGATACCGGCTGGGCTGGGGTTTCAATCACGCGGAAGCCTTGCGTGCGTTCCACACCGCGCAGAGACTGGATCCTCAATGCGCGATGTGCTTCTGGGGTGAGGCGTGGGTCCTGGGTCCGAACATTAACGTACCGATGGATGCGAACGCGAACGCACCGGCCGTTGCCGCCGCGCAGGCTGCGCAGAAGCTGGCGCAGCGCACGACACCCCGCGAACAGGCGCTGATCGCAGCGATGGCGAAGCGATACCAGGCGGAATCGGGTGCTGATCGCGCGCCGCTGGATAAACAGTATGCAGAGGCTATGCGTGCGGTGGCGAGCCGCTTTCCGAAGGACGAAGAGCTCGCCACGCTGTATGCGGACGCGCTGATGAACACTTCCCCCTGGGACTACTGGGAACGCGGCGGCAAGCAGTTGAAGCCGGCCGTTGCCGATCTCGTTCCGACGCTCGAGCGCGTGCTCAAGCAGAACCCGAATCACGCAGGCGCCATCCATCTCTACATTCATGCGGTCGAAGCCTCCGACCACCCGAAGCGCGCCGAGCCGTACGCCAACCGGCTCGGGAAGCTCACGCCGAGCGCCGGGCATCTCGTGCACATGCCGAGTCACATCTATTTCGTCGTGGGGCGCTACAAGGATTCTCTCGCCGCGAACATGAGAGCGGTCAAAGTAGATGAAGCGTACATCCAGGCGCAGCACCCGGCGGGTGTTTATCCGCTCGGCTATTACCCCCACAACGTGCACTTCGGGATGGTGTCGGCACAGATGGGCGGCGACGGCAAGACGGTGCTGGCTTCCGCAGACAAGCTCGCGAGCCTCATTCCGTCCGAGGTCGTCAGCCAGGTGATGATGCTGCAGCCGATCAAGGCCGCGCCGTACTATGCGCAAGCGCAGTTCGGAGACGCAGAGTCGATCATGAAGCTGCCCGAGCCCGACAAGAACCTCCCGTACATACAGACCGCGTGGCGCTACGCACGAGGCATTGCGCTCGCCCGGCACAACGATATCGAGGGTGCGAAGCGCGAGCTCGCGGAAATCGACGGGATACTGAAGACGACGGATTACAAGCCGTTCGAAACGTCCAATATTCCGGCAGCGCAGGTGACGCAAATCGCCGCGCACGTTCTGCGCGCCCGCATCGCGCAGGCGGGAAGCGATTTCCCGAGTGCGATCCAGGAGCTCCAGGCTGCGATCGAGCTGCAGGACGGGCTGCCCTATATGGAACCGGCGTACTGGTACTACCCGGTCCGCCAGACGCTGGGAGCGGTGCTGCTGATGAAAGGCGACATCCAGGGTGCGCGCGATGCTTTCGGCGAAAGCCTAGCCCGCACGCCGAACAACGCGTGGGCCCTTTACGGCCTGCAGCAGGCGTATGCCCGGGACGGGAAGAAGCGCGAAGCCGCCGCTGTCGAGGATCGCTTCCGCAAGGCCTGGACCGGCGGGAAAGGGGCGATCGAGCTGACGAGGCTCTGACAAACTTCCGGCGCCCGGCACCGTCGACGCTCTCAGATCGTCAGTCTCAGGATCGAGAAATCGTCCTCGAGCACGTCCGCCCCGTGCGCCTCGCGCGCGAAACGCAGCAGCGCTTCGAGTTCGCTACCCGCGTCCGCCGCCGGACGGCTGAGCACGTCTCTGAACTCGTCAACGGCCACCATGGTGCCGTCGGGACGGCCGATCTCGAACACACCGTCACTGAAGACGAACAGGCGCGCCGGCGCGACCAGCGTGCGTTCCTCGCTCCGATACCGCGCACGCGGCGACATGCCCACCGGCGGCCCCTGCGCAGACAGTGTCTGTGTGTCGCCACGCGTCCCGGACGCGCCGCTCACGAGTATGGGTGCCGGATGGCCGGCACTGGCATAACGCAAGCGCCCCGTCGAGTGGTGATACACGCCGTACCAGATCGTGAAGTAGAGGTCGGCATGGTTCTCCATCTGGAAAGCCTGGTTGAGCGAACTCAGTACTTGCTCGGGGAGCAGAAAGTTCGTTCCCGGCAGGCCACCCGAACGCAGCGTATTGCAGGCCGCGACGGATAGCAGGGCCGAACCGACGCCGTGACCGCATACGTCGAGCAGGTAGATGGCGAAGTGTTCGGCGTCGATCCAGTGATACCCGAAGGAGTCGCCGCCGAGCTCGGTGCACGGCACGAACAGCCAATCGACGGCGAACGGCGTGGCGATCGGTGCGGGCAGGATCGCGCGCACGTACTGCTCCGCATCGCGCAGCTCGCGTTGCAGGCGGTTGTGCGTGATCAGCAGTGCCTCGCGTGACGCAGCGAGCTCGCCATGCGCCGCCGTGAGCTCCTTGTGAGCGGCCTCCAAGCGCGCCCTCAGGCGTGCCTCACGCTGACTGAGCAGCGTCATGTCGTACGCCTTCTGCTGCGTCTTCTGCGCCTCGCCGTGTTCGGCCGTGACGTCGAGCAGCACGACCCACGTCGCATCCTGCTCGGCGAACAGGTGGATGTCTGCGACGCGTCCGCTCGGCATCTCCATCGAACGCAGCAGGAAAGGCGATTCCGGCAGCGGCAACAGACCTTCGAGGAACGGGAGCTGCTCTGCCGCGGGTCGTTGGAGCTCGACGGCCGCCAGCCCGTAGTGGGCGAGGTCGCCGCCCGAAGCGACGATGACATGACGGCCGTCGATCAGCAGATGGGCTACGGCACGCTGGGATCTGACGAGCTCGAGCAGCCAGTCGGAAATGCGGGTCGGCAGATCCAGCATCGCTTACGACACCATGCGCTTCGCAAGCTCCTCGAAAACCTCCTCGACTCCCGCGCCGGTCTTGGCGCTCGTTCGCACAACGCTCCATCCGGCCTGTTCGAGCCCGTCGCATCGCCTCGCGGTCGATCTCCCAACTCTCCTGCAGATCAGCCTTGTTGAGCAGGACCAGGAAGGGCACCGACCGATTTCGGCTTTGACACGGGACTGGATCGAGCTCGCGACGTCGAGCGTCTCGGCGCGCGTGCCGTCCGCGACGAGCAGATAGCCTGCAGCGCCGCGCAGATAACTCATGCGCTGATGGGCGACACATCGTCTTCTCCGGCGATGTCCCACAGCAGGAGCGTCACCGGCTCGTTGCCGACCGTCACCGTTTTCTTGTCGATCTTGACGCCCACTGTCGTCAGGTAAGCATCGGAAAACAGGCTCTGCACGTAGCGTCGGACCAGGCTGGTCTTGCCGACGCCGAACGCCCCCAGCATGCAGATCTTTCTTCTGCAGCATCAGGCCTAGTCGCTGGTGCTGACGGTAAACGTCACGCGGCGGTTCATCGCTTCGGGCTGCCCGGCGGCCGCGGTCTGCTGAGGCTCGAGCGCGCCGGCGCTGCGCACCGACAGCAGATAAGGCGCGATGCCGCGCGCCCGCAGCATCGAACGCACCACTTCCGCGCGCGCGTTGCTCAACGCGAGATTCACGGTCTCGCGACCGGTCGCATCCGCGTGACCGACGATCATGACGCGGACGGAGAATCCGAGGTCCTTCGGCGACCCGGATGAGCTCGCTCAGTTCACTGGCGACCTGATCGATCGCTTCGTCCTGGCCGCTGGCGGGTTTCGGCTCGTTCGTATCGAAGGTGATGACGTCGCGCCTGAATCGCGTCGCGCAGGCGGACGAAATTCGGGTCCTGAATGTCCTTGATCGCGGCCATGTCCACCGGCGGCGAGCCGACCGGCATGGCCGCGATATAGTTCCGCGCGCGGTCCATCCAGTGCTGTGGTGCGGTGCCGACCGCGCGGATCGTGTTGCCATCCAGCGCGAAGCCGATGCTCGGCGGAGGCTTGAGCGTGGCGGT
This sequence comes from uncultured beta proteobacterium, assembly GCA_963828715.1. Classification (GTDB taxonomy): domain Bacteria; phylum Pseudomonadota; class Gammaproteobacteria; order Burkholderiales; family SG8-41; genus JAQGMV01. The sequence continues at coordinate 75,415 of CAWHFX010000001.1, read as the reverse complement.
AAGCCGCTTCAGCACGATGGCGGGATTCAGCGCCTGGTACGGCTCCCAATGGGCCACCACCGCATCGGCATCCAGTTTCGCCGGACCCAGCAGCTTCGCCGGATCGGCCGAGAGGGGATCGCGCAATCCATTGATATGCCACTTGCCGTCATGCCGCTCCATGCCGGTGACGATCACGCCCGGCAACTGCTGCAGGTTTCGCACGTAACCTTCGACGCGCGATGTTTCGATCGAACGGTGGATGACCAAGTACCCTGCGACGACGAGCGCCAGCAGCGGCAGCGCCCACATCCACGGTGAAAGCCCCTTCTCGGGCGGCTGCTCCTGCGTTTCAAGGCAGAGCTCGAGGCGCGTCGAAAGATCGCCCAGCGCGCTCCCATCGCCGTTGTAGGCCTGCAGCGGCCCGTGCAGCTCTTCGTGCAGGCGCGAGAGCGTCTCGTGCAGGACGGCATGCAGCGACTCCGGCGGATTGCCGCGAATCACCACGGCAAGATAGGCATATGGACCTTCCTCGCACCACACGAGGAGGTCGCCCAGACGCACGCTGTCGAGGCCGCCGCCACTGCCTCCGGCGCCCGCGAACGAGTCGCGCACGAAATCCTGGATGGCGGTCAGCATCCCGGATACGAGCTGCGGATCCTGCGCCGCCACTTGTGGTGCGGCAACGTGTTCCAGGAGCAGGCCCGTCTTGCGGTGGATTAGAAAGACGTGCTCGACGCGGTAGACGACCGTATGCCTGAGCACGACATCCGCAAAGCTCGTTCCGCTGCGATAGGCTTCGAGGCGCCACTTGATCCCGCGCCATGACAGACTGTGCTTGAACGCCTGATTCAGGCCGCGTAACGTGCCATCGAGAGACTCGGCCATCGACTTCCGGATGACCGGCCCCATCAGCGGATAGAGGATTCCGACGAGCTGGCTCGGATCCTTGCGGATCGACGCCTGGGTCGCGCGCTCCATCGTGGGCGCGATCACCGCGGCGAGTCGTTCGTCGCGCAGGCCCGCGAGCTCGAAGGCGGCCGCCAGAACCTCGCTGATCGCCTCCGCGAACTGCTGCGGGATCGTCTATCTTTTTCTGAAGTCGGGCGAGGAGCGTGCGCTCCTGCTCGATCAACACGCTGCGCAATGCCTCGAGGCGCGGGTCCGCATCGAGACGGCTCGGAAGCACGGCCGCCACGTCCTTGTCCATGCACCGCGCCACCTCGAGCAGAAGCGCGGCGAGACGCTTCGACTGGAGTGCTTCCGGCGCCGCTTCTCCGCCGTCGGCCGACGGCTTTGCGACCAGCGAGACTACAGCCATCTAGCGTCTCCGGTGCAGGCGGTCGGACGCGCTCGCGCCCGCCAGCCAGGCTCAGGCGCGTTCGCCGTTGCTCGCCTTGCCGGCAGGCTTCGGAGTCATGTCCTGGTTCAGGCAGCGGGCGATCTCGACGAACAGGCCGGCCAGCAGGTTGCGATCGGTCTTGACGTTCCCGAGCTCCGAGAACATCCGCTCCATCGAGGCACGCATGTCGTCGTTGCGGCGCCGTCCGTCATCGCGCAAGGCCTGGACCTCGTGACCGAGACGCTCCGTGAATTCGCGCTCGAGCCGTGCGACCTGGTCCGAGAGTTGTCCCAGACGTTTGTCGATTCCCTGGATCTGCTCGCGCAGGCTGCGGCCGAGCTCCTTGTCCGCTTCCGTCCGCAAGTCCTGCTCCTGGCGCACCTGGCCGGCGAGCGAGTCGAGCTGCTTCTTGATCGACGATTCCAGGTTGCCGAGGCTGCGACCCGACTCGCCTTCCAGTTCCCGCATCTTCTGCTGGAAGCGTTCCTCGAGAAGTGAAAAGCGCCGGTCGTAATCCTGCATCTGATTGCCGAACAGCAGCTCGCGGATCTTGTCGACGCCGGGTGCATCTGCATTGGACGGCGCGCCGGCGAGCGCTGCTTGCGCGGCCGCGATAGTGTGCGGATCCATCGTGGGGATCTTCGGGTTGACTGCCATGGAAATACGCTCCTTAGAGAACGGGGGGTCTTCGTACGGTGCTGATGAGCGGCGTCGCTGTTGATCCTGCTTTTTCGCCCTACCCTGCGGGATATTCTGTGACTTCTCGCGCCGAGTCGTCAAATTGAGACGCGCTGGACGATACGGAATACGAGCGACAGTATGTTCCGGTCCCCCTTGCGGCAGTAGCGCAATTCGTCCGCAAAGCGGCGGATGATGGGTATACCCCAGCCCCCGATCGGCGCGGTTTCGAGGCTCACTGCCCGGGGCGGCTCAGCTGCCTCGCGGGGGTCGAAAGCCCTGCCGTCGTCCTCGATCTCGAGTGTCACGCCCACGCCGTCACGCCGGAGCGCGAGCGAAATCTCGTGGCACCCCGTGCGCTCATAACCGTACAGCACGAGGTTGGTGACGGCCTCCGTCGAGCACAGATCGAGGCGGGCCGCGGTGCCCGGCGGAACGTCCTGCTGTTCCGCCCATGTGTTCAACCAGCCGGCAATGCGCGTGAGCTCCGAAAGATCGTTAGATACGATGAGACGCGCCGGCGCCGCCGTCATGCCTTCATCTGCTTTCAGCGGGAGACCTCAGTGCGGAGCAGGCGCTCGCGAGATCTGCATAGACGGGAATCAGCTCGTCGATACCGGCCACCTTGAGAACTTCCTGGACGAGTGGCTGCGGGTTTGCGAGCACCATGCGCCCGCCGCGGCGGCCAAGCGCCTTGGCACTGGCAAGAAGCGTCCGGATTCCCATCGATGCGAGAAAGGATACTTGAGACAGATCCACGACGATCAGCGCCGGGCGCGTCGCGGTAAGTCGGGTAAAGGGCAGGTCGATCTGCTGGGCCCCTGCCGTATCCAGGCGCCCGGCCAGCGCGATTTTCTCGATTCCGTTCGGCAGTTGTTCTGTCGTGAGGTCCATGTTGTATACCGAAACACTGAACCGGGGGACGGTAGCGTGGCTTTGTTACAGAGGCATGACAGAGCGAGTAACGTGGCGCCGTACGTAAACTCGCACCGAACGCTCCATCGTATTCAGTGATCGTAATGCAGCAGCACGCCCGCCCTGCCGTCTTTGTGTTGAGCCTGCAGGCGGTCAGCGCAGCGGCGCAGCATGAAGCCCGCCAGCAGACGCGCGCCGTTCTCGTTCGCAACGATCTCGCGATTCGACGGACGCGCTTCCGGAAATTCCAGCGCGTCCCCCTCGTAGAACGCGCGCACGTCCAGATTGAACTCGTCGAACGTCGCGCTGATCTCGATCGGACCGCTGCGCCAGCACGTCTCGCGCACCGCATCGAGCAACTGGATCACGGCGAAGGTCGCGCGACTCACCACGTCAGGCCGTGCACCCCAGGTCGCGCCGTTCGATTTGAAGAACTTCTCGATTCGCTCGGGAGCGATGTCGTTCCTGTCGATCGTCAGCGTCACGGTCTTCCTGATGCCGATGCGAAAGAGCAGGTTGAGCACGAGCGCGATCACCGTGGAGAACGCGAGCGAGGAACCGACCAGCGGCGCAACCGCATGCGGTGCGGAAGTGCCAAGCTGCGGAAACACTTCCACCGCCGCCCCGGCGACGATCGAGAGCCCGATCACCAGCGTGCGCCGCGCATCGAGCAGACGCGAGGTCATCACCTGCAGCCCGTTGATGATGATGAAAGACACCGCGAACAGAAGCGCCGCGATCATGACCGAGCGCGGCATGACGGCAAGCAGCACCGCGAGCTTCGGCGTAAGCCCCAGCAGAATGAAAATGGTGGCGGCGGCGTACGCAACACGGCGACTGCCGACACCCGTCGCGGATGACAGTCCGACCGAAGGCGTGGACGTGTTCGTTCCAAGTGCACCGAGCGCGCCCGCGACAATCGTCGAAATGCCATCGGCCATGACGCCACGCCTGGCGGATCTCATGTCGGGCCGCACCCAATCCGCATCGTTCATGCGCTGGCATATGGCGATCGTGCCGACGGCCTTCATTCCAACGGCGACGGCGGCGATTGCGAATGGCACGGCGACGGCCGTGTCGAATGACCACGAGAGATGGCCGAACGTCGGCACCCCGAGCCATCCTGCATCAGCCACGACGGCAAACTGTTTGCCTTCGAGCAACCCCAGCGCGGCCGCCGCGGCATAGCCGACTACCAGGCCAGCCAGCGCGCACAGCATGCGCAGCAGCCCGGTGCCCCATATGTTGAGGGCGACCATGACCGAAAGCGTCGCAGCAGACACCCAGAACTCTTCGCTCCTGAGCGGCACGGCGTTGGCGCCCAGCAGCGTACGCAGACCGGCGATGCCGGCGCCCCATCCCACCATGAAGATGATGAGTCCCGAGAGCTCGGGAGGGAATATCGCACGCAGCCGCTCGAGCAGATTCGAAAGCACCGCTTCCAGCGCGCCGGCGAATATAGTGAGCCCGAACAGCACCGGCAGCCCGCCTGTTTTTACGGCCAGCAAGGACGGGCCAAGATAGATCGCGGAGAAAGTCGACGGACACATGTAGCCGGAACCGAGCGGGCCGCGCGTCTGCGCCTGAAGCAACGTGCCGATGCCCAGAACGAGCATGCCGATCGCCAGCAGATTTGCGCTCAGTGCGATCGACAGTCCGGCTACGCGGAAGACGAGCAGCGGGTAGACGAGGAAGATGGCGATCAAAGCAACGTGCTGAATGCCGTTCAGCACGGTGACGAGCAGCGGCGGCGTCTCGTCCACGCCATAAATGAGGTTAGGGGGTTTGCGCCTGCCGGTTCGCCTCTCCAACGAACGCTCTCCTCCATGTGCCCATCTTATTCATGCCGGGACCAGCCAGCCTGCGGCCGACGACAAGTTCAGGCGAGCTTTGCCAGTCCCTCTTCGCGCGAATCATGGACAGTGAACGCTTCCAGAAGACCGCCCATCTCGAAAAGCTCTCGCACCTGACCCGCCACGTTACAGAGTGCGAAGCCGACATCTTTGCGCTCTGCCTCATGGCTCGCCACGAGCAGCGCACGAAATGCCGCGCTGGTAAGGTAGACAACACCGGCGAGATCGACCAGGACCGCGTTCTGTCCGGACGAGAGCAGATCCTTGAGACGGCCCATGAGCTCTTCCGCATTCGTACTGTCGATGCGTCCTGTCAACGCCACGACGCAGGTTCGACCAGAGCGGGATTCGTCGATCATCAGCACCTTCGCCATCAATGTTTATCCCGTATCTGCCGCCGTGCACGGCGCCTCTTCGTCAACACGGTGTGATTGCGACCATCGGCCCGATAGTAAGCGATGTCGTCCACCAACTGCTTCACCATGTGCAGCCCGAGACCGCCAGGCCGGGACCGGCGCGCGGCTATCGGCGTCGGCGGCGCCGTCGCGGTGCGCGGATCGAACGCCTGTCCGTCATCGATCACTTCGATCTGGATTCTGTTCGGGGCCGCGCTCATGCGCACCGAAAGCTCATGAGCACCGCCTTCGGGCCACGCGTACTTGATTACATTGCTGACGATTTCGTCCAGCGTGACATGGAGCTGCATCAGCGTTCGGGACCCCACTGCGTGCTCCGTGCAGAAGTCCTTCAGCGCATCGCGCAGAATCGCGAGATCGGCGATTTCGTTACGGATGGCGACACAGCTTGACTGCTCGGAGTCCTTGAGCACGCGCGTTGCTGACGGGCAGATCGGGAAGCTCTGCGATCGAGTATGCAGCAAGGCGCCCGCAGCGTAAAGCAACCGGCCCGTCTCAGAGGGGAATGAGCTCGCCGTTCACGATCCAGGGCGTGCCGAATTTGTCGACCAGCATGCCCCACGTCTTCGCCCAGAACGCGGGTTGCAGGGGCATGGTCACATGGCCGCCCTCGGCGAGCGCGTCGAACGCCTTCTGTGCTTCCGGAATGGTGTCGTAATTGAGCGTGATCGACACACCCTTGATGCCCTCGTACGGCACATGAGCGGGCGCGTCTCCGGCGTACAGCACCCCGCCGTCCTTGAATGCGAGCCGCGCATGCATGATGCGATGCGCGAACTCTTTTGGAATCTGCGCGGCCATGGGCGAATCCGCGCCGCTCATCATGATCTCGATCTTTGCATCGAGCGCGCGCTCGTAGAAGCGCACCGCTTCCGCACAGTTGCCGTTGAAACCGAGGTACGCAATCGGGTGTGGCATGGTTGATTCCTTCAGGTTACCGCTTGCAAGCGAGCCCGCGAGAGGGCGGCCTCGTGAGCTTGGGATCAAGTCTCCATGAGAACTTCAAAACCGCCGTAAATCAGCCGCTTGCCGTCGAACGGCAGCGGGTTCGTCTCGGGTTGCACGCGAGGATCCGCCATTACTTTCTTCATCCCCTCGTCGCGCGCCTGCCGCGAGGGCCACGTAACGAATCCATCTACGTAAGTCATCGCTGTCTCCTCTTCAGTAGTGGGTATGCGAGCGTTTGATCGCTGCTCCGTCCAATAGTCGATCCGCCAGTGCTCGAATCGACAACCGGAGTGCGAGAAACGCTCACTTTCGAGCAGCAGCCGTCAGCCGCATACGGTGACGACGATTTTCCGCGTATGCGGCTCGGTCCGGTGTTCCCACAGGTAAATGCCCTGCCAGGTACCGAGCAGGAGCGCACCAGCGTCGACGGGTACGGCGAGCGAGCAGCACGTCAGGACACTGCGCGCGTGCGCGGCCATGTCGTCCGCACCTTCTGTGTCATGGCGATACGCCGCGTCCCCATCGGGCGCCCAGCGCCGCGCGAGTGTCTCCAGGTCACGACGAACGTCGGGATCGGCATTTTCCGTGATGATCAGCGAGCAGCTCGTATGCTGACTGAAGACGTTGGCGATCCCGCGCTGAATGCGTGCTGCGCGAACCACGCGCGCAACCTGCGGCGTGATGTCGATCGTGCCGCGGCCACGCGTGTCAATTTCGAAGCCGTCGAGAAATGCTGCCATATACCGTGCTCGAATTTATCACTGTCCGGATTGGTTCGAGCGCGTGACGTCTGGCTCACGCGGTCGCACACGGACTGTGTTCGCCGGCGGCAGCTCGGGGCGGTCAGGTACTTTCGACCCAGCGCGGGCGCGCGGCGCACGATCGGCCTCCGCGAGCAGTTCGAACCAGTAGAAAGTGTGTCCCGGCAGCATCACGACGTAAGGCTGCTCGTCGATCGCCGGCATTGCCGCGCCGCCGAAAAGATCGACCGGGATCCGGCCGGCATAAGCGACATCGGAGTGCAGAGTTCCTGGTTGCGCCATCGCGTGACGCATGTCATCAGCAATTTCTGCACCGGCGACAGAGAACATCCGCCTGAAAAACCAATGACGGCTTAGGCACGTCAGGCACACCTGACGTCCCGGGCAGGATTCATATACGATCCGAAAACCCGGAGCGCAGTTATGCAGACGACACATCGGGCGGCTTCGGAACGACGCAACGCAACGCACGTTCGACATGCCTGCACACTGGACCCCGTTCTCGTACATCGTAGTGAATCTCGCGCGGCAGATCCGGCCGGGTGAGATCGCGTTCAGCGGCGTGAACTCCACCCTGCCGATGCTCGCGTGTCTGCTCGCAAAACGCGCTTACGACTTCGAGTTCACTTACATCAATGTGGCTGGAGGCGTTGAGCCGGTGCCGCGCACGATTCCGCATTCGAGCAGCGATCCCGCAATCGTCGAAGGCGCGCCTGCCATCTTCGCCAACGAGGATTTCTACGACCTGTGCGCACGCGGTCGGCTGGACCTCGTCTTTCTCGGCTGCGCGCAGGTCGATGCGTGGGGCCGCACCAACGTCTCGGTCATCGGCTCGTGGCATGCGCCGAAGGTGCGGCTGCCGGGCGGCGGTGGCGCGGCTGTGATGATGCCGACCGCCCGGCGCGTGGCCACGTGGCGCACCGAGCATTCGCCGCGTGTGCTGGTGGAGAAGCTCGACTTCGTTACGGCCGCAGGCAATCTCACCACCGTTGTTACGCCTCTCGCCGTATTTCAGCGCCGCAACGGACGGCTCGCGCTCGAGTCCTGGAACGAGCAAACCACGATCGAAGACATCGTGGGCCGTACTGGTTTCGGGTTCGATACGAGTGAATCATCACCGACGCCTCCTCCGACCGCGCGGGAACAAAGCGTTCTCGAGAGCCTGGATCCCGATGGCGCATTCGCCCGTGAGGTAACGCACTGATGCCATTCGACGAGCGCGCGTCCGGCGTCTACGTCATCGCGGTGACGCCGTTCCAGCCGGACGGCCGCATCGATACATCTTCGATCGACAGGGTTACGGACTTCTATCTCGAGTGCGGCGTGAGCGGCATCACCGCGCTCGGCGTGATGGGCGAGGCGCCCAAGCTGGACGCGCACGAGTCGGTCTCCCTCGTCAGGCAGATGGTCAGACGCGCAGGCAAGATTCCAGTGATCGTCGGCGTCACGTCGCCGGGCTTCGCTCCGATGCGTGCGCTCGCGCGCGAATCGATGGAAGCAGGCGCAGCGGGCGTGATGATCGCGCCGCCCACCACGCTTCGCACCGACGACCAGATCGTCGCGTATTACCGGCAGGCGCGCGAAGCGATCGGGGATGATGTGCCATTCGCTCTCCAGGATTATCCGCTTGCATTCAGCGTCGTCATGACCCCGGACGTGCTGCGTAGAATCGTGAGTGAAAATCCATCATGCGTGATGCTCAAAATCGAGGACTGGCCCAGTCTCGAGAAAATCACCTCTCTCCGCCAGCTCGAAAAGAATGGCGCGATGCGGCGCGTGTCCGTTCTTACCGGCAACGGCGCCATCTTTGTGGATTACGAGCTCGAGCGGGGCTCCGACGGCGCGATGACCGGATACGCGTTTCCCGACATGCTCGTGGACCTCGTAAAGCTTTCATCGTCAGGCGCGCGCGACCAAGCGCACGATCTCTTCGATGCTCATCTGCCGCTCATTCGGTATGAACAGCAGCCCGGCGTCGGACTCGCGGTGCGCAAGTACATACTGGTGAAGCGTGGCGCGATTGAGCACGACGCACAGCGCAAGCCCGCGTCTTCCCTGTCGGCGACGGCCCGCGCTGAAGTCGATTACCTGCTGGCGCGACTGGACGCGCGTTCACGCATCTAGCCGGCGGTCGACTCGGCAGTAGCCGCCGCGCGAGATCGGCCGAGGTATGGCCGGCGTTCACGCAAGGCGCACAGTTGTGAACATACGGATGGCGCGCGAAGGAGACGTCTTTCCGCGCCGTGCGCCTGCGGCACGCGGACTTCGCGCAAACATCACAAACACGATGACATACTCGGCGCACGGCGCCGTTGGCCAGTTTTGCTCACGATCTACCCAACTCGCGCTGCTCGACCAATGCCGTGCAGGGGGACGCGATGATCGTCGATCGACAATGGGCAGAGCGGAACCTCGGATTCGATCCGCTCACCACACCTGCACCGTTGGCGACATTCAGTACCACGCGTGGGGCTCGGCCCGGGAGCGATGATGATCTGCGGCGCGAGATCATCGACTTCGATTCGGAAGCGCCGCACGGCCGCGAGTTCCTTGCGTTCAGCAGGGCAACCGGCCTTTCGCGCTATACAGATGTGCCGTGGCCTAAAGGCCTGGCGCCGAAAACCGGCGATCGGCCGAGAAGCATTGCGGGCAGCGCTCTGCCACGCGCTGATGTGCTGATCGTTACCTGGACGGTGGACGAAGGTCACGCGCTCAGCCGTGTCTTGACGCCGGGCAAGGACTCCCGGGACGATTACGTCCCCTACACGCACAACTATGCGGCCATTTCGAAGAAGATGCGAAACGGCTGCCCGGCACGCGAGGCGCATCGGCTGGGCGCGTACTGGACAACCACGATCGGACGCACGTCGGTCGTGGTATTCAAGTCCGACTCGCACATGTCTCAGGACGGCCCGCTGCTGCCGAACAGGGACGTGTGGCGTCAGATCATCGAGGAGGTGCAGCCCGGGCTCGTGATCACGACCGGGACGGCCGGGGGTATCGGCAAGGAATTCGAGGTTGGCGACGTGATCGTCAGCCCCGTCGTGCGATTCGACTGCATCTCGAAATTCAAGAAGGAGCCCTTCGCTGCGGGTCACTACGCCAGCACAGCGCCGCGCACGCAGCATCTCGCGGCGGCACGCAAACTCTTCAAGGCGAACGCAGCGCAGCTGCCTGTCGACAACACGCGGCTGCCGAATATCGTTCGAGTGGCCGCCCGCGCGCTCGCGTCTTCGGTCGTCACAACCGATTTCTTCGGCTTCGATACATCCGACGATCACTATCACCTGCAGGGACTCGGTTACGTCTCCGAGATGGGAGACGCGGTTCTCGGGCTTGTATGCAGCGAAATGGGAGCGAAGGCGCCGCGCTGGATTGCGGTGAGAAACGTGTCGGACCCGGAGATAAAGGCCGACGGTGCAACGCTGAGGCAGCAAGCCGCATTGGCGGCGCAGATCTACAAAGGCTTCGGCCGGTGGAGCTCGGTTTGCAGCGCGATCGTCTGCTGGGGTTTGATCGCAGCGGAGTAGCGCGAGTGCGTTCTGCCGGCCTGAGACGGCGCGCATGTAGCGGCGACGTCAACCGGCGACCGGTCCATGATGCACCGCAGCGAGGCGCGCTCGAAAGACGCGTCCTGATTGAAACGCCCTCGCACTGCCATCGCAATGTGTTACCGTTCTCGAAACCGCGCAGCGCGGTCGCCGACAAAGGGGGCCACCGATGACCACTCGCAATCTGCCGCTCGTAGGGCACTTCATGGACAAGTTCGTCGACACGCTGTCGCCTGAGACCGATATCAGGGAAGCGGTCGATTTCATGCTGGAGAAGCGCGTCACCGGTGTACTCGTCGCGAACAGCAGGAAGCAACTGGTCGGGATCCTTACCGAGTACGATTGCCTCAAGCTGCTGACGCTCGGCGATTCGCAGCACGAGGCGCCGATGGGCAAGGTCAAGGACTTCATGACCTCCGACGTGCAGACGATCCCGTCGAACATGGACATCTATTACGCTGCGGGGCTTTTCGTGTCGGCCAAGTTCCGTCGCTTCCCGGTCGTGGACAATGGACGTATCGTGGGCGCGATCACCCGCTTCGATATCCTGCGCGCGGTGCAGCGACACCTGCCAACCCTGATGCTGCATCCTGACTTCGAACTCGAGCACGCCGGCTGAGGCCGCTGCGCCACGCTGCGTGCAAGTCCCGACGGCATTGCCACGTAACTAGAGTTGCAAGCGAGCCCGGATCCAATTCCGCGCAGGGCGTGGCAGCAAACGTCGCGCGATGCCGCGCACCACTCGCTCCACCCCGCGCAGCAGGCTTACAGTTGCTCGCCTCACACGGTAGGCGGTGGTCGGCACGAGTTCGAGATATTCATTCCTCAGCACCCGGTGCACCTCATGATCGCCGTGTCCAGTCGCCTGTAGGCGCTCCCCGAGCCATTCGAGATAAAAGCGCCGTGCCGCCGAATGCTCGGCCGATCGCGCCCAGGTCATCTGTCGCGGATGGCGTCGATACCGTGCAACGCAGCGATCCAGCCGCATCATGGGAACAGTAACGGCGACCTTGGCATAAAAGGCCTGGTCCTCATAAAGCGCCAGCGATCCGCGGAAGCGCTCGTCGCAATGGCCCACCTGTTCGGCCACATCACGCCGGATGACGACACTCGAAGGACACGGCGAGAGTCCGGCATTACCCAGGAAGCGCGGCAGCAGTGACGGTGGCGGGTGCGCTACGTTCGGCTCAACCTGCATATCCGGAACGGAATCACGCCCCCGGTCTTCAGGACGGCCCGTCCAGCTATGCCACCATTGCGCGGTCGCATAAACGAATCCGGCTGACGGCGTGCGGTCGAGTGCCGCAACTTGCACCGCAAGCTTCTCCGGCAGCCACACGTCGTCCGCGTCGAGGAACGCAATCAACTCACCACGCGCGTGACGCATACCCACGTTGCGTGAAGCCGGCACGCCCCGGTTCGCGCCACCGGGGTGTGCGAGAACGCGCACCCGATCGCGCGCTCGCGCCCGCGCGCGTTGCGCAGTCAGGCGGCTCGCGTCCGTCGAGCCGTCGTCGATAAAGAGCAGCTCCCAGTCAGTGAACGTCTGCGCGAACACGCTATCGATCGCTTCTTGCAGAAACGGCTCGGCGTTCCAGAACGCGATGATGACCGATACGCGCGGCGTTCTCCGTCTGAAGCGCGCGAGTTGATGCGTTGAATGCCACCAGCGGCGCAGCTGCGACGCGTTCGAGCTCGTGTGTGCAGTATTCCGACCGGCGCAGCGGAAGCGCGCAGGTAATGCGCTTGAATGATCGTGATTCAGGTTCATGTGCTGATTGAAAGCGTTTCGAGTGAAACGGCCGCACGATGCGCGATTGCGCACAAGAGCCGTTCGTGTGACGTTGACTGAATCAAAACGTTCTCGGCACTGTCGAAAACGCCGCCGCTCTGCGACGTCGATGCGCCGTTCTGATTCCACACCGGTTCAACTTGCGGCTTGCAATCCGCGAGCCTGAAACGTCTCTCTGATCGATTCGGTGGCGGCTCGCCAGTTGCTGTGATGAACGTTGTCGCTCGATGTGCTTCGGAGGACAGGCATGGATGAACGAGTGAAATGGTTCTTGACGGGACTCGTCGCGGCGTGTGCTGTCTTTCTCTCGTGCGTGCTGCTTACGACCGCGGTGCTGCTCTTTGGTGATTACGAGAACGACGCGGCGCGCCACGACGTGGTTCGGACGCAACCAAACAGCGCAGGCGACGTCGTTCCGCGAACCGACAGTAACTAAGTAACGCGAAGGCAGGCGACGGCCCTGCTTCGATTCTAGCGCGATCGACGCGAAGCGCGCGATTGTCGCCATGCGATGACACTTGGCGCGCCGCTCCAGTTTGCCGAGGTGTCGCCATGCGATGACACTGGGCGCGCCAATCAGTTGCAGACCTGTCGCCAGATCTCCTATGCTGCGTGCACCGCGATGGCCTGTCGAGTGGTGGACTGGCCGCGTCGCATGTCGGGGTCGAGGAGAACACCTGACTGGCGAGGGAGGAGACGTGTATGTGGCGGACGCGACGAACAACGCTGCTCGTATCGATCGTTCTGCTTGGCCACTCGGCCATCGTCGACGCGCAAAGCTACCCGACGAAGCCCGTGCGTATCATCACGGGTAGCCCCGCGAGCGGTGCCGATGTTCTGATTCGCGCGATCGTGACCGCGCTCGGCCCTGTATTGGGGCAGCAAGTGGTACTGGAGTACCGACCTGGTGCGGCGGGCATCATCGCGACCGAGCTCGCCAAGCGCGCACCACCGGACGGTTACACATTCCTCCATATCAACATCGCACAGGCGGCTGGGGTGAGCCTTTACAAGAAGCTGCCTTACGACCTCATGCGTGATTTCTCTGCCGTGACGCAACTCGCTGGTGCGCCTCACGCCGTCGTAGTTCATCCGTCGCTTCCGGCAAAGTCGCTGAAGGAGCTCGTGGCGCTGGCAAAGGCGAAACCGGGCGCGATCAACTACGGGTGCTTACCGACAGGCGCATCGTCGTTTCTCGCGGTGGAATTACTGCGGATCCACACCGGCATGGACATGGTGAGAGTCACGTACAAAGGCGGCGGCGAAGCCGTGACTGCCGTCGTGGCCGGAGAGATCTCGCTGTATGTCCCGCCGCTCGGCTCGGTATTGCCGTTCATACAAAATAACCGCCTGCGAGCGCTGGCCGTCACGACAGCCGATCGCTTGCCGTCACTGCCCGGGATTCCAACCGTTGTCGAATCGGGCTATCCCGGATACACATTCAGCAACTGGTACGGGCTGCTGGCGCCTGCGAAAACGCCGAAAGACGCTATCACCACGTTTCGGTCGGCAATCGTAACCGTCCTCAAGAACCCGGACCTGAACAAACATCTGAGCGATCTCGGATACATTCCTGTCGGTGACGAGCCCGAAGCGTTCTCGGCCTACCTCAACGCCGAGATCGACAAACTGGCGAAACTCGTCAAGACGCTCAATCTGGCTACGGAAGGTCCATGAGGCGCTCGCGGGCATTGCGCCAGATCGATTACATGTAGCGCACGGTATGCGCACGCTGCCCGACCATGCAATCTAGACGGAGAACCACATGATCGCTGAAGCATTTCAGCCGGCTTTCTGGGACCTCGTTGCGAAAGAGGTGAGCATCTCGCGAGTTTCCACCGGCTACATATTCACCGAAGGGATCATGTGGCACAGCCAGAAGAAATATCTCGTCTGGACCGACATCATCGGCGACAAGATCCTGAAGTGGACGCCCGGCGTGGGCACCAGCGTTCTCATGAGCCCGGCGGGCCATCCGGACGGAACGTTCATCGATCGCCAGGGCCGTCTCGTCGTGGCCGGATGGGGCAGCCGCAATGTATGGCGACTCGAAGACGACGGCTCGACCACGGTGCTCGCTACTCACTTTGAAGGGGTAAAGCTCAACACGCCGAACGACATCGTCGTCAAGTCCGATGATTCGATCTACTTCACCGATCCATCCAACGGCATCCGACATCCGGGTCATCAGGATGGCGATATACAGAAGTATCTCGATTACGAAGGCGTATATCGTCTCGATCCCGCCACCCGCAAGCTGACCCTGCTCGTGAAAGGCGGTGTCAACCCGAACGGGCTCTGCTTCTCCCCGGATGAGTCCCTGCTGTACATCAACAGTCAGCGGCTGGGCTGCATTCATGCGTACGACGTGAAGCCGGACGGCACCATCGCCAACGAACGGCTGTTCGCGGAGCTGATCGGGACAGATCCCGGCGGGCCCGACGGCATGAAATGCGACGTGCACGGCAACGTCTGGTGCACGGGCCCGGGCGGCGTCTGGGCGGTGGATCCCAAAGGGAACGCGCTCGGCCGAATCCGCGTGCCGGAACACACCGCGAACTTCACATGGGGCGGCGATGACATGAAGACGATGTTCTTCGCGACCCGCAAGACAATCTATGCGGCGACGCTCAACACGCCCGGCATACCTTTGCCCTGATAAGAACGAAACCGAGGGAGATCTGTCATGAGCTGGGAATTCAAACTCGTTGCCGGTCCGTACGGAAGTCCTCTCGACGGGCCGTGCTGGGACGGCAAAGGCCTCTTGTTCACGCAAGTGATGATGCCCGCCGCTGCGCGCGAAAACCGCATCCTGCGCTACGACCCCGCGACCGGGGAAACGACCGATTTTCGTTATTACACGCACCGGGTCATGGGACTTGCGCTGTCCTCGACGGGCACGCTCTACGGGTGTCAGAGCACGAGCAGGCGCGTCATACGTTTCGACGCCGACGGCTCGGCGTGGGCGATGGCCCACAAGATCAACGGCGAGTACCACAACGAACCCAGGGACCTGATCGTCGACAGCAAGCAGAGGATCTGGTTCAGCGATCCCTATGCCCCGCTCCCCGGCACACGTCCTCAGTTCGCATCGAGAGTACCTGTACGCATCCATTCTGCGGATCGAAGCGCCGGCGAACCGCGACTCGCCGGTCCAGCGCATGACCTTCGACACGAATGCCCCGTCCGCGCTGACGCTGTCCAAAGATGAGAAAACGCTGTACGTATCCGAGAACAGCACCCAGCCCGAAGGCAAGCGCGAGCTGCGTGCGTATCCCGTACGCGCAGACGGTACCCTTGGCGTCTGCAGCGTCCTCGCGTCGTTCGGCAGCGATGCGCAGGGCATTCATCCAGGAATCAGAGGCATGTGCCTGGACCGTGACGGAAACATCGTCGCGTGCGCCGGAGGATCCGAGAACGGTCCCGGACCCATGATCTACGTGTTTTCGCCAAAGGGCCGCGTCCTCGGAACGTGTCTCGTACCGGAGGGTGAGCCCACGAACTGTGCCTTCGGCGACGCCGATCTCGGCACGCTGTATGTCACGACCAGTGATGGGCGGCTCTATCGCGGTCAAGGTGCGACTGCCGCGGCGGATCGGTGAGGCAGCCCGGTTAGGGGGTCCGCGTGTACAGCCGTCGCAGGCTGCGCATGTCCTTCACCTTCTCGACGTCGAAGAGCGCCTGCATCAGCGCGAGCGACCTCGCCCGCCCCAGCACGGTGCGAGAAGATCCAGTGACTTTTCCTCGACGTCGCGGCGATCGAGAGGATTTTCAAACGTGCCCTTCGCAGCGAGCGTGCGGCCACTCACGGTGCGCCCCTCTTTCAGCTTCACTTCGATGGCGCCACGCCAGCGCCGCAGCGGATCCGTGAGATTCGGATCACCGAGAGCAACGATGCGGCGAGTCAGCTGCCGCACGCGTGCGTCGTCCATGCGGCTGTAGTCGTGAGCGGCCTTGAATGTGACCGTTCCGTCGATCAGCATCACCGAAAGCAGATACTGAAGCGATATGTCCGACATCTCGCGCCTGTTCACGACCCCAAGCTCCCGTTCGGGAATCCAGACCGTGAGCTGGTCCACGTCGGCTGCCTTGAAGCCGTGCTCGCGCATGAGCTCGCTCAGAACCTGCAGCGGCCCTTGCACGGGTGCGCCGACCGGCCAGCGCTTGATCCCGCCGCGCATGATCTCGAAGTCACGCCCGAGCGCGCCGGTCAGCTTGCGAGGATCTTATCGCCCGTGCTCCAACGCCGGCAATAACGAGATGGCATGCCCCATATCCATCGGTTATGCCAGCCGCGCGCAAAGTCCGCTACTGTGTCGTCGCAACTCGACCGACAGAACACACGACAGGAGCAGCATTCAGATGTCTGGAAACAAATGGCTGGCGCCATACTGGGCAGCCGTGTTTTGCGTGACGATCAGTCATTGCGACGCGCAGACGTACCCCGTGCGACCGATACGCATGATCGTGCCGTACGCGGCTGGCGGCGGCGTGGACGTGATGGCGCGCCTGATCGCACCTCGTCTGAGCGAGCGGCTCGGGCAACAGGTCGTCGTCGACAACCGTGCAGGCGCGACCGGCAATATCGGCGCCGAACTGGCGGCACGCTCCGCCCCCGATGGCTATACGGTGCTCATGGCCGGGGCCTCGATCGCCATCAACGTGAGCCTGTACGCGAAGCGGCCGTTCGAGCTCACGAAGGATCTCGCTCCCGTGACACTCGTCGCCAATTCGCCGAACATCGTGCTGGTGCATCCGTCTCTGCCGGCGAAATCCATACGGGAGCTGATCGCGCTGGCGCACAGCCGTCCGGGCCAGCTCAACTATGCGTCCGGCGGCAGCGGAAGCACGCTCCATCTCACTGCGGAGCTCTTCAAAACCATGACGCACGTCGACATCGTGCACATTCCCTACAAGAGCACCGGGCCTGCGATCCTCGCGGTGATCAGCGGCGAGGCGAGCATGGCCATGCCACCCCTCGCCGGCATGATGGGACATGTGGAGAGCGGCCGCCTGAGAGCGCTCGCCGTAACGAGCAGCAAGCGCCTGAGCACGCTCCCCAACCTGCCGACGGTGGCCGAGTCGGGCGTGCCCGGGTTCGAGTCGGGGCAGTGGTATGCGGTGCTGGTGCCGACCGGTACGCCCGCCGATATCGTCAACAGACTGCAAACGGACCTGGTGCAGGTCGTGCGCGCGCCGGACGTCGTGGCGCACATCACCCGCGAAGGCACGTTTCCGTTGGGAAGTACGCCGCCCGAATGCGGGCGTTTCATCGCACGCGAGATCGACAAGTGGGCGAAGGTCGTGAAAGCGTCCGGCGCGCGCGTCGAGTAATCGCGATCTCGCTGCGGATGAGCGCGGCAGACGCCTCCGGCGAGCCCGACCGGGTGGCATGACCGCGACGACGTGATCGCGCCCGTCAGCATGCGTTCGACCTTGCGTGCGTGGGTGCGATCAGCGGGAAATCGTCTCCCCGCTCGAGGTGGAGGAATGCGCCGTTCACTTCCTCCAATGCCTCGTAGGTGTCCGACCCCTGTGCTCCTCCCATGTACGATTCGGAATGGCACAGCGTTGAATCTGCCATACTCGACACTCGCCATCGCGCGCGAGGCCTGCGCGCTGCGAGTCCGGCAAGCACCGGTTGATACAGTCACCGGGGACAGGAACGGAGGATATCAATGAAACGCGGCGCGATCACGCTCCTGGCGATCGTAATGTTGCATTCCGCGCTCGCATCCCCACAGGCCTATCCGACGAAGCCGGTGCGGATGGTATCGCCCTTCCCGCCCGGTTCGGGTGCAGATGTGCTCGGACGCATCTATGCGCCGAAATTCATGGAATCGCTCGGCCGCCAATTCATCATCGATCATCGGCCGGGCGCCGCGGGCGGCGTGGCGGCCAAGCTCGTCGCAGAAGCCACACCGGATGGCTACACGCTGCTGGTCCTCGTAGGCTCGATCGCGAGCGCGCAGTCACTCTACAAGGATCTTCATCTCGACATCGCACGCGATTTTCGAGCCGCCGGCATGCTGGGGACCTCATCGTATCTGCTCGTCGTCAACAACGACCTCGCCGTGTACAACCTGAAGGATCTGATCTCCCTTGCCAAGGGCAGGCCCGGCAAGCTGACGTACGCCTCGACCGGGACAGGGGGCGTACTGCATCTCACGATGGAGATGCTCAAGCTCGAGGCGGGAATCGAGATGCTGCACGTCCCGTACAAGGGCAGCCAGACAACGGTCCCCGACCTCATTGGGGGGCGAGTGGATACGATGTTCGGATCCGCGCCGTCGCTCACGCCGCACGTCAAGTCGGGACGCATACGCGCAATCGGCATCAGCAGCCTGAAGCGCAATGCCTCGCTGCCCGAAGTGCCCACGATCGCCGAATCCGGACTGCCGGGATTCGAATCGTCGAGCTGGTTTGCGCTGGTCGCCCCCGCCAGGACGCCGCCAGCCGTCGTCAAGCGGCTTCACGCCGCCATACAGGACGCGGCACAGATGACGGATGTGGTCACGGCGCTCGCGAATCAGGGCTCGGAAACTGCTGTCATGACGCAGGAACAATTGCGAGACTTCATCGGCGAAGAGGTTGTGAAGTGGAGCGAAGTCGTGAGGGCCGCGGGCGTGAAGCTGGAATAAGCATCGGAGAGGAGCATATGAAGAGAAGACAGCGAACGCCGATCACCACAACGATCCTGCTTGTGGTGGCGTCTATGGCAGCCGTAACTATTTCGGACGCACAGACCTGGCCCATGAAACCCGTCCGGGTCATTACACCCTGGCCCGCCGGAGGGCTTACCGACGTCTCGGGCCGCATTGTGTTCGCGAAGATCTCCGAGAACATGGGGCAGCAGTTCGTCATGGAGAACCGCGGTGGCGCGAGCGGAACCATAGGCGCCGATGTGGTCGCAAAGTCTCCGCCCGACGGCTATACGCTCATGGTCAACTCGATGAGCCACTACGGCAACCCTTTCATCTACAAGAAGCTGCCCTACGATACGTTCAAGGATTTCGTGCCCATCGGCATGATGGTGCGGCAGACAGGCCTTCTCGTCGCGCATCCATCGCTGCCGGCCAAATCGATCAAGGAACTGGTGGCACTCGCAAAGGCTCGGCCCGACCAGATTCTGTATTCCTCTACGGGCAGCGGTGGTTTCGCCCAGCTTGCCGTCGTTCTGCTCGGATCGATGACAGGAACGAAAATGGTGGAAGTACCGTACAAGGGCGGTGGTCCGGCGATGACGGGACTCGTCTCCGGCGAGACGCAACTTCTCGTCAGCACACCGGCGGCCGCGTCAGCTCAGTTGAATGCGAAACGGGTGCGGCTGCTCGCGGTTACGTCCGACTCGAGACTCGCAGCGTTTCCCGATACGCCCACGATCGCCGAAGCAGGCGTCAAAGGCTATGAATACACCGGTTGGGTCGGGGTGTTCGGGCCCGCCGGAATCTCGCGGGCTGTCGTCGACCGCATGAACGGCGAGATCAAGAAAGCAATCGATAGCCCCGACACGCAGAAACGGCTGGAGGAGTTCGAGCCCTGGACCATGACGCAGCAGCAGATGGTCGAACGGGTCAAACTCGATTATGAGAAATACGCAAACCTCATGAAGCTGATCGGGACCAAGCCCGAGTAATCGTTATTGGGCGCAGCCGGGATGCGGGATACGGGGCGTAACGCCCGGTTATGTACCAGCGCGCGCGGACCCCGCTGGAGCGAACGATCGCGCGGTGCGCACAAGCGCATCGATCGTGTTCATCGATTCGACCCGCCGAACGGCCTCGATGAGAGATTTCGCTCTGTCGGAGACAGATGCGATTTCCTCGCACAGCGACATCACCATCGCGCACGCCGCGTTCCAATCGAGGTCGTAGCCCGATTCTCCGGCATCGTCCAGCCATTCCACGCACCTGCCGTCGTTCAGCGTGAGCCGGATCTTCGGCTTGTAGCGTTCGCAAGCTTCGTCGCTGACGACGTCGGTCCGCGCCACAAAATCGAGAATCGCCGGGTCATCGAAGCGATGCAAACCGGCGAACGTGACCGTGCCGTGCAGCCACGCGAGCGCAGCGCAGAACGGCACGCTGAAAAACGCCTGCGAGTAGGTGCTGAACGGACCTTTGTAGGCAAGCCCCAGGTAGTGCGCTTCGAACGGATGCATGTGCACGCGAGCCGTGTCGACGCCCTGCTTCAGCACGCTCCGGCCCAATTCTGCAAATCCGCGGATGACGCCGCGGTGGAACTGTCCGCCCGGATACGGCTTGTACGTGACCGATTCGATCTCGTAGTGCTCTCCCAGCCGCTCGACGACACGCGACGCATAGTCCGGCTCGGCGTGTCCGTATGCGCGAAACAGTCCCGCACGGCCGGTGAGCGCCGAGTCGGTGCCTTCGATGCCCTGCGCGGCAAGGAGCGCACTGGTCATGCCGCAGCGGGCAGCAAAGCCGGCCTGGTAGGGATACTCGTCGGTTCCCGCGTCCGCGAACTGACGCAGGCCCGTCGCGCCATGCGTGGTGAGCGACAACGCGCTCATCGTGCGGTCGGCGTCGAGCCCAAGCAGACGTGCGCACGACGCGGCGGCACCCAGCGCACCATAGATGGGTGTGGTGCGAAAGCCACGCTCGCTGAGATCACGCGCGTGATCGCGTCCGATGCGCAGCGCGACTTCGTATCCGCTGACGATCGCTTCCAGCAGTTGCGCACCGGTGGCGCGACGGACCTCGGCCGTCGCCAGCGCTGCCGGCAGGATGATAGTGCCCATGTGCCCTGCAGGATGAGCGTCATCTTGTATGCGCGCGTGAAACAGCACTGCGTTCGTAAACGCCGCGGCACCGGGCGCAAGACGGGTGCCATCGATGAGACACGTCGCGGCATCGCTGGAGGAACCGTACTCCGCGCGCAGTGCCGCGACCGTACCTGCGAGCCCCGGCGCGTCCACGGACGCCATTCCGACACCGACACCGTAGAGCAGCACGGCGCGCGCTTTCTCAACGACCGACGTCGGAAGTGATTCCAGCGTCACGCCCGACGCAAATCGCGCGAGTGTGCGAAGCGGATCTTCCCGCGCAGTGGAAGGTCGCATGTTCATCTGCCCGACTCGCCCGCCACGTTCACTCCACCGCGGCGAGCTGCACCAGCGCAGCGGCGTTCTCGAGCGCGGTGACGTTCCAGCAGCGTTCGATCAGCGCGTCGATCCTCGATGCAGGCAGATACGGTTCGCACAGGCCGCGAAACTTTGTCTCGATCTCGCGATCGGTCATCGGCCGCTCGGCTGTCCCCGCGGCGTGCTCCACATGCCGGCTCAACGTGCGGCGATCGTCGAGTGTGACCGTCACGTGCGCCTCGTCTTCGCGTATCGCGGGATCGGGCTGGACCCGCACCTTCTCCCGCAGCGCCACGACATCGTCGCGCTGGATGAACGCGTCCGCAAACTCCTGCTCGCCGACACGCCGTGCGATCAGCGCTGCGGCGGCCGCGTGAAACACGCTCAGCTTGCCTTCCAGCGTGGTCTTCGGTGCCTTGCGCCCGGTGAGCTCGAGCAGAAACGGATTACCTCGGATCTCGACCCCGGCCACCTTCTTCGGATCGACATTTTCGGTGCTCGCAATGTCCACGCATCCGTCGATCACCGGGTGAATCACCACGCCGCACGGATACGCCTTGTACGTATTCCTGGCGATCTCGTACTTTTCGCCGAGCCCGCGCACCACCGCGTCGAGATCGGGGGCTTCACCCAGCACGTGCGCGAAGCAGCGCGGGGCGCCGATGCCATCGGGCACGCTGTCGAACCCCTGCTGCGCGAGAAACGCTGCGAAGAGGCCGTTCTCGGCGGCGCGGCCCGAATGGAAGTTCTTGCACATGCTGCCGAACATGCCACGCAAACCGGCCGCAGCCGTAGCCGCAATACCGAGCGTCCATACGATGCGCTGCGCATCGAATCCCATGAGTTTCGCCGCCGCCGCGCCGGCACCGAACACGCCTGCCGTCCCCGTGATGTGCCATCCGCGGTCGTAATGCCACGGGTAAACCGCGCGGCTCACGCGGCTCGCAACGTCGAATCCCACGATCAGCGAGTGCAGAAAATCGCGCCCCGTGACCGGCCGATACTCGGACAGTGCGGCAAGCGCCGGTCCGATTACGCCGGTCGGATGAATCAGCGTCTCCGGGTGCGTGTCGCTGAACGAGAGAACGTCGGTGCTGACGCCGTTCACGAAGGCCGCGCGCAGAACGTCCAGGCGTTCCGAGCGACCCAGGACACTGGCCTGTTGCGGTCCCGAGAACGGGGAGACCGCGGCAAGCGCACTGTCGACCGAGCGCTCGTGACTGCCGCCGACCGCGCAGCCGATCCAGTGCAGCAGCGCGCGCTTCGCCTCGTGCATCACCGGCTCCGGGATCGCGTCGAAACGCGACTCGACGACGAACTCCGCGAGCGTGCGGGTAACGTTGACCGTGTCCGCGCTCATCGGGCCGAAGCACCTGCCGAGACCGCCTTTGCGATCTCGCGACCGCTCAAGCGCTCGATGCCAAGCAGCGCGTCGAGCATCTCCTCGGCACGGCTCTCGGACATCGCGAAAGCTGCGTTATCGAGAAACTTCTGCGCAATCTCCCTGCGATCGAGCGCGCGTTCGCCCGCTCCGCGGTTTACGCGGTCGTGATGAGCAACCGTGCGCCCGTTCGCAAGCGTCACTTCGACGCCGCCGGAAAAGTACTCGGGAAAAGCGGACTTCGGATCAGCGGCGTGCTCCACGCGCTGCGCGAGCGCAAGAATGGCCGGATCGCCGATCGCGTCCGGCTCCAGTTCGGCGAAGCCGCACTTGCCCCGGATCAGCGCAGCCGCCGTCGTGTAGTGCGCGCTGAATTTCGCCATGTAATCGGACGTCGGCCTGCGACGCATCTCGGGGTTCTCGCAAACATAATGAAACGTATCCGGATGCAGCAGCACGCGAACCCCGGCGATGTCGGCGGGTTTGAGCTCATGCTCCGTGCGCAGTGCGATCGCCGAATCGATGCACGCGTGCAGGATGTGACAGACCGGATAGGGCTTGACCGCCACCTCCTCGGCTCTCCAGCACTCGCCCAGGCTGGCCGTGATGGCATCGAAATCGATATCGCCGACATGGCTGCCGGCGTGCGTGCGGAAGAGACCGTCGCCACCTTCGTAGACTTTCTTCGTTCCGATGAAACCCGCACGCGCCAGACTCGCCGCGGTCATGCCGCCCACGGCAGCCCATCCTGGATGGATGCGCTTGTTCCATGCGCCATCCTTGCGGTGCTCCGCAATCGCGCTCGCCGTGCTGCCGGCAAGACCCTGCGCGTTCGCAAGCTGGTCCGCATTGAGTGAGAGGAGCTTGCCGGCGGCGACGGCACACGCGGGATGCCCCACGACTCCAGTGGTGTGAAAGCCGATCTTGTGCATCGTGCCGTTCGCGGCGAGGCCGAGACGCGTCGCGATCTCGATGCCGAGCGCGTACGCGAGGAGAAGATCGCGGCCATTGCAGTCGATATGCTCGCCCACCGCCAGCACACACGGAAATGCACTCGAGCTCGGATGCACCGGACCGACGGGATGCGTGTCGTCGTAATCGAGACCGTGCGCGAGCACGCCGTTCATCAACGCGGCGTCCTTGAGCGGCAGTCTTTGCGGCATGCCGATCACAGTGCCGCCCGAGCCGTCGGCGAGCGTGCCGAGACCGGCGAGCGCTCTGTAAGCGAAATCGAAGCGCGTCGCCGCGAGTGACGTGCCGACCACGTCGATGATGTGATCCTTCAGGAAATCGACGAAAGCGACCGGCAATCGCTCGAAGCGCATGTCCGAAGCGAACTTCGCGATGACGCGGGAGACGGGAACCTCATGAGGGCTGACAGGTTGCATAGGGTCACTCCGCTTTGACGCCCGCGGCTTTTACCACCTTCGTCCAACGTGCGATCTCCGAGCGCAGGTAGGCATCGAACTCACGCGGCGTATCTGTAACGGGATCGGCGCCCGCACTGTTGAACGCCTGCGCCACGTCACGCATCTGAAGCACCGCTGCCAGCTCGTCGTGCAACCATGCGACGCGCTTCGGATCCGTTTTCGCTGGTGCAAGGATCCCGAACCATTGCTGGACGTCGTAGCCGGGAACGCCCTGCTCCGCGATGGTCGGAATCTCGGGTACTGCAGGCGATCGTTTTATCGTCGTCACGCCAAGCGCTCTCATCTTACCGCTCTTGATGTGAGGGAAGACGCCGGGAAGCGCGCCCATCAGCAATGGTATATGTCCGCCCAGAAGATCGGTAATCGAGAGTCCCGTCCCTTTGTAAGGCACATGCGCGATGTCGATCCCCGTCTGCAGCTTGAGGAGCTCGCCCGCGAGGTGTGGAGAACCGCCGACGCCGGAGGAGCCAAAGCTGAGCTGTCCGGGCCGGGCTTTCGCGGCATCGATCACGTCCCTCAGATTCCTGAAAGGCGATGCGGGTGGGTCACGAACACGAGGGTCGTCGCGGCGATCAGCGTCACGGCTGAAAACGAATCGGCCGGATGAAACGGCAGCTGCGGATACAAGCCGGCGCCGACTGCGTGGCTCAACGTCACGATGAGCAGCGTATAGCCGTCAGGCGTGGCCTTCGCGACCAGCTCCGCACCGATATTGCCGGACGCGCCCGCACGATTGTCCAGCACCACCGGATGGGGCCATCGCTCGGTCAATTTCGGCGCCAGGATACGTCCGAGCGTATCGGCCGCACCGCCGGGCGGATAGCCGATGACCATGCGCACCGGCTTCACGGGATAGTCCTGCGCTGCGTTGCAGGTTTCGGCATACAGCGGCAACGCGAGCACGACCGCGACCGCGTGCGCAACCAGCTTCATGCCTGCTCCTCGTTCCAAAGGAAGTCGCTGTGCTCGACGCGAGACAGCGCCACTCGCTCTTTCCTGCATATGGCGAATTGAACGCGAGGACCCCTCACGTTCTCATGACACGGACGCGAGCAATGGTAGTGGAAAGCGGAGGATGCGGGTAACGATCGTTACATCTGCGACGCTTGCACGATCGGTCAAGGCGCGCCGGCCGCTCGAAGCCGGCGTGTGCGATGGATTATCTGGTTCGAGCGTCGTTCCGCATCATGTGCACAACCGAGCGTGGAGCTTCAGCGAACGAAGACCGTAACCAGAATGAAGGCAACGGCGATAGCAGAGGCGGCAAGTTTCAGCACGAGCGCCTGGACTTCGTTGTAGTTCGTCAAAAAGATTCTCCTTCCTGTTGAGCCCGGCGAAGTAGCAGGTCAAGCGTCGCTTCGGTGATCGGAATGTCCAAAGCGAGAATGGCGTGAGTCGCAACGTTTATGCCAGTGATGCCCGCAGCGGCTGCGCAACCCATGGGCCGATGGAGCCGTGTCACGGCACGTATTCAGGAATAGATACCGGAGTGGGGCTTAGATTCGATCGACGTGAGACGCAGCTTCGTAGCAAAGAGTCGCCGAACGGCAACACCGCTGCGGACGGTTACTTAGAGGCGTCGGGAGCGCGTGTGATCAGGAGCACTCGGTTCACGTCTCCATGCAGCGACGCGCTTTTCACACGCCGTTCGCCTGCGGTGGAACAGCAGCACGTCCCTGTGTGAGCCCGCAAGCGCCTGAGTCGATGCAGCTATCGGCCACGCGAATTCAGAGCGGCCGAGAACGCGTGTCTGCACATTCGCGGGAACGCCGAATACACTGTAACGAGGATGCGACATTCAATGCATTCGGCGCGCGCCGAGAGAAGCCTCTTACGTGGACGTGCCGTACATGGGTGTGATCGCGCGGCGAGCGCCTGCAGCAGCGGCCGAACCACGGCGGCGCACGGCGTCGATGCGCGCGAGGATGTCCGCTTCCTCTGGTGTTTTGGGGGCCAGAACTGAAGGCGCGAAGATCACATTGCGCGGCCTGTAGAGCGGGTCGGCGGACAAGCCGTAGCGGGCGTCAACGCTCCAATGAACGCGTTCCCCTAGGTGAACATCATCGCGTTTTTCACCGTTCCACAGTACCGACGGATTCAGCGCAGCGTTCTTGAGCAGCACGGGCCGATTGAAAGGCCAAAGCGAGCTGATGGGCCAGAAGCGTGCCGATGGATAGAGCCTGCCGGCTATCTCGGGATTGAGATTGTCCGCGAGCCAGTCGGCATCGAATTCCAGCGCGCTTCCGAACTTGTCGCGACCCAGAGCCTCCATGCGCGCAACCATCCAGACGAGCGCAAGATCCGAAAGGCCGGTATTCGGATAGCTGCCGCCGATGTTCGCGTGCGCGCCCGCGAACCACACCTGTTCGATATGCGAGCGACTCGGTGTCTCGGTCTTCGGCCACGTCCACATGGTCGGCGCGAAGGGCCGTCGCTTCTCGTCTATCGCGAGCGCGTGAAGACCGATGTCGATGCACTTACCCGGGTGCAGATCGTTGAACCCCCGCGTCCAGGCGACGAGGACCCGCACTATGGCGCCAAGGCCAACACCGGCCGGGACGCCGTACGAGCCGACCGTGTCCCAAACGGCTACACACCGGATACGCGCCTCGTCCACGTCTACTTCGAGCCGATCGCGTTTTTCCTTGGGCATTCGATAGTAATGCCAGATGCGTTCCATGTTGTTGAAAGCGGCTTGTTGGGGAATGCCGGCTGCGCCGATGACGCCCGCGAGGGCACGTGCGCTATACGCACCGCGCGAGAATCCCGTGATGTAGATCTCGTCGCCCGGCTCGTAGTTGAGCGAAAGGAACGCCAATGCACGCTTTACATTGGCTTCGATGCCGCGGCCAAAGACACCGCCGAGGATGCGATCGATGAGGTCACCGGTGCCGACGCCGGAGTTGTAGTAAACAATCTGCGTGACACCGTCGGAAGCAACGGGCTTTACTGCCTGTCCGAATTTGACGACGTTGGTCACGCGGCGCGGTTTCCGCACCTGATTCCACGTACCATCGAAACAAATCACGAGCCTTCGCATAAGGGGCTCCCTCCGGCAAAACGCGGCGCCGTAACCACACCCAGTATTGGACAATGCACGCGTACCTCTTCCGGCCCGCATCAGCCATACTGAGGGTTGACAACCTTGCGATGCGCAGCGCGAGAGCGCATGACACGAGACGCGAGTTAACACCCGTGCTGGCGATGATCGGCACGCCCACCGTCCACGTGCAACCGCCGCATCCACACCGACGTGAGGACGATATGAACAGGAGTCTATCGCGGGGGAAGCCGCGGCTCATTCCATGGTTCCTGCTGACGTGCGCGACACTCTTTGCAGTAACAGGCGCCGCGCAGATCGTCGATCCGATGTATCGGCCGCAGGGCGTGGGTGGCGAGACGCGCACGGCCCAGCAGTGGATGACCGAGCGGCCGGTCAGTCTGCGGGACTACAAGTGCGTCGGGGACGGCGTCGCGGACGACACGACGTGCATTCAGAGCGCATTCAACGAGCTCTTCCGGCGGCAGGGCGGCACCCTTTACGTCCCCAGGGGTCGCTATCGCTTTACCACGAATATCGCGCCGCAGATCGCTGCCGGGAATCGCTTCTTTCGCGTCATCGGCGACGGCATGGAGGTCTCGGCGTTCGTCACCCCCAATCAGAGCTCGCTCATGCTCCACAGCGACGCGCCGCCCGCGCGCACGAACGCGTTCGTG
Organism: uncultured beta proteobacterium; assembly: GCA_963828715.1. GTDB lineage: Bacteria > Pseudomonadota > Gammaproteobacteria > Burkholderiales > SG8-41 > JAQGMV01. The sequence goes on along the minus strand of CAWHFX010000001.1, from coordinate 47,552 downwards.
AATGTCTGGATGGAGGGCTTCAGCGTATCGAACACGTCGGCAGGTGCGCGCACCGGCGCCTGCATCGACCTTTACAGCGTTCAACGCGCCGTGATTACGAACGTGATGGCGACAGGCTGCAATTACGGCTTGCGCGTGCGTTCGAGCTGGAACCTGACGATTACCGGCCGCAGCCAGTTCACCCACAACAATGTCGGCATCAAGGTGCCGCGCGACACCGGCGGCAGCGCCCGCAACGAAGGGTTCAATGCCGTGGACATTCACGGCATCAGCGTTGGTAACAACACGAAGGCCGGCCTATCGATAGCCGATGCGAACGTGCTTTCGATCCGCGATGTGCTGGCGGAATCGAACCCGGTTGCAATCTACCTGCTGGAAGGCATCGGGCATGCCACGATCGAAACCGTCTATTACGAGGAGGGCACGCCGACTCGCACCACGCGTGACGGAAAAACGCCCCAGGGATACACGCTTTATACCGGGACCGACGAGGACAATACCGCAGGCAACCCCGCCCTCCCGATTTTCGATCTGAACGTGCGCACGGTAATGGGCCATGCGGGCGCCGGCACGATGTATCTCGACAACGTCGATGGAGTGCGGCTCGAGAACCAGATCGGCCGCACCTACGTGACGTTCGGGCGCAACGTGCGCAACGTGTTGTCGACGGACATGACAGGCCTGAACGAAATCGCCACGCCGCTCGTCGCCGGCCGCGGCCGCTCGATCGCGCGCAACGTGAACCGGCAGATGATTGGCAACCTGATCCCGAACGGCAACTTTGCGATGCCGGGGCTCCCGTACATGGCGCTCTCCGGAACGGGCGGTACGCCGACCATCGCTCGCAGCAGCGCAACGCTCGACGGCGCCCCCGCGAACACGCTGGCGATTGCGTGCCCGAACGGCGCGACACAGTGCCGCGTCCGTTTCGATGCGCTGGTTCCGGCTGGCGCTCAGTTCGCCGCAGCCAATGTCGGCCTGACAGCCACTGCCCACGTCAAGGCGGCCGCCGCGAATGTGACGAGCGTCAACATTGCGCTCGGCGATCAGCGATCCGCCATCGTCGGCGGCACGCAGTCGACGAACCTCACCAACTGGAGCGTGGTGAGCGCCAACGGCAACGTGAACAGCAATGTCTCGCCGGTTACGCTGGTGACGGTGACCCTCACCATGGCCACCACCGGTGCCGGTGCGGCGCGGCTCGACGTCGAAGAGATAGCGCTCTTCCCGAATGGACAGGCGCGGCTCACAGGGCTGAGCGCGAGCGATCAGGAGACTGGCCTGAGCGGCACCGCTGCCGCGAACACTGCAAGTGGCGCCTGGTGGTACACCGACATCGACACGGCCATGGGCTATGAGGGTCACTTCGATGCGATCGTAACGCCGGCCTATGATGGTTCCCAGACCGTCATCACCTGCCAGCCACAAAAGACCGGCGGTTCCACGCTCAGGGTGTGGTGCAACAAGAACGGCGCCCAATTCACCTATCGTATCCTGCCGAAAGTGGTGCGCCTGCCATGACGCTGTCAACGGAACCGTCCCGCCCAGGAGCTCGAGCTTCAGCTCGTCGGCCGGAGGATGGACCTCGCGAAAGCGCGTAGGCTAACAAGCCAGGCTCCGGCCTGCAGATTGGATGCTTTGGAGAGGAGGATCCCGAATGATGACTGCCCGATGGGCGCTGGTGTTGACTGTGCTCGAATGCTCGAGCGTCACGCTGTCTTCGTCTGCGGTTTTCGCAGCGGACTATCCCGCCCACCCGATCCGCATGGTCGTGCCGTTCACGGCGGGGGGTGGCGCTGACATCATCGCGCGCGCGCTGGGGCAGCATTTCGGCAGCGTGTTCGGCCAGAACGTGGTCATCGACAACCGCGCCGGCGGCAATACCGTCATCGGTTCGGAAATCGTCGCCAAAGCGAAACCCGACGGCTATACGCTCCTCATGCAGATCAACACGCTCACAGCATTGCCGGCCATGGTGAAGGACGGACAAGGCTCGATCTCACTCGATGCTTTCGCGCCGGTGAGTCTCGTGGCGTTGCTTCCGCACGTGCTGGTCGTTCACCGCTCTGTTCCCGCAACGACCGTGAAGGAGCTTGTCGCGCTGGCCAAGGCGGCGCCCGGCAAGCTCAACTACGGCACACCAGGTGCCGGCTCGGCCGTTCATCTCGCGAGTGCTCTGTTCGCATCCATGGCGGGCATCGACCTCGTTCACGTGCCTTACAAGGGCGCCGCGGAATACACGGCCGCCGTGCTCGGTGATCACGTTCAGATCGTGTTCGGTTCGGCGCCGACGGCCATTCCGCACGTACGCACCGGTGCACTCAAAGCGCTCGCCGTGACCACCGCGAAGCGAATTCCGCAGTTGCCGGGTGTGCCGACGATTGCCGAAAGCGGCTTTCCCGGCTACGAGATCGCGAGCTGGTACGGTGTCCTCGCGCCCGCGAAGACACCGGGCAGCATCGTCACGCGCCTGTCGAACGAAATTGCGGCCGCGACGAAGACGAAAGTCTTTGCCGACGCATTGCCCGATTACGAGCTGATCGGCGGCACGCCTGCGGAGTTCGCGGCGTTTCTCAAGAAGGATGCCGAAGTCTCGATGCGCATCATCGCGCAATCAGGCGCGAAGGCGAATTGATGGCGCACCGCTTCGCGGTATGCGGCTGGCGCGAATCCGATCACGTAAGCGCCTCAGTCGCACCCCGCTCACGAGTTCGGCTATCTGACTTGCACGCCCCGCCGCCGGGCCATGTTTGCGCCGAGCATCTCGGCGGCGGCGTTATCCAGAACACGCTCCGCAAGCGGGAGAAGCTCGCTCTCTTCGAGCGCGATGTGACCGCGATAAAGGCGCGCAAACGCGTCGACCAGCGTGGGGTCGAGCTGCTTCGAAGTACCCTCCGCTATCGCGCTCAACTGAACGCGCAGCGTGTGCCAGAGGGCACGCATATTCGCGTGATCGGCTCGCAACCTCTGTGTTAGTGAAGCCGCTCCTGGGGACTGAGCTTCGAGCAGCGGGAACAGGTCGACTTCTTCATCTTCATGATGGTGCTCGCCGGCAGTATCGAAATAGCGCATGACGTTTGCCGCCGCCCGAGTCGCCTGCTCGTCGCAACCGTGCGCAGCGAGATGGACAAGCAGCCGGTCGAGGGTATCGATCTGGTCCTGGATGCGCTCGTGACAGGCGTCCAGCATCTCGATGGGATGATCGAAGTCGGGCGCAACAGGCGCCCCAATCTGCGTCTTCATCAAACCGTCCTCACGATTCGAGTCACTCAAAGACCCCATAAGGCATAGTATCCACCGAAGTTCTGAGGAGCGCGTCTGACTCGCGCAAGACGTGAACGGCCGTACGCGCATGGTCCTTCTGTCCATAGAGCAACTCGACTGCGGTAGCCTCACTGGCGTGAACCTCGATCTTGCGCCGGGCGAATGCGTCTGCCTCGGCGGGCCGTCCGGTTCAGGCAAGACCCGGCTGCTGCGCGCGCTGGCGGACCTCGACCCGCATTCGGGCACCATTCGCCTGAATGGGCGCGCGCAGGGCGACTTTCCACCGAGCGAGTGGCGCCAGCACGTCGCCATGCTGCCGGCCGAGAGTGCCTGGTGGGCTCCGACGGTCGGCGAGCACATGCACGAGCTGTATGCCGAAGAGCTGGTCCGACTGGGCCTGCCCGATGAGGCTCCGCGCTGGCCCGTAGAACGCCTGTCGGCCGGCGAGAAGCAACGCCTCGCTCTCTTGCGGCTTACGGCCGGTCGCCAGCCTGCCGTGCTCCTGCTCGACGAGCCGACCTCCAATCTGGACCCGGCGAGTATCGAGCGCGTGGAGCGCTACCTCCTCGCCATCGCGCACGAGCGCGGCACCGGGATGATCTGGGTGAGCCACGATTCCACGCAGATCAGCCGGGTGGCGACACGCGCCCTGCGCATCGAATCGGGCCGTCTCGAGATCGCGTGATGGGCCCGATTCCGCTTACACCTTACGACCTGGGGCTTGCGGCGGTGCTCGTGCTGCTCCTCTCGGCCACGAGTTACTACGCGCGGCTCGCCATCAGCCAACCGCTTCTGCTCGGCGGTTTGCGGACCGCCGTTCAGCTCGCGCTGATCGGCGTCGTGCTCGAAGCCTTGTTTGCGTCGAGTCGGCTCCGCTGGGTCGTCCTGATGGCCCTGGTCATGCTTCTTTTCGCTGGACGTGAAGTGATGGCACGCCAGCAGCGGCGTTTTACCGGCTGGTGGGGTTATGGCCTCGGCACGAGCGCGATGTTCGTTTCATCGTTTGCCGTAACCGTGCTGGCACTCGTCGCGATCATCCAGCCTGTGCCCTGGTATCGCCCGCAGTATGCGATCCCGCTGCTCGGAATGCTGCTCGGCAATACGATGAGCGGAGTTGCGCTCGCACTCGACCGCCTTACGCAGGGCGCGTGGCAGCAGCGCACCATTATCGAAGGACGGCTCCTGCTCGGTCAGCGCTGGCGTGAGGCGATCGGTCCAGTGCGGCGGGAAGCAATGCGCAGCGGCATGATCCCAACGATCAGCGGCATGGCAACGGCAGGTGTCGTGAGCCTGCCCGGCATGATGACTGGCCAGATCCTGGCGGGCGTTTCGCCGATTCAGGCGGTGAAGTATCAGATCCTGGTGATCTTTCTTATTGCCGCAGGAACGGGCTTCGGCACGCAGCTCGCGGTGAGTGTTGGATCGCGGCGATTGTTCGACGAGCGTGAGCGTTTGCGTCTTAACCGGCTGAAGGGTTGATTTTCTTCAGCAGCTCCAATGTGGCGGGTATTCAGTGTGAATGCGCGCCGACCCGTGCAGCAATCACCTGTCCGCGGGCGTCACCACGGCTCCGGAGCACGACGCTGTGGAACAATCGATGGCGTCAGAGCAGGGCTGGTACGAGCTATCCGGTCGCCCGCCAACCTTTGCACGGCACGCCGGAACGCGCGCTTGCGCCAGCCTGGAAAGCAGCGTCGGATGCATGAGAGCCACGGTTCCCGTTGCTGCTCCTCCAGGACCGTATCGAGCAGTGTCTTTCCATATTCAGATGGATCGCGTGTCATTGCTTCTCCACATATAGCAAGAGCTGAGAGTAGAAGAGTAGCCGCGATTACGGGGAGGAGCCGATTGCCACGTGTGAAGAATGTCACACATTTGCGGGTAGGACGTCCGCCGCTGGCGGAAATACGACACGCATCAAATCGAGTTCCGTCAACGACAGTACGGTGACAGAGGAAAAGCCGGCACGCTCATCTATAACGATACGCCGCCACTGGTCAGGCACGGCTGACGTCTCGTACGGGGCGGATGACTATATGACCGGCGCGCGACTTCGCGCTCATGAAGTTAGACGAAATCAGGTGCCCCCGATGCTCGATAGGCCGCGGTGAACGAGAGGCTCGCGGGGTGTCCCGATTTCGTTTGTTGGGTCTGAGCGACTGAAGTTCTCGTTTCCGCTCATCGGGCATAAGCCAGCCTTCACGGACCCAATTCAAGCGCGTCATCGCACCGCCGTTACCTTCCCAGGTCGCCTTTGCAGTCACGGTTGATGTAGGCGAGCGCGTCGTCAGCCTTTGCTTCTATGAACGCGTTTTTGATCTTCGACAGTTCCGCTCGGCAGCTTGACGCGTCGGAGAGCGCCTCTTTTGCACCTCGGGCCCGCCCGTATTTGTTTTCCGAGTCGGCCAAGTCCATTGCTGCCTTATAACGTATCTGCGACTGGCAATATTCAGTGGCCATGCTCCTGCGTCCATAGGCCGTCACTGCTTGATCTTGTACTCCGCGTATTCCTTGGGCTCACAGGGCATGCTGAAACACGGCGCGGCCAAATACAGCGTCAGGGTGGCCACATGCGCGACTACTTTCATTCCGGCTGTCTCTCTATAACTCGAGATGTCGTGGCGATTCAGATAGCCATCAAAGCCGAGGACCTCGACCGCGACCGATGAGTTCTTCCGCAAGCGCAGCGCCGTCGCGACGCGCGTACGAAACGAAGACCTTCGCGCGGGACGGTGATTCGACTGTCACTTGAAACCTGGCGGGCTTCGCTCAACACATTTCGTGACCATTATCGCACGCGCGAGCACATGGTCCGTCACAGCCAGATGAACCGCAGGGCACCAATCGTGGCGCGAACCTTCTGGCGAAGCGTCGAGACCGCATAAATCCTATTGCGCTCCGCTTTGAACTTGTACCGAAAATTGCGGGTGCCCCATTCCTCCAGTCGGTCGACGTGTGCGTTCCGCGTCAGGACGGCGCAATCGCCGAGTTCGACGGTACCTTGTGAGTTCGCGGGAGAAGGCATGTGTGCAGAATCGGCCGACGATCTCGGCCCTGTTCGTTTGATTGCGACGGCGGCGCGTGCCACGCGGCGGACAAATCGCTTCACAGTAGATGTCCCACCACGCGGCGTGCCGTCTCCAGGGCGCACAAAATGCGAAGGCCCCATCCTGATAACGGTCCTTCCTGCGAATGCGGACCAGAGGTTCGTAGATACCTCTTGTACTCATTCGGCGATTCTAGCGCGCCCCGCTCGCAACCATCTGCCTGCGCTGGATGTCATGTGGTAGATTGGAATCAACGATCAATCGTCAAGAAGAGCCAGACGCGTGCCTGGAGCCTTGGGGCCAATACTGATCTCGTCAAGAGGCCACGAAGGACTTTGAGCGATCATTGGCGGGATTACCCGCTGGCAGAATTGAACGCTATCATCGTTGACCGCGCAGCACAGCGGCACCAGCCGCTGCCCCGGCGCGGATGAAGAGGTGCAAAAACATGAAGCTGAAGTATCCGCCGGCTGCGACCATCCTGATCGCGATGGTCATCGGGATCATCGTGGGCTACATGATCTTCGTGCAGTTCCCCGACAAGAAGACCGCCACGCAGATCGCCGGTTACATCTCGATCATGTCCGACGTTTTTCTCCGGCTGATCAAGATGCTGATCGCGCCGCTCGTCTTCTCGACGCTGGTGGTCGGCATCGCCCACATGGGCGACGCCGCCTCGGTCGGACGCGTGTTCGCGAAGGCGCTCGGCTGGTTCGTCACGGCGTCGCTGGTATCGCTGGTCCTCGGGATGCTGCTTGCGAACGCCCTGCAGCCGGGACACGACCTCGGGCTGCCACTGCCGGACATCGGCGCGTCGGCCAACCTCGCGACCACCAAGTTTACTGTCAAGGATTTCATCAGCCACCTGGTGCCCAAGTCGTTCGCCGAGGCGATGGCGAACAACGAGATCCTGCAGATCGTCGTGTTCTCGATGTTCTTCGGCATCGCGCTTGCCGCGCTTGGGGAAAAGGCGAAGACGCTGGTGACCGCGATCGACGAGTTGTCGCACGTTATGCTGAAGATCACCGGATACGTGATGAAGCTCGCGCCGCTCGCGGTGCTGGCGGCAATGGCGGCGACCGTGGCCGTCAACGGCCTGGAGATCCTGGTCAAGTTCGCCGTTTTCATGGGCGAGTTCTATCTCGGCCTCGTCATTCTGTGGGCGCTCCTCATCTTCGCGGGCTTCGTCGTGCTGGGGCCGCGCGTCGCGCGGCTGCTCACGCTGATCAAGGAGCCCTTCATGGTCTCGTTTGCGACGGCGAGCTCCGAGGCGGCATATCCGAAGATACTCGACGCGCTCGACCGCTTCGGCGTGAAGCGCAAGATCTCGAGCTTCGTGATGCCGATGGGCTACTCGTTCAATCTCGACGGCTCGATGATGTACTGCACTTTCGCTTCTCTGTTCATCGCCCAGGCCTACGGTATCGAGCTCGCGACAGGCACCCAGATCACGATGCTGCTCATCCTTATGCTCACCTCGAAGGGGATGGCAGGCGTGCCACGCGCTTCGCTCGTCGTGATCGCGGCGACCCTGAACCAGTTCAACATCCCGGAGGCGGGGCTGCTGCTCATACTGGGCATCGATACGTTCCTCGACATGGGGCGCTCCGCGACCAACGCGGTGGGCAATTCGATCGCAACCGCGGTCGTCGCCAAGTGGGAGGGTGAGCTGATGTCGTCGCCGGAGGCGGAATCGTTCGCGCTGACGCTCGACACGGCCGAGCAACCGGCGCACGCCTGAGCGCCGGATGAAGGCCCTCGCGGGTTTCCTGGCGATCTGCGTCGCGGCAGCGAGCGGCGCTGCCAGCGCGCAGTCCGAGCGGCTGGCGCCGGTGGAGCTGACGGGAACGCTCGCCAAGGCGCGTTCCAGCGGCGCCGTCACGCTCGCCTATCGCGAAGCATCCGTTCCCTTTTCCTACCTTTCGCGCGGCCAGCCGGTTGGCTATTCGATCGAGTTGTGCCGCAAACTTGTCGAGGCTGCGAGCGAAGCGGTCGGTCGCGATCTGGAGATCAAGTGGCTGCCGGTGACGTCAGAAACCCGCATCGAGGCAATCGTTTCGGGCAAGGCGGACTTGGAATGCGGCTCGACCACCAACAATCTCGAGCGCCAGAAGCAAGTCGCGTTTTCCCCGACCATTTTCGTGTCAGGGACGAAGCTGATGGTGGCGAAGGGCTCACCGATCAAGTCCTTCCGCGATCTGCGTGGCAGGACCGTCGCTGTCACTTCCGGCACCACGAACGAGAAGGCGATGCGCGACCTCGCGCAGAAGTTCAACCTCGACGTGCGTCTGGTGGCGCTGCGGGACCACGCGGATTCGTTCGCGCAGGTCGTGTCGGGCAAGACCGACGCGTTCGCGACCGACGACGTGCTGCTCTACGGGCTCATCGCCGAGCACAAGATGCAGGGCCGCTACCTGGTGATTGGCGAGTTCCTGTCCTACGATCCCTACGGCATCATGTTCCGCCGGGGCGACGCCCAGTTCGCCGCGCTCGTCGTCGAGACGTTTCGTGCGCTGGCAGCCGACGGCGAACTGGAGCGGCAGTACAAGCGCTGGTTCCTCTCGCGCCTCCCCTTGTCCGGCACCAGCATCGACCTGCCGATGAGTCCGCAGCTCGAGTCGATTTTCCAGACGATGGCGGTGAAGCCGGAATAGAGGAGCCTGACCTCTAAGGCAGCTCGAAGACTGCGTCAACGGCAAGTCGAGCGCAAAAGAAAAGCGGGAACGCAGTCCCTTCGAACTATCTGAGAAGGAGATAGCACCATCAAGGACGGCTACCCTTTCCGCAATCCGAAGCGGTGCGTCGATCGTCACGGCCAGATGGCCCAAAGTAGCAAACAAGTAGGTGGAAGTAGCGAAAAGTAGCCACCGCGCGTCTCAGGCGACGGTCCCTGCGCCGTATCGCTTTTCGCCGGTATCCACTATCGGCCGAAGACATGCAGGCCATCAAAGCTCTGGCTGCGGCCACCCTGCGAGAACGAAGTCCGTTCGACTCTTTGCAGACACCCACCGCCTTTCGGCAAGAAACTGGACATCCACGGCACTGCCCGCCGGTTCGGCGCGGGAGTCAGCTCAATTATTACGCTTAACTGCTCCGCCTTGGCTCCTTGTTGACCCGCACCAAGCTTGAGCCGCCGTGCACTGCATGACTGGCGAACGGCTGGTTCCGGGTAAATTGTGTGGCGCGCTTGACCGGCGGCTCCTGGCCGACTTCAGCGCTTTAGAAACCGCAGCTCTCGCCCCGTTGCAGACAGCCACGTTTCTGGATAGCGGTCATTCGCGCCAGCTATTCGATGATCTTTTTCGCGCTGATGAGCAGCAATTGCGATGCTGTACGTAGACGCTACTGCGCGTCATAGGTGCGTCTCCTTCTCGCCGGGCCGTGCCGCAAGCTGGCGCAGGATACCGATCAGCTCGGTGTGCGCGGGCGAGCCGCGCTCGCTGATGACTTCGATCGGATTGGCCTCGGTCAGCCGGTTGAGCCGCGTGAGCAGGCGGATGCGTTGGCGCCTTGTGAGCTTGGCCTCGGAGGAGTGCCAGCGCAGGAACAGTCGCGGCAGCTCGCCGTCGCCGAACAGCGTATTGAGCTCGTGGGCCGTCACGTAGACGAGGAACAGCACCATCAGCCAGATCTGGATCGCCAGGAAGCGCGGCCACGAGAATTGCGCGGCGAGGAAGCCCGGGAAGTCGTCGAGGGCGCCGCCGTCGAGCAGGAAATGGAACAAGCCTTCGGCGACGCGGAACACGAACACGCACACCCAGTAGATCGCGGACTTGAACAGGATCGGCTGGACCAGCGGCGCACCGTCGAAGCGGTGCATGAAGGGCAGGTTGTCGACCACCAGCACCGCCTTGCCGACCAGCAGCGCGGCGAGCGTCGCGCCGAAGAAATTGGTGAACGGAATGCCGTGCTCCTGAAGCGTCATCCAGCGCGTGAATAGGATCAGATTGAAACCGAAGAAGAAGAAAATGGTCGGCGGCAGCACGTGCTTGACCTGCACGAGCCACCAGTCGAAGGCGCGCCGCCAGAGTGGCGCAGGCGCTTCCGGAGCGGTGGCAACGGAGACTGACATGGCTTTCCTCCAGCGATTGGGGCGTAACGCGTTCCATATTACCAAAGCCCCCTCCAATTGCTTCTGCGGAAGGGAGGTCTTCAATCAGCGCAACGTCGAGCTTGTCGATATCAACGAGGCGCCGATCGAGCGGGTGACGGCGCGCGGCATCAAACCAGCAGGCAGGAATACGAGTTCGACATCATCATCTACGCGACCGGGTTCGACGCGATCACCGGCGCCTTCGACCGGATCGTATCAGAGGCGTCGATGACGCGCGCCTGAAAGATGTATGGGCATGCATCTCTTGAAGGTCAGGCTGCTCAGCTTTCGAGTGATGCGAACGGGTAAGGCACGGCTTTGCCATTCCTTATCGGCAGGATGATGACCGCGGAGCCGGGCGTGCTCTCGAGGCCGCTGTCGTTGCGAATGCCCGTCTCGCAGCTACTCCATGAGGCCATTCCGCCCCTTATCCGAAAGTGGGAGTCTCGCCTGGGAGTGGCTGTTGAGGAGTATTTCGTGCAGCGGATGAAAACGAAGCGGGGAAGCTGCAACCACCGACGCCGGAACATTCGCTTGAATACCGAGCTTGTGAAGAAACCGAAGGACTTGCTGGAGTATGTCCTCGTGCATGAGTTGATCCATTTGTTGGAACCGACGCACAGCGAACGCTTCGTCGAGGTGCTGTCGAAGCACTATCCGGCCTGGCGAAAAGCTCGGGCCGAACCCAATGAGTTGCCGCTAACTGCGGAGGTGTGGAACGAATGATCTCGAGGTGGCGCAGTTTGCGTGGGCGAAATGGCGTCACCGAAGATCGCGAGGCATGTTGTCGGCGGCGGTTTCGATCTTCCGATGCACCTGATGCTCACCGATGCTCAGGGTAGGTGTTCGCACTTGGGCTTCGGCCGAAAGGCGCATTGACATTAATTTTCCCCGCTTCGGCGGGGCTTTTTCATATAGTGCGAGGCCCGACCGTGCAGACGTATCGCTGCCAGCTACTCAGGCTTCACTTTTCCGCCAACGAGCGGTGAGCCCGTCTGATACGGAACCCTACAGCACGGGACGACCGTTGCAGCCGCCTCAAGATGAAGATCCTGGTCATCGAAGAAAACGTGCGGGCGAAATGCACGTAACACCCTTCCTTTCTCAACGCCGGCGAGGAAAAAGATCTCGTTTACGTAGATGCCCCAATGCCGGAGAGTGTTGATCACCCGCATCTCTGCAGGTGCTCCACGCGCAGTAACAATGGCGATCCGCACCGGGGAAAACTCCACCCGAAACGGCAGCCTTTGCTGAAGTCGAGACAACTTGCGAAGAAACGTCGCGTATGGTCCCTCGCCCATTGGAACGTCGCGACGTTCATCTTCGAGCTCGTGGAAGCGATCTAAGCCCTCCGCGCGATATACGATTTCGCTCGATTCATCAAACAACACCGCATCGCCATCAAACGCGATGCGCACTTCGCCCTCAGCTATTGCCGCCGGTTCATGCGGAGGTTTCTTCACTATTGCTGCCGCACAGGTCCGTCCGTCAATCACCCTCTGAGCATCTTTGATATTCGTTGTTAAGAATAGATCGACGTCAAAGGCGTCCAGGTAATCGACGACTGACTCTCCGCCAGTAAACGCATGCCTCACTATGGGCAAGGTTCTACTCCGAATGTTGTGTAGCACTCGAATGCCCGTTTCAGGGCTGTTTCTCGACATCACGACCACCTCGACCAGAGGGGGATCGTTCTCACGTCGATGCTGATTGAGCTTGAGCAGTGCTTTGATCAGAGCCATGCCCGTTCCATCGTCGAGTGGATCATTCTCGCGCTCGAGCATGTACTTCCGGTACTCGTCTATAGCTGTGTCTTTATCCTGTTCATACTTTGATCGAAAAACGGCGTCGGCCTCGCTCAAGTCGAAGAGAGCGGTTGCCGATATGCCGACTACCAAAGTGTCGGATAAATCAACAGGCATATGCCTCGATCACATCCTTGCTCCATTCGATCGCGCCCTTCGAGTTGCCGCAAAGGTGTGCGGGCGCGTGATGAACGGGGTGGCTGCGTAGCACCTGTGTAGCACCAGAATCCAATTCTCTTTGGCTCGGTATTTAAGCCATTGTTTTGATGGCGCCCCGAAGACGAATCGAACGTCCGACCTACCCCTTAGGAGGGGGCAGTTCACGCGTGGCATCACGGATCGTTACCATAACGTAATTCAACGATGCGCTTGAGTATTGCGATGGACGAACGAGCCTATGAAATAGTCTTTGCCGGTAAGCGGCGCTGCTCGGCCAATGAGGGGGAGAAGCAAAAGGTTCCTAGCCCTGATAGCGCAACGGTCTTTTTTGCGATGCCCCTAGCCAACACTGTCGGTTGATCGAAGGCAATCCGGCTCTCGAGAAAACTGACGCTCAGGAGTTTGGAAGCTCGCAAAATACCGATACGCCCTTGAACGCAGAACGGCTGGTTGTCGCAGGCGTTTACAGCATCCCATACGACCCGACAAGTATAAAGCAGGGCGAATTGCAATACTGCCACAGCCGCCGACCCTCGGGCAGTCTTGATCGGCGCTGACGCGCTGGGTAACGTAGCCGCCGATGAGGGAACTGTTGATCCTGGTTGGCCATTTGATCTCGACCCGGGTTAGGCTCGCGCAACACGGAGACGAAAAAGCGCGGACTCGATCCCGATCTGTGGTTCAACAACGTCGAAATCATCACCGCCGAGAAGATCGGCATGGCGACAACGACGTACGTGCGGAACATCTTCAACCATTACGCAGCGTACCGCCTGGTCCAGGAAGCACAATCGGCTACCGCCGCGCTAAAACAGCAGGTCGCACCCCCAAAGAAATGACGCGACTCACGCCCAAGAGGCGGCGCTGCCGAACGGCAGCCGTTTGCGCAGCCGCGGCTGTGCTCGCCGGTTGCGTCAGCCTGCCGACGTTCGAGGGACGGACAGTTTCTACGGCGTTCACCGATACGCAGGAGACGCGCCTCGGCCGGAGCGTTGCGACATCTGCGCAGATCCATCATGGGAAGTCGGGCATTCACCCGCTGATCGATGCGCATGATGCCTTCGCCGCCCGCGTGTGGCTTGCGAGGGCGGCCGAGCGCTCACTCGATATCCAGTATTACATCTGGCGCAACGACATAACCGGCGCTTTGTTGTTCGAGGAACTGCGCAGGGCCGCAGATCGTGGCGTGCGTGTACGCCTGCTGCTCGACGACACTACGACTGCAGGTCTCGATGCGACGCTCGCCGCCCTCGATTCGCATCCGAACATCGAAATCCGCCTGTTCAACCCGTTCGCGGCGCGGGGCGCCCGCGCTTTGAGCCTTTTGACCGATTTTTCGCGGCTGAACAGGCGCATGCACAACAAATCGTTCACTGCCGACAATCAGGCAACGATCATCGGCGGACGCAATGTCGGCGACGAATACTTTGGCGCAGCCCACGGCGTGCTGTTCGTGGATCTCGACGTCCTTGCGGTGGGAAACGTCGTAGCGGACGTGTCGCGGGACTTCGACCGATACTGGGCAAGCGAAGCCTCGTATCCAGCCGCCCTGTTGGTCGCGGGCGCCGACGTGCCGTCCTCCAGTCTCATCTCGGAGGCGGCGGCCGGTGTAATGAGCGACCCGGCGGCCCAGGAGTACGGGCGCGCGCTACGCGATTCCGCGTTCGCGCAGTCTCTGACCGATGGCACGCTGCAGTTGGAATGGGCGTCGACGCGCTTGATCAGCGACGACCCTGCGAAGGCATTGGATAAAGCGGCGCCAGATGCCTTGATGTTGGACCAGGTGACGAAGGTCATCAGTGAAGCGAACGCGCACTTCGAGCTCGTCTCACCTTATTTCGTGCCGGGAGCTAAGGGCACTGCGGCGCTCGTCGCGCTCGTGCCACGCGGTATTGAAATCCGTGTTTTGACCAACGCGCTGGAAGCGACCGACGTCGTGCCGGTGCACGCCGGCTATTCCAAGCGCCGCAAAGCGCTGCTCGCAGGAGGTATCGCACTGTACGAGTTGCGTCGGCGCCCGAACCTGCCGGCGGGAAGATCCAGGAGCGTAAGCACGGGAAGCTCGGGCTCGAGCCTGCATTCCAAAACGTTCGCGGTGGACGGCAAGCGGGTTTTCGTCGGTTCCTTCAATTTCGATTTGCGTTCGGCGCGCCTGAACACGGAGATGGGATTGATCGTTGAAAGTGAGGGGCTCGCCGGCAGGATCAGGGACGCTTTCGAACAACGCATACCGCAAGCAGCTTACGAAGTGCGGCTTTCGGACAAGGGAGATCTATACTGGATCGAGCGGCGCGGCGGCGAGCTCGTGCGCCGTGACATCGAACCCGGCACGAGCGTCTGGGAGCGCAACGTGGTGCGGTTCCTTTCGCTCTTCGACATAGACTGGCTGCTTTGAAGGCAGGACACACGTTGGCATAGACTGGAAACGGCTCGTCGGCCGCCGGAGTCGGGTCTCACGCCGATAGAACGCCCGGTCCAGTGGATTGTGGTGCGCAAAAATTCGAGTCACTTGCAATTGAGGGAATCTGCGTTGCGTCTGCGGGATTGTGGCTGATGACCGCATGTGGCTTGCGAATCGTGGCGGGGCTGCTCGCGGACGCTTGCAGGATGGTCGCAGTCCTCCTTCGTTCGTGCTCGGCGATCCGCGCCGAAAACCTAGAGCAGGAGGCCAAGAACGATGAAGGTGGGGGCGGATCGCAGCAGCATTTCGCGCATTCGCCACGCGATGCCTGGTGCGCTGACGCCCGGTGAAGTCAGCGAGGGATTTGACCCGTTGTTGGAATAACGCGTCCGCAGTCCGACGGCGAGCCTCATTGCGCCCGTGGCGCCTCATACCCTGGCGGGGGCGCAGGATGGATTGCGTACTGCACCCCACTCACGCTGCTGTCTTTTCTTGTCACAGGCCCGACGGACGCCGACGGTCGCTACGCGAGCAATCGTACCCGCCCGCTCGCGATTTCGCAAACCGCACCCTGGAGCTTCATGCGGCCCTCGGCCACGCTCGCGCGGCCTTCCGGCGCATCGAGGATCTGGCGCATGGTCCAGCGGACGTTGGCCTCGACGGCACACGCCAGCTGCTGCAGCGGCGGCAACTGCGGATCGATTTCGTGGAGTCCCGGCAGGATGTTCTGCAGCAGCCACTCGATGCGCGAGCGCTCCTGGGCGCCCGCAAATTTCGACGCGAGCGCCGCCTCCACGGCGCCGCAGCGTTCATGTCCAAGCACCATGACCAGTTGCGTCCCGAGGTGCGTGCAAGCGTACTGGAGACTGCCCGCGACCCCGGGCGATGCGATATTGCCTGCCACGCGAATGATGAACAGGTCGCCGAATCCCGCATCGAAAATCAGTTCCGGCGGTACCCGCGAGTCGCTGCAGCCGAGGATGGTCGCAAAAGGCCGCTGGCCTTTGGAGAGCTCGGCGAGCGCCTCCCGGGGCGTGTGCGTAATGCGTGGCTCACCCCGCAGAAAGCGTTCGTTGCCCTCCATCAGGCGCGCAAGCGCCTCATCCGCTCCGACCGGGCTATCGTCACCGTTGCGCACAGTCATCGCAACTCATGCCTCGGCGAACTGGATGACGACCTTCACATCGTCGGGTGTGCGTTGGAGGGCGCGCGTGAAATCTTCCGGCCGCTCGCGTCGCGTGACGAGGCGCGAGAGCCACGCGGGGTCCGCACGGGCCAGCGCCTCGCCGGCTTTGTACCAATGGCGCTTGTTCGCGTTGACGCTGCCGACGATGACGATGTTGCGCAGGACCATGTCGCTCGCGATGTCGGCCGTCGCGTGCTCGCCGGTGCGGCCGCCGGTCCCAACGCCCGTGAGACAGACTACACCGCCTGTCGCGATGGTCCGCGCCGAGTCGGCGATGACTTGCCCGACGCCCGTACACTCGACGATGACGTCGGGCGCGAAGCCGATGTCTCCAATGTCCCCGGAATGGTAGGTCGCGCCGAGCGCGCGCACGAGGTCGGGCTTCAACCCCGACTCCATGCGGTCGAAGACATGGACCTCGAGACCGTGCTGCTTGCCGACCAGCGCGGCGAGGAGACCGATCGGCCCCGCGCCGGTGACGAGCACGGTGCGCGGCTCCCAGAAGGCCCGCTTGCCGACCGCATCGACCTGCTCCCACGCCTTCGTGACGACGGTCGTGGGCTCGAGCAGCACGCCGTTCAATCCGAGCGAAGGATGCACCTTCATCGCGTAGTCGGGCTCGATGCGCCAGCGCTCGGACATGAAGCCGTCGATCTCCTTGATGCCACGCTCGGTGTACTGACCGTTACGGCACATGTCCCACTCGCCTACCGCGCAATTCGGGCAAGGCACGGGGTCGGGCCGGCGGACGATGCCGACGACGAGGTCACCGACCTTGAATCTGCCGTTGGGGCCCGGGTCCACCACGCGGCCGAGTGATTCGTGGCCCAGCACGAGGCGCGTCTTGCCGCGCGGCGCCCAGCCGTACTTTCCCTCCGCGATTTCGACGTCGGTGCCGCAGACGCCGACCGCGATTGCTTCGACGAGCACCGACCCATCGCCCGCGTCGGGCTCCGCGACCTCATCGAGCCGTATGCTCTGCTGGACGTTTCGGCTCTACCGTGATTGCTTTCATAGAGTGCTCCTCTTCGCTCTCTTCAGTGACGTGGATTCGGCAAGCCGGTCATCGCGCGTGCGAGACAGCGAAGACGTGGTAGCCCCACGCGGGCATGTCGAGGTAGAGACCTTGCCGCGTCAAATCACTTCCGTCGCGGTCGTAGGACGCGGGGCCCGTGAGATCTTGGAGTCGCCAGGTCCGCCCTTCCAGGTCGTGCCACGGCGTCGCCACGTAGCACTGACTCTGGTGAGGGGCGTAGTTGACGGCGACGAGCCGGCGCAGATCGCCGGGGCCGCTCCAGGAGAAAGCGATGAAATCGTCCCAGGTCTCGTTCCCGTTCCACGCGGTACGGCATGAGAGGAGCTGCCAGGCAGCCGTCGCGAAAGGCGGGGTCCTTCAGGCATTCCATGAGGCCGTCGTAGAACGCGGCGAGCTCAGGTTCGGACGCCTCGGCCGGACCACGGCCGAGATGCACGGGGATGCGCACCCGCTTCCCCTCGCGCTGGCCCTGGTGGAAGAAGCGAAGACCCGGCGTGAGGAAAGTGAGGATGGCGGCGGCTCGATGCGTTTCGCCCATGAAGGTGGCGGAGGCCCGCGGCTCGTCGTGGTTCTCGAGAAAGCGGGCGAGGTGGTCCTGGAAGTCGAGGCCCGCGCAGAGATGCTCCCTGACCGGACGTGCGTGACCCTCTATCAGGCGATCGTAGAAGCGCTTGTCGTAGGCGTAGTCGAAGCCCTGCTGTATGAGGGTCCACTCGAGATCCCAGTACACCTCGGCCATGAAGAGGAAGCCGGGAACCTCGGCACGTATGGCTTTTGTTACGCGAGGCCAGAATGCGGCAGTGGAGATTCCCCAAGTCCTCTCGAACACTTCAGGTAGCGCGAGCATTGCCATATCGCAGCGAACGCCGTCGCACTGGCGCGCGATGCGGGAGAGCTCGTCCAGCATCGCCTGCTGGAGTGCAGGCTCGCCGTAATTCAGTTGGAGCGTGTCAGGCCAGCCGGCGAAGTACGGATCGCGGCCGTAGGCAAGGATGCGGTTTCCGCCCGTGGTCTGGATGCGACGGTAGTTCTGCGGTTGGGAAGCGAGGAGTTCCTCCGTCCCCGCCACGAACCACTCCGGGTGCTCCGCAACCCACGGATGGTCGGGCGCCATGTGATTCGGGACGAAATCGAGGATGAGGCGCAGGCCGCGATCCCGCAGACGCTGGCGCAGCCGCGCGAGCGCCTCGGGTCCGCCGAAATCGGTGTGGACCCGATAGTCCTGAACGGCGAAGCACGAGCCGCAGACGTCCGACTCGCGGAAGTCAGGGAGAACGCGGCGGTATTCCTCCAGCCACTCGCGATTCGACTGCGAGACGCCCCTGGCTGCTTCGCCGGTCTGCCAGATCCCGAGGAGCCAGATAAGGTCGAAGCCTTTCGTGGCTAACCCGCCGAGCTCCTCGTCTGCGATGTCGTCGAGAGTTGCCTTCCGCTCCAGCGCGGCCGAGATCTCCGAGAGACGGACTCGCGTGTTGATCTGGAAGAGTGCGGGATAGCGAGGAGTGGACATGACGGCGCCTGTACCCGTCACCCGCTGCGCCGACTTGATTGCTCATTCATAGAGTGCTCCGGTTCGCTCTGCATTGTCGTACCGGGTTTGTGCCGGGCGTAGTGGACGAAAGCCTAATACGTCGCGTGCGCGGCACATTATCGTTACCAGCAGCCGCTCCCGACGCTCCCCAGGCCGATGTACCCTCAATCGTTCTTCGCCAGCTTTCGATTGATCCAGAGCGCCGCGAGCGTGCACACGGCGCCTGAGAGCAGATACAAACTGACGTAACCGAGCCCGAGGTACGCGGACAGAATGAGCGCGACCAGCGGTGCGAATCCTGCGCCGATGAGCCAGGCGAAGTCCGTCGTCAGCGCAGCGCCGGTATAGCGGAAACGCGGCTCGAAGTTCGCCGCGAGCGCACCAGCCACTTGCCCATAGGAGAGGCCCAGCAGGATGAACCCGACCACGATGAATATTTCCTGCCCGATGGGGCCGCCATGCAGCAGTGTCGGAACGAAGCCGCTGAAGACGCCGATCATGGCGGCAAACAGCGCTACCGTTTTGGTCCGTCCCAACCGGTCGGCGATGAGGCCGGAGGCGACGATAGCGCCTGCACCGAAGAATGCGGCGACGATCTGGATCGCGAGAAACTCGGTGACCGACTGCTTCGAAAACAGCACGATCAAGGCCAGCGGATATACCGTCACCACGTGGAAGAGCGCATAGCTTGCGAGCGCGCCGAAGGCACCCAACACCACGTTGACGCGCTGCGAGGAGCGCAGCAATTCACCGAACGGGGACGGTTCGAGCTCGCGCTGGGTGAGAAGCTCTTCGTATTCAGGGGCGACCACCAGCCGCAGTCGCGCGAACAGCGCCACCACGTTGATTGCGAAGGCGCAGAAGAAGGGATAGCGCCAGCCCCACGACAGGAAATCCTCCGGCGACAGCGTCGAGTACAGCAACAGGTAAAGCGCGCTGGCGATGATGAAACCGGTCGGAGCGCCCAACTGTCCCATCATCGCATACCAGCCACGCTTGCCGGGCGGTGCGGTCAGCGAGAGCAGTGACGGCAGGCCGTCCCACGAACCGCCCAGCGCAATGCCCTGTCCGACCCGCAGGATCGCGAGCAGCACGATCGCGGTAACGCCAATGCTGTCGTACCCGGGAAGGAAAGCGATTCCGGCAGTGGACGTCCCCAGCAGGAACAACGCGAGCGTGAGCTTGGTGTAGCGTCCCCAGCGGCGCTGGATCTCCATGAAAAGGACGGTCCCGAACGGCCGGGCGATGAAGGCGAGCGCGAACACCGCGAACGACATCAGCGTCGCTTCGAGATAGGGCGTGAAGGTGAAGAACACCCGCGGAAATACCAGCACCGAGGCGATACCGTAGACGAAATAGTCGAAGTACTCGGCCGTGCGCCCGATGACCACGCCGATGGCGATGTCGCCCGGCGCGACCCCTGACGGATGCGATGAGACGGCGCGGGAGTCGCGCTCGAGGCTTTCCGAACCGGCAGTGGACATTACGTTGGCCGCCTCATCAGGGTAATTTGCGAACCTGCTCGGGGGTGAGCGGCATGGTGTTCTCGTTCAGGTGGTACATGATCCACACCGAGCCGCTCAAGACGATCGTCAGCAGCACCAGCGTGAAGATGAGCGACATCCAGGTCCAGCCGCCTTCGGCCTTCGAGGTCATGTGCAGGAAGAACACCATGTGCACGTAGATCTGCACCATGGCCAGGCCGAGGATGACGAAAATCGTGACGGTGGGGTTCGCGAACACCTTGGCCATCACCAGCCAGAACGGGATGGCGGTCAGGACGACCGAGAGCACGAAACCGGTGACGTAACCGCCAACCGTGATATGCAGCGTGTCGTGCTGCTCGAGTTGTTCATCGACGCCATGATCGTCCACATGGTGCAGTTCACTCGCCGATCCGCTCATCGCAGCACGCCCATCAAATAAACGAAGGTAAAGACCCCGATCCACACCACGTCGAGAAAATGCCAGAACATCGACAGGCACATGAGGCGCCGCCGATTCGCCGCAATCAGGCCATGCTTGCTCACCTGCGCCATCAACGTAATCAGCCAGACGATACCGAAGCTCACGTGCAGGCCGTGGGTGCCCACGAGTGCAAAGAAGGAGGACAGGAAGGCGCTGCGCTGTGGCCCGTAGCCCTCGTGGATCAGATGATTGAACTCGTAGAGTTCGATGCCGACGAAGCCGGCGCCTAGCAGCCCGGTGAGCGCAAGCCATGCGAGTGTGGGGTTGCGACGCTTTCGATTCATCTCGATCACCGCGAAACCGTACGTGATCGATGAGAGCAGCAGCAGCGACGTGTTCACGGCCACCAGCGGCAACTCGAAGAGCTCCGCCCCGGACGGTCCGCCAGCGTAGTTGCGGCCCAGCACGCCGTAGGTGGCAAAGAGGCACGCGAACAGCAGCGAATCGCTCATCAGGTAGAGCCAGAACCCGAGCAGCGTCGGCTGGCCGGGGTGATACGTTCCGGTGTCGTAAAAGCGCAGGGGCTGGGTGCCGCCCGCGGTCAAAGACGCAGCGGCGGCAGTGGAATCAGACATGGCCGGCCAGCCGTTGGGTGCGGGCGTTCTCGATGCGCACGACGTCGTCCGCGGGGATGTAGTACTCGCGCTCGTAGTTGAACGTGTGGACGATTGCCACGACGATCAACGTGACGAACGCCGCCCCGGCAACGAGCCACATGTGCCAGATGAGGGCGAAACCGCAGATGCCGCTCAGCGCAGCGAGCACGAAACCGGCGCCGGTGTTCTTCGGCATGTGGATCGGAACGAAGCCTGCCACGGGTCGGGTGTGGCCGTGCTGCTTCATGTCGTGCCACGCATCGGCCTCATGAACGACCGGCGTGAACGCGAAGTTGTAGCCCGGCGGCGGCGATGAGGTGGACCACTCGAGCGTGCGCCCGTTCCAGGGGTCACCGGTGGTGTCGCGCAGCCGCTCGCGCCGCATGAAGCTCACCACGAGCTGGATGAGGAACGAGCCGATGCCGAGCGCGATCAGCACCGCGCCCACCGCCGCAATCTCGAACCAGATCCGCAGGGAAACGTCATCGAAGTGGCTCAGACGGCGGGTAACGCCTTTGAGGCCGAGCACGTACAGCGGCATGAAGGCGACGTAGAAGCCGACGATCCAGAACCAGAACGAGCACTTGCCCCAGAACGGATCGAGCTTGTAGCCGAAGGCCTTGGGGAACCAGTAGGTGATGCCGGCAAACAAGCCGAACACCACACCGCCGATGATCACGTTGTGGAAATGCGCCACGAGGAACAGGCTGTTGTGCAGCACGAAATCGGCGGGCGGCACCGCCAGCAGCACCCCGGTCATGCCGCCGATCACGAACGTGACCATGAAGCCGATCGTCCACAGCATGGGGACCTCGAACCGGATGCGCCCCCGGTACATGGTGAAGAGCCAGTTGAAGATCTTGGCGCCGGTGGGAATCGAGATGATCATCGTGGTGATGCCGAAGAACGAGTTCACGCTCGCACCCGAGCCCATCGTGAAGAAGTGGTGCAGCCAGACCAGGTACGAGAGGATCGTGATCACCACCGTCGCGTAGACCATCGAGGCATAGCCAAAGAGGCGCTTGCCGCTGAAGGCGGCGACGACCTCGGAAAAGATGCCGAACGCGGGCAGGATCAGGATGTAGACCTCGGGATGCCCCCAGATCCAGATGAGGTTCACATACATCATCGCGTTGCCGCCGGCCTCGTTCGTGAAGAAGTGCGTGCCGACGTAGCGGTCGAGCGAGAGCAACGCGAGCACGGTGGTCAGCACCGGGAAGGCGGCGACGATCAGGATGTTCGTGCACAGCGTGGTCCACGTGAAGATCGGCATCTTCATCATGGTCATGCCGGGGGCGCGCATCTTGACGATGGTGGCGATGAGATTGATGCCGGAGAGCGTGGTGCCCACGCCCGCCACCTGCAGCGACCAGATGAAGTAATCGACCCCGACATCCGGGCTGTGGATGATCCCCGATAGCGGCGGATAGGCGAGCCAGCCGGTCTTCGCGAACTCGCCGACGAACAGCGAGAGCATGATCAGCACGGCGCCGAAGGCGGTCATCCAGAAGCTGAAGTTATTGAGGAACGGGAAAGCCACGTCGCGCGCGCCGATCTGCAGCGGCATCGCGAAGTTCATGAGCCCGGTCACCAGCGGCATCGCGACGAAAAAGACCATGATCACGCCGTGCGCCGTGAAGATCTGGTCGTAATGGTGCGGCGGCAGGTAACCCAGCGCGTCGCCGAAGGCGATGGCCTGCTGGGCGCGCATCATGATCGCGTCCGAGAAGCCGCGCAGCAGCATCACCAGTCCGAGGATCACGTACATGATGCCGATCTTCTTGTGATCGATGCTGGTGATCCAGTCGCGCCACAACGGGCCCCACACGCGGAACCAGGTGATCGCACCGACGATGGCGAGGCCGCCCACCACCACCCCGATGAGCGTCAGCAGCAGGATCGGATCGTGGAGGGGAATCGCCTCCCAGGTGAGGCGGCCAAACACAAGCGTCGAGAAGTCAGAATGCTCGGACATTTGATGTCAGTATCGCTCGGTGACTCGCAGCAAGGCGCTTTCCGTCGGGCTGCGGTTGGTGCACACCAGGGGATCGGGCTGCCGATTCAGCGCAAAGCTCGTGCGCATGTCGGCCGCCGCCGCCGCGCGACGCTTGTCCGACATCATGACTGCGTGCAGGCACGGGCTGGTGATGTCCACGCAGCGATTGACGATGGCGTCGAACAGATCGGGCGCGACCGTTCCGTAGCGGCGCACCGTCTCGCGCTCGCTGGGCCGCTCGAGTTTCATGTACTCGTCGCGGCTCAGTGTCTGGCCGCTCGCTTTGGCCTTCTGCACCCAGTCCCTGAACTCGGCCGTGCTCATGCCGAAAAACTTGAACCGCATGCCGGAGAAACCGGCGCCGCTGTAATTCGCGGAGAAGCCCTCGTACTCGCCCGACCGGTTGATGATGGCGTGCAATCTGGTCTCCATCGTCGGCATCGCGTAGATCTGGCCCGCCAGCGCGGGGACGAAGAATGAATTCATCACCGAGGACGACGTGATCCTGAAGCGCACGGGTACGTTCACCGGCGCTGCAAGCTCGTTCACCACGGCGATGCCTTCGTCGGGATAGATGAACAGCCACTTCCAGTCGAGAGCGACGACCTCGACGTTCACGGCCTCGAAGTCACGCGGCGCCTGCCGCTCGTCGAGCGGCCGATACGGGTCGAGGATGTGCGTGCCGATCCACGTGATCGCGCCCAGGGCAATGATGATCAGCAGCGGCGCCGACCAGATCAGCAGCTCGAGCTGAATCGAGTGGTCCCAGTCCGGCGTATAGGGTGCGGCCGTATTCGAAGCCCGATAGCGCCAGGCGAAAAACAGCGTCGTCACGATCACCGGCACGATGATGAGCAGCATCAGCACCGTGGAGATGACCAGCAGATTGGCTTGTTGCGTGGCGATGTGGCCCGACGGGTGCAGCACCACCATGTCGCAACCGGTGAGCAGCCCGGCGCAGAAGAGGGCTGCCAGAGGCGATGAGCGAGTCGCCCAAGACGAAACCGCGGGATCGTCTGCACGTGCCGGCGGTGATGCGCAGCGACGGTTTACTTTCCCGATTTCGATCATTGGCGAAGTGTTGGAAGTGGCGTGTGACACGTCTGACGCCATCTCATACTTTCCCGAATTGCGTATCGCCTCTTGATGCCGTCAGCCCACAGTTAAGGGGTGACCTCGAAGCTTCAGCGCCCTGGCGTGCCGAGCCCGCTTTAAGTGCATACCGCTCCGCCGCTATTCGTCTGTTGGAACCGGACCCTTCATCTTCGCCACTTCCTCGGTGGTGACAGGCTCGGCGTATTTGTTGCCGAAGTTGGTGCGCACGTAGCCCACTATCGCCGCGATCTCCTCCGGCGTGAGCAGCCCGTTGAACCAGGGCATACCCGCCTTACCGTACATCACAATGACGACGGGGTACGCAGCCGTCTGCAGCTTCGGATTGTTTGCCAGGGCTGGATACGTCCCCGCGCCGGTTGCACCCTTGCCGTCGGCCATGTGACATGCCTGGCAGTTCTCCGTGTACAGGCGCGCCCCATTGCTCGCGGACGACGAGGACTTGACGTCTGCTTTCGCGGGCGGCGACGACTTGGCGTCTGGTTGCGCGGGCGGCTGCGTCTCGGCGTCTTTTTTCTCGGGCGGCGCCGACTTGGTGTCTGCTGCGTAGCAGAGCGAAGCGAGAAGCGAAAGCAGCAGGGCAACCAGGAGCCGCTGAAGATTCATTCCGATTGCCATATCAAGCCTCCACCGCACGCTTGTGCACACGTTTGATAGCGTCCAACGAAGAGAGAAACGCCCCTTCCATCCAGCCCTGGAGGTACGACACTGAATCGCCAGCGAACGCGATTCGACCATCGATGTCGACCAGGCGCGTGTAGTGCTGCTTGCGCGTCTCCTCGGTCCAGCGCGCCCTGCAACCCAGATTCCAGGGGACGCGATGCCAGGAAACCGCCACGCCGTTCATGTACTCCTTGCGAACCTGCGGATGAATCTTTTCACCCTGCGCGAGACAGGCCTCGATGCGCTCCTCGGGCGTCATACCGGTGAAGAGCACTCCATTTTTGGGGCGGTTGGGATACCCGGCCACCATCACTGCGGGACCGGACGAGTGGAAACGGTCGTTCGGATAATGAATGGTCTGGATATCCAGATCGGTCGAGGTGAATCCGCCGTAGATGGCCTCATCCTCCTCCCAGAAGCGCCGCTTGTACTCGATGCCGATTCTGTTGTACGAGGTATACGGGACCGCTTGAAATACCGCCAGCATTTCCTTGGAAACCTGCAGCTCCATCTGAGACAGGATGGGCAAGGGGAGGGTGCAGATACACCAGTCGGCCTTGGCCTGCGCGGTCGTACCCTTGACCGTGTCCGTGAAAGTCGCGGTGACCCCTTTCGCGTCCTGCGATATCTTCGTCACCTTCGCGTTGTAGGTGATGCGATCCTTGAGATGGCGGGCGAAGCCCTTTCCGATCATGTCTATTCCGCCCACCGGCTGGAACATCGTGGTCTGGAAGTTGTACCCGGCCAGGAAATTCATGGGCCCCCAAATCGTAGGATCCAGGAGTTCTTTCAGGGGGATGACCTCGGAGGCCAGGGGTGCGCCGTCAAGGCCGGCTCCCGGTGGGCGCTTATAGCCCCGGTGCGTGGAACTCTTAAGCCCCTTGTACTCAAAGTTCGAGTCGAGAGCACCCCAACCCCGTAGCGCCTCCAGCAGCTTTTGTTGGTCCTCCGCTGTCAATGGCCCACCAAGCTGCTTGGCGTTGATGGCCTTGGCGAGGAGCTCAGAGACGCCCCCTTGCATATCCGCGGCGAGGTCCCTGAAGCGCATCGGCTTTCCGCCGAACGCCTTGGTGCTATGGATGTATGCGTTATGGTTGAGCTCGACGAACGTCTCGAGAGCAACGCCGAGCACCTTGCAATAGTGCAGCACCGCCCGATGGTGATACGGGATGCGCGATGGGCCCGGATTGAAGTAGTTGCCCTTGGCGAATCGGACCGTCTGTTTTGCCCCACCCAGTTCCGTATAGGTGTCACCACCGCGGAGCGTCCAGTTGCGTCCGCCGGGACGGTTCTGATATTCCAACACACGCACGTTATACCCGGCCTTCTGCATTTCGTATGCGGCCGACATCCCGGCCAGGCCCGCGCCGAGGATGAGCACGCTCGCCCCCTTGCGGGCGCCAGACAACACCGGGGGGCCGTCGAACTGCGACTCGGCCGCATGACCCAGCGCCGTCATGGCGTGGTACATGGCAGCGGCCCCGGCCGTCATCCCGATTGAGGTCAGGAAAGCTCGGCGGGTGATCGGAATGCCGTCCATAAAGTACCCCCTTTACTGATTGACGTTGACCGCGGTTGCCTCGATCTCTGCCAAATAGTCGGGATTCGCCAGGCCCGCAAATCTGCAGCGTAGCTTTCCCTGGCCACTTTTCCAGAACCATCACAGTCTGATTGGGCAGCCCGATTGCGCGTAGTGGACCATGGTCCAATTCACGGCGGGGATGAGCGGCTTAAAGTAACTGCGGGCTCAAAGCGAGTCCGAATCGAGCCGTGAACGCCGCGTGCGCGGCAAAGGAGAGTGCCAGTGAAGAATACTTTGATGATTTGCGCAGCGTTCGCGGGCGTCACGGTCATGGCCGCCGGAGATGTGGCGGCAAATGAGGAACTGGCCAAAAAGCACAACTGTCTGGCTTGTCATTCGACGGACAAGAAGGTGGTCGGTCCGTCATACAAGGAGATCGCCAAGAAGTACGCGGGAGATAAGTCGGCGGCCGCAACCCTCGAAGGCAAGGTCAAGGCCGGCAGCTCGGGTGTGTGGGGCCCGGTCCCGATGCCGCCGAACAACATCCCGGATGCCGATAACAAAGCGCTGGTCGCATGGATCCTGTCGCTCAAGTGATCGAGTAGCGATCGGAATCCGATTGCGAGCGCCCGTTCGCCGGCTGACAGATGTAGCGCAAGGCGCTGGCGGGGCCAAGAAGCCCTGGCTCGAGAGCATGAGCCTTTGGAATCGAACTCATGCCGAACGCGGAAACCTACGACGCATCCGCCCCGCCCACACCTTCGGCGTGATCTTCGCGTTCGGCGGTTCAGTGGTGCGCAAAAACTGGAGTCAGTTGTCGACCGCCGATTCCAGCGGAACTGCGAGGCCTGATTCGCAGAATGGCCTCCGAGAACCCGGTGTGGGGCGAAGAGCGGATCGCCAATGAATTGCTGATCAAGCTGGGCATCCGGGTCTCGCCTCGCACGGTCGGCAAGTACATGCCGAAGCGGCCAGCTGGTCAGCCGCGAGGTGATCAGCGCTGGGCGACGTTCTTGAAGAATCACGCGTTGGCGATTGTGGCGTGCGATTTCTTCGTTGCCGTCACCGCCACGTTCCGATTGCTGTATGTGTTCGTGGTGATTGAACACGGCAGACGTCGGCTTGCGCACGTAGGCGTGACCAGGCACCCGACGGCCGACTGGACGCTACAGCAGCTGCGAGAGGTGGTGGGTGATGAAAGGACTCACCGGTACCTCATTCATGATCGCGATAGCATCTTTGCCAAACACTTGGACAAATCCATTCAGGCGCTAGGACTGAAGGTGCTGCGGACACCGTTTCGAAGTCCCAAGGCGAACTCGATATGCGAGCAGGTGATCGGGACGATTCGGCGGGAGTGTCTGGATTGGCTGATCCCGATGTCGGAAAGTCATTTGCGGGCGACCTTGCGAGAGTGGGTGAGGCACTACAACTGCGGGAGGCCACACAAGAGTCTCGGTCCCGGTGTCCCTGATTGGCCGAAGGTGGCTTCCGTGGTTCCACAGTCAGAATCCCGACATCGGACGGCGGCGGGCGCGCTCGTGCTCACGAAATCCGTGTTGGGCGGACTCCATCACGAGTACTCGCTCGCGTTGAGCACTACCTAATCGCCCATGGGATCGAGATGCGCATTCGTACGCCGCGAGTATTTGCGCACCACAGATGCGCGAGAGAAGATCATCCGTCATACGGCTTTGTGCTATGCGGGCGCTGCGCCCATGTGTTTCGAATCCGATCGAAATCCCAAGTGCGCACAGCTCCGTAGGTTGTCTGGATCATCACCGTGGCCGGCGCCGGATAGCATATCGCGGCGTCTTGAGCCGCGGCGAGCGTGTGATGAAAGCTCACAGCCAGCCCGTCGATTCTGAGCATAAATCCGACTAGCTCTTGCGGCTCCATAGCTCAACTCCCCTGCTAAGCGATCTCGGCCTTGTTGGCGCAGTTATGCCGCCAGCGCGTGCCGCACGTCGGGCACACCGCCTCGCCGTAGATGTCCCACAGCCGCGGCGTGCCGTCGCGAGAATGCACGACGTGCGTAGGCCAGAGCGTGTATACCGTCTCGTCGGCGACGCGGGCGCAGGGTGCGCAAAGCTCAAGCTTAATGATCAACTTCCCCCCGCGTTCTATGTTACGGCTGCTCGCCGTACGGATTGCGAGGCGGCGGGCTGGCGTTTTGTCTGCGCCAGATCTCGACCGCCCGCCGGAACGCTTCTGCATGCCGTATTGCGTTATCGGGAGCAACTGAGGGCAGTGTGGTACTGCTCGCAATCGCATGCCCGGCTGCATGCGCGTAGATCATGCGCGCGAGTTCTTCGGTTTGAGTATCGAGCATTGAAATCTCCACCTGATATCTAGACAAAACCTAGACACAAGATCCGAGAACAACCTAAACGTGAGCGTAAGCCTTTGTTTTTTATGGCGTCCCCACGGGGATTCGAACCCCGGTTACCGCCGTGAAAGGGCGATGTCCTAGGCCTCTAGACGATGGGGACTAAAGGACTTTCGATTTCTTCACTGCTTCGCGGCGGGGTGAAACTGGTGGAGGTAAGCGGGATCGAACCGCTGACCTCTTGCATGCCATGCAAGCGCTCTCCCAGCTGAGCTATACCCCCACGAGAGAGGGCGGATTATACCGAGCGCCTCCAAGCGTGTAAATCAAAGCCCGCCCTTCAATCTCACAGGTGCTTCGCCAACCGTTCCAGCACCGCGTCGCGGCCGATCAGCTCGAGCGTCGCGTCGATGGAGGGCGTGTGCGTCGTCCCCGTCACGAGCACGCGCAGCGGCATCGCGAGCTTCGGAAGCTTGAGCTTGTGCTGGGCGATGACGGACTTGATGACTTCGTTGATCTTGCCGCGCGCCCACTCGATTTCTCCAAGCCGCCGGTGCAGCTCGGAAAGCGCAGGCGCAACCTCACCCGTCACGTGTTGTTGCTTCAGCTCCTGTGTGGGCTCGATTGCCCGATAGAAGTAGACCGCGGCGTCAGCCAGCTCCCGCAGCGTGCTCGCCCGCTCCTTGAGCAGTGCAACGACTTTCTCCAGCGGCGGTCCGGCCTCGACATCGACTCCGTCCGCCGCCAGAAACGGACGCGTGAGCTCCGCGAGACGTGCGTCCGGCGTCTCCTTGATGTACTGCGCATTCAGCCACGTGAGCTTTTCCGGATCGAAGCGCGCCGGCGACCGGCTGATGTGTCGCAGATCGAACCATTCGACGAGCTGGTCACTCGAAAATTTTTCTTCGTCTCCATGCGACCAGCCCAGACGCGCAAGGTAGTTGACCAGTGCTTCCGGCAGGTAACCCTCGTCGCGGTATTGAGTGACGCTCACGGCCCCGTGGCGTTTCGACAGTCGCTTGCCGTCCGAGCCGAGAATCATCGGCACATGCGCAAAATGCGGCAGGGCAGCGCCCAGCGCGTGATAGATGTTGATCTGCCGCGGCGTGTTGTTGACGTGATCGTCGCCACGAATGACGTGAGTGATGTTCATGTCGATGTCGTCCACCACGACGCCAAAGTTGTACGTTGGGATTCCGTCCGAACGCACCAGCACGAGATCATCGAGCTCCGCGTTGGCAACGGTGATCGGGCCCTTGACGAGATCGTCGAACGTGACCACGCCATCGTCGGGATTGCGGAAGCGCACGACGGGCGTCACGCCCTCGGGCTTGCTGAGCCCGAGCCGCTGTGCGTTCTCGGGTCGCCAGCGGCCGTCGTATCTCGGCTTCTCGCCGCGTGCGCTCTGCTGCTCGCGCAGGATCTCGAGCTCTTCCTTCGACGCGTAATCGTAATAAGCGTGGCCCTGTCCGATCAGTTGTTGGGCGACCTCACGATAACGGGTGAGCCGCTTCATCTGAAAATACGGCCCCTCGTAATCGAGCCCGAGCCACGCCATGCTGTCGAGGATCGCCTGCTCGGATTCGAGCGTGGAACGCTCGCGATCGGTGTCCTCGATGCGCAGGATGAAGGTGCCTCCCTGCTGCTTCGCATACGCCCAGCAGAAGAGCGCGGTGCGTGCGCCGCCGATGTGGAGGTAACCGGTGGGACTGGGCGCGAAACGGGTGCGGACCATTGGTTAGTTTCCCCTCGCCCGTCACCTCTTCCCGATTCGGGGAGAGGGAGAGCTCTGGCTGACCCCGTGCGTGTGACGACGAGTTGCCACGTAAGTCACGTCATGCACTGAGAGGCACTCGCTGTCTGAACTCTTCGACCGTCGCATCGACACGCTGGAACACGGCCCCCTGCTCTTTCATCGTCTCGATCAGACGCTCGAGCATCATGATGCGATGCCCTCGGCCGATGATGAACGGATGGCACGTGTAGGTCAGCACGCCCCAGTCGACGGACTGGCGCATATAGACGAAGTCGTTGATCCAGTTGTCGTACACGTTGTTCGCGTTCTGAAGTCCCTGGCGCAAGCTGTGCTCGGTTTTCACGTACTCGAAATGAGGCGAATCGTCCGTGGACCAGTGAATCGGCATCTCGACCAGGTCCGTGTGCCTGCCCCATCGCGCCGCGCTCTTGAGCTCCAGCACGTCGCCCTGTCGCGCATAGTAAGGCGTGTAGTCGTCGCCCATCATGCTGCTGTCGTACTTGAACCGGTACTTGAGCATGAGATCGACCGAATACGGGCTCAAATCCCACGAAGGGGAGCGGTAACCGCGCGCATACTGTCCCGAAATGCGGCGGATCGCTTCATTGCCGCGAACGAGCTCCTCTTCTTCCTTTTCCTTCGGAAGGCTCGCGGGCGGACGGTGCGTCCAGCCGTGATGCGCGATCTCGTGACCGGCATCGGCGACACGCTTCACGGCATCCGGGAAAGTCTCGATCGTATGGCCGGGGACGTACCAAGAAGTCTCGATTCCATGCTTCTTGAACAGCGCGAGCAGCCTCGGCGCGGAAACGCGTGGTCCGAACTCGCCGCGGGAAATCCAGCCGGGCGTGGTCTGGCCGCGCGAGATGAAGCCCGAGATCGCGTCGAAGTCGAACGTAAGACAGACGATGTGTTTGGCCATGGCGATGAAGTATCTGATACGAGCAAATTATAGCGCTGCTGTTCCTCTCACCTATCCTCGGGCGAGTCGCGGCGAACTCGCCGATCTGCCTGTGCTTTCCTCGATGAGACACGAGCATGCGGTAGGCTATCATTCACTTCCACGTCGGACTTTCACGGTAACGCCATGCTCGATCATCTCGCCCAGAATTGGCACGTCCGCAAACCTGTCGCCCGCTCGAGCGGCGGGATCGTCGCAACCCAGAACCGGATCGCCGGTGAGGCCGGCGCGAGAATACTTGCCGCCGGCGGCAATGCGATCGACGCGGCGGTGGCAACAGGCTTGTCGCTCGCGACCGTCGAGCCGTGGAACAGCGGGCTGGGCGGCGTTGGGTTCATGCTCGTATACCTCGCGAAAGAGAATCGCGTCGAAGTCGTCGACTTCGGTCCGATCTCGCCGCGCAGCCTCGATCCGGCCGCCTACCCGCTGACCGGCGGCTTCACGAGCGACCTCTTCACGTGGCCCACGGTAAAGGACGACCGCAACGTACACGGGCCGAACTCGATCGCGGTACCCGGACACGTCGACGGTCTCGGCCTCGCACTCGGAAGATTCGGGACGATGCGCTTCGGCGACGTGCTCAAACCGGCGATCGAACTGGCCGAGCAAGGCATCGCGGTCGACTGGTTCCTGACGCTGAAGGTCGCGACCAACGCACGTGAGCTGTCGCGCTATCCGACAACCAGGGCGGTCTGGATGCCGACCGGGTTTCCGCCCGTCACCGCGCCTGGCGCAGCGCTCGAACGACTCCGGCTCACGAATCTGGCTTCTACGCTGCGGAGGCTCGCCGACGCGGGCCCGCGGGATTTCTACGAGGGGGATATCGCGCAAGCCATCGTGCGTGATCTGAAGGAGATGGGCGGCGATATCACACTCGAAGACTTGCGCAGCTATCGCGCTCGCATCGTGCAACCGCTCGAGGCAACCTACCGGCACGCGCAGATCTCGCTCGCACCAGGGCTTACAGCCGGCCCGACCATTCGCCGCGCCCTGTCCAAGCTCGAAGACGTGAAACTGCGCCCCGGCGGCCCGCAAGCCGATGCCTTCCTCGCCTACGCACGCGTACTGAGAGAGGTCTACGCCGAGCGCCTCGCGACCATGGGCGAGACGAGCGATCACCGCGATCCCTCGACGACCACGCATCTCAATGTGGTCGATCGCCACGGCAACATGGTTGCACTCACGCAGACGCTGCTGTCCGTGTACGGATCGAAAGTGGTACTGCCGACCACCGGCATCCTCATGAACAACGGCATCATGTGGTTCGATCCGCGTCCCGGCTCGCCGAATTCACTCGCGCCGGCTAAACGACCGCTCACCAACATGTGCCCCGTTATCGTTCAGCGCAACGGCAAGGCGTGGTTTGCGATCGGTGCTTCCGGCGGGCGCAAGATCATGCCGGCCGTGTTCCAGATTTCATCGTTTCTCATCGATCACGGCATGTCGCTCGAAGACGCGTTCCATCAGCCGCGCATCGATGCGAGCGGTGGGGAGACCGTCGGGGTCGATCCGCGCTTGCCGGACGCGGTCAAGAAGGCGCTGGCTGATGCATTCCCGACCCTCGAGACCGAGCTCGTCGTTTATCCGACAAACTTCGCATGCCCCAGCGCGGTGCTGAACGATTCGACACAGGGCATACACACAGGCATCGCGGACGTGATGTCGCCATGGTCGGGCGCCGTTGCCGAGCCGTGACGCGGCTCTCGATCGGAACAGGCTGCGGTGTTATGGCGCCGAGGCTCCGGCAAGGATCATGAAAGTGGCACAGCTCTTGCGAACTGCGGCGGCGATGTGTCGACGTTTCGCTCTCGTACTCTTGTTCGCAGTGTTTTGCCCGCCCTCGCATGCACAAGGCGGCCTGCAGAGCTACCCCAACAGGCCCGTGCGCTGGATCGTGCCGTTCGCGCCTTCGGGCCCGACCGACATCATGTCGCGGGCGGTCGCGGAAAAGCTGTCCCAGCGTCTGGGCCAGCCGTTCGTCGTAGACAACCGTGCCGGCGCCGGCGGCAACATCGGCGCTGAAGTCGTGGCGAAGTCCGCGCCGGATGGCTACACGCTCATGATCGGGCATGTCGGAACGCATGCAATCAATTCCGCGTTGTATTCCAAAGTCGGATTCGATCCGGTCCGCGATTTCGCGCCGATTACACTCATCGCCACGCTGCCGCTCGCGCTGGTGGTGCATACCAGCGTGCCGGTCAAGGACGTGAAGGAGCTGATCGCCTACGCCAAGGCGCGACCCGGCCAGCTCAACTTCGCCTCGGCGGGCAACGGCGGGCCGACTCATCTCACCGGAGAGCTCTTAAAAACATCGGCCCATATCGACATCGTGCACGTGCCGTATAAGGGCAATGCAGCGGCGCTCACGGACCTGGTGGCAGGCCGCGTGCAGATGATGTTCAGCAACATGCTCACGGCGATGCCGCACGTGCGTGCCGGGAAGCTGCGCGCGATCGGAATATCGAGTCCGAAGCGGTCACCTCAAGCGCCCGATCTGCCGACGGTCGCCGAATCGGGCGTGCCCGGCTTCTCCGCCGTGCCGTGGTATGGCGTGCTCGGTCCGGCGGCGCTGCCACGCTCGATCGTCTCGAAGCTGAACACCGAGATCGGACGGGCGCTCGCACTGCCGGACATGCACGAGCGGTTCGTCGCTCAGGGCATCGACCTGCAGGCAAGCACACCCGAAGAATTCGGAGCGCTCATCAAGAGCGAGCTCGTCAAGTGGCGGAAAGTCGTGCGTGACGCCGGCGCGAAAGTGGATTGACGATGAAGAAGCTGCTTGCTTGCATCACCGCTTCGTGGCTCGTGAGCAGCGTCGCCTGGGCACAGAACGCCGCCAACTTTCCTTCGCGTCCGCTGCGCCTCATTACGGGCTTTCAGCCGGGCGGCGTCAGCGACACGGTGGCGCGCGTCACGGGAGACAAAGTCGGTGAGCTGCTCGGGCAGCGCGTGATCATCGACGGCAGGCCGGGCGCGGGCGGCGTGCTCAGCATGGAGATCGCGGCGAGTGCGAATCCCGACGGTCACACGCTGTATCTTGGACAACCGGTCATTACCATCAGCCCGAATTTCAGGAACAAGCCGCCGTTCGATCCGATCAAGGCCTTCGCGCCGGTTTCGCTGATCGGCTTCGGTCAGACCATGATGGTCATTCATCCGTCCATGCCCGTCTCGAACGTAAAGGAGCTGATCGCATACGCGAAATCGCAGCCGCCCGGCTCGCTGCGCTTCGGTCACTCCGGCGCCGGTTCGACGAACCATCTCGCGGGCGAGCTCTTCACGCGTCATGTCCGGCGCCAGGTTGACCCCCATTCCGTACAAGGGCGCCGCATCGAACCAGCTCGCCCTGCTACAAGGCGAGATTCACATCGCGATGCTGCCGGTGCTCGCGGCGATACCGCAGGTGAAAGCAGGACGCATGAAGG
Source organism: uncultured beta proteobacterium (assembly GCA_963828715.1). GTDB lineage: Bacteria > Pseudomonadota > Gammaproteobacteria > Burkholderiales > SG8-41 > JAQGMV01. The sequence goes on along the minus strand of CAWHFX010000001.1, from coordinate 12,701 downwards.
CGATCGGCGTGACCGGCGCACAGCGCTCACAGGCGGTGCCGGATGTTCCGACGATCGGCGAGACGCTGAAAGGCTACGACGTGCCGGTCTGGTACGGGTTCGTCATCACCGCGAAGACGCCGGTTGCGATCGTCGACAAGCTGCACGCCGCGACGCAGCGCGCATTGCAAACGCCGGAAGTGAAGGATCGGCTGTTCTCGCAAGGCATCGAGACACAGCTGTCCTCTCGGGCGGAGTTCGGGAAGCTGATACAGGAGGACGCCGTGCGGTGGGCCGACCTCGTCAAAGCGGCCGGCATCGTCCTCGAGTAAGAGCCAGGCGAGCAGCCGCGGACGAATTACGCGTCGCTCACAGTTTCAGCTGATCCAGCAACCCGTAGTAGCCAGCCACAGCCTTCATCGCAGGTAAGCGCACGGCATGTAGAGGAATGCGCGAGAACGCTGCCGCACTCATCGGACCCAGCTCGGGCGATTGTCCAAGCGCAAGTTCCGCAAGTGCCTTGCCGAGCAGATTCGTGAGCACGACGCCGCGGCCGCCGTAGCCAATCGCATAGGCGATGCGAGGACTCAAGCGGCCGACGTGCGGGAAATCGTCCAGCGTTACCGCCACCTTCCCGGACCAGCGGTGATCGATCGCGACACCATCGAGCGTCGGGAACGTCGCGATGAGCTTGCGTTCGAGTCCCGCGTACACGTCCGGCGTCTCCTGCCCGGTGAGCGAACCCCGGCCGCCGAAGAGGACGCGATTGCCCGGACCGAGTCGGAAGTAATTCAGAAGGTGCCGTGTGTCGGAGACGACGTTACGCGCCGGGAGGATCGCGGCGAGCGCTGCGTCCGGCAGCGGTACGGTCGTGACGATCGAGGTGGATACGGGGACGATACGGGAACCGAGATCAGTTCCGAACTTCACGAGATCCGTGTAGGCGTTGGTCGCGATGAGCAACTGCTTCGCACGCACGACGCCGCGTGACGTCACGAGCACGATCCCATTGTTCTCGTCACGCACAGTGTCGACGCGCGTTCCGACGAAAATCGGTACACCTCGTCCCGCGACGCCTGCAGCCAGCCCGCGCACGTAGTTGAGCGGATGGATCGCACCCGCACGCGTGTCGAGATAGCCGCCGAGATAGGCGTCAGTGCCCGTGAGCTCGCGCGTGGCATCGGCGCTCAGCATGCGCGGCACATGGTCGCCAATCGACGAAAGCCAGGCGACGTCGGCTCTCAGCATTGCGACCGCGCGCCTGCCGTTTGCAGCAGTGATCTGCCCGCAGCGGACAAAGCCGCAATCGATGCGGTACTCGGATACGGCCGCTTCGAGCAAATCGAATGCGCTGAACAGCAGTCGGTGCAGTGCACGCGTGCGCTCTTCCCCAAGATCGCGGGCAAGCGCTCCCCACGAGGTCTTGTAGCGCAGCACCGCCATGCCGCCGTTGCGTCCGCTTCCGCCCCAGCCGACATCGTTCGCTTCCAGCACGATGCAGGCAACACCTGCACGCGCCAGGTGATGCGCAGCGGAAAGCCCCGTGTAACCGGCGCCGATGATGGCAACATCGGTCTGGTAATCGCGCTCGAGTTGGGGCAGTCGCGGAGCGGGATTGGCTGTTGTCAGCCAGACCGATTGCGGGTGTTCCATCCGTCAGTCGCCCAGTCCATATACGAGGCGCGCAGCAGCGGCACTCACTTTACCGTTGATCACGTCTTCGTTCACTGTGCGCCGGCGTTTCGGATTCCCGTAGCCGCCGCCACCCGGTGTTTCCACGATGACGCGATCGCCTCTGTTGAGCACCGTAAGCGCCTTCGACGGGATGACTTCCTCGCGTCCGTCTGCACGGCGAATGATGGAATGAGCCGACGCACCTGCGCAGCCGCGCTCGATACCCGTGGCCTGACTGAAGTGCCGTTCACCGCGATGCGTGAACGAAATACCGTCTTCGAGCGCTTCGTATTCGCGCACGACGCCGAGCCCTCCTCTATATTCACCCGCACCGCCGGAATCGCGACGCAGCGCCACGCGCACGAGCCGCAGCGGCCCGTCCATTTCGAGCGCTTCCGCCGGCAGGTTCATGCAATTGCTCGCGTCCGTATCGACGACGTCCACACCGTCGCGATCACGCCCGGCGCCGCTGCCACCGGCGATCAGTTCGCTGATGATGAAGCGCTCACCGTTCGCGTGCCGTCCTGCGAACGCGACGACGAGCAGCGTTCCGGCAGCAGGCGCGCTGACGCGGTCGGGCAGGGTCTCCGCGAAGGCGCTCACCATGCAGGTCGCGATGCGCTTGATCGTGGAGGTTCGAGCGTTCACCGGCGCCGGATCTTCCGGGTTCGCGAGCGAGCCCTTCGGCAGGTGAAGCTTCACCGGCCTGAAGCAACCGCCGTTCGTCGGGATGCTGGCGTCGGTCAACACGCGTACCGCGAAATAGGCGGCTGCCTGCGAGCCGGACGGCACGCAGTTGAGCGGTCCCTTCAACTGGCGATCGGTGCCGGTGAGATCGAATTCGATCGTCCCGTCGCGAACCGTCGCCGCGACTTCGATGCGCACCGGCCGGTCGAGATCGATGCCATCGTTGTCGAGATAATCGACGTAGCGATACGTTCCCTCGGGAATCTGCCGCAACGCTTCGCGCGTCATCGTCTCGGAGCGATCGAGCAGTTCCTCGAACACGCTCATGAGAAACGCCGCGCCGTAACGTTCCGCAAGCTCGCGGATTCGGCGCGCGCCCACGGTGCAGGCTGCAAGCTGAGCGTTGAGGTCACCCATCAACGTGTCGGGCATGCGACTGTTCTGCCGCAGGATCGCGATCAGCGTTTCGTTGTACTCGCCGGCTTCGCGGAACCTGAGCGCCGGTATGCGCAATCCTTCCTGATAGATCTCCGTCGAGTTGGGCGGCAGCGAGCCGGGAGAGTAACCGCCGACGTCTCCGTGATGTGTCATGGTTGCGGTGAGCGCGATCACGCGGTCACCCTGAAACACGGGCGTCATGATCGCGATATCTGGCAGGTGCGTGCCGCCGCAGTACGGATCGTTGAGGATGAACGCGTCGCCATCCCGCATGCTTGCAATGGGATACTTTTCGAGCATGGTGCGAAGCGCCGGAATGAGCGTGGCGAGGTGAACGGGAATCGCACACGCCTGGGCAAGCGTTTCACCGTCGACGGTGAAGAGACTCGCCGACGTGTCGAGACCTTCCTTGACGATCGGCGAGAACGAACTACGCAGGAGCGTGAGCTCCATCTCGTTGGCGATGCCTTCGAGCTTGTTGCGTATCACTTCCGTGGTGATCGGATCGACGACTTCGGCGCGTACGAACGTATTCATGATCCTCAATTCGGAACGGACAAGATGAGGCTGCCGGACGGATCGACGTGCGCCTGCCAGCCGGGCTCGATAACCGTCGTCGTATCGGCCTGCTCGACGATGGCAGGACCGTCCAGACGCGCGCCCGGCTTGAGCCGGCTCCGATCGTAGACGCACGTTTCGACAAAACCGCTCGAGGCCGACGTCAGCATCGCGCGTATGCCTTTGAGTGGCGAGCCGTCTTCAGGCACATGCCGGGCAGCGGCCGTCTGGGCGGGTCTTCGTGCGGTGCACGGCACGCAAGTTGACGAGCTTGATGGGACCGGCCGTGCTGTGGCCGTAGATCCGGTCGTGTGCGGCATAGAAGTCGTGCGTGAGTCGCGCCAACGGCGCGTCTTCCATGTGCATGGCCACTTCGAGGTGATACGACTGACCGATGTAACACACGTCCGCGAGATAGTGCCGTTCGATGGCCTCGGCGCCTGCGCCTTCACCGGCCATGAGCGAACTGCAGCGGGCGTCCAGTTCCGCGTACAAACGCGTCAGCATGTCGGTGGTTACCTCGGCGGCCGCAATGTTGAACGCGGTCGCGGCCTCGTGCTCCACCGGTGCGGCGAGCAGTCCCGCAGCCGACAGGACACCCGGATGCAGCGGAACGATGACGCGCCGTATCCCCAGTTCGCGCGCCAGTGCCGTGCCGTGCACGGGACCGCCGCCCCCGAGCGGCACGAGGCTGAAGCGACGCGGATCGATGCCGCGTTTGACCGAAACGAACCGGATGCCTTCGGCCATCGACGCGTTGATGACGCGGTGAATGCCGAGCGCAGCCTGCTCGACCGACATACCGAGCGGCTTCGCGATCTTCACCTCGATCGACGCGTGCGCGCGCTCGGCGTCGAGCTTCATGGTGCCGCCGGCGAAATAGTCGGGGTCGATGTAGCCGAGTACGATCGAAGCATCCGTGACGGTCGGATCGAGGCCGCCCCATCCATAGCAGGCGGGGCCGGGCTCCGAGCCTGCAGAGCGCGGACCCACGCGCAGCGAGCGCGCTGCGTCGAGCCATGCGATGCTTCCGCCACCGGCACCGATTGCATTGACGTCCACCATCGGCACGCGCACGGCATAGCCGTCGAGCCGCCCTTCGGATGAAATCAGAGGCTGGCCGCGATCGATCAGCGCGATGTCGGCGCTCGTGCCGCCGATGTCGATCGTGATCAAGTCTTCGGCACCGGCTGCCTGCCCGGCAACCCGACCGCCGATGACACCGGCTGCGGGTCCTGAAAGAAAGAGGCGCACCGGACTGCGCCTCGCGATGTTCGAAGATGCGACGCCGCCGCGCGATTGCATGATCTGCAGCGGCGAACGCACGCCGTTCGCGTCGAGGTCGCGTTCCATATCGGCGAGATACCGATCGATCACCGGCTTCAGGTACGCGTCGAATGCCGTGATGCACGTACGCTCGTATTCACGGAACGCCGGGTCGACCTCGGACGAGAGCGACACCATGAGATACGGATGACGCTCGCGCACGATCTGCGCGGCGCGCTGTTCATGCGCGGGGTTGAGAAACGAAAAAAGAAAGCAGATCGCGACTGCCTGCACCCCCTCGGATGCGAGCAAGTCCGCTTCGCGACGGACCGCGTCCTCGTCGAGCGGCGTCAGAACCTGACCGGTTGCAGTGACGCGCTCCGGAACCTCACGCCGCAAAGCACCTGGTACGAGAAAGGCAGGCGTTTCGGGCTCGAGCATCACGCTATAGACGTGGTGCCGATTCTGGCGGCCGATTTCCAGCACGTCCTTGAAGCCCTGCGTCGTGATGAGCCCGATCTTCGCGCCTTTGCGTTCGAGCACTGCGTTGGTGGCGACCGTGGTCCCGTGAACGAAGCGCGCGATGTGCTCCGCGGAAACGCTCCATTGGGTCGCCATGTGACGCAGCGCGTGCAGTACGCCCATACTGGGATTGGCGCGCGTCGTGGGAATCTTTACGAGCTTCGTCTCGCCGGCAGCGCTTCGGCAGACGACGTCCGTAAACGTGCCGCCGATGTCAACCGCGACCTCGTATCGTGTCGGTCCGCTGAGCTCCTGCATGTGTCTTGTTCGTTGTCGGCGCCATGCTCGACGCCGTTCGAGTATATCTCTTGTGCCTCATCGCACCGGCGGGTACATTGTCGCCGAACTCGCGGAGAGGCACGCATGCGTCCTCTGCGCGCGCACTGAAAGAAAGCATACGAACATGATCGATGCAGCCATCGTGGGGCTCGGCAGGTGGGGCCAGAATCTCGTCAACAGCGTCCAGGGCAAGAGCGACAAGATCCGGTTCATCGTCGGTGTCGTGCGCAATCCCGAGAAGACCCTCCCCTACGCACATCAGCACGGGCTTGCGCTGCGCTCGGACTTTTCCAGCGTGCTTGACGATCCGGTGATCGACGCGATCGTGCTCGCGACGCCGCATACGGTGCACGCGGAGCAGGTACTCGCGGCAATAAGGGCGGGCAAACCTGTTTTTACCGAGAAACCGTTTACGCTGACTTCGCAAGACGCTGCGGAAGCGGTGCAGCTCGGCCAGCAGAAGAAAGTGACGGTGGGCGTAGGTTTCAACTGGCGCTTTCAGCCGGCCCTGCAGGAGATCCGGCGCATGCTGGAGGACGGCCGCCTGGGCAAGCTGCTCCACATCGAAGGCAACTTCTGCGGGCCGAGTGTTTATCGTTTCCCGCAGGAGCACTGGCGCCAGCAACGCGAAGAAGGTCCCGCGGGCGGGATGACGGGACGCGGCGTTCACGTCGTCGACGCGATGATGTATCTCGCGGGCCAGGTCGATACGGTGAATGCGCAAAGTCAGCGTCTCGCGCTGGACTATGGCATCGACGACACGACTTCGATGCTGTTCAAGTTCAAGAGCGGCGCCACCGGTTATCTAGGCACCATCATCGCGACCGCGGAGACGTGGCGCATGCAGGTGTTCGGGTCGAGAGGCTGGGTCGAAGTCGGCGACGTCGAGCACCTCACGACCTGGCAGATGCGCGCGTGCCTGATCGATCCGGAGCATCTGCACACACACCAACGGCCGCAGCTCATTACATTTCCCGAGATCAGTACGGAACGCGCCGAGCTGGAAAACTTCGCCGACGCGGTTGCCGCAGGACGTCCTCTCGCGCTGCCGGGGGGCGACGAGGAACACGGCGTCGCTGTGTTGGAAGCGATCGTCCAGTCGGCGACAAGCGGTCGCGTCATCGAGGTTCCGCAGCGTTAACGCCGAGCTTCGTTCGACTGCGACCCTTCGCTTGCGCGGCGGCATGCCGCACGTCTGTCCCTATCGGAACCGGTCCGGCCGGAACGGTGTGACGTCGATGTTCGGCTCGCGTCCGGCGACGAGATCGGCAACGATGCGGCCCGTAGGCGCGCCGCTGCACAGACCGACGTGGCCGTGTCCGAAAGCGTAGTAGGTGTTCTTGAAACGTGTCGCACGCCCGATGACCGGCAGCGAGTCGGGCATGGAAGGCCGACGGCCCATCCATTTGGTGGTATCGGCGCTGCTGATATCCGGAAATAGCCGCTGCATGTGTCTTGCGAGAATGTCCGCGCGCTCATAGTCCGGGTCTGCCGCGATACCGGCGAATTCCGTCTGGCCCGCGATGCGCAAGCCCATCTCCATGGGCGTTACGAAGAACTTGTGTTCCGGCATGAAGACCGGCATCGTCAGCATCACGCGCGGATCCGAGTAGGTCACGTGATAGCCGCGTTCAGCTTCCAGCGGCACCGAATCGCCGAGCCTGGAAGTGAATTCGTTCGAATGCGATCCGGCGCAGATCACGAGTTTTTCGACCGGAATCGGACCATCGTCGGTCATGAGTGCGCGCGGGCCATCCCAACCGACATCGATATCGCGCACTTGTCGCCGCAGGATGATGCCGCCATCGCGCTCGAATTGCGCTGCCAGTCCCTTGGTCAGACGGCCCGGATTGGCGACAAAGCCCTGTTCCGGCAGGTACAGCCCCATTTCGTACTGGCCGGTCAGTTGCGGGACAAGCGCGCGTATGCCGTCCTGGTCCAACTCTTCGACGACGACGCCGCGATCGCGCCGAAGCTTCCACGCAATGCTGTCGCCGATATAGGAAGTACGTTTCTCGTACGCGACCACGTATCCGGTCTGTCGGATGAGATCGGCTACACCCGCATCCCGGGCGAGCGGTAGGTACGCATCGAACGTCTGCTTAAGGAGCGGTCGCAGGGCGTTGGCAATTGCTTCCACCCGTGACGGTGTCGACGCTGCCAGAAAGCGCAGCAGCCACGGCATCGCTTTGGGCAGATAGCTCCAGCGGATCGTCAGCGGACCCATGGGGTCCATCAGATAGCCCGGGACTTTCCACTGGATTCCGGGTGTGGCGAGCGGCACACAAGAGCCCGGGCTCAGAATCCCGGCGTTGCCGAACGAACAATACTCGCCGGGCGGCCGCATATCGACGAGCGTCACGTGGTGTCCGTCCCGTTTGAGATACGCGGCAGTGGCGACGCCGACGATACCGGCACCGATGATCGTTAGGTTGTCAGGCATGGCGCATGAACCACGGCGGATTATATGGGCGAGACGATTAGACGCTCCGCAGCGCGCCGATGCTAAGATTGCGCGCGTTTTCTTTCCGCGGCCGGGTGGTTAGCTCAGCGGTAGAGCACTGTCCTCACACGGCAGGGGTCACTGGTTCGATCCCAGTACCACCCACCAATAAATCAACGACTTAGCGGCGACCAGTCTCCCGCAGTATCAAAGAAGTATCAAACGGCGCGGCTGCGTTTTTCGTGGTTCTGACTATGCAAATGACTCGAGACGAGATGTATCAACTCGCGGCGCAGATTTACGCCGACACGATGGCTCGGCGAAACTCCAGCGCCGAAAGTTTGCCGCCTGATGTGGCGCGAGATGTCGCGCGCGACTCGATCGAGTTCGCGAAGACGTTCGCTCGAGTCGCCGCGGCCGACGAAGCTAAGAACGCATGAGAAACCCCGTCCCTGCGCGCCCTGCGCCCGCATTCGCAACGACACGCTGTTCACCCTCTGGCCGATGCACGTCGTGCATCCTCGCGACGGCACGCCTGGATGGTGGGGGACACGCCGGCGAGGCGATCTGCCCGACGTGCCGCACGCGCTGGCGCCATAACCGTGACAACAGGGCCGTAATCGTCGCCTGACGTGTCCGAGGATCATCTACTCTCGCGCATCCCAGGCGGCTACATAGCCGACGCACTGAACACTTTGCCGCCGGCACAGCGCGCCGATGACGGCGGAATCATGGACTGCTCGTAGACGTGCCGAGCATCGGCCGCGTGCGCGTCACGGCGCTACGCATGCGGCACCGTTGCGGCTGGTCAACGCATCACTTCTGGAGTGCCGAGAGCGCGAGCAGGTCGCCTGACGCGCCAGACCGCACGTAGCGCACGGCGGTCTCGGGGCTAGTGGGTGCCTCGGGTGCGGCCGTGCGCGTGTAGCGCGTCTATCGCATCAATGGTCGGTCGGCCGGTTTCCTGTCGCATCAAACGTAAGGGCTATGCGATAGCCTGCGCTGTCCTCCAAGAGCAGATGCATGGGTGTTCGGCCTTCGTGTACTGCATCGTCATCCCGTAGCCATCGAACATGATCTGTGCCTTCGACGACGACCAGCGCGACGCCTGCGTTTTCCACCATCATGTAAATATGCAGCGGCATTACGAGCGTCGTGATATCGACGTGCTCCATGAGCATCGCTCGTAACCACTCGAACATTTGCTTGCTCGTCGTGCGTACGTCGCCGCGCGGTTCGTTCTCGTCGCTCATGGTCGGCTCCCGGTGTGCCGCCGGATCGCGTTCAGAAGTAGCCCCGCCCTTGGGCCTTTCTTGGATGAACGTCACTTCGCGCCCGAACCGACTGGAATCGTCAGCGTCAGCCATGCATTCCACCCTTCCGGCCGGTTCTTCGCGTCGAATTCGTAGTAGCCCTTCACGTTCACGTACCACTTCTGTGCGCCGACGTTGAAGAAGTATCCGATCTGTGGACCGATGCCGGAAACCTGCGACTTGAAATCGCCGAGAACCGCACCCGTGCCGCTATCGCCACTCACCTGCTTATAGAAATAGCCGACGAGGCCAGCGTGGAACTGCTCGGAAAAGAATTGCGACGCGGCCCAGTCGAGATGCGCGCTCGTCCCGTTTCTGTAATCGGTATCGTGGTTTTCCCAGTTATACGTGAAGCCAAGCACAGCCGAAAATTCGTGTCCGCGCTTGGGGTCGAAATAGGTATAGCCTGCGCCCGCATCGAGCGACCAATGATTCGTTCCCAGATTGGCGAGACGGCCGGCAGAATACTCGCCGACCGGGACTCCCCCCATCGTGTAGATCATGTAATTGTGGGGACCTTGGTTCCACTTGAGCGACGCTGTGGGATACAGGTCCGCAACACCCTCGAGTGTGTCGGTCTGCCCTCCCGTCAAAGTGTTGCCGAACGGCCCTGTCAATGTCGCATTGACCCCGACTTCACTCGTCCGACGACCCCGGTGATACCAATGGCGGCCTGCCCGCCGGCAACGGGGGTGCCGAACACATAAGTGGGAGCCAGCATCAGCAGGTCAGTGCGCACGTCCAACCCGCTCCTCACCCTGCCGCCCAAGCGAAACAACCTTTCGGCCCCCGCATCCGCCGAAGCATGGAAGTCGTAAGGGACAGCGTCCAGCCGGGGTCACTGGGAACCGAAGCAAAGCTGCTGAATTGGCCAGGCAGCCAGAAGCTCACGCCACCCTCGTCCGCTGCAGCTGATCGCGCCCCGGTCAGCGAGACTCCCAAAAACACGAGAGAGGCTAACCGCAGCACAGTCGCGCCGGTCTGAATCGTCGGAATTTCCATTGGGTGCGCTCCCGTTCTTTTAGTGGCCGTGCCGCGGCCATGCGATGCTAACACCTATCGGCTTCCCCACGGCGCGGGCGTGAACGCCTCGCCCGAGAGCGCACGCGCTTCGGGCGCCGTGGTGCCGAAACTTTTTTATTTCCGCTCGGGGTAGCCGTTGCGTTGCGTGACCGGGAGCAAGTCGGCCTCGCGCAACATGCGCACGTCCGAAGTCAAAATCGAAACGCCACGGCCGCTCACGCGAACCGCGCCACTGTCGCCTACGCGCGTGAGCTTCAGTCGCCGCTCGCGGCAGAGCTTTCAAGTTCGCGCCATTCCATTCGTCATAACCTCGTCCCGCCAGCAACGCGGCCCGAAAGGAAAGTCCACTCTCCCGGCGTCTCGACCGCGCTGCCCGCGAGACTAATGCATTCCGTCCACGGCCCTGCGAATAGCAGCATTTCGTAAATTTCATCTTCGGCCTCGCCGTCGGCCGCGACGACAACGACACTCGGCGGGTGCAGCGCTGCGCAAAAGTTTGCCGCCGCGAGCAACGTCGGAAAGAAAACGTCACGCACGGCTCCGCATTCAAGCTCGCACACTGCCAGCAACGGAAACGCGTTCGAGTGCAGCACGTGGCGCTCCACGCGCGCGGTGCGCGTACAGACCAGCATGCGCGCGAGCCGTAGGCCATCGGTCGCGACCTCCGCGCAGCGCTTCGTCCGGTGTCATGTCTCTGTCCCTCGGTTCGGCAAGCTCGCCCACGATCGATCCAGCCGCCCGGGCGTGGATCGTTCCATCTGCGCGTCGATGTCGGTTCTCAGCGGCGACGAACCAGCGGGCCGGCGCCGCGCATCGAGGATCGGTATGCGCAAGACCTCCCTGGGGTACGGTTTCGTCGGCATCCCCGTAAGGAGTACGTGGCTATTCGCGGAGGGACTGCAAACGGTGACTCGCTTGTGGGTGGGCGTCTTACGGTAAGCTGAGTTCATCTTAGCGGCAAGAAGAGGCTTAGAGCATGGAGTCATTCGAGGGGTTTAGAAAGTCGGGCACGTTCATAGTGGCGCAGGGCACGGAGGTTCAGGGCGACCTGATCCTCAAAGGGCCAAGGACCACGCTCGACCTCTACGCCAACGATTTCTTCAGCACTCGCCACGTTCAAGACGGTTGCATCCTTGGGGCGCTTAACGACCGCACGAAGGTCTCGCTAATCGACTGCATCACCATGCAGGGGCCGGGGAGCGGATCGCATGCGGGCGAGCAATACCACTTCTGCAGCGTTTTCCCGCATTTCGTCATCTTCGGCGAAGAGCACATCACAGCGACCGATAAGAAGATCACAAACGTAAGCTTCCACGTCGAGGACGCGGCCGCGCTGTTCTACGACTTCGACGCCTTTGGCAAAGTGATCGATGCGGGTCCACATATGGCGAAGATCGTCGAAGCAAGGCGTAAATACGGCAGAGACATCACGCTCGGCGACCACCCGATGCTCTTCTACTTCACTGGCAAGTATGAGATCTTCAAAGCGGAAACCGTGTTCGGGACGGTTACGGCGGAACACAGACCGTCTTTCGCTATGCCCGGACCCCGTGGCATCAAGCTCGACAACGAGATCCACGTCAATCTTGCGTTCAAGGAAGGCGTGATCGTCAACGAAGCCATCAGCGCGGTTGACATCCTGCTGCGCTTCCTGGAGATCATCGCGGGCCGTCCGCAGACCGTGCTTCGTCTTGCCTTTGTCATTCCAGGTCGAGAGGACAAGCCGAACATGCTTGACGTCTACTGGAGCATGTCGCCACCGCGCGCGAGCGACGACGCTGGGCGAAAACCTCACCCGGCTGACCTTCCAATCCAGGCGGCACGCACGCCCGAAGTTTTCGCGAGCGTCCTCACCGCCTGCGTGGCGCGCGACCATGAGTGGCGAAGTGCACGGTCCCGCTTCTCGACAGCGTTTGGCATGCAGCACACCTTCACCATCGACCGGCTGATCGGCGCTGCGAACATGTTCGACATACTGCCCACCTCCGCCTTGCCCGCGGATGTGCCACTGACGAAAGACCTGAAGGACGCGAAGACGACGTCCCGCGCGCTCTTTAAGGCGCTGCCCTCCAGCCCCGAGCGGAACAGCGTCTTGAACGCCCTCGGCAGACTCGGCAAGGTTAGCCTAAAACGCAAGGTCCGCGCCCGTGCGAAGCTCATTCTCGACCGCATTCCAGCCCACTTCCCCGAACTTGAACTGGTCATCGACCAGGCCGTCGATTGCCGGAACTACTTCGTCCACGGTTCGAAGGCGAAGATCGATTACACCGACGAGTTTGGTCAGGTGATCTTCTTCACCGAAACGCTTGAGTTCATCTTTGCAGCGTCCGACCTCGTCGAGTGTGGATGGAACATCGAGGAGTGGTCAAAGCAAAGCAGTACGATGTCGCACCCATTCGATAGCCTCCGGCTTGACTACGGACCCCGTCTCAATGACCGGCCACCCTCGCGACGCCAGACCATAGCAGCAGCGTCGCCCTGTTACGCCAGCCTACGGCACGTACTCGCTCGCCCTCGGA